>NZ_CP152053.1:32500-5828524 GCF_038643155.1 Peribacillus sp. FSL E2-0159
CCTGTGAAGATGCAGGTTACCCGCGACAGGACGGAAAGACCCCGTGGAGCTTTACTGCAGCCTGATATTGAATTTTGGTACAGCTTGTACAGGATAGGTAGGAGCCTGAGAAGCCGGAGCGCTAGCTTCGGTGGAGGCGTTGGTGGGATACTACCCTGGCTGTATTGAAATTCTAACCCGCGCCCCTTATCGGGGTGGGAGACAGTGTCAGGTGGGCAGTTTGACTGGGGCGGTCGCCTCCTAAAGAGTAACGGAGGCGCCCAAAGGTTCCCTCAGAATGGTTGGAAATCATTCGTAGAGTGTAAAGGCACAAGGGAGCTTGACTGCGAGACCTACAAGTCGAGCAGGGACGAAAGTCGGGCTTAGTGATCCGGTGGTTCCGCATGGAAGGGCCATCGCTCAACGGATAAAAGCTACCCCGGGGATAACAGGCTTATCTCCCCCAAGAGTCCACATCGACGGGGAGGTTTGGCACCTCGATGTCGGCTCATCGCATCCTGGGGCTGTAGTCGGTCCCAAGGGTTGGGCTGTTCGCCCATTAAAGCGGTACGCGAGCTGGGTTCAGAACGTCGTGAGACAGTTCGGTCCCTATCCGTCGCGGGCGCAGGAAATTTGAGAGGAGCTGTCCTTAGTACGAGAGGACCGGGATGGACGCACCGCTGGTGTACCAGTTGTCTTGCCAAAGGCATAGCTGGGTAGCTACGTGCGGACGGGATAAGTGCTGAAAGCATCTAAGCATGAAGCCCCCCTCAAGATGAGATTTCCCATGGCGCAAGCTAGTAAGATCCCTGAAAGATGATCAGGTTGATAGGTCAGAGGTGGAAGCGTGGCGACATGTGGAGCTGACTGATACTAATAGATCGAGGACTTAACCAACGCTTTAAAAAAATGAAACACCTTCTTCTTATTATCTAGTTTTGAAGGAACAACGTTCCTGATATGTTTGGTGGCGATAGCGAAGAGGTCACACCCGTTCCCATTCCGAACACGGCAGTTAAGCTCTTCAGCGCCGATGGTAGTTGGGGGTTTCCCCCTGTGAGAGTAGGACGCCGCCAAGCCACTTAAAAGATCAGCCATCCGGTTGATCTTTTTTTGTTTAATGCAAAGAAAAATCATTGGATATAAAGGGATTATCAATTATGGAAACTTTTATAAAGACATACACGTATTGAATTTCTTCATCATACATTGTTAAAAGCATCCCGGTTCTCTTAAACTATTTAAATTAATGTATGCGAACAATGGTTTTTGGGGAGAATGCAGGTATGGAGGTGGAGATGTTGGGGACAACAACAACCAAAACAACGGCAGGGGAAACGTGCGCGGTTTGTGAACAAATAAAAGGAATGGGTATACATCTTTATACGACTTTTATTTGTGAGGAATGCGAAAGGGATATGATCAGGACGGATACGAACGATCCCAAATACCAATATTACTTAAAGCAATTAAGAAAAATCACTAATCCTGAAATATTTTCATGAAAAAATAGTTTGTAGAAAGTTAAAGAGTCAGAGAAAAAAGAAATGGTGTGTTTCTTTATTCTCTGATTCTTTTTTTGGTACTTTAGAAGAATGCTTGGCAGTATGCTTCATATTTCTGCATGTTCCCTCCAAACAGACTGTTCGGAGTTACATAATTGCCTTTCTGTCTACGCAATGGGATAAAATTGAACTTATTTGATAAAATGAAAAAATACTATGATATGAGGGAAGAGAAAAATGAATCAATCACAGACACCATTGTTCGATGCAATGAGTGCATTTCATAAAAAAAGCCCAATATCACTGCATGTCCCAGGACATAAAAATGGATGGGTGTTTAATAAAAAGGGCCAAGCCTTATACAACCCCCTGCTTGGTATTGATGCCACGGAGATAAGCGGTTTAGATGACCTCCATGCTCCAGAGGGGGCCATTTTAAAGTCCGAGCAGCTACTCGCTGATCTATATGGGGTAAAGCGGAGTTATTTTTTGGTTAATGGGTCAACCGTAGGCAACATTGCCATGATTCTTGCTACCTGCCGTGAAGGTGATAAGGTCCTTGTCCAAAGAAACTGCCATAAATCAATTTTACATGGATTGATGTTAGCGAATGTACAACCGATTTTTTTACAACCAGTTTATTATGAGAAATGGGGCATTGCTGGCGGTTTAGGAACAAAATTAATTGAGGAAGCCTTGAGTGTACATCCAGATGTAAAAGCCATCGTTGTTACCTATCCGAATTATTATGGTCTTGGTGAAGACTTGACGGAAATGGTAAAACTCGCACATCAAAAGGGGGTCCCGGTGCTGGTGGATGAAGCACATGGCGCTCATTTTCAGTTAGGAAGTCCGTTTCCTAAACCGGCAATTTTGGCAGGGGCAGATGTAGTTGTCCATTCAGCGCATAAAACACTGCCAGCCATGACGATGGGGTCATTTCTTCATGTGAATTCTTCCTTAGTTGATGTAGATCAAGTATCATTCTATTTACAAATGCTTCAGTCGAGCAGTCCATCTTACCCAATTATGGGATCGCTCGACTTGGCCAGAGCCTACTTGGCCGCTTTTACATCTGAAGACAAAAGATTCCTTATTGAGAAGATATCAGATTTCAGAGGGGAATTAGGTGCCCTGCAAACAGTAAGGGTGCTGGAGGCTCCACTAGGCAGCTCGGCAGACCCTTTGAAAGTAGTCATTCAATCAACAAATGGTTTAAGCGGGTTTGAGTTACAGCAGCTATGTGAAGCCGAAGGCATTTTTACGGAATTGGCTGATCCTGATAATTTATTAATGATTTTACCCTTATTAAAAATGGGTACCGAATTTCCTTTTCATGAAATCGTTCAAACTATAAAAAGTGCCACTGAAGACAGAACTGGAAACAAGGAAGAAGATCTTGGGGTCCTCTGGCCCGATGGAAGGTCAATGACAAGTCTTGAAATGCCATACTCCGACATGAAGCTTAGTAAATCAAAACCTGTCGTATTACGGAAGGCGGTGGGTGAGATATCTGCCGAGATGGTCATTCCTTATCCGCCTGGCATCCCTTTAATTATGTCCGGGGAAATGATTACTCCTGAGCATATATCAAATTTGAGGAGACTGCTAGAACTGGGATCAAGGTTTCATGGCGGTTCCGCCCTTTCAAACGGAGAATTGATTGTTTATGAAAGCGGGCAGACGGGATAAAATGATATACTACAAACAAAGAACCTTGGAGGTACATCGATGAAACGTGGTATTTTTATAACAATGGAAGGGCCTGAGGGTGCCGGGAAAACAACAATTACCCAAATGCTTGGCAAGGCTCTGCAACAAGAAGGCTATCAAGTCCTATTAACGCGTGAGCCAGGGGGAGTTCCCATTTCGGAGCAAATTAGGGAAGTGATCCTTAATAAAGATAATACAGCCATGGACTCGAGAACTGAGGCTTTGTTATACGCAGCAGCAAGGCGTCAGCATTTAGTGGAAGTGGTCATGCCTGAGTTGGAACGAGGGGGAATTGTCCTCTGTGACCGATTTATAGATAGCTCGTTAGCCTATCAGGGTCATGCAAGGGGTTTGGATATAGAAGAAGTTTACAATATCAATAAATTCGCAATTGGAGATATGATGCCAGATGCCACTATCTTTTTTGATATCGACCCAGAAGAAGGATTGAGACGTATCCAGTCTAATGGGGAACGGGAAGTGAACCGGCTGGATCTTGAGGCCCTCGACTTCCATAAAAAAGTTTGTGAGGGATATCAGTTCATTATAAATAGATGGAAAGACCGTTTCATTATCGTGGATGCAGGCCGGACAATAGATGAGGTCCTCGAGGAAACGAAAGCCAGCTTGTTGAATTTTTTAGCGAAAGCAGGAAACTAAATATATAGGTTTCCATATTATTCAACCAATACTATTCCAGGCAAGGACTAGTTGCTATAATGGAGTTAGTAAAAATTCAGAGTAACCGGAGGATGATGAGAATGAAAATGATCATTGCTGTCGTTCAAGACAAGGATAGTCATCGCCTGCTGAATGAATTAGTGGAAAATAATTTCGGAACGACCAAGCTAGCCAGCACTGGCGGGTTTTTAAAATCGGGTAATACGACTTTTATGATTGGTACAGAGGATGAGCGTGTTGATAAAGCCATCCAGATCATCAAACAGAATTGTCAGTCAAGATCCCAATTAGTATCACCGGTTTCACCGATGGGTGGGAATGCTGAGTCCTATGTACCTTACCCAGTGGAGATTCAAGTAGGCGGTGCGACCATTTTTGTTCTGCCGGTTGAAAACTTTTTACAATTTTAACGGTTAGTTTCAGGGAGGTCCATTATGAAAATCAACCATGATCTCCCTATTAAGCTAGATAAATCGCGTAAGGATGCCAAACAGTTTCAAACAGGAAATGGAAGGTTTCAACAAATGGTCCAGACACAGGATCAAAAGATGCAAGTCCAAACATTAAACCGTTTGATAAGCGATATTGAAGGGGCAGGTCAGCGTTTAGTAAGATCACGTACTTTTAGGGAATTGGCAAAATATAAAACATTGGTGAAACGGTTTGTTAAAGAAGCGGTTGAATATGGACTGGAACTGAAGCAATCCACGAGCTGGAACGAATATGGACAGAGCCGGCCGTTGAAAACCGTGGAAACGATAGATGCAAGATTAGTTGAGTTAAGCGAGGAAATTCTTAATAAAGAGAAAAGCTCGCTTGAAATATTGGAAATGATTGGCGAAATTAAAGGTCTTCTGATTAATTTATATACTTAAGTGAGTTGATGGTTTTGGATAAAACATGGCAGGACATGAGTCAAATTCAGCCGCAGGTAATGACGATGCTGCAAAATAGCATAACGAAGAACAGGGTGGCTCATGCGTATTTATTTGAAGGGGAAAAAGGAACAGGTAAGCAAGAGATAAGCAATGCCTTTGCCAAAAGCTTACTATGTGAAGCCCCGACAGCAGGTTATGAGCCATGCGAACTTTGTCGGAATTGCAAACGGATTTCAAGTGGGAATCATCCTGATGTCCATTTGATAGAAAGAGACGGTCTCTCAATAAAGAAAGAACAAATTAAGGGTCTTCAAGAAGAATTTTCGAAAAAAAGCGTAGAGGCAGATCGAAAGGTTTATATGATTGCCGATGCGGACAAAATGTCGGTGGGGGCAGCCAACAGTCTATTGAAATTTTTAGAAGAACCTTCGGCTGATACTGTAGCAATATTGATGACCGAACAGCTTCAGAGGATTCTACCGACTATATTATCAAGGTGCCAAGTGATTTCGTTCAAGCCATTATCTCCTGAGAATGTGAAACGGAAGCTGATAGAACAGGATGTAGAACCACAGCTCGCCTCGGTTATCGCACACATAACACAGAATGTGGAAGCTGGAATCGAGCTTAGTCATGATGAATGGTTTGTACAAGCTCAAAAAATAGTGGTAAAATTATATGAAGTGTTAAAACTTAATTCCTTGAAGGCATTGCTGTACCTTCAGACGGATTGGTTCACACACTTTAAAGAAAGAGAACAGGTTGACAGAGGTCTTGATTTGTTACTTCTTATATATAAGGATTTATTATACATTCAGTTGGATAAAAAGGACTTCGTTGTATTCCAAAATAAACTGAAGGAATTTGAAACTCACGCTCTTCATCTTTCCCCAAGACGCCTTGCTGAACATATGGGTTGCATTTTGGAAGCAAAAAGGAAGCTGATGTCCAACACGAATCCACAGCTGTTGATGGAACAGCTTGTGCTGAATTTGCAGGAGGGATCATGATTTGTATGATGTTGTAGGTGTCCGTTTTAAAAAGGCGGGCAAAATATACTACTTTGATCCGGGTGAATTCGCTATTCCTAAGGACGATTTTGTAATAGTGGAGACTGTCCGCGGTGTTGAATTCGGTAAAGTCGTTACAGCCCGTAAACAAGTAGATGAAAACGATGTTGTCCTGCCATTGAAAAAAGTACTTCGGGTCGCTGATGCAAAAGATAAGCTGATTGTAGACGAGAACAAGGCGGCTGCAGAAGAGGCTTACTCTATATGTTGTCAAAAGGTTGTGGAGCATAAGCTGGATATGAAGCTGGTTGATGTGTCATATACTTTCGACAGAAATAAAGTCGTGTTTTATTTTACAGCGGATGGTCGCGTGGATTTCCGTGATTTAGTCAAAGATTTAGCTGCCATATTCAGAACTCGCATAGAACTGCGCCAAATTGGGGTAAGGGATGAGGCAAAGATGCTTGGTGGCATCGGACCTTGTGGCAGAATGCTATGCTGCTCCACATTTCTTGGAGATTTTGAACCGGTTTCCATCAAAATGGCGAAGGATCAGAATTTATCATTAAACCCTACAAAAATCTCAGGTTTATGCGGTCGATTGATGTGCTGTCTGAAATATGAAAATGATGAGTATGAAAGTGCGAAGGAAATGCTTCCTGATTTAGGTGAAATGATTAATACGCCTGGTGGCAAAGGCAAAGTAGTTGGGCTTAATATTCTAGAACGCGTACTTCAGATTGAACTAATCGAGCAAGAAAGAGTATTAGAGTATACTCTAGATGAGATTCTGAAAGAGGGAGCCGTTTCTATTCAAGCCACAGATTATTAAGGTGGTGGGAGAGCGTGGATAAGAAAGATATTTTTGAGTCGGTGACCAATATGGAAACCCAGATAGGCCAATTATATAAGCAGCTTGGAGAATTGAAGCAGAACTTAGCTGAAATCCTTGAGGAAAATCAGTCGCTCAAGCTGGAGAACGAGCATTTGCGCCATCGGTTGGGCCTTGTCGAAGTCGAAACTGCGCCTGCTGCAGTAAAGGTCAAACAAAAAGTGAAAAATCGTACTGCAAGTGCGGACAAGGTTATGGATATCGGCGAAGGCTATGATAATTTAGCACGTATCTATCAAGAAGGCTTTCATATTTGCAATCTGCATTTTGGCAGTTTACGAAAAGAAGGGGATTGCCTGTTCTGTTTATCTTTTTTAAACAAGAAGTGATAATGGAATAATATAAAAGATGTTCCATCTCTTTTACGTGATAGATAGACCGTTTACAATATATAGTGATTCGGGGTCTGACGCATACTATGAGTCAGACCCCTTTTTGTACGATAGTAATGTCGAAGCATGGACCCTAAACATGCTTTTTCCATACATGATTAGGAGGGTAACAGCAATGGTAGAACTTAAAGGAGATGAGCGCCTGGATTATCTATTGGCTGAGAATTTAAGAATCATCCAGAGCCCATCGGTGTTCTCTTTTTCATTAGATGCCGTTTTATTATCAAGGTTCGTAAATGTACCGATCCAAAAAGGTAAAATCGTAGATCTTTGCTCAGGGAATGGGGTCATACCTTTGCTACTGAGTACAAGAACGAAAGGGACAATTACCGGTGTAGAGATTCAAGAACGGTTATATGACATGGCCCAGAGGAGCATGGACTATAATGGCGTATCCTCCCAGATCGAGATGATTCATGGGGATATAAAAGAAATTCCAAAACAGATAGGGTATAGCAAATATGATGTGGTTACTTGCAATCCACCCTATTTCCCGACGCCATCCATCGAGGAAATTAACAAAAATGAACATTTTGCAATTGCCCGACATGAAATAATGTGTAATCTTGAGGACGTCATGCGTGTTTCAAGTCAATTGCTGCGTCAAGGTGGGAAAGCGGCATTCGTACATAGACCGGGCCGTCTGATGGATATCCTGCGTTTCATGAGGATGTACAGAATTGAACCGAAGCGACTGCAATTTGTTTATCCAAAGAGTTCAAAAGAAGCGAATACGATTCTTATAGAAGGGATAAAGGACGGCAACCCTGATTTGAAGATTCTTCCTCCGCTTGTTGTGTATAATGATCAAAATGAGTACAATCCGGAAATCAGAAGGATTTTATATGGAGAGGAATAAGCATTATTTTTATGTTTTAAAATGCAGGGACGGCAGCTATTATGCGGGCTATACAAATAATTTGACTCGTAGGATTGATGCTCATAATCAAGGCAGGGGTGCAAAGTATACACGAGGCAGGACCCCGGTTGAACTGATTTATCATGAAATATTCGAAACACAGACATTGGCCATGCAGGCTGAATATAAATTCAAGCAATTAACAAGAAAACAAAAGCAAAAGTGGATGGCAAAGGAGGATACATGATATGTGGCAGCAAAAGAGTTTTGAAAAAGAAGGATTGGAGCCAGCTCTATATCTGGTTCCTACTCCGATAGGAAACCTTGAGGATATGAGTTTCCGGGCATTAAGAATCTTAAAGGAAGCGGATGTCATTGCTGCTGAGGATACGCGAAATACGAAGAAATTATGCAACTACTTTGAAATTTCGACACCTATCGTCAGTTACCATGAACATAATAAGGAATATAGCGGGAAGCAGATGCTTGAGAGGCTTCGATCTGGAGAGGTCATCGCATTGGTAAGTGATGCAGGCTTGCCGACGATATCCGATCCGGGATATGAACTGGTCAAAGATGCCATTGCCGAACAGTTTAAAGTCATCCCGTTGCCGGGGGCCAATGCTGCATTAACTGCATTGATCGCATCTGGACTGATTCCGCAGCCTTTTTACTTTTATGGCTTTCTACAACGGGGAGCAAAAGAAAAAAAGCGGGAGCTGGAAAAATTAAAAAAAATGGAATCGACTTGGATCGTTTATGAATCGCCACATCGATTGAAAGAAACATTGAAACATATGCATGAAATTTTAGGTGACCGTCGTATAGTATTATGCCGCGAATTAACCAAGAAATTTGAAGAATTCATTCGAGGGACTGTGAGTGAAGCATTGACGTGGGCGATGGAATCCGAAATTCGCGGTGAGTTCTGTTTAATAGTAGAAGGTGGGCAATGGTCGGAGGATGAACCTGAAGAAGCTTGGTGGATGTCTCTTGACCTCGTCGGTCATGTTAATCATTATATAGAAACCAAGCAGCTCACTTCAAAGGACGCAATCAAGCAGGTCGCAAAAGATCGCAATTTGCAAAAACGCGATGTATATCAAGCGTATCACATTGATATACAATAATAATAAGCAAAAAAAAAACTTCCGAAGAACGGAAGTTTTTTTATATCATTTATTTAGCAGCAGTGAAGTTTTGTTGAATTTCTTGAATAAGTAATTCTGCACCTTCACGACTAAGAATCAATTTACCATTAGCAAGTGTAAGGTTGTTATCGGAAACTTCACCTGTAACTTGGCAAGTCATGTTTGGTTTGTATTTTTTCAAGATGATGCGCTCATCATCAACATAGATTTCAAGAGCGTCTTTCTCAGCGATACCCAATGTACGACGAAGTTCGATTGGAATAACCACCCGGCCTAACTCATCAACTTTACGAACAATACCTGTAGATTTCATTTAAAAAATTCTCCTCTCAGTTACAATCTAGTACCCTATTTCTATTTTTTTCGCCAATATTCGACAAATTTTTTTATAAATTTATAATACCAGCCATTCCCAAATTCGTCAATGATTTATTTTCATTTTTTTGTAAGAAATAGCATGGCTCATTTCGTGTAACAAAAAGGCTTTTAAAGAAGAAAAATCGGTTATGTCTTTAAAAGTAAAGAAATAGCAGGCTACAAAGAACTACTCACTTCACCACATTTCGACAAAGTGTGCATATAAAAACATACTTCACTATTATATGATTAAATATAATTTAGTTTCAAAACAAAAGTTCTGAATTAAGGACAATTTTTCGAAAAAGTTTGTGAATATGTGAGTTATTGCACAAAAAAAGAAATTTAGGTATATTTTGTTGAGGTAAGAGGTAATGCTGTCATAAGGGAAGTTCACGTCCAGGACCCTTATTTTTAAAATGAGATTTACTTATAATTTTTTTATTCTATTAACATGATGATTAGATTAGTGATTATTGTCGCGCAGAATTGTATATAGCGTTAAAATAGAGATATTAGCTTAAATATATTCTTATGGCTTGGGCCAGTCCTATAGCCGGTTTTTCAAAAGATGAGGAGGGAACGAAGTGCAAGATAAATTAAAAACATTCTATATCACGACACCCATATATTATCCGAGTGGTAATTTACATATAGGGCACGCGTATACGACAGTGGCAGGGGATGCCATGGCTCGTTATAAAAGGATGCGTGGCTTCGATGTCATGTATTTAACAGGCACTGATGAACATGGTCAAAAAATCCAGCGTAAAGCAGCTGAGGAAGGAATCACCCCACAGCAATATGTAGATAATATCGTATCAGGGATTAAAGAGCTCTGGGAAAAGCTTGATATTTCATATGATGATTTCATCAGAACGACGGAAGATCGCCATAAAGAGGTTGTAGCCAAAATATTCAAAAGGCTATTGGACCAGGGTGATATATACTTGGACCAATATGAAGGGTTATATTGTACACCTTGCGAATCTTTCTTCACGGAACGTCAGGTTGAAGAAAGCAATGGAAACTGTCCTGATTGCGGCAGGCCTGTTGAAAAGGTGAAAGAGGAATCTTATTTCTTTAAGATGAGTAAATATGCAGATCGGTTACTGAAGTTTTATGAGGAAAACCCGGATTTCATTCAACCGGAATCCCGCAAAAACGAAATGATCAATAACTTCATCAAGCCTGGATTGGAAGATCTGGCCGTTTCACGTACTACTTTCGATTGGGGCATCAAGGTGCCAGGAGATCCAAAGCATGTTATCTATGTCTGGATAGATGCTTTGACCAATTATATAACGGCATTAGGGTATGGAACGGATAATGATTCTAAATACTTGAATTATTGGCCAGCCGATGTACATCTGGTCGGAAAGGAAATCGTTCGTTTCCATACAATCTATTGGCCGATCATGTTGATGGCTCTTGACGTGCCGCTTCCAAAGAAAGTCTTTGCCCACGGATGGCTTCTCATGAAAGATGGTAAAATGTCCAAATCAAAAGGGAATGTAGTGGATCCCGTTACATTGATTGATCGTTACGGTTTGGATTCTTTACGCTACTATTTATTGCGTGAAGTACCATTTGGTTCCGATGGAGTATTTACACCGGAAGGGTTTGTGGAACGGATCAATTTTGACCTGGCAAATGATTTAGGGAATTTATTAAATCGAACAGTTGCAATGGTCAATAAGTATTTTGATGGTGTGATTCCAAAATACGAAGGATCCAATGGCGAATTCGAAAAGGCTTTGCTTGAAATGAACCAAGATACGGTAGGCAAATATGAGGAAGCAATGGAAAACATGGAATTTTCAGTTGCACTAACATCCATTTGGCAACTCGTGAGCAGAACTAACAAATTCATTGATGAGACCCAGCCATGGACTCTTGCTAAAGATGAATCAAGGAAAAAAGACCTTGCCAGTGTCATGGTTCATTTGGCGGAATCATTACGCAGGACGGCAATCCTTTTGAAACCGTTCTTGACGCAAACACCGGAAAAAATCTTTGCTCAGCTTAACATCAAAGATGATGTGTTAAAATCCTGGGACAGTTTAGCGGAGTTTGGTCAAATTCCTGCTGAAACAAAAGTCTTGAAGGGAGACCCGATCTTCCCTCGTTTGGATATGGAAGAGGAAGTTTTATATATTAAAGAACAAATGCAGGGCGGTGCCCCTAAGGCCGAGGAAAAAGTGGAAGAGACGATTCCCGAGGTTGATGAAATCACTATTGACGACTTTACAAAAGTGGAACTTCGTGTTGCTCAGGTCATGCAAGTTGAGCCTGTAAAGAAGGCGGATAAGCTTCTTAAACTTCAGCTAGATTTGGGCTATGAGAAACGGCAGGTCGTATCAGGCATTGCACAGCACTATAAACCCGAAGATTTAGTAGGCAAAAAAGTGATATGCGTAACGAATTTGAAACCTGTTAAACTTCGTGGCGAGCTCTCTCAAGGAATGATTTTGGCTGGAAGCCAGGATGGTGTGCTCTCAGTCGCTACAATAGATTCATCGATTCCAAATGGTTCAAAGGTAAAATAAACCGATGAAAACATAAAGGTGTTTCATATGAAACATTTTTATGTTTTTTTCTTTATCCTTTTGGAAAAAGTAATTTCATACAGGTTCAGTTTTTGGTTCTATATTTATTTGTTGGGCATATAGGCTCCTTTGTAATCTGTTTGTTACCTAAATGTGAAACATAAAACTTTCATTTTTATATAAAATAGTGCTAGAAAGGAAGAAAAATAATGTTATTTGACACACACGTACATGTTAATGCGGAACAATTCAATGAGGATCTCGAAGACGTAATAGAAAGAGCCAAGGAAGCAGGAGTCAATAATATGGTGGTCGTTGGTTTTGACCGGCCTACTATTATAAGGGCAATGGAATTAATAGAAGCTTATGATTTCATGTATGCCGCAGTCGGATGGCATCCTGTGGATGCTATAGATATGACAGAAGAGGACTTACAATGGATCGAGGAATTATCAAATCATCCAAAGGTTGTGGCCATTGGCGAGATGGGCCTGGACTATCATTGGGATAAGTCACCGAAGGAAGTTCAAATGGAGGTGTTCAGGAAGCAAATCCGATTGGCAAAAAAGGTGGGGCTGCCCATTATCATCCATAATCGGGAAGCGACCGCGGATATCGTGCACATACTAAAGGAAGAAGAGGCATCAAGGGTTGGAGGCATCATGCATTGCTTTAGTGGAAGTGCAGAAACGGCATTGGAATGCATCAATATGAATTTTTATATTTCATTGGGTGGCCCTGTTACCTTCAAGAATGCAAAAAAACCAAAGGAAGTGGCAGCAGCCGTACCTTTAGACCGTTTACTGATAGAGACCGATTGTCCATACTTGGCTCCCCATCCTTATAGAGGGAAGCGTAATGAACCTTCGTATGTGAAGCTTGTTGCTGAACAAATTGCAGAAATCAAACAACTCACAATAGAGGAAGTTTCCCAGGCAACAACGGAAAATGCCAAGAAATTATTCGGCATTAACTGACATTTTTTTTTACAATATCTCCCGGGATTCGCTAGCTAAAATCGCATTTTTTAAGGTTTCTACAAATCTCACTCCAACTATAAGCTTATTATGTCGAGAAGTCGCCCTTTTCTTTTCAATATGAAATATGCATAATAGGTAGTAATTTCCTGAATGAGAAGTGAATGGGTTGACAGCTTGATAACTAAGTCTATATAATCACCGGGAGGAAGGAGGAGTTTTTCATTCTATTAAAAACTATGAAAAACCTTATTCCCAAACCTTTTGGGAAGAAGAGAATGGCAATGGCCATTTGCAGTGCTATTCTTGTTTCTACAGCATTGGGAATACTAATATATCAAGGAACAAAG
Organism: Peribacillus sp. FSL E2-0159; assembly: GCF_038643155.1. Taxonomy (NCBI): domain Bacteria; kingdom Bacillati; phylum Bacillota; class Bacilli; order Caryophanales; family Bacillaceae; genus Peribacillus; species Peribacillus sp. FSL E2-0159. The sequence continues at coordinate 45,794 of NZ_CP152053.1, forward strand.
GATACAGTAACAATCATGCTAGACGGAAAAAAAGAGGTAGTGCGTACACACGCGGCTACTGTAAATGATATGTTGGAAGATTTAGAGATTACCGTTCAAGCCGCAGACTATGTCCACCCATCAAGAGCCACAAAGGTTGATGATGATTTAGAGGTGGTTTGGAAGCCTGCACAAAAAATCGTCATGGTACAGGATGGTAAGAGGAAGGAAGTTTGGTCCACTGCCGATACGGTAGACGAACTTTTAAAAGACCAAGATCTTAGTTTGAAGGAACAGGATAAGATCACCCCTTCAAAAAGTACGAAGCTGAAAGCGAATATGGAAGTTGCCATAGACAAAGCCTTTTCACTGAAATTAGTGGTAGGTGGAGACGAAAAGCAGGTATGGTCAACTTCGACTACTGTCGCTGACTTTTTAAAGCAACAAGGAGTAAAACTCAATGATTTGGATCGAGTTGAGCCAGAATTAACCGAAAAAGTTGAAGCTGAGAATACGGTAAACGTAGTTCGAATTGAAAAAGTCACCGATGTAGTGGAAGAACCAGTTGACTTTGCTGTCATAACAAAAAAAGATGACTCTTTATCAAAAGGGAAAGAGAAAATTGTCAAAGAAGGAAAAGACGGTCTCGTTTCTAAGAAATATGAAGTTATTAAAGAAAATGGCAAAGAGGTCAAAAGAGAATTACTTTCAGAAAAAGTAGTTAATAAAAAGCAAGATAAAGTTGTAACGGTCGGAACTCGAACGACGGTTGCCCAGGCATCACGCGGAGTAACTAACGTTAGTTCTTCGAGTGGGAAAGAAATATACGTATCATCAACGGCTTATACTGCCAGTTGTAAGGGCTGCTCCGGTGTCACGTCCACAGGTGTAGATCTAAAGAGTAATCCGGGTGCGAAAATCATTGCTGTCGATCCAAATGTAATTCCTATGGGGTCGAAAGTATATGTAGAGGGCTATGGCTATGCAGTAGCTGCTGACAAAGGCGGAGCAATAAAGGGAAATAGGATTGACGTCTTCTTTTCCTCAAAAAATGATGCCTATCGCTGGGGTGTAAAGAGAGTAAAGATTCGTGTATTGGACTAATAAGGTTTCTCTCGCAGGAGATGAATTCGTCTCCTGTTTTTTGCGTTTTATTTTCCATTTGTTGAAAAACCCCATATAAAACTGTTTTAATAAGATAGACGTCTCACTATTCCATAAGATTTCAATATATGCGTGTGAACTTTCATAAATGATACTGACTGGATTCTCTATCCAGAAAATTTTACGGGGGACCGGTTACGTTTATCCAAGAGCTAATCAAAGCGCTTGCGCTTTTCTGTATGGAGGAAACCATGAAAAAGATTAAAGAAATTATTGTTGTAGAAGGAAAAGACGATACGGTAGCGATCAAAAGGGCTGTTAATGCTGATACAATAGAAACCAACGGTTCAGCAGTGAATGAGTCCTGTATTGAGCAGGTGAGGCTTGCACAAAAGACACGTGGAGCCATCATTTTCACAGACCCTGATTTTCCAGGTCAAAAAATCAGGAATATAATTTCAGAACAAGTAAAAGGCTGTAAACACGCCTTTTTAACGAAGAAGGAAGCCCTTCCTAAGTCAGGTAGAGGAATTGGTGTGGAACATGCTTCTCCTGAGGCAATTCGTAATGCTTTAAAGGATGCCCAATTAATGGATGAAGAGGCTTCAGAAGAGATTTCACAGCAGGATTTAATAGATGCAGGTTTAATCGGGGGATCCGGTGCCAAGGAACGAAGGGAAAAACTTGGATCTATTTTAAAAATCGGGTTTACCAATGGTAAACAGTTATATAAGAGACTAAAAATGTTCCAAATATCAACTGAGGCTTTTGAGAAAGCAATTGTACAGATAAATCAGGAGGAAAAAAATGAATAAGGATATTGCAACCCCTGTCAGAACGAAAGAAATATTAAAGAAATACGGATTCTCCTTTAAAAAGAGCTTAGGCCAAAATTTTTTAATCGATACGAATATCTTGAAACGTATTGTCGAACATGCCAATTTGACAGAGGAAAGCGGCGCCATCGAAATTGGGCCGGGAATCGGGGCATTGACGGAACAACTAGCGAAAAGCAGCAAAAAGGTTGCGGCTTTTGAGATTGATCAGCGCCTACTGCCAATCTTATCGGATACACTGTCTCCCTATAACAATGTAAACATCATTCACGGGGATGTTCTCAAGGCTGATGTCAAGAAGGTCATCGAGGAAGAATTTGCTGGCTTCTCGGACTTGATGGTTGTTGCAAATCTGCCATACTATGTCACGACGCCCATCATTTTAAAGCTATTGTCCGAGGATCTGCCCATTAGAGGCATCGTATGCATGCTGCAAAAGGAAGTGGCTGATCGAATTGCTGCAAAACCTGGGACTAAGGAATACGGTTCTTTATCCATTGCCATTCAATATTATACCGAAGCCGAAACGGTGATGATAGTACCCAAAACGGTATTCATGCCTCAGCCTAATGTTGATTCGGCTGTAATCCGCCTTACTAGGCGCGTGAAGCCAATCGTCGAGGTCCTGGATGAGGATTTCCTCTTCATTGTGACCCGGGCGAGCTTTGCACAGCGTCGGAAAACGATTTTAAATAACTTAACCAGTCAGCTGCCAGATGGTAAATCGAAAAAAAAACTCATACTTGCCGCTCTCGAATCCGCAGAAGTGGATCCTTCCAGACGAGGAGAAACACTGAGCATCAAAGAATTTGGCCGCCTAAGTGATGCGTTATTGCCGGATTTCAAATAAAGAAGACTCAAGTCGGAATGGGGTAACTCCCAGCATCCGGCTTTTTTTATTTTGAAATTGGCGCATCATGATGGAACGTACCCGGAAATGTAATCAATTCCCACCTTTCACCATTCGAGAATGGTTCGCATAACTTAAGAATGAAAATAAACTAGGGCGGGCTGAAAATAAGTCTTCTCATGGGGTGGGGCCATGAATATTCAAATAAACGATATTGTTGGTCGGGTTTCTTATAAATGCGACGTGTTGTTCCGGGTAATCGATATCCGTGATATTGACGGAAGACGTGAAGCTATACTTTATGGAGAGGATATCCGACTGATTGCAGATGCACCTTTTCAAGATTTAATGATCATTAATGATAATGAAAGAAATGATCGACAAAGGTCGAATGAGGTACTTCAAGAACAATCCTACCGTTTATTAACACAAGATCTAGAGCTGCAACAACAAAAAAATGGCTATCAATCCAGTAATGGCTATCGTTATAGCGGTGAATATTTTCAGATACCAGGGAGGGTCCTCCATGTTGATGGGGATGCATCTTACTTAAGGAAATGCATGGAGCTATATCAGAAATTCAGCATTCCGGTCAATGGCATCTATTGCAATGAAAAGGAAATGCCCCAAAGAATCGGGGGGTTGTTGGAACATTATCGGCCGGACATCCTTGTTGTCACCGGTCATGATGCCTATTCAAAATCAAAAGGACCGATGTCTGATATAAATGCCTACCGTCACTCAAAGGATTTTGTACAGACAGTTAGAGAAGCGCGAAGGAGGGTTTCTCATTTAGACCAACTGATTATATTTGCCGGGGCTTGTCAATCGCATTTCGAATCGCTGATCCAAGCGGGGGCAAATTTTGCAAGTTCTCCTTCCCGTGTTAATATACATGCTCTTGATCCGGTATATATCGTCGGAAAGATAAGCTTTACGTCTTTTTCCGATCATATTCATGTTTGGGATGTCCTTCGGAATACATTAACGGGAGAAAAGGGGTTGGGAGGAATTGAGACAAAAGGGGTGTTACGGACCGGGCTGCCTTTCAAGCCATTTCAGGAAGAATGAACGAGCTGCATTTTGAAAGAATGCAGCTTGCTTTTGGTGGGGTTAGAATTCGGATATCCTCACAAAAAAACTGGTTTTTTGTTGAGTAATGTCACTAGGTAATGATTTAATTACGAAAATTCGGCTTAATAAATAATGAAATAGTTCGTTTACATAATTTTTCATTTCCCAGGATATAATAAAATTGTTCGCGATTTTGCCGAATTTCAGATAAAAATATATTGACTACATTTTTAAGTGCTGATATAATTTATTATTTTGTTTGCGTATATTTGTAAATTGTGATATACTTAACTTAGTGAGGTGGACCGAAAATGCCAAAAACTCTAGCTGATATTAAAACTGCACTTGATTCAAACCTAGGTAAAAGATTGCTCTTAAAAGCAAACGGTGGAAGAAGAAAGACTGTAGAACGATTTGGAACTTTGGCGGAAACTTATCCGGCTGTTTTTGTAATTGAGCTCGACCAAGATGAAAATGCGTTTGAAAGAGTATCTTACAGCTATGCGGATGTTTTAACGGAAACCGTAGAACTAACATTTTTAAACAAACAACAAGAGATTTAACTTAGACGAGGCAGCGAACAACTTTGTTTGCTGCTTTTTGTTTTGTATAGAATATCCTGTGAGCTCCAATTAAGGCTTAAAAAGGATGTAATGAAATAGCGTATGATGCAAACACTAGGCATGTGACGGCATGTGAAAGGGGTTGCTTCGCTTGAGCAGGAACAAAGGGATTATGTCAAATGATCTTAAAGAGGAATTGGCTAAAGAACTTGGATTTTACGATGTTGTCCAGAAAGAAGGCTGGGGAGGAATCCGGGCCAGGGACGCAGGGAACATGGTAAAACTTGCTATCGAAAAAGCACAACGTCAATTGGTGAACAAAGAGTAAGATAAAACACTTAATTGTATCATGCCGTTATGTCGAAAGATGCCGGACTCTTTATACAATGTATAGCTCTATTCATTTTTGCTTACATTGTAGTTAAGGAGTCTGGTTTTTTTATGTATCGGTGAATGCTATATGGATATGTAGCAAGTCTTTTGGGGTGCAGGAAGTGGCTGCTCTCCCAAGTACCTACATGTGTCTATTCTCCTCTAAGGGCCAATGTTAGCTTCATTACATTGAAATTACGATGAAAAAACCTTTAGAATATAAACAAATATGATAGAATAGGACAAGAACTTTTAAGAACGTTAAAGTAGGTGGACATATTGAAGCTTATGGAAAAAGCCCCGGCTAAAATTAATTTGGCTTTGGATGTGCTTTTCAAACGGCCTGATGGGTATCATGAGGTGGAAATGATCATGACGACAGTCGACCTTGCTGATAGAATTGAACTAAAGGAAATAACGGGAAATCATATTCAAATTCTATCCCATAATCGATTTGTTCCGGATGATCATCGGAATTTAGCTTATCAAGCCGCATTTATTCTAAAGGAACGTTTTGGGATCAATAAAGGTGTTTCTATAACTATAGAGAAAAATATACCCGTAGCCGCAGGTCTTGCTGGCGGAAGCAGTGATGCCGCAGCTACCCTGAGAGGCTTAAATAGACTGTGGAAGCTTGGTCTTTCCATGGATGAACTTGCGGAAATAGGAGCTGAAATTGGCTCTGATGTTTCGTTTTGTGTATATGGAGGTACGGCATTGGCCAGAGGGCGCGGGGAAAAAATCACGCATCTTCCTGCACCGCCAAAATGCTGGGTAATCTTGGCCAAACCGACGATCGGCGTTTCGACAGCAGATATATACAAAAGGCTCCAAACTTCAAAAATGGAACATCCGGATGTACCTGGAATGATTTCGGCTATTATGGAAAACAATTATCACGATGTATGTGAGGGGTTAGGCAATGTTCTGGAACAAGTGACATTGCAGTTATACCCAGAGGTTGCGAACATTAAAGATCAAATGAAGACATTTGGTGCAGATTCGGTCTTGATGAGCGGAAGTGGTCCTACCGTTTTTGGATTGGTGGAACATGATTCGCGCATGCAAAGAATTTATAATGGACTTCGCGGATTTTGTGATCAAGTTTATGCGGTCCGTTTACTGGGTGATCGAAACAATCTTGAATAGAAACGTACATTAGTGGTATAGTTGCTATATAATATTCGGAATTCACAAAGGGGGTGTCTCAATGAAATTTCGTCGCAGCGAGAGGCTAGTCGATATGACCAATTATTTATTAGAACATCCAGGGGAGCTTGTTTCGCTGACTTATTTTGCTGAAAGATATAGTTCGGCAAAGTCCTCGATCAGTGAAGATTTGACAATCATCAAGGATACCTTTGAACAACGCGGGATAGGATCTTTAACAACCGTTCCAGGTGCGGCTGGTGGAGTGAAATATATTGTGTCCATCAAGGAAGAAGAAACCAATGCTTTCATTGACGGATTATGCGATACGATTGCTAGTCCCGAAAGGCTACTTCCTGGCGGTTATCTATATATGACAGACATATTAGGACATCCGCAAACCGTGAATAAGGTTGGAAGGATAATCGCTTCAATGTATGCCAAGAAAAATGTCTCAGTCATCATGACAATGGCAACCAAAGGGATATCATTAGCATACGCCGTGGCAAATTATTTGAATGTTCCAGTTGTCATTGTAAGTAGGAATAATAAAGTAACGGAAGGTTCTACAGTGAGCATCAATTATGTTTCAGGCTCTTCAAAGAGGATTCAGACTATGGTACTCTCTAAGAGAAGCTTGGTTGAGGGTTCGAATGTATTGATTGTAGACGATTTCATGAAGGCTGGGGGTACCATTAACGGTATGGTCAGTCTATTGGATGAATTTAAGGCAACAGTTGCCGGAATTGCGGTGCTGGTCGAATCCGAACATACGGAGGAGTGCCTTGTCGAGGACTATGTTTCTTTAATCAAGTTGACACAGGTGGTCGAAAGAGACAAAAAAATCAAGGTCAGCCGTGGAAATTATTTTACGAAAAAGGAATAGGGGGAATCATTTCATGAAAACGATACATACGGATGAAGCACCGGCAGCGATCGGACCATATTCACAAGGCGTGATCGTGGATAAGTTATTTTTCAGTTCAGGACAGATCCCACTTACTGCTTCTGGTGAGATGGTAACAGGGAATGTCAAGGAACAAACACACCAGGTCTTTAAGAATCTCCAAGCTGTATTGAAAGAAGCTGGGGCTTCATTGGAAACTGTCATTAAGGCTACAGTATTCATTAAAAGTATGGACGATTTCGGTTCGATTAATGAAATATACGGAGAATATTTTTCTGGTCACAAACCTGCTCGCTCTTGTGTAGAGGTTGCTCGGCTTCCTAAAGATGCACTAGTGGAAATAGAAGTGGTAGCGCTCGTTAAATAAACGGGCGTTTTTTTATTTTTTTAAAGGGAATTCGTAATGGGTAATTTTCCTGTAATATAAGGGTGATTTTTAGTATTTTTGAAAACTAGGCTGAATTTTCTAAAAAAATTACAGATAATAGAAGGAGTTCACGTTTTTTTGTTGAATATGTACTTTAAGTTTTAACAACAACAAAAAGGGATGGTGAGCTTAAATGGAAGTAACTGACGTAAGATTACGCCGTGTGAATACGGATGGTCGTATGAGAGCTATCGCATCAATTACACTGGATAATGAATTTGTGGTTCATGATATTCGTGTGATCGACGGAAACAATGGTTTATTTGTAGCAATGCCAAGTAAACGAACTCCAGATGGAGAATTCCGGGATATCGCTCATCCAATCAATTCCTCGACACGCGGGAAAATTCAAGAAGCTGTCTTGACAGAATATCATCGATTGGGAGAACTTGAAACTGAATTAGAGGAAGCTGGAGCAGGTGCTTCTTAAAATAACCTTACTTTTAAACTTTAAATTTATAATTAGTGCATCTAGAGCCTACTTCATAAGTAGTGCTCTTTTTTATTTATTCAAAAACAGATCAGTTTAGAACTTATCCGCTTATCCTACCGACATTTGCTTAATAAATTGGTAAACATAAGTTGTTATCTTCAAAAGTTTAAGTACCCGTCCTTTTTATTTTTTAAACCTTTTTGTTCATCCTGATATTGAAATTCCCATGGGATTTAGGGGGAACCACTTACTCCATTTCATCTAATGTGCTGAAGATGAAATGAAACGGTAACCTGATTTCGGAATGGGATTTAACAAAGGGTGAAGTGCTCCTAAATGGCTTGTACATAGGGCATGGCGCGATCATGGCGATGTTTTGGGATAATGGGGGTGGCTGGTGTTATAAAGGGGAGGAGACATGGTTTCTATATTATGCTGTTCATGAAAATGACATCGACCATGATATAAAATAATGCTAAAAGGTCCAATAATAACATTTGTAAGCCTGTCGGAAACCGAACTTTTTTCACCTGATTGGTTGACAATTATATGTACTTTTAATTGTTACCTTGAAAAGCATCACTATTTGAGATAATATTTTTAGTGGATAAAAAGGTGAAAATGGAGGCCTGTTATGAGTAATCGCTATGCAATAATATTGGCCGCTGGGCAAGGTACTAGGATGAAATCTAAGCTTTATAAGGTTTTGCACCCTGTTTGCGGGAAACCAATGGTACAACATGTTATCGATCAAGTCAATCAACTTCAGATAGAAGATATTGTAACAGTCATCGGCCATGGTGCTGAAAAAGTTCAAGAACAACTTGGTGATTCATGCAAGTATGCCTTACAAGAACAGCAATTAGGTACGGCACATGCTGTAATGCAAGCGGAAAGCGTTTTATCCGTAAAGAGTGGTACGACCCTTGTTATTTGCGGTGATACGCCTCTGATTAAAGCGGAAACGATGAAAGAGCTTATAGCATTGCATGAGCAAAGTCAGGCGAAAGCAACAATCTTAACAGCATATGCAGATAACCCTGCTGGCTATGGAAGGGTCCTTCGCAGTGAAGGCGGACTTGTAGAAAAAATCGTCGAGCATAAGGATGCCTCTGATGAAGAAAGATATGTTAAGGAAATAAATACCGGTACATATTGCTTCGATAACCAAGCATTATTTAGCGCGCTGAAAAAAGTTTCAAATGAAAATGTCCAGGGAGAATATTACTTACCGGATGTTATTGAAATCTTAAAAGAGGAAGGCGAAGTGGTGACGGCCTTTCAATCCAGTGATTTCGAGGAGACATTGGGTGTAAATGACCGAGTGGCTTTATCGCAGGCGGAGCAAATTTTGCGGAAACGCATCAATGAAACGCATATGAGGAATGGTGTAACGATCATCGATCCGCTTACTACGTTCATTGAAGCGGATGTACAAATCGGACAGGATACAGTCATTAACCCTGGGTCATTCATTAAAGGAAAAAGTATTATCGGGCAGAATTGCTTGATTGGCCCGAATACGGAAATCAGTAATTGTGAAATTGGTGATGGAACGGAAGTCCTCCAATCGGTTGTACACGAAAGCAGTATTGGAAGTTTTGTTAAAATCGGTCCATTCGCACATGTTAGACCTCAATCAGATATTAAGGATTCCGTTAAGATCGGTAATTTTGTCGAAATTAAAAAGACCGTTTTTGGCGAAGGAAGCAAGGCTTCTCACTTGAGTTATATTGGTGATGCAGAGGTTGGGGAGAATGTTAATATAGGCTGCGGATCAATTACCGTGAATTACGACGGGAAAAATAAACATTTGACGAAGATTGAAGACAATGTCTTCATAGGCTGCAATTCTAATCTGGTTGCACCTGTGACGGTAGGAGAAGGGGCATATGTAGCTGCTGGGTCAACCATCACGCAAGATGTACCGCAAGAAGCCCTATCTGTTGCCCGGGCTCGTCAAGTTAACAAAGAAGATTATGTCAAGAATTTGAAATTTAATAAATAACCGACGGAGGTCATCATGTCAAATCAGTATTTAGATCCTAATTTAAAAGTATTCTCTTTAAATTCAAACTTCGATTTAGCTCAGGAAATTGCTGCTGCAATCGGTGTTGAACTTGGAAAATGTAGCGTAACAAGTTTCAGTGACGGTGAAGTTCAGATTAATATTGAAGAAAGTATTCGTGGCTGTGACGTTTACGTAATCCAATCAACAAGCCAACCAGTCAATGAAAATTTAATGGAACTTTTAATTATGATCGATGCTCTTAAACGTGCTTCAGCTAAAACGATCAATATTGTAATGCCATATTACGGTTATGCCCGACAAGATCGTAAAGCGCGTGCGCGTGAACCGATTACAGCTAAACTTGTCGCAAATCTTTTAGAAACGGCTGGTGCCCACCGTGTTATCACTTTAGATCTTCACGCACCACAAATTCAAGGTTTCTTCGATATTCTGATCGATCACCTTGTTGCTGTTCCGATTTTAGCTGATTTCTTCAAGGAAAAAGATTTAAGTGATATCGTCATCGTTTCCCCAGATCATGGTGGTGTAACACGTGCTCGTAAAATGGCCGATCGCCTAAAAGCACCGATTGCCATTATCGATAAGCGCCGTCCAAGACCGAACGTGGCTGAAGTCATGAACATCATTGGTAATATTGAAGGGAAGACAGCAATACTGATTGATGACATCATCGATACTGCAGGCACTATTACACTAGCGGCCAATGCCCTTGTGGAGAATGGTGCTAAAGCAGTGTATGCTTGTTGTACACACCCAGTCCTTTCAGGTCCTGCCATCGAAAGGATTCAAAATTCAACGATCAAGGAATTGGTCGTGACTAACTCGATTGCCCTATCTGAAGATAAGAAAATCGATAAAATTACTGGACTTTCTGTAGCACCTTTGATTGCAGAGGCGATTATTCGTGTGCATGAGGAACAATCAGTCAGCACATTATTCGATTGATAACAAAATTAATCAAAACACGGCGGGCCTTCGGGCTCGCCGTATTTTTGTTTGAAATTTTCAAAAAATATTAAATTCTTAGTTGACAGGTATGAATACTAATAATAAAATGACTATACAAATTCAATTCATATTCATGGAATGAAAACCTGTACTAACGCAAGTGCATATTGGTTAACGCCGATCGGACTACCGAAGGCTCCTTTTCACTTACCATTGAACATTAGGCATCTTTTTGCCCTATTGTTCTATTGGGAAGAAAAGGAGCCTTTTATTTTTATATAAATAGTTTAAGAAGGGTGTGCAGAATATGAAGAAAAAACGAAAGATATGGCTGCTGTCCATCTTCAGCATCATCATGCTGATAGTAAGTGCATGCGGGCAGGAAAAGAACAGTTCCACAAGTGCTGATGCAAAAGAATCGGATAAGACCATCCGAATCGGTTATCAAAAATTCGGGACATTAAATATTTTAAAATCAAAAGGGGAGCTGGAAACACATTTAAAGGAAGTGGGATATACAGTCGATTGGACTGAATTCCCTGCAGGACCTCAGCTGCTTGAAGCCTTGAATGTCGGCAGCATTGATTTTGGGCACACAGGGGAGGCACCGCCGATATTTGCACAAGCAGCCAATGCTCCGCTTGTCTATATTGCCAATCAGCCGGCAAACCCATCAGGAGAGGCCATAGTCGTACAAAAGGATTCACCCATTAAAAGTGTGAAAGATCTAAAGGGTAAGAAGGTTGGCTTGAATAAAGGTTCAAATGTTCATTACCTATTGGTCAAAGCGTTAGAGGAAGCAGGTCTTACTCTTGATGACATTCAGCCCGTCTATTTGCCACCGGCTGATGCGAGGGCTGCTTTTGAAGGAAACCAAATCGATGCCTGGGTAATATGGGATCCATTTTTATCAGCGGCGGAATTGGAACTTGAAACGAAAACGATTCAGGATGGAGAAGGGCTGGTGGCGAATCGGGAATTCTTTTTGGCAACTGATTCATTTGCCGAGAACGAAGAGGCTTTGAAGATTATCAAAGAAGAACTGATAAAAGTTGATAAATGGATTGAAGAAAACCCAAGCGACGTCGCTGAGTTTCTATCTCCGGAAATTGGAATGAGTGTGGAGGCATTGGAAAAAACATTAAATAGAAAAGAATATGGACTTGAGGAGATTTCCAATGGGGTTTTGGATGATCAACAAAAGATTGCCGATACGTTTTACAATCTTAAATTAATCCCAAGCAAGATTAATGTTCTGGATGCATCTGCAGATGTTAAAAAAAATTAAGGGGGAAATGAAAATGAAAGTATTTTGGTTTTTACCATCGCATGGGGAAAGTCGCTATTTAGGATCGACAAAGGGAGGGAGGGCAATCACGCTTCCTTATTTAAAACAAATAGCACAGGCGGTTGATCATTTGGGTTTTGAAGGGGCGTTGCTTCCGACGGGACGGTCTTGTGAGGATGCATGGGTAGTGGGCTCTTCACTGATTTCCGCAACGGAAAGAATGAAATTTTTAGTTGCGATTCGTCCAGGTTTAATGTCGCCAACCTTAGCTGCGCGTATGGCCTCAAGCTTCGACCGGCTGTCGAATGGCCGTCTTTTGATCAATGTTGTAACTGGGGGGGACCCAGTCGAATTGGCAGGTGATGGCGTGTTTCTAAATCATAAGGAACGCTATGAGCAAACAAATGAATTTCTCGATATCTGGAGAAAGGAAATGTCTGGTGAGAGTGTGGACTATGAAGGGGAGCACCTAAAGGTTGAAGGTGGAAATATTCTGTTGTCACCTGTACAAAAACCGTACCCACCGCTCTATTTCGGAGGTTCATCCGATCCAGCCATCGATATATCGGGAAAGCATATTGATGTCTACTTGACTTGGGGTGAGCCGCCGGTGCAAGTGGCTGAAAAAATTGAAAAGGTACGTAAAAAAGCAGCAGAGTATGGACGTGAGGTCAGATTTGGTATTCGCTTGCATGTCATTGTAAGAGAAACGGAAGAAGAAGCTTGGCAGGCAGCGGAGGAACTCATTAAATATGTAGATGATGAAATGATTGAAAATTCACAAAAGATTTTTGAACGATTTGATTCAGTGGGACAGAAGAGGATGTCGCAACTTCATAATGGAAACAGGGATTCACTCGAAATCAGTCCAAACTTATGGGCGGGTGTTGGTCTTGTGCGCGGTGGTGCCGGTACAGCACTAGTCGGAAGTGCAGAAAATGTTGCCGCCAGAATGAAGGAATATGAAGAAATCGGAATAGAATCCTTCGTTTTATCTGGGTACCCTCACCTGGAAGAAGCGTACCGTGTTGCGGAATTATTATTCCCTTTACTCCCTGTCGAACAGCTGCAAGTTCCGGTTTCGAAAGCGACGAGTCCGTTCGGGGAAATACTGGCAAATGACCACTACCCTACAAAAGGAAGTGAAATTGAAGATGCAGAAGTTAAACAAAAAGTTTAATAGGTTCCACCTCATATCATGGCTTGTGCCCATTCTCCTTTTGGTAACTTGGCAGCTGCTGTCTTTGTGGGGGATTCTGTCGGAACGGATATTGCCTGCACCGACTGAAGTCTTTCAAGCTGGCGTCACTTTATTGAAAACAGGGGAACTTATAGATTATATCGGCATCAGTGCTCAGCGGGCCTTCATCGGCTTTTTAATCGGCGGGATTATTGGTTTTGTACTAGGGTTGTTAAATGGGTTATCATCCATTGCTGAAAGCCTATTCGATACATCGCTTCAGATGTTGCGTAACATTCCGCATTTAGCTTTAATACCACTGGTGATCCTATGGTTTGGTATAGAAGAAGAAGCGAAAATTTTCCTTGTCGCTTTAGGGGTTCTATTTCCTATCTATTTAAACACATTTCATGGAGTGAAATCGGTGGATAAGGATTTAATTGAAGCGGCAAGGGTTTATGGGTTAAGTGGTTTTTCTTTATTCTGGAATGTTATCCTCCCTGCAGCCTTTCCATCCATTTTGGTGGGTATCCGCTTCTCCCTTGGAATCATGTGGGTCACATTAATTGTAGCGGAAACAATATCCGCTAATTCCGGAATAGGATATATGGCTATGAATGCCCGGGAATTCATGAGGATGGATATTGTTGTTCTCAGTATTCTCTTATATGCCTTATTGGGAAAAATATCGGACGTTGCGGCCAAATTAATTGAAAAAAGATGCTTAAAGTGGCATCCATCATACCAATGAGGAGGTCATTAATATGATAAATGGAAAATCGTTGGAGTTGCAGGGTGTAAGAAAGGATTTTGGGGAGTTTGAAGTGTTAAAGGGGATGGACCTCACATTTAAAAAAGGGGAATTTGTAGCCATTGTCGGTAAGAGCGGATGTGGAAAGAGCACCTTGCTTCGTCTTGTGGCAGGACTGGAAAAGCCGACGGGCGGGCAGATACTGGTGAATGGAAAGCCATTGAATGGATTAAATAAATCGTCACGTACGATGTTTCAGGATGGAAGGCTTTTTCCTTGGAAAAAAATCCTTGAAAATATTGGTGTAGGATTGAAAGGGGATTGGAAGCCAAATGCTATGGAATTACTGGAGCAAGTGGGCCTTGCAGATCGAGCAAATGATTGGCCGTCCGTTTTATCTGGCGGGCAAAAACAAAGGGTTGCATTAGCGAGGGCATTGGTGAACCAACCTGACATTCTCCTCTTGGATGAGCCGTTAGGGGCATTGGATGCTTTGACGAGAATTGGCATGCAAAGGCTGATTGAAGAACTATGGAGGAAAAGGGACTTTACTGCCTTACTTGTTACACATGATGTTGAAGAAGCCGTAATGCTTGCCGACCGTGTCATATTAATCGAAGAAGGCAAAGTCGTCATGAATAAGGAAATCAATCTGCCGAGACCGCGGAAAAAGGATAGTATTCAATATTCATCACTAGCAGCTCAAATCCTTAACCGAGTGATGCAAGTTGAGGGGGAAATGGAAAACAAAGCGATTCACGCTTGAATTAGAGAAAAAAGAATGAAAAAAGATTTTGCAGAGAATTCCTATGTTTACCATATGTTTATCCTCTTTTTGCTCCCTTTGGGTTTTACCTTCCATGTTTAATGATTCGCCATTTAGGGAAATGTTAAATATAGAGAAACTTGTAATTAATATTTAGGAAGGCGGAGGATGTATGAGTAATATATTAGCTGCAAAAGAACGTACGGATTCAAAACACTCTAATTTAAGGAATTTGAGAGAAAATGGCGAAATCCCTGCGATAGTATATGGCAATAAAAATGACAGTACGGCCATTTCAGTCAATAATATTGAGCTGCAAAAGACAATCAAGGAAATAGGCCGTAATGGAATCATTTCTTTGGACTTGGAAGGTACGAGTTATAAAGTCATGCTCTCTGACTATCAAAAGGATCCAATTAAGAACTCCATTTATCATGCAGACTTTTTAATTGTAAATATGTCCGCTCAATTACAGGCACAAGTTCGCGTTAACCTTGTCGGTGTTTCTAAAGGCGTGAAAGACGGTGGGGTCCTTCAGCAGTCCCTTCATGAAGTGACGGTTACGGCTAAACCTAATGACATTCCCGACTCCATCGATGTTGACGTTACCGAACTTCAGGTAGGGGATACAATCTATATATCCGATATCCAAACGAATAAGCAAGTTACAATCGAAAACGCTGGTGAAGAAGTCGTTGCATCTGTTTTGGCCCCTCGTCAGGAAGAGGAAATAAGTACAGGTGAACAGCAAGATGGCGGTATCCCTGAAAATGAAGAAGGCAGGGAAACCAAGGCATCACCAGAGTCATGATGTCGGGATTAAACAAGTGAATCGTGATATAATAGGCGTAGCTCTTAATGAGTTACGTCTTTTCAATCTCTGGATGCATCAATTTAAACCGGACCATTTTTCGGAAATGGTTCCTTTAATTAGGTTTTTTCCTAATTAGTTCTCCGGTCGCTTGCAGGCCAGCTGGAAATTAGGGTACTATTTTTCTAAGGTCAGATCTTGGGAAAACTTCGTCCCAGCGTAACTCCCTAAATAACCGTAATGACGGAGTGTGAATCATGAAAATTATTGTAGGGTTAGGGAACCCAGGTAAACAATATGAAAAAACTCGGCATAACGTCGGATTTGAAGTAATAGATGAGTTATCGAAAAGATGGTCAATTCCACTTGATCAAGCAAAACATAAGGGAATATATGGAGCAGGAATGGTAAAGGGAGAAAAGGTTTTATTGCTTAAACCCTTAACCTACATGAATTTGTCAGGAGAATCCATTTCGGCTGTCATGCATTTCTTTAAGGTGGATATTGCGGATGTAGTCATTATATATGATGACCTTGATTTGCCTCCAGGGAAGCTTCGCCTTCGTCAAAAAGGAAGTGCAGGCGGTCATAATGGGATAAAATCTTCAATTGCCCATTTGGGTACGCAAGAATTCAATCGAATCAGAATAGGCATTGGCCGCCCGATTGGCCGTATTCCGGTATCTGATTATGTATTAGGGCGTTTTTCGCCTGAAGAGTGGGATCATGTCGGGGCAACGATCGAAAAAAGCGCAGCTTCTTGTGAAGCCTGGATTGAAAAACCATTTATACAGGTCATGAACGAATATAACCAATAAGCAGAGAGTAGATATAAGTAAAGAATAATATCTTCCTGTTTCGCTGAATAAAAACCCTCTACTTTTGTACATACTAACACTATTACTAAAATAGGGGGTTACCAAATGGCTCTCCATTATCGATGCCGACATTGCGGAACTAAGCTGGGCTCAATCGAGGCACACTCACTGAGTACGGAGCAGTTAGGTTTTAATCAACTTACCGATGAAGAGCGACAAGAGATGATCGTTTATGATTCTGAAGGGGATATGCATGTAAGGGCGATATGTGAAGATTGCCATGAATCGCTGCAAAGAAACCCTGATTTATATGAAAACGATTATATTATTCATTAGCGGGAGAGGGCTTTGGACAAAATCCAAAGCATTTTTCCGTTTGTCTGGAATACCAGGGCACATTGCCGTTAGTTAATAAAGAGACGCTTGGTTAAATGGCCAAGTTCAAATACAAGGATTTCAAATGTTTTTCGCACGTTAAAGAGAGGGGGGAAAGAAAATGAATGGATTGCAGAACTTGTTCTCCAAACAAGATGATGTTCATTCGTTAATAGCCGGCATCGATGAAGGACTTAAGGAGCAAATCGTCTCTGGTCTGACGGGTTCCTCGAGATCACTATTGCTGGCTTCCGTATATGAAAAGACGAATAGGCCCATTTTATTAGTTACCCATAATTTATTGCAAGCACAAAAGTTCCATGAGGACTTATCCAGTTTCATACCCGAGGAAGAATTATATATATATCCAGCCAATGAATTGATTGCGGCTGATTTGAGTGTAGCCAGCCCGGAATTAAGGGCCCAACGTGTAGAGGCATTGAACTTTTGGGCGGAGGGAAAGAAAGGGATTGTCATTGCGCCAATTCCGGGGGTGCGTCGTGTGCTTCCTCCAAAGGATATTTGGAAGAGGCATCAGCTCGCGTTTAATTTAGGGGAAGACATCGAACTTGAAGCAACACTTAATAAATTCATTGCCATGGGTTATAACCGGTCTGAAATGGTTGCTTCTCCAGGTGAATTCAGTATCAGGGGCGGTATAATCGATATTTATCCGATCACCGAACCTAATCCAATACGAATTGAATTATTCGATACCGAAATAGATTCAATAAGGACTTTTTCAAGCGAAGATCAACGGTCCATCGAGAAACTCAAGAAAGTGACGATTGGTCCCGTCAGTGAGGCTTTGCTAGAGACGGAGCATATCGAAAGAATCATAACAAGGCTCGAGAGCGGATTAAGTAAAAGCTTGAAGAAACTTAAAGATGAAAAAACGAAGGAACAGCTGGTTCAAACGGTCAGTTATGAACTTGAACAGCTGAAAATGGGGAATAAACCCGACAAAATCTTTAAATACTTAAGTTTAGCGTATGAAGATCCAGCTAGTTTAATAGATTATTTACCGGTAAATGGTTTGGTTTTCTTAGATGAAATCAGTAGAATCCAGGAAATCAATGATTCTTTGGAAAAGGAAGAGGCTGGTTGGTACACGGACCTTTTAAGTCAGGGACAAATTATCCATGACATAAAATTGGCTCACCCCATGCAGGAATTAATAATGAAATCCAGCAGGCCGTTTGTATACCTTTCATTGTTTTTACGGCATGTACCGCATACGAATCCTCAGAATATCCTGAATTTTGCCAGTAAACAAATGCAAAATTTCCACGGACAGATGAATGTGTTCAAAGCTGAACTGGAACGTTGGAAAAAAGGGAAATATACAGTCGTCATACTTGGGCAAGATGAGGAACGGGTAAAAAAGCTGCATTCAGTTTTAGCCGATTATGATATAGAGGCAGCAGAACTATTTAATGCGAACAGCATTCTTCCAGGTAAAGTACAGATTTTACGCGGCAGTCTGAATAGCGGCTTTGAATTACCTATGCAAAAGTTCAGTATCATTACGGAAACGGAATTGTTTAATAAGAAGTCAAAGAAATCAGTACGGAGACAGAAGCTATCGAATGCGGAGCGAATCAAGAGTTATTCCGAGCTGAAGATCGGTGACTATGTCGTTCATGTTAATCACGGTATTGGTAAATACTTAGGTATTGAAACCCTTACGATAAATGGGGTCCATAAAGATTACCTGAATATTCGTTATCAAGCGGATGACAAATTGTATGTTCCTGTCGACCAAATTGATCTTGTCCAAAAATATGTCGGTTCTGAAGGGAAAGAACCGAAGCTTTATAAGTTAGGCGGAACGGAATGGAAACGTGTCAAAAGCAAGGTTCAATCATCCGTTGAGAACATTGCCGATGATTTAATCAAGTTATATGCAGAAAGGGAAGCGGCTAAGGGTTATGCCTTTTCTCCTGATGGTGATATGCAGAGAGAATTCGAAACCTCATTTGCTTATAACGAAACGGAAGATCAATTACGTTCCATCGTCGAAATCAAAAAGGATATGGAACGGGAACGGCCGATGGATCGTTTATTATGTGGCGATGTTGGATATGGGAAGACAGAGGTGGCCATCAGGGCCGCTTTTAAAGCCATAATGGATGGCAAGCAAGTTGCATTTCTTGTTCCGACCACAATCCTCGCCCAGCAGCATTATGAAACATTAAGGGAGCGTTTTCAGGATTATCCCATATCGATTGGTCTTATGAGCCGTTTCCGGACTAAAAAACAGCAAACGGAGACGATTAAAGGATTGAAGGCCGGCACGGTGGATATAGTGGTTGGCACGCATAGGATTTTATCCAAAGATATCGTGTACCGCGATTTGGGGTTGCTTATCATTGATGAAGAACAGCGCTTTGGCGTTACACATAAGGAAAAGATCAAACGGTTAAAAACTAATGTGGATGTACTGACTTTGACTGCGACACCGATTCCGAGGACTCTTCATATGTCCATGTTGGGGGTGAGGGATCTGTCCGTCATCGAAACACCGCCTGAGAACCGATTCCCGATCCAAACTTATGTTATGGAGTATAATGGCTCGTTGGTAACGGAAGCGATAGAACGGGAATTGGCCAGGGGTGGTCAGGTTTATTTCCTTTACAATCGGGTAGAGGATATAGCAAGAAAAGCAGAAGAAATTTCCATGCTGGTTCCCGATGCCCGTGTCACCTATGCTCATGGGCAAATGTCAGAGCAGGAACTGGAAGCCGTCATGTTCGGCTTTTTAGAAGGCGAATATGATGTTTTGGTAAGTACAACCATTATAGAGACGGGTGTTGATATCCCGAATGTCAATACGCTTATAGTGAATGAAGCTGATAGAATGGGACTTTCACAGCTTTATCAGCTGCGTGGCCGTGTAGGGCGATCGAATCGGGTGGCATATGCATTCTTCACTTATAGGAAAGATAAAGTGCTGACGGAAGTGGCAGAAAAACGTCTTCAATCCATTAAGGAATTTACAGAATTGGGTTCAGGGTTCAAAATTGCGATGCGTGATTTATCCATCAGGGGAGCTGGAAACATTCTAGGGGCTCAACAACATGGCTTTATCGATTCAGTTGGTTTTGATCTGTATTCACAAATGTTGAAAGAAGCTGTAGATGCGAAACGTAATGACCAACCAGCCGAAGAAAAGAACAACCTGGAAATTGACGTTGAAGTGGATGCTTATATCCCTGATGCCTACATAATGGATGGACATCAGAAAATAGAAATGTATAAAAGGTTCAGAGGGATTGCTTCGCTTGAAGAAGTGGAAGAATTACAAGATGAAATGATCGATCGTTTTGGTGAATATCCAGAAGAAGTTTCCTATTTATTCATGATTGCCGAAATGAAGGTACATGCTGAAATGGCCGGAATTGAAAGCATTAAACAATTGAAGCAGGAAATCAGCATTCTCCTTAGGGAAAAGGTCAGCAGCGATGTGGATGGACAAAAGGTGTTCGAGCTGGGATCGAAGTATGGACGTATGGTGGGCTTCGGCATGGACGGCAATCGAATGAAGCTGGTCCTGCACATAAAAGGCGTAGAACAAAGCAAGTGGCTTAATATCTTATTTGAGATGGCCAAGGGTTTACAGTATGTAAAAAAAGAGACGCAAGCCACAAAAAACTGAATTGAATGATTGTCCTCTTGAAGAAATTTTTTTAGGTACCATGGTAAAAAAATGCAACAAAAAGAAAAATTTTTTCAAAGTGCATAGAACTTACCATTAGAAAAATACTAAGTACAATAGCTGGTGATGATTTTGCTGCAAAATGAGGATTTATCAAATCAATTAGATGAAAGTGAGGCAACATTAGATGAAAGCAACTGGTATCGTTCGCCGAATTGATGATTTAGGAAGAGTCGTCATCCCGAAAGAAATTCGCAGGACCCTCCGTATTCGTGAAGGAGATCCACTGGAAATATTTGTGGATAGAGACGGAGAAGTCATTCTAAAGAAATACTCTCCTATTAGTGAATTAGGCGATTTTGCAAGGGAATATGCAGAAGCACTTTATGATAGCCTTGGAAATCCAGTTATGATTTGTGACAGGGATACTTACATTGCAGTGGCAGGCGGCTCCAAAAAAGAATACTTAAATAAAAGCGTTAGTGAACTAGTGGAGAAAATCATGGAAGAAAGAAATCCTGTCCTGGAGTCTCCGAACGGACAAATTTCATTCGTTGATTCCAATGATGAAGAGGTTCAATCTTATACTGCAGCTCCGATCATTGCGAGTGGCGACCCGATTGGTGCCGTCTTGATTTTCTCTAAAGATAGTACCATTGGTGAAGTGGAACAGAAATCGGTTGAAACAGCAGCGAGTTTCCTAGCTAGACAAATGGAACAGTAACCTTGGACATGCCATTATATTTTTAAAGATGGAAAGGGCAGCAATCGCGCTGTCCTTTTTGCTCTTTCTAAAAGGTTAACTGGATGGGGGCAGACATAAAGTGGGAGAGAATATTCTTCAAGGTGAATATGGAAAATAATTAACAGTATGGCTGGGATTGAAAAATAACCATTAGATTTATGCTATAATAACTACCACATATGAGTGAAAAGGGGAAAAAGAATGGCTGAAAAGCCTTATAAAACATCAAATGAACTTTTACGAGGCGCGCTGATTTTGAGCGTAGCAGCGATTATCGTAAAAGTATTGAGTGCGGCCTATCGCATACCTTATCAGAATATTGCGGGTGACATCGGGTTTTATATCTATCAACAGGTTTATCCCTTCTACGGTGTTGCTTTTACATTATCAACAATTGGCTTTCCGGTAGTCATATCCAAACTTATTGCAGAACGGGAGTCTTCCAAAAATAACTTTGCAGTCAAGGACATTTTAGTGACATCATTCGTCGTCTTAAGTTCGATAGGAGTCATGATGTTTGCTGCACTATTCCTTGGCGCTGATTGGATTGCAGGATGGATGAAGGATCCGCAATTAGCCGGTCTGCTGAGAATCGTTGCCTATTCTTATTTATTAATGCCGATTTCCTCTGTTTTAAGAGGATATTTTCAAGGAATAAACGACATGTTACCGACGGCAGGCTCGCAGGTCGCTGAACAATGCATCCGTGTATTGACGATACTGGTTCTTTCCACAATATTCGTGTATCTTGGCTACTCTCCTTATATGGTCGGCAAGGGGGCAGTCTTCGGTTCGATTACCGGCGGCATAACTGGCCTGGTCCTGCTTATTGCTTTCGTTATTTTAAGAGTAGAATGGAAGCTTTTTTTACGAGTGAGAATTAAACCGGTAAATTTCATCAAAATTTCCAAGGTCCTGATTTTCCAAGGTTTGGCCTTTTGCATAACTGGCTTGATCCTCATCCTGTTTCAGTTCGTCGATTCACTGCACCTGTATTCCCTACTAAGGGAAACGGGTATGGGGGAAAGGGAAGCTAAGGAATGGAAAGGGGTTTATGACCGTGGACAGCCCTTGCTTCAGCTAGGTACAGTCGTGGCCAATTCTTTTGCATTGGCGCTTGTACCTGTAATATCCGGATTCGTTCAGAGGAACAGTGAACATGAATTATTGAATAAGATTAAATTGGCGCTTCGTGTAAGTGCGACGATAGGACTCGCAGCCGCGATCGGGCTGGTGGTGACGATGAAGCCTGTCAATCATATGCTGTTCATGGATGCCAAAGGGACAATTACTTTAGCAATTTTCTCTTTATCGATTTTATTCACATCCCTCATAATGGCAGAGGCGGCAGTGATTCAAAGTTTAGGCTATTCATTCGTACCGGTGATCATTACGATTGTAGGGGTGGGCAGCAAGTGGGCTTTAAACCTTGTTCTAGTGCCCCATTACAAAATCGCGGGTGCAGCCTCGGCAACAGTTCTTGCATTTATGATCATGACTGTATTATTTTATGTTGTTTTGAGAGTACATATTAAAAAGACATTAATTGATAAGAAGCACGTGTTAATAATCTTGAAGAGTGCGGTTTACATGGGTACGGCGGTTGTTTTATTCAATAGCTTATTCGAATGGATGTTTGCTGGCGAGAGCCGGTTGTTAGCTACGATCCAAGCTTTGGTCGGTGTAGGGATCGGTGCAGCCGTTTTTGTGATGACCGCCCTTCGTGCAGGCTTATTTGGTGAAGAAGAACTTTCACTTATACCCGCAGGTTCAAAGCTTAAACGATTTATAATAATGAATAGGAGTATACGAAATCATGAATGAGATTACGATAATAGGACTTGGTGCAGGGGATTTAGATCAGCTTCCACTAGGGATTTATAAAAAATTGATACAAACAGAACAATGCTTCGTCAGAACGATCGATCATCCGGTAATCGGAGATTTGAAAAGGGAAGGAATCAATTTCACGGCGTTTGACGGGATATATGAAAAGCACGACCAATTTGAAGCGGTATATGAAGAAATTGCCGGAACATTATTACAAGAGGCTTCAAACCGTTCCGTTCTATACGCGGTACCGGGGCATCCTATGGTTGCGGAAAAAACGGTTCAGCTTTTGCTCGAAAAGAGTCCGGCTCTTGGAATAGCCATTAAGCTGGAAGGCGGGCAAAGTTTCCTTGATCCATTGTTTCAGGCTGTTAAAATCGATCCGATTGAAGGGTTCCAGCTTTTGGATGGAACAGATCTTTCCCCGGATGATTTGCACATTACCCAGCATATGATAATCGGACAGGTGTATGACGCATTCAGTGCATCCAATGTGAAGTTGACTTTAATGGAAAAACTTCCGGATGACTACGAGATATATATCGTTACAGCAGCAGGCAGCAGTCAGGAAAAAGTGACAAAATGTGCTCTGTTCGAGCTCGACCGCCAGATGGAGTTAAGTAACTTGACGAGTGTTTATGTCCCGCCAGTTAAAGAAGAAGCGTTACAGTATCGGGAGTTTTCTAAGCTACGGCAGATCATCGCAGAACTTAGAGGTCCTGACGGATGTCCTTGGGATAAGAAACAAACTCATGAAAGCTTGAAGAAATATCTAATAGAAGAAGCGTACGAGCTGATTGATTCCATCGATGAAGAGGACGATGAGGGCATGGTTGGTGAACTTGGGGATGTCCTGCTTCAGGTGATGCTTCATTCGCAAATCGGTGAAGATGAGGGCATGTTCACGATCGATGATGTGATTGAAGGCATTACGGCGAAAATGATTCGACGCCACCCTCATGTATTCGGAAATGTTGAAGTGGAAGGTGAAGAAGATGTATTAGTTAACTGGCAGAAAATTAAAGAAGATGAAAAAGGGAGCGAAACAAAAGCTCTGAAATCCATACTGGATGGTATTGAGAAATCGCTGCCAAACTTACTTCGAGCCGAAGAGTATCAAAAAAGGGCTGCGAAGGTCGGATTTGATTGGGATGAGGTTTCTGAAGCCTGGAAAAAGGTCAGGGAAGAAGTGCAGGAATTGGAAGAGGAAATATTAAGCCCGAACAGGGATGTCGAAAGAATAAAATCAGAGCTGGGCGACCTCTTTTTTGCGCTTGTCAACATTTCACGTTATTATGACATACAAGCGGAAGAAGCCGTCTACAAGGCAAACCAGAAATTCCACCAGCGTTTTACATATATAGAAGAGTGCATTCAAAGGGCAGACAAAAAGTTTGAGGATTATACATTGGAAGAACTGGATTCATATTGGGATGAAGCAAAAGCTAAAGGACTTTAATTAAGGGAGAGATTTGAATGTCGATGAGATTGGATAAATTCCTAAAAGTTTCAAGGTTGATCAAGCGCCGCACACTTGCGAAGGAGGTTGCGGATAAAGGGAGAATCACGATTAACGGACAACAGGCCAAAGCAAGTTCGAATGTGAAAGATGGCGATGAGTTGACTGTAAGATTCGGTCAAAAACTGGTTACGGTACGTGTCGATAAAATTCAAGAAACGACGAAAAAAGAAGCGGCTGCAGATATGTATACCATCGTAAAAGAAGAAAAGCTAGCGGAGGAGTAAGGACAGGCTTGGTTCTAATTCCACTCTTACGGACATACACTTGTACAAAATCAGTGGTACTGTGAGGGATGAAAAATGAGCCAATATAATGATCCGAATGCTGGTTACACAAAAGGAACGATCCAAGAGCATGATGTAACGATGAAAGGCCGCCGTTTACTTGATATTACCGGTGTCAAACAAGTTGAAAGTTTTGATAATGAAGAGTTTCTGCTCGAAACGTCAATGGGATTCTTATCTATCCGGGGCCAAAACTTGCAAATGAAGAATTTAGACGTTGATAAAGGCATCGTTTCCATTAAGGGAAAGATTTTCGACCTTGTTTATTTAGATGAGCAATCTGGGGAGAAAGCTAAAGGCTTCTTTGGCAAATTGTTCAAATGACCTTAACGATCCAATTTTATACGTTGCTTGCGATGATAGGCATGGGCAGTGGCTTTGGAGCTGCCCTGGATACGTATAGCCGGTTCCTGAATCGTTCAGAAAGGAAAAGGTGGATAGTATTCATCCATGACTTCCTTTTCTGGATCATTCAGGGTCTCCTTATTTTTTATGTTTTGTTTTTAGTGAATGAGGGAGAGTTTCGCCTCTATTTATTTTTGGCCTTATTATGCGGTTTTTCAGCTTATCAAGCACTTTTCAAAGGTTTCTATCAACGTTTTTTAGAGATTTTGATAATACTTGTGATAAAGTTGGCGAGATTTATAACGCATTCGGTTTACATGCTGATATTTCTACCGATAAAATGGGTAATAGTATCTGTAATAGCCATCATCATTGGGATAGGTAAGTTCGTTTTAACATTATTAAAATGGGCGGGGAAACTACTTCTCTTTATTTTGAATATATTCTGGAGGCCATTAAAATGGATTCTGACTTATATATGGAATTTATTGCCGGTTTTTGTTACGAAAAACGTCGGGAAGTTTTATAATAAAGGAAAAGGAATTTTATTGAAAATAAAGAATTCTATATTTAGAACGCTAAATGGATGGAGAAATAAAAAGAAATGAGGAGCGATAAAAAATGAGTAGCCTGCGTAAAAGGAAAGTGGCAAAAATAGAAAATCCCTACGTCGCTCAACAAGAGAAAAAAGTACAAACCGTAGAAAAAAAGAAGCGTGGTCTTATGCGTAGATTAACTCTTTACTCAGTTTTCGCCGCTGTCTTTTTGATTTTTGCCGTTTCCACCCTCATAACGCAAAATGTTGCACTGGATGAGAAAGTTAAACAGAAGGAAGAATTGAAGGGAAAGTTAGCTGAATTGAAAAAAGACGAGACCCTTCTTAAAGAAGAAATCGTAAAGCTTAATGACGACGATTATATAGCGAAAATAGCCAGACGGGATTACTTCTTATCTGAAAAAGGAGAAATCATTTTTACCCTTCCAAAAGGGAAGGAAGATAGTGACTAATATTGACACTGTTTTTTTACTTTCGTTATAATATAGTGTGAAGAGATTTTTTTAACATTTCTAAGGAGGAACATTTTTTTTATGTCAATCGAAGTAGGCAGCAAGTTACAAGGTAAAGTAACAGGCATAACTAATTTTGGTGCATTTGTAGAGCTACCTCAAGGTTCAACCGGTCTTGTCCATATCAGTGAAGTGGCTGATAACTATGTCAAGGATATCAATGATCATTTAAAAGTGGGCGATACAGTTGAGGTGAAAGTCATCAATGTTAAAGATGGCAAGATTGGCTTGTCCATAAAAAAAGCGATAGACCGTCCTGAAGGTGAGCAAAAACCTGCATACACACCACGTCCGCGCCAAGTAAGAGGGAATGACAGCCGTTCCAAAGACTTCCGCTCTAAAGGTAATAGTTTCCAACCAAAGGAAAACTTTGAGCAAAAAATGGCTAAATTCTTAAAAGATAGCGAAGACCGCTTAACGACCCTTAAACGTAGCACCGAAACGAAACGGGGAGGTCGAGGAGGAAGACGCGGATAAAATTGCTGCTGAAAATAATAGTTTAGCAACTTTTCCTGTGAAATTATTCATAGTGTAGATAAAGGCAAGCTTGCCGGCTTGTCTTCTTTTAATTATCAACGACATAAAAAAAGCGCCTCTGAACACTTACTAAGATAAGTGTTCAGAGGCGCTTTTGGTATTTGATGACCCGTACGGGATTCGAACCCGTGTTACCGCCGTGAAAGGGCGGTGTCTTAACCGCTTGACCAACGGGCCGTGATTTTCATGATAAAAGATAGCGGCAGAGGGGATCGAACCCCCGACCTCACGGGTATGAACCGTACGCTCTAGCCAGCTGAGCTACGCCGCCATAATGATAAGTGCTACTGAAGCACAAGATATATCTTACATTCGTGAAGAAAAAATGTCAACAAAAAAAATAAAGTTTGTCGGTTTCCATTTCCTGATTATTTATTCGTGTTATTTTCCGCAAAAATAACCTAAAAACTTCGCTTTTCTTCAAAAAAAAAAGAACACCCGTTTCTGTATTAGAAAATAAGGCACAAAAACCTGTATACAAATGATTATTCAAGAAGAATTTCGTCGAACGTTTTTCTTATCCGCTTATAAAATTCTGACAAAAAAATAGACAAGCCCTCTATATAATAAAAATCACTAATACGAATGGGGTGTTGAAATGGAAAAAGTAGAAAGACCTATGATGGAACCTCTTGGAGATGTTCAGTTAAAAGAAGCGAAGGCAGGGGCCATCAATTGGATCCAACAACTGCAAATGAAGTCGGAAGATATATTCATAAAAAAAGGCATCTCTTTAGCAATTATCGGTTTTTTATTAGGACGGGCATTAATTCTTTCGCAGCTGGCACCATTTGGACTTCCGTTTTTCGCAGCCGTTTTTCTCATGAGACGTGACAGGGCGCCACTGGCTTTATTCGGATTGATTGCAGGTGGGCTGACCGTTCACTATTCGAACAGTTTAGTCATCTTTGCATCGGCGTTCCTGCTTCTGTTATTTCATAAGATTAAGAGGCCCGCCGTGGAAGGACAATTCAAGACGATGTCGATGTACGTCTTTGCTTCACTATTCCTGGTCAACCTGGCCGAGCAATATCTGGTATTTCGAACGATTCAGCTGTACGACTTGATGATGATAGGAGTAGAGGCGGGACTCGCAATGATTTTAACCTTAATCTTCATACAGTCCATCCCAATGCTGACCATTCGGACTAAGTCCCAATCATTAAAGACGGAGGAAATCGTCAGCATCATCATCTTGCTGGCTTCGGTGATGACCGGAACCATCGGCTGGATGATATATGATTTATCACTCGATCATATATTCTCGCGATACCTGGTCCTCCTCTTCGGGCTGGCGGGAGGGGCCGCCATAGGCTCCACTGTAGGTGTAGTTACTGGATTGATATTCTCCTTGGCAAGTATTGCAAGTCTTTATCAAATGAGCCTTCTCGCATTTTCAGGGCTTCTGGGCGGTTTGTTGAAGGAGGGAAGGAAGATAGGGGTTGCCGCAGGCCTCTTGATTGCTACGTTACTGATAGGTTTATATGGTGAGGGCACCAATAATATTATGGTGACCCTTTATGAATCACTTATAGCTGTGGTTTTATTTATATTGACACCGTCATCCATAATCAACAAAATAGCGAAACATATACCGGGAACAGTCGAGAATTCTGATGAACAGCAGCAGTATGCCCGAAAAGTGAGGGATGTCACCGCTCAAAGGGTGGAGCAATTCTCACATGTATTTGAGGCGCTCTCTAATAGCTTTTCCCAAGTGGATGAAAGGGGGAGAATGGAGGAAGATGAGAAAGAATTCGACTACTTCTTAAGTAATGTAACGGAAAAAACGTGCCAGCTATGTTTTAAAAAAGAACAATGCTGGTCCAAGAACTTTAATACAACCTATGACGGCATGCAGGAAATTATGCTTCAACTAAGTGAAAATAATGGTCAGCTCCCCCAAAAAACTTCGAAAGAATGGGCGAAATATTGTAGCCGCGGACCTCAGGTCATTGGGGCGATATCACAGGAGCTTACTTATTTTGAAGCTAACCAAAAATTAAAAAGGCAGGTGAAGGAAAGTCGGAAACTAGTGGCGGATCAACTGCGGGGCGTTTCGGCAGTAATGGATGATTTTGCGAAAGAAATTCAAAGGGAAAGGAAGAATCATCATGTACATGAAGAATCCATTTTGGAAGCCATCCAGGATTTTGGACTGCACATAGGTCATGTTGAAATATACAGTCTAGAACAAGGGAATGTTGATATAGAGATGAGTGTCCCATACTGTCAGGGCAGAGGGGAATGTGAAAAGTTGATTGCACCTATGCTTTCTGACATTTTAGGGGAAACGATAGTTGTTCATTCAGAAGAGTGTGCAACGTATCCAAACGGGCAATGTGAGGTGATATTTAGGTCAGCAAAAAAATTCACGGTCGAAACGGGTGTGGCTCATGCTGCCAAGGGGGGAGGGCTTGTATCAGGAGATAGTTATACAACCATGGAAATTGGCTGCGGCAAGTTCGCAATAGCCATTAGTGATGGAATGGGAAATGGGGAAAGGGCCCATTTTGAAAGTACAGAGACATTGAAGCTGCTTCAAAAATTTTTACAATCGGGAATAGAAGAAAAAATAGCCATTAAATCCGTAAACTCCGTTTTATCTCTACGCACTACCGATGAAATATTTTCGACTCTTGATTTGGCAATGATTGATCTTCAGGACGCAAGGGCTAAGTTTTTAAAAATCTGTTCGATACCGAGTTTCATTAAAAGGGGGGATAGGATAATAAAAATTGAATCAAGTAACCTCCCTATGGGAATCATCCAGGATTTCGATGTTGATGTTGTATCAGAAGAGCTGAAGGCAGGGGACATATTAATCATGATGAGTGATGGAGTGTTCGATGGCCCCTCGCATGTCGAAAATATCGAGTTCTGGCTTAAACGAAAAATCAAGGAAATGGAAACAGACGATCCTCAGGAAATCTCTGATTTAATACTGGAAGAGGTCATCCGAACAAAAGGGATCATAGATGATGACATGACAGTGGTAACATCGAAAATTAAGCATAACACACCGAAATGGGCATCCATTCCCGTTTCTCCAAAACGCAAAAAGGCCCAGTAGGGGCCGTTTATATATAATAAATAAAACCAAAAATGAGGTGGTGAAATGGAAGACGGATAAAAGGTAAAGAGATGAACTCTTTTCAATCACTCCACTTCATGATATGACTTGGTGCGATGTCTTTGGTGTATAATTTCCCCCTTTTTAGTCAATTATGGTAACAAATTGATAGGAAGGGAGAGCAAAACATGAAAGCAGGAACATTAAGACAGATTTTGCTTATAACCGACGGATGTTCAAATCATGGTGAGGAGCCGTCTGCCATGGCTGAATTAGCAAGGGAGCAAGGCATAACCATCAATGTCATAGGTGTAATGGAAAATGATGTGATAGATGAAAAGGGGCTTAAGGAAATCGAGAAGATTGCTGGTTCAGGAGGTGGCGTAAGTCAAATAGTCTATGCCCAGCAGTTGTCCCAAACCGTCCAAATGGTGACCCAAAAGGCAATGACTCAAACTATACAGGGAGTTATCAATCGCGAACTTCAACAAATACTTGGAGATTCAAAAACGATGGAAGATCTTCCGCCGGATAAACGAGGAGAAGTGATGGAGGTGGTCGATGAGCTTGGGGAAACAAGCAAGCTCGAAGTGCTGATTCTTGTTGATACCAGTGCAAGCATGAAACATAAACTTCCTACAGTAAAAGATTCCTTATTAGATCTTTCCCTTAGTATGAATGCAAGAATGGGTGACAGTCGTTTTTCCGTATTCGTATTTCCTGGGAAAAGAAATGATGTTGAAAAGTTGCTGGATTGGACCCCAAACCTTGAAGCCTTGACGGCAACTTTTCCTAAGCTTAGTACAGGGGGACTCACTCCGACAGGTCCAGCCATTCGTGAAGCTTTAACATATTTCAAGAAAAAACGTTCATTGAGGGGATTGTTATCACATGATGATGAACAATACTTTGAGGAATCAATGTAAACTCCTGCCTGGCAGTTTGGTCACCGGAAAATGGAATGAAAACCAGTACAAAATAATTAAGGAATTGGGGTGTGGAGCGAACGGGATCGTCTATTTGGTTGAAAGCGAAAATCGTCATTATGCTTTAAAGCTCAGTGATAATGGGACGTCCATTATTTCGGAGATGAATATCCTAAAATCCTTCTCAAAGGTCCAGGGGTCTACCCTTGGACCTTCCTTTTTGGAAGCGGATGATTTCATGAAAACAGGAAAACAGCTCCCTTTTTATGTCATGGAATATATCCACGGACACGATTTTTTGCGTTTCATCGATAAGAAAGGATCATCGTGGATTGGGGTCTTAATGCTTCAGCTTTTAACCAGTTTGTCTGCCTTGCATACCAATGGCTGGGTGTTCGGCGATTTAAAGCCGGAGAATTTGATCGTGACTTCACCAGCCTATAAGGTACGGTGCGTGGATGTTGGCGGAACCACCTTAATTGGGCGATCAGTTAAAGAATTCACAGAGTTCTTTGACAGAGGTTACTGGGGACTTGGATCAAGAAAGGCCGATCCGCAATATGACTTGTTCGCTGTGGCGATGATTATAATCAATTCTGCCTATCCTGGACGTTTCCACAAGAAAGGGGAAGGGTATAGACAGCTTAACGACTTGATTAAGCAGAAAAAGGAATTGCAACCATATAGAAAGATGTTGGATAAAGCACTCCATGGGCAGTATGATTCTGCCCTCCAAATGCGTGAGGATTTGGTCACGGTGCTAAGTAAGCAAAACCACTCGAAGAAAAAGGGCCCGATTCAGGCAGCGACGGGTCAGCCACAAACAATGCAACCTTCAACGAGGCAAGCAAGAAGGTCCCAAAACCTTTCAAATAAAAAAAGTGGCGGTTTTTTTGAAACTTTCTTGCTGGTTGCCATCATATCGATGCTCTATGTTCTTTACATATATGAACAGTTGTTATGATATAGTTATTAGATGAATGCCATGAAATAGTTGAAACCATTTCATGTTTGAATCGTATAATACTAATACCTGTCCATAAAGAAGGAAGATTGTATGTTAAAGGAAAAAGTTCTGAGCACCATTTATAGAAACGAATTGATTGAGGAAAACTCGAAGTTGCTAATAGGCGTTTCTGGAGGACCGGACTCGTTAGTGCTTCTCCATATCCTTAAGGAAATTCAATCTCTTTTTCATTACGAGATGATCGTTGCAAGTGTTGACCATATGTTTCGTGGTGAAGAATCGCATGAGGATTATAAATATGTCGAGCATATTTGTGAACGATGGGGCATTACATTTGAGGGAAAAAGGATCGATGTTCCTGCCCGGATGAAGCAGACGGGGGAAAGTTCACAAATAACGTCAAGAAAATTGCGTTTTGCTTTCTATGAAGAAATGATGGATAAGCATCAAGCCTCCACTCTTGTCCTGGGGCATCATGGAGATGATCAAATCGAAACGATGCTCATGCGTTTAACAAGAGGGGCGACAGGTAAGGCAAGAGCAGGTATTCCTATAAAGAGACGTTTCCATACAGGGAATCTGATCAGGCCTTTTCTTGAAATCACGAAAAGCCAAATAATCGCATATGCGGGCCTTCATAATATTGAACCAAGGTTTGATCCGAGCAATGAAACTGGTGTCTATGCAAGAAATCGTTTTAGACATGAAGTTCTTCCATTTTTAAAGAAAGAAAATAGAAAAGTTCATGAGCATTTTCAACGATTCAGTGAAGAGCTTTATGAAGATGAAGAGTTTTTTTTGAACCTGGTTTCAAGCAAAATGTCCGAGGTTTGGATCCAACAGGATAAAGATCAAGCGGTTATTCAGATTGATAAGGTTCTCGCGATGCCTAAACCTTTACAAAGAAGGGCGATTCAACTAATATTAAATTATCTTTATTTGGAGAGACCTTCATCGCTTTCGGCATTACATATTGACCAACTGTTAGTTTTGTTTTTGAATCCTCAACCATCTGCAGAATTGCATCTTCCGGAGGGCCTTATTGTGGAAAAATCATATCAAACTTGCACTTTTAGATTTTTCCGGCAAAAAAGCCATAATTATTCCCTTAAATTACAAATTCCCGGTGAGACTATTCTTCCGAATGGATATAAGATTAAGGCGCACTATATAAAAGAAGAAATTCCGGTACTTAAAGGAAATCATTCTTTTATTCTTCCCGAATCAGCTGTTCAGTTTCCTCTTACAGTCCGAACCAGGAATGAAGGCGAACGGATGGCCGTCAAGGGATTAGGTGGAACTAAAAAGTTGAAGGATATTTTTATTAATGAAAAGATTCCGATGCTAGAAAGAAATGTGTGGCCGGTCATCATCGATCAAACGGGAACGGCCATTTGGCTACCTGGTTTAAAGAAATCGAATGTTGAGCCGGATATAATTTCTGATGAAAAATCTTTAATCTACTTAGAATATAAAAAAGCTTAATTCTTCATGGGGGGCAATTAATACAATGACCATGCAAAACGACATTGAAAAGGTTTTAATAACAGAGGAAGAACTTCAAAAAAAAATCAGGGAATTGGGTGCGCAGATTGAAGCTGATTACCAAGGTAAGTTCCCGCTGGCCATCGGAGTGCTGAAAGGCGCCATGCCATTTATGTCAGATTTACTGAAGCGTGTGGATACACATCTTGAAATGGACTTTATGGATGTTTCAAGCTATGGTAACTCCACTGTATCTTCCGGTGAAGTGAAAATCATCAAAGATCTTGATACATCAGTTGAAGGCCGGGATATTTTAATCATCGAAGATATTATCGACAGCGGTTTAACTCTTAGCTATCTTGCGGAACTTTTCCGTTATCGAAAAGCAAAATCAATTAAAATCGTTACCTTATTGGATAAACCAACAGGCAGGAAAGCGGATATCACTCCGGACTATGCCGGGTTCATCGTTCCGGATGCATTTGTTGTCGGATATGGTCTTGATTTTGCGGAAAAGTATCGTAATCTCCCGTATATTGGCATATTGAAGCCTGAAATTTACTCGAATTAATCGTACCTGTTTGAAAGAGAAGACCAGATAAAAACAGCGGTGTTAAATTATTGTAATTCATTAATTTTGTATGATAGTATTTACTATAGTTTGTTTACCCGTGGGAGGAGGTAAGGGATGAATCGGATCTTCCGTAATACCATATTTTATTTACTGATCTTTTTGGTCATCATTGGGATTGTAAGCATTTTTAATAATAACAATGAACCAAACGTAAAATTGACCCAAGATGAATTCTATAAGCATTTGGAGAGTGGGGACGTTACATCACTTACGATGCAACCCGAAAGCAGTGTATTTGAAATCACAGGAAAGCTCAAAGGTTATGAGGAAAACAAATTCTTTGTGACATACGTGCCTTTCAGTGAGTATTCGCAAAGCAGGATCAATGACGCTGTAACCAAGCTGGATAAAGACATCATCACTGTCGAACCTCCAGAAAAGACAAGTGGCTGGGTGACATTTTTCACTTCCATCATTCCATTTGTAATCATTTTTATCCTCTTCTTCTTTTTACTTAACCAAGCTCAAGGCGGCGGTGGTGGCCGCGTCATGAACTTCGGGAAAAGTAAGGCGAAATTGTATAATGATGATAAGAAAAAAGTACGCTTCAATGATGTTGCCGGAGCGGACGAAGAAAAGCAGGAACTTGTCGAGGTCGTTGAATTCTTGAAAGATCCTCGCAAATATGCCGAGCTTGGAGCCCGTATTCCTAAAGGGGTACTTTTAGTTGGGCCTCCTGGTACAGGTAAAACTTTACTTGCACGAGCAGTAGCTGGTGAAGCCGGAACTCCTTTCTTCTCAATCAGTGGTTCTGATTTTGTTGAAATGTTTGTGGGTGTCGGTGCATCCCGTGTTCGTGATTTGTTTGAAAATGCTAAGAAGAATGCACCATGTATCATCTTTATCGATGAAATTGATGCAGTCGGACGTCAACGTGGAGCAGGTCTTGGTGGCGGTCACGATGAACGTGAACAGACATTGAACCAACTCCTGGTGGAGATGGATGGTTTCGGTGGTAATGAAGGAATCATAATCATTGCTGCGACTAACCGTGCTGATGTATTGGATCCGGCATTATTGCGTCCAGGACGTTTTGACCGTCAAATAACGGTAGGGCGCCCTGATGTTAAGGGCCGTGAAGAAGTGCTGAAAGTGCATGCGCGTAATAAACCTTTAGCGGAAACAGTTGATTTGAAAGCGATCGCTCAGCGTACTCCAGGATTTTCTGGTGCAGATCTTGAAAACTTACTGAATGAAGCGGCGCTTGTTGCTGCCCGTCAAGATAAGAAGAAGATCGACATGTCCGATTTGGATGAAGCTTCGGATCGTGTTATCGCTGGACCTGCCAAGAAAAACCGAGTCATTTCCAAAAAGGAAAGAAATATCGTAGCGTGGCATGAAGCAGGCCATACCATTATTGGATTGGTTCTGGATGATGCTGAAGTCGTTCATAAAGTTACGATTGTCCCTCGTGGTCAAGCTGGCGGTTATGCAGTTATGCTGCCGAAAGAAGATCGTTTCTTCATGACGGAACCTGAGCTTAAAGATAAAATCGTAGGACTATTGGGTGGTCGTGTATCCGAAGAAGTTACATTCGGAGAAGTGAGTACCGGTGCGCATAACGACTTCCAGCGTGCAACGGGCATAGCTCGGAGCATGGTTATGGAGTATGGTATGAGTAAGCTCGGACCACTTCAATTCGGTAATTCTCAAGGTCAGGTCTTCCTTGGCCGCGATTTCAACAATGATCAAAACTATTCAGATGCAATAGCATATGAAATCGATCTTGAAATTCAACGTATCATCAGGGAAGCTTACGAAAGATGTAAGAAGATTCTTACTGAAAATCGTGAAAAACTTGATTTGGTTGCAAAAACCTTGCTTGAAGTGGAAACACTTGATGCTGAACAAATCAAAAGTTTATTCCATAATGGTAAATTGCCAGAGCGGGATTATACGGCTCTGAATGGGAATTTAACCACTGATGAGAATGTCAAGGTGAACATCAATACGAAGAAGGAAGAAAAAGAGGCCCTATTAGATCCTTTGGATAAGAGAGGACCTGAGGACCTTGAAATAACGGAGGAAGGATTAAATACTCCTCCAATCAAAGAAGGTGCACCTCAAGATCAGCCGCTTTCCTTCCCGAACGAAGATGACAATAAAAAGTCTTAAGTTGACTAAATTCAAAAGGGTATTTCCGCCTCGGAAATACCCTTTTCTTAACTCTTAAATTAATTATGATAAAGTTTCTGGGAGACCTTTCGAAAAGTGCGACTAATAGCGTGGGAAATAACAGTGTGGTATGATGTTGGAGAATAATTTACCGGAGTGATGAAACGATGATTTTTGTATTGGATGTTGGGAATACGAATACTGTATTAGGCGCATACGATGAAGATATTTTAAAATATCATTGGCGAATTGAGACTAACCGTCACAAGACAGAAGATGAGTATGGAATGGTCATAAAGTCTTTGTTGCAACATGAAGATCTTTCGTTTGATCAATTTGATGGAATCATTATTTCTTCGGTAGTTCCGCCAATTATGTTTGCGCTTGAACGCATGTGCAAAAAATACTTTGGAATTAAACCGCTTATAGTTGGACCTGGAATAAAAACTGGATTGAATATCAAATACGAAAATCCCCGTGAAGTGGGAGCGGACCGAATCGTTAATGCTGTTGCAGGCATTCAGGAATATGGAAGCCCTCTCATTATCGTGGATTTTGGCACGGCAACGACATATTGCTACATAAATGAGGATAAACAATACATGGGCGGAGCCATTGCTCCGGGTATAAACATTTCTACTGAAGCACTTTATTCAAAGGCAGCCAAACTTCCAAGAATTGAAATCAGCCGGCCAGAGGGGATTATTGGGAAAAATACGGTATCCGCCATGCAGGCTGGTATTTTGTATGGGTATGTTGGACAGGTAGAAGGAATCGTTAATCGAATTAAGGCGCAAAGTAATCTAGAACCAACGGTAATAGCGACAGGTGGACTGGCAACCTTAATTGCTAATGAGTCTACTGTGATTGACGTTGTGGAGCCATTTTTGACCTTGAAGGGGCTACAGCTGATTTATAAACGTAATCGTGAGCAAGTGAAGAAGTAATACACAGCATGGAAGGAGCAAAATAAATGAAGGATTATCTAATCAAGGCGTTAGGCTATGAAGGACAGGTTCGGGCATATGCTGTTTCAACAACAGACACCGTAGGAGAAGCTCAACGACGCCATTATACATGGCCTACTGCTTCAGCTGCCCTTGGACGCGCTATGACGGCAGGCGTTATGATGGGTGGAATGTTAAAAGGTGAAGAAAAACTGACGATTAAAATCGAGGGCGGTGGACCGATTGGTTCCATCCTGGTCGACAGCAATGCAAAGGGAGAAGTCCGCGGATATGTCACTCACCCGCAAACCCATTTTGATTTGAATGAGCAAGGAAAGCTGGATGTAAGGAAAGCGGTAGGCACCGATGGATTGTTGACTGTTGTCAAAGATATCGGTCTTCGTGATTACTTTTCAGGGCAAGTACCGATTGTATCGGGAGAATTGGGTGAAGATTTCACTTATTACTTCGTTACTTCCGAACAGGTGCCTTCATCTGTGGGGGTTGGGGTTCTGGTGAATCCGGATAATTCAATCCTTGCAGCGGGAGGATTTATCATTCAGTTGATGCCAGGTACATCCGAAGATACGATTTCCAAAATCGAAAATCGACTAAGTACGATAACTCCTGTTTCCAAGATGATTCAAAGTGGCATGACTCCTGAAGAAATCCTAACCGAAATTTTAGGTGAGGGAAATGTGAATATACTAGAGAAAATGGATGTCCAATTCTCCTGTCAATGTTCTAGGGAAAGAATTGCGAATGCATTGATTAGCCTAGGGAAAGCTGAGATTCGGGATATCATTGAGACAGAGGGACAAGCGGAGGCACAATGTCATTTTTGTAATCAGACCTACCAATTCTCGAAGGAAGAACTCGAGGAACTAGAAGCAGAAACCAAAAATTAATATACGGGGGGTAAGGGATTGCCAAAACAAAAGCTTCGGGCGATTATTGCCGGCCTTGCCTTGTTGAACCTATTGACTATCATTATCTTTGTCATAAAACCACTAATCATTTCTAAATCCGTCATTGGGGAAGAAACGGCCGCAAAGGTTGGATCCAAGGATATTTCCCGGGACGCATGGATGACTGAGCTCGAAAAAAGATACGGGGAAGATGTACTTGAGGAAATGGTCGATAAAGAGGTAGTGAAGCAGGCAGCTGAAAAATACAAAGTGAAAACTTCGGATGAAGAGCTTGATCGGGAACTTAAAATGATGAAAACTATGTATGGAACTGCCGGTCAGAACCTTAATAAAAGTAACGATCAACTGAGGCAGGAAATTCAGTCGAGTCTCCTCCTCGAGAAGCTCCTCACCAAGGACGTTTCGGTTTCCGAAACAGCAATGCGGAATCATTATGATAATAATAAGGATATCTACAGAATTCCTACCGCTTTCCATATTTCCCATATTACCTCGTCAACAAAAAAGCAGGCAGACCAAATCATACATGAACTGGAGAAAGGTGTCTCCTTTGATGTTTTAGCGATGGAAAAGTCCCTTGATGAATTCACTGCCAATCAAGGAGGCGACATGGGTTATATATCAGAGGATAACGAGCAAGTCTCCAAGGAATACATCACCGCTGCCGAGAAATTGAAGGTAAAAAAGTGGAGTGATGCAATCCAAACGGAAGATGGCTGGGCCGTTCTCTATCTGCATGAAAGGATAGAGGGCAAGCAGTATGAATACGAAGAAGTTAAAGACAAGATTCACCGCCAAATAGCTCTTGAACAGATTCAGGCACCGGTCTCAGGGAAAATTTTCTGGGACGAATTTGATGTAGAATGGTTTTATGGATTGAAAGAACAAAAGTAGGTCAATGGTTGTGTAAGAAAATTTAGAATATAGTATATAATTATTGACAATGAACTATTAAAACTGGTAACTTTAAATAAATAAAACCAATAAACATACTCGGTATTGAAAATGATAAGGAGTGGAGAAAATGGCACGTATAGCTAATTCTGTAATCGATTTAATTGGACAAACACCTATCGTGAAGTTAAACAAGCTTCAAAATGAAAACAGTGCAGATATTTATCTAAAACTTGAGTATTTTAACCCAGGCAGTAGTGTAAAAGACCGTATCGCCCTTGCGATGATCGAAGCGGCAGAAAAAAATGGTAACCTTAAACCAGGTGATACGATCATTGAACCTACAAGCGGAAATACTGGAATAGGACTAGCGATGGTAGCTGCGGCAAAGGGCTATAAATCAATTCTGGTCATGCCGGAGACGATGAGTTTGGAACGCCGTAACTTGCTTCGCGCTTATGGCGCAGAGTTAGTTCTTACTCCTGGACCTGAAGGAATGAAGGGTGCAATCGCAAAGGCGACTGAGCTGTCTAAAGAAAAAGGT
Organism: Peribacillus sp. FSL E2-0159; assembly: GCF_038643155.1. Taxonomy (NCBI): domain Bacteria; kingdom Bacillati; phylum Bacillota; class Bacilli; order Caryophanales; family Bacillaceae; genus Peribacillus; species Peribacillus sp. FSL E2-0159. The sequence continues at coordinate 84,960 of NZ_CP152053.1, forward strand.
TACTTCATTCCACAGCAATTCGAGAATGAAGCCAACCCTGAAGTTCATCGGAACACTACAGGCCCTGAAATCGTTGAAGCCTTTGGTGATGAAGGCCTAGATGCATTCGTTGCCGGAATCGGTACTGGCGGAACCATAACAGGTGCTGGTGAAGTCCTGCGTGAAAAATACCCTGACATTAAAATTTATGCTGTTGAGCCTGCGGACTCTCCGGTATTATCGGGTGGGACTCCAGGACCACATAAAATCCAAGGAATCGGTGCAGGCTTCGTTCCAAGTATTTTGAATACAGATCTCTATGACGAAATCATTCAAGTCAATACAGAGGAATCATTTGATTATGCCCGCCGCGCGGCAAAAGAGGAAGGGATCCTCGGTGGAATTTCTTCTGGTGGCGCAATTGCAGCTGCCATTAAAGTGGCTGACAAACTGGGAAAAGGCAAAAAGGTACTTGCTATCATACCAAGTAATGGTGAACGCTACTTAAGTACACCATTATACAACTTTGAGTAAGACCAGACACTAATAATGAGAAGCGAAGTTCCTTAGGGGCTTTGCTTTTCTTTTTGTAGTAAAGTCTGCAGAAGTGTTCCAAATCTTCATGGAGCTTGCACTATGCCTATGTAAATGGGTAAACTTGTATATATAGATTTCTTTAGGCGAAGGAGAACGTTGAATGTCATTAGCTAGAGCGTCAAAAATAACATGTGGTTCATTTGATTTGGATTACAGCAATAAAACCTTAATTATGGGGATTTTGAATGTTACGCCGGACTCCTTTTCGGATGGCGGGAAATATAATCGGATAGATGCTGCTTTGAAGCATGCCGAACGGATGGTCAACGACGGAGCGGATATATTGGATGTAGGCGGAGAGTCCACCCGTCCTAACTATGAGAGGATATCGGATGAAGAGGAAATAGAGAGAGTCGCCCCGATTATTGAAGCCATATCCCGGAATATTGAGGTTCCAATATCAGTCGATACGTATAAATCAAGAGTAGCGGAAGCGGCGGTAAAGGCTGGAGCCCATATATTAAATGACATTTGGGGAGGTAAAGCCGATTCCTTGATGTCAAAGGTTGCTGCGGAATATAAGGTGCCGATTATCTTGATGCATAACAGGGATAATATGGGTTATGAACATTTTGTCCGGGATGTACTTCAAGATTTATTCGAAAGCATCATGTTGGTAAAGGCTGCGGGAGTCCAGGATGAAAACATCATTCTCGATCCAGGTATTGGTTTTGCGAAAGATTTAAAGTTAAATTTGGAAATGATGAGGAATCTTGATAAGCTGGTATCATTAGGTTATCCCGTGCTGCTAGCCACATCAAGAAAGTCCATGATTGGACATGTTCTGGACCTGCCGCCAAGTGAGCGGATGGAGGGAACAGCCGCCACAATCTGCCATGGAATTCAACAAGGCTGTCAAATGGTTCGTGTACATGATGTGAAGGAAATGGCACGGACTGCAAAGATGATGGACGCTCTATTAGGAAAAGGTGAATGAAATGGATAAGATATATGTGAATAGAATGGAGTTTTACGGATATCATGGAGTTTTTCCGGAAGAAACGAAGCTTGGTCAGCGGTTTAAAGTGGATTTAATCGTCCAGACTGATTTAGCCAAGGCTGGGAAGAGTGACAATCTGGAAGACTCAATCAACTATGGCGAGTTATATGAAGTGTGTAAAAGTGTTGTTGAGGGAGAACCTTTTAAGTTAGTGGAAGCTGTCGCTGAAAAAATTGCTTCTGAACTACTTAATAAGTATTCTTCCATCGAGACATGCACCGTGAAGGTCTATAAACCAGACCCTCCAATAGCAGGTCACTATGATTCGGTTGCAATAGAGATTGTAAGGGGACGCTGATTGTGGGAAATATTGCTTACCTTTCAATAGGATCGAACTTAGGGGATCGCCTTGAGACATTCCAGAGGGCTTTCCAATTATTGTCTAAAAATCCGCATATCAAGTTAGTGGCCTGCTCTTCTTTATATGAAACGGACCCGGTAGGATATGAAGACCAGGACTGTTTTTTAAATGCTGTCCTTAAAGTAAAAACCGATTTAGAACCCGAAAAATTACTTCACGCTTGTATGAAAATTGAACAAGATTTAGGGAGAAAAAGGGAAATTAGGTGGGGTCCCCGTACTTTAGACCTTGACATTTTGTTATATAATCATGAAAATATTGAGACAGAGATTCTTTCAGTCCCGCACCCTCGTATGCACGAGAGGGCTTTTGTTATTGTGCCTTTAATGGAAGTGGACCCTGATATATCACTTCCGCAAATGCATGCACCTTTAAGCGACCTGCTTGAACAGATTTCGGATAAAGAAGGAGTTCGATTATGGAAGGTGAAAAATGGGGAAGGCGTATTCGCGCTTTTCGAAAGTTAAAGGGTTATACCCAGGAAGGGTTTGCGAAAGAAATAGGCGTTTCCGTTTCCTTGTTGGGAGAAGTCGAACGAGGGAACCGCAACCCTTCAGAAGCATTTTTACTGGAAGTGGCGGAAATTCTTCATGTTTCCATTGAGGAGCTTCAGCCACCTGAGGATAAATGAAAGAATGCTATAGGAGGCACAACGTGTTAAAAATAGGCGATATAGAAATGAAGAATCCGGTAGTGCTAGCACCGATGGCGGGAGTCTGTAACTCAGCATTCCGCTTGACCGTCAAGGAATTTGGTGCTGGCCTTGTTTGTGCGGAGATGGTCAGTGACAAGGGAATCGTTCTTCAAAATGCTAGAACGATGAATATGCTTTATATAGATGAAAGAGAAAAGCCATTAAGTTTGCAAATATTTGGCGGTGAAAAGAAATCTTTGGTCGAAGCTGCACAATTCGTAGATAAAAATACAACTGCTGATATCATTGATATCAACATGGGCTGCCCTGTCCCTAAGATCACTAAATGTGACGCAGGGGCAAAGTGGCTTCTCGATCCAAACAAAATTTATGAGATGGTTTCAGCGGTGGTTGATGCTGTTGATAAGCCGGTAACGGTGAAAATGCGCATAGGCTGGGATGATGAGCATGTTTTTGCGATTCAAAATGCCCAGGCTGTTGAACGTGCAGGTGGTAAAGCTGTTTCCATGCATGGCAGGACACGAGTGCAAATGTATGAAGGAAAAGCTAACTGGGACATAATCCGTGAAGTGAAGAAATCGATCAATATTCCCCTTATCGGTAACGGTGATGTTGAAACTCCACAGGATGCCGAAAGAATGCTGAAGGAAACGGGTGTTGATGGAGTCATGATCGGCCGTGCGGCTCTAGGTAACCCTTGGATGATTTACAGGACTGTAAAATACCTAGAAACCGGTCAATTGATGGATGAACCTTCAGTTCGTGAAAAGATGGACGTTTGCGTGCTTCATATGGATCGTCTGATTGCGTTAAAAAATGAAAATGTCGCTGTTCGTGAAATGCGTAAGCATGCTTCTTGGTATTTAAAGGGTGTTAAAGGGAATGGTATGGCTCGTAAAGGGATCAATGATTGTGAGACAAGGGAAGATGTTGTAAGTCTTCTTTATGGACTTGTTGATGATATTGAAGCGAAGCAACAGAATATCCAAATGGTCTGATGTTTGACATTACCTTCCTATTTTCCTATAATACGCTTATCTTGAGCTGCCAGTAATCCTGGCAGTTTTTATATGTACATAAACAAGATTTTAAGATAAAAAGCTGTTGAATTCCTTTACTTTATGTAAGAATAAATAAGTATGCAAAAGAATTTTTGATTAATTATATAAGGCTTTTATTAATAAAGATGGAGATGATTTTCGTGAGTCATGAAGAATTGAATGACCAACTGCAGGTAAGACGCGATAAAATGCAGACCATGATGGATAATGGACAAGACCCTTTCGGGAGCAGATTCGAGCGCACACATAACACTCAGGAGATAATCAGTGCTTATGGTGAATTAGAAAAGGAAGATCTTGAAGAAAAAGAAATTGAAGTTACAATCGCTGGCCGTGTCATGACGAAGCGTGGGAAAGGGAAAGCGGGATTTGCCCATATCCAGGATATTAGCGGTCAAATCCAAATCTACGTCCGTTTGGATAACATAGGTGAAGATTCTTACCAAATTTTCAACCAAACCGATCTTGGCGATATCGTAGGAGTAACTGGCGTTATTTTCAAAACGAAAGTCGGGGAACTTTCCATTAAAGCTAAAGAATATGTGTTCCTTGCTAAAGCGCTTCGCCCGTTACCTGATAAATTTCATGGCCTAAAGGATGTTGAAGAGCGTTATCGGAAACGTTATGTCGATTTAATTACAAATGAGGAAAGTAAAAACACGTTGATCATGCGCAGCCGTATTGTGCAAGCCATGAGACGTTATTTGGACGATCATGGATACCTTGAAGTGGAGACGCCTCTATTGCACTCTGTTGCTGGTGGAGCTGCTGCACGCCCTTTCCTTACTCACCATAATGCATTGGATATGCCTTTGAATTTAAGGATTGCCATTGAACTTCACCTAAAACGCTTAATCGTTGGCGGATTGGAGAAAGTTTATGAAATTGGGCGGGTTTTCAGAAATGAAGGAGTATCCACAAGACACAATCCTGAATTCACATTGATTGAATTATACGAGGCTTATGCGGATTACCAAGATATCATGAGTTTAACGGAAAACCTGATTGCCCATATAGCACAAGAAGTTTTGGGGACTACTACTATCCAGTATGGGGAGTATGAGATAGAGTTAAAACCTGAATGGAAACGACTTCACATGGTTGACGCTGTAAAAGAATATACTGGTGTGGACTTCTGGACTCAAATGAGTAAAGAAGAAGCCCGACAGCTTGCTAAAGAAAATGGGATTGAAATTAAGGAATCCATGGAGTTCGGCCATATTGTAAATGAATTCTTTGAACAAAAGGTGGAAGATAAGTTAATTCAACCTACATTCATCTATGGACATCCTGTGGAAATCTCTCCTTTAGCAAAGAAAAATCCGGAAGATTCCCGTTTCACAGATCGTTTTGAGTTATTCATTGTAGGCAGGGAGCATGCAAATGCCTTCACGGAACTTAATGATCCTATTGATCAACGTCAACGCTTTGAAGCTCAATTAAAAGAACGAGAGCAAGGTAATGATGAAGCTCATGAAATGGATGAAGATTTCTTGGAGGCGCTAGAATACGGAATGCCGCCTACTGGCGGACTGGGAATTGGTGTTGACCGTTTGGTTATGCTATTGACCAATTCTCCTTCTATACGTGACGTCCTGTTATTCCCTTTAATGAGACATCGCTAATATAAGCAAAATGAGTTTTGATTGCAGGGCCGAATTCGGATGGCCGGGATCATTGGGCGTAGCTCCTGATCCTGGTAAGTCCAATTCGGTTTTTGTTTTTTAATTATAATTTCATGTCTTTTAATAGGCTGGATTATAGGGCTTGAAAGAAAAACAACATTATCTCAAAAAAACTTCATAAAAGGTATTGCGCAGTTAACGTAATGGTGTTATATTTATATCTGTCGTTACGAACGAGTTGCAAACAGATTACAAACTTTAAAAAAAGTTTTAAAAAGTTGTTGACTCGGAGTAAAGAAAATGTTATTATAAATAAGCTGTTCCGAAAGACATTGCTCTTTGAAAACTGAACAAAACAAAGCGCCAACGTTAAATTTTAAGTGAGCACACACTATTAAAAAAGCAAATGAGCAAGTCAAACATTTCTTCGGAGAGTTTGATCCTGGCTCAGGACGAACGCTGGCGGCGTGCCTAATACATGCAAGTCGAGCGAATCGATGGGAGCTTGCTCCCTGAGATTAGCGGCGGACGGGTGAGTAACACGTGGGCAACCTGCCTATAAGACTGGGATAACTTCGGGAAACCGGAGCTAATACCGGATACGTTCTTTTCTCGCATGAGAGAAGATGGAAAGACGGTTTACGCTGTCACTTATAGATGGGCCCGCGGCGCATTAGCTAGTTGGTGAGGTAATGGCTCACCAAGGCGACGATGCGTAGCCGACCTGAGAGGGTGATCGGCCACACTGGGACTGAGACACGGCCCAGACTCCTACGGGAGGCAGCAGTAGGGAATCTTCCGCAATGGACGAAAGTCTGACGGAGCAACGCCGCGTGAACGAAGAAGGCCTTCGGGTCGTAAAGTTCTGTTGTTAGGGAAGAACAAGTACCAGAGTAACTGCTGGTACCTTGACGGTACCTAACCAGAAAGCCACGGCTAACTACGTGCCAGCAGCCGCGGTAATACGTAGGTGGCAAGCGTTGTCCGGAATTATTGGGCGTAAAGCGCGCGCAGGTGGTTCCTTAAGTCTGATGTGAAAGCCCACGGCTCAACCGTGGAGGGTCATTGGAAACTGGGGAACTTGAGTGCAGAAGAGGAAAGTGGAATTCCAAGTGTAGCGGTGAAATGCGTAGAGATTTGGAGGAACACCAGTGGCGAAGGCGACTTTCTGGTCTGTAACTGACACTGAGGCGCGAAAGCGTGGGGAGCAAACAGGATTAGATACCCTGGTAGTCCACGCCGTAAACGATGAGTGCTAAGTGTTAGAGGGTTTCCGCCCTTTAGTGCTGCAGCTAACGCATTAAGCACTCCGCCTGGGGAGTACGGCCGCAAGGCTGAAACTCAAAGGAATTGACGGGGGCCCGCACAAGCGGTGGAGCATGTGGTTTAATTCGAAGCAACGCGAAGAACCTTACCAGGTCTTGACATCCTCTGACAACCCTAGAGATAGGGCTTTCCCCTTCGGGGGACAGAGTGACAGGTGGTGCATGGTTGTCGTCAGCTCGTGTCGTGAGATGTTGGGTTAAGTCCCGCAACGAGCGCAACCCTTGATCTTAGTTGCCAGCATTCAGTTGGGCACTCTAAGGTGACTGCCGGTGACAAACCGGAGGAAGGTGGGGATGACGTCAAATCATCATGCCCCTTATGACCTGGGCTACACACGTGCTACAATGGATGGTACAAAGGGCTGCAAACCTGCGAAGGTAAGCGAATCCCATAAAGCCATTCTCAGTTCGGATTGTAGGCTGCAACTCGCCTACATGAAGCCGGAATCGCTAGTAATCGCGGATCAGCATGCCGCGGTGAATACGTTCCCGGGCCTTGTACACACCGCCCGTCACACCACGAGAGTTTGTAACACCCGAAGTCGGTGAGGTAACCTTTATGGAGCCAGCCGCCTAAGGTGGGACAGATGATTGGGGTGAAGTCGTAACAAGGTAGCCGTATCGGAAGGTGCGGCTGGATCACCTCCTTTCTAAGGATAATTACGAGAGCGCTTTTGTTTTGTTCAGTTTTGAATGAGTAATTCATTCAAATAGGAAAGACAAACATCACGATGTGATGGATTCTTTCTGCTTTGTTCCTTGAAAACTAGATAATAGATAGAAGGCAATTAATTTTTTTCAAAGCATCTGTAAGATCTTTTTTAACGGTTAAGTTAGAAAGGGCGCACGGTGGATGCCTTGGCACTAGGAGCCGATGAAGGACGGGACTAACACCGATATGCTTCGGGGAGCTGTAAGTAAGCTTTGATCCGGAGATTTCCGAATGGGGAAACCCACTGTTCGTAATGGAACAGTATCTTTACCTGAATACATAGGGTACTGAAGGCAGACCCGGGGAACTGAAACATCTAAGTACCCGGAGGAAGAGAAAGCAAATGCGATTTCCTGAGTAGCGGCGAGCGAAACGGAATTAGCCCAAACCAAGAGGCTTGCCTCTTGGGGTTGTAGGACACTCAACATGGAGTTACAAAGGAACGGGGTAAATGAAGTGATCTGGAAAGGTCCGTCAAAGAAGGTAAAAACCCTGTAGTTGAAACTTCGTTCCCTCCTGAGTGGATCCTGAGTACGGCGGGACACGAGAAATCCCGTCGGAAGCAGGGAGGACCATCTCCCAAGGCTAAATACTCCCTAGTGACCGATAGTGAACCAGTACCGTGAGGGAAAGGTGAAAAGCACCCCGGAAGGGGAGTGAAATAGATCCTGAAACCGTGTGCCTACAAGTAGTCAAAGCCCGTTAATGGGTAATGGCGTGCCTTTTGTAGAATGAACCGGCGAGTTACGATTTCATGCGAGGTTAAGTTGATAAGACGGAGCCGCAGCGAAAGCGAGTCTGAATAGGGCGAATGAGTATGAGGTCGTAGACCCGAAACCAGGTGATCTACCCATGTCCAGGGTGAAGTTCAGGTAACACTGAATGGAGGCCCGAACCCACGCACGTTGAAAAGTGCGGGGATGAGGTGTGGGTAGCGGAGAAATTCCAATCGAACCTGGAGATAGCTGGTTCTCTCCGAAATAGCTTTAGGGCTAGCCTCAAGATGAGAGTATTGGAGGTAGAGCACTGATTGGACTAGGGGCCCCCAACGGGTTACCGAATTCAGTCAAACTCCGAATGCCAAATACTTATTCTTGGGAGTCAGACTGCGAGTGATAAGATCCGTAGTCGAAAGGGAAACAGCCCAGACCACCAGCTAAGGTCCCAAAGTATACGTTAAGTGGAAAAGGATGTGGAGTTGCTTAGACAACCAGGATGTTGGCTCAGAAGCAGCCACCATTTAAAGAGTGCGTAATAGCTCACTGGTCGAGTGACTCCGCGCCGAAAATGTACCGGGGCTAAACGTATCACCGAAGCTGTGGATTGACACCGTATGGTGTCGATGGTAGGAGAGCGTTCTAAGGGCGTTGAAGTCAGACCGGAAGGACTGGTGGAGCGCTTAGAAGTGAGAATGCCGGTATGAGTAGCGAAAGAAGGGTGAGAATCCCTTCCACCGAATGCCTAAGGTTTCCTGAGGAAGGCTCGTCCGCTCAGGGTTAGTCGGGACCTAAGCCGAGGCCGAAAGGCGTAGGCGATGGACAACAGGTTGATATTCCTGTACCACCTATACATCGTTTGAACGATGGGGGGACGCAGAAGGATAGGGTAAGCGCGCTGTTGGATATGCGCGTCCAAGCAGTTAGGCCGGAAACGAGGCAAATCCCGTTTCCATTAAGGCGGAGCTGTGATGGCGAGGGAAATATAGTACCGAAGTTCCTGATTCCACGCTGCCAAGAAAAGCCTCTAGTGAGATGTAAGGTGCCCGTACCGCAAACCGACACAGGTAGGCGAGGAGAGAATCCTAAGGTGTGCGAGAGAACTCTCGTTAAGGAACTCGGCAAAATGACCCCGTAACTTCGGGAGAAGGGGTGCTTTTTAGGGTGAATAGCCCAGAAAAGCCGCAGTGAATAGGCCCAGGCGACTGTTTAGCAAAAACACAGGTCTCTGCGAAGCCGCAAGGCGAAGTATAGGGGCTGACACCTGCCCGGTGCTGGAAGGTTAAGGGGAGAGGTTAGCGCAAGCGAAGCTTTGAACCGAAGCCCCAGTAAACGGCGGCCGTAACTATAACGGTCCTAAGGTAGCGAAATTCCTTGTCGGGTAAGTTCCGACCCGCACGAAAGGTGTAACGATCTGGGCACTGTCTCAACGAGAGACTCGGTGAAATTATAGTACCTGTGAAGATGCAGGTTACCCGCGACAGGACGGAAAGACCCCGTGGAGCTTTACTGCAGCCTGATATTGAATTTTGGTACAGCTTGTACAGGATAGGTAGGAGCCTGAGAAGCCGGAGCGCTAGCTTCGGTGGAGGCGTTGGTGGGATACTACCCTGGCTGTATTGAAATTCTAACCCGCGCCCCTTATCGGGGTGGGAGACAGTGTCAGGTGGGCAGTTTGACTGGGGCGGTCGCCTCCTAAAGAGTAACGGAGGCGCCCAAAGGTTCCCTCAGAATGGTTGGAAATCATTCGTAGAGTGTAAAGGCACAAGGGAGCTTGACTGCGAGACCTACAAGTCGAGCAGGGACGAAAGTCGGGCTTAGTGATCCGGTGGTTCCGCATGGAAGGGCCATCGCTCAACGGATAAAAGCTACCCCGGGGATAACAGGCTTATCTCCCCCAAGAGTCCACATCGACGGGGAGGTTTGGCACCTCGATGTCGGCTCATCGCATCCTGGGGCTGTAGTCGGTCCCAAGGGTTGGGCTGTTCGCCCATTAAAGCGGTACGCGAGCTGGGTTCAGAACGTCGTGAGACAGTTCGGTCCCTATCCGTCGCGGGCGCAGGAAATTTGAGAGGAGCTGTCCTTAGTACGAGAGGACCGGGATGGACGCACCGCTGGTGTACCAGTTGTCTTGCCAAAGGCATAGCTGGGTAGCTACGTGCGGACGGGATAAGTGCTGAAAGCATCTAAGCATGAAGCCCCCCTCAAGATGAGATTTCCCATGGCGCAAGCTAGTAAGATCCCTGAAAGATGATCAGGTTGATAGGTCAGAGGTGGAAGCGTGGCGACATGTGGAGCTGACTGATACTAATAGATCGAGGACTTAACCAACGCTTTAAAAAAATGAAATACCTTCTTATTATCTAGTTTTGAAGGAACAACGTTCCTTTTATGTTTGGTGGCGATAGCGAAGAGGTCACACCCGTTCCCATTCCGAACACGGCAGTTAAGCTCTTCAGCGCCGATGGTAGTTGGGGGTTTCCCCCTGTGAGAGTAGGACGCCGCCAAGCATTTATATATGGAGGATTAGCTCAGCTGGGAGAGCATCTGCCTTACAAGCAGAGGGTCGGCGGTTCGATCCCGTCATCCTCCACCATTTATACACTTGCCGGTGTAGCTCAACTGGTAGAGCAACTGACTTGTAATCAGTAGGTTGGGGGTTCAAGTCCTCTTGCCGGCACCATTTTCATACAAGCTTAATATAGCATATATAAATAGTTTATATGAGCCATTAGCTCAGTTGGTAGAGCATCTGACTTTTAATCAGAGGGTCGAAGGTTCGAATCCTTCATGGCTCACCATTTTATTATGCGGGTGTGGCGGAATTGGCAGACGCACCAGACTTAGGATCTGGCGCCGCAAGGCGTGGGGGTTCAAGTCCCTTCACCCGCATGTTCGCGGAAGTAGTTCAGTGGTAGAATACAACCTTGCCAAGGTTGGGGTCGCGGGTTCGAATCCCGTCTTCCGCTCCACTATTTATTTATGCCGGGGTGGCGGAACTGGCAGACGCACAGGACTTAAAATCCTGCGGTAGGTGACTACCGTACCGGTTCGATTCCGGTCCTCGGCACCATCTTAATATGCGCCCGTAGCTCAATTGGATAGAGCATCTGACTACGAATCAGAAGGTTGTAGGTTCGACTCCCGCCGGGCGCACCATATTTTTTCGGGAAGTAGCTCAGCTTGGTAGAGCACTTGGTTTGGGACCAAGGGGTCGCAGGTTCGAATCCTGTCTTCCCGACCATGATTTTTTTGGGGCCTTAGCTCAGCTGGGAGAGCGCCTGCCTTGCACGCAGGAGGTCAGCGGTTCGATCCCGCTAGGCTCCACCAAAAAAACTTGACAAGCCCATTTGGCTTTGTTATGATATGAAAGTTGATTCTTTAAGAAGAGTCAAATTGCTCTTTGAAAACTGAACAAAACAAAGCGCCAACGTTAAATTTTAAGTGAGCACACACTATTAAAAAAGCAAATGAGCAAGTCAAACATTTCTTCGGAGAGTTTGATCCTGGCTCAGGACGAACGCTGGCGGCGTGCCTAATACATGCAAGTCGAGCGAATCGATGGGAGCTTGCTCCCTGAGATTAGCGGCGGACGGGTGAGTAACACGTGGGCAACCTGCCTATAAGACTGGGATAACTTCGGGAAACCGGAGCTAATACCGGATACGTTCTTTTCTCGCATGAGAGAAGATGGAAAGACGGTTTACGCTGTCACTTATAGATGGGCCCGCGGCGCATTAGCTAGTTGGTGAGGTAATGGCTCACCAAGGCGACGATGCGTAGCCGACCTGAGAGGGTGATCGGCCACACTGGGACTGAGACACGGCCCAGACTCCTACGGGAGGCAGCAGTAGGGAATCTTCCGCAATGGACGAAAGTCTGACGGAGCAACGCCGCGTGAACGAAGAAGGCCTTCGGGTCGTAAAGTTCTGTTGTTAGGGAAGAACAAGTACCAGAGTAACTGCTGGTACCTTGACGGTACCTAACCAGAAAGCCACGGCTAACTACGTGCCAGCAGCCGCGGTAATACGTAGGTGGCAAGCGTTGTCCGGAATTATTGGGCGTAAAGCGCGCGCAGGTGGTTCCTTAAGTCTGATGTGAAAGCCCACGGCTCAACCGTGGAGGGTCATTGGAAACTGGGGAACTTGAGTGCAGAAGAGGAAAGTGGAATTCCAAGTGTAGCGGTGAAATGCGTAGAGATTTGGAGGAACACCAGTGGCGAAGGCGACTTTCTGGTCTGTAACTGACACTGAGGCGCGAAAGCGTGGGGAGCAAACAGGATTAGATACCCTGGTAGTCCACGCCGTAAACGATGAGTGCTAAGTGTTAGAGGGTTTCCGCCCTTTAGTGCTGCAGCTAACGCATTAAGCACTCCGCCTGGGGAGTACGGCCGCAAGGCTGAAACTCAAAGGAATTGACGGGGGCCCGCACAAGCGGTGGAGCATGTGGTTTAATTCGAAGCAACGCGAAGAACCTTACCAGGTCTTGACATCCTCTGACAACCCTAGAGATAGGGCTTTCCCCTTCGGGGGACAGAGTGACAGGTGGTGCATGGTTGTCGTCAGCTCGTGTCGTGAGATGTTGGGTTAAGTCCCGCAACGAGCGCAACCCTTGATCTTAGTTGCCAGCATTCAGTTGGGCACTCTAAGGTGACTGCCGGTGACAAACCGGAGGAAGGTGGGGATGACGTCAAATCATCATGCCCCTTATGACCTGGGCTACACACGTGCTACAATGGATGGTACAAAGGGCTGCAAACCTGCGAAGGTAAGCGAATCCCATAAAGCCATTCTCAGTTCGGATTGTAGGCTGCAACTCGCCTACATGAAGCCGGAATCGCTAGTAATCGCGGATCAGCATGCCGCGGTGAATACGTTCCCGGGCCTTGTACACACCGCCCGTCACACCACGAGAGTTTGTAACACCCGAAGTCGGTGAGGTAACCTTTATGGAGCCAGCCGCCTAAGGTGGGACAGATGATTGGGGTGAAGTCGTAACAAGGTAGCCGTATCGGAAGGTGCGGCTGGATCACCTCCTTTCTAAGGATAATTACGAGAGCGCTTTTGTTTTGTTCAGTTTTGAATGAGTAATTCATTCAAATAGGAAAGACAAACATCACGATGTGATGGATTCTTTCTGCTTTGTTCCTTGAAAACTAGATAATAGATAGAAGGCAATTAATTTTTTTCAAAGCATCTGTAAGATCTTTTTTAACGGTTAAGTTAGAAAGGGCGCACGGTGGATGCCTTGGCACTAGGAGCCGATGAAGGACGGGACTAACACCGATATGCTTCGGGGAGCTGTAAGTAAGCTTTGATCCGGAGATTTCCGAATGGGGAAACCCACTGTTCGTAATGGAACAGTATCTTTACCTGAATACATAGGGTACTGAAGGCAGACCCGGGGAACTGAAACATCTAAGTACCCGGAGGAAGAGAAAGCAAATGCGATTTCCTGAGTAGCGGCGAGCGAAACGGAATTAGCCCAAACCAAGAGGCTTGCCTCTTGGGGTTGTAGGACACTCAACATGGAGTTACAAAGGAACGGGGTAAATGAAGTGATCTGGAAAGGTCCGTCAAAGAAGGTAAAAACCCTGTAGTTGAAACTTCGTTCCCTCCTGAGTGGATCCTGAGTACGGCGGGACACGAGAAATCCCGTCGGAAGCAGGGAGGACCATCTCCCAAGGCTAAATACTCCCTAGTGACCGATAGTGAACCAGTACCGTGAGGGAAAGGTGAAAAGCACCCCGGAAGGGGAGTGAAATAGATCCTGAAACCGTGTGCCTACAAGTAGTCAAAGCCCGTTAATGGGTAATGGCGTGCCTTTTGTAGAATGAACCGGCGAGTTACGATTTCATGCGAGGTTAAGTTGATAAGACGGAGCCGCAGCGAAAGCGAGTCTGAATAGGGCGAATGAGTATGAGGTCGTAGACCCGAAACCAGGTGATCTACCCATGTCCAGGGTGAAGTTCAGGTAACACTGAATGGAGGCCCGAACCCACGCACGTTGAAAAGTGCGGGGATGAGGTGTGGGTAGCGGAGAAATTCCAATCGAACCTGGAGATAGCTGGTTCTCTCCGAAATAGCTTTAGGGCTAGCCTCAAGATGAGAGTATTGGAGGTAGAGCACTGATTGGACTAGGGGCCCCCAACGGGTTACCGAATTCAGTCAAACTCCGAATGCCAAATACTTATTCTTGGGAGTCAGACTGCGAGTGATAAGATCCGTAGTCGAAAGGGAAACAGCCCAGACCACCAGCTAAGGTCCCAAAGTATACGTTAAGTGGAAAAGGATGTGGAGTTGCTTAGACAACCAGGATGTTGGCTCAGAAGCAGCCACCATTTAAAGAGTGCGTAATAGCTCACTGGTCGAGTGACTCCGCGCCGAAAATGTACCGGGGCTAAACGTATCACCGAAGCTGTGGATTGACACCGTATGGTGTCGATGGTAGGAGAGCGTTCTAAGGGCGTTGAAGTCAGACCGGAAGGACTGGTGGAGCGCTTAGAAGTGAGAATGCCGGTATGAGTAGCGAAAGAAGGGTGAGAATCCCTTCCACCGAATGCCTAAGGTTTCCTGAGGAAGGCTCGTCCGCTCAGGGTTAGTCGGGACCTAAGCCGAGGCCGAAAGGCGTAGGCGATGGACAACAGGTTGATATTCCTGTACCACCTATACATCGTTTGAACGATGGGGGGACGCAGAAGGATAGGGTAAGCGCGCTGTTGGATATGCGCGTCCAAGCAGTTAGGCCGGAAACGAGGCAAATCCCGTTTCCATTAAGGCGGAGCTGTGATGGCGAGGGAAATATAGTACCGAAGTTCCTGATTCCACGCTGCCAAGAAAAGCCTCTAGTGAGATGTAAGGTGCCCGTACCGCAAACCGACACAGGTAGGCGAGGAGAGAATCCTAAGGTGTGCGAGAGAACTCTCGTTAAGGAACTCGGCAAAATGACCCCGTAACTTCGGGAGAAGGGGTGCTTTTTAGGGTGAATAGCCCAGAAAAGCCGCAGTGAATAGGCCCAGGCGACTGTTTAGCAAAAACACAGGTCTCTGCGAAGCCGCAAGGCGAAGTATAGGGGCTGACACCTGCCCGGTGCTGGAAGGTTAAGGGGAGAGGTTAGCGCAAGCGAAGCTTTGAACCGAAGCCCCAGTAAACGGCGGCCGTAACTATAACGGTCCTAAGGTAGCGAAATTCCTTGTCGGGTAAGTTCCGACCCGCACGAAAGGTGTAACGATCTGGGCACTGTCTCAACGAGAGACTCGGTGAAATTATAGTACCTGTGAAGATGCAGGTTACCCGCGACAGGACGGAAAGACCCCGTGGAGCTTTACTGCAGCCTGATATTGAATTTTGGTACAGCTTGTACAGGATAGGTAGGAGCCTGAGAAGCCGGAGCGCTAGCTTCGGTGGAGGCGTTGGTGGGATACTACCCTGGCTGTATTGAAATTCTAACCCGCGCCCCTTATCGGGGTGGGAGACAGTGTCAGGTGGGCAGTTTGACTGGGGCGGTCGCCTCCTAAAGAGTAACGGAGGCGCCCAAAGGTTCCCTCAGAATGGTTGGAAATCATTCGTAGAGTGTAAAGGCACAAGGGAGCTTGACTGCGAGACCTACAAGTCGAGCAGGGACGAAAGTCGGGCTTAGTGATCCGGTGGTTCCGCATGGAAGGGCCATCGCTCAACGGATAAAAGCTACCCCGGGGATAACAGGCTTATCTCCCCCAAGAGTCCACATCGACG
The DNA here is from genome assembly GCF_038643155.1 of Peribacillus sp. FSL E2-0159. NCBI lineage: Bacteria > Bacillati > Bacillota > Bacilli > Caryophanales > Bacillaceae > Peribacillus > Peribacillus sp. FSL E2-0159. Next base: position 100,724 of record NZ_CP152053.1, read on the forward strand.
GGGAGGTTTGGCACCTCGATGTCGGCTCATCGCATCCTGGGGCTGTAGTCGGTCCCAAGGGTTGGGCTGTTCGCCCATTAAAGCGGTACGCGAGCTGGGTTCAGAACGTCGTGAGACAGTTCGGTCCCTATCCGTCGCGGGCGCAGGAAATTTGAGAGGAGCTGTCCTTAGTACGAGAGGACCGGGATGGACGCACCGCTGGTGTACCAGTTGTCTTGCCAAAGGCATAGCTGGGTAGCTACGTGCGGACGGGATAAGTGCTGAAAGCATCTAAGCATGAAGCCCCCCTCAAGATGAGATTTCCCATGGCGCAAGCTAGTAAGATCCCTGAAAGATGATCAGGTTGATAGGTCAGAGGTGGAAGCGTGGCGACATGTGGAGCTGACTGATACTAATAGATCGAGGACTTAACCAACGCTTTAAAAAAATGAAATACCTTCTTATTATCTAGTTTTGAAGGAACAACGTTCCTTTTATGTTTGGTGGCGATAGCGAAGAGGTCACACCCGTTCCCATTCCGAACACGGCAGTTAAGCTCTTCAGCGCCGATGGTAGTTGGGGGTTTCCCCCTGTGAGAGTAGGACGCCGCCAAGCCATTTCAAAGATCAGCCATTCTGGCTGGTCTTTTTTGATGTTCGTAATTAAAAAAGGCTTTATATTTCCAGGGACAGCATAGGGCTGGCCTTATTTGAATTGGTTACAATATCATGAGGGGGAATGGGGCAAAATTCAAGTGGTGAAACCTTAAGAGAAGAAAGAATATCAGGTTTTGCATTTATCGTTTTAGGGTATTTATGTAAGATATTTCAACTTTAATGTTCAATGGGGTATGCAACTACATATAATTTGGAGAAAATGGATAATACAGAAAGAAAGTGCGTTTAAGTTGCAAAATGGATTATTCCTTGTATAATAATAGTCAAATATAGTCAAAGTCAGAATGGAGGAGGCTGAGTGAGAAACATATCTGATATTATCGAAACTTATTTGAAGCAAGTACTTGAAATAAGTCAAAAAGATATCTTAGAGATTAAAAGAAGTGAAATAGCAGATAAATTTCAGTGTGTTCCTTCTCAAATCAATTACGTAATCAATACCAGGTTTACCATCGAGAGAGGTTATGTTGTAGAGAGTAAGCGTGGAGGCGGCGGTTATATACGCATCATGAAAGTCGAATCACAGGATTCGGTGCAACTTATCAACCAATTATTATCGCTTATTGGTTCCAGGGTAACTCAATCGATGGCTGAAGGAGTAATTTCAAGGCTGATGAATGAAGACGTCATTAATGAAAGAGAAGCAAAGATTATGATGAGCGTCATAGATAGATCGGTGATATATATCGACCTACCTGACCGCGATGAGCTTAGGGCAAGAATTTTAACTGCGATGCTTACGACTTTAAAATATAAATGAAACTGGCAGAGGTGATGAACGTTGATTTGCCAAGAATGTCATCAAAGGCCTGCTACCCTGCACTTCACCAAAATCATCAATGGAAAAAAGACTGAAGTCATGATTTGTGAGAAATGTGCTCAGGAAAAAGGTGAAATGTTCACGGATGCAGGTGGACCTGGTTTTTCAATAAATAATTTATTAGCAGGATTGTTGAATATGGAGTCGAATATTCAACAGACAAAGGCAAATGCATTTCCCAAAACGGAAGAGAGGCGTTGCCCACATTGTCATCGATCTTATAAAGAATTTGTCCATATTGGTAAGTTTGGCTGTGCCGAATGTTATAAGACCTTCAATGAACAGTTAAATCCCATTTTAAAGAGGGTTCATAGCGGCAATACAGCACATATAGGGAAAATTCCAAAAAGGATTGGTGGCACCATATATCTTCGAAAGCAAATTTTGGATTTGAAAGAAGTTTTAAAGGTCCACATCGATCAAGAGGAGTTTGAGAAAGCGGCAGAGGTAAGAGATAAGGTTCGTTCCCTTGAAAAAAGGTATGAAGCACAAGAGGGAGGCGAGGAATTATGAGCTTGGAAAAGTTTGTAGAAAACGCCTTGAGTTCTTGGATGAGTGCCGAAGGGCCGGAAATCGACATTGTATTGAGTTCGCGGATTCGGCTGGCCAGGAATTTCAAAGACTTTACCTTCCCAACCTCCTTTTCTAACGAAGAAGCTAAAAAAATCATTGAATTGGTCAAAAAAAGAATCGAAGAGGAAGTAACTCCAGAGATTGGAAAACTAGAACTTTTAGAGATTGATCAATTGCAGCCACTGGAAAAGCGTGTTCTTGTTGAAAAACATTTAATCAGTCCTCATTTGGTTGAAGATTCAGCGAAAAGCGCATGTCTCCTTTCGGAAAATGAAGAAATAAGTATCATGATAAACGAAGAGGATCATCTCCGTATTCAATGTTTAATGTCGGGATTGCAGCTAAAGGAAACCTTAAAGATTGCAAATGTTCTTGACGATTGGATTGAAGAATCCATAGACTATGCATATGATGAAGAAAGAGGTTACCTAACTAGTTGTCCGACTAATGTGGGAACAGGATTAAGGGCTTCAGTCATGATGCATCTTCCGGGCCTGGTCCTTACACAGCAGATGAATAATATCATACCGGCTATCAACCAATTGGGGTTGGTGGTTCGAGGGATTTATGGAGAGGGCAGTCAAGCGTTAGGAAATATTTTTCAAATCTCTAATCAAATTACTCTTGGAAAGTCGGAAAGGGATATCGTTGAAGATCTAACAAGTGTAGTGCAACAAATCATAGCCCAGGAACGGTCAGCGAGGGATGCATTAGCAAGGACTTCTCACATACAATTAGAAGATAGAATTTTCCGTTCATATGGGATTTTGTCCAATGCTCGTATCATCGAGACAAAGGAAGCAGCTACTTGTATCTCCGATGTTAGGTTAGGGATAGATCTTGGGTATATAAAAAATATTTCTAAAAGCATTCTAAATGAGTTGATGATTTTGACGCAGTCGGGATTTTTACAAAAGTACGCAGGTGGCCCTTTACGACCCCATGAAAGGGATATCCGTAGAGCAGCACTCATCCGGGAACGCTTGAATTTCACGGAACCTTCCTCCTCATAGAGGTCATTGACCTCTTTAGGGAGTATTAAATTTCATGTAATAGATATGGAGCAAGAAGAAGCTTCTGCCATTACTTAGAGAATTGCCAGCAACTTTATTCAAAACGAAAATTCTTAAGGAGGAATTCCCTATGATGTTTGGTCGTTTTACTGAAAGAGCCCAGAAAGTATTAGCATTAGCCCAAGAAGAGGCAATCCGTTTAGGTCATAATAATATTGGCACGGAACATATTTTACTGGGCCTGGTCCGAGAAGGTGATGGTATTGCAGCTAAAGCGTTATATGCTCTTGGATTGGGTCCGGAAAAGATTCAGAAAGAAGTGGAAAATCTAATTGGCCGCGGACAGGATACGGCTCAAACGATACATTATACCCCAAGAGCCAAGAAAGTGATTGAGCTTTCCATGGATGAGGCAAGAAAATTAGGGCACTCATATGTTGGAACAGAGCATGTTCTTCTAGGTCTTATACGAGAAGGGGAAGGTGTAGCTGCCCGCGTATTGAATAATCTGGGAGTAAGTTTAAATAAAGCTCGACAACAAGTATTACAACTTTTGGGTAGCAATGAATCAGGTGGTCATCAAGGTTCAGCCGCTTCAAATGCAAGCACGCCGACACTGGATGGCCTAGCCCGTGATTTAACGGCGATTGCCAGGGAAGGAAGCTTGGATCCCGTTATCGGAAGAGGTAAGGAAATACAGCGTGTCATTGAGGTATTAAGCCGTCGTACAAAAAATAACCCAGTATTAATCGGTGAACCTGGGGTAGGTAAAACAGCCATTGCTGAAGGGCTTGCCCAACAGATTATCAATAATGAGGTACCTGAAATTTTACGTGATAAACGCGTAATGACACTTGATATGGGTACTGTTGTGGCTGGAACTAAATACCGTGGTGAATTTGAGGACCGATTGAAGAAAGTTATGGATGAAATACGTCAGGCGGGTAATATCATCTTATTCATTGATGAATTGCATACATTGATTGGTGCAGGTGGTGCAGAAGGTGCCATTGATGCTTCCAATATCCTTAAACCATCATTGGCCCGTGGTGAATTACAATGTATCGGTGCTACAACTTTGGATGAGTACCGTAAGTACATTGAAAAGGATGCTGCGCTTGAACGTCGTTTCCAGCCAATCCAAGTCGATGAGCCGACTATTTTGGAATCCATCCAAATTCTCAAGGGGCTGCGTGACCGTTATGAGGCACATCACCGCGTATCGATTACTGACGAAGCGATTGATGCTGCAGTCAAATTATCCGACCGTTATATTTCCGATCGCTTTTTACCGGACAAAGCGATTGACTTGATTGATGAAGCTGGTTCCAAGGTTAGGCTGCGCTCATACACAACGCCACCTAACTTAAAGGAACTTGAAGTGAAGCTAGATGATGTTCGTAAGGAAAAGGATGCTTCCGTTCAGAGTCAGGAATTTGAAAAAGCTGCTTCGCTTCGCGATACAGAACAACGCTTAAGAGAACAATTGGAAGAAACGAAAAAAACTTGGAAAGAAAAACAAGGGCAGGAGAACAGTGAAGTGACTGTGGATGACATTGCACACGTCGTATCCAGCTGGACGGGAGTGCCAGTCACTAAATTGGCGCAAACAGAGTCAGACAAACTGCTTAATATGGAGTCAATCCTCCATGATCGTGTTATTGGGCAGGAAGAGGCCGTCATTGCGGTTTCTAAAGCAGTACGACGTGCAAGGGCAGGTTTGAAAGATCCTAAACGTCCAATTGGTTCATTCATCTTCTTGGGACCTACAGGGGTCGGTAAAACCGAGCTAGCCCGTGCTTTAGCTGAATCCATTTTTGGTGATGAAGATGCCATGATCCGCATCGATATGTCCGAATATATGGAGAAACATTCGACTTCACGTCTTGTTGGATCACCTCCAGGATATGTTGGATACGAAGAAGGCGGTCAGTTAACGGAAAAAGTGCGGAGGAAACCATACTCCGTCGTTCTGCTTGATGAAATAGAAAAGGCGCATCCTGATGTCTTCAATATTCTTCTTCAAGTATTGGAAGACGGAAGACTGACAGATTCCAAGGGGCGTACTGTCGATTTCAGGAATACCATTCTGATTATGACATCGAATGTAGGGGCGTCGGCCTTGAAAACTGATAAGTATGTCGGCTTTAACATCCAGGATACTGGCCAGGACTATAAAAATATGAAAGGGAAAGTGATGGAAGAACTCAAACGTGCATTCCGTCCGGAATTCCTGAATCGTATTGATGAAACTATCGTGTTCCACTCATTAGAGAAGGATCATTTGAAACAAATCGTTACATTAATGTCAAATCAGCTTACTACCCGTTTGAAAGAACAGGAGATTTACTTGGAGCTGACAGATGCGGCTAGAGAAAAAATTGCTACGGAAGGTTTTGATCCGGAATATGGGGCACGACCAATCCGCAGGGCGCTTCAGAAGCATGTAGAAGATTATCTATCAGAAGAGTTGCTTAAGGGCAACGTGAAAAAAGGGCAAACGGTCGTAATGGATGTCGTGAATAATGAGTTTGCAATCCGACAAGGCGAGCCTGTTAATGTAAGTGAATAACCTGATCCTAAACTTCGAGGTACACGCAGATTCTTTTGCAGTGTACCTCTGTTTTTTATCCATAGGTAGATATGAGTATAAATGGGACAAGCAGGGTGAATATTTTTTTAAAAAAACTTAGCCTTAAGAAGGTTTAAATAAAACAGAGATATAATATCCTTAATATAGATATTTTTTCCAAAGGAAGAGGAGTAATTTATGGCTGTAAAGAAGAAAACGAAATTTATGTGTCAGTCTTGTGGTTATGAGTCCGCGAAATGGATGGGGAAATGTCCAGGATGCGGTGAATGGAACAAAATGGTCGAGGAAACCGAAATTGTTAAACCAGCTAGAAAAGGCGCTTTTACCCATTCAGAGGTTAGAGGTTCCGGGGAACGGGAGAAGGCAGCACCCATAACGACTATTCAATCAGAAAAAGAACCACGGATTAAGACGGATTTAATGGAATTGAATCGTGCTCTTGGGGGCGGGATCGTACAGGGATCCCTTGTATTGATTGGTGGGGACCCGGGTATCGGTAAGTCGACCCTGCTTTTACAGGTATCATCCCAATTGGCGCATAAACAGAAAAAAGTGCTTTATATATCAGGTGAAGAATCAGTCAAGCAGACCAAATTGAGAGCGGACCGGCTTGGGACCATGTCGGAAAATCTATTCGTTTATGCTGAAACCGATATGGACTACATCCAACAGGCAATTACAGAGGTAAAACCGGATTTGGTCATTATTGACTCCATTCAAACGGTATACCATTCAGAGGTTACATCTGCCCCAGGAAGCGTTTCACAAGTGAGGGAATGCACAGCCTCACTCATGCGCATTGCTAAAACGAACGGGATCGCGATTTTTATCGTCGGACACGTTACAAAGGAAGGGGCCATTGCGGGGCCACGGCTGCTTGAGCACATGGTTGACACCGTATTATATTTTGAAGGAGAAAGACACCATACATATCGAATTATACGTGCGGTCAAAAATCGCTTTGGTTCGACGAATGAGATGGGTATTTTTGAGATGAAAGAACATGGATTGGAAGAGGTCGCGAATCCATCGGAAATTTTCCTTGAAGAACGGTCGCAAGGAGCTTCGGGCTCCACAGTCGTCGCATCCATGGAGGGCACAAGGCCAGTGCTTGTAGAAATTCAAGCATTGATTTCACCAACGAGTTTTGGCAACCCAAGACGAATGGCCACGGGAATTGACCACAATCGAGTTTCGCTTTTAATGGCTGTTCTGGAAAAGAGAGTTGGATTGCTGCTCCAAAACCAAGATGCGTATTTAAAGGTTGCTGGTGGCGTCAAGCTGGATGAACCGGCAATTGACCTCGCTGTTGCAATAAGCATTGCATCAAGCTTCCGTGATAAACCAACAAACCCTACCGATTGCATCATTGGTGAAGTGGGGCTGACTGGGGAAGTAAGAAGGGTTTCACGAATTGAACAAAGGGTGCAGGAAGCAGCGAAGTTAGGGTTTGAGCGGGTTATAATACCGGCTAATAATATAGGAGGATGGACCGCGCCGAAAGGTATTAAGATCGTTGGTGTTTCATCGGTTTCGGAGGCTCTTAAACAAACGTTAGGGGGTTAAGTATGACAGATAAAAAAGGGTATGAGAAAACAAAATTGGAAATTCTGCAAATTGTAGCTCCGGGTACCCCGCTTCGGGAGGGTATTGAAAATGTCCTGAGGGCAAATACAGGTGGTTTGATAGTCGTCGGATATAACGAGAAGGTGCGAACGATCGTAGATGGCGGCTTCGAAATCAACTGCAACTGTACCCCAAGCACATTATATGAGTTGGCGAAGATGGACGGGGCCATCATTTTAAATGAAACTGCCGATAAAATCATTTTCGCAAATGCCCAATTAGTGCCGGATAATAGTACACCTTCCACTGAAACGGGAATGCGTCATAGGACAGCGGAACGTGTGGCAAGGGAGACCAAGTCGTTGGTCGTTGCAATTTCACAACGCCGGAATGTCATCACTTTATATCAAGGCAATTTCCGGTATGCCCTTAAAGATATAGGAGTCATACTTGCTAAGGCTAATTTAGCCATCCAGACCTTGGAAAAATACAAGGTGGTCCTGCAGCAGAGCATATCGGTTTTAGGAGCGCTCGAGTTTGAGGAGATCGTGACCTATGCCGACCTTTTGCAGGTATTTCACCGTTATGTAATGGTGCTCAGAATCAAGGCGGAGCTATTAACGTACCTTAATGAGCTTGGTACGGAAGGAAGATTGATCCGTTTGCAAATGAATGAAATCCTGGCAGATATTGAAACGGAAGGAAAATGGCTTATCAAGGATTATACCTCCAGTAATGATGAAAATCCTGAGGAAATCATTTTTAGGCTTCAAGAGTTGGCCATGCAGGAAAAACTGGATGAAAGCATTCTTCTAAAGGTGCTGGGCTATCATGGATACATACATCTTGATGAGTCAGTACATCCCCGTGGTTACCGTATTCTTCATAAAATCCCACGCTTGCCGGGTTTGATCATCGAAAATTTAGTGAAACAGTTCGGAAGCTTTAGTGAAGTCAATAAAGCAACGGTTGAGAACCTAGACGATGTGGAGGGTATAGGCGAAGTCCGGGCCAATAAAATCAAAGAAGGACTCCGCATTTTAAAAAATCAGCTGGTCACAAATAGAAGGATGTAAGGTGCAGCTGACCTTCAAAATTTTCCTGAATTAGCCTGAAATTGATTGGTGTTTATTTTTGACACTCAAAACTCAGGGTGCTAGGCTAATATTACGAAAAAGAGAAGAATTCATATTTGTAAATCCACTAATTCCTTAAGTGAATTTAACGTATATAATGAAAACAAATTTTCGAAGGTTTCATTTTATTTTATTGGTCAATAATGAGTAGAGGGAGGTGAAAGGGATGTTAAAACGCATTATACAAGCATGCTTCTTAATAGTCGGCGGAACACTTGGTATGTTACTTATTCCAGAATTATTAATTGTTTTACATGCAGACGATATTGCTTTAATAAACAATCCTTATGTAAGTGTACTGTTGGGTGCCATTATCTTTTATCTTATTACTTTTTGGGCAGTAGATCATGTGATCTATTTTATGAAGTGGCTGGAGGAACAGCTTGTAAAGATACCAAGTACGGATATAATCTTTGGCAGCGTCGGTCTTTTAGTGGGACTGCTTGCGGCGTTCTTGGTTGGCTCCGCCTTTAGTGCCATCAAGGTTCCTATTTTAAATACAGTGGTTCCTATCATCCTTACGCTTTTATTTGGTTATCTTGGTTTCCAGGTGGGCTTTAAAAAACGTGATGAACTATTGAATTTATTCACGAAAAGCAATAAGAAAAAGAATACTGACGGTGAAGCAAGCGAAGAGGATGAAGAGGGGTATAGCAAGCGGTTGAAGATTCTCGATACAAGCGTCATCATTGACGGTAGAATTGCGGATATCTGTCAGACAGGCTTTCTTGAGGGTACCATAGTCATTCCTCAATTCGTATTAAACGAACTGCAGCACATTGCCGATTCATCTGATGCATTGAAAAGGAATCGTGGAAGACGTGGTTTGGATATCTTGAATCGGATTCAAAAAGACCTTCCGATTAAAGTGGAGATGTACGAAGGGGATTTTGAAGACATTCAGGAAGTGGACAGTAAACTGGTGAAGCTTGCCAAAATATCGGGCGGAATGGTCGTTACCAATGATTTCAATTTAAACAAAGTATGCGAGTTTCAAAATGTGGCGGTCCTTAATATCAATGACCTGGCCAATGCCGTTAAACCTGTTGTACTTCCTGGGGAAGAGATGAATGTTCAGGTCATCAAGGATGGGAAAGAGCAGAACCAGGGCATCGCATATTTAGACGATGGCACGATGATCGTTGTCGAGGGTGGCCGTGACCATATCGGGAAACGCATCGATGTACTTGTCACAAGTGTATTGCAAACATCTGCAGGCCGTATGATATTCGCTAAACCGAAACTATTAGAAAAAGCATTATAAAGAAGAGTAGGAGAAACCGTTATGTTTTATGAAGTAGTGATACCTGCAGCTGGACAAGGCAAAAGAATGAAGGCGGGCAAGAATAAACTTTTTATTGAACTATCGGGTATCCCGATTATTGTTTATACACTGCGTGTCTTCGAAGAAGATCCTGACTGTCGGGGGATTATCCTTTCGATAAACCCGGCAGAAAAGGCTTATTTCAGTCAATTGATAGCAGCGTATGGGCTTAAAAAGGTCAAGAAGCTGGTCATGGGTGGCAAGGAGCGCCAACAAAGCGTTCATAATGGACTGCAACATGCAGGAGAAGAAATCATCCTGGTCCACGACGGTGCCCGCCCTTTTATCAATCTGGGGCAAATCAGTGAATTGACTACTGCCGCCTCCCTTCATGGCGGTGCCGTAATTGCAGTCCCCGTAAAGGATACGATTAAAAAAGCAGCAAACAAAAAGGTAGTGGAAACAGTGGAACGATCAAGCTTGTGGGCGGTACAAACTCCACAAGCTTTTCGTGTATCCATATTAAAAAGGGCATATGAACAGGCAGAAGCGGAAGCGTTTTTAGGGACGGATGATGCAAGTTTGCTAGAGCGGATCAATGAACAGGTAGTTATTATTGAGGGCAATTATGATAATATTAAAATTACGACTCAGGAAGACCTATATTTTGCAGAAGCGATTTTACATAAACAACATGGAAAACGATGATTGGGGAGAATGATATGTTTAGAATAGGACAAGGATATGACGTTCATCAGCTTGTGGAGGGCAGACCTTTGATTATTGGCGGGATTACGATTCCGTATGAGAAAGGTTTGCTAGGGCATTCGGATGCGGATGTCCTTCTGCATACTGTTGCTGATGCCTGCTTGGGGGCAATTGGTGCAGGGGATATCGGTAAGCATTTTCCGGATACCGATCCTGAATTTAAAGATGCCGATTCGGCAAAACTGCTGCAGTATATTTGGGCGATTGTAAAAAAAGAAGGATATACCCTAGGCAATGCGGACTGTACAATCATTGCACAAAGCCCGAAAATGGCACCGTATATTGAGGAAATGCGAGGCAGGATTGCTGAACTTTTAGATGCGTCGATAGACAGAATTAATGTAAAGGCGACCACTACCGAGAAACTTGGATTTACAGGCAGGAGCGAAGGAATCGCAGCACAGGCTGTGGTCTTATTGGTTAAATCAAACTAAATTCATTTTTAGAGTTGATGCCTTTATCCCAATGTATTTAAATGATAATATATACAATAGAATAGAACGACTGGGAGGTCTATATATATCATGAGCAGCGATATTCGAGTTCGCTATGCACCGAGTCCGACTGGACATTTACATATTGGTAATGCACGGACTGCTTTATTTAATTATTTATACGCACGAAATAAAGGCGGGAAATTCATCATCCGTATTGAAGATACCGACCAAAAGAGAAATATTGAAGGCGGAGAAGAAAGTCAGCTTAAATATTTGAAATGGCTTGGTATGGATTGGGATGAAGGTGTTGATGTTGGCGGTGAATACGGGCCATATCGTCAATCCGAAAGGAACGACCTTTATCAGGAATTGTATCAAGAGCTTTCAGATAAGGGTTTGGCATATAAATGCTATTGTACGGAAGAGGAGCTTGAAGCAGAGCGTGAAGGACAGGTCGAACGGAATGAAACGCCAAAATATTCAGGGAAGTGCAAGCATTTAACTGAAGAAGAGCAAGCGAAACTAGTGGCTCAAGGAAGAAAACCGAGCATTCGCTTTGCCGTTCCGGCTGGGAAGGTCCTTACTTTCAAAGATATGGTTAAGGATGAGGTTTCGTTTGAAACAGATGGCTTTGGTGATTTTGTCATCGTTAAAAAAGATGGCATTCCAACCTATAACTTTGCAGTGGCCGTCGATGATCACTTGATGAAGATTTCCCATGTCCTTCGCGGTGATGATCATATCTCCAATACTCCAAAACAATTGATGATTTATGAAGCTTTCGGCTGGGAACCGCCGGTATTCGGACATATGACGCTGATTGTAAACGAAAGCAGGAAGAAACTGAGTAAACGTGATGAGTCGATCATTCAATTCATTGAGCAATATGAAGAGCTTGGTTATGTACCTGAAGCTTTATTCAATTTCATTACATTACTAGGATGGTCTCCGGTCGGGGAAGAAGAGATTTTCACGAAGGAAGAATTCATTAATCTTTTCGATGCTGATCGGTTGTCTAAATCCCCTGCACTTTTCGATAAACAAAAGCTTACATGGATGAATAACCAATATGTGAAGCAATTGGACGGAAATCGTGCAGTGGAATTGTCAATGCCGCACTTAATTAAAGCCGGGAAGGTTTCAGGGACAATGACTGCCGAAGAAGAAGAGTGGGTACATGGGCTAGTTTCCCTTTTTCAAGAGCAGATGAGCTATGGAGCGGAAATAGTTAAGCTATCTGAACTGTTTTTCAAGGATGAGGTCGTGTTCGAGGAAGAAGCTAAGGAAGTACTGGCTGAAGAACAGGTACCTGAAGTCATGAAAGCTTTCCTTCAGGAGATCGAAGGGCTTGAAGAATTTAACGCGGATGAAATCAAGAAATCGATTAAAGCCGTACAAAAAAGCACAGGTCATAAAGGTAAAAAATTATTTATGCCGATAAGGGCGGCCGTTACGGGTCAAACACATGGTCCTGACTTGCCTAAGGCGATTTCATTACTGGGGAAAGAAAAAATTAAACAGCGTATTCAGAGTATTTTATATTAACAATTTGTCGAAAATGTAATATAGTATTTAATAATCTTACAAAAGAACGCGTAGATGGGGAGAAGTAAGTAAACGAAGCTTTTTAGAGAGAACCATAACCTGCTGAAAGTGGTTCAAGCCTCTCGTTTTCTGAAATGCACCCCTGAGTCCTTTGCTGAACTAACCTATAGTAGGCACAGGCGGAATGTCCTCCGTTACAGGGATTAAAGTTGGGGATGAAAAAACAGGAGAAAGCTTTACCTGATTCGTACATTCCAAACAGAGTGGAACCGCGCTTTAAGCGTCTCTGTCTATTTGGACAGAGACGCTTTTTTATATGCTTTAAAAGCTTCAAAAGGGGATGTTGGAAAAGGACGGAACATAGGGGGAATCATTTTGTTAAAGATGTTTAAAGAGGATATCGAAGTGGTTTTTGATCAAGATCCTGCTGCGCGCAGCTATTTGGAAGTCATATTGACGTACGCGGGTTTACATGCAATTTGGAGTCATAGGATGGCTCACGCACTATTTAAGAAGAAATTCTTTTTCCTGGCAAGAAGTATATCTCAAATCAGTCGGTTTTTTACCGGAATTGAAATTCATCCAGGGGCTACCATTGGCCGTCGTTTCTTCATTGACCATGGAATGGGGATCGTCATTGGCGAAACTTGTGAGATTGGCGACAATGTATCCGTCTTTCAAGGTGTAACCCTTGGAGGGACAGGAAAGGAAAAGGGAAAACGACATCCTACGATTAAGGATCATGTGCTGATTGCTACAGGAGCAAAAGTGCTGGGTTCCATCACTGTTGGGGAAAACTCAAAAATCGGTGCAGGATCGGTCGTTTTAAAGGAAGTGCCGCCTAATTCTACAGTGGTGGGCATTCCAGGAAAAGTGGTCATTCAAGATGGTATCAAAATCAACAAAGACCTAAATCATTCAGATCTTCCTGATCCAATCGCTGATCGCTTTAAGGAATTGGATAGTGAAATCAGGGCCTTAAGAGCGAAGTTGGCTGAACAGAAGCAGGAAGAAAGGAGTCTATAATATGGCGATTAAAATATATAACACAGCAACAAGAAAAAAGGAAACCTTCGTCCCGATTGAAGAGGGAAAGGTGAAGATGTACGTATGCGGACCAACTGTCTATAATTACATTCATATTGGTAATGCAAGACCAGCAATCGTATTCGATGCCGTTCGTAGGTATTTGGATTACCGTGGATATGATGTGCAATTCGTTTCGAACTTTACGGATGTGGATGATAAGCTGATTCGTGCGGCAAAAGAATTGGGGGAAGATGTCCCTACCATATCAGAGCGTTTCATCAAGGCTTATTTTGAAGATGTGTCAGCATTGGGCTGCAAAAAAGCGGATGCTCACCCAACCGTAATGGAGAACATGGATGCAATCATTGAATTCATCTCGGCATTAATTGAGAAAGGATTCGCTTATGAATCTGAAGGGGATGTGTATTACCGCACTCGTAAGTTTGAAGGGTATGGAAAACTTTCACATCAGTCCATCGATGAGCTGCGAGTGGGGGCACGTATTGAAATAGGGGAGAAAAAACAAGATGCCCTTGATTTTGCCCTTTGGAAAACGGCCAAGGATGATGAAATATCTTGGGAGAGCCCATGGGGGAAGGGGCGTCCTGGCTGGCATATCGAATGCTCCGCAATGGTCAAAAAGTATTTGGGCGATACAATCGATATTCATGCAGGAGGTCAAGATCTTGCTTTCCCGCATCATGAAAATGAAATTGCACAATCCGAAGCATTGACGGGTAAGACGTTTGCGAATTATTGGATGCATAATGGGTATATAAATATTGAGAATGAAAAAATGTCTAAGTCCTTAGGCAATTTCGTCCTTGTGCATGACATCATTCAGAAGCATGATCCACAAGTGTTACGCTTCTTTATGTTATCTGTACATTACCGTCATCCCATCAATTATAGTGAAGAAGTGCTTGAAAATGTAAAAGCGTCCCTTGATCGCTTAAGGACATCATATCAAAACTTAAAGCATCGCCTTCAAGTAAGTGACGGATTGACTGAGAATAATGATGTTTGGTTGGAGAAGCTGAATGAATTACATGAACAGTTCATTAAGGAAATGGACGATGATTTCAACACAGCTAATGCAATATCTATACTCTTTGAACTTTCCAAACAGGCAAATTATTACTTGATGGAGAAAAACACAGACAAGGAAGTGATTGATGCTTTCCTTGATCAGTTCAACAACTTATTTTCTGTCCTGGGTTTGTCCCTTGAAGAAGAGGGGCTATTGGATGAAGAAATCGAAGGGTTGATACAGCAGAGAATTCAAGCGCGGAAAGACCGCAATTTTGGGTTATCTGATGAAATTCGTGATCGCTTGAAAAACATGAATATCATATTAGAGGATACCCCTCAAGGTACAAGATGGAAAAGAGGGTAATTAATGCTTCATTACGATAGTAAGGTAGATGCAAAAATGCTGAACAGTCTTGCTTTAGCATATATAGGTGATGCTGTATACGAAACGTATATACGGCATCACCTCATTCAAAAAGGAGCGGTCAAGCCCAATCTACTTCATAAAAAAGCTACATCTTTTGTAGCTGCTAAAGCGCAAAATAAAATCATCCACTTTTTCCTGGAGTCAGATTGGTTATCGGAAGAGGAATCCGCTGTCGTTCGGCGCGGCCGAAATGCAAAATCCGGTACGGTACCGAAGAATACAGATGTGCAAACGTATCGCTACAGTACAGCCTTCGAGGCACTTATGGGATTTTTGTATTTATCAGGTCGAATAGAAAGAATGGAAGAACTCATCAAAAAATCCATTGAATACATTGAAGAAGAAAAGGGGAGTAACCCATGAGCGAAGAATATATCATTGGCAGAAACCCCGTATTGGAAGCACTTCGCTCCGAACGGGATATTAATAAAATTTGGATAGCCGAGGGCTCGCAAAAAGGCTCGATGCAACCACTCATCGGTCTGGCGAAGGAAAAGAAGGTATTCGTGCAAATCGTACCGAAGAAAAAAATTGACCAAATGGCAGAAGGCATCCATCAAGGCGTTATCGCACAAGTGGCTGCATATGAATATGTGGAATTGGATGACTTATTCGCAAAAGCGGCTGAACGGGACGAAGCACCTTTTTTCATGATCCTTGATGAAGTTGAAGATCCGCATAATTTAGGTTCGATCATGAGGACGGCTGATGCAGTCGGGGCCCATGGAATCATCATTCCAAAAAGAAGAGCGGTGGGCTTGACGGCAACAGTGGCAAAAGCTTCGACGGGTGCAATCGAATATATTCCGGTAGCTCGCGTTACAAATTTGGCAAGAGCAGTGGAAGAGTTGAAAGAGCGTGGGGTATGGATAGTCGGTACCGATGCGAAAGGCAGCGATGATTACCGTAACATGGATGGAAAGATGCCTATCGGACTTGTTATCGGCAGCGAAGGAAAAGGCATGGCCCGGTTAATGAAGGATAAATGTGATTTTCTCATCCGTCTCCCTATGGCAGGACAAGTAACTTCGTTAAATGCATCGGTAGCAGCCGGTTTATTGATGTATGAGGTTTATAGAAAAAGAAATCCCCTAGGGCAATGATGCAATGAATATTCTGTTGGTGGACGGTTATAACATTATTGGAGCTTGGCCGGAACTGAGAGAATTAAAAGAACGGGATCTTGCTGCTGCAAGAGATCGATTGATAGAAATGATGGCGGAATATCAAGCATTTACCGGATACCGTGTAATTGTCGTATTTGACGCTCAATATGTTCAGGGAATTGCCCGCATATTCAAAAATCACAATGTTGATGTAATTTTTACAAAAGAAAATGAAACTGCGGATGAAAGAATAGAAAAGATGGCCATTGAACTGAATAATGTCAAAACGCAAATTCAAGTGGCAACTTCCGACTTCACGGAACAGTGGGTGATCTTTGGCCAAGGGGCCCTAAGGAAATCCGCTCGTGAACTGCTTATTGAAATGGAAGAAATTCAAGGCGAAATCAAGAAAGATGTAAGAAAAACAACGACGATAAGACCCGTGGCTAAAATTCCTTTAAGTGAAGAAGTGGCAGAAATTTTTGAAAAATGGCGTCGAGGTAAAATTTGAACCATTGACGGGTAAAATTTACCTGCTGTATAATATTTCTATCTGAGTCAGGTCAGGGGGATATAATGTGGGTCTCAAATTCGGAATGAAGCTGAACGAAAAGTATCTGCAGTTTGAGGATGATGAATTGATAGGGTTGGTGCACACTGGAGACAGTGAAGCGCTGGATTATTTGATCCAAAAGTATCGTAATTTTGTAAGAGCGAAGGCAAGGACTTATTTCTTGATTGGTGCCGATAAGGAAGACATCGTGCAAGAAGGTATGATTGGTTTATATAAAGCAGTCCGTGATTTTAAAGGGGATAAGTTATCTTCTTTTAAAGCATTTGCAGAACTATGCATTACAAGGCAGATCATTACAGCTATCAAAACAGCAACACGTCAAAAACATATTCCGCTCAATTCCTATGTTTCCCTGGACAAGCCCATTTATGATGAGGAATCGGACCGAACTCTAATGGATATTATATCGGGTACGAAAGTTTTGGACCCGGAAGAACTAATCATCAACCAAGAAGAGTTTGACGATATCGAATTAAAGATGGCCGAGCTCCTGAGTGATCTTGAGAGAAAAGTGTTAGCTCTTTACCTGGATGGACAAACCTACCAAGAAATTTCGGAAGAGTTGAACCGACATGTTAAGTCAATCGACAACGCCCTTCAGCGGGTGAAAAGAAAGCTCGAGCGCTATCTGGAAGTAAGGGAAATCAGTTTATAATCCCTCCGCTTTTTCCGCTTAATTTCATCTGTCCCTTCTCCACATGGAAGTTTATTTTTTCACTAAGATTTTTTAATGGATGTTAAGTAAACCGATGTTTTGATTTCCGGTGTCCATAATGGGCTAAACCCGCTTTGATATTGACAATAAAAAACAGTCGTGATAAGGTTTTATGGATATAGTAGATAGGATAGGTGTATCTAATGCGAAAAAAAATAGTTCTTGCCTGCACTGATTGCGGTACAAGGAATTATAGTTATGAGAGCAAACAATCGACAAGCGGCGAACGACTGGAAATCAAGAAATTTTGCAGTACATGTAACTCACACTCGATTCATAAAGAAACGAAATAACGGTTTTATAAATAGATTGACAGAAGCTTCTAATGCTTGGAGGATACATTCATGAAACGTTTTACCGAATTTTTCAGCGGAGTAGCTCGCGAAATGCAAAAGGTAAGCTGGCCGAAACGCAAGGAGCTTACCAAATATACAATCGTGGTAGTAACGACTGTATTATTTATGGCTTTATTCTTTACAGTGGTCGATTTGGGCATTTCCGAATTAATTCGCTTAGTTATTGAATAAGAGATTCGAAAATAAGGTATAATAGTGATAGAATAATATGTGTCAGCAGAAAAGCCCGGAAACGGGTTTTTTAATTTGTCTTTTTTAAGAAGTGAAGAAGATCAAAATCAAGCACTGCTGTAATATGAATCATCACAATATATTCTAGTTAAGTCGGGATGACGCCGGTATGGTTTTTTGGCTAAAACGTTCAAAGATAAAGATTAATAAAGAAAATGATTGATTGCAGGGAGGGAAGGACGTTAAAGTCCTAACACATGGAAAAGAATTGGTATGTAGTTCACACCTATTCAGGTTATGAGAACAAAGTTAAGGCTAACTTGGAAAAACGTGTTGAAACTATGGGGATGGAAGACAAGATCTTTCGCGTTGTAGTTCCAGAAGAAGAAGAAACAGAAGTGAAAGATGGCAAAAAGAAAGTGACCAAAAAGAAAGTATTTCCAGGTTATGTATTGGTTGAGATCATCATGACGGATGATTCATGGTATGTTGTCCGGAATACGCCTGGCGTAACAGGCTTCGTAGGTTCATCTGGAGCTGGGTCAAAGCCGACTGCATTGCTGCCGGAAGAAATTGAAGTCGTTCTTAAACGAATGGGCGTAGATGAAAGTAAAATCGAAGTTGATTTTGAACTCGGTGATACGGTTCAAGTTAAAGAAGGACCATTTGCAACCTTTGCAGGGCCGATTGAAGAACTTGATAAAGACAAAGGGAAAGTAAGGGTTCTAGTCAATATGTTCGGCCGTGATACACCGGTTGAACTTGATTTTAATCAAGTGGAAAAATTATAAACGGAAAAAAACTTGAAATTACCTTTTGAAAGTGGTAAAATTTCAAAGGTCAGTATGTTTCAATTTTTAGGCCTCAACGATACAAGCATTCTTTATTAATATATAAAGAATTCAAGATGAGTGGGAGGGTATTACCCTATTACCACATCACGGACTTATAAGGAGGTGTGTCTCGTGGCTAAAAAAGTAATTAAAATGGTTAAATTGCAAATTCCTGCTGGTAAAGCGAATCCTGCACCGCCGGTCGGTCCTGCATTAGGTCAAGCTGGTGTAAACATCATGGGATTCTGTAAGGAGTTCAACGCTCGTACAGCAGATCAAGCTGGTCTAATTATTCCTGTTGAAATCACGGTATTTGAAGACCGTTCATTTACATTCATTACAAAAACTCCACCGGCTGCAGTATTGCTTAAGAAAGTAGCTGGTATCGAGTCTGGTTCTGGTGAACCTAACCGTAAAAAAGTTGCTACAGTCAAGCGTGATCAAGTGCGCGAGATTGCTGAAACTAAAATGCCTGACCTAAACGCTGCAAGCGTTGAAGCTGCAATGCGTATGGTTGAAGGTACTGCTCGCAGCATGGGTATTGTCATCGAAGACTAATCCATGTAATTGCTATTTGTTTCTACGGGGTTGCGATTGATACTCGCAACCTTTATTCGTGGGAGGTCATTCCGTTAAAACCACAATTTAGGAGGATTTATATCATGGCGAAAAAAGGTAAAAAGTATCTTGAAGCAGCTAAGCTTGTAGAAGTTTCTAAGGCTTATGCTGTAACTGAAGCAATCGAAGTTGCTAAAAAAGCAAACTTCGCAAAATTCGATGCGACTGTTGAAGTTGCTTTCCGTTTAGGTGTAGACCCTAAGAAAGCTGACCAACAAATTCGTGGAGCTGTTGTGCTTCCGAATGGTACTGGTAAAACTCAACGCGTATTAGTGTTCGCTAAAGGCGAAAAAGCAAAAGAAGCGGAAGCTGCTGGTGCTGACTACGTTGGCGAATCTGACTTCATCAACAAAATCCAACAAGGATGGTTCGAATTCGATGTAATCGTAGCGACTCCAGACATGATGGGTGAAGTTGGTAAACTTGGCCGTGTATTAGGACCTAAAGGATTAATGCCTAACCCTAAAACTGGTACAGTAACATTCGACGTAACGAAAGCTGTTAATGAAATCAAAGCTGGTAAAGTTGAATACCGCGTAGATAAAGCTGGTAACATCCACGCTCCAATCGGTAAAGTATCTTTCGAAGATGCTAAACTAGTGGAAAACTTCACGACTATCTATGATACATTAATGAAAGTTAAACCTGCGGCTGCTAAAGGGACTTACATGAAAAACGTTTCTGTAACAACTACTATGGGCCCTGGCGTGAAAGTTGATCCTTCAACTTTCAATAAATAATTGACATTCCAAAACTATTATTGTTATAATAAGTTTTGTTGTGAATAAATGAATATCATTTGTACCGTAGACAGTAGGTGCTCGTTACGAGCTTAATTCCCTGCCGAGGTAATTCGATAATAATAGTCCTTGACTATGACTTTTGAAATTACTGCCTTCATGTCTGCAATAGAGATGAAGGCTTTTTCTTTGAAACGGTATAAATGTTTTCAAGCAAATCTACAGGAGGTGTAAGGATGAACGCAATTATTGAACAAAAGCAAAAAATCGTTGCTGAGATTACTGATAAATTAACTGCAAGCCAATCAACAGTAGTTGTTGACTACCGTGGATTGACTGTTGCTGAATTAACAGAACTTCGTAAGCAACTTCGTGAAGCTGGCGTTGAGTTTAAAGTTTACAAAAACTCTATGACTCGTCGTGCTGCGGAAAGTGCTGAACTTAGCGCTTTGAACGAATCATTAACAGGACCAAACGCAATTGCATTCTCAACTGAAGATGTTATTGCGCCAGCAAAAATCCTTAACGATTTTGCGAAAAAACATGAAGCTTTAGAAATCAAAGCTGGAGTTATCGAAGGAAATGTTGCAACTGCTGAAGAAATTAAAGCTCTTGCAGAACTACCTTCACGCGAAGGCCTACTTTCAATGCTACTCAGCGTGCTACAAGCACCTATGCGCGGACTTGCTCTTGCTACAAAAGCAGTTGCAGATCAAAAAGAAGAACAAGGCGCGTAAGCTAATCGCTTATTTAGCCTATTGATTCAAAAAAAAACCAACCATTTCGAGGAGGAAATAAAAATGACTAAAGATCAAATCTTAGAAGCAGTTAAAAACATGACTGTTTTAGAATTAAACGACCTTGTAAAAGCAATCGAAGAAGAATTTGGCGTAACTGCTGCTGCACCTGTAGCTGTAGCTGCTGCTGGTGGCGCTGCTGCTGAAGAGCAAACTGAGTTTGATGTAATCCTTACATCTGCTGGAGATCAAAAAATCAAAGTTATCAAAGCTGTACGTGAAGTAACAGGTCTTGGACTTAAAGAAGCAAAAGAACTTGTTGACAACACTCCAAAAGCAATCAAAGAAGGCGCTTCTAAAGAAGAAGCTGAAGAAGTTAAAGCTAAACTTGAAGAAGTTGGAGCTGGCGTTGAAGTTAAGTAATCTTGCATAAACAAAAAGCTCGCTATCACTGGCGGGCTTTTTTTCTTCATTCTAAAGAAATGAAGAAAAAAAGCCGTTAATGGTTTGATTAATAGGGTTTAGTTTTTCAAACATTCCGGCGTGCAAGCATCCATTCTTCAATTCTCTTCTCTCATTAAATCTTCAATATTCCTTTCTGATAGGGGGAGATGACTCTGACAGAGCATTACTACTCACATAAACCGGATGTCGTAAGTAATCCGAAATTTTGGGATTTCACATTAAAGGGACGTGCCTTTCGCTTTAAAAGTGATAATGGTGTTTTTTCGAAAAAGGAAGTTGATTTCGGATCGCGTCTTTTGGTTGAGAGTTTTAACCTTAATGAAGCTGTGGAAGGAGATATTCTCGATGTTGGTTGCGGTTATGGCCCGATCGGAATATCGATTGCGGCAGCTTATCCCGATAGAACGATAGAAATGATTGATATAAATAGCCGGGCAGTTGAATTGTCAAAAGAGAATGCCGCTTCTAATGGAATCGCAAATGTAAAGATCTACGAAAGTGATCGTTTTGACAAAGTTGGCTCCAATCAATTCGCGGCGATTCTTACGAACCCTCCCATTCGCGCAGGTAAAAGTGTAGTCCACGAAATTTTAGAAGAAAGCTATCGCAGTTTGGTAGCTGGTGGAGAATTATGGGTTGTCATTCAAAAAAAACAAGGGGCTCCATCCGCAATGGATAAATTGGAGCAATTATTTGGAAATATTGAAGTGCCCGTAAAGAAAAAAGGTTACTATATACTATTAGCCAAAAAGGTTTGACTCTAAATTTTCGCTATGTTAGTATTATAAAATGCATATATATAATTCCGTAACTATGCAATTTTTATACCATTGGTGTATAACCAATGGATAATATGGGAAAAATATATAAATAATAGTTCGTTTTATGAGAAATAGTGGTTTTTAAAATAAAAACCATTTTCTTTTTGTCTATGGAAATGATTCCTTTTCCGAGGCAAATGGAACCTTATAACGCTTGATTTAAGGGGTGAATCAGTTGACAGGTCAACTTGTTCAGTATGGACGACACCGCCAACGTAGAAGTTATGCAAGAATCAGTGAGGTTTTGGATCTTCCGAATCTGATTGAAATTCAAACAGCTTCTTATCAATGGTTTCTAGATGTAGGTTTAAAGGAAATGTTCCAGGATATTTCTCCTATTGAGGATTTTACAGGTAATTTATCGTTAGAATTCATCGATTACAGCTTAGCTGAGCCGAAGTATTCTGTGGAAGAAACAAAAGAACGCGATGTTACGTATTCTGCACCACTTCGTGTGAAAGTGCGCCTTGTTAACAAAGAAACAGGGGAAGTGAAAGACCAGGATGTATTTATGGGCGACTTCCCGCTGATGACTGAAACAGGTACATTTGTCATCAATGGTGCTGAACGGGTAATTGTATCCCAATTAGTGCGCTCACCGAGTGTTTACTACAATGGAAAAATGGATAAAAACGGTAAGCTTGGTTTCTCTGCGACCGTCATTCCTAACCGTGGCGCATGGCTCGAATATGAAACAGACGCCAAGGATGTTGTGTATGTTCGAATCGATCGCACCAGGAAATTACCGATTACGGTATTGATGCGTGCCCTTGGATTCGGAACTGATCAAGAAATCATCGATTTAATCGGAGACAACGAATACCTTCGTAACACTCTCGAAAAGGACAACACTGAGAGTGTGGAAAAAGCATTACTGGAAATCTATGAGCGTCTACGCCCAGGTGAACCGCCTACTGTCGAAAACGCGAAAAGTCTTTTAGTATCACGCTTTTTTGATCCGAAACGTTATGATTTAGCTAATGTAGGCCGTTATAAAATAAACAAAAAACTGCATATTAAGAACCGTTTATTCGGACAACGTATTGCGGAGACTTTGATTGACCCTGAAACAGGTGAAATCATCGTCGAAAAAGGTACAATGCTTGATCGTCGGACTCTTGATAGGATTCTGCCTCATATCGAAGCTGGAATCGGATTCAAAACATTCCATCCATCAGGTGGTGTAGTAGAAGAAGAAACTCTTCTTCAACCTATTAAAGTGTTTGCACCAAACGATGCTGAAGGCGAAAAAGTGATCAATATCATCGGTAATGCTTACGTGACCGACCAGGTTAAAAACATTACACCGGCTGATATCATTTCTTCCATCAGTTATTTCTTTAACTTATTGCATGGTGTAGGAATCACAGATGATATTGACCATTTAGGAAACCGTCGTCTGCGTTCTGTTGGTGAATTGCTGCAAAACCAATTTAGAATTGGTTTATCTCGTATGGAACGTGTCGTTCGTGAAAGAATGTCTATTCAGGATACGAATACAATCACTCCACAGCAACTAATTAACATTCGTCCAGTTATTGCATCTATTAAAGAATTCTTTGGAAGCTCACAGCTTTCTCAATTCATGGATCAAACGAACCCGTTGGCTGAATTGACGCATAAACGTCGTCTATCTGCATTGGGACCTGGTGGTCTGACACGTGAGCGTGCTGGCTTTGAAGTACGTGACGTTCATTACTCCCACTATGGCCGCATGTGTCCAATTGAAACGCCTGAGGGACCGAATATTGGTTTGATTAACTCATTATCCAGTTTTGCAAAGGTTAACCCATATGGCTTCATTGAAACACCATATCGCCGTGTGGACCCTGAAACAGGCAAAATTACAAGCCAAATCGATTACTTAACAGCTGATGAGGAAGATAATTATGTAGTTGCCCAAGCGAATGTACGTCTATCAGATGACGGATCATTCCTTGATAATGATGTTGTTGCACGTTTCCGCGGTGAAAATACCGTTGTTCCGCGTGATCGCGTCGATTACATGGATGTATCTCCTAAACAGGTTGTATCTGCTGCGACAGCATGTATTCCTTTCTTGGAAAACGATGACTCCAACCGTGCCCTTATGGGAGCGAACATGCAACGTCAAGCAGTTCCTTTGCTTCAACCGGAAGCCCCTCGAGTCGGAACGGGTATGGAGTATGTTTCAGCGAAAGACTCCGGTGCTGCTGTAATCTGTAAACACCCTGGTATCGTAGAGCACGTTGAATCACGTGAAGTATGGGTACGTAGGGTAAGTGAGGTTGACGGACAGCAAGTAAAAGGAAACCTTGATAAATACCGTCTATTAAAATTCATTCGTTCTAACCAAGGAACGTGCTATAATCAACGCCCTATCGTAAGTGTTGGCGACAACGTTGTAAAAGGTGAAATTCTTGCTGATGGTCCTTCAATGGAACAAGGTGAGTTGGCACTTGGACGTAACGTATTGGTTGCCTTCATGACATGGGATGGATATAACTATGAAGATGCCATCATCATGAGTGAACGATTGGTTAAAGATGATGTGTACACTTCTATTCATATTGAAGAATATGAATCTGAATCACGCGATACAAAATTAGGACCTGAAGAAATCACACGTGATATCCCTAACGTAGGGGAAGATGCGCTTCGTAATCTTGATGAGCGCGGAATAATCCGTGTGGGTGCTGAAGTGAAAGATGGAGACCTTCTCGTTGGTAAAGTCACGCCTAAAGGTGTAACGGAACTGACTGCTGAGGAACGTCTATTACATGCAATCTTCGGTGAAAAAGCACGTGAAGTAAGGGATACATCACTTCGTGTACCTCACGGCGGCGGAGGAATCGTTCTTGATGTTAAAGTATTCAACAGAGAAGACGGCGATGAACTGCCTCCTGGTGTAAACCAACTCGCACGTGTATATATCGTTCAAAAACGTAAAATTCATGAAGGCGATAAAATGGCTGGACGACATGGTAACAAAGGGGTAATCTCCAGGATTCTTCCTGAAGAAGATATGCCTTATTTACCAGATGGCACTCCAGTCGACATCATGTTGAACCCATTGGGTGTACCTTCACGTATGAACATCGGTCAGGTGTTGGAGCTTCACTTAGGTATGGCTGCACGCGCACTTGGCATTCATGTAGCATCTCCTGTATTCGATGGTGCCACTGAGGAAGACGTTTGGGGTACGATTGCAGAAGCCGGGATGTCCCGTGATGCAAAAACTGTCCTTTATGATGGCCGTTCAGGTGAAGCATTCGATAACCGTGTATCAGTTGGTGTCATGTATATGATCAAACTGGCACATATGGTCGATGATAAACTTCATGCACGTTCAACTGGACCTTACTCCCTTGTTACGCAGCAACCACTTGGTGGTAAAGCGCAATTTGGTGGACAGCGTTTCGGTGAGATGGAAGTATGGGCACTTGAGGCGTATGGTGCTGCTTATACATTACAAGAAATCCTAACCGTTAAATCAGATGATGTCGTAGGTCGTGTTAAAACGTACGAAGCGATTGTCAAAGGTGAAAATGTCCCTGAACCAGGCGTTCCTGAGTCCTTCAAAGTATTGATTAAGGAGCTTCAAAGTTTAGGATTGGATGTTAAAATTCTCAATGCCGAAGATCGTGAAATCGAAATGCGTGATTTGGAAGATGAAGATGAAGCCAACCAAGCAGACAAATTAAACCTTGATTCAGAAACTAAAGATATGGTTGCTTCCGAAGTAGGGGCACCTGTCAAAGAATAAAATTAAATATAAACGTATCTAGTTATATATTACCTGCTCTGACTGGCAGCGAGATGTTCATTTGAAGATCATGCTGCCTCGTTAGAGCCTTATTGATTCAATCAACCATCATCCGGTGTAAGATTGCCTGATATTTGACGGCAATCAAGGGTTAAACCTGGAGATTAAAAGGGAGGTAGGCCCCTTGTTAGACGTTAATAATTTTGAGTATATGAAAATTGGTCTTGCTTCACCAGACAAGATTCGTTCTTGGTCCCATGGAGAAGTTAAAAAACCAGAAACAATCAACTATCGTACGTTAAAGCCAGAAAAAGACGGTTTATTCTGTGAGAGAATTTTTGGACCTCAAAAGGACTGGGAATGTCATTGCGGAAAATATAAACGTGTTCGTTATAAAGGCGTAGTCTGTGACCGTTGTGGCGTTGAAGTCACTCGCGCTAAGGTACGTCGTGAGCGTATGGGTCATATTGAGCTGGCAGCTCCAGTTTCACACATATGGTATTTTAAAGGAATTCCTAGCCGTATGGGACTTGTACTTGACATGTCTCCACGGGCTTTGGAAGAAGTAATTTACTTTGCATCTTACGTCGTAACTGAAACGGGCGATACAACTTTAGAAAAGAAACAGCTTCTTTCTGAAAAGGAATATCGTACATACCGCGAAAAATACGGTAAGAAATTCCAAGCTGCCATGGGTGCGGAAGCTATTAAAAAACTTTTACAAGATATTGATACGGAAAAGGAAGTAGAGTCGTTGAAAGAGGAGCTTAAAACAGCTCAAGGACAACGCAGAACCCGTGCAATCAAACGCTTGGAAGTGCTTGAAGCATTCCGTAACTCCGGAAATGAGCCTTCATGGATGATCCTTGACGTGCTTCCGGTCATTCCACCGGAACTTCGTCCTATGGTTCAACTTGATGGAGGACGTTTTGCCACATCTGATCTAAATGATTTATATCGCCGTGTTATCAACCGTAATAATCGGTTGAAAAGATTACTGGACCTTGGAGCACCAAGCATTATCGTTCAAAATGAGAAGCGTATGCTGCAAGAAGCTGTCGATGCTCTTATCGATAATGGCCGTCGAGGCCGTCCGGTAACTGGACCTGGTAACCGTCCGTTAAAATCTTTATCTCACATGTTAAAAGGTAAACAAGGTCGTTTCCGTCAAAACCTTCTTGGTAAACGTGTTGATTATTCTGGCCGTTCCGTTATCGTAGTCGGACCAAACTTAAAGATGTACCAATGTGGTCTTCCGAAAGAAATGGCGATTGAGTTATTCAAACCATTCGTTATGAAGGAGCTTGTTCAAAGAGGTCTAGCGCATAATATTAAATCCGCTAAGCGCAAAATTGAACGTTTATCTCCAGAAATATGGGATGTACTAGAAGAAGTTATTAGAGAACACCCAGTACTATTGAACCGTGCACCGACTCTTCATAGACTTGGGATCCAAGCATTTGAACCAACGTTGGTTGAAGGTCGCGCAATTCGTTTGCATCCGCTCGTATGTACAGCTTACAATGCTGACTTTGATGGTGACCAAATGGCGGTCCACGTTCCTCTATCTTCTGAAGCCCAAGCCGAAGCACGCATGCTTATGCTTGCAGCACAGAACATTTTGAACCCTAAAGATGGTAAACCTGTCGTTACACCTTCTCAAGATATGGTATTAGGTAACTATTACTTAACATTGGAAAGAGAAGGCGCTATCGGTGAGGGTATGATCTTTAAAGATACAAGTGAAGCATTACTTGCATATCAAAACGGATATGTGCACTTACATTCCCGTTGTGCCGTACATGCATCGTCACAAAATAATGAAACGTTCACTGAAGAACAAAACGGACAACTTCTAATTACAACTGTCGGTAAATTGATCTTCAATGAAATTTTGCCAAAATCATTCCCGTATATTAACGAACCGACACGATATAATTTGGAAACCAAAACTCCAGAGAAATATTTTGTGGAAAAAGGCGCTAATATTCCTGAATTGATTAAGGCTCAACCTGCTATCGATCCTTTCAAGAAAAAAATTCTTGGAAATATCATTGCAGAAGTCTTTAAACGCTTTAAAATTACCGAAACATCCAAAATGCTTGACCGGATGAAAGATCTTGGATTCAAATATTCGACAAAAGCTGGTATTACCGTTGGTGTGGCTGATATTGTCGTTTTAAAAGAAAAACAAGAAATCATTACTGAGGCTCAAACCAAAGTGGATAACGTCTTGAAACAATTCAGACGTGGTCTTATTACAGAGGATGAGCGTTATGATCGCGTCATTTCAATTTGGAGTGCTGCTAAGGATACCATTCAGTCCAAACTTATGGACTCACTGGACCGACGCAACCCGATCTTCATGATGAGTGACTCCGGTGCCCGTGGTAATGCTTCCAACTTTACGCAGCTTGCTGGTATGCGTGGTTTGATGGCCAACCCGGCTGGACGTATCATTGAATTACCGATCAAATCAAGTTTCCGTGAAGGTTTAACAGTGTTGGAGTACTTCATCTCTACACATGGTGCGCGTAAAGGTCTTGCCGATACAGCACTTAAAACTGCCGATTCTGGTTACCTTACCCGTCGACTTGTTGACGTTGCCCAAGATGTCATTATCCGTGATGACGATTGTGGAACGGACCGCGGCTTGAAAATTTCAGCCTTGAGAGAGGGTACTGAAATAATTGAGCATCTTGAAGAGCGCCTAGTGGGCCGTTATGCAAGAAAAGCGATCAAACATCCAGAAACAAATGAAGTAATCGTGGCTGAAAACGATCTTATTACTGAAGATCTTGCTAATTATATTGAATCACTTGGAATTGAAACAGCATGGATCCGTTCTGCCTTTACATGTAACACCAGCCATGGTGTATGTAAAAAATGTTATGGACGCAACCTGGCTACAGGTCAAGAAGTTGAAGTGGGCGAAGCAGTCGGTATTATTGCCGCTCAATCAATCGGAGAACCTGGTACACAGTTAACGATGCGTACATTCCATACAGGTGGTGTTGCTGGGGATGATATCACTCAAGGTCTTCCTCGTATCCAAGAAATATTTGAAGCGAGAAATCCTAAAGGTCAAGCTGTCATTTCCGAAATCGAAGGAACGATTGTTTCGATTAATGAAATTCGGGATAAACAACAGGAAATCGTTGTTCAAGGTGCAGTAGAATCACGCACATATACTGCGCCATATACTGCCCGTCTAAGAGTAACTGTTGATACTCCTGTCCGCCGTGGTGAAGAGTTAACAGAGGGTTCCATCGATCCGAAAGAATTGCTGAAGGTTACAGATGTGCTTACTGTTCAGGAATACCTGCTTCATGAAGTTCAAAAAGTATACCGGATGCAAGGTGTTGAGATCGGTGATAAACATATCGAGGTAATGGTTAGACAAATGATGCGTAAAGTCCGTGTGCTTGATGCAGGCGAAACTGAAGTGCTTCCAGGAACATTATTGGATGTTAACCAGTTCACTACTGCAAACACAGATGCATTGCTGACTAACAAATTACCAGCTACAGGTCGCCCTGTATTGCTAGGTATCACAAAAGCATCTCTAGAAACGGATTCCTTCTTGTCCGCAGCGTCATTCCAAGAAACAACCAGAGTCTTGACTGATGCAGCAATAAAAGGAAAACGTGATGAATTGCTTGGACTTAAAGAAAATGTCATCATCGGTAAACTTGTCCCTGCAGGAACAGGAATGCTTAGATACAGAAAAGCAAACCCTGTCGTTGTTGGTGACGAAAGTGCCGATACAGTAACAGTGGATTAAAGGAAAAAGGACCAGCTCAATAATTTAAACTGAAAACCGCACTCCTGTATGATGGGAACTGAAGGATCAGGATTTATTGAGCTGGTCTCTCTTATTACTCTTGGCTGAATAAAAAGCTGTATGAGGATTTGATATATTCCCTTTAGGCAAATTGATTATCTTAATAGAATTATGTAAGGAAAACCTTTTGCTGAAATTATTTTTTTGAAAGAAGTTGACAGTATCCGACTAATAATGATACTATAGCAAAGGTGCTCCTATGTTACCCTGTAACTTTGGAGGATATGGACCATGTCTTATGAAAAAGTAATACAGGCAAAGTCAGTGATTATAGGGACGAAACAAGCAGTTAGAGCTCTTAAAAACAATTTAATTCAAGAAGTTATCATCGCTGATGATGCAGATATATACTTGACTGGGCGTGTCGTTGAGACCGCTAAAGAATTGGATGTTCCTATCACATATGTTGATTCGATGAGATTGCTTGGCAAAGCATGTGGTATTGATGTCGGAGCAGCAACTGTTGCCATTAAAAAGTAAAAATGTTTTTGCAATTATATTTGCAAAGACTTTGTTTTTACCCATTTATGAACCACCTGGATGTGTGGTACTAGAAATGAAAACGTGAAGGGAGGAAAAATGTAATGCCTACTATTAATCAATTAGTGCGTAAAGGACGCGAGTCTAAAGAGGTTAATTCAAAATCTCCAGCACTTAACAAAGGCTACAACAGCTTTAAAAAAGCACAAACTAACGTATCATCTCCGCAAAAACGTGGTGTTTGCACTCGTGTGGGTACTATGACACCGAAAAAACCAAACTCCGCGTTACGTAAATATGCGCGTGTACGTTTAACAAACGGTATCGAGGTAACAGCTTATATCCCAGGTATCGGTCACAACCTACAAGAACACAGCGTGGTTCTTATCCGTGGCGGTCGTGTAAAAGATTTACCAGGGGTACGTTACCATATCGTACGTGGTGCTCTTGATACTGCTGGAGTTAACAATCGTATGCAAGGCCGTTCTAAATACGGTACTAAGCGTCCGAAAGCAGCAAAAAAATAATCTTAAACAAAAATTGAACTTTCTTGAAAGGAGGAAATATAATGCCTCGTAAAGGACCTGTAACGAAAAGAGACGTATTACCAGATCCAATTTATAATTCAAAACTTGTGACTCGCTTAATCAACAAATTAATGGTTGATGGACAAAGAGGTAAATCACAAAAAATTCTTTACTCTGCATTTGATTTAATCAAAGAACGTACTGGCAATGAGTCAATCGAAGTTTTCGATCAAGCACTTAAAAACATCATGCCTGTATTAGAAGTAAAAGCACGCCGTGTAGGTGGAGCTAACTACCAAGTACCAGTTGAGGTGCGTCCAGACCGCAAATCAACTCTAGGACTTCGTTGGTTAGTGAAATACTCTCGTCTTCGTGGAGAAAAAACGATGGAAGAGCGTTTAGCTTATGAAATCATGGATGCTGCTAACAATACTGGAGCAGCTGTTAAGAAACGTGAAGATACACACAAAATGGCTGAAGCTAATAAAGCATTCGCTCATTATCGCTGGTAAAATATATCACTATAAAATCCTTATAAAAGGAAGGAGAAAGACAAATGGCAAGAGAGTTCTCCTTAGCAAACACTCGTAATATTGGTATCATGGCTCACATCGATGCTGGTAAAACGACAACAACAGAACGCGTTCTATACTATACTGGTAAAATTCATAAAATTGGTGAAACACACGAAGGTGCTTCACAAATGGACTGGATGGAACAGGAACAAGAACGTGGAATCACGATCACATCCGCTGCAACAACTGCACAGTGGAAAGGTCACCGTGTAAACATCATCGATACGCCAGGACACGTAGACTTCACAGTTGAAGTTGAACGTTCATTGCGTGTACTTGATGGAGCTGTAGCTGTACTTGATGCCCAATCAGGTGTTGAGCCTCAAACTGAAACAGTTTGGCGCCAAGCTACAACTTATGGTGTACCACGTGTCGTATTCGTGAATAAAATGGACAAAATCGGTGCGGATTTCCTATATTCAGTTGGAACAATCCACGATCGTCTACAAGCTAATGCTCACCCGGTTCAGTTACCAATCGGTGCTGAAGATCAATTCTCTGCAATCATTGACCTTATTGAAATGAAAGCTCATTTCTATGCCAATGATCTAGGAACTGATATCACTGTTGGTGAAATTCCTGAAGAACATAGGGAATTAGCTGAAGAATACCGTGAAAAGTTAATTGAAGCAGTAGCAGAAGTTAATGAAGACTTAATGGAAAAATACCTTGGCGGCGAAGAAATCAGCATTGCTGAATTAAAAGCAGCTATTCGTACAGCAACTGTTAACGTTGAATTCTTCCCAGTTATCTGTGGATCAGCTTTCAAAAACAAAGGTGTTCAATTAATGCTTGATAACGTTATCGACTTCCTTCCATCTCCATTAGACGTGCCGGCTATTAAAGGTACTCTACCGGATACAGAAGATGAAGTAGAACGCCATTCAGATGATTCTGAACCGTTCTCCGCTTTAGCGTTTAAAGTTATGACTGACCCTTACGTTGGTAAACTTACATTCTTCCGCGTGTACTCAGGTACATTAGAATCAGGATCTTATGTAATCAACTCAACAAAAGGTAAACGTGAACGTATTGGACGTATCCTTCAAATGCATGCAAACAGCCGTGAAGAAATCTCAACTGTATATGCAGGGGATATCGCTGCTGCTGTTGGTTTGAAAGATACTACAACTGGTGATACTCTATGTGACGACAAGAACCAAGTAATTCTTGAATCCATGGTATTCCCAGAACCAGTTATCTCACTGTCAGTTGAACCGAAATCCAAAGCAGACCAAGACAAAATGGGTCAAGCTTTACAAAAGCTACAAGATGAAGATCCAACATTCCGTGCGCATACTGACCAAGAAACTGGTCAAACGATTATCGCTGGTATGGGTGAACTTCACTTGGACATCCTTGTTGACCGTATGCGTCGCGAATTCAAAGTGGAAGCTAACGTTGGTGCTCCTCAAGTAGCATACCGTGAAACTTTCCGTGGTTCAGCTAAAGTTGAAGGTAAATTCGTTCGCCAATCAGGTGGTCGTGGACAATTCGGACACGTATGGATCGAATTTGGTCCAAACGAAGAAGGTAAAGGATTCGAATTTGAAAATGCTATCGTCGGTGGTGTAGTACCACGTGAATATATCCCTGCTGTACAAGCTGGATTAGTTGATTCACTTGACCGTGGTGTACTTGCTGGTTACCCGCTAGTCGACATCAAAGCAAAATTATTTGACGGTTCTTACCATGACGTTGACTCCAACGAAATGGCATTTAAAATTGCTGCATCAATGGCACTTAAAAATGCTGCATCTAAATGTAAGCCGGTTATCCTTGAACCAATCATGAAAGTGGAAGTAGTTATTCCAGAAGATTACCTAGGCGACATCATGGGAGATATCACATCTCGTCGTGGTCGTGTAGAAGGTATGGAAGCTCGCGGTAACACACAAATGGTTAAAGCGATGGTTCCACTATCTGAAATGTTCGGATATGCTACATCTCTACGTTCTAACACACAAGGACGCGGAACATTCTCTATGCACTTCGATCATTATGAAGAAGTACCTAAGAGCATTTCTGAAGAAATCATCAAAAAAAATAAAGGTGAATAATTGATTTTCATCTCTTATTAAAGTATAACTATCTTATGTAAGCTGTGATGGAAGAATTAGTCTTCTTTCACAGCCCTATATACTTAATCTTTTATTTATAATTTTAAGGAGGAATTCCTAATGGGAAAAGCTAAATTTGATCGTTCAAAACCGCACGTTAACGTTGGAACTATTGGTCACGTTGACCATGGTAAAACAACTCTAACAGCTGCAATCACAACTGTACTTGCTAAAACTGGTGGCGCAGAAGCTCGCGCTTATGACCAAATCGATGGTGCTCCAGAAGAAAGAGAACGTGGTATCACAATCTCTACTGCACACGTTGAGTACGAAACAGCTACTCGTCACTATGCACACGTTGACTGCCCAGGACATGCTGACTATGTTAAAAACATGATCACTGGTGCTGCACAAATGGACGGCGGAATCTTAGTAGTATCTGCTGCTGATGGCCCAATGCCACAAACTCGTGAGCACATCCTTCTTTCTCGTCAAGTAGGTGTACCATTCCTAGTAGTATTCATGAACAAATGCGACATGGTTGATGACGAAGAACTTCTTGAATTAGTAGAAATGGAAATCCGTGATCTTCTATCTGAATACGAATTCCCTGGCGATGACATTCCAGTTATCAAAGGATCTGCACTAAAAGCTCTTCAAGGAGAAGCTGCTTGGGAAGAAAAAATTCATGAATTAATGACAGCTGTTGACGAGTATATCCCAGAACCAACTCGTGACACTGAAAAACCATTCATGATGCCAGTTGAGGATGTATTCTCAATCACTGGTCGTGGAACAGTTGCAACTGGTCGTGTTGAGCGTGGACAAGTTAAAGTCGGTGACGTTGTTGACATCATCGGTTTCAACGAAGAGTCTAAACCAACTACAGTAACTGGTGTTGAAATGTTCCGTAAACTTCTTGACTATGCTGAAGCTGGTGACAACATCGGTGCACTACTTCGTGGTGTATCCCGTGAAGATATCCAACGTGGACAAGTACTTGCTAAACCAGGTACAATCACTCCACACACAAAGTTCAAAGCTGAAGTTTATGTTCTTTCAAAAGAAGAAGGTGGACGTCACACTCCATTCTTTACAAACTACCGTCCTCAGTTCTACTTCCGTACAACTGACGTAACTGGTATTTGTAACCTTCCAGAAGGCGTAGAAATGGTTATGCCTGGAGACAACATCGAAATGACTGTAGAACTTATCGCTCCAATCGCTATCGAAGAAGGTACTAAATTCTCTATCCGTGAGGGTGGACGTACTGTAGGCGCTGGCGTAGTTGCTACAATCACAGAGTAATTGATTCATAAAACAATATTGGAAGGGACGCCTTCCGGGAGAAGCAGATGGGACGCCATCTGCTTCTTTTCTATTTTCTGAAGGTTTTTCATTTTGTTCTTCTATAATATCGATAAAAAAATTAGTGGATTTATTAAGTTTCATGAGGATTTTCGAATTGAAGAAAATGGATATGAAAGACCATGTAGAATCTACTTGTAAATACTTGTGATAGTATGTATAATAATAAAAGTGTGTTGCACAAGAAAAGTTTAAGTTTAACTTGCATTTTACTTGTGCATTATGTATAATAGACAATGTTGGTCTTTGACTGCGATGATATGGAAGGTTGCTGACACACCCGGCCGCTTTGCCATGGCGAGTGTGTGGGAAATTTCCATTGAGAAGGTCTATTTTAAAATAGGCGAAAAGGAGGGAAAATTATGGCAAAACAAAAAATTCGTATCCGTTTAAAAGCATATGATCACAGAATTCTTGATCAATCTGCTGAGAAAATTGTTGAAACTGCAAAACGTTCTGGTGCGGCTGTATCTGGTCCAATTCCATTACCTACTGAAAGATCGGTATATACGATCCTACGTGCGGTTCATAAATACAAAGATTCTCGTGAACAATTCGAAATGCGTACGCATAAACGTCTAATCGACATCGTTAATCCAACTCCACAAACAGTTGATTCATTGATGCGTTTAGATTTACCATCAGGCGTTGACATTGAAATCAAATTATAATTCATATAAATATGAACAATTACTCTAGGAGGTGTGACTTATGACCAAAGGAATCTTAGGAAGAAAAATCGGTATGACTCAAGTTTTTGCTGAAAACGGTGAACTTATTCCGGTAACAGTTATCGAAGCTGCTAATAACGTGGTTCTTCAAAAGAAAACTGTTGAAACTGATGGCTATGAAGCAGTTCAAGTTGGTTTTGAAAACAAACGCGAAAAGCTTTCTAACAAACCTGAAAAGGGCCATGTTGAAAAAGCAAATACTACTCCTAAGCGCTTCATTCGCGAATTCCGCGGAACGGATCTTACTGAATATGAGATCGGTCAAGAAGTCAATGTTAGTATTTTCGCTGAAGGCGATTTAGTAGATGTATCAGGAATTTCGAAAGGTAAAGGTTTCCAAGGCTCTATCAAGCGTCATGGACAATCTCGCGGACCTATGTCTCATGGTTCTCGTTACCACCGTCGCCCAGGTTCAATGGGTCCTGTAGCTCCAAACCGCGTATTCAAAGGTAAACTATTACCAGGACGTATGGGTGGAGAACAAATTACTGTTCAAAACTTAGCTATCGTTAAAGTTGATGTTGAACGCAACCTACTATTGATCAAAGGTAATGTACCTGGTGCTAGAAAAGCATTGATCAAAGTTAAAACTGCTGTTAAAGCAAAGTAATTTCTGAGAAAGGAGGAGCAATAGAATGCCAAAAGTTACATTGTTCAACCAAACAGGTTCACAAGTTGGAGACATCGAACTAAATGAATCCATCTTTGGTATCGAACCTAATAATCATGTATTATTTGAAGCAATCATCATGCAACGAGCTTCCTTACGTCAAGGAACTCATAAAGTTAAAAACCGTTCTGAAGTTGCAGGCGGTGGACGTAAACCTTGGAAACAAAAAGGAACTGGACGTGCGCGTCAAGGTTCTATCCGTTCTCCACAATGGCGTGGCGGTGGTGTTGTTTTTGGACCTACTCCAAGATCTTACGCTTACAAGCTACCTAAAAAGGTACGTCGTTTAGCTATTAAATCTGCATTGTCTGCAAAGGCATTGGAAGAGAACATTTTGGTACTTGAAAGCTTGTCTTTCGAAGCTCCAAAAACAAAAGAATTTGTAGCAGTACTTAAAAATCTTTCTGTTGATACTAAAACGTTAGTTGTTACTGACGGTTTAGATGAGAAAGTTGCTCTTTCTGCACGTAACATCCCTGGTGTTACTGTAGTTGAAGCTGTTGGTCTTAACGTTCTTGATGTTGTTTCACACAACAAATTGATCTTGACTAAATCAGCTGTCGAAAAAGTAGAGGAGGTGCTTGCATAATGGATGCACGCGATATCATTAAGCGCCCCGTAATCACTGAACGCTCTTCAGACGTAATGGCTGAAAAGAAATATACTTTTGAAGTTGATGTTAGAGCTAACAAAACTCAAGTTAAAGATGCTGTTCAAGAAATTTTCGGCGTTAAAGTTGAGAAAGTAAACATCATGAACTACAAAGGTAAATTTAAACGTATGGGCAAACATGCAGGCTATACTAACAAGCGCCGTAAAGCTATTGTTAAATTAACTGCTGACAGCAAAGAAATCGAGCTATTCGAAGCTTAATTCATTAGAGAAGGAGGGAAATACAAATGGCGATTAAGAAGTATAAACCTACCTCTAACGGTCGACGTAATATGACAACTTCGGATTTTGCTGAGATCACTACAGACAAACCGGAAAAATCATTACTTGCTCCTTTACACAGCAAAGGCGGCCGTAATAACCAAGGTAAGTTAACAGTTCGTCATCAAGGTGGCGGCCACAAGCGTCAATACCGTATCATCGATTTCAAACGGAATAAAGATGGTATACCAGGACGCGTTGCTACTATTGAGTACGATCCAAATCGTTCTGCAAACATTGCATTAATTAATTACGTTGATGGAGAAAAACGTTATATCCTAGCTCCGAAAAACCTAGAAGTAGGTTTGGAAATTATGTCAGGTCCAGAAGCTGACATTAAAGTGGGTAACGCTCTTCCTCTTATTAACATCCCAGTTGGTACAGTAATTCATAACATCGAACTTAAACCAGGAAAAGGTGGACAATTAGTCCGTTCAGCAGGAACATCTGCTCAAGTCCTTGGTAAAGAAGGTCGTTATGTACTTGTACGTTTAAACTCAGGTGAGGTTCGTATGATTCTTGCAACTTGCCGTGCTACTATCGGTCAAGTTGGTAATGAACAACATGAACTTATCAACATTGGTAAAGCTGGCCGTAACCGTTGGTTAGGTAAACGCCCAACAGTTCGTGGATCAGTAATGAACCCGAATGATCACCCACACGGTGGTGGTGAAGGTAAATCGCCAATCGGACGTAAATCACCAATGTCTCCATGGGGTAAACCTACTCTTGGATTCAAAACTCGTAAGAAGAAAAATAAATCCGATAAATTTATCGTACGTCGTCGTAAAAAATAACGGGATTGAGCTACGGTTCATATATAGAACCGTAGAACAGTCACGAAGGGAGGTACTCGCATGGGTCGTAGCTTAAAAAAAGGGCCTTTTGTTGATGATCATTTATTGGTAAAAGTTGAAAAATTAAATGAAGCTGACAAGAAACAGGTAGTAAAAACTTGGTCTCGTCGCTCAACAATCTTCCCGCAATTCATCGGACACACAATCGCCGTTTATGACGGTCGTAAGCATGTGCCGGTTTATGTAACAGAAGATATGGTAGGTCACAAACTAGGCGAATTCGCGCCTACACGCACTTATAAAGGTCACGCAAGTGATGACAAGAAAACAAGACGTTAATGAGAGGAGGGCATCTCATGCAAGCTAAAGCTGTCGCTAAAACAGTTCGTATTGCTCCTCGTAAAGTGCGTTTAGTCGCAGATTTAATTCGAGGAAAACAAGTAGGTGAAGCAGTAGCGATTCTTCGCTTAACACCAAAATCTGCTTCTCCAGTCGTAGAAAAAATTCTGAAATCTGCTATCGCAAATGCAGAACACAACTACGAAATGGATATTAATAACCTAGTCGTTTCAGAGGCATACGTTAACGAAGGACCAACATTAAAACGTTTCCGTCCTCGCGCTCAAGGTCGTGCGAGTGCAATAAACAAACGTACTAGTCATATTACAATCGTTGTATCAGAAAAGAAGGAGGGGTAATCTGTGGGTCAAAAGGTAAATCCTATCGGTATGCGTATCGGGATCATTCGTGATTGGGAATCCAAATGGTACGCTGATAAAGACTACGCTACTCTTTTGCATGAAGACATTAAAGTTCGTGAATATATTGCGAAACGCTTAAATGATGCTTCTGTATCCAAGGTTGAAATCGAACGTGCTGCTAACCGCATCAATGTATCAGTTCATACTGCTAAACCAGGAATGGTTATCGGTAAGGGCGGTACTGAAGTCGAAGCACTACGTAAAGCTTTGAACCAGCTAACTGGCAAAAGAGTTCATATCAATATCATTGAAATTAAAAGAGCAGATCTTGACGCAAAATTGGTTGCTGAAAACATCGCTCGTCAATTAGAAAACCGTGTTTCATTCCGTCGTGCTCAAAAACAAGCTATTCAACGCACTATGCGTTCTGGCGCAAAAGGAATCAAAACACAAGTTTCTGGTCGTCTTGGCGGTGCTGATATTGCTCGTGCTGAACATTACAGCGAAGGAACAGTTCCACTTCACACACTTCGTGCTGACATAGATTATGCTCATGCTGAAGCAGATACTACTTACGGTAAGCTAGGCGTGAAAGTTTGGATCTACCGTGGAGAAGTTCTTCCTACTAAGAAGAAATCTGAGGAAGGAGGAAAATAATATGTTATTGCCAAAACGCGTAAAATACCGTCGTGAACACCGCGGTAAAATGAGAGGGATGGCTAAGGGCGGCACTGAAGTTCATTTCGGAGAATTTGGACTTCAAGCTCAAGAAGCTTCCTGGATCACGAACCGCCAAATCGAAGCAGCTCGTATTGCGATGACTCGTTATATGAAACGTGGAGGAAAAGTTTGGATCAAAATCTTCCCAAGCAAACCTTACACAGCTAAGCCGCTTGAAGTACGGATGGGTTCCGGTAAAGGTGCTCCTGAAGGTTGGGTAGCAGTAGTTAAACCGGGCAAAGTATTGTTTGAAATCTCTGGTGTATCTGAAGAGGTGGCAAGAGAAGCATTGCGCCTTGCAGCACACAAACTTCCAATCAAATGTAAGTTTGTAAAAAGAGAGGAAATTGGTGGTGAAACAAATGAAAGCTAATGAAATCAAAGATCTAACCACTGCTGAAATTGAACAAAAACTAAAATCTCTTAAAGAAGAACTATTTAATCTTCGTTTCCAGTTAGCTACTGGACAACTTGAAAATACAGCTCGCATCCGTGAAGTTCGCAAATCGATTGCTCGTATGAAAACAGTTGTTCGTCAAAGAGAGATCGGTGTCACTAATCGATAATGAATGGAGGTTTGCAGAATGAGCGAACGCAACCAACGCAAAATCTACACTGGACGCGTAGTATCCGACAAAATGGATAAAACAGTAACAGTTGTCGTAGAAACCTATAAAAAGCATTCTTTATACGGTAAACGCGTGAAATACTCTAAAAAGTTAAAAGCTCATGACGAGCTAAACGAAGCTAAAGCAGGCGACGTAGTACGTATCATGGAAACTCGTCCACTTTCAGCTACAAAACGCTTCCGTCTTGTAGAAGTAGTAGAAAAAGCAGTAATCATTTAATATAGTTCGGATTAAGCTAATTCCGAAGGGAGGTACCGTACATGATTCAACAAGAATCTCGTTTAAAAGTCGCTGACAATTCAGGTGCTCGTGAAGTGCTAACAATTAAAGTCCTAGGTGGTTCTGGCCGTAAAACTGCAAACATCGGTGATGTCATCGTTTGTACAGTTAAACAGGCAACACCAGGAGGCGTTGTTAAAAAAGGTGAAGTCGTTAAGGCTGTTGTTGTCCGTACAAAACGTGGTATGCGTCGTCCTGACGGTTCTTACATTCGTTTTGATGAAAACGCATGTGTAATTATCCGTGACGATAAGAGCCCACGTGGAACTCGTATTTTTGGACCTGTTGCTCGTGAATTACGTGACAATAGTTTCATGAAGATCGTTTCTCTAGCTCCAGAAGTTCTATAATATGTAAAATTTGTATAAAGCCTTTCAAGGAGGTGCCAAGCTAATGCATGTTAAAAAAGGTGACAAAGTCGTAGTCATCTCTGGTAAGGACAAAGGCAAACAAGGAACAATTCTTTCTGCATATCCGAAACAAAATCGTGTACTTGTTGAAGGAATTAACATCGTGAAAAAGCATTCCAAGCCATCTCAACTTAATCCACAAGGTGGAATTATCAGCAGAGAAGCTGCTATTCACGTATCCAATGTAATGCCACTTGATCCTAAATCAGGTAAACCGACTCGTGTTGGATATAAGATTGAAAATGGTAAAAAAGTACGCGTAGCTAAAATATCAGGTGAAACTTTAGATAAATAAGTCATAAATGAAGGGAGGTACACTAAGCAATGAGCCGCCTTAAAGAAAAATTAAAAAGTGAAATTACACCATCATTGATGGGCAAATTCAACTATCAATCAGTAATGCAAGTACCAAACATTGAGAAAATCGTTATTAACATGGGTGTGGGTGACGCAGTATCTAACTCGAAAGCTTTAGATACAGCTGTTGAAGAACTTACATTGATCACTGGTCAAAAACCTGTTATAACAAAAGCAAAAAAATCAATCGCAGGCTTCCGTTTGCGTGAAGGTATGCCTATCGGAGCGAAAGTTACATTACGTGGAGAACGTATGTATCAATTCCTTGATAAGCTAGTATCTGTATCTTTACCGCGTGTACGTGATTTCCGTGGCGTTTCAAAGAAATCTTTTGACGGACGTGGGAACTATACATTAGGCGTTAAAGAACAACTTATCTTCCCTGAGATTGATTACGATAAAGTGAGCAAAGTTCGTGGTATGGACATCGTTATCGTAACGACTGCCAACACTGACGAAGAAGCTCGTGAACTACTTACTCAAGTTGGAATGCCGTTCCAAAAGTAATCTCTAAATAAAGGGAGGCGAAATCGTGGCTAAAAAGTCTATGATCGTAAAGCAAAAACGCGAACAAAAGTTTAAAGTACAAGAATATACACGTTGCGAACGTTGCGGACGTCCACATTCTGTATTACGTAAATTTAAACTTTGTCGTATTTGTTTCCGCGAACTTGCATATAAAGGACAAATTCCTGGCGTTAAAAAAGCTAGCTGGTAAAACCCGAGTTTGGGAAGGAGGTAAAATATAATGGTCATGACAGATCCTATTGCAGATATGCTTACTCGCATCCGTAATGCGAATATGGTTCGTCACGAAAAACTGGAAGTTCCTGCTTCAAAGATCAAAAAGGAAATTGCTGAGATCTTAAAAAGTGAAGGCTTCGTACGTGACTTTGAATTAATCGAAGACAATAAACAAGGTATCATCCGTATCTTCTTAAAATACGGTGCAAACAACGAACGTGTTATCACTGGTCTAAAACGTATCAGCAAACCTGGTTTGCGTGTATATGCAAAAACTGGAGAGGTACCACGCGTTCTTAACGGTTTAGGTATCGCAATTGTTTCTACTTCTCACGGAGTTTTAACAGACAAGGAAGCTCGCTCTAAACAAGTTGGCGGAGAAGTTTTAGCATACGTTTGGTAATACATTTTCACAAGAATGGAGGTGCACATTATGTCTCGTATAGGTAAAAAACCTATTGAAATCCCTGCAGGCGTTACAGTTACTGTTACTGGAAGTGAAGTAACTGTTAAAGGACCTAAAGGTGAATTAACTAGATCATTCAATCCTGACCTTTCAATCGTTGTTGAAGAGAACGTGTTAACTGTTACACGTCCGTCTGACGAGAAGAATCACCGTTCTTTACACGGTACTACTCGCGCACTTATCTCTAACATGGTTGAAGGTGTATCAACAGGATTCGTAAAATCACTTGAACTTATTGGGGTTGGGTACCGCGCACAAAAGCAAGGTACTAAGCTTATCCTTAACGTTGGATATTCCCACCCTGTA
Source organism: Peribacillus sp. FSL E2-0159 (assembly GCF_038643155.1). NCBI lineage: Bacteria > Bacillati > Bacillota > Bacilli > Caryophanales > Bacillaceae > Peribacillus > Peribacillus sp. FSL E2-0159. The sequence goes on from NZ_CP152053.1 coordinate 143,061, forward strand.
GAAATAGAGCCAGAAGCTGGCGTTGAAGTCGAAGTTCCTTCTAATACAAAAGTAATCATCAAAGGTGCAAACAAAGAACGTGTAGGAGCTCTAGCAGCTAATATCCGTGATGTTCGCCCACCTGAACCGTATAAAGGTAAAGGGATTCGTTACGAAGGCGAATTCGTTCGTCGTAAAGAAGGTAAAACCGGTAAGTAATGCCGCATAAGTAAACGAAAGGAGTGACGTAAATGATTACGAAGCTTGATAAAAATGCTACTCGTCAGAAAAGACATGCGCGTGTACGTGCTAAGCTTTCTGGAACGGAAGCTCGTCCTCGTTTAAATGTGTTCCGTTCAAACAAACACATTTACGCACAATTAATTGACGATGCAAAAGGCGTAACATTAGCAAGTGCTTCAACTCTTGATAAAGAGATCAGTATCGAAGCTAGTAGCAATGCTGAAGCAGCTCAAAAAGTTGGCGAACTTATTGCGAAACGTGCTGTTGAAAAAGGTTTCAAAGCTGTGGTATTTGACCGCGGTGGTTACCTCTTCCATGGTCGTGTTAAAGCATTGGCTGACGCTGCTCGTGAAAACGGCTTAGAATTTTAATGGATAAGGAGGGACATAACAGATGCGTAGCATTGATCCTAATAAATTAGAACTTGAAGAACGCGTAGTTACAGTAAATCGTGTAGCTAAAGTTGTTAAAGGCGGACGTCGTTTCCGTTTCACTGCACTAGTTGTTGTTGGTGATAAAAATGGTCATGTTGGATTTGGTACTGGTAAAGCTCAAGAAGTTCCGGATGCTATCCGTAAAGCTATTGAGGATGCTAAGAAAAATCTAATTACTGTACCAATGGTTGGAACTACTATTCCTCACCTTGTGAACGGTCGCTATGGCGCAGGTCACATTCTATTGAAACCAGCTTCTGAAGGTACAGGAGTAATTGCTGGTGGTCCTGTTCGTGCGGTACTTGAATTAGGCGGAGTAAGTGATATCTTGTCTAAATCACTAGGTACTAATACACCTATTAATATGGTTCGCGCAACAATTGAAGGATTGAAGCAATTGAAACGTGCTGAAGACGTAGCTAAGTTACGTGGGAAATCAGTACAAGAACTGTTAGGATAAGGAGGGAAATCGAATTATGGCTAATAAATTAGAAATTACCCTCACTCGCAGCTTGATTGGTCGTCCTGAAGATCAACGTGTTACAGTTAACACTTTGGGTTTACGCAAAATGCATCAAACGGTTATTCAAGAAGATAACCCTGCGATTCGCGGTATGATTACCAAAGTATCTCATCTTGTTACTGTAAAAGAACAATAAAATAATTTTTAACTTAACAAGGAGGTGCCAACATGAAACTTCATGAGTTAAAAGCTGCAGAAGGTTCTCGTAAAGAACGTAAACGTAAAGGTCGCGGTATTGGATCTGGTAACGGTAAAACAGCAGGTAAAGGACACAAAGGACAAAACGCTCGCTCCGGCGGCGGTGTGCGTCTTGGATTTGAAGGGGGTCAAACTCCTCTATTCAGACGTTTGCCTAAACGTGGATTTACCAACATCAACCGTAAAGACTATGCTATCGTGAATCTTGATACGTTAAATCTTTTCGAAGACGGTACTGAAGTAACACCAGCTCTTTTACTAGAGACTGGAGTTGTAAGTAAAGAAAAAGCAGGAATCAAAATTCTTGCAAAAGGAAGCATTGAGAAAAAGCTTACTGTTAAAGCTCACAAATTCTCTTCTACTGCTAAAGAAGCTATCGAAGCTGCTGGCGGTAAAACAGAGGTGATCTAATGTTTCGCACGATCTCCAATTTTATGCGCGTGGGTGAAATAAGGAATAAGATTATTTTTACCCTTCTAATGTTAATCGTCTATCGCATCGGTACATTTATACCTGTACCGCATGTGAATGCCGATTTTCTCGCTGAACAGGACCAGCTGAGCGTCATCGGTCTTTTAAATACCTTTGGCGGCGGAGCACTGCAAAACTTTTCCATATTAGCGATGGGTATCATGCCGTACATCACGGCATCTATCATCGTTCAACTGTTACAGATGGATGTTGTTCCTAAGTTCACTGAATGGTCTAAACAAGGAGAAGCAGGGCGCCGTAAATTAGCTCAATTCACTCGTTACTTCACTATTATCCTAGGATTTATCCAAGCAGTTGGTATGTCTTATGGGTTCAATAATATGTCAGGTGGCCAGTTGATTGAAAATCCTGGAATTGCAACATACTTGCTTATTGCGACTGTCTTAACGGCAGGAACAGCTTTTCTTTTGTGGTTAGGGGAGCTGATCACTGCTAAGGGTGTGGGTAATGGGATTTCCATCATAATCTTTGCTGGTATCGTAGCTAGTTTGCCAAATACGGCAAATCAGATTTACGCCCAACAATTTGAAAATGCCGGTGATCAATTATTCTTACGAATCATAACGATTATCCTCATTGTTTTAGCAGTATTAGCAATCGTGGTTGCTGTTATCTTCATTCAGCAGGCATTACGAAAAATTCCTATTCAGTATGCGAAACGTGCTGCGGTAGGTCGTACACAAATGGGTGGCCAGTCTACTCATTTACCATTGAAAGTAAATGCTGCGGGGGTTATTCCGGTAATCTTTGCAATGGCATTTATCATTACTCCCACTACAATCGCTTCTTTCTTTGGAAAGAACAGCGTGACTAGTTGGATATCAACAAATCTTGATTACACCAAGCCAATTGGTATGATCATATATGTTGCTCTTATCATTGCTTTTGCGTATTTTTATGCATTCATTCAGGTTAACCCTGAACAAATGGCTGAGAATTTGAAAAAGCAAGGTGGCTATGTGCCGGGGATTCGTCCAGGTAAGAGTACACAAGAATATTTAACACGTGTTTTATACCGTTTGACGTTTGTAGGCTCAATATTTTTAGCCATCATTGCCGTTTTACCGGTATTTTTCATTAAGCTTGCTGATCTACCTCAATCTGCACAGATTGGTGGTACCAGTTTGCTGATCGTAGTGGGGGTTGCCCTTGATACGATGAAGCAGCTGGAATCACAACTTGTGAAGAGACACTATAAAGGCTTTATAAAGTAATGAGTTTTGGGAACGGCTTGTTCCCTTTACCCATTATAGAGTTTGAGGGGGAAGAAAATTGAATCTAGTGTTAATGGGTCTGCCGGGTGCTGGTAAGGGCACTCAAGCTGAACAAATCGTAGAAAAATATAATATCCCTCATATCTCTACTGGAGATATGTTCCGAACAGCTATCAAAGATGGAACAGAATTAGGTCTAAAGGCGAAATCATTCATGGACAAAGGCGAATTGGTACCTGATGAAGTTACCATTGGCATCGTACGTGAGCGTTTAAGCAAGGAAGACTGCCTAAAAGGATTTTTGCTTGATGGATTTCCACGTACTGTGGCACAGGCAGAGGCACTTGAAAGCATTCTTACTGATTTAGATCGCAATATGAATTTTGTCATTAATATCGATGTTGATAAAAACATCTTAATGGAAAGATTGACAGGACGTCGTATTTGCAAATCATGTGGTGCGACATACCATCTTGTATTCAATCCTCCTGCTAATGAGGATGTATGCGACCGCTGCGGCGGAGAATTATATCAACGTGCCGACGATAATGCAGAAACGGTTCAAAATCGCTTAGATGTGAATTTGAAACAAACCAAGCCACTTCTTGATTTCTACGGAGACAAAGGATACTTGGTCAACATTAACGGACAGCAAGATATTAATAAGGTATTTGAAGATATCGATGTGTTGCTTGGTGCTTTACAAAATTAATCATTCGTATTGATTTATGAAATTCATACCATTTTTATAACTTACTAGTTAAACTTGGTGCATTCCTATAATACAAAGGGTATAATGGATTTCGCGAGAGCATTCGCACATTTATTAATCAGGTTCTTGTACTTGGTATTCCCTGAATTGGGCGATTACTTTTTAAGTGATCTTCATGGACATATCCGGTCGGCAAAATTGATGAAGAAATGCAGTGACTCTATTGGGATTCCTAAAGAGTCGTGATATAGAGGGTTGAAAGAAGCTATGTCAGGCGTGCGCCTTTCAAACATCTCCCATGCTATTCAAACCTATGTCGAGACTAATTGCTTCTCTATTTCGAGAGTATGTCGGTCACGGAATCGGTCAAGACTTACATGAGGACCAATAAAATCCTCATTTCGGTCCAACTGATAAAGGTCCTCAGTTTAAGCCTGGTTCTACAAAATGGTGAATACTTGATGCAGAATTGTAAGACTTATGAGGATAATTGGACTGTAGTAATGTTGACGGAAAGATGTGTACCTTTAATAGGTTCACGCATAGAGAAGGGAGAATCACTTTAATGGCGAAAGATGATGTAATTGAAGTAGAAGGCACAGTACAAGAGACTTTGCCAAATGCAATGTTTAAGGTAGAATTAGAAAATGGTCATACTGTTTTAGCTCATGTATCCGGTAAAATTCGTATGCACTTTATTCGCATTTTGCCTGGAGATAAAGTTACGGTTGAGCTTTCCCCGTATGATCTAACTCGCGGCAGAATCACATACCGGTTCAAATAATCCGGTTACGCTCCGATCTGTATAAGGAGGTTAGATAGCAATGAAAGTCAGACCATCAGTCAAACCAATCTGCGAAAAGTGTAAAGTTATCCGCAGAAAAGGTAAAGTTATGGTTATTTGCGAAAACCCTAAACATAAACAAAAACAAGGCTAAATAGAAGGAGGTGCACTCAAGCATGGCACGTATTGCTGGAGTAGATATTCCCCGTGACAAACGGATTGTTATCTCATTAACATATATATATGGTATTGGAAAACAAACTGCGATTAAGATTCTTGCAGAAGCAGGCATTTCTGAAGAAACTCGCGTTCGTGACTTAACGGAAGACGAATTGAACAAAATTCGTGATATCATTGACAAGCTTAAAGTAGAAGGCGACCTTCGTCGTGAAATCTCCCTAAACATCAAACGTTTAATGGAAATCGGTTCTTACCGTGGTTTACGTCACCGTCGTGGTCTTCCTGTTCGCGGTCAAAATACAAAAAACAATGCTCGTACGCGTAAAGGACCTCGTCGTACTGTAGCTAACAAGAAAAAATAATTAGTAAAGGAGGTTACTTTTCATGGCACGTAAAACTAATACACGTAAACGTCGTGTGAAAAAGAATATAGAAACTGGTATTGCACATATTCGTTCAACATTCAATAACACTATCGTTACGATCACTGACTCTCATGGTAATGCTATTTCTTGGTCAAGTGCTGGAGCTCTAGGATTCCGTGGATCTCGTAAATCCACTCCATTTGCTGCACAAATGGCTGCTGAAACAGCTGCTAAAACATCAATTGAACATGGTATGAAAACTCTTGAAGTTACAGTTAAAGGACCTGGTGCTGGACGTGAGGCTGCTATTCGTGCACTTCAAGCTGCTGGCCTAGAAGTAACTGCAATTAAAGATGTAACTCCAGTTCCACATAACGGATGCCGTCCACCAAAACGTCGCCGTGTTTAATTTTTCTGTATAGATTTTGTATTCCTGTCAATAATGGGATATAATACTGAGTTTGCGTTCTTACAGAGGATTAATTTTCAGTTGTTGCGCACAGCGGGAACGTATACATGGGGAATTTCGGTTTAAGTGAATTCGTTTACTTGCCGGGGTTTTGACGTTTTGAAGGAGGGTTTGTTGATGATCGAAATAGAAAAACCAAAAATCGAAACGGTTGAAATCAACGACGATACCAAATACGGTAAATTCGTCGTAGAGCCACTAGAGCGTGGGTATGGTACTACATTGGGTAACTCCTTACGTCGTATCCTTTTATCCTCACTCCCAGGTGCTGCTGTCACAGCTATACAAATTGATGGAGTGCTACATGAGTTCTCAACAATTGAAGGCGTCGTGGAAGATGTAACATCTATCATTCTTAATGTGAAAAAACTAGCTCTTAAGATTTACTCTGATGAAGAGAAGACGCTGGAAATTGACGTTCAAGGTGACGGAGTCATCACGGCTGCTGATATCACTCATGATAGTGATGTAGAAATTCTTAATCCGGATTTATATATTGCTACAATTGGTAAAAACGGTCATATGCGTATGCGTTTATCTGCACGTCGCGGCCGCGGCTACACTCCTGCTGTTCAAAACAAGAGAGAAGACCAGCCAATTGGTGTAATTCCAATCGATGCTCTTTACACTCCAGTTTCACGCGTATCTTTCCAAGTTGAAAATACACGTGTTGGACAGTTGTCTAACTTTGACAAGTTAACGTTCGATGTTTGGACTGATGGCAGTACTGGTCCGCAAGAAGCGGTAGCACTTGGAGCTAAGATTTTAACAGAGCATTTAAATATCTTTGTTGGTTTAACCGATGAAGCTCAAAATGCTGAAATCATGGTTGAAAAAGAAGAAGATCAAAAAGAAAAAGTTCTTGAGATGACGATCGAAGAATTAGATCTTTCTGTTCGTTCTTACAACTGCTTGAAACGTGCTGGAATCAATACCGTTCAAGAGCTAGCTCATAAAACGGAAGAAGATATGATGAAAGTACGTAATCTAGGTCGTAAATCACTTGAAGAAGTGAAAGCGAAACTAGAAGAATTAGGCTTAGGTCTTCGTAAAGACGACTGATAACATGGCGGAATCAATCCATTATGTTGTGAGCCTTGTTTTAGACACACAATATAGAACTTCAACAAAGGAGGGAATCTCTAATGGGTTACAGAAAGTTAGGACGCACTAGCGCACAACGTAAAGCATTACTTCGTGATTTAGCTACGGATCTTATTATCCATGAGCGCATTGAAACTACTGAAGCACGTGCAAAAGAATTACGTTCTGTAGTAGATAAAATGATCACTCTTGGTAAACGTGGTGACTTGCATGCACGCCGTCAAGCTGCATCATTCATCCGTAACGAAATCGCTGACGCTGAGAATGGCACAGATGCCCTTCAAAAACTATTCAGTGACGTGGCTCCACGTTATGAAGAACGTCAAGGTGGATACACTCGTATCATGAAAGTTGGTCCACGCCGCGGTGACGGTGCACCAGTCGTGGTTATTGAATTAGTTTAATAACAACGATGAAAAAGGGCGGGACAAATGAATATACTCACTTGTTCTATGCCCTTTTTCTTTTTTTAAATAGAAATTCTGTCATTTAGAAATTCGCATTGAGTGTTACGATGGCTGGCGGAACCTGTATTATGCAGGGAGCCTTCACGTCTAGCTCAAGCATCCCTTCCCGCTTTTGATAAGCGATTATAAGATAACCTGTTTTTCGTAACAGGCCCGCTGTTAGCTGCTCTTAATTTACCGAAAATTCTTTCGGTGGAAGGGGTGCAGCGTTTTTTTATATTTTCAGAAGGAAAAACTACTATATTTATATTGAGTGAGCAGAGTTTAGATTAGACGAGTGCAGTCGAGGATGAGGAGGGCCACATAGTGAAGAAGCTGGTTTCTTTAAATAATATTGTTTTTAAATATGAGGGTCAGTCTCGAAACGCCTTGGATGATGTTTCTTTTGATATTCATCAGGGGGAGTGGCTTGCGATTGTCGGGCATAATGGTTCTGGCAAGTCGACATTAGCGAAGTTATTGAATGGTCTTCAGTTCGCTAACTCAGGTACCATTACTATTAATGATCAACTTTTGACTGAAGAATCCGTTTGGGATGTACGCCAGAGAATTGGCATGGTTTTTCAAAACCCAGATAATCAGTTTGTAGGCACTACAGTTCAGGATGATGTGGCTTTTGGTTTAGAAAACGCCGGTGTTTCTCAGCAGGTTATGGTGGAGCGTGTTCATGGTGCGTTAAATAAGGTTAAAATGAATGCCTTTCTTAATCAAGAGCCGCACCATCTATCCGGCGGTCAAAAGCAAAGAGTGGCCATAGCAGGTGTAATAGCCTTGCAGCCAGACATAATCATCTTAGATGAAGCAACCTCCATGCTTGACCCAAGAGGCCGTGAAGAAGTGCTTGAAACAGTTAGGGAATTAAAACTGGAAAACGAGATTACTGTTATATCAATCACCCATGATCTTGAGGAAGCTGCGAAAGCTGATCGAATGATAGTAATGAACCAAGGTCGGTTATATCGTGAAGGACCGCCTCAGGATATTTTTGAGTTAGAGGAAGAATTGATTGCTCTTGGTCTGGATATTCCTTTTTCAGTGAAACTAACCAAGGAGTTACAAAAAAATGGTGTTCGTGTAGTTGATGGGCATTTGACAGAGGAAGAGTTGGTGAAGGATTTATGCGAATTACACTCGATGATGTAGAATACCGCTATCAGGTGAATACTCCTTTTGAACATCTAGCCCTTCATGATGTCAATATTTCAATGGAGCCGGGAACCTATACCGCAATCATCGGGCATACAGGGTCCGGGAAATCCACGCTACTGCAGCATTTGAATGCTCTATTAAAACCGACGAAGGGTCGGGTCTTCATTGGGGATCGGACGATTGAGGCCGGAAAAAAAGAGAAGGCGTTGCGGCCAATTAGACAAAAGGTCGGTATTGTTTTTCAGTTTCCGGAACATCAGCTATTTGATGAAACGGTTGAAAAGGATATATGTTTCGGACCCATGAATTTTGGCGTTTCTGAAATCGATGCTAAGAAACTGGCCAGGAAAGCCATCGCGCAAGTCGGATTGAATGAGGAAATTCTTGAAAAATCCCCATTCGATTTATCCGGCGGACAAATGCGACGGGTTGCCATCGCTGGGGTACTTGCCATGGAACCGGAAGTATTGGTACTTGATGAGCCCACAGCGGGACTGGATCCGCGAGGACGCAAAGAAATCATGGATATGTTTTATGATTTGCATAAAGCAAGAGGCATTTCAATGATTCTGGTGACACATAGCATGGAGGATGCAGCCAAATACGCGGATGACATAATTATCATGCATAAAGGTACGGTGTTCAAAAAAGGTACCCCTCAGGAAATTTTCTCAGAGCCGGAACAATTAATGGAGCTTGGTCTGGATGTTCCTGATACGGTCCGTTTTCAGCTAAAGCTCCAGAAGGAACTTGGTGTTCGATTCGATCATCCATGTCTTAATATCGGTGATTTAGCGGTAGAAATAGATAAAGCCATGAAACGGGGGAACCGCTGATGCTGGATAAAATGATTATCGGCCGTTATGTCCCTGCAAATTCACTGATGCACAAGATGGACCCAAGGGCTAAATTGCTCCTGGTTTTCCTGTTTGTTTGTGTCGTCTTTTTGGCGAATAATGTCGTTTCTTACGGTTTGCTTGCTGTATTCACCATCCTATTGATCAGTCTTTCCAAAATACCGCTTCGCTATCTTTATAATGGGTTAAAACCAATCTTTTTCTTGATCGTATTTACATTCCTTCTCCATATATTGTTTACGAAAGAAGGGGAATTGCTTTTTGAATACGGTTGGTTTGAAATCTATGAGGGCGGTCTGATTCAAGGTCTTTTCATATCCGTTAGATTTACTTTACTAATCCTTGTTACGTCACTTTTAACTTTGACGACTTCACCGATATCCATTACAGATGGCATGGAAGAGCTGTTGGGGCCCTTGAAAAAGTGGAAGATGCCTGTACACGAACTGGCATTGATGATGTCCATCGCCCTTCGATTCATTCCAACGCTAATGGAGGAAACGGAAAAAATCATGAAGGCCCAAACTGCAAGGGGCGTTGACTTTTCATCTGGCCCGATAAAGGACAGGGTTAAATCGATTGTACCGCTGCTTGTTCCTTTATTTGTTAGTTCGTTCAAACGGGCGGAAGAATTGGCAACTGCCATGGAATCTAGAGGATACCGTGGCGGGGAAGGCCGCACGAAATATCGCAAATTGGACTGGAAGACTATTGATAGCCTTTTGATGGTCTCAATAGGTATTCTAACGGTCATGTTATTTTTATTACGTTCATAATAAGGAAGAGAACTATGCCAAAATATAAATGTGTGATCGCTTATGACGGCACGGAATTTGCGGGTTATCAGGTGCAGCCTGAGAAACGCACCATACAAAGTGAATTCGAGGCAGTCTTGGCCCAAATGCATAAAGGCACAATTATAAAAGTGACTGCTTCAGGCAGGACAGATTCAGGGGTCCATGCAAAGGGGCAGGTACTTCACTTTGAATCGCCCCTTACATTTCCTACGGGAAATTGGGTAAAGGCGTTCAGCGCCCTTCTTCCGACCGATATCATCGTTCTGGAAGTTGAAATCGTACCAGACGATTTTCATGCGAGGTTTCATACGACTGGGAAAGAGTACCGTTATATTATAGCCCGCTCGAAACTACGGGATCCGTTTAAGCGGAATTACGCCTATCATTATCCCTACCCATTAGATGGGGAGGCGATGAGGGAAGCAATCTCCTATTTGATAGGGACACATGACTTTACAAGTTTTTGTTCGGCAAAAACGGAAGTGGTCGATAAAGTTCGAACGATACAGGAAATGGATTTTGAAGAGAGCGATGGTTTCATGGTTTTCCGCTTCGTTGGCGAAGGTTTTTTGTATAATATGGTGCGTATCCTGGTTGGGACGCTCCTGGATGTCGGCAGCGGCAAGATGTCACCCCGGGATATGATCGGGATATTGGACAAAAAGGACCGCAGCTTTGCAGGAAAAACAGCACCAGCCCAAGGCTTGTATTTATGGAAAGTATTTTACAAATAAAAATATTTTCGAAGTGATACCAGTTTTTTTACAAATGGGAAACGGGATGAAATCAGTAATGGAGCGGTTTGACGCTATACAGACCTTTTCATGGAGTTGCAGAGAGTGTTTTATAGACAACTTATCCTAGTGTAACATTCCCTTGACAATGAATCTGGGAGAAGTTAATATAATATGGTATGTATTTTAATCCCACGATAAGCCCCGGAAGTTTATTGTGATTGAAAATAAATATAAAAAATTAAAAAGTTTTTTAGGAGGTTAACCATGCGTACGACATTTATGGCGAAAGCTAATGAAGTAGAACGTAAATGGTATGTGATTGACGCTGAAGGCAAAACTTTGGGTCGCCTTTCTACTGAAGTAGCATCCATTCTACGTGGTAAACATAAACCAACTTTTACACCGAACATTGACACTGGTGATCATGTAATTCTTATCAATGTTGAAAAAATCCATTTGACTGGTAAAAAATTGACTGACAAAATTTATTACCGTCACACTATGCATCCAGGCGGTCTTAAAACTAGAACTGCTCTTGAAATGCGTACAAACTACCCTGAGAGAATGCTTGAACTTGCTATCAAAGGTATGCTTCCAAAGAATTCTCTTGGTCGTCAAATCTACAAAAAATTACACGTATACGCTGGAGCTGAGCACCCACACGCTGCTCAACAACCAGAAGTATACGAATTACGCGGATAATTACTAAGGAGGTTACTATCTTGGCACAAGTTCAATATTATGGTACTGGTCGCCGTAAGAGCTCAGTAGCTCGTGTACGTTTAGTACCAGGCGAAGGTCGCATCGTTATTAACGGTCGTGACATCAATGAATATATTCCTTTCGCAGCATTACGTGAAGTTGTTAACCAACCACTAGTTGCAACAGAAACTACTGGAAATTACGACGTTCTAGTAAACGTTAGCGGTGGTGGATACACTGGTCAAGCTGGAGCAATCCGTCACGGTATCGCTCGTGCATTGCTTCAAGTTGATCCAGAATACCGTCCATCTCTTAAAACTGCTGGTTTACTTACTCGTGACCCACGTATGAAAGAACGTAAAAAATACGGTCTTAAAGGCGCACGTCGTGCACCTCAGTTCTCAAAACGTTAATTCTATTACCGTTTCAAGGCTCTCAACCATTTTGGTTGGGGGTCTTTTTTATGCCCGGAAAAAGCTTTTGACCGTCACATCATGCTTCATGAACCTTTGGATTTGGCAGTTTCTTTTGTTTCAGTATCTCTTTCAGTTTCACGTTATTATTCAGTGATGGATTGTGTGGAACTGAAAGATATTAAAAAAACAAAGCATATCTGAGATATCCCAGATATGCTTTGTTTTAAATATGTGATTTACTTTCGTTTTTTTTGATTGCGGCTTTTTTAGGCATGAAGCATGTAAAAATTAACGCCACAAAAGATAAGATTAACATAAAAACATAGGCATCACTTGAGCCAAAGATAGAAGCTAATGCCTCTAGTTGTATAGCTGGAATGTTTGCATTTTGCATTGATAGCTCAGAGGCATGTATAGTTGCTTGCATTGTATACACTGTGATGACGACTGCTGTGCCAATAGCACCTGACAATTGGCGAATGGTATTATTTACGGCTGAACCATGGGAACCCAATTCTCTTGGTAAAGCATTTAACCCAGCAGTATTTAAAGGCATGGTTATAAAGCTTAATCCAATTCGTAAAATAATGGTGCGAACCATTAAATAGATATAGGTTGTGGATTCGTTTATATCAATGACTCCCCACATCGAAACAATGATAAATAGTAAACCTGTAATAAAGAGTGGTTTAGCACCGTATTTATCATACATCTTACCTGTGATGGGGGATAAGAAGGCATTAATGACAGCTCCAGGTAATAACAGTAAACCTGCTTCAAATGCTGTAAAACCTCGTCCATTCTGCAAGTAAAGTGGTAAAAGTATTAAATCCGCATACATAATCATTGTAATTAGGACGTTGATGAAAGATGTGAGAGTGAAAATTTTATACTTAAATACGGATAAATTTAATAATGGATCATTGGATTTCATTTGACGTATACAGAATAGAGTCGTCACGATTATTCCGACGATAATGGTAGTTATGACAACGAGATTATCCCATCCCTTGCTTCCTGCGCTACTAAATCCAAATAAAATACAGCCAAAACCAATCGTTGATAAAATGACACTTGTGATATCTAACCTTGCTTTTGTTGTCTCCGCAACATTCATTAAATATTTGAATGCTAGAACAATGACGATTAATATAAAAGGGGTTAACCCAATAAATAGCCATCTCCATGAAATATACTCAATGATAAAACCAGATAAAGTAGGAGCGATAGCAGGAGCAAAAATCATCGCAAATCCGATTGTCCCCATAACACTTCCACGCTTTTCGCTAGGATATAAATACAAAATAACTGTCATCATTAGAGGCATAATAATCCCGGCACCAATTGCTTGAATCATTCTTCCCGTTAACAACATGCCAAAATTCAACGCACATGCACAAAGTACAGATCCAATGAACAAAAAGAACATCGAGCTAATAAATAGCTGCCTTGTTGTAAACCGCTTCATTAAAAAAGCCGTAATCGGCACTAAAACACCGTTTACTAGCATAAAGCCTGTTGATAACCATTGTACAGTTGCAGCCGTTACATGAAATACGTCCATTAAGCCACTCAATGCAACATTTAATAAAGTCTGATTTAATGTTGATAAAAAACAGCCAGCAATCAATACAATTAATAAAACTTTTTTATTTCCTTCTGTTATGTCCATTTCTTTCGACAACCCCTTTATTTTTGACTTGCATTCTCAACATCGTGTCGATAAAATCGATGGTAACAAAAATATGTGTTCCTTACCATGAACAGTTTTCTTGAAGATGTTCACTAATCGACATAGAGAATATATGCTGTTGTGGAAGTCAGGGAAAAATCTATAAAGGAGTTTAAAATGTCTATATCTAAAAAAGAAGATCCTCGTACAATTCGGTCAAGGGAAATGTTTAAAAATGCGGTCATTGCTCTCTTATGCGAGGATCCCGCAATTTCAAATTTAACGGTTCAGAAAATTGCAGCCAAAGCAGGATTAAATCGGACAACATTCTACTTACATTATCAGGATATTCAAGATTTACTAAAGCAAATCACGGATGAGATTTTAAATGAGCTTTCTGATAAAATTGTTGCTTTAATACATGCAAAAGATTTATCAGAAAAACAACAGCTAACACAATTGCTTGATTATTTATATATCCATCGAAATTATTTACTTATTTTATTTAAAATGAATCAGTTCGAGGACCAATTGTTTTCATTATTAAAGCAATTAGTAGAAATAAGAAGGAAGAATACCAAGAAGGATTTACCTGCTGATTATGTTGACTTTGATATTAAAACGGCCTCATTGGTAGGCATTATAATATGGTGGTTAAGAAAGGGGCTTCATTTTAGTTCAGATTATATGGCCAATCAAATTTATTTGATGTACAGAGTGTAATGATTCTAAATTCGTTTGTATGAACCTTGAATTTCATTAAGGGCGCAGTTTCGTTCAATTATTTGGTTGGGTGTGTTTTTTTATGCCCGGCAAAAGATTTGACCACATTTCCAGCATCGGATGCAAATGAAACGCCGCGGAGACGTTGGTGATAGTTGAGTTCCATTTGTTTACACATGAGTTTATTTGTGTAATACAGAATTTTTTGTAAAATCCATATTTATTAAGTTTCCGATTAGGAGTATGATAATACTTAAAAAAAGAAAGAGGACTTCATATGAATTCAACATACTCACCGATTGTAACAACTAAAACAAAAGCCTTGGTCATCAATGCGCTATTCATTGCATTAACCCTTGTAGCGACAATGTTCATCAACATCAAGCTCCCAATAATGGGTAACGGAGGCCTAATCCATCTGGGTAACGTTCCCCTTTTTATAGCAGCTTTGGTATATGGCAAAAAAACAGGAGCGATAGCAGGCGCCTTCGGTATGGCCTTCTTCGATCTTTTCTCTGGTTGGGCAGCATGGGCACCGTTTACATTCGTCATCGTGGGAGCTATGGGCTTTCTAGCCGGCCTTATATCCGAAAAGGTACCGGGCAAAAGAGAATTAGTATACACTTTCGCCGTTGCCGTTGCATTGATTATAAAAATCGTCGGCTACTATTTTGTTGAAGTTATTCTTTATGGAAACTGGATACAGCCATTTGGCTCCATCCCCGGAAACGTAATGCAGGTCGTGATAGCCGGTATAATTGTAGTGCCGCTTGCTGGACGATTAAAGAAAAGAGCTGGACAGATATAAAGTGAAACAAATATAGGAAGCCATTTCAAACTTTGTATTGCACCACCGTTTAAATGTTGTAGGGCGCTCTGAATAAAAGACATCCTGCTAAGTAAGCGGGCATTAAATGACTTTTGTTATATCATGTTAGAAAAGGACATCCGTTTACCAGGGATGTCCTTTTTATCTTAATAGATCACAAAGCCTGAAGGTGCCATACAGGTTGGCTGGATAATTAAAGGATAAACACGACATAAATCATTAGTATTGATCAAAGTCCAAAGGGACATGCGCAGTGAGCGGCCCAAGTCAGCAAGGTCAGCCTCGGGTAGCAGCTTGAGTGGCGGGTTACGGGGGATAACTCCAAGCTTTCCAGGACCATTATTACCCTTGCAGGAGACTTTCATCATCCGAAATGTGCAGTCAGCACTTTAACAGGTTTCTTATAGAAGATAGCATATCGCATACCGATAGGCCTTTTTCAATTACCAGACAATCCTATCCTGATTATTTTTTGCCAATGGAATAAATGAATGGTTCAAAATAGAACGCAAAAACTAAATTATGTCTTGGGAAATAATTTTGGGAAATGGGGAATCGCCCCGGAGGTGAAATATGGCTGTGATATTAGGTTTACAGGAGATGCAAAGGGAAAGGCAATTGAAGTTCGAACGTAGATTGCTCAGGGAACTTTCCATCGAGGATATGAAGGGAAGGATTCAGCGTTACTTTGGACAGGATTTGATGGATGTTTTGGAGGAAGGCTACTTTGATGTTGCCATCGAGGCTTATTTATTAGGAGCGAACTATAGTAAGTTTGGCTATTATGGTGAGTCGGAAGAAGATGTAAGGGCCAGGTGTTGGAAGGAAGAGAAGTTTTTGGTCGATACGCTTTTTAACTTTATTTTGTATTGGCGGGAAGTTACAGCGAATAACGCTTTCGATGAAGGTTTATTTTATTGCTGTGAAGGGTTTGTGGGGGATTGGTGGCTGGACGGCTTTAAGACTGGAGAAAAACGATATAAAATGAAACTGCATTAAGAAGGCAAAAATCCCATTCCTTGTTCTAATTCCATGGTTTGTCCCATACTTTTTAGTAGAGAGATCATGGAAGGGGAACGGTCATGCGCAGAAAGCTGAAATATACAGGAATCGCTATGGGATTGTTTGTCCTTTTTTTAATTGTGACTTTTAAATTTGTTGAAGATGATTCATGGGACTCCTGGAACCTTCCGTTGGCAGGTAAGGTCATCATTCTGGATGCAGGTCACGGAGGAATGGATGGCGGGGCAAATGTACAAGAGGTAATGGAAAAGGAAATTGCCCTTTCCGTTTCATTAAAGGTCAGGGACTATTTACAGGAACAGGGTGCCCTTGTCATCATGACCCGTGAGAAGGATGAGGATTTGGCACAGGGTAATACGAAGGGGATCCGCCAGCGAAAACAAGAGGACTTACGGAATCGGGTTGAAATGATCAATGATTCGGAAGCGGACTTATTCTTAAGCATTCATTTGAACTCTTTTCCATCAGCGTCATCGAAAGGTGCACAGACATTTTATACAAGCAGGTTCGAGGAAAATGAACAGGTGGCAAAATTCATTCAGACTGAAATCATTAGAAACCTGGAAAATACAAAGCGTGATGCAAAAACGATTAATAATGTGTATTTGATGAATAATGCAAAGAAACCGGGAGCACTTGTGGAAATTGGATTTCTTTCCAATTCTGAGGAAAGGGAACGTCTTATCAGTGATAAGTATCAAGAAAAGGTTGCCAGTTCGATATATATGGGTATTTTACGGTACTTTACAGAGGGGAAACTATCTGATGAAGAGTGATGTCTGGGTCTTGTAAGGTACAAGGCCTTTTTATTATGGGAAAATAATCTGGTTTCGGATGCAGGGTAGATAATAAGCTTTCTTTTCGTAATATGTTATACTGAAAAATGGGAAAATAAATTTCAAAGGGGTGCTCGACTTGTTAACAGAAGAGAAAGTGCTGAATTTATTAAAGGATCTAAAAGACCCTTTTCTACATAAAAACCTTGAAGAGACAAATGGAATTATAGAAATCAAAATAAAACCTGAAAAGAATCATGTAAGCGTTAAACTTGCGATTGCGAAAACGGGGACTGCCGAACAAATGCAAATGCAATCGGAAGTTGTGGACTTGCTGAAAACGAACGGAGCGGAATCTGTAGGCATCCGTTTCACGGAACTTTCAGAAGAGGAGTTAGCTAAGCATCGTGAAAGCATTCCTCAGGATGAGGCGGGCCAAGGTTTGCTTGGGCCTAACAGCAAGACACAATTCATTGCGATCGCCAGTGGTAAAGGCGGGGTGGGAAAATCTACGATTTCAGTTAATTTCGCTACTTCACTTGCTCGTTTGGGTAAAAAGGTCGGACTGGTTGACGCCGATATTTATGGATTCAGCGTACCTGATATGATGGGGATAACAAAAAGACCGGTTGTTCGCGGGGAAAAAATCATTCCTGTAGAACGCTTTGGCGTCCAAGTTATCTCCATGGGCTTTTTTGTAGAGGATAACGCGCCGATCATCTGGAGAGGACCGATGCTGGGTAAAATGCTTAACAGTTTCTTTAATGAAGTGGAATGGGGAGATTTGGATTATTTGGTCCTTGACTTACCGCCGGGTACAGGTGATGTTGCTTTGGACGTTCACACGATGCTCCCTTCATGTAAAGAAATCATCGTTACGACACCGCATCCGACTGCAGCCTTCGTTGCTGCTAGAGCTGGTGCCATGGCCATCAAGACAGAACACGAAGTCATTGGTGTCATAGAGAATATGTCATTCTTCGAAAGTAAAACGACTGGTGAAAAAGAATATGTATTCGGAAAAGGCGGCGGCGTGAAGCTTGCAGAAGAGCTTCGGACAGAAGTTTTAGGTCAACTTCCCCTGCAACAGCCAGATTGGAATGAAGAGGACTTTGCTCCATCGATTTACGCAGCGGACCATAGGCTTGGCAGGATTTACGAGGACATTGCTAAAAAGGTCATTGAAAAACTACAATAAAATGAAGGCTGATTCCAATTGGAATCAGCCTTCATTTTATTCTTTTTCCTTTTTCTCCTTGTTTTCCTTCTCTACCGCTTTAGTGGCTGCTTTATCCAATCTTTCTTGCATTTTCGCTTGAACGAGCGGACTCTCCATTGTTTCGATGATCAGCTCTTTATAGACGGCACGCATTTCTTTGGTTTTTAATAATTTATTCATTTCTTTTTCCATATCCGGTTCTTTCATTATTTCCATGAGCATTCCACGATACTGAGGATCAGCAGTTAAGTCCTTCAATACCTTTTTATGTTCATCTTCTAATGCTTTAGCATAAGCGGAGGCAAATTCAGGATCATTAAATGTCTTTTTCCAAAATTCCTTCCCTTTATCTGAAGTGACCATATCTTCAATGGATTTCTTAATGACATCGGAATCCATAATAAGTTCAGCTTTCGTTTTATCATCAGCTATGATATCCTGGATGGCTTTTTTTCCATCATCTGTCTTCAAGATATCAACGACCATTTTCTTTGTCTCTTCATACTCCATTTTTTCTGCGCCTGTTCCATTTTGTGCACAACCGGAACAAACGAGTAAGAATGACGTGAAAAGCAAAGCAACTCCCACTCTCATACGCAGGGCCCCTTTCATACTTCATATTGTTAATATGGTTCCAATCGGCGATATTATTCCTTGGTGGAATAAGTGGATTTTTCCAAATTTGGTTGGTACAATTAAGGAAATGAAATAGAAATGTATGGAGGAAAACAATGAACAGCCGTAATTTAGTTAAATTGTTTTTAACAACATTGCTTATAGGTGGCGTAACGGGCGGAGTTGTAGGGTTCTTGGCTCGATGGAGTGAGTTTAAGCCTTATTTTTCTTCTTTTGAAGTCAGTGCCATCCTATCAACTTTTATTTGGTTATTCGGTGTTGGATTAATTTTCAGTGTCATAAGCCAAGCCGGCTTTTTTGCCTATTTAACGATACATCGTTTTGGTCTAGGGATATTTAAAAGCGCTTCCTTATGGAATGCCGTTCAGCTTGTACTCATTCTTTTTGTTGTATTCGATCTTGTTTACCTGCGATATCTTAGCTTTGGTTCAGGCGAGGGGATCAGTTCCTACATCGTGTTAGCATTGGTTGTATTGGCCGCGGGGCTTGTTACAGCTTATTTTAAAATGAAACAAACGAATAAACAGTCGTTTATACCGGCCTTATTTTTCATGGTCGTGGTCACGGTTTTGGAGTGGATACCTGTCCTAAGTGCCAATGATGAAAGCTGGCTTTACTTCATGCTGTTTCCGTTGCTAGTCTGCAATGCTTATCAATTATTGGTCCTGAGCAAATTGATTGAACGGTCACAAAAGGAATTGGCCAGTAAAAGAGGGCGTAAGCAAACTCCAGCAAAGGGAAAAATGAAGGCCGGTGAATTAGGTAAAGGCAGCTAACCTATATGTAAGTCGGGCCATACATAGGGAAGTCAAAACAAAAAACTGCGTACTAAAGGTTCATGGAAACCATTAGTACGCAGTTTTTTCATTCAGCGGATTTCCTCACTGCTTGCTGATGAATTGGAAATCATTTCGGAAACGTTAACGAAGTTTAAATTTTTTGTTCGTAGTTCACTTATTAACTCTGGCAATGCCTTATTCGTTTGTTTTGCTGAGTCTGAAGCATGTAATAAGATGATATCACCCTTTTGGGCCTTGGTGATGTTCTGAACGATCCGTTCCACACCTGGATTGGTCCAATCCTTTGAATCGATGCTCCAATGGACAACGGTGTATCCGAATTTCTCACTGATCTTTAAGAGGCGTTTATCAAAGTGACCGGTGGGAGCGCGTAAAAGTTCTATATTTTTTACGTTAAGCTTTTTAAATGCTTCCTGGGCTTTAGAAATATCCCGGATGATTTCTTGATCTTCCATTTCGGAATAATCCTTATAATCATAACCGAGGATGCCGATTTCATATCCTTCTTTCACAATTTCGGCTACTATATCCGGATGACGTTCAGCCCAAGATCCCGATAGGAAAAAAGTGGCAGATTTAATCTTTTCACTTTTTAATGTCTTTATTATCGGAGCGGCTTTCTCATCACCCCAGCCAATATTGAACGTGATCGCAACATTCTTTTCCCCTTTATAAACCGCTTTCGGCCCATCCTCTGTAGAAAAAACGGGGGCATGAAGAATGTTTTGTACAAAAAGGAACCAAGCGGTAAAAAGTGCCGTAAGTAAAATTAACGAATAATATTTGATGTTCTTGGCTCGAAGCACCATGAAAAATTTCATTAATCCATCCCCTTGTCCATAAGACTCTTGTCTTCAAATTTATGCGCGAGGATTATTGTTATGCAAAAAAATCAGTTGAAAATTCATAAAATTGATGGGAATGGGGAAAGCTGTCTGATGGAGGTGTGAACCATGCTGGGTTTATTGATTAATGACAAAGAAAAGATGGAATTGGAGTACCTTTTAAAAAGAGAGATGGATGAAATATTATTCGATTTGCAGGATGACAGAATTGACCACTTAGTAAAAAGGGCAATAAACGAGAAATATAACATCCTTTTCAGGCTGTTTAAAAGGGTGAGCACCAAGGAGGAATGCCTAATGTATATGAGGGGAAAAACGAATTTATCCAAGTGGAATCAGTCATAATATTTAAAAGTGAATTATATTCAAAAAATCTATTGACTATTAATTTATACGCTGTTATATTATAAAAGTTGCTGCAACATAAAAGCTTTTGAAAAAGAATGAAAAAAACTTTTTTAAAAAACTTATTGACGAAGTGGCAATAAGATGTTAAGATATTAAAGTCGCTAAGAGAGATGGCGAACAAATTGCTCTTTGAAAACTGAACAAAACAAAGCGCCAACGTTAAATTTTAAGTGAGCACACACTATTAAAAAAGCAAATGAGCAAGTCAAACATTTCTTCGGAGAGTTTGATCCTGGCTCAGGACGAACGCTGGCGGCGTGCCTAATACATGCAAGTCGAGCGAATCGACGGGAGCTTGCTCCCTGAGATTAGCGGCGGACGGGTGAGTAACACGTGGGCAACCTGCCTATAAGACTGGGATAACTTCGGGAAACCGGAGCTAATACCGGATACGTTCTTTTCTCGCATGAGAGAAGATGGAAAGACGGTTTACGCTGTCACTTATAGATGGGCCCGCGGCGCATTAGCTAGTTGGTGAGGTAATGGCTCACCAAGGCGACGATGCGTAGCCGACCTGAGAGGGTGATCGGCCACACTGGGACTGAGACACGGCCCAGACTCCTACGGGAGGCAGCAGTAGGGAATCTTCCGCAATGGACGAAAGTCTGACGGAGCAACGCCGCGTGAACGAAGAAGGCCTTCGGGTCGTAAAGTTCTGTTGTTAGGGAAGAACAAGTACCAGAGTAACTGCTGGTACCTTGACGGTACCTAACCAGAAAGCCACGGCTAACTACGTGCCAGCAGCCGCGGTAATACGTAGGTGGCAAGCGTTGTCCGGAATTATTGGGCGTAAAGCGCGCGCAGGTGGTTCCTTAAGTCTGATGTGAAAGCCCACGGCTCAACCGTGGAGGGTCATTGGAAACTGGGGAACTTGAGTGCAGAAGAGGAAAGTGGAATTCCAAGTGTAGCGGTGAAATGCGTAGAGATTTGGAGGAACACCAGTGGCGAAGGCGACTTTCTGGTCTGTAACTGACACTGAGGCGCGAAAGCGTGGGGAGCAAACAGGATTAGATACCCTGGTAGTCCACGCCGTAAACGATGAGTGCTAAGTGTTAGAGGGTTTCCGCCCTTTAGTGCTGCAGCTAACGCATTAAGCACTCCGCCTGGGGAGTACGGCCGCAAGGCTGAAACTCAAAGGAATTGACGGGGGCCCGCACAAGCGGTGGAGCATGTGGTTTAATTCGAAGCAACGCGAAGAACCTTACCAGGTCTTGACATCCTCTGACAACCCTAGAGATAGGGCTTTCCCCTTCGGGGGACAGAGTGACAGGTGGTGCATGGTTGTCGTCAGCTCGTGTCGTGAGATGTTGGGTTAAGTCCCGCAACGAGCGCAACCCTTGATCTTAGTTGCCAGCATTCAGTTGGGCACTCTAAGGTGACTGCCGGTGACAAACCGGAGGAAGGTGGGGATGACGTCAAATCATCATGCCCCTTATGACCTGGGCTACACACGTGCTACAATGGATGGTACAAAGGGCTGCAAACCTGCGAAGGTAAGCGAATCCCATAAAGCCATTCTCAGTTCGGATTGTAGGCTGCAACTCGCCTACATGAAGCCGGAATCGCTAGTAATCGCGGATCAGCATGCCGCGGTGAATACGTTCCCGGGCCTTGTACACACCGCCCGTCACACCACGAGAGTTTGTAACACCCGAAGTCGGTGAGGTAACCTTTATGGAGCCAGCCGCCTAAGGTGGGACAGATGATTGGGGTGAAGTCGTAACAAGGTAGCCGTATCGGAAGGTGCGGCTGGATCACCTCCTTTCTAAGGATAATTACGAGAGCGCTTTTGTTTTGTTCAGTTTTGAATGAGTAATTCATTCAAATAGGAAAGACAAACATCACGATGTGATGGATTCTTTCTGCTTTGTTCCTTGAAAACTAGATAATAGATAGAAGGCAATTAATTTTTTTCAAAGCATCTGTAAGATCTTTTTTAACGGTTAAGTTAGAAAGGGCGCACGGTGGATGCCTTGGCACTAGGAGCCGATGAAGGACGGGACTAACACCGATATGCTTCGGGGAGCTGTAAGTAAGCTTTGATCCGGAGATTTCCGAATGGGGAAACCCACTGTTCGTAATGGAACAGTATCTTTACCTGAATACATAGGGTACTGAAGGCAGACCCGGGGAACTGAAACATCTAAGTACCCGGAGGAAGAGAAAGCAAATGCGATTTCCTGAGTAGCGGCGAGCGAAACGGAATTAGCCCAAACCAAGAGGCTTGCCTCTTGGGGTTGTAGGACACTCAACATGGAGTTACAAAGGAACGGGGTAAATGAAGTGATCTGGAAAGGTCCGTCAAAGAAGGTAAAAACCCTGTAGTTGAAACTTCGTTCCCTCCTGAGTGGATCCTGAGTACGGCGGGACACGAGAAATCCCGTCGGAAGCAGGGAGGACCATCTCCCAAGGCTAAATACTCCCTAGTGACCGATAGTGAACCAGTACCGTGAGGGAAAGGTGAAAAGCACCCCGGAAGGGGAGTGAAATAGATCCTGAAACCGTGTGCCTACAAGTAGTCAAAGCCCGTTAATGGGTAATGGCGTGCCTTTTGTAGAATGAACCGGCGAGTTACGATTTCATGCGAGGTTAAGTTGATAAGACGGAGCCGCAGCGAAAGCGAGTCTGAATAGGGCGAATGAGTATGAGGTCGTAGACCCGAAACCAGGTGATCTACCCATGTCCAGGGTGAAGTTCAGGTAACACTGAATGGAGGCCCGAACCCACGCACGTTGAAAAGTGCGGGGATGAGGTGTGGGTAGCGGAGAAATTCCAATCGAACCTGGAGATAGCTGGTTCTCTCCGAAATAGCTTTAGGGCTAGCCTCAAGATGAGAGTATTGGAGGTAGAGCACTGATTGGACTAGGGGCCCCCAACGGGTTACCGAATTCAGTCAAACTCCGAATGCCAAATACTTATTCTTGGGAGTCAGACTGCGAGTGATAAGATCCGTAGTCGAAAGGGAAACAGCCCAGACCACCAGCTAAGGTCCCAAAGTATACGTTAAGTGGAAAAGGATGTGGAGTTGCTTAGACAACCAGGATGTTGGCTCAGAAGCAGCCACCATTTAAAGAGTGCGTAATAGCTCACTGGTCGAGTGACTCCGCGCCGAAAATGTACCGGGGCTAAACGTATCACCGAAGCTGTGGATTGACACCGTATGGTGTCGATGGTAGGAGAGCGTTCTAAGGGCGTTGAAGTCAGACCGGAAGGACTGGTGGAGCGCTTAGAAGTGAGAATGCCGGTATGAGTAGCGAAAGAAGGGTGAGAATCCCTTCCACCGAATGCCTAAGGTTTCCTGAGGAAGGCTCGTCCGCTCAGGGTTAGTCGGGACCTAAGCCGAGGCCGAAAGGCGTAGGCGATGGACAACAGGTTGATATTCCTGTACCACCTATACATCGTTTGAACGATGGGGGGACGCAGAAGGATAGGGTAAGCGCGCTGTTGGATATGCGCGTCCAAGCAGTTAGGCCGGAAACGAGGCAAATCCCGTTTCCATTAAGGCGGAGCTGTGATGGCGAGGGAAATATAGTACCGAAGTTCCTGATTCCACGCTGCCAAGAAAAGCCTCTAGTGAGATGTAAGGTGCCCGTACCGCAAACCGACACAGGTAGGCGAGGAGAGAATCCTAAGGTGTGCGAGAGAACTCTCGTTAAGGAACTCGGCAAAATGACCCCGTAACTTCGGGAGAAGGGGTGCTTTTTAGGGTGAATAGCCCAGAAAAGCCGCAGTGAATAGGCCCAGGCGACTGTTTAGCAAAAACACAGGTCTCTGCGAAGCCGCAAGGCGAAGTATAGGGGCTGACACCTGCCCGGTGCTGGAAGGTTAAGGGGAGAGGTTAGCGCAAGCGAAGCTTTGAACCGAAGCCCCAGTAAACGGCGGCCGTAACTATAACGGTCCTAAGGTAGCGAAATTCCTTGTCGGGTAAGTTCCGACCCGCACGAAAGGTGTAACGATCTGGGCACTGTCTCAACGAGAGACTCGGTGAAATTATAGTACCTGTGAAGATGCAGGTTACCCGCGACAGGACGGAAAGACCCCGTGGAGCTTTACTGCAGCCTGATATTGAATTTTGGTACAGCTTGTACAGGATAGGTAGGAGCCTGAGAAGCCGGAGCGCTAGCTTCGGTGGAGGCGTTGGTGGGATACTACCCTGGCTGTATTGAAATTCTAACCCGCGCCCCTTATCGGGGTGGGAGACAGTGTCAGGTGGGCAGTTTGACTGGGGCGGTCGCCTCCTAAAGAGTAACGGAGGCGCCCAAAGGTTCCCTCAGAATGGTTGGAAATCATTCGTAGAGTGTAAAGGCACAAGGGAGCTTGACTGCGAGACCTACAAGTCGAGCAGGGACGAAAGTCGGGCTTAGTGATCCGGTGGTTCCGCATGGAAGGGCCATCGCTCAACGGATAAAAGCTACCCCGGGGATAACAGGCTTATCTCCCCCAAGAGTCCACATCGACGGGGAGGTTTGGCACCTCGATGTCGGCTCATCGCATCCTGGGGCTGTAGTCGGTCCCAAGGGTTGGGCTGTTCGCCCATTAAAGCGGTACGCGAGCTGGGTTCAGAACGTCGTGAGACAGTTCGGTCCCTATCCGTCGCGGGCGCAGGAAATTTGAGAGGAGCTGTCCTTAGTACGAGAGGACCGGGATGGACGCACCGCTGGTGTACCAGTTGTCTTGCCAAAGGCATAGCTGGGTAGCTACGTGCGGACGGGATAAGTGCTGAAAGCATCTAAGCATGAAGCCCCCCTCAAGATGAGATTTCCCATGGCGCAAGCTAGTAAGATCCCTGAAAGATGATCAGGTTGATAGGTCAGAGGTGGAAGCGTGGCGACATGTGGAGCTGACTGATACTAATAGATCGAGGACTTAACCAACGCTTTAAAAAAATGAAATACCTTCTTATTATTATCTAGTTTTGAAGGAATGAAAATTCTTCAAAAATGAATATAGTCTGGCAATGATGGCGAAGAGGTCATACCCGTACCCATTCCGAACACGGAAGTTAAGTTCTTCAGCGCCGATGGTAGTTGGGGGTTTCCCCCTGTGAGAGTAGGACGTTGCCAGGCTATTCATTTAAATCTTTAAATGGGTTTTAGGAAACATTATATTATTCCGCAGTAGCTCAGTGGTAGAGCATTCGGCTGTTAACCGAACGGTCGTAGGTTCGAGTCCTACCTGCGGAGCCATATGCTTCCATAGCTCAGTAGGTAGAGCACTTCCATGGTAAGGAAGAGGTCAGCGGTTCGAATCCGCTTGGGAGCTTCCCAATCTATCTATGAACACAAAACAGTTCGGCCCGTTGGTCAAGCGGTTAAGACACCGCCCTTTCACGGCGGTAACACGGGTTCGAATCCCGTACGGGTCACCATTTCTTAATTCATTAAAACGGAGGATTAGCTCAGCTGGGAGAGCATCTGCCTTACAAGCAGAGGGTCGGCGGTTCGATCCCGTCATCCTCCACCATTTTATTCTTTACTTGCCGGTGTAGCTCAACTGGTAGAGCAACTGACTTGTAATCAGTAGGTTGGGGGTTCAAGTCCTCTTGCCGGCACCATTTACAACCATATAGTGCGGAGGGGTAGCGAAGTGGCTAAACGCGGCGGACTGTAAATCCGCTCCTTCGGGTTCGGCAGTTCGAATCTGCCCCCCTCCACCATTTTAATAAAATCCTGTGGATCAGTTATATATTCTCTGTATTGGGGAAATGTATGATTACCACCTTTTTATTTTGTTGACCATTAATCTTTTCATAACATATATTGGGCTATAGCCAAGCGGTAAGGCAACGGATTTTGATTCCGTCATGCGAAGGTTCGATCCCTTCTAGCCCAGCCATTTGCGGAAGTAGTTCAGTGGTAGAATACAACCTTGCCAAGGTTGGGGTCGCGGGTTCGAATCCCGTCTTCCGCTTAATATATTTTAAATCCCTTAGGGGCCTTAGCTCAGCTGGGAGAGCGCCTGCCTTGCACGCAGGAGGTCAGCGGTTCGATCCCGCTAGGCTCCACCATCAACTACATACACCAAAACTTACGTCTTAAACCAAAAATGGTTTAAGACTTTTTTTGTTTAAGAAATAGTTGGGTATACTAATCCCCAGAAAATATTTTTTTCAAAAAACATATGTGATAGTCAAACGTGTATCTTTATACATGAAAATGTCGAGTTGAACCACTCGGCATATACGATATAAAATGGTGGAAAGGGGGAATTGTATGTCTATTCAGAAAATTTCCGTCATCGGATTGCCTATGGACCTCGGTCAAGCAAGGCGAGGGGTGGATATGGGACCTAGTGCCATTCGCTGCGCAGAGATTGTCGAGCGTCTTGAAAAGTTGAATATAGAAGTAGAGGATTTAGGGGATATAATTGTAGGGCGTCCTGAAAATGCAGATGAGCCTGGGACAAATCTAAAAAACTTACAGCTTGTTGCAGAAGGGAACACCCAGTTAGCTACAAGAGTTGATGAAATAATAGAAGGAGGTTCCTTTCCGCTTGTATTGGGGGGAGACCATTCAATAGCTATAGGTACACTGGCAGGTGTCGCAAAGCACTATGAAAGTTTAGGTGTGATTTGGTACGACGCACATGGGGATTTAAATACGGAAGATACTTCACCATCAGGGAATATACACGGGATGCCCCTAGCTGTCAGTATTGGGGTTGGACACCCGGACCTAATCAATATCCATGGTTTTGCTCCAAAAGTGAAACCGGAAAACATCGTAATAATTGGAGCAAGGTC
Source organism: Peribacillus sp. FSL E2-0159 (assembly GCF_038643155.1). Lineage (NCBI taxonomy): Bacteria > Bacillati > Bacillota > Bacilli > Caryophanales > Bacillaceae > Peribacillus > Peribacillus sp. FSL E2-0159. Next base: position 170,556 of record NZ_CP152053.1, read on the forward strand.
ATTGGACGAAGGGGAAAAAGAACTTATCCGTGAGAAAGGGATTAGAGTATTCACGATGCATGAGATCGACCGTATGGGAATGGCACGGGTCATGGAAGAATGTATTGATTATTTAAGGGAAAGAACGGATGGAGTCCACCTTTCATTGGATTTGGATGGAGTTGATCCAGCAGATGCACCCGGAGTGGGGACACCGGTGATTGGTGGTATAAGTTATCGGGAAAGTCATTTGGCCATGGAAATGCTTGCGGAATCCAACTTGATTACATCCGCTGAATTCGTTGAAGTGAATCCCATTTTAGATGAGCGAAATAAAACGGCGATCGTTGCCGTGGCCCTAATGGGTTCGCTATTTGGAGAAAAGTTATTATAACCAATAAATAAAAGAAACAGTAACCGGCTTGTAATGGGTTACTGTTTTTTATATGCTATAAGACGTAGGTTTATTTTCCAGGGTGTATGTAACAGGAACATATCTATAGATAGATGGTTGCAATCTTATTTCCATATTCACTTAAGAGCACGACTGTCTGTGAGATCTCCATTTTTAGTTAAATGGATGTATTGGGTGATTAAAGAATCCAGTTTGCTGCTAACTTCAACAACTTCATTATCCACCATCGAAGAACGGGAAGCCAAAAACATCATTTTCTGTCTGTATTGTTCAATATGGTCTAAAATTTGTTCTGCAGTCATATAGAGAATCACTCCCTTGAATTTCAATTTCTTACTATATAGCCCTGTTTTTTTTTTCTTAAACATAAAATGTAAAACTTTGTTAAAATTAATGTATTAAATTTTTGAAACCTTTTAGCTTACGATTCGTAGTAATCGTATAGCCGCATGAGCGGGGGTAATACCGGAAAATGGATGCACTCATTAAAGAGAGAATTAATCAAGTATTAAAGGGAGACCATAATGCATTTGGGGAAATTGTCGAAATTTACAAGGACAAAGTATTCCAAATATGTTTTAGGATGCTCGGAAACAGGCAAGAAGCAGAAGATTTGGCCCAAGAGGCCTTTGTAAGAGCCTACGTGAATATTCGAAGTTTCAATATACAAATGAAATTTTCTACATGGTTATATCGGATTGCGACCAATCTTTGTATTGACCGGCTTCGGAAGAAAAAACCGGATTATTATTTAGATGCAGAGGTGGCAGGAACAGAGGGATTGAATATGTATTCCCAAATTGCATCGGATATGGCGAAACCTGAGGAAGAGGTTGAATCTTTAGAACTACAGGAAACCATTCAAGTGGAAATAATGAAATTGCCCGAAAAATACCGATCGGTAATCGTATTGAAGTATATTGAAGAGTTATCTTTAAAGGAAATCAGTGAAATACTCGATTTGCCGGTCGGTACGGTTAAGACGAGGATACATCGCGGTCGGGAAGCCTTGCGTAAACAACTACGCCATTTATAAAAAGAAGGTGAGAAAAATGAACTGCCATGAGGAAATCATTGAATATATGCATGATTATTTAGATGAGGACATCAAACCGGAGCATAAAGAAGTTTTACGAGAGCACTTGCATAACTGTGCTGAATGCCGGGATTACTTTCATGAAATGAAAAAGGCGGTCGCTCTTGTACAAAGCACTTCCCATATAAAGGCCCCGGATGACTTTACAGCAAAGGTTATGGCTCAATTGCCAAAGGAAACGAAAACAACAGGTGCCAAACGTTGGTTCAAAAGCCATCCCTTCATGACAGCGGCAGCGATGTTCATCATATTGATGACAGGATCTGTTTTTTCCACTTATAATCAGGACGAACATTTTTCAGTATCTAAGCAGCCGAACTTAGTGGTCGAAGGTGAAACGGTGATTGTTCCTGAGGGTGAGACGATCAAGGGAAATGTGGTAGTTCAAAATGGTAATATTCAAATAGATGGTGAAGTAGAGGGAGATGTGACAGTCATAAATGGGCATAAATATATGTCTAAAGCAGGGAATGTGACTGGGAGCATCCATGTTATTGACCAAGCCTTTGAGTGGATGTGGTATAAAGTAAAGGATACTGCAACCTCGTTGGTTCCTGCTAAAGAGGAGAAAAAGGAATAAGGAATGGTAGCTGGGAGGGGCATCGTTTTTCATTTACGGTGACTTCGCTCAGCTTTATTTTTTAATGGGAAATGAACCATTTTTCATGATGCGTTTTTCCTATGTAAATTTCTCACACTAGTTTTTAGATGTATCATTTAAAAAATGGTATACTATTAAGGTTATCTTATAAAGAATGTAATTGGTATTTGGAGTAATACTGACTGGAGGAAACAACATGTCTTTAACCAATTTGACTGTTTGGGACTATGTAGTAAATTTCATTGATATTCTCCTTGTATGGTTTGTGATATATAAATTGTTAACTATTATTCGAGGAACGAAGGCTATTCAGCTGCTAAAAGGAATTTTTGTAATTGTCATTGTAAAAAGCTTAAGCAACCTGTTTGGTTTCAATACACTCGGATGGTTAATGGCACAAGTCATGAATTGGGGAGTATTGGCGATTCTCGTCATTTTTCAACCTGAACTGAGAAGGGCACTCGAACAATTAGGACGCGGGAAGCTCTTTGCAAGGGGCACCGTTCCAGAAGAGAATCAGCAAGAGCGTTTAGTCGAAGAAATCCTAAAGGCGTCGACTTATATGGCAAAAAGGCGGATTGGGGCCTTGATTACTATAGAGAAGGGTACGGAGCTGGGGGATTATGTTGAAACGGGGATACCCCTAAAATCCTATATTTCTTCAGAACTGCTCATTAATATCTTCATCCCTAATACGCCGCTCCATGATGGCGCAGTTATTTTACAAAATAACCAGGTGGCGGCTGCAGCTTGCTACTTGCCATTATCAGAGAGTCCATTCATATCAAAGGAGCTTGGCACACGGCATAGGGCAGCCATAGGCATGAGTGAAGTTACGGATAGTCTTACGATTGTCGTTTCAGAAGAAACGGGAGGGATATCCGTCACTAAAAACGGGGAACTTTACCGGGATTTGAATCAAGAATCATTTAGAGCCATGCTTACAAGTGAACTGGTAGTGGAAAACATCAAATCAACTTCCTCAAGCATCTTTAACTGGAGGGGGAAAAAGAATGGATAAATTCACCAATAGCGCTTGGTTTATGAGAATCGTAGCTTTTGCCTTGGCAGCACTTTTGTTCATTTCCATTAACTTTGAGATGGAGTCGGATAAAAAATCCCTTGGTTTATCGACAGCCCCTGAAATCAGTACGGAGACCATCGAAAATGTACCGGTTGAAGTATACTATGACCGTGAGAATCTAGTGGTGAGCGGAGTACCGGAGACGGTTGATGTTACTCTAAAGGGAGCAAAAAGCCTATTGATAAATGCGAAAAACCAAAGGGACTTTAAAGTGTATGTAGACCTTTCTGATCCTGCAATATCAATGGGGGACAGAACCGTCACATTTAAAATAAGTGAGTTGAATGAAAAGTTAGTGGCGACGATCGATCCGGAATATGCGGAAGTCAACGTTCAGGAACGGGTGACGAAGGAATTCTCCGTTGAAGCCGAGTATAATAGCTCTTTACTTGAAGAGGGATATACCGCTGGTCAGCCAACAGTCAGCCCGAAAACTGTCAGAATAACGGGTGCTAAAGATGCGATTGAACAAATTTCCTATGTAAAGGCAAACCTTGAAATAAGTAAGGGACTTAACGAAACGGTGAACAGCAAGGCAACCGTTAAAGCCCTGGACAGGGACTTGAATAAGCTTGATGTGACGATCGAGCCATCTTCTGTTGCAGTTTCCTTGGAAGTGAGCATACCTTCCAAGACGGTGTCGATAGCACCGAAGCAAATGGGCAAGGCAAAGGATGGCATCAGGATCACGAGTATAAGTGTCGACCCAAAAGAGGTTACCTTATTTGGTTCGGAAACGAGCCTGGAAAAAATAGATGGAATAAATCTTCCTGTAAATATCTCGAAAATTGATGGTGATACAGAACTTGAACTCGATCTTAATAAACCGGAAAGTGTACAAAAAATGTCCTTGGGTAAGGCCAAGGTCAAGATTCGCACAGAGAAAGTTGATGTAGATGAAGATGAAGAGAATGCAGAGCCAGTCGTAGAAGAGGAAGAACCGGAAACTGAACAAAAACAAGAAGAACAAGTAGTCGAAGAAGAAACAGAAGAAGATGAACCGGCTGCCATTGAGTCTAAAACTTTCAACAATATACAAATAGTGCCTGTGGGCATACAGGATGACCAAAATGCCGAATTGGAATCCGATGTAACAAGCATCACTTTGCTTGGTGAGGCGGATGATTTGAACAAAATAACTAAAGACGACATTAATCTTACAGTAGATGTGAGTAATTTAGATGAAGGTACGCATGATGTGGATTTGGCGGTAACAGTGCCTGAGGGAGTGGAATGGGAACTGGATTCTAAAACGGTTTCGGTCACCATCACACAAAAAGACGAAGAGACATGACCTTCCTTTAACATCATCATTAAATTCAGTAACGATTCGAAGAAGGAGCGATAAAGATGGGTAAATATTTTGGAACAGACGGAGTCAGGGGTATAGCGAATAGCGAATTAACACCGGAGTTGGCATTTAAACTAGGCCGTTTTGGTGGCTACGTTCTTACTAGAAATACAGAAAAACCCAAAGTGCTGATAGGGCGCGATACTCGTATTTCAGGTGAAATGCTGGAAGGTGCGCTTGTTGCCGGTCTTTTATCCATTGGGGCTGAAGTGATGCGCCTGGGTGTCATTTCGACACCGGGAGTTGCCTATTTAACAAAGGCCTTAAGTGCTGAAGCAGGTGTCATGATTTCCGCTTCGCATAATCCGGTAGCGGATAATGGCATTAAATTCTTTGGACCGGATGGGTTTAAGTTATCCGATGATCAAGAAGCTGAAATTGAAACACTATTAGATATGGAAAAGGATGAACTTCCACGCCCGGTTGGCGGAGATTTAGGCCATTTGAACGATTATTTCGAAGGAGGGCAAAAGTATCTCCAGTACTTGAAACAATCAGTGGATGAAGATTTTACAGGCATTCATGTTGCTCTTGATTGTGCACATGGGGCGACATCTGCCTTGGCCATGCATCTGTTTGCAGATCTTGATGCAGACATCTCTACAATGGGGGCATCGCCAAATGGCTTGAACATTAATGATAAGGTAGGTTCTACCCACCCTGAAGCACTTGCTGAATTCTTAAAAGAAAAAGGTGCGGATGTTGGACTTGCTTTCGATGGGGACGGGGACCGCGTCATTGCGATAGATGAAAAAGGAAATATAGTGGACGGCGACCAAATCATGTATATCTGTGCGAAATACTTGAAAGAAAATAATCGTCTGAAACAGGGAACAGTGGTTTCTACGATCATGAGCAACCTTGGTTTCTATAAAGGTCTTGAAGAGCATGGTATACAAAGCGCCCAGACGGCAGTGGGAGATCGCTATGTGGTCGAGGAGATGCGAAAAGGCGGCTATAACCTTGGTGGCGAACAATCCGGACATATCATCTTCCTGGACTATAACACGACAGGTGATGGCTTGTTGACAGGCTTACAGCTTGTGAACATCATGAGTGACACCCAAAAAACCTTATCGGAGCTCGCTGGCGAGATGAAGAAATATCCTCAAACGCTGATCAATGTCAGAGTTACCGATAAACACGCTGTAACCGATAACGAAAAGGTACAGGAAGTCATCAAGGCAGTCGAAGGGGAAATGAACGGAAACGGCCGTATTTTGGTGAGACCATCCGGCACTGAACCACTAGTCCGTGTTATGGCTGAAGCACCGACAGCTGAGGAATGCACTAATTATGTAGATCGCATCGTCGCAGTTGTAAGAGCGGAAATGGGTATGAACGAATAAGCAATCCTATGCATAAAGGGAACGAAATTTCCTTTTATGCATATTTTTATAAAGAAGTACTTTTTTTAGGTATTGGTAATAAAGAATTGACCTATGTCCCTTGTTTAAGGTATGATTATCCTGATTTACAACTCATTTTCTAAAAATGGTTGTGTTAAAAAGGAGGGTAGGCAGGGAGAAACGGATTCACAAAAGCGCCTGAACTAAGTCTGGACGAGAAATGGCTTAGTTGACGAGGAGGAGGTTTATCGAATGATCGGCGGATACCTCCCGGCTGAAGTGCACAGCCGCAGTAATTCCAATCTTAAAACAGTAGGGCAACTTACTGCACAAAGGATTGGAAATGCACAATGGGAAAAAGTGCTTTAGGGCATTTCCTTTATAAAAATATATATCAGAGATGAGGGGGCAGGGATGCCCCCGTGCATTCCTGTTCCCTCGAATCGGTTGGAGGAACAGAAATTATGTGTGGAATTGTTGGATATATTGGACTTAACGATGCTAAGGAAATTTTATTAAAAGGTCTTGAAAAACTTGAATACCGCGGTTATGACTCTTCAGGGATTGCTGTGAGAAATGAAGCAGGCGTGACAATCTTTAAGGAAAAGGGAAGAATCGCGGACTTACGTGAAGCCGTGGATGAAAATACCATGGCACATACCGGAATAGGACATACGCGCTGGGCCACCCATGGTGTGCCAAGCCGTGAAAATGCCCATCCCCACCAAAGTAATTCAGGTCGATTGACTTTAGTCCATAATGGGGTCATTGAAAACTATGCGATTCTAAAACGTGAATATTTGAAGGATGTTGCCTTTAAAAGTGAAACGGATACGGAAGTCATCGTTCAACTCATAGAGAAGTTCGTGAACGAAGGTATGGAAGTGGAAGAGGCGTTCCGTCAAACACTCACTCTTTTAGAAGGTTCATATGCCATCGCCCTATTGGATGCTGAAAATGATGAAACCATCTTAGTCGCAAAAAATAAAAGCCCGCTGCTAATCGGCGTCGGAAATGACTTTAACGTTGTTGCTTCGGATGCAATGGCCATGTTGCAAGTCACAGATCAATTCCTTGAACTGATGGATAAGGAAATGGTTATCGTGACAAATGAAAAGGTAACGATCAAAAACCTTTCCAACGAAGAAGTTATGCGTGCTCCATATACTGCTGAACTGGATGCAAGTGATATTGAAAAAGGTACGTATCCTCACTATATGCTCAAGGAAGTCGACGAGCAGCCAGCTGTCATACGTAAAATCATTCAAGCATACCAAAATGAAGAAGGTAAACTTGCAATCGATTATAGCATTACTGAAGCTGTAAGTGAGGCTGACCGTATTTATATCATTGCTTGCGGAACCAGCTATCATGCAGGATTGATTGGTAAGCAATTCATCGAAAAAATGACGGAAATTCCGGTTGAGGTCCATGTGGCATCGGAATTCACTTACAATATGCCGTTATTATCGAAAAAACCGTTATTCATCTTCATTTCACAAAGTGGTGAAACTGCAGATAGCCGTGCCGTGTTAGTGTCCATCAAAGCGCTTGGTCATAAAGCCCTGACTATCACGAACGTACCTGGCTCTACATTGTCACGTGAAGCGGATTATACGCTCTTGCTGCATGCTGGCCCTGAAATTGCCGTTGCATCAACAAAGGCCTACACAGCTCAAGTGGCAGTCTTATCCATCTTAGCGAATGTAACTGGCCAATTCCGTAACATGGAGCATGATTTCGACCTTGTAAAAGAGCTTGGAATCGTTGCGACAGCAATGGAAGCCCTTTGTGATTCGAAAGAAGAGATGGAAGACATTGCCCGTGAATATTTGTCCGTTACGAGAAACTGCTTCTTCATTGGCCGTTCCCTTGACTACTATGTTGTTCTTGAAGGGGCCCTTAAGCTGAAGGAAATCTCATACATCCAGGCGGAAGGCTTTGCTGGCGGAGAGCTTAAACATGGAACGATCGCCTTGATTGAAGAAGGTACACCTGTCGTAGCCCTTGCTACGCAAGCAGGCGTCAACCTAAGCATCCGTGGTAATGTAAAGGAAGTGGTTGCCCGAGGCGCCAACCCTTGCATCATTGCCATGAAGGGGCTTGAAGAAGAGGATGACCGTTTCGTCATCCCGGAAGTGAATGAACTATTAACACCCCTTATCTCTGTTATCCCGCTGCAGCTCATTGCTTACTATGCAGCCTTGCACCGCGAATGTGACGTGGATAAACCACGTAATCTTGCGAAAAGTGTAACTGTTGAGTAAGTTGGAATGAATGCAATGTATGTTATGTAATATTGAATTAACCCCTTTAGATAATATTTTCTAAAGGGGTGTTTTTATGTCTAAAAGAGCAAGAACATTGCAAGTAGAAAAATGGATTAAAAAAGGCCCAGGAATAGGCATCGGTGTGCAGTGTAATAAATTCGTTTGCAATCTATCAAATTCATCGGTAGGTAATCGCGGCATCTTTAAGAGCAAAGTTAAAGATTTGGATAAGGCGTTGGCTTACAAACGATTGTATGGTGGATTGTTGAAAGAAAAAACGATGTGGTAGATGGCGATTTAATTCGTATTAGCATGAATAATTCCATCCTCAAAAATAATTTTAAATCTTAGGAGAGAATGACATGGAAGTTTTTGCGGAATTTTCAGCGAATATTGATAACCCGCAACATAGGGAGCGAACGGAAGAAGTCTTGGCTTGGGTAACTAAGAAATTTCCATATTTAATGCCGAAGATTGCGTGGAATCAACCTATGTTTACCGATCATGACACATATATTATTGGCTTTAGTGTAGCCAAACATCATTTGGCTGTTGCCCCTGAAAAGGCAGGGATTGATCATTTCTCAGATGAAATCGTGCAGGCTGGCTATGATCACACCAAGCAGTTGGTACGTATCAAGTGGGACAGTCCGGTTGATTATTCATTACTTGAAAAAATGATCGAGTTTAATATTTTTGATAAGGCAGACTGTTCAACTTTTTGGAGGAAATAAATAAAAAATCGGATTAGTTAAGGGTGAATTAAACCTTTATTAAAGTGTCCATTATTCGGTGTTCTGTTCAATATTAGAAGTGAAACGATGTGGTCCTGAGGTTATAAGACCCCCATATCTTCCGTCTGATCTAGCTCCATAGGCAAAAAGGCAGATTCTCCGTCCTTAATGACCTTACTTTTACGGTTGCGATTCCTTAAATAGTTTAAAGTTCAAAAAAAGCACAAGGAGTTCCAAATTTGGAACTCCTTGTGCTTTTGGTTTTTGATAAAATCGAGATATACAAATATTACAACCAAACTACTTAAGTTATTAAAACAAAAAATTCACAGTGGGTATTCTAGGGAAAATATTAGATGAGGTGAAGGAATGAAGAAGTTACTATATCTTTTTATATTAATAATTCCTGTATTTTTGTTTGGATTTAATCCCGTATCAACCTTTGCAAGTTCTCTAACTAAAGAAGTTGATTTAAAAGAGGAAAGCCAATCAGGTGGGTTTCTGACAGAATATACAACTCTATCAGGCACTGATGTACCCTTAGGTCAAGAAATACCCATACTAGTAGATGAAAAAACAGGAGAAATGACTAATAATAGAATTGGTATATCTCCGGTGTGTGCTACTTGTAATCGATATACTTGGAAAACAGCCACAGATAAACGACAATCAAGTGTCTTTCACAAAAAAGTGACTGATGATACAAAATGGAGTCTTAACCTTACCTTTAATAAGGTGGAAATAGCTGGTATAATAGCTGTTTCTGGTGGGGGAGAAAAGGTATATTCGGCATCGAAAAAATGGAACCAATACAAAGAAACATGGAAATTGACTGGAACTCTAAAAACATATAACCCAACTGGTAATTTGATAAAAACAGAACAAAGAAATGAAACTTACATTAAATATAAAAAAGTAGCAATAAAATAAGTTAGAAATAGTGCAAATGCAAACCCTTATAGAGAGTTTTTTTGAATTTTTCATATAAAAAAGGGGTAAGAATGGTTACTAATATTAAGCAAACTCATCGCTTTATATTATATATAACAATACTAATTATGATTATTTTTCCTTTTGCACAACTTATATTACAAGAACTTTTTTTGCAAATAAACAAACAATTATTTTTCTTTTTAAGTAAACTGGTTATTATCTATGTGCTTTTTCTTTTCTTAAAAAAGAAAAAAATAACCTTATCGAGCATTAGGCTTAAAAAGGTACATATAAAATATATACTTCTTGGTATTTTAATGGGTATTATAGTTCACATGATAACTATGTTTTTTTGTAGGATTCAATATTATCTACTAACCGGCGAATGGCTTACTGCTGAAAAAATTGTTAATACACTTATGGAGAGTAGTAAAAACATAAGTTTTTACAGCATTATCATGATTGGCTTTTCAGTGGCGATTAGTGAAGAAATTCTTTTTAGAGGCATATTATTAAAACAATATCAGAGAATGAACATAAAGTCGGCCATAATTTTAAGTGCTCTTATTTTTAGCATTTATCATATGACGGTGGGAAACTTGGTTTTTGCATGTGTAATTGGTATCTCTTTTGCACTATTAACCATCTATACAGGAAGTATTGTTCCGGCTATCTTTTTTCACTTTTTAGTGAATGAAATAATGAGGATCATCATGCATTTCCCAGAAAAGGTTACTGAAACTTATTTTAAGGTAATGGTGTCTCCAATTACTACCATAACAGGTTTAATATTTTTTCTATCTATATTAACTTTTTTATTTATAAAGATAAGAAAAAATAATCAATTTCAAAGTGAAAAAGTTAAATTCTTTGATGGATATATTATTTTGTTGTTTTTGATGTATGTTCTTTTCCTAACAATAAAATAAATTTTAATCAAAGATAATACAGGTATTAAAATGAACCTAATTCATAACGATTTCATTTAAGAGGATTTCTTTGAGGTCGATGTCCATAGTATAGCCACCAACAATTCTTCCGGCTTGTTAACCGTTGGGTATCGAACCCGATTTGAACCCAACGATCTGATTAAATCTCCATTTCCTATTTCAATCTTTTTTTGCAAATTTCCCCATAATCACCTGTTCTGGATAGCCATTTTCTTTTATAGAAGCGTTGATATTACAAGATAATCATCAACGAACTGGGCAGTGTTGTTAACAATAAGGCAGCATTGATGGTCAACCTTTTATATAAAGCAGGTTAGTAACAATCACAAAGTACTTCACGAAATAGGAAGCAGAATGGTGAAAGTCGTTCCCTTATCGAGTTCACTTTTCACGGATATGGTACCTTCATGCATCTCAATAATTCTTTTCACGATCGATAGCCCTAAGCCGCTGCCGCTCTTTGTGCGTTCCCTTGCCAGGTCGGCTTTATAGAATCGTTCGAAAATGTGAAACTGATCTTGGTCTGAAATACCAATGCCGGTATCGGATATCGTTATCGATGCTTGATCATCAACTTGTTGGAGCCGGATCGTGATTCTGCCATGATGCCGGGTGAACTTGATGGCATTGTGGATTAAGTTGGTCCATACTTGGCTCATTAAATCTTCGTCTGCGAAAATCGAAACCTTTTCTAAGGATATATCCAACTCGAGTTCTTTTTCCAGCCAGGCGGGTTCACAAGCCAAAATAATGGTTCGTATTTGCTGATCCAGCCGGAAGTCTGTTCTTTCAAAAGGATGATGCTCCGATTCAAGGGATGTAAGCTTTAGAAGGTTATCACTTAATTTAGATAATCTCCTGCTCTCTGTCTCAATTATATGAAGATAATGATTTCGTTCTTCGATTGTCAGTTTATTAAACTGTAGAGCTTGGGCAAATCCTACAATGGAGGTAAGGGGCGACTGTATTTCATGTGAGACGTTAGAGATGAATTCCTGCCGCATATCTTCCATTTGCTTCAATTGCTTGGCCATGTGATTGAAGTGGTTAATGATATCCGACATTTCGTTTTTCTTTCCCATTTTAAAATCCAATTGTACATTATAATCGCCATTTGCTATTTTCCTTAAGGCATCTATGATCTCGAGGTATATATTTACCCGTTTATTGTGATGGATAGCGCGGATAAGATAACCGATGGATATCATGATTGCGATGCTTGTCATGATAGTGGCCAGAAACCGAACATAATCGGTTAATCTTAAGGGCAATAGTTCAATGATATAATAACCGGCAGAAAAACATATAGAAATATATGCAATAAAAAACAGTGTGCCAAGCATTTGTTTGAAAAATCGATTGCTTCTCATCTCGTTATCTCCAAACGGTAGCCCAATCCCCAGATCGTTTTAATCCGGAAGGGGAAATCCGATTCAGGAAACCGTTCTCGCACTCTTTTAATATGAACGTCGACAGTTCGTTCATCACCTTCATAATCATACCCCCAAATGTCTTCGATAAGATTTTCCCTGGAGAACGTTTTTCCAGGATAGCTTGCTAATTTAAACAACAATTCGAATTCTTTTAATGGAATCGTATATTCCTGTTCTTTGAATGACATTTCATGAGTGTTGCGATTCATCTTTAATTCGCCGATAGTTAATGTTTGTGAAATAGTGATTTTATAGCGTTTTAATAATGCCCTTATTCTAAGAACCAATTCGATCGGTTCAAATGGCTTTACAAGATAATCATCTGCCCCAAGCCCGAAACCTTTTACTTTCTGTGTTGTTTCCCCTTTTGCAGTCAGCATTAAAATGGGGATATCACTAAATTCCCGTAACTCCTTGCATAATTGCCATCCATCCATGTTAGGCATCATAATGTCGATGACTGCCAAATCGATTTTCACTTTCTCCATTACTTTCAATGCTTGCAGTCCATCTGAGGCCTCATATAGATCAAAGCCTTCTTTTCTTAACAACAGGTTTATAAGTTCGCGAATATATGCATCATCATCGACAATTAATATTTTTGTCATCCTTCTTCTTTCCTTTCGGTGAATTAGGCCAGTTCAAGTTTGTGTAACTGCTGTTCAGCAAATTCGCGATATAATGAGTGCGTATTATATAGCTCTTTATGTGTTCCTCGGCCTGTTATTTTCCCTTTTTCAAGGAAGATAATTTGATCTGAACCAACAACTGTCGATAGGCGATGGGCGATAACTATTGTTGTTCGGCCTTTCATTAAATCATTTAATGCCTGTTGAACCACTTTTTCTGATTTGCTGTCTAGGCTGGAGGTAGCTTCATCAAGCATTAATATTTTGGGGTTTCTTAAAAATGCACGAGCGATCGCAATTCTTTGTCTTTGGCCGCCTGATAATTTCATGCCCCTCTCACCAACCTCTGTATCATATCCGTTCGGAAGCTCAGAAATAAACTGATCTGCATACGCCATTTTAGCTACTTGATTTAATTCCTCATCTGTTATATCCCGATCGATACCATAACAAATATTATCTCGAATTGTACCTGATACAATCGGGCTTTCTTGTGAAACATATCCAATCTGGCTTCTCCATGAAAGCAGTGTGAAATCATTTATGGATTTCCCGCCTATGGATATGGACCCTTGCTGGGGTTTGTAGAAACGCTCGAATAATGAAAAAAGTGTTGTTTTTCCACTGCCGCTTGGGCCGACAATTGCAGTGACCTTACCGGCTTCAACGTTAAAGCTTATATCTTTAAGTACCTGTTCTCCATTATTGTAACTATAGTTCAGGTGATCCACGCTGATTGATTGACTTATATTTTGAACTGGCTGCTTCGCATCTTCTTCCTCCACTGAATCCAGAATGGAAATGATGCGCTCTGTTGCACCCGTTGCTTTTTGGAATTGTGTAAAGAAACTGGCTAATTGAGCCATTGGCATGATTATTTGGAAAAGATACATGATGAATGCAACTAATGCTCCAGCTGTCAGAGCTCCTGAAGAAACGCGCATTCCCCCATAACCTAAAATCAGCACGAGTAATGCCATCATGACAAAACTCATCAGCGGCGCAATCAACGCTTGGATTTTTGCCTCTTTTAATCCGAATTGAAATAATTTATGGATTCCTTTTTTTCCATTTTGATATTCTATGGCTTCTGCATTCGATGCTTTAACAAGACGTATTTCCGTTAGCACCTGCTGGAGGACTGAGGTGAAGCTTGCTGTCTCGTCCTGCATCCCTTTTGAGATTTTATGCATTTTTTTCCCTAGTGGCATTAATATCAAAATAGATAGTGGAATTGCAGTGAACATCAATAATGTCATTTTCCAATCCAGTACGAATAACACGATCATGGAACCTACGATGGAAATGATTCCTGTAACGAAATTAGAGAGGTGTTCAGAGATTAATCCCTTCACTACAGTTGTATCATTTGTCATTCGGCTAACTGTTTCGCCCGATGGATGTTCATCAAAATAACTCACGGGTAATACGAGTAATTTTTTCCATAATTGATCCCGGATACCCGCCACTACAGATTGACCGATCCGATTTAATAAATAGATGGAAAATCCACTGGCCAATGCTTGAACAATAATGGCAAGAACGAGAAGTGTGATCCTTTCGGTGCTTAGTGAACTGATTGAAAAATCATTAATTAGATTTTTTGTGAATAAAGGGACCAATAAACCTACACCTGTTGTACCTAGGCTTAATGCTAATGCAATCCCTATCATTAGTTTAGAAGGCTTCGTTTGTTGAACTAACCGAATGAACTGGCGCCATCCGTTTTGTTTTTTTCTTCTGACATATGTAAATACATCCTTTCTTGATCTTTATTACAGGGCAAGTATATAAAGAAGTTATGAATTGAATATGAACTCCTAAGTATTTTTCAATTAAGCCTTAGTTATTCCACGAAAATATTGGTGAACCATTTCTGAATGATAAAGTTGAAAGTATATGGCTGACACTTAAAATAGTGTCGGCTTTTTCCATGTCCTCAAATGATTTTCAGATTAGGTCAGATAGAAAAAAAGATACATTTATATCTTGCCTTTCAATGTATTTTTGATAATAAATACCTATATAAGCTAAATACTTACCGGTTTTAACCGATTAAATATGAAGAAAAGCTAAACATTCAAAAGGATACAGAATTTTTCAAGTCCATGGAAATGGACCAAAGAATCCTTACAAACTCTGAAAATGGCATAACATTATTAGGTTATTTTCAACCAAATAGCAATGAATACATTTGGTCAAAGTTATTGAAGGATAAGAGTCAGGTACGAAATTTGACGAAATCTTTATATCCTGATTTCTATTTCCAAGATATTGATTTATCCATAATAAGTGAACTGGATAAAAATCAAATACCGTTTCCGGTAGTTATCAAACCCAATATTGGCTATTCAAGTGTAGGGGTGCACAAAGTCAAGAATGAGCAGGAATGGGATAAAGCAGTGAACCAGCTTAAAGAGGATTTAGTTCATTCGGATGGACTATATGATTCAGAAGTGGTCGGCTCCCAGACCGTTTTAATAGAAGAGTGGATTCAGGGTGAAGAGTATGCCATTGATGGTTTCTACAATCAAGGTGGTGAACCGGTCATTTTGAATGTCTTCAAACGATTATTCAAGGTTGATTACGATACTTCCGATCGAATTTATTATACTTCGAAGTTGGCCATTAATGAAATCTATCATGATGCATTAAAGTTCATGAGGAATATCCAAACGGTCCTTCCACTTAGGAATTACCCTGTACATTTTGAAATTCGCAAAATAGGAAACCGGGTGATACCCATCGAAATCAATCCCCTGCGTTTTGCTGGAGCGGGTACAACGGATCTGGGTTACCATGCCTATGGAATGAATATGTATGAACACTATTTTTCAGGAACGAAACCCGATTGGGATCGGATATTGGAAGAGATGGACGATCATATATATAGCTTTTTCTTTGCAGAGGTTCCACTGGAACTAAATCTGGAAGATGTTGCACGTATAGATCATGGTGGACTTCGTCATGAGTTCGAACATGTTTTGGAATATAGGCAGCTTCCTTTCCAAAATGACCGGAGCATGGCAATCATCTTTTATAGAAGTGAGAATTTGAATGAAAATCTCCAATTGCTTCATTTGGATTTAATACCATATTTGACTATAAAACACCTGGTTTTCAACTAAGGGGGGCATGAAAATGAGATTTTCAAAGCTGAATCCTAAAAAATCTCTATTGGCAAAACTATTCTTGTTTTATATTATTCCTTTCGTACTTTTCGCAGGGGCCATGGGCCTTTGCTTTTCCTATATTACTAATAAAATGATCAATGAGAATGTCCTTCCGCAATTCGATGATCGCCTTTCTGAAAATGCCCACAGTTTAGCGGCAAGCCTCAATCCCACTTTGATAAACAAAGCTTCGGTACGGGGAGAAGAGATTAAGCGGAAGTTAGATGCCTTTGTTAAAGATAAAAAGGGAATCGAATATGTTTATGTTTTGAAGCGGGAGAATGATGCCGACATGATTGTAGCCTTGAACGGCAGCGAGGACTACATGGTGAAATCCCCTTTCACCCCGGAACAGGCAAAATCGATAAATGGAAAAGAAGATATATTAAGTGAAATATATAAAGATAAGTGGGGTACACACAAGTCATACTATACGCCAATCGAAGGAACGGATGCGATTGTCGGAATCGATATGGATGCAAAATTTATTGGTGAATTGAAAAGCAGAGTGATATTCTATAATATCTTATTTCTTGCTAGTGCCATAATATTAGGGGTGCTGTGCGCCGTTGTCATCGGGAAAAAGATCTCGGGTCCCGTAAATGAACTTGTTGGTTACACGAATGAAATGGCAAAAGGGGACTTAAGTAAATCAATTCCCGTTGGTAGACAGGATGAGATTGGCGATCTTTCAAATGGATTCGAAGATATGAGATTAAGCCCATATTATCCAGAATGTCCGCGAACATGCTCAAACGATGAATCAAACGACAGTGTCCATTCAGCAATCCTTTGAAGAGATGGTGGAATCCTATGGCCAGATAGTGACGGGGACAACGGAAGAAGCAAAACCTTCAGAAGAACGTGCCCATCATATTGACCGAATTTCCAATATGATCAGTGACTTATCTGATACAATCCGTTTAATGAACGAGCAAACGAATGAAATGAATGAATTTACCATGCATACGAATACACTTGCTGAACAAGGAAGTAAGCAAGTGCAAGATGTAACGAGCCAGATGGATAAAATCATGGAAAACGGCCAAGCGAATAAAGCCAATTTGGTGAGCCTGGAAGAGGATGTAGTGAAGATAAATGAAGTGATTGGTTTAATAAGGGTGATTGCTTCTCAAACGAACCTGCTATCCCTGAATGCTTCCATTGAAGCGGCACGGGCGGGGGATGCAGGCAGAGGCTTTGCCGTAGTCGCTCAAGAGGTGCAAAAATTGGCTGTGCAAACAGATGAATCCATCGATATCATTTCAGAATCCATTATGCGGATTAATGAACAAACAGCCAAAGTCATCCAAAATAATGATGCGAGTTTTCAGGATATATTAAATGGTGTTTCCTTAGTGGAAAACAATGGCGAGATTTTCAATAAGATATTTGAATCCGTAGAGAAATTGCTGAAAGGCACAGAACAATTAGCCGCCCATTCGAAAAAAATCAATGAGTCCTCGGATGAAAGCCTGGCATCCATTCAGGAAATTGCGGCGATTTCAGAAGAAGGAGTCGCAACAACGGAGCAAATCTCGGCAGCTGCAATTCAACAAAATATCATTATGACTGGATTGAAGGAACAAAATGAAGATTTAGCAAATGAATCGGCGATTCTAGAAGAACTGGTAGAAAAGTTCATTACCGAAAAATAAATATTTGATGTGAACATTTACAAAAACCATTCGTTATTACGAGAGGTTTTTGTTTGGATGAATGCATGTGAGCGATCATTTGAGCCATTAGCTGTGATAGATAGAGCCACTTTGGTTACTGCTTAATTTTTAAGCGAATTTAGAGAGTATTAAAAATTGCTGGAAAAAAGTTTCCCCAAACTATTTGCAATCGCTACCATTTAATGTTATGCTTAGTCTTAATTATTTTTGTTCGGTACTAAGGATACTAAAAGTACTACTTTTCGTTTTCGATGATGACTTAGAGCAAGGATAGTAATACATTGTGCTTAGATGCACTAGGAGGCAACAACAATGGAACAAGGTAAAGTAAAATGGTTTAACGCAGAAAAAGGTTTTGGATTCATCGAACGCGAAAACGGAGACGACGTATTCGTACATTTCTCAGCTATCCAAAGCGAAGGTTTCAAATCTTTAGACGAAGGCCAAGAAGTTACTTTTGAAGTAGAACAAGGTCAACGCGGACCTCAAGCTTCTAACGTTCAAAAAGCATAATTTCAAAAACAAAAAAGACGGATCCTTGTTATAGGGTCTGTCTTTTTTGTTGTGTGAAAATACATAACAAAAAACCCTGCTCAACGATAGCAGGGTAAATGGTACAAGTAAAGTAAAACGCTTAAAAAGGTTTGACTAAGTATATCATAGTTTTTCTAAAAAATACTAAATTAAATACATTATACTTAATGTGGTACTGATAGGGAATTACTGAAATCATTGGATTGAAGGGACATGAAGGAATTTATGTCCCTTCTTTTTTTCGCATAAAGATAAGTTTCGGTTCAGGAGATTCATGGGGTTCCTGGGAGGATGACAGGATGACCTTTTTGTTCAGCAAATTTCCGGGGGAGCAACTCCGAAGTGAAACAAAAAAACGATGGCCCACATATAAAGACATTAGGGCCCTTTCACTAACTTGGAGGAAGGAGAAAAGATGCTTATACATTCAAATATAGATTTGAATATTCAGCGAATTATGTTATATTATAATCAAACGAAGATTTGAATGAGGGGTGTGAGAAGATGACGGAAGTGAAAGATATATGTGATGTCCACCTGCATGATGAAGTGAAGGTTAATCGCATTCAAGAGGAAATGAGCCTGGTTAATATATCCAGCATATCGAAGCTGTTTAAGGTTATAGGCGATGAAAATAGGGCGAAGATAGCTTATGCGCTCTGTACGGATGAGGAATTGTGTGTGTGCGATCTGGCCAATATCATTGGTGCTTCGATGGCGACAACGTCACATCATCTTCGTACCCTTTATAAACACGCAATCGTAAAATACCGTAAAGAAGGAAAGTTGGCTTTTTATTCTTTGGATGATCACCATATAAAGCAATTAATTCTCATTGCATTAGAACATCAGCAGGAGGTAAGGATCGATGGCTGATTCCCCATTATTGAAAACATATCGTATCCAGGGTCTATCCTGCACGAATTGTGCGGCTAAATTTGAGAACAATGTCCGTGAACTAGAGGGTGTGAAGGATGCCAAAATCAACTTTGGGGCCTCGAAGATTTCGGTACAGGGAAGCGCGACTATCGAAGAGATTGAAAAGGCGGGAGCTTTTGATAATCTGAAGATCCGCGGTGAACAGGAACAGGTAAAGCAAAGGGAACCATTTTGGAAACAAAAAGAAAATATTAAAGTGGTGTTCTCGGTTATCCTTTTGCTAATCAGCTGGATATTGGATAGTCGATATGCTGATGGAAGCATAATGCCGGTAATCGGTTATGCAGCTGCAATCATAGTTGGAGGATATTCATTATTTGTCAATGGATTGAAAAATCTTGTCAGACTTCGCTTTGATATGCACACCCTTATGACGGTTGCCATCATCGGGGCGGCCGTGCTTGGTGAATGGGGCGAGGGGGCGACCGTCGTCATCCTATTTGCGATAAGTGAAGCACTGGAAAAATATTCGATGGATAAAGCCCGTAATTCTATAGAATCATTAATGAACATCGCACCTAAAGAAGCCTTGATCCGTAGGGGGCATCACGAAATGATGGTTGCTGTCGATGAGATTGAAGTGGGCGACATCATGATCGTTAAACCGGGTCAAAAGCTTGCTATGGATGGTAGGATCATGAAAGGGGCCTCGACACTTAATCAAGCGGCTATTACTGGGGAATCCGAGCCGGTTTTTAAAACGGTTGAGGGTGAAGTATTTGCCGGAACCTTAAATGGTGAAGGGTTGCTCGAAGTGGAGGTCACGAAGCGAGTCGAGGATACGACGATTGCAAAAATCATCCACCTTGTTGAAGAAGCACAGGCCGAAAAGGCCCCTTCCCAAGCCTTCGTGGATAAATTCGCAAAATTCTATACGCCGGCGATTATGCTCATTGCCTTGGCCATTGCCGTGTTACCCCCGATTGTGATGAACGGGGATTGGAGTGAATGGATTTACCGGGGGTTGGCTGTACTGGTTGTCGGTTGTCCTTGTGCTTTGGTCATTTCTACGCCCATCGCCATTGTGACAGCTATCGGAAATGCTGCGAAACATGGTGTGCTGATTAAAGGCGGGGTCCATTTGGAGGAAGCAGGAGCCTTAAAGGCGATTGCGTTTGATAAAACGGGTACTTTAACAAAGGGTGTACCTGAAGTCACTGATTTCACAGTGTTATCTGATGAGTTGAATGAAAAGGACGTGCTGGCTATCGCTGCTGCTTTAGAAAGCAGATCACAGCACCCTCTTGCCACGGCCATTCTTCAAAAGGCTGAAAACCACGATGTGGACTATCATTCTTTATTGGTAGAGGATTTTACTGCGATCACCGGTAAAGGTATAAAAGGGAAAATCAATCAAGGAATCTATTACATTGGTAAACCCCACCTTTTTGAAGAAGAGGCAGGTTTAGATTTCTCTGATGAGGTGCTTAAATTAATCAGCGGCTATCAAAATACAGGGAAAACGGTTATGGTGCTTGGCGATCAAGTGAAGCTCCTGGCACTCATCGCCGTGTCTGATGAAATAAGGGAAAGCAGTAAGGAAGCAATTCGGAAACTGCATGCATTGGGCATTGAAAAAACGATCATGCTGACCGGGGATAATATCGGAACTGCAAAAGCAATTGGAGCGGCAGCTGGCGTTCATGAGATTGAGGCGGAGCTATTGCCACAAGATAAATTGACCATCATCAAACGATGGAAACAAAAATATGATCGAGTGGCCATGGTAGGCGATGGTGTCAATGATGCGCCAGCCTTGGCAGCTTCCACGGTAGGGATCGCAATGGGCGGGGCGGGTACAGATACGGCCCTTGAAACAGCCGATATTGCCTTAATGGGGGATGACTTATCGAAGCTGCCTTATACAATCAGCTTAAGCCGCAAAACATTAAAAATCATTAAGCAGAACATCACGTTTTCATTGGTGATAAAAATCCTGGCCTTATTATTGATAGCGCCGGGCTGGTTAACACTATGGATGGCGATTTTTGCCGACATGGGTGCGACGTTATTAGTTACATTGAATAGTCTTAGGTTATTGAGAGTAAAAGAATAGAATAATATGGGCTCCCTGGTGCATCTTAAGGTGCACCAGGGAGCTTTTATTTATGAGATTTCCAATTGTTTCATGTGAAACTTTGAAAAAATTTATCGGTGCTGTTCTTTTTTTTGTTGAATTTTCTTTTGTAGTAAAAGGAAGTCGAATAAAACACATGCTTGGGCAGCAATCGTTATGCAAGTGATGTCTGGTTTGCTATAATGTGGCTGGCTTTTAGGCAGCATGATACGTTTGTTGAAGTATAATATAGGGAGTAAGGTATGTACGGAAGGGATTTGAAATGATGGAATTACAGCAGAGGGCAATCTTGGTTGGAGTTAATCTCAATGGTCAAAAGGATTTTGAGTATTCAATGGAGGAATTGGCCAATTTAACGGAAGCATGTGAGGTAGAGGTTGCAGGGACCATCACACAAAATTTGCATCGGGTGAACTCATCACATTTTATTGGTACCGGGAAGATCGAGGAAGTAAAAAATCTCGTTGAGTATAAAGAAGCCAATGTCGTCATTTTTAATGATCAACTCTCCCCTTCGCAACTTCGTAATCTGGAGAGGGACATGGATTGCAAGGTGATCGACCGGACAATCTTGATTCTGGATATCTTCGCGCATCGGGCGAAAACGAAGGAAGCACAGCTTCAGGTAGAAGTGGCAAAGCTTCAGTATATGCTCCCGCGTCTCGTTGGTTTGAGGGAGTCATTAGGGCGTCAGAGTGGAGGAGTCGGTACGAACAAAGGAGCAGGTGAAAAGCAGTTAGAGCTTGACCGCAGGAGAATCGAGGAAAATATAAGTGTTTTGAATAAAGAACTGGAAGACCTTGTTGCGCACCGGCAAACGCAGAGGAAACAGCGGAAAAAGAATGCCATCCCTGTCGTATCCTTAGTCGGTTATACCAATGCAGGTAAATCTTCGATCATGAATGCCCTGATTGAGATGTTCCATCCAACAGCCGAGAAGCGGGTGTTGGAGAAGGATATGCTGTTCGCTACGCTTGAGACATCCGTACGAAACATTCCGCTGCCGGATAAAAAGGAATTTTTACTGACGGATACGGTGGGATTTGTGTCTAAATTGCCCCATCATCTCGTGAAAGCATTCCGATCCACATTGGAAGAAGTGGTAGAAGCGGATCTGTTGATCCATGTTGTCGATTTTTCCAATCCTAATCATGAGCAGCAAATAGAGATAACGGATAAGACTTTAAACGAGATAGGCATTAAAGGGATTCCGACGATTTTTGCCTATAATAAAGCGGACCTTACCGATTTGGATATCCCTCAGGTCAATCGTGGCTCTGTGTATATGTCAGCAAAAAACAAAGTCGGCATCGAGGAATTGATAGATCAAATTCGCAAGCATATTTTTGTCGACTATACCCGCTGTGAAATGCTGATTCCATTTGATCAAGGGCAGCTGGTTTCTTATTTCAATGAAAATGGTCACATCACGGAAACTGAATATGAGGAAAACGGATATCGAATAAAGCTTGAGTGCAAGAAAACGGATTATGAGAAATATAAACGATACGTTATTCATCCAAAATGAACCTGCTTGTTGATAAATTGTTAACGGTTTGTTGATAAGTGGAAAAGTCTGTTTATTAATGTGGATAACTTTTGTTGAAATGCTTCTGTTCCGCAAAAACAAAGAGAATAATGCCATATAATATGTGAATAAGTTGTGGATAAAATTGAAAAGACCCAGGAAACCAAAGATTGAGTTTCTGGGCTTTTTTTTATGTGGACAAAGTGTTGATAAGTTGGTTTTCAGAACAAATCATCCAAAGAGTATCAGTAAGTATGATTAAAAGTAAGTTTGAATGTAGAAAAATGCCGATGTTTATCACTTATTGTTAGGAAATATAACATGAATATTACATATTGCATATCCACCAGATGGAAATACTTTACACTTTGTATAATGTAACTTGCTTTTTAACATTATAAAATAAAGAATACTCAATTCTCTGATCCATCATCAGGATTTGAGTTTTTAAGATTAGTAGGGGGGGCTTTTTGTGGCCGAAGGAAGCAGGGACAGAGGCGTGACCAGTGAGAGAATGATAGAAAATAATAATAAACGGAACGAGAATTTTGGCTAGGAAATCGCCATGACTGTTTGTTGTATAAATTGAAAAACCATGTTGGCAATGCTTTTAATATGAGGACAGTAGAGAGAAATGCATGCAATTCCTCCCTTTTTATTTATTAAAATAAATTTTTGGAAGGAGAAATAGTGGATGAGTATGACGAGCCCGTTAAAAGGTGGCCTAGAGATTAACTTTCAGGAAGCGGAGAGGGGTTTATCCCCAAGGGAAGCTTTGGAAGAATCGAATCGATGTTTATACTGCTATGATGCACCATGTATCCAAGCCTGTCCGACCGGAATAGATATTCCAGGTTTTATTAAGAAGATAGCTTCAGGTAATTTTAAGGGATCGGCCAAAACGATCATGACGGCCAATCCTGTCGGTGCCAGCTGTGCGCGGGTATGTCCGACTGAAGAGTTATGTGAGGGGGCATGTGTCCTGAACCATTCTACAAAGCCAATCATGATTGGCGATCTCCAGCGTTATTCCACAGATTGGGCCATCCAAAATAAACAAGCCCTATTCAAGGCCGGGAAGAAGAATGGCAAAAAAGTTGCCATTGTAGGAAGCGGTCCGGCGGGGTTGTCTGCAGCAAGGGAATTAGCCTTGCTTGGCTACAGTGTAACCATTTTCGAAGCGGAAAAGAATCCAGGCGGATTAAATACTTACGGAATTGTATCGTTCCGTTTGCCTCAGAGAATTTCTTATTGGGAAGTTGAACAAGTAAAGAGTTTGGATGTCGATATTAAAACGAATACACGGGTCGGAGTGGATGTTTCCGCAAATCAGCTGACTGCCGACTATGATGCGGTCATTTTAGCGATCGGCATGTCCGACGTTCCTAAGCTTGGAATTGAAGGGGAGGAATTGGCTGGAGTTTATGATGCAATCGATTTCGTAAAAGCAACGAAAACAGGAGAAATCACTGATAAATTTATTGGGAAGAAGATGGCGGTAATAGGGGCTGGAAACACGGCGATCGATGCCGCGACCTGTTCTGTACGCCTGGGCGCCGAACAGGTGAGCATTATTTATCGTCGTACCCAAAAGGAAATGACAGCCTATGATTTTGAATTTGAGTTTGCCAAACAAGAAGGTGTCGGGTTTCACTGGCTGACTGCCCCCTCCAGGATCCTATCGGATGAAAGCGGTCAAGTAACGGGCATTGAGTGCGTAAAAATGGTGCTAAGCGAGGCAGGGGAAGATGGCCGGCGCCGTCCAGTCCAAATTCCCGGTTCAAAGTTCGTCATACCGGTCGATGGGGTCATTCGTGCTATAGGCCAATCCAGGTATGTAGGATTGATTGAACAGTTCGGCATTCAACATGATGATGGCGTCGTAACATTGGAGGGGGATTCCTACAGGACATCGAATGAAAAGATCTTTGCGTGCGGTGACGTGATCTTCGGAAAAGGACAAGGTGAGGCAATGGTTGTTTCAGCTGCCCAGCAAGGGAAGAAGACGGCCTATGAAATTGACTCGATTTTGATGGGCGAAGCGGTGGATATTGCTTAATAACTATGAAAATTAGGAGGCTTATAATGGCTGATTTATCAATTGATCTTGCAGGTATTAAATCTCCCAATCCTTTTTGGCTTGCTTCAGCACCACCTACTAATTCGGGTTATCAAGTCCAGCGCGCATTTGAAGCTGGCTGGGGAGGAGCGGTTTGGAAGACATTGGGTGATCCCATCCTGAATGTCTCATCACGTTTTGCAGCGGTCAGTTTTAATGGACAGAGAGTTGCCGGGTTCAACAATATAGAATTGATTACGGATCGTCCGCTTGAAGTGAATCTGAAAGAAATATATGAAACGAAGAAAAGGTTCCCTGATCATGCGATCATTGCATCGGTAATGGTTGAGCCACAACAGGAAAAGTGGCATGAAATCATCAAGCGTATAGAAGATGTAGGGGTCGATGGTTACGAGTTGAACTTTGGCTGCCCGCACGGTATGGCAGAGCGTGGGATGGGAGCTGCTTCGGGACAGGTTCCCGAACTTGTGGAAAAGCAAACATACTGGGCGAAGGAAGCTGCATCCAAACCCGTCATCGTCAAGCTTACACCCAATATAACCGACATTACGGTTACGGCTGAAGCGGCGGTTCGCGGCGGTGCGGATGCAATAAGCATGATCAATACGATCAACAGCTTGGCAGGAGTGGATATCCATTCATGGAATACGATTCCCCATGTAGGCGGCAAGGGGGCTCACGGAGGATATTGTGGTCCCGCTGTGAAGCCGATCGCTTTGAATATGGTGGCAGAGTGTGCAAGGAATAAAATGATCAATGTTCCCATTTCCGGAATAGGCGGCATTTCAAATTGGCAGGATACGGTGGAATTTTTATTGATGGGTTCGACTGGAGTGCAAATTTGTACGGCTGCCATGCATCACGGTTTTAGAATAGTAGAAGACTTGATTGATGGCCTGTCCAATTATCTTGATGAAAAAGGGATTTCTTCCGTGATGGATATTGTCGGTAAGTCCGTACCGCGCTATTCCGATTGGGGGAATTTAGATCTTAATTATAAGGTCGTAGCGCGCATTAATAATGATGTGTGCATTAACTGCAATAAATGCCATATTGCGTGTGAAGATACATCTCATCAATGTATAGATATGTTAAAGGACACGTCAGGCAGCTCCTTCTTGAGAGTGCGCGAAGAAGATTGCGTAGGCTGTAATCTTTGCTCGATCGTCTGTCCGGTCGATGGGGCGATCGATATGATCGAATTGACAAATGAATTACCGCCAATGACGTGGAATGAACGCCAATCGTTCCTTGGGGGCATAGGCAGTGAAAGTGTTGATTTCGTAAAATGATGGAGGGGTCGAATATGAAGAAAATTATTAAAAATGGAACGATTGCAACGGCTGCAGATACGTATCAAGCGGATATATTGATTGAAAATGAGAAGATTGCAATGATTGGCAAGGACCTGCCGGCTGAGGGGGCTGAAATCATTGATGCAAAAGGCGCTTATGTTTTTCCGGGGGGCATTGATCCGCATACCCATCTCGATATGCCGTTTGGCGGGACAACGACAAAGGATGATTATGAAACGGGTACGATTGCTGCTGCATATGGAGGCACGACAACGATCATCGACTTTTGTCTGACCGAAAAAGGGGTGCCGTTAAAGAAAGCAATTGAAACATGGCATGAAAAGGCCAATGAAAAAGCGGCGATAGATTATGGTTTTCATTTAATGATCAGTGAGATTAATGATGATGTATTGGCTGAGTTGCCAAGTATCATCGATAATGAAGGGATTTCTTCCTTTAAAGTGTTCATGGCTTACAAGAATGTTTTTCAAGCTGATGATGCCACGTTATACCGCACTTTGTTGCAAGCAAAGGAACTTGGCGCACTTGTCATGGTTCACGCTGAAAATGGTGATGTCATCGATTATCTTACAAAGCAGGCGCTCGCTGAAGGTAACACCGATCCAATTTACCATGCATTAACAAGGCCTCCGGAACTTGAAGGGGAAGCAACTGGACGGGCAGCTAAACTGACGGAAATGGCAAATGGTCAGCTCTATGTCGTTCATGTCACCTGTGAAGATGCGGTGGAAAAGATCACTGAGGCAAGGAATAAAGGGGTGGATATTTGGGGGGAGACTTGTCCGCAATATTTAGTTCTTGACCAGTCTTATCTTGAAAAGCCCCATTTCGAAGGATCTAAGTATGTGTGGTCACCGCCGTTAAGGGAGAAGAAAAACCAGGAAGTGCTGTGGAATGCTTTGAAAACGGGACAGCTGCAAACGATTGGCTCTGATCAATGCTCTTTTGATTTTAAGGGACAGAAGGAACTTGGACGAGAAGATTTCACGAAAATACCGAACGGCGGTCCAACGATTGAGGACCGCATGAGTATCCTCTTTTCTGAAGGGGTCATGAAAGAGCGTATTACCTTGAATCAATTCGTCGACATGACCTCTACGCGTGCTGCCAAACTATTTGGATTATTCCCGAAGAAAGGGACGATTGCAGTAGGTTCGGATGCTGATATTGTCATTTTTGACCCGAAAGTTGAAAGGGCCATTTCTGTAGATACTCATCACATGGCTGTGGATTATAATGCGTTTGAAGGTATGGAAATTACAGGTGAACCGGTTACCGTTTTATCGAGAGGTCAATTCGTCATTAAAGACAAACAATTTGTAGGCGAAGCAGGAAAAGGGAAATTCTTGAAACGGGCAAAATATAATGCGGCGCTGAAGCCGGATGCCGGGAAAAAGCTTCCAGTCTAACTTCGGTAAGGAATCTTGCAAATTAATTTAGGGGGATTATCTATGAGTGAGAAGAAAGATTATTTAAAGTCTCCCGATTTGCTGCCTATACCTCATAGTGAGAAAAATATAAGTGCAGCCGGATTTGGTTTCATTTGGGTGGGCATGGCTGTAGTATTGGCTGCCTTCGCAATCGGTGGGAACGGTGTTCAAAGTTTATCCTTAGGCTGGGTCGTTCTTGCAACGGTCATTGCCTGTGTGGTTCTCGGCTTTTTGATGACAATGACAGGGGATATTGGTGTTGAACATGGAATATCATTCCCAGTCTATATGAGGGCGCCGTTTGGTACGATTGGCACCCACATCCCTTCGGTTGTACGGGGTTTTGTAGCGTCATGCTGGTTCGGCCTCAACACTTACTTTGGAGCTACTGCAATGAACGCTATCTTCACAACCCTTTTTGACTTTGATAATTGGTTTATCTGCTTCCTCATTTTTGCTGTTTTACAATTAGTCAACACGGCAATGGGAATAAAGTCGATAGAACGATTCGCTGACTTGGCGGCGCCCGTTATCATATTAATTTCTGGCTGGATGTATTTCACTCTATCCGATCAAGCTGTGGACCAAGGAAGAGATGTATGGTCCTGGATTGAAAGTCCGGTCACTGGCGGGGCTGCCGCCACGGCTTTCATGGTCGTCATTATGGCAAATATGGGATTTTGGGGTACGTTGACTGCAGATATGCCCACGCTTTCGCGCTATATAAAGGCACCAAAAAATGAAAAAAATTGGTTCAAGCGCAATAAGGGGCAAATAATTGGGAATATTATCACCTATCCCATCACTCAGACGTTCATGGTGATTATCGGAGCGGTTTCTTATATGGCTGTTTCCAATTATGATCCTGTAGTTGCCATACAGGGATCAGCAAGTGGAATTGCTCTCGGCGTCCTTTTAATCATGATCGTATTTGCTCAATGGTCGACGAATACTACGGCCAATGTAATTCCCGCAGCTACCATTTTCTCCAATGTAATGGGTCCTAAAATGCCATTTTGGGCGGGAGTCGTTGTAGCGGGGGTTATTGGTATAGTAGTTCAGCCATGGAGCCTGTTCGGCATCATAATAGAAGTTTTATTAATAATAGGTGGAATCCTGGCATCCATTGTCGGCATCCTGATAGCGGATTACTATTTCCTCCGTAAACGGAGAGTGAATGTACAAGAACTCTATGAAAGTGAAGGCCAGTATAAATACTTGAATGGAGTGAATTGGGCAGGAATCATTTCTTGGGTGATTGGTGGAATTGGTGCCACGATTTTTTCAAATTATTCGTTTATTATTGGCTTTCTTCTCGGCGGTGCAAGTTATTATATATTAGCTAAATATTGGTGGTTCAAGCAATATGAGCAAGCTGAAATCATTGATCCCAGCGATGAGAAATATTTAGGTATTTCAGTTGGAAGAGATTGGAAAATCGGAAAAGGTCCAGAACTTGAGGAAGAGATTGTTTTTACGACTTCAACCGGCAAGGAGAACGTGTGAAAAAGGGGGAATGGAAATGTCCGAATATCAAGAGTATCGCTTGGAAAGGGAACAAATCGATTTTTTACTTGAAAGAGGATATCGAATCACCCGGGTTTCCGAAAGTTTAAGTGGAGCTTTTCTCGATTTTGAACTGATTGAAGGAACGAAGCAGGAATGGAAGCAATTGAACATCAAAACCCCGGAAGGAAGGAAATACTTCTCTACATTGCTTTTCAAAAAATTGAATTGAAATAGTTATGAACCGGGCCCATTCCTCACGAATGGGTCCTTTTTTCTTGTACCTGTTCGAGTTTTTTGTA
Source organism: Peribacillus sp. FSL E2-0159 (assembly GCF_038643155.1). Lineage (NCBI taxonomy): Bacteria > Bacillati > Bacillota > Bacilli > Caryophanales > Bacillaceae > Peribacillus > Peribacillus sp. FSL E2-0159. Next base: position 199,944 of record NZ_CP152053.1, read on the forward strand.
GAATTTTGACGTTAGATATTCTAACAAGTGTCTGGAGATTTAAGGATTGTCCGTTTATAATAGATTTTAAAGCAGTTTTATAAAAGGATGTGGATGGATGAATACATCGATTACAATCGAGGAGATTCTAACACGCAAGCATTTTAATCTGACGGATATAATTGCAGGTAGCAGTGGGATAAAGCGTCAAGTGAAGTGGGTCCACTGTATGGAAGTCACCCAAATCAGCCATTTGTTAAATGGAAATGAACTGATTCTGACTACCGGTTTAGGGTGGAAAGATTGCGATGACACATTTCTATCCTACTTAAGACAATTAATTGAATGCGATGCAGCTGGCCTCTGTATAGAGATTGGCGCCAACACCATGGCAGTGCCGCAATGTGCCATTGATCTCGCAAATGAACGGCAATTCCCTATCATCCTATTTCATGAAGAAGTCCCTTTCGTAGAAATCACGCAGGATATTCATTCCCTTATCATAAATAAACAATATCAGATGATCTCCAACTTAGAAAACTACTCCCAGCAGTTAAATAAAAATCTCCTCGAAATTGACCATTATGAACCAATTCTAAAATTTCTCCACAGCTATTTAAATGTACAGGTTATTCTTATCTTTAATGAAAATGATATAGCCAGCATTCCAAAAATAAAGAAAAAAATAACCTATCAAATGGTAGCGGACATATACGAAGAGAAGCGGAAATTGGATAAAACCGTTCTTGGACAGCCGATTCAAGTGCTCGGTGAAAATTATGCGGAACTGCTCATTTGCAGCAACGACAGAGAGTTGACCGATTTTGATTCACTGATCTTGGATCGAACGGCTACCGCATTGGCACAGCATCTATTAAGAGAGTTATATATAGAAGAAAAGAAAATGTCGGAAGAAAGTAAATGGCTTACAAATTGGATTGAAGGTGAATATAGTGACGAGGCAATTCGGGAGAGGCTTTCCTATATTGATCCGAAAATGCAGTTGGATGGCGGAATTGTTTGCATTTGTAAACAACACCAAAAATATAATAAAAGTTCCACAAAATTAGATGGAACCTATTTTAAGATAATGTTTAGAACTGTTTTTGAACAGTACGGCTTTCAGATATTTTCCATGGAAATACATCAGCATCTTGTTTTTATTTTAGGTGATAATCGTTCATCTGAAGATTGGAAATCAAGGGTTTCAAGCGCGGTGGATCGAATCATGAAAATGGATGTAAGCGGGCGTAATCGTATGAGTCTGCTTTCCATTGGGTTTGGAAAGCATGTTCAAAGGTTAAGTGAGATTTATAAAAGTTATGAAACGGCCCGTGAGACTTTGCTGCTTCAGGATACACTACCAGAGGATAACAGAAGCTTCTTTTATCAGGACTTACATATGCATCGCATGATTTCGCTCATAAATAAACATGGTAATCTGGAGGAAACGGTGTACGAATATTTAGGTCCAGTCATTGAATATGACAAGCAAAACAATGGTGAGTTAATGCCTACTCTGAAGACCTATCTTGCTTGTAACGGTTCTAAACAGGAAACATCTAAACAACTATTCATCGTCCGGCAAACGCTATATCATAGGCTTGAAAAATTGGAGAAACTGCTAGGTTCTGATTTTATGCGTTCAGATAAGCGTCTAGGCCTTGAATTCATGATTTTTGCATTGGACTTCTTACAATACAGCAGCAGGAAGATCAGTGGAAAATATGTAGACAAATATATTGGGAGATAAATAATAAGTACGGCTGAAGGGTGTCCCGAGGACATCCTTTTTTGAATGCAAGGAAAGGGAAGCTAATACAAAGTTAATGCTGACATCAAATTGGCCTACATAGCTCCTTGATGTCAGCATCTTTTATTAATATTCATCTTTTTTGGAAAGGCAGCGGTCACATTCCAAGAGGTAGGATTCAGCTTGTTCCATGATATGGGTCCCGCATTCTGAACATTGTTTAGGCGGCAGTGTTCTGAAGAATTCCAATGGGTTTTTAGTTTGCATGATGATTCCTCCTTTATGATTTGGTTTAATCAGTCTTCATGTTTCGAAAGGCAGTGATCACATTCCAAGAGGTAGGATTCAGCTTGTTCCATGATATGGGTCCCGCATTCCGAACATTGTTTAGGCGGCAGTGTCCTGAAGAATTCCAATGGGTTTTTAGTTTGCATGATGATTCCTCCTTTATGATTTGGTTTAATTAGTCTTCGCGTTTGGAAAGGCAGTGGTCACATTCCATTAAGTAGGATTCAGCTTGTTCAGTGATATGGGTTCCGCACTCCGAACATTGTTTAGGCGGCAGTGTCCTGAAGAATTCCAATGGGTTTTTAGTTTGCATGATGATTCCTCCTTTATGATTTGGTTTAATCAGTCTTCGCGTTTGGAAAGGCAGCGGTCACATTCCATTAAGTAGGATTCAGCGTGCTCAATAATATGGTCACCGCACTCGGGGCAATGTTTAGCAGGGATATTGTTAAAAAACTCAATGGATTTTTTCATTTGCATGATATTTCCTCCTTTAATATTAGATATATTTTCCGGTCGCTTTATTCTTCACGTTTGGAAAGGCAGCGGTCGCATTCCATCAGATAGGAATCTGAGAGGTCCACATGTGTTTCACCACATTCCGGGCAATGTTTAAATGAATCGATTATTAATAAATCTGATTGATTTGCTTGCATGTCTCGCTCCTCCTCTTTATAGTACAGTTTTTGGTGTTTGTTTGTTGTTATAATACAGTATATACCCGAATTTGGAAAATGTATAGGTATTTTACAGAAAATTTAAAATTTATTTCGAGGATAGTCTGAAAACCCTATAGGAAAGGGATTTATCATCTGTTTATTTTTGTATTTTTCTTCGCGGCAAGTAGGAAATTGAAGAAATAGTGCTTTTTATAAAAGGGAAAAACAAAGTGGGAGCGAAAGGGACATACGATTTTCAATTAATTGAGATAGGTATTAATGTAACAGATGGGGAACAGGAAAGTTCTGTGATCAATGAATGGCTGTTTCACAGTCCATGTAACATAAAAGAGCTTGTTCTAAAAGGTCAGCAAAATTCAATTGGCAGAGATTATTTGTGAGTTACTGGAAAATTGCTTACAGAAAAGTTGTCCTTGTGGTTTTATTACATCAGTAAAGAGGTAACTTGCTAGTAGAAGTACAATAATGGGAGGTAGCCTATGTTGAAAGCGATGATTATCATCAATCCATCTTCAGGTAAGGAAAAGGCAGGAAAGATTTTGCCGAAAGCGGAAACGACACTTGGTGAAATTTTTGATGAGGTATGCGTTCGTAAAACGGAAGGAGAGGGGGATGCTACGGACTTTGCTAAGGAGGCATGTGCAGAAAAGTTCGATGCTGTCATTTCCATGGGTGGGGATGGAACCGTGAACGAGATAGTGAATGGCATGGGCGAGCAGCGACATCGGCCTATTTTCGGAATCATTCCACTAGGAACCATTAATGATTTCGCGAGATCTTTGGGAATACCCATGAATCCCGATGCAGCCATTGAGATATTAAAGGATATGCATATTAAGGAATCGGACATAGGGAAGATCAATGATCGTTATTTCATGAATGTGTTGGCAGTAGGGGCGATCGCCGAGGCTACCTATAATGTTACCGTTGAACAAAAAACCCGTCTGGGGTCTTTTGCATATTTCATTGAAGGAGCAAAAGCGATCATTAAAAAGACTCCGTTTCCTTTAACGGTTGAACATGATCAGGGAAAGTGGATAGGTGAGGCTCATTTACTAATTGCAACAATGACTAACTCTGTCGGCGGTTTCGAACAACTTGCACCAGAGGCGGAAGTGAATGATGGAAAGCTGCACACATTCATTATTAAGGATTTATCTCTTCCTCTCATCGTTAAGATCATTCCCAGTTTAATCAGGGGGGAGATCAAGGGGCATGATGAAGTTGAATATATTAAAACATCCAAGCTCCATTTAGCCACATCAGAGGAACTTGCAGTCAATATCGATGGCGATGAAGGCATTCTTCTTCCTTTCCAGGCAAATGTACTGCACAAACATCTTCGTCTCTTTGTCCCGGGAACTAAATAAGTTTTTTAATCCCAACTTCTTATGTGGGTTGTCTTTCATCATGTGGGAAAAGCTGATTATGGTTAGCCAATCGGCTTTTTTCTGTTTTATGCGGTTACCCAAGTTTGTTGATGGAGTAGATTTTGTAAACATCCAATCACCTCGATCTTCATGATGGTTCATCGCGTACAACGCAAGCTCCTTTGCTTTTATAAAAGGTATCATTATTCAGGAGGATTCTAGGTTAGAATAGTTAATGCATGAATGAATGGGTATAAATATGTTACGCTTATAGTTATGAAAATAGATGAGAGAGGAAGTTTGATGTTTGTATGGAGTTTTTTCTTGTTATATTAGCCCTTCTTATATTGATTGGAGTGTCTAATGTAATTAACCATTTTATACCCTTTATACCTGTACCATTAATACAAATAGCACTGGGTGTCATATTGGCACTTTTACCCCTGGGTATACATGTTGAGATGGAGACGGAACTATTTTTGCTGTTATTCATCGCGCCCCTATTATTCAATGATGGCAAAAATGTACCCCGAACAGCACTATGGAAGTTGAGAGCACCCATTCTAATGCTTGCACTAGGCCTGGTATTCATAACGGTTTGGGCAGGCGGCTATTTAATTAATTGGATGATCCCTTCGATACCATTGCCGGCAGCGTTCGCTTTAGCGGCCATTTTGTCACCTACGGATGTTGTGGCAGTAAGCGCTTTGGCGAGTCGGGTCAAGTTACCAAAGAGCATCATGCACCTTCTCGAAGGAGAAGGGTTAATGAATGATGCCTCAGGTTTAGTTGCCTTTAAGTTTGCCGTTGCAGCTACAGTCACTGGTGTTTTCTCCTTAGTCGACGCAACCTTCAGTTTCATATGGATTGCAATTGGTGGGTTTGTAGGTGGAGCAATACTTGCTTTCATCATTATCAGGCTTCGTTTATTTCTTCGCCGTTTAGGGATGGAAGACGTCACGATGCATATGCTGATCCAAATCCTAACTCCTTTTATTATTTTCCTCGCTGTGGAACATTTCCACCTTTCTGGGATTTTAGCGGTCGTGGCCGGGGGAATCGTCCATGCCATTGAACGAGATCGGGAAATATCACCAACTGTAGAACTTCAAGTCGTTTCAAAGAGTACATGGTCCGTCATTTTATATGTATTGAATGGTCTTGTATTCGTTTTGCTTGGCTTGCAAATCCCAAGCGTTGCGAAAACTATCTTTCAAGATCCAGCCTTCAATAATGGACAAGTGATTCTATATATCGTGATCATTACACTTTTCCTCTTCGCTTTACGATTCATTTGGCTTACGGCTGCCTGGTCGATTGGTTGGATGACGAGAAAAGCAGGCGCCCAAAAACCTGACTTCAAAGCGGCTGGAATCATTACCATTTCCGGTGTTCGGGGAGCTGTAACGTTAGCGGGTTCGTTCTCGATTCCGTATGTGTTAGCAGATGGAAGTCCTTTTCCTGAGCGTTCGTTAATCATCTTCATTGCAGCAGGTGTCATATTGCTTACCTTGATTGTTGCGAGTGTATTTCTGCCAATCGTGGCACGGTCAGAAGAAGAGGAAGTGGTGGACAATCAGGCTGATAAAACGAAAGCTGCTGCTATTCACTCCCATCAAGCGGCCATTCGGGTGATTGAGTCCCAAATGACAGATGAAAACCGGGAAGCGGCTTTATCAATCATTTCTAGGTACTGTACCAAGATCAATGAATTGTCCTATGTTGAACAGGAGAAAGAACCGGCTGCATTAAGGGAAGAAGAGAAGGTCCTTCGCTTTAAGGCCCTTGAAGCAGAGCAAAGATTCCTGGATAAACTTATTAAGGATGAAAAAGTGGACCGGGAAACGGCGTATATATGCAAGGAATACATCCAGCGTATGGAAGGTGCCGTAACAAATCGAATGAAGTTCCGTTTTTTTAGGTCAGTAACGCTTTTCAGAAGAAGTATGCTGAGGGTTTTAAAATTATTTTTCCCTAATAAAAGAGAAATAAGAAAAATCAATCTTGAGAGATTGGAAAAGGTCAGGGACCTTAAAATAAGGATGTATAAAGCTGCCATCCAAGAGATACAAGCTGGAATTATACCTGATAATCATGAGACATCCTCGATGATCATAGAAGAGTATAAAGTGTTGATTTTAAAATGCAAACGTGAAAATAGAGGCCGTACCCCTAGTAAAATGGTCGAATATGAAAGAGAGCTTTTCTATAAAGCGATCCAGGCAGAACGGGATGAGGTGCAGGATATGTTTGAAAAACGACAAATTTCCCGTGATGTTGCCAACATACTTCGCCAGCAAATCAATTTACGAGAAGCACTAACAATCAATGAAAATACACATTGATAACTTAAGGAGCACTGCCGATATATTCGGCAGTGCTCCTTTCGGTTTGTGAAGGGAATATCGGGCGGGGCATCGAATCATTAATGTATCCAATAATTGATGAAAGAGGGTGTGCTAATGAAACAGGACAAGGAAATCGAGACCACCACCTTAACGCCTTATTTACCGGAACATCTTCACGGGCTTTCCCAGTTTTATTTACCGGATACACAAACCCCTTTTTCTGCTCTGCCCGAAGAGTCACTGAAATATTGCCGGGAAGATTGCGAAAGGCATCCTATCGTTATATTGGCTGAGGGTATCCCAGTTGGCTTTTTCGTTTTACACATTGGCGAGAACATCACCCTTTTCACCAACGATAAAAAGGCGATATTACTCCGTGGATTTCTTGTTGATCAAAAGCATCAAGGTAAAGGGATTGCGAAGAAAGCCTTGCAAATCCTTCCGGAATTCGCAAAAGGGATTTTCCCAAACAAGGATTCGATCATTCTGGCAGTGGACGTCATGAACGTGATTGCAAAAACGCTTTATGCGAAATTGGGATATCAGGATACAGGGATTAGGAAGGAAGGCAGAAGCGGGTTGATGGAGATAATGGAATATAGATTAGATATGATGAACAAGGATATGGAATAAGGAACGAAATAACAAATTCTATATGATGGCATGTGGACTTTTCGAATGAGGAAGGGTTTTTTTTGTCCAATTTGTTACAGGCTTCATTATGAAACCAATGATTTAGAAGGGCCGCTTTTAATAATGCCGCTGCCTTATGGTACACTTTACTTAATGTAAAATTCGTTAATCGAGGTGTAGTCCTAATGAAAACAGTCGTAGTCGTAGGTGGAGGCATTACCGGTTTATCAACCATGTATTATTTACAAAAAACAGTTAAAGCGAGGAGTCTCTCCATACGATTGATATTAATAGAAGGAAATGAGGAACTAGGCGGTAAAATAAGGACTGTGCACGACGGTCCTTTTAAAATTGAAGCGGGTGCCGATTCGATTGTCGCCAGAAAACAAAATATAAAGCCATTTCTTAAGGAATTGAACCTAGAGGAACAAGTTGTCTATAATGCCACGGGAAAATCATTTATCCATACAGATGGGATGCTAAAGGGAATCCCCGAAGATGCCCTATTCGGAATACCGATGAGCCTGGAATCGCTGGCGAAAAGTGATCTGGTTTCCGCCCAAGGGAAGGTTGACGCCTTAAAGGATTTCTATACAAAAAATGAGACGTTTACGAAGAATGACTCAATCGGTTTATTTCTTGAAAGCTTCTTAGGTAAGGAATTGGTGCAAAAGCAGATATCGCCTGTCCTATCGGGTGTTTACTCAGGAAAATTAAATGAATTGACGATTGCCAAAACGCTGCCAGAGATGCTGGATTATAAAAATGAATATGGAAGTATAATACGCGGTCTATCAGAGAATAAGCAGAAATACCAAAGCAAAGGAAATAAGAAGTTCCTTTCGTTTAAAAATGGATTATCAGCATTGGTGGAACGAATTGAGGAAAGCCTCGATATGGTGGAGATTTTAAAAGGGGTCAGTGTAAATGAAATTGGAAGAAATGATGAGGGGTATATCATTTCATTGGCAAACGGTGAAACTCTGGAAACGGACTTTATCGTATTGAGTACACCGCATACTGTTGCCCAGAAACTATTGGGTGATCGGGAGTTGGATGAGGACTTCGACGGCTTGATCAATAGTTCGATGATTAGCGTTTATCTTGGATTCGATATCCCTGACAGTATGCTTCCCAAAGACGGGACAGGTTTCATTGCAGGTGATAATAGTGATTTGGTCTGCAATGCATGTACCTGGACAAGCCGGAAATGGGAGCATACTTCTGAAAACAGTCAGCTTTTGGTAAGGCTTTTTTATAAAAGCTCAAGTCCGGACTATGAACGATTACGGTCCCTTACAAACCAGGAATTGATCAAGGTGGCTTTACGCGATATCAAGAACAGTCTAAGCATTTCCGGGATTCCAATTACGAGTGAAGTAACGAATTGGCATGAAAATATGCCGAACTACCATATTAAACATCCTCAAATCGTTCAATCACTGGAGGCGAAAATCTCCGAGAATTATCCGAATGTTTTACTTGCGGGCTGTTCATATAATGGTGTCGGAATCCCGGACTGTATTGCTGATGGAGAAAAGAAAGCGCAAGAAATATGTCTGAAGTTGTAAAAGGGGGACTGCCAGGTGGCAGCCCTTTTTTAGCATGACTGGAAATTCCGTTTGAAGTTTCCGGCATTTCCTGTATAATGATATTCGTAAAATTAAACTGAAAGTTTACTTATATAAAACTTTATTTACTGTGGGTTTACTATAAGTAAACCGATTGAGGGTAATGGGATGCAAATTGGGAAAAAAATAAAGAACCTTCGCTTGAAAAAAGGATTGACCCAGGAAGAATTGGGGGAAAGAACGGATTTAAGCAAAGGATATATTTCACAGTTGGAAAGGGATCTTAGTTCCCCTTCAATTGAAACTCTTTTTAATATTTTAGAAGTACTCGGCTGCAAGCCGAAGCAGTTCTTCGATGAAGAGGATCAGGTCCAAAAAGTGGTGTATGAAGAAGAAGCACAAACATTTTTCATCGATGAAGAACGCGGGTATCAAATCCAGTGGCTCGTGCCTGAGTCGAATGAGAAGGAAATGGAACCTATTCGACTGACTCTCCAGGAAAAAGGGGAGTTCAAACAATTTGAACCATCCCTGTCGGAAACATTCGGTTATGTATTAAGCGGAAGAGTCATTGTAAAGCTTGGTACACATACGTATTACGTCAAGGCAGGGGAATCGATTTATTTTCATGCTTCAGATGAACATCAAATCATCAATGATTTTGAAGGTCAGTCGGAGTTAATACTCGTGGTGACGGAATCATACTTATAGTATTCAAAACAAATGCAATCGTTGAAGATTGATGAGTAAGGTAATGGAGAGAGGGAAGAAGCTATGGCAAACGGGAATATAATACGCTTCGATCAGGTTACGAAGCAATTTGATGATGAAACGGTAGTTCTCGATAATGTTAGTTTTGAAATCGAGAGAGGGAAGTTCTATACGCTCTTGGGTCCTTCCGGATGTGGGAAGACCACCATCCTTCGCTTGATTGCCGGGTTTACGGAAGCCTCCAAAGGTGATATTTACTTTGAAGGAAAAAAGATCAATGATGTGCCAGCCAATAAAAGGCAAGTGAATACGGTATTTCAAGATTATGCACTTTTTCCGCATTTAAATGTGTTTGAAAATGTAGCATTTGGTCTTCGGATCAAAAAAATGAAGAATTCGGAAGTGGAAATCAAAGTGAAGGAAGCCCTCAGCTTTGTTAACTTGGAGGGTTATGAAAAACGGGAAATCAGGGAAATGTCCGGCGGTCAGCGGCAACGGGTAGCGATTGCCAGGGCGATTGTTAATGAACCTGAAGTCATCCTTCTGGATGAACCGCTATCTGCCCTCGATTTGAAATTACGTACAGAAATGCAATATGAATTGCGGGAGTTGCAACAGAGGCTTGGAATCACGTTTATCTTCGTCACTCATGACCAAGAGGAAGCATTAGCGATGTCAGATGAGATTTTTGTCCTTAACAAAGGGAAAATTCAGCAAAGTGGGACCCCTACGGATATTTATGATGAACCGCTGAATCGGTTCGTTGCCGATTTCATCGGTGAGTCTAATATTGTAAAAGGGAAAATGATTGAAGATTACCGCGTGGAATTCGTCGGCAGACAGTTCGAATGTGTCGACCAAGGATTGAACAGTAATGAAGCTGTCGATATTGTCATCCGCCCGGAAGATTTAGAGATTACTTCCGTCGATCGCGGAAAACTCCAAGTTCGGGTGGACTCCCAGCTATTTCGCGGTGTTCATTATGAAATCAGCTGTTATGACCATGATGGAAATGAATGGCTTGTCCAATCAACGAAAAAAGTGGCAGTAGGAGATGAAATAGGTCTTTATTTCGATCCAGAATCGATTCATGTCATGCGATTGGGTGAAACTGAAGAAGAATTCGATAAGCGTCTGGAAGCGTATCATGATGGGGAAAGTCATGAAGAATAAAATATCCCGGAACATTTACTTCATACCCTATGTCTTATGGATCGCTTTATTCGTGATCGCACCCATTTTGTTAATCCTTTACTATTCCTTCTTTGACATTGAAGGCAATCTATCTTTGATTAACTATCAAAAGTTCTTTACGCCAGTATACTTAAAAATGACTTTAAGCTCATTTTGGTATGCTTTCCTGATTACGGGAATATCCCTTTTAGTCGCTTACCCGACCGCATATTTGTTAACGAAAACCAAGCATAAGCAGTTGTGGCTTTTGCTGATTATCGTCCCTTCCTGGATCAATTTACTTTTGAAGGCTTATGCCTTCATTGGTATTTTTGGCACGTATGGTGTGGCAAATGGTTTTCTAGAGGCTGTAGGAATCGGAAAGCAGCAGATTCTCTTTACGGATTTCAGCTTCATATTCGTTTCGGTTTATATTTTCATCCCGTTTATGATCTTACCGATATTCAATGCGCTTGATAAAATGAATCCAACCCTTTTGGATGCGGCCAATGACTTGGGAGCGTCCCGATGGATGACATTCCGCCGTGTCATTTTTCCATTGACATTAGATGGTGTAAAGACAGGATGCCAGGTAGTCTTCATCCCGGCACTTTCATTGTTCATGCTTACAAGACTGATTGCCGGTAACCGCGTGATTACGCTTGGTACGGCTATCGAGCAGCACTTCCTTGTGACACAGGATTGGGGAATGGGTTCCACAATCGCGGTATTCTTGATTATTATAATGTTCCTGATTATGTTTGTAACGGGTAACCGAAAGCAGGGTGTGTAAATTGGGCAATAAATTATCACCAATATCAAAAGCGTTTCTCGTTTTGATTTTTCTCATACTCTATGCACCGATTTTCTTTTTAGTCTTTTACTCTTTTAACAGCGGTGGAACGATGTATGACTTTAAAGGGTTCACGATGGAGTGGTACAAGGAGCTATTCCAAGATACAAGGCTGTTGATCATTGTATTGAATACACTTGTGATTGCTTTATTATCTGCACTGATCGCAACGATCATAGGGGTGATAGGGGCGATTGGAATTCGGTCCTTTACGAGCAGTAAAGCTAAGAATACAGTATTGTCATTGAATAATGTATTGATTGTCAGTCCCGATGTGATCATCGGTGCTTCCTTCCTGATTTTATTCACAATGGCCGGGATCAAGCTTGGATTCTACTCTGTACTGTTGTCGCATATCGCCTTCAGTATCCCGATCGTTGTTCTGCTGGTCCTTCCGAAACTTCAGGAAATGAGCCCTACTTTAATTGATGCGGCCCGAGATTTAGGGGCAAGCCGGTGGGATGTATTGACAAAGGTCATCCTTCCATACATCTTACCAGGTATCTTTGCTGGTTTTTTTATGGCATTGACTTATTCACTTGATGATTTTGCGGTTACGTTCTTTGTGACCGGTAATGGCTTCTCCACTCTTTCTGTGGAAATCTATTCCTTGGCCCGCCGTGGTATTTCATTGAATATCAATGCACTATCGACACTGCTGTTCGTCGTGACACTGCTGTTGGTTGTCGTATATTACTTTATAACTCAACGTGTAAGGCAAACGGGAATGGGGGGGAAACGATGAAAAGGCTTGTCCAAATGTTTTTAATCATTTCCCTCGTATCCGCTTTTCTGCTATATGCGATTTCAAGATTGAATTCATCGCAGGGGTTTACGAGCAGCAATACGCTTACCATCTATAATTGGGGCGATTACATCGATACGGATCTAATCGAACGTTTTGAAGAAGAAACAGGTATAAAGGTCATTTATGAGACGTTCGATTCGAATGAGGCAATGATGACTAAAATCGAACAGGGCGGTACGACTTATGATATTGCCATTCCGTCTGAGTATATGATCGATAAGATGAGGCAAGAAGACTTGTTGGTTCCCTTGGATCATTCCAAGCTTCCGAATTTGAAAAATATCGATGAGCGATTCATCGATCTGCCATTCGATCCGGAGAATAAATATTCCGTGCCATATTTCTGGGGAACGGTTGGAATTGTTTACAATTCCAAGATGCTCGGTGGCAAAGAAATAACGGCCTGGGCGGATTTATGGGATAAAGATTTAAAAAATGAAATCCTATTGACGGATGGGGCTAGAGAAGTGATGGGCATGGGTCTGAACTCTTTGAATTATTCATTGAATGATATAGATGAAGAACACCTTCAAGAGGCAAAATCCAAACTTGATGCACTCACTCCGAATATTAAAGCAATAGTAGGAGATGAAAGCCGCATGCTATTGGAAGCCCAGGAAGCGGCGATTGGCCTTGTTTGGTCGGGAGTTGCTTCTGAAATCATGGCTGAAAATGAAGATCTCGAATACGTTGTTCCAAAAGAGGGGTCCAATTTGTGGTTTGATAATATGGTCATCCCGAAAACAACCAAAAATGTCGATGCGGCTCACCAGTTCATCAACTTCATGCTTGACCCGAAAGTTGCGGCACAGAATGCCGAATATGTAAGTTACTCGACACCTAATAAAGAAGCACTGAAATATATGCCTGAAGAAGTGGTGAAGGATGAACGTTTCTATCCATCACCGGAACTGACAAAGAAACTGGAAGTGTACGAAAACCTTGGGAAGAAAAACTTGGCCCATTACAACGAACTCTTCCTTGAATTCAAGATGCATCGTAAATAACACTATAAAAAAAGCATGGTGTAGGAATTCCCTCCGTACACCATGCTTTTTTCGTTTCTGTGTTTTTGGCACTCAGTTACCTAAATATCAAAAGACGATATAACGGTATAACTTCGTTTTTTTGAAATGATCAACAAAAATCTCAATGTAAATTGGTCGCAGAATGAAATACTCTAAAATATCTGTAGGGATATAAGTATGTTAGTATAATGATGGGGTTAGTACATATTGAAGGTTGAAGTAAAATCTTAAGGATTAATTAATATTTCCAAGCTATCATAATAGAAAAATTAAGGGAGAGTATTCATGAAACTTTTAAGAAGCACGAAAGCATATATTTGGGCAGGGAGCATTTTAATCATTGCCGGGATCATGGCATTTGCGATGATTTCGTCCACGGATAAGACAATGGCCAGTATCGATGGCGAGAAAATCAATAAGGATGAGCTGTATGACGCACTTATTGCGGGATACGGAGCAGATACGTTAGACCTGTTAATTACGAATAAATTGGTTGAATTGGAAGCGGAAAAAGCAGGAATCAAAATTAAGGATGAAGAAATACAGAAAGAAATCGATACCATGGTAGAGTCCTATGGTGATGAAAAGTCGTTAAAAGAGCAATTGGAAGCAAGCGGTTCTTCCATGGAAGCCTTAAAAAAGGACATCGTGGTTTATCTGCAAACGAAAAAACTGGTCGAACCGAGAATAACCGTGACGGACGATGAAATCAGTACGTATTTTGAAGATAACAAAGATACATTTGCTCAAGCTGAACAAGTGGAAGCTAGTCATATTTTAGTCGAGGACGAAAAAACGGCTAAAAAAGTTGCGAAGGAAATCGCAGAAGGCGGTGATTTCGCTAAATTGGCAGCTGAATATTCCACTGATACTGAAACGGCGGATAACGGTGGAAGCCTAGGGTATTTTGGGAAAGGTGATATGGTGGAAGAGTTTGAAGATGTTGCCTTTGATCTTGATATAAATAAAGTCAGTGATCCAGTCAAATCCGATTATGGGTACCATATCATAAAAGTAACCGGTAAGAAGGAAGCAAAAAAAGCTAATTTAGAAGACAGTAAAGATGTAATTAAAGAAACGCTTCTTTCTGAGAGATTACAAGAGGAATATCCCGTTTGGTTAGCTGAAGTGAAAAAAGAGCATGAGATAACGAATAAATTAGAGAGTTCTAACTAAGGTTATCAAGTGAAGTGATATATGAAAAAACAAAAGGGTTCCGGAAAATGTAACTTTCATCAAATGATGTTCCCGAACCAATTGACCCACAGTTTGTAGACTTCTATCTAAATGTTACAACAGAGGTGATTGGAGAGGAAGGTACGAGACTCCTGCGGCAAAAGCGTGTCAAGGGGAGACCCCCACAGGCGGAAGCCGAGGAGGCTCCACGACCGCCCGCGGAAAGCGAGTGCCTGGAGCGGAAACCAACATCCCAATTGTACAAGCGATAAAAAAAGCTGAGGCGTAATGCCTCAGCTTTTTTATATATTAGAAGTTGGATGAAATGGATTTTTGATTGGATAATCCTGATTTTTTAACGATTTCATCACTCTCTTTTTCACCTTTAATATTATCGGATTTCAATGATTGTGATGGTGTTTCTTTTAGTTGTTTACCGGCAACGACCACTTTTGAACTGATGTCTTTCAATTCACTTGTTGCGTCCTTAGCTGTACCAAGGGCATCAGTGGAGATATCCTTTACTTCGGATACTTTACCCACCACGTCTTCATTGACGGTTTCATATAGTGTTTCAACGTCATTGATTGCCTCTTTAATTGTCTCGGTTGCCCCTTTGACACCTGATACCATCTGTTCCTTCATTTCGCCGGGATTTTCCTTTACCTGTTCAATCATATTCATGGAGTTGTCTTTTAAAAGGACGGCTGAACGCTTTACTTTATTTCTTGTGTTGGAGTCAAGCAAGGTCAACGCACCACCAACAAGCCCCCCGATTAGAATTCCTTTTAGAAGTTTGCTATTCGTTTGAGTTTCGATAGTTGATTGAGTCATTTATATTTCCTCCTTTAGAATAGTAGATTGTTTGCTTACTTTGGGTTTTCCCTTATTTACCATAAGTTAAACTGGAAATAATAAACTGTCATGGGATTGACATAATAAATAAAACAATAGTAATCTACATATAGTTAAATGACTGAACTACTTTTTGGGAGGTGCAACGATGAATAATGAAAAAGTTTCTGGCTTGATTGATCGATATATGAAGGTTTCCTTCCATGTCAATAAGATGGGGGAGCTTTTAATAAAAGATCAGATTTGTGATGTGCTGACGAACGAACAATACTATACTTTACGATTCATTCAACAACAGCGGTTGTGTACATCGACGGAAATCAGTGATGCCTTTTATATTAATAAGAGTGCCGTCACGTCCAACATCAATAGGCTGGAAGGCAAAGGATTGATAGAACGGGAACAGGACCTGGTTGACCGAAGGGTCTTTCACTTGAAGCTTTCCAAAGAGGGGGAAGCATTGTTACAGGAAACGGAAAATAAGATTCATAAATTGGTAGAGAGCATCATGACGAAATTCGATTATGAAGAGATTGTTAAATTCCTTGATACATATGAGAAGCTTTCACAAATTTTCATTCAAATGAAGAATGAGAAATGGGAGGGAATATAAATGAGGGGGATCATAAAGGGAAGATGGCTGGTCATTATCGCTTGGGTTGCAATTACGGCAGGTTTATTGTTTACGGCACCGAATATGGCGGACCTTGTCCGGAATAAGGGACAGCTGGATGTACCGGCAGAGTATTCCTCTGGGATGGCCAATGAGCTATTGAAAGAGATCCAGGATGAGGATGAGTCACAAGTGGCTCTCGTATTTCATGGTGATAATAAGTTGTCTTCCTCGGAATTGAAAGAGATTGAGGTAGCGACCCAAAAGCTTGAAAAGAATAAAACAGAGCTTGGCATCAAAGAGATCATGACCCATTTTAAAGAGCCCTCGCTAAAAGGTCAGTTGGTCTCGGAGAATGAATCAACAGTTTTGACATCCATTACGATGGTCAAGGGGGACCGGGAAGCAAAGGAAGTGATCGATGCCCTTTATAAAGAGTTGGAACAAGTGGATGTCGAGCATTATTACACAAGCAGCTGGATGATCGATGAAGATCTTAATACCAATTCCCAAGAGGGGCTGAAGAAAACTGAAGGCATCACGGTTGTCTTCATTCTGGCTGTATTGCTGATAGTCTTCCGTTCAGTGATGACACCGATCATTCCGTTAGTAACAGTCGGTTTCACTTATTTATGTTCACAATCCATCGTCGCATTCCTGGTGGATAAATGGGACTTTCCGATTTCGTCTTACACCCAAATATTCCTGGTAGGTATTTTATTTGGAATCGGGACTGATTATTGCATCCTGCTTCTTAGTCGTTTCAAGGAGGAGCTATCGTCAGAGGTGTCCTTATCTGAAGCCATCGTGGAGACATACCGAACCGCCGGTAAGACGGTTTTCTACAGTGGGCTGACCGTAATGATTGGCTTTGCGGCAATTGGTTTTTCTACTTTTAAGCTCTATCAATCCGCGGCGGCCGTTGCCATAGGGGTTTTCATTTTAATGATCGCCCTTTATACAATCGTTCCATTTTTCATGGCGGTTCTTGGCAAGAAGCTATTCTGGCCGGCAAAAGGCAAGCTTGCGCATAGTGAAAGTAAACTATGGGGAATTTTGGGCAACTTCTCTTTGAACCACCCATTGTTGGCGCTAATGATCGTTGCAATCGTCTGTGTTCCCTTTTTGTTTATGTATGATGGGAAGATTTCTTATAACTCCCTTGAAGAAGCGGGTGATGACGTTCCTTCCATCATGGCATTTAATATCATTTCCGATGAATTCGGCCCGGGACAATCCATGCCAACACAGATTGTCATAAAAAATGACGAACGTATGGATTCGGAAGATTACGTCGCACTTGCTGAAAAAATCAGCCAGGAAGTCGTCAAGGTGGATGAAGTCGATGTAGTTCGATCCATGACTCGCCCGACAGGTGAACCCATTAAGGACTTATTTGTCTCCAACCAAGCCGAAACTTTGGAAAAGGGAATCGGGGAAGGAAATGAAGGCATTAAACAAATCAGTGATGGATTAAAAACGGCAGGCAGTGAGCTTTCCGATTCAGGACCGCGCTTGAAGCAAGCGACGGACGGAATAGGGGGTCTCATTTCCGGGACCAATGAATTAAAGAGCGGCGTAGGTCAGGTGGAGAAGGCGTTAACAAGCATTGAAGCAGGCATTCGCGATGGGTCTTCAGGAACTGGGGATATAAAAAACGGACTGAATGAGGTCAAGGCAAACATGGAGAAGCTCGCCACCGGAAGCGGACAGCTCCTCGAAGGGTATAAACAATCAGCTAATGGGTTAAGTGAGCTCACAGGCGGATACAAAGAGATTCAAACTAACCTTACGGGCGTATCACAAAGCCTTTCTGGTTTAAATCCTTCCTTTGAGCAAATCGAAGCCACGCATCCAGAATTACAGACGGATGAGTCCTATCAAACGATCAAACAAACAGTACAAGGGGCACAGGGTGGTTTGGAGCCCATGGCAGCAGGCCTTTCCGAGCTCAATAGGAATCTTGGTTCAGTGTCCGGCGGTTTGAATACGGCGAATCAAAATATGGCAGAGATCGTAAAGGGTCAAACTTCTCTTGGGGAGGGCCTGAACCAATTGATTTCAGGTGTTGACACTTTACAAAAAGGTCTAAGCACCATGGCCAATGGTCAGGGTGAAGTCATAAATAATCTGTCAGGATTTAAAGGAGGCCTTACTAGCTTAAGTAATGGGCAGCAAGAACTCCTAAATGGTTTTTCAAGCCTCGGCGGGCAACTTACTGATTTGACAGATGGGTTAAATGAAAGTGCGGATGGTCTGAATGAAGTCCATGATGGTCTATCGTCTGCACAGGGTTATTTATCAGGATTGGCAAAAACGGATAAAACGGTAACAGGTATGTACATTCCCAAAGAAGTAGTCGAAAGCGAAGAATTCGGGGAAGCATTGAACGCGTATTTATCTGAAGATGGTAAAATCATGACCATGGATGTGGTATTCAAGGCGAATCCATATTCTAATGAAGCAATCGAGCAAATCGATTCGATTGAGGCAACCGTTGAAAGAGTAACGAAAGATACAAAGCTTGAAAATGCGCAGGTGGCGATAGGGGGAATCACAAGTACACATCATGACTTGGGCACGATGTCTGAGGAGGATTTCTCACGGACGGTCGTTTTGATGCTGTCGGGTATCGCAATCATTCTCTTTTTCATGCTGCGATCTCTGGTCATGCCAGTCTATTTGATTGTGTCGCTCGTTTTGACTTATTATACAGCGGCAGCCATTACAGAGTTGATTTTTGTTAATATTCTCGGTTATGCCGGCATCGGCTGGGCAGTTCCTTTCTTTGCTTTCGTCATCTTGATTGCTCTAGGCATAGACTATAGCATTTTCTTGATGGATCGCTTTAACGAGTGGAAAGATAAACCGGTCAAGGAAGCGATGTACTTGTCCATGAGAAAAATGGGAACGGTGATCATCTCGGCGGCTGTCATTCTGGGCGGAACCTTTGCTGCCATGATGCCAGCAGGAGTTCTATCGCTCTTGGAAATAGCCACGTTAATATTGGTGGGGCTTGCTTTATATGCGTTTGTCATATTGCCATTGTTTATTCCGGTGATGGTTGCGACGTTTGGTAACGCGAACTGGTGGCCGTTTTTAAAAAATAAGGAATAAAAGGGAGTACCTCTTAAATTAAAGAAGGCATCCGAAATGGATGCCTTCTTTAATATTTCATCGTGACTGCTTTTATGAGGAACATAAAAGCTTATGTATTCCTTTTTGGCTAAACCGATTCATAATTGGGGGATTCTTGTTTTATATTTCGCGATGATCTTTTGATTGTGTTCATCTGCCCCTTCGATATTACTGCTTAGGAATACGGGAGGGGTCTCCCCTGATTCAATAATCGTTTGGATGACTTGCGTAAAAATCATATTGAGGAGAACGGCCCCGATCACGGTCGACCCAGAACCAAAAGATATATTATTTGATTTCAGTAATGTGTCACCTTTGGCAATGTGATTGTCTATGACCAAATCAACGACATCGTGGAGATAATGCTTCTGTTTATGCCTTGAAGGACAACTTTTTGCATACTCCGGTGATGTTAGTCCAATGACAAAGGCCCCTTTTTCTTTTGCGATCGTGGCGACATCTATGGGAACGGGATTTACGCCGGATGATGAAATGACGATACAGACATCACCAGGACGGATATCCTCATCTTGCATGAATTTCTCTGATAGGTCATTTTGCCGTTCGAGTTGGGAAGACCTTGAAGCACCCTTAAAAAGCATCAAATCTTCAACGAAAATAGGACGAATTGCGGCTAACCCACCTGCCCTGTAGAATACCTCTTCCGTCAAAATATGAGAGTGTCCGCTTCCGAATAGATGGATGATTCCATCTGACATCACTGCTTTTGAGATATGTTCCACAGATTCCTTAATTGATTGCTTTTCCTGTTCTCCTACAATTGTGAGTAAAGCCTGCACTTCTTCAAAGTATGAGTTCATATATGTGACACCCTCCGATTACCTTTGGCAATTATAAGACTATAGTGATGAAAATATTCAATTTTATCTGCTTATAGTGATAGTGAACTTATACCTGTCCGCACGATAAGCCGATTTAACATATTCAAGGGGAGTTCCATCTATTAGGAACGTATGCCTTTGAATGAATAATATGGGGGAGTGTTTTGGAATTGCTAAATGGGTGACTTCTAATTCAGAAGCAATCGATGATTCCAACGTTTGTGTAGCATAGTCTATTTTAAGTTTAATGTAATTCTCCACATATTGGTAAAGGGAAAGGTTTATGATTTCTTCCGTTAATCCTTTAATTAAATTGGCGGACATGTACACGGTCTCGAGCGCCATTGGAACATCATCAGCCAACCGAATGCGTTTTATTTCATAAACGGGAGCATAAATAGAAATGTTCAATTCACTGGCAATTTTCTTATCAGCCGGAATGATTTCAAAGCTCAGCAGCTTACTGCTTGGGTTTAATCCCCTGGCTTTCATGTCCTCGGTAAAACTGGTCAACCCATTGAGCTGCTGCTCCAATTTCTTATCGGCGACAAAAGTTCCCCTTCCTTTTTGACGATATAAGTATCCGTCATTCACCAAATTATTTATGGCTTGCCGGACGGTCATCCGGCTAATTTTGAATTGCTCGGCATATTCACGTTCAGATGGAAGGGCATCGTGCGCTTGGAACTCACCGTTTTCTATTTGTCTTTTTATTTGTTCTTCGATTTGAAAATAAATCGGAAGAGGTGAGTTTTTATCAATCATCGACTTTCGCTCCTTTTAGGGTATTATCACTCCGGATAACGCTTTTTGGTCTGCGATAATTGTAACACTATTATGTTTTTTAAGGATAGATGCAGGGAATTCCTCGGAAATGTCACCGTGTATTAATTTCTTCAAGGTTTCGGCTTTTTCATCACCAGATATCAGCAGCAGAATTTCCTTGCTTTTCATGATTGTTGAAATGCCCATCGTAACGGCATGTGTAGGAACTTCGTCAATGGAATCGAAATAACGTGCATTCGCTTGGCGCGTTGAATCTTCAAGTGTCACGACATGTGTACCGGATGTGAAGGAAGTTCCAGGTTCATTAAAACCAATATGGCCATTTTGCCCAATACCAAGTATCTGAAGATCGATCCCTCCTACGGAATCAATCATTTCGTCATACCGGTTACATTCTCCGTTGGTGTCGTCGGCTGTGCCATTTGGTAGGTGAGTGCGTTCTTTATTTATATTGATGTGAGTGAATAAGGAGTCATCCATATAATAATGGTAACTGTTTGGATCATTTGGTTTTAATCCGATATACTCATCGAGATTAAAAGACGTTACATTTTCATAAGAAGTATGATTACGCATGTGATCTTCAATCAAATTATCGTACATTCCTTTAGGGGTACCGCCTGTTGCAAGGCCCAATTTGATATTTGGATTTGCTTTGACTTTTCCGGTCACTATTTCTGCAGCTGTCCGGCTCATTTCCTTGTAGTCCTGCACTTGTATGATTTTCATTATACATTCTCCTTTTTAAAAGCTAAATTTCCTCTGCAGAACGTCATTTCAACGTCCAAGCGGTCATTCAATATTACAAGATCGGCGTCTTTGCCGACCTGGATGCTTCCTTTTCTGTCAAAAATCCGAAGCTGTTTGGCAGGGTTTTCTGCCGTCATTTTTATAATGTCAGTCATGGAACAATCGGTATATTCCAGTGTGTTCTTGATGGCATCATTCATTTTCAATATACTGCCTGCCAGTGTACCGTTTGAAAGCGTTGCTTTCGTTTCGTTAACATACACAGGCTGACCACCTAAATCATAGGTTCCCTTTTCAAGCCATTTGGCACGAAGCGAGTCCGTTATCAAGATCATGCGTTCACTGGTAATCTGGTTATATGCCAGCTTCACCATTTCCGGCCTGCAGTGAATGCCGTCAGCAATAAGTTCAACATATAGCTCGTCTCGAAGATAAGCAGCTCCCAAAACACCAGGTTCGCGGTGATGGAGTCCCCGCATTCCATTATAAAGATGTGTCACGTGGGTAGTCCCAGCCTGGATAGCCTCATTTATTTGGTCATATGTTGCATCTGAATGTCCAATGGAAGCGACTACGCCAGTTCCCCTTAAGTGAGCGGCAAGGTCTAATCCGTTTGGTTGTTCAGGAGCAAGCGTTACAAGCTTGATTTGATTTTCGGCCATTTCCTGCCACCTTTTAAATAGAGTGACATCAGGATCAACGATATAATCCTCAGGCTGTGCTCCTTTACGGGCCGGTGAAATGAAAGGACCTTCTAAGTGGATCCCAACTATTTCAGCGTGTTCTTGAGTTTGATTTTCGATATATTTACCAGCATTAAGAAGTGCTGATTCAATGGCTTCGGTAGATTGAGTCATTGTAGTGGCCAGAAAGCTGGTGGTTCCTTCGTTGGGAAGAGTCTCTGCCATTGTGGATAATGCTTCATGTGTGGCATCCATTGCATCGGAATTGGATGCTCCGTGAATATGAATGTCGATAGCACCGGGAATTAACTGATAATCCGGTGAAAGAGTAATTACCTTGGCATCATCATCCTGTTTGTATTGGCTGACTGGACCAACTTCGGCAATTTTTCCATCCACGACTTTAATATACCCATTTTTGTATGTTTCCTTTTCGCCATGAACTATTAGATTATTAATAATGAATGTTTTCATACATAATCTCCTTTATGAAAGTAAAACTTAATGAATGAGTCATCATGAAATGGTCTCATATATTTTGCACTCATTTTATCGTTTTTATTAGAAGTTGTCTAGACCAGTTAAGGGGTATCAGGAATAAAAAAGATATATTTGCTTTGTTTTCGAAGAATATAGTATATTTTCAAGTAAATTGGTATAGACATCTATATATTTTCTGTGCTAGTATAAGCCAAAGAAATGTTATTATATTGATAAAATGAAAACGCTTTATACGTCTTTTCGTTCTGCTGAATTAAAAGAAGTTAGGAACAAGGGAGATGAGTTCGATGTTAAATTTTTTACAAAAGATAGGGAAAGCTTTAATGTTACCGATTGCCGTTTTGCCAGCAGCGGCTTTATTGCTTCGTTTAGGGCAACCGGATTTACTTGATATTCCATTTATGGCTGCCTCGGGACAAGCGATTTTTGATAACCTTGCCATATTGTTCGCTTTAGGTATAGCGATTGGATTATCTAAAGATGGAAGCGGTGCAGCGGCATTAGCAGGTCTTGTTGGTTACTTTGTTTTAACTAATGGTACACAAGCGATTAATAAAGATATCAACATGGCTGTTTTAGGCGGTATTATATCGGGTATAGTTGCAGCTCTTCTATATAATAGATACTCCGACATAAGACTCCCTGAATGGCTTGGATTCTTTTCAGGGAAACGATTCGTCCCGATCATCACTTCGCTTGCGATGATTATACTTGCAGGAATATTCGGTTTTGTTTGGCCTCCGATTCAAGATGTAATCAATAGTGTCGGAGACTGGATTACAGGTGCAGGGGCATTGGGTGCCGGCGTATTCGGCGTATTGAATCGTTTATTGCTTCCAGTAGGATTGCATCATGTCTTGAATAGTATGGTTTGGTTCGTTTTTGGTGAATACAATGGAGCGACAGGTGATATAAATCGTTTCTTCGCAGGGGACCCGACTGCTGGGCCATTCATGACCGGGTTTTTCCCAATCATGATGTTCGGCCTTCCAGCTGCAGCATTAGCGATGATTGCAGCTGCTAAGAAAGAGAAACGTAAATTGGTGACGGGGATGCTTGTTGGGTTAGCTTTCACTTCTTTCCTTACAGGAATCACTGAACCTATTGAATTTCTGTTCATGTTCATCGCACCGGTGTTATATGTAATACATGCCCTTTTAACCGGGGTATCTTTGGCACTAGCCGTTATATTGGACATCCATCATGGATTTGGATTCTCCGCAGGAGCCATTGATTATTTCTTGAACTTTGGCATAGCGCAAAAACCTCTATGGTTAATACCTATTGGCTTAGTATACGCGGCAGTTTACTTCGTGATTTTCTATTTTGTCATCAAGATCATGGATTTAAAAACACCTGGCCGTGAAGACGATGAGGAAGTTGTGGAAGAAGAAACTATTGTGAAAACAGGGGATAAATATACCGATATGGGATCGCTTTTCATTCAAGATCTTGGCGGTAAAGAGAATATAATGCTAATTGATAACTGTGCAACACGCTTACGTTTACAAGTGGCCGATTCAGGAAATGTGAATGAAGCAGCCTTAAAAAGGCATGGTGCGCGCGGTGTCATGAAGTTGAATAAATCGAGTGTGCAGGTCATTGTTGGAACGAATGTTGAATTCGTTGCAAATGCGATGAAACAACTTGTCAAGAATGGCGTTAACCCAAGCCAAGTGAAAACAAGTCCATCTGCGCAAGTGGCAGAGGATAGAATGGAAGAAAACCAAGTTTTGGGTGCAAATGACTTTGTCCTTCCAATTGAAGGAAACGTTTTACCGATAGATCAAGTTCCGGATCAAGTGTTTGCTATGAAAATGATGGGGGATGGCTTTGCTATCGAGCCAGTCAACGGAAAACTAGTATCCCCAATCGATGGGGAAGTCCTAAGTATCTTCCCGACAAATCATGCACTTGGATTGAAAATGGATAATGGTCTGGAAATTCTGATCCATGTTGGCTTAGATACAGTTAAATTAAATGGCGAAGGGTTTACATCTCTTGTGCAAGAAGGTCAAAGAGTAACAAAAGGAACACCTCTTTTGGAAATTGATTTAGATTTCATAAAAAAGAATGCACCATCAACGGTCACTCCTATTATATTCACTAACTTACCAGAAGGAACGGCAGTGAAATTGCAAAAGTCAGGGATCCAGAAACAAAATACACCAGATATCATCCAGTTGGAAAAACTATAAATTTGTAAAAAAAGGGGTGTCGATATGTCGACACCCCTTTTTTTAATTGGATGAAACGGCTTCTTTGTATACTTCTTGCTGTGATAAATTGTCATAACCAAAACAAACGGGTGCACCATTGGCAGGATCTATCATGACTCTTGCATGAATACGAAAGACTTCTTCTAAAACGGCAGGTGTAATGATTTCGCCCGGGGTACCGATTTTAACGATTTCTCCTTCCATCATTCTGAACGATATTATGATTTCACTCTCCCTGTTGTGGTCAGTGAGTTACCTGTAAGACCAGACGGAAGTCCATGGCCTTCGCATGGAGGAGCGGAAAAATTTCTGAAATTCATATCTGCCAAGGGGATTGTATTTGAGCTGCCATCGAATTCTTTGATTTTGATTAGGAAAGGGAGTGTCAAGGTGGACTTTTTGGAATGTAAAGGGGAAGTTGCGCTTGTAACGGGAGGTGTTATTGGAGGTGCCGTTGTTCAGGCTTTAGCCAAGCTTGGGGGCGGCCATTGATTATAATGCCGAACAGCTTGATAAATATGTAAGTGAATTAAAGTCTCAAGGCCTGGAGGTATATGCCTTTCCAGCAGACGTGAGCGACAGTAATGCAATCGATTGCATAGTTGATCAAAATGAGAATGAAATTGGTCCAATAGAGACACTGGTCAATATTGCCGGAGTGTAATGGGAAGAAGTACAAACCAAGAAAGGCAAATAACAAATATTGTTCTTTGGATTGCAGCAACAAGGGGAGGAAAAACCGTAAAAGATCATATCGTGTTGACTAGTATGAGGAATTTCCATCTGGTTAATTCATTTCCTTGTCTTGAGGCCATATATGATAAAAAAAAGAGCCTGTTCGATTGGAAACAGGCTCTACATAGTATATTAGGTCTTATGACTCAGAGAAAAAGAGTATTATGCATTCGAGCATACGGTGGTTATTTCTGATGCATCGACAATACGCTGAACCTCTGATCCCTCGAGTGTCTCTTTTTTCAATAACTCTTCAACGAGCTCTTCATATTGTAAGCGATTCGAATCAATCAACATTTCCGTTTCAGAAATCGCTTTCGTGAATAATTCCTGCATCTTTTGCTCCTTCTCACCTTTATTAAAGGTGAGGGTAAATCCATCTTGAAGCATTCCGGTATCGACCATTTGTTCAAGCAGGTGCTTCGCCTGTTGTACATCTCCGCCTACACCGATGCTATGTTCTCCTAAATACATTCTTTCCGCCACGCCACCTGCTAAGATCATTTTGACTTGATCAAGCAATTCACTGGCTGTTGCCAGATGGAGTTCTTTTGGTATTGGCGCTACATATCCAAGGGCTTCCCCACGCGGAATAATGGTCGCCTTTCGAACGGAACCGGGCTTTGTCAAAGCTGCAATCAGGGCATGTCCACTTTCATGAATGGCCACGCGCCGCTTCGTATCCACATCATTCAAGGTACGTGATGTCGCTCCAAGTATCGTACGGTCAATGGCGTAATCAAGATCCTGTTTACGAATCATATCCTGTTCATTCCTAAGGGCATGACGTGAGGCAGTATCGAACAGGGAGCTTAAGTCAGCACCGGAGAAACCGGATGTACTTTCAGCCAACTCATCCAGGGAAGCAAGGACATCTGTCGCCAGACGCTTTCCCTTCGTATGGATATCGATGATTTCCTTTCTTCCTTGTGTATCTGGAAGTGGAACTTGGAAAGAAAAATCGATCCTGCCCGGACGTAGAAATGCCTCATCGAGCATATCTTTCCGGTTGGTCGCTGCAATGAATAAAATGCCTTCATTTGGATGGCCTCCATCCAATTGCACAAGCAGTTCAGTTAACGTTTTTTCGCCTTCTTCCCCGCCATGAGCTTTCCTTT
The DNA here is from genome assembly GCF_038643155.1 of Peribacillus sp. FSL E2-0159. NCBI lineage: Bacteria > Bacillati > Bacillota > Bacilli > Caryophanales > Bacillaceae > Peribacillus > Peribacillus sp. FSL E2-0159. The sequence goes on from NZ_CP152053.1 coordinate 226,555, forward strand.
TACCAGCCAACGCGTCCACTTCATCGATGAAAATGACAGCTGGCGATTGCTTACGTGCATTTTGAAAAAGGCTGCGGACACGGGCTGCACCGACTCCAACAAACATTTCGTTGAAGGCTGAACCGCTCGTTGAGAAGAAGTTTGCACCAAGCTCTTTTGCAATTGCCTGTGCAAGCAGCGTTTTCCCCGTACCAGGGGGGCCATATAATAAAATGCCTTGAGGCGGCTTAATTCCAATTTTAGCTGAACGTTCAGGTTCCTTCAGTGTAGTGAGTGTCTGTAGGATTTCCTGTTTGATTTCGGATTGCAAACCGCCTACATCATCCAAAGTTATCTCTGGCAGGGGTTTTGGGGTGGAAAGGCTTTGTTTTTTACTGCCGACCCGCAATCCATTCTTTGATTTTTTCTGTATTATGACAGCGGTTGTGACGAGAGCCGCCATTAATCCGCCTAAAATCCATAATGCAGATTTATTAGTTGATGAAAAAGAATATTGAACGTTATAAGTTTCGACAAGTTTATTGATCATTTGACTGTTGGGAGGAATATTGGAAACATATTCTCCATCTGGCGTGGAGATGTGAAGAGTGCCATTTCTTTTTTCTTCTATGGTGACAAGGGCTCCATTTTGGGCTTTAATCGTCTTTTCTACCGAAGAAAAGGGAATGACCATATCCTTTGACTGAGTAACAACATACCAACTGACTCCAGCAATTATCACAATGAGAGCCGTAAGGAACGGCAGCAATTTCGAAACTAATTTAGAGTTCGAGTTCAATTTTTCATCTCCTTTTAAGAGTATATATCCAGTATAAAATTTTTAAACATGTAATCTATAGGTCTTTATACCTTAAATTAAAGGTAAATAATGTGAAATGCAAGAAATCATACTTATTATGGAAGTTTAAAGAGTCCGGAATTTAGAGATATTTAATCTAACCAGCATATTAGACTTTTTAAAAGCGAAATGCTAAAGTGAAATGGTCTAAGTCATGAAAAAATAAAATGGTAGAAGAGTGTGAAGTTCTATGAGTAAATTTATAAAAGACTATATGATTACGATGAAGGATATCGTTAGAGAAGGGGATCCCATTCTGCGTCAGGTAACGGATGAAGTTAGCCTGCCGATTTCAGATGAAGATCGTGAAACGTTGGAATGCATGATGCAATACCTGAAAAACAGCCAGGACCCAAAACTCCAAAAGAAGTTCAACTTGCGTGAAGGAGTTGGGTTGTCTGCAAATCAGATAGGCTTGAATAAACGCATGTTCGTCATGTATTTTCCCGACGAAAATGGGAAGCTGTTTGAATATGCCCTTGTGAATCCGAAAATCATCAGTCATTCGGCCACAATGATTTATTTACCGCAAAGTGAAGGCTGCCTTTCTGTCGACCGTGATATTAAAGGTTATGTACCGCGTTATGAACGGGTTAAAATTAAAGCGGTGGATGGTAATGGTGAGGAAATAGTGATGCGGCTGAAGGGCTTTGCCGCAATCGTGTTTCAACATGAGTTAGATCATTTAAACGGGATGATGTTTTATGACCGGATCAACACCGAAAACCCTTTCAAGCTTCCGGAAAACGTGGAAGTGAAAAGTCTGTAAGGCCAGAAAAGGCAAAGCGCCATGCTTTGCCTTTTTACTGTTTTATGGCTGAGGAAGCATATCCTCTTCCATATGCTTCCTCAAATCACTGAATATGGCCATGCTCATTTGCTGGTACCCTTCTGAAGTGAGGTGGATGCCATCATCGCTAATCAAGCGATCCAAGTCGCCAGAAGATTTAATATAGGAACGGACATCAATCAGAGGCACCTTTAGCTCCAATGCAAGGTTTTTCAATTGACGATTATACATCCCATGCCAATGTTCAATACCACCGACATGGGAAACGAAATGCCCTATCGAATGACCGAACTTATCAGCGATAGATCTGTAATACCTGGCAGGATCAAGTGGCGGGAGAGTTAAAAGAAAAGGTGTTACATGCTTGTCCTGAACCTGCTTGACAAGTTGTGTGATATTTTCCAGATAGCGTTCGATTGGAACGATAGGCTCATGGTCGCCTTCTGGATTCTTGGCCACTTCATCCCAATGGAAGTTACAGTCATTTCCACCGACCTCTATTAATACGATATCGGGATTTTCCGACATGACGTCTTTCTCGATCCTGCTAACCAACAGGTCGGAGTTGTCATTGAAAACCCCTTTATTCAAAACTTCCACGAATGGCAAAGATTCTGTTAGTTTAGCTAGAGAGTTTGGATAATTATCTTTAATGATGCGAAGGCGCCCCTTAACATAAGAAATGCCTCTGGTTAAACTGTCTCCAAAACATACGATCTTCAAACTTCTCACCTCGGTATGTGAATGTGTTACTTATATTTTAGTAGTGGAATGATTTTTCGGCAATCTTAACCTCCTTTATAGAAGGGAGATGACAATAACAAAAAGCGCTGGAAGATCAGCGCTTTTTGTTTATTGCAATGATTCCTTTTTTGAAGATGTTTCCACTCTTGTTTTTCCCATGAAGAACACAGTAATTGCTGCAAGACCGATCGGAATGAGAGCCAAGGTGAATATTAATGAAATCGAATCGGACATCGCATGAACGATTTTATCCAGGATAAAGTCCGGAATCTCCGCACGTGCTTCCGATTGGAAGAGCTGACGTGGGTCCTCCATCAATCCGGCTGTATCAGGACTTCCTTGCATTCCTTTAAATGCGGAAGTCATTTTACTTGTGAATACATTGGTTTGAATCGCTCCATAAATCGTTACACCGAGTGTCATCCCAAAAGAACGGAGGAATGAGTTTGTTGAGTTGGCCGACCCCCGGAATCTAGGTTCCAAGTTGTGAATGGACGCAATAGGCAAAAGGGAGAAGGAAAAGCCCATGCCAAATCCAGTCAGAATCATATACAAAGTTAATAAAGTCCTGCTGGTATCAGGCGTGATGGTCCCTAATAGAAGCATTCCTGCAAAATAACAGATGACGGAAATCGTCATTAAGTTGCGAAAGCTTGTCTTTGTATTGAATATCCCGCCAACTGCACTGCCGAATACAGAACCAAGCATCATGGGAGTGAGGATCAATCCGGCATTTGTTGCGGAACCGCCGTAAACTGCCTGCACGAAAATCGGGATATAGACGGTTAAAATAATGAATGTACCGCCATAAAGAATGGCTAAGATCTGAGAAGTGGCAAATAATCGCCTTTTAAACAGCCATAATGAAATGATTGGATCTTTTGCTCTTTTTTCGAAAAAGAAAAATGAAACGAAGAAAACCACAAAACTGGCAAACAGACCTATGATAGGAGAGGAACTCCAGCCATACTCGCCGCCCAGTTCGAGAGCGAACATTAAGCTGATAACGGCAATGACGAGAGTTGCTGCGCCACCCCAATCAATTTTTTGCTCTTGGGTGTTGGGTGACTCCTTGTAATAATTCCAGATGAAAAATAAAGAAATGATCCCAATCGGAACATTGACGTAGAAAATCCAGTGCCAGCTGGAGTATTCAGTAATATAAGCACCTAAAAGTGGTCCCAATACGCTTGAGGCCCCAAATACAGCGCCGAAAAGGCCAGTTAATTTTCCGCGTTTTTCAGGTGGGAAAATATCAAAAATGATCGTAAAGGCTATAGGCATCAAAGCGCCTCCGCCTATCCCTTGGATTGCACGGAAGATACTTAACTGCACTATGCTCTGAGCCATACCACATAATGCCGAACCGATTAAAAAGACTATAAGTCCAAAAATAAAAAACCTCTTTCTTCCATACATATCGGAAAGCTTACCGAATATAGGCATACTTGCCATCGTGGCGACCATATAGGCAGATGTCACCCACACAAACTTATCAAATCCTCCTAAATCGGAAACGATCGTTCCCATTGCAGTCGCAACAATCGTATTATCCATTGCTGACATCAAGATACCCAATAGTAAACCGGCAACAATGAATTTTTGTTTTTTTTGAACGTTCATTTATTTTCCTCCTTCGTATCAACCAACTCATGAATTTCCTTTACATGGTTGAAGGGTAAACGTTAAGATGAAACAAAACATTTATCTCGAAAATCAAGATAAATTTAAGTGTAAAAGGGGTGGCATTTTATGTCAAGCGATAATAGGGTGAATGCAGCTCTGTTAGAGAGTTTAACACGCAGTTTGCAGCGGTATGGAATGAGATCCGTTTTATTTCAACAAAATATGGCCCTAAAAATAGGGGTTTCCCATACGGACTTAAAGAGTGCTGAAATATTGAATGAAACAGGACCGATAACCGCTGGTGAATTATCCAAAATTACAGGATTGAGCACGGGCTCGGTTACTGCACTGATCAATCGGCTTGAGAAATCCGGTTATGTTAAAAGAGAACGAGATCAATTGGACGGAAGACGGGTAATGATCGCACCGATACCCGAAAGACAGGAACAGATTAAGTCGCACTATCAATCGCTCTCTGTGGCCACAAAAGATTTATGCTCCGCTTATAATGTGCAAGAACTAATTTTGATCAATCAATTTGTTGAGGATATCACAAAAATAATGGATAAAGAAAATGACAAGTTAATGAGTGAGCGTGAAAGGTAGCTGATATGCAGGCTGCCTTTTTTATTTTTAGCCAGCTGACAGCTCCTTATCCTACGAAAGCAAAAGGGATAGAGTTGTTTTTATGAATAATGTCACGTTTTCATTAAAATATATATTGATAATGATTTTCATTATCTGCTAATATGAATCTACAAATCATTTCAAAGGGAGAATACAATATGAAGAAAGCAAAGGCGTCATTAGCAGTCTTACTATCAACCAGTCTATTATTTGGCTGTGCGCAGGAAAAGGAAGGAACTAAGCCGGCAGATGATAACGCCAAAGAGGCAAGTGCTAGTAAGCTTGATGATGTATCCAGCGAGTACCGGGAATATGCGATTGGTGAAATAGAAGAGTTTGTAGACGCAACGGAAGAATTCACTACGGCCGTATCTGCCGGTGATATTGAAAAGGCGAAGGAATTATACGCACCAGCCCGCATGCATTATGAGAGAGCGGAACCCATCGCTGAAGTATTTGGGGATCTTGATCCCAAAATCGATGCGCGTGAAGGGGATGTCAAAGATGCGGAATGGGGCGGTTACCACCGGATTGAAATGGGGTTATGGCAAGAAAATACAACGAAGGGATACGAAAAGTATGCAGGTCAATTAATGAGTGACGTCAATTTGCTTCGTGCCAAAGTTGAAACGGTAGAGGTAACACCTGATTTGTTGATCACGGGTGCTGTTGATTTATTGAATGAGGTTTCCACCAGTAAAGTGACAGGAGAAGAGGACAGATACTCTCATACCGATTTATATGATTTCGTGGCAAATGTTGAAGGTGCAGAAAAGATCTATGAACTGCTTACTCCAGCTCTAAAAGAAAAGGATGCGAAGCTTGCTGCGGAAATCCAAAAACGTTTTGACGATGTATACGGCTTGCTTGAAAAGCATAAGGAAGGGAATGGCTACATCTCATATACGGATTTAAAGGAATCTGAAGTCAAAGAGTTAAGTCAAGCAATTGATGCATTGGCTGAACCACTTTCGCAAATAGGGATTGTAACGGAGGAATCTTAATTGAAAGAACATACGCCGAAAGATGAAACCGGGATTTTTACAAAAAAGGTGAGTCGTCGAAACATGTTGAAAACGGCAGGAGTCGGTGGAATCGGAGTCGTGATAGGAGCATCCGGATTTGGTGGGCTTCTGACACTTTCTGAACAAAAGGCGAAGGGACAAACTAAGGATATTGTTCCTTTTTATGGAGCGCACCAAGCTGGTATCACTACTGAAGCGCAAGATAACCTTTACTTCGCATCATTAGAAGTAACCACGGATAAAAGGTCAGACTTAATCCAGTTATTTAAGGACTGGACAGAGGCTGCGGCTCAGATGACCGCGGGGAATTTGATTGGTGATACATCACTTAATACGAATATGCCTCCAAAGGATACAGGGGAAGCGAAAGAATTATCACCTTCCAATTTAACGATCACTTTTGGAGTGGGTCCGACCCTGTTTTCGAAGGATGGAAAAGATCGATTTGGTTTGAAATCGAAAAGACCTGCTGAATTAAAGGACCTGCCCCAATTCCCTTTAGATGCTTTAGAAGAAGAATGGAGCGGTGGGGATATTTGTATTCAAGCATGTGCAGATGATCTTCAAGTGGCTTTTCATGCCGTCCGGAACTTAGTGAGGATCGGCAGAGGGAAAGCGATCATTCATTGGGCACAAACAGGTTTTCAACGGACTAAGCAAGCCGATTCACAAAAAACGACACCGCGGAACTTATTCGGGTTTAAGGATGGGACGGTCAATCCGGATACGAATGATAACAAGGAAATGAATGAGCATGTTTGGGTGAAGGCTGGGGACGGTCCTGACTGGCTTGTTGGAGGCAGTTATATGGTGGTGCGCCGAATCCAGATGTACATTGAGGTTTGGGACCGGACAATATTGAAGGAACAAGAAAATACGTTTGGCCGTCATCGTGACAGCGGAGCTCCACTAGGGATGAAGAATGAGTTCGATACCGTGGATTTCGAAGCTAAAGACCCGAATGGAAACCGGATCATTCCAGAAGATTCGCATATGAGTCTCTCCAGGGGGGACGGAAAAGCAAAGATATTGCGGCGTCCCTATTCATATGCAGATGGAATGGATCCTAAAACAGGGAGCTTCAATGCGGGCTTGCTATTCATTTGTTTTCAGCGAAACCCAAGTAAACAATTCATTCCAATACAAGAGCGACTAGCGAAAAATGATAAGCTCAACGAATATATCGTTCACAGAGGCAGTGCCATGTTCGCTTGTTTACCAGGTGTGAAAAAGGGTGGCTATATTGGGGATTCACTTTTTGGATAAATATAATTTTAAATGAGGACGTGAAAATCGCCAGCATGGATCTTATCCGGGTTGGCGATTTTAGTTCGTGAATAAGGAGGGACCAGTATGACCGTTTCTAAATGGAAGAGTGGGATATTGGTTTTAATAGTCAGTCTTTTGTTTCTTTCATCTGCTGTAAGGATTGCTTCGGCGGGTGAAAACCATGATCAGCTTTTTGTTTATATTGGCGATAGCCTAATGAAGGTAAAATCCGGAGACCTTGAGGAAGTATCGAAAAATATCGATCTATTCGAGAAAGATTGGAAAACGATTAAAACGGGCAGCGAAAGTGCGAGGAAAGTCGACGAGCGACTATCTGCCGTAAAAACTGCTGTGAGCGGCCAAGCCTCCACAGATGAAATCAAAAAGCGATTATCGGCATTATCGAGTACTCTTGTTATTTATGATACTGACGAAAACCCTGTTGACAAGACGGACTATAAAGAACGGTTAGAAGCGATACTTCCTTTAATAGATGAGTTGGACGCTTCGATAACTGAAAGTGACTTTGATCAAGCTAAAGTTCAATATACCAACCTGTTGGATCAATGGACCGATGCAGAGGTCATTGTCAGGGAGAAAAGTGTAGCTGCATATGGTGAAATTGAAACGAAAATGGCCTTTGTACGAATAGCGGTTACCCAAGACCCGCCTGATCCGGAAAAAGCCCAAAAAAATCTAACTGAATTGAAAGGTCTAATCGAGGATTTCCTTGCTGGTAAAGTTAAAGAAGGAAGTCAGAAGAATACCTATTCACTTGGGGATGTAACGCAACTCTTACAAGGAAGTGCAACGGATATTGAAAAGGGTGACTTCGATTCCGCCGTTGAACAGCTAAATGAAATTTTAACAATTTGGCCTAATGTCGAAGGGGAGGTTTCCACAAGGGACAGCAAGCTTTACAGCGATATGGAAACGAAAGTCCCTACCGCAATCAGCCTATTGCAGTCGAAAAAGGTAAAGACGGAGGAAGCGAAGGGAATCGTATCCAATTTAAACACAAGGTTACTCCCTTTAATTGAAGATACGGGTTATACAACATGGGATGCCGCGCTGATCCTTTTACGGGAAGGGTTAGAAGCACTCTTGATTGTAGCTACTTTATTGTCTTTCCTAAAGAAAATCGGGCAAGCGGACAAACAAAAATGGATTTGGACAGGGGTTGGTGCGGGTTTAGTTGCCAGTTCCATATTGGCGGTCATAATCAATATCGTTTTCTCTCAGATCACGGCTGCGTCAAGCCGGGAATATATTGAGGGAATCACTGGGATAATAGCCGTATTGATGATGTTGACAATTGGTCTTTGGCTTCATAGTAAATCGAATGTCCATGCATGGAACCGGTATATCGACAAGCAAATGAACCAAGCCATTGCGACGGGAAGCATCATCTCTTTCGCTTTAATCAGTTTTCTATCCATATTCCGTGAAGGTGCCGAGACCATTATCTTTTATGCAGGAATGGCTCCTTATATGGAATTAAAGCAGCTGCTGAGCGGGATTTTTCTTGCCTTCCTCATATTGGTGATAATAGGTTTCGTCATGCTGCGGTACAGTGTGAAATTACCAATGACCCTATTCTTTAAAGTGGCAACGATACTCATATATGCCTTGGCTTTCAAGATTCTTGGAGTCTCCATCCATTCGCTTCAGGTATCGCAAATGATACAGACAAATACGATCAGCTCCTTCCCGTTTATAGAAACGATAGGTCTTTATCCAACAATGGAAACGCTGGTACCGCAAGCTGTATTAATTTTGCTGATTGCATTGGCCACCATTTGGGTCAAAAAGAGTAATTCCTTACGTGTAACCGAATAATAAAATGGGACTGACGCATGTCAGTCCCATTTATGTGCAGTTTTAGCGAATAGATCGGCGATAGGAGTATTGCTTCCATTGATAAAGGATAAAGCAGCCGATGCAGAATCCAAGAATTGCTATGAGAGAAGCCATTCCGACCATCAAGGTGAAAATATAACCGGTAACATTCCAACCCAGCAAAAAAGAAGTGAATCCAATTCCTAAGCAAACGACTGCAATGGCCTGATTGAATTGTTGCTGTGAATGATCTTCAGGAATATAATCGGAGGTTTTCTTTTTGAGAAAGAGCTTGGCGAGACGCATCACAGGATTGAAATTAAAGAGGAGACCTAAAAGTCCTGCTGTTAAAGGAATCGCTAATATCCACATTTGTCCCGTTAATAAGGCGGTGGCTACGCTTAACAAAATGACCCATTGGTTCGTTCGGACTAATGGACGGGGAATGGAGCGAATTTCATTCTTCATACTAATACCAACCTTCCTGATGTGTTTTGTTTATATTTTATCACTTATGAAGTGAAAAGCTAATAAAACAAAATAAAAAAACTCCTTATTTATAATAATTTTAATTTAGTATTGATTATCATTATAAAAGTAGTATAATATGTATAACAAGCAAATAAAGTAAGGAGGACGGTATAAATGGTAGCAAAAGTTTGTGAAACATGCGGAACACCAATAAAAAAGCTTAAGCATTCTTCCCTATGCCAATGCGGTCCTAAGATATTGCGCAATCAATTCTCAGTTAAAACAAAAAAATAAAGTTTCGTGGATTAGATCATAAATAAAACCGATTATTCAATTAATCGGTTTTTGTTTTTCCAATGAAGGGTAAAGGTAATGATAAATATTTTTCATTTCAATTAAAATAATGTACCATTATGGAATAGAATAAAACGTCATGGAGGAAAAGACATACTTTCAGTTTGTCAAACCATCACGTGACGGTTAGGAGGGGTTATGTTGGGAACGAGACTTTAAAAATTGGCGAGTTGGCGGAAATGGCGAATGTTACGAAACGAACCGTAGATTATTATACGAACTTAGGCTTGCTTAAAGCAGAACGTTCCGCCTCTAATTACCGTTATTATTCAGTCGGTGAACTTGAAAGGCTTCGCCGTATCGAGGGATACAAACGAGAAAACCTTTCATTGGAAGATATTAAAGAAATACTTAAAAAGGATAAGGAAGCCGCATCAGCAATTGAGGAAAAAGGTCTTCAACTCAAGAATAAAATGGATGGCCTGAACGATGAACTTCAGGAATTCATCAGCTTGATTGAAAAGGACGGAAAAAGTGAGCTTCTTCTAAAAAAACAGATATCCCGTGAAAGCATGGCCTTGATCCAATCATTACTAGTGTTGCTGGTATGATTAAAATTTATCTCTATAGTTTTATGCACAAAGGTGCATATTAACGATATAGGCTAAATGGTTTTGGTTCATGTTATAAGGCAAAAATCGCTTTTTGAAACGATAATAACCATTTATACAGGAGGTGCTTGGGATTAAGCCGTACATGTCTATCCGAAGGATAGGCACTATATGGCGAACCCGCACATATTGGAGATTTTTATAAAATTATTAGCAGTAGCTGTATTAATAGCATTAACCGCGTTTTTCGTTGCATCGGAATTTGCAATCGTGAAAGTCAGAAGTTCCCGAATCAATCAATTGATTGAAGAAGGGCATAGAAATGCCCTCGCGGCCAAGAAAGTGACATCACATATCGATGAGTACTTATCTGCCTGTCAATTGGGGATTACAGTAACCGCCTTAGGTTTAGGGGTGTTGGGTGAACCGACGGTAGAGGCGATCTTAAAACCATTATTCACTAAATGGGGATTAGAGGAATCCGTAAGTCACATCATCTCGTTCCTGATCGCTTTCGGTTCTGTAACATTCCTTCATGTTGTAGTAGGCGAACTGGCACCGAAAACGGTTGCGATTCAAAAGGCAGAAGAGGTAACCTTGCTTTTTGCAAAGCCGTTAATTCTCTTTTACCGCATTTTGTACCCTTTCATTTGGTTACTTAATGGTTCTGCGCGTCTCCTGACGGGTATATTCGGATTAAAGCCTGCATCTGAGTCCGAAATGGCCCATTCTGAAGAAGAGCTACGCATCATTTTATCGGAAAGCTATAAAAGCGGTGAGATCAACCAATCGGAATACAAATATGTAAATCAAATATTTGAATTTGATGAGCGTATTGCCAATGAAATCATGGTTCCCCGTACGGAAATGACCGTTATCGAAAAGGGCATGCCATTATTGGAAGTTGTTGAACTGATTCAAGAAGAACAATACACAAGGTATCCGGTCATAGACGGTGATAAAGATAATGTCGTGGGAATGGTCAATATCAAGCGACTTTATACAGCGACGATTACAGAAGATAATGTAACAGCTTTGACGGTGGATTCCTTTGTAACGCCCATCATACGTGTTCTTGAAACGATCGCCATTCATGATTTGCTGCTGAAAATGCAGAAGGAACGGATCCATATGGCTGTTTTGACTGATGAATATGGCGGAACTGCTGGTCTTGTTACAGTTGAAGACATCCTTGAAGAAATCGTTGGGGAAATCCGTGATGAATTTGACCAGGATGAACGTCCGCTCATTCAAAAAATTGATGAAGGTCATTATGTATTCGACGCTAAAACATTGGTTGAAGATGTCAATGATACCCTTGCGATCGATTTGCCTGAGGAAGATATCGATACATTGGGAGGATGGTTCCTGACAGGCAGATTTGAGATTGCTGTCGGGGATAAAATTGAATACGCCGGATTTGAATTTACTGTAAAGGAAATGGACGGCCACCATGTATTATATGTTGAAGTGAAGAAGATTAAATAAACAGGATCACAACAAGAGCCGAAGGTGGAAACTTTCGGCTTTTATTAATGTTCTTAAGTTCGAACAATTCAATTTGGTGTTTATAACAATCGTTAAGGCAAACTGTTGCACAATTGGAAAAGGAATTAATTTTAAATAACACTGTAGGTAACCATTTTGGTTTGGGAAATGTTAAAATTGAGTTTGAACAATGAATCTATCTATATATCATTTTAAATTACCAAGAATATAAGGGGAATTCTGTATTAAGTTATATTTTGCAATGCCGTTTATTTTTGGCTGGTATAAATAAGTATCGAAGGTGGGCGGGAAAATGGGTTTTAAGAAGAAGCAAATGTTGGGATTTGGCTTGATCTTGCTTTTCTTGGCTATTTTACTTTCTTTCATGATGTTTACGCTTAGCAATTTAAAGAGCAGCATGACTGAAATAGTTGAAAATCGCTATGAAAAAGTTCAAGCTTCAATGGAAATCCGACAGCTTTTTTCCAGGTCGGACCGTGAGATCCTGTTTGCAGCTAATGACGCAAACAAGGAAGAAAGAGCAGAGAGCCTCGAAATCATCAATGAGAATCATAGTTTGATTGAATCAAAAATTGCCGGGTTATCAGGAACGTTAAATAAGGCGAAAGCAAAGCAATTATTGAAAGAGTTTGAGACTCAATATGCTTCTTACTCCATAACAGAGGCTGAGATTATCCAAAAGATAAAATCGGGAGACTCTTCGGATAATCTTTCAAGCCTGATGGACGACCAGAGGGAAAAACGAACGAAAGTCATCAGTACGATGGATGACTTTAAGGATTACCAAGAAGGTGTCATGAAAGATACATTGAGTAATTCGAAACAAACCTACGAAGATATGATCGGTTTTGTGATTTTTGCGGTTATTCTCAGCATTTTGGTTATTTCCGTAACGGTTGTTTGGATGATTCGCAGTACATCGAAAGATCTGCAATCGATTACGAAGGTCATCAAAAATATCGATTTTAAAAATTTATCGGTCATACCAAGAATTCCGGTTCGGACTACTGATGAAATTGGTGATATAGCGAGATCGTTCAATGATATGGCGGAATCGCTTGAAGTTTATAATCAAAAAGAGAAAGATTTCACTGAAAAAATCAGTGAACAGAACTGGATCCAGACTCGTGTTGCTGATATAGCTACCATGTATCAGCGCATTGTTGATGTGGAAGTTCTGGCTGACCGGTTCATTACAAGACTTGCACCGATGATGGGAGCTTCAATTGGAGCTTTTTACGTCAAACGGGGTGAAGGTGTGGATATGCGTTTTGTGAAGCTTGCCAGCTTTGCTGGAGATGGCGAAGATTCGGGCAGACGTGAATTCCGTATGGGTGAAGGTTTGATCGGACAATGCGCACTTGAAAAGAAATCGAAGGTCATTGATGATATCCCTGAAGATTTCCAATTGGTTACAACAGGATTAGGGGAAGTCAACCCGAAAAGCATTGCCATCGCGCCAGTCGTTTTTGAGGATGAAGTGGTCGCAATGGTTGAACTGGCGAGTTTGGAGGCCTTTACGAAGCTGCAAAAACATTTCTTGAACCAAGTTCTTGATACTCTGGGCATCACGATTAATAATGTAGAGGGCCGGATGGAAATAGAGCGTTTATTGAAAGAATCACAGGCACAGACCGAAGAGTTACAGGCTCAATCGGAAGAATTACAATCACAGTCAGAGGAAATGCAAGCCCAATCAGAGGAACTGCAAACACAGGCTGAAGAGTTACGAATGATCAATGAACAATTAGAAGAGAGAAATCGTGAAACTGAAGAAAAATCGAAAGAGCTTCAAGTCGCTAAACTAAATCTTGAAAAACAAGCGGAAGAATTAAAGTTAAGTTCAAAATATAAATCCGAGTTCATGGCAAATATGTCCCATGAATTGCGGACACCGCTCAATAGTATTCTGATTTTATCAGAAATGCTTTCAGATCCGAATGATAGTAAATTAAATGAAGAGCAACAGGAATTCGCTCGTGTCATTAATTCATCAGGCCAAGACTTATTAACGTTGATCAATGACATTTTGGATTTATCAAAAGTTGAAGTCGGAAAGCTTGAAGTGGTCTTTGACGAAATGAATTTGAGTGAACTTCCTGAGTTATTGCACCGTAACTTCGATCATGTAGCGAAGAAAAAGAACATTGACTTTATAATAGAAAAGAGTAAAAACGTTCCGGATATTTTCTTTACAGATGAACAGCGCTTCCAGCAAATTTTGAAAAACCTATTATCCAATGCATTTAAATTCACGGAAAAAGGTTATGTGTCTGTCCAAATCCAAAAAGCTGATGAAGAAAATGTAGCACAATGGATCCAGACAAAAGGAGCTAGCAATTGGGTTGAAATTAAGGTGACGGATACGGGCATCGGAATTTCAAAAGAGAAGCAAAAACTTATCTTTGAAGCGTTCCAGCAAGGTGACGGAGCTACAATGAGAAAATACGGCGGTACGGGACTAGGGCTATCGATTTGCCGGGAGTTTGCCAAACTTCTGGGAGGCTGGGTCATTGTAGATAGTGAAGAAGGGCAAGGCAGTACCTTTACTTTCTTTATTCCAAGTATGCCAGAAGGCTTCAAAAATGTCGGTGAAGCAATAGCTGCTTCTCCAGAAGTGGCAGCGGCTAACCACGATGATTCTGCCGCGCCTATTGGCGGTCAAGGAGAACCGGATGTAGTTATAATGGATGAAGAAGATCGGGATAAGGCCAAACCATTCTGCAATAAAACAGTACTGGTCGTCGATGATGATCACCGTAATATATTTGCTCTGAAAAATGCGCTGAAGCATGAGGGGATGGAGATCCTTACAGCTGAAAACGGCTACGAATGTTTGGAACTCCTTGAAAAAGGAAACGATATAGATGTTATTTTGATGGATATCATGATGCCGGGCATGGACGGTTACGAAACGATGACCAGAATTCGCGAGCAAAGTAAGTTCGAGGATCTTCCAATCATCGCGCTAACTGCGAAAGCGATGAAAGGCGATAGGGAAAAATGCCTGAAGGCCGGCGCTTCCGATTATGTCAGCAAACCATTAAAATTGGATCAGCTACTATCCGTCCTAAGAGTATGGCTGACTAATTGATTGATAGTACGGGTAAGGAAGGTTTTGCATGAAGGATACTTTAACGATTGAAGAAAGAGAAGATTTAGAACTCGAATTATTGTTAGAGGCCATTTATTCCGTATCTGGCTTTGACTTTCGCAAATATATGCGTTCGTCAATAAAAAGAAGAGTTGAAAATAGAATGAGACTGGACCATATTCGCAGGATTAGCGGAATGATAGAAATGGTTTTATATGAAAAAGGGTATGTCGAGAAGCTTTTGAAAGATTTTTCAATAAATGTAACTGAAATGTTTCGCGATCCGGAGTTCTTTAAAGCCTTTCGTTTAAATATTGTACCTCTCCTGAAAAAACTTCCTGAAATCAGGATTTGGCATGCGGGTTGTTCGACCGGTGAAGAAGCCTTTTCCATGGCGATCATCCTCAAGGAAGAAGGACTTTATGATAAGGCGAGGATTTATGCCACTGATATGAATGATGAAGTACTCCGTCATGCGGAAAAAGGGATATTACCTTTAAATAGAATGCAGTCTTATACGAAAAACTATTTGCATGCTGGAGGTAACCAGGAATTTTCGGAGTATTATACAACCGATTATCAAAATGCTTATCTTGATTCGAATCTCCTTAAAAACATTGTGTTTTTCCAGCATAATTTAGTTACTGATGGTTCGTTCAATGAGTTTCATATCATCATGTGCCGGAATGTGATGATTTACTTTACAAGTGAATTACAGACTTATGTTAATCAGTTGTTTTATGACAGTCTTTGTAAAGACGGCTTCCTTGCGGTTGGAAGCAAGGAAACACTTCATACATCATCCTTTTCGGAAGATTATGAGGACTTTGACTCAAAGGAACGAATTTATCGGAAATTGTAAAAAGAAAGAGTTCGCAAATAAGCGGACTCTTTCTTTTTAATTTAGTGCATCATTTTTCACTTTTTTTGCATTTCTATGTTTAAGGTATCGGAAGAAGGGGTATAAATAATGAGTTGGTCTCCATCTAGAATCACTACCGTGGTTTATTTTTATTAAAAGAGACTGAACTTCGTTATAATATAATAGAAAAATCCCTATTAAGGGAGCTTTATTAAAGTAATGATTCATTTAAAAGAGATAAATGTTGCCGCTCGATATAAGCCAAAAGGGGAATGAAAGAATGACGATTTTAATCGTAGATGATAACCAGGTTAACCTTTTCGTTATAGAGAAAATTCTAAAACGAGCTGGCTATACGGATTTTCTATCATTAACTTCAGCTGTTGAGATGTTTGAATATTTACAGGTGGATAGTCCGCAACCTAAAGAGACTTCAGTTGATATCATTCTGCTTGATATCATGATGCCTGAGATCGATGGGATAGAGGCGTGCAGGAGACTTCAAAGTATTCCTCACCTTAGAGATATACCTGTCATTTTTGTGACCGCCCTTGAAGATTCAAACAAGGTGGCCGAGGCACTTGATGTTGGCGGGATTGATTATATAATGAAGCCTATCAATAAAATAGATTTACTTGCGAGGATTCGCGTGGGGTTAAGACTTAAATATGAAAAAGATTGGCATAAAATGCAGGATGAAAAAATCCGCAATGAATTGGATCTTTCCATGCAGGTTCAAAGCAGTTTATTAAGTGAACCGATTATAAATGACCACTTAACTATCAGGGCATCATACTTACCTGCGAATAAATTAGCAGGGGATATGTACTATTGGCACCGCATCGATGAAAATCGGTATGGGATCATCCTGTTGGATATGATGGGGCATGGCATATCCGCCTCACTTGTGTGCATGTTCATTTCCTCTGTATTGAGAGATGCCATCAGGACACATACGGATCCAGTTGCAGTAATAAACGAAATGAATCACTGGATGAGTACCCTTAATAAAGAAGATAATCAAGTGCATTATTATTTTACAGCGATTTATATGATCATTGATACAGAGCAAAAGACGGTGGAATATGTGAATGCCGGACATCCTCCAGGATTTGCTTTAATGGACGATGGAAAAGTGGCCTCACTTTCGAAAGGGACTTGTCCTGTTGGGTTCTTCACCGAGATGAAAATAGAGAAGTCCGTCATTCATTATGAAGAGAAGATTCAGCTTATGTTATTTACGGATGGAGTCATGGAAGCAATAGATCGTGAAGGGACGGAAGGACTCGACCAAATAAAAGAAGCGGTCTCGACGAGATGGTTTGATTGTAAAGAGTCTCCCCCTATCGATTTTTTGATGTCCCCGGAAATGCAGAAAGATCAACCTGATGATATGTGTGTTGTTGTTATTCAAGCAAATTGAAGAAGAAAAGAGGCGGCAGATTATCTGCCGCCTCTTTTCTATAAAAGGGGGGTCACTTTTATATGAAATGAGAATGTTCGTTAAGAGAGTTAATCATGTAATCGGCTTTTTGCAATTAACGGTCATTTTTCAATTTACTAATGCCATCTTGGAGATTGCCTTTTAATTTATCGACTTTACCTTCTGCTTGTAAGTGAGGATCATTTTTCGCGTTTCCGACTTGGTCTTTCGTTTCACCTTTAACTTTATTTACAGTACTTTTTACTTTGTCTGATAAACCGCTCATTATGTTACCTCCTTTTTCTTTATATACTATATATACCCATGAAGTGTTTGGGTAAACCTGATTTATATGGAGAAAGGAGTTTAAGAAGCGATTATTGCCCTGTTACTTAACTTTTGAATGAACTGATATGACCGCTCAATGATATGATCTTTGTCATGATCCAACGAGGCCACATGATATGAATTTTCAAGAGAGACCATCTCCTTATCACCGGACACAACAGTATCGTAAATATGATAGGAACACGAGTCTGGTACAACGTGATCTTCTGGAGAATGGAAGAGAAGTATCGGGCACGAAACGTCTCTTAGTTTTTGACTGGTATATTCCATTATATCAAGCAATTGATTAATCGCTTTTGACGGAACTTGATCATATGTGATTTCTTTGGGTGTATCGTCTTTTATGTCAGGCTTGCCTTCAGGAACGAAGCGTGGAACCGATTGGTTACGATATATTTCATATTCAGGAACTTGGAGGGCGGCATTGATGGTGAGAATTCCATCGCAAGCCACTTTTGTCGCTAAGTCGAGAACAAGGGCGCCTCCCATAGATTGTCCAATGGCGAATACATGGGTGCAGGTTCGTTTTAATTTTGCATAAGCCATTTCAACATCTTGTATCCACTCCTGATAATGACTTGTTTCCATTTCATATTCATCCGTTCCGTGGCCCGCCAGTCGAGGAGTGAAGACAGTAAAGCCTTTGGCAGCGAATTTTTCACCTAAATACCTTACGCTTTGTGGTGTTCCGTTAAAACCATGGCAAATAAGAATGCCGATAGAATTGCCGGGTAAGAAAAAAGATTCCGCACCTGGTATTACCATTGCTGCTGTCATATTCCCATCTCCTTTAATTTAGCTAAGTTTTGTTGAAAGAAAGTTTATGAATAAAATTAACTATTCCGATTATTTTACTTGGTTATATAATAGCATAATGAAAATTGTGAAGTCAACTTGGTTATATTTCAAACTTCATTATTCATTAAGAAGCATTTAAAAAGGATATAAGATACTTATTAGGTCTATTCCATGTATGGTTGCTATTCATTCTATTATATAAGTACTGTCTTGGAATCGTTGATAAACTGAAGAAGCTAATAACCTGTGCAAGATATAAAAATAAGAAATGGAGAAAAAGCGTTGACATTATGGTAGGAAAGGATTAATATAAATAAGCACCAACTAAGACAAACGAAAAACTTCATCGCTTTTGGCTGATTGCTGAAAAGAAATAATAACTATTGACTTCTTACTATGAAAATGATAAGATGAAATGGTCGCTGAAAAACACAGCGATTTAAAATAAGTTAAAAACTTCGCAGAAGTTGACAACTAATCAATAAGATGTTATGATGAATAAACAGCCGTTCGAAAGAACGATTGTGAAAATTGCTCTTTGAAAACTGAACAAAACAAAGCGCCAACGTTAAATTTTAAGTGAGCACACACTATCAAAAAAGCAAATGAGCAAGTCAAACATTTCTTCGGAGAGTTTGATCCTGGCTCAGGACGAACGCTGGCGGCGTGCCTAATACATGCAAGTCGAGCGAATCGACGGGAGCTTGCTCCCTGAGATTAGCGGCGGACGGGTGAGTAACACGTGGGCAACCTGCCTATAAGACTGGGATAACTTCGGGAAACCGGAGCTAATACCGGATACGTTCTTTTCTCGCATGAGAGAAGATGGAAAGACGGTTTACGCTGTCACTTATAGATGGGCCCGCGGCGCATTAGCTAGTTGGTGAGGTAATGGCTCACCAAGGCGACGATGCGTAGCCGACCTGAGAGGGTGATCGGCCACACTGGGACTGAGACACGGCCCAGACTCCTACGGGAGGCAGCAGTAGGGAATCTTCCGCAATGGACGAAAGTCTGACGGAGCAACGCCGCGTGAACGAAGAAGGCCTTCGGGTCGTAAAGTTCTGTTGTTAGGGAAGAACAAGTACCAGAGTAACTGCTGGTACCTTGACGGTACCTAACCAGAAAGCCACGGCTAACTACGTGCCAGCAGCCGCGGTAATACGTAGGTGGCAAGCGTTGTCCGGAATTATTGGGCGTAAAGCGCGCGCAGGTGGTTCCTTAAGTCTGATGTGAAAGCCCACGGCTCAACCGTGGAGGGTCATTGGAAACTGGGGAACTTGAGTGCAGAAGAGGAAAGTGGAATTCCAAGTGTAGCGGTGAAATGCGTAGAGATTTGGAGGAACACCAGTGGCGAAGGCGACTTTCTGGTCTGTAACTGACACTGAGGCGCGAAAGCGTGGGGAGCAAACAGGATTAGATACCCTGGTAGTCCACGCCGTAAACGATGAGTGCTAAGTGTTAGAGGGTTTCCGCCCTTTAGTGCTGCAGCTAACGCATTAAGCACTCCGCCTGGGGAGTACGGCCGCAAGGCTGAAACTCAAAGGAATTGACGGGGGCCCGCACAAGCGGTGGAGCATGTGGTTTAATTCGAAGCAACGCGAAGAACCTTACCAGGTCTTGACATCCTCTGACAACCCTAGAGATAGGGCTTTCCCCTTCGGGGGACAGAGTGACAGGTGGTGCATGGTTGTCGTCAGCTCGTGTCGTGAGATGTTGGGTTAAGTCCCGCAACGAGCGCAACCCTTGATCTTAGTTGCCAGCATTCAGTTGGGCACTCTAAGGTGACTGCCGGTGACAAACCGGAGGAAGGTGGGGATGACGTCAAATCATCATGCCCCTTATGACCTGGGCTACACACGTGCTACAATGGATGGTACAAAGGGCTGCAAACCTGCGAAGGTAAGCGAATCCCATAAAGCCATTCTCAGTTCGGATTGTAGGCTGCAACTCGCCTACATGAAGCCGGAATCGCTAGTAATCGCGGATCAGCATGCCGCGGTGAATACGTTCCCGGGCCTTGTACACACCGCCCGTCACACCACGAGAGTTTGTAACACCCGAAGTCGGTGAGGTAACCTTTATGGAGCCAGCCGCCTAAGGTGGGACAGATGATTGGGGTGAAGTCGTAACAAGGTAGCCGTATCGGAAGGTGCGGCTGGATCACCTCCTTTCTAAGGATAATTACGAGAGCGCTTTTGTTTTGTTCAGTTTTGAATGAGTAATTCATTCAAATAGGAAAGACAAGCATCACGATGTGATGGATTCTTTCTGCTTTGTTCCTTGAAAACTAGATAATAGATAGAAGGCAATTAATTTTTTTCAAAGCATCTGTAAGATCTTTTTTAACGGTTAAGTTAGAAAGGGCGCACGGTGGATGCCTTGGCACTAGGAGCCGATGAAGGACGGGACTAACACCGATATGCTTCGGGGAGCTGTAAGTAAGCTTTGATCCGGAGATTTCCGAATGGGGAAACCCACTGTTCGTAATGGAACAGTATCTTTACCTGAATACATAGGGTACTGAAGGCAGACCCGGGGAACTGAAACATCTAAGTACCCGGAGGAAGAGAAAGCAAATGCGATTTCCTGAGTAGCGGCGAGCGAAACGGAATTAGCCCAAACCAAGAGGCTTGCCTCTTGGGGTTGTAGGACACTCAACATGGAGTTACAAAGGAACGGGGTAAATGAAGTGATCTGGAAAGGTCCGTCAAAGAAGGTAAAAACCCTGTAGTTGAAACTTCGTTCCCTCCTGAGTGGATCCTGAGTACGGCGGGACACGAGAAATCCCGTCGGAAGCAGGGAGGACCATCTCCCAAGGCTAAATACTCCCTAGTGACCGATAGTGAACCAGTACCGTGAGGGAAAGGTGAAAAGCACCCCGGAAGGGGAGTGAAATAGATCCTGAAACCGTGTGCCTACAAGTAGTCAAAGCCCGTTAATGGGTAATGGCGTGCCTTTTGTAGAATGAACCGGCGAGTTACGATTTCATGCGAGGTTAAGTTGATAAGACGGAGCCGCAGCGAAAGCGAGTCTGAATAGGGCGAATGAGTATGAGGTCGTAGACCCGAAACCAGGTGATCTACCCATGTCCAGGGTGAAGTTCAGGTAACACTGAATGGAGGCCCGAACCCACGCACGTTGAAAAGTGCGGGGATGAGGTGTGGGTAGCGGAGAAATTCCAATCGAACCTGGAGATAGCTGGTTCTCTCCGAAATAGCTTTAGGGCTAGCCTCAAGATGAGAGTATTGGAGGTAGAGCACTGATTGGACTAGGGGCCCCCAACGGGTTACCGAATTCAGTCAAACTCCGAATGCCAAATACTTATTCTTGGGAGTCAGACTGCGAGTGATAAGATCCGTAGTCGAAAGGGAAACAGCCCAGACCACCAGCTAAGGTCCCAAAGTATACGTTAAGTGGAAAAGGATGTGGAGTTGCTTAGACAACCAGGATGTTGGCTCAGAAGCAGCCACCATTTAAAGAGTGCGTAATAGCTCACTGGTCGAGTGACTCCGCGCCGAAAATGTACCGGGGCTAAACGTATCACCGAAGCTGTGGATTGACACCGTATGGTGTCGATGGTAGGAGAGCGTTCTAAGGGCGTTGAAGTCAGACCGGAAGGACTGGTGGAGCGCTTAGAAGTGAGAATGCCGGTATGAGTAGCGAAAGAAGGGTGAGAATCCCTTCCACCGAATGCCTAAGGTTTCCTGAGGAAGGCTCGTCCGCTCAGGGTTAGTCGGGACCTAAGCCGAGGCCGAAAGGCGTAGGCGATGGACAACAGGTTGATATTCCTGTACCACCTATACATCGTTTGAACGATGGGGGGACGCAGAAGGATAGGGTAAGCGCGCTGTTGGATATGCGCGTCCAAGCAGTTAGGCCGGAAACGAGGCAAATCCCGTTTCCATTAAGGCGGAGCTGTGATGGCGAGGGAAATATAGTACCGAAGTTCCTGATTCCACGCTGCCAAGAAAAGCCTCTAGTGAGATGTAAGGTGCCCGTACCGCAAACCGACACAGGTAGGCGAGGAGAGAATCCTAAGGTGTGCGAGAGAACTCTCGTTAAGGAACTCGGCAAAATGACCCCGTAACTTCGGGAGAAGGGGTGCTTTTTAGGGTGAATAGCCCAGAAAAGCCGCAGTGAATAGGCCCAGGCGACTGTTTAGCAAAAACACAGGTCTCTGCGAAGCCGCAAGGCGAAGTATAGGGGCTGACACCTGCCCGGTGCTGGAAGGTTAAGGGGAGAGGTTAGCGCAAGCGAAGCTTTGAACCGAAGCCCCAGTAAACGGCGGCCGTAACTATAACGGTCCTAAGGTAGCGAAATTCCTTGTCGGGTAAGTTCCGACCCGCACGAAAGGTGTAACGATCTGGGCACTGTCTCAACGAGAGACTCGGTGAAATTATAGTACCTGTGAAGATGCAGGTTACCCGCGACAGGACGGAAAGACCCCGTGGAGCTTTACTGCAGCCTGATATTGAATTTTGGTACAGCTTGTACAGGATAGGTAGGAGCCTGAGAAGCCGGAGCGCTAGCTTCGGTGGAGGCGTTGGTGGGATACTACCCTGGCTGTATTGAAATTCTAACCCGCGCCCCTTATCGGGGTGGGAGACAGTGTCAGGTGGGCAGTTTGACTGGGGCGGTCGCCTCCTAAAGAGTAACGGAGGCGCCCAAAGGTTCCCTCAGAATGGTTGGAAATCATTCGTAGAGTGTAAAGGCACAAGGGAGCTTGACTGCGAGACCTACAAGTCGAGCAGGGACGAAAGTCGGGCTTAGTGATCCGGTGGTTCCGCATGGAAGGGCCATCGCTCAACGGATAAAAGCTACCCCGGGGATAACAGGCTTATCTCCCCCAAGAGTCCACATCGACGGGGAGGTTTGGCACCTCGATGTCGGCTCATCGCATCCTGGGGCTGTAGTCGGTCCCAAGGGTTGGGCTGTTCGCCCATTAAAGCGGTACGCGAGCTGGGTTCAGAACGTCGTGAGACAGTTCGGTCCCTATCCGTCGCGGGCGCAGGAAATTTGAGAGGAGCTGTCCTTAGTACGAGAGGACCGGGATGGACGCACCGCTGGTGTACCAGTTGTCTTGCCAAAGGCATAGCTGGGTAGCTACGTGCGGACGGGATAAGTGCTGAAAGCATCTAAGCATGAAGCCCCCCTCAAGATGAGATTTCCCATGGCGCAAGCTAGTAAGATCCCTGAAAGATGATCAGGTTGATAGGTCAGAGGTGGAAGCGTGGCGACATGTGGAGCTGACTGATACTAATAGATCGAGGACTTAACCAACGCTTTAAAAAAATGAAATACCTTCTTATTATCTAGTTTTGAAGGAACAACGTTCCTTTCATGTTTGGTGGCGATAGCGAAGAGGTCACACCCGTTCCCATTCCGAACACGGCAGTTAAGCTCTTCAGCGCCGATGGTAGTTGGGGGTTTCCCCCTGTGAGAGTAGGACGCCGCCAAGCCATTAAAAAAGATCAGCCATCCGGCTGGTCTTTTTTGTGTTCATAAGGTCATGAAAAAAGATGGCAGTTTTCACATACAGTGTTGCTTTCTTGACCACATAATAAAAGACTGCTTTAAAAGTCTTGTCGTTATTTGATTTCTCTTCATATTGAATGTGATGCTTGGTATCCTGTATTGGATTATCTTGTTGTATATCGTCACCTTTGATTCCCATTGTGATGTCATTATAAGGTGTGTATCTATTTGAAGGCGTTGATTCCTTTTTAATCAGCTGATAGCAAACAAAGCCTATTACAGAAATAACAAATAAAGTATAAACATATGCCATTTAATCACTCCTTAAATAAGATTACTTACTACTATATTTTATTATATCCCATAATATTCCTTTATTTGAAAACAGCAAACTTTACAATATGAAAACAGCGAGAAAGATAATAACCTTTAAGGCTTTGTCGGGATACCTTCAAGTGTGTATTTTCTTTTGGCAAAACGGACCTTGAAACCATTCTTGATCTAATTTTGAGAAAAAGAATTATTTATTGTGAAATGTGTTGACTTTATGGTGCGAAAGGATTAATATAAATAAGCACCAACTAAGACAAACGAAAAACTTCATCGCTTTTGGCTGATTGCTGAAAAGAAATAATAACTATTGACTTCTTACTATGAAAATGATAAGATGAAATGGTCGCTGAAAAACACAGCGATTTAAAATAAGTTAAAAACTTCGCAGAAGTTGACAACTAATCAATAAGATGTTATGATGAATAAACAGCCGTTCGAAAGAACGATTGTGAAAATTGCTCTTTGAAAACTGAACAAAACAAAGCGCCAACGTTAAATTTTAAGTGAGCACACACTATCAAAAAAGCAAATGAGCAAGTCAAACATTTCTTCGGAGAGTTTGATCCTGGCTCAGGACGAACGCTGGCGGCGTGCCTAATACATGCAAGTCGAGCGAATCGACGGGAGCTTGCTCCCTGAGATTAGCGGCGGACGGGTGAGTAACACGTGGGCAACCTGCCTATAAGACTGGGATAACTTCGGGAAACCGGAGCTAATACCGGATACGTTCTTTTCTCGCATGAGAGAAGATGGAAAGACGGTTTACGCTGTCACTTATAGATGGGCCCGCGGCGCATTAGCTAGTTGGTGAGGTAATGGCTCACCAAGGCGACGATGCGTAGCCGACCTGAGAGGGTGATCGGCCACACTGGGACTGAGACACGGCCCAGACTCCTACGGGAGGCAGCAGTAGGGAATCTTCCGCAATGGACGAAAGTCTGACGGAGCAACGCCGCGTGAACGAAGAAGGCCTTCGGGTCGTAAAGTTCTGTTGTTAGGGAAGAACAAGTACCAGAGTAACTGCTGGTACCTTGACGGTACCTAACCAGAAAGCCACGGCTAACTACGTGCCAGCAGCCGCGGTAATACGTAGGTGGCAAGCGTTGTCCGGAATTATTGGGCGTAAAGCGCGCGCAGGTGGTTCCTTAAGTCTGATGTGAAAGCCCACGGCTCAACCGTGGAGGGTCATTGGAAACTGGGGAACTTGAGTGCAGAAGAGGAAAGTGGAATTCCAAGTGTAGCGGTGAAATGCGTAGAGATTTGGAGGAACACCAGTGGCGAAGGCGACTTTCTGGTCTGTAACTGACACTGAGGCGCGAAAGCGTGGGGAGCAAACAGGATTAGATACCCTGGTAGTCCACGCCGTAAACGATGAGTGCTAAGTGTTAGAGGGTTTCCGCCCTTTAGTGCTGCAGCTAACGCATTAAGCACTCCGCCTGGGGAGTACGGCCGCAAGGCTGAAACTCAAAGGAATTGACGGGGGCCCGCACAAGCGGTGGAGCATGTGGTTTAATTCGAAGCAACGCGAAGAACCTTACCAGGTCTTGACATCCTCTGACAACCCTAGAGATAGGGCTTTCCCCTTCGGGGGACAGAGTGACAGGTGGTGCATGGTTGTCGTCAGCTCGTGTCGTGAGATGTTGGGTTAAGTCCCGCAACGAGCGCAACCCTTGATCTTAGTTGCCAGCATTCAGTTGGGCACTCTAAGGTGACTGCCGGTGACAAACCGGAGGAAGGTGGGGATGACGTCAAATCATCATGCCCCTTATGACCTGGGCTACACACGTGCTACAATGGATGGTACAAAGGGCTGCAAACCTGCGAAGGTAAGCGAATCCCATAAAGCCATTCTCAGTTCGGATTGTAGGCTGCAACTCGCCTACATGAAGCCGGAATCGCTAGTAATCGCGGATCAGCATGCCGCGGTGAATACGTTCCCGGGCCTTGTACACACCGCCCGTCACACCACGAGAGTTTGTAACACCCGAAGTCGGTGAGGTAACCTTTATGGAGCCAGCCGCCTAAGGTGGGACAGATGATTGGGGTGAAGTCGTAACAAGGTAGCCGTATCGGAAGGTGCGGCTGGATCACCTCCTTTCTAAGGATAATTACGAGAGCGCTTTTGTTTTGTTCAGTTTTGAATGAGTAATTCATTCAAATAGGAAAGACAAGCATCACGATGTGATGGATTCTTTCTGCTTTGTTCCTTGAAAACTAGATAATAGATAGAAGGCAATTAATTTTTTTCAAAGCATCTGTAAGATCTTTTTTAACGGTTAAGTTAGAAAGGGCGCACGGTGGATGCCTTGGCACTAGGAGCCGATGAAGGACGGGACTAACACCGATATGCTTCGGGGAGCTGTAAGTAAGCTTTGATCCGGAGATTTCCGAATGGGGAAACCCACTGTTCGTAATGGAACAGTATCTTTACCTGAATACATAGGGTACTGAAGGCAGACCCGGGGAACTGAAACATCTAAGTACCCGGAGGAAGAGAAAGCAAATGCGATTTCCTGAGTAGCGGCGAGCGAAACGGAATTAGCCCAAACCAAGAGGCTTGCCTCTTGGGGTTGTAGGACACTCAACATGGAGTTACAAAGGAACGGGGTAAATGAAGTGATCTGGAAAGGTCCGTCAAAGAAGGTAAAAACCCTGTAGTTGAAACTTCGTTCCCTCCTGAGTGGATCCTGAGTACGGCGGGACACGAGAAATCCCGTCGGAAGCAGGGAGGACCATCTCCCAAGGCTAAATACTCCCTAGTGACCGATAGTGAACCAGTACCGTGAGGGAAAGGTGAAAAGCACCCCGGAAGGGGAGTGAAATAGATCCTGAAACCGTGTGCCTACAAGTAGTCAAAGCCCGTTAATGGGTAATGGCGTGCCTTTTGTAGAATGAACCGGCGAGTTACGATTTCATGCGAGGTTAAGTTGATAAGACGGAGCCGCAGCGAAAGCGAGTCTGAATAGGGCGAATGAGTATGAGGTCGTAGACCCGAAACCAGGTGATCTACCCATGTCCAGGGTGAAGTTCAGGTAACACTGAATGGAGGCCCGAACCCACGCACGTTGAAAAGTGCGGGGATGAGGTGTGGGTAGCGGAGAAATTCCAATCGAACCTGGAGATAGCTGGTTCTCTCCGAAATAGCTTTAGGGCTAGCCTCAAGATGAGAGTATTGGAGGTAGAGCACTGATTGGACTAGGGGCCCCCAACGGGTTACCGAATTCAGTCAAACTCCGAATGCCAAATACTTATTCTTGGGAGTCAGACTGCGAGTGATAAGATCCGTAGTCGAAAGGGAAACAGCCCAGACCACCAGCTAAGGTCCCAAAGTATACGTTAAGTGGAAAAGGATGTGGAGTTGCTTAGACAACCAGGATGTTGGCTCAGAAGCAGCCACCATTTAAAGAGTGCGTAATAGCTCACTGGTCGAGTGACTCCGCGCCGAAAATGTACCGGGGCTAAACGTATCACCGAAGCTGTGGATTGACACCGTATGGTGTCGATGGTAGGAGAGCGTTCTAAGGGCGTTGAAGTCAGACCGGAAGGACTGGTGGAGCGCTTAGAAGTGAGAATGCCGGTATGAGTAGCGAAAGAAGGGTGAGAATCCCTTCCACCGAATGCCTAAGGTTTCCTGAGGAAGGCTCGTCCGCTCAGGGTTAGTCGGGACCTAAGCCGAGGCCGAAAGGCGTAGGCGATGGACAACAGGTTGATATTCCTGTACCACCTATACATCGTTTGAACGATGGGGGGACGCAGAAGGATAGGGTAAGCGCGCTGTTGGATATGCGCGTCCAAGCAGTTAGGCCGGAAACGAGGCAAATCCCGTTTCCATTAAGGCGGAGCTGTGATGGCGAGGGAAATATAGTACCGAAGTTCCTGATTCCACGCTGCCAAGAAAAGCCTCTAGTGAGATGTAAGGTGCCCGTACCGCAAACCGACACAGGTAGGCGAGGAGAGAATCCTAAGGTGTGCGAGAGAACTCTCGTTAAGGAACTCGGCAAAATGACCCCGTAACTTCGGGAGAAGGGGTGCTTTTTAGGGTGAATAGCCCAGAAAAGCCGCAGTGAATAGGCCCAGGCGACTGTTTAGCAAAAACACAGGTCTCTGCGAAGCCGCAAGGCGAAGTATAGGGGCTGACACCTGCCCGGTGCTGGAAGGTTAAGGGGAGAGGTTAGCGCAAGCGAAGCTTTGAACCGAAGCCCCAGTAAACGGCGGCCGTAACTATAACGGTCCTAAGGTAGCGAAATTCCTTGTCGGGTAAGTTCCGACCCGCACGAAAGGTGTAACGATCTGGGCACTGTCTCAACGAGAGACTCGGTGAAATTATAGTACCTGTGAAGATGCAGGTTACCCGCGACAGGACGGAAAGACCCCGTGGAGCTTTACTGCAGCCTGATATTGAATTTTGGTACAGCTTGTACAGGATAGGTAGGAGCCTGAGAAGCCGGAGCGCTAGCTTCGGTGGAGGCGTTGGTGGGATACTACCCTGGCTGTATTGAAATTCTAACCCGCGCCCCTTATCGGGGTGGGAGACAGTGTCAGGTGGGCAGTTTGACTGGGGCGGTCGCCTCCTAAAGAGTAACGGAGGCGCCCAAAGGTTCCCTCAGAATGGTTGGAAATCATTCGTAGAGTGTAAAGGCACAAGGGAGCTTGACTGCGAGACCTACAAGTCGAGCAGGGACGAAAGTCGGGCTTAGTGATCCGGTGGTTCCGCATGGAAGGGCCATCGCTCAACGGATAAAAGCTACCCCGGGGATAACAGGCTTATCTCCCCCAAGAGTCCACATCGACGGGGAGGTTTGGCACCTCGATGTCGGCTCATCGCATCCTGGGGCTGTAGTCGGTCCCAAGGGTTGGGCTGTTCGCCCATTAAAGCGGTACGCGAGCTGGGTTCAGAACGTCGTGAGACAGTTCGGTCCCTATCCGTCGCGGGCGCAGGAAATTTGAGAGGAGCTGTCCTTAGTACGAGAGGACCGGGATGGACGCACCGCTGGTGTACCAGTTGTCTTGCCAAAGGCATAGCTGGGTAGCTACGTGCGGACGGGATAAGTGCTGAAAGCATCTAAGCATGAAGCCCCCCTCAAGATGAGATTTCCCATGGCGCAAGCTAGTAAGATCCCTGAAAGATGATCAGGTTGATAGGTCAGAGGTGGAAGCGTGGCGACATGTGGAGCTGACTGATACTAATAGATCGAGGACTTAACCAACGCTTTAAAAAAATGAAATACCTTCTTATTATCTAGTTTTGAAGGAACAACGTTCCTTTCATGTTTGGTGGCGATAGCGAAGAGGTCACACCCGTTCCCATTCCGAACACGGCAGTTAAGCTCTTCAGCGCCGATGGTAGTTGGGGGTTTCCCCCTGTGAGAGTAGGACGCCGCCAAGCCATTTAAAAAGATCAGCCATCCGGCTGGTCTTTTTTTGCAGGTGTTATTCCTTCAGTATCTTTTTATTTAAACCTGTTAAAAAAAGTTGGGACTCAAAAGGACCAAATAGAAAGTTATAGGCAGCATAAATGGTAGGACATACTATAAATGCATCTGAATTTCTACAGTTACCTGTATTATCCATATCTGTTTAAGACAAAGGGACAGAATTCTTCGTTTCTGTAGGGATATATGTTAAACTTAACGTAGTTCTGAAACTGTCAATGGGGGAATAGCCGATGGATACCTCTGCTAAAGATGAAATGATTTTTTCGTTTGCTGAATGGTTGAGAGACCAAGGCAAATCAGATAATACGATCAAAACGTATACTGGTGTCCTTTCACAGTTTTGTGACCAGACACAAAAGAAATTGACGGAAATTCATTCTGAGGATGTTCAGGGTTATCTTGATTATTTGGAAAATTGCAAGAAAAGCCCGGGAACAATCGAGAAACACTATATCGCCCTAAATGTTTTCTTTAAATTTTTAGGCAAACCGCAAGTAATGCTTTCTGTGGAACGTAAGGTTAAGGAGCACAAGCTTGAGGTACCTGAAACTTTAAGCATAAATGAGCAGCAAATCCTGTTAAGGGATATAGAAGCAGAAGGAAATCTGAGGAACATTGCCATCGTCTATCTTTTGTTACATACTGGAATCCGTGTCTCTGAATTATGTGACTTAAATGGTCGTGACGTCATTATGGAAACAGAGCGAAATTATATACTTGTCAGGAACGCAAAAGGTGAAATCG
The DNA here is from genome assembly GCF_038643155.1 of Peribacillus sp. FSL E2-0159. Taxonomy (NCBI): domain Bacteria; kingdom Bacillati; phylum Bacillota; class Bacilli; order Caryophanales; family Bacillaceae; genus Peribacillus; species Peribacillus sp. FSL E2-0159. The sequence continues at coordinate 256,713 of NZ_CP152053.1, forward strand.
ATAGATCCGTTCCCCTTACACTATCGGCTATACAACATGTAAAAAATTATCTTTATTCTTTAAAAGATAAAGCAGATCCGTTATTCATCTCAAGCTATAATCAAAGGATCACTCCGAGATCAGTTCAATATATATTAAAAAAATATAATGTGCATCCACATAAACTGCGACATACCTTTTGCCAAAGGTTAGTGGATAATGGAATAGATATACAAACGATATCCAAGCTTGCCGGTCATAAAGATTTAAACGTAACGAAGCGTTATCTAAAAGAAAAATCGCTGGATCTGGCAAATGCGATAGACCAAACTTTCACGAAACACTAATCTATAGAAATTAAAAGGGAAAGCGAGTCTTTTCCTTTTTTTGTTTAAATAAGGTTTTAAAAACAAACAAATTTCCTTTGAAATGACGAATAGGACGTTTTGTCTTATGAGACGGGGCAGGTTAAAGGAAGGAATAAAGTTCCGTCAAAAGAGGTCCTGAAGTATAAGGGCTAATATTAAGGGCATATTGATCAATTGTTTGAATCAAGAAAGAGGGGATTCCTAATATAAGGAATCCCCTCTTTCTTTTTCTTCTTTACTTAACTGTTTTTTTCTTCTTTTTACCTATTTTCATTATTACTTCATATACTACCGGTACTATTACAAGTGTTAGCAATGTAGAACTCACCAGTCCGCCGATAACGGTAATTCCCAAACCTTGTGATATTAATCCACTGCCTTCCGCACCGATTGCCAAAGGTATTAAAGCGCCGATTGTGGCCAGGGCAGTCATCAGGATTGGACGTAGACGGGTGGAGCCTGCCTCGAGTAAAGCTTCCCTGGTAGATAGCCCGGATTCTTCATTTTTGATAACGCGGTCTACTAATACAATGGCGTTGGTTACCACGATGCCAATAAGCATTAGGACACCCATCATTGCCGAAACGCTGATGGTCTCACCTGCAACAAATAGCCCTGCCAATGCCCCGATTACCGTAAATGGTAAGGAGAAGAGAATGGCTATTGGTGCTAAACCACCATGGAAAGTAACGACTAGTACAAAGTATACGATAGCAACGGCCGCTAACATAGCGATACCAAGTTGAGTGAATGATTCTTGGATATCTTCCGTTACTCCGCCATAGTCTATAGAGATGCTTGCGGGAAGGTCTAATTTATCAACTTCCTTTTGTACCTCAGCTGTTACTGCTGCTACATCATCCGATTTGATTGTTGCAGACACGTCGGCATAAATTTTTCCATCACGGCGGCTGATTGTATCGGAAGCTTTGCCTTCTTCGATTTTCACAAGCTCTTTCAATGGGATTTCCATTCCCATAGGAGAAGAAATTTTCGTATTCTCAAGATCTTTTTTGTCTTCGAATGCCGTTTCTTCTGTCTCGACATATACTTTGACTTCTTCTCCATCTTTCTTAATCGTAGTTATAGCATCATCTTTATTCGTATTGGCAATGGACATACCAATTTGTGCAGCTGTCAGTCCAAGATCGCTTAGCTTTTCCTGGTCTGCAACTAGTGTATATTGCTCATAAGCATCGGAAAGACTTGTATCAACATCTTTTAAATCTTTATTTTTCTTCATGATATTTTGAATATCGTCAATTACCGGTTCAATGTCTTTTTGTGTATTTCCGTAAACAAATAGAGTGGTTTCGTTGCTTGATGTTGAAGTGAATTCTTGTTGTTTCCATGTTCCAGGTGAATCAAGTTCAGTTAAATCTTTTATGACCGTTTCTTTTTTGTCCCCGAAATTTTCGGTGTCTTCATCATAGAGTACATAGAAGAGAGCCGAGTTACTTGAGCCGCCCATCATGCCGCCCATCATGCTTTCACCAAGTGTGTATTGAACGGTCTTCACATCATCTTTATCCATGAAGTATTTTTCTACTTTTTCTGTTTGCTTTTCAATATCCTCTTTTAACTCTCCAGGTGCGGGAGTGTAAGTGACGATAATCGTTTTTTCTTCATCTGCAGGCATGAAGCTGACACCGATGCTTGGGATTAGGAATAAGCTGCCTACCAATAATACAATGGCTGTACCGAAAGTGATTAACTTATGGTTTAACGACCAATCCAGTGCTTTTCGGTAGAATGCAGATAGTTTGCTTGGTTTTTCTTCATGTGATTTTAATTCTTTTTTAGATAGTCCCTTTTTAAATAAAGAGTCTGCCATTGCCGGAACAAGTGTGATGGCGATTATTAAGGAAGCGACTAATGCAAACACCATTGTTAAGGCGAATGGCATGAAGAGTTCCCCGACAGGTCCTGTAACGCTTGCTAAAGGCAAGTATACGGCTACAGTAACGATTGTCGATGAAAGGATAGGGATGAACATTTCCTTAGTGGCAGATCGTATTAATTCGCCGCCTTTTAATTGTTCGCCTTTTAAAGCCATTCTCCTATATATATTTTCAATGACGACAATGGAGTCATCGACGACTCGGCCAATCGCAACTGTCATGGCCCCCAGTGTCATGACATTTAATGAAATATCCATTTGTTTGAGCACCAAAAGGGCTGCTAACAGGGATAATGGAATCGAAATGACGGAAATGAGAGTCGTTTTAAAGTTCCTAAGGAACAGCATGATAACAATGACGGCAAACAGACAGCCGAAGAGTGCCTTGCTGATCATGGTTTCCACAGAATCTTTAATCGGTTGGGCTTGATCAAGCGTAGTGTGTACACTTAAGCCTTTAAATTCTTCTTTGAAATTCGATACTTCTTCGTTTACTTCGTCTACGATTGCAACTGTATCGGCATCGGGAGATCTTGTAACCTGAATCCCAATTGATTCGCTACCGTTTGTTCTTGAAATCGATTCAGCCTTACCGGTGATTTTAACATCGGCAATGTCTGATAATTTGACATTTTGCAGTTGGGCAGGACCTGTTGCCATTTCAGGAGATGATTGATTGGTTTCCGGTCCGGTTTGTGCTGGCGTTCCTGTTTGAGAGCCGCCGGTTAAAGGTATCTTTATATTTTTCAGGTCTTTTAATGTGGAAATGTTTCCATCCACAACGATCGTTTTTTCTTTATCATCAAAGTTATATATGCCAAGCGGCATGTTGACGTTTGCGGCCTGGATAACCTTCTTTACGGTTTCTTCATCGAGCCCGTATTGAGCCATCTTTTCCTGGTCGAATACAAGGCTGCCTTCATTTACCTGTTGTCCGGAAATTGATACGGATGTCACGCCGTCAATTCCTTCAAGTTTAGGTACTAACACATCTTCCACATTTTTTGTAAGAGCTGGTAAATCCGAACCCTTATCTGTTACACTGAGTGCGACGACAGGAAAAGCGTTTAACTCTAATTTAGATACGCTTGGGTCATCCACTCCCTCAGGCAGTTCTAATTTCTCTAGAGCTTCTTTCACTTCTTTTACTGCATCGTCCATATCCGTATCATAATCATATTGTAATTGGATGGAAGAGGCATTAGCCATGGACGAAGAACTGACTAATTCGACTCCTGGCAAATTTGTTACTTTCTGCTCAATCTGGTCTGTTAGTTTATCTGCTACTTCTTCGGGTGCAGCTCCAGGATATACAGTGGAGATGCTTATTAAAGGAGTCGAGATGCTTGGAATTGTTTCTTGTTTCATGTTTAAACCGGAGTATAAACCAGCTGCAACGATGATGATCGTAAGCAACCAGATTGCCAATTTATTCTTTAATGAAAATTTAATTATTGAATTCAAGCTTGTACCCTCCATACATAAAATTGTGACTAGTCGGTCATAGACTCAAATATATAGTATATGGATTATGATTGCAACAGATAATATTCGTTAGGATTAACGTTGTGATTTCAAGGGTTTTGGGATACAATTTGGAAGATGTGACCCATTGGTCACCAATGGACAATTTTAAGAGATAGGATGAATTTGATGAAAGAAAAAAATAAGATGATCATAGATAAGTCTGTAGAGCTTTTCGCGGAGAAAGGCTATCATGCGACTTCCGTTCAGGAAATTGCTGAAAAATGTGGGATAGCAAAAGGGTCTTTTTATAATCATTTTAAATCGAAGGAAGAATTACTAGTCTCCATTTTTAAATTTTATTATGAAGCGTTGACGGACTCATTACTTGATCTTGAACTGGATGCTTCATTGTCCAGTAAAGACAAATTCATGAGGCAGATCACTGTTCACATTGAGCATATGACGGGAAATACCAACTTGATTCAAATGATGATGCAGGAACAAATGATTCATATCAGCAAAGAACTAGATAGATTTTTACATTATATCCATGAAGAGAGCTTGAGTTGGTTCAAGCGTAAAATCATTGAGTTGTACCCGGGACTTTCGGCTGATCTTCTGCCGGATTGCACCATAATTTTAGATTCCCTTTTCAAAGGATATATCGGAATATTGATCAGGAAACAAAATGCTTTCGATGTGGAATTATTACCTAGCTTCATATTGAACCGGATGGATTCCATTATCGCAAGCCTGCAGAACATGGGAGATCCATTATTGAAACAATTTCCCCTACCTGGATGCTCGATGCGGGATATGAGCCCAAAAGAAGAAATCCATTCGATTATCGTCAGGATGCTGGAAGTGGAAACACGTAAAGAAGAGGGAATGGAAACACGTAAAAATACGGAAGCTTTAAAGGCGATCCAGGAAGAGTTTTCAAAAGTTAGGCCAAGCCCCATCATCTTGGAAAGCCTTTTGTTATTTTTAGAAAAAAATGAAAAAAGAAGTCCCTTGTGTTCAAAGCTTATCTTAATGATGAAGGATTATTTGACGAATATATGAAGGCTTTACCGAAAGGGGCGAATAGCCTCTTTTTTTCATTTGAATCTTAATGAGTTTCAAAAGCTGGGGTTTAGGAAAAAGTATAAGTGATGGGAAGAAGACAATCCTTTCAATAATATGGGGGCAAGAATCATGCGATGGAAAAAGGGAATGCTGATTTATAATGAAAATGCCGGGAATGATAAACTCAAAAGGAATCTTGAGGGTTGTCTTCCAGTAATAGCTCCACATATTGATGAGTTCCTCATACTACAAACAAAGGAAAAAGGCGATGCATGCCGTTTTTGTTTGGAATTTGGTGAAGACATGGATGTAGTTTTCGTATTAGGTGGAGATGGAACGGTACATGAGTGTGTAAATGGCCTTTCACCACTTCGGAGGCGGCCGTTGTTTGGGATTTTACCTGGAGGGACTTGCAATGACTTCTCCAGAACATTAAAGATTCCTCAAAATGTTCGTCAAGCTGCAGAAGCATTAGTAAATGGCAGGGTTCGTTCAATTGATATTGGGCAAGCCAATAACGATTATTTTTCTAATTTTTGGGGAGTAGGACTTATTTCAGATGCATCAAGCAATATTGATGAGCAGGAAAAAAACAGGTTCGGAAAGATAGGATATTTATTAAGTGCTGTAAGGACGATTGGTGAGAATGCTCCCTTTTCCTATAAACTGGAATATGATGGGGATTCCATTGAAGGGGAAGCAGTTATGATTTTGGTCTTGAATGGTTGTTTTATCGGCACAAATTTATTGCCCTTTCCCATGGTTAGTCCAGACGATGGGCTCTTTGGCGTTGCCATCTTGGAGAATGCAAGCCTTGGTGCATTTTTAGAAATAATAGCGATGAAACGTTCATGGACTAAAGATCTGAGCCCTGACTCTGGGGTGACTTATTTACATGCCGGTACCCTGACCATTGAAACCAAGATGCCGCTTGATGTGGATATGGATGGAGAAAACTATAGACAAACGCCTGCGCGCATTAAAGTCCTTGCCCATCACTTGTCAGTATTAACTCCAAATTAGTTTGGGGATTAAATTTGAAGGGGAAGGATTATGTGTTTTTTTTGTTTATTCATTCCTTATTTCTGCAATTGTTTCCAAAATAAGATAAAATATATGATGATATATCATTTTTTGCAGGAGGACCACATATGGTGTACCAGGTCAGATTGTTAAAAGGCATTTTAGAGCCTTATCGGAGTCGTTACCAGCTGCAAAATGCAGAGGCAGTCACAAAGCTTGGATTGAAATTACTATTTTTATATTTTCTTAGTGTTATAGTATTCGCCATTGGGGGATATTTTGGCATTGGTTCAGAATCATTCTCCAAAGAAATCACGAAGATGAGTGTCAATGAATTCGAAGCAGCAAAGTTGCTGATTTTGAGCGGCAATATAATAACAGGCATAATTGACCCTTCCATATACATATTTTTAGCAGCTCTATTCTTTTGGATCGTTACTGATATCCCATATATAAAATTAGTTATCGTTCAAATGATTCTTTTTGGTTTGCAATTAGTGGAAAAAACATTACTGATTCCTCTATTCGTTTTAATGGACATAGGCAGCGATGCCAATCCTTTTTCATTGGGGATCATCAGTCAGTATGTTCTCAGAAGTGATTATTTCATTCACTTATTCAGCGAAATCACCATTTTTCAATTTCTTATTATTGCTCTGCAATATTATTATTTAAAGGAATTTTCAGAACGAAATAATTATTTGGTCCTTTTAATGATTGTTCTATTCTATCTGGCCACATGGTTTGTTAAAGCCTTTTTAGCATACATCCAAGTAGGCGTATTTGTATAAGGCGGGTGAAAAGGATGAGCGGGAAATGGAAAATAGCAGCAGTCTCGATTGCGTCGATAGTGTTAATAACCGTTAACATATACCTTATTGAAAAAAAAGAAAGCAAAGTGGAACGAACTGTTTTCGTTGAACACTGGACAAAGGTAAAAAAAGATACAATTGCGGATACTATTCAAACAAATGGGGTAATTAAACCTGTAGAAGAGTATGATATCTATTTCGATACCAAGAAAAATGATTTTAAGAAATTCCTTGTAAAAGAAGGCGATGCGATTACGGCTGGATCCTCGTTGTTTGAGTATACGACGACCGAACTTGATGCGCTTAAAGCGGATTTAGAAGCGGAGAAAACGGCAGCTGAGGGGGAAATTGCAGGAATTGAAGAATACATAGGCAAGTTGAGGTCTTATCAAGGGACCCTGACCAGTGATTCTGGAAAAGCCGCCATTGATGAATCGGTGGAAAAAAACTTGAATATTGATATAACAACAAGCTCGACGGAACTTATTAAAAGTAACATTGAGCAAGAAATGTACAAGCAAGAACTGGAAAAAAACAGTTTAAATGAAAAAGTGAAAATGCTTGACGCTAAATTAAGTTCAATTGAGGAGCAGTCCAGTGCGATCGTAACGACGAGCGAGGCTGATGGTGTAGTTAAAAATATCAATAAAAACCTGAATAACCCCATTATATCCATTGTTTCAACAAATATGGCAATTGAAGGGTATTTCTCCGAAAAGGAAATGAAAAAGGCTGAAGTGGGCATGACTATAAAAGCAAGTTCCTCTGATTCAAAAAAGGCATTGAAAGGAACGATAGGCCGTATCCATTCCTATCCAGCTGAAGAGCCGTCGTTAAAAAAAGATAACAGATTTCCATTTCAGGCTTTAATCGAACCGGAAGGCGAAGAAACGGAACCTTTGTTGGTGGGATCCAAAGTGAATCTTACTGTTATAACCAATGAGAAAGCCGGTGTACCCTCCGTTCCTATAGAGGCGGTACATTACCAAAAACAGCCTTATATTTACAAATTGACTAAAAAAGGATATATGGATAAACATTACATTACAAAAGGTCTTAAAGCAGAAGGAAAGCAAGAAATCATAAAAGGACCTTCGGTAGGTGACGTCATCCTACTGAAGCCGAATGTGGCAGTGAAGAGCCATTCTTATTTTATTACTCCGATTCAATTTGAAAAAGTGAAAGTTAAAACTTATAAAAAATTCACCTCTAGGGAAAAAGTAAGATATCTGTTACTTGGCATTTTGGAAAAATAACCGTTCCTTTAACAAGAGAGGTGATGTCAAATTATTTATTAATTATATCAATATAACTTAATGTGAATAAAAATCGGGAAGAGTAATTATAGATACAATAGCTGTTAATACAGAATATTCAGACATATTTAAAGATTTTTTCTAGAACGGATGCGAATAAATATTTACAGATTATCATTTTTAGTATAATATTTTATTATAAGTTAACTCGCTTAATCTTATTCCAAGAACGGGGGACCCATTTTTGTGGATTTTATCCGCTAGGGGTGAATTCAGAAATGAAAGGGCTTTGTGTTTCCAATTCCTAACCCGACAGCTAACCTCGTCAGCGTCTTTAAGGGAACATGTGTGAATATTCACGCCAATAAGAAATCGACACATGAAGTGTCTTTTTTTTCGGCGTAAAGACAGAGTTTTTCAAAAAAAGAAAAATTACTTTCTTTTATTAGTATACTGTTTCCCTTACCGAGACAAAAATGTTTTTGCATCAAAGACTTTATGGAAGGTGAGGAAAGTAAATGAAGAAATTCAAATTAAGTTTAGCTAGCCAAATTTTCATTGGTTTAATTTTAGGGATTATCGTTGGTGCCATTTTTTATGGTAGTGAGACGGCCCAAAACTTTTTACAGCCATTCGGAGACATTTTCCTACGAATGATTAAAATGATTGTAGTGCCGATCATTGTTTCAAGCCTTATCGTTGCAGTTGCAGGTGTAGGCGATTTAAAATCAGTAGGTAAACTTGGAGCTAAATCAATATCATACTTTGTAGTGGTAACTATGATAGCGATTGCTGTTGGTTTAATTTCAGCGAATATCATCCAGCCTGGTGTTGGTGTAAACATGGATAAGTTAGAACAAACTGATATTTCTACCTATGTTGATACAGCTGAAACTAAGCAGCATGAATCTTTTGTAGATACAATCGTTCACATTGTGCCATCCAATCCAGTTAAAGCCATGGTAGAAGGCGATATGCTAGCGATCATTTTCTTCTCCGTGTTGTTTGGACTTAGTATTGCGGCCATCGGTGAAAAGGGTAAACCAGTATTCCGTTTCTTCCAAGGTGTAGCTGAAGGAATGTTCTACCTAACTAACATGGTCATGAAATTCGCTCCTATCGGTGTATTTGCACTAATCGGTGTGACGATCTCCAAGTTCGGTTTGGAATCTTTAATTCCGCTAGGAAAGTTAGCGCTTTCTGTTTACGGAACAATGATTTTCTTTGTAGTAGTCATTCTTGGTATTATTGCGAAATTTGTCGGATTCAATATCTTTACGTTGATTAAACTTCTAAAAGAAGAATTGATCCTTGCTTTCTCTACTGCAAGTTCAGAAGCGGTTCTTCCGAAAATCATGGAAAAAATGGAGAAAGCGGGATGTCCGAAACATATTGCTACATTCGTTATTCCGACTGGATATTCTTTTAACCTTGATGGTTCTACATTATACCAAGCGTTAGCAGCAATCTTCATCGCTCAAATGTACGGAATCGATTTAAGCATGTATGAGCAAATTACGCTAATGCTAGTGTTAATGATCACGTCCAAGGGGATTGCGGGTGTACCGGGTGTATCTTTCGTAGTTCTTTTAGCGACATTGGGAACTGTCGGTATTCCTATTGAAGGTCTAGCATTTATTGCCGGTATCGACCGTATTCTTGATATGGGACGTACAGTAGTAAACGTTATAGGTAATTCACTTGCAGCAATCGTCATCTCTAAATGGGAAGGTCAATTCAACCCTCCTTCCAAAAAAGAACTAGAACAAGTTTCTTAATACAAAAAATCCAGAGTGAAATATCACTCTGGATTTTTTGTATTAAAATGCTCTTCCTGATTTTTGAACGATCCAGAAGCGGCAATCGGAAGAGAAATCGTTGACATCTTCGTTTTCATCAAATAATTCACTGCGGTAAAAGCTCTCGATGACCGTAAGCCCTGCTTCCTCTAGGCAATCATTTACTTCAAGTTGTGTTGGGATATGGAGGTAAGTTTCTTTTTGAAGTGGTCCGGATGTGAGAATATCCCCAAACTCATAAAGCCTCTCATCTTGCTTACCTCCACACCAAATAATTTCCTCCTGCTCCCAAAAGTTCAAGTAATTTTCGTTTTTATCACGGTCATGTGTTGTGAAAATGAAGATTCCTTCAGGTTTTAAAATACGGTTGATTTCTTTTAAAGCCGATGTGCGGTGTTGTCGCTGGGGAATTTGCATTAAGCCATTAAAAGTGAAGATTGCTTTATCGAATGAAGCGTCCTTGAAAGGGAGGTTCGTGGCATCTCCAAGGATAAAGGGGATGTCCAGGTTATATTCATGCGCTATTTTTTCGGCTTCATTAAGAATGGCAGGGGTTAGATCGATTCCCGTTATGTTTTGAAAACCTGTTTTATATAGTGCGAAGGTGGTTTTTCCTGTACCGCATCCGATATCAAGGATTGCATCATCCTTTAATAAATATTTTTTGAATGCATATTTCTCTGATTTCCAAAGACCTAATTTTTTAGTTACATCAGCATAAAGGGAAGCGGCCTCATGAAAAGAATTAATGATAAAACCTTTTTCAATTTTATCCATGATCAATTCCTCCAAAATTTTATTTTTTACTATTATATGGATATTTATGGTTGTCGGGTGTGTTCCTTAACCTTAGGTTAATATGGAGGGTTATATAACTTACGTGAAAACCCAAAAGTTTGATAAAATAAAATTATTGATAGTGAGCTCGGAGGGGATTAGGTTATGAAGAATGATAGTAATGATATCTTATATATGCATATGCAGGCTTCCGAACGGTTTGTCCTTTTTAATGGACTCAATTTTCGTGAATTCGTCTATTCGCTGCCATATACCTTGGATTCCATCTTATTATTGAAACATCAATTTGATGGTGGGGAATACAATTTGAATGTCCTGCTAGAGAGCGCTTCATCTGAAGATATTGCAAAGCTCGTTAAAGAAAATGTCCGTGCATATGGAGATTTCTGTTGGATCGATTTTGAAGAAGCGGAAGGTCTGGATGAATTGGATGGAAGGGAAATAGCGGAACTTTTATATTTAGGGCACACAAAAACCCATCTGGATCCCCCATTTTTCCGTAAATTGAATAATCAATTTGTGTACCTTGCCCAGGATGATGGCTGGTTCAATAAAATTTATTTTCGTTCTCTTTCGACATATTATATGATGTTAGGTAGCCTGATTCCGCTAAAGCTGGAGCCTTTAAAAGTAGAGAGGACGTGGCTTGGAATCAGAAAGAAAAAAGAGCTGACGGCGATTCCGCCAGAAATCATTTCTTCCTTGGCTCATATTCTTGCAGAGGGGCTCGTTTTTTCCTTTCGTCATGTTAAGTATACAAGAACGAAAATTGAGATACCGGCATGGGTCGTAGGGGATTATTTAAACATGGATGAAATGCATGATGACTTTTCGGATAGAGATATTAAGGAGCCAGATGCCTTTATTACCTTCAATCGAAAAGAAAAGGTATGGGAAAGCGTTATTAAAAATACATCATCCTCCTAATTATCCCAACTTCTAAGGTTCGTGGATTGGATTATTTGAAATCCTTTTATTTTTTAGGTGTAAGACTTACCATCTCATGCATAAAAGATAAGAGAGGGCGACGCACAGGCTGTGCTCCGTTGATAGTAATCATTGGAAAAGCACCAGTGATGGAAGTATCGCTTTACCCCGCATAAACAGGCTGTAGGGTAGGCGGGTGTAAGTTGTAATAAAAAAGAAATGTGGAGTTTGCTTTATCCGTTTTAGTGTAAAGTGATACAATGGACATGGTTAAAAGAATATTGGAGGGTAATAACTCATGAAAACTAAACTTGGTTTGCTTTATGGTGGAAAATCTGCGGAGCATGAGGTTTCTATGCAGACGGCTTTAGCGGTCATTAAAGCTCTCGATTTAGCAAAGTTTGATATATATCCGATTTACATAACAAAAGAGGGTTCATGGATTAATGGACCGAAGTTAACAGGACCCGCTGAGAATGTGGAAGCTTTGACATTTTCACCGGAAAAATCTAGCTCGCCTCTTGCCTTGCAGGCACATTCAACTGATGAAAATAGTGAATCAACAGGGTATGACGTAATTTTCCCATTGCTTCACGGACCAAATGGAGAAGATGGGACCGTACAAGGGATGCTGGAACTATTGAACCTTCCTTATGTAGGCAATGGCGTTTTAGCTTCATCAGCAGGAATGGATAAGGTCATCATGAAAAACATTTTTGCCCAGGCGGGACTTCCTCAAGTTAAATACACTTGGTTCATTCGTTCTGAATGGGAGAAGAATACTGAAAGTGCCATTAAAAAGGTAGCGGATGAATTGGGGTATCCTTGTTTTGTCAAACCTGCCAATTTAGGCTCGAGTGTGGGTATCAGCAAATGTAATGATGCTGATGAATTGGAAAAAGCGGTAGCGGAAGCTTTTCAATTCGATCGGAAGATCATCATTGAAGAAGGGGTAGTTGCTCGTGAACTAGAGTTTGGTATTCTTGGTAATGATGAACCGTCATGTTCCGTGGCAGGTGAAATCATCCCTAAGAAAGATTTTGCCTTCTATGATTATTCAGCAAAATATGTAGACGGTAATTCAGCGATGGTCATCCCGGCGGAGATAACGGAAAGCGAGTATGCAGCTTTATCCGAAATGGCCATTACTGCCTTTAAGTCATTGGATTGCTCTGGATTGGTTCGCGCTGATTTCTTCTTAACGAATGAAGGGCAAATCTATATTAATGAAGTGAATACAATGCCTGGGTTTACTCCTTTCAGCATGTTTCCGTTATTGTGGAAGCACACAGGTGTCGACTATCCAGCGTTAATTGAAAAACTCGTGAAACTTGCCTTGGAACGTCATCAGGAAAAACAACAAATCAAATATACAGTTTGATCATGCAGGTAATGTATCAGTAAACTTCACAATCCATCAAACTTTGATTTGATGGATTCTAATCAGCAGGAACCGGTCGATTTAAACTGGTTTCTGCTTCGTTTGGTTAATGGAAGAAGAGAGCGATTAACGGTTCGATGAACGTAGGAGGAACAAAATGATAAAGAGAACGTTAAAACAAGTACATGAAATGGCAGAGGGATTGAATGATATCAGTCCATTCCAGTCCAAAGTGATTAATGGGGTTACCATCGATTCAAGAACGGTTAAGGAAGGGTGTTTGTTCATTCCGCTTAAGGGTGGGCAGGTTGACGGCCATCAGTATGTCAAGCAAGCTTTAGCGCAAGGAGCGGCGGCTTCTTTTTGGCAAAGGGATGTTCCGAATCCTCCTAATGATTTACCGATAATCATTGTCGAAAATACCGAAAAGGCACTTCAGCAATTGGCGCGTTCTTACCGTCGGCAGTTGAATATAAAAGTCATTGGGATAACAGGCAGCAACGGTAAGACGACTACGAAAGATATGACAGCTGCGCTGCTGGCTACTACCTATAAAGTTCATAAAACCAATGGGAACTTCAATAATCATTTAGGTTTGCCACTAACGGTGCTTTCTATGGAAGAGGATACTGAAGCGGCTGTTTTGGAAATGGGAATGAGCAGCCGCGGTGAGATTGAGTTCTTATCCAAAATGGCAAAGCCTGATGTAGCGATCATTACCAATATCGGTGAATCACACTTATTGGATTTAGGATCACGCGAGGAAATCGCGAATGCAAAGTTGGAAATTGTCGAAGGTTTGGCGAAAGATGGAACGCTGATTTATCATGGTGATGAACCATTGCTTCGCAATCGGATCAAAAAGGATTTTCCTGATTTAAACGTAATATCTTTTGGACGTACGGAACAAAATGATTTATATCCACAGACAATTAGCCAAGGAGCAGACAGTACTAAGTTTACAATCGCAAGTGATGAAAAGGAAATTAATTATGAGATACCCGTTTTAGGCAATCATAATGTTCTCAATGCATTGGCTGCCATCTTGGTTGCCAAAGAATTCAATGTGGATGATTCAGCGATCCGTAAAGGTTTATCAACCATTCAGTTAACTAATATGAGGATGGAATTGGTCGAGGGCGCAAAAGGGCAGAAAATCATAAATGATGCGTATAATGCCAGCCCAACTTCAGTTAAGGCAGCAGTGGAGTTAGTTGAGGGATTATCTGGATTCGAGAAAAAGATACTTGTATTGGGAGACATGTTGGAGTTAGGGCCACAGGAAAAAGACTTTCATTTAAAAATTGGTGAATTGATTTCCAGTGAGCGGATTGATATGATCTTCACGTATGGTCCTTTAGCCGAGTTTATTGCCAAGGGAGCGAGCAAGGCTTTTTCATCGGAGAAAGTTCGTCCTTTTCAAGATAAGCAGGAGCTTATAGAGGAACTTAAGTCGTCTACACAGGAAAATGACATCATTCTTGTCAAAGCTTCTAGGGGCATGAAGCTGGAGGAAGTCGTTCAAGCCTTACAAAAATAAAAAAGCGTAGAAAGGGCCGTTTCTTTTTTGAAACGGCCTTTTTTATCGTGGTTAAAAAAGTGTCCCGGCAATAATGCAGATGTCATCGTTAATTACTGAATGCCTCATCCTTGAGACCAATAGCTCCTGAAGAAGGTCATGTGTATCGAGATGGACATTTTTGATGAATTCCCTTTCGATATTGTCAGATCGGTCAATGGCGGAAGGGATGGGCGTTTTAGAGAGTCCATCTGTATATATGATGAAACGGCTTCCTGGTTCATAATGAAATACTATCTTTTTCATGGGCAATTCGGGAATCGGTCCGCTTGGTGTGGCCCCTTCGTTCAAATTGAGAATTTGATTGGTGCATGGAGAATACAAAAAGGCTGAAGGAAGTCCGTAGTTCACATATTCGATGAGTCGATCCTTTGTATTCACGTATGCGATGAAGGCTGTAATACGAACATGGTTTTTATTTTCCTGCTTAACTCCTTGAAATAGATTCCGTATATGTTTGTCCAGTTCCTCTGTTATGAAAATGGGGTCTTTTACACGTTTGATAAGGTCGGGCATCAATGTGCGTATGGACATGTTTATAAGTGCTGTATGGATGCCCTTTCCGAATACATCGATCATTATGAAGCCGTAGATTCTGTCATCAACCTCGGTCCAGTAAAATAAATCCCCTGAAAGTTCACTCGAAGGCTGGGAAAGACCTTTGACCTCTATATCTTCATTATTGATCGACAAAGGTAGACCAGAAAGTTGAATGCCCTTAGCGATTCGCAGGCTCCTTGCTGATTTTTGGTGTATCTTTTCAAGCTCTTGCCCCTTCATTTTTGCCGAAAACAGTTGCATGCTGATGTTTCGTAGTGACTTTAATTTAATCCTGACTTCTACTGAATCGGCAGGGACCGCCATGGTTTCATATAAGGTCTTTTCTGGTAAATCCAGAGGGGGCTCCATTCCTAAAGCACGTTTGTAAATGAATAAGATAGGGATTTCGTGAGATTCAGCTAAGGCGAACAAAGAAGTTTGCTGCCAAGAATCTTTTGATATGTGTAAAGGTAAAATAAATAATGATTTCATTAAGTCCGTTGAATCCTCGAATAGATGACTTTGATTGAGTGGATCCTCCAAAAAGGTGACTTTCTTGTTCATTTTCTTTAAGATTCGACAAAAATCCTTACATAAAGGAACATCTATTGTGAATATATTCATATAACCCCCTATTGTTTTGTTGATAGGTCAATCATACTGCATTTAGACTTATTTACTATAATTTTTGAGTGAAAAGATGGAATTTTCGAAAATTTAATGATGCCAAATACCTGGAAATTCAAAGGGGATCATAATAAGTCCTTTCTTTTTTCAACGGAGGTAACCTTGGAAGGTGTCCATTCATTCGGACTAATCCTTCCGGAAAAAAGGTTTGTTGAAACTATTTGATTTACACACATATCATGTATATAAATGGATGTTCGTTTTGTGAAACATATAATATTTCTGCTGCAGTTTTAAGATATAAATAAAGAATCCATTTACTCATAAATGGATACAGTTAGTCGACAAGGGGGTTCGGAATGGTCTCATAAAACAGGACTAGTTTACTGTTTTATGAAATCCTTCTAACTGGATTTCTGAAAACAACTGAAACGTTTTTTAAAGAAAAAAACTGTATGCAAACTCGCTTTCCTCGAATTTGTCTACAGTCTGAATCGACTTTCGCATGAATGGATATAGTAACTACGGTAATCCTATTGAATAAATAAGGCTGCATAATTTTCAGGTAGAAATATCCAATTTCTTCGTTTTTGAAACGTTCTAAAGTTTTTAGTAACTCTGAATGGGGCGATATCCTTTATTGCATTAACAGTTTGAAAATGGTAATATGAGTATGAGTTTAAATGTCTTATCATTGATGATTATTTAAATTAATCAGGTTGAGGCAACAAAATTGTATGTTCTTACATGTTTCATGAGTTCATTCTTGAGATTATTTTAGATTAAATAGGCCGCGCGTCTGGTCATATATAAAAGCTGCATCTCTTGGCGGCTTTAGTAGCTATTAGGGAATCAAGCCGCATTTAAGCGCTTTTCCACTTCTGCAAATCCTCAACGCACCGGGCCTGTTTTGTATAAGAATCTTGGCTCTCGTCAAGTTTTGTTCATACAGCCTTTTTAAGTCTGATGAATAATAGGTGCAGCAGCCCTCACCTGAATAAAACGGTGAAACACCCGTTTATGCTACTTTTAATTTTCCATATTGAATTTAATTTTGGTTACATGTACTTTTAAAAAGATGAGCGTATGTTAATGATAAGCCTACACGTGCGCGAAGTTAAAAATGCCAGTGAATGTCCATACTGGTATATTTCCTTTTTAAAAAATCATATTGAGTTCATTTGAACTAAAAGGCAGACATACTTTTAGGTGATAATGATAAACTTTTTATAAGAGATAAAGAAGAACATCCGTCATGATGATGAGGATTTGAACTAAAACATCTGTGCATGATCCATGAATGCACGTGTAAATTTACGATATAAAAAGGAGTACGAAAACATTGACATTGTTTAGCGAATTAGGATTAGATAGAACGTCCATGAAATCAATAGAAAAAATGGGGTTTGAAGAAGCGAGCCCGATACAATCCCAAACGATACCTCTAGCACTTGAAGGTAAAGATATCATTGGTCAAGCGCAAACGGGAACAGGTAAAACAGCGGCATTCGGTATTCCATTGATGGAAAACATCGATATTAATAACGAAAACGTGCAAGGGATTGTCATTGCACCTACACGTGAGCTTGCGATTCAAGTTTCCGAGGAACTTTTCAAGCTTGGTTACGGAAAACGCGCTCGTGTACTTGCAGTTTATGGTGGACAAGACATCGACCGTCAAATCCGTGCTTTAAAGAAAAAACCACATATTATCGTTGGTACGCCTGGTCGTCTTTTAGACCATATCAAACGTAAAAATATTAAATTAGGCGGAGTTCACACTGTAGTTCTTGATGAAGCGGATGAAATGCTTAACATGGGATTCATTGAGGATATCGAATTGATCCTTTCAACTGTTCCTGACGAAAGGCAAACATTGCTTTTCTCAGCTACAATGCCTGATCCAATCCGTAAAATTGCTGAAAGATTCATGCGGGAACCCGTACTTGTACGTGTAAAAGCAAAAGAAATGACAGTGGATCGTATCGAACAATATTACTTGGAGTTAAAAGAAAGTGAAAAATTCGATACACTTGCACGCCTTTTCGATATTCAAACACCGGATCTTGCCATCGTCTTCGGACGTACGAAACGTCGTGTTGATGAATTGGCATCTGCATTGAATATCCGCGGTTATATGGCTGAAGGCATTCATGGTGACCTTAGTCAGGCAAAACGCCTTTCTGTATTGAAAAAGTTTAAAGACCGCAGCATCGATGTACTCGTTGCTACTGATGTGGCTGCACGTGGACTTGATATTTCAGGCGTTACTCACGTATACAACTTTGATATCCCTCAAGATCCGGAAAGCTACGTTCACCGTATTGGACGTACAGGACGTGCGGGTAAACATGGTATTGCCATTACGTTTGTAACACCAAGAGAAAGAGGCCAACTGCATGCAGTTGAACATACAACGAAAAAACGTATGGAGAAACTTAAGACTCCTACGTTAACTGAAGCGTTGGAAGGTCAACAAAAAGCAGTAACGGAAAAAATCCTTAATACAATCGAAAATGAGGATTTAACATTATACCTTGGTCAAGCGGAAGAATTATTACAAAAACATAGCGCAGCGGATTTAGTTGCAGCTATGCTTAAATCAATGACAAAAGAACCGGATCAAACGCCTATCAAGTTAACGGAAGAATCTCCATCTCCAATGCGTCGCAATCGCGGAGGAAGCAGTTCTTCTAGTAACAGACAGCGCAATGGCCGCAGTTCTTCAGGCAGAAAAGATTACGGTAGCGGATCAAGTAAACGCCCAAGCACGAACCGTAAATCGAATGGTTACGGAAACCGCAGCACGAGCCAAAAAAGAGAAAAAACAAATAAGATTTAATTGAATTGGAAATGCCGCTCATTTGAGCGGCATTTTTTTATGTGCATCTCCATACTTTATAGGGTATCCGAATGGTTGGCGGTTTTTGGATGGACTACTCATTGCCTTTGTTTGAAAAGGGGTTAATTTCCAGTATTTAATTATAGTATAATGGATGAAAGCGAGGGATGGATGATGAAAATTGTTTTAAAATTACCTGTCCAGAAGAGGAGAAGCACATGGAACCTGAAAATCGTATATCTAATAAGGCCTTGACCGTATGGAAAATCAGTGGGCTTATAAGCTGTTCAATAACTTGGATTATAAGCATCGCCGTACTCGTGCTTACAATCATTTTTGATTGGACATATTGGGCGTTTGGAGCGTTGATCTTAATTTCGATTATCCAATCCTATCTGGCCATCTTTCTGATTCCATCGGTGAAATGGAAGAGATGGCGTTACGAAGTAAGAAATACCGAAATTGATATTCAAAGTGGTATTTTCGTCATTAAAAGAACACTCATACCCATGATTAGGGTTCAGCATGTTGAAACGAAGCAAGGGCCATTATTAAGAAAATACGATTTAGCCTCCGTTGAAATTTCCACTGCAGCGACCCTTCATGTTATCCCTGCTCTGGACCTGGCTGAGGCAGATGAACTGCGGCACTATATTTCTAGAATGGCAAGTGTGGAGGAAGAAGATGTCTGAACCTAAAAGGCTTCACCCTATAGCTGTATTGCTTAACATTATTAAATCGATTAAGGAGTTAGTCATCCCTTTTTTATTAGTGGTCGTCATTCCTGGGAAGAATGAAGGGATTCCTGGATGGATACAACCGTTGGTCATTGCCATTATTATACTTTTAATTATAAGTAATGCATTCCTTCAATGGGTACGTTTTACATATCGCATGGAAGATGGTGAATTTAGAATTGAGTCTGGAGTATTCGTAAGGAAGAAACGGTATATAAAGTTTGATCGGATCCATAGTATAGATATATCAGAGGGGATCATCCAACGGATATTCAGCCTGGTGAAGTTGAATATTGAAACGGCAGGCGGGTCTCAGGCCGATGCCGTATTATCAGCCATAAGCAAAAATGATGCGGATCGAATCAATGCTTTTATAAGTGAGGAAAAAAATGCGAATAATCCTTTTGATAAGGATAAAGATGAGGTCACTGATAATGAATATGCAGCAAAAACGTCTTCCGTCTTTAAGCAGACGCTGCCGCAACTATTCGTTATGGCTGCCACTTCGGGAGCGGTGGGTGTCTTCCTATCTGGGGCAATCGCTTTTATTTCACAGTTCGATGAAATGATACCCTTTGAGAGGATATTTAAGGATTATGAAGATTTTATTGAAATGGGGACCATCATTCTGACCGTGTTTGCACTTTTGGGCTTATTGGTGGTTTATGTACTGGCCACATTAAGTATGGTAATTAAATATGCTTCCTTTACCGTGATAAAAACGGAGGAGGAAATCGTTATTTCCAGAGGGCTTCTCGAGAAAAGACAGCTGACAATCCCTATCCATAAAATCCAAGGTATCCGGATCATGGAGAATTTGATTAGAAAGCCATTGGGATTGGCTACGGTTTATATTGAGTATGCGGGAGGCAGTATGGAAGATAAAGAAAGTCTATCCATCATGCTGTTCCCTTTAATCAGGAAGAAGTATTTACATGAAAAAATCCTGGAAATTTTACCGGTTTATGAAACAACCACGGAGATGACACCGATACCTAAGCGTGCGCTTTCCCGGTATGTATTTCGTAAGGTTCTATACATAATCCCGATCATTGGTGCCATGGTATGGTTTTTCAGACCTTGGGGTTATCTTTCCCTTTTGCTTGTACCATTGGCGATTTTTTGGGCTTACATGCAATATAGAGATGCAGGATGGAGCATAGACGGGGATTTGTTGCTATTGAGCGGCCGTTTTTTCTCAAAGCAAACATTGATCATGCAGAGAAGCAGAATTCAATCAATCACATATAAAAAAAGTTGGTTTCAGAATCGAAAAGAATTAGCTACGATTTCAGCATCGATTAAATCAGGAATCACCTCCCGGGTCGGCATGGTTGCTGATGTGGAAGAAAAGGATTGCCTAATAATTAAATCATGGTATTTACCTAAAAAAGCAGTCGACTCCCAATGATTGAAAGGAAGAGTCGGCTGTTTGTCCTACCATTTTTTTCTTAAGTATAATGGAGCTGTTAAAAAGCCGGTTGCTAGTCCAGCCAAATGTCCGACAACGTTGATCTGTGGTTGAATGAAAGTCATGATAATGGCAATTCCGGTCAGTGTATATACTGTATTTCTTTCGTTGTTCGTAAAATTGGTTTTATTGAACAGTACAAGATATAGAAAGAATCCGAGTAAGCCAAAAATTGCTCCGCTGGCACCAACGTGGTTATATGTCAGTGGGTTAATTAGGAAGGTTGCAATATTGGCAAGGATTCCTGTCGATAAAAAGAAGATTGAAAACTTAACGGTTCCAAGTAATTTCTCTAGGAATGGACCAAAGATGGCAAGTGAGAATCCATTAAACAGTAAATGTGTAAACGTGCTATGTAGAAAGATGGGGGTGATCAAACGCCACCATTGTCCATCAGCGATATATAAGTTCACACCTGTGCCATAATAAAAGAGTACATTACCGGGAAATATGGGGAAAAGGACGAGAACGAAAACAATCATCATAATGAGTATGAGCACAGTTACAGCTCGATATGAATTTGCGTATTCGCGGAAGCCTTCTGTTCTTGTAAACATAAATTCCTCCTTATTATCATTTTTAATTAGATACAATATTATCATTTTCAGGTAAAAGAGTCCTCCTAATAATATGCAGCTTATTAAATGAATAGAAGAGGTGTCAAAGTGATTAAAGGTATAGGCGTAGACATTACTGAGTTGGATAGAATGGAAACATTGATTAATCGGCAACCCCGTTTAAAGGAGCGTATATTAACAGAAAGTGAAATCTTGATTTTCGAAAAGTTAAATGGAAAAAGGAAGGTCGAGTATTTTGCTGGGCGTTTTGCGGCAAAGGAGGCTTTTTCAAAGGCAAACGGTACAGGGATCGGTAAGCACTTATCCTTTTTGGATATTGAAATCATCTCGGATGATAAAGGAAAGCCGGTGATTTCAAAGCCGTTTTCTGAAGGGGTCCATCTTTCGATTAGCCACAGCAGGGATTATGCAGTTGCCCAAGTCGTAATTGAAGGCTGAATGGAGTTTTGTCCAATCGGGTCATAAACCTTAAGGTTGTCTCATATACATTTAGTGCTATAGGGAGACAAGGCCCGGTAAAAGGTACATGGCAGAGTAGGTGCTCTCGAAAAGTTTTTAGCCGGATCGAGAATTTGTCCGTGTCTAAAATACTGAGGAATCTAAGACATCAGTCGAGCCAATGTCCGGATCCTGCCTTTTCCTCTCCCTTTTACGTTCAAATGACAAAAAGGGGTTGAAAAGATGAAGAAGATGTTAATGCTTTTTGCAGGGATCATGCTCTTGCTTGCTCTTTCTGCTTGCGGCCAAAAATCACAGAGTGACGTAGTGAGTGAATTGAATGAGAAGCTTGGCGAAATGAAAGGATATAAAGCTAACGCGAAGATGACATTAAAGATGGGGACGGAGCCTCAAGTGTATAATGTGGAGATTTGGCATAAGGACCCTTCTTTTTACCGCGTAAATCTGAAAAATGAAGAGAAGGATCAAAGCCAGATGATATTGAAAAATGATGATGGTGTATACGTTTTGACGCCAGCTTTGAATAAAAGTTTTAAATTTCAAAGCGAGTGGCCGGAGAACAGCAGTCAGGCCTATTTGTTCGAGTCGTTGGTGAAAGACATTACGGAGGATAAAAGTGCGACATATAAAGAAACGGATAAACATTATGTCTTTGAAACGAAAACGCGCTACCAAAACAATAAAATGTTGCCATATCAAGAGATTACTATAAACAAAAAGGACTTGTCTCCAGTCAGTGTAAAAGTCATGGACCCCGATAAGACCGCGTTGGTTCTTGTTGAATTCTCAAAAGTTAAATTCGATACGACTTTTGATAAAGATTCATTTGATATGAAGAAAAACATGACAAGTGCACAACTTGAAGCGCCCGTTATGGCAGAAGTCCAAAATGAGGGGTTTGCGGTGAAATACCCTGAAAATATTGGTGATATGAATTTAACGGAAGAAAAAGAAATTACGACGGAAAAGGGAGAGCGTGTCGTTTTGACCTATGAGGGTACAAAAAGTTTTACATTAGTTCAGGAAAAAGCTGAGGTAGTTCAAACTTCCGTATCGACGAATGTGAATGGAGAACCGGTTGATTTGGGTTATACTGTCGGAGCCATGACAGGAAATACGATTGCATGGACTTTTGAAGGTGTCGATTATATGCTTGCATCAAAGGATTTGGAACAGGAAGAGATGATAGAAGTCGCCCGTTCGGTTGGGGAAGATCCAGTCAAATAGGATTACATAACATGCTGATGTTTCCCGTCTCCTTACGAAGGCTTCTTCTAGGTAGGATAGGCGGGGAAGCAGCTTGTTGACATTTTTAATCCTTCTATTTGATTTAGGCTGGCAGCTGGGAAATTAGAATCAAGGTGAAAAAGCACTTTATCTTTCTAGCTGTTGGTTATAGAATGTTCCTATAATGAAACGAAAACTTCACTACTGGGAAGAATCTTATTGTGAGTGTAGGAAAGAAGGAAATGGTCTTGGAAACGAAAATATTTCATCGAGATACGTGGGCAGAAGTAAATTTGGATAATATTTTTGAAAATACCTCTTCAATGAAAAGAAGACTGGGAAATGGCGTTAGTCTTTTCGCTGTCGTTAAAGCGAATGCTTATGGCCACGGGGACTATGAAGTGGCTAATACGGCGCTTGAAGCGGGGGCAGATTTTTTAAGTGTCGCTTTTTTGGATGAGGCTCTCGCCTTACGAAAAAAGGGAATATTGGCTCCGATTCTTGTACTTGGGGCATCGAGGCCTGAAAGTGCAGCACTTGCTGCCGAGTATGGGATTTCCGTGACGGTTTTCGATGTAGCATGGTTGGAGAAGGCGAAGGATTTGTTGAAACCGGGACAAGTTTTGCAAATCCATGTAAAAGTGGATAGCGGCATGGGGAGAATCGGCATTCGTGATAAAGGCCAACTCATGAAAGTGGAAAATTTGCTTGAGAGGGAAGATTGTTTCAATTTCCAAGGGATATTCACTCATTTCGCGACGGCGGATGAACTGAAGACCGACTTTTATGAAAAGCAGCTCGCTTTCTTTAAAGGGATGCTTTCAGAATTGATTAGAAGGCCGGAATATATTCATGCAGCCAATAGCGCAGCTTCTTTAAGGTTCACCGATCCTGAATGGAATGCAATAAGATTGGGGATTTCCATGTATGGTTTGAGTCCTTCCGTGGAGATGAAGCCGATATTGCCATATCCATTAAAACAGGCTATATCATTGAGAACGAAGATGGTCGCGGTTAAACAGCTTGCAAAGGGTGAAAGCGTTAGTTATGGAGCGACTTATACGGCTGAAGGTGATGAATGGATTGGGACTTTGCCAATCGGTTATGCAGACGGCTGGATCCGTAAGCTGCAAGGCCAGGAAGTTCTTGTGGATGGAAAAAGAGTGCCCATAGTCGGAAGGATTTGCATGGATCAATGCATGATCAAGCTGCCTGGCCCATACCCTGTAGGAACAGAGGTCACGCTCATGGGGAATGATGGGGATGAATCGATTACTGTCGATGAGATAGCGGCAAAGCTGGAAACAATCAACTATGAAGTAACATGTATGATAGGAGCTAGAGTGCCCCGTGTATATATAAAAGATAAACAGATGAATCATGTACGCAACTTCATTTTGGAATGACCGGATTGTAAAAAAATCCTAAGAATGTGAATAAGATTTCCTTTATTATGCTGATAATAGGATTGAGAATAGAATATACTCTTTGCAGATAGGCATTTTAATGGTAATATTGAAAAGGATATATAATAAAGGTGTGTAGTGATGGTGGAGGTGTATGTTTGTGTCTGAATCCAGCGCAACAAGAGAGATATTAATTCGATTACCTCAAAATTTTTTAACAGAGTTAGATGGGTATGCGAGTGAGGAAAATGTAAATCGCAGTGAATTTATTTATCGTGCCACAAAAATGTATCTTCGCGAACGTAAAAAGAAAGAGTTTCGTGAATCGATGAAACGCGGTTATATTGAAATGGCGGCCATTAATTTAACGATTGCTTCTGAAGCCTTCCAGGCTGAATTCGAGGCTGGTCATTGCGTTGAACGATTAGTTAGCGGAGGCTGAGCCATTGATTGTTGTTAAGCGTGGTGACGTATACTTCGCAGACCTTTCCCCGGTAGTTGGTTCAGAGCAGGGTGGGACCCGTCCGGTACTAATTTTACAAAATGATATTGGTAATCGCTTTAGTCCGACTGTGATCGTGGCAGCCATTACAGCTCAAATTCAAAAAGCGAAATTGCCTACACATGTTGAGATTAATGCAAAAAAGTACGGATTCGAGCGGGATTCCGTCATTTTATTAGAACAGATCCGGACAATTGATAAGCAGCGTTTAACTGATAAAATTACGCATCTTGACGAACCGATGATGCAAAAAGTCAATGAAGCTTTGCAAATTAGTTTAGGCCTCATTGAGTTTTAAAGAAAATTTTTCCCGTTAAACCGGGCGTTATTATAATACAAATCATTCTTGATATTATTTAGATGGCACGATTCCTGTAACTGTGGGAATCGTGTTTTTTTTGTGAAACCACATAAACAAGTGTCCAAAAAGTATACAGCAGGAAATATGAGGAATTTGACGAATAAAAACAGTATACAGTTAGATATTGGATAGAACATTCATTATTTTTTTAAAATTTCTCCATAACTTTTCTTTAATTGATGTTTTTCTTCCTTAAATTTCGGGTATGTAGTTATGTTGTAAATACTTGAAAAAGCAAAAGTTGTAATGGGGATATTCAAAGAAAATCAAAATGGAAATAACATCATTACAGTTAGTTAACATCCTTGTGACGAGGACAGGGAAACATAGCAATTGTGTTAGAATGGGAGGATATTATGAATCAATTGGTTTACGATTTTATTAAGCAAAATCAGGATTACATCCTTACTGAGTGGATGGGTATCATGAAGGAAAGTACGGACGAAAGATTAATTAAAGTCGTCTCAGATCGAATGTTCACGCAAACGAGCAGTGAATTTATAGATATGATCATCGCGAATGTTGATAGTAAAAACAAGGAATTCACATTGAAGCTTTCAGATTTTGCCGAGAAAGTCGTCCAATTGGGATGGCCTCTTACATTCGTCAATGAAGGACTTCATAAATTCACGTTAATTGTCATTAATGGAATGGTGGAAAAGGGTCTGGTGACTCCTGATAATCAAGTCAATCTTGTTAACCATTTGGATAAATGGGCGACACCGATAAATAATGAAATAGTCAATATATATACCCAAACTTGGGAAAGAACTGTTTCCATGCAAAAAATAGCGTTGCAAGAACTTTCGGCACCGCTCATTCCTGTATTGGAAGGCATTACGGTTATGCCGCTTATTGGTACAATTGATACAGAACGTGCCAAACAGATAATGGAAAACTTGCTGACTGGCGTGGTTAAGCATAGATCTGAAGTTGTTCTCATTGATATAACGGGCGTGCCGGTCGTGGATACCATGGTTGCCCATCATATCATTCAGGCAGCGGAAGCAGTCCGATTGGTGGGCGCTAAATGTATACTTTGCGGCATTCGCCCTGAAATAGCCCAAACCATCGTTAATCTTGGAATTAATTTAAATGAAGTGATTACAAAAAATACATTAAAAAAAGGGATAGAAGTTGCGTTGGAATTAACGAGCCGTAAGATCGTAAAGGTGGAGGGGTAAGTATGAGGATTCCGATATTAAAGCTTTATGACTGCTTGTTAGTCTCTATACAGTGGGAATTGGATGATGTGACAGCCCTTCAATTTCAAGAGGATTTACTGCATAAGATTCATGAAACAAGCGCGAATGGGGTTGTTATAGATATTACCTCAATAGATTTTATTGATTCTTTTATCGCAAAGGTATTAGGCGATGTCTTTAGCATGTCTAAGCTTATGGGGGCCAAGGTTGTAATTACGGGGATCCAGCCTGCTGTTGCAATAACATTAATTGAACTGGGAATTAGTCTTGATGATGTTCTGACAGCATTAGACTTAGAGAAAGGCCTGGAGAAATTACAACAGGAATTGGGGGATTAAAGAATGGAGTTCCAATCCTGCGTAAAAATCATAAATGAATGGGACATCGTAGCTGCAAGGCAGCTCGGAAGAAATGTCGCTAAAGAGTTGGGATTCGGTACTGTAGACCAGGCCAGGATCACAACGGCTATTAGCGAATTGGCCCGAAACATATACCTATATGCTGGACAAGGCAGTGTTAGCATAGAAAAGCTAAATATAAATGGGAAGTCAGGATTGAAATTCATTGCAGAGGACCAAGGACCGGGCATTGAGGATATCCGCAGAGTCATGGAAGATGGATATACCACCTCAGGGGGGTTGGGCGCAGGTCTTCCTGGAGCCAAACGTTTGATGGATGACTTTGATATTGAATCGATACCAGGTGAAGGGACTAAGATTATCGCTACGAAATGGCTCCGTTAGGGGGGGACTATGGATATTAGGGAGAACATGGAGAAAAAGTATCATGAGGCGCTTTCTACTTATCTTAAAGACCAAAATGAGCAGGCACTCTACCAAGGGCAAAAGATTAGCCGCCTACATATCAAATACAATATATCTCCAGAAGAAATCATCAGTATGCATAAGAATAACTTAATGGAACTTTACCCGGAATTACCGGGAAAAGTATTGGACTCTTTCGATTTTCTGCTAGAAGTCATGATGGGCTACGGCATTGCATACCGTGAACATCAAAGCCTTAGACATCAACAGCAGGAACTGAAAACGGAAATCGAGATTGCGGCAAACGTTCAACATACTCTTTTGGAAACGAAAATTCCTGATATCAAAGCTCTTGAAATAGGAGCAATCAGTGTTCCGGCGAGACAGATGACCGGGGATTACTATCACTTCGTCCAAGATGAAAATGAGCGTATAGGGGTAGGGATAGCCGATGTCATAGGAAAAGGGATTCCTGCTGCATTGTGCATGTCGATGATCAAATATGCGATGGACAGTCTTCCGGAGCATCGTCATGAACCGAATAGTGTGCTTGAGAGTTTGAACCGTGTTGTGGAGCATAATGTGGATCCAAGCATGTTCATAACCATGTTCTATGGTTTATATGATCCGCATGACAGGCAATTTTCCTATGCTTCAGCCGGACATGAACCTGGTTTTTACTATGACGCCGCAACAGGTACTTTTAGCGATTTGGATGCAAAGGGCTTGTTGCTTGGAGTTGATAAAAAAACAAGGTATCGCCAATATGAAAAAACGGTGAATCGCGGGGACATGATCATTTTATTATCTGATGGAGTAACGGAGTGCCGGACGAATGATGGGTTCATAGAAAGGGAAACGCTTATTGGTTTCATTAAAAAGAATATGCATTTGCAAGCCCAGGAAATGGTGAATAATATATATAAACAATTGGAGAAAATGCAAAACTTCCAACTGAGGGATGATTTTACATTAATAATTTTAAAATCAAAGGTTTAGTATCTTTCCTGCGGGGTATAGATATAGGAATGAAGAGGATTTGAAGAGGTGGGTCAAGGATGAATATAACAGTGGATGTTAATGAATTAAATACTGAATTTATTGTAAAACTAAAAGGTGAAATCGATGCCTATACTGCACCAAAACTAAGAGAATCACTATTTCCAATTTCAGAGCAGGACAATGTTTCGATTACTATTGATTTAACTGAAGTTTCTTATATGGATAGTACGGGACTTGGGGTATTTGTCGGTGCTTTTAAAAGCGTAAGGGCACATAATGGCGAATTCACTTTAGTTGGCTTATCAGAAAGGTTACGACGTTTATTTGATATTACAGGTCTTGCAGATATTATTGATATAAAAAGTGGTACAGAGGGTGGGTTAGAATGAGTCAAGTATATGATTACATCGAAATGAAAATACCTGCAAAACCAGAATTCATCGGTGTCATTCGTTTAACGCTTTCTGGAATTGGAAGCCGGATGGGATTTGCGTATGATGAAATTGAGGATTTGAAAATCGCTACCAGTGAGGCTTGTACAAATGCGGTACAGCATGCATATAAAGATTCTGAAAAAGGTGAAGTGAAAGTAAGTTTCGGCCTTTATCCCGACCGTTTGGAGGTCATGGTTTCTGATAGTGGTAAGAGCTGTAATTTCGAAGAGGTTCGTCAAGGACTCGGTCCATACGAAAATGGACAAAAAGTCGAACTCTTGAGAGAAGGAGGCTTGGGTCTTTACCTCATTGAAACTCTGATGGATGATGTAAAAATTCACCAGCATGACGGGGTTACAGTATTTATGACTAAGTTTTTAGAAGGAGAGCAGGTGGAGATGGATGCAAAAACAGTCTCAACCTAATCAGGCACAAAGAGAACAGGTAAATGAATGGATAAGAGCTTACCAGCAGAATCAAGATGATGAAGCACAGAGTAATCTAGTCGTCCATTATAAAAGTTTGGTTGAAACAATCTCCCGTAAGTATGCGAAGGGGAAATCATTTCAGGAGGATATCTCCCAAGTAGGCATGATTGGTTTGTTGGGTGCCATTCGACGATATGATGAATCTTTCGGTAAGAGCTTTGAGGCGTTTGCCGTCCCTACCATAATCGGCGAAATCAAAAGGTTTTTGCGTGACAAAACATGGAGTGTCCATGTGCCAAGGAGAATTAAGGAACTTGGTCCGAAAATCAGGGTGACTGTCGAGGAATTAACGACAACTCTGCATCGTTCACCAAGAATAGATGAAATAGCCGATAGTATAGGCGTGACGGAAGAAGAAGTTTTAGAAGCGATGGAAATGGGAAAAAGCTATCAAGCTTTATCTGTGGATCATTCCATTGAGGCAGATTCTGATGGCGGTACTGTCACATTGCTTGATATATTCGGGAATGTCGATGAAGGTTTTGAAAAGGTCAATCAGCGTCTTGTGCTTGAAAAGGTGCTGCATGTGCTGAGTGACCGTGAAAAGATGATCATTCAGCATACTTATTTAGAAAATTTAAGTCAGAAAGAAGCGGGCGATAAACTTGGGATTTCCCAAATGCATGTGTCTAGGCTCCAACGCCGCGCGATAAAGAAACTTCAAGAAGCCATTAATGCTGAAAACTCGGAGTTAATTCAGTGATCAAAGATATTCTGAGGGGAGAAAAAATAGAAGTCCTTGTCTCTCAATCGTCTAAAAACGGGATGGTTTATTGTGGTGATGATTACTATTTTCTTCATACGAAAGAATACTTTGTGTGTGTACTGGCAGATGGACTAGGCAGCGGGAAAAATGCTTACGATTCCTCCCATGCCGTCATCGAGGAAGTTAAACGTAATCATGAGTTGGATGTAGAATCACTAATGGCAGTGTGTAATCAAGTTTTAATCGATAAGCGGGGGGCAGCCGTTTCCATTTTGAAGATATTTTATGACAAGAATGAATTTGTATACAGTTCAGTGGGGAACATCCGCTTTTTTCTGTATAATCCAAGCGATGATAAACTAGTTTACCCTTTACCTGTTACAGGGTATTTATCCGGCAGGAAACAAAACTACAGGACGCAGAGATACAAATATGAACCAAATGCAAAATTCATTCTTCATTCAGATGGTTTAGAACTTAAGGGAGCTAAATCTTTTTTGAAAAGACTTGCCCCTATCGATAAGAACGCCCAATGCATATTAAAAAGCAGTCCATTAACTGCAGATGATACAACTTTCATTTTAGGAAGCTTACTTTCGCCATAATTCGGAAGTGAGCTTTTTTGTATGGAATTCGCAACTTCATCACTCATTTGCTAGACTATACATATTAGATTAAAAGGTTGGAGGTAAATATAATTATGGTTGTAGAAGATACATTAAAAGAATTGATTAAACAAATATCCAATGAGCTAACTTTGAAAAATCATCAAGTCCAAAACGTCATACAGATGCTGCAAGAGGGTAATACTGTCCCTTTTATTGCGCGGTATAGAAAAGAAATGACGGGTTCACTTGATGAAGTGCAGATTCGTTCCATTATGGAAAGATGGAATTATCTAGAAAACCTTGGTCAAAGGAAAGCGGAAGTTACGCGTTCGATTGGTGAACAGGGGAAATTGACGGAAGAATTAACAAGACAAATCGAGAAGGCAACGAAACTGCAGGAAGTCGAGGATTTATACAGGCCATTCAAACAAAAAAGGAGAACGAAAGCGACAGTTGCTAAAGAAAAGGGTCTTGAACCACTGGCTAATTGGCTTCTGGAATGTCAAATGCATGCTCGAGTTAGCGAAAAAGCCGCAGAGTTCATATCGGCAGAAAAAGAAGTTTCTTCTATTGAAGAGGCTATTACGGGAGCGCAGGATATCATTGCTGAACATATTTCTGATGATGCAGAATTAAGGAAGTGGATAAGGGCTGAAATTTTCAAAGCTGGAAAAGTGGTTTCAACTGTGAAAAACGAAGAGAAGGACGAGAAAAAAATCTTTGAGATGTACTATGAATATGAGGAGCCGGTTCAAAGGATCGTACCACATCGGGTGTTAGCGCTAAATAGAGGTGAAAAGGAGGAGGTTTTACGAATCTCCATTCAGCCTAGGACTGAGATCATCATTGGTCATCTGGAACGGAAAATCATTAAAAATAACAAATCTGAAGCCCAGGTTGTTCTTAAATCTGCGATTGAGGACGGACTCAAGCGTTTGATCATGCCTTCTGTAGAACGGGAAATCAGAAAAGAGCTGACGGAAAAAGCTGAGGATCAAGCTATCCATATTTTCTCTGAAAACCTCCGGAACCTGCTCTTGCAGCCCCCGCTTAAAGGGAAAGTGGTCCTAGCCTTAGATCCGGCATATCGGACTGGCTGTAAGTTGGCTGTCATTGATGAAACCGGAAAGGTACTCGATATCAGTGTAATCTATCCGCATCCTCCTGTTGCGAAGCTTAATGCTGCCCGTGAAAAAACGATCGAAATACTACAGCGTTTCTCGGTTGAGATCGTGGCAATCGGCAATGGTACCGCATCACGTGAATCAGAGCAATTCATCGCAGATATTTTAAAAGAAGTGAAAGGGAATATTTCATATATAATTGTTAATGAAGCGGGAGCCAGTGTGTATTCAGCCTCCGATATTGCCCGTGAAGAGTTTCCAGATCTTCAAGTTGAACAGAGAAGCGCCGTTTCGATAGGCAGAAGGCTTCAAGATCCCCTTGCTGAACTTGTTAAAATTGATCCCCAATCCGTGGGGGTAGGTCAGTATCAACATGATGTGTCGCAGAAAAAGTTAACAGAGTCCCTCACCTTTGTAGTAGAAACAGCTGTTAACCAGGTTGGAGTGAATGTCAATACAGCTTCATCGTCTCTATTACAATATGTAGCTGGTTTATCAAAATCGGTTGCTCAAAATATTGTGAAGAAAAGGGAAGTGGAAGGGAAGTTTTCAAGCAGGAAGGAATTAAAGAAGATTCCACGGCTTGGTGCCAAAACATATGAACAATGTATAGGGTTCTTACGTATCATTAATGGAGATGAACCTTTGGATCAAACCGCGATACATCCTGAGAACTACAGTGCCGTGAATAAATTATTGAAGAAAATGGGATTCAAATCTGAGGATTTAGGCAGTGGTGCACTGAATGAAGAGTTAGGTAAACTAAATCCGGCTGATTTGGTCAATGAATTGGAAATTGGTGAAATTACGATTAAAGATATCATAGATGATTTGATGAAACCTGGAAGAGATCCTCGGGATGAATTATCAAAACCGCTGCTTAAGCAGGATGTACTAAAAATGGAGGATCTGCAAACTGGGATGGAATTACAAGGTACAGTGAGGAATGTTGTGGATTTCGGTGCGTTTGTGGACATCGGTGTTAAACAGGATGGACTGGTGCATATTTCTAAACTGAGCAACCGGTTTGTAAAGCACCCATTGGATGTAGTTGCCGTTGGGGATGTTGTTACGGTTTGGGTCGAACAGGTTGACTCCCAAAAGCAAAGGGTATCTTTAACGATGCTCGAGCCAAAGGATCAAAACTAGCCTATGGTAAGCTCCTTCTATATTAGAAGGGGTTTTTTTGAAGTGATGTATTTATATTTTGAACAAAGTTGAATCTATAACCTGAGACTTTCTTTTTTTTGATAAAAAAACCAACATTGATTCAACATCTTCACTTGATAATAATCCTTTTCATAAAAGGCTTTGCGGATTTGATTTTGGAACCAATTAGGCATAGCTTTTCCTCCTTTAGTTTCCTATTGTATTATTAGTCTATGTTATAATGGGTTGTCATGTTACCAAGGAAAGGGAGGGGGAAATGGATAATCGGCAATTGCAAAAACTAGTAGAAGAAATTTCGTTGAAAGACTTTAAAAAGGCCTTTAGACACCAAGCCAGCTTTAATCCGCGTCTCCGAACAACAGGAGGCCGATACTTGCTCCGTTCACATAATATAGAAATCAATAAGAAGTATCTTGAAGAACGCGGTGTGGAAGAAATCATTGGAATCATTAAGCATGAATTGTGCCATTATCATCTGCACATCGAGAAGAAAGGGTACCAGCATCGTGATGCTGACTTTAAGCATTTACTTAAAAAAGTGGGGGCACCGAGATTTTGCGAGGCGCTGCCGTCTAACCAATTAAAGAAAAAGATGAATACTATTCAATATAAATGTGAAGACTGTCAGCAGATGTATATAAGAAAAAAACGAATCGACACTACCCGTTTCGTTTGTGGTAAATGTCGTGGAACGTTGATTTACCAAGGGTTTAAGGAATGAAAAACAAAAATATAAAAAAAAACAAAAGAACCCTTGACTTTAAGTTGTAACCTCTTTATAATCATAAGAGTCGACAAGATAACAACTTGTTCTTAACGACAAACACTTAGGTCCTTGAGCGTGAAAAAGGAACCCAATTTTCATTATTCCGCAGTAGCTCAGTGGTAGAGCATTCGGCTGTTAACCGAACGGTCGTAGGTTCGAGTCCTACCTGCGGAGCCATTTTTTTTGGGGAAGTACTCAAGAGGCTGAAGAGGCGCCCCTGCTAAGGGTGTAGGTCGCGTAAGCGGCGCGAGGGTTCAAATCCCTCCTTCTCCGCCAGCTACATATTTCATCAAGGCCCATTGGTCAAGCGGTTAAGACACCGCCCTTTCACGGCGGTAACACGGGTTCGAATCCCGTATGGGTCACTTTCTTTTAGAAAATCATAATACTGGTCCCGTGGTGTAGCGGTTAACATGCCTGCCTGTCACGCAGGAGATCGCGGGTTCGATTCCCGTCGGGACCGCCATTTTTTTAAAAAAACACTTGTAAAAATAATGTTATCGTGATATAATAATATCCTGACTGTTAATCAGTATTTGATTATTGGGCTATAGCCAAGCGGTAAGGCAACGGATTTTGATTCCGTCATGCGAAGGTTCGATCCCTTCTAGCCCAGCCATTATATTTAGAGCCATTAGCTCAGTTGGTAGAGCATCTGACTTTTAATCAGAGGGTCGAAGGTTCGAATCCTTCATGGCTCACCATTTATTTTCGCGGGTGTGGCGGAATTGGCAGACGCACCAGACTTAGGATCTGGCGCCGCAAGGCGTGGGGGTTCAAGTCCCTTCACCCGCACTGATATTTTTCTACTTGACATCAAGTTGAAAAGGTGTTAAACTTACAAAGTCGCTTTCGCGGTCGTGGCGGAATGGCAGACGCGCTAGGTTGAGGGCCTAGTGGGGGAAACCCCGTGGAGGTTCGACTCCTCTCGGCCGCACCAATAACATCATAGAAATTAGCGCCCGTAGCTCAATTGGATAGAGCATCTGACTACGAATCAGAAGGTTGTAGGTTCGACTCCCGCCGGGCGCACCATATTTTACGGGAAGTAGCTCAGCTTGGTAGAGCACTTGGTTTGGGACCAAGGGGTCGCAGGTTCGAATCCTGTCTTCCCGACCATTCTTTCTGAAAATATTTTAAAATTAAATGCGGGTGTAGTTTAGTGGTAAAACCTCAGCCTTCCAAGCTGATGATGAGAGTTCGATTCTCTTCACCCGCTCCATTATTGCTCTTTGAAAACTGAACAAAACAAAGCGCCAACGTTAAATTTTAAGTGAGCACACACTATCAAAAAAGCAAATGAGCAAGTCAAACATTTCTTCGGAGAGTTTGATCCTGGCTCAGGACGAACGCTGGCGGCGTGCCTAATACATGCAAGTCGAGCGAATCGATGGGAGCTTGCTCCCTGAGATTAGCGGCGGACGGGTGAGTAACACGTGGGCAACCTGCCTATAAGACTGGGATAACTTCGGGAAACCGGAGCTAATACCGGATACGTTCTTTTCTCGCATGAGAGAAGATGGAAAGACGGTTTACGCTGTCACTTATAGATGGGCCCGCGGCGCATTAGCTAGTTGGTGAGGTAATGGCTCACCAAGGCGACGATGCGTAGCCGACCTGAGAGGGTGATCGGCCACACTGGGACTGAGACACGGCCCAGACTCCTACGGGAGGCAGCAGTAGGGAATCTTCCGCAATGGACGAAAGTCTGACGGAGCAACGCCGCGTGAACGAAGAAGGCCTTCGGGTCGTAAAGTTCTGTTGTTAGGGAAGAACAAGTACCAGAGTAACTGCTGGTACCTTGACGGTACCTAACCAGAAAGCCACGGCTAACTACGTGCCAGCAGCCGCGGTAATACGTAGGTGGCAAGCGTTGTCCGGAATTATTGGGCGTAAAGCGCGCGCAGGTGGTTCCTTAAGTCTGATGTGAAAGCCCACGGCTCAACCGTGGAGGGTCATTGGAAACTGGGGAACTTGAGTGCAGAAGAGGAAAGTGGAATTCCAAGTGTAGCGGTGAAATGCGTAGAGATTTGGAGGAACACCAGTGGCGAAGGCGACTTTCTGGTCTGTAACTGACACTGAGGCGCGAAAGCGTGGGGAGCAAACAGGATTAGATACCCTGGTAGTCCACGCCGTAAACGATGAGTGCTAAGTGTTAGAGGGTTTCCGCCCTTTAGTGCTGCAGCTAACGCATTAAGCACTCCGCCTGGGGAGTACGGCCGCAAGGCTGAAACTCAAAGGAATTGACGGGGGCCCGCACAAGCGGTGGAGCATGTGGTTTAATTCGAAGCAACGCGAAGAACCTTACCAGGTCTTGACATCCTCTGACAACCCTAGAGATAGGGCTTTCCCCTTCGGGGGACAGAGTGACAGGTGGTGCATGGTTGTCGTCAGCTCGTGTCGTGAGATGTTGGGTTAAGTCCCGCAACGAGCGCAACCCTTGATCTTAGTTGCCAGCATTCAGTTGGGCACTCTAAGGTGACTGCCGGTGACAAACCGGAGGAAGGTGGGGATGACGTCAAATCATCATGCCCCTTATGACCTGGGCTACACACGTGCTACAATGGATGGTACAAAGGGCTGCAAACCTGCGAAGGTAAGCGAATCCCATAAAGCCATTCTCAGTTCGGATTGTAGGCTGCAACTCGCCTACATGAAGCCGGAATCGCTAGTAATCGCGGATCAGCATGCCGCGGTGAATACGTTCCCGGGCCTTGTACACACCGCCCGTCACACCACGAGAGTTTGTAACACCCGAAGTCGGTGAGGTAACCTTTATGGAGCCAGCCGCCTAAGGTGGGACAGATGATTGGGGTGAAGTCGTAACAAGGTAGCCGTATCGGAAGGTGCGGCTGGATCACCTCCTTTCTAAGGATAATTACGAGAGCGCTTTTGTTTTGTTCAGTTTTGAATGAGTAATTCATTCAAATAGGAAAGACAAACATCACGATGTGATGGATTCTTTCTGCTTTGTTCCTTGAAAACTAGATAATAGATAGAAGGCAATTAATTTTTTTCAAAGCATCTGTAAGATCTTTTTTAACGGTTAAGTTAGAAAGGGCGCACGGTGGATGCCTTGGCACTAGGAGCCGATGAAGGACGGGACTAACACCGATATGCTTCGGGGAGCTGTAAGTAAGCTTTGATCCGGAGATTTCCGAATGGGGAAACCCACTGTTCGTAATGGAACAGTATCTTTACCTGAATACATAGGGTACTGAAGGCAGACCCGGGGAACTGAAACATCTAAGTACCCGGAGGAAGAGAAAGCAAATGCGATTTCCTGAGTAGCGGCGAGCGAAACGGAATTAGCCCAAACCAAGAGGCTTGCCTCTTGGGGTTGTAGGACACTCAACATGGAGTTACAAAGGAACGGGGTAAATGAAGTGATCTGGAAAGGTCCGTCAAAGAAGGTAAAAACCCTGTAGTTGAAACTTCGTTCCCTCCTGAGTGGATCCTGAGTACGGCGGGACACGAGAAATCCCGTCGGAAGCAGGGAGGACCATCTCCCAAGGCTAAATACTCCCTAGTGACCGATAGTGAACCAGTACCGTGAGGGAAAGGTGAAAAGCACCCCGGAAGGGGAGTGAAATAGATCCTGAAACCGTGTGCCTACAAGTAGTCAAAGCCCGTTAATGGGTAATGGCGTGCCTTTTGTAGAATGAACCGGCGAGTTACGATTTCATGCGAGGTTAAGTTGATAAGACGGAGCCGCAGCGAAAGCGAGTCTGAATAGGGCGAATGAGTATGAGGTCGTAGACCCGAAACCAGGTGATCTACCCATGTCCAGGGTGAAGTTCAGGTAACACTGAATGGAGGCCCGAACCCACGCACGTTGAAAAGTGCGGGGATGAGGTGTGGGTAGCGGAGAAATTCCAATCGAACCTGGAGATAGCTGGTTCTCTCCGAAATAGCTTTAGGGCTAGCCTCAAGATGAGAGTATTGGAGGTAGAGCACTGATTGGACTAGGGGCCCCCAACGGGTTACCGAATTCAGTCAAACTCCGAATGCCAAATACTTATTCTTGGGAGTCAGACTGCGAGTGATAAGATCCGTAGTCGAAAGGGAAACAGCCCAGACCACCAGCTAAGGTCCCAAAGTATACGTTAAGTGGAAAAGGATGTGGAGTTGCTTAGACAACCAGGATGTTGGCTCAGAAGCAGCCACCATTTAAAGAGTGCGTAATAGCTCACTGGTCGAGTGACTCCGCGCCGAAAATGTACCGGGGCTAAACGTATCACCGAAGCTGTGGATTGACACCGTATGGTGTCGATGGTAGGAGAGCGTTCTAAGGGCGTTGAAGTCAGACCGGAAGGACTGGTGGAGCGCTTAGAAGTGAGAATGCCGGTATGAGTAGCGAAAGAAGGGTGAGAATCCCTTCCACCGAATGCCTAAGGTTTCCTGAGGAAGGCTCGTCCGCTCAGGGTTAGTCGGGACCTAAGCCGAGGCCGAAAGGCGTAGGCGATGGACAACAGGTTGATATTCCTGTACCACCTATACATCGTTTGAACGATGGGGGGACGCAGAAGGATAGGGTAAGCGCGCTGTTGGATATGCGCGTCCAAGCAGTTAGGCCGGAAACGAGGCAAATCCCGTTTCCATTAAGGCGGAGCTGTGATGGCGAGGGAAATATAGTACCGAAGTTCCTGATTCCACGCTGCCAAGAAAAGCCTCTAGTGAGATGTAAGGTGCCCGTACCGCAAACCGACACAGGTAGGCGAGGAGAGAATCCTAAGGTGTGCGAGAGAACTCTCGTTAAGGAACTCGGCAAAATGACCCCGTAACTTCGGGAGAAGGGGTGCTTTTTAGGGTGAATAGCCCAGAAAAGCCGCAGTGAATAGGCCCAGGCGACTGTTTAGCAAAAACACAGGTCTCTGCGAAGCCGCAAGGCGAAGTATAGGGGCTGACACCTGCCCGGTGCTGGAAGGTTAAGGGGAGAGGTTAGCGCAAGCGAAGCTTTGAACCGAAGCCCCAGTAAACGGCGGCCGTAACTATAACGGTCCTAAGGTAGCGAAATTCCTTGTCGGGTAAGTTCCGACCCGCACGAAAGGTGTAACGATCTGGGCACTGTCTCAACGAGAGACTCGGTGAAATTATAGTACCTGTGAAGATGCAGGTTACCCGCGACAGGACGGAAAGACCCCGTGGAGCTTTACTGCAGCCTGATATTGAATTTTGGTACAGCTTGTACAGGATAGGTAGGAGCCTGAGAAGCCGGAGCGCTAGCTTCGGTGGAGGCGTTGGTGGGATACTACCCTGGCTGTATTGAAATTCTAACCCGCGCCCCTTATCGGGGTGGGAGACAGTGTCAGGTGGGCAGTTTGACTGGGGCGGTCGCCTCCTAAAGAGTAACGGAGGCGCCCAAAGGTTCCCTCAGAATGGTTGGAAATCATTCGTAGAGTGTAAAGGCACAAGGGAGCTTGACTGCGAGACCTACAAGTCGAGCAGGGACGAAAGTCGGGCTTAGTGATCCGGTGGTTCCGCATGGAAGGGCCATCGCTCAACGGATAAAAGCTACCCCGGGGATAACAGGCTTATCTCCCCCAAGAGTCCACATCGACGGGGAGGTTTGGCACCTCGATGTCGGCTCATCGCATCCTGGGGCTGTAGTCGGTCCCAAGGGTTGGGCTGTTCGCCCATTAAAGCGGTACGCGAGCTGGGTTCAGAACGTCGTGAGACAGTTCGGTCCCTATCCGTCGCGGGCGCAGGAAATTTGAGAGGAGCTGTCCTTAGTACGAGAGGACCGGGATGGACGCACCGCTGGTGTACCAGTTGTCTTGCCAAAGGCATAGCTGGGTAGCTACGTGCGGACGGGATAAGTGCTGAAAGCATCTAAGCATGAAGCCCCCCTCAAGATGAGATTTCCCATGGCGCAAGCTAGTAAGATCCCTGAAAGATGATCAGGTTGATAGGTCAGAGGTGGAAGCGTGGCGACATGTGGAGCTGACTGATACTAATAGATCGAGGACTTAACCAACGCTTTAAAAAAATGAAATACCTTCTTCTTATTATCTAGTTTTGAAGGAATGAAAATTTCTTCTTGCATTCTGATCTCATACATGATATGATAATGGATGTACTTCGAAAAAAGAGAATATGTTTGGTGGCGATAGCGAAGAGGTCACACCCGTTCCCATTCCGAACACGGCAGTTAAGCTCTTCAGCGCCGATGGTAGTTGGGGGTTTCCCCCTGTGAGAGTAGGACGCCGCCAAGCTATAATCTTTGTATTCTTTTTAAGTAAATGGGAATACTTATTTATAAAAGTAACATTTATACCGTCGCGGGGTGGAGCAGTCCGGTAGCTCGTCGGGCTCATAACCCGAAGGTCGCAGGTTCAAATCCTGTCCCCGCAATCATGAAAAAAACGAAACTTTGGTTTCGTTTTTTTGTTTTATCTGAAATTCGAATAATTATGTCCCTAACTTATTTGTTTCTTCTTTTGAAACAAGGTAAACTACATATAGAATGGTTGTTGTTCCATAATATTGCGTTTATGGTACTCGATATGAACTATAGGACGTTTTCCTAATAATGATAAAGGTGATTGATATATGCAACATGTTGAATTGATTTCTCAGAATGAGGAAGAAACAGCGCAATTTGCGCATAAATTGGCACAAAAGCTTTCGAGTGGAGATGTACTGGCTTTAGAAGGTGACTTGGGAGCAGGGAAGACGGCATTCACAAAAGGGCTGGCTAAAGGATTAGGTGTTACGAGAATGGTGAATAGTCCTACCTTTACGATAATAAAGGAGTACATGGGTCGCTTGCCTTTATATCATATGGATGTTTATCGGGTAAGTGAATCCGAAGAAGATTTAGGCTTTGATGAATATTTTGATGGTGATGGTGTGACTGTCGTTGAATGGGCCCATTTAATAAAGGATCACCTTCCAGAGGAAATCTTGACCATTTATATTTATCGTCTGGGCGATACAAGCCGGCGTATTGTCTTGGAAGCCAAAGGCGAACGATATGTAAAGTTATGTAAGGAGATTATTTGATGAAGGTTTTAGCTATAGATACATCGAATTTTACATTAGGGATTGCACTGGTTAACGGGAGTCAAGTAATTGGCGAGTATACGACGAACCTAAAGAAAAATCATTCGGTGCGGGTAATGCCAGCAATTGAAACGTTGCTGAGGGACTGTGATACTAAACCGAAGGAATTGACTAAGATAGTGGTCGCTCAAGGTCCAGGCTCCTATACAGGGGTCAGGATTGGCGTGACGATTGCGAAAAGCTTGGCCTGGACGCTTCAGATTCCGTTATCAGGTGTTTCCAGCTTAGAGGTTTTAGCAGCTAATGGACGTTATTTTAACGGCTTGATATCTCCCTTGTTCGATGCAAGAAGAGGGCAGATTTATACTGGATTATATGAAATGGAAAAGGATTCTCTAAAGACAGTCATTGAAGATTGTAATATTCTATCCTCTGATTGGGCGATTCAATTAAAGGAATTAAATCGTCCTGTTTTATTTGTTGGTCAAGATGTGGACATCCATAGGGATGCAATTACGGATGCATTAGGCAATTTAGCGGTATTTGCTCCAGTACAGTCATATAATTCAAGGCCAAGCGAACTGGCCTTCATTGGTCTTGATAAGACTGAAGTGGATGTTCACCAGTTTGTACCGAATTATATCCGCATGGCTGAAGCAGAAGCTAAGTGGCTTGAACAGCAGGGGAAATAAACAAGGAAAGCGACCGATTATTATGAGTAAAACATTGACATTCCGAAAGATGAATACGGAAGATATCGACCAAGTGCTTAACGTGGAAAAGCAGTCCTTTACTTTACCTTGGAGCCGGGAAGCTTTTTTTAATGAATTGAATCATAATCAATATGCTGTATACATGGTGATAGAGGATGAAGGGAAAATTGCCGGTTATTGCGGTGCATGGATCGTCATTGATGAATCGCACATAACCAATATAGCGATATTACCTGAATACCGAGGGCAAAAGCTTGGAGAAGCTTTGCTCAGGAAGATGATTGAAATCTCCATTTCGATGGGTGTGGTGAGGATGACGCTTGAGGTCCGTGTCAGTAATGCAG
This sequence comes from Peribacillus sp. FSL E2-0159, assembly GCF_038643155.1. Lineage (NCBI taxonomy): Bacteria > Bacillati > Bacillota > Bacilli > Caryophanales > Bacillaceae > Peribacillus > Peribacillus sp. FSL E2-0159. The sequence continues at coordinate 298,149 of NZ_CP152053.1, forward strand.
TAGCCATTTCGCTTTATGAAAAACTAGGTTTCCAAAAGGGTGGAATCCGAAAAAATTATTATACAGACAATCAAGAAGATGCTTATGTTATGTGGGTGAATTTTTCATGAAAAAAGATCAATTTATATTAGGAATTGAAACGAGCTGCGATGAAACTGCGGCAGCTGTCATAAAAAATGGAACGGCAATACTGAGTAATGTTGTGGCTTCACAAATCGAAAGCCATAAACGTTTTGGCGGTGTTGTCCCAGAAATAGCTTCCCGTCATCATGTAGAACAAATTACGATTGTTCTTGAAGAAGCACTGCTACAAGCCGGTGTGACATATGAAGACTTGGATGCCATTGCCGTTACAGAAGGTCCTGGACTTGTAGGAGCACTATTAATAGGTGTGAATGCGGCTAAGGCTGTAGCTTTCGCACATGGAATCCCGATTGTCGGTACGCATCATATCGCGGGTCATATCTATGCAAATCGTCTTATTCAGGAGATCGAATATCCTGCGCTTTCTTTAGTCGTTTCGGGAGGTCATACGGAATTGGTGCTTTTAGAAGAACCGGGTTCTTTCAAGGTGATAGGGGAAACGCGGGATGATGCAGCAGGAGAGGCGTATGATAAAGTAGCTCGAACCTTGGGGCTCCCTTATCCTGGTGGGCCTCATATCGATAGGCTTGCACAAGAAGGCTCACCATCTTTGAAACTGCCTAGGGCATGGTTGGATGGCAGCTACGACTTTTCTTTCAGCGGGTTGAAATCAGCGGTGATCAACACTTTGCATAATGCAGAACAGCGCGGGGAAAAAATTGAACCTAAAGATTTAGCGGCAAGTTTCCAAGCAAGTGTCATAGAAGTGCTTGTAATGAAAGCTGTAAAGGCTGCAAAGGAATATAATGTGAAGCAGGTATTGCTTGCTGGAGGAGTTGCGGCAAATAAAGGCCTTAGGGAAGCATTAACGGAAGCTTTTAAGGATTTACCTATGGATATATCCATTCCGCCACTATATCTTTGTACGGACAATGCCGCCATGATTGGTGCTGCTGGCAGTGTCATGTTTGAAAAGGGAAAACGATCTGGTTTGGATTTGAACGGAAATCCTGGATTGGATATAGAAGCATTTTAATTGACGAGAAGGCAGGATCCCAAACTTCGGAATCCTGTCTTTTTTATCCTGTTAATAAAAAAATAGAATATTCTGTGGATAAAGTTTTTTTGATAATCATACTGCATGTGTATAAAGTGGTGTTTTTGTGGATAAGTGGATATGTTTCTGTGGATAATGTGCATAACTCAAATTAATGGCTAATGAACGGTAAGTGATTTGTTAACAAGTTTGTGGATAACTTTCGTGAAACATTTTAATTGGAAAGGAAAAGACCGAGTCATTTGACTCGGTCAATTGTCATTCTTCCAGTTCAGCCCATTCTTCGAGAAGATGATCCAAACTTTCCTGTGCATTATCAAGCTTTGCTTGGACTTCCATTACTTTTTCGTGGTCCTGGAAAACATTTGGATCACAAAGGAGGTCATTATATTCGTTTATTTCGGTTTCAAGAAGCTCCATGGCTGTCTCGATTTCCTCAATACGACGTTTTCGCTGGCGTTCAGCTTTTTTTGTTTCTTTATCAATTTTGTAATTTGTTTTTTCTACGGCTGTATCTAAAGTTTTCGCCTGATCCTGCTGTTCAAGTGCTTGGATTTCCGCTTGCTCCTGTTTCTTCTCTAAATAGTAATCATAATCACCGAGGAATTCTTCGTTGCCGTCTTTGGAGAGCTCTATCACTTTCGTTGCTATCCGATTTATGAAATAACGGTCATGTGAAACGAAAAGAATGGTTCCCGGATAATCGATCAATGCGTTCTCAAGCACCAATTTACTATCGAGGTCCAAATGGTTCGTTGGTTCATCAAGAATTAAAAAATTCCCCTTTTCCATCATCATTTTAGCTAGAGCAAGCCTAGCCTTTTCGCCTCCGCTTAGAGTGGAAACTGTTTTCAATACATCGTCCCCGCTAAATAGGAAATTACCGAGTACGGTGCGAATGTCCTTTTCCGGTTTAAGGGGATAGTCGTCCCATAATTCATTGAGTACTCGTTTATTGGAAACAAGGTTAGCCTGTTCTTGATCGTAGTAGCTGACTTCTACGTTCGTTCCAAAACGGAAGTCCCCAGAAAGTGCAGGCAGCTTAGAGATGATCGTTTTCAGTAACGTTGATTTTCCAACTCCATTTGGGCCAACAAGAGCTATGCTCTCTCCTTTTGTCATCCGGGAATTTATATTCTTTGATACCGTTTCCCCTTCGTATCCGATAGCCAGGTCCTGAAGGTGGAGCACTTCATTTCCGCTTTGCCTATCAATCTGAAAAGAAAAATTCGCGGATTTTTCATCACCTTGCGGCTTGTCCAATACATCCATCTTTTCGAGTTGTTTGCGTCTGCTTTGTGCTCTTTTCGTGGTGGAAGCCCTTGTGATATTACGTTGGACAAAGTCGCGAAGCTTTTCAATTTCCCCTTGTTGCTTCTCGAACAGTTTCATGTCCCGCTCATAATCTTCCGCTTTTCCCTCTAGGTAAGAACTATAATTACCATGGTATTTTTTCATGTTATTCCGGGAAATCTCATATACCAGGTTTACTACTTTATCTAGAAAATAACGGTCATGGGAAACAATAAGGACAGCTCCCTGGTAGCTTTGTAAATATTGTTCAAGCCAAGAGAGGGTTTCGATATCCAAATGGTTCGTCGGCTCATCCAGAATCAATATATCCGGTTTCCTTAAAAGCAGTTTTCCTAATGCAAGCCTTGTTTTTTGCCCACCGCTTAAAGTGGAAATTGGGGTAGAATAGTCAAAGTCAGCAAACTGAAGTCCATGCAGTACGGAACGGATATCCGCTTCATATTGATAACCGCCCTTCTCTTTGAATGCCACCATCAAAGTGTCGTATTCATTCAGCACTTTTTGGTAAATTGTTTCGTTTTCAAAGATATCAGGTCTGGCCATATCAGACTCAAGGCGACGCAGTTCCTTTTCTTGCTCTATAAGGTCCGTGAATACAGTCAGCATCTCATCCCAAATGGTCAGTTCGGATTCCAATCCCGTATCCTGGGCCATATAGCCGATGGTGACGCCTTTTGGTTTGATTATTTCACCGCCATCATGGGAAAGCTGTCCGGCTATGATTTTTAGCAGAGTGGATTTACCGGCGCCATTTCGGCCAACAAGTGCAATTCGATCTTTATTTTGAACTTCGAGCTTCATATTTGATAAAATAAGTTCAGCTCCATAATATTTCGATAGTTGATTGATTTGTAATAAAATCATAGATTTCACCTCAATTGATTATTGTTAGTGTAACGTATTTTAGTTATTATCGGCAACAGCTTGGTTCCAAGCTAAAAGAAAAGCTGTTACATAAAGTGGAATAATAGTGTATGATTTAGGAGGGGTTACTTAAATGGGAGACTTAACGCATTTTAATGAACAGGGCAGGGCCAAAATGGTCGATGTGAGTGCTAAGCCTGAAACAACCCGGACGGCAGTAGCTCAATCGAGCATTTTATTGAATGATGAAATATATGAATTGGTCACGAACCAGAAAATGAAAAAAGGTGATGTACTGGCTGTTGCACAAGTTGCAGGAATAATGGCCAGCAAAAATACATCCAATATAATTCCGATGTGCCATCCCATTGCTCTGCAAGGGGTCAATATAGCCTTTGATTGGGAAAAAGAAGAACAAGGATATAGGCTTAGGATTGAAACGGAAGCTAAGACAAAAGGGAGTACAGGTGTTGAAATGGAAGCGTTAACAGCTGCATCCGTGACTGCCTTGACTGTTTATGACATGTGTAAGGCCCTTGATAAGGGAATGGTGATCGGGCCTACATTCTTAGTGGAGAAAACAGGCGGAGTTTCCAGTAACGATTATAAAAGACAAGTAAAACAAACAGATAGAGATTAAGTTGAAAAGCATGTGTGAAGGCGGGGAAAAACAATGAACCATGACCCAAAGATACCGCAGGCGACTGCCAAAAGGTTGCCATTGTATTATCGATTTTTAAAGAACTTACATTCCTCAGGCAAACAAAGAGTTTCCTCGGCAGAGCTAAGCGAAGCTGTAAAAGTGGATTCTGCTACCATTCGCCGTGATTTTTCCTACTTTGGCGCGCTTGGGAAAAAAGGGTACGGCTACAATGTCAATTATTTATTATCCTTCTTTAGAAAAACACTAGATCAAGATGAATTGACCAAAGTCGCTTTAATTGGGGTAGGAAATTTAGGAACCGCTTTTTTAAATTACAATTTCATGAAAAATAATAATACAAAAATTGAAATGGCTTTCGAAGTTTCTGAAGAAAAGGTCGGCAAGCGAATAGCTGATGTGCCAATCTATCATATGGATCAAATCGATACACTATTGCAGGAAAATAATATTACTGCGGCTATATTGACAGTGCCTGCACAAGTAGCCCAGACAATAACCGATCGTCTAGTCAAAGCTGATATAAAAGGAATATTGAATTTTACTCCTGCACGGCTGACCGTGCCTCCATCCATAAGGGTTCACCACATTGACCTGGCCGTGGAGCTTCAGTCGCTCATCTACTTCCTGAAACATTATCCTGTAGTGGAAGAAGCCGCATTGGAGGAATGAAAAAACGCTGCATCATTGCAGCGTTTTTTTATTTTTTATTATTTTTTTGTGCGGCTTTAATCTTAAAGTGCAGCAGGATCATCCGTAATCCCGATCCAAAGTCAAGAGTCGCAATAAGGACGAGTATGTAGGCGAAGATTCCCCATCCGGAAGAATTGACGGTTTGAATCGCGATAGCGGTAAAAAGAGCTCCTAAGCCTGCATAGATGATGCCCATGAATAATGGTGATTGACGTTTCATAATAAACCTCCGATGAAGGCCTGTGCAGTATCTAGCATCTTCTCAATATCCTCCCGATATACCACTTGAAGGATGATAACAAGCGTATTCATCGCAATATGAGCGCTCATGGAAACGAGAATGCGGCCTGTTTTTGCATAAAGGAAAGCAAAGGTGAAGCCCATTGCTGTATATAAAAGAAGATGTTCAAATTCACCATGCGCCAAGCCGAAAATAACTGAGCTGATTAAAGCTGAAATAAAGAAGTTAAAGCGTTTATGAAGTGATCCGAAAATGATTTTCCGGAAAATTAATTCTTCCAATATAGGTCCAATTACTGAAGTGACGAAAATGACCATGGGGACTTTGTAAATGAGTGAAATGAGTTGCTGCGTATTTTCAGATTCAGACTCCACCCCAAGCATTTGTTCAATGCTGCCGGCAATACTTTGCGCAAAAAGAGCCATGAAAACTCCTGCAATTGCCCATAATACGGACATGGGAACGGAAGTTTGATTTCTTGTGTCCAACTTTTCCCTCATATCTTTTCTCATTAAAAAAAGAATCAAGAATAAAGCAGCGAGAAAACTGAAGACTATCCAGTATGCTGCAGACTTCACATCGAGCTCATCAGCCGGCATTCCGGTATAAGACCCGATCAGCATGAAAATGGGTACCCCAACAATACTGGATAATTGCATGGCAATATAAGTGATGATGACGAACCAATATTCTTTTTTCAAAAATGAAAACTCCTTTTATTTAGTCACCCATTCCGCTCGGAACATATGGGGACAATCTATAAACGCATACTCCAAAATGGTATCAAATATTTAGGCAGAACACCACTTAAAGGTACCCCTAACAAAACATTTTAATTACTTTGTTCAGTAAATCATTATGCTAAAGTAGTATACCCGTAATTTATCAGAAATTAATAAAAAATTTTCAATAAGATACTTGCAAAAAAGGCTCGGTTTATTTAATATTATAAATGTGTTAGCACTCGATGATGAAGAGTGCTAATAATCATGAAACAAATTATCAAGAGAATATGAGGAGGTTGTTTCACTTGTTAAAACCATTAGGTGATCGCGTTATTATTGAACTAGTTCAAACTGAAGAAAAAACTGCAAGCGGTATTGTTCTTCCTGATACTGCTAAAGAAAAGCCACAAGAAGGTAAGGTAGTAGCAGTTGGTACTGGCCGTGTCCTTGAAAATGGCGAACGTGTTGCTTTAGAGGTTGCCCAAGGCGATCTAATTATCTTCTCAAAATATGCAGGTACTGAAGTTAAATACGAAGACACTGAATACTTAATTTTACGTGAAAGCGACATTCTAGCTGTTATCGGCTAATTATACATCATACTTAACTGAACGAAAATTTTCTTAAAATTTTAGGGAGGTACTTATAAATGGCTAAAGAAATTAAATTTAGTGAAGAAGCTCGCCGCTCCATGCTTCGTGGTGTGGACGCACTTGCAGATGCAGTTAAAGTAACGCTTGGACCAAAAGGTCGTAACGTGGTTCTTGAGAAAAAATTCGGTTCACCGCTTATCACAAATGACGGTGTGACGATCGCTAAAGAAATCGAATTGGAAGATGCATTCGAAAACATGGGTGCGAAATTGGTTGCTGAAGTAGCAAGCAAAACAAACGACGTAGCTGGTGACGGTACAACTACTGCAACGGTTCTTGCTCAAGCGATGATCCGTGAAGGTCTTAAAAACGTAACAGCTGGTGCTAACCCAATGGGTATCCGTAAAGGAATCGAGAAAGCGGTCAATACTGCAATTGCAGAATTGAAAGCCATTTCCCAACCTGTTGAAAACAAAGAATCAATCGCACAAGTTGCTGCCATCTCTTCAGCTGATGAAGAAGTGGGCCAACTGATTGCGGAAGCAATGGAGCGCGTTGGTAACGACGGCGTCATCACAATCGAAGAGTCTAAAGGTTTCACAACTGAGTTGGACGTAGTAGAAGGTATGCAGTTCGATCGTGGATATGCTTCTCCATACATGGTTACAGATTCAGATAAAATGGAAGCTGTCCTTGAGAATCCATATATCTTGATCACAGATAAAAAAATCACGAATATCCAAGAAATCCTTCCTGTACTTGAGCAAGTTGTTCAACAAGGGAAACCGCTATTGTTGATTGCTGAAGATGTAGAAGGCGAAGCGCTTGCAACTCTTGTTGTGAACAAACTTCGTGGAACATTCAACGCAGTTGCGGTTAAAGCTCCTGGATTCGGTGACCGTCGTAAAGCAATGCTTGAAGACATCGCAGCTCTTACAGGCGGCGAAGTAATCACTGAAGAAATCGGACTTGACCTTAAATCTGCAACAATCGATTCATTAGGTCGTGCGTCTAAAGTGGTTGTTACAAAAGAAAATACAACTATCGTTGAAGGTGCTGGAAATACAGCTCAAATTCAAGCTCGTGTAAACCAAATCCGTGTTCAATTAGAAGAAACAACTTCTGAATTCGACCGTGAAAAATTACAAGAACGCCTTGCTAAATTAGCTGGTGGCGTAGCGGTAATCAAAGTCGGTGCAGCTACTGAAACAGAATTAAAAGAACGTAAACTTCGTATTGAAGATGCATTGAACTCCACTCGTGCCGCTGTTGAAGAAGGTATCGTAGCCGGTGGTGGTACAGCACTTCTTAACGTATACAATAAAATCGCTGAAATTCAAGCGGAAGGCGACGTAGCAACAGGCGTGAAAATCGTTCTTCGTGCCATCGAAGAGCCTGTACGTCAAATCGCTCACAATGCTGGACTTGAAGGCTCTGTAATCGTAGAGCGCCTTAAAGGCGAAGCAGTTGGTACTGGCTTCAACGCAGCTACTGGCGAATGGGTGAACATGATTGCTTCCGGTATCGTCGATCCTACTAAAGTAACTCGTTCAGCTCTACAAAACGCTGGTTCTGTAGCAGCTATGTTCTTAACAACAGAAGCTGTTGTTGCTGACAAACCAGAACCTGCTGGCGCTGGCGGCATGGGCATGCCTGATATGGGCGGCATGGGCGGCATGGGCGGCATGATGTAATAGGTTTTTAAATCCCTTTGATATAGGGGTTTAAAGAGTATTTAGAAATAAATGCTCACCTATTTGCTCACCTAACATGTAAATATCTTTTAAAGTTGAAGGTCTTCCATCAGTTTACTGAACTGATGGGAGGCCTTTTCTTCCATGTTGTCAGTCATATGAGCATAGATATTCATCGTTGTTTGAATATCTGTATGTCCTAATCGTTGTTGAATTTCTTTCAACCCCACTCCTGCTTCGATCAGTAAGGATGTATGCGTATGCCTGAATGAATGCAACGTTATTTCCTTGTGGATATGCGGTAACTTCTTAAGAAGACGTTGTAATCGTTTTGCAGGAAGTTTTTGAACCAATGGAAATCCCTCCGGTGAAGTGAAGACAAAGTTTTCATCCAAGTAATGATGCCTGTTTTGGATTTTCATTTTATTTTGCTGTTGCAGATGCTTTTTTAGCAACTTCATGACCTGATCGTCCATTTTAATCGTACGTATAGATCCTTTTGTTTTTGGTGTAAGCAATGTGTAATTTATCTTGTTGTTCGTGGGATTATATAAAGTCTTGGATATTCTTATAGATCCACTCTTAAAATTGATATCAGGCCACTTGAGAGCTAAAGATTCACCTATCCGAATGCCTGAATAGGCTAATAGCGAAAACAGCGTATAATCATTACTAAGTCCTTCAGTACGAGCAAGGGATAAGAATCCTATGAGCTCGTTTTTTTCTAGAAATTTCTTTCTGAGATTCTCTTTTTCAACTTCCTCAATAGTAGCTTGTTGTTTAGGAAGGCTATAATTTTCTGTCGGATTCTGTTGTAACCATTCCGACTCAACGGCAAATTTGAAGATCATTCTGCCTGTTGTATGAATACCATCCATATAGTTCTGTGAATACATTTTGCTTAGCTCATTTAAATATTCTCTATAAACAGACTTACTAATACTTTTTATTGGTGTGTTTGTCCACTGTTTAAGTAATACGTTAGATTCCTTCGTTCTAGCACGAACACTACTTACTTTAGATTGAGTAGAATAACTTTCAATCCACTTTTCTGCTAACGTATGAAAGTTCATATTAGAGTCTTGTACGAATTCTCCTCTAGAAACTTTGAATTCCATCTCTTTAGCTGCATCTTTAGCTGCTGTTTTAGAAAAAAATCCTGATTTTGTAATTTGTTTTCGCTTTTTTGTAATAGGGTCTATGCCTAAGTTGACGGTGTAACTCCACTTATCCCCCCGTTTACGAAAGTAAGCCATTATGTGCCTCCTTTATTAGTCATCTTCCAATAACAATTTCAGCATCGCCTTTACTTTTTCTATTTCAGATTTTGTTAACACTTTATCTTTATATAAAACATCATGTTCCTTTTGATTGAGTAAGTTATCGAGATTGAAAAAGTTTCTTTCTAATTCTTCATAAGTGTAAGTTACGTAATACTCGACTCCATTTTCATCTGTCTTTTTATACACAGACTTTACACTGAAAGATATGGTTTCAGTGTCGCTTTCATTGTAATCCCTGATATAGCTTTCTAAAGTCTTGCTCCTTACTACATCTCTAAACCATTCTCCAAAGTTTCCTACACTTAATATCTCTCCTATTTTTTCTCCATATTCTTTAAGAAGAGATGAAGAATTTTTGAGGTTCTTTTCAAGTGTCTGATAAGTCTTACTATCCATATTTAAATGATTTGCCATTTCTTCAATGTCTATATTCCTGTGTATTCTTAGTATTTTTAGAAAGTCACCAGCAGTAGCACTAGTTGAAAGGAAAGCTTCGAAAGAATCATTAATCTCGTCTATGTCTTTGTCATCGTAATGAGACTTATCTATGGGTACCATTTTATTAGTACCTTGAGCCCAAAGTTTATCAATTTCGGTTTTTGGATTATCAAACTTGGGGAAAGAATTAAACTGGCGAAAGCGATAATCATAAAGAATTTGCTTTTTGTCCTCGATGGGAAAAGTTTTTATTAGTTCCGGTATGTTAACTGATTCTTTTTCAACTTCAAGGTTCATGAAACCCGCAATTCTCATTAAAAAAAAGTAATTGACTCCTAATCCATTTGCAATTTTTTTAATTAATTCAGGTTGTGGTACATCTCTATTACCATTTTCAATCTGAGAGATATAAGAATGAGATACCCCAGATTGTTCGCTTAGAGATCTAATAGACATTCCTTTTGACTTTCTAATTCGCTTAATTTCTTCACCAAAAGGACTCACTTTTTTCATACAACACCTTCTTTCTTATTAATCCCCTTAACTTTATCACAATTGTGAACAAATGTGTAAAATTGGTTGCAAAATTATAGGTAATGATTTACACTTCTTGTGTACACAGTTGCAACCATGTTAGTTTCTATTGTAATCAAAATAGTTAGGGGGAGAATATATGATTAGCTTTGAAATTGATCAAGAGTTGTTGAAGGCACTTTACATTCAGAAGGTAGAGGAACACCTAAGGGAGATTGAACAAGAGGTATTTTTCATGGATTCAAAACAGTTGGCAACTTATTTAAACATGTCGTGGAATACCATCGTCTCGAACCTTTTATATGATGAAGATTTTCCCAAAGTCAGATTAGGTTCGAAATGGTTGTTTAATAGAAAAGAAGTTCAAGAGTTTATGAAGGCATATTACGTTGAAGTTCGAAATAATGGCGGTGATATTTTGAAGTATAAACGAAAGCTATAATTTTTGGATGGATGTGTTTGTGATGGAAGAAAGACCAAAAAACCCACTAACTCATAGGCGTGAGTTAGTAGGCGTAAAAAAACATTACACTCTTATTTTATATTCGAATTAAGGAATAAGCAAATGCAAAAATATAAGGGGGAAGTGCTATGGCTAATGGGAAATCAGTCACTCAAAGTGTAGAAAAAGTTCTCCCAGGTGCGAAAATTATTAAATGTCTAGGTTATTTAAATGGGAATACCAACTATAGTGTAGCTAAAAGACCGTTTGAGTCATATAAAAATAAAGAAAGTTTAACTGAAGAGGAAATACAAGAACACTTATCAAAGGGTGGATGGATTGGAGCATTAATCCCAAGAGGATTAATTGTAATCGATGTAGATATTCTAGAGCATGCTTCTTATCTTGTAGAGTTGCTCAGAGGAGAAAAGATCCATCATCATCTAATCAAAACACCTAGAGGCTTTCAATTTATTTTTAAGGCAACTTCTAATGAGAACGTGCAAGTGAAAATGATTAGTCACTTCTTCTCCTCCTTAGGGATTGTAGTAGACACTCGCGTTGGCACAACTAATAGTTTAATAGTATTTCCGACTTATAACACAGAAGGCAGGTTCATATCTCAAATAACTAATCACCCCACTGAACTGCCTTGGTTCTTAAGACCAGTTTGGAATGCTGAAAGAACAAAAGGTTATGAGTTTTCAATCCCTATGCAAAATGGATCACGTAATCAATCTCTCTATGATTTTGGAAGAAGGTTGAAATCTACGGGAGTACCGATGGAGCAAGTTGAGAAAAGCATGCTATTAATCTACCAGTATTTTTGTATTGATAAAGACGCTAGCTACACTATAAATGATGTAAAGGCCTCTATTGCTAGTATTGGAAAACTAGAGTCTACTACAAGAAAAACGCAGATGGAACAGTCAGAGCTAAGCAACAATGAAATTAATAAAGTATCAGGATTTGTCATACCTGACCCATATCGTATAAAGCATGATTCACTTTATAGAGTGGAAGTGAAAAAGGTCAACGGAGAATTACAAGACATTGAAGTCTTTGTGAGCAGGAATGTTCCATTCATAACTAAGTACTTGGAACATATTGAAAAAAGCGAGATACATTATGAAATTAGTTGGCGTAACAAAGGAAAGGACTATAAGGAAACTGTTCCTGCGGGTATGTTAGCTTCAAGGCGTGAATTATTGGCACTTGCAGATAAAGGGCTAAGTTGCAATGATTCAAACTCTAAACACCTAATTGAATACTTTGATTTGTTCATAGGACTAAATGAAATACCGACAGTCAAAATGGTAAATCGGCTAGGGGATGTAAAGGGAAACTTTATACATCCAATTTCAACTAAAGACATACATATAGTTCCGAGTGATGGGGGGGAATATCAAATACTAGAGTCCTTTCGAGTGAAAGGAACTGTTGAAAGTTGGATTAAAAATGTATTTAACTTAGTGAAGGATCATCCAAAGGCTGTGTTTCCTTTACTAGCATCTTTTTCTTCGGTTATTTTACATGAGTTTGATATGAAGCCCATAGTTGTTGATGTATCAGGAGAATCCAGTAGTGGTAAAAGTGGTTTACTTCTACTCTGTTCATCTGTATGGGGGAGCCCTAAAGAGTATATTGGATCTTTTAACACAACCAAAGTGGCAGTTGAAAGAAGATCCGCATTCCTAAATTCTTATCCTCAGATACTTGATGATTCAAATGGAGTAAACGACACCAAAATGATTCAAACGATGATCTATCAATTTGTGAATAACATAGGAAAGCTAAGAGGAAGTATTACGGGCAGTCAACACACCGCATCATGGAGATCAATTATGTTAACATCCGGTGAAAATGAAATCTTGGCCTATGCAGAAGCTCAAGGAGTAGCTGCAAGAGTAATTCCTATTACTAAGTTCTCGTTCGAAGGTGAGGACGAAAGCTTTTCAGGAAAACTTTACACCTCATTTACTGACAATCATGGTGCAATTGGAATTGAGTTCTTAAATCGTTGGAAAGATAAGCGAACTACTTATTCACGGGAATTTGAAGAGTACAGAAAAATGTATTTGAAAAAATCAGTTGAGAATGATGTTGCGAGAAGAATTTCTCTTCATTACTCTTTTATAGTGTTTACTGGAAAGGTGCTAAATGACCTTTTTAATCGTGAAGGATTAGATGTGGATTTAAACGCTCTTGAGGAACTTTTCTACAATATATCAAATGAGAACAAGGCTGTTGATAGGCCTTTATTAGAGCTGGAACAGTTACTTGAAGAGATTGATTCAAATCGTAATAGATTATACGTAGATTATGAACCTACACAAACTATTAGTGCTCTATATCACAATGGGGAATTGTATTTAACTCCTGCGTACATTAAAGAGAGTTTAGGGGTAAATGCAAAACAAATTCGAAGTGCTTGGTTGAAGAGAAAGGTCACAAACACTTTTAAAAACAAGGACTTGGATGTTGATTACACAACAATTAATAAAAGAGGAAGGGCACATAAAGGAATTTTAATTAATAAAGATATTATCAAAAAGTTGGGATTTGACTTCAGCACAAAAGAGTATTGAAATAAATGAAGGGTTACATGAGGATACGTAAATTGTATTCTTTTGTAACCCTTAAAGCGTTGGTAGAGTACCTTTTTAATGATTTAAATACAATAATACAAATATTACAAGTGTTATTATATATTTATATAGACTTTGTTATTATTAGCGCTTCTAAAATATAGTATATTAATGATTTTTTTTCTTGTATTTTTGTAATTTTATCTAAAATTCAGCAAAAATATCGTTGATGTGTCAATGTTTTAAATGAATACAAAGTAGTGAATTTCAGTCCTTTTTTTGTAACTGCAAGTAATCCCATTTCCAATAATAATGAGTTTTTTCAAACAGGACGACCAACAGGAATATAGTACTTGAGAAAATAATTCGTTTTATAAAAACGACTTCAAGAATATAATTATTGTGAACTCCCTTTACTTTTTTTCTTGATGGGGAGTTGCGCGAGTAGGTATGTGAGTAGCAAATTATTAGGTAGGTTGCTACTTAAAGAGTAATAAAAAAAGATCGTTAAGAGTTTCTTGTCAAAGTAATAGGTAGCGTTACTTCAATAAGTGAATTCTATTAAAAAGAATTTATTTTAATAATATAATAACCTCCTACATATAAATGAACCACGGAGGTATCTAATGGACTTAGGTGTAAATATAAGGCCTGATGATATTAGAAGCTTTTTAGAAAGTGGACTACCTGGCTTATCAGCTTACGATTATGAAATTGCAGTTGCCGGAGAAGGATAAAACAGTATTTATTTATCAAGATCATATTTAAGAATCTCACCCACCTAAAAATATCTCAATTATTTACAATAAAATCACTTTTCTTTGCATATATATTGTAAAATAAGTATAGGTATTTTTAACCATATATATTACATTAAAAATACTTATACTGGTTCAAAGTGATTTTAAATCTTTATGTAATTTTTATGGAATATCAAATACAAAGTAGTAACTTTTTTTGGGAATTAATTAAGGAGGTACATGGTGGATAAGATAAGGATTAGAAACTTGAGGAGTTTAAAAGATACAGGTGAAGTAGAATTAAAACCACTTACATTATTGGTCGGCAAAAACAGTTCAGGGAAAAGTACATTTTTAAGAGTTTTTCCTTTGTTTAAACAAACATTGGAAACAAATACCAACGAACCGATATTATGGTATAGTAGCAGGTATGTTGATTTTGGAAGTTTTAATGAAAGTCTCAATAAGTTGGCAAAAAAAGAAGATACTAATGATAAATTCATTAGCTTCGATTTTGAATTTAGTCTGTCTAAAGACATTGTTAATAGAGAGACAAGATTAAATAACAGACTTTTTTATTATAGAGATTTGAAAAATTTTGATAATTCTCAGATTAATGAAGGTAATACACAATTTCGAGTAAGTATAGATACTAGTAAAAAGCATTTAAATAAGATTACTATACAGTTAGAAGACCATCATTTGGAAATAACTATAACAAAAGATGATAAGATTAATAAATGTGTACTAACAATTAATGGGGAAATTTTAACTAATAATCTTCAAGTGGAATATTCTAAAGATTATTCACATTTACTTCCAAAGCTCTTTGCTGATAAAGATCTTTTATCAAGTGATGAATACTTCAAATCTAAATTGTTTACAATTTTGCAAAGTATGTCTCATGCGGCAACTAAAGATGAAACTATTGATGATTTTATTACCGGTATAAGATTTGGTAATTCTGAAGACTTTATGAAAAGTTTAAAAGAGCAAAGTACAACTGCAAATATTTTATTAGAAAAAATCAGGGCTTTAGATCCAAAGAGTGAAATATTAAAAGAAATATTGAATAATTATTTAGGGATGCAAATAAATCGCTTTATTTCTATATGCAATAATTATATTGAACAATATTTTAGCTCAGTGAATTATATAGCACCTTTAAGAGCAAGTGCTGAAAGATATTATCGAATTCAAGGCCTGTCAGTAGATGATATTGATCCGCAGGGTGAAAATATACCAATGATTTTTCATAACATGAGTTTTCAGGAAAAATATGAATATAATATATGGTTACTAGGAAATTTCGGCTTTCAAATTACTAGTAATTTTGAGGGTGGCCACTCTTCAATCAGTATAAAATATAATAATGGTCAAGAAGTAAATCTAGCTGATACGGGTTTTGGTTACTCGCAAATATTACCAATAACTATTGTTTTATGGCAAATATCTAAAAAGCAAGAAAAAGAAGAAAATTCGTTGTATATGTTCTTAAATCCAAAGTATAAATTTTTTAATATTGTAATCGAACAACCAGAATTGCATTTACATCCTTCACTTCAAGCTAAGCTTATTGATACATTTGCTAAAATAATTGTTCTTTGTAAGGCGAGAGAAATAGATGTGAAAATAATTATTGAAACACATAGTGAGACTATGATTAATAGGGTTGGTTATCTCATTGCAAAAAAAATAGAGAGTTTTAATAAAGACTTGGTTAATGTTGTGATTTTTGAAAATGATGAAGTGTTTGATACAAAGTTAGAAACAACGGGTTATTCAGAAAAAGGATATTTAATAAAATGGCCATTAGGTTTCTTTGAACCGGAGGGCATTTAATGTTAATTAAGATTGATGATTCATTAGTAGAATATATAGACCTAAATAAAAGTAAACCAGATTTAATAAGTTTAGAATTACAATCACTTGCAAATTTGACGTTAGCCTATAGAGACGGTAAGCATATATTAATTGGGTCATTAGTGGCATTAGAATATCTGAAAAATCTTAATTTATTGGAAGAATCCTCTAGAAGAATCTTTAGTTTTTTGTATACAAGGTTTTCTTTTCTTGCTTCCTATGAAGAAATTTTTACAGAGCATATTATAGTTAAGAGTAGGGACTATGGATTCCAAAGAATTATAGATGATACAAACCAAATATTTGAAGTGCCAATAACCACATTTATTAATTTTGA
This sequence comes from Peribacillus sp. FSL E2-0159, assembly GCF_038643155.1. NCBI lineage: Bacteria > Bacillati > Bacillota > Bacilli > Caryophanales > Bacillaceae > Peribacillus > Peribacillus sp. FSL E2-0159. The sequence goes on from NZ_CP152053.1 coordinate 314,300, forward strand.
AAGTGTAAATAAGTCTGTTTTAATATGCGAGGACATAAGTGACTTTGAATTTTATAGTGGTTTAGCTGAAAAGTATTTTACGGAAGTCTTCAAAAACCAGAATATTAAACTTGAATTTGAATTAGCCAATGGAGGTGGCGATAATACTTGGAAATTGTTTAAATACCATTCTGATAATAAGAAAATATGTATTGCGATAGCAGATAGTGATAAAGATCATCCAAATGGAAAAGTTGGGGGAACTTTAGGTAAATTAAAAAAAGAGTTTTCAAACCATAAAAATATAAGTATATCAGACTTAATTGAACTTAAAGTAAGAGAAAAAGAAAATTTGATTCCGCCTTCTTTATATCTAATTTGTTCTAATAACTCTATTAAAGAAAGATTAAAAAAGCTTGCATTATTAGAAACTATACCATCTCATCAAGAAAAATTATTATTTATTGACTACAAGGAAGGTTTAAAGGTTGGAAAGTATAAAAATGATCCTGTTTTAAGAGAATACTTTGAAAATCTATTTTCTGAAATGCATGACCTTACAGCATGTAGTATAGATGAAATAGATCAACTTAGTGATGAATCTTATATTATAGAGGGATTAGGCACTAATATTATAAATTATTTTTATAATGGGGTAATTAAGAATGGTTTAGAAAAAGAGTTAGAAAAAAAATTAAGTCTTGATGGAATCAATCCGGAAATTTTAGATGAACTGAAATTAAATGTGCAAAAAAAGGAAAATATATTTAATAATATACCGGATTTTATTAAACCACATATTGAATATATTTGTAAGAAATTAATTGCATGGGGTTGCTCTAACGGAATTATAATTTCAACATAAATATTATTTTTGAATTTTGTAAATGTATAATATTTTGAAATGTGATTTTACCAACAATACAGAGCTCGTGAAATTAGGGTTGCTAGAGAATAAGAAAAGTAGAGGAATTCCTGAAAGATTGGGTTTTGTTAATGAAGGTTAATTAGACAAGCAGAATGGTTGTATGACCATATTGTTTACGGTATGTTAGCTAAGGATTCGAATAAGTAGTAATTCATATCTTAATGAACTAACGGGTGCCTTAGCTTAAGACCGGAGCTGTCTTTAAGGCAGCTTTTTATTTATGGAATTTTCGCGGCAGGTTAGTTCAACAAGATATAAAAGTATAAATATTTTCTATTGAACAAGCTATTCCTAATGTTGAAATATGAGAGGCATTAATATGAACGAGCTTTTATAATAGGGACAGCCATCTTAGCTGTAATAACTACATTTATGTTTTCTTTTGGCTATGTTCTAATAGAAAGTTGCTACAAGTACAAGTATGGATGTTTTGTATGTCTAGTGATACTATATACAACTACTGGGTGCGCTATAAAGATAAAAGGGTATGTGCTTTCTTTTATTTATTTAGGTTTTTTATAATTTAGCTTTTGATAATTGAATTAGTAATAGAGGCACACCAAATGGATAAAATGAAATCCTTACTTTAATAAGCAAGGATTTCATTTGGGTATTCATCATATGTTCTATTATCTAATTCTCTACCATATCGATGTTTCTGAACGCCTCCCCATTGTTTAAAGAAAAATGCTACCTTTTGAGTTTTGCATTGGTCACGGATTGATCTAACCCAATCTGCTTCCATTGGTCTTGCACCTGGGCCTGACTCCCCACCAACTATGACCCAATGTATTCTGGTTAAATTAAGGTCATCAAGTGGACCAAGTAAAGGTTCGCAAGATAGAAACCTAACTTTTGCAGGCACTTGTTTTAAAAGTTCAATCCTATTAATAACTTTTACGTTCTCGACACTAGTTCCCATCCAAATATTAGGGGTGAAGTTTAACCTATCAGAAAGGTCTACAGCTCTTTCAGGCCGTTTAGTTAAAACTTGATAGGAGTGTTGGGGTGTCTCATTCATGGTCTTGAATACCTGTAGAATAAATTCAGAAGGTATCTGCTCATGAAATAAATCTGACATTGAGTTAACAAAAATTTTTTTAGGTTTAACCCACTTTTTAGGCACATCTATTAAATCATGGTGAAGTGTCACATTAAATTCATTTTCATATCTAGGGTTACCCATCGCATGTAGGCGTTTTGCCATTCTTTCTGCATAGCAGTGTTTACAACCATCTGAAACCTTGTTGCAACCAGTGACAGGGTTCCAAGTTGCTTCAGTCCACTCAATACTTGAATTACCAGCCATTTTATCCCTCCTAGGCATAGTATACATTAATAGTGCATCATTGGGAAGTTTTTACAAGAACAAACGTTCTATTTTAAAAAGGTGATCTTTACTTTATCGCCCATTGTTTTTAATCCATTCCTATTTGGCCTTTTTATAGCTGGAGGGTCAGCAATAATATAACCTTCATCTTCTAATCTCCTTAGAGCTTCTTTAAAGTTAGAAGAAGTAAAAGGGGTACCTACTTGGTGATAATCAAAAATCTGTTTAACAGTCAATGTTTGTCCTTTAAATATACTTGTTAACTCTTTTCCTAAGCTATCTAGCGGTCTCTCATATTGTGCCAAGAGAGATAATTGAACATTCTGATATTTCTCTATGTGTTTTACAGGTATGTAAGAAAAACTAGCCACACCATCATCCTTCATAGTACTTTCATTAACCATTATATCCTTCATAATGGTATATCCAAGTGTATGCTTTGAGACGAAGATTAAATAATGACTTGTTTTATTCTTCTTCTCATCTAGGAAACGGAAAGGTAAAACTAAGTTTGAATGTTCATCAGAAAGAGCTTCGGCTAATTCGTTAACTATATAAGCTTCTTTTTCTTCAGAACTCAAATCTTTAAGTTTTACACGCATCTCGTTTGCTCTTTCTTTTCCAAATAGTGCGTTCATATGTTGTACAACTAACGGATTATTAATTCCCATGCTAATACGATTATAATTAAAAAAGAAAATACAGTCCGAACCAAAGTCCTTTATGAGTGCATTTATTAATTTGGTTGTTAATCCTTTATATCCCCAAGGGTCAATAAAAGCAAGAATAGGAATTAGTTTTTTTGCAGAGAAAATACCTGCAATCTCATCTCCAACTTCAGTATTTAGAACTTGAGGTTTAAATTTTAAAGTTCCTAAATGTGGTAAATCCATAATGTTATCCTTTAATTGCTGACTAATATCAGGATGCGCATCGTTAAAAACTGTAACTATACTGTTGCGTAACTTATCATCATTGATACACTTTTCTAAAATGAGAAGTGGAGTTGATACGCTGCCATCACTAAACTTGCCTGGCCCACTAAATAAATCAACATAAGCTATCTTTCCGTTTGACCTCGGAAGAATAATTTTAGTCCAAACATCGAAATATTTAGTAAGAATTGCAGTTTTGATTCTTGATTGTTCCCTTTGTTCCACAAAAAAATTAACATCAGCCATAATAATCCTCTCCTATCTGTTATTTCATTATTGATTAAGAAAATTATACTATATTTTTACATAATAGGTGTAGGTATCCATATTTTATTTGAATTATAAATAAGGACATGGTTTAATAGCTAATTTTAAGGAGGTCTTTTAAATGACCGAACCTATAATAGTTAAGAGTTGAGATACTCATTAAGGGTAATTTTCGGAAAGTTACTTACTAACCCATTTAATATTTCATAATCGGATGAGGGAATCTAAAGTATAGTTGAATAAAATAAAAGTAAGAATAGTCTTACATTTTTAATTTATGTAAATTTTGGATATTAATAAAAAGAAGCTATGTTTTTGGGGAGTGGTATAAATGAAGAAGAGTCTAGCAAGTGAATATCCGGAATTGGCCAATGAATGGGACTATGAATTAAATGGGGATACAAAGCCTAGTGATGTTCCTCCAAAAGGAAGACAGCATGTATGGTGGAAATGCAAGGAAGGACATCCAAGTTATAAGGCTAAATTAGCATCTAGATCTAATGGAACAGGATGCCCATGTTGCAAAGGTTCAGAAGTGTGTTTTGAACGTTCATTATTAGGAAAAAGACCGGATCTAGTAGCCATGTGGGACAAAGAGAGAAATAGTTCATTAACTCCAGATATGGTGCTTGCTGGATCTGGAATTGTAAGTTGGTGGATTTGTGAAAAAGGTCATTCGTTTGATATGCCAATTAAACAAATGACTAGAAAAAGAAGGAGTAGTGGGTGCCCATTCTGTCGAGGTTTAAGGGTGAATGAAACAAACAGTTTAGCTAACCTCTATCCGCATATTGCATATGAATGGGTTGAATGTATTGATAATAAAAGTAAGACTGCAAAAGATGTCTCACCTGGCTCATCTTACAAGGTTTTATGGAGATGTAAGAAGGGACATGAGTGGAAAACAACTCCAAAACATCGGACAAGTGGTGGGACAGGGTGTCCAAGGTGTAATACAAGGAAGAAAGTGTCAAAACAATCATATGCACTCTTTTATTATTTTAAAGATCATTTTGATGATGTTGAAATGGAAACATCACTTTTAGGCACACGTATGGTTTTGGATATTTACATTTCTTCGATTAATTTAGTTATAGAGTATGACGGAGGTCTATATCATAAGGATTTTAAGCGTGATATAAAAAAAGACATTGGGTTACTAGAAAAAATGCCATATACAAAGATCATTAGAATTCGAGAACCGGAATGTCCTACATATAAATCACCAAATCCAAATACATTTTTTTATGATCTTAAAAATCATTCAATGAAAGCATTTCAAACGTGTCTTGAAAAGATATTTACTGATCATATTCAACAAAGTCCCGATATAAATATTGAAAGAGATAACGTGTTTATTCTAGATTTAATGGATCGTTGGGAATATGAAAATTCATTAGCCAATGTTAGACCCATACTTTTAAAAGAATGGGATCACCATAAGAATGGGGGGTTAAAACCAGAAAATTTTAAAGTTGCAAGTCATGAAAAAGTAAATTGGGTTTGTATTCATGGGCATCAATGGTCTGCTACAATTGCAAGTAGAACAAAAGGAGGCAACAACTGTCCAGATTGCGGGAATAGAAGGTTGCATACGGATAATAATTTAGCTGCTGTAAATCCAGAACTAGTTAAAGAATGGCACCCAACTAAAAATGAAAAAGGTCCTCAAGCTTACTTTGCAAACTCTCATTTAAAAGTTTGGTGGTTATGTAAAAAATGCAGTCACGAATGGGATGCACAAATATACAATAGAAATGGTAATCAAAGTGGTTGTCCGAAGTGTTATGAGAACAATCTTAAATATAAGCGAACAATCGCTTCTTGTGCTAACGAGCAGGTTTGTAGAAGAAGAAAAGGATACATTTGAGCAAACCTGTATCCTATTTAATATTAGTTGACATCGAAAGTGTTTACACCTCTAATAATTCCTTTGACCAATTCCAATTGCAAATTTTAAAAGTATTTGTAACATGACGTACTTTACTTGCCCCAATTATTGCAACTACTCGAACCTTAATTATTCTTGTTCACTCTCTATTTTCTCTACAAAAAAGGATAGCCATGCTAATGCAATTCCTAGATAAGTAATTAGAGGAAATAATATTTCTTTTAAAGATAATCCAAATAAGCTCGCTGTTATGGTAGCAATAATTGCTAAATATAATCTTATTCTTACTTTGATTTTTTTTGTCGAAATATCCTTTACTGAAATATGATACATGAAATAAACTATTGAAAATAAGGCGGACGTTAAGAAGAATAAATTATAACACCACCAACTTAAATCAAAATTATAATTAAATATAATACCAATTGCATAAATAATCATTCCAATATAAAGCGAGAAAAAAAACGAATAAATTATTATTCCATACAGAAAAGACCTATGACTAAATATATGAAATAGTTGTGCAGGATTTTTTGTTTCTTGACGAATAAATTTTAGAATGAATTTTGGTCGCTCACTTAAATAAGCCCTTAGATTATAAACAACAAATGGATAACACATTGTAATCATTAATAATCCTAAAATTATGGTATTTAGCACATCACTAACTCTATTAAAAAAGTATAAGATGCATATTAATAAAATAAATATTATAGCCCATATATTTACCGCTTTTAAGCTCAGTAACCCATTCATCACTTTGCTGGATTTAAAAAATATGTTTTTAAATTTTTCCTTCATTGAAAACCCCCCATGTCTAAATAATACTCCTTTTCGTATACAACAAAATATGTCAAAAGTTATAAATTTACTAAATGAAATTGGTAACTTTACATATATAATCAGATTTGGAGTATATCCTTTTTTAATTTCTGAGTCTGTTTTTTTAATAAAATATTTTTTTGAAAATATAGATAATTATATATGTTTTAAAGTTTTATAGTGTATTCTACAAACATTTAATAATAGGCACTTTAAGTACTGCAAAGGGTTGTTACGTGAAATTACTGCTAAATTGATATTTTCTATCCAAATTACAAGGATTTTTTGGGGGATATGAATATTATTATCTCTTTATTTCTTTTCTTTTTTTACATACCGTATTTCTTATAGAACTAACGGGTGCGTTAGTTCATTAATAGGGGTTGCTGCGGCAGCCTTTTTCTAATGGAACTATCGGGGCAGGATAGTTCAATTCGTACTGTGAATTAAATGCAATACAATTTGCACTACTCTGTATGAAATGGTAATATTTAGTGCTGAGGTGTTTATGAAAAAATTATATCTGGTCCCTATTTCTATACTTATTGCAGCTCCATTGTCATCGTTTCTTAGTGCTTCAATTGATAGTTTAATATCTTTAAATGAAGAACTTCCAAAAGACGAATATTTTCCTTTTTTAAATGGAGTAATTATTGGCACATTATATGAATTAGCAATATATTGCATTATTGGTATTCCTGTCACTCTAATTATTGATGCCATAACTTATTTAGTAGGTTTACGTACAGATTTAAAAGTATATCTTTTACAATTTTCTTTATATTCTATTTCTGCAATCACTCTTACCTACATATTATTCACTGATAATTATTGGGCTTATTTAATTGTAGGAATAGCAGTGCATACCTATTTTCATATATTGTTTTTTTTGAAAAAAAAATATAGCAAACCCTAAACAGAATCTATTACGAAATATTGGTCAACTCTAAAATATTCTTATATCCTGTGTGTGTTAACTAACGGGTGCTTTACTTCAATAAGAGAGGTTGCTGAGGCGGCCTTTTTCTGATGGCACTAACGGGGCAGGATAGTTCCATAAGGAATACCTAAATATTAGATCTAACGAGGAAACTATTTTAAGGAGGAAAACATGAGCTTGGAGCATGTTTTCCTCCTTATTTCTAAGATGATATAAACGTCAGCTCTATAAAGGAACGAAAAAATCTCTAATCTAAACTTTTAGAGATTTTTTTAATGCAAAAACACAACTTTTATTTAGCTAATACGTCTAAGTATTGAACATTCAAGAAAAGGAGGGTTGGTAACTTGTCGAAGTACAGAAAAGAAGAAATTTCAGATTGGTATGACCAACATAGTAAATCCATTTTAAGCTTTATTTTATTGATGGTTAAGGATTATCAACAAGCAGAGGATCTGACCCATGATACCTTTGTAAAAGCGTATTTATATCATAATTCATTTAATCAGCATTCGAGTGAAAAAACATGGCTATTCAGTATCGCTCACAATTTAACGGTCGATTTTTTAAGAAAACGTAAACCCAGCACGTTCTTTAAAGAAGTATTTCTTTTGCAAAAGAACAATAACTCATTGCCTGAAGAAATGATTCAAATAAAAGAGGAATCATTTGAACTATATAAAGCGTTAGGAGAAATCAAAGATACATATCGAAAGGTGATAGTTTTAAGAAAAATCAAAGGTTTTTCTATTGAGGATACGGCAAAGATATTGAGCTGGTCTGAGAGTAAAGTTAAATCGACTCTTTTTAGAGCTATTCCAGCATTGAAAAAACAATTAATAAAGGAGGGGTATTTGGATGAAAAAACAATATGAAGATACTGATTTTGATAGTTCCTTTAAGAAGTTAAATGCCGATTTAATGTGGAAAACAAAAGAAAAACAAGAACTGAAAAAACGAATCTTTACTGATATTGAAAAGTTGGAGTCCCAAAAGAGAAATAAAAATCCCCTCCTATCAACTCGTATCAAAAAAGTAAGTTTGATCAGAAAATTAACATACGCTGGAATCGCGTTGATATTATTATTGGGTTTATTTATTGGCTCAACATTTGTCTCTCCAGCTATGGCCCAAATTGCAGCTAAAATTATGCCACTGAAAATTACTTCAAGTTTTTCAGCTAATAATATAGATGAAAATCTTCATCAAAAACTGATAAAGATCATAGAAAATCAAGGATACAAGGTGGACTCTGTAGGATCGATTTATGATCCATTTACTATTGATATTAGTCTCATACTCTCTAACGAACAACTAAAGGAAGCAAAAGAGCAACTTACTCCATTGGTGAAAGAAACATTAAGTAATCATGGAATTGACGACTATAATTTACTGATTAGAAATATTGAATCATCTGAAAGATCTACTAGCTCATCAAAAAGAGATGTTAAAAGGCGAGTTATGTACGATTCTTTACGTCAAATCGTATTCGATGTTTTTACTAAATACGGATATGAGGAAGAGGCCAATTATGAATTAGCAGGTTTGGACCAAACATGGTTTTCAAACATTTTACTGTTAGATATGCCTGATCATATTAAAGAACGAAATTCTATTATCTCAGATATTCAACAAGAAATCGAAGCACAAAATCTAGATATCAAAGATATTAAAGTCCATTCGTTTAACTTTGAACATCGAAAGCAAGACGGTCGTTGGTCTTATATTGCTACCGATCTCCATGAATCTCTAGCTGGTAAATCGACTTACAAAGTCACTGGCTTGTCTTATCAAGTGAAAAAGGGACATGCCTATATCGACTTAGGAACAAATTGGACTACTACACCTAGCAAACAATTACTAGATGAGCTTGAAAATGCTATTAAGACGTATCTAGCTTTACCCGACGTGAAAAAACAAATGCAAGGAGATCCATATACAATCAAATTATTAATGGAAAATGGTGAAGATTTCATGGTCATTTCACCTGAGGGGTGAGTTCAACAAGGAATATAGATTTTTTATGATAAAATTAACTAGTGGGATACTCGGCAAACTCCTTTTAAAAACAGCTTTATTTCAATAAGGAAGGTTGCTGTGCTAGCCTTTTGCTTATAGAACTAACGGGTGCGTTAGCTGAAGATGAGAGCTGTCTTTTAGGCAGCTTTTTGTTATGGAACTAACGGGGCAGGATAGTTCCATAACACAAATTGGAAATATATGTGGTAATATGGGAAGAAATATATTTAAAGTAGGTAAATTTGTTTTGGAACTCTTAACAGAAAAATTAATTCTTATATCTCTATTTATATTTATTATCCATTCTATCGAAACACTTGCATATGCAGTCAGATTATCTGGTGCAAGAGTAAGATTGTTAGCTTCAGCTCTATCCTTATTTAACTTGATGGTTATGATTTCTCGATTAGCGAATATGATGCAGCAACCATTTACAGGGAGCCTGGTTGATAATGCTCCTAAAGTAAATACACTAGAGTTTGTTGAAAACCAATACAGGATCATTATTGGTTCATCAACATTAGGAACAATATTAGGTATTCTTTTACTTCCTACTTTTATTGCTATTTTTTCAAGGGCTATTGTTCATTTATCTGAAGAAAGAGGTTCTATACCATCTTTGATTAAAAAGGGGTTAACTTTCGAATACATTAAGCGTGGGGTAAAACACATTCATTTACCAAAGTTTTCTTACTTAAAGGATATTAGATTGAAAGATATTCCCATAAGATTGTTTTTAATTAATATGGTAATAACTGCAATCTATACAATTGGAGTGTTATCTGCGTTATATGCTGCTTTAATAGCTCCAGAAAGGGCAACAACTGCTATTATGGCATCGGGTCTTATAAATGGAATAGCTACAATTTTACTTATAATTTTTATTGACCCTAAAATATCTATTCTTGCTGATGACGTAATAAATCAAAAGGGAAGTTACCATAATCTCAAGGGTGTATCTCTTATGATGGTTACTTCTCGTTTATTAGGAACGATTCTAGCCCAAGTATTTTTTATTCCAGGGGCAGGATATATTGCGTGGTTTACTAAATTTATTGTCTAATAAATATCTGATTTCTTAATGAACTAACGGGTGCGTTAGCTGAAGAACGGAGCTGCCTTTAAGGCAGCTTTTTATTATGGAACTAAAGGGGCAGGTTAATGCCATAAGAGGGAATATTTAGAAGGACGTCGAATTAGGTAATTTAAAGGGAGTTATTCAAGTAACATAGCAAGTTCAGATATTATTTAGTAATTTATATTTAGCTTTGTTGGGTAGTCTTCTTCAGAAGGCTATCTTTTTTTATGAAAAAATTTGATAATTATTGTTTACTTATCGAATACTCAATCGTTAATAGTGTAGGAGGGTGGTCATGGATGAACAACAATTAAGCTTGTACCTAAATAAAAAATTGAAGGCTGTGTATTTCTTTTTGCTAAAAATGGGAGCGATCAAAGAGGATGCGGAGGATATTGTTCAAGAAACGGCTTTTCAATTTGTGCAATATCTAGATACTCTTCAGGAAGAGTATGTTGATGCGTGGCTTTACAGAGTAGCAATTAATAAATATTACGATAGCTTAAGAAAACTTAAGTATAAAAATAATTATGTAAATACATTTAATCTCGAAGAGTTACTGGATTGGACAACACCAGAGCAAATTATTATAGAGAATGAATTACATATAATGCTATCAGAGTGTTTACGTAAAATACCACAAAAATATGCAGAAATACTGTTACTCAAATATAGTGGAGATTTGTCCTTAAAGGATATTGCTATTATTTATGGTACAACCGATAAATCAATTAAAACACAGTTAGCAAGAGCAAAGAAAATAATGAGAAAGATGATTGAGGAGGTAAAATGATTTGGATAAAGATTCAATTTTCAATGCCAAGGACGGGTTCCAACCATTGATAAAAAAAGCGAAAAAGAAATCATTAAAGAAGATAATTATTGTATCAACCATTGTGACGGTAAGTATCTTTATGGTTTTAGGAATAATTTTCATCATTGCGTATAATCAAATGCAACATTCAATGTCAGAGTATTTTTCAGTGAAGTTTGAACAAAGCGAAGTTTATGGTGCGAATATCCATTATGATAAATCTACAACTAGTTTTAGTATAGATTCCTCTATTACACAGGACCAATATGTAAAAGATATTGCAGGGATTCCATACACATGGTACAACGAACAAACTTGGTTTAAAATTTATGATTCACCTACAACTATTTATGATAATTCAATAACAAAATCAACAGATAGTCGGCGATTTTATCGAAATGGACAAAGGGTGGTTAATTTTTATGTTCCTGGTGGAAAAAAAGTAGAAGATGATCGTAAGTTACTTCAATCCGTAGCTTCAACTAGTGTGGTTGAAATAGGCGTTTCATTTAAGAAAGAAATGAATACAAATCAAGTGCTGAAACAATTTCCAAATGCTCAGTGGGCATGGGTGCAAAACCCTGATGTAGAAACATCAATTGTGCCTGGGTATGTAATCGGAGACTATGCATATGGTTTTACAATTACATCTCCTGAAAAAGGGACTGACAGTATAGCAAAAGACGTAAAAAACTTCGAGAAGGTATTATCAAATTTATCTCAAAAAGACGAGAAAGATACGAATGTAGAGCCATTAATAAAATCAATCAAACAGAAAGGAACTGTTCAGGTGAGTGGTATCATATTAACAGGGAAGGTAAAAGACTTATTACCACTGATTGAACAAGATTCAGTAAACTATGTGAGCGTTGGAGTTATAATTCCTTATTAGGGATAGGAATATGATTCTCATGAAATAATTAATGTTCAACTAAATAAAGCTTTCTAAATAAAAATATGCTAGTAGCAATAAATGGATTTCACCAAATCAACATCTTAATCATACTAACGGGTGCGTTAGCGCCATAAGAAGGCCGCCAATTGGCGGCCTTTTAAAAGTATTTTTTATACAATCATACATTCAAATTAAAGTGAAAAAATCTAAGAATTGTTGAGTCCAGTCCAGATAGGTAAGAGAATATACATTTTAAATTGTGATTAGTCATTTTTAATTTGGAGAAAACAGAACCATTTTTCTATGTGAATCGTCTAACTATAGAAAAAGAGGAGGATATGAATGCACGTGAAAAAGAAAATGGAGGAGGCTTCTTTTTTTGAAGTCAATGAGACCACCGAAGAAATTCATCTCGAAACAATTATGGAGCAATATGGCGATATGGTCGTACGCCTAGCTTATACATACGTGAAGCAAAAGCCATTAGCAGAAGACATAGCCCAAGAAGTGTTTATAAGTTGTTATCAACATATGGATAAGTTCCGTAATCAATCGTCGGTAAAAACATGGATTTATCGGATAACCGTAAATAAATGTAAAGATGAACTAAAAAGCTGGTCTTTTAAAAATTTGTTTTATACCGATTTAATCAGTTCCTTTTTTAAAAATGGAACGAATACAACGGAGCTTAAACTTTTAGATTTAGAAGAAAATCGGTGGATTTCGAAAATAATTCTATCTCTTCCCCTGAAATTGAGAGAAGTAATAATCCTCTATTATTACGAGGATCTTTCCATTTTAGAAATAGCAGATTTATTAAATGTTAAGGAAAATACAATAAAGACTAGACTCTACCGTGCACGAAATTTATTAAAAAGTATATTTAAGGAGGGAAATATGGATGGAAGATAAAATGAAAAACCTCCAAGATAAAATGAATAAAACCGTACTGAAAGAAATACGCTTTGAGGAAAAACATAAACAAAATGTTTTGAGAAAAGTTGGACACTTAAATAAGACATCTAACTTTGAAAGAACCAAAAAACATAGGTACAGTTTAGGGAAAAAAATCACTTATTCTGTTTGTTCAGCCCTATTACTATTTACACTTCTCATTGGCTCTGCATTTGTCTCTCCAGCTATGGCTAGAATGCTATCCGAAATTCCGTATTTAAGTTATTTTTTAAATCAGGAAGATCAAATCATAGATATAGAGAGAATTATTTTGGATGTAGCCAACAAAGAGGATTATGATATTTGGGACATACAAGTTTCAAAAGCAGATAAAGAAATCATCCTAGCTATCAGAGATCCAGAAAATAAGCTGTCTTCTTTGCAAAATAACATTAGAAAAAGCGTGAATGATGCACTTCAATCGGAGAATTTAGGTCCATATTCAATTAAAATACAAAGATACGAAGAAGACCCTCTTGAGAAAGAGCTAAACGCGAAACAAGATATAAGGATGGCTGAAGTCAAGTTACTTTCCGATGAACTTTCAAAAGAGTTAAAAAAACAGAATTTCAATATTTTGGAATTGCGAGTGAACTATACTGAAGAGGCTCGCTTGATTAAATTAGAAGTACCCGACACTGAGAACCAGATAGAAGAAATAAAAGAAGAGATAAATAAAGTTATCCAAAGTGAAGAATTAGATTCCTACAAAATTGAAATCGATAAAATTAACTTGAAAATTAGGGAACGAGAACAAAGGTGGAAACCCATTACTAACGTATTGGAAAGAAGGTTACAATTTAACGAAGATTACAAAATTAATCTTTTATCATTCTCATTCGAATCCTTACCAGTAACATTTACTATAAATACGTCGGTAAAATCTTCTGATTCGGATGCTAAGGAATATGGTAATATGATTGAAAGAGAAATTAAGCAGTACATCAAATCTGACGAATCTTATGAAGTAGTGAAAAATGACCCTTATAAAATCATTGTATATAGCGAAGATAAAAAGAAAATAAATTAAACATTGGTACTAAATTAGCTATATTTGATTAAAAAAATATCCCCCTTCAACTAACGGAGCAGCATTCCTGATAATGAATAAAAATGAGTTTTGAGCACATCTTTCTTATTAAACAAAACCAGCTAAGTTTGTGATTTAATACACTTAAACTAACGGGTGCGTTAGCTGAAGATCAGAGCTGTCTTTAAGGTAGCTCTTTCTTTATGCAATTATCGGGACAGTTTAGTTGAGTGAAATTGAGAAACATTTCCAATAGAAAAATAAGCTAATACAGGTTAAGGTAAGCCTTTAAGAACAGAACAGGAGGTTTTGATGTTGAAACCACATACTCAAAGTTTCATCGCCTGCCTTATAGCGGTCATTTTAGCTGCGTTAGCTATTTGGTTTAAGTCTGGAACAGTTAATTTAGAACTTATAATATTTTTTATTACTTGCCTCTATGGTACTTATCTTCTCATTTCTTTTTTTTATAGTCGAAAAAGTAAAAACTAGGTTGGTTCCTCAACGAGTCGTATTAGTTAAAGAACATAGATTGATTGGGACAGTTTCTTTTTTATGGAGCTAACGGGGCAGGTTAGCAAGATTGTGAAGGTTTGTAATTAAACTAACGGGTGCTTTACTTCATTATCAGGAGCTGATCAGCAGCTCCTTTTCTTATGCAACTAAAGGGACAGAATAGTTAAATAAGATATTAAAAAAATTATTTAATAACAGAGGGGAAATTTATGAAAATAATAACTATTGGCATAATATTGGTTGTTGTTGGATGTAGCATTTTAGGGTGGCTAATTAAAGAAGCCTACAAAAATAATAAGGATGAAAGTACAAAAAATAAAATTCTCTATTTATTATGGGTAATATTAGGTGTCTTACTAGATACAAGTGGATTAATCATTATCTTTGGTCTTATTTTATTAGGAGTTCTTTTAATAATCTATTACCCACTCTTCAACTAACGAGTGCGTTAGCTTTAGATCAAGCTGTCTTTAAGGCAGCTTTTTCTTTATGCAACTAACGGGGCAGGTTAGCTCAATAAGGGACTATGATACAATTACAAAAAACAATGTACATAGAAACCAATAAAGGTTTTAATCCAAGGAGATTTTTATGAATAATCACTGCTGCGAAACTATGAAAGACCAAGTTAATATTAAGTGCAAGATTCACGCTAACCCATTTGATTGTCCAGACATTTTGATTACCTATGATAAAAAGTTTGATGAATATGGGTTAATAATTCACGATGGAGGCAGCTCAAGTATAGAGATAACCTATTGTCCTTGGTGTGGCTCGAAATTACCTGATTCTAAAAGAGATTTATGGTTTGAAATCCTTGAACAATTAGGATTTGATGACCCTGTTGAGCAATCGATTCCAGAGGAATTTAAAACAGATAAATGGTATAAAAAATAGTAAATGAGCAGAAGATTCACTAGCTTGTTGAGAGATGCTTTGGGAGCTTTTTTCTTATTTAAAACAAAATTTGTGAAGGATTGTACTTAAACTAACGGGTGCATTAGCTGAAGATCGGAGCTGTCTTTAAGGCTGCTCTTTTCTTATGGAACTACCGGGGCAAGTTAGTTGAATATGCGTAGTGTATTCGTACTATACGAAAATAAATTTACTGATTTTTTCACTATTTGATAGAATATGAAAAAGGGGTATTTTTATTTTAAATAATCTTCCAAAATACATTTTTGATTTTATCCTTGCACTAATTTTTTTAATTTTAGGTATCGTAATTTCACAATTTCAAACCCCTGCCATTGCTATCACTATTTTCGGTACTTCTTTCCTTATCTACTTAGTTAGAGGCTTTTATAATTTAAGGAAAAATAAACAAAAAAGTAATATGGATTAGCCGATGCATTGACTTCGGCTTTTTTTATGCACAGTTTGTGTCAACTCTACAATAAGTCTTAAGAAACTAACGATTGCGTTAGCTAAAGATTGGAGCTGTCTTTAAGACAGCTTTTTCTTATGAAACTAAAGGGGCAGTTTAGTTTAATAAGGATTATAATCTGGTTGTAGGAATAGAACCCTATAAGGTGGTTAATAAATTGGAAACAAATGCTTTATTTTACAAGATTCATAAGAGAACTATTTGGACTGAGGATTATGTAAATTGGTCGCACAACTTGTTAAAAACCGATGTGTCATCACCATCCGTAAATATTATTTCTTCATTTCCATTTGACGAAAATATTTTCGAAGTGGAAGTTTATTTTAAAAGAGCTTTGAATGAATTGGTAATAGAGAAACCAACCCTTGAGATATGTGCTAGAGCCTATATAGGTCATTTAGCAAATGAAATTATTAAAGAAAATAACCATTCATTGACCTTTGATTTTGCTTATATGATTTATCGGATTGTTGCTTCGGATTTAGATTATCCAAATGATTTGATGGAGTGGTATGAGATAAGTGAAATGATTGATGAACTACGAAATGGTGATATACCTTTAGAGTTTAATGAGAACGATGTAATATCAAGGATTAAAAATGAGGCAGGTAAATATCTTGTTAGGGATTAGTATTTCTTCTTCAACTAACGGGTGCGTTAGCTGAAGATCGGAGCTGTCTTTAAGGCAGCTTTTTCTTATGCAACTATAGGGGCAGGATAGTTCATCAAATTTAATGGATATTTGTGGTAAAACTTATTAAGCTAACGTGGCAGGTTAGCAAGATTGTGAAGATTTGTACTTAAACTAACGGGTGCGTTAGCTGAAGATCGGAGGTGTCTTTAAGGCAGCTCTTTTCTTATGGCCTAACGGGGCAGTTTAGTTGAACAACCGCATCAGCCATAGAAATGAGGATGCAATGATAAGTAAAATGATTGTTGATAACTGCCTGTTCTCAACAGAAACAACCTATGATAAACTTGAATTTCTACAATTTACCAAATGTTCGATATTTGTTTATTTCAGTAAGGAGGCAAAATTGTTGATGAAACATTAATATTAGGGAGTTGAATATGAAAAAGATTATATATGGAAGTTTAATATTTCTAATCTTATCAATGCTAGTAGCGTGCACGAATGAAAAAGATGATTTCGCTCGAATTCATCCAAATCTTTTACCTAGTGAAGGTCACAGGTATTCGCTACAAGCTGTTGGAAAAGAAATTACAGTGGATTTACTAGAGGACAACAACATAACCAATGTGGGACCTATTACAAATACATCATCTTATGAGTCATTGAATGAGCAATATCCTAAACTTGAATTAAAGAAAGAACCTGCATTCATTGTGTTCGATGAAAATGGTTTGGTATTAAAAACATATGATTATGAAGAAATGATTGATTTTTTACAAAATCCAGACAAATAATTCTAACCTTCATAGCTTAGATAAAAGAAAAAGGGAATAAGAAGTATGATGGCGGTGGGAGATATGCAAAATTATTCACCAAATGGTGGACCGACGGTGAATTAATGGTTTCAACCAGAAATATTTGGCTGAACTTATTTTACTAACGGGTGCTTTACTTCAATAACAGGGGGATAATTAAGCTGTGAAAGATTTTCTTTTAGGCATTCTTTCCGCAGGATTCGGTGATAATTCTTTGGATACTCGAAAAATTGATCGAAATATAGAAATGCTGAAGAATCATACTTGGTTTAAAGATATATACGAAGATGAAAAATATCATCGATTGTTTTTTTGTAAATAGAAATGTTAGGCAGTATTTACAAAGTACAATGCGTGTAAAAAGAATTATAAAAAGGGAAAAATCTCAAAGAGTATTTCTTTTATTTTTAAATAATCAGTTAAAAAATAAAATATCCTTAATGAACTAACGGGTGCTTTAGTTCAACAAAAAGACCGAAATAATTCGGTCTTTTTGTTTTTCTTGTTATTCAGCAGTGAATGTAAATGTTTCTTTTAAAGGTCTACCTTCGCTACCCTTTTCAGTCCAAACGATTTCCACTTCCAATTCTGTTGCTTTTTCAGCCAAAACGAAATTGCTAAATCTATAAGGATACCCATCATTCATTTGATCTGCTAAAGAAATCGCATCTTCAAAGCTGTTTTTATTGCAATCCACTTCACCAGGACAACCGAAAAGTGCAAACTTCGTCGTAGAATTAGGTTCATTTCTATACATATAAATTTTCGCAGATAATACATCCTTACCAATGTTATCAACCTCTAAAGCATAAGTATGAAATTTCCCCTTTTCGGGCATTGCTAACCCCTTACCTTGTTCAGCTTCGCCTACTTGAACTGACCATTGTTTCGATGTTTGTTTGGTTGGTAATTCATCAAAGGTTAAAGCTTTTGCTTCTAGAGTTGGTGCGACTATGTTCAAAAGAAATAATGTACATATAGCAAGTATCGTTTTCTTAACCATGACTGCCTCCTTGTTTTAGTTACAGTTACTTTGCCCAAAATGGAATGGAATATGTTTTGAACTAACAGGTGCTTAATATCAGGAAGGTTGCTGCGGCAACCTTTTTTCTTACGGAACTAAAGGGGCAGGTTAGTTGACGAAGACCCTTTTGCTTTATGGTATAGTTTATTAAATTCAGTTTGTAGTTTATGGGGGAAATTTAGTGTCAAATAAGTTGAAATATGTAATGGGATTGTTTTTTGAAAAAAGAGAAAGTACTAAACGTACTAAACCATTTATACTGATTGGATATTTAATGAGAATATTAATGGGCTTAATTTTAATCTTAGTTATAATTAATGATTTTAATTTTAATTTCATAAAATATATAATTCTTTTATTAGGAATTGGTTCAATAATAGATGGATTTGAAAGTTTTTTAAAAAAGGAAAATAAGAGGCAGATGTTATTAGATTTTGGCATTGCTTTTATATGGTTCGTGGTATTTTTAGTATCGTAATGTTTTTTATAGAACTAACGGGTGCGTTAGTTCATTAAGGATCACTAAAAGTAAAAGCTCTTCTCTGGAATAGGCATTTTTTTCTGCCTTTCATAAGAACGTTAGTTCGTATATAATGAATGAAAAGGAGGAATCTTTCTAATGGGTACAATTCGTGATAGAGGAATCATTAAATGGCAAGCAGCATTGATGTTACCAGAACATAAAGCATTAAATAAAAAAAAGGATAAGGACGATTATTTCTTAAATAAAAAACCTATCCTTGATGAATACCAGGTTGAAGAATTTGAAAACAACATTCATTATGCAATGGAATATCATTTACCGATAAGCTTTAGATTGCATAACGAGGGAAATCCAATTGAACTGCATGGATACTGTGTGTATATTGATCCTGTCACGAAAGAGTTAAGTATTCAGAAGAAAGATAGTTCCTTCGAGAAAATTAAATTTAATGAAATTATTAATGTGATCGTTGAGGATTAAAAAAAGTCCTTTTTAAATTCAGGAAGGAAAAGACACAGAGATTTAGGAGTATACAAAATGGAAATTCAGATTGAGGTTCAATTGTTTGCGAACGGTGCTAAGTTCTTACAGTCTGGTAGTTGTACAGTGATAACAACTGATTTTAGAAAAGAACCGGAATGGACAGCTGCTGTATCAGCTTATGAGTGGTTCCTAAAGATAAAAAGCTCTGTTGGCTATCCAGATGACTTTCAAATTATCAGGGTTGTTTACAATTTAGAAAATGACATTACAAGTTTAGTAAGAAAGGTACGCCCTAAAATAAAAGATGATTTACCTTTTTAAAATTAATTAACTAAAAATTTGGACTGGACAACTCTTAAACCAAAGAATTAAGAGGGCTTTTTTTATATTCATTTCCATTGTTTTTTTTACATGCGATAATAAAGAAAAAAAGCTAATTTTCGGGGGAAAGATATGTTCTTAATAGGAGCAGCAGTTCAAAGTACAGGGTTACCACCCAGTTTTTATGGTTCATTAATCGGTTCATTTATATCAGGTTCGGTAGCAGTAGGAATATTGATTTACAACAACTGGAAAAAACAAGGAATTTAATTTTCGTTGCTACGGTACAATGAAAGTTATTAAAGATCGGTTGATTCAACTATCTGAGGCGGAAGATATGACAGTGGAGGCTTTAAGAAGCGTGCTCGCATACAAAGAAATAGGCGAAGAACTTTTAAACCTTCTTACAGCTAGCAAAGGTTTTTTTGAAAAAAGTCATTCATTTTTAGAAAAAGAGAGAGCAAATATCCCTTATGACTTTACAAGCAGGTACTTCACAATCAAAAGTGCCATCAACTCGGTCATTGTTGGATATGATGTACTCATGGAGGAACCTAGCAATCTGAAAAAATTCAAACCTCTTATTGATGATTTGGAGTATTGTAACAAATTGATAAAAGAATTTAACAAGAATACTACTCAATACCTGAGAAACGTGGAAAAGAAATATAAAATACAAGATTTTTATTAATTAGGGGGGTGTTAATAAAATACCAAAATTATCTATAGTCTTTATCTGTGCATGTTTTAGTCCCTGCAACCGAAGACTGGAATACTTGGAAAACGTCTCGTATGATTTATGATGAAAATGGAATAGAAAATAAAACTAAAAAGAAGACGTTATTTTCTTAAAGATTACATTTTAATATCGATTAGTACTTAGAAGAAAAAAGGAAGGGGGGAATCCTTCCTTTTTAATTATCAATTTCAATATACAATTTATTATTCCTTGAATTTATTTGCTCTTTTACATTTTGAATTAAACAAAAATTCTTCAAGAAAATATATCAAATGGTTTGTTTATTCCTCCATGAGTTCATATATTAAATTCTGAAGCATTTCAACAGCCTCTGTCATTTTTTCCATGACGATAATATTTTTTGAAATAATCATTTCCAGCCGCATGTCTTTTTCATTTTGTTCCTTTTCATATGCTGATTTTTCAATGACAGCTTTTAAAATTTCTTGTCTCGAAATAGATTTTTTCTTTGCCATTTCATCAAATTTTTTTACTGCGATTGGGTCTATGTTTCTTAAAAATATATCCATGATTTATCTCTCCTTTTGGATAAAAACCCAAATTGGGTTAAAGGCTTATAGAGTTAGAAAGAGCATAAGGAAAACCTGATATCACCAAGGGTGATATCCTAGGCAAAGCCTAGTGTTTTATATGATATCGTTAATTTTTTTTAGGTGGGCTGACATGGGACTCCTTATTGATATAGGTGGGCTGACGTGGGATACCTGAACTTTTTCAGATGGACTGATGTGGGCACTGAATAATAATTAAAAAGCAGTTATTTAGTGATATCACTAAATGTTAATCAATGTCCCCTTTGTGTCCCCCTATTTTCGACAAATGTCCCCTTCGCGTCCCCCTATTTAATTGAATGTTACTTAAAAAAAGAGAAGGGAACCTTCTCTTTCATTTCAATTTTTTATTGGTTTTTTCGACGGAATTTAGCGATGTTGTTTCTTAGACTTTCTCCAGTATTTTGACCAATTTGATATGTCCGTTTAATCGTTTTTACTGATTGACTGTTTAGGACATTATTAGCAATTAGGCTTCCAACATGAAGAGTTTCTCGGTCAGTTCCTTTTTCTTGTATTGGTGTTTCCTTATTAGGTTCTGCTTCCATTTCAGAAGAACCCGAAGGATAATTTGATTGTGAAAATGAAAGTGATGAAGGACTGACACTGTCATAGTCACCCGACATTTTTTCATTTTTTTGTATATCGCCAATGTTCATTTTGTTTGAAGATCCAGACGAAATGGAGTGTGGACTGTTTACGGCTGCTGCACTCAGTTTTCCATTACTGGAGACACCATTCAAAACCATTTGATCATGCAACCCTATTACTCTCCCTTTTCCTGTTTGTCCCTTTTCTTGTTGTTGTTGAGTCATTTCTTGCTCAATGGACGAAGCACCTTCTTGTGTTCCAGTTTCAATTTCCCCAGAACTTTTAGAGCCATTTGGACTTTGTTTTTCTTGATTTTGCTCTCGTGCTTTTATATCTGCAGAATGACCACGGTCAGAACCATTCGAAGTTTGTTCTGTGCATTGGTCCTGTCCTTTTGTTCTAAGGCCTTGTGCCATTCCTGCAACTCCTGCAATACCACTTACACCCTTCAATGCGGCCGATTTACCTTCACTTGATAATCCTTTCAAAGTATTTGCAGTACCCTTTGTTGCACCGGTTACACCTTTTGCAACAGCGTAACCACCAGCTACGGCTCCCCAGCTAGATTTCAGTCCTGCATCAATACCAAATAACCGTTCAACGATATTGGGGCCATCAATTACAGCAAGAGAGAAAGCAAATAATGCGATTAAATAAGCGACACCATCCAATTTATCGGTAATAAACTCTGTACCAAGTAGATAGATTTTCATTGATAGGAAAATCATAATTGTCACTAGAAAAGTATTTATGATACTTTGTAGGATTTTCTTTGTCTTTTGTCCTGAATGAATATCAGCAGGGGCTATAATGATTGCTAATACATAGTTGAATGTTAATTCATAGAACAGTTTTGCTAGTTTTAAAGAGATTGTCAGCATTGTAAAAGCCGTTATACTTAAAGTGATTGTAATTGTCCAAAAGTTCCAGTCCCAACGGTAATATTTTTCTTTAAAGGCAGTAAAGAAACCATTATCTAATTTAACTTTCTTGGCATTACCAAGATCGTCATACTCCAAACGATGAGAGTAGACCTCACGCCCTGTATCTGTCATTTTTTCTCCTGCAAGTTCAAAATCTTTATCAATAGATTGTGTTATATTAATTTTTAAAATTCGATCTTTTGGAATTCGATTTGGATGTTTAAGTTCAGTTGTATTCCAACCCGTTACGTCAAATTGAGCAAGGTCAGTCATATTGTCTTTAATAACTTTTTGACTAATTGAGCCTTCTTCAACCACATCAAGAGCATCAATAGCTTTATCTGTGAATTGATTTGCCTTTTCCATGCCTTCTTGTATCAAAGCGAAAAAAAACATTATCATAAACACATTCACAATAATGGCTTCACGATCCAACTTTTTTTGAAAAATGAGCTGATATCCTGTATAGAGAAGCGAAAACCCCATCAATATCACAGAAAGGGGAATAAGAAATTCTACAAAACTTGTAATTTCAACACTGTCGTAAAACATTTTTAATCCCAGGATTGAATCTGTTATGTTTGATAGGGAATCAACAAGCCATGCAAGCCCCTTAATAATGGCCCATCCTATCCAACGAAGCATATAACTGATTGGATTGGTTACTTCGAGAAAATCAGAGAATTTTTCAAGTATCCTTGCTACTTCTTCATCCATGCAATCTCCCCCTAGTTCACCTATTTCAAATATTCCTGCTGCACACTTTGAACAAATGTTGCTACTTCAAAATGAATATCATCTTCTGAGAGATCGATAAAATCTAGTTTCTTTTTTACTTCACCATCTTGATAAAAAGCAAATGTTAACGAATTTTGTTTTAAGCCAAGTTTTGAAGTATCTTCTTTAGCATGATAAATATTTAAATCAATGTTTTTTTCTTTTGCTACACGTTCAATTTCCTTAATTTTAAAATCTTCTTCTTCTTTTCTACTCTCAAATGGTGACCTTACATATAAAAAGCCTGTTTTAAACTTCTCAGCTTCCTCTAGACTCAATTCAGTTGTTTTACCATAACCTTTTACACCATCACTCCCGCAAGCTGAAACATTCAATGCAAAGAATAAAACAAGACACCCATTAAGAATCTTTTGAAAGCTCATTTATAAAATCCCCTCTCAATTTTTATAATAATATTGCACCTTTTACAGTTTTGCAGGGAGATTCAAATTTATAGACAAAGAAAATCATATCTTCTGTTCCTTTTAAAACGAAAGCTTCAGTTAAAATGCCACCCTTATCTTCACACTCATTTATGTGTTTATTTAATAATGCAGCTTGTATTTGATTTAGTGGTTTTTTCAAGTTCAAGTTCATGATAATCTCTCCTTCGCGTATAATAATGAATTAGAATTATTTAAAAAATATGATCCTCTTGTAATAGGGGAGGCTTTCTTCAAAGTCTTCATATCAGTTATTTATAAGAAGATAATTGAAAATGCTCACCTATTTGCTCACCTGACATTGAAATAACATGACACTAAGTGAAGTTATTTTAGGTGGCTTTGACCAAAAGTGTTGATATTATTACCTTGTTACTTCTTATTAAATTATTAATTGAATGGGCGGCATGATGTAATCATCGCCTAGAACCCTTGGTATATAGGGGTTTGTAAGGTGAAGATTAGTGAAATGCTAACTTTTTGCTAACTTTCAGTTTTTGAAACAACTTTATTTCACCAATTAGAGGAGGCCTTTCGTAAGTTCACTGAACTTATGGGAGGTCTTTTCTTCGATATTTTTGGTCATATGAGCGTAAATGTTCATCGTCGTGTCTATGTCTGAATGCCCTAATCTTTCTTGAATCTCTTTTACGCCTGCCCCAGCTTTAATGAGAAGGGATGTATCTCCTCTTAAACCAACCGCAATTTTTATCCACCTTTAAAATACGTCCCATATGTTTTCCAGAGGAACGATTTCTTTTCACCAGCTGGGAAACAAATGTTTTCCATGCTAAGGGAATCGCTGAGAACGGGATCTGATGTTAAAAGAACGGCTGAGGGACGTGCAAGAGCAAAGGCCCAACTGTATAATAAATCACCAGAAAAGTTCCATTTTGATCAATCTTTATTACCACAGTACAGTATCGGAAATAATTTTATAAAAGAAGACCATGACTTATAAAAAATCATGGTCTTTTCAATGCTCTAAATTTTGATGCCCGTTTCACTGATCGAATTCGTTATCGGACGTTCGTTAGGTAATTTGCGTGTACATAACCTGTTCCCTTACCGTACTGAATTTTGTACCAAGAACTGCTCTTAGTAATTACGGTAACGATTTGGTTTTTCTTCAAAGAGCCAAGAACTTTCCCTGATGTTGATGGTTTGGAACGGACATTTAACTTCGTAGCATTGACCTTGCCAGTCAAATTCTTCGCTGCCGGTTTGTTTAATGTGTAGGAAGTCGTCGTTGTACGTTTGTTCTTGCTTGGATCGATAGCTGTAATGGTAAATGTATACTTTCCGTTCGATTCCTTTGTTACATTCCATGATGCACTTTGGATACCGGCATTTTTCTCTGCATTATTGGTCAGTGTCACCAAGATTTTGCCTTTTGCATCTTTTACTTGAACGGTGACCTTCGCCTTTTCGTTAATATCATACTTCAAATCAACTTTACTCGTTTTTGAATCATATGAGGTTTTTATATGATTAATGGAAGGTGCCGTTGTATCGGGTTTCGTTAATGTAAATGGAACCGTTGCTGAGCTTTTATTTTGATTGCTGTCGATCGTTGCAATTTCAAATGAATACTTACCGTTCGAAACCTTCGATACATTCCACGATGTCCATTGGACACCGGCATTTTTCTCTGCATTATTGATCGGAGTAGCTTGGATTTTGCCTTTTGCATCTTTTACTTGAACGATAACCTTTGATTTTTCATTGATCTCATACTTCAGGAAAACTTTATTCGTTTTTGAGTCATATGAGGTATTTGTATTTTTAATAACTGGAGCCGCTGTGTCGGGCTTTGTTAATGAAAATGGAACAGATGCTGAACTTGCATTATTACTACTATCAATCGCTCTAACTTCAAAGGAGTATGAACCGTTACTTACCTTCGATGCATCCCAAATGGCTAATTGCGATCCTGATGGCTTTTGATCCCCTTTGACAAGAGAAGCGATGATTTGCTCTTTTTCATCCTTAACTTCCACTGTCACCTTCGCTTTTTCATTTGTATCAAAGGTTATTTTGACTTGGTTTGTTTTAGAATCGTAATACGTTTTTATATCTTTAATCGCTGGTGCTGTTTCATCCTTAGGTGCAGGGTCCGGAACTGGTGTTGGGATTGGGGTTGGAATGACAGGTGCAGGGTCCGGCTTGACTGGTTCTACTTCTTCAGGCTCTGGCTCATAAGCTTGTTTTAAGCTTGTCCCTTCATAATAGAAAGCAAGAATCTCGTGATACGTATTTCCCTTTTCGCCAGCCTTTTTCGCTCCATACTGACTTAGTCCGACACCATGGCCGTAGCCCTTGCCTGAAACGTTAATCACATCCCTTGCAGTATCCACTTTGTCTACTAAAAAGCTTTTCATGAAACTCAGACCGATAATGTCTCTAATTTTCGAAGCCGTTACATCTTCTAATATTACACTTTGCTGTAGCGCTTTCCCCTTTTCTTTCACTATAAATTCAATCGTAATACTTCCTTTACTCACCCTGCCGCCACTTGTTAGTGCGTGAAGGGATAGATGAGGGACAGCCGTTATTTTAATGTCTTTGCCGGTATAGCCATTTTTCTGTAGCCATGCTCTTATATTAGAAATTACTGGTGTTTGTTCAGTTTCCTTGGTATTAGCCCACCATGTATCTGCTTTTGTCAGATCTAAGTTTGTAAGGTCTATTTGTTGCTTTTTTACACTAAAACTCCAGACAGCTTGCGGATCATATGGATCTTCTTTAACCATTAAATATGGTAGCTCTGGACCAACCCAAACATTTTTGTTGGACTCGGTTTTCCCTCCATTGCTAGAGGAAAAAAGTGCATCTGAACCTATATGTAGTTTTTCACCATAACCAATGACCTGACCTTCTGTTGCTTTAACAGCTTTTGTTGAGTTTTCGTGCCAAGTGTAGCCACCGTATACCTGGTAACTCATTGTGTCATCGGGCGTTCTGTTAATGTAGCTCATCGCATAGGTTCTTGCCGCAACAGCCTGTGCCTTTAAGGCTTCCTGATTCCATAAAGCCGGCATTTCAGCTGGAACAACCCCTTTTAAATAATCTTCAAGACCAATTGAGTTATACGGACGGATGAATTTCCCATCTTCCATAATAAAACGGAAACTACCTAAGTATGTACGGCCATTAATCGAAAGTGGACCGTTCCCTGTTTCAGGTTTCACTTCAATCTCAGAAGCTTTGCCTATTTCTTTTGAATCTGTCAGAACAACAATGTCCGTACCGCTGACCCTCAACGTATACTTCTTGTTCGATTCTAGCTTTACATTTGCTAGATTCGTAGTGTACGTGACTTCCGGTTCGACGGTAATCTCAGATTTGTTACCAAGATAGCTTTTTAATTTAACCTTAATGATCGGATCGGATGTCGCCTTAACTGATATTTCTGGAAGCAAAAATAGCATGAGAACGAGTGAAACAAACATCCATATTCCAAACCGTACCTTTTTCATTGAATAACCTCCTCTGAATTTGAAAATATACCTAAATAATAGTATACCATCCATAATTAGACATATGATATATTTTACTATTTTAGGAGTCCCACCTAATTGCCATCACTAGCACAGGTTTAACATGTCAAAAATTCTGGATTAAAAGATAACTAGCTGTTAAGTTAACCGGAATTGGGGATCGAGTAAAGAAACTAAAACATGAATTCGTGTTTTTAGGAGACATACCACAAACCCGTTCTTTTCTCCGGTTTCAAGGGGAGAACATGGAAAAAAGCAGTTTGCATGTATATGTTCTTTTGCATGAAAAGGAAAGCGTATGTGTTTTAGAGGAACACACCTTTTAGGACTCATATAAGTAATAAAGAGGTGAATGAGGTCCAACCTACGATAGTACAGAAGGCAGCTAAATCCCCGCAAGTAGCGACCTATGCTCGCTCGGACACCACAACAAGTCTACAAGCAAGGCAAGGAGAACAAGGCTAAGGCCGAAGATAAAGAGAGGAACCCAAAGGCCAGGGATACATTTCTCGTGGCGAAGCCAAGCCCGCGCAGGGGCCACTCAAGAATTATCAAAGATTTTTCTGCATTTTTTACCTTTTGGAGAAAAATGGACAAAATCTCACCTATATGAGAAGAAAACGGTCTTTGATATCTTAGGTGTTGTATATATTGTACGATGTCACAAAAGCTCAAATCTGCATAATGATATTTTAAAATACTTATTCAATAGGTTTATTTGCTATGCGTCTTTTTGGTGTAGTCTTAGAAAATCAATGAGAACCCACCACCATTTTACCCTTTGGTATGCTTAGCTTGATGGCGATGTGGCGAGACCTCGTTTGGGAATAAAAATATGAAAAACTCTTTCGAAACGGATATGAAATAGTTATATTAATTTCATAATGCGAAAAAACCATGTAAGGAATCCTAACATAAACGACTTTTCCTGTAATGTTTGTTGTTATAATAACCCCAATATTAGGAAAACTTAAGGGGGATATGAATGAAAAAAACACATCCAGCAATTGTTATTTTTCTTTTCTTTTTAGGTTGGGTTTTTATGTATGCTGATCGAAACATACTTTCGCCAGTTATGGGGAGTATTGGTGATGAATGGGGACTTGATAATTCTCAATTAGGGTTAATGTCGACTGTATTTTTTGCCGCTTATGCACTTATGCAAATTCCAACTGGATTTTTAGCAGATAAGTTTGGAAGAGTGAGAGTTTTAGTTATTGGATATATACTATTCGGTGTTGGAACATATTTTAGTGGACTAGCTGCAAGCTTTGGTATTTTTCTATTAATGCGTGCGTTAACAGGTCTTGGCGAAGGTACATATTATGGTTCACAATATGGAATTTCATCAAGTATAACTCCTAAAAAATATAGGGGACTAATTTCTGCACTTATAAATAGTGGAATGGCCTTTGGTATTTCTCTTGGATTTATTGCATCGAGTTATTTTACATATATTTTAAATAAAGGATGGCAATTTCCATTTTATGTTTTTGCTATACCTACTATCATTGTTGCGATTTTAATTGGACTATTTGTACGAGACAATCAAAAACAAGAAAAGAAACAAAAACAGGTAATACGAGAAAAAGGTAGTATAAAACAATTATTTACAAAAAATCATATATTGGTATATATTTTAATCTTTTGTTCATTGTATGGATTTTTTGGAATGCTGACATGGCTCCCTTACTATTTACAAACAACGCGTGGAGTTGAAGCTTCACAAACAGGAATCATCGCATCGTTGGTACCATGGGCTTCAATACCAGGAGCAATTATCTTTGGTTACTTGTCAGACAAAATAAAAAGCAAAAAACCACTTATTATCATATTAGCAGTTGCGGGAGCTGTTTGTCAGTTTGCAATTCCATATATTGAAAACTATTCCTTGCTTCTTATTGGATTAATCTTATATGGGTTCCTTGGAAAGTTGGCACTTGATCCAGTATTAATATCTTATCTGGCAGATATAACTCCTTCTTCAATGTATTCAAGAGTATATGGATTTTTCAACTTTAGTGGAATGCTCTCTTCCATATTCGCCCCTTATATTACTGGATATTTCGCTGACAGAACAGGGAGCCTAGAATTCGGTTTTTATCTATCAGGAGGTTTATTGTTAATTGGAGCAATGTTGTTTATTTTTACGGATAAACGATTAAAAGCAACAGTCGTTACTTCAAAATCAATGAACTTGTCTAAGGAGGAAACAGCATGATGAATAAAACAATTGTTGGATCCAAAACAATGGTAGTTAGTCCTCATTATCTTGCATCACAAGCTGGAAATTCCATTCTCCAAAAAGGCGGAAACGCATTTGATGCTGCAGTAGCTGTTAGCGCTTGTTTAGCAGTCGTATATCCACATATGACGGGACTTGGTGGTGACTCCTTTTGGCTTACATATAGTGTAAAGGATCAAAAGGTTCGTGCTTATAATGGGAGTGGCCGTTCAGGTTCTAAACTTACACGCGAAGTATTTAAGGGGAAAAAATCGATTCCCCATCGTGGTGTAGAAAGTATCATTACAGTACCTGGAATGGTGGATAGTTGGGATGCTTTGTTAACAGAATATGGGCAACTATCTTTAGCTGAAGTTTTAGAGCCAGCCATTCAGTATGCGTCAATAGGTTTTCCTTTTTCAAAGGATCAGCATGAAAATACGGTAAAAAATGCTGATTTACTACGGATTGATCCGGATACAGCAGCAATTTTTTTACCAAATGAAAGAATACCTGATTTAAATGAAAGATTTGTACAAACTAATCTAGCAACTACATTAAAAGATCTTGCTCGATATGGAAGAGAAGGTTTTTATAAAGGAGAGTTGGCAGCTCGAATTATTTCGAGTTTAAAAGAAAAGGGTGGAATGTTAACGCTGGAAGATTTTGCTAATCATCAAGGTATGTGGACTGATCCGCTTTCAACGTCATATCGAGAGTATCAAATATACCAGGTTCCTCCAAATTCACACGGGTTTGTCGGATTAATGGCTCTTAATATATTAGAGAATTTTGATCTTTCTTTAATACCAGAAGGTTCTTATGAATATTATCATTTATTAGTAGAATCATTAAAAAGGTCCTTTCAAGATCGTAATGCAGTACTAACAGATCCTGATTTTCACTCCATTCCCTTAGAGCAATTATTAAGTAAATCCTATGCGAAAGAAATCGCAGATTCAATTGATCTACATATTGCAAGGGATATTCAAACGCAATCAGTCGGTAGTGATACAGCTTATGCTGCCATTATGGATGAGGAAGGCAATGCGGTTTCCTTTATTCAGAGTCTTTACTTCGAATTTGGCTCTGGGGTCGTAACAGGTAATACGGGGATTATTATGCAAAATAGAGGGTCATTCTTTTCACTTGATGAATCGCATGTAAACTGTCTAGAGCCAAATAAGAGAACTTTCCACACTCTTATGCCAGCGATGGCATTAAAAAATGAACGACCGCGGATTCTGTACGGTACACAAGGAGGGGAGGGACAGCCGCAAACCCAAACTGTCATCATCACGAGAATGATTGACTATGGTATGGATCCCGGGAGAGCAATCAGTGAACCTAGATTTGTTTGGGGAAGAACATGGGGAGCTGATTCACAAGAATTAAAAATAGAAGGACGAGTTAATCTTAACGTAATTGAACAGCTAGCAAAAGCAGGACATTTAGTTAATAGAGTAAAAGAATTTGACGGTGTTATGGGTCATGCAAATGTAATTTTAATAGATGATCAAGGCTTTGTTCATGGTGGTGTCGATCCAAGAAGTGATGGTGCAGCTGTAGGCAGGTGAAAATAAAAATGATAATGGTAACCCGTTTTCATAATACTTTTAACGAGGATTCAGTAATGAATGCTCACCTAACATGTGAATATTAATTTTAAAGAAAAAGGCCTCCCACAGTTTACTGTGGGAGGCCTCTTTCTTCTTTGTTGTCAGCCATTGAACATACATCGTTATTTGAATATCTGTATGTCCTAATTGTTGTGAACTGTTGAAAGTTGGATTAAAAATGTTTTTAACTTAGTGAAGGATCATCAAAGGCGGTTTTCCCTTATTTCGGTGGATGTTTGATTTGTAGATTGATAAAATTGTTAACGCTTACATTTTTTGCAGATTGAAGTTGCAAAAAGATGTACTAAACTATTTGAATATGTCCATTTATAATCAAATTATGAAAGGGGTTACTATCATGAAAGAACGGTCTCAACGAGTACTTACCAGATTTTTGAAAGTAAATACCTTTTTGACTTGTGAGGATTTAAGTAAAGAGTTCAATATTAGTGAGCGTACTTTTCGAAACGAATTGGTTCTGATTAATAAATATCTGTCTGAAAATAATTATCCATCCATTACGACGATAAGAGGAAAGGGGTTGAAGTTAGACCTGTCTGATGTGGACCGCGGAAAGCTCCAATTGAAAATTGGTGATGATAGGGAAACGGATTATTATAGGCCCAATGAACGTTTTCTTGCCTTACTTTTAGATATTGCCGATACCACAAAAAGGACAATGCTTTTTGAAATGGAAGAAAAACTGCAGGTATCGAAAAGTACATTGGATGAGGATATGAGAAGACTTCGCCAGTTTTTAAAGGAATATGGTATTTCTGTAGTGAGTTTAACGAAGCAAGGGATTGTATTAAAAGGAGATGAACGATCAATACGCACTATGCTGTACGACGTAATTAATAGTGTTACAGATATTTCTAACCTATTGGGGTACCGAGATAGAGATACTGTGAATACCTTTGCAGATCAATTTGTCCTTGATTATTTGGATACAAGTGTATTGAGGGTCATTGGAGAACATTATGACGAAGTCTTTGAAAAGTCTAGAGTAGAGATTAATCATGTATATCGAAATCAAAGCATTCTATTTTTAGGTATATGGGTAAGGCGGTTGCAAGAGGGAAATAACCTTAGGGAATTAGCCAAAGTTAGAGCCGAGATAAAAGAAGATCCTGTCAGAAATTTTGTGGATTTCATCTGTATGGAGTTTGGTTTATATCCATCATTAAATGAAATAAAATATACTACCTTTACAATCGAATCGTTTAATCCAAAAGATATGAATAATTCATTCGATTGGGTTACCGCACAATTATTAGCTATTCAATTAATTGAGCATGTAGAAAAAGTAACCAGAATCCCCTTTTCTCAGAGAGAAGAAGATTTGTATGAAGGTTTGTATAAGCATATCACGGGGTTATTAAGCAGGGCGAAGAACGATTTACAGGTATTTAATCCGTTGAAAGACACTATTAAGGAGTCCTTTGCCGAGATTTATCAGGCAGTCACTTGCTTTAGTAAGCAAATAGAGGACTATATAAAAAAACCATTATCAGAAGATGAGATCGGGTTTTTGACCGTTTATTTTTCAACTTCTGCCAGCCAGATAAAGCAGAAAGAACAATATGTTTATCAGGCGGTTGTGCTTTGTAATCATGGGATTTCAACTGGAAAGCTATTGGCAGCGAATTTGAAAGAGCAATTCAATATCGAAATTGTAGCAGTATTGAGTTCGTTTGAATTAGCCTTTATTGACAAGCTGGATGTTGATTTAGTTTTTACGACCATTTCAATTGATTATCCAAGAAAACCCGTATTATTGCTTAATCCAATATTAAGAGAAAGTGATAAGAAGGAAATTAAAGATTTTTTACTCAAAAATAAGAATAAGAGAAGGATCGTTTCCAATAAGTTAGATGCCACAATGCTAATGCAGGATATTCTTATGTTAATTGTAGAAAGCGGCGGTACGGTAACACAGGAAAGCTATCAGAAAGTAGAAGAGACTTTTAAAGAACATCATTTAAAAATTAATACAAGGGAGATACAGCCGATGTTGCAGGATATTTTGAGGGATTCCAACATTCTACTAAAGCAAGAATGTAAAGACTGGAAAGAAGCGATTACGAAATCTGCCCAGATATTGTTAACAGAAGAGGTCATTGAAGAGCGATATATAAACGCCATGATTAAATCTGTTGAAGAGTATGGGCCTTATATAGTAGTAGGGAAGCATTTAGCGTTAGCACACGCAAGACCAGAAGATGGAGTAAATAAATTAGGTATTAGTGTCATGACGTTAAAGGAACCGGTGAATTTCGGAAATCCGGATAATGATCCGGTGAAAATTGTTTTTTGTCTAGCTGCAGTGGATTCTTATTCGCATCTAAATGTGATGAAAAATCTGATTGAGTTAATTAATGATGAAGAGAAATTAGACCAGTTAATTACAGCACAAGATGTAACCATGTTTAATCAGGTGTTATATGGAAGTGAAGTAATGGAATGAGGAAAGCTGTGGTTATTACAATTGGTGTAGATGCAAGTAGGAGAAGATGAATTATATAAAACAAAAAACGAAAGAGGAGAGAGTGACATGAAAAAAGTAAATATCTTATTTGTATGTGGAGCAGGTTTAGGAAGCAGTTTTGCTTGTCAAATGGCGGCAGAGGATGTATTAAGCAAGTTGGGTATTAATGCCAAGCTAGATCATAGTGATATCTCGTCTGCTGTTTCAGTAAAACCCGATATTATTATTACGGCACAGAATTTCAAATCCCAATTTGAGAAATTTTCAGTTGATCCAAAACAAACGACAATTGTTTATTTGAGAAATATTGTATCTAAACTAGAGATTGAAGAAAAAATCACCCCGGTATTAAGGGAAAAAGGCGTTTTAGTTTAAAAATAAATAGAGATAGCTAGAGATGGGGGGAGAAAATGGGTGTAGTCAACTTTATTATCGAGAATATTTTGACACAGGCATCAGTCACAATCGCATTGATTGCTATGTTGGGGTTAATTTTGCAAAAGAAATCAACAGGGCAAGTTATTTCTGGTTCGTTAAAGACGATGTTAGGATTTATGGTATTGTCAGCCGGATCTAGCATTATAGTTGGTAGTTTAATATATTTCGGTGAAATTTTTACAGAAGGTTTCCATATGCAAGGGATTATTCCTTCGATTGAAGCCATTAATGGCCAAGCAATGAATGAGTTAGGCTTGGGTCGTGATATCGCACTAACTTTCTTAGCTATCTTTGTTTTTAATATTTTAATTGCCCGGTTTACTAAATGGAAATACATCTTTTTAACTGGTCAGGCAATTCTTTGGATGGCTACTATGACAACAGTATTTGGTTACTTTGCAGGTTTACGTGGTGTTGCATTGATTTTAGTAGGCGGTTTCATTGGAGGCGTCTTTGCGGTAGCAATGCCTGCGATTGCACAACCATTTGTTCGGAAGATTACTGGTATGGATGATATTGCATTAGGACACTTTTGTACGGTTGGGTATGTGTTTGAAGCAGGTGTAGCAAAACTAGTTGGGGGAAAAGGCGAAAAGAAAAAATCTGTTGAAGATTTGAAATTACCAGCTCAATTTGAATTCTTACAAGATACCTATCTATCTTTGATGGTGGTAATGACTCCTCTTTATATTATTACAGCAGCGTTCGCAGGTGAAGAGTTCGCTTCTAAAATATCAGAAAATACAAACTATTTAATGTTTGCTTTCTTACAATCTATCCAATTCGTAGTGGGGGTGTATGTATTACTAGCAGGGGTTCGATTATTACTAGGTGAAATTGTTCCGGCATTTAGAGGGATTGCCATGCGGTTGGTTCCAAATGCAAAGCCTGCATTAGATTGTCCAGTCCTATTTCCATTTAGCCCTAATGCAGTCATTGTAGGGTTTATCACAACTACTATAGGTTCAATTATTGCAATGTTTGTATTACCAGTCTTTGGGTTGGCAATGATCTTACCAGGCATTCTGACAGCCTTCTTCGCGGGTGGGACTGCCGGTATCTTCGGTAACTTAACAGGTGGTATTCGCGGTGCAATTATTGGTGGTATTGTACATGGTTTCTTCATTACATTATTACCAGCACTGTTAGTAACGACTTTCAATTCTATGGGATTTGTCAATGCAACAGCTACAGATGTTGATACAGTAACAGCTGCTTTACTATATGCATGGCTCATTGGTCCACTTTTAAAAGCTTTCTAGGATGTGGAAAGAGAAAAGGAGGTTCAAGTAATGTTTGGATTTGGTAAGAAAAAACCTAAAGAACCGAAAAAAGAAACAACCGAAAAGGTAGTGTTAACAGTAGAACGAAAAGAAAAGTTAGTACGTACCATCTCAATTAAAAAGGAAGAAGTAAATCAAACAGTTGGAGAAGAACAAGCAAAAATTCATGAGGAGATTGGCCTAGCATTTAATGAACTTGGTGAAGAAGATAATGCTATTGATTCGTTAGAAAAAAGTATTCAGGCTAAAAAGTCATTAGGCGATGGTTACAAAACTTTATTAAAACTTTATAACAAGAAGCGTGCAGAAGCAGCAAAAGTGAATGATGAAGAATTATTACAGATATATCTAAAGAAAATGGATCAAATGATGCAAGTTTCTAAAGAGGTTACGCGTGGTGTTCGATAAGGAAGAAAATAAAAGATTAGTATAAAGGGAGAGTAATTGATCATGTATATAACATTAAAAGAAGTAACACTTAGGGCTGAAGAATTGAATTATACAGTTGGTTCATTTAATGCACATAATTTAGAGATGTTACCTGATATGATACGTGCAGCAAAAGAGCAAGGAGCACCAATTATTATTCAAACAAGTATAGATACTGCGAAATACATTGGTCATGAAAATTTTGTTGCTGTATGTAAAACTATGGCCACAAATGAAATGGTAGATGTGGTATTGCATTTAGACCATGCAAGGGATTTTGATGATATTAAAGAGGCAATCAATAAAGGATATACATCAGTGATGTTTGATGGTTCTCATTTACCATTCAAAGAGAACATTATGAAAACAAGAGCAGTAGTAGAATATGCACACAAAAATGGTGTTTCGGTAGAGGGCGAACTAGGGACAATTGGTGGTACTGAAGAAGGGATTCATGTAGATGAGGATGATAAGGTTTATACTGACCCAAAAGATGCAGAAGAGTTTGTTAAAGCAACAGGGGTTGATGCTTTGGCCATTGCAATCGGTACTAATCATGGTCAATATAAATCTAAAACAGAAGTAAATCTACCGCTATTAAAAGAAATCAATGCTGTAGTAGATGTACCTTTAGTTATTCATGGAGGTACAGGTGTTAATGAAATGGATATTCATGAATTAATAAATAATGGCATTCGTAAATTTAATGTTGGTACTGAGTTGTTAGTAGCATGGACGAAAACAGCGAAAGAAACATTCGGAGAAACAAAAGTAACTAAATCATTACGACATAATATTATTCCATGTAATAAGGCAGTAAAAGAAATTGTCAAACATAAAATTGGAATCTTCATGAATAAAGAAGACAGTACGCTTCAAGTAAAATAGTCAAAAAAAAGTTCATTTGGCATTTTTGTAAGAGTTGGATAAGATTGATAATAAAGAGAGTACGGGGGATTCCTAGTACTCTTTCTTCGTTAGATTATGAGGTGGTAAGATGGATAAAGCATTAATCTTATTAGCAGGTTTACCAGGAACAGGGAAAACCTACTTGAGTAATATCATCAATAGTAAATTAGGGTCATTTTATAATCTTTCTCAGGATGACTTGAAAGAATATTATTGTGATATATATGGTTATCGTAATTTAGAAGAAAAGCAGAAGATAGAAAAGATAGCATGGGCAAAGTACTATGAAATAATGGAAAAGCAAATGCAAGTAGGCGACAATATTATGTCTGATTATCCTTTTAGTCAGAAACAAAAGCCTTATATTCAGCAATTAGTAGATAGATATGGTTATGAGGTCGTTACTATTCGGTTAATTGCAGATTTAGATATTTTGTTTGAACGGCAAAAAAAGCGAGATTTGGATCCGACAAGGCATTTGAGTCATATCGTGACTTCCTATAAAAAAGGGGATCATTTAGCTAATAGAAGTAATGCAGATAATTTATTGATCTATGAGGAATTTATAAATAGATGTACAACAAGAGGATATGACACGTTTGAATTAGGGAAATTATATGAAGTCGATGTATCAGATTATACAAAAGTGAATTATTCTAGGTTGTTGGAAGATATAGAACGGGGATACATTAAAAGGTACATTTCTGAAACTAGCAAAGAATTGTGAAATCCAAAACTTAGAGGCTGTTCTTCAAAAAGCTGAATTCCCTCCACACATTTTTATTCAATGTGTTAAAAAAAATCATTGTAACTATTAAAGAGATAGTCATCAAAATGTTTTTTAAAACGGAATTCTTCAGGTAGAGCTGTATATGCTCTACAATTGATTCGAAGTACGCCTGGCCTGGAAAAATTTTCGGAAAATGTGATGGGTACTGATGAAAATGGAATATATGAGTTTAACAAAAAATACCTAAAATGATCAGGTGATTAAATCTAGATTTGCGTTCGAAATGAATAAGAAGAAACAGCATAACTAGAGCCCATCTCAAACGAGAAGGGCTTTCTTTGTCCTCCGGTTTGTCCTCTTCTTAATAATATCGCATTTAAATTAATTTAGTCGAACCCTTGCGAAATATTGATATATAGTCCTTTTTTGTATCCTATTACTTTCTATTTTATCTAAAGATGAATGGGCGGCATGATGTAATCATCGCTTAAATTCCTTGAAATATAGGGGTTTAACGAGGATTCAGAATGAATCTCGCTTAACATGTGAATATCTTTAAAGTTGAAGGCCTCCCACAGTTTACTGTGAGAGGCCTTTTCGTTTAGCATCCTCCTTAACAGAGGATGAGGGTTGAAATTTTAATGAGTAAGAACTCCGCAGAAAGTTGGGGGACATCCATTTTGCTTTAAAATATCCTTCAATGGCAGGTCGTTACTGGTATTTAGAAAAGAATAAGACATCAGAGATCTTATGGAACTAAAGGGACAGTACCTATTTTTCATGGTATCGTCCCTTTGTCCCTGTGTGATTTATTTTTTCAAACCAGCTGCAAAGAAGGGACCATTAACTGTAATGGTTGATAGGATACGAGCCATTTCTTGAGGGGATTCTTTCCTGCCACTATCCAACCATTGTTGAACTACTCCGATATGTGCAGATGCAATGTAAGAAGCAAAATATTGTCCTGGAACAAGTAAATTTTCCTCCTTAATAAGCGCGTTTGGATTATTTCCAAACAGTGTTTTCCACATAAATTCTTTCAGTCTTGTTTGAAATGATAAATCTCCTTTTGGTCCCAACACAGCTTTCATAAATCCACTATTTTCATTAAAATACTCAAATATTGAAACTGCGAGGGTAAACGGTGCTAAAGTCGGAGAGTCGGTTCCAAGTGCGGTAATAACACCTGGAAAGTTCTGTTTTGCAATTCTGGACATTTCAAGCATGATTTCTTCTTCGTATTTAGTCATTAAATCAAATTTGTCTTGGTAGTGAGCATAAAATGTGCCTCTATTAATTTTTGCTTTGGTTGTTATGTCTTTAACCGTAATTGCTTTGAACCCTTTTTCATCGATTAATTCTACTAGTGCATTTCGGATGGACTCTTTTGTCCGAATGATCCGTAAATCCGTATTACTATCTAGCAAGTTAATTCCTCCTTGATTTTATCCAACACATTTATAAAAGGTGTTCCGTATCCAACACATGTGCCATTTTTGATTATTGATACAGAACTAGTCCCCAAATTATAATTTGAATGTAGTAAACAAAACAACAGGTTGTTCTTTATTATAAACTCAAAACAAGGAGGGGCAAAATATGTTTAAAAATAAACTGGTATTGGTTTCACCGATCATCGCATTTGCAGTTATCTTTATTTTTTCACTGACATTATTTCCATCGGTTCAATCACAACCGAAAAATCTGCCGATTGCAATCGTAAATGAGGATGAAGGAGTGGAAATTCCTAATCAACCAAAGATGAACATGGGGCAAACGATTGTTGAGATGATACAAAAGTCTTCAGCATCAACAAAGGATAAAGACCCTACTGTAAAATGGGTGGAAGTAGACAGTATTGAGGCAGTCCAAAAAGGTTTAGATAATCAAAAGTATTATGCGGCTTTAGTTATTCCCAAAGATTTTAGTCCAAAGCAAGCATCATTACGGACACCAGCACCTTCTGCACCTGAAGTACAAATATTTATTAATCAGGGAATGAATACGGCTGCTTCAACGATGGCAGGACAGGTCTTGAATGGAGTAGTTGACAACATGAACAACACTGTCCGAAAACAACTACTTGATGGATTTGAAAAACAAGGAGCAACTTTGACTGCAAAACAGGCAGCAAGCCTTGCAGTTCCAATCGCTAAGAAAGTCACAAATGTCAATGAAATCAGCACGAAAAGTGCGAATGGAAATGCTCCTGTTTCCTTATTCCAGCCATTATGGATGGCTAGTTTGGCGAGTGCTGCGATAATCTTTATTTCCATTAGCAAAATGCCGATCCGTACTAGAAAAGAAAACCTTGTCACAAAGATAGGGCAAATTTTTATGGGGGCGGTTGTAGCTTTGGTAATTGGATTTGGCTTAACCTGGATAGCAGATGGTATGGTTGGTTTGAATATCCCGAATTTAATGGATACAGCTTTATTTTTATCAATTACATCCTTTAGCTTTTTTCTAATGATATTAGCTGTACTTTCACTAATGGGGCTTAAAGGTATGCCTATTTTTATCTTAATGCTTTTCTTTGGTGCACCATTGCTTGCAATGGCTCCAGAAATGATGTCTCCATTTTATCACGATTGGATTTATTCTTGGTTGCCAATGCGATTTATGGTAGAAGGGCTTCGAGGATTATTCTTCTTTGGGGAAGGCTTAACCTGGAATACGCCTGTTTCTGTTCTTGTTTGGCTTGGATTAGTAAGCATGATTGTGATACTTAGTACTACTTTAAAACGCAATGGAGTGAAGGAAGTAGCATCGGATTCTCGAAATATATAAAAAGTAATTGCATGGATACAACGTTGTTTACCAAAAGAGTCGTTTCTTTTATAGGGAAAACGACTCTTTTTATTGAGTATGTAAAAAATGTACTTAAAAGTCTTAGTAATCGTGCTCATTTATAACTGGGTGTTTTCACCAAGAGGAATGTCTATAATTTCAACCATTATGGTAAATATAATACTTGAATGAATAATGAAAACGAAAAATCAATAATATTAAATAATAAATTAATATCATTGATTTTTTTGATTTAAAAAATTAAATTTTACTATTTGTATTTTGAATTCCTTGTTGTATAATTGAATCAACTAAAAGGAAGGAATTTGATTATGGCTTATAAAGTACTCACACATTGTCCTGTCTGCAGTAAAACATTGAAAATTACAAAGTTGCAGTGCTCTCATTGTCACACTACGATTGAAAATGAGTTTGAATTATCTAAGCTGGCATCCTTATCAAAGGATCAGCTTCATTTTGTGGAAGTATTTTTAACATGCAGAGGGAATATCAAAGAAGTTGAAAAGGAACTGGGGATTTCGTATCCAACGGTTCGAGGCAAGCTAACAGACATCATTTCATCCCTTGGATATGTGCAGAAGAAGAAAAATGAAGTTGACGAGAAAAAAGTTGTCACCATGTTGGAAAATGGCGAAATCACACCAGAAGAAGCCATTAAGCTCTTAAAAGAGGAATAGGGAGGAGTTTATCATGAAAGAGGAAATTACAAGAGTGTTAACAATGGTTCAAGAAGGGAAGATTGATGCAGATAAGGGATCAGAACTGATTCAAGTATTAAAAGAGAAAGAAGAAAAAGGTAATAAGCTTTTTGAAAAACCGACTAAATATTTAGATAAAACACTAAAAATTCGTGTTGTATCAGCCGAAGATGATAACGTTACGGTCAATTTGCCTATAAAACTTGTCAAGGTAGTATTAATGGCTGGACACAGCATCGCAGCGAGTATTCCTCAATCGGAAAAATACGTTAAAGATATAGACATAAGCCTTATTATTGAAGCAATCGAAAACGAATTAGATGGCCAAATTGTTGATATTAAATCGGCAAACGGGGATACCGTTTCGGTCATCATTGATTAGTAATTTGCTTATGATGCATGTAAAAGTGAAAGCAAAAGACGTTCGGTTTACCATCCCAATTCCATATGCTTTTTTAAACATTGTTATTTCAATTTTATCTTCAAAATTTATTCAACAAAATGTAAACAAATGGACAAAAGAGCACTTCGAAAGAAAAAAACTGGACTTTACCTTTCCACTAATAGACAAAAAAACGCTAAAGCCTATCGTCAAGGAACTGAAAAATTATAAGGGGATCGTGCTAGTAGATGTCAAAGCTAAGGACGGTACTGAGGTTAAGGTTAGACTATAATTTATTATAGAATACACCAACTACTGACTGACATTTTTAAGAAAAAGCTAATTTCTTGCTTACAATACCGAGAAAATTGTAAAAAGAAAATAAAGTTATTTAATTTTAAAAGAACTTTTCTTCACTAAATTAGTGAAGTGTCACTTCTGCTTAACAAATAGACTTTATAATCAGAACTGAAAGGATAATTCACTTATAAATGAATTATATCGACTCACATTGTGATAAATTGTACTTAAACAAATGGGTGCGTTAGCTGAAGATCGGAGCTGTCTTTAAGGCAGCTTTTTTGTATGAAAACATATTCGTGAAAGGCCATACTAAAATAAGCCCACCATATTCTAATTTTTTTGAAGGACGTAAATGTACTATGTCGTTATTTTAACTGGTTATGCAGTTTGTTGTTCAGATGGAGCGATTGTATAGCCTTTCTTTTTTAGGTATTCGATCATTTTTAATTCTTTGTTCATTTGTTTTTCTTCAAGGTAATTTGAGCCTAGTTCTTGATAGGGTTCCCCTGTTTTTAAGATGTTGTAAGCAATCGTTAATAGTAAATGAGCAGAAGCGATTCGTCCCTTCATTTTTCCCTGCCGTTTGGTAATCCTTTTTCGATGTGAAGCAATTCGATTATTTTGCCTTGATGTCGCTAGTACACACTCTACAGCCATCGTTTTTAAAGCTTTGTTACCTTGTGTGGTTTTACTCGTTTTTTTTTACCAGCACTTTCGTAATTTCCGGGACTCACACCAGCCCAAGAGGCAAGGTGTTTAGCTGACTTAAATACGGACATATCAACGCCCATCTCTGCAATAAAAGTAGCTGCGGCAGCTTTGTTCACACCAGGTATTCCATCCAATAATTCTACTTCTTTACGATAGGGGGACAGGAGTTGATCGATTTGTTTTTCCAATTCTTCTATGGCTTTTTCTAAATAACTCATATGCTCCCAATGGTAACGCAACATATCACGATGATGACGGCGAATACGACCATTAATTGCACTGGCAATGTCAGTAATACTTGCTTTTGTTCGCCAATCCACCATTTTTCGAAGACCATCGGTCTCTATTTTTTCACCGTTTAGAATCGCTTCAAGGATACGGCGTCCCGATACACCAAAAATGTCTGATAGTACGGATGTTAGCTTGATATTAGCATCTTGAAGAATTTTGTGAATGCGATTCTGCTCTGAGGTGCGATGATGAATCAATTTTTTTCGATAACGAGTAAGATCTCGTAAATCACGAATATCCTCCGGTGGAACAAAATTGCTTTCAATAAGTCCGCATCTTAGAAGCTTGGCAAGCCATTCGGCATCTTTCACATCAGTTTTACGCCCTGGAACATTTTTGACATGTCTGGCATTGGCAAGAACAAGGTGAAAAGAATCTTCGAGTATATTCCATATTGGTTTCCAGTAGACTCCAGTACTTTCCATCACAACATCGGATACCCGAAGGGTAGTTAACCAATCACTTAAAGCCAAGAGTCCTGTTGTTGTAGTTGAAAAAGTTTCAATAGAGGTATTTGGCTTTTTATCTAATGGACCAAATAATACACAGGCTACTACTGTTTCTTGGTGTACATCTAGGCCAGCACACCGTTCAATCATTGCTTCCATAGGAGAATCACCTCAATAAAAGATTAACAATACATATGACAGGAGATTTGTTACAAAAATTTTTGTATACGTACTTGTAGTACACTAAATGGTTCTTCAATACTGTCACAACCAGTTTCTTATACAGGGTATCTTCCTTAAGATCCACCAAAAAAGGTTCAGCCTGGTTGTATTGTTATCATCCATTATCGTCAAGGAGTTAAAGGGTTAGACTCTATTTTGAGTTTAGATTTTCGTAGTAGATGGTGGCGGCGAGAATCGCCGCCATAGAAGTTTCTTATGGAACTAAAGGGGCTGTTTATATCCACCAAAAACGAGGGTTTAGGGGTCCTGCCGGCAAAACGCCGATATTATACGATAATACATTTTTTGGAAGTTAAAACCTTAATTTTTCTTACGCTAAGAGAGGAAATCAGGATTATCTTAATACTCTA
This sequence comes from Peribacillus sp. FSL E2-0159, assembly GCF_038643155.1. NCBI lineage: Bacteria > Bacillati > Bacillota > Bacilli > Caryophanales > Bacillaceae > Peribacillus > Peribacillus sp. FSL E2-0159. The sequence continues at coordinate 357,749 of NZ_CP152053.1, forward strand.
AGTAGTCGTAGAGTATTAAAAGAGCTTGAAACCTCATGTTTAAACGAATACTCCACTAGAAAGTTCACGTGCTCCCATCCCAGGGGGAAATATGAGGAAGTAATTTTTCTTTATATTTTCCTGTCGTTTTCATATGCTCAATTGCTTGGGATAGATACACTGTATTCCAAATGCTAATCGCATTGATCTTGAAAGCTTTGTTCGGACCTAAAAGGTGCTCAATCAATGGGGCATAAACGCCTATATTGATCATTTCCGTAGATCTCACACTGAAAATGCAGCAAAAAAGCCGGCAACTGCCAGCTTTTCAGGAGTACTTATTAAAGATATTTTTATCAGATGGGATATTTTCTAAATATACAATTTTTCCATGCTGATCCAGTTTTGCACGATCAATTCCAGATAAGGCATATACTTTACCTGAGCTGGTTTTCCCGCAAACAGCCCAATTTGTTTCATAATATTCTCCGTTATTTTTGAGCTCCCAGTTTTCATACATGTGTTTGACTTCCGAGTTATTCTCGTAAAAAGCCTTAATAAAGGTTTCGAAACCGATTTGTTTTGCCCCATTTAAAACAATAACGACATCTGGTGAAAATAAACTTAACAGCTCGTCCATTGCATTAGAATCCTGTCCAGCTTGATCGAACAAATAAAAGTAGTCGTTTAAGATTTTCATGATGATTTTTAACTTCTTCCTATTTAAAATTAAATCCTTGATTTTCCAGCATTTTTCTTACTTCTGGATAATAAATTCTGTTATAAAGCGAGGACACTGTTTGTGACCAATTTCTTGTTTCCTGTCCGTTCGTGCGCTTCCTCATATAATCTGAGACTTCTTCGTCATATTGTTTAATGTAGTCTTCAAGATCTGAATTGTATTTCTCTTTATGCCAGACTGCTGCTTGCGGCAAACGCGGTTTTTTAGCAGAAAGATCTGCAGGATGACCCACAACAAGACCGCAGACTGGAAAAACATATTCTGGAAGTCCGAGCAATTTGATCAATTCCAGTGGCTCTCTTCTTGCACCGCCTATAGGAACAATTCCTAGGCCAAGTGATTCGGCTGCTGCTATCGCATTTCCCATTGCTATGCCAACATCTGTTGAACCGACAATGATTGATTCTAAGCCTTCGGTAATGACAAGCTCTTCGCCGCTTAGATCCGCTGCCAATTTGGCTCTGTTAAAATCAGCACAGAACAGCAAGAAGACAGGGGCTTGTGCAATCCAAGCCTGATTTCCAGCAAGCTCTGCAATTTTGGCTTTTGTTTCTTTCTCCTGTACGCTGATGACAGTCACTTGCTGTCCATTAATAGAAGTTGGAGCTGCACGAAACGCCTCAATAATGGCTGTCAAATCTTCATCATTGACCGGCTGAACTGTATAGCTTCTGATGGATCGGTGATTTGTTAACGTATTAATTACTTCATTCATATTTTGTCATTCCTTTCTAAGATGTGTGATTAGCTGATGCGTTTGATTACAGGTGCTTCTAATAGAAAGCTTTGAGCTAATTTTAAGAAATGTTGAAAATGCTCTGTTTTTCCGTGAATTTCTATTGCTTCTTCATCCTGCCATTCTTCAAGCATGACGAAATGATTTTGCTCCTGTGTATTTTCATAGAGGTTATAGCTAATGTTTCCTGTTTCTGCACGGGAAGCAGCGATCACGTCCTTCACTTTTTCAAGAAACTCTGTGCGGTGGTCCTTATTAATTTTCATATATCCATGCATGGTAATCATGTTAGATTCCTCCAATAGTGATAAATAGTATAGATCTTTATCGAACGATAATTGCTATTATAACCGTGCTTCAATAAAATATGAAGAAGGCACATTTTTGTTAGATAACGAAAAATAATAAAGCAGGTTACCTTTTGTTAACTATCTTAATTTTACTAAAGGCGGTCTAAACCATGAAGAATGAAGACGATAAAACAACATCAAGAAGTTCATGTATCCCAATTATAGAGAGTACAATTAGTATAATTGGGGGGAAATGGTCATTTCTAGTGCTGGTTCAATTATGGGTCAGTAAAAAGAAACGATTCTCGGAACTTCAAAAATCACTTCCAAAAATCAGTTCAAAGGCCCTTACAGATACATTGAGAAACCTTGAAAACAATGGCATGATTATTCGAGAAGTCTTCCCTACAGTTCCAGTTACGGTTGAATATTCATTATCAGAAAAAGGAGCGGACTTTCAAAATGTCCTTCATGCGATGGAAGTATGGGGTGAAAAATGGGGAGGCGAGTCCATACATACGAATTAAGAAGCCGATTTTATATGAGTTTTATGCTGGGACTTAAAATAGTTAATTTAATCCTTCGTTTTATCCTCGAATTGCGCACTTACTGCTGCAGACTATTATGTTATTCAATAAAAGGGCGCGATTCTGGAAGAAGCTTCGCATTTCTTATAGAACTAAAGGGTGCGTTAGCTGAAGATTGGAGCTCTTTAAGGCAGCTTTTTCTTATGGAACTAAAGGGGGCAGGTTAGTTTGTTTAATAAGCGTAGTATATTCGAACTGCGCATAGTTATATCTATTAACTTATCGATTTCCTTTCTTTTAAAAGTTGAATAAAAAGCACTTTCTATTCAACTTTTCTAGAAATATAATTAAACGGAAAGGAGGTAATAAGAATGAAACATAATTCTATGCACCAATGGCATAAAGAGCATAATAAACGCGTAGCAGATTTTCACAAAAACCACGCTGCTCAAGTAGCTAATGGAGAAAACGGAAACGGTTGGTTAGCCAAGCTCGAAACGTCTTTTTTTAATAAAGTACTTGTTCCTCTTAAAGTTGTGAAATAACATCTTTTTTTTCTGCTCCTGCTCTTTTAGGAGCAGTTATTTTTTGATTTTATATAAATACTTGTGACACAGTATGTGTCAACTCTACACTAAGCCTTATAGAACTAACGGGTGCTTTACTCCAATAATAGAGGTTGCTGAAGCAACCTTTTTGTTATGCAACTAAAGGGGCAGGATAGTTCCATAAGGAATACTGTTAAGTGACATTAAAGTCGATTAAAAACGTCAGTCCTGTTATTCCATTAAAGGGCCGGATTGTGGAGGATTGGAAAATTTTGATTCTACAAATAATTGGGGGATTGGAAGAAGGAAAGCTATACATAATTAGTGATGTAAGTTTATGCTTTTTATGTAATAATTATTCTGTAGAAATGTAAAGTTACAATTCATACATAGTGAAGGTGGGGATCATAATGGCAACGGGAACGCATACTGTAGTAGTTCCAGTAGATGTACAAGCAGTTTGGGATTATGTCAGTGATCTCGAAAAATGGGCAACGACAGTACCAGCCTATAAAGAACATGAAATCATAAATGACAAGCAATCTATTTGGACATTTGAAGGTAGTGTGAAAGGTATTAAAAAAACAATACAAGCGCAGGTAGATATTACCGAATGGAATGAACCTTCAAATATTAAGTTTGAACTAAAAGGTTTATCAGATAATTTTACAGGAAGCGGTCACTTTACTGCAGAAGATGTTAATGGTAAAACAATAATGACTTGTACGGTGGAAATCCATGCAGGCGGATTATCTGGTGCGGTGTTAACACCAATTATTAAATGGGCTGTTCCAAAAGTAGCATCTCGTTTAACAGAATCTATCGCACGTAAAATTGCAGTATTCTCATAGTTTTCAAAGATTGAAAGCCAATTCATTTTGGAGATACCTTCTCTGAAGTATAGATGGTAACATTCTGAAGTGACCAATATAATGATATCGAGCTCTACTAGAAATTTTATAATTAGCGGAAAGGGGGCTGTCCAAAAAGGATGGCCTCTTTTTTTCAATATTCAAGGATCGCTTTTCTTAATGAACTAACGGGTGCGTTAGCTGAAGATTAGAGCTGTCTTTAAGGCAGCTTTTTCTTTATGCTACTATCGGGGCAGGTTAGTTCATCAAGCATAGTTTGTTCCTAATTGTGAAGTCTACAATTTTAAAATAATTGTGGTTCCATATTATAATACTTCTTTAAAATATCATTAATCATCTGTACATTTCCATCTTCATTCTGAGCTTCCATCGAAAATTCCTCACTGCAGTTATTCTTTCTTAGCTTAAATCCTGTATAAGTAATATCAATATTATCCTCCAGAGTAGTTCCACCTGCTCCAAATGTACTTACACATTTATTATCTATAGGTGTTCGATGTCCTTTTTCACTAACATAGAAGTATTTGTCTGTTACTGTACCGTAGTCCAAGTCCTTAGTCCGGGTCGCATAATAGCCTTTTTCATTGATTTTATGCACCTCATAACCATCTTCTTTCTCAATTTCAGGAGCTCCTTTAACATTGTAAAAGACAAAAACATCTCCTTCATATCCTTCAGGTATTAGATATATATCATTGGTCTTTCTTTCATCACTTAGCGCTAATGAAATGATTATTCCTAATCCAATTGTACCCCCTAAACTAACAGTCACCTTAACCCATTTTGGTAAACGCCTATTCTTACGTAACGATGAATAGACTACAAAAGAACCTACACTGAGTATAATCAACACAGGAGTTAAATAAATCATACCGTAAATAAAACTTTCAACTATTGTAGGATAATATACATCTGGATCTCTATCTAAATATGGAGTATAGAACATTATTGATCCAATAATAGAGATAATGAAGGATAAAATCACTGCTGCTAATATCACTTTTAATAAATTCACAACTAAATCAGCTTCCCCCAATAACCTGTAATAAAAACAACTCAATTTTAACAAACTAAGATCTGGAAGAATACCCCTACTGATTATAATATTAAATGAAAAAAGAGGAATCCGTTTAGAGTCCTCCTATTGATATATTCAATGTTGCTTAACTTACAATTTGTGTCAACTCTACAAAAAGTCTTAATGAACTAAAGGGTGCGTTAGCTTAAAATCGGAGCTGTTTTTAAGGCAGCTTTTTCTTATGGCACTAACGGGGCAGGTTAATTCAAGAGTGCTGCTGATCTTTGTTCAACAATAGGGCCATGTTCTTTAATAACTATCGACAGTACACTTGTCATAAGAAAGAGTCTATCAAGGTAAACTCTTTCTATTTTCCTTTTAATAACCAAAAACCAATTAATATAATTGTGATACCAATCCCTGTTCGCCAATTGGGAATTTCTTTTAGAAATATATATCCAATTGCGACACTAACTAGTATCTCCATTCCTTTAGAGACAATAAGTGAGAAGGTTAAGTTATCTACAATTTTTGTTAAAAACTTCACTCCGTATCCAATCATCATACTCGCAGACAGGAAAAGAGGTAAAAGCTTTATGTAGTACCATAAAGTGGATAAAAAATTTGAGTCAATGTGCTTGGTGTGATAAGCGTAAATAGTATTAATAATTAATAAACCGCCTAACATTAATAAAAGGGCAAGGAAAATCATAAATGTTGTTCTCCAATTGAATTTGTTTCTATAATTTTGCCCAAATGCAAAATCTTTATGTAAAGTAAAAATGAAGTTACTCATTAGCATGAACTGTTTTCAGAATCGCTTTTCTTAATGAACTAACGGGTGCGTTAGCTGAAAATCTGAGCTGTTTTTAAGGCAGCTTTTTCTTATGAAGCTATCGGGGCAGTTTAGCTTAATAAGAAAATAATAACTGTCGAAATCTACATCTAAAGTTGTATGGAAAATTTATCCTTAATAACTCTTGGATGACCTATGTTTCTGTAAAGATGAAATCTTGATCTTCATTTAATAACTGTTAGCTTCCATTTCAATTTCATAGAAATTAACACAGGGTTCCAACAAGGTGATCCTGGCTAAATCTATGATTTATAGCCAGGCACAACCCAACCCGATCCTGGTCCCGATCCTTTAGAAAACTGGCCAGCCTTATCCTCATAGTCCATAAGAAAAGCGATTCTTATTAAAGAATCGCGCCCTAAACTTAAAACCTTTTAATTAATACTGGCTTTTCCGGGAAAAGATTTCCCTAATTAAAGAGATACTTTAGGGCTGGACTTTTTGTAACACCCACAATGGATAAGGATAGATAGAGGCTATGCAAGAGAAGGAAGGTAAGCGAATAGATGATTAAATCCTAGATGGAAACAGAAGAAAGGAAAAGGAAATCTTATCGGTACCCCTAACAACTTCTGGATAGGCTATACTTATCTAGACAGAAAATTTAAGGTCAGGTAGACTACAGATACAACTAGTTATAGAAAAGAGGTCCGATATGCGACGTGATATAAAACTGAATGAGCGAGCTTTCTCTTCCAAGGAAGTGGCAGAAGAAGTGGGGATTGCAACTCCCACTGTTCGAAAGTATGGTCAAATCTTAGAGCGGAATGGATATGAGTTTTTGAAAGATGGAGATCGACGTATCTTTGTTCAATCTGACATCGTAGCGCTTATAGCGCTACGCGATACGGACAAGCCCTTAGACGATACAGCTAAGGACCTTGTATATCAACAAAAAGAAAGATTAGAAGAATCCAATGAAACACAGATAGCGATACCCGATACATATGAAAATTTACCCCACGACCCTAATCAATTAAACGAGGTCTTAATGTTTTTAGTCAATGAACTCGCAGCCACACGTGAAATGAATGTCCAACTGTCAAACGATATGTCACAGCTTAAAACAAAGGTTTCCCGGCTCCAGCAAGATCATCATGTTATAAGTTCTAGTATTGGAAATTCAGCGCAAAGAACTAATGCTAAAATTGAACAATTAACTGAACAACAAAATACCCATTACGAAACATTGCTGGAACAAGAAAAACAAAAAAGTGAACTCTTACAAAGAGAAATACAAAATATGCGGGAAGAACAGAAAAAAGAATGGAGTTCACAAAATGAATTTAATAAACGTTTAGAAGTGACTATACAAAAACGTTCCGAAAAATGGTGGGGGCTTTTCACCATATTCAAAAAATAAGGTGACTGTTTTTTTGCCTTAGCTTTGTATTTTTGTAGAAACATTTGATAAAGCTTTTTTTAATAACTAATGATGGATAAAAGCATTGAGATGCGAATCCACAAAACTTATAAAAATCATAGTGCCATATATGATTCACGTAGCTGAAACACAGAATTAAGAAAGAATATTTCGACTTTATAGGATTTGGTGCCTGCTATATAAGAGCTCGGCGATACCAATGTATTGGACGTTCTACCAAAGGCAAACGAAGGCTCAATTGAAATTCATTAGAGATTTGTTTAAGCGATATGCATCTAAAACAAAATACACAATTTGAGGCAAGCAAAAAAGGCAGTTTGATAAAATGGGAGTTGAGACGGTTAAGAACTTGCATTCAAACATCCTTACTAGAGTTGCTCCAGACAGGGATTGATCGGCTCTTTTTGTATGTGTTTCATATCGCTGGGCGATATAACTTGCAAATAGATTCAAAACCTTTATGTTTAATAGAAAAACGGCGTTCGATATGCAAACATGATATACATCCAAATGAACGAGTATTCTTTTCTAAGGAGTGGAAGAAGTGGGGATGCAACACCCACTGTTCAAAAGTATGGTCAAAACTTAGAACGAAACGGATATGAGTTTTTAAGATGGAGGTTGCCTATCTTTATTCAATCTGCCATCGAATCGCACATAGCGCTACGCGATACGGACAAGTTCCTAGAAAGTACAGCTAAAGACCTTGTGTAGCTATAAAAAGATGGATTAGATGAATCTAATGAAACAGAGATAGCGCTACCCGATATATACGACAACTTAACCCATAATTCCAAACAAATAAAAGAGATTATAATTGTTTTAACTAATGAACTCGCAGCTACGCTTGAAATGAACGTCCACTGACAAACGATATGTCTCAGCTTAAAACAACGGTTTCCCAGCTCCAGCAAGATCCATATCCTTAATAGTGTTCCTCAAGAAAGGGGCTTATCGGTTCTTTTTTGTGTTTCGTATCGCTGGGCGATATAACATGAAAATAAGTCCACAGAACCTTCATCTTTAATAGAAAGGGAGGTCCGATATGCGACAAGATATACATCCGAATGAATGAGCATCCTCTCCAAGGAAGTGGAGATGCAAAATCAATGTTCGATAGTATGTTTAAAACTTAGAGCGAAACGGATAGTTGTTGTTAAAAAATGGGAATTAAACACCTTCGTTCAATCCGATATCGAAACGCTTAAAGCGTTACGCGATACGGCCCCCCTAAACGACAGAGCTAAAGACAATTGTATCAAGAAAAAGAAAGATTAGATGGAACCAATGAAACAGAGATAGCGCTACCCGATACATATGACAATTTAACCCATGTTCTCATTTGATTAAAAGAGAGCTTCATTTTTTGACCAATGAACGCGCAGCTACGTGTGAAATGTACATCTAACTGACAAACGATATGTCATAGCTTAAAACTGAACAATAAAAAAACCAATACGAAACATTACTTCAATAAGAAAAAGGTTTCATTACCTTTTTTTAGTCTCTTTTACGATATTGAGGTGTTAATTTGCGTTAATAACTATTTAAACCTAAGGCAATCAAATCAAAAGTGTAAATTCTTTTGTTCCAACTATTCAGAATCACTATTTTCAAATTTCAACAATTTCCCGAGAAATATCTACAAATTCTGAGTAGATATCGACAAAATTAGAAGCTTCTAAAAGATGTAGTAAAACATAAGTACATTAAAAAGAGTAAATATGACTAAACTCTTAGCCAGGCACACTTATTGAGTAAAATTGATAAATTATTGCAGGATTTTCAGATAAAGTTGTAAAGATATATTTTTATGATAGTGCTTTTCTACTTTACTAGTAATAAGTTAGTAAGAGTTGACTTTAGCTTTAATAGTAGGGTATTAAAAAAATTCAAATAAGAATGTAAATAATGTATGTGATGACGCTTTTTTAACTTATATACAAGTTGCAAAATAGGATTTCTTTATCGAGCATAACGAAGAGTTTAATATTAATGAAGTTAATACGTTAATGGAAATTATGACCAACTATGCTGTTTTTTCATTTAAACTGCGGGATAATGGCTGTGGAAATGGAAAAAAATTAAATTGATGATTCACTTTATTAAGTTTACATAATACTCCTTATCGGACTTTTGTAAAAAGCTAGTCTTAGCAATAATTACTGCATTTAGCTTCTATATTATCTAGCCTTACCAAGTGACGGCTTCCAAGCCTCTAGGGTATAAGTAGTTTTCTGTCTTGCTCCTCCAAACAATAAAGCAGTGATCCCAATTTTCGGGATGCACTGCTTTGTTGTTTGGAGATATTCTACGCATTCATCATTAGCTCGATATCTTCTTACCATTCCGTAAATCAAAATCAGCAAAATCCTGAACCCTTTCGATTTTACCAACCAAGAAAATGTAGGACAGGGCTCCCGCAAAGGTTATACAAGCAATAAAGGTAAGTGCAGGAGAAAAATCACCGCCCTTGGCCAGGAAGCCAATCACAATCGGTATAATAATTGATGCTGTACCACCAATGAAATTGAAGGTACCTCCAGCAATTCCAATCAGCCTTTTTGGGGCAATCAATGAAACAAACACCCAGGTGATTGAAGCGAAACCGTTTCCAAAAAAGGCGATACACATGAATAAAATAACTAGATTAGTATTGTCAACGAAATTCGCACCAATGATTGAAGTGGAAAGCAATAATCCTGATATTACCGGAACTTTCCTTGCAATATCCACAGATACTCCTTTTTTAACAAGGAAATCTGATAGGAAGCCTGCGAATAAAACTCCGACAAATGCTGCTAAGAATGGTAAGGAAGCCAGAAGACCAGACTTAATGAATGTTAAGCCTCTGTATTCAACAAGGTAAGTAGGGAACCATGTTAAGAAAAACCATAGTGTGGAAGCTACTGCAAACTGCCCTATATATATTCCCCATAGTTTTCTGCTTGACAGAACAGCCAAGAAATCTTTTTTACCTATTTTTCTAACAGGTGAATCATCATTTCGAGAAGAAGATTCAATGATAGCTCCACCTTTTTTGATATAATCCATTTCAGCCTTGTTTATGCTCTTACTATGCTGTGGATCTCTATATAAAACATACCATAAAATGGACCAAGCCACCCCTATGATACCTGTTATAATGAAAAGCCCTCGCCAGCCTACGGACTGCTGGAGAAACACTAATGTTGGAGTTAAAAAAGCCAGGCCTACAAATTGACCAGATGTGTAGATGGAGATGGCTCTTGCTCGTTCATTTTCTGGAAACCAGCTAGCCGCAACCTTACTGTTGGTCGGGAAGGCAGGAGCTTCGAACGCTCCAAGTCCGACCCGTAACAAGAAAAACCCTGAAAACCCGCTTGCAAATCCCTGTAGAAGCGTTGCGATGGAAAATCCCGCAATTCCGTATGCGTGAGTTCTACGATTTCCTAGTTTTTCTAAAAGCCACCCGCCTGGAATCTGCAAAGCACAATAAGTCCAGCCGAACGCAGAAAAGATTAACCCCATACTTACGGAATCCAATCCTAGTTCTTTTGAAATAAAAGGTGCTGCTATGGAAATATTGCTTCGATCCATGTAGTTAATAATTACGGTGAAAAATAGCATCATTACAATTCCGTAACGAACTTTTGTCATTTTCTTATTCACTGTACTCACCTTTTTCATTTGGGATTTTCTTTTACCACTCCGCGATACTACCGTCCTTGTGTCTCCAAACAGGGTTTCTCCAATTATGACCAATCTCCGTCATTTTTCTCACATGCTCCTCATTTATCTCAATTCCCAGTCCTGCCCCATCCGGAATCTTCACATAGCCTTCCTCGTATTTGAACACGTGATTATCAACTATGTAATCCAGCAAATCACTACCTTGGTTATAATGAATGCCTAGGCTTTGTTCTTGGATAAATGCATTATGGCACGTAGCATCCACTTGTAGGCAGGCTGCCAAAGCAATCGGTCCTAATGGACAATGAGGAGCAGCTGCTACATCAAAAGCCTCAGCCATCGAGATGATTTTCTTACATTCTGTTATTCCCCCAGCGTGAGATAAATCAGGCTGAATTATATCGGCATATCCATCTGTAAGCAGCTTTTTAAAATCCCACTTAGAGTACATTCTTTCACCGGTTGCAATCGGAATCGCAGTATGATTCACAATTTCCCGCAAAGCTTCATTATTCTCTGGTAATACAGGCTCTTCAATGAACATCGGTCTGTATGCTTCCAGCTCTTTTACAAGGATTTTGGCCATTGGTTTATGGACCCTTCCGTGAAAGTCAATTCCGATTCCAATATGAGGGCCTACTGATTCACGTACAGCAGCAATTCGCTCTATCACCTGATCAATTTTTTCATATGAGTCCACATATTGGAGTTCCTCAGTCCCATTCATTTTAACCGCTGTGAATCCCTTAGATACCACTTCTTTAGCTGCTTCACCAACATCGGAAGGACGGTCTCCGCCAATCCAAGAATAAACCTTAATAGAGTCTCTGGCTTTTCCTCCAAGAAGCTGGTGGACCGGGGCGTTATAATATTTCCCTTTGATATCCCAAAGAGCTTGATCAATTCCGGAAATCGCACTCATTAAGATTGGGCCTCCACGATAGAATCCTGCTCTGTACATGAGATTCCAATGATCTTCAATATTAAGTGGATCTTTACCAATTAGATTTTCCATTAATTCGTCAACTGCAGCTTTAACAGTTGACGCTTTTCCCTCAATTACGGGTTCTCCCCAGCCAACAATGCCTTCATCTGTTTCTATTTTTAAAAATAACCAACGGGGTGGTACTTGGAATAATTCATAGCTTTTAATTTTCATAGTTAATCTCTCCTTAGTAGTTTTAGGTTAATTGATAGCCATCTATGTTTTTAAGATCGAATAGCAGAAACAAATGATCTAGCTTTTTGCGTCAATTCCATTAAGTACCTTTCATTTACTTCCTGTTTTGCGTCGACAAGCGAGCTGCCAATTCCGAAACCAACAACTCCAGCTTTTTGGAACTCGGCTATATTGTCTAAAGTAACTCCCCCTGTAGGTAAAAGAGGGATATGAGATAACGGACCACGAATATCCTTAAAATAATTTGGACCGGCACTTGCCGGAAAAACCTTGATAATATCTCCTCCATTTTCATATGCTGTTAGAATTTCTGTAGGGGTGAAAGCTCCTGGTATACTAACTGCACCATATCTTTTCGTCATTTTAATGGTTTCTAGATGTACGGTTGGAGATAAGATGAATTTTGAACCTGCGAGGAGGGCTGCCCGGGCTGTTTCAGGGTCTAATACCGTACCAGCGCCCACCACCATTTCCTCGCCAAGCTCTTGAGAAATTAGTTCAATAGATTCTAGAGCATTAGGAGAGTTAAGAGTGATCTCAATTAATCTGATACCACCATCCCGTAAAGCCTTGGCAATTTTTAATGTATCCTCTGGCTTAGCCCCTCGGACAATGGATATAATTTTATTTTCAAAAATACGAGTAAGCGTATTCATTCTGAACACTCCTTTAACGGATTACATCCTCTTTATTGGTTTGGTTCATATATTTTTCAAGTGTTTCTTTATCTGGAAGCCCTTCAATATCACCATTTACAGATGTAACAATTGCTCCTATCGCACAACCACGTTTTACCGCTTCATGAATAGGTATTTCATCCAATATCCCGGATAATACGCCGGCAGCGAATCCATCGCCAGCCCCAATAGGATCGATTACCGTTTCGACTTGATAAGGCTGAACATAACCAGAAGTATCAGAAGTGGAATAGTATGCTCCCTTTTCTCCTAGTTTCACTATTACCATTTCAGCACCTAACTGTTTACATTCTCTCGCTATCTGCTCACAATCTGTTGACTTGAATAAGTAGTATCCTTCCGAGATTCCTGGAAGAATGATATCGGACTTTGCTGCTATTTCCAATAACGTTTCTCTACCTGTTTTATCATCAAGAAGCGTCTTTCGTACATTGGGGTCAAATACGATTTTTTGACCATTTTTCTTGGCAAGCTCTATTGCATGTAAAACGGTATTTTTACAAGACTTACTAAGTGCGGGTGTTATTCCAGTAAGATATAGGAACTTTGCTTTGGCTATATAGCTTTCTTCCATATCTGCAGGGACCATTTTACTGGCCGCAGATTGATTTCGGTAATAGAAGACTCTTGAACTATTGATAGTTGTTCTTTCTCTTAAAAACAAACCCGTGGGTGCGCTTTCATCTTCTTTTACAAAGGAAGTGTCTACGCCTTCCCCCCGTATTCTTGAAAGGATACGTTTTCCAAGCTCATCCTTGCCTACTCTGCTCATCCAGCCCGTTTGATAGCCAAGCTTCGCTAATCCAATAAGTGTATTTGTTTCAGCACCGGCAACTCTCGAAGTAAAATTCCGGTTGTAACGTAATTGACCTGTTTCTTCAGCAGAAAATAAGATCATCGTTTCCCCTAAACTTACAACATCCATATGAACACCTCGTTTCATTAAAACTGACTATTCCCTGCATTTCCAATACTGGTTGCAACGTCTTTTGCGGCGGTAATCAATTTTCCTACAATAAAATCCTTTTGCTTAATCATCCTATCCTTTGGACCTGCAACACTGATGGCTGCTTGAATGGTATGGTTGGTTCCATAAATCGGAGCAGCAAGACAGAATAAACCATCTTCATTTTCCTCATCATCTATCGAATAACCAAGCTCATTAAACAATGTTAGCTGCTGTTCAAGCAGCTTTTTGTCTGTGATGGTGTGCTCGGTGATAGGGCGTAATTCAAGACTATCTAGGATAGCAGTCCTTTGTTGCTGAGGTAAAAAGGCCAAAAAAGCCTTTCCGAGACCTGTGCAATATAAGGGTTTTTGACTTCCAGGCTGTGCAGTAGTGCGAATAGAACGGTTGTTATCAATTTTCGCAACATATACCAGTTCATTCTCTGATAACACCGCCATGAATACCGTTTCTTGAACATCCTCCATCAATTTTTTTAAATAAGGCAACCCTTGAGAGGAAATATCCAACGAATCCATAGCAGCGCTACCAATTTGAATCAGCTTTGGTCCTAACTTATATTTATTATAGGAATCGAGAGAGAGATACCCCTCATTTAACAACGTTTTAATGAGACCAGAAGTACTGCTTTGTGGAAAAGACAAGGATTCACTAATTTCCTTGATTGTTAAACCATGCTGATTCTGGCTTAATAATTCAAACACTCTTAAAACTCTTTCTGCAGATTTAACGGACATTTGTTTACTCTCCTTTAAATCACATATATGATTTGATATCCTATATATGATTTGATGATTTAATATTATCATAGGGAAACTAAATATCAAGATTTAAATTTTAAATTTTCTAAAAATAATAAATTTTAAGAATTGAAATTGATTGTTTTTTTGAATGAGGAAGAACTAGATGGCGTAACGTGGATAACAGGTAAGGGAAAAGGGGGCAGTGAAAAGCTTCGATAAAGAGACTGGTCAGTTGAGATAGAGTCTATGAAAAGCAGTATTAAACCTCGAGTTAAAGAAAACTACATCTCTTTAGATGTAAACATTGAATCGGAGGGAAGGCTATCTGAAAATTGGGCGGGAAATTCTTTTAATAATGAGTTTCTAAAAAAACAGAAAAAACCTCTGAAATAGAAGTGAAACGCTTGGTGAGGAATGTAGTGAAAAAAAAGCAAAAGAATACCAAGTCGACGGTGCTGGCTTCGGGAATCGATTGAATTGAATCCCCTAGAGTATGGAAGAAGGTCAAAAAGGATTGGGACCAAACATTAAGTGGAATTCCGATCAACTACCATGTGAAATTAACTATTAAAAATCATGGAACATCAGGGTGAAAGAAGTGAGACTTTAAGTTCAATACGATTAGACCCTCTTATCCTCTATAGACGTGAAAATTGAAAAGATTAAAAGAAGATGTTTAGACTAAAATGTCTAAACATCTTCTTCACATAGAACCTAATGATCTATTCAAATAGTTAGTATTAATATTTTAAAAGTTAAAATGGTTCTAGGGCATACCGGGTACTCCACAATGAACTCATTGTGCTTTTCCAAGTTCATTGTCTTCACCACTTTTGTGCTTTTTTCTCTTCTTTATTATTACGTGGTAATAAATATAACAGGCAACCATGAAAGGTATACCACAGTATAGCCCTAGTCTTTGATTAGGAATAAAAATAAGGCTAATTAACACAACTCCGTATGACACGAATCCCAAGATCGGAACGAGTGGGTAAAGAGGTGTTCTGAATTTTAAATCTTTTACATTTCCACCTTCTGCTATAAACCGTTTTCGAAAAAAGAACTGTGATGCACAAATAGACATCCATACGACAATGGTAATCACACCAGATATAGAAATAAGCCATACATAGACAGTTTCAGCAGCCACGACACTAGAAAGGAGTGAGAGGGCCGATACGGATATCGTGATAATCAGTGCATTCATCGGAATACCTTTTGAAGATAATTTACCTACTGATGATGGGGCCATGTCAGTTTTAGAAAGTGAATAGAGCATTCTTGATGCTGCATACAGTCCTGAATTGGCTACAGATAGCACAGCGGTAAGAATAACAAAATTCATGATATCTGAAGCATATGGTATTCCAATCATGTCAAATACGGTAACAAACGGACTTTCAACCAATCCCGCAGTTTTCCACGGTATTAGTGCAACAAGTACGAACATCGACAATACAAAGAAAAACAAGGTACGCCAAATGATATTGCGAATGGAGCTAGGAAGTGTCTTGTCTGGATTTTCACTTTCTCCAGCAGCAATTCCAATGAGCTCAGTTCCTTGAAAAGAATAGTTCACAGTAACCATTGTTAAAAATATGGCGAGAATCCCATTTGGGAAGAGACCACCGTCACCTGTGAAATTCGAGAAAAATGGGGCAGATTCATTACCTTTTAAGTCAATGAGACCAAACATAGCTGCCCCCCCAAGGATAATGAAGAGAACAATAGCGGTCACTTTAATACTAGAAAACCAAAATTCTGTTTCTGCAAAGCTACGAGTGGACAAAGCATTGAGTGAGAATATGATAATACCGAATACCATACACCAAACCCAAACAGGAACTTCCGGAAACCAACGCTGCATAAGAATACCTGCAGATGTAAATTCTAATCCAATCGTATTCGCCCAACTCAACCAGTAAAGCCAGCCAATCGTAAATCCGGTTGAAGGGCTAATATATTTCGTAGCATATGCTTGGAAAGAGCCTGAATTTGGCATAGCTACTGTTAATTCTCCGAGACAAAGCATAACAAGATACATTAGAAGCCCACCTAGTATATAAGCAAGGATGGCTCCTCCGGGTCCTGCCTGACTAATTGTAAATCCTGAACCGAGAAATAATCCAGTTCCAATGACACCACCAAGTGCAATCATGAACAAATGTCTGCTTTTCATCGTGCGCTTTAATTCATCGTTCCCTTTGTTTATTCCCAATTTTCACCATTCCCTCTTGGATGATTAATAAAACGAAATCAATGCAAATATTAGGCTGATTTATACCTTCCTTCGTGGACATTTCTACTTTTATTCATATTTAATACGAGTTACCAAAGTCTGGAAATATAGTAAACTACACAAACTTTTAACCATTTTTATAATTCGAGATTCTGTTTTAAAAGCACATATAAATAAACATCAAATTTTTAGGGAAGCTTGGAAGGAATAAGAGCTTCTTTCTCCTCCCAGCTTCTGAAGCCATTACATTTCCGGATCTACTTACTGAAAATTTCCTCATTTTTTTTTAATAACTTAAGCGTTACATTTCTTAAAAGTCCGGGTAAAACTCCAAAAGTATAAGGTTTATAAACTCGTTCTGTCCATTTATGAGCGTCTTTTCCATATACCCCGATATTAATGGACGGAATATTGAGATTTCTAATGTCCTTTATAGGCAAAGGATAAATGGACTCCCATTCTGGGAAATTATTTAATAACGTCAGGATGTCCTCGTCAGTTTCGTGCAATGATAAAAAGCTGCCATCTGCCAAATAGGGGAAGAACTTTTTCAGTGCAAACTTTTCGTCGGTTTCTTTTGCTACTTCATCTAATACTTCTTTTAGCGCATTTTCCAGATTAGCGTCCCTTTCATTATCTTGATTTAAATAGTTGTGCGGAAGATAAGGTGGCGCGAAAAAGATGATAACCCGAGGCTTTTTATTCGGATCAAGTTCTTGTAAGGCTTCGATAATTTTGAAGCAAAGCATTCTTGGCTCTAAATTTTCATTCTCATTAAACACTTTCTTCATTCTTTCCGATGTATTAATACCCATCTTTTCCAACTCTTCCACATAATCGGCTAAACTCGTTACTTCAATATTCCAGGATAGTGTTTTCGGTGGCAACCCTGTACGCATGAGAAAATCGTTGTAATGCTTGAATAGAACATGTTCTGTTTCCCTGCAGGCCTCAACCGCAACAGCAATTAATTTATCCATGACTTCTTTCGTCGTCGCTTTATAAACAAAGTAGTTAAAATAGAGGTAGCTACTAGTAGCGGTTTGAACATTGTAAAATTCTTTTGTATCGCGTTGATACAAACAAGAAGGAGGGAGAACCAATTCACCGTCAATATTTTCGGCTAGATCCAAGTTATTATGGACACGGCGCGTTATCTCAGCCGCAATAAAGTTTGGATCAATACCGGATAACGTGTCACCTACGTGGGCCTCGCGACCATAAATATAGAAACTCGGCAGAAGCTTTCCTGCTGCTCCCGTATAAATATAGCGGTGAGGGTCATTATCATATAAAGGAGTAATAAAGTCATCATTAATGGCTACCGTATAAGACAATCCTTGCTCCTCTTTCAATCGATTCAACTCAGCAATGGCAGATATCACTCCCTTATGCTGACTTTCTTCATCAGGGTTCACCATTAACAGAATATTACCCGTTAATTCTTCGGGATGTTCGGAAAAGTGGAGAACATTGGCAATGTGTATTGCGATCCCGCTTTGCATATCAACGGACCCTCTTCCAAACAGCCACTCTCCTGATTGAGCGTCTTTTTTTACATCTTTGTCAAATTCATACATTTTGAAAAAATCTTCTAACGCATCCGGATTCATCGCATTTTTTTTCATGTTGCTATAATCTTCAATACCAACCGTATCCAAATGTGAATGGTAAATAATTGTATCTTTTGTCTCTGTTTTCCCTTTGACTAAAGCAAATATATTTTTCCGGCCCAGTAGATCGTTTGGAACCGGCTGTTCCCATACTTGAGATGGGTTTTGTTGAAAATACGGAAAGCCTAGAAGAGTTTCTTTTACAAAGTTAGCAACTTCCACCTCGCCAATTGTTCCGTTAATGCTGTTAATACTTACAAGAGCACGTGTAAGTGTTTCTACTTTTTCAGGCATTGTCATGTTGTGAATTTTGTTGTACATGATTGTTATCTCCTTAAAAATTTTTTTATTTAATAGTTGCTAACGGCTTATGCTTTAATGAATGGACAAATTGCTCCATTCGGTTTAATCCTTCTTCAAGCGTTTCGATAGAAGCCGCATAAGAAATCCTTATGTACCCTTCTCCAAACTCTGAAAACGCATCGCCAGGAACAACTGCAACACTTGTCTCTTGGAGCAGCTTCAGCGCAAAATCAAACGATTTCATCTTTGTACACTTTATAGAAGGGAAAACGTAAAAGGCACCATCTGGTTTGACCACATCTAAACCCATGTCGGTAAGCCGTGTGCAGATGTACTCTCTTCGTTTTCGATACTCTTCAACCATCTGTCTCGGATCATCCTTCCCTTGGGTTAAAGCTTCGATTGCGGCATATTGGCTAATTGTGCTGGCACATACTGAATTATAAAGATGGACTTTTAACATTTGGCTAGATAAATAGGAAGGCGAAAAAGTAAAACCAATTCTCCAACCTGTCATAGAATGGGATTTTGCAAGTCCGTTAATGATGATGGTTTTTTCCCTCATCCCTGGAACAGAGGCAATTGAACAATGCTTTTTATCATAAGACAGTTCACTGTAGATTTCATCTGATACAACAAAGATGTTTTTATTTCTAAGTACATTAGCAATTTCAACGATATCTTCTTCACTTAACATCCTTCCGGTAGGGTTTGAAGGTGAGCAAAGAACAATGCAGCGTGTTCGTTCCGTTAGTTTATTCTTAATCATTTCAGCATTCATTTTAAAAGAATTTTTTGACGTATCAACGTAAACCGGAACTGCTCCGCATAATGTAATTAACGGTTCGTATCCAGGATAAATGGGAGAGGGAAGAATGACTTCATCCCCTGCTTGTAAAATGGTTCGGAACGCACTATCAATGGCTTCAGTTGCACCATTTGTTACAATGATTTCATCCTCAGGATTGTAGACGAGATTGTACTTTTGAAATACATAATCTGCGGCAGCCTCCCGTAGGCTCAATAGGCCCGCGTTATGTGTATAGGCTGTACGATCTTGTCTAATCGCTGTTATTGCAGCTTCTTTTATATGTTCAGGTGTTGCGAAATCTGGCTGACCAAGGGTAAGGTTGATCGCATCGGTATAATGGATCACCATATTGGAAAATGTCCGTATACCGGGAATCTTGATGGTTGAGACGCTTTTATTTATCGAAATTTCCATTTGTCCTATCACCTTTTTTATTAATTTTGATCTTACATGGTGTTTCTAATTTTCAGCCGGAATTAATGGACGATCAGGTTTAATGAGAAACCATAAGAAAATAGCAAGTCCGATAGGGATGATGTTGATTAAAAGGGTTGTATTCCAACCCATTTCCTGTGCAAACCATCCGCAGATAATCGGAGACGTTATTCCTCCAATACTTCCCCAAAGGTTCATCCAACCACTGACAGATCCTGCGAATTCTTGACCTAAATCGTTTGCGGTTGCCCAAGAAGTAACTATTGGCAGCCCAAGAGCGCCAAGTGCTAGTGTCAACCAGACAACGTTCATCCAAGGACTTGTGGAGTAGGCAGCGAAATACAAACCGATAATGAAAAAAATGAATCCGATCAATGCTAGACTACCTCGAGCCTTCATTCGTGAGTTTGTTCTTTGTAAGATGATATCCGATACGGCGCCTCCAGCTAGAACAGTGAAACAAATAGCCAGCCAAGGGAAACTTGCAGCAACCCCCATTTCTTTTAATGAGAAATTTCGTGCTTCCATTAAATAAGTAGGTAACCATGTTAAAAAGAAGGTGTTCATATAGATGACGACAAAGTATTGTATCCCAACTGCCCAAAATCGGATGTTTCTAAGATACATCTTCCACGGGGCGGTCTTCTTTTCTGTTCCGGTGATGCTTCGATTTTCACATATAAGAACTTTTTCTTTTTCAGAAATCCAAGGATGATTTTCTGGTTTATCACGACCTACAATATACCAAATGAAGCCAATTCCGATGCCGAGAATAGCGAAACTATAGAAAACGCCTTGCCATCCAAAAAGCAGCATGATTGCCACTGAAACTCCTGGTGCTATAACAGGTCCGAAGAAAGAACCGGCTAATAATGCACTTGCTGCTCGTCCCTTTTCATGTTTTTGGAACCAGTATGTATTGAAGACAGCGTTGGCTGGATACATTGGACCCTCTCCAACACCAAATAAAAATCTTACAATGCATAATACAACGTAAGACGTAGAGGCCGCTGTAAGTGCTGTAAATGCAGACCACCAGGTAACCGCAATTATAATGATTTTCCTTGACCCGAACCTTTCTGCCAGCATCCCCCCTGGAATTTGAGCAATACAATATCCTGCGTAAAAGAGGGAAGACAAAAGTCCAAATTCAACTTTGTTCATATTTAGAGCATCCATCATCGGTTTAGCGACCACAGATAGATTGGCTCGGTCCATGTACGCTATCAAACCTATAATAAAAAAGATCAAACCCATTCCCCAACGTAATCCAATTTTTCTTTCCTTCCCTTGAGATTCGGCGATTAATTCTACCTGCTTATCGACCTTCACTTGTTTCATCTTTTTATCCACTTCCTTTATAAGAATTGATAACTGAAAAAGTATAAAACAGGATTATGTTGGGAGCCTAGGTGAGAAATAAGTATTTTTAGTAAATCGATTAATTCTGATTATTATCTAACATCTTTTCCCAAAGAGGATCGAAACGACGAAGGTATTTATCAACACCTAACGCTTGCAACTCTTGACGTCGTTTTTCATCTGCTTCTTCTTCCTTTTTGCCGATTTCAATAAAACTTAATGTTTCTTCTTGTGGAACAACTAACAGGCCATCGTTACTTCCAACAATAATATCCCCAGGGTTAATGATGCATCCTGAAATGGATACAGGCACATTTACGTCGCCACCAATACTATAGACTTTGGTAGTTAAAGGTGAAATCGCGTAAGAAAACACGGTGAATTGCAAATTATTAATTATTTTAGTGTCGGTGACAGGCCCGTTAATGATCGCAGCAATGGCTCCTTTTTCCATCGCAACTCTTGTTGTAATTTCTCCCCAACATGCAAAACGCTCTTCTTCGTTCATATCAATCACAACTACATCACCAGGCTGTACTAAATCCAGTGCCTTATAAACTAATAGACCGTCATTTGGAGGGATTCGGACCGTCACTGCCGGACCAGCAAATGTGGTTTCAATCGGGAATAAAGGCTTGATTTTCTTAGTACTGATTAATTGGAAATTCAAATGATGCCCATAATCACTTGGTGAAATAGTTCCCAATTGCTTTACTTCTTCAAGTTTGGGTCTTGGAGTTTTAGAATTTACCGTTATCATTACATTCATCCTTTCTTTGTAAACGCTATCAATCATTAACTTATACCTCTTATGACTTGTTGTATTTATGTTGTATATTATATGTATACAACAGGTAAACTTATTAGTCAATCTATTCTGAAATTTAAATACGCGATTTATATGATAGAATATAGTAAGTTAAAGAAATTCCTTGTTGTTTATTTTTATATACCATTATGTAGTATTAATACTTTTTAAAAGGATAGATAAAATGAGCATACACCAACCCAAAAGACAATTTTTAAAAGATCGAGCTTATGAGATGATTAAGAAACTACTTATGAACGGAGAGTTATCGCCAGGAGAATTTGTTAAAGAGGGGGATCTTAGTGAACAGTTAGAAATGAGCAGGACTCCTATTCGGTCAGCCCTTCAGCGTTTAGAACATGATGGATTGGTTCGTATTCATCCAAAGCAAGGTATCTATATATGTGATATTTCTGTGAAACAAGTCAATGAAGTGTATGAAATACGTATTGCACTTGAAACATTTGCGTTACGAAAGCTTTCACATAGTATTGAAAAACCCCAACTAGAAGAACTATATGACATCTTAAACAAGCAATACGAGTATATAAAAAATGAGGATTCCTATTCAGCACTTGAATATGATATGAGGTTCCATCTTAGAATAATGGAGTTTAATAAAAATGAACAAATGTTAGAGATGTTTAAAAGCATTAGAGAAAAACTGAAATTTTACGGAAAAGAAGTATTAAAGAAAAAAATAGATCGCCTAAAGCAAACATATGATGAACACGTATTAATTGTAGAGGCCCTGGAAAAAGGCAACACGGAAGAAGTAGTTCGAAATATTGAAGAACACTTACAATATGGCAGAAAAACGCTTCTGGATCCATGAACTGTACGGCAAAAGTGTTAAATGATCCTAGTTTCTAAAAAACATAAAAAAGGACTGACTTTGAACTGCAGTATCTGAACAACTTTGTGGAACAAGATCATCGTTTTATAAAAGCGGATCCGTTCCATGTGGGGATTGAAATCGTTTCGAACAGCCATATATTTTGAGTGGTATCGAAGCTATGCATAGGGTTAAAAAAAACCAACCTCATCAACGGGCAAAGTCTGCCCAAAATGAGGTTGAATTCATTCATAAGTTCATTTTGCACCAGAACCTTCTAAACTCCCCACGAATTTACCTTATACTAACAAGAATCTAGTTAAATTCAAAAAGCTTGCATTATCCATTATTTTTTTTTATTATAATACTTGTATACAAGTGTACTTGAACTCTACAAGAAGGTGAATTTATGACTGAATCAAAGGAATTTCTTTACCCTGTAAAATGGCTTTCAAAAGCTTCAGCTGGTGATCGTGTAACATCCGAGCTTAGAATGCGTATTATTTCGGGGATGATTGAAAGCGGTACCATCCTTTCTGAAAATAAATTAGCTGCTGATTTTGGTGTTAGCCGCTCACCAGTTCGTGAAGCGTTAAAAATACTGGCATCTGAAAATATCATCCGATTAGAAAGAATGGGTGCGGTTGTCATTGGTTTAACAGAAAAAAAATATGCAGAAATATATGATGTACGGATACTCATCGAGACGTTTGTATTTGAACGTCTAGTAAAGGTTGACACGAATGAATTAGTAATGGAGCTTAGTAAAATACTGGAAATGATGAAAATTTCCATAAAATACAGAGATGCTGATGAGTTTTCCTATCAGGATGTCCTGTTCCACGAAACGATCATTCGGTCCATCAATCATTCCTACATTCTGATGATTTGGGATAATTTAAAACCTGTGATGGAAAGTTTGATTCTTCTATCCATGCGTTGTCGTTTTAAAGAAAAGTATGAAGACTTTACACGGATCATTAATAATCATCAACTTTATATTGATGCGATAAGAACAAAAGATCGAGACCTCATGATTAAGTCGTTACATGTAAACTTTGATGATGTTCAAGGGGAAGTTGAAGACTTATGGATGGCCCAACAGATGCTTTCAAAAGGAGTCGAACAAGAAAATGACTAGCTATATGTTAGGTGTAGACATCGGTACAACAAGTACAAAAGCTGTATTATTTACGGAAAAAGGCGATGTCATTCAGCAAGAAAATATTGGTTATCCTCTTTACACACCGGATATGACAACAGCGGAACAAGACCCTGAGGAGATTTTCCAGGCTGTTCTGAAAGCCTTTTCAAATATAACGAAACAACATTCAGATAAAAAGATATCATTTATTTCATTTAGCAGTGCGATGCATAGTGTAATAGCTATGGATGAAAATGACCAGCCGCTAACCCGTTGTATCACTTGGGCAGATAATCGCAGTGAAGCTTGGACCCATAAAATTAAAGATGAATTAGATGGGCATGAAGTTTACAAACGAACCGGAACACCGATACACCCGATGTCTCCTTTATCCAAAATCACCTGGATTGTGAATGATCACCCAGAGATCGCAACCAATGCTAAAAAGTATATCGGGATTAAAGAATATATCTTTAAAAAGTTTTTTGATCAATATGTTGTCGATTATTCCCTTGCTTCATCCATGGGCATGTTGAATCTCAAAAACTTGGATTGGGATGAGGAAGCCTTAAGAATTGCTGGAATAACGCGTGGTCAATTATCTGAACTTGTACCAACAACAAAGATATTTAACAACTGTGACCCGGATTTAGCCAATCAAATTGGGATTGATCCACAAACCTCTTTTGTCATTGGGGCAAGTGATGGTGTCCTTTCAAATCTAGGTGTAAACGCTATCCGGAAAGGAGAAATCGCTGTCACGATTGGGACAAGCGGTGCGATTCGGACGATTATTGACGAGCCGAAAACAGACGAAAAAGGAAGAATCTTTTGCTATGCCTTAACGGAAAAGCATTGGGTGATTGGCGGGCCGGTAAACAATGGCGGGATGGTCCTTCGCTGGATTCGCGATGAGTTTGCTTCTTCCGAGGTAGAAACAGCTAAAAGGCTTGGAATCGACGCTTATGAAGTCTTAACCAAGATTGCCGAACGTGTAAGACCAGGCGCTGATGGATTGTTATTCCATCCATATCTTGCAGGTGAACGTGCACCATTATGGAATCCAGACGTGCGGGGTTCATTTTTCGGATTAACACTCTCGCATAAGAAAGAACATATGATTCGAGCAGCTCTAGAAGGAGTCATTTACAATTTATACACAGTATTTTTAGCCTTAACCGAATGTATGGAAGGTCCTGTGACCCGAATTCAAGCTACGGGAGGCTTCGCAAGGTCGGCTGTTTGGCGGCAAATGATGTCCGATATCTTTGAATCGGAGGTCGTGGTTCCAGAAAGCTACGAAAGTTCGTGCCTGGGTGCTTGTATATTAGGATTATATGCCACCGGGGAAATTGATTCCTTCGAAGTAGTTTCTGAAATGATAGGCAATACCCACAAGCACACACCGAAAGATGATTCTGTAAAAGAATATAGGCAACTACTGCCGATTTTTATTAACCTATCAAGGGTATTGGAAAACGAATATACACAGATTGCAAATTATCAAAGAAACTTAATAAATGCTACAAAGTAAAGACATGGAGGAATTAAAATGCCATTAGTTATAGTCGCTTTAGGAATTGTCGCTTTATTAATTTTAATAATGGGCTTAAAATTAAACACCTTTATTTCCTTAATCATTGTATCGTTTGGAGTAGCTTTAGCACTTGGGATGCCACTTGATGGAATTGTCAAAACCATTGAAGCTGGATTAGGCGGAACACTTGGTCACTTAGCGTTAATCTTTGGACTTGGAGCGATGTTGGGTAAGTTAATTGCAGATTCAGGCGGCGCGCAGCGCATTGCCATGACCCTTGTTAAAAAATTCGGTGAAAAGAATATTCAATGGGCAGTCGTAGCAGCATCATTTATTATCGGTGTCGCGTTATTTTTTGAAGTGGGATTAGTATTATTAATTCCAATCGTATTTGCCATTTCAAGAGAATTAAAAGTTTCGATATTATATCTTGGTATTCCAATGGTAGCGGCATTATCCGTAACTCACGGTTTCTTACCGCCGCATCCAGGACCAACCGTTATCGCTGGTGAATATGGTGCAGACATTGGTCAGGTTTTACTTTACGGCTTCATTATTGCGGTTCCAACCGTTATTTTAGCTGGACCAGTATTTACGAAGATAGCTAAAAGATTAGTACCTGAATCATTTACGAAAACAGGCAGCATTGCCTCTTTAGGGGAACAAAAATCTTTTAAACTTGAAGATACACCTGGATTTGGAATCAGTGTATTTACGGCTTTACTTCCGGTTATATTAATGTCAATTGCTACAATTATCACTTTGATGCAAAAAACAATGGGCTTTGAAGACAATGGTTTACTAGCAGCTATCCGTTTTATTGGTGAGGCCGGTACTTCCATGTTGCTCTCCTTATTATTTGCGGTCTATTCAATGGGATTAGCAAGAAAGATTCCAATGAAAGATATTATGGAATCTTGTACATCAGCAATCTTGCATATCGGAATGATGCTCTTAATCATAGGGGGCGGAGGAGCCTTCAAGCAAGTATTGATCGACGGCGGTGTAGGTGACTATGTAGCTGAATTATTTAAAGGTACATCATTATCACCAATCTTGCTTGCCTGGATCATCGCGGCAATCCTGCGTATTTCCTTAGGATCTGCAACCGTAGCTGCTTTAACGACAGCTGGTTTAGTTATTCCGATGTTAGGTCAGACGGACGCTAACCTTGCTCTAGTTGTACTTGCTACAGGAGCGGGAAGTTTAATCGCTTCACACGTTAACGATGCTGGTTTCTGGATGTTTAAAGAGTATTTTGGTTTAAGCATGAAAGAAACATTTGCAACATGGACCTTGCTTGAGACGATCATTTCAGTAGCTGGATTAGGATTTATTCTATTACTAAGCTTATTTGTATAAGCCTTTCCCGGCAGTAAATCCCCCACTATGGCAGGGATTTACTGCCTATTATTCTTACATAGAAGGAGCAGAAATAAATGTACAATACAATTGGTGTCATTGGTTTAGGGGTAATGGGCAGTAATATCGCTTTAAATATGGCTAGTAAAGGGGAACAAGTAGCTGTCTATAACTACACAAGAGATTTAACGGATCAGCTTGTAGCTGAATTGGACAGTCAGTCGCTCCATCCGTATTACGAAATCCAAGACTTTGTTCAGTCACTTGAAACTCCAAGAAAGGTTTTTCTAATGGTGACTGCGGGTAAGCCGATCGACTCGGTGATCAATTCATTGCTTCCTCATCTTGAATCAGGCGATATTATCATGGACGGCGGTAACTCCCATTACGAAGATACTGAACGCAGATATGATGAATTGAAATCTAAAGGAATCAGTTATTTGGGAATTGGTATTTCTGGTGGAGAAGTCGGGGCATTAAAGGGACCTTCAATCATGCCAGGCGGAGATAAAGACGCCTATGAAAAAGTAGCTCCGATTCTGACAAAAATCGCAGCACAAGTAAATGATGATCCTTGCTGTACCTATATCGGTCCAAAAGGAGCAGGTCATTTTGTAAAAATGGTACATAACGGGATTGAGTATGCAGATATGCAATTAATCGCCGAAGCCTATACATTTTTAAGAGAAAAGTTGCATTTGGAAGTTCATGAAATTGCTGACATCTTTGAAACATGGAATCAAGGCGAACTGAAAAGTTATTTAATCGAAATCACTGCTGAAATTTTAAGGAAAAAAGATGAAGTAACTGGCTTACCCTTGATCGATGTGATTCTTGATAAAGCAGGACAAAAAGGTACAGGCAAATGGACCAGCATGCAAGCTATTGATAACGGAATACCAGCATCGATTATTACTGAGTCTTTGTTTGCTCGCTATATTTCCGCTTTAAAAGAAGAGCGGGTTAATGCAGAAAATATTCTAACAGGCCCTGAGAACGATCAGCAAAAATTAGATAAAAATGAGTGGATTGACTATATTAGACAAGCATTATATATGGGAAAAGTTTGTGCATACGCACAAGGTTTCACTCAATATAAAATGACTTCTGAACTTTTCGGCTGGGATTTGCCTTTAAAGGATATTGCGCTGATTTTCCGTGGTGGCTGCATCATTCGTGCAGAATTTTTAAACGTCATTAGCGAAGCCTATCAAGAGCAGCCGAATCTGGCTAATTTATTAATCTCACCATATTTTGCCGAAAAGGTTACGGATTACCAGGTAGGATTGCGAAAGGTTGTCTGTGAGGGAATAAATTCCGGTATCTCGTTTCCATGTTTAAGCACTTCACTCACTTATTACGATAGTTATCGAAAAGGCATCTCAAATGCTAACCTTTTGCAAGCACAACGTGATTATTTTGGAGCACATACCTATGAACGACGTGATTTAGCAGGAGTCTTTCACACAAACTGGCAGTGATAGAAAATGATAAAAGAGACGATCATTTCTCAATAACCGTTCTTGAATTTGAGACAGTTACTTTACTTCAATAAGAGAGTTGCTTTGGCAGCTCTTTTTTTATGTAACAAAAGGGGGGCTATCTAAATTTTAAAACAAAGTTGATTGGAGCGGGTGTGCGAGACTCCTGCGGGAAAAGCGTGTCCAGGGGAGACTCCGCAGGCTGTAATTAAAGAGGGTGGAAATTTTAGTTAGGGCATTTTAATTGGTGTATTTAATTGATAATAATCCCTATATGATCGATAGGATACCATTTTTTTATCCTGATAATATCCATCTAACTGCAAAATTTTGGATTTATTGGTTTCTAAATAATAATTAAACCCTTCTTTCTAAACTATAGAAAGCATAGGAAATTCCAAGCATTTGTTTCTTGGTAACTTTTTTATCAGGGTGATGTTGTATAAAATCAGCCAACTGTTGTACAGATGTTGATGGAATGTCTGCGATATTAAATAAGGCTTCCTTAATACTAGACTTTACTTTATTCAAAGTAGTCTTTGCTTTATGTTTGATTTTGTTGGAATGCCTTGTCATAAATATCACTCCTACTCTGATTATAGTTAAAAGATTTATTATGTTATTTCCAATCATCAAACGAAGTAAACTCAAATTTTAATACTGGGAGAACTTCTACAAAAATAGAAAAAGACTTGGTGGAAAAGATTGACGGGCAACGAATAATGTTTTTTTGGAGGTTTAATACTCAGGTTAAGTGGTATATAAATGATATCGGTTTATAGCAGTTTATTCCCCTGCTACCTTAATTTTATGGCCGGGGTTCACTATGAAATAGTATCGTTTCATGAATGATGTCGGCAAGTGGCACATATTCTTCTTTTGATTATTACCAATTAGATAAAAAAGGAGTGATATATCATGAGGCAAATGTGTATTTACTGTTTTAAATGGGCTGACATAGATACGATGACACCAATTTTTGAACAAGGTAGAGAGTTCGTCAATTATTATTGTGAAGATTGTGTTACTGCTGTTATGGATAATTTGTTTAAGCTCCCATACAAACATGTATGCGAACAATCAAGAACCCACTAGCATCAAGCAATGCGAGTTAAAAGATAAGCGATTGAGCTGAAGCACCATAACTAGAAGCCATCTCAATCGAGAAGGGCTTTTTTTGTTCGGGTTTGTCCTCTTATTAAGAATAGCGCATTTTAAGATTAATTTAGTCGAACCTTTGCGAAATATTGATTTATAGTCCTTTTTTTATCCTATTACTTTCTTTTTCATTTAAAGATGAATGGGGGCATTAAATCTCCTGTTTCTAGGGGGCAACGAGGATTCAGTAATATATATTTAAAGGCGAAGGCCTCCCAAAGTTTACTGTGTGGGAGGCCTTTTCTTCATGTGAGAATGGAGCTTCATCTTTGTTTGAACATGGATGTAGATAATGAATATTAATGTAACTGCAAGTAATTATCTTCACCCAATTTGTATCCAGCAAGCAGGAGGTTTAACCCTAGTTATTTCAACCCACTTAAACAATATGATTATACCGAATATTATTAGGTAGTACCTATGAGGTAGTATATCGGAGTGAGGAAAAATTAAATTTGATGCATGATTTAATTAATGAATTTGAATTAGATATTAACAATATTTTTGTATACAACAGATGGGTATCTAAATAAAGTAATAGTAATATTTGTCTTTAACTTTAACAATATTGCTCTTTATTTCTTGTGTATCAGGATTTTATCAAAATAAAAACAGTTAAAGAAACTAAAGCATATAAGGGGAAGATTAACCTGTTAAAGGAATTCAATGTTTGTTATACTCTTGACGCTGATGTTAAGTGGGAGAAAATAAAAAAAGGATTGAGTAGTAAAAAAGAGGATGTTTTACAAGAAGTCTTAAAAAGGATGGAACACTGTGAGTATTTTATTGTAAAAAGTGATAGTAAGCATCATATTATCAATACATCTTTAATACGTTATATACGTATTTTTGATGGAAATAAGTAATCTCACTACTGCTTTCTTAGAATATAAGTTATGGTTGTATTCTCCTAACAGTCTATCTGGAAGGGGATTTTTTCTATGGTAAAAAAGGGGCAGGCCTTTTATACATATACAGAAGAATTAAAGCGGTAAGTTGGAGGAAGGCTGTCATTTCCGACAGCTTCGTGAGCGATTTAGTATCAAAAGTGATGCGCAAATAGCGAATTGGGTAAAGAAAGTCCAAAATAATGAGCCATTAGAAAACCAGTGCGGTATATGGAACCGTAGGAATTTTACTATCTAAAGCACAGGTGGACTAAAGCGCAATTCAAAATCTACATGGGCAGAGAAAATATATTTGGTACAAAAACAGCAGAGCAAGCTTATGTGCTATTCATGGTTGGTTAACACTTTGAAAGGAGTGTAAAGATGAATAAAGAATTAGATGATGGTTTTATTGGGGCATTAATGGTTTCCCTTCAAGACGAAAGGGTCATTGAAAAGATAAAAGAAATAGCAGAAGCGGGCTCGTATAGTCAAATGGGTGAACATAAGGAGCTGCTTAGAGAAAAAGAAAATGAAATTGCAAGGCTCCAACAAGAGATTGAGTCGAAAAAAGAGGAAATTAGTGAGTACCAAATAATGATCCACCATCTAAATGAGAAAATGGAATCCTATTTTAATGAATTACAAAAGAGAAGAGCAGACTTTCGGGAAGCAGAAGAACTTTATGAAGCTGTTCATCAATTATCCGAAACCACCAAAAGTTCCTTAAAAGGAATCTTCAAGGGCGGTTCGGTGCAGGAATTTATTGTCTGTGGTGTGCAATATGAAAACATTTCATCTTTGTGGGATTTTATTAAAAACGAGATTATGGAAGGACGAGAGCAGGAAAGAGAGATTTTGCTCGCCCTTTTTCTGTTTTTCTTTCAAGAGTACAGTAAAACATACGATACCCCTTTATATAAAATACAGGAAGTGAAAATGAATGAGGTCTTCAGAGAAGACTTATACATAAGAGCCCACAATAGCAAAATATCCGGGAACATTACGGACATCCTGCTGCCAGGATATATAAGCATTAATGGTAAAACCATTAAAAAATCCGTTGTGAGAATC
This sequence comes from Peribacillus sp. FSL E2-0159, assembly GCF_038643155.1. Taxonomy (NCBI): domain Bacteria; kingdom Bacillati; phylum Bacillota; class Bacilli; order Caryophanales; family Bacillaceae; genus Peribacillus; species Peribacillus sp. FSL E2-0159. The sequence continues at coordinate 389,010 of NZ_CP152053.1, forward strand.
TAGCAGGCGAAAAAGAGAATGATAATAAAGGAGAAATAACAATGACATCGATTATTATCCCAGAGATTGAAGAAGGCATTGAAAAAATCCTTCTTATGCAATGGTATAAACAGCCAGGCGATTATATTACGGTGGGCGAAAGCTTAGCCAAATTCAGCTGTGAGGGCATCGAATTTGACCTCTTTTCAGAAAAAGAAGGTACCCTTAAAGAATTGCATGTAGCGGAGGACACTATAGTCAAGATTGGTGATCTGATATGTTATTTGGATTCTGGTGAAGCTCTTTCAGGAGAATTATTAAAAGAAGTTGAAAAACAAGAAATAATAGAAGATAAAGAGCCCCTTGAGAACGTAACAAGTTTAGCTGAAAAAAATAACATAGACAGTTCTATTTACTTAATGAATAAGAACGAGGAGCAGGCTCTATTCTCACCTGATTCCCAAACCGTTCCGGTCTCTGCCATTTCAATGACTTATAAAGAAGTGAGATCTTTAATCAGCCATTTATATCAGAGTGCAGAAGAAACCTTTTTTAAGGATGAAGCGGGCTTCTTTCAAGACATTAAAAAGATGCTCCGTTCCAGATGGGTTTACATGAATAACGGAAATGTTATATATGATCACAACATTGCAGCTTTATTTCCTTATAGAAAATACTATGAATTAATGGACGAAGATTTTGACTACAAAAAGCATCTGGACGTTTCCGGTTTTATAGGTGATGCCATGACAAGGGAAGAAGCTGCCAAAAGTTTCAATACAACCGATCACCCTGTATATAAGAAAATAATAGCTTTAGAGGATTACTCCACGAGTAAAAATCCTTCCATTTCAAGGATATTTGCCAATCAAACGACGAACTCTTCTAAATCAATAGCTTTTAAATTCAACGGGTACGACATTCAAAATTTCGATGTAGTAAATCAAAAAACCAATTTGCTAGGAAAAGGATTTTTCGTTCCTGTTTTCCGTTTAAATGGGGAAAATGCCTTTGAAATCAATGATCAAATGGCTCTCCATCTCTGGCTGGAAAACCGGTTAGTACCAAGTGGATTAAGTGCAGAACGCCAGAAGGAGTATGACTATTTGCTGGCATTGTATCAATTAAAGGGTTTAGATCATGAAAATTTTCTAAAAGAATTGCCATCAATCGCTATTGATTCCAAGACGTTTTATGAAAAGCTTTTAAACTCTGAAAAAGTAAGAGCTGATATTGATACATATGATGAAAAGATGTTAACAGATCCAAACCGAGGACATTGGGATTTATGGCCTGTCCACTCTGATGAAAAGCCTTTAACGATAAAACTGAACGAAGAAATAATGGCCAGAAACCCTAAAATGGATATTAGGGAGGACGGCATAGTTGGCATTGATTTTGGAACGAAAAGTACAGTGGTCGTTCATCAAGAAGAAAGTGATTTTACCCTTCCCATGCGTATTGGGGTTGGCTACCTTAACACGGAAGTACAAGACTGGCATTATGAAAATCCAACTGTGATTGAATTTATTGATTTAGAACATTTCCTGGAGCTATATCAAGAAAAAGAAGGAAGACCAGATACAAGGTGGCAGGATGTGACGGTTTCCCACAATGCCCTTAACAACTTGATGAATGGAAAGAGTGACCATTATTATTCCATATTGAATAATCTAAAGCAGTGGGCTGGAGAAAAGAAAAACGAACTCCGATTAAAAGACAAGAGGGGATATGCCGTTGTACTGCGTTCCTTTCTGGACTTAACCGATCAGGAAATCAACCCAATTGAGTTATATGCCTACTACCTCGGTTTGTATATCAATAACCAGAACAATGGAATTTACCTGGATTACACCTTATCTTTCCCGGTGACGTATGAAAAAGAGGTAAGAGAAAAAATTCTAAAGTGTTTTGAGCGTGGGTTGAAAAAGTCGCTTCCTATGCCGATTCAGCAGGATGAAGAATTAATGAAAAAGTTTCGTGTCACCGCTGGGGCGAGTGAACCTGCTGCCTATGCCGTTTGTGCCTTACAGGAATACGGTTTTGAACCGGAAGAAGATGAAAAAACGTACTACGGTGTGTTTGATTTTGGTGGAGGAACGACAGATTTTGATTTTGGTATTTGGCGTGAAGCGGGCTTGAAAGAAAGCAGATATGATTATGTCATTGAGCATTTTGCAGCGGGCGGGGACCGTTATTTAGGCGGAGAGAACATGCTAGAGCTTTTGGCGTTTCAAGTGTTTAAAAACAATCAAAGAACAATGCGTGAGCTAAATATTCCTTTTACTCTCCCAGCAGAATGTGTGAAATTTCCCGGAAGTGAAACGCTGATTAATGAGTCACAAGAATCCAAGTTAAATACGAAACAATTGGTAGAAAAATTAAGGCCACTTTGGGAAAGACATGAACGGTATGAAGAACAGTTTGGAAAAGGCATGATTCGGACAGACTTGTTTGACAAAACGGGCCACGCAAAACTCAATGTGGAACTTTTGATCGATCAAGATGAAATGGAACAACTGATTGAGGAAAGAATTGAAAAAGGCATTAAAAATTTCTTTGAGTCATTAAGGCGCGCTTTTGCCTGGTCAGAACCCGGCAAAATTAATAAAGTAAATATACTGCTTGCGGGTAATTCAAGTAAATCCCCGGTCGTTATGAATCTATTTAATAAATGGATTGAAAGGGAAGTACAGAACACTCAAAACTGGGGAGAAGTGTCTGATAAACTTTTTGAGATTCTTCCACCACTAGGGACAGAAGGCGCTTATTTAAAGCAAGAAGAGAGAAACAGAGTGGTTAACCGCGATATTTTAACAGCTCCTACGGGAAAAACAGGCGTTGCTTTTGGACTTGTACAAAGCAGAAAAGGCGGAAGTATAAAAGTTATTGACCGCGATATGGTGAATGGTGAATCAAAGTTCAAGTATTTTCTTGGCATCGGGAGAAAAGGGAAATTAAAAACAGTGATAGATCAAGAAGAAGAATATAACATATGGCATCTTTTCATTGATGCGTCAGAAGAAGATTTTGAAATTTATTACACAAGCCTGCCGGAAGCTAGTACCAACCAGCTTGATATTAAGCAGGCACAGAGGAAAAAGCTTCGAATTGCGCATGCAGATGATTCAGCTTTTGTTTATATTCGAACCATAAGCCCGACTGTTATTGAATATGTTGTTGCAGACGAAGACTCGATTTTAAATGGGGTTTATTTAAGTGAAATTACAAAAGTGGAATTAAGCTGATCTTTCGCTTGAAAAATTTAGGAAGACATGTTAAACGAAAAATATTTTCATAAACACACAACAGATAGTGCGCGAAGACGATAACACCACGTAATAAATTTAGGATATGAATAAATAAAGAAGCTATTTGAGTGTATTAAATGGTAGATGTACCCAACTGGTTTATCGGTTAAGGTTTTATCTAAAAAGGGCCGTGAGTGAAAACAACTCACTTTAAAGTTAAAGGTCTCCCACAGTATACTGTGGGAGACCTTTTCATGCTCATCGTATTTGTATTCCCATGTTCGCCGTTTAATAGCTTCCCGTGGTACTTTATAATGTTTAAGAAAAATTTTTCACTTTCAACATTTAATGCTAGAAGCTCAATGTGTTTATCCTGAGGGTTCACTTCTTTGATCCTCCTGATGTTCCATAATCATTAATAGTTAATTTTACATCGTAGTTGATCTGAGTTTCACTAAATGTTTGGTCCCAATCCTTTTTGACCTTATTCCATACTTTGGGGTGCTCAATTCTCAATCGATTTCCGAAGCCAGCAACGTCCACTTGGTATTCTTTTTGCATTTTTTCTATTACATTCCCCACCAAGCGTTTCACTTCTTTTTCAGATGATTTTTCTGCTTTTTTGAGAAATTCATTTTTAAAAGTATTTCCCGAAACCACCCAATTTTCAGACAGTCTACCCACTGATTCAATGTTTACATCAAAAGAGATGTTGTTTCCTGTAACTCGAGGTATGATAATGCTTTTCATGGACTCTATTTCATACACAATCAGCTGACCGGTTTCTTTATAAAAGCTTTTCACTACACCGCCTTTCCCCTTACCTGTAATCCATGTTACGCCCTCCAGTTCTTCCTCATTCAAAGTACCAGCCATTTTGTGTGTCTTTCCATCGATCACGGCAGCTCCGGCAAATTTGACTTGCCCATCCGCTGATAGAACTTTTTGCAATAGAAAACTAGATCCTGATTTGATTTTGCTTTCTACTTTAATATGCGACATGGGAGGTAAAATCCTCGCTGTTCGATATGCATTTTCTACAATGCCAGCCAGACGAAACGCCGGAATTTCTCCTGCTTTCTTTGTTTCCAGTGTCTTGCTTGCTCTTCCTTTACTTATGAACACAAGACAGCTTGGTCTAACTTCACTTTCTCGAAAGTTTTGATCAAGTAATTGTTCCAATCTATACGATTTTGCAAGATCTTCGCCGATAACAACCACTTTCATATGGTGAGCGGTTACGGGTTGTTCACTTCTCAATGATATTTCACGAACCATTTGATGGAACGAATCTCCAGTTTCAGAAACGTTAACATAAGATTTTTGTTGTGGTCCTGATTGTTTCGTTGTTGAACTTGCTACTTGTGGAGTGATAAATTGATAGGTTGCAGTAATCAGGTCCTTTTTTGAATAACCATCCCCTTGTTCGTTTAACTTTTTCTCGATGGAGGACTTCTTGCCTTTATCGAATGCCAAACCTATACCTAAACTTTGCTCTTCGATTTCATGACTGCTCCAACATCCTGTAAGGAATAAGAACAAAAGAACGGAGAGGGAAATGAAGAGAGGACGTATATTGCTATGCGATTGTTTCATATTTCCCTCCCTTAATCCTTGAGATGATAAGCAGGAGAAGCGGGAGTAAACCAAATAATAACAAGGCGATATTGCCGACGAAATCTCCTTGTTTAAATAGGTCATTGATATTTCTCGGTATCATGGCAATGATGTAGAGAATTGGGAGCAAGCCAAACATAAATGGGTGAATGCTCTTTTTCGTAAGTTGAGCTAGCCCTAAAGCGGCTGCAAAGTATGTGATGGTAAATGTGGCGAATATTTGCATAATCCAAACCACGAGCAATAAAGATTCAAACCGCTCAAAGATCAAACCGGAGATTTCAAAACTCCGTATAAGGTCAAGTGTCGGCCATGTTCTCAGGACCACTCCATCAACAGATAATGCCCCGATAACCATTACGACCGTTATCACATAAAAAATCAATGGAATGGAAACTCCTACAAGCAGGGCTTTTACTGCTTTTTTTGGCTGATTCATAAACGGAAGAAGCAGTAGCATGATTTCAGGCCCTGAAAAAGCGAGAGCGGTTGTTTTTACTCCTTTTAGTACAGGGATGACTCCGTCTCCTAATACAGGACGCAGATTATCGATCTCAAATATTTTAAAGCTCATAAAGGTAACAGCCAAAAAAAGGATAACTGTCAAAGGTAATATAATCTCAAATAGACGGGCGATCGGGTTAATGCCACCGATGATCAGATAAAGACCTACCCACATGAAAATCATGGTAATTGCCCAAGTAGGGGTACCTTCAAGAAGTAAATACCTTACTACCTCCGCCATTGAACGGAGCTGAAACCCGGAAGTCATAAGAAAATAGCAGATTACAACCAAACTGAGTAACCTACCCACCCATTTTCCAACAATATCATTGATGTATTGATAAAAGGTTTTTTCGGGAAACTGTTGGCTTAATTTGACCATGATCACCCCCGCGATTATCGCTATAACTCCGCCAAAAATAACGCTTATCCATACATCTGGTGTATGTACCCTCTCTGTAGATGATCTGGGTAGGGTGAGTAATCCTGTGCCAAGTATGAAGTTGATGACAATGACAGCTGCTTGAGGAGTTGTGATTTTGTCTTTCGGACTGAGAATCATTCTTTAACCACCCTTTCACCGATAGATTATCCTTTACGCATGGGGTTTTTTGTATGCAACATCTTTGGACGGCTTTTCATCATCATAAGTGGCATGCGAACCATCAGGTCTTTCCACTCACTTAAGCGATAAGGAACGGCTGGACTCAAATAAGGCACACCAAAGCTTTTTAATTTCACTAAATGACTGGTCATTAAAAGAAAAAAGAGAATGACCCCATACAATCCAAATGTGGCAGCACAAATCATAGCTGGAAAACGCAAAATCCGTAATGTAATCCCAATACTATAGTGCGGAATAGAAAATGATGAAATAGCAGTTAACGCTACTACAATCACCAAAACAGGGCTAACAATCCCTGCCTGTACAGCAGCTTCTCCAATGATTAAACCGCCGACAATGCCCATTGCGGGACCGATTGGCTTAGGTAAGCGCAGTCCTGCTTCCCTTAATATCTCGATGGATATTTCCATGAATAAAGCTTCGATAAGTGCCGGAAACGGAACCCCGGACCTGGTTCCTATAATGGAGATGGCCAGTTTGGTCGGAATCAACCCTGAATGAAATGAGATGAAAGCAATATACAAAGACGGTGTAAAAAGAGCCAGAATAGCCGCGAGGTAACGAAGCATACGGATGAATGTACCAGGAATCCACCTTTCATAATAATCCTCCGGTGATTGTAACATCATGCTTAATGTTACTGGAACGATCAAAGCGAAGGGCGTCCCATCTAATAAGATGGCCACTCGACCTTCCATTAAAGCAGCGATCACGCGATCCGGACGCTCTGTATTCTGTACTTGCGGAAAAGGACTAAGGTAATTATCTTCGATAAGTTGCTCTACATAACCTGATTCAGGAACATTATCAATATCGATCTTCTTAATTCGGTTTTCTACCTCTTGAACTAATTCGGGATCAACAATATCTTTTATGTAAGCGACAACCAAGTCTTTTTTTGAACGCTTTCCTACTTGGAATTTTATTAATGATAAATTCTCAATTTCACCACTACCCCTTAAAAAAGATGTATTATCGCTCAATGATTCAGTGAAACCGACCCGTGGGCCTCTGACTAATGCCTCTGATACCGGTTCTTCAATCGTCCTTGTTTTAAGTTTTGTAGTTCCAAGGATCAGCGCATCCAATGATCCATCAATTAAAAGAGCGGTAGAACCTGTGAGTACTTTAGATGCTAATTCTTTAATGGAACGAACTGCTTCTATTTCACTAATGGCTAACACTTCATTTTTTATAAATTCTTTTGAAATGCTTCCTTTGAGGTAGGGAAGGTACTGGTTATATTCTGCTGAAAAATCAACCATCAATGAAGGCATAATATGCTTATCAATGAGATCTTTATCCGATAGTCCATCCGCAAAAATGATAACTGACCGTATACCGGTACGCCCTAGATTAAATTCCCGAAAATGCACATCCCAATTATGGCCAATTTCTTGCTTAACACAATCAAGATTAGAATTAAAATTATCTGTAAACTGACACGTTGCATCTTGGGAGGTAGTTGCTTCTTGTTTGTCCTTATCGGCACCTTTTCCTTTTTTACCAAACTTTGTTATCCACTCTTTCATCATCATCACTCATCCTTTGAGGTACGAAGCCTATTAAACAATTTGCTGATTGAATACGGTATAAAAAACACAATAAAAGCTTGTATAAAAACCTGCCATTCTGGAAGGTAGGAAACAATCGTTTTCCACATTTTCATCACCCTATACTTGCCTCAGATAGCAGCAGAATTATGTAAAATTCCTTTATTTCTAAAATAGTATTAATATCTTCTTCGTTTCTTATGCAATGAAGTTAAAAGCCACTAGCGTATTTGCATCAATTTATACTTCGCAATAGCTATGCGGAAAAAGTGATTTTGAATATAGTAGAGGAGAGAAAGAAGAGAAATCGATATCTGGGATTTATCCGAATGATTATAGTGAGATTTAATAAACATGAATCGTGGACAATTGATTGAGATGTTTAGTGAGGCTTTAGAAAGAAAAAAATAGAGGGTGTTTTTTTATCGGTGCTTTTACTGGGTATCTTAATTAACGATGAAATGAGGGAATTATTTTTATAATTGGCTTTTCCTCTTTGAAATGGAGAAGACTTATGCTCAAGATATTGAAATGTAATTTTAAAAATATAAATAACAAATTGAAATGATTTTCGAAATCATATATACTGAAAATTGAGAATTATTGTTAAATATTATCCACTTTTGGGGAATATTAGCATTTATCAACTTGAGAATTAGATATCCTAATCACAACCAGGGACGGAATAGGATACACGATTAGCGCTTTATAGGATTGTGAAGCCCGGAGAAAAAAGAATGGAATGAATGAGAATATTATCTATCGGTATTGGTCAAAAGGTAAAGTTGTTCCTTAGTTTTTAAAGTGCGATTTTAAAGGGGTGGAAAATGATGAATATATGGACAAGCTTCACACTAAGTTCAATTCTGGCACTTTCCCTACTAGCGCCATCCGTGTCTTTTGCTAATGAAAATCTAAATAAGGAAGCCGCCAGTCAGTATCCAATATTAAAGAAAGCAAAAAATCCAGAAGAAGCGGGCTTTTCGTCTGAAAAGCTGGAAAAGGTGGATCAGCTTATTGAAATGGAAGTGGCTGCCGGTTTCCCTGGTGCTGCCCTGATTGTCATAAAGGACGGGAAGATCGTTAAAAATGAAAGCTACGGGTACAAACAGAAATATAATGAACATACACCTCTTAAGAAGTTTCAGAAAATGGAAACTGACACGTTATTTGACCTTGCTTCAAACACTAAGATGTATGCAACCAATTTTGCTATTCAGAAATTGGTAAGTGAAGGCAAGCTGAATATCCAGGCAAGAGTTCAGCAATACATACCCGAATTCAAAGACACGGAGGAAGATGTGATCAAAGGAAAGGACAATCTGAGGATTATTGATGTTCTTCATCATACTGCAGGGTTTAGACCTGATCCGCAATACCATAATCCAAAGGTTTCTAAAGAACTTTATTCCCAGGAACGGGATAAGACCATCGAGTTCATTTCCAAAACACCGCTCACATATGTACCTGGAACACAGAATGTATACAGTGATGTCGATTATATGCTGCTTGGCGCCATTGTTGAAGAAATAACGGGTCAGCAGCTTGACAGCTATGTTGAAAATGAATTGTACAAGCCGCTTGGGTTGAAAAATACAAAGTTCAATCCTCTTCAAAAGGGCTTTAAACCAAATGATTTTGCTGCAACGGAATTGCTTGGTAACACCCGGGATGGCGTGATAGATTTCCCTAACATTCGCACATACACACTTCAAGGGGAAGTACATGATGAAAAAGCCTTTTATTCGATGGGAGGCGTTTCAGGGCATGCCGGTCTTTTCTCCAATACGAAAGATATGGCTGTCCTTCTGCAGGTTATGCTGAATGGCGGGGGATACGGTAAACATAAGTTGTTTGATCAAGGAACCATTGATGAATTCGTGGCGCCTTCCGAGATGAATCCTACCTATGGACTTGGATGGAGACGAAATGGCGATGCTAGCATGGAGTGGATGTTCAGTCCTTATGCGAGCGACAGTGCTTACGGTCATACTGGATGGACTGGGACAGTCACGATCATTGATCCCGAAATAGATTTAGGGATTGTTTTACTTACAAATAAAAAGCACTCTCCGCTCGTTAACCCTGTAGCCAATTCCAATCAGTTTTTCGGAGACCTCTTCAAAACAGGAAGCTATGGAAGTGTTGTAACTGCGATTTATGAAGCATTGGAAACGAATGAATAATTGTATATCTCCATAAAGTGAAAGGCCTCCCATTTGTGTCGGGAAAGGGCAGGTGACTCCTGCGAGACTATTATTGGTAGGCATAGAATTAATGCAGCATTCGGTGTAGGTCTGGATTTCATGAAGGCATTAATCTGGATATCCGGGACGATCTGGGGGACGAATTGGACTTTTGTCTGGGCGTTATTACCGTGGTTGGTCGTATTGATACCTTTAGCGATTTATAAATCCAAAGTATTGGATGTTTTGCGCTTAGGTGACTCGATTGCCATTGGAGTTGGTGTGCAGATAGAAAAGGAACGCAGGCTTTTATTGCTGATTTCAGTCGCATTGGCAGGTGTATGCGTTTCTGTGGGCGGAGGCATTACGTTTTTAGGCCTGATTGCACCGCATATAGCCAGGAGATTAGTGAGGGCAAGGCATGCAAAACTACTTCCACTGACTGCAATCTTAGGTTCATTATTGCTGTTATCTGCCGATACTTTAGGAAGAGTCATCATGGCCCCAATGGAATTGCCAGTGGGGATTATCGTTTCGATTTTAGGAGCGCCGTATTTTATCTACTTACTCGTGAAAAACATTTGATATATATGGAGAAGTATAGAAAAATTCCAGAAAAAAAGCCCATTTTCCAGGACGTTTATGAGAATGGGCTTTTTTGCATATGGGTGATTTTTAAAGGATATTAATGAGAGCTGTACGGTAGAAAGCAGGATTGGGGTGTTATAAATTATCCCCTAAAAGAAATTTTTAAAAAAATATGTTGACCGAATAGCTTGTATCCGCTTACAATAATATTTAGTTATTAGTGTATTTAGAAAATTGTAAAAGAGGTACTTGCATGACAAAGGAATTCGACAGAAGAATCGGGCGCCATGCAATCATGTACGCGTTTGCGGACGAAGAGGAAGAAGTCATATTGACGAATGATCTAAAGCGGATGGATTGGCTTTATGGAAAAGGTAAAGTCGGTTCAATGGAGCTGCAGAAAATAGTTGCGGCCATTGAGACATCAGCGAAAAGACTTGGATTAGTCAATCCCGATATGTATCGTGAAATGCATGCGCTGTATCATGCGATCATCGAAGCACTCCAAGGTGTGACACGCGGCCAAGTCGAGCTTGGTGGCCTTTTGAGGACTGCGGGCCTTCGGTTTGCAATCGTTCGGGGCAGGCCGTTTAAAAACGGGGACGAAGGTGAGTGGATTGCTGTCGCCGTGTATGGAACGATTGGAGCACCGGTTCGGGGATTTGAACATGAAGCCGTTGGCTTGGGAATTAACCACATTTAAATAATTAAAAGCCTATAGTTATTTTAGTGAAATAGGGGGCTGTATTGAAAGACTGGATAAGTCTGTCAATATGGCCTCCTTTTGTGTGTTTAAAAAAAGAATAGGGGTGTAGGAAATGATTATGTTAACGGGTCAAACTTTAACGATTGAAGAAGCGAAAAAAGTATTGTATGGAGAGGCATTTGTCACGGCTTCTGCTGAGAGTGTTAAGAAAGTTGAGAAAAGCCGGGAAGCGGTTGAAAATATCGTGAAACAAAAGAAGGTCATCTATGGTATCACAACAGGTTTTGGAAAGTTCAGCGATGTATTGATTGATGCAGAGGACGCAGAGCAGCTACAGTGGAATTTGATTCATTCCCATGCATGCGGAGTCGGGGAACCATTTCCAGAGGTGGTTTCGAGAGCTATGGTCCTTCTCCGTGCCAATGCACTATTAAAAGGGTTTTCAGGCGTCCGTCCTGTCGTCATTGAACGTTTGATCGATCTATTGAATGCTCATATCCACCCGGTCATCCCTCAGCAAGGTTCTCTTGGGGCAAGTGGGGACTTGGCGCCGCTTTCACATTTGGCGTTAGTATTGATGGGAGAAGGGGAAGTGTTTTATAAAGGAGAGCGAATGGAAGCCATCGTAGCTTTATCGAAGGAAGGCATTCTTCCAGTGACACTTAAAGCAAAAGAAGGTCTTGCATTAATTAACGGAACACAGGCCATGACGGGGATGGGCCTCGTAAATTACATTGAAGCTGAACAGCTGGCCCATCAAACTGAAGCGATTGCTTCACTGACTTTAGAGGGATTACGCGGCATTGAAGATGCCTTTGATCCGGATGTGCATCTAGCACGCGGTTACCGCCAGCAAACAGAGGTCGCGGAACGGATTAGCCGCATGATCAGCGGAAGCCAGCTTATCACCAAGCAAGGAGAACTGCGGGTACAGGATGCTTATTCGCTCCGCTGCATCCCGCAAGTGCATGGGGCATCATGGCAAACTCTTGATTATGTAAAAGAAAAATTAGAAATCGAAATGAATGCTGCGACAGATAATCCGCTTATTTTTGACGATGGGGAAAAGGTTATTTCAGGGGGGAACTTCCATGGCCAGCCAATTGCATTTGCGATGGACTTCATGAAAATCGCCGTTGCTGAGCTTGCGAACATTTCAGAGCGCCGCATTGAGCGACTCGTCAATCCTCAGCTGAATGATTTACCGCCATTCTTAAGTCCTTCACCTGGCTTGCAGTCGGGAGCGATGATCATGCAATATTGTGCAGCTTCACTCGTCTCTGAGAATAAAACACTCGCACATCCAGCAAGTGTTGATTCCATTCCATCTTCAGCAAACCAGGAAGATCATGTAAGCATGGGAACGATTGGGTCCCGACACGCCCATCAAATCATTCAGAACGTTCGCCGCGTTTTGGCGATTGAGCTCATTTGTGCCTTACAGGCGGTGGAATACCGTGGAATAGAAAAGATGGCTCCGTTTACAAAAGAGTTTTATACGGAAGCAAGAAAGCTCATTCCAAGCATTACCCAAGATCGTATCTTTTCAAAAGATATCGAAGCAACGGCAAGCTGGTTACATCAAATCGATTGGAATTCATTTATTCATAGGAGTTTACCTACAACATAATATGAAGTGCGGAATATCCGAATAAACGTTAGGCTTATAGCCCATTGACTTGGGTTTTAAGCCTAACATCGTTATGTAAATGCTACTAGATCCCAGAATCCAAAAAAGGTCTAAGCAGAGAAAATGACCTTGAAATAGTAATAAATACAGGAAATGACTATTGATGGAATGATCGAATTTACCTATTCGTCTAGATTAAATATGCATTTTTGGAGGGGAATCTAATTTGGAAAATCGGCAATTGCAACCACCTGTCATAAATGAACAAAACCAGCCGTCAAATACGTTACAAAGAAAGCTAAAAGCGCGCCATCTTACGATGATTTCGCTGGGCGGTGCAATTGGAACAGGGCTGTTCCTCGGAAGCGGACCGGCCATTCACTCTGCAGGGCCTGGCGGTGCTTTGGTCGCTTACGCCGTAATTGGTATAATGGTTTATTTTATTATGACAAGCCTCGGAGAACTGGCCTCATTCATGCCAGTCAGCGGAGCTTTCAGTACCTATGCTACGCGCTTCATCGACCCGGCATTAGGGTTTGCGCTTGGTTGGAACTATTGGTTCACTTGGGCGATGACTCTTGCCGCGGAACTATCTGCCGCAACGATGGTAATGAAGTTTTGGTTTCCGAACAGTCCTTCATTTTTATGGAGTTCTTTGTTCTTAGTATTGATATTCTTATTGAATTACGTATCTGTTAAAGGGTATGGAGAAGGGGAATATTGGTTCTCCCTCATTAAAGTGGCAACCATCATCATTTTTATCGTTGTCGGAATATTGATGATATTCGGGATCATGAACGGAGAGGCAATCGGTTTTAAAAACTTCACAGTTGGTGACGCTCCGTTTGCCGGTGGTTTTTTGGCAACATTGGGTATTTTCATTGCTGCTGGATTTTCTTTTCAAGGTACTGAAATAGTCGGTGTGGCAGCGGGTGAAAGTGAAAACCCGGCCAAAAATGTACCTCGTGCAGTTCGCAGTATCTTTTGGAGAATCTTCCTTTTTTACATCCTAGCCATACTTGTAATTGGATTGATCGTTCCTTATACGAATGGCAGTCTGCAAGGACACACGATCATGGTCAGCCCGTTTACGATGGTGTTTGAAAAAGTGGGACTGGCATTTGCTGCATCCGTGATGAACGCCATCATTTTGACGGCCGTATTATCCGCTGGTAATTCAAGTCTTTACGTGACAAGCCGAATGTTGTACTCAATGGCACAAGAAGGGCTGGCACCGCGTATTTTTGGGAAGCTTAACAAGCGCGGCATTCCCATTTGGGGACTGGTTATCACTTCACTTGTAGGGATGTTGGCCTTTTTTGCCTCTATCTTTGGTGATGGAGTTATTTATATTTGGCTTATGAATGCGGTTGGAGTCACTGGATTTATATTTTGGCTGGGTATAGCGGCAAGCCATTACAGATTTAGAAAAGCTTATATTGCTCAAGGGTATTCACTGGACGATCTTCCCTATAAGTCAAAATGGTTTCCTTTCGGACCGATATTTTCCTTTGCTCTTTGTTTTTTCGTTTTATTGGCGCAAAACTATCAGGCCTTTATTGGCGATGACATTAACTGGGCTGGTGTGTTCGCTGCCTATCTTGGCATCCCATTCTTTCTGGTAATGTGGCTAGGTTATAAGTTCATTAAGAAAACAAAAGTAATTCCGCTAGAGGAATGCCAAATTGATTTTGATGAACATAGGAATGCCAATTAGTATGTATCGATAATATGCATAAACCTTGAAATGAAATAGTTGTTTCAAGGTTTTTTTTTGTATATGTGACACATTTCCATGTATGTCTGGAAAAAACATAACCAATAAAAAAAGTATGAAATTCCAATTTTGCCAGATCCGGAACCGCTTAAATTTACCCGTTATTTAGGACTGAAAACCGCTTTTTCCTTTTTTTGGATCATTTAGGGATTTAAAAAAAATGAAAAAAATTTGTGGCGGATGATGGGCGTTTATGATTATAGGAAGCCAAAGTGTTGGTATATCAACGTTTTTAGAGTCTTCCGGAACCTTTAGAATCGATGGGGTAAATGGGCTTTTTAGGCAAGAATTCCGTCCCACATCATTTGAACTTATATTCATTCTTTGTTAAGGTAATGAAGTACTTTAGGGGAACAGGTTCAGTCAGTGTGCTTGGACTGAACAAAACTCTAAAATAAAAAACCATTATATTTCAGTTGATATATGCTGTGCCTGTTAGTTTCCTCAGTTGTATTGCACCTCTTTTCCCTGCAAAGCTCAAATTACACATTGGGAATCCCATAATCATATTTCTATGCGTTTTGGTGTTATACTGCACTGCAAGTATCATTCCACCTGGTTAAGGAAATGAAGTACTTTAGAGGGTAGTCGTAAGTCCACCATCTGGACAAAACTCTAAGTGGAAATCGTTAATATTACAGTTGGTATATGTTGTGCCTGCTAGTTTCCTCAGTTGTGATTGCACCTCTTTTTTCCTACTTGAAATGCTCAATTTATCACACATAATATAATCCAAGTAAAGAATTACTTCTTGGGAATAATAAATATAGATTATTTTTTTATGCACGTTATGCCCTGAGCCACTGAATAAGTGTCACTTCCGCTTTTTTTTGAAGGAAAAGTAATGGGGTAGAATAGCTTTGTTAATTTCGGTTATTTAAAGATACTTGTGCATTAATAATCATCACTCGCATAAAATGGGGGAATTCAGCAAAACTGAATATCATATGGGCAACTATTAGAATGAGGTGACTTGATGAAGCCGTATGTAGAAGTCAGAAATGTCTCGAAAATTTTTGGCAAATCTCCAAAAGCAGCAACAGACTTATTGAAGCAAGGCAAATCGAAAAAAGAAATCTTGAAAGAAACGGGACAAACGGTCGGAGTGAATAATGTTAATTTCGAGATTTATCCCGGCGAGATTTTTGTCATCATGGGCCTATCAGGAAGCGGGAAATCCACTTTGATCCGCATGTTCAATCGTTTGATCGACCCCACTTTGGGTGAAATCTTAATTGATGATGAAGATATCGTGAAGATGAACGCTGCCAGGTTAAGGGAAGTCAGACAAAAGAAAATAAGCATGGTATTTCAGAACTTTGCTTTATTTCCGCATAAAACGATATTGGAAAACGCTGAATTTGGGCTCGAAATTCAAAAAGTGGATCCAGTAAAACGTCATGAAAATGCTATGAAGGCTCTTGAGGCCGTTGGATTGAAAGGCTACGAAAATCAGCTGCCATCACAGCTTAGCGGTGGAATGCAGCAAAGGGTTGGGTTAGCCCGTGCACTAGCAAGTGATACGGATATCCTATTGATGGATGAAGCCTTCAGTGCCCTTGATCCATTGATTCGTAAGGATATGCAGGATGAACTGATTCAAATCCAAGATCAGTACAAAAAAACGATCATTTTCATTACCCATGATCTTGATGAAGCATTAAGAATCGGGGATAGAATTGCCCTTATGAAAGATGGAAGTGTAATTCAATTGGGAACCCCTGAACAAATCATGATGAATCCAGCCAATGAATTCGTCGAGAAGTTTGTGGAAGATGTTGATCTATCAAAAGTATTGACAGCATCTCACGTGATGATACGCCCAGAGAAGATCGCGGTGGACAGAGGTCCGAGGGTTGCCTTGGAAATCATGCGTAAACAAGGGTATTCCAGCATTTTTGTTGTGGATAGAAAGCAGAAGTTATTGGGGGCCGTGACTGCTGAACAGGCTCGTCAGGCAATGAGCAATAACCAATCGATTTCTGAAGTGATGTCAACTGATATCCCGACTGTAAAAGAGGATGAATTACTTGGAAACCTCATGGATGTGATGGCAACTTCGAGCTTGCCAATCTCAGTCATCGATGATCAGAAAAGAATTAAAGGAATTCTTCTTCGCGGTGCCGTTATCGGTGCTTTGGCAGGAAATAAAGATTCCTTGAATGAAATGGAGAGTGAATAATTCAATGAATATGCCGAAAATCCCACTAGGAGCATGGGTCGATTCTTTAGTGGATTGGATAACTATTGTATTTGCTGGATTATTTACATTTATAACAAATGTAATCGAGGGTCTATTGAATATCCTGGTCGATGTAATGAGTGCAGGACCTTCAATCGTTTTAATTATAGTCCTGACCCTTCTGGTTACCTATACAAGCAGATGGCCATTGGGAATATTTACATTCGTCAGCTTACTATTGATCGATAATCTTGGTTATTGGGAATCAAGCATCCAAACACTGGCGATCGTTATTTTGTCAGGAGTCTTAACGATAGTGATCGGGATACCGATTGGAATATGGTGTGCCCAAAATAACACGGTGCGTAAGATCGTTACCCCGATCTTGGACTTCATGCAAACGATGCCCGCATTCGTTTATTTGATTCCTTCGATCTTATTCTTTGGAATAGGGGTAGTACCGGGGATTATTGCGTCATTCATTTTCGCTATCGCACCGACAATCCGAATGACCAATCTTGGGATTCAGGAAGTGCCTAATGATTTGATCGAGGCATCGGATGCTTTTGGTTCAACCACCAGCCAAAAGCTATTCAAGGTACAAATACCATTGGCTACTCCAACTATTATGGCAGGAGTCAACCAAAGTATCATGTTGGCACTATCCATGGTTGTTACAGCCTCATTGGTTGGAGCACCCGGACTTGGGGCGGATGTCTACCGGGCTGTCAGCCAAATAAATGTGGGGCAAGGATTTGAAGCAGGATTATCCATCGTAATCATTGCAATCATTCTCGATCGTATCACGCAAAATCTTCGTAAACCAGCATACGAAAATCTCGTTAGCAGGAAAATCATTTTTATAATATTGGCTTTACTTGTTGTGGGTACTGCATTATTCGGTATTTTTACAAAAGAAAAAGCTGTAAACGGGGATGAAAACAGTCTTGCTGCCAAAGCCAATTATGAAATCATCGGAATTGAACCTGGAGCAGGAATAATGAAGTTGACTAAAACGGCTATAGATGATTATAAGCTGGATGATTGGAAAGTGGTTGAAGGGTCATCGGCAGCGATGGTTGCAGAATTGAAAAAAGCAATTGATAAAAAAGAACCAATCGTCGTTACAGGATGGTCACCGCATTGGATGTTCTCGAAATATGACTTGAAATATCTCGAAGACCCGAATGAATCCTTCGGTAAGGCTGAAAATATTAATTCGATTGCCAGAAAAGGCCTCGAACAAGATGCCCCCGGCGCTTATAAAATTCTTGATCAATTCTTCTGGGATACTAAAGATATGGAAGATGTAATGGTCAAAGTTACTGAAGGTATGTCTCCTTCAGAAGCAGCAGAAAAATGGATAAAGGAAAATCAGGACAAAGTATCCGAATGGACCAAAGGTGCTGAATCAGGAAATGGTGAAAAAATCAAACTGGTTTATGTTGCTTGGGACACTGAAATTGCCAGTACAAATGTGATTGGCAAGGTACTGGAGCAGAATGGCTATGATGTAACATTGAGTCAGGTTGAAGTGGGGCCAATGTTTGCTGGTGTAGCAAACGGAAGTGCGGACGCAATGGTGGCTGCATGGCTCCCAGGAACACATCTTGAATACTATAATAAGTATAAAGCTGATATGGTTGACCTTGGACCCAACTTAAAAGGAACAAAGCTTGGTCTGGTCGTACCGGATTACGTCGATGTTGATTCGATTGAAGACTTAAAATAAGAAAAACGAGGCAATTTTGTATTATCCCCTACAGGTAGACTGAGGAAAAAGAGAGCATGATAAAAATGTTCTTAACAGTTTAACCTGGGAGGGGATTTTTCTATGGCAAAAAAGGGCCAAAGAATTAATATGAGAAGTCAATCGTTTGATGTTGGATGAGGGTTAGTCATATCGTCAGCTTCGTGAGCGATTTGGTTTAAAGCACGACAGTATACATCCAGTTTTAAATTCTATAATACCAGTAACGTTAAATCGCCTAAATAAATTGAGGGCGATTTTTTTCTTTCATCAGAAGTAACACATTACCATTGTTTATGATCCTATTTCAGATAAACGAAGCCGGAAATAAAAATTCTTGTTAACCGATATGTTAAAGAACCATTTTATACAAGTTGATTTTATTACAGGTGCAAAAATAGTTCCTATTCCTAAGAAGGCTTCAAGCCTGATGAGAAAGTCTTTTTAATAAGAATGGTAGCAAAATTGAGAATTTATAAAGTGTGGGGTGTGTAAACCAAGCCGTTTTACAGGAGAAATAAGTTGGCATGTTTTTTGCTGTATAAAATGGTGAGTAAAAGTTGGTAGCCATTTACATCCTAATCATTCATGCTGAAGCATTTAGATTGGTGAGCCACTTTATAAAATGGAAATGAGGTGCTTAGAATGGCAAAGATGAAGAATGAAACACAATACAAAATTTTGATTGTAGGAGGTGGCAGTGCCGGAATTACGGTCGCAGCTCGTCTCTTGCGGGAATCACGCACTCTGAGCGGAAAGATTGCCATCATTGAACCTGCGACGAAACATTATTATCAGCCATTATGGACGCTTGTAGGAGCTGGCGAAGCTGACAAAATCGTGACACAAAGGGAGGAAGCATCCGTTATTCCGAACGGAGCCGTGTGGGTACAGGATGCGGTTACCACATTTCAGCCAGATGAAAACGTTGTTGTAACAGCATCCGGAAAGAAACTGCACTACGAATATCTAGTTGTCGCTGCAGGGATTCAAATTAACTGGCATGAAATCAAAGGTTTAAAAGAGAGTATTGGAAAGAATGGGGTATGTAGTAATTACTCTTATGATTATGTTGATAGCACTTGGGAGGCGATCAGAAACTTCAAGGGGGGGACTTCCATTTTTACAAATCCGAACACGCCGGTAAAATGCGGTGGAGCTCCTCAAAAAATTATGTATTTGGCAGAAGACTATTTCAGAAAATCAGGAGTTCGCCAGCAATCTGAGGTTATTTTTGTTTCAGGGAACCCATCCATATTCAATGTGAAAAAATATGAACAGGCACTAAATAAAATAATTGAACGAAAAGAAATCACGACATGTTTTATGCATCATCTAATTGAAATTGATGGTGACAAGAAACGAGCGACATTTGAAAACCTTAACACAAAAGAGCGCGTGAATATGCATTATGACATGATACATGTGGTACCGCCGATGAGCCCCCCTGATTTTATCAAGAATAGTTCCCTCGCAGCTAGTAATGGTTGGCTGAATGTAGATAAATATACGCTGCAGCATGAACACTTTGACAATATATTTGGCATAGGGGATTGCACAAACTTGCCTACGTCAAAAACAGGGGCTGCAATTCGGAAACAAGCGCCCGTGCTTGTGCAAAATTTACTTCATCGGATGCGTGCCAAACAAATGGTTCATAAATATGACGGCTATACATCATGTCCACTTGTTACTGGATACGGGCGGCTAATACTGGCTGAATTCAATTATGATTTACAGCCACAAGAAACCTTTCCTATCGATCAATCCCGTGAGAGGTTCAGTATGTATGTATTGAAGAAAAACTTGCTTCCCATTATGTATTGGAACGGGATGCTTAAAGGTATGATGTAATAACATTTCTGATAGCCATAACAAAACAAAAATAAGCAAGTCCCTTAAAAGGAGGATGATTTATGCTACTCAAGTATTTTTATGATGAGAAACTGGCTCAAGCTTCATATCTTGTGGGATGTCAAGCTACTGGCGAAGCGATCATTGTTGATCCGTCACGTAATATTGAATCTTACTTAAAAACGGCAAGAACACATGGCATGCAGATTGTGGGTGCAACGGAAACACACATCCACGCAGACTATTTGTCTGGTTCACAAGAGCTGGCTTCAAGGCTTGGGGCCACATTGTATTTGTCTGATGAAGGAGGGGCGGACTGGAAATATGAGTACGCAACTGGGTATGAACACTGCTTTCTAAGAAATGGAGATATCTTTGCCATTGGTAATATCAATTTTGAGGTGGTACATACACCAGGACACACACCTGAACATATATCACTGCTTATAACAGATGGGGGTGCATCTACCAAGGATCCACTCGGCATATTTACTGGGGATTTTGTATTTGTCGGTGATGTGGGGCGTCCCGACTTATTAGAAAAAGCCGCAGGGGTGCACGGGTCTTCGGAAAAAATGGCACGCATGATGTATCGGTCTTTACAGCAGTTTAAAAACCTTCCTGACTATCTGCAAGTATGGCCGGGGCATGGAGCGGGCAGTGCTTGTGGAAAAGCGCTAGGTGCAATCCCGTCATCAACTATCGGCTATGAAAAACGGACAAATTGGGCACTGCAATATAATAATGAGGATCGCTTTATAGAAGCGCTGTTGGCTGGACAGCCGGAGGCACCCCCTTATTTTTCAATGATGAAGCGGTTGAATAAAGAGGGATCGCAGCAAATTCGAAGTATAGCAGCACCACTTACAATGGAGGATTCAATAGATATTGTGCAGGAATGGACGGAACAGGGAATTGTCTTAGATACGCGTCCAGCCTGTGAATTTGCCACCAAGCATATACGAGGCGTAATTAATATCCCATATAACAAATCATTTGTAACGTGGGCGGGATGGCTCTTGGATTATGACTTGCCAATATACCTTCTAGCAAGCGATGCAGATGTTGCAGATATTGTAAAAGATCTCCAGTCCATTGGATTGGATCGCGTTATTGCAACAATGGAACCATATATCATTGAGCACGCTGGCGAATCTGATTCACGTGTTATGAAATATGAAGAATTGACTATGGATAAGATAGATGACGCAATTCAAACAGAAAGCATATATGTGCTTGATGTCCGAAGCATGGGCGAATGGAAGGAAGGCCATATTCCACAGGCTAATCATGTCATGCTTGGTCATTTACAAGAACAAGCACATAAACTTCCACATGATAAACCAATTTTGGTTTATTGCAAAACAGGAGGAAGATCAGCCATCGCTGCAAGCCTTTTACAAGTTCATGGTTTTAAAGAAGTACAAAGCCTTGTAGGCGGTTATGAGGAATGGAGAAAACAGAAGAAGTTGTAACCCACCGCAGATCTTAATGAAAATCTCTTAATTTTATCATCCATGCGAAAATATTTCCTAAGATTGCAAACGTGATTATGATTTTGGGGTGATTGGGTTTAAAAAAAGACCGCGTCACTAGGGAATTCAAACAAGATATTCTATGAAATAAGGAGAATTTATAAGAGAAATGAGTTGGCATGACAATTGCTTATATAAAAGGCAGGATACACAAGCAAACATGAGAAGGAGAGATACTCGATGAAATATAATTTTGACCAAGAAATCCGTCGACAGGGTACAGCCTGCGAAAAGTGGGATGATCTTGAAAATCATTTTGGCGTAAAGGATGTTATTCCGATGTGGGTGGCCGATATGGATTTTCAGTCTCCACAACCTGTCATTGAAGCATTAAAACAACGTGTGGAGCACGGTGTATATGGCTACATGCTTAGGCCTGACTCGTATATGGAATCCATTGTTGGTTGGCTAAAAAGAAGACATCGATGGTCCGTTGAGAAAGAATGGATTACCCACAGCCCAGGTGTGATTCCAGCCCTATCGTTGGCGATTCAGTCCTTCACGCAGACAGGGGACAAAATTATTATCCAACCGCCTGTATACCATCATTTTGCCCGTGTGATCCAAGCGAACGGCCGTGAAATCGTAAACAACCCGCTTAAGCTTGAAAATGGGAGTTATTCCATAGATTTCGATGATCTAGAGGCAAAGATAGATTCAACGGTAAAAATGTTGATTCTGTGTAGTCCTCATAACCCAATCGGAAGGGTATGGAGCAGAGAAGAATTGACGAGATTGGGACAGATTTGTATGAAGCATAACATTCTCGTTGTGGCAGATGAAATTCATTTTGACTTTGTTTATAAGACACATACACACATTCCTTTTGCCTCTATTTCAGAAGAGTTTGCGAATCATTCTCTTACCTGCATTGCGCCAAGCAAAACTTTTAACCTGATGGGTGTACAGACGTCAAGTATCATTATTCCAAACCAGCAGTTGCGTGAAAGGTATGATCGAGAACTTAATGCATTATCCATTGGTTCGCCGAACATATTTGGCGTTGTTGCGTTAGAGGCTGCATATCGACACGGAGAAGAATGGCTGGATCAGCTCCTTGAATATTTGCAGGGGAATTTGGAGTTCACTCTGAGTTACTTCAGCAAAAACATCCCGCAAATCAAAGTCATTCAGCCTGAAGGCTCATACCTTGTATGGCTTGATTGCCGGGAATTGGGAGTTGAAGAAATGGATCAATTTATGTTGCGCCGAGCAAGGGTTGCGATGAATGAAGGGCACATTTTCGGTATGGAAGGAAAAGGGTTTATGCGACTTAATATCGCTTGCCCGCGTTCGATGTTGAAAAATGCCTTGGGTGGCATAGAAAAAGCTGTTTCCTCTTTGTGCAAAGCGTAGAAATTTATTTTATAATAAAATTATTTTATTATTTCATATAGCGCTATAGCAGAGGAGGATAATATGGCAGGCTTTATCGGCATACAGCAGTTTATTCAAGATTACGCTGAGAACACAGCAGGAATCCTTGGTCTGGATATAACCGTGCTTGATGAAAAGGGCGTTCGCATTAGCGGAACCGGCTACTATAAAGATCTCATTGGCAAAACTGCTCCGGAAGGCTCCTTTTTCAGAATGATATTGGAAACAGGGGAGCCTGGAGTGGTTTACGATGTGAAAAGAGATGAGTCGCAGTGTAGGAGTTGTAAATTCGTAAATCAATGCAAAGAACTCGCGACCATCGGGTTTCCTATTGTAAAGCAAGACAAACCAGTTGGCGTCATCGGCATGATTGGTTTTTCCCATGAACAAAAGGAGAAAATGATTATAGAATCAGAGAATCTGATACAGTTTTTACGCAATGTTAGTACATTGTTAGTCAATAAATTAGCAATGCTGGATCCTGGTAAAGAACCGGGTTGCAAAATTCAAGAAGATATCCCGATCCCCCCGAAATCTATTACTTTTGAAAACATTCTTGGTAAAGATTCCGGGCTTCAAGATGTTGTTAAAAAAGCAAGACGGATTATAAACAGCCCATCCACTGTCCTGATTAGGGGAGATAGCGGTACAGGGAAGGAATTATTAGCCAAAGCGATTCATTTTGAAAGCAAGCGCCGGATGCATTCATTTGTAGCAGTTAATTGCGCTGCCATACCTGAGAGCTTGTTGGAAAGTGAGTTGTTTGGTTATGAGGGCGGATCATTTACCGGCTCAAGTCGGAATGGGAAAATGGGAAAATTCGAATTAGCGCACAACGGAACCATTTTTCTTGATGAAATTGGAGATATGCCGCTTTTCTTGCAGCCAAAGTTATTACGGGTTTTACAAGAAAGAGAGATTGAAAGAATCGGAGGAAAAAAAGCAATCGAGATTAATGTACGGGTGATTGCAGCCACTCACCGAAACCTGGAGGAAATGGTGCGAAACGGCACTTTTCGGGAGGATTTATATTATCGTCTCAATGTCCTCCCTCTCCATACCAAACCATTGAAAGAGCGGCGTGATGATATTGCTTTGTATCTCGAACATTTCATGAATAAACATTGTAAGAACATGCAAAGGTACCCATTGAGACTTGACCCCATGCTGGAGCGATGGCTCATACGCTATGATTGGCCGGGGAATATACGGCAGTTGGAAAACGCTGTAGAATATATGGTCAATATGGCCGAATCAGATATTGCGGGCTTCCATGATTTACCTGACTATCTCTTTCAACAGGATCCTCTATCTGTTGAGTGTAGTGGCTTAAGTTTAGAACAAATGATTTCAGAATATGAAAAAGACATAATCCAGAGCTTTTTCCTGGCTGAAAAATATCGAGATGATAAAGAACAAATTGCCCGGGAACTAAAGATCAGCCTGTCTACTCTTTATCGCAAGCTGGAAAAGTATAAATTATGTTAACTTCATCTATTTCACTCAAGAATGCGGGAGAGTGCTTATAGCATTTTCTCGGCTGAATTGACCGAAAATTATAAAAGTATTCCATCAATAAAGAGATTTTTCAAAAGAACAGTAAGATGAGCCTGCATGCCAATTTTATTTGAACTATGAGTAAACAGGGGGATACACTATGGGGAAATTAGAAGCAGAGATAAGCAACACCCTAGAAGAGCGAAATCCAAAAGCATCATTACAAAGGAAGCTTAAATCCAGACATTTAACGATGATGGCTATTGGTGGAGCTATTGGAACTGGATTGTTTGTATCCAGCGGATCGACGATTAGCACTGCGGGGCCGGGAGGAGCGCTTGCTGCATTCATTCTGGTCGGTATCATGGTCTATTTTGTCATGAATAGTTTAGGAGAGCTATCGGCCTTCTTACCGGTCCCAGGGGCCTTTGACATCTATGCCTCAAAGTATATTGATCCTGCGTTAGGCTTTGCGTTAGGTTGGAACTATTGGTATACGACCGCGATAACGGTTCCTGCAGATTTGGTGGCCTCTACTCTTATTATGAAGTATTGGTTTCCAGACGCACCTTCTATCTTGTGGAGCGCATTATTTCTGGGTTTGTTGATACTCTTAAATATTTTATCAGTCAAGGCATATGGGGAAAGTGAATACTGGTTTGCTGGTATTAAGGTCATCTCGATCATCGTGTTTCTCGTTATAGGGGTTGCCATGATTTTTGGAATTATGGGAGGACATGAGGTCGGATTCAGTAACTTTACCCAAGGGGATGCTCCTTTCCATGGCGGGCTTATATCTATCTTTAGTGTAGTGCTCATCGCCGGCTTTTCGTTCCAGGGAACTGAGGTGATTGCGACGGCTGCCGGTGAAACCGAAAATCCATCGAAAAACGTACCGAAAGCGATTAGGTCAATCTTCTGGCGAATCCTTATTTTCTACGTAATGACGATTTTTGTTATCGGTTTGATTATCCCTTATACAGATCCAAACCTGCTTAAATCCGGCGTTGAAAACGTATCTATCAGCCCCTTTACACTTGTTCTTCAGAAAGCTGGATTGGCATTTGCCGCTTCTGTAATGAATGCCGTGCTTCTTACATCTGTATTATCAGCAGCAAATTCAGCAATGTATGCTTCTTCACGCATGCTATGGGCTCTAGCAAAAGAAGGAAAGGCACCACGAATCTTTGCACGCCTTAACCGGAAGGGCATTCCCATGTTGGCCCTCTGTACAACAGCAATTATAGGACTAGTCTCTTTTTTAGCTTCCCTTTTTGGAAATGGTTCCGTTTTTATTTGGCTGGTAAACGCTTCAGCCCTTACCGGATTTATTAAATGGTTCGGGATTGCCGCTAGTCATTACCGCTTCCGTAAGGCATATATAGCCCAAGGTCGAGATCTAAATGAATTGCCGTTTAAAGCCAAATGGTACCCACTGGGCCCGGTTATCACGCTGTTATTTTTTGTGGTTTTCATTCTTGGACAGACTCTTTTTTTCGGACATCAAATTGGCTGGGCGGAAATAATGGCCACGTACATTGGTCTTCCTATTTTCTTACTTCTCTGGTTTGGTTATAAAATCATTAAGAAAACAAAAGTGGTCCCTCTTATGGAGTGTGACTTTGAGCGCAAAGAATAAGGTGGAAGGCTTGTGTAATGTAAGCGTTTTATTCAGAGGAATATTAAATTCAATTCCGTTTTACCGGAATTACAAAAAAAAAGGTGGTTTATATGATAAAAGAAACAATCATAACAAAAGAAGCCCCCAAGGCTATCGGTCCTTATTCACAAGGTATTAAAGTGGGAAATGTAGTTTACACTTCAGGGCAGCCCCCAATTGATCCTGAAACTGGGGAAATGCCTGATAATATTGAGGAGCAAACAAGGGTGTCATTGGAGAATCTTAAGAAGGTTTTAGAAGCGGCGGGATCAAGCTTACAGCAGGTAATAAAAACAACGGTTTTTTTAAACGATATGAATCACTTTGCCGTGATGAATCATGTATATGGAGAATTTTTTTCTGATAATTATCCGGCAAGAAGTGCGATTGAAGTTGCTCGTTTACCTAAAGATGCTTTTATTGAAATAGAAGCGTTCGCTATTATTTAATTATATACTTGAAAAGAGAACGTCAGATTGATATTCTCTTTTCTTTTATGTAAATATGGCCAGTCTTAAACAGAGAATACGGAGGAGTTTTAATATGAATCTAGCACAATTTCCTAGACAGCGATATACACCAACAGATACACCCATTGAGAAATTACATCATTTTTCTGAAGTTCTTGGAGGCCCTTCCATTTATGTTAAACGAGATGATATGCTTGGTCTGACGGCTGGGGGAAATAAAACAAGAAAACTGGAATTCCTTGTTGCCGATGCGTTGGAAAAAGGCGCGGATACGTTGATTACATGTGGAGGCATTCAATCAAATCATTGCCGCTTGACACTAGCTGCTGCCGTTAAAGAGAAAATGAAATGCATCCTTGTATTGGAAGAGGGCCTTTCAAAAGAGTCAGAGCCGGATTTTAACGGTAACTATTTTCTCTATCATTTATTGGGCGCTGACCAAATTATAGTTGTACCTAATGGATCGGACTTAATGCAAGAAATGCAGAAAGTGGCTAAAGAGGTGACAGAGAAAGGACATCGACCTTACATCATTCCCGTTGGGGGATCCAATGTCATTGGTGCAACGGGATATGTTGCATGCGCTCAGGAGATTTTAGCACAGTCCTTTGAGCAAGGCATTGATTTGAAAACAGTTATTTGTGTAAGCGGCAGTGGGGGAATGCATGCTGGTTTGGTTGCAGGATTTCAAGGAAACCAAAGTGGAATATCAGTAATTGGCATAAATGTAAGCAGAGGAAAAGCTGAACAAGAAGAGAAAGTTTTTCAGCTTGTTAGAGAAACTACAACACACATCGGCATACAAAATGAGATCCCTCGCGAGGCAGTTACGTGTTTTGATGAGTATGTCGGACCGGGTTATGCTCTGCCTACACCTGAAATGGTGGAAGCAGTCAAGCTAATGGCAAGAACAGAAGGGATTTTGCTGGATCCGGTATATACGGGTAAAGCGGCAGCGGGACTCATTGATTTAATCCAAAAAGGCACCTTTAAGCCGGAGGATAACATCCTATTTGTTCACTCTGGTGGTGCTTCATCGCTATACGCGAATACTTCTCTCTTTTATTGAAATCTGATTATTATATGGCGATAGTGTGAATCAAAAAAAAATAAAATAGAAGGCCAAGTAAATATCCGGTTCTGGTTCTAAGATGCCTTTATTTGAAAGAGGTATTTAGAATCAGTCTCATGCAGCCATACCAAATAGTTGATGAATGAACTTCATCTGATTTGGAATAGACTTGAAAAATGCTTTCTCCTGCTGTGGGATAGAATCTGATGAAAATTATCTCGTAATTGGACTATTAAATAAGGTTTATTATTTTTCATTGGTAAAAATGAGCTGGACGAAAATTTCCGGCTCATTAGAACATGGTTTTTAAGAAAACATTCACCATAATGTACATGTCCTTTCCTTCCATATATTCAGTTTTCAGTCGCTGGTTCAATCCCATCGTCTTCCAAAAGAAAAGCTCCATTTGGCTAAGCGGCTTACAGCTTAACCAATGGGGCTTTTTAAAGTATATGTGAGATATCCTTTTTTGAAAATTATATTCAGCTGTTAAAAATATATAATTGATATACGTTTTTTCTTTGTTTGGCATTTTATCAACAAATGGAGATTACATACGGAAAAACAGTTGTTTTTTTCTTTTCATCAAATTCTAAAAGTCTCATCCAATAATTGATAAATGACAAGCATTAGAATGGCATCGTTCCCTGTTGCTTTGTATTTAACTTGCTGTTCTATTCCAAAATAATGGCCATTAACCGTCATCAACATCTAATTGTAATCATTTACAAGTTCATCTCATAATAGTGGACCGCTAGACCCTACAGCAATAGATTTATTCTTTTGAACCTAAGGATAAATAATATGAGAAGGGATGATATGGGTTTATCTTTTGGCGATCTAAAAATTCTTTTGACCATTCTGTCCGGTTTGAAGATTTTCCATATTAATAAAAATAAGTATTCATAGCTTCCCTTCCTTAACAGGTGCGTAAGAGACAATCCCTTAGGCGAAGACCCATATTAGTTTATTCAGTCAAAATGAAATTTCCTCGTTTTTTCAGTTTTAATGGGCCACTGGGGTTTATAAATACTGAAATTCAATGTATGGGAACGAACTTACTTCTCAATTCCTCTTCCGTTACTTCGATCTTTCCTTTCAAATCTTCAGCCAGTAATACATAACTTTTCACACCAATGAATTCTGAATGTGATATTAAAAAGAACTTTGTTCCCTTCTTATACGCAGAAGGATCATCTTCAATCAACTTAAACATTTTCATCCTTTTTCCACCTTGGATATCATAAATTCGTACCGCATGTATTCATAACTACCTATGGAGTAGACGTAATAGCTTTGAACAAGTTGAAAAGGAAATAGGTCACTACTAAGATACAACTTCTTCTTTCCACTTTTTATATCATTGATATTTATGAGCGGTCAACTATTTTTACTGGTAGATGCAAGAACCCGCGGGCATTGTCATTTGTTTGCGAATTATGAGTATTCCTAACTTTCTGTGGAACTGCCTATCGTTGAATGTTAAAATTCAGATGGAAAACAGTGTTTCATGATACATAAGAAAGAGAAAAGAGAGGCATTGTAAGAGCTCTCGAAAAGTGATTTTGGAAGGTGTGGAAATATTGAAACCAATCATATTCGATGTTGATACTGGAATTGATGATGCCATGGCAATGGCGTATGCTTTAAATTCCCCAGAATTGGAATTGCTCGGATTCACCACTTGCTTTGGTAACGTACCCGTTGTTGAATCGACCCGCAATACACTTGCCGTTTTGGAGAAATTAAATAGGCGCATTCCGGTTTTTGAAGGTGCTGACCAAACTTTGGTGCGCGGAAGGAAGAAGAAATATCCCAAGCATGTTCATGGGGAAGACGGGTTAGGAAATACCCTTCAGTTTGAACCGAGTATCAAAGCTTCACAAGGAAATGCAGTAGATTTCATTATCGATCAAGTGAAAAGCCGACCGCATGAAATTACGGTCATTGCAGTGGGTCCACTGACTAACATCGCATTGGCGATTAAAAAAGCCCCAACGATCATGTCCTTGGTAAAAGAGGTCGTTATTATGGGCGGTGCCGTAAACGTACCAGGAAATGTAACGCCCTATGCTGAAGCGAACATAATATCAGATCCTGAGGCAGCTGATCAGGTATTTGCTTCAGGGCTGCCAATCACCCTAGTTGGGCTTGATGTGACACTGCAAACATACCTACTGAAATCGAAGCTTGATGATTGGCGTGCCACTGGTAAGGAAAGCGCCAAATTTTTAGCGGAAATGACCGATTATTATATGAAAGCATATGAAAACTCCCATCCAGGTTTAGGCGGTTGTGCCCTTCACGATCCGCTTGCGGTCGGGGTTGCGATTGATTCCAGTTTTGTGAGTACAGAATGGATGAACGTCAAGGTGGTGACCGAAGGTGAAGAAACAGGCAGGACAATCGGTCAAAAGGCTGGCGAACCTAGGATCCGCGTCTGTACGAATGTGGAAAGTGATCGGTTTGTGAAACATTTCTTGGAACGGGTTATATGAGGACTTGGTCATTTGATAAGGTCATTGACTAAACAACGTAATTGAAATCATGTATAAGGTATAAAGGCTATCACTTTTCCAAAAACCTTTGGGAAGAGATGGCCTGTTTCTATTGGATAAATTGATTCTCGCTATATGTCGTATTCTGCTGTAGCTGAAGTAAGTAGGAGGCCGAAAAAAGCGGAGTCAGGCCACAATATATTTTGTTCAAAAAAAAGGACGTCCGAATGAACGGAGGACCTTTTTTACGATCAGTATGGAAACGATTTAATTTCTGACTTTAATCAAACGTTTGATTAATTTCTAGAAAAGAAAGTCTAAAGTCTCTATTATTTTGGTGGAAACCATATTATTGGATAACGATTAAGGAATATTGGGTATAAAGAACTTTTTTTACCATGAAAAAGTAAAATGTTAAAAATTAATTAAAAAGCGGGTTTAAAGATTTGGGAAAACAGGTACATAGACTTTCATAATGCCATATTTAGGTTTTTTTGCATAATCATAATTTCCCATTTTTCGACTTTGCACTTATTTATATGGCAGAAAATGTATGGTTCCATTAAAATGTAATATATAAGATAAAAGGAGGATTTTTCTATGTCACAAATTCGCGTAACACCTTCGGAACTGAAAGATGTAGCTAGACAATATGATAATGAGAGCCAACAAGTAACGGATATGATTGGTCGTTTAGATAGAATGAGAGATCATTTAACTGGTATTTGGGAAGGTTCTTCCAGTGAGGCTTTCGTAGGTCAGTACGAAGAATTAAAGCCTTCATTCATGGATATGGCTCGCTTGTTGAATGAAGTTTCTCAACAATTGAATAAATCAGCTCAAATCCTTGAAGACACAGATAATCAGATTGCTAGTCAAATTCGCGGATAATCATTAGGTCAATGAGATAAAGAATTTTCTAGGAAAAAGCGCCGCGACTCTTTTTGAAGATCGTGGTGTTTTTTTGCTTTAAAAGAGGTGGTTTCCATATATATTCAACTGACGATCGATTTAAACAGGTATACAGGGGAAGTGTTTGATTTGCAAGTGTCAAATTACCGCTCCATCAAGAAGGTTGTGGAAATAATATGGCAGGTAAAGGATATTGACAGTGCACCTAAAGAAGGCTATTGGGTGCGGGTCCAGAATAAAGAGTTCGTATGTTCAGGTTATGAAACCCTGCTTGATAGCGGAATTACGACGGGGGACCGCCTTGAGATCCTCTAATGGATTAAGTGCGGACTCTTTATAGGAAAAAAGTCTAAAGCCCTTTAGCAGGGGTAAAGGAGTTACATAAAATGGATGAGAAACCATATCTGGAGAAAAAAACAGAAGCTGCAATGATGAAGGATGATAAGGGTTATTCGTTCGTTTTCCAACGGGCAAAACTAACGATGCAAGACCCACTGGAATTACAGCTTATTCATGAAGCGGATGATGCTCTCCAGAAACATATAGAAGTGACAGAGGACGAGGTGCAGATCAGAGTAAATCCACCAGCCTCTTTTTTTGTTTTTTCCAAAGCTAAAGATAAAAATCCATTGAGTAGATGGTTATCGTCTTATCAAATCTTGAAGAAAATCAGGAATCATGAATTGAGTCGCCTGCAACTAGTCGTCTGTCCAGAAAATATCGTTTTTGATTCAAGCTTGGCCCCATATTTCCTGCATTATGGCGTAAAAGACAGTTTGCCTCCTTATGAGCATAATCAAGATGAGCTATTTAAAGAAACGAAGGCAACCATTTCTGCGCTTGTGGATGGGCAGTATACATTCGAAGAGTATTTGCTTTACCATAAAACACTAAAACTATCGAACGAATCACAAAGTATATTGGCATCGGGGACTTGGGATGAACTTTCCACGGTCATTCAAAATCGGATAGATGCTTTAGAGAAGGAAGAAAAAGCATTTGTGCATATCCCTGAAAAGAAATGGAAAACGGGCCGTTATACACTTTGGGGTACGGTGATCGTTCTAGTGCCACTGCTCTGGTTTACGATTTACACACTATTCTTCTCCCAACCTAAGCAGGATGCATATGTAGAAAGCGGTGAAAGCTTTTTAAAACAAAAATATAGTGAAGTCATTGACCGGTTGGAAAACTACGATCCGAAAAATATGCCGTATGTCGTTCAATATGAACTGGCGAAATCCTACGTCACTTATGAACCGTTGGAGGGAGTAGCTAGGAAAAATGTAGAAAATGCAATCACATTGCAGACCGATAGCCAGTATCTCCTATATTGGATCTATATAGGCAGGGGCATGAACGAGGACGCGATCGATTTGGCGAGAATCATGGAGGATCGCGAATTAATTACATATGGTCTGTTGAATCAGAAAGAACAAATCAAGTTGGACGATAACCTTTCTGGGGAAGAAAAGGAAACGCAAATTAAAGAAATCGATACTGAGTTGTCCGAATATGAAAAGGAACTAAAGGAATTGAAAAAGCAATTGGAGGAACAGCAAGATCAGAACCCTGCTGCAACAGAGTCCAATATAGAGGATAAAGGCGCAGCGGAAGCAAAACCTGCAGTAAAAGAAGAAGAAGCGGAAAACGAAGCTGCTTCTGGCGGGAAAGAGGACAGTAAGGATTCCTCCAATAAATCATCTGAAGAAAAAGAGAAAAGCAAAGAGTGAGCAATGGGCCTTTTGCGGAGGTGAGATTTAATGAGTTTATTATGGATTTATTCTAAGGAAACCTACCAATCCTATACGATCAAGGATGATCATAACGGTCCAATTACGATTGGGCCATCAAAACAGGATACGATCACCGTTTATTCCATTCCCTTTGAACATGGTCCTATCAAGCTGGAAAAACATGAGGGACTTGATGGATATGGGGTTTTTAGAGAGGACAAGAAACTTGGCGATGTAAAGCTATTCCAAAGCTTCACCTTTCATGAAGGAGAAGAAACGGTCGAGATTTTTTACACGGCAGGGGAATTGGAAGAAAGCCTCTATTATATAGGCAACTTGAAAGAAATCACTTTATCGGCCAAGGTGGGTGCGACTTTCCGTAAAGAAGGACCAGTTTCCGGCAATGGCTTTTCCTTTGTGCTTCATAAAGGGCAGTGGTATCTCATGCCAAAGGAAAACAGGATTTACCTGAATGGTGAAAGGGTAACGAAGGCTGTTCCCATTCAAAATGGTGATCTGATTTGCTGGCCTAATATGGCGCTGAGGTTGATTGAAGGCGACTTATTGATGATTCATAGTGCCGAGAGTTATGAAACTTCTTTATCTAAAATGAAGAAGCCAATCTCTGAAATGAAAAAAAACTATCCACAATATCGCCGGACACCAAGGATGATCTACGAATTGCCGGATGAGAAAGTGACGATATCTTTTCCGAGCCAGGAATCGGAAGATAATAATAGAGGGTTATGGCTAATCCTTATGCCTCCCTTAATGATGCTAATTGTCATGGGAGTCATCACGATGATTCAGCCTCGGGGAATTTTCATCATCATATCGATTGTGATGTTCACAACGACTTTAGTTACCTCGACGGTACAATACTTTAAAGACAAAAAGAAGCAAAAATTCAGAGAAGAAAAACGTCAACGTGTATATACCAGGTATTTAGAGCAGAAGAGGGAAGAACTGCAAGAGCTGTCTGAAAAACAAAAGAATGTGCTGTTCTATCATTACCCTTCCTTTGAAAGGATGAAGCATTTAACTGATAGTATTAGCGACCGTATATGGGAGCGGACTTTGGATAGTGAAGACTCTCTGCACTTTAAGATCGGAACGGCGACCATACCCTCAAGTTATCAGGTGTCGGTAAATAGTAGCGATATGTCCAATCGGGATATAGATGACTTACTTGAGCAGTCACAGGAACTTGTGGATGTATACAAAAACCTGGATGATCTTCCGTTATTCATCGATTTATCAAACGGATCGATGGGACTGGTCGGAAAGGAATCGATTGTTAAACGGGAGCTGCAACAACTGATTGGGCAACTGGCCTTTTTTCATAGTTATCATGATGTTCGATTTGTGGCCATTTTTCCGGAAAAGGATTACCAAGAATGGGAATGGATGAAATGGCTCCCTCATTTTCAATTGCCGCATGCATATGCAAAAGGCTTTATATATAATGAGCAATCACGTGACCAGCTACTGACCTCGATTTATCAGCTATTGAGGGAAAGAGATTTGGATGAAAACAAAGGGAAAGTGAAATTCACTCCCCACTTTGTCTTTATTGTCACGGATCGTAATTTAATTGCGGAGCATGTCATATTGGAATATTTAGAAGGTAAAACAGACGATTTAGGTATCTCGACGATTTTTGCAGCAGATGCAAAAGAGAGTTTGACTGAAAATGTTCATACGCTTGTGAAGTATATAAATGATCTTGAAGGTGAAATTCTCATCCAGCAAACGAAGGCTGTTCATACTCCTTTTAAACTTGATGCATATTCAAAAGAAGGAAATGAGCGATATGCACGTACGCTGCGTTCGCTAGATCATCAAAAAGGCATGAACAATTCCATACCAGAAACGGTATCATTTCTGGAATTATTGAAAGCCCGTGAAGTGGAAGATCTGCCTATCAGCCAAAACTGGCGGACCAATCAGTCTTCCAAATCCTTGGCAGTTCCCATTGGATTGAAAGGGAAAACGGATAGGGTTGAATTGAACTTGCATGAAAAGGCGCATGGCCCCCATGGATTGGTTGCTGGAACGACAGGATCGGGGAAAAGTGAATTACTGCAAACCTACATCCTATCATTAGCCGTTCATTATCATCCACATGAAGTTGCCTTTTTGCTCATTGATTATAAAGGTGGGGGAATGGCACAGCCATTCAGGCAGATTCCGCATCTGCTAGGAGTCATTACGAATATTGAGGGAAGCAAGAACTTCAGTGCCAGGGCACTAGCCTCCATCAATAGCGAATTGAAGAAACGCCAGCGCATGTTTGATCGATACGAAGTCAATCATATCAACGATTACACGGATTTATACAAAGAAGGCAAAGCGGATGAACCGTTACCGCACTTATTTTTGATATCAGATGAGTTTGCGGAACTTAAAAACGAAGAACCAGATTTCATTCGCGAATTAGTGAGTACGGCTCGAATTGGACGGAGCTTGGGAGTTCATTTAATTCTTGCTACACAAAAGCCAGGCGGTGTAATTGATAACCAGATTTGGAGTAATGCACGTTTTAAAATTTCCTTGAAAGTGCAGGATGCCAATGATAGTAAGGAAATTCTTAAAAATAGCGATGCGGCAAATATTACTGTCACCGGACGAGGATATTTGCAGGTAGGAAATAACGAGGTTTATGAATTGTTCCAGTCTGCGTGGAGCGGTGCACCATATTTAGAGGATACGGTTGGATCTGAGGATGAAGTGGCACTTGTTACAGACCTCGGTCTGGTTCAAATCTCAAATGTATCGGAACAGATCACTAATAAGAGGAAAGAAAAGATTAGTGAAATTGAAGCTGTGGCGGATCGAATTGTGGCGACACAGGAAGAAATGGAGATTAAGAAGTTGGCAAGCCCATGGCTGCCGCCTCTTTCAGATCGTTTATCGAGAAACACTGAAAGAAGCCTGACGAGGAATCAATTTCACCTGGGAATGAAGGATGAGCCCGAATTTCAGAGCCAGACAAATTATGTCTATAACTGGATTGAAGACGGGAATGTCGGGGTTTTTGGTTCTTCCGGATACGGCAAGTCAACTACCGTTTTGACACTTCTCTTTAGTTTTGCAGATCAATTCAGTCCTGAAGAACTGCATTATTATATTTTCGATTTCGGAAATAGCGCTTTACTGCCAATGCGCCAGCTGCCTCATACTGGGGAATACTTTAGGTTCGATGAGTTAAGGAAAATTGAAAAATTCATGTTATTCATGAAGGCGGAAATGGAAAGGCGTAAGCAGCTTTTTTCAGAAAAGGAGCTTAGTAACATAAAGCTTTATAATGCATTAGTGGAAGATGAATTGCCGATTATTTATATCGTGGTCGACAATTTTGACTTAGTGAAGGATGAGTTGCAGGACCAGGAAGCGCAATTCGTTCAGTTTGCACGTGATGGACAATCACTTGGAATATTCATGATTTTAACGGCAACGAGAATCAATGCGATTCGCCAGCCGTTAATGAATAGTCTTAAGACGAAGGTCGTCCATTACTTAATGGACAGTTCGGAACAATATTCAGTTTTGGGGAGAACCCCTTATGAAAATGAACCTGTTCCTGGTAGAGCGTTGGTGAAAAAGGACCAAACCTATCTCACGCAGGTTTATTTACCAGCCGATGGAGCGGATGATATAGCCGTTTTGGAAGAAATGAAACAAGCCGTTGCAGTACATAAGGTTAACTATAAGGAAATGGCTAAACCGCCGGCGATTCCGATGTTACCGACACGTCTTGATTCCAGCAGCTTCAAGAGTTACTGCTCACAAGCCATTAAGAAGGATTCCCTTCCAATTGGGCTTTCAGAGGAAAGCGTTGCACCTGTTTTCCTGGAGTTGAATTCCAATCCATTCCTGCTTGTCGTAGGACAGTCACGTAAAGGGAAAACGAATGTCCTTAAAGTGCTCTTGGAATCGTTGCTTACACAGACAATTGGGGAAATTGGTTTATTTGACGGAGTTGATCGTGGTCTATCTTCTTATGCTTTAGAGGAGAAGGTGAGCTATGTGGAAACAAAAGATCAGATAACCGAATGGCTCGATCATATCACTGAAATATTTGAAGAACGTGAACGAAGTTATCTAGAGGCATTGGAAATGAAACCAATGAAGCAACTGGAATTCCCACGGATCATGTTTGTCGTAGATAGCATTTCAAGGATCCAACAAACGATAGACGGCAGGATCCAGGATAGGATCAGCGGTTTGATGAAACAGTACAGCCATCTTGGGTTTAGTCTGATTGTCGCTGGAAATGCCAACGACTTCACCAAGGGGTATGATTCGTTGACAACCGAACTGAAACAAGTCAGACAGGCTGTTTTGCTTCTTAAAAAATCGGACCAAAGCTTGTATACGCTCTCCTATTCCAGAAAAGAAGAAGAAATACTGCCGGGTTACGGGTATTTTGTTCTGAATGGCCAGGAGAGTAAAGTCCAAATTCCACTAAGTGAAGAAAGAAGGAGAGTGCAAGAGAGTGTCTGAAAAAATAAAACCGATGCTATTAATCGGTAAAATACTGGTGATCTTAGCGCTGCCAATTTTGTTTTTTTCTTATATTGGCCAAAATCCAATGAAAAAGACAGAAACGGCTTCTCGTGAAATCGCCATTGTAAATGAAGATAATGGCACTGAATTTAACAATAATCCCATTTACGTGGGCTCAGAGCTTGTTACTACATTGGACAAGGATTCTGAATATGAGTGGTTTGTGGTTAATAGAAGTACGGCGGAAAGTGGACTTGCAAATGAAAAGTATGATGCAGTTATATATTTTCCATCCGATTTTTCAAAGAATATTTATACCTTCGATGATGAACAGCCTGTCAAGGCGGGGATAAAATACAAGGTACAGCCTAGTTTGAATGCAGAGAACATGGAAAAGGTACAGAAGGAATTAGAGAAGACAAAGAGCAAAATGAATAAGCATATTTCAACACAGTATTGGAGCTATGTTTCCCAATCAGTCGAGGACATCCGTAAGAAGTTCGATAATGTCCTTGCTAAAGAAATCGCTTTTCAAAACACGATGTATGAGTTTTATACTCCAAGCTCGGAAAGCCTTGCTGGCGAAATCAAGCAGCATAAAGACATGCTTGAAGGAGTCTTTGCCCAGACTAAGGATGCAGGGAAAACGAGTAATGAAACAATGGATGAAATAGGAAACACTAAGACTCAAATGGCTTCCTTTGTACAAGATGTAGTATCTTTTGAGGAATATCAAAAAGCTCAAAGTATCCTTTTTGAGAAGACTTCAGTCCAAAATCAGCAGCTTGTCAGGGAGAGTGTTCAATCCTATGACAAGGTGCTGAATGAGGGGAACCAATCTATACCAGAAATTCAGCAAGGGATGAATACGAAATACAGCCTTAATGATCAAGGCATTAGTGAGAATATTGGAATCATGCAGGAGAAACTCGATTCCAGCAGTAATGAATTGGAACAATTTTCAACAAGCATGAAAGACAAACAAGTAGAACAAATTACGAAAATCACCCAAGATCAACAAAGCTCAATTGAGCAATTTAAACAATCGGAAGAGGCGGGTCTTGATAACCTTCAGTCCACCTTGCTTGTGCAAAGAGGAAATCTTGCAAGCAGCTCTGGCGAGGGGGAGGTTATTGATGATGGAACGACGCCTATAGAAGATATTGAAACGGAAACGGGAAAAGGTGAATCGGTTGCTGCACCTGAAAAGAAGGACCCGATTGATGAACTGTCGCTGCAGGTACTACTGGATCAAATCAACGGGATCAACACGGCACTTGAAAGTTTGGTGCCGGCAGAAGGAAGTGAAGGAGCTGCTGAACAAATCAATATTCTTACAGCAGAGCTTCAAGCGGAAATCAATAATCTCAGCGGAACGGTAAACGGCAGAACGGGAAATTATAATCAAGTGATAACGGAGTTTAATACACTGGTAGATTCATATAATGATCTGCTGGCGCAGTTTACACAATTACAAGCTGATTATAATGAACTCGGTACGAATTATAAGGACTTAGGTGACCAATGGAAAAAGTCACAGGAAGATATTCAAAAATTACAGGAAATCCAGAGTATGACAATCGATGAGGCGATCGCAGAAATCAAGACTCTCGAACAGTCACTTCTTGAAAAAGTGGGGGGAGAAAGGCGAGCAGTGCTGGTGAAGGCCTTTGAAAATCCTATCACCAATCGGGATTCCACTACCCTCCTTGCCTATTACGGTTCACTTTCATCTTATGGTGAATTGGCTGATAGAGTCACGGAAGCAAATGTAGATAAGGTATTTGCAGCCAATATAAAAGAATTAGAAAACCTGAAAAATGGGGTTTCCGGAAACGTAGATGAAGAAGCGAAACTCGTTAAAGCCAGTTTAGCGGGAGTCAATGAGAACTTCGGGATGTTCTCAGATTCCATTATGGGTTATATGAAAGAATATGATGCTAACGTTGCAACGGGTCAGAAAGCTACTTTAGCTGAATTAGCGGCAATTACCGGGAAGGCTCAAGAAGTGTCTGCCAATTTGTCAGATCATATGGAAGTTCCTGAAATGGAGGCCGAACCGGCAGTTAACCTTGATGGAGAAATGTTTGTATCACTTCAAGACAATACGGCAACAACTGTCGGCTTCATTTCCGACCTTGTCAATTCTGTAGCGGAACGACAGGACACGGTCACGAAGGATACAGCAGACCTGCAAGCGAAAGTGGGGTCAGTACAGGAAAGGGCCGATCAGCTAAATGATAATTGGTCCCAAAATGTAGACTCAACCGTAAAAATCAAGACGGACGTATATAGTGTCTTGAATAACACACTAGTCGATGATCAGCAGAACGGGTATGTGTACGAATATTTAGCGAATCCCGTACAAATCAGCGGGGAAGTCCTTCATCAGGAAAAGGTTAATATCCCACCGATTGTCATGTTGGTGATCATACTCATTTCTGGGTTATTGATCGGTTTCTTCCTGCATCATTATGAAACCATTCCAATGATGGTCCATGCGGCCTTGTTTACCTTATTGAATCTGATCGTAGGTTTAATCATTAGCATGTATGGTTTGAAGATCTATCCACTGGGAGATATGCAGGAGATTAAATGGACCGCTTTCACCGTCCTGCTTTTATTCTTCTGTTCAGCGTTTACCCGACTTGCCTTCTCGATTGGGCCGTTTGTCGGTGCTATCCTGGTGATTGGTTTGATCAGTTTCTTTACCATTCCATTATTGGATTTAATCATGCCTAATTTCAATGTAGATCACCCGGTTGCAGACGTATACATGTCCATTCAATTCGGTGATCAGTCGGCATTCATTCCGGCTAGTATCATCTTGATTGTGCTGACGCTTATCGCAACGATCATTCCATATATAGTGAAGCGTCTTACAGAAAGAAGAGCAATGGCCCATGAAGTGGAATAAATACGTAATGCCTGTCTTGCTTATCCTGTTTTTTAGCCATGCACCTCATGGCGGGGCGGAAGAGGAACCCATGGTGGAGCCCAATGAATATCAAGAAAAGGATATTGATATTCAAACGGAGTATTTCCATGAAGAAGGATTGTTGGAACAGAAGCGGGAACTGCCTGAAGAACAAAAGGACCTTACTTTTGAAAGAGGGAAATATGATGTCATTGACTCGGTGAAGGACTCACTGTTTCTGTCTCCGGTAACGGAGAATCAAAATAATACCATCGCTTCAAAATCAGAACAGCTTGGATTATTCTCGGAGGCCAGCATTCGAACGAGAAGCGAAGAAGAAACAGAGCCTTCCCTTAATTTTGACTTGACGATATTGCTCGGCATCGTTTTGGCACTTTTGGTCGTTTGTTTGTTTTTTATCCTCATTCCGAAAATGGGGAAGCTGAATGGAGAGGTTAAACGAAAATGAAAACAGCCCGATTCCTGGCATAAGTCAGGAATCGGGCTGTTTTTGCTACATATCCAGAACGGTTTTAATAAGCCCTAAAAGAAGGGCAGCTGCGAATATCAAAATAAAGAATTTTTTATACATGATCAGTACCTCTTATATCTTATGAGTGGATTGCAATCATTTTAGCATAAACAAGACAGAAAAGAAGTTTACTTAAGAATATACAGATCAAAAGGGCGTGGCTTCATTGCCCTAAAGACCGGAGCGGGAAAGGAAGAGGATGCGCCATTGGCGCATCCTCCTTTCGTATTATTTGAACAAGTCAGGATAAACAGTCTTTGCTGCGAGTTCAACAGCTTCCCCGATCCTTGGTCCAGGACGTGACATGACATTTTCATCAAGCAAATGGACGTCATCGTTCTTCA
The DNA here is from genome assembly GCF_038643155.1 of Peribacillus sp. FSL E2-0159. Classification (NCBI taxonomy): domain Bacteria; kingdom Bacillati; phylum Bacillota; class Bacilli; order Caryophanales; family Bacillaceae; genus Peribacillus; species Peribacillus sp. FSL E2-0159. Next base: position 430,271 of record NZ_CP152053.1, read on the forward strand.
CCGCATCGATATCTTCCCAGCCTTTACGTGATTTAATTTCACCAACAGCATCATCTGTATACGTGGCAGTGGTGATGATGGATTTAGGGTTCCTTTTGACGATCTCTTCATCAGATACCTTAACCCAGCCTTTTTGGTCATCAAAGATGTTTTTAATGCCGGCAGTATCCAGGATTTCATGTTGGAATGTTTCAGCTCCTGCTGTATAGATTTCTGGAGCAGGGCTAATTTCAAAGTATGTTTGTTCCTTTTCATTTAAAGTTTCCACTTTTTCTTCGACACTTGCAATTTGGGATTTGATATCTTTCACTAATTCATCCCCTTTTTCGGCAACACCCATCACTTTAGCAATCTGCCCGATATCACCGTATACATCATCGAAATTTGCCGCAGATTTAATGATGAACACAGGGATGCCGGCATCTTCGAGTGGTTTCAGTGTCGCTTCATCACCAATGGTATAAGCTATGATGGCATCAGGTTTCAAGGCAATGATTTTTTCTGCATTGATATTAACAGAGTCAGAAACATGTTCGATATTCTTTGCTTCCTCTGGATAATTATCGAAGTCTGTCACACCAACGACTTTATCACCCTGTTCAAGGGCAAATAAAATTTCCGTATTGCTTGGCTGAAGTGAAACGACTTTTTCCGGGATTTTCTCGAATTTTATTTTCTTACCAGTATCATCCGTAACGGTATAGTCCTTGATTTCTTCGGCCTTCTTAGTATCTTTATTATCCGGTGCGGCTTGATCATCGTTTACTCCGCATCCGGAAAGGAAAAGGGTAAGCATCAGCATGGAAATCCAACTGAATCGTAGGGTTCTCTTCATTATTTATTCCTCCGTTTTCGTTTTCGTGGGTTTGGTTGGGTATGATTTACTTATAAATGGAATCTCCTCGATCCCCTGTTGCTTATTGACGTAGACTGCCATCGCGAATAATACATTTGCAAGCAAGTGAGCGTAATCAAATAGAATTCCTGGAATTTCCCTCTCCAGACTTACCTTGTGTAAAGCACGCACGGACTTTTTGGCTTCACTTCGGCAAGTATGCAAAGTACATGCTGCGGTTGAGCCTTGTGGAAGGACGAACGTTTCGATTCGATCTTTCACTTCAGCGACATACCGGTCGTAGATTGCACTTAAACGGTCGAGATCATCGCCGGTAATGGCTAATTTCCCACGAACTGAACCATTTAAATGGTAAGCCATGGGCAACAGTTCCATTAAGTCACGGTATACTTCGGGGACATCCTCAGTAAGCGAGGCGGCCAAGCCGATTTGTGTCGTCAATGAGTTTGTACGGATTTCAAAATCGACGGTTGATACGGTCGCATGTATGGGTAGCATAAAAAACGAAAGTCTTTCTTTGCCATAACTCTTCCTCCTTTTTCGTATTGGGTGAATGACCTCCGTATTGCTTTTTCCAGCAAAACAAATAGCCGACCAAGAGGTTTGGTCGGCTTCGGGCATCTATGTATCTGTAGTAGAAAAAAGATGGGAGAGCCGTACAATCTCCTATCTTCCGAAGAGCATAATACGATGAATGAAGGCAGGTCTCCTGGCTTGTGCGTCATTTTACTCTAAGAACCTTCCCATTTGGGTTAAATGGACGGTAATCGGCATACGATTACCGTCTTCAAATAGTGGTATGCATCTTATTTCATTAGCACTTACAGTTGCGGAAACAGCTTCGGTTTTAAACCGAATTCCCTATTAAGCTGACAAGGCAGCACCTTTTTCTGCAAGGTTCATATTCACTTAGCAACAGTTTACCATACCTTTTTCATTAAGCCGCATTAATATTTTTAGACAAATTCGTTTATGGTTTACCGAATATCTAGTAAACTTACAATGTAAGGTTTAATTGGATCTTAATGTAAAATACGTGATATTGAAAACGTATGAAATAATAGTGATAATGTGAATCTGTGAATCTCGGGAGGTAGAGAATGATTTATAAGCAGGTCAATCAAAAACTGGAAATGGTTCTAGGGAATATCGAAAAGGTGATTATCGGAAAACGGGATATAGCAGAACTAAGCATCGTGGCACTCCTTTCCGGTGGACATGTCTTATTGGAGGATGTTCCGGGTGTGGGAAAGACAGTCATGGTAAGGGCACTGGCAAAATCAATAGGTGCAAGCTTTAAGCGAATTCAATTCACACCTGATTTACTTCCTTCTGATGTTACTGGTGTTTCAATCTTCAATGCTAAGGAACAAGAATTCATTTTTAGGCCAGGTCCGATAATGGGACATATTATTTTAGCTGATGAAATTAACCGGACCTCGCCGAAAACTCAGTCTGCATTGCTTGAAGCCATGGAAGAGGCAAGTGTGACGATTGATGGTGTAACAAGGGGATTGGAGAAGCCCTTCTTCGTAATGGCGACACAAAATCCGATCGAGTACGAGGGAACATATCCGCTTCCGGAGGCTCAATTGGATAGATTCCTATTAAAAATGAGAATGGGCTATCCAGGTGTGGAAGAAGAGATAGAGGTTCTTCATAGGGTTCAATACACAGCACCGCTAGAGGAACTGGAATCCGTCATCACCTTGGATGAATTGATAGAATTACAGGCTGAGGTAAAAGCGGTGATAGTGGATGACACAATAAAACGATATATTGTTGAATTGGCGAATCATACACGTACGCATGAAGGGGTTTATTTAGGGGTAAGCCCGCGTGGGTCGATAGCATTGATGAAGGCAGCCCAAGCTTACGCGCTGATCCAGGGCAGGGACTATGTTCTGCCGGACGATGTTCAATATTTAGTTCCATTCGTATTTTCCCACCGGCTTATTTTGAAACCTGAAGCGAGTTATGATGGCTTCGATGCTGGAATGGTGATACATGAAATTGTCGCGACAACACAAGTGCCTGTGAAGCGGGCTGTGACCTAATGCGCAAAATCATCAACATTTTAAGGGGAAATATGGGTGTGATCGGACTTGTATTACTAATAACCGTTTCCTTTTGCTATGCAATGTTTCAAGGCGGTTTTGTCAGTTGGTTCATTTTTTATTCATTTTTGCCGTTTTCTGTGTACGCTTTGATCCTGCTGTTTTATCCGCTGCATGATTTTACCGTTGAGAGAAAGGTCAATAAAAGGGAATGCCAGGCCGGCGAATCTGTTGAGATAGCATTGACGTTTACCCGTAAAAACCGGCTGCCCCTATTATTTATGGTGGTAGAGGAGGAATTGCCTCAGGAGATGGAAGATAGGGGTTTCCAAAGGAAAATAATTATCTTTCCGGGATTCAAGCGTACCTTCAGCATGTCATATACATTGGAAAACTTGCAGCGCGGAGATCATTCGTTTCAATCGATCCGCTTTTGGATTGGGGACTTTTTCGGGCTAGTCGAAAAGGAAGCGATATATAGTTCACCTTTGAAAATAACTGTTTTTCCTCGTTATCATGAGCTTGCCTACAGTGATCTTGATCGAGTGTTCAATCAGGGGGCAGTGGTTTCAACAAAGAAAACACAACGGGAACATTCAGTGGTCTCCGGGGTAAGGGAATATCAGCCAGGCGATCAGTTGTCATGGATTAACTGGAAGGCGACGGCTAGAACGAGTGAAATCATGACGAAGGAATTCGAAGTGCAGAAAAACCGGGATGCATTCATCATGCTTGATGAAAAGCCTTCGGAATTATTTGAAGAATCCATTGTAATGGCGGCTTCCATTGCACACGCCATGTTGAAGAAAGGCATGGAAATTGGGTATGTGAGTATGGGATCGAGGTTAATCATACCGGCAGCAGCAGGAAATAACCAGAAACGAAAGATTCTTTACCGACTTGTTAAAGAAGAGCCAAGTGATTCAAACGCATTGAACGAAAATGTCAGGAAGGGAATTCTTCCGGCAAATGCTGCTGTGATATTCATCGTTTCAGACTTAACCTTAGAAAAGGTGGACATATTGAGTGCTTTCCGGCCTAATCAGGGATTAATGGTATGTGTAAAGAAACAGGCAGATCTTACTGATCAGGAAAGGTTGTCAAGTTCTACAGCTGTTTCGAGGGGGATAAAGGTTAGCTTTTTTGAACATGGCCAACTAAAGTCTGTCAGATCAGAGGTGATGGCGAAATGAATGTCACAAGCGAAAGATTGGAAAGGTTCATGCACGTCCTCATGTATGTATTTGGTCTGTTGTTGATTACTGAATGGTTAAGGCCTGTCGATAAACTCACCGATACAGGTAATATCATCATTTTTATCTTATTTTTGCTCTATTCCCTACTACTGCATTATTTCCGCATACATTGGTCAATCCGATTTATTCTCATTAGTGCTTATATAATGATTTCATTACAGTTCCTCCATTCAAAAGACGCTTTATTTCAATTGTCATGGCTGAAAGGATTTCTAGCGGATTTTAAGGGCAATCTTGGTTTTATATATGATGGGAATTGGGAGTTGATCACAAATCCATTTCGAACGTTACTATTTTTTGTCCTTCTTTGGCTTGTAACATATTTGATTCATTACTGGGTGATGGTGAGGCAAAGCATCTTTTTCTTTTTTATGTTAACGGTGATTTTCATATCTGTACTTGACACATTCACTCCTTATGTGGGGGACAAGGCAATGATTAGAATCATCATCATCGGGTTCTTGATGCTTGGCCTGCTGTCCCTGCTGCGACTAACGATACAGGAGAGGATTAAGTTTCCGATTTCTTCCATCAATAAGTGGATCTTGATGCTGACCGGCATGATATTGGTAAGTGTCCTTGTTGGTTTCGCTGCCCCAAAGCTTTCTCCGCAGTGGCCGGACCCGGTGCCTTATATTACTTCTTATTCTGATAAAGCGGGGAATGAAGACGGTGATTCGAAGCGTAAAAGTGTCGGATATGATGAAGACGATTCGGATCTTGGCGGTTCGATAGAGCCGGATAATTCCATCGTTTTTTATAATAATGCTCCTGCAGGACATTACTGGAAAGTCGAGAACAAGGATATTTATACCGGTAAAGGGTGGGTTTCCTTACTGGAAACGGACTTTCACACTTTTTCCAACGGGCAGGATATGGCATCTTTAGATATTTACGACGTTCCTGAAGTGGTAAGAACAGAAGAAATGACGGCAAAAGTGTCCATGACGGAATCATATTCCCATATCCTTCATCCGCAGTCCGGGTATTTAAAAAAGATTGAGGGCAAAAACGGAATGGATTTCAAATATTATCAGGGTATGGACAAAGTTATTTCCGAACAGGGTACTGGCGAACCACTGTCCATGAAAGAGTATGAGTTGGTTTATGATATGCCGAGTTTTGATATAGCTGAGTTAAGGAAGGTAACGGAACCCGACGAAGCGATGGATTTATTAATGGAAAAAAACACTCAGCTTCCAGAGGGATTGCCAAACCGGATATATGAATTGGCATCCCGGCTTACAAGGAGTGAAACGAATTGGTACGATAAAGCAAAAGCCATTGAGAATTATTTTGACGGACCTGAATTCATTTATTCTAAGGACGATATTCCGTATCCGGAGAGCAATCAAGATTATGTCGATCAATTCTTATTCGAGACACAGATAGGTTATTGCGATAATTTTTCAAGTGCAATGGTCGTTTTACTAAGAGCCGCCAATATTCCTGCAAGGTGGGTAAAGGGCTATACGGAAGGCGAAAAATCAATCCTTGATGGCGAATCCGTTTATAAGGTGACCAATAATAATGCACATTCCTGGGTCGAGGTTTATTTTTCAGGGATAGGCTGGGTTCCCTTCGAGCCGACAAAGGGTTTCAATGGGGAAGTTGAATTTTACGATTCGGAATTGAAACAGGAAGTGATCAAGAACCCTGAAGAAACCCCAATTAATGAAGAGCAACCAAAGAAAGAGACCAGGGAACGCCAGGACACACCAGAGAGGGAAACTCAATCTTCCGTGAAAATTGGTATTGAGAACATGGAAGGGTTCTTAAAATGGACTGCTACCACACTGTCAGGTTTATTGATTCTCGCTTCTATTGGTTATTTCTTCAGAAGGAAGTGGATTCCTCATCTGCAGATTTTTCGTTATAGAAGGAACTCCAGTGCTCATTTCTCGACAGCTTATTTAATATTATTGAAACAATTAAAACGAGCGGGTTTAGTTCGTCCGGAGGGGCAAACTTTAAGGGAGTACGCCGCTTATGTGGATGCAGTGTACGATACAGATGAGATGAGTGAATTGACGGCTGGATACGAGTTAATGTTATATCGGGGAGACGTGGAAGATGGCGAATGGAAACACTTTCAAAAGGGTTGGGAAAGCTTAATGAGAAAAACTAGCTCTTGACCAGGTTTTTATTATATTGATACAATAACAAAAACTAACTTAAACTAATATATCCTTCATATATCCTCGATAATATGGATCGAAAGTTTCTACCGAATCACCGTAAATGATTTGACTATGAAGGCGGATTTTAACAGGAAAGCTGAAAATCTGCCTTCGTCTATACTTTTTCTGTATTTTTGAGGGTGGATTTTTAGTTTTTCTTTTTTTATGATAATATTTTTTATAAGAAATTATCACTCGATTTTATGAGTGAATTACATTGATAGAGGTGACGTTTGTGCCGGGGAAAACAGAATTGCAAAAAAACCAGGAAATGATCGTAGTACTTGATTTCGGAAGCCAATATAATCAATTGATCACTCGTCGTATCCGCGAATTTGGTGTGTACAGTGAGCTTCATCCTCATACAATTACTGTAGAAGAAATCGAGAAAATGAACCCAACTGGAATAATTTTCTCAGGGGGTCCGAACAGTGTTTATGATGCAACTGCATTTGGTTGTGATGAACGCATATTCGAAATGGGCCTACCGATTTTCGGTATTTGTTATGGCATGCAGCTAATGACTAAACATTTTGGCGGTAAAGTGGAACCAGCGAAAAACCGTGAATACGGAAAAGCGACACTTGCCATCCAAAATGAGTCTAAGTTATTCAGTGACCTGCCGAAAGAACAAATCGTCTGGATGAGCCATGGCGATTTAGTAGTGGAAACGCCTGAAGGTTTCAAAATTGATGGGACGAACCCGTCTTGCCCAATTTCGGCTATGAGTGACGAGTCACGTAAATTGTATGCCGTGCAATTCCATCCTGAAGTCCGTCATTCCGTATACGGTAATGACATTTTGAAAAATTTCGTATTCGGCGTTTGTGGCTGCAAAGGTGACTGGTCAATGGAGAACTTCATTGAAATCGAGATGGAGAAAATCCGCCAAACGGTCGGAGATAAAAAAGTGTTATGCGCTTTGAGCGGCGGAGTTGATTCATCCGTTGTTGCTGTATTGATCCATAAAGCGATTGGCGATCAGCTGACATGTATTTTCGTTGATCATGGATTACTTCGTAAAGGGGAAGCCGAAGGTGTAATGGAAACATTCAGAGAAGGCTTCAATATGAACGTAATCAAGGTCGATGCAAAAGAACGTTTCCTATCGAAGCTTGCTGGCGTTTCAGATCCGGAACAAAAACGGAAAATCATCGGTAACGAGTTCATCTACGTATTCGATGACGAAGCAACGAAGCTCGAAGGGATTGATTTCCTTGCACAGGGTACACTTTACACAGACATTATTGAAAGTGGTACGGCCACTGCACAAACAATTAAATCGCATCACAACGTTGGCGGTCTGCCGGAAGATATGCAATTTAAATTGATTGAGCCTTTGAACACTCTATTCAAGGATGAAGTGCGTGCACTTGGAAGTGAAATGGGCATTCCAGATGAAATCGTTTGGCGTCAACCGTTCCCGGGTCCAGGTTTAGGTATTCGTGTATTAGGTGAAATTTCAGATGAAAAACTTGAAATCGTTCGTGAATCTGACCATATCTTACGTGAAGAAATTAAAAAGAATGGTTTGGAACGCGAAATTTGGCAGTATTTTACGGTGCTTCCTAACATTCGAAGCGTAGGGGTAATGGGCGATGCGCGTACGTATGACTATACAATCGGGATCCGTGCAGTTACATCCATTGACGGAATGACTTCCGATTGGGCAAGAATTCCATGGGATGTACTTGAAATCATCTCAACGAGAATCGTTAATGAGGTAAACCATGTAAACCGCGTCGTGTATGACATTACGTCTAAGCCGCCTGCAACGATCGAGTGGGAATAGAACATTAATCATCCAATCAGTGAAGGAATTAACCTTCACTGATTTTTTTTGGTTAAAAATTTTGAATATGTCGTTTACTTACATTTCACGTATGTTGGCGAATATATAGTGGTGATAAGTAAGGAATATATAGCGAAACGCGAACATTGCCTAAAATTACATAAAAAATATTCGGTTGATATATTGACGATTATTTTGGTGACTGATACACTATACCTATAATAATAAAAAAACATAATTGTCGTATAATATTGGGGATATGGCCCAAAAGTTTCTACCAAGCTGCCGTGAACGGCTTGACTACGATGTGGATGGATTGGCGAGGATAAATCGCCACTTCTGTACATGACCGCAGTCAAGCCCCGTTCGGAACCGAATGGGGCATTTTCTGTTGGCACGATTTTATGATAGGGGAGACTCATAATGAAAAATTATTTTCGGTTTAACGAGCTGGGAACCAATTATCGCCGTGAAATACTTGGTGGACTGACTACGTTCCTTTCAATGGCATATATCCTGGTTGTTAACCCTGTAATGCTGACTTTACAAAGTATCGAGGACTATCCGGATGAATTGAGAATGGACTACGGAGCGGTTTTTGCAGCGACCGCCTTAGCAGCTGCAATCGGCTCGATATTGATGGGACTCATAGCCAGGTATCCAATCTCGCTTGCTCCGGGTATGGGATTGAATGCTTTCTTTGCTTTTACCGTTGTACTTGGTTTTGGAATTCCTTGGCAGACGGCTTTATCAGGAGTATTGATTTCAGGTATTATCTTCGTTTTGCTTTCCCTATCGGGAATACGTGAGAAAATCATTAATGCAATTCCAGTTGAATTGAAATACGCAGTTGGAGCCGGTATCGGTTTATTCATTACTTTTGTAGGGTTTCAGAATGCTGGAATCATCACGAATGATGACAGCGTTCTTGTCGGACTGGGTGACTTAACATCAGGGAATACTTTATTGGCTGTGTTTGGTATTGTGGTAACCGTCATTTTGATGACGAGAGGCGTCAAAAGCGGCGTGTTCATAGGGATGGTCATTACAGCCATTGCAGGAATGATTTTTGGACAAGTTCCGGTACCGGAGAAAATAATCGGTGCTGTTCCTAGCATAGCACCTACATTCGGAGTTGCGTTCGATGCCTTTGGAAATCCCGGTGATCTCTTCACTGGTCAAATGTTAATCGTAATATTGACCTTCTTGTTCGTAGCTTTCTTCGATACAGCGGGTACGTTGGTGGCTGTCGCGCAACAAGCTGGATTGATGAAGGATAATGTTCTTCCTAGAGTGGGAAAAGGATTACTTGCTGATTCATTATCCATCGTTTCAGGTGCAATTCTTGGTACATCCACCACGACATCTTATGTAGAGTCTACATCTGGTGTAGCTGCTGGTGCTCGAAGCGGTTTTGCGGCTGTGGTGACAGGTTTACTGTTTATCCTATCCCTTTTCTTCTTCCCGCTTCTTTCGGTTGTGACATCTGCGGTGACTGCGCCGGCATTGGTTATAGTCGGAGTACTAATGGCATCATCACTTAAAAATATTGACTGGCAGAAGTTCGAAATTGCGGTTCCGGCCTTCTTTACGGTTATCATGATGCCTATGACATATTCAATTGCGACAGGTATAGCTTGTGGATTCATCTTCTATCCGATCACTATGTCGATGAAAGGAAGAGCTAAAGAGGTTCACCCAATCATGTGGGGGCTTGGAGTCGTCTTCCTACTATATTTCATTTTCTTGAAGTAATAATGCAAGTAAGTAAGGAGAGTCCTGGTTTCGGGGCTCTTCTTTCATGTTGTAAGAGAAAGCTCATATCGTGTATAGTAAAAGGACTAAGTACTAAGTACTTTATCCTGTATGGGGCATAGGGATGACTTTGAGAAAAAAAGAGGGAGAAAAATGAATGGTTTTATCGTTGAAAAGGTTTTGAACAATAATGTGGTGATTGCCACGCATCCGTCGTATGGAGAAGTCGTTTCTATTGGAAAGGGCTTGGGCTTCAACCGAAAGAAAGGCGAAGAGTTGAGTCCGGAACTGGCGGAGAAAACGTTTGTCCTGAAAAATGTTAAGGAACAGGAAAGTTACAAAAAACTTTTGCCGCAGATCGATCAAAATCTTCAAGCTGCCATTATAGAATCCATTCATCTCATTAATGACCGAGTAACTGGAAAACTCAATGAACATATACATGTTGGTTTAACAGATCATTTATTGTTCGCCCTTCAGCGTGTTTCACAAGGAATGACTATCAAAAACCCATTCTTGAAAGAAACGATAACCCTTTATCCTTTTGAACATGATATTGCTGTTGATGTAATCGAATTAATTCAAGATAAGACAGGCATAGGCCTACCACAAGGGGAAATCGGTTTTATTACGCTTCATATTCATAGCGCAATATCAAATAAAGACTTATCGGAAGTCAATCAGCATTCGCAGTTAATCTATCATCTTATCCAAGTCGTTGAAGAACAGCTCAAAGTACAAATTAATAAGGATAGCATAGACTATTCACGTTTGGTCCGTCATTTAAGATTCATGATAGACAGGGTGTTGGCTGGGGAAAAAGTAGAGGAGCCCGAAAAAATTGCATTGCTATTGAAAGAAGAATATCCTTTGTGTTACAATATCGCTTGGAAGCTAATAAAAATTATGCAGCAGAAATTAGGCAAACCGGTTTGTGATGCGGAAGCTGTCTATCTAACGATGCATATCCAACGATTACAGAAGAAAATAAAATAAACATACATTAACTTACGTGTTACTGATTCGATCAGGCATAAGTGAGGAGAATGATTGTTATGAAAGAGGGTATTATATACCTGAATTTTCATTTCAATCCTATCTTTGCTTATGCCTTTTTTGTATTTGAATTCTGATGCGTGGGAAGATGAATACCATCGTTAAATGTAACCGTTTTATTAGCATGGAAAAACAGTAAAGAGGAGGAAAACCTATGTTTAAGAAGTTGTTTGGTGTTTTGCAAAAAATCGGAAAAGCTTTGATGCTTCCTGTAGCCATTTTACCAGCGGCCGGAATTTTGCTTGCGTTTGGTAATGCATTGCAAAACGAAACTTTGTTGGATATCGCCCCGTTTCTTGCGAGTGGCGGAGTGGAAATGGTCGCATCGGTAATGGAGAATGCCGGAAATATTATTTTTGGGAATCTTCCCTTGTTGTTTGCTGTGGGGGTCGCAATTGGGTTAGCTGGCGGAGATGGTGTTGCCGGCCTGGCGGCGATTATCGGGTTCTTGATTATGAATGTAACAATGGGAACTGTTCTTGGGATTGACGCTGCCGACATTGAGAACAATGGTGCAGTGTATAGCAATGTTCTGGGAATCCCGACGTTGGGAACTGGCGTGTTCGGCGGTATTATTGTCGGTGTCATGGCTGCTGTTATGTATAATAAATTTTATGAAATTGAACTGCCTTCTTATTTAGGATTCTTTGCAGGTAAACGTTTTGTACCAATTGTAACAGCCGCAAGTGCAGTTATTCTTGGGTTGTTGATGATTTTAGTTTGGCCGACGATTCAATCAGGGTTAAATTCATTTTCCGAAAATATGTTGGGTGCTAATCTGACTCTGGGAGCTTTCGTGTTTGGGGTTGTAGAACGTGCACTGATTCCTTTTGGATTGCATCATATTTTCTATTCGCCATTCTGGTTCGAATTTGGCAGCTATATCCCTCAAGGCGGGGGAACGCCAGTCAGAGGAGACCAAGCCATCTTCATGGCACAAATTAAAGATGGCGTACAGAATTTAACGGCAGGTACTTTCATGACTGGTAAATATCCATTTATGATGTTCGGATTACCAGCTGCGGCTTTGGCCATTTATCATGAAGCAAGACCGGAAAGAAAGAAAATAGTCGGGGGCTTGATGGCTTCTGCGGCACTTACATCTTTCTTGACTGGGATTACTGAGCCACTAGAATTTGCCTTCTTATTTGTTGCACCGGTACTTTTCGGGATTCACTGTCTGTTTGCAGGTCTATCATTCATGACTATGCATTTACTGGACGTAAAAATCGGGATGACGTTCTCGGGCGGGTTGATCGATTACGTTCTGTTTGGTTTAATTAATCCTCAAACTAATGCTTGGATTGTTATTCCGGTTGGTTTGGCCTTTGCGCTTATCTATTACTTTGGATTCCGATTTGCGATAAGGACGTTTAACCTAAAAACTCCTGGTCGTGAAGTGGACGAGGACGAGGAAGCGGAAGGATCTGCAAGTACAGCTGGAAGTCTCCCTGGCGATATCTTGGATGCTATGGGCGGAAAAGAAAATATTTCTCACTTAGATGCTTGCATTACCCGTCTTCGTGTATCAGTCAATGACATCGGTAACGTTGATAAAAATAGGCTGAAAAAACTTGGTGCCGCTGGAGTTCTGGAAGTGGGCAATAACATCCAAGCAATCTTCGGACCGCGTTCAGAAACGATCAAGGGGCAAATGAAAGATATCATCGATGGAAAAAGGCCTCGTAAAGTAGAAGCCTCTCCTGAAGAGGGCGTGGAAAAACAAATCGAGGATATCGTCCCGAAACCTTTACGGACGGATGAAGTTTCCGAGCGATTCGTTTCACCTATTAAAGGGGAATTAAAACCGATCACGGAAGTACCTGATGCAGTTTTTGCTGAAAAAATGATGGGTGATGGGTTTGCCATTGTACCGGAGGAAGGATTGGTTGTTTCTCCTGTAGACGGTACGATCGTTAACCTATTCCCGACTAAACATGCAATAGGCATCGTTTCCGAAGCTGGACGTGAAATCTTGATACATGTCGGAATCGATACAGTTAAGTTAGAAGGCAAAGGTTTCGAAGCACTTGTTGCTCAAGGAGATAAAGTGACAAGTGGACAGCCATTGCTTAAAGTTGATATAGAATATGTCAAAAACAATGCCAGCTCTATCATTACGCCAATCGTCTTTACTAACCTTTCCGAAGGTGAAAGTGTGAAGATTGAAAAGGCCGGAAATGTAGATAGGGAAGAAGCGGACGTAATTTCCATCAATAAATAATCATTAAAAATAGGAGGGTAGCTATAATCAGCTGCCCTCCTGTTTTTTGATAATTCGTTAGCAGGGTCCGGCTTCTATAGAAAGAAAGTAGTGTATATATAGAAGAAGATAGTGGTTAATGAAAAAAAGAGGGGGATTTTAAAAGATTAAATTGACTTATCTATATGCAGGTGCTAATATATTAAATACACCGCTTGAGACAAAAAAGACAAGCAAGTAAATGATAACTTGTTGTTGACTTTATGTTTGAAAGGTGTTAAACTAATTAAGTCGCTAAAGAAGCGATGGAAAATATTGCTCTTTGAAAACTGAACAAAACAAAGCGCCAACGTTAAATTTTAAGTGAGCACACACTATCAAAAAAGCAAAATGAGCAAGTCAAACATTTCTTCGGAGAGTTTGATCCTGGCTCAGGACGAACGCTGGCGGCGTGCCTAATACATGCAAGTCGAGCGAATCGACGGGAGCTTGCTCCCTGAGATTAGCGGCGGACGGGTGAGTAACACGTGGGCAACCTGCCTATAAGACTGGGATAACTTCGGGAAACCGGAGCTAATACCGGATACGTTCTTTTCTCGCATGAGAGAAGATGGAAAGACGGTTTACGCTGTCACTTATAGATGGGCCCGCGGCGCATTAGCTAGTTGGTGAGGTAATGGCTCACCAAGGCGACGATGCGTAGCCGACCTGAGAGGGTGATCGGCCACACTGGGACTGAGACACGGCCCAGACTCCTACGGGAGGCAGCAGTAGGGAATCTTCCGCAATGGACGAAAGTCTGACGGAGCAACGCCGCGTGAACGAAGAAGGCCTTCGGGTCGTAAAGTTCTGTTGTTAGGGAAGAACAAGTACCAGAGTAACTGCTGGTACCTTGACGGTACCTAACCAGAAAGCCACGGCTAACTACGTGCCAGCAGCCGCGGTAATACGTAGGTGGCAAGCGTTGTCCGGAATTATTGGGCGTAAAGCGCGCGCAGGTGGTTCCTTAAGTCTGATGTGAAAGCCCACGGCTCAACCGTGGAGGGTCATTGGAAACTGGGGAACTTGAGTGCAGAAGAGGAAAGTGGAATTCCAAGTGTAGCGGTGAAATGCGTAGAGATTTGGAGGAACACCAGTGGCGAAGGCGACTTTCTGGTCTGTAACTGACACTGAGGCGCGAAAGCGTGGGGAGCAAACAGGATTAGATACCCTGGTAGTCCACGCCGTAAACGATGAGTGCTAAGTGTTAGAGGGTTTCCGCCCTTTAGTGCTGCAGCTAACGCATTAAGCACTCCGCCTGGGGAGTACGGCCGCAAGGCTGAAACTCAAAGGAATTGACGGGGGCCCGCACAAGCGGTGGAGCATGTGGTTTAATTCGAAGCAACGCGAAGAACCTTACCAGGTCTTGACATCCTCTGACAACCCTAGAGATAGGGCTTTCCCCTTCGGGGGACAGAGTGACAGGTGGTGCATGGTTGTCGTCAGCTCGTGTCGTGAGATGTTGGGTTAAGTCCCGCAACGAGCGCAACCCTTGATCTTAGTTGCCAGCATTCAGTTGGGCACTCTAAGGTGACTGCCGGTGACAAACCGGAGGAAGGTGGGGATGACGTCAAATCATCATGCCCCTTATGACCTGGGCTACACACGTGCTACAATGGATGGTACAAAGGGCTGCAAACCTGCGAAGGTAAGCGAATCCCATAAAGCCATTCTCAGTTCGGATTGTAGGCTGCAACTCGCCTACATGAAGCCGGAATCGCTAGTAATCGCGGATCAGCATGCCGCGGTGAATACGTTCCCGGGCCTTGTACACACCGCCCGTCACACCACGAGAGTTTGTAACACCCGAAGTCGGTGAGGTAACCTTTATGGAGCCAGCCGCCTAAGGTGGGACAGATGATTGGGGTGAAGTCGTAACAAGGTAGCCGTATCGGAAGGTGCGGCTGGATCACCTCCTTTCTAAGGATAATTACGAGAGCGCTTTTGTTTTGTTCAGTTTTGAATGAGTAATTCATTCAAATAAGAAAGACAAGCATCACGATGTGATGGATTCTTTCTGCTTTGTTCCTTGAAAACTAGATAATAGATAGAAGGCAATTAATTTTTTTCAAAGCATCTGTAAGATCTTTTTTAACGGTTAAGTTAGAAAGGGCGCACGGTGGATGCCTTGGCACTAGGAGCCGATGAAGGACGGGACTAACACCGATATGCTTCGGGGAGCTGTAAGTAAGCTTTGATCCGGAGATTTCCGAATGGGGAAACCCACTGTTCGTAATGGAACAGTATCTTTACCTGAATACATAGGGTACTGAAGGCAGACCCGGGGAACTGAAACATCTAAGTACCCGGAGGAAGAGAAAGCAAATGCGATTTCCTGAGTAGCGGCGAGCGAAACGGAATTAGCCCAAACCAAGAGGCTTGCCTCTTGGGGTTGTAGGACACTCAACATGGAGTTACAAAGGAACGGGGTAAATGAAGTGATCTGGAAAGGTCCGTCAAAGAAGGTAAAAACCCTGTAGTTGAAACTTCGTTCCCTCCTGAGTGGATCCTGAGTACGGCGGGACACGAGAAATCCCGTCGGAAGCAGGGAGGACCATCTCCCAAGGCTAAATACTCCCTAGTGACCGATAGTGAACCAGTACCGTGAGGGAAAGGTGAAAAGCACCCCGGAAGGGGAGTGAAATAGATCCTGAAACCGTGTGCCTACAAGTAGTCAAAGCCCGTTAATGGGTAATGGCGTGCCTTTTGTAGAATGAACCGGCGAGTTACGATTTCATGCGAGGTTAAGTTGATAAGACGGAGCCGCAGCGAAAGCGAGTCTGAATAGGGCGAATGAGTATGAGGTCGTAGACCCGAAACCAGGTGATCTACCCATGTCCAGGGTGAAGTTCAGGTAACACTGAATGGAGGCCCGAACCCACGCACGTTGAAAAGTGCGGGGATGAGGTGTGGGTAGCGGAGAAATTCCAATCGAACCTGGAGATAGCTGGTTCTCTCCGAAATAGCTTTAGGGCTAGCCTCAAGATGAGAGTATTGGAGGTAGAGCACTGATTGGACTAGGGGCCCCCAACGGGTTACCGAATTCAGTCAAACTCCGAATGCCAAATACTTATTCTTGGGAGTCAGACTGCGAGTGATAAGATCCGTAGTCGAAAGGGAAACAGCCCAGACCACCAGCTAAGGTCCCAAAGTATACGTTAAGTGGAAAAGGATGTGGAGTTGCTTAGACAACCAGGATGTTGGCTCAGAAGCAGCCACCATTTAAAGAGTGCGTAATAGCTCACTGGTCGAGTGACTCCGCGCCGAAAATGTACCGGGGCTAAACGTATCACCGAAGCTGTGGATTGACACCGTATGGTGTCGATGGTAGGAGAGCGTTCTAAGGGCGTTGAAGTCAGACCGGAAGGACTGGTGGAGCGCTTAGAAGTGAGAATGCCGGTATGAGTAGCGAAAGAAGGGTGAGAATCCCTTCCACCGAATGCCTAAGGTTTCCTGAGGAAGGCTCGTCCGCTCAGGGTTAGTCGGGACCTAAGCCGAGGCCGAAAGGCGTAGGCGATGGACAACAGGTTGATATTCCTGTACCACCTATACATCGTTTGAACGATGGGGGGACGCAGAAGGATAGGGTAAGCGCGCTGTTGGATATGCGCGTCCAAGCAGTTAGGCCGGAAACGAGGCAAATCCCGTTTCCATTAAGGCGGAGCTGTGATGGCGAGGGAAATATAGTACCGAAGTTCCTGATTCCACGCTGCCAAGAAAAGCCTCTAGTGAGATGTAAGGTGCCCGTACCGCAAACCGACACAGGTAGGCGAGGAGAGAATCCTAAGGTGTGCGAGAGAACTCTCGTTAAGGAACTCGGCAAAATGACCCCGTAACTTCGGGAGAAGGGGTGCTTTTTAGGGTGAATAGCCCAGAAAAGCCGCAGTGAATAGGCCCAGGCGACTGTTTAGCAAAAACACAGGTCTCTGCGAAGCCGCAAGGCGAAGTATAGGGGCTGACACCTGCCCGGTGCTGGAAGGTTAAGGGGAGAGGTTAGCGCAAGCGAAGCTTTGAACCGAAGCCCCAGTAAACGGCGGCCGTAACTATAACGGTCCTAAGGTAGCGAAATTCCTTGTCGGGTAAGTTCCGACCCGCACGAAAGGTGTAACGATCTGGGCACTGTCTCAACGAGAGACTCGGTGAAATTATAGTACCTGTGAAGATGCAGGTTACCCGCGACAGGACGGAAAGACCCCGTGGAGCTTTACTGCAGCCTGATATTGAATTTTGGTACAGCTTGTACAGGATAGGTAGGAGCCTGAGAAGCCGGAGCGCTAGCTTCGGTGGAGGCGTTGGTGGGATACTACCCTGGCTGTATTGAAATTCTAACCCGCGCCCCTTATCGGGGTGGGAGACAGTGTCAGGTGGGCAGTTTGACTGGGGCGGTCGCCTCCTAAAGAGTAACGGAGGCGCCCAAAGGTTCCCTCAGAATGGTTGGAAATCATTCGTAGAGTGTAAAGGCACAAGGGAGCTTGACTGCGAGACCTACAAGTCGAGCAGGGACGAAAGTCGGGCTTAGTGATCCGGTGGTTCCGCATGGAAGGGCCATCGCTCAACGGATAAAAGCTACCCCGGGGATAACAGGCTTATCTCCCCCAAGAGTCCACATCGACGGGGAGGTTTGGCACCTCGATGTCGGCTCATCGCATCCTGGGGCTGTAGTCGGTCCCAAGGGTTGGGCTGTTCGCCCATTAAAGCGGTACGCGAGCTGGGTTCAGAACGTCGTGAGACAGTTCGGTCCCTATCCGTCGCGGGCGCAGGAAATTTGAGAGGAGCTGTCCTTAGTACGAGAGGACCGGGATGGACGCACCGCTGGTGTACCAGTTGTCTTGCCAAAGGCATAGCTGGGTAGCTACGTGCGGACGGGATAAGTGCTGAAAGCATCTAAGCATGAAGCCCCCCTCAAGATGAGATTTCCCATGGCGCAAGCTAGTAAGATCCCTGAAAGATGATCAGGTTGATAGGTCAGAGGTGGAAGCGTGGCGACATGTGGAGCTGACTGATACTAATAGATCGAGGACTTAACCAACGCTTTAAAAAAATGAAATACCTTCTTATTATCTAGTTTTGAAGGAACAACGTTCCTTTCATGTTTGGTGGCGATAGCGAAGAGGTCACACCCGTTCCCATTCCGAACACGGCAGTTAAGCTCTTCAGCGCCGATGGTAGTTGGGGGTTTCCCCCTGTGAGAGTAGGACGCCGCCAAGCCATTTAAAAAGATCAGCCATCCGGCTGGTCTTTTTTGTGTTCATAAGGTCATGAAAAAAGATGGCAGTTTTCACATACAGTGTTGCTTTCTTGACCATATAATAAAAGGCTGCTTTAAAAAATCTTGTCGTTATTTAATTTCTCTTCATATTGAATGTGATGCTTGGTATCCTGTATTGGATTATCTTGTTGTATATCGTCACCTTTGATTCCCATTGTGATGTCATCATAAGGTGTGTATCTATTTGAAGGCGTTGATTCCTTTTTAATCAGCCGATAGCAAACAAAGCCTATTACAGAAATAACAAATAAAGTATAAACATATGCCATTTAATCACTCCTTAAATAAGATTACTTACTACTATATTTTATTATATCCTATAATATTCCTTTATTTGAAAACAACAAACTTTACAATATGAAAACAGCGAGAAAGATAATAACCTTTAAGGCTTTGTCGGGATACCTTCAAGTGTGTATTTTCTTTTAGCAAAACGGACCTTGAAACCATTCTTGATCTAATTTTGAGAAAAAGAATTATTTATTGTGAAATGTGTTGACTTTATGGTGCGAAAGGATTAATATAAATAAGCACCAACTAAGACAAACGAAAAACTTCATCGCTTTTGGCTGATTGCTGAAAAGAAATAATAACTATTGACTTCTTACTATGAAAATGATAAGATGAAATGGTCGCTGAAAAACACAGCGATTTAAAATAAGTTAAAAACTTCGCAGAAGTTGACAACTAATCAATAAGATGTTATGATGAATAAACAGCCGTTCGAAAGAACGATTGTGAAAATTGCTCTTTGAAAACTGAACAAAACAAAGCGCCAACGTTAAATTTTAAGTGAGCACACACTATCAAAAAAGCAAAATGAGCAAGTCAAACATTTCTTCGGAGAGTTTGATCCTGGCTCAGGACGAACGCTGGCGGCGTGCCTAATACATGCAAGTCGAGCGAATCGACGGGAGCTTGCTCCCTGAGATTAGCGGCGGACGGGTGAGTAACACGTGGGCAACCTGCCTATAAGACTGGGATAACTTCGGGAAACCGGAGCTAATACCGGATACGTTCTTTTCTCGCATGAGAGAAGATGGAAAGACGGTTTACGCTGTCACTTATAGATGGGCCCGCGGCGCATTAGCTAGTTGGTGAGGTAATGGCTCACCAAGGCGACGATGCGTAGCCGACCTGAGAGGGTGATCGGCCACACTGGGACTGAGACACGGCCCAGACTCCTACGGGAGGCAGCAGTAGGGAATCTTCCGCAATGGACGAAAGTCTGACGGAGCAACGCCGCGTGAACGAAGAAGGCCTTCGGGTCGTAAAGTTCTGTTGTTAGGGAAGAACAAGTACCAGAGTAACTGCTGGTACCTTGACGGTACCTAACCAGAAAGCCACGGCTAACTACGTGCCAGCAGCCGCGGTAATACGTAGGTGGCAAGCGTTGTCCGGAATTATTGGGCGTAAAGCGCGCGCAGGTGGTTCCTTAAGTCTGATGTGAAAGCCCACGGCTCAACCGTGGAGGGTCATTGGAAACTGGGGAACTTGAGTGCAGAAGAGGAAAGTGGAATTCCAAGTGTAGCGGTGAAATGCGTAGAGATTTGGAGGAACACCAGTGGCGAAGGCGACTTTCTGGTCTGTAACTGACACTGAGGCGCGAAAGCGTGGGGAGCAAACAGGATTAGATACCCTGGTAGTCCACGCCGTAAACGATGAGTGCTAAGTGTTAGAGGGTTTCCGCCCTTTAGTGCTGCAGCTAACGCATTAAGCACTCCGCCTGGGGAGTACGGCCGCAAGGCTGAAACTCAAAGGAATTGACGGGGGCCCGCACAAGCGGTGGAGCATGTGGTTTAATTCGAAGCAACGCGAAGAACCTTACCAGGTCTTGACATCCTCTGACAACCCTAGAGATAGGGCTTTCCCCTTCGGGGGACAGAGTGACAGGTGGTGCATGGTTGTCGTCAGCTCGTGTCGTGAGATGTTGGGTTAAGTCCCGCAACGAGCGCAACCCTTGATCTTAGTTGCCAGCATTCAGTTGGGCACTCTAAGGTGACTGCCGGT
Organism: Peribacillus sp. FSL E2-0159; assembly: GCF_038643155.1. Lineage (NCBI taxonomy): Bacteria > Bacillati > Bacillota > Bacilli > Caryophanales > Bacillaceae > Peribacillus > Peribacillus sp. FSL E2-0159. Next base: position 450,744 of record NZ_CP152053.1, read on the forward strand.
GACAAACCGGAGGAAGGTGGGGATGACGTCAAATCATCATGCCCCTTATGACCTGGGCTACACACGTGCTACAATGGATGGTACAAAGGGCTGCAAACCTGCGAAGGTAAGCGAATCCCATAAAGCCATTCTCAGTTCGGATTGTAGGCTGCAACTCGCCTACATGAAGCCGGAATCGCTAGTAATCGCGGATCAGCATGCCGCGGTGAATACGTTCCCGGGCCTTGTACACACCGCCCGTCACACCACGAGAGTTTGTAACACCCGAAGTCGGTGAGGTAACCTTTATGGAGCCAGCCGCCTAAGGTGGGACAGATGATTGGGGTGAAGTCGTAACAAGGTAGCCGTATCGGAAGGTGCGGCTGGATCACCTCCTTTCTAAGGATAATTACGAGAGCGCTTTTGTTTTGTTCAGTTTTGAATGAGTAATTCATTCAAATAAGAAAGACAAGCATCACGATGTGATGGATTCTTTCTGCTTTGTTCCTTGAAAACTAGATAATAGATAGAAGGCAATTAATTTTTTTCAAAGCATCTGTAAGATCTTTTTTAACGGTTAAGTTAGAAAGGGCGCACGGTGGATGCCTTGGCACTAGGAGCCGATGAAGGACGGGACTAACACCGATATGCTTCGGGGAGCTGTAAGTAAGCTTTGATCCGGAGATTTCCGAATGGGGAAACCCACTGTTCGTAATGGAACAGTATCTTTACCTGAATACATAGGGTACTGAAGGCAGACCCGGGGAACTGAAACATCTAAGTACCCGGAGGAAGAGAAAGCAAATGCGATTTCCTGAGTAGCGGCGAGCGAAACGGAATTAGCCCAAACCAAGAGGCTTGCCTCTTGGGGTTGTAGGACACTCAACATGGAGTTACAAAGGAACGGGGTAAATGAAGTGATCTGGAAAGGTCCGTCAAAGAAGGTAAAAACCCTGTAGTTGAAACTTCGTTCCCTCCTGAGTGGATCCTGAGTACGGCGGGACACGAGAAATCCCGTCGGAAGCAGGGAGGACCATCTCCCAAGGCTAAATACTCCCTAGTGACCGATAGTGAACCAGTACCGTGAGGGAAAGGTGAAAAGCACCCCGGAAGGGGAGTGAAATAGATCCTGAAACCGTGTGCCTACAAGTAGTCAAAGCCCGTTAATGGGTAATGGCGTGCCTTTTGTAGAATGAACCGGCGAGTTACGATTTCATGCGAGGTTAAGTTGATAAGACGGAGCCGCAGCGAAAGCGAGTCTGAATAGGGCGAATGAGTATGAGGTCGTAGACCCGAAACCAGGTGATCTACCCATGTCCAGGGTGAAGTTCAGGTAACACTGAATGGAGGCCCGAACCCACGCACGTTGAAAAGTGCGGGGATGAGGTGTGGGTAGCGGAGAAATTCCAATCGAACCTGGAGATAGCTGGTTCTCTCCGAAATAGCTTTAGGGCTAGCCTCAAGATGAGAGTATTGGAGGTAGAGCACTGATTGGACTAGGGGCCCCCAACGGGTTACCGAATTCAGTCAAACTCCGAATGCCAAATACTTATTCTTGGGAGTCAGACTGCGAGTGATAAGATCCGTAGTCGAAAGGGAAACAGCCCAGACCACCAGCTAAGGTCCCAAAGTATACGTTAAGTGGAAAAGGATGTGGAGTTGCTTAGACAACCAGGATGTTGGCTCAGAAGCAGCCACCATTTAAAGAGTGCGTAATAGCTCACTGGTCGAGTGACTCCGCGCCGAAAATGTACCGGGGCTAAACGTATCACCGAAGCTGTGGATTGACACCGTATGGTGTCGATGGTAGGAGAGCGTTCTAAGGGCGTTGAAGTCAGACCGGAAGGACTGGTGGAGCGCTTAGAAGTGAGAATGCCGGTATGAGTAGCGAAAGAAGGGTGAGAATCCCTTCCACCGAATGCCTAAGGTTTCCTGAGGAAGGCTCGTCCGCTCAGGGTTAGTCGGGACCTAAGCCGAGGCCGAAAGGCGTAGGCGATGGACAACAGGTTGATATTCCTGTACCACCTATACATCGTTTGAACGATGGGGGGACGCAGAAGGATAGGGTAAGCGCGCTGTTGGATATGCGCGTCCAAGCAGTTAGGCCGGAAACGAGGCAAATCCCGTTTCCATTAAGGCGGAGCTGTGATGGCGAGGGAAATATAGTACCGAAGTTCCTGATTCCACGCTGCCAAGAAAAGCCTCTAGTGAGATGTAAGGTGCCCGTACCGCAAACCGACACAGGTAGGCGAGGAGAGAATCCTAAGGTGTGCGAGAGAACTCTCGTTAAGGAACTCGGCAAAATGACCCCGTAACTTCGGGAGAAGGGGTGCTTTTTAGGGTGAATAGCCCAGAAAAGCCGCAGTGAATAGGCCCAGGCGACTGTTTAGCAAAAACACAGGTCTCTGCGAAGCCGCAAGGCGAAGTATAGGGGCTGACACCTGCCCGGTGCTGGAAGGTTAAGGGGAGAGGTTAGCGCAAGCGAAGCTTTGAACCGAAGCCCCAGTAAACGGCGGCCGTAACTATAACGGTCCTAAGGTAGCGAAATTCCTTGTCGGGTAAGTTCCGACCCGCACGAAAGGTGTAACGATCTGGGCACTGTCTCAACGAGAGACTCGGTGAAATTATAGTACCTGTGAAGATGCAGGTTACCCGCGACAGGACGGAAAGACCCCGTGGAGCTTTACTGCAGCCTGATATTGAATTTTGGTACAGCTTGTACAGGATAGGTAGGAGCCTGAGAAGCCGGAGCGCTAGCTTCGGTGGAGGCGTTGGTGGGATACTACCCTGGCTGTATTGAAATTCTAACCCGCGCCCCTTATCGGGGTGGGAGACAGTGTCAGGTGGGCAGTTTGACTGGGGCGGTCGCCTCCTAAAGAGTAACGGAGGCGCCCAAAGGTTCCCTCAGAATGGTTGGAAATCATTCGTAGAGTGTAAAGGCACAAGGGAGCTTGACTGCGAGACCTACAAGTCGAGCAGGGACGAAAGTCGGGCTTAGTGATCCGGTGGTTCCGCATGGAAGGGCCATCGCTCAACGGATAAAAGCTACCCCGGGGATAACAGGCTTATCTCCCCCAAGAGTCCACATCGACGGGGAGGTTTGGCACCTCGATGTCGGCTCATCGCATCCTGGGGCTGTAGTCGGTCCCAAGGGTTGGGCTGTTCGCCCATTAAAGCGGTACGCGAGCTGGGTTCAGAACGTCGTGAGACAGTTCGGTCCCTATCCGTCGCGGGCGCAGGAAATTTGAGAGGAGCTGTCCTTAGTACGAGAGGACCGGGATGGACGCACCGCTGGTGTACCAGTTGTCTTGCCAAAGGCATAGCTGGGTAGCTACGTGCGGACGGGATAAGTGCTGAAAGCATCTAAGCATGAAGCCCCCCTCAAGATGAGATTTCCCATGGCGCAAGCTAGTAAGATCCCTGAAAGATGATCAGGTTGATAGGTCAGAGGTGGAAGCGTGGCGACATGTGGAGCTGACTGATACTAATAGATCGAGGACTTAACCAACGCTTTAAAAAAATGAAATACCTTCTTATTATCTAGTTTTGAAGGAACAACGTTCCTTTCATGTTTGGTGGCGATAGCGAAGAGGTCACACCCGTTCCCATTCCGAACACGGCAGTTAAGCTCTTCAGCGCCGATGGTAGTTGGGGGTTTCCCCCTGTGAGAGTAGGACGCCGCCAAGCCATTTAAAAAGATCAGCCATCCGGCTGGTCTTTTTTGCGTTATGAATCAAAAAGCTTTGTGAAAATTATGAAGCCTTGTTATTTCTATTATATAGAAGTTGTTATTTCACCATTGAGAAGGGGAAAATGAAAATTGATTCTCATTTTATATTAAGAATCGTTTTAAATCACCTGAAATGTATAAGCGAATATTCTTCCAGCCTTACTTAGACAGGGATATGGGTTATTCAATTCGATTGCAAATAACTGGAGAATTGGATTTAAATAAGCAGCAGTACATATATTTTGGCTAAAAAGAAATTTATTCAGAAACTGGTAACTAAAAAAGTGGGGAATACCGAAATAGAAGGGGGTCCTCATAAATGATAAAATACTTTGTGTCACAGCAAATAAAAATATTCTTCATCTTGTATGAGCGGTAATAAATCCAAGGTATAGCTGAACTTATAAGATAAATGAGATCGAAAATGAGCACTTCGAAATTTAGAAATAAAGAGTATGAGGAATCTCTTTATAGTTATTATGGACCGCTCGTGAGTTTGACACAATTAAATTAGCGCAGTATAATAATCCAGTAGAACGATATACTAAATAAAGTTAACTAATTAACTTTGGCATAAGTGTAAATTCAATACCTTTTGAATTCAGAAACTAATTGCTTTGAATAATTAGTAGAACGATATACCAAGGAATTAGTAGAACGATGTACTAACATGAACTTAAGATTAGTAGAACGATATACTAGTTATGCGAAAAGTTAGTAGAACGATATACTAACTGAAGTCGGTTAACCTAATGAAGTTTATTGTTTTTATTTAGTATTGTATTTATGGTATGGGGCAAGGGGGCAGCTTCTGAAAGGCTTAATAATCAAATTGCATTTCGATAACTTTTTTAATAGGGGTGTGTTTCATGAAAAATCCATTTATAAAAATGGCCACAGGTTTATATATTAGCTATTTTATTTTAGGTATGATCAATATTATCATCGGATCAAATATGGAGAATTTGTCCAATCAATTAAATACAAGTGCCTCAGGGATAAGTTACTTGGTTTCTGCTATAGGAATCGGTAAGTTAGTTTCCTTGTTTTTCGCCGGTAGACTGTCGGATAAATTAGGAAGGAAACCATTTGTTGTTTCAGCATCTTTTATCTACCTAATCTTCCTCATAGGTATACCTTTGGCTCCTAACTATACATTGGCATTTATATTTGCTGTATGTGCTGGTATTGCAAACTCATTTTTGGATGCTGGTACGTATCCAGCACTTATTGAGGCTTTTCAAAAGAAAGCTGGTTCCGCTACCGTATTAATAAAAGCGTTCGTTTCAGTCGGTGCCGCACTTCTTCCATTTATTATGGCGTTTTTTATAGCTAGAGATATGTTTTACGGGTATACATTCTTCTTAATGGCTGCTGTTTATCTTGTTAATGGATTTTTCCTGCTTAAGGTTTCATTCCCGGATCATAAAGCTCAAAGCCATACTGAAGATGATAAACAAGCTGTGCCGGTTCAACACCAATTCCTCTCAAAACCGAAGTTTGCCCAGGAGGGGGTGGCCGTCATACTATTAGGCTTCACATCAACTGCTTTATTCATGTTGGTTCAAGTCTGGCTCCCGAACTTTGGACAAGATGTATTGGGGTTAACCCAGGCTAAGGCTGTTCAATTGCTTAGTTACTATAGCATTGGCTCCCTTGTTTCTGTCATTTTACTAGCAGTTCTATTGAATAAAGTAATTAAGCCCATTACCGTCATGATTATCTATCCGATCATTGCAGCATTATCTTTATTGTCACTCATTTACATCCAACAACCATTTATGACTGTTTTGAGCGCTTTCTTCATTGGTCTTTCAACCGCAGGGGTGTTCCAATTAGCCATGACGATAATAACAGAATTCTTCCCAGCCAATAAAGGGACTATTACTTCATATGTAAACATTGCAGCTAGTTCAGCCTTTATCATCATACCTTTCGTTACAGGTATCATTTCTAAGAGCGCTGGTTTAACTGCAGTCTTCTTATTTGATGTGGCAATAGCGGTAGTTAGTATCTTATTGGCCGTATTTGTTGCCTATCGATATAAAAAGGTAATTAAGGTTTCCGATTAAACGGTCTAGCCGAACATCCGTGGGGCATGAATCTCCACTGATGATAATGATAAAAGGGGGAAAAAATCCATGCAAACAATCACAATCACAATCAAAGACGTAACGATCGGAGAAGGGGTACCAAAGATCATCGTTCCACTAATGGGGACAACTGAAGAAGAACTGCTTAAAGAAGTTGAAACGGTAAATGCGCTACAGCCGGATATCATTGAATGGCGAGTAGATGTCTATGAACAGGTTGAAAGCTTAGAAGCCGTTTCGGATATGATTTCTAAACTTAGAAGTGCTGTACCCAATACTTTGCTGCTTTTCACTTTTAGAAGCCATAAAGAAGGCGGGAACAAGGAAATCAGCGATGATTATTATTTCCAACTTCTTCATGCTGCAATTGGAACGAAGAATATTGATCTTGTCGATGTGGAGTTGTTTTATGAAGAATCATCAGTTAAGGAGACTGTAAAGGTAGCTGAGGAAAATGGCGTATACGTAGTGATGTGTAACCATGATTTCGATAAGACACCAGCAAAAGAAGAAATCATTTACCGATTGCGTAAGATGCAGGAACTTGGCGCCCATATTCCAAAAATCGCTGTAATGCCCCAAACTGTTGGTGACTTACTCATTTTATTAGATGCAACTTACACGATGAAAACAAAGTATGCCGATCGTCCATTCATTACGATGTCAATGTCGGGGACAGGCCTGGTCAGCCGATTATCAGGTGCGGTGTTTGGATCTGCTTGTACATTTGGTGCCGGAAAAGAAGCATCTGCCCCAGGACAAATTCCTGTTACTCAATTAAGAGATGTATTGGAGATCATTGATAAAAATATTTAACTCATAATTCCTTCCAAGAAGGAATTTATATAAAGTTTTAAAAATCAGGGGGAATAGAACATGGAAAATTTAGGACGAATTAATGGGAAAACAGAATTAGTAGGATTGCTGGCAACACCAATCGGACATTCTTTATCACCTGCTATGCATAATTTAGCTTTCGATAAATTAGGCTTGAATTGCGCCTATTTAGCATTTGAAGTTGGAAATGAACAGCTGGAAGATGCAGTCAAAGGGATGCGTGCATTAAATGTAAAAGGATTTAACGTCTCCATGCCTAATAAAATGAAAATCCTTCCATATCTTGACGAGTTGGCAGACAGTGCTAAATTTTCTGGTGCCGTTAATACAGTTGTCAATGTCGACGGAAAGTTCGTAGGGCACAGTACCGATGGAATGGGATATACTCGGAACCTAAAAGAACATGGTATAGATATTAAAGGCAAGAAAATGACACTTATCGGTTCAGGTGGGGCTGCTACTCCAATTGCCATTCAATCTGCGCTGGAGGGTGTGGCGGAAATCAGCATTTTTGCTCGTGATGATGCTTTCTTCCCGCAAGCAGAAGAGAATGTACGAATCATCAATGAAGATATGAAGCACTTAAATGTGAAAGCCAATGTATACCCTCTTGAAAATGTTGAACAATTAAAGGCTGAAGTCGCAACTAGTGATATTTTGGCAAATGGAACCGGCGTTGGCATGAAACCACTTGAAGGCTTAAGTGTCATTCAAGACGAATCAATGCTGCGTCCTGATTTAATCGTAACCGATGTTGTTTACATCCCACGTAAATCTAAACTAATGGAACAAGCTGAGGCTGCCGGTGCTACAGCTATTAATGGTCTAGGGATGATGCTTTGGCAAGGTGCATTGGCCTTTGAATTATGGACAGGTCAACAGATGCCTGTTGATTACATCAAAGAGCAATTGTTTGCAGAATAATATGATTCCACTCTGGAGATCATTCTCCATTTTATCGTAATAGAGGTTTTTTGATACTTGATGTGTATCATCGTTAAATGATTACATCAAATGAGTGCAGAAACCTCAGAGCTAAGAAATGCAGGGAGTGAAATCCTTTGTTTTTCTTAGCGTTTTTTTTTTTGAAAAGTGGTTTTCATTAAAATGGATAACATAAAGGGGAGGCTTTAACGTAATTACATTTTGCATTAAAGTGTTCTAGGGGAGAAACACAACGTGATTTATTATAGGGGTGTAATAATGAAAAATCAGTATTTTAAAGCGGCATCTGGCATGTATATTAACTATTTCCTGCTGGGGATGGTTAATATAATTCTCGCCTCAAACATGTCCTCTTTAACAGAACAATGGGATACGGATTCTACTGGCATCAGTTATCTAATTGCAGCAATAGGAATAGGCAGATTACTCACGTATGGTCTCTCGGGAGTATTATCAGATAAATTTGGAAGAAAGCCGTTGATCATTGTCTCTTCGGTTATAATGGGAGTTTTTTTAATTGGAATTCCATTTTCCCCCACATATGAAATGGCCTTTGTATTTGCTTTACTTGCGGGAATTTCCAACTCAGCCATGGATGCTGGTACATATCCGGCGCTAACTGAAATGTTTCCTGAATCTGCTGGTTCCGCCAGTGTTATGGTTAAAGCTTTTGGTTCACTTGGTGCAACCATCCTACCATTCATGATCTTGTTTCTTACTACGAACCAATTATTTTACGGGTTTGCATTTTTATTACCGGCTGTCATCTATTTCATGAATATGTTTTTTGTGTTGTCCGCTTCATTTCCAAAAAGCAAATCCGATGCTATCAGTAATGAGGAGGATTTGCATATGAACAGGTTCATAACTGAACCTAAATTCTGGAACGAAGGAGTCGCGCTAATCATAATTGGGTTTACATCAACTGCGTTATTTACAGTTTCGCAAATCTGGTTACCGAGTTTCGGCCAGGAAGTCGCAGGGATGTCATCTTCAAGTGCAATTAAATTATTGAGCTATTATAGTGTTGGATCACTTATTTCCGTCCTGCTATTATCCATCTTATTAAACAAATGGATTAAGCCAGTGACGGTGATATTGCTTTATCCAATGATTACTTTACTTACGGTAATCATCATATTAACGATTCATTCACCTATTGTCTTAAGTATAAGCTCTTTTTTCCTTGGAGCCTCGACAGCTGGGATATTTCAATTAACCATTGCAATAATGACTGAACTATTCTGGAGGAAAAAAGGAACTGTAACAGGGATCGTTGCGACGGCATCCAGTTTGGCGAGCGTCATTTTACCAATTGCAACGGGCTTGATTGCTAAGAGTGGGGACATATCGCATATATTTCTTTTTGATTGCTTTATTGCAACTATAGGAATCCTAGCGGCAGCTTTTGTTTATTATCGGTATAAAAAATTGACTCAGCACCAGACCATATTTAACCATGGCTAAAAAATATTGAAGGATTACTTAAAACTCCATCTTCTAGAACTAGGGTGGCGTTTTTTTTTGGACTAATGAATATTGGATATAGATGTATTGGAGTGAGTATTAATCGATGAGATACCCATGTTCCAAAAGCAAGGGGTGTAATAATGACAGTAACTATATTATTATTATAGTAAGAACATGATAATAATAAGTACATCAAAAAATACATTCAAGATGGTGATTGAACTATGAAACAATCCAAAAAAGGGCGGGTCACGCTGCAACAGGTTGCGAAACATGCTGGGGTATCTACATCCACTGCTTCCCTTATCGTTCGCAATAACCCTCGAATATCGGAAGCGACGCGAAAAAAGGTATTAAAATCCATGCATGAATTGGGTTATGTTTATGATAGAATTGCAGCAAACCTAAGGTCGCAGAGTTCCGATACTGTAGGAATCATTATTACCGACATATCAAATACCTTTTTTTCTGAATTCCTGATAGGCGTTCACGATGCATTGGATGAGGTCGGGTATACAGTGTTGCTAGGGACTACATTCGACTCGGTTGCCAAGCAAGACCATCTCCTTTCAACCATGATGGAACATAGGGTGGGAGGCCTGATTCTTTGTCCTGTCTCTGAAAGTTCACAAGATACAATTGAACGGTTAAATGAAATTGACACGCCGATGGTCCTTGCTGTCAGGGAACTGCCTGGAGTGAATAGTGACTATGTAGGCATAGACTATCCAGAAGGAGCAAGGATCGCTGTTGATCATCTCCTTGGAAAGGGGCATAAAAGAATTGCGCTCCTTGGTGGCATCAAGGAATCTTCTACTTGGATCGAGAGAATGGAGGGATACCGTGAAGCTCTTTCAAGAGCGGGATTGGAAGTGGATGAATCGTTGGTGATAGATAGTGCCCCTACACGGGAGGGAGGGCTGAAGGCTGTTTTGAAAGTACTTGAGAATCCTAATCCGCCTACCGCAATTTTTTGCTTTAGCGACTTAATTGCCTTCGGTGTTATGCAAGGATTAATGATGAAGGGATTTACCCCTGGAAAAGATATAGATATCGTAGGGTTCGATAACGTTCCAGTCGCAGAAATCTATCATCCTCCGCTAACGACCATTTCCTCATTCCCTAGACGTATTGGAAAAGAGGCAGCGAATCTTCTGTATCAGCAAATGGAGAAAATTGAACGTGAACAACAGCGAATCATATTGAATCCAGAACTGATTATTAGAGAGTCTTCCTAAAAAAGAAAAATAAAAAGGTGATAAGTATACAGGAGGCTAGTTATCCATACCGCTGTACCCTTTTCATCTTTTCTATTATTCTTTTATTGGGAACATTGATTATATAAAAAAAGGATGGTCTTACTTAAGCGGTTCATAAATATCCCAGGCTACTTTCAATGAATCGACTATAAAGTCTGCCACTTCATCAACATCAAGATCATTAGTATTCACTTTTGAATGATGATAGGAGTATATTTCTTGTCTGGTGTAAAAGAGTTCTTCGATTTCCTCAAGGGACCGACTTTGTAAAACAGGTCTACTATCAATAAGTAAGCCAATTCTTTCTTTCCAGTATTCCCAAGATAAGTCCAGATAAAAGACAATGCAATTGGATAAACAGATATTCCGTATATCCTCTTGTAAAAATGCCCCGCCTCCAACTGAAATGATTTTCAATTGTTGTTGACTAAAGCTTTCAATCACACTTTTTTCTTTTTCGCGAAAAGCTTTTTCCCCAAACTTCTTGAATATTTCTGTAGTGGGCATATTGAATTCCTTTTCAATTTCTTGATCTATATCAATAAAGTCCCTATATAATTTCCTTGCTACTTTCTGTCCGATCGTCGTCTTTCCTACCCCCATAAAGCCAATAAAAACGATACTTTGCATCCTCAAAGATGTGTTTTTATTAATCATTTATAAATCCCTCTCCCAACTATTTTTAAAATGATTAAAAGTCTCTCCTGAAATTTTTAAAATATATTTATTATAGTACAAGAAAGTAAAATTGTAAAAAAATTTTTTAATATTTGGACAATGAAATTCCGTGATTTAGCGGTTTATTTTTAATTCAATCTATCCGAAAGGAACAATCAATTTTTCAGTATTCGATTTATACATCTAATTATACGTTTCCTCATCATATATAAGGTTGTTATTGCCATTACCTATCAATTGCAAGTTTTATGGATTTTGCCAAAAGCATTACTAGGTAGAAGGGGAATGTTTGTCAAATGGGTCTTTGATTTAATAAAATGGATGGGATCAATGATTTTGTTGGATTATATATTTTAAGCGGAAGCCAAGGTATGGCTGGCGTATTTATTCCTCTATATAATTGATTAAATCATTTAACGAGGAAATGTATGAAATGTGTTGACTTTATTGTGGGAAGGGATTAATATAAATAAGCACCAACTAAGACAAACGAAAAACTTCATCGCTTTTGGCTGATTGCTGAAAGAAATAATAACTATTGACTTCTTACTGTGAAAATGATAAGATGAAATGGTCGCTGGAAAACACAGCGATTTAAAATAAGTTAAAAACTTCGCAGAAGTTGACAACTAATCAATAAGATGTTATGATGAATAAACAGCCGTTCGGAAGAACGATTGTGAAAATTGCTCTTTGAAAACTGAACAAAACAAAGCGCCAACGTTAAATTTTAAGTGAGCACACACTATCAAAAAAGCAAAATGAGCAAGTCAAACATTTCTTCGGAGAGTTTGATCCTGGCTCAGGACGAACGCTGGCGGCGTGCCTAATACATGCAAGTCGAGCGAATCGACGGGAGCTTGCTCCCTGAGATTAGCGGCGGACGGGTGAGTAACACGTGGGCAACCTGCCTATAAGACTGGGATAACTTCGGGAAACCGGAGCTAATACCGGATACGTTCTTTTCTCGCATGAGAGAAGATGGAAAGACGGTTTACGCTGTCACTTATAGATGGGCCCGCGGCGCATTAGCTAGTTGGTGAGGTAATGGCTCACCAAGGCGACGATGCGTAGCCGACCTGAGAGGGTGATCGGCCACACTGGGACTGAGACACGGCCCAGACTCCTACGGGAGGCAGCAGTAGGGAATCTTCCGCAATGGACGAAAGTCTGACGGAGCAACGCCGCGTGAACGAAGAAGGCCTTCGGGTCGTAAAGTTCTGTTGTTAGGGAAGAACAAGTACCAGAGTAACTGCTGGTACCTTGACGGTACCTAACCAGAAAGCCACGGCTAACTACGTGCCAGCAGCCGCGGTAATACGTAGGTGGCAAGCGTTGTCCGGAATTATTGGGCGTAAAGCGCGCGCAGGTGGTTCCTTAAGTCTGATGTGAAAGCCCACGGCTCAACCGTGGAGGGTCATTGGAAACTGGGGAACTTGAGTGCAGAAGAGGAAAGTGGAATTCCAAGTGTAGCGGTGAAATGCGTAGAGATTTGGAGGAACACCAGTGGCGAAGGCGACTTTCTGGTCTGTAACTGACACTGAGGCGCGAAAGCGTGGGGAGCAAACAGGATTAGATACCCTGGTAGTCCACGCCGTAAACGATGAGTGCTAAGTGTTAGAGGGTTTCCGCCCTTTAGTGCTGCAGCTAACGCATTAAGCACTCCGCCTGGGGAGTACGGCCGCAAGGCTGAAACTCAAAGGAATTGACGGGGGCCCGCACAAGCGGTGGAGCATGTGGTTTAATTCGAAGCAACGCGAAGAACCTTACCAGGTCTTGACATCCTCTGACAACCCTAGAGATAGGGCTTTCCCCTTCGGGGGACAGAGTGACAGGTGGTGCATGGTTGTCGTCAGCTCGTGTCGTGAGATGTTGGGTTAAGTCCCGCAACGAGCGCAACCCTTGATCTTAGTTGCCAGCATTCAGTTGGGCACTCTAAGGTGACTGCCGGTGACAAACCGGAGGAAGGTGGGGATGACGTCAAATCATCATGCCCCTTATGACCTGGGCTACACACGTGCTACAATGGATGGTACAAAGGGCTGCAAACCTGCGAAGGTAAGCGAATCCCATAAAGCCATTCTCAGTTCGGATTGTAGGCTGCAACTCGCCTACATGAAGCCGGAATCGCTAGTAATCGCGGATCAGCATGCCGCGGTGAATACGTTCCCGGGCCTTGTACACACCGCCCGTCACACCACGAGAGTTTGTAACACCCGAAGTCGGTGAGGTAACCTTTATGGAGCCAGCCGCCTAAGGTGGGACAGATGATTGGGGTGAAGTCGTAACAAGGTAGCCGTATCGGAAGGTGCGGCTGGATCACCTCCTTTCTAAGGATAATTACGAGAGCGCTTTTGTTTTGTTCAGTTTTGAATGAGTAATTCATTCAAATAAGAAAGACAAGCATCACGATGTGATGGATTCTTTCTGCTTTGTTCCTTGAAAACTAGATAATAGATAGAAGGCAATTAATTTTTTTCAAAGCATCTGTAAGATCTTTTTTAACGGTTAAGTTAGAAAGGGCGCACGGTGGATGCCTTGGCACTAGGAGCCGATGAAGGACGGGACTAACACCGATATGCTTCGGGGAGCTGTAAGTAAGCTTTGATCCGGAGATTTCCGAATGGGGAAACCCACTGTTCGTAATGGAACAGTATCTTTACCTGAATACATAGGGTACTGAAGGCAGACCCGGGGAACTGAAACATCTAAGTACCCGGAGGAAGAGAAAGCAAATGCGATTTCCTGAGTAGCGGCGAGCGAAACGGAATTAGCCCAAACCAAGAGGCTTGCCTCTTGGGGTTGTAGGACACTCAACATGGAGTTACAAAGGAACGGGGTAAATGAAGTGATCTGGAAAGGTCCGTCAAAGAAGGTAAAAACCCTGTAGTTGAAACTTCGTTCCCTCCTGAGTGGATCCTGAGTACGGCGGGACACGAGAAATCCCGTCGGAAGCAGGGAGGACCATCTCCCAAGGCTAAATACTCCCTAGTGACCGATAGTGAACCAGTACCGTGAGGGAAAGGTGAAAAGCACCCCGGAAGGGGAGTGAAATAGATCCTGAAACCGTGTGCCTACAAGTAGTCAAAGCCCGTTAATGGGTAATGGCGTGCCTTTTGTAGAATGAACCGGCGAGTTACGATTTCATGCGAGGTTAAGTTGATAAGACGGAGCCGCAGCGAAAGCGAGTCTGAATAGGGCGAATGAGTATGAGGTCGTAGACCCGAAACCAGGTGATCTACCCATGTCCAGGGTGAAGTTCAGGTAACACTGAATGGAGGCCCGAACCCACGCACGTTGAAAAGTGCGGGGATGAGGTGTGGGTAGCGGAGAAATTCCAATCGAACCTGGAGATAGCTGGTTCTCTCCGAAATAGCTTTAGGGCTAGCCTCAAGATGAGAGTATTGGAGGTAGAGCACTGATTGGACTAGGGGCCCCCAACGGGTTACCGAATTCAGTCAAACTCCGAATGCCAAATACTTATTCTTGGGAGTCAGACTGCGAGTGATAAGATCCGTAGTCGAAAGGGAAACAGCCCAGACCACCAGCTAAGGTCCCAAAGTATACGTTAAGTGGAAAAGGATGTGGAGTTGCTTAGACAACCAGGATGTTGGCTCAGAAGCAGCCACCATTTAAAGAGTGCGTAATAGCTCACTGGTCGAGTGACTCCGCGCCGAAAATGTACCGGGGCTAAACGTATCACCGAAGCTGTGGATTGACACCGTATGGTGTCGATGGTAGGAGAGCGTTCTAAGGGCGTTGAAGTCAGACCGGAAGGACTGGTGGAGCGCTTAGAAGTGAGAATGCCGGTATGAGTAGCGAAAGAAGGGTGAGAATCCCTTCCACCGAATGCCTAAGGTTTCCTGAGGAAGGCTCGTCCGCTCAGGGTTAGTCGGGACCTAAGCCGAGGCCGAAAGGCGTAGGCGATGGACAACAGGTTGATATTCCTGTACCACCTATACATCGTTTGAACGATGGGGGGACGCAGAAGGATAGGGTAAGCGCGCTGTTGGATATGCGCGTCCAAGCAGTTAGGCCGGAAACGAGGCAAATCCCGTTTCCATTAAGGCGGAGCTGTGATGGCGAGGGAAATATAGTACCGAAGTTCCTGATTCCACGCTGCCAAGAAAAGCCTCTAGTGAGATGTAAGGTGCCCGTACCGCAAACCGACACAGGTAGGCGAGGAGAGAATCCTAAGGTGTGCGAGAGAACTCTCGTTAAGGAACTCGGCAAAATGACCCCGTAACTTCGGGAGAAGGGGTGCTTTTTAGGGTGAATAGCCCAGAAAAGCCGCAGTGAATAGGCCCAGGCGACTGTTTAGCAAAAACACAGGTCTCTGCGAAGCCGCAAGGCGAAGTATAGGGGCTGACACCTGCCCGGTGCTGGAAGGTTAAGGGGAGAGGTTAGCGCAAGCGAAGCTTTGAACCGAAGCCCCAGTAAACGGCGGCCGTAACTATAACGGTCCTAAGGTAGCGAAATTCCTTGTCGGGTAAGTTCCGACCCGCACGAAAGGTGTAACGATCTGGGCACTGTCTCAACGAGAGACTCGGTGAAATTATAGTACCTGTGAAGATGCAGGTTACCCGCGACAGGACGGAAAGACCCCGTGGAGCTTTACTGCAGCCTGATATTGAATTTTGGTACAGCTTGTACAGGATAGGTAGGAGCCTGAGAAGCCGGAGCGCTAGCTTCGGTGGAGGCGTTGGTGGGATACTACCCTGGCTGTATTGAAATTCTAACCCGCGCCCCTTATCGGGGTGGGAGACAGTGTCAGGTGGGCAGTTTGACTGGGGCGGTCGCCTCCTAAAGAGTAACGGAGGCGCCCAAAGGTTCCCTCAGAATGGTTGGAAATCATTCGTAGAGTGTAAAGGCACAAGGGAGCTTGACTGCGAGACCTACAAGTCGAGCAGGGACGAAAGTCGGGCTTAGTGATCCGGTGGTTCCGCATGGAAGGGCCATCGCTCAACGGATAAAAGCTACCCCGGGGATAACAGGCTTATCTCCCCCAAGAGTCCACATCGACGGGGAGGTTTGGCACCTCGATGTCGGCTCATCGCATCCTGGGGCTGTAGTCGGTCCCAAGGGTTGGGCTGTTCGCCCATTAAAGCGGTACGCGAGCTGGGTTCAGAACGTCGTGAGACAGTTCGGTCCCTATCCGTCGCGGGCGCAGGAAATTTGAGAGGAGCTGTCCTTAGTACGAGAGGACCGGGATGGACGCACCGCTGGTGTACCAGTTGTCTTGCCAAAGGCATAGCTGGGTAGCTACGTGCGGACGGGATAAGTGCTGAAAGCATCTAAGCATGAAGCCCCCCTCAAGATGAGATTTCCCATGGCGCAAGCTAGTAAGATCCCTGAAAGATGATCAGGTTGATAGGTCAGAGGTGGAAGCGTGGCGACATGTGGAGCTGACTGATACTAATAGATCGAGGACTTAACCAACGCTTTAAAAAAATGAAATACCTTCTTATTATCTAGTTTTGAAGGAACAACGTTCCTTTTATGTTTGGTGGCGATAGCGAAGAGGTCACACCCGTTCCCATTCCGAACACGGCAGTTAAGCTCTTCAGCGCCGATGGTAGTTGGGGGTTTCCCCCTGTGAGAGTAGGACGCCGCCAAGCCATTTCAAAGACCAGCCAACCGGCTGGTCTTTTTTGTATTTCCATGTTATCGGTTTCAGGGAGAATTAACGCAAATTTGACCGTTCCAAAGTGAAATAAATCTACCTGCAGCTTATTTAATTCGAACTATCGTTATATCCTCTCGAATTCTTATATCAACGGTCTCACTTGAATTGACATAATTCATGAGAGCAATATACGAATATGTACCAATCATTGAGCAGAGGTTAATTTAATGAATCAGGCTATAGTAATTCAGAGGGGGAGACGGGGAGGATATTAAAGGGGATGTATAATTTATGAGTGTAGGTGCTCTTACGGAACACAGGGATTTCATACTCTGAGGAATTATGGATATTTCTATTATAATGTAATCGGTTTTATTGAAATATATTTTTGTCTTAACTTGTTCTTTTCATTATACTAGGAAGAATTTATTGTTGATGAAGAACTTATTATTAATAATAATGCAAGTTGGATACTAAAGAAGAAGACAGACAAAATAAAATTATGGAAGGGATCGATATTATGAGTAAAAAGAGTAAGGAAAAGTTTGAAGTTATCGAAGGCGAGTCGATCGATGCCTGTTTAGATCGAATTAAAGCGGCAGGGTACTTTCCTGTAAGGCGAATGGAAGAGCCTATCTTTGCCGAGAGAATCGAGAATGGCAAGGTCCATTATGTGCCAATTGATCGAAAAATTGTATTCGAAGCAAAATTAATCGAGTAAAACACGAACGATTAATTAATATCACGCAAAAATATTCGATATTAACTTGACATTAAATAGGCCGGAAGGTAAGATGAAGTTACATTAATACATCTCATATAATCATGGGGATATGGCCCAAAAGTTTCTACCTGATGACCGTAAATCATCGGACTATGAGAAAAGCATCTGACTATTTCGGAAACTAGCCAAGTCTTTTTGTACTTTTTCAAAAAGGGCTTTCTTTTCCGGACAGGTTGCTTTCTCGATGAGGAAGCAACCTGTCCGGTTTTTTAATTTACATGTGATAGATAATGATAAGCGTCCGTCTGCATACTCGGGACGCCATAATATGAGTGTTGGAGGGAAAGATTATATGAAACCGCAAGTTGGGGTTATTATGGGAAGTGTCTCGGATTGGGAAACGATGAAATACGCTTGTGAGTCATTGGAACAGCTTGAGATTCCCTATGAAAAAAGAGTCGTTTCCGCCCACCGGACGCCGGATTTACTATTTGAATATGCAGAGAGTGCAAAAGAGAGAGATATTAAAGTGATTATTGCCGGAGCAGGCGGGGCTGCACATCTTCCAGGTATGACCGCCGCTAAAACGATTGTCCCTGTGATAGGCGTACCAATACAGTCGAAGGCATTAAATGGGATGGATTCGTTATTATCGATTGTTCAAATGCCTGGTGGCGTACCGGTTGCAACGGTTGCGATCGGAAAAGCGGGCGCAGTCAATGCCGGTTTGTTTGCGGCTCAAATATTAGCAGCTTTTGATTCTGACATTGCTGATAGGTTAGAGGCTTTACGAGACGAAACCAGAGAAAAGGTGTTACAGAGCAGTGAACAACTTAAATAATACAGTCATTTTACCGGGACAGACCATTGGAATAATCGGCGGTGGGCAATTGGGCAGGATGATGGCCTTATCGGCTAAGGCATCGGGCTTTAAGATAGCGGTCCTTGAGCCGACTGCAGAAGGTCCATGTGCTCAAGTGGCGGATATAGAAATCACTGGTGCTTATGATGATATCGAAGCATTGAAAAGATTAGCTGAGGTCAGTGACGTCATAACATACGAGTTTGAAAATATCAGTTCGGAAGCCCTGGATTGGTTAAAGCAACATGCTTTTCTTCCGCAGGGCTCAGAATTATTAAAGCTGACACAGGATAGACTTACAGAAAAAAAAGCCATATCTGATGCAGGAGCTTCTGTTGCTCCATATCAGGAAATACAGGATATTTCAGAAATTCACCTTCATATAGAGAAATTAGGGTACCCTAGTGTGTTAAAAACGACGCGGGGCGGTTATGATGGAAAAGGGCAGTTGGTTATAAAGGAAGAAGCCGATATCAAGAAGGCTGATTCACTGCTCAAAACAGGTAAATGTGTGCTGGAAGCCTGGATTCCTTTCGTAAAAGAAATCTCCATTATCGTGACGCGTAAGGCAGATGGCGAGGCAAGTCATTTCCCGATTGCGGAAAACATTCATATTGAAAACATTCTTCATAAAAGTATTGTTCCTGCCCGTATTAGTCAACAAGCTGAACGGAAAGCTATTAATGAAGCTTTGCAGCTTGCAGAGAAACTTGATTTGGTGGGGACATTGGCAGTAGAGATGTTTTTAACCGCTCAGGATGAAATCATCATTAATGAATTAGCGCCAAGACCTCATAACTCAGGCCATTATACAATGGAAGCATGTGAGACTTCACAGTTCGAACAGCATATAAGGGCTGTCTGCAATTGGCCACTCGGAAATACAGCGTTATTGAAGCCTGTGGTAATGGTAAACATCCTTGGTGAACATATCGGACACTTAATGGATGAAATTCCGACGCTATCGGATTGGAAGGTTCACCTTTACGGTAAGAAAGAAGCCAAGCTTAAGCGGAAAATGGGCCATGTGAATATTTTACGTCCAACGATTGAGGAAGCTCTTTTGGAAAGTGATCGAAGCAAAATATGGAATCAACAGGTTGAAACGGAGGAAGTAAAATGATTGAACGTTATACCCGCCCAGAGATGGGAAACATTTGGACAGAAAAGAACCGCTTTAATGCGTGGTTGGAAGTTGAAATCTTAGCTTGTGAAGCATGGTCTGAACTAGGTGTCATTCCAAAAGAAGATGTGAAGCTTCTTCGTGAAAATGCTACATTCGATGTGGACCGTATCAATGAAATCGAAAAAGATACACGCCACGATGTTGTTGCTTTTACACGTGCGGTTTCTGAAACGTTGGGTGAAGAACGGAAATGGGTCCATTACGGACTGACTTCTACTGATGTGGTGGATACAGCTCTTTCATATGTGATAAAGCAAGCGAATGATATCCTTGCCAAGGATTTAAATAACTTCGTGGAGATCCTGAAAAATAAAGCGAAAGAACATAAATACACGGTTCAAATGGGACGTACACATGGAGTTCATGCGGAACCGACCACTTTTGGATTGAAACTGGCACTTTGGTATCAAGAAATGAAACGAAATGTCGAACGTTTTGAAGAAGCTAGAAAGAACATAGAGGTTGGGAAAATCTCTGGTGCTGTCGGAACTTATGCTAACATCGACCCGTTCGTTGAAAAATTCGTTTGTGAAAAGCTTGGCCTTGAAGCAGCGCCTATTTCAACACAAACATTGCAGCGCGATCGCCACGCACATTATATGAGCACATTGGCATTAATTGCGACATCAATTGAAAAGTTCGCAGTGGAAATTCGCGGCTTGCAAAAAAGTGAAACACGCGAAGTGGAAGAATTCTTTGCAAAAGGACAAAAGGGATCTTCGGCAATGCCTCATAAACGGAATCCAATCGGCTCAGAAAATATGACGGGTATGGCTCGTGTAATCCGCGGTTACATGATGACAGCATATGAGAATGTACCATTATGGCATGAACGTGACATTTCTCATTCTTCTGCTGAGCGCATCATCTTGCCGGATGCAACGATCGCATTAAACTACATGCTGAACCGTTTCAGCAACATAGTTAAGAACTTGACCGTTTATCCAGAAAATATGAAACGAAATATGGACCGTACGCTGGGATTGATTTTCTCACAACGTGTGCTGCTTTCCCTTATCGATAAAGGACTTGTCCGTGAAGAAGCTTATGATACGGTTCAGCCGAAAGCGATGGAAGCGTGGGAGCTTCAGGTTCCATTCAGAAGCCTGATCGAAAAGGATGATAAAATCACAAGCTTGCTTACGAAAGAAGAACTTGATGATTGTTTCGATCCTACACATCACTTGAAAAATGTTGATGTAATCTTTGATCGTTTAGGTTTATAAAAGTGAAGGCGGCAAACATGGCACCTCTAAACGGTGATATGTTTGCCAAGCCTGATCATTGGCAGGAAGATTCATAATATTCACAATGTGGGGGTCTGGACAGATGGAAAAACGAGAATTGTTGTATGAAGGAAAAGCGAAACAGATTTTTGCAACGGACAACAGTGAAATAGTATGGGTGGAATATAAGGATTCGGCAACAGCGTTTAATGGTGAGAAGAAGTCAGAGATTGCCGGAAAAGGTAAGTTGAATAATCAAATTACTTGCTTATTATTTTCAAAGCTTGCCCAGGAAAATATCCCGTCCCATTTTATTGAAAAGCTTTCCGACAGGGAGCAGCTAGTCAAGAGGGTATCCATCATTCCGCTTGAAGTCGTTGTCAGAAATACGGCTGCCGGCAGTTTTTCTAAAAGGACTGGCATTGAAGAAGGCCAGCCGCTCAAGAAAACGCTGATTGAGTTTTACTATAAAGACGACGAGCTCGGCGATCCTCTGTTAACGGAAGACCATATTGAAGAATTGGAACTTGCAAGCAAGGAAGATGTAGCCATTTTAAAAGAAAAGGCACAAGAAATCAGTATCGTCTTAACTTCCTTCTTTAAAGAATTGGACATTAAATTGATTGATTTTAAATTAGAGTTCGGTAAAACCCCGAATGGAGACATTCTGCTGGCAGATGAAATTTCACCTGATACCTGCCGATTATGGGATATTAACACGAACGAAAAGTTAGACAAAGATGTATTCCGCCGTAATTTAGGCAGTTTAACAGATGCTTACGAAAAAATACTAGCAAAGTTGGAGGGCACTCAACATGTATAAGGTTAAAGTATATATCACACTACGCGAAAGTGTACTAGATCCACAGGGAGCAGCAGTGCAACAATCACTTCATAGTTTGACTTATAACGAAGTTAGTGATGTTCGAGTGGGGAAATACATTGAACTTACAATTAAGGATACGGATCGTGATTTAGATCAACTTGTGAAAGAAATGTGTGAAAAACTATTGGCCAATACGGTAATTGAAGCTTACCGTTATGATGTTGAGGAGGTTATCACCCAATGAAATTTGCTGTCATAGTTTTCCCTGGTTCCAATTGTGATGTCGATATGTACCATGCGATAAAGGATGCACTGGGGGAAGAAGTGGAGTATGTTTGGCACTCTACAGACAATCTAGATCAGTATGATGGGATTCTCCTTCCTGGAGGTTTCTCTTATGGAGACTATTTACGCTCTGGAGCAATTGCACGATTTTCGAATGTAATGGCCGAAGTCGTAAAAGCGGCACAAGCAGGAAAGCCTGTATTGGGTGTCTGCAATGGTTTTCAGATTTTACTTGAAGCAGGACTTTTACCTGGAGCGATGCGCCGTAATGAAGGCTTGAAATTCATTTGCCGCAATGTAGGATTGAAAGTTGAAAATAATCAATCGATGTTCACGACAGGATATGAATTAAATGAAACGATTACGATTCCAGTTGCCCATGGTGAAGGGAATTACTACTGTGATAATGAGACATTGGCTGAATTAAAACAAAACAACCGCATCTTGTTCACATATGATGGTGAAAATCCAAACGGAAGCTTGGAACAAATAGCGGGAATTACAAATGAACAAGGAAACGTCCTCGGAATGATGCCTCATCCCGAACGTGCTGTTGATTCGCTGCTTGGCAGTAAAGACGGCTTAAAGATTTTTCAATCCATCGTAAAAAACTGGAGGGAATCACATGTTATTACAGCTTGAACCAAGTCCGGAAAAAATTAAATCGGATCGATTGTACGCCACTATGGGACTATCCGATGATGAATTTGCAATGGTGGAAAAAATCTTAGGCAGACTGCCGAATTATACGGAAACTGGATTATTTTCGGTAATGTGGTCAGAGCATTGTTCCTACAAAAATTCAAAACCCATCTTAAGGAAGTTCCCGATTACAGGGGAGAAAGTGCTACAAGGTCCTGGTGAAGGAGCAGGTATCGTTGATATCGGTGACGATCAGGCTGTCGTTTTTAAAATAGAAAGTCATAACCACCCATCGGCAATTGAACCTTATCAAGGTGCTGCTACTGGTGTCGGCGGTATTATCCGTGATGTTTTCTCCATGGGTGCCCGTCCGATTGCGATGCTGAACTCGCTTCGCTTCGGTGAGTTAGACAATGATCGTGTGAAATATTTATTTAAAGAAGTGGTTGCAGGGATTGCAGGATATGGGAACTGTATCGGAATTCCAACTGTCGGCGGAGAAATTCAATTTGATCCATCGTATGAAGGAAATCCTCTGGTCAATGCAATGTGTGTCGGTTTGATCGATCATAAGGACATTAAAAAAGGCCAAGCGCATGGAGTGGGCAACACAGTGATGTATGTGGGTGCCAAAACTGGACGTGATGGTATTCATGGAGCAACATTTGCATCTGAAGAGCTATCAGAGTCTTCAGAAGAAAAACGGCCTGCCGTACAAGTAGGCGATCCATTCATGGAGAAACTGCTTTTGGAAGCATGCCTTGAATTGATTCAAAATGATGCCCTTGTTGGTATTCAGGATATGGGAGCAGCGGGTCTTACAAGTTCATCTGCCGAAATGGCGAGCAAAGCTGGCTCAGGAATAAAAATGAACCTTGATTTAGTACCGCAGCGTGAAACGGGAATGACAGCATATGAAATGATGCTTTCTGAATCACAAGAGCGAATGCTGATCGTTGTAACTAAAGGACGCGAACAGGAAATCGTTGACTTGTTTACGAAATATGACCTAGAAGCGGTTGCTGTTGGAGAAGTAACGGATGATAAAAATCTAACACTTTCCCATCAAGGTGAAATCGTTGCTGAGGTTCCGGTTGATGCATTGGCTGAAGAAGCTCCGATTTATCACAAGCCATCTGCAGAACCGCAATATTTCCGTGACTTCCAAAGCATGGCGGCAGAAGTGCCAGTCATTGAAGATTATAAAGATACATTGGTATCACTATTGAAGCAACCGACAATTTCGAGTAAGGAATGGGTCTACGACCAATATGATTACATGGTCCGCACGAATACAGTCGTCGCACCTGGGTCTGATGCAGCGGTAGTGCGTGTACGGGGTACAAATAAGGCCCTTGCCATGACGACGGATTGCAACTCCCGCTTTATTTATTTAGATCCTGAAACAGGTGGCAAAATCGCAGTGGCTGAAGCTGCCCGTAACATCATTTGCTCGGGTGCGGAACCTTTAGCGATTACGGATTGCTTGAATTTCGGGAATCCAGAAAAACCTGAAATATTTTGGCAATTGGAAAAAGCGGCAGACGGTATGAGTGAAGCTTGCAGAAGTTTAAGTACTCCTGTAATTGGCGGAAATGTCTCCCTTTACAATGAAACGAATGGTGAAGCGATTTATCCGACACCAGTAGTTGGGATGGTTGGTCTTGTCAGTGACCTTCAGCACATCACTACCCAAACATTTAAAAATGAATCCGATTTGATATATGTGGTCGGCGAAGCGAAAGTTGAATTTGGCGGCAGTGAATTACAGAAAATGCTAGAGGGTAAAATCTTTGGACGCGCTCCGGAACTTGATTTGGCCGTTGAACAAAAACGTCAGCAGCAAATCCTCACTGCAATCCAAAAAGGACTTGTTGCATCAGCCCATGACCTTTCGGAAGGCGGTTTGGCAGTGGCTTTAGCTGAATCTTTATTCGGGGCTAGCAAGCTTGGGGCAAAAGTAAATTTAGCGGGCGAACCGGTATCAGAATTATTCAGTGAAACGCAATCTCGATTCCTACTATCCATCAAGCCTGAAAACAAAACGGCATTCGAAGCGCTAGTTGAAGATGCGATATGCATTGGCTCAGTAACGGGAGATAATAAATTAGTCGTGGCAACAGACAGTGATAGCAAAGTATTGGAAGCGGACGTTGAAGATTTACAAACAGCTTGGAAGGGAGCCATACCATGCTTGCTGAAATAAGAAGCCTAAACGAAGAGTGTGGTGTTGTTGGAGTCTGGGGACATCCCGATGCAGCACAGCTGGCTTACTACGGTTTGCATAGCTTACAGCATCGTGGTCAAGAGGGAGCTGGCATCGTCGTGACGGACGGTGAGCAGATGTCCATCTCCAAGGGTGAAGGTCTAGTCACAGAGATATTCACGGCCGAAAAAATGCAGGCACTTTCAGGTACCGGAAAAGCGGCAATCGGCCATGTCCGTTATACAACGGCAGGCGGCGGCGGGTATCAAAATGTTCAGCCTTTCTTGTTTAATTCACATACAGGAGGGCTGGCCCTTGCTCATAATGGGAATATCGTCAATGCCCATCAGTTAAAAGCACAGCTTGAAGGACAGGGAAGCATTTTTCAAACGACATCTGATACGGAAGTTCTGGCCCATCTGATTAAACGCTCCGGCTACTCGGATGTCAGAGATTCCGTGAAGAATAGTTTAAGCATGTTGAAGGGAGCCTATGCCTTTGTCATCATGACAGAAAACCAAATGATCATGGCAAGAGATCCACATGGCTTCCGTCCACTTTCCTTGGGTAAAATAGGCGATGCATATTTCGCTGCATCCGAAACATGTGCACTTGATATTGTAGGTGCAGAATTCATCCGCGATATTGAGCCGGGTGAACTGGTTGTCATTAATGATGAGGGAATCACATCCGAATACTTTTCGCTTTCCAGTCAACAGGCAATGTGCACGATGGAGTACGTGTATTTTTCCCGTCCGGATAGCAACATTGATGGTATCAATGTTCATACGGCACGAAAAAACCTTGGCAAGCAAATGGCACTGGAAACCAAAATTGAAGCCGATGTAGTTACAGGTGTACCTGATTCCAGCATTTCGGCAGCGATTGGCTATGCTGAAGCTGCAGGCATTCCCTATGAAATGGGTTTAATAAAAAATCGGTATGTTGGACGGACGTTCATTCAGCCATCACAAAGTCTGCGTGAACAAGGCGTGAAGATGAAACTATCACCTGTAAGAGGGGTAGTCGAAGGTAAGCGGGTCATAATGGTTGATGATTCAATCGTCCGTGGGACAACGAGCAGAAGGATTGTCCGCATGTTAAAAGATGCCGGAGCGAAAGAAGTGCATGTAGTAATCAGCTCACCACCGATCAAGAATCCGTGTTTTTATGGTATAGACACGTCTAAAAAGGAAGAACTGATTGCGAGCTCTAAATCGGTGGAGGAAATAAGGGAAATCATCGGTGCTGATTCCTTAACTTTTTTAAGTGTCGAAGGTATGGTCGAAGCAATTGGACGACCGTTTCCTGGAGAAACGCGCGGTTCATGCCTAGCTTGTTTCACCGGAAATTATCCGACTGAAATTTTTGAATACGAACGAGAAAAAACAAAATGTTAATCAAGTCGGCAATGATGATTGATTTTCGGAGGAGGATTTCAAATGGCTAATGCATATAAACAGGCTGGTGTGGATATTGAGGCTGGTTATGAAGCGGTAAATCGAATGAAAAAACATGTAAAGCGCACATTACGTCCAGAAGTAATGAATGGTCTTGGCGGTTTCGGCGGCATGTTTGATTTATCTTCCTTGAACCTTAAAGAACCTGTGCTCATTTCTGGTACGGATGGAGTGGGTACGAAACTTTTGTTGGCGTTCATGATGGATAAACACGATACAATTGGAGTGGATTGTGTAGCTATGTGCGTCAATGATGTTGTCGTTCAAGGTGCTGCACCTTTATACTTTTTAGATTATATTGCCTGCGGTAAAGCAGATCCTGAACGAATTGAAATGATCGTCAAAGGGATTGCAGATGGCTGTGAGCAGGCGGGATGTGCTTTAATCGGCGGAGAAACAGCTGAAATGCCAGGAATGTACGAGACGGAAGA
Source organism: Peribacillus sp. FSL E2-0159 (assembly GCF_038643155.1). Classification (NCBI taxonomy): domain Bacteria; kingdom Bacillati; phylum Bacillota; class Bacilli; order Caryophanales; family Bacillaceae; genus Peribacillus; species Peribacillus sp. FSL E2-0159. The sequence goes on from NZ_CP152053.1 coordinate 477,209, forward strand.
ATACGATGTGGCAGGTTTTACTGTAGGTGCCGTTGAAAAATCACGTCTAATTACTGGTGAAGCGATTTCTGCGGGAGATGTCGTTATTGGTCTCGCTTCAAGCGGCATCCACAGTAATGGGTATTCCCTTGTTCGTAAAATCCTTCTTGAAGACTCAGGTATGTCGCTTCATGACTTCGTACCGGAACTGGATTGCAAGTTGGGAGAGGAATTATTAAAACCGACAAAAATCTATGTGAAGTCCGTTTTATCGACGTTGGAAAAATTTGATGTTAATGGTCTTGCCCATATCACTGGCGGAGGGTTCATCGAGAATATTCCGCGTATTCTTCCTGAAGGATGCGGTGTTGAAATCGAGCTTGGAAGCTGGGAAATTCCAACTATATTCTCATTCCTTGAAGAAAAAGGGAACCTTGTAAAAGAGGAAATGTTCAATATCTTCAATATGGGTATTGGAATGACGGCTGTCGTGAAAAAAGAAGTGGCATCAGATGTGCTAGCCCACCTACAGTCTTGCGGTGAAGAAGCCTCAGTTATTGGAACGGTTGTGGATGGAAATGGAGTGTCGTTCAAATAATGAAACGCCTTGCTGTCTTTGCATCAGGTAACGGTAGTAATTTTCAATCAATTGCTGAAGCAATAAAAAGTGGAAAGTTGGAAGCGGAAATCTGTCTTGTCGTTTGCGATCGTGAAGACGCATATGTGCTTGAGAGAGCTAAGCTTGAGAATATTGATTCTTTCTCCTTTTCAGCGAAGAATTACTCTAACAAAACTGAGTATGAATCGGAAATCCTGGAAAAACTTCGTCAGTATGAGATAGAATTTATCATTCTGGCTGGTTATATGCGTTTGATCGGTCCGACATTATTACAAAAGTATTCACAGAGGATTGTGAACATCCACCCTTCACTCTTGCCTAGTTTTCCAGGCAAGGATGCAATTGGCCAGGCTTTTGACGCCGGAGTGAAGGAAACGGGGGTAACGGTTCATTATGTTGATGATGGAATGGACACAGGACCGGTCATTGCCCAAAAAGCAGTGCCAATTCTTGAGGGGGATACGAAAGACATCCTCCAAAAAAGAATTCAGGAAATGGAGCATGACTTGTATCCGTCAGTTTTGCAGGAGCTATGCCACAAGAAACTTACTTAATGGAGGGACCAACATAACATGAAGAAACGTGCATTAATTAGTGTATCGGATAAAACAGGTATCGTAGAATTTGCTCAAGGTTTAATTGAAGCAGGTTTTGAAATTATTTCTACAGGCGGTACCAAAAAAACGCTGCAGGATAATGGTATTGAGGTAATTGGAATCAGTGACGTCACCGGTTTCCCGGAAATATTGGATGGACGTGTTAAAACGCTTCACCCGAATGTCCATGGAGCGGTGTTGGCAAAACATGATGACAAAAATCACGCAGCACAGCTTGCAGAGCATAATATTGAACCCATTCAACTTGTCTGTGTAAACCTATATCCATTCCAAGCGACTATTTCCAAACCGGAAGTCACTGTGGAAGATGCTATCGAAAACATCGATATCGGTGGACCGACAATGCTTCGTTCTTCTGCCAAAAACCACGAATATGTGACTGTTATCGTTGATTCCAATGATTATCCTACCGTATTGGCTGAGCTGAAACAAAACGGAGGGGTATCAAAAACCACGAATCGCCGCCTGGCTGCAAAAGTTTTCCGCCATACAGCAGCATATGATGCCGTTATTTCAGAGTATATGACAGAGCTTGCCGATGAAGAAAATCCTGAATCATTGACTGTTACCTATGAATTGAAACAGTCGCTTCGTTATGGGGAAAATCCACATCAAAAAGCCGCATTCTATAAAAAGCCGCTCGGTTCCGTTTTCTCAATTGCAGAAGCGAAGCAATTACATGGAAAAGAACTTTCATACAACAACATTAATGATGCTGATGCAGCACTTCAAATCGTTAAAGAATTCAATGAGCCGGCTGCTGTTGCAGTCAAACATATGAATCCTTGCGGCGTTGGTGTCGGTGCAACCATTTTGGAAGCATATGAAAAAGCTTATGAGGCAGATGCTACCTCCATTTTCGGTGGGATCATCGCTTTGAACCGTGAAGTTGATAAGGCGACTGCGGAAAAGCTTCATGAAATTTTCCTTGAAATCATCATTGCTCCTGGGTTTACGCAAGAGGCAGTGGAAGTATTGACAAGCAAGAAAAACCTTCGCTTATTAACGATCGATTTCGACGCGGTTAAAAAGCCTGAACGTAAATTGACATCCATTGAAGGCGGATTACTTATTCAAGATCGGGATGCACATAGCTTAAAGGATGCGGAGGTAAAAGTGGCAACGAAACGTGAGCCTACCCCTGAAGAGTGGAAAGCCATGGAACTTGGCTGGAAAATCGTGAAACATGTCAAGTCGAATGCAATAGTGGTTTGTAACGATCAAATGACATTAGGCGTTGGCGCAGGTCAAATGAACCGTGTGGGAGCTGCAAAAATTGCTCTGGAACAAGCTGGGGAAAGAGTGACAGGAAGTGCATTGGCATCAGATGCTTTCTTCCCAATGGATGATACTGTAGAAGCGGCGGCGAAAGCGGGCGTCACGGCAATCATTCAGCCTGGTGGATCTGTTAAAGATGAGGATTCAATCAAGAAAGCTGATGAATATGGGATTACGATGGTGTTTACAGGAATTCGTCACTTTAAACATTAATCAAAAATGAGGTGCGATAATGAATGTATTAGTAATTGGCCGGGGCGGCAGGGAGCATGCCATAGCCCGCAAACTATTTGAAAGTAAACGGGTTGGGACTGTTTTTGCAGCTCCGGGAAATCCAGGGATGACCGATGTAGCGACTCTTGTTCCAATTGATGAAAACAATCACGCGGATTTGGTTGCCTTTGCCAAGAAGAATGCAGTTTCATTAACGGTGATCGGGCCCGAAACCCCATTGTTGAATGGACTTGCCGATGATTTTACGGAGGCAGGATTACAGGTATTTGGCCCTAATGGCCGTGCTGCAGTCATCGAGGGAAGTAAATCCTTTGCTAAAGATTTAATGAAGAACTACAGCATTCCGACAGCAGAATATGAAACCTTTGCTGATTATGATTCAGCAAAAGCATATATCGAAAAAATGGGTGCCCCCATCGTCATAAAAGCGGATGGTTTGGCTGCAGGAAAAGGTGTCGTAGTTGCTATGACGATGGAAGAGGCGTTAGACGCCATCCATGATATGCTAGTCGGAGCGAAGTTCGGGGAAGCATCTGCCAAAGTCGTCATTGAGGAATTTCTTGATGGCGAGGAATTTTCATTGATGGCATTCGTTAATGGGGAAAAAGTGTATCCGATGGTCATTGCTCAAGATCATAAGCGGGTTTTCGACGGAGATCAGGGTCCGAACACAGGTGGAATGGGTGCATACTCACCGGTGCCGCAAATTTCCGATGAAATGATTCAGACTGCAGTCGAAACAATTCTTAAGCCCACGGTAAATGCGATGATTTCGGAAAATCGCCGTTTTACAGGAATATTATATGCTGGGTTGATCGCTACTGAAAAAGGCACAAAAGTCATTGAGTTCAATGCCCGTTTTGGCGATCCGGAAACGCAAGTTGTTTTACCACGCCTAAAAACAGATTTCGTAGATACGCTAGAAGCGGTTCTTTCTGGAGAGGATTTACAACTTGAATGGCATGAAGAAGCCGTTCTTGGAGTGGTCGTCGCAGCTGATGGATATCCAGGGGAATATAAAAAGGGATCTATCATTAAAGGCTTGGAAAAGATTGATCCGAACGCCCATGTTTATCATGCTGGAACGGCTCTTAATAGTGAGGGGAATTTCATCTCTAATGGCGGACGAGTTCTTCTGGTTGCTGCAAAAGGGAAAGATTTGGCCTCTGCCCAAGCTGAAGTATATAAAGAGTTGGGGCATATTGAGAAAGACGGCTTATTCTGGCGAACGGATATTGGCTACCGTGCAATAAAATACAATTTTTCATCATAATATAAAGAAGCTGACTCTAAGCGGAGTCAGCTTCTTCTTTAGAAAAAACTTAATATGAATCAGATTGATTGGATTCGTTTTCCTGTTTTGATTCGTTTTTCATAAAGCTTTGTCCGTTTTCCAATGCATCGACGACAGGACAATAGCGGAGAATGCCTTCGCCTATTTTCATGGCGGAAAGCATGACCACGAATATATAAGATTGGTTTTTCCATGGTTTCTTTACCATTTTAGCCATTGCCCATGTTAGAAGTGTAAAACCACAGGTAATTCGCATTAACGCATTTATTATACTGATATTTTGTTTAAAATTCATTTAAAGTCCATCCCTTCACAAAAATTTAACAAAATTCTGGATAACATTACTGTTCTAATGAGGCAAGTATGTTACTATGAAATAAAATTGGATTGAAAATGGTTTTTCATACAACTGTTTCTAAAAAATTATGGGGGAATGTTTAATGCTTGAACAGCGCTATAGATGGAAAAATAAGCATCTAAGAGAACATATAGATGTGCTGGATGGCAATAGGGCACCACACATTCTGCTTAAAAATACGACTTATTTAAATCAGGCTTTACGAAAATGGGTAAAAGCGAATATATGGATATATGATGATCGCATCATATATGTTGGCGATAAGCTTCCTGATAATATAGACCGCTGTGAAATGGTAGACTGTACAAACCAGTACTTAGTCCCGGGTTATATTGAGCCGCATTCACACCCTTCTCAATTATATAATCCCCTTTCTTTTTCACGTTATGCATCTCATTTTGGCACAACGACATTGATCAATGATAACTTGCCGTTTCTATTGCAGTTAGATAAAAAGAAAGCGTTTTCTCTTTTGAAAGAATTACGTAACATTCCTGTAACAATGTATTGGTGGAGCCGTTTTGATGGACAAACGGAATTGATAGATGAAGACATGGTCTTTTCCCATGGGGCCGTTAAATCATGGCTGGAGCATGATGCCGTACTACAGGGCGGGGAGCTGACTGGATGGCCGAAGCTTCTCGATGGGGATGACATGATGTTGCACTGGATTCAGGAAGCCAAGCGAATGAGGAAGAAAATAGAAGGACATTTTCCAGGTGCTTCAGAGAAGACTTTAGCAAAAATGACCTTGTTCGGAGCCGATTGTGATCATGAGGCAATGACAGGTGATGAAGTCATGTCGCGGTTGCTGCAGGGCTATTATGTATCGTTAAGACATTCTTCGATCCGGCCAGATCTTCCAAAGATGATCAAGGAAATCCATGAATTGGGCATTGATCATTATGACAAATTCTTTTATACGACTGATGGATCGCCGCCATCCTTTTATGAAGGTGGTTTCATAGACTGCTTGATTAAAATAGCGATAGAGCATGGCGTCCCGGTCATCGATGCATACAATATGGCAACTATCAACATCGCACGATATTATAACATTGAGTACCTTCATGGTAATATTGCCACTGGAAGAGTAGCGAACATCAACTTCCTGACCGATGTAAAGGAACCTGCACCGGTTTCGGTAATGGCAAAAGGTAAGTGGGTTAAAAGGGATGGCGAAATCATTCCGGATAAACAGGAAATCGAATGGAGTGATTTCGATTTTAAACCACTCGATCTTGATTGGGAGCTTAGTTTAAAGGAAGATTTTGAATTTTCCATGCCGTTTGGGATTGAATTGGTCAATAATGTTATTACGAAACCGTACTCCCTTGCCAATGATGTTGGGCATGAAGAACTGAACTTTGAGGATGATGAATGCTTTTTCATGCTTATTGATCGGGAAGGGAAATGGCGCATCAATACGATATTAAAAGGGTTTGCGGATAAATTGTGTGGCTTTGCCGGCTCTTATACAAATACAGGTGATATCATATTAATCGGTAAAAGGAAAAAGGATATGCATTTGGCATTTAACCGGCTTAAGGAGATTGGCGGTGGAATCGTTTTAACGGAACACGGAAAGGTGATTCATGAACTTCCTCTGAAATTAAAGGGAGTCATGTCCACCAAAGAGGTTCCTGAACTGATTGAAGAGGAAAATGTATTGAAAACTTTGCTGCGTGAGAGGGGATATCGCTTCGCCGATCCTGTGTACACCCTTTCATTCTTTTCAACAACCCATCTGCCATATATAAGGCTAACCCAGCGGGGAGTATATGATGTTATGAATAAAACTATACTCTTTCCCACTATAATGCGTTAAAATATAAGAGAAGAAATGGCTAATAAATCAGAGGAGTGGAAAGATGAATTTAAAGAGAGTTCTTTTCATCGTTATTGCTATTTTACTGCTGGCAGGCTGTTCGACGAAAGAAAATCCTGCAACGGATGACAGTAAGCCGAAAGATCAGGCTGTCATCAAAAATACAGATGTGAAAAATGAACCTTCCAATAAGTTTCCACTTACAGGTATAGCCACCGATGAAGGCAGTGAGCAAAGGGCTGCAGCAGTGATGGTTAATAATCATCCGGAAGCACGCCCGCAATCGGGCCTCTCAGAAGCCGATATCGTCTACGAAATGCTCGCAGAAGGTGACATAACCAGATTTTTAGCTATCTTCCAAAGTGAAATGCCAAGCCAAATCGGTCCGATTCGGAGTGCAAGGGACTATTATATCGAATTGGCTAAAGGCATGGATTGCATCTATGTGTGTCATGGGAATAGCCCCGAGGCAAAAACCATGCTGGACAAAGGGTATATTGATAACTTGAACGGATTATATTATGATGGTACTTTGTTTCAACGTTCGGCAGATCGAAAAGCACCTCATAATTCCTACATCTCCTTTGAGGACATCCAAAAAGGCGCGAAGGAAAAGGGATATGAGTTGAATGGTGCACCGGAGCCTTATACTTTCCTGACAAAGGAAGAGGAGGCTAGCCTTCAAGGGGAACCGGCATTGAAAACCGAGATTTCCTACGGATCAGACGAGTATGATGTACAGTATGAATACGAAGCCACGGAAGAGAAATATAAACGTTATTCGAATGGAGAGCAAACAGTCGAACATAAATCGAATAAACCTATTTTACTTGATAATATATTGATCATTGAGGCTGCTCATCAAGTGATTGACGATAAAGGGCGTCGTAAAATCGACTTGAAAAGTGGCGGAAAAGGTTATTTACTTCAAAAAGGAAAAGCGAATGAAGTAGAATGGGTTAATAAGGATGGTCGGATTATACCAGTGAAAAACGAAGAAGAAGTAGGATTGATTCCAGGGAAAACCTGGGTCAATATTATTCCGGATGAACCTGGTTTAGTAGGAGACGTCTCATTTTGATACCCATGAAATTGAGGGGGAGTAACATGCAAATTGATAAGTTAAGGGGAAAAGAAACGGATCAGCTGTTTAAGTCGATCCTTTCCTTGCGTGATTTGGACGAATGCTATCGATTTTTTGATGATTTATGCACAGTCAATGAAATTTCATCACTGGCACAGCGTCTTGAAGTAGCTCGCATGCTTGAAGAAGGTAAAACCTATCATAAAATCGAAACGGAAACGGGTGCAAGCACGGCTACGATTTCCAGGGTCAAACGCTGCTTGAATTACGGAAATGATGCTTACTCTATGGCACTTAACCGTATTAAGGATAACGTTGAGGAAACAACTGAATCTTAATTTTATCGATTATAATAACAAGCCGAGGAATTCATTTCCCGGCTTTTTATTTTGGGGGTCCATCACTTTCTTTGCTGGCTGTCTTTCAGCCGTATCCGTGTTATATTGGAATTTAGATTCAGAGGTTCCATTTGGTAATAACATTTTATCGATACTTCTCTTTTTTAATGAAAAATCTTAATGCTATAATGGTGTAATGGGAAGTGTGAATGGAGGATTATAATGTACGATTTTCGCGAGTGGAAACATGTTTTCAAACTCGATCCAAATAAAGAAATAAGTGATGAGGCCCTTGAGAAAGTCTGTGAATCCGGTACTGATGCAATCATGGTCGGAGGAACGGATGGAATCACGCTTGAGAATGTGCTTCATTTAATGGCACGTGTCAGACGATATACCGTTCCATGTGTGATGGAAATTTCCTCTGTTGAAACGGTGACGCCAGGGTTTGATTTATATTTCATTCCGAGTGTCCTGAATAGCACCAACCCGGATTGGATGATGAAACTGCATCAGCAAGCAGTCAAAGAATACGGATACCTTTTGAATTGGGATGAAATTTTCGTTGAAGGGTACTGTATTCTGAATCCAGAGTGCAAGGCGGCCCAATTGACGAAAGCCAATACCGATTTGGATATGGATGATGTGGGTGCATACGCGATGATGGCTGAAAAGATGTTCAACCTGCCGATTTTTTATTTGGAATACAGCGGTGATTATGGCGATGTACAGATGGTGGAAGCGGCAAAAGAGAGTTTGGAGGATACCGTACTATTCTATGGTGGTGGGATAAAATCGGTTGAACAGGCCAAAGAGATGTCTAAGATTGCGGATGTCATCGTTGTCGGCAATGTGATTTATGAAGATTTGAAAGTGGCACTTGCAACAGTTTCGGCAGTTAAATGAAATCATGTAATAAATATAGTATACTAAAACAGAAACGAATGTTCGTATAGGTGGTGTGATAATGCAATATTTAGCGGAAAAATTACTAATAGGTTTGAATGAACAGCAACAAAAAGCAGTGAAATCAACTGATGGCCCACTTTTAATCATGGCTGGGGCAGGAAGTGGAAAGACGCGTGTGCTGACTCACCGAATAGCTTACTTGATGGTCGAGAAGGAAATAGCGCCATGGAACATCCTCGCAATCACGTTCACCAACAAAGCGGCACGTGAGATGAAGGAGAGGATCCGCGCCATACTTGGCGGTGCATCCGAAGATATCTGGATTTCAACTTTCCACTCGATGTGTGTCCGCATTTTACGAAGAGATATCGACCGTATCGGATTTAATAGGAACTTTTCGATATTGGATACGACGGATCAGCAATCGGTCATAAAACAAATCATGAAAGATCGTAATATGGATACAAAGAAATATGATTACCGTGCCATTTTGGGTAGCATCAGTTCAGCGAAAAATGAATTGGTCGGGCCGGAAGAGTACCTGAAGACGGCTTCTGATTACTTCACTAAAGTAACTGCAGATGTATATACGGAATATCAAAAACGGCTGCGTAAAAATTCAGCGCTTGATTTCGATGATTTGATCATGATGACGATTCAATTGTTCCAGCTCGTACCTGAGGTGCTTGAATATTATCAGCGTAAATTTCAATACATTCATGTTGATGAGTACCAAGATACGAACAGGGCTCAATACATGCTTGTTAAACTACTGGCTTCACGCTTCCGTAATCTCTGTGTTGTCGGGGATTCCGATCAATCGATCTATCGTTGGCGCGGTGCGGATATTGCGAATATCCTTTCATTTGAAAAAGATTATCCGAATGCCAACATGATTTTCCTTGAACAGAATTACCGCTCGACGAAAAAGATTCTTGCAGCGGCGAATAAGGTCATCGGTAACAATCAAAACCGTAAGCCGAAAAATCTTTGGACCGAGAATGTAGAGGGCAATAAGTTATTTTATTACCGTGCAGACAATGAACAAGGGGAAGCACAATTTGTAGCCGGAAAGATAAATGAGTTAGTTCAGGGCGGCAGCAGGAAATACTCCGATATAGCAATACTTTATAGAACAAATGCACAATCACGTGTCATGGAGGAAGTTCTGCTTAAATCCAATATAAATTATGCAATAGTCGGGGGAACCAAGTTCTATGACCGTAAAGAGATTAAGGATTTACTTGCCTATCTTCGCCTTATTGCGAATCCTGATGATGACATCAGTCTCCGCCGTGTAATCAATGTACCAAAACGCGGAATTGGTGCAACTTCAATGGACAAAGTGGCAGATTATGCAGATCAATATGATGTTTCCATTTATAAAGCACTCGAATCTGTGGAAATGGTGGGGATAAGCGGGAAGGCAACCAAAGCGGCAAGAGAATTCCATACGCTGATCACTAACTATACAAATCAGCAGGAGTACTTATCCGTGACGGAACTGGTGGAGGAAGTCATTAAGAAAACCGGTTACCGTGAGATGCTGCAGGCAGAAAAAACGATTGAATCGCAAAGCCGGCTTGAAAACATAGATGAGTTTTTATCTGTTACGAAAGCATTCGAAAGTAACAGCGAGGACAAATCATTGGTGGGCTTTTTGACTGACCTGGCGTTGGTTGCCGATATAGACCAACTTGATGAGAATTCCGAAGAAGCTACAAATATGGTAACGTTGATGACGCTGCATTCAGCGAAGGGACTTGAATATCCGGTGGTCTTTCTATTGGGCCTTGAAGAAGGGGTTTTCCCTCACAGCCGTTCGCTTATGGATGAAGAGGAGATGGAAGAAGAACGCCGTCTGGCTTATGTTGGAATTACAAGGGCTGAAAATGAACTATTCATAAGCAATGCCCAAATGCGGACATTGTATGGACGGACGAGCATGAATCCAGTTTCACGTTTCATCAGTGAAATACCGGAGGAACTTCTTGAAGATCTAAAACCGAAACCGGCTCCTAGAGCTAGGCAAACACCTTTCAGTTCTTCGAGAACGGGATCTCCTTCGACAGCTTCCACAAGAAAAGTGCCTGCCTTTGGAAAAGCTGTTTCTGCACCATCCGCAACGGGCGGTGAAGAGATCGGCTGGGCTGTCGGCGACCGTGCATCCCATAAAAAATGGGGGATAGGAACCGTGGTGAGCGTAAAAGGAGAAGGCGAAGGGAAGGAACTGGATATTGCCTTTCCAAGTCCAATCGGCATCAAACGCCTATTGGCGAAATTTGCACCAGTTGAAAAAGCATAAGCTATTAATATGTTTCTACTGGTAAAGAATAGGGATATCTGACTTTAGACACCGCTCTTCTATAAGAAGTGCGGTGGAGTCTTCTTTAGAAAGGATTGAACGTATGGACGTACAAGCTGCAGAGCAGAAAGTGCTAGAACTGCAAACTTTATTGAACCAATACAGCTATGAATATTATGTGATGGACCAGCCATCAGTACCTGATGCTGAATATGATCGGCTACTCCGTGAACTTATTGAGTATGAGGAGAAATTTCCGGAACTGCAATCGGCGGACTCACCGACACAACGGGTCGGTGGCGCCATTTTGGATATGTTTGAAAAAGTGGAGCATACCACACCGATGCTTAGTTTAGGCAATGCCTTCAATGAAAGTGACTTACGGGATTTTGACAGAAAGGTCAGACAATCTGTAGGTGACGATTTTTCCTATGTATGTGAATTGAAAATTGATGGACTTGCCGTCACTCTTCAATATGAGAATGGATATTTCGTAAGAGGGGCAACCCGTGGAGATGGGACGATCGGTGAAGATATTACCGCTAATTTGAAAACGATCAAGTCGATTCCATTGAAGTTGCGGGAGCCGGTTGCCATAGAAGTGCGCGGTGAGGCCTTCATGCCAAAAAAATCATTTGAATCATTAAATAAGGCTAAGGAAGAACGCGGTGAGGAACCATTTGCAAACCCACGAAATGCAGCTGCCGGTTCGTTAAGGCAGCTTGATCCAAAACTTGCTGCGAAACGGAACTTGGATATTTTCCTTTATGCGATTGCCGATCTGGGGGAAACAGGGGTCCGTTCCCACAGTGAGGGTTTGGATTTATTGGATCGGCTCGGTTTTAAGACGAATCGGGAAAGAAAAACATGCTCGAATATAGAGGAAGTGCTGGCCTATATAGTAGAATGGACGGAACACCGTCCAAACTTAGCCTATGATATTGATGGAATTGTCGTAAAGGTGGATTCCCTTGAACAGCAGGATGAATTAGGTTTTACTGCTAAAAGTCCGCGATGGGCCATTGCATATAAATTCCCAGCTGAAGAAGTCATTACAACCCTAAGGGATATCGAGCTGAATGTTGGCCGTACGGGTGTATTGACCCCGACCGCCGTTTTGGACCCCGTTCGGGTAGCAGGTACGACTGTACAGCGAGCCTCACTTCATAACGAAGACTTAATCCGTGAAAAGGACATCAGAATAGGAGATCAAGTGGTCGTGAAAAAGGCCGGTGATATCATTCCAGAGGTGGTTAATGTACTGGCAGAACGCCGTACAGGGGAAGAAGTCGAATTCCAGATGCCGACTGAGTGCCCGGAATGCAGCAGTGAACTTGTCCGGTTGGACGGGGAGGTTGCTTTACGCTGCATCAACCCGAAGTGTCCTGCACAAATACGGGAGGGCTTGATTCACTTTGTTTCCCGTACAGCAATGAATATAGACAGTCTTGGTGAAAAAGTGATTAGCTTGTTGTTTAAAGAAGAACTCATCCAAGATGTGGCTGATATATATAAGCTTACATACGATCAACTGATTGCTTTGGAAAGGATGGGGGATAAATCCGTCAATAAACTTCTTCAAGCAATCGAAGCTTCGAAAACCAACTCGTTGGAAAAATTACTATTCGGGCTGGGCATTCGCCATGTTGGTTCAAAAGCGGCCAAGACACTTGCGAGGGAATTCGGGACGATGGAAGCATTAAGCAAGGCGAGCCGTGAAGAACTAACGGCCATTAATGAAATAGGTGATAAGATGGCCGATTCCATCGTAGCCTATTTTGAATTGGAAGAAGTACATGCATTAATGAATGAGTTGGATGCAGCTGGTGTAAATCTTACTTTCAAAGGGCCAAGAGCTGTTGCTATTGAAGATATCGACTCCGTTTTTTCCGGTAAAACAGTCGTTTTAACGGGTAAACTGCATAAGCTAACACGTAACGAAGCAAAAGAGAAATTAGAGGCGCTAGGAGCTAACGTTGCTGGAAGTGTCAGCAAGAAAACCGATTTGGTCGTAGCTGGCGAAGATGCCGGTTCCAAGCTGGCAAAAGCTGAAAGCCTAGGCGTCATGGTATGGGATGAAGAGAGACTGATTGAGGAACTAAATAAATAAGAGGTGTAACTATGAGGAAACACTCTATTTTGGGGATGATTCTTATACTGCTTCTTGCTGGATGTGCGCCTAGTTTTGAGGATAAGCAAGAGGTAGTTCAAGACTCCAAAGATAAAAAAGAAACGGCAATTATTCCGAAGTATAAAATTTCGGAAGAATATTATCAAACAATCCTACCGTTTGAACCATCAAAAGCACGTGGTTTGGTCGTATCCAATCTAAATACCCGATATGACATTGAAGAATTCGAAAATGGATTGATGCGGTTGGCCCAAACCCAATTCGACCCAGAAGATTACCTGTTTCAAGAGGGGCAAATACTAGATAGTTCAGAGATATCTTCTTGGCTGAACAGAAAATATACCGATAGTCAGTTGAAAGAAAAGGACATGAAAGCCTCAAAGAATCTTGGCTTGAACCCGGTTGATCCAGGTAAAGGTGACATTGATAAGCGGAATCAAGAAAATCCGATCTATCTTGCCCATGTTTTAGAACATAATTACTTGGTAAAAACAAAAGATAATTCAGTGAGCCTTGGCGGAGTTGTAATTGGTCTTGCGCTGAATTCAGTGCATTACTATCAAAAAGAAGCATACGGTGCCACCTATGAAAAGAAAATCGATAGTAATAAGCTAAAGCAAGAAGGGGAGAAAATTGCTGCAGAAGTCTTAAAACGGCTGCGTAAAAAGGACAAGCTGAAAAATGTTCCGATTACGATTGCCCTATTCGAGCAAAATGAAAAATCTTCAGTAGTCCCTGGGAATTTCATTTCCTATACAAATATCGATAATAACTCTGACAACATTGGAAAATGGACGGACTTGGACGAAGAGTATTTCCTATTTCCTTCAGCAGGTGCTGAAAAAAAATACCGTGATGACGTCAATACTTTCACGAACTTTAAAGAAGATGTCGAAGAATACTTCCCTAACTTTAACGGAGTCATCGGCAGGGCGTTCTATATGGATGATCAACTACAAAGTCTGAACATCGATATCCCCATTCAATTTTATGGGAACTCTGAAGCCATCGGCTTTACCCAATATGTTGCTGGGCTTATAATGGAACGTTTCCCGAACTATATTGCCGTACAGGTATCCATTACCTCTGTAAATGGACCTGAAGCGCTCATAGTCCGTGAAGCAAATCAGGACGAACCAACCGTGCATATATACGAATGAAAAAAGATGAAGCTTAACGGCTTCATCTTTTTTGCGACCCACTTTAAAATTGGAATCTATTTCTTGTGAATTTCAAAATAACTTTAACCAGGAACAAAAATATATAATAGAAAGTAAACCCTTCCATCTTAGGAAGCAAATACTTTAAAAAGGGAACATTTGTCGAATTTTAAAGGCCTTATTGTCATTTCCCCGGAAATTTCGGCAACTTTCCCATATTTCCCGGAAAATATCTCTTTTTCCTTACGAAATAATTGAATTTCGACACTGTATCTCTTGTTGCTTTACTGTGTAATAGTTTGATATGATTTAGACGATGATTATATGGAGAAAAGCGACGAAATTCAGTCGATTTGGATATTTTTTCGGAGGTGAAGAGAATGTCACGTATTTCTATGGAACAAGTTAAACACGTTGCCCATTTGGCTCGTTTGGCTATTACGGAAGAAGAAGCACAACAGTTTCAGCATCAGCTTGACCAAATGATTTCATTCGCGGAGCAGTTGAATGAGCTTGATACGGATCAAGTAAACCCGACTTCTCACGTTTTGGATATGAAGAATGTTATGCGCGAAGATGTCGCAAAACCGGGATTGCCAGTAGAAGAAGTAGTTAAAAATGCACCGGATAGCAAAGAAGGATATATCCGTGTACCATCAATAATTGAATAAGGAGGGACAATGATGTCGTTGTTCGAACAAAAGGTTTCTGAGCTTCATGAACGCTTACATAAGAAAGAGATAAGTGTCACTGATCTTGTTAACGAATCGTATAAGCGAATCGGACAAGTAGAGGACAAGGTGAAGGCATTTTTGACACTTGATGAAGAAAACGCCCGCAATCAAGCAAAACGATTGGATGATCAATTGGTAAAAGGCGAGAACGAAGGCGCTTTATTTGGTATGCCAATCGGAGTGAAGGATAATATTGTCACTAAAAATTTGCGTACGACTTGTGCGAGCAAAATTTTGGAGAACTTTGATCCAATCTATGATGCAACCGTTGTTCAAAAGCTACAGAAAGCAGAAACGGTTACAATAGGGAAATTAAATATGGATGAATTTGCGATGGGTTCTTCTAATGAGAACTCAGCATTTCAGGCAACACGCAACCCTTGGAACACGGAATTTGTGCCAGGAGGTTCTTCGGGTGGTTCAGCTGCATCTGTTGCTTCCGGTGAAGTCCTATTCTCTTTAGGTTCCGATACGGGTGGATCGATCCGCCAACCAGCGGCCTATTGTGGAGTTGTCGGCTTAAAACCTACATATGGACGGGTTTCCCGATTCGGACTAGTAGCATTTGCGTCTTCATTGGACCAAATTGGGCCAGTTACAAGAACGGTTGAAGATAACGCTTATTTGCTTGAAGCGATTTCAGGTGTAGATCCAATGGATTCGACCTCTGCTAATGTTGACGTGCCGAGTTTTGTGAATTCGTTAACAGGCGATGTTAGAGGATTGAAAATAGCTGTACCTAAAGAATATCTTGGTGAAGGCGTTGGGGAAGAAGCACGTAATTCCGTACTTGAAGCGTTAAAAGTATTAGAGGGGCTTGGAGCTGAATGGGAAGAGGTATCCTTGCCGCATTCCAAATATGCTTTAGCTGCCTATTACCTGCTATCTTCATCGGAAGCTTCGGCTAACCTTTCACGTTTTGACGGAGTGCGTTACGGACATCGTACAGATAATGCAGAGACTCTTATCGAAATGTATAAGCAAACCCGTGCAGAAGGATTCGGTGACGAAGTGAAACGCCGTATCATGCTTGGAACGTTCTCCTTAAGTTCCGGTTATTATGATGCTTATTATAAAAAGGCTCAAAAAGTACGTACATTAATCAAAAAAGACTTTGAAGATGTCTTTGAAAAATACGATGTCATCGTTGGGCCGACTACACCTACGCCTGCATTTAAAATTGGTGAAAAAGTCGACGATCCATTAACGATGTATGCGAATGATATCTTGACGATTCCAGTCAATCTTGCTGGTGTACCAGGTATATCCGTGCCATGTGGATTCGCAGCGAATGGGCTTCCGCTTGGACTGCAAATGATTGGGAAGCATTTTGATGAAAGCACGATTTATCGCGCGGCTCACGCATTTGAGCAAGCAACAGATTTTCATAAACAATTTCCTAAGCTGTAAGGGGTGAAAAAAATGGACTTTGAAACGGTGATTGGTCTAGAAGTACACGTAGAATTAAAAACGGATTCTAAAATTTTCTCAGCGAGCCCAAATCATTTTGGTGCCGCTCCAAATAGTAACACGACTGTAATTGACCTAGGCTACCCAGGAGTATTGCCTGTCGTCAATAAAAAGGCTGTTGATTTTGCAATGAAGGCTGCAATTGCCCTGAATTGCGAAGTGGCGGAAATTACGAAATTCGACCGGAAAAACTATTTTTACCCGGACAATCCTAAAGCATACCAAATTTCACAGTTCGATCAACCGATCGGTGAGCATGGTTGGATTGAAATCGAAGTGGGCGGCAAGAAAAAGAAAATTGGCATTACCCGCATTCATATGGAAGAGGATGCTGGAAAGCTGACACATAAAGGGAACTATTCACTGTGTGATTATAACCGCCAAGGTACGCCTCTTGTTGAAATCGTATCCGAACCGGATATCACTTCCCCGGAAGAAGCTTATGCTTATCTGGAAAAGTTGAAATCCATCATTCAATACACCGGCGTTTCCGATTGTAAAATGGAAGAAGGCTCACTTCGCTGTGATGCTAACATTTCCTTGAAACCTGTCGGCCAAAAAGAATTCGGTACGAAAACCGAATTGAAAAACTTGAACTCATTCAACTTCGTTCGCAAAGGGTTGGAGCATGAAGAAATCCGACAAGCGGAAATTTTGAATGAAGGCGGCATAATCGAACAGGAAACCCGCCGGTTCGACGAAGCTACAGGCAGAACGGTACTAATGCGAATTAAGGAAGGTTCCGATGATTACCGTTACTTCCCGGAACCGGACTTATTGACAATCCATATCGATGAAGAATGGAAAGCGCGTATTGCTGCCGAGATTCCGGAACTTCCGGATGCCCGGAAAAAACGCTATGTCGAAGAATTTGGCTTACCTGAATATGATGCAGCCGTTTTAACGGTAACGAAAGAAAGTGCTGATTTCTTTGAAGCGACAGTCGCTTCAGGAGCTGATGCAAAACTAGCATCTAACTGGATCATGGGTGAGGTTTCCGCTTTCTTGAATGCAGAAGGTAAAGAGCTGCATGATGTCAAATTGACTGCTGAATCGTTGGCTGGAATGATCAAGCTGATTGAAGATGGCACGATTTCTTCTAAAATCGCTAAAAAAGTTTTCAAAGAATTGATTGAAAACGGCGGGGATGCTGAAACGATCGTCAAGGAGAAGGGACTAGTCCAAATTTCCGATGAAGGCGCATTGCTTACAGCCGTTGAAGAAGCATTGAATAATAACCCGCAATCGATTGAAGATTTTAAAGCCGGTAAACAAAAGGCAATTGGCTTCCTTGTCGGACAGATCATGAAAGCGACAAAAGGACAAGCCAATCCACAGCTTGTTAATAAAATTTTGGTGGAAGAAATCAATAAACGTTAATATTGACCGTATCACTTTTAAAGTGGTACGGTTTTCTCTTGATTAAGAAAAGTGTTTACTGTGACAAAGGAGAAAATAATTTTTGATTTTTTTTGAGTTATCTGTAGGGGTAACTCCTTTTTGTGTCGTCTATTACATGAAAGTTTAACATAACAGGAAAGGAGGAAGAGAAGTGACGGATGAGTTAGTTGAGAAGGTAAGGGCTGGGAATGATCATGCATTCCGAATGTTGATTGAAACTTATAAACAGACGATTTATAGAACCGTCTATTCCGTCTTGCGGAATCAAAAGGATGCTGAAGATGTTACCCAGGAAGTCTTTATCAAAATCTATACTTCTCTTCCTCAATATAAGAACCAAGGTTTCAAAACTTGGATTACCCGAATTGCGGTCAATCATGCAATCGATTTAAAGAGAAAGAGGGAACGCCAAAAGGAAGAATTGCAGGACGAACATTCATCGGAAGCTAATTTGGGTTTAACTGATGATGTCGAGGCAGTATTTTTTCGGAATGAAAGGCGAAAGCAAGTATTACGGAAGCTGAATGACCTTCCAGAGGGATACCGGGACGTTGTATATGGCTATTACATAAAGGAAAAGACATTCAAGCAAATTGCAGAGGAACAGCAGATTCAAGTGAAATCTGTGGAGGTAAAGCTATATCGGGCAAGAAATTGGATGAGAAAACATTGGGAAGAGGAGGATTTTTCATGAATCATGTTCCTGAAGCAGAATGGGATGCATATTTGGCAGATGAAATACCAGAGGCTCTAAAATTTGAATATGAAAATCATCTATACTCCTGTGACAAGTGTTTGTCCTCCTATATGGAAGCGATGGAAAAAGAAGAAAACAGTCTGGACATTGAAGGGTTTGATATTGCAGGTCCTGTCATGGAATCGATTAGCCGATTGAAAGTCGACTCTGTTGAAGAGGCCAAGGCCAAGCAACACAGAAAAGAGAAATCACTTCGGACGATCACACGACATTACTTGATCGCGGCAGGGTTTACGATTTTATTAATGGCAGGCGGAGTATTTCAAACATTGACAGAATACGTGGATTCTGTCGAATCAAGCAGCGAAAAGGAAACGCAGTCCTTAACCGATGGACTTATTGATAAAACATTTAATTGGATGGACTCTATTGAAAAGAAAAATAAGGAGGGGTTTAGAAATGAATAAAAGTCCGGTATTAGCCTTTTTATTATCATTTTTGCCAGGTTTCGGACATTTTTACCTAGGAAGGAAATATAAAGGGTTATTTTATTTTCTTGCCACAGCTGGATTGGGGCTTGGAGGTCTTTTTCTTTCGTTGATCAGTCAATCTGATGCGTTTCTGGCTTTTTCCATTATTGGAATGGTGTTTTATTTCATCAGTATATTTGATTTGGTGGTCACCTCACTGAGGAAGCCTAAAAGTGAAGAGGATGTGGAGGGAATGGCAGATCAGCAGCCGGAGGCGGAAAGATTTTATGTAATCATCCTTTCATTCGTTCCAGGGTTAGGGCACTTTCAGCTGGGCCTCATGAATCGGGGACTCATTTTTCTCATCGGCTTTTTAGGCCTTGGCATTATGGTGATCTTCATCAGTGTGATGACACAGATGGAAGGTCTGTTAATATTCATGGCACTATTGCCTGTTATTTGGATTTACAGCTTTTTTGATTCTGTTCAGCAGCTCAATAAAAAGCAAAGAGGTGAGGAGCTTATCGATCGGACCGTTTTGGAAGATTTCGAGGAGAGGCGGGAATCCGGGAAGAAGAGTAAATCGGTCGCGACTTTATTTGCTATTTTTCCTGGTGCAGGTCACTTATATTTGGGGCTGCAAAAACGTGGGATTCAATTGATGGCCGGCTTTTTATTCGCCATTTACATACTGGATTTACTCCGTTTAGGTTTCTTCTTTTTCCTTATTCCAATTATCTGGTTTTATAGTTTTTTTGATGGATTGCAAAAAGCCTCGAAAATGGAGGAAGGTCCAGTTGAAGATATCCCCATCATTTCGGGGATGGTCGATCACCAAAAATGGATAGGATTGGGATTGGTGGGTCTTGGAATCTATTTCCTGGCTAGTAATATAATCGTCCCGGCCATAGCTCCTCATTTAGATGAATGGATTGGAAGAAACTTAGAATATTGGTTTAGAGATTATTTTCAAAAAGGCCTGGTATGCATCCTTCTTATAGGCGGGGGAATCAAATTGCTGTCGGGAAGTAAAAAAGGAAGAGTCAAGGAGGAGACAAAATGAGAACATGGAGAGTCGGAACGATTTCAATGGGAATCTCCCTGGTTGGTTTGGGTTTGGTTTTACTGGTTTCGCAAATTGCGGATATAAATTTGACGACGATTCTGCTATCATGGTGGCCATTGCTGTTCATTATCTTGGGTGCAGAGATTCTCTTCTATATATATTTTTCCAGAAAAGAAAGTTCTTTTGTAAAGTATGATATTCTTAGCATTCTTTTCGTGGGATTGCTTGGAACGACTGGGATAGTTTTAATTCTGCTAACATCAAGCGGATTGATGGATCAAGTTAAGGCTGCCGTGAATAGTGAAGAGAAAACGGTTAATTTGCCTGGTTTCAATCAAAAGGCAGGGAAAGGCATACAGAGAGTTGTCCTGGACCCTGGCCCATACCCATTGACAATTGAGAGTGGTAAGGGCGAGGAAGTTTCCATTTTTGGAACATATGGTGAGCGGGTAAGGAAAGAGGATGATTCGTTGTTGAATAAGGCGGAAGATTATTTACTCGTTGAAAGAAATGGTGATACGCTTTATATAAGCTTCAAGGATTTGCCGATTCAAAATGGGCTTTTGAACAGTGGTACAATGAATCTTAAGGCAACTCTTATAATCCCTGCTGAGTTGGCCGTGGAGATAGACGGGCAAAGTACCGATCTTGTCTTGAAGCCTAGAAAGCTCTTGAATGACTGGAGTGTGAAGGACAGCGGAAATCTAAGTGTATTCCTTCAGGATAAAAGTGATGTCAAGATAGATGCTAGAGGGGTCGAGGAACTTGAAGGACCTGAGAATGGCTGGAAGATGACTGAAGTGAAAGAAGAAACAAGTGAAGAAGGCGCTGTTAAAAAGAATGGGATATTCAATATTGGAAAAGGGAAACATACTTTAACGGTTACCGATACATTTAACGTGAATGTTCAATATCCATGATTGAAATCATTTACTAGAATAAAATTGTAAAAAGCATTATAATTTTCCCTGATAAGATTTCTAGTAAAATGCAAAAGATATGGACCGAAATACGGTCCTCTTTTTTCGAATATTGCTTTTCATGTAACGAAGGATTAAGATGTAAATTATGGAATCAATATGTATAAGGATGATGGGAAATGAAAAGAGCAAGGTTGATTTACAACCCGACTTCGGGCCGGGAAGCCATTAAGAAGAGCCTGCCAGGTGTTCTAGCGAAACTTGAAGAAGCTGGTTATGAAGCTTCTGCACATGCAACGACCGGTGCTGGGGATGCGACGAAAGCGGCTAAGATAGCGATTGAACGCGGCTATGATATAGTTATTGCAGCAGGGGGCGACGGTACGATTTATGAGGTTGTTAATGGACTGGCCACTGCAGAGAAACGTCCGAAACTAGGAATCATTCCGACGGGAACGACCAATGATTTCGCGCGGGCGCTGCATTTACCGAAGTCAATCGAAGGGGCAGCCGAAATTATTGCCAGCGGGCATACGATGCCGATCGATATTGGGAAAATGAACGATAAGTATTTCATCAATATTGCAGGCGGGGGCAGATTGACTGAATTGACCTACGACGTGCCGATCAAGCTGAAAACCATGCTTGGTCAGCTAGCGTATTATATTAAAGGAATTGAAATGCTTCCTTCAATTAAACCGACGGAAGTTTCTATTGAATATGATGGAAAGCTTTTTGAAGGAGAGATCATGCTTTTCTTGGTGGCTAACACGAATTCGGTCGGCGGCTTCGAGAAACTGGCTCCTGACGCCTCTCTGAATGATGGTATGTTCACGTTGCTTATTTTGAAAAAGGCCAACCTCGCTGATATTGTCCGTGTTGCAACATTGGCAATGCGCGGTGAACATATCCATGATAAAAACGTCATTTATGAAAAAGCCAATCGAATTAAAGTCCAGGCCAAAAACGACATGATGCTTAACTTGGATGGGGAGTTTGGCGGGATGGCACCAGCTGAATTCGTAAATCAGTACCGCCATTTTGATGTATTCATCCCGCAAGGAATACTGCCGGACGATCCGGCAAATAAATAGGGTGAAAAGGCCACTGATTATGGTGGCCTTTTCAGTTTAATGAAGCAAGGAGAATTGCAAACATGTATATCAGGAAAGCGACACCGGAAGATGCGGAAAAGTCAGCCATATTGACCCGGTTAGCGATTAAGGAAATTGCAGAGGTTTTGACAGGTGAAACGGAAGAAGAAAGAGTACTTTCCGTTCTTGCCGATTTGTTCAGGAAAAGTGGAAATCGGATCAGCTATGAAAATACCTTTGTAAGTGAACATGATGGACAAGTATCTGGATTGATCATTGCTTACCATGGCAAGGATGCCGAAAGCTTGGATGAACCGATAGTGAAACAATTAAGGATGAAAATGAAAGATCCGAGCCTTACACTCGATAAGGAAGCGGAAATGAAAGACTTTTATTTGGATACAGTATCCGTTGACCCGAATTTTCAAGGAAAAGGAATTGGTAGTGCACTGATTCAATATATTGAGGGATACGCTAAAAATAAGGGGTATCCAAGGGTTTCTTTAGTCGTTGAAAATGAAAATGAAGGGGCGAATCGTCTCTATAGCAGATTAGGATATATCGAAATGAAAACCATTACGATTAGTGGCCATGAATTTCGCTATATGGTTAAGGAAATAGAAGAACCTCCTGTTTAACAGGGGGTCCTTTTTAGTTATTTGAAATTTGGCACTGAATGCAATTACATTTGCTGCCCATTCATGGCTGCCCAATCAGCGTAAGCTCCGGAGCCATTACAGCCGGGACAATCGTGTATATCGGAAAAATGATATTCCGTAGGTACGAAAGAGCTGTATCCGCGTCCGTAACAATCCGGACAGAGTCCTTTTTGCTCCATACTTGCACGATGTTTTTCTAACCTTGTAGCATTCCATGCTGATATAGAGTTAAATAAACCCATTTTCTCACCTCATCTATTTTTCCTTATTTTTCTTTTTTTATTGAACTTTTATTCATGGAACTATGAAAAATCCGTAATTCCTTCCACTATATTTTATGAAATCCAGGGTAAATTGGTGAGTGGTTTTGTGGCAAGGCCTCTATTGTGGTAAAATACAGGCTAGCATAAAAAAGAAAAGAGAAGATGATATGAAAAAAACAGCACCAGTTGCTAAAAATGATATTATAGAGGTTTTATTTGAAGATTTAACACATGAAGGGGCTGGCGTCGCTAAAGTAGATGGCTACCCAATCTTTGTTCAGAGCGCCCTTCCTGGTGAAAAAGCAAAAATTAAAGTGATGAAGGCTAATAAGGGTTATGGCTTCGGACGTTTGATGGAGATTATCGAAAACAGTCCATACCGGGTTGAGGTCACGACTGAAGATTACCATAAATACGGTGGTTGTCAGCTGCAGCACATGAGCTATGAAGGACAGTTGGAATTCAAGGAAAAGCAAGTACGTGAAGTGATGACACGCATCGGGAAACTGGAGGATGTGAAGGTTCACCCGATCCTTGGGATGGAGAATCCAACCCATTATCGTAATAAAGCGCAAGTGCCTGTTGGTGAAAAGGATGGCAAGCTAATAGCAGGGTTCTTCAAACCGCGGACACATGAAATTGTTGAAACAAAAGAAAGCATTATCCAAAATGAAGTGATCAATGAATCCGTTCAAGTCGTTAAAGAGATTTTCAGTAAACTTGGCATCCCTGCTTACAATGAAGAGGCACATAAAGGTGTATTGCGGCACATCATGGCCCGTTATGGCAAGCAAACAGGTGAATTAATGATCGTTCTCGTTACAAGAACGAAAAGTATCCCTTTCATCGAAACAATCGTGAAGGAAATCGTTGAACGTCTTCCACAAGTGAAATCCATCGTTCAAAACGTGAATTCTAAGAAAACGAATGTTATCTTAGGCGATAAAATGACTGTACTATGGGGCGACGAAGTGATCCATGATATGATCGGTGATGTGAAATTTGCGATATCAGCAAAATCCTTCTACCAAATCAATCCAGACCAAACGAAAGTCCTTTATGATAAAGCACTTGACTATGCAGGGCTGACTGGTGAAGAAACGGTGATTGATGCCTATTGCGGCATTGGAACCATCTCTTTATTTTTAGCTAAAAAAGCGAAAAAAGTAATCGGTGTCGAAGTGGTCGAAGAAGCGATAGAAGACGCACGCCGCAACGCTGAATTGAATGATATCTCAAATGCAGAATTCATGGTTGGCGATGCAGGTAACGTTATTGCTGAATGGTATCAAAAGGGCAACACTGCGGATGTCATCGTTGTGGATCCTCCACGCAAAGGTTGTGAAGAGTCCCTTCTGAATACGATCATCGATATGAAGCCAAACAAAGTCGTATACGTATCATGCAACCCAGGCACTCTGGCGCGTGATCTTCATATCTTGGAAGAAGGCGGATATAAAGCAGTTGATATTCAGCCTGTCGATATGTTCCCAATGACGACACATGTTGAAAATGTAGTGTTATTAGAGTTGAAATGAAGGAATGGGGCCCGGTCTAAATGACCGGGCCCTCAGACTGTAGGCGAACTCGATGAAAATCGAGTCTGTCTACAGTTTTTTTATGGCTTGTACAATTTGGACGTTGATTTCCGCTCCAGACACTTGTCGCTGGCCGTCAGCTCTCTTGCCCCTACTGCGCGCCTCCTTAGACGCACTTTTCCCGCAGGAGTCTGGCACTGTTTCTCTCCAATAAACTTTGTTATAACATTTAGATAGAAACCATACCTGAGGAGAGGTGTTTCTTTGGGGCAGATGGTTCGGGAACATCATGTGATGAAAGATATGTTTTCCGAACCCATTGTCTACAAACTGTGGGTCTCGGTCTAAATGACCAGGGCCTTTTTCACGTAGTTAAATTGAAGTAAAGGGAGGGGGATTTTTTTTTATTATGTATATTCTTGACGCTCTGACTTGGACATATATTAAGGAATATATGATTGGGAGGCAAGGTGATTTTATTAATTTTCAAAAAGCGGTGGCTGTAATTGTTGGTAGCTTTTTGGTAGGTGTTGGAATCAATGGTTTTTTAGTTCCTCATCATTTAATAGATGGCGGCGTTATTGGGATTGCACTCATCCTTCATTATTTCTTTGATTATCAAACGGGGCTATCCATGTTGATCCTTAGTATTCCTATATTTTTATATGCTTGGTACTATGAACGCCCTTTTTTCTATAGCAGCGTTCACGGATTGCTTTTGACATCCCTTTTTATGGATTGGCTAAATCCACTGAAAAAGGTCTTTTCCATTTCGATACTAACAAGCTCTTTGATTGGCGGTGCCATCATAGGGATGGGCATAGGACTCATGCTTCGATATGAGACAAGCAGCGGGGGAACGGATATGTTAGCCAAAATCATCGCAAAATCTACCTCCATGGATATTGCATTTGCGATTATCGTCATAGATACACTAATCATTTCAGCTGCAGCATTCACTTTAGGTATCGAAATTTTTCTTTTTTCATGTGTGACGATTATCATCATTGGACTGATCACTTCACTTATGAAAGTGAGGGATTGAATATAGTGATCAGTTCCTTAAGATATGGGCTACGCCATCTATTGCCTTTTGCAGCTTTTCGCTATTTTTGCTAAACATCTCTTTAGCTTCCTTTGATTCCGTTCCAAGTGCAAACAGCTCTAAATCCGCCTGGCATTTTTTCAAGGTCGCGAGCATAAGAGGTTTTTCTTGAGGAGAAGGAACTTTAAGTTTATCATCAAAAAGGTCCACAGTTAATTCTCCGTTAGAATTAGCTTGAGCAAGAAAAACATTCTCGAGGATTACCCCCAACTTATCCAGTTCAGTTTGAAGCCAATTTCGGTTTAGTCCAATCGTGGAAAGTGGTTCATCGAGTATACTGCCGTCCATAATGATTGTTTGTGGCTCCTTTACTGCAGCCACTGGCAGGTTAAGGTCCTTAGGTGTTATAGGTTGATTTTGCTTCTTTAACATTACGGAAAAATCCCCGTTGGCTTCCAATAAGGCAAACTCAACTTCAGAGATATCGAAGACATCCTTTTTTCGGAGCAATCCCAACAATTCATCAATGGTATATTTCTCTTTTTTTAAATTATCTTCCATGACTTTCCCATCTTTGATGAAAACCGATGCTTTTCCTTCCACAAGATCACGGAAAGTTTTACTTTTTAGGGATATTAATCCTGCAATGAAGGGTGCTATGGCAAAAACTAGAATGGACAGTACACCATGTATAATATTGCCCTCCACTTTCGTAGCTAATTCTGCCCCAACATTACCAATGGTTATGCCCGTTACATATTCAAAAAAGGAGAGCTGGGACAATTGTTTTTTTCCTAACACTTTTGTGATCAAAAAAAGAACAATTAAAAAGAATAATGAACGCAAAAGAATTTCTATCCAATCCGGCATTACTAAACACCTCCTGCTTGATCATTGTTTTTAAAAACCTTTATATTGTGGTTCTTCCCGTTCTAACTCGCCCACGCGCTTCAGTACATCCTTCATAACTTCATTCACCACCAGCATCGTTTCATGTAAGATGCGTTTAGATTCCTCATCTTGAGTCCGGAGTGCTAAGCTGGATAAGCCTGCTTCAACTCCTTTCAGGCTAGAGACACATTGTTTTACATTAGAAGCTATCGTCATATAGCATCCTCCTTATCCTTAGGTCTAAAAATAATCGTTCGAACACCCCGTGGCTGTTTATTCCGGCACTGGTTACTTTAAAAATCCCAGCATGCTTTTCCGTATCCGCGAAGGCTACGGAAACAATCTCAGCAACCACGAATGTTCATTCTTTATGAGCAGGCGTATGTTTGAATCATGTTTGTGGTTCACCGCCATATTCGATCGATACGGCATGGGCAATGCATGGAATCGTCTCACTTTGTTGAAAGGATAGGGGAGATAACAAAGCACCGGTAGCCACGACGAGCAATCGTTTAATCTCTCCCTTTTTCATGCGATTTAATAAATGACCATAAACAACGGTTGCGGAACACCCAGGGCCACTTGCACCGGACAGGACCGGTTGACCTTCCCTGTATATCATTAAACCGCAATCTTTATATTGCTCTTCTTTAATCGGTGTATTATGTTTTTTAAATAATTCCAATGAAACTTCATGTCCAATTTTTCCTAAATCCCCAGTCACTATTAAATCATAATAGGATGAGTCAAGGTTCCGTTCTCTTAAATGGGCTTCAATCGTATCCACAGCGGCCGGGGCCATTGCACCTCCCATATTGAAAGGATCAGTCAATCCCATGTCAATGACACGGCCTATCGTAGCTGATGTGACCCTTGGGCCTTCCCCGGCACTGCTTAATAAAGCTACGCCGGCCCCCGTAACGGTCCATTGGGCTGTTGGAGGTTTTTGCCCTCCGTATTCAGTTGGATAGCGAAATTGCTTTTCTACTGCGGCGTTATGACTTGATGCTCCTGTCAATAAGTACTCTGCCCCTTTTGTATTGACAAGGTATGCACCAAGAGCCAGTCCCTCCATGGAGGTGGAGCAGGCACCAAATAAGCCGAGATAAGGTGTTCCTAGTGTTCGGCAGGCAAAACTCGTAGGGGTTATTTGGTTGATAAGGTCGCCTCCAAGGAAAAATTGAATCTGTTCCTTTTGAAGACCCGCCTTTTCGATTGCTTTTGTACTCGCTTCTTCCAATAAGACTTTATGTGCCTTTTCATAAGTATCTTGATTTATCCATAAATCGGAATGGAGAAGATCGAAATCATCCGCAAGCAAACCGTCTGCTTCAAATGGACCGCCAACAGTTCCTGTGGAGACGATGACAGGCTTTTGATCAAACACCCATGTACGATGCCCCGTAAGCATTATAAACCCCCCCATTGTATGAGTATTTTCATTACCAGTGCTGTGATAAAACCAAGGAATAACATAAATGATTCAGCCAATTTGAATATATTGCAGCCATTTCCTAAAACGTAACCTTCTGCCCGGTATTCTATGGCTGCTGCGGATATAGCGGCATTACCGAAACCTGTAATCGGAACGAAGCGGCCAATTCGGTCATACACCCCAAATCCGGTGAGGATCATAGCAATGAATATTAATATTCCAGCCATGGGGTTTCCAGCTGTCTGGTCCATGAAGTCATGGTATAGGAAATGAAAATTCGGAATGACTTGTCCGATCATATAAATTATACCGCCGGTCATTACTGACCTTTTAATTTCCAATTGAGTTTGAACTTGCTGATGTTCCTGTTGGATAGGAGTCAACTTTTTCTTTTTATCATTTAACATCCTCGCATCACTTCTTCCATCCATTCAATAAGGCATTAACCTTTTATTAAGGTCTTTCCAAAGTTCCTGTCAATCAAATTCTAAAAACGACCGGTTTACGATGATTTTTAAGCGTATGCAATTCATAGCTTTTACATCCGCGACTTCGTCCTTTTCCATAAGCTTTAGGCTTGAGCGCCCTCTGTTCGGTCAATTGGATTGCTGGTATGTAACCCTATGGTATATTCAAAATAAGTCCCTTATAATAGCCGTCTGACTCTCGAAAATCCTGTCTAACATAAAAGTAAAAAATTTTATTCTCCTTATGGATTGAAAGATATAAAAAAGGCTGGTTGCTTTAACCAACCTTTTTTATATGAATGATTATTGTTTATATTGAGGTTCCTCGTTTTGAATCTCTTCTATGCGAGGAGTGATGCTATCCACAATCGTTTGTGTTTGTTGGGCAGCTTGTTGGTATAGTTGTTTGGCTTGCTCATTATCTGTGGAAAGCGCGAAGGTTTCAAAGCTCGCTTGAGCGCTTTTTAGCCCTGCAATAGTTGTTTTGACATCGTTTATTACTGTCATGTATGAACCTCCTTAGTTTGTAACTGCTTTATTAGAGTAAGGAAAAAATAATTATCTATACCTTCCAAATTTCTCTAGGAATTGAATAAAGTAACTAACTCAATCCATTAATCAAACGTTTGATTAATGGAAAGGGAACAGGCAGAAGCATTCTTAAAATGGGATTTATTCGTAGTACAAATCGTTTTTATTGTTTAATTATTGACTGAATTCAGAATTATAAATATAATTGTAGGAAACATAACGCGATTACGTGAGGTGATATGACATTTATATTAGGGATGATTTATATAGTAGAGTTGTTTTTGAAATTTCATCTGAAGAAGTGATAAAAGGACTGCTCTTCCATAAAAGCAAACAAGAGTCGGAAATTGAATCGATCAAAGGTAAAATTCATAAATATGAGCAAAAACGAAGAGCTGAGGAAGCTTGGTATCAATCCCTATCACCGTTTAAACGTTTTTTTACAGGGCGTGCCCCAAGTCATCACCAGGCAGTTGAGCATTTGGTGAATGTTAAAGATAGATATAAACAAATCGAGAAAATAAAACAGAAGGTCGCTTTTTTAAATGAGGTGATCGGTTTACTTGAAGCTGAACCGGAAAAAAGGGAAATGAATTTGCCATCAGACATCATTAAAGAAATAATGGCCTGGCAGAAAGCGGAGGGAACACCAAGATGACTTTAGAAACGTTAAACGCTGGCTTGGATACGGTTTGGGTGGTTCTGACAGCAGCCATGATTCTATTAATGGAGGGCGGGTTTGCCTTATTGGAGGCAGGGTTCGTCCGCACGAAGAATAATGTGAACATTATTATGAAGGTTTTTGCCGATATTACGATAGGAACACTTTGCTATTTCATCGTTGGTTTTGGCTTAATGTATGGAACGGATGTATTTGGAACCATCGGAGCAAGCGGCTTTCTGCTGAAAGGTGATTTGTCGCACATCGACCTTACGATTTCCATGGATGCATTTTGGTTATTTCAAGGCGCATTCGTCATCGCCGTTATTTCCATCGTTTCGGGAGCAGTTGCGGAAAGGATTAATTTTCGGGCGTACCTTATTATTGTCGTAATGATGACGGCGTTCATCTATCCGATTGCTGGTCACTGGGTATGGGGAGGTGGCTGGTTAAGTGGGTTGGGCATGCAAGACTTCGCAGGGTCGGCGGTCATTCATGCGCTAGGCGGTTTTTCTGCACTTGCTGCTGCCATTGTAATCGGGCCGAGAGCGGGTAAATTCACTTCACGGGGTACTAGTTCCATTTCCTTGCCGAGTAATCTCCCATTGGCATCTGTTGGGGCATTCCTTTTATGGTTTGGCTGGTTTGGGTTTAATGCAGGAAGCACCTTACAAGCTACAGATGGGCGCATTGGCCATATTGCCATTGTCACGATGCTCTCAGCTGCATCAGGGGGGGCCGCGACATTGCTTTATACACTATTTAGGTATGGTCGTTCGGATGCACCTTCCGTCATCAATGGCTCACTTGCAGGCCTTGTCGGGATTACAGCAGGCTGTGCATTCGTTAGTGATCTGGCGGCGTTACTGATTGGAGCAGTTTCTGGAATGCTCATGTTAGCTGCGACAAATTGGTTGGAAGCAAGAAAAATCGATGATCCGGTTGGCGCCTTTCCTGTTCATGCGGCATCAGGAATGTGGGGTACGATAGCGGTAGGGCTTTTCTCCACTGAAAACGGATTGTTTGTAGGTGGGGGATGGCATTTGCTTGGAGTTCAAACATTAGGATTAGTGGTGTTATGCATCTGGGGCTTTTCATTGACATGGCTTGTTTTTAAAGTTATAAATGTTTGGCTGCCTATAAGATCCACTGAAGAAGAAGAAGAACTCGGGTTGGATATCAGTTATCATGGCATCATGGCCACACATACCTCGCCGGAGTTCATCAAGGTAGAGGATTACTATAAGCAGGAAGAAGATTTGACAAGGTAATGTCCATAATACTCATGGTAGAATCAAGTGAGAGGTGAATTTTATATGGGTACATGCAATCTTAATCATTCGCAGCATGATGTCAGGCTGAAATTTGAGAGTCAAAAGCCATTTTTACCAACTGAATTGAGTCAAACATTGAATCGTTATCTTGAAAAAGGGAATTCGCAGGAAACATTGAATGAACTCTTTCATCTATTGAAGAAGTATGACTTGGCTACCCAGAAGGACCAGGAATCAAGAAATGAAAAGTTGAAACAGATAATGTTATAAACAAGAAAGAACGGGAGTGCAAGAATGACTCCCGTTCTTTTTTGTTTTTTTATTATGGAATATCTTCTTTTAAATGATTTAAGGGATATTTGTGATACTATCTCATGAATTATTCACATATTTATACATGTGACGAAAGGAAACTTACGCATGGTGCTATCTATATAGATAACGATGAATGGAATTGAGGTGAGAAAAAACTAAATATATAGGCTTATAGGTGTAAGGAGGAACAAAAGGAGAGAGGCATAAAAAATGAGACATTGTAAATCATGCGGCAATCCTGTGAACGAGGACTCTCGAACTTGCCCATCATGTGACACCCCCATTGTTGGTGAAGAACAAATAACGGAAAAGGAAGCAGCCTCCGAGATGAGACAAGAACAAGCAGAGGAGACTTCTACCAAAAGGCATAAGAAAAGAACATTAACCATTACTGCAATATTGGCCTTTATCATGATTTCCAGTGCGGCCGCTGCCATTATTCTTCATAAATCCCCGAAAGAGCTCTATCTTCTTTCCGAATATAAAACATACCAGAAATCCAAAGAAGGATGGGTTGAGAAGTATGGCGATAAGATGGAATTTCAAGAGAAAATGATGAAGAAACCTTCAAGTTCGGAGATGACTCTAAGCGGCAATATCGATATGGATTCAATATCGAATGATCCAAGCTTAGAAATGTTTCAAGAATTATTGAACAAGGCAACAATTACTGCTAAAACTGAACGGGATCCAATAAGCAATCAAAGTTATTATAATTTGGCCCTGAATGTCGAGAAGGAAAAGGCAATGGATGTAGAAATGCTCCAAACCAAAGATCGACTAGGTTTGAAAGTCCCATTTTTATATGAAAAATTCTTTTATGTAAATTTTGATGAATATGGTGAGTTCATGCAAATGATCGATCCATCATATACTGGCCCTGAAACCTTGGATGCATCCGATCTTGAATGGCAAGACTTGAATATAACGGAGAAAGAACAGGAATACATCCAAAAACGATATGGGGCATTCCTGTTGGGAAATTTAGAAGATAAAAACTTTACGATGAAAAAGGGCGTGGAGTATATACATGAAGGCGAAACGATCAAGGTCAGGGAAGTGACGCTTATACTTTCTTCTTCGGAAACTAAAAACCTAGTAAATGATTTCATGGATCATTTGATTAAAGATGAAAAGCTTCAAAGCATGATAGTCACCAGGGCACAAAAAGTGTCAAAAACCGGTACAGTGACAAAAGAAATAGGAATTTCTGATGCAAACGGATTGAAACGGCAATTGGTGGACGGCCTAAAAGATGCAAAGAAAGAAATGAAGGGTATCCATTTTTCTAAAGGATTTTCTTCTACATTGCTAATTGATAAGGATGAGCAAATAATCGATCGTAAAATAACAACGGCTTTTGGAGGCAGCAAGAATCAACTCAACATGGAATTGAGGAGCAAAAACGTTTCATATGGCGATGATCAATTATTCGAAGAATTTAGCGTGGCACTCTCTCCTGAAGATGAAGAGGAATCAAAGATTTTGTTCCAGGTTACAAATGATGTGGTCATAAAAGAGGCTACTCGGAAAGAGAATCTTAATGCCTCCTTTAAGATTGAAGAGTATGGGGAGTCTGAGGAAATTAATTTTTCGATGAAGAGTGATATTGACGGAGAAAAGGATGGTAAGAAAAAAATCAGAAGAGATTTCAATCTTAACTTCGTTGTTGGCGAATTTACTGATAGGCCATCGGGTTTTAAAGGAACCATTAAACAAACGAGTGAACTTAACTTAAAGAAAGACTATTCCAACGCGAAATTCGAATTAAAGCTTGGTTTAGCAGATGAATTGGACTCTGATACGGTCACGTTCAAGCTGGACTCCAAAACGAAACTAAAAGACATACTGGAAATGCCGGATTTGAAACTTGATTCCGGTGCGGGCCTAAACTTAGTGAACATTCCAGAAGGTGAAATGTATCGTATTCAGGAAGAAGTGGGAATGAATTTGATGGAACTGGGCATTAGATACGGACTTGTACCAGAAGATGTATATCAGTTCGATAGCTATGATGGTTATTATGATTTAGAAGATGAAGATTCGGTTGATAAATTGTAGACGGGGATGTGTTGCTTTTTATTTAATAGTACTACTGAAAATGGAAAACAGCAGCGGAAATTTGGAAACTCCTATTTTCTTTTTATTGGACGCATCAGAAATTGGTAACTACTTTTTTAAAAAGGATGGCAGGGGTCACATTCAAGGTAGCGAAAAATACACATGATAGTAGTGAAATCGTAAAGCTCAGTAACCGAAAAGCTGTTCCTTTAAAATGGATTAATCAGTTTAAGTAACGCGGACAAGGGTTTAGTGGACCTTTAAAGATTTAATCAATCGTTTGATTAAATCTCATGTACTGACTATCAGTGCCTTCAAAAAATGCATCGGGAAAATAAAAAAAGCGGGAGCCCATAATGAGCTCCTGCTATTTCATTATTAAAAACCATCGTCTGTTGCGGTGAAGGGGATGTTTAGGTTTCTTTCCACAGCCCGAAGTCTTTGATTCAGCCTGTTTAACCTATTTGTATGTCGCTGGTCCGCTTGACTTAGCCTGGAGATTTCCTGGTTAATGCGGTTCACTTCACGATTTATCCGCGTGATTTCTTGGTTCTGCCGATTGAGTTCCCTCGTTTGACGTTCGTTTTGACGCTCAAGTTCCCGGACTCTTCTTTCAAGTTGTTGAGGCTGCCTTTCAACATCGATTGGGTCGGGCACCTGGCTATATGGATTCTCTTGTACCTGCTGAAGGTTCCAATCTTGCTGTGGCATATAATCAAATCGTTCAGGCTGTTGGAAATATGGGTTAAAATTAGATTGATAGTACTGATGATTTCCATTTTGTTGTGGAAAAGGATAAAATCCGTATGAATTCATAGTCAACTCTCCTTTTTAAAATCGGGATGGATACGTTATAACTTATGTAAGTTCCGGTGAAGTGACTAGGCGTTAGCCCATATGAGTGGGAAGAAGAGGTAATTTACAGAAAAAATTTCAATAAATTTGCAGAAACCATCCGGTTCCTATATCGTTTAGGATAGGAGAAATTCTTTTATCCATCTTGAAACCAATCCCAAGGATAATCCGTATATAAAGAAAAGAGTGTAAGTCAGGAGTGTAATGATTATGAATCGATTTCTTGCTGATTTTGTTCCGATATTGATTGCATTTCCAATGGTTTTGCCGGTGTGGATGATTAGCTATTTTGTATTGAATCAACCGTTTGCCCTGTCCGTTGTCATATCTTTAGCAGGAGGGGGGCTTGTATACTGGCTAAGTTCCGTATATTTTTCCTCTCGATACCTCAAAAAACATGAATTGACGAGAAAAGAATATCAATATATAAAGAAAAATTTAATTGAAGCAAAACCGAAGATATGGCGTGTGCAAAAAGCACTAATCTCGGTCAGGCATATCTCTTCTTTTAAACAGAGGAAAGATATGATTAAAATGATCAGGAAAATATATAGTCTGACAAAAAAAGAGCCAAAGCGGTTTTACCAGGCGGAACAATTTTATTACTCGCATCTGGATTCCGCCATGGAGCTTGCGGAGAAATATGTTTTTTTAGCACAGCAGCCAAAAAAGAATAGGGAACTCGAAATTTCCTTAACAGAGACTCGTAAAACCTTAAAGGAACTCACTTATACGATAGAAAAGGATTTATATAAAGTGATTGCCGATGATATCGATAACCTTAACTTCGAATTGGATGTTGCTAAGCAATCGATTAAAACTAGAAAAGAGTCACAAGTAATTGATGAAAGCAGGAGGTTAAAATGAATAACAATGATCCAAACCTGTTGAATAAAACGAATAATGCCAGTTTGATCGATGACCTTTTAGCCAATCCATTTGATGGGGTGCAGGAGCTTGAGAAAGTATCTTCCCAGGAAGCGAAACCGGTTAAACTGATCGATGTCATTCCTGAAGAGAACAGGGCAAAGGCTTATCAGCTTGCCGAACAAATCGACCCTACGAATCATCAGGCGATGATATCTTATGGTACACCCGCCCAATCAAAGCTCCTGACCTTTTCTAATTCCATGCTTGAGCATGTCCAGAAAAAAGATGTGGGTGAAGTGGGCAACATCATCAGTGATTTAATGAAAAAGTTAAACGAGCTGAGCCCGGATGAGCTAAAACCGGATAAGCCCTCATTCTTTGCGCGTATGTTCGGGAAGCTCTCGGGATCTGTCCATGAGGTGCTATCCAAGTATCAAAAAACTGGGGCCCAAATTGACCGAATCAGTGTGAAACTCGATCGGAGCAAGAATATCCTGTTATCGGATATCGTAATCCTTGAAAAGCTATATGAAACGAATAAGGATTACTTCCAGGCATTGAATGTCTATATTGCAGCTGGGGAAATTAAACTTGAAGAAATCCATGAGAAAACGATTCCGGAGCTAAGGAAGTCCGCTGAATCAAGCAATGATCAAATGAAGTTTCAAGAAGTCAATGATATGCTGCAATTTGCTGAACGGTTGGATAAAAGGCTTCATGATTTGAAATTGAGTCGGGAAATCACGATTCAAAGCGCACCGCAAATCAGGCTGATCCAAAACACGAATCAGGCGCTAGTCGAGAAAATACAATCTTCGATCATGACAGCCATTCCACTTTGGAAAAATCAGGTTGCGATTGCATTGACCCTAATCAGGCAGAGGCATGCTGTAGAAGCGCAAAAACAGGTTTCCAAGACTACAAATGAATTGTTATTGAAGAACTCTGAGATGCTGAAAACGAATACCATTGAAACGGCTAAAGAAAATGAGCGCGGACTTGTCGATATCGAAACATTAAAGAGTACTCAAGCTAACTTGATTACCACTCTTGAGGAAACCATGCGGATTCAAGAAGAAGGCAGGCATAAACGCCGTCAAGCCGAGCAGGAATTGGCGTCAATGGAAAATGAACTGAAGCAGAAACTATTAGAGATAAAGGGATAAGGGGAGACAACATGGAAACTATCGAGGCTATAAAAACGAGAAGAAGCATTGGAATCGTTAAGCAAGATCCGGTACCTAAGGAAATGATCGAGCAAATCATTGAAGCTGGAACGTATGCACCCAATCACCATCGAACGGAGCCTTGGCGTTTTTTTGTATTGACAGGAGAAGGAAGAAATAAACTTGGGCAGGTATTCGAAGAAATCACAAGAATTGAAAATGCTGATGATACCCCTGAAAGTTTAATCAGCAAGCTGGAAAGGCAAAAAAAGAATCCATTAAGGGCTCCAGTCATCATCGCAGTGGGCATAGAGCCTAGTGATAAGAATAATGTCCTTGTGGCAGAAGAATATGCGGCAGTGAACAGTGCCATTCAAAACATGCTTCTTGCAGCACATTCTCTAGGTCTGGGAGCAGTATGGAGAACGGGAAAAATAACATATCATGACAAGGTCCGTGAATTTTTCAATTTATCCTCTAAGGGAGAAGTATTGGCTTTCATATACTTGGGTTATCCTGACATGGAGCCGAAACCTACTAAGAAAACACCGATCGATCAATTGACCACATGGATCGGATGAAGGATTGAGGGGCAGCTGCAGCAGTGCATACACACTGCTGCAGCTTTTTTTATTGCCTTCAATTGGGCTTTTAATGTAAGGGATTTGGCTTCGTTTCAAGTGACGATTGATGAATTAGGTTGTACAATACAAAAGAAGAATAAATTTTGATGAATTAGGATGTGTCTATAGATGAGAACGATTGATCCATTTGAGATACTCGATGGAAAAGCGATAAAATATTTGGATGTTTTTGGCGTTGATGATGGAATTGCTTTAAAGAGTAAGTACGAAGATAAATCGTATTGGATATATGATTATTATTGCATGCATCAGACTTGTGATTGCCAGGAAGTATACCTTGAATTCGTTGAGGAGCTTAAAGGCAATAAACAGGCAGGACAACATTTTGGAGTGAGGGTTTCTTTCGGGGATAATCAATTTGTCCTTGAGGATTATAATATTTCCAAACAAAAGGCGATGGATATCGCGGAAGATACGTTAAAGTACAGTAAAGATGTAATGGAGTTATTTAAACAGCGGTATCAGCAAATGAAGGAAAAAGGCACGCAAATTATCATGGAAAGTGCAAAGGCAGCTAAAATGCCGCATGTTCATACAGAACCGGTTATTGGCAGAAATGAACCTTGTCCATGCGGAAGCGGGAAAAAATACAAAAAATGCTGCGGTGCAGCTTAACATCTTGGAAGCTGACTCGATTCGGAGTCGCTTCTTTTTTATTTGCGAAAAAATTGAGTAATGAATAAAAAAATATGGCATTAAACGAACATTTGTTCTATAATAAGAGTACCAGATAATAACACAAAAAGAAATAAAAAGTAGTCATTTAGATGGAATTTTCCGAAAACTTCTTTTTTATTTTCATAAATCTGGTATATATAAGAGAGAAGAGTTTTTTGATCTCATCTCTTTCAACGGTAGACGGCAACCAGACGGGATGAATATCCCCACACTGATGGCAGTTTAACTTATTGAACGAAGGAAGGGGTAATCAAATGACAAGAGAAAAAAGATTAATACCTTACAAAGTTCTTGAAGTAATGGAAACGGTGAAAGAGAAGATTCCTGAGGGTGTCGAGCTTGTGAAAGCCCCGGCAATTTGGGAGAAAAGCAATTATGGCGAGGGCGTGGTAGTTGCCGTCATCGATACAGGCATTGACAAGGGACATCCAGACCTAAAGGAAAGAATCATAGGTGGGAAGGATTTTACAAATACCGGGGATTATCAAGATGATAATGGACATGGGACACATGTTAGCGGTACGATTGTGGCTGCCGTCAATAATGCTGGTGTAGTGGGAGTGGCTCCGAAAGCGAGCATATTAGCGTTAAAGGCCCTAAATGGTCAAGGGCAAGGTGATATAGATTGGATTAATGGAGCTCTAGAGTATGCAATCAATTGGCGGGGACCTAATGAAGAAAAGGTTTCGGTTATTTCACTTTCACTTGGCGGTCCTCCGGATGAAGCTGAACACAAACTCATTCAAAAAGCCCTTCAGAACGATATCCTTGTTGTTTGCGCAGCTGGAAATAGCGGTGATGGGCGTCATGAAACGGATGAATTGGATTATCCAGGAGCATATCCCGAGGTAGTGGAAGTCGGTGCTGTGGATTTAAGCAGAAATTTAGCTGATTTTTCGAATACAAATGATGAAATTGACTTGGTGGCGCCAGGGGTTGATATTCTCTCTACGTATCCAGGAAATAAATATGCCAGGTTGAGCGGAACGTCAATGGCTACGCCTCATGTAAGCGGTGCAGCAGCCCTCTTGAAAGTGATTGCTGAAAAGGAATTTGACCGCAATTTAACTGAATCGGAATTATATGCACAGCTGGTGAAAAGTACGGAAGATCTGGGAATAAGCAAAAAAGCACAGGGAAATGGATTGCTTAACTTAACAATAGCGGACCAAAGAACTGAAAAATCGATTAAGATTACGATAGAATCAGAAAACCTTAAGTTACCGAGTAAATCGGTGGTAATGGAATATTAGAAGAGAAAAAAAGGTGCCTCAAGAATTTTTGGGGCACCTTCCTAATGATTATTTTTTAGTTTTCCTTAGAGCTGCAAAAAGCGCTACAATGGACAGAATTAGTGAAATGACAGCCAGAGTGATGATCAGCGTTTGATTTCCATCACCTTCTGTTGTTGCTGAATCCTTTGAATTGTCAGTTGCCGTGGAATCATTAGTGTCAGCTTCATCTTTGTGACCATGGTCCGCAGGTTCTGCATCAGCCTTGGGAGCAACTGTAATCTCCGTTACAGAATGCGGTAGGTCTGAGCCTTCATCACCGCTCCATTCAACAATTTCACCATCTTCGTAATATTGAAAAGCATCCCAGGCAACTTTCGTTTCTTCTTTAGGATTTTGTGCTACGAAAGAGAATTGCTGGAATTGTCCAGCAGCTATTCCTTCATCAGTTGATGCCCAAGTTACTGTTTTTACATGCCCATCTTTGTCAGCTTCTGTTGTTACTTTCCACCCCGGTACAGGCTGATAGCTTTCAAAAGTAACCCCTTCAGGTACTTTTAAAGTCACCTTTGTAGTGGCAGTTTCTTTTTCTACTGGTACTTTGAGTGTATAAGTTTCCCACGCCTCAGGTGCAGACGAACTAGGCTTGACTGTAACGTGAGCATATGCTGAACCGGAAAAAATGAATAATGCGGCAAATGTGAAAATAATTAGCTTTGAAATATTTTTCATTAGAATAAATCCCTCCTGTTATGAATTCCCTATCAAAATTATAAAATCAGCATTGATTGAATCCAGGCTTTCAGTTAATCCGTGAACATGGATATTCCACTTTCCTGGCATGGTTATTATAGACTTTGATGAAAATGTACCTGTGTTTTTCTCCCTCATCTGCAGCTTTATTTCACCGCGTGGTGAATCTAATGGCTGCATAGTGATTGTAAGCTGCTCTATTTCAGCAATTGGCTTGCCTTCATTGGAAAGATTTACTTGAATCAGGTTATCCCCTACTTCATTAGGAGTCACCATTAATGTAACCTCATTATTTTCTTCAGTCCGTAACGTCTTTTCAATGGGCCCAGGAGAAGACATGGCAGTTTGGACATTTGTCAATAGAGCTGCAATGAGAAGTATGACGATCCCTAAACCAAACTCCATTCCCACACTATAACCAAGTTTTTTCGTTTGCTTTTTCCCTCTGAGGAAATGAAAGCCTCCTAAAACGATCATGACTAACATGAGGCCGATTTTCGCCAGTAACAATTGTCCATATGTTGTATTGAACAATGAATGGACAGTCGGAACATGCTGTAAACTGCTATATATCCCGCTAACAATCAGTATGATTACAAACAAAAATGCCCATCTGGAAAACCTTTGAATGATCGACCAGTAAAATGTTTTCTTATCTTCTTGGACTGCCTGCCGTTCAGCAAGCCCAGGTAAAATCACCAATAAGGCCATAATGCCGCCGAGCCATAAAGCCATGGACAACAAATGAAGGAAATCCATCAAAACGGCCAGAAACTGATTAGGAACAGCTGCTGTATGTCCAGTTAAAGCCTTACATATCATCAAGCTTGCCATTATGATGAAAGAAAGGAAAGGCAATGATTTATTCAGGGAGTTCTCGAGCATGAAATAAATCACTAAAAATAGAAGCAGCAATATTAGAACTTCAATGATCCAGATCGTTCCAAAATTTGTAGCATTCAATACTTCTTTTATAAAATTCAATTTAAATGCATCTGTCCAACCTACGCCAGCGTCAATCGTAACTTTTAAAGGCAGATTGAATAAGATAGAAAATGCTAGTCCTGCATATGAAAGCCAAAGGTATAGACGTGTTCTTCTGCTTGCTTCAAAAAGTCGAGAATCCTTCATTAACGATAATCTGAAAAAAAGGATTCCAGTAAGTGCAGCGAAGCATATGTATTGAAGACTTTGAAGGATAACATTGATGGAATTCGGAAAACTTGCATTCACTTCGGGATTTTCTTGGTCTGAAAGGCCCGCTGAATCTCCGAATTGAAAGGGAATGGTTCCTTCAATGGGATGCCCATCACTTGAAACCACTCTCCACTTAATGTAGTAAATCCCTTCGTCGATAGTGCCCTTCCACTTAGCTTCCAGTATTTTTTCACTTTGTTCCGAGATTGTACTGTCTTGAATTTGAATTTTGTCCCCATCTTGGCTGTATACCCCAAGCGAATGGAAAGATGGTTGAATATTCTCGCTGAATTGAATGCTGATCTTTTCAGGAAGAGTATCCATCGCTTCATTCGGGCTAGGATTAGAGCTTATTACCGTAGCATGACCAAAAGCCATTGCCGGGTATAAAAGCAAACTGAATAGGCTGACTACCAGCCATAAATATTTTTTCATCTTGGTGTGCCATCATCCTTTCATCAGATCATGTAAGCCCATTATAAAAGGAAAATGTGAAAAAACAGTGAAAATAAATTAGTTATCTAAAGGCAGTTTGAAAGGTTCGCTAGAAAAGTGATCACAATAAGTTTAGATTTGCCTTCCTACCTACATTATAGCCATAAATATTGGTTTGGAATTCCGCTTTGCACAAAGTTGTTGACGAAAGAATCAATAGGT
Source organism: Peribacillus sp. FSL E2-0159 (assembly GCF_038643155.1). NCBI lineage: Bacteria > Bacillati > Bacillota > Bacilli > Caryophanales > Bacillaceae > Peribacillus > Peribacillus sp. FSL E2-0159. Next base: position 518,387 of record NZ_CP152053.1, read on the forward strand.
ATTCTCCTGTTGGTATAAACTCCATTAAGAAATAATTAAGGTTCCTTTGGTAACCTGGCCCTATCATGTTTGCAGGAAATATAGGAGGGATAGGATTTGCTGAAGAAGGGATTAAAAGAAAAAAGTGTGAAGGTGATCTTGGTTGGTTCCCTTGTGGGGATGGGAACATCCACTTATATGCCTGTGGCAGGGGCTGAGGAAGGCACTTCTGTCATTCAGGAAGAGGCACAAACGGTAAATAGTCTTTCAAGGCTAGAAATAGAGGGCATAGCACTGGATCAAAAATTTTCAGAAGATGTACACGACTATAGTGCAGCAGTGGGAAATGATGTGGAAAAGATCACCTTGCTTGCAGGAAGTCCTAGTGAGACTGCAGCCATATACGTGAATGGTATCAAAATGACAGATGGTAGAGTGAAGGATTTAACTCTTCAAACTGGCATGAATACGTTTGAAATTACCGTCAGCGATGGGGAAAATGAAACGGTTGCCTATACTCTCAAGGTCGAAAAACTTGAAAGTGATGATAACCTTTTAACATCGATTGGATTATCAAAAGGATCATTGACATTCGATTCTAAAGTGACAGCTTATAATGCTTCTGTTGAAAATGAAGTCCAGTCCGTTACGGTAACACCGACATTGAGTGACAGTACCGCAAGTGTAAAGGTGAATGGAAAGGATGCAACCAGTGCCGGTGTAAAGGTTACCCTTCCAGTCGGTAAGACAACGGTGAAGATTATCGTTACAGCAGAAAATGGAGATGAAAAAACATATAAGCTTACGATTACACGGGCAGCTGCCAAGGAAACCGAATCGAAAGTTGCCCCTAAAGAGGGTGAAGTACAAAAGGAGCCTTCAACAGGAACAAGTAAATCTCAACCTTCATCCGATAAGGGGAATAAATCATCTTTAACATCAGCGGAACCCTCCAATAATCTAAAACCGACCAGTGGTGTCAGCCAAGAACCGAAAGCAAAGCAACTTGAAAGTATTTCAACACAAGAACCGAAAACACAGCAACTTGAAAGTATTTCAACACAAGAACCGAAAACGGATTCTATAGTGAAGGAAGCGTCAGCAGATTCTTTAGGCGAGGAAGGCAATAATGCACCAGTTTTGAACAATCTGACTGTATCATCCGGAGTATGGAACAAATCTTTTGATTCTAATGAGCATACCTATCATATCGAGGTCGAAAATGATGTGTCTTCAATTGAAATGTATGCAACGACAAATGCCAGCGGAGCGACGATTGAATATGACGGTGAGAGCAGTGAAAAAGTGAAGATCAAGGATAAAGCGAAGACGGCCATTTCCGTTACCGTTTCAAAGGATGGGGAGCGCCGTACTTACGTCCTTGTTTTCGAAAAGGATATAGATGTGGAAATGGATGAAGAAGAAACAGTGGATGATGTCAAAACAAAAGAGGCGGAAGTAGAGGCAACGCAAATGAGTACAGCTGGCAAGACGGTGAGCGATACATCCAATAATACAGGAGGCCAGGTTAATGGAAAACAGCCTGTTGAGACCGTGTCATTCTTTGGGAATATAAAGGATTTCTTCACCTCCCTGTTTAAATAGGAATGGTTCTGAATCCTGCAAAAAAAGGACAAGGTTTAGGCTTGTCCTTGGATTTATATTTTTATGGGCAGAATGATTTGGACCTCGGTTCCATGGTTTAGTTCGCTGTTAAAGCGGACCTTTCCCCGATGCGCCTCAATGATTCGGCAACTGACTGTCAGTCCTAATCCGGTTCCTTTTTCTTTAGAAGAATAGAAAGGCTCTCCAAGATGCTTTATCCGGTTTTTTTCAATTCCGCTTCCATTATCTTTGATTGTGATGGAAAGGTTATTGTTCATGCGTTCGAAATCAATCCAAATGTGATCGGCGGATGCCTCCATTGAATTCTTGAGCATGTTTATGAATACTTGTTTTAATTGGTTCCCCTCACATAATAGAAGCGGTATTTCGTTTTTAACAGATATTGATATTTGGGTGGGGTACGAGTCCGCCTCTGGTTTCAACAAGGTTTTGACATCATTCATCAGGTCGATGATTTGATGTTTGCTGAATGGAAGTTCCTGTGGTTTTGCCAGAACGAGTAACTCGCTTACAATAAGATTGATCCGGTCCAATTCACTTAACATGATCGTGTAGTATTGTTCATAGGGATGGTCGCTCTTTTTAAGCAGTTGGACGAAACCTTTTAAAGAAGTCAGAGGGTTTCGTACCTCGTGGGCTACACTTGCGGCAAGTTCGCCGACTATCGATAATTTCTCGGTTCTTCTTAAGCGTGCTTCGGTTTCTCGAATTTGAGTGACTTCTTTAGCATAAGTTATGATTCCGACCAAATCCTCGCCAACCATCATCGGGACAAACGTACAAGAAAGTAAGATGGACTTCCCGTACTTCGTCAGGAATTCTATATCTTTCCCTTTTTTGATCCCCTTTTGGTTTTCCTTGACATATTGGCAAGATGTACGGATCAATTCCGCGTCTTCTGCTGAAAAGTTTAAATTAATGAATGAGGCGCCATGTATTTCTTCCTGTTGAAAGCCTGTTACTGTTTCAAACCTTGGATTTACGGTCGTGATCATTCCGTTTAAATCAAGCATCAGCATCGGATAAGGGTTGTGTTCAAACAATGATTTATAGCGTTGTTCACTATCGAATAATTGATTCTCAGCGACAACCCTTTCAGAAATATCCCTGCCAATGACGACTAAGCCTTTTCGTGAACCATCCTCATTGAACAGGGGAACTTTAATCGTATCAAAGGTCTTGTGATTCCCATCAGGAAGAGGGACGATTTCTTCACACCTTGTGATTTCCCCTTTTACCCACGTTTCTTCATCGGAAACTTCACAGTAGATCAACGACTCTTTATAAAATTCGGAGTATTCTGCGAGCTCACTGTCTCTTTTTCCCTTATAATCTACATGCTCCAATTGAAATAATTGCAGCCCGAAGGTATTGGATTCAAGCCATCGGCCATCACCATCCTTGAAGTTAACGAAATCCACCATTGAATTGATGAGTGTACGCCGACGTTGTTCCGCTTCTTTTAATTGTTTGAATTCTTCCCTTTTAGCTAAATAAAGATATAAGATCAAGCCTATTGATAAAAGGAAAACAAAGCCTTCCACTCTTTGAAGTTGAATGAAGACCTCTTTGTTATGAATATTTGTAGTTAAAAAATAGTCGAACACGACTAGTGTAAGAATCCCGGATAGGATATATATTGCTAAGATGGAGCGTTTGGACATGGAGATTCTCCCTGATTTTAAGACATTTCAAAGGTAAAATTACATACACATTTTAACAAACTATCGGAAAAAAATATATGCAGAACCCTAAATAAAAAAACAGGGGCCAATGAGGTCACCTGTTTTTTCTGAAGAAGGTTAGCTTCTTCTTCTTTTTTGCACGCTTATAGATAATGAAGAATAGTAAGGAGAGGAGTGCGAGAGCAGCTAGCGTATATTGGTTCATTTCAACAGATAGAAGTCCATATGGGATTAGCGATAGGAAGAAAAAGTATATAAGGTTGCCTAGTGCCGTCGCTAATAAAAAATCCTTGAAAGTGACGGTGCTGACTCCAGCTGCCAAGTTAATTAAACTTGTTGGGATAAGAGGGAAAATCCTGCCTGTAAAAACGTACATGAAACCATGCTCCACAACAGTTTCTTGCCATTTTTCGCCAATCTTCTTTAAGAGAAGCTCCTGAAGCCAGTTTCTTGTTGCATAAAAAATGAAGCCTGAGGCAACAACACTTGTAAACCAACTCCATAGATAGCCATATATGAATCCGAATATCGTGACATTGATAGTCAGGAGTAAAATTAAGGGGATGATTGTAAAAGAATTTTGTACAAACATCAATACGAATGTCACAATAAATGTAAGTAAAAGGTTTTCCTTCAATATGCCAATGACAGAATCCAGATCACTTTTCCAAACCAAAGTGAACAACTCTGCATTAGAGTAAATAAATATTGCTATTACCAGTAGACCAATTATGGTCAGGACTTTTTTCAAAGGGCCACCACCATTCTTACTTATAGTTTATCATTTTCGAGTTCATTGGTGAAAAAAAAGAGCTGCCGCATCATGCAGACAGCTCTTTTCCATTATAGTGGGTTAACGTCTCGAAGATTCCTTTAAAGCCACTTTTCAAACTGAATTCTTTTGTTCATTCCATAAACGATTGGCGCACCAATCAGGAGGACAACGAACTCACCGACAGCTGTAGTCATCCAGCTTAGCCAGAATGGCAAGCCAAAGGCAAGGTTCAGTTCAATTGCAATTAAAAACATTGTGAACGTGAAAAAGATAATCGTGGCAATCATCCGTCCTTTAATGCTTTTTATGAACCGCGAAACAAAAATGACGAGCAATAAGGCGAGCAGAGATTGCCCCACCCCAAAAATCAAATCATATGGAACCATCGGAGAAAAGAGCAGATTCGATATGAAGACTCCGCCGACGATACCGTAGATATACTTTTTATTGAATACAATCAGATGGTTCAACATTTCCGGTACACGAAATTGGAACATCTCAAAAGCTATTGGTTTAAACACCAATGAGACCGCCACATATAAGGCAGCCAATAACCCGTTTATCACGAGTGTACGAACATTCATTTTACTCTCTCCCTAGTTTTTTATCGTGGGATGGTTACGAACCACGTTTAGGCGTTTATCCGAAGATTAATAGTATCCCATGTAAGCTTGTTTCGTCAATTTGTAAAGAATGGTTTTAATTTATAAGTTTCCGAGCAGGAGAAGTAGCCCAATAGGATTTTGATTTATTGCAATGAAGGATGATATTATTTCAATATGTACTTCAAAGGAGTGAATATTTTATGTCGATCGAGAGTGTCAAAAGCCATTTTAAACAATGGAATCGGGAAGGCGATGTAATGGAGTTCGAAACATCGAGTGCTACGGTGATTGAAGCAGCGGAAACCATCGGTGTTATTCCAGCGCGGATTGCTAAGACTCTTTCCTTTAAGGGGGAAGGTGAAAATGCAATTTTGGTTGTTGCCGCTGGGGACGCGAAAGTGGATAATAAGAAATTTCGTCAGACGTTTGGTTTCAAGGCACGAATGCTGTCACCTGAAGAAGTGCTTGAGCAGACCGGCCATGCAATCGGAGGAGTTTGTCCGTTTGGTCTGGCAAACGATTTAGCTGTTTTTCTTGATGTATCGATGAAGCGCTTTGAGTCATTGTTCCCGGCATGCGGCAGTTCGAACTCTGCAATAGAACTTACACTCACTGAATTATTTGAATATTCAGGTGCGAAGGATTGGGTGGATGTTTGTAAGGGGTGGGAAGAAAAGGGGAATGAGGAAACGGCGGTAGGCAATGCAGTTGATGGCTTTTGATTAATTAATGGTGCCAAAAAGATTCACATGAATGTGATTGAGTCCACTAGGGTGGACTTTATTTGTGGGGACCGCATGCATTTTATCGGTCTATGATTAAAGTGGAAAATCGGGCAGAAAGTGTTCCTGAGCGGAGGTTGAAAGGTGTTAAATGGAAGCCATAGAAAAAGCAATAGCAGCTATCTTAGTCTTAAAACTCTTTATGAAGAAAATATAACGGTTAAGAGCATTGCCCAGGAGCTTGAGTGTTGCCATAAAAACGATCTGGCGGTGGATATCCAGAAAGCATTGGAAAAAAAGAATTTTGATATATTGGCCGTGCAAGATCAAGGGGAAATCATCGGTTATATCGAAAGGGAAGAACTAGGTGAAGGAAGCATATCTGAATATTTGAGAAACTTTTCACCAAGGGAAATGGTTTCGGATTCAACACCTTTGATCCAGCTTCTCCATATTTTCAAGAATAAAACAAGGGTGTTCGTATTAGAGAATAATTCAATTAAAAAGTTGATTACCCATGCCGACCTTCAAAAGCCTCCGATCAGGATGCTTATATTCGGATATATTACCTTATTGGAAATGAGGATGAGCGATATCATCCTTGATAGATTCGGCGATGGCAGCTGGTATCCAATGATCAGCGAAGACCGTTTAGAAAAGGCAACTGAATTATATAGAAGAAGAATCGATAAAAATGAGGATATCAATATAATAGAGTGCCTACAAATCAGTGATAAATTCGATATCATACATAAAGATAAAGAATTGAGGTGTTTCTTCCAAATCCTTTCGAAAAGTAAAGGGAAAAAGGATGCGAATGCCATCCGGAAATTACGGGATAAGATTTCCCATGCTAATGAACTGGGTCTGGACATGTCCTGGATGGAAATCATCGAGGTTGTCGAGTCCTGTGGCCGGCTGCTTGAAATCTCTGAATCCTATCAGTATGAAAAATAAGGATCCGGCTAATCATGCTGGTTCCTTTTTTGCGCAGACAGAAAAAAACTGCCCATATCAGGCAGTCTCCCCGAAAACTCAAAACTCCGGCAGTTGATCCAGGTTATTTTCTTTTATTCCATCGGGCTCACTCCGCAATATGTCACGTCCATATTTATGAAAGACGTCAACATTGGCCAAGATTCCTGCTTTGGCTTCCGAAAGGGCAGTGGGGTAGTCGAGTTCGCGGCCAGAGTTCGTCTTGATGGCGATAATATTGTCCTCCTCATTTTTCCTTACGGCGATGATTTCTTCTTTTCCTGCTGCATCAAGTTGGTTTGCTTGCGGTGTTCCCTGCTGTTTATATGATTCATAGGCTTTTTCAAATTGGTCCATGTTTTGGACACCTCCTATTTATAGGGTGAGCTATTTTTTCTGCAATATACAAACCGGATTTCGTCCAACTTGAGCCGTTAATTCGTCCAAATGGGCCGATTTTTCGGCACTTTTTTTAAGTGAACGCTGTCGTCTTGGTCTTTTTACAGTGGCACGGCACTTGCATCTTGTTTAAGTAGTTGTAAGAAATAATATCCACTAGATTAAGGGAGGAATATGAATCATGAATGTAAAACAAGGGGCTAGCACTGTAAATGCAAAACAACAGGTCAAGACAATGAAAGCAGCGGTCGTCAATGAATTTAACCAAAAACTTGAGATCAAAGAAGTACCCATCCCAGAATTGGAATATGGTGAGATATTAGTGAAAATTAAAGCCTGTGGCGTGTGTCATACAGATTTGCATGCGGTACATGGTGACTGGCCGGTAAAACCCAAGCTTCCGCTTATCCCCGGACATGAGGGTGTGGGCATTATAGAAAAGGTGGCAGAAGGCGTAACTTCCTTGAAAGTAGGTGACCGTGTTGGGATACCTTGGCTTTATTCGGCCTGTGGCGATTGTGAATATTGTCTGACTGGAAGGGAAACGCTTTGCTTGGATCAATTGAATGCAGGATATTCCGTGGACGGTGGGTATGCGGAATATTGTAAAGCACCTGCCAAATATGTGGTGAAGGTTCCTGAAGGTCTTGACTTTGCGGAGGTTTCACCGATTTTCTGTGCAGGTGTAACGACTTATAAAGCGCTTAAGGTATCAGAAGCAAAACCTGGTGATTGGGTAGCGGTTTATGGAATTGGCGGATTGGGACATGTTGCCCTGCAATACGCGAAAGCGATGGGCTTTAATGTAATTGCTGTCGATATTCAAGATGATAAGCTTGATCTTGCAACGGAATTGGGGGCGGATTACACGGTTAATGGGCTTAAGACCGATCCTGTACAGGCCATAAAGGATAAAGTTGGCGGTGTACAGGCATCCATTTCTGTAGCGGTTACGAAAAAAGCATTCGAACAGGCTTATAGTTCAGTCAAGAGGGGCGGGACACTTGTCGTAGTGGGATTGCCAAATGATGAACTTCCAATCCCGATTTTTGATACAGTGTTAAATGGGGTAACTGTAAAAGGGTCAATCGTCGGGACGAGAAAAGATTTACAGGAAGCTGTTCAATTTGCAGCTGATGGTAAAGTCAGAACGAATATAGAGACGAGGAAACTCGATGAAATCAATGATGTGTTTTCAATGATGGAAAAGGGAGAAATCAACGGACGCATCGTATTGACGCTAGAATAGTAACAGAGGAGGATGCCCTGGAACGGGGCATCCTCCTCTTTATTATGTCTGGTTCTTCTCATTTAATATATAGCGTAATTTCCTTATGGATATTTGCAAGCGTTTGGCTGCTTCATTCCGGTTGCCGTAGGTTTTTTGCAATGCCTGCATGACGAGCTCCTTTCCAATTGTGGATTGAAGCTGTTTGATTTCCGTAAGGATTTCTTCAAGCATCAGTTCATCCTTCTCATTAAAGTCAGCCACTAGCCTTTTACGCCACTCTTCAAGAAGGTTTTCAGTTGACTGAATCTCATTAGGGGACACGTTTTTGTCAGGGGTGATCTGGCCGTTAGATAGAGAGATATCATCGGCGGTTATTACCGACTTATGGTCTGCAAGAGTTAGCGTGCGCATGACCACATTAGATAGTTCGCGTATGTTGCCCGGCCAGTTGTATTGCTGTAATTTTTCAATGGCTTCATTGGAAAAAGAGATATCTCCATGACCATTTCTCTCCATCAAGTGACGGACAAGCAAGGGAATATCTTCTTTTCGGTTGCGCAAAGGCGGGATATCTAGAGTCACGACGTTCAGTCGGTAAAATAGGTCTTCCCGGAATTTATTCTTATCCACTGCCTGCTGCAGGTTTTCATTGGATGCCGCCACTAGCCGGGCGTTCGTCCGTAATGTCCCGCTGCTGCCGACCCGCATGAATTCACGCGTTTCCAAAACTCGAAGCAATTTGACTTGAATGGCGGGACTTGCGTCTGCGATTTCATCAAGGAAAAGCGTCCCGTTCCCTGCAATTTCGAAAAAACCTTTTCGCAGTTGGGTAGCTCCTGTGAAAGCCCCCTTTTCATGACCGAATAATTCGCTCTCAAGCAGGGATTCAGAGATCGCTCCACAATTGATGCCGATAAAAGGTTCATGGTTTCGGGGGCTGGCTATGTGGATGAAGCGGGAAAGCACTTCTTTACCGCTACCGGTTTCTCCTTCGATTAATACATTGACGGATTTTTGGGCCACCTTGAAGGCCATTTCAATCAAATTCTTCATTAAAGGACTTTCACCGACAATGAGTCCTGAATCCTCGGCTAGCTTATGGATGAAATGCTGATTCAAATCTTCATTTTCATTCAATAGGTTGTCAATCTGCCTTTCCAGTACTTCAATATCCACAAAGGGTTTTTCCATATAATCACTCGCGCCAAGTTTCATTGCTTCAACAGCAGTCTTGACGGTGCTGTATCCGGTCATGATCAGTACCTTGCAACGCGGCTGCAGTTGTTTTAGATGCTGAAGGAGGGAAAGTCCATCACAATCCGGAAGCTTCAGGTCTATCATTGCGACATCAAAACGCTGCTGATTCCAATCGATCTCATGAAATTCCTTCCCGCTATTCACAACTTGTACGAGGTAACCTTTCATCGTAAAAAGGCGGGATAGAAAAGTCCCAACCTCTTTCTCATCGTCTACCACAAGTAAATGAATCACCTTATCATCCCCTTTCCTCTTCTGCTTGGAAGGGAAGCCTCAGGAAAAAAGTGCTTCCTTGTCCTGGTGCGCTCAAAACGTCGATCTTTCCGCCATGGTCTTTGGCGATGCCATGGCTTACAGATAGCCCCAAACCTGTACCTTTTTCACGGTCTTTAGTCGTATGAAAGGGATGGAATATGAAGGGCAGGCGTTCTTTTTCAATCCCCGTTCCGTTATCAGTCACCTGAACCACCATGAACTTGTTTTCTGAATAGGTAGTGATCGCAATCGATTTTTCCTTCTGAGTGGACTCATCCAATGCGTCCTTGGCATTCAATAGCAAGTTGATGATGATCTGTTCTATCTGCGGCTGGCTGCCCTTTATGAAAGGAAGGTCTTCCTGAAGGGTAAGATGGAGGGAGATCTGCTTCTTCCCAAGTTGGAACTTCAAAAGGTTCAAAACCTGGTGAATGGCTTCGTTAATAGAGTAATAGTGGAATCTATACTCATCCTGCCTTGAAAAGGTAAGCAAGCTTTTCACTATTTGCCTGCATCGGTCTCCGCAAATCTTAATATCGTTCAATAGCATATAATCCGGATTGCCCTGTGGAGTTTTCCGTAATAAAATTTGCGAGTTACCAAGAATGGCCGTTAATGGGCTATTCAATTCATGGGCAATCCCAGCTGCCATTTCACCAATCGCCCCAAGTTTACCGGCATGTAATAGCTGGACTTCCATCTGTCTTCTTTCGGTGACATTTTTATAATAAGCAATGACACCATAGACTTGATGCTCTTTATTTTGAATCGGGTAAGCATGCATTTCCAAGATGGTATCATGCTGAAGGAGTATTTCCTGAAATCCTGGCTTATTGAATGAAAAGGTATCTTGAATCAGATTTTGGGATTTTTCAATTAAAGGAACAAGGTCGGAAAAGTCCCTGGCTGAATCATTGGATTGATAGACCGTTCCTTTGTGATCAAAGACGATGATCATATCTTCAACTGCTTTGAATGTATCCTCCCACTCCTGTTTGGAATGAAGAACTTCCTTATAAAGCTGGGCATTCTCCAAAGTTAACGCAAGCTGATTGGATAGTTGCTCAAGAAATTCCAGTTCATCTTTATGCCATGTTTTCTTTTTCTTCCTGCCGAAAGTCCAAATTCCGATTTTTTTACTTTTTCCGTATAAAGGAACTAATAGAAGCGATTCAATCTCAAGGGATAATAGACGTTCCTTTTCTGGGAAGTCCGGTAACCGTTTAACTTCCACCTGAATGGGCTGCTTGTCTTTCAAGGCAGACGAGAAATCATGAAAAGGGTGTAACAGGTTTTTAGAATCCATTTCAAGTTCGCAGTGACCATTGGGGCAGATGTGAAGCAGGGCAGGTTCTTCCTCATACAATATGACAAAATGACTGTCATCGAAGGTAATGAGCTGCTTAAGTTTTGTAATAACATTTCGGAGAATCTCTTGGATGTCGATGTCCATATTCATATTTTTAGTGATGTCATTCATAATTTCAAGCTGCATATTCTTCTTCTTCAGCTGATCCACGGTTTTCTTAAGTTCCGTGTAATACGTTTTCTTTGAAGATTTCACACCCGTCATTAAATCTATCAATTCAAGTTTGTTCATGCTTTTCACCTCTTATAGGGCTGTAAGAAGCAGCTGGTTAATCTGTTCTAATGACATATCACGAGGATTTGTGATCATGCAGGCATCCTCAAGAGCGGTCATACCTATGGGATCTATCATTTCCTTTGTAATGCCGACATCACTTAAACACTTGGGAGCCCCTATATCCTGGGATAATTCCCTTACGAAGTGAATGGCTGCCATTCCTGCTTGCTGCTCGGTCAATGTCCGTGTATCGATGCCCATGATGTCGGCAATCTCTCTGAATCGCCTTGGTGAGGCAATTCGATTGAAATCCATGACATGGGGAAGGAGTATCGCATTGATTTCACCATGCGGAAGGAGGTACTTGCCGCCTATGGCATGTGAAATGGCATGGGCAGCTCCCAAAATTGCATTGGAAAAAGCTAGTCCAGCCTGCAGGCTCGCCATCGCCATCGCTTTTTTTGCTTCCTCATTATGCCTGGATGCAACAGAGGGGCGTAAGTGGCGGGAAACGATGGAAAGTGCGTTTTTAGCTTGTACATCTGTCAATGGTGTCGCAGCGATTGAAACATAGGATTCAATGGCGTGGGTTAAAACATCCATTCCCGTAGCTGCGGTCAAATCCGGTCCCAATGTTGTTAAGGTACCAGGATCGACTATTGCAATATCGGGGACGAGTGATTTTGAAATGATCGTCATTTTTTTCTCGCGGAATGAATCGACGATCACCGAAAACTGAGATACTTCCGAACCCGACCCTGCAGTGGTCATGATCATCACCATGGGTGGGAGGGGAGAGTGGACTTTATCAACACCTTCATAATCACTGATGATGCCGCCATTCGTTACTAAAAGGGCTACCCCTTTGGCGACATCCAAAGCACTGCCTCCACCCAAACCAATGATGGCATCGCATTCTTGTTCTTTAAATGCCAAACAGCCGGCTTCGATCTCCCTGTCCTTCGGATTGGTCGTCATTTCAATGAAGGTAGCAAAAGCAAGGCCTGCATCTTGGCAGGATTTAATGACTTTATCTAACCAGCCAGCATTAGCCACCCCGGAGTCGCTGACTATCAGCGCCTTTTTGGCACCCAACCGCAAGCAGGCCTCGCCAGCTTGTTCAATCGAACCTTTTCCAAAAATAACTTCCGGCATCACGAATTTAGTTATCGACATTTTTGCGCCTTCTCCCTGTAAAAATTCTATCTCTTCTGTATTATTTTCCCGAAAAAGAGCGAAAATCCTGTTTGGATTCCAGGTATTTTTATATAATATGACAAAATATAGAATGGTAGATAACTTTTGGCGTGGGTCAAATATCCTGTTAATTTCTTTAATTTGTAAATTAGTTACTTTAGACATGTATGAATAGGGATAAACCTACCTAGTTAGTATTCTCTATGTATTGTAAAATTATGGGGGAATCTATTAAACTGGGAGGCAATCTATGAAAAAACAATTTCTAACGGTAACCTTAATCGCGGCATTGACACTCGGGACAGCTGGGACAACCACCGCCTTAGCAACGCCACACTCATCACCGGTGCTATCTGCGCCATCCACGGATAAGCAAGTCATTAAAAGGATCGATGCCGATAAAATCTACAAGAATATTGAATACCTCTCACAAACACCTCGGGTGGCGGGTACGGATTCTGAGTATAAAGCCGTCCAGTTCATCAAAAAGCAATTCAAATCTTATGGCTATAAAGCCGATATCGAAGAGTTCAATTTTTTATCTTATACAGACCCAAATCTGGTCGAACTGTCCGTTGCCGGATTTGATGGGCAAATCCAAGCGAACCATTTAACCTATTCAGTTAATGGGGACCTATCCGGTGAAGTGGTATATGCCGGTTTAGGAACGAAAGAAGAACTAGAGGAAACCGACGTTTCAGGGAAGATTGCCCTTATACAAAGAGGGAGCCTCACTTTTGCAGAGAAAGTATTGAATGCAGCAGAAAAAGGGGCAGCGGGAGTCATCCTATTCAATAATGCAGATGGGGAATTAAACGGGACACTCGGAGAGGATAATGACAAGTATATTCCATCTGTCACGATAACCAAAAAGGATGGAGAAGCCCTTCTGGAAAAATTGAATGCCGGAGTTAAATTGACAGCATCATTAAAAATTGAAGGAGCTTATTCCGGAGAAAAAACCTCTTATAATGTAGTGGCGACGAAAAAAGCAACAAAGAACAATAAAGCAACAAAGAGCGATATCATTTATATTACTGGACATCATGATTCCGTCGCGGGGGCACCCGGAGCGAATGATGATGCATCTGGAACATCCGTCACCCTTGAACTTGCACGTGTTTTGAAGAATCTTCCTACAGATTCGGAAATTCGCTTCGTCACCTTTGGGGCAGAGGAAAATGGATTGCTAGGTTCACAGCATTATGTGAACAACCTTTCTGATGATGATATCAAGCGGACCATTGCCAACTTCAATCTGGATATGGTGGGAAGCAGGGATGCCGGGGATTTGGTCATTTTGACCAACGATGGAGAAATGAACCTTGTAACCGAGCTGGCCCAGGCTTCAAGTACAAGACTAAATGGCGAGCCGACTCCATATGGAAAAGGCGGGAGAAGTGACCATGTATCTTTTGCTGAGGCTGGAATACCCGCTGCTTTATTCATCCACAGTCCATCAGAACCTTGGTATCATACTCCTGATGACACCATTGATAAAATCTCAAAAGAAAAGCTTCAAGATGTTGCTGAAATTGTCGGCACCGCTGTATATGACCAAGCTAAAATCGAAGCTAAAAAACCTGATCTAAATCATAAAAAAGGGAAAAAGGTGAAAGTTCCGCATTTATTTGACGAAAAGGAATTCAAATAATGCAGTAAATATTTAGAGGGTGCAGCCTGCACCCTCTCTTTGTGTTTAAAAATGGAAAACGAGGGGTAAAAGGTCCAATCTGGAAATCGTGCCTATGGGATGAATTCCCTAAATACCTAGCATAAATAGCTTATTTATCCCTATTTAACTCTAAGACTATAATCCTTATAATAAAAAATATGCAAAATATGACAGTCTACATAATGAGAATAGTATGTTTGAGGTGATTTTTTTAGTGTATGCAAATTCATTGAGTGAAATTCACTCAGCCCTCTCCAGTAAAATGTCCGATGTGAATGAAAAAATCAATCGTTTGGAGCAGGCAAAAAGAAAAATCAAAGAAGAACAGAATGCTTGTCTGGGGGAAATCGCTAAAATTAAAAATCCAGACTTGGCAAAAAGCTGGACGGGAAACCGTGCAGAAGACTTTCAAGATGCCCGCAGTGATGCATACAAGGCAATGTCAACAATCATTCATGATGATTATGACGACTATCAAGAGAAAATCGACGGTAAAATCATGATGCTTAATATAGAGAAAAAGGCTCTGAGTGCAGCAGGTACCATAGCACATGAAGCGGATGTTCTTTTAGGTAAAGGAGAAGCCGTCATAGATCAATTGGAAAGCAAAATATCATACTTAAAAGGGTGGTTGTTTTAATGACGACAATCAAACTGAATCATCCTGCCGTAATGAAGCAAGTCGATCAGGTGAAGACGGCACTTGGTACAGTCACGCTTGGAAATTTGCCGGCAGGCGAGCTTGGCAGCAATAAATTGGAATTCACCTCGAAATGGATCGACCGGGAAACGAACCTGGAGAAGGTCTTCGAGCAATATATCAAAATCGTCCAGAAAAATGTGGAAGATACCCGTGCCAACATTGACTTATTAAAAGAACAGGATGAAGCCATCACCCATACGTCTTCACATGGGTATCCTACGCGATGAAAATATATGAAGCCAAGACATTGACGGCCGCAACCAAGTCGCGGGCCAAGCAATATGAAGAACTAAAGAAGGAAGTCACAGCCCTGAAAAAGGAATTTCAGGGCATCGTCGGCCTGGATAATGAGTTTCAAGGGGCCGGTGCCGCCGCCATCAAAAGCTTCTATGAAGCGCAAATCGAGGTGGCCGACGCCTGGATGGAACTATTCACTACCCAGATCAGTTTTTTGGAAGGCATTCCGGCCAGTCTGGCAGAGGCGGACCTCTCCGGAAATACGGTGGTCGAGGTTCCCTTTTTAGATAGCGAAGTGTCGAACGGCATTAACCAAGCGAAGTCGCTTGTCGATGAACAAGCGAACGATCTCCAAAGAATCCTGAACAGTATTGACGATATCCTTCCTCTGGATATGTTCGACCAAAAGGATTTTAATGAAAAAATCACGCTGGCCGGGCATAGACTGGATGACACCGTGACAAAGGTCGAGAATGTCGATCGGCAATTGGTCCAGGAATATGATGTGTCCGTCGGACAGGAAAACGTGGCCGTTGGCCTCTTTCGTGCCTTGCTTGATGCCACCAAACAGGACAGCAACGTTTCGCCGATGACATTCAATCAATCGGCATTTAAGAATAGTGACGTCTATCAAGTAAGGGATGAAGTCGCCGGTCAGATGAAAGACTATCAGACCTTCAAAAAGGAACAAGCCGAAGCCCGGAAAATCGAACGCGAAATGGAAGAACTTGAAAACCGCCCATGGTATGAAAAAGCCTGGGATACGACAAAAACCTTTACAGGGGAATTCACGGGATATTATGATTCAATCAGGGCCTCAACCGGAGTCGATCCAGTAACGGGCCGCAAGCTGTCCGATGCCGAACGAATCGCCGCCGGCGCCATGGCAGCAGCTGGATTCATCCCCGTCGTCGGCTGGGCCGGCCGGGCCATCAAAGGCGGCAGCGCCATCTACAAAACGGCCAAAGGACTTAACGCAGCTAATCACGCGCTCGATGCCTATAAAACGACAAAAGGCTTTAGCCTCCTCCAGAAAACCGAATACGGAATATACGGACTCCTCGCCGCCAACGGCCTCGGCGAAGCGGCCACTGGCAAAGACATGTTCGGCAACCAGCTAACCGAGGAACAGCGCCAGAACGGTCTGTTGATGGCACTCGGAATCGGCGGTGTGGCAGGTGCGGCTAAAGTCGCTGATAAAGTAGCAAGTGGTACAAAGTTCGTCCCTTACAGTAAGGAATTTGCGCAAAAGCAGGTTCAGTATGCAAAAGCTACAATAACAGACATAGCGAGATCTGGAAAAGCCACGTTAAAAAATATAGGTGAAGAACTAGGTAAAAAAGAAATCCCTAAACGGATAAGTATGGAACAAGTATCCCTTGCAGGAGGACCAACCCTTCGCCAAGTTATGATGGAAAAGCAGACAATTAAGGAAGCCTATCAGAAATTTACGGTTAAGGATAGCAAAGTAGAGGGTGTTTCAGGGGAGAGTATTCCTAAGGGTACAGATAAAGGTCTTGAAACTAGAGGTTACAGACCAGAACCTGGTGAAAGAACAATGTCAAGGGAAGAGTGGAAGGCGCTGGATAGAGAGAGACGTATAGAGGTTAATTATCCAAAACCAATTATTAATGGTGGAAATTATGAGCTTGTCAAATCTAAACCCGAATATTATACTCCCGAGGGTGAAATTATTTGGCCCCCTAACCGTGGCGTATTAGGTGAACCCGAACCCATGATATTAAAGCCTGGCACAATTATTGATAGATTTGGTTATGAGGGTGGAACTTTTGTTTCACCGTATGGTGTTCCCTATGAAATGCGTGCATTAGCTCCTGAAACATATTTAAAACCTTATAAACTCTATGTTGTGAAGAAACCTATAGAAGTGCAGGCCGGGAAAATTGCTCCATGGTTTGATGAACCAGGTATGGGTGTTCAGTATGAACTCAACCAATCAGTAAAAAATTTTATAGAGCAAGGAATAATTGGAAGGGTAGGAAAGTAGTATGAAAAAAGAAGAATTACAACAAATGTTAATTAATGCTAATGTTCCAAAAGATTTATATAACTTAAATGGGGGATTACCTAATGAGGCATTTTGCTTAAATAAAGAAGATAATATTTGGGAAGTTTATTATAGTGAACGTGGTGTGAAATCACAATTAAAGAAATTTGACTCAGAAGATGAGGCATGTGATTATTTTTATAAAACAATTTTGGAACTTCTGAATTAATAGGATTTAGCATTAAAATAGAAAATTAAATGAAAAAGAAAAATTAGATAAGGTGGGCATACAGTATTGTAGGCTCACCTTTCGTCTGTTCAAAAATACTAAGGATTTGTAGTAAATACAATTATGGCAATTCAGAGTCGTGACTTTAAAACCTGGCTAATCATAGATAGATTCGGGTTGGAACATTTATTCACCTATCCGCTCTATATTAATATTGTGAGCTTGAACCCCGTACCCTTTTTAAACTGCAAAAGAAAAAAGAAGCTTTCTCATCTAAAGGTAAAACTATAATTCTGAAATCTCCTTTGAAGAATATAGTAAAATAATGAATTCTATTAAATGAAAATGAGGTTTTTAATTTGAATGGATTAACAGGTGATATTTTATTGAAAGGAAACATACTTAATGGCAATACAAATAAACAGGATTTTTGTATAAAATTTCAAAATGAACTACTATCAAGCGATATATCGAATAATATGTTTGTTTTTAAGGACGCAATTATGTTAGATGGAATTTATTTTTGGATTGTAGTTAACTTTCAGAATGGTAAAGTTTCTCGTATTGAACTCGACAATGCTGATGAAAGTTTGAAAAATACTTACAATAATTGGGCTAATTATAAAGCTAAAAAAAAGAAAGAGATACATGATAAATGGGTAGAAGAGATATTAGGAAAACCAGATATTAAAAAAGGAGACTCATTAATTTATAATAGAGCTTGGGGAGAAGTCACTTCATTTGAAGATAAGAAAAGTGGACAAGTAGAGATCTGGATCAGTTATAAAAAATGACACAGGAAACCGAATGTTGCTAGAATAAAATAAAACCTTGAGTGGCCAAAGCCATTCGAGGTTTTTTAATGAATTGAAATAATACTCCAATTAACGTGAAAGCCCTGGAGAGTATCAGGGATATTACTTAAATAAAGGAGGTTGGTAAAATGACACGAAGTGAATATGAAAATAAGATAAAAGAGTTAGGGGTAGATTTACAAGAACTCAATATTGTTATTGGAAGAAAAACAAAATTCTTCAATTATCGAAAGAGGTAACGAGGATCGAATTTTCAAATTTTTATATATGATAACGAAGGGGAAAACAGGAAAGTAGAATTATTAGTGGTAATCATATTGATTTGAATACCAGACTACTCATCCAAAAGCACCAAAACCATTGCCTGCCGTGGTAACATAGTTAAGATTATCGAAAAGGAAATCCGTATTTCACTAGAATAAAATGAAACCTTGAGTGGCTTAAATATACGAATGTTTGAATCAGTTCTTTAAGGAAGCAATCAAGCGATTATTTTTTTCAACATCGGGTATAAAGTATTAAGCGGTCTTTCATTTAATTTCTAGCACTAAGTTTTCTTTATGTGTAATAAGGAGAAATTGGTGGGAGGTGATTAAATGAGGAAAGCATATGGTATAAAAGGTTTAATAATTTACCTTGAGTCGGTAAATTATCCAATTACCGAAGAGGAAATCAATGATCTAATATTAAATAAAAAGATACCCCATCTCAGACCCATCGATAATTTTCAAATTTTTAATTTAGATCATATTGATGGCTGGCTTAGTGATCAGCAATTCTAACCTTAGTTAATTGAAGCCCCTTTAAGTGGGGCTTTGATTAATATTTTGTACCTGTTATCTAAGTCTATTGCTGCAAACACGTGAATATGAAAAAGGAAAGGCTAGCTGAGGTGTTTCATGAAAACCTTGGCTGGCCTTTTGTTTACCTCTTCATTTTCAGAAAAACGACTCAGCACCAGTTGATTTGGTAGCTGCAGTATACTGCCGTTACCAAACCGGCCGAAGGTGCCTGAATTATAACAGCTTAAGCAGAGCCTGTGCACCTGTTAGGATAAGCCCTATTATAAAACCACAGACCGCTCCGTTCACACGAATCCATTGCAAGTCTTTTCCTACACCATTTTCCATCATATCAATCAGCGTTTCATTGTCTAGCTTATCTAAATTTTCTTGTACAAGATTGCCGATCTGCGTATGATTATTTTCAATGAGAACAGTAATTTGTTTCTGTATCCAATGATCGATGTGGGTGCTATTTTCTTTAATATTGTCTAGTATGTGATGAATCATTGGATTCAGATAAGTATCCATGAAATGTTCATCTTCGACGAAATCCAATGCTTCTTGTTGAATTTGTTTAAGACTTCCCATAATTGTTGCTTCTGGCTCCCATTTTGTCAGAAGTTGATTTTTCCATTTTTCAACTCCTTCTAACAGTTCCCTGTTATGGTTAATGCCTTGTATCTCTTTCCTGATATATAAGATTAAAGCCTCTCTATTTGGTTCGTCCTCGTTTTGTAAATTATTTACGACACTTAATAACAGGTTTTGTATGATATTCCCAAGTTTCTCTTCGTTAAGTAGGCTTTGAATGGATTTAACGGCAAACTGAAGCATACCTTCCAGTTCAATCTTACTGAGTACATCCATGGAAACCGTGCCAAGTCGGTGACTGGTTTGTTTTTTTCTTAACCAATCTTCAGCTTTTTTCAAAACATGATCCAAAGCCTTCTTATCAAACTCTTCGTTAAGTAACTGTGAACTTACTAAATGTAGAATTTTACTCATGTCTATGTTAGAAAGTGATGCTTTAATTTTTTTTGCAACGAAAGGTGTAATCTTTTCAATATCTATATAACCGATCATTTGCTTGATAAGTTTAATCAGGACTTTTCTAAAAGTATCACTTTGTATCTCTTTTAATAAAATAGGGATTAATTTTTCTGTAAAAGGAATATGTTTTACTTTGTCCTGAATACTTTCCTTAGAAAGCCAGTCGTTTTTTAACATCGAAACAAGTGCATTTGTCATTCTTTTACGATTGTTGGGCAAAAGCGCTGTATGGGGGATTGGCAATCCAAGCGGATGGCGGAATAATGCAGTGACTGCAAACCAATCTGCCAATCCGCCAACTAAACCAGCCTCAAACCCTCCATGTAATAAATCTAGCGGCAATGAACCTTGAAATGGAGTGGTTGCAATATAACCCGCCCCCATGATAATTAGTGAATATCTAGCTATTTTTCTTGACGATTTTATTTTTGGTGACATTATATTCTCTCATCCTTAAAATGAAATTCAGTTACTATTAACGAATCATCTATTTGTTTAATGTTTTACTTTTATCTAGTAGTATAGCAGGTAGTTCAAAAAAATACTCCCAACAAAGGCAGTAAGTTCATTTATTGGGGAATGGGAAAATCACTTTTTAAGACCACAATCATTGATATTTTCCTTTGAATTTCAAAGATGCGGATGGTTGATTCACAATAAAAAAAAGCCGATTTATTCAATCGGCTTTTTTTTATTCATTTAATGAAAAGAGTTTTTGGTTCATCACCAACATATTATGATGCGTCTGTTTTTATCGAATTATTTTTAACGGTCCCTACATTTTTCTTATCTTTCATACGACTGAAGATATAGGCTAGAACGGAACCTGATATATTATGCCAAACACTGAAAATGGCACTAGGTACAGCGGCTAAAGGTGAGAAATGTGCTGTTGCTATAGCTACACCTAAACCAGAGTTCTGCATACCAACCTCCATTGCAACAGCTTTCTGTTTTGCTAAATCCATCCCGCATAAACGAGCAAAGAAAAAGCCGAGTAAAAAACCAAGAACATTATGAAGAACGACTACTGCAAAAATAAGCAAACCTGTTTTAGCCAGCTGAGCTTGGCTGCCAGCTACTACGGCTGATACGATCAGAACGATAGAAATGACAGATACTAGAGGTAAAGCCTTTGCACCAGCCTCTGCCTGTTTACCGAAAAACTTTTTAACAATGAATCCAAGCATCAGTGGGATAATCACCACTTGAATGATGGAAATGAATAAAGACCCAATACTGATATTGACCCATTTACTTGCCAAGAGCAGAATAAGCAGGGGAGTTACGATAGGCGCTAGAATAGTGGAAACAGAAGCAATGGCAACTGCAAGCGCAACATTCCCTCTCGCAAGAAACACCATGACATTTGAAGCTGTTCCACTAGGGCAACATCCTACCAAAATAACACCAACAGCCACTTCTTTCGGCAAATCGAACCCTATTGCTAATACAAATGCCAATAATGGCATAATGATAAAATGTCCTGCTACCCCTAATGCAACTTCTTTCGGACGTCGGAAAACTTCTTTAAAATCCGCTGCTGATAAAGTAAGTCCCATGCCAAACATGACAATTCCTAATAATGGAACAATATAGTCTCCTATCCATATAAAATGATTAGGTGAGATATACGCAATAACTGCAAATATAATGACCCATAAGGTAAACGTTTTACCAGCAAATCCGCTGATTTTCTCTACTAAACCCATTGTGACCTCCTAGATGTTTTAAAATAAATCAATTATAGTTTATATTCAGAATATTTTAAACCTTTTTTTAAAAAAATCAATACGTTTCTAACCAGACTTTTGGTTAGTTTCACTATGGTCAGTCATAAAGGTAATTTTTTGAACTGTAATTCTCTAGCGCTGAAATTGTATGAATATGATGGTTAACAAAAGAAAAAGCAGATAGGTTTTAGAAATTCAGTTCACTTTTATCTTTTTCCATTTTTTGAAAAATAAGAGGGTGAAAGTTATTGGCATACTAACTATATGGAAAGCAGCTACCGGTTTTCTAGAGCAGGAAATAGTATTTGTTGTTTTACAGGATTAATTATTGCTATTGTATGTTTAGCCAGGGTTATAAAAGAAGTGGAGATGTGGTTTCTTTGATACATATATTAATTGCGGATGATGATCGGCATATTCGGGAGTTGCTTAAATTTCACTTGGAAAAGGAAGGGTTCATGGTATCTGAAGCGAAGGATGGGAATGAAGCTTCCTTGATACTGGAGAAGGAAAGGATCCATCTGGCGGTTGTTGATATTATGATGCCGTTTAAAAACGGACTGGATCTTTGTAAGGAAATCCGTGATCAATATGATCTGCCGGTCATTTTGTTGACAGCTAAAGATCAACTTAGCGATAAGGAAAAGGGGTACGTTGCAGGTACGGATGATTATCTCGTCAAGCCATTTGAGCCACGGGAACTTCTATTTCGGATAAAAGCGCTATTGCGGAGGTATCGCATGGTGAACTCTGAATCCATATCATTGAATCAAACGGTCATTGACCGTAAAAGTTATGAAGTGCGATTAAATGGGAGTACGCTGCTCCTGCCGCTTAAGGAATTTGAGCTGCTGGCTCAGCTGGGGAGTTTTCCTGATCAGGTCTTTACGCGTGAGCAGCTTATTGAATTGGTGTGGGGTGCTGATTTTGAAGGGGATGATCGGACGGTTGATGTCCATATTAAACGGTTAAGGGAACGTTTTGCCGGGCGGACCGATGATTTTGTTATAACGACAATCCGTGGTTTAGGTTATAAACTGGAGGTCAACAAGAAGTGAAAACACTCTATTTCAGGATAGTTATTCAAACCATTTTGATCATGGTGCTTGCCAGTGTCATCGCTTTTTTAATTTCCAATGTCTATTATCATCAGGTTCAAAAACCCTACAATGGTGAGAAGATAAAGAAAGTCGCAAGTGATATCGTCTCCTTATATGAGGAAAATCCTGATCAGGACATTGATGTGTATTTAAATCATATTGCAGGATTGCACTATCAAATGTATCTATTTAATGAGCAGGGTGAAGGAACTTTGTATGGTGAGCCGTTTCGGGAAACTGGTTTGGATCGAGATACGATTTCAGGAGTTTTGAACGGGAAGACCTATCAAGGGATAGCCAATTATAATAATGGGTTATTTATTACCGGATTTTTTGAAGATGTATTGGTTAATAGCATTGGGGTCCCAATGAATGTGAATGGCGAAAAACATGCATTGTTTGTAAGGCCGAATATAGAGCTCCAGTTTGGGGAATTCCGCTTTTTTCTTGCAGTTTTGCTAGTACTCACGCTTCTTCTCAGTTTTTTATTTGTGATCATTAACACGCGTTTCATCGTTAAGCCGATTACGAAATTAACGGAAGCTACAAAGAGGATTGCCGATGGGGATTATAGTAGTGAATTGAATGTTACACGCAGTGATGAAATTGGATATTTGGCTCAAAATTTCTCGAAAATGACTCAAAGCATACAGCGGTTAGATGATATGAGGCAGGAGTTCGTATCGAATGTATCTCATGAAATTCAATCTCCGCTTGCATCCATCCAAGGTTTTTCTCAAACCCTCCAATCGGAGGAATTGACAAAAGAACAAAGAAATCAGTACTTGTCCATTATTGAAAAAGAAAGCAGGCGCATGTCGTTGTTAAGCAAACAGCTGCTCATGCTTGCTTCGTTGGATAAAGTAGATGATCCGCTGCAACGGTCAAATTTCGATTTAGCGCAGCAAATCCGGCAAGTGTTGTTCATGCTGGAATGGAATTGGCGGGAAAAAGATATGGTGATCGAAATGGATTTGCCTTCAACCGTCATTTCTGCAGATGAGAAACTTTTAAATCAAGTATGGACCAATTTGGTAACCAATAGCATTAAATACTCGGAAAGCGGCAGTTCGATCGATATTCGGATTAAAAGAATAGGCAGTACAGTTGAAGTGATGATTGCGGATACGGGCATGGGAGTTCCCGAAGAAGACCTCCCTTATATCTTTGATCGCTTTTATAAAGTCGACAAAGTGAGGAACAGGAGTGAAACAGGCAGCGGATTAGGACTTTCGATTACAAAGAAGACGGTTGAACTTCATGGGGGTACGATCGAAGTTCAAAGCGAACTCGGTAAAGGGACCACTTTTTATATACGGCTGCCCCTTATGTAATGAGCTGTTCATCTTCCATTCATATTGGTTGTTTACAATCGAGTCATACCGATTGAAGTAGGACTGGATCGGTAAACTAAAGGAATGGGAGATGAAATGATGTTTTTGGCAATACGTGAATTAAAGCATTCAAAGTTACGTTATCTGCTGATTGGATTGATCATGGTATTGGTCGCTTTGCTTGTCTTTATCATTTCAGGATTAGCTAATGGACTTTCTTCAGATAATGCTTCATCCATACAAAACATGAAGGCCGACTATTTCGTTATGGAGCATGACTCTAAAAATAAATTGAACCGATCCATCATATCCATGGAAAAGCTAGATGAAATCCGTGCCTCATCGGATGTTAAGGCAGCCGAAGGTCTGGGGCAAATGATGATCACATTGAATAAAATCGGCACATCCGAGAAAACGGATGTCACCATTTTTGCTACCGATGCAAGTGGTATTTTAGCACCGAGGGTCATAGAAGGAACGAACTATGATAATAAGAAACAAGGTGAAGTCGTTGCAGATCGTTCTTTAAAAGAAGTGGGTTATAAATTGGGTGATTCACTTAAAGATGACCTATCAGGTAAGGTTTTCACCATTGTTGGTTTTACTGAAAAGCAATCTTACAGCCATTCACCGGTAGTTTACATGAATGTTAAGGGGTGGCAGGAGATTAATCCTGCATTAAAAAATCAAGAGAAAGATTCAATCAGCACAATAGCCGTGCAAATGGATTCGAAGGCAGAAGAAAATGTACGTGAATCATTGCCTGAAGGCGTAATGCTCATTTCGAAAGAAGAATCACTTCAGAGTATACCAGGCTACAAAGAGGAACAGGGTACATTGACGATGATGATTGCCTTCTTGTTTGTCATAGCAGCTTTCGTTTTGGCTGTATTCTTTTATGTGATTACCTTGCAGAAGACGAATCAATTTGGAGTCCTTAAAGCACTCGGGGCCAATACGGGCTACCTGGCAAAAAGTATCGTTGGTCAAGTAATGCTGCTTGCCGTGACATGCATAGCCATCAGTGTTGTACTGACATATGGAGTCACTTTAATCATGCCAGAAGGAATGCCATTTGAATTGAGTACAGATTTGGTCATTAAATATTCCGTGATACTTTTGGTTGTATCCGTATTGGGTTCGCTGCTATCACTATACCGAGTAGCGAAGATAGACGCGATCGAAGCAATCGGGAGGGTATCATGATGGGGGATAAACTATTATTTGAAAACGTAAGTAAGATTTATGGGGAAGGCGATAATAAAGTGACTGCCCTAGATAATATCTCCCTGAATGTGAGAGCGGGGGAATTCGTCGCCATCGTGGGTCCTTCAGGCTCAGGTAAAAGTACTTTTCTTTCAATAGCAGGTGCGTTACTTTCACCGAGCAAAGGTCGCTTACTGCTGAATGATGAGGATATTACAACACTATCCCCAAAGGAATTGACTAGAGTACGCCTTGAAAAGATCGGGTTTGTATTCCAATCGTCGAATCTTGTGCCATATCTCACCGTAAGAGATCAACTTCTGCTACTTTCTGAACTGATTGGCAAGCGAGATAAAAAAACTGTGAAAAAAGCGGACGAATTGCTTAGCCACCTTGGACTTGGACATCGGGCAGGACACTTGCCAGAAGCACTGTCAGGCGGTGAGCGGCAGCGTGTAGCCATAGCCCGTTCGCTGATGAATGATCCAGAAATCATTTTAGCGGATGAACCAACAGCAAGTCTTGATTCCAAAAGAGGCAGGGATGTTGTTGAAATGCTTGCACATGAGGTGAAATCAAGAAATAAAGCGGCCATCATGGTAACGCACGATGAAAGAATGTTAGATTTATGTGATCGAGTGGTCAATATTACAGATGGCAAGGTATTTGGATGAGTTATACGTAAAACACACTCTCAATAAGCGATAAATAGGCCGCCGTTTCTCCAAAGGAATTAGGAGAGGCGGCGGCAGAAATCGCTTGAATTGGACCCTAGTAAATCGACAGTAAGCAGCTGAAATACTAGTCGTTACTTTATATAAACGGCCTGCAATTATGTATCATATTTTTGCTTGGATCCCAGATGTTTATCTTGGATTAAGCATGTTTTTTTATTTTAAAGAATAAACAATGATAGGTTGCTTTCACACCTGATTCATCTCGGTATTCTGTGTCGTATATGTTGATTAACTCTCGAAAGAAGGAAGGGCGCTGGCAGTAGTCTTCTTTGTTGCTGTTAGCAGCACCAATCTTTTTAATTGAAGTGAAAAATTCGCGTACTGTCTGAAAGTACTCTAGTTCAAGCTTTTCTTTTTTTGTTATCTCGATTGGAAATGCTGATGAAAAGGGGAGTGCTTCTTCACATACTTGGGATAAATCTTCTAGAGTGTAAAACATTTGGCCCGGTGAACTATCAATGGAAAGTTGAAGCTTTTCTTTCGCCTGTTCATATGACCTATGAAGCTCTTGAAAGGTATCTATTCCAAACGTTGAAAATATCAGGCTTCCTTCAGCCGTTAATCGTGTAGATAGTTTTTCAAGGGTTGCAGGGAGATTATTCAGCCATTGAAACGTTGCATTAGAAATAATCAAGTCGTAATTTTCATTAAGCGCCATTTCTTCGATATCAGTACATAAAAATGTAACACGATCTTCCTTTGTCATTCCTTTCGCGACTTCAACCATTCCTGGTGCCAAATCAACAGCCGTAATTGCGGCATTAGGGAATGTTTTGACGAGTAACCTCGTTAAGTAACCCGTGCCACAGCCAATTTCAAGAATATTGATTCTATGATTGGCGTTTTTTTTAGGAAGCAAATCCACTAATTGTTTTGCCATGTTTTTTTGAACATTGGCATACGCATCATATGTTTTCGCGTGTTCACTGAACCGCTTACTTAACAATCGTTTATCTATCATGAATGTACTCCTTTTGAATAAATGTTTTTATATGCTCCATACATTCCTGTGGTTTTGTGAAAAATGGAATATGACCAGCGCCTTCGATAATATGAACCTCGGCTTTCCCACCCAAATTTTCTTTAATGAAAGATGAGGCTTCGAGTGGACAAATTTTGTCTTCTCTCCCATGAATCAATATAAAGGGGGCTTCAATCCGGTCGAGTCCTGCTCTGGCATCTTTCTGAATTAGATAATCCAAACCAATAAGAAGCGAAAACACATCATCACCATGAAACTCTCGTTGAGTTGTCGTGATGAATCGATCATAAAAACCTTCTTCTTTTTCAGCTTCGGAAAACATTGCTTCATAGAAAGAATTCAAAGTCTTCTCTTTATTGCGCTGCAGTTGTTTCTTCATGCGCTCGACCATTCGTGGATCCCAGCCAAATGAATAATTTTCTCCTGTGGTAAACCGACTTGTCGCGCCAAAAAGGATAAAACCTTTTATTTTTTCTCGATACGAACTTGAAAGTTCAAGTGATACTATTGATCCTAATGACCAGCTCAGTAAATAAACGGGACCATCGATGGAAGCGATTGTTTCTATGACCCGTTCTTCAAAGTCATTTAGTGATTTCATATCTTTCCATTCTATAAATGAGAGGTGAAATACTTCTGACAGCGGTTTGATTAACGGTTGAAACGCATCTTTTTCCATTCCCCATCCAGGAAGCATGACTAAATTCGGCTGTTTCATTCTATAACACCCATTTCTTTTCCAATGATCGAAACTTTTTCAACTGCCCAATCAAGATCTTTTTTATCGTGGAGAGCAGTTACTGTAAACCGGATTCTCGCCTCATTTTCAGGAACGGTCGGCGGCCTGACAGCAATAGCGGCAATTCCTTCTTTCTGCAAACGTTTGGCAAATTCCATCGCTTTTTCGTTTTCCCCGATTATGATAGGAACAATTTGTGATCGACTTCCACAAATATTAAACCCGTAATATTTGAGTTCTTCTCTAAAGTGTTCTGAATGTGTTTGGAGCAGTGAGCGGCGTTCTGGTTCTTGCTGTACAAGTTCAATCGCTGTTTTCATAGCACCGAGTATGGCCGGGGGGAGTGCAGTTGAATATATGAATCCGCGCATGCGATTTTTTAAATAGTCGATAAGCCATTTTTTCCCGACGACATAGGCCCCGAATGAACCGAGCGCTTTACTGAATGTTCCCATTTGGATATCTATTTTATTTTGAAGATGGAGATGACCGGCATAACCTTCACCGTTATTACCGTAGATGCCGCTTCCGTGTGCTTCATCAGTCATTAACATTGCGTTATAACGTTCTTTCAACCGAACAAGGTCTTTAAGATAAGCAAAGTCACCGTCCATGCTGAAGACCGTATCCGTCACGATTAATTTACGTGCTTCCATTGATGATTTTTTCAATAATGCTTCTAAATGATCTAAATCATTATGACGATAGCGTAGATGCTTTGCACGACTTAAAAGAGCTCCATCGACAATGCTTGCATGATTCAATTTATCGCTATAAATAATATCGTTACGGGACATCAGGGTGGAGATAATTCCAAGGTTCGCGTTATATCCACTGTTAATAATGAGCCCTGCTTCGGCTTTCTTCCAATTGACAAGAGCTTGTTCCGCTTGCTCGTAAAGTGGGTGATTGCCAATAATTAAACGTGAAGCCGTTGCTCCTGCACCATATGTATGTACTGCATCAACCATAGCCTTTTTCAGCCGCTCATCTCCTGCATATCCTAAATAGTTATTAGAAGCTAGATTTAGCATCCTGCACCCGTTGATCATAAGCCATGGCTGCTCGGCGAATTCCGTTGAAACGAGTTCACGTTTTTGCGATATCTCTTCTAGATAAGCCAGTTCTTTCTTAATTTTTTCTTCCCAACCAGGTAATTGTTTTTCACTGTGCATGGCCATTCTCCTTTTTATATGTCAACTAAAAATAATATAGGTTAACATATAAAACATTCTAATCATGACTCAATGAAACTGTCAAGCTTTGAAAAGGAACATGATAATAAATTGATTATCCATTAATCTAGGAGAAATCAAGGGGCGAAAAAAGACACTCATCATAAATGTGCTGTTGGTTATTTGAACCAAGTCGAGGAGCATGAAACTAACATGAAAATAGGTAGAAGGAGGATTAATGATGTTTGGACAGTGGCTTTGTTAAGCTAAAGTATAAAAGAGTGTAGTGAAAATTGGTGCCTTTGTATGTATTAAGCTCGTTCATTGAAGATAATCTAATCTCCAAGGAAGTCTTTTTGTTAAACCTTCAAATCTTTGAAGGATTAAATGGAATTCCATGTTACTATAGAGCAGTGAATTTAACAGATTCACATTAACCATTACATAAAGGAAGGGTAATAAATATGAAAAAGATTTCTTTAGATGTTTTCTTTATACTAGTAGGAGCTTTTATTTTTGCTTTGGCAATAAATCTTTTCGTCATTCCTAATGAACTTGGTGAGGGAGGAGTCACGGGGATAACCATCATTTTATTTTATCTTTTTGAATGGTCACCGGGGCTGTTAAGTTTGATTATTAACGCTTTCCTGCTCATTGTCGGTTATAAATATTTGTCGAAATTAACAACGGTATATACAATCATAGCCGTTGCATTTAATTCACTTTTCCTTCATTTAACCGAAAGTTGGACGATATCTTCAGATGAATTGGTCATCAATGCGATATTTGGCGGGGTTTTTGCCGGTGCAGGAATAGGCATGATCATTCGTGTGGGAGGCACTACTGCCGGTACGACGATACTAGCCCGAATTACGAATAAGTATTTGGGATGGAGCTTAAGCTATGGACTTCTGTTTTTCGATTTAATCGTTGCGTTCTCATCTTATTTCATCATTGGTGCAGAAGGTCTGATGCTCACTATCCTTATGCTTTATATTGGAACAAAAACGATGGAATTCATCATTGAGGGATTGAATCCGAAAAAAGCGATTACCATCATTTCAAAAGAAGCGGACCAGATTGCAAAACAAGTAACCGAATTGATGGACCGGGGGGTCACTGTTTTTAGCGGCCATGGATACTATACAAAAGCATCCAAGGATATTTTATATATCGTTATAAGTAAGCAAGAGGTACTAAAGTTAAAGAGAATAGTGAAGTCAACGGATAGCAATGCTTTTATTGCCATACATGATGTTCGGGACGTATTTGGTGAAGGATTCCTGGATATTTCGAAGTCCTGATGCGCATTCTCGGGAGGCGGATATGGTATAAGCGAAATGAAAAGGCCTAATAGGCTTTTTTATTTTGAACTGCAAAAAATCTGTAAATTCGGAATAATTTGTTATATTATGTAAGTAAGAAACCACACACCCTGAGGAGTGCAGCCATTAAATGTGGAGGTGTCCAAGATGATCCTTTTAAAAGTGGATGACAGAAAGTTTGGGAAAAGCAATATCAAGTACAGTGTCGTTGATAAGGAAACGAATGAATTGATCATTAGTGGTGTGTTTAAAGAATTTGGACAGGCAAGCGATAAATATTATGAATTGAAGGATGAATACGGTTCATCCAATGTGAAGATGATATTGAAGTGAAAAGAGGGGGACCGACGGGTTTCCCTTTTTTCGTGTAATGCCAGGAATGAAAATGGCCCGTACAATAAATAACCGGATAAAGGAATAATCAAAGGTTTCTGAATCATATAATTAAGTTAAGAAGGTTCTTAATATCCTTTTTTTACAATATACTACAATTTTATTGTAAAGTATGGAATTTGGTGGTAATATTAAGCCCATAAATGTAAACGTTTGCAAGGAGTTTTGTGAGGAGGTGATGTAAAAGAAGCAGGATAGATTACGAGTTTTATAAAATGAAAGGCTTTTATTTTACTATTTTATGCAAACGTTTTCTTAAAATTGCATGAATATTATGAGAAAAAGGGAGAGTCGGTAGGCATGAAACGTAAAAAATGGTACGGGGGAATCTTTACTGTTTTATTAATTTTTAGTGTGATTTTGGCTGGATGCTCTTCTTCAACCGGTGGAAACAGCGACTCAAAGGATGTCGTGACGCTGGATATATTTCAATTCAAGGTAGAATTCAAGTCGCAATTCGAGACATTGGCAAAACAATATGAAAAAGAAAATCCAGATGTGAAGATCAAGGTATCGACAGTTGGCGGCGGAAATGATTATAAATCAGCCATTACGGCAAAGTTCGCTTCAGGTGAGGAACCAGCGGTTTTTAACATTGGCGGACCGGTAGATGTCGAACAATATAAAGATAGATTAACAGATTTAAAGGACACGAAGGCTGCTGCTGCAGCACTTGATGGTACTTTGGATGGCGTGGAAGAGGACGGGCAGGTCCTTGGACTTCCATTTAACCAGGAAGGATACGGCTTGATTTATAACAAACGGATATTTAAAGAAGCCGGAATTAATCCTGATGAAATTACAAGTTATACAGCCTTAGAGGCGGCAGTTAAGAAAATGGATTCGCAAAAAGACAAATTGAAAATCGATGCAGTTTTCGCTTATCCGGTCAAAGAGAAGTGGGTGACAGGAAACCATTTATCCAATGTATTTTTAGCACCGGAGTTTGATGGGAATGTGTTAGAAGCTAGCAAGGCTCCAACGGTTAAATTCACGGATGGTGACAAGTTTAAACAACTTGTCGATATCCAAAATAAATATTCCGTCCAGCCGACAGCGAGCCTCGATTACTCCCAACAAGTGGAAGAACTGTTCTCACTTGAAAAAGTTGCGATCATTCAGCAGGGTAACTGGGTGTATAACACAGTGTATGATATGGACCCTGAGTTAGCTGAAAAGGGAATTGGCATCATCCCAATTCCAAATGGAGACTCTGCAGGCATGCCGGTCGGCGTACCGAACTATTGGGCAGTGAACAAGAAATCGGATGAAAAGGTACAGGAAGCAGCGAAGAAATTCCTCGACTGGATGTATACATCCGAAGAAGGGAAAAAAGCCGTTTTGGAAGATTTTAAATTCATTCCTGCATATGAAGGATACGATGTAGAAAAAATTGCCGATCCAATTTCAAAAGAAATTTATAAATACTCCCAAGAAGGAAACACGATTGGGTGGGTGTTTAATGGATATCCGGTTGGTTGGAATGATGATCTTGGAGCAAGTGTCCAAAAATACGTAACTGGTAAATTGACTTGGGAGGAACTTGTCCAACAGAACATTGAAAATTGGGAGAAGATTCATAGCAAATAAGTTTTGGGAAATGCAAGTGACCAATCGGCATAAAATGCGTGTCGATTGGTTGTTCCTTGTGATAGAAAAGCCGTTTAGGGAAATTGCCTCAACAAGGGATTCAGCAAATAACCCAGTCATGATCTAAACCCATTAACTATTAAATCATTTCAAGGAGGTCGGTTTCGTTGAGGAATCGGGATGCCGCATATTGGCTGTTTTTGACACCTGTTCTTGCTGCACTCATTTTGGTTGTGATCGTGCCACTCATCTACGGATTTTATTATTCCTTTACGAATTGGAACGGTTTAGGGAAGCCGGATTTCATCGGTCTTAAGAATTATATAGACTTGTTTACGGATAAAGGGTTCCTTGATACATTTTGGTTCACCATTAAATTTTCCGTAGCCGCAATTGTGGTAATCAATGTCATCGGATTAAGCTTGGCTCTCATCGTGACTTCGAAAATTAAATCAAGCAACATACTGCGGACAGTTTTCTTTATGCCCAATTTAATTGGCGGCTTGATTCTCGGCTTTATTTGGCAGTTCATTTTCATTAAGGTCTTCGGTGCGATTGGTGACTTGACTGGGATCGAAGCATTTAATGGATGGTTATCAACGACTGATACAGGTTTTTGGGGATTGATCATTTTAACGTCTTGGCAAATGGCCGGATATATCATGATCATTTATATTGCCTATCTGCAGGCTGTTCCTGAAGACTTGATCGAAGCGGCAAAAATTGATGGAGCTAACAGCTTCCAGCGTTTTCGCCATATAACTTTTCCACTAGTGGCACCTGCTTTTACCGTCAGTTTGTTTTTGACGCTTTCCCACTCGTTCAAGATCTATGATCAAAATCTTTCTTTGACGAATGGGGCTCCCTATAATTCAACTGAAATGGTTGCGATGAACATTGTAAAATCCGCCTTCACCGAAAACGATATGGCATATGCACAAGCAAAAGCCGTTATCTTTTTCGTAATCGTGGCGGTCGTTTCGCTGACACAAGTCTATTTCAATAAAAAACGGGAGGTTGAGCTGTAATGAGGGGAAAATGGAAATTGTGGCTGATTGGATTCATCGGATTCATTTTGGCCATATTATGGCTCACTCCGTTTTATTTAATGATTGTCAATGCCTTTAAAATGAAACGGGATATATTTGCCGACACACTGGGACTGCCTGAAACCTGGACATTCGAAAACTTCATTCAAGCTTTCGAGCAATTGGATTTCCTCCGGACTTTATTCAATTCTTTATTGATATCGGGCGTCAGTGTAGTCATCATCATCATTTTTTCTGCGATGGCAGCATACGCTCTTTCCCGAAACAAAAGTAAAATAAGTTCCCTGCTTTTCTTTGTGTTTGTAGCAGCCATGCTGATCCCGTTTCAGTCTGTGATGATACCGCTCGTTGCCCAATTCGGACAGCTTGGGATGTTGAACAAGGCCGGACTGATCTTCATGTATTTAGGCTTTGGTTGCAGTCTTTCCATATTCCTTTATCATGGTACCTTAAAAGGGATTCCCGTCTCACTTGATGAGGCAGCAAAGATTGATGGTGCTAACCGGTTTCAAGTATTTTGGTATATCATATTTCCATTATTAAAACCGATGTCCATTACAGTTGGGATCTTAAATGTCATTTGGATATGGAATGACTATTTGTTGCCATCCCTTGTAATTGGCGGCGCAGGATCTGAGACCATACCACTTAAATTATTCTTCTTTTTCGGTCAATATACGAAGCAATGGCATCTCGCCTTGGCTGGACTTACTTTATCCATCATTCCAGTCATCATTGCATACTTTTTTGCTCAGAGGCAAATTATCAAAGGAATTGCAGATGGAGCCGTTAAATAACTATTTAAATATAGGGAATATTAAACCATGTGCGGTGAACGGGGAGTGTTGATGAATTTTGTCTGTTACTATAAAAGACGTTGCAAAAAAAGCGAATGTCGCTCCATCAACGGTATCGCGTGTAATCCATAACAGCCCGACAATCAGTGAAAAGACAAAGCGTAAAGTACGCAAGGTATTAAAGGAAATGGGCTATCATATGAATGAAAATGCCCGGAACTTAGTCACGAAGTCAACTAAGGCCATTGGGATCGTTATGAAAAGTTCGGCAAGGGAATCACTTTACAATCCCTTTTTTCCAGAAGTGATTCGAGGCATCGGAGATTTCTGTAATAAAGAAGGGTACAGTCTTTCTCTGACAACCGGCGAGACGGAGGATGCCATCTTTGAGGATGTAGTGAAAATGGTTCAGGGCAGAAGAGTGGATGGCATGATTGTTTTGTACTCTAAAAAGGAAGATAAAGTGGTGCCGTATTTATTAAAGCAGGGCTTCCCGTTTGTTTTGATTGGGAAGCCAAGTACGAACATGAGCGGTATCACATTCATTGATAACGATAATGTTCAAGCGGCCAGGGAAGTATCGGAGTTTGTACTCAGTCTTGGACATGAGCGAATCGCCTTCTTAGGGGGCAGTCCCGAGTTTGAGGTGATTCAAGACCGCTTGACAGGCTTTCAACAAGCGATGGAACAGGCCGGGTTGGATGTGCCACAGGAATATATCAAATTGATTCCTTTAAATCGAACGGATGGAATTGACGCCATTGACGAATTGCTGGAATTAAAAGAGGCTCCAACCGCTTTTTTGGTTATGGATCTTTTATTGGGTGTTCTCTTGCTGGGAGTGTTAGCTGAAAAGAACTTGAAAGTACCACAGCAAATAAGCGTCGTCTGTTTTAACCACTCGGAATTCATAGAATTTTTAAGTACGCCGCTGACAACGGTTGATATCCATACGTATCAGTTAGGGTATGAGGCGGCAAAATGCGTGTTCGATTTAATTGCAAATCCGGAAATGATGGAAAAGAGTATCATGATTCCTACTAAAATCATAAAGCGGGAGTCGCATTTTGTTGCCGAAAAGGAAATTAAATGAA
Source organism: Peribacillus sp. FSL E2-0159 (assembly GCF_038643155.1). Taxonomy (NCBI): domain Bacteria; kingdom Bacillati; phylum Bacillota; class Bacilli; order Caryophanales; family Bacillaceae; genus Peribacillus; species Peribacillus sp. FSL E2-0159. Next base: position 553,434 of record NZ_CP152053.1, read on the forward strand.
AAATGTAGAAATGTTTTACCAATTAAAGCTTGATTTTTGCTAACATAAATTTACAATATAGATTATCACTATTATTTTTGAAAATTCATACTTTCTGGAGTCGATAAGTATGTTCTTATATTTTGATCACGCCAAACGCAAACGTTTGCGTTAGGAAATAAAGAGGTAATAGTTAAAGATACAAAGCAAGTTGCCGTGAAATGAATCTTGAATGGAGGAGGTTGTTCATGAGAGTCCTAGTATGGAATGAGTTTCGCCACGAGAAATCAAAGCCTGAAGTAGCCGGAGTATATCCGGATGGTATCCATGGTGCAATTGCCGGCTTTTTACAAAGTGAGCAGGTCGAGGTGAGGACCGCCACTCTCGATGAAGAAGAGCATGGGTTAACTGAAGAAGCACTGAAACGAACCGATGTACTTCTATGGTGGGGGCATGTTGCACATGATGAAGTTCAGGATGAAATCATTGCAAGGGTTCACAAGCGAGTACTCGAGGGAATGGGTCTCATCGTTCTCCATTCTGGTCATTTTTCAAAGATCTTCAAAAGATTAATGGGCACGACTTGCGATTTGAAATGGCGGGTGGCGGATGAAAGGGAACGGCTCTGGGTTGTCGATCCCAGTCATCCGATCGTTGATGGAATTGGAGAATATATAGAGCTTGAGAAGGAAGAAATGTACGGAGAACATTTTGATATTCCTGCACCAGATCAATTAATATTCGTCAGTTGGTTTGAAGGTGGGGAGATATTCAGAAGCGGTTGCACGTATCAGCGGGGCAAAGGGAGGATTTTCTACTTCCGTCCAGGTCATGAAACATATCCTACCTACCATAATCCGGAGATTCAACGAGTAATCAAGAATGCCGTTGATTGGGTCAAGCCGGAAATTGGAATGGTAACGAAATATGGGAAAGCCGAACCGTTGGAATCCATCTCAAACAAAGAGATGAAGTGAAGGAGAGAACAAAATGGGCAAAGTGAAGGTAGGAGTCATTGGATGCGGGAGTATCGCAAAAAACAGGCATTTTCCGGAGTATGATGCACATCAGGAAACTGAGATCATTGCCGTTTGTGATATTGTGCTGGACCGGGCGAATGCAGCAGCACAAAGGTATGGCGCGCAAGCATATACTGATTATATAGAACTTTTGAAGAATGAGGAGATTGAAGCGATCAGCGTATGTACACCGAATTACCTGCATGCACGCATCACAGTTGCGGCCTTGGAAGCTGGTAAGCATGTCCTTTGTGAGAAACCAATGGCTACTTCTTTGGTAGACGCTGAAAAAATGAATGCAGCAGCAGCGAAAAGTGGCAAAATACTAATGATTGGTCATAATCAGCGTTTTGTTCCCTCTCATCAAAAAGCGAAACAGCTTATTGAGAGCGGGGAGGTAGGGAAGGTCTATAGCTTCCGGACGGCATTTGGACATTCCGGGCCGGAAACCTGGAGCGTGGACGGACTGGAAAGCTGGTTTTTTAAGAAGGATCAGGCAGTCATTGGTGCAATGGGCGATTTAGGCGTTCATAAAGCTGATTTATTACGGTTTATCCTTGGAGAAGAATTTGTTGAAGTGGGAGCCTTTGTGGAAACGACTGCCAAGAAAAATACGGACGTTGATGACAGTGCGGCCTGTATCCTCCGGACGGAGAGCGGTATCATCGGAACTCTTACCGCCAGCTGGTCTTATGCAAAAGAAGACAATGCTACAGTCATTTATGCGGAAAAAGCGGTATTGCGCCTTGAAGACGATCCGAAATACTCACTGATCATCCATCATGATAATGGAAAGACAGAAACCATTCAATTAGGAAGCATCCAGACTAATGACTCAGAAGGACAGCATGATTCCGAAGTGATAAGCCACTTTGTAAAATGTATGGTGGACAATGAGGAGCCTCTTGTCTCAGGAGTTGAAGGATTAAAATCATTAAAAGTCATTCTTGGCGCGATGGAATCAAATGCATCCCGAAAAATCATCCGCTTATAAAGGGGTTAAAAGTCATCATGTACAAATTAAAAATGGGTATTATCGGTGCTGGCGGAATTGCCCAAAAAAGGCATATCCCAGCTTTTCAAAAATTTCAAGATAAAGTGGTTTTATACGCCATTCAGGATATCGATGAAATGAAGGCGCGAGAAGTGGCGCGTGAATTTCATATCGAGAAAGTTTTCACAAATTATGAAGAAATGTTTGCTGAAGTGGATGCCGTTACGATTGCAACGCCAAACAAGTTCCATGCGGAGATTTCCATTGCTGCTCTGCAAGCGGGTGTACATGTGTTATGCGAAAAGCCAATGGCCATTACAACTGAGGAATGTATAGCAATAACCGAGGCTGCAAACATATCGGGTAAAGTTTTATCAACTGCTTATCATTACCGCTTCATGAAGGAAGCCCAGGCTGCAAAGAAAATGATTCAGGCCGGTGAAATCGGTGAACCATATGTAGCGCGTGTACAGGCAATCAGACGACGTAAAGTCCCTGGCTGGGGAGTGTTTACAAGCAAGGAATTGCAAGGCGGGGGAAGCGTGATCGATTACGGCTGCCATTTGCTTGATTTGGCTTTATGGCTGATGGATGACCCAGAACCGATTGAAATCGTAGGTTCGACATATAATTATGTCAGTAAGGGTGTCGATCAGGTCAATTTATGGGGGAATTTCGATGCCTCCGTATTTGAAGTGGATGACCATGCCACGGCATATATCAAATTTGCTAACGGAGCATCCCTATTATTCGAAACATCTTGGGCAGCGAATATCCGTGAAGAAGCAACTGTTTTGAGTTTATCCGGAACGCAGGGCGGACTTGATGTGTTCCCGTTAGTCTTGAATCAGGCTAAGCACGGCATGCTTCTAAATAGTGAGGCAGTATGGATGCCTGGGGAGGATACACCAGACCTGCAACAGGCAGAGAACTTTATTAATAGCTGCCTGGGGTTGGCAGAACCATTGGTAAAACCATCGGAAGCCATGAAAGTTTCAAAAATAATTGAAGCCATTTATCGAAGCTCGGCAAGTGGGAAGGTCATGAGCATAAATTAATGAAAAGGTGAGGTGGGGCTTGTGAAATTAGGGATTTTTACAGTACTATTTGCTCAAAAATCATTCGAGGATATGCTTGATTATGTCGCGGATTCGGGATTAAAAACAGTTGAAATCGGTACAGGCGGGTATCCAGGAAATATCCACTGTCCACTCGATGAACTGCTGGAAAGTGAAGAAAAACGTCAAAAATACCTCGAATCCGTTCAAACAAGAGGGTTAACAATCAGTGCATTCAGCTGCCACGGCAATCCAATCTCTCCAGATGAATCATTCGCTAAAGAAAGTGATGAAATACTGATTAAAACAATCAAGCTTGCATCTTTGCTGAACGTCCCGGTCGTCAATACCTTTTCTGGTACAGCCGGTGATCACGAAGGAGCTAAATATCCAAATTGGCCTGTCGCCCCATGGCCGAATGAGTATACAGATGTGCTGAAATGGCAATGGGAAGAAAAATTGATCCCCTATTGGAAAAAAGCAGCCGCCATTGCCGATGAGCACAATATAAAAATCGGTCTTGAACTGCATGGGGGCTTTCTCGTCCACACACCCTACACCTTGTTAAAACTGCGGGAAGCTACATCTAATGCAATAGGCGCCAACCTTGATCCAAGCCATCTTTGGTGGCAGGGCATCGAACCAGTCGGGGCCATCAAAATCCTAGGGAAAGCAGGAGCAATCTACCACTTCCACGCTAAAGACACATACTTGGATCAGGATAACATCAATATGTATGGATTAACCGACATGCAGCCATATGGAAATATCCAGAGCCGTGCCTGGAACTTCCGCTCTGTAGGATGCGGCCACAGCCTGCAAGAGTGGTCCGACATCATGAGCGCCCTTCGCACATACGGTTACGATTACGTCGTCAGCATCGAACACGAAGATCCGCTAATGTCAGTTGAAGAAGGATTCCAACGGGCCGTAACCAATCTGAAAACTGTACTCATCAACGAAAGTCCAACTGATTTATGGTGGGTATAATTTGTATAGCCGATAACGAGCAGCCTATTGCAGGTTGCTTTTTATTTTGGCCCTTACTCGTGAAACTCACGAGTAAAAGTGCAAAATTCACGAGTAAATCAGCAAAACTACGAATAAAAAAGCAAATTATTGCTGGAAACTCTTTTTAATTTAAAAAGAAGATGCCCCCAGATATATCTGGGGGCATCTTCTTTATCATCTTTGCCTTGGAGTATAATCCAATTCCTTAAATAGTTCCGTCAATTCATCCTCGGTCAGGTCGCGCCATTGTCCGATCGCCAGTCCGTCCAAATGGATGTTCATGATCCGGATTCGATGCAAATCACGGACTTCATAGCCTAGTGCGGAGCACATACGGCGGATTTGTCTGTTCAGTCCTTGCATCAAAGTGATGTTAAATGTATATTTTGTCAACTGTTCAACCTTGCATGGAAGTGTTTTCGTATCCAAAATCTCCACTCCGGATGACATATCTTTAATGAAGGAAGCGGTAAGTGGTTTATCCACGGTTACGATGTATTCTTTTTCATGTTTGTTTTCTGCACGAAGGATTTCATTTACGATGTCTCCATCATTTGTAAGAAGGATCAGACCGCTTGAGTCTTTGTCCAGCCGTCCGATGTGAAAAATGCGAAGCGGATGATTTACAAAATCAACGATATTCCCTTTAATGTGTTTTTCCGTCGTACTTGTAATCCCTACCGGTTTATTCAGTGCAATATAGACATTTTGCTGTTCCACTTTTATCGGCTTGCCATCTACACGAACATCATCGCCGGGTTCAGCTTGACTGCCTAGCTCAGCTACAGTGCCATTAATCGTCACACGGCCCTCGGCTATCCATTTGTCTGCGCCGCGTCGCGAGGTAATTCCGGATTCACTGATATATTTATTGATCCTCAACTAAAGCACACCTTTTCATTCAGATTTTCTTCTTTAAAGGATAACGTAAATCATGGTGCATAGACAAGGGGAAAAGACAAGAAAGCGTTCGTTGTTGAGAATTACTGGATTACATGTTCTTCGTGAGAGCTGCCGGATCTTCCTTTTTCTTTTTGCTTGTCAGGTAGACGCCAATGAAGACAAGGAGACCTCCTAGAATTTGGACGATAGTAATCGCATGCCCTAAAATCAGGCTAAGAATGGCGGTAAATACAGCAATCAGATTTAGATAAATTCCAGCCTGGCTGGCATTGATATGACGAAGGGAAATGTTCCAGAAAATAAAGGAACCGACAGACGGGAAGATTCCAATATATAAGAGACCTGTGATGGCTTTACTGCTTAAATTAAGGTTCATTCCCGAGCCAATGGCGAATGGAGCGACGAGAATCAATCCGAGAAATACGGAAACGGCAGTGGCTGAGATGATCGGAATGTTTCTCAGTTTTTTACCGATTATTGAATAGAAGGTCCAAACGAGAATCGCCAGGATCATCAATAAGTCGCCTTTATTGTAATTGAGCTGGAAAATATCCAGAAGGTGTCCTTTTGTCAAGACCAATAAAACGCCGAATAAAGATATGATAAGTCCGAGTGCATGGAGGGATGAAATTTTCTCCTTTAACAGCAAAGCGGAAAAAAGAACAATTAAGGCAGGGTTCATGGAATTGACAAGAGCGGCATTCATGGAAGTTGTATAGGTCAGAGCCCAATAAAGGAAAAAATTATAACTGATGATTCCGAGCACACCCATGACTAATAGTAACTTCCAGGTTTTCCATACACTCTTCCAGTTTGGCTTTTCAATCCATTGGGCTAAAGGAAACAATAAGAAAACGGCTATTAGCCATCGTGTAAATGTTAGTTGGATCGGGGAAAGTTCGGTCACAACGTATTTTCCGAAAATGTAATTACCGGCCCAAAACAAATTTGCCAAGATAAGAAATAAAATAACAATAGATTTTTTCATCAGACTGCCTCTTCCTTAATTGATGGAATATTCATAAAATATAACAAAACAGAAGTACTTAAGCAATATAGAGAGCCTAGTAGTCAATTTTTGTACAAGGATGGACCAAAGGAGCAGGATAAATAAAGAAAAGGCCGTTCAACTTGATCTGAACAGCCTTTTCACATCTATATTAAGCGAAAATGGCACTGATTTCGGCGATTTCATCCATGCTTAAATCGACATCCAATGCTTGTAAGTTGCGTGTGACCTGTTCTGGCTTTTTCGCTCCGGGAATCAGTACATCTATCGAGTGCCGAGTTAAATACCAAGCTAGTACCACATCGGCGACATCGGCATGCTTCCTGTTGGCGATTGCCCGTACTTCTTCCACTTTTTGCAGGTTGCTTACAAAGGCTTGTCCTTGGAAAAGCGGACTTTTTGCCCTGCCGTCCTCGAATGTTGATTCCTGATTATATTTGCCGCCGAGCAGACCGGAAGCAAGGGGGAAATAAGGAATGAAGGAAATATTATTTTCGGCTGTATATGGCAGTAGGTCTTGCTCTGCCTCCCGTTTGAATAGATTGTACTCGGATTGCAGGACATCGACATAGCCGTCTTTATTCGCTTCCTTCAATTGTTCGAACGAAAAGTTCGAGACGCCGATTGACTTGATTTTGCCTGCATCCTTCAATTCCTTTAAGGCACCTACTGCTTCATCTTTAGGGGTATCCTCATCAGGGAAATGGATATAGAATAAGTCGATGTAGTCTGTCTGGAGCCTTTTTAGACTCGAGTCCACGGCATTTTTCAGAAAATCCGGAGAGTTATCAAAGACGATGTTGCCATCGACAAATTTGTGTGCCCCCTTAGTGGCAAGGACTATATCCTCGCGTTTGCGCCTCTCTTTAAGGATTTCACCTATAAGTTCTTCTGAACGCTCAGGACCGTAAATGTAAGCTGTATCCCAAAAGTTAATTCCCTCTTCCAATGCCGTTCTCAAAACATCCCTTCCTGTATCCTCGCTTAGATTAGGGAATAGGTTATGTCCGCCAATTGCATTCGTGCCAAGGCCAATCGGATTTACATACAGATCGGTTTTACCAATACGGGTTTGCTTAGACATATTACTTATCATCTCCTTTGACCCCATCATAACAAAAAGCGGATGTCGATTTCCAAAATAAAGCAGTGTAGGCATGTAAAAAAATAAGCAGGTGATCCATAAAATCACCTGCTTCCTTCATTAATATAATGTTTCGATTTCCAACTCCTCCGCTGGAGCTATTTGTCCGATTTGACTGAGCAGTAGGCCAAAGGCTGTGCCGACTAGAGCAGGGATGATCCACTCCATGCCGTAGGCAGAAAGGGGAAGGAAATAACTCAAGGTTTGCACGGGTCCTAATTGTAAACCGAATGCATTCAGTCCATCTATCAAGGCGAAAACTCCTGTGAAAGTCATTGCACTGCGATAAACCTTCTTCGGGTTTTTGAAATGACGGCTGAAGAATGTCAGGACAATCAGGACGATCGTTAACGGATAGGCCATGACAAGGAATGGTACCGATACTTTTAAAATTTGATTCAGACCCATATTTGAAAGGATGAAACCTACCATTGTTACAATCAGAATGACGGTTTTGTAGTTCAGCTTGGGGAAAAGTTTTGAGAAATATTGTCCGCAAGCAGTCGTCAATCCGACGACGGTGGTGAAACATGCTAAAGTGAAAATGATGCCGAGAAGGACCTTCCCGCCGGTTCCAAGTAAAAGGGTGGATGCGACAGTGAGGATATCCGTTCCGTTTTCGAATGTCCCATCGGCTGCCATGCGTGCTCCCATTAACCCTAAGGAGATATAAACTAAAGAAAGCAAAACACCAGCGATAAGACCCGCTTTTACTGTATATCTCGTCAATTGTTTTCGTTCGGAGATACCCCTTTGCTGGATTGAAGTAAGGATGACGATCCCAAAAGCCCAGGCGGCTAGAGCATCCATCGTGTTGTAACCTTCAATGAACCCTTTTGAAAATGCTCCTGCAGCATATGCTTCGGTTGGAGCTTGGAATGGAGCATCAAGCTTTACGAACCCAACGACACAGAGAATGACCATGGACAAAAGTAGAACGGGTGTAATCCAGCGTCCCATGAAGGTTTCCATTTTTTTTGGATTCAATGAAATAGCATAAACGATGATGAAAAATATGGTTGTGAACATGAATAAAAATAGTGGTTGATTCATTGAGTCGCCAAGATATGGCTTGAAGCCCATTTCATAGGCAACATTCGCATTCCGTGGAATTGCCAGAAATGGCCCGATGCTTAAATAGATGACCACCATGAACAACGTGCTGAATAGAGGATGTACACGGGCACCGATAGTTTGTGCCCCGCCTTTAACAAGTGAGACTGCAAGAAGCACCAAAATTGGCAGGCCGACTCCGGTGGCGACAAAACCGGCAATGGCTGGCCAGAAAGAAGTTCCCGAAGATGCTCCTAAAAATGGAGGGAATATGAGATTCCCCGCTCCGAAGAACATTGAGAAAAGCATAAGGCCGATAAATAATGTGTCTGTTTTTTTCATGGTGATTTCTCCTTTTTTTAAAAATGATAACTCTCGCCGACTGGCCTGAAAAAGGCTAATTAAAGTGTTTTGTGCAAATAAAAAACTCGCCCCTGAAAATCAGGGACGAGTTTGTGCTCGCGTTACCACCCATATTCCGCACTTCAAAGAAGCTGCGGCACTCAGTCAACGTACGAATTCATACGTGATCCATTGTAACGGCGGAAACCCGTCAAAGCCTACTGCATTTTCAGCTTTGCATCTCAGAGATGATTTTCGGATAGGCCTTGGACATCGACTTCCACCACATGTCGACTCTCTGTGGAACAGGGTTCTCATCTTACTCTTTCTCTTCATAGATTTTATAATATAAAGATAATTTAGCGAATTCTGATTATGAAGTCAACATAATTTATCATTAATCCTTTTAAAGGAGCAGGAAATTAGTCCCCAGTTGGCGAAACTTCCTTTATCAAGAGTGTTTTTTGAAAAAGAATAGGATATTACTCCCTATTATCTTTCTAATCGCAACTATATTATAATAGAAGGCAGAACACTAAAGGAGACAACAGTATGTCTGAAAATAAAAAATTAAGCCTGGCGGATGCAGTCAAACAAAAACTGGCTCAAAAGCAAGCAGGATCAAGTAAAGATAAACTGGAAACAGGCGTTGTGAAGAAAACGAAACAACTTAAAAGCCAGTTGACCAAAAAGCCGAATAACCAACGTAAGCGTACAGGGGTATAATCCTAATTTGTCAAAGGACAATGACTGTTCGGAGCTTATCAGAGAGCAGTTACCTTTCATGAATGAGGGTACTGCTTTTTTATATGAACGCAAAAATGGGGATTTAGTAATGGACAAGGCAGAGTGATGTTGTTTTTTACCGCTTATAGGTAGTTGGAGGGCTGGGCTTCTGGTAATTTAGAGGTATAAAGAATGGTTCGCTCACCTCTATCTGATATGTGGTAAAACTAGAAAAAACATATTTTCTCGAATATGGAAATGACATCTTTGTATCGGTTTATTAAAAACATTACAGTTGTGTTTGTTTCTGTTTTAAAATTGTAAGAGTAGTGACATGTTGTTACCATATTGTTTTGCTAAAATAATATTTTAGGGTTTTGTAAATAATTTTTTAACTAAAGGAACCTATAAATTGAATGTTAGGTCTACTAGAAGGCTTATAGAATCAGTGATGATCCTTTAATTGAAAATATGAAATATATCGGGGGAATAAAGATGGACGAACGGCTGATCGGTAAAAAATATTATGAAACAATGATTGAGGATACAAGGAAGCACCCCATTCAAGCTTTGGGTGAAATGTTTCTCGTGGAACAAAAAAAGGAAAGAGCGGATTTAACCGCAATTCGATTTGCTCAAGGAGAAGTGTATTTTCAGCATCATGACTATGAAGCAGCCATTTTCAAATGGGAAAACATAGAAGGGGAACTTGGTTCATGGGCGAAGAAAAACATTGCTGATGCTTATTTTGAACTGGAAATGTATTCAACCGCAGAGGATATCTATAAATCTGTCGATACGAATGAAGCGGTCTTGAAAACAGAGGTTCTTTTGCAACTTTTTTCCCTGTACATAGTGGAATCGAGAAATGACCTGGCTTCCAAAGTAGTGAAAGAAGCAGTCGAGTTTCAACCGGACTACCCGAATGTCACGGAAATCGCACGTGCCTTTTTTGAAGAACAAAAGGATTGGAACAGTGCTGTGGTATTAGCGGCGAATGAAAGTATCCGTACAGAATCAATGGGCTGGTTCGATGTGCTGAAAACGTATATCCAGCAGGGTGTTGCCCAATCGATGGAACCGGATTATTTTTCAACTGTCCTTGGTTCGCTATACACACTCGACCAGGAACGTTTCGAAAAGGTGACGGTTGCCCTGTGGAAAAATTATAAATATACGGATTCTTATTTCGAATGGCTAAGAGTGATTAATAACTTGATAGATACCATCGAATTAAACCATGCGGATGTATGGGATGAGCTTTCCGGCTATTACAGGGATGCATATGCAGGTCTGTTAGAAGGAACGCACCTAATCAAAGATTTAAGTCCTGTCGTGCCAAGGTTGCTGGAAAACTGGCTCAAAATAGCAGATGGGGAGCTCTCGCTGTTTGCGGCGGCATCCGCGTTGTCCTGGAATGAAATCTTCCCGGATACGATCAATGCTCTGGTCATTCAGGATGCAGAAAGCCTGTTGGCGAAATCGCCTAAATTGGGAGGCGGACTGGAAGCGGGAGAGAAGCTGTTCAATTCCATTATCCAGTGGGCTGAAGATAATGATTTAAGGGTTGGCAATAAGCTTAAATGGATGGTCGAGGGGCTTAAGAATACCGAAAATTTCAATCTTCTTCTTGTAGGAAGTACAGGAAATGGAAAGACATCCTTTATTCAGTCAATTGTTGGTGAGAGCATTGCCGCTGAAGATCATTCGTCATTAGTCAGTGTCAAAGACGGGGATGATTTGGAAATCCTTGAAATTACCGATATAGATAGAAAAGTTGTCATGGAGCTAACTGAATTGGATGAAACACGCCGCCAGCGCGGGACTATTGTCGATGTGACGATCATCAGTGACTACCTAAGAAATAATAGTCTGCGATTATTGGATACACCGGGGTTCAATGGGGAAAAAAGCGTGGAATCCGATTTCCAAGGCTATTTACATGGCAGTGATGGATTGATGTTCGTTCTTGATGCCCGGGCGCCTTTCACCGGCAGCGAACGGGATTTGTTATTGGAAATTCAAATGATGGCACCGAAACTGCCGATTCATTTCTTATTAAACAAAATGGATACAATATACAGTGATCAGGTCGCAGTCCGGATGGAAGACGAAACATGGGATAAAGTGAATGCATATTTCCCGAATGCGAAAGTATTCGCTTTCTCCAAACTTTATGACAGCAAGCAGCAATTGAAGGACCTTTCAGCTTTCCTTCAATCGAATTATCAAGATGATAATTGGAAGGAAAGAAGATCTGAAAAAATCCTAGCATTCATTCGTAAGACTTTATCTTATCTGTTAGAAAAACGGGCAGCCAATGAGCGGAAATGCGAGCATTCCATCTCTTGGAATGAACAGATGGAAGTCAAGCTGAATGGGGCGGTCAATCAACTGGCTGATTTGGAAAAAGAAAAAAGTGAAAATATCACAAGGTCGTATCGTCTGCTTAAGGATGAAGTGAAAAATCAGCTTTCTACTAAAATTCCTGAATTACTGAGGGATTGCTCTAAATCGTTAACGGAAAGCAGTGATTTCAGTCAGGTCCATGTACAGTTAAACCAGGAAATGAATGAGCGGATTCAAAACTTCATTTCTGATAAGATCATGCCTCAATATTACCGTTCTCTTCAAGACTGGATTGCCAGTTCCCAAATGGAGTTCTCACAAAGCCAGCAGTTTATGGATGAGATGAGTGCCGGATTCAATGATTTATACAAAGAAGAACGGATTACGCTGGCAGGTGACTTCAGGGTATTGGATGACTGGCGCCGTGATGCCGACCGGATGACAAGCAGTATCCGCATCGAAAACGTTAATATCCTTTTGCGCAGGACTCCATCACAATTGCTGCTTAAAGGAGCAGGGAAGCTGTTTGGAGCGATACCGCAAAATAAAGCCAATATGTACAATCGTTATAAGAAATACTTGGAAAGTGAAGATTACCTGGATGTTGCCGAAATGATCACGGAACGTTTCCTTACCCAATTTGGATTGTTTGAAAAATCTTTGGATCGGGACATCTCACTTTTCTATCGCAGTTCATTTGCTTTACTTCAAAAAACGATAGAGCAAACGCAGACTGAAATAAAAGACTACCAGGCTGCATTGGAGCATATGAAAGAAAATCCGGAAGTTTACCGTGACCCGATCACTTTGTTCGAAGTGAAATTAAGGCAGTTGGAGAGGCTTGAAAAAATTGAGAAAAAGCGTCTAGCCCAGCTTCAAAGAAAATAAAAAATAACGGGGAACATTTCAAATATTCAAAAATCTATTGACTTTACGACTATATCCCTATAAAGTGTTAATTACGAAAACGTAACACAATATATCTCTTATCAAGAGTGGCGGAGGGACTGGCCCTAAGATGCCCAGCAACCGTTCCATTAGGAATTGGTGCTAAATCCTGCAAAACAGAAATGTTTTGACAGATAAGAGAGGGACAAGTCTGCAAAACAGCCGATTAAACCTCTCTATATTAGAGAGGTTTTTATTTTGGGATTTACACCAACTTAACTGATAAGAATAATAAGGAAAAATGGAGGGAAACAAGATGAGAAGGTCTATTAAAGGGATATTTATTTCAGCAATCGCTTCGGCATTGCTTTTAACGGGTTGCTCTACAGGGCAGAGTTCCACAGAATCGAAGAAAGAAGAAAAAGTATCATTTGAAAATGTCCCGGAAAGATTTGCTGATGGGGATGGAGCCAGAATCAAAGTGATCCGTAAAATAGGCGGTGATGATCATACGGCTCAATACCTGGCGGGGGCAAAAGAAGAGGGAGAAGCACTGGGATTTCAAGTGGATACGTATACAGCAAATGGTGATACGGCTAAATTCCATGATGCGATAGCGCAGGCTTTGGAGGAAGATTACGACGGCTATATCATTTCCCATGGTGATGATGCAGCAACTGTGAATGACGTTCAAAAGTTGGTTGATGCAGGTAAAAGCGTTGTCACATTCGATTCAATAAGCGATCTATCTAAAATAGAAGGTGTGACATTAACTTCACAAGATGATGAAGCATTGGCAACACTGGCTTTTGATAAACTGATAAAAGAGCAGAAAGGTGAAGCGGCAATTGCATATCTTTGGGTGGACGGTTTTCCTCCAATGGTAAGAAGAAATGCAGTCTATCAGGAAAAATTAAAAGAAAATCCTGGGATTAAAGAAGTCGAAAGATTCGGAGTGGCATCTGCTGATACTTCGGTTCAGACACAAAATGCTGTAGCAGCAATGCTGAATAAATACCCTAAAGGTAAATTGGATGCCATTTTCGCAACATGGGATGCCTTTGCAATCGGTGCAGCCCGGGCGATTAAAGAAGCGGGCCGAGATGAAGTGAAGATATATGGAATTGATGTATCTAATGCAGATCTCCAGGAAATCCAATCAGCTGATAGCTCGTGGTCCTACACGGCAGCAGTCGATCCCAAGTTGATCGGTGCAGTGAATATGAGGATATTGGCTAAAAAATTAGCGGGAGAAGAAACGCCGCAAACATATGACCTGGATGCTTCACTTATTTCACAAAAGCAAATCCAAGCTTCAAAAGAAGCGGTAAACATGGCAAACCTGTCTGGTATTGTCGATGGCTGGGGTGTATCCACGGAATTTGAAGAAGATTGGATGAAGGTTTTGAAAGATCATTATAAAAAGTAAAAAGAGACACTCTCTTTCCAGTGAAGGGAGTGTCTGTTCAATAAGGGGGAATGGACATGGGCACGCAACTAGAAATGAAGAAGATTTCGATTGAATTTCCGGGGGTGAAGGCGCTGAGTGAAGTCGATTTTTCCGTACAATCAGGGACAGCCCACGCATTGGTCGGTGCAAACGGAGCAGGGAAATCGACGTTAATGAAAGTTTTATCGGGAGCCCATGTTCATTATTCAGGTGACATTTTTATTGATGGGATGAAGCGGGATATCCGCTCTCCAAAAGCGGCTCAGGAACAAGGCATTCAAATTGTTTATCAGGAAGTGGATACCGCCCTCATCCCTTATTTAACGGTTGGGGAAAATGTAATGTTGAATGATATGGTCCAAAACATGGGGAAAAAACAGAGAATCCAATGGAAAGAGCTGCACAACCAAGCCGCTAATATTCTTGAAGATATGAAAATTCGTGTCCCTTCGAAAAAGCTGGTAAGAGACCTTACCTTGGCTGAAAAACAGATGGTCCTGATAGCAAGAGCCGTTTCGACAGAATGCAAATTCCTGATTCTCGACGAGCCAACTGCTCCGTTAAGTCATACGGAGACGACAGAACTTTTTCGAATTGTAAATGAATTAAAGCAAAAAGGCGTGGGAATCATTTTCATTTCACATCGTCTGCCTGAGATTTTTGAAATTTGTGAGGAAATTACGATCATGAGGAATGGGGAGCGTGTCATGTGTCGGAAAAAGGAGGACATAACCCGTACCGAAGTGGTAGAGAACATGCTCGGGAAAACCATGGATGAACAGTTTCCTGAAGTGAATACTTCGATTGGCGACGTTATTCTGGAAGTGAAGGGATTGTCAGATGCAGAGAAAGTTAAAAATGTTAGCCTGAATATTAAAGCAGGCGAGATAATCGGCTTGGCAGGTTTGGTCGGGGCTGGGAAAACGGAGCTGTGTAAAACCCTTTTCGGTCATACTTCGATCACAGCGGGCGAAGTCATCCTGAATGGTCGAAAGCTTTCTATAAAATCACCGCACGAAGCAGTAAAAAGCGGTCTGGCACTTGTACCTGAGGAACGCAGGAAAGAAGGGGTCCTCGTTCAGGAATCAGTCTCGGCGAACTTGACCGCAGCCAGTCTCGGCAAATTCTGCAAGACGTTCAGCTTCGTGGATCGTAAGGCGGAAAAGGAAAAGGCGAAGGAAATGATCGCAAGTCTCGGCATTAAAACTCCTTCAGGAGAAGTGAATGTTGAAAACCTTTCAGGTGGTAACCAGCAAAAAGTTGCCATTGGGAAATGGCTTATGGCCGATGCGGATGTATACATATTCGATGAACCAACGAAAGGGGTCGATGTTGGAGCCAAGAAGGATATATTCGAATTGATTGCAAAGCTTGCAAGGAATGGGAAAGCGATTATTTATGCATCATCCGAGCTTTCCGAAATCATTGGCATTACCAACCGGACATATGTGTTATATGACGGGAGCACAGTCATCGAATTAGAAACGAGCAAAACGAATGAAGAAGAACTATTATTCTATTCAACAGGAGGAAAATAGAATGAGCATACCCATTCCTGTTACACAGACAGCGAAAGCGAAGAAAAAGGTGGAACTATTCGACTTTTTCTATAAATACGGCACAATATTGACGATTATCATTCTGATTGGAATTTTTGCCGTGTCCAATCCATCTTTCATTCAAACGAATAATCTGATCAACATCCTGCGTTCCATTTCAATCGTGACCATCATTGCGATTGGCATTACGATATCCCTGACCGTGGATGGCTTCGACCTTTCCGTCGGCTCCGTCGCATCATTGGCCAATGCCATCGTCATATCAATGTTTGTCTGGTTTTCGCAGGATACATTAATCGCCATATTAGCTGCGATCGGCGCCTCACTTGTCGTAGGGGCTTTGAATTCATTCATGATCGTTAAATTGAGAATTCCCGACATGCTGATGACATTGGCTACCATGTTCATTATCCAGGGAATTGCCCTTACTTATACCAAGGGGGCCACGGTCTCGCAAAATATGGTCATGCCCGACGGGACATTCGCAACAGGACTGATCAGCCCGTTTTTCGCCAAAATTGGACAGGTACCATGGATAATCCTGATCATGGCAGTCATTGTGATAGCCACACATATCTTTTTGACTTATACGAAGCACGGTCGTTATATGTACATTATTGGGGGAAATAAGGAAGCGGCGAGACTTTCCGGGATATCGGTCAATAAATACAAAATCCTTGCCTATCTGCTTTCAGCTCTATTAGCTGCAATCGGGGGGATTGTCCTTGCTTCAAGGGTCATGACATCGGAAATCAATTCAGGGTCCCCCTATTTAATGGATGCCGTTGCAGCAGCCTTCATTGGTTCCTCCGTTTTAGGAGCGGGAAAACCGAATGCATTTGGAACCTTTGTCGGAGCAGTCCTGATCGGAATCCTTCAAAATGGTTTGATCATGATGTCCGTTCCGTATTATGCGATGGATATCGTCAAAGGAACAGTGCTGGCCCTTGCGCTCGCGGTAACCTATTACAAACAAAAACACTAAAATGACAGAAATCCTATAATTGTGAATTTTGAAGATTGATAAAAATCCTGTTGGATATGCAATAGGATTTTTCTTTTTTTAAAAGGGATGGGTCATGGATATAAAATTTCGCATCTTCATCATTTTACTTAATAATAATGAAATCTTTTTACTTTCGCTAAGGCAGGAGGACCCTTTGCTCCCTCATTTTTGGAGTATAAACATTGACCACAATAGTAAATTTCTATAGAGAACTTACTTTACCTTTTAATAAGATTGATAATGATCTATTGTAAAGTATGAACATTCATATCCTATACTTATCTAAAGGAGAGTGTAAACTTATGCGTGAAACCTGTGTTCCGACTGGCGTGAAACCAAATGACACTGGCTTTGGATATACGTTGTCCTTAATAGGCGGCAAATATAAAATGATCATAATGTATTGGCTGTCTGAAAATAAGGTTATGCGGCATAATCAGCTGAAGCGGAGTATCGGTACCATTTCCTTTAAAACACTAAGCATCATGTTAAAAGAGTTGGAGGCAGACGGCCTTATCATACGCAAGGAATTTCCCCAAATACCCCCAAAAGTAGAATATTCATTATCTGAACGTGGTCTATCTCTCATTCCATTGTTAAATTTGATGTGCGAGTGGGGAGAAAAAAACAGTTTGCCAGCTCAGGAGTCTGTACAGCCGTAGGTGTAGCTATTTTGATTAATTCAAAAGAAGTATTTCCCTAACAAGGAAATACTTCTTTAATGGAACTGCCTATTAAAGGTTGTCGACAAAATTCAAATAATCTTGTGCGCTTTTTTCCAATTCGCTTGCGGACGGCTCATTTTCAGCACCATAAAACGCAAAGAATGAACAATAATCTGCATTGCAGTATAGGAAGGTAGTTTCAAAGGGAGATAATAAATGTTCAAGTGTATAGCGATATCTTCCCTCTTCACTATAATCTTCTTTGTTAATTCCGGCAGATACAGCTAAAGCAGCTTTGCGATTCTTTAATTTATCGCCTCCATTTGAACCATAAGCCCAACCATAAGTAAAAACATCGTCAAGCCATCTTTTTAGGAGAGGCGGACAATTAAACCAATAAAAAGGAAACTGTAAAACAATATTACTATGCGATTCGATTAATTGCTGTTCTTTTTCCGCATTAATGTTTCCGTCAGGGTAAACCTTATTCAATTCGTGTACTGTATACTTTTCCGGATATTTCCGGAGCTCTTCTACCCATCGCTTATTTATGACGGATGTTTCTAGACTTGGGTGTGATACGATAACAAGAGTTTTCAAAGATTTATCCTCCTTAATTATTATTTATCTTAAGTATAAAGTGCACTCTGCAAGTACGTAAGTATGCACTTTTAGTATAGGTACTTACCTAAAGGAGAGTGTTAAATCAAAATGAGAACAACCAAGAAGCGTATGTTTTAACAGGATGCTCTGGCTACGATATACCTTACTATTTAGGCGCAGAGTCTTCTTATATTAACAGCTGCGATCGTTCTTTGTCGTTCAGATCTTTTTCTTATGGGTTTAAAGGAATCGGTAGTTGCATAAGATTTTTTTTACTTTATAATTAGTACCAGGTATTAATATCAGTTATAAAAATGATGCAATTCATAACACGAGGTGGTTATTTTATGTTCAAATCCAAAGCACGTATTACTGCGATAGGTTCTTATGTTCCAGAAAAAAGGTTAACAAATAAGGACTTAGAAAAGATGGTTGAAACCAATGATGAATGGATTGTTAAACGTACTGGTATTAAAGAGCGAAGAATTGCACATGAAGAAGAGTTTACTAGTGATATAAGTTATAAAGCTGTAAAGGATTTAATGGAACGGTATGATAAATCTGTCGAAGATGTTGATATGATTATTGTCTGTACCTTTACACCTGATTTCAACACTCCAAGTGTAGCTTCTTTAGTCCAAGCAAAGCTAGGTATTAAGAATACTGGAGCTATTGATTTAAACGCTGCTTGTGCAGGATTTACTTATGGATTGCATGTAGCTAATGGATTAGTAACATCTGGTTTAAATAAGAAAGTTCTTGTTATTGGAGCTGATACTTTATCTAAAATCATGGACTATGAAGATCGAGCCACTTGTATTTTATTTGGAGATGGTGGAGGAGCAGTTCTTGTAGAATATGATGAAAAACAGCCAAGTTTTATTTCTTCACATTTATATTCGGAAGGGGAAGGCGGAAAAAATTTATATAGTACAAACCTATCGACACGTATAAATGGTGAAGACTTGAATAATAGTGGTAATCTTGTTCAAAATGGACGTGAGGTTTATAAATGGGCTGTTACTACTGTTCCAAAAGGAATGCAAACTGTGATGAAAAATACTGATTTGCAATTGAATGATGTTGATTGGTTTGTTCCGCATAGTGCAAATTTAAGAATGATTGAGTCAATATGTGATAGAAGTGGCTTTCCAATTGAGCGTACTTTATATAGCTTGGTGGAATATGGAAATACTTCTTCAGCAACAATACCATTAGCTTTAGATCAAGGAGTAAGTGAAGGGAAGCTCAGTAATGGTGAGAAGATTTTATTATATGGTTTCGGTGGTGGGTTAGCACAAGCAGGATTGCTTATCAATTGGACCCTATAATACTTTTTTCTGTTACTGATCAGCAGCTTTGTTCTTATTGATCTAAAGGGCCAGTTTAAGTTAACAAGGATACTAAAATAACAAAAAGACACCGTACTAATAGGTATGGTGTCTTTGAATTATCTTAAGGGAGTTCAAAATCTCCAAATGGGCGGAAGCCCGCCTTTATACGAACGATGTACGTACAGCACTGGATGCAGCAGAAAATTTACAAGTTGGTGGAGTCATGATCAACGACATTCCGACATTCCGTGTGGATAATATGAATTACGGCGGAGTGAAGGAAAGTGGAACTGGCCGTGAAGGATTAAAATATGCAGTTGAAAAATGACAGAAATGAAGCTGGTTGTCTGGAACCGAAATTAGGGAGTGGTGAAGCATGGCTTATTATGCAGCAATTTTACACATGATTGATGCTGAAAAAAATATAGAAGTGCGTCCAAAACATATCGAGTATTTAAACGAACTTGATCGTAAAGGGAAGATTTTTGCAAGAGGACCTTTTGCGGATGGCTCAGGCGGCTTGGTTGTCTATATTGCAGACACATTTGAAGAAGCACTCTCATTAGCGGAAAATGATCCCCACGTTGTACATAAAGTTCGTAGACTGGAATTAAAAGAGTGGAACATTTAATAATGAAACGTTATGAGAACTAATTATTACGTTCATCACAATGAATTCATACCGGGAGCTGGAGACAGTTCCTTCATTATGGTGAGGGTTGCTGAGGCAACCTTTTTTTTGCATGTGCATTTCAACTTCATAACGAAAAGATAAAGTTCTACAATTAGAGTTTGAATGTAACGATATTTGTATGAGCTTACTAACCGTTGATAATTGCCAGTTGTTATACTTTGAAAAAGTATTAGTGTAAAAAGGTTCAAAGAGCGAAATTTCTTGAAATTAAACAAGCGGAATTTATAAAAAATAGGATTAAAAGTCTTGTCTATACAAGGCTTTTTTTGAATTGAGGTTAATTAGCTAATTCTTGATATATGTGATAGTAAGATGGCTTGTTGGATTAAAAAATTATATGATTGAGTAGCTTCTTACAATAACTACTCTTAGATTGAAGAAATTTGCGGCACTCCTGCCGAATAACCGGATAGCCGAGACCCCACAGGCGCTTGCGTCGAGGAGGCTTGGCAGACAGTCGGCGGAAAGCGAGCGAATTTCTGAAATCAACTGGAACGTTTTTTAAAAGAAAAAAAACTGTATTCGTACCGCTTCTTCGAATTTGTCTTCAGTCTGTGAGTAGCTGCACTTTTTCCAAGGTCTCCACTACTTTCTTGTTGACTGGATGCACTTTCTCTTTTATTTAGCTTTCTACAGCAGTTCCAGAAAATTCAATTGATTCCCTTAATATATCAAGGTTTTCTTCGGTGTCACTCATAAGTTGCATAGTAATGCGCTTATTACTATCTTTACTTTGCATAATTCATCTCACAATACTAGGAGTAAGGAAAGGCGATGAACTCATTATGATATTTAGCGAGCGATTAAAAAAAGAACGGGAAAAAAGAAATTGGTCACAAAATGATCTTGCAGAGAAGATTCATGTGAGTCGCCAATCTGTGTCGAAATGGGAAACGGGAAAAAATTATCCAAGTATTGAAGTACTCATTAATTTAAGTGATTTATTTCAAATTACGGTAGATGAATTATTAAGGAGTGACGAAGAATTGAAAGAAAAAATAATACGGGAAAGTAAGCAGTTAGCATTTCCAAAAAGGAAAATGTTTTTTGATATCGTGTTATTACTAGGAGCATTTTTGTTAGTGTCAAAATTAATTATTTTTGGCCTTAACAAATTTGTTGGCACGGATATTACCATTTTAAAAAGTATGCCAGTTGTATCGAATTTTTTACCATTAGCCTTGATGGTTATTGGTGGTATTGGTTCAGATTATTTGAAAGATAAATATGTAGATTGAAAGAACTCTGCTAAACCTTTTGAAACGTAATCATAAAAGAACAGAACCTTTAAATTTCAGGTTCTGTTCATATTTCTTATTTGAACTTTTGCACTTCCTCTTGTCCCTCGAATTTGTTATCTTTCAATATGCCGATTTCTTCAATATGGTTTCGTGCCGTTTCATCCCCTAATTTATAAATGAGGGCATAAAGCCTTTTCATGGCTGCATCGTATTTATCATTTGCCCGGTCATGATGATAGAGAAGGTAGGGCACATGTGAACGGGCATAGGACTCCAGGTCATCTGTCCGGTGTTCCTCCAAGCATTGTTTCAATTGTGCAAGTTCCTCATCGGTTGCGTGTACAGTGAAGCTCGGATTCTCTTCAAGTTTTTGTCCAAGTACGTCGCCGCTGACCAAATCGACATGATAGGTCTGTTTTTCCTGCATCATTCTGCGTATCATCCTTTCAAGCGTTTATCTATTCTGTACCACTATTTGTAAAAATTTAATCATGGAAGTAAACATTTCCTTAATGAAAATGATAGGAAATAGAGGTATCGGATTTCTTATCAAATGGTTTAAGATGGATTTACAGAATATTATGGGAAAATGAGGAGTGATATAGTGAAGAGGTCAATCATGTTTATTTTTTTGATGTTGATTGCTTCAGGCTGCGTAACAAGGAATTATGATTCCAATATGGATCTAGGGAAAAGTCAGTTGAATGAGGAAAATTATTTAGAAGCCCACGAGGCATTTGAATTAGCGTATAAAGAAGCAAAAACACCGGAAGCAAGGGAGTTAATGGATCTTTCAGGTTTTCTGGCAAGTGGAATGAAGAAATACGACGAGCAGGATTTTGATTCGGCTAAAAGAGATTTTGAAGAAGCAACCGTATATAAAGCAAAATACCGGGAAGGTAAACTATTGGTTTCAAAGGCGGTGGAAATGCACCCGGTATCAGACTCCGCCACGATAGAAACCGTAGAGGGGAATGACGAACCTGCGGAGGAAGAAACCGAGGACGGATCCAAAGTAGAATATAAGGCGGCAACGGAAACAAAAGGCATAGGAAGCAAGGATTCGGTCAGTACATTAAGTAAATCTCAGGCGGAAAAGCTTGTGAAGGATTATGTGGACATGGAAAATTTCCCGCATTTACATATCGAATATGATCATGATGCCGAAAAGGGAGATTACATTTTTCATGTATTCGAGGTGGATGAACCTAGTCAGAAAAGTGGCCACAAAACCACTTGGGGCTGGTATGGCGTGAATAAGAAGACTAAAGAAGTTTATGAAGTCATGTAAGGATAACTGAATGGTCGGATTAAAGGCCCCTGTTGAGGCCTTTTTATTTTGTGGCGCGGTAAAGTACAGGATTCGATAAAATTTTATAATTTTTGTAAAAAGGTCACCTTATTCTTTATTTTCTTAAGAATTTTTTAATAATTACTGTTTATGATTGAGCCAAGTAAAGGACAATCCTAGGAGGGATAAAGATGGAGAATTATAATGGTGATGAGCAAGTCAGAGTCAAGGCAGAACGGAAAAAGGGTAAATCTCTTTGGATAACCAGTCTTGTTTCCGGAACGGTTGCTTCTATGGTTACATCGTCTGTATTTCTATTTGGCGGGGATTTTATAGATCAAGGGAAAAGTTCAGTGAATGAGGCAACAGAAACGGCAGGTGTACAGCAAACGGAAAGTGTTGAAAAGGATAAAAGTGTCACGGCAGAAAAGTTATCGACAAGTACGGATTCAAATGATAGGGCAGAGATGGTCGAATCAGCATCCAAATCAATTGTAGGGGTCGTGAATTTACAGGAGATGCAAAACCAGAACCCGTACCAGCAGCAAAGCACGGAGAGCGAAACGGTAGAGAGCGGTACTGGCTCAGGGGTCATTTATAAAAAAGCTGATGGGAAAGCCTATATCATCACGAACAATCATGTTATTGAAGGAGCTAAGGAAGTCGAAATTTCATTGTATGATGGACAAAAGGCAACGGCAGCGGTTGTCGGCGCGGATGCTTTGACGGATTTAGCGGTTTTGACAATTGATGCCTCGAAAGCACCGGAGGGAATTAAATTCGGTAATTCTGATAGCATGCGTCCAGGTGAAGAAGTATTGGCAATTGGCAACCCACTTGGACTTGATTTTTCACGATCGGTTACACAAGGGATTGTCAGTGCGACCGGACGCTCCATTTCAGTCGATACCTCGGATGGGGAGTGGGAACTTGATGTCCTCCAAACAGATGCAGCGATCAACCCCGGCAATAGCGGCGGTGCATTGATTAACACCGTTGGGGAAGTAATCGGCATAAACAGCTTGAAGATTTCCGAAAACGGTGTGGAAGGCTTAGGGTTTGCCATACCAAGCAATGATGTGATTCCGATTGTTACGGAGCTGATTGAAAATGGAAAAATCACGCGTCCATATTTAGGAGTTAGTTTGGCTAGTATGGAAGAACTGCCGCAATATTACATTCAAAATGTTCCTGAAGCCGTAAAGTCCGGTGTAATGGTGACGAGTATAGAAGCAGGATCGGCTGCGGCGAATGGAGGGCTCAAGCAACAGGATATCATCGTTGAGATTGATGGAACGAAAATAAATACAGCCGCTGCATTAAGGAAGTACTTATATACAGATAAGAAAATCGGCGATAAAGTAAAGGTTAAAGTATATCGGGGTACTGAAGAGAAAACGGTAACGTTAACCTTGCAAAAACGATAGAAAGTGGTAAGACCCCTGAGTATCGATCAGGGGCCTCAGTTTGTATACAAAAGAGGTTCGGAATTATAAAATTCCGAACCCTTTTGAAATTCCCTTTGAATTTTAGGCGATTTTTGGAACTTACCATGTCCATTTGGCCATCTTCTTTAAATTAAAGGCAGCGAAAGTAAGCACCGCCTGCATCGACAAATTTTTAAGTCCCATTAAAGTAGTCCAACATATACCATACTTTTCTTTTGGAACAATAAAGATTTAGGCAAAAAGTTTTTATCTAAAAGTTAAACCAAAGTTGTGGAACGGAAGGTGCGAGACTCCTGCGGGGAAAGCGAGTCCAGGGGAGACCCCGCAGGCGCAAAGGCGCCGAGGAGGCTCCTGGACAGCCCGCGGAAAGCGAGTGCCTGGAGTGGAAATCAACGTTCAAATTGTACAAACCCTTATTTAATAGGATACAAAAGGTTACTATCGGAAAAATAGATAGTGTATTTGTACTGTTTTGCAAATTCTTGATATAGTCTTGAATACCTAAAAGTGAATAGTGGCGCCTTCTATTTGTCAAGGTTTTCATCGTGAATATGTTAAAAAATAGAAAAGATTTGACAAAATTGTGAAATGTCATAAAATAGAAAGAAAGGGGATGAAATTATGGAAGCTAATCAGAAGATGTTAGATGCAGTGAAATGGGTATCGGGCACAGGTTGTGTAATCGGAATTATTATTTTTGCTTTAAGTTTCTTTGTAAGCGATTACAATAAAGATTATATATTTACCGCTGTTGGAATTGCCATCACACTAAGCGCAGCTGCAATTTTTCTAGTTGGTATATTTTTTGTCCTGACAGAAGAAATGGTAATGAATACACATAAAGGTGAAAGAATTGTACCGGAAACGACTAAAATCATAAAAATTAAATCAAAGGCTAAAACTCAAACAAAAAGAAGTACAGAATTCAGTAACTAAAACCAGGAATATAGCGTAATGAAATGGCATTCTATCTTCAGATTAACTAACATGGATGAACATAACCAGCTGTTCGCCTTTCTGAAGAATTTAAATCAATTTAATATGAATAATTGAATGCGCTTTCATTCCGTATAGGACCTGGTTTAATTACCAGTTGGCTGCTTTTTAATTCAATACAATATATTGCACTCGTTATGTACAAAAAAAATATTTCAGCAACCCTTTGAAATACATACGATGTGCTTGGACATTCAAACCAAACTGCCTGAACGCCAGGAAGTTTTCACATTACATTTTGAACTATATCCACGAGAAAAGGACACTTTTAAAAAGTCCTTTTTTTGTGGTTTTTTTATGTACTTTTACTTGAAGATACAAAAGGGATTCCGTTATCAATATGGGGTTTTGAGTAGTGAGTTTTCAAAAGTCGGAGTTGATTGAACCAAAATAGTTTTTGTCCTGTCCTACTGAAATTGATAGTTAAACAACTTGACTATAGTTACAACAAGTTTAACTGACACCTGAATTATTTCCACCCATGACCTCTTTAGGAATACTGACAGGTCAATAAGTAATGCGAGAAGAAAGAATCAATTACATTTCACACTCGTTGTTTCCTTATATATATATAATATTGATCAGTGTTGGGTCATAAGGGGATTGAAGCATGAATATAGCATTTTGTACAATGCGGCAACCATTTGCCAACTTCCATGGCCGAGTGAAGAAAATCCGTTTTAAATCACGTTTCACAACGATATATATCTAATTAACAGGATAGGTAATATAATTCATAATCTTAAGAAGTTTTGAGGTAATAAACGCGGTGAATATAATGTGGAAATTCTATTTCATTATATTAGAGTAATATTAAACGGGAAGTGACCGGTATAATTGCAATCCAGTACTGATAAGTGAATTTTCCATAGGTAATTTATTAAACATTTATTATATTTCATTTGCTGAAGATTTTCGAACATTTCTGCTCATTTACCATCTTCTTACTGCTCTTTATTGAACTTTATGTGACAGATGTCACTTTATATTGTCTTTTTTTACACTTGGGATTAATATTGGTATGTCGGGTTTGTGAACATGGTAACACTTTGTCCGAATAATTACCAATTGGAATTTTATTATGTAAGAAAGGGGTAGTACTATGAAAATAAAATGGGCTCTATTAACTATACTTTTTACAATTGCCACTGTGCTAACCGGTTGCGATAACCCATTAATGGTCTTGGACCCTAAAGGGCCAGTAGCTGCAACACAAGCAGATGTTATTATGATTTCGATATGGACAATGGCCTTTGTCGTCCTTGTCGTTATGGTACTGTATATCTTCATGATAATGAAATATCGTGCTTCCAAACAACGTGATGATTATGAACCGCCTCATATAGAAGGAAGTAAGGTTCTTGAAATAATTTGGGTTGCGATCCCAATTTTAATCGTCGCTTTCCTATCCGTTGTTACTGTTAAAACAACAAATGAAGTTGAGGCAACGCCTAAAGGGTACGGAGATCAAGAACCTTTAGTTATTTACGCTTCATCTTCCAACTGGAAATGGCATTTTAGTTATCCGGAAGAAGATATCGAAACAGTCAACTATCTGTTTATACCTACTAACCGACCAATCGAATTTAAACTTTACTCATTCGGTCCAATCTCAAGTTTCTGGATTCCGCAACTTGGAGGACAAAAATACGCGATGTCGGACATGGTTAATACGTTGCACTTAGCAGCTGATGTACCAGGTGAGTATATGGGTCGAAATTCAAACTTCAGTGGTTCAGGTTTTGCTCAGCAAACGTTTAACGTTAATGCACTGTCTGCAGAAGAATACGATAAGTGGGTAGATGAAATTAAAGCTACTGCTAAACCGATTACTGAGGAAAAATTCAATGAATTATTAAAACCTGGTCATGTAGGGCAATCCACTTACACTGGAACTCACTTAGAGTTTTCACCAGCTCCTGAAGGGGAAAATGCTGGTCATGACCACGGATCTTCTGATACTGAAGAAAATGATTCCAAGGATTCACACGAGGAACATTCAGAACACAGCAACATGAATCATGATCAATAAGAATTAATTTCGTTCGATAAAACAACTAGGTTTACAAGATAAGGAATATTTTCCTGAAAGGAGTCACAAAAGTATGGATTACTTTGATCGATTTGCCGTACCTCATCCAAGTCCTGCGATTTATGCATCCATGGTTGCCATTGGTTTAACCATGATTGCGGTTGTTGCCGGAATTACCTATTTTAAAAAATGGGGTTACTTATGGCGTGAGTGGTTAACAACGGTTGACCATAAACGTATTGGTATCATGTACATCTTGGCAGCACTGCTTATGCTTTTCCGTGGTGGCGTCGATGCCCTTATGATGCGTGCTCAAACGGCTATTCCAGATAACGGTCTTTTGGATGGACAGCACTATAATGAGGTATTTACAACACACGGGGTCGTCATGATCTTGTTCATGGCTATGCCATTTATCATTGGGTTAATGAACATTGTTACACCATTACAAATTGGAGCGCGTGACGTAGCATTCCCACGTCTGAACGCAGTAAGCTTCTGGTTATTCTTCATGGGGGCAATGCTATTTAACATCTCTTTCGTAGTCGGTGGTTCCCCTGATGCAGGTTGGACATCTTACTTCCCGCTGGCAAGTAACGATTTCAGTGAATCAGTAGGTTCGAACTATTACGCGATTGCACTTCAAATAGCTGGTATCGGTACATTAATGACTGGTATCAACTTTATCGTAACAATCTTGAAAATGAGAGCACCTGGCATGAACTTAATGAAAATGCCAATGTTCACATGGTCTATCTTGATCACAAACTTCATTATCGTTTTCGCTTTCCCTGTATTGACAGTGGCACTTGCGTTGATGACAATGGATCGTCTATTCGGAACTCAATTCTTTACGATGGCCAATGGCGGTAGCGATATGCTTTGGGCGAACTTGTTCTGGGTTTGGGGACATCCTGAAGTTTATATAGTAATTCTTCCAGCTTTCGGTATTTACAGTGAAATCATTTCGACATTTGCACGTCGTAACCTGTACGGGTATAATTCGATGGTTATCTCCATGGTAGCTATTTCTACTTTATCTTTCATTGTATGGGCTCACCATTTCTATACAATGGGTCACGGTGCAATGGTTAATGGTATCTTCTCGATTACCACGATGGCAATTGCCGTCCCGACTGGTGTTAAGATTTTCAACTGGTTGTTCACACTTTGGAAAGGTAAAATCGTATTTACCGTTCCAATGCTATACTCTTTAGCTTTCATTCCGATTTTCACGCTCGGTGGGGTAACAGGGGTAATGCTTGCCATGGCAAGTGCTGACTACCAATACCATAATACAATGTTCTTAGTAGCTCATTTCCACTACGTTTTAATCCCTGGTACTGTATTTGCCGTACTTGCTGGTTTCACGTACTGGTGGCCAAAAATGTTCGGTTTTATGTTGAGCGAAAAAATTGGGAAATGGTCGTTCTGGTTCATTACAATCGGCTTTAATGTAACATTCTTCCCGATGTTCATCACTGGTTTAGATGGGCAGGCACGTCGTATGTATACGTACTCTGAATCAACAGGGTATGGTCCATTGAATATGCTCTCTTTCGTTGGAGCGATTGGCTTGGCAATAGGTTTTGCACTTATTGTGTACAATATCTATTGGAGTACTCGTTATGCGTCAAGAAATATCTCGAACGATCCATGGGATGCACGTTCTCTAGAGTGGGCTACACATACACCAATCCCTGAATATAACTTTGCAATCGTGCCAACAGTTGATTCTACGGAAGCATTCTGGGATTCAAAGAAAAAAGGCTTTAAATTATTTGGTGGTAAAGTAGAAAAGATTCATATGCCAAATAACAGTGGCGTGCCGTTTATCATGAGCTGTATCTTCTTCGTTTGGGGCTTTGCATTGGTATTCAGCATGTGGATCATTGCAATCATTGCAACGATCGGTATCTTTGCTTGTATGATTCACCGTTCATTCGAAAAAGATCACGGACGTTATATCTCTGTTGAAGAGATCGAAGAAACTGAAAATAAATTGCGAGGTGCTAAGTAATGAAAATAGATAACTCGCTGCCACTAGAATATAGCACGGAAGAAAATCGCTTAAAGATTTTTGGGTTCTGGATTTTCCTGGGGGCAGAAATAGCTCTTTTCGCTACACTGTTCGCCACTTATTTTGTATTAGTTGATGGTACTGGAAATGGTCCAACAGGGGAACATCTTTTTAAAGTCCCAACCCTAATGTTTCAAACAATCTTTCTTTTAACTAGTAGTTTTACCATAGGTCTTGGAATCAATGCAATGAGACTTGGCAGACAGAAAGCAACGATTGGTTTCTTCATTATCACCCTTATTCTTGGTTTAGGCTTCTTAGGAGTCGAAATTTATGAATTCGTGGAGTATGTACATGAAGGAGCAACGATTCAAACAAGTGCTTTCTTATCTAGTTTGTTCACATTACTAGGTACGCATGGAGCTCACGTTACACTTGGTTTATTCTGGGGAACCTTCATTATCATGCAGATTAAAAAGCGCGGTATGACTCCACAAACAACAAACAAGGCTTTCATCTTTTCACTTTACTGGCATTTCTTGGACGTTGTCTGGATTTTCATCTTCAGTTTCGTCTACCTGAAAGGAATGATGTAATATGAAAGAATTATTCCCACGGGGCCAAGTTATGGGATTTGCCTTTTCACTAATCCTGACTTTGGTCGCTCTATCAGTTATTGTGTTTGATCTCTCACTTAAAATGGCTGTGATCATTCTACTCGTTACAGCTTTCATGCAAGCTGCACTTCAGTTTGTTATGTTCATGCATGCAGGAGAGTCTGAAGATAAAGCATCGATTTACACAAACGTTTATTACGGATTGTTCGTTGCATTGGTAACAATTTTCGGTACATTGCTAACAATGGTCTGGGGATATCAATAATCCATTCCGGAAAACTGGGCGTCTTGATGACGCCCAGTTTTTTTGTGTTTTAGTTGAGAACATATACCGCTTTATCCACTTCATTCATAGAAATTTGTATGGATAAGAAGGATGTGGATGACCCATTTTGTTTAGTATAACCATTTCGGAACATTATATTTATTAAACGAAAAATTTTCCCGTTTTGGAGTGCGCCCTTGCGTTTAAGTGCAAGGTTTTACTAAAGTAAAACGTTAATAGAACGGACACATTCTCTAAGAAAAACTGTCAGTCCTTTTGATATAAGAATTAATTTATAAACGTAGCGGAGATGATGAAATTGACATTGCCGGTTTTGATTTTGACTATTATATTGAGTTTGTTAAAAATATTGGTTTCCTGTCTTCCAACCGATGCGGTTAATTGGATTATCAGCAAATTTAAAATACACTCTGAAATTAGTGACGAGAATGCGATTGTAACCTTTGACGGAAAACGTTTGGAAGGTGAAGAAAAAATTCAAGTTATTAATTATTTTAATAACGCTAGATTTTTGAAAAAAAATCATATATTCCCTGGGAACGAGCAATTGTTTTTGAATCCCGAGAATAGTGGTTTTCCATTGGTCATTGATACTAAAAGAGGCAAAAAGGATGTTAGGTTATTTGTGTACATTTACAATGACCACGTGGATGTAGTTAAACAGTACAAGAAGAAAGTCATTTCTTATAGTTTGTTTTCCGATAGCCTCCAAGAACGTTCCGTGCCATTAATAAGTAATTTAGCTTAAAAGAACATTAAGATGACGGTCCTTAAAAAGACCGTCCTTTTTTATAAGTCTTTTTATTGTGTAATCCCATCTCATTTAGGTGCTTTTTTCATTATAAAAAATTCTAAATTACTTGTTATTCAGATTGAGAGGCTAACGTACACACTGAATTCTTGGATTTTAGTGTATTTTGGAAAAAACAATTAAAAGTGAGGAGACTGCTGTAAGAGGTTCTTTAATAGTGCATTGAATAGAATTTTGGAAATTATTAAATGGTAATAAAAAAGCAGGTATCTATTACGATGCCTGCCTTTTTATGCTTTCCATTGTTTTTCAACTTGATGAAGGGCTTGTTGTAAAATTACTTCATGATCAGTACCCGGTTTAGTAAGGACGTTTGTTTGATAAGATTTTCCTTGGAAATCAACTGTTACTGTAACTTTTACCATTATGCATCTTTCCTTTCTTAATTCAGAATTAAATGAGATGGTTGTACCTATTTCTTTAATACCCGTGGCAGAGGATTTTTCAAACATTGCAAAAGCTGTAAAATCTTAAGAATTAATATTCAAAATTATCTGATATTTTTGGAGATGTGTCAACATTTTTTTTTTTACCAACCCAATTTCCCGGCTAACTACAAAAAAGCCCTAGCTTGTGTGCACATGACAGCCAGGGCTTTTTTCAAATGAACTATATTCATATTTTAGTTAAGATAATACCGATTAATGCTGCAAGTACGCCAGCGATTTGATAGTTTTTTAGTTTTTCCTTGAATAAGTAACATCCAGCGAATACGACAACCAAACAGTTCAGGCTGACGACAGGGAAAATGATGCTTGCGATGCCGGTGTTCAACGCAAAGAAATAACATCCATAGCCTATGGTGCTTAATAAGCCTACTAAGGAACCGATTTTGACTTCCTTTAGCTTGATTTTTTCATTTTTAAAGGCCAGCACCGAAAGAAGATAAAGCATTCCTCCTCCGTACATTGATACTAGGATATCGAGGGAGTTTAAATGAAGACGTGTTGATGTCGTCATTAGAATGCCGAGCACACCAAAAGATAAGATGGATAATAATGTGTGCATTATCCAAGGGACATATTGGTGGTTACCTTTAGCATTAGGTGTATACTGAATGACTAAGGTAGCGAGAAACATGCAGACAATTCCACTCCACTGCAAGGAAGAAATATGTTCGTGAAAAATTAAAGCTGCACAGAGAATGGGGAATATTGCATTCGCTGCGATTAATGGAGATGTCAAGCTTGCCGGCCCTTTTTCAAAGGCGCTTGCCATCTGGAGATTACCATTAGCGTTCAGTACCCCAATGGCTGCACCAAGCATGATAGACAGCCAGTTCAGCTGCAAACCATCCACAAGTACTCCATAAAATATAGACAAAATAAAAGCTGAAAAATAAAAGAAAAATTGGATATGTACCTTTGAGTAACCTTTTCCGCTACTCCATTTAAAAATGCTGTTATTGATTCCGAAACATAAACTCGTGATGAGCGCTGCAAAAATCCACATTGACTTAATCTCTTCCTTCATGTAGGATAAACTTCTTCTACATTTTAAGCTGAAAGCATACAGGAATCAAACCAAATTATAAAAGTATGATTGACAGATTAGATATTTTTTTCTATATTTACTATGACAATTTTAAAATATTTCCCGATAAACGGGAGAGGTTCATAGCATCACCCTCTTAAAAAAACTATGGCTTTGATATTTTTCGCGAATCAACCATATCTTTGAGGAGATATGGTTTTTGTTATATAGAGGCCCACTTTATGAATCTCCCTGTAACCTGGGATTAGGAGGACTTTTAATGTCTGGAAGAAAAGAAGAAGAATTAAAAAAAGATATCACACTGCTTGGTAATCAAGGAACAAAATATACATTCGACTATGCACCTGAAATCCTTGAGTCATTCGATAACAAGCATCCGAACCGGGATTATTTCGTCAAATTCAATTGCCCGGAATTCACTAGCTTATGTCCGATAACGGGCCAGCCGGATTTTGCAACCATTTACATCAGCTATATTCCCAGTGTGAAAATGGTGGAAAGCAAGTCTTTGAAACTTTATTTATTCAGCTTCCGCAATCACGGTGATTTCCATGAAGACTGCATGAACATCATCATGAATGATTTAATCGAATTGATGGATCCTAAATATATTGAAGTCTGGGGCAAGTTTACACCTAGGGGCGGAATTTCCATCGACCCTTACACAAATTATGGGAAACCAGGTACGAAGTATGAGGAAATGGCGGATTACCGCTTGATGAACCATGATTTATACCCGGAAACAGTCGATAATCGCTAAAGAATACGAGAGACAATGGGCATATGCCCGTTGTCTTTTTTTTGTTTTTAGCCATTATCGATCGGTGGTCCTGTCGTTTTGTCCTTTTTAAAAATACAAATGTCCTCCTATAATGGAATTTGCACTTGATTGTTTCGCGAAAAAGCGTAATAATAGGGAGAGTTGATTTTGACAGAATATTTACGAAAATAGGGGATGTCGAGATGAAAGTTGCAAAGTTTGGCGGAAGTTCACTTGCATCAGGTGAACAGTTGAGGAAGGTATTCGAAATTGTTGTTTCTGATCCAGAGAGGAAGATTGTAGTCGTTTCGGCTCCAGGAAAACGCAATTCCGATGATATAAAGGTGACGGATTTATTGATTGGGGCTGCGGAACAGCAGCTGCGCGGGGATAATGGAGAGCATTTGATAGAAGATGTCGTATCCCGCTATGCGAGCATTGCTGAAGAGCTGGATATATCCGGGAGTGTCATCACTGGGATTCATGAAAATTTAATGGCACTGTTGCATGCAGACCAAACTAACCCGAAGCGCTATCTGGATGCCTTGAAGGCCAGTGGCGAAGATAATAATGCGAAGCTGGTCGCAGGTTATTTCCAAAGTCTTGGAGTAGAGGCACAGTATATAAATCCGAAGAAGGCTGGCTTGATCGTAACGGATGAAGGTGGATTTACCAAGGTGCTGCCAGAGTCTTATGATCGGTTATATGCTCTGCGTGATGAGCCTGGAATCTTAGTATTCCCAGGGTTCTTCGGGTATACGTTAGATGGTGATGTTTTAACCTTCTCAAGGAGCGGTTCCGATATTACGGGTTCGATTCTTGCGAATGGGGTCAAAGCTGATTTGTATGAGAACTTTACGGACGTGGATGCCGTTTATGCGGTGAATCCAAATGTGGTTTCCAATCCCAAGGGAATCCGGGAATTAACCTATCGTGAAATGCGGGAGCTTTCTTATGCAGGTTTCTCGGTATTTCATGATGAGGCGCTGATTCCTGCATTCCGTGCGGGAATACCTGTCCATATCCAGAATACGAACAATCCGGCGGCACAAGGGACCCGAATTGTGAGTACACGGGATAATACGAACGGGCCGGTTATTGGGATAGCAAGTGATAAAGGATTTTGCAGTATTTACATTAGCAAATATTTGATGAACCGGGAAGTTGGTTTTGGCCGGAAACTGCTGCACATCCTTGAAGATTATGGAGTTTCATATGAGCATATTCCATCAGGCATTGATGATGTGACGCTTATTCTAAGGCAGGACCAGATGAAGGATGAAGCCGAGAAGAAAATCATTTCACGAATCAAGAAAGAGCTTCATGCCGATGAAGTGAATGTGGAGCATGATCTTGCCTTGATCATGGTTGTAGGAGAAGGAATGCGTCATAATGTCGGTACAACGGCAAGAGCGTCAAAAGCCTTGGCAGAAGCAAAGGTGAATATTGAGATGATCAACCAGGGCTCTTCGGAGGTAAGCATGATGTTCGGTGTGAAAGGGCATAATGAAGAGACGGCAATTCAGGCATTATATCACGAGTTCTTTTGAGTATGAACGTTTAGGGACCTCCTTGAAAAGGGAGGTTTTTTTGGTTATGAAAGTTCCAAGTCGATAATAAGGTGGATTCCATGATTGTGGGAAACGAATGATTTTCATGGAATTAAATTCGAGTGAATAAAAGACGCGCCGAGGGTTCAGCGCGTCTTTAGTTCAGTACCCATTTATCCTTTAAGAATAATATCCTTGAGACAGCAAAGAAGAGGATGATCGAGACAATGAGGGAGCTGGCTGTAAGGAAGATATTCTGAATATTGATAACACCATATAGCAATTCTTTAAAGAGCGGCATCATGGCAGGAGGAAAGAGGGGAGATAGCCCAAATCACGCTCCATTTGTATAAAAGGAGCGGTATGTACCTATTATCAAGCAATAACAGCTGTCTGCCCATACCTAATCCCATTCTGGATGCACTGTTTGAAAAATGCGGTCTAACCACGAAATTGGGGCCGCATGAAGGGGTGGGTACGAAAATTATCGCAGATATCGTGAAAAAACATCAAAGGTAATCTTTAAGGGGGATTATGATAAGTGGACTACAACATTTGCCCGCTAATCATTGATTGCTCATAAATATAAAAGGAAAGCCTCCAAATGGAAGATTGGAGGCTTTCCTTTTATGTTAGTCCATAATTGTCAGGAGTTGATCGATCGCGTTCCTTGGCCGTGGAGCAGGGATCATATCGGGATAGCCAACGTGAAGGCTGCCGACGATCTTCTCACCGGGTTTCACGCCTAAAGCTTCACGAAACTCCATGCTGTGTATCATGCCGTATGTTTCCCATATCATCCCGATTCCTTGTTCCCAGGCAAGCAGGCTGAAATTCTGGATCAAGGCACTTGTGGCCGCATAATCTTCTTCACGTGTCATAGGATTCGGATTCTCTTCCATGATCACTGCGACAAACATCGGTACACCTATAAGTTTATTATATCCCCGCTGTCCGGCTGCATTTTTCTTTTCAGGGTCCTTCTCTTTGCCTGCCATGAATGCACGGGTTGCTTCTGCGAGTTTTAAACGGCTATCACCATGCACCACGACGAAGCGCCATGGTTGGGTCATTTTATGGTTCGGTGCCCATGTAGAAGTTTCCAATAATGTTTGGATGGTATCAATAGGAACAGGAATGTCCTTAAATCGTTTGATGCTGCGCCGTTCTTTTATGATATCTTCCAGTTTCATGATTATCCTGCTCCTTTAATCATATATGTAAGTTTAATAGTTGAAAAAAAATAATCCCCGGCTGCCTAATATGCTTCCAACGTGAATAAATTACTTGAATAAAGAGGGGGCAATATTCTAGTGACTTGCATTCGCTAATGAGCATATAATTTTTACTAGGCACAGAGAAGCCGGGGCGACATTGTATCTATGTACAATATCAAAAGGGTACGATAAGAGATTATCGTAATTGCTTATCAAATTTCAGAGATCGATAATGAAATTGAAAATCATTATCAATTAGAATTTTCGCTTATTTCCTGTTATTTGTCAAGGGTATTTATAAAAAAAAATTCAAGATGTTTACTAGTCCTTTAAAACAGTTAAAATCTTTTAAAAAATCTGTATAAAAATGTATAATGAGAGGATGAATAGATGCTATCTACATATGAGGAATCGAAGGTGTCATAGATGAAAAAATTGTCTTCATTTCTTAAGCCGTACTGGCTTTTGATCATTCTTGCTTTATCCTTAATGATTGTCGAGCTCGGGGTAGAGCTGTTACAACCTCTATTTATAGCAAAAATAATTGATGATGGCATTTTGCAGAAAGATTTATCGGTGGTGATTAAATGGGGAAGTGTCATGGTTGGACTTTCCGTTTTTTCATTTCTTGGCGGGATCGTTAATTCCTTTACGGCATCACATGTAAGTCAAAGCTTTGGACATGATGTCAGGAAAAGCCTTTTTGGTAAAATACAGGCGTTTTCTTTTGCAAATTTGAATAATATTCCGACTTCCTCTTTGATAACAAGGATGACGAATGATGTGACTCAACTTCAAAATACGGTTTTTATGGGCCTGCGTATCATGGCAAGGGCGCCATTGATCGTAATCGGCGGAGCGATAATGGCTATTGCGGTCGATTTGAAACTATCACTTGTTTTGGTCATTTCAATTCCGGTTCTTGTTTTCTTCCTGGGATGGGTTATGAAACGAGCAGCTAAGCTGTTTAAGCTCGTACAGAAAAAACTCGATAATGTCAATGGCGTCATGAGGGAAAACCTGATAGGCATGCGCTTGATCAAAGCTTTTCTTCGTAAGGAGCATGAAATCGGCCGATTTGACGATGTGAATGAAGAGTTGAAAAGAAAGACTGTGACTTCCCTTCGTTTAATTGAAACGACGATGCCTGTGTTGATGCTTGTCATGAATGTGGCGATTCTGATCATTCTCTGGCTTGGAAGTGAATTTATAACAACGGGTGATATACAGGTAGGGGAAGTTGTGGCAATTGTCAACTACGCCACGAGGATTGCGGCATCCCTTTCCGTTTTTTCATGGCTGATCATGGTCATTTCCCGTGCGAAGGCTTCAGCGGAACGTGTGACGGAAATATTTGAAACCCCGATAGATATTGATGAAGGTAAGGTGGAGAGCAAGAGTGGGGCCGTCAATGGGGGAGGCATTAAGTTTCTGGATGTATCTTTCCGCTATCCTGGAACCGAAACCCCGATATTGAAAGACTTAACCTTCTCCATCGGTCCGGGAGAATCACTTGCCATCATAGGAGCGACAGGATCAGGGAAAACATCACTGTTTCAGCTGATTCCGAGATTATACGAAGTTGAAAGCGGCTCCATTCAAATTGATGACCAAGACCTTAAAGATATTCCCTTGGATTCGCTGCGGAAAAGGATCGGCTATGTACCGCAAGAGGCCCTGCTTTTTTCAGGAACCATAAAAAATAATGTCGCTTGGGGAAAAGAAGGTGCCTCGATGGAGGAAATCATGGAAGCGGCCATGCATGCTCAGGTACATGAGACCATAATGAAACTTCCTAAACAATATGAAACCCTGTTAGGGCAAAAAGGGGTGAATCTGTCCGGAGGGCAAAAACAGCGCTTATCGATTGCAAGAGCATTGGTGCGCAGACCAAAGATTCTCCTTCTGGATGATAGCACGAGTGCTCTGGATTTGAAAACGGAGAGTAAATTGCTTGCTGCTTTAAAGGACTATACATGCACAACGCTCATCATTACACAAAAAATCAGTACGGCCATGGAGGCGGACAAAATCTTGTTGCTGGAAAGTGGTCAAGTACTTGCGCTGGGGAAACATCAGGATTTGATTCAAACAAGTGATCTTTATCGAAAAATCGTTCACTCACAGTTTGGGGAGGAGGGCATTTCTCTTGAGTCGAAGAATATCTCCCGCTAAAGCAAAGTCTAAACCGGTTAACTCCTGGAATACGATAAAAAGGATCATTCCCTACTTAGCAACGAATAAAAGCCTGCTATTTTGTGTACTTTTTATGGTACTGATAAGCTCGGTTTTGGGATTGCTTGGCCCCTTTCTTGTTGGGATGGCCATTGATGATTATATTGTCACAAGAGATAGCGGGGGGCTGATCAGCCTTCTTTTCGGACTTCTCGGAGTCTATGTATTCTATTCCCTATCCATGTGGCTTCAGAATTATTGGATGATTGGAATCGCGCAGGATACGGTTTATGCGATGCGCAATCAATTGTTCAAAAAACTTCACCAGTTGTCCATTCCCTTTTTTGACCGGCGTCAGCATGGGGAATTGATGAGTAGGGTCACGAATGATATAGAAAATGTCAGTTCCACTTTGAATAGTTCCGTCATCCAGATTTTTTCAAGTGTGCTGACACTGGTCGGGACGATCGGAGTCATGCTGTATCTGAGCCCTTTATTAACTGTTTTAACCTTATTAATCGTTCCTCTTATGTTCTTCGGTCTGAGGTGGATAACGAACCGGACGGGAAAGCTGTTTAAAGCACAGCAGAAGAACCTTGGAGAACTGAATGGGTTTATAGAAGAAACGATTTCCGGACAACGGATCGTAAAGGCTTTTTCACAGGAAGATAAAGTGATAAGGGATTTTATCATCCGGAGTGAAAACTTAAAGAAAGCTGGATTTCTATCACAATCATACTCTGGGCTGATTCCAAAACTGATGAATTTACTGAACAACTTAAGTTTCACGGTAATAGCAGCTGTCGGCGGGTTTTTGGCGCTGAGTGGGATAGGAACGGTTTCCATCGGGGTCATTGTCATTTTCACCGAGTATTCAAGGCAATTCACCCGTCCGCTCAATGACCTAGCTAACCAATTTAATACACTCCTATCAGCTGTTGCCGGTGCGGAGCGGGTTTTCGCCATACTTGATGAACAAGAAGAAGAAGTGGATGAGAAACAGGCCTCCGAACTTCGTGATGTCCGTGGTGAGGTGGACTTTGAGAGTGTTTCCTTTTCATATAATGATGATGATGAGCAAACGATAAATGATGTTAGTTTCCATGTAGAAAAAGGGGAGACCATTGCGCTTGTAGGTCCCACAGGGGCCGGTAAGACCACAATCATTAATCTTCTTGCCCGTTTTTACGAGCCGAACAGCGGTCGGATAATGATTGATGGCCAGGATATCCAACAGGTGACGAGATCCAGTCTCCGCAAGTATATGGGCTTCGTTTTACAGGATTCCTTTTTGTTTCAAGGTACGATACGTGAAAACATCCGCTACGGCCGACTGGAGGCGGAGAATGAAGAAGTGGTGAATGCAGCCAAGCTTGCCAATGCCCATTCCTTTATCATGAAACTGCCAGATCGATATGATACCATCTTGAATCAGGATGGCAGTGGAATAAGTCAGGGGCAGCGCCAGTTATTATCGATTGCCAGGGCTATTTTAGCTGATCCCGTTCTATTGATTTTGGATGAAGCGACAAGTAGCATAGATACGATTACCGAGCTTAAAATCCAGGAAGCATTACACCGTTTGATGGAGGGAAGGACAAGTTTTGTCATTGCCCATCGATTGAATACAATTCAGCAAAGTGATCAAATCCTTGTACTTGATGAAGGAAGGATCATTGAAAAGGGATCCCATGATGAATTGTTGCGGCAGAGGGGTTTTTATTACGAACTATATCGCAGTTCATTAAGGGAAAATCAATCCGGATGAAGAAAAAATGTGTGCCATCAGGCGCACATTTTTTGCGTTGGTCCCATAAAACAAGGACCTTAAACTTTCTAAAAATATGAAGAGTTCTTCCTTGAGAAGATGAATCGGCCGCTGATTTTACGGACTTCCTTATCGTAGCAATTTTTTTGCTGCATTTTTTACCCGATACGGTTTTTAGATAGAGTGAATTCCTAAATACATAACGGTGGGAGAAGAGGGAATTATCGACAAAATAATGGAAAATACTTTACAAATTGACCAATTTACTATTGCTAAAAAACCTTATGATAACATATAATTCAGAATATATATAAAATTCTTTAAATTTAATGGGTCAGGGAGGAATATAGTCCTAGCCCCTTATAAATGAAGGTTTTTTTATAGGTGCACAATAGTTCAATAGAGAGGAGATGGAAAAAATGAAAGCGCTTAAGTCGGTCATTCTTTGGGGGATCATATCTGCGTTGGGTGCGGTGAGTTTTGGTTTCGTCGCGCTAAACCGGGGGGAAAGCATCAATGCCATGTGGATTGTCACTGCAGCACTCTGTGTTTATTCAATTGCATACCGCTTTTATAGTAAATTCATTGCACGGAAAGTGTTTGAGCTAGATGACAATCGCCAGACTCCATCGGAAGCGAATAATGATGGGAAGGACTACGTACCTACAAATAAATGGGTGTTGTTTGGCCACCATTTTGCAGCAATTGCCGGAGCTGGCCCTCTCGTAGGTCCCATCCTTGCAGCGCAGATGGGATATCTGCCAGGGACACTATGGCTTGTAGTTGGAGTTGTATTAGCTGGTGCCGTACAGGATTTCATCATTCTCTTCGGTTCGATGCGCCGTAACGGCAAATCATTGGGAGAGATGATCAAGGAGGAAATTGGACCGATTACAGGCTTGATAGCGATGATCGGTATCCTGGGTATAATGATCATTTTATTAGCGGTACTTGCCCTGGTTGTTGTAAAGGCGCTTGTGGGCAGTCCGTGGGGGATGTTCACGATTGCCTCGACCATACCGATTGCTGTGCTTATGGGCATTTACATGCGCTATATAAGGCCGGGACGGGTTGGCGAAGGATCGATTATCGGAATCATACTATTGATGCTCGCGTTATATTTCGGCCGCTTTGTATCCGAGAGCGCAACATTGGCGCCAATGTTCACTTTCAGCGGGGAAACCATCGCCATCATGTTGATTGTATATGGATTCGTTGCCTCCGTTTTGCCTGTATGGATGTTATTGGCACCGCGTGATTACTTAAGCACATTCTTGAAAATCGGTACGATCATCGGACTTGCACTTGGTATCTTTATTGTCATGCCGAGCCTTGAAATGCCTGCCGTCACTCAATTCATCGATGGAACAGGACCTGTATTTTCCGGAAATTTATTCCCGTTCCTATTCATTACGATCGCATGTGGAGCGGTATCGGGATTCCATGCACTCGTTTCATCAGGTACAACTCCTAAAATGATAGAACGGGAATCCCATTCACGTCCAATCGGATACGGGGCGATGTTGACTGAATCATTTGTAGCCATCATGGCGATGATAGCAGCCTGTGTACTGACTCCGGGGATCTATTTTGCTATTAACAGCCCGGGTGCCGTTGTGGGAACGGAACCAGCTCAAGTGGCTGCTACGATATCCGATTGGGGTTTCATTTTGACACCTGAGATGATTACCGGCCTTGCAGACGATGTTGGGGAAGAGACCATTATATCCCGTACTGGAGGAGCTCCAACCTTTGCTATCGGTATGGCCCATATCTTCTCGCAAGTGATTGGCGGAGCGTCCCTGATGGCGTTCTGGTATCATTTCGCGATCCTGTTCGAGGCATTGTTCATTTTGACCACCATTGATGCTGGAACCAGGGTAGGGCGTTTTATGATACAGGATATCATCGGGACTTTTTACAAACCTTTTGCCGAAACGAATAAATGGCTGCCCAATATTATTGCGACTGCCATTTGTGTAATCGGCTGGGGGTACTTCCTTTATCAAGGGGTCATTGATCCTCTTGGCGGAATCAACACCCTTTGGCCATTGTTTGGAATTGCGAATCAAATGCTTTCCGCCATTGCGTTGCTGCTTGGGACGACGGTACTTTTCAAAATGGGCAAAAAAGCGTACACATGGGTCACTCTTGTACCTACTACATTCTTGTTGATAGTGACCATGACGGCTGGGTGGCAAAAGCTGTTCCACGAAAACCCGGCTATTGGCTTTTTAGCACATAAGGATAAGTTTAAAGCGGCCTATGATAATGGGGAAATTCTTGCTCCGGCAGCTAACCTTGCCGAGATGAAACGGGTCATCGTCAATGATTATGTCGATGCTGCCCTATGTGCCATCTTCATGATAGTGGTGATCACGGTCCTGATTTCTGCAATTAGGTTATGGATAAAAGTCTTGAAGAACCAGAAAATAGATTTACATGAAACACCTTATGTATCAAGGTCGTCATAAGGGAGGGAAGGCAATGTTGAAAAGATTGATTAAAATTCTCAGCTACAGAAAGCAATTCGTCAGTTTGCTAGTCGGCGTGCCAAGTTATGATACTTATGTGGCGCATATGAAAATGCATCATCCTGAAGACCCTGTGAAAACCAGGAAAGAATTTTTCTGTGAAGCACAGGATGAGCGGTATAATGCAAAGGGTGGGAAAGTGTCTCGTTGCTGCTAACTGAATATCTTTTGAAGGGCCCTCAATAGGAGGGCCCTTTTTTAGTGGGTTTTTTCGGAGTAGGACATAAGTAGAGGGGGAAATGTAACGCCATGGAGTCGTGAAAATGTGGAAAAGTAATTTTTAAACCAACAAAATCACATTTTCTAATCTATTATTCATAGTAATGTTATATAACCTAACATTTTTTAAGCGGAAAACAAAAATTAAGTTGAATTATTAGAAAATTAAGTATATGATAAAAAATATAACATAATAGTGTTAATAAACATAACATATACAAAAACAAGGGGGAAAAAACAGTATGCAAATGGCAGATTCGGTATTCATGTTTTTGGCGACGATGATGGTTTGGATAATGACACCAGGGATTGCCCTATTTTATGGAGGGATGGTAAAAAGTAAAAATGTCCTGAATACGGCAATGCATAGTTACATGCCACTGGCTGTCATTTCGATTCTTTGGGTGCTGATTGGGTATTCATTATCATTTTCACCTGGTAATACACTTCTGGGCGGTCTGGACTGGGTTGGTTTAAAGGATGTAGGCTTTGCACCTGGACCATATAGCGAAACAATTCCTCATAGCTTGTTCATGTTATTCCAAATGACTTTTGCCGTTTTAACGGTTTCGATCATTGCAGGTGGCATTGCTGAGCGGATGAAGTTTTCGGCATTCCTGATTTTTACGATCCTTTGGTCTTTATTCGTATACGCTCCCGTTGCACACTGGGTATGGGGAGGCGGCTGGTTAGCGGAACTGGGCGCACTTGACTTTGCAGGTGGCAACGTGGTTCATATTTCTTCAGGGGTTGCGGGTCTGGTTTTAGCGATCATGTTAGGTAAAAGAAAAGAGTCGGGTGACAGTGCACCACATAATCTTCCTTTAACATTCCTCGGAGGTTCACTAATTTGGTTCGGCTGGTACGGCTTCAACGTCGGAAGTGCATTGACAATCAATGAAGTGGC
Organism: Peribacillus sp. FSL E2-0159; assembly: GCF_038643155.1. Taxonomy (NCBI): domain Bacteria; kingdom Bacillati; phylum Bacillota; class Bacilli; order Caryophanales; family Bacillaceae; genus Peribacillus; species Peribacillus sp. FSL E2-0159. Next base: position 596,586 of record NZ_CP152053.1, read on the forward strand.
GATGAATGTATTCGTTAATACAGCAGTGGCAGCAGCAGCTGGTATCATTGGCTGGCTGATCGTTGAGTATATGGCTAATAAAAAGGCAACATTGCTGGGTGCGGTATCCGGAGCTATTTCAGGCTTGGTAGCCATTACACCTGCTTGTGGATTCGTAACCACTGCCTCTTCCATCATCATCGGTGTAGTTGGCGGTGCCGTATGTTTCTGGGGCGTATTCTTCCTGAAAAATAAACTGGGTTACGACGATGCACTTGATGCTTTCGGATTACATGGGATCGGTGGGACATGGGGTGGCATCGCTACAGGTTTGTTCGCGACCACTACCGTAAACGAAAACGGTGCAAATGGTTTATTCTATGGCGATTTCAACTTGTTGTGGAAACAGCTTGTAGCGATCATCGCGACATATATCTTCGTTGGCGTGGTCACTTATATCGTTGCTAAAGTCATTAGCCTCTTCGTGCCGTTGCGTGTCAGTGAAGAAGATGAGTCAATGGGGCTTGATCTTACACTTCATGGAGAAAAAGCTTATCACGAATCAATTTAAAAGGGGGTTGATCATATGTCCGAGGTTTTAACGAAAATAGAAATCATTACACGTCCTATCAAGTTTGAACAATTCAAAGCGGAACTTGCAAAAATAGGGGTAAGCGGAATGACAGTATCGGAAGTAAAAGGAACGGGTCTTCAGAAAAGTTATGTGGAAACATATAGAGGCAGAAATCGTGAAATGTCCTTGCATGACCGAATGAAAATCGAAATTGTCGTGTGTGAAGTGCCCGTTCAGGATGTTGTGGATGTAGCAAGGAAATTCCTGAGTACCGGTAAACCAGGTGACGGTAAAATCTTCATTTATGAATTGGCGAATGTTGTAAATATCCGTACCGGAAAAGAAGGACATGATGCGTTAAAGAATGATATCTGATGCTGTGAATTAATGCGGCCGAATGGGCCGGATATAGGAGATTAAAGAAAGGGAGCTGAAAATGGGGAGACTGGTCCGAATTGTTAATGCAAAAAAACAGAAGATCGTTAATACGCTCATTTCAGAGGATGTATATCAACCTGATGACCGACCCTTTTTATTGGAATTACCATTGAAAAATTTAGAAGAGATTTTATCCCTTCGAATAAAATCTTCGTTTCAAAATCCCCGCTTAAAAAAATAACCTTTCAGCCGTTATCCTGTATGGGGAGAGCGGCTCTTTTATGCGTTTGGTGCCAACTCTCGGCTGTAGCATTTAAATGTTAGTATGGAAACTTTTTTCTTGAATCCCCCATGGAAATCGGGGAGATTTCCAACTATAATGAATAAGGATATAAATTTAAATACGATTTTTTTGCTTTTTTTGACGATTTTCGCTTAGTTACTTCAATTTTTCTTTAATTTTACGAAAAGTAAATTCAAAAAAATGTAAGTTTTCCAAAAAACTATAAGTTATTTCATGAATGCCCCGTTTAATAATAGGGAAATTATTAATATGTTCTTTTAAGAGGTGAAAGGAATGGATCAATTTACGGTCGAATCCGTTTTAAATATCATCAGGGAGTTTGTACCGAAGGATGCTTCAATTTCTGTGGCTGATTCCGAAAAATACATTTATTATCAACCGAGCAAACAAGTTGATTTGAGAATAAAACCGGGTGATTTAATCAGTGAAAACACGGCGACATATAAAGCGCTGAGTGTCCGTAAAAAAATAGGGGTGCAAGTTGAAAGCAATGTATTTGGCGTACCTTACTATGGGCTGAGTGTTCCTATTATGGACGAGGGCAATCCTTTAGGAGCGGTAACGGCCATCTTGCCGTCAAAGCCATTAATTTTACCGACATCATTTTTGACCATTAAAACAGATGATCGCTGGATACCGCTTCCATATGATGAAATTATGTATTTGGAAGCTCAAAATAGGAAAACTAAAATTCAGTCCGAACGTGTGAGTGGATTCCATAAAATGAATTTAAGTGAATTGGAATTCATTTTACCTAGTGATTTATTCATTCGGGTGCATCGTTCGTACATCGTCAATATCAACTATATACAAGAGATCCTTCCCGATTTTCATTCTACATTTTTACTGATAATGAAAGACAATTCCAAAATCCAAGTCAGTCAAACATATGCAAGTCAATTCAGAAGGGCTTTAGGATTTTGATTCTCCCTTGTGTGAAAAAAATGCTGGTTTATGCTCTATTTAAGGCTTTTCATTCGAAAATGAATGTGACAATTACACCGGATTGGTAAAATTAAGTGTAAGAAAAGCGAAAATGGGGGTCTTTTGTATGAACGAAAGCGTTTTCAAAAAAATTCGCAACGAACAATTTAAGGGGAAAGTAGTTACAGCGGAAGAAGCAGCTTCATGGATTAAAGATGGGATGAAACTCGGTATGAGCGGATTTACCCGTGCTGGTGATGCTAAGGTTATTCCGATGGCTTTAGTTGAAAGAGCTAAAACTGAAAAATTCAAAGTTGACGTTTATACTGGTGCTTCATTAGGACCGGAAGTCGACCAACATATGGCGGAGGCCGGTATCATAAACAAACGTTTGCCGTTCCAAGCGGATAAAGGCATTCGCAATAAAATCAATGCTGATGAAGTCACTTATGTGGATCAGCATTTATCTCATACTGCTGAACAAGTTCGTCAAGGCATTGTCGGACCTATAGATTTTGCAATCATCGAAGCATTGGCGATTACGGAAGATGGATTGATCATCCCGACAACTTCTGTAGGTAACTCAGCCATATTCGTTCAAGAAGCTAAACATGTAATCATTGAATTGAACGTGTCTCATCCAGAAGGATTGGAAGGGATGCATGATATATATACACCAGCTAAACAGGGGGAACGCGAACCGATTCCAATGACTAACGCAAGTGATCGCCTTGGATCGATCGGTATTGCGGTTGATCCTGAAAAGGTAATGGGAATCGTCGTTTCTACAGATCTTGATGCACCTTCTACAATCGTGCCGCCTGATGAAGAAACTGCAACAATCGCTAACCACCTTATTAACTTCCTTCGTGAAGAAATCAAGGCTGGCCGTTTAACTGAGAGCCTTGCTCCGCTTCAGTCGGGTGTAGGTTCAGTGGCAAATGCAGTATTCGCTGGCTTCCTTGATTCTGAATTTAAAGATTTGGAAGTTTATTCAGAAGTGCTGCAAGATGCGGTATTTGATTTAATCGATGCTGGAAAGGTTAAATTCGCTTCAGGGTGTTCGATTACATTAGCTGAAGAAAAAGGTAAACAAGTTTACGGTGAGCTTGAAAAATACCGTGATAAACTAGTTCTTCGTCCACAAGAAATATCTAACCATCCTGAAATCATCCGTCGCCTTGGCTTGATTTCAATCAATACAGCGCTAGAATGTGATATCTATGGTAACGTGAACTCGACACATGTTTCTGGGACAAGAATGATGAATGGAATCGGTGGATCAGGAGATTTTGCCCGTAACTCACGCCTAGGCATTTTCGTAACGAAATCATATGCAAAAGGCGGCAAAATTTCTAGTATCGTTCCTTTCGTTTCTCATGTGGATCATACTGAACATGATGTGGATGTATTAGTAACAGAGCAAGGGATCGCTGATTTACGTGGTTTGGCACCAAAAGAGCGCGTAGAGTTAATCATAGAAAACTGTGCGCATCCTGACTACCGTCAACAGCTTCGTGCATACTTCACTGAAGCTGTTGCGCAAACGGGTGGGCATCAAACTCCACACATTCTTGAAAAGGCATTTTCATGGCATACAAACCTAGCTAAAAACGGTACGATGCTTGAAGCGGTACTTCAAGATCAAAAATAAGACTCAAAAGACCCCGCAAATACAGCGGGGTTTTTTTATTTGGGTCCGTGTCCCTTATTGGCTGAAAACCGATGAATCTTTCGTCACACCAATACAATATTGAAAAGTAAATAGATTATTTCTCCTAAGTAATATGTATGATGTTGCCGATTAGTTCTTTTTCTTCCAACATATAACAGATTTAAAGTGTAAAATGAAGCTTAACCATCAAAAAGATAGGGAACTGTATCTTTAGGCTTTTTTCTTTTATTTTTGTATATAATTATTCATTCAAGTTATAGAAATATGGTAAACTGCTAACAATGAAAGATTATCATACATAGGATTTTTCGTATTTATGATGTTGTTTCCTTAGAAATAGGGAGTTAAATAGAATGCTCATAGTGGAGGAGATAATTTGTTCAAGACAAAATTACATTTTTGGACGTTAGAGTTATTACTATTGTCTTTACTTTTTTATGTTGGTACAAAGATTTCTTTTCTTTTTGAACCAATAGTCATTTTTACATCTACATTGTTCTTTCCAATCTTAATTTCAGGTTTTCTCTACTTTTTGTTCAACCCCACTGTTGAATTCCTGGTTAAAAGAAGAGTGCCTAGGGGATTGTCGATATTATTGCTATATGTATTTTTCCTGGGATTGATTAGTTTGCTGGTAGGTCTGGTTGGCCCGTCACTGTCCAAACAGGTTACGGATTTAATCAATAACCTCCCGGAATATTTCAATCAAACAAGGAAGTTTATTGAAGATTCGGCTGATTCAAAATGGTTTTTGTGGACGATGGAACAAGACTATGTTTCCCTGAAAGAAGTGGGCGACTCGCTTCAGAAATATTTGACTGATTTACCTAGTAATATTACGAACAGCTTATCTTCCGTTTTCAGCGTAGTGACGAATATTACTTTAGTGGTCGTAACGGTTCCTTTCATCCTATTTTATATGTTGAAGGATGGGGATAAGCTTCCGGCCGCCATTATGAAATTCGTTCCGGTTCGCTATAGAAAACCAGCTTTAACAGTACTTCAGGAAACTGGCGGGACGCTTACTACATACATACAAGGGCAGATGCTTGTTTGCATGTTTGTCGGGATCGGAACGTTCATTGGGTATGTAATCATTGGTTTGCCTTACGCGTTCTTATTCGCGCTGATTGGTGCTGTAACCAATATCATTCCATATGTAGGTCCGTTTATCGGAGCCGCTCCTGCTGTCATTGTGGCATTGATTCATTCACCGACCGAAGCGTTATTGGTCATTCTCGTTGTAACGGTCATTCAGCAATTGGATGGTAATTTCATTTCACCGTTAGTCATCGGGAAGAAATTGAACACACATCCTCTTACCATCATCATCCTTTTGCTCGTTGCTGGAAACATTGCCGGTATCATCGGCATGATTTTAGCGGTTCCGACTTACTCCGTTGTTAAAACGATTGTATTGAATATCGTGAAATTCATCAGGATCCGAAAAGAGGAAAAGCTTGAAGAAGATATATTGGAATGAAAAAACGGGTCCGACTCAATTGAGTCGGACCCGTTTTCTTAGTGAAGGAGCAAAAGCGCCAAATTGGTTACAAACCTAAGGAAATATATTTTACTTCCAGGAATTCTTCGATGCCTTGATGTCCACCTTCACGGCCGAGCCCGCTTTGCTTGAATCCGCCAAATGGAGCTTGCGGGACGGAAGGAAGTCCATCGTTCAATCCTACAATACCGAATTCTAGTGCCTCGGTGAATTTGATGCCCTTGGTGATATTTTCAGTGAAGACGTAAGCTGCCAGACCGAAGATGGAGTCATTTGCCCTCTTGATTGCCTCTTCATCAGTCTTAAAGGAGGCAATAGGAGCTAGAGGACCAAATGTTTCTTCCTTCATGCATAGCATGCTGTCATCAATGTTGGACAGTACGGTTGGTTCAAGAAAGAGGCCGCTTATTGATTTACCGCCAGCTTCGAGCTTAGCACCGCTGCTGATGGCTTCATCAATTTGTTTTTGAACCTTATCCACTGCATTTTGATCGATAAGAGGACCGATATCGACGCCATCTTCCAGTCCATTTCCTACCTTTAGTTCTTTGACCTTGGCAACGAGCTTTTCGATGAAGGCTTCTTGAATGGCTTCGTGGACATATATGCGATTTGAACAGACGCATGTTTGTCCTGCGTTACGGAATTTTGAACTAATGATGCCATCAACGGCTTTATTAAGGTCGGCATCCTCAAGAACGATTGCAGGTGCATGACCTCCGAGCTCAAGCGAGATTTTCTTTACCGTGTCAGCTGAGCCCCTCATAAGGGTTTTACCGACTTCTGTAGAACCGGTAAACGTCAATTTACGAACCCTCGTATCTTGAAGCCAAGTTTCGCCGATCTCTGATGATTTTCCTGTCACGACATTGATGACTCCTTTTGGAATGCCAGCTTCTTCAGCTAATTCAGCCATTTTTAAAGCCGTTATGGGAGTCAGGTTTGCCGGTTTAATGACGACTGTGCAGCCGACGGCAAGCGCTGGTGCAACTTTTCTTGTAATCATGGCTGCAGGAAAGTTCCAAGGCGTAATGACAGCTACAACTCCGACAGGCTGTTTAGTAACGAAAAGCCGCTTATTGGACACGGAAGCAGGAATCGTTTCGCCGTACACCCGTTTTCCTTCTTCGGCAAACCAAGATAAAAAGCCATTTGCATATGTCATTTCACCAAGAGCCTCTTTAAGGGGCTTGCCTTGCTCTTCAGTCATGATTTTGGCTAGTTCTTCTTTATTATCATCAATCAGTCGATGCCATTTCCAAATTAGTTCAGCACGTTCGTAGACTGAGAGTGCAGCCCAGCTCGTAAAGGCTTCATATGCGGCATCTGCAGCCTTCGCTGCTTCAGTTGCACCGCCTTTAGGAACGGTGGCAACTATTTCATCCGTTGCCGGGTTTCTCACTTCAATTTTATCCAATCCAAAATCCGACCACTCACCGTTAATAAATAATCCGTAATCCTTCATGATAAAACCTCCTAATTTGGTTAAATCCATCAAACTACTAAAACTTTTAACTTTATACTTTTACCTGTTACATAAAAGTATAAACACTTTTCAGTGATTCTGAAATTTATTTGATTGGCTATTTATAGAAAATCGGCCATTCATTGATAGAAAGGGAGCATTACATAAAAAAAGAGGTGCAAGTTGCACACCTCTTCATTCAGGGTTCGATTATTTTTCCGATGAGACGGCCACTTCACTCATATCACCTGAGATGGCTTGATTTGGATTGAATTCACCTTCTGATTTAGAAATGACCACTGTAGCAACACTGTTACCGATTAGATTAGTGATGGCACGTGCTTCAGACATGAAGCGGTCGACTCCCAGCAGTAATGCCATTCCTTCAACTGGAATCATTGGGAAGGCAGCTAATGTTGCAGCAAGTGTAATGAAACCGGATCCCGTTACACCGGCAGCTCCTTTGGATGTTAACATCAAGATTCCTAAAAGGGTCAATTCCTGCCAGATGCTTAAATCAACACCATAAGCTTGAGCGATGAAAATCGCTGCCATGGATAAGTAGATGGATGTGCCGTCAAGGTTGAAAGAGTAACCAGTTGGGACAACTAAACCGACTACCGATTTTGAGCAACCGTATTTTTCGAGTTTTTTCATCACGCTTGGTAGAGCGGACTCCGACGAAGAGGTTCCTAAAACTAAGAGGATCTCTTCTTTTAGATAGGCTATGAACTTGAAAATATTAAAGCCGTAGATTTTTGCGATCGAACCAAGGATAAGAAAGATGAATAGAGCCATGGTGATATATACGCTACCCATTAATTGTCCTAAAGAGCTTAAAGAACCGAGGCCAAACTTACCGATTGTATAAGCCATTGCTCCAAATGCGGCCAATGGAGATACTTTCATGATCATACCGACGATGCCGAAGAAAATATCGGCAATATGCTGAAAGAAAGAAACGACTGGCTGCACTCTCGGTCCCATTGCCGCCATTGATAATCCGAATAATACGGCAAAGAATAAAATAGGGAGTAAGTCTCCGCCAGCCAGTGCGGCAACGGCATTATCAGGAATGATATTAGAAATGAATGCAACGGCGCCATGTTCCGTTTCGGAAGCGGCCGTTGTATATTGTGATACATCTCCGCCCTCGACTGAATCGATGTTAAAGCCTTTACCAGGTCCCAGCAGATTGACTACGATGATTCCGATGGCAAGTGCGAAAGTGGTAACGATTTCAAAATAGAGCAGGGCCTTTCCGCCGATGCGGCCAACCTTTTTCATATCACCCATACCGCCAATTCCGATTACGACGGTTAAGAAGATGATTGGTGCAATGACCATTTTAATCATTTTAATAAATAAATCAGCTAATATCTTCAGTTGTTCACCGAAAGTAGGGAAGAAGAAACCGACTGTTATACCTAGAATGATACCGATAATGACCTGAACTGTTAGATTTTTTAATATTTTCAAGGTGCATTCTCCTTTGTTATATGATAGCGCTTTCGTAACTTGATAATAGTGTAACAGAAGAAAGAATCAGAATATTCTTTTGGTGATATTGTTTTCTTTTTGTTCTTTTTGGTCTTGGGGATTTATAATAACTGAAGGATAGAAGAGGAATTAAAAGTTACTATTAGGATATAGATAGATTACTAAGCTGCAAAAAAAAATACCGGGGGAGCTCCGGTATTAGGGAAAATCAATTTTCAAATGGTTTTATAAGTGCATATAGGGTTCCGATCACAGGAAGTTTCAAACCGACCTTGTCGGCAAGGCGCAGTGCACCGCCCTGTAAATGTTCCACTTCTAGCGTTAGGCCCTTCCGGCGGTCCTGGTGCATGGAAGAGGTAGACTCTTCAGGTAAACCTGCCATGTTTTCCAATGCCTGAGCAATATTCTCCACAGTAATTCCTACGTCATAAGCATTTGCAAGATCCTTCATTTCAACAAGGACCTTTTCTAGCAATCCATTGGTTTCCGGGAATCTCCTTATCGTGCCGATAGGGAGGTTGGAGGCAGTTGTCACACCGGAGAAAGCGGTGATGAACATGTATTTGATCCACATCCTGATTAATATGTTTTCCGTTCTGCTTACCTTCATGATAGCTGATCCGGCCGCCTGTTCGAATTCATCACAAATCTTCTTTTGTGACGGATGTAGCGGGCCATAGATTAAATCGTGATTATCATTGGAGTGAATGACATGACCTTTTTCATCAAGCGTGGCAATGATGAATGCACTTCCTCCCAAGACGGCTTCATCGCCCAGCTCGTCCTGCAAAATGGATATATGCTCCAATCCATTCAAAAGCGGGAGAACCTTTGCGCCCTTTTCAACAAGGACCTTTAAATCAGTAAGGGTGCCTTGCAGATGCTGGCCTTTTACGGCGAGAATCACGAGGTCGACCTTTTCTATATCACTTACATTCTCTGTGATATGAAGGTCGTTAAATTGGTAGCTTCCATGTGGGCTGGTTATGCTGATGCCGTTTTCCTTCAATTGTTTGGCGCGGTTTTTACGGACAAGGTATTGAACATCCTGCCCGGCCTGCTGCAACCTGCCTCCAAAGTAGGAGCCGAGTGCCCCGGCCCCTATAATGACAATATTCAAAGTGCACACCTCTCTTTTGATTAAGATGTACTAATCATAACATTGACTGAAATTTCAGTAAATATTTCCGTTTGAAGGTGAATTGTTTGTTTAGAGGAGTGTAAGAATGGGAAAAACAAAAGACCAGCCTGAAAGGTTTCAGGCTGGTGCTTATCATTATTTATAGATTTTTACTTTAACGGTTTTTCTGCCCCAATTGATAGCTTTTGAGTGAGAAGAGTAGAAGACGTCAATTTTATTCCCTTTGATTGCGCCGCCTTTATCTGCCGCAATGGCATCCCCGTATCCTTCTACATGAACTTTTGTTCCTAGTGGAATGACCTTAGGGTCGACTGAGATCGCTTTTACGTTAGGGTTTTTCTTTAAGTTAAGACCTGATGCTGTAATACCGCTGCAACCTTTGCAGTTCGCAGTGTAAGCTGTTGCCTTCACGGTGATCGTTTTATATTTCTTGGATGATGACGTTTTAGCTTTAGCCTTAGGTTTAGCAGAGGTCGAAGTCTTCTTGACCTTTAAAACTTGTTTTGGATGGATGTTATCTTTTTTCAGGTTGTTCCAACTTTTGAGTTGATTGACTGTTATATTATGTTTATTGGCGATACCCCATAGTGTGTCGCCGCTTTTAACTTTGTATGTAGTAGTAGCAGCCGATGAAACTCCGGAAAAACTAAATACCAGGAAGAAAGCAGTGAATAGTGGAAGTAGTATTTTTTTCAAAATGAATAGTCTCCTTTGTTTTAAATCGTAGACTTAGAATAACAGGTCTTTATGACAAAGATGTTTCGGTGAAATAGTAATTGTGTTACAAAAACGTTTCCCTTGATAAATAATTGTAATATAAACTAGGACAAAAGGACTTATCTGTTAAATGTAAATATATTATTTATTATGTCAGTATAAGCGTATTTTTGTTAAATAGTGTTGGTATAATGGCGTATCCTGTTTAATTAGGTAAAATATGGATGTTTAATGCCTGGTTTTAAAGTCCTGTATATTTTGTAAAAAAACAACGCAATAATAGACGAAAGAATGCCGTTTATTTTAGTAGGAGAGGATATTCGGAACATGAAAAAAAACCGACATCTATGTGATGCCGGCTTTTTTCATGATTTGGATTAATTTAAAACGAATTCAGAAGCGAAATCGACTAGCATTTTTTGATAGACTGCTACCGATTCTAGATTGACGCATTCCTTATCTCCATGCCAGTTCTCACCTTTTGGTCCGAATTCGATGGCTGGGATATCATATGCCGCAAAAAAGACGGTATCTGCGGAGCCGTGTTGTCCAAAAATGACAGCGTCTTGCTTGGTATTTTTTTTGATAATTGGGCGAAGCAGGGTGATGAATGGGTCGGACTCTTCGGTTTTTACAGGTTTACTGTACATATTAAGGTGGACATTATTTCCTGTCACACTTTCGATCTGAGCGATGATATCTTCCATTGTTTGTGTAGGAAGATAGCGAATATCAAGACTTAGCAAACAGGCATCCGGTACCTTATTATAGACATCCCCGCCTTTTATTTTTGCTAGGTTAAGTGAAGGGGAAGAGTAAAGGGGAGTATGATCCCGGGTGAAAGGAAGTTCCTTTATTTTTTGATAGAGATCATAGGCCTTTTCAATTGCATTCACGCCTTCCCATGGACGGCTTCCGTGTGCCGATTTGCCGGATACTTCAATATCGAGACGAAGGGCACCCTTTGCTTGGAGCCCGATTCCCAATTGTGTCGGTTCAGCACAGATTACAAAGTCCCCTCTATAACCATGTTTCGCTAAATATCCGGAACAGTTCAAGCCACCAATCTCTTCATCTGATACGATCTGTAGCTGGATTTTCAAACCTAAGTCCTTATCTTTCAGTTCGGTAAATGCACACATCATCCCTGCAACTCCAGCTTTCATATCGGCTGTCCCGCGTCCATATAAGTTTCCTTCATGAACCTCAGGGAAAAACTGATCCGGCGTACCGCTGACAACATCGACATGGCCATTCCAAATTAGGGTTTTATCTCCGCTGCCAATCTCGCTAACAAGCATTTTATAACCGTTATTTACAATCACATTCACGGTAATTCCTTGTTTTTTAAGCCAGTCCGCACAGTAATCAACTGCTTGGTTAGCTCCTTCTTTCGATGAACTGTCAATAGATACTAAATCTTTAAGTAACTCGATGAGCAAAAAGAAAACCTCCTAAAAATATGCATACGATTATTATATATACCCTTTCCAAGTAAGGGTTAACTCAAAAATATTTTCCTGTAAAATAACGTTTAGCCTTTTCATCCCCTGGGGTATGTAAAGGGGGAGCGACAATTTACATTCTTTAAGGAGGATGATAGATATGGATAAACGTATAATTGGTGTATATGAAACTGGAGAAGAAGCTATAAAGGCTGTTGAGTCATTACAGGCCCAAGGGTATAATCGTGAAGATATTTCAGTGGTAGCTAAAGATAAAGAAGAATTAAAGTCAGTGAATGAAGAAACGGGTACAAAAGTTGAAGAGGGGCTCGCAGCTGGTGCGGCGACCGGAGGTATTTTTGGCGGTGCGGCCGGATTATTAGCAGGTGTGGGTGCGTTGGCGATTCCGGGAATCGGACCGGTATTGGCAGCTGGTCCGCTTGCTGCAACATTAGCCGGAGCGGCTGTAGGTGCTGGTACAGGAGGATTGGCCGGTACATTAATCGGTATGGGCATACCTGAAGACGAAGCGAATCGTTATGAAGCGGATGTAAAGAGTGGCAAGCTGCTTGTATTAGTCGATTCGGATGCAAGAAAATCCAGTTCTTCTTACTCAGGAATTACTGAAACCGATGAAACGCTAACGAACAGCAGAAGAACTCTATAAGTCGTATGTAAAAAAGGACGGATCCCTTAGGGCCCGTCCTTTTTTGATTAGAATGTAAATTTCTTTATTTCTTTGTGCATTTCCTGGGATAGGGCATCCAATTCACTAGCCAGGGCATTTAATTGTTCCATGGAAGCATTCGTTTGTTCTACGGAAGCAGATACTTCTTCAGTTCCTGCTGCAGTTTCCTGATTGATCGAATTTAATTTTTCTGCATTGTTCGCCATCCTTGTGACCTCGTTTACCATATCGTTCATCATCTTTTTTATTTCGTCAAAATTGCTGAATGTGTTCGCGATAATGGATGCAATGTGACTGAAGGCATTTTCCGTATCCGTTACAGAAGTATCCTGAAGATGGATCTTTTGATTGACTTGATCAATCAAATGAACGGTATTGGTTGTATCGGTTTGCATGGCTTGAATGATTTCAGAGATTTCTTTCAGTGAGTTTTCCGTCTGTTGGGCCAACCTTCAATGCGGATTGATACCAATCCCTTTGTCTTGGGTCGAAGTCAGCCGGTAATTCAGCTTTTGGGAATAATAATGTTTTTCCATCTTTCTCTGTGCTAAGGTATAAGCCATTTATTTCAGAATTGCTCGACTGTGTATGGGAAAACTCATCCATTATGGATTCGGGGTTTTTATCATAAGTACTCATGATAGGATACTTACCGATCCTATCCAATTGATTTTCCGTTTTTTAAAAGAAGATTTCGAAAGAATCGTTCATTGACTTGACTTGCTCTTCCGTCGTTCCGGTAAGTTCCTGGGTCGTCAACTCGATACTATTTTTATAGCTCAAGTAAGAGATGGCCATTCCGCTTATCATGATCAAAGCTAAAAAATGAATCAATATTTGTTTTTTTAGCGAATTAAAATAACAGTCTGTCAGTCTTTTCATATGGACAATTCTCCTTATATACGCCAAATTAATTTAAGCTTCAATAGATATTTCGGTCTGCTTTGACTTTTTTGAAGTTTCAAGTTAGAAAATTCCCAATATTAATTTTGACGTGAGTCGACGACATATGTTCTAGGTATGAGGGGGGGATATATAGTTGATAAAAAAAGAGCTGACTGCGATGGTCAACTCTTTCATTCATTCATTCATTCATTGATTACTATTCGACTTGGATATTTTTTGTCCTGCCCATATACCATGTGTAAAACTCGTCAGCATATTCAACGGATACATCTTGGAGCCTTGTGTGGTGTACAGGCTTGGAGCGGTTGGTTGTTTCAATTGTGGCAAGCCCGAAAAGCTTTTGCAGCTTCGAACGTTCCACCTCAATTTGAATGACCTTGCTTCTTTTGGTAATGAATAGTGATGTTTCCAAACTTCCGGATTTGAACTGAATGAACTCATCATTTAACAAGTAACGGCTATTTTTGTAATCCATTATTCTCAATGTATAAATGAGGACGAGTAGAATCAGCGAGATATACCATAGGGAGGGTTTGAAATAATAGATTGCCAATGTTGTAAGAATCCAGAAAAAGCTGGGCCGCAGCATTCTGATTTTGAAGGCCTGTTTCGATAATGACTCCATTGACCGTTTCACTTTGTATGCGGGTAAAATCTCTTCTACCATCCCATATGCCCGATCAATTGATAAAAAAGGATAGAGGGTATTTGTTTCCAGCTCTTCATCACCCGTGCTTCCTGCACTGATCAGTTTCACTTCTGCCAGCCCAATCAATCTTTTAATGATTGATTGGGTTATTTCGACTGCTTGTACTTTTTCTTTCTGAATGGAAAAAGCAGATTCATCCAGTACGCCTTTCTTGATATATATACGCTCGTGATCGGATGAAATTTCATATTTTCCATATTTAACGAAGGTGGAAACGATTCCGAAGGTAACGGCGACACAAATGAGGCCCGCAATAACGATGGTTATGATCCACCACGTATCCAATAACTTGGCAAGGAACCCTTCGGCATTCTCCAAATCGATAAAGTCATCGATTGTATTATATAACGTAGCCAATATCGGGATAAGAGCCAGGAAGCTGAGTGATGTAAAAGAAGCTTTCAGCACATCTTGTTTGCTTGGCGTGAAATGGATCGTTGTTTCATTGATTGGTTCCATATCCTCAGCTATTCGTTCTTCGGGAATATCCACTTCGATAAGCGGAAGTTCCTCTTTTGAAGCATATTCCCCCTCAAGCCGTTCGGCCTCTTTTCGGGAAATCATCTCAAAAGGTACGGTACCCTGATCACCAGTCATCCCCGTTTCGAATGTTAAAGAGGTTAATCTGAAAATCTTATGAAATAACGTCGTGCGTTGCTGCACATTCTGAACCTTATGAAGCGGGACAGTTCGATACGATTTCGTGATAAGCCCTGAAGTAATATATAGGGTACCTTCATTGATTTTGTATGTATACGTATACCATTTAAGGATGACATATATGACTTTCCAAATCAGATAAACCAGAAAACCGATTTGGAGTACCTTCATGTACATCTTTTCAGAACCGAAATTTAGGACATATAGCATGATTATGAAAAACACATTTCCTTTCAGCAATTTCCAAAATTCGTAAGGGATTTTGAAAGGGTGTAATCGTTTTGCTTGTTCTTCCATCGTTAATCCACTTCCTTAATTTTTGCGAAATGGGCAATTTTATCTCTTAATTCATACGCCTCTTTCTCGGGGATGGCAGGTATGTCATGAGAGTCGCCCATTGTTCCGATGCTTAGGGAATAAAGGTTATATTTTCGCAAAAACGGTCCTTGGTTCAATTTGACGGATTGAACCTTCGTCATCGGAATGAGTTCATGCGTTTCACTCCAGGCTCCACGCTTTGTTTGAATGAACTCTTCGTTCACGTCGTAACGCCAATACTTTTGCAATAAAATCGGTTCAATGAAGATGGACCAGATTGCATTTAAAAAAGATAATACGATAAGTCCGTTTAAAATCCATCCAATCCATTCTTTCCAAGTGAAATAATCATCAACAAATAATAGGATGCCAAGGACGGCGAGGATAATAAGATTGGTAATGGCTTCAGTCATCCGCCAAACCTTGACTGATTCTTTGGAAATTTTCTTCGTTGGCGCCTGTATCTTGGAATACATATATTCACTCCTTACTATGTCTTTATACTTATACGGATTATCTTACAAAAAAGTTCCCTATTATCCGTACATGTAAAAGCAAAGTCTGGAACACTGATGGATTCCATGGAGTAGCGGCCGAATAATCCTGCGGTCACCTGAGTATGTATAAACTAGTGGATCTTTTCTTTTTATATGACCGTAAAATGGACAAGATAGAAGTGGTGAGTTTTTAGAGTGGGAGTGATAGGTTTGACATATAAAAGGAAGTTGAGTTTTATATTCTTCCTGTTTTGGATTTGTTTTTTTGATGGAGAATCGATGAAGGCTGCTAATGAGGAAGGAAACCTTGGGCAGAAAATTCAACAAATATTGAGTGATTCGCCGGGATTGGCTGGGGCGTTGACGGGAATTTCCATCCGTTCAGCTGAAACGGGGGAAATGATTTATGAAGCGGGGGCGCAAACGAGATTGCGGCCTGCTTCGAACCTTAAGCTATTGACTGCAGCAGCTGCGCTGGATACTTTAGGGGAAGATCATGCTTTTCAAACGGAACTATACATAAAAGGAGTGCAGGGTGGCCATGTTCTGCAAGGGAATGTATACCTGAAGGGAAAAGGCGATCCCACCTTATTGGAAAAGGATTTTGATGAGCTGGCAGCTTCACTGAAGCATAGGCAAGTTAAGTTGGTTCATGGGGATCTTATAGGCGATGATTCTTGGTATGATGATGTTCGCTATTCCCAAGATTTAGTTTGGAGCGATGAACAGGAATATTACGGAGCAGCCGTTTCAGCTTTAACCGCTTCCCCAAATGAAGACTATGATACCGGTACCATCATCTTGGAGATAACCCCTGGGGAAAAGGCTGGTAAAAGGGCAACGGTGAAGCTGAAGCCGGAAACGGATTACGTGAAGGTCATCAACAAAACGAAAACTGAATCGGAAGACGGCGAAAAGAAAATTGAAGTCGAACGGTCTCATGGCACACAAGTCATTACGGTGACCGGGACCATTCCGGAGCATGCCGGTGTGACCAAAGAGTGGATCTCGGTGAAAGATCCAACAGAATATGCTCTGAGCCTATTTGAAAAATCAATGAAGAAACATGGAATTAAAGTGTTGGGAAAAAGGAAAAAAGGGAAAACGCCAGTAGGAGCGGAAATGATTGCGACTCATCAGTCCTTGCCGCTTTCACAACTGCTTATTCCTTTCATGAAATTGAGCAATAACAGCCATGCCGAGGTTTTGGTGAAAGAAATGGGCAAAGAGGCAGAAGGGGAGGGAAGCTGGAAAGATGGTTTGAAGGTTGCTCGAAATCAGCTGAAGAGTATGGGTCTCAATATGCAAACGATCATGATGCGTGATGGATCTGGCATTTCCCAAGTCAATATGATTCCAGCGAATGAAATAACGAAGCTGCTGTATGCCGTACAGGAAAAAACGTGGTTTCCTGCTTACTTGAATGCTTTGCCGATTGCAGGCAACGAAAATCGGATGGTGGGCGGTACGCTAAGAAAGAGGATGAAAGGGACATATGCAGCTGGGAATGTTCGCGCAAAAACAGGGACGATTTCAGGAACGAGCTCCTTATCAGGTTATGTGACGACCAAAAGGGGGGAAAAAGTCATATTTTCGATCATCTTGAATAATTTTGTAGAAGAAAAAGGCATCACGGCAATCCAGGATAAGATAGCCGTAATGCTCGCAGAACAGGAAAACCTATTGGGGAATGGCCATTAGTACCCATAGAAAGCTAAGTTTGAAGTTCAGAAAAATCTGCGAGAAATAGATAGGCATCTGCCAATTCATTTTCTTCGGCAAATTCGAATTGGCAGCATACAGCCGATAAGCCATTTTTCTTTGCTGCCTTGATGTCGGGTTTCACTCGCTGGTCCGAATGGCGTATTCGAATCGATGGTCGTTGCAAATTGGATTTTATTCAATACCAGCACCTTCTTCTTAGTTTTTTTCATTTTATTCCCTCAAGGAAGGAATTTAAGGGAGGATGAATAGAAATAAGAAGTATAGGAGGAATGCTTATGAACTTTCCAACACTTAATGGACAGTATACGATTAGCAGTCTTATAGCTGAAATTCACGAAATTTCCAAAAAACGATTTCTCTATATAGTGGCCATAGATGGCCGGGGCGGATCTGGAAAAAGTACACTCGCTTCCCGTATTCAAGCAGAATGTCCAGGTAGCGCGGTCGTTCATATGGATGATTTTTATTTGCCATCATCGGATAGGATTCAACTGCCTCCATCCCAAAAGCAGGTTGGTGCGGATTATGATTGGGAACGGGTTTATAACCAAGTTCTGAAACCGCTTATAGAAGGGGAGGAAGCAAGGTATCAAAGGTATGATTGGGAAACGGACACTAAGGCTGAATGGCATGAGGTTCCTGCTAAAGGCCTTGTCATTATAGAAGGAACGTATTCTATCCGAAAAGAATTGGCAGGATACCATGATTTCACGATTTGGGTGGAATGTCCCCGTGATCAGCGTTTGAAAAGGGGCCTAGAGCGGGATGGTGAAGATGCGCGTCAAATGTGGGAGGATAATTGGATGGTTCAAGAAGATCTCTATGTGGTCGCGCAAAGGCCTCAAGAAAGAGCGAAACTTGTTGTGGACGGAACGAGCTGAATCCGGAGATATCTGGAACGCGCTTTTAATTGTAAGAGTTTACCTATAAAATATATTGTATGTCTAGATAAATTTCTGGGGAGCCGGAAACATGGGGGGAAACTATGTTTACTAATGAAGAACAAGCTGCCGTATATAAAGCCATTTATAACCGAAGGGATATCAGGAGTTTTTTGCCTAAGCCCATTTCAAAGGATATACTCCGCAGAATTTTGGATGCTGCACATCATGCGCCGTCTGTAGGATTCATGCAACCTTGGAGTTTCATCGTGATTTCATCTCAGGAAACCAAGAACAGTTTGGCATGGGCAGCTGATAAAGAAAGAAGGGCACTCGCAATTCATTATGAAGGAGGTAAAGAAAATAAGTTTCTTAGTTTGAAAGTGGAAGGGTTAAAAGAAGCACCATACACCATTTGTGTTACATGCGACCCGACACGGGGCGGCTCCCATGTTTTAGGGAGGAACTCCATTCCAGAAACCGATATCCTATCCACAGCCTGCGCGATTCAAAATATGTGGCTGGCTGCCTGTGCGGAAGGATTGGCAATGGGATGGGTAAGCTTTTATAAGAAAAATGATATTCGCGATATTTTGGAGATTCCGCCGCATATAGAACCCGTCGCACTCCTGTCGATTGGCTATACGGATCAATATCCGGATAAACCCATTCTTGAACTTGCTAATTGGGAAAAAAGAAGGCCGATGGATGAACTTATTTTCAAGGATAAATGGGGGAATAAATAAAACTATATATTATGATTCAAAACTCGTTTATTAAGCCCCTGGTTCAGGGGTTTTTTGTTGTGAGGAAATGATTTTAAAAAAAAATGAAATGAAGCAGTGAAAATATAGAAGACTCTTACGATAGATACATCCTTAGTAAGAGTCTTTTAAATACGTTATTCCGTAATGTTGGCACAACATAAAAAAACAAAATTTGGTTTGATTTTAATATCTGCGCCGTTGTGAAGATCCTGGTATACCGAGATCTTCACGGTATTTTGCAATAGTACGGCGGGAGATCTTCGTCCCTTCATTTTCGAATATTTGACAAAGTTTCTGATCTGAAAAAGGCTTTATTTTATCTTCATCGGCAATCAAGACCTTTATTTTTTCTTTGATGGTGGTCGTTGAATCGGTTGCTTGGCTGTTCACGCGGTTTAACCCTCTAGTAAAGAAGTTCCTTAGTTTAAAGAGGCCATGAGGAGTCTGGATATATTTATTGCTCGTCGCCCTGCTGATTGTTGATTCATGAAGCTGAAGTTTTTCCGAAATGTCCTTCAATGTCATAGGTTTTAATCCCCTAATTCCCTTCATGAAAAACTCTTGCTGTTCGTCCACGATTGATGCTGTCACTTTGTAAAGTGTCATTTGCCTTTGTTCGAGCCCTTTTAAAAGTAATCTGGCATCATTTATGTGCCCTTTTATATAATCTTTAGCTGGATTAACAGGATTCATAGCGATTTGGTTCTTGTAGTAAGGGTTGATGGACAGTTTAGGTGTGCAGCTATCGTTGACCGTTATCAGAAAACCTTCTTTTTCTTTTTCCACGTAAACGTCCGGAACGATGTAATGAGTCATATCATTGGAAAAGCGACTGACGGGACGCGGGTTTAACGTACGGATTAAATCCGAGGCCTCTTGTACTTCCTGAATGGTCACTTGGTAAAGGGTGGCAATTTTCCTGAAGCGTTTTTCTGCTAAATCCGTTAAGTGCTTTTTAACGATCTTATACGCCAATTCATTGTGATCCTCATGCTCACGCAGCTGAATGAGTAAACAATCGGTCAGATCTTTAGCCCCGACTCCAATTGGGTCAAGGGATTGCAATACTTGAATCATATTTTCGATTTCTTCCACGGATACGGAAAAATACGAGGCAGCCCAATTGGCATCCAATTCAAGAAATCCATAATCATTTAAGTTCCCAATCAAAAATTGGAGTATCTGTTTTTCAAATGCTTTCAACGAACTTAGTAAACTCAATTGTTCCAGTAAATGGCTTTCCAGTGTTTCTGTGTTGATTGAATAATTGTTGATTGGATTGTAATCATTGTCTCCGTTGAAACCTTTACTTATAGAGGAGGATCCACGTATCTGAGAATTTATTTTTTGTGTCCGAATGCTAGATTCAGTAAGTGATGCGAGGGGTTCTTTAAAGCTAATTTCGAGAACGGGATTTTCGTGTGCCTGCCGGTTTAGGAAATCTAATAGTTCATGGGTGGAATATTGAAGGATATTGATCGATTGCTGTAATTCAGGGGTTAATGACAATTTCAAGGTTTGCTTTTGGTGCAGTTCAAATCCTACCTGCATATATATCAACTTCTTTCGTTTAGATTAACATAGCGGCTCAAACGGAATGAAAAAATATTAACATGATAATAATACAAATCTTCCGAAAATTCAACATTTCGCGTCAGGTTTTATAACATCATTTAGAAATTAAAGAGAGAGATTCGAAAAAATGCATGTGAATTAGTATTTAATCTAATGAATGGGAATTAAATGATTCGAATGCGAATCAAATGATTTATGTATGAATCAACACACGCTTCTATTGATTTATTTATGAATCACTTTAACTTGAATACCTTTAATATAAGGCTCATATAATTTGGCATGCATCTTGCTATATCTATATATATAAATATAAAAATAACTAGCTTGAAAAAAATCCATTACATGAGAAGGGTGTTTTTTACATGATTAAAGAGAAGACGGGTATACAGGAATTAATCGATTTGGATAAAAAGCATTTTATTCATCCGACTACGGCAATCGAACAACAGCAGGCAGATGGTCCAAGTTTCATCTTTAAGGAAGGGAAGGGAATATATCTTACGGATGTCACGGGCAGGACTGTCATTGATGGCATGGCTTCACTTTGGAATGTGAATATTGGACATGGACAAGAAGAGATGGCTGAAGTCGCGAAGGAACAAATGACGAAGTTAGCTTTCACCTCAAGTTTCGCCACTTTCAGCAATGAGCCGGCAATCCGTTTAGCGGCCAAGATCGCTTCCATCGCGCCTGGGGATTTGAATGCAGTTTTCTTCACTTCAGGTGGATCGGAGTCGAATGATACGGCCATCAAACTTGCTCGTCATTACTGGCTTTTGAAAGGGCAGCCTAATCGTCAAAAAATCATTTCACGCTCGAAATCTTATCATGGAGTGGCAATGGGAGCTACAAGTGCGACTGGCCTGAAGCCGTTCCGTGACTTCACGAATTCAATCGCACCGGATTTTTACCATGTTGACGGTTCCTCCATTGAGGAGTTGCGTAAGGTCATAGAACAGGAAGGACCGGAAACGATTGCGGCATTTATCGCTGAACCGATTCAAGGGGCCGGTGGCGTGAACCTTCCTCCTGAAGGCTATTTTAAGGAAGTAAGGGAGATTTGTAATGAATACGGCATTTTAATGGTGACGGATGAAGTCATTACAGGTTTCGGAAGAACAGGGACTTATTTTGGGATTGAACACTTTGGTGTTGTACCTGATATGATGTGCTTTGCAAAAGGTGTGACGAGCGGATATGCACAGTTAGGCGGGGTCGTCCTGAATGATAAGATGCATCAGGATTTCATTGCCCTTTCAAAAGGTACGCTTTTACACGGCTACACATACAGTGGCCATCCTATGGCTTGTGCGGTTGCTTTGAAAAATATTGAAATAATTGAACGTGAAAACCTTATAGAAAATTCGAAACAGCGTGGTGAAGAGTTGCTTGCCGGCTTTAAGAAGCTTCAAAGCAAACATCCGATTGTTGGTGATGTTAGGGCACTTGGACTAATTGGAGGCATCTCCATCGTAAAGGACAAACAAACAGGCGAAGGCTTTGAGACACAGCTTGCTCCAAGACTGGTTGCTGAAGCGGCGAAGAATGGTTTAATTTGCCGGTCTGTTACGTTTGATCAAGATACACTCGTATTCGCACCGCCTTTAATCATTACTAAATCGGAAGTCGAAAGAATAATTGAAATCCTTGATGAGACATTTACTGCTGTCGAAAAAGAAATTTTATAAGAGGTGAAAGTGATGGTCATGACGGAAACGCTGAAAAAGAAATTATTCATTAATGGTAAATGGCAAGAAGCTGAAAAGTTCACGACACTAAAGTCTCCCTATAGCGGGGAAGTTCTAGCGGAAATTCCTTCAGCAAGCCTTGAAGATGTCGAGTTGGCAATAGAATCAGCCTATCAAGCTAGAAAAACAATGGCAGCTTTACCTAGTCATAAACGGGCTGCCATCCTTGAAAAGCTCGCGAGTCTATTGGAAAGCCGCAAAGATGAGGCAGCTGAAATTATTGCTAAAGAGGCAGCGAAACCGATTAAAACGGCAATGGTTGAAGTATCTCGCACGATTGCCACATATAAATTTGCAGCAGAGGAAGCAAAAAGGATTCATGGAGAAACATTGACGATGGATGCTACAGCTGACGGAGAAGGAAGGATAGGATACACAGTCCGTGAGCCTCTAGGCGTTGTGGGTGCGATTACGCCTTTTAATTTTCCGATGAACCTGGTTGCCCATAAAGTAGGACCGGCCATTGCGGCGGGAAATACACTTGTCCTGAAACCTGCTAGCCAAACACCACTATCTTCACTATTTCTTGCTGAACTATTAGCCGAAACGGATTTGCCGGCAGGTGCGTTTAATTTAGTTACCGGAAGCGGTTCGGTAATTGGTGATAAATTAGTCACTGATTCACGGGTGAAGAGCATTTCATTTACTGGAAGTCCAGCTGTTGGAATCGGGATCCGTAATAAGGCCGGGTTAAAGAAAGTGAGTCTTGAACTAGGTTCGAATGCAGCTGTCATCGTCGATAAAGGGATCAATATCGATAAAATCATCCAACGCTGTGTATCGGCAGCATTCGCTTTTCAAGGGCAGGTCTGTATTTCCTTACAGCGCGCATATGTTCATGAAGAGGTATATGATGAGTTCGTCAAAAAATTCATAGAAGCAACGAATGGCTTGAAACTAGGAGATTCTTTGGACCCGTCGGTGGACATTTCGGCATTGATCAGCGCTGGTGATGTACAGCGAAGCCTGGATTGGATCGGTGAAGCTAAACAACACGGTGCAATTGTTGCAGCAGGAGGTAAATCTGAAGGAAATATCCTGCATCCCACTGTGTTGCTGGAAGTGGATGCAATGCTTAAAGTATCTTGTCAGGAAGTCTTCGCTCCCATTGTTTTGATCAATAAGGTTTCGTCTGTTGAGGAAGCGATTGATTTGGTCAATGATTCCGAATTTGGATTGCAGGCCGGGATATACACAGAAAATATCAATCTGGCTCTTTCTGCCGCAGAAAAATTGGAAGTCGGCGGTGTTATCATTAATGATATCCCAACTTACCGTGTCGACAACATGCCATATGGAGGAGTCAAAAAAAGCGGAACGGGCCGCGAAGGGCTAAAATATGCCATTGAAGAAATGACGGAAATGAAACTGGTCATTATTAACCGAAATTAATCAAAAAAAGAGTTGAGCAGCTGCTCATCTCTTTTTTTTTTGAGCTGCGGTTTTCATTTTTCTATGAATTTTGAAAGAGACTGAGATGAAGGATTGCCCAAATGTTATGCAAAAATGAATAGGTAATTCACGGTTGAATTTAAATGAGACAGGAAAGGGCAAAAAAACGAGAGTTACCTAATATTTCAAACTGGCATGAATCTTGCTCATATCTAATATATAGGTAGATAACTTAAAACCGAGGAGGAATTTACATGCAGGAAACTTTGCAAAATAATACGAAAAAAGAAGGAACGGGAGCACTGGACTTAAAGATGTTCATCAATGGGGAATGGGTGAATTCAACTTCAGGTGAGAAGAGGGATGTATTGAATCCGGCCACGGGGGAAGTTATTGCCAAAGCTGCGGAAGGAACACAGGAAGATGTGGATGCAGCGGTCGAGGCAGCAAAATATGCATTCTATGAAGGTGGTTGGTGGGGAACTCCTGCAGTGGAAAGAGCGCGCATTTTATTCAAAATAGCCGACAAAATAGAAGAAAAAGCTGAAGAACTAGCTGCGTTGGAAACATTGGATAATGGGAAACCATTACGTGAGGCTCGTTATGATATAGCGGATTCAGCAGCCTGTTTTAGATATTATGCAGGATTGGCTACAAAACCGACAGGTCAGACTTTTGAAGTTCCTGACGGTCAGCAAGCGATGGTCGTAAGGGAACCAATCGGTGTATGCGGGCAGATCGTTCCTTGGAATTTCCCTCTAATGATGTCAGCCTGGAAACTGGCTCCGGCACTTGCTGCAGGAAATTCCGTTGTGTTCAAACCATCTGAGGTCACTCCGGTGACAGCGGTCAAACTATTTGAAATCATGGATGAAGTCGGATTGCCAAAAGGTGTCGCAAACCTTGTTTTAGGAGCGGGGCCAGTTGTCGGACAAGCCATTGCCGAACATGAGGAAATCGATAAAGTAGCCTTTACAGGAGGAACGGCAACAGGACGTAAGATCATGGAGGCTTCACTGGGTAACCTAAAGAAAGTGACATTGGAGCTCGGCGGGAAATCGCCTAATATCGTATTTGCGGACTCTGACTTTGAGACTGCCGTTGATTATGCTCTATACGGGATTTTCTGTAATCAAGGACAAGTGTGTTCAGCAGGCTCCCGTTTATTGTTGGAAGAGTCTATTTACGATCAGTTCATTGCAAGTCTTACTGCGAAGGCGAAAAAGATCAAAGTAGGTTCAGGTTCTGATGAAAACAGCCAGATGGGACCTATCGTTTCAGAAGCCCATATGAACAAAATATTATCGTATATCCAAATCGGAAAAGAAGAAGGTGCCAAAATAATCGTCGGTGGAAATCGAATTAAAGAAGAAGGCTTGGATAAAGGTTACTTTGTCGAACCTACTATTTTTGTTGATACGACACCGGACATGCGGATTGTACAGGAAGAAATTTTTGGACCGGTGCTTGTCGTTCAAAAGTTCAAGGATGAAGCGGAAGCTCTTCGACTTGCCAATGATACGAAATATGGTTTAGCGGGAGCGGTGTTCACGAATGATATCGCAAAAGCGTACCGTGTCATTAAAAAAGTGCGTGCCGGCATCACGTGGATAAACTCATATCATCCGACTTATAACGAAGCTCCTTGGGGAGGGTTCAAGCAAAGTGGAAATGGACGCGAACTGGGAACTTTCGGTTACGAAGCTTATACGGAAGTGAAGCAAATCAATAACAACTTGGATATCCAGCCAACAGGTTGGTTTGATGAAGAGTAAGTAGCATGATGAAAAGGCTGTTCCTTGTGGAACAGCCTTTTTTGTGGAATCGGAGATATATTCTGATTTTCGCAGATAAAAAGCCGGAATCGGAGATAAATTCCGAAATTCGCAGATAAAAATGCCGGAACCGGAGATATAATCCTAAATTCGCAGATATATTAATAGATTGCTAAACATTGATTTACTTTTGTTGGACTTTTTCAAGATCCACCCGTCCTGAAAAGAAAACGGCGCCATTACCCATATCTGAGAGTCGATCTGGGGTAAGGGAATTGATGTGTTGTTTTGTTTCAGGTGTGTTCTGCCACAAGCCTTGGCTGACAAGAACGCCAGGTAACACATTTTCACCGGGAGCAGCGGTAAGTATACATTCACCGCGACCGTTCCAGATTTTAACCGTATCTCCGGGGGCTATCCCCATTGTTTTGGCATCAGCGGCATTCATGTGCAGTTTCGGTTCCTTTTCCAATGAGATATGTTTGGCATTATTTGAAAAGGTTGAATTCAAGAAATTGTGATTAGGAGCCGGAATGAATAAAAATGGCAGGTCGCTGTCTTTTATGATTGGCGTATATGTTGGCAAAGGCTCGTATCCATCCTGCTTCATCCGTTCGGAATAAAGTTCGATTTTACCGCTTGGTGTTGGGAGTTTTCCTGGGAACATCGGCTGCATCTTGGCTTTGACAAATTGATTCCTTGAAAGGGTGTCATAGGTGATGCCTTCTAAATGCGGGTTATCGGGAAAATTCAGTGCCTGCCGTATCATATCTTCCTCTGAATCTCTAAATGCTTGTTCCCCAAATCCCATTCCAACAGCTAACAGTTTGAACAATTCAACATTCGATTTCGACTCGCCATATTTTTCGACTACAGGTTTTTGTAGTTGGACGTAATTATGCCAGTATGAATTATAAAAATCCTCCGTTTCATAAGATGATGTGGCAGGAAGGACGAGGTCAGCAAACATGGCCGTTTCGGTTAAGAATAGATCATGTACAACTGTGAATAGATCTTCCCGCATTAGACCTTCCTGCACCTTATTTGCATTCGGAGCTACAAGTGCTGGGTTGGAGCCGTATACAAACATGGAGCGAATCGGGTTTTCTTTTTCCAGAAGAGCTTGACCGATTTGGTTCATATTAATGGTCCGAGTAGCTTTATTATGCAATAAATCAGGACGTCTTAAGGCATTTGTATTAAAAGCCAGATATCCTGAATTCCCTTTGATGGCTCCTCCGCCTTCCACCATCCATTGGCCGGTAAGTGCAGGCAGGCAGGCAATGGTACGTACAGCCATGCCGCCATTGTCATGGTGCTGCAGGCCATTTCCTATCCGAACGAATGATGGACTTGTGGTGCCGTACATCCTAGCCAATTCATATAAGTCATCAATCGGAACGCCAGTGATCACGGATACTGTCGCAGGATCATATTGGCGGACGTGTTCGCGCAATTCGGCTGCACCCACTGTGTATTCATCGAGAAAGGGCTGGTCGACTAGATTCTCGGCATATAGAATATGCATTAAACCGAGGGCGAGCGCACTATCGGTGCCAGGCAGAATTGGGATGAACCAATCAGCCCAATTGCCGGTTTGATTTTTATGTACGTCAATGACAACTACTTTGGCCCCGTTTTTTCGGGCTTGTTGGGCAAGCGTAACTTGGTGCATATTTGTGCTCACAGCGTTAATGCCCCACATGATGAAAAGCTTTGTATGAATCGTTTCTTCTGGGTCGGTGCCGAATGAACCACCCATTGTATAGTTGTATCCGACTGAGCCGGCCGCGTTACAAATGGAACGCTCGAGCATGCTTGCACCGAGTTTGTGGAAAAAACGGCGATCCATCCCCTCTGCGCTGAGGTTGCCCATGTTTCCGTAAAAGCTGTAGGGGAGTATGCTTTCCGGTCCGTGCATTTTGATCAGGTCTTTCCATTTGGAAGTGATTGTGTCAAGGGCCTCTTCCCAACTGATTGGAGCGAAATTCCCTTCTCCTTTCAGACCGATGCGTTTTAATGGCTGCTTTAAGCGCTTGGGGTCATATAGGCGGGCAGTCATGTTTCGGACTTTGTTGCAAATATTCCCTTTGGTGACTGGATGATCAGGGTCACCTTGAACTTTAATGATTTTCCCATCTTTTTTGTGCAGCAGTAAACCGCATTGATCAGGGCAGTCAAGAGAGCAAACAGAGGGAAAGACTCCATCTGGCTGATTGATATAGGATTGCATGGATTATTCCTCCTAATAATTTAATCTAATAAAATGAATTTTCTTAATTATATTGAAAGTGAAATTGTTGATAGGTGCAAGAACTTCTTAACATATGTTTTTTTTTCTGATAAGCTTACAAGATGAAAATTAACCTATAAATAGGAGGATTCATTTTTGGAATATGGAATTATAATATCAATTGGAATATACATGGCAGGCATGCTGTTAATTGGTTATTTGGCCTATCGGAGAACGGCCAACTTAACCGATTACATGCTTGGCGGCCGGAACTTGGGCCCAGCTGTAACTGCATTGAGTGCAGGTGCTTCCGATATGAGCGGCTGGCTGTTGATGGGTCTTCCCGGTGCAATGTACATAAGCGGATTAAGTGCTGGCTGGATTGTCGTCGGCCTGTGTGCAGGGTCATATTTAAACTGGTTATTCGTGGCACCAAGACTTCGGACATACACGGAAGTGGCCGGCAATTCGATTACGATTCCCGACTTCTTGGGAAATCGATTTAAAGATGGCTCCCGTGTCTTAAAAGTGGTATCAGCATCGGTCATTTTAATTTTCTTCACCTTTTACACCTCTTCAGGCATGGTAGCAGGCGGTGAGCTTTTCCGCTCGGCTTTCAATTTGGATTACCGGTGGGGCATCTGGCTGACGGCGAGCGTCGTTATTCTTTATACATTATTTGGTGGATTCCTGGCCGTTAGCTGGACGGACTTCGTACAAGGTACAATTATGTTCATTGCCTTAATTCTAGTACCAGTTGTCACGATTGTAAATATTGGTGGCTGGGATCCTACCTTCAATGAAATAAAATCGATTAACCCGAACTTATTGCATGCATTTGAAGGAACATCTACCATTGGCATCATATCTCTTCTAGCATGGGGGCTTGGTTATTTCGGGCAGCCTCATATAATCGTTCGATTCATGGCGGTTTCATCTGTTAAAGAATTGAAAAGTGCACGGCGAATCGGTATGGGCTGGATGATTTTTGCTATCGTCGGAGCGATGTTCACCGGATTGGTGGGAATAGCTTATTTTAACCTGACAAACAGTCCTTTAGGGGAAAAAAATGCTGAGTCCGTCTTCATCATTTTGGCAAAAGAACTATTTCCTTCTTTAATTACAGGCTTCTTGTTGGCTGCGATTTTAGCAGCGGTCATGAGTACGATTGCATCACAGCTGTTAGTATCGGCAAGTGCTCTGACCGATGATTTCTATAAGCAGTTCATTCGGCCAAATGCATCTGATAAGGAATTAGTGCTGGTAGGTCGGTTTGGTGTATTGGCGATATCCGCCATTGCCCTATTATTGGCTTTTAATCCAAGCGGTACGATCCTTAAATTGGTGGGTTATGCATGGGCTGGTTTTGGAGCGGCATTCGGTCCTGTCATTCTGTTAAGCCTGTACTGGAAACGGATGACGAAATGGGGAGCCCTGGCGGGAATGATTGTCGGTACGGCAACCGTGATCGTCTGGGATATGATCGATAAGTTCGCTGAAGTATACGAAATCATTCCTGGTTTCATCGCTGGTTCAATAGCGGTGGTCGTTTTCAGCTTATTATCGGCCAAGCCTACAAAAGATATAGAAGAAGAATTCAATCAAGCCATTAAAAACCTCTCTTGATCATTGAAGTTCCAGTTAAAATGCTGCTGGATTTTTTAGCGATATAAAACAATGAATGCAATATATATGGTACAATATCCATAGAGTCCTTATGTTGAAAACATGAGGGCTTTTTTTGAGTGATTTGGGAATAATAAACCAAAAACAATACAAAGGAAAAAACATGAACCAATCTCATAAAATTGCATGTAAAGTGGCTATTATATATATAATCATTGGCGTCTTATGGATTTTCGTTACGGATTACATCTCTATGACACAGGCAAGGGCAGATGTTCAGATATATGCAATGTTTCAGCATTCCAAAGGGTGGATGTTCATTTTCATAACCGGGCTTTTCCTATACTTCATAATCAGGTATTGGATGGGGAAAATGTTGAGGTCTCAGCAGGAATTCATTCTGAAGGATGAACAGTATCAGTCGTTGTTCAAGCATAACCCGGATTGTGTCCTTGAGCTGAATCTCGAAGGAAATGTCGTTTCGATAAACCCGGAAGCTGAAAAACTGTTAGGTCATAATAGTGACAATTTGAAAGGCAAGAATGCGAATCATCTCATCAACTGGAATGAAAGTGATAAAGTATCTGTATTCTTTATGCAGTCCCTTCAAGGGGAGGCTGTAAAATTCGAAACGACCATCCAGAATAGTAGTGATGAAAAAAGGATAATCCGTGTAACCTTTTTACCGATCATCGTTCAAGCGGAAGTGCTTGGAGTATATGCAATCGTTAGGGATATTACTGAATTGCGGCGCGAAGAGGAATTGATGATCATGTCTGAAAAGCTATCTGTAATCGGACATCTGGCTGCGGCCGTCGCACATGAGATAAGGAATCCGCTGACATCGTTAAAAGGATTTGTGCAGTTAATGGATATGACCCAGGAAGTAAACCCGCTGCATTCTGATATCATGTTGAAGGAAATTGACCGAATTAATATTATCTCAAGTGAACTTTTGGTACTCGGGAAGAAACAGGATGTCGCATTTTGCAGGATCGATCTGGCCGACAGTTTACAACAGGTATTCACGTTGATGAAAGCAGAAACGAATTTGAATAATATCGAAATGGGGTTCAGGGTTAAAACCGCCGAACCGATTTATATTATGGCTGATTCAATTGAACTTAAACAGTTGATAATCAATATCGTCAAGAACAGCATTGAAGCGATTGAGGATAATGGGGAGATTGACATATCGCTGCAAATCATCGATGGACAAGCTGTGGTCAGCGTGAGTGATAATGGCATGGGTATGGTGCCCGAGCGACTTGAACGGATTGGTGAGCCTTTTTATTCGACGAAGGAAAAGGGCACAGGGATCGGGCTTGCAATTTGCCGGAAGATCGTTCATCGCCTTCAGGGGGAAATGCATTTTGAAAGTGAGATAAACAAAGGGACGACGGTTACAATTCGTATTCCGTTGGCTACTGGACAAGAATAAATGGTACTATGAAAAGATAGGAAAAGTTTTATATTAAAGGAGAACGATATGAGCGAATTACCTGCATTAGTGAACGATAGAAAACCATATATACAAGAGGTCTGGAAAAAGTCCGGATTCGGACAACTTACCCCGATTCAAACGAAAGCGATTCCCGTGATTGTCGAGGGAAAAGATATCATGGCCGAATCACCGACTGGTACAGGAAAAACATTAGCATATTTACTGCCATTGCTGGAAAAGATAGATCCTGAAAAAAAATCGCCCCAAGCTTTGATTCTGGCATCATCACGAGAACTGGTCATGCAAATCAATGAAGAAATTCGCATTTGGTCAGAGGGAAGCGGCATAACGGGTGCAGCATTCATCGGCGGTGCTAATGTGAAAAGGCAGTTGGACAAACTGAAAAAGCATCCACAGGTGATTGCTGGAACACCGGGACGGATTTACGAATTGATTGCCCAAAAGAAATTGAAGATGCATGAAGTTAAGACGATAGTACTTGATGAAGGTGACCAATTGATCACTCCGGAGCATATGGGAACGATCAACAATATTATTAAAACTACGCTAAAAGACCGGCAAATCATGGTTTTTTCAGCTACCCTGCCAGAGGAAACGGAAAAAGCGGCCCGGGGATTCATGAATGAACCCGAAATGATCAAGGTCGATAAGCATGAAAAAATGGAATCAAAGGTGGACCATCTTTACTTTGTTGTTGAGAGACGGGAAAAGTCCAAGATTCTCGAGAAAATCACAAGACTTAAAGATGTGAAGGCCCTTGCCTTCCTGAATGATATAGCAGAGCTGAGCGTCTTACATGAAAAGTTGAGTTATAAAGGTATTGAAATGGGCGTGCTTCACGGTGAATCCAATAAAGTTGACAGGGAGAAAGCGCTGCGCAAGCTTCGTTCCGGAAAATCCCCAATGCTGATAGCAACGGATGTAGCGGCAAGGGGGCTTGATATTAAAGGTCTTACTGCGGTCGTTCATATTGATATGGCTGACAACGTTGAACAGTATATCCATAGATCTGGGAGAACTGGGCGTGCAGGTGCAGATGGCACTGTCATTTCAATCGTAACGGAAAGAGAAGAGCGAGAGTTGAAAAAAATGGCTCGTGAACTGGAGATTCCATTAACGAGAGTAACCTTCTATGGTGGAAACATCGTAGTCGATGAATGATTCGGAAAAAGGGACGGCCATGGCGGCTGTCTCTTTTTTTTTAAAATGCACGTTAAGATTAAAAATTAAAAAGTTGCTCATTTTGCAGAATCCACACCTACCAGTGAACAGGCTCATCCAGCAAGAGGTAGCCAGATAGGACACCGAAAAAGCGAGCTAGAAATAGGAAAGCGCTTGTTTTTGCTGGATCACCCTTTTGTAATAGGAAATACCAAACCGAAAATTGAACGATGGATGCCATGATGGCCAGCCAAGACAAAATAATGATGGATGCCTGGGTAATCTTGAAAAAGGGCAATTCAAAAAGAAATGATCCAATGAGCAGGAGAATACCCCCGCACCGCATTTGATAGGCTGTCATGACCCAAGTGTCGAAAGTATGTCCCAAATTTTTCATAATAGGGTTGATATGGACCAAGAAATGGCTTACATCAATCCAAGGAGGGGGCCGGTCTTCAAATCAAGATGTGCGCCCATTGTTATAAAGACGCCGATTAAGCCGAGCAGAACCCCGACCATTGTGTTAGGATGAAACGAATCGCTACAAGTAAATTGGGGAAGTATACGCTAAACCAATTTTTCCTATTGCGAATGATGACCCCATTAAAGCAGTCGTTAAAATGACCAGAAAACCAAAAATGAATTTGTTCATCTGTTGAACACCTAAAATCTTCCATTATAAATATTTGATTGTGAAATAGTATCACATTTACTAAATTCAAGAGTTCATTAATGGGGGATAATCATGAATGAAAACGCTTCCTTTATATGGTTTTTTGACATATGATAGCAATAGACATAGGTTAGGAGGAGACGGTATGACAGGAAAGTATAAACAGTTTGAAACTGCAGTCATCCATGAAGGATATGACTCGAAGAAACATTTAGGAAGCTTGGCAACACCCTTATTCCAAACCTCGACATTCACTTTCGAAAATGCCGAGCAAGGGGAACGGCGATTTGCTGGTTTGGAAGATGGATATATTTATTCTCGCCTTGGAAATCCAACGGTACAAGTGCTTGAAGAAAAGATTGCCGCTTTGGAAGGTGGGGAAGCTGGCCTTGCTTTCGGTTCAGGGATGGCTGCTGTTTCAGCAGTACTTTTTGCGTTAACAAAAACAGATGACCACATCCTGTGCTCACAGGGGTTATATGGTTGTACATTTGGCCTTCTGCAGCTAATGAAAAATAAATACCGCATCACTCATGATTTTTGTGAAATGGATACAGAAGAACAGGTAAGGAATATGATCCGGCCGGAAACGACCTGCATATATGTAGAAACCCCAATCAATCCGACGATGAAATTGATTGACTTACAGATGGTGGTGAGAGTTGCGAAGGAATATAATGTGACGGTCGTAGTCGATAATACGTTTTCGACGCCCTACCTACAGAGGCCGCTTGAATATGGCTGTGATATCGTCCTTCATAGCGCTACGAAATATCTTTGCGGGCATGGGGATGTCGTTGCGGGCCTTGTCGTCGGTAAAAAGGAATTCATGAATCATGTAGCTGGAACTACACAGAAAGATATCGGTGGAATCATTTCACCATTCGATGCTTGGTTACTATTGCGGGGGTTAAAGACCTTGCCTGTCAGGATGGACCGTCATTCGGACAATGCAATGGCAATCTTTCAAGAACTTAAGAAACATCCAAAGGTGAAAAAGGTATATTATCCAGGTGATGATGCTTCACCGAATCATTATATAATGCAAAAACAGATGAAACATGGCGGCGGCCTTATCTCTTTCGAATTGCATGGCACAAAACAGGATGCACAGGAATTCCTCAATAAATTGAAACTTATCAAAATTGCTGTAAGTTTGGGGGATGCCGAAACATTGATCCAGCATCCCGCTACCATGACGCATTCTGCCATTCCTAAAGATTCGCGTGAACAAATGGGCATCAGTGACCAACTGGTCCGTCTCTCAGTTGGCCTTGAAGCTTGGCAGGACGTCTGGGAAGATATTCAGCAAGCATTTTAACTACCATATTCCTTATTCAGTTCCTTCTATTTTTAATGAATATGGTGATGGATACGATAAAAGTGATGGCTGCCAGGATATAAGAAACGTCTGTGATTACCGGATAGGCGGCGCTATTTCGTATCCCGATCCCTATGAACGCCCAAACAAATACGAGAGGATAGCACCAATCCCGGTTTTTACCTGCAAAGACAAAGGCCAGGATTGTTGCTGCAATCAGCAGGATGATCGTCCAGGTTAAACTGGAAAGCCCAAAACTGTCCCATTTGATATAGGTGAGGTAATAAGAAATGTCAGCGATGGTTGCAACACTTACCCAGCCTGTATAAACGGAAAACGGAAATAGGTCGAAAGTAGTGTGCTCCACTTTTTTTATGTTTGTATAAATGACCATTAAAGTGGCCGACAGAGCAATGATAATGAATACGGATAATAAAAAGTGCTCATAGTGCCAAGCCAAAAGCCAAGCGCCATTTAGGACACAGCTTAAAGCGAACCAAGGGAAGGATGCCTTATAAGCAGGGCTGTTTTGATGTTTACTTAAAAACTGCCTGAATACCCAGATGGCGAGCAGAAAATAGATTAAGCCCCATATGGAAAATACATAACCGGCAGGAGTGAAAAGGACATCCAGTTTATCGGAAATCTCTCCTGATGTTTGGCCGTTCAATGGCAGGAAATTGGCTAAAAAATTCATCGTGACGACGAACAGATAGAAAATCAAGTTAATGATGGAAATAATCATGGGCTTCCTCCTTGTATGAATTGTGATCCTGCTAACCTTATTCCACATATTTAGCCTGGTTAACCTTTTTGGAGCACACCGGGGGTACTTGGGGGTCATTTTTTCATAAAGAGAGGAAGTTCCTGTAACAATTGAACCATTTAAGGTTAGAAATTTTACATCTTCACTTTATGGTGATAAAATATTCAAAGATTCATATTATTTTAGTCCTTCGGGGTCGGGTGAAAATCCCAACCGGCGGTGATGAAGAAATTCTAAGCCCGCGAGCCTGTTAAAGGCAGGATTTGGTGAGATTCCAAAGCCGACAGTACAGTCTGGATGGGAGAAGGACGTGTGGAACCCAAGTGTATACGTACGCCTAATTTTTCGAAATGAAAATATTAGGCTTTTTAGGTATACAATTTTTTTCACTCATTTCTCCTGCTAACTCCTTAGGTCATCCTAAGGGGTTTTTTATATTTTATAAAAGGGGGAAAAACATGTTTACGGGAATCATTGAGGATATCGGTACCGTACATTCCTTGAAAAAAGGAAAAAGCAGTATGGAGTTATCGATTCGTTCTGAAAAAATCCTTGAAGATGTGCATCTGGGGGATAGTATTTCAGTCAACGGAGTTTGCTTAACGGTAACGTCCTTCACTAAAAGTTTGTTTACGGTCGACGTGATGCCGGAAACGGTCAAGGTTTCCTCGATCCGGACGTTAAAATTGGGATCACCTGTTAATCTCGAACGAGCCATGAGTGCACAGGGAAGGTTTGGCGGTCATTTTGTTTCAGGTCATATCGACGGAACCGGAACAATCATAAAAAAAGAACGGAAAGAAAATGCCGTATATTATGTAATCCAATTGGAAGAAGGGCTTAGTACCTTTTGCATTCCAAAAGGTTCCGTGGCCATTGATGGAACGAGCTTGACGATATTTGGAATCGAAAGGAACCTTTTAACTGTATCATTGATTCCATTGACTCATCAGGACACCATATTGGGACAAAAAGCGGCTGGCGATATCGTTAACATCGAAAACGACATGATAGGGAAATATATAATACATCAAATGAAAAATGGCAATCCAAAACCAGGACTGAATTTAGAGTTTTTGGCAGAGCATGGATTCTAATAAAAGGGCGGTGTAATGATGTTCCATACAATAGAAGAGGCAATAGAAGATTTGAAGGCTGGCAAGGTAGTAATCGTATCCGATGATGAAGACCGTGAAAATGAAGGGGATTTTGTAGTGTTGGCCGAAAAGGCGACACCGGAAGCGATTAATTTCATGGCGACTCATGGACGTGGTTTGATTTGTACAACCATCACTGAAGAACTGGCAGAGAAATTGAAACTGCATCCTATGGTAGGAGAAAATACCGATCATCATGGCACTGCTTTTACGGTAAGTGTCGATCATAAAAGCACCTCTACAGGAATCAGTGCTTTTGAAAGGTCCTTGACCATCCTCGAGCTTCTTAATGAAGATTCGGTCGCTGAAGATTTCCAAAGGCCTGGTCACACTTTTCCGATAGTCGCTAAAGAAGGCGGCGTATTAAGGAGGGCAGGACATACGGAAGCATCGGTGGACTTGGCAAAGTTATGCGGTGCCGCTCCAGCTGGTGTCATTTGTGAGATCATGAATGAAGATGGGTCGATGGCCCGTGTATCCGATTTAGAAGTCATCGCTGATAAATTCAACCTGAAATTCATTACGATAGCCGATTTGATTCGGTATCTTCAACAAAATGATACAATCGGGAAACAGGAACTTGAACTAAACATCCCAAAAGCTTGAAGGATTTTAAGGAATTAAATCTTAACATGAAAAAAATGATATTGTTTTTAAAAATTAGGAGGAATTGGACATGGGGAAAACTATTGAAGCACAATTAATCGGATCAGGATTGAAAGTCGGTATCGTGGTAGGAAGATTTAATGAGTTTATCACAAGCAAGCTTTTAGGAGGGGCATTGGATGGCCTTAAGCGTCATGGTGTTGATGAGAATGATGTTGACATCGCGTGGGTCCCGGGTGCTTTTGAACTTCCGTTAATTGCTAAGAAACTTGTGAATACAGGTAAATATGATGCCGTAATCGGTCTTGGAACGGTAATCAGAGGTGCTACTTCACATTATGATTATGTCTGCAATGAAGCAGCTAAAGGCATGGCTTCCGTTTCATTGGAAACAGGTGTACCGGTTATCTTCGGTTTGCTGACAACTGAGAATATTGAACAAGCCATTGAACGTGCAGGAACAAAATCAGGTAACAAAGGCTATGAAGCTGCGGTTAGTGCCATTGAAATGGCCAACCTTGGAAAATTGATAGAACAGTGATTTCACATAAGGAAGTCGCAGGTTAACATTCCTGCGGCTTTTTTTTGTTGTTCCGGATCATGTCAACTTTCTTAAACCATTAAGCAATTCTTCATAGTTCGTAAAGTTCCTAGCTATTGATGATTAGCGAATGCTGATCTTCGGCACTCGCCGCAACTTCTACATGGGAAGCGGCATTCTCTTCTATGATGAAATCTACATTGGCTTCATTTGTTGCTGTGCACTTCCTCGGATTTTGCCATTATCAAACTGGTCTATTCTAATATTTGGTTGATCTCTTTTGTGACTTCCTCGATATTTTCCCTTCTAGTATGGACGTTTTTTTGAAGCCCGTTATAAAAGTCGGTCAATCCTTTAACGGACCGGGTGATTTCATTAAGCATGATCGATTGTTTGATTTCATCTGTCCTACTCTTTTCTAATTCTAACAACGAGACGTATATGGATGCGATTCCAATCAAACTTAGAAGTAGAGTGGTATAAATTATGGGAAATAAAGAATTATTAGGGGATTTTCGATAAAAAAACAGAACAAAAGCATCACGTAATGGAAGCATGATAAAATATGCGGATATGATTATGCTACAATTGTAAAGATTGCAATTGAAATTCATGTCTTTAGGGAAAAGTAAATTTATTAGTTATTAGGAGGGGTTTGTGTGTACCATCTCTTTACACATAATGATTTAGATGGAGTCGGCTGCGGCATTGTAGCTAAGCTGGCATTCGGGGAAGAAGTAGTGGTTAGTTATAATTCGATTGGTCGCCTTAATCAGAATGTAGGAGCATTTCTTGAACAGGCTAAGATTGAAGATACATTGATCGTAACTGATCTATCGGTTGATGAAGATAACGAAAAAATGATTACTCAGTTTGTGGAAGATGGAGGCAAGGCGCTGCTGATTGATCATCATAAGTCAGCACTTCATTTGAACGAACATGATTGGGCATCTGTAACTGTCGAACAGGAAGATGGTAAACAGACGGCAGCGACATCATTATTCTATCAGTATGCAGTTGAAAATAAATTGCTGGAACCTTCAAGCATTGTCGCTGAATTCGTTGAATTGGTCCGTCAATACGATACCTGGGAATGGGAAGTCAATAAAAATACAACGGCAAAACGATTGAATGACCTGTTTTTCATGATTCCGATAGAGGAATTCGAAATGAAAATCGCAAATAAGCTTTCGACAGCTGAAAGCTTTACTTTTGATGAAGTTGAGCAAACCCTTCTGAATGTTGAAGAGAGTCGGGTAGATCGGTACATAAACAGGAAAAAAAGGGAAGTCTATCAGGCTACGGTCGGACCCCATACAGCTGGTGTGGTACATGCAGAGTCATACCACTCAGAATTGGGTAATGAACTGTCGAAAGAGTTCTCACATCTGGATTATATAGCCATCTTGATGGTAGGAAGTAAAAGAATCAGCTTCCGGACAATCCACGATGATATAGATGTTTCTGAGGTTGCTGGCAAGTACGATGGGGGCGGCCACCAAAAAGCTGCTGGTTGTACCATGTCCGAAAAGGCATATAGCCAATATGTCGAAAAGACATTCCATGCCGAGCCACTTAAACGGGACGCACATAAGAATCAATTGAATGTAAAAGAATCCCCAGAGGGTTGCCTATATTCAACGAGAGACAAACAGGACATATTCATCTATGAGGATGAAGAAGAGGAATGGATTGTTGAAATCAACGGAAAACAACAGAAAAAAACATTCGATACATTTGCGGAAGCGGAAAAGTACATGAAGCGGAAATACTCTGCATGGCTGGCTCATGATGAAAGATATGAAGAGTTTGTCAATAAGGGATGAATAGGAAAGCGGCTGTCCGAATGGGACAGCCGCTTTTCAATCTTCCATTGTAATTCATGATTTACCTTTTAAGCGGGACAGGATGAACGATCGTGCGCGATGGTTTTTTTGGAATGGAGTTTTGACGATGAAGTATCGCATTAATTTCTCCGCCGATCACAAAGATCAAACCACTTAAATATAGCCATAGCATCAAGATGATGACGCCTCCTAAACTCCCGTAAGTGGAAGAGTAGTTGGCAAAGTTACTGACATAGAATGAAAATCCAAGTGATATTCCCAGCCAAAGTACAGTTGCGGTCAATGCCCCTGGGATGACATGTTTAATGGGAAAACTTTTATTCGGTGCAAAGCGATATAAAAAGGCCAGGACAAGTGAGATGACCACAACTGCGATAACCCACCGTAATAAGCTGAATAATATTTGCATTTCTTCAGGGATCGGAATGACTTGCTGTAATAAATCGATGATGACCTTTCCGAAGACGGGGAGACCCAACATGACGATGAATGCTACAACAAGGCTTAATGTCAATACAATGGAAATGATGCGGGCTTTGATGAAATTCCTTGTTTCTTCTACATCATAGGCAATATTCATGGAATGGATGAACGCATTCATTCCGTTGGAAGCCGACCAAATGGTGCCAAGGAAACCCAAAGTCAGTAAGCCGCCGTTCCGTTCAGATAATATGTTGATGATATTCTTCTCGATGACTTCCATCGTTTCCGCAGGCATGAAGGTTTTTATCGTGTTAAGGGCTGTCTGAATATCGATGTTCAGATAAGGTAATATGGACAGAAGTAAAATGAGCAAAGGGAATAGTGCCAGTAAATAGTAATAAGCTTGTTCTGCTGCCAGCCCGGTTACACGATCTTCCTTTATTTCTTTAATCAGTTTCTTTGAAAATTTTATCGACTTATTCATCTGGGCATCACTCCTGAATAGTTACTTAGGTTATCTGCTTCTTTTCCCTCTGTTCATGTATGTTAATCCTAAAAAGAAAAGAAATTGAAAGCTCTAATCCGCTCGCTTGTAGAAGCTTGTGAAAATTCATAACCTGCAACTGCTCCAGCGATCGATTGTAACGTGGTTGATCCATTTGTCCTTTATAACCAAAAACAAATTTGGAAAGAGGAACATTAAGGATGACCAACCTTAGCCAATTCACTTACCAATGCCCTTTATTAAAATTTTTAAGAATTAGGGGAATGGCGAGTATCATGCCTAGAAGAACCGGGAGTGAAGATTCGTACTGCAAGTATACCTAAATCACGAAAGTTTGACGATTAAATGTAAATAGGTGCTGTTGATACTTTAAGCCTATGAATAATTACGGCCAAACACTACTATTAGGAATGATTTTATGCCCTT
Source organism: Peribacillus sp. FSL E2-0159 (assembly GCF_038643155.1). Lineage (NCBI taxonomy): Bacteria > Bacillati > Bacillota > Bacilli > Caryophanales > Bacillaceae > Peribacillus > Peribacillus sp. FSL E2-0159. Next base: position 636,586 of record NZ_CP152053.1, read on the forward strand.
TTTATAACAAGTATAATTATATTAGGAAAATCATGGAAGTGAGTTGTAATTGGTAAACAGAAAAGAGGCCAGACAGCAATGGATGTCTGGCCTTTTTTCACTATTGAACTTCTTTTCCTTGTTCCTTTTGAACCTTCGGAGGGGTCCATTTGAAGACTTTATTTAGGATATTATAGATGTGTTTGGATTCTTTTGTAAGGATCGGCCCAAGAATCGCTAAGGTCAAAACATAAAGTGCCGCAAACGGGGTTAGTATAGGCATTAAACCGCCAGCAATGCCTAAGTTGGCTAAAATGATGGAGAATTCGCCGCGTGAAACGATCGTTAAACCGATGTTTGCGGAAGCTCTGTGAGATAAACCGGATTTGCGTCCGGCAATCATACCAGCGGCAAAGTTACCGATTATGGTGATGATGACGGCTCCAAGAACCATCCAGACAGCTCCACCAAGGGTCGTCGGATCGATACTCAAGCCAAAGCTGAAGAAAAATATGGCCCCGAAGAAGTCTCTGAAGGGAATGACAAGTTTCTCAATCCTGTCGCTATGTTCCGTCTCAGAAAAGACTAGGCCGAGCAGTAATGCACCGATGGCTTCCGCAACATGAATCGTTTCCGAGAAACCGGCAATGAAGAATAGTAATGCGAACACAACGATGATAAAAATTTCATCGGAGGTTATATTGAATAATTTGTTAAGGACCCCAGATGCTTTCCGGGCGATAACGAAAAATATCAGCATATACCCAATCGCGATAAATGTAGAAAGTAATGTTCCCCAAACGGAACCAGAAGAGCTTAATACCAATCCGGATACGACTGATAAATAAACAGCGAGGAAGATATCTTCAAACATGATGATGCCAAGGATTAGCTCGGTTTCATTGTTACCGGTCCTTTTAAGGTCCACAAGTACCTTTGCCACAATGGCACTTGAAGAAAAACTGATGATCCCGGTTAATATCAGAACCTCTTTTAATGGAAGACCGAGCAGGAAACCGTACAGCAAGGCCATTCCCACGTTGATTAAAATGTAATAGGTTCCGCCTGTCACGATATTTTTCCCGGACTTCATAAGCTTTTTGACGGAAAATTCAAGCCCTAGGTAAAACAGAAGGAATAAAATACCGACACGACCGAGGAAAGCTATGATTTCATCACTTTCAATGAAACGCAGGTCAATTAATCCGAAGTGCGGGGCATGGGGTCCAACGAGCATCCCGATGATAATTAATAGTGGAACATTTGATATTTTGAATTTACCTGCAACGAGAGCAGCTAATGCTACTAGAAGTAGGGCAGTTCCTACTTCAAAGACTAAATGGTCCATATGAGCTTAGTCACTCCTTTCGTCGGTCAATAATTCTCTTATAAGGTTACGGATATCTTTTCTTTCACCGGATATCACAAGGGTATCGCCTGTTTCGATGATGGAGTCAGGACCAGGATTATTCAGTTGTTTTTTTCCTTTTTTAGAATGGGCGATGACGGTCACGTTATAATTGCTCCTGATATCAATCGATCCAATCGTTTGATTAATGGCCTTTGAACCCGGTTCGACTTTGAACCATTCAATCACCAAGTCACCCAATGACATTTCAATCGTTTCAAGTGCTTGTGGTTTATAAACCATGCCGCCTATGATGGAAGCCATTTGCCGGGATTCCTGATCGTTAAGGGTGATGCTCGATATGACGTCTTCATGTTCATTATCAAAATGGTATAATTCCCGACGGCCATCATCGTGAATGACGATTACTAACTTTTCATCATTTCTCGTTATGATTTCGAATTTTTGGCCAATACCAGGAAGTTCACTTTCTCTAATTTTCACTGGAATTCCTCCTTAAAATGTTGGTTAGAGTTAATAGAAGATAACAGAATGTTTATAAGTTAACGTCAATGTTCGTCTTGAATTTCTTCTCCTTTGATATGCCGATGTATTTTAATGTCTCCGATGGACTGGAATGATGGTAGTGCTTCTGTATCAAGGCCAGTGACACTCCTTGTTTATAGGCATGGTAGCCAAAAGTTTTACGCATCGAACTTGCTCCGAATTTGCCTGTCAGCCCTGCACCTTCCACAGCATCATGGATGATTCGATGCGCCTGTTGACGTGTAATCGGCTTTTTTGTCTTAGGGGAAAGAAATAAAAATTGACCTTCGATAACCTTCGAGCCTTTAAGGTATTCTTGTAAGGCGGTACGGACTTTCAGGTTCAAATAAATTTGGTTCACTTCGTCATTTTCCGTCCGTTGCTCATAGAACTCCTTGATTTTGCCCGTTTCATCCAGAACGCTGGCGACGGTGATTTCGAGCATTTCATTTATCTTCATACCTGTATTGATGCCGAGTACAAACAATAAATAATCCCGACTGGAGTGAGCGCGTAAGTATGTTTTTATTTTGCTGATTTGATTGATATCCTTAAAGGCTTCTACATATTCCATAAATCTTCTCCTCTTGCCAATGTAACATAATTACATTATAACACAAGTTATGTAACATTTCATGCGTTAAGTCCTATTAAGGCTTCTCCAAAAAGCAAAGTACTGTTGAACCAAAAAAAGCTTTTTCTTATTCTCTACACAATCAAGTGAAAATATATCAGTTTCTTTTAAAGCAAAAAGGGGTTTGTCTACATTTTTTTATGGCTTGTACAATGTGGGCGTGGGTTGTAACGAGAGGCACTAAGCTTTCCAGAGGCGGTCCGGGATCCCCCTCGGCTTTCAGCGAGGCTGTTGAAAAACTAACGTTTTTGAATTAGTTATTGTTTTTTCAACAAAAATAGATCACTTCCTGTACGATAATGAACAGGAAGTGATCTATTTCTTTCATATTTATTTACTTTTCTGCTTTTATTTTCGTGAGAATTCGTTTGAGGTTGACTGCGAAAGTGGCTGTTGCTCCTTGCATGCCAAATAGACCCGCTGATGATGCTTCATCATACCCGTGTCTGTGTAGTCGGATAACGATTTGAAATGGCGTTTATTCACAGGATAAATCGTTATGTATTATTGATATGTTTAACTATGGAATTAAACTTTATATTCCACTTTCTCACAAGGATATTAAACGTTAATTTAAATAATTTAAATAAAATGAAATATCCTAATAATGTCCCTGATATATTGAAGATTACATCATCAATATCAACAAATCTAAAAGTATATCCTGCATATAAAGCTGTTAGTAGTTGACCAGATTCGAGAATTATTCCAGTTAATACACCAGCTATTAAAATTTTCTTAAATGAGGCTCTAAATAAGGAGGGTAATCCAAAGCCTAGTGGGACAGTCATTAAAATATTAAAAAAGCTCAATTTAGTAAATTCATATTTAAATGGGATTAAATTCATTTCTTTCCAAACGTTTTGCCCCCCAAATGCTTCTCTTTGATCATCATCTACATAAATGGGAAATTGAGTGAGGTTTATAACATTACATAAATAAACATACATAATTGTATAGAATAAAAGATAGGTATAACTTTTTTTGAAACTTAATTTTAGTATTAGTGCCAAAATGATATATAAAATTATAAAACTGTAAAGAATCCAACCGCTGAAATGATAAACCATTTTAGAGACCCCCTATCGTAAAAATATTATATTAATAAAGAAAGAACTTATAAAGAATTATAAGCTCTTTCCAGTTGTTTTAATTTGATATTTTTCCTGAACCTTTTATATTTCTACCGTCATCAACTCTAAAAATTTGCAAATAATACTTAGTACCCCCACCTAGACCAGAATAGCTACCTGACAGACTAGAAGAAGTACCATTTTTATTAGGTGTAGCTTTTATTGTACCAAAACTGTTACCTGAAGTCTTATTCCATAATTGATAAGTTATGGGGTTAGGACCTACAGGGCTAGGGTCAGAGCTATATTGATAATGTGTACCACTTAATTTTGCAGTTCCTTTATTTAAATTAAAATATTGACCGTTTTTACTTCCATCAACTATTCGAAGATTCATTGTAAAGCTATAAGCGTTAGTTGCTGCAAAAGCAAAAGAGGGCATTGCTATAATAATTGATAATATACATATCACTGAAACTGAAAATAATTTAGTTTTCAATAATTACACCCTTTTTTATATGTGACCACATATTACCTATTTGTTAACAAGGACTATAGTATCGTAAATATCCACAATTTACGTCTCAATTTTGAAATGTTCTGTTTCAGAAAAGAACAATAGTAAACTGATGTTTGAATATTTAATTTTATCGAGTTGAGGTATAACCATGAAAAAACAATCTTTTACATAATCACAATGTTTTTTTTATCGCATGCGATTCTAGTAGTAAAGAAATTAAGGTGAAATTTAATGAAGATGAGTTAAAAAAACTATGTGTCTAATATCAGTATTTATGATAAGCCTAAAAAAAGTCGCAATTTTAGACAGCGTTATTAATGATCAGCAACCTGCATTAAATGGACAAATTGTTGCTAAATATGACGTAATTAATAAAAAAATTATACAAAAGATTTATATGGTCATGGAACTTCAATTGCAAGCATCATTGCCGCAAAGGAAAATGAAGAACGGTGCAAGGAATTAATCCTTTAGTAGAAGTATACGATGTAAAAGTAATTGATAACGAAGGGAGGGATAAGATGTTAAGCATTGAAAGAAATCCAAAAAATCGAGTATATTTAGAACTGCTTGTTTTATGCTTTGATGTGTGTGATGAATTTCATCTAGTTGTTAGAAACAATATGGGTTCGATACGAGGGTTAGAAGAAATTATAAATAAGTTAAAAGTGTCATTAATAGAAATGAGATGCGAGTCAACATGGGCTAGTACCACTCTTGGTGATAATCAGACAGCAAATGTTTATTATTTTCACGCTGACGAGAATGCAAAGAAAATTACAAAATCGATTTATCAGGGGGGAATGCCAAGTTTACCTGAAGATTTGTCATTTTTTAAACAAGGAAAGGTTTGGTTGGCTACTTCTTCGCATGAAAAACAATGATTATTTATCCTGATAATGATACCGAAGCTTCTAGGATTAAGGATATTGAAGGCTTAAGAATTCAAGAATTGGAAGATTAACAAATGGGAGTTTTCCTTGATAATAAAATAAGGGTGAATCCTATATACCTTTACAAAGCATGAAAGGGTCTCAACTTAAATGTTGAGGTCTTTTTTCTTTGTATTAGATACGCAAAAAAGGTTGCTGGAGGACGGCGCTATGGGGATAGGTGTATCATGTAACCAAGGTGCTCGCATCAAGTGTAATTTTGTATAGGATGAAACAAGTCCTTCCATTCCATGTTTCAGATAGTAACCCATCTTTTCAGAGGGGATAAACCTACATGTCTTTCTTGAGCAATGAATTTATATTTTTTTTCCTTCACAATTACTCTAAAACTGCATTTGATTTTTCGTCTATCGTATATTTAGTAAAAAAACTGCACCTCCAATTGTTAGATGTTGTCTAACAATTGGGGTGCAGTTCAAAGACAGCCCCTTATTTTTAGTACACGGCTTTTTGTAATTTGTGAATGACCTCAAGTGAAAGCCCGGTTCCGATGGCAACCGATTCAAGCGGGTTATCTGCAAGTTGGACTGGGACGACAATTTCATTCGTCAGCCATTCTTGTATCCCGTTGAGAAGTGCACCCCCGCCGGATAAGATTACACCTTGATCGACGATATCCCCGCTCAATTCAGGAGGACAATCTTCCAAAGTGGCCCTGATTGCTTCCAGTATATGAAGAAGCGATTCCTGAATGGCTTCCTGGATGTCAGTGGACGATATTGTAATCGGCTTTGGAAGACCCGTTACAAGATCGCGGCCCCTGACTTCCATGGTGATCACGGAATGTTTAACGAGTGCGTAGCCGATTTCTTTTTTTATTTCCTCGGCTGTTCTTTCACCAATCAGCACATTATGTTTTTTTCTAACATATTGGCTGATATCTTCATCCAATTGATCTCCGCCAATTCTGATTGAATTGCAAGAAACGACGCCGCCATAAGAGATGATTGCGACCTCAGTCGTTCCGCCGCCGATATCAACGATGACATTGGCAATGGGCTCTTCGACAGGCAGGCCCGCACCGATTGCTGCTGCTACTGGTTCCTCGATAAGGTGGACCTGTTTCGCTCCGCAGCTTTTGACTGCATCCTGAATGGCCCTTCTCTCAACTGATGTGGAACCTGATGGTGTACAGACCACTACACTAGGTTTGCGTATCGATAAACCTAGAGCCTTACTTGCTTTTTTCATGATTTCCCGAAGCATTTGCGCGGTTACATCAAAATCCGCAATGACACCATCCTTAAGCGGACGGATTGCCACAATATTTCCAGGTGTTTTCCCGATCATGTTTTTTGCATCCACACCGACTGCCAATACTTTATTAGTCTCTATATCAATGGCCACCACAGATGGCTCATTAAATACGATTCCTTTATTTTTACTGTAAACTAGCGTATTTGCAGTTCCTAAGTCAATGCCTATTTCTGTATTTGATAACATCTAGTCACCCCTCCATAAGAGTTTGACCCCTATATACTCATTCTACCTTTTATATCGAGTTTGTGGGGGTGGGAAATCTAGTAAATGGTGGAAGTGTTGAGATGTTCCTTTTCATAGAGCGAAAACATGATGAAATATAAAAGTGCACTGGTGATGGCAAGCACGCCAAAAACGAAAAATGTCCAATTGTAACCAATCCATCCTTACATCGGAATTTATTGGCGCCAATTGTAAAACGTAAACTGGATGCTGCAAAATATTGTTCCCTCATATGTGCCGTTTTTAATATATTTCACCACTGTCCCCCTCGCCCAAGTCGAAAACAAGTGTGGATGGCAGCTTTGAATCAGCTTATTTTATGTTAAGATATAGATGAAAATCCGCTTAGATAAAGAAGGTAATTTTGTGAGTGCAAATTTAATCGAGAGTAAGAGTTTTAGAGTCATCTTTACAGCTTTTTTAGCTTTCCTGGGTGGTTATGCGTTTGATAGCCTTGGAATATACCTGCCATGGATGCTTGGACCATTATTCGTCGTGATGATCGCGAAAGTGAAGTTAAGGAAGTACCTGTTATGGACTAAAACCTTTAGAAGTACTGGATTGGTCATTCTAGGTTTACAACTGGGCAGTTCATTCACGAAACAATCGTTAAATGAGATGGTTGAATATCTGCCTGTTATGCTTTTTACGACAATCGCAATTATTTCATTTACAGTGTTGACTGGCTGGTTTGTCGGAAAACGAATGAACTTATCCTTAGGCACATCCATGCTTGGTAGTTTTCCTGGAGGTCTTTCCCAGATGGTGGTCTTAAGTGAGGAAATGAAGGATAGTGATGAAACGGTTGTAGGTTTCATGCAAACACTTCGTGTCATCCTGGTAATATCCATTGTTCCTTGGATTGTAACACATGTAATGTCAGTTGAATCAGGTGCGGTAATGGCCATATCGGAGCGGCCGTTTTTCTTATTTGAATATGATTGGAAATTAGCCATCATGATGTTGTTAATCTTGCTATTATTCATCTTCATCACAAAGAAAGCGAATTTTCCACTCCCTTTTTTGCTAGGACCTCTCATGGCCGCAGCACTATTCAATTTAGTGGGCCCAGGTGCCCCGCAGATTCCTGACTTTTGGTTGAACTTGTCACAATTGTTGATCGGCGCACATTTAGGCTACACACTGAAGGTTGATAATCCCCGGCTTTTCAGAAAGATGTTCGGGGCCGTATTCGTCAGTAATGTTCTATTGATTGGATTTTGTTATTATCTTTCCATTCAGTTTGCCCCGATCCTATCTTTACAGGCGAACGAATTATTTTTGAGCATGGCGCCAGGCGGCGTCGCCGAAATGGCTGTCACAGCCATGTCTGTGCATGTGGATTTATCCGTTGTCACAAGCTTTCATTTATTCAGGATCTTATTCATTTTATTTTTTCTGTCACCCATCATAAAATGGTTGATAGGAAGAAAACAGGTAAAACAAGAACAGGGACAAAGCTGAGAGGCTTTGTCCTTTTTTCTTTTCGAAAAACAGAAGAGTGAAAAGAACATATGTCAGGTGTTATGCGGAATTCACGAGTAAAAGTGGAGAACTCACGAGTAAAATGCTGAAACTCACGAGTAAACCGCCAAAGCTCACGAGTAAAAAAACATATTCCAGACGTTATGAGAAAATTACGTACTAACATGCTTGTAATTCCATTCTCGAAAGAATATTGTGCCCGAACCATTGAAATGTGCTGTTTAATAAGCTCATGTAGGCAATGAAGTTGGTAGATTTTATGATGATTTAATGAAAATAGAAATCGAATAGTAAAATAATCCTCATTTTTTTTGAACTTCATCCGATATAAGGAGGAGACGAGACTTTAAATGAATGGGTGAGTATTATGGATATAACATCAGTTTTGGGCGTAGTCCTGGGTATTGTGGCCATCTTAGTCGGAATGGTGTTGAAAGGTGTTAGTGTAACGGCGTTGATTAACCCGGCGGCTATTTTGATCATTATTGTAGGAACGATAGCTGCTGTCGTAACGGCTTTCCCTTTGTCGGAATTAAAAAGACTACCAAAAATATTCAAGATTTTATTCTTTGAACAGAAATTGACAAAGCCTGAAGATTTAATAAAAACCTTTTCGGAATGGGCGGTCATTGCCAGGAAAGAAGGCTTATTGGCATTGGAAAGCATTTCGGATCAAGTGGATAATACCTTTTTGAAAAATGGCTTGAATCTTGCAGTCGAAGGTCAAAGTGCCGATTATATTCGTGATATTTTAGCAGAGGAAATTGACGCGATGGAAGAACGTCATTTAAGCGCGGCAGCGATTTTCAGTCAAGCCGGTACATACGCACCGACGCTTGGCGTATTGGGTGCGGTAATCGGGCTGATTGCTGCATTGGGTAATATGGCTGACACGGAGGCATTGGGACATGCCATATCTGCCGCGTTCGTCGCAACCTTGATGGGGATATACACGGGGTATGTGTTATGGCATCCATTTGCCAATAAGCTCAAACGGAAATCGCGGCAGGAGGTCCGAATCAAAGAAATGATGATAGAGGGTATTTTATCGATCATCGAAGGGGAAGCGCCAAGAACGATTGAACAGAAATTAACATCATATTTGCCTGCAGGAGATCGTAAAAAGTGGTTAGAAGGCGGTGTGAGAGAAGATGGCTAGGCGCAAAAAGAAACAAAGGCATGAAGAGCATATCGATGAATCATGGTTGGTTCCATATGCCGATATCTTAACATTGCTTCTCGCGCTTTTTATCGTCTTGTTTGCTTCAAGTTCGGTTGATGCAGTAAGGTTCCAGCAGTTGTCCAATGTATTTAACCAGGTTTTTACAAGCGGTACGGGTTTTATGGAGTTCCCAAGTGATTCCCCCAGCAATGAGCCGACGTCACCAGAACAAAGAACAGGTGCAGAAGATCTTGAGAAGCTAGGGAAAAACGAGCAAGAAGAACTTATGGAAGTTCAGGAGCGTGTAAATGCCTACATCCAAAAGAATGATTTAACGGATAAATTGGGAACGGACCTTACGGATGAAGGCATGCTGATTTCAATTAGGGAAAACGTGCTGTTCGAATCGGGTGTGGCGGAGGTGAGAAGTGAAAACCGAAAAATCGCTATGGAAATCTCGGACTTACTGGTCATGGACTTACCCAGAAACATTATCGTAAGCGGACATACCGATAATATTCCTATTAAAAATTACCAGTATGAATCCAACTGGGATCTGAGCGTGATGCGTTCCGTTAATTTTATGAAACTTCTCCTCGAAAATAAAGAGTTGGATCCCGAAATGTTCAGTGCTAAAGGACATGGGGAATTCAAGCCGGTTGCTTCTAATGGAACGAAAAAAGGAAGAGCGAAAAACCGGAGAGTTGAAATCCTAATTGTTCCACGGACAGAGATAAATGAGTGAAAACCTGTCAGGAATGGACGGGTTTTTCTTTTTGAAGGAGAATATATGGAAAGAGAATATACAAATGTGATGGAAGAGATCGTTGTGACATGGGTGCAGGTTTTAATGTCAGGTAAGGAATACCAAACATTTTGTTCATGCAGGAAATGTAAAAATGACATCATCACATTATCATTGAATAACCTGCCTAATTACTATGTAACCACGGAAGAAGGGCGGAAAAGGATATTTGGAAATTTGAATACAGAAGAAAACAGGAAATGGATCAATAAAAGAATCATCAGTGCGATACACGTTGTTGGCCAATATCCTAAACATTGATTTAAAGGCTGCCTTTATCTTTTTTCTGATATTTAAAAAAGGTGGACAACAACCGCCGAAGGAATGTCGGAAATATAGCGGTATTTCCTCATAAACAAAAGGGACAATCAATTATGTGTTTTATTTAAGGTGGCAGAGGGAACATAAATAAAGTACAAAGTAGGTTCATTCGATCAAATATTGAGGAGATGAATGATTATGGGTAAAAATATCGCATGTGTAGTAACGAATATGTTTGAGGACTCGGAGTATAGTGAACCGGCAAAAGCATTTGAAGAAGCCGGCCATACGGTAACGACGATTGAAATGATAAAAGGGAAAACTGTTAAAGGGAAACAAGGGGAGGTAGAAGTCGAGATTGATGAAAGCATCGACTCGGTGAAACCAGAACAATTCGATGCATTATTCATCCCAGGTGGGTTCTCGCCTGATCAATTGCGTGCTGACGAACGCTTCGTATCTTTCGCAAAATCGTTCATGGATGCTAAAAAACCTGTATTTGCAATCTGCCATGGACCGCAGTTGCTGATTACAGCCAAGGCACTTGAAGGACGCCACGCAACAGGATATACATCCATTAAAGTCGATATGGAGTATGCAGGTGCCACATATTTGGACAAAGAGGTTGTGGTTTGCGGCAACCAGCTTGTAACCAGCAGGACACCCGAAGATCTTCCGGCATTTAACCGGGAATCGCTCAATTTATTGAAATAATGAAAAATCCCGGCAGCTGCCGGGATTTTTCATTTTAAAGGATTCATATACTTCCATCTTTGCAGTAAAATAAAAGGAGAGACGAATAAAAAAGGAAGTGTCACGATTGATCGTATTAAAATCTGCACGTGAAATTCAAGCGATGCATGAATCGGGTAAAATTTTGGCAGCTTGTCATAGGGAGATTGCAAAGTTGATTGTTCCTGGGGTGACAACATGGGAAATAGAAGAATTTGTTGAAGGATTCTTAAAAAAACATGGTGCGAAGCCGGAACAAAAGGGTTACAAAGGGTATGAGTATGCAACATGCGCTAGCATAAATGAAGAAATATGTCATGGTTTCCCTCGTAAGACCCCTTTGAAAAATGGAGATATCGTAACGATTGATATGGTCGTCAATTATAACGGGGCCCTTGCTGACTCTGCCTGGACGTATACGGTCGGTAAGGTTTCAAAGGAAACCGAACATCTAGTGCATGTGACGAAGGAATCTTTATATAAGGCGATTGAAGTATGTGTGGAAGGAAATCGGATTGGAGATATTGGTCATGCCATACAAACGTATGTCGAAGCCGAAGGCTTCTCTGTCGTTCGTGATTTCATCGGACACGGGATAGGAAATGTCATTCATGAAGAGCCGCAGGTTCCGCATTATGGACTGCCGAATAAAGGTCCGCGTCTTAAGGAAGGCATGGTATTCACCATCGAGCCAATGGTAAACGTGGGTACATATAAAGCAAGCCGGAATCCGAATGGATGGACGGCATCCACTGCAGATGGGAAATACTCGGCTCAATACGAGCATACGATTGCCATTACGAAAAACGGTCCACTTATTCTTACCGAACAATGAACATAAAAAACAGCATCGATTATGATGCTGTTTTTTCATTTTAATCAATTGGGCGTTCCAAAGAATACAAATCTTCTTCGATATTTCCTAATCTGTCCTCAATGACTTTTTTTGCATCTTTGATACCTTCATTATAAATAAAGGGAGCGATATTTTCGAAAATGAACTGCAAGTGATTTTCAGCAGCGATTTCTCCGATTTCCTTGCCATGTTCCTGATATACATATTCTTGGATACTTTCGATCATCTTACGGCGTTTTTCTATTGGAAATTGAATGAACATTGTGACCTCCTTCATATTTGTTCTAAAAGCCATGTAATGAATTGATCCGAATCCAAAGGGAAGACGGGTACTGAAGCATGATTCCTGGTTCGTTCCAGGCACTCAGGCCAAGCCACCGCTGCTTTGACATTAGTAAGCTGTTCCAATAACAGAAGGTCACTTTCTTCTTTGATTAAAATGACCTTAGGAAAGTCCTCTTGCTTATAACCTTCAATTAAAATCACATCAGGGAGAAATAGACACAGTAATTGAATCAGCTCAGTGATAGGGGCTTCCCCCTTGAAATTGCCGAGCAACTCGATTGTTCCATCTCCTTCAACAAGTGAAGCGGCCGCCCCAGCCTGAAAGTGTTTATTGGAATCCTTCATGCCCGTGACATCCGGTTTTCCGCCATGTCCATGATGTTTTAAAACGGCTGTCTCTAATTTTGCTGCACGAAGCTTTTTGATTATATTCGATATGAAGGTCGTTTTTCCTCTATTTTGGTAGCCAACCACCTGAAAAATAAATGGCTTCACCAAGGCCATTTGCATCCTTCTTGGTCATCTAGAAGCAGGATGTCCACGAAATCTCCCGTTTGGAAACCACGGGTCCCGCCAGGTAAGACGGTCAGTGAATTGGCACCTGCCAAGCTTGTTGTAATATTGGATTTATCCACACCGCTAGGAATTACCTTCAACTGGCCGGATTCGTAAAATAATCGAGTCCGAAGCAGACGTGAGAATGGATTGGGTTTTAAGAAGTCCTCTGCCAATTGTGCCGTCTCTTTTCGTAAATGCGGATGTTCCGAAAACAGCATGGTGCGGATGATTGGTCTTGCAAATAGTTCAAAGCCGACATAACTGGCGGATGGATTGCCGGATAAACCGAATAAAAATTTGTTATTATATACCGCTACGGTCGTCACGCTACCGGGGCGCATGGCCACTTTGTTAAATAAGACATCAGCGCCAATTTTTTGATAAATATCCGGGAGAAGGTCAAAATCACCGACAGAAACTCCTCCTGTTGTAATGAGCAGATCTACTTCCTCCAAGGCAGTTGAAATGGCCTCGAAGCTTAATTTGAATTCGTCCTTAAGCTTTCCATAAAAACGAACTTCTCCTCCGGCCCTCCGAATTTGGGCGGAGATGGCATGTGAATTGCTGTTGCGAATTTTCCCGGGCTGCAACGGTTCATTAACATCAAGAAGTTCCGAACCCGTAGCGAATAATCCGACGACAGGCTTCATGGCAACTGGGACTTCGGCATAACCAAATGTTGCCAGCAAGCCGATGATCCCTGGATTGATCGCTGTTCCTTTTTTTACAAGAACATCGCCTTTCTTTGCATCTTCCCCTTGAAAAGAAACGTTTTCGCCTTCCTTAAGTGAGCGTTTAAATGATATGTATTTCTTTCCGTCTTTTTCGAATTCCTTCGTAAGCTCGAGCATGATTACGGCATCACACTCAGCTGGCATCTGAGCTCCAGTCATGATTCTTGCCACTTGATTTTTTTGTACAGGAATAGTCGATACCATACCCGCAGCCAACTCTTCAACCACTTCGAACTCGAGAGGGTTATTTATGGAACCTTTAGCCGTATCCTTGGACCTTAGGGCGAATCCATCATATGGCGAACGGTTAAAATGCGGAACATCATTGGTAGCTACTATATCTTGAGCCAAAAAACGGTCTTGGCTTTCCTCGAGGGGAATCAGTTCCATACGTCCTATTAATTTATGCTTCATCACTTTTTCCACTGCTTCTGCAATACTGATGGGCGTTCTTCTTTCTACCATGCTTACAACTCCTGTCGGTTTTCAATTTCTATATCAAATGTAGCAGAATTTTTTTGAAAATGAAAAAAATCCTCACCGGTATGGGAGGATTTGAATGTTACTTATTACGCAGTCTTCCAAGTTCTTCAGCGATCGCTTCCATTTCACGGACACTGAAATTCGTTTTTTTCATCACCATTGTATAAATATCGTGCAGCTCTTCGTACATTTCGATATCAAAATGGGTCGATTTGATTGCACCGAAGTTCATCACCTTTAATTTATCCTTGATTGCTTCGATCATAAACTCGACACTTTCGGCTGTATTTTGCGTTAAATCCATTTCCCTCATCCTTTCATACGTTCCTAAATTATTTTCATCTTTGCATGATTACCTCTAGAAGTCAATGAATATTCGGGTGGAAAACGAAGCTTGATTCTTGATTCACTTGGTCATCTCCCGCGTTTTAAAGTGAGAGAGTTTGGGAAAAGATAGGAAAAAACTTTTTTAAACATTGTATAATGGAGATAGCTACCATTATCCATCACTAATATATGACGAGGGGGAGAATATATGAGCAACATTCGAGAAGAATATAAGTGTGCTAAGAAAAGTAAATTTATGCAAGCGGTCTTTATTGGGGCGTTAGCTGGGGCTGCGATAAGCCTTTTTGATAAGGATACGCGTTATTCTGTATTGGAAAAAAGCAAAAGCTGCATGAGTAATATGAAAGAATTCGTGAAGAATCCCAATGGGGTGCTTAAACAAGTAAGTGAAACATCATCTAAGGTCCGTTCCACTGTTGAAAAAATTTCTGATGATGTATCCTTCATTTCCCAAAAGGTGGAGGAAATGAAAGACATTCCATCACAAGTTGCCCAAGTGGTGATGGAGACGAAGGAAGTTTTTGCTGCAGAGGAAGAAGAGTCGTCTTCAAGTCAACAGGAACCGATTTCCTTAAATTAGAAAATGGGGTGGAGGTATGGCCAATAAAAAAGAATGGCTGAAAGGCTCATTCTTCAAGACATTCATAAAACGGTTACAGGTGGATGATGTGTCAGGGCTTGCCGCACAGCTGTCTTATTTCTTCTTACTCTCCCTGTTTCCGTTACTTATTTTTTTATTCACTTTATTGGCCTATCTGCCATTTTCCCAAGAAGATATTTTAAACACCGTCCGTACATATGCGCCTGACGATTCGATGAAAATCATTGAGTCTAACCTAACTGAAGTGATGGAAGCGAACGGGACATTATTGTCGTTTGGTGTCATTGGAACGATATGGTCTGCTTCGAATGGAATGAATGCAATCATTAAAGCATTTAACCATGCATATGGTGTAAAAGAAAGTCGAACTTTCTTTATTTCCCGGGGAATGTCGATTCTTCTTACTTTAGCGATGATTTTTGTTTTTATTGTCGTTTTATTGCTGCCGGTATTCGGAAAACAGATCGGAATATTCCTATTTGCTGAAATTGGACAATCCGATGAGTTTCTTACGATTTGGAACCAACTTCGCTGGGTGATCAGTACGCTTGTATTTTTAATTGTGTTCACCATCCTTTATTGGATTGCGCCCAACATAAAGCTGAAATGCATAACCGTAATGCCTGGTGCTATATTTGCAACGGCAGGATGGAGTCTTGCTTCCTTTTTGTTTTCTTTTTATGTGGAGAACTACGCAAATTATTCCGCAACATATGGAAGTCTTGGAGGGATAATCGTATTAATGGTCTGGTTTTATTTATCAGGACTCATTATCATACTGGGCGGGGAAATAAATGCGCTCATAAGTGAAAAGGAAAAACCAGAATGTGTATGAGCTTCCTGGAGTTCCCGTAATAGCAAGCAAACATGCTGCGGATACTATTCAAGAAATAACAACTTTTGAAGAGGAGGAGTTCTTTCATGAGTAAAAAGGATGGCAGCACAAAGCAAAAAGGGAAAAAAGGTTCGAACCATAAAACATCAGGTTCTGCAAACGGTAAAAACGGATATCACTAAATGAAAATATCATAAAAAAAGGGAGCCTTGGAAGGCTCCTTTTTCATGTTTAGTTTCTCAAAAGTCTTAAGCTGTTCAGTATAACGAGAATTGTACTTCCTTCATGGCCGATGACACCATATGGGAGGTCTAGGAATTGAAGGAAATTGGATGCTATCAGGATCATGATGACCGAAATGGAAAAGATGACGTTTTGTTTAATGATTCGATTCATCTTCTTGGATAATTTGACTGCTTCCGCAATGCGCGGCAGGTCATTTTTCATCAGAACAACATCTGCTGTCTCCAAGGCAACATCGGTGCCTTCGCCCATTGCAATTCCGACAGATGCTGTTGCTAATGCAGGTGCATCATTGATGCCATCCCCAACCATTGCTACAGTGCCGAAATGTTCTTTCAGCCTTTTCACTTCCGTCACTTTAGTTTCTGGTAGGCATTCGGCAATATATGCATCAATATGGCTTTCCGACGCAATCGCTTTAGCCGTTTTTTCACCATCGCCTGTCAGCATGACAGTATGGATGCCCTCATTTCTCAAAGCTTCGATGGCAGTAACGGTTTCTTCACGCACGACATCTTTCAAAGTGAGTATACCGGCAATCCCTTGATCATCTTTTGCATAAACGATTGTCTTACCTTGTTCAGCCAATGTCAGTGCAATGCCATTTTGGAATCGTTCTGCTTCACTGCGACCGACGAAATCAGCTTTTCCGACTTGCCAAAGCACGCCATTGATATATGCTTGAACCCCATTACCTGAGATATCTTCCATGTTATCCGGTTTAAAGAGGTCTTTTTGCAATTTCGTTTTGGCATAACGTACGATCGATGTTGCCAAAGGGTGATTCGAATAATTTTCAACAGATGCAATATGAAATAAGAAATCTTCTTCGTTTAAATCTTCGCGGATAATGACATCCGTTACTTCCGGTTTTCCTTTTGTCAATGTACCGGTTTTATCTAAAGCAATTGCCTGCAGGTTACCTAGATTCTCAAGGTGGATGCCACCTTTAAATAAAATGCCATGACGAGCACCATTTGAAATGGCAGAAAGTGTAGCCGGCATAATAGAGGCCACAAGGGCACAAGGAGAAGCGACAACGAGCAGGATCATCGCTCTGTAGAATGTTTCGGTCCAGCTCCAACCCAAAATGAAATGGGGGACGAACATCATTAAGCCGACAACCGTCAAAACCACTTTTACATAAGTCCCTTCAAACCGTTCAATGAACAGCTGGGAAGGGGACTTTTCACTTTGAGCGGATTGAACGAGGGTGATGATTTTTTGAAATAATGTTTCACTTGCTGGTTTGGTGATTTCCACGGTAATCGTACCACGGAGATTAACCGTTCCGGCAAAAACTTCATCGTCCAATGATTTACTTACTGGTATGGATTCGCCAGTGATGGCGGCTTCATCGATATTGGTACGACCGTCTGTGATTTTCCCATCTGAAGGAACTCTCTCACCGGGTTTCACTAAAATCAGATCCCCGACATGCAGCTGTGAAACGGATACAGTTTCTTCATATCCGTTTGTGATGAGCAGTGCTTCCTCAGGCTGTAAGTCCATAAGTGCCGAGATTTCTTTATGGCTTTTATTCATCGTGTATGTCTCAAGGGCACCGCTTAAAGCGAAGATGAAAATCAATATGGCACCTTCCGTCCAGTATCCGATGACCGCAGAACCGATGGCCGCGAAAATCATCAGCATCTCAACATTCAATTCCCGGTCGGCAATCGTATCTTCTATGCCTTCTTTTGCCTTGGCATATCCACCAATCAAGAAAGAAGCTAAGTATATGACAATGGAAGTGGACTCCATTCCGTTCTTTGAAAGGGCCCAGCCCAATACTATTAATAATCCGCTGAATAATGCAGCAATAAGTTCTAGATGAGGTTTGGCTTTTTCCAACCAAGAGGTTTTGCATGTAGCCGGTTGGGTTAAATGTTTAGTATCTGTAGTCATAAGATTCCCTCCCACATTCTTCTCTATTTTGTGTAAATGATATAGATTATCATTTGTATGATATCTAATTGAGAAAGATAATCAACGTCATTTCTCTGGATAAAATATGAAAGCTGCCACCGTAATTGCGATGACAGCAATGTTTTCAAAGGTTTATAAACTTGATGTCCTTTTTGTTATTATTATAATACCACATATCTTATTCAGAAATAAAGAAGAATGATTCTAATCTAGTAAAAAATATAAAGTATCGCCTATCCAATATAGTCACTATTGATAAAAACCTTTCAAATTGAATAATAAAAGAAGTAGTCCAGATAATAAACTATACTACATAACTGAAGCAGGCATTTTCTCTTTAAACAATGCCAATGAAATGAAGACAAGCAAAAGCATGATACTGATCATGTAGAAAAAATTCCCACCTTGTATATGTTCAATAACCAGGCCGCCAAAGAATGGACCGCCGATGCTGCCGAGACTAAAGAAAATACTGCATAATAAATTTCCAGCAGGTAATAGGTTTCGAGGCAAAAGATCTGCCATATAACTGATTCCCATCGAGAAAGTCGAACCAACCATCATTCCGCCAAACATAAAGCAGAGGAAAAGGCCAAGCACTGAAAAGGAGTAAATCCCTGCAAGTGTGAATATGGTAAACCCTGAAAAAAGGATCGTCAGCAAGGTCTTTCGCCTGCCAAAGCGGTCACTGATCATTCCCAAGGGAATTTGTGTAAGCAAAGTCCCTGCAGAAAATGCCGGAATGATGATGGATACTGCGGTTAAATCGATTCCGGAGCGCAGGGCGAATACAGGGAAATTGCTATTCAATGATGCTTCAAGCACACCAAATGTGAAAGGAAGTAAAAAAGCGACCCAAGCTATGCGGCTCACTTTCGTAAACCTTTTGAGTGTGCCAAGGAATGATGTGTTTTCAGAATCATCTTGTTCAGGCAGCTCATTTCTAATAAGGAAAACAGTGGACCAAGTTAGAAGGCTAAGTATGGATGTGATGATGAAAGGCAAAGCCTGATTAATCTCGAGAAGCTTCGTCATCAGCGGGCCAACCATGAAGCCAAGACTGAAGAAAAGTCCATAAATGGCAAGATTCCTTCCACGCTTTGCTATTGGTGAAATGGCAGTGATCCATGTCTGGGTAGCAAAGTGAAGTGTATGATCGCCGATTCCAATGAAGAAACGCAGTACGAACCAAAACCAGAATGATTCCCAAACAGGAAATAAGGCAAGTGATACAATGACAGTTATCCCGCCAAATAATATCAATGGCTTATACCCGTATTTACGGAGTGGTGCTTCCATAAAAGGAGAAATCAACAGAATTCCAATATAAAGGGAGGCTGCATGAAACCCGTTTAGGGATGAGCTAATTCCGTCATTTTCAAAAATGATGGCAATGATCGGCAGAAGCATCCCTTGAGAAAACCCCGATATGCCGACAATTAAGATTAAAACGCTAAAAAGCAATTTATTATTCATATAAAATCATGTCTCCTAAGAAATGTATACCTTCTTGATGTTACATCTTAGGAAGAGGATTAATCAATAGAAATTTGGGTAAATATTGACAAGTGAGAAGTGATGATAAAATTTTCCTTTGTCTTCGCCTGAAGATTATGTATGATAGTTTTTGTTACATAATAAGAACTATAGGATTGTGAGGAGAAGTATCGTGAATAAAATATTTTTGGGGCTTGTCCTGTTAGGCGTCCCTTTATCTGTCATTGGGTCATTATTGCATTGGCCGAGTGTAATCATGTTCATAGTATATTGCTTAACAATCGTGGCGCTTGCAGGCTTCATGGGCCGGGCCACTGAAAGCTTAGCGATCGTTATGGGACCAAGGATTGGCGGTCTTTTGAATGCAACATTTGGTAATGCAGTAGAATTGATCATATCCATCTTTTCATTAAAGGCGGGGCTTGTGGGTGTCGTGTTGGCGTCTTTGACTGGTTCCGTTTTAGGAAACTTATTGTTGGTGGCAGGACTTTCATTCTTTGTCGGAGGGACAAAATACAAACGGCAGAAATTTAATGTATTCGATGCCAGGCATAATGCCGGTCTAATGATTTTTGCAGTTATTGTAGCCTTCGTCATACCGGAAGTATTCACACAAAATATGAGTGAATCAAGCACGATGTCGCTAAGTGTCGGAATTTCCATTATTTTGATCTTATTATACCTTGCTGCATTATTCTTTAAATTGGTTACTCACCGGGGGGTATATCAGCATACGGAGAAACCCGAGGAACATGAAGAGGAAGTACCGGAGTGGAGCAAGAAAAAGGCAATTATCATACTTGCTGTCGCTACATTGGCTGTTGCGTACGTATCTGAAAAACTTGTCCATACTTTCAGCGAAGTAGGGGAAACCTTCGGATGGTCGGAGTTATTCATCGGTGTCATTATCGTTGCAATCGTAGGTAACGCGGCAGAGCATGCGTCCGCCGTCATAATGGCCTATAAAAACAAAATGGATGTCGCAGTGGAGATTGCCGTTGGTTCCACGCTTCAAGTAGCGATGTTCGTAGCTCCTGTACTGGTACTTATTTCGTTAATGTATCCAACGCATATGCCGCTTGTTTTCACAATGCCAGAACTGATATCAATGGTTACAGCAGTCTTTCTGATGATCATGATTTCAAATGATGGGGAAACGAACTGGTTTGAAGGTCTTACCTTATTGGCCGCATACTTCATTATGGGAATTGGATTTTACTTATTATAAGAATGCAGGCCTTCCGATGTGGGAGGTCTTTCTTTTTATAAAATTAAAAAATAGAAATGACTCTGCTCAGGTTAGATTTAGCAGAGTCATTTCTATGTTAATAAATTACCATTCATAAGTTATTCCAAAATTTTTCATCATGCTTTTGTAAAAGTTGAGAAAATATTCTAGAGTGTCACACCATCCTTTTACATCAGATTTAAGTATAGGCGAATTCGTTTTCTGTCATCCTTTAAAAGGGTGTCATGGATTGTTCGATAAGCATACCTCCTGAAGGTTTAATAGGTATGAACGATTTCGCCTCCTTTTTATAATGTAAAATAAGTATAACCGATTTGAATAGAAAAGTAAATATTCTGAACTTTACAAATTTATTACAAAATCGAAATCGGATTGAAATGTATAGAATGTTGGCTAAAAACAAAATCTATAACAAAATGATTGAACCCCTCAAAAGGAGTGCGACAGAATGAGAAGAACTATTCTTATTACGATGATTGGCCTAATTGCCTTTATACAGGCGAATGTAAGTTTTGCAGCTGATATACCAGGAGACAAAGCAAGTCCGAATAAGGTGAATATCCCACCTTCCGTATTGAATATTACAAAGGAGAATACGTATCCGAACCCGACCCAGGATCTTCCGATGCTGCAGCCGAGTAAGTTTGCCGAACAATTGATCGATTCGTCGGATATCAAGATTGAAAATCCAGAACTCATCCATATGTTGAATGAATCGGCAATTGCAAAAGCTCCGCTTGCTTTTGGTTACAGGGCGACCATTTACCTTGGCCATTGGGCATTGAATTATGAGTCTTCGGAATCGGCACCAAACTGGGAATACCAAAAGATCAATACGAATTACTATGATAATCGCGGCGGTGAAGTTCCATACAAGATCCGTTATGTCCAGGAAAGTCAGAAGGCAGTGAGTGGCGGTCTGACAGCGAAAATCCCGAAGGCAGAGGATGTTCAAAAGATGATGCTGTTAAAAGCCACTGAGAAAACGAATTTGCCATTGGCTTTTGAAACGATCATCGGAGCTGGTACGAAAAAAGATGAAGTATACAATGTTGCTTCAAATAGGATTGGTTACTTATCCAGTTATGCTTCTGCCGTCAATGAAAAAGGCAAGGTCACATATGGGGAAGTGTATTTGAACCTAAAAGGAAATAAAAGAACCATTACGATAAAGAATATCACTTCACAAGGCATCGGTGCATGGATACCGGTTCAGGACCATGTTTCCTTCAGCTTTACAGTTTCTCAGCAACCCAGGTAAATTGAAAAACTCGCCGGATTGGCGAGTTTTTCTTCATATGGTTGACTTCCTGACCCTGAAGTCCTCTTTCGGGTAATATGCATTTTTGACGAGAACATTCGGGCCTAGACATTTGACTGCCGGGCAGTGGCAATTCAATTCATTGGCCAGTTTCGAATTCATCCATGTGTCATATGATTCGGTCAAGGGCTGGTCTTTGATATTCCCTAATGTAGGCGCGTCCCCGAAATCGGTCACGATCACTTCCCCGGTGAAAATATTGATGTTCAACCGGGAACGTCCATCAGGGTCATTTCGAACAGTCACTTTATGTGAACCATAAAGGCGTTGAAGCAGCTTTATATCCTCTTTACTGTTATTGCAAGGATAAAATGGCAGGGTACCGAAAAGCATCCAAACATTTTCATCACGGATATCAAGCAAATGATGAATCGCTTCACGCATATTGTCCAATGATAATGTTTCAAGTGCCGAAGCGAAATCGCTTGGATACATCGGATGAATTTCATGCCTTTGACATCCCATTTCATCGACGATCTGTCTGTGAATATGCTCAAGATGAGGCAATGTCCGTTTATTAAGCATCGTTTCTGCAGATACCAGCACACCAGCTTTTGTCAGGGCACGGGAATTTTCGATCATTTTATCAAATAATTTCTTTCGCTGTTCCCGAGATGGTTTTCGGTCCATCATGGCAAAGCCGATATCAATGAATTCGTCAATCGTTCCCCAGTTATGGGAAATGTGCAGAACATCCAAATAAGGAATGATTTCCTCATACCGTTCCAAGTCAAGGGTCAAATTGGAATTGATTTGTGTTCGGACCCCGCGGCTACGGGCATATTTCAATAAAGGCAAAACATAATTCTTCACTTGTTTTCTTGAAAGCATCGGTTCCCCGCCAGTGATGCTGAGCGAGCGGAGCAAAGGGATCTCATCAAGGCGCTGAATCAGTAATTCCAGCGGCAGTGCATCCGGGTCCTTGGGCTGAAGTGTGTAACCGACGGCACAATGCTCACAACGCATATTGCAAAGAGTGGTGGTGGTGAACTCCACGTTGGTGAGGCTGAGTTTTCCATATTGTTCAACGTCCATATATGCTTCCCAAGGATCATACTTGGGTGTAATTGGTGTTAAAAGATCTTGCTTGATTATTGACATATTTAAAACTCCTTACGTAATAATGCACTAACCCATTATGAACAATGGGGACAAAAATTGTCAAATTGCGGAGAGCTGGATTTATAGCTTGGCATTGCACTTTCAAGCAGATTTCGTTACGATGAAAGAAGAACGGAAGGAGAGTGCCTTATGGGAAAATCCATTACAGGTAAAAACGAACAATTAACATACTTAAAAGAACGCCTCACGATGTTCATGGAAGTTCTTGATCATATCGAACCGGAAAATACGGAGTTGGAAGATATAGACCGTTTAATCGGCATGATAGATGATTTGGAAGGCAAAGTGGAACAATTCAAAACCCGGGAAGACTAATATCTGTTTCGATAGTATGATTTTTTCAAAGTTAATATTCATGAAGGGATGACGAGAAACCTGCGTCATCCCTTTTTAATATCAAATCTTCATCTGGAAATAATTGGTGATGAAATTTGACTCATGGGCTATTTAAGGGGTTTTATCATTTCTCTCCAAAATGCTGTTCATTAAGAAAAATAATTACTTGTTTTCGAAAGATTATGTTAGATGTATAATAAAACGGGTGTTGAATCATTCGCTATTTATAGAGAAGCAGGGAAATGATTAAATCTAATCTAGGGGAAATAAGAGGGGGAAGAGAAATTTGGATATTCAAAAATTCCAAGAAAGTATGTACAGTCTTATCGTTGAAACTTCAACGAATCTTCCAAAGGATGTTCGTCGTGCGGTCAAAAGTGCAAAACAACGTGAAAATGCGGGTACTCGTTCTGCATTGAGCTTGGCCACCATCACGAACAATATTACAATGGCTGACGACAATGTATCACCGATTTGTCAGGATACTGGTCTGCCGACTTTCAAAATAAAAACTCCAGTTGGCGTGAACCAACTTGAAATAAAAAAAGCAATTCGAAATGCAATCATTTTAGCGACAAAAGGCGGAAAACTTCGTCCAAACGCAGTCGACTCTTTATCGGGCGAAAATAGCGGGGATAACCTTGGGGAAGGTCTTCCTGTCATTAAATTCGATCAATGGGAAAAAGACTATATTGATGTTCGTCTCATTTTAAAAGGGGGCGGCTGTGAAAATAAAAACATCCAATACAGTCTGCCTATGGAGCTTGAAGGATTGGGGAAAGCGGGCCGTGATTTGGACGGAATCCGTAAATGTGTCCTTCACTCTGTCTACCAAGCACAAGGACAAGGCTGCAGTGCCGGCTTCATCGGCGTTGGTATCGGAGGGGACCGTTCATCCGGATATGATCTGGCTAAGGCTCAACTTTTCCGCAGTAATGAAGATGTGAATCCGAATGAAGACCTTCGTAAACTTGAAGATTACATCATGAAGACAGCTAATGAATTGGGTATCGGCACGATGGGCTTTGGCGGCGAAACTACACTGCTTGGATGTAAAATCGGTGTTATGCACCGTATTCCGGCAAGCTTTTTCGTATCCGTTGCTTACAACTGCTGGGCGTTCCGCCGTTTAGGAGTGAAAGTCAATCCTGAAACAGGCGAAATCAATGAGTGGTTATATCAAGAAGGCGAGAAAATCGACTTTGCTCTAGAAGCAGAAAAAGCAGCGAAGGATGAAGTGGCAGCCGCTGCAGAATCGGACGTTGAAGCTTCCCGTGAAATCACCCTGCAAGCACCAATCACGGAAGAACAAATCCGTGAATTAAAAGTTGGTGACGTAGTTCATATTAACGGCAGAATGTATACAGGCCGTGATGCCATCCACAAGCACTTATCTGAAAATCCTGCACCAATCGACCTAGATGGACAAATCATCTATCACTGTGGACCAGTTATGTTGAAGGACGAAGAAGGCAAATGGCATGTGAAGGCTGCCGGACCAACAACAAGTATTCGTGAAGAACCTTACCAAGGCGATATCATGAAACGATTCGGCATCCGTGCAGTTATTGGTAAAGGCGGAATGGGACCAAAAACACTAGAAGCACTAAGTGAACACGGCGGCGTTTATCTAAATGCAATCGGCGGGGCTGCTCAATATTATGCAGACTGCATCAAATCCGTCGAAGGTGTGAACTTCACCGAATTTGGTATTCCAGAAGCGATGTGGCATCTGAATGTTGAAGGATTTACTGCTGTAGTTACCATGGATTCACATGGAAACAGTCTGCATAAAGACGTTCAGCAATCTTCATTGGAAAAATTGGCACAATTCAAAGAACCAGTATTTAAATAATTATGGAAAAAGACGCTCACCAAACGGTTGAGCGTCTTTTGCATATCTTACTCTTCGATTTGCGGCAGTGGATCGATCCTTGTTGCATCCTCTAAATTCAATCCACTTTTCACAAAATGAACAAACACTCCACCACCTAAACCAAGACAACCAACAAAGCCTAAAGTGATAACCCATTCAAGCATTTCATTCCCCCCTTGCTAAATGTATATGAAAAAAAAGGCGAAAATTACCTCCGAAAAGTACAATCTTTTGGATTGGTCGCACATACATTAGAAGAGAAAGGGGGGATTTTCATGCAGAATAGCTACTTATTATTCTTTGTCGCCATGTTAACTGGTTTTGCTTTCATCCAACTTCCTGTGGCAAACACTATTTTCTCCGGTCTTGAAACATTCCTAGACGTAGTTGGAATTGTAATCGTTCTCATTTTCGCTATCGCCATTATTTGGAAGGCGGCACAAGCGTTATTTAAAGGATAAACAAAACATGGAGGGCCAATCCTTTTCGGAGGAAAGGCCTTTTTTTGCGTTTGATAAGGTTTTGTCGGGAGAGACGTGAAATTAATTCAACTTACAGCGAGAGTAATTCGCCCCATGGGGCTAAAATTCGACCTTCACAATATCATGCATATAAATCTCCATGTTCCAAACAATAAGAAAAAAGAACATGGGGGATATTCCAATGAAAAAAATGGTGATTTTATCCGCTTTTATATGCTTGATATGCACTATGGCTAGCCCAGCTTTTGCAGAATCCTATAACTGGGGTTTCAATAAAGGAAAAAATGGGACACCTGCCGATGCCGGTAAAAAATTCAATGAAATGCTGCCTGAATATGAAGCGATTTATAAAGGGGATACAAAGAAAAAAGTCGTTTATTTAACGTTTGATAACGGTTATGAAAATGGCTATACGGCCCAGATTTTGGATGTTCTAAAAAAACATGGTGCTCCTGGAGCTTTTTTTGTCACGGGACATTATTTAAAAACGGCACCTGAGCTTGTTGTCCGTATGGCTAATGAGGGGCATATCGTAGGAAACCATTCATGGAACCATCCGGATATGACCAGTGTGACGGACGATGTGATTCGCACGGAGCTTGAGCGGGTAAAAAGAGAAACGGAAAAATTAACGGGGCAAAAGGGAATGAATTACTTAAGGCCGCCTCGTGGAGTATTTAATGAGAGAACAATGAGCATCGCAAAAAAAGAAGGGTATTACCACATCTTCTGGTCACTGGCATATAAAGACTGGATTGTTGATCAGCAAAAGGGTGCCGCGTTCGCACACGATGAAGTGCTGAAGCAGATTCATCCCGGCGCGATTTTATTACTGCATACAGTGTCGAAGGATAATGCGGAAGCGTTGGACTCAATTCTGACGGATCTTGAAAAACAGGGGTACACATTCAGTGGCCTTGATGATTTAATGATTGAGAAACAGTTGCCTAACCGAATGCTTTATTAAAATGAGAAGCGGGTCCTGTAGTGATAATTCAGGTCCCGCTTTTATCCATTCTCCTCAATTTCAAGTAATATTTCAGGAAACATGCTATAATACGTGGAAAACTGCTAAAGGATGGATCGCTTGTGTGGACAGAAAAATTACAGGTTCAAGGACCTTATAATTTCGA
The DNA here is from genome assembly GCF_038643155.1 of Peribacillus sp. FSL E2-0159. Lineage (NCBI taxonomy): Bacteria > Bacillati > Bacillota > Bacilli > Caryophanales > Bacillaceae > Peribacillus > Peribacillus sp. FSL E2-0159. The sequence goes on from NZ_CP152053.1 coordinate 663,454, forward strand.
TCTAGTTCTCGAACGATTATCGTTAGACCCACTTCAGGTAGTTGATTTTACTAACAGGACGGTAAAAGTTCCGCTATATATAGAAAAAGAACCAATCGTTTTGCAGGTTCAGGCAATAGGAAATATCGATGAACCATCTTTTATCATCAAAGGTCATTCAGAGGTGTACAAGTCAAAAGCAATCGAACGGTTAAAAAAGGTTTTTCATTGGCATCAGCCATTAGAAGGCGTTTCCCGGCATTTCCGGGAATCCGATTTGCGGGAAATCTTCGAAGAGCACCGCGGTACTGCCATAGTCTTGGACTTCGATTACTACAGTTGCCTCATCAAATGCATCATACATCAGCAATTGAACTTATCCTTTGCCCATACGCTCACGGAACGATTCGTTAAAACCTTCGGCTACCAGATGGAAGGTGCCTGGTTTTATCCTACACCGGAAACAACCGCCCAACTTCAAATCGAGCAATTAAGAGCCATTCAATTCAGTGGCCGGAAAGCGGAATACGTCATCGGACTTTCCGAGCAGATCATTCAGGGCCATCTCAACCTTGATATAATGGAAAAGCTATCCGATCAAGAGGTTATGGATACACTAATAAAAATACGCGGTATCGGTAGATGGACGGCTGAAAACTTCCTGCTTTTTGGGCTTGGTCGGCCGAACCTATTTCCTAAAGCCGATATTGGCATTCAAAATGCCTTGAAAATATTATATGGCTTACCGCAAAAGCCAACCCAAGAAGAAATGGAGTCCTATAGTGTGAAATGGGCTCCATATCTAAGCTACGCTTCCCTCTATTTGTGGAGAAGCATTGAAAAACGGAGTGAAAAGAAATGACAAACATTCAAGATACAAAACTAGAAGTGAATCAAACCCTTCCCCTTACGATTAAACGGCTTGGCATTAACGGGGAGGGAGTCGGTTATTTCAAAAAGAAAGTCGTCTTCGTCCCAGGAGCATTGCCTGGTGAAGAAATTGTAGCTTTGGTCACAAAGGTTCAGCCAAACTTCACCGAGGCGAAAATAAAAACCATCCGTAAAGAATCACCGCATCGCATTGCAGCGCCATGTCCGGTTTACGCTGAATGCGGCGGATGTCAGTTACAGCATTTAAGCTATACCCAGCAGCTTATTGAAAAACGTGATATCGTCATTCAAGCGATGGAACGTCATTCGGAATTCCCAGTTTCTTCATTAAATGTAAAAGAAACGATCGGCATGGAAGATCCTTGGAATTACCGCAATAAAAGTCAGTACCAAGTTGGCCAAAAAGATGGCAAATTGATTGCTGGTCTTTACGGCTTGAATTCCCATACATTGATCGATATCCCGAATTGCCTTGTACAGCATAAGGCAACAAATAAAGTAACACGTACAGTGAAAAAGATACTAAAGAACCTGAACATCTCGATTTATAACGAAAGAAAAAGGAAAGGTGTTATCCGTACAGTCATTACACGGGTAGGCTTTGAAACAGGTGAAGTGCAGGTTGTCCTCGTTACAGGGGCAGAGGAAATTCCACAAAAAGATCAGTTGCTTAAACAAATTAGGGACCAACTGCCAGAAGTGAAATCGGTCGTTCAAAACATCAACAACCAGAACACATCACTTATCTTTGGCGAAAAAACGATTCACCTGGCAGGCGAAAAAGTCATCAACGAAACATTGGGTGACTTATCATACGAACTATCAGCCCGTACATTCTTCCAGCTTAACCCGGTCCAAACTGTTCGCTTATATGATGAAGTGAAAAAAGCAGCAGCCTTAACGGGCACGGAAAAAGTGGTGGATGCTTATTGCGGTGTTGGAACCATTGGGCTATGGCTGTCTGAAAATGCCAAGGAAGTCAGAGGAATGGACGTCATTAAAGAATCCATTGAGGACGCCAAGAAAAATGCCGAAAAACATAAACGCAACAATGTATACTATGAAACAGGCAAAGCCGAGAATATCCTTCCACGCTGGACCAAGGAAGGCTGGAAACCGGACGTACTGGTCGTCGATCCGCCAAGATCCGGCTGTGATCAATCTTTACTGCAGACAATCTTGAAAGTTAAACCGAAAACCATAGTGTACGTATCATGTAACCCGTCCACATTGGCGAAGGACTTACAAGAACTGGGCTCTTCTTATCGTGTGGAGGCCATGCAGCCGGTGGACATGTTCCCGCAAACGAGCCATGTTGAAGTAGTTACCTCGTTGAAGTTGATTAAAGAATAAGCAGAGTGATCCGGGAATCTGTAAAAGGTTCTCGGATTTTAATCTGCGTTTATTTCCATCCATTTGTGAAATAATGAAAGTACTGTGAAAATCGAGAAATACATAGGAGGTTTTTGGATGCATAATCATGATATATTAATTCGATTAAGATATGCGCTGGATATTAAAAATAAAGATATGGTAGAAATATTTAAACTCGGGGAGATTGAAGTGACAAGAGAAGAAGTCATGCAGATGCTAACCAAGCCAAAAGATGATTACTATGATGAATATGATGATGATATGGATGAAGATGAAGATGGGATAAACTGCAATAACATGATGTTAGAGTCCTTTTTAAATGGTTTGATCATTTTTAAAAGAGGGAGACAAGAACCAAAACCTGGTCAGCCTCAAAGTCAGGCACCGGCTGTAAAGAGTAAGGAAAGTGTGAATAATATCCTTCTGAAAAAACTGAAAATAGCATTGACATTAACCAGTGAGGATATGATTGATATCTTGGAAGAAGCAGGAGTCATGATAACTAAAGGAGAATTAAGCGCTATATTAAGAAAAGTGGGTCATAGGAATTATAAAGAGTGCGGGGATCGATACGCCAGGAATTTCTTAAAAGGATTAGCTTTGAAATATAGAGGATAAGGGTTCATTAACGGTTTTTATCAGGCGCATCATGATAATTAGGCCTTGATTTCGGGAAAAGCACTTTTCCGATTTCAAGGTCTTTTTCTATTCGTATGAACGTTATTGAAGACATTAGAAAGTGCGAAATATTTAAAAAAGCAGAAGGCATCCCTAAGACACCTTCTGCATAATCATACAAGTTCATTAACCTTTTAAAAAGTCTGGTTTTGCAAAATTGGGGTTGGGATATTTATAGAAGCCTTCTCCTGCTTCTCTTCCGATTTTCCCTTTATCGATATACTCTGTTTTGAATAGATTAGCCAGCTTTTCAACATCTGGATCACCTGTCGTCTTCGCTTTTGCAAGTGAAATATTATAAGCGGTAATGAAGGTTCACGAGCAGCTTAAAGCCGAAGTTGACGGGGAAGATCTAGCTGGTGTCCTCATTGTTTATCAAGATAGGTGCGTTATATGTATAATACATTAAAGAATCGCGATATCTTTCCAAATACAAGACCAATGCAACATACTTTCAAGTGGCCTGCGGTATATATGCTTCATTATCGGTGCTTCTAATGGATCAAATCCAAAGGAGTTTACTATGTGGATGAGTTATTGTTAAATACCAATAATCATTATGGTCAATATTTGGCCTTTTATATGACGAGTTTTGTAATTGGGGAAAACAATCATTCAGATGGTCCGTTACTTTACAGAATGAAAAAGGTGAATCAATATGTGAATTTTAAGTCCGCATTACTGTAGGGAGCTGGCTTAAATTTTCAACTAAATAAGGTTGTGCACAAGGTGTGGATAATGGAAGAAGGAAATAGGGGAAATCCTCATTCTTCAAACTTTCCTCCTGATAATGTGCATAACTTTTTTGTTTTTTTGTTCTCTTTGTACGTGAACGTAACTTCAATATCAGGAGCAGGTCAGCAGCTCTTTTTTTTATGTTGTAATGGACTTAAGCGTCCATTAGTACAATGTAAAACAGACAAAAAAGAGGATGATTAATCCCCTTAGTTTACTTGTCTTCATTTGTTTGTTCATCAGATTTTTGGACGATTTCTTTTAATTCCCCGATGTCACCTTTTGCATTGATAATCTCAAAAATCTCATTTAGGCCTTCTGAGGTTTTTTCATCTTCTGTTTTCACTATAACCCTCCTTAGTTGTGGTTATTTGTTAATGTCTCCAAAAACCAGAAGATAAAACATCATTTACCTAGAAAATTGATGATGATATTCTCTTCGGGTTTTCGTTGATATAAGGGCATTTTAGGCGGATGTTTATTGTAAAACTATAAAAATTCCGATTTTTTTGTCCGTACAATATGGACAACGTTAAAATTATCTATTATTATGATTGTTATAACTCTTAGTATAAAGGGATTTGCGCTACTTCCTTATGTGTTTTTGGGGAGGACACGTGTATTTTTGAAAAAAAGGAAAAAAATACAATGTTTTTTAAATAGGGGTAAAACATATAAAGATCCTGCATTTATTCCAACCATCAATGAGGGGGTATATTAAATGTCAAGTGAAATATTAAATCGATTTTTGAAAGAAAATTTGGAAGATTTAAAAGAAAAGGGACTTTACAACGTTATAGATCCGGTGGAAGGTCCAAACGGTCCGGTAATCACCATTGCAGGCAGGGAGTTAATTAATTTATCATCCAATAACTATTTAGGTTTAGCAACAGATCGACGATTAATAGAGGCTTGCATAGAAGCGACGAAAACATATGGTGTCGGAGCCGGTGCCGTTCGTACAATTAACGGAACATTGGATATTCACGTCAAATTAGAAGAAAAGCTTGCCGAGTTTAAACATACAGAAGCAGCCATAGCTTATCAATCTGGATTTAACTGTAATATGGCAGCGATTTCAGGAGTGATGGATAAACACGATGCCATTCTTTCAGACGAACTGAATCATGCTTCAATCATTGATGGATGCCGATTATCCAAGGCGAAAATTATTCCCTTTATCCATTCCGACATGGACGATTTACGGACAAAAGCACGTCAAGCAAAGGAGTCCGGGTTGTATAACAAAGTTATGATCATTACCGATGGAGTTTTCTCGATGGATGGGGATATTGCCAAGCTTCCTGAAATTGTGAAGATTGCCGAAGAGTTCGATTTAATTACGTATGTTGATGATGCGCATGGTTCGGGAGTATTAGGAAATGGTGCAGGAACGGTAAAACATTTTGGGTTATCGGATAAAGTGGATTTCCAAATTGGAACATTATCCAAAGCCATTGGTGTTGTTGGAGGCTATGTAGCAGGAAAGAAAGATTTGATTGATTGGTTAAAAGTGAGAAGCCGTCCATTTTTATTTTCAACGGCTGCCACACCGGGAGCAGTTGCAGCTAGTATAGAAGCCATCGATATTTTGATGAATAGCTCAGAACTTCAAAATAAGCTGTGGGAAAACAGCGATTATTTGAAAAAAGGCCTAAAAGAATTAGGGTTTGATATCGGGGAGAGCGAAACACCGATTACGCCTTGCATTATAGGAGATGAAGCAAAAACGCAGCAATTCAGCAAGAGGCTGAATGAAGAAGGTGTGTATGCTAAATCCATCGTATTTCCTACCGTTCCTAAGGGTACAGGAAGAGTGAGGAATATGCCTACTGCTGCTCATACAAAAGAGATGCTGGATCGTGCAATTGCCATTTATGAAAAAGTAGGAAAAGAGATGTCAATCATATAAGAGATTGCTTGTTTCGGAGTTTAAAACATGGGGAGGGATTTTGATGAAAAAGGTCTTGGTAACGGGGGCTTTAGGTCAAATTGGTTCAGAACTGACGCTGAAAATGAGAGAGATTTACGGGTCTGATAATGTCATTGCAACGGATATTCGAAAAACGGAGAGCAATGTTGTCCTATCAGGTCCATTTGAGACTTTGGATGTTACCGATGAAAAAGCGATGTTTAACATTGCCAAAAAACACGAAGTGGATACGATTATTCATTTAGCTGCATTATTGTCAGCAACAGCTGAAAAGAAGCCTCTTTTAGCTTGGAATTTAAATATGGGCGGATTGGTTAATGCTTTGGAAGCGGCACGAGAACTTAATTGCCGATTATTTACACCTAGCTCTATTGGAGCGTTTGGTCCTACCACTCCTAAAAATTGGACACCGCAAGACACGATTCAACGGCCGAATACGATGTACGGAGTGAATAAAGTATCGGGTGAGTTATTATGTGATTATTATCATCATAAATTTGGCGTAGATACGAGGGGGCTTCGATTCCCGGGACTGATTTCATATGTCACACCTCCTGGCGGTGGAACAACCGACTATGCAGTAGAAATTTACTATGAAGCGATTAAAAATAAGCGATATACCTCTTACATTGATAAGGGAACGTATATGGATATGATGTATATGCCTGACGCTTTAAATGCCATCATTACATTAATGGAGGCAGATGCCTCAAAGCTAAAACATCGGAATTCTTTCAATGTATCTGCTATGAGCTTTGCCCCGGAACAAATCGCAGCCGAAATTAAAAGACATATTCCTGATTTTGTCATGAATTATGACGTCGATCCCGGAAGACAATCTATTGCAGACAGTTGGCCAAATAGCATAGATTCAACTTGTGCAAAGGAAGAATGGGGATTCAAGGCGGAATATGATTTAGAGAAAATGACGAAGGATATGTTGGTGAAGCTGGGATTAAAGTCACTTTTAATTACCGCTTAATCAGCCTGAGCCGAATAAAAGGGTTGCAAGACTCTTTTATTCGAGTTATTTTATACAGAGGAATTTTAACGTTTAAGAGGTGAGCTTTTATAACCGATAAAAAGTAAGCGCTTTCTATGATACCTTGAACAGAATTAAGAAATAACATGAAATTTGATAGTAATCTTTCAAACTGTCAGGAATGCTTAAAAGTGAAGAATGATTTTATGAGGCAGCTTTAAGAATAGTTTAAAAAAGTGAAGCCTGCTATATCATTTCTATACTAAATAGGGAGTGTATTAAGCATCTTGGATAAAATTTCGACTATTAGTAGTGTAGGGGGAAATGGAATGGCAAACAAAGATTTGAATAGGGAGTTGAAAGGTCGTCATATTCAGATGATCGCTTTGGGCGGAACTATTGGTGTCGGTTTATTTATGGGTTCAGCCAGCACGATTCAATGGACAGGTCCGTCTGTAATGTTAGCTTATGCGATTTCTGGGATTTTTATATTCTTAATCATGCGTGCAATGGGGGAAATGTTGTATTTAGAGCCAAGTACAGGTTCATTTGCAACATTTGGTTATAAGTACATTCATCCATTGGCAGGGTATATGACTGCATGGAGTAACTGGTTCCAGTGGGTTATTGTTGGGATGGCAGAAATTATTGCAGTGGGGACGTATATGCAGTATTGGTTCCCTGATCTCCCTGCTTGGATTCCAGGTTTAATCGCAATGGTGATTCTTGGAGCAGCGAATTTAATTTCCGTTAAATCCTTTGGGGAAATTGAATTTTGGTTTGCACTGATTAAAATCGTAACGATTATTTTAATGATCGTTGCAGGATTTGGACTAATTTTCTTTGGAATCGGTAACGGAGGGGAAGCCTTAGGATTATCGAACCTTTGGGAACATGGTGGTTTATTTACAGGTGGTTGGAAGGGCTTCTTCTTTGCTCTCTCACTTGTGGTTGCTGCTTATCAAGGTGTAGAATTAATTGGGATTACAGCTGGTGAAGCAAAAAATCCGCAAGAAACGATAACCAAAGCGATTCAAAGTACCATTTGGCGTATTTTAATCTTCTATATCGGTGCAATTTTCATTATTGTAACCGTTTACCCTTGGGATCAATTAAGCACGATTGGCAGTCCGTTTGTTGCGACTTTTGCGAAAGTTGGTATTACAGCAGCAGCTGGAATCATTAATTTTGTCGTAATCACGGCTGCTATGTCTGGCTGCAATAGTGGTATTTACAGTGCAGGACGTATGCTTTACACATTAGGGATAAATGGACAAGCACCAAAATTCTTTGCGAAAGTATCTAATAGCGGTGTCCCTTTATTCGGTACGTTCGGAGTGATAGTCGGGTTAGCAATTGGGGTTGTTTTAAGCTATATTGCACCAGAAAATTTATTTGTGCATGTTTACAGTGCGAGTGTACTACCTGGTATGATTCCGTGGTTTGTCATTCTGATCAGTCAAATTAAATTCAGGAAAATTAAAAAAGATGAAATGCACAATCATCCATTCAAAATGCCTTTTGCACCTGTTACAAACTACCTAACCATCGCTTTCTTGGTTATGGTATTAATCGGTATGTGGTTTAATGATGACACACGTATATCACTTATGGTTGGAATAGGTTTTCTGGCTATCGTTGTAATTAGTTATTTTGCTTTTGGAATAGGCAAGCGTGTACAAGCCGATGCTCAGACAGAGGCTCAGGAAGATAAAGTGGGTTAATCTATAATTCACTTTGGGTTTTGCAAAGGGTTGCTGCGGCAGCCCTTTTCCAATGAAACTAAAAGGGCAGTTTTAGTTTTAACAAGAGATGATAAAATGGAATAAAATGATTGCTTCATTGTGAAGGGTGAACTTTTTATGTTCGGACTAAAAAAATCAGAAGAAAAGGAGAAGTTGACAATGACAACTTCAAAGAAAAATTTGAGGACTTGCGAAAAGGGACACAATTACTATAAATCCAGCGACTGCCCGACCTGCCCTGTATGTGAGCAAGAACGCAAACCTGACACGGGATTTCTTTCATTGCTCTCGGCACCAGCCAGACGTGCATTGGAAAACAATGGGGTAACCTCTCTACAACAGCTATCAACATATAGTGAAAAAGAGATATTGAAATTCCACGGTATGGGACCCGCTTCATTACCTAAACTTAGGGATGCTCTGGAGACAGGTGGGTTATCATTCAAAGATTAATCACCTAGAATGATTAATCTTGCAGGAATGCCTTTTATACCTGCTGTATCGATACATTCAATTTCTTTCTCAAGTTACAGGGTCTTTACGTAAATAAGGGATCAGGAACATCTTTTTTATGGTCATCATCCTTGTTAAACTGATAGTAACTCTAAAAAGTGAGGTAACGAAAAATCATGAGTTCCTATACTCCCTATTTTGAATTCAATCGAAAAAAGTGGGCATCTTTGCGAAACCATACCCCTCTTCCTTTAACTGAAGAAGAATTGGATAACTTAAAAGGAATAAATGAAGAAATATCCATTCAGGAAGTAGAAGAGGTTTACTTGCCTTTAACTCGTTTAATCAATTTATATGTTGAAGCATCTCAGCAGCTTAATACAGCCACTTCTTCATTTCTAAAAACTAATGATAAAAAAGTACCTTATATCATTGGAATTGCAGGGAGTGTTGCTGTAGGAAAGAGTACGACAGCAAGGTTACTTCAGACTTTATTATCGAGATGGGATAATCACAGAAACGTAGGTCTTGTCACTACCGACGGTTTTTTGTATCCAAATGATCTTTTAGAAGAAAAAGGACTGATGAAAAGAAAAGGGTTTCCTGAAAGTTATGATACTCAAAAATTAATAAATCTTATCGGAGATGTAAAAGCAGGAAAAAATAAAGTGGAAGTTCCCATCTACTCACATTTGAAGTATGACATTTTGCCAAATGAAGTGCAGACTATCTGTAATCCGGATATTTTAATAGTGGAAGGTGTTAATGTTCTTCAAGTTGACAAGGAAAATCAAGTATTCGTCAGTGACTTTTTTGATTTCTCACTCTATGTTGATGCAGACGTAAACGATATAGAGCGGTGGTATGTTGAAAGGTTCCTTTTACTTCAAAAGACCGCATTTCAAAGTTCCGAATCCTATTTTCATCGTTATATTGACTTGTCTAAAGAACAAGCCATTAAACAAGCGACTCAAATTTGGGAAGAAATTAATTTGAAAAATTTACATGAAAATATACTGCCGACAAAAGGACGGGCAAAGCTCATTTTAAAAAAAGGTTCAGATCATAAAGCTGAAAATATCTATGTGCGAAAATAATAATTTAAATGGAGATGATTATGTATTAGAAATAATGTTTTTTTGTAATAGCAATAAAGTAAGAAATTTTAATTATAAGGACTATGCAATAAATCTTAAAATTATGAATATTATTGATGGTCGTACCTTATATTGGTTTAATTATCAGTAATTATTGGTATTGTTATAATATCTAATAATTGGGTGAAATTTATGATCCAAGTTAAAAAGGTAGGAGTTTGGAAATTTCAGGAAGGTCATTGTTTTTTCGGGAAATGGTTACAGAAACTTCTAATTTCACTTCTGTTTTTGTCAATAAATGTGTATTTTCGTTGCTTTTTCTGATGTGTCAATATTATTTCACTAACAGTTTCTTCCTTCAATAAGGGGAAGTTGCTGAAGAAATCTTTATATGCGACTATCATGGCGGATAAGTTTAAGCTAATTTCTTCACAAAATCAATATTTTAACAAAAAAAGTAATAGTAGAATATTTTAATCTATGAAATAATAATAATAGATTATGATATAGTTATAAGGAGACAGAAAAGGTGTGTTCCTAGTTCGTGCCTGGCTTTTTGTGACACCTAAGCAGGAGCGCCTACATCTTTTTTGCAAATATAGGGGATAAGGAAGGTTATAATGAGCAACATACAGAAACAAACAGACGTTATCTTAATTGGCGGCGGAGTCATGAGCGCGACTTTGGGATCATTACTGAAAGAGTTAGCACCGGAATGGGAAATCAAAGTATTTGAGAAGCTTGCAAACGCAGGAGAAGAAAGCTCTAACGAATGGAATAATGCGGGTACGGGACACTCTGCACTTTGCGAGCTTAACTATACATCCGAAAAATCTGATGGATCTATAGATATTAGCAAAGCAATTAAAATTAATGAACAGTTCCAAGTTTCATTGCAGTTTTGGTCGTATCTAGTAAACTGTAAGCTGATTGATAATCCGCAAGACTTTATCATGCCATTGCCTCATATGAGTATGGTACAAGGGGATAAAAATGTAGCGTTCTTAAAGAAACGTTTTGAAGCGCTGTCAAAAAATCCTCTGTTCCAAGGTATGGAGTATTCCGATGACCCAGCAAAACTGATGGAATGGATTCCACTTATTATGCAAGACCGTCCATCAAATGATTCTATAGCGGCAACAAAAATTGATTACGGTACAGACGTTAACTTTGGTGCTTTAACACGCATGTTGTTTGACCACTTAAAGACTAAAAACGTCGATATCAAATATAAACATAGTGTTGATAATGTTAAACGGGCTAGCGATGGCTCATGGGAATTAAAAGTGCGTAATGTCGATACTGGTAGTGTAGAACGCCATAATGCTAAATTCGTCTTTATCGGAGGCGGGGGCGGAAGCTTGCATTTGCTGCAAAAATCCGGTATTCCTGAAGGGAAACATATCGGCGGATTCCCAGTAAGCGGATACTTCATGGTATGTAATAATCCGGAAGTTGTTGCGCAGCATCATGGAAAAGTATACGGAAAAGCTAAAGTTGGTGCTCCACCAATGTCTGTTCCGCATCTTGATACACGTTTTATCGACAATAAAAAATCATTGCTATTTGGACCATTTGCGGGCTTCTCACCGAAGTTCCTAAAAACAGGTTCAATGTTCGATTTAATAACTTCCGTAAAACCGAATAATGTTTTAACTATGTTGGCGGCAGGCGCAAAAGAGATGCCTTTGACAAAATACCTGATCCAGCAAGTTATGTTATCGAAAGAACAGCGCATGGAAGAGTTACGAGAGTTCATCCCGAACGCCAAGAGCGAGGATTGGGATTTAGTAGTAGCTGGCCAACGTGTACAAGTTATCAAAGATACTGCTGAAGGCGGCAAAGGTACACTTCAATTTGGTACGGAAGTTGTCAGTGCATCTGATGGCTCGATTGCAGCATTGCTAGGTGCTTCGCCAGGTGCTTCTACTGCTGTACAAGTTATGCTTGAGGTAATTAATAAATGCTTCCCGCAACGTATGAAAGAGTGGGAACCGAAAATTAAAGAAATGATTCCTTCTTATGGAGAGTCACTAATGGAAAATACAGAGCTTCTGCACGAAATTCAAACTTCAACATCAGAGACGCTTGGTCTAAGCAAAAAAAAAGAGCTAGTTTATAGTTAATTTTTGGATATGGAAGCAACATTGAAATTAAAAACAACAGAACCTTTAATCTATCTTTGATTGAAGGTTCTTTTTTTGTCCTAAAGCCTTATTCAACTAAGGATGCTTACTTTGAAAAAAAGGTTGCTAAGGCAGCCTTTTTCTTTTGACTAAAGGGGGCAGTATAGTTTAATAAGAAAAATCAATAAGGGATGCTATCATAGCACCCCTAAAGATTTCGGCTTCTAATGTGTATTTGGTTTTATTTGGGCAATGGTCTCCTTATCGCAAATAACGAAAAGCTGTGCATCTTCAGGAATTCGTTCATCTAATTTTTGGTTTATGTTAAGATCACCACGATCTGCTACCAGTGTGGCTCCTTTGTTAAGAAGTTCTATAAATGCATCACGATAGGTTAGCCATTCATCTTGTTTAGGAATCTCATACATAGTTTCTTCATACTTTGTGCTCATAAGTTCAGAATACATGTGGATGACCCCATGGGAAAATAATGATCGTACTGCTGCGTGGGAAATCATTTCTTGTGTAGGAATAAACTCATCCACCTTAACACGCTCGAATAAACGAATATGCTTTTGATTGATCACCTCGGCGGTGACATGAATGGACGTATTCGTTTTTTCTTCAATGGCCGTTATGGCGGTGGCAACTAATAATGTCTTTCCATCGACAAGCAACGGATCTTTTGTAGCATAATTATCTTGGGTAATTTGGTCAGCAAAAATGATAACCCCTTTTGCTCTAGGCAGGTTTGCACGGAGTAATGTTTCTTCATCGGTAGCATCCCCGCGAACATAAAACAGACGCTCCTCCATCATAGGAGCTTTTTCCAAGTTATCAATGATTACAATATCAATGGTTTCATCAGACTTGAAAATTTCTTGGAGTGCTGCTTTTGATTTATCACTCCATCCAATCAGAACGATATGATTTTTACCTGTATATTTCATTTTTCCACCAACTTTACGTTTTTCGATAAGATATACAGATTTAATGATTTTTCCAATAAAAAGACTAACAAGCCCAATACCTGAGATGTAAAGACCAATGGTAAATGCTTTTCCAAGATTGGTGACCGGTGCATAGTCCCCAAAACCAACCGTAGCAAGCGTTGTAAGAACCCAGTAAACTGAGGTTAAATATGATTCGAACGTCTGTGGCTCTATAGAAAAGGCAACATACGCAGCAACTAATATGTATAAAATGGCAAATGGTATAAAGATTCTACCTCTTAATTTAATCAGGTAATATATTATTTTTTTTACCGTAATTCTCATCATACCCATCCTAGTTTTCAAGTCATTGATTAAATTTATATTTCCCCAATTTAACAATGAATTAAACGTAAGTGTAAAAACTATTTTTACCCAAGTGGGAACAAGTAGCATATAAAAGAGAGTTTAGTTCTCTAAAGACCTGTGAAGTTCAGCTCTTTTATGAAAAAAGGGGCAGGAACGTTGAGAATTCTATTGAGTTTTATCAAAGTAATTCAACCCTATGTAGACTAGTAGTATCAGTATGCCCAAGTTTAATAGACTACACAATCAGTTTAAGTTTTTTGCACAAAACCACAGATTCTGCTATAAAATTTCACTCTAATTTAATATAGATTATAAAATGAACAATAGTAGATGAATTAATGTAAATAAATTATAAAATAAACATTAAACAATAAAAATATTATTAGAATTTTCAGTATACAATGAATGTTAAATAACAAGGAGGTCCACCAAAATGAAAGCGGATACAAAAAAATAATAATGTTATGAAGGAACAGAATTGCATATAAAAGACTGGAAACAAGAGGCAGTGTTTCGCATGTTAATGAAAAATTTAGACCATGAAATAGTTGAGCATCCAGGTGGCGGAATACGGCGGGATTGGAAAAACGGCACATAACTGGGAGTGTTTTGATTAAATTGTTCAATCATTAAAAGAGCTGGAAGAGGGGGAAGCTTTACTTGTCCAATCTGGGAAACTCGTGGTCATTTTTAAAACGCATACCGATGCACCACGCGCGAATTTGCTGACAATGATCATTTTTGTAACTGGACCCAGCATGCAATTATATAATAGGGGGAATAATTATGGGATCACCAAATGTGGCGGCAAATACGAAACAAGAGAAGCCGCAAATTCAATCAACTACGAATATACTGAAGTTTATTATATATAGTTTAATAGGAAGTTTTATGTTTTTTATTCCTATTACCATAAATGATGTTTCAAGCATACCAATCGATCATATAGTAACTTGGATAAAAGTAAACTTACCGTCAGCTGTTCCTATTTATGCGCTCCTTGTCATTCTATTGGGAGCTGTTTATCCGTTCATTTCAAAAAACTGGAATAAAGATAAGGTATCAATAGTTTTTTCTTTCTTAAAAGTAATAGGCGCTGTTGTTGCGATCTTAATATATTTCAAGATTGGACCTGAATGGTTAATGGCCCCAAGTATGGGTCCTTTCCTTTTCGAAAAACTTGTCATACCTGTTGGACTGGTCGTTCCTTTTGGTGCTATATTTTTGGCGCTTCTCATTGGATACGGGCTTCTCGAATTTTTGGGTGTACTGATGCAGCCAATCATGAGGCCGATATTTAAAACGCCAGGTCGTTCAGCGGTTGATATGGTTGCTGATTTAGCAGGTAGCTACTCTATTGGTATGCTTATTACGAATCGACTATATAAAGAAGGAAAATACACCCTTAAAGAAGCTGCTATTATTGCAACAGGTTTTTCAACCGTTTCAGCAACGTTCATGATCGTTGTAGCAAAGACTCTCGGGCTTATGGACATATGGTCCCTTTTCTTTTGGGTTTCTTTAGGGATAACGTATCTTGTCACTGCTATTACCGTACGCATTTGGCCATTAAATAAAATGAGCGACGATTATTATTCGGATAATGCGGATCCAGAAGAAGTTATCAAAGAAGGACTTTTCCGAAATGCCTGGAACAGTGCGATGGTGGGAGCAAACAATTCCGTAAGTCTTGGCAGGAATTTATGGGATAACTTAAAGGACGGTTTTCTTATGACAATGAGCATTCTACCGTCCATTTTATCCGTTGGTCTCATCAGCCTTGTATTAGCAGAGTATACTCCACTATTTAATGTACTTGCCTATCTTTTTTACCCATTTACCTGGGCATTACAAATACCTGAACCATTTTTGGCTGCAAAAGCTTCAGCTATAGGAATTGCAGAAATGTTCCTGCCGGCGCTTCTGGTAGTTAAAGCACCTCTCGTAACTAAGTTCATTATTGCCGTGGTATCTGTATCATCCATATTGTTCTTTTCAGCGACGATACCTTGTATCTTATCAACCGAAATCCCAATCAGCATTACGAAGTTGGTTGTAATCTGGTTTGAACGGACGCTCATCACGTTAATTATTACTGCACCTATCGCAATATTGCTGCTTTAGAACAAAACAATGATTAATAGATGAGAACTTAATCGATCACAAATTGAACAGTTGCCGTATTATAAGGCCGACCAGTAAAAATTACTGGTCGACCTTTTTTTTATAGAATTTATTATATCAGTTGCCAGGGTAGGACGTACGGGTGCGCGGGACATGATCCCGTTATTAATTTAACTGTCCGAGTCCTACTTGTAGAACGTCTTTGAAGTCTTCTTGGGATGTAGATTTCATATAACAAGCGAAGATAAAACACTGCATGGAGGACTAGGGGGATTGGTTAGTAAGTAGAGGAGGAAAAAACAATTACTATAGTTTATGAGCGTTCAAAATTTAATTGATTCAGGGTTTTTCTTATGCAACTAACGGGGGTAGTAAGTTGCATAATAATGGGCTTAAATTTAGTGCATATAAAGGGATATCTCCTATTGGGGATGACTAAGATCAACCTGGTGAAAACCGCCCTCTAATGGTCTTGTTTTACAGGTACTGGTAGCATGACCGGCTATTTTTATAGAGAAGATTCCATACCCTTTTGATATTTTCCATCACGTGAACAATAATAGGAAAACATCCATAAACATTATTTGAAGAAAATAATATTTATTCTAAAAATTCATATTATAATACTTTGTTCTTATGCTATATTATAGGGAGAATTATTTATTATCACGTATAATCTAAGAATTGGAGTGATTTGAATGAAGAAACTTGGTTTACTTAGTATGTTTTTGATTCTAACTATCTTTATCTCGGCTTGTGGCACCAATGATGAAAAAAATGCAGGTGAAGAAAAGAAACCTGAAAAGGTATATAAAGTTGGTGTGGATACGACTTATCCTCCTTTTGAGTTTAAAGAGGGGAACGACTATAAAGGTATTGATATTGAATTGATCAATGCAATAGCGAAAGACCAGGATTTTAAAATCAAATTGTCTCCGATGGATTTCGGCGGAATCATCCCAGCGATGCAAGCCAATCAGCTTGATGTGGCCATTGCGGGAATGAGCATTACAGAGGAAAGAAAAAAGGTAGTAGACTTCTCAACACCTTATTTTGATGCAGGATTAACGATAGTTGTTAAAAAAGATAATACAAGTACTAAAACTGTTAAAGATCTTAAAGGAAAAACCATAGCAGTGAAAAAAGGGACAACAGGTGCTAAATATGCACAGGATAATGCTACGAAACTAGGAATTAAAGTTGTTCAATTCAATGATAGTCCAGCGATGTTCCAGGAAGTGGCAAACGGCAACGCCGATGCTCTTATAGAAGATTATCCTGTTATCTCCTATGCAATCGCCCAAAAAGATCTTGGGTTGAAAATCGTAGGTGACCGCTTGAATGGTGACCAGTATGGAATTGCTGTATTGAAAGGGCAAAACGAAGATTTATTGAAGAAAATAAATGATGGTCTTGCCAATCTGAAAAAAGACGGCACGTATGATGAAATAATTAAAACGTATCTTGGTGAATGATTAATAGATTAAAGCTTAATAGGCGCGCTTAAAGCGCGCTTTCTTTTTCAAAGGGGTGAAAGGGATGGATATAATTGTTGCGGCATTGCCTATTTTATTAAAAGGACTTCAGGTGACACTTTATATCTTTGTGATTGCCATTATCCTAGGTTTTTTGATTGGTTTAGTGGTGGCTTTGCTGCGACTTGCCCCCATCAAGATCTTGAATTGGATTGCAAAGGTTTATGTGGATGCGATACGGGGGACACCGTTCATCGTGCAGTTGTTTTTTATATATTTTGGTGTGAATTCACTGAATTTGATTTCTTTGAACAGTACAACCGCTGGAATAATTACCGTTGCAATCAATGCAGGGGCATATTTTGCTGAAATAATAAGGGCAGGGATACAATCCATCGATAAAGGACAAACGGAAGCGGCAAGGTCCATCGGGTTCACTGGTACTCAAACGATGAGATATGTCGTGCTGCCGCAAGCTTTTAGAAGGATGCTCCCTACCATTACGAACCAATCGATCATCAGCTTGAAAGACACTTCTCTATTATCCGTCATTGGTATAGCGGATTTAACCCAGCAAGGCCAGATTCAGGCTTCGGCAACCTTTGAAGCATTCAAGATTTGGCTGGCTGTTGGTGTGATTTACTTTATCATCATCTATTTGTTAACCCTAATTGCTAATTTCATAGAAAGGAGGGTACAAGTTCGATGAGCATCATTACTGTAAAAAACCTGAGAAAATCATTTGGGACTGTCGAGGTTTTAAAAGATATAAATGCAGAAGTGCAGGAAAAGGAAGTAATTTGCGTAATAGGCCCTTCTGGATCTGGAAAGAGTACATTTCTGCGTTGCCTGAATCTCCTTGAGGAAGTTACGGGCGGTGAGGTGGTCATTAACGGACATGATATAACCGATCCTACAAGGAAAATCAATATAAACAAAGTCCGGCAAGAAGTTGGAATGGTTTTTCAACATTTCAATCTATTTCCTCATAAAACCGTTATGGAAAACATAACATTGGGCCCTATTAAAATTCGTGCCACCGAAAAAGCGGAAGCAGGAAGATTAGCGCTTGAGTTATTGGATAAGGTTGGTCTTAAGGAAAAAGCAAATAGCTATCCAGGGGAACTTTCCGGCGGACAAAAACAACGGGTCGCCATCGCAAGGGCATTAGCGATGAATCCAAAAATCATGCTATTCGATGAACCGACTTCGGCCCTTGACCCTGAAATGGTCGGGGATGTTTTGGAGGTTATGAAACAACTTGCTAAAGAAGGCATGACAATGGTCGTTGTTACGCATGAAATGGGCTTTGCCAGGGAAGTCGGGGACCGGGTCATATTCATGGATGGAGGGTATATCGTCGAAGAAAATGAGCCGAATGCATTATTTGGTAACCCTCAGCACGAAAGAACCAAAGCATTCTTGAGCAAAGTGCTTTAAGTGGATGCCTGTAAGAAATCATGGTAAATCATGAATGAAGTTGTGCATAAAGTGTGGACAAAGGAATGCGGGAAATGAGGGGAAGCCCAAACGCATAGACTTTCCCTTATCTTTGTGCATAACTTTTTTTGTTGTTGGGTAGAAACCTATCAGTCAGGCGATGTTTTTATTTATATTTGCTTCGATCGGGCAAACATCAAAAAAAGAAACCTATGCATTCGACAGATGCATAGGTTTCTTCTCTATTTACTTGGCACCGTAACTAATCAAGTTCGTCATGATCCGATATCCGCCTGGAACCTGGCCTTGAATTTGCCTGTATAGTACAAGGTTGGTATAGAGGTAGGTGCCATTACCGTATTTAGCCATAAGGATTCCGCCATCAAATGGTTCTTCATTTGGATCAGCCATGGAAATGAACGTTTCAAATCGATCGTCCCATTTCATTGGGAAGTACAATCCTCTTTCTTGAACCCAATTGTTCCAGTCGTCACTTGTTATTTTATTTGGATAGTTGAAAAGCGCTGATTCTGGTTTCAATACGTTTACTGTGGCTTTTTCATCGGTAACCCTCCAGCGAATGGATGG
The DNA here is from genome assembly GCF_038643155.1 of Peribacillus sp. FSL E2-0159. NCBI lineage: Bacteria > Bacillati > Bacillota > Bacilli > Caryophanales > Bacillaceae > Peribacillus > Peribacillus sp. FSL E2-0159. Next base: position 682,375 of record NZ_CP152053.1, read on the forward strand.
ATTCCCGAGGGTAAGCGGGTATGGAGCGGTCGTCAAGGCATCCCATCCATCACCTGGTTTGTGATATTGAACGACGAGATGACCGCCGTTTTCCACATATTCAAGTAAGCGCGCGTTATTTGCCTTTAAATCTTCCCTGGATAGATAGGCACGTATGCCTGTAACGATCGTGTCATATTGGCTTAAATCACCTTCAGTTAAATCAGCTGCAGTTAACTTCGTAACGTTAAGACCTGCATTGCTTAAGTAATCTGCCACTTTATCAAATCCGCTTTCAATGTAACCCACTTTTAATGAAGCTGGCATCAAAAGCTCAAATGCAACGGTGTTGATAGCTGCTGGGTATTGGTAATAGAATGTTCCGATATGGTCATAGGAAATTTCCTGAATGGTCGAATCAAAGGTTTTTCCATTGACAGTAGCAACTGCCTTAACCTGATATTCACCATTTTGAATTGCCTTCGGTGGTCTGAGGGTGAACTTCACTTGTTTTTCTTCTGACTTTTCATTAAATGATACATTTGCATTTTTGGGTTGGACTCCCCAATTTTCAGGGACTTTTAAAGCTACCTTTGCTGATGCTTTTCCTTCTGTATAGTTTTTCAAGGTTACGCTCACTGGTATTTCCTCTTTTACATCTGCTGTATTTACGACGATATCTTCAGGAGATAGGGTAAGGCCAACGTCGGGAAGGACAGCGATCGTTCCGTCCAATTCTTCCTTGATGGCGGTTTTTGTGCTGCCGTATTTATAAGAAATGCTGGCTGTAATGGTTGACTCATCATAGGCATGGTAATAGGCTGCATCTTCAGGGACTTCTACCAGGTAGGTCATTGTCGTTGATTTATTTGGTGCTAGATTAATATCTTTAGATTTTGTTTTGGTCTTCCATCCATTAGGCACGTTCAATGCGGCAGCGACTTTTTTCAATGTTTGTTTCCCGTTATTCTTAACGGTTACGGTTACGTACGTATTTTGACCTTTCGTAAGGATCTTTGAAGCTGCTTTAGCCTGAACTTCGAGTCCTGAGGAGACATAACTAACGTTTTGCAATTGATCTTCTTTTAATGAGAGCTTATGAAGCAAGTCGTTCTTAATGGCAGGGCTTAGCTTTGCCTTTTTGACTTGCGCAGTAATTGAACGAACATTGGAGAGAGCTGTTTGGGATGTTGAAAAAACAAGCTTTTCATTTGGATAAGCCGCAATAACAGCGTCCAAATTCCGTTGCAGGTATTTAACTTCGCCTTTTAATTTTGAAGCGGAGCGAGGGAGTTTTTCAGCCCATTCAGTAAAATTGTAAGGTACACCCGCAAAGAGGTTCGACTGGCTTTTTGTATCAACCGCGCTTTGCTTCAAATCTAGATGGATCTGGCGAGGTGCTGCAGGGATATCAGAACCCATGCCTTGGCTTTTATGCAGATAGCGGGATTGTTCTCCAAGCTGTGGGTAAGTCATATTGTATATTGGGTCATATTTACCGATTTCAATCGAAGTGGTTGATTGATCTGCCGAGGAAACGGGCAAATATAACTTTTTCACTTGCCATACCGATAGACCTTGTTTCAATTGTTGTGGAAACACAGTTGGGTCGGCGGCATCCTTAAAGGCGCGTTCACTTAAGATTGTCATTGTTCGATGATGTCCATGCTGGGTATCATCATTTTGAAAGGATGGCATCAATATATCCGGCTGATACGTCCGAATAAAGCGGATAAGCCGTTCATAAGTGAGTTCTTCGCCCCATTTTTCTAATGTTTCCTCTGGTGTTTTAGAGAAGCCAAAATCATAAATGGGATCTGAGGTAGTTTCACTTAGATGATAGGCCTTAACCCCGGTGATTTTTGCAGCTTCTATCATTTCCCTCGAACGGATGATTCCAAGAGCATTGTCCAGTTCATCCCCAATTTCATTTTGTCCTCCTTCACCACGGTTTGCAATCAGGCTGGATGTCTTCACCCCTAACCCTCTGGATAGATAAGCGAGAAAGTCACTGCGTTCATCATCTGGATGGGCACCGCTGTTCAAGAATGTCACAGTCGTCTCGAGCGGCTTGACCGCATTCCATAATTCAACGTTGGTTTCATCAGGATTTGCAGCGCTACCACCAAGCGGCAAGAATGCAAGAACTAGCAAAAGGGAAAGCAACGATACCAAAGCATTTTTCATTATTCTTTTAACCTCCTTCAACTTTAATGAAACACCTAAGCTTTTGTGAAGAAAATAATGTAGGTTAGTAATATTTTCTAACTAACCAGGTGGAAAATCTTATCTAATAAATAGCATTATTGGTTATAAATGTAAATGATACGAAGTAACTATTAAAGATCTAATATTTAAAATGTTCTGAAAAAACTTGTGTGAAGAATTCTTTTAAGTTATATTTTTACTTAATTAGGAAGATTTACTAACTAAATGATGTAAGGCCGTGATGTGATGAGTTTTAAAAGAACACCCAGTCATCAAAAATATGTCAATAAAAAAAGAATCATTCAATGCATCCAAGAATGTTCACCCATTTCAAGAGCTGAAATCGCCGTTAAACTTCAGCTAAGTAAACCAACTGTTTCTCTGGCTGTGGATGAACTTATACAGGAGAAATGGGTATTTGAGAAAGGAATAGGAGAATCCTCTTCTCAAGGTGGGAGGAGGCCAATCCAGCTCTTTTTTAATGAAAAGGCTGCCTATATCATTGGGGTTGATATAGGCGGGACGAAGGTGAAAATCGTTTTAAGTGATTTAAGTGGCAACATCCTTGCCGATACTAGTTTTTCAACAAACACCTATTTACAATCAGGGCTTCTTAAACAAATGGCGATTGAAACGGAACGGTTAATTGCAAAGAATCAGATTGCGAAAGGCAGGATATTAGGGATGGGAGTCGGGATCCCTGGTATAACGCAAACAGCAAGCGGATTAGTAATAGAGGCACCGAGTTTAGATTGGGTACAATATCCGTTTATAGCCGAAGCGAAGCGGTATTTTGATTTCCCCATTTTTCTGGACAATGATGTAAACGCGGCAGCACTAGGGGAACAGTGGCTGGGCAATGCACAAAATAAGCGTAATTTGCTGTTCATTGCGGTTGGCACGGGGATAGGAAGCGGCATTATCTTGAATAACCAGTTATACAGAGGGGCTTCCAGTGCAGCTGGGGAAATGGGATATATGGTAACGGATAAAGAGGATATGAAGCGAGAGTTCAAGCCGATTTTCCATAGATACGGCTATTTGGAAAGTGTCGCAGGAGGAAAGTCGATTGGCGGTCATTTTACAAGGGAGGTCCTCAAGGATCCTCATCATTTTTTATTCGAACGGGCCAAATCTTCCGAACTATCGGGGGAGGATGCTTTTTTGTCAGCAAAAAAAGGAGACGCGACAGCTATGACCGTCATAAATGAAGCCATCGAACATTTAGCCTGCGGAATTGTCAATGCGGCTAGTTTGCTAAATCCAGAAGTGATTATTTTAGGAGGTGGTGTATTAAATTCATCTGAATACATTTTACCTAGAATTCGGGAGATCGTTGATCGATATCTTCCAAGTTTAGTAGAATTGAAAACTTCACAACTGGGAGAAAACGCAGGAGTACTAGGAGCGGTTTCCCTATTCTTAAGGGAACATGATGGCATTTTGAATTTTCGTGATGAGGGGGATTATTAATGAAAAATGGGAAAAAGTCGCTTGTTTCAGTTCTGACCTTATCGGCAGCACTATTGATTTCGGGATGTAACGGTCCAGATACGAAAACGAATTCGGATGCTGGCGGTGCCAAGGGAGAAAAGGGTGAGCTGGAAGATAAAATCGTTGTTTATTCACCGCATGGCAAAGATATTTTATCAAAGTTCGAAAAGCAGTTCGAAGATAAGTATGGTATTGATGTTGAGTGGCTTGATATGGGGTCCCAGGAAATCCTTGACCGTGTTCGATCAGAGAAAAGTAATCCGCAGGCAGACGTTTGGTGGGGTGCACCTTCCACGAACTTCAATCAAGCTAAGGATGATGGGCTGCTGGCTGCTTATAAGCCTAGCTATTCCGATAGTCTCGATGAAGGATTCCACGATCCGGAATGGTATTGGACGGGAACGAGCCAGACACCGGAAGTCATCATGTATAACAGCAAAGAACTATCAAAAGACGAGGTTCCGAAAGATTGGGATGAGCTGCTTGATCCGAAGTGGAAAGACGAAATCATCATCCGCTATCCGTTAGCCTCCGGAACGATGAGGACAATTTTTTCTGCGATGATCTATCGTACGTATAAGGATACAAATGATCCAAAAGAAGGGTATGACTGGTTAAAGAAGCTCGACCAAAACACAAAGGAATATTCAGCGAACCCTGAAATGATGTATAACAAGGTAGCAAAAGGAGAGGGCTCACTTTCTGTTTGGGCGATGCCTGATGTTGTCATGCTGAAAGAAAATAAAAATTATCCGTTTGAGTTCGTCATTCCAGAAAGCGGAACGCCAGTATTGACAGAAGGTATCGCTATCGTTGAAGGTGCCAAGCATCCAAAAGCGGCTGAAGCCTTTTATGAGTTTGTGAATTCACCAGAAGCAGCAAAAACTTTGGCAGAAGAATTTTACAGGATTCCGACCAGAAGTGATGTGAAGGATTTACCTAAATGGATCACGGAAACAGAAATTAAAACGATGGATATTGATTGGAATGCATTCCAGGAGAAAGGTGACGAGTGGATGAAATATTGGGACGAAAATATTAAAAGTGGAGATAAAGAAATTAAAGAATAAGGAAGTGTCGTTGGGATGGCGTCAATAAAAATAGAGAATGTCCAAAAAGCCTTCGGGAAAACGATAGCTGTTGACCATTTAAATCTGGAAATCCAAGAAGGTGAGTTTTTTACCTTTCTTGGTCCAAGTGGCTGCGGTAAAACGACGACGCTTAGGATGATTGCCGGTTTTTATTATCCAACAAAAGGTGTCGTCCGATTTGGCGGCAAAGATATGACGCGTGTACCTCCGGAGAAAAGAAATACAGGCATGGTTTTTCAAAACTATGCCCTCTTTCCCCACATGACTGTTTTTGAAAATGTAGCGTTTGGCTTGCGTGTGAGAAAAGTTTCTTCCGCTGACTTAAAGAAGAGAGTGCTGGATGCCCTCCAAAAGGTCAGATTGGAGAGCTACTCGAATCGTCAAGTGAGCCAGTTAAGCGGAGGACAGCAACAGCGGGTGGCCCTTGCGAGAGCACTGGTCATTGAACCGGAAATATTACTGCTGGATGAACCATTAAGTAATCTGGATGCCAAGCTTCGTGATGAAATGAGAGTGGAAATCTTAAGACTGCAGCGTGATTATAAGATTACCACCATTTATGTCACACATGATCAGGCTGAGGCATTATCCATGAGTGATCGAATCGCTGTGTTCAATTATGGTGTCTGTCACCAGGTCGGGACGCCGGCAGAAATTTATAATCGGCCGGCCAATGATTTTGTGGCGAGTTTTATAGGTGAGATTAATCTATTGCCCGTTCAAGTCGAAAAAGTTCAACAAGATAATATAGTGGTTGCCCTTAAAAATAGTGAACAACCGATTAAATTGAATGTAGAAAATCAAGCTGGGGAAGGAATTTCAATCTTACAGACTGATGATGACCTGGCTGTTTCCATTCGTCCTGAAGCAATCAGAATTCTAGATGTGACAGAAGAAGGAATGAATATCTATAAAGGTAAAATAAATTCCGTCCAATTCTTTGGATCTGTTGTGAATGTCATAGTGGATGTTCAAGACTTGTTACTAAGGGTCGACGTATTTAACACTCATGATTTTGGATACTTTTATCAAGGGAAGGAAGTGTATGTCAAGCTTCCTGAGAAACAGCTGCGTCTTATCCCTGTCATAAGCGGTGATGCTCCATGATTAAAAATCGAGATACGAGATTGACGGTTTGGCTTCTTATACCAGTTGTATTGGTGCTCGTAGCTTATGTGCTCTACCCATCGTTGAGGACCTTTATAGAAAGTCTTCAAAAAGACGGAACGATATCCCTTGGAAATTATCAGGACTTCTTCGTACAGGAATCGAAAACGAACTTAGAGGCTCTATGGAATTCTGTTTATATATCCTTATTGAGTGTATTGGTGAGTGCCTTGATCGGCATTCCGCTCGCATTCATTTTTAACCGTTACGATTTTCCCGGCAGAAGCTTCTTTTCATCAGCAGCGATTTTGCCGATTGTCCTTCCATCATTGGTAGGGGTCATGGCCTTTATGTTTTTATATGGAGAATCGGGATTAATTCCAAATGCCATCAAGGATCTGTTTGGTCTCGATAAAGTTCCATTTAAAATTGGCGGGGTATCGGGAATCCTTATCGTGCATGCCTATACGATGTATGTTTATTTTTATATGACCGTATCCGCTGCAATCAATAAAATAGATCCGTCCCTTGAAGAAGCTGCTTATAACTTAGGTGCAAATAAATTCAAGGTTTTTTGGAAGGTGACATTTCCATTATTGACACCTGCCATCGTTGCCGCTTCTTTACTTGTTTTCATGATATCAATGGCTTCTTTCAGTGCCCCGTTTTTATTAGCTGGCGGATACAGGGTGTTGAGCCTGCAAATTTATTTTTCAAAAATCAATGGTGATATGGAAATTGCCGCTACTCAATCCGTCATACTATCCATCGTTTCGATATCATTTCTATTATTCATGCGTTGGTACCAGAATAGGAAAGATTATCGCATGGCTTCGAAAGGAATTGGGGCACACAGGAGTGAAGTGAAGAACCCATTTATGAAATGGGTGATGGTCGTAACGGGTATCATCGGAGTAATCATTCTGCTTTTACCGCACTTTACGATTCTATTGCTTTCACTTGTGCCGGATGGAACCTGGACATTTCAAACGTATCCAACAGTATTTAATATGGAAAATTTCCGGCTTTTGTTTGAAGACCCTAATATCTTCAAACCGTTACGAAATAGCTTACTGATGGCGGTTATTGCAACGTTGGCGAATCTGGTGTTTGGCGTCATAGCATCCTATGTACTTGTCAAACGGAAATTCGTCGGGAAAAGCTTTGTTGATATTCTAGTCATGATTCCTTGGGCGTTGCCTGCAACGGTAATAGGGATGAACTTGATATTCGCATTCAATGAACCTAGCGTTTTTTCTTTCGGTCAAATATTAGTAGGAACATTTTGGATATTGCCACTTGCCTATTTCATCAGACATATTCCACTCGTTGTCCGTTCGACTAACGCCGTTCTGGAGCAGCTGGATGATTCGATTGAAGAAGCAGCCAGAAACTTGGGGGCAAAGTGGTTTTATACCTTCAGAAAGGTCATATCTCCGATTATTATGCCTGGTGTTTTATCAGGGACATTATTGGCATTTATCGAATCTGTGGGGGAATTCCCGACTTCGGTCCTGTTGTACACGATTTCAAACAGGCCCATATCCATTGAAATCATGAATCAGCTTCGGATGTTCAATATGGGGCAGGCAGCTGCCTATGGGATGATTCAAATCACGCTGATTGTAATCGTTCTCTTTATTTCGAACAAGTTTTTTGGAATCAAAGCGGAAAAAGCTTTATAAATTGGAGGTTCAAAGATGAGCAGGCTTGAAGAATTTATCAAAAATGAAGGTAGTACCTTTCCTGGAAAAACATATGCAGAAGAGCTTCTGATGCCTGTTTTTAATGATCAAAGAGATTACTTATTTCATGCTATGTTCGATATTCATCGGGCACATGTAATCATGCTTTCAGAACAAAAGATCATTAAAGATGAAGAGGCGAAAACCATGCTTGATGGGATTCGGAAAGTGGCCCAAACAGATCTCACGCAGTTGACCTATCAGCCCCAATTCGAAGACTTATTTTTCATGATGGAGGCAAAGGTCGGTGAGGAAATCGGTCATGAACTTGCAGGAAAGATTCATATCGGCCGCAGTCGTAATGATATGGGAGTTGCAATGTACCGGCTTGTTTTGAGAGGTCATCTGCTCCAATTGATTGGCTATGCAAACCATTTGAGTGAGGCATTCTTGGTGCAGGCTGAAAAACATACAGAAACGTATATTACAGGTTACACGCATACCCAACCGGCTCAGCCGACTACGATAGGACATTACTTTTTAGCCATTTATGATGTGCTTCAAAGGGATATTGGCCGGTTATGGGCAGCCTATGAAACGGTTAACCAATCCCCTTTGGGTGCGGCAGCGTTAACGACTACCGGTTTTCCGATCAGTCGGAACCGTACTGCTGAACTGCTTGGATTTGATTCGGTGATTGAGAATTCCTATGACTCGATAGGCGGGGCAGATTATTTATTGGAAACCGCAACTGCCATCATGACGTGCATGGTCAATACTGGAAGATGGATTCAGGATTTCCTGCAGCATGTGACAAGGGAGTTTGGTACATTTCATGTGGCGGATCCTTATGTTCAAGTGAGCAGCATCATGCCGCAAAAAAGAAATCCAGTCTCAATTGAACATTCCCGTTCGATTGCAAGCAGTTCTTATGGTGATGCACTTGCTGCAATGAATATGATCCACAATACACCATTTGGTGATATCGTCGATACGGAAGATGATTTACAGCCGCATTTATATCGGGCTTTTTCGAATGCAGGGCGTGTCATGAAAATAATGTATGCCGTCATATCGACTTTGAAAGTAAATGAAGAACATACAAAGAAAATGGCCGCAAAATCCAGTATAACGGTTACTGAATTAGCGGATACCCTATCAAGAGATTACGACATATCATTTAGAAAAGGCCATACCATAGCCAGTCATATTGCAAAACGGTCAATTAGTGAAGGCAAAGAGCTGTATGATTGGGACACACAAGAAATCAACAAGATTATTAATGAATTCGTTTCAGTGAACTTAGCAGAAGATGAATGGAAAAAAATAATCTCTCCCGAATATTTTGTGGAGATTAGAAGCATTCAAGGAGGGCCCAGCCCAAAAGAGGTTACGAGGATGATTGTAAATAGAAAACAAAAACTGGAACAAGAGTTGCAGGAATATAAGGAAATGGTCAAAGCATTGAATGATTGCAGGAAGGCTTTAGTGGATTACTGAAGGTACGGGGTAAAAAGGAAATGAGTTTAAACGGGATGTATTTTATCTGTTAACTGCGAAAGCTCATATTTCATAATAGATAGTCATTCTTTATTAGGGTGGCTATTTATTTTGGTTTTTTTTTTTGCAACTGAGACCTCACCAATGATAATAAATGTAGATTATTCCCAAAATCGATGCTATTATTTGTAAAATGTATAATATAAGGCGGAATGTTAATGTCAAATAGATCTCAGTTCGGTTTTATCCTGGTTTTAATAGCTTTCGTAATATCGATTACTTTTTGCTTAAATCCTAAATTATTACTACCTAAAGGGTATGCATTAGCTACTGATGGTCTAGTAGTAGCCAGAACCTTGATGATTATTTTTTCGTTGTACTTATTAGTTAAAATAGGGGATTTGATTATAAACAAAAAAGATTAGTAGTTTATTATGAGACATTGTTTTTTGTATTAACTTTCTATAGACACTCTTTAGAAATAGGACAGAATGACTTTGGATGTCGATAATTAGGAAGGCTCAGTCTTTTGACTGAGCCTTCTGATGTTCTTCTAATGTTTCTTTATCCAAAATAACCAGCATCAGAGAGTGCTTCATATATCGTTAACGGTTTTAGGTTCCAACTGAACCGCGTGCTTTCTGAAAGCAAGACTTACTGTGATCATCACAATGAAATTGACTGCCAATGCGATGATTCCCACATTCAAATCCTTCGCTGCTTGCGGCAAGGATGGAAACAAGGTCCCTATTGTCGAATGACTGAGTGTAATGCAGATTACGATGGCCAATCCTGTGATGATGCCGGCGATTGCGCCAAATTTATTGATCGGATTATTCCTTTTCAGACTAAAGAGAAGGGATGGGAAAAGCTGTGTGATGAGACTGTATCCCATAAGAATTAATGCTGACATCGTTTCGCCGCCGTTTAAGGTGAAGTAGACGGCTATAAGGGCGATGACTGGAACAAGGAACTTTGCCAATCGTACAACGTGGCGATCGGATACTGCAGGTGCAAATTCCTTATAGACGTTTTTCGCTAGCAGTGTAGCGACGCTCATCAAAAGCATGGATCCCGGCACCAATGCGGTCAACAATCCAGCTCCGCCGATTATACCTATAAACCATGGATCAAAGGTCTCGATCGAAAGGCGCAGCAATGAGAGGTCTGCATCTGCCCCAACGAGTCCGGGCACTTTCAATATAGCTGTAAACCCAACGAAAAAGACGAATAACAGCATGAGTGTATATAAAGGGCTGATGATGGCATTTTTTCGAAATACCTTGCCGCTGCGTGCTGAATAAACAGCACTGAAAACTTGGGGCCACATATAGAAACCGAATACGAGCAATATTACCGTGGAGATAAACCATGATACGCTAAGACCCTGATCAGGGAACTTTAGAAAACCAGGCTTGACCGCATCAATCGCTTCAAACATCGGCTGAAATCCGCCAAAGTAATGAATCGGCAGATAAATCCCTAAGAATCCTATTATGGCGACCATCATGATATCTTTAATGACCGCTGTCCAAACTGAACCGTGTATACCTGAGATCATCACATAAATGGTAAGGCTGATTGCCCCCATCCAAACTGCCTCAGACATTGAGATGGCACCATAAGATGCTTCTGAGACAATGATCCCCAATCCTTTCAGCTGCACGACGATTACTGGAATCATGGACACCACACCGACAAGCGCAGCCAAAATTCCTAAACTGGGACTCTTATATTTGCTTACAAAGAAATCGGATTGAGACATCAGTTTATTTTCTTTGGCATATCTCCATATTTCCGGTAGGAGCCAATAGGATAATACGTAAGACAAAGTAATGTAAATTAGAACATATAGAGCGGGTGCGCCCTTGCCATAAGCCCAGCCGCTGCCGCCAAGGAAGGAGAAGGTCGTATAGATTTCCCCGGCCATCAGCAGAAAGACGAAAATCGCACCAAAACCACGTCCGCCCACCGTCCATTGTTCCAAGTCCATATCTTTCCCTTTTGAAGAGCGTATGCCTAAAAATATCGATAGGAGTAAAAATGCTAAAATGATTAAGAGAGCAATATTCATTCCTGGTCACCTTCCCGATTCCTGGGATCCAGTTTATACATGATGCCCAGTATGGCAGAGGTAAGGACCACCCACATAGCCATCCAGAACATATTGAAAGGCATCCCTAATACATATGGTTCTATTCTATTAACAAAAGGTAGAAATCCTAGTATGCCTATAAAAGGAACTAGAGTAAGAATATATATAATCTTCATTAAACAAACCCCTCCGTTTTAAATATAGTGAAACGTCCACCAATGGGGGTTTATTCTTCAATGCCACTGATGGATGGGTGGACCAAACCGGGATGAAAAATTCATACATGAAGGATTGACCTTCTTTTAAGAAGGATAATATATATTAGCTTACACTATTTTGATATAAAATTTAATGCAGTTACCTGATATATTTTAGCAACAACGCGCAGACAGCCGAACCCTGACGTGTTTCATATGACGGATAAAGCCTTGAATTCATATTGAGTTCAAGGCTTTATTTCCATTAGCTATCTTTTTTTTCGATAATTATAGAGTATTACCAAGAGTATGAACCAGATTGGGGTCAAGAGCAGTGATAGTCGTGTAGCTTCAGCGAATAGCATAACAATAAGGATGAACAGGAATAATCCTAAAATGGCGTAATTGACAAAGGGTGTAAATGGAGCCTTGAAAGTAGATTCGGCTCTTAGGTCAGGCCTTGTTTTCGAATACTTGATATGGGAGATCAAGATAATGCTCCATACCCAAATGAAACAGATGGCACTGATGGTCGTCACGACGGTAAATGCCTGTTCCGGTATCAGCTTGCTTAATAATGCCCCTATTGATACAACGATTGTAGATGTTAATAAGGCATTGCTCGGAACAGCCTGTTTATTTAATTTTTCCAGTTTAGCAGGGGCTTCGCCATTCCTGCTTAACGTATAGAGTATTCGGCTTGTTGAAAATAAACCGCTGTTGCATGCTGAAGCAGCGGATGTCAAAACGACGAAGTTGATGATCCCTGCAGCGACTGGAATGCCGATTAAAGCAAAAACCTCTACAAATGGGCTGCTTGTGGCATCAAGTTGTGTCCATGGGTTGACGCAGAGAATGACGAATATGGCACCAACATAGAAAAGTAAAATCCGGACAGGGATTTTATTGATGGCAGATGGAATGTTCTTTCTCGGGTTAGCCGTTTCTGCTGCGGAAACCCCGACCAATTCGACACCGACAAATGAGAAGACTACTAACTGTAAAGATAATAGGAATCCGGAAATGCCATTGGGGAACATGCCACCATGATTCCATAGGTTCGTTAGGGAAACCGTTCCGGTATTGGTATTGAAGCCGATGATCAAAAGAAAGATTCCAACGATGATCAAGGCGATGATCGTGATTACTTTAATGATGGCAAACCAGAATTCCAATTCGCCAAATATCTTAACGGTCAATAGGTTCAATCCTAACAGAATGACCAGGCATATTAGTGCCGGAATCCATTGAGGGACATCAAACCAATATTGTATATAGACACCCACAGCTATGATATCGGCCATTGCGGTCATGATCCAACAAAACCAATATGTCCATCCTGTCACGAAGCCAGCCCATGGACCGACATATTCGGTTGCGAATTCAGTGAATGATGCATACCCTGCATTGGATAAGAGCAATTCCCCTAAGGCCCTCATCACAAAAAACAAGGCAATCCCTATTATCAGATAGGAAAATAATATGGAAGGCCCTGCTAATTGTATAGCTTTTCCGGAACCTAAAAATAAACCGGTGCCAATGGTTCCTCCTATTGCAATCAGTTGTACATGTCGATTTTTTAAATCTCTTTTTAATTCCTGTTTAGCCAATTCGAACTCCCCCGTCTTTTATAGTCTTGGTAGTGAATGATTTCAACCTGCATGGTCTTGGAGAGAGGGACTGATTTTTTCGCCCAGCTTGCCTTTCCCATTGGTTTTTTAGTTGTTGGTTCTAGTCCAATCACAAAATGGACAATAAAAAAAGAGATTGGATAATACCAATCTCTTAAAGGGTTCAGAATAACAATTTATCATTCGTTACTCTTCTGTCCTTTTGCCTGAGATTGTGAATCCTTCGGCGCTGCATCTTGTACAGTCTCTCCAGAAGCTGCTCCTGCTATAGTGTCATCCATAGCATTCATCGCTTGCTTTTATGCGGTTGTGAAGAAATGTCAGTCAGTGATAATCTTCCACTGCTGAATCATTCATTATACTTATAAAATAATATTGGAATTCTATCATCTATTATTCGGTAGGTCAACAAATTTTTTGAAGTGAAACAGGCTTATTTTATAGTGAACGTTTTTGTAAAGGTTAGCACTAATGATAGTTTTCCACTCATTTTGAAGTATCACTATTATGAAATACTGAACATCATTTTTTTAAAATGATATTTTTAGATTGGGAAAATCGCCAAGATATATTTGGTAACTGTTTTTTTCAAAAATACAATTGTATTTTTACAGAATATTTACTATTATAAGATAAGAAAATAAAATTGAAGTGTTATGTAATATTGATTACGTTAAAGCATTTCTAATCGCAATAATTAATGGAGAGTCATTCGTGGTAAAGATAGAAAAGCATTACCGATATTGCACCTGGGGGAGTTAATCATGTCGAACAAGGAATTAAAGAGAGGGCTGGAATCAAGACATATTCAAATGATAGCTTTGGGCGGAACCATCGGGGTCGGTTTATTCATGGGTTCTGCGAGCACGATCAAATGGACTGGGCCCTCTGTTATGCTTGCTTATGCAATCGCAGGTATTTTTATATTTTTCATCATGCGTTCCATGGGTGAGATGCTATATTTAGAACCGACTACAGGTTCTTTTGCAACCTTTGCAAGCAGCTATATACATCCCTTGGCAGGTTATATGACTGCTTGGAGCAATTGGTTTCAATGGGTAATCGTCGGAATGTCCGAAATCATTGCGGTTGGGTTGTATATGCAATATTGGTTCCCGGAATTACCTGCTTGGATACCAGGTGTGGTCGCCATGATCATCTTGGGGGCGGCAAATCTTATTTCGGTTAAATCCTTCGGGGAATTTGAATTTTGGTTTGCCCTTATAAAAATCATAACGATTATATTGATGATCATTGCCGGCCTTGGCCTTATCTTCTTTGGAATAGGGAATGGCGGGGATGCAATTGGATTATCGAATCTTTGGGCACATGGCGGCTTCTTTACGGGAGGCTGGAAAGGATTCTTCTTCGCGCTTTCCCTTGTCGTGGCTGCCTATCAAGGCGTTGAGCTTATCGGCATCACAGCCGGAGAAGCGAAAGATCCAACGAAGACCGTAACAAAAGCGATCCAATCAATCATATGGCGTATTTTAATTTTCTACATTGGTGCCATATTCGTCATCGTGACCGTCTTCCCTTGGGATCAACTGGATGACTTAGGCAGTCCATTTGTTTCAACCTTTGCCAAAATAGGTATCACTGCAGCGGCAGGCATCATTAATTTCGTCGTAATCACTGCAGCAATGTCTGGATGCAACAGTGGGATTTTCAGTGCAGGGCGTATGCTTTACACACTGGCATTGAATGGCCAAGCTCCGAAAATATTTGCAAAAGTATCTAAAAATGGAGTGCCGGCATATTGCACGATTGCAGTACTTTTAGGATTGGGTATCGGGGTTATCCTGAATTACCTTGCACCGCCGCAATTATTCCTTTATGTGTACAGTGCGAGTGTATTGCCCGGGATGATTCCATGGTTTGTCTTACTTATCAGTGAGCTTAAATTCAGAAAGGTGAATGCCGCTCAAATGGAGAAGCATCCGTTCAAAATGCCGTTGGCCCCTTACAGTAACTATGCGACAATTGCCTTTTTACTGATGGTGCTGGTCGGTATGTGGATTAATCCTAGTACAAGGATTTCCTTGGTTGTGGGGATCGTTTTCCTAGCCTTGGTTGTGGCAAGTTATTACATGCTGAAAATGGATAAACGAACACCATTGGATGTTAAATCCGATGATGAGATTTCCAGTTAAGAAGCCTCATGCCATTTCAATAATAAGATGAGTGATACGAGTTATTTACTTAAATATAATAGACACTAATTAAAGTTGTGCATAAATTGTGGACAAAGCAAAGAGAGATAAAGAGAGATCTTCTTCCCTCAGGCATTTTCCCAACTTGTGCATGACTTTTTTTTGAGGAAGAAAAGAACAGTTATTGTAGAAAAATGCTCAATAAAGGTATGGATGATTTCAAGGATTTCCTCTGTTAGATCCAATAAAATTTTAACTAACTGGTGCATTACCTCTATGTAAATGTTTGGATTTAATTGGAAATATGAACGGATTATTTTGCGCATATAAGCTCTTAAAGATTTTTAAGTATAATGTTAAAGGGAAAATGATTATATTGATGTAGCATGTGTTCTGGAAATCGAATGTTTGTTTTTTGACCTTAATTCACCTATTTTTTTCAAATTAAAATGAATATTGATAGGAAATTACGAAAAATAAATAAGGTTATATATGAAATATAAATATTTTTCAAGTATTGTGAAATTTAAAATAATCCTATATACTAAAAAAAAAGATATTTTCCTATATGTAACTGGCGCAACATGGAGAACCATGGGGGAGCATATAGAGTATAAGCCGCGCGCCTGGGCAAACACTTGATTTATAGATCAAGTGTTTTTTATTTTCCTAGGAAGAGGTGTAGGTAGAGATGAGTAAAATGCATAGAAAGATGGGGACTTTTGCTTTAACTATGACGGGTATTGGTTCTATTATCGGCTCAGGTTGGTTGTTCGGCGCATGGAAAGCAGCCCAGATTGCAGGACCAGCAGCTATTTTTTCTTGGATTATCGGTATGGTTGTAATTTTATTTATCGCATTATCTTACGCAGAGCTTGGGGCAATGTTTCCTGAAGCTGGAGGAATGGTTAAGTACCCTCAATATTCGCATGGCTCTTTTATTGGATTTTTAGCTGCGTGGGCAAATTGGATATCTATCGCTTCGACTATTACCGTTGAGGCAATTGCTTCAGTACAATATATGAGTACGTGGCCTTGGGAATGGGCCAGATGGACTCATTCTTTAGTTGATAACAATATCTTAACGAACAAAGGATTATTCATAGCTTCTTTACTACTATTGTTCTATTTCTTCGTCAACTATTGGACAGTTAACCTTTTTGCTAAGGCAAATTCATTTATTACTATTTTTAAATTAATTGTTCCAGGTGTAATGGCAGGATCGTTATTTTTTGCTGGATTTCATGGTGAAAACTTTACAAGTTCTCAAGGGATCGCACCATATGGTTGGGCAAGCGTTTTAACAGCAGTAGCTACTTCTGGTATCGTGTTTGCGTTTAATGGATTTCAAAGTCCCGTTAATATGGCAGGAGAAGCGAAGTCGCCGAATAAGTCTATACCTATTGCTGTAATTGGGTCTATTTTAATTGCAGGTTTTATATACGTTATATTACAAGTTGTGTTTATCGGTGCAGTTGATCCGTCTATGATCGTGAACGGATGGAGTCATCTGAATTTCAATTCACCTTTTGCTGATTTGGCAATTGCTCTTAGTCTTAATTGGTTAGCGATTGTATTGTATGTAGATGCGTTTGTATCACCGTCTGGTACAGGTGCTACTTATACAGCTACAACTTCGCGTATGCTTTATGGAATGCAGAAAAATGGGTACTTACCGAATATCTTTGGTACATTACATCCACTTTATGGTGTTCCTCGTCCAGCGATGTTATTAAACTTAGGAGTATGTTTTATCTTTTTATTTTTATTCCGCGGATGGGGCGTACTTGCTGAAGTGATTTCAGTTGCTACACTTATTTCGTACATCATGGGTCCAGTTGCATTGACAACATTAAGACGTACAGCTTCTCATTTTAATCGTCCATTCCACTTAAAAGGCGCTTCTATTATTGCTCCTTGTGGATTTGTTTTTGCCTCCCTTACTTTATACTGGGCGCGTTGGCCATTAACAGGAGAAGTCGTTTTCATCATTGCCATTGGACTTCCTATTTACTTTTATTATCAAGCTAAAAATAAATGGAATGGATTCAAAAAACAATTTTTATCAGGTGTTTGGATGCTGCTTTACTTAGGTTGTATGATTTTGATTTCTTATATTGGAAGTGAGAAGTTCGGCGGAAAAAATATTCTTACATTTGGCTGGGATATGGTGGTCATCGCATGTCTGGCACTTGGCTTCTATTGGTGGGGAGTTAAGAGCGGGATTAAAACTGAATACATGGCTGAGGCCGAAAAAATCAACAAAGAATTTATCAATAAATAGCTATTAGTGTAGACACAGCTATTTGAGTAAAAAGAAAACATGGTTGCTTTATGACCATGTTTTTTTATTTATTAAAAAGTGTTCGCAAATTGGAACACCTGACAATATTAATGAAAAATTTAAACTTTTACCACACGTTTATAGCGAATCTCGCTGAATGAGGGATTGGCAGGAAGTACAAACATTTCATCTCCCAAGTCTAGTCGTATCGGATGAGAGAAAATGTCTCCGTTATATACGAATGAGTGATATTCACCAAACTCACCACATGGACCAACATCCTCTGGTAATCTTCCATAAATTTTTGGTCCAGATCTCGTCGTAAAAAAGAAGGATCGAGCTTATCTAAACGAATGCTGACAATTTTCGCTTTATACCCTAAATTAATAAATTCCTGGACTAACTGTTTCGTGTTGATTCCCGCTAAAGGAAGGATTAGCTCATAATTATTAGACTCCACTAAATTCTTTTTGTATTGGATACAATCCTCCAAAAACAGATCTCCAAATGCAATTTTTGAAACACCTTGATCGCCAAAAAAATTCATGGCGTCAATAAGGCCTTTTTCAAAACCTTTTCCATCATATAAAGGATATTGAATTTTGTATAATGGAATTCCAATGGATGCTGCTTGAGCTTGGGTCTTTTTTTCGTCTTTGCGAGTAAATTGGTGGAATTCACGAGTAAATCATGAAAACTTGCGAGTTAAGTATGCTCTATCATATTGAAAAAAATTATATCCTACTTTTAAAGGTACGGATATTGGAGTAAAAGTATGAATTATATTATTTGAAACCCTTTCCCGCCTATAGAATGTGTCTTTTCCTAAAGATTTTTCATAGTATATATCATCTTCTCTGCATCATCGGAGAAAGGGGGTTATATTTTGGAAAGAACAAAGCTTACCGGGCGTATCGTAACACCAAATGATGCTGAGTATGAGCATGCCAGAATAAATAATAACTTGAGTTTTTCTAAATTCCCAAAGGTCATTGTGTTTTGTCAAAATTCCAAGGATGTGTTGAATTCACTGAAGTGGGCCCGGGAAAATCATACACCTTTCCGGGTTAGGAGCGGAAGGCATAGTTATGAAAATTTTTCATTAGTGAATGGCGGTCTAATTATTGATATTAGTGAAATGTACAATATCAAGGTCAATCGTGAAAAAATGATCGCAAAAATTGAAGCCGGAGCTGATTTAGGCCGAGTATATAATAAGCTATGGAACAATGGCACGACGATTCCGGCAGGGACCGAAAGCAGTGTTGGTCTTGTAGGTCTTACGCTCGGCGGTGGAATAGGTATGTTAACGAGGCGCTTTGGACTGACTTGTGACAACCTTCTTGAAATAGAAATGGTAAGGGCGTGTGGAAAGAAGGGCGCCAAACTCATTAAAGCAAATAGGAAAATTAATAGTGATTTATTTTGGGCAAGCTGCGGTGGAGGAGGGGGAAACTTCGGGATTATCACTTCTCTTACTTTCAGGGTACACCCCGTATCAAGGGTATCCGTTTTCTCAGTCACATGGGGGTGGGAAGATTTCGAAGCGGTGTTTGAAGCCTGGCAGGATTGGGCGCCTCAGGCTGATGAATGCTTAACTTCAGAAATAGAATTCAAGGCAAAGGAAGTAAACGAAATTATTGCTAAAGGTGAATTTGTGGGAACTTCACAAAGATTGAAGCAGCTTTTAAAGCCTTTGACAAAAACTGGTTCACCAATAAATGTCATGATAAAGGAAGTCCCATACATTGAAGCCGTAAGATTCTTTGATTATCCAAGTGGAAATCAACCGGCTCATCGAAAGAGGTCAGGATCTTTCATTGAAAAAGCTTTTCCACAGCAAGCAATCATGACCATGAAACATTTTTTGGGAAATGCTCCAAATGAAAATGCGGCCATTTGGCACCAATCCCTGGGAGGAGTGGCGGGCGTTAAAGATCCAAAGGAGACAGCTTTTTATTATCGCGCTGCCATCATCGCCCAGGAGTATCAGGCTACATGGACCAATCCAGAAGAAGAACGGCAAAATATTCGGTGGATCAAGGACCTGAAGCACGCTTTGTCACCATTTACTACCGGTGACTACGTAAATTGGCCGGATACACTCATTAAAGATTGGCCAACTGCATATTATGGAGGAAACTTTAAACGGCTTCGAGAAGTTAAAACTGCATATGACCCATTTAATACGTTTAAATTCCCTCAAAGCATCCCGCCTTATAATAGTTGGTTTTAAGAAAACAGTGACGTTCCCATTTTATAAGGTTTGATAAACTGTGAGTAACTAAAAGGCCTATTCCGCTTAAGGATATAGGCCTCTTAACATATAGCTTATATGACATTCTGTTCTTAATTTACTCCGTTTTTTGAGTTTGTGCTACACTGTATACTTGACTTACATATGATTGGGCTTGTGCGATTTCCGAAGCAGCTTGTTTAATTGCTTCCTGTGCCAAAGTTGGGTCCGACGAAGATTTTTCAATGGCTTGACTAAGTAAAGTTTGTGTAAGGGTAACGTTTGCTTTTGCTTGGTTTAATTGATTGACATCAATTTGTTGTTGAGGCATATTGCTTCGCTCCTTATGTCATTATTTGAACTACTCCATTAGGATGACCCTTCTTTTCTTTTTTATAAGGAGAAAAAAATATAACGTAGACAGGATGGACTGAAACGGCTAAGTCCATTGGGATAAACAATTTTAAAAAACTATGCAAAATGATGGACAATACAAATTCGTATACACCCTTAGGAGTGAAAAACAGGCAGAAAGAGAATGAAATTATTAGTTTTATTTACTTAGAATCCTTAAATTTTCATCTGCATAAATTGTATTACGTTCCTTGAATATCATGTTATATGAAATCGCAATAAATACATCGTGACTTGTTGGTTGTTCAATTAATTAAATTACACTTTACTTATTGGTTTTATAGGATTAAAATCGGAGAAAGAATCATTATAAGAGGATGAGCTGATTGGACAACCAAAAGCTCCTGAACGCGATAAGCGAACAGGAGCTTTTTGCGTTCATTTTGGAAAGAGGAGTTGGCAAGATGAATATTGATCATATTGAAGCTTTTATGTATGTTGTTCACCTTAATAGTTTTCATAAAGCCGCAGAGGCAATGTTTTTATCACAACCGACTGTTTCGGCAAGAATTAAGACGCTTGAAAGTGAACTCGATACAGTACTATTTGAGAGGCAAGGGAGAGGGATTATTTTAACCGAAAAAGGGAAAGCCTTCATTCCATTTGCGGATCAAATTATTCGTACCTTTCACCAGGGGAAAAAGCAGTTGAAAACAGGAAGCGAACTGGAGGAAATAACGATAGGGGCTAATATCATTACATCGCAATACTTTATTCCATATGCTCTTCCGCTATGGAAAAAGGAAAACCCCAATTTACGCTTTAAATTTATTTCAGCAACAAATGATGCATTAATGGAAAAATTGCTTCAGAAACAGGTTGATATAGCCTTTATGAAGGATGTTACACATAGTGGTCTGCAAAATTACAAAACCCTTGATAATTCGATTCGTTTAGTCGTGTATCCAGGACATCCATTTCAACTTCAAACTGAGCTAACAGTACAGGAATTAGCAATGGAGCCGTTGGTGTTTTTTGAGTGTGGTGCGTTTGACTGGAACCACGTTCATAAAATTTTTGAAGTATCTAATGTAGAGCCGCGCATTGAATTTCAGGTTGATCACCTGGAAGTGGCGAAGTCGCTAATTCTTAGCAGAAGCTGTATCGGATTTTTACCGTACTTATGTATTAAAAAAGAGTTAGAACAGGGCACTCTGGTTGAAGTGGATGTGTCACATTTAATCAAGATAAAGCAGCACATCTATCTAACGCATTTAAATCACGGGTTGGAATCACCCTTACTATGGAAAGACATTCTTTTATCAATTCGGAAATTTGAGAAAAACCATCAGCAATTACAGATACAATCGAATTGATAGATATTTTCTATCAATACAATATTTTTTTCTATTAGTTAAACCATTGCCATTAGCATGTTTTAGGTGATAGGATAAGTCAAAATATAATTATTCGCATAAGCAAACTTTGAATTAAAGCGGAGGAGAGAATATGAGTTATAAGCTTGGCATTTTAGACCAGAGCCCGATATTTCCAGGAGCTTCAGCATTTGATGCACTGCAGCAAACCATTAATCTGGCTAGACATGCAGAAGAGTGGGGCTATACCCGTTTCTGGGTCTCAGAACATCATCATGCCGAACAGCTAGCGGGGTCCTCCCCGGAAGTATTGATTTCTTATTTATTATCCCAAACAAAATCGATTCGGGTAGGGTCCGGAGGTGTTATGCTTCAGCATTATAGTCCATATAAAGTGGCGGAAAACTTTCACGTGTTATCAAATCTTTCGCCAGGCAGGGTAGACCTTGGCATCGGAAAGGCACCCGGTGGTCTCCCCTTATCAACAAAGGCACTGCAGTTTGGAACTGTGAATGATGGAAAAGATTTCGAAGAGCGGTTATCTTTCTTGCAAAAAATAATCGAAAATTCAGTTAATGAAACTCACCCGCTTGCAGGCATTCAAGCGACACCACTCCCTTCCAAAAAGCCAAAGATGTTTCTGCTTGGTGCAAGTGCTGACAGTGCCAGGCTAGCGGCCGAACTTGGTATAGATTATGTATTTGCCCGGTTTATCAATAGCAATGAGACTGTACTAGAAGATGCTTCACGCATTTACCAAAGTATCTTTCCAACTGGTAGCTTTAAGGTATCGGTTTCAGTGATTGCCGCTCCTTCACAACAGGAAGCAGAACAGTTAACAGGTGATCAGAAGATTGTGAAAGTTCATCTCAAAAGCGGTCGTTCTGTCACGGTCCAAACACAGGTGCAAGCAGAGTTATTTGGGAAGCAATCTGGGGAGTCTTACGAAATAGAAGAACAGGATTCCAATATTATTGCTGGAACTCCCTCTTATGTAAAAGAAGTCTTAGCAAATTTACATGAAAAGTACGGGGTAGATGAGTTTATCCTACATTCGCCGATTTTAAAGGAAGCAGAAAGGTTCCGATCTTTCCGATTGTTGAGTCCACTTAAATTGGCTTTATCTGAAGAGAAACACGTTACAAGCCAAAATTAATAAGTCTTCAGTAATTAGGGAAGAGGCTAGATGTCAGCAAAGCTAAATACCGATTAATTAAAGGAGGAGTATTGATGTCTGAGCAGAGAAAGTTGAAATTTGGAGCGCTTATTCATGGAGTTGGAGGGAGTATATCTGGTTGGAGACATCCTGATATTCAAGCAGATGCAAGTGTAAGTCTTGAATTTTATAAGGAGCAGGCCCAGAAGGCTGAAGAGGGAAAGTTCGATTTACTTTTCATTGCTGACGGTTTGTTTATCAATGAGAAGTCAATTCCGCATTTTTTAAATCGATTTGAACCACTTACCATTTTATCCGCACTCGCTGCTTTTACATCAAGAATAGGGCTTGTCGGAACAGTTTCCACCTCATACAGTGAGCCATTTACTGTAGCCCGGCAATTTGCTTCACTTGATCACATTAGTCAAGGTCGTGGCGGATGGAACCTTGTTACTACCCCTCTTGAGAGTACAGCCTTGAACTATAACAAAACGATTGAAGAACACCCTGATCATGCCAAACGCTATCGGATAGCATCAGAGTATATACAAGTTACCAAAGGGCTTTGGGATTCGTGGGAGGATGACGCGTTTACTCGGGATAAAGAGTCCGGTGAGTTTTTTGATCCGTCTAAAATGCATCAATTAAAACATAAAGGAGAATTTTTCTCCGTGCAAGGACCACTCAACATTGCTAGATCTAAACAGGGGAGACCTGTCGTTTTTCAAGCAGGTTCATCAGAAGCAGGAAAAAATCTTGCGGCTAAAGAAGCGGATGCAATCTTTACCGGTCAACCAACTTTGGAAGAGGCCAAGATTTTTTATCAAGATGTAAAAAACAGGGCTATTGCATTCGGGAGAAAACCTGATGAAATCGTTATTCTGCCAGGTATCGCGCCAATCATTGGTGCAACTGAGGAAGAGGCTGAGCACAAATATCAAGAACTCGCTAACCTGGTTTCTATAGATAAGGCGCTTGACTATTTGGGACGATACTTCGATCATCATGATTTTACCCAATATGAACTGGATGCACCTTTTCCAAATCTAGGAGACGTTGGAAAAAACAGTTTCCGAAGTACGACTGATCGAATTAAACAGGAGGCCAATGAGAAACAGTTAACGCTCCGTCAAGTAGCACTTAAAGAGGCTACACCCCGGACTTCTTTTATTGGCACTCCAGAGAAAGTGGCGGATTTGATTCAGCAATGGTTCGAAGAGAAGGGTGCGGATGGATTTATCTTTGCTTCAAGTGTTCCAAATGCTTTAAGTGACTTTGTATCTTATGTGATTCCTATCCTTCAAAAAAGGGGAATATATCGTACTGAATATGAAGCAGAAACATTAAGAGGCAACTTGGGACTTCCATTCCCGGAAAATCGTTATGCGAAAGAAAAGATTAATCAATAATTGAAGTATTATTTTAAAAACTAAAGGAGGAATAAGAAATGGGAGAAGCGTTATCTGTCGTCGTTTGGTCAAAACAAGGTTGTCACTATTGCGAAGAAGTTAAACAATACTTAAAAGAAAAGGAGATCGCTTATCAAACGGTGGATGTTACCAATCATGATGAAAGGCGAGATATTTTAGAAATCAAATACGGTGTTCGGTATGTGCCTATTATTGAAATTGGGAGAGGTAACGTATATGAGAGTGTTACGGAAATTGGCATACCCTATCTTGAAAAAGTACTCGAACGCTTACAATAACAAAATTTAACGGACTTAAAAAGATGACTTAGAACATAATGAAATAGAGCTAGAGCGAGTGAATTAATGGGAAATTGCAGATTTAAATCCGACTATTCTTGTGTAAATAATATGTTATAGAAACGAGGAGTTAATCATGTCACAGCTAATCCGTCTTGCCACTGTAAAAGATGCTCCCGAAGTGCTAAACGTTACACTTCGGGCTTATGAACCAATTAGAGAACTGAATATTAACTTTCTGGCTGCGACTGCTGATTTGCAGCTAGTGACGAATAATATTAGGCGGAATCTCACTTATGTTTTAGAACAGGAGGGCCAAATTGTTTCCACTGTGACAGTTCGTCATCCATGGAATGATCTTGATCAGTTCAGTCGTTACCCATTCATTTGGTGGTTTGCAGTCGACCCCCTATACAAACAAAAAGGTTTTGGCTCGACTTTGTTAACCTGGGTGGAAGAAAACATACTTCGGAAACAGGTGAAAGCGCCGGCCGTCTATTTGGCGACAGCTGAACGTCATCCTTGGCTTGTTTCCATTTATGAAAGAAGAGGCTATGAGATTTTTGCTGAAAGAGATCACGATGGAGAAAAAATTGTGTATCTTCGTAAAATTCTAGATGAAACGCTGTATCGCATTATTGAAAATAAAGAACCAATTGTTAGTAATTAAAAACGTCGGGGGAATTTGAGATGAAAAAAACATTATTAATTGTTATGGCACTGCTACTTACTTTTTTGGGAGCTTGCTCTTCGAAAGAAACAACGAGTACAGCAAAATCGAGTTCTGGAGATTCAAAAGATAAAAAAGTTCAGAAAATCATTGTCGGAACTGGGACGCAATTCCCTAATATTTGCTTTTTGGATAGTAATGGTAAGCTGACAGGGTATGATGTCGAGTTGGTTCGTCAAATCGATGAAAAGTTGCCTGAATATGAATTTGAATTTAAAACGATGGAATTTTCTAATCTATTATTAAGTTTAGAAACGAACAAAATAGATTTTGTTGCTCACCAAATGGAGGTGAATGATGAACGAAAAGAAAAATTTCTATTTAATAAAGAACCATATAATGTCTTTCCCCTTCAAGTTACAGTTCATCAGGACAACAATGATATTCACTCCATTAAAGATCTAAAAGGAAAAAAAGCGATAGTGAGTGCAACGAGCAATTCTGCTGTTTTTCTTGAAAAGTATAATAAAGAAAATAATGCCGGTATTGAAATTGTCTATTCTGGCCAAGGCGTAGATGATACGAAGAATCAAATCAAAACTGGTCGGGCGGATGCTACCATTACTACACCATTTGCAGTCGACTTCTTAAATAAACAAGCAGATGCACAGCAAAAGGTTGTGGGTGAGCCACTTCTTAATTCAAAAGTATATTTTTTGCTAAGAAAAGACGAAACGCCTTTACAGAAGAGAATTGATGAAGCACTTGTGGAGCTGAAAAAAGATGGGGTAGTTAGCGAACTAAGTAAAAAGTGGCTGGGCGCAGACTATTCAGTAGGATTTTAATTTGATAGTAGTAAGCGCGGAGGTGCTAAAGCATGGGGAAAGCATTTGATCCTTCATTAATCGTCGATTTCATTCCGACGTTAATATATTTTCTTGGAGTAACATTGCAAATTCTAGCAGCATCCGTTTTATTAGGAATGTTCATCGGGATAGCGGCAGCCATCCTGAGATTATTTCGTATCCCTGTTTTGAATCAATTTGTCATTTTGTATATTTCATTCATTCGGGGAACGCCTATTTTAATACAATTATTTCTAGTTTTTTATGGACTGCCTGCAATCCTTTTATTCATTAATATTGATATTTCAAGAATGGATGCTCTGTATTTTGTCATTATTACTTATGCATTAAGTAATGGGGCGCATTTCGCAGAAATATTCCGAGGAGCGATTAAGGCTGTCGATTATGGGCAAACGGAAGCAGCCTATTCTGTTGGTATGGATAATAGTCAAAGTTTTTTTCGAATTGTGCTTCCTCAGGCAATACGGATTGCTTTCCCGAATATCGCAAACTCAATTATCGGATCCTTGAAGGATACCTCACTTGCCTTTACCATCGGCGTAATGGATATGATGGGTAGGGGAGAGACATTAATTGCTGCAACTGCACATGCTCTCGAAGTCTATCTCTCATTAGCTGTTATCTATTATGCAGTCGTGCTATTGTTTGAGAAAATTTTCAGACTTTATGAAAACCGCATTAATCGGCATCAAACTGTTGATGTGTCTGTTACTGGATAACAAAGAGAGGAGGGAAAGACTTGACGATTGATATTCTATTTATTTGGACTGCTTTTAAGGAGATTATTAAAGCACTTCCGATCACACTTATCTTAACGATACCTCCTCTTCTTGCAGGTTTTATTATCGGTCTCGCTGTTGCCTTGATTAGGATATATAAAGTGAAATTTCTATGTAAAGTTGCAAATGGTTATGTTTCCTTCTTTAGAGGAACACCGATTATCATGCACATTATGCTCATTTATTTCGGTTTTCCATTATTAATCGATCAAATCTCTAAGAAATTTGATTTGGGTATACAATCTAATTCCATTCCGATTATTTTATTCGTCTTAACAGCCTTATCGTTGAGTGCGGGTGCTTATTTATCAGAAATATTTAGATCGGGAATTATCAGTGTCTCCAATGGCCAAATGGAGGCAGCCTATTCCGTGGGTATGAATTCGTTTCAAGCCATGACGCGAATTGTTTTGCCACAGGCCATTGCTCAGTCCATCCCGAATTTCACGAATATTTTCATTGGATTTCTGCATACGTCTTCCATTGCTTTCATTGTATCGCAAAAAGAAATGACAGGAGCAGCCAATATTGTTGCATCCACCAATTTGAAATTTTTGGAGTCTTTTATCGCTGCTGGTTTAATTTATTGGGGTCTCACAATCATTGCAGAGGGGCTTTCGTTTTTAATTGAGAAAAAGGCCACTGCCTATAATCGAGGAGGAGTACAATGATTTATTTAAAAGATATAAAAAAATCATTTAACCAGCAGCCAGTTTTAAAAGGAATTAATTTGAAAATAGGCAAGGGAGAAGTAGTTACCATTCTAGGACCAAGTGGATCTGGGAAAACCACCCTGCTTAGATGCTTGAATTTTCTGGAGAAACCAGATGAGGGTATCGTTCAAGTGGGAGATATACAGGTGAAGTCCAAGAAGGCGACTAAAAGGGAAATCTTGTCCCTTAGAAGACAATCGGCGATGGTTTTTCAGCATTATAACTTATTTGCTCATAAAACTGTTTTGGAAAATGTAATGGAAGGGTTAATTGTTACAAAAAAATATAAGAAAGCTGAAGCGAAACGGGAAAGCGAGCTGTTATTGGAAAAAGTAGGTTTGGGAGATAAGCATAATTATTTTCCTTCGCAATTGTCAGGAGGTCAACAGCAACGTGTTGGAATTGCCAGGGCACTTGCTTTAAATCCGGAGGTCATTCTATTTGACGAGCCAACGTCGGCACTCGACCCTGAGTTGGTTGGGGAGGTGCTTTCTGTCATAAAAGCAATTGCACAGGAAGGCATCACGATGGTGATTGTAACCCATGAAATGAGCTTTGCTAAAGAGATATCGGATCGCGTTCTTTTCATGGATGGCGGGGTCATTGTAGAAGAAGGGTCACCATTGGAAATTTTCAATGCCCCAAAGGAGGAGCGAACAAGACAGTTTTTAAACCGGATTTCAAGAGGTTTTTCCGTACCGTTTTTAGAAGAAAGGGCCAATTAAAGAAAGGGGCCAAAGGAGGACGTATGATTAATACAATAGTAGTCGATGAATTGATTGAAGAAGATAAAGAGACGGTTCGCCGCTTATTGGTAGAAAGTTATCAACAATATGAACATGAATATTCGAACCCGGAAGCTTGGGAAGGATATTTAAAAAATATTGAATCCTCGGTGGATAATCCACATGTTGATAAGGTGTTGGTTGCAAAGTGCAATCAGGATATCCTTGGTACATTACAGCTTTTTCAGTCCTCTGAAAAAGCATATCAAAAGCCGGAACTTGGGATTTTTTCACCAATCATTCGGTTGTTGGCCGTTCATCCCGAATCAAGGGGACGCGGTATCGCGCAGGAATTATTAAAAGCTAGTGTAAATTATGCAAAATCGCAAGGTGCGTCCAGTTTGTATCTACATTCTACTGATAAGATGCATAAAGCCATTAAACTATATGAATGGTTTGGCTTTAAACGGGATCGAACGAAAGAATTTCAAAATCATGATATTTTAGTTAAATGCTATCGCTTAGATTTATAGAAGGAGGCGACTGTATGAGTCGAGAGCTGGAAAAGCGCTTAATATCGATACGGCGCCATTTACATCAATATCCGGAGTTATCAAATGAGGAATTTGAAACGACAAAATCAATTCAAAATTGGCTCGAGGAAGAGAGCATTGAGATCCGTCATACAGGATTGAAAACCGGTGTTTTTGCAGATATAATGGGTGGCAAACCCGGACCGACGGTAGCTATAAGGGCGGATATCGATGCTCTTCCGATTGAGGAACGAACCGGGCTTCCATTTGCTTCGAAAGTAAAAGGAGTGATGCATGCTTGCGGCCATGATTTTCATACGGCAGCTGCAATAGGTGCTGCCTACCTTTTAAAAGAAAATCAATCAGAGTTGTGCGGGACAGTGCGATTGCTTTTTCAACCCGCAGAAGAATTAGGTGGCGGAGCGGTGCATGTTATAAAAGATGGTCAAATTGACGATGTAGCGGCTGTGATTGGGCTGCACAATAAACCCAATTTGCCTGTAGGCACCATTGGGATAAAAGATGGTCCGTTAATGGCGGCAGTGGACCGTTTTCATATTGTTCTTCAAGGAAAGGGGAGCCACGCGGCAATCCCTCAAAACGGAAAAGATCCAATAGCGGCAGCGGCCCAGCTTATTACCGCTCTTCAAACTATCGTCAGCCGGAATGTATCCCCATTAGAGAGTGCTGTGGTGAGTGTTACGAGAATAACAGGTGGAAACACTTGGAATGTAATTCCGGGTGAAGTAATACTGGAAGGAACGATTCGGACCTTTGAATCTACAATCCGCGAAGAAATAAAGGATAAGTTTTATTCGATTGTGAATCATATTGCAGCTGCTTTTTCACAGGAAGCTGAGATTGGTTGGTTTCCTGGACCGCCCGCGCTTCTTAATCATCCGGCAGTCACAGAGATGGCACGCAGGTCTGCTTTGGAGCAATCATTACATGTAATCAATCCTGAACCTTCAATGGGTGGTGAAGATTTCGCTTATTACCTTCAACATATCCCCGGTACCTTTGCCTTTTTTGGTACAAACGGAAACGAAGATTGGCATCATCCAGCTTTTACTGTTGATGAAAAATCCATTATTAAAGCCGCTCATTTTTTATCTGAAAGTGCCAAGGATTTATTATATAACCATGGTAAGTGGTGAACATACATGACAAAGGTGCCAGACACGATTTCGTGCCTAGCACCTTTGTTTTTATAATTCCAAAGACTTCATTCCAACTTGATTTCAAGCTTAGTCATGATGCGAACATTCCCCCCATTTTACCTACCATACATAGCCACTCTTCATTCTTTCATTCTAGCTTTTCATAGACTCCTCTCTCCTTTTCTCTTCCTCTCATTGATGAATCCTATTCTGATAGCGGTAAGAAGAATAGATCTCAAACCATGATAGTCGGGACCTTGGTTAATTATTAGGCAAAGGCATTCCAAGTTTATAAGCAATTGATAGAATTTTTTTATCAATTAAATAAATTTTTCTATCAAATAAGGTGTTGTCAAGTGCTTGTTTACAATGTTAGGATGAATTTCAATCACATTAAAACAACTAATTCGATTTGTTAACTCGGTATTAATGATTGGAGGGAAAGTCATATGAGTTTTAAGCTTGGAATATTAGATCAAAGCCCCATTTTTCCTGGGAATTCGGCAGTTGATGCACTTAAGCAAACCATAAACCTAGCTCAAAAAGCTGAAGAATGGGGATATAGCCGTTTTTGGGTATCGGAACATCATCATATGGAACAAGTTGCTGGATCTTCACCGGAAGTATTAATTTCTTATTTATTATCGAAAACCACATCCATTCGAGTAGGTTCGGGAGGTGTCATGCTTCAGCACTACAGTCCATATAAAGTCGCTGAAAATTTTCATGTTTTATCCACTCTTGCCCCGGGCAGGGTAGATCTTGGCATTGGTAAAGCACCAGGTGGATTTCCTTTATCAACAAAGGCGTTACAATTTGGAACTGTGAATGATGGAAAAGATTTTGGGGAACGTGCATCCTTATTGCAAAAGATAATTGAAAATTCAATCGATGATGATCACTTGCTCTCTGGTATTCAAGCAACACCGATACCTCCTGAAAAGCCAGAAACCTTTCTGCTAGGTGCAAGTTCAGACAGCGCTCAACTAGCCGCTAACCTCGGAATGGATTTTGTATTCGCCAGATTTATTAATAGTGATGATACCATGCTGTATGAAGCGTCTTCTGCTTACCGAAGCAAGTACCCAGAAGGTCGCTTTATCGTATCAGTAGCGGTTGTGGCAGCTCCTACCCAACAAAAAGCAGAGGAGCTGGCAAGCGAACACAAACTATTTAAAGTTCATCTACAAAGTGGACGGACGCTGACAGTTCAATCACGTGAGCAGGCTGAGTCATTTGAGAAGCAGGCTGGTGAAGCTTACGAAATAGAAGAGCAGACCGCAAGTGTTATTGCTGGGACTCCAGGATATGTTAACGGGATTTTAAAGGAACTTCAGAAAGTTTTTCAAGTGGATGAATTTATTTTGCATACACCGCTTCGAAGAGAAGCAGAACGGATCCAATCCTTTCAGTTGTTGAGTCCGCTTCTCTTAGGGGAAGAGACT
The DNA here is from genome assembly GCF_038643155.1 of Peribacillus sp. FSL E2-0159. Classification (NCBI taxonomy): domain Bacteria; kingdom Bacillati; phylum Bacillota; class Bacilli; order Caryophanales; family Bacillaceae; genus Peribacillus; species Peribacillus sp. FSL E2-0159. The sequence continues at coordinate 713,520 of NZ_CP152053.1, forward strand.
ATCATATAGAAGGAAAAGAAAAGATCCAGAGGGCATGAAGCAGCTGATAAATATTTGTTATTCCAATATAAAAGGATAAAAAAGGAGCGAGAAACATTGAAGAAAATTAAATGGCTGTCCGTAACGGTTTTAACAGTAGTATTGCTGATATTGGGTGCTTGTGGAAGTAATGAGCAAACATCATCGGAGAGTAAAGGAGACAAGAATGAGGAAGTGACTTTGAAAATTAGTGCAGCCTCAATACCACATGCAGAAATTTTAGAGTTTATTGCACCGGATTTAGAAAAACAAGGCGTGAAACTGGATGTAGTGATTTCTACGGATGGTATTCAAACGAATCAACAAACAGCAGACAAAGAATTGGATGCAAACTTCTTTCAACATACCCCTTACTTAGAGCAAGTAAATAAAGATAGTGGTCTGAATTTGGTTAATGTGAAGGGTGTACATATTGAACCATTTGGTGTCTATTCCAAAAAAATTAAGTCTATAGGTGAATTGTCAGACGGAGCGAAAGTAGCCGTACCGAAAGATCCAGTAAACTTTTCGCGATCGTTACAGCTTTTTGCGGCAAATAATATCATTGAGTTGGAAGCTTCCAAGTCAGGTGATTACACGATTGAGGACATTACAAAAAATGCTAAAAAAATAGAATTCATTCCAGTCGATTCCCCTCTTTTAGTTCACTCGCTAGATGATGTGGAAGCATCGGCCATTAACACAAACTATGCTCTGGAAGGAGGGTTAAAACCTCTCGATGATGCACTGATAATTGAAGGGAAGGATTCACCATATGTTAACATTTTAGTTGCTCGTCCAGACAATAAGGACGATAAAGCGATCCAAAAGCTTGCGAATGCATTAACGACGGAAAAGGTCAAAGAATTTATTTTAGATCAATATGAAGGAGCCGTCGTGCCCGCGTTTTAAGGGTGGCTTCTATACCAAGCTAATTAAAAAGAGGAGGTGGCCACTTTGATAGAATTTCGTCGGGTTTCAAAAGTTTTTGATGACGGGGAGAAGAAAATTGAAGCGTTAAAGGAGATTAATATAACCGTTGAAAAAGGGGATATATTTGGGGTTATCGGTTTTAGTGGAGCCGGAAAAAGTACACTCATCCGAACTGTGAATCTACTGGAATATCCTACATCAGGTGAAGTGATTGTAGAAGGAAAAAATCTTGCCAAGATGTCTGAAAAAGATTTGCGTGAAGCTAAGAAAAATATTGGCATGATTTTTCAGCATTTTAATTTACTTAATTCCAAAACAGTCTTTGATAATGTGGCGATGCCATTATTGTTAAGTAAAAAAAAGAAAAAAGAGATTGAAGAACGAGTTAATGAGATTCTCCGCTTTGTTGGTCTAGAAGACAAAGCAATGAACTATCCAAATCAGCTTTCAGGTGGACAAAAGCAGCGTGTCGGGATTGCCCGTGCTTTGGCCACAAACCCTTCGATTTTATTATGTGATGAAGCAACATCGGCATTGGATCCACAAACAACAAAATCAATCCTGAATCTGTTGAAACGGATAAATGAAGAATATAAAATTACCATTCTAATTATCACGCACGAAATGGAAGTGATTAAAGAAATTTGTAATCGGGTTGCAGTGATGGAGGATGGGAGCGTGATTGAATCAGGAAATGTAATCGATATTTTTGCCCGTCCGCGAACAGAAACAACTCGTAACTTCATTCGATCGGTTGTTCGCGATGAAGTGCCATCAAGTGTTTATGGATTGCTCAATGAGGATGCCTATTTCAGCCGGATTTTTAAAATTGATTTTTTGGGATTGAGCTCTGGGCAGCCTATCGTTTCAAAAACAGCGAAGAGGTTTAATGTGGAAATAAACGTTCTGTTCGGCAATATTACTGAGTTACAAGGCATCCCATTTGGTAATTTAATTGTTGAAATAATAGGAAATGAAGATGAAATTGATCGGGCATTACAGTTTATAAAGAATCAAAATGTCAAAGTGAAGGAGGTGACGAAGGATGGAAGTAAGCCAAGAGCTCATTTTAAACGCCTTGTGGGAAACGCTGTACATGGTTAGTATTTCACTTTTTTTTGGAAGCATCATTGGAATATTCTTAGGCATTTTATTGGTTGTAACAAGAAAAGGTCATATTTATGAAAATAGATTTATTTTTTCTATAGTGAATCCGATTGTAAACATTTTCCGGTCGATTCCGTTTATTATCTTGCTTGTGGCGATTATTCCATTTACAAGACTAATTGTTGGTACGTCGATTGGTACGACAGCAGCAATTGTGCCACTAGTGCTTCATATTGGCCCATATATCTCAAGACTTGTGGAGAATTCATTATTGGAAGTGGATGAAGGCATTATTGAAGCCGCGAAAGCCATGGGAGCAACGCCGTTACAAATTATTTTCAGGTTTTTAATGCCTGAAGCTTTTGCGTCATTAATTCTAAGTATAACAACTGCAACAATTGGTTTAGTGGGCGCTACAGCAATGGCAGGAGCTATAGGTGGCGGTGGACTTGGAGATGTAGCGATAACATATGGCTATCAACGCTTTAGCACTATTACGATATTCGTCACCGTTGTAATTCTAGTAATTGTTGTTCAGGGAGTACAAAGTTTAGGAAATATTTTCGAACGGAAAATTAGAAGAGTGTAGTTGCGGTAGTATACAGAGGGAGAGTGTAATGAATGATGAAGAAATGTATTTTACCTATACTGCTTATCTTGGGGGTGTTATTGGCAGGTTGCTCAAGTGATTCAACGAATGCAGGAGGGAAACAAACGAAAGTGAAGGTAGGGATTAGAAATTCTGAACTTCGAACATGGGAATTTTTAAAGGAACAGGCTGAAAAAGAAGGGGTGGAAATTGAAATTGTTAATTTCTCATCGGCTTATGATCCGAACGAAGCGCTGGCAGAAGGGGATATTGATATCAACGCCTTTCAACATGTTGCCTATTTAGATTCATTTAATGCGAATAATAATACAGACATCGTTCCAATTGGGACTACAATTATTGCTCCTCTCGGTTTGTATTCAAGCAAATATAAATCGGTGGAAGAGATCCCAAATGGTGCACAAATTGCTGTGCCCAATGACCAAGCTAACTGGGGAAGAGCTTTATTGTTATTACAAGAAGCAAAACTCTTAAAGGTTGTTGATGACTTTGACGGGAATGGTGGACAGGACAAAATAAAGGAAAATCCGAAGAAAATCAAAATTGTTCCTGTCGATGGTGCCAGTGCCCCACGTGTGATGGAAGATACAGCTGGTTCGGTGATTAATAATGGAGTTGCGGTAGAAGCGGGACTAAATTTAAAAGATGCTCTTATTTATGAAAGTAGTACTGCAAAGCCTTATATTAATATCATAGCGGCTAGGAGTGAAGATCAAGACAATGAAATTTACCGAAAATTAGTTGATCTCTATCAATCAGAGAAAACGGCTAAATTTATTGAAGAAACTTACAATGGAAACTATATTCCAACATTCATTTCCTTGAAAGAATTGAGCAGTTATAAAGAGATATATTCTAATAAATAAGGAAGGAGAGGTTAGAATGGCTCAAGACAGAAAGATGAAGTTAGCTGCTTATCTGATTGGAACAGGTATGCATGTTGCGTCGTGGCGGCATCCGGCATCAAATCCGAATGCAAGTATTGATGTGAAAGCTTTGCAAAGACTCTCAAAAATTGCGGAAAAAGGGAAATTTGACCTTGCCTTTGTGGCAGATAGTTTGGCCATTAATCATGAATCGCATCCTCAAATACTAAATCGATTTGATCCGATTGTACTAATTACAGCATTAGCTGCAGCGACAGAAAAAATCGGCATTGGGGCGACAGCTTCTACAACGTACAGTGAACCATATGTACTCGCTCGCCAATTTGCTTCTGTTGATCATATAAGCGGCGGACGGGTGGGATGGAATGTTGTTACTACAGCTGATGCGACCGGAGAGACGGCCTTGAATTTCAGTCGTGATAAACATTGGGCACACGATCATCGTTATGAACGAGCGGAGGAGTTCCTCGACGTTGTCCAAGGGTTATGGGATTCGTGGGAAGATGATGCGTTTGTGCATAACAAAGAAACTGGACAATTTTTTAATCCTGATAAAGTGCATGAGCTTCGGTATAAAGGCAACTATTTTTCAGTAAAAGGTCCGTTGAATATTGCACGTTCGGCGCAGGGGCAGCCGGTTATCATTCAAGCGGGTGCGTCAATACCAGGGCAGCGATTAGCCGCTCGAACAGCCGAAGTCGTTTTCACACATTGGGATAACATTGAAGAATCCAAACGATATTATCAAGAATTAAAATCGTCTTTAATGGATTTTGGAAGAAGTGTGGAAGAGCTCCACATCCTTCACGGCATTTCCCCTATTATCGGTGAAACCGAGGAAATAGCCATTCAAAAATACAATAAACTCCAAAGTCTCGTCGACCCTTATGAGAGTTTGAAATTCGTTTCTGGTTATATGGGCAACGTAGATTTTTCAAAATATTCTTTAAATACACCAGCGAAGGATGTTGAATTTCCATCAGTAAATAGCATACAAAGTAACTTTAATGAAATGAAGAAAATTATTGGTGAAGAAGACATAAAAGTGGGTGAATTATATGCGAGATTTTTCAGTCCTGCCAGACGAGATAGATTTGTCGGTACACCAACTCAAGTAGCTGATGAAATGGAGGTATGGTTTACTGAAAAAGCTGCAGATGGCTTTATGCTTCAATTTCCACTGTTACCAGGCGACTTAGAGGATTTCGTCGAGAAGGTTGTTCCAATTTTACAAGAGAGGGGTTTGTTCCGTTTGGACTATGAAGGAGACACTCTCCGTGATCACCTTGGATTAAAGAATCCAAAAAATCGCTTTGCTAATGAAGAAATAGCAAATTATTTCGAATAAGGGATATCTAGCATTTTCATTAGAATCTATTCAAATAAGGTCATATATATGGTGAGGACAAAGAAAAGAGAGACTAAGGAGAAATCCCCAGTCCCTCAAATTCTTTTCTCCTATCCATATACATAAATGTTTCTTGCTAATAAGCTAAGTAAAGTTCAACCTTTTCCTGCTTGGAATCCTGGATATTTGGTCATTCCGCCATCAGCGTATAAGGTCATTCCCGTTACGTAGCTCGATTCAGCTGAGGCTAGCCAAGCAGCACAAGCGGCAATTTGTTCCGGTTTACCGATATATCCCATTGGAATTAAGTCGATGACTTCTTGTTTAGCTTTTGGGTCATTGAACTTCTCGGCATTGATGGGTGTGTCGATTGCCCCAGGTGAAATATTATTAATGCGAATCCCTTTAGGAGCATATTCAAGTGCAAGGGTTTCCGTCATCATCTTCACCCCGCCCTTACTTGCTGCATAGTGGACAAAATGAGGCCAAGGTATCCGGTCATGAACGGAAGACATGTTAATGATATTGCCCTTAATACCATGATCGAGCATATAACTGATTGCCTCCCTGCTTGCCAGGAACATCCCCGTTAGATTTACATCGATGACTTTCTGCCAATCTTCAAGAGTCAATTTTTCGCTGGGCACTTCATTTTCAATGCCAGCATTGTTGATCATGATGTCAATTGTACCAAAGGTGTCCACAGCGAATGAAAGCAATTTCTTCACATCCGCTTCCTTTGAAACGTCGCCTTGAATGGCTGCGGCTTTCCCGCCTGAAGCTTCAACCGTTTTGATGATTTCCTTATGGTCGCTATTTTCAGTGTGATAATTTAATACGACATGTGCTTTTTCTTTACCGAACCTTTCGGCCATGGCTTTTCCTAACCCTTTTGCCGCCCCAGTGATCACTACCACTTTTTTCTCTAAATCGTCATACATCATTTATCTCCCCTTTGACTATTCTTTTGTAAAGCCGATCATGATTCCGCCAGCAATTACGAGTACACACCCGATGATGACGAAGGCCAATTGCTTTTTGGATTTTTTCTCTCCTAAAAGAAAGATGCCGCCTAAAGTGGAAATGACGATTCCCATTTGGGAAAATGAAAATGCGATGGCAACGCCCACTTTAGGATTAGCGAGCAGGAGGCCGATATTACCGACTGCCCACATCATTCCGGTTAGAATATTACGCCTAGCATATTCATTAAACGGTTTATGTTTGATGGATAGGAGCAGGGCAGCTAGGAACATGCCAATTGCTTGCGGCAGGATCGCCGACCATCCGTCCACTTCATTCCATCTGACAACAATGACATATGTAACATAACCCACTGTTGAAATGGCAAGGTAAAAAAACCCTTTTTTCATGCTTCCTTCTTTTTTGTTATCACCATCGCCGTAGCTCGTCAGCAAGACACCTGTAATCAAACAGACTATTGCCACAATGCCGATGATGATTGTAATCTTGTCATTCCATTCCCTGAAAATGATTACCGCAAAAAATGTATTTCCTAGAATTTGCAATCCTGTTGAAATTGGAACGGTTTTCGATACACCGATTTCCTTGACGCTATTGAATTGAAATAACTGCCCGAATGCCCAGCCTATCCCGGAAATGATGCCGACAATCCACACTAGACTGCTCCATTCCGGCGGATTGATGAAAGACATCATGATGGCGAACAGTAATGAACCGATTGTAATGCCAAGTGTTTGATTATATGAGTTACCCCCGAGTTTTTCGGAAACAAGCACTAAGCTGCCCCATGTCAATGCAGGGAGTAGCGCAAAGAGAAAACCTTCCACAAAATTTCATCTCCTAAACTAAAAAACAATGTTTTATTGAATATAAAATAGGTAGTTAGCAAGCTATTGAATGTATTTAGAGTTTTCCCTTTCCACGGGAAAGAAAAACATGGTTTTAATTTACCAATTTGTCATTTTATTTTTCAGTGTGGAAACAATGAAATAATAAGTGGTTTATGGTACTTTTAATTTAAAAATAGTTAGGAGAAATAGTATGACGACACTGAATGAATGGTTTGAAAAGGGGATTCCTGCTAAAGAATTTGTATCTTCGATGAAGGTTCATAAAGAAAACTTACAATCAATCCAAGAGGGTTTTTCCATTTCTGCAGAGGACCAAGTTTTTTTTGATGAATTAAAGACGAAGGAACTTCGAGCCATTGTCATTACTGAAGACTGGTGCGGAGACGCAATGATGAACATTCCAATACTGCTGAATATATCTGAAGCGGCAAATATTGAAACTCGCATGGTTTTACGAGATCAAAATCTTGAACTGATGGATCAATACTTAACGAATGGAACAGCGCGTTCGATTCCCATTTTTATATTCATTGATAACAATGGTGAAGAAAAAGCTGTTTGGGGACCTCGTGCACCAAAGGTACAAGAATACGTAATGGAGTTAAGGTCTGACCTGCCGGCCAAGGATGATGAACGTTTCGAGGCAGAGCAAAAAGCAGTTATTAAAAAGATAACTGCGGCTTTTGCTGAAGAAAAACACCTGTGGGACGAAGTATACAGCAGTATCAAGGAAGCATTGGCGAGCTGCTGACAGCGGGTATATCCGTTTTTGACCTGTCCAAAAACGGGTGGTAAGCCCCTTTTGGAATTTCTTCCATAATGAAGCGCTGTTTCAAAACGGAGACTGGAATCATTTTGGCTGGTGAATATACAGATATGTTTCCTAACAGTTTTTTCTATATTATTCACGGTTCTTGAGTCCATGGTTTTGGAACAGCCTTTTCATTTTTTAAGATTCTGGAATAATTGTAACGCCGATTGTTCGAATAGGAGAGTCTTGTTTAGCACTTTGATTCGTAGCTTTGTAGTATTTTACCATTAAATCGTTCAATTCATTTTGGAAGTTAATAAAGCTTTCATCATCAAGCCTTAGCTCTAAAAGGGAAAAGGTTGAACCATCTTCCGCGCAGTCTCTTTCTTCTAATTTAGTAAGATAGTTTTGATATTGAGTCATAAGGGATAATTGATAATAAGAAAAATAGTTCACCTTTTTCTCATTAGAAGATTTTTTCCATTCTTCTCCGCTAAGTCGTGCTTCTTCTTCATTTAAAACATAGTATTTTTCGGAAACGGATCTCACTTTTTTCTCTTTTACAATGCGAATGACCCCTGAATCCAACAAAACCTGTATATGTCTATATAATGTTGCTTGGGGTACATCTTTAATGATTTTTAACATTTCTAATGGTGTTAAACCATTTTCCCTGTTTCGCATTAAAGCTTGGGAAATCTTTATTCTTACAGGGTGCATTAAAATTTCAGCTTTATTAATCATCTTATTCTCCTCACATTGGAAATTCTTTAATCAATTTTAATGTTGGTCATGAATAATAAGTTTAATTCATCATATATGGTAATGTTTGAATCATTTTCATTTAAATAAAAATGAAACGGTTCGAAAAATAATATTACAGAAATATTTTTTCGAAGTAAATAATAAGCATTTTCAAATAAGTGGAAAAAATAACAGCTTCATGAAATAAAATTAAATAAATAACACTATATTTTTATTATTATTCATTTTGATAATATTATCATTATAAATAACAATAAAAATTAAAACAATATTTTATAAAAAAAAATAGGTGCAAAATTCCATTTTACATGTTATCGTTATCGATAATGATAATAACATTTTGTTTTCAAAGGAGTGGTATATATGGAATTGCATTATGGATGGAACGAATTGAAAGATATTGATTTCATGTCTATTCTGCCGATTATTTTACCGGTAATTGCTATTGGAATGATTTTAGTCCTTATAGCATTAATTGATTTATACAGAAATCGAAAAACGAGGAAAAATGTTTTATTGTGGACACTTATCATTATTTTTGCAAATACTATCGGTCCAATTCTGTACTTCGTTATTGGTAGAAAGGACAGTGAGAGAATATGAAATTAGAGATTAAAAATGTTACAAAAAAATTCAAAGAAAAAACAGCGGTCAATAATTTTTCAATGGAACTGCAATCAGGGGAATGTGTTGGATTGATAGGGCCAAATGGGGCTGGTAAATCGACACTAATAAAAGTGATTGCAGATATTATAGATCCAAGTATGGGAGAAGTATTGCTTGATGGTAAGAAAATTTCAAAAATGAAAAAGGAGATAGGCTACTTACCACAATACCCTAACTTCTTTCAATGGATGACTGCCAAGGAAACCCTCACTTTCATGGGCCAGCTCTCGGGTATCAAGAGGGAAGAATTATTAAGCGGCATTCCAGAGATTTTGTCGAAAGTGGGGTTGAGCGGGGAAGAGAATTCCAAGGTGCGGACTTTTTCAGGCGGAATGAAACAAAGGCTTGGAATTGCACAGGCACTGTTACATAAACCGGCATTGATTGTCATGGATGAACCGGTCTCGGCATTGGATCCAATCGGCCGGAGAGAAGTGTTGAATATCATAAAAGAGATAAAGAAAGATACGACAATTTTATTATCGACGCATATATTAAGCGATGCAGAAGAAATATGTGAGAGGTTTGTCATAATAAAAAGTGGTGAAAAAATAGAGGACACAACAATGTCTGAATTATTAAACAGGAATAGCGGAAATAAAATCAATGTCGACATAACCTCTAAAAGTCAAAAATGGATTGAAAACGTTAAAAGCTTGAACTTTGTCAAAGGTGTAGAGGTAATGGGGAATAAATTGAAGATAGAAGTGGAAAATATTGAGTCAAACAAGAATATGTTACTGGCAAATGCTTTGGAGCATAATGTTGATCTTGTAAGGTTCGAAATAGATAACGATACATTGGAAGAGATATTCTTAAAATTGGTGGTGGGAAAATGAATAATTTTGCCGTTTTAGCTAAAAAGGAATTTGTTCAGATGTTACGTGAATATAAAGTGATCTGGCTGCCGCTTGTTTTTATATTTTTAGGAATAACTCAACCAGTCGTAAGCTATTATTTACCTTCGATATTAGAAGCACTTGGCGGGGGCCAAGGGATCACCATTGATCCAAGCATGGCTGCCCAAAAAGGCGGCGAAGTTCTTGCTAGTACCTTAGGGTCTCAATTCGATCAGCTAGGGGTCATGATCATCATCGTTTCCATGATGGGGGTCGTACAATCCGATAAAGCAAATGGTATGCTGGCTTTCATTCTTACAAGGCCCGTGACGGTTGGATCTTATATAAGCGGGAAAATCATTTCCAATTATCTTTTTGTTGCCTGCAGTGTAGCGATAGGATATGTGGTTTCATATCTGTATGTAGTTTTTTTGTTTACGAGTGTTGATTTTGCGGATTTAGTATTGGCTTTACTATTCTATCTGCTGTGGATCCTATTTATCGTTTCATTCACGACGATGATCAGTACCATTTTTAATAGTCAGGGTATTATTGCATTAATTTCGATAGTATTTCTCCTCGGCTGTAGAATCATAGTTGGGTTAAGTCCGGTTATAGACAATGTGAATCCGGCAAGCATGAGTAAACATGCCATGGAAGTACTGATTTTAGGCACAGTCAATTCACAGGCGATTTGGGGTGCAATAGCTGCACTTGCGTTGACGGCAGTAACGATATTGGTAACGAACATATGGATTTCAAAAAAGAAATTCAATAACGAGTAAATTGGGGATGAAGGAAAAATATATCGACGAAGTCTACAGTTATATCTCCGAAAATAGGAATATATCGACGAAATCTACAGTTATATCGACGATTGCATTGCCGGATTAGCATGACAACGATTTTTATTTAAAAATGAAAAAGGACTGATTTTTTACTCAGTCCTTTTTAAATATTGGAGTGGAAATTGAGATGCCGTTCGGTGCTTTAGAGTCGATAAACATCGATGCTGATCGATTAAATGAGAAACATCGCGACTATCGTAGTCACTGCTAAACCAATGGATACCGGCAGCAGATTCCGGCGGGCAAGTTCAAAGGGACTGACGTTACATATTGCAGCGGCTGGTATCAGTGCCCATGGAATCAAGGTACCTCCGCCAACCCAAATCGCTGTTATTTGCCCGAGTGCAGTCAAGGTGGCGGTTCCGCTTCCGATTGCCGTGCCAAAAAGTTTGGCGACAGATCCCGCTAAAGAAATGCCTGAGAAGCCCGATCCATCCAAGCCAGTGATGGCACCGATGCCGGTTAATGTGACGGCAGCTATTTCTTTCGTTAAAGGAACGGAGACCGCTAAGGCGGCACCGAGATCATTGACGATGCCGAGTGACGTTTTTGGTAAGTAGTCACCGATGATCTGATTGAATCCAGAATCACCTAAATAGAAGAATGCAGCGATTGGGATGACGGGTCCGAATACTTTGAAGCCAAATTGAAAACCTTGAATCAAATAGGCCGTTGATTTTTCAAGTCCTTGTTGTTTATGTGCGACAAGGGATAAAATCAGCAAAATGAAAACGGCTGTACCGCCAACCAAGGCTGTTGCATCTCCGCCTTGCAACTTCAAAATCGACAATGCCACAACATCCAACAGAAAGGCGATCGGAATGAAAACGGCAAAAAACTTCTTTTGTCCCAGTGTGAGCAGATCTTCACTGATTGTTTGATCTTGGACGATTCCCTCATTATCCGCCGCCTTGATTCTTCCAAGCTTCATATCCCGCTTTAAAAGGATAAAGGCGGAGAGGGTGGTGACGACCCCCATTGTAATGACAAGGGGGATGCTTGCAGCGATGACATCACCGACTGGTATGGAAGCGGCATCACCCGTTAGTTTAGGGGCAGCCTGAATGATGAAATCCCCTGATAATGCTATTCCGTGACCAAAAAGGTTCATCGCCATCGCCACGCCGAGGGCAGGTAAACCAGCCCTTAATGCAACGGGAAGCAGAACAGCCCCAAGTAAGGCAACGGCAGGTGATGGCCAGAAAAACCAGGATATCACCATCATTACGATTCCAATTACCCAAAAGGCAAGTGTAGGGTTTTTAATGAATTTCGCAAACGGTGCAATCATGACATCATTAATGCCGGACTTCGTTAAAACCGTGCTCATGGCAACGATGATTGAAATGATTAAAATCGTGGACATTAATTCCGTGATTGCGAAAATGAAGCTGTTGAATATCCCACTTATGGAGGACGCTAAACTGCCTGTAGCCACTAAAGCCAAAAGGAAAATACCAATTATACAGATGAGGGTAGTATCACGACGTTTTACCATAAACCCGATTATCAATGCAATAAATACAACATAAATCCAATGGAGTGCCGTTAATTCCATCTCCATGATCCGTCCCCCTCATAAATGTGCCTAGTTACAGATTATGAGGGAGGTATGGGGTGGTGAGTTGTTTCAAAAATTTAACTGCTTATCTTCTTTATTTTCACTTTTGAGGTAAATAACAAGATCAAGAAGACTACATTATCAGAAAAAGTGATTCGAAATGAAGAAGGTACGCAACAACCTCATAAACGAATTGATAAAAGAAGGGGATTTTTGAAAAGGATAAAACTAAGTTATTTAGCTTTAGTACTTTCTAGAGCTTTTTTGTATTCATTATATTTTTCTTCAGGTAAATCTCCATTTAATTGAACTAAAATATTGTCTTTTTTTAGTGTCCAAGAAAAGAGTATTGCACTTTCCTTACCCATTTCATCATAATAGGCTTTTGTTTGTTGTAAATCCTCTTCATTATCAAAAGAAAATATCCTACCTCCGCAGTCCTCACACACAGAAGGTAATAAAACAATTTTTGCTTCTTCAGCTTTCATTGGGGCCAGTCCATAATCATCTTTAGTCATTTTTCGTGGTTCTTCAGCATCTAAACCTTCCTCTTGGAAAGTATTGATTACATCATCAACAGTGACCTCTTTCGGTTCTTGAGTAGATGACTTTTCGGGTTTTTCAGAACATGCAGCCAACCCCGTTGTAAATAATAAAGCTATCATAACGCTTAAATATTTTTTCAAACCTCTTCCTCCTTATATAAATCGTTGACCCTCACACGTTATAATTTAACTAATTTGAAAACTAAAATTAAAACTAATATAACACAAAAAAATCGTTTAATTTCCTTACTTATGAAGATATCGAATGAGAAGGGCGCCTTGTATTGATAATCAATGCAGCTAACCTTTAAAACCGTCCGTTTCTCTTTTTTCGGGATAAGAGGTCTCACCCCCCCATCTAGCTGAACTTATGAAAGAGGAATTTCACAAGTACTAGTATATATTGCAGTAACAAAAGGTAGTTTTTAACCTAAATCAATAGAAGTAGGGATAAAATGAAATCTAGGATTACATATGATAAAGAAGCAAAGTTAGCATATTTATATACTTTACCCTCATCAGTAAAGTATAAGATAGTGTCTACTATTGAATTAGAAGTAAATGAATATTTAGAGTTAGATATTGATGAAGAAGGTAGAATAGTAGGGATAGAGTTTTTTGGTCCAGTAACATCAAAGTTGTCTAAAATAGCTGGACGCAGGAAAATTTATAAGGAAAATGGAGAGGGATTTTCATTCCGCTTAACGGAAAAAGATATAAAAAGTAAGTTCAGCTTTAAAGGAATTGACTTTTGTTTCGCGGACAATGATTATCAAGAATTTGTGGGCTTTGATGTAGTTGATATAAAGAAGTACAATGAGGAATCTTTGAAATTCATTACAGAATAATTCTAAAAGACAATAAATATTGAGCTTAATACATTAATTTCACATGAAATTCTGATAGAAAAAGTTAAAAATGTTAATTAATAACTGGAAGTTTTGCTTCCAACTTCTTAGTATTTTGAGTCTGTTTATTTTATTGATTAGTTCTGTAAACTCATCAAAGATTTCAGGCAGAATCTGAAGAAGATTCTATTGTTGAATTAGAAGGATTAAGACCCGGAAAACAACGGGGAGCAGAACAGGACCAAGTGAATTGCTTCATAAATTAAAAGGTTTATCTTCTTTATTTTCAACAATACTTCAAGTATCCTTAATTTGAATAGCAACTACTGTAAATGAGGGATAAGCGGTGAAGCAAATATATAGTGATGTCATACAATTTCGGGGTACACATTATGAGTTTGGATACATGCAAGGGGAGGAATTAAAAGATTCTCTAACAGTAAAAAATCGTGAAGATCAGTGGAAGATTAGGCAGCCGCGGTTTACGGTTGAAGAAGAAGAGGTCAAGAAAGCAATTACACAATTCGCCCCTGGAGTTTGGGAAGAATTACTGGGGTTGCAAGAAGCGCTGAAATGGCCAATTGACCGCGTGCTGCAAGAATTCGGTGGATACCGATTGGATTATGTTCGGTCGGGCTGTTCCATCATGACAGGCGATGATTATCTCATTCGCAATTATGATTACCACCCAAAGACTTATGAAGGACGCTATGTCTTATTCCAGCCAACCGATCAAGGGTATTCAAGCATCGGCCCGAGTCAGCGAGGGACTGGTCGGATGGATGGAATGAATGAAAAAGGGTTGGTGATAGGCTATAACTTCATGAATCGCAAGAACCCTGGTGATGGTTTCATTTGTTGCATGATTGGCAGACTGATTGTTGAATCTTGTGCGAACGTTCAGGAAGCGGTCGCGATGTTGAAGGAGATCCCACATCGCCATTCGTTCACTTACGTCGTCTATGATAAAAGCGGTAGTACCTATATTGTAGAAACCTCTCCGAGAAATGTAGAGGTGCGCACCTCAAATGCCTGTACCAATCACTTTGAAATCATGAAAAATGAAAACCGTAACCATCTTATTGATTCGAAACGCCGATTGGAGATTATACAAGATCATGAAGGGAGACTTTCATCTGCCTACGATGCTTATAGGTTGTTTAATGATACCAACCAAGGAGTCTTCTCGGATTTATATAGCAGCTGGGCGGGAACGATTCATACATCCGCTTATTTACCTAAGGAGATGAAAGCTTGGATTGCATTGGGAGGGAACCAGGAGCCGACTTCAATAGATTTTGCAAAATGGCTCGATGGAAAAGATGTTGAGTTAGAACGAATCAAAGGTGTAATTGATACGGATATTCCATTCGTGCACATGGATGAGGGAGCGAATTGGTTTCGGAATTGAACGTATTTAAGTAAAGTTGAACCCTTTACGTTGTTAACAGGCCCAATCCATGGATTGGGCTTTTGCTGTTCTAATTTTAGGCAAAAGAATCCTGGTACTATTTATTAGTGGATCTTCCAGTAATATAATATGATAGAGTAACATATTTTGGATTGAGGACAAGAAGCTGGAAGTCTGCTTGTGTGCCGTAATTGTACAATGAATAAGGGGATGAGCGAATGTTTTCGACAGCTATTGGTTGGTTTCGGTTTATTACAATAATTGAGGGAATCTCATATGTTCTATTGCTTGCCATTGGTATGCCCATTAAGTACATATTGGATATTGGGGAAGCAACACTCATTTTAGGCAGCATTCATGGTTTCTTATTTGTCGTGTTTGGGCTTTTATTACTTTATGTGAGCATCATATCAAAATGGTCCTTTTTAAAAATGGCGATGATTTTCATCGTTTCATTCATCCCATTTGGGAATTTTGTAATCGATCGCAGGCTATTGAAGCAAAGTTAAGATAATGAACCATGCCCTGATACTTTTACTTTTGAAAAATCCATAATAAAAACGTCTTTCTATTTAAATGGAAGGCGTTTTTTTTATGGATTTAAGCTTGCTGTAAGGTTGGCACAAAGATGCTGTAAGAATGAGCATGTAAAGTATAAGTATCAACAATACTGAAGAGGTGAAACAAATGGAACCATTATTAAAAGTGGAAAATATTAAAAAAACGTATGGTAAATCAAGCGCTGCCTACACAGCGTTGGAAAATATATCTTTTGACATTCATGCAGGGGAGTTTGTAGGGATCATGGGACCTTCTGGAGCGGGGAAATCGACGTTGCTCAATATGTTAGCAACTATTGACTCGCCGACCGAAGGGGAAATTTTCATGAATGATACGAGCATTCACGATATGAAAGGGACTGACTTAACGGATTTCAGACGTGATAATCTTGGTTTCATCTTCCAGGATTACAATTTGCTAGACTCATTGACTGTGAAGGAAAATATATTATTACCACTGGCGATTGCGAAAATTCCAGCGAAAGAAATTACTAACTTGGTGAATCGTATTGCTAAAGCATTTGGGATTGAAGATTTATTAGCTAAATATCCATACCAAATCTCCGGTGGGCAAAAGCAAAGAACAGCTGCAGCCAGAGCGCTTGTGACAGAGCCTGCATTGATCCTGGCTGATGAGCCAACAGGTGCACTTGATTCAAAATCAGCAACAGGTCTGCTGGAAAGCTTAAGTGAACTAAATGAAAATAATAATTCCACCATCATGTTGGTGACACATGATGCATATGCCGCAAGCTTCTGCCGGCGGATCATCTTCATCAAGGATGGTACGCTTTCAACAGAAATTTATCGTCGTGGCCAATCACGTAAAGCTTTCTTCCAAGAAATTATGGATGTCCTTGCAACAATTGGAGGTGAGGTAGATGACGTTATTTAGTCTAGCGAGAAAAAATATTGCTAGAAACCTCTCCCAATATTTTTTATATATCGCATCCATGGTATTTAGCATTATCATCTACTTCACATTTGTAACATTAAAATATAGCGATACAGTTGCAGAACAAACGGCTTCATCACAGAAATTGGATTCATTAATGAGTGGTGCGGCAGTTATCCTGATTTTCTTCGTTGCCATTTTCATTGCCTATTCCAATTCATTTTTTATGAAAAAACGTAAAAAAGAAGTGGCCTTATATGCATTGCTTGGCGTACGTAATCGTCAGATTGGTATGATGCTCTTCTTTGAAAACCTATTGCTAGGTTTGGTTTCATTAGTTGTGGGGATTTTACTTGGATTTCTTTGTTCAAAAGGGTTCATGACGATTTTGATCTATTTAATGGGCTATGATGTCATAGCACCATTTACATTTTCGGGATCTGCAGCTTTGAACACCTCAATCGTATTTCTTATTATTTTCTTGGTGACATCATTCCAGGGCTATCGTTTGATTTATCAATTTAAATTAATAGATCTCTTCCATGCATCGAAAAAGGGGGAAGCTGCTCCGAAGCCATCGATGACTGTAGCCTTACTGGGAATTTTCCTGATTGTCATCGGTTATTGGTTGGCGATGCAAGATCTTTTTACTTCTAAAGTGTGGGAAAAAGTCGGCTTTTTAATGACGGCACTCATTATTTTGACAACTGTTATTGCCGGTACATTTTTATTGTTTCATAGTGTGACAGGCTTTGTGCTAGCTGTGATCAAGAAAAATGAAAAATGGCTATGGAAAGGCCTGCATCTGATGACGATCTCGCAACTGCTATATCGCATTCGGGGCAATGCACGTACATTGACCGTAATTGCGGTGTTAAGTGCTACAACGGTAACGGCTGGCGGTTCGGTTTATGGTCTTTATTACAACGCGAATGACCAAGTTATGACCGTTGATCCGAATACCTTCATGTATCAGCAAACGGATGCAAAAAGCGATCAACGAGTCAGCGCTGAATTGCCAGGTACAAAGTATGATGAAAATGTCGAAGCATTATCTGTCACATTTAATACGAAAGAATTAAACAAGGGATCGGCATTCGATAGCTCGGATAAAAGGATTTACACGGTTATCGATGAAAGAACATATAACAAATTAGCAGAAGTACAAGGCAAGGAAGCACTGCATGTGAGTAATGACAAAGCAGTCATTTTAGATATTGGATATGACAAAAGATTCTCACCTGAATACAAGGACAAGACCATCAGGACAGAAAACAACACGGCAATCACATTCCAAAGCTTTAAAACACAAACAGTATTAAATGCCGGAACAGCAGGCATTTCAGTGGTCGTATCGAATGATCAATTTAAATCATTGCAAAAAGAAGGGGAAGCGCTAAAATATCGTGTCATCGGTGTTGATCATGCTTCCGCGGATTTATCTCGAAAAATTGCAAAACAAGTACCTGAAGAAGCGCTATTTTCCAGTGCCCCTCAAGATTTCCAAACAAGCATCGAAAGTGTAGGCTCATTGCTCTTTATCGGAAGTTTTCTTGGTCTGGTTTTTTTAGCGGCAACAGGCAGTATCATTTACTTTAAAGTTCTAACGGAAGCAGAGGAAGATAAATCACAATACAATATGCTTCATAAATTGGGTGTTAACGCAAAAGAAATGCGGAAATCCATTGCATCACAAGTGTTTGTAATATTTTTCGTTCCACTGGCAGTGGGGTTATTACACAGTGCGGTTGCTTTAAAAGCCTTCTCGGGCTTATTGATGATGAATCTTGCAAAACCTGTGTTGATCTGGATGATCGCTTATACGGTTATTTACGGTCTGTATTATATCTTAACGGTAGCTTCCTATAATCGTATTATCACACAAAATAATAAAACAGAAGGATGATCGAGATGAAGAAATTTCTTATGGTAGTTGGCATTTTGTTTATACTGGGAGCGGCAGGAGTCTTCGCGCTTACTAAAATAGACTTTAACCGCATGAATGCCGATAATTATTATTTGCAAATTACTGAGGATGGGGTACAACATGAAACCAAACTGGATGATGGTTCAGTGATGACTTATTATTCTTATAAACTGGACGCCAAAAATGCAGATGGTGAAACGATACCGCTTGAATTCACGGCACAAAAAAATCTTCGAAAAGATGCTTACTTAAAGATGTACGTGAAAAATGGTGATGTTTCGTCATATGATGAAGTGAAATTTGAGGATATTCCAAAAAAGGCACAAACAAAATAAATAGGAAAGAAGGGCTGTCTGTAAGTTATGGACAGCCCTTTCTCTGTAAGAAAAATAATTATAAAAGTATCTTAATTGTGGTTCCCTTATTTTCAATGCTAGTCAAATCCAGTTTACCTTTATGAGCCAGAATAATGTCTCTTGCAATGGCCATTCCTAAACCGGTCCCATGTGTACTGGTAGTATTCGTACCCCGATAGTAGCGTTCAAAAACCTGTTCTAAATCTTTGGCGGGAATACCGCGGCCATTATCGGCAATCGTAATTTGGGTATGCAGTTCTGATTGTAGATGAATATCATCAATTTGTATTTTCAAAACGACATTTTCCTCGTTATGCACGAGTGCATTATAGATAAGGTTAAAAATCGCCCGTTTCAGTAATTTTTTATCCACTTTATGTATTGCTTTGTCCACATTTGCCACAAACTCAACCTGTTGATCACCAAATTGTGAATCATTTAAAAGCTCGATCGTCATTTCTCTTATAAACCCAACGATATCAACATCTTCAAATTGCAAAGGAAGTCGCTGGTTGCGCAAACGCATCGTTAAATTCAGGTCATCCAACAAATCTTTCATATAAACGGACTGTCTATTAATAATGGATGTAAACTCATACAATTCATGTGGTGTTAATTCAGTGGCGTTATCTTTCATCAATTCTGTATAACCATGGATGGAAGCAAGTGGTGTCTTCATGTCATGAGAAACATTGCTAATCCATTCCTCACGCATTTGGTCGAGTTGATTACGTTCTTTTTCATACTGATCCAATTTCACCGATAGTTCATTCATATTGCGAAATACATCTTCATAAACGCCTTTTGGTATGCCCATCTTTTTAAAGCGCCGCTCCCTAAGCTGCTGAATTCCTTCTATTAATATGTTAAGCGGACTCGTTAATCTTTTACCAAATAAGAATCCAATGACTAATGCAATAATGATATCCACGATTAAAAATATTACTAGTAAGATGTTAAAGTTTTTAAAAACTTTTTCATAATCATAAGTTATTACATAACGGCCAATTTTCTGTTCCTTAACTCCTACAAAATAGCTGAAATTATGGGCTTCGCCGACAAAAACAGTCGTCTCTGCATCAATTTCCTTATACTTATACATTTGGACGATTTCAACAGGAGAATATACGGTTTGCAATTTTTGAGGTGTATAAAAGGCTGCAACTTGCTCACCCTTATCATTCAAAAATTGTATCCAGGCGTTATTGTTCCGCAGTTTTTCCAGCCCTTCTTCATTTACGATTGGTTTGTTATCTATTAGTTCCACATATTGTGAAAATGTTCTGCTAAAGTTTTCTGCAGATACTTCTTCTGCCTCGAAATTATGCATGGCTCGATAAAAGAGGAGAGATAAAAGTAAAATTGTATTTACGATCCCTACGATTACAACAATTGTCACAACGGATCCTAAAAAGCGCCGTGTCAATTTCCACTTCATCTTGATTCACCCTTGGTTTGTAATTTATAACCAAGTCCTTTAACGGTTATTAAAAAAGAAGGCTTTGAAGGATCTGCCTCGATTTTTTCGCGTAAACGGCGAATATGTACCATCACTGTATTATCAGAGCCAAAGAAATCATCTCCCCAAACATGTTCAAATAAAGTTTCCTTGCTCAAAATCTGATTCGGGTGATGCATAAAACAGCTCATCAGTCCGATTTCTTTAGCTGTAAGCTCAAGAGTTTTGCCATCCTTTTTCACTTCATTTTCATTTGCACTAAGCTCAAAAGGACCAACTTGAAATTTTTTCGGAGTCGCTTTTTCCTCTGAAAAGCCCGCACGTCTCAGCTGCGCCTTTACTCGATATGCCACTTCTTTCGGACTGAATGGTTTGGTAATATAATCATCCCCGCCAATCGCTAACCCTAAAAGCTTATCAATTTCCTCATCCTTTGCCGACAAAAATAAAATGGGCACATTCGACACTTCACGAATTTGCTTGCATAAATCATAGCCTTCACCATCTGGCAGCATAATATCTAGCAAGACTAGTGATGGATCGAACTTCTGAAACTTCTCCCACCCATCAGCAATCGTCCCCGCCGTAACAATATTCGGAATACCTTCTTTATGTAAAACTGTCTCCATTAGACGTGCCAAATCTTCTTCATCGTCAATTATTAAAATCCACTGATCATTAGACATTCTTCTACCTCCCAAACATCAATCATACCCTACAGTATAGAGTACCCCTTAAGAAAAAATAAGGGGAGGAAAAGATTTTTAATGAACTCATTCCATTATTTTCACGAAACAGAGTGGGAAAGACGAAAGTACCATCACATGAAAAATTACTGTAGAGATCCGGATTCTGATGCCTGGTTCTTATTTTGTTAAGGGAGTTTCCGAAAGAAGATCGTGCTTCATGCTGATTTGGTAAAGGTTGTATGATAAACTGTTTAAAGTATTGTTAGGAATATTATGCTAAGTTATATGATTAAGGAATTCGTTGCTGTTCTTTTGACCAAATCTTTCTATAAAAAGTATGTAGCGAATGTGGAAGAATAAAAGGAGAAAGATATAATGGAAACAAAAAAGGTGTTACCCGTTCTTTTTTTAGTGATGTTTTTAGTCATGGTCGGGTTTGGGATCATCATTCCCGTCATCCCGTTCCTTGCTGAAAAGGTTGGTGGCAGTCCTACAGAGCTTGGTCTTTTAATGGCTGTTTATTCACTGATGCAATTATTTTTTGCCCCGATGTGGGGACGTATATCTGACCGGATAGGACGTAAGCCTGTCATGATTATCGGGATTGCTGGACTGGCCCTTTCGTTTTTCATCCAGGCTTCGGCAGATTCCTTGTGGGTATTATTTGTAGCCAGAATCATTGGTGGGATTTTGTCATCGGCAAACATGCCAACCGCAATGGCGTATGTTGCTGATATCACGACACCGGAAGATCGGGGAAAAGGGATGGGAATTATCGGGGCCGCTACAGGGCTTGGATTCATCTTTGGACCTGCGATTGGCGGGGTATTCTCCAAATCAAGTTTGAATTTACCGTTTTACATTGCTGGAATTTCCTCTTTGATTACTTTATTCTTAGTGATTGCGATACTGAAGGAATCACATACAGTTGAAAAGAGGGCCCATCAGTCAAAAAATAAAGAGTCGATGTGGAAAGCCTTTAAAGGGCCTCTTAAAACCATGTTCTTTCTGCAATTGATCGTCACTCTTTCAATGGCAGGACTCGAAACAACTTTTGCCTATTTTGCAGCCAAAAAGGCTGATATAAGTCTTGTACAATTAGGCTATATCTTTATGATCATGGGGTTTGGCAGTGCGATCGTTCAAGGTGGATTAGTGGGTAGGATGACGAAAAAATATGGGGAAGGCGCTGTCATCAGAATGGGAATCATCGTATCGGCAGTCGGTTTCATACTGATCCTGTTTTCTTCCGGTTTTTGGACATCGGCGGTCTTCCTGACGATTTTCGGAGTGGGTAATGGGTTCATCCGGCCGGCAATTTCGGCACTGCTGACCAAAAGTTCAATGACAGGCCATGGCAGTGTCACTGGACTGCTATCTTCATTCGACTCGTTCGGCAGGATTGCAGGTCCTCCGATAGGCGGTTGGTTATTTTCGATTTCGATTGATTTACCATTTATATCGGGCGCGATCCTTTCCGTTTTTGCTTTGATTCTTTTTCAGTTATACCATGTAAGGACACAGACAAGACAGGTCCAAGCATCTCATTAATTTAATGATGGGCAAAAACCCCCATTTCTATAAAAATGGGGGGCCGCGAGCGGTGCTTGAATAGCACCGTTTTTTATTGAATCATATTGAGGAATTTACGTGTACGCGCTTCTTTAGGGTTTGTAAAAATCTGCTCGGGTTTTCCCCGCTCCATTATTTTTCCTTCATCCATGAAAATGACTTCGTCGGCGACTTCACGGGCGAAACGCATTTCATGGGTTACCACGATCATTGTCATCCCTTCTTCTTTCGCCAGGTCTTTCATGACCTGTAACACATCTCCAACCAGTTCTGGATCTAAAGCGGAAGTGGGTTCATCGAATAGCATGACCTTAGGCTCCATGGCCAGGGCCCTTGCAATTCCGACTCGTTGCTGCTGTCCGCCGGACAATTGAAACGGATAAAAATCGATTTTTTCACCTAAGCCCACTTTTGTAAGAAGGGCAGCAGCCGTTTCTTTCGCTTGATGTTTGGCTATGTTTTTTACAATGATGGGGCCTTCCATTACATTTTCCAATGCTGTTTTGTGGGGGAAGAGGTTATAGCTCTGGAAAACCATCCCTGTCAAACTGCGAAAAGATGTAATCGATTTTTTTCTAACGGGTTTTTTGAAGTCCATTACCGTTTCATCGATTTCAATCGTCCCGTCTGTTGGCACCTCAAGGAGATTCAAACACCGAAGAAAGGTTGTTTTGCCTGAACCCGAAGGACCGATCAATACAATGACTTTACCTTGCTCCACTTCCAAATCGATGCCCTTTAAAACTTCAAGGTCACCAAACGATTTATGAAGATTCTTAATGTTGATCATTTTAAAATCTCCTTTAACTACTGCGGTTCTTATTTTGCTACATAACGATTAAGTCTGTCTTCTAAACTTCCTTGTATGAAAGATAAAATGGTACACAAAATCCAATATAAAGCAGCCGCTTCCATGTAAAGTAGTAGAAATTCATAGTTTTTTGCAGCGATCTCTTGAGCTTTACGGAATAATTCCGTTACAAGAATGAGTGATGCAAGCGATGTATCTTTTAAAAGGCTAATGAACGTGTTGGATAATGGGGGAACGGATACACGCGCTGCTTGCGGCAAGACGATCCGCTTTAAAGCTTGGGTATATGACATCCCGATCGAATAGCCCGCTTCCCATTGCCCTTTAGGTATGGATAAAATGGCAGCTCTTATAATCTCCGAAGCGTATGCTCCAACACTTAGTGTGAATCCGATTATAGCCGATATAAAAGGACTGATGGTTACACCTAAATTTGGAAGACCATAGAAAATGATAAATAATTGCACAAGTAAAGGTGTCCCGCGGATGATTGACACATATACTCGCGCAATTATTTGAAAGATCCTAATGGAAGATAATCTAGCCAATGCTGTGAGTACAGCGAGAATAAGGCCGAGAACAAATGAAATTAGCGTTAGTGGAATCGTATATTGAATAGCTCCCTCTATCATCGGATAGAGGGAGGTTTGAGCGATGGAAACAAGTTGGTCCATACGCTCGGGGTCGGTGAAAATATTACTTAGGAGAAACATCTTCACCGAACCATTTATCCGAAATTTTTGCGTACGTGCCGTCGTCTTTCATTGCTTTTAATGCTTTGTTTACTTCTTCCACTAATTTGCCGCTGTCTTTTCTGAACATTAAGCCACTTGCAACTCCGCTTTCTTCCTCATCAGCGACTTTAATAGGTGCATCCGGATGTTGCTTTTTATAATCAAGGTACGACAATTTGTCATTGATCGTCGCATCTACACGTTTAGAACCAATAAGCTGTACAGATTGAGAAAATCCTTCAATACCGGTAACTTCAGCACCATGTGATTTGGCTAGATCATTGTAGTTACTCGTTAAAGATTGTGCAGAGGTCTTACCTTTCAAATCATCGAAGGATTTAATATCCGAATTATCTTTGTGTACAAGCAATACAGCTCCTGATTGAATATATGGGTCAGAGAAATCATATTTCTTTTGACGGTCTTCATCGATGCCAACTTGGTTTGCGATCATATCAAAACGTTTTGCATCCAATCCTGCAAACATGCCGTCCCATTGTGTTTCCTTGAATTCAGCTTTCACTCCAAGGCGTTTTGCCACTTCTTTAGCAATTTCGACATCAAACCCAGTTAGTTTATCTGAATCATCGTGGAATGTGAAAGGAGGGTATGTACCTTCTGTTCCAACAGTTAATACGCCGTCTTTTTTGACTTTATCATATAGATTTTCTTGTGAAGAAGATTTATTGTCGGTATCGTTTGCCTCATTTTTTGTATTCGTACCACAAGCGGTAAGTACAACCGTGAAAGCTAACAATAGCGATAAAAGTGCAACCATTTTTTTCATTTGGGTAAACCTCCTAGTAATCTGATAGGGATTGATACTCTGTGATACTATACAAGAAAAGGAAAAAAGTCAATGAAAATAACTTATATGATTAGTGTTAATGAAACTTGGTGAATTATACGGATTTTTCACTCATTGAAATGAAATAATACTAAAACAAAGGTGTATCGTTATCCGAGGAAGGATTTTAAAGAAAGGGAAGGGATCATTAAGAATCTAAGGGAAAAAAAGCCCCTCATCCACGTCGATTATTATCTAAGTGGATGAGGGGGCTTATTTGGAACATACAGAACTATTGCAGAATTTTATTTAACTTAGTGTTTATCATGATTTCAATCCTCTACGCTGACGAAAATAGGGTTCG
Source organism: Peribacillus sp. FSL E2-0159 (assembly GCF_038643155.1). Lineage (NCBI taxonomy): Bacteria > Bacillati > Bacillota > Bacilli > Caryophanales > Bacillaceae > Peribacillus > Peribacillus sp. FSL E2-0159. The sequence continues at coordinate 738,646 of NZ_CP152053.1, forward strand.
AATAGAACCAAAGGTCTTTATAGTTACGTTTGTTTATTTCTGAAAAACGCGTTTCGTTATCCTCGATTTCAGTCTTTGTATCGATCAGCGGTTCACCGTTTATCGTTTCTCCAGAGACATTTTCCCCTAGATTCGTGCCACGCAAACGGAAATATTGATCCTTATTTGCTTTGACTTTGTAAGTGATGGTATGAAAACCATCGCGATCGGTTTTCCAGTCTTTATTTGTAAAGCGTTTAACTACTTTTGTCGTATCATTGGTGGCTTTATTATAAGCAGGTGTTCCAGGCACTGCTTTCCCGGTTACTTCCCCGGAAATTAGGTCCACGTGATCCACCTTGACGGGATCCCCGTTGTTGTTCTTTTGGGGGCTCTTGAATCGGATGGTGATCTTGACCTTCTGTCCTTCCTTCACTTTAAGGTCCCCGCCCATATCAACCTTGTTGTTTCCGTTTTTAGCTTGGAAATCAAGGGCATCTATCAAGTCACCAAAAACGGAGAAGGATTTCCCTGAACGCATGCCATCAAGGACGGATTTTATTGATGAGCCATTTACCCATGTATAATTCTTGGAATATTCTCCTGGCCAGTAACCGCTGGAGTATAAGCGGTTTTCACTGATTTCAAAATGGGAGTCCGAATTGGAAAAATTCCAGAACTTACGACCTTCCCCAAGAAGCGCATCCCATGCGCCTCCTACCTTAGCAAGCATGTAATCCGAACCGCCGTAGGTCCGGTTTTCCGGTGTTGTCAGATTTAAACCGCCTCTATCTGGCTCCATCTGGTTACCCGGCATACCTTCAAACCCGAACATGACATCCGGGGCGATATTGTTGAAGTCGCGAAAATCAGATATGTTGTACACCCTTTTTCTTGATGGGTGGTTCAATATGGCATAACTTGTATTCTTATAATTTTTCTCAAGCCATGCCAATGCTGTTCGAGCATCCTCGGATGTCTTATTGGCTCTTTGATCCTGTGTTTTCCAGACAGCTACATCCTTAGGATCAAACATCTTTTCATCTTGGTTGGTGAACAGATATTCGAACTGATTGCCAGCCTTCAGACTTTTAGGTGAGCCCGGCTGATCTCCCAAAATGCCTATGCCGACATGCTCGTATGTGGGCATGTCCCATTCGAAGCCTGAAAAGATGACTTTATTTTTAAATTTGCCCTCTTTTTGCAGTTGTTCTATTTTCGGAACTTGATATTGAATGATTCCCTGAGACAGCGGTATCGGCCCGCCTGGAATTAAATGTCCCTCATCATCCCTTGAAGACAATCTCAAATGGTCGGAAATTCCCATCCAATCCATTCCATACTTATCAAATGCGTTATTTAGCAAGCTTTCAAGGCTCTGTGATCCTTCGGTATCATCGGACTGAGTGGTATGGGCATGATATTCCCCCTTCATCCATCTGCCTCCCGGATTTTTCTGATTGTCTTCTGCATCTTTTGCAGCAACTGCGACCGGAAGTCCCTGAAAAAGGATGGCTATGCTTAGAACCGATACTGTGAAAGTCCTGAACTTATTAATCATCTTACCTACACCCTCCATATATTGAAATAATGTTGAACAAGCTAATTTTATTGTAAAAATATTAAGAATCCGTTTGGGGTGAGTATGTTTTATGTAAATGAAATGACCGGTTTGCTTCCATTATATGTTTTGGGACGGTGACAGCGGTTTGGAAGCTGAAAGGGAAAGAAGGGGGAGGGGCTGAAACAAAAAAGGTTGCAGAGAAAATTTTCTTTCTCTACAACCTGCGGCGACTATTCTGCCGTAAATATTATTTAGCTTCGAGTAGATTGATATGATCTACAGTTTGATTTTCGCCGACAATGAATTGCAGTTCATAATTCCCTGTCTTGTAAATGTAGTTGATTTCATTCGTACTGGAAATATGGCGTATTTCGTCAGCACTGCCGAGTTGTTTCCCTAAAACTTTAGGTGTGATGCTTCCCAGATTATGGTCCCGTTCTACATTTGTCCCAAAATATCGGATTTGTGAGATGGTCTTGTCATCGTTATAGGCAAATGCAAATCCTGGATGCCCCATTTCTGCATGGTAATAGTCAAAAGTTTCATCTGTGTTACCTGGTTCAGGGGGGGAACCAAATGTCTCATATACTTCTTTTTGTGTGTTTTCATTAATTTTTAAACCCATGGCAGTATAAGGCATTTCTCCTGAAATAGCTTTGTTGTATATTTCAGATAAGGTGGTAAGAGCGGGTTCCTTAGCTATTCCAGAAGCGGAATCCAATGTAGATGCAGCTTCAACCGGCTCTGTTGAAAACGGTGCACCTGCCCCTAAAAGAGAACCTACGGGAAAAGCGCGTCCAGGGGGAGACCCCGAAGGCCCAAAGGCGCCGCGGGCGGACCGCCCGCGGAAAGCGAGTGCCTGTAGCGGAAATCAACGTCCAAATTGTACAAGTAATAAAAAAACTGTAGGCAAACTCGATTTTCATCGAGTTTGCCTACAGTCTGGGTGCTACACCATGAATGAAACACCCTTTGAAAATGAAGTGATTAATCCCAAACGTTAATTCTAGGAACTCCAGCAGTTCTTAAGTAGTCTAATAATTGACCAGTATGTACAGACTCATGATAAGCGATTCTTAGCAACATGTCTCCTAAATCCCTGATATATCCCATATTTGAGCGATCAATTTTAATATTGGATAAGTCTTCTTCGCTGAAGGATATGATCGTTTCCAAAAAATCACGCCTGTAAGGTTCGGCAAAGTTTAATTCCGCTTCAACAGAGATGAGTGGCTGTTTTTCAAATGGTGATTCATAAACTGGTAAGCTACCTTGATTTTTAATAGATAAATGATAGTAATGCTCACTATCAAGGACATGTCTAACCATTTCTAAACAGCTCATTGCCTTGTCGTCTGGTTTCCAATGGAGTGTGCCTTTAGGTATTGAAGTCCATAGTTTAATGTTTCTTCTTCTAACCTCTTCCAGATTTAAGATGATTAGTTCTATCGATTTCATGATTTTCTCCCCTTTTAGCAGGTATACACACACTATAGCATGATTGAATGCTGAAAATATGGAATACTTTTGAAAATACAGAAAATTCAATGATTAATTTGAGGTAGTGAATTTATTGCGTATTCCTACTATTATTTATACAGCTCCTGCCAAAAGAGAGTACAGGGAAAATGCCTATGAATACGTGCAGAATTTACAGGCGATTTCATTCCCTGGTTTGTATGAAGGAACACATGATTCATATATCCGTATAAACCTAATATCCCTTATTAGTATTAGTATCAGACCGAGAATTCCAGTTATTGAAGGGTAAAATAAAATGTATTTTAATCGATCTTTCTTCTTACTTTACGCTATAAGCGCTAGGAGACCCTCTTTAAATCAGTGATTGAATTAGAATGTCATCATGATAAATTAAAATCGGTTTAAAACCAAGCGCTCTAAACTTTTGCAATGCTTCAGGGTTATTTTTGTTCACGAAACCGGACACTACAAGGATTCCTTTTTTTCTCACATATGCTACTAATTCTGGTAAAAGGGATTGCAGAACTCCCTTTCCTCTATATTTCTTGTCAAGGACTACATAATTAATATGAGCCACTTTATATAAATAAAGATTATAACAAAGAAACCCCACTACTTTACCTTTATCATTACAAATCACAAGTACCTTGTGTGACTTTTGCAGAATTTCATTCACTTTATCGGACGAAACCCGAAAATTTTTTACCGTAATATCCGTTAATTTCTTTATATCCTTTTTAGGTTTCCAGTCTCGAAAAAAATACATCATAACTTCTCCTTTATCTCTATTAGATATAACAGTTATTCACTAGAAATATATAGCTGGTACATGTAAATACATAACCAAATTCAGAAAACAGGATACAACACGGAATCCCTTTAGATTAGTCCAAAGGGATTCCATGTTAATCTCAAAAAAGCAACCTTCTAATTTTCAAATTCTTTGACAGAAGTGGGTTTCTTGATGGAAGTAGGTTCCTTAATTGAAGTACCTCTATTATTGGCTAATAAATTTTCTAAGACTCTTCTCAAGGCTGACCTAAGGCTGCTATTTCCACTTCCGGAATTGCCATTACTTGAACCACCATTACTAGAACTAACAGTTCTTCTTAGTCTTTTGTTTGACACTGACACTGAAATCATCCCCTTTGTTTTATAAATTTCCACATTACTAATTTATGTGTAATTTTCCCTTTTGCTTGGACAAGTTCACCAATTGTTGCACAGCGGTAGGAGTTGCTACTATTTAATGTAATAATATGGTATAATCCATGTGAATTACTTCACATAAAAAGCACTAGTTATTTATTCGTACTATTAACTCATAAAAGAAAGTGGGTTGGTTATATGCTGAAGAAAGTGGTTTTAGCTGGCGGGACTGGTTTTGTCGGTCAATACTTTGAAAAACATTTCAGGAATTTGGGGTATGAGGTAAGGATCATCTCCAGGCAAACCCCGCATACTGGCTGGGAAGATAAAGAAGGAATAAGGGAAACGATCGATAATTCGGATATGTTAATCAACCTAGCAGGAAAAACGGTCAATTGCCGCTACAATGCCAAGAATAAGAAAGAAATATTGGATTCACGAACTGATACGACTGAAGTGCTAGGTAAGGCGATTGAACAATGTGAAAATCCTCCTTCCTTATGGATAAACTCAAGTACGGCAACGATATACAGGCATGCTGAAGATAAACCAATGACGGAGGAGGATGGTGTAATCGGTTCAGGCTTTTCCGTTGATGTTGCGAAAGCGTGGGAGCGCTCATTTTTCGATTTCCGATTACCCAAGACGAGACAAATTGCTTTACGGATCGCCATTGTATTGGGAGAAGGGGGCGTGATGACCCCATATAGGAATTTGGTTAAATTCGGACTGGGAGGCCATCAAGGATCAGGAAATCAGAAATTCAGTTGGATACATATAGAAGATTTATTTAACATTGTCCTTTTTCTGAGAAAGAATCAGGAGTTGAGCGGGGTGTTCAATTGTTCATCGCCACATCCAGTTACAAATCGTGAATTGATGGCTCATTTGAGAAAGCTCATGAATATTAGGATAGGACTTCCCTGTCCAACACCCATGCTTGAAATGGGGGCTTTCTTTATGGGGACTGAAACGGAATTGATATTAAAAAGCCGTTGGGTCATACCTGAGAGATTGGAAAAGGCGGGGTATGCATTTAAATTCCATCATCTTGAAGACGCTCTGGAACAGATACTGATAAATTCTTAAAATACTCGAGATTGATTGCTATAATGATAGATAGAAAATCATTAATGGAGGGGAATCGTAGAATGAATATGACTCCATCTGAAAAAGTCGGAAGATTCACAACAGGGATATTTTCGGAGTTGGCGACCCGCAAGCAGGATGCAATGAAACGAGGAATGGATGTTATCGATTTGAGTGTAGGAAGTCCGGATTTACCACCGCCTGATTTTGTAATGGATACGCTTGTGAAGTATGCGAAGGATCCGAATTCCTACGGGTATACTTTAAAAGGTACGCCTGAATTCCATGAGGCAGTCCGTTATTTTTATCGGAAGCGTTATGGAGTGGAGCTGGATGCAGAAAGGGAAGTCCTTCAACTGATGGGATCGCAGGATGGCCTTGCACACTTGGCAACGGCGATGATAAACCCTGGAGATTATGTGTTGGTGCCAGATCCGGGATATCCAATTTATGAAGCAAGTGTAGAGCTTGCCGGCGGAATCATCTATCCGATGCCGCTTACTGCCGATAATGGATTCCTGCCGCAGCTCAACAGAATTCCGGATGAAATAGTGAAAAAGACCAAAATGATGATCATCAGTTATCCAGGAAATCCTGTCACTGCCCTTGCTGATGAAGCTTTCTTTACGGAAGTCATATCATTTGCGAAAAAGAGCGAGATTATGGTGGTTCACGATTTTGCTTATTCCGAGTTGATTTTTGATGATCATCCGCAAATTAGTTTTATGTCCATTCCTGGTGCCAAGGAAGTGGGGATTGAATTTAACTCACTTTCCAAAACCTTTAATATGGCCGGCTGCCGCATTGGGTATGCGGTGGGCAATCGAGAGGCGCTGAACATCCTGGGAACATTGAAATCACATATCGATTATGGGGTTTTTTATCCCATCCAAAAAGCTGCCGAGATGGCGCTTACTTCCAATCTTTCACTGCTATCCGAACAGGTTAAGGAATACCAGTCCCGACGTGATGCCTTGATATCTGGTCTAGCGGAAGGGGGATGGTATGTGCCGAAAACCTCTGCTACCATGTTTATTTGGGCCCAGATTCCTGCTGGCTGGAAATCACGGGATTTTGCCTATGCATTGATTGAAAAAGCAGGGGTTACGGTCGTCCCAGGCGATGCTTTTGGGAAGCAGGGTGAAGGGTATGTTCGGTTGGCCTTGGTCCAGCCGGCTGAGAGATTGACAGAAGCTGCTGAACGGATCCGTATGTTTTTGGAGGGGAAAATTGAAGTTTGAAAAAACTAGCATTCAATATTTTCAGGTTAAAAGAACGCTCGATCACGGATCGAACGTTCTTTTTTTTTGCTTTTTCCCGCTTATAGGGGATGGTGACTACCAATTCACCTATAGAGGCAGAAGCTTATTTTTTAAAGGAAGGAATCAACTGGCGCGCTGAGGAGTATATAGAGCTTGGGGAAGTTGTTATTTACTTGTTAAAGTGAGGCGCTCTCTAGTGTTTTAAAAAAACTACTTTGAAGTTTAAGAGAAGGTCCATCCTCGGATGGACTTTTTTATTGTTATGAAAACTAGAACGATAGATTATTAATGTAATTTCCGAACGTAAAAAGGACAAGCCGCATAATATATAGCAAGTCCGCTACCATCTTCAATGAAGCGGACTTAATTTGATAGAGAGGGGGAAAAGCAATGATCAACTGGAAAGTGCGTCTTAAGAATCCTACGTTTATATTCACGGTACTCCTTCCTGGGCTTTTATTATTGGCGCAGATGGTTGCCGCGTTCATAAACAATTACATTACCCCTATAGGCTTTACCATTACTGATGATGCATTGAACGGGGCTTTAGGCATCATTAACTTCATAGCGCTTACATTCTTTGGGGTCGGCGGTGTGGTCGATCATACCACTAAAGGTCTAAGCGACAGTGAGCATGCTCGACAATACAAGGACCCTAAGTAATGGGCACTATTCTTTCATCTATTGAAGAGTAGAATATACCAGATAACACCGTACTAGTTACAAAACGGTGTTATCTGGTTATTTGTTTTTGGCAGAGATGATGATGGCCGAATTAAAAAAGATTTTTGGTCTGAAAACCGAAATGCAACATACATTTAAAATTGTGGTTCATTTTCAGTTTGGGGAGGAAAAAAGATGAGTTATAGTTTACCAGTTTCAAAATGGCTTGCAGCCATAGTTTTAATCGGAGCATTATTGACGGCATTCATATTCAGTCCGGCTAATGCTTCAGCCTCTATTAATTATGGTGATGAAGTTGCCGCTTTGGCAAAGAAGCAGGTGGGAAGCAAATATAAATATGGGGGGACGACACCAAAAGGGTTTGATGCTAGCGGTCTTACCCAGTATGTATATAAAAATGCCGCCACAGAAATGAAGATTCCAAGAACGAGTGCGGAACAGTATAAAACCGGAAAGGCCGTAAACCAGAAAGATTTAAAAGCGGGAGATTTGGTCTTCTATGCGACAGGTAAGAAAGGGCAGGTCTCTTTTGTGGGAATCTATTATGGAAATGGTACATTTGTCGGGACCACCACCAAAGGGGTCAAGGTGGTCAAAATGAATGATAAGTATTGGAAAGAAAAATATATAGGGGCAAAACGAGTCCTTAAGTAGCAATCTGATGTTCATATGAAAAAAGTCCAGCAAAAAAAGAGCATCGAAAAACCGATGCTCTTTTTGCCAGTCATATCCGGGGGTCATTCATTCAATGATGATATCCGTTAAAACAACATTGCCATTACGAACCTTTACCACGGCCACTGAAGGATTGGCCAATGCGTCCTTCTCCATTTCCTTTGCCTTTTCTTCGGATGCGAAATAATTGTCCAGACCGTATCTGATCTGAATGGTTTCAGCTTTTTGCAGGTCATATGGGATTTCCAATTCCCCTTTTAGGTAAACGCCTTTGGCGGGTTTTTCTTTCGTTACGTAATCGACATCGTATAGTCCATCAGTGTTTTGTTTTAAACGTACATATACCTTTTTATAATCACCCATATTTCTTGTATTGAACTCGGTTTTAATCGAGTCATCGATTTGTGATGGCTTAACTGATTCAATATCGTATTTCAAAGCTACATAGCTGCCCCTAAACAAGTCTGTCGGGTCGACCGGGGCTGTTTTGATCTTGATTACATCCCCTGTCATTGTTGTCCAGACCGGAGGAAACGCCAAGACTAACAGAATCAAGACTGGAATGGAAAATACGATGAGTGGCCGGAATGATGGATTACTCATTGAGTTCCCCTCCTTTTTTTCGTTGATTTTCAAAGAAGAAGCCAAAACCGATAAGCATGATTCCGCCGATGATGAATGTAAGCGATTTTGGCAGGAAGTCAAAGGAGTAGATGTAATATCTGAAAATCAGTGCACATATTATCACGATGCTGGTCAAACTGCCTTTTAGAATGAGATAAAGCAGAAAAACGAAATAAGCTAAAGGAAACCAGATTGAAAAATCAAAGGTAAGGAAGAGTGCGGTAATACCATGTAAGATATGCCCTTGTATGTGGGTGATGTTTTGTAATTTGGCTCTTACCGGGATATAGGCAAGCACGATTCCCAGCACAAACAGAATGGAAAGCACAATCGTATTCGAATTTTCAAAACCGGCCTTCGGCACGAATTCCATTAGAAATAAGGCGATTGTATTGATGGCTAAAGCATTAATGAAAAAGGTCAGATATTTAGGGTAATCGAATTTCTTTAACAGAATGTATAAAGCCGGTAGAAATACAAGAATGGCAAGCGGATAAGATGTTTCATCAGCGAATATACTTCCGTTAATATAAATGAAAAGCAGGAAAGATGTAAAAAGGAGGATGAAGACATCCTTTAAATAGTATCCGATGAATACCGTTCCGATTGCCCATAATAAAAAGGAACTGTTGAAATTTATCGTGATATTAAACATCTGCTCGATTAGAAAAATCCCTGCACCAAAAATCAGAATACCTGCATAATGCAAACTTCGTGACGTTTTGGGAAAGCGTACCCGCAATTTCACGCCAGCAAAGTTCACTCCGATGAGGCATGCAATGATGAGCAGGAATTTAACCGTTTTACTTAAATAGATCCAGTTACTGGCTACGAAGGTCAATACGCCTAAACCTAAAAGAAGTGCCCCAATGGATAATAGAATAGTGATGAAGCTCAAATTACCTTTTACATCATAGGAACCTAACATCCTGACTTTCTCTTGATGGGAGATGACTCCTTCTTTTTCAAGGTAATTAAATTCATGTTCAAGAAACTCGAATTGCTTTTTCGTTATTTCTTTGTTGGCCAAAGTAACTCCCCCTTCCACATTTTACTATTATACATCGTATTCTCTTGCAGCTTTGAATATAATGTTAATTTTCTTCTACCCTAATTGGAATGCATGTAAGACCAAAAAAATATTTTTCAGTACCTTGCAATGAACAGTACCATGTGGTAAATTATTTACACAAGATGTATTGTTCGATGTTCAGTACTGTTTATTGAACTATACTAAAAGACTCTTGGAAGGAGTGATGGTGCTATGAATGTACAATTTAAAAAGGGTGTCCTGGAACTGTGTGTACTTGTCTTATTGGATAAGCAGGATCGTTATGGCTATGAACTTGTACAGAAGATTTCGGATCAAATTGAGATATCTGAAGGGTCTGTATATCCACTTTTACGACGATTGACGAAGGAAGAGTACTTTACGACTTATTTGCAAGAATCAACAGAGGGGCCTCCGCGCAAGTATTATAAGTTAACCGACAAAGGCCGGAGATACCTTCAAGAGCTGCTGACGGAATGGAATGAATTTTCCAATGGTGTCAACCAATTAATCAAGGAAGGTGTGAACCAATGAATAAGGAACAGTTTTTAAAACAATTGAATGACTCTTTAACCAGACTTTCCTTAGAGGAACGGGAAGATATCCTCCAAGATTACGAAGAGTATTTCGCAATTGGAATGGAAAAAGGGAAGTCAGAGCAGGAAATCTCCACATCCCTCGGGAATCCTAAACAAATTTCCAAGGAGCTGATGGCATCCTATCATCTTGGCCAGGTAGAACAATCGACTTCTGCCGGTAATGTAATGCGGGCAGTTTGGGCAGTCATTGGTTTAGGATTCTTTAATTTAGTGATCGTTTTGGGACCTTTTATAGCATTGATCGGAGTTGTCATTGCAGGATGGGCTTCGGCGATAGCGTTCATTCTGGCTCCGTTTGGCGCTCTGTTTAACCTTGCGATAGGTAACTTTCAATTATTCGATCTGTTCTTCGCATTGGGACTATGCGGGATTGGCATTTTCATTGCCATGGGAATGTTTGTCGCTACGAGTGCTTTAACTAAAGGATTTATTCGCTATTTAAAATTTAACGCTTCCCTTGTGAAAGGCGGTTTGAAAAATGATTAATGTAAAAAAATTATCGATCATTGCACTTGTTTTGTTATTGATCGGAGTAATAGGAAGTCTGTTTACGTTTTCCCAAGTGACGGATCAGAAAGCGACTACAGAGGAAAAAACGATTTCGGAGATCGTGACGGACATTCAAATCGACACTGACAATGCAGCTGTAGAGATTATTCCAACGAAGGATAAGGAGATCAAGATAGAGTTGGTTTCAAAAGGGGTGGAAGTTTCCAAGTTGGATTTCACTGCAGATGTGGAAGGAAAGAAGCTTTCGGTAAAATTAAAAGATCGACGTACCTTTAGCTTTGGTTTTCATATTCAATCCTTACACTTAAAGGTGTATGTACCTGATGAATCTTATAAATCCTTTGTCGTCGAATCCGATAATGGTAAATTGCAGATATCAGGATTGACAAGTAAAAATCTAATTGTAAAATCACAAAATGGCCGAGTTGAACTGAATGATATAATAACGGAAAAAGTTGAAGTGAAATCTGCTAACGGAAAAGTAGATCTTAATAATGTGGAGGGAAAACTGATTGGGTCATCGAATAACGGTAAAATCACATTGCTCACGAAAGACTTGGATAGGGAGATCGACTTCGAAAGTAATAATGGTAAAATCATGATCAAAACGGAGAATGAACCGACAAATACAACTTTCGATGTTCATGTTGACAATGGGAGAGTAGATATCCTTGGTAAGTATGAGGGCAACACTGTCATTGGAAAAGGGGAAAACTTAATTAAATTGGAAACGAATAATGGGAAAATCGAGGTAACGAAATAGTCGTGAAGCATGAAAAAGCCGATCCAATTGGGATCGGCTTTTTCAGTTATGCGACCATTTTATCTTCATATACAGATGCCAATATTTATTGGAATATAGTACCGATCGGCTGGAGAGGAGTAGACGAGTTTCCAATAATAGAGAAGATGCTAGTCGTTTTTCATTTTATCATAGCGTGGGTAATTTGGTAGAAGAGGTCCCCCTTCTAAGGAAATAATGAAAAACATTTTAATGTTTTTCATTTTAGATGTTTTTGGAATTAATATAGAAAAAAATTATGTTAAAAGTAATGAATGAACCGTGTAAGTCCGCCATCAAATCTAAGGAAAAGATTTTAATGAAAATGACTTCAAAAGTATGGGGGCTGTAGAATGAAATTCAATAAATTATCATTAGATATATTTAAACGTACGATCTTCACTCGCAAGAAAAGGGAAAATCTGAAGAAAGGATTCGAAGAGCAAAAAAAGGTTTTTAATATAGTGGAAAGTTCAAAGGATATTATCTATTGCTACGAATCAAGTTCAAGTTCCAAGTTCAGGTATCTAAGTCCATCCATCAATACACTTTTAGGTCAAGGCGTCCTGGAAGAAGCATACAATGACCCTTTCTCGCCATTTGAAAGGATTCATCCTGATGACTTTGAAATCCTAAATGAAAAGATATACGTTGGGATTGATTATACTAAGCCGGTCATTCAACGCTGGAGAAATATCGAGGGGAATTATTTGTGGTTCGAGGAATATGCTACACCTATATATGAAAAAGAGCAATTGGTAGCCGTTCAAGGAATCATTCGGAATATCGATGAAAGAGTGAGATTCATACAGGATATTGAATATCAAATGTCCCATTAACGAATATCCATAATCGCCAATTTTTCGATAATATTTCTGCGAAATCCAATCTGGATTTTGACACTCCGGTTGCCATGATATTGTGTGATTTAGATGAGCTGAAATTTATGAATGATACGTATGGCCATAAGAAAGGGGATGAATTGATTAAAGAAGCGGCAAATCTATTGAAACGGATTTTCTCGGACATCGCTGTTGTATCAAGAGTGGGAGGAGATGAGTTTGCCATTCTGCTGATAGATAGAAGCAAGCGAGAAGTAGAATCTCTTTGTGAATTATTAAAGGAAGAAATCCTTCTGCAAAATCCCCTAAAAAAAGGACCTCACATCTGTATGTCATTCGGGCATGCTTACCGTTCGCATTCCAAAGGGAATATGGATAGCTTATTCATGGAAGCGGATCAAAAAATGTTTCAAGATAAACGGCGAAAAAAAGAACAGAAACTCGTTCGGGCGGGTAGATGAAAGATATGGGATACAATAAGGCTACCATTCCTTACTAGCAGATGGTTGATTCCTGGGTTGTTTAATGGAATTTTGGATTTCAGGAAATTATTCCATTAGATTGGCGGGATTCGTTTCAACTAAATGGATTCGGAGTCGTTCGGCTGTATGAATGATGAATAGAAGCAATGGTGTTTAGTATTTCAGCATGGCGAACCTAGATTGTTAGTTTGCATAGGAAGGTAAGTTGTTATGTCAGCTTTTCATTATGAATGTTAAAGGGGGAGCCTAGTGTCATACTGGGCTTTTATTTATATATATATATTTAGGTACACGAAATAAATCATTCGCTTATTTAAACCAATTTTAGTAAACTGGCAATAACTATTCTAATTAGAAGGTGAAGGGATATGAGGGAAACCTTAGTGGATGAACGGGTAAGAGGGAATGATAAAATCTGGACACGTGATTTCATCATGATCTGTTTGGCAAATATGTGCATCTTCATGGGGTTTCAAATGACGATGCCGACTCTGCCTCTGTTTGTAGAACAGCTTGGCGGTGATGACCGCCTAGTGGGGGCTGTCCTTGGAATCTTCACTTTTTCGGCCTTGCTTGTTCGGCCAATTGCCGGCAGGTTATTGGAGACGAAGGGAAGGCGCATCGTTTTTCTTGCGGGGTTGGCCATTTTTGCATTGTCGGTGGGTTCCTTCGGTTTTATGGGAAGCATTGGATTGTTATTCATGATGAGGATTGTGCAGGGCGTCGGCTGGGGGTTTTCTTCAACGGCTTCAGGAACGATTGCTTCCGATATAATCCCTGCGAAACGGCGTGGAGAGGGGATGGGGTATTACGGATTATCGGGTAACTTAGCACTGGCATTCGGGCCATCATTGGGTCTTTTTCTAGTTACGGTCCTTCCTTTTCAAGAGTTGTTTTTGATCTGCTCATTATTAGGATTGTTTGCCATCATTGCAGCATCACTTATTCGGTATCAAAAAGTGGAAAGTGATCCTTCGGCGGCTGTCAGAGCCAAAAGGTTTGATATATATGAAAAAAGTGCCCTTCAGCCATCTTTGCTCATTTTCTTCATCTCCGTTACTTTCGGTGGAATTGCAACATTCCTTCCTCTGTATACAGCGGAAAAAGGTGTAGATGGAATTCAGTGGTACTTTTTAGTATATGCAATGGCCCTCATGGTCACGAGATTATTCGCGGGTCGATTATATGACCGAAGGGGACATCGAGCCATATTTGTGCCTTCAACAGTACTTATCATGGCTGGGATGCTGCTGCTTGCGTGGATGCCGAGTGAAGCGGTCCTTTACATTGCGGCAGTGCTTTATGGATTTGGATTCGGTTCTGTCCAGCCGACGCTGCAGGCATGGTCGATTGAAAAGACGGCACCCAATCGGAAGGCGATGGCGAATGCAACATACTTTTCATTTTTCGATCTTGGAGTGGGCATAGGTGCCATCGTGTTCGGGCAGATAGGCTTCCTCTTCGGCTATAGGAGCATCTATATCACGGCAGCCGCTTCGATTTTCATTTCAATGATTGTTTATTTATGGATTATCAGGAGCGAGGATAAAGTAAAATCAATGGAAAGACGTTGAATGGCTTCATTGGAAGTCATTCTTTTTTTTTGGGTCAGGAGGAATACACTGGCTTCGTTGTTTCATATACGTATCATCCTAAATATTTAAAAAATGGAAAAACTTTGTTATTATCGAAAAGAGAATATACATAAGATGATAGAAGGTCTATTTGAAGGAAGGGGAATCTTGGGATGAATGATTCTTCAAATGAAGAAATGACATTAGAAAGAAGGAAGCGTATTTTCCAAGAAGAGCTGGATGTTTTATGGGAAAGGCGGCTCATCCCTAAATCAGAATATATCCGGATTAGCAGGGCATACAATCGGCATTTCCAATTAGCCCTCCATAAACAAAAGCGCCTAGAGCATGAAAAAAAGAAGTCCATCCATGCACATGAAACGATTATCGGTGAAAGTGCCGAGATGAAGGTTCATGATAGCCAGATTGAAGAATCTTCATTGAAATTACGGGAATCTGGTAAATTGAAAGAGTCGATAATGAAGAATGAGAAGGCCGGGTATGATCCTATTGAATCCGTTTTGGAGGATAGTCCTGAACCTGTCAAGGAGATCACAGATAAGAAACCGGTTATTGAACAGCTGGCCATCAGGCGGGAGAAACCGGTAAAATCGGCAAAGCCGAAGAAAACACCTGAGCAAATCAGGGAACGGAATATCTCTGTCATCCTGCTCACTGGGGTCATATTGCTTCTGATTGGCGGGGTGATTTTAGCAACCTCTTCATGGGGAGATCTGAATGCGGTCCTGAAAGTTTTCTTCATTGGAATGGTATCCGTCATTTTTACAGGGATGGCCTTCATCGCTTCGAAGCTGAAAATTAATCAGACCGCTTTTGCTTTCCTGACGCTAGCATGTTTATTCATTCCGATTACGATTTTATCAGTTTCATATTATCGGATTTTTGGAGAGTACCTTTCACTTAATGGTGGGGGGCGGGGGCTTCTGGGTTTTCTTGGGGGGGTACTTTGCTTATCCATTTATTGTAAGGTTGCTGACTACTTTAAGTCGAAAATATTCATTTTCATTTCGATATTCACGTTTGGCGTTACCTGCTATTTCGGATTGGCTTTTGTGACGCCGACTATCGAGTGGATGTTTTTGGCGATTGGCATTCTTAATTTAATACTATTATGGAATATTGAGCAATTGAAAAATCAAAAAGCATTAACGTTATTCAAACCATTCATTTTTCAATTCATCCAGTTTAAAATCATCGTGGAAGCCTTTGTGATACTGACGTTATTTTCAAGTAACTTGGTGTATTCGCTAACGTTGATGGTCTTTTCTGTTTTGTTTTTTATTTTTTCGGTCAAATTCCAAAAAAAATATTATGAAATGGCTTTTAGCGCCGTATTCACGTATGGATATATCCATTTTATTTTTAACTCATTTTTAAGTGAGTACATGATCATTGCTTTTGCATTTGTACCAATCATTTTTACTGTGCTATCGAAATATCTGGCTAAATCCAAAATGAATAAGCTTTCCAAGAACTTCATGTTCACCAGTTTGATTGAGAGCGGGATCGTTTTCTTATATAGTAATGCGATGGTGTACCAGGAGAACTATGCGCAAATATTCATCGCGCTCATGATAGTATCCGCTCAGCTTGTCTATGTTTCCCTTCATTCGAGAAATTCAAGCTTCACGTACCCGGCTGTGGTTGTTTTCGACTTAGCGTTCCTATATCTTTTCTTTGCCTTGCCAGTCTCTTTTTCTACCATTTTAAATCTGTTTTTTGTTGTACAGGTCATTCAATATCTTGGAGTATATTTATATAACCGTCACCCAAGGTACAGCCTGTTTAAGAAGAGTATCTTACTTATCTCCCCAATGATCATGTTAGTGATACTGACCAGTAAATTCAGCGAAATGGATTGGCTTGCAGTTAGTGCAGCGCTCGCCATGATCTCTGGGCTTTTCTTCATCACATATATAAAAGACGAATCAAAGCATATGAAGGAAAACGCCATATACGGATTTCCAATCACTTTCGTACTGGCTTTGGTCGCTTTCTATCCATATTTGTTGGAGAGTTTAGAGTGGGTCCGATCAAATATAATGTTCAGCGTCTATTTAATGGGGGTTTCACTAATTTCCATCGGTGCAGCTTATACATTTAAAAAGGGATATCATAAATTCTTTCCCGTTTTTGCATATAGCGGACAGATTCTTTCCTTCCTTTCCTTGATATCGATTCCATTCGATTCACTGAATCCTTTGGAGGCAAGCGGAGCCATTGCCATGGCTACTGTAATAAACGGCTGGTCTGTCCATATACATCGGAAGCACATATTCTGGGTGCCTGTCGTGATTACAAGTGCGGGCCTATACGCTTCACTCTACGATGTTTTTGATTTTGGTTCAATGGTGTTGAAGATTGCGTTTGTGCTGCTAGGTCCTATTATCTTTTTCTTTTTAGGAGAATGGCTTGGGAAATATTCGAAAAATGGGAAATTGTACTTCCAATATACTAGTCACCTTGCCAATTTACTGGCGATTCCCGTTGGATATTTGCTCATTGTTTATACGGAAAGTTCACCGTTCCTATATGTTGCACAACTGTTTATTTATATTTTGAGTGCTTTAAGGGCACATGTGAAATGGGAAAAATACGTCTTTACGTACCTAGGTTTTTCAGCCCTTTTCCTGCAGGTCCATTTATTTTTAACAAACGTGGGGCAAATGGCATTCATTACATCAATATGCATGATGATAACAGCAGGACTCATAACCATTCTGTGGTCGGTTTCCAATAAGAATTGGAGAGGCATAATGGAGTATTATCTTATTCCATTCATTCATTTAGGAATAAGCATATCTATATTGGAAACTGCAATCCGGGATTTTCCGCTTAACAGGGAATTGGTCTGGGTAGGAGTAATGACTGTACAGATCTTGTTTGCCTGGTATCTGCTCATGAAAAGGAATTGGCGGAACTATGCTGTGGTTCCTCTAAGTCTGGCGTTCATCTTCTATAATATGTATGTAAATATATTACCTTTGGTTATGGCGGTTATCGTTTTGCTTGTATGTATGGCTGTGATGGTGATGGCTAGCAGACGCCATTTCAAAGGATTGCTCAACCAAGAGGGAACGAAGAGAGTCATTGATTATTATCGGATTTTTGGCTTGTTATATCTGTTTACTCTGAATCTGGAAGTGTTTATGAGCGATACAGATTCTGCGATTTTGGGGATATTTGTTACCCTGCTGTTACCTAGCTACTTCATCCTTATGGGAAGATTCACGATCTATAAGAAAGAAAAAAGCATTTACTCGGGAATAGCGGCCATCATCGGCCTTTTCCCGTTCATCAATATCATAGACTATGCCCATACACTCCCAATCGTCACGAGTTTGGCAGTTCTTTTTGGCTGTATGGTGGGAATGTTGTTGTTAAGCAGGCTGTATTCCAGCGGGTTACTCAAGAAAAATGGATCAGGCATCATCAACTTTGATCCTTTCAGGATTTATGGTTTATTCTTTTTGATCGATATGAATGTGGAGGTTTTTAATGATACTAAGCATCAGTTACTCCAAGTCTTTGTATCGCTTCTGTTAACCGCTTATTTCATCTTCCTGAGAAGCTTGACAGCGGAAAATCCAGAAAGGAAAATCTATTCCAATATTGCTGCACTAGTCAGTCTGTATCCCTTCCTAATCATCGTCGGCTATGCCGACAGCTTATCGGTTGTAATGGGATTGATATTCCTTTTTGGCTGTATGTCAGGGATGCTGCTTTTAAGCCGGCGTTATTTCGATGGTTTAATCAAAAGGGAAGAAACAGGTATTACCATCGATGCATACAGGATGTATGGTCTGCTGTTTTTATTGGCCATGAATCGGGGAATCCTAGTAAATGAAACATTGACCCAGTTACTCGAAGTTTTTGTATCACTCTTGATCACGGTATACTTCATCTTGATTGGAAGTTTCACAAAGGATGTAAAAGAAAAAGGCATCTACGTTTGGCTGACGGGAGTTCTCAGTTTGTATCCGTATTGGACCATCATCATGTACGCGGACACATTACAGCCTTTTGTTGGAGCGGCAGTCCTTTTTGGGTGTATGGCCATAATGGTACTGCTAAGCAGGAAATTCTTTAAAGGCTTGCTTGATAAAGGCGGGGCAGTCCTTCAATTGGATTTTTACAGAGTCTATGGTCTGCTGTTTCTTCTTGCCATGAACATGGATGTTTTGACGGGGGGACCAGCACATTTCATTTTGGAAATCTTCGTGGCACTTCTGATTCCTGCCTATTTCATTTTGATAAGAAGCACGACTACAGGCGTGTTGGAAAGAAAATCCAAGTTGGCTGCAGCGATATTGTTCAGCCTATATCCGTATTGGGTCATTGTCGATCAGCTCACGATACCTCCTGTACTTGAGGAAGAGGTAAATATTCTGCCGTTGTTCATTGTCAGCACCACTCTGCTGAGGAAAATCTTTGTTAAAGGCAAAATCACACAATATATCGAGAGTGGTATTGTTTTCCTCTTATTTTTAGCCTTGATCATTGATGCAATGGCAGGTAACACCTTATATGATGCCCTCATTATCGGCACGGTTTCATTGGCAGCAATGCTCTTTGGATTCATGATGAAATACAAATCCTATTTCATCGCTGGAACTGGGACCATTTTATTCAATGTCTATATGAATACCAATTCGATGTGGGGCGAGATGCCATGGTGGCTGTATTTAATCATCGGCGGAGGTCTGCTTATTGGAATTGCATCTTTCTTTGAATGGAAAAAACAAAAAGACAACCGGACATCTAAGGAGGTTCTTGAGAAAAATAAACAAAGGATCAAGAATTGGTTCAATCGGTGGAATTAATGAAGAAGGAAATGGAATGCGTCAGACGACTTAAAAAATTTCCGGTGAATTTGGAAAATAGAGCCAATTGGACGTGGCAATGTCTAATAATGGCCTAAAAGAGTGGGCTTGCAGAGCCCCAATCTCTTAACTTGGGACGAAAATTCAAAGGGGATCTCAAAAGGGGTTCGGAATTTATAAATTCCGAACCCCTTTTGTCTACAAACTGAGAGCACTTAAAAGCTCTCTTTCTCTTCTTCTATTTTTTTTATTTCCTCTTGCCAATCATGAATTTCTATTTCCCACTGATCTATATTAGTTTGCAAAACATTAATTAAAAATGGTGAAAGGGAATTCCTGTATTTTTCTAATTCTTCAATTAATTACACTCGATCTTCAGTTAAACCTTGTACTAATTTTTTCTTGTTTTCCAAATTTGCATATACAAAAACTGATCTGAATTTTCGTATCTCATTATCATGCATATCAGTTGTAACTCCTTAAAATAAGCTGAGGGTGTTACTCAATCAACAATTAAATCACGATTAAATACTTATTTAAAAAATGCTGGGGTACCTTCTAAATATTGCTGTTGGGAATAAAACAACAGTTAATATTGATGAAGATGTAAATATGACTAATGAATATTCAACTAATACAGCAGATTCAATGTTTAACAATTCATATGAATTTGCTATAAACTAAATGTTGGAGTAATAGTGGAAAAAATTGAAATCGTTACTAAAATTTCTGAAAAATGTTTTTTTATTTTTTCTTCTCCTTTTAATTAATAATCTAAAAGCTATAAATTAAATTCTATAAAAATTAATAGAGGACATTGTTCCAATTTTGGTTAATATCTTTTCAATTTTGAATTATCTTCTGAAAAAACCAAACTCATAGTAGAATCTTTCTTACTTTACATGGAGCTGGTTTTGAAGACTTTCAAGACATCTGAGATAAAGTTTGTGAAGAATTAGTAGAAATTCATTATGAGAACATCATCAAAATCACAAAAAACCACTCTGAAAGCATACAGAGTGGTTTTTTCACGTTTATTCAAATGTTTTTCCAAGCGAAAAGCTCAAGACGAACAAGAACTGCATGAAGAACAGCTGGAAGAGGAATCAGAACTGCCGTCATGGGAACTGTTATGATCACCATGACCAGCATGGCCGGATCCAGAGGAAATTGAGTTCGATTCATTCCCGAAAATATCTTTAAATTCGCTGTCAAAATCATCGGTGCTTGCATAAGTGAAATAGGCAGGAGCTGCGTAGTCCGTCTGGTCGTACGTTTTCCGCCAATTCAATTCTGTCGTGGGGCGGTTTTCTTTAAATTGGGAAGTGAAAGATTCAAAGGTCAGTTCCGCTTGTATACTTGTCGGGTTCCGCATATATTTCTCTTTTAACTGCTCCAGCTCCAACGTTTCAAAATCGCGGAGAAGCGTTTGCCCTTTATCATGCTTGAAAAATTTGCCCCATTTTTGAATGGAATGGGAGTCCACCGTAAATAGCTGTACATAGTAAAAGTCAAAAAGAGTGCGCTCTTCGGGTTTGAAAACAGGTTCTGAATGAGGATGGTGCTGAATGGTCCTACCGATGAAATCTTGGCAAAACTCATCATATTCCTGTCTATATTTCAGCATGATATGCCATAACTCATCGATGACTGAATTAAACATTTCAACTTTTCCAAACACTGCAGCCATAATCAAATAGCGTTTCAATTCACGCCAAGCCTGATTGACCTTTATCTGTGAGTCCCGTGGATGCGTCAGTCGGAATTCAGCATTGACCTTTTCCATATAACTAAAATCCAGTGCTTTATTAAGCTTTTCAATCAATGCTTCTGAAACGATTTCCGTTGCATGCAGATCTAAAGTTTCCGTATGGTATTTACGGAATTCATTTTGATAGCGTACTAATTTAGCCGGTTCACTTAGCCTTTTAACGAAATTGACCAGGAAAACAGCAAAAATTGCCGCAAGAATGACATAAAAGAAGGTCATTTTTGTCCACTCCTTTTAATATATGGATATATTACTTTAACATTATCTTACATGTTCTTGGAAGGGATTGTAAGTTGTTGTTTGGAATTTCGTGCAAAATGTTCCATTTGAGGAAATCGATTAAGTTGGGGAGGTTACATGCCAAAAACCTTGAATCCGGTTTCGTCCTTTCCTTGGCATTGAAGGGATTTTCAATCAAAGATCAAGCACTTCAAATAAAGCCTCATATCTAGTATAGTTAGAGAGGAAAAGGGGTGAAGGCATGTACTTAACAGTAAAAGAGACTGCGGAATATTTATCAATGCCGGAATCTTATATAGAAAGTTTGATCGTTCAAAATAAAATTCGCACCGTTCATGATGGTGAGCAGCATTTGATTTTTAAAGATCAGTTTAATATGCATCTTGAACAGATGGAGAAGTATAAGAAGGAATTAGCGGATTATAATAACGAACCCATCCCCGAAGATATCGATGTGAAGGATGAAGATTAGCATCTGCCGATTTGGCAGATGTTTTTTCATGCAGAAATTGCTTGGGATAAAAGATTGAATTTTTCGAAAACACCTTAACGGCGTCTTCAGCATGGGTTTTACTGATCATGCAATTAATTTTGTTGTCAATGGAAGGTAATTGTAGTAGAATTCCTCAATTCCGTGTAAAATGAAAGGTAAAGGAATTATAACGGCAGAACGGTAGTTAGGAGATAGGTAAGTGGTAAAAGAGTATTTGCAAAGCGAAGGTTTTTCAAGGTTAATTACATTAATTGTATTAGTTCTCTTTTTAATAAGCATCGGTAGTATGGTTAATATCGTGTTATTCACATTTGTTTTCACTTTCCTGATGGGAAGGCTGGAGCAATTTATCATGATTCGGCTGAATAAAGTGATGCATATCAACTCTAAGGTTGTTATAAGCTTTTTATATGCAGTCGTCATTTCTTGTTTAGCCATCGTTCTTTATAAATATCTACCGGTCATTACGCTGCAATTCACGGAATTAGTGACACAGATCGTTTTCTTCTTTCAACATCCACCAGATAGCAGGGTCATTCAATATGCCATTAATATAATGAACGAGCTGCGATCGCCGCTCGATCTTCAAACACAGATGAATACACTTTATCTTTATATATCCGATTTCGGTAAACTGGCATTTCAAATTTTCATTTCCATGTTGCTTAGTCTATTTTTCTTATTGGAAAAAGATAAAATCATTCGTTTCACTTCTAAATTCAAGCGGGCCAAATTTAAATCTTTCTTTATAAACTTAAGCCACTTTGGCGTCAAATTCATCAATTCATTCGGAAAGGTGATTGAGGTCCAGTTCTTGATAGCCATCACGAATGCTGTCCTATCTGTAACTTTCTTATGGATTCTTGGCTTCCCGCAGTTACTCGGTCTAGGGATCATGATTTTCTTCCTGGGTTTGATTCCGGTTGCAGGGGTTATCATCTCCCTCATTCCACTTAGCATGATTGCCTATAGCATCGGCGGCATGCCCAAAGTGATTGCTGTATTAATCATGATTGTTGTGATCCATGCAATTGAAAGCTATATTTTAAATCCGAAATTCATGTCGGCAAAAACAAATCTTCCAACATTTTTCACCTTCATCATCCTATTGTTTTCCGAGCATTTCCTTGGAATATGGGGATTAATCATCGGAATACCGATCTTCATCTTCCTGTTGGATATGTTGGATATTGAAGAGGGGAATATGGAAGTCCCATAATAATCATTCGAGCAGCGGCCACGCTAACATGGCTGCTGCTTATTTTTGTTCTATTAAACCTTTTGAAAGATGGAGCTAACTGTTTTCAATATAATATCTATCAATTCGAGTAAAGGGGAAAAGGGTGCATCTTTCCCTATTAGAGCATAGTTGCGTTTTTGATTTACCGAGTTAATTGATTAAAATTTTATTTTACTAAAGTTATTTGTCGACTTTTTATTGCATAAAAAAACAAATAAACGTATAATATTCTTAAAAGAATATACTGAAAGTTCTCTAAAGTTAGATTTATCTGTTTTTTTAAAAAAAGAGAGTTTACGAGAGAGAAGAGGGGATTATTTTGAAAAAGGTTTCTTTTTTAGTGTTTGCCATGGTTGCTTCTTTGTTACTAGTCTTGACAGGATGCGGGAAGGATAAGGAAGTCTCGACAACTGGTAAAGAAGAAGAGTCCAATGGGAAAACACTCAGGATCGTGACGGATGCCAACTATGCTCCATTTGAATATCTTGAAGGAGATAAGATTGTAGGATTCGATGTTGATTTCATCAATGCCGTTGCAAAAGAAGCGGGTTATGAAGTTAAGTTGGAAAGTGTTGGCTGGGATCCGATTTTTGTTGAAATCGAAGGTAAAAGAGCGGATGTCGCCATATCTGCGATTACAGTGAATGACGAAAGAAAACAATCTTATGACTTCTCTGTTCCGTATTTCTTATCCACAAACAAGATTCTCGTTCCTGAGAATAGTGATATAAAATCAGGAGATGAATTGAAAGGAAACGTCATTGCCGTTCAGACCGGTACTACTGGACAGGAAGCGGTAGAGAAACTCCTTGGAAAGAATCACAAGGATATCAAAAAATTCGAAAATAATAACCTGGCCATTCAGGAATTACTAAAAGGCGGAGCTTCGGCTGTCGTAGCTGATAATACGGTTGTTGAAGAATATGTGAAAAATAATCCCGATCAAAAACTGAAAGTCGTTGAAGATAGCAAAAGTTTCAATGAGGAGTTTTATGGTCTTATGTTCCCAAAAGGCAGTGAATTGAAATCGGAGTTCGATAAAGCCGTGAATGCCATTTATGAAAATGGGAAATATGCAGAAATTTATAAAGAGTGGTTTGGTACTGATCCAGATATTGAAACGTTGAAAGCACAACAATAAAAACAAATGGATAGTAAAAGATTGCGTAACTTTACGTGTGAAGTTACGCAGTTTTTTTGGTCTTAGGAGGGAAACAATATGAGTTTTCGCTGGGATATTATTTTTGAATATGCTCCTTTCTTATTAAAAGGAACCTTGCTTACTATAGGGCTGTCGGCTTCCTCCATCCTCATCGGAACCTTTTTGGGGTTATTGATCGGTTTAGGGAAAATCATGAGAAACAAAGTGCTTGCCTTTCCATTTTACTGCTATGTCACGGTTTTTCGCGGAACACCGCTTTTAGTTCAAATCTTTTTAATCCATTTTGGAATTGTGCCCTTTTTTACCGGGGAAACGAATGCAGTAACTGCCGGTGTCATTGCTTTATCTTTAAATGCAGCCGCATATATAGCCGAAATTTTCCGGGCGGGCATTCAATCCATCGATAAAGGGCAAATGGAAGGGGCACGTTCATTGGGACTGACCCATATCCAAACAATGATACATGTTGTATTGCCTCAAGCTTTCAAACGAATGATTCCTCCGTTAGGAAATGAATTCATCGTATTATTGAAGGATTCATCCCTGCTTTGTGTCATTGCTGCCCCGGAATTGATGTATTGGGGAAAAGCGATGGGGAGTCAGTACTTTAAAGTGTGGGAGCCATACTTGGCGTGTGCCTTCATCTATCTATTCCTGACCCTCATTTTAAGTTTCGTATTAAATAGACTCGAAAGAAGGTTGAAAACAGAATGATCAAGGTGGAGAATCTAAAGAAGTCATTTGGCGAAAATGAAGTATTGAAAAATATCAATGCAATCGTTTCCCCTCGGGAAGTAGTCGTGGTAATTGGTCCTTCTGGGTCGGGTAAATCCACTTTCCTCAGGTGTATCAATCAACTTGAAACGATAACGGGAGGCCATATTTTCATTGAAGGGCTTGATACGACAGACAAGAAGGTCAATATCAATAAAGTCCGGACGGAAGTTGGCATGGTATTTCAGCATTTTAACTTATTTCCACATAAGACTGTTCTTGAGAATATAATGCTTGCGCCTATAAAGGTCCGCAAGTTATCCAAAGAACAGGCTTCCCAAAGAGGGATGGAACTGCTTAAGAAAGTGGGACTTAGCGAGAAAGCGAACGCATATCCAGATTCATTATCGGGGGGACAAAAGCAACGCGTCGCAATTGCCAGGGCGTTAGCGATGGAACCCAAAATCATGCTATTCGACGAGCCGACTTCCGCTCTAGATCCTGAAATGGTCGGTGAAGTCCTTGAGGTAATGAAGCAACTGGCTAAGGAAGGCATGACCATGGTAGTTGTGACCCATGAGATGGGGTTCGCAAAAGAAGTTGGAGATCGCGTGATTTTCATGGACGAAGGTTATATTATTGAAGAAAATATTCCTAGTGAGATTTTTAATAATCCCCAGCAGGAAAGAACTAAAGCCTTTTTGAGTAAAGTGCTTTAATTACACGTAAAGAAAAAAACCTTCCATTAAGGGAGGTTTTTTTTCGGAGAATATCAGGGGGCTTCATTTGATGTATGAGGCGCCTAAAAGCGATTCAGGGCTTTTACCGAGCACAAGCATACTGATTTTGGCATATCCAATATTTTTATTTTGGGAGAAGGTCTGAAGTAATACCTGGATATTCGGATCATCCTTTAACTTTTGAACTTCCTCTATATATAATCCGATAACGGAGGGCATAACGAATTCAGGGGTGTATTCGTTAGGGTTTTCATCCATGATTAATGTGCCCATAAATTGATATTTAAATTGAAGAGCCCGTGTTAAGGCAACGACATGGAACAGTTTATTAAATAGTTCGGGGTATGAATATTTAATTTTCTCCAGAGCTGATTCTGTTGCCTGTAACTCATCGACACTAGATAAAGTGATCATGAATTTCTCCTTTTGTAATATATGGAATATCAGCATTTACCATGCTTTTTACTCATACTAGTCTACCCCCGCCGTAACGCATTGTAAAATGGTTAGATGTTATCATGTGCATAACCCAAATCTATGATAGTGCTTACATCAATCTTGCCGAATCATTCACTACTTATGAGACAATGCTTCCTTCGTATATTTCAGCCATTCTTTTGCAGCGTATGAAAGGTAATGGTCCTTACTCCAAATAAATCCTAAATTCCAACTAATGGAGGGATTTTTAACCTTGATTGTCTTTACGCGCTCATCATGACGGCATAAACTTTCAGGTAATAGAGCAACGCCAAGTTTACAGTAAACCATTTCCTCAATAAAATCCCAGCGTGAGCTTTCCGTTACGATATGTGGAGAAAAACCAGCTTCATTACAGGATGAAATGATGAGATCTCGAAGGACGTAATCTTTATTGAATAAGATGAAAGATTCGTTTTCCAGGTCGGCCAAATCGATTTCTTCCCCATAAGCATGCGGATGGGAGGGATGAACAATCAAGTTGATGTCTTCTTCCAAAAAAGCAAAATGATGAAAAAGTGCGGTGTTGGTCGGCAGGACTATTACGCCTATATCAATTAAGTCATTTTGGACGGATTCTTCTATTTTCTTTGAACCATCCTCTACTAATTGAAAGGTAATATTGGGATAGTCCTCGTGAAAACGGCTAAGAATTCGGGGGAAGAAAGAAGCGTCGATGATCGGCGGCAGCCCGATGCGTATATGTCCCTTTTTTAAACCTAATAAATTGTCCATTTCCGTTTCTAAATTGTGAAAGGCCTTATCAATCAATTTTGCCTGCTCTAAGACAACCCTGCCTGCATCGGTCAAGATCAGTTGCTTACGTGAACGATCAAAAAGCTCAACACCTAGCTCGGTTTCCAGGTTTTTAATCATCTTGCTGATGGTCGGCTGAGTAATGAATAAATGGTCGGCAGCCCGAGTGAAGCTATTGAAATTGGTTACCTCTATAAAGTATTGCAAATGTTTAATATCCATTGCGTCACCTGTTATCCTCGTTTAAAATTAGTTTCATTTTACCCGTAAACGGAAGTGTTTGTAAAACATGATAAGTTTTGATAGAGTTCATGCACGGATAAATAAGCTGGATTCCAAAGGGGAACCCAACTTATGAAAGGTGACAAGAATATCTGCCGTAAAATTTTATTTGACCAATAAGACGGGTACTGGGGAATGTTGAACGATATAGTGGCTTACGCTACCCAGGAATTCTTTGAAACCACTCAATCCGCGACTGCCCATGATGATAAGGTCACAATTCTGGGATTTTGTATGTTCCAATAAAGTCGTGATGGCTGAACCCTCTACGACAAATGTCTGGGATGCATTCGGGATTTCGGATAAAAGCGCTTCCGCTTTTTTAATCACTTCGTTGCCAAACTTGAGCATGGATTCTTCAATTTCCTGAAAGGCATTGCCATATATATTTGGTTTGATTGGCAGCGTTACAGCGTGAAGCACTTGGATTTCGATAGCAGGATCCAGCTTTGCTAATTCAATCGCTTTTTCTAAAGATTTAAGTGCCAATTCGGATTCATCATAAGCAACTAATATTTTTGAACATAGCATTGATCGATCAGTCCCTTCTATTAAAGAATATACCTCTAGTATATCAATTTAAATCTTTCATGCAGTTTCATATATTATAAATTTTGTGAATATTTATTGAAGTTTACGTTAACGTCAATGTTAAAATAAAGGTAATTAATCCCTTTGCAAAGTGTGGTTTTAACATGTACACCATTTCTGAGTTAGCAAAAGAATTCGGATTGACGACAAGGACCCTCCGATATTATGAGGAACTGGGTATGCTTAGACCAAAGCGTACCGAAACGGGAAAAAGAGTTTATGGAAAGAAAGAATATGCACAGCTCAAAATTATAATGCGCGGTAAGAAGTATGGTTTTTCGTTAGTGGAAATAAAGGATATAGTCCTTTTATTCGATAAGGATAGGACAGGCATAAAGCAATTGGAAAAAACGATTGAAACTGCAGGACAGAAGTTAAACGAAATAAATGAACGCATTAAAGAGCTGGATGGGTTGAAGCAGGATTTTGAACTGGTAATAAAAGGCTTTACCGAAACCCTACATGACTTGAAAGTGAACGAAAAAACAAGCAAGCGGTGAAATTAATCTTGAAAATAGGTTTTGATGATAGTGAAAGATGAATATATATACAAATGGGGTGAGGATTTGGAAATTCAAGAAACCATTGCAGTAGTAACAGGCGGGGCTTCAGGTCTGGGAGCCGCGACAGTAAGAAACATCATTAAAAAAGGTGGAAAAGCGGTTATTTTTGACCTCTCTGAAGAAAATGGCGCTAAAATGGCACAGGAATTGGGAGATTCAGTCCTGTTTATTAAAACGGATGTAACTACTGAAGAAAGCGTAGCGGTAGCATTGGATGAAGGAATAAAAAAATTCGGGAGCATTAATACGGTCATCAATTGTGCAGGCATTGCGATTGCCGAGAAGGTCATAGGCAGAAAAGGTTTACATGAATTGAAAGCGTTCTCAAATGTCGTGCAAATCAATTTGGTCGGTACGTTTAACGTTATCCGGCTTGCGGCGAAAAAAATGGTCGAAAATGAACCGAACCAAGAGGGGGAGCGTGGGGTCATTATCAATACAGCTTCGGTAGCTGCCTTTGAAGGACAAATCGGACAAGCTGCATATAGTGCCTCTAAGGGAGGGATTGTTGGTATGACTCTGCCAATCGCTAGGGAGCTTGCCACCAAAGGGATACGTGTCGTATCGATTGCACCCGGTCTATTCCATACTCCGATGTTCGATTCGTTACCTGAAGAAGCGAGGACGTCATTAGGTAAAACCGTGCCATTCCCATCAAGGCTCGGGTATCCCGAAGAGTACGCTAAACTAACGGAAAGCATCATAACGAATCCGATGTTGAATGGGGAAACCATCAGACTTGATGGGGCCATTAGAATGTCACCCAGGTAAATTGTTAATTTCTTTCAGGGCAATCCATAAAAATCTAGAAAAAGAGCCTCCGACAAGGAAATGGAGAGGAGAAAAAACAGATGAAGCATCCATACCTAAGTGAAGATCATGAAATTTTCCGTAAGTCATTCCGAAAGTTCTTAGAGAAAGAAGCAGTTCCCCACTATGAACGATGGGAAGAAGAGAGGATCATTCCCAGGTCATTTTGGGTGAAAATGGGGGAACAGGGTTTTTTATGTCCGGACCTTGAAGAAGATTATGGGGGTTCCGGGGTAGATTGGGGCTTTGCGGTCATAATTAATGAGGAATTGGAAAGAGTTGGTTCTGGTTTCATTGGTTTCGGACTTCACAGTGACATCACCGTTCCGTATATTTCCGCATACGGAAATGAGTCGCAGAAACAGCGCTGGCTTCCTAAATGCACGACAGGAGAAATCATTACTGCAATTGCCATGACAGAGCCTGGCACAGGCTCGGATTTGGCCAATATTAAAACGACTGCCATTTTAGATGGAGATCATTACATATTAAATGGCCAAAAGACATTCATCACAAATGGCATTCATTCGGATTTGGTCATCGTTGCCTGTAAAACGGATCCAAGTGCCGTTCCGAAACATAAAGGTGTTAGCTTAGTCGTGGTCGAAAGGGATACACCCGGGTTTTCCAGGGGGCGAAAACTGAAGAAACTTGGCCTGCACAGTCAGGATACAGCAGAACTCATCTTCGAGGATTGCCGTGTTCCAAAGGAAAACTTGCTAGGTGAGGAAGGCAAGGGGTTTACTTACTTAATGGAAAAACTGCAGCAGGAACGACTTGTGGTGGCAATTTGTGCTCAAACCGCATCTGAGGATATGCTGGCCGATACGATTGAGTACGTGAAGGGCAGGGAAGCATTCGGAAAGTCCGTAAGTCAGTTTCAAAATACTCAATTCAAAATCGCGGAAATGGCAACGGAAATCAAAATGGGGCGTGCCTTCCTAGATCAATTGATCGCCAAACATATGGCTGGTGAACAGGTTGTAACGGAAGTTTCGATGGCAAAATGGCGTTTGACGGAGACTGCCAGAAAAATATCTATTGAATGCATGCAGCTCCATGGCGGCTATGGATATATGGAGGAATACAAGATTGCCAGAAGGTATCGGGATGTTCCGGTAGCAAGCATCTATGCCGGGACAAATGAAATCATGAAGAAAATCATTGCTAAGAATCTGGGCCTATAATAACAGGATGAGAAGGGAAGAGAGTATATGCGGGAAGTGGTTATCGTTGAAGGGATTCGCACGCCGGTAGGCAGAAGGAACGGTGTCTTGAAAGACGTTCGCCCTGATGATCTGGCAGGGGAAGTATTGAAGAAGCTGATTGAAAAGGCGGGCATCGATCCGGCTGTTGTAGATGATGTCATTTTAGGCTGTGTTTCACAATCGGGCGAACAGGCCGGTGATATAGCAAGGGTTGCTGCACTGATTGCCGGATTTCCGATTGAAGTGCCGGGAACGACGATTGACCGTCAATGCGGATCAAGTCAGCAGGCAGTCCATTTCGCTTCCCAGGCAATCTTGTCGGGTGATATGGATGTGGTAGTGGCCGGTGGAGTGGAAAACATGTCACGAGTTCCCATGGGGTCCAATTATCAAGGTGCTGTAACAAGCCAAAAGTATATGGACTTGCATGAGGTGATCAACCAAGGTT
This sequence comes from Peribacillus sp. FSL E2-0159, assembly GCF_038643155.1. NCBI lineage: Bacteria > Bacillati > Bacillota > Bacilli > Caryophanales > Bacillaceae > Peribacillus > Peribacillus sp. FSL E2-0159. The sequence goes on from NZ_CP152053.1 coordinate 769,332, forward strand.
TATCAGCTGAGAGAATCGCCGATAAGTGGGGAATAACACGTGAAGATTGTGATCAGTTTTCCGTTGAGAGTCATACCAAGGCAATACGTGCTCAAAAGGAAGGGCATTTTAACCGTGAAATGATATCAGTAACGGGTACTGATAAAGAAGGAAATCAAATCGAAGTTACGGAAGATCAAGGCCCAAGGGGTGGAACTACGCTTGAAGTACTTGCTGGATTGAAACCGGTTTTTCAAGAAGGCGGTTTAATCCATGCAGGGAACTCAAGTCAGATCAGTGACGGTGCTGCCGCTTTATTATTGATGGAACGCAGGAAAGCCGAAGAGCTTGGTTTGAAACCGCGCTTTAAAGTGCATACACGGGTTGTTGTCGGGTCAGATCCGACCCTGATGCTAACGGGACCGATTCCCGCCACCCAAAAAGCTTTGGAAAAAGCAGGTCTTACAATTGATGATATCGATATCTTTGAAGTGAATGAGGCTTTCGCTCCTGTACCGATTGCCTGGCTAAAGGAAACGGGGGCAGACCCCAAGAAGCTGAATCCAAATGGCGGGGCAATTGCCTTGGGTCATCCTCTTGGCGGCAGCGGGGCCCGATTGATGGTGTCGATGATCCATGCGTTAGAAAGGACGGGCGGCCGTTATGGGCTGCAAACAATGTGTGAAGGCCACGGCATGGCAAATGCCACCATCATTGAAAGATTGGACTGAAGCTGGACTATCCATTTATGAACATTCGTAATTCACACGAAAGTAAAAGCTGAAAAAGGGATGATGCCGACCATCGGCAGGCTTTGCCTGAACTCTTCCTGTTGATGGTGGTTACTTGAGGAGGAACATGATATGTCAGTAACGATTAAAAATATCTTTGATCAGACGGTTCAGAAATTCCCCATTAAAGAAGCTATCTACGACGTGAGAAGAAATATCCGCTATACGTACATTCAATGGAATGAACAGGTGAATAGGTTGGCGGCGGCCCTTCAAGCGGAAGGGGTGCGAAAAGGGGACAGGGTCTCTACGTACCTTTACAACAATGAAGAGCTTGCAACAGCATTTTTTGCCTGTGCAAAAATCGGTGCAATCTTTAATCCAATCAACTTCCGTTTAATGCCGGAAGAGTTGGCCTTCATCTTGAACGACGCTGCTCCTAAGGTCGTTTTATTCGAACACGAATTGGAAACGAACGTTGCCGCGGTTGAAAAGCGATTTCCGGAAACGGCCTTCTGGTATATTGATGATGATGTGCCTGGGTATGCCAAAGGTTACCGTCAGAAAATGGCCAGTATCTCATCAAAGCCAGATGAAGTGGACGTTCACGAAGATGATATCTATGCCATCATGTATACGAGCGGGACAACCGGACGTCCCAAAGGGGTCATTCACCTTCATAAAGACATGGTCAAACAAGCCGAGATTTTAATAGAGGCCTTGAAGTACGAACGCTCTGATATCGGCTTGATTACTGCACCGATGTTTCATTGTGCTGAATTGCACTGTTCCTTTTTACCTCGCGTACAGGTCGGTGCCGCAAATGTCATATTACATCAATTTAATCCCAAAAAGGTCATGGAACTAATTGAATCCGAGGGGATCACCAAGTTTTTTGCTGCACCTACGATGTGGAACATGCTCATCCAGGAAAACTTGGAAGAGTATAAATTCCAGAGTTTGAAGCTAGGGCTTTATGGAGCAGCCCCGATGGCTCCATCACTTGTACGTGCCTGTCAGGAAAAACTCGGCATCCAGTTCATCCAAGCTTATGGAATGACTGAAATGGGTCCCGCCATCACTCTTCTATTGGAGGAAGATCAAATTAGGAAAGCAGGTTCTGCCGGCAAAGCATGTTCCGGTCATGAAATCATCATTGCCCGTCCGAATGAAGAAGGGCCATCGGATCCCGAGGATATGCTGGAACCTGGTGAAACAGGGGAAATCCTTGTGAAGGGTCCGTGTATCATGCAGGGTTACTTTCAAAAAGATAGAGAGACCGAAAAGGCGCTTTACAAAGGCTGGTACCATTCCGGTGACATCGGTTTCCTGGATGAGGATGGATATCTGTGGGTCAAGGACCGGGTGGACGACATGATTATTTCTGGAGGAGAAAATATTTATCCACGTGAAGTGGAAGATACACTATATGAGCATCAAGGGGTTCTCGACTGTGCAGTTCTTGGTCAGCCAGATGATCAATGGGGGGAAATGGTAACGGCCTTCATCGTAGCCAAAGACCCTTCGCTAGCGGAAACCGATTTAGAAACCTGGTGTAAGAACAGTAATACTTTGGCGAACTATAAACGTCCAAGAAGATATATCTTCTGTAATGAGCTGCCTCGAAACGCAAGTGGGAAGATACAAAAATTCTTACTTCGTAAACAATTGGAAGAAAATGCTGATGGCAAAAGTTTGGGGAACCTTCTTTAATGCCGGGGTCAATAGTGATAAAACTACTAACAAGTTACGGTTTTGAAAAGTCATTATTGCTTGGCATGCGATAATACATGGAAGGAAGAAATTTAATTAAGAACGTAACAGATATAGATGAATTATTATATAAATAATAATCCTGTGGAACAAATCAAGGAGAGAGAATAGTTATCCACAGTAATAATACAGCCTGGTTAGTGAAACATCCTCTTTATCCACATAATCCACAGGGTTATCCAGAAATAACATTATTTTCATGTTAATAAGGATAATAATTGCACCTATTTCTTGTCAGTATTTTCTGAATATATCCACAATATACACAGGGCTGTGGATAAGCTATATAAATAAAGAAATTATAAGGGGCTGATTTACAGCCCCTTGCTTTGGTTTCTCCTGCTTATAAGCGGCGATTATGAGCACGGCGGTCAGCCGCATTTGCCCGGGCTTGTGCCTCAATATCTTTCTGGTCAGCCAGTTCGGAAGAATATTCAACGTCAAGTCCGTCACTTTTCAGGTTTTTAGGAACCTGAGGAAGTTTCTGTTTGTTCTTATCTCGATTATGGTTTATATTATTGCGTCCCATGTTAGCGCCCCCTAGAATAAAAAATAAGCTGGAGATGAATTCATTAATCATCTCCAGCTTATTTTGTGTTGAGTGGCTGTTCAAAATGTACGGGAAAAAACTCCAAACTTAACGACGGGATTTCTTTTCGGTATATCCCCCAGCTCGATCTGCTTTTTTAAATTCGCGAGCATAAAGAATCGCTTGCGTACTAGTTAAGTTACTTTTCTCTTTATCGTGTTTTTTGAGCAATTAGATCATCTCCATTCCACTTAATATCCCTATTTTTTCCTAAAATGACCCTTTCATACGTGAGAATCTTCTTTTAAGATATTTTGTAAAGCTTCTTTAAGGGTTGGAAAGGAGAAGGTGAATCCTTCCTCTTTAAGTTTAGTGGGAAGGACATTTTGCCCTTCAAGTACAAGTATGCTCATTTCCCCTAGCAGTTTCTTGAGGAAGAAGGGAGGTACGGGTAACCAATGGGGCCGATGAAGGACAGCTCCTATCGTTTTCCCGAATGTATCCATTTGAACGGGGTTCGGTGCCGTAAAATTGACTGGACCTTCTATCTGCTGATCGTTCATGCAAAAGATGATTGCACGGACCACGTCATGGATATGAATCCAGGAAAGCCACTGATTCCCTTTGCCCATCTTTCCTCCGCCGAGAAGTTTATAAGGGAGGACCATCATTGGCAGTGCGCCGTCTTTTTCTCCCAGAATCACCCCGAATCTTGTTAGGATCAACCTTTTACTGTAAGAGCGTGATTTGGCGGCTTCCTTTTCCCATAGTTGAACAGTACGGGCCAAGAAATCATCACCAATGGATTCAGAGGTTTCGGTAAAGGTCTCAACGTCCGAAATACCATAATATCCGATTGCACTTGCATTGATGATGACGGACACTTTATCGGGCAGAATGGAAATGATCCGGTTCATCTCTTTGGAAGCTTCGACCCTGCTTTCGACAATGCGGCGTTTTCGTTCAGGTGTCCAACGCCCGCTGTTCAGAGATTCACCAGCCAGGTTAATGAAAACATCGAGCCCTGACAAGTGCTTTTCCGGCTTTGCCTCCTTGGTTAACCAGCCGATATATGTCAAATTAGTCTGTTTTTTAAATTTTTCGGGATGACGGGTCAAAATATATATATCATGATTTTCTTTTGATAATTCATCAATAAGGGCTGTGCCGACAAAACCGCTTCCACCAGCAATGGCTATTTTCACGAAAACCACTTCCTTTCCCTTTCTTTCCTTCACTTTAACATGCCCTTGTTCTTTTTTCATTTTTAGACATGCTATATATAGAAATGGTAAACGTAAAGGGGTAAAGTAGGGGTGGGGGTGGATTTATGCCAAACATAACAAAAATAACAACCCAAAAGAAACGTAAAGATCGTTATAACATTTTCGTCGACGAAAAATATGCCTTCAGTGTAGACGAAGAAGTGCTATTGAAATTTCATCTGAAAAAGGGTACGGAAATTGATGACCTGCTTTTGGTAGAAATACAATTCCATGATGAAATTCAAAAGGCATTTACCGATGCACTTAATTATTTATCATACCGGATGCGCTCCGAGTCGGAAATTCGCCTTTATTTAAAAAAGAAGGAAACGGAAGAGCCGATCATTAAGGAAGCGATACATAAACTATACAGCTTTAACTATTTAGACGACCTTGAATTTGCGAAGGCTTACGTAAGGACCCATGTGAACGGAGGCAATAAAGGGCCCACTACCCTTAAGCTCGAGCTTAAGGAAAAAGGGGTGCAAGAAAAGTTGGTTGTCGAGGCATTGAAGGAATACCCTCTTGATAGTCAAATTGAACATGCAAGGAAACTTGCTGGAAAAGCGGTCAAAAAGGAAAAAAACATTTCCGAACGAGCTTTAAGGCTGAAAGTTGAACAAACCTTGTTACGGAAAGGTTTCCCTAGGGATGTCATCCATGAAGCGCTTGAAGATGTGACGGTTGAAAAGGATGAAGATGAACAATGGGATTCTCTTTGTCACCATGCCGAAAAAATGCAACGCCGATATAGAAACCATGAAGGCTTCGAATATGAACAAAAAATGAAGCAGGCATTATACCGAAAAGGTTTTCCAATAGAATTGATTGAGCGTTATCTTTCCAATCCTGATGGTGATTAAGTGCATCAATAGCCAAATCACAAAATTTTGTTTAATATAGAAGTAAATTAATATTTCATTTAAGGAGTCATATCTATGAGTGACGTAAGATACAGCAAGTTGTCCGCCTATGAACTACAACAGGAAATTGCAGCGTTGACTGAAAAAGCGAGAAAAGCAGAGCAATTGGGAATGGTTAATGAATTTTCAGTATTGGAACGAAAAGTAACGATGGCCAAGGCCTATTTATTAAATCCGGATGATTTCAAAAAAGGTGAAATATATCAAATTGACGGAGATCCCGGTGTCTATTTCAAAATTGATTATATGAACGGCGTATTCGCCTGGGGTTACCGCTTAGGTGGAAGCGGTAAGGAAGAAGCACTCCCGATTTCAATGTTGAAATAAAAAGGAACCGGGAAAGACCCGATTCCTTTTGATGAATCTTTTAATTCGATCGCTCGTTTGATGCTTTCATTCTTTCTTGAGGGTGTGTATTAATACTGCCATCTGCACGCTTTGAAGCATATCTTGACTTTGCACGAGGCTCGCCTTGGAATTTATTATTGTTTTGGTTAGGGAATCCTTTTTGTTTATTTCGCAAAATTTTTCTCCTCCAAGCATCAGATTAAAGAAAGAAGCGTTTCCGCTTACCACTAGTATGGGTATGGGACAGTATAGTTCATTCTGTAAAAATATTGGCAATGAGGTGGTTCTAATGAATGATTACCATGAAAGATTAACCAAGATACTGCTTGAGAAAAATGAACACATCACGTATGAGCAAGCTTTGACTTGGGTGGAATTATTATGGGAAGATTTCGAAGCGACCTATGCAAAGGCTGGGCATGAGTATGCCGGAGAAGAAATGACATCGCGCGTTGTAAGGACCTGGATTGATAACTACGGTGAGCAATTCCACGAATTCATTGCAAAGAACCCTAAATATCAACAGTTATTAAATCAGCAGAATCGAGTACATTAAAAAAGCTGATTCCAGAGGGGTTCCCTGGAATCAGCTCTTTTTCAATATGCAGCGATTACAAAATAATATTCAATTTCTTCTGCAGTTTCGCTTCGCTAAAGATCCAACCGGTATAAGAATTCAAGATATTCAATTCGCTGTCTAAATGGACAACTGCCACAAACGGGTAATATCCATTGCTGCGGTATCTTAAATCGATAAATCGGACTTCATAATATTCTTTTATCTGTTCGATTTCAAAGCGGTAAACCGGAGAAAAGGATAGAAAGGCTGCCAAGTTAATATCCTTCTTGGCGGCTTCGAGAATTTCACTTTCAGGCAATGGCACTCGATCGAACTTATCTAGAATCGTCACATACCCATTATCGGCCCGTGCCACATAATAATTCTTTTCGGTAATCACCGCAATTTTCCAGCGGTGAAAACGCATGGTCGGTGATAAAAGAATTTTCCTTGCTCCAGGAATTTGCCGTTTGACCACTCTTTTTATAAAAGTTTGTTCCCTGAATCTGGAAATATAATAAATGACGAGTATTCCGTAAATGGAAAGGAATAAATAGCCTGGAGGAAATCCAAAGCCCCATAATATCAGGCCGGCAACATGTATTCCAAAAATGAACGGGTCAAATGTATTGATGACCCCTAAAGCTACCCATTTTGACGAAATCGGCCTAAGAGCCTGAGTCCCATAAGCATTGAATATATCCACGAATACATGAAGGAATACGGCTAAAAAGGTCCAAAGCCAAAGATGAAGGTAATTTGCTTCAGGTATGATGGCGAAAAGTGCTCCGCTGATAATCAAGGGCCAAAGTAAAACAGCGGGAATGGAATGAGTGATTCCACGGTGATTTCGTATATATACAGCGTTATTCCTTAATTTTAAAACGGTGTCAATGTCTGGAGCTTGTGATCCCAATATCGTACCTGCTATGACTGCACTTGCAGTGACTGGGCTCTGCGCAATGACAGGATCTAATGTGGCAAGACCTCCAAGAGCAATTCCCATGACAAAGTGAGTACCTGTATCCAAAAATCTAACCTCCCTGCCACAATTTGAAAAAAATGGTCTTCTCTCATCATACCGTATTTATATATTAACCATCAAATGAATATAATTTTACTTTTTTCCGTGCCCTGTTACAAATAAATGAATATGAACATGATATTAAAAAAAGAATGGCCTACTATAGGTATTCCCATTTTTGATAGGAGTGTAACATCTTTGGAGGAACTGATGTGAAAGAAATAATGATACCGACAATAGAAAAAATAAAAATCGATGGATTTCAAAAAGATTTGGTTTCCTGGTTTCTTGAAGAACAAAGAGAATTGCCATGGAGGGAAAATAAGGACCCGTACCGTGTTTGGGTTTCTGAAATAATGCTGCAGCAAACGAGAGTGGACACGGTTATTCCTTATTTTAACCGGTTTGTGGAATGGTTCCCGACACTAGAGGATTTTGCTAATGCCGATGAAGAGAAAATCCTAAAAGCATGGGAAGGGCTGGGATATTACTCACGTGTAAGGAATCTGCATAGTGCCGTTCAGGAAGTGAAGGCATCCTATAATGGGATTGTACCGGATGATCCAGAAAAAATTTCCAAATTGAAAGGTGTCGGCCCTTATACAGCTGGTGCGATTCTTAGTATCGCATACGGTAAGCCGGAACCAGCTGTTGATGGAAACGTCATGCGTGTTTTATCAAGGATATTAATGATATATGAAGACATAGCAAAGCCAAAGACAAGGAAAACATTCGAAGCTGCCGTCAGAAAGCTGATCGATCATGAACATACCTCAGCCTTCAATCAAGCCTTGATGGAACTTGGAGCATTAATCTGCACACCAGGTAAGCCTGCCTGCCTATTATGTCCCGTTCAAAGTCATTGTCTAGCATTTGAAGCAGGGGTTCAGTCGGAATTGCCGGTAAAAATCCAAAAGAAAAAAACGCGGGATGTACCAATTGTGGCTGCCATTTTAACGAATGATAAAGGTGAATTTTTAATTCACAAGCGAGCATCAGAAGGATTGCTAGCTAATCTTTGGGAATATCCGAACTTCGAAAACCATTCATCCCTTTTGCATAAGAGGGAATTCTTCGAGAGTCGGTTTCAGGAAATGTATGATGTCAAACCGGAAATCACTGAATCACTTGTGAGAATTGAACATGTTTTCTCACATCTCGTTTGGAAAGTGGACACGTATATCGGAGTGGTCAAAGAAGCCATCAGTGAAGAGACACTAAGAGAACAGCAACTTAAGTGGGTGAGTGAAGCTGAGATGGAGGAGTTGGCATTTCCGGTTTCCCACCAAAAAATGATGAAGGCGTATAAAGAAAAAGTAAATATTGAATAAAGGATTTTATTTGATTATATGGTAATATAAGGGTGTTGGGAGGTGTGGGAATGAGGATAGTCATTCAAGCATTCCTGGGTTCAATCATCATACATGCTTTATATTTTGGGAGTGCGATAATGGTTGGCTTCATAAAAACAAGCCGATATAAACCGGACATTGTAAATGCGTGGGGACAAGCAGGGGCACTTCAGAATGAAACAGTATTCGGTAATGTAATTTCACCTTCTTTATATTCGATGACATTTTTGGGGACAGCCCTGATTTGCGCAATGGCTATAACGTCTTATAATAAAATCGTGATTAAAAAAAGGCGCTAGTGATATTTGGTATATGCATAAAAGAGGATATCCGCTAAGATATCCTCTTCCTTTTGTTGATTTTTAAAGCCATATCCGTATAAAATCAATCGTAAATGGTTTTCGTTCCATGAGTATAATCGGCTTCCTGCCTATTAAGTCCGCCTCTATTTTCAATTTCTTTGACGATTTCGCTATGGATACTCTGTCCTTCTTGGTTTAAATAAGGTACCATTTGTTGAAGGGAGTGATGAAAATAGGCTAGTTCACTATTTTCCCAATCCGATTTTTTCATCATCGACAACTCTGTCATATCACGTCCAACATACATAACAGTAACACTCCTTAAAAAAAGATTTTTATTACTCGGTGTTTACTCAGAAAGGATGAATAAACGAATGGAACAAAAAGTGGCACTCGTTACAGGTAGCAGTAAAGGTTTAGGCAGAAACACGGCAATAAGGCTTGCGGAGGAAGGTTACGACCTCGTTATTAATTATGCCCGGAGCAAGTCGAAAGCATTAGAAGTGGCAGCCGAAATTGAAGCGTTGGGGCGAAAAGCCCTTGTAGTTAAGGCAAATGTCGGTGACGTTGCGAAAGTGAAAAGCATGTTCGAGGAAATCGATGCTTATTATGGACGTTTGGATATTTTCATCAATAATGCGGCCTCAGGAGTGCAGCGTCCGTTGATGGAGCTGGAGGAATCCCATTGGAACTGGACCATGGACATTAATACAAAAGCCCTCCTTTTCTGTGCACAGGAAGCGGCGAAATTAATGGAGAGGAATGGCGGAGGGAAAATCGTCAGCATCAGTTCACTAGGATCCATTCGCTATTTGAAAAATTATACAGCTGTTGGAGTTTCCAAAGCTGCGCTTGAAGCCCTGACAAGATATTTAGCGGTCGAATTGGCTGCAAAAAATATTTGTGTCAATGCCGTTTCAGGCGGTGTGATCGATACGGATGCCCTGAAGTCTTTCCCGAATCGGGATGAAATGCTTGCTGAGGCGGCAGAACAGACTCCGGCTGGACGGATGGTCGAGGTGGAAGATATGGTAAATACCATCCTGTTTTTAATTTCCGATGGAGCCAGTATGATTCGTGGACAAACCGTAATAGTTGATGGGGGCATTTCATTGCTTGTTTAATATAACTGGAAAAATTTAAATGTTTTTAGTTGGATAACACTCTTGGATAATGGTTATCTTATTATCGTGGAGGTGATATCAATGGCTAATAACAAAAATAAATCACAAGCAGGTACAAACGCTCAACAAGTGAGACAGCAAAACGCGCAATCTCAGCAAGGACAAGGCCAATTCGGTACAGAGTTTGCTTCTGAAACTAACGTTCAAGAAGTGAGACAACAAAACGCGCAATCTCAGCAAAAAAAAGGTCAAGGTCAAGCACAAGGCCAATTCGGTACAGAGTTTGCTTCTGAAACTAACGTTCAAGAAGTGAAACAACAAAACCAAAAATCTCAAAGCAATAAAAGCCAAGGCTAATTGCCGATGAAAAGCATCCTTCTTTTGAAGGGTGCTTTTTTTTGCCTACCAATAGATTCGACAAATGTTTCGTCTTGTTTACATTTTATGTCAAAGGAAAAAACGGATAAAAATAGAATATACATACTATAGAAAAAATACAGATTAGGAAGGTGCATTCATGGAGGAATTTAACCGGCTTATAAACAACCAGTTGAAAACGATGGATAAGCTTTTACTTTTACAATCCGAAATCGAAAGATGCCAAGATATAGAGAAGCAACTCCTTGCCCTGGAAGAGGAGATTGAAGCAGTCACCATTCAGGAAGAGATTCAACTCAAAAAGCAGGAATTGAAAAGTATCCATGATATGTTCGAAAAGCAAACGGAAGAAGTCATCCGCTATTTTCAGCAAGGACAGGCTGCCATACAATAAAAACCGGCTAATTTCTAAGTTAAAATGGGTGGATGGTCAGACTTTTTCGACTTATTTACACATTTTCACTGGGAGATTAGCCACTTTTGTTTTAAATTTATGAATAAATCGCTATAATATAGGAATATAGGGTAAATGGAAAAAAGTATATATTTTAAATACACACAACAACTGCAAACGGAATAGGGCACAGTACGCTGTCAGGGTGTCTATAGAAAGTAGGGAGAGATAAATGGGGATTGTTCCTGCCGAAGGAGGAAAAATCCAAATCCATAGCTATAAACATAATGGACATATCCATCGTATCTGGGAAGAGACGACCGTTTTAAAAGGGACCCAAAATCTGGTGATAGCAGCGAATGACCGTACTATGGTAACTGAATCAGATGGAAGGACCTGGATTACGAGAGAGCCGGCGATTTGCTATTTTCATTCAAAGTATTGGTTTAATGTTATTGGTATGTTGAGAGAGGACGGGGTTTATTATTATTGCAATATCAGTTCACCGTTCACATACGATTCGGGAGCATTGAAATACATTGACTATGACCTGGACATTAAAGTATTCCCAGATATGACGTTTAATTTGCTGGATGAGGATGAATATGAAAGGCATCGGAAAGAAATGAATTACCCGGATGCCATCGATTCAATATTGAAACAGAACGTAGACTATTTGATTTATATGATACGCCAGCGAAAAGGACCATTCTCCGCAGAGTTTATTGATAGTTGGTATGAACGCTTTTTAACCTATCGATGATAGAAAAGGCCTGCTGCTTAATTGGCAGGCTTTTTCATTGTGATTCAATCTTTCAAGAAAGCAGGAACGATTAGTAACTTTAAATCCTTGCCCCCTATAAATTGTATGATTGTTAGTGAATGAAATCCTTTTGATAGTTAATCTTCGAAAAGGAAAATATAATTGAATAGTGCATATAAGATTCTAAATTGACTGTTATGGACTTTTTTTATCATTTGGATTTAATGATTCAGAAAAGGAGGGATTCCGTGGGGAGCATTAAGAGATATTTGCAATTCGTCAAACCATATAAATGGCAGATAATCGGGACGGTACTGATTGGATTGCTAAAGTTCGCGATTCCGCTTTTGCTTCCATTGCTCAGTAAGTATATAGTGGATGACATCATCGGGAATGGTGACCTGTCCAAAGCCGTGAAATCTGAACGCCTTTTATGGGCAATGGCCATCATGATATTCATTTTCGTTGCAGTTAGACCGCCGATTGAGTATTACCGTCAATATTTCGCTCAATGGACCGGAACGAAAATCTTATATGATATTCGTAATGATTTATTTACTCATATACAGAAACTGAGTTTTAAATATTATTCCAATACAAGGGTGGGCGAGGTCATTTCAAGGATGATCACGGATGTGGAACAAACGAAGAACTTTGTCATCACGGGTCTGATGAACCTTTGGCTCGATATCGCAACGATCATCATAGTGATAGTCATCATGTTTACGATGGACGTGAAGTTAACCATTGTATCCATTATCATGCTTCCATTTTATGCATTTTCGATTAAGCATTTCTTTGGCAAACTGAGAACCTATACAAGGATTCGGTCCCAAGCGTTAGCGGATGTACAGAGTCACCTTCATGAACGGGTTTCAGGGATGTCAGTCATCAAAAGCTTTGCGATAGAAGACAGGGAACAGGAATTGTTTGCGAAGCAGAACAAGAATTTCCTCGATAAGGCCCTAAAGCATACGAGCTGGAATGCTAAGTCATTTGCTGTCGTGAATACGATCACGGATATTGCCCCCTTGCTCGTGATAGGCTTTGCCGGTTATCAGGTCATTCATGAACAATTGTCACTGGGCACCATGGTTGCTTTTGTCGGTTTCATAGACCGGTTATATAATCCTCTCAGACGTTTAGTTAACTCTTCGACGACAATGACCCAGACATTGGCGTCCATGGACAGGGTTTTTGAGTTTGTGGATGAGAAGTATGATATCGATGACGAACCAGGGGCGAAAGAGCTGAAGCATGTAGATGGCCGAATAACCTTTCAGGATGTATCGTTTGCTTATGACGAGAAAGAGGCACCCGTTTTGAAACATATAAATTTGGATGTTAAACCAGGGGAAACCATTGCACTTGTTGGGATGAGCGGCGGTGGGAAATCCTCGATCGTCAGTTTGATTTCCCGTTTCTATGATGTGACGGAGGGAAGGGTATTATTGGATGGGACGGATATCCGTAAATATCAAGTCCGCAGCCTAAGAGATAAAATAGGAATGGTTCTACAGGATAATATCTTATTTAGTGAATCGGTTAAGGCCAACATCCTTATGGGAAGGCCTGATGCAAGTGATGAAGAAGTAGTTGAAGCGGCAAAGGCGGCGAATGCCCATGACTTCATCATGGGTCTAAAAGAAGGATATGAAACAAAAGTCGGGGAGCGGGGAGTTAAATTATCCGGAGGTCAAAAGCAACGGGTGGCCATTGCGAGGGTATTTTTGAAAAACCCGCCAATCCTTGTTCTCGACGAAGCCACATCCGCATTGGATTTGGAAAGTGAACACTATATCCAAGAGGCGCTGGAGATTTTGGCGAAAAACCGGACCACCATCATCGTGGCCCATCGATTATCGACCATCACCCATGCCGATCGGATCGTTCATATCGATAATGGGGAAATAACGGAAATGGGAACACACGAAGAACTTATGAAAAAGCAAGGGCATTATTACAACCTATTTCAAGTACAACAATTGGATTCTTAAGGAGAAAAGGTAAAACAATATACAAAAGAAGACCATTCCGCAAACGGGAATGGTCTTTCTTATTCTTGATCCGTGCATACACGTTATGAAATCCTTTTTTCATGCAGCGTTTTTTTCCTGTCAGGAAGGAATTGCGGAAGATGCTTAATTCCCTCAGGCAAGGCGATGCCGACGATGATCAAGCACATCCCGAACCATTGCAGTGACGTAACCTGTTCATTCAAGAAGATGACGGAAACGACCATCGCTGAAGGCAGCTCCGCTGCACAAAGAATCGTTCCAAGCCCGACACCCACTTTCGGCAAACTGACAGCAAAGAAAAAGAAAGGAACTAAAACACCCAAAGTGCCCAGCAGCAGACCATAGTACCATAGGTTCGTTTGGACAAGATTCGTAACAAGTGTAACGGGGTTAGTTGTGAATACAGCAGTCAGCATACCACCCGTTGCAATGAAAAACAGCCGTTTCATTGAAGATTCCCCAACTGCGAATTGAGAGTTGCAATACATATATAGAGCAAAAAGCACCGCAGACAATAGTCCGAACAATACGCCCTTTAAGCTTAGGGCAGATAGAGGCTGACCAAAAATCGCCCCTGCCAATAATGTCCCGATGAAGAGAACGAAAATGGCAATGAGTTTATTTTTATCCGGGCGTCTTTTATTTATGAAACTTTCAATAAGGACGCCTATCCAGGTAAATTGAAATAAAAAGACAACGGCAATCGAAGCGGGAAGCTCGGATACGGAAACGGCATATGCCTTTCCGACGAAAGTGGACATCATACCTGTGATTAAAAGTAATCCGGCACTCTTCCATGAAACTTTATATTTAAACGAAAAAAGAAATAACACGGAGACAATCAGCCAACCGACGAGGTATTGACTGCCGACCAGTTCTCCAGATGAATGGCCATCCATGAAGCCAAACTTGATCATGGTTGATAGTGTGCCATATGAGATTGAACCGATTAAGACCATTATGGAATACTTCAAAAGTTGCATATTTTTCACCCCTGTAAAAATAAAAATCGCCACCTGCCAAAAAGGCAAGTGACGAACGAAAAAAGGAAATCCTTTTAAAATTCCGTCTCTCAACAAAAGCTGAGTTTAAAAAAATGTTTGTGTTGCACTACCCTAGCTTAAAGTCTTTGTGAATATTTGTCAACCAGAAAAAAAGTTAAAGCCTGCACGTCGATCCCTAGTTTGAAGGTGGTGGCAGAGGTAAGAGAAGATCCTTTCATGGCATATAAAACAAAACCCCAAAAGGCAAATATGCCGAATGGGGGGGCGTGTTTCAATCGCCATTTTGCTGAAAGTCTTCCAATGTACCACGATATTCTTCGTCTTTCATTTTGCGAAGATTAGGCTTTTTTTCTGCAGTTGGCTCATCGTTAGGCTTATGATTGTGAAGCTTGGAAAGAGCCGAACGATAATCCTGATCTTTCATTTTCAATTCATCATTGTGTGTTGGGACGATGATTTCGGTAACGGGATCATCATCCGAAGAAGAAGCGGACTCTCCCGACGAGTTCTCTTTCTCGAGAACTGGCTTATCTTCAGGTGATAAGGCTCTGATATTGAATGTGATCAAGCCCGTAACCGCTAATATGGCAACGATGATAATTAGAATTATGCCCATTGAATCAAGCCTCCTAGAGCTCGTTTATGAATGAACGGGTGACATGGGCTACCCGTTTTCCTAATGCTTCTCCAAGCTGCAAGTCATTTTTGGTGATGTTGTCATCCACACCGGGCGGACAGCTTATCCCTACTCCATAGTAGGAACCATATAAGGCGTTTTCCGGGACAGTGCCGGGTAAGCCCACAATGATCATGCCTTGATGAAGCATAGGGGTGATTAAGTTCAGCATGGTAGCTTCGAGTCCGCCATGTACGGTGGCCGTCGTACAGAATACAGCACCCACTTTATTAATCAGCGCACCTTCCGCCCATAGATACCCAAGTTTATCAATCCATGCTTTCAAGCTCGAACTGATGGTGCCGAAATGACCGGGACAGCCCCAAATGATGGCATCCATTTCCTGAAGCTTATAAACATCCGCTTCGTTTACATGGTCAATGAGAACCTCAGCCCCAGGAACCGCAGCGGCTCCTTGAGCTATTGATTCGGCAAGTGCTTTCGTATGGTTACCTTCACTGTCGTAAACAACATAAATCTTCATTTTTATTCCCCCATTTCATTAAACCGATTTTTTTACAGGTGAAGGAAGCAAAGGTACATCCAAATGTTCTTGTTTAGCTTTTTTCATTGCTTTGTCCTTCCGAACGTCACGCAAAAACAGTGAGAGAACGATACCGGCAATTGCGAAGCCTGTTGCCCAAAAGAATGCATCATTGATTCCCATCACATTTGCTTGACCCTGGATTTGTGAAGAAATCAGCGACATGGCAGTTTCCTGTGCCTGTTCACTAGTTTGATTCATCGAACTCATGACGGATTGTACGATTGTTTGGAAATTCTGAACAAATCCGGGATCACTCGTACTCATTTCCGTTCCTAAAGCTGTTCCATGGAAAGAAGCACGGGTAGTATAAATGGTCGTCACGAAGCTAGTACCAATGGCTCCGGTTACTTGTTTCAGCGTATTGCTCATTGCCGTACCATGTGTATTCAAATGCTTAGGAAGCTGATTCATCCCAGCTGTCATGATCGGCATCATCAGTAAAGACATTCCAAGTGCGCGGATGGCATAGATGATGACCAAAGTCGAATAGGTTGTTTCCGTAGTCAATTTAGCGAATTCGAAGGTTGTGACGGCAGTAATCGCTAAACCAATCAGTGCTAATGGACGAGGTCCGATTTTGTCAAATAACGCTCCTGAAATGGGTGACATCACCATCATCACAAGGGCCCCGGGTAACATCAATAGACCGGATTGAACTGGTGTGAAGCCTCTTAAAGTCTGCAAATATATAGGCAATAAGAATATCCCGGTAAACATGGCCACTGTGACGATGGCGGAAATGATATTCGATAATACGAACATGTCATATTTAAATACACGGAAGTCGAGCATAGGTGTATCGGATTTTAGCTGTTGAACCACAAATAGGGTCAAAAGAATCAGCCCAATGATGATCGTTCCCAGAACGATGGAATCCGTCCAGCTTTTGGAACCTGCTTCACTGACACCGTATAGTAATGAAGCAACACCTAGCAAGGATAGAGAGGCGCCCATCAAATCCAATTTGATTTTCTTTGGTTCTGCTACATTACGCATACTTAAAAAGGCGAGTGTCATGACAATCATGCCTAATGGCACCATTGCGTAGAACATGACGCGCCAGCTATATTCCTGAATCACCCAACCTGATAAAGTCGGGCCGATGGCAGGGGCAAACATAATGGCGAGTCCAAAGATTCCCATTCCTTTCCCGCGCATTTCCGGAGGGAAGATGAAAAGGATGATCGTCATGACCAATGGCTGCAGGATCCCACCGCCAGCAGCCTGGATCAGACGGCCTGTAAGTATGACGGGGAAATTTGGTGCGATGCCGCAGATGAATGTCCCGACGGTGAATAGAAACATGGCAGCAAGGAATAAAATCCGCGTGCCAAACCGTTCTATTAAAAAAGCGGACAGTGGGATCAAGGCTCCATTCACGAGCATGAATCCAGTTGATAGCCATTGAATCGTAGTCGCAGCTACATTGAATTCTGCCATCATCCGCGGCATGGCGACACTAAGCAGGGTTTGATTCAAAATGACCATGAACAAACCTAGCATTAAGATAATTAACATGGGGGCAAACTGTTTCATTCCCTTGTTTTCGTTTACTGAGATGGTTTGAGAAGTCATTTATTGAAAAGCCTCCTTTCTGTATAACTGTGTAGCCGGTTTATTTAGTTGAAATTTTCACTTCTGCGTTCATTCCAGGCAGAACTTTATCGGATGGTGCTTTGATGGAAATTTTAACTGGTACTTTTTGAGTGACTTTCGTATAGTTTCCGCTGCTGTTTTGATTGCCCATCACTGAAAAGACAGACGTTGTGGCATAACCGATCTGTTCCAATGTACCTTCGAAGACAGTATCAGGATCTCCATCGATGATAATATCGACGCTGTCACCTTTTTCGATATCCTTCAATTTATTTTCTTCAATATTAGCCGTTATGGACAAATCATCCATATTGATGGTCTGAGCTAGCGTTTGACCCGCTTGAACAAGCTGCTCATCATGCACTTGTGCTTTAACGATTGTACCTTGTTCTGCGGTTTTTACTGCTTCTTTTCCGTCTAAGGTGGTTACATTGGCAACTTTGTCATCTTTACTAACACTGTCTCCTTCGTGTAAGTCCCAATCTGCTAGTTTACCGGCAGCGGGGGCAACGATTGTATACAGCTCTCCCGACACTTTCGCTTCATCCGTTTTAATGAAATTCGTGCTTTCATAATAGTAATAAGCCCCGCCGGCTAATACCGCTAATATAATAACCAAACCAATGACATTGATTAAAACTAAACGTCCTCTATTCACTTGTTTCGCCTCCAAAAAATATTGATGATGTATTCCCTTTGATTAACGTTCATTAGCTAGAAATGAACCCGCCTCCTATTCTAATGTTTATTTGTTAATTTTAATAAATATTAATTTTTATAAGTATTAATATTATTAAGTAAAGAGTTTACCAGTTTAATTATTTTTTGTCATGTAATTTATTCGGAATATTAGTGGGAAATAAATACAATAAAATGGTAAAAATTCGAATTTTTATAAGTTTTAAGGATATATGGAAAGTAAAGTTGACAATGGAATGTCATTTAATTAAATTTAAGAGGTAGGATTGTCCTATATAAGGAGTGAGAAGGCTGGATTTTAAATGGGAAGTAACTAATAGTATAGAAATGCAGATTTTTCGGATTAGGAAGAAGCTTAGGGCCATCGTAGCAAAAAATCTTCAGCCTTATGGATTAACGTCGCCTCAGTTTTTCATATTATTGATATTGAAAAAAGAGGGGTCGATCAAATCGACCAAGCTGGCTGACTTCTTAACCGTAAAGCCAAGTGCGATTACCGTATTTGTAGATAAGCTGGTCGAAATGGATTATGTGAAACGGCAGCCCTCTGAAAAGGATCGCAGGGTCATCAATCTTGAATTGAAAGAGGCAGGGGAAGCGATTTTGGGGAGAGTCCTTGCGGATCATAACCAATTGATGGGCAAGAACTTCAACTCATTCACAGAAGATGAGCTGCAGGATCTTTTGAAGAAATTGGATACGATTGAAAAGGCTGCTGATAAGAACCTTTTGGATGATTGAAGAGAGGGCATGCTCTAAATAGAGACGAAAAAAGACGGTTCCCGGGGAACCGTCTTTTTTTAATCTTCTTCATACTGGACAGATAATTCGTTATCTTCCTTATGGAAGGACTGAAAGCTGACGATCAGCTTTTCAAGATGTTCCAATTGTTCGTCATATTCTATGACTGCAGAAATCAATGGAACAAGGCGGGCAGATAGATGGCCCAGATTATCATGCATTTCGTCCACTTGATTCTGCTGTTCGAAAAAGTGGGCGAGCAGCTCTTTACGACTTAAACAATCCTGATCCCAATCTTCAATCTCCTCGATGGCCTTGATTTTTTCGATATGCAGTAATATCAACTGTTCATGCTTGCGGATCAAGGAATCAAGCTGCTGTAAGATACTCCGTTGGAAATCTTCAGGCATTTGATAGACTTCATTCTCGAATTTATGGACTCTCTTCAAGGTTTCAAACGCTTTTTTTGTCGTTATGATCATCTGCCGATAAACGACAAGCTTTCTTGCTTTAGCTACACTGTTCTTCTTGAAATATTCCCGTTCCTCTTTGTACATGGAATAGATATGTTCCAGATCGAGTAACTCCGCCTTCAATCGGCTGATGTCTTTTTTCAATAAAGTGTGTTCTGTAGCATGTCTTGTACTGATTCTGATCCATTTCAAGATGTCTTCCGTTACATCTGTAATGCGTGTATAAAGCTTTGCTTCGTACTTTGGAGGAATGAAAACCAGATTCACGATAAATGAAGAAACGATTCCAAGCAAAACGGATGAGAGACGAATAAAGGCAAAATTCAGGAATTCCCCGTCCTGGCTTTCCATGATGGCAATGACCGTCACGATGGAAAGGACAATCGTTTTATCCATTTTCAGTTTTAAATTGATGGTTATGACAACCATTACGGCAAGACCGATTATAAAAATATCATTTCCGAACAACAAAACGAAGGAGACAGCAACCAATGCGCCAATTATATTTCCTTGAATTTGCTCCAACACCGTTTGATATGAACGGTAAATGGTCGGCTGTATTGCAAAAATTGCAGCAATCCCAGAAAGGACAGGAGCAGGAAGGTTAAGCAGTTCCGATAGATAAAGCGCTAAAACAATTGCTATTCCTGTTTTGAGAATGCGGGCACCAAACTTCATATATGGGTTAATCCTTTCTTTGTGTTGTAATGGATCTGGTAAGAAAAGGCTCTATTTATATATAGGCTTTTACTTAAAGTTGTATTCTAACTTATTTGTTAGTACTTTACACTAAAATAAGAAGATGTAAACAAAAAGTAATATACAGGATTTTCCTAAGAGTTACAATAGCTAAAATCAAGTTTAATATATAAAGAAATGATAGGCAATTTCTTGATTGCTTTCAACTGTGATTTCCATCGGTTACTGGAAAAGGCTGATGCTCGAATTGAAGAGCATCAGCCTTTTTAATATATTTTCGGCATCACTCCGTGGAAACAGCAGGATCCGCCTGTTCTTTAACTGGAACGACTTGTATGAAGTGCTCTCCAGGATTTTGAAGCAGTGCCTCTAAGGAGGCCGCTTCTTCAGTTTGGCCATGATCTTTCAAGAGGGACGTGTATTTGCCAAGAAGTTCCGCCACGTCCTGCAGGCCTTTTGCGGATAGGGGCTCAATGGAAATCTTTGCCCCTTTCGCAACCCGATTCTTAATGACTTCTTTGGTTAATCCAGATTCAGGCTGTTGCCGTAAATAAACGACACCGCCTGTCATCCCAGCGCAAATCCACGGACCGGGATCACCGAGAACCAAACCTCTTCCATTTGTCATGTATTCAAAAGCGAATCCCTTAATATTGGAAGTTACCGCAATATTACCGTGTTCCTTTTCTGGAAGCGGTTGTTTCAATAAGCCACCAATGATCATATCCGCTCCGGAAAGCCGGATTCCCGCCCTGGCATCGGCATCACCTTGGGCAATGAGAAGACCATGCTGTGCACCGTAACCAAATCCCTTACCGACAGAGCCATTGTAGAACTTCCCATCTTTTCCAGGAGATTTAAAGATGGCAATATTTCCGCCAATCGATGTTTTGCCAATACCATCTTGGGCACCGCCATTCACGCTGATTGAAATTCCCTCCGTATTGTATGCCCCAAGACCATTACCCGGGATGGAACCATCCTGGTAGGATAAGTGAACGGGAGGAAGTTTTTTGTATGAACCATCCAATCTGCCCCTAACGCGGTGACAGGACACCCTGCTGCCGAGTACACGCTGCTCGGAAGTGATCGAGCTATAGCTACGGGATTGCTGCAGATCATCTACATGCGAATCCAGATATTCAGCGCCAACGGCTACCTGCATGGAGCCTTCATTCAAATATGCCGCCGTTTCTTTATGATGTGAGAACGGTGTTATATCCAGGTTTTTCAATAGATAGGTTAAATCCAATGATTGTTGACCTTTAACTTGCTGTAGCAAATCGGAACGTCCGACGATATCCTGAAGATTCTTCACCCCGAGTGATCCTGTCAAAGATTTGAGTTCTTTTGCAAATGCACTGAACATATTCGTTAATCCCTGAACGGCTAAATCAAACTTTCGTGGAACAAAACGGCGCAGCCCATGTTCTTTCGCCTGCGCTTCCGATTCAATTTGAGTGGCGATGCCCACATGGCAGGTATCAAGGTGACATCCGCGGCATGTTGTACAGCCGACGGCAATCATCGAAAGGGTCCCAAAACCTACACGGTTTGCGCCAAGCAGCATGACCTTCAATACATCCATCGAGCTTTTTAACCCACCATCAGCCCAAATTTCAACATTCTGACGAATACCTGACTCAAGCAGAGCATTATGGGCCGCTTTCACACCTATCTCAACTGGTAGACCGACATGTGCGAGTGCATGGATCCTGGCTGCACCCGTTCCGCCATCAAAACCAGATAGCGTTATGATATCTGCCCCAGCTTTTGCGACGCCGACAGCAATCGTACCAATGTTTGGAACGACCGGTACTTTGACGGCGACTTTTGCTTTGTCATTTGCCGTTTTCAGCTCATGGATCATTTGGGCCAAATCTTCAATCGAGTAAATATCATGGTTATTGGAAGGGGAGATCAAATCGGAACCGATTGTTGCGTTTCGGGCTTCTGCGATTTTCGCTGTGACCTTGGAACCGGGAAGGTGACCGCCTTCGCCAGGTTTTGCCCCTTGCCCAATTTTAATTTCCAATAGATTTGAAGAGTTCAAGAGTTCTGCATTAACACCGAAACGGCCGGAAGCGATTTGCTGTCCGCGGGATTTCGGGTACTTGCCCAGCATATCCTTGATTTCCCCGCCTTCACCATTCATGCTGATCATGCCTAACCTCTCGGCAGCTTCTGCATAGGCCCGGAAAGCAATCTCATTTTGTGAACCAAAAGACATGGAGGCTATGACGAACGGCATTTCCTGTTCGCCGACCGAAAGACTGACTTCTTCAGAAGGGATGGAAGCATCTGAAGTTTTTAATGATGTCAAGTGGCGGATCGCCGTAGGATTGGATTCTTCCTGTTCGGTGATCTTTTCACGATAAGCATCATAGTCCCCAGTTGAAGCAACTTCCCCGATAGACTTCCAAATTCTAGGGAATAAATGGAAGGTCTTTCCCATCCGTTCTTTTTCATTGCCGTAATCTGCTGCACGCTGGATGGCATCTGCCTTGATTTTATCAAAATTATAGTCCACATCATTGGATCCGAAGAAGTTAGCCACATTTAAATATTTCGCGATTTCCTCATGTAAACCGATGCTTGAGAAAAGCCTTCCATAGCCGCGCAGCTCATGAATGCCAATGGTGGAGATGACTTTCTCAAGCCCTTTCGTCAAGGAGTTATATAGATTGGTAACCCCCTTGAGGTCATCGGAAGCTAAGGAAAGGAACATATAATAGGGGCTGATTAAGTTGGCCCCAAGACCATAAGAAACGATGATATCATGCAGTGACCTTAGCGATGCTGAACGTAAAAGGATGGAACAATCACGGCGCTTGCCTGTACGGACCAACGCTTGATCGACGGCTGAAGTGACGAGGTGTGGATCAAGCCAAAGGTTGCCGTTTTGATGGGCAAGGGCATCATCCAAAACGAGGAGCGTTTTTCCTTCATCCACTGCATTGACACTTTCATCCGTAATCCTGGTCAAGGCATCCGTGATGTTTTCATCCTCTTTGAACGTGCTTGAAATGAAGTGCACGAGTTTTTGATCTTGGTTATATTTAATGAACTGATCATAGCTTGGCTGCGATACGATAGATGAACACTCATAACCCGTTGATCCTTCAATCAATAAGGGAGTCAGCAGCTCCGTAACCTTTCCAGCCTTATTCGCTTCGAAAAGGGAAGGACGTTTTCCGATGATCGTTCTTGTCGAGAAGTGCTCGGTTTCCCGGTCCCGGTCGATCGCTGGATTGGTTACAACGGCCACACTTTCCTTGATGAAATCAGCAATGTTGGTCCGTTGGGGGTTAAGTGCCGCCAGTGGCGCATCGTGACCAAGTGAACGAATGGGCTCAGCACCTTTTTCGGCCATCTGTTCCACTAATTGGACATGCTCCCTTTCCCACCCAAAGGCTTTATACTGCCCATTATGAATGGCTTGCGTGTTTGTCATGGAAACAACCTTTTCAAAAACTTGGGGCTGTAAGCGGACTCGGTCATTGGAAAGGACGAATCGATCATTGAAGAGTTCGAATACTTTATCCTGGTAATCCTTGTATGTGTACAATTCAATACGGTCGCCGTTCCATTTCAAACCTATTTTTTCCCCTGGACCCATCGGTTTCGGATCTCCGGTATATTCACTGGAAGGGATGATTCCTGGTTCGGAAGTGAACATATAGGATGATTCCGTTTCAATACTCCATAGTGGGCGCAAGCCTAAAGAGTCGACAGAGAACACGGCTTCATCGCCGAAACGGGAGATGATGCCTGCCGGACCTTGTGCAAAATGTCCCCATGCTTCCCTTAAATACGTATATAAGTCTTGTAAGTGCTCGGGATATTCCTTGATTTCATTGATGATTGGCGGAAACATAAGATCGACAGCTTCAAATAAAGAGTAGCCATGACGGCAGATGAAAGTTTCGATCGTCTTGTTTAAATCCTGTGAGTCGCTTCCATCTTTAGCGATGGGAACTCCGATCATTTTCGCTTCATCACGCAATTTGGCGATGGTATTGATTTCGCCATTATGACCAAGTACACTGAAAGGCTGGACCCGGAAGAAGCTTGATAGAGTATTAGTTGAAAAACGATTATGTCCCAGTGTCATGGTGGAGGCAGCCAAAGGATCGGCAAGATCAAGATAATAGGCAGGGAGCGTATCCCCAGCACCCATCACTTTGTATACCGCATGATGTTGGCTTAAAGATGCAACATGGATGAAATCACTTTTTTCGATGTCGGAAGTCAGCTCAAAAAGAACATTTGAAAGCTCCTGGTTGTTATTGATGGTGGAGGAACAGGCAAATTGCCAGAACACTGGGTCTTCTTGAATGGCAATCGGTCCCAATGCCTCGGAACGGTAGGCTTTATCTGTTTCGAATATCAATGAGAGACCATGTTGGAGCAGTTTCTCCTTAACTTCGATTTTTAAGTCGTTAGCTTCTGTTTTTTTGCTTAAAAATAAGTGGCCGACTATGAAGGAATCTTGATCGACGATGCTTGAATCGACATTTACCGCTTCAAGCTTCTTTTTCCATAGAGCCCGGGGAATATCGATATGGATGCCGGCGCCATCGCCCTCACCATTAATGAAGCCGCAGCGATGGTTCATTTTAACCAGGGCGTCGATACAGGCAAAGATGTTTTCGTTAGTAGGGATCTTCTTTTTTTCGATGCAGGAAACGATTCCGCAGGCATCATGTTCTTCCTTGTGAAATTCTTTGAATGTAGCAGGTGTCCATTGTTGGGCCATATATGTGGCTTGAATAAGGTTACCCTTATTCTCTGCCTTTCACCTCCTGTAGCATGTGTTTAATGGTGGGAATATTAGTAAACCCGAACAATAGTCCGAGTTTTGATAGATTGAAAGAAAGTGTATAAATGTATATAAATGTATCCATATCATATCATTTAAATATTCAGAAATCAATTTTTTATACAATAGGATGGATGCTGTGATTGATGGGATTTTTGTGAGAAGTGGCTTCAAATGCTAATATTAAAGATTTATTACAGGGGAATAAGAAACCCTCAAGATTGATGTACATCCTGAGGGTGTATAAAAAATGCATAATTATGCTGATTCGATTTATTATAATAGGTTTTTGAATGCATGTTCAACCGCTTTTAGAGTATAAGCGATATCATCATCCGTGTGAGCAATTGTCAAGAACCATGCTTCGTATTTGGACGGTGCCAAATTGATTCCCTGATTGAGCATAAGTTTGAAGAACTTAGCGAACATTTCGCCATCCGTATTTTCCGCCTGCTCATAGTTTTCAATTTTTTCTGTCGTGAAATAGATCGTCAATGCCCCTTTAAGGCGATTGATGGTGATCGGGACATTATATTGGCGAGCCGCTTTCAGGATACCTTCTTCAAGGATTTTTCCCAGCCGGTCAAGCTCATCGTACAGACCCTCTTCTTTAAGTACTTCTAAGCAAGCTATCCCGGAAAGCATGGAAGCAGGATTTCCTGCCATCGTACCTGCTTGATAGGCTGGTCCTAGAGGGGCGACTGTTTCCATGATTTCTTTTTTACCGCCATAGGCACCAATAGGAAGCCCGCCCCCGATGATTTTTCCAAGCGCGGTCAAATCGGGTTGAATTCCCAAGAAGTCCTGTGCCCCTCCATACATGAAGCGGAACGCTGTGATGACCTCGTCGAAAATGACGAGTGATCCGGCTTCGTGAGATAATGAAATGACTTCTTCCAAGAAGCCAGGGCTTGGTTCCACGATTCCAAAGTTGCCGACGATCGGTTCAACCAACACACCTGCAATTTCATTGCCCCATTTATCAAGTGCTTCTTTAAATGACTCGATATCATTGAAAGGTACCGTGATGACTTCTTGTGCGATGCTTTTTGGAACACCGGCAGAGTCCGGTGTACCTAGAGTGGACGGGCCGGAACCTGCAGCGACGAGAACAAGGTCGGAGTGTCCATGGTAACAGCCTGCAAACTTGATGATCTTATCGCGTCCTGTGTAAGCACGGGCAACACGGATGGTGGACATGACTGATTCGGTGCCTGAATTGGTGAATCGGACTTTATCCATGGATGGTATGGCTTCCTTCAACATTTTGGCGAATTTCACTTCATGTTTTGTCGGTGTGCCGTATAAAACGCCCGTTTCTGCCGCTTTAACGATAGCATCCGTGATATGTGGATGCGCATGCCCTGTAATGATCGGGCCATATGCAGCTAAATAATCGATATATTTATTGCCATCGACATCCCAGAAATAAGCCCCTTTGGCATGATCCATCGCAACTGGTGAACCGCCGCCTACGGCTTTGTAAGAACGGGATGGGCTGTTAACCCCGCCAACGATATGTTCCAATGCCTCTTTATGTAAAAGCTCCGAATTACTAAAATCCAATCTTAAAACCTCCTATAAATATAAACATATATCCTCTTAATCATAGCACTTTTCCGTCCGTAAATCTGGGGTGGAAGGCTGGTAAATGTGATTCGTCCCCTGATGGAACCGCTGCAGCCCTAGAAGCATCCGGATTCCGGGCCATCATTTTGTTTGGGAAATGGGGCCGCATCCCAAAACTTCGGTTATGAAAGTTAGAATGGCCAAGATGGTGGCAGGGTTTTCGATGTCGAAGGATTGGCGGTTCATTTCGCCCTGGGCTTGGTAATAGATTAGGTGACCGGTTCCTTTTTCTTCATTAATATGAAGGTGGAAACTTATGGGGGTGCTTTCGATCGATCCGCTGGAATCCCTTTGGATGACCTGGCATAACAATTCCCCGTATTCATCTTCATAAAGGAAGTCATATCGGAGGTCGATAACGACCTTTTCGATTTGGGATAGTAATAATCTTTTGATATTCATAGCATACTCGTCTCCTTTATATATGTATCTGGTACAACGATTATTTCTCCCTGAAAATGGTATATGGCATCCAAGCATTTTTATTGTCTAAAAAGGTTAGGTTGGATAAACTAATTCATTAGGACAAGAGATTACGGAGGATGTAACAGGATGAGTGATGCAATTCAAGTGAAACAGCTTCGGAAGGAATTTAAGTCGGCATCAAGCCGTAAAGGGCTAAAGGGTGCCTTCCGGGATTTACTTACCAGAAATTATAAAATCGTCCCTGCCGTCAATGATATCAATTTTACTGTAAAAAAGGGTGAGATGGTAGCTTATATCGGGGAAAATGGTGCAGGGAAATCGACCACGATCAAAATGCTGACAGGGATTTTGGAACCGACAGCAGGTGAAATCACGGTCAATGGCATGAATCCACATAAAGAAAGGGAAAAGTTCACTCAGACAATCGGAGTCGTATTTGGTCAGCGCTCACAGCTTTGGTGGGATATTGCGGTTCAGGAATCCTTTAGGCTGCTAAAAAAGGTCTATAAGGTAACGGATGAACAATATAACGATCATATGGAACATGTCATCAAGACGCTTGATATCGGACCTTTGCTGGACAAACCAGTGCGTAAACTCTCACTTGGTCAGCGAATGCGCTGTGAGCTTGCGGCAGCCTTGATCCACAATCCGCCTTTGCTGTTCCTAGATGAGCCGACGATTGGACTTGATGTACTCGTGAAAATGAAGATTCGTGAGTTCCTGAAAGAAATCAATGAAAAATATAATACGACAATCCTTTTGACTACCCATGATTTAGGAGACATTGAAGCATTATGTGAGCGCGTAATCATGCTTGATGAAGGACAAATCATTTATGATGGTGAATTGCAGAGTTTAAAAGATAACTGGGCTGAGGAAAAACAGATCCATTTTCAATTCCTCGAGCCGATCGAATTGAATGAATTGCAATCATTAGCGCTCCCATTTACCTCTAACTGGGTTTATGATGAGAAAAATCAAACATACATTGCCTTGTTAAAAGAAGAAAGTGATCATATTTCACAGCTTGTTTCGGCTGTCGTATCTCATTTTAAAATAAAGGACATCAAAATCCATGAAACTTCCATTGAAGAGATTGTTCGAAACATTTACGAAGAAGGCACTGTCTGATTTCTTATCATTAAGAAACAACGTGTCTATCAAGAAGGGGGAGGGCCATGGGGAAGTATCTTGCAATGATCCGCATGCGTTTTTTAATGATGCTTGCGTATCGAACGGATTATTATACCGGCATTTTAATTTATAGCATTAATATCGGTGCTTATTATTTCTTATGGAATGCGATATATGGAGAAAAAAGCTCCATCGAAGGACTTTCAGGTATGCAGATGACAACCTATGTCGCGGTTGCATGGATGGCGCGCGCTTTTTATTTCAATAATATTGACCGCGAAATCGCCACTGAAATTAAAGACGGCAAGGTCGCTATTGAAATGATCCGGCCTTATAACTATTTAGGGATGAAAACGATGCAAGGACTTGGGGAAGGGATATTCCGTTTCTTCTTCTTCTCGATTCCAGGAATGCTGCTGGTAGCTTTCATTTTTCCTATCGAATTGCCGCACGAGCCGGCTACGTGGGTGATATTCGGCATTTCCTTGGTGTTCAGCTTCATCATCAATACACAAATTAACTTATTGACGGGAATCACTACCTTTTTCTTATATAATAATGCCGGATTGATCCGGGCTAAAAGGGTTATCGTTGATTTATTTTCCGGTCTGCTGCTGCCTATCAGTTTCTATCCGATATGGGCGCAGGAAGTGATGAAATATTTGCCCTTTCAAGGGATCAGCTATGTACCAAGCATGATATTTACGAACGGGTACAGTTCAGGCGAAATTGGCATGGCGCTTTTACAGCAGTTAATTTGGTGCATCATTCTCATAATACCGATTCAGCTTTTATGGATAGTCGCAAAAAAACAGCTGATTATTCAAGGAGGTTGACGGGATGTTTTATGTATCGATGTTTTTTCAATATGTGAGTCAATATATGAAAACAAGATTGCAATATAGAGCCGATTTCTTCATGGAAATCCTATCTGACCTGCTGAATCAGGTCGTGAATCTGGTATTTATCTTAGTTGTTTTTGGACATACCCAATTTTTAAGCGGCTGGAGCCGTGAAGAAATCATATTCATTTATGGATTCTTCCTTATACCATTCGCCCTTTTTTCTGCCTTTTTCAACATCTGGGATTTTAATGACCGCTATATTGTCAAAGGTGAAATGGACCGGATATTAACAAGACCGATACATAGCCTGTTTCAAGTTATTTTAGAAAGAATCGAGCTAGAAGCGTTATTTGGTGTTGTCACCGGTTTGATCATTATATTCTATTCGGGGATTTCATTAGATCTGCAGCTTGCGTGGTATGACCCGATTCTTTTCATCATTTTTGCAATAGGAGGGGCCCTCGCTTATGCAGCCATTTTCGTTGCGATAGCAAGCATTGGGTTCTGGTCGGATGCGAAAACATCCATCATGCCAATGATGTACAATATCGGGAACTACGGGCGCTATCCTGTTGATATTTATAATAAGGTCATCCGTTTTGTCCTTACATGGGTGCTGCCATTCGCGTTTGTTGGTGTCTATCCGGCATCTTATTTCCTTAGAAAAGAAGAGTGGTATGCATATGCATTTGCCACACCTGTAATTGGGGTTGCCTTTTTCGTGATATCCGTTTTCATATGGAATCAGGGAGTGAAGAGGTACCGCGGGGCAGGGAACTAAAAAAAACCCCTTCAACATCATTCATGTTGAAGGGGTTTTTTTGTTTAGTTCCGTTTTTTCTTTCTTTTAATATATCTTGCTTGTGCTTGAGCATATTGCTGCTTTTCCTCTTCCGTTTCCGGTATGACCTGAGGTACGTTTGTCGGCTTACCGTCTTCATCAATGGCCAGCATCGTTAAAAAAGCGCGTGCCGTAAGCTGTTTTTCACCTGTTAAAAGGTTCTCACGCTCCACTTTTACGAATACCTCCATTGATGTGCGATGAGCACAGGTGACATAAGCTTCAAGGTTGATCGCATCCCCTGTCTTGATGGGGGCCAAAAAATCAAAAGAGTCGCTTGAAGCAGTCACAACGGGTTTTCGACAATGACGCATAGCTGAAATGCAGGCTATTTTATCAACATAGGCCATTACTTTTCCGCCAAAAATGGTATTGTGATGATTTGTATCCGGCGGAAAAACAAGGTCGGTTAAAAAAGTCCGTGACTGCTGTGTTGGATGGGAAACGTTCTTTTCAATCATTTGCCTGTTGGTTTAGCTAAAAGGTTTTCACGGACGATTTTTGCTGCTTCGACCATGTTTTTCAGGGAAGCGACGGTTTCCGGGATACCCCTTGTTTTCAGGCCGCAGTCGGGATTGATCCAAAACTGGTCTTTATCCAATACCTTGATGCCCCGTTCAATCATATCGACCATTTCTTCCACTGCCGGCACACGCGGGCTGTGAATATCATACACACCCAGGCCAATGCCTTTTTCATATGTTTTTTCCTCGAATGCCGAAGCAAGCTCCCCATGACTACGGGATGTTTCGATGGAAATTACATCGGCATCGAGGGAGGAGATGACATCCATGAAACTGTTGAAGTCGCAATAGCACATATGCGTGTGAATTTGGGTTGTATCCTCCACGCTTGATGTGGATATCAAGAATGAATTTACAGCCCAGTTTAAATACTCGTCGCGATCGCTTTTTTTCAATGGCAGACCTTCTCTAAGTGCAGGCTCATCAACCTGAATCATTTTAATTCCTGCGGATTCCAATGCAATGACTTCTTTTTCTAAAGCGAGCGCCAGCTGATAGCAAACATTCTCCCTGGAAATATCATCACGGACAAATGACCAGTTCAAAATTGTAACAGGACCTGTAAGCATTCCCTTTACCGTCTTCTTCGTAAGGGATTGTGCGTATACACTTTCCCTTACTGTCATCGGTTCGATGAAATGGATGTCGCCGTAGATGACTGGTGGTTTCACGCAGCGGGATCCATAGGATTGTACCCAACCCTTTTCTAGAAAGACGAATCCGCCTAACTTATGGCCGAAGTATTCAACCATATCCGTCCGTTCGAATTCTCCGTGAACGAGAACATCCAAACCGATTTCTTCTTGGATTTCGATCCACCTGCCGATTTCTTCGTTAACGAATGTTTCATATTGCGAAGCGGTCCATTCTCCTCTTTTGAATTTCCCGCGTGCTTGTTTAACTTCAAATGTCTGCGGAAAGCTACCGATCGTAGTCGAAGGAAGAAAAGGCAATTTGAAAAATTCCTGTTGTTTTTGGTAACGCTCTTTAAATGGAAGCTGACGGCCGGCGGTCCTGGTTTTAACCTTTTCGACATTGGAATGTACACTCCCATGATTCCGTGCATTTGAACTTGCTAACGTTTGAACCGTAAATTTATTTGCATCGACTTTTTCGGCGATTGCTTCAAAGCCTTGATTATTCCCTTTGACCAAGAGTGTGATTTCCTCAAGTTTCTCATCAGCGAAAGCAAGGGCCTCTTTCACTTCTTTTGAAAGGGCGGTTTCATTACGAACGGTCACTGGTACATGAAGCAGGGAACAAGAGGGCTGAATCCAAATTTGGTCTTCGGCTACCTTTTTCTTAAGTGTCTCGATCAATTGGATTTTTTTCGATAAATCAGATAGCCAAATATTTTTTCCGTCAATCACACCTGCAGCAAGCACTTTGTCCTTCGGGAAACCGAATGCTTCAAGATTACTTAGATTCTTCCCTTTATCATGTACAAAATCAAGACCGATTCCTTGGACTTGTAATTCGATGACTTCTTGATAATGTTCCACGGCATCAAAGTATGTTTGTAGCATGATGTTCAGGTTTGGTGCTGCTTCATTCAGTTTTTCATAGAGGTAAGTAACTGTCTGCATATCATCTTTGGAAATGGATGAAACAAGAGAAGGTTCGTCCATTTGAACCCACTTCACGCCTTCTTGCTCCAACTCCCGCAGGATTTGCGTGTATAGGGGAAGCAGGCTCAGGATGATGCCAGGGATTTCTTGTTTATTGAAGCCTTTGGAAAGGGAGATGAAAGTATAAGGTCCGATCAACACGGGCTTCGTTTCAATCCCTAGCTTTTCCTTGGCTTCCCGATATGCTGCAAGTGGTTTATTTTCTGTTAAAGTCAGCTGTGACAGTTTTAATTCAGGGACGATATAGTGATAGTTCGTATTGAACCATTTCGTCATTTCGGAAGCGACTTCATCATTGTTTCCGCGAGCCATTGAATAATAAACGGAAAGGGGAACGATTCCGCCTTCATAAGCTGAATAACGTTCAGGAACAAGACCGAACATGACGGACATATCCAGCATTTGATCATAGAAAGTGAAGTCGTTGACAGGAATGATATCTATGCCCCGTTTCTTCTGTTTTTGTAAGTTGCCTAAACGGATGGCTTTTAGTTGTGCCGTAAATTCTGCTTCATCGATTTTACCGGACCAGTAAGCTTCTAATGTACGTTTCCATTCACGATCTTCCCCGATTCGGGGGTAACCCAAACTACTGCTTTTCAAAATTCCCATCCTCCTAAATTCATTTGATTGAACAAAAAAAAAGCATCCCTAACCGTCAAAAGAGAAAGTTAGAAATGCTTAAAATAAAGAGGCATTCAGAATGCCCCTTACAATTATAAGGTCCCTAACACCTCCCTATCTCCCGTAGGTTAAAACAGTGTTGTCGAAATAGGCAGGTCTCCTGACTTAGGGAATATCATTAGCGGCGGGCCTTCCCGATCCTTTGATCAGTGGCATATTGGATGGCGCTAACATTCCCATTACAGTGGCGGGACCGTGCCGGAATTACACCGGACTTCCCTTTTAATCCTAATGAAAATTAGGAACCTATTTCCACATATGAAATTTTGCAAAACCTGCCTTGATAACTGTTTGCAGGTCAAAGATTTATAAAATAAAAACTATTATAAAAATTTAGACAATCGTAACATATCCGACCAAAAGGGTCAACATGGAAAAAAGATTCGGGAAAAGTAACCGTTAATTGGAAGTGGGGGAATAAGGATGAGGTCTGTTCCTAAAAAAGAATATATTGTTTGGACAGGGAGTATGTATAAAGAGAGTGGCGTTTTGAAATGGGGCGTGGGGGATGACTTTCTACATCTTGATTGCAGGAATCATTTTTTGTATGGTGATGAGCATTCGTACGTTATTTCTTGTTGAGTCGGGAGGAAAGAAATTTTCTCTGGAGGATATGCTTTGGCTTGGCAATTTATATGCGACGATATTAGTTGGGTTTGCACTGATTTATTTATTATACGAGCTTCAGAATCATTCGGTGATTCTTGATATGGGCAATCGATTGGATGGCACTTTCTATGAACAGTTGAAGACTTCTTTTTATTTTAGTGCGATGACGATGTTTTCTGTAGGGTATGGAGATATAGCCCCAATTGGCATGGGCAGGATGATAGCTACCATTCAGGCTTTCATCGGGTATACACTGCCGGCAGCGTTCGTGATTCGGACGGTGATCGATCTGGAGCAGAAAGATAGGAGGGATAAATGAAAGTTGTTTTTCTTTCGATTATTGGGTACTCTTACCATAATGAAAAAAATGGAGGGTTCAATATGACTGTTAAAATTGGAGAAACAGCACCTGATTTCAAACTCCCTGCAAACAATGGCGAAATGGTATCGCTATCGGATTTTAAGGGGAAATACATTGTTTTATATTTCTATCCAAAAGACATGACGCCAGGCTGCACGACGGAGGCTTGTGATTTCCGGGACCATAATGAGCAATTCGAGGAATTGAACGCGGTCATCATTGGTATCAGCCCAGATCCGGCGGCACGTCATGAAAAATTCATTGAAAAACATGGATTGCCTTTTCTGTTGCTGGCTGACGAAAATCATGAAGCGGCTGAATCATTTGAAGTTTGGCAATTGAAAAAGAACTTCGGCAAGGAGTATATGGGCATTGAACGTTCAACTTTCTTGATTGATAAGTCTGGTAAGGTAGTCAAAGAATGGCGTAAAGTAAAAGTCAAAGGCCACGTCGAAGAAGCGCTTGAAACTCTTCGCGACCTCGAAAAATAAGGGACAGGCAGATGAAGGATGAGCGAATAACGAAGCTTGCAGCCAGGCTGATTCATCATTCGATACAATTACAGCCAAAAGAGAGAATCCTCATACGGGGGCATATCAACACGAAACCATTATTGAAAGAGCTGATTGATGAAATATACAGAGTTGGTGCTTATCCATATGTAGAACTCGAAGACGATGAGATAAGCCGCCACCTGTTACAAGGGAATGTGAAGGAACAACTTGAAATATCTTCGCAATGGGCTTTGAAGAAATATAGGGATATCGATGCGGTCATCATCATCACAGGGGAAGAAAACGATGTGGAAATGAATGATGTTCCCATCGAGAGGCACCGTCTTCAAGGGGAGGCAATGAAATCTCCTACTCTTTTTTATGTAAACAACCGACGTTGGGTCTTACTTAATTATCCCACCAACGCATCGGCGCATAAAGCCGGCATGACCTTCGATAGGTACCAAGACTTCCTTTTGAACGTATGCACCATGGATTACGGGAAAATGGAGGCGTCCTTGAAACCGTTAAAACAATTGATGGAACGAACTGACAAAGTCAGGATCGTTTCACCAGAGACAGATTTGACCTTTTCCATCAAAGGTATGCCTGCCATCATATGTGCCGGAAAAAAGAATTTACCGGATGGGGAAGTTTTTACGGCACCCATAAAAGATAGTCTCAATGGAAGGATAGCCTTCAACACACCCACAACCTATGAAGGAATCACCTTTAGTGACATAGAATTAAACTTTAAAAAGGGAAAAATCATTAGAGCGACATCCAATCGTGACACTGAAATGAACCAAATTCTTAATATTGATGAAGGGTCCCGGTTTATAGGGGAGTTTGCAATTGGAATCAATCCATACATATTGGAACCTATGGACGATATCTTGTTCGATGAGAAAATAAGCGGGAGTCTACACTTGGCTCTTGGACTTGCCTATGAAGAAGCGGATAATGGAAACCGTTCATCGATACATTGGGATATGGTCTTGATCCAGCGTCCCGAATATGGTGGTGGTGACATCTATTTTGACGACGTCCTGATCAGAAGGGATGGCGTTTTCATTTTGCCGGAATTACATGCTTTAAACCCAAATTCTTTAAAATTAAGCCTTTTTTAATAAGGTAAGGCTTTTGTCCAACTCAAAAAGGGGACACCTGAATATGCTTTATTAAGGGAATACCTCCTCAGAGAAAGTTGCGCGGGACACATAGAGCCCGTGTTTTTTTATGTTAATTAAAAGGGAGAGATAAACATGTTAATACTTTCAACTGTCATTCCGAATGAAGTCATCCAAACGAAGATGATGGAAGCTTTTCCTGAATTGAACTTCATTTATCAAAAAGGATGGACGGATGGCCCGCTTCGTGAAGCGGAAATCTTAATTACATATGGTGAAGACTTAACTGAAGAAATCATTGAGAAAGCGGCGAACTTGAAATGGATCATGGTCATGAGTGCAGGGATGGAATTAATGCCACTTAAAGCCATTGAGGAACGTGGCATTCTGGTGACCAATGCAAGAGGCATTCATAAAATCCCAATGGCCGAGTATACGATAGGGATGCTTTTGCAATATGAAAAGAAATTGAAACTGCTAATGAAGAATGAAAAGGAAGAACTGTGGGATAGAAAGATTGAAGTAGGGGAATTGAATGGCAAGACTATGCTCGTTATTGGTGTCGGTGCAATTGGAGGGGAAGTGGCTCGTCTTGGGAAAGCCTTTGGGATGACGACGATGGGAGTGAACCGGAGCGGGAAACCAGTGGAATCCATCGATTACCTTTATACCATGGATAATTTATTGAAAGCCATACCGGGAGCCGATTATATCGTATCAGTCCTGCCGAGTACGGACGAAACGAAGGGCCTTTTGCAAAAAGAACACTTTAACGCAATGAAAGGATCTGCAGTATTCGTGAATATTGGCCGTGGCGACCTGATTAACGATGAAGTGTTGATCGAAGCCCTGGATGCCGGGGAATTGTCTCATGCCATCTTGGATGTATTTGATCCGGAACCATTAGGAAAAGGGCATCCGTTTTGGAAGATGGAGAATGTTACAGTTACACCGCATCTATCAAGTAAAAGCGGAGAATATTTACCAAGAACCTTTGCCATTTTCGAAAAAAACATGCGTGAATACATGAAAGCTGGAAAAGACTTCACCAACGTAATCGACTTATCTAGGGGATACTAAACTCAATGCAAAAATGGGAAAGATTCACTATGTTCATGAATAAACTAAAAAAGAATGGTTAAGCCATTGAATTATTGACAAATTCAACGCATAAAAGGTACACTATTTATAAATATTATAATTTAATAATTCATACTTAATGAGAAAAAGAGGTGGATGACGGTGTCTGAAGTTCAGTTAAAAGAAGCGTTGGATTCCTTAAAAGATACCGGTGTAAGAATAACTCCTCAACGCCATGCGATACTTGAGTATTTGATAAGCTCCATGTCCCACCCTACTGCTGATGATATATATAAAGCGCTGGAAGGTAAGTTTCCGAATATGAGTGTGGCAACGGTTTATAACAACCTACGTGTTTTTCGTGAGGTAGGTTTGGTAAAAGAACTTACGTATGGTGATTCTTCAGCAAGGTTTGATTTCGTGACGACGAATCATTATCACGTAATTTGCCAAACTTGCGGGAAAATTGTGGATTTCGATTATCCTGCATTGGATGAAGTCGAGCATTTCGCAGCACAAGTCACCGGTTTCAATGTTAGTCACCATCGAATGGAAATCTATGGCGACTGTACGGATTGTGCGAAAAAAGAATCGCATTAAAAAAAGTTCCTCCACTTGGTTGGAACTTTTTTTCATGTTATGAAGAAATGATACAATTGTTAAAGACTTCTTTAAAGGGAATTCAGCTAGCCGACCTAGTCATGCAGGCTTTTCCGGTTATATTTTTCGTTGAATTCTTCGCCTTCCAACTTTTTGTCAAGTGTCAATGGTTCTTCACAATGCATGCAAATATCTACACGCCCTAGTATTTTTGTAGGTTTGCCACAGTTAGGGCAGACAACCTGGATCGATTTTGTAGAAAGCATTCCAATCCAAAAATAAACGCCGGTGCTTGCGATTATGAATAAAAGGCCCAGACCCATGAAAATCGTCATGACAACAGGGTGCGTTTTGAAGAATAGCCCAAGGTACATTACGATAAAGCCAATGAAAATCAAACTCAAAGCAAAAGTACGTATTTTATTGATTTTGCTAGAATATTTAGCCATGGATTGTCCCTCCTAAAATATAACTTTAACTATAACATAAACAATGGATGGAACAAAAAAGAAATTAAGGATACATATTACTTTTGAATTGAATTGGTTTGGGGTAAGGGAAATAAGCAGGAAATTGAAGAGTTTTGTCGAAAGTCTAAAAAAAAAGGTTTTGGAGGAATTTATGATGGAAGATATCCTTCGCCCGATTTATCAAGAGCGAGCAAGTTTAAAATCTACACTTGGAATCTTGTTAATAGAAAAAAGAGATGATAATAGCCCGATTACCGATACATTTGACTACATTCTTTTTGTAATAGCAGACGAAGCCGAAGAGGCCGTGTTTTTAAAACATTACACTTACCAGGATAAAAAGGCAGCCTTGCATATCGTAAAGGAAGACCAGTTAAAAGAATGGCTTCTATTAGGGACGAACCGCAAAGTGGTTGACTGGATATATAACGGGAAGGTCCTTTTTGATCGGAATGAATATTTGGACCGTTTGAAAACTGAAATCCGGGAGTTCCCCTTCTATGGAAGGAAGTTAAAGATGGGGATGGAATTCGCAAAGTTAATTCGCAGGTACATGGATGGGAAAAGCTTCTTTGAAAAAGGCCATTATCTTGAGGCATACAACCATATCGTTCATTCACTGCATCACTTGGCCCGTTTGGAAATAATTGAACAAGGCTTTTATCCGGAGGTTACGGTCTGGAACCAAGTGAAGCATATGGAACCCGAAATCTTCAAGTTGTATAAAGAATTGATCAGCAGTGATGAAACTCTCGAAAAAAGATTGGAGCTACTATTCCTTGCTAGTGAATTTCTTATTTATTCGAGGACGAATGCAGGTTCACAGCATTTGGTTGAGATAATGGGGACGAAAGAAGATCCGTGGACGATTGCGGAGCTTATGGATCATCCGGAAGTTAAGTTTTATTCAGTCGACCTAGGTGTTTTATTGGAATATTTGATAGAGAAGAAGGTAATCGAAGTAATCAAAGCGGAGACAAAAGGGCACGAGGTATATCATCGGTTTTATCGGGTGTCAAAAAACTTTTAAAAAAATGCGATTTTATTGTTGACCATTAATAATATAGGTGTTATATTAATACATGTCGCTGCGGGACATCAGCTTTCGCAGCTTCATCAAAACAAAAAAAACTTAAAAAACATGTTGACAACAGAGTTGGAGACATGGTAAGATGTAAAAGTCGCTTACGAAGTAAACGACAACGAAATTGCTCTTTGAAAACTGAACAAAACAAAGCGCCAACGTTAAATTTTAAGTGAGCACACACTATCAAAAAGCAAATGAGCAAGTCAAACATTTCTTCGGAGAGTTTGATCCTGGCTCAGGACGAACGCTGGCGGCGTGCCTAATACATGCAAGTCGAGCGAATCGACGGGAGCTTGCTCCCTGAGATTAGCGGCGGACGGGTGAGTAACACGTGGGCAACCTGCCTATAAGACTGGGATAACTTCGGGAAACCGGAGCTAATACCGGATACGTTCTTTTCTCGCATGAGAGAAGATGGAAAGACGGTTTACGCTGTCACTTATAGATGGGCCCGCGGCGCATTAGCTAGTTGGTGAGGTAATGGCTCACCAAGGCGACGATGCGTAGCCGACCTGAGAGGGTGATCGGCCACACTGGGACTGAGACACGGCCCAGACTCCTACGGGAGGCAGCAGTAGGGAATCTTCCGCAATGGACGAAAGTCTGACGGAGCAACGCCGCGTGAACGAAGAAGGCCTTCGGGTCGTAAAGTTCTGTTGTTAGGGAAGAACAAGTACCAGAGTAACTGCTGGTACCTTGACGGTACCTAACCAGAAAGCCACGGCTAACTACGTGCCAGCAGCCGCGGTAATACGTAGGTGGCAAGCGTTGTCCGGAATTATTGGGCGTAAAGCGCGCGCAGGTGGTTCCTTAAGTCTGATGTGAAAGCCCACGGCTCAACCGTGGAGGGTCATTGGAAACTGGGGAACTTGAGTGCAGAAGAGGAAAGTGGAATTCCAAGTGTAGCGGTGAAATGCGTAGAGATTTGGAGGAACACCAGTGGCGAAGGCGACTTTCTGGTCTGTAACTGACACTGAGGCGCGAAAGCGTGGGGAGCAAACAGGATTAGATACCCTGGTAGTCCACGCCGTAAACGATGAGTGCTAAGTGTTAGAGGGTTTCCGCCCTTTAGTGCTGCAGCTAACGCATTAAGCACTCCGCCTGGGGAGTACGGCCGCAAGGCTGAAACTCAAAGGAATTGACGGGGGCCCGCACAAGCGGTGGAGCATGTGGTTTAATTCGAAGCAACGCGAAGAACCTTACCAGGTCTTGACATCCTCTGACAACCCTAGAGATAGGGCTTTCCCCTTCGGGGGACAGAGTGACAGGTGGTGCATGGTTGTCGTCAGCTCGTGTCGTGAGATGTTGGGTTAAGTCCCGCAACGAGCGCAACCCTTGATCTTAGTTGCCAGCATTCAGTTGGGCACTCTAAGGTGACTGCCGGTGACAAACCGGAGGAAGGTGGGGATGACGTCAAATCATCATGCCCCTTATGACCTGGGCTACACACGTGCTACAATGGATGGTACAAAGGGCTGCAAACCTGCGAAGGTAAGCGAATCCCATAAAGCCATTCTCAGTTCGGATTGTAGGCTGCAACTCGCCTACATGAAGCCGGAATCGCTAGTAATCGCGGATCAGCATGCCGCGGTGAATACGTTCCCGGGCCTTGTACACACCGCCCGTCACACCACGAGAGTTTGTAACACCCGAAGTCGGTGAGGTAACCTTTATGGAGCCAGCCGCCTAAGGTGGGACAGATGATTGGGGTGAAGTCGTAACAAGGTAGCCGTATCGGAAGGTGCGGCTGGATCACCTCCTTTCTAAGGATAATTACGAGAGCGCTTTTGTTTTGTTCAGTTTTGAATGAGTAATTCATTCAAATAAGAAAGACAAGCATCACGATGTGATGGATTCTTTCTGCTTTGTTCCTTGAAAACTAGATAATAGATAGAAGGCAATTAATTTTTTTCAAAGCATCTGTAAGATCTTTTTTAACGGTTAAGTTAGAAAGGGCGCACGGTGGATGCCTTGGCACTAGGAGCCGATGAAGGACGGGACTAACACCGATATGCTTCGGGGAGCTGTAAGTAAGCTTTGATCCGGAGATTTCCGAATGGGGAAACCCACTGTTCGTAATGGAACAGTATCTTTACCTGAATACATAGGGTACTGAAGGCAGACCCGGGGAACTGAAACATCTAAGTACCCGGAGGAAGAGAAAGCAAATGCGATTTCCTGAGTAGCGGCGAGCGAAACGGAATTAGCCCAAACCAAGAGGCTTGCCTCTTGGGGTTGTAGGACACTCAACATGGAGTTACAAAGGAACGGGGTAAATGAAGTGATCTGGAAAGGTCCGTCAAAGAAGGTAAAAACCCTGTAGTTGAAACTTCGTTCCCTCCTGAGTGGATCCTGAGTACGGCGGGACACGAGAAATCCCGTCGGAAGCAGGGAGGACCATCTCCCAAGGCTAAATACTCCCTAGTGACCGATAGTGAACCAGTACCGTGAGGGAAAGGTGAAAAGCACCCCGGAAGGGGAGTGAAATAGATCCTGAAACCGTGTGCCTACAAGTAGTCAAAGCCCGTTAATGGGTAATGGCGTGCCTTTTGTAGAATGAACCGGCGAGTTACGATTTCATGCGAGGTTAAGTTGATAAGACGGAGCCGCAGCGAAAGCGAGTCTGAATAGGGCGAATGAGTATGAGGTCGTAGACCCGAAACCAGGTGATCTACCCATGTCCAGGGTGAAGTTCAGGTAACACTGAATGGAGGCCCGAACCCACGCACGTTGAAAAGTGCGGGGATGAGGTGTGGGTAGCGGAGAAATTCCAATCGAACCTGGAGATAGCTGGTTCTCTCCGAAATAGCTTTAGGGCTAGCCTCAAGATGAGAGTATTGGAGGTAGAGCACTGATTGGACTAGGGGCCCCCAACGGGTTACCGAATTCAGTCAAACTCCGAATGCCAAATACTTATTCTTGGGAGTCAGACTGCGAGTGATAAGATCCGTAGTCGAAAGGGAAACAGCCCAGACCACCAGCTAAGGTCCCAAAGTATACGTTAAGTGGAAAAGGATGTGGAGTTGCTTAGACAACCAGGATGTTGGCTCAGAAGCAGCCACCATTTAAAGAGTGCGTAATAGCTCACTGGTCGAGTGACTCCGCGCCGAAAATGTACCGGGGCTAAACGTATCACCGAAGCTGTGGATTGACACCGTATGGTGTCGATGGTAGGAGAGCGTTCTAAGGGCGTTGAAGTCAGACCGGAAGGACTGGTGGAGCGCTTAGAAGTGAGAATGCCGGTATGAGTAGCGAAAGAAGGGTGAGAATCCCTTCCACCGAATGCCTAAGGTTTCCTGAGGAAGGCTCGTCCGCTCAGGGTTAGTCGGGACCTAAGCCGAGGCCGAAAGGCGTAGGCGATGGACAACAGGTTGATATTCCTGTACCACCTATACATCGTTTGAACGATGGGGGGACGCAGAAGGATAGGGTAAGCGCGCTGTTGGATATGCGCGTCCAAGCAGTTAGGCCGGAAACGAGGCAAATCCCGTTTCCATTAAGGCGGAGCTGTGATGGCGAGGGAAATATAGTACCGAAGTTCCTGATTCCACGCTGCCAAGAAAAGCCTCTAGTGAGATGTAAGGTGCCCGTACCGCAAACCGACACAGGTAGGCGAGGAGAGAATCCTAAGGTGTGCGAGAGAACTCTCGTTAAGGAACTCGGCAAAATGACCCCGTAACTTCGGGAGAAGGGGTGCTTTTTAGGGTGAATAGCCCAGAAAAGCCGCAGTGAATAGGCCCAGGCGACTGTTTAGCAAAAACACAGGTCTCTGCGAAGCCGCAAGGCGAAGTATAGGGGCTGACACCTGCCCGGTGCTGGAAGGTTAAGGGGAGAGGTTAGCGCAAGCGAAGCTTTGAACCGAAGCCCCAGTAAACGGCGGCCGTAACTATAACGGTCCTAAGGTAGCGAAATTCCTTGTCGGGTAAGTTCCGACCCGCACGAAAGGTGTAACGATCTGGGCACTGTCTCAACGAGAGACTCGGTGAAATTATAGTACCTGTGAAGATGCAGGTTACCCGCGACAGGACGGAAAGACCCCGTGGAGCTTTACTGCAGCCTGATATTGAATTTTGGTACAGCTTGTACAGGATAGGTAGGAGCCTGAGAAGCCGGAGCGCTAGCTTCGGTGGAGGCGTTGGTGGGATACTACCCTGGCTGTATTGAAATTCTAACCCGCGCCCCT
Organism: Peribacillus sp. FSL E2-0159; assembly: GCF_038643155.1. Classification (NCBI taxonomy): domain Bacteria; kingdom Bacillati; phylum Bacillota; class Bacilli; order Caryophanales; family Bacillaceae; genus Peribacillus; species Peribacillus sp. FSL E2-0159. The sequence continues at coordinate 811,779 of NZ_CP152053.1, forward strand.
TATCGGGGTGGGAGACAGTGTCAGGTGGGCAGTTTGACTGGGGCGGTCGCCTCCTAAAGAGTAACGGAGGCGCCCAAAGGTTCCCTCAGAATGGTTGGAAATCATTCGTAGAGTGTAAAGGCACAAGGGAGCTTGACTGCGAGACCTACAAGTCGAGCAGGGACGAAAGTCGGGCTTAGTGATCCGGTGGTTCCGCATGGAAGGGCCATCGCTCAACGGATAAAAGCTACCCCGGGGATAACAGGCTTATCTCCCCCAAGAGTCCACATCGACGGGGAGGTTTGGCACCTCGATGTCGGCTCATCGCATCCTGGGGCTGTAGTCGGTCCCAAGGGTTGGGCTGTTCGCCCATTAAAGCGGTACGCGAGCTGGGTTCAGAACGTCGTGAGACAGTTCGGTCCCTATCCGTCGCGGGCGCAGGAAATTTGAGAGGAGCTGTCCTTAGTACGAGAGGACCGGGATGGACGCACCGCTGGTGTACCAGTTGTCTTGCCAAAGGCATAGCTGGGTAGCTACGTGCGGACGGGATAAGTGCTGAAAGCATCTAAGCATGAAGCCCCCCTCAAGATGAGATTTCCCATGGCGCAAGCTAGTAAGATCCCTGAAAGATGATCAGGTTGATAGGTCAGAGGTGGAAGCGTGGCGACATGTGGAGCTGACTGATACTAATAGATCGAGGACTTAACCAACGCTTTAAAAAAATGAAATACCTTCTTATTATCTAGTTTTGAAGGAATGAAAATTTCTTCTTGCATTTTCTCAAAAAGACGTTATAATAATATATGTCTTGAAAAAATGTAAACATTGTTTGGTGACGATAGCGAAGAGGTCACACCCGTTCCCATTCCGAACACGGCAGTTAAGCTCTTCAGCGCCGATGGTAGTTGGGGGTTTCCCCCTGTGAGAGTAGGACGTCGCCAAGCTGATATTGTTCCGCAGTAGCTCAGTGGTAGAGCATTCGGCTGTTAACCGAACGGTCGTAGGTTCGAGTCCTACCTGCGGAGCCATTATTGGAGAGCTGTCCGAGTGGCCGAAGGAGCACGATTGGAAATCGTGTAGACGGGTAACCCTGTCTCAAGGGTTCAAATCCCTTGCTCTCCGCCATTTTATACCTGGCCCGTTGGTCAAGCGGTTAAGACACCGCCCTTTCACGGCGGTAACACGGGTTCGAATCCCGTACGGGTCACCATTTAGACAACATATTGGAGGATTAGCTCAGCTGGGAGAGCATCTGCCTTACAAGCAGAGGGTCGGCGGTTCGATCCCGTCATCCTCCACCATTTTTCAATAAGATCAGGTTGTTTCTCTTTAACGGATTGATTACTCAACTCATTGAAACGCTCAACACGAAAACTTGATGCATAATAGCAACATTATTACCGTCGCGGGGTGGAGCAGTCCGGTAGCTCGTCGGGCTCATAACCCGAAGGTCGCAGGTTCAAATCCTGTCCCCGCAATCTATGGTCCCGTGGTGTAGCGGTTAACATGCCTGCCTGTCACGCAGGAGATCGCGGGTTCGATTCCCGTCGGGACCGCCATTTTTATTGTTTGGCTCAGTAGCTCAGTCGGTAGAGCAAAGGACTGAAAATCCTTGTGTCGGCGGTTCGATTCCGTCCTGAGCCACCATAGTAGTGCCGGTGTAGCTCAACTGGTAGAGCAACTGACTTGTAATCAGTAGGTTGGGGGTTCAAGTCCTCTTGCCGGCACCATGTTTCATCCATATGCGGAGGGGTAGCGAAGTGGCTAAACGCGGCGGACTGTAAATCCGCTCCTTCGGGTTCGGCAGTTCGAATCTGCCCCCCTCCACCATTTTTCTTACAGGGGTATAGTTTAAAGGTAGAACAGAGGTCTCCAAAACCTCCAGTGTGGGTTCGAGTCCTACTACCCCTGCCAATTTCAATCCTATAATGGCGGTTGTGGCGAAGTGGTTAACGCACCTGATTGTGGTTCAGGCATTCGTGGGTTCGATTCCCATCAGTCGCCCCATTTAATAAAACATGATATAATGATTACAACGTTAATGGGCTATAGCCAAGCGGTAAGGCAACGGATTTTGATTCCGTCATGCGAAGGTTCGATCCCTTCTAGCCCAGCCATATGCGAAAGTAGTTCAGTGGTAGAATACAACCTTGCCAAGGTTGGGGTCGCGGGTTCGAATCCCGTCTTTCGCTCCAAAAACGTTGGCGGCATAGCCAAGCGGTAAGGCAGAGGTCTGCAAAACCTTTACCACCGGTTCGATTCCGGTTGCCGCCTCCAACAAACATGCCGGTGTGGCGGAATTGGCAGACGCGCACGACTCAAAATCGTGTTCCTCTGGAGTGCCGGTTCGACCCCGGCCACCGGTATCAAAAGAAGTTGCCTTAAATTCGGTGACGTCAGCGTTCTCTACTTCGGTAGGGAACGTTTTTTATTTGCGTAAATTACGCGACTCGACGTAAATTATCGTGCGCAGTCAATCGTGTGCGTAGTATCGCTAACTAATCGGAATGAGGCGATATTTATGGCACGTCGTAATAATCAACTTAATCAACGCGAAATGAAAGTTATCCAATCCGAAGTAATCCACGATAGTTTCAACTTTGACGAACTCTTCATGCTATTCCTTCAAGACGGAAATCTGCGTAATTTGCGTCCTCATACATTAACCCTATTACTCTAACAAATTAATGTCGTTTAGAAAGGCGTTAGAAACGCTAGAACTCGGCACAACGCCGGCGAAGATTAAACCGGATCATATTAATCAATTTATTATCTACTCGAAGGATGTTCTGGAGTTAAAGATAGTTTCGATTAATACACGGCTTAGGGCAATAAGAGCGTTCTTTAATTTCGCGTATAAGCACAGCTATATCTCGAAGAATCCCTTCGTTAACATTCAGCTACTTAAAGACCGGCGGACTGTTATAGAAACGTTTACTCGCGAGTAAATACATAAGCTACTTAAATCTACAGACTTAAGGACTTTTACTGGCGTACGAGATTATACGATAATGCTGCTGCTCCTAGAAACAGGCGTCAGGGCATCGGAATTGATTGGTATAGAAACGGATGATATACGGTGGGAAGACTCGATGATCCTTGTTCGGAATACTAAAGGGCATCGTGAGAGATTAGTGCCTTTTCAATCGAAGATGAGGGCTCAGCTAAAGAAGTATCTTTCTATCCGCGTTAAGTGTGAAACGGATGCTCTGCTTGTGACCATGGACAATACTGCGCTTTCTAAACGTCAATTACAAAACAGAATTTCTTATTATGGGGAAAAGTCCAAGATCAAAAATGTGCGTTGCTCTTGTCATACGTTCTGTCATACCTTTGCGAAGATGGCTGTTAAACAAGGTGCTGGCATCTTTGAACTGCAGCAAATTCTAGGACATACCTCTATGCAAATGGTTAGAATATACGTCAATTTATATAGTGATGATGTTAAAGAAAAGCACAAAGAATTTTCACCTTTAAAGTATCTACTATAAAAAAAAAAGAGCGCCGGTTGCTGGTAACAACCGAACGCCCCGCACTGATATTGATTACATATAGTTTACTGAAAAAAATTGCCTTTTACAAGGCTTATTCAGTTATGTCTTTTTTCGGATACTACAATCGCGGGCTTACGTCTCTTTCACACCACGAAAAGGGAGCGGGAATCATGTCGAAAATAACAAACGAAGTAGAACACGCAGGCAATATCGCCTATTACAGATCACTATCTCAATTTGATTCGCTCGAATCATTCAACGAACATTTTCGCAAACTAACGTATACATACGCAGAGCTACTCGACCAAAAGCCGTCCATTAAGGCCGTATTAAGCGCCTTATTTAAACTAGGGGCTAAAACCTTTGGAGTCGCATTCCCTAAGCGTGAAACTCTTGCTAAGAAGGCAGGCGTATCCTTACGAACCGTCGACAACTTTATCAAAGCAGCGAGCAATTTCGGGATCATCGTAGAAAAAGCACTAGGCCGCAAGGATAAAAGATTCGGAGGATATGCGAATAATATTTATGTCTTCTCCCCTTCCGAGGATCGTCTCGAGCTGCCTTCCGAAAAGGTAGAATGCGAGGCGTCTTTGCAAGGCGTCGACATGCCGGAAGCCCTAGAGCCCCAAGCGTTTGAGGCTCCTATTTCGGCTCCGAATCAAGACTCTTTTAAGCAAGTTTCTCCTTCGAAATTAAAAGATTTAAAAGATATATATATAAACCCGGTCGCTAAAGCTTCTATCGTTTCGAATGAATTAAATGAAAATGCGATCGAGATCGTAGCAGCAAAACAAAATATCGATATCCAAGTTTTACAAGCGTTCTCGCCTTATCATCTGGACTATGCAGAATTAAACGAGTTCGTCGTGTCTATTAAGCGGACGGTTAAAAAGCACGGTTGGAATCTAGCGGACTACTCTTTCGAAATCATGCAATCTATTAAAGCAGCGTTCCCAACATACAAAGAATTCGTTCAAGGTAACTTTAAAGGATCCATCATCGGGTACATATGCGGAACCATCAAAAACATAATCACGAACTCTACCGAAGACGCTAACGACCAAAACGACTAAGACGACTCTATCATCGACAGCCCTATCGAGTTCGGATACGCACTAGATACGAAAACTATTACAGCTACGACCTCCCCTTCTTTCAAGAACGTATACGGACAGACTCCGGAGGACTTCTACGGCACTAGCGACGATATGCCTTGGTAAGTAAATGTCGTTATTTGATTAGCGAAAGTCTGTAAAAGTAACGATAAATACTTACTGGATAACCTTGTGAAGTAACATAGATTTTTCGTGTTGTCGTATTGTCTTGTTGTCGACTTTTTCGCACTAAAGCATAAAGTCCGTCGTTACCCCTGTCTTGCTGCGTTGGTAGTACGTGTGTGGCACGTAAAAGTAAGCAAAACAGTATATAACGACGGACTCTCTATCGATTCATATTTTATTTAAGTTTTTTTGAATACTCTTTGAAAAGTTCTAAGTTCATAAAATCATCACTAAACTCTTTTAATCTATAACGTATTTCTTGCGTGGTATGCTTGGACTTACTATTCCGCATTCCGTGTATTACTAATAATTTAAGAATGTCGTATTTCGTATAAAATAGTTGATTACCAACAAGTACAGGTGAAAAGAACTCTTCGAAATCGACTAAACGATCGTGCACTGTTGACTCTGATATTTTACATTTCTTGGCTAATTCTGTTTTTGTATAATAATTCATAATTCCTCCGGTTTAAACGACGAGAGTCCAGAGTACATTGTCATTTTAATTGAATTAAAGCCCGAAAACCATAGATTTTTTTAGTTCCTATTAAAGTGTTGAAATAGCGAAATGACGCGCGTTTAAGATTTGTTTATCCTTTATAAAGGGTTCGCTTGCAACCTAAAGGTATGTCTTTCGAAACACAAGCCGAAAGAGCATTGTTTTACTAACATAAGTAAAGAACGAGTTTACTACTAGTAAAGTCAATGAGGATGAGGTGACTAAGTTTAACTTAGGGGCTAAGGATTCCTTATACCCTTCCGCTGGGGTTGTGCAGAAACTATCCGTTTAACGGACACTTTACGTCGAAATCCTAGCCAAGCGTTAAATAGTTTAGATAGTGACGATGAAAGGCTAAGTTAAACTTAGGGTTAAGAGGTGGGGGAACAAATGTAGTAAACGAATACGTCTTAGTTCCGCATTACTTAATCGATATTGCTTTCCGTATAGTCCATTATGTGGATCGTATCCGAGTATGAACGCTTAATACTTCGCATTACCTTTAGGTTTTCGGTATAAAAAAGCGAAGACGCGTTGCCAAACGTTAATCCGCTTATTATGAACGCTTAATAGTAACACAGGGGTGTATGTTTAATAGACACCCTTTATAATTGCCAGTATTCGGATATTATTCCGACCTCCTTTCGATATCTATGCGCATTTTCCACTTACACTCGGAAAAGTTAGCGATTAGGGGGTGATTCTAGCTATTCGTTTAATGATGCGAAGGTCTTAGTATTCGTCAGCGCTAAAAGGGCTATATCGGTCTTTTACGGGGAAATCTATCGGTTGTCTAAAATAAATTTACGAAAAAGGGATTTCGCATTAATTCGTGTAAACTTCGCATAAACTCGACATAAATTATCTGTATACGCTGAGAACCCTTGCGGCCCTATGCGTGAGAGCTTCGTAGTTTTATTTGTGTCAAGTGTTTTTGCTTTACATCGGTTTGCACGATGAGTGAAATTCGGGGGTTTGTATATCCGTTTGTATGTTGCTTTTGCTCGGATCCGGAGAGGCTACTTTAAACCCACGGGGGTCCGCATTCTAGGCGTGATGAATTGCGAAAGGGATCCGTAGGATTTATCGCATGTGGTACAGATGGAATGAGCGAAGTACGTACGATTATTAAGGATGGTGTCCTAAAATGCGACATCCCCACAAACAGAGGTTTGCATGCAATGAGTGTTATTCCCGAACGTGACATATATCGTTTAGTCATGCGTTCAGTGGGCGAAATACCTATGGAGCTAAACGCAAATGCCACAAGAAGGTACGAAAAAGATGGTTACGGACGGCATAGGTAGAACACAAACTATATCTGTCAAACTGACAGGTATGAACATGAAATTTACGGGAATCAGTGAAGCAGGGTTATACTCGGCAATTTTACGCAGTAGAAAACCCGAGGCCAAAGCGTTCAAACGATGGATAACACACAAGGTCATTCCGCATTATATTTGAAAGTATATTGCGCTAAACGCAGGGAACTCGGGATTTTACCCGGGTTCTTTTTTTGTCTATTAAGGTACACTTTTATGAACAAGAAACTATCCCAAAACAGAAAAGGCGCTATTCTTTCAGTATGGGGATCTAAAACGAAGGGGGAGCTTGGCAAAAAAATATATAATTTTCATAATTTAAAATCTAAGCAAGAAAAATAACGATAACACCTTCTGATTACTTAGTTGCTTAATGTTTAAGATGTTAGTTTAGTTTTTTACATACTAATCTTTAAAAAAACTGCATTTTATCTGCATTTAATCTTTACACAATTGTTATATCCTATGGATGCACCCAAAGAGGTAGTAAAAGATATTTAAGGAGAGAAGCAAAATGAAAAAAGTAATTATACCAATTTGTGCATTAGCATTTTTATCTGTAGGATATTCATCAACAGCAAGTGCATCTACTGGAACAGTAACGAAAGAAGAAGCTCTAAAAGAACAACAGAGTAACGATTTAGCGAAAAAAGAAGCTGCAATCAAACAACAACAAGATAGCGATTTAGCGAAAAAAGAAGCTGCAATTAAACAACAGCAAGGTGAAAAACTACCAAATACCGCATCGAACGGAGTAACAATGATGCTTGTAAGTGCATGCCTTGTAGCATTAGGTTCAGTATTTGGATTTACCCGTCGTAAAATCAAAGCATAAGCTAATAGATTTAAAATGGCAGGGTATTCCTGCCATTTTTTATATGGAGGATTTAAAAATGAAACTTCTGAATCGCTTCGGATACTGTTGTATTATTATAGGTATTTTTATTGGCATATACCATTTTTCCGAATGGTATAAGGGGAAAAGTTCTGCCCAATCCTTAACTATGGAAGAAGTAAAATATTTTGAGAAGATACAACAGAAACATACTTCAAATGAAACAAAAGCCTCTGTTCAGCCACAAGTTCCTTCTTCCCAAATGCAGTATAAAAATGGAGAGAAAGTAGCGACGTTAAATATACCAAAAATAAAAAAAAAGTTTTCTGTATATTGGGGAGCTGATGATACCGTTTTAAAAAAAGGAGTGGGTATGTTTGTCAGTAATGTTACAACAGTTCCTTCTGAACATGGACATACAGTGCTGAGTGGACATCGTGATACTGTATTTACAGAACTAGGAAAGTTGAAAGAAAATGATAACCTTCTTGTGGAATATGATAAAAAGGTTTACACATATCAACTCACGAAAAAATGGATTACGAATGCCGATGATCGCACAGTCATTGTACAAAAAGATGCACCTACAGTAACACTTACAACCTGTTACCCATTTGATTATATAGGCGATGCTCCAAATAGATATATTATAGAAGCTAGGTTAATTTCTACTGATTAAAAACGAAATTACATTATCATACTCTCCATGTCGATTAAGTAAAAAGATACATTATTTTCCCTTATGGTTTTATATTTTTATAGCAATACTGAATATATTGGGGGAGTAAACATGAAAAGAACAATTCTAATCGTTGAAGATGAAGATATTTTACGTGAAATTATTAAAGATTATTTTTTAAATGAAAAATATGAAGTACTCGAAGCAAGAGATGGGAAAGAGGCACTATCCTTATTCGAAGAACAAGAGGTTCACTTAGTTATTCTTGATATTATGTTACCAGAAGTAGATGGTTGGTCTGTTTGTCGGCGAATTCGTAAGACATCTAATGTGCCTATTATTATGTTAACAGCTCGTGTGGATGAAGATGATACATTACTTGGATTTGAGTTAGGTGCGGATGATTATGTAACAAAACCATATAGCCCACCCATTTTATTAGCAAGAGCGAAAAGATTACTTGATAGTCGATATTCTATAAGTGAACAAGCAAGTGATGATAAGTTATTCTGTAATGGTATTCGAGTACATTTTCCTTCACGGACAGTCACAGTAGAAGGAGCGGATATTAATCTAACACATACAGAATTTGAAATCTTAACGTATTTAATGAAAAATCAAGGGATTGTCATTACAAGAGAGCAATTAATTACAAAGGTTTGGGGCTATGAATTCTATGGTGATGATCGCACAGTAAATAGTCATATTCGTAATTTACGAAATAAATTACGAGATAAATCAAAATATATTATAACAGTTGTTCGAGCTGGTTATAAATTTGAGGGTTAAGTATGAAAAAAGGAATTGTACTAAAATTATTTATACTAACAACAGCTTTATGTATGTTGATCTTAGCAACCATTTTCATTGGCCAAACAATATTTTTCAAACAATATTATGCCAATAGGAAAGTGAATGATATTAAAACAAGTATAAAATCTTTTGAAAAAGGTTATTTAAATAGCGGAGGTAACACAGAAGCAATTCAAAAGCTTGAACAAGATTTTTATCGAGAACATAATACTTGGATTACAACATTAGATAGTAATGGGAACTTAAAGCACGCACAAGATTTTTATGTAAAAGTAAAGTTGGATCGTGTTAAAGAAAACAACTTCTCTGATACTACCATCACCGTTCCCTTGTACTATCTTATGCATATAGAGGATGTTGGAAGTCAAAAGTTACCTTTAGCTTTAGGAGTGCGAATTCGTATTTTCGGAATAAAAAAAGATTCTGCAATCGTTCCGTTTGAGGTTCAGATGGAAGAAGGCACTTCGTATTGGGAAAATAAGCAAATTAAGAAAGAATTAGGCGATATTGATTTGAAAGTAAAATATTCAAAAGGACTTAGTGCTGAATCGCATGTGGTTGTAAGAAATGGAACCGTTACTAAGGTGCAACTCCCTCAAGGGAATGGATTAACGAACTTCATGTATACAAACGATTTATTTATTGAAAGAATCAAAGAATTTCAGGTGGATTTGTTGTTAAACAAAGGAAGTAAAAGCTCGCAATTACAAGAGCTTAATTATGAGCAAAATGATATTAAGTATAAATTATTGATACTGCCGATAAAAGAAAAAAATGGTACGACAGCCTATATTTTTTCAATGACATCGTTGCAGCCAGTTGATGAAGCCATACAAATGGTACAGGATTATTATGTATATATTATTGCATTTGTATTGCTGCTTATTTTTCTTGCTTCTTTTTATTATTCCAAACAAATTGCGAGACCTTTATTACAAATAAACAATACAACGAAAAAAATTGCAAATTTAGATTTCTCGGAAAGAATTCCAATTACTTCAAAAGATGAGATTGGTGATTTATCACAAAATATTAATATGCTTTCCAACACACTACATTCACATATTGGCCAACTAAGACAGGACATAGAGAAAGAAAGGAGGTTGGAAAATACACGAAAAGAATTTATTTCAGGTGTATCGCATGAATTAAAAACACCTCTAAGTATTATGAAAAGTTGTATTTCAATTTTAAAAGATGGTGTTGCTAGCCATAAGAAAGAATATTACTTTCAGGCAATGGAAAAAGAAGTAGACAAGATGGATATGTTAATTGTTGATATGCTTGAGCTAGCCAAATTTGAGTCTGGTACATATAAAATGCAAATGGGTGTTTTTTATATTGATCAAATAATTGATAATATATGTGAACAATTATCATTGGAAATAGCTAAAAAGGAACTAAATGTCTACAAACATCTTTCTCAGATTGAAGTAGTTGCCAATCAACATCGCATTGATCAAGTTATCGTAAACTTTATTACCAATGCAATTCGTTATACTCCAGAAAAAGAGGATATTATCATTTCGACAATAGAGGAAAATGATAAAGTAAGGATATGTGTAGAAAATAAAGGTACTCATATCCAGGCGGAACTATTAGATAAAATATGGGAACGCTTTTATCGTATGGACACTTCTCGTCAGCGTTCAAAAGGTGGAACAGGATTAGGTCTAGCCATTTCTAAGAATATTTTAGAACTCCATGGTGTACCGTATGGCGTATCCAATACAGAAGATGGAGTATTATTCTTTTTCTACTTACATAAAAAATTGTAGTAATAAACTTCTACAATTTTTTATTATTCTTTAACATCATCTGTCTCCACCTAAAAGGTGATTTTCTATGTTCTACCATTTTTCTTCTTCTTTCAATTTTATTCATTAGCATCATTTTTCCTTTTTGGGTTGCTATGTATGTTTTTCAACGGTCATTCTTATTTTCAAATAACTGAATAAATCCTGCATCTAGTAGTTTTTTTAATTATATAATGATGCTGGACCAATCGAAACCTCTTGGGGTTCACCCAAGACCCGTTCTATTTTTATACGGATATACTGGAGTTTGTATAGAATGGAACAAAAGACCATCGCCATCAAGCTAAGGTGAATTTGTATAATCATAACGAATAAAACGCTATTCTTTTGTAGAAATATAAAGGAAGGATGGCGTTTTTCTATGAGTTTTTCTGTTTCGAACGAAATGAATCTCTTTTCTAAAGAACTTCAAAACTACTTATCTCCATCTTCTCTTCAACAACTAGCTAAAGAAGTTGGTTTTGTTCAACGTACAAGTAAGTATCAAGAACAAGAATTAATTGCTTTAAGTGTATGGCTTAGTCAACAAGTCGCTAGTACACCACTCACACAATTATTTAGCCGCCTCAAAGCATCTACAGGTGTCCTCATGAACCCCGAAGGGCTTAATCAAGAGGCTTTCTCCTCCTATTGCACAGTTTGTGTCAACTCTACAATAAGTCTTAATGACTAACAGGTGCTTTACTTCAATAAGGGAGGTTGCTGCGGCAACCTTTTTCTTACGGAACTAAAGGGGCAGGTTAGTGCAACAAGAGTCTTTATTTTTGTATCACTCTTCTTCAAGTAATGAGTGCTTTACTTCAATTTTTCAACTCTCTCAATAGAATTCATATTTTCTTATTTTACTAAAGAAAACCCCAATTTATAAAAATGAATTTAAGTCTTTTTCCCCAATTTATAAAAATGAATTTAAGTCTTTTTCCCTAATTTTCGCAAAATAATGATTTTATAGAACATTTAAAAGATAAAAGGAGGTAGAAAGTACTGTAAAATTAACCCAATAGCAATCCAATAGAAAGGCGATTAATATTATTGTATGAATATTTTAAATTTTTAGAAAGGGATATTTTTTCGGAAATCTTCTATTTTACTAAGAAAGTAGGGAACATATGAAAATTCATTCATTCATTAAACGAACAACGGCGATTACGCTGTCAGCTGGCTTGCTGCTATCATCAGCAAACACGCCTTTCATTCCTTATGCAAATGCAGCGAACATAAAGGCAGAAGACGTCTTGGCTTCGTTGACAAGTGAACAACGAAAAGCGTTAAATAAACTTGAAATGACAGATAATGTCGGTTTGCAAGGATTTAAAATGGAAGAGTTAAAAAAGGATAAACAAATCTCGGTCATCGTCCAGTTTAAATCAAAGCCGGGAAAAGTTGCAGTCTTGGATGCAAATGTAAAAGGAAAGAAGCTTTCTAAAAAACAAGCGGATGATCAAGTAGAAAAGGAACATGCTCAGTTTAATAAAGACATTCAATCGATTCTTCCATCTACTAATCTTAGAAGCAAGAAAACAGGTCATAAAATCACTTCTATCTTTAAGACCGTTTATAACGGGGTAGCTATGAAGCTGCCAGCTAATCAGGTAGAGCAGCTTTTACAATCCAAAGTCGTAAAAGCAGTATATAAAGATGTAGAATTTAAGGTCGAACCGATCGCCATGGGAGAGAAATCAGCCCCTGGTACATCCGTTGAAAGTATTCCATATTTAAAAATTGACCAGCTGCACAATGAAGGTATTACAGGAAAAGGAATCAAAGTTGGGGTTCTTGATACAGGGATTGATTACAACCACCCTGATTTGAAGGGTGCCTATAAGGGCGGTTACGATTTAGTTGATCAAGATAATGATCCAATGGAGGCAACGTACAAGGATTGGCAAGCATCGGGGGAACCAGAATTTAGCTGGTCCGGTTCTTCCTATTATACTTCCCATGGAACGCATGTCGCAGGTACCATTGCTGGACAAGGAACGAATGCAGAGGTTTCTGTGAAAGGTGTGGCTCCTGATGTGGATTTATATGCGTATCGGGTTCTTGGCCCATATGGCTCAGGATCATCTGAAGGGGTCATTGCAGGTATAGAAAAAGCTGTACACGATGGCATGGATGTTATCAACCTTTCCCTCGGATCGGACATCAATGATCCTTATGATCCAACGAGTACTGCCATTAATTATGCTGTCCTTAATGATGTAACAGCGGTTGTAGCAGCTGGAAATGCAGGATCTGATGATTATACATTAGGTTCACCTGGCTCTGCAGCACTTGCTTTGACAATCGGGGCGAGTGATGTGCCGATGGCGGTTTCTACTTTCAGTGGGAAAATCGGAAATAAAGATTCGATCGAACTTGTTAGTTTGGCACGCCACTATTCAGACCAATTAAAGGAATGGGAAGGGAAATCCTATGAGGTAGTGGATGTCGGTTTAGGAAATGGCTCTGATTATTCCGGCAAGGATGTAAAAGGAAAAATTGCACTTGTGGCACGTGGAGAATTCGCCTTAGCGGAAAAGGTCAGCAATGCGAAACAAAATGGAGCAGCCGCCGTTCTTCTTTATAACAATGTGGAAGGGCAGATTAATGCAAATCTTGGTGAGTCCGTTGACTTTGTGCCGGCATTTTCTTTAACAAAAGAAGCGGGAGAAAGCATTAAAGCACAGATTCAAGCAGGTGAGGCGAATTTTACTTTCTCCAAATACGCGGATAAACAGACAGAAGGTGACCACTTAGCGGACTTTAGCTCAAGGGGTCCGGCAAGAGAAACATACGATATGAAGCCAGAAGTGACGGCACCGGGAGTAAGTGTTCTCTCAACAGTCCCTTCTTATATGGTGGACGCTGAACATCAAGAAAACTATCAATATGCATATTCCAGATATTCTGGAACATCTATGGCCACTCCTCATACAGCGGGGATAGCAGCACTCATGCTTCAAGCGAATCCGCAATTAGAGCCGGAAGATATTAAAGCCGTTCTAATGAATACGGCAGATCCACTAAACGGAGACTATAGTGTATTTGAAGTGGGAGCAGGAAGAGTTGATCCTTACCAAGCAGTGTATAGTGGAACAAGCTTCATAATTAACGATAAAACATTTATTCCAGGTGCTGAGGAATTAGTCAAGGTAAAAGAATTGACGGGCGGACTTAGCTTTGACGTTCACTATGCAGATAAAAAACTAAATCTAAAAAAATCAATTACTATTGAAAACCATGATAAAGTAAACAAAACATTCAGTGTATCTGTAACTGAATCGAATGGTTCAAACAGCTTGAAGGAAAATGGAGTGGAGCTGGATATTCCAAGCAAAATTTCGGTTAAAAGTGAAGACTTCAAAAAAGTAACATCACGTTTGCTTATTCCTAAGAAAGCAAAGGATGGAATTTACGAAGGCTATATTACATTAACAAACAAGGCGAATTCATCAGAGCAGTATCGGATTCCCTTTAGCTTCCGAACAATGGAAGATGGGTTTAATAAGGTGGAGGTACTAAATCCTGCCTATTCCCCAGGTCATTTAAACCAAGTAAGTTGGGATCCTATGCGCACTCCATTTGTTTTTACTGACTTTAACCTGCGTGCGCCAATGGAAAAAATGGATGTCGTTCTTCAAGATGCTAAAACCGGACAGGACCTCGGGCTTGTAGGAACGATTAATTTAGAAGGCAGATACGACAATGTCGATTATGGTTTGTATGCATTTAATGGATCTTATTATGAGTTTACAGGAAACTCAAAACAGCCAATTTCGGAAGAAGCAAGTTATGTACAGTCGGGGCATTACAAATTGAAATTCATTGGTACAGGAACTTCCGGCAAGGTTACAACTGAAACGAAGCATTTGTTAATCGATCTCGATGGACCGAGCTTCAAAAGTTCACTTGATGGAAAATCACCATTTATTGAATATAAGCCAGGTCAAAAAACATATCCATTCGACATTCAAATCACAGATCCAACTATTGACGAACTAAACAAATTGGGCGTAAATATCGATCAATCATCGAACTCGATGGTGTATTACTGGGGTCAATCGGGTTTCCCTTCTACACCAATTCCAATGGATAAAGAAGGAAAGTTTGTCGAAGAAATCGCCATGGATGAATCCATCCCAGCACTTCCATTCCGCATGAATGGATATGATATGGCAGGAAACAAACCAGCTACAAAGGAATATTTCTTTGTAAAAGATGGTACACCTGTCGCGTATGCTCAAGGCGAAAAGTATGAGGTGAAAACAGGCGATACGGTAAAAGCAACGCTATCATTAGATAACCTTAACGCAGTATCAAAGGCGGAATGGAACTTTAATGGTAACGGAGGCTATGAGAAAGGTTTAGATAGTGTAGAGTTAGTTGATGCCAAGCTTCACAGCGAATTGTCGGACAAAGCCTCTTTAACGATTAAAGACAAGGTCGTTACTGTCCAATTTAATGACGAGAGTAAAGCATTAGACCATGGAAAAGTCGTTGATGTTACGTTAAAGGTTCAGGATGATCAATATACCCTTGGAGCAGCCATTAATCCGATTGTGAGCGTAACGGATGTTAATAATCAGACAAGCAGTGTATTAGAATCTGGTTATAGTTGGAAGGTTAATCCGCAATTCTCAATGGCTAGAGGTTATGTCACCCCGCAAGGATTTAAAAATGAAGATGGTACTGTTACAGAGAAAAGGGATTGGAGCAAGGTTGGCGGTACAGTGAAAATCTTTGATTCAGAAGAAAATGAGTTCGATGCGACATCAACGGTAGAAGATAATGGACAATATGTATTCAACAAGTTGCCGTTAAGCACAAATGCCTTTACGATTGAATTGAAAGTGCCTGGCCACTTTGTCACGAAAGAAAAACTAAATTCTGGTATTGGTTTTGAGTACAATGGTGAGTTATACGGTCAAAATCGCTGGATACCTGCCCTTGATATTACTGCAGGTGATGTAAACCAAGACAATGTCATTGACGTTCTAGATGCGATTGAAATTCAAAATGCATGGAAAACAGGGAAGCGTGCAGCGGATATCAACTTTGATGGAACGGTCGATGCGAAAGATATGAAGTTCGTCCAAACAAACTATCTCAAGCAAAATGAGGATGTTGAGGATGCACCAAAACCAAAGAAAAAGTATAAAGGTAAGACACTAGAGACAATTTTAGTTGAGCTGGGAATACAGCCATAAATATTAAAAAACACGATGAAAGCTTAGCTTCATCGTGTTTTTAGCTTTTATAGTAAGGCAGATTGGGAATTCGTAAAAAAGGGAAACAAGAGTGAATAGAGGGAAGACTATTAAAGTAGCCTTGCGCTTTTCTTAATTTTACTAGAATATATAGATAATATATTCATTTTTATTCTATATATAGTAGATAAAATTATAACCTAGAGGTGAAGCTATGATTGAGGGGAAACTTATCAAGTTTTATCGTGAAAAATCGGGGTTGACTCAGGGGCAGCTTTGTAAAGGAATTTGTTCGGCAACACATCTTAGTAAGATAGAACGAGGGATAACAGAATACTCAGGGGAAATTACTCACTTATTATCCCAAAGATTGAGTATTTGTCTTGATGATGAATTTGGACGGTATCAAAATCTTCAACAGAAACTAAAGTTATGGCACGACACGTTCATTATGCAACAAAGCAAAGAATCAGAAATTTTAAAATACGAAATCGAAAAAGAACCACTGATTCAATTGCCAGATTTTCAAGTTTTCTATCAATTACTCTCTGCAAGGTATTATTTATCTAATTATCAATTAGAAGCAGCATTATTAATTATTCAAAACCTGCAAAAAAATGAATCATCTTTTTCTCCGCAAGACCGCAATATGTTAAAACATGTTCTAGGTATGTATTATTTTCACAACGGACAGTATCGAGATTGTATTCAAATTTTAAAATCGATAGATCAAAGTCAATATAATCAATTTGAATATTATTACCATTTGGCACTAGCCTATCACCTTATTCATTCTAATATAATATCGTATTATTATGCTGAGAAAGTTCTTGATTATTTTCAAAAAACGTTAAATGTCATCCGAATAATTGATACGGAGACGGTCATGTTATTACAATTAAATTCAAAGGAGCTTCATGATTATGAAGAGACGAAAGAACGTTACGAACAATTAATACGTACCTGTGATACCATTAATGAAATAGACCGTAAATCAAAGCTCCTTAATAATCTTGCATTTGAACTTTACAGAAGAAAAAAATACAATGAAGCATCCGAACTATACAAAGAAGCCATGAAACTAATGGGTGAAAAGGTTCCTCATTATTTAACTGCATTAGATGGTTATATCAATACTTGTTATAAAGGAAAATTACTTTCAAACGAGATTTTATTGGAACTCGCACATAAAGGCCTAAGAATAGCAAAATCGACAAAATCGTATAATTGGATTTTTTTTGAATTACACCTTTATCAGCTTAGTAATAAAGAAGACGATTACTATCATTTTATTGAGACTACAGCACTTCCTTTTTTTAAAAATATGGGCTTCACCATGTTAATTGAACACTACGAAAAAAAACTCTTCCACTTCTATAACCGAATTGGTGCCGTTCAAAAAGCATTGGACCTTGCCAACTCTTACATACAAGGCAGAAAGAGCTACTATGATCATGAATAAGCCTTAATAAAAAAATTTGTATAGAGTATTCATAAGTTAACTTCAAAAATATTGCTCTTATTCATCTTTTTTATTTGGTTCTTGGATATGAAGCAATTCAACAAAAACACCAACCATGTCCTGTATTTTAATTCGATTGTCAACAAAATGTTGCAAATTAATCCATTAAAAAGAGCCATGCCTTCCGTCGCTAAAGTTCTAGCATCTAAAGGAGTTCCGACAATACCTTCGTCCTTCATTTTCTGAAGCCTTTCTTTTATCTGAGGTAATTCATTCGAAATCATACATCCTTGAAGAAGCTGGGAGAAGCCTCCTTTTCGTAAGCTTCATTAACCAAAAGCACAGAGTATTCTTTAAATTTATTTAGCAAATCACAATCTTTTTGAGTAAGCGCTTCCTTTAACGTATGCATGGTCAGTGGGTAACTATAGCTCTAGCCTCTATAGTGTGAAATGGGATATGAAATCCTGCGAATAAGTGAGCATTCGAGAGATATTCGCATCAAACTGAGGGAGTTGAAGAAGTGTTTCTGGGTTAAATTGGGATGGACTACAGATAATGAATTGTTCAACAAGAATCGTACGAGTTTAAATGGTAAATTTTGTTAAAATAGTATGCGTAAGGTATCTACAGTCATAAGGGGAAATAGTGAAATGAATAGAAAATTTTATTGTTTATTTATTGTACTGATGTTTATATTATTTGGGTGTTCAAAAGACCAGTCCTTCGATAGTTTCTTTCAGTCAAAAATGAACGAAATGGAGGGTAAAGGAAAATATTCGTTGATTCAAAAAATGGAAAATGAAAATAATGCTCTTGCTGTCTTTACTACCGAAGACAATAAAAAGATATACATAGCTTACATGGAGAAAATAGATAGGAAATGGGAATGGCGAAAAACAAGAGGTACAGAATGGGATACACCCCAAAAGTGGTCAGTAATGGATACAGCTCCATACATTTATTCTGGGGCAATATCAGACCCTTCAATTTCAAAGGTCCTTGTCGGAAATGATGAAGCAGAAATCATTGAAGTAAAGGGTAATAACCGTTTTTGGTACTTTACCGGTAAAACAATGGATGAAAAAGTTACGACTATTAAAGTAGATGGTTCAGAGGAAATATTAAATGAATTTGAGTTTAGTTAAATAAAGTGTTCTTAATGAACTAACGGGTGCGTTAGTTCATTAAGACAAATAAAAAGAGAGCTACCCGAAGGTAGCCCATAGATATTACTTTGTTATATACAGTAGTGAACCAACCAGTAATAGCAGATGCTGTAACACCTGCATCATCAGCATCGACACGAGCTCTCAATTTACCGTCATTGATATGTTTTACGAATGTACCTTTAACACCTTGTGTGTTGGGAGATTACGGAAATAAAATTACGATTTTCTAATAGGAGGTGTTGTGAAATTTTTCTTAATGTGATTTGCTGAAGAAACAAAGGCACAAAAAAGGAAGAGGAACTACAAATGTCCCTCTTCCTTTTTTTACATTATTTTTTTGAAATTTTTCGTAATAAATATAAAGCGTATATGATAGCTGGTATAGCTCCAATCATTAAAATCATGTTTATTAAACCAAAAATAAAATAAGAAGACGATACATTCATTTTAATTCAACCCCATTAAAAATTTTAATCTCTATATGTGTATCTTTGATAAACACGAGCAACTTTACTAGTCTTATTTAAAGAAGTAAGTTGGAGATAACTAGTAAGAACTATATAGCCATTAGAAAGGTTAACATTCAATTTATAAGTTCCTACAGCATTCATATCATAACCTACTTTTTCAGCTTTTGAATCAGAAACTTCACATGAAGCATCTACATCTGACCAAAAAGTACCTTTTGTTCCTGCTACATCACTATATCTCATTTTCAACTCATAATCACCAACAGAATAATGATTACCTAATTTCTTATTAATTACATTAATTAATTAAGTTGATTGTCAGACAATGTATATTCATCATTGAACAAAATCCTGTAAATGAAAGAAAAACTCGTGAAATGCTCCATAGAAGCAGGCGGAAATTAAAAAAAAGCAAAAATAAAAGCCTAACCAAGATTTTTAGTCTCGATTAGGCTTTTATTTTTTGGCTTTTATTTGATTCATTTCTGCCAGAATTTCTTTAGCACGCTGCTCAGCACGTTCATAATTTCTTTCCTCAACTTCGATGAGCTTTCCATCAATTATAAAATTGTAATGGTATTTCATGAACAATTCCTCCTTCTTAGTTGTTCCATAATATAACATATATTTATATGTTTTTTCCTTTGAAAATGTAAAGATTAGATTTTTAAAGTTCACGGTCAAACCGCGTGTTGGGTCCTGTAGTGTGAACGACACTTCACACGAAACTAACGGGTGCGTAAGCTGAAGATCGGAGCTGTCTTTAAGGCAGCTTTTTCTTATGGAACTATCGGGGCAGGTTAGTTGAAGAAGACCCGTGTGCTTTATGGTATAGTTTATTAAATTCACTTTGTAATTTATGGGGGAAATTTAGTGTCAAATAAGTTGAAATATGTAATGGGATTGTTTTTTGAAAAAAGAGAAAGTACTAAACCATTTATACTGATTAGATATTTAATGATAATAGCAATGGGCTTAATTTTAATATTATGTATAATTAATGATTTTAATTTCATAAAAAATATATATCTTTTATTAGGAATTGGTTCAATAATAGATGGATTTGAAAGTTTTTTAAAAAAGGAAAATATGAGGCAGATGTTATTAAATTTTGGTATTGCGTTTATGTGGTTCGTAGTATTTTTAATATAGCATTTATATGGTGGTTCGGAACATTTTTTATGGAACTAACGGGGCAGGTTAGTTGGATTGCCTGCCAAAGAATAGGAGTGGTTTGAATTTATGGCAATAACAAAGAAAAAAAGATTCTTCATTATTTGTATAGTGGGTATCATACTCAAGTATCTTGCAAGCTCTGGTCTGCAATACTTCAGGGGACAAACGATAAATTGGTTAGGGAATTTAGCATACGCATTCTATTTCGTAGCATTTCTTTCACTTTTACTTTGGTTATTTGGAGATTTTGGTAAGAAAAAAGCCGATCATTAATTCAGTGATTGGCTCAGGCTGTTGAGAAACCCTCGACAGCCTTTAATAAACTAACGGGTGCATTAGTTCTAGAAATCGACTTTTAAGATTGGAATTTGTCTTAGTATATATTCCGGATAGGGCGGTATAGCATACTTGATACCATTCGTAAAAGAACATTTGCTCAACGGTGGAGTTTCTTCTCAAAACAACCATTATTCACATTCGTTAAATCGTAACACCAAGATAAGGAGGGTTTTTTATGTCTTCTGCACAACAAATTTTTTTATTAATCATGATAATATTAACCATATTTTTTTCTATTAAAAATGCTAAAAGTGCTCCAAAAAGGTCTAAGTCTAGTATTGCAATACTCTTATTAGTAACTGTTATATTAATATCTAGTATAACTTTTATCATACTTTGAGAGATTAATTTAAAATGAAAAATCAATACAATCCTAATCGACATAACACCTAATTAACGGAAGCTACCAAACGAACAAAACCCTAAATTTGGCCAAAATCGGTCATATTCAGGTTTTTTTGGGTTGGAAAATATGGATTAAAGAGTTCCTGTAATCTAAAATTACGATTCTTAACAAAATCATACATACGTAAAAAAGTACCCATAATTAACTATCGGGGCAGAATAGTTGTATAAGAACTATGAACCAAATTTTGTTAATATCCCTTGATATAGGATAGAATTAATATATTAAAACAAGATTATATTTGGAGGGAAACCATGAAAGAAAGTACAAAAAAAGAAATTTATTCTTGGGTAAAATCCATTGTCTTTGCATTCATCATCGTTTTTATTTGTAGACAGCTTCTTTTTACACCTACAACTGTATTGGGAGCATCAATGTCGCCTACCTTTCAAGACCAAGATAGAGTAGTTGTAAGTAAAACGACTGAAATTCAACGATCTGATGTGATTGTATTCGATGCACCAGATGTTGATGGTAAAGACTATATTAAGAGGGTAATAGGTCTTCCTGGAGATAGTATTGATATGAAAGATGATGTGCTCTATATTAATGGAAAAGCCGTAGAGGAACCGTATTTAAATGCAAATAAAGAAGATAATCCATTTAATAAACTGACAGAGGACTTTTCATTGCAAGAAAAAACTAGAGAGTCCAAAGTGCCTAAAAACATGTTATTTGTGATGGGGGATAATCGTTTAAATAGTAAGGATAGCAGGATTTTCGGATTTATTTCCTACGACTCGATTGTTGGAGAAGTGAAATTTCGATTTTATCCATTACAAGAAATCGGCATACCTAAATAGTTGCCAAGGCAACCTTTTCTTAATGAACTAACGGGTGCGTTAGCTGAAGATCGGAGCTGTCTTTAAGGCAGCTTTTTGTTATGCAACTATCGGGGCAGGTTAGTTGAACAAGGGTTCAGTAAAGAGGTTATTCAAAATAGAAAAAGAATAGATAAGGATATAAGTTTTTAGTCTGGGGGATTCATATGTCATTTGAGCAATGTCATAGCATTACTTCTTTAATGTCAGGATTTAAAAAAACGTGGTTCTTTACAGGTGGCTGGGCAATTGATCTTTTTATCGGTAGAGAAACAAGACAACATCAAGATATAGAGATTGCACTATTTCGAAAAGACCAATTATATCTGAAGGAATATCTTAGAGAATGGGATTTTAAAAAGGTTATTAAAGGTAAATTCTATACTTGGGAAAATGAGTTTTTAGAGTTACCTATTCACGAAATACACGCTTTGAATAAGTCAAATGGAGATAAATTAGAAGTTCTTCTAAATGAAACAAAGGATTATGATTGGAAATTCAGAAGGGATTTAACGATTTCCCATCCACTTAAGTCAGTTTGGAGTTATTCAGATACAGGCATTCCTTATCTAAATCCAGAAATTGTACTTTTATATAAAGTAAAGAACACAAGAAAAAAAGACCATCAAGACTTTATGGCGATATTAGACAAACTAGATAATCAGAGGAAAAAATGGCTTCAGTATGCTATACAATTGCACGAACCAGAACATAAATGGCTTCAATTCTTAACATAATGTATTAATGAACTAACGGGGCAGGTTAGTTTAACAAGAATTATCCTGAAAATATGGTGGTGTATAATAAATTTTAGTTGAGGGGGAGATTGGTATAAATAAAAAGCTAAGTTTAAGCATTTTAGTAAGTATCATTATTCTAATTGGGGTCTTTTGGTTAGATAATTTAAATGTTTCAAGAATCCTTGTGATATTAGGAATTGTTAACTTATTTTTTATTTTAATTGTATTAACCAAAAATAAAAATTAACCGTTATAAAATGTATTACTTTAACAAGATATGTTTTTCTTATTGAGCTAAAGGGTGCGTTAGCTTGAGAACAGGGGCTGCCATTTGGTGGCCTTTTTGCTTAATGAACTAAAGGGGCAGGATAGTTCCATAAGGAATACTAATATTAGATCTAACGAGGAACTTATTTTATGGAGGAAAACATGAGCTTGGAGCATGATTTTCACCTTATTTCTAAGACAACTGATATAAACTTCAGTTCTATAAAAGAACGAAAAAATCTCTAATCTAAACTTTTAGAGATTTTTTAATGTAAAAACACAACTTTTATTTAGTTAATACGTCTAAGTATTGAACATTCAAGAAAAGGAGGGTTGGTAACTTGTCGAAGTACAGAAAAGAAGAAATTGCAGATTGGTATGACCAACATAGTAAATCCATTTTAAGTTTTATTTTATTGATGGTTAAGGATTATCAACAAGCAGAGGATTTGACCCATGATACCTTTGTAAAAGCGTATTTATATCATAATTCATTTAATCAGCATTCCAGTGAAAAAACATGGCTATTCAGTATCGCTCACAATTTAACGGTTGATTTTTTAAGAAAACGCAAACCCAGCAGGTTCTTTAAAGAAGTATTTCTTTTGCAAAAGGACAATAACTCATTGCCTGAAGAAATGATTCAAATAAAAGAGGAATCATTTGAACTATATAAAGCGTTAGGGGAAATCAAAGATACATATCGAAAGGTTATCGTTTTAAGAAAAATCAAAGGTTTTTCTATTGAGGACACAGCAAAGATATTGAGTTGGTCGGAGAGTAAAGTTAAATCGACTCTTTTTAGAGCTATCCCAGCATTAAAAAAACAACTAATAAAGGAGGGGTATTTGGATGAAAAAACAATATGAAGATACTGATTTAGATATCTCCTTAAAGAAGTTAAATGCCGATCTAATGTGGAAAACAAAACAAAAACAAGAACTGAAAAAACGAATCATTTCTGATATTGAAAAGTTGGAGTCCCAAGAGAGAAGTAAAATTCCCCTCCTATCAACTCGTATTAAAAAAGTAAGTTTGATAAGGAAAATAACATACTCTGGAATCGCGTTGATCATATTATTGGGTTTATTTATTGGCTCAGCTTTTATCTCTCCTGTAATGGCAGAGGTTGTATCTAAAGTCTCTTTTATAAATCAAATTGTGCAAAGCTTGAAGGAAACGGATGACAGGAAAGGAAAGATTGATGCTTTATATGATGAGATATCTAAAAAGTTAAACGAGAATAAGGAGTATAAAGGAAAAGTAGAAGTTGGAATGTCATGGCTTTTTTCCTCCGAGCCTCCTTCATTCACTGTTTGGGTAGGGGATGAAGATTTTAAACAAGAACATGAGGATGAAATTAAAGATATTATTTTTAAATGTGCTAAGTCTTATAAAGTTGATGGAGTTGAGATTGTATTAGAAGTACGGGATAAAGTTGAACCAAGTGAAAAAAATAAAGAATTAGAGAAACTTACAGATGAACTACTTACAATAACGCAAGAGGTTGTAGAAGAAAAGGGTTATACCATTTTAGCTAGTGGAGTATCTATGAACCCCAAAAAGGTTTCCATTAAAGTCGGGATTGAAGGAACAGAGCAACATTACAAAGAAGTGAAGAATCAAATAGAAAAACATGTACATGATGTAATATATGAAAAAAAGCATGAGAAGTTTGAAGTTGAAGTCAAAAGAGAAAGTGAAGACGAAATTAAGGGTCAGAATTGGCAGCCTATTTTTACAGCAGTCATGGAAGAAACACATAAAAAGTTTAAAGAAACAAATGGTTTTGCCTACTCCTTTCATCCAAAACCTCTTGAAATCATTTTAAAGACTTCATTATCCGAAGGAGAGGAGACTAAAGAGCAAGCTGCAAGAATTGAAGAGTATGCAAGACAGGTAGTTGAAATAAAAAGGAAGGAATTATCCGTTGAAGCAATACCTTATAAAATCATTATACGTGATAAAGATCATAAGAAATTGTATGAGAAATTGCACAATTAAAATATATTGCTTCTTCAACTAACAGGTACTTTACTTCTCTGTGGGGCTGGAAACAGCTCCATTTCTTATGGAACTAACGGGGCAGGTTAGTTCCATAAGATGTATAATATTGGATATATATATTTATGGAGGGGAATTCAATGTTTATCAGAGAGATAAAACCTGAGGATGCTGAAAGTTTTGATTTGCTAATGAAGCAAGTTGAAACCGAGGCTGATTTTATGCTTATGGAACCAGGAGAAAGAAAAGGTTCTCCTGAACAACAACGCAAATGGTTGGAACGAGTGGACAAAGAGAGTAATTCAACTGTACTTGTTGCAGAACAAGGTGGACAGTTAGTAGGTTATTTAGCAGTCATTGGCGGAGATACAAGAAGAACAAAACATTCAGCCTACCTAGTTATAGGTATTTTAAAAGAATACACAGGGCGTGGTATAGGAACAAATCTATTTCAAAGGTTAGAAGAATGGGCAATAACTCATAATATCTTACGGTTAGAACTTACAGTGGTCATTCAAAATGAAGCAGGAGTATCTCTATATAAGAAAATGGGATTTGAGATAGAAGGAATAAAAAGAAACTCACTAATGATAAATGACACACTTTTCGACCAGTATTTTATGTCAAAATTATTATAGGGACTTATTAAACTAACGGGTGCGTTAGTTGATTAAGGAAGACAAAAATAATCAAGAAGATTAAAAAAGTTGTGTTCGAAAAAGGGGAGGGTATAGATATTGCCTTCCCCTTTGAGTTTACAGATAAATTTATATGACTGTATATAATGTACTCGATTTTGTATCTCAAAACAGTTAGAGATTGAATTGGTGCGGTTTTGAGTGGCTTAATAACTCTATGTACTCAAATTCATGTCCCCAATGTACTTATCTTTGTGTCTTCGTACAAACGGGGCAGAATAGTTCAATAGAGTAATTTTCAAAAAAGGTGTGAAGGAAAGTGGCTTTAGAAGAGGAAAATCAATACTGAAAATAAGATGAGTAAAAAGAGAAGGGGGCTATCTAAATGAAAAATTTAATTATTGGTATCATAGTTTTATTGGTACTTTGGCTACTAATACTTCCGTTATTTAATATAAACTCATCATATTTAATTCCTAATGTAATTGAATGGGCTACAAAGTTCATACTTCCGTGGATAGTATTGTATTGGATTATCAGACTCATTAAAAATTTAGAAAAAATTTAAATAGCCTTTATTGAACTAAAGGGTGCGTTAGCTGAAGAACGGAGCTGTCTTTAAGGCAGCTCTTTCTTTATTGAGGGAGGTTAGTTCATAAAGCATAGTTTATACAAATTGTGCGGTATATAAATGCTGCGTGACCAAAGTATATTATGGAAATTAATACATTAATTAGGTAATATAGTGTAGAGGTGATTTAATATCGGAGAATACACCGGTTTTTTCGTGATGTTGGGAATTATCTTTATAATAGTAATTTCTAATAAGTTTTTATTTTGGTGGGTTAAGTCCGCCATTGTAGCTTATTATTCTATAATTTCTTACGTCTTTATTAGTATTAAAAATAAAATTGATGAAGAATATGACCCTCCTTTACTAGATGCTTACTGGGATAAAAACTCAGCCTGGGTAGATACAATAGCAGGTTATTTTTTCTGGCCTTTGGTGGTAATTTTCCTTTTTCTTTATTTCAAATGGTATACAGACAGACAAAGAAAATCGGATAAAGGGGTAGTTGTACTAAGTTTTATTGCATCAACGGCTGTTTTTTTATTTTTTACTTTTATGTTTGTATTTTCATACGGGTACAGACCATAAGGTTTGTGCTTTTTTATTGCATAGTTTGTGCCAACACTACAATAAGTCTTAATTATCTAACGGGTGCTTTACTTCATAAGGGAATTGGTTTTAACCATCCAGATTGCTATTTTAAGTGGTTGGAACTTGCTGTTTTTGGTGGAGTAAAAAAAAAACGTATTTTTTTACAAAGGTACAATTACAATCAAGGGATTTTTTCTTCAATAACCAGTGCATTACTTTAGGATCGGGAACTGTCAATGCGACAGCTTTATTTTGTTCCACTAATGGGGGAAAGTCATATGCAAATTATTAGCGTTAAAGAACATCCAGAGTATAAAGAAAAAGCAATTAAATATTTTCAGAGTAAATGGGCGAACGAAAACAGTATGAAGGTATATGAGGACTGTATTACACACAGCATAACAACGGACAGTCCGTTTCCTATTTGGTATTTAATGGAGGATTCGGGTAAGATTATTGGCTGTGCAGGTCTTATTAGCAATGATTTTATTAGTCGTATGGATTTATGGCCTTGGATATGTGCACTTTATATTGAAAATAGCTATCGTGGTAGATCTTTAGGTAAAGAGCTACTTTTACGTGCTAAAGCTGATGCCGAAAAAGCAGGATTCAATAAAGTTTTCCTTTGTACTGACCACATTGGATACTATGAAAAATATGGATTCACTTATATAGGTGATGGATACCATCCTTGGGGAAGTAGTTCAAGAATTTATGAGAGCAATAATCAAAATAATCATTTTTCAGCTTAGCGATTTTTTATTCAAGAATCGCTTTTCTTATGGCACTAACGGGGCAGGATAGTTCTAGAAGCGTAGCTTATTCGGACCTTGATTATTGACTACTTTTGTAATAACACCTAAAATTCCAGGATTAATTCTAACTTCTCTTTTCGCAATATTAGTTTTGTTTTTACTAAGAAAACTAGTGCAAACTATTAGACGGTAAAACCGTCTTTTTTATGTCACAGTATGTGTCAACTCTACAATAAGGGAGGTTGCTAAGGCAGCCTTTTTCTTATGGCACTAACGGGGCAGGTTAGTTGGATTGCCTGCCAAAGAATAGGAGTGGTTTGAATTTATGGCAATAACAAAGAAAAAAAGATTCTTCATTATTTGTATAGTGGGTATCATACTCAAGTATCTTGCAAGCTCTGGTCTGCAATACTTCAGGGGACAAACAATAAATTGGTTAGGGAATTTAGCATACGCATTCTATTTCATAGCATTTCTTTTACTTTTACTTTGGTTGTTTGGAGATTTTGGTAAGAAAAAAGCCGATCATTAATTCAGTGATTGGCTCAGGCTGTTGAGAAACCCTCGACAGCCTTTAATGAACTAACGGGTGCTTTACTCTAACAAGGAGTAAAGCACTTTTCTTATTTAAGTAATGACCTGGTTAGCTGAAAGGAGGGATTAATTCCCAATATTTCTGGTGGATTAAATCGATTATTATATAGTATAAATGCATCCTATAATAAAGGCGGTTCAGCTAACTTGAAAAAATGGGAAAATGTAGCTAGAGGCATTTCGTTTATGTTTATAATCATTTCTCTTAATCATCTTGGAAAAATTGGAACATCGTTCTGGCTTTCTACCTTGTATAGTATAATATTATTTTTCGGAGTTTCTTTTATTTTGTCTAAAACCCACTTTCTCCAGAAGCCAGTAACAAATAAAATTGGCTGGTTAACTTTAATTGCATCATTCATCTTCATAGAAGTTTTGTTTTACATATTTTAAAGAACTAATTCAATTGAAGGGTGCATTATTGGAACAAGGGTAATAAGAAAGGGTAATACTATGACTATAATTGGTTTAATAATATATCCCATTATTGCAGGGGTTATAGGTGGTTTTAGCAACAAGAAATTTTTACTTGAAAATTTTATAAAAATGTTTTTATTTGTTTTTGTAGTAGACCTAATCTTTATATCTTTGAATGTAATTTTAAATAAATACGTTGGTAATGAAACTTTAGAAAATTATGGGGTATGGATTTTTGGTGGATTTTTATTACTATATTCGATCTATGTTTCAATAAAAGGTTTTAAAAATAAGAACAAAAACTCTAATCATTAGTTACAAGATTGTGAAAAAATATACTTAAGCTAACGGGTGCGTTAGCTGAAGATTGGAGCTGTCTTTAAGGCAGCTTTTTCTTTATGCAACTAACGGGGCAGGTTAGTTCCTTAAGAAAATAGTAATATTCTTATTACAGAGGCTCTTTTAACGTAGGTTGTTGATCTATAACTTACTAAAAATTGAATATATACAAATATATGTTAAAGTGTTCTAGGGGAGAGGGATCTTATTAGGTTGATATTTAGTTTTTTTTCTTTTGTATGTTTATTTGTATTTTTGTTGATGTTCGGAATTATGATGAGTGATGTTTCTTTAGGTTCTTTTGGTCGGTTCTTTCTAATCATAATGGGATTATTACCTCTGTTGGGGATGATGTTGGCATTATTAGGGAGGAAGCTTAACCTAGCAAAGAAGACTACAATAAGTTAGCTAACGGGTGCATTAGCTACGAAATTCGGAGAAAAAGTCTAAAGGAGTTGAAATAATGAAGGTTCTTTTAAGGTGTTTAACGTTAATTACCATTTTAACAATAGTTTGTGGTTGTCAAAAAAACTATACTGGAGATTATGTACAATGGGGAGATACTGTTGATACTGTTGATACTAAAAAATTAAAGGAAAATGATATCCCATACAAAATAAAGGATAATAAAGTTTATATTCCCGAAGATGCCTCAAAAAAGGCAACATTTTGCTGTACATAATACAATAATTTTTTTCCTTAAGAAACTAATGTTAGAGGTGATTTAGTCGTGTTGTGGGATAAACCCAAATGTACTATTTGTAATAAAGTGATTAAGGAAGATGACGTTGCAAATGCAATGAACAACGATTTGCCCCAACTTTTCAATTCCCTATTTGAATTTAATTTCATTAGTTAACCCAACTCCTTAATTTTTCTCCTAATAAAACATTCTCCATGAGTCAAGTAATTAAGCTAATGATATATATATTATAAGAAGATGGAAGGAATATATATGAAAAAAATATATATAATTTATTTGACTGGTTTAATGATTATATTCTCCTATATCTACACTAACTCTATTTATGAAATCTATGGGCTTAATAATATAGGAGATTCCTCATTAAATGAATATAAAGTAGATTATGAAACAGGTCAAGATTTATTAAAAGTCTATAAAGGACTTATTGAAGAGAACGTAGATTTTCAGATAGTAAAAAATCCAATGTCAGAAGATGGAAAAACCTATTATGATATTTACCATACAGATATAAACTCAGTAAAACAATATGTTGGGATTTCCAATAATGTTTATCGGTATTTTAAAATGACAGAAGATGAGTTTATAGATAGTTCTGGATATTTTAGTGCAAATTTATCCGATAACCAAATGGTAGAACTTTCACTAAGGACTGCAGTAGACATTAAACCAGTAAGTAAGAATAGGTTGTCTTACAATCAAATTATTAATAACAATCTATTACAATTTTTAGTATTAGGTATCACTACCTTTACAATTTTATACACATATACAATATTTAGATTTAAAACAAATGCAGTGAAAAAGTTAAGTGGTTTTTCTCCTACTAAAATAGTTATAACGAATATAAAGGAAACTTTACAAATTCAAGGAATCCTTATAACAATCTTGGTTGTGGGACATTCAGTATTTTATTTAATAACTGATAAATTTTCTTGGACTTATACAATTTTCTTATTTTTATTTTTATCAGTCGTTAGTATGATAATCATTTTGTTATTATTACTATTACAACATTTTGTAAGGAAAACCAATATCGTTGCAGCATTAAAGAATAAAATTTTTTCTAACAGGCTATATATGATTATTAATTTGATTAAGATTATATTAATTCTTTCTGTAACCATTCTAATGAATCTTGTTATTAATTATTACAAAGAGCTAGATGAAGTCTATAAAAAATATGATGACTATAAAATGTTAAATTCCTTGTATTCTTCGCATGGTAGAAATTCAGATGAATATGATAAATTACTCAACAATCCCCAAAGGTTAGAAGAAGTTGCAGACAATGTAAAGAAGATGTACGTCAAAAATATAGATCAAGCGTATGTTATGTTTGATCCAGTTCGTGATAATTTGGATCCAAATTTCCTAGCAAGTCGTGGAATATCGCGAGAAGAAGTAATGAATACTTATGAAAGAAACAATTTAATTTTAAATAAAAATTATATAGAAAACTATACTGACATTAAAATGGATTGGGATTTTAATGAGGATACCCCTACAATTCTTGTTCCTGAAAAATATAGAGATAGTGAAGAGGATATAAAAAAATATTTTATAGAAAGGTATAATACCACATTAAACTATAATACAAGATATGATATTAAAGGTAAGGAAGTTAGTATTGATGATTTACAAATTATTTATATTAACAATGGATATAAATATAAAATATTAAGTTCAATTCCCTATGAAGATGAGGTAGATATCGAAC
The DNA here is from genome assembly GCF_038643155.1 of Peribacillus sp. FSL E2-0159. Lineage (NCBI taxonomy): Bacteria > Bacillati > Bacillota > Bacilli > Caryophanales > Bacillaceae > Peribacillus > Peribacillus sp. FSL E2-0159. The sequence continues at coordinate 842,871 of NZ_CP152053.1, forward strand.
TTACTGATTCTATTATCATGCTTGATAATGGAAGTTTTGGAAGTGGTTTTTATTTCGATATGCTAGGATCTTCCCAGCTGGCTTTTAAGTTAAATGATAGGGAAGAATTTAAAAGTATGTTGATTCAGTATGATTTAGATAATCTATATATGGCACATAACTTGTTGACCCCGTTTGAATCTATTTTCAGTAGTTATGAATTTCTATTTGACCAAGCAAAGCTTTTTGTATTCTTATTTATCATTTTATTAATTTTTATCATTTATATATCAAATTATATAGATATGATTGTAAATGGTAGAAGTTATGCTGCAAGATATATGCAAGGGTATCATTTACTAAAGAATTTAAGGGCTAATTTAGTAATGATTATTTTTATGATCGGTGTTTCGAGTGTTTGGTATATTTTAAATGTAAATATTTTCATTTATTTGTTGTTTATCTTATATGATTTGGCATCTATGCTTTATTTGTATAATAAGCTAATAGTTAAAGACGTATATAAAGTAATGAATGGTGGGAATTAACTTGGAGATAGTAAGATTAGAAAACATATGTCAGGAGTTTAATGGAAATACGGTAATTGAAAACATTAACTTTTCTATAAATGATGGTGAAATGGTAGCAATCATGGGTAAGAGTGGTAAGGGCAAAACTACACTATTAAATATAATGGGATTAATCTCAAAACCATCTGAGGGAGATTTATATTTATTTAATAAAAAGAATGTTGATATCCACTCGAAAGAGGCAATGTTATTAAGACGTAATAAGATTGGTTATTTATTTCAAAATTATGGTTTGGTAGAAGATGAGACAGTAAAATGGAATTTAAATATTGCATTAGAGTACAAAAAGTTGTCTAAAAATGAAAGAGTACAAAAAATTAAAGAAGCACTAAAAATGCTCCATTTAGAGAAACTTATGGATAAACATGTATATAAGCTAAGTGGAGGGGAACAACAGAGAATAGCAATGCTAAAACTATATTTACAAGAAAGCCAACTCATACTAGCAGATGAGCCTACAGGCTCCTTAGATATAGAAAATCGGGATGTCATTATTCAAATGTTAAAGGATTTTAATAACGAGGGTAACACAATTGTTATTGTTACCCATGATAATCATATTGCTCAAACTTGTAGTAGAGTCATTAATATATAAAGAGGGGCACCAACAAAACGCGGAAAACATTTTCTGCGTTTTGTTGGTGGTATCCCTAAAATCATTGTACCATATTGGAAATATGTTCCTGTTTTGAGGCTGTTAATTCCTTTCCTGAGAATTACAGCCTTTTTTATTTAAACAGAGTATAAGACTGCCAGTTAGATTAATAAGCAACAGATCTAAATAAAAATGCGTTATCCAAAGCGAAAAGGTTTTACTGAAATAAAAGCATATTTAAGAAACGAAGGTAAATTCATTTGCGAAGATTGCTTTAATAACAAATCTAACTAAATCTATGGAACTAACGGGTGCGTTAGTTGATTAAGACAAATAAAAAGAGAGCTACCCGAAGGTAGCCCATAGATATTACTTTGTTATATACAGTAGTGAACCAACCAGTAATAGCAGATGCTGTAACACCTGCATCATCAGCATCGACACGAGCTCTCAATTTACCGTCATTGATACGTTTTACGAATGTACCTTTAACACCTTGTGTGTTGGGAGATTACGGAAATAAAATTACGATTTTCTAATAGGAGGTGTTGTGAAATTTTTCTTAATGTGATTTGCTGAAGAAACAAAGGCACAAAAAAGGAAGAGGAACTACAAATGTCCCTCTTCCTTTTTTTACATTATTTTTTTGAAATTTTTCGTAATAAATATAAAGCGTATATGATAGCTGGTATAGCTCCAATCATTAAAATCATGTTTATTAAACCAAAAATAAAATAAGAAGACGATACATTCATTTTAATTCAACCCCATTAAAAATTTTAATCTCTATATGTGTATCTTTGATAAACACGAGCAACTTTACTAGTTTTATTTAAAGAAGTAAGTTGGAGATAACTAGTAAGAACTATATAGCCATTAGAAAGGTTAACATTCAATTTATAAGTTCCTACAGCATTTATATCATAACCTACTTTTTCAGCTTTTGAATCAGAAACTTCACATGAAGCATCTACATCTGACCAAAAAGTACCTTTTGTTCCTGCTACATTACTATATCTCATTTTCAACCCATAATCACCAACAGAATAATGATTACCCAATTTCTTATTAATTACATTAATTAAGTTGATTGTCAGACAATGTATATTCATCATTGAACAAAATCCTGTAAATGAAAGAAAAACCCGTGAAATGTTCCATAGAAGCAGGCGGAAATTAAAAAAAAGCAAAAATAAAAGCCTAACCAAGATTTTTAGTCTCGATTAGGCTTTTATTTTTTTGCTTTTATTTGATTCATTTCTGCCAGAATTTCTTTAGCACGCTGCTCAGCACGTTCATAATTTCTTTCCTCAACTTCGATGAGCTTTCCATCAATTATAAAATTGTAATGGTATTTCATGAACAATTCCTCCTTCTTAGTTGTTCCATAATATAACATATATTTATATGTTTTTTCCTTTGAAAATGTAAAGATTAGATTTTTAAAGTTCACGGTCAAACCGCGTTTTGGGTCCTGTAGTGTGAACGACACTTCACACGAAACTAACGGGTGCGTTAGCTGAAGATAGGAGCTGTCTTTAAGGCAGCTTATGGAACTATCGGGGCAGAATAGTTGAAGAAATGATGTTGTTATGGAATAAATTAACGTGACATTTGGGGAGGTTGAGCAAAATTGGAGATTTGGAAATTAAGTGAAAAAGTATCGAAAATTAGCGATGTAATACCTTATTATTTTTTTAGTCTATTCTTGTCTTGTATCTCTTTTTCTGTTTTTATAATTGTATTTAGTGGAGAACCCTCTTGGTTGCAGTTAATGCCTGTTATTATTTATTCTTTTTATGTTGTTATACCTTATTTACTTTTTGCAGTACCATTGCAAATTATATTTAATAAACGCCCGAGAAAATTTAATGTGTTTTATCTTTTAATTTACACGGTACTTTCTTTTGTAGCAGTATTTTTATTTAATGTAATGTTATTTAGAGTTGAACCTACATATTTAGTTAAAACCCAAATATATTACGGTTTTAGTTTTGCAGCAGCTACTATTTATTGGTTTTGGGATTCTGTCTTCTTACAAAAGAAAAACTGAAATATCCTAGTTCTTCAGCTAACGGGTGCGTTAGCTGAAGATCAGAGCTGCCTTAAAGACAGCTCTTTCTTTATGGAACTATCGGGGCAGGTTAGTTCATTAAGGGTAGTGTTAAAGAATTGCGCATTAAAAAATATGGTACACTAACACCAGTACTTGTAAAGGTAGGAATTAATTTGAATAGTGGCGATATGTTATATCAACTAGTTTTCCTTATTTTTATATTTGGAATATTTTCTGGTGTATTTTTTCTTGTTCGTTCTTTAGTTACTAAACAACCAAGCAAGTCAGAAAATATCGAACAAAAGCTTGATAGAATTATTGATTTACTTGAAAAGGATAAGAAAAATTAATCTTTTTCTCTAACGGGTGCGTTAGCTGAAGATTGGAGCTGTCTTAAAGACAGCTTTTTCTTATGCAACTAACGGGGCAGGTTAGTTAATTAAGGGTAATTCATAATATGTATAGAATATTTAGAGTGTAGGTTCATTTGAAGGAAATGAGGTGGCTATCATAAAGAAAATTCTTAGTTTATTGTTTTTGTTTGTATTGTTTATTGGTGTAGTTGCTTGTAACAAGGATGTGGCCAAGGAAGACGAGGCGAAAGAGGCTGACATAGAAAAATTCGTTAAAGATTACAGTACGGAACGGTATAACGTTAAAGACCCCTCTAATCCTCCGTCTTCAGATGAAATTGCAAACAAGGTTAAAGAATATTTATCAAAAGATGAATATGATGCTCAAATAGCTAACCGTTATTATTCAATACCATCAATGGTAGCCAAGGAAGTTAATAAAAGTATTGAGGTACAAAACCTTAACCTTGAAGAACAAAGTAAAAATGATGATAGTACAATTGATTATAAATACACTATAAAATTTAAGCTTTATGACGAGGAGTCATCTAAAGTTTATGATAAAGAAGGAGAGCTAACTATCTCTACTAAAGATAATGAGTTAAAAATCACTCGTGATTGGAGTAGAGGGGTGAAAATTGACGGTTTAGATGGTGGACTTTAATAAAGAGCTTATAGAACTAACGGGTGCTTTAGCTGAATATCGGAGCTGTCTTTAAGGCAGCTTTTTCTTATGGAACTATCGGGGCAGGTTAGTTTAATAAGAAACATCAAATTGGAAAAACTACCTATGTAAAAACCAAACAGGAAGAGGTAGTAAATTGAAATTACTTTTTATACGTTTATTAGTTGTATTTATTCTATTTCAAAACATTCCACTAATAGTTCAAGCTAAAGAAATCAAATATAATCACGATAGTATAACTATTTCTGAAATCAAGAGGAAAGTTGATTTTAAAGTAGTTGTTCCTCAAAATATCCCTAATGATTGGACGTTAGAAATAAAAACATACCCTTGGGATGAAAAAGATAAAATCACTAATTTTAGCTTGCACTATATGGATAGCGACGATAAATATATGCTAATTCATATTGGGCAAAGTAAGGAATCTTCTAATAAAGAAATGAACATAAATGCAGAGCAAGTAGATATAAACGGTAATAAAGGCTTTTTTGTAGAATGGGGTAATAGTGGTGAGTTAGATAAAAAGGGAGAACTTGTTACTGGTGGTTTACTTCGTTGGATACAAGAAGGAACTTATGTAGAAATGGAGAGCTCACGGGTATCAAGGAATAAAATGTTGGAAGTTGCAAGATCAATGAAATAATTTATAGAACTAACGGGTGCGTTAGCTGTAGATCGGAGCTGTAAGGTAGCTCTTTTCTTATGGAACTAAAGGGGCAGTTTAGTTAAAAAATGGTATAATATTTAAATGTCTCATAGAAAATACAAAAATTAATAACGGGAGAGGAATATGAAAAGATTTATAAAGATTGTTTTAAGCATCAGTTTTATTTTTTATTTATTTGCATTGTTAGTTCTATTATTCTTGGGTACAAGAGGTAATGTATGGGCAGATTTGACTTTGTTGGAATATATAAAGAGTTCTTCGAATTTCGTTCCATTTAAAACGATAAGTACATACACAAATGCAATTTTTAACGGAAGCATGAATATGGATATACCTATAAAAAACCTAGTTGGTAATTTGATTATGTTTTTGCCAATGGGTATCTATCTGCCTTACTTTATAAAAAAAATAAACAAAGTAAGTATATTTTCAATTGCTATGATTATATTGTTATTCGTTATTGAAGTCATACAAATAGTTATAAGAAGAGGAAGTTTTGATATTGACGATTTCATCCTTAATATGTTGGGTGCTTTGATAGGGTTCGGACTTTCGAAAATGAAGTTTGTTCAGAAGTTACTGAAATACAATAGGGGAGATTCTTCATTTGCCGATAAGAGTTTGTGAAGGATTGTACTTAAACAAACGGGTGCGTTAGTTCATTAACAAGGGTTGCTGCGGGCAGCCTTTTTCTTATGGCACTAACGGGGCAGGTTACTTCAACGGTAAATGGAAATTTAATAGTATAATAAAGATAAAAACGGGGGATTTGTTGTGGGATTTTTGTTGTTTATTATGCTTATAATTTTAATACTCTTCTTAGAAAAAATAATAAATAAATTAGTTGGTGTTGAAAAGAAAAAGATTTCGGAAACTTCTGGCAAGAATGTTGACCGATGGGGAAGAGGCATTATCTTAGTTATCTTTTTATGTACTCTACCGTTTGTTATTACAAAGGATACCAATGTTATAAAGTGGTATTGGATACTCTATTTTGTTCTAATATTAGGATTTCAATCTATTCTGGAGTGGAAGTACCTTAAGAACTCAAAACAATATGTTACTACACTTATTCTTCTAATGTTAGGCATAATATTTTTTTATAATATTGAGTATTTGCTGGAGTTAGGTTTCTGAACAAATCAGAAAAAATAAGATATTGTGAAATATTGTACTTAAACTAACGGGTGCGTTAGCTGAAGATCGGAGCTGCCTTTAAGGCAGCTTTTTATTATGGAACTATCGGGGCAGGATAGTTCAACAAGGATAATGGTTATTTGTGGTAAAATCTAAAAGGAATGATTGTTTAATTTACAGGGGGTGTTCAAATGAGTGAAGATAAAGAAACTCCTGAAAGAAGAAGAGAAAAATTAAGACAAGAAGAATTAAAAAGAAATCCTTCTAGCAGTGTTCACGGTGGAGGTCTTGCTGATTTAGTTGGTAGCTTAGGTTGGAAAGGTACGGGAATTCTTATTCTTGTAATCATAATTGGCTTTATTTTTGTATCACTCTTCTTAAAGTAACGGATGCTTTAATTCAATAACAGGGGGTGCTGTGGAAGCCTTTTTTATGGCATTTAAAGAAAACGGAGTATTATTACTTTTATAAATAACCAAAAAAAACGTTAATAGGAATGTTGATTAAAATTTGAAAAATTAAGGTGGCAAGACAATTTGAAAAAATGGGAAAATGTAGCGTTTGGTAGTTCAATTTTTATTGTACTAACTTTCCTTCCTCTGTATCTTGATATATTTGGTATTTCTTTTTGGCTTAAATCAGTATGTATAATTGCTGTACTTTTTGGTGTACTTTTTATTGTATCTAAAATCAAATTCCTTCAGAAACAGGTAACAAAAAAAGTAGGATGGTTGACTTTAATTGCCTTATTTATAATCATAACTGTTTTGTCTGAATTTATTTTAAAATAGACTATTTTTATAGTAACGTTGCTTTATTCAAGTTGAAGTAGAGCCTTTTCTTGTTGAACTAACAGATACTTTACTACAATAAGAGAGTTGCTTTGGCAGCTCTTTTTCTTATGGAACTATCGGGGCAGAATAGTTCATTAAGAACTACCCGTTTTTTTTTTGATGAATACCTTGCATTATATAGTAATATAAAATATATTTATACCAAGAGGTGGATAATTTGGAAATTAATAAGGAAGTCTTAAAAGGGCATATAGACACTCTCATCCTTTCTCTTTTACATAGGAGGGATATGTACGGCTATGAATTAGCCAAAATCGTTCGAGAAAAAAGTGATAACCAATTTGAATTAAAAGAAGGTACACTTTATCTGTCTTTAAAGCGATTAGAGAAGAACGAATGGATTGAATCTTATTGGGGCGATGAACAAGGTCCAGGAGGAAGAAGAAAATATTATAAAATTACTTCAATAGGTATAAACGGATATAAAGAAAAGCGTTTGGAGTGGCAATTTGTGAAAAGAATTATGGATTCGTTTTTACAAGGGGGAGACAAGAATGAAAAAAATTGAATCATTTGTAGATACAGTATATCTAAACGTTGCTGGAAGTCGAAAAGAAATAAAAGAATTAAAAACAGAAATGAAAAGTCACTTGTTAGAAGCTGTACACGAGTTGATGTTAGAAGGTAAGTCAGAACAAGAAGCTATTGAAATCGCTATTGAGCGTTTTGGTGGAGAAATAGAAATGCAATCCATTATTTCAGGGCTATTTCGTGTTCACAAAACATTTGCCAAAAAGATATTTTACACTGCTTTTGCCTTTCTATTAATTGGTATAGTTTCATTTGGAATTATTTATTTTAATGAAGTGAAAAAAGAAAGATTAAGAGAGGATTTAGTTATGTCCACTATCCTTAATCGTTTAGGGGACAATAAAGAGATAAGCAAGAGTGATAAACGGTATATGGCAAAGCTTGTAGAAAAAAGCCCTGCCATATATGAAATTACGCTTATGGACCACGAGAAAATATTTTCTGCTTCTTCTAATGAAGAATTTCAAAAAATCAGACCAGAATTTGAAGTAAGGAAAGATGTATTGACAACTAATCACAATGTTATTGTACAAACAGGGTACAGTCTTGGAAACAAAATTTGGGATGTCAATCTAACTTATATCAGTTATAGACCACTTGCAGATAATATTTTATTTTTAGGTGTTTTAATCTATTGGGTGTTGTTTACTATTTGGGCGATTATTAATGCTAATCACCAGAGGAGATTGAACATTGGTTGGATTATTATATTTGCTTTATTAAATGTTGTAGGGTATCTGTTTTTCCGTTTTATTGGAAAGGGGATAAAAAATGAAACAAATTGAAGAATACGTTCATTCGGTTTACCGAAACGTTGATGGAGATAAAGAAGAAATCCAGGAATTAAAAGAGGAAATGCAATCGCATTTATTAGAGGCTGCCTATGAGTTAAAAGAAAAGGGAGTATCAGAAGAAGAAGCGAGCAGAATGGCTATTGAAAACTTCGGAGATAAAAAACACATGATTAAAGGATTATCAGAATTTTTTAGTGTACAAAAGAGATTTGCTCGTTATATCTTATTATTTTCATTGGTTTCACTTGTGCTAGGAGCTATCATTTTTGTAAATACCTCCTTAGAAATATATAATTTCAAGGAAGAAAGAAGCATCATCATGAGCGATGTGTTAACTATTGTAGGTGATGATGATGTGATTTCTGACTCCAAAAAAGAGGATATTCAAACTCTTTTCGACGAACATAAGGATCATTTGAATTATCTTGCAATATTTAACACAGAAGAGAACGCTCAATTAAAAGATTGGTTGAAAGAATTTAATATAACACAAAAACCTTCTACCACTTACCCCATTGAATATCAGTATGCAACATTTATGATAGAAGATCCGTATGAAATTTTTAATAAAGAAGGAATTGTTAGCGATGATTATGATTTAGGAACAGTGGCGAGTACAAAGGATAATTGGATTGTTCAATATGAATATAAGGATACCTACCAGAATGTTATTGAAGCAAATAATTCATGGGCATTAGGAGATTACATGGCTATTTTTCAGCTGCCGATTTTGTTCTTTGTAGTGTTTGGGGTTCTAATTATTGTTTGGGGATTCTTAAAAAAATATCATAAAACATATTTAAAAGGACTTATAAACTGAATTTCTTAATGAACTAACGGGTGCTTTACTTCAATAACAGGGGTTGCTGCGGCAGCCTTTTTCTTATGGAACTAACGGGGCAGTTTAGTAGAACAAGAAAGCATGGTAAAATTCATAAAAAGTATCGAGGTGATTGTATGAAATATACTTGTCCTTGCTGTGGATATAAAACATTAGATGAAGAACCAACCGATACATATGCAATTTGCAAAATATGCTTTTGGGAAGATGACGGTGTTCAATTTCGAGACCCTGATTACGAAGGCGGGGCTAATGAAGTTTCATTAAGCCAAGCACAAAAAAACTTCTTTAAGTTTGGGGCATGCGAAGAAGGCTGTATTGAGTTTGTAAGAAAGCCAAATGAGAAAGATATAAAAGACCCTAATTGGAAACCGTTTATTTAGAGAAAGTTTTTAAGCTAACGGGTCTTTACTTCAATAAGGGAGGTTGCTGCGGCAGCTTTTTCTTATGGAACTAACGGGGCAGGTTAGTTCAACAAGATTTAATTGAGAAACATTCCTATTTCAAACATATTTAAGGTATTTTTTGTTGAAAAATAATACTTTTAGTGTAAAATTACACTAAAAAGGAGTATTTAGTATATATGGAAAAAGAAGAATTCATCAATTTAATATCAGAAAAAATGAAACTTGTCCGAACAGAACAAAGTTTTTCTCAAGATAAGATGTCTGAAATTCTAGGGATTTCAAAAAAAACACTAGTTCAAATTGAAAAAAGAAGAACAGAAGCCAATTGGACCACCGTTGTTGCATTTTGTGCTTTGTTTAATCATAGCCAATTGTTGATATCATCAATTGGTGACAATCCAGTTGATTTTGTTCAGTTAATTGCTAGCAAAAATGGTGGTACGCCTAAAGAAAAAACAATGGGTGGTAAGGTATGGTGGAAAGAAATCGAGTATAGAGGGGATTTTCGTTTGCAACAAAATTTGATTAGTAACCATTACCGTATATTGGATCAATATGATTATCGTTGGCATAGTTCTTTTAATAAAGAAGAGAGTTTAAGTCGTTTAAATGAATTACAGGCGGTGGGGACTATCGAGATAGACAAAGGTATAGGGATGGGGATATATGAAGAATAAGATTTTAGTTACAGTATTGATAATCAGTATAGGGATTAATTTGTTTTTATTTGGAAGATGGTATTTTTTGGAACAAGCGTATGAACCGTCCGAAAGTGAACAGGCTATTTTAAGTGAAATGGTGCTGAAAACAGTTGAGAGTGAAGATTATAAAAAGATAGCAGAAAAAGAGAATATCATTGCTATTGATAGAAGTATGGATAAAAATAAAGGGGGAATGTTCCCCTACTATTTTGAGGTAAGTGTTCGTACTGATAAGCAGACCTATATTTTCACTTGTAATAATGACCAATGCTCAAAAATGGAAAATGAAACGTGGACTTACTCTATATATAAAGACGAAAGTCCACGACTTCCATTTAAAAAATAGAGAAAAGCCAAAAAATAACTGAAATAAAAGAAAGCCTACTTCCTTAAATAGCAAGGATCGTAGGCTTTCTTTATTCTTATTGGTGTTTAATTTACAATAAAGTCGTACCGATTTGAAAAAAGTTTAACCGTTATTCTTATGGAACTATAGGGGCAGGATAGTTCTATAAGGTGGGAATATTTTCATATATGAAATAGAATTTTTTTCGCTTATGCTGAAAATAAAAAAGAAGGTTAAGATGTATGAATATCACTGATTTACTTGTTTTGTCTGTGTTTTAGGCTTAATTAATGGTTTTATGGACAAGAAATTTAAAAAGAAAAGTTTTTTCAACACGTTTTTAATATTTTTCATATCAGGCCTAATCTTCATCATTACAGGAGATCTATTTTTGAATGATTTATTAGATAAATATCTTCCTAATGAAGAATATGGGATATTGCTATTTGGAGGTTTGTTATTGTTATATCCTATTTATACAACTATTAAAGGATTAAAAAAAAAGGCCACTAATTCACTTCGATAATTATCTATAGGGTGCGAATCTTTCATATTGAAAAAACGGGGCAGATTTGTGAAAGAATGATAGTAAACAGTTTTTTACAGAAAATTGTTATAAGAGGTGATTTAATGGATACTTCAAGTTATATATTTTTAGCAATTTATTGGGTTGGAATTATTATATGGTCGCTTAAAAATAAGGAAAAGGCTAAGAAGGAATTACTTCAAATAAAGAAAAATTGGAAGACAGGAGTATCAATATTGCTAATTGTTTTATTTCCATTTTTAGTTTTGGCTTCAATGATATTTGTATTGTAGTTTGTTTTCATTGATCAGTTAACGTGGCAGGTTAGCAAGATTGTGAAGGTTTGTACTTAAACTAACGGGTGCTTTAGTTCAATAAGGGAGGTTGCTGAAGCAACCTTTTTGTTAAGCAACTAAAGGGGCAGTTTAGTTAAACAAGGTAAATGTTAAAACACACTGATAGTTTGTCTAATACATATAGATAATGAAGTTGAATTTTTTAATGAGGAGGACATTTTTCAATGCATTTATAGATTATATTTACTCTGGTATTTTTAGATTAATTGCAGGAATAGAAAACTACATTGTTAAAAAAAGAGAATATATATTTTGACATTTATTTTTTAAAAATATACCTTAAAGCTGAGGTGTTCTAAATGACAAAACTAAATAAAGTAACGTTAAACAAAAGATTGCTAGCTACCGGTTTTGCTTTCATTATTTTATGTGCAGGTTTAATCGGTTTTAACCATGCAAATATTAAGGTGTTAGAACCAAGTGTAGCCAATGCAGCAACTGTAACCTATACAGCAACTGCTAACCTGAATGTCCGTACAGGTCCTTCTACTGCTAATAAAATTATAGCAAGAGTTAAACAGGGCACAAAGCTAACGGTTACTGGAAAAAATGCGAATGGATGGCTAAAGGTAAGCTTAAATGGTCAAACAGGTTATGTTAGTGGTCAATATGTAAAAATATCAAACTCTTCATCTAGTACAGCAACTGTAACCTATACAGCAACTGCTAACCTGAATGTCCGTACAGGTCCTTCTACTGCTAATAAAATTATAACAACAGTTAAACAGGGCACAAAGCTAACGGTTACTGGAAAAAATGTGAATGGATGGCTAAAGGTAAGCTTAAACGGTCAAACAGGTTATGTTAGTAGCAAATATGTAAAAATATCAAACTCTTCATCTGACGCCGTTCAGGTTGTTGCAAAGCCTGAAAGTATTCCAGTGCTAGTCAATAAAAAAAATAAGCTACCAGAAAACTATGTACCAAAAGACTTAGTGTATACATCGATACCGTTTACTTTTAAAGAAAAGACAGAAAAGAGAAAAATGCGAAGTGAAGCAGCTGCGGCCATTAGCAAATTATTTACGGAATCCAAGAAGCAGGGAGTAAGTCTTCTCGGTGTATCTGCTTACAGATCACATGCTACACAAGTTGCTCTATTTGATTCTTATGTAAAAAGGGATGGTTATGCCAAAGCAATCACATACAGTGCATTACCTGGAACAAGTGAGCATGAAACAGGCCTTGCTATTGATGTGACAGGAGGCAATGGTAAATGCGCGGCACAGGATTGCTTTGGAGGTACTAAAGAAGCAAAATGGCTACAGGCACATGCAGATGATTATGGATTTATTATCCGATACCCTAAAGGAAAAGAATCAGTCACTGGGTATAAATATGAACCATGGCATCTTCGATATGTAGGTAAATCAATAGCTCAAACTATTATGAGCCAAGGAATTACTCTTGAAGAATATTATTATACTAGAGCCGTTCAAAAATAAAGAAATGCTCCTATAGATATATTGGTTCTGGTGCAAAAACATTAATAAACTATACGCAGTGAATAGCCTCAGGAAAAACTTGATGAGGCTATTTATATTTAGGTATACTACCTAGATCTATGATTTATGTAAAAGAGATAGACAAATAATGTGCTTTTCTTAATGAACTAACGGGTGCTTTAGTTCAACAAGACAACGGTGAAGGAATCCTAATAAATGGTGTATTATGTTAGCATTAGAATGTTAAATGGCTATAGAGTTTGGCATTGAAATAAAGTTCGATAATTTATAAAAAAGAACCTAACAAATAAAATATTTAAATAGATTTACATTTTCAATCACCTTGATATAAAAATATCGAGGTGATTTTTTATGTTGCCAACAAAAGAGCAACTAATACAACATTTAACTGACAAAATGACGAACAAAGACATTATAATTTATGAGACAACTTTTCAAAAAATCATCCAATTAATAAAGAAAAATGATCTCAATCCAATTGAATTAAGAAAGGTAAATAAATTTATTGTATATGAACATTGGTACAATGGAAAAGTTGTTTATGTTGGAAGTGGTGTTTGGTATAGATGCAGAAGATATAAAAATAGAAGAAACTCGGAACATGTGCATCTAATGGAATATGGAAAACTTGAATATCGTATAGTGGGTGAATACGAAAAAGTAGAGGATGCAAGGAAGCACGAAGCTAGGCTCATTCAAAAATATAAACAATTAGGACAAGCAAAATTTAATAAGAAAATGCATTGATTCTTGACGATTATAAGAAGTAAAGGCATAATTATCAGTAATCGTGTTACTAAAAAAATGAGTTTTTTCAACAACCGTTGATATTACTGATTATATAGCTTTTATGGAATATAATGGGACTCAAAATCGTGTTCCTCTGGAGTGCCGGTTCGACCCCGGCCACCGGTATCATGAAACAGCCAAGAGTGCTGTTGTATCAAGGTCTTACACTTAATTGTGTAAGGCCTTTTTTCATTTTTCTCACACTACAGATTTGACACTAATAATGTGCGGAGGTCATGTGCGGTGAGTAAACGAAGAACATTGCTTACAGAAGATGAACTAAAAATCGTCACTACGATAAATCCGATAAGCCAAACTTTTAGACCATTCCGAAAGGAATGGTCTTTTTTAGATTGACAGCATAATTATGGTACTTCATACTTCTATAGTAATAGATATAACGGAATATTTAGTTAATTCGAAGGAGGATGAAACTATGAAACCAGAAATATTATCAACAGCAATCGAAACATTAGGAGACTTGTTTTTCCGTAAGAATACAAACACTGATTTCCTAGCCATGAGGACAATGGAGTATTATATCAGCGATTTGGATTTGCTTGGAGATACAACTGCTGTAGCTGTAGAAATTGATAAACAGCGAGCGTGGGCGCTCATTCCAAAGGTTAGGTTTTTTGATAATAGAAAAGCTGATGAAATCGAAGTTGCTTTAAGTGGATTGAGATTTACCGATGCTGAAATTATTGCGAGTGACATAGTATTTGAAGAATGGAAAAAATCACAAAATCACTGCCAATAATTTCAAAAGGAGGCATTGTCATGTGGGGAAAGTACCTATGGAAACTCCGACTCATATTGTTTATGCCATATTTGATATTTGGTACATGGGCATTTTCAGCGAGTAAAGATGATGATTTTCCACTTTACTACTGGATATCATTGGCGGTCTACGTGCTGATTTGTTCAATTATCCTTCATAAAATGGAAAAGAAAGAAAAAAAGGAAAAGGAATGAATGAACAGCGATGTCGCAATGCAAAGGAGGTGATACAATGACTGATTATTACATTATGGAAAAGTTCGACCCGAAGAAATTCGTGATGGATGAAGTTTTGACTTCCACGGAATGTATAGAGCTGCTCGGCATAACTCGTGCCAGGCTCAGCTCGTTAATCAAGACCAAAAAAATAACTCCTATCAAAAAAGCTGGCATTCAATTGTATTTGAAACAGGATATGCTGAAGAAAAAGGCAGAACTTGAAGCGCTTCGAATGAAGTACCGACCTTACGAATATTAGCCATTTCATACCGATGTGAACACCATAAGAAATGAGTGTGAGCAAGCTTTCACACGTACTTCACACATTGATGGAAAGTAGGAAATGCCATGGACAAACTTAAGAGTTTACAAGAAATCTACGATGCCAACCGACCAGAAAATAATGAGCTGTTCCGAGCGATTCAAGCTCATTTGCAATTGAAGTATCCAGACAAAAGAATGACCGCCACGAGAACTTTACAATATATTGTGGCGGATAATCTTGCTTCTGGAGAACTGCTTAATGTTGAAAGCAAGCTTTTATACAGTTCTTGAAGAACCAATTACTTAACATAACAAGGAGGTATGCCACCAATGAAAAAATACATAAACATAACTCAAGCGTTGGGCTTAATCGTGTTGATTATGGCAATGCCCTTCTTCTACACAGCCATATTCTTTGGCAGTTTTTTCTTGGACCCAACGCCACACATAAATCCTCAGCCTGGCCATGAAGATCACAACGCAACAAAAATTTGGGATGGTATGTCAAAAGATGAATACCACAAAATTAAATACGTAGAGGAACAAAAAAATAAATATGAAAATGAAGAGCCTGCATTCAACCCAGATGAATCATCAAGTTTCAACCTATTTGAAGTTGAAAATAAAAACGATGAATATTGAAGGACTCGCTTATTATACGGAGTCCTTTTTTAAAGCCGGTAAAATCATTCTAATTGTTGAAGTAAGATAAAAAGGGAGAGTGTAGGTTATGTCTGAATTTTATAAAATAGCAATTCCAATGATTACATTTTTAATAGGTTTTCTTTAAAGTGTATTTAATAATGGAAAACAAAGAAAATTAGGTAATCGAGAGTTTCCTCATATATTAGAAGCGTATTATCCCATTGATTTGAGCAACGTGAATATTCCAGATAATACTAAACTTTATATGAATGGCGATTACGCCAAGTTGGCTATACAAAAGGAAAAGGGATAAATACAGATGCTGAAATAATTTATATTAGAGTTACCAATTTGGGTCCAGGCCATATGGTTATTTGCAACTTTGATATCATAACAACCATAAACAGATTCCTACTATAACAGAAGAAATGAATAAGATAGAAATAATTACAAAGAAAATTTCGGTAAGGTATATGACACATTCACAAGAAATTATGCAATATAATCAAATTCTAAATCGAGTAAATGGTGATTCTACGTCGATTAGCGATTCACTATTTGTTCAAAAACGGTACGGATGCTCAGAAATATATCGTTATGATGGCAAGAACAGCATGTTTTATTTATTAGATGGTAAAAAGAAAGAAAACAAAAAAAATGAGAAAAGTGAAAAGAAAGACATCCTTCGAGATGTTTTTTATTTGTTCACTAAACCGCACTGCTTGATGTGCTACGGGTAGTAAATGAAAATTGCGGGTAATTCTATAAAAACGAATAGAAACGCACTGAGATACAACTTTTAGTTCAATAATGGAAACAAAAAAGACGCCCTGCTGTGGGACGCCCGATTCATTCACGTGCAAGTTTGACGGTTTTACTCAGTTCCGCAATATTATCTTCACCTTCCGAATATAGCTTCCAAATTACTTCTATATCGTCCGTTTCTTTTGCATCTAAAAAGAAGTTGATTGTTTCGTTCGCCCAATCTTCGAGCGGTTTATTTTTATCTAATTCGGCATAATGCCTTATTTCGAACAAAGCGTCAACTTTGTGCGATTCAATATCGACATAAAGGTTTGCAATAAAAGTTTGGTTCGGAATTTTCTTTCCGTTTTTATCTTCGACATACATTTCGTCGGGTTCAACTTCAAAGTCGCCTTCAAATGAATATTCATTTCCAAAATATTCGGCAATAATTCCCATAATCATTCCTTCACGTTGGTCGGGCGTTACTTCGGGCGGCCTTCCTTCAAATTCTTCGTCCCTTTCATAAGCAGCCGTGACATAATAACCCGTTTTTTTATCGAAGCCGTATCCGTTTTCATATATAACAGCCGATTCCCTTGGGTCGCTATCGTCGTCCATTAAAAAACCTTGATATGCTTTGTCTGTTTTCGGAAGGCGTCCTTCTTTCGGAAGTTCCCATTCCGCCCACCGCTTCCCAATTTCATCATAAGGTGAAGGAAGTTCCGCAATATTATCTTCTTTCGTAATCTCAACGTTTTTTTCTTTTTCAACATTACTCGCTTGAGCTGTCGTTGCTTCCTTTTTCACCGTGGTTTCATTTGTGCTACACCCCGCCAAAAGCAAAGCCGAAGTGACGGTTAATGTACCGATTAAATATGTAAATTTTATGTTGTTTCCCCCTCTGTTACATTCATCCATTTTATCACTAAAACGCTGTAAATGGGGAGCCCATGCGAATACTATGGAAGATACGAAACGATACATGAAGTTTATTGGCCACAGATATTGGGGAGAGTGATAATACATATTCGCTATTAAATAATGTATATTAACAGCAATATTTTAGTGCACGTTTGTCCTTACGATGAAAATAAAAACGAATGGGTCAAAGAGTATTAACTCTACCATTCGTTCCGTAAACAGATTGGCTAATGATTTCAGATTTCAATATTCATAGCACTTAGCTCTGCTTCCGTATAGCCAGAAGAGGATAGTGCGATTTCAATTTCTTCAGCAGCCTTATAATCAAATAATTTAAATTTAGACATTAAAGCGAAAGCATTTTGATTTTCAATTGCCAAGGCAACAGCTTCCACGTCTTGCAGTAACTTCAGGTCTTCAATGTAGAATTGAGCGGTTCTCATCGCTAAATACTCATTCATTGTAGTCGAACTGTAGAAAAGTCTTGTTAAAGTGGCGATTGCGTTAGGAACGAAAATCTTATTCATAATTACCCCTCCACTATTCTTAATATTCTGTCATTTATGCTACTACTAGTATGAGTCACTCTAAAAATGTTGTCAATCTTTATCTTTTGAGCATTTTTACTCACCAGTTGAAAGTAAATCTGTACTCAAATTGAGTAAATAGAAAACAGGAGACTTTTCCAAAGACAAAAATGATTGCACCGAAGCGTACGAAGTAAGCGAAAGACTGAATGTCGCTGAGTTTACGAAACGAACCAAATACATGTGACATGTTGATTCAAGCCCGATTGCTAGGTCTCAGGCCCGATCATAACTAGTTGGATAGAAGAGATACATATTATTTACTTCATTCAACAAATGGGCCGATTTTTTTAGAAACTCTTTCATTGATGAGATCCTTTCTGTGTACGAAAATTTCAAAGGGCTTATGAAACAACAGATTCTTATTAACTGTAAAGAAGGCGGGCTTCCACATTACGCAGCTCTCCAGATGAAACACTATCAGCCACAATTATTTGCAATGTTCTCGTGGCTGTCATTCGTTTGTCTGGATGCTTCAATTGTAGATGCTGTTGTATCGCTCGGAAAAGTTCATTATTTTCTGGACGGTTGGCGTTATAGATTTCTTGTAAACTTTTCGATTTTCCCATGGCTTTTCCTACTTTCCATCAAGTGTGAAATACATATGAAGCTTATGTGACGATAATATTCGTATGGTCTATATTTCCGTCTGAGCGCGTCTAATTCCTTCTTTTTTCAATTAAATCTTCTTTAAAGAACAGTGAAGTTGCTTCTGATTTTTTACTGCTTTGCCGTTGCCGTATATGTTGTTGTTTTTCGTTGTCTTTAACACGACGAAAATAATTCAGAGCCTGTGCATTTAGATTAGACAGAAGGGAAGTATGGTAAGACCTTACAATGGGTGAATTAATATCAGTAAATAATAGACGAAGAAGCATTTTAAAATACCTGGAAAGTAGTTCCTCTAACCTTACTTCTATTTATTATCCGCTTCCTGGTTTTGTAAATAATATCGTTGAAATATGGGATAACTAATAAAACCACTATTTAAGAACACTCCACATGACAAATTTTCTAAGGGGCGGAAAATTGTGAACAATAAGGGATGTCAATGCAGGTCCAATGAAGAATTACAGCGACTGGTCGATAAGGCAAAAAAATATACAAATATGGGAACAGTGGCAGACTATATACCGGCTCTTGAAAAGGCGAATCCTGGGGAGTTGTCTGTTGCTATTTACTATCCTGATGGAAAAGGATATTGTGCGGGGGATGTAAGCGGAAAAATGACGCTGCAAAGCATATCAAAAGTTTTGACACTTGCACTGGTATTAATGGAAAAAGGGGAGGAATATGTCTTTTCCTATGTAGGAAAAGAACCGACTGGCGACCCTTTTAATTCAATTGCCAAGTTAGAGACAAACAAGCCATCAAAGCCGTTAAACCCGATGATCAATGCAGGAGCATTGACTGTGACCCACATGATTGCAGGTGACAGTGTAAATGAGCGATTTCAGCGTATTTTACATTTTATCCGGGAGTTGACGCAAAATCCTACTATCGGCTTTAATGAAGATGTTGCCCGGTCAGAATACAATACAGCAGACTTAAATAGGGCGCTAAGTTATTTTTTGAAGCAGCATAATGTAATAAATGAGGATGTGGAGGAATTAATCGAATTGTATTCGAAGCAGTGTGCCATTGAAATGGACAGTCAGGATTTGGCGAGGATAGGCTGTGTGCTGGCCATGAATGGGAAAGATTTGCTGACGGGAAAGCAAATCATCCCCGGGGACATTGCCCGTATTTGCAAGACATTCATGGTTACTTGCGGCATGTATAACGCATCAGGTGAATTTGCCATTAATGTTGGCATACCGGCTAAAAGCGGTGTGTCAGGGGGAATCATGGGGGCTGTCCCCGGAAAATGTGGGATTGGAATTTATGGTGCAGCGCTGGATGAAAGGGGGAACAGCGTTGCCGGGATAAAAATCTTGGAAATGATGGCGAAAAAATATTCCTTAAGTATGTTTAATTTCTAAAAATTGACATCATTAGTGACGAGTCGATGATATTAATTAAGTTATTTTTTATTCGAATGTTGTCTGGAGTTAAAGATTGTTTGTTTCGTTAGCATATGGCTTAGGAGAGTCAGAAAGGAGGAAGAATGAAGCTGAAATAGAGTTAGGTGGATCAACCAGGAAGAGGAGAGGAGATGCGATTGGTACGGTGGCAGGCATTTACTTTCACGGCAAAAAAAAGACCTCTGCACATAAGGGCAAGGTCTTAAGCTGATTATAACAAGTTGGAGAAAAGAGATACTTTTTTATATAAAGCATTTACCTCTTTATTTCGATGTTCCCCGATTTCATTTCTTAGCTGGCCTTCCATATCTGTCATTAAATCAGCTAATTTCAATGCCTTTTGTCTGTCGGAAATATTGCTGCGAATGATATATTCATATTTTGCATTGTATTCAGTCAGTGACATTTCTTCCGTCCTCCCATAGTACAAAGTCATTTAAGCTGTCATCTGTTCCTTCATCAGCAATCCCAATGTACTTAAGTGTAATTTCAGGGTGTGAATGGTTAAGGATCATTTGTAACTCAGCAAGGTCCTTACTTCGTTTATAGAACCAGTACCCGAATGTTTTCCGCATGGTATGGGTACCGACGCTCTCGATGTCTACCATGTCTGCTGCTTTATTAAGTTGCCTGTAGGCTTGTATCTTACTTATTGGCTTATCGCCTTTGCGTGAGGGGAATAGCCATTCACCATCAATGGTGGCTATATAGGCGGCCAATTCATTGCATACAGTATTAAGCTGAATGATTCTTGGCTTTTTTGTTTTCCCTTCCTTGATGATGATCTCCATCTTGCCTTTGATGTCCTTTATCTTCAGCGATAATAGATCAGACACACGCAAGCCGGTATTGATGCCTAACAAGAACAATATGTAGTCTCTCTCGCTGCAATGTCTTTTCAATGACCATTTCATATCATCTAATTTTTCCAATGATCTGATTGGTTGAACGTCGATTAAATGTTCTTTTGGCAAATGTGATCACCCTTATTTCACGCTAATGGAATCAGTGTTTTGAATGTATACTTTTTTATTAATTTAAGAGTAACACTGAAAAAGGATGGAAGTCAATGTGAGGAGTATATTGATGGCAATGTATTCGGGGTTGTAGGGGGAGGTTAAGATATCGGGAAGAATTGAGATGAAAAAAACGCGGTCTCCTCTTAAAGGAAGGGCCGCGTTTTTAGATAAGTGCAAACTTCACTATTCAAAGTACATTCCCTGGATTTAATGAAGATGGTATAGAGTTCTTCGATATAGTCATGAATGGCCTTGGCTATTCGTATTAAGGTTGAATTTTAAGTGTAGATAGTTATAAAAACTATTGAAACTTGATATAATGATTCAATAGTAATATTTTTCTAAACTAGTGTTATTGATGGAAATTTAATAGAGTTCATTCAGAAAGAATAGGTCTTTTATAATTATTATGCTTTATCAGGATTGGGGAAACCACCATGAAGAGAGTTTTGGTTATATCGAAAAAGTCACTGCCTTTAATGTCAAGGTTGTTTACTATGGCAATTATGATTGCGTTTTTTTATTGTATGTTCTTGTTCGCAGACATGGAGAATGAAAAGGCAGACCGCGAGCGTCATAACGAGCGATCAGTGAATTTTGAAGAGATCAGCGATCAAGAATTGGAAGAGAAGCCAGCAGGTACTATGGTGAACTATTGTAAAGATAGCGCTAATGAGAGTCGCTCCTCCAGTTGGTTTGGTATTGAAGTAAACGAAATGGAACCTAGCGAATACACGGTTGAATGCATTGAACACTTGGAATAGCAGCAGAGTTACTATGGATCACCCGGAAATTTGAAATTCAGGATTCACAACACGGATATCCGGGAGGTCACATCCAAAGATTTGGTTGTGAACGGAGGGGAATGCGCGGAGAATATTAAGTGTTTTTGAAAATAAGGGCTTCGCTGAAATGATTGGTGATGAACCGGGTACACAGCGGGGGAGGCCCTATTTTTTGCATACAGAATAATGACATTAGCCTGTTTGGATCTTAACCAAACAGGTTTTTAGTATGAAAGGAGATCCAAGGGAAAAAATGGAATAGAATATAATGAAGAATGAAGAAAATTTTTCACCCCCATATCTTTTTCTCTTTCAGAAACGTTTATAGGATAGAGGGTGTTGAAGGAGTGAGAAAAATGATAAATAAGTTAAGGGAAGATATTTCTGAAGAAAATGATAACGGTGCGATTTTGAGTGAGGTCTATCCTGAATTGCTTCGGTTTTGCCGATTCCTGACCCAAAATAATTGGGATGGGGATGATTTGGCACAGGAAACGATATTGAAGGCAATGCAGGGCTATGGGAAGAAAACGGAGTTAACAACCGCTTTATTGAAGACGATAGCCCGCCATTCCTGGATTGATACGATTAGAAAAAGAAAAAAAGAATCTTTAGAGGATCTTTTGGATACCGAACAGCAAGGGGCAGATGGGGAAAATGTCTTTGAAACGGTTGAATATATAATGAAATCCCTTACCCCGAAACAAGCTGTAGTGTTCATATTAAAGGAAGGATTCCTCTATCGGTCCAAAGAAATATCGGGTTATTTGAACACCACGGAAACGGCAGTAAAGGCAATCTTGAACCGTGTGAAAAAGCGTTTTGACAATGACATTGATGAGCGTAAGCTGTCTTTCGTGGAAGATTGGCAAGATGAGGAGGAACAGCGGCTCATGTCCCTGATGACACAGGCTTTAAAAGCCCAAAATCCTGATATCCTCATTAAAAGCATCCCATCTTTCAAATCCCTGAACAGTGAATCGTTGGTTCCTAAACTGATGAATCGTTCGAATATTTCCAAATCAAGCTTCACTCCTTCAAACACACTCTCAATGGCTGCATAGCCAATATTATTGTTAGGAGGAAGAAGAGATATGACCACCATACCATATGTAATTGAGCAATCAGGCAAGGGTGAGCGCTCGTACGATATTTATTCCCGACTTCTAAAAGACCGTATCATCATGATTGGGGAAGAAATCACCGATCATTTAGCCAATAGTGTCGTTGCCCAATTGTTATTCTTGGCAGCAGATGCACCTGATAAAGAAATTACCATCTTCATAAACAGTCCGGGGGGATCGACCAGTGCCGGTTTCGCCATTTATGATACGATGCAATATATTAAGCCCGATATCCGGACTGTATGTACGGGGATGGCTGCTTCATTCGGTGCCATGCTTTTATTGGCGGGTACGAAAGGGAAACGGTGCGCTTTGCCAAATAGTGAAATCATGCTTCATCAACCGCTTGGTGGGGCAAGGGGGCAAGCCACGGAAATTGAAATTTCTGCCCGAAGGATTTTGAAACTGAAGGATCATATCAATCAGATCATTTCGGAAAGGACTGGGCAGCCTATCGAAAAGGTGGCGAAGGACACAGATCGTGATTACTTCTTAAGCGCAAATGAGGCTAAGGATTACGGTTTAATCGATGAAATTATCATTAAAGGGAATTAATAAAAAGACCCTGGATAAAAATAAGCTGGATGAAAACGAAAAGAAACTGTCGATATCTATATCAGCAGTTTCTTTTTTATCCTCTTACATTACTCCATATATTTATCCACAAAACCCCATACCTTGTTCCAATACTTTTCTGGATCCACTAACTCAGCTTCACCATGACCGGCACCCGGTATTATCAATTTTTCTTTGTCTACGTTCGCTGCATTGTATACGTCACCCAGCATGGAATAAGGGACGAATGAATCATCTTCCCCATGAATGAATAACATGGGTGTTTTACTTTTTAGCACTTGTTTGACAGCCGATGCTGCAGTTAAATCGTAGCCTGCACGAAGCTTTGTCACCGTGTTGGCTGCATTCATTAATGGGAATTTTGGCAATCCGAACAAATCATCAAGTTGATAGGTG
The DNA here is from genome assembly GCF_038643155.1 of Peribacillus sp. FSL E2-0159. Lineage (NCBI taxonomy): Bacteria > Bacillati > Bacillota > Bacilli > Caryophanales > Bacillaceae > Peribacillus > Peribacillus sp. FSL E2-0159. Next base: position 866,631 of record NZ_CP152053.1, read on the forward strand.
AATACTTCCATTACCGAGGAGTATCCGCAATCCTCTACGATCACTTTAACATTGGAAGGCAGCTTTTCCCCGGAAGTCATCATGACGGTTGCCCCTCCCATGGATATCCCGAATAATGCAATGTTCGCCTGGGGATCTTTATCGGTAATTTGCTTGATCCATAAAAGCATATCTTTCCGGTCATCCCAGCCCATTCCAATGTAATTTCCTCCGCTTTTTCCATGTCCGCGAAGATCAGGTGCCAGCACATTGTATCCATTTCCATGAAAATTGCGAACCCACCGAATCATTTGTGTGTTATTGCCAGTATAACCATGAACGATAATAGCCCATTTATGGTCATGGTTATTATTTTCATAAAGTTTAGCACTAAGTTTTAGTTGATCTGCAGAAACAATGCTCATCTCATCCGGTTGATGCTCTTTGGCAAATTCCGCATCTGCCAATTTACTGGATTCAGCCACTTTACCTGAAACGGCTTCAGACTGAGCAAGATGGGGGTTATCGCTTAAAAAGTCTTTTTCCTTATTTGGATTTAAGGCCATATTGTAAAAATAGTTCCCGGTAAAGCCATACATAACGAGTAGAATTAAAATAATGCATATTGCAGCAATACTGAATTTCTTCATTCAAGACTCCCTCCAAAAAACTAAACCATCATTTTTAAATAATACAATATTTAGGAGTCCTTGTGAAAAAATAGAATGATGCCTAGGGTGATTATTAATATCTGAATGATCTTTGAGTAGGGCAGAGACAAGGATTTTGGATGTCTGCTTTTCTGGATAGTCCATCCATTTAATAAGTTAAAATAAATATTATCTATCATATCAATACTTTGGAGGAAGTTTTATGAAGAAAACGCAAAAGGTTTTTACTCATTAGTGGAATCTCATTTGTTGCATTATCCGGGTTGGGGATTGCTTCCTTTAAAATCATGGAAAACTCCAATGAGTATGAAAAAGCCAAAATGGAAATCAAAGCCAGGGAAACCAAGGAACAAATTGAAAGAGAAAGAGAGGATGTAAAAATCAAAGCCCAAAGGGAAGCGAAAGCTAAAGAGGCGGAACTTGAAGCGAAAACGGCGATATATGATGGGATTGAATTTGAAACAGGACTTGATGAAGACTCAACCGAAACGGAAGTCATGGTTGTCATGCATAAAATGACTCATCAAATGGTTCGATCGCAAGATAAATGGGGAGCTAGACCGATGTCCCCTAAGAGTATAGAAGAAGTTCATAAAATAGTGGATTCAAGTGATTTTCTGCATAGAGATAGATTGCTCGGCATTGCTGCCCGGTGGTGAGACTTAGATTTTAGCACGATCGTTCAGGACCATAACTTCTTTTGGGAAGACAAAGAAGGCACAGTTGGAAAAGCCCATGGCACATTAAGTGCGGCAGAAGAGATTGAATACATTGAAGTGAATTTTAAATGAGGCCTTTTGTATGAAAGTACTTAAATTGCCAAAGAGCGAGTCGGAAGACCTGTTCAATAAAGAAAACACTCAAACTTCCTGCAATAAGACCAGTTCCTCAGGAGGTTTGAGTGTTTTCGAACCTTACACTCTACATGAGTTTTATTTTTTTATAATTAGTCTGCTTGACTCGTTCTCCTTGTTTACGGGAATGTCTTTTCCTACAGTGACCCGGCGAACGACGCGGTGCTGGTCACCGTAATCGGCAATAGCGTAGTGCTGCGTGGCTAGGTTATCCCAAATGACCACGTCCCCTTCACTCCATTGCCAACGCACGGTATTTTCTAAGCGCGTGACGTATGAATCGAAGATACTTAATAATCTTTCAGATTCACTTGTTGTATATCCTTCCACTCTTCCCGCAAAGCCACCTAATAACAAATGCCTTTTTCCGGTTTCTGAGTGCACGTGAACGACTGGGTGCCTTGTTTTATAAATGGTCGATTCGAATATATCACGATATTTCTTTTTAACCTCATCATCGATGTTTTCAGCTGGTTTGAATTGAGCATAATCATATTCATTTGTATGGATCGCCCATAGTCCGTCCGCTAATTCCTTCAATCCATCCGGCAGGTCCTCATATGCTTTATTCGTATTTGCCCAAACTGTATCTCCGCCAACATTAGGGATGGTTACCCCTCTTAAAACAGAGTATTTTGGAACTTCAGGAACGAAAGTGACATCAGTATGCCAATGGTTTGCTTTAGCACCCCGTTCGGAATCAAGTTCGAAAATGTAGTTAGTATTGTCTTTGACCGGTACTGTAGGATGTGCATAAGGCTCACCCAATAGCTTGGCAAATGCTTCTTGGCTGGCATCGTCCAAATGATTTTGACCTTTGAAGAATACGACTTTATGATCGTTTAACGCTTGTTTGATTTCACTGAAAATAGCTAAATCTAAGTCTCCGCTTAATTGGACTCCTTGAATTTCCGCTCCAATCCTTCCTGCTACGGGTACCACTTTTATTTGTTGTGTTTTAGTTTCCGTCATAATCAATCTCCTCCTAATAAGGTATGTTTTTTTATTTTTTAAAGGCTTCATCAATGTATTCATTGTGGATCTGGTTTTTAAAATTAAATGATTTCTTGATATAACCCACACCAGCTAAAGTATCGATAGATTCTTGTTGTGCTTTGATGGCATCTTCGGTAAAGAAGATATTTGGTTCTTCGGCCGTTATTATTGTCTTGACCGTACCCACAGGCAATTTAGTTTCTTTGGAATAAATTTCAGATGCTTCATCTGGATTTTTAATTTGCCAGTCGGCAGCTTTTTTATAAACCTTTAAATAGGCCTCGACAATTTCAGGATGTTCTTTTGCAAATCCCTTACGTGCAATGATTGCACCAGGAGCTAATATTTTTCCTTTTACTTTAAGTGCGACAGCATTCCCTTTTTCAATATTATTAAGGTAATAAGGGTTCCATATCGCCCAGGCGTCCAATTGTTTGGTTTCAAAAGCGGCTTGAGCATCATCTGGTTGTAAGTTTATGAGTTTAATATCATCAGTCGTTAAACCATGGGCTTTCAATGCCTTGATTAAATACACATGACCCGTTGTCCCCGAAGCAACACCGACCGTTTTTCCCTTTAAGTCTTCAATCTGCTTTATGTTACCTTCTGCTTGAGCCAGGATCCGGACAGATGACTCACCTCGACCTGTTTGTGCAATCACTTCGAATGGCAGATTCTTATCAATGCCGGCAATCAGTGCACCATCCCCTAAAAAAGACAGGTCAACCCGATTGGAAGCAAGGGATTCCAAAAGCGGGGGACCACTCGGGAATTCACTCCACTCGATTTGGGCATCCAGTTTAGAAAACTCTTCGTCGAACAATCCCTTTTCCTTTGCAATGACCAACGGCCCCATCTTGCCATTTAAGGCAATATGAACTTTCAGTGGATCACTTTTCCCGGAAGCTTTACCGGCATCGGAATTACAGCCTGCCAATACAGCGATGCTAATGATGGCAAGTAGTATTGCGGTTAACTTGTTACGATGTTCCTTCATGAATTCCCTCCTTTTTCATTACACTTACCACATCTGGATAGTCAGAATAATGACAAAAAGAGATTCAATGAAGAGTATGCCGGGTTACTCTTCATTGAATCTCCGGTAGTCCAGTTGATTCAGATGACCTTTATTTAATTGGCTCCAGTGTGAAGCGGATTTGTGTATGAATGCATCTTAACAGCTGTTAGAATTATCTGTCAATTATTTTTTTACTATTAATCCGATAAATTAAATTGGTATTAGGTGTTGATTATAAATAATCGATAAGTTAATATAAAATGAAATATTGAATCGACTAGTTAACTAGAGATTCAGCAAAGGGACAATATGTGCCTTATTGCTGGATCTCTATTTTTTTTATTTGAGAAAGGGTGAGGATATTGGTTGCGACATTAGAAATTAATCATGTAAGCAAAACATTTAAGAATGAGAATGAAAGTGTCCATGTTTTGGATAATTTAAATCTGACCGTCAACAATGGGGAGTTTGTTACCATCATTGGTCCGAGCGGCTGCGGTAAAAGCACATTATTAAAGTTAATCGCAGGACTTGATTCAGATTTTGACGGTGCGATCATAGCAGGGGATCACCCGGTTAGCGGCCCTTCTAAAGACCGTGGTTTCATTTTTCAGGAGCATCGCTTATTTCCATGGCTAAACGTGGAGCAGAATATTGCGGGTAACCTTCCATTAAAGAAACCGGACATTCGAAAAAGGGTGGATGATTTGATTTCACTTGTTAAACTAAAAGGTTTTGAAAAGGCCTATCCTCGCCAATTATCCGGTGGAATGTCGCAGCGTGTTGCCATTGCCAGGGCATTATTGCGTAATCCTGAAGTTTTATTGCTGGATGAGCCATTCGGTGCATTGGATGCATTCACGCGAACTCATCTTCAAGAGGCTTTACTAGAAATATGGGAGAGGAATAAGACAACGATGGTGCTTGTCACCCATGATATTGATGAATCCATCTTTTTATCGAGGAAAGTGGTCGTCATGGATGCAAAGCCTGGGCGGATTAAAGCTATTGTTCCAATTGATTTACCATACCCAAGAACTCGAACAAGCAAAGCGTTTCAGGAATTCAGGTCCGTCATATTAACCCAACTTGATCATCATCCAGTAGAAGTGGAAGATTGGAGCATTTAAATTTTTGAAAAAAGGAAGGATGAAAATTATGTCTACACAGACCGTTGCTCAAAACAAGCGGCTTGTCATAAGGGAAACGACAAAACAATCCAGACTTGCCAAATCGGCATTGCGGGGTTCGGTCCTTCCCGTTGTCGTGTTGATTGCATGGCAAACATTAGGATCGGTTGGCATCCTGCCTGCCCAATTATTCTCATCACCTTTATTGATCGTCACGACTTTCATTGATCTCGTTCAGTCGGGAGAAATGGGCATGCATTTACAAATCAGTTTAACGCGGGCACTTCTTGGCTTTGCATTAGGTGGTTTTTTAGGCTTATTGTTAGGAGTCATCGTTGGCATGCAAAAAAAATCCGAAGAATATCTAAACCCAAGCATTCAAATGTTACGAACGGTTCCTCTACTTGCGATTACCCCTTTATTCATTATGTGGTTCGGATTTGGTGAACTATCTAAAGTGCTGCTTATTGCTTTAGGTGCTTTTTTTCCTTTATATTTACAAACTTTTTTGGGCCTTCGGAATGTGGATAAAAAACTATACGATGTTGCCCTAATCTTGGAGTTTAGCCGTCGGGAACAAATAACGAAGCTCATGATTCCGGCAGCCTTACCAAACATATTACTTGGTATTCGTTTAGCCTTAAGTGCGGCTTGGATGTGCCTGGTCGTCGCTGAATTGCTAGGTGCGGATAGAGGGGTGGGCTTCATGATCCAGGATGCCCGTTCATTCATGCAAACGGACGTCGTATTCGTAGGCATCATCATTTTTGCCCTGGCTGGTAAAATCTCAGACTCGTTTGTCCGCTTTTTAGAAAATCATTTGCTGAAATGGCAAGATAGTTTTAAAGCCTAATAGAAAAAGGATGACCTCCCGGTGTGAGAGGTCATCCTTTTTCTTATTTGGAATGTATGTTTAATCTATTTCTTTATGTAAGGGCAAATAAATGGTGAAAGATGTTCCTTTGTTCACTTCGCTCTGTACCACGATTTTCCCTTTGTATTTTTGAACGATGGAATAACAAACGGTCAGGCCGATACCGGTTCCCCTATCTTTAAGTGAATAAAATGGGGTACCTAGTATTTCAAGCTGTTCTTTTGAGAGACCTATTCCTGTATCCGTTATTTGTATTTTTGCCATGGTGCGTTCCTGCTCTGTTTCTACCTTGATGAATCCGGGTTTGTTCATTGACTCAATTCCATTTTTCATGATATTGACCAGTATCTGTTTAAGCTCGATGGGATTCATGTTAATGAACAGGTCGTCATGGAAATCCAGGAGAAAGCCTATGTTACGATTATTGGCGAAACTGGTTAATAGATCGGAAATCTTTTGGATTTCATAATTTAAAGGAATGACCTGTACATTATCCGTTTGCGGTTTTGCCAAAGACAAATAGTCATTGATAATCACTTGTGTATATTCAAGTTCTGTAAGCATGGTTTGTACATAAAATTTTTCCGTTTCATTCAGTTCCTTCTCTTGATCTAATAACTGGGCAAATCCTTTCACGACTGTAATCGGATTACGTATCTCGTGTGCAATGGTGGCAGCAAGCTGTCCGACTGAGTTCAATTGCTTGGCCTGCTGTATTTCCTTATGAAATGCATTAGTGGACTCCACTCTATTATTGGTTCCTATGAATACGAATACCAATATGATTTGTATAGCGATGAAATTAAGCGTGTTGCCGAAACTATCCAAAGCGACATATTCATAAGTGTATTGAAGATCCGTTTTTGAAATGATCAAGATGGAAGCGGGACCTAATATGATATTTAAAGTGGCGACAATATAAAACCCGATTTTATCAAAGAGAAAAATGGGAATCAAGGGCGCTATAGCAAATAAAGCCAGCATGATTGCGGTATCTGGGAATATCCAGAATTTGCTATACAAATAAACAGTAATTAAGAAAATGAATAGGGTTTTATAAAAATTGACTTCTGTTTTTAAGAAAAATAACAGAGAAATTATCATCCCCGATATTAAAATGACCTGTAATATCATCTCGTAGGGATTATCTTTCCAACTTATAGGTGATACAGAAATCCCAACTAATAGTAAAAAGGATATCATTGCCATGAATGCTTTCAGTATAAATCGGTGTTTGTTTTGATAATATTGATAATTTTTTAACATAATTCCCCTTAATATTAATATTCTGTTTGTTTGTTTAATAGTAATATGATACTAGTTTTTTGTAAATCAGAAAAAAATAGATTTTGTCACCCCTCTATCTATATTTTAGAAAGGGCTTTTCTCTAGGCAAGGTTCTGGTGAAAATTAGTACCGGAAGGGGTGCAGAATAGGAAACCACTTGTCCAGGCCCACTTCGTAAGAAAACATTAGCACATCTGATCTAATATCTGGAATTTATCGGCTCTAAGTTTGATTTATTATGGATAGGAAGACTATTGAGAGAAGGTGAGATAAAGAATGAGACTAGCGAAATATTTGAAATATATAGTCATGTTCATTTGGGTGATTGTTTTTTTCTACAATTTTAATATGTTCATGCCAAGAAACTTACTATATCTTCTTATTGGTTTACCAGTTTCCATGTTTAGCACTTTTTTTATTTATGATTTTTTTAGAAAAAGAGGCTTTTAGTGGGTTTCTAATCCAAAGAATTAAGCTGTTATTCACCTGTCTGGTCAGGTACAACAAATTAAATGAGTGCACTGCTGGTATTGTATTTGATAGGCTATTTTACCCATTTTGACTAATATATTATTTCTTTACATTATATTCGCTGTAGATTCACATTCCCCTTTTAAAATAATGGTAATAATAGGAGGGAGAGAGGGAAATGAAAATGAATATAAAGAAATTCGGTTTATGTATGATGAGTGCGGCCTTTATATTGCAGGCTACTTCCATGGGGGCTTCAGCAGCTAAAGGAAATCATTCCAATTCATCTATTTATGAGAAGAAAATCGTGAATATCGCACATCGGGGTGCTTCTGGCTATGCACCTGAACATACCATTCCCGCTTATCAATTGGGAGAACAAATGAAAGGCGACTACATAGAAATTGATCTTCAAATGACCAAGGATGGAAGATTGATAGCAATGCATGATGAAAAGGTAGATCGTACAACGAATGGTACTGGTCTGGTGAAGGATTTAACGCTGGCAGAAATCAAGAAACTGGATGCCGGTACATGGTTCAATGAAAAATATCCGCAATTGGCAAAAGAGGTCTATGAAGGGTTAACGGTTCCCACTCTTGAAGAAGTCTTTAAGAAGTTCGGCAAGCAGGCCAATTACTATATCGAAACAAAGTCCCCTGATGTGTATCCAGGAATGGAAGAAGAACTCCTGCAGGTTCTGGAAGAATATAAAATGGTGGATTCCAAAGGCCGTACCAAGAATGTATTAATACAATCGTTCAGTAAAGAAAGCCTTATGAAGGTTCATGACATGAATCCAAAGTTACCGCTTGTGCAACTTTTTTCTTATAAGAACCAAGCAACCATTTCCGATGAAGAATTGGATTCCATTAAGGAATATGCAATTGGCGTTGGCCCGAACTTCAGTAAGGTAGACGGACAATATGTGAAGATGGTTCGCAACCATGACCTTCAATTCCATCCATATACGGTAAATGATAGAGCCGATATGAAAAAGGCTCTTGAATGGGGTGCAACGGGGCTGTTTACGAATTATCCCGATGTATTCAATGAGGTACTAAGAGAGTACAAGCACAATAATATAGGCAATAAATAAAGTACTAAATAAATGGTTTCATAGGTGAGTCCCGGTTTTCCGGGGCTTTTTTGTAATGAAGGACATCTAATTCCTGGGAAAATTAGGTGTTCATAGGCTTTGTAGTCTTTTGGACGGGTATATGAAATGTAATAAGAATATTTTAGGAGATTGATTATGAAGGCTGTAACCTTTCAAGGAGCAAAAGATATACAGGTAAAACAAGTTGAAGATCCGAAACTCCAGCAAAGGGATGATATCATCGTCCGGGTGACTTCAACGGCTATATGCGGGTCCGATCTCCATATATATCAGGGTGCTCTGCCGACGCATAAAGATTATGTCATTGGCCATGAACCGATGGGCATCGTTGAAGAAGTGGGTCCGGAAGTGACGAAGGTGAAAAAAGGGGACAGGGTTGTCCTGCCTTTCAACATTTCTTGTGGGCACTGTTATTATTGTGAACATGATATGGAGAGTCAATGTGATAATTCCAACCCCAATGAAGCAGTGGATACAGGCGGATATTTTGGTTTTACTGAACGATATGGGAACTATCCAGGCGGGAAGGCAGAATATTTAAGGGTCCCATATGGAAACTTCATGCCGTTTGTCATCCCAGAGTCATGTGAACTTGAAGATGAGGCACTATTATTCATGTCCGATGTGCTGCCAACCGCATATTGGAGTGTAGAGAACGCTGGCGTCAAGAAAGATGATACGGTAGTGGTATTGGGCTGTGGGCCGATTGGTTTGATGGCTCAGAAGTTCGCTTGGATGAAAGGAGCAAAAAGGGTCATTGTCATCGACAATCTTCCTTATAGACTCAATAGGGCAAAACAGATGAACAAGGTTGAGCCTTATAACTTCGATGAATATAACGATATGGGCAGCTACATTAAGGAAATCACTTCAGGAGGGGCGGATGTGGTCATAGATTGTGTGGGAATGGATGGCAAGAAATCAACGATCGAGGCGATTGAGCAAAAGTTGAAACTTCAGGGCGGAACGTTAAGTGCGATCGAGATTGCACTTAATGCCGTACGTAAATTCGGCACGATTCAACTGACTGGCGTATACGGATCCAAATATAATATGTTCCCATTAGGCAATTTATTTGAGAGGAACATTAACCTGAAAATGGGGCAAGCACCGGTCATTCACTACATGCCCAAGCTCTTTGATAAAATCACGGCAGGAGAGTTCGACCCCACGGAAATCATATCCCATAAAGTCCCTCTTGAAAAAGCGAGTGAAGCTTATCAAATCTTTAACGATCACGAAGATGAATGTATTAAAGTGGTGTTAAATCCATAATGTGAAGCTTATAAAAAATCCAATGCATGGAGCTGCATTGGATTTTTTTAGTATGTTCACAAATGGATCGAAGTTGATGCTGTATTATGAATCCGTATAAAAGAGGTGTGAAATTTGAATGATAAATTAAGCCCGTGAACTGAAAAAATCAGGATTACATGATTTTTTTGACTATAATCGTGGCTTTCGTTTCAAGGGAATCCGGAAATGTGACGATTGACCCTTCAGATGATGAAGGAGCGTATGGTTTGAAAAAGAAGAGCTGATTAAAAAAAGATGCTGTGCCAAGTGATCTTGAATAAGGGTTTTTGGTAATGAAATGAAGTATTTATATTATATAATGATAGTGACAAAAGGAGGATGTACAGATGGTATATAATTCGGCAGCAGAACTATATGAAGGGTTTGGGTATCCGCCCGTTCACGTTAAATTGACGATAGAGATCATCGATAAGAGATTGGGACCTGTAAAGGCAGAAGCGGAGATTGCCATCAAGCCTGTTAAGTCAAAGGAATATCTAGAAGTATTGGTGGAGGAATTGGAATCGGAGCATATCTTTGCTGATGAAAATGGCAGTATCTATGGCAGCTTCGGCATCGATCAAAGCATCCAGATATATGATGAAGTCCTGACTACCATTCCGTTCGAAGAGTTAATAGGAAATGAAAATTGGAAAGAGACAGTTGAGGAAACCATCACGGTGGATAAGCTAAAGGAACAACTGAGGAAATCCCTCAATGATTATCAATTCAGTGATTTGAGCGGGAAATATAAATTCAGGAAAAGATGTACGATAACAGAACTTCAATTCATAGATTAAACCATGACTGGAGAAGGCGAAATGCTTTCTCTTTTTTCGATGCTATCATAATCAAAGCCTAGCAGTGACACAAACCGTAAAATTTTTTTAAACATACACAATGTCAAGGAGAGCTCAGTAAGGTTTTTACTGGTTTCAGCTTACATTTATTATATAGGTTTACATAGGGTAATATATTGATAATGGCTTTTACAAGAAAGAAACGAATATTTAAAAAGATAAAAAGGAGAATATATGAAAATTGGCTTGGTACGGCATTTTAAGGTGGCACATGAATTTCCTACTGGGAGATCTGTGACGGCGGATGATATGAAGCAATGGTTTGAGGAATATGATGCAGCGGATATTATTTATGGAACGACTTTATTTGGCGTGGAGGAATGGCAGGAATGTTATTGCAGTGATATGTCGAGGGCCGTTAAGACAGCGGAACATATTTATCCAGGTACGGTTCATCGGATGGAGGAGCTGCGGGAAATACCTTCTCCCCCTCTCAAAGGAAGGGTGAAACTGCCGTTCATCCTTTGGGCCATCTGGATTCGCAGCTGCTCGGTGTTCAACAAGCAGACAAGGGCGGAAATTAAGATTGCAGAGCGAAGGATCAATAAAGTATTGGATGAAGTCTTTGCAAAGGGGGAAAGGGATGTTCTGATCGTGAGTCATGCGGCCCTCATGGTATATATAAGAAAGGAGCTGATCCGACGGGGGTTCACAGGTCCAAAATTCAAGATTGCCAGTAATGGAAAGCTTTATGTATTTGAAAGATGCTGAGGGGAAATATAGGGCTTACTACCAGAAAGAGTAAGTGATTTTGCTGATTTTAAGAAAGAGGAAGGCATTTTCCGAATAGTTATTCTTTTTTTATTGGTTGTGGTTTATTATTGTAATAGTGTAATTTTTACGAATTCAATAATAGGGAAAGAGGGGTGGACATTTTGCTTAAGGCAGTTTTTTTTGATTTAGATGATACATTACTATGGGATCAGAAAAGTGTAAAAGAGGCTTTTGTGGCCACATGCGAAGTGGCCAAGGAGAAATATGATCTGAATGTCGACGAGTTTGAAGAAGCGGTGCGAAAGGAAGCGCGTGAGCTTTATTCTTCTTACGATACATATGCATTCACTCAAATGATCGGAATCAACCCATTTGAGGGACTATGGGGGAATTTTCAGGATGATCATGATGAATTCCGGAAGATGGCCGGGATTGCACCGGCTTATCGGAAGGAAGCGTGGACGAGAGGCTTAAAGGCATTAGGGATCGATGACCCGGAATTTGGGCTTGAACTGGCAGAACGTTTTCCGGCCGAGAGACGCAAAAAGCCATTTATCTATGAAGAATCATTCCGTGTTCTGGATGAATTAAAAGGGAAGTACAAATTGCTATTGCTTACGAACGGATCTCCTGAACTGCAAAATACCAAACTTGAAATTACGCCTGAACTGGTTCCTTATTTTGACCAAATCGTGATTTCAGGTGCATTTGGACGAGGTAAACCAGATGCCTCCATTTTTGAGCATGCTTTGGAAATCATGGAGCTTGATAAGGATGAAGTATTGATGGTCGGCGATAATTTAATGACTGATATCCTTGGAGCATCACGGGTAGGCATAAAGTCGGTCTGGATAAATCGCCATGATAAGGAACGAAATGAAGTGCTTCCAACCTATGAAATCAAGCATTTAGAGGAGCTTTTCCCTATCCTTGAGAGCCTGGGGAACTAATTGGCGGTACTCCTCAAAATACCAAATTTTAGAGAGTTGTTAAGGAAATATTAGGTCTTTCAAAGTATTTACAGAATGAAAAGGGTGATATATAGTTACCCTGTAATTAATTAAATTATTCAGACTAGGGGTGTCCAATAAAAGTTGGGCTGAGAGAGAAGCGCTTAAGCTTCTTAACCCTCAGGACCTGATCTGGTTCATACCAGCGTGGGGAAGTTAGAATCTACTAAACAATGACATTTCAATTGGTCATTTTTGTAGTCAAACTAACGTTAGCCGGGTCTTAAATATGAGATCCGGCTTTTTCGTGCGAAATGGATTGGATTTTGTCCTTTTTAAATGAACTTAAAAAGGAGAAATGAAATCATGATGAGTAATTCAGTAAATGACATGAACGTTTCAATTATGTCCAGTTTTGCCGGGAGTAAAAAAGTGTATGTTGAGGGATCCAGACCTGATATTAAAGTACCTATGCGTGAAATTAAGCTAAGTCCGACTACAGGTGCATTCGGTGAAGAGGATAACCCGCCTTTACGAGTATATGACACAAGCGGCTTTTATACGGATTCAGAATATCCCATTGATATTCATAAAGGTCTTGCCCCGATTAGACGCAGTTGGGTTCTGGAACGGGAAGATGTTGAAGAGTATGAAGGCCGTGAAATAAAGCCCGAAGATAACGGGTATAAAAAAGTGGAAGCACAATCCAACGCAGAAGTTTTTCCGGGATTGAAAAGAAAACCATTGCGTGCAGTTAAAGGGCAAAACGTAACCCAGCTCCATTATGCCCGTAAAGGAATCATTACTCCGGAAATGGAGTTCATTTCGATCAGGGAAAATGTGGCCCCTGAGTTTGTAAGAGAAGAGGTAGCTAGCGGGCGTGCGATCATTCCGGCAAATATTAACCATCCTGAAAGTGAGCCCATGATCATCGGACGTAATTTTCACGTGAAAATAAATGCGAATATTGGAAATTCCGCTGTTAGTTCATCGATCGAAGCTGAAGTGGAGAAAATGACTTGGGCTACACGATGGGGTGCAGACAATATAATGGATCTTTCCACCGGAAAGAATATTCACACGACCCGGGAATGGATTATCAGGAATTCACCTGTTCCGGTTGGGACGGTTCCGATATATCAAGCATTGGAAAAAGTGAATGGAGTAGCGGAAGATTTAAATTGGGAAGTTTTCCGGGATACATTAATCGAGCAGGCTGAGCAAGGTGTCGATTACTTCACCATACACGCTGGTGTGCTTTTGCGATACATCCCCATGACAGCAAAGCGAGTTACGGGAATTGTTTCCCGAGGGGGCTCCATCATGGCACAATGGTGCTTGGCCCACCACCAAGAAAGTTTTCTCTATACTCACTTTGAAGAGATTTGTGAAATCATGAAGGCGTATGATGTCTCTTTCTCATTAGGTGACGGCCTCCGTCCGGGATCCATTGCAGATGCAAACGATGAGGCACAATTTGCTGAATTGGAAACACTTGGGGAACTGACGAAGATTGCTTGGAAGCACGATGTTCAAGTCATGGTGGAGGGACCCGGTCACGTACCGATGCATTTGATTAAAGAAAATATGGATAAGCAGCTGGAAGTCTGTCAAGAAGCACCATTCTATACCCTGGGACCATTGACAACGGATATAGCTCCTGGATACGATCATATCACTTCTGCGATTGGTGCTGCCATGATTGGATGGTTTGGAACTGCCATGCTTTGTTATGTGACACCGAAAGAGCATTTGGGACTTCCGAATAAAGAGGATGTTCGAGTAGGGGTCATTACTTATAAAATTGCGGCCCACGCAGCTGACCTTGCTAAAGGCCATCCGCATGCAAGAAAACGGGATGATGCGCTTTCTAAGGCTAGATTCGAATTTCGTTGGAGAGATCAATTCAATCTTTCCCTCGATCCTGAAAGGGCGGTCGAATATCACGATGAAACACTTCCGGCTGAAGGAGCCAAAACAGCCCATTTCTGTTCAATGTGCGGACCAAAATTCTGCAGTATGAGAATCTCTCAGGACATCCGTGATTTGGCGAAGGAAAAGGGTCTGGGTTTTGAGTCGGTGATCGATGAAGGGCTTAAAGAAAAAGCGAATGAATTTAGGAAAACGGACGGGGAAATCTATCAATGATTCCGATGAGAGGGAGAATTCGATGAATCGGGTAATCCAGATAAAAGTTGAAATGAAACAGTTGGAAACTCAATTGGAACAGTTGAAAAGAGAGCTGGACATTTTTCGGGAGAATTGTAATCATGAATTTGTAAAAAATGATTATAGTCAACAATGTACAAAGTGCTACTTAATCGAAAGTCTGCAATGGTAGTGATTCCTTAATCGTCCTTTCATTATCGGAATTAACCCTTTAATCATGTTGGGATTCAATCACGAAGTCAGCGTGATTAAGGGGATATTTTTAAGCTCATCCATTAAAGCAAAGTTGGAAAAATGCCGCTTGATACTTTACCTTTTATTCCTTGCAGCCATTCTTGATAACATTCATCACAGAGCATCTCATTTCTATCCGTGTCAGTAACTTGAAACGTTACAACATGGATTTTTTTCTTCCGTGTCATCAGTACAATAGAAGCATTTATGTGTATCTTGAAATCCTCCCATTCAATAAAAGTGTTTATAGTTTAAAGCGCCACGGCTTTTTTTATACAGAAGATATGATGTAGGCAGCTTAATCGGTCATCTTGGAAGAGTTTAGATTGAATAATCCTGTTGGGTTTTAACATACTAAACTTGTTCGCTTGATTGATAAAACGAGGAGGGAAATACAATGCAAAATCAAAATCAATATCAACAAGGTCAAGTACACCAGAACATGCAAACTGGTGCTATTCCTCCACAAATGAATCATGGAGGTCACGAAGTATTCGATGTGCATGAAGTGTTATCGGGAACGATTGGTACACTAAACACTTATATGCTTTTGCGTCAGCATGTACAGGATCAGGAATTGCTGGATATTTTGGATCGCCAATATCAGTTCATCCAAGATGAATATAATATTACATTGGAGTGCTTTCAAACGGGTCAGGATCCTTCTAAACCGACCCAGAGCTACAAAATGAATCAAGGTAACGATTTTATATATGGATTGACTCCAACACAGCCTAAGAAACCTTTGCAATCCGTCTCGGAAATTACGGATGAATGCATTTCAGGCATGATGCTTGGAGCTGTTAAGTCTGCAGCATCCTTGAAAGCGATGTCAGCGCTTGAAATAACGAATCCTGTGGTTCGCCGTGTATTTGCAGATTCCATTCCGAACTGCATTGAGATGGCATATGAGATTTCGTTATATCAAAACAAGCATCATTACTACCAAGTTCCACAGCTTGCACAGCAGGATATGCAACAAATGATGAATTCGTATGCACCCTCACAAAGAAATAACAACATTAGTCATTAAAAGCAAACATTAAATGACAAGGCTTTTTGGCCATGTATGCTAAATAGATTTTTTTTAAAAGAACATAAAGAAGGGGTAGGACTATAACTGTCCTATCCCTTCTTTATTACTGTTTCATCTGATTTATTTCCTGGATGCATTCCTGGACGAGGGTTACAGCCTGACTCATGGTTGCTCCTCCGCCAAATGCTGCTGTCACACCAATTGCTTCAAGAATTTCTTGTTCGGAACAGCCTTGATCAAGACATCCTTTTGTATGATAGATAATACAGTATTCATCTTGTGAATATAAGCTTATTCCTAGTGCGATAAGCTGTTTTTCTTTCCTGGATAATTGACCTTCTTTAAAGCACTCTTCCGTAAAAGAATTGAATTTCTCAGCAAGATCTGGCATTTTATGCGTAAAGGCACCGATTCCAGCTTTATAATCACGAAGAGCACTTTCAGTAGAATTGTTAGCTTCAAATTCCATTTTCCATTCAGCTCCATCCTAAATTTTTTTCATCAAAAATTAGTATGAGCTAAATGTTGGACGAATAAACAGAAACACAGGAGTTTAAAAAGCAATCATAGAACTGTTCCTGCTACAAGGCAAGGGTGCCTTTAGGACGGGTGGCTTTGAACCATTGATAGCAAAGGATGCAGATAAGTGCTACGTCAATGGCATCACCGGCATAGTACATTAACATTCCGCCATTTTCCGCCTGTTCCTTGGTGACCCCGCTTGGCGGGTGGGCAAAAATATATTTAGAAAGGATATCATGGCCGGCCAGTGAAATTGTAAATACGATAGCTCGAAACATGAAGCTGAACCTGTGGGGAGTCGGGTCCATATAAATTATCGAGGCAGTGAATAGATAGCCCACTATGAACACGTGAAAATGCACCAATGCATGTAGAAGGGCGTCCTGATGCATCACCCCAAATAAACCGGTTGTATAGAGTAACCAAAGCCCTCCAATATTAAGCACGGAGGCAGTGATAGGATTGCTTAAAATGCTCAGCGGCCGACTTTTCAACACCTGTGAAAGGCATCTTGCTGATGGCACATCAAGTGTTCGCAGTGCAAGAGTAATAGGTGCAGCAAACACGAGTAAGATGGGTGCAATCATTCCAAGCAGTAAATGACCAACCATATGCGCCGTGAAGTCCATATGCGCGCGATTGGCTATGGGGCCTGTAATTGCAGAGGCTGCACAGATGGTGCCAAGAATCCAAAAGAAAGTACGGTATAAGGGCCATTTTTTATAGCGGCGGCTCGAAATTACGACAGCTGCGATATAAATCACTATAACAAGCGTGAATAAAATCAATAAAATTGGTTCAAAATCAGCACCATTTTCATGAATATGTCCATTACTGTGCATTGCGGGCGTCTTCTTTCGTTTTAAGTAAGCTGCGTCTTGTTTGAATGACGAGGGTAATGCCAATCAAGATCATGATTGTGGCTGCAATGTTCCAAATCAAGTCGTATGGAAGAATGTCGACATTGTAACGGATTTGATGGAGACGCATGAGCTTGTGCTGGATGATCCCATCATATAACTGAAATGAACCTGCCCCGAGTAAAACTCCTCCTATCCACCTTTTCAGCCATAATCCCTTTCGACGACGAAGGTCAGCAAACATGAATAAAGACCCGACCGTTGCGAACCAGCTTAGTGCGTGAAATAAACCATCCGAGACAAGCCCAATATTGGATGTGGACTTGTCATAGAAATGGTGCCAATGTAATAGTTGATGAAAGATGGCCTCATCGATGAATGCGACCAATCCGATCCCAAATAGAAAACCGGACCATAGATTACGAGCGGAATAAGTATAACGTAATTCTGAAATAGATTGATCTTTTTGATTTCGGGGCTTGAAATCCATTTTCCATCCTCCTTTTAGGTTTCTTTGATATGGATCATTTTCCTATATATGGATCTTTTTACTTTACCCTGTATTGTAAAGTTATAGACAGGTAATTGGACCTTTTATAAATCTTATTTATCGAGCCATAAAATGGCGTTGTCGTTCCCGCTTCATTCCCACCGGAAGCGGAAATGGAATCTCAACCGGAAGCGTACGAATTCTGGAACTTGTCAGAAGGTAATGAATCAGCAGACGGCTTGTGGGCAACAGGAAGCGCCCCAGATGATACGGGAGATTTTGTTTATGTAGCTGAACCAGTTGCAAAAGGGCAGATACCTAACCCTAAGGTACCGGCAGCACAATTGCATCATGACTTGGATAGAAATCAATCGCTTAATAAACGGTAATTGAAACTCTTCAAAAAAGCGCGATGGACCCGAAAGGGACATCGGCTTTTTTTTATTCTCTCATGTTTACCAAAACCTAATTATTTGCTTGTGGATATTTTTTGGAGTAGCATAGTTTCCATCTTCAAGACAAAACATTTTAAAGGATGGTCACGAAATTAATGGTAAGGAGTGGGTCAAATGAAAGCAGTAGTGGTTAAAGAACCGGGTGGAGCAGAACAATTACTATTTAAAGATTTTTCAAAGCCCATGCCGGAAAAAGGGGAAATATTAATTAAGGTGAAAGCCTCTGCGATAAATAGAACGGATATTGTTTCACGAGAAGGGAAATCCGGTTATATGGCCAATCCAATATTGGGGATTGAGGTTTCTGGGGAAGTGGTGGAAACAGGGGAAGGTGCAAATATACAATTAGGGACAAGGGTGATGGGCCTTGTAAACGGCGGCGGTTATGCTCAATATGCCTTGATGCCGGCTGATCGAGCAATGAAAATCCCGGATAACCTGTCATTTGAAGAAGCGGCAGCGATTCCTGAAGTATTCTTGACGGCGTACCAAACCTTGTTTTGGTTAGGTGAATTGAAGGATCAAGATACGGTATTGATTCATGCTGGCGGAAGCGGTGTAGGCACAGCAGCTATCCAACTGGCAAAAAAATTAACAAAAGCGAAGATCATCACTACAGCCGGCTCAAAGGAAAAATTGGATTTCTGTCACTCACTAGGAGCGGATATCTGTATCAACTATAAAGATCAATCTTTTGACGAGGAAGTACTGAAAGCTACAAATAATCAAGGAGTGGATGTTATCCTGGATTTCATCGGTGCCTCTTACTGGGAGAAAAACCTTAAAAGCATAAAAACTGATGGACGATGGGTACTGATAGGCATTCTAGGCGGAACTGTAGTCGAGAAGGTGAACTTGATGGAACTTCTTTTAAAAAGAGTACAATTAAAAGGCACTCTATTAACTCCTCGGAGTGATGAATATAAAAAAGAGTTAACCGAAGAATTTGTTAAAAAGGCGATGCCGTTGTTCCTTCAAAATGAAATCAAGGCAATCGTGGATCATGTCTTCGCTTTTGAAGAGGTACAAAGGGCGCATGAACATATGGAAGCCAATAAGAATTTAGGTAAAATCATCTTACAGGTAAATGAATGATTAAAGAAAACAAAACTGCTTCGAAGAATGAATGGAGGAGGTTGCCCAGAATTAAGACATTATTGGGCGACCTCTTTTCATGTGATAAGGAAAAGGTCGAGCTAATGGCAGATTGATTGAAGAATGAAATATGGACAAAGTATAATGAATATATACAAAGTCAAGATACTCTTCGTCGGTATCTGTCTAAAGGGGGGAATCTTAATGAATGAATTGAATGCATTATTCAGGAAAAGAATAGGGCTCCAGGAAGATGTGAAACTGACATTTGAGAAATTAGATGAAATTCTGGATAAGACAGCGAAAACCATTCCTTTTGAAAACTTATCAATCATGGCATCCCATCTGAGTGATATCAATAAAGAGAATATCATCAACAAAGTCCTCGTGAGGAATGAGGGTGGACTATGTTATGAATTGAATACAGCCCTTTATTTTTTCCTGATGGAAAATGACTTTGATGTATTCTTGGTTCGGGGTGTCATCTATAATCAGGGGTGGATGACCATAGGAAGGACCCATGTCACCATTCTATTGAACCATGAGAGCCAAACCTATTTGATCGATACGGGTTTTGGCGGGAATTTGCCTTTAAAACCAGTTCCGTTGAACGAAGAAACGGTCGTTTCCCAAAATGGTGAATTCAGGATAAAAAAAGAAAGTACCGACCATGGAGATCATATCCTTGAATTAAAACTGAAACATAAAGATCGAGATTGGAGAATAGGGTATGCTTTTGATTCTTCAAAATCCGTAGGAAATGTAGCGGAACTTAATGAGGTCCAAACGATCATTAGGGAAAATCCCCAATCGCCATTTAATAAGCATCCATTAATCACCCGTTTGACAAACAGCGGGAACATCACTTTAACTGATGCATCCTTTACACAGTGGGAAGATGGGAAAGTGACGAAAGAAGAAATAGATGGAACACGATTTAAAGAGTTAATGAAACAGCACTTCGATAGATAAAAAGTCTGAATATCAAAAGCTACCTCACCGATAGACTGTCCATTCTCGACAGTCTTTTTATGAATAGTATGATCATTCCATGGGACGTCATTGATATGAAAGCCGATCTAACTTTACTGAAAGCAGGACAATTGTCATTCCTTGTCGAATGAAGTAGTTGAAAAGAGGCTGATGAAAATGAGTAATGCAAAATATAAATTTTATTATGTGAATGGTGAGACAGAAGAGTTAGAGACGAATGAACAATATTCTGATGAAGCGAATAGTATCCTGAAATTGCAATTAATTCAAAATGCGACGTGGCTGCAAGCCGGTGGCAAACATATCAATTTGGCTAATGTAATCAGTATTGAATATACAGGAGAAAAAGGTAATCATACATCGGAGTCGATAAAGTTCAGACCTAATAAGTAAAACATCCATTATAAATGTTCAGTTTTTCGACAAAAGGGGGTTCGGAATGTCTCATCCCGAACCAATATTAAGACTAGTATATAATTGTATTTTATGAAATTCTCATTGAATTGAAGAAATTTGCGACACTCCTGCCGAATAACTGGCTAGTTGAGATCCCGCAGGCACTTGCTTTGATGAGGCTTGGCAGACAGTCGGCGGAAAGGGAGCGGATTTCTGAAAACACTTGAAACGTTTTTTAAGAAAAAAATTGTAGGCAAATTCGCTTTTCTTAGAATTTGTCTACAGTCTGAAACATCCATTATGGATGTTTTTACTATTTATTCAATAGATTTGAATTCAGTGGGGTGAAAAGGATATGGAGAGGAAGAATCGATTGGTTTTTACTAGATCGAATGCGGCTGCTAAACAAAAATTTGATGAAGCGATCACCATTTTGGAATATAGTGTAATGCTTGTTGAATTCTTTGGATTGGAAGAGTTCAACAATATAATTGCCGGACAGTTAAGGCTGATTCTATGTGAAACGAAAAATACGCGCATAAAGCGGGAAAAGGTCACGATTGACCAATCATTAATAAAGAAAATCAATCCTAACCCGAAATTGTATCCCATTAAAGACTCCATTCAAATGAGCAATGTTCATATTACGGAAGACCTCTTCGATTATACTAAACAGAGGGTTGAGCTTAAGCTTTGGAGAAATCAAATTATCTATAAAACCGATATCGAAGGAAAAATCCAGGAAATTAAAATCATTGATTTTATTAAGGAAACAGCTAATAAGATTGGCGGTGCACAAGCTGAATCAAGTTTCCCTAATAAGTCCATTATTTTGGATGGACATACCAAAATCATATTAATAGGTTTAGCGAAAGGGTTATTCAAATCCATAGGCAGGGATTATAAAAAACGTGCCTCCATGAACCTTTCACATATCATACAAAAAATCGAACAATCAACTTTGGAAGACTAGACATAAGAAGGACTTTTGGCCAAGTCCTTCTTGCTTTGTTTTCAAGCAATCTCCGGCAGGATTGAAAACCTCAAATAACCTCTATCAATAAACCATCTCTTTTTACCTCCGTTATACTACTCTCGATAGATGCTATTCACTTTTATTAATAAATAATTGCGGTTATTAATATAGAAGAATGGGGAATTCCCTGATTACATAACAAATATTGGGGCCTTATATGTAAATGTAAAGACTTCTAAAATTTACACTAAAATGCAGCTATAGATGATTGAGATAATTTATAATGATATTCCGAATATTGCTTTACATCGAAATAGACTGATTATTGCACGTTAAGATTCAGATAAATTAACTAAAAATAAAAAGAAAGAGATGATGATATGAAGGATTTTGATGGAAACCTTCCTGACGAATGGCGGGAATTAGTAACATTGGCAATGAAATCGGATGTTACAAAAGAGCAATTCAAAAAGTTTCTCCAAGAAAAGTCGAACTAACAATAAAAGCAGCGATTGTGGTAGCTAAATAGGATTCTGTTCAGCCAAAGTAAAGAGATGTACATAAAAAATATGAGGCTCCATTTCTTTTGCCACTAGTTACTTCATATTTTCTGCATATTTAATTGGTAAGATGGCTGTAATCATAAGGGAGGTTTTATTCAATATGAAAAAAAGAACAAAATTGCCTATCACTTTATCATTATTAGCGGCCCTGTTTTTAGTCCTTGGCGCATGTTCCAACAACGATGATAAAAACAAAGAAAATAAAGAAGAAAAGGAACATAGTGAAATGGACATGAATCATTCTAGCTCGGGTGATGTTCCAGAAGGATTAAAAGCAGCAGAAAATCCAACTTATGAAGTTGGAAGTCAAGCGATTATCGAATCAGGTCATATGGAAAGCATGAAGGGGGCGGAAGCAACAATAGTTGGTGCCTTTGATACGACTGCTTATGCAATTTCATATACGCCTGCAACTGGCGGAGAAAAAGTGGAAAATCATAAATGGATCATTCACGAAGAAATTAAAGATGCAGGTGAGAAAACGTATAAACCCGGAGCGGAGGTCACAGTAAATGCTTCTCATATGGAAGGGATGGACGGGACAGTCGCTGAAGTTGAATCTGCTGAAAAAACGACCGTTTATATGGTCGATTTCACACCGACTACAGGAGGAGAAAAAGTGAAGAACCATAAATGGGTAACGGAAAGTGAATTATCGGCGTCTGAATGATCTAACATTATGATTTGCAAAACAGAAGAAGAAAAAAGGATTGGAAATTCCTTCAGTTTGTGACGGTTCGGAACGGTCTCATCCCGCACCATATATAAAACAACTCGCTTTTCTTCGAGTTTGTCTACAGTCTGAAGGAATGGTAATCAAAGCCATTCCTTTTTTTTTGTGAATATGTTTTCTTGATAATTATTGTTTGTAGTGGATTGTAAAACTTTAGTATCTGTTATTATGGATTTATCAGAAGTGTAACAAAATGGGGTGCAAGTATGGTGACTGGATTAACTATTAGACCTTTTATGGAAAATGACAATGAGGCGCTGAGCAACTATTGTTTACCTATTGAACAAGCAATCTATACTTCTTTACCTTTGAAAGTTATCGAAGACTTCAGGAAGGATAAATATAACCTCCCCATGGTCATTTATTTAGATGAGGATTTGATTGGTTGTTTTGCCTTATATACGGATAAAGCGGGAAATCAATATACAAGTAATGAGAATGCGATTCTTCTTAAATCATTCTCCTTGGATTTGCGCCATCAAAAAAAGGGGCTAGCTTTTAAGACTTTAAAATTGTTGCCTGATATGATCAAACTAAGTCATCCAGATAAAGATGAGATTATTCTAACAGTGCATCATTCGAATGTTCCGGCGATAAGTTTATATAAAAAAGCTGGATTCATTGACAAGGGATACAGATTTAACGGGGAAGAAGGGGAAGAATTTATCTTCCACTTTGCTCTGAATTAAGGGAGCTATAGATAACTTCAGGAAATATATATATAGAAGTGGAACGTGTTTGAAAATGAAACACCTCGGGGGAGTATGATAGAAGAAAAACAGATCTCCCATGAGACGTTTATCAGAAAAGAAACGATAGGGGATTAATCATTATTAGAGGCATAAAGGAATCTCCCATAGTACTTATTCCCCGATTAGAATGGAATTTAATTAAACTTCCGCATACAGTAACTTAAAAATGAAAGCGTGGTTAAACAATAAGCATCTTAATGATGCCCAGTTTGTCGACAAAATAGGGTTCGAAATGGTCTCATCCAGAATCCCTTTCAGAGCTTTATCGAGGGAATGATTACCATGATTTTTTACTCTTTTATATAGGATGAAACCCTTACTAGATTGAAGAAATTTGCGACACTCCTGCCGAACAATTGGCTGGCCAAGACGCCGCAGACGCTTGCTTTGATGAGGCTTGGCAGACAGTCGGCGGAAAGGGAACGGATTTCTGAAATCAACAGGAACGTTTTTTAAAGAAAAAAACTGTAGGCAAACCCGTTTTTCGAATTTGTCTACAGTCTGAGCATCTAAATGAGTCTTATTTTTTGGAAGGTATACCATCCAACCTATCATGCAGGAAAATTTTCACCATAATTTTAATATGGATACGATATGTTCATAATTCATGGTATCCATCCTACAATTTCTAAAATCGTCAGAACAATCTCAAAGACAATGAGAATCACAATGATCCATTCAACGAATAGTCCCCTGATCGAATGGCTGATTTTAGAAAACCCATCCATAATGTTATATAAAATTTCGGTTTTACTTTTCAAGATTTTATACCGATCATTCAATTCAAAAAAGTCAAGCATTCTGTCATAAAATTCGCCGGCAATACTGCTTGTCCATGTAATATCAGGTTTATCCAGAATCATGATATACGCTAGGGTATTATACTCGTGACGTACGATTTTTGCCGTCGTCCTCGCTAGTTCTTTGTTGCCGATTCTCAGCTTGCCTTTTTCCAGTCGGTCTATCATGGCTTCGAGCTTGTCGTGGATTTTTCCAAGTTGTTCCTCAGTTTTTTCAAGTGCCACCGATTTTGCAAGAATAGTGGAAATTAATTCAGGGTAGAAAAATTCATATTTAGGCACAACAACATATTCGTCTGTCAAATTAATGTTTTCAGTTTCACTGAATTGAAGGCTGTAATCGTCTGTATAACTATCTACATTGACGAGATCAATGTCCGGTTCGAAAGAATGGATAAATGATGAAAATTCCTTTATCTCATCCGCGTGTGAGTAATTAATGAAGACAATGCTGCCAAAGGAAAAAACCAGTACCTGTTGCGATTCATCCACATTTTTTTTAAGGATGGAACTTAGAATATCGCCTTTAAGGATTAAAGGCTCTTCCCAGGTGAATTTTTTAGGAATGCCGCAATGAATGGCGATTTTGTTCAAATCAATTTCATTAGTGATTGCACATGCTTTAAAGGCAATTGGTCCCATCTATATCACTCTCTTCAGCAAATTGGTCTTTTTTCGATTCTATTCTATTCTTACAAAAACATGCTTGAATAATTCTTGAAGGTAGAAAAAAGTTTACTGACTGATAACTAAACTAATAACTTCCATTAAGGTTATAAAAATAATCAAGTCTAATAAAATGGGCTTTATTCTTTACACCCCTAATTCCTTTTAACCGGGGCAACATACTCCAATGGACACAAAAAATAATAGTTTAAATGTAAGAGGGCGATTCCGGTAAAAGGATCGTCCTTCTTTATTTTGCTTGTTTATACGAATACTGATCCCCCCAGTTATGTCATTACTGAAACTTTACAAAAACAAATAAAAGTTCATGAAAACTTTACTTATATTTACAGAATTCTCATATTGATGTCAATATTCAGTAATACATGTTTGTTATAATCGATTGACGGTTTTAAAAGAGATTGGAAAAGGGTCTTCTAAAAATCCTTCATTTACAGATAAGTAGCAGGCTGATTGAAGATGACTGAATAGTAGGAGTGAACAAAAATGGAGGAATCTATAAATCTTTATGAGCTTACATTTAGTGAAAAAGATAGATATGTAATCATTACGAATGCTTATCCACATGAAGATCAATTATATCGGAATGGGTTTATCCACCGAAGAGTCAATGCTTATCTGGATGAGGGTTTGAAGGTTGATGTCTTTGTTTTGCATCCTGCCTACAAAAAAGCAGAAAAGTATACGTATGAAGATGTGCCTGTTTATCGAGGAACTGAACAGCATCTGCGCATTTTCTTAAATCATAAAGTACATAGAAAAGCGCTCATTCATTTTGTTAATCCAAAAATGGTACAAGCGATAAAAGAAACGAACACAGATTTACCAATTATCACCTGGATACATGGATTTGAAACGGAGGCATGGCATAGAAGATGGTTTAATTTTCTTGAAAGCCCTGAAAGCTTGCGGAAGATACTTGAAATGTCGGATGACTATTATGTAGCACAGCTTTCTTTCATGAATTGGTTTTATCAAACGAATGAATTGGATACAACCTTTGTTCATATTTCCAAATGGTTCAAAGAACATATAGCTGAATGTGACGCAAGAGCAGAATCGAAAAATTCAGTAATCATTCCTAATGTAATAGATGACAACCTGTATACCTTTATTGAAAAGCCAGTTGAAATGCGGACAAAAGTCCTTTCAATCAGGCCATACGCTTCACGAAAATATGCCAATGATTTATCGGTGAAAGCAGTGCTGGAACTATCAAAGAGACCATACTTCGATAAGTTGGAATTTGCATTTTATGGTGATGGAAAATTGTTCGATCAAACCGTTGAGCCAATCCGGGATTTTGAGAATGTAACGATTCATAAAGGTTTCCTATCTCAGGAGCAAATCGCTGCATTACATAAGGAGTATGGAGTTTTCCTTTGCCCGACCCGTTTGGATTCTCAAGGGGTTTCTATGTGTGAGGCAATGTCGAGCGGGCTAGTGCCGATTTCAACAGATATTACGGCAATCCCGGAATTCGTCGAACATGACGTTTCTGGCCTTCTAACAAAACCTGAGTCTCCTATCGAAATTGCCGATGCAATAGAGCGCTTATATTACAACTCGGACGTATTTTTAAGAGTGTCAAAACAAGCTTCTCAGTCGATTCGGGAAAAATGCGCGGTAGATGTTGTTATTAAAAGAGAATTGGAGATTATCCAAGGTTAAATGAGGGGAGTTTTTTCAATATGGACGAACGAAACGAATATTGGAAAACTATGTATGAGGAACTTGAATTACAAATGAAAGACATGATGTCCATGACATTGGAGCTCATAAAGAGTAATGGCACTGAAAAACAAAAAATAATTGAGAACGTTACAAAAGAAAATAATATGTTGCGGGAAGAATTAGAAAAAAGTAAGATGGCCCAAAAAGAAAATATTAAGCTTAACAAAGAGATACGAAGACTTAAGTTATTAGAACATAAATTCAACGTTACATATGCAGGGAAATTCACGTTAAAATATCTTGCGCTTAAATCATCTATTAAAGAACAAATAAAAAAATAAAAATTCATATCAGATTTCAGTCATAGGAGTGAAAACTTTGAATTCACATGAACTAGTTGAAAACAGAAAAATGAGGGTACTTCTATTTGGCTTTATTGACATGAATTCAATGGATGGATCTGCAGTATTTTTATCTTCCTTAGCATCGACCATTGCGTTAGATCCTAACATCGAAGTTGACTTACTTTTAGCTAGCCCGGTCAAACGTGATATCTTAATTCAGCCTCTTGAGAAATTTGATAATATAACCATTCTCAATCCTTTTGTTGATCCTTTTTTTGAAGCCAACGATGATGAATGGGTAAAAAAAGGTGTCATTGATTTTGATATAGCTGAAATGATCATTTCTCATTATTGGAGTCAAAAGGGATATGATTGGCTATTTGTTAGAAGCATCGAGACTGTTGAAAAAATAGCAAAGCATAATCATATCATAAAGAATACATTAGTATATGCTACAGGATTGACTCACATAGGTCAGGATGTTAATAAAGAAAAATTTGAGAGCATCAAAAATATATATGATCAGTGTGCGTATTTCTTATGTCAAACAGAAGAGATGTGCGAATTTGTCATTGAGATTCTTAATTTGAATAAAGAAAAAAACAAAGTTTCCCTGCTTACCCCGATGATACCGAACATTGAATCAGCGGAAGGGCAGACCCGGTTAAAAAATAAACTTGTATATACAGGGAAATTCGACCCCGATTGGAAGACCATTCCCATCATTACTGCTTTTAAAGAATTAAAACGCGAGATTCCGAATCTATCACTTGATGTAGCTGGGGATAAATTCAAATGGGTTAAAGATGATTCTCAGTTTAAGGAAGAAGCGGCATACCTCCTTAAAAATACAGATGGGCTTACATGGTACGGGGCACTGACAAGGGAGAATGCCCAACAATTAATCGTGAACAGTGATATTGGGATAACCTGGAGAAGTGAGGAAATGGACAGCAGTCTGGAACTGTCTACAAAGCTATTGGAGTATGGGATTCTAAAGAAGGCTGTAATAATGAATCCAACCAAAATGCATATAAAGCTTTTTGGCGAGGATTACCCGTTATATGCTATAACAGAGAAGGATTTCCGTGACGCTGTCAAATTAGCATTATGTAATAAGGATATTTATGAGTTTGCGGCAAAACGAATGTATCAGGTTAGCAGGCAGTTTCTATTTTCGGAAGCAATAAAAAAACTGCAAGGACTATTATGGAGCAAGCGTATTACAGATTATGTAGATCAGAGCACAAACATGTTTTATATTGATGAGGATGACTTTGATGAACTGAATAAGCATGCACCATCAAAAAAAGTGAAAAAATTGCCTGGAGAGTTTAATGTTGACGAAGTTTTCACCT
Organism: Peribacillus sp. FSL E2-0159; assembly: GCF_038643155.1. NCBI lineage: Bacteria > Bacillati > Bacillota > Bacilli > Caryophanales > Bacillaceae > Peribacillus > Peribacillus sp. FSL E2-0159. The sequence continues at coordinate 894,988 of NZ_CP152053.1, forward strand.
ATATTGTCAAAAACATACCTGAAGAAATAAAACGAGTCGAAAAACTGTTTAAACTGTCTGGGTATGGTCAAATCACTTCAGCAGAAAAAGCTGGATGTTATACATTTCTCCACATCCATAAAAGTTATGGAAACTTTGAACAAAATTTTCAAAATAACATGCCATATTTAATAACGATAGGGTTTGAAACCTATGGCAATCCTAAATTAAAACCAAAAGATGTGGAAATTTCAATGAAAGAACGGGCAATTGTCGATAATAAAAACACTGAAATTAAAGTGAAAAATAAAGAATTAGTAAAAGAAGTAAAGCAATTAAAAAGACTTAATGCAGTTCAACTTAAACAAATCACTAAGCTAGAAAAACAAAACCTAGCACTTGGGCGTAAATACGATTCACTTTCGAAGTCGAAAATGGGTAAAATGACATTCAAGTATTGGGATTTAAGAAAAAGGCTTAACTTTTGATAAGAAGGTAAGCTTGCAACAGAATAGTAGACAATGCAATGGAAGACCCTTCTTAACTATATATTAGTCAAAGGAAAGCTCCTGAATGCTGCTCGCTTACAGGGGCCTTTGTCATTTATATCTAGTAAAGGAGCAGGGATTCTTGCAAACTTTTTATGTATGTTGTCGATTTATACAGTATGTATAAAGCTGCGTCAGTTTACTATTCTATGAAAATTGAAATTGGTATGCTTAACAAAGAATCAAGGAATTACAAAAAAACTAACCTTTCAGCAATTATCCAAATAGACCGATTATCCTTTAATGGTGTTATAATATTCTGAAAAAGGAGGAGAGATGATGGAGGAGAATGTGCTAAAAGCGATTCAAGATGATTATCCAGATGCATTTGCATGGTGTTATGGATGTGGTCGCTTAAACAAAGATGGTCATCATTTTCGAACGGGTTGGCAAGGCGAGCAAACAAGGACAATTTATACACCACGTCCAGAGCATATCGCAATTCCAGGATTTGTTTATGGCGGCTTGATCGCATCTTTAATTGATTGTCATGGAACAGGTTCCGCTGCATTGGCTTTACACCGTAAAAATGGTCATGAAGTTGGAGATGGAGTGGAGCCTCCCAGGTTCGTGACTGCGTCACTGAAAGTGGAGTTCATAAAGCCAACCCCAAATGATGTGCCATTAATAGCCATTGGGACGATTCATGAAATTCATCCTAAGAAATGGAGAATCGAAACAGAGGTATTTGCTATCGATAAACTTTGCGCCCGTGGAGAGGTAACCGCTGTGGTGATGCCAAGTACTTTTACAAGCAAAGAGTGATCTTAATTAATGTAAACGCATTCAAAAGTAGATTTTTCATATCAATGGGCCGTCCAATTACTTGGACGGTTATTTAGTGTATCTGAGTATCCATTTCAAGCATGTTATCACTGTAAAGTTACATATAGCCGGAAATCACAAGTGAATTGTCAAAAATATCAATATACTTACATTATAAGCAAAGGGAGGTCGCAGAGATGAAAATAAACGTAGAGATAGATGAGGAGATCAAGGCGATAGAGGTGCTTATCCGTAATAATGAATGGAATGAGGAAGTGGAGGAACTGATGGAGCGCTTGAAGGAAAAGAAAAGACCGTATTTTGTTGGCAGGAAAGAAGAAATGCAGCACGTATTCCGGGCAGAGGAAATTATCTGTTTGTTCACAGAACAAGATTCCATAATGGTGCGGACGAAACAGGGGACTTTCGAAATGAAAGAAAGATTATATGAACTGGAAAGGGACCTTCCTGGTAATCAATTCGTGCGATTGTCCAAGTCAGTGATTGCCAATTTAGATGAATTAAGCAGATTCGAGGCATCTTTCAACGGGACCTTATGTGTGTATTTCCGATCAGGGGAAAAAGAATATGTTTCTCGTCATTATGTTCAAGGGATCAAGAAAGCATTTCAATGGAAAAGGAAGGGATTATGATGAAAACAATATTATTCCGTAGTTTTGCTGGGATTTGCTTTGGGGCACTCGTGATGGTGCTGACGTGTTTTGGAGTGATCACTTTTGGGGAGGTCACTGCATTAGACAGTGGAATATTTGTAAAAAACGCGATAGGCTGCATATTATGTGGCTGGTTCTTCAGCACGGCAACAATCTTCTTTGAAAATGAAAAATGGAGTTTGTTATCTCAAACCATTCTGCACTTCCTTACTGTCAGCATTCTTTACTTCCTATTATCTTTCTTTGTTGGTTGGATTCCATTCAGCTTAAAAGGATTAGCTATAGGAATTGGGATTTTCATACCATTCTATATAATCATCTGGACCGTATTCTATCTCTACTTTCGTTTCCAAATGAAAATATTGAATGATGGACTTGATAAAAGAAGAAATTGAGGGCGGATTTACACATGGATTGATCAGTTAGAGTAAATTGGAGGGGAGAGCTGTCCCGTAAGAAAAAATAAACCGACAGGAAAGACATTTTCATATACCCCGGCGGCTTTATGATACTTGTATCAACTGAGGTGGGTTCAATTGTAACAACTACTGCTTTTACAATAAAATGGGGAAGCTCTCTTTGAAGATAAAGCTACAAAACGGTGATTTAACTTACCATTGTGACCAAACAAGAACCCCAAAAAGAATAATGGGAACAGATGCCATGAAGATTCCGTACCAACTTAAACTAAAATCTTCTGGATTTCCCATGAAAGCCCTTATACCTGCTCGATCTATAGCAGGTCTTTTCATTTCTTTTTTCCTGAGGTATTTCTCCATTTGTTTGACCCCCTTTTGTTTTAAATAAAGAGACACCGCGCCCTGTTGTATCGATGTCTCTTTATAATTTATCAATTTTGTATCATTAACATTTCATCGTAGATTAAGTTTTGTCTAAGATCAGTTGCCGTTTGCATGGATATTTGCTCATCTTCAACCATTTGCTGAATGATATCACGTTCGATCTGCATCGCATTCAACTGAAAATGACTCAGCATCTCTTCAAAGCGATGTGCTTCTTTTTCACTTAATGTTCCGAATGGATTCAAATAACGATTATATCTTTTAATGACAAGCATGACTTCATGACGGTTTTCAGGTGTAGTTTGTTGTTTGATCAATGAAATGGCTTCCTTTGAAGCTTCTTTTTGTGCTTTACGGAACTCCCGGATCAGGTCCGCATTTTTAACGATGGATTCCTCTAATTTCGCTTCCCATTTCTTATCCCATTTGACATTGATCTTTTTCTTGAAAAGAATGGCCTGCAAATTGATCCAAGCCCTTTTCAGCGAAGATTTTTGCATATAATTTAAGGCTCTTGAAATATACACTTTATAAAGGTCAAAGGCTGTTTCAGATATAGTCCCTTTTTCGGCTAAACCGGAAACGACCTCCAATTCCTTATTGGCCCCTAGCTCCACTAAATCGCGTATTGTCCGATTATCCGGTCTATTCGTTATTCCCCGTTCCAAATCTATCAGTTGTTCATTTAAATCTTCCATTACTTGATGGACAGCTTTCTGATTATCCATGGTTGCTTCTTTGCTCAGCTGATTGATCGTTTTATTTAAAACAATTTTATAAGCCTCCTCAGTGGTTAGGCGTTCATCTTTGAATTCAATCGGTGTCTTTACCAGTAATGGCAAGAGAACCGTAGCCAATGTGACGCTTAACAATATAACGCAAGCTGCGATAAACAAGACTGTATTACGCATCGGGAATAAAGTGTCATCCGGCATGAAATATGGTATGGATAAAGCTGTAGCTAATGTAATGGTTCCATGAATGCCGCTAACGGATGTCAGAAATGCAAATCGTGATCTTGAAACATTCTCCTCACCGGTGCCATTGCTATCTTCTGGGTGAACCCTGGACATAATGAATTGCTCTAATGGATTCACTCTGTTTTTCGTAAAAGTATCATGCAAAATGTATATCCAAATAAAACGAATCACCAATAATAAAAGAACAATCAAAGCACTTATCCCAAAAAGATTACCCCTATTTAAGCCGGACTCTATTTCCTGATAGACACTCGGTAACATGAATCCTAATAAGGCAAATACAAGTCCATTCAAAACATAACCTAATACAGACCATGTATTAGTTGATACAATTTGCAATTTAGTTGTGGAATTCTGAAGGCGATCCCGCTCGATGCCATGAATTACACCTGCGGCAACCACTGCCAAGATTCCGGAAACATGGAATTCTTCAGCTACCATATATATAACAAAAGGCGTAATCAGTTCAATAACAATGGACATGGAGATTTCTTCAAGTCCATGAACCCGTAAAAATAATCGTAATTTAACGATTAAGTAGCCCAATAGGATACCTATAAAGATACCGCCTAAAGCTACAAATATAAAATTAAGCGAAGCATCTTTTATAGAAAATGCTCCAGTTAAGGCAGCTGCCAGGGCAACTTTAAAAGCAACGATTCCAGCAGCATCATTGAAAAGTGATTCACCTTCAAGGATGGGCATCATATTTCCTGGAAATTTCAATCCTTTTGTAATCGATTGAACCGCTACGGCATCCGTAGGGGTAATCGTGGCTGCTAAAGCAAAAGCGATAGCCATCGGCATATCGGGTATTAACCAGTGGATGAAAAACCCTCCTGCAAAAACAGTCACGAATACTAACCCAAAGGCCAATAACAGAATAGGTTTACGCAATTCAAGCATTTCTTTACGGGACGTATTTTTTCCCTCTGTAAAGAGCAGCGGAGCAATGACACAGATCATGAATAATTCTGAATGAAAATCCAACGATAATTGTAATGGCAATAATGAAAGCACTGCTCCCATGGATATCTGATATATCGGCAGTGGAATACGAGTCCATTTGGCATTTAATATTGTAGCGATTATTGTGGAAACTAATAATCCGAGCAATGTGATTAAGAATGACATAGAATCTCCCTCATCTTCTAATGTTTTAGTCTGATTGCCCATGAAACTTCTATAGAAAAAGATAAAAAAGCAGAGGTATTTTAAAGCGAATATCCATCCTTTAAAAAGTATCCCCTACTTTATGGCCTTGCATATCTTGGTCAAAATCCATACTTAAACAGAGACGATATTTTCGACTAATCTGTAGCCTCGGTTTTTGATATACCCCATAGCTATCAAATACAAACAGGATATCACAAATGTTTACGTTTTAATCAAGTTTATGCCGGGATCCGGATTTTCTGTATAAAATACCCTTAATGAAGAAACATAGAAAAATGGAGTTAGAGCGACCTGCAAAAAAATGGGGGTAATCGGCTTGATTCGTAATGTTGGCAAATTGTTAAGAAAAAAGAAAGAAAAAAAATCTCTGGTACAAAATGATTACCTAGATTCCAAGCCTGCAGATTCACTTGATGCGAATTTCAGTCAAAATGTAGAAACACTTCGTTCTGTTTATGATAATTGCTCGGATGTCATGTTCCGCTCGTTCTTACTTTTCGGAAAGACGAGGGCGATGCTCATTTACATCGCGGGACTCTCTGACATCGAGGCGATAGAGCAATATGTGCTATCTCCACTCATGCAAGAGTCATCAAAAGAACCACAACCATTAAATGAGTTTATTGAACATAAAATGCCCGTTCCTAAAGTGGTAAAAGTGAATATGTTGGCGGATTGCATTGAATCGATTTCCTCAGGAAACCCGATTCTTCTATATGAAGGGGAAAGCGATGGGTTTTCTCTAGGATTGTCCAAATGGGAAAAGCGGGCGATTGAAGAACCTGTGGCAGAGGGGGGAGTTAGGGGGTCACGAGAGGGATTTATTGAATCTCTAGAGGTAAATACGTCCCAATTGCGACGTATTATTAGAAGTCCTGCCCTTAAAATACAATCGATGAAGATTGGAACTCTTACCAGGACGAATGTTTCAATTGCTTATATTGATGGACTGGCGGATAAAACACTGATTGAAGAGATTACAACTCGGTTGGAACGAATTAAAATAGACGGTATTTTAGAAAGCGAGTACATCGAGGAAATGATCGAGGACAATCCGTTTTCACCTTTCCCTCAAATCATGTCGACAGAACGGCCGGATGTAGCCTGTGCCAGCTTGCTGGAGGGACGAGCTGTCATTCTTGTAGAAGGAACCCCTTTTACTTTAATTGCACCAATATCCTTCTTTTCCTTGATTCAATCACAAGAGGATTATGCTCAACGTTTTATGGCAGGCACTTTTATCCGTTGGTTACGATATTTTTTTATGGGATTATCTCTTTTGCTTCCTTCACTTTATGTTGCTATTTTAACGTTCCATCATGAGGCGGTCCCAACCGCACTCCTGCTAAGCGTAGCAGCATCCCGGGAATCGGTCCCTTTTCCTGCAATAGTAGAGGCATTGGCTATGGAAATTACGTTTGAAGCACTAAGAGAGGCAGGGGTTCGCTTGCCGAAGCAGGTAGGTTCTGCCGTCAGCATTGTTGGAGCTCTAGTAATTGGTCAAGCTTCCGTACAAGCGGGGTTGGTTTCAGCGCCAATGGTCATTGTGGTTGCGATTACGGGAATCGCTTCTTTTATGATGCCTCGCTATATTGCCGGAATTGCTTTCCGGATGCTGCGTTTCCCAATGATGCTGCTTGCCGGTACATTAGGACTGCTTGGCATCATGATGGGAATCATCGCCATAGTCATTCACTTATGCAGCTTACGTTCCTTCGGCGTTCCATACTTAGCGCCACTGGCACCGTTAAAAGGTAAAGAGCTGAAAGATGTGCTGTGGAGGGCTCCTTGGTGGAAGATGGATACACGCCCGCGCCTCACAGGGGATTCTAATGTATACCGTCAAGCCCCGGAACAGAGACCAAATCCAAAAAGGGGGAGTGAAACGGAGTGAATAATAGCTGGAGGCGAAAAAGGATATTGGAGAAAGGAAAGAGGCGTCATTTCATGAAAAACGTCCTTCTTTTGCTCGTTATTTGTGGAACGACCCCTTTTCTAAGCGGTTGTTGGGATCGAGTAGAAATCACGGATTTGGCGATTGTCACAGCAGCCGCCATCGATAAGAAGGGTAATGATCAAATCGAACTATCCGTCCAAGTCTTTATTCCAAGTTCAATAAGCAGTGGAGGCGGTCAAGGAGGGAGCAGTCAAGGGGGGAGTGGGGTTACGACAATGGTGAGAAATGCAAAAGGCTCCAATATTTCAGATGCATTGTCTAAGCTTCAAAGCAAGCTTCCGCGAAAAGTATTTTGGGGCCATTGTAAAGTATTTGTATTCGGTGAAAAGTTAGCGAAGGAAGGAATACAAGAGCAGCTGGATTTTTTGCTGCGCCATCCGCAGCCAAGAGAGAAAGCAAATGTGTATGTCAGCAAAGGGGAAGCAAAGCCTATCCTTGAATCTTTGCCACCCCTGGAAAACTATTCAGGGGAGGTGCTTAGAGAACTATCTGATTTACATATTGGGATGCAGGTCACACTACAGGATTTAGATGAAATGTTAACAGGTACGCCTCAAGCTGCCGCACTTCCATTCATTAAAATATTGCCTCCGGGGAAAGGGCAAGAGAAATTGCAGGGGATTCCTTACATTTTCGGAACAGCCGTGTTCAAAAAAGATAAAATGACTGGAACGATGACTGAAAAGGAAACTAGAGGGCTATTGTGGTTAAGGGATGAAGTGGAATCATATACCGTGACCATAAAACCCAAAGGAGAGAAAGGGGAGATATCTTTAAGTCCAGTGTCAGCCAAAGTCAAGATCATTCCGCAAATCATCAACGGTGAATGGAAAATGTTGGTGAAGGTAAATACAGACGGAGCTGTTATACAAAATGGAACGAATTTAAACCTTTCAAATCCAAAATCTCTAAAAGCTACAGAACGAGCATATCAAAAAGATATAGAAAAACGCATCGAGATGGCTTTTCTGCATACTCAGGATAAGAAAGCGGACATTTTAGGGTTGGGTAAAGATTTCTATAGGAAATATCCTAAACAGTTTAATAAGGTAGATAACCACTGGGATGAGATATTCGCAGAAATGGAAGTGGAAGTTGATGTTGCGGCCCATATTCGAAGACAGGGCTATATAAACAAACCGGCGGGTTTGTCTGAGAAAGAGGTGAAGGACAAGTGAGATGGGGGGCTTTTATTTGTACTACCGTGATCGTAGCTTTAATCATTTTGTTTGAATGGCCGAAAATGAAACAAAATCCTAAAAAAGATAAAGTGGCATTTCTTACACTGCTCCTCACTGGCTTGGTCCTGTCCATGTTCAATCTCCCACAGATGTCAGGACCCACTCAATGGGTGGAAACTCTTTTCAGGCCATTTGGAGAGTTTATGGAAAAGTGAGTCTATTAGTGGGTGCTGCGGGATTAAATTCATACTATCAAAGAAAGGAGGAAGCAGATGGAGAAAGGGAAAATTTCATCTCTTCAGATGGCATTCATGATGTATCCGACGATTGTGGCAACGGCTATTATCGGGGTTCCCAGCATCACAGCGAAATATGCCAAAACTGATTTATGGCTGTCCCCCATTTTTTCTGCGCTCATAGGGTATCTGACGGTGTATATCGCTTATAAACTGCACCAACTTTATCCAAAACAAACGGTGATCCAATTCACTGAAAAGATCATTGGTCGGATTCCGGGGAAAATCTTCGGTTTTTTACTCTTGTTTTTTTATATCCAGAATACGGGGCTAATCGTTAGAGGCTACGGAGAATTTGTTGTCGGCTCTTTTCTGGTACGTACCCCAATTAGTGTGATCATGGCATCGATGGTGCTTCTGTGTGCGTTCATCGTACGCGGGGGAATAGAAGTTTTGGGGCGAGCTGCTGAATTGTTTGTACCTGTTTTCATTTTTCCAATCTTTATCTTAATCATTTTGGTGAGTCCTGATCTTGAATTCAAGAATATATTCCCGGTATTGGCGGATGGAATGATGCCTCCAATTAAGGGTGCGATTGTACCGGGGGGATGGTTCAGCGAGTATTTCCTGATCATTTTTCTTCTTCCTTTTTTGACAAATATGAAAAAAGGGATGAAATCCGGTATGATGTCTGTGTCTGTCGTGATGATGACGTTAATTGTGGTGAATCTTACGGTTCTTTTTGTACTTGGGTCAACAACATCCACAAAGCTTTACCCCTTGATGAGTGTATCTCGATACATCAGTTTGGCCGACTTTTTTGAACATGTAGAATCCGCCGCCATGGCGGTATGGATAGTGGGGGCGTTTGTGAAAATTTCCGTTTTTTATTATGCATCTGCTTTAGGTACAGCGCAGTGGCTGAATCTCTCCGACTACCGACCTATTGTATGGCCGATAGGGATTTTGATTGTCATATTCAGTTTGTGGTCGTTGCCAAGCTCTGTGGATGTCAGTCGTAATGATATCAACGTCTTCCCACTACAAGGAATTTTGATGCAAACGATTATTCCTCTGTTATTGTTGGTGATTGCTGTTGTAAGGAAAAGAAATCGTAAAGGAACCGAAACCAGCTGACTGGGCATTTTTTAATGCTGAATATCCTATCAAAAGGTGCTATCTATGTTCGTACTCGCGCAGAGGGCAGCACCAACTGAATGGATTGCATCTCTTTTTAGCCGTTTGAAGAGTTTATGAAAAAGTAAGTCTATCAGTGAGCTGCGTGATTTTACAGAAAGGAGGAAGATGATGGAGAAAGGTAAAATTTCAGCTTTACAGATGGCATTCATGATGTATCCGACGATTGTGGCAACGGCTGTTCTCGGTGTTCCAAGCATCACAGCGAAATATGCCAAATCTGACTTATGGCTTTCCCCCATTTTGGCGTCGCTCATCGGGTTTGCGACGGTGTATATCACTTATAAACTGCACAAACTTTATCCGAAACAAACAGTTATCCAATTCAGTGAACAGATCATCGGTCGGATTCCGGGGAAAATTCTCGGTTTTTTATTCTTGTTTTTTTATATCCCGATCACAGGGCAAATCCTAAGAAGTTACGGAGAATTTATTGTCGACTCTTTTCTGGTCAAAACCCCGCTTAGCGTGATCATGACATCGATGGTACTCCTCTGTGCCTTTATCGTACGCGGAGGAATAGAGGTGTTGGGGAGAGCTGCCCAATTGTTGGTTCCTGTTTTTATCTTTCCACTCCTCCTTTTAATCGTCCTACTGGGCCCAGATCTTGAATTTAAGAATATATTCCCGATATTGGGGAATGGAATTATGCCTCCAATCAAGGGTTCGATTGTACCGGGCGGATGGTTCAGCGAGTTTTTTCTGATGATTTTTCTCCTCCCTTATTTAACCGATATGAAAAAAGGGATGAAATCCGGGATGATGTCTGTTTTTGCCGTGATGATGACGTTAATTGTGGTGAATCTTCTGGTTCTTTTTGTACTCGGGTCAACAACAGCCACAAAGAATTATCCCATGATGAATGTATCCCGGTACATCAGTTTGGCCGACTTTTTTGAACATTTGGAGTCCGCCATCATGGCCGTATGGATAGTAGGAGCGTTTGTTAAAATTTCTGTGTTTTATTATGCGGCTGCTTTGGGTACCGCACAGTGGCTAAATCTCTCCGACTATCGTCCTGTGATATGGCCGATAGGAATTTTGATTGTAGAATTCGGCTTTTGGTCATATCCTAGCTCTATGGATGTCAGTCGATATGACATCATCGCCTTCCCATTTCATGGAATTTTGATGCAAACGATTATACCTCTGTTATTGTTGGTGATTGCTGTTGTAAGGAAAAGAAATCGTAAAGGAACCGAAACCAACTGAAGGGATTGCATCTCTTTTTTTAGACGTTTGAAGAGTTTATGAAAAAGTAAATTTATCAGTGGGCTGCGTGATTTTAAATTTACATACGATCACAGAAAGGAGGAAGATGATGGAGAAAGGTAAAATTTCAGCTTTACAGATGGCATTCATGATGTATCCGACGATTGTGGCAACAGCTATTCTCGGGGTTCCCAGCATCACAGCGAAATATGCCAAAACTGATTTATGGCTGTCCCCAATTTTTGCTGCGCTCATAGGGTTTCTGACGGTGTATATCACTTATAAACTGCACCAACTTTATCCAAAACAAACGGTCATCCAATTCAGTGAAAAGATCATTGGTCGGATTCCGGGGAAAATTTTCGGTTTTTTACTCTTGTTTTTTTATATCCAGAACACGGGGCTAATCCTAAGAGCCTACGCAGAATTTGTTGTCGGCTCTTTTCTGGTAAGTACCCCAATTAGTGTGATCATGGCATCGATGGTGCTTCTGTGTGCGTTTATCGTACGCGGCGGGATTGAGGTGTTGGGAAGAGCTGCCGAATTGTTTGTACCTGTTTTCATTATCCCGATCTTTATCTTAATCCTTTTACTGATCCCTGATCTTGAATTTAAGAATATATTTCCGATATTGGGGAATGGAATCATGCCTCCGATCAAGGGTGCGATTGTACCGGGTGGATGGTTCAGCGAGTTTTTCCTGATCATTTTTCTCCTCCCTTTCTTAGCAGATATGAAAAAAGGGATGAAATCCGGGATGATGACTGTGTTTGCCGTAATGATGACGTTAATTGTGGTGAATCTTATAGTTCTTTTTGTACTCGGGTCAACAACATCCACAAAGCTTTACCCCTTGTTGAGTGTATCTCGAAACATCAGTTTGGCCGACTTTTTTGAACATGTGGAGTCCGCCGTCATGGCGGTATGGATAGTGGGGGCGTTTGTGAAAATTTCCGTTTTTTATTATGCATCTGCTTTAGGTACAGCGCAGTGGCTGAATCTCTCCGATTATCGTCATGTTGTATGGCCGATAGGTATTTTGATTGTCATATTCAGTTTGTGGTCAATGCCTAGCTCTATGGAAGTCAATCGTAATAGTATCAACGTCTTCCCCATACAAGGAATTTTGATGCAAACGATCATTCCTCTGTTATTGTTGGTGATTGCCATGATTAGTAAAAGAAATAGACAGAGAAGGGGAAGCAAATCAAGCTAACCTTTTCTTCCACTTGGTTTAAGGAACTTGAAAGAGTATATGCATAAAACCAGGTAGAAGGAGTTCTATTTTAATATTAAAACAAAGTGGATTGGAACGAAGTCTACGAGACTCCTGAGGGAAAGGCGTGACCAAGGGAGGACCGCCCGCGGAAAGCAAGTGCCCTACGTTCCAAAACGTCAAATTTTAAAAGCCAAATAGTAGACAAACACAATTATTATGGAGTTTGTCCACAGTCTGCAACCATTCCGTTTTCGAATGGTTTTTTTGTTGCGAGAAAAAGTAAAAAACTAGAAATCATCAGTGTACTTTGCAGCAAGTTAAAAATAATTAACAATTTTTTTCAAACCGTTTGGAAGTTTGTCCCGTTATCTATAGTACAAAGGCTTTTTAGAAGGGAGAGAAGAAAGACTTGAAAAAGGTCATTTTTGTTGGGTGGATATCATTGATGGCAGTCTTGTTAGGATTTTCACCGGAAATGGGTTCGAATCGGGGGCAAGCTGTCAACGACGTCGTAAAAGTATATGGACCAGGTGGACCTCTTGGACCTATCAAGGAAGTTGCGGAACAATTCACCAAAGAAACGGGGATAAAAGTTGAAGTAACAGCGGGACCCGAAGAAAAATGGATTGATCAAGCCAAACGGGATGCGGATATCATTTACGGAGGGTCCGAATATATGCTAACAGAATTTATGCATGATCATCCGGAGGTCCTTGATGAAAAAAACCGTACAGAATTGTATACACGGTCAGCTGGAATTCTGGTTAGAAAAGGGAACCCAAAGAATATACAGTCATTGGAGGATTTAACGAAGAAGGGCGTAAAGATTGTGGATGTTAATGGAGCCGGGCAACTGGGGCTATGGGAAGATTTGGCTGGAAGAAAAGGACTTATTCCTGGAATTAGCAGGAATATTGACATTTCAGTGAAGTCCAGTGCAGAAGCTATTGATCTATGGAAAGCAAATTCTAAATTAGATGCCTGGATCACATATGAATCCTGGCATTACCGTCTGGCTGATGTGACGGACCTGGTTCAACTCCCTGAGGAAGACAAGCTCTATAGAGGGACCCCGGTAAGCATAACAAGTAAGAGTAAAAATAAGAAAAAGGCAAAACAATTCATTGATTATCTTAAAACGGAGGAATCCCATCAAGTATTTCAAAAATGGGGATGGAAGTAAAATTTATGAGGAGTGAGAGTATATGAAAAAGTGGATGGCATTTTCAGTTTTTATGATGGTCCTAGTTTTGGCGGCATGTGGAAATGAAGCTGATGATTCACCCAAAAGTGACCAAGTGGTTAGTGGTACTGCCGATGAAAAAGCAGTAAGCCTAAAATTATTGGAAAGTGAAACAACAGGCGAATACCTGGCTGATTCGAAGGGAATGACACTTTACTTTTTCAAGAATGATAAATCAGGAAAAAGCAATTGTATGGGTGATTGTCTCAAAAAATGGCCACCGTTCATGGAAAGGGATTTTGCTGCCCCTAAAGGATTTGAGGAAAAAGACTTTGGAACCATTAAAAGGGAAGATACAGGGGAAGAGCAGGTAACGTACAAAGGATTTCCACTCTACTATTTTGTGAATGATAAGGCAGCGGGAGATGTCAATGGCGAAGGTGTGAAAAATGTTTGGTATATTGTAAATAACAAGACAGTTTTTCCAAAATAAGAAAAAGGGGACGATCACTGATGGTCGTTCCTGTTACACGTTTTTTCCAAATTTACTGGTGAGGAGTTGCAGGTGCGATTGAAAGAAAAACTTGATAAGGAATTGATGGCATTAGTAATGAAAAAGCATCGTCCTGCTCTGGAAGAACTTTATGACCGGCATATTAAATTAATCTATGGTTTTATTTTTAAGTTCACAAATGGAAATGCTGAAAAAACTAAAGAGATTGTGCAGTTGGTCTTTTTAAAGCTCTGGACCACAAAAAGCAGTTACAATCCCGAAAAGGGGCACTTTGTAAGCTGGCTTTTGACCGTTACACGAAATGTGTGTGTGGATTATGTCCGTAAAGACAGCGTTCATATCCGGAATAACAAACACATGGACATGATCCATCCAATTGACATAGAAGATCCTAATAATGATATAGAAAATGGGCTATTACACAGTGAAATTGCCAATGCAAAAAGTAAGTTAAGCAAGCCGCAAAAAAGACTGATTGATTTACTGTATTGGAAAGGGTACTCGTTAACGGAAATTGCCAAAATTGAAAATGAACCGGTTGGTACCATCAAGAGCAGACTTCACCAGTCGCTTAAATTATTGAAAAAGCATTTGGAAGTAGGTGGTTTGTAAATGAATAAAGAGTGCACTAACCTGCTTTCATTTTTATCAGGTGAACTGGGAGAAAAAGAAAAAAAAGCATTCGCGGAACACTTAATTCAATGCTCTGAATGCACTAGGGAGTATGAACAAATGACGGAAGCCTGGAATTCATTGAAATGGGATTTCGAAGAAATGGAACCTTCTTCTTCCCTGAAATCAGAGGTTATGAATTTTGTCTTTGAGACTGATGATGAAGTTCCGGTGAGAAGGGAAAAGAATTGGAGTAGTTTTTTCTTTAAGCAGTTTACACCAGTAACTTCAGGTCTCTTGCTGGCCACTCTAGTTTTGGCGTTTGTGCTGTTATATTCCAATATTCAACTAAAAAAAGAACTTGCAGCTATCGATCTGCCAATGGAGGTTAAAACATCGCTATCTTTGCAGCCTGCCGATAAGACCGCTGTAAACATGAATACGGACGGTGCTGCATACATTTTGCAGCAAGGTGAAGAAAGAAGGTTAATCGTTCAGATTCAGAATTTGCCGAGTCTTCAAAAGTCCGAGGTGTATCAGGTATGGTTGCTGAAAGATGGAAAACGGACAAATGCAGGAACTTTCAAGCCTGATGAAGAAGGCACGGGATCATTGACATACAAACTGTCCATTAATGATAAATTCAATCAAATTGGCATCACAAGAGAACCAGATTCTAATAGTAAAAAGCCGAGAGGCGAAAAAATAGTAGGATCTTCTTAAAAATAAGAGACTTTCCCGCAAAGGGGAAGTCTCTTATTTACTGTTAATACCTGAATTTAATAGCTAAGTGATTGATTTAAAATAGAGTTTACCATTTACTATCGATCACTAGCAACGAATGACAAGCATGTCGCTTGGGGGCAAATGGACTTGTTTAAGGTTAGACAAACATTGTATTTCCTTATTTATTCATTAAATCCCCACAGTACTCCCGGATCAATGCTGAGGCTTTCGTTTGGCTGATAGAGAGATCCTTCGCGACTTTTCTTGATGACTTGTATGTTTGGTAAGATTTCCTGATCAATATTCGTTTCGTTTCATCAAGTGCTTTATCGAGAGAAGTGGGGAGATCGATCTGTGTCACCTGTTCAACGTTCTCGGTTATCATTTCAGGCAAGTCTGACATTAGGATAACGGAGTCACTTATTAAGACCAACCTTTCAATCAAGTTTTCGAGCTGGCGTACATTGCCTGGCCATGAATAATGAATTAATAGGTTCAAGCATTCTTCAGAAATGACTTTATTTTCATGATATCTATCATTGAACTTATTTAAAAAATTGTATGTAAGGGGAATGATGTCTTCTTTACGTTCTCGCAATGGAGGCAATTGAATATCAATCACATTCAAACGGTAAAATAAATCTTCACGGAATTTTTTATCATTAACCATTTCTATTAAGTTCTGGTTTGTTGCAGCGATGATGCGGATGTCGACTTTTTTCATTTCATTGCCGCCGACGGGGATGAATTGTTTATCCTGGATTACTTGGAGAAGCTTTGCCTGCAGAGCGAGCGGTATTTCCCCAATTTCATCAAGAAAGACAGTGCCACCATCTGCGGATTCAATCAATCCGAGTTTTCCAGTTTTGTTCGCACCCGTAAATGCACCTTTTGAATAGCCGAATAGTTCGGATTCGAGCAGCTCTTCCGGAATGGCAGCACAGTTGATTGTCAGGAAAGGTTTGCTTTTCCTTTTACTGATCCGGTGGATGAAATGGGCAAGCACTCCTTTTCCGGTTCCAGATTCCCCCTGAATCAAAATAGTCGAATCGGTCGGCGCCACTTTTTCACAAAAAGTGAGGATGCGGTTGATTTTACCGCTATTAGTAATGAATCTCCCCGTTTCATCTTCGTCACGAGTCACTTTTGACTCACCACTAGCTTCATTTGCTTTTAACCTTTTATACGTTTGAGTTTCTGTGGATGTAGTGACGACCAGTTCAATTTCCCCCGCATCATTTAAAATCGGAATCGCTGATGTCATCAATTCAGTCCCAATATACGTTTGTAGTTTCATGTAGCAAGGCTTTTTCCTTTTAAACACTTCAGGCACGATGGAGGGCTTCCAGTACCCTTTTTCAAATAAGTCCACATTATATTTGCCAATGACATCAGTAGGTTTCAACCCATAATGTCGCTCACATGCCTTGTTGACGTATAGAATCCGCTTTTCGCCGTCAAGGACGAAAATCTCATCTGAGGAATGATCAAGAATTTTTAATAGAGTTTGGAGCGTCATCTCGACACTTTCAGTTGAATCCGTACTTTTCATAGGTTGATCCTCTCTTTTCAAAAGGGAATGAGTGAATTCTGAATAAGGTTTCATAAATTTCGAGTTAATTATAACTCGAAATGATAGCGTTTTCAAAGTGAATTCTAAATATTTTGTTTATTAAGGGTGTTTCCCGAGGTTGGCACGCAGATTGCATTATATAAAACTATCAATTGGTGAAATTGACGATTGGCTATGCATGAATTGAAATCTGAGCATAGCAGAATTCTAGAAAATGGAATTATCTTATCTCACGGAAGACATCTAGGGGGGAATGAATTTGGAAGAAAAGTATGAAGTCTCTGATATCACAATTATCGGGGGAGGACCGGTTGGATTGTTCACCGCTTTTTATGCGGGTATGCGCCAAGCTTCAGTGAAAATCATTGAAAGTCTCCCTCAATTGGGAGGGCAGCTATCTGCTTTGTACCCTGAAAAATATATTTATGATATTGCAGGTTTCCCGAAAATACAGGCCCAAGAGCTCATCGATCGATTAATGGAACAAATGGGTCAATTCAAAACGGATATTTGTCTTAATCAATCTGTAGAGACCATTGTTCGTACTTCGGACGGGATGTTTGCCATTACGACATCCAAAGAAACGCATTATACGAAAGCGATAATCATCACTGCTGGAAACGGGGCATTCCAGCCTAGGAAACTAAAAATCGAAGGCGAAGAAAGATTTGAAAATGCCAACCTTCATTATTTCGTCCAGAATATGAGTCAATTCGCTAATAAAAAAGTGGTTGTGTTCGGTGGCGGTGATTCAGCGGTCGACTGGTCGCTAATGCTTGAACCGATAGCGGAAAAAGTGACACTCATTCACCGCAGGGATAAATTTCGTGCCCATGAACACAGTGTGGAGCGTTTGAAACAATCCAAGGTGGAGATCTTGACTCCTTATCTCCCAGCCGGACTGATCGGAAATGAAAAGATAGAAAAAGTGATTGTGACGGATTCGAAGAGTGGGAAACCGATTGAATTGGAAGTCGATGACGTTCTCGTCAATTATGGATTCGTATCATCAATAGGTCCAATAAAGGATTGGGGTCTTGAAATTGAAAACAATTCCATCGTTGTCAATTCTAAAATGGAAACGAATATCAAAGGCATATACGCAGCAGGAGATATTTGCACGTATGAAGGTAAGGTGAAGCTCATTGCTAGCGGGTTCGGTGAAGCGCCAACAGCAGTGAGTAATGCAAAAGTTCATATCGACCCAAGTGCGAAAGTTCAGCCGCTGCACAGCACGAGCACAATGGGGGGAAAAGAGAAAAGCACAACGTCCGTTTAATTATGTAAAAGGGGGGAAACCACATGGCAATATACACAATAGTTGATCAAGAGACATGTATCGCTTGCGGGGCATGTGGAGCGACTGCACCGGAAATTTTCGATTATGACGATGAAGGTATCGCTTTTTCAATCCTGGATGCCAATGCAGGAATAACTGAAGTATCCGAAGATCTGGAGGAGGATTTGGAAGATGCTTTTGATGGTTGTCCGACAGATTCAATTAAGTTGGCGAAGGAACCTTTCGCCAATATACCAGTGCCAGCCGGTTGAAGCGGAAGGTCGGATCAATTAAGAAATAACAATCTTTATATCTAGTATGGCAGAAATGCTTGTAATCATTTTTTAGGGGGAAATAATGATGGCTTATAACAAGGTGGAAAATGTTACAAATCGTACATTTGAAAGAACATTGACATATGACAAATACACGGATCCGAAAGTTCTCGAAAAGGAAATCGATCTAGTATTCTCTAAATCTTGGCAGCTTGTGGGTCATGTCAGCCAATTGGAGAAAGTTGGATCATTCTTTACGACAGAAGTAGCCAACGAGCCGATCATAGTGAACCGCGGCCAGGATGAAGTGATCCGCGCTTTTTATAACGTTTGTCCGCATCGTGCTACTAAGCTTGAAAAAAGTGAATCAGGCAAGAAGAAAATTTTACAATGCAGTTATCATGGTTGGACGTTCAAATTGGATGGGAAATTGAACAAAGCGCCGAATTTTAAAGGAGAAGATGAAGCCTGTGTACAAGATGCCTGTTTACGTTCCGTTCGCATGGAAATATTGGAATCCTTAATTTTTGTAAACTTGGATGATAATGCGAAACCGCTTAGCGAATCATACGGCGATTTCTTTGACCGTTTAAGTAAATACCCGTTTTTAAGTGAGTTAAAAAGAACAAGCCAAAAAACGAGGGTGATTAAAGCAAACTGGAAAGCGTTCATAGATAACTATTTAGAATGTGACCATTGTCATGTAGCACATCCAAGCTTTGTTGCAGCACTGGATATGGATGATTACCAAATCATTACTTGCGATAACTATTCACTGCAGGGTTCGATCGTTAAACCGGATAAAAATTACGGAACGGTCGATTTAAATCAGGCGGAAATGCAGGGTGGATCCTTTTTCTGGCTATGGCCTAACTTGATGTTGACCATTTATCCAGGTCCCGGAAATATGGCAACCATTCAAATGGTTCCGATTGATCACGAAACGACTTTGGCTGTTTACACATATTATTTCCGCGATGAGAATTTGACTCAGGAAGAGAAAGATCTTGTTACGTTTGCCGAACAAGTCCGTCAGGAAGATGTGGAACTTGTAGAGCTGGAACAAATAGGTTTCCGCTCCCGTGCCTTTAACAAAGGTAGATATTCCTCTTCGGAAAAAGCAATTGTTCAATTTCATGAAATGGTATTGGAGGCCCTAAATGAGTAAATTAGCGAATCAATTGAAATCAATGAAGCAATATCTGATGATCAATGGTGAAAAAGTCGAAACGTTAAACTATGCCCCACTATTTTCCCCATATTCCGGGGAAGAAATCGCCCAAATTGCCATGGCGGATAAAGAGCTGACCGAAAAGGCGATTGCAGCTGCCTACAATGCACGCGAAGTCATGGCAAAAATGCCAGCTTATCAAAGGGCGGATATATTGGAGAAGGCCGTCGCGTTATTAATGGAAAATGCGGAAGAAGCGGCAGAAATCATATCTCGTGAATCTGCCAAACCGATCATGTTCGCAAAAGCGGAAGTTGGAAGAACCATCGAAACGTATAAGTTCTCGGCTGAAGAAGCTAAAAGGATTCACGGTGAAACGATTCCTTTTGATGCAGCCATAGGCGGGGTTGGCCGAATTGGTTACACGTTAAGAGAGCCGAACGGGGTCATTGGTGCCATCACCCCGTTTAACTTCCCAATGAACTTAGTGGCGCATAAAGTCGGACCGGCAATAGCTGCAGGGAACACTATTGTGTTGAAGCCAGCTTCGCAAACTCCGCTTTCTGCACTTTTCATCGCAGAAATTTTTGAAAAGGCGGGTCTGCCGGCTGGCGTACTAAATGTAGTGACGGGTCCGGGTAGCACGGTTGGAGAAGCGATTGTAGAAAGCGATCGGGTAAGCATGATCACATTCACAGGCAGCCCAAGCGTAGGAATCGGCATCCGCAACAAAGCGGGTCTGAAAAAGACCACCCTTGAACTTGGCTCGAACTCGGCTTTAATCATTGATAAAGATATAGATATCGATCAAATTATCGATCGTTGCATCATGGGTGCCTTCTCCAATCAGGGGCAAGTCTGTATTTCATTGCAACGTGTATATGCACATGAAGAAGTGTATGAAGAGTTTGTCGAAAAATTCACTGCAGCGGCCAAAAAACTTAGAATTGGCGATCCATTGGATCCGGATACGTATATTTCCGCCTTAATCTCCAAAGGGGAAGCGGCACGTGTATTGGGCTGGATTGAGGAAACTAAAGGCAGTAGGGCAAAGATCGCTGCAGGGGGGAAATTGCAAGGTGACATTCTTGAACCGACAATCATTACAGATGCGGATCATACGCTAAAAGTTTCATGTCAGGAAGCATTTGCTCCGGTTGTCATTGTAAATAAAGTGGGTTCAGTGAAGGAAGCGATTGATCAAGTGAATGATTCCCGCTTTGGCTTGCAGGCCGGGATATACACAAACAATGTGAAAAACGCATTGTACGCATCACGGGAATTGCATGTAGGCGGTGTGATCATCAATGATGTGCCGACCTATCGAGTCGATCAAATGCCATACGGCGGAGTCAAAGAAAGCGGGACTGGTCGTGAAGGCATTAAATACGCTGTAGAAGAAATGACCGAAATGAAATTGGTCGTGTGGAACCAAGACTGAAAATCGAGGAGATCATTTATGAAACAATTCAAAATTGCGGTCATCGCAGGAGATGGCATTGGCCCTGAAGTGATTAATGAAGGCATAAAAGTATTAAAAAAAGTGGCTGAACTGGATTCAGGTTTTCAATTGGATTTCACATACTTCCCATGGGGCTGCGAATTTTATGCCGAAAATGGTAGAATGATGGATGATGATGGGATCGAAAAGCTGAAAGCGTTTGACGCGATTTATTTGGGAGCTGTCGGGTTTCCGGGCGTTCCAGACCATATTTCACTATGGGAGCTATTATTGAAAATCCGTAAAAGTTTTGATCAGTATGTCAATATCCGGCCCGTGACATTATTAAAAGGGGCTCACTTGCCTCTCGTTGATGTAAAACGTGAAGATATTGATATGCTGTTCATCCGCGAAAACAGTGAAGGTGAATATTCAGGCGCAGGAGATTGGCTGTTTAAAGGGCAGGAACATGAAGTTGTTCTGCAAAACGGTGTATTTTCCCGTAAAGGGACGGAAAGGATCATCCGTTATGCTTTTGAAACCGCGAAAAAAGAAGGCAGATCGCTCACAAGCATTTCTAAAGCCAACGCCCTGAATTATTCGATGGTTTTCTGGGATCAAGTATTCGAAGAGGTCAGCAGGGAATATCCCGAAGTCGAAACGGCTTCATATCTTGTCGACGCAGCGGCAATGCTGATGATCAAAGACCCGAAGCGCTTTGAGGTCGTTGTCACTTCGAACTTGTTCGGTGATATTTTAACAGACTTAGGGGCTGCGCTTGCTGGAGGAATCGGCCTTGCTGCCGGTGCCAATATTAATCCTGAAAGGAAATTTCCATCGATGTTCGAACCCATTCACGGCTCAGCTCCGGACATTGCCGGCAAATGTATCGGAAATCCGCTTGCCTCCATTTGGTCAGCAAGCCAAATGCTCGACTTTTTTGGCTATGAATCACATGGTAAGATTGTTCTTGATGCGATTGAGCAACTATTGCTGGAAGCCCGGGTGCTCACGCCCGACATGAATGGCACGGCATCCACTTCCGAAGTGGGGGACCGGGTAACGGATATCATCGAGTCAATCATTTTATCCAAGGTCTGACGTGAATTGATAAAGGATCGTTCAATATGATTGAATGGTCATCTGAATATAATGATGCATCCAAGTGTTAAGCCAATCGTTTATACAAAAAGAAGAGGCCAAGGCTTGGAAAGAAAAGCACTTGGTCTCTTTGTTTTTACGAGCAAGGAAAACGGAACGGGGAAGGGGATCATTAATACACAGTCAATAGTAACTCTAATCAATGGTATAGCTAAGAGGAGCGGACATGATGAAAAAAGTTGAAATAGTCGTCGAAAAAAATGTGCCATGCACGATGAGGGACGGCACCGTACTTTATGCGGATGTATACAGACCTAATTTGACTGGGCATTTTCCGGTGTTATTGACCAGGCTTCCGTACAGTAAGGACCTACCGCATTACTCCCATCGTTATTTGGACACCAATCGTCTTGTTGAAAATGGATTCGTTGTCATCATTCAGGATGTGAGAGGACGCTTTCAGTCAGAAGGGAAATTCCAGCCATTCAGCCAGGAAGCTGATGATGGATACGACACAGTGGAATGGGCGGCTTCACTCTCGTATTCCACGGGGAAAGTGGGCATGTTTGGCCTATCCTACTATGGATACACGCAGCTGCTTGCAGCAGAAAAAAAACCTCCACACTTAATCGCCATTTTTCCAGCAATGACGCTGAATGACCAAAGAAATGGAACGGTTTACCGTAATGGGGCTTTTGCTCTCGGCCTTTTTGAAACGTGGACATTGGAATCGATTGTGCCTGATTTGCTGAAGCGGAAATATGAAAAAAATAAGGAAATGACTTCTGCTTTTCGAAAGCTTGCTGACGCTCTCAACAATATTGAGGAGTTGTATGCATATGCACCTATTAATGATTGGCCGCCATTAAAGGTTCTAGACGATGGTAACTTTTTCTTTGAACATTTGAATCACCCAATCGAAGACGAAACTTATTGGCAGAATTCAAGTATTACTGAGAAATTTGATAGGATACAGCTGCCTGCTTTTCATTTGGGCGGTTGGTATGATTGTTTTATCGGCCCCACTCTGGAAAATTACGTGGAAATGAACAAAGTGAATGGCCAACTAAGCAATACTCAAAAACTAATTGTTGGACCATGGAGTCATGGCCTTTTTTCCTCGGTCCAGGGTGAACGCTCTTTTGGAGTGCACGCGTCCGGGGATTGGATTAACCTTGAAGAAGATATTACCACCCTTCATATTCGCTGGTTTAATCGCTGGCTGAAAGGCATCGATAATGGTATTGAGAAGGAACCGCCCGTGAAAATATTTGTAATGGGGATTAATGAATGGCGTGATGAAATGGAATGGCCGCTTGAACGGACTGAATATACGAGTTATTATTTGCACAGTAAGGGAAAAGCGAATACGAAAACAGGTGATGGGCGCTTAAGCAGAAATGAGCAGGAGGGGGAAAAGACGGATTCATATATATATGATCCCCAAAACCCTGTACCGACAAAGGGTGGAGCTACACTTTTTTCCTGTCCACTTACAATGGGGCCATATGATCAGAGCGAAATCGAAAAGCGGAACGACGTACTTGTTTATACTTCTGAGCCATTGAAAGAAGCACTTGAAGTAACAGGTCCTGTTAAAGTGAAGTTGTTTGCATCAACTGAAGCAGCGGACACTGATTTTACTGCAAAGCTTGTGGATGAATCACCGGATGGCACAGCGATTATTTTAACGGAGGGAATCGTCAACGCAAAATACCGGAACGGCCATCGAGCTGAAAAAGAACTGAATGGGGAAATCATTGAATACGAAATTAACTTGTGGGCTACAAGCAATGTCTTTCTTCCAGGTCATCGAATTTTGCTTGAAATTTCATCAAGCAGTTTCCCACAATATGCCCCTAACCCGAATACAGGGAAATCAATGATTGAAAGCAGTGAAACAAAAATGGCCAGACAAACGATTTATCATAGCCGGGAATTTCCTTCTCACATTCTATTGCCAATCATTCCTACAAGTGAAAAATGATTATAAATGCAGGGAGGAGACTTCCTTATGTTTGGTTTTCAACATTGCCACCTGTTTAATGAGTTAAAAACAGTTCAGGTGAGGTGATTAAAACTCAAGAAACAGATGATCAATATAAAAAAACAAAATTGTAAGGTTAATAAAAGCCATTGGGATTCTTAAATCACTAGCATTAATAGGGTTATAGGGTGAATGGTTATGAATAAAAGCGATTGGCATAACTCTTGCAAATAATAAAAGGAAGGGGGGAAGTCATCCGTTATAATAGATTCTATGCATAAGGAAATGACATAACAGATGAAGCATAATTTTGTCTCTTATGCTATATGTAAGCCAAGGAAAAGGTGATTACCCTGGAAGCAGACCTGCTACCTTAATTAGAGAGAAAATGATAATAGTAGTTTGAAAATTTGTAATATTACTTCTTTTTTCAGGTTAGTAGTGATGCTACTGCCATTGTGAAGGTGGTTAAGGAACAAGTTGCATAACCCATTTTTTTAAGCGCTTTCACATTCGTTTCATTAACAGATTTACTAAGAGGGGGACTTCAATTTGAAGAAAATCATTGTGCTGCTCAGCGTCATACCCGCGATTGGCTCATTATCTGTGATTAACCGTGTGGAGCCATACATATTCGGTTTGCCTTTCATAATCTTTTGGTCTACAGCCTGGCTTATTTTGACATCCATCTGCCTTTATATTAGCAGTGTGATCTGTGATAGACAGGAGGAGAATAAATGAACAGTTCCATATTAATCATCACCATGACTCTTGTTTTGGCTTTTTACTTAGGTATCCGCGCAAAAAAGGGGCGCGAAATGAAGCTTGACCAGTGGGCAGTCGGGGGGAGGAACTTCGGTTCTTTAATCATGTTCGTTCTGATGGCAGGAGAGATGTTTTCGACTTTTGTGTTTCTTGGTGCCAGCGGAGCGGCATACCGTATGGGCGGTCCCACTATCTATATATTTTGCGCTCTTACTTACATCGTTCCTTTCTGGATTTTACCCCCTATTTGGCGATATGCGAAAAAACATAATGTGCTGACGCAATCTGACTTTTTCACAAAAAAGTATAATAGTAAGCCATTGGGACTTCTGGTTGCTGTTATTGGGGTCCTATCAATGATTCCCTATATCGTATTACAATTAAAAGGCTTTCAAATCATCGTTTCCGAAGCATCATATGGATTGATTCCCCCAACGGTTGCTGTTTGGATCGGAATGCTCTGCGTAACTGTTTTTGTATATGTGTCAGGTATTCACGGTTCGGCTTGGACGGCAGTATTGAAAGATATCCTCATTCTTGTCGTAATTGTGTTTTTGGGCATTTATTTGCCAATACATTACTTCGGTGGAATACAACCAATGTTCGAAACTCTTGAAGCAACAAAACCGGGATTCTTATTGCTTCCGGATGAAGGGTTTAGCATCTCTTGGTATATTTCCCTTTGCCTGACCATCGCATTGGGCCAATATATGTGGCCGCATTGCTTTGGAGCGAGTTTATCTTCCCAAAACGAATCGGCTCTCAGGAAAAACTCTGCTATTTTACCTCTGTATCAAATCATTCTGGTTTTCATTCTGTTTATCGGTTTTACGGCGGTTTTGCAGATACCGAATCTACAAGGCGGAGATACCGACCTTGCCTTATTTAAAATCGCGAAAGATGCTTTCCCGCCCTGGATTGTTGGCGTTGTCGGAGCAGCAGGCATGCTTGCAGCCCTTGTACCATGCTCGATGTTAATTTTGACGGCAGCCACGATTTTATCAAAGAATATTTATAAAGCCGTTAAGCCTGACACATCGAATGAACAACTTGCCAAACTAACCCGTATATTTGTTCCAATCGTATCATTGGTCTCCTTAATCTTTACATTCTATGGAGGTAATACGATGATTGCGTTACTGACCATGGCTTACAGTTTTGTCCTGCAGCTTTTCCCTCCTTTAGTATTCAGCTTGCTTAAGAGAAATCCGGTAAGTAAAGCGGGGGCCTCCGCAGGAATGATTTTAGGGGTGGTGTTGGTCGCTTACTTTACTCTGGCCGAGGCAACAATGGCCACTTTATTACCGAAGGCACCACATTTCATACAGGATCTTGATATAGGGATCGTCGCCATTACCTTTAACCTTATTGTCATGCTGGCTGTCAGTGCTTTTACAAGAAAAGACCAACAATTGGTTCAGGAAGAAGAGCCGGTTAAACGAATAATCACTTCTTGATCAATGGAAGCGTTGTATTAGAAACCGTCCTATTCGCCTTTTCTTCTATGATTATCGATAAAGAATTGGGGTGCGTCTTCTATAAAGAACCATACAAAAAAGGATAGCCTTTAAAGCTATCCTTTTTTGTAGTTTTCAACCATTAATTTGCATAATTAATACGTAACTAAAGGAAATGTGTTAAGTTGGACTAAAATGATCATGGAGGCAGCGATGAAATACGAGATTATCTTATTTGATGTTGATGATACATTGCTAGACTTTGGAGTATCGGAAAAAAAGGCACTGCATGAAGTTTTCTTAGAGTTCGGTTTGCCCAGAGGGGCAGAGGATTATGCGGGATGCTATCAAGAAATCAGTGAGGTCTTATGGAGAGATTTGGAACAGGGGCTTATTGATTTAACAAATCTGGGAGTGGAAAGGTTCAAGCGATTGTTCCTGAAGCATGGGCTTGATATTGATGCGGATGCGTTCAGCCGTGCGTACCTAGAACATTTGGGGAAGGAAATACATCTTGTGCCCGGGGCTTTAGAGGTTTGCGAGAAGCTTGGAGGATGCCGACTGGCCATTATAACAAATGGCTTCACGACAGTGCAGACAGCAAGAATCGGGGGGTCACCCCTTTGCAATTCCTTTGAAACTTTGATAGTTTCCCAAGAGGCTGGGTTTCAGAAGCCTGATAGAGGGATTTTTGATTATGCATTTTCCAAGTTAAAGATTACAGATAAATCGAAAGCGTTGATAGTGGGTGACTCCTTGACATCAGATATACAGGGCGGCTTGAATTATGGAATGGATACATGCTGGTACAATCCCCATCAAAAGGATAATAACCTGGGAATAAATCCCACTTATGAAATCCGGACGCTGACTGATCTTTTGGAGATTGTAGGAAGTAAGGAAGGTTAGAGAGGTATATGCGTTCTAAAAAAAACAGAGGCCGCTTGTCCAAGTGAAAGGACGTGCCCTCTGTTTTTATTTATGCAAGGGATTTTAGAATCAGTTCAAATCCAGCTCATGTGGTTTGTGTGTTTGATCCTTTACAATCCTTCTGCTGAAATGCGGTGATAATATACAAAGCGCCAGGGAAATTGCGAGACCTGCCATCATGAATCCGCCAAATACCAAAGGGGATGGGCCATATGATTCCGCCATGGTAGTCCAGATGAGCGGACCGAAACCTGCAATGGCTGCCGCGACCTGATAACCGACAGATAATCCAGTATAACGGACCTTGGCTGGAAAGAGCTCCGAGAATAATGTCCCTTGTGTAGAAAAAATGGCTCCCCAGATGACGCCGAGCACAACTGCCTGCATAAAGTAGAACCAGCCGACCCCACGCCCAATCATTGTGAAATATGGGATGGCCAAGACGAAAAGAAGAATCAGGCCCCCAAAATAGATGATTTTTCGATCGATAAAATCAGAAATGTAACCAATGACAGGAATGGTAATTAGCATTGTAGCGCAGCCAATCGTTAAACCGGTAAGGGCTGAATCTTGGGAATAACCGAAATACAGTGTAGTAAAGACGAGAACATAGGACATGATGAATACATTGAAGAACCCGTCCCCAATTTTTAGTCCGATTACTTGCAGCACACTTCTCCAATCGTGTTTCAACGTTTCAATAATGGGAACTTTCGCAAGATCACCGCTATCTTTCTGCTGTTGAAATTCCGGCGTTTCTTCAATGCCACTCCTCACCCAGATTGCCAATCCGATCAGTACACCGCTTAAGAGGAATGGAATCCGCCAACCCCAAGATAAAAATTGGGCATCGGTTGTCAAGGAACTGATAAGGGTTAGGCTGAACGAACCGGCAACCAAACCGATGGGGACCCCTAGTTGGGGAATGGATCCATATAACCCACGGACACCCTTTGGAGCAGATTCCGTTGCCAATAGGATGGCTCCGCCCCATTCACCTCCCAAGGAAATTCCTTGAATTAACCTCAGCACCACCAAGATGATGGGGGCGGCCAACCCAACCTGGGTATAAGTGGGCAGAACACCGATAAGCATTGAGCTCCCTCCCATACCAATAAGGGTGAACATGAGTGCTGCCTTTCGTCCGATGCGATCACCCATATGACCGAATAGGATACTTCCGATTGGACGGGCTGCGTAACCAGCCCCGAAAGTGACAAAGGCGAGAAGAAGTGAAATCGCAGGATCATGATTGGGAAAGAATAGAGTTGTAAAAACTAGGCCTGTTGCCGTCCCGTATAAATAGAAATCATACCACTCAATAACGGAACCAGCTAAACTAGCGAAAAGAACGCGACTTTTTTTCATGGAAATGCTCCTTTAATGCGTAGTATTTCATCAAAATTGTTTACAGCAATAAATAAAGCTGAAATGAACAAAAATGATGCTTAAGGAATATAAGTAAAAAACTGGATTATTTAGATTATTTTAGAGGGCTTATCCATACCGGTCAATATATTTCTGATTTTTCTGAAAAAAATAAAGCGAATAACATAGCTCTCATCACCTGTATTGGAATATAATTCATTCTAAAGTAATGGAAATAATGATTTAATCTTCCCGGATAAAATGAAAAAGTTTTAACTAATGAGGAGAATTAAATTCAAAACATTCAGTATTTTTTATGTATAGAAGAGTGGCAAAGTGGAAATCATGTGGATAAGGAAATGAAAAAGAGGAAAGGATAAGATTTTAATAAATAATAATAATCTCCAAGTTATTTAGTATAATAGAAAAAAGGTTAAGGAGTTGGTTTCGTATGGAGAAGCAATTGCCAGGAACATCGCTTGAACCTGAAGAGATGGCTGAAATGGTTTTAAAAAAGGCCCTTAGTGATTACCGGAAAGCACAAATTGAAAAAGAAATCGATGACTCATTAAAGAATCGTGATAAGGAAGAGTTCCTACGTTTAACTGAAATATTGAAGGGCATTTCATGAAATTTTAAACACTGTGAACAAGACAAGTATAGGAAGTACACCTAAAAGCCAGCAAGCTTGATAATATAAATATGATGAAGATAAAACTATATTTATCTGGAACATTCTAAGTAAATAGCAATTTTTAGTATTATAATATTTTACATTGTAAGCGCTTTCTTGTATAATCAAATAAAGAAAATGATGGAGAGAAGATATGTAAGTAAGCTAATGGCTGGGCTAACAGGTATTAGTGGCTGAAAAGCTTATGCACCAGGATAAAAACTAAAAGGGGGAAAAGTTATGAAAAAGAATGGAGTGTCGTTAGTTGAATTTGTTCAGGAGGATCGATTCGAACTCAGCTCCTACATTACTTCTTTATTTAACAAACTGAATGACTATGTTCCCAAAAGTCTTAAAGATAAAAGGTGAATGACAATAAAAAATGGATCAGGAAGATCTACATAACTTCCTGATTCATTTTTGTTTTAGGAATTTAGATTTTTAAGTAGTGTCCTTAAGTAAAAACCTCAATAATTGACAATGATAATCGTTATCGACTAAAATGTTTCATTAGTAAGTTAGTATATCGATTGGAGTTGTTCATATTGTTCGTTCAGATGAGAAAAACGGTGGTAAAAGAAGGTAATGCAGAACAAGTAGTAAAACGGTTCAGTGGGGAAGGGATCATTGAAAAGCAGGAAGGTTT
Source organism: Peribacillus sp. FSL E2-0159 (assembly GCF_038643155.1). Lineage (NCBI taxonomy): Bacteria > Bacillati > Bacillota > Bacilli > Caryophanales > Bacillaceae > Peribacillus > Peribacillus sp. FSL E2-0159. The sequence continues at coordinate 924,616 of NZ_CP152053.1, forward strand.
CATCGATTTAAGTGTGATGGTGAAAAAAGTGCGACGCGGGGATGAAGAGGTCATCGTTATGATCAATTGGGAGTCGGAGGCGCATTGGAAGCAGTGGGAAAAAAGTGAAGCCCATATCGCAGGCCATAAAGCAAACCTAGGGAAACCAAAGCCTGAATATATCGTCAGTTCGGAAGGATCATTGTATGAAGTGAAAGCTATTAAAAAGGCAGTGAAATAACGGACTTTAAGCTAGCCTGTTTTAAATTCCGTACAATAGAAAAGATATTTCTTAAGTTACTGGGTGGAATATCCCATTTCTCAACTATCGCGGCACAAAGGGATGCGGAATGGTTACCGTTCACATACAATAGCTTACCTTCACTAAAATTCAGGCTCCCATTAGGGGCGCCTTTTTTTTGTTATGTAATTCCTATTCTGTTGATATAGTAAAATATCTTTTATTTTATAAAATTGGTCACATTGATGGAAATGTGAAGTAAAGGAGAGAGCAGGAGGGTCGTTCTGGGTGTTTATATATACAATTTTTAAGGGATGCAGTTCTAAGGATAGCTGCAATTACTACGATAAAGTTTATTAGGCTTAGAAATATTAATATTCAAAAATACCATTAAAGATATCTTTAAAGTAGTGGTTAATTTATATCGGCAAGACCTATCCAAGCTGGGATTTCAATTACGACGAAGAGGTATTCTCCCTGGAAATACTTTTAACTAAATATTCAGGCCCATTTCCATATCTATCAATGATTTGAAGTGTGAAGAAGAGAGAATATTATAAAAAATCCAAAAAAAGTGTTTACAGGGAAAAAAATTCATTGTAGTATTTCCTTATAAAGTAAATGAAATCGATTTCATCCCGGAAGCGATTATGGACAAGCTATACTCAGAAGTCGAAGTGCGAATAGTCATGAACTATTTCATGTTTAAGGATGATTAGATATTCGTTAGCCTGGATTGGTCTTCACCTTTTTTGTTCAGGTGGAACTCCTGAAAGAAATGAAATCGATTTCATTCGCAGCTTTATGATGGCTTGGTATTGGGATTGAGCTAGAAAAACTGAATGATCCTAGAAAGAAACCTGGATGAATTTTCTCCAAAATCAAATGAAATCGATTTCATTTGGTATCGATATCAATACTTTTTAGAAATGGCTTGATGATCTAGCATAATACTTTATTTTAAGGAGGAAAAAACATGTCATCAGTAACACATGAGGTGAAAAAATTAAAAAATTATATAAATGGTGAGTGGATTGAATCCACTTCAAAGGAAACAGAAATCGTGTTCAACCCTGCAACTGGTGAGGCGATTGCCGAGGTGCCACTTTCAACTAGGGAAGATGTGGATCGTGCGGTTCAAGTGGCGGATGAGGCTTTTAAAAAATGGTCGCAGGTCGCTGTCCCGAAACGGGCTCGCATATTGTTCAAATATCAGCAGCTACTTGTGGAAAATTGGGAAGAACTCGCTAAACTGGTCACTATCGAAAATGGTAAAAGCCTATCGGAATCGATTGGTGAAGTACAGCGGGGCATTGAGTGTGTCGAGTTTGCGGCGGGTGCACCTACGCTGATGATGGGCAAGCAGCTTCCGGATATCGCGACAAACATTGAATCGGGTATGTACCGTTACCCAATTGGTGTAATCGGCGGTATCACCCCATTTAACTTTCCGATGATGGTCCCTTGCTGGATGTTCCCGCTTGCAATCGCATGTGGCAATACATTCGTGTTAAAGCCATCTGAACGTACACCTTTGCTTGCAGCACGCATTGTTGAGCTTTTTGAGGAAGCAGGTCTTCCTAAAGGAGTTTTGAACATTGTAAATGGAGCACATGATGTGGTTAATGGGCTTCTGGAGCATAAAGATGTGAAAGCTATCTCCTTCGTCGGTTCACAGCCAGTGGCAGAATATGTATATAAAACAGGCACAGCTAACTTGAAGCGCGTCCAGGCTCTTGCGGGTGCGAAAAATCATTCGATTGTCTTGAAAGATGCCAATCTTGATATGACGGCCAAGGAAATAACAAGTGCGGCTTTTGGGTCTGCCGGTGAGCGTTGCATGGCCGCTGCGGTTGTTGTCGTAGAAGAAAGTGTAGCGGACGAGTTAGTTGAAAAATTGAAACAGGCAGCTGATGCCATTACGATCGGTAATGGTCTGGATGACGGTGTTTTTCTTGGACCGGTGATCCGGGAAGGAGCTAGGAAGAGGACCATCGATTACATCGAATCAGGAATATCTCAAGGTGCGACCCTTGTACGCGATGGCCGTAAAGACGAGGCAGTAAGCGGCAATGGATATTACCTCGGAGCTACGATTTTTGATCATGTGACACAGGAAATGAAAATCTGGCAAGATGAAATTTTTGCACCAGTGCTCTCCGTTGTCCGCGCCAAAGATTTAACGGAAGCCGTTGAGATTGCGAATGCTTCAGCATTGGCAAACGGGGCTTGCCTTTATACGGATAGTGCTGCTGATGTACGTCAATTCCGTGAAACAATCCATGCCGGGATGTTGGGCATAAACGTGGGTGTTCCTGCACCTATGGCATTCTTCCCATTCTCTGGATATAAAGATTCATTCTATGGTGATCTTCATGCAAATGGAACCGACGGTGTGGAGTTCTATACTCGTAAAAAAATGGTGACTGCACGCTACGTGAAATAAGTAAACGCAAAAGATATTGCAAGATGGCCCGTTTGGATACGGGCCGGATTTTTTGAAAAACAAGGAGGTAAATATGAGTAAACTGCTTCAAAAACCGGAAAAACAAGAGGTCGCTGAAGGTGTTACAGTCGTTCAAGCGGTTACGAAAGGAAATTCCCCTTTAGAATTTGTTGAATTCAAAATAGTGGAGTTGACTCCTGGTGCTAAATATTCAGAATCTTTAATCGAGAAAGAATGCTGCATTGTCGCTCTTACGGGAAAAATCAATGTGACTGTAGGTGAAGATGTATACCATGACTTGGGCACACGCGATAGTGTATTTGATAAAGTGCCGACTGATAGCATTTACGTGTCAAATGATAGTGGTTTTGAATTGGAAGCGGTAACCAAGGCCAGAGTGGCGCTGTGTTATTCGCCTTCTGATAAGCAACTTCCGACTAAATGGATTAAAGCGGGAGATGTTGACGTGGAACATAGGGGCATTTTGAGCAATAAGCGGCTGGTGCATAATATATTACCGGATTCAGCTCCGTATGCGAATAGCCTTCTGGTGGTTGAAGTGTATACAGAAAGCGGAAACTGGTCGAGCTATCCTCCGCATAAACATGATCGGGATAACTTACCAAATGAGTCATTATTGGAAGAGTCCTATTATCATGAAATGAACCCGCCTCAAGGATTCGTCTTTCAGCGAGTATATACAGATGACCGTTCGATCGACGAGACCATGTCCGTCGAAAACGGTGATGTCGTTCTTGTACCGGCCGGTTATCATCCGGTAGGGGTGCCTGACGGTTATGAATCTTATTACTTGAATGTCATGGCCGGTCCGACAAGGACATGGAAATTCTACAATGATCCCGATCATGAGTGGATCCTGAATCGTTAAAGGAAAAGGAGCTGTTAACCGGATGAACTATACTTTTAATCTCAATAAGGAATTTGACTTGATTGCCATTGGCCGTGCCTGCATCGATTTGAATGCCAATGAATATAACCGTCCGATGGAAGAGACCATGACATTCACAAAATACGTTGGCGGTTCACCTGCCAATGTTGCCATCGGAAGTGCAAAATTAGGCTTGAAAGTCGGATTCATCGGTAAGCTTGCAGATGATCAGCACGGCCGTTTCATCGAGCGTTATATGCGTGAGGCAGGTGTTGATACATCGAATATGGTAATCGATCAAGAAGGGCATAAAACGGGACTCGCCTTCACGGAAATTAAAAGTCCTGAAGAATGCAGTATCCTGATGTATCGGGATAATGTAGCCGACCTTCATTTAGCACCTTCGGAAGTGGCTGAAGAATATATCAAAAAATCAAAGATCCTATTGGTTTCAGGGACGGCTTTAGCAAAAAGCCCATCACGTGAGGCAGTTTTAAAAGCCGTCAGCCTTGCAAAAAGAAATGATGTAAAAGTCGTATTTGAATTGGATTACCGTCCTTATACATGGAATTCCATTGAAGAAACCTCCGTTTACTATTCGTTAGTCGCAGAGCAATCAGACATTTTGATTGGCACGCGTGATGAATATGATGTAATGGAAAATACCGAAAAAGGCACAAATGAAGAAACCGTCCGTTACTTGTTAAAACATTCCGCAGAACTGGTGGTCATCAAACACGGCGTCGAGGGTTCATATGCCTATGCCAAATCAGGCGACGTTTTTAAAGCGAAGTCCTATAAAACGAAAGTATTGAAAACATTCGGCGCAGGGGATTCATATGCTTCAGCTTTCTTATATGCGTTAGTGAGCGGCAAAGGGATTGAAAGCGCTTTGAAGTTTGGCAGTGCTTCCGCTTCCATAGTAGTAAGCAAGCACAGCTCATCCGAGGCGATGCCCGTTGCAGAAGAAATCGAGGGTTTGATTGCCGAACGCGTGTAAGGAATTTATCTACATTGAGGGGTGAACAGAAGATGGGAACAGTGAGGTTGACGACAGCCCAGGCTTTAATCAGGTTTTTAAATCAGCAGTACATTCATGTTGATGGTGAGGAGTCTCCATTTGTAGAAGGGATATTTAATGTATTCGGCCATGGGAATGTCGTTGGTATTGGTCAGGCACTCGAACAGGACGCTGGCCACTTGAAAGTTATCCAAGGAAAGAATGAGCAAGGGATGGCACACGCAGCAATCGCCTACAGCCGGGAAATGCTACGAAGGAAAATTTATGCCGTCACTACATCTGCCGGTCCAGGCTCGGCAAACTTGATAGCTGCGGCGGGGACTGCACTTGCCAACAATATTCCTGTCCTCTTACTTCCTGCTGATACATTTGCGACACGTCAGCCGGATCCGGTTCTTCAGCAACTTGAGCATGAGCATAGTACGGCCATCACCACAAATGACGCTTTTCTGGCAGTATCAAGATATTGGGATCGCGTCACTCGCCCTGAGCAGCTCATGTCCAGTCTGATCCGGGCCTTCGAGGTGATGACCGATCCCGGGAAAGCCGGGCCAGCGACGATATGCATCTCACAGGATGTAGAAGGGGAAGCATTCGATTTTGATGAACATTTTTTTCAAAAACGAGTCCATTATTTAGATCGGAAAGCTCCGGTTGAACGGGAACTGTTAGGAGCTGCCGATAGAATTAGAGCAAGTAAGAAGCCGATCATCATCGTCGGTGGCGGAGCAAGATATTCCGGAGCTCGGGATATTTTGATGAAGCTGGCGGAAAAGCATAACATTCCACTTGTGGAAACACAGGCCGGTAAATCGACGGTGGAATCATCTTTTCCTAAGAATTTGGGGGGAGTCGGCATTCTCGGTACGATGGCTGCCAATAAGGCTGCCCGCCAGGCAGATCTCGTAATTGGTGTCGGGACCCGCTATACGGACTTTACGACTTCTTCCAAAACTGCATTTGATTTTGAAAGGACAAAGTTTTTGAACATTAACGTCAGCCGCCTTCAAACCTATAAATTAGATGGTTTTCAAGTCGTCGCCGATGCAAAAGTGGCGCTTGAAAAACTTGAAGAGTTACTGGTGGGATATGAAACGGAATATGGAGAGTCGCTTAAGGAATGGAAAGAAGAGTGGCTCATTGAACGTGACCGTTTAAGTAAAGTGACTTTCAGCCGTGAAAATTTCACGCCTGAAATCAAAAGCCAGTTTTCACAGCAAGTTTTGAATGAATACTCGGATGCATTGAAAACTGAATTGGCCCAATCTACTGCGATGATCGCTATAAACGATACGGTCGATCAGGAAAGTGTAGTGGTCGGTTCAGCCGGATCACTTCCGGGTGACTTGCAGCGCCTCTGGCATTCAAGCGTGCCAAATACGTACCATCTTGAATATGGATTCTCCTGCATGGGCTACGAAATTGCAGGAACATTAGGGGCTAAGCTTGCCCATCCAGACCGGGAAGTCTATGCAATGGTTGGGGACGGCAGTTTTCTGATGCTTCATTCGGAATTGATCACAGCCATCCAATATAATCATAAAATCAACATAATATTGTTTGATAATTCAGGCTTCGGCTGCATCAACAATCTGCAAATGGAGAATGGCAGCGGAACATATTGCTGTGAGTTCAGAACACATGATAACCAAATCATGAATATTGATTACGCAAAAGTGGCGGAAGGGTACGGAGCCAAAACTTATCGGGCCAATACAGTCGATGAGCTGAAAGCCGCATTGGAGGATGCAAAGAATCAATCCGCATCTACATTAATAGAAATGAAGGTTCTGCCGAAAACGATGTCGGATGGTTATGACTCCTGGTGGAATGTTGGCGTGGCAGAGGTCTCGGAACGGAAAAGTATACAAATGGCATATGAAGCGAGACAAGAGAAATTAAAAAAGGCCAAACAATATTAAAAGGGGGAAGTCAAAAATGCAGGAGATTTCTTGGGGGATTGCCCCAATTGGCTGGCGGAATGATGACATTCCGGAAATCGGGGCTGAAAACACCTTATCCCACCTTTTAAGCGATATTGTCGTGGCAGGATTTCAGGGGACCGAAGTAGGGGGGTTCTTCCCGGAACCGGCGGTCCTGAATAAAGAGCTGCGGCTTCGGAACTTAAAAATAGCCGGTCAGTGGTTCAGCAGTTTCATAATCCGTGATGGCATCGAAAAAACAGAACGGGATTTCCATGAACACTGCAAATATTTACAGGCTGTCGATGGAGATGTAGCGGTAGTATCCGAACAGACTTACAGTATCCAAGGCGGAAGGTACGATGTATTTAAGGAAAAGCCCCACTTTACTGATGAAGAATGGGGAATATTGTGTACGGGCCTGAATCGGCTAGGGGATATTGCTGGACTTTACAACTTAAAACTGGTGTATCACCACCATATGGGGACAGGGGTCCAGACACTAAGTGAAATAGACCGCCTTATGGAAAATACCGAAAAGAGTGTGCATCTGTTATATGATACTGGACATATTTATGTATCGGATGGCGATTGCATGTCCCTTCTGCAAAAGCATATCGACCGCATTGGGCACGTTCATTTCAAGGATGTAAGGCATGACGTGCTGGAGCAGTGCAGGAAAGAGAAAAAATCATTTCAAGAATCTTTTTTAGTCGGCATGTTCACGGTGCCTGGTGACGGCTGCATTGACTTTGTGGAAGCTTACCATACATTACTGGAAAATCATTATAAAGACTGGATTGTAGTAGAAGCGGAACAAGATCCGTCCGTTGCCCATCCATTGGAATACGCATTAATCGCTCGCAAGTATATAAATGACAGGCTGCTCCTAGTTCAAGATTAAAAACCGGAAAGAAGTGATTAACTTGAGTAATGATGGAAATCAAATGGCATTCTTACGCAAGATTATTATTATCTCGACGTTAGGCGGTCTTTTGTTCGGATATGATACTGGTGTCATTAATGGAGCTTTGCCGTTCATGTCCGAGGCGGATCAACTTAACCTCAATTCACTTACGCAAGGACTTGTTGCCAGTTCACTTCTTTTAGGCGCGGCACTTGGAGCGTTTCTGGGAGGCAGGCTTTCAGATTATGCGGGCCGCCGAAAAAACATTCTTTTTCTTTCGGTGCTTTTTTTCTTTTCCACCCTTGGATGCACGTTTGCACCGAATGTTACGGTCATGATTGCTTGCCGTTTTTTACTCGGCATTGCGGTAGGCGGGGCGTCAGTAACCGTTCCTACTTATTTGGCGGAAATGTCTCCTGCTGAACGACGCGGCCGAATCGTCACCCAAAATGAATTGATGATTGTTAGCGGACAGCTGCTTGCATTCATCTTCAATGCCATTCTAGGGACAACGATGGGTGACAGTTCACATGTTTGGCGTTACATGCTGGCAATAGCATCACTTCCAGCCATACTTCTTTTCTTTGGCATGATCAGGTTGCCTGAAAGTCCAAGGTGGCTTGTGTCCAAGAACAAAAATGAAGAGGCCCTGAAAGTTTTGAAGAGAATACGTAAAATGGATGAGGCAGAATCGGAATTTCAGGGAATCAAAGCGACATTCGATGAGGAGAACCATGTTAAAAAGGCTACATATAAAGATTTGACCGTCCCATGGATACGGAGAATCGTCTTTCTTGGAATCGGGATTGCCATTGTTCAGCAAATAACGGGCGTTAATTCGATCATGTACTATGGTACCCAAATTTTAAAGGATGCGGGGTTTGAGACAAAAGCTGCTTTGATCGGGAATATTGCAAACGGTATCATTTCTGTTTTGGCAACGGTTTTAGGTATCTGGCTGCTTGGTAAAATCGGGCGCCGTCCAATGCTCTTAACCGGTTTGATCGGGACTACGACCACATTGCTTTTGATTGGCGTCTTATCTTCCCTTCTCGAAGGAACGGTTACTCTTCCCTATATCGTTTTGTCCTTGACAGTCACTTTCCTTGCCTTTCAGCAGGGAGCCATTTCACCGGTTACCTGGTTGATGCTTTCAGAGATCTTCCCGCTTCAGGTACGTGGTCTTGGTATGGGTGTCACCGTATTTTTCCTTTGGGGCGTGAACTTTCTAATCGGCTTAACATTCCCGGTTTTATTAGATAAAGTCGGATTGTCTACAACATTCTATATCTTTTTCGCTTTAGGCATCGTCGCTATCATCTTTGTGAAAAAGTGTTTACCGGAAACGAGAGGACTTACACTTGAACAGCTTGAACAAAATTTCCGCAATCATGGAAAAGAACCTGCAAAGGAAATGACACAAATAATTTAAGAATTATAGAGTAATAAACCAGATATGCATAAAAGGAGGAATATGATCATGACATTAAATTTTGGTGTAATAGGAACGGGTGCCATCGGCCGGGAGCATATTAAAAGAATTACGGACAAATTATCCGGAGGGAAAATTGTGGCTGTAACCGATGTGAATGAAGAGGCGGCAAAACAGGTCGTGGAACAATATGGACTTGAGGCACTTGTATATCCGGATGACCAATCACTCGTAAACTCGGAAAATGTCGATGCCGTGCTTGTTACGAGTTGGGGCCCTGCACATGAGCAAAACGTATTGAATGCGATTGAAGCTGGCAAATATGTATTCTGTGAAAAGCCTCTGGCAACAACGGCGGAAGGCTGCAGGAGAATTGCCGAAGCGGAAATGAAACACGGGAAGCGTTTAGTTCAAGTTGGTTTTATGCGGCGTTATGATAGCGGTTACGTACAACTGAAAGAAGCCATCGATAGAAATGAAATTGGCGAGCCGCTCATGGTCCGCTGCGTACACCGCAATCCAGAAGTGGATGAAAAATATACGACGGAAATGGCGGTCGTTGATACATTGATTCATGAGATTGATGTATTGCATTGGTTAATCAGCGATGATTACAAATCAGTTCAAGTCATTTACCCGAAGAAAGCAAGCCGCGCGCATGCTAATTTAAAAGATCCCCAACTCATCATAATGGAAACGAAGAGTGGGATTGTCATTCAAGCTGAAGTATTCGTGAATTGTAAATATGGCTATGATATCCAATGTGAAGTCATTGGTGAGGACGGTGTTGCATATCTTCCTGAACCAGCGAGCATCGTGACAAGGAAAAGCGCAAAACGGAGCACGGATATTTTGGTAGATTGGAAAGATCGTTTTATGGATGCATATGACATAGAATTACAGGATTTCATAGATTCCATTATAAAGACAGGTCAGCCGAATGGTCCGACTTCATGGGACGGATACATTGCTGCTGTAACAGCTGATGCTTGTGTAAAAGCACAAGAGTCAGGACAGAAAGAATCCGTTGATCTAGAAGAGAAGCCCGTTTTTTACACAGGAAAAATCACTGTACAGTAAACGTAACTATGCATCGAAAACTAAAATGAATTATAGGGGGAACGAAAATGAAACTAGCTTTGGATCCTACAATGTATGCCAATTTATCATTAAAAGAAATGGTCGATAAAACGGCGGAACTTGGCTATGAATATATCGAACTGTCACCGAGGGAAGATTTTTGCCCATTCTATAAATATCCTAAAGTGGATAAGGAACAGATTAAAAATTTGAAACGCTGGTGTAGTGACGCAGGTGTGAAGATATCATCTTTGCTTCCGCTATACTACTGGGCCGGTCCGGATGAGGAAAGGCGCCAGGCGGCTGTCCGTAATTGGAAACGTGCCATTGAAGTGGCAGTGGAATTGGATGTTGACTTGATGAATAGTGAATTTAACGGTTCTAAATTCAATGAAGTTATCTGTGAAGAGAAATTCATTAAATCAATGGATGAACTCCTCCCGGTATTTGAAAGGGAAGGTGTTAAACTGAATTTGCAGGCACACCCATTCGATTTCATCGAAACGCATGAGGGAGCGATGGATATGATCCGTGCCCTTGACCGTCCGTGGATAAACCTTGTGTATTCAACCGCACATACATTTTTCTATGATGATGGCAAAGGTGATATTGCCCCTATGTTCGATTCTGCCGGGGATCGCCTGCAGCACGTCTTGTTTGCAGATACATTCAATCATAAAGCATCCAACGGACTCCGTTATATCGTCAATCCTCCAGGCGTCGAGGCAACCGTCCACCAGCATTTAAACATCGGCGAAGCGGAAGTTGACTTTGATACGATCTTCAAAAAACTGAAAGAAATGAATTTTGACGGCATCGCGACAAATGCAGTATTTGCTTGGATCGATAAAGCAGACTGGTCAAGTAAGCTTATGCTTCAAAAAATGAGAGACGGGTTGGGTTTAGCAGAAAGAATTGGAGGCTGACAGAATGAAACTTTGTTTCAACCAAGCGACAACACTTGAAAATTCTAATTTGGTCAAAGATCTCAAAAACTGTGAAAAACATGGTTACGATTATATCGAAATCCGTACCATGGATAAATTGCCTGAGTATTTGGAAGAGCACTCTATTGAAGACCTGTCCGGATTTTTTAACGCAAATCATATTAAACCACTTGCCTTCAACGCCCTCGTATTCTTTAATAACCGAGATGAAGACGGCCATAAGGCGATAATAGCCGAATTTAAAAACATGATGATCATGGCAAAGAAATTGGGTGTGAAATATGTGGTGGCGGTTCCGCTTGTAACGGAAGCGAAAATATTGAAAGAAGATATTAAAAACAGCTGTGTGGAAGTATTGGCTGAGCTATCCGAGATTGCTGAACCGTTTGGCGTTAAAATTGCAGTGGAATTTGTCGGGCATCCGCAATGCACTGTGAATACATTCGGACAGGCATACGATATCGTTGAAACAGTCAACCGTGATAATGTTGGGTTGGTGCTGGACTGTTTTCACTTCCATGCTATGGGTTCCAGTTTGGAAGATTTGAAGAAAGCGGATGGGGAGAAAATCTTCATCTTACACATTGATGATACAGAGGATTTTCCGATCGGCTTTTTGACGGATGAAGATCGGGTATGGCCTGGGCATGGTGCCATAGATTTAGACAGCATATTATCCATCTTGAAGGAAATTGGTTATTCTGACGTTGCCTCTGTGGAATTGTTCCGTCCAGAATATTATGAACTAGATGCTGAAGAAGCCATTAAGACCGCAAAAGAAACGACAATTCAAGTTATTTCGAAGCACTTTGCACTACAGAACTTATAAGTGGATCATGATAATCTCAGGAATAAGGGGGTGATGAATAATGCCTTTAGTATCAATGAGTGAGATGCTTTTAAAAGCAAAAGCAGAAAGGTATGCTGTGGGTCAATATAATATTAATGGTTTGGCATTCGCCCAGTCGTTTTTACAGGCTGCCAATGAGGAACGAGCGCCGATCATACTTGCGGCATCGGACAGGCTTGTTGATTATCTTGGCGGATTTAAAACGATTGCGGCTATGGTAAAAGGCCTTATGGAAGAAATGGACATAACGGTTCCGGTTGCCCTTCATCTTGATCATGGAATGGATGTGGAACGCTGCAAGAAAGCGATCGATGCGGGTTTTACATCGGTCATGATCGATGGCTCCCATCATCCAATAGATGTAAATATTGAAATCACCAAAATGGTTGTCGACTATGCCCAAAAGAGCGGCGTTTCCGTTGAGGCGGAAGTGGGGACAGTCGGAGGGACGGAAGATGGCCTCGTCGGCGGTATTCAATATGCAGATCCCCGTGAATGCAGTAGGATTGTAAAAGAAACGGAAATTGATGCACTAGCGGCTGCTTTGGGTTCCGTTCATGGTCCATATCAAGGAGAACCTAAACTCGGTTTTGAGGAAATGGAATTAATTTCGAACATGACGGATGTGCCCCTCGTCTTACACGGAGGTTCTGGTATTCCACTGCACCAAATCAAAAAAGCAATTGAACTTGGACACGCTAAAATAAATGTCAATACCGAAAGCATACAAGTGTGGGCAAAAACGATTCGGGAAGTATTGGCCGTTGAAGGAAAAGTATACGAGCCTCGCGCCATCGTCACACCAGCGAAAGAAGCTATCATCTCCGTAGTGAAAAGGAAAATGGCAGAGTTCAATACAAGTGGAAAGGCTTAAGAATGAAAAGGTGTTCCCAATTACGTTGCGGGCACCTTTTTGTATATTATTACTTTTTGCATGAGGTGCCATTGGTGAAAAAATAGCTCGCTGGTCAGAGGAAGTGTTGCGATGACTTTGTTACATACCGCACGAAATAGATTTTTATTTTTAGTGCTCTCATTTATTTTTTGGTTTTCAAATTTCATTTATATTCCCATTTTGTCTCCTTACCTTGAGACGATTGGAGGGGATTATACATTTATCGGCCTGGTATTAGGCAGTTATGGGTTGATGCAATTTCTTTTCAGGCTTCCGTTCGGGATTTATTCCGACCTTATAAAAGTAAGAAAACCTTTTATTATCTTTGGAATGGTCGTGAGTACTTTGAGTTGCGTGACATTTGCATGGGCCGATAGTTTAGGCTGGATCCTTTTGGCCCGCTCGTTAGCTGGAGTTGCCGCCGCAACTTGGGTAGCGTTCACCATTTTATTTTCCAGCTATTTTTCAGAACGTGATCTTCACAGAGCGATGGGCAGTATCTCGTTAGCTGTGGTTCTGGCACAGCTGCTTGGAATGGCAATCAGCGGATACATTGTCGATCTATGGGGATGGCACGCGCCTTTTTGGATGGGGGGAATTATCGGTTTCGTTGGTATCGTCCTTTCACTTTTTATTTATGAATCGAACGAAGATTTTCAGAAAGAGCCTATTCAATTGAAAGAACTGGTATCAGTCATGCTTGAACCGGCGCTATTAAAAGTATCATTTCTATCCATTCTTGCACATGGCATCATCTTCACGACAATGTTCGGTTTTACCCCGGCATTTGCTTTAAAGATTGGGCTCCAGACTGATGAAATCAGCATGGTCATCTTTTCATTCATGCTTCCACATGCCATCGCCACCATGCTTAGCGGTAAAATATTCGTACCATTATTCGGACAATGGAGGTTACTGAAACTAGCTTTCGGACTAACTGCCATTTTTACAATATGTATGCCAATGATAGATACAAAAGGAATGCTTTTTCTGATTCAAGGATTGAATGGATTCTCATTAGGCATTCTTTTTCCATTATTTTTAGGAATGGCGGTGGAGTCGATTCCCCTTGAAAAAAGGGCAACGGCCATGGGGGCATATCAAGCAATCTACGCGATTGGTATGTTTGCGGGACCTTTCATTGCAGGATTATTGATTTCATATTTAGGTATTTCTGCAGGATTTTATTTCGCTGGATCATTAGGTGCAACCGCTGTGTTCTTTATGATTGTATGGAGTCGCCTTGAAAGGAAAGCAACAAAACATAATTTGAAATTGAACTAAGCGATGTGAAAGGGATGCTAGTTTAATAAAGGAGGAATACTTATGAAGGTTGGTTAAGTTACTGATATTTTAGGTTACATGCCATTTGAAGAGTTGCAGGATACGTGTGTGGATCAGGAAATTGAGACACTGGAGCTTGGATGCCAATTGGTCGGATGCTCCACATCTCGATCTTGATGGACTTCTTGGCAGTGCCGCAAAACGAAAGCAATTTTTAAATGAATTAAAAATCCATGAATGTTTTGAAAGAAACGTTGCCTAGAGAATTCGATATTTTAACATGAAGTCTAAATTACTTTATAATGAACTTAATGAAAATCATAAAAAGAAATAGGCAGGTGGAGATAATAGTATGAAAATGAGCGATGTGGCTAAATTGGCCAACGTATCTCCTGCAACCGTTTCAAGAGTGCTCAGACAGCCGGACTTAGTCAGCGAGGATACCAAACAAAAGGTGCTGCAGGTGATTGAAGAGATGAATTACAAGCCTCACATGATTGCCAGTCAGTTTAGGACGAAAGAGACGAAGATCATTCTGGTCGTCGTTCCGGATATAACAAGGCCCTTTTTTTCCGAAGTGCTTCGGGGCATTGAGCATACAGCTGTAGAAAATGGCTATCAGGTTATATTGGGAGATACGGAGAACGACATTGAGCGGGAAAAGGAATACATCGATTTGCTATATAAAAAGCAGGCGGATGGAGCGTTACTCCTTACTGCTAGAATGAACAGGGAGAGCCTGGAAAAACTATCGAATCAATTCCCGATTGTACTGGCATGTGAATACGTGGACGGACTGGACATTCCAACTGTATCGATCGACAATGTAAGCAGTGCCAGAAAAGTAACGGAACATTTAATCAAGCTTGGACATACACGGATCGCCCATATAACAGGGCCGATGAACATCATTCTTAGCCGGGATCGCCTAGGGGGGTTCCAGCAGGCAATGAAGAATCATCATTTGAAAGTCAACCCGGAATTCATCCAGGAAGGGGATTATGGCATTGACTCAGGTTATGACCAGATGGTGAAGTTATTATCGCTGGAAAACAAGCCTGAAGCAGTGTTTGTTTTTAATGATGAAATGGCGCTGGGAGCTGTAAAGGCGATCCAGGATCATGGGTTGAGCGTTCCCGAGGATATAGCTGTCGTTGGTTTTGATAATTTGAAAATAGCATCGATTTTTAATCCTCATATAACGACCATTGACCAGCCTAAGTACGAAATAGGGAAAAAGGCAACGAACTTATTGCTGACCTTAATGAAAGGCGGAACCATTGAAAAGAAAAAATTCGTTCTGGAAGATGAGTTGATCATCCGCGAATCTTGCGGTTCCAAATTGGAAAAAAGCTTGAATGCATAAAAAAGTTTGGCAATATTGCTATGTTAGTAAATGGATGGCTTCCTTTTATGGGAGCCTTTTTGCATTTCGACTAAGATGTGAAAAAACCACATTTGGGGTGGCCAAACATACCAGGAGGATTTCTGATAGTATGAATTATTGGGTCTGTAAAGCAGGGGGCAACCGGAACAACGGAAATAAATAGAGCTACTGGATCACCCGGGAAACTGGTACAACTGGAATAATGGGAGCAAACGGAGAAAATGGAGCGACAGGAATAACAGGTGAAACCGGTCCAACAGGAGAAGTGGGGGCAACCGCTTATAAGTAACCAAAATTCAGGGTCATTTTCAGTGAATGGAGGAAACACTACGTTTACCGTTCCGGTTACTGGTCTTTATTATTTGACGTATCAAATAAATACAACCGCTGGACTTCTTTGCTGGTTCGAGGTTGATTCTAAATGTTGCTAAACCTGTTCCCAGCTCCATAATATCACCAGCAGTCGCGATTTCTAATTATAATAATGATGTGATTTTAAATTTATCAGCAGGTGATACAACCTTCCTTCAGATATTTGGTCTAGTGGCTACCGTTGTCTTAACAGATGGGGCAGGAGCGTAACTGACAATCATTCGGTTGAATTAATGTAGGCCTGCAAATCTTTAACCTTAATAATATGGATATGTAAATGATATTTGTGAATCCCATTCATCTTGAATATGGATTTTTTTCCTTGGAATGTATTTAGGGCTTTTTTAATTGGCCGTATTGTGGATAATCATCATAGGTTTCACTTGAATTGCCGGCTTATAAGGTTTCAAAAAGCGCTCTTAGCTTGAATAGCATCTATGACTAAAGGTTAAGGACCATTCAAGGTTTGCAGGGATTCTAGTCCAGATGAATTTACAAATATTTTTTGTATTTCTTTAATTTATAGATGACTGTTGGCTGGCTGATGCCCAAATGTTCTGCCATTTCGTATGTGGTTTTACATTTTTTCCATGCTTTTGCAATCAGTTGCCTTTCAACCTTTTCCAGTGTCTTCTTTAAATCGAAATTCTCTTCACATTCCTGTTCGATAGCCAAGAAGGTGGAGTCTTCAGGCTGTTCTATTTGCCCGGTGATGGACTGCGGAAGGTGTTCGGGAAATATAATTTGTTCTTCGATGGTCAGGATTAACCGTTCAATTAAGTTTTCTAATTCTCGTATATTTCCGGGCCAATGATAATGAGTCAAAACTTCATAAGTCGATGGATGAATTTTTTTGAATTTCTGGTATTTATCACTGATTTTCTGTAAGTAATACTGAATTAAGAGAGGGATATCTTCTTTACGTTCATGTAATGCCGGAATTTGGATGGGAATCACATTCAAACGGTAAAATAAGTCCAATCTAAACTTACCTTGACTTACCATCTCCTTCAAATCTTGATTAGTTGCTGCAACCAGGCGGAAGTTAATATAGTTATCTTTTTTTCCACCGATGCGCTTTATCTTTTTTTCCTGTAATACTTTCAGTAATTTAGCTTGCATGGTAAGTGGAAGTTCCCCGATTTCATCCAAGAAAAGAGTTCCGCTGTCAGCCTGCTCAATCAGGCCCTGCCTTCCTTGTTTATTTGCCCCTGTAAATGATCCCGGCTCATAGCCGAATATTTCTGATTCAAACAAACTATCAGGTATCGTACTGCAATTCACTTCGATAAAAGGTTCTTTCTTTCTGTTGCTTTGGTCATGAACAGCACGGGCAAAAGTGGTTTTCCCTACCCCGGAAGGCCCTAATAAGAGAATCGTGACATCGGTTTTTGCAACATTATGGATCGTTTTTAATATATGCTTCGTTTCATTACTTCTAGCAATCATATAATGGTAATCCAGTTCCCTTTCTCTTAAATCCTCGACTTCCGTTTGATAACCTTTTACTTTTCGTTGTAATTGCTCAAATTGATCCTGCAATTGCAGGATCTCGGTTTGATCCTGACCATAGCTGATTACCCTAACGAGATGTCCTTCCTTATTAAAAATGGGATAACCAGTCGACATGACAACATGACCTGTTTTTGTTTCTTGCATTATGCGCTTCGCTTTCTTTTCTTTTAAAACAATCGCATTGATGGAAGGTGTGAGAAGTCCCTCGCTTTCTAGTTGATAGACAGAGGTACCGATATAAGAGTCACTTTCCATACCATAAATCTCCCAAAGCTTTGGGTTGGAATATAAAATGATTCCATCTTGATCGGTAATGAGAATGTTATTATTCGATGTCTCAATAATCTTATTTAGTTCTTCCTCCAGCATATCGTCGTACATGAGTTCCGCTCCTTTGGGTTTTGGGATGCTATTTAATTAAAATATAAATCAAAAAGTCTAAATAATCAAAAATTAAATTAAAAACCAAGAAAATGATTAAGTTTTTAATCATTTGATGAAACAAAATAATGAAAAGCCTTATATACTGCAGAGAAATAGTTGGCCTGAATCTTGCTTATGTAAAAGGTAAGAAGGGAATTTTCAAGGGTGTTATATATATCCATTCTATTAGAAAAGATGGAAGTTTGTATGGCATCTGCAATTGCAGTGGAGTGAAAAATAATAATAGCAGAATTAGAATTTAGGAGGATGTTACATGATGAAGTATCAACCGAAAGATTCATTCAAATCACCCCGTTTTTGTGGAGTGCGTACGTTTATGCGGCTCCCATTTGTTGAACAGATAGATGAACATATGGATTTTGTCATTACGGGAATTCCTTTTGATTCCGGGCAATCATTTAGAACGGGTGCGAGATTCGGACCAGAAGCCATTCGCGATTTTTCAATCCTTTTACGTCCTTATAACCCAGAACAAGATATTAATATTTTTGACTATATATCAGGAATTGATTATGGGGATATTCCGATTATTCCGGGGTATATTTCTGAAACATATAAAAAGATCGAAGAAGAGCTTACTCCCGTCATTGAAAAGGGGATCATTCCCATTTCATTGGGAGGCGATCATTCCATTACACTAGGGGAGTTACGTGCGATCGTAAAAAAACATGGACCTGTTGCCTTGCTTCAATTCGATGCTCACTCTGATACTTGGGATAGTTATTTCGATCAAAAGTATAATCACGGAACCGTTTTTCGCCGCGCAATAGAAGAGGGTCTCATCGATGTATCGCGATCTCTTCAAATTGGTATGAGGGGTGGTCTGTACGGACCGGAAGATCTTCAGGATGCCCGGGATTTAGGTTTGGGTGTTTATACGACAAACGATTATAAACGTATCGGGGTCGAAAAGATGCTAGGAGTTATTCATGAACGTGTTGCGGATGGTCCGGTGTTTTTATCTTTTGACATTGATTTTTTAGATCCGGTCTATGCTCCAGGAACGGGCACCCCTGAAGTTTCCGGTGCCAGCATTGATGATGCTTTAGCCTTAGTGAGAGGATTGACGAATATAGATTTTGTTGGATTCGATCTTGTTGAGGTTTTACCATCATACGATCACGGGCAAATCACGGCTGCCGCGGCCGCTAATATCGTCTATGAATTCATCACTCTCATCGCTCTCGCAAAAAAAGGGAAACTGGAGAAAAAAGAGAGAGTGGGAGATTTGGAAACGCAGTTTAACAACTAGTTTCCTCATTTAACTATAAAGAAGGAAGGAATCGGTGAAACCCATTCCTTCCCTCTTTACAAAGCGATAAGAAAAAAACAACCCAAAAGGAGATGTGTAAATGCATATTTTGGATATATCGATCATGATTCTATATTTTTCTGTTTTAATCATTGTGGGAGTAATCGGATCCAAACGGGCAAAAACAGCAGATGATTTCATTGTAGCAGGACGTAATCTCGGTCATTTTATGTATTTATCCTGTTTAGCTGCTGTGATATTAGGGGGTGCTTCTACTCTAGGAACAGCAAAGTTAGGTTATCAGTTTGGGATATCCGGTATTTGGCTAGTGGTGATGATCGGGCTCGGCATTATCGCTATCGGGTTGTTTTTAACAAATAAGATATTTGATTTAAAAGTACTGACGATCAGTGAAATGCTTGAGAAGCGTTACAATTCTCAAACGCGATTGGTAAGTGCCTTGGTCTCGGTTATCTATACATTCATGCTGACTGTTACGCAAGTGATCGGGATGGGGACGATATTACATGTTTTGGCTGGTTGGAATTTAACGGTTTCCATGATAGTCGGGGGTGGAATCGTTTTATTCTATACAATATTAGGAGGAATGTGGTCTGTCACCATGACTGATGTCGTGCAATTCGTCATCATGACGGTCGGGATTTTCTTTATCATGCTCCCAATGAGTATCTCTAAGGCAGGAGGGTGGAGCTCGCTTAAAGAAAATCTCCCTGCATCACATTTTGAGTTAGTTAACATTGGCGGAGAGACCATTTTTCAATATTTTTTACTTTTTACTTTAGGGGTAGTTGTTGGCCAAGATATTTGGCAGCGTCTATTTACCGCACGAACCAAAGCGGTCTCCCGGGGCGGAACGGTTGGAGCTGGAATATATAGTGTTTTTTACGCTATTGCAATCAGTATCATTGGAATGTGCGCTTTTATTATTCTTCCTAATTTAGGAGATCCACAAAATGCATTTACTAGTATAGCGATGGAAACTCTACCTGCTGGCCTATTGGGGGTTGTCATTGCAAGTGTGGCCTCAGCCCTAATGTCCACTGCTTCAGGAACATTGCTCGCTTCATCCACTTTAGTTGTTAATGACATCATTAAAAAATATATCGGTCCAGGAATGAGTGAACGACAATTTTTAAAAACATCACGGTATACTACTTTAACGATTGGTGTATTGGCGATAATCGTTTCGATATGGATACAAGATATTTTAGTTGCACTGGATGTAGCTTACGCAATCTTATCAGGCGCTGTGTTCTTTCCGATCATTCTTGGCTTCTTTTGGAAGAGAGTAACGGCTAAAGCTGCATTCTACTCCATTCTAGCTAGCATGATCGTTATTATTGTTGGATTGGTCATTAATGGACCTTCCTCCACTCAACCCATTCTATACGGACTCGCTACTAGTTTTGTCGTCATCACTACCCTTACTTTCCTCAGCCCTAATAATGAGGTAAAGCAAGATGTAAAGGATAATGCGGACATGGACACCATGGCTAATTGATGGTAGGCAAAAAATGAGGAAAAAGAATCGAGGAGGAAAGAAAAATGACAAAGACAATTTCCCTGCAACCCGCAACGTTCAATACGATGGAAGAAGAACGCAATCACCGGAAGGAACGGTTGGCAGCTTCATTCCGCCTTTTTTCAAAGTTTGGTTTCGATGAAGGGATAGCTGGCCATATTACGGTCCGTGATCCTAAATATACAGACCATTTCTGGGTCAATCCGTTTGGGATGCATTTTAGTCAAATTTCCGTTTCGGATCTTATATTGGTTAATCATAAAGGTGATATTGTAGAGGGTGAACATTCAGTGAATGGTGCTGCCTTTGCCATACATTCCGAAATTCATAAAGCACGACCGGACGCCATTGCAGCGGCACATGCTCATTCGGTCTATGGAAAGACATGGTCTTCCTTAGGGAGACTTTTAGATCCGATTACGCAAGATGCCTGCCAATTTTACAATGACCATGCATTATTTGATGATTTTACTGGTGTGGTTTATGCATCAGAAGAAGGGAAACGAATTGCCAGGGCTTTAGGTCAATACAAAGCTGTCATCCTCCGCAACCATGGATTGTTAACGGTGGGCCAGTCTGTAGATTCAGCTGCGTGGTGGTTCATAACGATGGAACGTTCATGTCAAGCACAGATAATGGCTGAATCGGTAGGTAAGCCTATTTTTATAGAAGAAGAGTATGCAAAGTTAACGGCAGAACAAACGGGAACGGAATATGAGGGATGGCTGAGTTTTCAGCCTCTTTGGGACAGAATCAGAAAAGAGCAACCAGATTTCCTGAAGTGATAATAAAGCAGCACGGCATGGTATAATCGCAACGGATTGCCTTCCCATAAAAGAGGGAAAGAGGAATCGTAGGTTCTTGAGGAGGTTTTATAATGTCCGCTTCTAAGAAAACAGCACCTTCACTTTATATCAGGGTCGATATACCGGAAAAATACATCAATGAGTTTAAGGAGATTTGTTCAGAAGTTGTTGTCGAGCCATGGGAATTCGGCGAACCTGAACCACAGCCAACAGTTGATTTATCAAAGTTTGATGTCCTTTATACACTGGGTCTTCATGATAATCTTAACATTATAAAAAAAGCTCCAAAGATTAAATGGGTCCATTCAGACAGTGCTGGAGTGGAGGCCATGCTGAATGAAGATATACAAAACAGCGATGTCATCATCACCAATGTCAAAGGCTGCACATCTGTCCCGATAGCCGAGCATACAATTGCGATGCTATTTTCGTTAGCAAGAGGTGTGCCGACAATGATCCGAAATCAAATGAATAAAAAATGGGTTGAAATTCCTGTGACAGACCTTGAGAATTCGACTGTGGGGATAATTGGGTATGGTGACATTGGCTTTGAGATAGCAAAGCGATGTAAGGCACTTGGAATGACCGTTATTGGCTGTCGCCGAAATCCCGCCAAGAGGAACGAGGAATATGAACCTGCTGATTTGATAATGGGTATGGATCAAGTGGATGCGGTCCTTTCACGATCCGATTTTGTCGTCTTGGCGCTCCCGTTTACGAAAGAGACATCATATTTTTTAAATGAAGAACGATTAAATAAAATGAAACAAGGCAGCTATTTAATTAATGTCGGCCGAGGCAATACGATTGTGGATGAGGATTTAATTGAATCCTTGAGCAACGGGCACATAGCTGGGGCGGCGCTCGATGTGTTTGAAGTAGAGCCTTTACCTGAGGATCACCCTTTCTGGCAGCTTGAAAATGTCATGGTTTCCCCACATAATGCTTACAACTCTTCCAAACACCTTGAGCGTGTGATGGAATTATTCCTGAAAAATTTAAAGCTTTTTTCTGACGGTAAACCCCTAATGAACGTTGTGGAAAAAAAGCTGGGTTATTGACAGTAATCGGTCATTTGAACAGAAAGATTCAACGATCAATGATATGAATGGAGTAGAGGGCAGACCCTGATTGGGTTTGCCTTTTTTTGTTTAAAAGCCACCCTTTCATTTTTTCTTGTATAGGACAATCTCTGATCAGGAAAAGCTGATATAAGGAGGCGATGTATGAATGGGTACTTTCGAAGTTATTTCCCTGATGCTAAGCTTTGGCATGTTTGTAATTGCTATTCTTGATTTCAAAAATCATGACAAGAATCCTTGAAGATAATGAAGGTAGGCCTGTGTAATGGATTAATAATGGAAGCGTTTGAAAATAATACCAGATTCTATATAAAAGGTATTGATTTTTTTAAAAACTTGCAGAGAACACCATTATGAGGTGTTCTTTTTGTTTTCAATGAGTTCAATAGCATATTCCATTCATAGGCTGTCATTTTTGACAAACCAATGATATACAAGTATAGTCTCTAATAGACCGGTTGATATAATTTTAAGGAGTGATCCAGCTATGGCAGAAAAACGAAACTCGAAAGACATTCTAATTGAAGCTGCTTCCCGACTTTTTCGTATACGTGGATATTACGGTGTAGGGCTTAAGGACATTATTGAGGAAAGTGGTATCCCAAAAGGCTCGCTGTATCATTATTTTCCGAAAGGCAAAGAAGAATTGGCGATCGAGGCGATTATTCATACAAAAGAATTCGTGATAGATGAAATTAAACGAGGATTTGATGAAATCGAAGACCCTATCAAAGCCATTCAGGCTCATATTTTTCATTTATCCGAGGTTTTTGGTGATAGTGAAAATCTATTAGGACTGCCAATCGGGACGATTGCGGCGGAAACATATACGACGAGTGAGCAGATAAGAACGGCTTGTCAAGAAGCGATAGAAGATTGGCAATCCATATATGTGAAGAAATTACTCGAGGCGGAATTCAGTGAGAAACGGGCAAAAGAATTGAGTATCGTAATTAATGCTTTAATTGAAGGCGGTATCCTTTTATCTTTAACGGCGAAAAACGGTGAACCTCTCCAAGCCATTGCGGAACAGATACCATTATTGCTGATAAATAAATAAGTCATAGAAAAAATTATCTTAAGCTTAGGTCGAACAGTTAGTGATTGGAGGAATTATTTTATGTCTACAGATGCAACACAGCAACAAAACCCAGTCATTAGAACGACCCCCATTTTAATTGCATTTTTAATTGCAGGCTTCATTGGGTTATTCAGCGAGACGGCATTAAACATGGCGCTGGGGGATCTAATACAAGAATTCAATGTCAGTCCTTCCACCGTGCAATGGCTGACAACGGGTTACCTATTAACATTGGGGATATTGGTTCCCGTTTCGGGACTCTTGATCCAGTGGTTCAACACTCGTCAATTATTCATTGCCTCCATGGTGTTCTCCATCATTGGGACGCTCATTGCAGCAATTGCACCTGGGTTCGGCATCTTGATGCTAGCCCGTGTCATCCAGGCAATCGGAACGGGTCTTTTATTGCCTCTCATGTTCAATACGATTTTATTGATTTTCCCTATTCATAAAAGGGGAGCGACGATGGGATTGATGGGGCTGGTGATCATGTTTGCCCCAGCCATCGGGCCGACAGTATCAGGTTTAATTATTGAAAATCTAAAATGGAATTACATTTTCTGGGTGTCTTTGCCGTTCTTTGTGATCGCTTTACTATTCGGTCTCAAGTATATGCAAAACGTTTCAACAATCACCAAATCTAAAATCGATGTACCTTCCATCATTTTATCGACCATTGGTTTTGGGGGAATTGTTTATGGTTTTAGTATTGTTGGAGAGCAAGGGTGGAGCAATGCGATAGTTCTATCCTCGATCATTGTCGGACTTATAGCGCTATTCCTGTTTGCTGTAAGACAATTCAACATGGATAAACCGATGATTGACTTGCGCGTTTTTAAATACCCGATGTTCACGTTAGGGTTAATAACCGTCTTCATCACCTTCATGATCATCATGTCATCCATGATTCTCTTACCGCTATACCTGCAAACCGGGCTTACATTAGCTGCGTTTTCAGCTGGGCTGGTACTTTTACCGGGTGGAGTGCTTAATGGTATCATGTCTCCGGTTACGGGGCGCATTTTTGATAAGTTCGGGCCAAGAGGGTTAGTGATCCCAGGCTTCATTATTATGATTATCATGTTATGGACTTTGACGAACGTAACGACTGAAACTACGATTATTATGGTAATCGTCATGCATTCTCTCCTTATGATTGGTGTTTCGATGGTCATGATGCCGGCCCAGACAAATGGGCTGAATCAACTGCCGAAAAATCTTTATCCGGATGGAACGGCTCTAATGAATACATTGCAACAAGTATCAGGGGCCATCGGTACAACCGTTGCCATTACAATCATGTCAGCATCACAAAAAAATTATATGGCAAATGCAGAAGATCCGTTCGATCCATCTGCCATAAGCGGTTCATTGACTGCAGGCGTTCAAGATGCCTTCATTTTCGGTCTTGTCCTTGCAATCATTGGTTTGATCGTGTCGTTTTTTATTAGAACAGCACGAGACTAATAAGATATTAATGAAGAAAAATAAATTAGCCAGCAGGGGAAATATATTCTCTGTTTGGCTTTTTTGTTTGGAAAAAACAATAACGTTTTCATTGGTCTTTATTACCATATTTTATCAAAAGTTATAAAAACAGAGTAAATTATTTGAAAATAAACCACTTATCGGATAATCTTACACAGTAATAGTTACTAAAATTTAGCCCAGGTAAAGACGGTTAAGGAGGAATTCAAATGAATACAATAAAAACCAAAATGTTTGAACCTGTAACAATAGGAGCATGGAACTTAAAAACAAGAACGGCAATGGCTCCTATGACTCGGTCGTTTGCCGATAACGAAACCGGTGTTGTGAATGATCTGACCGTAGAATATTACCGAAAACGGGCACAAGATGGAATCGGGCTTATCATTACTGAAGGTGTAGTGATTTCACCAAGAGCAAAGGGCAATCCTGGGGTTCCCGGAATATATACTCAAGAGCAAATCAACGGGTGGAAAAAAGTAACGGAAGCAGTACACGCAGAAGGCGGAACGATTATTGCGCAAATCTGGCATGTGGGCCGTGCAAGCCACCATGAAATTGCAGGAGGACTTCCTCCGCAGGCCCCGTCAGCTATTGCTGCAGAAGGAAAGGTTTCACGATTCGGCAAACCTTTTGACATTCCTGAGGAAATGACGGAGACGGATATTGCAGAAGTTGTGAACCAATATAAACAAGCTGCGAAGAATGCAATGGATGCTGGCTTTGACGGCGTTGAAATTCATGGTGCACACGGCTACTTGATAGACCAGTTCAATTCTAACACTTCCAATAAGAGGACCGATCGGTACGGTGGTGATTTAAAACAGCGCCTGACATTTATGAAGGAAGTGCTAAAAGCAGTTATTGATACGGTTGGAGTGGAACGTACCCTTATTCGTTTCTCGGCTTTGAAAATTGACCAGCCATCTTACATGTGGGAAGACCCTGAAACAGCGATCCAAACATTTATAGAGGCGTTCAATGAAACAGGAGTCAAAATGATTCACCCATCCACGATGGAATTTACCAAACCGATTGCAAGAGGATTGACCATGCATGAATTGGTACGCAGCCACTGGGATGGAATTATAGTCGGTGTGGGCGGGTTTGATCCTGAAACTGCAGAAGCCGCACTGGAAA
This sequence comes from Peribacillus sp. FSL E2-0159, assembly GCF_038643155.1. Lineage (NCBI taxonomy): Bacteria > Bacillati > Bacillota > Bacilli > Caryophanales > Bacillaceae > Peribacillus > Peribacillus sp. FSL E2-0159. Next base: position 950,619 of record NZ_CP152053.1, read on the forward strand.
ATGGCATCATTGACGTTGCGGCGATTGGACGTCCGCTTATAGCCAACCCGGATTATCTGGCACGAATTAAGCAGGATGAAAAACTTGTTGATTACGAGGCAAAGAAACATTTAGGGCAACTGATTTAATAGAGATAAAAAATAAGGCAGGCTTGTTCATTGATAGGACAACGCAGTAACCATACTTCCTTTTATATAACTGATGCGATTCTTCATTCAAGAAGGGTCGCCTTTTCTTATGGAACTAAAAGGGAAGGGTAGAGGAAGAGGAAGGGGAAGAGGGATGTTAAAAAGGTTATATATATGTGGTAGACTTACTGGTTATTTCAATAAATAAAGTGAGGAAGCTGGTAAATCAATGGAACGTATCATGGTTATCGGAGTGTCCGCGGGTGTTGGAAAATCTACTTTTGCAAGAAGACTTGGAGATAATTTGAATATCGAAGTGCATCATTTGGATACTTTCTACTGGAGGCCTGGCTGGGTGGAAACTCCTTTAGAGGATTTCATTTCTGCTCAGAAGGAAGTATTGAGTCATGACAAGTGGATAATGGAAGGCAATTATAGTAATTCTTTTAATTTACGTTCGGAGCTTGCCGATACGATTATTTATTTAGAACTTCCTCTCCGTGTTTGCCTTTACCGTGTGATAAAACGTTGGTTGTCTTATCTAGGTAAAACAAGACCTGATATGGGCAAAGGCTGCAATGAAAAATTAGACTGGCAGTTTATTAAATTTATCATGACCACCTACTTTCCTCGCAAAAAAGACATGAAAACCAGATTTGCAGATCTTCAAAAGAGTGACCCTGAAAAGCTAATAGTTATATTAAAAAGCAAGCACGATATTGAAGGATATCTGTTGAATATGAAGGTTTAAGCTTTCTTACCATTAATTTTATGACACTTAGAGATTTACGGGAGTTAATAAAAGCCAAAATGAAAAAGGGACATTCCAATCGAAGATCCCTGAGACTGTAGACAAATTCGAAGAAATCGAGTTTACAACAGTTTTTTTATGGCTTGTACAATTTGGACGTAGATTTCCGATCCAGGCACTCGCTTTCCGCGGGCGGTCCGCGAGCCTCCTCGGCTTGCGCCTGCGGGGTCTCCCTAGACGCGCTTTTCCCGCAGGAGTCTCGCACCTTTCTCTCCAATCAACTTTGTTCTAACATATAGATAAAAACCATACTTGAGGAGTTGAAGGTGTTGGTTTGGGAACATCTTTTGATGAAAGATATGTTTTCCGAACCCCTTTTTATACATAATAAGTTTCCATGAACTAAATTACCATATATCTACGGACAATTGACGATAACAGCAACTCACCAATCTAGTCTATCTTTTAACTAAAGGCTTTACATCTTGCGGAATAGGGGAGATATAGCTTTTCCCTTGTAATCGTTCTTTTAGCTCTGTTTTAGCCCTTTCAATTAATTCAGGATTTTGAAGTACTTCTACTGCAGTTGCCGCAATAACCTTGCCAGCATGAAGCATTCCTTTATGGGCAATAGATGTTGATCCGAGTGTAACCCACTGCCAGCTATGCAAAGGGGAACCAAGAACAAAACAAGCTGTTGTGCATTGGGCAGTAGGAACAATCCAACTAACATCCCCCACATCCGAGGAACCTGTTAATGGCGCTTGGAAGCCTTCAATGGGTTCTAACCAATTTGCCAGAGCATCATCTTGATTATCTTTAAATGGATTGATTGTACTGTTCCTTTCTTGTTCGGTTAAGGTAGCGCGGACTTCTTTGGCAAGCTGTTTTTCCTCATCATTGTGTTGTGGAATACCTAATTCTTGAAAATTCCTATACATGACGGAATCCAACACAGTGTTTTGGATAACATTGGAACAGGCCTTGTCGAAAACAATTTCTACTTCAGTTCCTGTCATAAGGGCAGCCCCTCTAGCAATATTACAAACTCTCAAGTAAATATCTTGAACTTGTGAAACTTCTGGAGCGCGTAATAAATAAAGAACTTCTGCATCTTGTTGGACCACATTAGGCGATAATCCACCTGAATTCGTTATCGCATAATGGACTCTTGCTTCCTGGATAATATGCTCTCTTAAATAATTCACGCCAACATTCATAAGTTCTACAGCATCTAAAGCACTCCGTCCCAAATGTGGTGATGCTGCCGCATGAGAGCTTTTGCCTTTAAATTTATAATACACTTGGAAATTGGAAAGCGAATCCATCGACATCACGCCGTTAACATCCAGAGGATGCCAACAAAATGCAAAATCAACGTCATCGAACAAACCTTCTCTGACCATGAAGGTTTTGCCCGATCCGCCTTCTTCTCCAGGACATCCATAATAACGAACTGTCCCATTTATATGATTCTCTTCCATATAATCCTTCACTGCAACAGCTGCAGCTAAAGAACCCGTACCAAGTAAATTGTGTCCACATCCATGGCCATTTTCACCTTGTACAATTGGCTCTTGTTTAGCTGTAGCTTTTTTTTGACTCATACCTGACAACGCATCAAATTCTCCCATGATTGCAACAACAGGTTTACCGGTTCCGAAGCTGCCAATGAATGCCGTTTCTATGTTTCCAACACCTTTTTCAACAGAAAATCCTTCGCTTTCTAAGGTGCTGCATAGCAATTCAGCAGATTGATATTCTTCAAAACGTGTTTCTGCAAAATTCCATATACAGTCACTGACTTCAATGAATTTTTCTTTTTTTTGTTCAATGATTTCTGATAGTCTATTTACATATGTCATTTCACTCTTTCCTTCCTTTGTTTCATTCGAGTTAAATATGAAAATTATTTTAAAAGCCGTCTTGCAATAAGATTCAAAAGTTCTACACTCCTTGGTAAAACTTCTTCTTGAATATCAAATTTAGGGTGGTGATGTGGAGCGGGAATATCAGTCCCAATAATCATATATGTTCCTTTACCGCCATTATCCTGTACTCTTCGAATCATAAAACTTGCATCTTCACTGCCAGCAGAACCGGATTCCCTGCATGCTTTGATTGTTGAAAAACCATCTACGTTTCGAGCTTCTTCCATGGCCAGTTCTACAAGCTCTTGATCACACTGAATCGTAATTGCTTGACCTATGATTTCAATTTCATGTTTAAGCTCATGCATACCTGCACTGTGAGCCACGATATTTCGAACACGTTTCTCCATTTCAGCATTTGCTTCTTCGGTTACAGATCGGGTTTCAATGATCATTTTTGCATACGCTGGAATAATATTAGCGGCTGTTCCTCCATTAAGAACACCTACATTCACGCGGGTAGAACCTGAACTGAATCTTGGAATAGCGTGAATATTTAATAATGCGGTGGCTGCTCCTAATAAAGCATTTTTTCCTTTTTCAGGAGATGCACCTGCATGAGAAGATACTCCATGAAAATGGGCAGCCATTTTCGTACTTGCTAAAAAGCCGGAAGACCCACCATGAAATTCTCCTAGAGGGGCATCTGTGCCAAGGTGCAGACAATATATATGATCCACATCATCCAAAATTCCTTTTTGTACAATTGAATAGGCACCGCGTACGCCTTCTTCAGCTGGTTGAAAAATAAGCTTAACCGTTCCTGCAAAATCCTGGTCGGCTAATTTTTCAGCAAGCCCTAAGCCAATTGCCGTATGGCCATCGTGTGCACAGGCATGCATATTCCCTTCATATTTGGAACGAAAACCGTTTGTTTGTGGGAAGTGGTCAGAATCATTGCTTTCCGTAACAGGCAATGCATCCATATCAAAGCGGAAAGCGACGGTTGGGCCATCAGTTTTACCTTTTAATATACCTATGACGGCAGTATATCCGCCCTCCATTTCTTGGAGGATTTCTGGATTGGCGCCATCTTGTAATGCTCTATTAAATGTTTCCTCTAATACTTCTCTAGGGGGGACTCCACGGCGAGAATCACCATCTAATGCGTCTTTTCCAAATATCACGTTATATTTCAGAGAAGTTAGTGCTTCTACTACCTTTGAAGCAGTTCGAAATTCGGTAAACCCAACTTCTGGGTGTTGATGAAGATCACGTCTTAAAGAAATAATATCCATTTCGTTTCACTCCTAGTGTTGTTTGAGCGTGTTTTTTTGTGTTCGGACCAAGCATCCCAGCCCCTCAAGTCGGATAAGGGGCATGCGGGGCGCTTGAGATTTTTTCAAATTACGGTAATTTCGGATATACTCCGGGACCAATTGGGAGGCCAAGGAAATACCAAACGACTACCAATAGCGTCCAAATGATGAAGATGATAATCGGATAAGGCAAAATAAGAGAATAATAAGTTCCTAGTTTTGCATCTTTTCGATACTCTTGTAAGAAACTTAAGAATAGTGGGACAAATGGAGATACAGGTGCCAATGGCAGTACAGATGAATCTGCTACCCTGAACAACATTTGGGCGAAGGCAGGATGATAGCCTAATACCATGAACATTGGGACAAAAACGGGTGCCAATATAGACCATATTGCAGATCCGCTAGCAATGAACATGGAAAGAAGTCCAGATAAGAACATTAGCCCAATTAGGACAGGTGCACCTTCTATGTTTAGCTGTTCCAAGAGATCTGTGATGGATAAAGCTAAAAATTTACCCATATTACTCCAGTTAAAGCAAGCGACAAACTGGGAAAGCGGGAAAACCATAATAATAAATCCGGCCATTCCTTTAATTGGGTCCACCAATAATTCCGGAATGTCATTTTGTTTCTTGATCGCTCCCACCTTAACTCCATAAGTAATGGAAACTGTAAAAAAGAAGAGTAAGATGATTGCGACAATTCCAGACATGAATGGAGAGGGGAGAATGGCTCCAGTTTCTGGATTTCGCAATAGAGCTCCTTCTGGAACGACTAAAACGGCCATAACAGCTATAAAAATCAATGCTGAAATTCCTGTAGCCAGGAGTGCTTTGTTTTGTTGCTTCGTTAATTGCTCCAATTTTTTATGCTGGCCGCCACCTTCATACTTTCCTAAGCGCGGCTCGACGAATTTATCTGTAATCAAGGATATAACTACCGTTAGTACGAGAACGGAAGTCGCCATAAAGAACCAGTTATCAGTAACATTAACAGTCAAATTTGCATTCATGCCTTTCGCTACTTCCGAACTAATTCCTGAAAGCAAGACATCAGTTGTGACAATTAATAAGTTGGCAGTGAAACCTGAACCAACCCCAGCGATGGCAGCGAGCAACCCAGCAACAGGGTGACGTCCCACAGCAAGGAAAATTAAAGCGCCAAGGGGAGGCATAATAACAAGCGCAGCATCAGAAGAAACATGACTAAAAAAGGCAACAAATACAACTAAATAACTAGCGTATTTCCCTGAGACTTTTAACGACATTTTCCGAATCAAAACTTCTAACAATCCAACTTTTTCCGCTAATCCTACTCCTAGCATAAGAGCTAAAATAGATCCCAGTGGTAAAAAGCCGGAAAAGTTTTTAATCATATTCGGCAAAATCCATTGGATGCCTTCACGGCTTAAGAGGTTTTGAACTTCCACTTTCTCTCCACTTATCGGGTCCGATGCCGAAACATGGAAGACTGATAAGAGAGCGGTTACAACAAATAAAAAGGCAATCATATAAATAAATAAGATAAAGGGGTGGGGGATCTTATTTCCTATTCGCTCTACTCGATTGAAAAAGCCACCCGTTTTATGATTTTGAAGATTAGTTGTATCTTTCATTACTTTTTGTTCCATTACATTCTCCTCCTAAACCTTCTTCCATTTGTAGTTTGTGCGTTTTGCACCATTCCATTTATAAACTTTTTCTCTAAACATGCCTTAAACTCAAATTACCGTCTTTCATCCTTTGTGAACTTCATTAATTCCTTCCAATATACTGATTTTTATTTAACGAATATTTAACGCTATTTTCGTTAAATGTATTATATAATTAAGAATAATCTATTTCAATAAAATTTTCAGAAAAAAGGGAAAATATTTTCTGGTAATTATTGTTAAATGAACAATAGGATTCGAAACCTTTGAATCAATAAGTCCTGCCACTCTTGAACTCACGAAAGATAAGAAACCATATTAAGCAGCACCGTTTATTTATGTCAAACGGTGCTTTACATGCTTTTATATTTGGATCTCATTTTTTATTCCATGTTAGGGTTGGTTATTTTGATATAATAAAACTAATAGTATTATGTAGGGGTGAAATAAACTTGTATAAAATTGGGGTTGTAGGTCCACTTTCATCTATAAAGAAAATTCGGGATGTTACTAATGAATTTGAACATGAAATAGATTTTATTGATTTTCCATATGAAGATGCACGTGAGGTAACGGACATTATAAAAAATCACCAAAGTACAGTAAATGGTTGGTTTTTCTCTGGACCAGTTCCTTATAGAATAGCAAAAGGAATGTTGGATTCAGAGGCCAATTTTACATATTGTCCTCCTGTAGGATCTAGTTTATATAGATGTTTATTACAAATGTCTGCAGATCAAAAACATTTTTTCGATAAGTTATCCATCGATATGATTCGATTAGAAGACTTTTTTTTGCATGAGTCGCTGCAAGAGCTAGGGATTTCCACCGAACATATTTATGTTAAAACATTTGATGAACAATATGATTATCAAGAAATTGTTCAATTTCATCTTCAGTTGTGGAGGAAAGGGGAGGTAAATGGTGTCCTTACCGTTTTACAATCTGTATATGAGGCATTGAAGAAAGAAAATGTTGCTGTCTACAAAATAAATATGACAAAGATGGAAATTCGGCAAGCGGTCAAGATTTTGATTGAAAAAGCAAAAAGTACTTATTTCAAGGATAGCCAGATTGGTGTAGAAATCATTGAAATTGATCAGTTCGATCAATTTGTTGACGAGGTTAATATTCGTTACCATCTGCAGCATGTGGAGCTTAAGATTAAACAAACATTACTTACATTTTGCGAAAAATTAGATGGCTCCCTCATCGAAAATGGAAACGGCCGCTATCAAATATTTAGTTCACGAAAGGCAATTGAACGGGAAATTGGCAGCTTGCAAAGTACAGTTCAACAACTGGCCCTTGAAATGGATGTCCCGGTTGCAGTTGGTATTGGTTTTGGTGAGACGGCTGCATCGGCAGAAATCAATGCCCGCAAGGCGATCCGTCATTCGAAGAAGCAAGACAGTTCCGGTATTGTCGTTATCCAAGAAGATGGTGTAATGATTGAATCCGTAGGTCAAGAAGAACAATTGGCCTATACCTTCCGTTCTAATGATAAAGAACTGCTAGATAAATTGAATCAGGCTAACATTAGTGTAAAAACGTATAAAAAGATAGAAGCATTGGTTGATCGTATGGGCTGGGACGGCTTCACTTCCTCAGACTTAGCTTCTCATTTATCCATGACCGTTCGAAATGCCCAGAGAATTATGAGTAGTTTGAGTGAAAGTGATTTAGTGGAGTACAAAGGAGAAGAACTTCAATCACCTCGGGGAAGACCTCGTAAAATTTATATGTTAAAGAAGTAACACCTCGACGTTCTTGGTACGTAAAAAAAATATGGTAATGACTAGAATCTGTTGAAATGAACCGGCTAAGACCTTGTAAGTAATCGTGCTATTATATTTATAACAGAACACATAATCTAAGGAGTATTGAAAAGTTCATTTATGTACTTAAAAAAGATGGGTAACAATCTGGAGGTAATTGAAATTCCTAAGCGTAATTCATTATCCTTACATCGAATGAACCTGCTTTTTCATGAGATATTTCACTTGTCTTATTTGGATGCCTAATGGCATCTTTTTTTTCTCAATTCTTCAACTACAATAGGATAAGCTGGATTTTTATTGACTGTCACGAAACGAGGCAAAAAATATGAAAAGACTGCAAAGAATTGCTTTGCAGCCTTGTGGTTTCTTGTTTTGCTTAGGTGAAAATCGATGGTATTTCCATTCGAATCGTACAGGTACACTTTGATTTATGTTTCATCGACTCTCCAAGAGTCATTGGTTTGCTTGAGATGACGACGGATTCGTTTGTCTAATCCAAGACTATACTGATGAACCTAACGCATAATCGTTGTATGAGCAACAGATAAGCCCCGTTCTTTCAACATTTCTACCTAATCACGAAAGCTAAAGTTTCCATCTTACTGTTTGCAAAAAAATATCATGATGATAATGTTTCCACTTGAATAAATTTCGCTTTTCCATTCTGAAGCACCTTATTAGAGTAATAGTATCAGTATGTCCAAAATTTAGAGATTACTTGTAATTATCTCGAAGTTTTCGCACCAGAACTTTTTTTGCTACAAGGGAGCTGTCTTATCCGTCAACTAGCCTACTTTTCGGCCAGCCTCTTTGTGTGCTATTTTTTCATACTGGCCAAATACATTTGCATGTGGAATTTTTCATCTATTACATGATAATCAAAAAAAGGTCCTGGGTCTGTACAGTAACCGATATTTTCACTTTGCGTGATTTGAAATCCGTTGCCTGATAAATTTTCTTCTAAGTATTTTGGATATAAAATATGCTCGTGGGAATTTGGATATAAGGCTGAAATATTTTTCAAGGATTTACCCGAGCTATCATAATAGGAGTACCCGCCGACAATTGTTGAACTGCTATGGAAATAGTTTTTTAGAACATGAATTGGGAACTGCGGATTGAGCAGTGAAAAATCATTTGCTGTAAAACTATCCACAAAAACATCGATACTAAGCGGTTTCAATGGCAGATTTAAATCAGAATTCAAAATATAAAGGACATTTGGCTTCGGATTCATACGCTCAATTCTTTTTCTAACCTTCTTGAGCATCGCAAGCGAATAGCCACTGAATACATAGGATGCGCTCGTTTCAAGAACATCGATATATTTGGGTAGTGACACAAAAGCGTCAACGTTTGTTTCCACGATTAACTTGTTTTTCAAATCTACATTGTGTAGAACTTTTTGAAACCAAAAATTACTTTTTTCAAATAAGTTAATCATATTGGGATTGATCTCTTTAATCGTTTCTTTATCGTAAAAATAAGATGGATAAGGAGATGTCTCGTACAAGTTCCCGGTAATGATAATACCTTCCTCGATAGCTGCCTCGTATCCACAGGTACAAGTTAAACTTCCCGTTTGAATGTAAACTTTTTTAATCGTCACATCTTTCATTTCAAGTGGAATTTGGCACTTCGGACAATAGAGCAAATTTACAAAGGAAAGTGGGACCCCTGTAAAATTCTCTTCTTTGGATGAAGGCGAGTTAGTTTGAACCGCTTTTTCAATCAATTTGATAGTTTTTGATATGTCTTCTTTTTTCTTAATCAGATGGTTCTTTTTATCAATGAGAAAGTTGTTGTAGTAGTCGATATCCTCATGGTCCGAGAAGTTTGTGACACGCTGATACGATAAAATTTGTTGAATTTCTATCAGTGAAAAATGAAATTTTTTCAGCTCAGTAATAAAAGCCATGTCGTCGAGACACAATTGGTTCATTTGATACTGGGTGTTTTTTTTGTCTGGTATTAATAATCCCAGTTCAATGTAATAACGAACGGTATCGGTGGTAACATGAAAAAGCTTTGCAAATGTACCAATTTTCATAGATGCCCCCCAATGAAGAAAGTGGAGTTACACCACTTTTTTATGAAAATGAATTCTAAAAACTCCTAAATGGCTATTGACTTGGAGGAAACTCCAAGTCATATGATGGACTCAATAAGTGTGAATATTGTGAATAAATTTTGACTGTATTATAGCATACATGTCACATAAGGAGAATAACAAGCATGGATAAGATGGATCGAATGGATACGCTATCACTGTGGGCAGTGACTGCAAACAGCTACGAAAAAGGAAAGTTTCTTGAAGGAAATGAAGAGGCGGATGTTGTTATTATTGGCGCAGGTTTCACAGGTCTTTCTTCTGCTTATCATTTGCAAAAATTAGGGAAGAGTGTCATTGTCCTTGAGCAAGAAACGATCGGATATGGTGCCAGCGGCCGTAACGGCGGGATGGTATTGCCAGGCTATAAGCCGACGATGAAGGAGCTTGCCAAAAAGTATGGTGCCGACGAGGCAAGACAGCTTAACGATCTCTCCTTGTTTAGCGTTGAACTGGTTAAAAAAATCATTGACGAGCATCAGATCAACTGTGACTTTAGAAAGACAGGTCACATTGTGGCGGCTTACAAAGCCAAGCATTTTGAAGAATTGAAACATGAAAGTGAATTCTTAAACAAAAATTTTGGGTACGATTCAAGCGTGCTTGATCGAAGTCAGTTGTATCAAGAGATCGATTCCCCACTTTATTATGGCTGCTTAGTCGACAACTCGAGTTACTCGTTCCAGCCACTGAATTATGCAATTGGTTTGGGAGAAGCAGCTAAATCGATCGGTGCAAAAATCTTTGAGCATTCGAAAGCACTATCTATTGAGTACGGTCAAAACAGAGTGAAAGTTGTAACAGAAAAAGGAGCTGTTACAGCGAAAGACATTATTGTCGCTACAGATGGTTACTCCGGAAAAATCCTGAATGAACTGAACAAAGGCGTACTGCCAATTTCGGCACGTATTATTGCTACTGAACAGCTTCCAGAATCACTGGTGAATACCGTCATTCCTAAAGATCGCATGGTTTTTGATACAAGCAATTTCCTTTACTATTTCCGACGTACACCAGATAATCGGATCGTATTCGGCGGTGGCGATATTCGTCCAAACTTAGGCGATGCCGTTTATCAAAGTGTTTACGATGCCATGGTTAAAATTATGCCAAAACTAGCAGGAAGCAAGATTGATTTCAGTTGGGGTGGATTTATCGGGGTTACAATTGATACATTCCCTGTTATCGGCAAATCCAAAGAAGGCGCATATTTCGCAACGGGTTATACGGGCCATGGCGCTTCTCTCTCGACATTGTTTGGCAAGTTATTGGCACAATGGATCGTTACGGGGAGTGCAGGTGGATATCGATTTGAAAAGGAACGCCTCAAATCATTCCCATTCTATAATCAGAAAACCATGCTGGTAAATCTAGCACATATTGGTTTTAAACTGGTGGATATTATTGCTTAAAGGAGAGTTGTTTATGAAAATAAACATGTTCATTGACGGGAATTGGGTAGAAGCATTATCCGGTGATAGACGAAACATTATCAATCCTGCAAACGGAGAGGTGATTGCAACGTCTGCAGATGGATCAGCAGACGATGCGAAGATAGCAATCAAGTCGGCTCGTAAAGCGTTTGACAGCGGGATCTGGTCGAATTTATCAGTTGATGAAAGAGCTGACTATTTCTATAAGATTGCAGACCGTCTTGAGGAGAAGACAGCTGAAATTGCACGTTTGGAAACTGCAAATAACGGTAAAGTTATTCGTGCAACCACCCTGGTGGATATTCCGGTATCGATTCAATGTTTCCGTTATTATGCTGACTTGATCAAAGGCATGAAAAAGGAATCTTACACTCGTGCTGATTCTTCAGATACAATTATTATTCATGAACCGATTGGTGTTTGTGGACTTATTGTACCTTGGAACTTCCCGCTAATGTTAGCTGTTTGGCAAATTGCTCCTGCACTCGCCGCAGGGAATACAATTGTACTTAAGCCTGCTGAGGTCACTCCTGTAAGCGTTTTCAAATTATTTGAAATTATCGAAGAGGTTGGACTTCCGGCCGGAGTGGCAAACTTGGTATTGGGACCTGGATCAACAGTTGGGAATGAGCTTGCCGAGAGCCATGATGTTGACAAGATTGCCTTTACAGGCGGAACAAAAACAGGCCAAAGCATTATGCGCGCAGCTGCGGGAAATATGAAAAAAATTACACTTGAGCTAGGTGGTAAATCTCCACTTATTGTGTTCGACGATGTGGATTTTGAAACTGCAGTCGAGAATGCGATGTTTGGTATTTTCCACAATGCTGGGCAAGTTTGTTCAGCTGCATCTCGTTTGCTTGTACAAGAGACCATTTACGATAAGTTTGTTGAAAGATTAGCCGAGCGTGCAAGCAAAATTGTAGTTGGCAACGGAGAAAGCGAAAACATTGAAATGGGAGCCCTCACAAACGAGCCTCATATGAATGAAGTTTTACATTACATCAAGAGCGGAATCGAAGAGGGTGCAAAATTAGTTTGTGGTGGTAAGCGCTTAACAGAAAATGGACTTGATCGAGGATTTTTTATTGCGCCGACGATCTTTACTGATGTAAATGCGAATATGCGTATTGTTAAGGAAGAGATTTTTGGTCCAGTCCTTGTTGTACAGAAATTTAAAGACGAGGAAGATGCCATCCAAAATGCGAATGATTCCATTTATGGATTAGCTGGTGCTGTATTTACTGAAGATATGGATCGAGCAAAACGTGTCATTAGTAAATTGCGTGCGGGAATTACTTGGATTAATAGTTATCATCTCGCTTATGTTGAAAGTCCTTGGGGAGGATATAAGCAAAGTGGAATCGGCAGAGCGTTAGGTGCTGTTGGGCTGGAGCACTTTATGGAAACGAAGCAAATCAATATACACCAGCATGCCAAGCCTGTAGGTTGGTATGCGAATTAATTGAGCTTAACTTACTACATCTATTATTTATAGGGGGACATGCTCATGAAAATAGCAGACAACCGTCCGTCATCGAAGAAAGAGCAAGTAGAAGTAATGAATAAGCCAGCGCATGATTCAGTGCTGGGAACCAAAAGTATTCCGTTACTATATTTACGATTTGCTTTGGCAGGAATTATGGCTAACGCAATTCTAGGAGTTGCAGCGGTTGTCGATGGCTATTTCGTCAGTGGATTTCAGGAGCTGGAAGTCGAAGGGATTGGAATTGGATTTACGGTCATGGTTATTACCCGTATGCTTGGCGTACTTTTGGGTGTGGGAGCCGGAGCGGTCATTTCACTTCGCCTTGGAAAAGGGAAAGTCGAAGAAGCTAGAGGGATTATGGGACAAACCTTATGGTTTACTCTTTTCTTCTCCACTTTGCTAGCTGTAATTGGAGTGGTCTTTGAAAATCAAATTATGACCTTATTCGGAGCAAGTGATGAAGCGCTTCCATATGCGGTGCAATATAGCCGACTGCTATGGATTTCATTGCCATTAACGATATTGGCCGTTGTATTAAGTGTTTTAACGAATATCGATGAAAAACCTGTATTATCAATGAACAGTTGGTTAGTCGCAGCAGTTGTTGGTGGGATTACAGAATGGATTATGGTAACGAAGTATGACATGGGAATGATGGGTTCCTCATGGGCCAATACGATTTCGCAATCGATCCCTGTTTTCCTGATCTTTTATTTCTGGTTTGGTAAAACAAAACTTAAGCCAAAAATGAAAGATATGATGATTAATCTCAAGACGATCGGTGAAGTGGCTTGGACGGGCTTTGCATCTTTCTCGAGTCTGTTCATGATGTTCATTGCCATTATTTTCTTCAACAACATGCTGCAAAGGTACGGTGGTGGGCTGCACGTTGCCGCTTTCACGATTCAAAACGGTTACATTACAAATATGCTCGCCTTAGCAGCGCTCGGTGGGATGACAGGACTTCAACCGATCATTAGTTATAATTACGGTGCGGGCAACCTTGATCGTGTTAAACAAGCAATTAAGATAGGACTCATTTTTACGGTTGCCTTCTTTGTGATTGTGACAGCCATACTAATCATTTTTGCAGATCCAATTGTGTCATTTTTTTCCGTTGGTAATCCTGAATTGCAGAAACTGGGCATTTGGACGACAGTTGTATTCAATTCTTTATTTACGCTTAATGCAGTCAGCTTGCTTATCTCCGGTTATTTCGAAGCACAAGAGAGAAACTGGTCCGCAACGTTTATTAGTGTTAGCAAAATGCTGTTGTTCATGTTCCCGTTTCTATTTATTTTCCCGAAATTCTGGGGTGTAGAAGGTATATGGTACGCAGGTCCTGCCGCAGAAATTCCAGGCCTTCTCATTGCCATATACTTTATGAAAAAAGAGTTCAAACGTTTAAAAGATACAAATGTTAAGACAGTAAGTATATAAAACCTATTCCATCAAAATTACCTAAAGAAAGAGAGAGGATCATCTTGTTTTTTGCGAAAAAACTTACAGCAGAAGAAGCACAACAACTAGGTGTTGACACGTGGGAACCATGGACGGGCGAACCGAATAAAGGAATGTGGCATTTAGAAGAACAGGAAGTTTTCTATGTGACAGACGGTGAAGTGTTTATTACTGTTGATGGAGAAAAGTATCATATTACAAAGGGCTGGGTCGTTTCCTTGGCTAAGGACCTTGTCTGTGAATGGGAGTGTCCAGTATTTTTGAAAAAGAATTATAAAATGAACCATGAGATCAATCTGAAATAATGTGAAATGGGGAGTGGGCAAATTTTAAGCAGATGAATGCTAAATACTGAATTGATCACTCTAAAAGAGTAATTTCGAAAGGGATGAGTTTATGAAAGCTGATGTTGTATTGATAAATGGAGAAGTTATTACAGTAGACCAAAAGAATACAGTAGTCGAAGCTGTAGCAATAAAAGATAATCGTATCGCAGTTGTTGGTTCAAATCAGGAGGTTAAGAGTTTTATAGGAGAAAAAACGGATGTAATTGACTTGAAAGGAAAAACGCTTCTTCCTGGATTCATTGATTCTCATATTCACCTCATTTTTTATGGGGTGAATCAGTTGGCGGTAAGTTGTAAAGCTGAACATATCGATTCTATCGAGGCTTTGTTAGATGACCTGAAAAAGAAAGCCTTAGTAACTCCTAAAGGTGAATGGATACGTGCTTGGGGCTTTAATGAAACCGGTGTGAAAGAAAAGCGTTATCCAACAATCGCTGAGCTAGATGAAATTTCAGATGAACACCCCATTATTGTATCACGTACTTGCAGCCATATAAGCGTGGTGAACAGCAAAGCATTAGAAATTGCGCAAATTAACGAGAACACCCCGGATCCTAATGGGGGAATTATTGAAAAGAATAAGGCAGGAAGGCTTACAGGAAAATTAATTGAAGCAGTAAATATGAGTATGAACGAGTTTGCAAGTTATACAGAAAGTGAACTGATGAAGGCTGTGAAAATTGCATCAGATCATTTCGTTGCAGCGGGGATAACAAGTATACATGAGGCAGGTGGAAATGGTCCTGAGAGTTACCGTTTACTGCAACAAGCTGTGAAGAGTAAGGATATTCGTGTCCGAATATATGCAATGATATGTCAGGTGAATAACTCCCATGAATTTGTTAATAAAATGGTCGAAGCTGGTGTTGTAACTGGTACCGGAGATGAGAGATTCAAAGTTGGACCAGTTAAATTGTTTACAGATGGAAGTAGCACCGGGCCTACAATTGCAACTCGTGAGTCGTACTCCAGTGACTCTAACAATTATGGCATTCTTTATTATAGTGAGGAAGAAATCTATCGGGTTTTAGGTGAAGCACATAAAAAAGGCTATCAAATCACTGTACATGCACAAGGTGATAAAGCCATTGAAATGTATTTGAATTGTGTGGAAAAGGCGTTGGAGGAATCACCAAGAAAAAACCATCGTCATCGGATTGAGCACGCAGGAATTTCTTCACCAGATTTACAAGAGAGAATGAAAAAACTCGAGATGGTTCCTATTCCAAATCCTCCATTTCCATATGAATTCGGAGAGATATATGTCCAACACTATGGTGATCGTGTTAATCACATGTATGCTGTTCGTGATTTTATTGATCGTGGCATCATGGCAGCAGGTGGATCGGATGCGCCAGTTACAGACTATAATCCTTTATTAGGAATTCATGTTGCTGTCAATAGAAAAAGCCAGTCTGGAATGGAGTTTGGTGCTAATCAATCTATAAACGTAATGGAAGCTATTAAACTATACACCTGGAATGGCGCTTATGCGAGTTTTGAAGAAGAGATAAAAGGAAGCATAGAGGTCGGAAAGTTGGCGGATTTAGTTATATTAAATGACAGCATTTTAAGTGTCAGCCCAAACCAAATTAAAGATTTAAAAGTAGAAACAACTATTATTGATGGTGAAATTATCTATCAAGAAGAACAATCAGTGAAAATTTAATATATTATAGTTTGCAAACCACGTAATACTTGTAATGTTACGTGGTTTTTTATCGAAAAAGGTACCCAAAATTAGTTGAAAGGAAGGTTCTGGTGCCAGAGCTTGCCTCAGCGAGATGCAATCCTGCATGACGAAGGAGCGCATTCCGTGACCGAACCCACCCAGATCTCCAGCTTCTCCTAAGGTGCCCGCCAGTGAAATTTCGCTGATTCCTTTAATGGCAAGTTTGCTTAACGAATGGATCAGCACCTAAACGTTTGTGACATCTTACGTTACTCTTTCGAGTTTGGATGAAGCGTGATCATCATTTTTCCCTAATAACTGTCCCAAGTGAAGTTTATACGCATCATGGGCTTGTTTCGTACCAATTGAACGCTTGGCCAATGCAAGCAGGGAACGGGAATGTCGCTTCATACATACTTTCCACCAGGTTACGATATCTTGAGGCTGTAGGGAACATAATTCAGCTGGGGTAGGAAAGAGTGGTAGGATTGTGATTGCCCCTTTACATGAAACGTCTTTAAACACTTGCCGGAGCTCGGGAAAACAACATCCACCCAGCGATTAATTTGGTTGAGGGATCTTACAAGACACTTAACGATCACATCTCGGTAAGCTATAAGGACACGAAGTTTTTTCTAATGATTCTGAAATGGAACGAACGAAGGTATAGTAGCCATTCTTCACTACATCAGGGATGACAAGGGCATATTTTTTTATTACTTTTGGATTGCGTATTATCACGATTTTCTTTGTTTCTTTTGCATGGTGAGGATTGACCGTGACTACATCAATCTTTTGTTTGAATTGCCACTTTGAAAGGTTCACCCAATAATGACCGGAAGGTTCCATTCCGACTATCGTTGTGTCTATTCATGTGTTTTAGCTCCTTGATCCAGTTTAGTAATCTACAAAACCCCTCTTCGTTATTTTCAAAAGACAAAGGTTTCTCAAACACAATCCCCCCCCCCGATAGTTTACAACATGAGTTTTCCAAAAATAAGTATTTCACCTAAAAATTTTCAATCAGTATCGTTTTATCATAAAAATGGATGATATGTGATGAAATTCAAATTAGGTGGAAAAGTGGTTATGTATCATTTGAATAAGGTATACAATGTGTTTTTCCTTCATGCCGCATGATAAAATGGTACTAAAGGGTTGATGTTGAGGTGTATACAGCTTTATATATCATTTCTATCATTCTTTTCTTTTTGCTGCTGTTATGATCAAAAGTAACAAATCAAACTAAATAAATAGTCCCTAATACAAATTGAGCAAAAGTTAGACAGCAGAAGAATTAGCATTCTGATAATATGACTTACGTTAAACCAGGATATTGTACAAGGAACAATTAAATATATAGATGATAAAGGAAGTCGATTACTGGATGTATAAAATCGGACTAGTCGGTCTAAAAACTTCTATTGAACAAATATTAATCTTGGCAGAAGAATATAAACATGAGTTGGAGTTCATCTCTTTGCCCTATGTAAAGACAGAAGAGGTAGGGAGTATTGTAAAAGAATATAATTCTCACGTACATGCATGGCTCTTTTCTGGTCCACTTCCCTATGAAATTGCGGGAAAAACACTAGGTACTGATAAAATAATGGTTCATGTTCCTGCTACGGAATCAGGTTTTTATAAATCCTTTTTAGAGTTAATCTACGAACAAGGGAAAATCATTGAGCATCTAAGTATCGATACTATGTCCTCAAATAATATTAGCGAAGAAGCTTTGTCACAGTTGAATATAAAAACCAAAAAGATTTATACGAAAGTGTTTGAGACAGAGGTTGATACGGATGAATTGATACATTTTCACTTAGATTTATGGAATACGGGAAAGACAGAAGGTGCTTTTTCTTGTTTTCCGTCCGTGTGTGAAGCTTTAAGGGAGTATGGCATTCCAGCCTACCGTATGTCGATGAGTAAGATGGAAGTGCGGCAAACGCTTCGAATTCTTTCTGAAAAAGTAAAGACTTCCTACTTTAAGGATACACAAATCGGAGTGGAGATCATTGAAGTCGAATACTTTGACAAAGTGGCAGAGGAAATGAAAACTCCTTATCATTTACAGTACTTGGAACTTCGGCTAAAAGAAATGTTGATTCAACTTGGAGAAAAAATAAATGGTTCCTTTTCAGATAAAGGGAATGGGAGGTACATGATTTTTAGTTCTCGCGGCGCAATTGAACGAGAAATCATTACGCTCGAAGATACCATCCAAAAATTGGCGTTTGAAGCTGATACAACCGTTGCCGTTGGAATTGGCTTCGGCGAGACTGCCTATTCGGCGGAAATCAATGCTTTTCGTGCTATTCAACATTCAAAAGAGATGAAGAAGCGAGAAATTGTGATTATTCAAGATGATGGCAAAATTATCGAATCACCAGGCAAAAAAAAGGAACTGCAATATGATACCCGTACCCACAATAAACCCCTTATAGAAAAGTTGAAAAACGGAAATATCAGTGTTAAAACCTATAAGAAGATATCGGCTCTAGTTCAAAGAATGGGCTGGAGTGATTTTACTACAAAGGATTTAGCGACACATCTTGAAATGACAGAGCGTAATGTACGGCGTATTGTTGCGGATATGTGCGAAGTTGATTTGGCACAATGCGTTGGTGAAGAGGCTAACGCCACCCGTGGAAGACCGAGTAAAATTTATCAATTATTATAAATTAAAAGCACCCATAATTTGGGTGCTTTTTTAGTGCAAAAAAACAGTTTGGAATTTTCAAAAAATATTGAAATAAAAACCGAGGGAGATTATACTCTATTTAAGGAATTTTTTCCTTAAACTATCCTAAATTAAGGGCTGTTATGTAAATTGATTGAAAAAGGGGTTGTAGTGGATGTCTCAAACGATAATGATTCATGATTTAATCGAGGCTGTTAAAGATGAAGTGGTTGCTTGGAGAAGATATTTACATAAGTATCCGGAGCTTTCTTTTCAGGAGGAAAAAACAGCACAATTTGTTTATGAAACGCTGCAAACTTTTGGTGAATTGGAAATTTCACGTCCGACAAAGACGAGTATTATGGCTCGTTTGATCGGTCAGCAGCCTGGGAAGGTTATTGCATTGCGGGCAGATATGGATGCGCTTCCAATTGAAGAAGAGAATGATTTTGACTTTGTGTCACAGAATTCTGGAGTTATGCATGCTTGCGGACATGATGGGCATACGGCGATGCTGCTTGGCACAGCAAAAATTCTTACACAGCTAAAGGATCAAGTGAAAGGGGAGGTGCGCTTTTTATTTCAACATGCTGAGGAACTGCCGCCCGGTGGAGCTCAAGAAATGGTGAAAGCCGGTGTGCTTGATGGAGTGGATATGATTATTGGATCCCATCTCTTGTCGACTCTTCCTTTAGGGAAAATTGGTTTGGGCTACGGTGCGGTGATGGCTGGAGCGGATACTTTTAACATTACCGTTGTGGGGAAAGGGGGGCACGCCTCACAGCCTGAACTTACCGTCGATCCCATAGCAATTGGAACACAGGTTGTATCGAATCTCCAGCATATTGTTTCGAGGTATCGGGATGCCCAGGAAGCCCTTGTGATTTCGGTGACCCAGTTCCATGCGGGAAGTGCGATTAATGTCATCCCAAGTAGTGTAAGTATTGGTGG
This sequence comes from Peribacillus sp. FSL E2-0159, assembly GCF_038643155.1. Taxonomy (NCBI): domain Bacteria; kingdom Bacillati; phylum Bacillota; class Bacilli; order Caryophanales; family Bacillaceae; genus Peribacillus; species Peribacillus sp. FSL E2-0159. The sequence continues at coordinate 970,272 of NZ_CP152053.1, forward strand.
ATCGGTTCGAAGCTTCAATCCAGAACTACGGGAAGAAATCCCGAATTTTATCGAGCGCATAGTAAAAGGAATTACGGAAGCGCATGGAGCCACTTATGAATTCGATTATCTGTTTGGTTATGCTCCTACCAATAATGATGAAGAAGTTACCCGATTGATGGACGAAACTGTTTGTGAAGTATTTGGTGAAGAAAGTCGAGAGATTTTAAAGCCGATTATGGGAAGTGAAGACTTCTCTGCTTTTCAAAAAGTGGTTCCGGGATCTTATATAGTAATAGGCGCTCGTAATGAAGAAAAAGGGATTATTCATCCTCACCATCATCCAAAATTCACTTTCGATGAACAGGCTTTACAATATGGGGTGAAGTTATTTGTTCATGGGACTTTGAAAATGTTAAATCTAACATACTAGGGGGTTAAGAGGATGAAAAAAATATATTGGCTCGGAGTTATCCCTTTTCTTGGCTTTATAGTAGGCGCTTTGTTTACAAATAAAGTGACTCCCTATGTTCTGGGAATGCCATTTTTTCATTTTTGGATTGTACTCTGGTCTGTGCTGACCACAGGTATTATGGGGATTATCTATCTACTGGATCCTGCTAATCAGAAGGGAGATTCAAGATGAATATTGCCGTTTTTTTTATCCTGTTTTTTTTCGTCATTTCTGTTTTGATCGGTATCCAGGCTAAAAAAGGGAAAGAAATGAACTTGGAACAATGGTCGGTTGGAGGACGCGGAATGGGGACCCTATTGATTTTCCTCTTGTCCGCTGGTGAAATGTATACTACCTTTACCTTTTTGGGTGCAAGTGGATCTGCTTATGGGGAAGGGGGTTCCATCTTTAGTATCGTATCATATGGCTGCCTGGCTACAGTGATCTCCTATTGGACATTCCCTGCTATCTGGAGGTATGCAAAGAAACACCAATTAGTTTCCCAATCTGATTTTTTTGTAAAAAAATATCAAAGTCCTTATCTTGGTGTGCTTGTTGCGGTTATAGGTGTTGTAGCTTGTACTTGCTACTTAGTGCTGCAATTGAAGGGGTTAGGATATATCGTTTCAGCAACATCCTATGGGGCTATTTCTTCTACAGCTGCCATTTGGGTCGGAGCAATTGGTGTAACCATTTTTGTAATGGTTTCCGGTATTCACGGCTCTGCCAGGACAGCTATTTTGAAGGATATTCTGATTCTTGGCATTGTCGTATTTTTAGGAGTTTATTTCCCTCTTCATTATTATGGCGGTCTTCAACCTATGTATGAGGCAATTGAAAATGCAAAGCCGAACTATACCATACTTCCAGATCAGGGAATGAGCATTTCGTGGTATATATCCACTGTTATATTGAGCTCTATTGGATTTTATATGTGGCCGCACGGTTTTTCTCCCATATATGCTGCCTCTAGTGAAAAAGCTTTACGGAAAAACGCAATCCTAATGCCACTGTACCAATTGATTTTATTGTTTGCCTTTTTTGTTGGATTTGCAGCTATCTTACAGATGCCTGGATTAAAAGGCGGCGAAGCCGATCAAATCTTGCTGCAGCTTTCTAAACAGGATTTTGATCCATGGTTTGTGGGCTTAATTGGTGGAACTGGCGTGTTAGCCGCTTTAGTGCCAAGTTCCATGCTGTTGATGTCAATATCAACATTGCTTGCAAAAAATGTATATAGCGTATTCACTCCATCAGCAACGGAAAATCAGATTGCAAAACTGGTAAAATACTTGGTTCCCCTAATTTCTCTCGTAGGGATTTACTTGACCTTTAAAGGTGGAAATTCGCTCTTTAGTCTCGCTTTAGTCGCCTATAATTTCATTACACAACTTGCTCCTGCCTTTTTCGCAAGTTTGATGAGAAAGAATTTTGTAACCAAACATGGAGCATTTGCCGGGATAATAACAGGAGGAGTGCTAGTCTCTATTATGGAACTGGGGAACATAAAAATCAGTCAACTATTTCCTTATCTTCCTCAAGCAATTAAAGACCTGAATGTAGGAATTATCGCCCTATTTGTCAATATCGTAGTCTTGGTGGTGGTAAGCCTGATGACAAAAAACATTAATTATAATCATCAAGGTACCGATAATTTGGAGACGACAACGGAAGGGCACAAGTTTCCAATACCAAAAGAATCAAATAGCTAACTCAACATGATTAATCATTTCACTTACGATATGATAATGAAAAACGAATGACCTCTTTTCTGGGGGCAGTTTTGCAGGACTCTATTTACAGTTCGGATACGCAGATAATGAATTGGACTTTTTGGCTACAAATGAAACAAACCGGTCTGAATATGACCGGTTTGTTTCATTTAATTACTCTGTATTAGAACTTTGATCTTTATTTCTTTTATTCCCTTTACTGTTGTCCCCACTAACAGGAGCTTGTCCGTGTAATTGCGGTGAATTTTGATTACGGCTTCCTTTATTAAATTTTTTTGTCATGTCTCACATCTCCTTTCTTTTTTCAAATACAGTTTGTCCCTTTTTGGTGAACTTATGTTTTTCACTTGAAAGGAACATCTTTTTTCAATTGATATTCAACCATTATTTCAAAAATAAAAACCGAAAATTGCCTTTATAAGCATATGAAAAAAATATTTTGACGTACAACAAGAACAAAACATGAATCGTGAGATGCAGTGTGGAAACGTTTCTCCACACTGCATCTCACGGCCAGTAAGCGATAGCTCAGTAAGGATGGTGAAAAATTATCATGACCCGTTGAAAAAAGGGGCTCAACTGCATTTCAAATCAGGTTGGTTAGAATAGAGTCACAGGTGCTGAGTCAAATTCTTAAAACGCTGTCAGACCTCCAAGCTTATCGAACTGGAATCAGTAAAGAGAATTTTCATTTCGTTTAGGGATCTTACACAGACAAAGCGTTCAAAAGGGCTGTTTTCACTATTGAAAGTTCTGATTATGGAGATAAAATAAAATAATCGTTAGGGAATGTTGAAACTAGAGGATCTTTTAGCATAAGTTCATTTAAGAGGTTTAAATTACATAAATCGTTACTTTATTTTTAATAAGCTTGAAGTAGTAGTTTGTAGCTCTGAAAAAAAGAACAGTATATACAGATAAATGATTTCAAGGATACATGTGGTATTCTTTTTTAAAGCATGTATAAACATCTTCATAGTGATCTTTCCTTTCTTATGTAATTTCATCAATTATACTAATGATTTTATACAAAATCTTCCTCTTTGTTAGATTACCTACCATTGTTTTTTTGAAAGTAAGATTTTGTTGAAAAAAAGTAGATCACCAATTCCAAACTGGTGAATATCGTCATGTAAATGAAGGAGGGCCATTTTAAGTGGACAATATTTCCGACAATTACCTCGATAGAATATATTTTCCGACCGATTTTTGGAATGACAAAAACTGATTTTGGTATGTACTTTATGAAGGACCAGTCGAATATTTGCTCCACAGTTACTAGCACTTGTACCATTAATTCGAAATGAGGGAGCTTTTCTGGTTGCTGCTTTTTTCTTCTCTTTCAAAAAAGATTATTAGCTTATAATTTAAAAGTGGGACAAAGTATCTTGGAGAAAATATAAAAAACAAAAGGCAGAATTATTCTGCCTTTTGTTTTTTATATTTAACTTCTACATAGTAATTGCTTTTGTTTAGGTAACAAATTGAACATTTCTTCATAGTTATTTTCATTCCAATTAATTGGTGATTTTAAGGACGTAATCTTCATTTTTAATCTCCTTATTTACCATAATACCGGAGGATCGAGGATCATTCGATTGGGGGCTTTGCGAACTCCGGGGAGACACAATTCTCAATTGTCATTTTTATGATTGTCATTACTGGTGATGTTATATTTGTTTATAAATTCAATAATTCCATTCACCAATCCAGGGGATAATGGTAGCTCAGGATCTGTATAGGTTGCTAAATTTCCCTTTCGATCTGCAGGGGCTTCTTTCAATACATGATTCATCTTTTCGAGTATAAGTAATTCAGAATCACTTTTTTCCTTATGTAACGCTTTTGCGTTAGTTGCCGGCACTTGAATGTCTCTATTGCCGTTTACGATTAGAACAGGGATATTCAGTTCCTTTACTGATTTAATCGGGTTATATTGAATCCAAGAAATCATGTAAGGTTGAACAGAAGGACGGAATAAACTTTGCAAATCAGCACTGACAGTCTCGACTTGTTTTCCTTGTTTTAGCTTTGCCAGTATATCTTTGGATTCCGTTAATAACGTCGGTGTCAGTTGCTCTTCAAGCTGTTTAATGAGTACTTGGTCAATAGGTTCGCCTGCACCCGCTAATGAAATGAATATGTCTGTTTCTGTTTTCTTTGCAGCTGCCATTCCAATTAAAGATCCTTCACTATGGCCGATGATGCCGACTTTGGAAAAACGGCCATCCTTTTTGGCAAATTGAACCCAAGCAGCTGCATCATCAATATATTGTTCAAATCTCAGGTCCTTTTCATTTCCTGCCAATTGCATATTTTCACCAATTCCGCGCTTATCATACCTAATGCTTGCGATACCTTTTTCAGCAAGACTCTTGGCTAACATTTTCAAACTATTATTTTTCCCGGGATTTGCAATGGTGTTACCATCCTTATCGGTCGGACCAGAACCAGCAATTATAATCATCACAGGAAAAGACCCTTCATTTTTTGGTGTTTCTAAAAGGCCTTTAATGGTTCCGTTCTTTAAGTCGGCCTGCACGATTTCACCTGATTCTTTATCTTCAACTGCCTGATCGGATTTCTTAAGCAATTCAAAGGGGAACGCTTGCCCATTTTGAACAAATGTTCCTGAAATCCTTTCCTGATCTACTTTCCCATCAAACGTTATTTTCTGATTTTGGATTTCCATATCAAAAAACAAGTCTGATTTACTTAACTTTACACTTCTTAAGGGGAATTCGTTCAACCCTTGTACAGGAATGCTTATCGTTCCATCTTTCTTCGTAAAATGAACAATGATTGGAAGCGGTTGATTTGGAATCTTAATATCTCCCTCCCACCTGCCTTCAATAGCTTTCAACGAGCTCACTTCCTTCGATTTTTCTTCCACCTGTACCGTGTCCTTGGTTCTGCAACCTACCATTAATACAAAAGCACTTATGATAATACATATAATCCCCAAAGGTCTTTTCATTTGAGCCATTTCCTTTCTTTAATTATTAGAGATAAAAAGATATTTTTTATTAGGTAACGTGTTTCTTTGGTTCAGTCATTCATATCCGTTTTCATTATAAGTAAGTATTAATATATAATTCCAATATTTTCCCTTAATGTAGTGTTTATTTTTCCGGTATATCCTTTTAAATATGGTGGCAATTGCGGCTGTGAAGAGGGACGTTTTTTAAAAAATTTCGAAGAGACATTCAATCAGCCCGTCTTAATCGGGAGCGCTTAAGTGCGTGTGGTTCTCATGGTACTCTATTAAAGGTGGGATATTAGTTCAAAATTAGAATTATTTGAATCAAACATTGACATCTAAAAGAAACTCTTTTAGAGTGGATTTGTAAATTAAATATCCTCGTTAGGTGAGGCTCCTGTGTAGGAGATACGCTACTGCCCAAAAATGTCGAAAGACGCCAATGGGTCAACAGAAACCATCGACATAAGGTGGTTTTTAATGTAGCTGGCTTTGTCCTATGCCACACAGTGCTAAAGCTCTACGAATGGAGGAACTGGATTTATGCTTGTATTTGTCATTCAGTCATATACGACTGTTTGTATTTGTCATTCAGACAATGTACGCATATAAACCGTATTTAACACCTTCATTTGTAATGGAGGTGTTTTTATTTTTTTCCTGGAGGTGAGGATAGTGGGGAACTATTCACGACGATATATTCGAAGCTTAATGATAATTGAATGAACACAAAGATTTTGGAAGGGGAATATTAATATTTTTTTACTCTTAATATTTAAGGGAAATATTTTTGGGCTCCCCTAAAAAGGAGTGAGTGACGAAATGATAAAAATCCTGACGGAAGATCAGATAACTTTACAAATCATAAAAGTTTTAAAAGAAGGAAAAAAGAAAGAATTTCAAGCAATATTAGAAGAACTCCAACCATATGACATTGCGCGAATTTTTGAGGGGCTGCCAGAAAAACACCATACACGCTTCTTGTTATTACTTGATTCAGAACAAATCGCTGAACTGATTCAAGAAGTTGAAAAAGTACATCAATTGAAAATCCTTAGTAAATTAGGAATAGAGAAATCCGGCCATGTAATGGATCTAATGGATAATGATGACCTAGCTTCATTGTTAGAGGACCTATCCCCTGGAAAAATTGAAGAACTTCTTTCAGGCATGAAACAAGAAGAATCAAAAATCGTTCAAAATATCATGAATTATCCACCTGAAACGGCCGGGCGAATAATGACAAACCGTTTTGTATGGATACCCCAACACTATACGGTTCGTGAATCTGTTGAAAAGCTGAAAATCTTTGCGGAGTTTTCGGAAACGATCAACTATCTTTATGTAATAGATAATGATAAAAAATTAGTAGGTGTTGTGTCATATCGGGATTTAATAATAAATGATGAATCTGAAAAAATTCAAGATATTATGTATAGCCGGGTTATCTCCGTATCTGCTTATGAAGACCAAGAAGAGGTAGCTCGTGTTATTGAGAGATATGATTTTTTAGCAATTCCTGTAGTTGAAAAAAATAATGAGTTATTAGGAATTGTGACCGTCGATGATATTATTGATGTTGTCATTAAGGAAGCGAATGAAGATATTGAAAAATTATCGGCTTCCGGTAAAGCTATAGACTTTGACACGAAGGCGCACGTGGCCGCATATCGTCGGCTACCATGGCTTATTTTACTTTTGTTTATCGGATTAGTGTCCGGAACTATAATAAGCGGTTTTGAAGAAACATTGTCCAAAGTTGTTGCACTTGCTTTCTTTATGCCGATGATCGCAGGGATGACTGGAAATACAGGTACTCAATCTTTAGCTGTTGTTGTAAGAGGCCTAATCACTAGTGATACGGATAAAGGTGTCGTAACTAGACTTATTATACGGGAACTGAAAGTTGGATTGATAATAGGTTTTACCTGTGGAATATTAATTTCCATCATAGCTTATGTTTGGCAGGGAAATCCCATTCTGGGATTAGTGGTTGGAAGTTCGTTAGTAATGACCCTAATTATCGGGACATTAGCTGGGACCATTATTCCTTTGATATTATATAAATTCAACATCGACCCTGCAGTTGCTTCTGGTCCGCTAATTACAACATTAAATGATATACTTTCGTTACTTATTTACTTTGGAATTGCAACGATGTTTATTTCAAAATTGATGTAGATTATTCATTAAACCAAGTTCACATATGCTTGCAAAGTTTTTTTAAGGGCGCACATAGTCTCAACCGTACAAACTGTCCAGGCTGACGTTTTAAATCGGGTATAAAGAAGAAAAAAAGTAGCTGCTGAGCTTGAACATTTGCCAAGCAGACAGAAAAAATAGTTATTTCAAGCTGCGGCCTTTTCCGGTATCCAAACGGGGAAGGCCGTTAAATTTTCCTGGGAAGCAAACCGTATATGGTAGAAGTCCACGTACATTATTTATTCTTAAAATGAACATTGAAGGTAACAAAGCCAATTCCTGATGACCTTTATATGAATGAAAAACATGGGACATAATAGGTCGTAGCAAGTTTAGGATTTTCAGGAAAGGCTACATAAAAAGTGTTATGGAAGCAATAGCCAATCATATTCTTTGACCTATGAACTTCATCAGTGATACGCTTCTTTTCGAAATTACGTATTCTAAACCAAGGAGGAACAATGATGACACAAACCAAACAACAAATAATCACCCTGGCAAACCGTCCAAAAGGTATGCCTTCGAAAGGCGATTTTAACTTTGTTGAGAGTGAAGTTCCCACACCAAACGATAATGAAATTTTAGTACGTACACTATATTTATCTGTTGATCCCTATATGCGTGGCAGAATGCAAGATACCAAATCATATATTGCTCCATTTGAATTGAATAAGGTCATCACGGGTGGCGTTGTTGCTGAAGTTGTTGAGTCCAAATCGAGTTCTTTCAAACAAGGGGATGTCGTTGTTGGGAATATCGACTGGGCAGAATACACAGTTGTCACCGAAAAGGAAATCCGCGTGATTGATCCCAAGGTGGCTCCGGTCACAACTCATTTAGGGATACTTGGAATGACCGGTTTAACTGCTTACTTTGGTTTGCTTGATATTGGTAAACCTCAAGAAGGTGAAACTGTAGTGGTTTCAGGAGCGGCTGGAGCAGTTGGTTCAGTAGTCGGACAAATTGCTAAGATTAAAGGTGCGAAGGTTGTTGGCATCGCTGGTTCAGATGAAAAACTTGAGTACTTAACGAAAGAGCTCGGATTTGATGGAGCCGTAAATTATAAAAGTGATAGTTTTGCGACAGATTTAGCTAATGCTGTTCCCAATGGAGTGGATGTTTATTTCGATAATGTGGGCGGCGAGGTGTCCGATGCTGTTTTCACACTGTTGAATGCGAATGCCCGAATTCCATTATGCGGAGCGATTTCCTCGTATAATGCAGAAGGGAAAGATCTAGGACCGCGTCTGCAATCGGCTATGATCAAAACGAGTGCACTTATGAAAGGTTTCACAGTTGGAAATTATGCCGCTAGATTCCAAGAGGGTGCGACGGATTTAGGTAAGTGGCTTCAAGAAGGAAAGCTGAAGTATGAAGAAACGATTATTGAAGGGTTCGAAAACACACCTGATGCATTTTTAGGTTTGTTTAAAGGAACGAACCTGGGTAAACAGCTTGTAAAAGTTGCGGAACCTGAATTCGCTCAACTGTAAATTTATGAAAATAAAGCTGACGAAGGTCCTTTGTTGTGATTTTTAAGCCGCTTATAATAAAAGCGGCCTTTTTTCGATATTCAATCGGGGAAAGGCCGTTTTCCTTTTCATAATAAGATATAATTCCTCTACAGTTTTATAAGGTTTGTACAATTTGAACGTTGCCTCCAGGCACGAGCTTTTCCCGCAGGAGTCTCGCACAACCGCTCCAATCTACTTTGTTGTAAAATTTAGATAGAACTCCTTTTGTCTACCAACTGATAATCCTTCATTACCTTTATTGGTATCTTTTTATCCATATGAAGGATATTAATTATTAGAAGTCACCTCATTCACTGCAGAGTGAATAGAATCATTAATGAAAGGATAAATAGAAAATGAGTGAAAGTAAGCACCCTTCCGAATCTCTGAAATTGGATGCGATACATACGACATTTAAACAGGCTTTTGAAATAAAAAAGAATCCATTTCCTTGGATAAAAGCACTAAGTGCAGGCATAGCTGCTGCCTTACCTGTTTTCATTGGTTTATTATTCGGAAATTTAGCTTACGGTTTACTGGCAGGGATAGGAGGTTTCACTTATTTATACGTTTTTAATCAGCCGTATCACCAAAGAGCAAAAAAGATTTTCTTCGTGATGGTGGGTCTTGCTTTATCTGTTGTTTTAGGGACGCTTTTGGCTCCATACCAATTGGGAACAGCCATAATGATGGGAATCATCGGGGCAAGTGTTTTTTTTCTATTTGGTGCATTAAAGATTACCGGTCCTTCGGCGGTTTTCTTCGTCTTGAGTTTTGCACTTGCGACAGGTATGCCCGTAGATCAAAGTCTGGCCCCGTTACGTGGGGGCCTCGTTTTAATGGGTGGGGCACTATCTTGGATAATCTGTATGTTAGGCTGGTTTTTCAACCCTCATGGACCAGAATCGCTTGCGGTGGAAAAGGTGTACAGAGAATTGGGAGTATTTTTTGATTCCATGGGAACCGAGAAATTCAATAAAGCAAGACAGGGAACGGTATTGGCGATGAAACACGCTGAAGATACACTGTTAGCCGGGTTTTCAAACAGGCGAAGTTCAGATGAGTTAAAGCGGTTGTTCTTATTGAATGAACATGCGAATGCCATATTCTTGGAGGCACTGGAAATTTCCTTGAACAAAAATATCGTACTACCGCCAGAATTAGGTCAATCCGTTCGTGCCCTGGCCGGTTCCATTGCATCTAAAACAAAGAATAAAAAAAAGATCCTTCAACCTGATCAAATGACTGAAGAGGTGGAAGAGTTATTCAAGAAGATTTATAATGCAGATGCCATCATGAATGAACCTGTCCAGAAAATTTATCAAGCAGCAACCATCTCAAAGCCTTCTTTAAAAACCATTATTCTTGGGGCGTTCGATAAGAATTCAATTGTCTTCCTCTCTTCCGTTCGATATGGAACAATCCTTACGATTGCTGCCATCATCGCCTATTCCGCCGATTTTAATCGTTCGTACTGGATTCCCTTATCCTGTGCGGCCGTTATGTCGGGTTCGACCATCATTGCCACATTGCATCGGGCGGTCCAAAGGACTTTCGGGACAGTTATCGGACTCCTGCTAGCAAGTTTAATTCTAGCAGCCGTTCATAACGAGTTCATCATCGTTCTGATCATTTTATGTTTAACATTCATTACAGAGCTTTTCATCGTTCGGAATTATGGATTGGCGGCGATGTTTTTTACCCCTTCAGCATTGATCATGGCGGAATATTCATCTCAAAGCTATGATTTCAGTTTTTTTGCGACTGTAAGGATAACCGATATCGTCGTTGGAAGCTTGATAGGTCTTATTGGGTCGCTGTTGCTCGGAAGTCGTTCGGCATCCAGTCTTCTCAATCATTTGATAGCCAAAACGATTCGAAGCCAGGGGCAGTTATTATTGATGGCGTTCTCTGAAAAAGATAATGACCTTGCAATTGATGAAAGCAGCGAAAGGAATAAAATGCAAACAAATATGGTGAATCTATTATCGGTCTACAATGCATCCCTTGGTGAGATATTCAAAAACAAGGCTAGACTGGAATCTCTTTGGCCCGTAATATTTTCGATAGAACAGATGGGCTATTATCTGAATGCCAGCTTAAAATCCTCTGAACGGCCAGTACTATCAGAGAGAAAGCTCGCTCAGCTGCTGTATGTTTTCGAAACCATGGCGATAGCGGCAGATAAAGGTAGATCACATACTAATAAAGAAGTGCCCGAAATTGAAGGATATTCAAAAATCCGCCAGGAAATTTTGGACCTTCAAGAAGCGCTTCGGTTTTGCGGAGGAGCAGCTGGCTAATCCATCTATTGATTCTAATAGGGGAGTTCAGACTCCCATTCATTTAATAAATGATTTCTTCGCCTCTGTTAATAGGATGAAACTGGAAGAATTATAGAAAAGTCTGTAAAAATGCCGGATTTCATTATAAAATGTACTTACAAACAGAAAGGTGATGAACCATGTCAAACGTTGCTAAATTTCGTGATTTTTTAACTAGTGAGAAAATCTATATGAATGAGTTGAATGAAGATGGCACCACCTTCTTTAGAGCTGAGCAAAAGTTAAAGGACGGGTGGAAGGTCCTTTTAGTATTTGCTTTCAATCAAGATGAAAATGTGGCGGACTTATTTTGCTTTAATGTCGCCGAGTTGAAGAATCCTGAAAAGAAACAGGATGTACATACACTGTTGAATGAATATAATGGTAATTTTAGGTATTCCAAGCTCTATGAAGAAAATGGGACCATTTCCATTCGTTATTCATACTCCATTGAGGGGGATATCGTACCGGATCTGGCGTTCAGGAAGTTAATCATGCTACTTGAAACGGCACAGCAGGTTTATCCGCGTTTAATGGAAGTCATTTGGTCTTAAATCATCAGATATGATGAAAAAGTTCTCTGAATCAGGGGACTTTTTAACATCTTTACTAGAGTGAATGAATATATTAACGTAACAATACATTAATTATTAAATTTTTTTAAAAGAACTATTGCATTTTTTCACATTAAACTATATAATTAATTTTGTTGGTGATTCGACAAAGTTCTACAAGGATATGCGGGTGTAGTTTAGTGGTAAAACCTCAGCCTTCCAAGCTGATGATGAGGGTTCGATTCCCTTCACCCGCTCCAATACATACTCATAACGTAGGGTTTCGTTACCTGGAGAACGAAGCTTTGCGTTTAAATATTTTACAAGAATTCTACTGTTTACAGTGGGATTTTTTTATTGTCCAAATGCCATGTTCATCTTGTTCAAAAGTGATTCCCTACATTAGTAGAATCAATTTGAAAAGGTGTTTGCTTTTTTGCTGTCGACTCCGCCATTTTAGTCTTCTTCAGCAGGAAGCCTTAATGCCCCTTTCCGTTTTTGAGTGAATGGGAATCATCATGATGGTTATTCGTATCCCAAGGTATAATAATACTAATTGCTACGATGGCTGCCATGTATTTTATACCGAAAAAAAGCGTCAATCAAAGCTATTCAGCATTACGGAATAAAATCATGAAAAGACCCCTTCCGATTGTGGAAAGGGTTTATTTCCGTTTGATTTTTTTATCCTTCGACAATCGAGTAAGTTCCTTCGCCACCGTGGATTTCAAGGAACATGTCCATCAAGGATTTCGTTAGCTGATGTGCTTCCGTGATTGGAGTATTGGGTTGTAAATAAATGATTTGGATGGCTTTTTTCGTTTCTTCTGTGACTTTTGTGCGTTCTGAATCAACGTAAGGGCTTCCGAATGCGCCCTCATGATCGGCTGATGTAATCATATTTTCCATGGAATTCAAGCGGCCGTTCAAACCGTCATAACCATCTGACCCCTCGCCAATCTTAATCGAGATGTCCCCTGATAATTTTTCCGCATCATAAATGCCGATCGGAACTTCATATAACAGCGAGAAGAAGTTATTCAAATCGATGGCCGAATGGATGGGTGTCAAGTAATTCTGTTTTTTTACGCGGCGGTAAAGGGCTTCCGCGGAGGGGCGATACCGTGACGGGTTTGTGCCTGTAGCTTTGAAAATCTCCCGCCACACTTTAATGCCGGAAAAGTCGGTCAATTCCTTTTCCTCAAGGTCGAAGAAAAGAGCTTCCTGAAATAGTTGAAGTCTTCCTTTCACCATTTGCGGGGAGGGACCTACTTCGATGTTTTCATATGTAATGATCCCAACTTTGAATTGAGGGATTTTACTGCTAAGATTAGCTGATACGGTAATTTCCAAGCGTTTCACCTCCAAAAATGATTGCAATTAGTTTATCATAGATAGCAATGGTTTGAAATGGATTCAAGCTTCAATGGGAATACTGAATGAACGTGGGTGATTAATATGGATATGAACACATTCAAGCAAGAAGTGATTTTATATAGTAAGGAAATCGGCATCGATAAAATCGGCTTTACGTCAGCCACGGCCTTTACCGAATTGAAAGGCCGGCTGATACGTCAACAGGAACTGGATTATCAGTCAGGGTTTGAAGAAGCCGATATAGAAAAAAGGGTCATGCCTGAATTGATATTCGATAAACCGCAATCCATCATTTCGATTGCGCTTGCTTATCCTTCGAAATTGAAGGATGCTCCGCAAAGTACAAAAAGTGAGCGCCGCGGGATCTTTTGCCGGGCTTCTTGGGGAACGGATTATCATACCGTTCTTCGTAGTAAATTGCAGTTACTTGAAGATTTCATTAAAGATAAAGTGCCCGGGGCAGTGACGAAGTCCATGGTTGATACAGGCGAATTATCAGATAGGGCAGTGGCTGAGCGTGCAGGAATTGGCTGGAGTGCGAAAAATAGTATGATCATCACTCCGGAATTCGGGTCTTATGTATACTTGGGCGACATGGTTACCAACCTGCCATTTGAACCGGATCAACCGATGGAAGATCAATGCGGGACATGCAATAAATGTGTTGATGTTTGCCCGACTGGTGCGCTCGTTCAGGGTGGACAGCTAAATTCCAAGCGTTGCATTGCGTTTTTAACACAGACAAAAGGTTTCCTTCCTGATGAGTTCAGGACAAAAATAGGCAATCGTTTGTATGGGTGCGATACATGCCAGACCGTTTGTCCGAAAAACAAAGGAATGGATTTTCATTTTCATGAAGAGATGGAACCCGACCCTGAGCTTGCAAAACCGCTGTTGAAACCACTGCTTACGATTTCAAATCGTGAATTTAAAGAGACATACGGCCATGTATCTGGCTCTTGGCGCGGAAAAAAGCCAATCCAACGAAATGCCATTTTAGCATTGGCCCACTTCAAAGATGAAACGGCATTGCCCCAATTGATACAGGTGATGAAGGATGATCCGCGGCCTGTCATACGGGGAACGGCGGCCTGGGCAGTTGGAAAAATCGGCCGGGAGAAGGCCGTTTCCATTCTGGAAGAAGCACGAATGAAGGAAACGGATGAAGAGGTACTGGCGGAAATTGAGAAAGGGCTTCAGTTTACCTTGGAAACAAAATGATATATAAGATGTAGCCGCTCCGTTAAATATTAACGGGGCGCTTTTTTTGATTTAAATATTCCGGTGCCTTCAAGAAAACCATTATAGTAATTTCTTGAGTGAACCCCCCACTTTTTATGAAGTTGTGTTTTTGTCATGCCCTCATACATACACATTAGCATAGATGGTAAGAAGGAGGGCATGAACTTGAGGGAACAATTGCAACGCCTCTTACAAGAAAGAGTGGAGTTTTATACTTCCGATGATCTGGAACGGAGTGAAAGGAAGTTACATCTGAAAAAGGAATTGATGAGGAACCGCACTGCGGAAATTGTTCGGGTGAATGCGGCAGGCAAGGTTCATTCGAAGAGGAAGGAAGACAGTGATACAGTCCTGACATATCATGTGCACCTGCAATATTTATTGAAACAGGAGGATTCCTTTTATATAGAAGAAGAAATGGAAGAAAGGGAGGCCCGGTTTCGAAATGGGTATATAGTGGATGAACGTGAGCTGATTCCCAGCTTTGAAATCGAAGAGGCACCGCCAAAATGTGATCCAGGCGCAGAGCGTCTCGCATATAAGTATGATCGAATGAAGGCCGTCCAATATGCCGAGCGTTGGTGGAACGAATTCAATCCGGCTTATCATAAATTCACTGATGATTGTACGAATTACATTTCACAATGTTTACATGCGGGAGGAATACCGATGTGGGGGGCGCCAAACAAAAGTAAGGGCTGGTGGATAAGAGGGAAAAGCTGGAGTTACACATGGACGACGGCCCATTCTTTATATCATCTGCTCAGAGCAGGGAATGCCATCAGGACAAAGCAGGTGGAGTCGGCCAAGGAACTGAATTTGGGTGATATCCTCTGCATAGATTTCGAAGGGGACGGACGGTTTGATCATAACTTGATCGTAACGGCGAAGGATCAGGACGGGGTGCCGCTTGTGAATGCACATACGATGAACAGCCGTCACCGGTATTGGACGTATGAGGATTCAACCAGGTATACACCGAACATCGTTTATAAATTCTTTGTGATCTTGGATGGAAGGTGATTGGTTTTTAGTCTTTTTTGTTTAATGCTATAATTAAGGTGAAGTTCAAACTAGAGGTGAAAATGAAGTGTCAATACATGTAGTTTTATATCAACCACAGATTCCAGCAAATACAGGTAATATCGCAAGAACGTGTGCAGGGACGGATACATCTTTACATCTCATTCGCCCGCTCGGTTTCTCAACGGATGACAAACAGCTCAAACGTGCCGGGCTCGATTACTGGGAAAATGTAAAGATCCATTATTATGATTCGTTAGAAGAGTTTTATGAAAGAAATGCCGGAGGTGAATTTTATTACTTAACGAAATTTGGAGAGCAGCCGCATTCCAGCTTCGATTACAGTGATCAAGACAGTGAGATATACTTCATTTTTGGCCGTGAAACCACGGGTCTCCCGAAAGAGCTGATCCAAGAAAATATGAATCGGTGCCTGCGGATTCCAATGACGGATAAGGTACGTTCCCTAAATCTGTCGAACACGGCTGCCATCTTGGTTTATGAAGCACTGAGACAGCAAAATTACCGTGAATTGGATTTGAAAACGAAAGGTTGAGTTTCATCAATGCCATACTGTCATCGGGGATATTCCAGCCCCGATGATGGATACTTTACTTTACATATTCTTTAGGGGTGGGAGCATTGAATAATATTATTGAGAAGATTTTAGATCACCGTTCCATTCGTTCTTTTGAGGACAAGCTATTGTCTGAGGAGCAAATCAATACGATTGTGGAGTGTGCCCAAGCTGCTTCGACTTCAAGCTATATTCAAGCGTATTCAATCATAGGGGTGACCGATCCGGAAAAGAAAGCCAAACTTGCTGAACTTGCCGGACCACAATCTTATGTAGAGAAGAATGGACATCTATTCGTCTTTTGCGCCGATTTATATCGTCAGGATATGGTTTCCGACATGGAAAACACGGACCTGTCTGAATCGATTGAAAGTACCGAGAAATTCATGGTTGCCTGTATTGACGCTGCTCTTGCGGCTCAAAATGCAGCATTGGCAGCAGAATCGATGGATCTTGGCATTTGTTATATAGGCGGGATCCGCAATAATCTCCCGGAAGTGTCAGCGATTTTGAATATACCGCATCGCGTTATACCATTATTCGCTCTAGTGGTCGGATATCCGAAAAACCGTTCGGATAAAAAGCCGCGTTTGCCGCTGTCCAATATCTATCATGAAAATGGATATCAGGAGGATAAGCAGGAGTTCATCGGACAACTTGAAGAGTATAATGAAACGATTTCCAGTTATTACGAGCGTCGTACTAAAGGTAAGCGAAAAGACACCTGGACTGAGCAAATGGCTGGAATGCTTGGAAAGAAAAGCAGGTTGTATATGAAAGATTACGTTGAGAAACAAGGATTTAAGAAACATTGATTGATGAAAATGGCCTATTAGGAATATTCTTGCCTTTCCCATCTGGGACATTTTTCAAAGTCCTGAGTATGAGCCAAACAGTAAAGATCCCGGAAATGTTTCCGGGATTTTTACTGTTTTCTTTTGTCAGTTGGTAAATACGGGTAGGCTCAAGAAACCTTGGCAGAATTTCTTCTTATATACCCATGAAATTACTATTGACAATCTATTTATATAGAATTATAGTAATTAAGTAATGGATAATGATAATCATTTTCATTTGAGTTTTTACTTGCCTATTTTTCAGTAAATGGAGGTTGAAAAATGGTTCGCCTATATACAGAGAATTTAAATATTGGTTATGGTGAACGTTTAATTGTAAAAGATCTCAGTGTGGAAATTCCAGATAAAAAAATCACAACGATCATCGGTTCAAATGGATGTGGGAAATCGACACTTTTGAAAGCGATCACCAGGATTATTCCGAATCAATCAGGTACGGTTGTTTTAGATGGGGTGAATATCTCAAAGGAAAGCACTAAGATCCTTGCAAGAAAAATGGCCATTCTTCCGCAGACACCCGAGAGTGCAAGCGGATTGACAGTTGGGGAGCTCGTATCATATGGACGCTTTCCCTATCAAAAAGGTTTTGGGCGCCTGACCCAAAAAGACTATGATGTGATTGATTGGGCACTTGAAGTGACCGGCACGAAAGACTTCAAGTTCCGTCCGGTGGATGCTCTTTCAGGAGGTCAGCGCCAGCGTGTTTGGATTGCCATGGCCCTTGCCCAAGAAACGGAAATCATCTTCCTTGATGAGCCGACCACCTATTTGGATATGGCGCATCAGCTGGAGGTTCTGGAATTATTACAGAGGCTGAATGTAGAACAGGGACGTACCATCGTCATGGTTCTTCATGATTTAAACCAGGCTGCTCGCTTTGCCGACTATATCATTGCCTTAAAGGACGGGGAAATAGTCAAAGCGGGAAATTGTGAAGAAGTCATCACACATAAAGTGCTTAAGGAAGTATTTCATATTGATGCGGTTATCGGACGAGATCAACGAACGAACAAACCAATGTGCAGCACATACAATTTATTAAAAGGAGATTTGACAACAAATGAAAAAGATAATGATCCCGTTTATACTGCTGTTAGTGTTAATTATTAGTGCTTGTGGTAACGAGTCAACCGAAAAAGAAAAAAGCACCGCTTCAAAAAAGGAAAAATCAGGTACAATCACATATCAATCTGAAAATGGTCCTGTTGAAGTTCCGGCAGATCCTCAGCGTGTTTTAGTACTATCTTCTTTCGCAGGTAACGTAATGGCATTGGATGTTAACCTTGTAGGGGTTGATTCGTGGTCTAAAATGAACCCGAACTTTAAAGAGTTAAAAGATGTCGAGGAAGTGACGGACGAAAACCTGGAAAAAATCATCGAGTTGGATCCGGATTTAATCATTGGTTTATCAACGATTAAAAATGTCGATAAATTAAAGGAAATTGCTCCAACTGTAACGTATACATACGGAAAAGTGGACTATTTAACACAACATGTAGAAATTGGTAAACTTTTGAATAAAGAAAAAGAAGCCCAAGCTTGGGTGGATGATTTCAAAAAACGGGCAAAAACAACCGGTGATGAAATTAAGGCTAAAATTGGAGAAGATGCTACCGTTTCCGTTTTCGAAAAGTTTGACAAACAGTTCTATGTATACGGCGATAATTGGGGCCGTGGAACGGAAATCCTTTATCAAGAAATGAAATTGGGCATGCCTGAAAAGGTAAAAGAAACGGCATTGAAAGATGGTTACTTTGCCTTATCATTAGAAGTCCTGAAAGACTATGCCGGTGATTATGTGATTTTGAGCAATAACAAAGATCAGGACAATTCATTCCAACAAACAGATACGTTTAAAAACATACCTGCCGTTAAAAACAATCAACTATATGAAGCTGATGCAAAAAAATTCTACTTCAATGATCCAATAACATTAGAATACCAATTAGACTTCTTTTCCAAAAGTTTTCTTGGAAAATAATACAGCGAGGGAGAGGGATTCCAATTCCTCTCCTTTTATTCTATAAAAAAGAGATGAGAGAGACAGATGACTAATGAAAATCAACGTTTCATCCCATTTATATATAAACTGATCATAGGGATCGCTCTATTCATAGCCATGTTCATTATTTCAATGGCATTTGGTGCGGCGGATGTTACTGTAAAAGATGTCTGGCAAGCTCTGACATCAGATGCTACTGGTGAAAAGATTTCAATCATTCGGGAAATCCGATTCCCTCGTGAAGTTGGGGCAATCTTTGTTGGTGCAGCACTTGCCGTTTCTGGTGCCATCATGCAGGGAATGACCAGGAATCCACTTGCCGATCCGGGGCTGCTTGGGTTGACGGCAGGAGCCAATGCAGGTCTGGCCATTACTTTGGCATTTATTCCAGCAGCTAATAACTTAGGGATTATGACTGCGTGTTTTATAGGTGCCGCTGTGGGGGCAACCATGGTTTTTGGCATTGCTGCGATGAAGAAGGGTGGTTTTTCTCCTTTACGGATCGTATTGGCTGGTGCTGCAGTCTCTGCATTCCTATTTGCCGTTTCGCAAGGGGTCGGCATTTATTTCAAAGTATCAAAAGATGTATCGATGTGGACTGCAGGCGGGAATATCGGAACATCATGGGGTCAGCTTCGTGTAATCGTCCCGTTCATTTTAATAGGCATCCTGATCTCCCTTATCTTTTCCAGACAGCTCACCATACTTAGCTTAAGTGAAGAAGTGGCGGTAGGATTAGGTCAAAAGACAACACAAATAAAGGCTGTTCTCTTCGTAGTCATCATTCTTCTGGCAGGAGCTGCCGTTGCGCTTGTTGGAAATATGGTATTCATCGGGTTAATGGTCCCCCATATTGTTCGGGCTGTCGTAGGTACGGATTATCGATTCATCCTGCCCATGTCCGCAATTTTAGGAGCCACTTTCATGCTTTTGGCCGATACGATCGGCCGGACGATCAATTCTCCATATGAAACACCTGTGGTAGCGGTTGTTGCGATGATAGGTTTACCTTTCTTCCTCCTAATCGTCCGTAAAGGAGGGAAAGCATTTTCATGATCCAGTCAGCTTTAGTCAAAAAACAGCGATGGCTAATCGGTGCCTTAACCGTACTCATCATCATTACCATCATTATCGGGACATGTTTAGGATATTCGAATCTTTCAATAGGGCGGCTGATTCCCACGCTTTTCGGGCAAGGGACGTTTAAAGAGGAATTCATATTATTTTCCGTCCGATTACCACGAATCATCATTACCCTTTTAGCAGGCATGGCCCTTGCACTGTCGGGAGCCATTCTACAAGGAATCACACGCAATGATTTAGCCGATCCCGGAATCATCGGTATCAACTCAGGAGCTGGTGTTGCCATTGCCGCTTTCTTTCTGTTTTTCCCGATTGACGCTGGTTCGTTTGTTTATATGATTCCGCTTGTCGGTTTTATCGGTGCGTTATTGACGGCCTGTTTAATATATATCCTCTCATTCAAGAGAGAGGGGGGCCTTGAACCCGTTCGGTTAGTATTGATCGGCGTTGGTTTTTCAATGGCGCTTTCAGGTCTGATGATTGTCCTCATCTCATCAGCGGAACGAGCAAAAGTCGATTTCATCGCAAAATGGTTAGCGGGAAATATATGGGGCACGGATTGGCCTTTCATTTGGGCAGTTCTTCCATGGTTAATCATCCTCATTCCATTCACTTTATATAAAGCAAATCGTTTGAACCTGCTTGGTTTAAGTGAACCGGTCGCAATTGGGGTGGGTGTATCGATTGAAAAGGAGCGGATCGTATTGCTAATCACTGCTGTAGCACTGGCCGCGGCTGCCGTTTCTGTTACAGGCGGAATTGCATTCATTGGTCTCATGGCCCCGCATATAGCAAAATCTTTGGTAGGACCTCGAAATCAACTATTCATTCCGGTCGCCATTTTAATCGGTGGATGGCTATTGTTGCTTGCCGATACGATAGGCCGTAATATAGTTGAACCCGAGGGGATTCCTGCAGGTATCATGGTTGCATTGATCGGTGCTCCTTATTTCATGTATTTATTGTTGAAAAAATAAGAACATGCTAAAATCCCTTGAAATCTTTCAGGGGATTTTATGTTTTTTTAATGCTTCTGTAGTTTTTTGTTTTAATCATTGATCATCTATATCTAATTATTTCATCAGGATTCAATCGTTTCGCTTCGAAATAAAATACTTGAATAAACTTTTTTGTATTTACCCGGGTAGGGGTAAGAACTATTGTTGAATCATTTTGCAGTTCTTTCATCTTTTGGCGAACGACAGTGAAATCAAAAAATTTAGAAGCGTAATTTTCAAACTTCGGATTTGAAAAATCCGTTAAACCGAGCGAAGCAAAATGATTTAACGAATGGTTAATCGTTCTTCGTATTCGCTGTTCGGCAGCTTTTATTTCCCGGTTGATATCAACCTGTAAAGCTGATGTGCCGAGCTTTTTTTTGGTGATTTCTACAAAGATATCTTTAAGGGTCGGGAAATGCTTTCCAAAAGTAAAAGTCCGTTCATACATAAATAAATATTGAAGCATTTCCATTAGATCTTTTGCACCATTTTCTCCCACGATCCCTAATTCCGATAAAAGAAATTCACCCACCTCCCTTATACTTTTTTCATGAAAATTATTGGATTTATCAACTTTGGGCTGTTCAAAATTTAATACACTATTTAAAGAGGCTTGGATATTTGTGATCGATCTTTCTAAATGAATACGTTCCATAACTTTTCGGATGACTGTTAATATTTCAATACGATTGATTGGTTTAGTAATATAATAATCGATTCCAAGTGAGTATGCCTCACCAATCAGCTCCTTTGATTCAACCTGCGAAATCATTATTATTTTCCCGTTAAATGTACTTTTTATATGACGAAGTGTCTCAATGCCATCCCGGATGGGCATTAATAAATCAATAAATAATATATCAATTTGTTTTAAATTCAAAATATGCCCTTCTAATAGAATTCCATCCTCGGCTTCCTCCACGACTTCTCCTAAATCTTCGTTCTCTATAATTTGGCTTAAGTTTGAACGTATGGCACAATCATCATCTGTTATAAAAAAACGCATGGAATCATCCTTTCTGGATCAACTTATGAATGGGTAATTTTATTAAAAAAACGGCGCCGTTAAAACTATTCTCAAACAGTATATCGCCTCCCAGTTCTTTTACGACTTCTTTAACATATGAGAGACCAATCCCAGTTGAAGGTGTCCCTAAATGATCATATTTTGAAGTGAATCCAGGTTTGAATATGACAGTTTGATATTTTTGAGGGATTCCAGGTCCAGTATCAGCCACTTTAAATTCTACATTGTCGCCAATTTCACACAAACTTAAACGGACGATTCCCTTTTCTTTAATTGCTTCCACTGCATTGGTTACTAAATTATTGAAAAGTGATAACACGGTATATACATGATAATGTGAATCGTTATTTCCATCCAATGAATATTCAAATTGAATATCCTTTCCAAGTGATATGGCATATTTTTCATTAATTCGGATGATTAAATGAAAAAGTTCAGCAGCATTCATATAATCTTTAAAACTTTCATTAGAGATTAATTTGGAGAGACCAGCAAAAATTCGTTGATTATCTTTCTTGACTTCATGCATTTCACCCGCGATGCGCAATGCTTTTTGACTATATGGCTCTGCAAGAACATGAAGCTGATTTTCCCGTTTTTCCAGTGCTTTTAATTCGCGATATAAATCATACGATTTCTTTGTAATATTCTCTGCATTTTTTAATGTTTTTTTTAAATGAATCGTTTCCTCGTATAAATTGGAAATGAGCATGAGCATATGTTCATTTTGTTTTCTGATTTGCCTTTCCCTTGATTGTGCTTCATATAGTTTCATCATATTAAAAAAGCTTAAAACGATAAAACTGTGGGCGAAAGCGATCATGATCATCTCGTTTAGTGATGCTAACGTAATTGTTGTTTCTAATACAATATATTGAAAGATTAATTCTACAGAGTCGGACAATATTTCGATAATGAGGCCAATAAATCCAATAATCAAAGATCGGTTTTGAAAGCGGTTGATTTTCACTAAATGAAAAAGAAAGGAATAGGTGAAATAAAAGAAAAAACTAGGATAATGAATTTCAAAAGCGGATGTCAAGGAAAAACTATCCTGCATGAAAAAATCTATTAAAATACGAAACGCCACAACCACTGTTCCTGTCAGGAAGCCCGAAAAAATGGCAGGTGTTTTCTGTAATAATAGTAAAAAGAAGAAAAGTACAGGCGGACCAAAACTTACCCGGAACGTTTCATTTAAAGGATAAAAACTCAATTCGCCTGCTAAGGGCACCGTTAACAACATCAAAGCAAGGATATTGACCTCTTTTTTCATTAACGTACTGAGATTCAAGTCGTCACCTCCCCATTTGTTTAAAAAATCAGTATACAGTTTCATCGGCTTCAATACAACGCTTACTTTGTTCCTGTATAGAACGGCTTATAACCAATTATGGCAAAACCAATCTGTTTTTCTATCCACAAAAAATGGTAACGGAACATGTAAGATGATCACGTTTTTTTAGAGGATTTTTATTTTTTAGATTTTGTAGGTTTTCGTATGATTATGTAGTTCCCAATTTAAAATTAACGGTAGATAGAAAGTTTTGAAAGCGCTTAACAATATTTAGAATATTCATTATGTTTTCATCGAATCTTTACAAGTAAGCTTGATGGCATTCGGTAAAACGCTCATATTGAAAAAATGATGATACAACAACTGAAGAGGTGGAAGAATGTGATTGAAGAATTGTCAAAAGAGTATGGCATTCACGTTAATACTCAAAAGCAAGCCGACTTAGATGGTTGGGTAGCACAGTACAGACCCTATGCTACTGAGGGGCAAACTGCCAATTATATACCGGCATTGAGAAATGCACACTTATCGCAATTGGGCATTTGCATACTGGAGCCTGGTGGAACGATGATCAAGTCAGGAGATTGGGAAGTCCCATTCACGCTGCAAAGTATTTCAAAAGTGCTCAGCTTTATAGCCGCATGTTTGGGTTGCGGCATTTCTTATGTGTTGGAGAGGGTCGATGTGGAACCAACCGGGGATGCTTTCAATTCAATTATTCGTTTAGAAATGCATAAGCCGGGAAAGCCGTTTAATCCTATGATAAATGCTGGAGCAATAACCATAGCTTCGCTTCTCCCAGGGGATTCTTCACAAAGGAAATTGGAATTTCTCTATGAGCTATTTGAAAATTTGTTAGGGAAGCGTCCGATCATCAATGAGGAAGTGTATCAATCTGAATGGCAAACTTCCCATAGAAATAGAGCTTTAGCTCACTATTTAAAAGAGACGAATTATTTAGAATCCGATGTAGAGGAAGCTTTAGAGGTTTACCTCATGCAATGTTCCATAGAAGTAACCACAGAAGACATAGCCCTGCTTGGACTGATTCTTGCACAAGATGGATACCACCCCATCCGTAAAGAACAAGTACTCCCTAAAAAAGTGGCTAAGCTGGCCAAAGCATTAATGCTTACTTGTGGTATGTACAATGCTTCTGGTAAATTTGCGGCTTTTGTAGGGGTGCCGGCCAAAAGTGGGGTATCTGGCGGGATTATGGCGCTTGTTCCTCCAAGTGCCAGAAGCGGGCTTCCTTTTCAAGAAGGATGCGGCATTGGTATATACGGACCTGCCATTGATGAATATGGGAATAGCTTAACAGGTGGAATGCTATTGAAACAAATGGCACAAGAATGGGATCTAAGTATTTTCTAAAAAAGAGAAAATTTCTTCATATAAAAAATGCAATATAGGGACATCCATATATTTGCCTTATCAATTTACTAAACTTTATCAAGAGGTGATGTAAATGCAGCAATTACTTTAAGATGTAATTGGACGCACTAGTGCAAATCATTAATCCAGTTACTTTTAAACGTAAGGAATAATTTTGGAAAGCATGGTGATGAACATATGAATAATATGCAGCGAAAGATGGGAACATTTTCGTTAACGATGGTAGGACTCGGGTCTATTATTGGCTCAGGTTGGTTATTCGGAGCTTGGAGAGCGGCACAGATTGCAGGACCAGCTGCCATTATCTCTTGGATTATCGGGATGGTTGTTATTTTATTTATCGCACTTTCTTACAGTGAATTAGGGTCTATGTTTCCTGAAGCTGGAGGAATGGTAAAATACACGCAGTACTCTCATGGTTCGTTTTTAGGGTTTCTTGCAGGTTGGGCAAACTGGATTGCAATTGTTTCTGTAATTCCAGTCGAAGCGATTGCTTCGGTTCAATATATGAGCTCATGGCCATGGAAATGGGCACAGTGGACACATGGTCTGGTGGAAAACGGGAGTCTTACTGGGGGAGGCTTGGCAATTGCCTCTGCATTATTGGTCGTCTACTTTTTATTAAATTACTGGACAGTTAGTTTGTTTTCAAAAGCAAACTCATTTATTACAGTCTTTAAGGTTATTATACCTGGACTTACGATTGGTTCACTTTTATTTGCTGGTTTTCATGGGTCCAATTTTACGTCTGCAGGAAGTATCGCTCCTAATGGTTGGGCAAGTGTACTTACTGCTGTTGCAACTTCTGGTATCATCTTTGCATTTAACGGTTTTCAAAGTCCAATTAATATGGCAGGTGAGGCAAAGAATCCTGGACGTTCGATCCCAATTGCAGTAATTGGCTCGATCTTAATTGCAACGGTTATCTACGTTTTATTACAGGTTGCGTTTATTGGAGCCGTTGATCCGTCCATGATTGTGAACGGATGGCAACATTTGAATTTCAATTCACCGTTTGCTGACTTAGCAATTGTTCTAGGCATAAACTGGTTGGTTATTTTACTATACGTTGATGCTTTTATTTCTCCTTCCGGGACGGGAATAACATACACGGCGACAACGTCACGAATGCTTTATGGAATGGAAAAGAATAAATATTTACCAAGCGTTTTTGGAAAACTGCATCCACTTTATGGTATCCCTCGTCAAGCCATGTTTTTTAATCTGGGTGTATCTTTCTTATTTTTATTCATGTTTAGAGGCTGGGGTGTTTTGGCAGAGGTAATTTCGGTTGCGACATTAGTCTCTTATATTACAGGTCCAGTTACTGTTATGACATTAAGGCGCACAGGTCAGGATTTGTACAGACCATTACGTCTAAAAGGATTAAGCATCATTGCACCACTTGGCTTTGTTTTTGCTTCTTTGGTTCTATATTGGGCAAGATGGCCACTGACAGGACAAGTATTATTTATCATTATGATTGGTCTTCCTGTTTATTTCTATTATCAATCAAAAATAAAATGGAAGGGATTCCGACAAAACTTCTCGGCAGGGCTTTGGATGGTTGTTTACTTACTCTGTATGATGACCATTTCATACTTAGGCAGTGAAAAGTTTGGTGGACTAAACATAATCCCATTTGGTTGGGATATGGTCATCATTACATGTTTTTCTCTAGGGTTTTATAGTTGGGCAATTAAGAGTGGATTCCAAACAGAATATTTGGAACAAGGACAAAAAGTAAATGAAGACTTGAGATCGATGGAGAATAACATTGCATCTCAAACGGATAAAAAGAACGCTGTATAAATGATGAAGCCACTTCATTGATTGGCATGCTCCAATAAGCTATTACATTCGTTGAATGACTTCGGAAGTGCTTCTTTCTATTTATATTGATGAGGGAGCAAAAAAGGGGGACGGCAAATTTAATTTGCTGTCCCTCTTTTTGGAGTTTAAGAAAAGGCTGTTATTTTTATTTCACACCTGGTTTATCGTCATACCCGGCAGTGAAGATAGCGGCTAAAAATGTAATAGCAACTCCAACGATAATAACTGTGCCCATGTTGTGACCTCCCTTTACCCATATTGTCCCACTTAAGTATAGGCTTAGTATACCCTAGTTTTTAGCAGGAGTGCACACAAATTTTCTTGTCGGCAAATTTGTCATCAATTCTTCAATGATTATGCCTTTTTCGATACATGGAGAGTCAGGGGGGGATCGAAACAATGCCCGCCACTTTTTAAAGTCTGACATGTTTGTCAGACTTGGAGCATAGATTTAAGTATTCTCTGAAAGTGACAGGGGGAGGTTCCTTAATGGATATTTTAAAGAAAATCGAAAAATTTAGAGAAGATGAACAGAAGCTGAAGTGGGAAGGCACCTTCGCAGAGTACTTAGAAATATTGAAAGAAACGCCTTTAGTTGCTCAATCTGCTCATTCACGTGTATACAACATGATCAGAGATGCAGGGATAGAGGAAGTAAATGGGTCAAAGAAATACAATTTTTTCAGCGGTCAGTTGTTTGGTCTTGAAGATTCACTGGAAAGGCTTATCGAGGAATATTTCCATCCGGCGGCCAAGCGGCTCGATGTCCGTAAGCGGATATTGCTTCTCATGGGTCCGGTGTCAGGCGGGAAGTCCACACTCGTTTCTTTACTGAAGCGTGGACTTGAAAATTATTCGTTAAAAGACACTGGTGCGATTTATGCAATAAAAGGATGCCCGATGCATGAAGATCCACTGCATCTCATTCCGCAATATTTACGGAATGATTTTTTTGAAGAATATGGCATCCGGATTGAAGGAAACCTATCGCCTCTGAATGTAATGAGGTTAGAACAGGAGTATGGAAGCAGGATTGAAGATGTGTTGGTCGAGCGTATTTTCCTTTCAGAGGATAAGCGTGTTGGAATTGGAACATTCAGTCCTTCTGACCCTAAGTCACAGGATATAGCTGATTTGACGGGCAGCATCGATTTTTCGACCATTGCCGAATACGGATCTGAATCAGATCCGCGTGCCTATCGCTTTGATGGCGAGCTGAACAAGGCGAACCGCGGGATGATGGAGTTCCAGGAGATGCTGAAATGTGATGAGAAGTTCTTATGGCATTTGCTATCATTGACACAAGAGGGGAATTTTAAAGCAGGACGTTTTGCATTGATCAGTGCAGATGAACTCATTGTGGCTCATACGAATGAAACGGAGTATAAAGCGTTCATTTCGAATAAGAAAAATGAAGCATTGCATTCCCGTATCATTGTCATGCCTATTCCATATAATCTAAAGGTTACCGAGGAAGAAAAGATTTATGAAAAAATGATCCGTGAAAGTGATGTCTCGGATGTTCATATAGCCCCGCATACATTAAGGGTGGCGGCAATCTTCAGCATCATGACCCGCCTGAAGGATCCTAAAAAGGGCGATATCGATTTAGTGAAAAAGATGAGGCTTTATGATGGGGAAAATGTCGAAGGATTTAATTCCGCAGACATCAATGAATTGAAAAAGGAATATCAGGACGAAGGCATGAGCGGAATCGATCCGCGTTACGTGATTAACCGAATTTCCTCTACGATCATTCGTAAGGAAAATCCATCCATTAATGCATTGGATGTACTTATGTCATTAAAAGCAGGTCTTGACCAGCATCCGTCCATTACGAACGAACTTCGGGAGAGGTATTTGAATTTCATTTCACTGGCACGTAAAGAATATGATGCCATTGCAAAAAATGAAGTGCAAAAGGCATTTGTTTATTCATATGAAGAGTCGGCGAAGATCCTCATGGATAATTATCTGGATAATGTGGAAGCATACTGCAATAAATCAAGGCTACGCGATCCATTGACTGGGGAAGAAATCAACCCTGATGAAAAATTGATGCGCTCGATAGAAGAGCAAATTGGAATTTCCGAGAATGCAAAAAAAGCATTCCGCGAAGAAATATTGATTCGCATTTCTGCATATGCGCGTAAAGGTAAGCGATTCGATTATAATTCCCATGATCGTTTACGGGAAGCGATCCAGAAAAAACTATTCGCGGATTTGAAGGATGTCGTTAAGATCACTACTTCAACGAAGACACCAGACGAAAGGCAACTGAAGAAAGTGAACGAGGTCATCACGAGACTTATTGACGAGCACGGATATAATTCGACTTCAGCCAATGATTTGCTGCGCTATGTGGGCAGCTTGTTAAATAGGTAATCCATACTTTTTTGCCCCTGCCCCATATCGGGCGGGGGTTTAAAATAAGAGGAATCCAATCAATTCGCTTCAACTTCTGTATCCCTATTGAAATCATACATCTTTTGAAGGTGTTAAAGGGTGCTTTGACAAGGAATGAGAAATAATATACTAACAAAGCACCGGGCCCTTCTGAATGGGGGGAGCCCGGTGCTTTTGATTTCTATTTAGTTACATTCAAGCCATACTGTTCAATAAGTGTAATAAGTTGATTCGGTGATAGTTTGTCTTCGCTATGATCGATTTTAATTTCTCCATCGTCAACATCGATGATCGCACGTTCCACACCTTCCGTTTTCAAAAGTATGGACTCCAGATTTAAAATCGGGCCTTCTGACGTTGCTTCCTTTACATAAAGGGTATTTGTTGCATACTTCTGGCACCTCCTTACATTTGCTCATAATGACTTATCTATACCCCATATTTCGATTAGATATGTTACGTTTTGGATTTGGAAATATTGGGTATCAATAAGTAGAGGTGATGGAAAATGAGTAAAGAGGAATTGAAAAAAGAACATGTTCCGGAAAATAGCTCGATGGCTAAGGACTATGAAGAGATGAAAGAACTTGGAAAGCAGATGGAAAATCAAAGGACGAATGAAGAATTGAAAGAGTGGGATAAACGCCCAGGTACAGTTCAACATGAAATAGAGGAAGATAAAGATTGACGAATATCACAACCAGAATCATTCTATCTGTGTAAAAGGGGTGTCCAGAAAAACTACTGGGGCACCCTTTTTGTTGTGTTTCATTGCTTTTTAATGATATGTCCATGGAAGTCTCTGTTTTGCAGATCAATAATGTGGCTAAGTTCAAAAAGATATTTAAAATTATCCTATAATCCGACAAATGAAACCTGCTTAGAAAACGAACAGACCTGATGATCATCAGGTCTGTTCGTTTTCTTGGAATACTTATTTTGCAGTAACATTTAGAAAAAAAACCTTGAAGGGCGTTTAATGCCCATGTCAGGACTTGTCTAGTTCGTAGGCAAACATCCATTATTGAATTTTTTTGTAAATTATCCTGCATCGCTGCATAAGATAGAGTAATACTTTTCTTTTAATCCGTTTTTTCGCACTGTATTTTTTATTGGAAAACCGGAATGATGTGGGCATTCCCACACTAATTTATAATATGAAGGAATGATGAAAAGCGTGCAAACATTTTTAAGGGGGGAAGAGAATGTCGGAAGAGAGTAATCAACAGTATGTTATCTCACAGGAAAATTGGTCCCTCCATCGGAAAGGGTATGATGATCAACAACGTCATCAGGAAAAGGTGCAGGAAGCGATCAAGAATAATTTGCCTGATCTAATTTCAGAAGAAAGCATCGTAATGTCCAATGGCCGGGATGTTATCAAGATTCCCATTCGCTCCTTGGATGAATACAAAATTCGTTATAACTATGATAAAAACAAACATGTAGGGCAAGGCGATGGAGACAGTAAAGTGGGGGATGTGGTCGCAAGGGATGGCTCACCGTCCGATGCTGGAGCCGGTAAGGGCCAAGGTGCAGGTGACAAGGCCGGCGAGGACTATTATGAAGCAGAAGTGTCGATGATGGAATTGGAGGAAGCCCTGTTCAGTCAATTGGAACTCCCTAATCTTCAGAAGAAAGAACACGCGGAGCACACGCTTGAACACATCGAATTCAACGATATCCGCAAGACAGGCTTAATGGGAAATATCGATAAAAAGAAAACGATGATATCGGCTTTCAAACGGAACGCATTAAGGGGGGACCCAGGTTTTCATCCTATTTATAAGGAAGACTTTAAATTCAAAACCTGGAATGAGATTCAGAAACCTGATTCCAAAGCAGTTGTACTGGCAATGATGGATACTTCCGGAAGTATGGGGTTATGGGAAAAATATATGGCTCGAAGCTTCTTCTTTTGGATGAACCGTTTCTTGCGGACAAAATATGAAACGGTGGAAATCGAGTTCATTGCCCATCATACCGAAGCGAAAGTTGTTCCGGAGGAGGATTTCTTTTCAAAAGGGGAAAGCGGCGGTACGATTTGTTCGTCCGTATACAGAAAAGCATTAGAACTTATTGATCATAAATATGACCCCGTGAAGTTTAATATCTATCCGTTTCACTTTTCCGATGGTGATAACCTTACATCAGATAACGTCCGATGCGTTAAGCTTGTTGAAGAACTCATGAAGGTTTCCAACATGTTCGGGTATGGGGAAGTCAATCAATACAACCGTCATTCGACATTGATGACAGCTTATAAGAACATCGATAATGAAAAATTCAGGTACTATATTCTTAAGCAAAAGGCTGACGTTTTCCATGCGATGAAGAGCTTTTTTAAAGACGAAGAAAATAAGAAGTATGCATAAAGAAACGAGTTAGTTTGTTCTTGGTTGTAGGGAAAGCGTCGTTCTCTCTACAATCTTTTTTTATTTATCGTTCAATTGATTTAAAAATATTCAGTTCCACAAATTTTTCCGACTATATTAGTTTGCAAAGCTAATCGTTGAACAAATCTGTCCAATGAGGCAGATGAATAGCATTAACCGATTCAAGATATAATGTTTTGTTTTCGTTCACGACACTCCGTTTTGAGCCTTTTTTACCGGCTTGATGATTTCTTAAGGGAGACACAATAAAAAAATGGTTTATATCATTTCATTTTTGAAACGATATGATTTTGCAAATATTATAAAATAAAGTAGCAGTGAGGAAACTTCCCTAAAACCCCATTGTAAAAGAAGACCCATTCACTGAGCGGTTCCAAAACATTGTGCCTTGGATAAACACTCAGGCTGCCTGTTCCCTATGTTCCTAGGGGGCAGGCTGTTTTAATTGCCCTGAATTATGAATGATGTTTTTAATCCTTTAAGAAATAAAAAGTTCATGTGGATTGAATATGAGGAGGTCTGTTTCCCGGTAGCTATTCGATTTTATTTGCGATGCCCACTCATCCTTTTTATCCCTATACCATTTCATCCAAACTTAGTTATTCCGAATTAAAATCAGTCGCTCTCTGATCTGTACCAACATTTTTAAAATCCAATGAAAAATCAAACAGAGCAAGGTTCCATTTATGAAAAGTGAACTGCATTTCATTTCTGAACGAATGATTTTACTTTATGAAATACCGACACTTATCTATTTGTATATAATGATGCCAGAATATAAATCTAGATAATATCAACATCATGATAAAGGAGAATTTGATGTCGAAGCATTTTAATTTTTTATTACTATGGGTGTCACAAACTTGGTCCACCCTATTCAAATATAGGATCTATTTTATTCAAGCCTTTTTAGTCTTATTTTTGATGTATCTTTTATTAAATGAACAAGAAATAAATACGCTGAAAATCACCCTCATTTTAATTACCTCACTATCCTTTCTTAAAAGTGCTCATAGAAAAAAAGGGTGAATAAAAGTAAATGTGGTATGTAAGAGGATTAGGGGGCGAAGGTCTATGGATGCGTACCGACTCGGCACTTATGCGCTGGGTGATATATTTTCATGTAATGCCGACGGAACGTTATGAAAATGTGCTACAAGATAAACACTCTTCAGGGAATGAAAATAATAACCAAATAGGAAAATAATCCCAATGTGAAATGTGATAAGAGGGAACCAATGGTTCCTCTTATCACATTTTTAGTTATGTAATCCATAAATGAAGCTTTGGATTTTATTTTATTTAAACGCTGGATTTGATAAGAAGATATGCTTTTATAACTGCAGGGTTGTTTAAACCCATAACTATAATTGAAAATAATCACATTAAAATTGACGTTTAATGCCCTAATGTGGTTCCTAAAATGATTTTTTATGAATCATTATTGGAACGAGGTATTTGTCGAATAAAAGTATTATTAATCTTGTAAGTAAAATTAATATTTAGAGGAGCGTTTCATTTATGAAGAAAAGTAAAATGCTAAAACCTATTAACGTTATGACAACATCATTTCTTTTAGCAAGTTCTCTATTAATGCCAAGTGCAGGATTTGCGGAAGAACTATCCACACCAAAGAATAAGGATAGTTCGAATGCACAAACATCGGAGGTGAAAACTCAAGAAGCGCGTACACAAACAACTGAAACACAATCACCAGTGAAAGCAGTTTCAAAAATGATGGCAAACGAAACGGTCGTTAACAATTTTCAGGAGCTAAAAGTTGCTTTAGAGGCAGATAACGGAATAACGGCGATTCATCTAGGGAGAGATATAGACATAAGCGGAGCGATTAAAATTCACCCGGCAAAATCAAAAATTGTGATTGATGGAAATTACCATACAGTAATGGAGACAGGAGCGACAGGAGCATCAGGTGGTATCTATGCCAACGGAAATATATTAAGCAGTGTCCATGTTAAGAACCTGCACATTTCTGGAAAGAACTATTATGGTTTCATTACAATACATGATGTAACAAAAAATGTAGAGCAAATATACGAAAATGTAAATTACCATGGACCTCAATTTATTTGGAACCGTAACGGGAACGCAATTTTCAAAGGAGTAAACGACATTTATATTCAGGATAATGCAGTACCAGGCTCATCAATAACGCACGAGATGGCGGAAACTGGAAGTGTGGAAATTGATGGTGAAACTAATATTAGCCATAATAGTGGACATGCTCTTGTTTGGTCGATTTCAAAAGAACCTCAATTTAAGATCGCACCAAATGCGAATGTGAAAATTTTTACAAATAAGAGCGGGTATGGAATATTTTATGCAACAGGCGGTGATGTAGATTTTTCCATTGGAGCTAATGCAAAGGTAGAGATTGATGGAAAAAAAGGAGTTACCAGCTCTGGAAAGTTTAAGTCATTTAACGTGGATGCCGGTGCAGATGTACAGATGAATAGATCTGGTACGGATTCAAACCCAATGATCTCGCTTTATGGACCAGCACAGATCAATAATCAAGCTAATCTCCATGTCACTACAGAAGACGGTCACGCTTTGGAAGTGGAAAATAAACCATCCACAATTGATTTTAACAACCCAAACAATGTTGTATTGTCATCAATTAAGAAACAAGCGATAAATAATTTAAGTACCTCCCTAACGATGAGTATGGTTACAAGTATGGCAAAGTTTTGGACAAGCGCGACAGGCGATCCTGCAAATAGCTATGTGGGCAAATCCGGTGGCAATCTTACTTGGAAAGCTATGTATCGTTATAACGTAGCTCAATCAATTAGTAGTAATAATCCAGAGAATTTCATTATTCAATTTACTAAAACAAAAAAGGTTGAATTAGGAAAAAATGATGGTGGGCAAGCAGAAAAAGACCTAGCAGATGCGAAGAACAAAGTGGAGGATCTATTCACGGATGATAAGTTCGACACATTGAAAGGAAGTACCGATCAAGGAGAGATTGATAACGCAAAAGATGCAGTCAGCAAATTGCCAGCCGGCCCTGAAAAAGAGCGCCTGGAAGATTTACTGAACAAAGCCCAAGATCTATTGAACAAGAAAGAGCAAGCAGAAAAAGAACTGAACGATGCGAAGAACAAAGTGGAAGATCTATTCACGGATGATAAGTTCGACACATTGAAAGGAAGTACCGATCAAGGAGAGATTGATAACGCAAAAGATGCAGTCAGCAAATTGCCAGCCGGCCCTGAAAAAGAGCGCCTGGAAGATTTACTGAACAAAGCCCAAGATCTATTGAACAAGGAAGAGCAAGCAGAAAAAGAACTGAACGATGCGAAGAACAAAGTGGAAGATCTATTCACGGATGATAAGTTCGACGCATTGAAAGGAAGTACCGATCAAGGAGAGATTGATAACGCAAAAGATGCGGTCAGCAAATTGCCAGCCGGCCCTGAAAAAGAGCGCCTGGAAGATTTACTGAACAAAGCCCAAGATCTATTGAATAAGAAAGAACAAGCAGAAAAAGACTTATCCGATGCGAAGAACAAAGTAGAAGATCTGTTCACGGACGGTAAGTTCGATACATTGGAAGGAATGACGGATCAAGGGGCGATTGACGAAGCCCAAGAAGCGGTCAATAAGCTTCCTGAGAGTGCAGAAAAAGACCGTTTGCAAGATTTACTGAACAAAGCCCAAGATCTATTGAACAAGAAAGAGCAAGCAGAAAAAGAACTGAACGATGCGAAGAATAAAGTGGAAGATCTATTCACGGATAACAAGTACGACACTTTGAAAGGAAGTACGAATCAAGCAGCGGTTGATGAAGCTCAAACAGCGGTCGACAAGTTACCAGCCGGCCCTGAAAAAAATCGTTTACAAGATTTAGTAGACAAAGCTGAAGAATTATTGAACAAGGATGTAACGCCTCCGGAAGCACCTAAATTAAATACAGTTACAACAGCAAGTAAAGAGGTCACGGGAACTGGTGAAGCGGGCGCAAAAGTGACAGTCACCATTGATGGGAAAACGTATACAGGGGTTGTAGGACCAGATGGAATATTTGCGGTTGGGATTCCAAATCAACCAGTTCATGCGGTTATTACTGTTACCCTTACCGACGCAGCAGGGAATGTCAGCAATAGTTCAACTGTTAGAGTAGTTCAATTTATGCCGAGCGAACCAGTCAAGATTGATACTGTGTACCTGGATGCCGAGACGGTAACTGGAAAGGCTCCTGAAGGGGCAACTATCGTTCGCTTATTGGTAAATGGCGAAGCCCTTCGTACGGCACCTGTCAATGAAGATGGAACATTCAGTATTTACAGCAAATATATAGGGGTAGATGAGAATGGAAAAAATAAAACCTTGCAACCGGGCGATATCGTAACGGTTGACTACGGTGTTCGGACTCCATCGAACTTACAGGCTCATACTACGGTAATCAAGCAACAGGAGAAACTGCAGGTGAATCCAGTTGCCCCTAATGCGGATTATGTTACGGGTAAGGCACCGGAGGGAACTAAGAGTCTCCGTTTGCTAGTGAATGGAATAGCACAGAGAACGGTTTCCCTTACTCAAACGGGATCAGGAGTCATTAATACGGATGGAAGTTACCAAATTTACAGCCGGTTTATTATGGATGAAAATGGGGTTACTCGAAGATTGCAAGCAGGAGATGTCATTGAAGTTGACAATGGATCTCTAGTAGTTGGAGGAGATATAGGAAAAACAATTATCAAATAATCAAAGTGATAATGATGTAAGAAGGCCTCTCCTATAGGAAGTGGGTCCTTCTTACATGTTTGAAAAGGCTTCTTAAAGTGGTTGAGTATTTTTTCGTTTCAAGGAAATGAAGATCCATTTTATGAATGAGTACTGAAGAATCTCTCTTTAAGAAGATTTATATTTTTTAAAGGGGTGAAATAATGATATTAAAGAGAAGATTCAGAAGTATGGGGATCTGTATATTAACACTAAGTATATTTTTGACAGGCTGCATGTCAGGAGAAAAGGAAATTAAGGATGAACCGAAAATAATGCAAAAGCAAACGGATTCTACCGCTAAAGGTGATATAGGACAGGAGAAAGCCGTATCTGGCGTAAGTATTGGGATTGAAAATGCATTGCAGCTCGAACATCCAGATCAAAAAGGGAAACAGGTTTTACAGTTACAACTGAAAGCAACTAATAAAACGGCAGAAGAAAGATTTGTAGACGTTTTTGAAATGTCGGTATGGAATCAAGAGAATAAAAAACTAAGGATCTATCCGGGAGATAATCTGGGGACAAAACTGGCACCCGGAAAAAGTGTAAAAGGAAATGGGTACTATGTGATAGAAGGAAAGGGACCATTCAAGGTGCGGTATGAAAATACTGAAACGAAAGAAAAGCAGGAATGGATAATTAACAAAGTGACGGACATGACAGAGGACACTTCTAAAAAGTAGTATGTGTTATTAGTAAATTAGATAATGTTGGAATTCCCCCGAGAAATGGCACCGCGGTAAAGGCCATTCAATCGGGGGATTTGTATTTCCTAAACGATAAGAAGTAATGAGTATCAAATAGAAAAAGTCTGTGGTCATTTTTGTAAGCTGCTTGCTCGTTTTTTGGAGAGGCGAGTCCAATATAAATGTAAAAATGCGAAGGATAAAGTTCTGATCAAAATTAGAATATTTTTTATGGAGATATGCGTGTTGGCTAAAGACAGGCTTACTTTTACCCTAACCCTGCAGCTCGTATGTGACTTATACCTCACACCGAAAAACCTGGTGATTCTGGTTTTACAAGGTAGATGATTCAAAAACAGAACGATTCATTCGAAATCTGGAACTGGCTTCAAAAGTAATTATGTTAATTTATTAATGCTAACAAAAAATAATGGAACAAACAAAGCGGATGTTGAAATTCTAGAAAGTGAATCGGCCATAAATGTAAATTTCTGAGTTGCTGACTTAGATCAATAGTATTGGAAGATTGCTATTTTATATTGTGTATTGGTATGTTCCGGTGAGTTTCCATTTTGGCTTGTTAGTTTTAAATACCGTTATGTTTTTTATAAGTGGAATGGAGGAGTTGAATCATGATAACAGCGATAACTCAAGAAAGAGCTCAATACTCGCTGCAATCTGCTCTGCAAAGAGAATTAAAGAACAAGACGGCTAAGGTCGGAGTAATAGGATTGGGGTATGTGGGACTCCCAACAGCTTGTCATTATGCATCTATGGGTTATAAGGTGACCGGATTCGATGTTTCCGTGACTAAGGTGGAAAGTTTAATGTGCGGAATCAATTATATCAATGATGTAGATAATGACGAGCTTACCGAATTGATTAACAAAAAGCGATTTACAGCGACGACGGATATGAAGCAGCTTGGAGAGATGCATGTCCTTTTGATTTGTGTCCCAACCCCAGTTAATAAGTTGAAGGAACCTGATATCTCGTATGTGAGAGATGTAGGGAAGATTGTGGCTGAACATGTGAATGAAGGTACAATGGTTATTTTGGAAAGTACAACATATCCAGGAACGACAGAAGAATATATCTGTACCCCTTTAACGGAAAGGGGGTATGTGATTGGGGAGAACCTTTTTGTAGCTTATTCCCCGGAAAGAATAGATCCAGGAAATAAAAGGTTTAATTTAAGCAACACGCCAAAGATTGTCGGGGGGATGACGGAAACCTGTACAGATCTAGCGTGCAAGTTCATCGGACCGACAGCCCAGCGTGTTAATGGGATCCGTGTTGCAGAATTAAGCAAAATCTTTGAGAACACTTTCCGATGGATTAACATGGCTTTGGTCAATGAAATGACGGTCCTATGCAATGAATTGGAAATTGATATATGGGAAACGATCAATGCGGCTTCCTCAAAGCCATACGGGTTCATGAAATTCACCCCAGGCATTGGTGTCGGGGGGCATTGCATACCGGTCGATCCATACTACTTGCTCTATAAAGCAAAAGAACACGGTCATCGGACAAAAATGATTGAATTGGCTGGGGATATTAATGACGGAATGGTTCACTATTCTTATACGCGCATTCTTGAACTGCTTGCAGCCAATGACAAGTTCATGAAACACTCACATGTTGTGGTTTTAGGTGCAACTTACAAAAGTGATATTGGCGATTTAAGGGAAAGCCCGGTCGTCCGCTTACTTGAAATATTACAAAACAAGGTCCAGAATCTAACCGTCATCGAACCCTATGCAACAGAAATCCAAATCAATGAACTGATTCTACCGGTGGGAAAATACGATGCTGACATTCTTCAAAATGCCGATTTAGTTGTCATTGGAACACCGCACAATTGTTTTGACTGGAAAAGTGTCCATGATAATGCTTCATTAATATTCGATTCCAAAAATGTGATGGAGGAAAATGGACTGCTTTCTGATAAGGTCGCAAAATTATAGGAAACAGAAAAAAGAAAGGATAAACGGAAAGTATTTTAGTGGATTGGAGTTGATTGAATGAGGGAGACAATCAATATAAAAGATCTTTTTCAAATGGTAAAAAAACGCATCGTGCTCATTATTATCATTACAACCCTTATAACGGCAATGACGGGAATCGTTAGCTTTTTCATTCTTTCACCTGTTTACCAAGCTTCTACACAAATCTTAGTCAATCAATCCAAAGAAAAGTCAGAACTTTACAATGTAGGTGAGATTCAAACCAATATCCAATTGATCGAAACGTACAGCGAAATCATAAAAAGTCCGATGATGTTGGAAAAAGTCAAAGAACGACTGAATCTTGATATTTCATATTCAGCATTATCGGAACAAATCAAAATCGTCAGTAATGGGAATTCACAGATATTTACCATTAAAGTTGAGGGTGCTGACCCTGAATTTGCCGTTAGTGTCGCAAGTGCAATAACGGACATATTCCAAGATGAAATAAAAGCGCTTATGAATGTGGACAATGTCAATGTCTTATCTAAAGCAACTATAGGAAATAATTCATCACCTATAAAACCGAATCCGATCTCAAATACGATCATTGCATGTTTTGCAGGGGTGATCATAAGTTTAGTTCTTACATTCATGATCGAATTTTTCGACAAAACAATCAAGGTTGAGTCTGATATTGAAGAACAGTTAAAGATACCGATGCTAGGTATCGTTAACTTAATGGAAAATAAAAAATAAAACGGAATTATAAATCTGTAATCACAACCTCAAGAGGTGAAAAGCTTGACACGCAATGAACGGCATAAAATGACGGAGATTAAAAAAAGAAGCAGTATTTCTATGTTGAAATCGAAGTCACCGGTTGTGGAACAATATAGGACGATTCGAACGAATCTTCAATTTTCCGCTGTGGAAAAAGACATAAGGTCGATGATTTTCACCTCTGCAAATGCAGGTGAAGGAAAATCAACCACTTCAATCAATGTTGCAGCAGTTTTTGCACAGCAAGGGAAACGCATTCTCATCATAGATGCAGATTTGAGAAAGCCGAGTGTTCATACCAACTTTAATATGGAGAACTACTTGGGGTTAACGAATATCATATCGAAGCAAAATCAATTACTTGATGCTGTACAACCTACCATTTATCCCAATTTAGATGTGTTGACAAGTGGACCCATCCCTCCAAATCCATCGGAGTTGCTTGGGTCAAATGGAATGGTAGCAGTATTGGATGAAGCAAAGCAGAATTATGATTTAGTAATTCTGGACACACCGCCTGTTAATGCAGTTACAGATGCTCAAGTACTAGCGAATATGACAGACGGCGTTGTTTTGGTGGTCAGCAGCGGAAGCACTGAAATACAGCAAGCAAAAAGAGCGAAGGAATTACTTGAAAAGGCAAATGCAAAGCTTTTGGGTGCAATCTTAAATAAGAAAAAACAAAAGCATCCTGACGAATATTACTACTACGGTAAATGAAAATAAGTAGTTTGGAAGTTTTATAAATTTTTTTGGATTCGTAGTTAGGCTGAAGAGGGGATAACAATGATTGATATTCATAGTCATATTTTACCGAAGATGGATGATGGTGCTGGAGATATCCAGGAAAGTATAGAAATGGCGAGAAAAGCTGTAGATCAAGGAATTTCAAATATCATAGCAACCCCTCATTATAATAAGGGGATATATGAAAATGATAAGGAAAAAGTCTTGAATGAAACTGCAAAATTAAACCTAGTGCTAGATGATCTGGATATCCCGCTAAAAGTATGGCCTGGACAGGAAATAAGGATATCCGATGAACTTTCAGATGATTATGATAATAATGAAATCATGAGCTTGAATGGTTCGCAGTACATCCTTCTCGAACTGCCTTCAAACCATGTGCCAAGGTATACGGAACGATTAATTTATGATCTGCAAATGAAAAGGATGACACCGATCATTGCTCATCCAGAGCGGAATTTGGAAATAATAAAAAATCCGCAACTTCTAAAAGAACTAATTTGGAAGGGTGCGTATTCACAAATAACAGCAGGGAGCATCACGGGTAAATTCGGATGGAGAACAAAAAGGTTTTCCAAATATTTAGTTCAATCAGGTCTTACTCATTTTATTGCTTCAGATGCTCATAATGTTGGAAACAGAGGTTTTCAGATCAGGGAAGCGCATAAGTTGATTGAAAAGAACTTCGGACATGAAATAGTCGACGCCTTTAATGAGAATGCCGAGAATGTTTTGTACGGGTTGAAAGTTAAGGAACGCTTGTTTGACTAAAAATATTAATATGGGGAGAAGTAGATTTGACATATTATAACCGGCTTTTCACATTAGTCGTACTGGACGCCATGATTGTTGTGACAGCTGTATTTTTAAGTTACTGGTTATTACATCCATATGATGAACTTCCGGCATTTACACTGACGATTACGTTTTTTTTGCTTATGTGTCATTATTTCTTTACTGCTTATTTGAAACAGTATAAAAAGGCTTGGGAATACGCCAGCATCGGGGAAATGTTCAATGTCTTTAAAGTGACGGCCTTTTCTATTACTATTACTACCGTCTTTCAGCTATACTTTACCCATTTTCTATATATAAGAGAACTATTGATTACATGGATTCTATATATGGCCATGATTGGGTGCTCACGATTTGCATGGAGAATCTATTTTGAACGATACATTAAGCAATCACCAAATAAAAAAAGAACGTTGATCGTTGGAGCAGGGTCTGCAGGGACGATGATAACGAGTCAGTTGTTAAAATCCAGCAAGATAGAATTAGTCCCAGTTGCATTCGTTGATGATGATAAAACGAAGCTAAGTTTAGAAATCTTCAACATACCAGTAGTAGCAGCAACAAAACATATTTCACAAGTGGTTGAGCAATACAAGATCGAACATATCGTGATTGCGATTCCTTCTTTGAAAAGAGAGGAAATAAATGCTATTTTTTCGGAATGCACCAAAACTTGCAAAAAGACTCAAATTGTCCCTAGCCTAGAGGCGATTGTTCAAGGCAAGGTTCCAATTAATGAATTGCAAGATATCCAGATGGAAGACTTATTGGGGCGATTACCCGTACAACTTGATGATAAAGGGATTTCAGAACAGATTATTGATGGCACTATTTTAGTAACAGGTGCGGGCGGTTCAATTGGATCAGAAATCTGTCGTCAAATCATGAAGTATAATCCAGCTAAAATTGTATTGCTTGGACATGGTGAAAACAGCATTTATGCGATCGAGTTGGAATTGCGGGAGGCTTATGCAGATAAAATTGAGATCGTGACCGAAATTGCAGACATTCAGGACCGCATGAGGATGTTTCAGGTAATCGACCATCATCGTCCTAATATCGTCTATCATGCAGCCGCTCATAAACATGTACCGCTTATGGAGTCAAACCCTAAAGAAGCGGTGAAAAATAACATGATTGGCACGATGAATGTTGCGGAGGCATCGGAGGCTGGCAGGGTGAATATTTTTGTCATGGTATCGTCAGATAAAGCCGTAAATCCGACAAGTATAATGGGTGCTTCTAAATGTTTAGCCGAGATGATGATCCAGTATAAGAGTTTGTCGAGTCATACTAAATTTGTAACGGTCAGATTTGGGAATGTCCTTGGCAGTAATGGCAGCGTCATCCCACTCTTTAAAAAACAAATAAAAAAAGGGGGACCTTTGACAGTCACTCATCCGGATATGATTCGCTATTTCATGACGATTACGGAAGCTTCAAGATTAGTCATTCAGGCAGGAGCTCTGGCCAAAGGCGGAGAGGTATTCGTACTTGATATGGGTGAACCTGTCAAAATTGTCGATTTCGCTAAAAAGCTTATCCAACTGTCAGGCTACAACGTTGAAGACATTGGGATAACCTATACTGGAATTCGGCCAGGAGAAAAATTATACGAAGAATTACTTGGTGAAGATGAAGTTTACTTAAATCAGATCTATCCGAAAATCCATATTGGAAAACCAAGAGAAGTAAATTGGAATGCAATAAAAGATATTATCACGACATATGATGTCTTGAGCGAAGAAACATTAAAAGATAGAATGTTGAATTTGGCGAATTACAGGAAGAATAACAAAATTCCCATAGCGTGACAATGCTTCATATCCGGGTGATGATAGCAATCACCAGAAAAGGTAAAGCAAGTGTTACACATACAAGTAAAATCGATA
Organism: Peribacillus sp. FSL E2-0159; assembly: GCF_038643155.1. Lineage (NCBI taxonomy): Bacteria > Bacillati > Bacillota > Bacilli > Caryophanales > Bacillaceae > Peribacillus > Peribacillus sp. FSL E2-0159. The sequence continues at coordinate 1,013,138 of NZ_CP152053.1, forward strand.
TTTAAACGAAATTGGGAATGTATTCAATTTCTTGAAAGTGTTAAAGAGAAGTAAGAAAAATAGATGCGATGAAATTTTTAATTAATTACTAAGAATTCTGTAAAGCTATCTGAAGAATTCCTTCGTTTTCTTGATAACGATAGACAAAGATGATTTGGGAGGAAAAAATGAAACGGGCTTTTGAATTATTGATATCTTGTTTGGCGCTCATATCCAGTTCACTTCTTATGCTGCTTATCGTCATCCTCATCCGTTTGAAATTAGGTTCACCTGTCATTTTTAAGCAGGAGCGCCCAGGCCTTAATGGCAAACCATTTTATTTGTTTAAGTTCAGAACGATGACGGATGAAAAAGATGAAAAAGGGGATTTGGTTCCTGATGAGAAGAGATTAACCGATTTTGGGAAATTACTTAGAAAATTAAGTTTAGATGAATTACCTCAATTATTTAATGTCATGAAAGGCGATGTGAGTTTTGTAGGCCCACGGCCATTATTAATGGAATATCTCCCATTATATACTTCCGAACAAGCAAGGAGGCATGATGTCCGTCCAGGAATGACGGGGTGGGCACAAGTTAATGGACGCAATGCAATCTCGTGGGAGAAAAAATTTGAGCTTGATGTCTGGTACGTAGATAATCAATCCTTTTTATTGGATATGAAGATCATATACCTTACCTTGATTAAGGTATATAAACAAGAAGCCATTACCCAAGAAGGACATGTAACAACCCAAAAATTTATTGGATAATAGGATGAATGATATTGATTGATGATTTACAAAAACTCAAATGAAATTGAACCTGGAGGAAACAGCTAGAAAATCTCCAGGTTCTGTAGATATTTATCTTATAGAAAATCAAAATTTGATGATGTGAGAAGTGATTTGAATTGAAGAAAATCGTTATTATCGGTGCAGGGGGGCACTCAAAAGTTGTTCAAGATATTGTTGAAGCAATGGTTGATTATCAGCTCATGGCTATTTTAGATGATCAATATGAAGTGCTGAAAAGAAAGGGAAATGTATATTTTGGCCCCATCTTAAGCTATAGAAGCTTGTTTATTCATTTTGAATGTAAGGTAATTATTGCGATAGGCAGGAACGATTTAAGACTAAAAATCGTAAACGAGCTGAATTTAGATGTAACGGATTATGAGACAGTCATTCATCCCACTGCTATAGTGGGAAAAAATGTCTCGATAGGTAAAGGAACGGTCATTATGCCTAATGTCGTCTTGAACGCTGGCGCGAGAGTGGGGAATCACGTCATTGTTAACACGTCTTCAGTCATTGAGCATGATACCCATCTTGATGACTTTATCCATATAGCACCAAGTGCAACCCTGACAGGAGCTGTCAAGGTTGGAACAGGTACCTTGATAGGAGCTGGATCTACGGTCATACCGAGGATAACGATAGGGGAATGGTGTAAGGTTGGGGCCGGGTCAACCGTTATTAAAGACATTCCTTACGCATCTACGGCTGTGGGGTCCCCTGCCAGGATAATAAAATAAGGAGTGTTGTGGGATGGAGAATAAAAGATTGTATCTTTCGCCTCCTCATATGAGTGGGAATGAACAAATGTACATTAGCCAAGCGTTCGAGACAAATTGGATAGCGCCACTAGGACCGAACGTAAAAGCTTTGGAAGAAGAATTTGCCAAATATGCTGGCACTAATGGGGCATTGGCAGTAAGTTCAGGAACTGCAGCCATTCATTTGGCATTGCAAGTATTGGGAGTCACCACTGGTGATACAGTATTCTGTTCTTCATTAACTTTTATAGCCAGTGCAAATCCTATCATCTATCAAGGGGCGAAGCCTGTTTTCATAGATTCCGAATCTGATACATGGAATATGTCACCTAAGGCATTGGAACTGGCTTTGGAATACGCTAGGAAAAAGCGGGAAATTCCAAAAGCTGTCATTTTGGTCCATCTATTTGGACAGAGTGCAAAGGTAGATGAGATCAAGAGCATTTGTGGGAAATATAAGGTTGCTTTAATAGAGGATGCAGCAGAATCCCTTGGTGGCACATACAAGGGGAAGCAAACAGGAGCTTTTGGTGATATAGGGATTTATTCGTTTAATGGAAATAAAATCATAACAACTTCAGGTGGGGGCATGCTGGTTTCGAATAACGAGGAATTTTTATCTAAGGCTCTCTTTCTATCTACACAAGCACGTGATCCAGCGCTTCACTATCAGCATAGCTCGATTGGATATAACTATCGTTTAAGCAATATTCTAGCTGGAATCGGTCGTGCCCAATTAGAAGTATTGGATGAGCGTGTAAAAGTTCGGAGAGAAATTTTTGATCGGTATAAAAAATCGTTGGGAAACATACCTGGCATTACCTTCATGCCTGAGTTAAAAGATACGATGGGGAATCGTTGGCTTACCGCTTTAACAATAGACGACAAAATCACTGAAGTACGACACAGTGACTTGATTAATGCGTTAGAAGCAGGAAATATTGAGTCAAGACCAGTATGGAAACCATTACATTTACAGCCTGTCTTTAAAGATGCAGCATTTTTTACAGAAAGCGGCGATAAAAGCGTTTCAAGTATGTTATTTGAACAAGGTATATGTTTGCCGTCCGGTTCGGGCATGACATTTGAAGATCAAGAGCGGGTCGTGGAAATTGTAAAGGATGTACTTAAACCGTCCAAAATAGCACGATGATTCTTTCGTCGTGTGATACGAGTCAAATCATCAAAGGAACTGTTGCAGGCAGTTACATTGAGAAGATAAACTAAAGCCCGCCTTAAAAGTAACCTTCCTTACAATGAAAAGGAGGCAAACCAAAAATATGAGAATTACATTTAAACAGATTTATCAAGATATCGATAATCTAGTATGTTTATCCAATAAACGAAATGGTTTGAATTTCAGAGAGATTGAGCTTACAAGAAAAAGACTGGTTGAAAATATAAAAGCGATAGAGCTGCATACCATTATTTGCAATAAGGGAGATTCTGAATAAATATCCCCTGATCATCTTTTCCTTCTGAAAAATGATTTCATTTTTGGAAGCCTTTTTAAATCTACAATAGAAATGAGCGTGCTTATGAAGATTGGTGATAAAGTGATTTATAAATCAAGAGAATATAAAATTATTTACATCTATAGAAATGATGTTAACGTCGAGCTTCTTTCCTTTGATGCTAAGCATGATAAATTCGAATTAGCACATATATCTCATTTGATAAAGACTAACCCGGCTTATGTAGAGAATCCACAAAAGGGGTCCCATTATGAAATTTGATTAGTAAGGGTTGTATTTTTTTCTTGTTATTGAATAGAATGGCAGATGAATCACCACCCTGGAGGTAGGTCAGGCTGTCAAGAAATTCAACACAGTCTTTTTCTTTCCTTTGGTTTATATCTATTCACTGTCTTAATTAGACATACTCCTATGCTCGGGCTTATCACATCAACTATAGAGTCATAAAAAGCCAATTTATCTTACGATATTCTATTGAATCTTGTTGGGGAATGTATTAAACCTATGAACAATTTGTTCTCCTCAATAGAAGAATTCTGTAAATTTTTAACTAGACCACTTTACCATTTTTACATGGAGTACTGCCTTTGTGGCGTTGCTTAATCAAATAGTAGGCACTGCATTCTTTTAAGATGTATTCTCTTTAATTCCTCTATAAAAGAATGAGGTGTTTTTTTTTGTCAAAAACAAATGAATGCTGTAAAGAAATCCATTGTTGCTTAACGATTGATAATACAAAAGTAATTCTAAAATGAAATGCTTCATTGCTAATTTGGGATTTATTACGAACTATTTTTATCTTTTTTAAATCTTACAACCATACATAGCATGTTGAGAGTAATCGATGGTCATGCTATTACATCAAAAATAAGTTTCAAAAATTGATTTCCCCGTACCGCATTTGAAACGACTCTGAAATAAAATTATGATAAATTTGGGTAGTAAGTATTATGTATTTTCTGTTACTTTTAATAAAAGTGTGTGAAGGCTATGAATGTTAGGTATTAATGCTTAATCATGGGTATTAATAGTTTCAATAAGAAGATATGAAAATCAATAAAGTTAAAGGTGATTGTATGAATCGATTTAATGATCGTTATTCAAAACTGCTGTATCATTTATTTTATGAAGATAATTGGTGCAGTTTAACAGAACTATCAAAAAAAACAGGTTATTCGAAAAGCACATTATGGCGGGATATATTACATATGAGTTCAAATCTTCCACCTGAATGGAAAATCGAAAAGAATGAAGTTCAGGGCGTAAGATTATTGAAACCTAAAAACGGCACCTTGGAAGAACTTTGGTTTCATCTTAAAAGTGAAAATACCTATTTTCAAACCTTGGAATTAATTCTTTTTAACGATGGAGTAACGATAAAATATATTACTCAAAAAGTACATATTAGTCGCTCCACAGTATATCGACAGTTAGAGAAAATAGAAGAAGTATTAAAAAATGCCGAAGTTCAATTATCGAATAGTCCATTTAAAATTGTTGGGGATGAAAAAAAAGTAAGGCGATTCATCATGCAGTATGTAGAGTATATGTCAGGCAATTTAAATGACTTCATTACATCATTTAATCTAAAAGACTTTCAAGACACTCTACTGGAGCTATTGAAGGAACATACAACTTCTTTACATATGGGTGCCATACAAAGACTAGCGATAATCCTTCATATCTCTAACATTCGAATAACCCATAATTGTTTTGTGACAATCCCGAAAGTGGTTATAGATGAAAATGAAACTTCCAAAGCATTTGAAATATCTAAGAAACTATTCAAGTTCATGGTGAAATGTCCAAATAGGGAGAAACAGATACGGGAAATTTTATTTTTTTCCTTATATTTAATGAGCGAAGAAATGTCTTTAAATCGTACCCAAGAGCTTCGTTACATTCGTTCCAAACTTAATTCGGATAGCGGTAAGCCTTTAAGTCAATTTTTAAGTAATTTATCAAAGAAAATTGGGTTGGATGTTTCTCAAGATGATATTTTCATGTACGAATTTGCGCAAACTCTTCGTGGGATATCGTTTGACTTTCAGTTAATAACGGATACGAGAATAAATAATATTTTACAATTCGTTCCTTATTTTGAAAATAATCTGTTATTCGGGATTATTGAAGAAATAGCACAATATATATCAAATGAATTTACTATTTCTTTTGAAAATATAGAAATATTAGAAATATTCATGTTGGTCCAAGCTTCAATTTTAAGAAAACAAAACCAAATGGTTATAGAGACTGCATTAATTTGTCGTTCATATGTAGAGAAAGATTATATTCGTGAGGTATTAAAACATCATTTCGGAAACAAGCTAAATATTTATGTAATGGATTTTTCCGATATAGATTCACTTTTCAGAAAAAATGGGTTTGATATCTTAATAACCACAGATTTAGGGCAGTTAATTAATATTGAACACATTCCTGTATATAAAGTTTCTTCATTTCCGACTCCTTCCGAATTAAAAGAAATTAGGATGTTCACTCGAAAGAATTTCATTGATAGGTATGGTTTAAACCCAAATATTTTATATCCATTTGAAGAAGACATCGATTGAGATCATCTTAAGGCATTTATTCACTTTGTACTTTAACCACCTGATATGAGCAGTAATATGCAGCTAATAAACTACCTCGTCATTAAGCCTAGGTCATTTCCTTTTTCTCCAAAGGGAGAAGGTGAAACGCATTACTTATCTGACAGAGTTTAAGGTTGATAAATTACAATAGATAAGGGAGCCCCCCAAAAGACCAAAGCGAGAACGCCATACGTTCACTTCTCAACTTAAACCACAGATCAATCTCTTAAATTTAAAAACACGAAATGATGCCTTTTAAAAGCGATATCTAAAATCGGTTAGAATATAGTTAGCGAAGTAAAAACATTTACCTACTTCCGATCTCGAATTTTGGAAACGATGTTAGATGTTTTTTATAGCTCCATATGAATGGGAAACTATGTGCTGCAATAGTCGGACCGAAACGGGATCTAAGTGCATCAACCATAGTAATTTTGGATGAATACAGGGTGCCGTTGAAGGGAGGGTAACTTTTTGGGGTGGAGTCACCTTAAGGATTTGGCAGATCATGAACCTGTCGTACAGCTATCAGTGGCTGCTAAGAAAATGGCCCCGGTACAATACCGGGGCCATGGCTGTTTAGAACCTTTCATACCGTTCATAGCTCTCTTATAGTTGGTTGTGAGTGGCTTTATTTAGTTACATATTCATTATTTCCTGCACGCATTCCAACAATGAAAATAAGTGCAGATATTACGGCCAACATCAGTAAGGGAACTGTCCAGCTATGTGTAATGTCATGAAGCAATCCGAATAATACTGGTCCAATGGCAGCTAAGAGGTACCCGAATGATTGAGCCATTCCTGATAATTCCGTCGCCTCATGGGTGCTTTGTGTTCGAAGACTAAAGAACATCATGGATAAACTGAATATGGTTCCGACTCCAATCCCGATCAATATCATGCATACTGGTATGAAGAGAGTGCTTCCATATAATATGCCGAATATCCCTGTAATAAGGAAAACGACAGGCGGGACCACTAACAGACGCTGACTTTGTAAGCGTCCAGCTAAAATGGGCACAAGGAATGTTATGGGAATGACGGCAAGCTGCATGATGGATAGCATCCAGCCAGCCTCATCAGCATTCAGGCCCTTTTGCTCTAGGATTTCCGGCATCCAGGTAATTACTGTATAGAAAATAAACGATTGCAATCCCATGAAGAAAGTGATCTGCCAAGCTAAACCGGAACGCCATAAGTTAATCTTTTTATCCTTTTGAGCCGTTTGTACATCCTTACCTGACCTGAATGGCCGTCTTAATTGCGGCATCCATAAGAAAACTGTAATAAGTGATAAAATTCCCCAACATCCAAGGGCACCAGCCCATCCCAATCCGGATGAAGAAGCAAGGGGAATGCTGATCCCGGAACCTATTGCGCCACATAAATTCATGGAAACAGCATAGGTTCCTGTCATCAGACCGATATTCCTTGCAAAGTTATGCTTTATCAGACTGGGTAACAATACATTGCCGATTGCGATGGCTAACCCGATTAAAATGGTTCCTATGAACAATGTCGGCACACCGCCAACTGAGCGTATCCCAATCCCGATCGTTAATAATATCAAGGAAAGGAAAAGGGTTAGCTCCATTCCAAACCGCCGTGCTAGCCTAGGTGCAAATGGTGATAATAAAGCGAAAGAAAGCAAAGGCAATGTCGTTAATGAACCTGATAATGTATTGGATATCCCCAAGTTATCACGGATCGAAGTGACAAGGGGGCCAACCGATGTTAAGGGGGCCCTTAGATTTGCTCCAAGAAGAATGATCCCAATGATGAGTAGTCCAACTCTGGGTTTAATATCCATTTTTGTTTGTTCTAGTTGATTTGCCGCTTGATGAATGCCCATAATCTCCTCCTTACTTACTCTAAAGATTTTTTGAATTGTGCAATGTATTCATTGACTGCTTCGGTTGCCCGGTTCACATCTTGTTCGATGATGGCATCTACAAGACTGCAATGAATGTTCAAATGAAAGTTAACATCAGAACTCATCTCAACTATCTGATGGATGGATTCATGCAGGGAGTGTTCCATATGTTCGTACAAATCAATCAATAAATCATTATGTGATGAACCCATAATCGATTTATGTAACTGTATATCCGCTTCTTCGTAAGCCTTAATATCCCTTGCTTCGGCAGCTTTACTGCATGCTGTTATATGAAACCGCAATCGTTCTACATCTTCTTGATTACGTCTTAATGCCGCTAACTGAGCTCCCTCTCTTTCAAGGGCATGACGGACCTCTAACGTTTCTAATAAACTTGACTGTTGGATCCTTCTTTCAAATGCAGCCCCCAAGGCACTTGATGACCTTACGAATGTCCCCTTTCCTTGTTTCGTTACTAAAAGACCTGCATAAACAAGTGATCGTACAGCTTCCCTTAATGTATTTCTGCTTACATCGAACTGTTGGATCAAATCCATTTCAGGGGGGATTTGATTTCCAATTTTCCATTCACCTGATTCGATTAACGATTCTATTTGGGAAACCACTTGCTCTACAAGTGATAATCGATTTGTTTTAGATATGGTCAATATGCACACCTCAAATTTGTAGGATGATTGGTTCATTGGTTATTTTAACATATGTATGTTGAAAATATAAATAAGAATGTTGAAGTACACGGAGTATTTGTAAAACAAAGTTTCTTAGAAAGAAAAAAAGAGTTCCAATTGATTTCAGAAATCCGCTCCCTTGCCGCCGACTATCTGCCAAGCTTCCTGCCATAAGCATCTAGCAGGGTCTCGGCTAGCCAGTTATTTGGCAGGAGTGTCGCAAATTTCTTCGATCCAGTGAGGGATTCGTCCATATAAAAAGGTGAAAAACATGAAGGATAACCGGGTCTTCTTTTAAAACTTGGTTCGGGGTGAGACCAAACGAACCTAATTTTTTTACGAATTAGAAGGTTTGCCTACAGTTTTTTCTTTGAAATACGTTCCAGTTGATTGGAACGGAGGGTACAAGACTCCTGCGGAAAAAGTGTGTCCAAGGGAGACCCCATATGCGCAAAGAGCGCCTGGAGTTCGAATCAACGTTCAATTTGTAGTAATACTAAAAAACTGTAGGCAAACTCGACTTTCATCGAGTTTGCCTACAGTCTGAAATCCCTGGTATTAAAATTTAGGGAGGATAATATTTCTATTTTTTTTGTTTGACAATGAAAGAGAGAAGGATCAATATTACCAATGTGACAAGACATACTGTGGTCCCAATGATGTTTTGCTTATTAAAGATAAATGCCAAAAAGATAATGCTTAAAGCCGTGATGGCTAATATAGTTGTATATGGGTACCATTTTACCCGGAAACCTGGTTTACCATTGTATTGATTACGCAGCTTCAATTGCGCGGAACAAATACTGATCCATAATAATAAAATTGTGAATCCAGGAATGGCCATAAGGTAGCTTAAAATCAGGTCGGGAGTCAAATAGGATAAAAACACACCAGTCAATATACATAATGTAGTTAAAAATATACCATTAAGCGGGATACCCTTTTTGGTTGTTTTTAAAAATGCCTTAGGAGCCTCCCCGTTCTGGGAAAGAGTGAACAATGTCCTTGAGGTAGCATATATCCCTGAATTTGCAGCTGATAAGACAGCGGTTAAAAGGACGAAATTCATAATATCGGCAGCTCCGGGAAGACCTGATAAGCTGAAAACCTGAACGAATGGACTTACTTCAGTGCTTACTTGGTTCCAAGGTATTACCCCACAAATAATAAGTATCGGCAAGACATAGAAAAGAATCACCCGCCATACTGTTCCTTTAATGATTTTTGGTATGACGCGCTGACTATCTTTTGTTTCCGTGACGGCTACACCAATTAATTCTGCACCCCCATATGAAAACATTACCACTAAAAGTGCACTTAACATTCCGTCAATTCCTTTTGGGAAAAAACCACCATGTTCCGTGTAATTAGAAAATGAAGCCGAACTAGGAAGAAGTCCCAGCATGATCAAAGCTCCTAAAATAATAAAGGCAATCAAGGTTATTATTTTAATTCCTGCGAACCAAAACTCGAGTTCTCCATAGTATTTTACTTGAAACAAATTTATTCCTATAATTACTGAGGCGCAAAGGATACTTAAAAGCCATAATGGTACTGAAGGAAACCAATATTGTAGAAAACTGCCGGCTGCGACTATTTCCACAATGATCACGATGATCCAGTTAAACCAATAGAGCCATCCGACTATGAAGGATAGTTGAAACCCAAAAGCTTTATTAATGAGATGTTGTACGTTCAAATTAGGAAAAGCGGTTGCCATCTCTCCTAATGCCGCCATTACAATAAATAACAATAGCCCTCCTATTAAATAGGCTATCACAACACTTGGACCTGCCATATTTAATGTATCAGAACTCCCCTTAAAAATCCCTGTTCCTATCATTCCGGCTAAAGCGATGAACTGGACATGCCTCGGCAATAGGCCCTTTTTTAAATCTTGATGAGTCTTCTCCATTTTATTCATGCCTTTCATTCATTATTTTAATAAAATAGTCTATAAATAAAATTAAAAAGTTCTTCTATTATTTAATGCTTTTACGTACTAAAGTAACTATATTAATATATCATGATTCGGAAAAATGTCAATTAGGCAGGTGAACTGGAAATTATTCCTTTAACAGTAGAGGAATCAATTCTCCTTATTATGTTAAAATATTTGAATTTTATGAAATGGAAAGCAAACTGATAATTGATTTATATGGATGGAATCGAATTTAATTTAACAAAATGGCACAAGGCAATTCTGCATCATTGAGTTAAATACATATTGAAAAAGGGAAGAGAGCAAAAAATTTCTGTCTAACTTCATTATTACTTACATATTGTTTGTAGTGAATAAAATGATGTAATTAGTTCAAGTCCTTCCATAAAACAAATAAGTAGATGTCCATATTTGTCAGTTGTGATGGTGGCTTTGGATTTGGCGGTTATAGTCGTTTTGTATCCTTTTAGTGATTGTTGGAGCTGGCATATGCGGCGGTGGGGGCACCGAGGGTTATGGAACATACTGCTGAATAACAAAAAACCAACCATTCAAGGTTGGTTTTTTTTCTTCAATATACGGTTTGGAGTGGGAAAAGCTGACGAAACTATCCGTTCACATATATAAAGGGGAGAGGGGGCGGCTGTTGGTTTTCGGTTTCTTGTATCGGTTCAATTTCGCTTAGAAATTCCAAATAACCGGTATATACCTGCGAGGCCATCCCTAAATAGTGCAATTCAGTGTGGATGATTCCCTTCCGTGGTGAATGGAGCATGTACATTTTTTCATCCCTCCTTTCTAAAAGAATAGGCTAGTCTGTTATAGGAGTTAATCGAAATAATATGAAAGTTATGTTTATATGAAATCATTCTTATTACTTCAAAAATTGGATGCCCGAGGTTCGAAGGCTGAAGGCATGCAGGCTTTTCAGAAAGTGTTCAGCATGGAATTCAAGGAGGTGTATGAAATTGTTGGGAAACCGCTGGAAACAGCTTTAAGAATAACAGTCAAAAGGATGAGAAAGATTTCCTGTATTCCATTATGGGTACCGACTAAAATCAACCGTGAATTTAAAAAGGCGATACAAAGACTTGATCCATTGTGATATCAATCATATCCTTGGCGTATTGGCTAATATGAGTCTTTTTGAAATCGGGTTGGATAAGCCTTCTCTGTCGCATATGAAAGTCTTTTTTGCTTGTAAGTAGACCTTCACCGATAAGCGGTTTTAAAACATTGAAGTCCTTGGATTTGACGAAGGATTTTTGTTTTGTTACTAGAATTTGTATTATTAAATCAGGATTTAAAACGTGATAAACATTTTGGAATGGTCCTAAACGAATTTGGAGACTTCACCGTATTCCTTGGCCAAACGGGTCAGAAAGCCAATGGGATCTGTTTGAAACCCGGAAATCAGCCTTCCTTTTGGAACCTTTGGAGAAGTGCGGAAGACATCATCAGCGTGGCTCAATGTAGTTATTCCCCTTTCTTAAAATAATTACATGTAATCATTCTATGAGGATATGCTAAATCGGTTTGGACAAGTCGTTAAAGAAAGGGCGGATAATTCTATGAAAGAAATAAAGTTACATATGTTAGCAAAAAAAAACTCTGGATGAATAGAGCCAGAGTCGTTCATGAAGCTTTAGATTAATGATGTAGGAGTCAAGTTCTTTCTTCATCGTCCCCATGTAGGAAACGATCATTTTTTTCATTTATGGGCCCGCCAAATTGTGCATTGATTTCCTTAACCACTTGATCTAAAAATTCATCGGATATTATTGGATTATTAGTTTTTTTGTGCATGTGTTTCTCTACAATCCTTTCTGGATATCGTTGTTTGGATCAATAATGAAGGATACGTTATCAACATAACCTCACTTATAATAAATTATTCTTTTTCTGTCCAACATTTTCACTCGCTCTTGCATTTCACGGTAGCGTTTATAATAAACAGTAATATTTTGCTTAGAAAATATGGTACGGGGATATGTTAGTGAAACAACCAAAGGGATTAATTCGATGTGGAAATAGCCCAATCACCTCTAAGTGATTGGGCGTGGAATATATTGACTTCATTAAGGGAACAGCTGCCTTAAATATGTTATTAGCTGATCACGAAGTTCAGGTCGTTTCATGGCGAAATCTAATGAAGCTTGGAGGAAGCCGAATTTATCGCCGACGTCATATCGATTTCCTTCGATGATATACGAATATAATGGTTCCTTTTCTAACAAAAGGTCTAAAGCTTCGGTAAGCTGGATCTCCCCCTTCCGATCGGGCTGTACGGTTTCAAGGATTTCAAAAATCGCAGGTGACAAAATATATCGGCCAATAATCGCCTGTGTTGATGGTGCATCCTCCGCTTTTGGCTTTTCCACTAAGTTTCTTACCAGAAATAAATCCTCATATCGTTCTTGGAAATTTACAATTCCATACTTGGAGACATCGGCAGGTGACACTTCCTTACATCCGATAATGCTCGCTCGAACCTTGTTATACTGTTCCATTAACTGCTTCAAAGCTGGAACCTGGCTATCCACGATATCATCCCCTAACAGGACGGCAAAAGGTTCGTCTCCGATAAAAGTTTTGGCACATAAAACTGCATGCCCCAGACCTAGAGGTTCCTTTTGTCTTACATAATGGATATCCACCATGTTGGAAATGTTCTCCACGATCTTAAGCAGCTCATTTTGACCTTTCATTTGCAGAAGCATTTCAAGTTCAATGGATTTATCGAAATGATCTTCGATGGCACGTTTGTTTTTACCCGTAACGATGATAATATCTGTAATCCCTGATTGAACCGCTTCCTCGATAATATATTGAATGGTCGGCTTATCGACAATCGGCAGCATTTCCTTTGGTTGGGCTTTCGTAGCAGGTAAAAATCGTGTTCCTAAACCGGCTGCTGGAATCACCGCTTTCTTTATCATAGCCCTGCCCCTTTTTAAGGTTCTTTTATATGCTTTTTGTTCTACCGTTCATTTTATGTGGTCATTGGTTGACCTATATCAAAAACGGATAAAATAAATCCCTGAAAAAGAATAGATTTACCTCCGAAGCAAATATTATGGATATATGAATTTGGTCAAGAGGTGTATATTTTGCCAATTGAAAATCAAGAGAGAAAACAAATCCTTTTTGCCTTTCTCGTCATTGTTTTATATCTTTCTCCTTTATTCATCCTTGGAGAAAATGCGCATATTCGCGTACATGATAATTTGGATTCCAACCTTGCCTGGTATAAAGTCCTTTCAGAAAGCGGTGAGTTATTCGGTGCTATTGACGCCAAAATTCCCCAGATTATGAACGGGCTGCCCCGAAATGCTTTTGGCAGTGAGTTCAGTATTATCGTGTGGCTTTATGCTCTTTTTCCGACAATGGTTGCATATGCAATAAGCCAGGCATTAACAAGGTTTATTGCATTCTTTGGTATGTATATCCTATTAAAGAAACACTTGGTTACAGGAAGCCAATCAGGTTGGATTAGGGTTGGAACATCCTTAGCCTTTGCCCTTACCCCATTTTGGCCATCGGGAATGCTCAGTACACTTGGGATGCCGCTAGCACTTTGGGCTTTTTTGAATATTCGCAACAAGGACCATTCTTGGAAGAATTATTTGGTCCTTACACTTTTACCGCTTTATTCAAGCATCGTGCTTGGCTTTTTCTTTTTCCTTGTTGCAATGGGCTTTCTTTGGCTTACGGATGTGATCAGGAGAAAAGGATGGAATATAACGTTTCTTCTTTCGATCGTGTATATGACCGTCATTTTTGGTTTGGTGGAATATCGTTTGGTCGCTTCATTCATTTTTGATTCGGATCCAAACAGCAGAGATGAATATTTTCACGCAAGGCTGCCGCTCGATTGGGTCATAAAGCTTACTTTCAAAAATTTCGTTCTTGGACATACGCATGTCATGACAGTACATGCACTTATCATCCTGCCGATTACAGTATTTGCCCTTTATATTATTTTGACCAAAAAAATGTGGAGACAGGAAAAGGTTTATGTTTTTTTATTCGGCTTGAATTTTATGCTCTCAGCGTGGTACGCATTTTGGTTTTATAAAGGCTGGCTTCCTTTAACGGAAAGGATTCATACCCTGGATACCTTTAATTTTGCCAGATTTCACTTTTTAAGGCCGATGGTGATTTACTTGGGGTTTGCCCTAGCGATAAAAATCATTTGGGAACATAGCGTTTATGCTAAGAAAACCCTTTCTATTTTCATCGCCATTCAAATTATGATTTTAATGGGTTTCAATGAAGAAATCACTCACAATAAAAAACCATCTTTTAAACAGTTCTATTCAGAAAGCCTTTTTCAGGAAATAAAAGATCATATTGACCTTCCACAGGAAGAATATCGTGTTGCTAGCATTGGGCTGCACCCCGCAATTGCACAATTTAATGGATTTTACACGCTCGATAGCTATAACAATTTCTATCCGCTTACTTACAAACATCACTTTCGTCAAATAATTGAAAACGAATTGGCTAAGAATAAAAACATCAGAATCTACTTTGATGAATGGGGAGGACGTTGTTACCTATTTACCGATGAGCTTGGGAAGCATTATATGTTCAAGAAAGGCTCGAAGAAAGAGCTGGAAAATTTGGACCTTAATATGGATGCGTTTAAAGGATTAGGTGGCAAGTATATATTTTCTGCCATACCAATCAACAACGCGAAGGAAAACGGATTGGTACTAGATAGGATTTTCACAAAAAAAGGAAGCGTATGGAAAATACATTTATACAGAGTCATGTGAAAAGGGGGGAATAGAGTGAATTCACCGATACTAACGATTGTTGTACCTTGTTATAACGAAGAAAGCGTATTGCAGGATACCATTTCCCAGCTTTGTGGATTGGTGAGGGGGTTAGTCGAAGAAAACATTGTTTCCGGTCAAAGTAAAATCCTATTGGTTGATGATGGAAGCAAAGATCAAACATGGAAGATCATTTATAAGGAAACGATTAATAATGAATTTGTTCGCGGGCTAAAGCTTTCCCGGAATGCAGGACATCAAAATGCACTCCTGGCAGGATTGTTTACAGCCAAGGAAGCATCGGATTGTGTAATATCCGTTGATGCAGATTTACAGGATGATATTCAAGTCATCCCTGAATTCATTCGGAAATTCAATGAAGGATGTGAAATTGTGTATGGTGTCCGCCAGAAAAGGGACCTTGATTCATTTTTTAAACGAACATCTGCAACTGGTTTTTATAAATTGATGAACAAGATGGGGGTTAACCTTGTCTATAATCATGCCGATTTCCGGCTAATGAGTAAAAGGGCGATCGCGGAGTTGGAACGATTTGATGAAACGAATCTTTTTTTACGGGGGATCGTACCGCTCATTGGGTTTAAGACGGACTCTGTTTATTATGACCGAAAAGAAAGATTGGCTGGGGAAACGAAGTATCCATTTAAGAAGATGGTTGGGTTTGCGCTTGATGGCATTACTTCCTTTTCAGTTACACCGATCCGGCTTGTATTATGGCTAGGATGTCTTTCCTTTTTCATTAGCTTACTCTTTGGGTCTTACTTTTTATGGTTAAAGTTTTATGGGCAGACCGAAACTGGTTGGACCTCATTAATCACCTCCATATGGTTGATCGGTGGACTACAGTTGATCGCTGTCGGCTTGATTGGGGAATATATAGGTAAAATCTATAATGAATCCAAACGCCGGCCTAAATATATTGTTGATTTGGATTTATTTAATCCGCTCGATTTAAAAAAACGGGAGCAACTAGACAATGAACGGAACAGTATTGAAAAACTATCTAAAACACACTAACTCCTTTATCCGCTTTTTATTGGTTGGAATAGTCAATACAGCGGTTGGACTTTCCATCATGCTTTTTCTCATGAATGTTCTTGAATTATCTTACTGGATCTCCACCTTTTTCGGCAATGGTACGGGAGCTGTAACGAGTTTTCTTTTGAACAGGACTTTTACCTTTAAAAGCGATATAGAATGGCGGAGAGGAGTTGCCCGTTTCTTTTGCGTCATCCTGATCTGTTATTCCGCAGCTTATTCTTTAGGCCAAGCTATAGCAGAATCAATGGAAGGATCCGTTCACTTATCCATACAACAAAATGTGGCGGTGCTGATAGGAGCAATTTTTTACACAGTTCTTAACTATATTGGCCAGAAATACTTTGTCTTTAAAAAAAGCAATTTGAGACCAATTCAAGAAGGAAGGAACTAATTAGGGTGGATCATTGCCCCCGATTGGACGGGAATTAAAGTGGATTCGGAAAGCGAAATTAAATGCAAGTTTAATGACTATCCAAGCTGGGGCAGATCTGTTTAATTTCGTCCTTTACGTTCTCCATGTGGCGATCATTTTCTTTTTGACTTTTTTATTTATCTCCTTTCCTCCCTTCGAATAGTGTGTTTGCATGACTTATGTTATATACGTCAAGAACAAAACTACACCTACAAAGATTATTCTATTAATGTGCAAAATTTTCATTTACTTTTTCATTTCACGGGAGTATGATAATCAACAGTTTCATATTTCTAAATCGCTTAAACCTTATGGTGCGGGGGACCCGTTATAGGGATTGTTACTACAATCCAAGGGGTGAATCCTTTCAAGGTAGGGCTACTCTTAGGTCCGAATCCGACAGCTAACCTCGTAAGCGTTATATGAGAAGGAAGGTGGAGCTTGTTAGACAAAAAAATTAATGTCTACAGGTCTATTTAGCTATGACTTGTAGGCATTTTTCTATTTCGTCTTGTTTTTTGCTACAGCTGGGTAACATAAACTTATAAATTAAATATGGTGGTGAATTCTTGATGTTATCTTCTATAAAGAGGTTCTTGATTGGGAGACCTTTAAAATCAAATGCACTTGGTGAACAAAAGCTTAACAAAACAAAGGCTTTGGCGATATTATCTTCTGATGCTTTGTCTTCGGTTGCTTATGGACCGGAGCAAATATTAATCGTCCTGATCACGGTCGGTGCTGCGGCATTCTGGTATTCCATCCCTATCGCGATTGGGGTATTGATCCTGTTAACTGCTTTGATTTTGTCCTATAGACAAATCATTTTCGCTTATCCACATGGCGGGGGGGCCTATGTGGTTTCAAAAAACAATTTAGGTGTCAATCCAGGGTTGATAGCTGGAGGATCCTTATTGGTCGATTATATATTAACTGTCGCTGTAAGTGTTTCTGCAGGTACGGATGCCATCACGTCCGCTTTTCCTGGCCTGCATTCATATAATGTCATCATAGCCATCATTTTCGTCATTCTACTTACAATCCTGAACCTTCGGGGGGTTACGGAGTCGGCCTCTGTTTTGGCTTATCCGGTGTACCTATTCGTTTTAGCATTGTTCATCTTGATTGGTGTTGGCATTTACAAGATTTTGACGGGTGGGGTTTCACCGGAATTGCATACGTCCATCGGGACTCCGGTAGCGGGCATCAGTTTATTTATACTGCTAAGAGCATTCGCATCAGGAAGCTCCGCATTGACAGGAGTCGAAGCGATTTCCAATGCAATCCCGAACTTTAAAGATCCAGCCCCAAATAATGCTGCGAAAACTTTAATAGCGATGGGTTCCTTACTAGCGGTATTATTTTCGGGAATCGTATACTTAGCCTATTATTTAAGTATTGTTCCAAGCGCGGAGGTAACGGTCGTCTCCCAGATTGCTGAAGAGATCTTTGGACGGAATTTCATGTATTTCTTCATTCAAGGTACGACTGCATTGATCTTGATACTGGCGGCCAATACTGGCTATTCGGC
This sequence comes from Peribacillus sp. FSL E2-0159, assembly GCF_038643155.1. Taxonomy (NCBI): domain Bacteria; kingdom Bacillati; phylum Bacillota; class Bacilli; order Caryophanales; family Bacillaceae; genus Peribacillus; species Peribacillus sp. FSL E2-0159. The sequence continues at coordinate 1,031,040 of NZ_CP152053.1, forward strand.
TTTCCCTCTGCTTGCGGTAAATCTTGCGAAGGATAAATTCATACCAAGGGCGTTTACGGTAAGAGGGGACCGATTAGGGTATTCCAATGGAATTATCATACTGGGGCTTGCATCCATCATCTTAATAGTCGCATTTGAAGGACATACAGAAAATCTCATTCCGCTTTATGCGGTAGGGGTATTCATTCCATTTACGTTGTCCCAGACCGGGATGATTGTTAAATGGATTCGCGAAAAGCCAAAAGGCTGGATGATGAAACTAACCATTAATTCAATTGGTGCCATGATTAGCTTTATCGTCACGATGATATTCTTTTTAACCAAATTTACTCAGGTTTGGCCTGTTTTGATTTTTTTACCTATCATCATTTTAATTTTTCATCGAATTAGAAAGCATTATGAAGCAGTTGGTGACCAACTAAGGATTACAACATGTGAGCCAATCTTACCAATTGAAGGGAATATCATCATTGTACCTGTGGCGGGAATAACTCATGTGGTTGAGAACTCTTTAAATTATGCAAAATCTCTATCAGCAAATCAGGTTATTGCGGTTTATGTTGCTTTTGAAAGAGAAGATGAAAAGAAATTCGGAGAAAAATGGAAAAAGTGGCAGCCGGATGTCAGACTCGTTACGCTGAATTCTTACTATAGAAGTATCATTCAGCCACTAACTAAATTTGTGGATACAGTTGAACATAAGGCTAGGGAATCCAATTATAAAGTTACGGTGATCATCCCCCAATTCATTCCGAAGAAGGGCTGGCACAATATACTTCATAACCAATCAAGTTTACTGATTCGCGCCTACTTACTTTATAGAAGAAATGTGGTTATTACGACTGTGCCATATCATTTGAAGAAGTGAGTTCCATTATCTAAGAAAAGAAGCAAACCTACATAAGGTTTGCTTTTTTTATAACCTTTATAAAAAAGACAGCAGTAACTTACGCTGCCGATATTTGAGTATGAACATTCATAACCCACTCATAAATTCACAGTAACTATGAAGCCCGTACAATAAAAAGGATTTGCAGTAAGATGTGGGGATACTTCCTCTTTTAAAGCTTTAATTAATGTTAATATAAAACTTTCTCCATCATTATTATCCGCACCACGGCTGTTTGGGAAAGTAATTATTTCAAAGTCGCAGATGATTTGGAAATGGACATGCAACATCATTAACATGGTGGCTAGCATCAATCAGTATCATTAAAAAGGGCTGCGTCTGCAGCCCTTTTTGTGTTGAACACTACTTTAGGGGAAGCACTTCATAAAATTACCAAGGGTCATTTCAAATAATGCGAACATATTAAGAAGACATAAGGAAATTTACTGCTTAGTTTTGAACTTACATAAATGGGGGTTGAAAATGGATATATTATTAGCTCTCTTGCCGGCATTATTCTGGGGAAGCATCGTTTTATTTAATGTGAAACTCGGGGGTGGACCCTATAGTCAAACACTAGGTACAACGATTGGTGCCTTGATTTTTTCAATTGGTGTTTATATTTTTGCCGATATTAAGTTGTCACTTCTGGTGTTTGGAGTCGGAGTCGTATCTGGATTGTTTTGGGCTCTTGGACAAGCTAATCAGCTTAAGAGCATTGATTTAATGGGAGTATCCAAAACGATGCCGATATCAACTGGATTGCAGCTCATTTCAACCACATTATTCGGGGTCATAGTTTTTCACGAATGGTCTACAATGAAAGCGATTATTTTAGGGGTTTTGGCATTAGTCTTCATTATTATAGGAATCGTCTTGACCTCATTGGAAGATAAAGAATCAAAAGAGGGCAAGTCGGGAAACTTGAAGAAAGGAATTGTTATTCTCCTCATCTCGACATTCGGTTATTTGGTTTATGTGGTCGTGGCGCGTTTATTTGATGTTGATGGCTGGTCAGCGTTGTTCCCTCAAGCTATCGGGATGGTGATAGGTGGTCTGTTATTGACTTTTAAACATAAACCATTTAACAAATATACGATTCGCAATATCATTCCGGGATTGATATGGGCTGCAGGGAACATGTTTTTATTCATATCCCAGCCCCGTGTGGGAGTGGCTACTAGTTTTTCCCTTTCGCAAATGGGCATAGTCATTTCAACTCTCGGCGGGATCATCATTTTGCGTGAAAAGAAAACGAAGCGTCAACTAATTGGAATTGGAATTGGAATCATCTTGATCATCATTGCTGGGATTATGCTCGGATTGGCAAAAAGTTAATTGGAGGGTGATTATATGTATACAGATTTAGAAGGTAAAGTCGTTGTTATAACGGGTTCATCCACTGGTTTAGGAAAAGCGATGGCCATTCGCTTTGCTAAGGAAAAGGCAAAGGTCGTGGTTAATTATCGCACTAAATCAGAGGAAGCGGATAGTGTAATGGAAGAAATCCAAACAAATGGTGGGGAAGCTATTGCAGTAAAAGGAGATGTCACTGTTGAAGAAGATGTGATTAACCTTGTCCAATCAGCTATAAAGAATTTCGGGAAACTCGATATATTCATCAATAATGCAGGAATTGAAAATCCGGTTCCATCCCACGAGATGTCGTTAAGTGACTGGAATAGGGTAATCAATACGAACTTAACCGGAAATTTCTTAGGATGCCGTGAAGCAATCAAGTATTTTGTCGAGAACGACATTAAAGGGAATGTGATAAACATGTCCAGTGTACATGAGAAGATTCCCTGGCCTTTATTCGTTCACTATGCGGCAAGCAAGGGCGGGGTGAAGCTGCTTACGGAAACCCTGGCTCTTGAATATGCACCAAAAGGGATCCGTGTGAACAGCATTGGTCCTGGAGCCATCGCCACGCCAATAAATGCCGACAAGCTTGAAGATCCCGAAAAGAAAAAGGATCTTGAAAGCATGATTCCGATGGGGTATATCGGAAAGCCTGAAGAAATTGCTGCAGTTGCTGTATGGCTGGCATCTTCAGAGTCCAGTTATGTAACGGGCATCACTTTATTCGCTGACGGAGGAATGACAAAATACCCTGCATTCCAAGCGGGAAGAGGATGAATGTTGTTTAATTCCCTCTTTTATGATGCAACAAGAATCCCAGCAGGATCAAACCTGCTGGGATTCTTGTTAAAAAGCATTAACGAGTATGGTGATTATACCAGCTAATGAAGTTATCGACGACAGTATCGATAAACTGGACAGTTGACTCGTGTGTAAGCCTGCCTTCGTTATCGATTTTGTCATGCACTGCACCAACATATACTTCATTCCCGGGAAGGAGTGGGGAGGAGATGCCTATTGCGAATAAGATTTCACGCAAATGCAATTGAGCTTTAACCGTTCCTAATTGTCCCATTGACGCACCCATGATCCATGATGGTTTACCGATCAAGACTTTATCTACACGTGATAACCAATCGATTGCATTGCCTAATACGCCTGGAATCGTACCATTGTATTCAGGTGTTACCCATAAGACTGCATCTGCTTCGGCCACTTTGCTTTTAAATTCTTTTACAACTAATGGAGGGTCATTTTCAATATCTTGATCATAAAAAGGTAAATCCCGAATGTTTAAGATTTCGAGATCAAACCGATCTTGATATCTAGTTTGAATATATTTGGCAAGCTTAAGGTTGTAAGACTCTTTACGGATACTTCCCACTATTGCAACAACTTTCATCTTCATACCTCCAAGGATTTGTAATGGATAATCATGTAAATGTGTTCCACTCACCTATTATAATTGGAATATTAATGAAAGGGAAAATGGATGCCTGGGAAATAATCATACGGCGGATCACCCTTCATTCACACCACGATGAAAATGCTTTTCCATGACATAGCCAAAAAAGGAGGCAAGCATTTGTTGAAACAGCATGCCAAGTACAACGGGTACCGCGACGGCAGCAGGGAAATAGGTAGTTGCTAGAACGGCTCCTGCACTTATGTTCCGCATACCGCCTGTAAATGTCAAGGTGATGATATCCGCCTCTTCCCATTTTAAACATGCGCCGACCATCCAAGAAATGGCATACCCTGAAGCAGCTATGAACAAAACCAAGAACGACATGATCATTAATTTCTTATCGAAATGGGTTAAGTATGGCGCAATTTTTGAACTGTTCAATATGACTACGATTCCAACGCTTATCTTGGAAAAAGGAGCTAAGCGGGGGGAGAGTGTATTTTGTATCTTCCCTTTTGTAGCCTGGTTCAAGAACATGGCAAGCATGGAGGGAAGAACGACCATTCCAATTAATCCTTTCACCATCGACCCTAAATCCATTTCGATCGAACCGCCTCCAAAAAGGGAAACACTGTAAGGAACGATGAATGGCGAGAGAAGGGTATCGATTAAGATGATGGTTAGGGCAAGTACGGCATTCCCGTTATAAATGGATACCCAGATCATACTGGTGACACCGGTTGGAATCACTACAGCCAGGACTAGGCCGGTAATTGTGAAAGCATCGCCATGAAACACTAAATGGCCGAGACCAAAAGCCCAAATAGGCATAAGCATATGTAGGATGATCAATACGATTAATACAGGTAAAGGGTGGGTGACTGCCTTTTGCAGAGATTTAAAGTTAGAGCCTAAACTTCCGGAAAATGTAATGAAGGCAAATATCCATGGAACAAGAAAGGTGTAATCCATTAGATGTTCGGCCAATAATACCCCAATAACCACGCTTATCGGCGTGATGAGAGGCATAACTTTATCCATTTGTTCATTTATTGTTTTCAGCATCATTCATCCACTTTCTGAGCAAAGTAAATTCTATTAATCAAGTTTACCATATTCCAATAAATATAATTTGTAAGACAAGAAATTTGTCTATTTATTTTTAAAAATAGTGAAAAGCATGTATTGGAAGGATAGAACTGGTGAGGGATTCATCGTTCCTATTACTATCACTGTCCTGGAACTCCCAGCATTCCAAAAAGGGTTTTCCCGATGATGTTCATTAAATAGAGATTTTGGCAAGATTGTTCGATGCATCGTTGTATATTCATTGAAAAATAGTTTAAAGTAGAGGAAGAGGTGAAAGAAATGTCAGAAAAGGTTTCCAGTATAATGTGGTTTAGTCTTGCAGTACAAGCCCTGCTTGTTCTTGCTGATCATGATGGATTATGTAATAGTAATAAATTGGCCGATAAGCTTGATTCGGAGTCAGGCTTTCTTAGAAAAATATTAAGTAATTTAGTGAAGGCAGGGCTGATTCAAGCGAAGGAAGGCAGGGATGGGGGATATTCACTTGCCAAAAATCCCGAACAAATCATTCTTGCAGATATATACTCTGCAATTAAATCCGAACCATTTTCAAAAGGCTTTCTTGATGTGAATGATAAAAAATGCTTTCAACCATCTTCCCGTGAAGCTTTATGCGGTTTGAAAAACGAGATGGAGAGCTGGATAATGCAGGGCTTGGAAAAGAAGACGATTGCTGATTTACTATCAAAATCTTAATGTGGGAAACGAAACTGATATGGTTTCGTTTTTTTTTAACTGTATTTGACAAAGGAACAGTATACGTTATATACTGTTCCTGTATTAATTACAGTTAAATGGAGGTCATTATAAATGACAAAAAATATAATGAGTAAAGAAGAGTACCTAAATAAATCGAAAGAATTGAATATTCCGCATGAAATGCCGAAGGTCCTTACTGATACGGACTTCATTACGGTAGCAAAAGAACGGAGATCTGTTCGCCAGTACGATGCTGAATACGTGATGACTGAAGAGGAAATTCGTGAAATCCTGGAGATTGCGATTCAAGCACCGTCTTCTTCCAACTTACAACCATGGAGATTCCTTGTGATTCAAGATAAGCAAACCCAGCAAGAGTTGCTCCCCATCGCCAATAACCAACAACAAATCGTCGATGCATCTGCTGTCATTGCCGTTTTAGCTGATATAGAAGGTTACAAAAATGCAGAGCGGATCTATGGTGAATTAGTCAATAAAGGAATCATGAAGAATGAAATCAAAGAGCCATATGTAGCCTCTATTCTGCATAATTACGGTAACTTTTCCGCTGAGAAAGCTCTAAGTGTAGCCATGATTGACGGTGGCCTGGTTTCCATGCAGATCATGTTAGCTGCAAAAGCAAAAGGATACGATACAGTCCCAATGGGAGGGTTCGATGAAGCCAAATTTGTGGATGCATTCAATGTACCGGAAAACTTTAAACCTGTCATGTTAATTTCCCTTGGAAAAGGAACTAAAGCAGGGTTTGAAAAAGTCCGTTTGCCACTCGATACTATATTGACTTGGGATAAATACTAAGGTTTTAATAAAAGGTTTTTGAACAATATTTGTACTAAGTAAAAGGATAGCTAAAATTTTGCTATCCTTTTTTTCATGGTTTGAGATTTGCTCTGCACTCCAAAAAAAAGATTTATACTCGCAAGCTATAAATGGATATGTTACAATTTTTCCAGATATTTCTTTTGGAATATCACCTCTAAAAATCACCGACCGGCAAAACCAGGCATTAAGGGATAAACAGAGCTGAAGAATGTTTTGGCGCTGCAACAATAATTCAGCAATTATCGTTGGTTTAGCCGTTCACAATGGATGGGGGGAGTCCTTATGAAGAATGATATGAAAAGTGAAGTGTTTTCGTGGTTGAAATCTATTTTATTCGCTTTAATCATCGTGTTCATTTGCCAACAGTTTTTATTTACGCCAGTCACAGTCAAAGGTGAATCAATGGAGCCGACTTATGAAAATGATGACCGGATCATGGTAGCTAAAATCGGAAAGCCGGAGCGCTTCGATATGGTCGTATTTTATGCTCCGGACGCGGAAGAGAATTATATAAAAAGGGTGATTGGTTTACCAGGTGACAGTGTCGAAATGAAAGATGATGTCTTATATATCAATGGAAAAAAGTATACAGAACCATATTTGAAAACAAAAAAAAGGGAAATTTCACCTGAAGAAAATCTGACGGAGAATTTCACCCTTAGTGATTTACTTGGGAAATCCAAGGTGCCTGTTGGTCATTTATTTGTCATGGGGGATAATCGAAGGAACAGTTGGGATGGAAGAAGATTTGGTTTTATTTCTGAGGAATCACTTGTGGGCAAAGTGAAATTTCGAATCTACCCATTAAATGAAATGGGTATGCCGAAGTAAATGGATCACAGTGAATACAAGTGAGAGCCAAAAGGATAATTATATGGACTAAGTTGTATTTATAGCAGATGATGGTTAAGAACCTTTTCCGATGGTTAAGGTTTTTCATTTTGGATTGTGGGGGGTATTAATATGACGAATGGGTTAGCTGCCATCTCCATCCCGATGCTGGATGAAGAAATGGGACGGCAGGTTAAAGGCCATGTCGATTCGCTGACGGTTCCTCAGGGAAGCCTAGGACGGCTTGAAGAATGGATAATCGAACTGGCCAAGATGACAGGAGAGGCATTTCCGGACATTTCGAAACCGGGGGTGATTGTGTTTGCAGCCGATCATGGAATTACGGAAGAAGGGGTTTCGGCTTATCCAAAAGAAGTGACGGAACAAATGGCACTCAATTTCCTGAATGACGGTGCTGCCATCAATGTATTAAGCCGCGCGATAGATGCTTACTTGGACATTGTCGATATAGGGATCGATGCAGATATTGAAGCACCGGGATTAACTTCGAGAAAAGTCCGCAATGGGACTAGAAACTTTTATAAGGAAGAGGCGATGACAAAGGAAGAAGTAATTCAAGCGCTCGAAATTGGATATGACCGTGCACAGAAAATGATTGCCCGTGGAGCGAACTGCCTGATTCTTGGTGAAATGGGAATCGGGAATACGACTTCCAGTACCGCCATCATCTCCATCGTAAGCGGGAAAAGCGTCGAATCACTAGTGGGGCAGGGAACAGGATTGAAGTCAGAAGGCATTTTACATAAGCGAAGAATAATTGAAGAAGCGATATCATTAAGAAATCCTAATCCTGATGATCCAATCAATATTTTGATGAATATCGGTGGCTTCGAAATTGCAGGTATGGCAGGGGCCATGCTTGCTGCAGCCAATAACCGTATACCGATTCTTGTTGATGGTTTCATTACAACCACGGCTGCTGTATTGGCAAACTTGATTTCCGGACGTGCAGCCGATTATATGTTTGTTGGACATCGGTCTGCGGAACCAGGGCATAAAACCGCCATAGAACTGCTTGGCAAAGAGCCGATCCTCGACCTGGGAATGAGAATCGGGGAAGGAACAGGGGCCGCATTGTCATACCCCATCCTTAAGGCAGCGACATTGGTCATTAAAGAAATGGCAACATTTGAATCTGCAGGTGTGTCAAATAAGTAAGAAATAGGAGACCTTCATGTGAAGGTCTCCTATTTTTACATTACTCAAAAGGGGAGATTTCAGTAAAATATTCTTACTTAATGGGTAGTTGACCTTTATATTTCTTCATTTTCCTGACGACGGAAGGCTGGCTGATCCCTAAGAATTTGGCCATTTCATATGTGGACTTACATTGTTTACTCGCTTTCATCATCATCCATTTTTCCACTTGTTCGAGCGCAGTATTGAGATCACGATCATCAACCATCATATCGTCGATCATTAAGGTATCATCTATTTTCTCTAAAGATTCCTGTCCATGGAAATGGGAGGGGAGAAAGCCAGGGAAAATGATGGAGTCTTCCGAGGTCAAAATGAGCCGTTCAATCAGGTTTTCCAATTCACGCACGTTTCCTGACCATTTATGTTGAATCAGTATTTCGTAAGTGGAGGGGTGCAATTTCTTATCTGATTTGTATTTCTTGTTGATGATTTCGAGATTATGATTGATTAAGATGGCAATATCTTCTTTTCTTTCTCGTAATGGCGGTATTTGGATGGGAATCACATTTAAGCGGTAATACAAATCGAGCCTGAATGTTCCTTTTTCCACCATTTCCTCAAGGTTTTGATTGGTTGCCGTTACAAGCCGAAAATCTATCTTATGCTCTTTTTTTCCACCCACTCTTTTAAAAGTCTTCTCTTGCAGGACATTTAATAATTTCACTTGCATATCCAGGGGAAGCTCTCCAATTTCATCGAGAAATAAGGTTCCGTTATCTGCTTGTTCTACCAGCCCTTGCTTCCCCTGTTTTTGCGCACCGGTGAAGGACCCCGCTTCGTATCCAAACATTTCAGATTCAAAGAGACTTTCTGGGATGGTACTGCAGTTGACTTCGATGAATGGTTCTTTGCTGCGGTAACTCTGATTATGTAGCCTGCGGGCGAAGACGCTTTTTCCCACACCGGATTCCCCAAGGAGCATGACGGTTGCATCCGTTTTGGAAACACGGTGTATCGTTTTAGCGATTTGCCGCATTTCCTTGCTGCGATAGATCAGCTCCTCCTGTTCCCTAAGTTCCTCGACCTCCGATTGGTATTCTTGAATCTTTTTCTCCAATTGACCGTACTGATCCTGGAGGTTCCTGATTTCAGTTTGATCTTGGGCATAACTGACGACACGAATCAATTCACCATCATCATCAAATATGGGATAGGCAGTCGACATGACGATTTTTCCCGTCTTCGTATGCTGCATGATCTGGACAGGTGTTTTCTCTTTCAATACCATGGCGGAAATCGAAGGTGAAAGGATTCCTTCCGTTTCGAGCTGGTAAACGGATTTCCCCAGATAATGGTCTGGCTCGATTCCATATATCCACCAATGGTTAGGATTCGTGAATAAAATGAATCCTTTTTCATCGGTCACGGTAATATTGTTATTGGATGTGTTGATGATGCATTCCAAAACTCTTTTGACATTGTTATCACTCATCATTTTCCCCCTTATCCACTGTTCCGGTGATTCAAATATAAATCAATAATAGAGGTGAAATCAAGAATTTTCAGATATTTTGATTTATATTTGAATCATTTTTAATAAGATTCCATGCCTGGGATTAAGACACTCACTTCATTCATCAAAGCTAATACTAGAGTAATAGAGTGGCTAAACCCATTAAGTATCTGGATACTTATACGATTAACCAACTTATGTTTGGGTATAAATAAAGTAGAGAGTAATCGAATGAAGGAGTGATTGATTTGGCTGGAAACAGAACCTTGGGACAATATTTATACGACTGCTTAAAGGCAGAAGGCATTACAGAGATTTTTGGTGTACCCGGAGACTATAATTTCTCATTGCTAGATACTTTGGAAGATTACGATGGGATTGAGTTTATTAATGGACGAAATGAACTAAATGCTGGATACGCAGCGGATGCTTATGCCCGGGTGAAGGGCATGTCGGCACTCATCACCACCTTTGGTGTCGGTGAAATGAGTGCATGTAATGCAATCGCTGGCGCGTACAGTGAAAATGTGCCGCTCATACATATTGTCGGCTCGCCAAAGTCCATGATGCAACAGGAGAAGGAGCTTGCACATCATACGTTAATGGACGGAGATTTTGATGTTTTCCGTAAGGTTTATGAGCATATCACCAGTTATACTGCGATTCTTACACCAGAAAACGCAGCTAGGGAGATACCGGCTGCAATCAGAATCGCTAAAGAAAAGAAAAAGCCCGTTTATTTGGTAGTGGCTATCGATCTTGTTGAAAAACCGTTGCTTTCTAAAAGTGAGACTTCTGAAAATGTGCCTAAAACGAATATTGATGCATTGCAGTCAGCAGTGAAGCATATAAAAGGGATGTTAGAACATGTAAACAAAGCGGTTCTGCTTGTCGATGTGAAAACACTTCGTTATAACTTGCAGAAACCCGTAATGCAGCTCGCTGAGAGGTTAAATGTTCCAGTTGCTTCGTTAATGCAGGGAAAAAGCGGGTTTGATGAGAGCCATCCCCAGTATATTGGTGTATATGGCGGAGCTTTCGGAAGTAAGGATGTAACTCAAACTGTTGAAGAAGCGGATTTCATCATAGCTGTTGGAGCTGTTTGGTCAGACGTCAATACATCCAAAAGTACAGCAAAGCTTAACCCTTTGAAAATGGTGGAAATTCAACCTGACACATTAAAAGTCGGAGAAGCCAGTTATATGAATGTCAGGGCGGAGGAAATTCTAAATGCCCTCCAGGACATTGGCTACCGGCAGAACGAATCTGTTGGAAACATCTCATTTCCATATGACACAATGGGGGAAGACCCATCAGCACGACTGAAGGCGGCTTCCTATTATCCTCGAATTCAGCAAATGTTGAAAGAAAATGACATTGTGGTCACGGAAACAGGGACATTCTCTTATGGCATGACACAGGTCAGGTTGCCGAAAGGGGCGACCTACATAGCTCAAGGAGGCTGGCAAAGCATCGGATATGCCACGCCCGCAGCTTTCGGTGCGTGTATAGCGGATAGAAACCGGCGTGTTCTTTTGTTTACCGGGGACGGCTCGATACAGCTGACGGCACAGGAAATAAGCTCAATGCTGGAGAACGGCTGCAAGCCTATCGTGTTTATTCTCAACAATAACGGGTACACGATAGAAAAATTCTTGAACGTAAAAGTCGATATAGAAAAACAGAAATACAACGAGATACCAGAGTGGGATTATACAAAACTGGCTGAAGTGTTTGGTCAAGAGGCATTTACTGCAAAAGTCGAGACGAATGGTGAACTGGATGATGCCATTACAAATGCTCAGAACGCCGATAAACTTTGCCTTATAGAAATGGTCGTGAAAGATCAAATGGATGCCCCGGAATATTTGCAAAAAATGAGGCAGTATCTTGAAAAGCAAGAGAAACTAAAGTAATGCCATGTTCGAAATGCTCTCACGCCGAACCATGTTTTAAAAGAAAACTGGTTATCCTTCATGATTTTTTGAGGGTTTGTTAAGGATTCGGAACGGTCTCATCCCGAACACTGATTTTAAAACAATACTTATTATATACTTTATGGTTTTTTACTGTAATCCTTATTGGATTGAAGAATTATGCGACACTCCTACCGAATAACTGGCTAGCCAAGACCCCCACAGGCGCTTGCGCTGAGGAGGCTTGGCAGACAGTCGGCGGAAAGGGAACGGATTTCTGAAATCAAGCTGGAACAATTTTTAAGGAAAGGTCTTCTGTTATGAAGGCCTTTTTTTGTTGGTATAGATACTGTACTTACTATAAATCTATACGGCCCGATCAAGGACAAGAATGGCAAGTTGAAAAAGTAATCAGGATATATCCAGAATGATAATACCAATATTGGTCACTGTCATTTCAAAATTGAAACCGAGAATTTTTAAATTAAGAGTAATATGAAAATATCAAGAAGTAATGGGGAAAATATCTATTTTTCCAAAGTAGAGAAAACCATTCTTTTTACGGTTGGCTATTTCTGTAGATAAGGAGGCATAAAAATGCGAAAAAAAAATGTATCATTGGCGCGGTTAATAGAGTCGAATAAAGAAAACCTCAACAATAATCAGCTGTTCTTAGATCTTATTGAAGAAAAAGTTCATAAAAAGCAAGTGGAAATGCAGGAAAGACAATTAACAATACAGGCAGGTGATGATGATGTTATTAAGAAAAGCCTGGTATTTACAACAAACGATTGTCTATCATAGAAAAAAGAAGGATGAAATAGCCCAACGAAAGGAATTATCAAGCTTTGAAGGAGTCATTGTCAGTAATCAACTGAATTACGCGATTGTGGAGATGCAAAGGTTAATGCGCGAGTGAGGATGGAAGCTGCTTCTGTAGCATACATCAAAATTATATTTTTATTGCTCTTTGACATATCAAATCACCTCTGCCATATCACACGACATATCAATCAAGAATTCTTTTATAATTGTCTAAGTTTCTTTAATTACTCATAATTTCTGCTCTTTTATCGAAATCTTTTCTGGAGACATTTCTGAAACTTCACATCTTTCACTGTATTTTCGTTATGTAACCACTCAGAAGAACTTCCAATAAGCTATATGTAAACTAGATACTACTATCCCCCCTTTTTCATGTACTAAAGCTACAAGTTAGTTGAGTAAGGGAAGTGTATAAAATAGTTATTAAACCTGGTGTAATACTTGCGTTAAATAAAATGGGATTTTTGGAAAATAAAATAATATTTAGTGAAATTAGTAATTATATAATAATATTTTCCTGGATTTTTAATTTTAAATTTTAGAAGAGGTGCCAATTGTGAAAAAACAATTAAAAAATTTTGTAATCGCAAGTCTAGTAACTCTAGGTTCATTAACACCATTAAATGTAAATGCTTCAGAAGATAAAATATACACGATTAACAGTGTAACTGAACTTAAGGAAGAAATAGCAAGTATGGACATTAATTCTGGTGATCTTGACCAAAATCGCGAAAAGTTACTCTACGATACTGACCCAAAAGTATTGGAAGAATATCAAAAAGAAGTTTCTATTGAAGTTACAAAAACAATTGAGGATTTAGCTGACGAAACTAATTTAGAAATTAATACTGAGAGTAACTCAGGTATGACAAAGCATGAAACGATTCAACTAGAAGATGGAAGTGTATTAGAAGTAATTGTTTCAGATGTTCCGGTTATAGAAAAGACAATGATGAGAGCTAGTGCAACTTATAATTATGGCTCAAGAAGCTATTCTGTGAAAACCAGAGTAAAACATTTTCTTTATCCAGATGGCTGGACAGGTTTGGTAACTTACTATAAGATTGGTAAATCTGGTTTGACAGCAGAAAGTTCATCTACTGTGGGAACAACAGGTGTTTTCCCTCTGCAAATCTCCAAAAGTAGTAAATTGACAGATAAACGTGCAGAGAAAGTAGGATATGATATTAATGCACAAGGAGATTACACATTAACTTGGGCAGGATATAATGGGATCGGTTTAGTCTCTTACGATAGAACGATTATAAGTTCAGTAAAATTAACAAAATTAACGAGCACCAATGCTACTGTGAGCACTTCTTATAAACAATAAGATTAAGTGTGGTGAAAATATTTGCAATCAATTAGTGCTTTTATTCCTATAACTATGATAATTGTTGTAGCAATTTTTATAGGGATAATAATTGGTTTGGTAAAAAAAATTAAAAAATAGCTAGAGACTTAGGTTTTAAAAAGAGAATTAGTCTATAAGCAAAAACAGCATACCAACTTGATATGCTGTTTTTGAATTATATTGGGGAATGATAACAAATAACTTAATTATCTGGACTTTACTAGTCTGACATGTTAATAATTCTAGTAAATTTAAAAATGATACAGACAAATAAAAAAGCCATTCCCATATGTAAAGGTTGCGCCGTTAATGGAAATGAATTTCACCCTGTTCACAACTTTAGAGATAATTTCAACTCTAATGAATATTTTGTAATAATAAATAGCACCTCCAAATGTTAGGTGATGTTTAACAATTAGGGTGCGGTTCAAAAGCAGGCCTTTTTCTTTTGCCTTTTGGAAAGGAAGAACAGTTATGTTAATAAAAACATGACCGTTTTCTATCCAATGGAAGGGAGAATGGTTAAAAGCCATAACACCAGTTGACGCTATTTGACATTATAATACGCAAAAAAGCGTGTATGATAGTTTATCAATCACGCTTTTTTGCTCTTTTATCAAGGTCTATAGAGTTAATTTTTTAGCCAGCATTCGGTTATTGCCATCAATATTTAGTTAAGTACACGAACTGCCTTTACAAAGCTAGGTCCCCAGTAAGAATTGTTAATGTTAGCGTAGGATACACCTTTAGATGTAGAAGCATTCAGCATTTGACCATTACCGGCATAAATTCCTACATGATTGATTACACCATCATTATTGGTATCAAAAAATACTAAATCCCCTTTTTGGAGGGATTTTGAAGATACTGCTGTACCCACGTGTGATTGTGCCACTGAATTTCGTGGCAAGGAAACACCTGCACTTTGGAATGCCCTTAATGTGAATGAAGAGCAATCAAATACGTCAGTGCGTGTAGTGCTAGCACCGTAAACATACTTGGCTCCCATGTATTTAGCGCCAGCTGCCAAAACTTGATCAGCTTTGTTCGATTTGGACGGCTTATTAATTGCAGATGCTGAAGCTTGTCCGGAAACCCGGATGGATTGGCCGATACGAATACGATTTGAATTGGAAATAGTAGGGTTCATTTTAAGTAAGGCACTAAGGGAAAGGTTATATTTTTTAGCGATTGTTGATAAAGAATCCCCTAATTTAACCACATAAACTTCTGATGTATTTTTACTATTATTCGTATTCGTATAGTTGTTAAGGGTATTAACCTTCAAGGCCTGGCCGGGAAAAATAAGGTTACTAGTCAAATGGTTTTTAGACTTTAATTGTTTGACAGTCATATTATTGACTCTAGCAATTTTATCCAGGGTGTCACCGGATTTGACCCTATATGTAGCATTAGAAGGGCTGTTTTTAGCCGTAGAGCTGGATGCAGGGGCTTTTCCGGAAACTCGGATGGATTGGCCAATATAAATGCGATCCGAATTAGAAATATCAGTGTTTAATTTAAGCAGTGCACTAAGGGAAAGGTTATATTTTTTAGCTATTTTTGATAAAGAATCCCCCAGTTTAACCACATATTTTTCGGTTTTATCTATATTTTTATCTGTATGGTTGTTAAGGTTATTAACCTTCAAGACTTGGCCGGAAAAAATAAGGTTACTAGTCAAATGGTTTTGAGATTTTAATGCTTGGACAGTTGTATGATTAGCTTTAGAGATTCCATCAAGGGTGTCCCCTGATTTAACTTGATAAGAACCAGCATAAGCGGAAGTGCCTGCCACTAGGGTACCTATAATAGTACCTGCAAGAATGAAAGAGTTTTTAGAATTGTTCATTTAGGAAAGTTCCTCCTGATGTGGTAAAAAAATATGTAGCATTTATATTATAAGGGTATGGAATATAAAAAACATGACCCATATAAATAAAATTCAACTTTTTCGTCATTTTTCAGGTTATTTTGTAAATCTTTCACATCGAGTGGATTCATTGGAGTGTAAGAGGTCCAAAACTTGGAATTTGGCATAAAAGGATAACTAGTATACTTAAAGAGCATTTCATAAAAGGGAAATTTTGAGGTAATAAAAAAGAAAGGAAAGAATAATATAATATCCTTACCTTTACATGATGAATTTTTTAATATTGTCTATAAACGTAGGGATCATCTGGTTCAGCGATTTTACTATGTGATGATACCTTGAGCAGGGGAATGGTTTTCTTGAAGGGCTGATAATAAATGGATTCCAATTCACCTGTCACGGAATACCACTCATCATTTTTTGGATGCATTCCTTCAGGAAATTCGATTAGCATACCGAATACCCCAGAGTCTGCTACACAGTGAATGACCCCAAAACGAAACAGGAATACCTGGTTTTTGCCTAGCTCATCTGAATTGTACGAAAATCCGGTTAACGTTATTTGCTTGCCAGTGAACTTTCCAGGAGAGTAATAGATGGCTTCTAAATCGTTTAGATAGTTTTCATCGGTTAATTGAAGACTATCACGATCAACCAAGCCTTTGAGAGAGTTATCCATTAAAGTTAAATAGTCATCCTTGCCATAATAAAGACTCGTATCCGGCTGCAGAAATTGATGCTGGCTATATTCATCTGAGTCTTCATATACCGGGAAATGAAATCCTTTTTTTTCTACAATATTGGAGTCCATAGTGGCAACAGGCAAAAAGAGACCGGTTAAAATGGGAATGAAGTAAAGGAAGTAAGTAAGGTTCCTCTTCCATTTCTTATTTTCCTGGGAGTGATCATGTCCGCACTGACAATCAACACATTCTTCTTGATTATCTTCCTTAAAATATAAGTAAGATCCCATTAACGTGAATATTGCCAGTATATAGATGGCAATCTGTGAAACATATGAATATTCCATATTAATGTATTTCGATATATTCCCTGAGGCGTGTAAGTGCATGAATAAAAAAGTAAGTCCAAGTAATATGAATAATCTTCCCATATAAAACACCCTCTTTAAGAAATAAACAATAAAGTTAGGCCTAAGACGGAAATAAATATATAGGCCATCAAACATAAAACGAATTTTGTTTTGAAGGTACCTAAAAGCATGATCGTATTTTTAATATCAAACATGGCCCCAAATACAAGAAAAGCAACTAGTGAAGAGGGCGAGAAGGTACTTCTAAAAGAACTGGCAACAAAGGCGTCCGCTTGGGAACACAATGACATGACATAGGACAAAGCCATCATGACTGCATTCCCGGATAGTTTTCCTTGCCCAATTTCAAGCAATAGGGATGTTTTCAAAAAGGTTTGAATGGCAGCTGCCAGCAGTGCACCAATGATTAAGTATTTTCCAACAGAAAAGAACTCTTCAATCGAGTGTTTAAACATCCCCGTTATTTTGTCTTTAAATGTAAGTTTATGGTGATGTATATGTTTGATATGTTCCTGTTTAAGCTGATTTGTCTTAAATTGAAAAGATAGGAGGCATGCAATGATCAGGACGACCACGAATGCAATTCCGCCACGATAGAAAACCATGCTCCAGCTATTACCAAACGCAATATAGGTGGAAAACAGGACGATCGGATTGAGAATGGGTGCAGAAAGCATAAATGCAATGGCCGCTGAAAGAGGAACCCCTTTAGCGATCAAACGGCGGGTAATCGGGACGATCCCGCACTCGCAGGCAAGAAAAAAGACTCCTGCACCTATTGCGGATAGAACAGATAAGATCGGATTTTTCGGTATAATTTTTGCAATCATCTCTTCTGACACAAACATTTGGATGATTCCAGATATAAGGACTCCCAGTAAAATGAAGGGAAGGGATTCAATTAGGATACTAATAAAAATTGTATTCATTTGCAAAAGGGCCTGAACGTTCATGATAAACCACCTTCCATATTGCTGACTTAACTATATTAGGATCGTAATAGAAGGAAGTCAATTTATTATTACTGGGGTAATAGGATGGAAGTTGAATGGGTAAGGAAATTGAATTATGGGATATTGAGGGGATTTGAATAAGTTTGGCAGAAATTAAGTATTACTTCAATTTAAGCCTTGTTCCTTTTGGGCTATGCCAAGCTATTTTCTAATCCTTTCATTCAAGACTTTTGATATTTCGGGATGCTTACGGACAAAGTAAAATCCCCTCAAAGTTGTGCAACATCAAAAGAATTTACACTGTTCACTTAGAGGGGATAAAATCATGGTTTATTTTTCGATACAACTTTATTAATTAGGTTTTTACGGGATATAAACGGATTGTCAGTAACCCAGAAACGCCAAGGATAATCTTTTGCTACCCCGGAGTTTTCGATTCCGACTCGGGGCCCGCTGGATATGTGTTCAGGCTTTTTTCCGGCAGCAAGATATAGCGGGGGATCCGTAAAAGCTCGACCATAATCATCCATGGTGATGCCTAGTGCCTTTGTTAGCTTCCCAGGTCCATCGGTCCATTTACGAATATCGGCAATTCCGCGTCTTTCATGCATTAACTCAAGCCCGGAATAGGGTTCAACCGCCCGGATTAAAATGGCCTCCGGATTTTCAGGTCCTCCGCTTACGACATTGACAAGTGTATGTGTGTGCATGACGTATGTATATATCAATCCGGAATTACCGAACATCACTTCCGTCCGTTTTGTCCTTCTATTTCCAAAACTATGTGCGGCCCTGTCCACAGGTCCAATATAGGCCTCTGTTTCAACAATGAATCCAGAAGCGGTTCCATCCGCTGTTTCTTTTACAATGAGGCAGCCAAGAAGGGATTTTGCCAGTTCAAGCGTGGGCTGCTGATAAAAATCCGCAGGTAAAATTGAATGGTTTATCTTGTTCATAGTATCACTCCATTTAGTCTCATACAGGTAAAATTCCCTTATCAATGAAAAAGAAACATGAAGGGATTAAAAAGGCCGGCTGATTATATCAGCCGGTCCCGAGCATATTTTTAGCCTAATTCTTTTTCAGTTTCTTGATCTCTTTTGATTCGGCCTGAACCCACGGAAAGTGCCACTAATATCCCCGCGGAAACAAAAAAGATACCGGTGATGAAAACACTGGAGAATGCATCGATCCAAGCATTTTCAATCGTTTTTACAAGGATATTGCTGACTTCTGCCGGCATTTTAAGGTTTTCCGGATAAAGCATGATGTTGAATAACGCATCCGTTTTATCGGCTAATGCTTTCAGTGCCTCATGCAATATAGGGTCCTTTTGGCTTACGACCGCATCATCCATATTTTGCTGGAGATTGTGATTCATGACAGCGTTCAAAATCGTGATGCCCATCGTTCCTCCTATAGATCGGAAGAATGTCGAAGCCGCTGTAACCGACCCAAGCTGGGATTTTGGAAATTCGTTTTGAACGGCAATCATCAATGTCGGCATAACAAGACCCATACCTATTCCAAGGATGGCCATGAATGAGTACGCAGTGAATATAGTCGTGCTGCCGTCCATCATGCTCATTAGGAAGAAGCCAAGCGTTGCAAAGGCCATTCCAAAGGTAAGCACGGTACGAAAACGGAATTTCAATAGTAACCGGCCGCCAATGATGCTGGAAAGAATCATACCGATCATCATCGGAGTCATGGTCGACCCCGCTTTTGTTGGTGAAACTCCCAGTACGCCTTGCATGAACAGCGGGACGAACATGATTGCCCCGAACATGCCAAGTCCCAGCAGGAAACCCAAAATATTCGTAGTGGAAAAAACTCTATTTTTAAAAAGGGATAAATCAAGGATCGGTTCGACTGCTCTTCTTTCAAAAATGATGAATAGGGCAATGAAGACAAGGGTACTGCCGAAAATCAAGAGAGATTCTAGTGATAACCATTCGAATTTATCACCACCGAAGGTCAAGCCCAGCAGTAACAGGACAATACCAGGAATCAGGGTGAAAATCCCCAGATAATCGATATTTACTTTCTCTGTTTTCCTTATGGCTTCATGCTTCAATCCTACATAAATCAAAATGGCAGATAGTAAGCCCGTCGGTACATTGATCAGAAAGATCCAATGCCAGCTGATATGGTCAACGATCAGGCCGCCCAGAAAAGGGCCGATGACGGAACTTAAACCAAAAAGGGCTCCAAATACACCCTGCCATTTGGCTCTTTGTTCGGCAGAGAATATATCGCCGATTATTGTTTGGGATAAAGGCATGATCATTCCGCCGCCTATTCCCTGCAGCCCTCTATAGATGATCAATTGCTCCATCGAAGTAGCTGTGGCACATAAAAACGAACCAATCGTAAAAATGATTGTACCAAGCAGATAAAGGGAACGTCTGCCATATAAATCAGATAGCTTTCCAACAATGGGTACAACAGTCGTTGAGGCTATTAAATAGGCAGTCGTCACCCATGCAAAGATGGTAAAACCATTCAATTCCCCGATAATTGTCGGCATGGCCGTACCGACGATCGTCTGTTCCAATGAACTGAAAAACATTCCAATGATCAATCCTGTTAAGACTAGCTTGGTATTGACCGCTTTTTTTTCCATTTGCATAGCGATTTCTCCATTCCTAGAACTGTATTCCTTATTCGTTTGTGACTGATAGGTCAAAATTATAAATCTGAAATGACCATTTAGTCAACGGTTTTTTCGCTGAAAATTTCAATTGCATGAAGGTGGATATAAAGATTCATCCATAACATTTAAGTAATTCGACCAGAAACCACCAATTCCTTCCTGATTAATATCTCCAACGTGTTTCCATTTATCAAATCCGATATAATCAATAAGAAGGAATATAGATGAACTTATGATTGGAAGTGTAAGATATGAATAAAAAAATCGGGTTTATTGGATGCGGTAAAATGGGTGAGGCAATGCTTGAGGGCATGTTGCTTGCAGAGGTTATTTCACCAAAAGGTATCATGGTCAGTACTGCGAGTGTGGAAACCAAAACTAAAATCACCACGAAATACAAGGTTAAAGGCACTTTGGATAATAAAGAGGTTGCCGTTTTTGCCGATTTTCTCTTTTTAGGGATCCAACCTGCCATGCATAAGCAAGTGCTGGAAGAAGTGAAGAATCATGTGAAAGAAGACGCTGTGATCATCACTATGGCAGCGGGGATCACTATATCTTTAGTTGAGAGCATCTTTGAAAAAAAAGTGAAGGTTGTCCGGACGATGCCAAACACTCCTTCGCTTGTCGGTGAAGGCATGACGGCCATGAGCATTAATGATGAAATTACCGATGCTGATATAGAGGATGTGACTGCACTGCTGAATAGTTTCGGTAAAACGGAAATCCTCCATGAAGATTTGATGGACGCAGTACCGGCCATCAGCGGTTCGTCGCCTGCTTATGTATACATGTTCATCGAGGCGCTGGCTGATGGAGGGGTCCGTGATGGCATTCCACGGAAACAAGCATACCGAATGGCAGCACAAGCTGTAATGGGAGCTGCAAAAATGGTACTCGAAACAGAAAGGCATCCTGCCGCTTTAAAAGATGATGTCTGCACACCGGGCGGTTCAACGATAGCTGCGGTAGCATCTTTAGAAGAGAATCAGCTAAGATCCAGCATTCTACAAGCAATGAAGGCCTGCACGGATAAAACGAAAGGTTTCAGTAAGTGAAGAAAGATGGATTGCCTATTAGCGGGCAATCTCATTTTGTTTGATATTTTCAGAATGTTTGGTAAAAACAAGAGGAGGCAGCATAATGAATGGTTATATAGAGGAATTAAGGAAGATACTGACGGAAGAACAAGTAACGGTGAATGAAACTTTATTGGAACAGCACAGCCATGATGAATCTTACCACACTCCGCATTTACCGGATATGGTCATATACCCAAGGGATACTGCGGAAGTCAGTGCAGTCATGCGGTATGCGAATGAGCATGAAATTCCGGTCATCCCTTTTGGATTAGGATCAAGTTTGGAGGGGCATGTCGTTCCAGTCAAAGGGGGAATTTCCCTCGATTTGTCCTTGATGAATCAAATTTTGGAAATTAGGGAAAATGATTTCCTTGTGAAGGTCCAACCAGGTGTGACAAGGACGCAACTCAATAAAGAATTAAAAAAATACGGTTTGTTCTTTTCCGTCGATCCTGGTGCCGATGCTACATTGGGAGGGATGGCAGCTACAAATGCAAGTGGGACGACCTCGGTCAAATATGGGATAATGCGTGATCAAGTCAGGGATTTGGAAGTGGTTTTAGCAAACGGTGAAGTGATTCATTCCGGAAGTTTAGCGACAAAATCATCTTCAGGCATTCACTTGAATGGCTTGTTTGTCGGCTCTGAAGGTACGCTAGGTGTATTTACTGAATTGACTTTAAAGGTATACGGCATTCCTGAAGTCACAATGGCTGGGAGAGCTTCATTTCAAACCGTCGAACAGGCAGTATCTGCGGTTAATGGAATCATGCTTGCTGGAATCCCGATTGCACGAATTGAATTGGTTGATGCCGAGTCCATAAAAAAAGTTAATCAATTCATGGACAAATCCTATGATGTCCAACCAACTTTATTCCTCGAGTTTCATGGGAATTTTGCCGGACTGGAACAGGACGTCAAATTTGCCAAGGAAATCGTAAGTGATTTTGGCTGTGGGGATATCCAGTTTGAAACCGATTCAAAAGCACGGAATGCCTTATGGGAAGCGCGCCATAATCTCGCGTACGCATTCATTCACAGCGCACCTGGAAAGAAGCTGATGGTGACCGATGTAAGTGTGCCCCTTCATGAATTATCGAATGCCATACTGGATACAAGGAAGAAAGTCGAACAATCCAAAGTGGAGGGTGCGATTGTAGGACATGTAGGTGACGGGAATTATCACGTATTGTTCATGATCGATCTGAAAAATCCTGAAGAAGTTAAAGAAGCGAAGAGGTTAAATGAAGGAATCGTCGAATATGCACTAACCAAAGGCGGTACATGTACGGGTGAACATGGGGTAGGGCTTGGAAAATCGAAGTATCAGCGAAGGGAGCATGGAGGAGCTTACGAAGTGATGAAAACGATCAAACAGGCATTGGATCCGAAAGGAATAATGAATCCAGGGAAAATTTTCGTAGATTAAGAGAAATATTTCATTTTGTTAGATTAGTAATGAACACGACTTGATCCCATATAAAATGTAGTGGCATAACGTTGCCTATTATATTGGAACCAAGTCAAAAAATGCCAATTACAAATCACGTGATTTAAACATATAATCGTATAAAAGTGATTTTCGTCTTAATTCGAGCTTTAATCGGAAAAATTGCCCGTCCGTGCTGATAATCCGAATGATATCGGGATAAATCGCCTTTTCCGTCCAGATAATTCGACCTATATCCGGATAATCCGACCGTTTGCGAGATAATCCGGTCTTTCCAGATATTGTTCGAGGAAGTACAGCTTTTACGAGGTTCTCTTCCAAAAAAAATAAGACTCCAGACAAGATTATGTCTGGAGTCTTATTTTTTATTAAGCGTTAATGTTATTTGAGTTTAAGGCGTTTTCAACACTTACATAGTTGTAGCCAAGGTCTGTGGCAACTGCTTCGAACGTGATTTCACCGTTCGCTACATTGACGCCTTTTGCAAGTGCATCATTTTCAAGGATCGCTTTGATGGCACCTTTGTTTGCAATTTGAAGTGCAAATGGTACTGTTACGTTAGTTAAAGCAACTGTAGAAGTTTGAGGCACTGCTCCTGGCATATTCGCCACTGCATAGTGCACTACTCCATGTTTAACATAAGTAGGGTTATCATGTGTAGTTATGTGGTCGACCGTTTCAAAGATACCGCCTTGGTCGATTGCAACATCGACAATGACTGAACCTGGAGACATCGATTTAACCATTTCTTCAGTAACGAGCTTAGGAGCTTTAGCACCTGGAATCAATACAGCACCGATTACTAAGTCGGCATCTTTGACTGCTTCTGCAATATTATAAGGGTTGGAGATAAGTGTAGTCAGTTCATTTCCGAAAATATCATCAAGTTGACGAAGGCGGTCAGGGCTTAAGTCAAGAATTGTAACATCTGCGCCTAATCCAATAGCGATTTTAGCAGCATTCGTTCCAACCATA
The DNA here is from genome assembly GCF_038643155.1 of Peribacillus sp. FSL E2-0159. Classification (NCBI taxonomy): domain Bacteria; kingdom Bacillati; phylum Bacillota; class Bacilli; order Caryophanales; family Bacillaceae; genus Peribacillus; species Peribacillus sp. FSL E2-0159. The sequence continues at coordinate 1,054,973 of NZ_CP152053.1, forward strand.
CCTCCGCCGACAACAGCGACTTTACCACGCTTAACTCCAGGAACTCCGCTTAAGAGAATTCCTTTGCCGCCGTTATTTTTTTCAAGGAACTGAGCACCGATTTGAGCAGCCATGCGTCCTGCAACTTCACTCATTGGTGTCAATAAAGGAAGTGTGCGGTTTACTGCAACCGTTTCATAAGCAATGGCCAAGACACCGCTTTCTTTTAGGGCCTGAGCTAGTGCCGGTTCAGCAGCAAGATGTAAATATGTGAAAAGGATTAAATCTTTTCGGAAATATTTATATTCAGATGAGATAGGTTCTTTTACTTTCATGATCATTTCTGTGCTTGACCAAACGCTAGCAGCGTCCTCGACTATAACAGCACCAGCTTCTTGATATGATTCATTTGTAAAACTGCTTCCTAGACCTGCGTTCATTTCGATTAATACTTCGTGCCCTGCATTGACTAATGCTACAACCCCAGCTGGAGTGATAGCTACACGGTTTTCATTGTTTTTGATCTCTTTTGGAATTCCTATTCTCATCTTAATCCCTCCAATAATATGTTTTACTATTTGTATCACAAGTATAGTTGGAAAAAGAAACAGTTAGTATGTGGAAATCAGAAAAATGAAAAAGGTGTATTTGTGGAATTCCACAAACGCAGCTTCAAAAAACATGGACTCGCCAGGATCAAGATCCTTTTAAAGCTGAATTCAATTCTTTGCAATAGGTTCTTGAATGCGCTCTAAAATCCTTCTTTTTTTATAAAGCATGATTCCCGTATCGGCTATATCGGCAATCATGGAACGATTTGTAAGGGCGCCAAATATTATTCCGGCAACAGGAACCATTTGCAAAAGCTTTTTCCAGCCAAACTGATCACGGTATGTATAAACAACTTCTCGCCATCCTTGCAGTTCAGATGCAATTTCCCTTTTTGATTGGGAATCAGTCTGGTTCATTTTCGACAATTCATTTAATAGAGCCTTTTTTCCGACAACATCCGATGTTGTGAATTGCAGACATTTGACGATGAAAATACGTTCTTGGCGGTCTCTAGGATTGAAGCCATATGTGATGGCGATATCCTGAAGGGTTTTGATCGACATGCCGAGAAGAAGGGGGATGTCGATGGCCAAGGTGAAGATTCCGCCAATCCCTGTAGTGGCACCTTGAACCGTTGCCAATTTGCTGCCTGAATTTTTAATACCCTGACTCACGCTATCCATGATATGGAGGGGTATACTTGAAACATCTTCCAGGTCATTAATATTCAACTCGGGAACCTTGGCTTGCAGCTGACTTAGAATATGAGCTTCTTTCGTTAAATATTTTCCGCCATTCTGAATGTAGCTGCCGATTTCATCAAGCATGACGCCTAATTTTTTCTGGATGAAATCCGGTGTCAACTTATCCAATAGCTTGAATGGAATCCGCCCAATCCGTTCCCAAAACCATAGTCCTTTCTGATCTTTCTCCCATTTTTCAATGATTTTTAATTCTTTTTCAAGTTCTTCTTTTGTTTCAAATATCATATGATCAACCTTTCTACACTTCTAGTATTCCATATCAGGGAATATATCATTAATTTTTATTGAAAAATTCATCATATTGATTAAGTTTAATATTAAGAAAGAGGGACATTTTTTGAATCGGGTCTTTTAACCGGATATTTCCCACTTCCGAGATCCTTTTTAATCGGTAATTCAATGTATTCACATGGATATGAAGATTTTTTGATGCTTCATTAGGGTTGCAGTCTTTCTCTAGATACACAGTGAGTGTTTGCAGCAATTCCGTCTGGTTTTTCATGTCGTATGCTTTTAGCTTAAGGATGGAAGGATGAACACGACGCTGTTTGTTGCTTGCGAGTGTTTCGATCATTTGAAACATGCCAAGCTCTTCATAATGTAAAATGAGTTTCATGTCATCTGGGAAAATATTCTTCATTTTTAGGGTGTATTGAGCTTCTTCGTAACTTGATTTAACATCCATTAAGTTTTTATACATATTGCCAGCCGTTCCAAGGATATGCTCAACACCGAAACGCCGTTTCATCTCCAGAATGAAAAAAGGAATGAACTCATAAATCGATGAAGTGAAAGATGGGCTGTTTTCCTGGTTGGCTCCCGCGAAAAGAATGAGCTTGTTATGGTCAATGGCAAATAAGGAACTGTTTATCTTTTGGGTGGTCGTTAACATGTATGAAATGTAGCGCTCCACTTCGCGATTGATCTCTTTAGGAAATTCGAATACCAATATGGCAAAAACCACTGGAACATGGATGGAGAATTTCGTGTAATTTTCAATTATTTCCGATTCTTCTTGGTAGTGCCCGGTCAACATGCGCCAAAGGAACTCTTGATGACCTGCTTCTTTCCTTTTCTTTTTCAATTGCAATTGCTGTAACTGGTTCTTCGCCTCCTTGGCAGCGAATTGCAGAAATTTCATATCTTCTTCGGAGAAAGGTTCATTTACTTCCAAAGCCCAAATGAATCCAAGTACTTCGTTATTTTTCCGTATGGAAACCGCAACCCTGTTACCGAGACCGACATCATTGATGGCCCCGATTTTAATGGGGGCATCTTCTTTCAGTAACGCGGGGATGAAGCCATCTTTCCACAAACTGTTGATGACCTTTTCAGGGACACGTCTTCCTATTATGGTCATGATACGAGCCTGATCCGTAGTATCATCGTGTGTGCTATAAGCAAGTAAGCGGTGGTTACCGTCCTCGATTGTAATGGGGCAACCTAAAACAGAACTGATTCTATCGGCAAACTCCATCATATCTCCATAAAGGTCTTTAAAAATATCTCTATTTTTTTCGAATTCCTTCATTTTTATTTTGCCCCTCGCTAAAATAAATTCCTTCTCCTTGAATTTTAAACGATTTCCTATTAATAAGCATAGATAAATCCTTTGTTAAAACAGAAAATCCCTGCCGATGGAAACCGGAAGGGACTTGATTTTTCATTTTAGAATAGGAAGTTAATCAAAAGATAGAGCAACCCTGCTAATGTTGCCGAGATGGGAATGGTAATGAACCAAGTGATGATCATTCTTTTTGCCGTTCCCCATTTTACGCCCTTGACACGATGCGCTGATCCAACACCAAGGATTGAAGACGAAATAACATGGGTTGTACTGACAGGCATGTGTATTACAGTCGCGCCGAAAATGATGAAGGCTCCGGTTAAATCCGCTGCAACACCATTGACCGGACGGATTTTCATGATTTTGCCGCCAACGGTTTTGATGATTTTCCATCCGCCGACAGAAGTTCCAAGTCCCATTGCTAGCGCACAGGAGAATTGAACCCAGAAGGGGATATCGGTACTTGATGCATAACCATTTGCAATAAGGGCCATCGTGATGATACCCATCGCTTTTTGAGCGTCGTTCGTTCCGTGGGTATACGATTGAAGCGCTGCCGTAGCAATCTGTATAGTACGGAATTTTTGGTTTGTTTTTGTCAGGTTATTGTTTTTAAAGACTACTTTAAAGATACTGTATACGATAAACCCGATTGCAAAAGCAATTAGCGGGGAGAAGATCAAAGCTTGAAGAATTTTCATGAACCCTTCCCATTTAATGCCTGCGAAGCCAGCTGCTGCAATGGCGGCACCTGCAATCGAACCAATCAATGCGTGGGAGGAACTGCTTGGTATTCCGTAATACCAGGTAAGAAGGTTCCATATGATAGCGGCAAGCAGAGCAGCCATGATTACATATGAACCATTCGGAAGCGTGAACGGATCCACGATATCCTTCGTTATGGTTTTCGCTACTCCAGTAAATGTCATAGCTCCGACGAAATTCATGATGGCTGCCATGATGATGGCATGCCTAGGCTTCATGGCCTTTGTTGAAACAGCAGTCGCTATTGCATTGGCTGTATCATGAAAACCATTGATGAAGTCAAATGCTAAAGCAAAGAAAACGATTAATATTGTTAAAATTAATAAAGTATCCATTTATTGGGGTACTCCTTAGGCGTTTTTCATTATGATTGTTTCAAGTGTATTGGCCACTGCTTGACAGTGATCGGCGATCTCTTCAAGGCTTTCGTATATTTCTTTATATTGAATGATCCTGATTGGATCTTTTTCAACTGTAAACAAGTTTTTGATTGATTGACGTTGGATTCCGTCACAAACGGATTCAAGATCTTTAATTTTGATTGCATTTTCACGGATCATTGGCAATTTTTTAGTGGATAGTGTATCGACAGCATTTTCAATCTCATACGTACACTGTTTGATTGCATCCACAAACTTAAGCATATACTCGTCTGCATTGACAATTGAGTACATTTCGAATAATGCCGCACAGTGTTCCAAACCGTCTATGACATCATCCATTCTCATGGTTAATTCAAGGATATCCTCCCGTTCGATAGGAGTGATGAAGGCATTGTTCAGCTCTTTAATCACATTATGAACCATTGAATCGCCTTTATGCTCATAGTCTTTCATCGTATCTGAAAATACTTTTAGATCGGAGATGTTTTTGAGTTTATAATCCGCGAAATAGTCAGCACCTTCTTTAAGGTTTTGAGCGATGTTAAAAAGCATTACTGCGAATTTGTCTTTTTTTGATTTAAAAGCCATGTTAAAGCCTCCCAATTAGTCATGCAAATTTACGCACCTTAGTCGTACGCTTAGTATTAACAAATTGATTGTAACGAATTCATGTAGTATCCGGGAAGGTTTTTCGACGAAAATTTACAAAATCTTAATAAAACTTTACATAAAAAAACAAGGAAAATTAAAAATTGGGAAAAAACATTCGCTTATAAAGGAAAAATCTGTAGAAAAAAAGCCTTTCCGATATGGAAAGGCAAAAGGTTCTATAAAAATAAAGCAATCAAATAGTAAATGATTCCAGCTAAGGAAGCGGAAATTGGCAATGTAATGAACCAAGTGATCAACATGCTTTTTGCGGTTCCCCATTTTACCCCTTTGATGCGGTGTGCAGAACCGACCCCAAGTATTGAAGAAGAAATGACATGTGTCGTGCTGACCGGCATATGCAGGAAGGTTGCACCGAAAATGATGGCCGCTCCAGTCATATCGGCAGCCACACCATTAACCGGCCGGATTTTCATGATTTTACCGCCAACGGTTTTGATGATCTTCCAACCTCCGATTGATGTACCAAGCGCCATGGCTATTGCGCAGGATAATTGTACCCAGAAAGGAACTTCAGATGTAGAGGCATATCCGTTAGCGATTAAAGCCATCGTGATGATACCCATGGATTTTTGAGCATCATTCGTTCCATGTGTATAAGACTGGATGGCCGCCGTGAGAATTTGTATTCTCCTGAATCGCTTATTGGTTTTTCCTAAATTATTATTTTTGAATACGACCTTGAAGATACTGTATACAATGAATCCAAGCGTAAAGGCAAGGATAGGTGATAGAATCAATGCTTGTACAATTTTAGTGAATCCATTCCATTTAATCGCATCGAATCCACTAGCCACGATGGCAGCTCCCGCTATTGAACCAATGATCGCATGGGAGGAACTGCTTGGAATGCCAAAATACCAAGTGATTAAATTCCATATTATTGCCGAAAGCAGGGCAGCAAGGATTACATAAGAACCATTGTTCAATGTGAAAGGATCAACGATATCCTTAGTAATGGTATGGGCTACACCGGTAAAGGTCAGTGCTCCTAATAAATTCATGACCGCAGCCATGATGATTGCATGACGTGGTTTAAGCGCCTTGGTTGATACTGCTGTAGCGATGGCGTTAGCCGTATCATGGAAACCATTGATAAAGTCAAAGACCAAAGCAAAAATAATAATTAGCGCGGTTAAGATGAGTATGCTATTCATACATGGAGGACTCCCTTGATTTCAAGTATGTAAAGTGTACATGGATTGTGGCCAATGAATGGGCTCAGGACTGTTTGCAACTCCCCAATATTTAGAATGGGAGTTTTTCATTTGATTATTCTTTAAAGATGGCACCTTCTTTTTTACTTGGTTTAAGGTCGAACTATACAATTGTAACGAATTACATACCTATAAGGATAGATGTTTCGTCATTTTTTTACAAAATATTTAACTTAGTGAATGATTAAAAAGGTAAAATGTGCCCTTTAATATATATAAATGGTATTCAAGGGTGTGTTTTCGCTTAAGGGACTCTATAAATCCCGAGGCTTATGGTTAGAAATAGAAGGTGGAGGGATGTATAATTGGTAAATAAAAGTAAGGGGGAATGATGGAATGATTTCAAATATTGGGGAAACGATCACCTTACATAATGGTGTTAAAATGCCGCAGTTGGGTTTCGGTGTATTTAAAGTGAAAAACGGCAATGAAACGGTTGAGTCCGTCAAGAAAGCGATTGAAGTTGGTTATCGTGCGATTGATACGGCGGCCATTTATGAAAATGAAGAAGGCGTTGGTCAGGCGATTCGGGAATGCGGAGTGCCTCGTGAAGAATTGTTCATTACATCTAAAGTGTGGAATACAGAGCAAGGATACGAAACGACGCTCCAGGCTTTTGATGATAGTTTAAACCGCCTTGGTTTGGAATACCTGGATTTATACCTGATCCACTGGCCGGGAAAAGATAAATATCTGGAAACCTGGAGGGCATTGGAAAAGGTTTATAAGGATGGTAAGGTGAAATCAATCGGTGTAAGTAATTTCCATGTTCATCATTTGGAAAATTTACTTGCAAACAGTGAAGTGAAACCGGTCGTCAATCAAATTGAATTGCATCCACTTTTGACTCAAGTCGATATTCGTGATTACTGTGCAAAACATGAAATAAAGGTAGAATCTTGGAGCCCGCTAGGCAGAGGGAACCTATTGGAAGAGCCGACAATTAATCATATAGCGAAGAAGCATGGGAAAAGTTCAGCACAAGTGCTGATTAGGTGGCACCTGCAAAATGATCTAGTTGTAATTCCTAAATCGATTACGCCATCCCGTATCGAGGAAAATGCACAGGTATTTGACTTTACATTAAGCCTGAATGAAATGAATCAAATAGATGCTTTAAACAAAAATGAACGGTTCGGTAGCAATCCCGATGAACTTTTGTTCTAAAAAGAATACTGCAAATGATAGGAGGGTGTCCCGATAAGGGGGCATCCTTTTTCTTTTTCCTTTGTGAACATAATTGAAACAGTTACTGCTTATACTAACTATGTGACAAAGTAAAGCCTATGGTATACCCGTTTAATATGTCTGATAATCCTGTTTTCGTTGCCAAATATTTTTAAAAAAAATTAGGTTTTAGATTGATTAAACGGGGAAAATAATGAGTACAGCGGCAAACAAAAAGAAAAAATTCACTAACATGAGGATTGTCCAGTCAGTTACTCAAGGGCTATAGCTAGCTAACTCTACCCAATAACTAAAACATTCACATTCATTAGATATTGTGCGAATCGGCATCATACCATTTGAATGTAAAAGTTAAAAGAACTGAAAACAGGCATGACAAAATGGAAGTGATTGGTTTTCTTGGAGTCTGCTGCAGGAATTAAAAAATTAACTAATTTGAAGGAGGAAATATATTATGGGATTTTTATGGTCATTAATTATCGGAGGTATCATTGGTTGGTTAGCAGGTATGATCGTTGGACGTGACGTACCATTTGGAATTATCGGTAACATTATCGCTGGTTTTGTTGGAGCTTGGTTAGGTTCATTAATTCTTGGGAACTGGGGACCTTCAGTAGCAGATTTTGCAATAATTCCAGCATTGATTGGTGCAATCGTATTTGTCTTCATCTTAAGCCTTATCTTAAAAGGCATGAGAAAAGCGTCATAAATACAAAAATAAAGCTGGCCCAAGTGGCCAGCTATTTTTTTTGTGTCAAAATGAACTGGTTTCGTTCCAACATGCGTATATTCCAACCGTAGAGTGTGAAAATTCGAACCAACATGCGGATAATCCGGCCGTAAAGGATTTTTATTATCCGTCCAACATAGTCCGTCCGTTGGTTAAGCAAAAAAATATAAGCAACAATTCCGGAATAATATTAATGAAGAAATAAGACCACCGTTCCGAAATGGAACGGTGGTTTCTGTTTGTATTATATGTGCTCGTCGAATATTTCAGGTCTATCAATGAAAGGAGCTTCAATGATCATTTTTAGTTCTGAAATGGGGTGGATGAATTCAATTTTCCTTGCATGCAGGGCTTGACGATGAAATGTCTTTTTTCCACCATATAAGGTATCTCCGGCCAAGGGGTGATTCAAATGACTGAAATGCACCCTGATCTGGTGGGTTCGGCCGCTTTCCAGGGTGCAGCTGACGAGCGTCAAGTTTTTCTTGGAATCGCGATTGATCACCCGAAAATGGGTAACTGCCGTCTGGCCTGTAGAGGAAACCCTTCGTCTCGTGGCATGGTGGCGGTCACGGCCAATTTTTTCTTTGATATCTCCTTCATCTTTTTTAATGTTTCCTTCGACTAATGCTAGATAAGTCCGTTTGATTTCCCTTTCTTCCAACATTCTATCCAGCATGGATCCAATGAGGCGGTTTTTGGCAAAAAGGACCGCACCGGTGGTATCTTTATCAAGCCTATGAATATGCTTGATCATACAGGTCTGGCCGGTTTTTTGAAGATGGTGCGCAACTCCATTGATGAGGGAGTGTGCTTCACCCGGTTGAGAAGGGTGAGTATCCATTCCAGCCGGTTTATTGGCTATCAACAAAAGGTCATCTTCATATAAGATGGAAATTCCTAAATTTTCAGCTTTAATTGTTTCATTTTCTGCTTGATCCAATAATGGAATGTTGATTGTATCTCCTTCGTTAAGGATAGTCGACCATGTGACGGAATTCCCGTTCACTGTCACCTCTTTACTCATCCTCCATTCATGCACTAGCTTCTTTGGGGCCTTCCAACGCTCCTTAAAAAGCTTTTCCAATGTTAATCCATTCCAACTTTGGAGAACTTCTATTATTAAATGTTGGTTAGTTATTTTGAAATTTTCCAATTTAACTCCTACTTTCGACTCGTTTGGTTGTGCTTAAATGAAAAAAATATATAATAATTACGGATATGTTGTAAAAAAGTAACCTTGGGCCTATTGCTAAGATTTTTGGTGGTGGAAATTACCACATATTTTTTACAATTTTTATGTTATTCTATGGGGAAAGAAATCGCTTGTCCTAGAATATACATATAATAGATAGGTCTAACGGATCTGAAAAAAGGTGGTTTTTTTAGTGAAGACGGTCTTTTCTTCAACGGAAGAACAAGAGCAGGAAATAGCGAGTCTCGTTTCTCGTTTCTACGAATCTGTATTTCCAAAATACTTTACGGAAAGTGAAATCCTTCACTTCCGCGAGATTGGCGTTTTAAAGCCCAATCAAAGTTCCTTTACTTACTTGGCAACATTAAGAGACGCATTTCAAGTCATGACATGTCTTCAAGTCCTCATGTCGATATTAGACAAACAGAAGGAAGAAGATTCTATAGTGATGGAATCTAAATCTGAAGAATTGTTCCAACACAACATCACTCTATTGAATGAATACGGAATATTCTTCCCTTTTTATTATGACCATTTTTCAAGTATAAACCATGAAGAGAGTAATGATATGCAGATGTTGGACATCCAGGTGGCGAATCAATATTTAGTATAAGGCAAAAAAAATGAGCCGGCTATAACGGGAGAAGCATTTCCGTTAGGGCCGGCTCATTTTTTCCATCCTTAATTAATATCATGGTCCTCGAACCATTTCTCGAACGTTTCCTCGTCTTTATAGCCAACGATCCGTTCTTGTTCTTTGCCATTTTTATAGTGGACGATGGTCGGTGTCTGTTTGATGCCATAATCGCTCCATCCTTGTTCAAACTCCAAAAGGTTGTATTGAACTAGGTCGATTCCCAACTTTTCTGCCAAAGGAGCTACGATTGGCGTGGTTTTTTGACAGTGCGGGCAATCAGGACTATAGAAATAAACGGTCATATCTTTGTTATCCTGGAGGTCCTGCTCCAATTCTTCCGGCAGGATCAAGTTTTGGTAATTGGGGTCATCCAACTGATCGACCGTAGCGGGTTTAAGCTTATCCTTGCCGTATGGATTTCCTTTTGTTTTTTCTTCTTTTTTCATGTTTGTAAAAACGCCCACCAGGACAAATATCGCGACGATTATCACTAAAAATATAGCCATTTTCTTCATTAAGCTGCAACCTCCTTGGATCTTGTCCATATGATGTAACTGCAAATGAAAATAATGATGAATGCAGTCAAGGCTAGGAACGGGATGGTGATGAAACCAAATACGTTTATATATTGTCCTGTACACGGAACCCTTCCGCATGCAAGGGTGTGGTCAGAAAAGAATGAAACCTTTTGTATCAAATAATGGTATGTGGAAATGAATGCACCGATAGCGGATAATATCATGGTATAAAAGCTGATCCAATAATCTTTTCGAATGATTGCAATTCCTAATATGATTGTAAAAGGATACATGATGATCCGCTGGTACCAACATAGTGCACAAGGTTCATATTGCTTAATTTCAGAAAAATATAAGCTTCCAAACATAGCAATGATGGAAGCAGCCCAGGCAACAAATAATAAGTTATCCACACTGCGTTTTGTATTGTTCATGGTTCCTCTTCCCCATCTCTTTTTGCTCTCATGAAAAGTATAGTATGTATGGATGGGGTCTGTAAAATATATATTCTTTTTAAGGGACATTAAGAATGGATTTTATCAATGTAATTTTGAAAACCTTGGGTAGGCTCGTCTGTTTTAATTTTTGAATAAGGGGTATAATTCTTATGGAAGAGATTAAAGGAGTCTGAGGAAAATGCCTAATTTGGACCTGCATAAATATGAAAAAATAATGGAAATACGTAATATGAGGCTAGGAGACATAGATGAAATAATTGCTTTGCAATCGAGTTGCTTTCCAGGAATGGTTCCTTGGAAGCGAGATCAGCTTGAGAGCCATCTGGCAATTTTTCCAGAAGGACAGTTCGTGGCTGAATATGATGGAAAAGTGATTGGCTCATGTTCCAGTCTCATTATTAATTTTGACGAATATGATGATCGCCATACATGGGACGATGTAACAGATGGTGGGTACATCACTAACCATAATCCGGACGGTTATAATTTATATGGGATCGAGGTCATGGTCCATCCTAAATTCCGCAGGATGAAAATTGGTCAAAGACTATATGATTCAAGGAAAGAACTTGTTGCCCATTTGAATTTAAAAAGCATCATTATCGGCGGCAGGATCCCCAATTACCATAAACATGCGGATGAACTGTTACCAAGGGAATATGTGAAAGAAGTGCAATTGCATAAAATATATGATCCGGTTCTATCATTCCAGCTTTTAAATGGGTTCACGCTCATGAGGATCAATCCGAATTACTTGCCGGATGATCTGCAATCCAATAAGTATGCTACGCTCATGGAGTGGAATAACGTCGATTATCAGCCGAAAACAAAACGTTATTATAAAACATCCGAACCGGTAAGGATCTGCGTCGTGCAATACATGCTGCGTAAAATAGATTCATTCGAAGACTTCGCTAATCAAGTCGAGTATTTCACCGACGTTGCTTCGGATGCTAATGCGGATTTCGCCGTGTTCCCGGAATTGTTCACTACCCAGCTGATGTCTTTCTTGAATGAAAGGTCACCAAGCTTGGCTGTAAGGAAACTGTCGGACTTCACGGAGCAGTATATTGAGTTGTTTACCACTTTAGCTGTAAGGTATAACGTCAATATCATCGGCGGTTCCCATTTCGTAAAAGAAGATGATGACAATATCTATAATATTGCTTATTTATTCCGTCGTGATGGGACGATTGAAAAGCAATATAAAATTCATATCACACCGAATGAAAGAAAATGGTGGGGTATTAACGCAGGTGACCGCGTTCGTGTCTTTGATACGGATTGTGGAAAAATCGCCATACAAATTTGTTATGATATTGAGTTTCCGGAACTCGCCCGGATCGCTACCGACATGGGAGCCAAAATCATATTCACTCCATTTTGTACAGAAGACAGGCAAGGCTATCTGCGCGTTCGTTATTGTGCCCAGGCCCGTGCTGTGGAAAACCAAATTTATACCGTCATTTCCGGAACGGTCGGGAATCTTCCGCAAACGGAAAATATGGATATCCAATATGCACAATCTGGAATCTTCGCTCCATCGGATTTCGAATTTGCGCGTGACGGCATAGTCGGGGAAACCAGCCCAAACCTTGAGATGGTCCTGATTGGTGATGTTGATTTGGAAATCTTAAGGCGGGAGCGTCAGTCTGGTACTGTAAGGCAATTGAAAGATCGCCGCCATGATATTTATAATCTGCATTACAAAGATGGCGATAAATAAAGAAGGAAAAGGGCTCGTGATGGGAAGAACGCAAATTTGGTTCTTTTCATTACGAGCCTTTACTTCATTTATTGGGATAAATGTGATAATTTTGTATATGTAGGCAGATACATAAAAATTACAAATAAGGCGTTTGGGAGGAGATGTTGGAGATGGAATGGAAATCTTTATACACCACTTGGGCAGGGTACCAGAATTTAAATGGGGAATTACGTGTCCTCCTTGAGGAAATGCAGCGAGATGAAGCACAACTCGAAGATGCCTTTTATAAAAATTTAGAATTTGGAACAGGCGGAATGCGTGGGGAAATCGGAGCGGGAACGAACCGGATGAATCTTTATACTGTAAGGAAGGCAACGGTTGGGTTAGCTCAATATATCTCTTCGTTTGGGGAAGAGGCAAAAGGAAGAGGGGCTGTGATTGCTTATGATTCGAGACATAAGTCTCCGGAATTTGCACTCGAAGCAGCTAAAACCTTGGCAACATTTGGGGTGAAGGCTTATTTATTCGATGAATTGCGTCCGACACCAGAATTATCATTTGCGGTTCGCGAGCTGAATGCTTTTGCTGGAATCGTAATCACGGCAAGCCACAATCCGCCTGAATATAATGGATACAAGGTTTATGGGCCAGATGGGGCACAATTGCCACCGGAAGCAGCGGATCAAGTGATCAGCTATGTGAATGCCATTGAAAGTGAGCTTGAAATTCAAATTGAAGAAGCTGAAGTCCTTAAAGGACAGGGCCTAATTGAAATGATTGGGGAGGAATTGGATGCGGCATATAACCGTGAGTTGCTCACAGTTCCCGAGAATCCGCAGCTTGCCGAGGAAATAGATGTGTCAATCGTCTTTACGCCGCTTCATGGTACGGCAAATAAATCAGTCAGACGGGCACTGAAAAGCTTAGGGTATCAAAATTTGCATATCGTTAAGGAACAAGAACTGCCAGATCCAGATTTTTCAACAGTGAAGTCTCCAAATCCAGAGGAACCAGCAGCGTTTGAAATGGCGATCGAGCTTGGAAACAAAGTAGAAGCGGACTTATTGATAGCAACGGACCCGGATGCCGATCGGCTTGGAATTGCCGTGAAAAACGAGATGGGTCAATATGTTGTCCTAACTGGAAATCAAACAGGTGCACTTTTCCTGGATTATTTACTATCCCAGAAAAAAGAAAAAGGGAAGCTCCCTCAAAATGGAGTCGTCTTAAAAACCATCGTCACTTCTGAAATCGGGCGGACGATTGCGGAGTCATATGGTTTGAAGACGGTTGATGTACTTACCGGGTTTAAGTTCATCGCCGAGAAAATAAATCAGTATCATGAAAGCGGAGAAAATAGCTTTTTGTTCGGATATGAAGAAAGCTACGGTTATCTGATTAAAGACTTTGCACGTGATAAGGATGCCATTCAAGCGGCAGTGCTGGCTGTTGAAGTCTGTGCTCATTATAAAAAGCAGGGATTGACACTATATGAAGGGTTGCTGAATGTATTTGAAAAGTACGGTTTTTACTTGGAAGGATTGCGTTCATTGACTTTAAAGGGCATTGAGGGAGCGAAACAGATTCAAGGAATATTGAATCAATTCCGTCAAAGTCCTCCTGCCCGAATAGCTGGCATTCAGGTAGTCGCTGAAGAAGATTATCAAAGCGGCAAAAAACGTACATTACTTTCAAATGGTGAAGAATTAATCGAGCTTCCGAAATCAAATGTATTGAAGTATTTCCTTGAAGATGGTACATGGGTTTGCCTCCGTCCTTCAGGCACTGAACCGAAAATAAAATTCTACTTCGGTGTCCAAGGTAAATCAATGCCGGAAGCTGAGTCCAAGTTATCGGGAGTCATGGAAGATTTCATGAGCAAGATTGAAGCATTAGTTTAAATGTATGAAAGCTAAACGAAAGACTTCTTTGGTCTTTCGTTTTTTTATATAAAAGTTGACTCTGGCAAATTTTTAGTAGCATGAATTATCAAAATTCTAGGAAATTCCGCTTCGGTTTTGGTATACTGTATTGGCGACTGATCTCGGAAAACATCGGGAATAATGGAGGTATATATTCATGAAATTAGTAATCATTAATGGTTCACCACGTAAACAAGGGCGGACTGGGATAGCTTCACGCTACATATCCAAGAAATACGGAGCGGAACTTATTGATTTAAGCAATAGTGAAATCCCTTTATATTCAGGTGAAGGTGAGCAATATCAATTGGAAGTCATTCAAGGTCTTCGGAAAAGCATAGAAGAAGCTGATGGCGTGATTCTGACAACTCCGGAATATCATGGCTCCATGAGCGGTGCATTGAAAAATGCCTTGGATTTTCTAAGCAGTGAACAATTCACGCATAAACCAGTAGCATTATTGGCTGTATCCGGCGGAGGAAAAGGCGGGATCAATGCCTTGAATTCCATGAGGACGGTGGGGCGAAGCCTTTATGCAAATGTGATCGCAAAACAATTGGTTCTGGATCCACATTGCTTTGATTACGAAAATGATGGTTTATTTGAAGAGTCTGCCGTACTTGTAGAAGGTATGATTGAAGAGCTTAAAATGTATGCAACTGCATATGCTACAATGAAAAAAAAATGAAATGAGGGTCAGGTATTTAATACCTGACCCTTCCTTGTTTTTATAGGGTTTCACCAGCCAAAGTTATATCCCCGATAATCAATCCACTTGTATAAATTTTCCCGTTTTGCAAAAACTATAGTTGATTTTAGCTTGGAAGTTCACTTAAATAATCACTTGTTTTTTCTGCAGCATGATCCAGATAACGCAGCAGTGCATACAACTGGGATTGAACAATTTGATAATCATGCTCAAACCTGTAAGCGTGCAAAAAATGTTCTATTTTTTTTGAAAGAAAGTGATCTTTCGTTCGAACCATCAATACTAACAAGCTGTCCCAATCAGAACGGTGTGTGTGAAACAATGCCTGATCATAATCCGCAATCCTCATGTTCTTCTCCCCCTTAATAAGGAGCTATTTGTATTTTGTTCAGATATGACAGAAACATTTCCTTACAATAAGTGGCGATGTATTTGGACCGCGGTTGTTGCTTTTTACCTGAATAAAAATAAAAGGTGAGTACATGAGAAAAATAATGCTAATTGGAATATTGGTGCTGCTTTTTTTCCCTGAACCATCGCTGGCGGCAGAAGTGTATTCCCCTGAACAGATGGAAATGGATCTGCAAGGAATCCAAAAGCAGTATGAACTGAACGTTCAAATAATCGGGAAAACTGAAAAGGGGAAGAATATAAAGGCAGTCAAGTTAGGAAAAGGAAAAAGATCGATTTTGCTAGTGGGATCACATCATGGACGGGAATGGCTTAGCTCCATACTTTTAATGCGCATGCTTGAAGAGTATGCAGCCGCCTATCGATCGGGCAAACCTGTTGGAGAATATCGGACGGAATCATTGGATGAAGTGAGCATCTGGTTCATTCCGATGCTGAATCCAGATGGAGTCAGCATCCAGCAAGGAGATTTATCCCACTTAAATGTTCTCGAAAAGGCTGCAGTATGGAAAATGAACCGATATAGCAGGGATTGGTCCCGGTGGAAAGCCAACGCAAAAGGTATTGATTTAAATAGGCAATATCCGGCTGGATGGAAAGAAGTCATGAGTCATGAAACGAAACCAACGTATCAATTTTATAAAGGCGGAAAACCATTAGAAGCAGCTGAAGTAAAAGCGCTTACCGATTTCACGAAGGAAATCGATCCCCTTATTGCTGTTTCCTATCATACCTCAGGAAGGGAAATCTTTTGGCATTACAAAAATAAACGGAAAAATATGGCAAGGGATTATGGGATTGCCAAAAAGACTGCCGAATTGACTGGATATGAACTGACCTTTCCGGAAAAAGAAGCGGTAGGAAGCGGGTTTACGGATTGGTTCATAACTGAATTCCACCGCCCGGGAATGACGATCGAACTTAGTTATTTAGTGGATGAAACCAATCCGCCGTTGACTGTGTTTCCTGAGGAATGGAAGAGGAATCGATTAGTTGGAATCATGCTTGTAAAAGAAGCGAAGCAGCTGCATAACAACTGAACAATTTTACATAATAATACTAAGAGGAAAGTATGAGGAGGAAAACAATTTGAAAAAGGTCATCGTGATGTTAATGGGGATTTTTTTGATTATACAATCAGGGGCGATTTCAGCACAGGCCCAAAAACCCGATTACGAAAAATACGGAAAGATTGCGATTGCTGTAGTGCAGGCGGATTATCCTGAAGTTGAGATTACCGATTACGATTATAAAGGCAGAAAAACTGCAGCGAAAAATCTAGTCGAAGACGATTTCAGATTTTTAATCAAGGATAAAGGAAATGAGTTTAATGTCATCGTGACTGTACAACATGATTTGAAAAATGAAAAATTACTTAGTTTGAAGGTCACAGAGCAAAAAGGAAAGTGAGATCAGAACAAACGGGAAATTTAAGGTATGCATCTTACCGAACATCTTCATCTAGAGAAGATGTTTTTTTCTGATTGCATTTAAATGTTTTCCGGAAAATAAACGATATTGGTTAGTTGCCAATGGGAAGTGATGCCTGTCAAACTAGCTGCCATGAAGTTTTCATTGCATTTATGAGCAGCTAACCAGTATAGTTAGTATCAGATTGAAACAATAAGCTTGATTGTAGGGGTATTAGAAAATGAGAAAGTTTAAGAAAGTTTATGTGGAAATTACGAATATATGTAATTTGAAGTGTAATTTTTGTCCAAGCTCCAGCTTGCAAAGGACCCTGAAATTCATGGATCCTGAAGGGTTTACGGATGTAATCAAGAAAATCAAACCACACACCGATCATATCTATTTCCATCTGATGGGTGAACCATTTTTAAATAAAAATTTGGGTACATTCCTGGATATCAGTGCTGAAAATGACCTGAAGGTTAATATTACAACGAACGGTACTTTGATTCAAAAGGTAAAAGACAAGCTGCTCTCCAAAAAAGCCCTTCGGCAGGTGAATATTTCACTTCATAGCTTTGAGGCAAACGATACGAGCAATAGTCTTGACTCTTATGTCAGTAATATTGCTGATTTCATAAATGAAGCAAATGAAAAAAGTGAAGTGATTTGTGCCATTCGTTTATGGAATATGGATACGGATGAATTAAAAGCGAGTAATGGCCTTAACGACGATATTCTTAGCATGTTGGAGGAGAAGCTTTCATTGGACATTCGCTTGAGTGAAGCTCTTCAGCAAAAGAATAATATTAAGTTGAAGGACCGGGTATATATAAATATGGCCGAAAAATTTGAGTGGCCAGAATTGGACCGTGACATTATCGATGAAAATATTTTTTGCTATGCTCTTAGAGATCAGTTAGGCATCTTGGTGGATGGTACAGTCGTACCATGTTGCTTGGACAGTGAAGGGAAAATACCGCTGGGAAATATATTCGAAACATCACTTGAAGACATTTTAAATGGTGAACGGGCGAAAAATATGTACGATGGTTTTTCAAGAAGATGTGCAGTTGAAGAATTATGTAAACGCTGTGGCTATGCAAAGCGTCATAAAAAATAAGATTAAGAAAATACCACGGAGTCCATCTTCGTGGTTTCAGACTGCAGGCAAACTCGATCAAAACTCAGTTTGCCTGCAGTTTTTTATTTGAAAAGTTCAGTTGATTTCAGAAATCCGCTCCCTTTCCGCCGACTGTCTGCCAAGCCTCCTCGGCACAAGCGCCTTTGGTGTCTCGGCTAGCCAGTAATTCGGCAGGAGTGTCGCAAATTTCTTCAATCCAATGAGACTTACAGTAAAAAACCATAAAGACCGGAGCACTTTATTCGACTTACCCTGCACATTATTCGACCGTTCACGAATTTTTTTGACCTTCACCTCACTATTCGGACTCCGAACATCATTTTGTCGCTAAACTGAAACCACGAAGTCCATCTTCGTGGTTTTTTTGTGATTGAAGCATCGCACCTTCTTTTTGTATTAAAAATTCAGAATATTATTGTTTTATTAATATTCCCGTGATAAAATACTCTCTATTATTGATGAAGTCAAAACTTCATATTGTCATATTAAAAGTTTTGGATTCATATCTTGCTTTAGAGGGGATGTTTTTTATGGATTTACAGCAAAAAGTTAAAGAAGTATTCCCTGATTTATCTACTGGCCAAAAAAAGGTAGCAAAATACTTGTTAGTGCATTCACATACATTTGCAGTCACTTCAGCTCAGAATCTCGGGAAAAATATAGGAGTAAGTGAAACGACCATCATTCGCTTTTGCTATTCACTGGGGTTAAGTGGATATGCGGAACTTCAAAAACTTATACGCAATCAGTTGATATACGAGAGCAGCAGTTTGAATGAATATCATTCTTCAAAACTTGAAGCCGCGAATCAGCCAAACTTCATGGCTCAAGTGATGGGGCAGGATATCATAAGTATCGAAAAGACAATGAAAAATCTATCAAATGAGGATTTCTCCAAAACAGTTGATAAATTGGCGGCAGCTGACAATGTTTTGATATCCGGACACCGGTTATCATTTTCGGCAGCACATTGGTTAACCTTTACGCTGAGGCTTGTTAGGGAAGAGGTCCATTTATATAGGCCTGATACAGATGATATTTTTTTACTGTTGGATAAAATGACTGAAAATTCCGTTTTTGTAGCCGTTTCATTTCACCGTTATGTTAAAGAGACTGTGAAAATCACGGAAATGGCCAAAAAAGCGGGTGCATTTGTAATTGGGGTCACGGATTCTGAACTGGCTCCAATTGCTGAATACACTGACATTTTATTGCCCATTTCTACACCTAGGACTTCCACTATCGATACGGCACCGGTGTTATTCTCCTTATTGAATAGTTTAGTAGCCGGTGTATCGATTAAAGACGAACAGGGTTTCAAAGAAAGAAAAGCTATATATGATGCGTTCAATCAAGACGATTATTTCTTTTGAGATAAAACTTCCATCAGTTTGGTGAAAAAGCCGATTAAACCAGGATACAAGGGGGAGACAGAAATGGATATCAAACAAACTATCGAAAAATTAAGGCCTCGAATACTCGATATCTTTGACCATTTACACGCACATCCTGAAACGAGTTGGAATGAAGTGAATACGACAGCTTTCATTTCAAATATTTTAACGAAAAATCAATGTAAGGTGAAAACATTCGAGGACTGTACAGGGGTGATTGGGGAAATCGGAAAAGGGAATTTCACAGTCGGATTACGATCGGATATCGATGCACTTTGGCAGGAGGTGAATGGGACGTTTCAGGCCAATCATTCCTGTGGACACGATGGGCATATGTCCTTGGCACTTGGAGTATTCCTGGTATTGAAGGAAATGGACTTTCGACCAAGAGGCAAGCTGAAATTCATTTTTCAACCTGCTGAAGAAAAAGGTACGGGCGCCTTGAAGATGATTGAAGAAAAAGTTTTGGATGATGTCGATTTCCTGTATGGTGTGCACTTAAGACCGGTTGAGGAAGTGAAGGATGGGCAAGCGGCACCAGCCATTGTCCATGGAGCCGCTCAGTTCATTAAAGGAGAAATAGCGGGGACGGATGCACATGGAGCAAGACCGCATCAAGGGCAAAATGCCATCGAGATAGGAGCAGCATTCATCACTTTATTAAATGGTATCCATCTTAATCCATCCATTCCTTATTCGGTAAAAATGACGCAGTTTTTTGCTGGAGGCGAAAGTTCCAATATCATTCCAGGGAGAGCCACTTTCTCATTGGATTTACGGGCACAGGATAATGCTGTGATGGATGAGCTCACCAAAAAGGTGGAAAAGGTTGCAGAATCTTTGGCCATTGTCCATGGAGTCGATGTGAAACTCGAACCGGGAACCAATGTTGCTGCAGCTATTGTGAACGATCAAGCACAGGAAATAATGTCTGAAGCGATAGCCGATACACTCGGGGAAGAGAATCTGGTAGCACCTGTCATTACAACAGGAGGAGAGGATTTTCATTTTTATACGTTGAAAAGACCTGAACTCAAGGCGACGATGCTTGGATTGGGCTGTGATTTAGCACCAGGGCTCCATCATCCGAACATGACGTTCAATAAAGAAGCTTTGTTATCGGGAATTGAAATCCTGACCAAAGCCATCATACTGACTTTCGAGAAATATGGAGAGGGGGGCCACTTACATGACTGATGAATTAATCATTCAATCCCTATCAAAACTAGAGGATTTACAAGAAGTGCAGCGATTGGAAGTCCTTGTATGGGGCATGGATTGCGTTCCCACCCATCAGACGATTACGGCAGTCAAAAACGGCGGGCTTGTTTTAGGCGGCTACATCAATGGCCAGTTAGTCGGGTTTCAATACAGTTTCCCGGGATTCAAGGACGGAAGGGGGTATCTTTGTTCACATATGTTAGCCATCCATCCGGCTCATCAAAAGAAGGGATACGGCAGGTTACTTAAACTTGCACAAAAAGAAGAAGCACTCAAAAAAGGCTACGACTTGATCACATGGACGTATGACCCATTGGAAAGTGTGAATGCAAACTTGAATATCGGTAAGCTAAAAGCTGTTTGCTCTACATATGTGGAAGATTGTTATGGAAATATGAATGATACCCTCAATGAAGGATTGTCCACTGATCGGTTCATGGTGGAATGGAATATACGGCAGGAGGCAAAGGGAGAAACCTCACCTTCTGATAAAGCCATACACATCGTAACGACAGGCATGAATGACCAAGGCTTTCCTTACATCAAGGATTATCATTTCGAAACCAATGCCGAGGTGATCGCCATACCCATTCCGACGGATATTCAAAAAATCAAAAAAGGTGATCTCCGCCTTGCGATTGATTGGCGGTTAAAAACGAGTGAATTATTCAAAACGCTTTTTGCCAAAGGATATGTTGCAGTCGGAATCGAACGGGAACAAGGTGAAAACATTCAAAACTATTTATTAAAAAAACAAGAATAAGAGGGGAATCGGGATGAAAATAACTGAAGTGCGTTTACGTCATTTAAATATGGATTTGGTAGCTCCCTTTACAACAAGCTTTGGAACGTTTGTAGATAAGGAGTTCATTCTTGTGGAAGTGAAAAATGGAAAGGGGCTTTCAGGTTGGGCTGAATCAGTGGCTTTTTCAGCACCTTGGTATAACGAAGAAACAATAAAAACCAATTGGACCATGCTGGAGGATTTTCTGATTCCGCTTGTATTGGATAAAGAAATAGAGCATCCTCGTGATGTATCGGATATGTTCTCGCACATTCGTAAAAATAATATGGCAAAATCGGCTATCGAAGGAGCCATCTGGGATCTATATGCAAAAGAAAAGAATATCCCATTAAGTATGGCTTTAGGCGGGGAACTGGAAAAAATCGATGTTGGGATCAGTATCGGCATCCAAAAAACGGTACCTGAATTACTGGCGAAGATAGAAGCTGGATTGAAGGATGGGTATAAAAGAATCAAAATGAAAATTCAACCAGGTTGGGATGTAGATGTAATCAGGGAAGTACGCAATCGATATCCCGATGTTCCGATCATGGCAGATGCAAACTCCGCTTACCGTCTGAAAGACATCGAATTATTGAAGCAGCTTGATCAATTTGATTTAATGATGATCGAGCAGCCCTTGTCATCGGATGATATTGTCGATCATGCCACATTACAAGCAGAAATCAAAACGCCGATTTGCTTGGATGAAAGTATACATTCCGTGGATGATGCAAGAAAAGCCCTTGAATTGGGAAGCTGTAAAATCATTAATATTAAGATCGGCAGGGTTGGCGGTTTAACGGAAGCAATGAAAATTCATGAATTATGTAAAGAAAGGAATGTACCGGTTTGGTGCGGAGGCATGTTGGAATCTGGTGTGGGACGTGCCCATAATATCGCATTGACAACACTTGATAACTTCACGATGCCTGGTGATACCGCAGCATCAGCGAATTATTGGCATAAAGACATCATCCAACCAGAGGTTACAGTGAATGATGGGGTCATAACCGTTCCAAAGGCGGCAGGCATTGGCTATGATGTCGATTACGCTGCGGTCGATGAATTCACTTCCTATAGTAAAAGATATACCAAATGATATGTAAATAAGAGTTGGAATTAAAGAACCTCCCAGCTTCGCTGGGAGACTATTGAATAACAGGATTATGATGGAAAGGGAGGGTATTTCTTTTAACTTAAATTGTCAGAATAATCATATAATTAGGGTGGTATTTGATATGAAAAACAGTATAAATCTTGCAGGAGCATATATTGGAATCATCATTGGAGCAGGTTTCGCTTCAGGACAAGAAGTATTACAGTTCTTCACGAGTTTTGGAATTTACAGTGTATTGGGAATTGTAGTGGCGACGGCTTTATTCGCGTTTTTAGGCATGCAAGTTACCCAATTGGGGAGCACTCTCCAAACACGCTCCCATAAAAGCATCATCGATCATATTTGCGGCCGCTATATTGGCAGGGTGGTCGATATTATTATCACATTTTTCTTATTTGGCGTAACAGTCATCATGATTGCTGGTTCCGGAACGATTTTTGAAGAACAATTCGGGATTCCAAGTATAGTTGGTGCAATCGTCATGACGGTGCTCACGATTGGTACGCTTTTACTTAATGTAAATAAAATAATGTCCATCATTAGTGCCGTCACACCGTTTTTATTTGTTATCATGATCATTATTTCAGGTTATTCATTTTTCACATCCGATCTAAGTTTCAATCAAATCATTTCATCTTCAAGTAAAGGAACGGCTGCAACCGGAAATTGGATGATGGGTTCATTACTTTATGTTTCATATAATATGACTGCCGGAATTGCCATGCTGGCCGTAATGGGAGGGACCTTTAAGAATAAGAAAGAGGCCGGTATGGGAGGCATTCTAGGAGGTATCGGATTGGGGATCTTGCTATTCTTGATCAATTTGGGGATGATGTCCGACTTGAATGGCATAGAAGGCTCAGGAATGCCTACCCTTCATTTAGCGAATCAGATTTCTCCATGGTTGGGATATATCCTTTCAATCATCCTTTTAGGAATGATTTATAATACCGCTGTCGGGATGCTGTATGCATTCACCGCCAGGTTGGTGCCTGCCGAAACGAAACGCTTTAAAATATCCGTGATTATGGTCGGGATCTTCGCTTTTCTCGCTAGTTTCGTTGGTTTTATTAAATTGGTTGGAACGGTATACCCAGTCACGGGATACTTAGGTTTTGTCATTATTGCAGCGCTCATCATTACCTGGATCCGTTCAAAAACAAAAAAAGAGGCTGTGAATACGGAATTCGCGAAATTTTAATATTAAAGGGAAAATTAAGATTGAGTGCAGAATGCATGAATCATTTCACCTGACATCTTCTTCATGGAGGTGTTTTTTTCTGTTATCGAGGACCTTTACTCATGATCACGGCATTTTTCCTCCTTTTTTTCATACATTAGTTTAAAGGCGGAAGACAAGGGGGATATCGGATGAATGGAGCGGAGCAAAAGGCTCTGGAATATGCCATTAGTGAAATTACGGAAATAGCAACTGGGTTCGGGTTGGATTTTTACCCGATGCGTTATGAAATATGCCCTTCAGAAATCATTTATACATTTGGTGCCTATGGGATGCCGACCCGTTTTTCTCATTGGAGCTTTGGGAAGCAATTTCATAAAATGAAGCTGCAGTACGACTTTGGATTGAGTAAGATCTATGAACTGGTCATTAACTCTGATCCTTGTTACGCTTTTCTGCTGGACTCCAATTCACTTGTGCAAAATAAATTGATTGTTGCCCACGTTTTGGCGCATTGTGATTTCTTTAAGAATAATGTACGTTTCAATAATACTAAGAGAGATATGGTAGAAAGTATGTCGGCAACGGCAGAAAGAATTCGTGAATATGAAATCCTGCATGGCAAAAAGGAAGTGGAAACCTTCCTTGATGCACTTTTAGCGATTGAAGAACATATCGATCCGTCGCTGATGAGACCGAAGCTTGCCTGGACGATGGAAGATGAGGAAGAAGAAGAGGAAATAAAACCGACAGCCACACAATACGATGATTTATGGAACCTTGATAATAAGGATAAACCGAAGGAATCCAACATTAAAAAAAGAAAAAAATTCCCGCCTAGGCCTGAAAAGGATATTATGCTTTTCATAGAACAGTACAGCAGGGATTTAACCGATTGGCAACGGGATATCATGACGATGATCAGGGAAGAGATGCTGTATTTCTGGCCGCAGCTGGAAACGAAAATCATGAATGAAGGCTGGGCATCCTACTGGCATCAGCGCATAATCCGTGAATTGGATTTATCCTCAGGGGAAGCCATTGAATTTGCAAAACTGAACGCAGGTGTCGTTCAGCCATCACGGACCAGCATTAACCCTTATTATCTTGGATTGAAAGTGCTTGAAGATATTGAAGAACGCTATGATAATCCAACCGAAGAAATGATAAGGCTGGGCGTCAAGCCTGGATCTGGCCGGGAAAAGATGTTCGAAGTCAGGGAAATCGAATCGGATATTTCCTTTATCCGCAATTATTTGACGAAAGACCTCGTCATGCGGGAGGATATGTATTTATTCCAAAAGCAGGGCAAGGATTATAAAATCGTCGATAAGGCATGGGAACAGGTTCGCGATCAACTCGTCAGTATGAGGGTTAATGGCGGTTTCCCCTATATAACAGTTAACGATGGGGACTTCATGCGTAATGGGGAACTTTATCTAAAGCATTGGTATGAAGGTATTGAACTGGATCTGAAATATCTCGAAAAAGTCATGCCATATATCCATCAGCTCTGGGGCCGCTCCGTGCATATGGAATCAGTCATGGAAGGAAAAGAAGTCCTGTTTTCCTATGATGGAAAAGGTATTCACCGGAAATATTTATAAAGCAGAAAAAACTGCCGATAACTCGGCAGTTTTCTTGTTTCGTCTGATAAAGCCCCAGGCTGGTCTTTTAATAAGGATAATCTTTATTTCAAGATGCAGTATTAAATTCCAATTGGAAAGGCGTTGTTAAACATTTTATTTTTTCATCTACAATTCGAAATCTTTAATAACAGCAGTTGGGTGTAATACTTTTTCCGAATCGAACGCTTCTAAAGGTTCTTCATTTTGAACTTTCTTTACCCAGTCGTGATTAGCCAATGCTCCTTTACCTAAAGTTATAATATCAGCATGACCATTATTTATCATTTCAGAAGCTCTTTCTGGCTTCTCTAACTGTCCATTTGCGATTATAGGTAATTGACTATACTCTTTGGCAAGTGCTACAAGTGAAGCTTTTCCTGTTTCAAATGCTGGCTGCCACGCTTTAAATTCTGTTACATGAATATAATCAATACCTGCGTTACCTAATGCTCCAAAGATAATCGCGGCGTCCTGCTCTTTGCCTGACCAATGATAGGAGTAATCGTTCACTTTTGATTGTGAAATTCTAATACCAATAGTAAAGTCTTCTCCTACCGATTTTCTAACTTCATGAATTATTTCTACTAATAACCTAACTCTGTTTTCTGTTGTGCCACCATATTCATCAGTACGTTGGTTAGTATACTCCGTTAGAAACGCATCTAATAAATAACCATTTGCTCCATGTAGTTCTATCCCATCAAAGCCAACAGATTTAGCACGTTTTGCAGCTTCAACAAAACTGTTTTTAACATCGGCTATTTCTTCTTTTGTTATTTCTCTAGGTAATTGAAAGGGTCCTTCACCTAAGTAAAATTTTAGTTGTTCTCCTTTTGGTTGAACAGAAGAAGGAGCTAATGTTTCATAAGTGAAACGATTTCCCTGAGATAATGGCCCAGTATGTTGTAACTGCATAAAGATTGTTGATCCTGCTGAATGAACGGCATTGACAACTCTTTTCCACTCTTGTGCTTGCTCATCAAATGCAATACCTGGCTGAAAATCGTAAGTTTGACTATACTTATCATCAATATAAGTTCCTTCTGTAATAATAAGCCCAAACCCGCCTTCAGCAAAGGAACTATAATACTTAAGCATTTTATCTGTTACAAAACCTTTTTCAGTAGCACTAATACGCGTCATTGGTGCTACGCCTACTCGGTTATTTAACGTAATTGTTCCTATATTGAATGGTTCAAATAATGAATTTATATCCCACATGATGTTTGCCTCCTGTTTTTGCAATCTGATTAGTATTTGATTTAACAACTGTTTGATATTAGTTTAAATCTTCTATTTGGTTTAGTAAAATAGATATATTCGATAATTTAATTCAAAAAAATTGAACATAAGGAGATTTAATTATAAATGGAACTCCGTCAACTGATTACTTTTAAAACGATAGTAGAAAAAGGTGGGTTTAATAAGGCGGCAGAACATCTTGGTTATGCACAATCCTCCATTACTACTCACATCAAAGAACTGGAGAAAGAATTAGGTAGACCAGTATTTGATCGCTTAGGAAAGAAAGTCATGTTAACTCACTATGGAAATGAATTTTTGTCCTATGCTATCAAAATCATTGAACTATATAATCAGTCATTAAATATTGACAAAGAGCCACAAGGAGCTTTAACTTTAGGGATTTCCGAATCTTTAACTATTTGTAGAATTCCGTCGCTTCTTCTCGAATATAAAACGAAATATCCTAAAGTAAAGCTTTCATTGAAATCACTTGAAAATTATGATGTTACAAAAAGTCTTCAAAATGGGGAAATTGACATAGCCTTATTATTAGAAAAAGATGGTTGGAGACAAGAAGAACTTTACTCTGAAAAACTTATAAGAGAAAGAATGGTTTTAATCAGCCCTCTAGATGTTAAAGATATATCTCAAACAGCACTGTACTCCGAATCTAGATGTAGTTATAAATCTGTTTTTGATGAATATATTCGCAATCAGAATATGAACGTAACAGAAAGTTTAGAGTTTCAAAGTATAGAAGCAATAAAACAATGCGTTAAAAGTGGTTTAGGTATATCACTAGTTCCTTACTTTTCGGTCAAAGAAGAATTAGAAAGCAATAAACTAAAAGGAGAAATTATTCCACAACACCATTCCTCCATATCAACATATTTGACTTATCATAAGGATAAATGGCTTTCTCCTTCTATAATTCGTATGATTGAACTTATACAAAACCACGCTGAAAATTGGTAATTCATTAATAGAGAAGCTGACTTAATAAGCGTCTCTTTAATTTTTATTAAGCTAACCTGCCCCCCTTAGTTCATAAAGAAATCAACAACACCTTTTAACAGCGCGTTTGGATAAGATTTCCCCTCGCTAGTCTTGGGGGGGGACAGGCTAAGTTCTCCTTAGGCGGAGATATTTTAAAATTATTTTGTTGAAAATTTAATGCTTGATTATATAAGAATATGCTTATACACTAATATTGAATCATCGTATAAGCATATTCTTATTTGTTCGATTGTGCCAGGAGGGATAAAATGCAAACGAATGAATCGTTGGATTTAGAAACCACGGCAAACATTCTTAAATTACTAGGTGATAAAACTCGGTTGACCATGGTTAAGATCATGGCTGAGCATGAATGCTGTGTCTGTGAATTTGTGGACCTTTTCGAGATGAGCCAGCCTGCTATCAGCCAACATTTACGAAAGTTGAAAGATAGCGGAATCGTGAATGAAGCGAGAAGGGGACAATGGATATTTTACTCGTTAAATTCGTCTTCTTCCTATTACTCATTTATTCAGACGGTCATCAAGGACTTATCAAGTCAAAACTTTAAATTAGAAGAATTAACAGCACAAGGAAAAAGGATTTGCTGTGACTAACTAGGAGGAGAACATCAGTGGGTACAGTTATATTAGCTAGTATCATCTTTTTGCTGACGTTGACATTCGTCATCTGGCAACCCAAGGGATTGTCAATCGGCTGGTCAGCATGTGGGGGAGCGGTACTTGCCTTACTAGTTGGAGTTGTTGACTTCAACGATGTAATTACCGTTACGGGTATTGTATGGAACGCGACGTTGGCGTTCATTGCTATTATCATTATTTCTTTGATTTTAGATGAAATTGGTTTCTTTGAATGGGCAGCTCTACATATGGCAAGAGCTGCCAAGGGAAATGGAGTAAGGATGTTTGTGTATGTGAGCATTCTCGGAGCCCTAGTCGCTGCGTTCTTCGCAAATGATGGAGCCGCTCTCATCTTAACTCCGATTGTATTGGCAATGGTTCGGAACCTGAAGTTGGAAGAGAGAATGATTTTCCCATTTATCATCGCGAGTGGGTTTATTGCGGACACTACATCCTTACCACTTGTGGTAAGTAATCTGGTCAACATTGTTTCTGCAGACTTTTTTGATATCGGGTTTATTGAGTTCGCCTCTAGAATGATAGTACCAAACCTCTTTTCATTAGCAGCAAGCATCCTGGTATTATATTTGTACTTCAGAAAGAGCATTCCGAAGAATTATGATATGGCTCAATTGAAGAAGCCAGTCGAAGCCATTCGTGATGTGAAAATGTTTCGCCTGTCTGGGATTGTTTTAGGTGTTTTGTTGGTAGGATATTTTATCAGTGAATTTTTCAGCATTCCTGTATCCATCATTGCAGGTGTTATTGCCATTTTCTTCTTGTTTATGGCAAGGCGAAGTCCAGCTGTAAATACAAAGACAGTTTTAAAAGGCGCACCATGGGCAATTGTGTTCTTCTCAATTGGAATGTATGTCGTGGTGTATGGATTAAGAAACGTTGGATTGACAAACATTTTAGCTGACCTTATACAAGTGACGGCTGATCAAGGATTATTCGCCGCAACGCTGGGAATGGGCTTCATCGCCGCCATTCTGTCATCACTTATGAATAACTTGCCAACCGTTATGATTGATGCCCTTGCCATTTCCGACACCCATACAACAGGCGCAATCAGGGAGGCCCTGATTTATGCAAATGTCATCGGTTCGGACTTGGGCCCGAAAATCACTCCGATCGGTTCATTGGCTACGTTATTGTGGCTGCATGTCCTTTCATTAAAGGGCGTTAAAATTTCATGGGGAACCTACTTTAAAACGGGAATCATCTTAACTATCCCAACATTGATCATCACATTAGTTGGCTTATATATATGGTTACAAATTATTCATTAAACACTAACTTACTGTCAGAGGAGGGAAACTACATGGCTAAAAAAACACTCTACTTCTTATGTACTGGTAACTCATGCAGAAGCCAAATGGCAGAGGCATGGGGGAAGATATATTTAGGTAACGAATGGCAAGTGCTTAGTGCAGGAATTGAAGCACATGGGTTAAATCCTAACGCTGTACAAGCAATGAATGAAGTTGGAATGGACATCTCCAATCAAACATCGGATATCATCGACCCAGACATATTGAATAATGCCGATTTTGTCGTTACATTATGTGGCGATGCGGCAGACAAATGTCCAATGACGCCACCGAATGTTAAACGTGAACACTGGGGTTTTGATGACCCGGCAAAAGCGGAAGGAACAGATGAAGAAAAATGGGCTACCTTCCAACGTGTTCGAGATGAAATTGGCGACAGAATTGCACGTTTCTCTAAAACGGGGGAATAAATGAAATTGAAAGCCCGTGAGTGAGTGCTTCAGCAGTTGTTGTCAAAAAATCGCACGGTTGTTTATAATCAGCAATAAAGAGCGACATTGAACCCTGTATGGGATGTTAAACGCGTTAATGCATTTAGTAGGCGGACCAAAGGCCATAAAGAAAGAGCTGCCAATTTTGGCAGCTCTTTTCAACATTAAATCTTAATATCGACCTTAGCATTTTTCTGAAGTTCTTCCACATGTTTCACAAGTTTTTCCTGTTTTTTTTGCTGCTCTAGTTGTTCCTTGATTTGCGGCTTCATTTCTTCGAGCTTCTGTACCTTTTGCCCGCTTGTTTTAGCTTGCTCCGCAACCTGATCGTAATACTTTTGGATTTCTTCATCAGTTGCTTCTTCCACTTTAATCTCTTTTTCAACGTACTTCGTATATGGGATGTTCTCTGCGATCTGAGCATTCAGCATTTCCGAATTCAGACCTGCTTGTTTCATCGCTTCCTTGAATTTCTCTTCACTCTCATATTGCTTTTTGATTGCGGCAAGTTCCTTTTCAATTTCGGCTTTGGAAGCTGTGTAGCCCTTTTTATCAGCAGCTTGAAGCAGCAATTTTTGCCCCACTAAAGAGTTGAGCGTTTGCTCTTTAATTTGTTTGGCTCCCTCTTTGGTTGTTGGATCTTGTCCGAATTGCTGCATTTGCATTTGTGTGGTAGACAACACGGTATTATATTCCGCACCTGAAATTTTTTCGTCATTGACGATGGCCACCGTTTTCTTTTCATCCACCTTTTGCTTTTCTAGTTTCTTCTGCATTTCTTCCATCTGTTTTTGCTGTTCCTCAGTTGCTTTAGCCGTTTCTTTCTCGGTTGTTTTAGTTTCTTTCTCGTCATTTTTCTTATCAGCTTCATCGTTCGAACCACAAGCCGTTAGAACAACTGCCAATAATCCAATGATGATTGGGTACAATAGTTTCTTCATATTCAGTCTCCTCTCGAAATTCAGTGCTAAAAAATCATCTAATGCGCATTATAAAGGAATTGCCCATTAAAACACAATATTTTCATTCTTTTTTCCAGAAAACAGGAAGATAGTATAGGCATTATCTCATTATATAAGTGTATCATTCATGTGAAATGAACCGATTTACCCTTCGCCATGCAATAAGCTTAAAAGGAATGCGAAGGCTGACACCGGGCGCAGGCAGAAACTTGTAATTTATCTCTTAATAACAAAATATTGCTTAGTAACTATTGCAAAATAAATCGGTTTAGTAAAAGAAAGACTCGTCAGAAAGTTCTTGGATACTCTTCTAGGAATCAATCGGTTTAAACAACTTATAAATCAAAGAAGGAGATATGTCCTCTTCCAGGTTAGTATCCAAAACATACAAAAACACATTTCCTTTTTCCTACAAAAAGCGGCTAACAATTTTACACACAAGTTATTAATATAATAACAAGGAAAAAATTTCAATTTAACAAGAGACTACATGATAAATGTTGGCGCTTCCATTATATTTTAGGTCCTAATAAAGGAGGATACAATTCATGAACGTGGTTGAGTAAAAGTGTAGATTATTTCAGTATATGTAAGCGCTCAAATAACTCTATAAATCAAGATCCTAATGGGTTATTATCATTAATCCTTAAAATATTTTCTAGGAGGTTAATTAAATGAAAATAAAAAAGGCTCCCTTTCTTTCTTTACTAATGGTTGGTATTCTTGCTGTTGCTGCTCCACTTGCTAGTGCAGCTGACAACAAAGCAAAGATGTTAGAAATCCCTATTAAGGAACCTTCTGTTAATTTGATTTCAGATGTTGTTTACTCTCAGCAACCTATTTATGGTTATTCCAATGTTCCACTAGAAATGGATATATTACAGCCTGAAGGTAAAAAACCACTTCCTGCAGTTGTATTTGTCCCAGGAGGTGGATTCATGTCAGCTAATAACGATAAGTCTGTACAACAAAGAATGTCCATTTCGGAGGCAGGTTACGTTGTCGCTAGTATTGAATATCGGGTTACGCCTCAGAGTACCTTCCCTTCACCACTTGAAGATGTTAAAGCGTCCATTCGCTACCTGCGTGCCAATGCTGAAAAATTTAATATCGACCCTGAGAATATCGTTGTAATGGGTAGTTCAGCTGGCGGATATCTTGCTGCGTTTGCTGGCTTAACAAATGGTTTGGCGGACTTTGACAAAGGGGAAAATTTAGATCAAAGCAGTGATGTGAAAGCAGTTATCGATTTATATGGGCTTTCTGACTTAACGAGAGTTGGATATGGTTTTTCAGAAGAAGTTCAGGCCCTTCACAAATCGCCTTCCGCACCAGAAGGTATGTGGGTAAATGGACCTTCCGTAATGAGCCCTGGTGGTTCGATTTTTGATAATCTTGATAAAGCAGCCAAAGCAAATCCTATTACGTATATCACTAAGGATGCACCTCCATTCTTAATCATGCACGGAGATAAAGATGCACTAGTTTCACCAAATCAAACTGAAATATTACACGAAAATTTAATTAACAAAGGGGTTGATTCCACTTATTATATTGTAAAAGGTGCTGGCCATGGTGGAACTCATTGGGTGCAACCAAAAGTCACGAAAATATTGATTAACTTCTTAGATAAACACGTAAAAGGTAAAGAAAATAAAAATAACTAAAGATAAAAAAATAAATTATGGCCAAGCCTTCCGTGAATCATACGGAAGGCTTTCTTAGTGAATCCTGCACTGAGAGGGACATTTCACTACACCTCTGCAAAATAGGTAAAAATCTATTCTAACAGTTGTCA
Source organism: Peribacillus sp. FSL E2-0159 (assembly GCF_038643155.1). NCBI lineage: Bacteria > Bacillati > Bacillota > Bacilli > Caryophanales > Bacillaceae > Peribacillus > Peribacillus sp. FSL E2-0159. The sequence continues at coordinate 1,087,633 of NZ_CP152053.1, forward strand.
ATCCGCAGAATCCTGACGCTTTCTATAATGAACAGACCCTTACTGGGTTTACACTATATTCAATTCCTGATATATAGTAGCAGCTAAACCCCTTGTAATTTCTTCAATTTCCCTGATTGTAATTTTTTGAGAATAACAAACAAGCAATTTTCAAATGAACAATAGACTTGGTAGAAGATACTGATAAGGTCATAACAAATAAGGTTAGTAGCCATAGGGTTAAATGAGAAGTCTACATAATATCCTTCTTACTATTAGTTTATGGCTCGCCCCAAATAAATTGTTTTGGAATCGGAAGAGATTAGGATCAAGGGAGATTTGAAAACGGAGTTCCTTACTTTTCAAAAACACTATATATATTAGTCGAATGATTCAAATCTAAGAAGAAAACTGTACATATTAAATTAGCGAACTTCTTCTTTTTTATATACCACTCAGCTGTTGTACTAGTTAGGATAGGTTGCACTATCGAATAGACTACATAATAACTGAAAAAAACTTCTTTTTTCCTACATTAAGTGGCTAACAATCTTAACCTCCAGCTAATAAAATTAGATTACGGAAAATTCGGACATTAAAAAGGAGGGAACAAAGGTTATTAAAAAATGAAAGCGTTTCCTGTTGGTGTGGGATACGATTTGTTAAATGAAATCTAAATTTAAGGGGGGCAATAATATGAAGTTGATTAACCCAATGAAAGTAATTGACGGAAGCCGCATTCATTCATTTCATATTTGGCTTGTTTTCTGGCTTTTTCTTGTCATTTTGTTTGATGGATATGATGTTGTCATTTACGGGGCTGTCGTTCCATCTCTTATTAAGGAGTGGGGAATATCGGATGTGACAGCAGGTGCAATTGGTAGTTATACGGTAATGGGTACAGCAGCCGGCGCAATTGTATTTGGGTTACTTGCAGACAAATTGGGCAGAAAGAAAATTATCTTGTTGACCATTTTCCTCTTCAGCTTTTTCACAATGCTATCTGGGTTCGCCAATGGACCGACAATGTTTATAATTTTTCGTGTCATCGCTGGTATTGGCCTAGGGGGAGTCATGCCAAATGTTATTGCCTTGACCACTGAATTTGCACCTAAGCACATCCGTTCTGCTCTCGTGTCATTCGTTTTTTGTGGTTATTCGGTTGGAGCGATAGCAGCAGCGCTTACAAGCCGGTCACTTCTGCCGACGGCTGGCTGGGAGCCCGTTTTCTGGCTCGCGGGAATCCCTCTCTTGTTCTTTCCATTTTTAATCAAAATCATACCGGAATCTGTTAGCTTCCTAATTCAAACTGGTAAAGTGGAAGAAGCCAAGAAAGTTCTTGCCAAGATTGATCCAACAATAAACGTGAAAGAAGCAATAGAACTTAAAAAACCTGATGAGAGAGCACCAGGCTCACCTGTTATAAAATTGTTCGAAAAAAAACGTGCACTAAGCACCGTGATGTTCTGGATTTCCTGCTTCAGCGCATTTATTTTGATTTACTCGATGAATACATGGCTTCCACGCCTTATGATGCAGGCTGGCTATGACCTTAAATCAAGCCTCACATTTATTGCGGTCATGCAAATCGGAGCTATTGTAGGTACCATCGTATTTGGGCGGTTGGTGGATAAACTGGGCTTTAAGAAAGTACTTGTTCCCCTGTTCTTCTGTGGTGCGATTGCCCTGTCGCTCATCGGATTCACGAACAGTCCATTTATCGCATACGCCTTGATTTCAGTAATAGGTGCTGCATCGGTGGGTGTACAGAATATGTCAAATGCATTTGTTTCCCAGTATTATCCTACTGAAATGCGTTCCACTGCACTGGGCAGTACCATGGCTTTTGGACGTATGGGGGGGATAGTGGCTCCGACATTCGTAGGTATTCTTCTTACAATGAACTTGCAGCCCCAGTATAACTTCGCAGCAATTGCAAGCGCAGCTGTGCTAGGGGGATTCTCGCTGTTGTTCGTTCAAGAGAAATACGGTAATTATAATAAGGGAGCGGACCAACCCGAATCGGCAGAAGATCGTTTGAATGCCGCTAAATAATATTAAGAAATCCCGATGAGATACTCTCTTCGGGATTTACGACTGAGAAGAAGGGGAGAGGACATGGGCATTGACCTGAAGCATATTTTTACGGCGAACATACATGTGGACGCCCCTATTGAAGTAGGGGATGTAGGAACTGGTATAAGAAGAGTCATTCCTATAACGGGTGGAACGTTTTCCGGGCCAGGGTTAAAAGGTATTGTTTTACCGGGAGGTGCGGATTACCAGATGATTCGATATGACGGTATGACGGAAGCACTTGCCCATTATACGATTCAAACAGAGGAGGGCGTGCCTATTTATGTTGTGAACAAAGGGTACCGGCATGGCCCCAAAGAAATTATTGACCGTATCATCCAAGGAGAAGAAGTTCCAATTGGATCATATTATTTTAAAACTTCTCCCTTGTTTGAGACGGGCAGTGAAAAATATGGTTTTTTAAACCGGAATATATTTGTAGGAGAAGGTATCAGAAGACCGTCTGATGTGCAGATGAAATTTTATCAGGTACTATGATTTTTGATTTTCTTTCTTTCATTATGAGTTTCTTCATTTACAATAGGATTAGGGAGAATTCCGGAGGAGGGATGGATTTTGTCTGACAGCAAAAGAGAGAAATTAATGAGAAAAGTAGATAACCATTTGCGAAAGACATCGCGTTATCTGATTAAGATTGACACCGAAGAAGAGGCACTGCAGTACTTGACTGATTCCTTTCAATCTGAGCTATATTGCGATTTTGTTGGTGTCGTGTTAGACGAGGGTGGGCAGCTGTTGCCAAAAGCGTGGAGCGGCAACATACCTTCTGTAACTGAGGCCTTTCCATTTTCCACAGATGACTGTTCCTCCAAACTATTCCATCAAAGTATGACGTATAAAACAGCGGAAGAGCCTGAAGATTGCCGTATGGCAAGAATATTGAAGAGGGCAAACATTAAAACATGGTTTACTGTCCCCCTCAAAGACGACATTCACCATTTTGGCTTTTGCATAGTTGGTTTCTTAAGCTTCGTGCCGCTTTTGGATATGGAAATTCACTTCGAGGAATTTGGAAAGGATATGGCAGTTGCCATGGCAATGGCGAGGCAAAAGGAAACACAGCTGAAAAAAATAGAAGGCATTGAATGGATTAGCAAAAACCTTTCACTCGATGCACCTCTTGAACACCATATCGCCGAACTGACGTCTAGGGCAGGAAAAGGGACCAATGCGGATTTTGCGTGTATTTATTTATATAATGAAAAAGAAAACTGTTTAGTATTCCAACAACCTGCTTACGGGAAGTTGGAATACGCACACAAAATCATGATCCAAGACAATTATATGCTGAAAGACCACTTTCCCTTTCTAGAAGCACCTGGTGGGAACCAGCTGACGATTCCCCTCTTCATTGACCTGAAACCGATAGGGGTCCTTCATATTGAGAACGAAGGGACGGGTGTATTTTCAGAAGATGATTTGAGATTGTTGGAACTTTTGTCCAAACATGTTGCCGCATTGCTTGAAAATGCACGTTTATATAATAGCGAAAAAGACCATAAACACAGGCTTCAGTTTCTTTTGGATTCTCAGCAGTCACTTGTGAAAGAAACGGTGGAGGTTGACAATTTTGATGGAATTACAAAAATGCTCGGCGGATTATTTCGAAGTTCGGTCATCTTGTTTGACCGCTTTATGCGGGCGTTATCATTCATCGACTATGAACATGAAGATAGCCCGTTATATATAGAGCAATTGGCTGAAAGAGCAAGGGAAGAAATCAGTAATGAAAAAGGTAACGAGCTTATCACCATGCAAGATCCCAATAATCCAGACTATAATTTTTCATTATGGACAGTTAGTGGTGGTGGCAATTTGCTTGGCTACCTAGCCATTCGCAGGTCTAGTGTGGAAATGGACGAGTTTGACCGTTTGACGGTCGATTTAGCACGGAATATTTGCTCAATCCAATTTATTAAGCAAAAGCTCGTCCTAGATGGAAAAGAACAGGCTAAGGATAGCTTCATTAGCAAATTACTGATGGAAAAAATAGATAATGAAGAAAGCATTCTCCAATATGCAAACTTATTTCAATGGGACCTGTTCAGCAGCCATCGGTTGGCTGTATTGTCCATAGAACTTGATGCAAGTGAAATAGAAGGAAGCAATCTCCTTGAACAGCAGACGAAAAAAACGCTTATTTGGGATTCGGTTAAATCTTATCTGTCGGAACTTGATAGTCCCTTTATATCTGCATCACATGACGAAAAGTTTGTTCTCATTGTTTCAACTGAAAGGGAAGGCGCTAAGCCGAAAAAGTATTGGGCCACGCTTTTTGAAAGTATTCAGCAATGGGCCGCGAAGGGACCTATCGAATGTCGAGTACTTATGGGGATCGGGAGTGAAACGGAGAATATCCAGGACTATTATGTGAGCTATCAGCAGGCTGTTCAGGCATTGAATATAGTAAGCAGTCGGTTCGAGAACACTGGTTATTCACTTTTTAAAGACCTCGGTTCCTATACCATTCTCCATCACTTGGATCATTCAACTGCCATTGATTTATTTGTGAAGAGTCAACTAGGGCCTCTCATCAAGTATTCGGAAGGGAAAAACATCGATCTGTACAATACTCTACATGTTTTCCTTCAAAATAACGGAAATGTAAAAGGCACGGCTGAAGAACTCTATATTCATCGAAGTTCCCTCTTATACCGGCTTGAAAGGATCGAACTGCTTCTGGATGCCGAATTAAATGACGCTGAAGTCCGCTTCAATTTGATGATGGCATTAAAGCTTTATGATATGAATGGTGGACTTACCTAGAACAGCCTTTATAGGCTGTTTTTTTATCCCTCAAAATAGATGAAAAAATTATAGATTTTTCCCTCATTTTGTAGGTACAAACCCAAGATTACCAAGGTTATAATTAATTTACAGAATATTGATAATTTTACAAAGTGGGGAGATGGAGAGATGGCATTTCAAACAATCGGGGTAGTTGGTGCAGGTTCAATGGGTTCAGGTATTGCGAATCTAGCGGCAATGAATGGGTTTACCGTAATCTTGTGTGACATTGAAGACAGCTATTTGGAAAATGCAATAAAAGGTATTGGAAAGTTTATGGATAAAAGTGTTGCAAGGGGAAAAATGACCGAAAATCAAAAACAGGAAACGCTCGGACGCATCCAAATCACGACGAGCCTCGAGGATATGAAAGACGCGGACGTCGTAATTGAAGCCGTTCTTGAAAACCTTAATCTGAAAAAGGAAGTGTTCTCTGCACTCGACCAAATCGTTCGTGAAGGTGTGATTCTGGCGACAAACACATCATCGATGTCGATTACAGAAATTGCAGCCGCGACACAACGTCCGGAACGGGTGGCTGGTATGCATTTCTTTAACCCGGCACAACTAATGAAACTTGTAGAAGTGGTTCGTGGATATCAGACAAGCGATGGGACTGTGGAGGAATTGAAAGCGCTCTCTAAGCAGCTGTCCAAAGAACCGGTAGAGGTTAAAAAAGATACGCCGGGATTCATTGTAAACCGGATCATGATTCCACAGTTTATCGAGGCGATCAAGCTGCTTGAAGAAGGTGTGGCGTCTGCTGAAGATATTGATAAGGCCGTTACACTAGGACTGAACTATCCTATGGGTCCATTCACACTGCAGGACTTTGCGGGCGTGGATATTGGGTACCACGTGATGGAGTATTTCAAAGAGGAGTTCAACGATGATCATTTTGCTCCCCCTCTTCTTCTGAAACAGCTAGTCAGGGCGGGCAGAAACGGTAAGAAGACAGGCGCTGGGTTTTATGACTACGAATAATTAGAATGGGGTTGGAATGAATGTATAAATTTTTATTATGTGAAATCGAAGATAAAGTTGCAGTTGTAACAATTAACCGGCCGCCAGTCAATCCATTGAATACACAGGTATTCCAAGAACTTTCAATCGTATTTGACGAGCTTGAAGCCAATGAAGATGTTCGAGCAATTGTCCTTACTGGAAGCGGGGAGAAAGCGTTCGTCGCAGGGGCTGACATCAATGAAATGGCAAGTCTTGATCTTGTCGGTATCAATTTGATGAACAAGACATCTAGAACGGTATTTTCGAAAATTGAGAATGTGACGAAGCCGGTCATTGCCGCCTTGAATGGAATGGCGCTGGGGGGAGGGCTCGAACTCGCGCTTGCCTGTGACATGCGTATAAGTTCGGAGCGGGCGAAGTTTGCCTTCCCGGAAGTTGGCCTCGGTATCATTCCAGGGGGAGGCGGTACCCAGCGGCTACAGAAGATTGTCGGACAGGGTGTGGCCAAAGAACTGCTTTATTTCGGCGATATGATCGATGCGAAACGGGCACTGGACTTGCATATAGTCAATAAATTGGTGGCAGTTGGAGAGGTGCTGGAGACAGCTAAGGAATGGGCCGGAAAATTGGCGAAAAAACCACCCGTTGCTCTTCAAATGGTGAAGACAGCAGTCAATGTCGGAGGCAATACTGACCTCGAATCGGGTTTGATTATCGAAAGCGTTTGCTTTGGTAATGCATTTTCAACGGAAGATCGGAAAGAAGGACTGAAGGCCTTCGTTGAAAAAAGAGAACCAATTTATTCAGGAAGATAAGCAGTGAAGCAACAATAGATAAGTAAAACCAATAAACGTAGATATGAAGGCAATTAGAGAGGGTATTCAACTGTAGATTCCAGGACATTTAATGGTGGTAGCTAAGGACATAAGGCTGAATGATACGCCAAGTTTTAAAAAAAATTAAATGAGGTGAATGAAGTGAAGGAAATCTTTTTGTTAGAAGGAGCAAGGACGCCATTTGCTGAAATTTCCGGATCGTTCCGTGATATCACAGCAACGGACTTAGGCGTCTTTGCCGCAAAAGAAGCAATACGAAGAGCCAACATTTCAGTAGAAGATATCGATCAAGTTGTATTCGGGAATGTGCAGCAATCAAGCAAAGATGCACATTTGCTGGCAAGACATATTGGGTTAAAAGCTGGTACCCCGATTCACGTCCCTGCATTGACCATTAATAGACTGTGCGGAACGGGGGTTGAATCTATTTTAACAGCAGCGCGTTACATTTTAACAGGAGAAGCGAATGTCGTGTTAGCAGGAGGAACTGAAAGCATGAGTCAGGTACCGCATGTAATTCGCGGTATGAGATGGGGAAGTCAACTCGGGGCGCCTGTTGTAGAAGACTGGGTATGGGATGGCCTATACGATACCTATGGAGAATGTACAATGGGTGAAACCGCTGAAAATTTGGCAGCCAAATATAATCTGTCCAGGGAAGAGGTAGATCAGCACGCTCTCGCAAGCCATGAACGTGCCCTTTCTGCAAGAGAAAAAGGCTATTTAAATGAAGAAATTGTATCTGTGACCGTAAAAGGTAGAAAAGGCGATAAAGTCATTGAAGACGATGAACATATTCGGAAAACCAGCATGGCGCAGCTTGGGAAACTGAAGGCGAGATTTGTTGAAAACGGGGTAGTTACACCAGGAAATGCGAGTGGCATGGTTGACGGAGCGGCGGCAGTCATTGTCGCCTCAAGTGACTATGCTGAAGTAAAAGGACTGAAGCCGATTGCTCGTCTTGTTTCCTGGGACGTAGTCGGAGTAGAGCCAAAGTACATGGGGATTGGACCTGTTCCGGCCATTCAAAGTGCATTAAAAAAAGCAAACTTAACAATCGCAGACTTAGATCTGATTGAAATCAATGAAGCATTCTCAGCTCAGTATCTTGCTTGTCAAAAAGAATTAGGCTTTGACGTTGAAATAGGAAATGTAAACGGTGGGGCAGTCGCAATGGGGCATCCGCTAGCGGCAAGCGGAACAAGAATCGTAACGGCACTCATTTATGAATTGAGAAGACGCAAAAAAAGATATGGGGCATCAGCTGTTTGCATTGGCGGAGGTCAGGGAATTGCGGCAATTTGGGAAGCGTTATAAAGTTGTGATTCATAGAAACGTATAATCAAAGTTTTTAGGCAGTCCTATTTCAAGGATTGAAAGGGTTTACACAAAACGGACTATGATTCCATATCGAGACGGTTATGCTGAAAACAGAAGTTATGGTAGGATAATCAAAAATATGTTTCAGTGAAAAGGGAAAACAAGTTTCTGGCTAAAAAATCACATTTAGAGGCAGGAAAAAGAAAGATTTTTAGAACCATACGGGAGCGAGTGAGTATATGGAAAAGGATCAGAATCTTTTGACAGTTTACGGATTATTAGAGCGTGCTGTTTCAGCCAATGAGGATAAAGAAGCGATATATGATTTGAAGAGACGGGTTTCCTACCATGAAATGAAAAAGGATGTGGAACGGTTGGCCGTGACACTCTACAATCTGGGTATAAAAAAAATGGACCGGATTGCTGTGTCATTGCCCAATTGGTATGAAACAGCAGTTATATTTTTTGCTGTAGCCAAAATTGGGGCGGTGCTTGTCCCCTTTAACTATAAATATAAAACACATGAAGTCGAATACATTTTAAAGAATTCCGAGCCGAAAGCGTTGATAGTGACTGAAGAATTTGATCAAAACTTTGGGTTAAAAGAAGCTCAGTCGCTTGTGCCGTTATTGATCTCTGTAAGGTTCACACAGGATGGTCTCCATTCCTATGAGGACCACATAGATGGTGATGTCATGGAAGCTGAAATTGATGTAAATAACGATCTATTTTGTATTTTGTATACATCCGGGACAACCGGCGTGCCAAAAGGCGTTATGATCACACACAGAGGTGTGGTACAATCCGCCAATACATTAGCAGGTGAACTTAGATGTACGGAAAAAGACGTTTTTGTTATATCAGCACCGCTGTTTCATATCTTTGGCATGGCATGCAACTTGTTTTGCGGTGTATCCGCCGGGGCACGGATGGTGTTACAGGAGAAATATCATCCCCGTGAAACTCTTCAACTGATCGAACAAGAAAAAGTCACGATAAAGATGGGTGTTCCGACAATGTTCATTAAAGAAATAGGACTGGAGGATTTTGATAGTTACGACCTGTCGACATTGCGAACAGGAATGGTGGGATCTGCTCCAATTCCACCAAGTAAAGTCAAGGAAATACGAGACCGCTTGGGTATAAAACTTTGTCAATCATATGGAATAACGGAAACTGTTACGGTCACAATGACACCTTATGATGATGATGAACAGAAAATAACTAAGACTCTCGGGAAACCGATTCCTGGGGTTGAGTTGAAAATTGTTGATGAAAACCGGCTTGATATCCATTCAGGCGAAACAGGGGAGATTGCCCTCAAGAGCTTTGGAATGATGAAAGGCTATTACAAAATGCAAGAACATACTGAAGATGTTCTTGATCGAGAAGGCTGGTTCTATACTGGTGATCTAGGTGTGCAGGATGAAGAAGGATATTTGCATTTTGTAGGCAGGAAAAAAGAAATGATAATCCGTGGAGGCTATAACATTTATCCTCAGGAAATTGAAAGTGTGCTGACTAAACATCCAAATATCATGGTTGCTTCTGTCGTGGGCATTCCAGATGAAGTGCTTGGTGAAGTGGTGTGCGCCTTCATTCAACTAAAAAAAGGAACAGAAATTACAGAAGAAGAAATTAAATCCTATGTAAAGAATCAAATAGCAAATTATAAAGTCCCGGGGAAAGTCTTGTTCGTCGAGGACTTTCCAATGACGGCTAGCGGAAAAATCCAAAAATCGAGACTTCTTGATCAGTTGGATGCGAATGTTAGTCGTCCAGTCTGAAATTGAAAGGAGCATATCTAACATGATAGCAAAATACTCGTTCCAGGTAAGATGGGGTGACACGGACGCAGCTGGAATAGTGTTTTATCCTAACTATTATAAATGGATGGATGAAGCCACTCATGAATATTTGTCAGCACTAGGGTATCCATCCTCCAAACTTTATGCAGAGAAGCAAATTGGCGTACCTTTATTAGAGGCTAATTGTATTTTCAAAGGTCCTCTTTTCTTTGAGGATAACGTTATTGTGCAAAGTGCAGTTGAAGAATTACAAAACAAAGTATTTAAATTACGACATGCTTTTATTAGAGGCGAACTAATAGTAGCTGAGGGGTACGAATTACGAGCCTGGACATCATTTGAGGGGAAACCGAAGGCGTTACCGATTCCTGATGATATCCGGAAAAAAATGATGCCGAAAACCCACCAGTCTATGATGAGGTGAATACATGTTTACGGTAAAAAAGGAACTCAAGCATTTTTTGAATACCGACATCCTTCCTGACGAAATTTTCACACCCGAAGACTTTAATGATGAACATATTATGCTGGAAGAGATGACTGAGAAGTTTGTGAAAAACAGAGTTTACCCTGCATTAGGAAACATAGAAAATCAGGAGTTTGATGAAACTGTCCGTCTTATCAAAGAGGCAGGTGAACTCGGGCTGATCAGCGCAGATATTCCAGAGCAAGATGGTGGGCTAGAGTTTGGCAAAGTCAGTGCGTCTATCATATCTGAAAAAATGGCGCTTGGCCGTTCGTTTGCCATTACATTTGGAGGGCAGACTGGGATTGGAGCGTTGCCTATTGCCTATTTTGGTACTGAGAAACAAAAGGAGAAGTACCTCCCAAAAATGTTATCGGGTGAGACTATTGCAGCATATGCATTAACAGAACCTTCATCCGGTACGGATGCCATGAGTGTAAAGACGACAGCGGTATTATCAAAATGCGGGACTTATTACATCTTAAATGGAGAAAAACAATGGATTTCCAACTCTTCTATCGCTGCCATATTTATTGTGTATGCAAAAGTGAAGGGTGAAAAGTTTACTGCATTCATTATTGAAAAAGGTTACGAAGGAGTTTCCATTAGTCCCGAAGAAAAGAAAATGGGGTTGCGGGGGTCTTCCACGTGTTCTCTCATTTTGGATAATGTAAGAGTACCATCTGAAAATGTTATTGGTGAAGTAGGCCGTGGCCATATAATTGCGTTTAACGTATTGAATATCGGCCGCCATAAGATTTCAGCCACTTCGCTTGGAACTGCAAAGAGATCGATTGAGCTAGCAGTTAGCTATGCCAATGAAAGGAAGCAATTTGGCAAGCCTATTTCCAGCTTCAACTTAATCAAAAATAAACTAGCAGATATGGTTATAAAAACGTACGCTAATGAAAGTTCCGTATATAGAACTGCTGGCGCCATGCAAGAAGGGTTTGAAAATATGAAACAGATTGGCTCCGCTGACTTTGGTGAAACTACAGCCCGTTATGCTTTAGCATGCTCGATCAACAAAGTTATGTCCACAGAAGTTCTTGACTTTATTGTCGATGAAGCATTGCAGATCCACGGTGGCTATGGATATATGGAAGAATATGAGATAGAGACACTATATCGTGATTCCAGGATTAATCGGATATTTGAAGGTACGAATGAAATTAATAGAACGCTCATTGCTTCAACATTGCTGAAAGCCTATGAATTGCCTAGTAAGAAAGGTAATGTCGACGAAGGGACGTTGCTACGTGAAAAACAGACACTCCAGCTGATGAAAAACCTTTATCATTCTACAATAGAGGCTGTTCGGAAGAACGGCCTAACAAATCTAAATCAAGAACAGGAAACAGCTGCATTTATCGCGGACCTCGTTATCGGAATTTATTCGGGGGAAAGCTCCATTTTACGAACGGAAAAAGCAGTACAGGTAACAGGGGAAGATAAAAACAGCCAAAAAATTGCTTATACGAAAGTATTTATACATGAAACATCCCAAAGCGTCGCTATCAGAGCCTTGAACATACTAAACCATCTCGGTGACGATGAAGTATTTTCGCGGATTGCTGGCCGTCTTATCATGAGTAGCCCGGAAAATATTGTGGAAGTGAAGCGTAGAATTGCAGATGTAATTATCGGAGCTGAAAAATATGTTTCTTAGTTATTAAGCAGACCTGATCAGCTACCGCGATATTCGGGAGTGATAAATAAAGTTCTATTATTGGGATTTTTGAGAATCTATCGAGATAACTAAGTTACCTATTTTGCCTAACTATGGAATCGCTTTCAAGTCAGGGGTTTATTTTATAAGGAGTGAATTGAATGGCTAAAAGTGAAGTTTATACGCAGGAAAAGCTAGATCAGTATTATGAAAGAATGAAGAAAAGAAATCTTGGCCCTCTATGGTACGATCTTGGCCATATGGTAACCAAAGAGCCGGTACATGATGTAGAGCCGTATTTATGGAAGTGGAAATCCATCCGTGAATTTGTGCTGACTGCAGGGGATTTGCTGGAGCCAGGGAAAGACGCGGAGCGCCGTGTAGTGTATCTTCAAAATCCGAGCCTGCTGAAGCGAGGCCTTGTTGGCTATGGGACACATACTTTATATGCTGGCATTCAGCTACTGTTACCTGGTGAGAGCGCCCCGTCCCATCATCACTCACAATCTGCTATCCGTTTTGTTATTGAAGGGGACGGGGCATACACGGCGGTTAATGGAGAGAAAACGTATATGGAACGTGGAGACATGATTTTGACGCCGGCCTGGACTTGGCATGAGCACAAGCATGAAGGGACAGAGCCGATGTTTTGGATGGATGGGCTAGATGTCGGTCTCGTCCGCACGATGGCTGCATCGTTTTTTGAGCCATATGAGGAAGAGTCTTACCCGATGGAAGCACCAGAAAACTATGCTAATCAGCAATTTACAATGGGAGCGTTTAAAAAGATAAATGAAAAATCAGCTACTGATTATCCATCACCAATTTTCGGTTACAAGTTCGATCGTGTTAAATATTTGCTTAATCAGATGACAGAAGAAGATTTTGACCCGTTTGACGGCTATGCGATTGAATATATTAACCCAACCACAGGTGGCTCTGCTGATTCTCGTATTGGCACAATGATGCAAAAGCTGAAACCAGGTCAGCAAACGAAAACGCACAGACATGTTCACAGTGCAATTTTTCATGTTCTTGAAGGTACAGGCTATACGGTCATTGATGGTCAGAAGTTTGAATGGGAAAAAGGAGATTTCTTTATTCTACCGCCATGGAGTAATCATGAGCATGTGAACACGGGATCAGAAGATGTGTTCCTATTCTCATTCAATGACAAACCTGTCATGGAAAAATTAGAACTTGAATTCAGCGAGGGATACCAAGAAAATGATGGACACCAGGTAGTGGAAAAAGTCTTTATTCCTGAAGGAACAGTTTGAAAAGAGAAGAGAAGGGGGAGGCATTGTGAAGATTGCTATTTTTAATGACGATCTACTTGGAGTAGTGATGGGAGACCGTGTAACAGATGTATCAAAAGTAGCAGGGTGGGATAAAGCTGACCCGAATGCTTCTTTCCTCAAGCTCGTTGAAAATTTTAATGAACTAAAAGAGGAAATGAATCGGGAAGCGGAAACAGGAACTTCTTATTCATTGAACGAGGTGACATTGAAATCCCCTGTACCAAGTACACGGAAAATTTGGGCTGCACCTGTGAACTATCGAAAACATCAAGAAGAAATGAATAAAATATTCAACAACGCACCTAGGACAATCGAAGAAATTGCCTTGTTTCTGAAATCACCTGAGTCCTTATCTGGCCCCTCTGATCCTATTTTACTTCCTTATAAGGATCGTCGTACGGACCATGAGGCTGAGCTTGGATATGTAGTCGGTAAACAGGCGAAAAATGTAAAGGTGGAAGAGGCAAAAGATTATATCTTTGGTTACTTTGCCTTATTGGATATTTCCATTCGGGGCAATGAAGAGCGGACCTGGCGAAAGTCGTTTGATTCATTTACTCCAATTGGACCATGGATTGTGACTGCCGATGAAATCGAAGATCCAAATGATTTGGCCATGACATTATGGGTGAACGATGAAGTACGACAGGATGGAAGTACAAAACATCTCATTTATGATTGTTACAAATGTTTTGAAATGGCATGCGATAATATGACGCTCCTTCCTGGAGATATTGTGGCAACGGGTACCCCTGAAGGAGTTGGTCCGATTGAAGAGGGGGATTGTCTCCGCATTAAAATTGACCAAATAGGTGAATTCACCGTAGAGGTTAAACTGGCCGGAGAAGTTTAAGGAATTGTAAAACTGAAAATAGTCTATTTTGCCATAAAAATTCTAACCACAAATAATCATAAAATATTAAATAAGGAGAATCTCATCTATGGAAAAAATAAATAAATGCGATGTAATAGTTGTTGGTGCTGGCCCGGTTGGTTTAGTTGCAGGTCTTGCATTGAAGCAAAAAGGAATTTCTTCTGTAGTAATAGAAGCGGATCCGCACGGACGTCCTCGACCGGGTAGCCGGGCGATCTATATGCACAGTGCGACTCTAAAACTTTTGGAAGAAATTTCGGAAGGACTTGGGTTCACACTGGGGCGCAATGGAATCATTTGGCCTGTTAAGCGAACGCTTTATAAAGGAAAAGAAGTATATGTCCGTAATTATGGATTTACGGATAATACCGATCAAAATAATTTACCCCATTTCACGGCATTGCACCAAGATGATATCGAAAAGCACATTTATGATGCCTGTCTTGACGCTGGTGTTGAGTTCGTTTGGGATTCACCAGTGAAAAAATTGGATATTACCGGTGCTGGAGTGAGATTGACTACAAAATCTGGTGAAGTGTGGGAAGCACAATACATTATTGGCTGTGACGGATCACATTCTGTTGTAAGAGAACAGGCTGGTTTAAAATTTGAAGGACCGCGTACGGCAGATACATTCCTTGTAGTTGATGTAAAAGAAGATGAGGAAAATCCTCTGCCGCTTGAGCGTACATTTCATTATCAACATCCAGCAATGGGAAGAAGGAATGTAATGTTTGTTCCGTTTAAAGGTGGCTGGCGGGTGGACCTTCAGCTTTTAGAAGGGGACAATCCGGATGACTATACAAATATCGAGGGCGTCAAAAAGTGGCTTCCAAAAGTGATGGATGCTAAATATGCTGAGCGTATTACATGGGTATCTACATACCGTTTCCATCAGGTCGTTGCGAATTCCTTTACAGATGAAAAAAGGCGAGTTCTTCTCGCCGGTGAAGCAGCCCATTTATTTGCACCTTTTGGTGCCCGTGGATTGAATTCCGGAGTACCAGATGCAATTATTTCTGTACGGGGGATTGAGAAAGCGCTTCAATCTAACTCTGAAGCGGAGCGAAAAGAGGCAATTGATGCAGTAGCCACTGAAAGACGTATTGCCGCAAAGTGGAACAGAGACGGTTCAACTACTGCATTGCATCACCTTCAAGGGGATGCCCCTGAAATGAACCTTAAGCGTGAACTTGCAGCATCCCTCGTATCCATAGTTCCAAGACTGGGACGCTGGCTCGATGAAGGACCATATGGCCCGAAATTTGGTCCTCCAGAACTGACAACAAAATATTAACAGACATTGGTCGGCAGGGAAATCCCAGTCGGCCTGATAAAACGGAAGATATGAAAGGAGCGGACTAATATGGCTTTAGCCGGAATAATCAATGAAGAAAAGTACGGTATGGACGCACGGTCTGCCAATGAAATGATTGAGCGACTTACATCTATAGAATGGTATTCACAAGTCGGGGTAAAGTGTAATGAAGCAGAGAAAAAAGTAAATCAGTTTATGAGCGCAATTTGCGTCAGTGAATATAAAATAAAGTGGATTTCGGCAGCCCAGGTTTCAGAAACAATCAACTGTCTTTCGTTTGAAAGAAGTATGCTTTGGGAAGTTCTGAAACAATTACCGGATCAACTTAAGGAAAAGATCGATGCCGCTGGAAATGAAAAACTACTTGCAGATATCGTGGACAAAGTGCCGGATGCCGTTTTTCATGGAGCATATAAACAAGCATTCAATACATTTAGGGATGAAAAGGCAATCAAGTTTCTCGTAGGACATGCCATGTATATAAGTATTCTTGCTTGTACAGCCGAGCTTGCCGGTGAAGAAAACCCATTTTCATTTATTGTAGAATTGCTTGCAGATGGACATTTGCCGCTCGGTCCTGAAGGGAATACATTTTATCTTCTATAATTTAGGAAGCAAACATTATAGTGATGTTTGCTTTCTAATATTACCCATAAAGTAGAGAAGCTTTTTTCCTACATTCCTTTTTTCTTATTTCTATTAAAGTAATAAACGACTGCGATTACCAGAATCAACAGTACCAAAACAATCCTTACATCGTCCGATGCCTTCAATACTTGTGTTACCGAATACGCTTCGACAAGGAGGGCAGGCAGTTTTCCGATGGATGTCGCGAGGAAGAAAATCATCATTCCCATCTTGCTTAATGCTGCTGTAAGGTTGATCACGCCGGAAGGTATAAAAGGAAGGAGCCTAAGCATCAGGATCATCCAAAAAGCATGAAACCCTTGTGAATTTTGAAGCTTCATGACCCACCTGTTCTTCATGATCTTGGGCTTGAATGTTTGAAAGCCCTTTCGATATAACCAAAAGCTGACCACTGCTCCGGCAATTTCTCCCATGTAAGAAAGGATCAACCCCTTTTCAAAACCAAATACGGTGATATTGGCAGCCGTGATGAATACGCTTGGAATAAAACCAAGAACGCTAATCAATATATTGAATACTAAACTTACAGCAATGGAAAAAGGGCCACTGGATAGTAATGCCTCAGAAATGAAATTCATATCAATCCACAGAACTCCATTTATATCCGATGCCCCAGACCGTTTTCAAATGTTGATTTGCTGGAAAACCGGCATGACGCAATTTCTCTCTAATATTTCGAATATGGGAATCGATTGTCCGATCTTCCGTATCCGTTTTAAATCCCCATATGGTCGAAAGCAGGTGGTCTCTGGAATACACTTGATCTGGGGATTTTAAAAACAAGTACAACAGTGAGAACTCTTTTGGTGTTAATGGGATTGTTTTGGTATCATAATGTGCTTCATAAGCGGATTCAGTTAATTTTAGCCCCCTAAAGATCACATGATCATCCTGGTTTTGCATTCGCCGCGTCACCGCTTCGATTCTGGCAAGTAAAACATCTTCATTAAAGGGTTTCGTAATATAATCGTCTGCGCCCTTTTTCAACCCTTTCACCATTTCTTGTGCAGCATCCCGGGCGGTGAGCATGATTATGGGAATATTGGAAAACGCACGGATCCTTTCGCACGTGTCCCACCCATCCATCTCAGGCATCATTATATCAAGAAGTACAATGTCCGCATGTTTATGCTCTAAGAACTGTAAGGCTTCATGTCCAGATTTCATCTTCATGCATGTATATCCGTGAGGTACAATGTATAGCTCTAATAGATCAAGCATTCTCTGTTCATCATCAACCAGAACTACTGTCTTCATTTGTTACCTCCTTAAATGTGATGGTGAAGCACGTTCCTTGCTCCAAGTTGCTTTTAACCGAAATGCTTCCTCCTTGTATTTCCACTAATTGCTTGACGATGGAGAGCCCCAACCCGAATCCACCGGTATCTCTGGCGCGTGATTTCTCAACACGATATAAACGATCAAAGATATGGGGAATATCTTCAGGGGGAATGCCAACCCCTTGATCGATTATGGAGATGGAAATCCTGCCATTGCATTCAGTGGCTTTTATGGTGGTGACTGTATATTCGTTCGAGTACTTCAGTGCATTATCCAGCAGGTTAAGAATGACTTGTTCAAACCGTGAGGGATCTATATCTATAAATAAATAATCCTTACATTCCAGATTCAATTGAATTCTTTCATTTGCAAAAGCCGGTAACACTTTTTCATGAATGGTTTGCAGGATTGAAGAGAGCTTGACGGTTTCTTTTGATATGGTGAATGTATTTACATCCATTCTAGCCATATTGAATAGTTCGTCCAATAATCTGTTTAATTGTTCGGATTCATCATGGATGATCTCTAAGTATTGTGTTCTTTTGGATACATCCAAATCTTTCCGGCGGGCAATATCAGCGTATCCCTTGATATAAGTTAGCGGCGTGCGCAGTTCATGAGAGATACTTGCTAAAAATTCATTGCGTTCCTTCGTTAAATAATTCAATTCATTAGCCAAGCTTTGAATGGATTGGGCAAGCTCCCCAAGTTCATCATGAGATCGTACTGGCACAGCTACTGAAAAATTCCCTTTGCTGAGTTTGGTTGTCGCTTCCTTCATGGCAATAAGCGGTCTAGTCAAAGCTGTTGATAGAAAATAAATGGTGATAAGCATGAAGAAAAGGAGCAATACAGTCGCAAGAAGGAAATGCCTATTCAATTGTGCGATTAAATCCTCAACATCTCTAGTATCTTTGAACATATAAACATAGCCTTTGTTTTCTTTATCACTGATAAATGGAGTAACGGTGGCTATATATCTGTCATCCTTCCAACTTGATTGTATGACCAGGCCTTTTCGGGGTAATTGTGGGATGTTTTTTGCTAAGATTTTTTCCATTCCCCCATTTACCTTTTCGGAAGATATCAGAATATCTCCTCTTGTGTTCGTAATCACGACGTCTGTATCGGTATGTGATTCCATCAGGCCGATATGCTGAAGTGTTGAGTCGGAATACGTGATTTCCAACACATCACGATGACTATTGCCACGGGCCTTCAGTGATTCCAATTCTTGATTGATACGGGAATGGATTACTTTATTATGTAAGTAAATCATGGAAACGGTTTCCATCAAAAAAATGCAAACAAATATAGATAGTCCGAGCTTAAAGGAGATTTTCAATGCATTCACCTTCTTATAGAATAAAGTCAGTTTAGCGAAAAAGTATGAAGAAAGTATGCAGTTTTTTCAATTTCTTCGCATCTTCTTATACAACGATAATCCGAATGATCACTTGTTGCAAGAAGGACAACATTGTAATGGACCCAAACTGCATTTTTTCAGGCTTGGTTATATGGTAATCGGAAATCAGGTTGTATTTTGACACTTACTCCAAATATACATAATCATTGCTAAACAGCACAAAAATCAATTGAGAATTACATAACGATTTGGGTTAGTGGCTGACTTTTACCTTCATTTTTTTGATTTAGTCTATTCGAAATGTTTTGCGTAGAGGAAACATTTTGTCATAAATGAATACTATGTAAAAAAGGAGCTGATCCAAATGAATTGTACAAACCGTACGCAAAAAAAAATAATGGCTTATTCCGCATTATTCAAAAAAATGGGCATTCTCAATGATGAGGAATACAAAAATATCGCAAAGACCTTTCAAACAAAGGATTGAGGAAGTGTCCATTGGATATTCATAAACTTTTATCCTGCATTAAACGGTCTGTAAAACCCCCGCCTTCCATTTTTTTGAATAAGGAGGGGGACTGCAGTCTGGTAGGAACTCATTTGCTCCCATTAATTACAGAGGAGGATGATGGTTTCCCTTGTGGTCTCTTCAGAGGGTGTCTCCGATGCGGTTAATTTGTCCGGTTCTGATTCCTATCGGATTTCATCTTTTTGACGGCTTCACTTATAGCCATACAGCTGGACGGAATATGTATCCTAAGTTTGAAAAACTACATATATAATGGACGTTCATGTGCAAATTGGAGGTTGATTATTGAAAATGGGCAGGCCATTATATATTTGGCCATTGCCTAATTTCTCCGTTTTTAATGGAGGTTAAAAAGTGAAAAGGAAGATTGTTGTGATCCGATGGTGTTCTCTGCGATAATGTTTAATAAAGAAATCGAAAAGGAGTTACATAGGATGGCAGAGGACTTTAAGATTCCCAGCTTGAAAGTTGATGAGATCGATAAGAAAATCATATCGATTTTACATGAAGATGCGCGAATTTCATATACCGACTTAGCGAAGAAAGTGGAGCTCTCCAGGGTTGCGGTTCAAATGAGAATTAATCATCTTGTTGAAAACGGTGTGATCGAGAGGTTTACCGCAGTCATAAATCCAGCAAAGGTAGGCATCCATGTTTCGGCTTTCTTTAACGTTGAGGTTGAGCCTAAATATCTGGAATCGGTAGCGCAGCAATTAGAAAGTGAACCGGCAGTAACGAGCTTATACCATATGACCGGTCCGAGTAAACTCCATATGCACGGAATCTTTACTGATAATCAGGAGATGGAACGCTTTCTCAATGAGAAGCTGTATGCGGTCGTCGGTGTTGTCAGCGTTGATTGCCAAATTCTAATTAAACGTTATAAAAGCCGGATGGGCATGAAGCTTTAAATGAAAAAATCCCCCTATATAGGTGGATTTTTTATTATCATGTGAGCGGTATGATAAAGCCGCCATACGCAAATGCAAGAATGATTACGAATGCAGGGTGAATCTTGAATTTACCTAAAGCCAGGAAGGCCAATCCAGCGATGACGATTGAATGGATGTAGCCGATGGAACCGACGGCATCAGCAGCCATATTCCAGGTGAGCAATAACATCATGATCGCGATCACGGGCTGCACAAGCAGGGACATGCCTTTTACGATAGGTGATTGCTTGAATTTTCGCAGGATTTTTAATAAATATATCAAAGCCACGGCTGAAGGGATGATCGTACCCGCCAATGCAGCTATAAATCCTGGCCAGCCATATACATCATATCCGACATATGCGGCTATTTTGGTGGCAATCGGACCTGGGAGTGAATTTCCTAACGCAAGCATTTGTGAGAACTCGGTATTATCAAGCCAGCCGTAACGGGTGACGATTTGATCATACATAAGCGGAATCGAGGCTGGACCACCGCCGTATCCAAGAATATTGGCTATGAAAAACGCTAGAAAAACAGCAACTCCAATAGGGATGATTAAACCCATTAGGCGGATTCCTCCTTCCTATTAACCTTTTTATTTTTCAATCTATCCTTTAATTTAAAATGGAATGCCCCATATAAAAGGAAAATCATAATGACGATACCCGGATGCAGGGAAATGATCTGCAGGAGGAAAAAGGAAATCGCAAAAAAGGTGATTCCGATCACCTTTCCTAAACCTTTTACCGCCTTTTCGCCAAACTCATAAGCCATTTGACCAAGCATGACGGCAACAACTGGCATGACAGCAGCAATCATATTACTGATCATCGCTGAATTACTTAATACATTAATAAACGCAATCAAGAAAACCATCGCAAAGCATGAAGGTAAAACGTGTGCGGCCACACTTACGAGGGCTCCCGGCCAGCCTTTTAATTTATAACCAAGATATGCTGCCATCTTCGTGGCAATCGGTCCTGGGAGTGTATTGGCAATCGCCAAAGTGTCCCCGAATTCATCATCGTCGAGCCAATGATAGCGGGAAACTGCTTCATGGCGGATGAGCGGGATGACAGATGGCCCGCCGCCGAAACCTAAAATGCCCGTTCTCATCATCCCAACCGTTAATTCCTTATACGGATTTTTCAAAAACGATTCCTCCTTTGTTTTAATTTTAGAGTTCATTTCCATGATTATGAATTAATGATAACAAAAATGATTTCGAAATGTACATAAAATTCAATTGATAATTACGTAATGAATGTATAAATGGTATTTATTAATTAAATAGACTGATGAGAATGAAAAAAACCAACTTTTTGTCATAAAGATGAAATTGGATTTCCAAAAAAAACCAAACGAGTTATAATACAATTTTCATAAATTTTTTGAAAAATCAAATAATTAGAGAAGGAGTGAATTTATGACCCAATCGATAATTGGAACGAAAAGTATGGTGGTAAGTCCACACTATTTAGCATCGATGGCAGGAAATAAAATTCTTGAAAAAGGGGGGAATGCTTTTGATGCGGCAGTGGCAGTCAGTGCCTGTTTGGGTGTAGTTTATCCACAAATGACCGGACTTGGTGGAGATGCTTTCTGGCTTACATATGAAAGGGAGGACGGGAAAATTCGTGCTTTCAATGGAAGCGGACGCTCAGGAAGCAATGTCAATCGCGATGCATATAAAGGGGAAAAGAAGATTCCTACTTGATTTTTCGTAATCGGAAAGCCCTTTTCTGCATACTCGATTGCCGAATCAAGGACTTCAGCTAACGTGAGTTTCCCGCATTCTCTCAATATCTCATCCCAACTGTCTACCATCCCAGGAACTTTAATTGCGCTTCTCATCCCTCGAAACAGACCCTGAATTCTTTGATATTCCAATAGATAAATTGCTAGATAAGCAATATGCAGCGAAGCTAGCATCAGCAATTCAGACAAATGCCGAGAAAGTTACGAGTCCTTAAATGGGAAATGACACGGCCTATGCCGCAGTGGTCGATAAAGATGGAAACTCAGTTTCCTTTATTTAAAGCCTTTATTTTGAGTTTGGATCTGGTGTCACTGCTGGTCAAACAGGGGTCATGTTACAAAATAGAGGATCGTTTTTCTCGCTTGATTCCAATCATGTCAACTCACTCGAACCTAACAAGCGCTCATTCCATACATTGATGCCGGCAATTGCCTGCAAAGATGGAAAACCCAGCATTTTATATGGTACTCAGGGTGGGGAAGGACAGCCGCAAACACAGACTGCTATCATTACCAGGATGATAGATTACGGAATGGACCCACAAGCTGCAATCAATGAACCGCGATTCGTCTGGGGAAGAACCTGGGGTGAAGATAGCGAGTCGTTGAAAATCGAAAGCCGTGTCAAAAAGGAGGCGGTAGATGAACTGAAAGAAAGGGGACATCATGTCGAAGTGGTGGAAGAATTCGATGGGGTGATGGGCCATGCACAAGCAATTCGAATTGATGAGCATAACTTCCTCAAAGGCGCGGTCGACCCGCGTGGGGACGGTGCGGCGGTCGGTTCTTGAAGGTTTCTCCTTCTTATTAAGACAAAGAGGAATAATGAAAAAAAATTACAAACAAAAAACAACTTTTCCCCAATCTCCCTTTTTTAACACAAAAAGTACCCTATAGGCAGACCTTTTTAAAGTGACTGCTCTATAGGGTACTTTTTAAAATATAACTCTAACAAACTTTTTAATGTGGGTTATTCTTCCCGAATGACTAATAACACACCAATAAAAATTAATATTGTACCTATCCAAAAAGACAAGCCTATTTGTTCACCTAGTATTAACCAACCTAAAAAAGTACCCACTATAGGTTGTAAAAAGAAAAATAATCCCCCACTTGATGCGGTAAGCATTTGCAGTCCGCGATTCCACAGTAAAAAGGCACATGCTGTGGAAATAACGCCCAAGTATAAAAGGCCGCCCCATATGGATGGATGCATGATTGCTTGAAAATCAAGCTCATCTAATCGACTAATCGTAACAGGTGTTAAAAAGACAATTGCCACAAGCACTGCATATGTCGTTATAACAATTTGTGAATATTGCCGAGGTACACGTTTAATTAGAACAGACATAAGTGCCCAAGTTAATGCAGCAATAAGCAGTGATACGCCCCCAAGTTGGTAAGATGAGCCAATATGGGCATTTCCGACAATGATACCGACACCGATCGTCGCTAAAATAACAGAAATTGATTTTTTAAAAGTAATCTTTTCTTTTAAAACGATACGTGCAAATATCACCATAAATGCAGGTGTTGTCGAAGTAATGATGGCTCCCATTTGTGCAGTGGATAGTAGCGTACCGACTTCCTGGGTTACAATAGAAATTGTGTTTCCAACAAGTCCTATAATGAAAACCAAAAGCCAGTCTCGTTTTTCAATCCGCCAAGATTGTTTTGTTATAAAACCAATTGTCAGCAATGCTAAAATCGCAATTACATATCGTAAAAATACTAATTCAAGTGGTGGAACAACCTCTACCACAACTTTTACCACAACATACATCCCGCCCCAAATGCTAGCAGCGAGTGATAAATATAAAGAACCTAATATAGTGTTTTTCATTTTGTACCCTCCGTTTTAACTAAATATTTCCAGTCCCTAACGGAGATGCAAGTTTTCTACCGTTAAGGAAGAATAACTGCAGGTACATCATTTTCGAATAGCGGTGACCACAACATCAGCTTTCAGCTCTCTTTCAAAAATATTTATTTTATCATACAATGATTATAGTTAAATGTGTATAAAGTTGTTCGAGATTCTACTAATCATTCATTTCAAAAATTTGCAAAAAATAACTACATACTCATTTGAATAAACAAGATTTTAGTATAAAATAACAAATAATAGTCTTAGACCTAGCGTACATTAGAAAAAAAGCAAGAGGAATGTACATTCTAATTTGCAATCTTACCATAAAATAAATGCAAAAGGTCATTCGTCAATCAGGATGAATACTAAAACTTAAAACACATGATAAGACCCCACCTGTTCCTATTAACAACTGGTGGGGTTTCTATTTGGCTTAATGGATTCTATTTGGAATGAAAAGAGGGATTTATAAGGGAAGGGAAGGAACAAATGGTACAGTCATAATGTTAGTCAGCTGGAAAGAAAACGTGGATTAGGAATAAACGGCTCCCTTAGGGAGTTTAATCCTAATCCACCGTTAAGTAATATTTAGTGCTCGATCTTTCCAGAAACATCACAATTCGTTATATTTTCTTTCAATTTTCCTGAACTCGTCTGATAGTTCAAATAGGGTGTGTAATACGGCTGTTTGAATATATAGATTCATATAATTATCATTGCTTTTCTTTTGAAAAGATAGATCATGTTTTTCATTAATTTTCCGAGTTATACATGCATTAATTTCACTCCACATTTCTTTCTTTCCTTCTTTAATTTTAGTCTCCATAATCTCCCACTCCTTTTTTATTAGTTTATCCATTCTATTACATTCTTATACTCATTTTTTGGCCAAGCTGGAACTTTTTTTCTCCTAAAATTAATTTCTGCTGTTCAATTTTATTTTCATAAACTGAAGTTTAATATTGGGTTCAGCAATAAAATCAGTGCATGATTCTTTGCGTAGGAAAAGGAGAGCGAAGCGAATATAGTGTTAGTCCACATATTTTGTTGTAGTAATTAATAACCTCTAATGGATGATGACTTCTCCTTATTTTTAGAGTTTGCTTTCATACAGCAGAATACCTAAGGGGGATTTCGGGAGAGTCACTATCACATCTCTTCTTTAATGTTTCTTTAATTGGGCCATATTCTGGAGTGTCGTATTGTACAAATGACAGGAGTTTGGAATAATTAACATTATGAAATTAAAGAAAAATTTAAACCTTTATCGATTCAGTCCATGAATAGGAGATTGTTATGTTTAAAATTATGATAATTGAAGATGATGAAAAAATTAGAAAAATAGTAGCAGATACCCTAACAAAGTGGAAATATGAAGTTGTGGAGGTTATGGAGTTTGACCACGTTTTAGATGATTTTGAGAAATCCCAGCCTGATTTAGTTCTGTTGGATATAAACCTGCCAACCTTTGATGGCTTTTATTGGTGTCAGCAAATTCGTGCAATCTCAAGTGTGCCCATACTGTTCCTTTCCTCTAGAAATCAAAACATGGACATCATCATGGCCATTAATATGGGAGGGGATGATTTTATCCAGAAGCCATTTGATTTAGATGTTCTTGTAGCAAAAATCAGTGCATTGTTACGCCGGAATTATACTTATCAAAATGGACATAACTTAAAATTGACGCATCGGAACTTGTCTTTGTATGTAACAAACTCAACTATCCAATTTGAGGAACAGTCCATTGAACTTTCACGTAATGAGTTTATCATATTGCAATTGATGATGCGCAAAATAGGGAAAATTGTATCCAGAGATGACTTGATGCAAGCTCTTTGGAATGATGAACAGTTTGTCGATGATAATACTCTGACTGTTAATGTAAATCGATTAAGGCGTAAGATCTCTGGAATTGGATTAGAAGACTTTATTGTGACACGTAAAGGAATGGGGTATCTGATCGAATGAGGTTCATACAATTTTTAAAATACGAGAAGCCTTATATCGTTTTATTTGTTTTTATCTTTTGTATGGTTTCTGCCGTGTTTTACACGGACCCCAATATGACATGGAGCTGGAACACTTTTCTATATGCTTGGGTATTGACTCTTTTCGTAATAATTATTTTCTTTTTGTATCGGTATCAGCAAAATTTACGCGCAATCCGAGCAAGAGGTGACGAAGATCATGAGAACCTTTCTTTAGAGGCAGCCTCTTTACAGCATTTGTTTGAAGAGAAGGAAAGGGAACATATAAGGTCTCTCAATCAGATTCATGAGAAACAAAACGAGTATTATGATTTTATTGTATCGTGGTTTCATGAAATTAAAACACCCATCTCAGTGCTGCGATTGATGCAGCAGACTGAGATCGATGTCAAGAGTTTTCATGATGAGGTATCAAGGATAGAGCATTATGTGGATCAGGCACTTTATTATGCAAAGTTGGATAACTTCAATCAAGACTATGACATTAAGAATTGTGATTTGGACCAATTGGTGAAAGAGGTTATAAAAACTCATTCTAAAACATTCATTTCCAAGAAAATCCGCCTTCGGTTACAGATTGAACCAACCACCATCCAAAGTGACCCCAAGTGGCTGCAATTTATCTTGAATCAATTAATTTCAAATTGCTTGAAGTATACGCAAGAAGAAGGGGAAATAAAGATTGAGACAGGTTCTGATTTAAAAGAAAGGCAGCTGATTATTAGAGATAATGGAATTGGTATAGAAAAGAGTGATTTACCACGGATATTCAATAGGGGTTTTACAGGATCCAACGGGCGTACCTACACAAAATCTACAGGGATGGGGTTATATTTAGCACAGCAGTTATCCAATAAACTTGGTCACTATATCACTTGCACCTCTGAAACAGGTTTGTACACCGAATTTGTCATGCACTTCCCCAAAAATGTTGATCCCTATTTCATTATGCAAAAAAACGCAATGAGACCTTGATAAAGGCCATTGCGTTTTTTAATTAATATTTTTGATTTACGATTTTGTAGTAGAGATTCGCAGAAGACAGATAAAACAATACATAAATCACAAAGTATATAGCAAAGATGAACCATAGCATCGAAGTAAGCTGTGGAAAATCTTGTACAGAATCCAGGATATAGTATTTTAAAATGAGCAAGCTGTGCAAAATGCCTAGAACTAGCGGAGGGAAGAAAACAAAGAGAAGTTGTTTACGAATCACGCTTTTCAATTCACGGTCTGCGGTACCTATCTTTCGTAGAATGGAATACTGTCTCTGTTCTTCCGTTGCTTCCCGCAATTGTTTAAAGTAAATAACGCTAGCCAATGCAAACAGTGCAATGACAGCCAGGAAAGCAGCTGCAAATAACATTAAAGATGAACCTTCTATTTGCTTTGAATATACATCAGCAAACGAAGAATAGTATGTGTCGGGCTTCTTCGTAACAATGGCATGTATATCACTTGACAGGGATTCAGCCTGCTTCTCATTTTCGATTTCATAAATTTCAAAAGGGATCGATTTGGCTTTGCTTTTTAAGTTTTGATAAGCATCATCTGAAATAATCAGGACTGCGGGCTTTAATATCATAGATTGAACAGGGTCGCTGGCCCAGCCTAATAAAGCGTAATCTTTCTTTTCTACTAGTTTTAGAGTGATATCTTCATTTACATTCACTTTAAAACGTGGCAGCTGATCGGAGGGGAAGGATTTTGGGGAATCTGTTCCTTGTGACAGAGACATAGCTTCCATATCATTTAAATGAATTTCCTCCTGATTTCCACGCAATGAGATGATTTCGTTATATGCTTTTTCTGGAAAAAGAAAAACGTCCTTTGAAAAATACTCAGGATTCTCAAAAGCAAGGTCCATGCTTGTATTTGGCTTTCCTACTAAGGCTTCCAAAGTTTTGTGATATTCGATTGAGTGGTCGGAATTTTTAATTTTAGCGTCAATTTTATCGTTTGTTTCCTTATCCAAAGATTGGAACGCAATATCGTTCGGTAAATTCCTGCCGACAGCTTCAAACTGGACAGCGTAATTGATCGAAACGAATCCAATCAAGAAAATAATGGTCGCACTGAACAACGAGATGAAGGTAAGGTTTAACGTATTCGACCTTATTTGGAAGCGTAATGACGAGATCCACAATACCCGATTGCCTTCATGGAAATTATGCTTCTGGCTTATTTTTTGCAGCAGCCAGCCAGAGAACTGGCGGAAGAACAAATACGTTCCACCGATCATGCCGACTGTGACAGCAATCATGGCAAAAGTTGCGTGTTCTTGCCATATGCTTGATTCTTTGCCCCGGCTGATCAGAAAAAATTCCGTTACTAATAACACTAACGACAAAGCCGCCATAATGAACGAAGAAGGTATCGGTTTTTCCATTTTTTCTTTGGCATGAAACAACTCCACGAGTTGGACGCGACTGATCATGAAGAAACTTTGGATACTTACGATGATGGCTAACAAAAGAAACAGGATAATTGTTGAACCGATCGCTTGAAAAGGAAAATTTAGCGTAATGACATTATCGTATTGCATTAAGTTCATTAAAGCCATACCGAATAACTTGGACAGCAGACCTCCAAGAAGTATTCCTATTACAAGCGAGAATGATCCAATGATCAAGTTTTCAACGAAAACCATTCGTGTAATCTGGCTTTCTTTCAAACCTAAAAGCAAATAGAGTCCAAATTCCTTTTTTCTTTGCTTCATAAAGAAAGAGTTGGCATAAAGAATAAAGAAAATGATAAAGAGGAAGATGACCACTGAGGCAATCGATACCCCCGTTTGAAAACTCTCCTTATTATTGAGTACATCCAATATATCTTGGTTATACATCAGTGATGAGAAGGTGAAATGGATCATGACACCTGTAATCATGGCAAACAGATAAATCGTATACACACGGAAATTACGCTGTACGTTCCGGAACGTCATATTCAGTAAGTTCACCTTTGATTCCCTCCCATGGCACTCTGGATGTGAAGGATTCGATCAAAGAAGTCGCTTTGACTTTGGTCACCTTTATAAAGCTCGTTTACGATTCCTCCATCACGCAAGAAGATAACTCGTTTACAAAAGCTTGCTGCATAGGAGTCGTGTGTAATCATAAGAATAGTCGTTTGAAACGTTTCATTTAAACTCGCTAACTGTTCCAATAATTGTGTTGCTGATCTGGAATCAAGAGCTCCTGTAGGTTCATCTGCAAAGACAATCGCAGGATTTGTAATAATGGCGCGCGCAGATGAGGCCCGTTGTTTCTGACCACCAGAAACTTCTGTGGGGTATTTATCCTGAATTTCTTCAATATTCAATGCCTGAATGACTGGTCTCAGCCGTCTTTCCATCTCATCCGTAGAAAATTTCCTTAATGAAAGGGGCAAAAGAATGTTCTCTTTAATCGTTAAAGTATCAAGCAAGTTGTAATCTTGAAAGATGAACCCCATTCGTTCTTGGCGAAATGTGCGCAATGCTTTTTTGTTTAAATCCAACAGGGCCTGCTCTTCAAGCCAGACTTCCCCGCCAGAAAATTTATCAATTGTTGATAGCACATTCATAAGTGTTGTTTTTCCTGAACCGGAAGGCCCCATAATAGCCGTAAATTCACCCGAAGTTATGGTCAGGTCAATATTTTTTAAAATCTGTGCCTTTCCATAGGATTTAGATAAGTTCTTAGTTTGTAATACTTTTTTCAACGTAAATCTCCTCCTCATGTTACATACTATAAAATTCATCCCTTTCCTCACCATAGATGTAACAGGAAGTAAGATTACAATTTTGTCACATTACAATTTAAATATGTAAAAAAAGTGTGAGCAGTGAACGTAATAAATGGAATTCCCTAAATCAATTATGCATTTTCAGCAACTTAGTAGCAACAAGTTGAAATAAAGAGGGATAAATGGATAACAATCATTATTAACGGGTTCTTTACTTCATTTAGGAAGGTTTCTTTGGCAGCACAATTATGGAGTTAAAATAGTTGCATAAGATCATAAGGTACTGGAGTGGCTTGTTTTTCAATTAAAGGGATTTGATGATAGATAAGGAATAAAAACGTTAGTATCTACAGAGAATACTTCTATTAATTACAAAATAGGAGTGTATATATGGAACAAACACTTTATGAAAAAGTCGGCGGAGAAGAAGCGATAGCAAAAGTTGTGGACTATTTTTACTCTGAGTTGGTTCTTAAGGATGAGACGGTTAATCATTTTTTTGAAAAGACGGATATGGAAAAACAACACCGTCATCAAACAAAATTTATTAGTTTTGCATTAGGTGGTCCAAAACAATATTCTGGACAATCCATGGCAAAAGCTCATCAAGGATTGAATCTGCAACCTGCCCATTTTAATGCCATTGTAAAGCATCTTAACGATGCACTTGCTCACTTTGGAGTGAATGAAGCTGACATAGATACAGCTTTAACTAAAGTTGCTTCACTAAAAGATGATATATTGTATAAATAAATATAGTGAGTTAACAGATGCTTTACCAGGAGTTGCTTTGCAGCTCCTTTTCTTATGCAACTAAAAAGGGTTTTTGAAGAAAAATCAAGATGTGAGGGATGAAGGCATGGCAGCGGACCTAATATCTATTGGTGAAGATGGTACAGGGGACAAATTATGTTTTCGGATTGTTGATACGGTAATGGATGGTAAAATTTATATTTGGTATCATGAAACCGAGGAATTAGAAGAGTTAGCTTCTAACTTAAAAGAATTTATTGCATCGAATTCTGAATTTGAAGATGATATTGATGAGGATGAATAAATAATAAGCTAATCTTGTTGAACTAACGGGTACATTAGCTTAAGATCGTAGGCTGTCATTAAGGCGGCTTTTTTGTATGAAAACATATTCGTGAAAGGCCATACTAAAATAAGCCCACCATATTCTAATTTTTTTGAAGGACGTAAATGTACTATGTCGTTATTTTAACTGGTTATGCAGTTTGTTGTTCAGATGGAGCGATTGTATAGCCTTTCTTTTTTAGGTATTCGATCATTTTTAATTCTTTGTTCATTTGTTTTTCTTCAAGGTAATTTGAGCCTAGTTCTTGATAGGGTTCCCCTGTTTTTAAGATGTTGTAAGCAATCGTTAATAGTAAATGAGCAGAAGCGATTCGTCCCTTCATTTTTCCCTGCCGTTTGGTAATCCTTTTTCGATGTGAAGCAATTCGATTATTTTGCCTTGATGTCGCTAGTACACACTCTACAGCCATCGTTTTTAAAGCTTTGTTACCTTGTGTGGTTTTACTCGTTTTTTTTTACCAGCACTTTCGTAATTTCCGGGACTCACACCAGCCCAAGAGGCAAGGTGTTTAGCTGACTTAAATACGGACATATCAACGCCCATCTCTGCAATAAAAGTAGCTGCGGCAGCTTTGTTCACACCAGGTATTCCATCCAATAATTCTACTTCTTTACGATAGGGGGACAGGAGTTGATCGATTTGTTTTTCCAATTCTTCTATGGCTTTTTCTAAATAACTCATATGCTCCCAATGGTAACGCAACATATCACGATGATGACGGCGAATACGACCATTAATTGCACTGGCAATGTCAGTAATACTTGCTTTTGTTCGCCAATCCACCATTTTTCGAAGACCATCGGTCTCTATTTTTTCACCGTTTAGAATCGCTTCAAGGATACGGCGTCCCGATACACCAAAAATGTCTGATAGTACGGATGTTAGCTTGATATTAGCATCTTGAAGAATTTTGTGAATGCGATTCTGCTCTGAGGTGCGATGATGAATCAATTTTTTTCGATAACGAGTAAGATCTCGTAAATCACGAATATCCTCCGGTGGAACAAAATTGCTTTCAATAAGTCCGCATCTTAGAAGCTTGGCAAGCCATTCGGCATCTTTCACATCAGTTTTACGCCCTGGAACATTTTTGACATGTCTGGCATTGGCAAGAACAAGGTGAAAAGAATCTTCGAGTATATTCCATATTGGTTTCCAGTAGACTCCAGTACTTTCCATCACAACATCGGATACCCGAAGGGTAGTTAACCAATCACTTAAAGCCAAGAGTCCTGTTGTTGTAGTTGAAAAAGTTTCAATAGAGGTATTTGGCTTTTTATCTAATGGACCAAATAATACACAGGCTACTACTGTTTCTTGGTGTACATCTAGGCCAGCACACCGTTCAATCATTGCTTCCATAGGAGAATCACCTCAATAAAAGATTAACAATACATATGACAGGAGATTTGTTACAAAAATTTTTGTATACGTACTTGTAGTACACTAAATGGTTCTTCAATACTGTCACAACCAGTTTCTTATACAGGGTATCTTCCTTAAGATCCACCAAAAAAGGTTCAGCCTGGTTGTATTGTTATCATCCATTATCGTCAAGGAGTTAAAGGGTTAGACTCTATTTTGAGTTTAGATTTTCGTAGTAGATGGTGGCGGCGAGAATCGCCGCCATTGAAGTTTCTTATGGAACTAAACGGGCAGTTTAGTTCCATAAGAAATTATCTAAATATATCCTTATCTGAATTTTCTATGTTAAACTTATGCTTTGTTATACCAAAAGAATTAAACCTAAAAAGCTACTCCAGATTGTATCTCTGGAGTAGCTTCTACTTTATAACTTTCTATACTTTTCCGGTACTCTGGAATCGAATATGGGAACATCTTTCCTTATTTGAGGTACTTTTTCTAAATCTAAAGTTGCCTTTAATTCACCAACTTCTTGATCTAATTTTTGAACAATGTCTCCCCATGGATCTACAATTTGTGAGCAACCTGCGAATTCCACTCCTAACTTTGTTCCCGTTACATTTGATGCAACAACATACATTTGGTTCTCAATTGCGCGCGCACGAAGTAACGTATTCCAATGTGTCTCCCTTGCGAGTGGCCATTCTGCTACGATATGTAACACTTGAATACCTTGTAATGCTAAGTCACGAATAATTTCAGGGAATCGTAAATCGTAACAAATAATAATCCCCATTGTCACACCTTCAAGTTCAAATACTTCAACTTGATTATGACCGCCTGTTAAAAACTTGGGTTCATCTAACATCGGAACAAGGTGCATCTTGTCATATGTATGAACAATCTCACCCATTCGATTTACAATAACTGCACGATTAAAGATATCCTTACCTTCTAGTACGGCAATCGAGCCACCCACCAAGTTTACATTAAACTTCTTAGCCAGTGATTGTAAAAATTCAATTGATTGATTACCATCCACTTTACAGATTTCTTTCAATTCTTCTAACACATAACCCGTAGACCACATTTCAGGAAGTACTACAACGTCCAAATCATCACTGTAGTTAGCTTCTAACCAGCGTTCAATGATTTGCCTATTCTCTTCTGGCTTCCCAACTTCTAAATCCATTTGAAATACCAAATAATTCACATTATTCACTCCTCAATATTATTTAGTAATGAAGTATCCGGTTTTAAACCTGATATAGCTAAAGAGGACCTAGATATTTGTTTTGAAAAACCATTACGTACTAAGTAGTCAGAAAGGATACCACCAGTCATTACAGTTATCGGTATTGCTAACCAAGGTAGGCTTGCAGCAAATCCCATTTTACTTAATGAGAATCCTCTATCTTCTAGTAGATAGGTAGGTAACCAAACTAAAAAGAAAGTAATAATTTATAAAACAACAAAATATTGCAATCCTAACGCCTAAAATCTATAGCTTTTCAGAAAAGTATTCCATGGTGCTCTAACTTTGGCAGTATCAACAATTTCTCTGTCTTCAAGTATATATTCTTTTTCTTGTTTATTCACTAATTTGTGAATTTCAGGATAGTCTCGGGCTAAAACGTACCATACACCCGCTATGATTATTCCTATTAATCCAAAAAATATAAAATACAGCTTGCCAACCAAAATATTGATATATATAAACCGTAACGATTGGGGCTATAACTTGTCCAAAATATGAACCTGCCAATAAAGCAATAGATGCTCTGGCCTTTTTATCTCTTCTAAACCAGTTTGTATTAAATACGGCGTTAGCTGGAAACACCGGGCCTTCACCTATTCCAAATAAGAATCTCACCATATACAATAGACCGTGAGATTTAACTACATCCGTCAATCCCGTAAATACTGACCACCATACTAGAGCAAAAGTGATCATTTTTCTTGGACCAAACTTTTCTGCCATAAGTCCTGCTGGAATTTAAACTAACGCGTAACCTAATGAGAATAATGATGCAAGCATACCAAACTGAACTTTATCTAAGTCTAAATCATCCATCATTGTTTTTTTTATTATTGAAATATTTGACCTATCCATGTAAACGATTACGCCGATTGTGAAGAAAAAGAATGCTAGTCCCCATCTAACTTTTGTAGGAACTATACTGAAGAGGGTCGCTTGATTAAAGTAGAAGTACCCGACACTGAGAACCAGATAGAAGAAATAAAAGAGGAGATAAATAAAGTTATCCAAAGTGAAGAATTAGATTCCTACAAAATTGAAAGCGATAAAATTAACTTGAAAATTAGGGAACAAGAATTTTCATATAGAGCTAATGTGGCAGTTAGTCCGATTCCTTAGTGTTTTAAGAAATTAGTTTTTCATTTGGGATTATCAAAGTCACCATTGATCAATGGGAGATAGAATCAAATATGGGAGAAATCATAATAGAATCAGGCTTTTGAGGCACCATAAAATGAAAAGAAATAAAAAGGATGCAAAGCGAGGAATTTTATGAAAAAAAATGTTGTAATGTTTTTCCTATGTCTTCTTATCTTAATTCTTCCACCACAAGTTTTTGCTCAACGAAAAGTACCTATTTTAATTTATCATTCGATTGACGAGTTTACTGGGCAGGGTTCTAAGGAGCTATATGTAACTCCTGATAATTTCCAGAAACAAATGATTTATTTAAAAGACCATGGCTACACATTATTAACTTTTGATCGTTGGCAAGACATTTATAAAGAAAATAAACCCATTTTCATTACCTTTGATGACGGATACAAAAACAATCTGAATGCATTTGCTATCTTTCAAAAACTTGAAAACGAACGTTTTAAACCAAGTGGTACCATTTTTGTTATTTCTGACTTTATCGGTCGTTCAAACCGATTATCGAAATCGGATTTAAAAATGATGGCTGATTCGGGTATAATCTCAATCCAGTCTCATACTGCTACACATCCTGATTTGACGGAAATAAAAAATTATGAATATGAACTGAAGGGGTCCAAAGATAAAATTCAAAAAATAACAGGCAAACCAGTTAATGCTCTTGCGTATCCATACGGAAATTTCAATGACAAAGTCGTAGAAGAAACGAAGAAATATTATTTGTTTGGACTTACGACAACTCCTGAACTATTTTCTGAGAAGGGCATTAAAGACGAACTTTATCTTTTACCACGAATTTATATCAAGTATTCAACTACTCTTGATGACTTTGCAAAGATAGTTGAAGGCGGTTCCTATACCAGGTAATCGCTTTTTCTTTTGGAACCAAGGGAAAAGTACTTAATATTGTTTATAAGCAAATGGTACGGAAAATAAGGAAAACATCAAATATAACTCAAAAGTTTAAGGAGATAGATATTGAACTATTGAACTAATTGGGTGATTTATGATTGAAGTTCTTTAAAAACAATGGAGTTGATGAATACCACCTTCGTGTGTCACCAAGTAACAAGCAAGCAATAGCTTTTTTAAAAAAATCAATGCTAGAACTTAAATCTGAGTTAGGTGTGAAAGTAATTAGAATGAAAGGTACAATTTAACTTCCGAATAGTGAGCGCCGAGGATTGGCTACAGGATTAGAAAAGTTTTAAATATGGTTGCAATATCCCGTCTCTAACGACTAATTATGCAATCCTAAATAATTGATGTAAGATTGCATAAAACTAATTCACCTTTTAAATAATCTGTATATTTCCATTGTTGGGAAAACAACGTTGGTTCAATCGCTAAATAATCAAACCACACTTGGTATGGTATTTGCATATTATTTAATTAATCACGATTAAGGGTGGAGTGATACATGGAGAATGGAAAATTAAGACGTTCGTTAACAGTATTTCCTTTAGTGCTATTCGGATTGGCTTATATGGCACCTACAACAGTTTTTTCTACTTATGGGGTTGTTGCGGAAATAACGAAAGGGATGGTACCTGCTGCTTATATCATAGCCTTAGTTGGTATGTTATTTACAGCCTATAGTTATGGTCAAATGGTTAAGGCCTACCCTGTTGCTGGTTCTGCATATACATTTACTCAAAAGGCTTTTAATCCTCATCTTGGATTCCTGGTAGGCTGGGTTATACTATTAGACTATTTATTTTTGCCAATGATTAATGGATTACTAATCGCTATTTACTTAAACGCATATTTTCCCTCCGTTCCTTTTTCCGTCTGGTTAATCGCCTTTGTAATTTTAATCACCACTGTAAATATAATCGGAGTGAAAATTGCAACAAAGATAAATCTTTTATTAGTTGCCTGTCAATTCTTAATAATAGTTATTTTTGCATTCCTCTCAATTAAAGGGTTACTTAACGGAATGGGTTCAGGAACATTATTCATGAGTTCTCCATTTGTGAATGGAGATATACCACTATCGTTAGTATTGGCAGGTTCCTCTATTCTATGTTTATCTTTTTTAGGATTTGATGCTGTTACTACATTTTCAGAGGAGACCATTGATCCTAAAAAAATAATACCAAAGGCTATTTTCCTGGTCGCATTAATAGGAGGAGGTCTGTTTGTCACCATCTCATACATCAGTCACCTTGTTTACCCAAATTTCCAAGCCTTTACAGATCCAGACTCCGCTGCCTTGGAAATTGCTATGTACATCGGGGGTAATTTATTTCAATCTATTTTTCTAGCAGGATATATTACCGGGGGGCTAGCATCTGGTATATCAGCTCATGCAAGTGTTTCGCGACTTTTGTATGCGATGGGGAGAGATGGAGTTCTTCCAAAGAAAATATTTGGTCATATTCATCCAAAATTTCAAACTCCAACACACAATATTATCTTAGTGGGTATTTTTGCTTTATCCGCTTTATTTATTGATTTAGTGACAGCATCATCCTTTATTAACTTTGGGGCGCTCGTTGCATTTACATTTGTTAATCTAGCGGTTATTTCTCATTATTTTATTAGAGAGAAACAGCGAAACGGAATTAACACAATAAGATACCTTATAATGCCGCTGATTGGTACTAGTTTCACAATTTGGTTATGGACTAGTCTTGATTCAAAGGCACTTTTACTCGGTTTAGGTTGGTTTGGGATTGGTTTCATCATGCACCTTACCAATACGAAAATGTTTAGTAAACGGCCACCGGAGCTTTCTATTGATAATGCGCAAACATAAAAGCTAGATTACCAAGGAGGATAAAAATGGTTAAGGCGGACATCGTTCTTTCTGGTCAACATGTTTTTACTGGGCTACTAGATGAGCCAATAAAAGCAACCATCGCGATTAAAGATAATAAAATTATTAAAATCGGTTCTAAAGAAGAGATATTGTCATTCATTGGGGATCAAACAAAAGTGTTTGACTTGGAAGAGGAACTAATTATTCCGGGATTTCATGATTTTCATATGCACATAATGATGGGAAGCATTTTGCAGAAGGATAGTGCCAAATTATTTGATGCTGCTTCTGAAGAAGAGGTAGCTAAAATAGTTGGTGAATTTGCAGAAACGAGACCAAATGATGAGTGGATATTTGGTGTCGGTTGGGATCATACCAATTGGAAAAATAAAGTGCTGCCACATAGAACAACACTAGATAAATACATTAGTGATCGTCCTGTTTTATTATTCAATGCAGAAGTGCATTACGCATGGATCAATAGTAAAGCGATAGAAATGATTCAATTATCGAAGGATACTCCAGATCCTGATTATGGAGAAATTGGAAAAGATGAAAATGGTGAACTGACAGGCCTTCTATTTGAACAAGCAATTGGGTATGCATCAGAACATGCATACAAATTACCGAAAGAAAAACGTGTAAAACTATTCCAAGGTTTTCTCAATGAAACAAAAAGATTGGGAATCACATCCGTTAATGATTTATACGGAGCTAAAATTGCACCAAACCCATTAGACGATCTTGAAATTTTTAAGGAATTTGATAGAGCAGGGTTACTTACAACTAGAATCCACTTTTCGCCAGAATTAAAAATGAATTTAGATGCAGCAAAGGAATTACAAACAAATTATCAGTCAGACAAGCTTACCTTTTCTGGATTAAAACAATTTATAGATGGTGTTGTGACAAGTCATACCGCTTTTTTATTGGATCACTACAAAGACCGTCCAGAAACAAGAGGTGGAACCACTTATCCATCAGAAACAATTAAACAATTAGTAAAAAAGGCAGATAAGGAAAAATTTCAAATTCGTTTCCATGCTATTGGTAACGGTGCTGTCCGCTTAGCATTGGATGCATTTGAAGAAGCAAGAAACGCAAATGGTGAAAGAGATGCCAGACATGTCATTGAACATGTGGAGGTATTGCATCCGGACGATGTTCATCGTTTTAAGGAATTAGGGGTAATCGCATCCTTTCAACCCAAACATATCGAATTAATGGAAAGTGCTGCATATACAGCCAGAATCAGTGAAAAACAACAACCTCTCTATTATCCTATCAAAACAATAGTAGATACAGGTGCTAAAATTGCCTTTGGTACAGATTTTCCTGTAGTACCCCTAAATCCTATGATGGGTATTTATCAGGCAATCACCAGAAAAGATTTAACCGGGAAGGCGTGGCAAGAGTCGGAAGGAGTTACATTAGCACAAGCGTTAAAATACTACACGGCTACACCTGCATTCGGGTCTTTTAGAGAAAAAGAAATAGGCACATTGGAAGCAGGAAAGATAGCGGATATCGCAGTATTAAATAAAAATTTATTTAGCATATCAACAGAGGAAATTCTTGAAACAGAAGTGAAAATGACGATTATGGATGGAAAGATAATATATGAAAACCAGGTCGTCCCAACTGTATAAGATAAAAAAATAAAAAAGTCAGGTAGTGAGAAAATGTCAAAAGTAAAAGTTGGTCTTATTCAAATTCATTGTGGAGAATTTATTGAGCAAAATATTCAAAAAACGATAGGGAAAATAAAAGAAACAGTAAATAAAGGTGCACAAATCGTTTGCTTACAGGAACTATTTTCTTCGCAATATTTTCCGCAAACGGTTAATGTGGA
Source organism: Peribacillus sp. FSL E2-0159 (assembly GCF_038643155.1). Taxonomy (NCBI): domain Bacteria; kingdom Bacillati; phylum Bacillota; class Bacilli; order Caryophanales; family Bacillaceae; genus Peribacillus; species Peribacillus sp. FSL E2-0159. Next base: position 1,126,654 of record NZ_CP152053.1, read on the forward strand.
AAATTATGATTTAGCTGAAGATGTAGATAGCGGTGCATTAGCCGAAATGGGTGAATTAGCAAAGGAATTAGCAATTGTCTTGATTGTTCCCTTTTACGAAAGAGCAGGTGCTGGAATTTATTTTAATAGTGCAGCTGTGTTTGATGCAGATGGAGAATGTTTAGGCATAACAAGAAAAAACCATATTCCAGATGGTCCCCAGTATCATGAAAAATATTATTTCGTTCCAGGCAATACTGGGTATCCTGTCTATGAAACGGCATATGGAAAAATAGGAGTTGGGATTTGTTGGGACGAGTGGTTTCCAGAAGTTGCCCGAATTTTGAGCTTACAAGGTGCAGAGATATTATTCTATCCTTCAGCTATTGGTTCAGAGCCAGATCATCCTGAACTATCAACAAGGTCATCATGGGAAAAGGCAATTTCTGCTCATGGCATTTCTAATGGTGTATTCGTTGCTGCGACAAATCGAGTGGGCCAGGAAAAGGACATGAATTTTTACGGTGGTTCATTCATTAGCGATACATTAGGGAATATTTTAGCTTCACTTGATGATGAAGAAGGAATTATTGTACAAGAGGTTGATTTAAAAGAAATAGAAGAGACTAGAAAAGTTCTGCAATTCTTTAGAGACCGTCGTGTCGATACATACGACCCTATATTGCAAAAAGAAATACTTCCCACCCCATCCCCTTCAAAAAAGGGAACAAACAAAGCGCTGTTTAGTTAATCATTAAAAGGAATAGCAGGTGGGATTACCTCTCAGACTGGAGTAAATTTGATAATCATTGAGTTAACCCTTTGCGGCGAGGAGGCTTGGCAGACAGTCGGTGGAAAGGGAGCGGATTTCTGAAATCACCTGGAATTTTTTTTGAGGGTTTTAAAATTTGAGATAAGCTATAGTTGAAAAGAAAAAACCAATTTTCCTTTATATGGAGAGTTGGTTTTTTACGCTTTCGAAAAGTCGTTTATGTAAACATGCATTCTTTTTCCTGCTTTTATAGAAATAACGGGTTAATTAGCTTTTTATCGAGCTGTTGCTAAGGAGGCTTTTTCTTTATACGACGGTTAGCGAAGAACAATGTGGGAAATACTAAGAGAATGAAAATATTACCGAATTTTCAGAAAAATACATTGACGGGAAAATACAGTTGTTATATATTATTAATAAGTTAAATTTATTGTTATATAACAGAAGGAGGAGTCAAGATGATGAACATTCATGATAAAGCCTATGAAAGTTATTTAAAGATTTGTGAAAGGTATGAAATCGAGTCGATAAACTTCGACCACTTCATCAAAAATCTAACCAAAGACCAGTTGGATGAATACAGTAAATTAGCCGTTTAAATGAAAGGGCGTGATTGCACAAGATGGACCTCCCGGTTGATGTAGATGTAGAAGCCAGTTAGAAACCCCACCAGTTGCTATGGGAACAGGTGGGGTTTTGTCATGTGTTTATTTTCTTTTTTGGGATGGCACAGGATTGTGTCACATTAAGTTATAATTGTGTTTTTTCAAGTGCTATTTTGCACGTATATTCTTACAAAAGAGCAGTGTAGGTGCTTTTGATTCGAGCTACAATATACGTAGGAATTCGATCGATCATTAAAAAGGCAATATGACATTGAGTAAGGGAACTCTCTTGTTGTTTGAAACTAATGAATAGGATGAGGCATTTAACCATTCGAATTTTAAATAGATTGATATGAAAAATTAGAATTATTTATTTATCGCTTTTATTAATATAATGAAATTGAGTCATGTTAAGTTGATAGAGAGGTGTGTTTGTATTGTGTATTATTGAAAGGTTTTCTGAAATTCCTACAACATGTATATCTGATACTATGAGTGGACTTAATAACTTATCCCCCACTATTAAGCCAGTTAAAGATGAGTATCGAGTTGCAGGGAGAGCTTATACAGTAAAAATGCCTGTAGGTGATAACCTTGTTGTCTTAAAAGCAATTCGTGAGGCTAAACAAGGTGATGTTTTGGTTATTGATGCAAAAGGAGATACGTATCGAGCAATAGCAGGTGATTTTATTGTTGGTATGGCTCAAACATTGGGGATTAATGGGATTATTGTAGATGGAGTAGTTCGCGACCTTGAGGGTATTAAGGCTTTGAACTATCCAGTGTTTTGCAAGGGAACAACTATTGCTGCAAGTGGAAAAGCGGGGATGGGTGAAATTAATGTCCCCATTTCTTGCGGTGGGACAACGATACATCCAGGAGATATTGTTGTTGGTGATATTGATGGAGTAGTCGTAATTCCTAAACAGTTAGAAGAAAAAGTTTTAGATCAATCATTAGAAAAATTAGAAAAAGATAATAAGCGAGCAGAGAAAGTTTCAGGTAATCGAGAAGAAATAAGAAAATATCTGGATGAGTTTATCAAATAAATAGTCTTTTTTTAAAAGTAAACATTTGAAGGAATAGAAGGTAACACTCTATCCTTTCAAATGTTTTTTTATGAAATTTAAAGTGAATATACATTTAAGGTTTTTACAAAATCTACAAATGCCCTGACAACATTCATATCTACTGATTCTTTATAATAAAACATCCAAGTTTTTTGGGTTAATTTATTTCCTATCTTATCTTTTAAGTCAATTTTATGAATATCTTTAATGCCATCTAAAAAAAGAGAAGGCATAATTGCATAGCCCAATCCGTTCAAAACCATTTCCTTACAAGTATCACCTTGATCAACTGACATCGCAATGTATGGAGGCTGAGAATAATGTTCTGCCCACCAATTTTCAATGATTTGCTTATAGAGTTGATCTGTTCGGTAGTCAATTCTAGGGAGATTGGGAAGATCAGACAGGTTTATTTCATTTCTAGATACAATACAAAGCTCTTCTTCAAATAATAAATGCTTTTCATCAGGCCAACTATAATCTCCGCGGATAAATCCGACATGAGAAACTTGATTATAAACTAAATTGAAAATATCTTTGCTATAGCCTGTGTCTATTTGAAACTCAACATCAGGAAATTGTTCTTTAAACAACTTTAATAAGAGTGGTAACTTATATTTGCTAATAAAATTGGAAACACCCAATCTTAACGTTCCAGATACACTATGGTTAAAATTTTCTAAATCTTCTTTAATTTCACGGAAAGAATCGAGCATTTCTTCGGCACGCTTTGCTAAATATTCCCCTTCTGGAGTGAACCGCACTCCTTTTATTCCCCTATCAACAATTTTAACCCCAAATTCTGTTTCAATTTGCTTAAGGCGTTTTGTAAGCGTTGGTTGGGCAATAAATAGGCTTTGTCCAGCTTTTGTAATGCTTTTTTCATTAAATAATGTATGTAATATAAGCCAGTCACGATCATCCATTTGCTTTAACTCCCTTAAATTAATCTTTATTTTCAAATTGTGTAACTATTCATGCAATTACACTAGAACAATAACATAAACAGTAGAATTTGAAAAATGGCCGATGATTTAATATATAAAAGTTTCATATCAACCTATGAAATATTGATATTATTCGCATAATGAAATTTAAAATAGAATGAAGTTAATTAGTACATTACCAAAGGGGTTGAACGAAACTTGTTTAGTGGAATTGAAGAACGATTTAATGTTCGGTCAGAGCTTTACATTAATGAAAAGATATATGGTTATTATCGAATTAAAACATTAGAGGAAAATGGATTAGGGAATATTTCTCAATTACCTTACTCAATAAAAGTATTATTAGAGGCTGCCATCAGAAATTATGACGGTGTAAGTGTAACTGAAGGGCATGTGAGTACATTAGCAAATTGGTCAATCAAACGAGAACTAAATCAGGAGGTTCCTTTTAAACCTGCTCGTGTTCTTCTTCATGATACAACTGGATTACCAGCAATCGTTGATTTAGCTGCGATGCGTGAAACAATGAATCGCATCGGTGGGAACGTAACGGATATTAATCCATTAATACCTGTAGATCTTGTAGTTGACCACTCCGTAACTGTTGACTATTTCGGCAGACAGGATGCGATGCAGCTAAATGAAAAGCTTAATTTTGAGAGAAACATGGAACGTTTTCGTTTTCTCCGGTGGGCTCAAGGCTCCTTTAATAATTTTTCTGTAGTTCCTCCAGCAACGGGGATTATGCATCAAATTAATATGGAGTATCTATCTTCAGTGGCAGCCACAAAGGAGGAATGTGGTTCAACATTAGTGTATCCCGATTCACTTGTAGGAACAGATTCACATACAACAATGGTAAATGGACTAGGTGTAGTGGCTTGGGGAGTTGGAGGAATTGAAGCAGAAGCGGCGATGTTAGGTCAGCCAGTCTATTTTGTTATTCCTGAAGTAGTTGGGCTCAAATTAACAGGATCACTCCCGGAAGGTGCAACTGCAACAGATGTTGCACTAACAGTTACCAGTCTCCTTAGAAAAAAAGGGGTTGTAGGTAAGTTCGTAGAATTTTTTGGACCTGGAGTAGGGGAAATGAGTATAGCTGACCGTGCAACTGTTGCCAACATGGCACCAGAGTATGGAGCGACAATGGGCTTTTTTCCTGTAGATCAGGAAACTTTGAACTATTTGAGGTTAATTGGCCGCAGTGAAGAGCAAATAGCGTTAGTTGAGGCTTATTATAAAGCCCAGGGGATGTTTATGGACAAAAATAACTCTGAACCCGTTTATTCTGATTTAGTTGAACTCAATTTATCTACGATAAAACCATGCCTTGCAGGACCTAAACGCCCTCAGGATAAAGTTGAATTGACTGAGATGAAACAAAATTTTAATGAAGTTGCCCGTTCACCGATTGAAAAAGGTGGCTATGGATTGAATGAACTTGATTTAACAAAAGAGGTCCAAATTGAGCATGTTGTTGATGAAAAATCTGTAATTAAAAATGGATCAGTTGTTCTGGCTGCTATTACAAGCTGTACAAATACATCAAATCCGTCTGTATTGATCATGGCAGGTCTTGTGGCCAAAAAAGCTGTGGAAAAGGGGCTGCAGATACCCGCTTTTGTGAAAACCTCGTTGACACCAGGATCACGTGTTGTAACAGACTACTTAGCAGAATCAGGGCTTTTAAGTCATCTTGAAACACTTGGCTTCCATATAGCAGGGTACGGTTGTGCAACTTGTATAGGTAATTCGGGACCGCTTCTTCCTGAAGTCAGCAAAGCAATTGTGGATCACGATTTAGTTGTAGCAGGTGTACTGTCAGGTAATAGAAACTTTGAAGGCCGCGTCCACCCTCAGATTAAAGCAAATTATTTGGCATCACCTCCATTAGTTATTGCATATGCACTTGCAGGGACGGTTGATATTGATTTCTCAAGTCAACCCATTGGTTATAATCAAGCAAACCAGCCTGTTTATTTACGAGACATTTGGCCAACTTCAATAGAAATTGGGGAATTGTTAAATAATGCTGTTCGACCTGAATTATTCAGAGAAAGATATAAAAAAGTATACGATGGTAATGTAAATTGGAACTCGATTAATATTTCTGAAGGGAATTTATATGAGTGGGATCAATCTTCAACATACATTCAAGAGCCACCGTTCTTTAAAGATCTTCCAGTACAGCCTGCCGATATTAAGGAAATTAAAGGTGCCCGTCTAATTGCAAAGCTTGGTGATTCAGTAACTACTGATCATTTATCTCCTTCTGGAGCAATAAAGCCGGATAGTTCTTCAGGAATCTATTTACAACAGAAAGGAGTAAAAATTAAAGATTTCAACTCTTATCCATCGCGTCGTGGGAATCATGAGGTTATGAATCGAGCTGCATTAGCTAATATAAGAATTCGTAATCTATTAGTCCCTGGATCTGAGGGAGGCGTTACTAGGTACTTTCAAACGAATGAAATTATGTCCATCCATGAAGCTTCCTTAAAGTATCAGGAAAATGGTACACCATTATTTATTATTGCTGGTAAAGAATACGGTACTGGAAGTTCTCGTGACTGGGCTGCAAAAGGACCATATCTTCTTGGGGTAAAAGCAGTTATTGCTGAAAGTTTTGAGCGTATTCATCGGAATAACTTAGTTGGAATGGGTGTTCTTCCTCTACAATTTTTAGAAGGTCAAAATGCCTCATCACTTAATATTATTGGAAATGAAACCTTTGAGACTGTTGGTTTGAGCAATAAAATTAAACCAGGTCAATTGATAAAAATAAAAGTGATTCGTGAAGATAGCAGTTCCTTTGAATTTGAAGTTATTGTTCGACTTGATAGTTCGATAGATATTCTTTACTACTATAATGGAGGGATTATGCAAACTGTTATACGCCAATTGGTTAAAAAGGAAGAAGGTAGTTTAGAACCAGAAGTCTAATTCTAATGCTGTTTTTATGATATGGAAATTTATTTTTTAATGGAGATTCGAGAAGTTATTTTAGTCTTGAATTTCCCATGTTTATAATAATGTATTTTTATTAATTGTAGATTAAATTGGATTGTAAGCGATTTCAACTGATCAGGGGGGATTTGGTGATTGCTTTATTGGGCTTTTTAATGATGATGTGTTTTATCTTTTTTATAGTGACAAGAAGAATGTCTGCTTTGATTGCATTGATTATTATTCCACTATTCTTTGCTATAGTCGGAGGATTTGGAAAAGATTTGGGTCCTATGGTATTAGAAGGATTAATGGGTGTTGCTCCTACAGGAATTATGCTAATGTTTGCAGTCATGTATTTTGGAATAATGATTGAAGCTGGATTGTTTGACCCACTAATATCTAAAATTCTTTCTATAGTCAAAGGTGATCCTTTGAAAGTAGTGATCGGAACAGCAGTTCTTTCAAGTCTAGTTGCTTTAGATGGAGATGGTACGACAACCTATATAATAACAGTTTCAGCGATGTTACCTCTTTATATCCGTTTAGGTATTAACCCACTCATCTTAACATGTGTATCAATGATGGCCTTTGGGGTAATGAACATTCTTCCATGGGGAGGACCTACTGCAAGAGCAATTAGTGCACTGAAACTTGACGCCAATGAAGTTTTTCTTCCTCTTGTACCAGTAATGATAGGTGGTTTTCTATGGGTATTATTCACAGCATATATTTTGGGCAAAAAAGAACGTAAAAGATTAGGGATTCTTGATCTTGATTTGTCACAGCATTTTCTAGAAAATCAAGAGCATGCCTCGGCGGTGGAAATAGATTTAAAGCGGCCAAAATTAATATGGTTCAATCTATTGTTAACGCTTTCACTCATTGTTGCTCTTGTCCTAGGCGTCCTGCCTCTACCAGTATTGTTTATCATGGCATTCTCACTGGCTTTATTATTTAATTACCCTAATTTGGAAGTGCAAAAGAAAGTGCTTTCTTCTCACGCTGACAGTGTAGTAATAGTGGTTGCTTTAATCTTTGCCTCGGGTGTTTTTACAGGAATTCTCTCGGGAACACACATGGTTGATGAAATGGCTAACAGTTTAATTTCCATAATTCCTGAGCAACTGGGTTCTTCTTTTGCGCTCATTACAGCAATTACAAGTCTTCCTCTAACATACGTAATGGCAAATGATCCTTATTATTTTGGAGTAGTGCCGATAATCGCTAAAACTGCAGCGGCATATGGAGTAGATCCAGTTGAAATTGCACGGGCTTCTGTACTTGGGCAACCGATACATGCGATGAGTCCGTTAATTGCTTCGACTCATTTATTGGTTGGGATGGCAAAGGTGGATTTTGGTAAACATCAAAAATTTATATTGAAATGGGCTGTGGGAACATCTCTAGTCATGATTATTATTGCGTTACTTACAGGAGCTATTTCTTTATAGAAAGACTTTTGAAATACGTATGGGGGTTAATCAAAGAATTTTTTTTACTAAACGTAAGAAAATACTATTTTTTCAAACCGATCATGATTTATAGTTTGGGTGAACAGATATAACCTATTCTTTTTTTAGTTTTGTCGATCTTGAATGTAATCAATCAAACAAGAAACTGCCGGAGAAGGAAGTCATCTTCTCCGGCAGTTTCTTTAACTTCCCCGATAAACTTGATAGCCCCATGGGGAAACGAGCAGTGGCACATGATAATGAGAGGATGGGGAAGATAGTCCGAAACGGACGGGTACCTGATCCAAAAAGGGCGGATCAGGAAGCTCGATGGACTTATTCCGGAAGTAATCCCCGATATGAAAAACGATTTCGTAGTTTCCCATTTTAGTGTTTTCTTCGTTCAGCAGCGGGGCATCGAGCCTCCCGTCTGTATTTGTGACAGCTGACTGGAGCAGCTGCCAGTCAGCTGTGGATGATTCGGAAAAGTATAATTCAATCGTCACGTTTTCGGCCGGCTTGCCATGCGTTAAATCCAATATATGTGTTGTTATACCAGGCATAAATACTCCTTAACCGATGTTTTCTTCAGCAGCAGCCAGGATTGTATTGTTTTCGAGATTTTCTTTTTTAACGGTGAAGACTTGAAAGCCATATGGCGGGCGCGGCTCTGTATATACTTTTCCTTTGGATTCCGGGATTTCGGAAACGACTGTATCCCATGTGTGGTTTTGGGATTCGAATGTAACTTCAAGAAGCTGGGGGAATCTAGTTAAAATACGGCAGCCGATTTCATAAATCAGATTTTGGATTGAAGGAGTCTCCATTTCATGGAAAATGGATGTGGCAATATCGATTACCTGTTCAGCAGCTACGTATTTAGAGGGATCTACGCCGAATGCATCCTTTTGATCCTCATAGACCCAATGGAGATTCAAATAGATGAAAAGCGGACGATTTCCATCTTCGGGAAGCGTTGTATACTCATCACGGACAAAACCGACAAAAGAGTTCCCGCTTACTTTGATTAATTGAAGGTCGAGGATGGAGCTGCTTTGCTGAACGATTTCGCTGCCGTTTTCCCCGCGGATGATTTCGACGGACGCATTGGCCCGTTCGTTGCGGGACTTTTTGAATACTAGGTCGCTCGGTTTCAATTGAAGATCCGTCGCTTCTGTAACAGCTTTGAAAGGGATATCTTCGGCAATCAATTTAACATTATCGATTTGAGGATATTTGTTCAGGAAGGCTTCTGATACATATGAAGCAAACCCTTCTAATGTTGCCCCTTTGAATGTTGCTAAATGCTGTTGGATGAAGTTTTTCATCGAATCTGTCGCGACGACCATGGAATTGTCTCCTTCCGTGAAGGAGGGAAGAAAAGAGGAGCCGCCAACGGAAACTTTTACATTGGTGCCAAAAATGATATGATCTCTGCCTGAAAAAGTGGATTCTGGTATTTGTTTGATTCCGGTTAAAGGATTTGAATAGGTCCTATAGGCAAAAACATTCCCTTTTCCATAGCTGAGTGTTTGTGCGGCTGATTTATTTTTCATTGGATTCTCTCCTTCAATTTTGATTTTATCCTGTAAACGAAATAGGGCAATTTTATAAATTTCAGATAGGGCCTTATCGAACTCGGCTGTTTCGGAATGGTGAATCCTTGTTTTCATCGATTGATATATGTCATTTTTATCTTTGCCGCGTACTGCCAGGATAAATGGAAAGCCGAATTTTTTCATATATTGTCGGTTCAATGTTATGAAATTTTCATATTCATCGACAGTAAGGTCCTTTAAACCGGCGCCATGCTGTTCCTTAATCGAATCCTCACTCATTTTAACTTTGTCCCCAAGGTTCGGATGCTTCCTGATTAACGTTAACTTTTCTTCCTTTGACGAATTGCTTACAATGTCCACCATGCATCGATGCAGGTTGATTATTGATGAAAAGGGCCTATTGGCTGCCGATTTTTCTGCAATCCAAGGTGAATGTTCGAAGGTATCACCAAGGAACTTCTTGAACTCCTTTTCGCTTAGTGCATTTAGTGACTTAAGAGTAATCATTCTAAAGGCTCCTTCTTTATATACTTTTTGCCATTAACTGATCTGTATCAGGAATGGTACTATCTGCTGCCTTTTTCCTTCGCGGAGTCAAGATCACATTCAGGATGATGGCAGTCAGGCTTCCTGTGATGATTCCATCGCCGACAACGATACGGATTGCTTCCGGCAGACTTGAGAATAACTCGGGAACGACGGTGGCGCCTAGTCCGAGTGAGACTGAACAAGCAATGATCAATAAATTAGCATTATCCGAGAAATCGACGTCATTCAACATTTTAATTCCTGATGAAACGACCATTCCGAACATTACGACGGTAGCACCCCCGAGGACGGCAGTAGGAATCAGTGTAGCGAGTGCTGCGATTTTCGGTACAAGTCCAAGCCCGATTAAAATGAAGCCGGCTACAATGGTGATCGTTCTTTTTTTCACACCGGATAATTGAACGAGGCCTACATTCTGGGCGAATGTACTATAAGGAAAGGCATTGAAAATCCCGCCTAAAGTGAATGCAAGGCCTTCTGCCCGGTAGCCCTTGACAATATCTTTTTCACTCAATTCCCTACCGGTTATTTTTCCAAGAGCAAGGAATGCGCCAGTGGATTCGACGAGGATGACTGTGCCAACCAACATCATCGTAAGTATGGGTGCTATTTCAAAGCTGGGTGTACCAAAGTACAAAGGAGCAGGGATATGGAACCAAGAAGCCTCGGCAACAGTTGAAAAGTCCATTTTTCCAAAAAATGTTGAAGCGATCGTTCCTGCTATGATGCCGATCAGAACGGAAATGGATCGAATGAATCCAGTGAAGCAGCGATTGAAAATCAGAATAACAGCGAGGACCCCTAAAGAAAGCATCAAGTTCTCGGCTGAGCCAAAGTCTTTGCTGCCGGAACCGCCAGCCATATTCTTTATGCCGGTGGGTACTAAGGATAATCCGATGATGATGACGACGGTCCCGGTCACGACAGGCGGGAATAATTTAAGAAGTTTACCAAATATGTTGGAGAAAAAAATGATGAATAATCCAGCGGCGATAATTGATCCATAGATAGCGGAAATGCCATAATTACTGCCGATGGATATCATGGGGGTGACTGCGACGAAAGAAGTTCCCAAAACTATCGGGAGGCCAATACCAAAGTATTTATTTTTCCAAGATTGCAATAATGTAGCGATTCCGCAGGTCAATAGATCAATGGCAATAAGGTAGGCGAGCTGTTGGGAATTGAATCCCAATGCCCCGCCGACGATGATCGGTACCAAGATGGCACCAGCATACATGGCAAGAACGTGCTGAAGACCTAATGAGAAGGCCTTGGACTTGTTAATTCTTTCATTCATAAAAAAACTCCCTTCTCTAATGTCATGTCATTTTATATCACGTGATTTTGTTATGATTAATATCATCATAATAAAAAATCAGAAAATTGTCATTAGTTAGATTAGACAATTTTTGGTTGTGGATATAGACAACTTGCATAAAGTGAAGGGAGACTTGTGTTTTATATATGGAGTAAGGATTTAATGCGAAGGGCAAGGCGTATCTGGAGTGTGGTCTCTGAATCTTTTAAGCTCTTGCCGAGTAGCTCTTCGCATTTCTCCAGTCTGTATACAACGGTGTTCCGATGAACGAATAATCTTTTGGCAGTTTCGGATATTTGGCAATGCGTTTCGAGATAGACGGATAATGTCTGTAATAAGGTTTGTTCCTCCTCGGTGAAAATCTTTGAAAACCCCTGTAGTGCAAAATGGTGAAAATTCATTAGGTCTTCTTCAGGTATGATTCTCAATAACTCCATAATATCCTTCGTCCGGAATATTTGGATGTATTCGGTCCTTTTCGAAAGACCTCCTTCGATAAGGGAGTCGTTCGCTTCTTTGTAAGAGTTCTTGGTCTGTAAAAAACTCGGGCTCATATGGCTCACTCCGAAAGAAATCGTGCAGTCGAACTGACTGGCTGTTATCCTTTGCAATGATCTTAGCGAGGTTTCGACAGTTTGGAGAACATCTGCAGAGACCTCATTCACTTCGTATAAAAGAATGCATTTCTTGCCTTTTGTAAAGAGGTGAATGGGATCAGGTGATAGGTGAAGTTCATCTTCCAAAAACTCGTATATCGAATCAGCCCTTCGTTGCAGCTGTGTGTAACTTATGTCCGAGTCGGATTCATCGATCTTACCCACTGCGCATATATAGGTTTGTTCATTGTGTAAGGAAAACTCTTTTGCCCGGTTTATGATTTCCTCCTGTGAGGAGAAACTGCCATCCAGAAAATGAAGGAAGAAATCATTTCGGATATTCCGATCATGCTGTTTAAGGGCGTGCTCTTTCATCAGGGCGAAAGAAATGACATTAGTTGCCTGTTCTATCGTCAATGTTATAAGGTTATCGCTAGTCTTGATTTCTCCTGATATCGTCAAATAACCAAATTTTTCTTCATTCATATAGATGGGGAATACGGTATAGGGCTGTTTGTTGGAAAGGGATGAAAATGAAAAGAATGAAGTTTTGGTTTTATGGAATCGGAATCCCTCTTCGCTCATTTTTTTGATTATTGGAATAATTCCGGATGTTGAGATTGTATGGAATATCGGTTTTAGGTACTGGTCAACTAATATGATGGGGTATCCAATCATATCCGATAAATGATCAAGCAGCTTTTGAATCCCTTTCCCCCGCATGATTAAGTTTGTGAATTGCTTATGTGTTTCCATGGCGAAAGTCAATTCTGCTGCACGTTGATCCAAAATCCCCCGTAATGTATGGTTAATGATTTCCCCGAGTGACAATTCTGCTGGGAGTTCAATGATTGGAAAGGATAAATCATTGGCAAGAACCAGTGCGTCCTCGGGTATTTCTTTGAGGTACCTCCTTGTCTTTATCCCTAGGACTGCACAGCCTTGATTTGCCATCGCTTCGACGAGTGAGGACAAGAGTTGTGGTTTGTCCTTTATGTGATAAGCCGTGGTTACAAGGAATTCATTTGGTTTTAAAAAGTTGATGATATCTGGAGCGTCCATCATATTGACTGTGCGGACTTCCCGTTCGATCCCTGTTCCTCCGGCAATTAAATGCATGCCGGCTAATGCTGGCAAAGTTAAAAGCTCGCTTACCTTCATCTGAAACACCTCATTTTGGAAAATTAGAGTATTGAGTGTGATTTTATACATACAGGGGAATTGGATCCGTTTTAATAGTGCGTGTTACTGATATTTATCTGAATCCCTCCGTTTAATAGAGTGTTTTGTGGATTTTCATTATCATATCATACAAACCCTTTGGCATATCCTACAAATTTCAATGTTTGGATTATCAGGATAAATAAAAAAGTGTTTTTATGTTAGGTTTTATAACATTGTTGGTGACATATTATCTGAATTTTGTTAATATTTATAAAAAATTAACGTGAGGATAAGGGAGACGATAAAATGAGCGAGGGCACAGTTGCTTCAAGTAAGAAAAAAAGAGTAACGCCGTTTCCAAAAGATTGCACATTCAGCAAAGAGGACTGGGATGTATTATCGCAATATTGGTTTCCTGTGGCTGCAGTCGAGGAAGTATCGGAAAAACCGATAGGCATTAAACTTCTGGATGTACACCTTGTCCTTTATCGGGCCAATGGGAAGATTATCGTTGCAAGGGACCTTTGTCTGCATCGCGGTGTGCCATTAAGCATGGGGTGGGTGGAAGGTGATGATATCGTATGCCCTTATCACGGTTTTAGATATGGCCCGGAAGGGAATTGTACTGGAATACCTGCTCATCCCAATGCTAAAATATCCCCGCGTCTTTGCATTAATATTTATCTCACAGTAGAACGCTACGGTTTGATTTGGACATCGATTGCGAGCGACAAAGAGGATATTCCGAAGTTACCGGCCTGGGATGATGAGGAATATTTGAACATCCTGCCGCCATCCATAGACATTAACGGTTCAGCTGGTCGGCAGATGGAAGGTTTTTTGGATGTGTCCCACTTTGCTTGGGTTCATTCGGAAAGCTTCGCTGATCGCAACAATCCTATCGTTCCTAGTTATAAGGTGGAAAAAACGGAGTATGGCCTGCATGTGGAATACTTAAGTTCCGTCAGTAATTATGGAAAAGGTATGCGGCATTTAGAACCTGCCAACTTTGAGTGGCTGCGTGTTTTTGATATCTATCCGCCGCTTGCGGCCAGGCTTACTGTCCATTTCCCGGAGGATGGAAAACTTCATATCCTGAACTGTGCCAGTCCAGTTTCTGCACGAAAGACAAGAATGTTTTCGCCGATGGCCCGTAACTTTGATTTAGATGCCCCGATTGAAGATACCTATGAATTCAACTTGCAGATTTTCAATGAAGATAAGGTAATGGTGGAAAATCAAAAGCCGGAGGAGCTGCCTCTCGATTTGCAAGCGGAAGCACATATCGCGGCAGATAAGACGTCGATCGCTTATCGTCAGCTATTGAGGGAATTGGGCTTAGGTTCGAATTATACAAGTTGAGAAAAAGAGGGTGTCCCTGTTAAATGGGCACTCTCTTCTTTTATTGGTTTGCTTTCAGTTGGTTATTTTGCACAAAAAAACCCCGAAATACTAACAGAATTGTCAATGAAGTTAGATACGAAAGCAAGTAAAATAATAGATAACATAAATTTGTGAATATTCATAACATGAATGGATATTGAGAAGGGAAGCGATGTGATGGGCATTCAAATCGAAAAATTCATAGATGAAAAGGATGATGTTGCGTCGATGATTGAATGGTTAGCATCTTTCGGGGCAACGGAGAGTAATGGGGTGACCCGGTTATTATATTCCAAGGAATGGATGAGCGCTCAGCAAGCAATGAAGGCTGAGATGAAAAAAGAAAACCTTATTACATATTTTGATAGTGTAGGCAACTTGTTTGGTAGGCTTGAGGGAACAGACCCCTCCGGTGGAACCATTCTGACCGGTTCTCATATAGACACGGTCAAGGATGGAGGGAAATATGACGGCGCATATGGGGTCATCGCCAGTTTCCTCGCAGTTAAGAGGTTGTATAAAGCCTATGGGGCTCCGCGAAAGACGATTGAAGTCGTTTCCTTTTGTGAGGAGGAAGGAAGCAGATTTCCTTTAACGTTTTGGGGTTCGAGGAATATTAAAGGAGTCTATGATCTTGAGCATGTCAGGGATTTAAAAGATACAGAAGGAATTCCTTTTTTGGAAGCCATGAAAAAATCAGGGTTTGAACCTGAAGCCTATATAACCCCGGTCCGAGATGATATTGACCGGTTCGTCGAAATTCATATAGAACAGGGAATGGTGCTTGAAAAGAATGAGAATACAATTGGGGTCGTCAGCCATATTGTCGGGCAGCGCCGTTATACGGTAAAAATCACTGGTGAGAGTAATCATGCGGGCACCACTCCCATGTCATATAGGAAGGATGCAGTAGGTCTTGCTTCGGAATTCATCTCTTTTTTAACGAAAAAAGCTAAGGGTATGGACCCGGATTTAGTTGCGACGGTTGGCAGAATGGATGTTAAACCTAATGTTCCGAATGTCATTGCTGGTGAAGTGGAGTTCAGTCTCGATATCAGGCACCACGAGGAAGTTGTTCTTGAAGGGTTTTGTAAGGAAATCTTTTCGACTTTCGATTCCTTGGCAAAAGAAGCTGAAATGAAGCTGGAGGTTTCACAATGGATGGATGTCAAACCTGTTGCGATGGATCGGGAAATGAATCGCCTTGTCCGAAAGATAGCTGGAGATAAAAATATACCTTACCAAGATATGGTCAGCGGAGCCGGGCATGATGCACAGGTGTTCGGTTCGTTTTGTCCGACTTGCCTGCTGTTCGTTCCGAGCGAGGGTGGGATCAGCCATTCTCCTAAGGAATTTACGAGTGTTGGGGATATGGAAAAGGGAATCGATGTTTTAAGTGAAATACTATATAAATTAGCCTATTAAAGGAGTTGGGTAAAATGGCATATTCAGAATTGAATGCACCGATGAGAACGATTATGACACCAGGCCCGGTCGAAGTGGACCCGCGTGTTTTAAGAGCGATGAGCACACCGATATTAGGGCAATTCGATCCTGCATTCACTACTATCATGAATGAAGTGATGGAAATGCTGCGTTTGGTTTTTCAAACGAAAAATAAATGGGCGTTCCCGATAGATGGCACCTCAAGATCGGGTAATGAAGCGATTCTATGCAGCATCATTGAGCCGGGAGATAAGGTTCTGGTTCCCATATTCGGAAGGTTCGGGCATTTGTTGGTGGAAATTTGTGAGCGATACGGAGCTGAAGTCCATACGATAGAATGTCCTTGGGGAGAGGTGTTCGAACCGCAAGCTGTCATCGCGGAAATCAAGAAAGTCTCCCCTAAAATAACAGCAATCGTCCATGGGGAAACTTCCACTGGTTGTATGCAGCCTTTGAAGGAAATCGGGTTGGCCTGCCGTGAATTGGGTGTCCTGCTTGTGGTGGATGCGGTTGCCTCCATCGGGGGCACCGATGTTAAGGTGGATGAATGGTGTATTGATGGATTGATAGGAGGGACACAAAAATGCTTGTCCGTTCCTTCAGGTATGGCACCGATTACGTATAATGAGCGAATAGAAGAAATCATCCAGTCCCGCAAAAAAGTGGAACGTGGTATTGCGACGGATGAAGACAACCAAAAGGTTTCGACCCGCCGTCCGATCACCAGTAATTATTTCGATTTAAGCATGCTGCAGGATTATTGGGGACCGCGCCGCTTGAATCACCATACAGAAGCGACTTCCATGATTTATGCGTTACGTGAAGGATTGCGCCTGGTGCTTGAAGAAGGTCTGGAAACGCGCTTTGCCCGTCATGAACTCCACGAAGCTGCTCTCGTTGAAGGGATCAAGGCGATGGGACTAACGTTATTCGGGGACGGGAAAAACAAACTTCCGTGTGTAACTTGCATCGAAATTCCAAAAGGAATCGACGGTGAAGCTGTAAGAGCGATGCTGTTGAATGAATTCGGTATCGAGATTGCGTCCTCGTTTGGTCCACTTCACGGGAAAATCTGGAGAATTGGGACAATGGGATTCAGTTGTAGGAAAGAAAACATCCTCTTTGTATTGGCCTCCTTGGAAGCTGTCCTTTTGCGCCAGGGATTCCAAGTTAATCGGGGAGAGGCTTTGCAGGCTGCACTGGATGTGTATATGGGAAAGACGGAGAAAGTGGTAGCACCAAAGGGATCTTTTTGATTAAAAAACTATTTTTGGGGAGTGGTCCGTATGTCAATATATGATCTGATTATCCGCAATGGATATGTAGTTTTTCCTGATGAAGTGAAGAAAGCTGATCTTGCCATCCAAGATGGGGTGATTGTTAAGATTGGGGAACGTCTGGATGGTAAAGCGAATGTAGAGTATGAAGCAGGTGGCCAGCATATCTTTCCTGGTATGATTGATGTCCATGTACATTTTAGCGAACCTGGCCGCGCTCATTGGGAAGGCTTTGAAACAGGATCGCAAATGATGGCAGCGGGAGGTTGCACCACATATTTCGATATGCCATTGAATGGAATCCCTTCAACCATCGATCGAAAGGCTCTCCTTGAAAAGGGCAAGATCGGTGAGATGAAGTCGGTTATAGACTTTGGATTATGGGGAGGACTGGTCCCGGGAAATATCGATGATTTAGAGGATCTCGCCAAATCCGGAGTCATTGGATTTAAAGCTTTTCTCTCAGCGACGGGAAATGAGGAGTTTGAACGAGCGGATGATTTTACCCTTTTAAACGGAATGAAGAAAATTGCAGAAATGGGCAAGGTCTTGGCCCTTCATGCGGAAAGTGATCCGATCACTCAGTGGTTTAAGCAGGAAAAAGAGAAGAATGGATTATTCAGTGCGAATGATTATGCAGCTACAAGACCTGTGCAAGCGGAAGCAGAGGCTGTGGGACGTGCCATTACATATGCAGAGTTAACAGGGTGTCCGCTGCACTTTGTCCATATTAGCAGTGTCTTGGCCATCGAAAAAATTGAATCGGCCAAACAAAAGGGGCTGGATGTGACGGTTGAGACGTGTCCGCATTATTTATTATTCAATCAGGATGATTTAATGGAAAAAGGCGCGGTTGCAAAATGTGCTCCCCCACTAAGGGAAAGAGAAGAACAAGAAAGATTGATTACCTGTTTAATGGAAGGGAAATTCGATATGATTTCTTCCGACCACTCACCATGCCCATATGAGCTGAAAGATCCTGCCATACATAATATTTTTGAAGCGTGGGGCGGAATAAGCGGGGGGCAATTTTCACTGATGTCGATGATAGAATTGGCTGTTTTACACGGTATCCCGCTTCATAAAGTCGCTAAGTGGACTGCTTCAGCCCCGGCTGAAAGATTCGGTCTCTCTTCTAGAAAAGGACAAATTAAGGAAGGGAAGGATGCAGACCTTGCTATCGTTTCCCTTAATGGTACGCATGAAGCTTCGGAAACGAATTTTTTCGCGAAACATAAGCAAAGCGTTTATATGGGCCATACCTTTCCTTGCCAAATCACGGCTACCATTAATAGAGGGAAAATAGTTTATCAGACTGATGTAATAAGTGAAAGGGAGCGTGGGGAGTGGTTAAAAGTGATAGATTCCTGTATCGCGGTCAATAACTAGGAAGAGGACTTTGCAAATAAGGTTCGGGGCGATTTAATTCATAAAAAGGGGGGATTCCAAATCGGGAATCCCCCTTTTTATCAGCTTTGCGTATGTATCATGGGCAAAAACAAAGGGAAAAGAAACCGGGCAAGTGGATTGCTTGTCCGGTTAAAACGTTACTTATTCAACTTGGTCGACGAAATATTGATTTTTCCTGAATACCATCGCTTCCATGGTTGCAATCAATTCCCTTTCATTTAACACATCTATTTTATACCATGCAAGTTTATGGTTTTTCTTTATCTCTTTCGCTCTAGCGGTTAATGGCTCACCCCGTTTGCCAGCTGATAAGAAGTTTATGTTGTTTGAAACGCCAACCGCTATTTTGCCATATGAATTGCTGGCTGCTGCGAACACGTAATCAGCAAGCGAAAAAATAATGGCACCGTGAACTGTTCCGTGTGCATTTAGCATGTGGTCACTTGGAATCAATTCTGCTTCCGCTGTGCCGGGACCAAGTTTCGTCAACCTCATCCCGAGAAAAGACGCATATGGTTCGTCTACCAGTACTTGTTTGATTTGGTCGTAATGCAATTCGTGAATATCCTGATCTAAATGTGTGGTCATGGAAATCCCCCTTCTTTAATGGTCTTTTGCTGAACTTATCCCATATCCGGTGTTAGATTTGAACAGTACTTCAGGAAAACTGTTTTCTTCATCTTTTGCCTTTGACAAGATAGTACCTAAATAGGCTCCAATGAAGCCGAGCGGTACGGTGAAAATGGTCGGGTTGCTCATCGTGAAGAGGGGATTGCCTGTGAAAATACCTATTCCAGGTTCCGGATTCCATACATTAGGACTGAGCATGACCAGTATGATGGAGCTGAGTAACCCGAATAACATTCCTGTGATCGCTCCGGTTGCGTTGAAGCGTTTCCAGTATATTGTGCAAAGGATGATCGGTAAATTGGCACTCGCAGCAATTCCAAGCGCAAGGACTGAAAGAAAAGCGACATTCATTGATTGAGCAAATAAAGCAAGTAAAATCGAAATGACCGCTACGCCGACCGAAGCCATTCGGGCAACGAGTATTTGCTGTTTTTCGGTAATATTTCCTTCCTTGATGATTTCACCGTATATATCATGTGCAAAAGCGGATGCCGACGTTAAAACAAGACCGGATACAACCGCTAAAATCGTGGCAAATGCCACAGCAGAAACGAATGCGAATAAAAATTCACCGCCCATGGTTAATGCAAGAAGGGGTGCGGCCATGTTTCCAGCCGAGTTTGCTTCGACGATCCGCTCAAAACCGACGAAAGATGCAGCGCCGAACCCAAGGAAAATCGTCATGATGAAAAATATCCCTATAAACCATGTGGAATATACGACGGATTTCCTTGCGGTAGCTGCGTCCTTTACTGTAAAGAAGCGGACGAGTAAATGCGGAAGGCCCGCCGCGCCAAGGACAAGCGACATATTAAATGAAATCATGTCAAGTCCATCGGTGTATTTATTTCCGGGATTCAAAAAATCCTTTCCGAGCGGTGTTGCAGTTTGGACATGATGGAACATCTCTGAAATGTTGAAATTAAAACGGGAAAATACGATGAACGTCAACACAGCGGAACCTCCTAGTAAAAGAACAGCTTTGGTGATCTGCACCCAGCTTGTCGCTCTCATCCCGCCGAAAATTACATAAATCGTCATCAGTACACCGACAAGAAGAACGGATAGCCAATAATCGATGCCGAGCAGCAGTTTAATTAATCCTCCTGCACCAACAAGTTGTGCAATCATGTAAAAGATTGAAATGACAAGTGTGTTAGCCGCAGCTATCCCTCGCACTTTTTTTGATTTGTAGCGTGCTGAAATCATGTCTGCCAGCGTAAACTTACCTAAATTGCGAAGTGGTTCCGATACAAGATACAATAAGACAAGAAAGGCAACAAGGTTCCCGATGCTCATGTAAAAGCCATCAAAACCAATCAGTGCGATTGCACCTGTAATTCCCAGGAAGGAAGCGGCTGACATAAAGTCACCGGCTACGGCCAATCCATTTTGCCATGCTGTCAATCCGCCGCCGGCAGTATAAAAATCACTGGCATTTTTCGTTTTCTTAGAAGAGTAATAGGTTATTGTAAGCGTTAACAAAATGATGCCCAAAAAAAGCGTGAGTGATAAAATGCTCATTCGCCAAGCTCCTTCTCATATTTATTCAAGATGTTTTTAGCCATCTTGTCGTACTTCGCTGCTTTTTTGATATAGACAATTCCCCCTAACCATACGACAACGAATTGGAGAAGTGCATATACCCAAGCCCAAGTAATATTGAAAAAGGCTTCACCTTTCAATAATTCGCTATAAGCAGCTAAAATAGGCAGAACAAAATAAAAAGCAAGAAAGAAGAGAGTGACAGGTACGATGAAAGCTTTTTTCTTTTGAAGTAAATACTTGAATTCTTCCGTTTCAATTAATTGACGATACTTATTTTCCTTGTCATGACCTGATGGTGAATGCCCAGTTTTAGCTGGTGATTCCATAGTAAGCCCCCTTTTTAGTGTAGTACGTTTTTGAAACGCTTGTTTGGTAAAGTGATATATCATTGTTAAAATTAACATAGTCTGAAAATTTAGTAAATTGATATTTTGTTTATTCGGTCATTTTTCTGAATTGAAAAAACATTGTTGACAACGTACAAATGACGTATTAATCTTGAAATAAATCATAACAATAATTTAATATCCGTTTCTTTACCGTTATGTATGTTTGAGGGGACAATAGTAAAATTGAGGGGGACTGAAACAATGTACAATCCGGAAGTTGAAACGGCTACGCGTGCTGAAATGGAAAATTTACAAATGGCACGCCTTAAAAAAACGGTAAGCCATGTATATGAAAATGTACCTTATTACAGAGAAAAGTTTATAGAGATGGGCCTGGAACCAGAAGATATTCAAACTCTAAACGATGTGATAAAGCTTCCATTTACAAAAAAACAAACACTTCGTGATCAGTATCCATTCGGTTTATTCGCCGTTCCAATGGAGGATGTAACGCGTATTCATGGTTCATCCGGAACAAGCGGAAAGCCTACAATTGTCGGATATACGAAAAATGATTTGGAAAACTGGGCAACGATCGTCGCACGTGGAATTGTAGCTGCAGGAGGTCGCAAGTCAGATATTTTCCATAACGCATATGGATATGGTCTGTTTACAGGGGGCCTGGGTTTGCATTGCGGTGCAGAAAAGCTAGGAGTTGCGACAGTGCCAATTTCAGGAGGGAATACCGATCGGCAGATTACGATCATCAATGATTTTAAACCGCGCGGCATTTGTGGAACCCCTACTTATATTTTGAATATCGCTGAAAAGATGGAAGAGATGGGAATTGATCCTGCTGATAATGGGCTGGAGTATGGGATTTTCGGAGCAGAGCCATGGTCAGAGGCAATGAGGGCAACACTTGAAAGGAAACTGAAATTGAAAGCCATCGATATTTACGGACTAAGTGAAATCATGGGGCCAGGAGTTGCGATAGAATGCCATGAAGCACAGGATGGACTGCATATCGCAGAAGACCATTTTCTTGTCGAGGTCATTAACCCGGACACGCTTGAACCAGTTGAGGATGGCGAAGATGGGGAACTTGTCTTTACCAGCCTTACAAAGGAAGCGCTGCCAATCATTCGTTATCGTACAGGTGATATCGCCTCAATTACCCATGAACCGTGTAAATGCGGGCGTACCACAACTAGAATGTCCCGTGTTAAAGGCAGAACGGATGATATGATCATAGTCAGGGGAGTGAATGTATTTCCATCTGAAATAGAGCGTGTGTTATTACAAATGGACGGAATTGTGCCACATTATCAGATTCATCTCGTTAAGAAGGGAAAAATGGACGGTGTTGAACTGCACATTGAAATTGAAAGCGGTTTCTACAGGGAGATTGAAGAAGACTTAACGCATGGAAATGTAGAGATATTAAGGAAAACGATACAGCATCATTTGAAATCCGCATGTCTTGTCACGATGGATATTGTTGTCAATATCCCAAAAAGCATTCCTCGTTCAGAAGGAAAAGCCATTCGTGTCGTTGATAAGCGGAAGGATGAAGTCATAAGTTTATAAATTCCGTGCTCATGAACATAGCGTGGAAACAGTACGATTCTGTCGTTCAGTATTTGCCTGCTTATGTACCGGTTGAAATATGCGGAGCTGAAGGAAATCGATCGAGCGGTTAAATCGCGATACATAAAGTGGATGCAGTCTTGGTTAACTATGGGTTTATCTCTTAATGAAAGAGAAGATGAACCAATCATGAAATAGAGAAGGAGGAGGGCATCTTGGCTAAATATACAGTTGTGGATCAAGAAACTTGCATTGCTTGCGGTGCATGCGGTGCCGCTGCACCGGAAATCTTTGATTACAATGATGAGGGAGTGGCATTTGTCATCCTGGATGAAAATGAAGGGAGTGCAGAGGTCGCGGAAGAATTATTTGATGATCTGGATGATGCAGTGGAAGGCTGTCCGACAGATTCAATTAAAGTGGAAACTTCGCCCTTTAAAGTTTTAGTTGATTAAAAGAATCGTGAAATCCCTTGTTAGTTTCCTTTTATTTTGAAAAAAGACAGAATAGTCTTGCATTAAATATAACAGTAAAATATAATAACGTTATATAAACGTTATATTATAAAAAGAGGTGATTTGGATGAACGTTCTTTTAAATGATATGGCAGGAGAAGAAAAGCTAAATCAATTCATTGCCAGAATCGAAGCAGGAGAAAAGATAGAAGCGGATGATTGGATGCCGGAAGAATACCGGGGCACTTTAATCAAGTTAATATCGATGCATGGAATCAGTGAGATCATGGGGGCGCTTCCAGAAAAGGAATGGGTACCTAAAGCCCCGACTTTAAATAGAAAACTTGGAATCATGGCAAAGGTCCAGGATGAAATGGGGCATGGGCAATTATTGCTTCGAGTCGCCGAGGATTTGTTAAAGCCGTACAGTAAAAAACGAGATGACCTAATGCAAGATTTGTTTAATGGAGATTTAAAGTTTCATAATGTTTTCCATATGGAAGCCAAATCCTGGGGCGATGCTGGATTGATTGGCTGGCTGGTTGATGGTGCAGCTATAATTTCCCAGACAAACATGCTTGGCGCCTCATACGGACCTTATGCCCGAGCATTACAGAGGATTTGTGCGGAAGAAGTCTTTCACGCCCAGCATGGTGAAGCGATAATCATGGCTTTGGCTGAAGGGACGGAAGAACAAAGGAAATTGGTTCAGGACTCCATCAATTATTGGTGGGAATCTTTATTACTTTTCTTTGGACCTCCCAGTAAGAATGAAGTGGGCACATCCAAACAGGATATAACGATTAAGTACAGAATCAGAACCAGTACGAACGAAGAACTTCGACAAGCCTTTTTTTCTAAATATGTGAAGCGGATCCTTTCACTCGGCTTCAGCATTCCCGATAAAACGCTTAGGTTTGACAAAGAGTCTGAAACTTGGATTTACCAACAACCCGATTGGGGAAAATTGAAGGTGTTCGCAAGGAATGAAGGTCCCCGTTCGCAGGATCGCTTAAGTCTTCGAAGAATTTCTTATGAAAATAATAAATGGGTACGTGAGGCTTTGGCGCCAAAGGTCATCTAAGGGAGGGGGAAGGACGATATGGAAACTAGACAAGGAAGTTACTTTGAAGAATTTGAAGTATTTAGCCGTAAAACGCAATCATCACCCGTTCAATACCACTTCAGCCTGCTGGCCCCTAATGAGGATATTGCCATCATGATGGCACAAGAAAACTTCATGAGACGTGAAGCGGTTGATGATATCTGGGTCGTCAAAAGACAGAATATAAGGAAAATGACGGTCGAGGAAAAGAAAACGCTTCAACGTATTGATAATAAAGATTACAGGACCACAAAAGGGTACGGGTATTTAAAGAAAAAATGGCGGAAGTATGAGCAGGGTATGCTCGATGAAAAAGAGATAATGTCTTGGGCTGGAGGTGTGAAAAATGAAGAATGAATCATTGAAGAACATCGCAATCAAGGAATTGCTGCTTCAACTGGCGGACGATGACTTCATCCATTCATACCGTGGTGCAGAATGGCTTGGACTCGCACCGCATATCGAAGAAGATGTTGCATCTGCTTCGATATCTCAAGACACGATGGGGCATGCAGCCATATATTATAAGTTACTGGATGAACTCGGTGAAGGCGATGCTGATAAGCTTGCTCACGACCGTCCCGCCAAGGAACGGCGCAATGCGATCATTCTCGAATTGGTCAATGGTCCTGGTTACTATATGAAAGACCCCGATTATGATTGGGCGTTTGCGGTAGTGCGGAATTATTTTTATACCCAAGCCAAAGCGATTAAGGTTCAATCCCTTCATTCATGTTCATATGAACCGCTTGCTGAAGTGGCACAAAAGGTACAAATGGAACTTTACTATCATTTGATGCACTGGAAAACATGGTTCGTCCAATTGCTGGGATCTGGTCATTTGGAAGCGATTTCAAGAATGGAAGCGGCGATAGGGAAAACAATGCCGGATTTTGCTGGCGTATTTTCACTGGGACAATATGGAGAGGAAATGGTTGAGCTCGGCTTGATAGAGGGCGAAGCTGACTTGCAGAAAAAATGGATCGAGGCTATCACCCCAATTTTTGAAAGTGTTGGCTTGGCAACAACTATTGAAATAGGCATGGCAAGTGGTGATGGTCGTAATGGCCAGCATACGGAAGATTTGGAAATGGCGCTAGAAACGTTAAGTGAAGTGTACGCAGCCGATAAAGCAGCTTCATGGTGAATCAATAGAAAGGGGAGGGGTACCAATGTCGACCGTACAGTTAAACACAGAAGAAATATATAAGCTCCTGGAAGACGTTAAAGATCCCGAAATCGATACAGTAAGTATTCTGGATTTAGGGATGGTTGAAGACGTGACGGTTTCGGGCCATGACGTTTCGGTAAAAATGCTGCCAACTTTTCTTGGGTGCCCGGCATTGTCGATCATTCAAAAAAATGTGGAAACAGCCCTTCGACAGCTGTCTGCCATAAAAAATGTAAGTGTGGAATTTTTACGTTCCCCTTCCTGGACATCCGATCGAATTACGGAAAAGGGGAAAGCTGGATTGAAGGTTTTCGGAATCTCCCCTCCTCCTCGACAAATGAAAAGTGATGGATCATGGCATGTGGATTGCCCGTATTGTGAATCAACATATGTCACGATGGAAAATATCTTCGGCCCAACGGCTTGCCGCAGCATTTTATATTGCAAATCGTGTAAAAATCCGTTCGAAGCGATGAAACCGATGATAAAAATGATCTAATAAAATGGAGGTTTTCTAAAATGGTAAAACTAATCGCCCTATATAAACAACCTGAAAATAAGGAAGAATTCGATGAGCACTACTTCAATGTACATGGTCCGATAACGGAAAAAATTCCTGGTCTTCAAAAAATGGAGGTCACTAAAATAGTCGGGACACCGATGGGCAAAGACTCTGAGTATTACATTCTATGTGAAATGTATTATGCAGACCATGATGCACTGCAACAAGGAATGCGTTCCCCGGAAGGAAAAGCATCAGGGAAAGACCTAATGGGCTTTGCGGGGAAACTTGTAACGATGATGATCGGCGAAGAAATAAAATGAATGCGCTTCAATTCATTGAAACGTCAATCGAGGCCGGCGTTGGTTATATCTCTTTAAATAGGCCGAAGCAACTGAATGCCCTTAACAGGAAAATGGTTAGGGAAATAGTTTCAACCATGGAAGAATTCGACCGGGACCCACAAGTGAAGGTGATCTTGCTATCGGGCAATGGTAAAGCATTTTCTGCTGGAGCTGATATTGACGAAATGGTTAACGACAATCCAATCAATCTGGAGTTAACGAACCAATTTGCCGATTGGGATCGAATAAGCTTAGTTAAGAAGCCTGTGATTGGTGCGGTGAAAAGTTTTGTATTCGGTGGTGGTTTTGAACTTGCTTTATCCTGCGATTTTTTGATTGCCGCCAGCGACACCCAGTTTTCCTTTCCGGAAGTGACTCTAGGAGTCATGCCTGGTGCAGGCGGAACGCAGAGGCTGACGAAATTGGTAGGCAAAATGAAGGCACTCGAATGGATATTGACGGCTGAAAGGATCAATGCTAAGACAGCTCTGCAATATGGTTTCATCAATAAAATCGTTGCTCCTGAATTGCTAATGGAAGAATCGGTTGATTTTGCTAGAAAGATAGCAAAGCAACCTCCGTTGGCTGTAAGGTTGATTAAAGAATCCGTCAATAAAGCCGTTGATCTTTCCTTATATGAGGGCATGCAATTTGAACGGAAGAACTTCTATATTCTTTTTGCATCAGAGGACCAAAAAGAAGGAATGAAAGCATTTGTTGAAAAAAGAAAGCCTAAATTCACAGGCGGATAAGGAGTGCTCTATGTACGAAACGATCACTTATAGGGTTGAAAACGGAGTGGCTTGGCTTACTTTGAACCGTCCTGATAAACTTAATGCCTTTACGTCCCAAATGAATAAAGAAATACAAAAGGCGATCAAAACATCTGCGGGGTCCGATGAAGTGCGGGCCATTATCATCACAGGGGAAGGCAGGGCCTTTTGTTCGGGACAAGATTTATCGGATTTGGATGATAGCATGAATTTAGGTCAATTGCTGCGTGAAAATTACGGTCCCATGATGCAGCAAATAGCAAACTGTGAAAAACCGATCATTGCAGCAGTCAATGGAGTGGCTGCAGGGGCTGGTTTCAGCCTAGCGCTGGCATGCGATTTCCGGCTTGTTTCTGAAAAAGCAAGTTTTTTAAATGCTTTTGTCAATATCGGGTTGATACCTGATTCGGGAAATTTGTATTACCTTTCGCGGATCGTTGGTCATGCGAAGGCCTTGGAATTATCATTATTGGGGGAAAAGGTTCCTGCAGCCGAGGCGAAAAATATCGGGCTCGCTACAAAAGTGATCGAAGTGGAGGAATGGAACGAGCAATTGAAAGCCTTTGCAGAGAATATCGCAAACAAACCAACGAAAGCAATCGGTTTAATCAAAAGATACTTAGAAGCGTCCTATCACCTTTCATTGGAAGAATACTTAAAAGAAGAAGCTGAGGGTCAGCGAATTGCTGGCTTAACGAAGGATTATGCAGAAGGTGTGGCAGCATTCACGGAAAAAAGGAAAGCTCAATTCATAGGCAAGTAATATAAAAAAGGGAGTGGGATTACATGGTTAAAGTTCAAGAGTCAGCATTTGAAAAAGCGGAAACGAAACGTGATTATTACCACCTGATCATTAATGGAGAAAGAGTGGAAAGCTCTAATGGATCCACTATTGATGCGTACAATCCTGCGACTGGTGAAATCATTGCCAAGGTTGCAAAAGCCACTAAGGAAGATGCAGAAAGAGCTGTTCAAGCTGCTCGTGAAGCATTTGATAATGGTAAATGGAAGAAAACTCCGATCAATAAACGGTCTCGTGTATTGAACAAGATTGCTGCAATCATGCGTTCACGCTTCAATGAATTGGTTGAATTGGAAGTCCTGAACAGCGGCAAATCCATTTCTGCAGCGCAAGGTCAAGTCATGCAGGCAATTGAAGATTTCGAGTTTTATGCAGGCGCTTTAGTTGCACACCGCGGATCTGTCAATAATGTTCCTGGTCAATTCCATAACTATACGGAAAAAGAGCCAGTAGGTGTTTGTGCTCAAATCATCCCTTGGAATTACCCTATGATGATGGCAGCGTGGAAAATTGCACCTGCAATCGCAGTTGGCTGTTCAGTCATTGTCAAGCCAGCTTCGTTAACGCCGCTGACTGCCATTGTATTAGGGGAAATCTGTTTAGAAGCCGGTGTTCCTTCAGGCGTGGTCAATATCATTCCAGGTCCTGGATCGGACGTAGGGAATTATCTTGTCGAGCATCCGAAAGTGAATAAGGTGGCCTTCACGGGCTCTACGCCAATTGGCAGGGATCTCATGGGCAAAGCATCACAGACATTAAAAAGGGTGACATTGGAGCTTGGCGGTAAGTCACCTAATATTGTCTTCGAGGATGCGGATCTTGAAGCAGCTATCGATGGATCATTATATGGCATTTTCTACAATACTGGACAGTCTTGCGAAGCTAGATCCCGTTTATACGTTCACGAAGACATATATGATGAGTTCGTTGCCAGATTCGTAGAAAAAACGAAAAAATTGAAATTGGGCAATCCTCTCGACAAAGAAACACACGTCGGTGCAGTCATAGATCAAGGGCAATTGGATGTAATCGACAATTATGTACAATCTGCCATTACTGACGGAGCGAAAATCCTGACAGGAGGAAAGCCAGCGGTAATTGAAGGTTTCGAAAACGGTTATTGGTATGAGCCGACGGTGATAGCGAATGTCAATCATGAAATGGATGTAGTGAAAGAGGAAATATTCGGACCGGTTGTTGTCATAATGAAATTCAAAGATGAAAAAGAAGCTGTGAGACTCGCAAATGATACGGAATTCGGTTTAGGTTCAGCTCTATGGACAAAAGATGGCGGGCGTGCGACTAGAGTGGCCAATCAAATAGAAGCGGGAATCGTCATGGTGAATTGCCCATTCTCCGCATTTCCTGGAACACCTTTCGGAGGGTATAAACAGTCAGGGTTCGGCCGGGAACTTTGTATTGAGACACTTGATCTTTATACAGAAACGAAAAGCATCATTTCCTATCATGGAAGCCGTCCCTTAAATCCCTTTGGAATTTAATAAAACATAAAATAGGCGGCTGGCTGAACGGTATGTCGGAAAAGTAATTCAGGTATGGATGAATGCTGATCTGGTTCATCGTAGCCAGCCCCTATTTATTTTTGAAGGAGGAATGAAAGAATGATTAGAAATTTAGTGATTGTCGGATCTGGTGTCATGGGCAGGGGGATAGCTTATGTAGGAGCCACAGGCGGCTTTAATGTAGTACTGGTGGATGTGAATCAGGATGCTTTGGAAAGTGCAAGAAAAGAGATCGATGCCATTTTTGAGAAGGGTGTGCGTTACCAAAAAATCACCCAGGAAGAAGCGGCAGCCGCAAAAAGCAGATTTTCCTATTCTTCCAATTTGAAAGAATCAGCAGCATATGCCGACTTGATCATAGAGGCAGTTCCGGAAAAGGCGGAAATTAAGAGGGCAGTCTTCGAAACGATTGAAGTCCATGCAAAAGAAGACTGTTACTTTGCAACCAATACTTCCACGATGAGCCCTACGGAAATTGGTTCTTATGGAAAGCGTCCCGAAAGAACGATTGCCATGCATTTTTTCAATCCTGTACAAAAGATGCCACTCGTTGAAATTGTACGTGGTCTAGAAACCAGCGATGAAACGGCAGCCATAATAAAAGAGGTAGCCGGAAAAATGGGAAAAGAAACCGTGGTCATAAATGAATTCCCTGGGTTTGTTACCAGCAGGATCAGCTGTTTGGTAGGTAATGAAGCGTTCTATATGCTTCAAGAAGGTTTAGGAACACCAGAAGAAATCGATAAGGCAATAAAGTTAGGGCTGAATTACCCAATGGGACCATTTGAGCTAGGTGATTTGGTGGGATTGGATGCCCGCTTGAATAATTTAAAATATTTACATAGTAAACTTGGTGAGAAATACCGCCCGGCCCCGCTCCTTGAACAGTATGTTAAAGCTGGCAGGCTCGGCAGAAAGTCAGGTAAAGGTGTGTACGATTATACAAAAGATGGCGAGCTGGTGAGGAAATGAAGGATGTTGTGATTATCGATGCTGTGAGAACACCAATCGGAAGATATAAAGGCGCTTTGAAAAGCGTTCGCCCGGATGACCTCGGTGCAATTGTAATCAAGGCGCTGACCGATCGCAATCCAGAGCTGCCGCCAGATCAAATTGAAGATGTTATATTCGGGAATGCAAATCAAGCAGGGGAGGATAATCGCGATGTGGCCCGGATGTCCGCCCTTTTAGCTGGTCTTCCGGTAAACGTAGCTGGAACGACAATAAATCGTTTGTGTGGATCCGGACTGGATGCCGTCATGTATGCTGCACGCTCCATTGCTGTAGGTGAAGGCGATATTTATATCGCAGGCGGTACTGAAAGCATGACAAGGGCGCCGTACGTCATGGCCAAACCTGAGAGTGATTTTCCGCGGGGTTCAATGGAGCTTCAGGATACAACGATCGGATGGCGTTTCACGAATGAGAAACTTAAAGAAATGTATGGCACGGATTCCATGCCTCAAACGGCTGAAAACGTCGCACTGCGGTTTTCCGTTTCAAGGGAGGACCAAGATCAATTCGCGTATCAAAGCCAGCAAAGAGCGAAAAACGCAGTGGAAAATGAGCGTTTCATTAATGAAATCGTACCTGTTCGATTTACGGATCGTAAAGGGAATGAGGTCATTTTCGATAAAGATGAACACCCTCGTCCTGACACGACCATCGAAAAGTTGGAAAAACTCAAACCGATCTTTAAAGGCGGCACAGTAACGGCCGGTAATGCTTCAGGTGTAAATGATGGAGCCTCGGCATTACTTTTGATGAGTGCAGAAAAAGCACGGGAGCTTGGATTGAAACCTCTTGCCAAATATGTTGTAGGGGCGGTAGCGGGTTTAGAACCATCCATTATGGGCCTTGGTCCGGTTCATGCCACTAAAAAGGCATTGGAGAGGGCTAGTTTGACGATTGAAGACATCGGGCTAGTGGAATTGAATGAAGCATTCGCCTCCCAATCCTTGGAGTGCATCCGCCAATTGAAATTGGATCAGGAGAAAGTGAATGTCAACGGCGGGGCAATAGCGTTTGGCCATCCGCTTGGTGCAAGTGGGGCGCGTATTTTAACAACACTTGTCCACGAAATGAAAAAGCGGAAAGTACGCTATGGTCTTGCGACGATGTGTGTAGGCGTTGGCCAAGGCATATCCGCCATTATAGAAAATATTGAAAAAGATTGATGATGTGGCCGACCCTTATTAGTTTTATCTGCAAAAAGGGTCATTTTTTTTAAAAGGGGAGGAGACTCATGTCCAAGGTTATTTATAAAGTGATAAATCAAATCGGCTATGTAACAGTGAATCGGCCCGACGTATTGAATTGCTTCGACTTTGAGACACTTTGTGAACTGCAGGAAGTCATCGATGCAGTTTATTATGACGGCGATATCCGTGTCGTCATTTTCACCGGTGCAGGGGAAAAAGCATTCAGCGCGGGCGCGGATTTGAAAGAAAGGAAGTCTTTGAATGAAGCGGAAGTAAGAAGGAACGTTAAAGCGATTCGCGATGTTTTTAATAGTATCGCAGGGCTTCCGCAGCCAACCATAGCTGCCGTCAATGGATATGCATTGGGCGGAGGATTTGAATGGCTGCTTTCATGTGACTTTGCAATTGCTGCGGAAGGTGTTTCTTTGGGGCTCACTGAAACTAGCTGGGCCATTATTCCTGGGGCAGGCGGTACACAGCGGCTGCCGAGATTGATTGGGGAAATGAAAGCGAAGGAATTAATCTTCACCGCTAAAAAATTGACTGCAGAAGAGGCATGTCAATTAGGGATCCTTTTAAAGGTCGTATCAAGGGATCAACTTATGTCAGCTTGTGAAGAATTGGCAGCCAATATCATGAAAAATGGGCCGATTGCAGTCAAACAAGCCAAATATGCGATTGACCAAGGAATGAATACGGACTTGCAAACCGGAATGGCCATAGAAGGAAAAGCCTATGAATTGACCATCCCGACTCAAGACAGATTGGAAGCACTCCTAGCATTTAGTGAACGGAGAAAAGCACGATTTACTGGTGAATGATATTGCGCTTTCTTATTAAAAAGATATAATAATTATTATGTCTTCCGTGTGAAAATAGTAACAATGTAAGGGCGAGGTGAGAAAGATAGGAACTAACACTCAATCCATGATTTTTACGATATACGGCGATTATATCCGTAACTATGGAAGTAAAATCTGGATAGGCAGTTTAATTCGTTTATTGAAGGAATTCGGCCATAATGAGCAGGGCGTACGTGTTGCCGTTTCACGAATGGTCAAGCAAGGATGGATTCAGTCAGAAAAGCAGGGAAATAAGAGCTATTACTTTTTGACTGATCGCGGTGTGCAGAGAATGGATGAAGCGGCAAATCGCATATATAAGATGAAACCGAATGAATGGGACGGTAAGTGGCGTATCTTAATGTACACGATCCCTGAAGATAAGCGGCAATTACGGGATGATCTCCGTAAAGAATTATTATGGAGCGGGTTTGGCAGTTTTTCAAGTGGTTGCTGGATTTCCCCTAATGATTTGGAGAAACAAATCAATCGCTTGATCGAGAAATATGACATTAAAGAATATGTTGATTTTTTCATTTCGGAGTACAAAGGTCCAAAAGAAAACCAATCGCTTGTAGAGAAAAGCTGGCCTTTGGAAGAGATTGAAAATAAATATGAAGAATTCATCGAGAAATACAGCAAACAATTCATCGTTCATCAAAGCATCATTAACAGGGGCGAAATGTCCGATGCCGATTGTTTTGTGGAACGAACGAACTTGGTGCATGAATACCGTAAATTTTTATTTATCGATCCGGGCCTGCCAAAGGAACTTCTGCCTTCAAAGTGGAATGGGAATCATGCTGCTCTTTTATTTAGCCAGTATTATCAAGTCTTGGCTGAACCAGCAAGCCGTTTCTTTGAAAGCGTATTTCAGGAAAACAATGATTTATGCCGGAAAGACGAAACCTATGATGCCAAGGATCATCCACTTATCATTAAGTGAAAAAGAGCTTCAGCCAGTCGCTAATGACGACTTGCAGAAGCTCTTTTCACATTATCATTTTCGACTTCTGCAATAATTAATCAAGTATCCCTTTGAAGTCTTTACCTTTTTGAACATATGTATCGATCGAAAGTTGGATCAATTCAAGATCTTTATTATTCAATCTGCGAACCACTTTCCCCGGGGAACCGATAACCAGTGAACGTGGAGGTATGATTTTTCCAGAGGAAATCAATGTGTTCGCTCCGATGATGCATTCTTCGCCGATCTCTACATTATCCAATATCGTTGAACCCATTCCAATAATGGAGCGTTTGCCTATTTTACAACCATGCAGGATAACATTGTGACCAACCGTCACTTCGTCTTCAATGACAACTGGGCATCCTTCAAATAAATGAATGGTGGAGTTATCTTGTATACTGCATTTTTCTCCTATTGTAATTGAATCTTCATCACCGCGCAGTACGGCATTAAACCAAATGGTAGAGTCTTTCCCAATCGAAATATCACCGATTAAATGAGCGCCAGGTGCCACGAAAACAGTATCATCAATGGATGGTTTTTTATTATTATACGGAATAATCATAGTCTCGCTCCTTTTGAAAAAGTCAGAATTGTTTTTCTAATGAATATAGTATAACATTAAATTGACATGGAGGGATGAAAGTGAAATATATTTGTGAGCTTTTTGCGATAAAATATCCTATTATACAAGGCGGCATGGGGAATATAAGCAATGCAAGTCTTGCGGCTGCAGTATCCAATGCAGGGGGACTAGGGACAATAGGGTGCGGTACCATGAATCCTGAACAGGTAGAAGCGATCATTCTCGAAACCAAAGATAAAACCAATAACAATTTTGCGTTGAACATTCCAATAAACGTTAGTCCATATACTGATGAGTTAGTGAATCTTGTCCTGAAGCATGATATACCTGTAGTTTCCTTATCAGCAGGAAATCCTGCCCCTTTCATTCCACTATTACAAAAAAAGAATGTAAAAGTGATCGCCATCGTTGCGTCGGTCAAGCACGCGCAAAAAGCGCAAGCTGCAGGGGCTGATGTGTTGGTCGCAGAAGGGTTTGAAGCTGCCGGCATCAATTCGAACCTGGAAATGACGACCTTTACACTCATTCCGCAAATCAGCAAGCATGTGACGCTTCCAGTTTTGGCCGCTGGCGGAATAGGCAATGGACAGGGTTTGGCAGCTGCATTGATGCTGGGGGCTTCAGGAGTCCAATTAGGAACCAGGCTGATCGCTACACAAGAAGCACCGTTCCATCCGTCATATAAACAGAAACTCATCGAAGCGATGGGCAATGATACCGTAATTTTGGGCAGATCATTTGGCCAGGTCAGAAGGGTATTGAAGGACCCATATACCGAGAAAGTACTGGATTTGGAAAAGCAGGGACTGTCTCCTATCAATTATCGTGAAATGACCTCTGAAGTCCATCATATTAATGGGGCAATGAACGGGGATGTTAACAATGGTTTTATGAACAGCGGCCAGATTGCCGGATTGATTGACGATATACCCACAGTAAAGGAATTACTTGATGGCATGATGAAAGATGCGAAAAAACAAATGGAGGATGGATTGAGCAGGCTCTCTGCCCCTTTTATGATTTGAGAACGAAGACTACCGAGAGTCTTGTCTGCCAGAGGTTATTCCCTTGGTTAACAGCTAAAATTAATGAATCATATGTAATAACCTTGAAAAGGGAAAATTCTATGGAAAAACAAAGACGAACACTAATAGTCGATTCATAACAAAGAAGGCGCCTTGATCAGGCGCCTTTTTGATTTATGTCATTATTAGCAGCATCCACCGAAGCCGCCGCCGAATCCCCAACTGCATCCAATGATGATCAACAAGATGAATAATACGATCAGCAATGCAAATCCGTTATCGAAACCGCCGCCACAACAATCGTTACCATTTCCACCCATTTGATTTCCTCCTCATACATATTATGAATAACATACCTAGCAAAACATCTTTACCGGGAATACTTCATACTATGTATTCTAGGCCGAAGTGTTTGCTTATTCTTAAAAAATGGGCATGGGTAGATCAGGGGGAATAAGCCCGAATATTTTTTTGATTTCGTTTTAAATGTTATAATATACCATGTGGATTGTGGGGGAAGGGAGCTGAATTAAGTCATGAAAGTTGCCATTATAACGGATGTGCATGGTAATGCATCAGCGTTAAAAGCCGTTCTTAGGGATATTGATCAAAGGGAAGATATAGATCGTCTCTATTGTTTGGGAGATATGGTTGGGATTGGCCCGGATACAAATGAAGTCCTTGAACTTTTATTTTCAAGAAATGATTTATCGATGATAACTGGAAATCATGATGAAGCTGTCCTGGCCATCATTAACGGGGAGCCGCATCCGGCCGGTCATATTCATGTAAAGGAGCATCATGAATGGATAGCAGATAGGATGCATCGGAAATTCATAACAAAATTGGGGAAATTACCTCGTACCATACATCATATCATTAATGATCACTCTGTTTACTTCACCCATTATCACATGGAATCGAAGAAATTGGATGAGCACATAAGTCAAAATCCATTTAGTAAAATCGTTGAACCGAATTTAAATAACTTAGAAATGCTATTCAGAAATCAGCATCACGATTTAATAGGGTTTGGTCATCATCACCCTATCCATCTTTTTAAAAATGACCGAACGATATTCCTGAACCCTGGTTCTCTTGGATGTAATGGTGAACCAGTTGCTCCTTATGCCATTGTTACGATTAGAAATACCGGTATTCAGGTAAATCTTGAAAAAGTAGCCTATGATAATACATCGTTCCTGTTATCGTATAAAAGCTTACAAGTTCCTGAGCATGAATTCATTATACGTGCCTTCCATGGTGGGCAGCGGGCCTAATACGTTTATAATTGATGAAGTATGGGGAAATGTTGAGCATAAAGGTACATGCCTGTGGATACGATAATAGGCAAACATCATGATGCTGGAGGTAGGTTATGAAGGAAAAGGAACAGGTAAGTCAAGAGCAGGAAGAGATGGAACGGCACAGTCTTGTCTGCAATGATGAATTGTTTAATAAGGATCTGCACGCCATTGTCGATGATACAATGCAAGAGGAAAGATAAAACGGGAAAAACGCTGCAGGAATTGTCTGTAGCGTTTATTTTTACTTTGAAATGGAATATTGGTTTTTCGTAAAAAATCACGCCCTGCCTGTTTTCATCACTCTTTTTACAGCCAGTGAATCGTGGAAGTGAATCATTTGAAACCATTCTGGATTTATCCCATACTATATATAAGTTTCAAATCCGAGAGGAGGGATGGCATGGGGCATCATCATGGTCACTCCCATGATCATGGGCACGGACACCACCATCATTCTAATAATAAAAAAGCATTGTTGGCTTCTTTCTTATTAATCTCCACATTTATGATAGTAGAGGTAATTGGTGGATTCTTGACAAATAGTCTGGCTTTACTGTCGGATGCAGGCCACATGCTTAGCGATGCTGCAGCTTTAGGACTTAGTTATACAGCGATAAGGTTGGGGGAAAGGAAAGCGACATCATCCAAATCGTTTGGGTATAAACGTTTTGAAATCATTGCTGCTTGTTTGAATGGATTGACCTTGATCGTCATATCCGTATTTATTTTCGTAGAGGCAATTAAGAGGTTCCTGGATCCTCCTGAGGTGCAAAGCATTGGAATGCTAATGATTTCAATCATCGGCTTACTTGTTAATATCATTGCGGCCTGGATTTTAATGAGCGGAGATAAGGAAGACAATCTGAATGTACGGAGTGCTTTTTTACATGTTATTGGTGATATGCTTGGATCTGTGGGTGCCATCGCGGCCGCACTCTTTATTTATTTTTTCGATTGGGGAATAGCAGATCCGATTGCAAGCGTCATAGTAGCGATTTTAATTATTATAAGCGGTTTTAGGGTAGTGAGGGATTCTTTCCATATCTTGATGGAGGGTACACCGGACCAAGTCGATATGGATGAAGTGAAAGCATCCTTGACGGAATTGGTTGGTGTATCCGAAGTCCATGATCTCCATATCTGGACGATCACCTCTGGTTTTTTGACAATGAGCTGCCATGTTGTCATAGATGCGAGCGGTAATCACGATTCAGTTTTAGCAGAAGCGCAAAAACTACTTCATGATCAGTTTGGAATCGAACATAGCACGATTCAAGTGGAAAGACAGGAAGCAGGCTGTCCGAATCCACACGAGACATGTAATTGAAAAGGGCTGGCTCAGTTTAGAGCCAGCCTCTTAAGAGTGTAATAAGAGTTTCAAGCAATTTTATATCCATTTCGACCATATAGTACATTCCTGTTAAAATGAACCCAGATCACTTGCACAAAATGACTAAGTGAAAACATCGGTTTTAATTTTACTGCGAACATAATCCTGACACATAAAAAGGGTAAAATTGAGGGAAAAAGCCTGGTGTTTTTAATAGTTAGCATATACAACATGATTCCACTATAATTCAGGAAGGAGGATTCCATAAATGAAGAAAATTCTAGTAGTAGAAGATGAAATTGCCATATCTATGGTATTGAAAGCATATTTGGAGCGGGAGGGTTTTGATGTAGTCCAAGTTTACGATGGGCTAAAGGCCATTCCTGTGTTTGAAGAAACGAAGCCAGACCTTGTCCTGCTTGATGTCATGCTGCCGGGTAAGGAAGGCTGGGATATATTGAAGGAAATTCGGGAAGACGATACATGTCCGGTCATTATGTTGACTGCACTGACAGATGTCGATTACAGATTATCGGGATTTAAGTCAGGTGCGGATGATTACATCTCCAAACCCTTCGTTGCCGAAGAAGTCGTGGCCCGGGTACATGCCGTTTTAAGAAGATCCTCATCGGTAGTTACGGAAGATGGTCATGTACATGAGTTTGGGAGTTTAACCATCGATGATCTGTCTTATATGGTGCATTTGAATGGAGAAGAGATAAACTTGACGCCGCGTGATTTGTCGCTGCTCGTTTTTTTCGCTAAGCACCCTAATCAAATTTTCACGAGAGAACAGCTGCTCGACCAAGTGTGGGGCTTGGATTATGACGGTAGTGACCGTGCGGTGGACCTGGCGATCAAACGAATCAGGAAGGCGATAGATGCATGGCCTGTAACTGAGGGGGAAATAAAAACATTGCGTGGATTGGGGTATCAATTGAGTGTCTATGAAAACTAAAAAAAGAACCACTTTACAACGCTATTGGACTAAGAGATACGTATTGACCCTGATTTCCGGTTTGATATTATTGTCTGTTTTTTCCTTATGGTGGATGGAAAAAACGGCTTTGGAATATAGGCTTAGCCTTCTTAAGTACTTAGCTGATGAAACATCCGATCGGGCGATTAAGGAAAATGGTCAGATTGTCATTGGCCCGATCCTTTCTGAAATTGTTGAGGAAAGGGAGAAAATCCTCCATCTGAACCAACAGCCAATCATCTATATCGTCGATCCCGATGCCACCATCATTTATACGATGCCACAATTATATATAGATCCGGATGAAAATAAACTCCCGGACGTCATCATGAAAAATACGGAGTTAATCCAGAAGGTCAAGATTTCCGACAACAAAGTATATGTCGTCAAATCCCCCATTACGTTTAATGATGAGACGAGAGGCTGGGTGGTCATTGCACAGGAAGAAGGGGCATTGAAGGAAATCAACCAAGATCATGGCTTGTTGGCGATCATGATTGGAGGCCTTCTGATTCTGGGAA
Source organism: Peribacillus sp. FSL E2-0159 (assembly GCF_038643155.1). NCBI lineage: Bacteria > Bacillati > Bacillota > Bacilli > Caryophanales > Bacillaceae > Peribacillus > Peribacillus sp. FSL E2-0159. The sequence goes on from NZ_CP152053.1 coordinate 1,165,665, forward strand.
CGGGAGTCATTTATTTTCTTTCCAGGCAGATTTCGCGGCCCATTCAAGACGTAGCTAACGCCGCTGTCCAGGTTCGCGAAGGCAACTATGATATCCATTTCAAAGAGGAAGAGGAAATCAAGGAAGAAGAAATTTATGAACTGATAGAATCCTTTAAGGAAATGACCAACCGATTGAAGGTCATGGAGAAGTTGCGGGCGGAATTGCTTGCAGGCGTAACCCATGATTTGAAAACGCCAGTTACTTCCATTAGCGGACTGATACAAGCGGTTAAGGATGATGTCGTTAAGGGAGAGCAAAGTAAGGAGTTCCTCGATATTTCCTTAAAGGAAACTCAACGTTTACAAGGGATGATAGAGGATTTACTCAATTATAATGCCATATCTGCAGGCGCTTTTAAAATTCGGGTGCAAAAAGAGAATATCAATATATTCATCAAGGAAATCGCCCATCGCTGGCAGGTGACCCAGGATGATGATCAATCGTTCGCTTTTGAGATAAAAGTTCCTGATGAACCGGTGTTTGGTCAAATCGATTCATTACGGATGCAGCAAATCGTCATTAACCTTTTGAATAATGCCAGACATGCACTTGATGGCAAAGGGAAAATAGCGATTCACCTTTATGAAAAGGATGAAGAACGAATCTGCATTGATGTACTGGACAGTGGCCGGGGGATCCCGGAACATGAACAACAATATGTGTTCGAACCATTTTATCGAGGTGAAAACAAAAAGTTGAAGGTACGTGGTTTAGGTTTGGGGCTGCCATTCAGTAGAATGCTCGCTAAAGCGCAAAAGGGAGATCTTGTGCTTAAGGATAGCGATGAACAAGGAACTACCTTCACGATTATCATAGAGAAAGCAGAACAGATATAAAAAAGGGTTGTCCAATGTAATGGACAACCCTCTTATTATGCAGAATGCTAACTAATTAAGCCAATTGGCTGATTGCACGCCATAATTGTACATGACGGACCTTCCTTGGAAGGAAGCGTCCCATTTCTTCTTCATTATATCCTGCATGCAAGTTCTTATGGTCGAAAATGATTGGCCGGCGAAGTAAATCCGGGTTATCTTGAATAAGCTTGCAAAGATCATTAAGTGGTGTATTATTTATATCGATATTCAGACTTTTAAATTTTTTGGAACGGGTTGAGATGATTTCATCTGTCCCGCCTTCCGTTTTACGTAAAATCTCTTTTATTTCTTCTATAGAAAGAGGTTGGGAATATAGGTTACGTTCATTAAAGGAAATTTCGTTCTTCTTAAGCCAAGCTTTTGCTTTACGACAGGCTAAACTGCTTGGAGTAGTATAAATTGTTACCATTAAAATCGACTCCTTCAAAGTTTTCAAGTTTATTGGAATGAAATTATTTTTATATTTGTGATACTCTTACTTTAACGTTTCTTTGTGTCAGCAAGATGTCAAGAAAAATAAACTTAAATGTTATTTTAAAAAGAAAGGGAGAAACTGAAATGAAGTCTGCCTTTAATGAAAAAGAAACTGTTTGGGTAAGGATGCCGAACAAGGACCTGCATAGGCCGATATTTAACAGTGATGTGCGGATAGTATCATGACAGGGGATTTTTGGTCACCAGTCAGGCTATCGATACAAGTAGCGGGACTATCGGGTATCCTTGTTTTCATTTTAGGAATTATCCTAGCGCGAATGATGGCTAAAAAGCAATTCAGAGGAAGAGTCCTGTTGGAAACAGCGTTTTTATTGCCGCTAGTTTTGCCGCCTTCCGTCGTTGGTTTTTTATTGATTGTGATTTTTGGCAAGAGTGGAATTCCGGGACAATTCATTGAAAGGATGTTTGATCAGCCCCTGATGTTCACGTGGTGGGCGGCGGTCATTGCATCTACCGTGGTAGCGTTTCCGCTTATGTATCAATCTGCTAAAACGGGCTTTGAAGGTATAGATGAAGAAATCGAAAATGCAGCAAGGGTAGACGGGGCCGGCGAGTGGAGATTGTTCCTGTTTGTATCCCTTCCATTGGCGGTCAAATCGATCGTCACAGGTGCCATCTTGAGTTCTGCTCGTGCGTTGGGGGAATTCGGGGCCACACTCATGTTTGCCGGAAACATTCCAGGACAGACACAAACCATACCGACTGCGATTTATGTCGCCATGGACTCCGGGAATATGACATTAGCCTGGCTATGGGTTGCCGTAATCATTGTCATTTCATTCATTATGCTTTTTATCGTGACATACATAAAATGAATGCTGTTTCTCGTATATGCTTATGAATAAGAGAGGTGCGACTTCTACGTCCTTTTATGGGTGAAGCCGTTTTTTTCGTAAAGGTTCCGTGCAGGCAGGTTCATTTTACCGGTCGAAACGGATATCTTTTCCCAGTCGTCGTGTAATTGAAGAGCATGCAACAGTGCATCCGCGATACCCTGCCGAAAATAATCAGGGCGGACGACCATTCGGCAAATCAGCATTTGATCATTCTCTTTTGTATAAGATATTGCACCCGCTAAGGCATCACCCTTTAAATAGCATAAAACGTTTCATGACAATGAATGAATTGTTCCAATAGAGGTATATTGGTAAAACCGATCATTTCCGCTTCCACCTTATAGGTATCTTTCTGAAGTTTAAAAAGCTGCTGGCCATAATCGGAGTCTAGGTCCCGAATTTTCATGATCAAATCCTATCACTTCCTTTCATTACAATGGAAGAGGGAGATTATTGTTTCTAATCAGTCTGTGTTATAATCGACAAACAATATGAACTAATGAAATGAGGAAGAAATTTGTTAACATTTGAAGAAAAATTGAGCATCATTGAAACTTTTCCGGAATTACAGCGAAAAGATGTTTCATTGGGGCGTGTGAACTTCCATTATCCAGATAGTGTCCAGGAGAAAAAGATCGTCGTTCAGCACTTGCATCCCAATGGAAATGGATTCGTTTACGCAGGGCATATGAGAAAAAAAGACACTGACCGTAAAGGGTTTATCAATATACGTGACTATAATGAAGCGGAATTAAAAGAATTGATCCAAAAAAGCGTGGATTACCTATCTGAACCTCCTGTTGAATTCGAAGAAGAGGAAAACGAGTTCGCTAGGTTGGAAGGGAAATGGATTGGCCCTGAAAAGCAAGAGCTTACACTTGAAAGGGAAGACCTGCTTTGGAATGTGTATTCAGGGTCGAATCTTGAGGAGTGTTTCGAGAGTCCAGTAGAGGCGGAGCGCTACTTATTGGACGAAGGCTTCCGACAAAGCAAGAAGAGGAATATGTAGAATTTTAGGATAATTTGTCGGTTGATTTACTGCGATAATCTTGTTTTTTTAGGATTTCCCATGATATAATATAAGTAATTATTTTTGTTCGGAATAAGTTTGATAGAAGGATTTACTGTAATAGGATTCCTCTTGAAACATTATCCAGAACCAAAAATAGTAATAAAATGGATTTTTCCAAACACAGGAGGAACTATCATGGTACAAGGTAAAGTAAAATGGTTTAACGCAGAAAAAGGTTTCGGTTTCATCGAAGTTGAAGGCCAAGACGATGTATTCGTACATTTCTCAGCTATCCAAGGCGAAGGCTTCAAAACGCTTGAAGAAGGCCAAGAAGTTTCTTTCGAAATCGAGCAAGGCGCTCGTGGACCACAAGCAGCTAACGTTCAAAAATAATTGAACGCATATAAAAAAAGACTCCGATTTTGGAGTCTTTTTATTTTTCTTTTTTTTCGGCCATTTCCTTTAATACTTTGTCCAATTTTTCTTCGATCCGTTTAGAACGATTAAAATGCCCTGACAGGAAAAACACGATGAATATAACGAATACGACAAGCACTAGCATAAAAAGGATAGGCAGGAACTGGGTTATATTTTCAGTCATTGGATATTATCTCCTTTTTGTTCCATTATACTTCATGCTTACCGCTGCTATGATAGAGGGAGCCAAGTTTTTTTAAAAAAACACTGAAAGGGGATATGCAAAAACGCATATCCCCTTTCAGTCAGTTCTGGAATAGCGAGGCGAACTTTTGAAGTCTGGGCAAGTCTGACTCTTGATACATCTGTTCTATCTTCAATGTCACCAATAACTGGCTCTTGGCAAATAACATGTCCCGAAAATGATCAACTGCCCCACAAAAATGATTATAGTTGGTTTCACCAGTGCCGAAGACTCCCGTTTTCAGATGAGCAATTGGCAACTGTTCCAGTTCTTTATAAAGGGCTGCTGATTTAGCAGGAAGCTCCCCATTGCCCCATGTATAGGTGCCGATAATCAATGCATCGTAATCCGGCAATGTACGTAAATCGAATTCATTCATTCGATATAGTCCAGCTTCAGGTAAAAGGGAAGCAAGGGCTTCAGCAAGCGCTTTTGTATTGCCGCCGGCAGAATGATAGACTATGGCAACTTTACAGCTCATCGAACCCATTGCTGGCATTTACTTGACTGTATGTCCTTGACTTCTGTTCGAAGAAATCGGTTTTGGTAAGTCCGATGGATTCATCATCGAACGTTTTGATCCATGGCATCGGGTTCTCGCCATACTCTTTATACAAATTATCAAGGCCTAGCATACGTAGCCGTTTGTTGGCGATATATTCGATGTACTCATTGAATTCTTCCAAATCGAGATCGGCTTTGGTTTGGATATCTTCGAGCATATATTCAGACCATTCCTTTTCGAGTTCGACTGCTTTTTCAATCGTTGTATAGATGAACTTAGTGTTTTCTTCATTATTTAACTCAGGGTATTCATACATCAAGATTTGAACGAGCATTCCAATGAAATCGAAATGGACCATTTCATCGCGATGAATATAGGATATCATCGTAGCGGAACCGGTCATTAAATTTTGGCGTCCTAAATTATAATAAAAGGCGAAAGCCAGATAGAAATAAATCCCTTCAAGGTTCGTTGAATGGATCAGTGCCTCGAATAAATGCTGAGGGCTGGGATCATCCACGAACGTTTGATAAGCATCAACGATCGGTTGGTTACGCTTAATCACTTCAGGATGTTCTTTAATGCGGTCGAAAAGCTGTTTTTGCTTGCCTACCGGAATCAAGGAAGCAAGGATATAGGAATAAGATTCATTATGGATCGATTCCTGCTGGGCCATGTTGGCCAGGATAGCTTTTGCCGCCGGATCTTTGATGTACCGAAGGATTTCTACTAAAGTGGGCGTTTGAAGACTGTCCATTCCAGCAATCATCGTAAGGATATCGAGAAAAGCGTCCTGGATATCTTCGTCCAATTCGCCCCACTGCTTTTTATCCTGAATCATGTTCACGCTCGAAGGCTTCCAAAAGTTATTGATGAGCTGTGTATAGGTATCATAGAATTTTTCATACTGAATATCGTTCCAAAGGAGGAAGCCTGAAGCTTCTCCTTTGAAAACACCGGTTGCCTTGGTTGGATGCGTTGGTTCCAGCATCCGAATCTTTTTGATATGATTGGTCATTCGTGAAAACTCCTTTAAGAATAGATTACTGGGTTATGATTGTCGTTAACTTGAACAGCTTTCGCAGGCATTTTCATATTCGGAAGAAGTCGAACGAACATAATACGTTGATTTCAACCCGCTTTCCCATGCCGTTAAATGGATATCCAATAGGACCTTCGCTTTGATTGTATTGTGTACATACAGATTAAAGCTGATTGCTTGGTCAATATGGCGTTGGCGGGCAGCATTTTGCCTGATGCTTTCCAGTTGGTCCAAATTAAATCGCGTCTTTTTATAATATTCATACGTATTTGGCGTCAAGCCTGGTGCGGTCACCTTGAATTTGAAGTTTTTCTTTTCTTCGTAAAATTCAATTTCATACAAAGGATCGATTCCATCCGTGGAATTACCGATTTTAGCGGTCGATGAATTGGGTGCAATGGCCATTAAATATCCATTACGGGTCCCGTGTTCCTGCACGTCTGCTTTTAAATCCATCCATTTTTGATCTGTATAGTCACGCAGTTCGAAATAGCTCCCTGTATGCCAATCCGATCCTTCAAAATATGGGTATGATCCTTTTTCTTTGGCTAATTCGTTGGATGCCTTGATTGTTAAGTAAGCGATCTTTTCGTATAAAGCATCGGCATAGTGAACAGCCTCATCGGATTCCCAATAAATATTCTGTGTGGCAAGTAAATGATGCCATCCAAACGTTCCTAAACCAATTGCCCGGTAACGTTTGTTCGAGATGGATGCTTGTTTGACAGGAAGATTATTCACATCAATGACATTATCCAGCATACGGATCTGAATGGGAATCAATCTTTCTAAAACATCGCTGCCCACCGCTCGGGGCAAGTTAATGGAAGAAAGGTTGCAGACAACGAAATCGCCGCTTTTACGAACCACAACAACATCTCCATCTTCTGTTTCATATTCATCCGTGATCGTCGAAGGGCTTAGGTTTTGGGCAATCTCCGTGCAAAGGTTAGAACAATAAATCATACCTTTATGTTTATTGGGATTCTTCCGATTCACTTCATCGCGGTAGAACATATATGGTACGCCTTCTTCCAATTGAGAAATCATGATGCTTTTCATGATGTCCATCGCATTGATTTTTTCAAAGCTGTAGTTTGGAAGCGTGCCATTTTCTGCGGCCTCGACAGCAAGTGCATAATGATTTCTGAAGCTTCCTTCACCTTTCTTCTCGTCATAAAGATCTTCAAGTGAAAATCCAAGGGTTTGCTTAATGGTATGCGGATCGAAAAGATACCACTCTTTTCTGTCGCGTACAGCCTCCATGAATAAATCAGGAATGCATACACCTGTAAAAATATCATGGGCTTTTAATCTGTCATCCCCGTTTTGTGTCTTCAAATCGAGGAAGCTCATGATATCTTTATGCCAAGCATCCAAGTAAATCGCGATGGCACCTTTACGTTGACCCAATTGATCGACACTTACAGCTGTCTGGTTGAATAGTCGAATCCAGGGAGTCGTGCCGGAACTGTTTCCAGAGAAACCTCGGATATCAGAACCAAGAGAGCGAATCTTACCAACGTAAAGACCGACACCGCCACCGAATTTAGATACTTTTGCTGCATCGTAGTTAGATAGGTAGATACCGTCAATGGAATCTTCAATTGCGTCGATAAAGCAAGAGCTTAACTGTCCATGTGTTTTACCTGCATTGGAGAGTGTAGGAGTTGCAACGGTCATATAAAGATTGGACATGGCCCAGTATGCTTCTTTTATAAGTTGCAGGCGGTGCTCCGTTTTTTCCAATCGCATGATTTCCATCGCGATGATCATGAAGCGTTCTTGTGGCAATTCGTAGACCTTGTCCTTTTTTGGGCGGGCTAGGTAGCGATCGTTTAATAAGTAGATGCCTATGTAAGAGAATAATTTATCTTTTTCCGGGTCGATCACCGAACCCAATTCCTCAATTTCCGCTTTTGTATATGAAGATAGCAGTTCTGATTTATAAATGGGATAACGCTGACCTTCTGAAAGCTGGGAGAGTTCCGTGATCAGTTCATAGAATGGGCCATAACTCATGCCTTCATAACCTCGATTAGCTTGTGCATCCCTATACATTGTATTCAATAGTTCTGCTGCAGCAACAAACGTCCAATCTGGAGCATCAATATCCACACCTTCAAGAGCGAGTTGTATCAGTTTTCTTGATGCCTGTTCTTCGGTTGAGTCACTTTTGCGATCAAGCCATTTTGTAAAACGCTTTTTGAACTTTTCCATATCGAGACGGCCTTCGAATTCCTTCGATAACATCTCAAGCTGGATGGATTTCGTTTTTGTGTCATTTTCACTTATGGTAGAGTTATATGTTTGAGTCATTAATAATCCTCCTTGTTAACTTCCGCTAAAATAAAAAAAACCGCCCAATGAATTGAGCGGATCAAACGATAGAATAAAAGAGCCATGAAAAAATAGCCATTATACTATCGTTTCATCATCTCAATCCCCGAAGAATAAGAAACGTGAAAAATTCAAGGCAGGTCTCCTGACTCATGATCATCCTACTTTGAGTCCTTCCCGTATAGAGAGCTATACAGTGGGTTTCTCATTTCGTCACATTTACAGTTGCGGGGACAGTTCCGGGTTTACACCGGATTCCCTTTTCAGCCATCACTGGCACCTTGGATTATAAAAAATTCTATATATAGTTATTATTATTGTTTGTGTAATCAATATCTAGTATTTATGCTTATATTATCGTAAGCCATATACGATGATAATTCAACTAATATATTTGAAAAAAACCAGACCTTATCTATTGACAAAGTGCGGGTAGAAGGTAAAGGAATGAAAGTTTTTATTGGGGAATGGGTAATTCAAGCGCTGATTTTACGGGGTTTTGTGTTAAAATAAATTGTCTAGTAAAGGTGGCTCTTCCTTATTACGATGAGGGGATTCGCGGAAAAATATTTATGAAAAAGGGGATATAATCTTGGAAAAAGTATTAGTTTTTGGACATAAAAACCCGGATACAGACACAATCTGTTCAGCAATCGCTTATGCAGATCTGAAAAAGCAGTTAGGTATCAACGCTGAACCAGTTCGTCTCGGTGAAGTGAATGGTGAAACTCAATATGCATTGGACCAATTCAAATTCGATGCTCCCCGTCTTGTGGAAAAAGTTGCAGGGGAAGCTGATGGCGTAATCCTGGTGGATCATAACGAACGCCAGCAAAGTGCTGAAGATATTGACCAAGTCCGTGTGTTGGAAGTTATCGACCATCACCGTATCGCTAACTTTGAAACAAGCGATCCTTTATATTACCGTGCGGAACCAGTTGGCTGTACGGCAACCATTTTAAATAAAATTTATAAAGAAAACGGCATTGAAGTCCCTAAAGCAATTGCAGGTCTTATGCTGTCTGCCATCATTTCCGATTCTTTATTGTTCAAATCACCGACCTGCACGGAGCAAGACGTTGCAGCAGCAATGGAACTGGCTGCCATTGCGGGAGTCGACGCTGAAACATACGGATTGGAAATGTTGAAAGCTGGAGCTGACTTGAGCGATAAAACGATTGCCCAGCTTATCACTCTTGATGCAAAAGAATTTTCCATGGGAATGGCTAAAGTGGAGATAGCACAGGTCAATGCTGTAGATCCGAATGAAGTCCTTGCTAAGCAAGCAGAATTGGAAGCGGCGATTGAAGCGGTCATTGCTGAGAAGGAATTGGACTTATTCCTATTCGTCGTAACGGATATCTTGACTAATGATTCTGTTGCCTTAGCTCTTGGTAAAGCAGCTTATGCAGTGGAAAAAGCATACGACGTTTCATTAAACAATAACATCGCCGTCTTAGAAGGCGTTGTATCACGTAAAAAACAAATCGTGCCGGTCTTAACGGACGTATTCAGCAAATAATACAGAAAAAGGGGGTGCTCATTAAAAACATGGGCATCCTTTTTCTGTACATGCAAAAAAAGACTCAAACATCCATTAAGGGTGTTTGAGTCTTTTTTCTTAATTCAAAGATTCCTTTTCTTTTTCATAGGCGATGACAATCAATTCTTTATTGGCTTCCTCGCCAAGTTTGCTTTCAAAGCTTTTCAGTTCATTCAATAAATCCGGTGACAGATTTGCTGCCGAATAATCCTGCATGGGTGTCATGCTTTTCGCTCCTTTCAAAAGAAAATAATTCATGTTATCTATTTTGTCGGTTTGAAAAGTTTCTATTCAGCAGAATTTTTCTTCTTCAAGATATTTTACTTTCTGAGGTGGCGAGTTTTTCAAGCAATAACGAACTTTCGTCATCGAGTCCTTGCACTTGGACAGGTATTCCCAGAAGCTGATATTTAAGGACAACCGTATCAACAGCACCGACTGCTGACGCATCCCAAATTTTAGAATGGGAAAAGTCGATGACGATTGCATCGGCTTTTTCCTTGAAATCGAACTTCGAAACAAAGTCCTGGACAGAAGCGAAAAATATTTGTCCGTTGATACGATAAATGATTTTCTTAGCCTGGATGTCTTCCGTTTTCTCTACAATCACTTTAGAAATTTTAGCCGAGAAGAAAATCATGCTCAATAGCACTCCAGCAAATACCCCTTTTGATAAGTCATGAGTATAAAGGACAATGAGGACCGTCACGATCATCACGGTAGCATCTGACCTTGGAGCTATAGTGAGCCTCTTTAGGGAAGACCAGTCAAAGGTCCCGATTGAAACCATGATCATGACTGCGACAAGTGCAGCCATCGGTATTTTAATAAGGACATCATTCAATACCACGATTAATACCATAAGGAATGCGCCAGCTACAAAAGTGGAGAGCCGTCCCCTTCCTCCCGATTTAATGTTGATACCGGATTGGCCGATCATCGCACATCCAGCCATTCCGCCAAAACATCCGGCAATGATGTTCGAAATCCCCTGGCCTTTGGCTTCCTTATTTTTATTACTGTCCGTGTCAGTCATCTCATCGACTATTTGAGCTGTCAATAACGATTCAAGCAACCCCACAAACGCAAGGGCTATGGAATAAGGGAAAATGATCACCAAAGTTCCGAAGGTCAAAGGGATGTCTGGAAGCATGAACATCGGAAACGCTTCGGTCAATTGCCCCATATCCCCTACAGTCCGCACCGTAGCCCCCGTTGTAACTGCAACGATCGTCATGAATATGATGGCGACAAGTGGTGAAGGTATGATTTTCGTGATCATCGGAAAAAGATAAATGATAGCTAATGAAACGGCTGTCATGACATACATGATCCATGTTTCGCCCACGAAATGGGTGAGCTGTGCCGTGAAAATCAAGATGGCTAAAGAATTCACAAAACCAGTCATGACCGGCTTCGGAATGAACTTCATTAATTTCCCGATTTTTAAAACTCCTAGTAAAATTTGGAGCAAACCAGTCAATATTGTTGCAGCAAGTAAATAGTTCAGTCCATGATCTTTAACAAGGTCGACCATGACGAGTGCCATTGCGCCAGTGGCAGCCGATATCATTCCCGGCCTTCCGCCGACAAAAGAGATGACGATGGCAATACAGAATGAGGCATATAGACCAACCATTGGGTCAACGCCAGCAATGATTGAAAAGGCAATCGCCTCCGGAATCAATGCCAAGGCAACGACAATTCCCGATAGGACATCTCCTCTAATGTTGCCGAACCATTCCTGTTTGTATGCAGATGTATTCAAAGATACACTCCTTCTTTCTTTTATATATGTGTGTTGAATTCTTTTTTAAACGCACTAAATTATAGCATGAGCCCTTCTTTCTATCTATATGGATAATATAAACGACAAGAGGGTCATTCATTTCTTATCGAATGAGGTAAAATGCTTTAAGAGAGAAGAATTGGTTAAAAAGGTGCTTGAGCTATCATATGAGGGAATTCGATTATCTTATGGGGGGAAGGCAGTATCACTAGAAAGCTGGATCATTTATTATGCCTGCATACAGGCCATGCTTGTAATAATGTCAGTCGAAATGGATTTCCGAATAATGGCTTGGCCATTTTTGACGTAATGGTTCCTACAGGCTTTTGTAAAATTCCCGCTAAAGGGGAGTGGAGTAAAACGGTAGGGATCTATTTCATAATTGAAAATCAAAAAAACCATGGATTTCCTTTACCTACTCGCTTTGCGCACCGATTGGAACCGATTTTTGACATTCTAGAAATGGGTTTTAGAAGGTAGTGAAACGCGATAGAATTTAATGATTACTTATAAACCACATGATTTATATCAATCGAGCCAGTTATAGGCAGATCGTACATTTACTATTCATATAATGAAAAAAGATAGTGCTTTTACTGTGTCAGTATAAGTGGGCAAGAGGTAAGAGAGTTTTTTTACCGGAACGATATTTTCCGTTTTTACAATATATGGAAGTGGTGAGGGTGAAAAGGCCAGCTCTATCAAAGTTTGGGAGTAGGAACCCTCCTGATGTTAAGAGGCTATTCCTTATCAATAATACTGGATTTACATAAAGTACATGTCACTTCTTTATAATGCTTGAACCTGATCTTTCGAAGGTCGCTTCTGGACAACATTGCGAATACATTATATCTTTTGCCGCATGCACAAGTATTTTTATCTTTAACTATGTGTCTCTCATCCGTAGTAGCTGAATAAATGGTTGGATAGAACATATATAACCCTCCTTGTTTTAATTTTAGGCAAATTAAAAAGGGGCAAGAAATTGATAATAAAGTGATCCATTCAAGAAATATCATGACAGCCCGGCTGCCATGACAACTAGTTGTTGGTTTAGGCCCGTAGCTTTGCGTCTTTTACTTTCATAAAATTTGCCTAAAATAATCTTAACATAAAATTTAATGCGTGATGAAGTGCAGAAAAAATACTTATCAGTTTATGGGTGGGTTCTAAGGATTGATGGAATTTACGGATAGGCATGAAAGTGACCCGTTCGAATATTCCTCGATTTCCTTTCGATACCTCTTATTTACAATAATTTCTAGAAATATCTAGCACTACAGCTGTATGAGCATTGAACATGGGAAAGCCTGCTTCCATCTGGAAGCAGGCTTTCTTGCCAAAGTGTGATCAATGTGATCTGGCCAACTCCGGATTGCGGTGCATCGCGAAATAGAGGACAAGTCCGGCTATGAGGAGTAACGTGCTGGTCGTGATGAAAACGGCGGAGAATCCGTAGAAACCAGCAACCATTCCGCCCATTGCGGGTCCGATGATATTGCCTAAGAAGCGCAGGCTCGTATTGTACCCAAGTACTTCCCCCTGCATGGCAACAGGAGCTTCTTGGCGAATGTAGGCAATCCTTACAGGGATGATGCCGCCTATTGCCATGCCTAGAATGAAACGTACCAAAACTAGCTGCCAAAAATGATTGATGAAGGCACCAGGCAAGTAGACTGTAGCAGTCAGAAAAAGAAGCAGAACAAGAATCTTCACATGTCCATGCCGGTCACCTATCTTGCCCCAGTGACGCGCCATCAATAAATTCCCCAGGCCTGCTGCAGAAAAGGCGATACCTGAATAAAATCCAAGATTGGAAGTTCCATGCAGCTCGCCGACGTATAAAGAAAGAATGGGCTGAATGCTGAAGTGGGCAACTTGAACAAGAGTCGAAATGAGCATGACATTGACCAGGATGGGATTCCTTAAGATATGCGAGAGAACCTCCCTGCTTGTATAGCTCGACTTCGTTCCCTTTTGCCGTTCCATTTGGTACTCCTTGGTTGCAAAAACAAGAAGTCCAGAGATGAAAATGGTGATGGAGGTGAATTTAAAGGCGGTTGAATAGCCGAGTGTGTCTGCAAGCAGGCCGCCAAGTAATGGTCCGAAAAGGGAACCGGTTATATTTCCCGTTTGTAAGGTTCCCAGTACGCGTCCGGCAATTTCTTTTGGGGTCTGCGTTGATATGAAGGCCTGTGACATGGAAATGAAGCCAGTGAATATTCCCGTGAACATCCTTAAGACGAATAGCTGCCAAACATTTTCAACGAATCCCATCAGGAAAATGGACAGCCCCATCCCAAAGGCACAGGCAATCAAGATTTTCTTTCTGCCGTACCGATCACCAATTCGTCCCCAAATGGGAGAGAATAAAAAGGCAGTCACAAACGTGATTCCAAATGTCCATCCGGACCAATGTTGGATATATTGAGTCGAATAATCCCCGAATGTACCAATGTATAAGGATATGAATGGGAGAACCATCGTCATGCTCCCGCCTATGAAGAAATTGGCGAACCACATGATGAAAAGATTGCGTTTAGCTATTTTATGAGCATTCATTTTACATACAACACTTCTTTCCTCCGAAAAAAACTTCGGGTTCCTAAATAATAGTATACATAATTTAACTAATTTATTAAACGAATTTGTTTTACCGGTTTTTTAATGAATGTGCAAATGGTATAATGTGAAAATATTGATTTTTCAGAAAAATTAAACAAAACGAAAGGTATTCACTTTTCCATTTAAAGGAGTTTTTAACATGTTGACGATTTTAGGATTTTGCATGATTTTAACGTTTCTGGTCTTAGTCATCACAAAGCGTTTATCAGTGGTTGTCGCTTTTATCTTCACGGCGATAGCTTTTGGTCTGATTGGTGGCTTTGCCTCGGAAATGGGAGATATGATGTTGGCAGGTATTTTAAAGGTTACACCGACAGCAGTCATGATCGTTTTTGCTATTCTATACTTTGGTTTAATGATTGACGTTGGTCTATTCGAGCCCATGATCGCTAAAATACTCAGTTTTGTAAAAGGAGATCCGCTAAAGGTTGTCATGGCAACCGCCGTTATAACCATGTTGGTAGGTTTGGACGGAGACGGTTCTTCCACATTCATGATCACCGTTTCAGCCATGCTGCCGCTTTATATCAAATTAGGGATGAACAGGCTAGTATTGGCCTGCGTCGTTGGTTTAGCCGCTGGGGTCATGAATATGATTCCTTGGGGAGGTCCTTTGGTCAGGGCGGCCGCGAGTCTTCAGGTTGAAGTATCGGAGTTATTCATTCCCCTCATTCCGGTCATGATTTGCGGTCTTTTATGGACGCTTTTTTCGGCATATGTACTTGGCAAAAAGGAAAGGGAGAGATTAGGAGTCAGCTCCCTGGAGACGAAGATGCAACCTGGTATGGGCGAACAGGCTGCAGCTGTTGAAACCGCACCTAAAGGAACATCCAAGCTTTTTTGGTTTAATTGGTTCTTGACGATTTTACTGATGGTGTTGCTGGTGATGGAAGTGCTGCCGATCCAAATCTTATTTGCCGCCGCTTTTGCGATTGCACTATTCGTTAACTTTCCGAACCCAAAAGAACAGCAGGAAAGGATTTTAAGTCATGCCAATAGTTTCGTGATGATCTGTACACTCATTTTCGCAGCAGGGATTTTTACGGGTGTATTCACAGAAACAAAGATGATGGACTCGATGGCTGCTTCAATCGTAACTGTCATTCCGGAGTGGCTCGGGGCACATTTACCACTGGTGGTAGCGCTGACGAGCATTCCGATGGGGTTCATTTTTTCACCTGATGCCTATTACTTTGGCATTCTACCAATAATAAGTGAAACGGCATCGAACTTCGGTATTGCTCCAGTAGAAATCGGAAGGGCGGCTTTATTAGGCCATTCGACCGCAGGGTTCCCATTATCGCCATTAGTGCCTGCAACATTCATATTGATTGGCCTTGTAGGCGTGGATTTTGGGGATCACCAAAAATTCCTGTTTAAATGGGCGTTTGGGACAACCATCATCATGACGATCGCAGCTATTACTTTCGGGGTCATCACTTTGTAAAATGTGAGCCCATTAAGCTATATTGTGAAATCCTTGTCTGTGAAATTAGTAAGGTGTTCACTCTCACTGGTGTAATCTATTTTCCTATTTATCCCTCTTTCTGTTTATTCTTCCATAATAGTGGAAAGTAATAAGAGGAAATACATATAAGAGAGTGAGGGAATTTATCATGAACTATAAACAAAAACTTATACTGCCTATGTGTACTGCCTTTTTACTGTATGGATGTAATTCAGCGGATGATTCAAATCAGGCGGACAAAAATGCCGAGGACATTAATACAGTGGGACAAGGAACAGATACAGAGGGCGACCCGCAGGTGAAGGCGGAAGTTAAAGATTTAGAAGGTAAAACACTTGGGACGGTAAACTTTACCGCTGAAGAGAATTCTGTAGTGATCGAGACCGCTTTGGAGGGTCTTGAGCCAGGCTATCATGGATTCCATGTTCATGAAAACGCAGCATGTGAGCCGGATGCTAAGGATGGCCCTTTCACTACAGCGGGAGGACACTTCAATCCAACTGATGAAACGCACTCTAAACATGCAGGGGATATGCCCCCTCTATATGTAAAAGAAGATGGGACAGCCAAATATACGGCAACATTGGATAACATGACAATAGACCAACTTAAGAAAGAAGAGTTAGCTGTAATCGTTCATGGGAATCCAGACAACTTTGCCAATATTCCTGACCGTTATGAAGCCAATGGAAAAAAAGGACCGGATGAAGATACCTTGAAAACTGGTGATGCAGGCGATAGGCAAGCTTGCGGGATTGTTGTAAGTGCAGAGGAAAAATAAATGAATGAAGCTAGAGCGATTCTTCTAAAGAGGAATCGCTCTTTTCATTGTAGGTAAAACAGCTGACCGCTAAAATCTTAAGGTTGAATTCATTCTTTTTACGTTTTAAGAAGGCTTTTTCTATTGTGATATAGAAGTAAAAGAGTAAGTAATATTGCATTAGCCGGCATATGGTATTAAAGGATCATAGTTAATTCTTACAGTGGGATGAAGTCCAAGCATAGGTTTAATATAGGAAAATAAGTTTTGGTTTGAATGGATAAAAAAACCCGAATAGGGATCATGTCCACTGATTCGGGTTTGCATTATCATTTTGCTGTAATGGTTTCTTCGATTAGCTGTAGTCTCTCAGCCACTTCTTCTTCAGAAAGGTTATGCTCGACTACATAGCGGTTACGCGGATGCACTCGGCATTCATGAGTACAGCTGCGCAAGTGTTTGTGCTCGTTCTCTTCACTGCAAAGGATTTTCTTGTTGCATTCAGGGTTAGCGCAATTGACATAGCGTTCACAAGGTTCGCCGGAATAAATATCGCGTCCGACAATGACATGTTCCTTTTGATTGATAGGTACGGCAATCCTTTCATCGAATACATACATTTGGCCATCCCAAAGCTCACCTTGGACTTCGGGATCCTTCCCGTATGTTGCGATGCCGCCATGCAACTGGCTTACATCTTCAAAGCCTTCTTCGACAAGCCAGCCTGAGAATTTCTCACAGCGGATACCGCCGGTGCAATACGTAAGGATTTTTTTGCCTTCAAACATTTGTCTATTTTCCTGAACCCAATCCGGAAGTTCACGGAAATTCGTGATTTCTGGCTTGATTGCACCCCTGAAATGTCCTAAATCATATTCATAGTCATTTCTGGCATCAAGGACGATAGTATTTTCATCTTGCATTTGCTCGAAGAATTCCTTCGGGCTCAAGTATTGGCCTGTCGTCCGGTTTGGGTTGATGTCTTCTTCCAAACGAAGCGTTACAAGTTCATTACGTGGACGAACATGCATTTTTTTGAAAGCATGGCCGTCAGCTTCATCTATTTTAAACACGATATCGGCAAAGCGGGAATCGCTTTTCATCATGTCCATATATTGGTTAGTTTGTTCGATCGTACCTGAAACGGTTCCGTTGATGCCTTCTGATGCCACTAAGATACGGCCTTTCAATTCAAGGACCTTACATGCCGCAAGATGCTCGGCTGCGAATTCTTCGTGATTCTCGATGGGTACATACAAATAATAAAGTAATACTCTATATGGTTTTGTTTCCATTTTTTATTTACCACCTATGTTTTATATTTGCAAGATATAAAGGGTGATCATTTAGACACTTTTCTCTTACAGATAATCATTATACCAAGAAAACGTAAAAATGATAAGAGCATGAAGAAAAATCAAAAGGAGTTGTATGGAATGTTGAAAGAGTTAATGAGATATCCAATCATTCAAGCACCTATGGCAGGAGGAGCTTCCACTCCGAAGCTTGCGGCTTCAGTATCCAATGCAGGAGGATTGGGCTTCCTCGCAGCTGGGTATAAGACTGCAGAAGAGATGAAGGACGAGATAGGGCAGACCCGTCAGTTAACTGAGCGGCCTTTTGGCGTGAATGTATTTGTGCCGGGTAACGAGGTTGTGGATGAGAATATATTATCCGCCTATCGTGAAAAGATCGAAAAAAAGGCCGAAAGCGTTGGGGCTGAGATTGGAAAAGCCGTTCGTGATGACGATGATTGGGGAAATAAACTACGTGTATTGAAGGAGGCTGGGGTCGCTGTCGTCAGTTTTACGTTTGGTTGTCCAACGGAAGATGTAATAAGGGAGCTCCAAGATGTCGGTTCCCTTATAGCCGTGACAGTAACCAATCTTCCAGAAGCGAAAAGGGCGGCGGAAGCAGGCGCGGATGTTCTATGTTTACAGGGGTTTGAAGCAGGGGGTCACCGAGCCAGCTTTGAAAACCGCACAGAAGATGATTACGGTCTTTTAATATTGATACGGATGATAAAAGGTGAGCTGAACTTACCGATCATTGCGGCGGGAGGACTGATGCATGGAAAGGATATCGCGGCTGTGCTCAAAGCGGGAGCAGAAGCGGCACAATTGGGAACTGCTTTCCTTCGCTGTCCCGAAAGCGGGGCAAGTCCCGTCCATAAAGCAGCTTTAGGAAATCCCCGATTTACTCAGACCGCTGTTACCCGAGCCTTCAGCGGCCGGCGGGCACGCGGGTTGGTGAATCACTTTTTAACGGAATATGATAGTGTTGCACCAGTCGCCTATCCTTATGTCCATCACATGACAAAGCAAATGCGAAAAGCGGCTGGACAAAAAAACAATCCTGAATTGATGGCTTTGTGGGCAGGTCAGGGGTATAAGCTGAGCAGGGAACTTCCTGCTTCAGAATTGGTTGAACTTCTTGTAGAAGAACTAAACTGAGAAGGGTTTGGATGGAGATGGAGATAAGGGAATTATTCATGGATGAGCCACCACCGATGCATTTATTGCTTTTGGCAGATCCTTCAAGTGAATTGGTCGAGGGATACTTGGGAAGCGGAATGTGCTTTGTTGCCGTGAGTGATAAGCGAATGATCGGTGTTTATGTTTTACTGCAAAAAGGTCCAAAGCTGATAGAGATAATGAACATTGCGGTGGATGAACGGCAACATGGAAGAGGAATCGGAAGGCAATTGATTGAACACGCCATAGGCCATGCAAGGGAACAGGGATATAAAACGATTGAGATCGGCACGGGAAATTCGGGAATAGGGCAGCTTGCCCTTTACCAAAAATGCGGTTTTAGAATAACTGGGGTCGATCGTGATTTTTTTAATAGAAACTATTCCGAGGCCATTTATGAAAATGGGATTCAGTGCCAGGATATGATTCGCTTGTCACAAAGTTTAGACTAAGTAATGATCATCCGAGTTTGAAGGAACAGCTTTACAGACAAAAGTGCGCGTCGCATTGCTTAGGGGGAATGACCTTGTTCTTTGGAGATATGATTTATCTTCTTTTTGCTTTACTAATGCCGCTTTTATTTGCGATTGGCGTTTTCATATTCATTCGATCAACGAATAGGCAAAAGGATTCTTTATCGAAAATTCATAAAGACTCACATGAAAAATAGCAGCAAGAGAAAAAGAGTGCAAAACAACGGCACTCTTTTTCTCATCTTCACCTTTCCAAAAAGGCTTCCAAATTCCTTTTCACACTAGGCCATTCATGCTCGAGAATACTGTAGACCACCGTGTTCCTTATCCTTCCATCTTGCAGTTTTTTCTCCATCCTCAAAATGCCTTCTTCAAGGGCGCCGAGCCTGGTTATTGCTGCACGCGATCTTTTGTTGAATTCGTCCGTCCTGAATTCGACCCGTTTCATTTGCCACTTTTCAAAAGCATGTTGCAATAGCAGGTACTTACATTCTGTGTTAATGGCTGTTCGCCATTTGTCTGGATGATACCAGGTCGCACCGATTTCCAGGGATTGATTATGAAATTGAATATTTCTTAAGCTCGTGCTGCCAACTATCGTATCATCAATCTGATCGATAACGACAAATGGATGATGAAGTTCCTGTTCCCTTGCTCGAATTCCTTCCTTTACATAGGAAATCGCCTCTTCATATGACAAAATTTTTGTGGCGCTCCATTCCCATATTTCAGATGGCAGGGAAGCAGCGTAAAGCGGTTCGATATGATGATCCATCATCGGGGCGAGTATCACGTGTTTCCCGAATAATTCGATATGCTCCATAGTCTCCTCCTATTGATTGATATCTCCATTATAAAAATATTCTGGTTCTGCAATAAGGACCAATACTGATATAATTTATGGAACCAGTTTGAAGGAGGACCAAATGTTTGAAATCACTCTAACCTTAGATAAAACGAATAATGAAGCTTTATATGTCCAATTGTATAAATACTTTATAAAGGAAATCCAGAATGGACAAATAAAGGCCGGAATGAAACTGCCTTCTAAACGAAAACTAGCTGTGCATTTAGGGATAGGCCTGAATACAGTGGATACGGCTTATCAGCAGTTGATTGCAGAAGGATATGTGGAAAGTCAATTAAGGAAAGGTTATTACGTAGCCGATTTAGAACCGATCTCACCTTTAAATGAGCCATTGCCTTTAACAGAAGGGAGGATGGGCCCTCCGAATGAAAGAAATGAAATAGATTACAATCATGCAAGGGTGGATGTGGATTCTTTCCCGCATGCAGTGTGGAAAAAATGCTTGAACAATACGTTATATCTACAGGAAAGGGAAATGTTCATGAGCGGTGATCCTCAAGGAGAATGGGGGCTCCGGGCTGAAATCTCATCCTATCTATTTCAATCGAGAGGAGTTCGCTGTGGGGCTGATCAAATCATCATTGGGGCAGGTACCCAGTATTTCATCCATCTGCTGCGGTTACTTCTTGGAAATGAGCGGATATTTGGGTTGGAAGACCCTGGCTTTCATAGAGTAAGGGAGGTACTGATGTTAGAGGGAGCGGATATGGCATTCATACCCTTAGATGAAAGTGGAATGAGTGTGGACTCCTTGAAAAAGAGTGCAGCGAATGTTGCCTATGTCACCCCTTCCCATCAATTTCCTTCCGGTATGATCATGCCGATAACTAGAAGGGTTGAATTACTGAATTGGTCAGTGGAAAAAAAGGGTTATATTATTGAAGATGATTATGACGGGGAATTCCGACATGCAGGCAAACCGATTCCGTCCTTGCAGGGGTTGGACACAAATGGAAAGGTCATCTACCTAGGCACGTTTTCAAAGTCGTTCATTCCATCAATCAGGGTGGGATTCATGGTGTTACCCACGGAGATGGCTAGCTGTTATCAGCAGAAGTTAATTGGATATAAACAGACCGTTTCCAAACTGATTCAGGAAACGCTCTGTCTTTTTATGAAAAATGGACATTGGGAACGCCATCTGAATAAAATGCGAACGATTTATCGTAAAAAGAATAAGGTGCTGCTAAATGCAATTGAAGAGAGCTTCCATGATCGTGTAGCCGTAATCGGTGAAAAGTCAGGATTGCACGTTCTTTTAAAAGTGAAAAACGGCAGCAGTGAGGCAGAGCTCATTCAAAAGGCTGCCAGTGTTGGGGTTAAAGTCCACCCAACTTCGGTTTATCATTCAAAGAATGTGAAAGATCCGACTATTTTGATTGGGTACGGTTGTTTAACCGAAAGGGAAATCGAAGCAGGAATCCGACTTTTAAAAATGGCATGGCTATAGCTTGGTGCGAAAGAATAAGGAAAAGGCCTTGATTCACACTTATTCCTCAATGATATAAGATACCCATTCAGTTTCTTATATTATTGAGGATTTTAAGGACCGTTTGGAAAAATATTTCCTGTTCTTCTTCAGTAATTCCTTCCAGGGCTTTTCCCTCGATTTTTTCTGCAATCTTAAGACATTTTGTATGTACCTCTTTACCCCGGGAGGTCAGTTCGATTCGTTTTTCCTGTTCATCTTTTCCAGGAACTTGTTTAATCATATTATTCTGTTCCATGCTGTTGACCGAACGTGTGATGATAACATTATCTACATCCAAGTAACTGCAAATATCGGGGATTGTGGAATATCCACAGTTCTTTAAATAATTCAGGATTGTCCACTGATTATGGTAAATTTCAAGGGCTGTAATTTGTTCATTCATTTTGCTGACTAATGATCTCGATACTTGTAAATATTGATGAAATAATTGAGTAGGGTTCGTCATATGATTCTCCTTTATAATGGTCGACCAATCCATTATATTCTTTAATTCTTAAAAGTCTATTGTAAAGAATCATTTATTTCAGTCAATGTTTATTTTTGGAAGCGGAGCAGGGAAGGGGGGATTCTGGAAATATGAATGGATTGAGAGAGAGTCCAGTACTCCTAAATCATTTAAAAACAATGAAAGAAGCATATATAAATTGACAAGAGGGCACTTAATATATGATGGCAAATATTTATTTTTTCCTTCAAATGGTCTATTAGCAAGAATCAAAGGACCCCCTTAAAAACCATTACGGCAACTTACCTTGAAGCTGAATGCGATATATCCTGTAAACAAAAACCCAGCCTCTAATGTGGCTGGGTTTTGTTTATAACCTCTCGCTGGTGGAGCGGTGTTTTGTTTCTTTTTTATTACGTTCTTCTTGTCGTTCATATTTAATTTCATCAATTGGTAAATCATCAATGGGCATGACTACTTGATCACGTTCCAGCTGTTTTTCCTGATTTTTCTTGAATGCCTTGGACTTATCATTACGCTCCTCAAGATACTTTGCTTTATCTTTATTGTCCAATGTCAATCCCTCCATCTCTTATTATCTCTTTTTCCCCTTATTGAGAAAATAAAACGTATAAGCGAAATATATGTGACCCCATTTCATAAATATAAGGAGAACAAGAAAGTGCAAGGAGGGTTTGTTCAGTGAATGTCGCTGTCTTTTTTCGCTGGTTTTGGAGGGGTATTCTCCTTTTAGGCATATTAATCGTCATTCCCTATTCATGGGCTTTGATTTTAGCATTGCTCACCGCCATTCTTTTGGATGGATTGATCCGAATGATTGGTGAAACGGCAAAGCTACATAGGTTTTGGGCAGTATTGATTTCATTTGTTATATATGTAGGCGGGCTAATGAGCATCACTTATTTTTCCTTTTCGGTATTAATCAAGAAGGTCATTGTCTATTCGGAAGAATTTCCTGGTTTCATACGTGAAGTGTATTTGACGGCTATATTGCCAGTCATTAGGCAATGGGAACGGTATTCCCAAACGTTGCCGCCAAATCTCATTCAATCAATAGAACAAACGATGGAAAAGGGAGTCAGGGCTTTAGAGGGGTTCACAGAGGGCTTTGTTCAGGATATGGTTCAGTTCGTTACACTCATTCCCGGATTTTTCATTGACTTTTTAATTTATTTAATCGCTCTATTCTTAATTAGTCTTGAATTGCCAAAGTTAAGAAAAAAGGCGGTCCTTTATTTAAAGACATCCACTTATCAAAAGATTTCGCTAGTTTATCAAGATTTAAGTATGGCAGCCGTAGGCTTCATCAAGGCACAAATCCTATTGAGTTTAATCACATTCATCATGGCTTATGGAGGACTATGGTTGTTAAATGTGAAGTATACGATTCCATTGGCCCTGTTAATAGTAGTTGTAGACATTCTACCTATCTTGGGGACGGGATCTGTACTGGTTCCTTGGGCAGCAATAGTTTGGGCTCAAGGAAACCATCATCTAGGAGTTGGCCTAATCATCCTATTCCTTGTCATTACCATCATAAGAAGGACCATCGAACCCAAAATCTATTCAGCAAATATGGGATTGAGTCCATTGGCATCGTTGGTCAGCCTTTATTTAGGATTTAAAATGCTTGGTTTCCTTGGACTTTTCCTTGGACCTTCGATACTGATTGTTTATGATACGTTAAAGAGGGCAGGTGTCATCAAATCCAACTTCAAAATATGAAAGATTATTAGATGTTTTTTGCCTGATTTCTTAGATTTGACATATCTTTTACCGCTTTACCTTGACCGTTACAATGATTGCAGTCCCGGGAAAAGAATTGCAGATAACGGGTTTTCCCTTTCCCTTTGCAGTGTTGGCAAATGGTTATGAGTTTCATGTTTCCTCACTCCTTCAAAAAGTATCGCTTTTCTAACAGTATGAAACAATAAAGGTAGAACTATACTTCATGTAATCATTCAATGTTAAATGCAGCAGGCTTTATATAATATGTGTTTACTTTATTTCATGTACCAGTTGGAAAAAAATAACCCCCGCTCCTAGTTTTTTAGGAACGGGGGTCATTATCATGACACGATTTCGGTTTGTGATATTATCGGGAATTCTTTCACTTCGCTTACGACTTTTGCTGGTTTGTATATTTCAATATAACGAATATGGTGATCTTCCATTTCTTTTATCCTAAAGTTATAGGGACCATAGGCCAGGATATCACCTTGTTTGGCCTCGTAATCTTCGGTAAGGATCCATCCGCCCATCGTATCAATATCTTCATCATTGATATCCAATCCAAGTAAATCATTCACTTCACTGACTAATACCTTGGCATCGATGATATAGTGATCTTCTTTTAATTTACGTACATCCGGCACTTCATCCAGGTCGAACTCATCTCGGATATCACCAACGATTTCTTCAAGTATATCTTCAACGGTCACCAAACCTGACGTACCGCCATACTCATCCATGAGGATAGCCATGTGGATCCGTTCCTTTTGCATTTTTAAAAGTAAATCGTGAATCGGGATACTGTCAATGACACGGATGATCGGACGAACATATCGGTCGATCGTTGACGCTGCCTGATTGTTCTTGTCTATCATTTCAGTGAATAGCTCTTTGATATTGACCATTCCGATAACATGATCTTTATCACCATCAATGACAGGATATCGTGTAAAGTTCTCCTCCGCCATAACTGTGAAAAACTGCTGGATCGTATCATCTTTGGATACCGTAGCAATTTCTGTACGTGGAACCATGATTTCTTTTGCAATCCGATCATCAAATTCAAAAATTTTATTCACATATTTAAACTCTGATTGGTTAATTTCGCCACTTTTGTAGCTTTCGGAAACAATGATACGCAGCTCTTCTTCTGTGTGAGCCAAATCATGTTCGGAAACTGCTTTTAATCCTAGCATTCTTGTAAGCGTCCTTGCAGAGCCATTCAGTACCCAGATGAATGGATACATGATTTTGTTAAAAGCAATTAAAGGTTTGGAAACCAATAAAGTTACTTGCTCCGCTTTTTGAATTGCCAATGTTTTTGGTGCCAATTCCCCAACAACCACATGTATGAAGGTAATTAAAGAAAAGGCAATTGCAACTGAGAGTGCATGTGAAGCTGAATTTGGAAGACTCAATTGATTCAAGAGTGGGTGCAAAATGTTTTCAACTGTCGGTTCTCCAAGCACCCCTAGCCCTAGAGCGGTAACGGTAATTCCGAGCTGGCATGTTGAGAGGTATTCATCTAAGTTAGATATGACCTTTTTTGCTGAAAGAGCATTCGGCTTTCCCTCTTCAATTAATTGATCGACCCTCGTGCTTCTCACTTTAACAATCGCAAACTCCGTAGCTACAAAAAATGCTGTTAAAGCAATTAAAATGGCAATAAGAACCAAGTTTATTATGTCCAAATAGTCTCCCTTAACTCGCCTTCGAGACGAATAAGGAGTACACCTCCTACATTTTTAAAATATACAAGTATATTTTTTTTTGCCGTGCTGAATAATTTTCGGGATTCATTCAAAATGGCTGTGGTAATAGCTATGCAGCCGCTTGAACTCCCATTTCCTTTAGTGATGAAGAGAATAATAGTATATGCTGATTAGCGATGCGTAGACGGGAAATAGAAGAATTTCTGTCTGAAGGAGTGCAGCCATTTTTCAAGAGGATGCACATATCCGTTACGCAAAGCAGCGTCCGTCCGTCAAAACGAACATTCTTTAATGCCCCATCAAATCACCTCAATCTAATTAATTTAAATACTTTCATTATAAAAAGAGTTAATCATTCAGTCAAACAGCTTACAGCACCTTAAATCCGGTAAATTGCTTGTAAAGGATCAGTTTGAGCTAATAATTAGCTGTTTTTGACTGTTTTCTCTACTTTATTGCATCATATTATAGAATATTCAGAAAACTAAGGACCGTTTCATAAAAATTGGTCCGTTTCATTATTTTTTGGATGGTTTAAACATATTCTATAGAAAACAAGACAAGTTTTAAATTTAAAGGGGGTGACAGCCATGAAAATCATGGAAAGAATGGCAGCAATCATTGCCGGCAGCATGCTTGTAGGCGTGGGAATCAATTTTTTCCTGATACCTTTTCATTTATTGGATGGTGGCATGATAGGGATTGGGCTGATTTTTCATTACTATATAGGACTTCCGACAGGACTGGGTGTGATTTTGAGCAGCATTCCATTATATATATATGCTTGGTACTTTGAAAAAAAACTATTTTTTAACAGCTTGCATGGCTTGCTTTTTTCCTCTTTATGCATCGATATTTTTTCCGACGCTGTCACCGGATGGAATATTCCAATCTATGTAAGTGCGATAATCGGGGGAGGGTTGATTGGACTTGGAATCGGCTTGATGCTTCGGTATGGGACCTCTACAGGCGGAACGGATATGTTGGCACAGATTCTTTCCAGGAAGAGCGGACTCAATGTAGGTTTGCTGATTTTTTTCATTGATGGATGCGTACTGCTTTTCGGACTGAGCGTTGTGGGGCCTTCAATCTTTTTATATTCATTTTTAACGATTATCGCGGTAGCCATGCTGACTTCAGTCACAGTTATGCGAACCATTTAATGTTAAATTATGTATAAAAATCTGAAAAAAGGAAAGGATGGGCAATATGAAAAGGACAGATTTCTAGTCTAATAAATAGTAAAGGAAAGTTCTTATGAAAAAACTCTATATGTGTACTGCGTTGTTGTTAGTTATGCTGGCTGGGTGTCAAGAGTCTGAAATGCCGGAGGATAAAGAAGTGAACAGTGCTGTTCCAGAATCCATGGATGCATCAATTGTCATTAAAGGGAAATTAGAGCCTGGAAAAGAAGTCATTCTTGAAACGACCGTGAAACAGGGAAGCCAATTGGTGAATGAAGCTGATGAGGTACTGTTTGAAGTGAGAAAGTCCGGACAGGATAAACGCGAAATGCTTGAAGCAAAAAATACTGGAAGTGGCATGTATCAAGTGATGCATACTTTTGAAGAACAAGGCAAATATATTGTAGTCTCCCATGTAACGGCCAAAGGCCTTCATGTGATGCCTGAAAAAGAAGTTGTCGTTCCAGAACATGAAAGTGAAGGTGCATCGGTTCACCCTAGTACGGATGTATCCATAGAGTTTCAAAGTAACCCTATAAAGGCAGGAAACAGTTCGAACTTTGAAGCGACAGTTGAATTGAATGGGAAGCCACTGACAAATGCAGATGTGAATTTCGAAGTGTGGAAGGAAGGCAGCGAAGAGAGTCATTTCACCAAAGCTGAAGAAGATGGAAATGGAACATATCTAAATAAGGTATCTTTCGAAGAATCGGGAACCTATAAGGTGCAGGTACATGTCGAAAAAGACGAAGTGCATGAACACCAATTGCAAACCATTCAAGTCAATTAATTGTTTTTTGAATCGAATTGTTTAAACAGGTTTTATCCTTTCGTTAAATGGGAAGTTAAAGGATAACGGTACAGCAGAAAGGGAGGGTAAGAATGAATAATCAAATAATCAACAAGTATAAAGATCTCGGGATTCATATTGAAAAAACGAAATCACGCCAGGAGATTTTTACTAATGTTTCACAAAATGATTCATCCTTACTCACCATAGCTGCTTTTACTCAATTTCCCCAAAAACGGGAGCTAAAAGAATATTGATCCAATGAGACCGGAGCACATATCAGCTGGTCTTTTTTTGTGCATTCTTAAATGTGAGACACTGTGAAGCTGGATAGGAAAAATCGAATAGAACGTTATAAGCTGCAATAGGATAGAAGGACAAACAATTTGAAATTAGCGGTAAGGGGAGTCCGATAGCATGATATCACAGCTTATGATGACGATATTGAATTGGTTTGCGGAAATGGGTTATATGGGGATTTTATTGGGGCTGATGGTTGAAATCCTCCCGAGTGAGCTTGTTCTCGGATACGGTGGTTATGTGGTCGGCCTGGGGAAAATGAATTTTTGGGGAGCTGTTCTTGCAGGTGTGGCAGGCGGGACGATGGCACAACTATTTCTCTATTGGGCTGGTTATTATGGAGGAAGGCCCTTTCTCTTGAAGTATGGAAAATATATTTTAATTAAAGAAAATCATATTGTAAATGCTGAAGAGTGGTTTCAACGGTATGGCGTAGGCGTGATTTTTACGGCTCGATTCATTCCAGTGGTTCGTCATGCCATTTCCATCCCTGCCGGAATTGCGAGAATGTCCGTATGGAAGTTTATATTTTATACGGTTGCGGCTGTCATACCTTGGACAATATTGTTCCTGACCTTAGGAAGGATCCTCGGCGAGAATTGGCAGCAAATCCGGGAAATAACTGAACCTTATCTAATTCCGGCTGCTGGTTTTTCCTTTATCTTAATCTTGCTTTATATTTTATGGAAAAAAAAGAGTACACCTCCAATCGTAACGGTCAAAAAAATGGGACGGTTTCACGATAAATGAACAAATCAAAAAAAGCCACGTAAAATCACTTTTTACGTGGCTTTTTTTAATCATTATCCTTGGGGAAGGTCTTCTTCCAGAGAAAGCTGTACGACCTTTTTTGTCACCTCGATAGAACGAATGGCATGATCTTCCATTTCAATCACTTTAAAGCAGAATCCGTCTTTTTCCATGATGTCCCCTACATTCACATCATAATTTTCCGTAAGGACCCATCCGCCTATAGTATCGACATCATCTTCTTCTAAATGAATGCCAAGTAAATCATTCACTTCCTTAACAAGAAGCTTAGAGTCCAAAATATAATGTCCATCTTTAATTTTCCTGATCGAGGCAACCTCATCGATATCGAATTCATCACGGATTTCCCCAACGATTTCCTCGAGGATATCCTCGACCGTGACAAGTCCGGAAGTTCCGCCGTATTCATCCATCAAAATAGCCATATGAATGCGTTCTTTTTGCATTTTTAGCAGCAAATCATGAATTGGTATATTTTCCATTACCCGAATAATCGGACGAGCGTAATTTTCAATCGCTTTGATATGGATTTCCCGATCTTTAATAAGATCTGAGAAAACTTCCTTTAAGTTCACTAATCCGATGACATGGTCTTTATCACCTTCGACAACAGGATATCGAGTGTATTTTTCCAATTTGGCCACATCGACGAATTCCTGTACCGTCTCATCTTTGGATATGGTCATGATTTCTGTCCTTGGAACCATGATTTCTTTGGCAACACGATCATCGAATTCAAAGATGTTGTTTACATATTTAAATTCCGACTGGTTAATCTCTCCGCTTTTATAGCTATCTGATAGGATGAAGCGCAATTCTTCTTCCGTATGGGCTATTTCGCTTTCGGATGCTGGCTTGAAGCCAAATAATCCAACAACGAATCGAGAAGAATGATTCAAGGCCCAGATGAAGGGAAAGGCAATCTTATGGAAAAAAATCAGCGGGCCGGCAATTGCCAAGGCCACTTGTTCGGCCTTTTGGATGGCAACCGTCTTTGGAGCCAATTCACCTACAACCACATTCAGGAACGTAATCAGGGAAAATGAAATGACAAATGTGAGAATGCTTGTGATTTCTTGAGGGATATTCAAGGCATTGAATAAAGGCCCAATCAATTTGAGGATGGTCGGCTGTCCCAGCCACCCCAATCCAAGGGCAGTAACGGTAATACCTAGCTGTGTCGCGGATAGGTACTCATCAAGATCGGATGTAATCTTCTTTGCCGCAATGGCTTTTTTGTTTCCCTCTTCAATCAATTGATCGATCCTAGAGCTACGAACCCTTATGATCGAAAATTCCGAAGCTACAAAAAAGGCAGTTAAAGCGATTAAAATAATGATTAATAAAAAACTTAATATGTCCAATTAGTGTGGGACTTAATTGAATCGCCAGATGTACCGAACGACTTAATTATCCCAGTCACCTCCCAAAACCAATAATGAATGAAATGATATTAGTGTATAAAATGTTAGATGAAAAATAAGTCTCGTCTATCCTGTATGAATTATGCTGGCTATTATTTTCAATCTATTGGATCATTCACCTCGATTAGTAGTGGAACCTTCCTATTAGTATAAGTAACTGGACGTCAATCAGTCAAAAATTTCACACTAAAAACCTAAGGATTTTAACCATTATTTAGTTTTTAATTGTATGGAAAAGGTCGTTAGGAAATCGGTAGAGTGACAAGATAAGGTTCCTTGATGTTTTAAAACGATTTCTTTACAAACGAATAATCCCAATCCCGTGCCTCTTTTTTTTGTGGTGATGAATGGTTCAAAAATATTCGGCAGGACGTCGTCAGGTATCTTCGGTCCATTGTTCGATATATTTAAGGTTAGTATGCCGGGCGGTGATTCAGAGCCTGAAATGTAAATGGATGGGGAAGGCATCCCTGCAACCACATCAAGAGCATTTAAAATAATATTAAGTAAAACTTGCCGGAATTCTTCTTTAGAACCGGAAATGACGGCATCATCGGCAATATTACATGTAATGGAAGCATTTACTTCCAAAATGCTGGGATATAAAAATTCAATCACCTCATTCACAAGTTGAGCAATGGAAAATAGATCAGGTGGTGATGCTGAAGTTTCCTTTTTGGAAATATTAAGAAATTGTGTAATCCGGTAATTGAGCTGATCCAATTCCTTTGAAATGATATCAAGGTATTTTATCTCAGGTTGTTCTGCCTGTAACAATTGTATGAATCCCATGATGGAAGTCAGTGGATTTCTGAATTCATGGACAAAGCTTGAAGTCATTTGGCCAAGGAGCGTCAAACGGTCTTTATGGTTTGGGCTTATGAATTGATAGCGTTCTTCAAGTTCCATCGTTTTCAATTCGGTATAATGGGATAATGCAAAATGAATGAGTTTATCGAAGTAAACGTTTATTTGCTTAATTAGATCCGATATTTCTTCTTTGGGTGCTTCGGAATTCAAAACATGCTCTATGTTGATGGATCTCCCGATGGTTGCAGTGGAAAAGAAATTTTCCATATCCAATTGCTTATTAACTCGATCAGACGCAATTTTTTCCCCAACGACCTTCAGTACATCGTCTATTTCAGTATCCGATTTTCCAAGCTGATCCATTAGCAGATTAAAAATATTTTCTACTTCTCCTTTAAAATACCCCAGATATCCGTCCGGTAAATGCAGCAACTCATCTTTCCATTTGGAAATGATACTGCTTTTTTGAGAAGATAAAAAGTGAATGGTCATTTCTCGATTAGATACCATTTTGCCCTCCATACTGTAGGAAAATGAATTTACTTTTGACCCAGAAAGTGCTTTATTTGAATAAAATTACAAAATATCAAAATAATTACATCTTGTTTTCATGATAACAGATTACTGTTCTTTTAACATGTGTCAATTGGATAAATATTCGGCAATCAATCAATAAATACCTTTTTTTGACACAGTTTTATTACAGTAATTACAGGAATTAATAACAAAAAAAGGTATCCGTAAAGTTAATGACGGTTACCTTTTTTATGAAATGCATATGGTTCGATGTGAACGATCACATGCTGGATATTATATTCCTTCAAAAGATTTTCTTCGATTTTAACCGTAATATCATGACCTTGAATGACGGTCAAAAGAGGGTTAACATGAACGGTGGATTCGAGCAGGATTTCACTTCCGTGCATCCGGGCTTTAATTTCACTCATATCTTTAACACCTTCTGTCAATATAATGGTTTGTCCGATCTTTTGCAGGAGCTGCTCGTCGAAACCATCGGTTAAAGAGATGGAGGCATCACGAAAGATATCCCAGGCCGTTTTACATATGATGACCCCCACAACTGCTGCAGCTATCGCATCCAGCCAAGGGATTCCCAGCTTAGTACCGATGATTCCAATGAAAGCACCAACACTGACAAGGGCATCGGAACGATTATCCTGTGCAACTGCATAGATGGAAGAGCTGTTGATCTTTTTACTTAATGATAAGTTATAACGGTAGATTCCGTACATGAAGATTGCAGAGAATAGAGCGACATAACCGGTCAGCATACTGGGAACGGTTGTTGAATCTTGGTGAAAGAAGGATTCAATGGCACTGAATACAACCTGAAGGCCCACGGAGATCATGATGAGGGCAGCTACCAACGAGGCTACGGTTTCCGCCCGTAAATGACCATATGAATGATTATCATCAGGAGGTCTCTTTGAAATTTTTAAACCAATCAATACGGCTATGGAAGCGATGATGTCGGTTGTATTATTTAAACCATCAGCCCAAAGCCCTTTAGAAT
This sequence comes from Peribacillus sp. FSL E2-0159, assembly GCF_038643155.1. Classification (NCBI taxonomy): domain Bacteria; kingdom Bacillati; phylum Bacillota; class Bacilli; order Caryophanales; family Bacillaceae; genus Peribacillus; species Peribacillus sp. FSL E2-0159. Next base: position 1,197,690 of record NZ_CP152053.1, read on the forward strand.
CACCGAAATAACCAAATGACAATTTAAGAGCAGACAAGAATATGTAAGCGGCAATGCTTATGTAAGCGCCTTTTTCAGCTGAAATCGAATGTTTATCCATGTCCATTCCCTCCCCAATGTAAATTAGGCTTAATAAAGATACCAAATCAAACCTTAGTGAGTCTATAGAAAAATTGTCATATATAGCCATCTAACTTGGTTAATAGCAGGTGTATTGAAGGTCTGTAAAGAAGTTGGATAAATGAAAGGATATTGCCATAAAGTGGGAATGGCTAGTTTTGATGACATGTACATTTTCTTTAATTGTATTCTAACCGATGATCGAAAATTAAATACTTCCACAAGGGGGCCAAAAAGGATGAGAGTGAACGGTTCTAGTTCAGGCACCTTGACCTGATAGTTAGCACTGGTATAGGGATGTGGTTTTGGGCAGCCATTAGCGCCTGGTGTTTTTTCGGCTGCTTCAAATGCATTCCTGAGAAATCCTATAAACAAAAAGGCCGGATTCTATAAGAATCCGGCCTTTTTTCGGAGAATTCCCTACTCGAGCCATTCAGGGCGAACCTGCTCAATCTTCATTTTGCAATGAATACCGAACAGGGTGCGTTTTTCGCAATGGAACTACTTGTACTTCCAAGGAAGAATTTTTCCAAACCGCTTTTAGCACTATTGCCGACAACGATAAGGTCAGCTGAAGTTCTTGCTGCAAAGTCACATACGCTATCTGGCGCATATCCTTCCAATATTTCGAATTTCCCCTTGACTTGACATTCACTTAACAATTTCAATGTATTATTTTCTGCGTTCTGAATACTATTCTCGACGGCGGAAGGGGTGTCATTTACCTTTTGATGTCCTGGCTGATTAACTTCAACAACGGGGTGTGTCTGGACTGGATCCACATAAAATCCGGCAGCAGGTACGAACCCCGGAGCCGAGGCGTTTCCCATGATACGCTGTTCAACCTTATCATTTAGGACATGAACTACGGTCAACTCGGCTTTTGGAAAGGCTTTTTTCAATGTTGCTCCATATTCCACGGCCCGTTTACTCTCTTCATTTCCATCAAAAGCGACGACAATATGTTTTAAGTCTTTCATTAATATCATTCTCCCCTTTATAAGACCTTAAAGTGTTATACCCAATTTTAAATGGATTCACGCCTTTAATCGGTATATAGATTGCCTTTTAGGGGCAAAGGATAGATACGAGCATAGTTAAAATGGTAGGATGAAATCCGGTCCTTCATTTAGTTTGTATGCTCAGACGATGAAGGGATATCATCGGTAAGGATTCCGATTCGCGAGTATAGTGCTACAAGAAAAGGGCGCCTTTTATTCAATCGACGAGTTTTCTTTAATAAAAAGGGTAAAATATTTTTAATGAAACATGTCGCAGATGGGAAAATGGGGGTACAAATGAGAGGGTTAGTGAAATTAGGTCTAATTATAATATTGGCGATTGTAGTTTTAGGCGCCGGTTCACTATTGTATTTCAGGCATGGTGCAGATATAAGCCATCTTGAAAATATTCTTCAGCAACCGACAGGAATCTATGATCTGAATGGCAATCTTGCCAGTACGATCACGGCAAATAAATCCGAAGGTGTTGCGATAGATGAAATACCGGAACACATGAAACAAGCGGTGGTTTCCATTGAGGATCACCGTTTTTATGAACATCACGGCATAGATTATCAAGGGATTTTGCGGGCTTTGGTTAAAAATGCGAAGGCTGGAAGTGTTGTTGAAGGCGGGAGCACGCTCACCCAGCAGCTTGTGAAAATCACGATGCTTGAATCGGATCGAACACTGAAGAGGAAGATAGAAGAGTTTTTTCTAGCCCAGGAAGTTGAAAATGAATATACAAAAGATGAGATTCTGGAAATGTATTTGAATCAAGTTTATTTTGGCCATGGGGCATGGGGAATCAAAAAGGCTGCAAATATTTATTTTTCCAAAGAGGTCTCTGAATTGACCGTTGCCGAGGGAGCTTTGCTGGCGGGTGTCATTAACTTGCCATCCAAACTTGATCCATACAAGAATTTAGACGGGGCAGTCAAGCGGCGTGATTTGGTTCTTTCGAGAATGGCGGAACATGGTTATTTGACGAAAGATGAAGAAGCAACTGCAAAAAAAGATTCGGTGACACTTCTTATGGGGGAGAAGGAAACCGATCCATTGAGAGGTAAGTATCCTTATTATGTCGATCATGTTTTATCGGAAGCATCGAGTAAATATGGAATTAAGCTTGAAGAGCTGCTTTCAAAAGGATATAAAATTTACACGACTCTGGACCAATTCATGCAGCAGGCTACAGAAACCGTGTATGAGAATGCAGCCAATTTTCCAGTTGGAACGAGTACAGAAGAACTGGTTCAAAGCGGGTCTGTCCTCCTTGATCCTGAAACCGGCGGCATAAAAGCACTTGTCGGCGGGAGAGGTGAACATCAATTCATGGGATATAATCGGGCAACCCAGCTGACAAGGTCTCCTGGTTCATCCATTAAACCGCTTGTCGTTTACACGCCAGCTGTTGAAGAGGGATATGATATCACTGCCCCTTTAAAGGATGAAAAAATGAGCTTCGGTGAATATGAGCCAACAAATCTGAGTGGTGAATATAAAGGAGAAGTGCCCATGTATGAAGCGGTGATGAATTCCTTGAATGTACCTACGGTTTGGCTATTGAATGAGATTGGTATCGATAAGGGGCTTGATTCACTTAAGCGGTTTGGGATTCCATATGAAAAGGATGATCGAAACCTGTCGATCGCTTTAGGAGGAATGAAAAAAGGTGTTTCCCCGCTGCAGATGGCAGGAGCCTTTTCAGCTTTCGCCAACGAAGGGGAACGGATGGAAACCCATGCCATTGTAAGAATAGAAAATGCCGATGGAAAAGAAGTAGCCGCATGGAAAGAGAAAAGCACCAAAGTGACCTCTGTAGGCGCCGTGGATAAAATGAATGCCATGCTGCTTGGAACAGTGGAATATGGCACAGCGAAAAACGCGGCAGTTTCCGGTCATGAAATAGCAGGTAAAACAGGTTCCACACAAGTTCCCATCGAAGGAATATCAGGGGTTAAAGATCAATGGTTCATCGGTTATTCACCTTCGCTGGTCGGTGCTGTATGGGCTGGATATGATAAGACGGACGAAAATCATTATCTAACGACACACAGCAGTCAGGGAAGTGCACTCATCTTCCAAAAAATAATGGCGCAAGCCTTACAGAATCAAGCCGCCCAATCTTTTAAAGCTCAAGATATCGGTCCGCTTATAGCTAAACAAGAGGCAAATATAGCTGAACAAGAGGCAAATATAGCTAAACAACAGGAAAAGGAAGAAGAGGAGAAAAGAAGACAATATTGGATTGATAAAGGAAATGAAATACGGGAAGGTTTGAATAAATGGAGGGACTGGGAGGTTCCGTGGTGATTCTCAGGAAAGGGAAGTATGGCCACGCTCTTTAAATAATATTAACAAGCTGAGACTGTCAAACATTTGACAGTCTCAGCTTGTCGGCAAAAGGGGGGAATGGTCTCATCCCTAACCATGATTTTAAAACAAAACTAGGTGCCCTTAATGGTTTTTTATGAAATCCTCATTAAAATGAAGAAATTTGCGACACTCCTGCCGAATAACTGCAGACAGTCTGCGGAGAGGGAGCGGATTTCTGAAAACTGAAACTTTTTTTAAAAAGAAAAAAACAGCAGGCAAACTCGCGTTTGCCTGCTGTTTGAAACTGTCATTCATTGAAAGTCTTTCGTCGTTCTTAAAAAATGAAATTAACTATTATGCCGATAACGACGATTGCTCCTATTACCATTAAAATGGTTCTCATTTCTAAACACCCTCTTCATACCGTAGTTTGAATCATTTAAATATTAACGATTTGGTTCGATTGGAAACCGTATGCACTTTCATCATTTTCTTTACAAATATCCTGTACTTTTTCAAGCATGGCATGTACATTCACACCTTCAAGGATGACTTTCATCGTGGCACACTCATGAAGAATGAGCAAAAATGATACGAAAGTCGAAAGTTTCTTGGCATCAACCAATTTATGGTTGCAGATAAAATATATATTCCCTTTAAATTCTTTTGTAACTTGATATAGGTTCATGATTTGTCTCATGGATAATCTTTTATTTGTTTTAATGTCGGAAGAAATCACTTTATTCATGTCGTTTACTCCTTTTGTTTTTATACTTTTGGAAAAGCATAATCAAGATGTCAATTCAGCTACAATCTTTAAAAATGAACAAGTAATGTTTGGTCTTTTTTATGTAATTGTTAGCGTGTCATATTGTATATTTACCCGTGTAAAAGCTTTTGAAACCTATTTGAAAATTTTCAACTTTTGAAGGAGAAGGAACAATGCTCACACTTATTAAAAATGGGGAGCTTTTTGGTCCGGAATATATGGGCCAAAAAGATATCCTCTTGGTTGGAAAGCAAATTGGCTTCATCGAGGACAAGATTGATGTACCTGCCAATTTCGTTGAATTGGAAGTGATTGATGCGAGTGGCCAAATCGTGGCTCCAGGTTTTATAGATGCACACGTACATATTATCGGCGGCGGTGGGGAAGGGGGCTTTAAAACGAGGACTCCTGAAATCCAATTAACAGATGCCACTTTAGCGGGTATAACGACATTGGTAGGGGTCATCGGAACAGATGGAACGACAAGGACGATGCCAGCACTGCTTGCTAAAGCGAGAGCGCTTGAAGAAGAAGGAATTAGCTGCTTCGTTCAGACTGGTTCCTATCAAGTTCCAGTCAAGACGTTAACCGGTAAGATCGAGGATGATTTGATTCTTGTGGATAAAATAATCGGTGTTGGCGAAATAGCCATTGCCGATCATCGTTCTTCGCAGCCGACGGCAGCTGAACTGGCAAAACTGGCCTCTCAGGCGCGTAATGGAGGTCTGTTGTCCGGGAAAAGCGGTATCGTCAACATTCATGTCGGCGACAGTCTAGATCATTTGGATGTAATTGAAGAAGTTGTCGAGACAACAGAAATACCGATCACTCAGTTCTACCCTACACATATAAACCGAAATCCGCATTTATTCAATGCAGGGGTGGAATATGCAAAAAAAGGGGGGTATATCGATTTTACGACAAGTACGATCCAGAAGTTCCTTGAAGAAGGGGAGGTCAAAGCAAGTACAGCAATAAAAAGGGCACTAGAAGAAGGTGTTGAAATCGGGCAGATCACGATAACTTCAGATGGCCAAGCCAGCCTGCCTGACTTCGATGGCAGCGGAAACCTGCGTGGTTTGAACATTGGTACATGCATGTCTTTATATGACTGTGTTGTCGATGCGGTCCTCGAGGATGGAGTGACAATTGCCGATGCCATAAGAGTTGTGACGGAAAATCCGGCAAACATTTTAAAACTTTCTGCAAAGGGACAGCTTGCGGTAGGTAAGGACGCCGATATCATCATGATGAAGAAACAAACTTTAGAAATAGATAGTGTGATCGCGATGGGGCAGATCATGGTCAAAGATGGTGAAGCAGTCGTAAAGGGAACATTTGAAAAATAGATTTTTCTAATATTGTGAACCTGAAATGTTAATATGGCAGGTCTATTTCGGGTGCGTGTAATAACCCCATCAATCATGAAATGCAAAAAAGACCCATAATTATATAATGGGTCTCAGTTTGTCGACAAAAAGTAGTTCGATTGCTGTAATCCCAAACCATTATTTTATAAGTAAACTTGGATTTGAATGAAACCCTCATCGGAATGAAGAAATTTGCGACACTCCTGCCGAATAACTGGCTAGCCGAGACCCCACAGGCGCTTGTCGAGGAGGCTTGGCAGACAGTCGGCGGAAAGGGAGCGGATTTCCGAAATCAACTGTAACATTTTTAAAGATAAAAACGGCAGGCAAACTGGCTCTTTATGTTTTTTGGTTATATGAAACCCTCATCGGAATGAAGAAATTTGCGACACTCCTGCCGAATAACTGGCTAGCCGAGACCCCACAGGCGCTCGTCGAGGAGGCTTGGCAGACAGTCGGCGGAAAGGGAGCGGATTTCCGAAATTAACTGTAACATTTTTAAAGATAAAAACGACAGGAAGCAGGCTTTTCTTCGAGTTTGTCTACAGTCTAAGACCCATTTATTATTTAATGGGTCTTTTTTTTGTGCTGGATACTTTTTGGATAGGTCTTGAATCGATCGAGCATATCAACAATTTGTTGGTAATCAATATGAAATTTCCCCATTAATGGTTCTTATTTTCAAAATGAAGGTAAGGTATCAGAAAACATATTCTAAATAAAGGTAAACTGTGAAAAATTCATTCTATTTAACATATTATTAAAAACATGGATGTATTATCCTTTTATATAAGGAAATGTAGTTTATGAAACAGCATTTAATCACAGACATAAAGACCAATAAATATATTTTGGGCTGTTATTTCATGACTGTTCAAAACCTTGGTAAGTTTGCGAAACAAATCTATCTTAAGGGGAGAAATGATATGGAAAAGACGGGAAACCCAATAATGAAAGCGTATTCAAATGAAGATGAGCCGGAAATGTTTCGAGTATTGACTCCTGATGGGGAAATCATTGAAACGATTGATGGAAAAATCGATAGATCATTGATGTTAAAAATGTATGAGAGCATGCTCCTGCTCAGAACATTTGACCGAAAATCAATTAATCTCCAGCGCCAAGGCAGGATTGGAACCTATGCACCTTTCGAAGGACAGGAGGCATCCCAGGTAGGAAGCGCTTTAGCGTTGTCGGCAGGGGATTGGATGTTTCCCACATACCGTGATCATGGAGCGGCAATCATCCATGGGCAGGAATTATACCGTGTTTTCCTATACTGGATGGCGCATTTTGATGGCTCAATTTGTCCAGAAGGAAAAAGGATATTGCCTCCAAGTGTTCCCATTGCCACTCAAATGGTCCATGCAGTTGGAACGGCTTGGGCAAGTAAGATTAAAGGCGAAAAGAATGTTAGCATTGCTTATTTTGGTGATGGAGCCACTTCTGAAGGGGACTTTCATGAGGCACTGAATTTTGCTGGCGTTTATAAAACCCCAACAATCTTTTTCTGCCAAAATAATGGCTATGCGATCAGTGTGCCTTTTGAAAAACAATCGGCATCCAAAACAATATCCCAGCGGGCTGCTGCTTATGACATCCATGGGGTCCGAGTGGATGGAAATGATATTTTCGCAGTATGGCTGACTGTAAAGGAGGCTGTCGAAAGAGCGCTTAAAGGGGAAGGACCTACATTAATCGAAGCCATTACCTTTCGCTATGGAGCCCATACTACTGCAGACAATCCGAACATATATCGCGATCAGGACGAAGTTTCAACGTTCTGGAGGGAAAACCGGGATCCCATTACACGTCTTAGAAAGTATTTGAATAAAGAGGGTCACTGGAATGAAGAGCAGGAGGAATTGGTGTTAAAACAATTCAACGAATTGATTGATGCTCACCTTCAAAAAGCCGAAGGGTATCCGAAATCTGACCCACTCGAAATGTTTAACCATGTATATGCCGGGGAGTCATGGCATCTAAAGGAACAGAAGCAGGAATTGAACCAAATCTTAAGGAAAGGCGGGAAGAAATAATGGGCAAAAATTTAACGATGCTCCAGGCTATTACGGAAGCGCTGGACCAAATGCTGGGTCATGATGATCGCGTGATGATCTTGGGTGAGGATATTGGAGTGAATGGCGGAGTTTTCCGATCGACTGAAGGGCTTTATGAGAAGTATGGAAAAGATCGAGTTGTGGATACACCATTAGCTGAATCCGGAATCATCGGCTCTGCCATTGGTTTAGCCCTTAACGGAATGCTTCCCATAGTGGAGATCCAGTTTCTCGCCTTTATTTATCCGGGGTTCGAGCAACTAGTTTCCCATGCTGCCCGTATGAGGTATCGTACTCGTGGGCAATTTGGGGTGCCCCTCGTAATCCGCACGCCATATGGTGCCGGAATCAGGGGTCCTGAACTTCATTCCGAAAGTGTTGAAACCTTCTTTGCCCATACTCCGGGTTTAAAGGTGGTTGCACCCAGTAATCCATATGACGCAAAAGGGTTGCTCATTTCTGCGCTCGAAGATCCTGATCCGGTGATTTTTTTGGAACCGACTAAATTGTATCGGGCTTTTAAGGAAGAAGTTCCCGAAGAAATGTACCGAATACCAATCGGTCAAGCAAAAGTGGTCAAGGAAGGAAGCGACCTGACCATTTTTGCATGGGGGGCCATGTTAAGAGAAGCAATGAATGCCGCGAAAAAGATTGAAGCAGAAAAAGGCTGGAAGTGTGAAGTAGTCGATCTTCGAACATTATACCCTTTAGATAGGGATACGATCGTGCAATCCATTAAAAAGACAGGTCGTGCATTAATCGTCCATGAAGCCCATAAGACTGCCGGATTAGGTGCGGAGATTATCTCCATCATTAATGATGAAGCTCTTATTTACCTGAAAGCGCCGATTAAGCGTGTAACAGGATTTGATGTACCGGTTCCGCCTTTTACAATAGAAGATCATTATTTACCGACTGTTGACCGTGTAAAACAAGGTATAGTCGAAACGATATCATTTTAATTGATGATTAAGGGAGAAGGAGGAAGTCGCATGTTGGAATTTAAACTTCCTGATGTAGGGGAAGGGATGCATGAAGGGGAAATTATCCAATGGCTCATCAAAGAAGGGGATGCGGTAAAACAAGACCAACCCATTGTTGAAGTGCAAACGGATAAAGTCAATGCGGAATTGACTGCTCCCGCAGCGGGAGTGGTCAGGAAAATATTTTATTCCGAAGGGGATATCGTGGAAGTGGGAACCACTATATTTACAATTCAGGAAGAGAACGATGTGTCAGTTCCGGATAAAGGCATGATTGACGAAGAAATCCAAGTCGTGCGGTCTGATGATGTAAAAGTAAATGCAAAGCATATTACGACTAAACCGCATCATGAGGCAGTGCGTGCGTTGGCAACGCCATTCGTGCGTCAAATGGCGAGGGAAATGAAGCTTGATATCGAGAAGGTTAAAGGCTCCGGTCCGGCTGGGCGAATTACCGAAAGTGACTTGAAGCAGTTTAAAGAAAATAACTCGATTACACGGGGAAATGCCAATCAGCATGATGACAAGATTGTTCAAGAGATGGCCCCGATGAAGGATGCCATCCAGGCAAAAGGAGTGGAAAATGAGTGGGAAGAACGGATCCCGCTTAAGGGCATTCGTAAAAAAATCGCTGAACATATGGTAAAGTCTGTTTCGACCATTCCTCATGTAACCCATGTAGATGAATTGGAAATGGACGGATTGAAGGAATTTAAAAATCAATTAAAGGAGTACTCCGATGATAAGGATATTAAATTGACTTTTTTGCCATTTTTCGTAAAAGCCATTGTCATCGCCTTAAAGGAGTTCAAAACATTAAACGCTTCAATTGATGAAAAGACCAATGAAATCATCCTGAAGAATTATTATCATATTGGGATTGCGACGAATACAAAAGAGGGTCTCATAGTTCCAGTCATAAAACATGCCGATCAAAAGACCATTTTCCAACTGGCTGATGAAATCAGGCAATTGGCAGCCCAAGCCCGTGAAGGGAAGTTGAGCATAGATCAAATCACAGGCAGTACATTTACCATCAGCAATGTAGGACCGATCGGAGGGATGCACGCGACTCCGATCATTAACTATCCGGAAGCGGCCATACTAGCTTTGCATAAAATGGAACATCGCATGGTCGTTCGCGATTTGGAAGGTGTTATCCGTTTAATGATGAATATGTCTCTTTCTTTCGATCATCGTTTGATTGATGGGGTAACAGCGGTGCATTTTACCAATAGAATCAAGGAATTGCTGGAAAATCCAATTCGTTTAGTTGTGGAGATGAGATAAATGGTAGTAGGGGAAGTTGCTGTAGAGACGGATGTTATCATCATTGGAGGAGGTCCGGGAGGATATGCTGCGGCTATCCGTCTCGGACAGTTAGGAAAATCGGTCGTGCTGGTTGAAAAGGATAAGCTGGGCGGGGTTTGCCTTAATCGGGGCTGTATACCTTCAAAGGCATTAATTCACACAGCTGATCAATACCAAAGGCTTAACGATTTAGGGAAAATGGGAATCCGGCTATCCCAGGAAAGAACCACTATGGACTTGGGAGTTTGGCAGGATTGGAAAGCGGGCATCACATCTCAGTTGAGGCAAGGTATTGCCCATTTGTGTAAGGAAAATGGAGTGACGGTGGTCAAGGGTCAAGCAGCCTTTTTATCTGATGACCGTATTGGGGTTGAAACCGATGGCGATTTTGAAACCTACAAGTTTGAACAGGCAATTATTGCAACGGGGTCCAGGCCTTTCATTCCATCCTTTATTAAAGTCGATGGAGAATATATATTGGATTCAACATCATCTTTACAGCTGCAGGAAGTTCCATCAAGTTTGTCGATCATTGGCGGTGGATATATCGGAATCGAATTGGGTATGGCATTTGCAAAGCTAGGTACTAAAGTGACCATCATTGAAATGGCCAATCGCATACTCCCCCAAATTGCTGAAAACCTGGTAAAGGAAGTCACCCGGAATGCCAAGAAGCTTGGGGTGAATATCAAAACATCCACGAGAGTAGAAAAGGCGAGTGTAGTGGATGGCCATGTACACCTTCATGTATCCTCAGAAGAACAGGGGACGGAAGTGGTCGTGAGTGAAAAGAGCTTGGTTACAATTGGCAGGATACCTAACACTGAAGAAATTGGCCTGAATCGGGCTGGAGTTACAGTTGGTGAAAAAGGGCATATAGCAGTGGATATGGAATGCCGTACAAATGTGCCGCACATCTTTGCCATCGGTGACACTACACCTGGTCCGGCTCTTGCCCATCGCGCGACCAAGCAGGGAATCGTGGCAGCTGAAGTGATAGGGGGGTTGCCAAGTGCCGTTGACTCACCTAATGTTCCCTATGTAATCTTCTCAGACCCACAAATAGCTGGGGTTGGTTTAAGCCGTGAAGAAGCTGAACAACAGGGATACAGCGTCAAAATCGGCAAATTTCCGTTCAGTGCCAACGGAAGGGCGCTTGCAACGAATGAAACAGAGGGATTTGCTGAAGTGATCGTGGATGCTAATAGCCACATATTGCTCGGAATGCATATGGTAGGTGCTGATGCTTCCAACCTTATAGGTGAAGGGGTCCTTGCACTGGAGCTGGCGGCTCGGGTAGAAGATATAGCCCTCAGCATGCATCCACATCCAACTTTGACTGAAGGGTGGATGGAAGCGGCTGAGGCAGTTTTGGGACATGCGATTCACATCGTAAATAATTAAGGTAAAAATGTAAAGACATGGGGATTACCAATGTAGTCCCCGATTAGAGTGTGGTCAGAAACCTGTTATTGGCCCCGATAAGGCAAGGCTTTCAGCAAATTCACTCCATTTCGAAGATCAGACCCGGCGTTTGACCAAACAGGCGCGATTTTAGCCTGCAATGATTCCTCTTGTAAAACTAACGGCATATTGATATCATTTTTACTTTGGTGGTATGAGAAGATTTTTCAAGAAGGCTTTGCATCCTTCCACTCCTAAACCGTAACGGTTGATGAGATAACTTATCTATTCGCCATTCAATGATTGAAATGGGTTTGATTTTTTTATACGAAAAAAATATGGAATGAAGGAGGCAAATGTAATGGAATCAAATGGTGGGTCACTGCAAAAGAAATTATTGCCGCGGCATATTAGCATGATGGCAATGGGAGGGGCAATAGGTACTGGGATTTTTAAAGGAAGTGCCGAAACCATATCGTTAGCAGGGCCAGGAGTCATATTCACTTATATTTTTGCAGGATTATTACTGCTTGTAGTCATGGGTGCCATAGCAGAAATGGCAATTGTCTATCCCAATACGAATATGAAAGGTTTCGTTCAAAAAGCATTCGGTAAACGCTTTTCCTTCATCATAGGCTGGATGTATTGTTTCATGTGGCTGTCCGTATGTGTCATTGAGGTAGTGGTGGCAGGAAGCTTCTTGCAGTATTGGCTCCCAGCAATCCCGCTATGGATATTAAGTTTAGGGTGTGCGGCTTTCATCATTGGGATTAACATGATGAATGTCAAAAATTATGGTGAATTCGAATTTTGGTTTGCTGGCATTAAAATTACAATGATCATCTTATTCATTATATTGGGAGCCTGTATTTTATTTGGAGTCATCCCAAGCAGCGGATCTAATTATCTACAAAACTTCACAGGGCATGGAGGGTTTTTCCCAAATGGGTGGATGTCCATCTTTTCGGCATTACTGATCGTAATGTTCTCGTATGGCGGTTCCGAGTTAATAGGAGTAACGGTAACGGAAGCAAAGGATGCGGAACGGATTTTACCGAAGGTCATTAAAAACTATATTTGGAGAGTCGTATTATTTTTCACCTTACCGATACTTGTAATCTGCGGTTTGATTCCTTGGAACGAAATTGGCGACCAGGCAAGTCCGTTTGTACAAGTTTTGTCAATGTCCGGTTTTCAGGGATCTGCACATATCATGAATTTTATTTTGATTACGGCCGTCTTATCTGCTGCTAACTCTGGAATATATGGGTGTACTCGAATGCTTCATTCTTTAGCTGCAGAAGGGGAAGCTCCCAAGTCGTTCTCTTATGTATCAAAAAATGGCGTTCCCTTATATAGTTTGATACTAAGTGCATTTGTATTGGTCGTCGGCTCCATGATTACTTTCGTTGCACAGGACAAGGCATTTACTTTATTAATGGCGTTTCCGGGTTTTGTAGTATCACTTGTATGGATCAGCATCTGTTTAGCGCAGCTAAAACTTCGCAATTCATATCCCAAAGCTCCGAGTTTTAAAGTATGGGGCTTTCCATATGTAACCTTGTTTGCCGTAATAACCTTAAGCATCATTTGTGTCTCGTTCGTGTTCAGTGAACAGAATCGGATCAGTATCATTGCTTGCCTGATTGTGTTGGCTGCCTTAATCTCGATTTCGATTTTTAAATTTAAAAGTGTGGATGAACAGGAAACAACTATAGTAGAAAAGGATATTGCTAAATAAATCCACGGAAAAGATACGGCATGGGCAAAGGCGTCCATGTCGTATCTTTCATTAATAATCATCGATATACTGGAACTTCATTTCGATCGTTCATGTACCTGACGTTTTATTGATTATATGTTGTAAGGAGGTTATGAACCTCTCATTTTCAAGTGGTGTGCCGATGGTCACGCGGATAGTATTTTCATAGCCTAGCAAATGACCGGAACGGATGATGACACCTTGAATTAATAACTTCTCAAAAATATCCCTGCCAGGCTGGTTCAGTTTGACCATTAAGAAGTTGGCATGTGAAGGGAAGAATGTTAAACCCATCTTGCTTAGTTCGTTTTCTAAATATCCTCTTCCTTCTCCATTCTTACGAACACAGTTCTCAACAAATGGATGGTCGTCGAGGGAAGCGAATGCCGCAGCTTGTGCTAAACGATTGGTATTGAAGGGTTCCTTCACTTTAACTAGCTCTTGTATGATGGAAGCATCCATTAAACCGTATCCAATCCTTAATGCAGCAAGTCCATAAATCTTAGAAAAAGTGCGTAAGATAACCAGATTTGAATGCATATCAAGAAGTGATAAGGTTTCTAAATATTCTGCATTATTGACATATTCATAGTATGCTTCATCAACGATCAGTAAAATATGTTTCGGCACCTTCTCGATAAAAGAGCGTAACTTTTCTTTTTGAACGATCGTTCCTGTCGGATTATTGGGATTACAGACAAATATCATTCTTGTTTTTTCTGTTATGGCATCATACATCCCCTGCAGGTCATGTACACCATTAATAAGAGGTATCTTTACAGGGGTGCCACCGTCAATCAATACATTCGTTTCATACCGTGGAAATGTCACATCAGCCATGATGACTTCATCATTTTGTTGGATATAGGTTCTTGTTAACAAACGTATCACTTCATCAGATCCATTGCCTAAAATGATTTGATCTTTATTGATATTCAATTTCTTTGCCAGCTTTTCAGCTAATGCAGGTGCCATACCTTCAGGATAAAAGGAGGTTTGCTCCATTTCGGTAAGCATGGCTTCCTTTGCTAGAGTTGAGCATCCGAATGGATTCTCATTGGATGCCAATTTAACGATCGTTTCAAGACCAAGTTCACGTTGCACTTCTTCAATTGGCTTGCCGGAAACATATGGGCTAATGCTTTCAATGTTTTGTCGAACCGGGATTTTCGTAAAGGTCAATGCAGGTTCCTCCCTTGATAAATTCTGAATTTTCTTTTTCTATTTGATTATTTTAATGATAGAATATTAACTGTTAAAATTACATACAAAAAAGAATGTATTTTTCGCTATCCATACAACATTTTAAAGAAATATAAGCTTATATTCCTTCATTATGAAAGGCGGTTGCTTCATGGATGAAATAGATGTCAGTTTACTGGAACTTTTACAAATGGATGGACGCATTACGATTAGTGAACTATCGAAAAAATTGGCTCTCAGTCGACCAAGCATCTCTGAACGTATGTATCGCCTGCAAGAAAAAGGGATCATTGAAGGGTTCAGTGCGAGGGTTTCACCTCTGGCAATAGGACGGGGTGTACTTGTGTTCATTCAGGTTAGTGAACTTAAGGTTCCTGTTTCCGATTTTGAGCAATTGGTGAAAAATGATTTAGATATTATCGAGTGCCATCGTGTAACAGGAACAGTTGGATATTTTTTAAAAGCCGCTCTGGCTGATATGGACAGCATGAGAATACTAATAGATCGATTAATACCCTATGGACATCTGAATACATCCGTGGTTTTGACTTCCCCGGTACCTTCCCGCTCCATTCTTCCAAGGATCAATGAAATGGAGGATCATGGTGCGAAATCCTAGGTGGTGATCAACTGATGCTCGTAAATGGGTTCGGGGTCCGTTCAAAATAATGAAGGTTAGAATTTAGGTTTTTACAGAAAGGAACGAGGCGGGGTGCCTGTTCCTTTTTTGGTGTTATTATAAATCCATCAAAGCCCCGAAATATTGCTGGGCCGTTGTAAAACAAATGAATGCCAATAGTTCAGAAATCTCTTCATCACTGAATGCCTCCTTCAATACTTGGAAAAACTTTTCCTCCGTTTTTTCACGTTGCAAGAGGAATACTTCCGCAAATGCGATTGCATAGCTTTCTTTCATATCTTCCGGCTTTAGTGGTATCCCTTTTGCCTGACAGTATGAGCAGCCATTACCGTATGCCAGCACCCTTCTGACATTTTCCTTTAACTTCTTTGAAAGTTTTCCATCTGCAGATATGCAATCTGACAGGTCCGACCATTTATGCGAAATATCTTCAGAATGAAATAATCTTTGAAATGGACTGGATCCCTGCGATGATTTTTTTACTCTTGTCATGAACATCTCCCCTTTGAGATAATCCTAATATAAAAATCGAGGAATTTTAATTCCGTTTGTAAAGTATTTCGGTTCAATAATGAATAAATGTAATGAAAAGAAGGGGAATAATTGTAAAGTGAAAATAGATGAAAAAGACCAGAGCATCCTTGCTGAATTAACGATGAATAGCCGAATTTCCATGAGGGAATTGGCAAAAAAAGTAAACCTTTCCGCCCCAACCGTTGCCGAACGGGTACGGCAAATGGAGTCGTTCGGGATCATTAAAGGGTTTGTTGCCGAGATTGATCATAAAAAGATCGGTTTCCCTATTGAGTGTATCGTGGAAGCAACGATAAAAAATGGGGAATATGAGAAATTCAAAAAGTATATCTCCAAGGTGCCGAATGTTGACTTTTGTTACCGAATTGCCGGGCAGGCTTGCTTTATGCTGAAAATCCACTGTGAGAGCCTTGAAGAAGTGGAGGAATTCATCAATCGGACGATTCCTTTTGCGGCAACTGTTACCCATGTCATCCTTTCACAGGTAGAGCGGGAACAGGAATGAGTATTTATGTTTATCGCTTTCGGATAATAGTGTTTGGGGTTTCATCGACCATCTTCTCTATTGCCTTTTGTCAGACCTCTTTCATACTAGTGAAATCATTGCTTATGGCACTGCTGTTGATGTTGAATGAAAGAAAGTTTAGTTTTGGCAATAAAACGGAATTTCACAACGTTTCTAAATTACCGTGATGGAAATGTCGTTTAGCGTTAGAGTCGGTCGAAGCTCCCTTCGAAATGGAAAGTGATATAGAAAAACTTTTATGACATGATTTGTGCAGCGCCTGGATATTTCCAGGTGTTTTTTTAGCGATCAATGCTTTCTGGATGCATGTAAGAACTTGAATAAGCTAATGGAATAAGGGGTACATGTAATAATGGATTCGAATCTGAAAAGGTGGGGTGAGGTATCATGGAGGGAACTGACGATTTTAAACCTGAACTAGCCAGAGAAGCAGTTAATGTGATTGAAAATGTAGCTGGAACACATCTAGGTTATCGGCGTGCGCATGCAAGGGGATATGTTTATGAGGGTGTTTTTACCCCAAATGGAAAAGCGTCCCCATTAACGGTGGCTTCGCATCTTCAGGATGAAGCCGTACCGGTGATCATTCGGTTTTCAAATAGCTCGCCGATTCCAAGCCATCCTGATGCCATTTCCCCTGTAAAGGGAATGGCCGTCAAGTTTCAATTGCCGAATGGAGAGGTGTCAGATCTTATTACTGTGACCATTCCGCTATTCTTTGCGAAAACACCAGAAGCGTTTGTTGATATTGCTGGCTTTGTCAAATCTGCAAAAGATGGATTCCCCAATCTAAAAGAACTTGCAAAAATCCTGTGGAAATACCCTGAAAGCAAGGCGAGCCTGCAAATGCTTAAAGAAATGCGTTCTCCAGCCAGTTTCTCAACGTGTCAATATTACTCCATTCATGCATTCTATTTCATTAACGCGGAAGGAAGGCGGCAGGCCATTAAGTATGAGTGGGTACCTGATGCCGGCCTTAGTATGCTAGAAAAAAAGGAGGTAGCCAAGCATTCACCAGAGTATCTGGATGAAGAAATGGAAGAGAGGCTCAAGCAAGGTCCGGTGGGCTTTAAATTGAACATACAAATAGGAGGGGAAAATGACCCGACTGACGATCCGACCACAGCTTGGTCGGAAGATAAACAGGTAATCACGATTGGGCATTTAAAGGTCTCCAAAAAATCGGAAGTGTTTAAAGATCATTTATTGTTTGATCCAACCAATATACCTGAAGGAATCGAGTGCTCGGAAGACCGAATCTTGCATTTTCGCCATAGTGCGTATGCTGTTTCATATGAACGTCGGATAAATAACCAATGAATGAAAACAAAAAAGGGAAACTCCTTATTAAAGGGGTTTCCCTTCAGACTGTAGGCAAACTTGCTTTTGGAAATCCGTTCCCTTTCCGCTGACTGTCCACCAAGCCTCCTCGCTGCAAGCATCTAGCGGGGTCTTGACTAGCCAGTTATTCGGCAGGAGTGATCGCAAATTTCCTCATTCCAGTGAGGGTTACAATAAAAAAACTTTAAGGATAATCTAGTCTTGTTTAAATTCATGGTTCGGGATGAGACCAATCCGAACCCCTTTATTCGTAAAGTTTACATTTT
This sequence comes from Peribacillus sp. FSL E2-0159, assembly GCF_038643155.1. Lineage (NCBI taxonomy): Bacteria > Bacillati > Bacillota > Bacilli > Caryophanales > Bacillaceae > Peribacillus > Peribacillus sp. FSL E2-0159. Next base: position 1,215,299 of record NZ_CP152053.1, read on the forward strand.
TCCGGATCTAAAAATGGTGTAGAGCATAAGTAAGAACATCAGGGTTGCAACGACAAATCCAATCTCGATAACCGGTATTTTCCATAGGATCAAGGTTTCCCCGCCTAATGCAGAGCCGATAATGAGACCGACCATGATTATGCTGAATGCAAGCAGGATAATACTGAAAGACAGCCGGTTCGAGATTTGGTCAAGCTTATGTAAAAAAACTTGAAGTTCGGGAATATTGATATCGAGCCGCAATTTCCCTTTTTTAATGATACCTGTCACTTCCCTGATATCCTTGGGCAGTTCGGCAATGGCTTCAGCAGACTCGATGAATTGATTCCAGGCGTTCTTCGCAATGTTTTTTGGATTGTAGCGTTCCTTAAAAAGCCTTTCCCCAAAAGGCTCAGCTGCCTTCATAATGCTGAAATTCGGATCTAACCCTTCGACAATGGCCTCCATGGTGAGCAGTGCCTTGCCGAGCATCGTGAATTCGGGAGGGATTTGGACCTGGTGCCGATTGGCAACCGTGAACAGGTCATTGACTGCTCCGCCTAAGCTGAGTTGACTCAATGGGATATCATAGTATTTATTTCGCAGTTCATCGATATCCCCCCTTAATGGTGCCATATCGATTTCGTCAGTCAGAAGGCCCATATCTGAAAGCGTCTTGATCAATCCATTGGTGCTTCCGCGTTTCAGATTGATGACAAGCGAGGCGAACTGATACTTCGTTTCTTCCTCCAGACGTCCCACCATTCCGAAATCCATGAGTGCGACGACATTCCCAGGCAAAATGATGATATTGCCTGGGTGGGGATCGCCGTGGTAAAAGCCATCGATCAATATTTGCTGTAACATGGAGTTCGCTAATCTTTCCGCGATTTGCCGGCGATTATACCCTTCATCATCAAGCTGTTTATAATGATTGATCTTAATTCCTTGAATGAAATCCATAGTCAGGACCCTTTTTGTGGAATACTCCCAATGGATCTTTGGTACCTTAAACCCTTGATCATCGATGAATTGCTTGGCTATTCTTTCCCCGTTCCGACCCTCGGAGTTATAATCGAGTTCTGCGCGGAGTGATTTAGCGAATTCATCAATCATTTTTCTGATTTGGTAGCGTCTTGCCCAAGATATCCGTGCTTCCATAAGTCTTGCCAAATCGTCGAGAATTTCCAAATCCGTTTCCACAGTCGGCAGAATATCGGGCCGCTGCACTTTGATTGCTACAACTTCCTGAGAAGGAAGCCGTGCCGTATGGACCTGCCCAATCGAAGCGGTTGCTAGTGGTTTTTCATGGAATTCAAGAAAAATGTTTTCCAAAGAATCACCCAATTCGGCTTCGACAATTTTGCGAACCCTATCAAATGGAAAGGGGGTGACCTGGTCCTGTAGCTTTTCAAGTTCGCGGACGATTTCGTCCGGAACGAAATCACGCCTCGTACTGGCAATCTGACCAAGTTTAATGAATGTAGGTCCCAAGCTTTGTAATATCGTGTGCAGCCGCTCTCCGATTGAGCGGAGGTTCAGGTTTTCATCGGGTTGGAGTTTCGATGCCGCTTTGTTCTCGGATAATCCCAGGCGATAGATGAAGTAACCAAAACCATTTTTCAAGAAGGCATTAATGATTTCTTGGTAACGATGTGCGTGTTTCAGTCGCTTGCGAAACATTCAAGTACCTCCTGATCACGATTGTATGTTTTGGTTCTGTTTCTCCAAAATTACGATACGTCGCTCCAATTCCTGAACTTCTTCTTTAGTTGCCAAGTTTAGGCCGTTGAGCGCTTGATTGACTTTGGCCTTGACGGAATCATCCAGCTGCTTTTGGGCTTGTTCCCCTTTTTCGACCCATTGCTTAATAAGGACTTTGGAGTCTTCTTTGCTGATATCGCCTTTTTTCACAAGAGAGTCCACTGCTTTTTCAATTTGCTCTTTTGTTGCAGCGGCAGCACCTAATCCTAAAGAAAACACATTTTTTAATAAGTCCATTTTTACATTCCTCCAATATAAATTTTCACACTGTAAGAAAGATAATAGCGGATGCCTTTCACCCTGGTTCAATCTTGTTGTTACTATCTATCATACATCAATTTATGGTAGCTACAAAAATATAAGGGTCCTGCTGATTATTGATGATAAGGAAAAGGATTTGTTGATCAGTCAAGGAAATGTTTGAAGTGAAGCGAATTGGATATTATGATAGGGAAAAGTAAGCTCTGAAAGTGGGGATGGAATATGGGTTTCACTAATAAAACGGTGATTGTAACAGGCGCTTCGAATGGTATAGGGAGAGGCGTGGCAAAAGGATATGCAGAAAACGGCGCTTCAGTCGTTCTCGCAGATTTGGACGAGCGGGAAGGTCTTCTGTATGTGGAAGAGCTAAAAAGTAATGGTCATGAAGCCATGTTCGTTAAAACGGATGTTCGTAAAGAATCTGACATTCAACATTTGATGGATGTAACTCTAAAAACATATAAGACCATTGATATATTAATTAATAATGCAGGAAAGGCATTATTCAAATCGCTTTATGATCTGACGATTGAGGAATGGGATGATATGATGAATACGAATTTGCGCAGTGTTTTCCTTTGTTCCAGGGCCGCTGCTGCATCGATGCGGAAAAATGAAACGGGAGGTGCAATCATCAATTTAGCATCAACTAGAGCGATAATGTCTGAGCCGGATTCAGAATCCTATGCAGCGACAAAGGGAGGGATCAGAGCACTGACACATGCACTTGCTGCTTCTTTAGGCAACGAGAAAATTACGGTCAATTCGATTTCTCCGGGGTGGATTGAAACGGGTGATTATGAATCGCTGAGGGATAAAGATCATCAACAGCATTTTTCCAATCGGGTTGGCAAACCGGAAGATATTGCAAGGGCCTGTCTTTATTTGACGGCAACGGAAAATGATTTCGTTACGGGTGCGGATCTTATCGTCGATGGAGGCATGACAAGAAAAATGATATACGAGGAGTAACTTCATTTTTTTCGATAAAGATATTGCAGTTCAGTTCCGAGCTCACGGTTGAGCAGCTGTTCCATTTCTTCAAGCTCTTTTATGCCGATAGGTGCATCGGCGGCTGTCCAGTGAATGGTATAAACAAAATAGTAATCTCTTATTTTTCGGAAAATAACAGGCGAATTCGGGAATTGATCAAAAATTGCCCTGATATTATAGCGTCTCATGTAGGACCACTTAACAAGCTGCATGTAGCTACCCATCCTTTTCAAAAGAGATCAATGACTGCCATGATGGCAGCCATTGGTCCGTTTCTTATTTATCGTTGAATAAATTGAATAAGCCTCTAGCTACGCTGCCTTCTTCGGATGATCCTCCATTTTGCGGCGCTGCAGCAAATACACGGCTGGCAAGCCGGCTGAATGGCAAAGATTGCACCCAAACGGTTCCGGGTCCCTTTAATGTTGCAAAGAATAAACCTTCGCCTCCGAATAAAGCGGTTTTCACGCCTTTTACAGTTTCAATATTATAATCTACCCCGCTAGTCATTGCCACTAAACATCCTGTATCAACGCGTAAGACTTCTCCTGCTGCCAATTCTTTTTTATGGATCGTGCCGCCGGCATGAACGAAGGTCATTCCATCTCCTTCAAGTTTTTGCATGATGAAGCCTTCGCCGCCAAAGAAGCCTGCCCCTATTTTTCTCTGAAACTCTATTCCGACCGAAACGCCTTTTGCTGCAGCCAGGAAGGCATCTTTTTGACAAATGATTTTCCCGCCGAGCTCGCTTAAATCCATCGGAATGATTTTACCTGGATAAGGCGAGGCGAATGAAACGTGTTTTTTATCTCGCCCTTCATTCGTAAAAGCCGTCATGAAAAGACTCTCACCTGTAAGAAGCCGTTTCCCGGCACCGAATAGCTTACCCATCATTCCGCTGTCACCATTTGAAGACCCATCACCAAAGATGGTTTCCATCTTGATTTGATCTTCCATCATCATTAAACTTCCAGCTTCGGCAATCACCGTTTCCTGAGGGTCCAATTCCACTTCAACAAACTGCATGTCATCTCCATATAACTTAAAATCTATTTCATGATTATTCAATTTCCATTCCTCCTATCGAACTTATTTTCATTGTAAAAGATAAACTCTTAACCTGCCAATATTTTTCAATTTTTCAGCCGTAATTTATATATTTTTTGTTTTCAGGGGTATATCTTGTAAAATGAAGAAAGAAAAAACAGCATGACACTTAAGCGGAAATGAACCTTTTCTTAAGTGTAGGAGGAGACAACCATGGAAACTTACATATTATCATTGGACCAGGGAACGACAAGTTCCCGGGCGATTTTATTTAATAAAAGCGGGGAAGTTTTACATATTGCCCAAAAGGAATTCACCCAATATTTCCCGAATCCTGGATGGGTGGAGCACAATGCCAATGAAATTTGGGGTTCCATTTTATCGGTAATAGCTTCCTGTCTATCGGAAATGAATGTAAAACCGGAACAGATTGCTGGAATTGGCATCACGAATCAACGGGAGACGACCGTGGTATGGGAAAAGGAAACAGGTCAGCCGATCCATCATGCCATCGTTTGGCAATCCCGGCAGACAAGCGAAATCTGCGCGCAATTGAAGGATGAGGGTCTCGATGAATTGTTTTTGCAGAAAACCGGTTTGTTGATTGATGCTTATTTTTCCGGCACAAAGGTGAAATGGATTCTCGACAATGTAGATGGGGCACGGGAAAAGGCTGAAAACGGAGACTTATTGTTTGGTACGATCGATACGTGGCTGATATGGAAACTTTCGGGTGGTAAAGCACATGTAACCGATTATTCGAATGCTTCAAGGACGCTGATGTATAACATTCATGACCTGAAGTGGGACGAAGAGCTGCTGGAAATCCTGCAAGTGCCTCAATCGATGCTCCCGGATGTTCGCTCTTCATCAGAGATATACGGGAAAACAGCGCCACACCATTTCTTTGGACACGAAATCCCGATTGCCGGAGCTGCTGGAGATCAACAGGCAGCTTTGTTCGGCCAAGAATGCTTTGAAAAAGGAATGGCCAAGAATACGTATGGCACCGGATGCTTTATGCTGATGAATACAGGAGAAAAGGCAGTAAAATCAGAGCATGGCCTGTTGACCACGATTGCATGGGGGCTGAATGGAAAAGTCGAATATGCTTTGGAAGGCAGTATTTTTGTCGCAGGTTCGGCCATACAATGGTTAAGGGATGGGCTGAAACTCTTGCATGATCCGAAAGACAGTGAAAAGTATGCTTTGCGGGTCACTTCAGCCGATGGAGTCTATGTAGTCCCCGCATTCGTTGGATTAGGTACCCCTTATTGGGATAGTGATGTCAGGGGAGCTGTATTCGGACTGACAAGGGGGACCTCGAAGGAGCATTTCGTCCGGGCAACATTGGAAGCGTTGGCCTACCAGACAAAAGATGTCCTTAGCGCCATGGAAGTCGATTCAGGGATTAACCTAAAGGCATTGAGGGTCGATGGCGGGGTTGTCAAAAACAACTTCTTGATGGAATTTCAAAGCGGCCTTCTGAATGTACCAGTCGAAAGACCGGTTATTAGTGAAACGACAGCGTTAGGCGCAGCGTATTTGGCTGGACTCGCTGTCGGATATTGGGAAAGTCAGGAAGAGATTTCAAAACTATGGGCAGTCGATAAGAAATTCGAACCTGAGATGGAAGAACAGGAACGGAAGGATTTATATACTGGCTGGAAAAAGGCAGTTCAGGCGGCAAGGGTTTTTAAATAGAATAAGTAAGGGTATTAATAGGGGAGAGATGAATAACAGACGTCCAAACTAAAAAAAGGGGTGGTAATATGTTAGTCAAGGATTTCATGATAAGGGAAGTCTACGTAGCCCGTCCTGATTTTACATTAAAGGAAATTCTTCGAATCTTAATCGAAAATAAAGTGGGCGGGGTCCCCGTTGTGGATGAACATGATAAGCTATTGGGAATGGTGACGGACGGGGATATCCTTCGTTACTTGAAACCTGCAGAGGAAGCCATCATGGGGTATTTCACATACATTACGGTTCTTCCCGGTGAGGAATTGGATGAAAAGGTTACATCCAAAATGCATGATAAAGTCTCACAAATCATTAAAAATAAAAGGATAACAAAGCTTTCCCCCGATGATCCGTTAGATGAATTGATAAAGGTCCTTTCCAAGCATCATTTCAAGAAAATCCCCGTCGTGGACAAAAATGATAAAGTCGTTGGCATCATCAGCAGGGGAGATGCACTTAGGGCTCTATATAAGGAATTCGTTCAAAAGCTGGAATAAATGGAGCATCAAAAAAGGTCTGCTCGTAATCGAGCAGGCCTTTTTTGTAATTATCATTGAGTGCTTTCTGCTGCCTTATCTGCATCAGATTCACCTTTTGCTCTTTTTTCCTTCAATTTAAAGTAGGCGTCCATTACGTCCCGCCCGATACGTTTGTTAATATCATCAGAGGGCTTGCCTTGATACACCCATGGCACGACGACAGAGAATGCCACTTCCGGATTATTGTGAGGTGCATAACCTACAAGTGTCAGATTGATAGTCGGCACTGGCGCGCTATATTGATTCCTCCGCGGTCCGTCGTAAAAGGCCTCTGCAGTACCCGTTTTCGCTGCCGCATGGTAGGACTTACCCCCGAAATATTTATATGCCGTCCCGCCTGGCTCCTGGGCAACCTGCCTGAATCCTTCCTGGACACGCTGAATCCAAACGTCTTTCCCGCCCAAATCATTTAACACTTTGGGACTCATTGTTTTAAAGACGCTGCCCAATTCATTATGTTCGTTTGATGGATTCCTGATTTCCTTGACCATATGTGGCTCAAGCCTTTTTCCGCCATTTGCAATCGTCGAAACGTACTGTGCCAATTGCATTGGAGTATATGTATCATACTGGCCAATCGATAAATCCAGCAGCAATCCATCTGTAGACATGTCGACGCCTTTAAACCCTACGGATTCATTAGGCAGGTCGATGCCTGTGCGGACACCCAAGCCGAATTGGGCATAATGATTCCGCATGATGGCATAAGCTTCCCGGTTGATTCCTAACGGCCGGTGAGGGATATAATGACCGCCGGCAATTTTGATTGCCGTCATGAACATATAGACATTCGACGATTTCTTTAACGCGGAGACATCGGTTACATAACCCAAATCACTATAAGATCCTTTCTCAGGAGCCCCTGCTAAAAGGAGTTTCCTGTCAAAAAAAGCTGACCCTGGTGCGATGGCCCCAGTCTGAAAGCCCGTGTAGACCGTTGCCCCTTTAACAGATGACCCCATCGTATAGGAGGTCGTAATGTTTCCAAGGGCGAAATCTTTCATTTCGGTCAATCCGGTTTCACTGTTGCGGCCGTATTGCCTGCCAGCCATCGTAAGCACCTCGCCTGTATTCGGGTCCATTAAAACGACGAAGGCACGATCCAATAAGTAGGTATTTCCCCTAGCCTTAGTTCTGTACAATTCTCTCTCAATGATTTTTTCAACCTGTTGCTGCAGCTCCATATCAATTGTAAGGATCAAGTCTTTTCCGCTTTGCCCTTCAGTGAGGGTATTCGTATTGATGACCTCCCCTTTGCTCAGCACATTTTCAATCCGCGTCTTTTGACCGCGCAGGACATCTTCATATTGTTTTTCGATATAACTTTTTCCGACCCGGTCATTCCTGGTATAGTCACGTGCCAGATAATAGTCAATATTTTCACTGGGAATGCCTTCTTCGGAAGAAGAGACCTTGCCAAGAACCGAGCGGAGGGTCTCATCATACTTATAGGTCCTTTCCCAATCCGTCGTTACGTCCACGCCTGGCATTTCATCCAAATGTTCACTAACCCTGGCGAATTCCTTAGTGGTGACATCTTTATTCTTCACGATCGACGGTGCGAGGGCATAGCCACTATTGAATTCCCGGAAGATGGCGATCACTTCCAATTCATCCTTGGAGAATTCCTTGATATTTTCATCGGTTACCCGTTCCATTTGAAGTTTGTATAAATCTTTTTGCTCTAGTTTTTTTTCGATTACTTTCTTCTTCTCAGCCTTGGTAATCAAGGCATCGGCTTCTTTCGGATGTTTTAAAATCCAAAAGTCCTTTTTATCTGGCAGGGTTACCTTTTTAGTTTCTTTTTCTATCAAGGTAGCAAGGACCTCTGCCGTCTTCACCATATCTGCCGTTTTTGTATTCGGGTATTTCGTATAAGTGATGGCATTACGTGGCTCATTATCAACGACCGGATTCAAGTTGCGGTCATACATCTTACCACGGGGAACGGGGGTATTGGCCACATCGTTTTCCGTTCGGTCGACTTCGCGGAGGTAATCATCCCCATACACGATCTGTACGATGCCAAGCCGGATTATTAAGCTTGAAAATAAAATGAATATTAAAAAGAACAAAAAGTTCAGTCGGAAAGGAATTGGGGTTTTTTTCTTTTTTTCTTTGGCCATCATTAACATTCCTTTCTAGTAAAAGTAAAAAATAAGAAAATTCCTATCTCCAATGATATATAAAATTAACTTATTTTTCTATGCTTTATCCGTAAATTTATCTATATTTCCAAAAGATTGTTTTGAAGTTATATAATTCCTAGTAATCTTATAATTTAGAAAATTGATATAAATATAATGGTCAATAAGTCCGAAGGGGTTTTAAGAGATAAAGAGAGGGCGAAGCGGCACAGCGACAATCATGAGGAGGGATGGGTCGCTCATGTGAAAAAGGGAAGCATAAACCATAAGTACTTGAAAAGATGGTCTTGTAAAAAAAGAACATTTAATGACTTTAGAATCCAGTCAAAACGACTTAAGTACCATGATTTTATTTAAGCATTAATTTGCTTCATATTTCCTAACGGGAGTTTGAGTGGCGACACTGATAATTTCTTTGAAATATCCGCATAGCTCAAGCCATTTTTCAGGGTAGATATAGATGAACCGTTCGATCGTTTCTGGAGAGTGAAGCACAAGGCAATCGATTTGATCCGTTTTTCTATTTTGTAAATTGAATAGAAGCTCATGCGGAATGGTGTAATAAAGATGGATTTGATACGGATTCAGTATGATTGGGGAAATATTCTTCTCTTCCATATACTTGTCCGTCACAATCTTTTGGATTGCAAAGCTCTCATTCGTATGTAAATCCCCGATTTTGTAATTTGGATTCAATAGTACAATGCCTCTCATTTGATTCACCCATTCTTTTTGCTAACCATTCTTGCCAAATGGAGGATGGGATATTCAAAGTAAGAGGCTTGATGCTAGAAAATGGCTTTCATTCCGTTAAGAGTTTTGAGCTGATTGACATTTTCGAGCACCTTGTTGGTCAGGTCCGCCTTTTTAATGATCGGTGTGCTACGTAAATCTTCTATAAAGCTTTCATTCGTGAACCAATCAATGGAATGGGGAGGAAAGAATAGTTGATCTGCCCATGCATCATGAAGAGTGGGGCTGTACACTTTATCATCTTTTGACGTGGATGCATCAGATGTATATATGCTTCCCCAGTAATCCTTTCTGGACCCCGTGTGTGGAACCTCTTTTGTAAATTGGCTAACACCGCGAAAAACAACTGGATGCTGAAAAAGAAGCTCATATAATGATTTTCCCGTTTCAATACGCTGTTTCGGGTCGGCAAAGCGTTCAACGGTCAGGCCTGTCAAGGAATGAAGACCGTTTTGCTTGTTTGCATAAGGAAAGATCACTTTCATGAAGCCTAAGTATTCCTGAAGCAGAAAATCAAGCCTTCGGAGGATTTCACCATGACGGGTGCGTTTTAATATCCTTTCCTGAAGCATTCTTTGTTCATTAATGATAAGGGCCGTTGTCAAAAGGGGTGAATGGGGCTCTTCGATGAAAGATTCCCAAATCGGGGCCATGAATCTTGAAATGCGGAAAACTGGTAAATACCTTCTTAGCGGAAGTTCTTTTTGTTTAGAATGTTCATATAAAAGAAGCTGGGGGAATGCATCTGCAAATATGGCTGAATTGGCGCGCTCAAGGAACAGGAAAAATTTCTGCCGTTCCGCTTTGTCAAGGAGATGGGTCATGGATGAACTTTTCAAGTCAGTCATATGGTATCCTCCATTCCTCGAAACCATATGTGCTAAAAAGGCCCAATGGACCTCTGGATTACGATTGTAAAAGGCAAGATATGCTTGTGTTCTTGTGATATTGTTCCGGTTCAAGGCAACCGTCTCGGTTCGAATGCTTTTTATCAGAGCGGTTTCCTCAGGAAAGAAAGCCTTTGACCCTTCAAAAGGCTGAAAAAGCTCTTTTTGTAAATGGGATCTTAGCGTGTCATATTTTTCAGTATCGATGATGGGTTTTGTTTTGACAGGGTGTTTGCCCATCAGCTTTTGCAAATATTGGGAGAACATACAATCACCACAAATGTTTTTCGATCATTATATGCAGAGCCGTCAAGAAAGGGGCGTTGCATTTGCAACGCCCTGTATTTCTTTTGTCATCAGTTATTTTTCTTCTTCTTTTCCAGGTACAATAAAATATAATAAACTATCCAGAAAAGAAACACAGGAATGAAGGATAACATTCTATATTTTTCCGGTACGGCAAATAAGATGAAAATGGATGAAAATAAAAAGGGAACCGCCAGGAGTATATATTTTCTCCATTGCATATGCTGAACCTCCTTAGGTTACGTCATTCTTATAAGAATAAAGGATTATCCATCAATAATCTAGAAAAGTCACAATTGACAAAAATAGGCACACGTAGTAATCTTTAAACATAAGTTAAAAATTACCATTAATTAATAGAAAAGGAGGCGAACGTCATGACTAAATCAGTTAAGCACATGGATGTCACAACCGAATATCATACGTCCGCCTGCCCTGAAACCTTGTCGTTCTAGACAAAGGATTCGACGTGTTCATTGATCATTTTAAAGCGCAGGTTGTGGAATTTTCGCGGCCTGCGCTTTTATATGTGTTATTACGCATCTAAAAAAGCTTCCGCTAATTGGCGGGGGCTTTTTGGCATTTGGGATATAGGTGCATTAGCAACTTTTCCATATAAAAGATAGGAGGAATTTTAAATGAGACAAAAGACATTGGAAATCTTATTGCAACCCGGAGATCCAGAAAGCGGTTAGCGAGTGAGGGTTTGACCAAAAGGGAGGGGAATTCATGTTTGCGATTTTTAAAAAGCTGTCCTGGTTCTTTAAAGAACAGTGGCAGCGCTATACTTTGGCGATTTTATTTCTATGTCTAGTGAATATCTTGGAGGTTATCCCGCCAAAACTTGTCGGGAATGCCATCGATGAAATGAACAATGGCAGCATGACGCAGGAAGGGGTCATGAAATACGTTATTTATTTGCTCATGGTACTGAGCGGCAGTTACCTATTTGGTTACTTATGGAGTTATCTGTTATTTGGCGGCGGAAACTTGGTCGAACGAAAACTAAGGTCTGGATTTATGGGCCATTTGCTGAAAATGACGCCGACTTTTTATGAAAAAAACCGTACAGGGGATTTAATGGCAAGGGCAACCAATGATTTAAAGGCAATATCCCTCACTGCTGGTTTCGGAATATTGACCCTCGTCGACTCGGTGCTGTTCACCATTACGGTTGTAGTCATGATGGGAGCCACGATCAGCTGGCAGTTGACGATTGCGGCGGTGCTGCCACTTCCGATCATGGCAGTGATGATGCAAATTTACGTGAAGAAAATTTACAAACGTTTTACGGATGCACAAGCAGCTTTTGGTACTTTAAATGACAAGGTCCTGGAATCCATTTCAGGTGTCCGTGTTATCCGGGCCTATGTCCAGGAACGGGAAGATGAAAAGCGATTTGATGAAATGACAGAGGATGTATATCGCAAAAATCTAGCCGTGGCAAGAATCGATGCCCTCTTTGATCCGACAATCAGCATTATCATCGGCATCAGTTATTTAATCGGGTTGGGTTACGGGGCTTATCTTGTGTTTCAACAGGCCATAACGCTTGGCGGACTTGTTTCGTTCAATGTGTACCTAGGCATGTTAATTTGGCCGATGATCGCGGTGGGGGAACTGATCAATGTCATGCAAAGGGGAAATGCTTCACTAGATCGTGTTCAGGATACCCTTTCATATGAAGCGGATGTGAAAAATTCATTGGGTCTGGAAAGTATTCCAAAACCGGGAAATATCCAATTCAATTCAGTGTATTTTACATACCCTTCCTCAACGGTTGTGAATCTATCCAATATTTCCGTTCAGCTTGAGCGCGGTCAAACATTGGGGATAGTGGGGAAAACAGGAAGCGGAAAAACGACATTCGTAAAGCAATTGCTGCGGGAATATCCTTTAGGAACAGGTGAAATCGCTTTTGCAGGCATGCCTCTGGAGCAACTGAACCTTGAAGATATTCGTAAATGGATCGGCTACGTTCCACAGGACCATTTTTTATTCTCGAAGTCTGTTAGGGAAAATATCTTATTCGGTAAAATGGATGCAACGGAAGATGAACTGGCTGAAGCTATCCGGCTTGCGGATTTTGAGAAGGACTTAATGATGCTGCCAAATCGTCTTGAGACACTCGTCGGTGAAAAGGGTGTAGCTCTATCTGGAGGGCAAAAGCAGAGGATCTCGATTGCCAGGGCACTGATCAAAAATCCGGAAATCCTTATATTGGATGATTCCTTATCCGCTGTAGATGCAAAAACTGAAACGACGATCATCGAAAATATCCAAAATGAACGGGCGGGGAAAACGACCATCATCACAACCCATCGCTTATCAGCCGTTCAGCACGCGGACAGAATTATCGTGTTGGACAGCGGAGAGATCATCGAAGAGGGGACTCATGCGGACTTACTGCAGAATGCTGGCTGGTATAGGGAACAATATGAACGACAGCAGGTTGACGAAGGGACGGAGGTGAAGGCATGAAGGTCGTAAAGAAACTTTTTAATTATGCTGCCCTTTATAAAAAACTGATCATTGGCGCTCTGATCATGCTGGCACTTTCGGTAGCGGCCGATTTAACAGGTCCTTTCGTTGCCAAGAAAATCATCGATTCACATATACTTGGCATCGAATCTACCTGGTATGAAGCGGGTAAAGGAAAGGATGCTGTTAAGTATGATGGAAATTGGTATAAACGGGCTGATTACTTTGCAAAAGGTGAGAAGAAAGGCAGGGAAGTCCATGTTCTGCAGGTTGGCAATCAATTTGTCTTCGTAAATGAAGCTGTCCCTATCGATGGGCGCAGAACCTTGGAGAGCCAATCGTTGATCATCAAGAAAGACGGGAAAGAGCAACGTGCGCAAGCAGTGAAATTGACGAGTCAGGAAGTGATGCGGTTTTACCAACCGGAAATCCCGCGGATCATTAAGCTTGTGACTTTTTATTTTAGTCTTGTCATCCTTTCCTCCATTTTTCAATATGGGCAGAGCTTTTATTTACAGAAAGCGGCTAACCGAATCATACAGAAGATGCGAAATGATATTTTCACACATATTTCCCGTCTGCCGATACGTTATTTCGATAATATGCCAGCGGGGAAAATCGTTGCCAGGGTCACTAATGATACGGAAGCGATCCGGGAATTATATGTAACCGTGCTAGCCAACTTCTTCTCGAGTACAATTAATATCTTAGGCGTTCTAATTGCTTTGTATATTCTGGATCCACGAGTCGGTACCATTGGCCTTTTACTTATTCCGATCATCGTTATCTGGACGATGGTATATCGTAAATTCGCCTCGAAATATAATCACATCATTCGGGAAAGGGTCAGCGATATTAATGGGATGATCAATGAATCCATTTCTGGAATGAGCATCATTCAGGCATTTGGACGTGAAAAGGAGACGAAGCAATCTTTTGAAAATCTGAACCGGGAGCATTATTCCTATCAAAATAAAATGCTCCATTTGAATTCGTTGACGGGTGGAAACTTGATTGGTGTCATTAAGGTTTTGGCGCTAATGGCATTCGTCTGGTATTTCGGTGGGATTTCCCTTACAGCGAGTTCGGCCATTTCCTTAGGGATGATGTATGCAATTGTTGATTTGATCAGCCGCCTTCTACATCCGCTTCATGGAATCGTCAATCAGTTCGCTAATCTTGAACAGGCACTTGTTGCAGGGGAGCGGGCGTTCAGTTTATTGGATGAGCAGGGATTGGCAGTCAGTGATGAAAACATATCTAGATACAAAGGGAACGTGCAATTCGAAAATGTTTCTTTTGGTTATAAGGATAATGAATATGTGTTAAGGGACATTTCCTTCTCTGCTAAACAAGGGGAAACGGTCGCTTTAGTTGGCCATACTGGGTCAGGAAAAAGTTCCATAATGAATTTATTGTTCCGTTTTTATGACAGTAGTGAAGGGCAAATTAAAATCGACGGAAGGAATATATTGGATATTCCTCATCAGACGCTTAGGGAACATATGGGAATCGTCCTTCAGGATCCCTATTTATTTACTGGCACCATCGCATCCAATATCAGTCTGAATCATAAAGGCATCACAAGGGAAATGGTTGAAAAATCATTAAGAGATGTTGGGGGGGACAAAGTGCTTAAGCATCTTCCTTTAGGGCTGGACGAACCCGTGATCGAAAAAGGAGGAACGCTGTCTTCTGGACAGCGGCAGCTAATCTCTTTTGCCCGTGCTCTTGCATTCAATCCTGCAATATTGATTTTGGATGAAGCGACAGCAAGCATCGACACCGAAACCGAGGCAATTATCCAGGAGGGAATGGAAGTGCTGAAAAAAGGGAGAACGACCTTCATCATTGCACATAGACTTTCCACGATAAAAAATGCCGACCAAATTCTTGTACTGGATAAAGGCCGGATTGCTGAGCAAGGTACACATGAAGAATTAATGGAATTAAAAGGGAAGTACTATCAAATGTATGAACTGCAGGCAGGTCCGCATAAGGACATGGCTGGCTGACCACGATTGTATAAGGTTGGATAATCAAGATAAAAATATAATGAGGGTGCCGTTATTGGTACCTTCAAGCATAATTGTTGATAATAGTAATCATTACGTTTAACATAAACCTATACTGACGAGGTGATAATAGTGAAACAAGAAATTCATCCCGATTATCAACAAGTAGTATTCATGGATACCAACAGTGGTTATAAATTTTTGACAGGCTCCACGAAAACGTCCAATGAAACGGTCGTGTGGGAAGACGGCAACACGTATCCATTATTAAAAGTGGAAATCAGTTCAGATACGCATCCTTTTTATACTGGAAAGCAGAAGTTTGCTGAAAAAGGTGGACGGGTGGATCGCTTCCTGGATAAATATAAAATGAAGAAATGAGAGTAAGGCCAATGGGAAATCATAGCCTTTTTATTATGAAAAAGAATAAAAATGATGCAAACAAAAAAGGGTGCCCATAATATATGGCGCACCCTTCCTTTAATCATTTTGCAGCAATTGCTTCCCCTTTTGCAATATTTACGAGGGCCGCATCGAAGTCCTTGATTAAATCGTCTGGATTTTCAAGTCCGACAGAGAGACGGAGCAAGCTGTTCGTGATGCCTCGCTTTTCCCTTTCATCGGCAGGCATTGCAGCATGGGACATTTTGGCCGGGTAGGATAATATAGATTCGACCGCTCCAAGGCTTACGGCAAAAACAGGGAGTTCGACAGTGTTAACGAAAGAACGGAAGACTTCCTCACTTTCCAATTCAAATGATAGGACCGCCCCTGCTCCAAGTGACTGGCCTTTCTGGATGGCGTGCTGTGGATGATCAGCTAGGCCGGGATAATACACTTTTTTCACCAAGGGCTGCTCCTTTAAGTAGGCTGCAATCTTTTCTGCCCCTTTTTGTGAATGTTCCATTCTAACTGACAAGGTTTTCAGACCTCTCATTACAAGCCAGGCGTCCTGGACACCAAGAACCGCTCCAAAGGAGTTTTGAAGGGAACCGAGTCTTACTGCTAATTCCGGATCTTTTACGACCGCAAGCCCAGCTACCACATCACTGTGTCCGGATAAAAACTTCGTCGCGCTATGAAGGACAACATCAGCGCCCAGATTCAGTGGTTTTTGCAATGCTGGCGTCAAGAATGTATTATCAACAAAACTTAAGGCGCCGGCTTTTTTTGCGATATCACATACGGCTTGAATATCGGTCACTTTAAGTAACGGATTTGAAGGCGTTTCGATGTATATGGCCCTGGTATTTGGCTGAACTGCCGCTTTGACGCTTTCAAGGTCCGTCATGTCAACGAAGGTATGCTCAATATTGAAACGCGACAATACGCTTGTGACCATCCTGAACGTTCCGCCATAAACATCTTCGGAAATGACGATATGATCCCCGGCAGACAATAGCAGGAAAGCTGTAGAAATGGCAGCCATTCCTGATGAAAAAGCAAAGCCATGGGTGCCGTCCTCAAGTTCGGCAATGATGTCTTCAAGTGCCTCGCGAGTTGGGTTCCCGCTTCTGCTGTAATCATATTTGCCGAATTGATCGATATCGGATTGATGGAAAGTCGATGCGTGCTGAATGGGGACGCTCACGCCGCCCGTTGCCGGATCGAATTTATGTTGATTATGAAGTAATTTGGTTTCAAAGCTAAAATCATGATCTGTCATCGTAGTGCCTCCCTTTTTACCTGTGCGAATGCTTGCTGTAAGTCACCAATCAAATCATCGCTATCCTCGATGCCAACGGAGAAGCGGAGCAGGCGATTACAAACACCATTTGCCGTTCTGACTTCAAGCGGAATATCGGCATGTGTTTGTGTGGCAGGATAGGTGATGAAGCTTTCAACCCCTCCAAGGCTTTCTGCAAAAGAGATTAATGAGAGCGATTGTAAAAATGGGTTGACCGCCGCTTCATTAATGATACGGAATGAAATCATGCCGCCTCTGCCGGGATACAATACGTCCGTAACACAATCATGCTCCGATAAGTAATCTACAAGTATCTTGGCATTCTTTTCATGACGCTCCATCCGCAACGCCAGGGTTTTCATTCCGCGCATCAACAGCCAAGAATCAAATGGGCTCAAGACAGCTCCGGTACCATTGTGATGGAAGGCAAGTGCATCACATAATTCAGCGCCGCTAGCAACGATCAGTCCGGCGAGCACATCATTATGACCACCGAGATACTTGGTTGCACTGTGAATCACAATATCCGCTCCAAGCAGGATGGGTTGTTGAATTAGAGGCGTGTAAAAAGTGTTATCAACGATTAACAATAAATTATATCGTTTGGCCAATGCGGCAACGGCGCTAATGTCCGTTTGCTGCATAAGAGGGTTAGTGGGAGTTTCGATGAAGATGGCTTTCGTGTGAGGAGTGATGGCTTTTTCGATATCCTCCAAACAACAAGTGTTTACATAGTCACACTGCAACCCCCATTTTTTAAAACCTTGTTCTAACAGACGATATGTACCGCCATAAAGATCTTCGCTGACAATCCATGCATCACCAGATTTAAAAAGGGCGAGTATAGTGGAAATGGCGGCCATTCCTGAACTGCAGGCATAACCTTGGTCGCCTTTTTCCAGATCGGCGATGGATCGCTCCAATAGTTGGCGTGTAGGATTACCTGTCCTTGTGTAGTCGAATCCCGTCGATTGGCCAATTCCTTCGTGACGAAAAGCTGTTGAAAAGTATACCGGCGGATTGACTGTTCCTGTCGCCGTTTCGCTGCGATTTCCTAATTGAGCAAGATATGTTTCAGTTTTGTACATGGTTTTCACTGCTCCTTTGCGTTATATAAAATAAAAAAAAGTCTTCTTTAAGAAGAAGACTTTGATTAAGTAGGGACGAGTCATTCTTCTTATCTTCCAAGTTCACAAACTTGTGGAATTAGCACCTTTTCATTGGTTTGAAACAAATGAAGGTTGCTGAGGTGTCATCGGGCCATTCCCTCTACCTCTCTCGATAAGAGTTTAGATTATTCGATTTCTTTTGAATTTACTATATATACAAAATACTGTCAAGAACATTTTGGGTGGATAATGCTTTGATGTTCATGACTAGGTCAATTGGAGCCTAGCGGTGTCAACACTTTATGTGTCTAAAAAAAATATCCGGATTTTCATATAAACAGGAAGGATTATGGATTTTTTCAGAAAAATGGGAAGGGTCAGCCGGATATTTTTGCTTTAAAATAATAAAGTTTGTACAATGTATGGAGAGAAAGAATAATACGACATTATTCATTTCATATGCAAAAGGTCTTCAATGAATAGTGCAAACATAGGAGGAGAACACATGGAATACAGAATCGAACGAGATACGATGGGTGAAGTGAAAGTTCCTGCTGATAAATATTGGGGAGCACAAACTGAGAGAAGCCGTAACAATTTCAAAATCGGTAACGAAAAAATGCCGATTGAATTAGTTCGTGCATTTGCATACGTTAAACAAGCTGCGGCAAAGGTGAACTATGATCTTGGTGATCTTTCGGAAGTCAAAAAGAATGCCATCGTCAAGATTTGCGGCGAAATCCTTGAAGGCACACTTGATGAACATTTCCCGCTTGTAGTTTGGCAAACGGGAAGCGGCACGCAGAGTAATATGAACGTGAATGAAGTGGTCGCTAACAAAGGGAATGAATGGTTGAAAGAAAATGGTGAATCGGAAACCCTTCATCCGAATGATGATGTTAACAAGGCACAAAGCTCCAATGATACTTTCCCGACCGCCATGCATATTGCTGCCTTTATGGAAGTCGCTGAAAAATTGGTCCCTGCCATCAAAGCTCTTCGTGATACATTCGATACAAAAGAAAAAGAATTTTGGGATGTCGTGAAAATTGGCCGGACACATCTTCAAGATGCTACACCATTAACATTAGGACAAGAAATTTCCGGTTGGAAAGCGATGCTCGACAAAGATCTAGTGATGATTGAGGAAAGCAGCCAAAAATTATTGAACCTTGCACTAGGCGGAACGGCTGTAGGAACCGGAATCAATACAAAAAAAGAATTCCCGGGACTTTCTGCCAAACAAATTGCAGCGGATACAGGATATCCTTTTGTCACATCTGATAATAAGTTCCATGCATTGACAAGCCATAACGAAATCGTCTACGCACATGGTGCTTTAAAAGCATTGGCAGCCGATTTAATGAAAATTGCGAACGATGTCAGATGGCTGGCAAGTGGTCCTAGAAGCGGAATCGGCGAAATAGCCATTCCGGAAAACGAGCCAGGCAGCTCCATCATGCCAGGTAAAGTCAATCCAACACAAAGTGAAGCGCTTACCATGATTGCAACACAAATCGTGGGTAACGATGCTACAATTGGCTTTGCAGCTAGCCAAGGTAACTTTGAATTGAATGTATTTAAACCAGTCATCATCTATAACTTCCTGCAAACGGTCAAATTATTGACGGAAGGCATTCATTCATTCAACAATAATTGTGCGGTTGGCATCACTGCAAATGAAGATAAAATCAAAGAAAATGTAGAACGTTCCCTTATGTTGGTAACAGCCTTGAACCCGCATATTGGTTATGAAAAAGCAGCCAAGATCGCAAAAACAGCATTCAAGGACAACTCTACGTTAAAAGAAGCGGCGTTGAAATTGGAATTCCTGACGGAAGATGAATTCAAAGCATGGGTAGATCCTGCTAACATGGTTAATAAATAATTGCATAGAAGTGCCCTCCCTCTGGTATTAGGGAGGGTGTTTCCATGTGTTAAAATAATGGAATCAACAAATACTGAGATCATAAGTATCGGGAACAGGAGGAAAAATAATGTCTTTATGCCCGCTTTGCAACGGTCTAAGAAAAATTCATGTGAATTGCCCGGAATGCGGCAGTGATCTTGATGATAAAGGGAAATTCATGGACTACGCTGATGATTACAGTGCTTACATGGATATCGACATACTTAAAGAAAACGACGGATATCCTCAATCCCTTCAAAAAGGCCAATGCCCGCATCTCATGAAATGCTCTGAATGCGGACATGATGAAGTGGTATTGGTCCAGGAATAAATCTACCCCTTATTTGAATAAACGAAAAAGACCCATTCATGAACGGGTCTTTTTACGTTTAATTGGCAGGTAACTTCATGTTTTCCTGCATCTGTTCATCTTCTTCAACTAAAATGCGATGTTCAGTCCCTTTATCAAAAAAGTGTGCTTTATTCATGTCGAGGGCAAGTTCTATGTTTTCGCCTGCCTGGATAATATTCTTGGCATCGACTCGTGCGACGAAGTCCTGCCCCTCTAACGTGGAGTAGAGCATGATCTCCGCGCCCATGAGTTCGGCTACATCAATTTGGGTCGTGAATGTAGTGTTAGGGGACTCCGTGAAGCTAGTTCCTTCATTATGGAAATCCTCCGGACGGATGCCAAGGATTAAATCCTTTCCGATATATCCTTGATCACGCAGCATTTTCATCTTCAATTCAGGTATTTCAAGCGTTTGTTCGCCTATTTTAATTGTGCCTTCTTTTAATGTTCCGGAAAAGAAGTTCATGGCAGGCGATCCGATAAAACCGCCGACAAAGACGTTTATGGGTTTCTCGTATACGTCTTTTGGGGCACCGACCTGTTGGATGATTCCATCTTTCATTACAACAAGACGTGTCGCCATGGTCATTGCCTCTGTTTGGTCATGCGTGACATATATTGTCGTGGTGTCGAGCCGTTTATGTAGTTTAGCGATTTCTGCGCGCATTTGAACCCGTAGCTTTGCATCGAGATTGGATAATGGCTCATCCATCAAGAAAACCTTTGCGTCCCTTACAATTGCACGGCCAAGTGCCACACGCTGGCGCTGACCTCCTGAAAGGGCTTTAGGTTTCCTGTTTAGCAGCTCTTCAAGTCCGAGAATCCTTGCCGCTTCATTGACCCTTTGCTTGATTTCCGCTTTTGGCGTTTTCCTGAGCTTTAAGCCAAATGCCATATTGTCATATACGGACATATGAGGATATAAGGCATAGTTCTGGAAAACCATCGCAATATCACGATCTTTAGGGGGGACATCATTGACTCGCTTCCCGTCAATGTATAAATCCCCTTGGGAAATGTCTTCCAGTCCGGCAATCATCCTTAATGTCGTCGATTTGCCGCAACCAGAAGGTCCCACAAAGACTATGAATTCCTTATCGGCAACACGAAGGTTGAAGTCTTTAACAGCCGTAACCTTTTTATCATAAATCTTAAATATATGATCTAACACTAACTCTGCCATGAAAAATCCCCCTTTTAAACTCCTGATTACTTGTACCAATTAGCTATAGTCTAAGCTATCGGTTTAGAAAAAAGTATGGGCACATTGCACAAAAAAGGATGATATTACCTGTGTGTATGGGAAATTAATCATTCAGTAAAAAAATCAAGTACGCAGTAAGGGCATGACGGAAGTTTCTAATATCGAGACCAGTTCTTTCAGAGAATTTATCGATTCGGTATTGTAAGCTGTTCCGATGTATATAAAGCTGTTTGGCGGCATGGGTGGCATTGGAATTACATTCGATATACGTTTTAATCGTTTTGATAAGTTCAGTATCCTGCTTGGTCTTGCCAAGAATCTCATTGATATACCATTTTGCATTCTTAACGGATGGATCATTAATTAATGAGTGAGGAATGATGTCTGCCAAATCAGCGACCTTAAGATCCGGCAGGTGCACCTGTGCCAAATCAAAACACTTTTTCTCCTGAGTCCAGTGATGATGAAGGTCTTGATTTACAGGGTGAAAGCGCCCGGTGAACATACGGGTCTTAACATAAAAGTCACTTTCAAGTGTGGAAGAAATGGCGATTAGTTCTTTATTTGATAATGGTTCATCCTTGTCCGTTTCAATTAAGACACCTGCCGTTTCATTTTCCCAGACCAATGCTGCGTCAGATGGAACGAAAGCGAGGAAGGCCTCTTCAAAATCGGAGTTGGAAAAATCAGCATGAGTCAGCTTAAAATGAAGAAATCGAACATTCTCCCAGCTCGTTAATGGCAATGGTGCATTCGGTTCGGATAAAAAAGTTTTCCATGATGAATCTGGATGTACATTGAGGTAATTAGGGTTTATGGAAGGAGCAAAAAGCAGTTCCAATAAACGGATTTCTTCGGCTGTGATTTCTGAACGGGGAATGCCAAGTATACTTCTTGAGTCTTCGAACCAAACATAGTCAGAAATATCTTCAATATCCTTGTTATTGGTAAGAGCATTCGGGAATTTTTGTTTGAGATTTTCAAGCATCGTTTCCACCTTCTTTCTCCTTTTCCATATCATTATAGCGAAAAAGAATAAAGTTCAAAAGAATAGGATATTGTCAGTTTTCCCGAGAATGGAAATTCATGGTTCAAAAAGAGAGTTCAAAAAAAAGTTGCAAGTAATATTAATTTTAGGAAAGGGTATTGCGTATGCTTAATGGAATATCGTTAAAGAGGAGGAGATCTTATGAACATTTTAATATTGGGTGGTACACGGTTTTTAGGCCGATATTTAGCAAAAGCTGCGATAGAGAAAGGGCATGATGTCACACTTTTTAATCGTGGAAGTGATCCTTATGTTTTTCCCGAAATAGAACAGTTAAGAGGGGACCGCGACGGAGATCTGGAAATGTTGAAAGGAAGACAGTGGGATGCAGTCATTGACACATCGGGTTTTATCCCTCGAACTGTATCGAAATCTTGCAGAATGCTTAATCAAGTTAAACATTATACATATATTTCAAGTATCTCAGTGTATAGTGATCCAACCGAACCAGGTATTGATGAAAATGGAGAGGTTCAAACACTAAATGAAGATGAAGCAGAAGAGATCACCCGCGGAACTGCTGGACCGATATACGGTGAATATTATGGACCGTTAAAATCATTAAGCGAAAAAGCAGCAGAAAAAGAACTGCCGGGGAAAGTCTTGTCAATTCGTGCCGGGCAAATAGTAGGTCCATATGATTACACTGACCGATTGCCGTACTGGCTTAAAAGAATAGCGGAAGGGGGAGAAATTTTATCTCCTGGACGCCCTGGACGTCCAATACAAGTTATCGATGCAAGGGACATGGCTCAATGGGTAATACAAATGATAGAAAAAAATATGACAGGTACATATAATGCCGTTGGACCAGATTACACACTAACTATGGGGCAATTACTTGAAGGCTGCAAAAAGGTAACAAGAAGTAATGCTGATTTTACATGGGTATCTGAAAAGTTTTTAAATGACAATAAAGTAGAGCCATGGGGAGAGATGCCTTTATGGATACCAGAAGAGTTCCCTTTACCGGGAGCTAAGAAACCTTTGAATGGGTTTTTGGCTGTCGATAACAATAAAGCCATCAATAATGGACTAACATTCCGTCCCCTTTCAGAAACTCTCGAAGATATATGGAATTGGGAAAAGGGACGTCCGGAATCTGCCGATAGAAAAGCAGGTATCCACAGACAACATGAAAGTGATCTTCTTGGGTTATGGAAACAGACAGTAGGTTGAAACCTTCTTTTATTATACTGAAGTATTGATGGCACTTTATGTTTGCTTGGTGAAAAGGATGATTAAAACAAACAAGGTTATGATTCAATCCCTTTACTTCCCAAAGGGTAGTAAAAAAGCGATGGGGTAAAAACTCCATCGCTTCAGACTGTAGACAAATTCGAAGAAGACGAGTTTATCTAAAGTTATTTAATAAAATGTTCCTGTTACTTCAGAAATCCGCTCCCTTTCCGCAGATTGTCTGCAAGCCTCATCAAAGCAAGCTCCTGTGGTGTCTCGGCTAGCCAGTTATTCGGCAGGAGTGACGCAAATTTCTTCAATCCAATGAGGGTTTCATAAAACAGAAAAAAGCCAAAGTGTAACCTAGTCTTAATCAAGGTTCGAAATGAGACCATTCCGAACCCCCTTCTTGTTTGTGAGGATTTCAAGGTTTTCCATGGCGGCCGCCACTTTTTCCTTGTTGATATCAGGGAAAAGAAGATGGATGTCTTCACCTTCTTTGACAGAGTGGGCTGCAATCTGTTGAAGTTCCGCCTTATGTTCAACAGTCAGGCCAATATCAAGCAATGTCATCGGCAGTTTAAGCACCTGGTAGATTGGCAGCAATTGTTTGATTTCCGAGAATTTCCCTTCTAAAACAAGCTGGACTAAAATGCCATATGCGACTTTTTCCCCGTGAAGTAAATGATGCGTTTGCGTGATGGTAGTCATGCCATTATGAATGGAGTGGGCGCCGGCAACGCGCAGGTACTGGTCACCAAAGCCGCCAACTAGACCACTGGTGATGATGTTCGTTTCAATTACACGCTGCAGCGAGTCCGTCCATTTACCATTTTCCAAATCACCTAGTGCTTCCTCGCCATATGTCAATAAAACTTCCTGGCATTGCCTTGCGGCTAAATGGGCCAATTCAATACACACGGACTTGGTGGCAAGCTTTTCGGCCAGTGCATTGCCCTCGTACCATTTCGCCAATGTATCGCCGATTCCAGCCCGTAAATAGTTAATAGGTGAATTCAGAAGAATACCTGGTTCGATAAATAACATCCAAGCGTTTTTTTCATGAATATCATAGCGGACATATGAACCATTATCATCATAAATGACACTCAACGGAGTCCAGGCAGCGCAGGTGGAAGCTAGGGTAGGAATGAGGATGATTTCCTTTTGAAGCGAGTTTCCGGCTGATTTGGCGAGGTCGAGCAGCTTACCTCCGCCAATGCCGATTAATGCATCCACACCTTGTTCAAGAACAGACTTCTTGACGCGTTCAATTTCCGTGTCACTACATTCCCCGCCGTATGTGAAAAAGATCGGCTCAATATTTTCTAAGGAAGGAAAAAAGGGTTCAGCAACTTCCCATGATTTTCTTCCATGAATAACGAGCACTTTACGAATGTTCCCTTTACTCAGTTTTGCTTCTAGGTTTTCAAGGACATTAGCTTTACAGGCGTAATAAGCGGGGCCGCTGCGGACCTCCAGTAAGTTATTCATATTCGTTCTCCTTAATGAAAGGCCTGCTCCCTGTAAAGGGGAAGCAGGCCTCGATTATTTGATCACTTCATCCAGTCTGGTTTTCCGAATCCGGCAAATTTGTCATCGATCACTTTTTCAAACTGGTCGGATTCTACTACTGATTTAATATCCTTTGCAAATTGAGCGTCTTCATCTTTTGTATTCACTGCAACAACGTTTCGATACATATCCGGCATTTTTTCTAAAACAAGGGCATTCTTTAGGTCCATTTTCGCTGCAAGAGCGAAGTTGCCAGGGACTGCTGATAGATCAACACTGTCTGTTGCACGGGGCAATTGAGCGGATTCCAATGGTTTGAGTTGGATGTTTTTTGGATTTTTCGTTACATCCTTTTCAGATATTTTTAAAGGGTCGACATCTGGATCGACTTCGATCAACCCTTCATCCACCAGCACTTTAAGTGCACGTGCGAGGTTAACCGGATCATTGGGCACTGCAAGTGATGTACCGTCTTTAATTTCTTTCAATGATTTATACTTGTTCGAATATATGCCCATTGGTGCTGTTGGAACAATGATAAGGTCGGAAAGCTTTAAATCATTTTCTTTAGCGAAGTTATCCATGTACACTTTATGCTGGAATAGGTTGGCGTCGATCGAATGGTTGCCAAGCGACTTATTCGGCTGGATATAGTCGGTGAATTCGACGATCTCTATTTTGTAACCGAGATCTTCAAGACCTGGTTTGATGGCCTCTTTAACCATATCGGCGTAGGGCCCGGTAGTCGCCCCGATCTTCAATTCCTTTTTGTCTTCAGTTTTTTGGGATGCATCATCGCTCCCGCAAGCTGCCAAGCCAAGGGCAAGTGCACAGACTGATAATAACGAAGCTATTTTCTTCATTTGAAATTCCTCCTGAGTAATGAAATGTATTGAATCATTGAAAAAATGACTGATCCTATCGTTTGTTAACTATGTATGAGGCTTTGTCACCAACCATTTGAATGATTTGCACAAGGCAGATCAGCACGACGATCGTCGTGATCATGACTGTGTTGTCATAACGGTAATATCCGTACCGGATGGCCAGGTCGCCAATTCCGCCTCCGCCGATTGTCCCTGCCATTGCGGAGTAACCGATAAGCGAAATGGTCGTTAATGTAAGTCCTTGAATGATTCCCGGTTTTGCCTCTGGAAGAAGTACATCCTTAATGATCATCCATGGAGTGGCACCTACGGCAATTGCAGCTTCAATCACTCCTCTGTCTATTTCACGTAATGCAGATTCAACGATCCTTGCAAAAAAAGGTATAGCGGATACGGACAGGGAAACAGATGCCGCTCTTGGTCCTATCGTCGATCCCGTAAGAAGTTCTGTTAAAGGAAGGAGGGCGACCAATAGAATGATGAACGGGATTGAACGTACAATATTAACTGCGAAACCGAGAGATCGATTCACGATGCTATTTTCAAAAAATAAATTCCTGGTTGTCGTAAACAGCAATACTCCAAGCGGTAAACCGATCAGCAGAGCTACAGCAAGGGAAACGCCGACCATATAAATCGTTTCAAGAAAGGCTTTATTAAGATCAGGTAAAATATTGACGATGGGATCAAGCAGTGACATGTTTTAACACCTCCACAGAACTGGAACGATTTTTTATATATTCCAATGCCGAATGAATTTGGGCGGCATCGCCAATTAACTCGATGATCAAAATGCCTAAAGGGACATCCTGGATATACTCAATTTTACCGTGTAAAATATTACCTTTTACTGAATGGGATTGGAGAGTATCCGAAAGAATCGACTCACCGGCGGTATGCCCTTCGAATTGAATTTTAATAATCGTACCTTTACTTTCTTCAATCAAGTGCGAAGGGAGTTCGAAATCCAGTACACTGCTAATGAATTGCTTCGTTAATTCCTGCTTAGGCTGTGAAAATATTTCATAAACGGGACCTTCTTCAATTACCCGGCCATCCTGCATGACGGCGACTCGGTGGCATAGTTCTTTGACCACTTCCATTTCATGTGTAATCAACACGATGGTGATACCAAGCTCACTACTTATCTTTTTCAATAACTGTAAAATCGCTTTTGTAGTTGTTGGATCAAGGGCTGAAGTCGCTTCATCACATAATAGTACAGTGGGGTCATTTGCTAATGCGCGAGCTATGCCGACCCGCTGCTTCTGTCCACCGCTAAGCTGTGCCGGATAGACATCTTTCTTATCGCTGAGCCCTACGATTTCCAACAATTCCAATACACGTAACTTGATGGCGTCCTTCGATCGATGCGCGGCCTTTAAGGCGAAAGCGACATTTTCATAAACGGTTTTTGAACTGACCAAGGAAAAGTGCTGGAATATCATTCCGATTTTTTGTCGTTGTTTACGAAGCTCTTTACTTGATAAAGATGTTAAATCAATGCCGTCGATGATGATATTTCCACCTGTCGGACGTTCAAGTAAATTCAAGCAGCGGAGTAATGAGCTTTTTCCAGCTCCACTGTAGCCGACAATTCCATACACTTCGCCTGTTTTAATGGTCAAAGAAACGTTATCCACTCCGATAACTCGGTTTTTCTTCGAGACGTATTCCTTTCGGACTGAACGGATTTCAATCATGAGCCTTCCCCCTTAAACATTAAAAAAGCTGTCTCTATCATTCAGAAAGAGGCAGCGAAATTATATCTCGTCTTATCTTTCAGAATGCAATCATTCTGCAGGAAGTGGCACCGTTCCCTAAGGGCGGTTGCCGGACATCACAGGGCCTGATCCCTCCGTCACTCTTGATAAGTAAATTATTATTTTAGAATATTTCAAGTTTTATAATATAATCTATATTATTTGTAAAATTCGACAATGTCAATCGTTTCTGTGATTTTGGGATGATTTTTTTATCGTTAAATTTGGTACGGTCCGTTAAAAAGATTCGTGGAAAAAGGGCTCTTATGCAATAATCCAACATTTTCATCTAGGTTAATTATTCCAATATTTCCTTGTCAAAAAGGTAAAGTGGTACTACATTTATTATGGTAAAGTTAAAAAAAGGAAGATGAAAAGGAAAATAAAACTATTTTTATACAATGATGGGGGAGGTAAATGAATGATAGAGCTTAAGACGATAAATGATGTGGTTTGTGTGCACGGGACTCCTGGCGTGAACAAGTCGGGGATGAGTGTTTATGTCTTTTTAACGGATGGCCTATTGATAGATACTGGAGCAGAGATTTTATTGGATGAACTTATTCCATTCTATGAGTCCGCAGACTTCGACTCAGTGGCCCTGACCCACTATCATGAAGACCATACGGGGGGCGCTGCATGGATACAGGAACATAAAAAGGTCCCGCTTTTCATTCACCCGATGTCGGTTGAGGTTTGTGCAAAGGATGCTGTATATCCTGAATATCGCAAAAATTTCTGGGGAAAGAGAGACGCCTTTAAAGCTGAGCCGCTAGGGAAGGCCATTCATTCCCGTACCCAAACGTGGGAGCCGATTTTTACCCCTGGTCATGCGAAGGACCATATGGTGTATTTGAATCACAGTAATGGGTTGCTCTTTTCAGGAGACCTTTTCGTAACGCCAAAAACAAAGCTTGTCTTACGGGAAGAGTCTGTCCCGGTCATCATCGATTCCATAAAAAAATTACTTCAATATGACTTCAGGGAAGTGTTTTGCTGCCATGCTGGGCATGTGCCTGATGGGAAGGAAATGTTTCGAAAAAAACTCGATTATTTGGAAAACCTCCAAGGTGAAATTTTACGCTTACATTCTCAAGGACTGACCGTTCATGAAATCCAGCAGGTCGTTTTACCGAACCGCTATCCACTTATCGAGATATCTGGGCATGAATGGGATTCAGAGCATATCATTACATCGATATTAAAAGGAAATGTATTGATTAATAAGGATAATCTAGCAAAACACTAAGTAGTGATTTTGTGTAATGGAAGAAGAAAAATCGTAAGAAATGGAGGAGGTTCTAAGCAATTTCTTTTTGAACACGAAGCACGAATTGTAATTTAAGGGATGATTTGATACATTAATACGTCTAGAAAAAGGTGCAGGCAATGTTTTTGGGGAGTGTCTGCTTAAAAGGGAAGTCCGGTTAGATTCCGTCGCTGTCCCGCAACTGTATATGGGAGCGATTCGAGTAATGCCACTGTCTTCTGCAAAAGGGGATGGGAAGGTTCGAAAAGCGATGATCATGAGCCAGGATACCTGCCTATTTTTAGCACAGCATCATAAGCCTACGAGGATAGGAGGTGTAAAATGCGAAAATTGACAAGAGCATGTTTTTTATTTTTTGTTATGTTTCGTTTGCACTCTAACAACTTCTAATGGGAAGTTGTTTTTTTATTTTTAAAGAAGGAATCCGATACAATAGTAGACTTATTATCAAAATCATAAGGAGATCTCTTCTTCCTATGGAACAGAGAAAAGAATTCTTTATGAACAAAATTTAAAGAGGTGTAATGCATGTTTGGAACAGTTAGGTACTATACGGATTTTTTTAAGCTCAGGTTATATCTAATTTTTCTGGGGAAGAAATGGTTTCTTTAAGTGAAAATTATGCAAGGTTGAACAAGTAAATTAATGTGAAGGCAAAAAATTCAAAAGAACAAGTAGAGTATTTACTTAATCTTGAAAAGGCTTATGTAATAATTAATAAAGAAATGTTCGGGCTAGAGGAAGAGTTGGCAGTTTTATAAAAAGGAGCCACCTAAAGGAGGCTCCGAACATTATTATTTATTTTCGTTTGGATCTGTTTCATCATAAAAGTCATGTGCTTCTTCGATGTTCTGAAGGTTAGCGACTTCATACACATTTCCGCCCGCCATTCCTTCATTGATGATACGGTCGATATCCAGGTAAACGGAATCCTTGCCGTCATATTCGGTATCCTTCAAAAATGTCATTTTTTCTTTATCCAAAATAAATCCCTCCTAGCCTTTTCTTTAGTTTAGGCAAAGGAGTTTTTTTTATTCAGTTTAGGGATTTCATGAATGTAAAGGGGGGTCATTCGTATACATGGAAGATCATTAAATCATGTATCATGCTTTTGAGTTTGGTTTCATCTGTTTCAGAGGGCGGATTGGCTGTCCACTCGATGGATCCATCTTTATGATACAAGGCCTGGACTGCCTGCTTGTTGAAGTAAAAGGAAATTTTCCATCCTGGCAGATTTTTATGCAATGGTGCCCATTGAAAATGAGTGATCATATGTATTACCTCCATATATACAGTTTCTCATATAATTATAATGGAAAACAGCGTCTGGAGGTGTTATTTTATTGTCAGGTTAGGAAAAGTTAATTCAATGAAAAGATTTTTTAAATGCAAAAGCCTGTTTGTTTCAATTTCCTCCTCATCGAATTGCATGGGCTTTGAGTTCACTTCGTATATGAAGAGAGAGCCTGATTCGTCTTCCCCTATATCAATGGAAAACTCTCCGAGAAACCCGATTTTTTTTGAAAGTATCTCTCCGCATTTTTGGGCGATATTCGCTAATTTTAGATTCAGGCTTCTTGATTGCAGGTCTTGATAAGGAAAAAGCTTACCCCCTCGGGGAGTGTGGGTGGTGATTTCCTGAGTTTGTGACATTCTTACCGCTTTGCCGGTCACTTTATAAAAACCTTTTTCATAATGGACGAGAATCCGGTAATCGTAACGATGTCCAAAAAGTTTTTTTGGTATGATCGCCTGTTGAGCAATGTAGCTCCTTTTTAATAAATCCCTTTTTTTTGTTTCCCAGAATGACGCGTAGTCCGGGAAGGACTCACTATGCTTTAAGCTATTGAACAATAGTGTATCATCATCGTTTTTGATTATAGTATAAATGCCCTTTCCTTGGCTGCCTTTGCAGGGTTTAAGGTATATATGCCTGTAGGTCTCCAGGAAAACATCAAGGCAACCGCTGTTTCGTAAGACCATGGTGGGGGGAAGGTGATTGGTGAGGGATCCATCTTCCGCTAATGCTTCGAACATCACATATTTATCTATAAAACAGGGGTTGAATAGATTCATTCGGCATTCTTTAAAATATTTGATGAGATTTTGGAATTCCTCTGACGCCTCATAGCTCCTCGAGGGGATACGGTTATAGACGATGTCAGGTAAGGGCACTTTACATGCGGTCCACTTGTTTGAAATGGAGGAAAAAACATAAGCTCTCATCGACTCGGAATGAAGGGCATTTCCTGTGAATACATACGCCAATATTCCATGTTTCAATAAATATAAGGATAGGTCCCGAAAAAGGTTCAGGTTTCCACCCAAACCTGATTCCTTTTTGGGATTGGAAATAGTTAAAATTCCGACGGCAAGCATCCGGTTACCTGGAAACATTGTGATTGGAATAAGGGGTTGATTTGAATGGTCCTTTTTATAGCTGATTTTCTCTTGGGCAGAGCCCGCGAAAAGCTCCGCATTCTCATGAGTGTGGTACCAATTTTCAGTGTGGATATCGTAAAAAATGTTCATCGCGGCACACTGATTGATTTTGTAATCGTCTGTTCCGTAAGATAAATGGCATAATCAAGGCTTAGCTTTCTGGTCAGCAATTCGAAATCCTTGAGTTTTGGATGGGAGAAGATGGAACGTCCCGGTTTGGAATTGGCTTCAAACATCCAAACCTGCCCTTTTTTATCCAATCCAAAATCAAATCCTATTTCTGCAATGATGCCATCCAAGTTCTTTTCTATACTGTCACTTAAAATCAGCGCGGCTTCCGATAGCTTTCGTTCGACTTCTTTGGCCTCATCGTCATCTCCAAACAGTTCGGCAACCGTTTTGATGACACCCCCGCTTTTAATATGGGTCGTGACGCTGCCGGCGCCGGCGATTTTTGCGGCAATCGCGGTTACCTGCCATTTTCCATTACTATCCTTGTTCGAATGGACCCGGAAATCCACTGGACGTTTTTCAGATCGAATTAATGGGATGCCCTGCTGCACGATAAGATTCTCAAGGGGTCGGTCGTGAAAAATATGTTTAACGATGGATTCCAATGTGGAAAACTTTTGCAGTTTATTTTCTTTTGCTTCATTTGTATAGCGGCAATAGTAAACATCCTCATGCTTATCATAAAGAATTTGGTGAATCCCTAGACCGAGGCTGCCGTGAATGGGCTTTATATAAACTTGCCGGTAATGGGAAAGAAGGGTTTCCACCACGGACATGGATTGAAATGGGTACGTTTCCGGCAAATAAGACAGTGCCCGCTCATCTGCGCATAACCTTTCATTTACATCCCATTTATTGAAAAATCCTGGATTATACCATGGAATGGTATATTCTTTTTGAAATTTTTGCTTCACTTCTTTAGGTCCATCGCGGTTTTCCGTCAAACGATTTGGGAGACGGTCATAGATGACATTAGGAAAAGGAAATTCATTAATATGCCAGTCATCGTTATCAAATACATAGCCTTTGATTGTCTCCTCATCCCAATTGATTACATTCTCACCAAAAACAAAGGGGATACAGCCTGTGGTCCTGCTAAGCGAAAGGAGCTTTGAGAAAAATTCCGATCTCTCCCCTAATGGTTTGTTTGAAAGGCCGGTGAAGCCTGAAGAAAAAATTCCGACAAGCGGTCCGATATGGATGCTCTTGCCGTATATGAATAAATGAAGGGGAATATCGGTATGATCGAATATTAGAGATTCCGCAAGACTTTTCGATAGGACGATTGATTGATTGACTGCCGGGTTTTGTTTGACGATGGCAGGACATGAATGTCGTCCGAAATAAATTAATTCAATCTCTGCCAAATCTCCAAGCTCTGAAGGGTAGAAGAGAACATTGCCAGGGATAGCGGCAATTTCGGCAGGATAAGTCTTTCTCACTGTCTATTCACCTGCTTTCTGAAGATGTTCGGCTAAATACTGGCTATATTGAAATGGTGCGCGATGAATATCTTTCATGGTCTCCGGCTGTAGTACCTGAATGATTTTCCTTCCGGGCTTCGAGTTAATGTCCATTATCCATATTTGACCTTTTTTATCGATGCCTAGATCAATCCCCAACTCGAATAATCTTTCAAAGACAGCTTCGGTTTCTATGGGCAGGGTGCGAAGGATATGCTGAATTTTTCGTTCGACAGCAATCGTAATCGTTTCTGGGTTTCTTTTGATGAAAGTATCCAGTGAAATGGCTTCCCCGCCTGTGGCAAGATTTGAGGTAATTCCGTCTTTTTGTCCCGTCCGAATCCCGCGGCCCCGTTCCATCCAGTGATTCTTCTCGTTTTTTTGAAGTAAAATCCGTAAATCAAATGGCTCGTTATTTTGGTTGCAAAGTTCCAAATATGGCTGGCAGAGGTAACGGTATCGATTTAATAAATGCTGCAGCCATTTGTTAAGCTGAGATTTGGAAGAGAATTGGCGGTCATATTTGGTGCCCTTTTTCGTCATGGATACTAAAGTGCCGTCTTCGGTATTTGAAAGAAGATAGATTCCTGTACCTCCTGCACCGAATTCAGGTTTGATGATGATTTTATCCAGGCGTTCCAAATGACCTGTAATATCTTCAGGTGTCGTCACTTGTACGGTCTCTGGAAAAAATGCCTGTAGGTGTGGATGGTTTTTTAGGATTTGGTACACTTCCCACTTACCAGGAAGGCCCAGCCCTAAGAAATTCGAGTTATCTTTTAACCAATCGATTTTGTGTCGCGTTTCCGTTGACTCACGAACTAATCCGTGAAAACAGCGATCATATACAAAATCAGGTAAATCAAAAGATGCGGCGATCCAAGTTTCGTTCTCGGCATCAAAACGCTCGCCCCGCACCTTTTTTAAATCCATATCAATATTTTCCGGTGAGAATTTACAAACTTTCATATTAAATGATTTAGCGGTTTTGGCTATTTCGGTGAAGTAGTTGTTTTCATGTGAATCCGACGCGGCCATTAATCCTATTAACACGTGCTAGCAACTCCTTTTATGGATGGTTTTCGCGGTTAAGGGTAAGCATGAAATCTATGATTGACTTTACTGATGGACGAAAGGTTTCATAGTTGCCTTGAAATTTTTTCGAAGGTTTTGAATTCACTTCGATGATCCATGGATGGATATCGGTATCCAGTGCTAAATCGATCCCTAGCTCACCGAATGAATCGTCATGGTTTACCACTAAGGCCTGGGCAGTGTTTTTAGCCAGTCGTACGAGCTTTTGATATATGCTGCTGGCGTCCTGAAGGTCAAATGCTTCCTTTAGAAAATCCGGCCCATTTTTCATCAATCCGCCTTGTGCAATATTGGAAACGATAGTACCAGGGTCCCCAATCCGGGCAACCATTGATGAAACTTTCCATTCAAGCTGTTCGTTCCGGTGAAGAAGTATGCGGAAATCAACTTTTCTCTGATCGGTTTCGAATAGGGAAATCCCTTTTTGAAGAATGAAGGATTGTTTTCTGGAAAACCTTTTTAAGGTTTCATACAACTTTTCATCCGTATCAGCAAAATGCACATCCTGGAGATGTCCAGATTGCTCGATTTTCCATTTATCAGCTACTTGCGTTAATCTGAAAATATTTCTGCCCTGGCTGCCTGATACGGGTTTAAAGTAGATTACCGAATGCTTTTCTATAAATGTGAAGAAAGATTCCTTTTCGTTAAAAAGTATCGTCTCTGGCAAATTTGGCAACAGCTCATCTTCTAAGATTAGCAGCTCATGTACATGATGTTTGGAGAGGAACCTTCCATTGAACATCGGTTTTGACAGTTCCTGGAGTTCAGTTTTAAACAGCTTGAAAGAATGCGATTCCTCAAGTTTTCGCGAATGAATCCGGTTATAAAATACATCAGGAATGGGGAGGGGCATGGTTTGCCAGCCATCTTGCCCTGGCAGGTAACCTTCCACAACTCCATCATGAAGAGACTGCAGTTTTACTAAATAGAAGGGGATGCCCTGCTGATTACAATATGATTTTATTTCCTGATAAAATTTTTCCATCTCGCCGAATGTCCCGTCTTGTAAGGGAGTCTGGTTCATGAGTGAAGCGAAGAATGGGCCTATTTTAATTGACCTTCCCTCCGCATGGTATGAGACGGAGATTGGATCGGAAAAAACGGGTAAGGATAAAATTTGGTTCATATCATATGAAAGTTTCAATGTAGGCTGGGATGACGGAAATGGCTGGACAAGTACCGGAACGGAACGGCATCCAGCCATGATCGTTACGGGTTCTCCAAATTGAAGGCCCCATTCCTTAAATAGTTTTTCTTCGATAAACAGTAGCGCCTTCTTTCTAGTCTCTGCGGGATTTACCGTAATGAAAACTTTCTGATGGTTAAGGTTCATAATAATTCCCCGTTTGCACTAAGTTTGATATCCTTTAATAATTAAATGCTGGGCAAATGTGGATAACACATTCTATGTTTTTTTAAATAGAAGGTGTCATCAAGCCTCTATTTCAAGCAATAAAAGGAGAAATTTCATGGCTGAGTTTTGGATGACGATACTGTTTATGGTCGTCGTAGGTGCTGTAATAGGTGGCTTCACTAATTTATTAGCTATCCGAATGCTGTTCAGACCTTATAAACCAATCTATATTTTCGGGAAACAGCTGCCGTTGACACCAGGGTTGATTCCGAAGAGGCAGATGAGTTAGCCAAACAATTAGGCAAATTGGTGGTTGATCATTTAATCACGCCAGAGAGCATTCAAAGTAAAGTCATCAATGATGCCTCTATACAGAATATGAAAATTTTCGTGAAGGCAGAAGTAAAGAAAGCATTGTCCACGGAAAAAAGTACTGCTCAATTGCTTGATCAATTGGGAATCAAGAATTCTTCATTTACGTTAGAACAGAGATTACAAACATTCATTCTTGGTAAATATGAAACCTGGTCGGAAGAGAACAGGAGCAAGAGCTTGAAGGATATCGTCCCGCCGCACATCCAGCAAAAAGCCCTCGACTCGATTCCTGATTTTTCACGTTTCATTGTGAAAAAGGGAAAAGAATATTTTGACAGTGCAGAAGGCAAAAGCCGTCTTGAAGACATGTTGGATGATTTTTTCAAGGAACGGGGCAAGCTGATCAATTTAATTCAGATGTTCATTGGAAAAGAAAAGTTAATTGATAAGATTCAGCCGGAAATCATTAAATTTTTTGAACAATCGAGAACGATTGATATATTGTCAGTGATGATGGTGAAAGAGTGGGGAAATCTCGAGAAATGGGATGTAGAGAAAATCGAGGGAATGGTCGGACGAGAAACGATAAAACAATTGATTACCGAAAAAACGGCTGAAATGCTGCCTGTCGCTTCGATCATGAAGAAGCCGGTTCGAGAATTGACGGCTAATTTCATGGACACCATTGTGGAAAAAGGCGTCCCGATCTTCGTGGAAAAAGGTGCCGATTACTTAATCAATCATTTTCAGCCGCTTTTCCAAAAACTGCATTTGGACGATATCGTGGAAGAACAGGTTTCGGCATTTTCGGTTTCCTGACTTGAGGAAATGGTCGTTTCCATCACTAAGAAGGAATTGTCGATGATCACATACCTTGGGGTTCTGCTTGGTGGAATAATCGGTTTATTTCAAGGTTTCGTAACTGTTTTTATAGGATGACGTGTAATTCGCAATCGGATTTGTTATAGTGGAAAAGGTGTAGGAATACAATGATTACCGGGAGGGGAAAAAATGAGTAACGTATATGATGCAGCGTATGAAATGGAAAAGGCGATTAGGGCAAGTAATGAATATGCCGATTTGCAACGCTTATATGATCTTGTCAATTCTGATGAAGCAACAAAAGGAATGTTTGAAAACTTCCGTAATCTGCAGATGTCATTGCAGCAAAAGCAAATGATGGGACAGGAGATTGCACCGGAAGAGGTTGAGCAAGCACAAAAGACAGTACAGCTTGTCCAACAAAACCCAACCATTTCACAATTGATGGAAGCTGAACAACGGATGAGCATGGTCATCGCAGACCTCAATAAAATTATCATGAAGCCGCTTGAAGATTTATATGGCTTACCTGAACAACAGCAATAAGCAGTTGGAGAGACTCCCTTCTATAATGGTTGGGGGTTTTTTTGTTCCCTAAAAGCACCGGTGCAAGGGTCATGAACCACTATTTGTTCTATTCTCGAAATTTTAGTCATAAATTTGAAAGAGGATACTACAGATGGGGGAGATCAGCATGGTATATCGATTACTTGCGGTCAATATCGACGGGACATTGCTCCAATCGAATGGCCGTTTAAATAAATCGACTAAAGAAGCAATAGATTATGTTCACCAAAAAGGTGTCCATGTTGCACTTGTGACGTCAAGAAACTATCACTCAGCAAAAAAAGTGGCCAAAGCCCTAAAAATAAATCCGATGATCGTTGCTCAGCAAGGAGCCTTTGTCGGAGCTTCCATAGAAAAGCCTATAATGGTAAAAAGAATATCAGAAGAACTGACTGCAGAGCTCGTACAAATGCTTGAAAAGACCACGTGCCAAATATTGCTCGTTCATGAAAAATACTCGCTGGGCAATCGGGTGAACCTTCCCGAGAATTTGCTTGGTAAAACGGTTATGTATATGAATGATCAAAATATTTATGCTCAAAATTATGTGGACGATATCAGTGAAGAGCTTTTTGACCAGCCGATGGCCCCGACGAAGATGGACATAATATTTCCAGAAAAAAGTGATCGAAATGATATGTTGAAATTGATAAAGGAAATGTTCCCTGAAGTGGATGCAATCTTACATCCAGGACATAAAGTGACAATCGTTCCTAAGGGTGTTTCCAAATGGAGTGGTGTATTGTATCTAGCTGACCATTTAGAGGTGAAAAGAACGGAAATCGTCTCGATTGGAGATGGATTGGATGATATGGAGATGATTGCCGGTTCTGGTTTGGGAGTTGCCATGGGCAATGCGGATGAGGAAGTAAGGAAAGTTGCAAAATGGGTGACGCGCTCCAATGATCAAGATGGTGTTGCCTATATGCTGAGGGAATTTTTCCGGAAACAGCATCCGATCGATTTTTTACAAAAGATGAATATGCTTAAGTGAATGGCGGGGCTCCTTCATATAGAAGGGGCCCCATTCAGGTAATGTCGCTTGCGAGGCCTGTTATATTTCATAATAATTATAAGTTTCTTTCCATAAACTAAAGGAAAATCAGTAATGGAAAGGAAGAATTCAATGGGTGTAATCAATGCAAAAGAAGTGCAAGTCGGTGACGAGGTGTTTGTGATTTATAATAATCCGCATGTTCCTACCGTTTCGAATATAAGGGCAGCGGAAATTGTACCGCATCCCAAAGATCCCAATGCAGTTGCCTTGTTCCTGAACGATACATTTCATACGATTGAGGATGATGATGCTTTGTTCACTTCGGAAGCCGCAGCGGAAAAAGCATACAGTGATTATATGGATAACCAGGACCAAATGACTTGAAGAGCGAATACTTCGCTTTACGGAAAGAGAATGAACAGATGAAAGCCCTCGCTTAAAAAGCGGGGGCTCCTTTTGATTATTAAATTAGAGCATTGAACAAACGTAGCTTGGCATTGATTGGCCCCATAGAAAGGAACCAAACTCACGAGTGGATGCTCCGAATTTACAAGTAAAAGCACGAAACTCACGAGTATTTGCTCTAAACTTACCGATACTCACATGTCAGAAGCCATTAGTGATTAAAACAGCAAATTTGACTGGTGAATTTCTGTCTTAATTAAAAAATACTGCCACTCGTTTTTTCAAGAAAAACAGAGTGACAGTTACATAATCTCAGTTATTGGATTGTACGAATAGTTTCATTGCGTGAATTTGGCCTATATGATTGGTTTCATGCAAGACTACAAAATTAATGAATTCTCCCACTGTTTCCATTCCGTTGAAAGGCTGTGCCGTTTTTTCTGTCAGTCGTTCTTCCGGAATTTCAAGAAGTCGACCAAGTTGATCATGCAACTGTTGCTTTAAAACTTCAACTGTAGGTACATCCCCGGTCCAGTCGGCAGGTTTTGAACCATATCCGAATAGCTGGCTGTAATTCGCTGGCAAATTGCTGTTGGCGTTCAATAAAAATTTTTCCGCTGCAGTAAGGACATGTCCAATGTGCCAATGGATTGTATTATTAAAGCCTTCAGGCTGCACATCCATAAACTCTGGATTGATTCCCTCGATTTCTTTTAAAAGATTGCCGCGCATGGCTGTCAGTTGATTTTTAATATAATTCATTTTACATTCCCCTTTCAATCTTGTTTTTCTTACCGCTACTCATGAAATTATAGCAAGGATATTTCAATATTATCAAATTTTAGATAAGCCTTTCAAAAGGGAAGGGCTTATCGATTTACAATTTATTTCATTTTAAGGGTTGTAATTGTCAGATAATTTATTATAATTAAAATAATGTCAGGTAAACTTACATGAATATGTAAAGTTAAGGTGCGGAAAGAGAAACAAGATGATGGTAATTAAAGTCAGTGTATGTGTTTATTGCGAGGGAAGAGTGTATCCAAATTTAATGGGGAGTACTTGGAATATTTGGCGGTATAGTTTGGCAAAAGGAGAGAGGGTATGCGTTTAACAGCAAGGGAGCAGGAAAAGTTAATGGTTGTAGTGGCGGCAGATTTGGCAAGAAGGCGAAAAGATCGCGGCTTGAAATTGAACTATCCGGAATCCATTGCCTTGATTACCTATGAAATAGTTGAAGGCGCCAGGGATGGGAAATCAGTATCGGAACTGATGCAATTTGGCAGGACGATTCTTTCAAGTGAAGATGTTATGGATGGGATTCCTGAGATTATTCATGATATTCAAGTTGAGGCGACGTTTCCGGATGGTACAAAGCTTGTGACTGTTCATAATCCGATTCAGTAAGGAGGAGGAGGCCATGATACCAGGTGAATATATCTTGAAAAAAGAACCGGTGGTATGTAACGAGGGAAAGATTTCAACGGTCATAACAGTCATCAACAGGGGAGACCGTCCGATACAGATTGGATCACACTTTCACTTTTATGAAGTGAATCTTGGACTGGAGTTCATTCGTGAGAATGCTTTTGGGAAAAGGCTGAACATTCCTGCCGGTACAGCTGTCCGTTTTGAGCCGGGTGATGCGAAGGAAATCGAACTGGTCCCATTCAGCGGCAAGAGGGAAGTTTATGGATTAAGTAATAAAACGAATGGTCCGCTTGATAAGGAGTGAAAATATGAGTCATGAGATGTCACGTAAGCAATATGCCGACATGTTTGGTCCGACAACAGGGGATTTAATTAGATTGGCAGATACCGAGCTTTTTATAGAAGTGGAAAAGGATTTTACAAAGTACGGGGATGAAGTGAAATTTGGCGGGGGTAAAGTGATCCGTGATGGTATGGGGCAACATCCAACCGCTTCAAGAGATGAGGTGATGGATCTTGTTTTCACCAACGCGATCATCATCGATTATTCAGGCATTTATAAAGCGGACATTGGCGTGAAGGATGGAAATATTTCAGCTATAGGAAAAGCGGGAAATCCCCTATTGATGGATGGGGTGACAATGGTGATAGGAGCAGCTACCGAAATAATTGCAGCTGAAGGAAAGATCGTTACAGCTGGTGGTATTGATGCCCACATCCATTTCATTGCCCCGCAGCAAATCGAGACTGCACTGTCAAGCGGGATCACGACAATGATCGGTGGGGGAACCGGACCAGCAACGGGAACGAACGCCACGACGTGTACTCCGGGAGCTTGGAATATACATAAAATGCTCGAAGCAGCAGATCATTTCCCTATGAATCTCGGTTTTTTGGGTAAAGGCAATTCCTCGGCCAAAGAACCGCTTGCTGAGCAAATAGAGGCTGGTGCGATCGGGCTGAAATTACATGAAGATTGGGGCACGACAGCTGCAGCGATCGATACAAGTTTAATGGTGGCTGACGAATACGATGTTCAAGTGGCGATTCATTCCGACACGCTTAATGAAGGTGGTTTCGTTGAGGATACGATCAGAGCGATCGACGGCCGTGTCATTCATACA
This sequence comes from Peribacillus sp. FSL E2-0159, assembly GCF_038643155.1. Taxonomy (NCBI): domain Bacteria; kingdom Bacillati; phylum Bacillota; class Bacilli; order Caryophanales; family Bacillaceae; genus Peribacillus; species Peribacillus sp. FSL E2-0159. The sequence goes on from NZ_CP152053.1 coordinate 1,256,167, forward strand.
TATCATACCGAAGGAGCGGGCGGGGGGCATGCCCCTGATATCATCAAGGCGGCTAGTTATCCTAATATTCTCCCGTCCTCGACGAACCCTACCCGTCCATACACCATCAATACGTTGGAAGAGCATTTGGATATGCTGATGGTATGCCATCATTTGGATCCATCCGTTCCGGAAGATATCGCTTTTGCCGATTCCCGGATAAGAAAAGAAACTATTGCAGCTGAAGACATTCTTCATGACCTGGGCGTCTTTAGCATGATCAGCTCCGATTCCCAAGCGATGGGTCGTGTAGGAGAAGTTATACTACGAACATGGCAGACTGCCGATAAGATGAAAAAGCAGCGTGGCAAAATGCTGGAGGATACAGGGGAAGGGGACAATTTCCGCGTTAAGCGTTATATTGCCAAATATACGATAAATCCTGCAATTACACATGGGATTTCTGATGTCGTCGGATCTGTGGAAGAAGGGAAATTCGCAGACTTGGTGCTATGGAATCCAGCCTTTTTCGGAGTTAAACCGGACATGATTCTAAAAGGGGGCATGATCGCGCACAGTATGATGGGAGATCCGAATGCTTCGATTCCAACGCCTCAACCCGTGTTATACCGCCCGATGTTTGCAAGTTTTGGAAAGGCCGTTGCGAGTACGTCGATTACGTTCCTATCAAAAGCATCATATGAAGCGGGAATTCATGATGACCTTGGTTTGAAAAAAATAGTGAGGACTGTCTCGAACATTCGCAATCTTACAAAAAAAGATATGAAGTTAAACGGGGAGACCCCTGTCATAGAAGTTGATCCGCAAACATATGAAGTGACGGTGGATGGTGATTTAATTACGTGTGAGCCTGCGGAAATCCTGCCGATGGCGCAACGATACTTTTTATTCTGAGGTGATAACATGATAGTTGAAGAAGTATTGGGGAATATAGAGTTTGTTGAAAAAAAAGCGAAACATATGGAAAAGGTTTATCTGGAAAGCGATGCATTAAGAAAACGGATACTAAGGGTTAAAACGGATCATGGAAATGAAATAGGGATACGCCTTAAAGAAAACAAGGATTTGATGGATGGCGACATCCTTTATATGGATGAAAATAATATGATTGTGATCCATACGATAGATGACGATATTTTGACGATCTTGCCTACAACTCTAGGGCAGATGGGCGATATAGCGCATCAATTGGGAAATCGCCACTTACCTGCCCAATTTGATGGGGATGAAATGCTTGTTCAATATGATTACCTGGTGGAAGAGCTTTTAATGGAACTTGATATACCGTTTCGTCGTGAAAAGAGAAAGGTGAAGCAGGCATTCCGTCATATCGGCCATTCACATGATTGAACGTTTGTTTCCGTTGATCCAGCTTTGTGATTCCAATTTTCCTTCTGGGTCGTTCTCCCATTCATTCGGGATGGAGACTTACATTCAAGAAGGGAAGATCCATGATGCAAATTCTTTAAAGGCGTTTTTGAAGGTATACATTTCTAAATCTTTAACTTATACAGATGGACTGGGGTGCCGGCTTGCATATGAATTCGTAAGTAGTCGTAGGGCTGAAAGAATATGGGATCTGGATGAGTTGCTTTATGCCGCATGCTCCGCCCAGGAATCCAGGGAAGCCTCGAAAAGAATTGGACAGCAGATGGCTAAACTATGCTCGAACTTATACCCATCCGAAGAGTTATCGGAATACTTGAAGAAAATCCAAGGAAAACAATGCTATGGACATCCGGCCATTGTATTTGCGCTTGTGTGTAACGAACTGAACCTTACCGTAGAAATGGCCATTCATGCCTGTTTGTATGCAGCCGTGTCCTCGCTGATCCAAAATGCAGTAAGAGGGATCCCTTTAGGTCAGACAGCTGGACAATCATTGTTATTTTGGACACATGAGGTCATCCAGACAGCCGTTGCATTCATTAAAGGACTTCCAGAGGATGAACTCGGACGGACACTGCCGGGATTGGAAATCGCCCAAATGAGGCATGAGGGTTTACATGTAAGACTATTTATGAGTTAACCAGAAAAGAGGTGACAGGTTTGCCTCATATGGAGGTAAATCGAAATGGATGAAACAAGTAGTCAAAATAGGTGTAGGCGGCCCGGTTGGTGCCGGAAAAACGATGCTTGTCGAGAAGTTGACACGGGTAATGGAAAATGACTTCAGCATGGCAGTTGTAACGAATGATATATATACAAAAGAAGATGCGCTGTTTTTAATGAAAAATGGTGTACTTCCTGAAAATCGGATCATTGGTGTGGAAACAGGCGGCTGTCCACATACAGCGATACGTGAGGACGCCTCGATGAATTTTGCAGCCATTGATGAATTGATGGAACTCCATCCGGAACTGGATTTGATCTTTGTGGAGAGCGGCGGTGATAATTTAGCGGCGACCTTCAGCCCTGAACTCGTTGACTTTTCAATCTATATCATTGATGTCGCACAAGGAGAGAAAATCCCTCGGAAAGGTGGCCAGGGAATGATTAAATCGGATTTATTCATCATTAATAAAACGGACTTGGCGCCGTATGTAGGAGCAAGCCTGGAAGTGATGGAGAGGGATACATTAACGACCCGAGGGAATAAACCTTTCTTTTTTACTAACTTAAAAGACGAAAAGGGTTTGACTGATGTCGTCAACTGGATAAAGTCAGAGGCATTTCTAGTAGGTCTTGAGCAATGAGTTGGACAGGCAGCATTCGCTTAAAGGCGGTGCTGAAAAATGCTCGAACGATAGTGAGTGATGCTTATTATGACGGGGCATTCAAATTGTCCCGTCCTGTGTTTCTTGATGAACTTTCACCTACCTATTTTCTCATTCATGTTGGAGGCGGCTATGTAGGTGGTGACAAGTACCATCAGCTTTTTTGTTTGGAAGAAGGGGCTACAATGACATTGACGACACAGTCTGCGACAAAGATATACAAAACGATGGATGAGCCGGCAGTGCAGAAAACCGAGTTAGTCTTAAAAAAGGAAAGTTTTCTTACCTATGTGCAGGACCCTGTAATTGCCTATGAATCTGCCCGATATATTCAGGATACGACGATACATATGGAAAGCGGAGCGGGATTGTTGATGACTGATATATTTACACCAGGATGGTCAGAGAGCAGGGGGACATTTACATATGATTGGATCCGATCCAAATTGAATGTGTTTCAAGATGGTAAAAGGCTGATAATGGACCACTTGTTTCTGAATCCTTCAGACGAGATGGACTCTGTACTTTTATTGGAAGGATACAGTCATTTTGGCTCGCTATTATTGATATATCAAGAGGTGGATGGGGAATTCATTACCGAGCTAGATGAAATGCTTTCCCCGTTAGGAAGCAATGTTAGAATAGGTTTTTCCCAGCTGCCGATACGTGGTTTGATGCTGCGGGTATTGGCAAATCAAACTCAACAGATAGAAAAGGTATTTTCAGTTTGTGAGGATCTCTTCCGAAGGAAAATCCTTCGGGAGGATCCAATTTTTTATCGTAAATATTAGTAAAGGGAAAGGCTGTGTTTTATGGAAATGAGTTTATTGCTGGTTTTAGGGATTGGATTTGTATTAGGCATCAAGCATGCTCTGGAACCCGATCATATCATTGCCGTTTCTACGATTGCGAGCCAAAGCAAGAAAATATGGAAATCTTCACTTGCAGGCGTATTTTGGGGAATCGGGCATACACTTACTCTTTTCGTGTTCGGTGTCATCCTGATCCTTTTGAAAAACGAAATTCCGGAAGCTTGGGCAATGTCATTGGAATTTCTTGTGGGAATCATGCTGGTATATTTAGGTTTCACGACGATTTTTTCTTGGAAGCAACCGGAGCGGCATGACCATACAGGACGGGCTACATATCTGAAATCGATGATAGTGGGAATTGTCCACGGACTTGCAGGCAGTGCTGCAATGGTCCTTCTTACTATAAGTACGATTGATGAAGCATGGCAGGGGGCAATCTACATTATCATATTTGGTGTGGGTACTTGTATAGGCATGCTTCTGTTCACTACGATTTTAAGCATCCCCTTTGTCACGAGCTCTTCCTCCAAAAAAGTCAATCGTTTACTCATCCGATTGACAGGTGTGATAAGCACGGTTTTCGGAATCTATTATATGTACAATCTAGGCATCAACGAGGAACTATTTTCTGTATGGTTTGGGTGAATGCAGGCCATATGCAAGGGATACAAGGATCATGAACTCTCAAGCCAAAAGCTTGAGGGTTTTTTTGCTGTTAATAAATCGATAAACATTCCTATTACTCTTTTGAGTGGACTAGTATAATGAAATATATTGGATAATTAATCCATTTGGGTGTGAGGAGATGACATGTAATGAAAAGGAAACCGTTCCTGGTTGCACTTAGCCTAATATCAATAACGTTAGCTTCAGGTTGCACAACAAAGCAAGAACATATTTCCGTTCAAAAATATGAAGGTAAAAACTACAAATTCGAAGCATATAAAGAAAAGATAGAAATGGGGAAAACAGAAAAAACAAAAGAAATAGTAAAGAATGCTGAGTGGGAAGAATTCGCATTGGAGAAGGATCATCCTAAGGCGGACTTCATCTTTTATTTTAATGATGAAAAAAGCGAAGGTAAAATAGCTGTATTTTATGTTTGGGTTAATACTGATGAAAATATTGTAGAATTGACGAAGGATGAACATAGCCAGTATGTACAGTTAAATAGAAAGGATTCTGAAACTATATTAAGACTGCTGCATTAATGAAAAGGAGAAGATTCCTACTTTCAAAATTCCAGACAAGCAACTTTTTATCATGTGCCCGAATAACATCAGAGTTAGAGTATTTAACGTAGCCGGCTTTTTAAGGTGTAATCTTTAGGGGGACTTATGAGGAAAATTACTTTATCTAATGGAAAACGGTGGAAGTTGAATGTTTAAGCTGTGCTTTGACAAGTGGGGAGGTAGAAGCCGAGGGTGGTGTAATAGTCGAATCTGAATATTTTCATGCTCACCAAGACGTTGCATATCCCATTAAAGGTTTAGTTATTTTAGCATCTAAACGCCATTTTAAGTGCTTTGATGAAATAAATAAACCAGAAAAGGTTGATTACATAAACTTATTATCCAAGATTAGAAAAGCACAAAGGGAAATATTAGGGATAGAACATGTTTATTACTTTTACAATGAGGATACTACCCACCATTTTCATACTTGGAAATTTTCAACATTATTCAATCTCTTTCTTGCATGCAGCAAAACCGTTCTAACTGATTCCACCGAACGTCCAAACTCGTACATCCATTCATATCGAGGAACCATGGTATCGAGGCATTAAAAAAAGAACTAAACCCTTAATCCTTCCTTTTCCAAAGAAACAGATGCGTGATTTCCCAAAATCTATAATAATGTTTGATAACACCTTGTTTATAAAAGGAGAAAGAAACCGGACTTGCATACAAGTCCGGTTTCTTTCATTCTGCTCAGGCTAAATCAGTCTTCTTGTTCGTTGTCCTCAATAGTGGCATGGTGCAACAACGGAAAGAGCCACCGGACTTGATGATTTCGCTTATATCGACTTCAATGACTTCGTATCCGCGTTCACGTAGCTGACTATTTACCTGTGTATTACATGGAAGACTGAATAATTTTTTATTCCCAATCGAAAGCACGTTGGTTCCTAATGTGAATTGCTCTTCTTTAGTCACTTCGATCATGTCATAACGTGAACCTAATAAATCCAACTCTTTTTTTGTAAAGGACTCTGGAAAAATAAGCGCCTCTGTAGGTGATATGATATTGAATACACAATCTAAATGAAGGAATTTTTCAATAAAAGGAACCGCGATGACATCGTATTCCGGTAATAAGGTTTGAAGATGCTTGATGGATGTTTCATCCGTTCTTTCACTGATTCCAATATAGATAGTCTTTCCATCAATAATGACATCCCCGCCCTCGATATGATTTTTGCGGAGGTTGACAAATGGGATATCGTTCGTTTCGAGCCAGGATTTCAATATTAGTTCTTCCCCCTGCCTGATACCTGTAGCCAACTCAGCTACATAAACGGTATTGCCAAGAGTGAAACCGATATCTCTCGTGAAGACTTGTTCTGGATATGTAAATTCCGGCGGAAGTTTTATGACCTCAATCCCTTCATGTTCAAGAGCCTTTATAAATTGGGCGTGCTGCTCCAAGGCAAGTACTTGATCGATATTTTCTTCTTGAAACTCTTTTTGAGTTTCGTTAATGATCTCCCGAATCTCCATATAACGGGGTTCACAGACCATCACCCGTAATAGCTTTGAATATTCACTCGCACAATAAGCTTCTAGTTCTTCGTTTATTTTGTTTACCATAAATGAGCTCCCTCTAAATATAATTGTATCTTTACTATTTCCTCTTTTTTCTAGAAAGAAACATAAAAAATATGTCAGAGAACTGCACCACTAAAGTTGGATGGTTTAAAAAATAACTTTTTAGATTACGCTCCTAATAACTGATTCCGATATATACCGGTTAGATCCTTTCAATTCGAAGAAAAGCCAGTTTGCCTGCAGTTTTTAAACGTTCCAGTTGAGTTCCGAAATCCACTCCCTTTCCGCCGACTGTCTGCCAGGCCTTCTCACCGCAAGCGGCTTTGGGGTCTCAACTAGCCAATTATTTGGCAGGAGTGTCGCAAATCTCTTCAATCTAGTGAGGGTTTCATCCATATAAAAAAAGTAAAAAAACATGAAGGGTGACCAAGTTTTCAATTAATAACATGGTTCGGGGTAAGAGCATTCCGAACGTCCTTTTTGTCGTCAAACAGAAAGGAACTAGTTTAGATCCTTTTTTTATTTGAAAATATCATCTAGATTAAGCCGGATTCAAAATAATCGTAAAAGGAACCTAGGGAAAAAGGATTATTTTTTTTCTGGTCGAATATATAATGAGCATGCTTTTAATATAAGGGGGAGATTGTAATGATGGATACTCCATTGATCATGACTCAAATCATTGAGAGGGCTGAAAAATATTTTCCTAAGAAAGAGGTAGTTTCGCGTACGGATGGTGGAATTCATACATTTACATATGCTGAGATTGCTGAGCGTACAAGAAGGCTGACAAGTAATCTTGAAAAATTCGGTATTCAAACAGGTGACCGCATTGGAACACTTGCCTGGAACCATCATCGTCATTTAGAAGCTTATTTTGCAATTCCTTGTCATGGTGCTGTCCTACATACAATTAATATGCGTCTGTCTCCTCAACATGTTTCTTATATCGTCAATAGTGCGGAGGATCGATTATTATTGATAGACCCGGACGTCATCCCCCTTTTGGAAGCAATTAAAGATGAGTTAACGACAGTGGAAGGTTATATCATAATGACGGATAAAGAGGAGCTGCCCGATACGACCCTTTCACCTATTTACCATTATGAAAAATTATTAGCCGAAGGGAATCCGCAACAGGCCTTCATTCAAACCTTGGATGAAAATGCACCTGCCGGCATATGTTATACTTCCGCCACGACCGGGAATCCAAAAGGTGTGGTTTATTCACATCGCGGAATTTTGTTGCATGCGATTGCACTGGGGCTTGCCGATTCTACAGCATTAAGCGAACGTGATGTGGCCCTTCCTGTCGTGCCCATGTTTCATGTGAATGCCTGGGGGATGCCTTTTGCCAGTGTTTGGTTTGGAACGAAGATGGTTTTACCGGGACCCTATTTCACCCCAAAGATTTTGGCTGAGCTTATAGAAACGGAGAAGGTTACAATCGCAGCAGGGGTTCCGACGATATGGCTGGGCTTATTGAAGGAGCTAGAAGAAGGCTGCCATGATACGAGCAGCATTCGTGCTGTTTTATGCGGAGGGTCGGCAGCTCCGAAAAGCATGATTAAAACCTTTGAACAAAAGTATGGGATACCATTCCTGCATGCCTATGGAATGACTGAAACAAGCCCGCTCGTATTTGTATCCAAACCAAAAAGCTATCAGGAAGACCTCCCTGAAGAAGAACTTTATGAGTTGAAGGCCAAGCAAGGGCTTGTTTCGCCAATGATAGAAATTAAAGTGATCGGTCAGGATGGCGAAGTGAAACCTGATGGAAAAGAAATGGGCGAATTGCTGATCAGGGGCCCTTGGATAGCAAATGAGTATTTTAAGGATGGGCGGTCAGAAGATACGTTTAAAGATGGCTGGCTGTATACGGGGGATGTTGTCACGATTGATGAAGAAGGATTCGTGAAAATCGTCGACCGGACTAAGGACTTGATAAAAAGCGGCGGTGAGTGGATTTCTTCCGTAGATTTAGAGAATGCATTAATGGCCCACGAAGGAATCTTTGAGGCGGCGGTAATTGCAGTGCCTCATGAAAAATGGCAGGAACGGCCGATTGCCTGTGTTGTTTTGAAGGACGCATACAAGGGGCAAGTGTCCCAGGAGGACATCATCGAATTTTTAAAGCCGCAGTTTGCAAAATGGTGGCTGCCTGATGAAGTGGTCTTTTTGGATGAAATCCCGAAAACCGGTGTTGGGAAGTTCCTGAAAAGGGCATTGCGCGATCAACTTCAAGATAAATATATAAATAAATAAATAAATAATGCTATATTTGTTTGATTATAACTTTTCACCCTATTCTGTTAATGGATGATAAATATATAATAGAGTCATAGAACGAAAGAGGAGGAAACAAATTGAGTATTGAATCGACATCACCTGCAGGCACTGTTTTAGTCACATATTCGCACAGGAGGGCTACTGTTGCAATGAACCGTCCAGAGGCCATGAATGCTTTAAATCCGAAAATGCTGCATGATTTTATTAATGCCCTTAAGGAAGTAAGTGAGAATGATGAAGTGGACGTCGTCATTTTAAAAGGGAATGGGAAAGCATTTTCCGCGGGTGGTGACATTAAGATGATGCTCTCGCCTAGAAAAGAAAACGCTTTCGATGAACTGATGGATGGAATCAGTGAATTGGTGACCACTCTATACTTCATGCCTAAATTGACCATCAGTGCCATTCATGGTGCAGCTGCAGGGCTTGGGTTGAGTATAGCTCTTGCAACCGATCATCTTATTGCTGATTCGGAAAGTAAGGTTGCGATGAATTTTATCGGGATTGGATTAATCCCTGATGGCGGCGGACACTTCTTCCTTGAACGTCGTCTTGGTGAAGTGGGTGCGAAAGAATTGATTTGGGAAGGTAAAGTGCTTACAGCGCTTGAAGCAAAAGAAAAGGGCCTCATTCATGAAGTGGCAGACGGAACCTTGGAACATGCGGTAGAGAAGAAAGTGCAATCATGGCTGCAAAGCCCGGTTCAGGCCATGATTAAAACGAAAAAGATCCTTAGTGAAAAAAATCGCCCACTATTAATTAAGATGCTTGAGATTGAAAAAGCTGCTCAGATGAAAATGCGCCAAACAGCGGACCACCAAGAGGGAATAAAAGCTTTCGTGGAAAAAAGAAAACCGAACTTCATCGGAAAATGAATGAGAAAGGCCGTCACGTAAATGTGACGGCTTTTCTGTATGTATTAAAAAGGAAGAAACGAGAAAAGCTTTTTCGGTGATTGCGCTTCCATTTTAGCGATGAAAAAGCAATAAAGCGCCTGAAGGTGATGTGCAGCGATGTGTTTGATCTTGATAGTTTTTTTCCTTTAATAGATTTTGTCCCAATTCTTTTGCTTGTTCATCATTCTCGGCTGTAAATGATTCATCCAATAGTTTTTCCCCTGACGGTTCAAAAACGGTTAATTTGTATATTCTGCTCATTTTCAAAAACTCCCTTGTCAAAAATAATACTGTCTTTTATCTAAAGCTAACTGTTATAAAAATTTTATCATTATCTGTCAATTTTGACTATTGTTAAGTGAGGGATATGTATTAAGACAGGGAATATTGATCAGTAGCTGAAAATCTTAAAAAATGATGGAAAATAAATATATCGAACTAATTTCATAGGTTTTCGAAAGAATGAAAACAAAACCTATTTATACTAGAGGAATTCTCTCTTTAAAATGAAAAATCATAAATGATATAATAAACCTGAGTAAAAGTGCATGTAGGAAGTGTATGGGTCGAAGGGGGATTTTTTGAATGACGGTAAAAATCGTTAATAATATCACTGAATTGATAGGAGATACACCTGTTGTAAGGATTAATCATTTAACAGCGGAGGGTGACGCTGAAGTATTTGTGAAACTTGAATATTTCAATCCGAGCCGGAGCGTAAAAGATCGGGCTGCCTTCAACTTAATTAGGCAGGCTGAATTGGATGGTATCATTCAATCCGGGGCCACGATCATAGAACCAACATCAGGGAACACAGGTATAGGGCTTGCTATGAATGCCGCGGCAAAGGGATATCGGGCCATTATGGTCATGCCGGACAATATGTCGAAAGAAAGAATCAATATCTTAAAGGCATACGGAGCGGAAGTTGTCCTCACCCCTGCATCTGAGCGGATGCCGGGAGCCATTCGTAAAGCTGAGGAACTCGCCGCAGAGATTCCTAATAGCTTTATTCCGCAGCAATTTGAAAACCAAGCCAACCCTGATATTCACAGAGTGACGACAGCAGTCGAGATTCTAGACCAAATGGATGGAAACCTGGATGTGTTTGTCGCTACTGCTGGAACGGGAGGGACGATAACCGGTACTGGTGAAGCCTTAAAGGAACATCTTCCGGATTTAAGGGTTGTCGTTGTCGAGCCTATGGGTTCTCCAGTTCTTTCCGGCGGAAAGCCTGGGCCTCATAAGTTAGTGGGTACGAGCCCTGGTTTTATCCCCACCATCTTAAATACAGAGGTATTTGATGAAATCGTTCAAGCGACTGATGAAGATGCGATTTCCACCATGAAGGATATGGCTTCGAAGGAAGGTATATTGATTGGACCTTCAGGAGGTGCCTCTGTCTGGACTGCCCTGCAGGAAGCCCGTCGTCTTGGAAGTGGCAAACGAGTATTATGCATTGCACCGGATAATGGTGAACGCTATTTAAGTATGGATATTTTTAAATGAGGAAAAAGACCGAATGCCGTGCATTGAAACAATGTTCACGCCATTCGGTCTTTTTCCTGTTGAATTTGCCCATACTGGAATAACTAGGTACCATGATGCCATATTAAAATAATAATGTATGGGAAAGTATGTTCTATTCATGTTAAAATTAAATGTGAAATGTTGATAGAAATCGAGGTGATACTTTTGAGTGGTGTGAAGTTCATTCATGCGGCGGATCTCCATTTGGACAGTCCCTTTTCAGGGTTGAAGGATATGCCGTCATCTATATTAAAGAAATTAAGGGAAAGTCCGTTTAAAGCTTTTCAAACTATCATTAATGAAGCAATTTCCCATCAGGTTGACTTTATCGTGTTATCGGGGGATCTATTTGATGGGGAAAATCGGAGTCTCCGGACACAGGTCCGCTTTCGAACCGAAATGGAAAAACTCCAGCAACATCAGATCCCTGCTTATATCATTCATGGTAATCATGATCATCTCAGCGGTTCATGGATTACTGTGGAGCTGCCGGATAATGTCCACGTATTTTCAGGGCAAACCGAAGTGAAACGGTTTGAAAAAATCGATGGGACGACTGTCCACCTTTATGGATTCAGTTATCCACGCCGTCACGTAAGGGAGAGAATGATAGAAACCTACATAAAAGCTGAAGGGGCCGATTATCATATAGGTCTGCTTCATGGGAATTTGGAAGGCAATTCCGAACATAGCCCATACGCCCCTTTTTCATTGAAGGAACTAACTGCTAAAGATTTCGATTACTGGGCATTAGGCCATATTCATAAGCATCAGGTGGTTTCAGAAGATCCGCTAGTGATATACCCAGGAAATATTCAAGGCAGGAACAGAAAGGAGTCTGGCGTTAAAGGATGCCTGCTCGTCGAATTCGACGGGGACATGAAGCGTCATTCCTTTATTGAAACCTCTAAAGTGATATGGGGAAGCGAAACAATTGAAATATCCGCAGAGGGTGGATTTGATGCCCTGTTCAAGCAATGCAAGGAAGTAATTGAACAGAAGGGTTACGATGGGAGAAGCTTTCTTTTGGAGTTGAAGCTGGATGCAGGTGACGCAGCAGCAGCTTCCGGGGAATATCTTGAAGAATTGACTCGGATCTTACAGGAAGAGGACCAAGGGGAATCATTTGTCTGGGTGTATAAAATCAAAGTCATCCAGTCCATGCCGATGATTAGGTCAAATGAAAGAATATCGCCATTTATGGCTGAGGTAACCAGGCTTGCTTCTGAATTTGATGATACGGAGGCTGCTCTGGCCCCGCTTTATATTCATCCGGGTGCAAGAAGGTTTCTAGATTCAATAGAGCCGGAAGATGAGAGGGAACTTTTGGATGAAGCGGAAAGATGGCTTTTGCAAGTTTTTGAAGCGAATAAATGAGTGTAGGGAGGAGGAACGGATTTGATTATTAAAGACCTCCATGTTTATGGTTACGGCAAACTGGAAAATCAGCGTTTTCCTGAATTGGGACAGCTGCAGATTTTCTTTGGGGAAAATGAATCGGGAAAGTCAACCATCATGTCCTTCATTCATAGTATGCTATTTGGATTTCCGACAAAGGTTCAAAACGAACCGCGTTACGAGCCCAAAATGCATGCCAAATATGGGGGAAGGCTCAGTCTCATAACAAAAAAAGATGGGGAAATCGTTATTGAACGTGTGAAGGGAAAAGCTGCTGGTGATGTAAAATTGACTTTCGAGGATGGAAGGGTCGGCGGAGAGGAAGAATTGAATGAGATTCTCCATGGAGTTGATAAAAACTATTACCAAGCCATTTTTTCTTTCGATCTTCAAGGTCTGCAGGGTTTACATACGCTAAGTGAAGGGACCATGAGTAAATATCTGCTTTCAGCTGGGCTGATTGGGAATGATAAACTTCTTGAAGCCGAAACGAAATTGCAAAAAGAGCTGGATTTAAGGTTCAAGCCATCAGGCCAAAAACCTTTACTGAATGTGAGATTAAAAGAACTTAAGGAATTGCAGAAAAAGGTGAAAGCATCAGAAGAAGAACAGCAGTCATATACGGGATTGCTTCAGGAAGAAGCAAAACTTAAGGAGGAGCTCTCTAAAGTCACGGAAGATATTCGAGAAATTGAAGAAAACCTTGTTAACGTGAGTACTTTTTTGCGAATTAAACCATTGGTTGAAGAACAGGGGGAACTTGAAACAGAAATAAGTAAAATTCCGGAAGTGAGTTTTCCTGTTGATGGCTTAAAAAGACTTGAACAGTTGCAGGCAGTTGGAATGCCCATGAAAGCCCAACTTGCCGCACTGACAGAGAAAATGGACAAACTTGAAGGAAAACTTACGGAAATCGAAATCAATCCGTTCATCAAGGAGCATAAAGAGCAAATTGAACATGCAATCGATCAAGGAACATTGCTAGAGAAGCTGGAGCTGGATATAAGAAAAGCGGAACACGAAAGGCTGTTGGAAGAAAAGAATATCGAAAAGGTGAAGCAGGAATTATTCTTGGATGTTACTGATGATGAAATAAGAAAACTGGATATCAGTACATTCATGAAGGAAAAGGTGAAAAGGGCCGAGAGGGAAAAGCATCAACTCCAAAATGATAAAAAACAGCTTGATGAAAAATATGGACTGCAAAAGGAAAGTCTGGAAACGACAGAAGCCCGCTTGAAGGAGATAAAGGCCCAGTTACTGCCAGATGAAAAAAGAATTGAGCTGGAGTCCTTATACAACAAGCAGAATAACATCGAATTTGAAGCAGCACAATCCCTTATTCTTGATGAACAAATACTCGAACTTGAAAAACAATTGGCAATACAGAGGAAGAAGGAAGCGCATAATCGCAAACGTTCACTTTTCATGAATGGCAGTTTAATAATACTTCTTTGTTTAGGTGCGATCGGAAGTTATTTCAGTGAACAGATTTTGTTGGGGATTACACTTCTAGCCGTGGCTGTTCTGTTTGCGGTTTCCAGGTATCTCTTTAAAGGTGATGATATATTGTCCGGATATATCAGGCAATTGGATGAGATGAAAAGGAAAAGGGCTGCAATTGGGAGTGAAACCAATAGTGGGGGTGAAGGAGAGTCGCTGGGACGGTTGCTTGAAATGGACCACCGTCTTCAAAGGCGGTTTGATAGTGAAAGGTTCAAATATGAAGAAAGAGAGGAAGCTTTTGAATCGACCATTCAGGAGTATGCTACTTGGGAAGCTAGCAGGGACCGATTGGATAAAGAAGTTAGGAGCATCTTAAGTGGTTGGGGTCTGTCTTATCCCGGAATGGAAATCAATCTTGAATCTGTATTTGAACTTCTTGAGAAATGGAAGGAAGCCGTTGATAAGAAATATGAAACAATCAAAAGGCACAATTTTCTGCATGCAGAATTTGAGGGTAAATCGATGGCATTATTTCATTTTGCACACAGCCTCTATTTTGAACCATCCACATGGCGGGAAGCGATTGGCATATTGAAACGGGAAATGAATAAATCCGTTGAATTCTCCGTTCAACTAACACAATGGATGCAGGAACGGAGTCGTTTGACGAACGAAATCGAGCAGTTGACGATGGAAAAAGGCTATCTTGATGCAGAAATGGAAATGCTTTTTAAGTTAGCGAAGGTCAATGACGAGGAAGAGTTCAGGCAAGACGCTGCATTGTCCGAAAAGAAAATCACTATACAAAAACAGCTTGATTTGATTTCCATTCAAATTGGGCAATCCAGAATGCTGCCTGAACAAATCCAGGCTTACCTAAAGCAGGGGATCAACACGTATACATTTGAAAATTTAGAACGGAAACGGAAGGATTCTGTAAAGGTGAAATCACTTTTATTAGAGAAACAGGTGGATGCGAAGCATAGGATAAAACAGCTTGAAGTTTCGGGGATTTATGATGAATTACTTCATCGTTTTTATGAAGAAAAAGCTGCTTTTAACGAAGAGGCGAAGGAATGGGCGAAATTGGCAATAGCCAAAAGCTTATTGAATAAAACCTTGGACCGATATAAAAGGGAACGCCTACCGAAGGTCATCGCTGATGCCGAGCGGCATTTTTCCTTTTTAACGAATGGAAGCTATCGTAAAATCATCCTTGATCAGTCGGGAGAAGGAATTTGGGTACAGCGCAGTGATGGCTTAAGTTTCAGGGTTGAAGAGGTCAGCCGCGGGACAGCAGAGCAAATTTATGTTTCCCTAAGGATCGCACTTGCTGATCATACTTTTGAAAATGATTCGTTCCCGCTCATCATTGATGATAGTTTCGTCAATTTTGATGCGGAAAGGACAAAACGGATGCTCGAGTTATTGAAAAAAGTTTCGGAAAAGCGGCAAATTTTATTTTTTACATGTCACCGATATATAATGGAGTACTTTAGCGAAAATCAAGTGATTAGTCTATCCAGCCCCATATTGCTCCAAAATATGAATGAATTGATCATTCCCGAAATATAATGGGTTTTAAACTTTAAATAAAGAGAGTGAAGTCATTGAATATGAATGAGTTTGTAAGCCACCATGATCCTTGTTTGGAGTTAATCATCGAAAAGGAGTTTCCTGGTAAACGATGTGTTGGGGGAAAGTATTCTGCCAAAGGACATAGCATCACTTTATATAAGAGAGATATCGAAATTCAGTGTGAACGCTCCCTGGGCTCGCTTGCAAGGCTTGAGGAATATACATGGGTGATCCTCACACATGAGATGGGCCACGCATTAGACCCCGAACTTGCTGTGCTTAGTGAGGAGCTATACAATACAGGAAAATCAGAAATCCTGTATCAAATAGAGGTCAATGCATGGAATATTGCAGAAGGATTAATTCCTTTTATCGTTCAGGATTTATTTACCTTCATTAGGGATGAATCCCTGGAACATTGTACGAATCGCCTGCTGGTCGGTTAAAAGGCTCTCCACATGGAGGGCTTTTTTTATTTCGGCTAAATGTAGTTTGGAAATTCCGATATGGATTGCGCGGTGGGGGAGAATGGACTATTGAATCGTTCGGAAACTACAGGAAGCGGTAAATGATATGGCAATTTAATATAATGTGCTAATTTTTTTACATTAATGTTTCCAAAGGAAGCTTCATATCTTTAATGGAGTATTCTCTTTAATGAATCATTTAAGCGGAATGAGACATGGAGTTTTGGGCTTATATTCATTTTTAAGATTGACAGTGAGAATCATTTTCATTAAACTGGTATTATTAGACTAAAAGGGGAGTATTTTAATGCGACCAGCTATTAACACACAGTCTTTATCGCTCGGTTATGGTGATAAATTAATTATAAATGATATGAATATAGAAATACCCAAAGGTGAGATCACCGTATTCATTGGTGCCAATGGATGTGGAAAATCAACATTGCTAAGGTCGGTTGCCCGATTGTTAAAACCTCAATCTGGCTCAGTTTTGCTCGAAGGTAAAGCGATTTCAACCATGTCATCGAAGGATGTAGCAAGAAAGATGGCGATTCTTCCACAATCCCCGGTTGCTCCTGAAGGACTTACAGTCTATCAACTTGTTAAACAAGGAAGATACCCTTATCAAAGTTGGTTGAAACAGTGGAGTTCCTTGGATGAAGAAAAAGTTCAAAAGGCGATTGAAGCAACGAACCTGACCGATTTAAAGGATCAGGCAGTTGATGAATTATCGGGAGGCCAAAAGCAACGGGCATGGATAGCAATGACTCTGGCTCAGGATACAGACGTCATTTTGTTGGATGAACCGACTACATATCTTGATATGACCCATCAAATCGAGATTTTGGACTTATTGTTCGACTTGAATAAGTTTGAAAACCGAACGATCGTGATGGTGCTTCATGATTTGAATTTAGCTTGCCGTTATGCGGATAATCTAGTAGCACTTAAAGATGGGGCGATACATGCGCAAGGCCGGCCAGAGGATATCATCACGCCTGAATTGGTACAGCATGTATTCAGCATGGAATGTCAAATTTCTTTTGATCCGATTTTCGGCAGTCCCATGTGCGTCCCGTTTGGTAAAGGACGCTACGCCCAAAGGCATGTAAAAGCGCTGGCCAATGCATAACCTCACACCATCTATTGAAAAAGAGCTGCAAAGATATCGCATTTTCTTTCGAGATGAAGCCAAAGTTTCCAAGACCTTCAATCAAGCTGATGAGCTTATTCAGTATGCACAAGCCCGGACTGGGGCGGAAACGTCAAGGATAGCAATTTCAATGTGGTTCAGACGTTATGCTTTTTTTGTCACGGCACAATTTTACATGTTAAGCAAACATCGGCTTATCTGGGAAGGCACACTTCAAGACATTGGCGTTTTGGATGATCCAGAAGATAAACATTGGCTCCCGAATTTTTTGCTGAAAACTAACAGGTGGAGCAATGTTACGGAAGAGAAAAGCCCTTCTGCCCTCCATTCCATATTAAGCAGCTTTGGTGCTGATGCCATTCGCTTCTTTTCCGGAACTGCTAAATTATCGAAGCTTGTACTCTGGGAAAATATTTGGAGCTATACGGTATGGATGTATAGTGAGTTACTGAAGGAGACAGATATAAAGGCGCGAGTTGAAAAGGACATTGAAATACTGCTTGCAGATGAAGTATGGCTGAATATTGAAACGCATTCTCCCTTTAAACGATTCATTGGGGAAAAAAGTGTTCCGGCGTCCATGAATCCTTATAAACGGGTGACATGCTGTTTATATTACCGAATTGAGGGCCAGGGAAAATGCGCGTATTGTCCAAACAAAAACTGTTGAAATAGATTTAATTGGAGAGCCAGGCTTGGGGTCAAGCCTGGTTTTCTTGTGGAGTGATAAGAGACGGTCAGCTTAGGCTTTTCTCGTCCATTGTCTATCACTTATTAACGAAAACTAAACGCACTAACGAGATGGGTATGTTATAATGTTGATATTTAATTGAACGGAGGCAGTCGCATGGGAAATGGGATCATACACTACGGAATTGGTGAAGTAGTAGATATATATATGTACATTAAAACGAGCACAAAAGCGGTGGCAAGTAATGGAAAGCCGTTTTTAACATTGATTTTGTGCGATAAAACTGGGGAGATCGAGGCAAAGCTATGGGATGTTTCCGAGACTGATGAGAAAACATACAGTGCTGAAGCTACGGTGAAAGTTCAAGGGGAAGTCCAGAATTATCGAGGACGCAGCCAATTGAAAATCCGTAATATTAGAATTACTTCAGATGCTGATGGGGTCACGAAAGCCGATTTAATTCAAACGGCCCCTTTAAGTCAGGAAGAAATGATGGAAACCATCACTCAATTCATTTTTGAAATGAGGAATCCGAATATCCAAAGGGTGACTAGGCATCTCATTAAAAAATATCAGAATGAATTTCTGACGTTTCCTGCTGCCACCAAGAACCATCATGAGTACATGTCGGGTCTGGCCTATCACGTTGTATCTATGCTAGGGCTGGCTAAGGCCATTTCAACCCTATATCCTTCGCTCAATAAGGATCTTTTGTATGCAGGAGTCATTCTGCATGACCTTGGAAAGGTACATGAGCTATCTGGACCTGTTTCGACTGTTTATACAGTGGAAGGGAACTTGTTGGGGCATATCACCATCATGGTAAATGAAGTCGGTAAAGCTGCAGAGGAATTGGGCATTGAAGCGGAAGAAATCATGATTCTCAAGCACTTGATATTAAGCCACCATGGTAAAGCTGAGTGGGGCAGTCCCAAACCGCCAATGGTGAGGGAAGCGGAAGTGCTGCATTATATTGATAATATGGATGCCAAGATAAATATGATGGACCGGGCATTGGAAAAAGTGAAACCGGGTGAATTTACGGAAAGAGTCTTCGCGCTCGATAATCGTTCATTCTATAAGCCAACATTTTAATAAAATATGCTTCTTTCTCGATGGAGAAAGAAGCATATTTTTTTTATTCGCGCATATTCTCTAGTAAATGAATAGTAGATTTTTTGGGAGGGAATGGACATGCCAATTTGGATCTGGTTCGTGTTTATTGGGATAATTGTCAGTGCAGTCATGTCAATTTGGACAGCTAGACAGGAACGCCTCATAGATGATGCATGGATTGAGAAGGAAGGTCAGAAGTACATTGAGCGCATGGAAGAAGAGCGCGAGAGGCGTAAAAAGGATATAAATCAGGGAGCATAGCTCAAATGATAAAAAAAAGCGACAGGCAAGTCCTGTCGCTTTTTCCTATTCAATTATTTTTCAGCCTTGGTTGCGTCACCGGAAGTGATGGCATCTTTTAGATCTTCATCTTTAATCTTCACGTCCGCTTTTTTGACTTCTGAATTCAAAATATCCTGAACTTTAGTTTGGTCAATTTGAGCAACTTTCAAATCATATTCAAGATCTTTTTTCATATCTTTGTATGATTCTTTTTCTTTTGTATCAAGAAGTTGGATGATGTGGTAGCCATAATCAGATTTAATCGGCTTACTGATTTCATTCTTCTTCATTTTGTAAGCTTGTTCTTCAAATGCAGGAACCATTTCACCTTGACCGAACCAGCCTAGCTCCCCGCCTTTTTCAGCTGTGCCTGTATCTGTTGAATATTCTTTGGCAAGTTTAGCGAAGTCTTCGCCTTTGTCCAATTTAGCTTTAACTTCGTTGGCTGTTTTTTCGTCTTCCACTAGAATATGTCTCGCTTTGATTTGTGGTTTATAGTCTTCATAAGCTTTTTTCACATCAGCTTCTTTTACTGTAATATCGGCAACGGCTGCTTTTTCTTGAAGCATGCCGATTTTAAGTGCACGTTTAAGATCATCTTCGCTCTTATATCCGGAAGAGGCTAGGGCCGTTTCGAAATTTTCACCCATCTGCTCTTTAAGCTCGTCCGTTTTAGCTTTAACTTCCTTATCGGTTACTGTATATTTTTCAGAAAGAACTTTTTCATAAACAAGTTCCTGAAGAACGGTTTCACCATAACGGTCTTTCATTACATTGTAAAATTCTTCTTTAGTTATATCCCCCGCTTTAGTTTCCACGACTGCTTCCTTGTCGCTGTTGCATGCTGTAAGTCCGATCAGCCCTGCAGTAACAGCAATCGATAATGCCCACTTCTTCATAAAAACAACTCCTAGTTTTAAGTTTCTGATTTGATATTTTTCGTATTTCCACAAAATTAACTATAACATATTCTGGTTACTTTACAAAAAATAATATATTGGTGTATGAATAAGATTTTTTTGAAAAATGGGTGTACGCCTACCCAGATAATAAACCATTACATATGATAAATCGAGGACAACAAAAGGAGGTAGCAAAATGAGTAATGGATTTAACGGAGGTTTCGCTTTGTTAGTGGTGTTATTCATATTATTAATAATTGTAGGATCAGCCTGTTGCTAATCGGTTGCAAAATTAATAATGGAAAGAGCCCACTCCTTTTGCCATGGAGTTGAATAGGATAGGGTAGCCGCTCAACAAAAAGACGAAGTGATTATCAAGCTTAGAAAGGATTGGATTCCTTTTGGCGGATTTAAGGGTGTGCATGAAATTACAATTACTTAAGAATGGAAAGGAGGAAGATCAATGTCTGGAGGAATAGGTGGAGGCTTTGCTCTAATTGTCGTTCTTTTCATCCTGTTAATCATCATTGGAGCTTCTTGGTTATAAACTCATAAACAAAAGGCGAAGCTAATTGCTTCGCCCTTTTTCTTTATGTGGATAATGCTCCGGGTATCACCATTGTATGTAACAAATGACGGCATCATTTGTTGCTCATCTCTACGTATACAAAATTTCAATATAGGAGGATAATAACATAATAGTAATTAATACATTAATGGTCCTGAATACTTTAGGCTGCCGGTCTTCAGCAATTTCCTTTTGAATGCATAAAGAGTTTGTCATTCTATTAATATTATAAAGGATCAAAATAGCAAAAATAATAAACCAGAACGAGATCAAAACCTAAAATCCCTCCTTGCAAAACATCATGTATAAATACGATACCAAATTATAATGAAAAAAGATACCTAAAAATCTTATTAGGCATCTTTATGAATAAATAAGAAATCACTTTTGAATAAGTATATCGTATCCTTCGAGATGTTCCTCGATAAATGAATTCCTTGGGGAACCAACCAGGTTTTTTATATAAATAAAATCCGATACGCATAATCCGGTGTGCAGGGATAACAAAATAGTGAAATAATGGAGATAATGTGGAAAACTAAGGGCACAACCAATCAATATGACAGACATAATGAAGAAAGGCAACACAAGAGTAAAGAGATAAAGATGCTTTCGAATCGGATAATGCACATTGACTTTGCATGTAAGCACAAGGTTCCACTTCAAGGACCAAGAAGTTTTTACTTTTTTACATAATAATCGTAAAGGTAGATAGTGTAATAGTTTGTGAACAGGATATAATAAGAATAATAGGCTAAAAAATACCATTGTTTGATCGCCATACAAAATAACATGGGTTGAAAAGACACTTAATAATGTATAGATCAGAACAAAAGACATCAATATAGTAAAAACTGAAAAAAAGATCAGACGGCAATTCCCATATTGTTTTGCCACGTCAATTGTTTTCCACGAATTCATTTCGAAATCAGCCCTCCAAAGCTGTTGAATATAATTACATACATTACGATGAATTGGTGGAAAAAGCAATGAAATTCTTGGATTAAGTTCAAGATAAAATCACTTTAGTGTGTAAGTATGCTAATGGCGTTTAAGTCCAGGTTTTGAAGGGATCAGGCGGATTACTGAGTGTGAACAATCAAGAATTGGTTATAAGCCTATTATGTTAAATTGAATGATCGATTGGGGATTAGTGATGTATGAAAAATATAAATGAAGAAATAGAAATACTCCGTTTTCATCAACGGCTTTTATTAAACCTGATACGAAATTCGGAGGCAAAGTTGGACTATCTGTTTGTGGAAAAAAATTTCACGAGGCAGGAAGCGGAAGAATTATTGGAAACATGTGATATCTTGAGCAAACGCTATGAAATAGAAAAAGCGGAAGGGTATATGAACTTTCGACCGCTTTTTAATCAATTTGAAAGAAAGGTTAATCCAAAAATAACCATAAAAGAATGCATTGATGCATGCCTTTCACAAGGTTTATATGTATCATTCATGAAGGAAATGGATAGAGTATGAGATTAGACTGGCTCAGTTTCTTTCTCTATCTTTTTTTTTGTAATTTTACCCTCCACGTCAGTAAACTCCTGATCGATGTTATCGAAGGATCGTTCAAAGATTTGCATGAAATCCTCACCGTAGATATTACGGATGATGGCCATCATTTCGATCATATCCGGAAACTTACCATAAAGCTCACGCAGTGGAAGTGCACCTGAAAAAGCAGAGTTCTTGCTTGGGTCGTATGTCTCCATTAAATCAAGTAGAATTTTTTCACCTTCTGCTGTGATCTCTATATACGTATTCCTTTTGTCATTTTCTTTTTTTGAAAATGTTAAGTACCCGCGTTCCTCTAATTTTTTTGAAAAGTTAAATGCCGTAGAAACATGCATGACCCCAAATTTTGCAACATCAGAAATGGAAGAGCCATTAAGATGGTAGGCAATCCAAAGAATATGGTGCTCATTGATATTTAAATCATAGGGCTTGATCCATTGCTGCCAATCTTTTTCAATCGATTTCCATAATGCTTTGCTTAATTGTGCAATTCGTTGACTAAAAATCATTGCTTCTTTCATAGAATAATTTTTATTCTGCATATTATGGGCTCACCTACTTATAAGATTCTATATATTTATTATGACAATAAAATAAAAATTAATAAAGATAAATATTTGCAAAATTTTTAGAAAATTTTAGTTTTTTTAATGAATTCTCCATTCTTCTCCAATAAACCATGTAATTTATTGGGAAAAATGGAGAATCAAGCTTGTGTGACTATGTCACTATTAATTTTTGGAAGAAGGGGCGGCCGCTTCCAATTCTTTTAATGAATTTTCAATTTCTTGAACGTTCTTCAATAATTCATTCTTATTGGGTTCGATTTCCCGCTTCCAGTTCTCGATGACGACCTGAACATCCGAAATGAACGTTTTTACCGTTTCTTTGCTGATTTGTGAAGCTTCCATCGTGTCATCCTTAATATTTAGCATCTTTACCTTTAATTCATCAATTGTATTCTTAATTTCGTCGGTATTCGTTTTGATGCGGTTTCGTAGGTCTTTACCTGAACTTGGGGTTGAAAGTAGGGTTGCCGCACCAGCTACTACTGTTCCGGTCAAAAAGCCAATTAGTAATGATTTTGCTTTCATTAGGATCACCTCATTTTATAATATGTTTTCGCTTTCCATGGTCGGAATCCCTGCTGAAAAAAGCATCAATTGGAAATTATGATAAATAGGGAGAGAAATACTATTGATATCAAAATACCATAATTTTCATCCTTATGGAAGAGTATCGACCATTTTATCTTTATATCACAAAAATATTTTTTTAAACTTAAAGAGTAAATATATAATATTTAAAAATAACTTGAAGCTTTAATAATAATGCTTCATATAAAGGGAAGAGCAGCATATAGATAATAAAAACAAGCTGTCGGAACATGGATGGCACTGGTGGGTTAATAATGAAAATCATTTTTTTATTAAGCCTGGTATGCCTGTGCGGAATGGGGTATTTTCTAAGGCAAGCAAAAACTCCTGGCATCTATCCGCCTAAAAGGGTGCTCCAGGCTAGGGCCTTCGCTATGGGTCTCCCCGGGGTTTTACTGCTTTTCATTTGGTTTATGTGGATATTGATTCATTGATCCTTGGAGGATGATTCTGACTAGAATTCCAGATTCATAAGATTGGAAAAAAAAGCACCGGACATTCCGGTGCTTTTTTAGGTATGATGATCCTGCTGTTAAGCATTAATGGGTATATTTGATTTTCTTACGATGCCGTTCACAATTGGATAAATGATGACCATCGCAACTGTATTTAACAGTACGGCAGGAAGTACAACAGCGCCGAAAAGTGCAACGAAAGGCCCTGGAAGGGAAACGATATAATATGCCGAACCAAGGAAGACAGCGCCGGAAATCATTGTTCCTACTGCAGTCAAGATACTAACGGTGACAACGGATGTTGAAAACTTCTTAAGACTGATGAATAAAAGGTAAAACAGAAAGGCTGTTGCCATTTTGTCTATGATATTTGGAATCTGTCCTCCAGGAAATGTAGTTGTCATTGCAGAGATGGCTCCAGCAGCCAGGGCGACAATGAATACATTCTTCTTCGCGGGAAACAGGGTAATCGCCAAAAACATCATCAACAGCATCATATCCGGTTTCATTCCAAGGAAGAATCCAGGTACGATAAAATGCAGGGCAGCCCCAATCCCGATTAATAGGGACAGTGACACAAGGGTTTTCGTTTTCATTTACTCATCTCTCCTATTCTCATCTCAACTAACATCTTTTCTTCAACAATGCACTATTGCCTGTTGCAAGAAGTTTAAAATAGTATATCATAAGACCTATTTTTTTAGAAGTTATATTTGTTTGAATTAAAGGGTTTTAGCTTCCTTCGCTTTATACGATTCCTGGAATTTTTTCATGAAATCAGCAAGGTCCTGGCAATGGGATAGAGGGACCGCATTATAGATGGATGCTCTGCAGCCACCGATGGAACGGTGACCGTTCAGTCCTACGAATCCGGCTTGCTTCACTTCTTTAAGGAATTGTACTTCAGCTTCTTCAGATGGAAGCGTGAACGTTACATTCATTAATGAACGGCTGTCCGGTAAGGCATGGCCTTTATAAAAACCATCACTGCCGTCGATGGCATCGTAAATGACTTTTGCTTTTTCTTCATTGATTTCAGCGATCTTTTCCACGCCGCCCTGTTCTTTTGCCCAATCCAATACAAGGGACAATAAGTAAATGGCCAATGTCGGAGGAGTGTTGTATAGAGATTGATTTTTAGAATGGATAGAATAGTTCATCATGGATGGTATTTTGTCATTATCCGTTATTAAATCTTTACGGATGATAACGACTGTGATTCCCGACGGACCTAGATTCTTTTGTGCACCTGCATAGATGATGCCGAATTTACTAATATCAATCTTTTTGCTGAGAATATCACTTGACATATCAGCTACTAAAGGAATGTTGCCTGTTTCCGGGAATTCCTTCCACTGTGTTCCATAAATCGTATTATTGCTTGTGATATGAAGATATGCAGCATCATCATTAAATTTGATGTCTTCCACTTTAGGGATGAACGTATATTTTTCATCTTTGGATGAAGCGACTACGGCCGTTTCACCAACCTTTTTGGCTTCTTTTAATGCTTTTTCCGACCAAGAACCAGTGAGGACATAATCTGCCCTTTTTCCGTCATTCAAAATGTTCATGGGAATCATGGAAAATTGTAGACTTGCTCCTCCTTGCAGCAGGAGAACTTCATAATTTTCAGGAATTTCCATAAGGTCTTTTAATGATTGAATGGCATGGTTATGAATTTTTTCGAATTCCGAACTTCTATGGCTTAATTCCATGACGGACATACCGGAATCCTCAATATTCAACCATTCGTTTTGGGCTCTTTGTAAAACTTCTAAGGGAAGGGCGGCTGGCCCAGCGTTAAAATTACGTGCACGTTTCAATTTTTTTCCTCCTATACGACTATGTGATAAAGTATTTGAGACTATTCATATATCCTACCAGAAAACTAAATTCAATAGGAGGAAAATTTAGAATTTTAAGTGACAATCTGTTTTAATGATCGGTCAAAGTAAAAAGGTCCTGCACTTTGAGTGAGGACCAAACCGGGATTATTGTTTTTTCATGCAACCAGCGTTTAGCTAAAGTTCAATCGCCGATTCTTTTAAAAAGATATAACGAAAGGAGAAAGAAACCTTCACAGGCAATCACAGTCTCATTTTAAATGCTGTGCAATGGAGTCAGCGATTTGTTTCAGGTCATCTGGTGTATAGTCGCTGGTATTCGTTTTCCAAACAGCCCCAAAGCCGTCTCCTTCCCCATGCCGAGGAATTAAATGCATATGAAAATGGAAAACGGACTGTCCTGCAGCTTCACCATTATTATTTAAAAGATTCAGGCCTACGGGTTGGAATTCCTGCTTCATGGCGCGGGCAATTTCCGGTACCACTTCAAAAAGATTCTTGGCAATCTCAGGTGTTAACTCATAAAGATTTTCCTTATGTACTTTAGGTATTACCAGCGTATGGCCTTTTGTTACTTGACTGATATCGAGAAAAGCCAATACATGTTCATTTTCGAAAACTTTCGTACTTGGAATTTCCCCATCGATTATTTTGCAAAAAATGCAATCACTCATTAAAAACGCTCCTTTAAAAGTTAATGTATTTGGTTAATCGTACCATAGCTTGAATCCTTGAGAAAAGGAAAAATCATAAAAACAGGATGCAACATTAAGTTGCACCCTGCCTGTCGAAAAAGGGGGTTTTGCTTCAAAATTCGCATTAGCATAAATTCTCTGCGACAAACACCTCATCTACATTGTAGTAAAATATGGTTATTATCTGATTAGAGATTTTCCATTCAAAGCAACCATCTCCTATATCTTTAAAGTTTCATCAACTTTCAAAGCATAATTGATAATTATTGAATGATTTTTCTGCTTTTACGTGCAAGAGAACCATCTCCTTGCTCGAAACGATTTTTTTTTAATGAAGCTTCTGGTTTAATTCAGTTATACGTCTTTAACTGACACCTCATTTACAATATGATGTGAATCATTTGTAATCAAACTTATGGGTATTTCAGTGTAATACGTCTTTAACTGACACCTCATTTACAATATGATGTGAATCACACGTAATGACTAACCCCTTCTTCCTTATATATGATGACCACCAAGCCGGGAAAATATAATTAGTTATTTATGGAAATTTTGTTTCGGGTACACTCGACTATATAAAAGCAGGAGAATTTGATAAAATGGAAATAAGAACCTCTATATAGAAAGGATTGTTTATATGTCCTTATTGGAAATAAAGCAATTAGTGGGCGGATACACGAAAACGCCCGTTTTAAAGGGAATAAGTTTTGACATTCAACCGAATGAGCTAGTAGGGTTAATTGGGCTTAACGGGGCTGGGAAAAGTACGACGATTAAACATATCATCGGACTCATGGAGCCGAAAGGCGGAAGAGTCTCGATTCATGGTAAAACACTTGCCCAGGATCCGGATACATATCGTAAACAATTCACTTATGTTCCTGAAACGCCAATCTTGTATGATGAGCTTACACTTGAGGAGCATTTAAAGCTTACGGCAATGGCACATGGTTTGGCGGAAGCAACATTTAAAGAAAGGATGGACGTTCTATTAAAGGAATTCCATATGGAAAAAAGACTTAAATGGTTTCCTGCCCATTTTTCAAAGGGAATGAAGCAAAAGGTCATGATTATGTGCGCCTTTTTAGTACAGCCATCTTTATATATCGTCGACGAACCCTTCGTGGGTCTTGATCCATTAGGCATTCAATCCCTGCTTGATTTGATGAGGAAAATGAAAGAGAGCGGAGCGGGAATATTAATGTCTACACACATACTGGCGACAGCCGAGAGGTATTGTGATTCATTTATCATACTGCATAATGGAGAGATCCGGGCAAAAGGCAATCTTGAGCAGCTTCGTGAACAATTTTCCATGCCGGGTGCAACTCTTGACGATTTATACATTCAATTGACGAAAGAAGAAATCGGTCATGAATAGTCAAAATCTCTGGAAGGAAAGATATTTAGGCTATATAAATGAAACGCAAAAATATCTTCGCTATATTTTTAATGGCCATCTTGTTTTTGTCATGGTATTGGTTCTTGGTGGTTTGGCTTATTATTACAGTGATTGGGTGAAGACGTTAGACAGCGATTTCCCTGCTGAATTGATCATGGCCTTTGTTTTATCGATCATTGTAACCAGAAGCCCGATAAATACTTTTTTGAAAGAACCTGATACGGTATTCCTGCTTCCGCTTGAAACGAAGTTGAGAAGCTATTTCAAGAATTCACTGATATTAAGTTGGGTCATGCAGGGTTTCATTCTTCTGGTAGTCCTAATTGCATCTATACCGATGTATTCGAAGGTTACGGGTGCTGGAGGTACGGACCTTGGAATCATCCTGGTCGTTTTGCTTATTTTGAAGTTCTTGAATTTAACCATGCGCTGGCAGGTGTTGAAATATCAGGATACATCAGTGAGCCATTGGGACTCGCTCATCCGCTTTCTACTTAATGGAGTGATTCTTTATTTCATCTGTTCAAGGGCAAATATACTGTTTTTACTTATAACATTTTTAATATTGTTAGCACTTTACATGTATTAC
Source organism: Peribacillus sp. FSL E2-0159 (assembly GCF_038643155.1). Taxonomy (NCBI): domain Bacteria; kingdom Bacillati; phylum Bacillota; class Bacilli; order Caryophanales; family Bacillaceae; genus Peribacillus; species Peribacillus sp. FSL E2-0159. The sequence continues at coordinate 1,284,454 of NZ_CP152053.1, forward strand.
CGAAGTGCAACTAAAGGTTTTGTGTTGAAGTGGGAACGGCTGGTGGAACTGGAAAACAAACGGATGAATTCTTTTTATCGAATAGCGAACATGTTTACTGATGTTCCTCATTTGAAAGGGAAGGTAGCCAGAAGGAAATGGATGGACTGGTTATTATCTTTCATTCCGTATGGTGAAAATTCAACGTATACCTATCTTTACGCCCGTACTCTTTTGCGATCCAATGATTATGTGGGACTTTGTTTTCGCTTGACTATCATTGGGTCCGTGATTTTAAGTGTATTCACTAACATATGGGCACATTTGATTGTAACGTTCATGTTCCTATTCATGACAGCCCTGCAGCTGCTGCCGGTTTGGAAGGCTCATGAATGGAAAGTATGGGTCTCATTGTATCCATTGCCAGCAAAAATGAGAGAATCTGCCGTCATAAAGCTAATTTCCTATTTCTTATTATTTGAGGACCTGGTCTTCAGTTTGGTCCTGCTAGTGAAAGGGGAATGGATGTCCGCTTTAGCCGCCTTGGCAATGGGGCTTGCTTTCTTATTCGGTTTTAAAATTTATGCAGCAAAGAAAATTAAAAACTTTTAACCAGAAGCTGATTTTTCATAAAATCGGCTTTTTCTTTTAAGAAATGAAAATTGAAAATAAAAGCTTCATAGGGGGTATATACATATTTAACGGAGGTGTTAAATGATGGATGAATATGGACAAAAGGCATTATCGGAACTAGTATCATGGAAAAAGAAAGTAGCCAAGAAATCCGGCAGACTTGAGCGGATGTCCAAAAAGGCGCAAATCAAATTGAATAGTTATATTCCAGACCGAGTGCACAAAATGATTACTGATAGTATTAAAGGGATGATAGAGGCCGTATTATCAGGTTCTAAATATATGTCTAAAGAAAAAAATGTAGTGCTTCTATCCTTGCAGCAGAAAGAAGAATGGGTTGCGGAAACTGTAACGGCATATCGGAAAACGGCCGTTATAGAAGGTGTGGGAACCGGGGCGGCAGGTCTTTTAATTGGATTGGCAGATTTCCCATTACTGCTTAGCATCAAGATGAAGTTATTATTCGAAATATCCCGTATATACGGTTTTGATCCAAATAAATATGATGAACGCCTGTTCATTCTCCATATCTTCCAGATGGCATTTTCAAGCGAGGAAAAAAAACTGGAAACATTACGGGTAATAGAAGAATGGGATTCAGGTAAATGGCCGGAAATAGACTGGCAAGAATTTCAGCAGGAATATCGCGATCACATCGATGTCATCAAAATGTTCCAGCTCGTTCCAGGTTTTGGGGCAGCTGTCGGTGCATATGCCAACCATCATTTGTTGGAACATCTTGGGGAGACGGCTGTAAATTGTTACCGGATCAGACTTCTTAAAGAGTAAAGGGACGGGGATAACCCGTCCCTTTACCATTACCGCAATAAAGATTCATTCACCTTTTGAGATGATTGTTTCTTATTGTGATAGGTTACCGCTGCAGTGCCTAATATTTTGGCTGCAATGAGCATCGCTTTTTCATCAATGTCAAACAAAGGATGATGATGCGGATATGTATGTTCATTTTTAGGCCTGGCCCCTGTAAAGAAGAATGTACCTTTTACATTTTGTAAATAATAAGAAAAGTCTTCACCTGTCATATCTGGGTCAATTTCCTCTGTAATCAAAACTTCCTTGACGGACTCAGTGCTTTCGATGAGGAAGTTAGTTTCCTCAACATGTGGAATAACAGCTGGATATCCTTGAAAGTATTGATATTCATAGGTGCAGTCCGCTGCTAGGCAGGTTCCTTTAACTATCCGCTCCATTTCTTCGCTAATGAATGAACGGACATCTTCCTTGAATGTACGGACGGTCCCGATTATTTTAGCCTTATCTGCTATGACGTTAAAGGCATTATCCGCTACAAAGGAACCGACGGTAATGACTGCAGAATCTATTGGGTTAAGGCGGCGGCTTACTATTTGCTGTAGGGCCATGACTAGCTGAGAGCCGACTACGATTGCATCACGGGTTTTATGCGGCTGGGCTCCATGTCCGCCCTGCCCTTGAATGATGATTTCAAAACGGTCAGCAGCGGCCATAATAGGTCCATAAGCGTATTGTACTGTTCCGGTGGGAACCGTAGCCCATAAATGGGTGCCGAAAATTACATCCACCCCATCAAGGCAGCCAGCCTCAATCATTGGTTTGGCGCCTCCTGGAGCATATTCTTCAGCATGCTGATGGATAAATATATATTCACCTTCGAGCTCATCCTTCAGTTCATTCAGATTTTTTGCAAGGACAAGGAGTGTCGCTGTATGGCCATCGTGTCCACACGCATGCATTACCCCGGATACGGAAGATTTATAGGTAACTTCTTTTTCATCTTGAATGGGTAAGGCGTCGAAATCAGCGCGCAATGCTACGGTTTTACCTGGCTTATTGCCTGTGACCTTGGCGATAACACCATTACCGCCTACATTGGTCCGGTGTTCGATTCCAAGTTTTTCATAATATCCAGCGATGAAGGCCGCCGTTTTGGTTTCTTGAAAAGAAAGCTCGGGATGTTGATGAAGATACCGCCTTATGGAAACCATTTCTTCATATGAACCATCTAGAAGATCGTGTAATCGCTGTATCATTTTGCACCTCCCAATGATTGGATTAATTGTAAATAGTATATCATATTCTGAATAGTCCAAAGTGAATTAAATACCTCGAGGAGAGATATATAATAATGATTAAATATTCCTGGATTGCTATGGTTTTGCTTTGCTTATTGCTATTCTTTTTTTTGATGCATGAAGTCCAGAGTGAGAAGACTTTAGCATTCGATACATATATTGCGGAACTTTTTTCAGTAGGTGAAAATACTTTTTCGTTCACTTTCTTCAAGTCCATTACCTATCTTGGGAAATCCAAGTTCATTGGTTTTGGAAGCTTACTATGTGTTCTATATTTGTGGATAATAAAGAAGGATTATTGGACCATGGCCGTATTCTCTATCGGTATCGCTGGGGGAGATGTATTAAACGGGTGGATAAAAAATCATATTCAAAGAGCGCGCCCCGAAAATCAATTGATGGAGGCCGCCGGCTTCAGTTTTCCAAGTGGCCACGCAATGGTAGGCCTTATTTTCTTCAGTATGGTTGCTTATTTAATTATTAAAGAAGTTAAAGGAGACTCATTGAAATGGGCAGTGGGAATCGGCTTCGTTTGTCTGGTTCTGCTAATCGGAGTCAGCAGGATCATTATGAAAGTTCATTTTCCAACTGATATCTTGGCAGGTTTTGCACTAGGAGCTGCATATAGTTTAACCTTGTTTAATTTGTATAAGTTCCTGGGGCGGAGAGTACTTTGAAAAAAGGATTCTTAGATGAAATATATGTAAATATCCGTTGCATTTCCCCGGAAATAAAGGAGGAATTTGTCGGATTGTTATAGGTTATATGATTTTTGGGCCGTCCAAAATAACGGTCCATATTACTTTGAATACAAAGATGCCCACCTTTGAGGGGTGGGCATCTTATTGAGCAAGAATGGATTATTCTTCTGAATCCTTCACCAAAGTATACTGCGTTACATAGGCTTCACCTGAAAACATCTTCTGGCTGGAATTCGTAACGGGAGCTTTGGAGTCGCTGCTATGTGCCTTCTGAAAGGAACTGGATTTCTTCCAGTTCAAGAAATCGGTTTGTTTTTCCCAAATAGTTAAGATTACATAAGTGTCAGAGTTGATTGGCCGCAGTACACGAAGTGCGACGAAACCTGGTTCATTTTCGATGAATCCGGCCCTGTTTTTAAAACGATGTTCGAATACCGGCCTTCCTTCTTCACTGACAGGTATATTGTTCATGACTACATACCCATGATCCTGAAGGTTTCCTTTCCCATCAACTACTTCATACTTACGTGGAGAGCTGAAGATCGTTTTACCAGCTGTTTCATGTAAAAGTACTGCAGTGCCAGAATTTTGCATAAGTAATATTTTTTCATTCGGATGCTTATCTTTTTTGATTTTCAAAAAATCGAAACTGCCTGATGTGATGAATACATTCATAAATTCCCCTCCAATATCTATATAGTACCTGTATACCCATTTTACCCAATGAATAGTGCTTTTACCATTTACAAACTAACCATTAGGCTTGGATACAGGTATGATACATATAAAAACGTCGATTTTCTGACAAATATATAGGTTGGCTATACTTCTATTATAGAAAAAGCTATAGTTTAAGGAGATTCGATTTGAAATTCAACATCCTTCTGATATTCTATGTAGGTAATGAATAAAAATAGAAACGTGATTGCTTGAAAGGTGGATATTAATGTCTAAGGAAATTACGAATGATACATTTTTAAAAGCTGCGAGAGGAGAGAAAACGGATCATGTGCCTGTTTGGTATATGCGACAGGCTGGCCGTTCGCAGCCGGAATACCGTAAATTGAAAGAGAAGTACTCCCTTTTTGAAATTACTCATCAGCCGGAATTATGCGCTTATGTGACTAGATTGCCAGTTGAGCAATATGATGTTGACGCTGCGATTTTATATAAAGATATAATGACACCGCTACCAGCCATTGGTGTCGATGTTGAGATCAAGTCCGGAATCGGTCCAGTCATATCCAATCCTATCCAATCAGTGACAGATGTTGAAAAATTAGGTGAATTGAACCCAGAGAAAGACATCCCATATGTGTTGGACACGATTAAATTATTGACCACGGAGCAATTGTCCGTTCCTTTGATCGGTTTCTCCGGGGCACCATTCACCATTGCTTCATACATGATTGAAGGCGGTCCCTCCAAAAACTACAATAAGACGAAAGCTTTCATGTACTCTGAGCCAAAGGCCTGGTTTGCATTAATGGATAAGTTAGCGGATATGATCATCATCTATGTCAAGTCACAAATTAAAGCCGGCGTTAAAGCCATCCAAATCTTTGATTCATGGGTAGGTGCTTTGAACGTTGAAGATTACCGCGTATTCATCAAGCCAATCATGACTCGTATCTTTACTTCATTGCGTGAAGAAAATGTACCGCTAATCATGTTCGGGGTCGGCGCAAGTCACTTGGCACTTGAGTGGAATGATCTTCCGATTGATGTGGTCGGGCTTGATTGGAGACTACCAATTACAGAAGCAAGACAAATGGGAATACAGAAAACGGTACAAGGTAATCTTGATCCTGCCCTACTATTATCATCATGGGATGTTATAGAAGAACGGACAAAAAGGATCTTGGATCAGGGCATGGAACAAGATGGCTACATCTTTAATCTTGGACATGGGGTTTTCCCTTCCGTAAACCCGGAAACACTGAAGAGGCTGACCGCTTTCATTCATGAATATTCATCAAAAATGAAGTAAGGTGAGCGAACCATTTGCTGAAAATATTTAATTGGATGCACAATAAAAGAACGAAATCTTTAAAAGAGGTGTAACTTCATGTCAAGAAAAAAAATGGGCCTTTTAGTCATGGCTTATGGTACTCCGTACACTGAAGAGGATATTGAAAGATATTATACACATATTCGTCATGGGAGACGGCCAAGCGACGAATTGATTGCCGACCTAAAAGGCAGATATGAAGCGATCGGTGGATTATCCCCGCTTGCAAAAATAACAGCAGGACAAGCTGAAGCCCTTGAAAAGAAATTGAATTCCGTTCAGGAGGAAGTTGAATTCAAGGCATATCTTGGACTGAAACATATTGAACCTTTTGTTGAAGACGCAGTGAAACAAATGCATGAAGATGGAATCAAAGAAGCGGTCAGTATAGTATTGGCACCGCATTTTTCAACATTCAGCGTGAAGTCTTATAATGGACGTGCCGAGGATGAAGCCGCTAAATTGGGGGACCTGACCATCACTTCCGTTGAAAGCTGGTATGATGAGCCAAAGTTCATTCAATATTGGGTAGACCAAGTAAAAGAAGTAATCGGGAAAATGACCTCGGAAGAACGGGATAATTTCGCTTTGATTGTGTCGGCACATAGCCTTCCTGAAAAAATCTTGCAATCAGGAGATCCGTATCCAAATCAACTAAAAGAAACGGCAGACATGATTGCTGAGGGCGCAGGGGTTACCAATTATGCAGTAGGCTGGCAAAGCGCTGGACAAACACCTGAACCATGGTTGGGACCTGATGTACAGGATTTAACCAGAGATCTTCATCAAGCAAAAGGTTATAAAGCTTTCATTTATATTCCTGTTGGCTTTGTTGCCGAGCACCTAGAAGTCCTTTATGATAACGATTATGAATGTAAGGTTGTGACGGAAGATATTGGTGCAAGCTACTATAGGCCGGATATGCCCAATGTTAAACCTGAATTCATCGATGCTTTGGCCACAATCATTTTAAACAAATTACAGGAAAAGTGATCAGTCAATAGAGGTAATTTATTTTACTATGCTTGCAATGTGCTCTACATATTTTCATATGAAGTTGATAGATGCTATACACCCGGAAAAGCGACGCTTTTTTACTTTACCTTGCTGATTTAATAAATACACTATTTTTGAAAAAGTGGCTGTCCAGTAAGGAGGATGGCCATTGTTTCTCTAAAAAATTGAAAATTTAATTGAAAAGACTGAATATTTTTGGTATGATATCGTTGAACATAATGACTGTTTGGTCCGTTTGGTCAGGATTGAGGTGTGAAATGTCTGTTGATCGTAAAAAATTAATTTTAGAAGCCGCGACCAAGTCGTTTTCACTTTTTGGATATAAGGCAACGACGATGGATCAAGTCGCTAAAATTGCCAATGTGGGAAAAGGGACCATTTATACCTTTTATAAAAATAAAGAAGAGCTGTTTAAAGAAATCGTTCAGCGGATGATTGAGGAAATGAAATATGAGGCGGAACAATCTTTGGATGACCAACTCTCCTTTTTTGAAAATCTGCATCGGGCCGTTTATCGAATTCTGGAGTTCAGGCAGGAACATCAATTATCTTTGAAACTTCTTCAGGAAGAGCGGGAAATTGGTACGCCGGCCGTTCAGGAAATGGTTAATGAAATGGAAGAAGCCATTGTATCATACATTAAGGAAAAACTAAAAATAGCGATTGAAAAGGGCTATATACAGCCTTGCGATCCAGAGATAACAGCTTTCCTGATGCTAAAGATGTACCTTGCCCTGATTTTTGATTGGGAAAGGAACCATGCCCCATTAGAGAAAGAGGAAATTGCTGAACTATTTAAAATATATTTGTTCAAAGGATTATCCGTTACGTGATAATTCTATTTTTTTTGCTGCAAGGCAATGAATCTCAATAAAAAGAAGAGATACCGATCATCGGCATCTCTTCTTTTTATTGGGGATGTTTTTCAGCTGCGAAACTGAATCTTATATAAAATCATCCTGCTATTTGGGAAGCGGATGGTGAAACACAAGACTACTACTCTCCAGAAAGGCAATGATCACAGTGGTTTCCATAACATTCGTGCTGTTCTTCAATTTTTTTTCCGCATTCCGTGCATTGTTTCGGAGGCAGGTTTTTAAAGAACTCAACGCTACTTTGAATCATGAACATCATCTCCTGAATTTTTTTATTATTCGCTTTTCTATGGCTTCATTGTATTATAACAGAGATGTGAAGTCAATGAATGTTTTATAACATAAGTAAAAAAGGTGAAATAAGGGGAAGAATAGTTTATATTAATTGGGAAGTCATTGAGAGAAAAAAAGGAGTGCCTAAGCATGAAAATCACCGTAATTGGCTGCTGGGGAGGTTATCCAGCTAAAAATGAGGCAAGTTCCGGCTATTTGCTTGAATATGAAGATTTTCGCATTCTGCTTGATTGTGGCAGCGGTGTTCTATCACAGCTGCAAAACCATATGAAGCCGGAGGACCTTGGTGCAGTTGTATTATCCCACTATCATCCGGATCATGTAGCGGATATTGGTGTCCTGCAGCACGCTGCGTTCATTCAGCAGATATTGGGCAGCGAAAAAAGGACCATTCCTATTTATGGTCATGATTTAGACGAAGTCGAATTTGGTAAGTTAACTTATAAAGAAGTGACAAAGGGGATAGCCTACTCTGCTGATCAACCCTTAACCATTGGACCATGTAAATTTACGTTCATGAAAACAAAACATCCAGTCCCTTGTTTTGCAATGAGGATTGAAGCTGAAAATCATTCAATAGTTTACACAGGTGACAGTTCATATATGGATGAGCTTGCAGATTTTGCTAAAGACGCTAATGTTTTATTATGTGAAAGTAACTTTTACAGTGATATGGATGGTTCAAAGGCGGGTCATATGACGGCAAGAGAAGCGGGCATGCTAGCAGAAAAGGCTGACGTCCAGCTTTTGCTGTTAACTCATCTCCCTCATTATGGGAATATAGATCAACTGAAAAAAGAAGCATCCGAGGTATTCAAAAGGGAAATAGCAGTTGCTAAAACCAATCTCGAATTCCAACTATAAATGAAACATCAGTGATATGAAGTCTACAAGGAGGAACAACTGTGCTTTTTATTGATAATAAGGGAATTACAGATCCAAGAATTAACCTGGCAATCGAAGAATATGCGCTTAAACATTTAAATATAGATGAAACCTATCTTCTTTTTTACATTAATCGTCCCTCAATCATCATAGGTAGAAATCAAAATACGATTGAAGAAATCAATGCCGATTATGTAGATGGAAATGGCATTACAGTTGTTCGCCGCCTTTCCGGGGGGGGTGCGGTTTATCATGACCTAGGGAATCTCAACTTCAGTTTCATTACGAGGGATGACGGAGATAGTTTCCATAACTTCAAAAAATTTACGCAACCTGTCGTGGAAACGCTTGAGAAACTTGGAATACATGCTGAATTGAGCGGTCGTAACGATATTTTGGCTGAAGGAAAGAAAATCTCGGGAAACGCGATGTTTTCAACGAAGGGCAGAATGTTCAGTCATGGGACATTGCTGTTTCAATCAGAAATGGATCACATTGTATCCGCTTTAAAAGTGAAAAAAGATAAAATCGAGTCAAAAGGGATTAAATCGATAAGAAGCCGTGTCGGTAATATCGCTGATTTCTTAAAAGAACCGATGTCGGTTGAAGAATTCCGTTCATTCCTTCTGCAAAATATTTTCAAAGATAGCGGAAAGGTTACAGAATATGTTTTAACGGAGACGGATTGGGAGAAAATTCACAAAATCTCGGAAGAAAGGTATCAAAGCTGGGAGTGGAATTACGGAAAATCACCTAAATTCAACTTGCAAAACTCACATAGATTCGCTGTGGGATCTGTTGACATTCGCCTTGAAGTGAACAGGGGAATCATTGAAAACTGTAAAATCTACGGTGATTTCTTCGGGGTCGGAGAGGTTGCGGATATTGAACAAAAGCTTACTGGAACACGCTATGAAAAGGAAGCAATCAGCAGTGTACTAGATGAGATTGATGTTCGTCATTATTTTGGCAATGTAACGAAAGAAGAAATATTGGCTTTAATATATTAAGCCTGAAAAAGCCGTCCCGACTTAATAGGACGGCTTTTGTGTCTAATAATGACAGTAATTGCTTGAATATGGATAAAGTTGTTGCTGTGATCGCTTTCTTTTAATATAATAAAAATGTATTTAGTTTACCATAAAAATGAATGACTATTCATTCATGCTATTTGCAGGGGAGGGAGAAAGATGAATTTATCTGAACAGCTTCATCAAATGGCTTTAAAAAAGGCTGGTAAGCCAGCATATTACTTTATGGATCAATCCACTTCATATGGGGAATTGGATAAAGCCGTTACGAAGTTCGCAGACGAATTACATAGGCTTGGTGTTTCAAAGGGTGATAACGTTGCACTGTTATTGGGAAACTCTCCACATTTCATCATTTCGTTGTATGGAGCTATGCGAGCAGGGGCGACCGTAATTCCCGTCAATCCAATTTACACACCTGACGAGATTGGTTACATCCTGAATAATGGTGATGTAAAGGTTGTTGTGGCATTAGATAAGCTATTACCCCTACTAGAGAAAATGAACCCGATCCTCTCAAGCGTAGAGCAATATGTAATTTGTGAAACGCAGCCGGATAATGGGGATATTAGCCAATTTAACATCTACCCAAAAATGAAATCGTTTACAAAAATGATTGAATCGGGGGATGATGGCTTTAAAGGTCCAGAACTGGATCCTGAAGATACGGCAATCATACTCTATACTTCCGGGACAACGGGGAAACCAAAGGGGGCCATGCTTACACATACCAATATATTTTCAAATGCACATGATGTTGGTGAATATTTAAAAATCACGGAAAGTGACCGTGTCATTACGACATTGCCAATGTTCCATGTTTTCAGTTTAACGGTAGTTGTGAATGCCCCATTGATAAGCGGAGGTACGCTTTTAATTGTCCCGCAATTCAGTCCAAAGGAAATATTCAGGCAAATCAAAAAATATGATGCAACCGTTTTTGCTGGAGTGCCTACGATGTATAACTTTCTTTTCCAATATCCAGATGCGAAAGAAGATGCTTTGAAGTCGTTGCGGATATGCATATCAGGCGGATCCGCCATGCCAGTGTCCCTGCTTGAATCATTCGAGCGGAAATTTAATGTCAGGGTTTCAGAAGGATACGGCTTATCCGAAGCATCCCCTGTTACCTGTTTCAATCCTTTGGATCGTCCAAGGAAGGCGGGATCCATCGGAACCTCCATCCTTAGGGTGGAAAACAAAGTGGTCAATGAGCTTGGAGAAGAAGTGCCAATCAATGGGGTAGGAGAATTGATCGTCAGAGGTCCCAATGTAATGAAGGGTTATTATAAAATGCCTGAAGAATCAGCCGCTGTCTTGAAAAATGGTTGGTTATATACAGGCGATTTAGCCAGAATGGATGATGAAGGCTATTTTTTCATTGTAGACCGTAAAAAGGAGCTTATCATCGTCGGTGGCTACAATGTCTATCCACGTGAAGTGGAGGAGATTCTGTATGCCCATCCTGAAGTAGTTGAGGCAGCAGCCATAGGCGTTCCTGATCCCAATCAGGGAGAAGTGGTTAAATGCTTTGTGGTAAAGAAAGACAATGCATTGACCGAGGAAGAACTTCTTGCCTATTGCATGGAACACTTGGCCAAATATAAGGTACCGGCAAAAATTGATTTTTTGGATGAACTTCCAAAAAATGCGACTGGTAAAATTTTACGACGCTCCTTGAAAAACCATGTACTACAAAACTAATTTATTGAGCATAAGGGGATCATTGCCTATAACCGGCAATGGTCTCTTTTTGTACAACCAAATTGTATCAGGCTGCATAAAATATATAGGAGAATCTTAAAATCTTGATTCTTGTTTCGAAAAGAGTTATGATTGTCATTAAAAATTTCCACATAATTGTAAGGAGGAGTTAGATGAGAGATGTAAAGCTTTTGGATATTTTTACACATCCCATTGCTCAAAAATACTTGAACCGTTCAGGTCTGGCACATGCAATTGCGGTAGCATACCATGCGTTTCACTTAGCAAACGAATATAATATAGACCCTGATATTGCTGCTAAAGCTGGACTTTTGCATGATATGGGTCATTTTACCTGGTATCGCAATGGTAAATGGGATTATGATCTGTATAAACAAAATGATATCCATCCCATCAAAGGTGCAGAACGAGCACATAAACTGTTAATCCGCTTGGGAGAAAACCCGATAAAGGCAAAGACCATTTCCCTCGCCATTTTATTTCACACCGATTCGTTCTTACCTTCAAATGATATTATTCGTACACCGCTTCAGCAAGTCGTCAAATGGGCCGATGAAAAAGATGAAGAAGAAGGTGGAAAACACCATTATCGCAAAATTGATTTTCTACGGGCAGAGGAGAGCATCATGAAACTTGATACGCTCATAGATGAGGAACAAAGAAAAAGGCTATCATCCTGAAGGCAGACAGGTTGATAGCTTTTTTACTGTCAAAGGGTGCCCTTTTTTAAGCATTCTACAGTTTAAATTTGTTATCAAGTGAATTAATGATGTAAAATATAGACCAATAGAACTATTCGCGGCAGGCGATTATAAAAAATTATCGGATTAATAACAAATAATGAAAGTAACGGGTGAAGTTATGAAGTCGATTAAGCTAATGATATATGGTGGTCAGGTAGGACTTGAGGGAATCATCGAAAAAGAAGAAGACATTAAGGTCATGGGGATAACCGGAGATGAAATGGAACTTCTTGATTCTGATCATACATCATCAGTCATGCCGGATGTCATTCTAATTGATGCCCGGTCATCAGGGAAGTATGGACAGGAAGTCATGCCAATCCTAAAGGAAAAACATCCATCCACTCCTTTCCTCATTTTTACTGCCTATTCAGAAGATCATAATCTTATCGAAGCGATATGCCATGGTGCAGCAGGTTATGTGTTACAGGATGACGGTATGAAACAAGTGCTGTCAGCAATCCGTCAATGTGCCAACGGCCAGATAGTTTATCCTGCCTCATTTAAATCAATTTTAATGAAGAGGCTGCAGCAGGATGTTGAAAGATCACCAGTAACTTTGGATAAGGCAATCGAAAAATTGGGGGCCTTTTCTAAACGCGAGTATGAACTGCTTATCCTGATAACCCAAGGCGAAACGAATCAACAAATTTCAAAAAAACTTTTTCTATCCATCGGCACGGTAAAAAACTATATAAGCCGGATTTACAGAAAACTGAATGTTAATAATCGACCGGAGCTTATGGCACTTTTGTATAGGTTTCAAAATAGCGGGATGACTCATAAACTTTGATGAACGATTTTCGTCCCGTAAGTGCATTTTTGACTGAAGGTGTATTCTGTGAAATCTTAAGGTTGATAATAAAGAATAAAAAATCAACAAATGTTGAAGATTGAAAGGAATAAATAATATAGAAAGGAAATGCGGTTCTAACCTGTCCATTTTGGATTAAACTAATGAGAGGGAGATTCGTTTAAGGAGGGGCATCATGGTTAGAAAATGGGCTGGAAGAGCGATTCTATTATATATCCTTTATGCAGCAGCGATGTATTGGTATATTTTTTATGGAGCTGATACCTCCATTCCTGAAGCTTTGCGTGGAACTGCAGCAGATCCTGCAACATTCCTGAATGCAAGGGAACTAAAGCTTAGCGAAGAGTATTCAGGACTGCGGAATTTTATTTTTTTCGTATCCACGCCATATGAATGGCTGCTTTATTTCTTCATTTTATTATTTGGTTTTTCGAAAGCGTTTGAAAGGTCGTCAATGGCAGTCTCGAGACGGAAAGTGATCAGAACGGGCATTTACTTATTCTGGCTTTCCGTGATTACTTACCTGGCACTGTTTCCAATCAGTTTCATTGGATATCGGATGAGCAAGAGTTACCATATAAGTACTCAAAGTTTCACCTCGTGGATGAAGGATGGAGTCATCGAATTCTGGGTGAATTTTGGGATGATGTTCATCATCGTTTCCGTTTTATATTGGTTAATGAAGAAAAGTGTGAAGAAGTGGTGGCTCTATGCTTGGATGTTGTCCATTCCATTTTCCTTGTTCCTGATGTTTGTTCAGCCTGTACTGATTGATCCGCTGTACAATGAATTCTATCCGCTCAAAAATAAAGAGCTGGAAACGGAAATATTGGCACTTGCCTCACAGGCTGAAATCCCGGCTGAACACGTGTATGAAGTAAACATGGCGGAAAAGACAAATGCCTTGAATGCATACGTGACCGGCATAGGTTCCAACTCAAGAATAGTCCTTTGGGATACGACCCTGAACAAACTGAAGGAAGATGAAATCCTTTTTATCATGGCACATGAAATGGCTCATTATGTGGAAAAGCACATTTATATAGGGATTGCAGGTTATTTAGGACTGACTTTAATCGGTTTGTGGCTGACATCGAAAATCATGAATTTTATCATTAGACGCTGGGGTCAGCTGTTAAAGGTCCGTTCGGTTGACAGCATTTCTTCTCTTCCATTATTTCTCTTAATAACGTCAGTGTTGCTCTTTGCTTCGAGCCCGCTGTCCAATTATGTTTCCAGATATCAAGAAACAAGGGCTGACCGCTATGCCATTGAAATGACCAGGGATAAAGAATCAGCAATCACGACGTTCCAGGAACTCACGAGGTCGGGTTTGAGTCAGGTCAACCCACCATTCCTGGTTAAATGGCTCCGCTATTCCCATCCAACCATGCTCGAGCGGATTTCAACAGTTGAAAATGCAGATACAAAGGGTGATTGAAAGCCAGCTGATAATCAGCTGGCTTTTTTTCTTCGGAAAGTGGAAGTTTGTAGTTGTTTTCAGAAAAAACTATTATTTTTAAAAATCTTAGGTTCTCTACTATAATAAATTAAATTCCCAGTTCGTTTTAAGGAGATCGGATATGTATAATGTACTTTTCATCACTATAGGCTCCGTGCTTGTTGCAGTAGCCTACAACTTATTTTTGATACCTCATTTAATTTTAAGCAGCGGACTTAGTGGACTTGCGATTATGTTCGGAATCATCACACCAGTCAACACAGGGATATTGAATTTTCTGTTGAACCTGCCATTGCTGATTCTTGGATATCTGAAATTAGGGAGACGCTTTATCACCTATACGATATTATCAGTTGTCGTGATTTCGGTCAGTTTATACCTCATTCCAGTTCACGGAATATCCACTGAACCGATTTTGTCTTCTTTATTTGGCGGAATCATATCAGGATTCGGTATAGGCATCATCTTTCGTGCTTCGGGGTCTTCGGGCGGTTTTGATATCATTGCCATGCTATTGGCTAAGAAGAGCGACTTCCCACTTGGTACATTGCTTTCGGTGATGAATGGAGTTGTGGTGGTTATCTCTGGCTTCATCTTTGGGTGGGATGCCGCATTATATACGCTGATTTCCATTTATGCAGCAGGTAAGGTGATCGATACGATCCATTCCAATCACATTAAATTAACATTGATGATCGTTACCAAAAAGAGTGACGAAATGAAAACAAAGCTCCTGTCCAACCTATATCGTGGAATTACAGTCATGGATGGTGAAGGTGCATATTCAGGAGAAAAGAGTAAAGTCATGATGACAGTCATTACACGTTATCAGTTGACCGATGTAAAAACGATGATAAAAGAAGTGGATCCGAATGCTTTTGTCAATATAACCGAAACAGCCGAGGTCATGGGGATGTTTCATAAAGAGTGATGATAATTAGAAAAGCCTCCCAACATTATGGGAGGCTTTTTTGATCATTAGACTGTTTTTTAATCATGCATTTTAATTTCCAAACTGCTTGAGTAAAACGTTCATTTCAGAACTTAGTTTTAAGAATAAAGGTTTGTTTTTCATATCCAAGGCTTCATCGATCTGTTTTGCAAGGATATTCTTTTTGGTAGTAAGGACGGCTTCCTGAATAATCATATCAATTAACATTTCCTGAACCACGGCATCGTTTTTCATTTCGCTCATTGATAAGGACTTCACTGACTCTGAATAAGATTTTTCATTTTTCAAAGTTACCACCCCTGACCCTTTTTATTATTATATGGATTTGAGTGGATAAAATCAACTGAAAATTTAAAAAATTTAAATTCTAATAGAGAATGTGTCGTTTAGATGACGAAAAAGCCACTATATAAAAGAATTTTTAATTTTTTGTGAACTTACTTTTTATGTTTGAGGGTTGTGCTATTATAGTGAGTAATTTAACAAACATTTACTGTCTCCCTTCACTCTTCTTGGACAATGGGGAACGGAAGGGTACAAGCAATTAAGAGTATTAGCTTTGGTAAAGTAAAAGCGGTGTTTAGCAATGAGGAAGAGGTGGATTAAAAATGAAGGAAAACAATCAGGGAATCATCGAGGAATATGAAATCACGCCACATACACTAATGGTTTCGCCAATCAATTACGGCAGTAAAATATATTCTCGTATCGTAGAAATGGAGGACGAGTTCATCTCCCCCTTTAAACCTATGGAAATAATAAAGAAAAGCTGTGAGTTCTTCGGATCAAGTTATGAAGGACGCAAGCAAGGCACGAAACAACTCATAAACATCACACATAAAGCGCCTATTGCGATTGATCCGACCAGTTCGATTTTTTTCTTTCCCACTACATCTCCGTTGCGTCCTCAATGCATCTGGTTATCACATGAGCATGTGGTATCCTATGATCGCCTGGATTCCAAACATACAACCATCACATTCAGGAATAGACAAACCATCGATATAGAAGTATCATGCAGTTCTTTCGAAAACCAGCTGCACCGGACATCTTTTTTAAAAACGAAATTGATCCAGAGGATTGAAGAAACAAAGAGGAAATCATTCTATCTGTTCACCGAAGCAAATGGGGCAAAGGCTTCAGAGGTAATGTCAAAGTATATACCACGTTAGAGGGGTTTCAGTGATAATCATAGAAGAATGCAAACGGGATTCATTCAAAATTAATGCAAGCCCTTCTTATTAAAGAAGGGCCCCGGAATTAATCTTCAAATAATTCATCCATTAAGTCGTCAATCTCTTTTCTTAACTTCTCAGTGCCTTCTTTGGAAATGGTGATAGTATTACCATCGATAATCAGCATATCTCCTACTTTTGCTCCCTTGGGAAGAGCGCTTTTAGGAAAATCCTTCATGTCACCACCATCGATTTCAACGACAGCGATCTTTCCCTCGAAGCGATCGATAATTCCTTGTACCATTTATTTCACCGTCTTTACAGTTATTTTCTGACCTGTAGAAGTAAAAATAATGTTACCTGATTTATCTGTGCGATAAGTTTTGGCTTTCACTGAATTCAACCGTTTTACAACAGTAGAGGTAGGGTGCCCATATCCATTTTTCCCTACACTGATTACAGCGTATTTCGGTTTTGCTTTGTTAATGAAAGCTGAACTTGTTGATGTTTTTGCACCATGATGGCCGACTTTAAGTACATCCACACTTGGTACCAGTTTTTTAGCCAGCATATCTGACTCTGCTTTTTCTTCAGCATCACCTGTAAACAAGAATATTTTTTTGTCGTGTTTAAGTAAAAGGACTGCACTCAAATTATTTAAGTCAGACTTAGCATATTCTTTAACAGGTGCAATGAATTTAAGGGAATTATCCTTAGCTTTTGTGTTGATTTCCACGCCAGACTGCGCTTTTTTTATTGTAAGCTTCTTCTGCTTAACAGCCGTTAAAAAGTCTTTGTATGCTTGGGTGGTATGAGAAACTTTAGGGGCATACACAGATTTCACATTAAGCGATTTAATCACATAAGCCAGACCGCCCACATGATCCGCATCTGGGTGAGTGGATACTAATGCATTAAGTGTTTTTACCTTTTGTTTTTTTAGGTAAGCTACAACTTCGTTGCCCTTTCCTTTACCGCCACCATCAATTAAAACGTTTTCGTTACCGGTTTGAATAAGGATTGAATCTCCTTGTCCAACGTTGATGAAATGTACCTTCACATTTGAGGCTGCCTCAGTTGTTTTAAGTCCAGTGAATAAAGACAAAACAAGAACAGCAACCAGTAGAATATTAATTTTCTTCATTTTTTCCCTCCAATTAATAATTTACCATGTGTAATTGAGAAAATGGGATTTGGACATAATTTTCTTTGTGATAAAAAAGGAAGCGGGCGTCTGAATCGTGGTTAGGTAAAATAATCCTGGGTATTTATGATTAAGTGTCGCTGATGAAGAAGGGGAATGCACCTTTCTCCTGAGCTTTTAGAATCGTATGATTCATGTGGAAGATATTAGGAGTGAAGGTGAGGCAATCCGAAAATCAAGGATTAGAGGGTGATTTTGTTTGGTACTCATAAGATCGTTCAAATCAAAAGATAATATATGCTTCCTTTAGCAAAAGGCTTAATTGCACAACGAAAGCCCTTCTCATATGAGAAGGGCTTTCGAATTTATCTAATCCCGTTACGATAAACCTTCATATCTACTGATTAAGCTTAACCTTGTCTTTCAAATAAGATGATGGATGATATTCTCTATTTCTTCTAATGCAGGTTAATAACAATCTTTTGCAAAAACGTTATACTGACTCTAAAATGATAGTGTTGACGAATAGTATAATAGATGATGAATAGAAATTAAGAGGTGATTAAAATGACGATTAATTATGAACAGACGAGCCCCACCTATTATTCGTTAAGATCTGTGTCCTCGAAAATGTTTGCCTTAATCAGTAAGCAGCTAAATGTGCAAACGGCTTATGTAACAAAAAGAGGAGAAACGGCGATGACAGTCCTCAGTTCCTATAATAGGGAAGAGGAGATTATACCAGAAGGATACAGCGTCGAATATGGAGGGACATTCTGTCGTTTAATCATTAAGAACAAAGGCGATGCTATGCATACAGCAAACTTAATGAAGGATGCCATAACAAGGGAGCTTGAAGTAACCGGTCAGTTAAATGTAAAAGGTTTCTTAGGAGTGACGTTAAAGAATTTGAAAGGGAATGTATTCGGGACCCTTTGTGTAATGGACAAGGAGGAAAAAGTGTTTTCAGAAGAAGATATTTACTATCTGAAATCCATGGCAGACATTTTATCCCACATGATAGAGCTTGATCATACAAAGTATAGCATGGGCTTTTTAAGCGTACCGATCATCCCGATCACTAAAGGCATTTCCATTCTTTCGATACAGGGAATTGTTGACGGCAATCGATCAGAGCAAATCATGAGTGATGTTTTACATTCTGCAGCGGATAATGATATTGGTTACTTTATCATTGATTTGTCGAAGCTCCTCGTTCAAGATAACTGTTTTCCAAACTTTCTCTTAAATATGATGAGTGCTCTTGGTTTGATGGGGGTGGAAACGATAATAACGGGTGTCACTCCAACCTTTGCCAAGGAGCATGTAAATAACTTTGATTTAAAGAATCTCAAAACTAAAATGGTTAAGGATATTCAGTATGCACTTGATTACATAGGTTATGCCTTGATCGAAAAGTAATTTCATGGAAGTAAATCCATGGTTTTGAACCTATCCAATTCTATTATTGGGCAGGACAATGATAATGGAAAATCCAAACAGGTGAATGGATGTAAGTGAGTCTTATCGATCTTAATTCTGAAAAATTGAAATCACTTATCTTTATGCCAGGAAAGATGAGATGCTTTTTTAATGGACATACTAAGGGCATCTGTATCCTCCCCGAAAGACTTCAAACACCCACCCATATTTCACAGACAAGCATATATGGAGGATGACCCGCTAATTCCTTGAACGATGTTTTTTTTCGAAAAAGTAATAACATAACAAGTCTTCGGTTTTGTTGCGAAGGCGGGGATTGAAATAATTATGATGTTCCTCGTATCCTTTATATAAAAAACAATACATCGTGAAGGATTCATCGCGTTTGATTTCACTAACCTTAATGTTCTCCTTGCGCAAATAGCGCCGTACCTCGGCAAGTTCGTCTTGAACCACTTTTAAAATATGTTCGACTAGCTCCGAATAAGGCCTTTTTAATTTAAACGGACTAATTTCGATGACCTTGAGATCCCGGTTTAAGACTGTAATAACCATAGGAAGGTAGATGGCTTTTTCAATCATATTTCGGTCATCTTCTGGAATGCGGGTCATCTTGACCGCTCCTTTCTAAAATAGCACGCTTTTAATATTAATATGTATACCTTGTAAAAGTAAGAACGCTTGTTCTATTTTTTTATCCTAATGTATTTTCAGTGTATATGCAAGCAGTTTTGATAAATCATAAAATATTCGTTAACAAGATTATGTTTTCCGGAGATAGGGAAAGTATGAAGATATATGGATAATAATTCTTGCAATTTCAGGGGAAAGTGATATATCTAAAATAAACAGTTTTTATTAAGTTTATGCTGCTTTGATAGCAGCATGTCGAGGGAGATAATTATGGATTTGGATACTATACGTGAGTGGTTTACACTTGATCATATATCTGCACTTATTCAGCAATATCGCTCATTCGGTCCAATTCCTGGGATCTTACTGCCGATGCTGGAAGCTTTTTTGCCCTTTTTGCCCTTAGTGGTGTTCGTGCTTGCTAATGCAACGGCTTTTGGTCTCTGGTGGGGATTTTTATTTTCTTGGATTGGTGCGGTAGCGGGTTCTTTTTTAATCTTTTTGGTTATTAGAAGATATGGTCAAATGAGATTTTTCCGATTTTTGCAAAAGCATAAACAGGTGCAGAGGTTGATGGTTTGGGTGGAAACCCATGGATTCGGTCCTTTGTTCATATTGCTCTGCTTCCCTTTTACACCTTCGGCTATCGTTAATATCGTAGCAGGACTTTCAAAAGTCAGTCCCTTGCAATATGGACTTGCAGTAGTGGGAGGGAAAGCGGTGATGATTTTTACGATCAGCTTCGTAGGTTACGATTTAGTATCTTTAATTCATAAGCCTCTGCGTACGATCATTATCGGGATCGTCATCTTTATCCTGTGGTATGTGGGGAAAAGATTGGAATTCCGGTTAAATAAAAGCATGAAGAGGGAAGAAGGACAATAAATTAGTATATAAATGTAGTAGGGGTTGAACTAGATGGAAAAAACAAACAAGAATTCTTTATCCGATTGGATAAAACCAGCGATGATAGCTTTTGTTATTTACATCTTAATCCGTACATTTTTCTTTTCAAGCTATGATGTTGAAGGGAAGTCGATGCAGCCGACCCTTGAAGATGGAAATAAACTTGTCGTGAATAAAATCAATTACCAGATTCATGATATCAACCGTTTTGACATTATTGTTTTTCATGCGAATTCACATGAAGATTATGTTAAGCGAGTTATAGGGATTGCAGGCGACCGAATTCGTTATAAAGATGATTGGCTTTACGTAAATGGTGAGAAGGTGGATGAGCCTTATCTTGAGAAATTCAAGGAAGGTTTCCCAGGACAGGACTTTACGGGTGATTTTACATTAAAAGAATTGACGGACATGACCAAAGTTCCGGAGGGCAAGCTTTTTGTCATGGGTGATAATCGTCTTGAAAGTGCTGACAGCCGTCACTTTGGTTATATACCGGTTGAAAATGTTGTCGGTAAAGTGGATGTTAGATATTGGCCGGTCAAAGAATTCAGTTATAAATTTACAGGTGAATGATTGTGGAAGCCCAAAAATTATGAGGGCTTTTTCTTTTGGGGAAAAACACGAACGCACGATTGGTGTTTTTTAAAGGGAAACGGTAAAATAATAGAAAGTAAATCTAATTGGATACAGAAACCTAGTCAAAAAGACGAAAGTATTTCTGGTATGATGGATCTAGATATTATGTTGTAAGGGGGAAAAGAGATGTCACTCCGTTTTTTACTGGGAAGATCGGGTGCAGGGAAAACTTCGAATATATTGGGCGAAATTCGCTCCAAATTGGCAGAAGATCCCGAAGGAAATCCAATTATCTACCTCGTTCCTGATCAGATGACGTTTCTATCTGAATATAAATTAATTAAAACACCAGGCCTTGCCGGAATGATTCGGACACAGGTTTTCAGTTTTAGCAGGCTTGCTTGGCGCGTTCTTCAGGAAACGGGGGGGATGAGCCGGCTACATTTGGACAGTGTTGGCGTTAATATGTTGATACGGAAGATCATGGATGATAAAAAGGAAGAGTTAAAGATGTTTCGTCGATCTGCCGATAAGCAGGGGTTCATTGCACAGATGGAGCTAATGCTGGCTGAGTTCAAGCAGTATTGCATCCAACCTGATGACATTCAAAACTATTTGGCCGAAACCTCACAGGCCGGCAGCGGCATTCAGGATAAACTGCATGATCTTGAATTGGTCTATCAGGCTTTTGAGGATGAAATGGTTAACAAATATTTAGATTCCGAAGATTATTTCACTTTGCTGATCGAAAAAATGGCAGAGTCTTCATATATAAGGAATGCAGATATATATATCGATGGTTTTTATAGCTTGACTCCACAGGAATTATTGATTGTGGAAGAAATGATGAAGCTGTGCAGGAGTGTAACGATCTCGCTGACGTTAGATCAGCCCTACAGACAATATGCTCCGGATGATTTGCAATTGTTCAGGCAAACAGGAAATCTTTATCATCACCTTTATCAGGCTGGATTGAGGAATGGCATAACAATTTCAGAAGATCGAATCTTAAAAGGATCGGAAAGGTTTGGAAAGAGTCCGGGGCTGAATCATCTGGAAACCTATTTTGCCATTCGACCTGCACAAACGTTTGAGCAGTCACCTGATGTAACGATCGCCCAGGCAGTTAACCGCAGAGCTGAGATTGAAGGGGTTGCCCGGGACATCTTGTCGCTGGTCAGACAGAAACAGCACCGTTTCCGTGATATTGCGATTTTAGTCCGTAATGGAGAAGCATACGCAGATATTTTACAAACTGTTTTTCGGGATTATCAAATTCCCTTGTTCGTCGATTCCAAACGGACGATGCTGAATCATCCTCTGATTGAACTGATTCGTTCCACTTTGGAGATCATCAATGGCTATTGGCGTTATGAGCCGGTATTTCGTGCAATCAAGACGGAGCTTCTATTTCCGCTGCAAAAAAACCACGATAGGATGCGTGAACAGGTTGATAAGTTGGAAAACTATGTGCTGGCCCGTGGCATTAAAGGAAGCAGGTGGACGTCCAAAGATCGTTGGACCTATCGGCGTTTCCGCGGACTGGAACTCGAGGACCGGAATCAAACTGATAAGGAAATGCGGCTTGAGCAAGAGTTGAATGAGATGAAGCAATTATTTACCGAGCCTATCTTGAAGCTCTCAAAACGTGTTAAAAAGGCTGATAATGGCAGGGAATTGTGTGAAGCCCTTTATCTATATCTTGAAGAATTGCATGTACCGGAAAAATTGGAAAAGCTGAAACAAGAGGCAGAAGAAGCAGGTGATTTGGTATCGGCAAGAGAGCATGAGCAAACATGGAATGCGGTTGTCGACCTATTAGACCAATTCGTTGAACTGCTGAGCGGGGAAGAGCTTTCCATGAAACAGTTTACGGTAATCATTGAAGCTGGTCTGGAGTCTCTTGAATTTTCTTTGGTACCGCCGGCAATTGACCAAGTATTAGTCGCTAATCTAGACTTATCCCGCCTGGATGATGTGAAGACAGCTTTTGTTATCGGCCTGAACGAAGGGGTTCTGCCAGGAAAAGCTGTATCTGATGGGATATTTTCAGATAGTGATCGTGAGGTGCTGCTGGCTGGTGGACTTGATGTGGCCCCAAGTTCAAAAGTGCGCCTGCTGGATGAGGAGTTTACAGCGTACAAAGCATTTACTACGCCTGCTGAGGCCCTTTATTTATCATATCCGCTTGCTGATGAGGAAGGAAAGGCACTTTTACCCTCATCCTATTTAAAACGGGTAAGGGACGTATTGCCTAACGTTTCCGATGTGTATTATATGAACGATCCGTCCGATCTGTCTGCTGAGGAACAGGTGAAATATGCTGCAAATCATGATGTGGCCCTATCGTACCTGGCTGCCCAATTGCAGCTGAAAAAAAGGAACTATCCAATCCATTCACTATGGTGGGATGTATATAATGCCATTATTGATGATGAAATGGCCGGTCCTTCAGCAACTAAGGTTTTATCGAGCCTTTTTTATCAAAATAGGACAAAGAAATTATCTGAGGAAACAAGCAAGCAATTATATGGTGAGAGCATTCTTACAAGTGTATCCCGGATGGAAATGTTCAATAGCTGCCCGTTTTCCCATTATGCCGCACATGGCTTGAAATTACGGGAACGGCAAATTTTCCGTTTGGATGCACCGGATATAGGCGAGATGTTCCATGGAGCGTTGAAAATGATTTCCGATTACTTAAAGGAACATGATATTCCTTGGTCTACATTGACCTCGGAACAATGCTTGGAGTTGGCCAGAATTGCTGTGGAGAGACTTGCTCCTAAACTTCAAAATCAGATTTTGTTAAGTACGAACCGCCATCACTATTTACGCAGGAAACTGGAACACGTGATTGGACGGGCCTCGATCGTATTAAGTGAACATGCAAAGGTGAGCGGTTTTGCTCCAATCGGATTAGAACTTGGATTCGGAAAAAATGGCGAGTTGCCTCCACTTTCTTTCACATTGAAAAACGGTACGAAGATGGAATTGATCGGGCGGATCGACCGCGTGGATAAAGCGGAAGAAGATGAGGGTGTCTATTTGCGTGTGCTCGATTATAAGTCGAGTGAAAAGGAACTGAACATGAGTGAAGTTTATTATGGACTCGCGCTCCAAATGTTGACATACCTTGATATCGTCGTCACCCATTCCAAGTCGCTTATTGGTAAAGAAGCGATTCCAGCCGGCGTTTTGTATTTTCATGTGCATAATCCCGTTGTCAAATCAAAGGGAATGCTCAGTTTGGATAAAATTGAAGAAGAAATTTATAAAAGTTTTAAAATGAATGGACTTGTACTAGATCATTCAAATGTCATTCAGATGATGGATACCTCGCTTGATATTGAAAATTCGGGTAAGTCGGATATCATCCCAGCTGGATTTAAAAAGGACGGATCGCTCCTGGCGGCTTCCAAAGTTGCCAGCAGGGAAGAGTTTTCGCTTCTGAATCATCATGTGCGCCGTATTTATCAGGAGGCTGGTGATCGAATGGTCGATGGTGATGTGGATATAACGCCATACAAATTAAAGGAAAAAACGCCGTGTACCTTCTGTTCCTTTAAATCTGTATGCCAATTCGACCAGTCACTGGAGGAGAACCAATTCAGGAATTTGGCACAGAAAAAACAAAATGACGTTCTTGAGCTATTAAGGGGAGAGGGGGAGAGTGATGAGTAAAACGAAAATTCCTGCTCTGCCAGGAGACGTGACTTGGACGGAAGATCAATGGAAGGCGATATGGGCTAAAGATCAGGACATTCTGGTTGCGGCCGCTGCAGGGTCAGGGAAAACGGCGGTGCTGGTCAATCGTATCATTCAAAAAGTCATTTCAGAAGAAGATCCAATCGATGTTGATGAACTGCTCGTGGTTACATTCACCAATGCCTCGGCTGCCGAGATGCGCCATCGGGTAAGTGAGGCATTAGAAAAAGCGATCAATGATAATCCGCATTCACAGCATTTGCGTAAGCAGTTGAGCTTGATTAATCGTGCATCGATTTCCACACTTCATTCCTTTTGTTTAGAGGTCATCAGGAAGTATTATTATCTGACGGATATCGACCCGGGCTTCCGGATTGCAGATTCTACGGAGATCCAGCTTCTCCGTGATGAAGTGATGGAAGAGCTTTTCGAGGAGCAGTATGGCCAAAGTGATAATGAAGAGTTCTTTAATTTGGTTGATGCTTTCACAAGCGATCGAAACGATGATGCACTTCAGAATATAGTTCGATCGCTGCATGATTTTTCGCAATCGAATCCAGACCCGGACCGATGGCTCGATGGTGCCGCTAGCATGTATGAGCTGGCAGATGATGATGAGATTGATGACCTTTCGTTTATCGATTCATTGAAGTTCGATATTGGCTTACAATTGGACACTGCCAGGGATTTATTGGAACGCTCGCTTGCGTTGACAAAAGTCCCTGGGGGGCCGGCACCAAGGGCTGAGAACTATATAGCTGATCTTGCCCTGGTTGCTAAACTTTCGGAAGTGAAGGAACAATCCTGGAATGCCCTTTATGAAGAAATCCAAAACGTGAAATTTGGAACGGCAAAACGCCTTACTGGTGCAGATTTTATCAAAGAAGTTACGGAAGAGGCTACCAAGTACCGGGATAAGGCGAAGAAGATCATCAAATCATTACAGGAAGAGTTATTTTCCCGTAAACCGGAAAGCTATCTGCGGGATATAAAGGAGCTCAAGGATTATGTCGATACGCTAGTAATGCTTGTTAAAAGGTTTGATGATCGATTCTTTGCTGCAAAAGCAGAAAAGAACTTGGTGGATTTCGCGGATTTGGAACATTATTGTCTACGGATTTTGACAGGGGAAACTGTGGATGGTGAACGAAAACCATCAGCAGCAGCCATCGAATACAGGAACCAGTTCAAAGAGGTACTTGTTGATGAATATCAGGACACGAACCTGGTTCAGGAATCCATCTTAAGACTGGTGACGGCTGACGGCGAATATAATGGGAATCTTTTCATGGTAGGCGATGTCAAACAGTCCATTTACCGGTTCAGGCTTGCCGAACCGAATCTCTTCCTTGGAAAATACACACGTTTTACCCATGATGGTGTTGATTCCGGACTGAAAATTGATTTAAACCGCAATTTCCGGAGCCGAAAAGAAGTTCTTGATGGGACCAATTTCTTGTTTCAACAGTTGATGGGCATTACAGTTGGTGAGATTGATTATGATGAAGATGCCCAATTGAAAAAAGGTGCCCCATATCCCGAAGACGATCCAAACCCGATTGAACTCCATTTAATTGATGGAACAGTCGATCCGGAAGCTCATTCGGAAGCGGAAGGATCGGATGGCGGGTTTGAGGTTGAGGAGCTTGAAAAAGCGCAGCTCGAAGCAAGGCAGATGGCAAAGCTCATTAAAAAGGCTATAAGCGAAAAGCATCGGATATATGATACGAAAACCAAAATGTACCGCTCTGCCACTTATCGAGACATGGTCATTCTTCTTCGTTCGATGCCATGGGCACCGCAAATTATGGAGGAATTTAAAAAGCAGGGAATTCCAGTCTATGCCAACTTGTCGACAGGGTATTTTGAAGCGACAGAAGTTGCCATCATGATTTCCTTATTGAAAGTGATTGATAATCCGCAACAGGATATCCCATTGGCATCCGTTCTCCGTTCACCAATCGTCGGACTGGATGAAGAAGAGATGTCACAGGTGCGTTTATTCCATACAGGGAGCTACTACGAAGCGCTAGCTGATTTTTATAGAAAGAGTGATCCGGAAGAACATCCGGGGCTTTATGAAAAAGCCTCAGCTTTTTATAAAAAACTAGTGAAGTGGAGGAAGCTTGCCAGGCAGGAGGCATTATCAGATTTAATCTGGCTTCTGTACCGCGAAACGCAGTTTTATGATTTTGCAGGTGGGATGCCGGGTGGCAAACAGCGTCAGGCCAATTTAAGAGCTCTGTATGACAGGGCAAGGCAATATGAGGCGAGTTCTTTCCGCGGTCTGTTCCGTTTCTTGCGGTTCATAGAAAGGATGCAAGAACGTGGAGATGATTTAGGGGCAGCTCGGGCTTTAGGGGAACAGGAAGATGTAGTCCGGCTGATGACGATTCACTCCTCAAAAGGGCTTGAGTTCCCGATCGTTTTCATTGCCGGTCTTTCCAAGCAATTCAATATGATGGATTTACGCAAGCCCTATTTACTGGATAAGGATTATGGCTTTGCGGCAAAGTATGTGAATTCTGAATTACGGATAACTTATCCATCCCTCCCTCAATTGGCTTTTAAGAAAAAAAAGCAGCTTGAATTAATTGCCGAGGAGATGCGTGTCCTCTACGTGGCCCTTACAAGGGCTAAGGAAAAGCTTTATTTGATTGCCAGTATCAATGATGCAGAAAAAACGCAACAGAACTGGGAAAGTAATGCGGCACATGGAGATTGGCTATTAAAGGACTATGTTCGGGCAGGTGCAAAAAGTTATCTTGATTGGATTGGTCCATCCCTTGTCCGACATCGGGATTCTCTTGGTGCTGCAGGTCTTGGCTTGGAAATGGAGTCGCATCCATCGAATTGGTCCATTTCCGTCATTCCAAGCGAAGAACTTGCTGTTCTGGATGAGGAAGAGGCACTAGTTCAAGAGCAAATACTTGATCATGTTCAGAAATCGGAGAAGGTCGGTATCGTTTCCGAGTTTTATGATGATATCAAGGAACAGCTAGAATGGGAATACCCCGAACATGAGGCGACGGTGTATCGTTCCAAGCAATCCGTTTCTGAACTAAAACGTCAATATGAACTTAAGGACGAGCAAAGTTCCACAGAGTTGTTGCGTAAATTTAAGCGTCCTATCACGAAGCGTCCGACTTTCATGCAAGAAAAGTCACTGACTCCTGCTGAAAGGGGTACGATTACACATTTAGTCATGCAGCATATTGATCTATCTAAGGAGATTACCATTCAATCAATTCAGGAACTGATGGTTGACTTGATTCAACGCGAGTTGTTGACGGAGGAACAGAAAGAAGCTGTGGATCCGGAGACGATCGTCGATTTCTTTGACAGTGAAATCGGTCAAAGAATGCAGAGGGCCGAAAGCATTCGTCGTGAAGTGCCATTTACGATGTCGTTGCCTGCAAAGGAAGCTTATAGCGATTGGGCAGCTGGAGATGAAGAGATCCTTATCCAAGGTGTGATTGATTGTATCTTTGAGGATGAACAAGGCCTTGTGCTTCTAGATTATAAAACGGATACAATCACCGGACGTTTTGCTAGCGGGTATGAAGGGGCAAAAGAGATTCTTGCCGATCGATACCGGATGCAGCTTCAGCTCTATACGAGGGCTGTTGAAGGGATAATGAATAAGAAGGTAACCGGCCGTTACTTGTTTTTCTTTGACGGCTCGCATTTATTGGAAGTATAAGAGAGAAGGAGTGTCCCATTGATGTGGGACGCTCTTTTTGGTTAAATAAACAGAATAGTTTGAAAAGGTGTAAATGCTTACTATATACTAGTGGAGAAAAATACCTTTTTAAAGGAGTAGAGATGAGTATGACGAGTGAGATCAAGAGCAAGGGATACTTTGGTGAGTTCGGTGGAAGTTTTGTACCAGGTGAACTTCAGGAAGTTATGGATATTTTAGAAACGGAATTCCTGAAATATAAGGATGACCCGGAATTCATTGAGGAGTTTCAATATTATCTGAAAGAATATGTCGGACGCGAAAACCCGTTAACATTTGCAAAGAATTTAACGAAAAAGGTTGGCGGGGCAAAAATATACTTGAAGCGTGAAGATCTGAATCATACAGGTGCTCACAAAATTAATAATGCGATTGGACAAATCCTACTCGCTAAACGTATGGGTGCCAAACGCATCATCGCAGAAACTGGGGCTGGACAGCATGGTGTGGCGACTGCGACAGCATGTGCGATGTTTGGCATGGAGTGTGTGATCTATATGGGTAAGCTGGATACGGAGAGGCAGGCATTGAATGTCTTTCGGATGGAATTGTTGGGGGCAAAAGTTGTAGCTGTCGAAAAGGGACAGGGTCGACTGAAGGCTGCCGTTGATGAGGCATTGAATGATTTGGTACAAAACTATGAAAATACTTTTTACTTGCTTGGTTCAGCAGTGGGACCACACCCATATCCAACGATCGTTAAGCATTTCCAATCAATCATAAGTGAAGAATCCAAGCGCCAGATCCTTGAAAAGGAAGGAAAACTGCCAACTGCCATCATTGCTTGTGCAGGAGGGGGAAGTAATGCCATTGGAGCTTTTGCGCATTATATCGATGAAGAAAATGTCCGCTTAATTGGTGTAGAGCCAATTGAAGCCCCAAGTATTTCGCAAGGGGTACCGGCAGTATTGCACGGATTCAAAAGTTTGACGTTAGTGGACGAACAAGGGGAACCAAAACCGACATTTTCCATAGCCGCCGGTTTGGATTACCCAAGCGTGGGACCCGAGCATAGTTTTTTGAAAGATAGCGGACGAGCGGAGTATGTGACGGTAAAAGGGGAAGAAGCTCTTGAGGCTTTTCAGGTATTATCCAAAACAGAGGGAATCATTCCAGCACTCGAAAGCTCACATGCTCTAGCACACGCCATGAAGCTTGCAAAAGAGTTAACAAGAGATGATATACTGATCATTAATTTATCAGGCAGGGGAGACAAAGATGTTGAGCAAGTATTTAACATGTTAGAAAAATAGGCCGAAATAAAAAGCCTCCCTGGAATTGGGAGGCTTTTTATTTCTAATTATTCCCTGTAATGGGCTGATCGATCCCATTGATATCAAGGACATTGCTTCCATTCAGGCCATTGGCCGTAAACACGATTGCAGCTGTGTTCCCTGAACCGGATCCGGAAACCGATTTGGAGGAAGACTTAGGGGAAATGACGGCGCAATCACCGAATAACAGGTTTCCTTCCGCGACATTAAATATTTGAATTGGGCCGATAATGGCGGGCATATGAACCCCTCCTTTTAAAATTTAAGTGTTGTTGGTTGAATCCACGACTGGCGCTTCTTCGATTTTTTTAGGAACTTCCCGAATATGTTTCACTCTTGATTCCATACGTGCATGGCCTACGTTTCCCACACCAACTACAGATGAGGCTGATATCCCGATTATATTGATATTGCCGACCCGTATGAAGGGATTCGGATTTGAAAAACTTGATATGACTGGTTCAGTCAATCTCGGAATATAAAATGGTCTCTTGAAAATTTCATAATCTTCGAAATGAATATCGACTGACTGGAAAGTTTCACTTCTCTTTTGGATCGCTAAAGCCTGGGAATTACCGTCTATATATGAAGTATCCCCGATTTGCAGAGTGGAGCTGAATGATACCGTGTCGGATAATAAAGATTTTACTTTTGATATTCTAGAAAACATGTTGTTATTTATCCTCCCGGAGAAAGCGGCACGAGTGGCCCGATAATAAGGGATTCCGGCGGGGTATCGAATGCTGAGGATAGTTGGACCGTTTGTACATCCCCTATGAGAAACAAAGCAGAGCTTGCTACACCGGTAATTTTAATATCTCCTACGCAAAGCTGATGATTGGTTACATTAAACTCCATTTAAATTTCCTCCTGTCTCGGCTTGTGAATGGGTAATGAATTGAAATAGTGCGGTTTGAATATCGGATTTCACCTTTTCCCTGATCTTTTCCTTGATATTATCCCTTTGCTGCGGAGCACGTTCAGCGTACGAAAGATTATCGAAATACATATTGATCCGTTGATGCAGCTGGCGTTCGACGTCCTGCTTAATGAAGTCATGATAAGAGGGTTCCAATGATATTTTTAGCTGGTTTTCCGCATCGTGAATCATACTTTCCAAGTCTGAAAGTATATCGTTGTGAATTTCCTGGACGACGATCTCCCTGCCTGGAAATAGGTTAGGGGCAGGTTGGACAGGTTGGTTGTTTACGGCAAATTCGTCAATGTTGTTAAGATCAGTTGGATTTAAACCGATATTCAATGTTCCATCTAGAGATTCGACCTTTAACTGATCGAATTTATATTCAATTTTATCAACATGGATTGGCGGTTTATTTTTCAGCTCGGCTAGTTCATCTGTCAGGCGTTTGAGTTCGTGTTCAAGTTTCATGATCCGTTTATCCTGGGCTTCAAGAAAACGCTGCATTTGTATGGAATATGAATAAAGATCCTGATTCACGATTCAACACCCCGCCTTCACAATAAGTTAATTTCATATAAGACAGTATATGAAAAAGCTGGAGGTAGGTGAATGCCTATGAACTAGGAAGGTGTGAACGGGACAAAACTGGTTAATGGGATTACATCAGCTTCAATTTCGGGAGCAGGCTCGGTGAATCCACCGGTATTGGCTAATGTGGAATATGGTTTAATAACCCCTGCACTTCCTATTTGAAAAACGGATGAATTGGCGATGCTTTCAATTTTTATCATATTGATTTGTATGGTCTGGTGAATATTGAAGATCATGCTGACTCCTTTCTTAAAAACATTAGAGATTTAAGACCAGTGGCTGATCAACACCATCTGTATCATTTGTATTTGTGGTGCTATAGGCATTATAAAGGGATATGGATTCACCCGTATTAAACGAGCCAGCACCTGCAAACGTTTTTGAAGTGGAATATGGACTAATTTTAAAGACGTCACCAATATGGACAATTCCACTGCTACCGACGTTGATGACTTGAACGATTCCTACGATGGCCGGCAAGAAAATCACCCTTTTTTCATTCTGGTTTTCCCCTTGAATCTCAGGACATGAGCCTAACATTGAAGGGAGTTTCAATGTATTGTATGTTGACTCATGATTGATGTGATTCATCTGCCTATCCAATATATTGTTATATAACAATGGTGGGTATTATTGAAATAATGGTAACAGATATGGTAATATAATACTAATTCAGAATTTTCAAATAAAATAAGAGGTGAGGAAATGAATGTACCGTTAGTATTATCGCATTTCTTAGATCGAGCAGCCTTACTATATGGCAATAAGAAAGCCATAATTGGAGATGACAAGGTATTAACCTACTCAGAGTTGAACGGCCGTGTAAACCAGCTTTCAAACGGTTTAAGGGATCTTGGAGTCAAAAAGGGCGATAAGGTGGCATATTTGGCACCTAACTCAGTTGAAATGCTTGAAGGTTTTTATGGGGTATTTCAACTTGGGGCCGTAATCGTTCCATTGAATATCCGCTTGAAGCCTGCTGATTATGTATTCATTTTGAACCATAGCGAGTCAAAGGTCCTTTTCGTAGATCAGGAATTGTATCATCTAATTTCACCTGTCAAGGATGAACTTGAAACAGTGGAGCACATAATCGTACATTATAAAGATGAAAAGATAAATGAAACCGATTACAACCATTG
The DNA here is from genome assembly GCF_038643155.1 of Peribacillus sp. FSL E2-0159. Classification (NCBI taxonomy): domain Bacteria; kingdom Bacillati; phylum Bacillota; class Bacilli; order Caryophanales; family Bacillaceae; genus Peribacillus; species Peribacillus sp. FSL E2-0159. The sequence goes on from NZ_CP152053.1 coordinate 1,316,907, forward strand.
GTTGGAACGTTATGATAACATGAGCTTTAACCGGGAGTCAGTGGATGAAAATGATGTTTCGAGCCTCCTTTATACGAGCGGGACCACAGGAAATCCCAAAGGAGTGATGCTGACACACCGCAACAACTATTTACATGCCCTAGGTGCGATGCATCATTTCAGGGTCAATGACCGCGATACATATTTGCATGTACTGCCGATGTTCCACGTGAATGGGTGGGGGGCCCCATTTTATTATACGGCAAATGGTGCCACTCAAGTTTGTTTGAGGAAAACCAGCCCAGAAAGGATATTTGATGCACTGCAAAAGCATAAGGTTTCCATAATGCATATGGCACCAACGGTTCTGAATTCCCTGTTTCAATATTATGAACGGAATGTTCCGAATATCGAGCAGGATATCCGAATCGTTGTTGCGGGTTCCGCACCGCCTCCTGCATTCGTTACAAGGGTGGAAAAAGAGTTGGGCTGGGAATTTATTCAAATTTACGGAATGACTGAATCAACACCGGTTAGTCTGATATCTCTGATTCGTTCTGAATTCGATGATCTTTCGGAAAAAGAAAAATACAGAATGAAGGCGAAAGCCGGATATCCCATCATAGGCAGTGAGGTAAAGGTTATCCATGACAATGGTGAGGAAGTTGCCCATGATGGCGTGGATATCGGGGAGCTCATCGTACGCAGTCATGGAGTGATGTTAGGTTATTGGAAAAATGAAGAAGCGACCAGCCAGACACTGATAAATGGATGGCTGCATACTGGGGATATGGCCACAATCGATGAAAATGGTAATGTTGATATCGTTGACCGCAAAAAGGATATAATCATTAGTGGCGGAGAAAATATCTCTTCCATAGAAGTGGAAGGAATACTCTACGAACATCCGGACATTCTTGAAGCGGCAGTCATTGCCGTTCCACATGAAAAGTGGGGAGAGACGCCGCATGCCTTCATTGTGCCAAAACCGGGTGTGGAATTAACGGAGGATGATATAAAGACCTTTACACGGGAAAAATTAGCTCATTTCAAATCAGTTACCAGTGTGTCGTTCGTGGGGGAGCTTCCTAAAACGGCATCGGGGAAAATACAAAAAATCCATCTCCGTAATGATTACTGGGAATCTAAGGGAAAAACAGGCAGATTCGTTAATTGATGCTCGCTAAACGCTGTTCAGAAATGATCAGCGTTTTTTTTCTGTTTGCCCGTTCGAAGGGTTTCATATTAAGCTATGAAGATATCGATCCTGATGAAATGAAGATTAATAGGGCGATATGTTCCCATCCGTAAATAAGCCATATTAACTCATGCCATTGTGGATAAATGATGATCATTCTGAGCATTGAAATTTGTTTCGATAAAAAGCTTCCAGTTTAATGATAAAGTGTTACTATTATAAAATATTTCAAATTATTATAATTTTTCTTTTTCATCATGTTTATTCTAATAGTTTTGGATTGTGGGGGAGAGCATTGAAACGTATTCATTATAGCTGGGTTATTTTAATCATAACATTCTTCTCGATCATTGTAGCCGGAATAGTTAGGTCATCATCGGGAGTATTCATCGTACCATTTGAAAATGAGTTCGGATGGGACCGGTCCGTCATTTCTTTAGCCTTCGCCATAAGTCTTTTTCTTTATGGATTATCGGGTCCATTCATGGCCGCTCTAATTGAAGTGCTTGGATTGAAGAAAATGATGATATTGGCCATGTCCACTTTATTGGCAGGGATTTTCCTCACTTTTTTCATGGAGCATGAGTGGCAGCTCATTCTAATTTGGGGAATTATCATTGGATTGGGTTCTGGAGTGTTTTTAACGGTATTGAGCCCATATGTGGCAAATCGTTGGTTTGAGAAAAGGCGGGGGCTGGCGGTCGGGATACTAACGGCAAGTACGGCCACAGGTCAGCTCATTTTACTACCGGTTTTAGCCATCATCATTGAGAATTACTCGTGGAGATGGGCGATTGGATTAATTTTGGTACTTAGCTTGATCATGCTGGCAATCATCCTTTTATTCATGAAAAACAATCCGAAGGAAGTAGGCACTCTTCCATATGGATTAGAAGAGGAAAGTCATGGGGCTATTACAGTCCAAAAGAAGAACCCCATCGCCATGGCTTTTCAGTCGTTGATTGAAGCAGTGAGAGTGAAGGAATTCTGGTTATTGGCAGGAAGCTTTTTTATATGCGGACTTTCAACGAGCGGGTTGATCGGCACACATTTCATTTCTTACTGCATTAGTTTTGGTTTACCGGTCGTGACGGCAGCATCACTGCTATCTTTCATGGGAATCTTTGATTTGATTGGTACGACTGTATCCGGGTGGTTATCAGATCGTTTTGATAACCGTTGGCTGTTGTTTTGGTATTACGCTCTAAGGGGTGCTTCCCTCGTATTACTTCCTTTTGCGCTTAATGAAGGCTCAATCGGTCTATTGATCATCTTCTCCGTTTTTTATGGTTTGGATTGGATAGCCACTGTTCCTCCGACCATAAGCATTTCAAGGCAAGTCTTTGGCATGGAGAAAAGCGGGATTGTATACGGTTGGATATTCGCGGCCCATCAGGTGGGTGCAGCAGTGGCGGCGTACGGTGGAGGGCTTATCTTCAAAATATTTAACTCCTATACATGGGCATTCTTCCTTGCAGGAATCTTTTGCTTATTGGGCAGCTTGTTTGTCATATTGATAAAAAAGCAAAAAGCGGTCACGAAGGTTAAAGATGCTGTAATGGAGTTATAGAAATGATGTTAAATCTGTATGGATGAAAGAGGGTGTACCTATGAAGGGCACGATGGTTCCATTGCAGGAAAGTAAACGGATCGTAAGTATCGACATTTTACGAGGATTAGCCATTTTAGGGATTTTTTTAGTGAATATGCCTTCTTTCCACTCTCCGCTCTTGTACATAGATGGTGCCGAGCGGTGGTCTGGAGGATGTGACAGGATTTTGTACAGATTCAGTGATATTATCGCACAGGCCAGCTTTTATCCGTTATTTGCCTTTCTGTTCGGTTTTGGGGCAATCATACTAGCTGTAAGGAGTGAAGAAAAGGGTATTTCATTTCCTTTACTATATATGAAAAGGCTAAGTTTCCTGCTGATACTTGGGTGTATTCATGCTTTTTTCATCTGGCATGGGGACATCCTCATTAATTATGCTGTATTTGGGTTTGCCTTTTTATTTTTTTATAAGATGAAAGGCAGGAATTTAATTCTGCTAGGCTCAATTTGTTATGTCCTGCCTTTTGCGATATTGGGTTCGCTATTTCTTATAATGGGCATTTTTGATAGGGAAGGGATGGCAATTATAACTGATTCTGCGATGATGAAGCAGTCTTTGGAAGTTTATCAATCTGGTACATTTACGGAAATAATGAGTCAAAGGGCACTAGATTGGTATATGGTGAACAACCCTTATAATGCCATTATCCTTTTTTTATCGATTTTTCCGTTTTTTTTAATTGGAGCAGGCGTTGCAAAACAAGGCTTTCTCCAAAAACCAACTCAATATAAACGACAATTGAAAGCGATATCGATTGTAAGCTTGCTGTTGGGCATGTCAATTAAGATACTGCCATATGTGACGGTATACCATTTTGGTACGATATTCGTGCAGGATTATTTGGGAGGACCGTTACTTACGATTTTTTATATCACGGCAATCGCGCTTTTGGCGGAGCAGGCAGGGGCTTCCCGCCTTTTACACCCGCTTTCATATATCGGAAGGATGTCGATGAGCAATTACTTGTTCCAATCGATGGTATGTACGGCCATTTTTTATTCATATGGTCTTGGTTTATATGGATCAGTCTCTTATACGACGGGGTTTGTTTTCTTAATAGCCCTGTTTTGCCTGCAAATCCTGCTTTCCTTATTGTGGATGAGGCTGTTTAAATACGGACCGGTTGAATATATATGGCGTTTTGTTACATATGGTAAAAAGCCGGTTATGCGTAGGTAGGGACCAGTTAAGAAGAAATGTAAATGATGTTCATTAAATTGTTGATTTTACCCATTCAGGTGAATCCTTAGTTTTGTTTTTTTGTAAAAGCCTATGATATGATGATATGGAAACTGAACGAGGGGGCAAAAAAATGACACATATGCATATTACAGCTTGGGTTATCGGAATCATTCTTTTCTTTGTCACATATTCGATGCTTAAAGGTGGAAATCCGAAAGCAAAAATGCTACATATGATAACACGGTTGTTCTATCTATTGATTTTCCTTACTGGCGGTATGCTGATCACTGATTTTGGTGCTTACGCAGTAAAAATGATTGTTGGAATCATAGTGATTGCGGCGATGGAAATGGTGTTGGTACGTACAAAAAAAGGAAAAAGCACAAGTGCCATGTGGATATTGTTCATCGTAGCGCTTGTATTCGTCCTTTATTTAGGGCTTTCGCTGCCACAAGGAATGGACTTTTTTTAATAAAGAATTAAAACGGGTAAATGAGGAGATCTCATTTACCCGTTTTCTTTTACCCGTTATTGTGAATTCACTTTCTCAATGATGATCCTTTTACCCGTGTTCAGGGTGAATTCAAAACGATCGTGATCCTTTTTCCCATAAGAAAAATGGTGCTGAACGAGACATATTTGGCTCTCGTTATCAAAGGTGAAGAAATTCACGCCGGACTGGTTAGGGACGGCCCTTAAAAAAGTGAGCTGGTTATAGCTATATATACAATCATAAATAGAAAAATCAAGTGAATTCAATGTCGTTACAAATTGGAAAAAGGAATCGTCGTTCAATTCTTCCAATAAACGTTCAAAAGAGTAGAGCAGTTTTTTGCGTATCCGAATGGGCTCATTTTCCCTTAAGAAGGTGATTTCCCGGTGAAGCAGGATTTTTCCCTCTTTTTCAACTACTCCTTGCTGCCAGCGCCCACCCCTGTACACTTCAATGATGCTATCAACGTGGTCTTCAATGGAGCAGGCCTCATCTGTTTCATCATCGAAAAAAATCCATTGTTGATTGATATTTTCCACTGTTCCTTCGGTAAAAGCTCTTGTTTGCCTGTTCATTAACTTGGTTCGTTGTTGCTGACTCATACATATACCTCCAATAGTGGAATCCTCACCTACTTTTTAGTCAAAATCCAATGAAAATATAACTGTATATTTTAAAATATTATGGACAAATAACCATCTTTCCGTCTTTGCATAGGCTATGTTTAAACACGGGATTCTTTGCTCAACAATTCATTAACAACGCCAGGCGTTGTGGGCAGGGGTCCTACGGAATGATGCTGATCGATACTTAGGAACTGTAAATCTTTTTAAGACAGGGAGCCAATATATTTTTGATAGTCCGGATAGAAAGGATGAAGTGTAAAATGTGTGGGATAACAGGCTGGGTGCATTTTCAAAAAGATTTACGGACAAAAACGAAAACACTGGAAAACATGACAAAAACGTTGGCAAAGCGGGGGCCAGACGAAGAAAATGTTTGGAGCGAAGCCCATGTTGCCTTTGGTCATAAACGGTTAACGGTTGTCGACGCGGAAGGCGGAAAACAGCCGATGACGAAAAATCACGAAAACGGCAGATATACGCTTTGTTATAATGGCGAGCTATATAACACCGAGGATATTCGTAAACAGCTATTATTAAAAGGATATTCCTTTAACGGTCATTCTGATACAGAAGTTTTGCTAACTTCTTATATAGAATGGAAAGAAAAGTGCATTGACTTGTTCAATGGGATTTTTGCGTTTGCGATTTGGGATGAAAAGGAACAAAAATTATTCGTTGGAAGAGATCGCATGGGGGTAAAACCATTCTTTTATACGGAAAGGGACGGCGGGTTCATTTTCGGATCGGAGCTTAAGGCGATTCTGGCCCATCCGGATGTTAAAACGGAGATTGACCGCGAAGGGTTGTCTGAAGTTTTTGGTGTTGGTCCATCCCGAAAGCCAGGTTCAGGCATATTTCATAATATCCAGGAATTAAGGCCTGCCCATGCGCTTACCTTATCAAGGAAAGGCCTCCGGATTTGGAGATATTGGAATGTGAAAAGCGAAGAACATCGGGATACGCTTGATGAGACGGCCGAGAAGGTTCGCTTCCTTGTCGAAGATGCAGTGACACGGCAACTTGTATCAGATGTTCCACTTTGTACCTTCTTATCAGGGGGGCTTGACTCAAGCGCGATAACGGCCATTGCTGCAAATGCCTATCAAAAAGAAGGGAAAGGCCAGCTTCATACGTATTCCATTGATTATGAGGATAATGAGCGCTATTTTAAGGCAAATGATTTTCAGCCTAACTCCGATGGGTATTGGATTAAAAAGATGTCGGATAGTTTTAACACGGTTCACCATTCATCGATCATCACTCAAGAGCAGTTGACGGATTATTTAACAGAAGCTGTCCTTGTAAGGGACCTCCCAGGTATGGCGGATGTCGATTCTTCTTTACTTTGGTTTTGTAAGGAAATCAAGCGGGATTTTGTGGTAGGGCTGTCCGGCGAATGTGCGGACGAAATTTTTGGAGGCTACCCTTGGTTTCATCGTGAGGATGATTTGAATCGTGCTGGTTTTCCATGGATGAGATCGACAGGCGAGCGGGTATCTTTATTGAAAACGGGATGGCGTGAGAAATTGAAGCTAGAAGAATATGCGCAGGAAGCTTATTTGACCACCCTTGCCGAAACGCCTAAATTGGAAGGGGAAAACGGTGTAGCAGCAAAGCGGAGAGAGCTTTTCTATGTGAATTTATTATGGTTCATGACGACGCTCCTTGACCGGAAGGACCGGATGAGTATGGGTGCAAGTCTAGAGGTGCGCGTGCCATTTGCCGATCATCGTCTTGTTGAATATGCATGGAACATTCCTTGGGAAATGAAAATGGAAGGCAACCGTGAAAAGGGTATTCTAAGGAAGGCGTTGGAGGGGCTATTACCGGTTGAAGTATTGTATCGAAAAAAAAGTCCTTATCCAAAAACCCATAACCCTATATATACAGACCGTGTGCAGGCATGGCTGAAAGACTTACTGACGGATAAAAATTCGGTCCTGCATGAGTTTTTCGATAAACAGAAGCTAACCGATATAGTAGATTCCAAGGGTGCCGCTTTTAAAGTGCCGTGGTTCGGGCAATTGATGTCAGGTCCACAGTTGCTCGCTCACTTGGCACAAACCCATGTATGGTTCAAAGAATATGACATCCAAATAATCGATTGAAAAAAACGGGGCGGATGATTTTCATTGCCCCGTTTCATTGCCTCAATGATTGAATGCGAGAATTTTATATTGATAACCACCCAATTCAAATTTACCTTCCTGTGTGGTTTCTTTTGTTCTTAAATCCGTTAGTGTACGTCCTTTCAAATCAAAAGGGAGGGTAAAGGATTGCTGGACATCCGTCGGATTGATGAGGATCACGACAGACCGTTTTCCATTATACTTTTGGTAGGCCACGATATTTTCGTTTCCGGCTGTATCAAGGAATTTGAACTTTCCGTCATTGGCAAGTAATCGTTCTTCTTTTCGCAATAGGATCAATGCCTTAATTTCATTGAAAAGCTCGGTATTTTGTTTTTCTTCTTCCCAGACCATGCATTTTCGGCACCCTGGATCCATGCCTCCGGTTAAGCCGATTTCATCTCCATAGTATATACAAGGGCTGCCATTGAATGTCAGCAGGATTGCGTGGATGAGCTTGGTTCGAGCTAGATCTTCCCCGCAATCCGTGAAAATCCGCGGTGTATCATGGCTTCCAAGAAGATTGAATGTTACGTCAAAGACATTGGTGGGATAACTGTGATAGATGGCTGTCATTTCTTCTGTGAACTCGCGTGCATTGATGGTTTGAGAAGCGACCAAGCGAAAAACTTGGTTGGTAAAAGGGTAATTCATGACCGCATCGAATTGATCGCCGCGAAGCCATGGCATCGAGTCATGCCAAATTTCCCCAAGAATATAAAGGTCAGGCTTTATATTTTTCACCGTTGTTCGAAATTCACGCCAGAATGGCTGATCGACCTCATTTGCCACATCGAGCCGCCAGGCGTCTATATCGAACTCCTTGATCCAATAGGCCGAGACTTCGAGCAGATATTCTTTCACCTCCGGATTCGCCGTATTCAATTTTGGCATCGATTCAAAAAAACCGAATGTTTCATAATTGGGCCTTTCCCCTCCCTTAAGAGGGAAGCTGTGTGGGTGGAACCAGTCCTTATATTTCGATTTCTCTCCTTTTTCTAGTAAATCCTGAAAAGGGGGGAAATAGTAGCCGCTATGGTTAAAAACGGCATCCAGCATGACCCGTATATTCCTTTTGTGGCATTCGGTTATTAGTGTTTTCAATGTTTCCTTCGTCCCGAATTGCGGATCGATACTCCGATAATCAATCGTATCGTATTTATGATTGGAGTAGGCATGGAAGATTGGCGTGAAATAAATTCCATTGATGCCGAGATTCTCTAGGTAATCCAAATGCTCAATGATTCCTTCGAAGTCCCCGCCAAAAAAATTATCCACGGCCGGATCTTCACTTCCCCAAGGTTTCACACCTTCCGGATCGTTGTCGGGGTTTCCGTTCGCGAAGCGTTCAGGGAAAATTTGGTACCAAGTTGTATCTTTTACCCATTCCGGTGCCCCGAAAACTTCATTTTGATGTAGATAGGGAATCGCGAAATAGCTTCCTGGATCTCGGGGGGGTTCTTTAAAGAAGCCCTTTTCCGTATAAATGGCACTTTCATCTTCTGAGGATACCTTGAACCCATATCGAATTCTTCGGTAGGGAGGCTTCACATAAATATGCCAATAATCATAACGGTTATCGCTGCCTGACAAACTCATTGGAAGTTCTTCGTACTGCCATTGCCCATTATCAGAAATGTATGGATCCCCAAAAATCAATCCAACTGAGGAGATATCTGTTTTTTTCGTACGTAGGCGGATATGTAGGGTTTCAGTGTTGATGGGATAGCTGTAATTGTCATTAGGTCTATGGTGTATGGATGAAAATTCCATTTAAAATCACTCCAGTTCTATAAGTATTTGAGGATGTGAATATGAAAAAGGGATCTTCAGGCTGTTTATGGGGGTCTATGCAGTTAAGTTACTAAGCCGTGTTTAAGTTTTTTTTCAATATGGTTATATACCCAATTCCAAATGAAAGAAGCACTTATTAACTAAAAAATAACAAAAAGTGTTCATCACTACAAGGAAATAAATACGTCGAGGAAAATGTTGTAAAAACCAAAGCCGTTCATATAATGATAACAATAGCTTTGGCATCGCTTTCATTAAGGGGCTTAATTTGAATGACTGAACTGAAAAACAGTATTATTTGATGCTTTTGGACATGATAGAATAAACATTTTAAAAAGGAGAATGAAAGTGAAGAAGCTGATTTTTCATTTGTTCATGTCCATATTTTTGATTGTTAGTGTAAGTGCGTGCGGATCCAGTTCAGATTTAGAAAATAAAGTAGTGAAAGAAAAGAAGAAAAAAGAAGAAGCCAGCGATGAAGCGAAGCCGGAAAAATTGATCATTTGGGAGGAAAAAGGTAAAGCGGAGGCCCTAAAGCCGGTGATTGAAGCTTTTGAAAAAGAATATGGAATAAACGTTGAGCTTGAAGAGCTAGAAATAGCTACCGAAATGTATGAGCGGCTTCGTAGTGATGGGCCAATTGGAAATGGAAATGCCCCGGATGTCGTAACTTTTTCTCATGAAAAAGTCGGGCAAATCGTGAAGGAAGGCCTAATTCAGGAAGTGAAGGTGAATGATGAAGTATTAAATGCCTTCATTGAACCTTCAATTAGGGGAGAAATGTATCAAGATAAGGTATTTGGATTGCCAAAATCCATGACCACTTCCGTTTTCATTTATAATAAAAAATTGATGGCTAAGGCTCCTGAGACGATGAATGACCTATATAAAATGGCGAAGAAATTAGAAAAAGGTAACGTGTATGGTTACTATGCCGAGTGGAATGATTTCCATGATTCGTTTGGGGTAATGGCTGGAATGGGAGGTTATATATTTAAAGATAAGAATGGAAAACTAGACCCATCTGACATTGGTTTGAATAATAAGGGTGCTATAAAAGGGGCTGCATACATCCAAAAATGGTATAGGGCGGGTTTGATCCCTAAAGGCGACAAGGCAGCGATCGAGAAGTTGTTCATACAAGGGAAATTGGCTTCTTTCATGAGTGACGGGAACACATTTACCGAGCGAAAGGATACAGGTGTTGCACCCATGCCCGAATTGCCCAATGGACAGCCAATGAAAACGTTAATGAAAATCAAAGGCTGGCATGTAACAGCATTCACAAAACATCCTTATTGGTCTACGAAGTTAGTTGAATATTTGACAAATGATGATAATGCAATGCAGCGTTATGATTTAACAGGGGAAATCCCTCCTAATAAATCAATCAAACACAATGCCGCAATCAATGAAAATGAAAGGGCACAAGCCTTAAGCATACAATTACAAAACGCTGAACCAGTGCCGAATATTCCGGAGATGAATAAGGTATGGGGACCGATGAATTCAGCTATGGATGTAATAACCACTCAAAAAGCTAAGCCAAAAAGGGCCTTGGATAAAGCGGTTAAGACGATAAAAAAAGAACGTTAATCGTGTTCTGCCTTTTCTAATTCAGTAACAATAACCAGTATCACCAATTTGTCCCTTTAGTGTAAAGTTTTTTATAAATTGGATTTGACGTTAAGGGGTCAAAAGGCTAATCTTAAAGGCGTAAAGAGATAGCTAGGAGGAGAGCGGATATGAGAAAAAGAGTGTTATCACTCGCTTTAATTCCGTTGCTTCTTTTTTACGCCATTCCAGTAGGAGCAGCTGAAAAAGAACAACGAACTTGGAAGGATGAAATCGTATATTCATTATTGGTCGACAGATTTTTCGATGGTAATACTCAAAATAATGGAGATGCGAACGTGAATGACCCTTCCACGTTTAATGGTGGGGATTTCGAAGGTGTCACGAAGAAGCTGAATTATTTAAAAGATATGGGTTATACCGCTATCATCCTTTCACCGATTTTCGCTAATGATGAAAATGGCTATCATGGCGATTGGGTGGCCGATTTTTATAAAACGGATAAACACTATGGGACAATGAAAGAGTTTAAAAAACTCGTGAATGAGGCACATAAACGCGATATGAAAGTGATCATTGATTTCCAAGCAAATAATGTGGGCCCTGACTCCACCTGGCTGACCGATCCAAAAAAACAAGATTGGTTCCATGAAGAAAAGAAGATTTCCAAGGAAGGTAGCCAAACGGATTTGGAAACAGGCTGGGTCGATGGTCTTCCCGATTTGAATCAAGATAATGAGGAAACAAGGGAATATTTGCTCGATGCTGCTAAATGGTGGATAACGGAAACCGATATTGATGGATACCGTATAAATAAAGTCCAATACGTAGCAAAAGATTTTTGGAAGGAATTTGTGGATGCAGTCAAATCTGAAAAATCAAATTTCTATACAATTGGCGATGTACAAGGTGATGCAGATTTGATTTCAAGCTACAAGAAGACGGGTATCGATGCTTTTATGGCTTATCCACAAAATGCTGAGCTACGGGAAGCATTTGCTGCACCCGATAAAGAATTGAAACCTGTTTTTAATGCGTTTGCGAAAAGCGAATTAGGGGGCAATGCCCATCAGGCATTGTTCATGGATACTCAAGGAATGCCCCGTTTTACAAAGGATGCAGCCGATCATAACGAAAACCCAGGTTCCAGATGGAGAATGGCGCTGTCTTATCTATATACGATGCCAGGGGTGCCAATCGTATTTTATGGATCGGAAATTGCCTTAAATGGCGATATTGCCCCGGATAATCATAAGTTGATGAATTTTAAGACAGAACAGGAATTGGTGGAATATATAACAAAGCTTTCTGATCTCAGAGACATGTACCCGGCATTGGTAAAAGGGGATATGGAGCTTTTATATGAAAAAGGTGGAGCTTCGGTATTCAAGCGTGTTTATGGTGATGAAACGATTGTCGTCGCCATGAACAATACGACTGAAACTCAAACGATAAACCTTACTGATAAGGAACTTGAAAGTAATAAAGAGTTGAGAGGTATGCTGAATGGGGATCTGGTCCGCAGTAAGGACAACAGTTACTCTATCGTAATCGACAGGGAGACGACAGAAGTTTACACACTGTCACCGAAGTCGATTATTAATATTCCTTACCTGTTAGTTATAGGATTAGTTCTTCTTATTTTTGGTATATTCATTGCTTTGGTTATTAAGCGTTCAAAACGGAACCAACCAAAATAATCATATGCCTCTCGATTGTCGGTAGCCGCCAAACATTGTCCCTAAGGCTTTGTGGAAAACAGGATCGGGAGGTTACAGCATGAATAAGACCTGGTGGAAAGAAGCGGTTTGCTATCAAATATACCCGCGTAGTTTCATGGATAGTAATGGTGATGGAGTCGGAGATATAAAGGGTTTGATTTCAAAGCTTGACTATCTGCAGGAATTAGGGATAGATGTTATTTGGATTTGCCCGTTTTATAAATCGCCCAATGCGGATAATGGCTATGATATTAGTGATTATCAAGCAGTTTCCGATGAATTCGGTTCAATCGAAGATATTGATCTATTATTGAAAGATGTTCACGGACGTGGGATGAAGGTGATACTCGATCTTGTTTTGAATCATACAAGTGATGAGCACCCCTGGTTCGTAGAGTCACGTTCGTCCCGCGATAATCCGAAACGGGATTGGTATATATGGAGGGATGGGCAGGACGGTCGTGAGCCTAATAATTGGGAAAGCATCTTTTCCGGAAGTGCCTGGAAATTCGATGAAAGGACCAATCAATACTATTTACATTTATTTGCCGAAAAGCAGCCCGACTTAAACTGGAAAAATACTGATGTGCGACAGGCATTATATGAAATGGTCAATTGGTGGCTCGATAAGGGAATCGATGGCTTCCGGATTGATGCAATCACGCATATTCATAAGCGTGAAGGCCTTCCGGATATGCCCAATCCTTATTGGCATCAGTATGTACCTGCGTTTGAAATGCACACCAATCAGGACGGGATTCTGGATTACCTTCAGGAGTTGAAAGAAGAGACTTTCTCTAAGTATGATATCATGACGGTTGGTGAGGCCAATGGCGTCAGGATTGAGCAGGCGGAGGAATGGGTCGGGGAATCGAATGGGAAGTTCAATATGATATTTCAATTTGAACATCTTGGACTTTGGAATAGGGGACAGAATCACGATGTTGATGTTCAGGGGTTAAAGCGCACAATGACCAAATGGCAAAAGGGGCTGAAAAACAAAGGATGGAATGCTTTGTTTTTTGAAAATCATGATCAGCCCAGAAGTGTATCCACCTGGGGAAATGATCATCAATACTGGTTGGAAAGCGCAAAAATGATTGGGGCTCTTTACTTTTTCATGCAAGGCACACCTTTTATTTATCAAGGTCAGGAAATTGGCATGACGAATGTCCAATTTGATTCGATTGATGATTATGATGATGTAGGAATGAAAAACTTTTACCGGATAGAGACCTCCAAAGGTCGTCCGCATGATGAAATCATGAACATTATATGGCATAGCGGCCGTGATAATTCACGAACACCGATGCAATGGAATGATATTGAAAATGGCGGATTCACGCACGGAACACCTTGGATGAGGGTTAATCCCAATTATCGCGCCATTAATGTAGAACAGCAGAAAAATGACCCTTCATCCATTTATCATTTTTATAAAAAGATGATTGAACTTCGAAAGAAACATCAGGCCCTTGTTTATGGGGAATATGAGTTATTATGGGAAGATCACCCTGAACTTTATATTTATACAAGAAATATGAATGATAATTCAGTGATGGTAGTATGTAACTTTAGTATGAATCACCACCAAATTGACCTTTCTTATTGGGGGGAAATGGAGCTTTTGTTAGCAAATTATGAGGATTGTCCTAAGGTGTCCATTATTGATTTACGTCCATATGAAACGAGGGTTTATCGTTATTAATTTGTAAATCACTTTTATGGTCTTGATTGGAAATTAGCTTAAAACCTATGTAGTTAGTCGTCTGACTTCTTAATTCCCAATAGACCTATCGTTTTTTTAGAAGCTGATCATACATCAGCTTCTTTTTGAATTTTTAATACAGAGATGAAAAAAACGGAAAAGTGAGTATTTTCTGAAAAATTGAACAAACATTAAAAAAAGTATGGATATAACTATTGAACTGAGTGTATTATGAATACATACAAAATGTATAAATATAAAACAAATATTAGAGAAGTGTTTATTGGTATTCACCTTTTTTTAAATGAAGTCAATAAAGGCTAAGAGAGGAGAGGGGAAATGCATGGCCATCACAATAAAAGATGTGGCACAGCTAGCGAATGTTGCTCCTTCAACAGTTTCTCGAGTGATTGCTAACAATCCTCGAATAAGTGAAAAAACAAAGGTACGGGTACGTAAGGCGATGAGTAAATTAGGATACCATCCAAACTTCATTGCACGCAGTCTTGCCAATCAATCGACCAGGATCATTGGCTTGGTAATGCCCAGTTCGTCAAATGATTATTATCAAAATCCATTTTTTTCGACGATTCTCCAGGGTCTAAGTGAGGGAGCTCAGGAAAACCATTATTCCCTGTTGCTAAGCACGGGAAAAACAGAAGATGAAATCTACGAAGGAGTAGTGAATATGGTGCAGGGGGGGATGGTGGATGGAATAATCCTGATGTATTCAAGGATGAACGATCACATTCTGACCTATTTGAGAGCAAGGGCTTTTCCATTTGTGATCATTGGGAAACCCTTTGATTTTATCGAAGAGATAACATATGTTGATAATGATAATGTCTTGGCTGCCGAACAGGCAACGGATTACCTCATACAGCTAGGACATGACAGGATTGGATTCATCGGAGGTGATGTAACCCTCGTGATGACCCTTGATCGCTTGTCAGGATATGAACGGGCATTGAAGAGGGCTGGAATCGATCGAAGGAGGGAATATACCCTGCATGAAGATTTTTTGCATGAAGGGGGACAAGCAGCTGCAAAAAGGTTACTATCCATCGATGAACCACCAACCGCATTGGTGGTCAGTGATGATCTTATGGCACTTGGAATCGTGCATTCACTTCGCGAGATGGGCGTGCGCACTCCTGAAGAAATGTCAATCGTCAGCTTCAATAACGTTGTTTTCTCTGAACTGTCATTACCAGCCTTGACTTCCGTAGATATTAACATTTTTGATTTGGGATATCAGGCCGCTAAGGGCATCATTCACATGCTGCAGACTGGAGATACTCCTGCTGGGACCATCATTCCACATCATTTCGTTGAAAGGCATTCCTGCAGATCAATCAAGCAAGGTGCAATGGCCATGACTTATTGAACGGAAAGGGCATTGCGTATAAGCAATGCCTTTTTTTGCTAGAAATGTACGCTGAAACTTTTGAATGCATGTACACCCGTTCCGTGTCTGACTAAATTATTCTCTTTAAGATATTGAATGGCTGCAAGGACTTCATCAAGGATCCTTGGTTCGAGGCCGAGTTGGTTGTGTCCGCCATAGATTTTGGAGACTGCCTCGATCTTTGCGATTTTTTCTAACGAATTCACAAGGTCTTCAGGGCTTGTCGAGGGATAAAATGCATAAACTGGAGTATCTGAATAAAGCAGGTCGCCAGTGAATAAATAACCTGTTTCATTATCCAAAATTGAAATGTGGCCAGGTGAATGCCCAGGTGTGTGATAAATGCTTAAACTGCGGTTCCCAAGATCGATCGTGTCACCATCCGATAAGAGACTATCAGGGTACCCCTGGTATGGCTTGTATGTAAAAGGGTCGAATGATTCGGGTATGGTTACAGTGATATCCCGGGCCATGTTCTTTCTTATTTGTTCCAGGGACAAACCTTCAATGCCGTTGATCAGCCAATTGGCATCATCACCATGAACATAAATTGTATCATAATCCCCATGACCGCCAATATGATCCGCATGAACGTGTGTTGTCAGGACGATAATTGGAAGATTGGTAAGCTGGTCTGTAATCCGCTTAATAGAACAGATGCCTAACCCTGTGTCGATTAACGCAGCTCGGGTCTCCCCAAGTAATAAAAAGGAATGAACTTTCTCCCAATGACCATATTCACTGATTGCAAACGTTTCTGAGTCCAATTCCTGAACGGTGAAGTATGGATCTACAATTTTTTTCAAAAATGACTCCACTCCTTCCCATTCATATATTCCGCGTTAACCGGAAATATCCTGCTTGAAAGAGTAAAAGCAGTGGATTTGTGAAGTCCACTGCTTTTGAAAAGGTAAGGCCTTATCCGTTTACAACGGTCCCGCCGTTTACATGGATGACTTGTCCGCTGACATAGGATGAATCATCACTTGCCAAATATACATAGGCTGGTGCTAATTCCTCTGGCTGCCCCGCACGGCCCATTGGAGTATCCTGTCCGAATTTGGCAACATCCTCTTCACCGAATGAGGCAGGAATCAGCGGTGTCCAGATCGGACCTGGCGCAACACCGTTCACTCTGATGCCATCTTTTGAAATGGAGTTCGACAGGGCTCTTGTAAATGCCAGTATTGCACCTTTTGTTGAAGAGTAATCGATTAGTTTTGGGTTGCCTTGATAGGCTGTGATTGAGGTTGTATTAATGATGCTGCTTCCTTTTTTAAGGTGCTTCAATGCAGCTTTAGTTAAGTGGAACATCGAGAAAATATTCGTGCGGAACGTTTTTTCCAATTGTTCAGCTGAAATATCAAGGATACTTGTCTGCACATGCTGTTCTCCGGCGTTGTTGACTAGAATGTCCAAACCGCCAAATTCATCAACAGTTTTTTTGACGACATCCTGGCAGAAGGCTTCATCACCGATATCTCCGGAAATGAGTAAACATTTCTGACCTTCTTTTTCGATCAATTCTTTCGTAGCTTTGGCATCCTCGTGTTCATCCAAGTATGCAACTGTCACATTTGCTCCTTCTTTAGCGTAATAAATGGCAACCGATTTACCGATTCCGCTGTCTCCACCTGTTATGATTGCCGTTTTACCTTTTAGTTTGCCGCTTCCTTTATAGGCAGCTTTAACGGAATCTGGGTTCGGTTCCATTTTTGTTTCCAATCCAGGTTGATGCTGTTGATGTTGAGGTGGAAATCCTTGCTTGTTCTGATTTTGGTTTTGAGTAGTCAAGATTAAAACGCCTCCTGTTTAATTTATCTACGCTTTTTCTATTCCTTTTTTTTGAAAAAAGGAAACATGGAAAAATTGACCAAAATAAATCTTGTTTAATGTTTTAACTGAAGGGAACATGACTAGTCTTTCCATGTTCTATGATGGCGATTCATTTGAAGAAAATTGGGATTTGACCGTTGATAGAGGCAGTTTTAATAAAAAAAGACCCCACCTAAAGCAGGTGAGGCCTTCATACTTAGCGGTAATTTAAGAATTGTACATCAATGGACAGATCAGCGCCCCGGATTGCGGAAATGATCCCTTGCAAATCATCCCGGTTCTTACCGGTAACACGGATTTGATCATCCTGGATTTGGCTTTTCACTTTAAGACCGCTATTTTTAATGATGGTATTGATTTTTTTTGCTTGTTCCTTATCGATGCCTTGAATTAACTTAGCCCGTTGGCGAACGGTTCCACCAGAAGCACCTTCTAATTTGCCATAGTCCAGGTTCTTGACTGGTACGTCACGTTTAATGAGTTTACTAATGAGAACATCCTTCAGCTGTTCGAGCTTATATTCATCGTCGGATACTAAAACCAGATCTTCTTTTTCAATGGTGATGCTGCTTATGCTCCCTTTAAAATCATAGCGTGTTTGTATTTCCTTCATAGCCATGGTAACTGCATTCGTTACCTCTGAAAAGTCTACTTTCGAAACAATATCAAATGAATTTTCCTTTGCCATCACTTACCTCCAGCAGGGTTTATTTCCTTTATTATAGAGAAAGTGTGATAGGAAGACAACTATATAAACCATATAAAAAAAGCGAGGGGACAAGCCCCGCGCTTCATTTATGGTCCGTTTTCTTCGAATAGGAGTGCTTACCTGCAGCCAGGTTTTCCTGATATGCGATATTTTTTTCAGCATTTCTCGCTTGGTTATCTTTTGGCCTTTTATTGTCATCGGTTGTTTTGGACATAGTGAAAACTCCCTTCCATTATCTGATCAATATATATTGTTCACAATTATGGAAGGGAGTATGTATGTTTATGATTTCTCAGGGGTATCGTTTAAGAAGAAGAGGGCAATTGTACCAGGACCGGCATGTGCACCGATGACGGAGCCAATTGTATGGATCATGAAATCGGTTGTCCCGAATTCATTTTGAATGGCTTCCTTCCATTCCAGGGCCGTTGCTTCATCATCACCATGACTGATGGCAATCGTTTGGGTTGTTAAATTTTTGCCTCTTTCGTGCATTAATTCGATTACACGTTTAATCAATTTCTTTTTGCCGCGTATCTTTTCAAGCGGAACAAGCTTCCCATCTTCAACATGCAATAACGGTTTAATGTTTAATAAACCGCCTACAAGGGCAGATGTCTTGGAGATGCGGCCGCCGCGGGCCAAATATTCAAGGTTATCTACAGTGAATAAATGTTCCATATGCCGGGTTTGGAATTCGATATCAGCTAGGATTTCTTCTTTAGTGGCACCGTTTGCTGCAAGATCGGCTGCTTTCTTTACAATTAAACCGACGCCCATCGAAGCGCATTTCGTATTGACGATTTCAATGTCAAGGTCAGGGTACTCTTCCTTCACCTGATTAAGAATCATCACTGCCGTTTGATATGTTCCTGATAACTCAGAGGAAAAGGCTATATAAATCCCTTGTTTTTTCTCCTTGGCAAACTGTGTGAAAAGTTCTATAAAGTATTCTGGGGAAGCTTGCGATGTTTTCGGGGCTTTTCCCTCCAGCATCGCCTGATAGACTTCGTGAGAATTTATGGTAAGTAAATCTTCGTAATTTTCCCCGTCAAGATGGACTTGTAAAGGGATTAATGAAACATTGTTTTCCTTATAGAAAGACAACGGCAAATCACATGCACTATCTGCAAGAATTGTGATAGCCATAATACACCTGCTTTCTTTTTACAATTTTTAGAAAATGAGTGGTCACTCTACTTTTTAGTGTAGCACGTAACGGTAAAAATTCAATCTCTACGTAAATAGAATAAATAATTAAGGGTAAAAAGATAATAGAATAAGGGTGAAATGGAGGTTTTTAGGATGTACAGTGGTGAAATGAAGAAGATTATCATAGTTGTGGTCGGAGCATTACTGAATGCCATCGCAATGAACTTTTTTCTAATACCGGCAAACGTATATGCAAGCGGCTTTACAGGAGTGGCCCAGCTTTTATCGAGGATGATTGGTTCTTTTGCTCCTTTTAATGTATCGACAGGTATTCTACTGCTTTTATTGAACATTCCAGTAACGATCATTGCTTGGCGAAAGGTTGGAAAGTCTTTTACTTTTTATAGTTTCCTCAGCGTTGTCTTGATGTCCTTCTTTATGGAAATCATTCCGATTACACGCTGGTCACCTGACATATTATTGAATGCGGTGTTTGGCGGAGTCATAGCTGCAGTAGGTGTTGGGATCACCTTGAAATACGGTGCATCGACTGGTGGAATGGATATTATCGCTATGCTTCTATCACGGAAGAAAGATAAACCTGTGGGAACTTATTTATTTCTGCTGAATGGCGTGATCATTGTAACGGCAGGTGCTGTTTATGGACCGGAAAAGGCTTTGTACACACTTGTTACCCTTTACACATCGACCCGTGTTGTTGACGCGATACATACGCGACATGAAAAGCTTACGGCCATGATCATTACAAAGAAAAGTGAAGAACTTAAACAGGCAATCCATGCTCAGTTAGTTCGCGGAATTACAAGGGTTCCTGCAAAAGGGGCGTTCACCAACGAAAATAAGGAAATGTTATTGATTGTCATTACAAGGTATGAACTGTATGACCTTGAACGGATCATCAAGGAAGTGGATCCTCATGCTTTCACAAACATCATAGAAACTTCAGGCATTGTTGGAACTTTCCGCAGGGAATGATGTTAACAAAAAATTAAGGCCATTACACTTCTATTACAAAAGGTAGTATTTCGGCGTTTTAAGTTTATTGCTTGTAAAAAACGGCTAATTCTCATATTGTAGCGCCAATTTAAAATCTTATGAAGGAGTGATAAAAATGGCTAACGACGAAAAAATGAGCAGGCAGGAAGCAGGGCGTAAAGGCGGGGAGGCCACATCTAAAAATCACGACAAGGATTTTTACCGGGAAATTGGGCAAAAAGGCGGAGAAGCCACATCGGATAATCATGATAAGGAATTTTATCAAGAAATTGGACAAAAGGGCGGAGAAGCCACTGCTGATTCCCATGGTAAAGCCTTTTATAAAGAAATCGGTGAAAAAGGCGGTAAGGCACGAAATAACAATTGATGAAAACAAAGCGAAAGCCTCCAGGAATCCTGGAGGCTTTCAAGTTATTTAGAGTGGTTTTCCAGCTCTTCCTGGAGTTCTCGCAGTTGTTCTTTTTCGGCCTCGGTCGTATTGGCAAAGGCTGATGAAAGAGCGTTTTTAGCGATTTCCTCTGTCTTGCGCTGGTCACCGTCATGCTCAGAGGGGAGAGCATTTTTAGCGATTTCCTCTGTCTTATGCTGGTCACCGTCATGCTCAGAGTGGAGAGCTTCTTCAACAAATTCCCTTGCCTTCTGGAATAGATTGTTTGCCATTAGAAGCCACCATAGCTTTGTTCTGACATAATTCTTAACCTGTCTTTTTCAGCCTCTTCAAACGTAGTGTGATAAGGGATTTTTTCGGCATGCCTGGCAACACTTTCTTTGCCTTGCTGTACAAATCGTTTAGATTTACTGCTTTTACCCATTCTTATCTCCTCCGATTCTGAGCGTTGTCGACAACTGAATGGAAGCTGTTGTCCATATTAGTTTGGCTTGAAAGAGATATATTATGAAGGTAAAAAATGACGTATTAGGCTTTTATATTGAATTTTTCTTCGAGGAAGACCGCTATTCCATCTTCTTCATTCGTCAATGTAGTCGTATTTGCTACCGTTTTTACTGGTGAGATCGCATTTCCCATGGCCACCCCGGTTCCCGCGTAATCGAGCATTTCCAAATCATTATCTTCATCACCGAAAGCGATTATCCTGTTTTGAGGAATTTCTAGATAGTTGGATACACGTTTTAAACCTACGGCTTTACTTAACCCGCTCTTTATGATTTCGATGATATGAAAAGGCTCTGCCCAACGGCGATGATCGACCAATTCTGCATGGACATCGGATAAATGTTGGCGAATCTGTCCTACGAATTCACTATCTGTGTGAATAAGCATCGAAGTTGGGGAATCCTGAAGGTAATTGCGCAGGTCACCCGTCTTCATGTTCGGATTTCCTACATTGAACATGTTCATCAACTTTTCATCATGATAATGGACATAAACATCATCCCGGACTTCTGCGATGATGTTGTGATATTTAAACTGATCACACGCTTCAACAATATCTTTCGCAACGCTAATATCCAGTGGAGAGTGGTATACCCCCCAGCTTGTATGTAATGGGTGATGAACGAAAGCGCCATTGAAATTAACGATTGGTGTAGTCAACCCTAATTCCCGGTAATAAAGTTCACTTGAGCGAAAGGGACGACCGGTAGCGATCATAACTTCGTGTCCATCTTCTTTTAGTTTTAGGAGTGTTTTTTTAGTTCTTGAAGAAATTGTTTTGTTATCTGTGAGTAAAGTACCATCAAGATCCAATACGATTAAATGTTTCTCAGCCATGTACACACCTTCTGTTCTTTTTGATTTCATTATATGCAAATATTGTTAAGCCTATTTTAAAGTAAATGTAAATCTTTTTCATTCTTTATGCATTCATGTATGATATTACTATATCCAGGATTATGATAATTAAAGCGATGCTCAGGTTTAAAGGAATGGAATGATGAATGCCGATGCCTTTTTGAGAAGGGTATTGAAAAGACAGGAACAAATTTATTCGGAGGGGTTAACTTGATAATAATTGAAAAAGAACATATTGGACATATTCCTGTATTGCATCTAGGTGAAGAAACCACTTTCAATCAGGAGTTGCCGCTTATTATTTTTATACATGGTTTTCAAAGTGCGAAAGAACACAATCTTCACTATGCTTATTTATTGGCTGAAAAGGGGTTTCGTGTGCTTCTTCCCGATGTGATTCATCATGGGGAAAGGGAAGCTGGTTTAAGTGATTCTCAAATGATGCCCCGTTTTTGGGAAATGGTTTTACAGACAATCCAGGATTTATCTTTGTTGAAGGATGATTTATTATCCCGGAAATTAATTGATCCCGACAGAATTGGCGTAGCAGGTACCTCTATGGGGGGAATAGTGACTAATGGGGCCCTGGCTGCTTATGAATGGATATCCGCCGGAGTCAGTTTAATGGGAAACCCATCATATGTCGAGTATGCAGAGCTCCAAATGGCGGAAATTAAGAAAAGGAAAGTTAAATTCCCAGCTACTGATGAGGAAGTTGCCAAGGTGATTGAACAGCTCAAGCCATTTGATTTGAGTCTTAATCAGGATAAGCTTTCCAACCGTCCGCTTCTTTTTTGGCATGGTGCCAAAGATCCGGTTGTGCCTTATCATCATGCATATCGTTTTTATGAAGGGGTCAAAGCAGGGTATAATGAGGCAGATGAAAAAATTAATTTTATCCTTGACCCTAAGGCTGGACATAAGGTCAGTAGAGAAGGCGTGCTTATGACGGCAGACTGGTTCGCGAAACATTTACTGTCAACTGTGCAAAATGCTTAAGTACTCATTCAAAATCTGTTATGATGCTAATACGGACATAATATAAAGTCTAAAATGGACATAATGATGAAACCGACAATTTTAAATGAAGAGATTTTCCATAAAAGGAGTGATCGAAGTGGATCAAGATACAAAAGACATTATTTTTGGAGCTTTGGAGCAGGTCATAGACCCTGAGCTTGGTATAGATATCGTTAATTTAGGTTTGGTATATGATGTTGATATGGATGAGGAAGGTCTGACTACGGTGACGATGACATTGACAGCAATGGGCTGTCCGATGGCTGGGACGATCGTCGATCAAGTTAAATTGGTTCTGGAAGATATCCCTGAGGTCAAGGAAACGGATGTGAAGATTGTCTGGAGTCCGCCATGGACTAAAGACAAAATGTCCAGATATGCTAAAATTGCATTAGGAATCAAATAATAACTCTGTAATAGAAATGTAAAGCCAGTCAAAAAACGGTGAATCCATTCAATGGAGCCACTTTTTATGGTCTGGTTTTTTTCTAATACTTTTGGCTAGGAGTGATTAATTGAACAGTCATATTAAGGATTCATTGGGCAGGCCACTTAGGGATTTAAGGATTTCAGTCATAGATCGCTGTAACTTTCGCTGCCAGTATTGCATGCCTGCTGAAATTTTTCATGAAAATTTTCAGTTCCTGCCAAAAAGTGAGCTACTATCTTATGAGGAAATTGTAAGGCTTTCTGAAATATTTGCAAGCTTAGGGGTTAAAAAACTAAGGTTGACAGGCGGGGAACCATTACTCCGGAGAGATCTTACCACTCTGATTTCAAATCTCGTTAAAATTGATGGTATTGAAGATATTGGATTAACTACGAATGGGGTCTTCTTGAAAAAACATGCCGCGAATTTGAGGGCAGCTGGTTTGCAGAGGGTGAATATCAGCTTAGACAGCCTCGATGATGAACTTTTCAAGAAGATGAACGGCAGGGATATCGGTATAAAGCCTGTTATTGAAGGCATAGCTGCAGCCAAAGAAGCAGGGCTTGGCGTTAAAGTGAATATGGTCGTGAAAAAAGAGACCAATGAATCTCAAATTCTGCCGATGGCCCGATTTTGTAAAGATGAGGGCATTCAATTACGCTATATAGAATTTATGGATGTCGGGCATACAAACGGCTGGCAGTTGAAGAATGTCATTACGAAAAAAGAACTGTTAGCGATGCTCCAAACCGAATTCGATCTTGAACCGGTTGAAGAAGATTATTTTGGAGAGGTGGCAAAACGCTTCCGTTATAAGGGCACTACTGCAGAAGTGGGCTTCATAACCTCGGTTTCCGAGTCTTTTTGTTCAAGTTGTACACGTGCACGTCTTTCTGCTAATGGAAGTTTATATACATGCCTGTTTAATGGAAAGGGACATGACTTGAAGTCTTTGCTCCGTTCCGACATGACAGATGAAGAATTGACCGGGTTCATCATTTCACTTTGGAATCGTAGGGACGACCGCTATTCGGATGAGCGGGCAGCGGGAACAGTGAAGAAACAGGAAAAAATCGAAATGTCATTCATTGGCGGTTAAAATACATGGGACTCCCGTCCGAATGAATAAGAAATTAAGGGATGGCAACATGCCATCCCTTTTTTGTATAGTTGGTACGAACCTGAGATGCCAGCAATGAGCGAAATCGATTTTTATACTTTTTTTATGCATTTTTATATAGGACACATGGTAATGAAAATAATTCAATGGTCCTAGGGATGGATTTAGCCTGAAATAAACTTCAATCATTTTAAAATCAGTAAGGCATTATGTATTGATCTTTTTATGGGAGGGATTTAATCGATGGTACAGATTTCTATTGGACAGTTTTCACAGTCGATTTCCTGTTTCAAATAGTCAAAGTCAAGAATCGTAATGCGTCCCTTTTTAATGGAGACGACATTGTTTTTCCTTAATTGAGCGAGCATTCGATTGACTACCTCGCGGGATGTGCCGCAAAAATTAGCGAGTTCTTGGTTTGTAAAGGGAAGATTGATAACTTTACCGTCTTCTACTTCAGTGCCATAGCTATTTGATAAACGGATGAGGGTGGAGTAAAATGCACCTTTTTTACCGTGCAGGAGCATATCGCGGAATTTAGCCTGATTTTTACGGTTTTGAGCGGATAACCATGTCATCATATCGACTGCAAGACGGCTATCGGAGGCGATTTTATCTTCTAGTGCTTCTTTGGAAATAACCGCTACAGTTCCATCTTCCATCATTTTTGCATTCATCATATATTTAGGATTTTGAGAAAATAAGACTGTTTCCCCAACCAAATCATTCTCCGAACTAATCCGTATAGTTAATTCCCGACCGTCGGGAACAACCTTACTCACTTCAACTTTCCCTTTTATAATATAATACAAATCACTTGCTGGGGTGCTCTCCTGAAAAAGGTAGCGCCCTTTTTCCATATGTTTAACTTCATATTTATTATCTAAAATTGCATGCATCCGATTAGATAACGATAATTCATTCATGCATATGACCACCTTTCAGATACCATTATTACTCAATTACTATCTTTGATTTAAACGGAAAAAAACCTAGTAGTCAACAAGTTTGGATAATTCTAGGATTTTTGATGGATAATTTTTCATTTAAAATTAATGTTTAAAATTTTATAAAAATACATTTGATTTTATTTTTATTCAGTCTTATAATAATAGAATCAAAGAATGACAGGGACCTGAAATTATAGGAGATGGTTTTATGAACGTATCAATAGTAGGTGCAACGGGTTATGGAGGACTGGAACTAATAAGATTTTTGAATAATCATCCGCAATTTAAAATAAAATCATTGCATACTTCATCCCAATTTGGACGAAGTTTATATGAAGAAAATGCACATTTAATGCATATGAAAGATAAATTAGAAGAAATTGACCCTGAAGCGATTGCAAAAAAATCCGATATTGTATTTCTAGCAACTCCTTCTGGGGTTTCCTCGCAATTGATTTCGGAATTTTCTGACCTTGACATTAAAGTAATCGACCTATCTGGAGACCTCAGGCTTCAAACTCCAGGTGAATACGAACACTGGTATAAAAAACCAGCCGCGCCTCAGCAAATTATAGAAGAAGCCGTATACGGATTGACTGAATGGAATGCCGAAGCAATAAAAAAAGCAACGATTATTGCCAATCCAGGGTGCTACCCAACCGCATCACTATTAGGTCTTGCCCCTTTATTCACTGAAGGATTGGCCGGAGCAGCTGCCGATGTGATCATCGATGCAAAATCTGGGGTTTCAGGGGCGGGTAAATCACTTTCGGCAGTCACCCATTATAGTGAAATGAATGAAAACTTTAAGATATATAAGGTAAATCAGCATCAACACATACCGGAAATCGAACAACAGCTTGGGCGATGGTCATCAGGTTTACAGCCCATCACCTTTAATACACATCTTGTTCCAATGACAAGAGGGATTATGGCAACGATGTATATAAAGGTAAATCGGGAAACCACAAATGTTGAATTAAAGGATTTATACGAAACAGTATACGAGAACCACCCATTTGTCCGGATACAGCCTCTTGATCGCTTTCCATCCACGAAACAGGTATATGGATCGAACTTTTGCGATATTGGCGTCGATTATGATGAAAGAACAGGTAAGGTAACAGTGGTTTCAGTTATTGATAATTTAGTGAAGGGTGCTGCAGGGCAGGCCATTCAAAATGCAAATATATTAATGGGACTAGAAGAAACGGCAGGACTATGGAACAGTCCGCTATATCCGTAAACTATGGAGGGAAACAATGAATACACTACAGCCAGTTGAAGTAATCAAACAAATTCAAGAAGGAAACATTTTAATGCCCCAAGGGTTCAAAGCGTCAGGTGTCCATGCAGGATTACGCTATTCTAAAAAGGACGTTGGAATCATTTTTACCGATGTCCCAGCATCAGCCGCAGCGGTTTATACACAAAATGTAGTTCAAGCCGCTCCAATCAATGTAACGAAAGATAGCATTGCAGTTACTGGAAAACTTCACGGCATTGTAGTGAATAGTGCTTGTGCGAATGCTTGTACAGGTGAACAGGGTTTAAAAGATGCAAATGAAATGAGGAAGCTTGCGGCTCAAAAGTTCGGTTTGGAGGACCATTCATTTGCAGTGGCTTCAACGGGAGTCATAGGGGAATTCATGGAAATGGAAAAAGTAAGAAAAGGCATAGCGTCATTGCAGCCAGAAAATACACCTGAAGCTGCTGAAGCTTTTGGTACAGCCATTTTAACAACGGATATTGTAACGAAGAGCTGTGGTTATGAAACAATTATTGACGGTAAAACCGTGAAGATGGGCGGCGCTGCGAAGGGATCGGGAATGATTCATCCCAACATGGCCACAATGCTCGGTTTCATTACCACGGATGCTGTAATTGAACCGGATGATTTACAGCAAGCACTATCCTCCATTACAAATGATACATTCAATCAAATCACGGTTGATGGTGACTGTTCAACGAACGACATGGTGTTAGTGCTCGCGAATGGAGAGGCGAACAATGACCCTTTGACACCTAACCATCCAGAATGGTCCATCTTCCTGGAATTATTAAAACAAACTTCCGAAAATCTCGCTAAACAAATTGCGAAAGACGGAGAAGGTGCCACAAAACTGATAGAAGTGAATGTTCATGGCATGCATACGAAGCAAGATTCACAGATGATGGCGAAGACGATCGTAGGGTCCAATCTAGTGAAAACAGCAGCTTTTGGAGCGGATGCAAACTGGGGACGGATCATTGCTGCGATGGGAAGAAGCGGAGTGGCATTCAATCCGGATCAAGCAACGATCGTTTTTGGTGATATCGTCGTACTTAATGAAGGTGAGCCGATAATGTTTTCTGAGGAAGAAGCCAAAGCATACTTGGAAAATGAAAGTATCATCATTCATGTTTATTTAAAAGATGGTAATGAATCAGGCACGGCATGGGGCTGCGATTTAACCTATGATTATGTGAAAATAAACGGAAGCTATCGTTCGTAGAGGTGAAAATATGGACATATTAGTCATAAAGTGCGGCGGCAGCATCATTAATGAGTTATCTGAGTCGTTTTTCAATAGTGTTAGAGAGTTACAAAACCGCGGCTACCATATTGTCTTTGTGCATGGAGGCGGCCCTGATATAAATTCAATGCTTGAAAAATTTGAAATTGAACCAGTATTTGAAGATGGTTTAAGAAAAACGACCACGGAAGTGTTGGAAATTGTCGAACTAATGCTGGCAGGCAAATCGAACCGCAGCCTCGTTCATAAATTGGAAGCTCATGGCATCAAGTCAATCGGTATAAATGGCTCTGACGGCGGAATTCTCACAGGTGATTATATCGACGAACAGAAACTTGGAGCTGTTGGTGAGATACAACAAGTCAATACGGAGTTATTAGGACTTTTATTCGAAAAAGGTTATTGTCCGGTATTGACGCCCATTTCAACTACCGAAGAAGGCACTAAATTAAATGTGAATGCCGATATGGCTGCAGGGTCTGTAGCGAAGGCACTATCGGCTGATATGTGTTTATTTGTGACCGATGTTAAAGGGGTCTTGAAGAATGGGCAGATCATTGAGAAATTGAATGAAACGGAAACGAAGAATATGATCATGGATGGAAGTATCCATGGGGGAATGATCCCGAAAGTCAATACAGCGTTGTCGGTGCTGAATAAAGGGATTGAAGAAGTGATGATCGTTAGTGGGAAAGATCATTTTTATCAAGGTGGACAATTCATCGGTACGAAATTTCTTCAGGAGGAAGGGGTATTTCAATGAGTTCTTTATTTCCAACATATGCAAGGTGGAACATTGAGCCAGACACAGCGTCAGGATTGAAGATTACGAGTGCAACAGGTAAAGAGTATCTGGATTTTACATCCGGGATCGGGGTTTTGAATCTTGGACATTGTCATGAGAAGGTAAAAATGGCTGTCACGGAGCAGCTTAATAAATATTGGCATGTATCGAACATGTTTCAAAGTTCCATACAGGAACGGACAGCAAAAATGCTGGCTGATGCCTCTGGTTTAAGTCAGGTGTTTTTTGCCAACAGCGGTGCCGAGGCTAATGAGGCAGCTATCAAACTAGCACGTAAAGCTACTGGGAAAAGCAAAATTGTCACATGTCAGCAGTCTTTCCACGGCCGTACGTTTGCAACGATGGCTGCAACGGGGCAGGAAAAAATCAAGACTGGTTTCGGACCGATGCTAGCTTCGTTCGAATATGTTCCATTTAATGATAATGATGCCATGGCAGCAGCCATTGATGAAAATACGGCAGCTGTAATGATTGAAATAGTTCAAGGAGAGGGCGGCATTCATGTTGTACAGCAATCTTATCTGGACGTGATTCAAACTCAATGCCAAGAAAACGGAGCTCTCCTTATCATAGATGAAATTCAGACTGGAATAGGGCGTACAGGGAAACCATTTGCATTCCAGCATTTTAATATCCAACCGGACATCATCACTTCAGCAAAGGGGCTGGGAAATGGCCTGCCAATCGGGGCGATGATTGGAAAGGAAGCACTGTCTGAGTTCTTTAACCCTGGAAGTCATGGATCTACTTTTGGAGGTAATCCCGTTAGTGTCTCAGCGGCCGAAGCCGTTTTAAAGGAAATTTTCCAATCAGGGTTTTTAAAAGAAACCGTTAAAAAGGCTGAATACCTTGAAAGAGAATTGGCAAAAGCAATGAAGGACATGGAAGAAGTGAAAGAGATTCGCGGTCTGGGAATGATGGTCGGAATTGAATGTAAACAGGATGTTCAGGTGTTTTTAATGGAATTGCAAGAAGAGGGCTTACTTGTATTGAGTGCAGGTCCTAAAGTACTTCGTTTACTCCCATCTCTGACAGTTACCGAATCGGAGATCAATAGTGCAATAAACAAAATTAAAAAAGTATTGGCAATAAAACAAACTATCTAAAATTATTGAATTTTTATAGAATAAAATGAATAATTATGCTATTGTGTATATAAATATACATCATCTAAAGAGGTGAAGATCATGAAAAGCTATCTATATTTAGAGAATGGTTCCGTCTTTGAAGGGGAACTGCTGACTAAATCGACTGAAAAAACAATCACTGGAGAGATTGTCTTTTTTACAGGAATGACCGGATATCAAGAAGTGTTGACAGATCCTTCATATAAGGACCAGATTGTCATCTTCACATACCCACTAATCGGAAATTATGGAATCAATGAACATGATTTTGAAAGTAAGAAGCCGCATGTTGCCGGTGTGATTGTATATGAAGGAAATATGAGTCATTCCCATTATCAAGCTAAATATTCACTTGGTGAATATCTAGACAAGTGGAACATTCCTCTTTTAAGCCATGTTGACACAAGAGCGGTCGTTAAGAATATAAGACAGGAAGGTTCCATGCAGGCAGCCATCACCGCGGAAGAAAAATACACTGTCGTACCTGGCCTGAATGGTTTATCGGCCCACGTTGCTGAGGTATCCACAAAGGTTGTCGAGAGTTTTGGGAAAGGCGACAAGCACGTGGTAATGATGGATTTCGGCTATAAAAAATCCATATTGGATTCATTGGTCGAGCAAGG
Source organism: Peribacillus sp. FSL E2-0159 (assembly GCF_038643155.1). NCBI lineage: Bacteria > Bacillati > Bacillota > Bacilli > Caryophanales > Bacillaceae > Peribacillus > Peribacillus sp. FSL E2-0159. The sequence goes on from NZ_CP152053.1 coordinate 1,347,391, forward strand.
CTGCCGAGTCTCTGTCGTACCATTCGATACTGAATTCGAACAAATCAAGGACTTGAAGCCAGATGGGATTTTGCTTTCAAATGGGCCTGGGGATCCAAAACAGCTTGAATACCTCTTAGGAAACATTAAAAAGATCATTACGAATTTTCCAACGATGGGCATCTGCCTCGGTCATCAATTAACGGCCCTTGCCTTAGGTGGAAATACAAAAAAAATGCTGTTTGGACATCGCGGTGCGAATCAGCCCGTGGTCGATTTGAAAACGAAAAAGGTGTATATGAGTTCGCAGAATCATAGTTATGAGGTTGATGAACCGAGCTTACAAGGAACATCGCTGCAAGTGAGATTCAGAAACGTGAATGATAACACGGTTGAGGGGCTCATGCATGAAGACTTGCCAATCTTCACTACCCAGTACCACCCAGAGGCAAATCCAGGACCTATCGAGAGTTCATTACTATTCAATGACTTTTTACAAATGATAAATGATTATAGCGGGAGAGAAAAAGCTTATGCCTAAGGACGACACGATACAGACCATTTTAGTGATTGGTTCGGGGCCGATTGTCATCGGGCAGGCCGCCGAATTCGACTATGCAGGTACACAGGCCTGCCTTGCTTTAAAGGAAGAAGGATATAAAGTCATACTGGTCAACAACAACCCTGCAACGATCATGACTGATGATATGAATGCGGATGCTGTCTATTTCGAACCTTTAACAGTTGATGTACTGGAAAAGATCATTTCCAAAGAAAAGCCGGATGGCCTGCTCGCTACATTAGGCGGTCAAACAGGATTGAATCTTGCTTATCAATTGGATGATGCTGGAATACTTGAAAAATATAATGTCAAATTATTGGGGACTCCGATCGACTCCATCAAAAAAGGGGAGGATCGTGAACTGTTTCGTGAGTTGATGTTTGAAATAGGTGAACCCGTTCCTGACAGTACGATTGTCCATACTCTTGAAGAAGCGCTGGATTTTGCCGACAAAATCGGTTTTCCGATCATCGTTCGTCCCGCTTATACACTCGGAGGAACTGGCGGTGGGATTGCTGATTCACTGGACACCTTTAAGGAACTTGTACGGGGCGGACTTCAAGAAAGTCCGATTACACAATGCTTGATTGAAAGAAGCATAGCTGGTTATAAGGAAGTCGAATATGAAGTTATGCGAGATGGCAACAATACGTGCATCACTATCTGTAATATGGAAAACATTGATCCGGTCGGAATCCATACAGGTGATTCAATTGTCGTGGCACCATCACAGACTTTATCGGACGATGAGTTTCAGATGCTGCGGGCCGCATCCATTAAAATCATCTCTGCGTTAGGTATTATAGGCGGCTGTAACATTCAATTTGCACTTGATCCGAATAGCAAGCAATATTATTTAATAGAAGTAAACCCGCGCGTCAGCCGTTCATCGGCACTAGCTTCGAAAGCAACAGGTTATCCCATAGCACGCATAGCCGCAAAACTCGCTGTCGGCTACGATTTATCGGAGCTCATCAATCCTGTAACGAAAAGCACATATTCAAGCTTCGAACCTGCTCTTGACTATGTAGCGGTGAAGTTCCCAAGGTGGCCATTCGATAAATTTACGACCGCCAACCGCAAATTGGGAACACAGATGAAGGCGACTGGTGAAGTGATGGCTCTACACCGCAGCTTTGAAGGAGGAGTCCAAAAGGCCGTCGATTCTTTGGAATTGAAAACGATTGGGCTGCAGCTATCATCGCTGAAAAATAAAACGGTTACTGAACTTTGGGGAAAGCTTGCCGAAAAATCTGATGAACGAATATTTGTCATTTTTGAAATGCTTAGAAAAGGTGTGGCGATTGAAGAAATCCATGAAGCGACAGCCATAGATTATTTCTTCCTTAAATCCTTTGCGTCATTGATCCAAAATGAAATGGAGATTGAAGCTAAGGCAATCGATCAGGTAACAAGAGAAGAACTGCAGACATACAAGGAAAAGGGCTTTTCAGACTGTTATCTTGCTTCCGTATGGGAAGTAAGTGAGATGGAAGTGAGAGCACACCGCAAATCACTAGGCCTTACGGCGGTCTACAAAACGGTTGATACATGTGCAGCCGAGTTCGAATCACATACGAACTATCACTATTCAACATATTTTGGTGAGAATGAACAGAAAAAAACTGATAAAAAGAAAGTCTTGATGATTGGCAGCGGTCCGATCCGTATCGGACAGGGAATAGAATTTGATTACTGTTCGGTTCACGGTGTTTATGCACTCCAGGATGAGAATGTTGAAACGATAATGATCAATAATAATCCGGAAACGGTAAGCACGGATTTTGCGACGGCAGATCGCCTTTATTTTGAACCTTTAACTCTAGAATATGTTCTTAATGTAATAGAAGCCGAAGATATAAAAGACGTTATCGTCCAATTTGGTGGGCAGACTGCGATAAACCTGGCAAAAGGCCTGGAAGAATACGGTGTCAATTTGTTGGGGACTACCTTCGATACACTCGATCAATTAGAAGACCGTGATCGTTTTTATCAGCTGCTTCAAAAACTGGATATCCCCCATGTACCGGGTTCAATGGCTAATGGTGAAGAACAATTAATTGCCTTTGCAGAGGAAATCGGTTTTCCAGTGCTCTTACGCCCATCCTATGTAATTGGCGGCCAGGGAATGGAAATCATCCGCTCCAAGGAAAGCTTAGTGAATAGAATGGTAAATGGAACGGCACTTGTATATCCCGTGTTGATCGATTCCTATATTCCAGGAAAGGAAGCCGAAATCGATTTGATTGCGGATGGAAATGATGTATACATTCCCATCATTGCCGAACATATAGAGAAAGCAGGTGTCCATTCAGGGGATAGCATGGCATTATTGCCAGCTCAATCCTTAACGGATGATATCAAAGATAAAATGACCCTTTATGCTAAAAAACTAGTTAGGGAACTTGGTTATAAAGGACTTATGAACATCCAATTCGTGATTGAGGGAAATAGTGTATATGTATTGGAAGTGAATCCTCGTGCCAGTCGGACAATTCCAATCATCAGTAAAGTGACCAATGTATCCTTGGTGCAAATAGCGACAAAAATATTGCTTGGGAAATATTCGTTGTCGAATGCGTTCGAAAAAACGGGTTTAATGGAAGAAATTCCGTATGCTGTCGTCAAATATCCAGTATTCTCTACCTTTGCACTAAGCGGACTCGATTCGAAGGTAGGTCCGGAAATGAAATCAACAGGTGAAGGAATCGCCATCGGAGAAACGGTAAATGAAGCGTTGACAAAAGTATTCCATGCTCAAAAAGCTAAACATACTTCAGGTGTTTATCAATCAGGATCAGTCCAATTAAGTGAAGATTTGTTAGTGCAAATCAAAGAAGCAGGTTTGAAATTGGGGAATTCAGATTTTGATAAATGGTTAAATGAAGGAAATGCTGCGGTCGTTCTGGCATATGGAACAACGGAAGAAGATAAGAAGCTAAGGTTACTTGCAGCGAAATACCGACTGCTTGCATTTACGGAAGAAGAGACTTTCAAGGCCTATCTACAATCGGTAGAGAATGCTGATCCAGGGGTTACCTCGCTTCAGGAATGGCTTTTACCATATTCGAAAGGAGTGTCACACGTATGAGTTCAATGACGGCACCGACACAAGCGAAGATTTTAAATGGAAAAGATTTTTTGACCATGAAAGAGTCTACACCAACGGCAATTGCAGATTTGTTAAAGCTGGCGCAGACCATTAAAGGCAAATTGCATGCTGGTGAAGAATATACGCCTTTAAAAGGGAAAACGCTGGGGATGATCTTTGAAAAATCGTCTACCCGTACCCGTGTTTCTTTTGAGGTAGGCATGATGCAGCTTGGTGGACACGCTTTGTTCCTGAGTGGCAATGACTTGCAAATTGGACGTGGTGAGACTATTTCGGATACTGCAAAAGTCCTTTCTGAATATATTGATGGCATCATGATTCGTACCTTCGAGCATGAAAAAATCCTGGAATTGTCAGAAAACGCTTCTATCCCAGTCATCAATGGGTTAACTGATCTTGCACATCCTTGTCAGGTGCTTGCTGACTTCTTGACGATCATCGAGATAAAAGGGCAGCTAAAAGGCTTGAAAATGAGTTATATCGGTGATGGCAATAATGTTGCCAATTCATTGATGGTAGGCTGTGCAAAAATGGGAATGGATTTTTCCATTGGATGTCCTGAGGCCTACAAACCCGATGAAAAAGTCGTCGCCTATGCTCAAAAAGTGGCAGAAGAGACTGGCAGTGAAATTGTGGTCACAACCTCCGCTTCAGAAGCCATAAAAGATGCGGATATCGTCTATTCCGATGTTTGGACCTCCATGGGGCAGGAAATCGAGAATGGTATCCGCTTAGAAGCTTTTAAAGATTATCAAATCAATGGTGAACTTGTAAAACTTGCTAAAGAAGATTACTTATTCATGCATTGCCTGCCTGCACACAGGGAAGAAGAAGTAACGGCTGAAGTCATCGATGGACCTAATTCCGTCGTTTTCCACCAAGCCGGAAATCGTCTGCATGCCCAAAAGGCGGTTCTAGTGGACTTAATGTCTTAACCAAAAAAAGCGTCTCCTCGCAGTCGCTCAGTTTGTAGAAAAAAAGGTTTCGGAATGGTCTCATTCTGAAACCTTTTTGATTTTATTTGTAGCAGTTAGAGAATATTAACTAGATCAATACTTGGGCATCCTACCACCAATTCATAAATAAAAAAGACACTAATTGTTGCCTTCATTTTACGAACCAAATGGTTCGATGGCACCAGTTGATCTAAAGTAAATCATTTCAAGTTGATCTCGCTGAATAGAACCATGTTTAGAAAGCATCCTTAGCACCTTAAGTTTTAATCAATCTATATTAAACAGAAAAGACTGCAGGTAAAAGGGTCTATCCTTAATGTTAAAACAAAGTTGATTGGAACGGAAGGTACGAGACTCCTGCGGGAAAAGCGCGTCCAAGGGAGACCCCGCAGGCGCAATGGCGCCGAGGATGCTCCCGGACCGCCCGCGGAAAGCGAGTGCCCTACGTTCCAATCAACGGTCAAGTTCAGAGAACAACGCTTTATTAATTCAGTCAAATTTCCTGTGTGTCCTTTATTTTTCTGACATGAAAGAAAGGAACCTGGTAATAATAACAGGGAAAGCATGTAAAGGGGTGAGATCTATGGGGCAAAATCGTCAATTTAAGCCGGGTCAGAAGGCACCTAATAATGGGACCTACGTAGAAATCGGTGAAACGGGCAGCACGGTAGTGAATCCGAAAATGGTAAAGCTTGATGCAGGGGATTCTTTTCCTGAAACATCCAATCATAACCGGATATGGACATATAAGCGGAAGCCATGAAGCATCAAAAAGCAGGAAAAAGGAATGATCGCCATCCTTTTCCTGCTTTTTTCTATTCAGCGGAATAACCGAATATTTTCGAGATTTCCAAACAGCTCTTTCTTAAATAGTGGCTTAAAGGATCTTCATAATGATCAGGAATGCTTTCGGTGAACCCAACGGCAGTGATCGCTCCCAATAATTCTGAATTATAATTAAAAACCGGAATGGACATGGAGGAAACAGATGGTACAAGAGGCTCTTTGGCAAAAGCTATTTTGTATTTCCGAATTTCATCATATTCATTTGTTTCTTTAAGGAACGAGCCTTTATCATTACGATCTTTTTCAATCCATTCCGCCGTCAAGGAAGGATCCTGAAATACAGTGAATACCTTTCCGGAAGAGGATGATGGCGGAAGTCTCGTACCTAACTGTGCCCCGATGTTTAAGTTTTGATTGGAATTCCATATTTTTGCCGTGATTGGTCCATCATATGTCCAAACGGAAAAAAGGACCGTGCAAGAAGTATGGTGACTGATTTCCTGTAAATAAGGAGTTATTCTGCTCGTGACATCCTCATTTCCTATCGCGGCCATGCCGTATTGAATCAATTTGCTCCCAAGATGATACATACCGGTTGTCTTATCGCGATATAGTAACTCCAGTTGAGTCAAAGTATTCAAATACTTATAGAGGTTACTTTTCGTTATTTCCGTTAATTCTTGAATATCAGAGAATCTTAAAGGAGTTCTTTGGGAAGCAAGTAAATCTATGATGCTCATCCCTACTTGTAATGATTGAATCGTCGAACCGGATTTTACGATTTCCATAAATCAATCTCCCTAATCTGTTTTAATTTAGGTCTAGTATATCAGAATCTGTAATATTTAAATGAAATTTAGCATGAAAAACCGGAAGCTGCTTGAACCTATCAATATACTTTCCTTTTAAATAAATAACTTTAGCGGACCTTTTTATTGATTCCGAAGTAGTCATAATGGTGTAGATGATAACATTTGCACAAAATTTTGCAATACTTTCTTGACAATATTCCGAAAATTAAGTTATTATTTATATAAATAGTGAACAAAGTTACCTATAAGTGAAATTGGTAGATGTTCAGTCATTCATATTCTAGTTTGTGAAGCGCATCCAGCAGAATTAGCCCACAAATAAGGATAATGGCATCAAAAAGAGATTTTTTTTAAAATCCAGATTAATAAAGGAGAATGAAATATGAAATTAGTAACTTTCAGCAGTAAAGGATTTAAACGTATTGGTGCAATTTACCCGAATAATGTAATAGTCGACTTGAATTATGCCTATCAAGCGCTTCTTGAAAGCGAAGGGAAGCTTCGCAGTGAACAAATCGCTGAAGCATATGTCCCTGCAACCATGGAGGCGTTTTTACAGGGAGGTAATGAAAGCCTTTCCATCGCGAAAAAAGCTGCGGACTACGCTATTAACAATCGTGATTCCTTCAGACATGAATTGGTGCATGATGTTGAAAATATAAAGCTTGAGGCCCCTGTCCAAAAGCCAGGCAAAATTATTTGTGTGGGACATAACTACCGTGAGCACATTGCTGAAATGGGTCGCGAATTGCCGCCATTCCCTGTGGTATTCGCAAAGTTCGCCAATACAGTAATCGGTCCCCAAGATGATATACCGTTTTTCCCAATCTCTGAACAACTTGATTATGAAGCGGAATTCGCTTTTGTAGTCGGACAAAGGGCACGTAATGTTTCAAAAGAAGATGCTCTTGATTATGTAGCTGGTTATACAATTGCGAATGATGTTACGTATCGTGATATCCAACGGCGTACACTTGAGTGGCTTCAAGGGAAAACGGTTGAAGGAAGTGCTCCGATGGGTCCTTGGTTAGTCACTTCCGATGAACTATCCGATCCATCTGGCTTAAATGTCCGATTAACGGTAAATGGTGAAGAACGCCAAAAAACGAATACATCCAACTTCGTATTCGATGTGAGATATCTTGTTGAGTTCTTATCGAATTTAATGACTCTTGAACCAGGTGACATCGTTCTCACAGGAACACCGGGTGGGGTAGGAGTAGCCCGTGATCCACAAGTGTTCTTAAAAGATGGTGACGTAGTCAAAATCGAGATCGACAAAATAGGTTATCTTGAAAACCGTGTGCGACTTGTCGGGGAGGGAAAATAAAATGGCTTATCAGGAAATCGGGACATCAATCCAATCGGTTCAACAATCAATCGACCACATTCTTGAGACAGCGGCAAACCTTCCGGAAGCAACGATCCGATTTAAGCCTGCAGATGATGAATGGTCAATCATGCAGATACTTTCCCATTTAGCTGAGGCGATTCCTTATTGGTTAGGTGAAGTGGAAAATGTAATAGCGGTGCCTGGATCCAAATGGGGGCGTGGATTGCAAGATCCAGCCCGCCTGGCAGCAGTTACCGATACTGACAAACTTGCTGTTGATGATGTCATGAAGCAAGTGGAAGGGCTTAAATATAAAGTGGAAAGCAGTCTCGGGAATTTAGATGAAGAATCACTATCCAAAGAATCGCCACACCGGAATTTCGCTAAATTCGGAAACAAACCAGTTTCTTATATAGTCGATCACTTCATCGATGAGCATATTTTAGGACACTATGATCAAATTAAGCGAAACCTTTCTAAAATCCAGTGAGGAAATGATAAAAAAAGAAAGTAGGGATTAATATGGCTGAAAAATCGGAATACATGAATAGTACAATCGTAAAAGATTTTACAAAGGATATTCAGCAGTATAACCTTGGGCCACTGTGGGAAGCCATTCCCGCTCTGATGGACCATGAACCTAAACCTCATGCCCATGCTTATTTATGGAAAGAAGAGCTTTTGACAAAAAAATTGATGGAAGCAGCTGAAATCTTCACTCCTGACCGAGGAGGGGAGCGCAGGGCCATATATTTTCAAAACCCTGGCCTTACTTATCGCCAGCCTTGGGGATGGGCTTCGACAACGCAAACGCTTTATGCAGCGGTTCAGCTATTGTTGCCAGGTGAAGTGGCCCCTTCCCACCGCCACTCCCAAAGTGCACTTCGTTTCATTACGAATGGTGAAGGTGCATACAGCATCGTGCAGGGAGAAAGGATCTTCATGGAAGAAGGGGACTTCTTGATCACGCCTAAAAACCTTTGGCATGGTCATGGACATGTTGGCGAAAAGCCAATGATTTGGATGGATGCCCTTGATATCCCAACCATCTATTCCATAGGAGGCACTTTCTTTGAACCATATCCAGATCGTATTGAAACGCCTAAACGGCCGGATAATTTTTCAGAGCTCCGTTATCAAGGCGGAATGGTTCGTCCAGTATCCGACCGTTATTCACAAGTGGCACCGCTTGCCAACTACAAGTGGAAAGGCACCAAAGCAGCGATAGAAGGATTAATGAATTTTGAACCGGACCCATATGAAGGGTTCGCCGTGGAATATATCAATCCATCAAATGGCCAAACGGCCAATCCGACGATGGGGGCATGGATGCAGAAACTTCCTAAAGGTTTCCATACGAAAGCACATCGCCATACCCATTCCACAATTTATCAAGTACACCAAGGATCAGGCTATACGGTCATTAATGGAATGCGTTTTGACTGGTCCAAGGGAGATTACTTCGTCGTTCCGAATTGGGCCTGGCATGAGCACGTTGCAGAAGCCGATTCTTACTTATTCTCGGTAAACGACCTACCAATAATGGAGAGATTCGATTTGGAACAGCAACAGGCATTAGACGGAAACAATGGTTACCAAAAGGTTGAAAGTGAATTCAAGCCTGTTTTGGTATAAAATTAATCGGTTTGAAAACTTTCAGAATGATCCTGATGGATATATGAAATGCCAGTCGAATGAAAACGCTTACTATGGTAATGGTCCACAACATTGGCTAAATCAACTAATTTAGGGGGAATTGATGATGAACACAGAAAAAAAACCATTCATCGTAATCGGTGGGGGAATTGGCGGATTGGCAACTGCTTTGGGAATCGCAGAAACGAAACAGTATGTAAAAGTCTTGGAACAAGCTCCCGAATTTGGTGAGATTGGTGCAGGGATTCAGCTTGCCGCAAATGCCACCAACGTATTGCAGCGTTTAGGCGTCATGGATAAAATCAATGAAATTGCAGTATTTCCAAAAAGGTTGGTGCTGATGGATGCCTTTTCCGGAAAAGAGCTTTCCGCTTTGGATTTAGGTGATGTTTATAAAGAAAGATACGGAGCTCCGTACGTTGTTTTGCATCGTTCCGATTTGCATAAAGTACTGGCTGAAGCCTGTGAAAAGAACCCGTATATCGAACTGGTTACGAACCAAACCATTATTGAGACAGTAGAAAATGAAGGTGAAGTGACGGTTACTTCTGCCAATGGGTCCCAACATTCAGGAACTGCTGTCATTGGAGCCGATGGATTATGGTCCAAGGCACGGAAACTTTTTGTGGAAGATCAACCGGTCTGCTCTCAATATGTTGCATACAGGGGAGCGATCCCGATGGAAGAGGTTACGAGCCATGGAGATTTAGATGATGTATATATGTGGATTGGGCCAAACCTTCATCTTGTTCAATACCCGGTTAGAAGGGGAGAACTATACAACCAAGTAGTGGTGTTCAAAAGTTCTCAATACACGGAAGAAAACGAAAAAACAGATCAATGGGGAACCCCGGAAGAAATGGACCGTGTATTTGTCGGAACTTGTGAGCTTGTTCAGAATGCGATTTCATTCATTCAAAGGCAACGCCGCTGGCCAATGTATGACCGTTTACCAATTGATAATTGGACAAAAGGAAGAATTACGCTTACGGGAGATGCGGCACATCCGATGCTTCAATACTTGGCACAAGGGGCTTGCCAGGCTTTAGAAGATGCAGCTTATTTGTCGGATATGCTTCATAAGCATGGGGATGACATTGAACAGGCGTTTTTGGAATATCAAGAGGAACGGATTCCGCGTACGGCTCATGTTCAAACAAGCGCAAGAATGTGGGGGGAAATCATTCACAACACAACCGATGCAGGCATTCTGCTTCGAGATACGATTCTTGCAGGTCGCACGGATAAGGATTTTCAATTCGTCGATGAATTTCATGGTTACAATAAAACGGCCGTGAAAGCATAACCCATTTTGTTTTTTTTGAATACTATGCTAAGTAATTTTATGCATTTTACAAATGGGTCTGCCTTTCTTCTATATGAAGAAAGGCTTTTGCCGTTTATCCTCCATGCCTCCTGCATTTTTTATAACTTTCCTTTACATGGGGAAAATTAGAAGTATAATGAAAATATAAAGGTCAAATTTGGTCAAACTCAGTGGGGATTCGTTCATGATATAGATGAATGGGAGGTTTTAAGATGGATATTAATAAAATGACGGAGAGAACCCAACAGGCGTTCATTGGCGGCCAGGAACTAGCCAGAGATAGAGGGAATCCCGAGCTGACGGAGCTTCATTTATTAAAGATCTTAATGGAACAGGATGAAAGTTTATTAATCAGGATTTTATCGGAATCTGGTAAACCGATGAATCTATTTGATATAGAGCTAAATAAGGAACTGGATCGATTACCGGAAGTGAGCGGGAGTATTTCCCAGGTTTACATGTCATCTTCCCTACAGCAAATTTTGACGGCTGCCGAAAAAGAAATGCAAGTGTGGGAGGATGAATATTTATCTGTTGAACATATACTGCTTGCGTCGTTGCAAGTCAATAAAACGAATGTAAACAGACTTTTTTCATCATATGGAATTGATTATGCTAAAGCAAAACGGGTTATAAACGATATAAGGGGGAATCAGCGAGTGACTAGTCAAAATCCTGAAAGCACTTATGAAGTACTGAAAAAATACGGCAGAGATCTCGTTGCTGAGGTTAAATCGGGGAAGGTCGATCCCGTAATTGGTCGAGATACGGAAATCCGTAACGTCATCCGGATCCTTTCACGTAAAACGAAAAATAATCCTGTATTAATAGGAGAACCCGGAGTAGGTAAAACAGCCATCGTCGAGGGGTTGGCACAAAGGATCGTCAGGAAGGATGTGCCGGAGGGATTAAAGGACAAGACCGTTTTTTCACTAGATATGAGTGCGCTTGTCGCTGGCGCCAAATTCCGCGGTGAATTTGAAGAACGCCTAAAAGCGGTGTTGAATGAGATCAAGAAAAGTGACGGTAAAATTCTTTTATTCATTGATGAATTACACACAATTGTCGGTGCAGGAAGAACAGATGGCGCACTTGATGCCGGAAATATGTTAAAGCCGATGCTTGCGCGCGGTGAGCTGCATTGCATCGGTGCGACGACCCTTGATGAATATCGACAATATATTGAAAAAGATCCGGCCTTGGAACGCCGTTTCCAACAGGTTCTGGTTCCTGAACCGGATGTGGAAGATACGATTTCAATTTTGCGGGGATTAAAGGAACGGTTTGAAATTCACCATGGCGTCAGGATACATGATCGGGCGATCGTTGCTGCCTCTGTCCTTTCGAACCGATATATAACGGAGCGATTTTTACCGGATAAAGCGATAGATCTTGTGGATGAAGCATGTGCGATGATCCGAATGGAAATCGATTCAATGCCATCCGAGTTGGATGAAATCACGAGAAAAGTCATGCAACTTGAAATTGAAGAAGCTGCCTTGAAGAATGAGGAGGACCCTCAAAGCAAAGCAAGGCTTGAGGTGCTTCAAAAAGAACTATCAGAACTTCAGGATCAAGCGAATAGCATGAAATCCAAGTGGCAAATGGAGAAATCAGCGCTTCAGAAGGTGCAGGATAAACGTGAAGAGCTTGAGAAACTGCGTCATGAACTGGAACAGGCAGAGAATGACTATGACCTTAACCGGGCAGCTGAACTTCGGCATGGAAGAATTCCGCAGCTTCAAAAAGAATTGGAAACAATGGAAGACGAATTGGAAAAGGAAAAACAGGAATCACGATTGCTTCGCCAGGAAGTGACGGAGGAGGAAATTGCCTCGATTGTTGCAAGGTGGACCGGAATTCCGATAAGCAAGCTGGTGGAAAGTGAAAGGGAGAAACTGCTTCGCCTATCTGATATCCTGCATGAACGCGTAATAGGTCAAGGAGAAGCGGTGGAACTCGTATCCGATGCCGTTTTAAGAGCAAGGGCGGGAATTAAAGATCCAAACAGACCGATCGGTTCATTCATTTTTCTTGGGCCGACTGGTGTCGGTAAAACCGAATTGGTAAAAGCTTTGGCAGAAACGTTATTCGATAGTGAGGAACATATGATTCGAATCGATATGTCGGAATATATGGAGAAACATTCCGTGTCCCGCCTAGTTGGTGCACCTCCTGGATATGTTGGATTTGAGGAAGGAGGCCAACTTACGGAAGCTGTTAGGAGAAACCCATACTCAGTCATATTATTAGACGAAATTGAAAAGGCACATCCAGAAGTCTTCAATATTTTGCTGCAAATGTTGGATGATGGAAGGATAACAGACTCCCAAGGCAGAACAATCAACTGTAAAAATACGGTAATCATCATGACTTCCAATATCGGTTCCCATTTCTTATTGCAGTCCAACCGGGAGGATGGTGGCATTGAAGAAGAAATAAAAGATCAGGTCTTTAAAGAATTAAGAGGCCATTTCCGTCCGGAATTTTTAAATCGCGTTGATGACATTGTTTTATTCAAACCTCTGACGAAACAAGAAATCGTTGAAATCGTGGATAAAATGGTTCATCAATTACAGGTAAGGTTAACTGAACAAAATATAGTCCTGAACGTCACAGAAGCGGCTAAGGAATTCATTGCGGACCAGGGATATGACCCGGTATATGGAGCAAGACCGCTGAAGCGATTCATCCAAAAGCATCTGGAAACGAAAATCGCCCGTAAAATCATAGCTGGGACTGTTGAGCTTAAAGAAGGAATAACGATTGATCATGATCATGATGAATTGGTCCTCATATAAAAACGTTGAAATGTAGTTTACACGTAAGCAAAGTACGGTATAACAAAAAGGACATCCTAAAAAGGATGTCCTCTTTTGTTTCTTCTTAATGTTGATGAGAGTCTTTAGCTGGCCCGGCAGGCAAGATAGCAGGGATGATAAGAATCAGGATAGCAGCAGCTAATCCTAGAATCGTTCCCTGCGCAGCATCGTATGAAAGTCCGATCATGGAAGAAACAACATATACAGTCATATGCACTAATAAGAATGTCCAAAAAATTGCCCAAGCATAACGCATCGAATTTCACCTCATTCCACTACATTCATTTTTATCTTACCATAATTAATATACAGTTAAAACGTGTTTTTAATAATAACCTTTAAATAATTCAATACATTAAATCATAAGAGAACTTTTTCCGGCAGACAAGTTGGTTCCAAACCCTAAATGGGAGATCATAGGGGGGAATTAAAACAAAAATCGTTCCTGCTTGGTTAATTTAAGATAAGAAGTTAGGCGTTTCCACTGACCCTTTCTATTTTTCGTCATAAATTAATATAGTAGTAGTAATATTCCTTAAAGGAGTTTGAACGATGGAACAACGAACTTTTCAAATTGATGACCAATGGAATATCATCTATTATCCAGAGCGGCCCAGTGGTTTTTCCGTAATGGTAATTGGAGACCGTAGTCATTTTGTCGAAAAAGACAGCAGCTTTTGGCTGCAGCATCCTGGCAGGCTGCAGATATTGGAATATTTAAAGGAATACGGATACACGCTATTTTCATCGAATTTTCACGGAGCCAACTGGGGTAGTCCTAAAGCACTGGACCTTTCTCTTAACCTATATATTCTTTTCTTGAAAAAAGAAATAGTCAATCAAAGGGTTCATATATTGGCAGAGGGGACAGGCGCGCTCCTTGCCTTAAAGTTAATGAATGAACTTGGTAATAAAATACGGTCTGTCGTATTGATCGATCCTGTTTTATCCTTGAAAGCACAACTGGAAAAAGAAAAGGAAAATAAGTTCTTCTATAAAAAGTGGCTGTCCGAGGTCGCTGCTGCATATGAGCTCGATCTGGCAGAATGTGAACAGCATATCCTGGACACTGAAGATTCAGTAATCGCAGAGAATATCCCCATGAAAGTGATCCAGGTTTTTGGAAGCTTACGGAAAGAGCAAGCCTCCCTTTATCGGCAAATCCAGCTGGCTAGAAAAGCAGACTTGCAGCTGACGTATATATTGCCCGAAAAACGTTATAAAATCCCCTATCAAATACAAAAGTTTTTCAATGAGAATGAAGAGACTTTATGAGAAGAGATATATTTTTACAATAGTTTGCATACGATACAGCATCTAAAAAAACTAGACGTGCCGGATGAAGTGGGCTTGATGGCATACGAGGAGGCTGTATTTATGCAAACAAACATTGTCATTGGCACTTATCGATTCGTGGGATTCTATGTGTCTCAATATTTATTGAACCAAGGTGAAGAAGTAATCGGAATCGATTGGGCTGATTCAGAAGCAAGTCAATATATTATGGAAGAAAAGGAACTTGAAATAGGCAGGAATTCAAATTATATATACTTTCCGATAAATAAACTTAAATTATTGGATATTAAACAGCAGGACACGGTGTTCATATCTTGTTACGATATTCAAAGCGGAAAAATGGACAAAATCGATTTTGTAATAGGCGAAATCGTTTCCCTCATTGAGAAATGCAAAAAAAATGGCAAGAATGAAACGCCAAATTTCGTTCTTTTCATGCCCATTGAAAAAGATGTCAGTATATTTCAGTCCATATTAAACTCGATTCGTGGAATGGATTCTGCAAAAATCATATTTTTACCGACAATTTATGGACCTTGGCAATCGGAAGGCATGAGCTTTGAAGCTGGAATCAATCAGCTTGGACAGTCTGATATCAAAGCGGCAATTGCTGCCGAATATACCGGAGATGTTCTCTACATCACTGATTTAGTTAATGCTTTGGAAGCAGTGCTTACCTCTTCTTCCGATAGGGACATCCAATTGTGCAGCAGTATTGATGATCATTGGTATAAATGTGCCAAGTTAATATTTGATGAAAGTATGGATTCGTTTACTTCCCAATCAACAACGACTAAAATCAATAAAGGGAAAATATTTGAGGTGCAATGCAACATGGAGCCAGAAGAAGGCATTGCTTTACAAAGAAAACATAATAAACGATTAAACTTACTTAAAACATGGAGAAAGCGTGATTAACAGGGAGACCATAATCAAATATGATATCGGATTTTTTGTTATTTTGGGAAGGACGAAACTGCATATTTGCCTCTAATCCATATGTCTTGTACTATAATGTTCAAGGATAGGAATTATCTTCAAAAGATATTCATGATTTTATATGTGCGCACTTTACGAAAGGGGCATGTGGAATTATGATAATATTGAGGTTTATTTGGGCATCACAATGATCACAAAAGATAGGGGGAAAGCGAATGAGTTCAGATAAAACTCTTGAATTTATGGGAATCGCCATGAAGTACTTCCCAGAGGCTAAAGCGAAGCTTGAAGCAAGCGGGATTCCATTCTCAATGGAGATGGCAGAGCCCTTCATGGAGCTCTTTAAAAGCGTAATGCAAGAAGCTTATGAGCTTGGAAAACAAGATGCTCAGCGTTAATTAAAGGCAGGCTGTCCGGTAAAAGGGCAGCCTTAAATTTTTTTATTCTTTTTTCAAGAACTTGGCGATCAATGGGTTAAGATTAATTTTATCAATGGTCGGTTTGTATTGACTGTATAAGCCCATCAATGTTTCGACTCTCTCCATCAATTGCATGGAATCAACCTTCGATTCCTCTTGCACAGGTTCAGCTTTCCTGCCAAACATCAAATTCGAAAAATGATCATCCTGGTCTCTCTCGCTGTTGCGATTGAATATGTCCATAATAAATGCCTCCTATCTCCTTTTATTAATAATGTATGTCCCTAATTTCGCCTGGCATAGGCGCTTGTCCGACTTCGGAAAGAGATTTCTTTAGCTTTTCAAATTGTTAACTCTTGCAAGGAAGTGTTTTTTTATATAAAATTAGTACCAGGTAATAATAGATGATTATAATATCTCATTAAAATATAAGGGGATGGCAAGATGAATGCTGGAATACTAGGGCTTGGCCGCTACTTACCCGACAAAATCGTTACAAATGCGGATTTAGAGAAAATTATGGACACTTCCGATGAGTGGATTCGGACTAGGACGGGTATTGAGGAAAGAAGAATTGCAAAAGATGATATTGATACATCAGATATGGCTTATGAAGCCGCAAAAGCTGCATTGAAAAATGCGGAAATTTCGGCTGAAGAGATAGATTTAATTCTTGTAGCTACTGTTACACCGGATCAGTCATTTCCTTCTGTCGCTTGCATGATTCAAGAGAAATTGGGAGCGATGAAGGCAGCTGCAATGGATGTAAGTGCTGCATGTGCCGGTTTTATGTATGCAATGATCACGGCACAGCAATTTATTAAGACAGGTGCATATAAGCATGTGTTGATTGTCGGTGTTGAAAAGCTTTCGAAAGTAACCAATTGGGAAGACCGTAATACTGCTGTACTTTTTGGTGACGGAGCGGGTGCAGCTGTACTTGGACCTGTATCTGAAGGCAAAGGGGTCCTTTCCTTTGAATTAGGCGCAGATGGAACTGGTGGGAAGCACTTATTACAGGAAGGAGATTTCATTCATATGAATGGACGTGAAGTATTTAAATTTGCTGTCCGTCAGATGGGGGAATCCAGCCTGGGTGTATTGGACAAAGCTGGTTTGACAAAAGAAGATGTGGATTTACTTGTTCCGCATCAAGCAAACATACGCATTATGGAAGCCTCAAGGGAACGCTTGGGTCTCCCACCTGAAAAAATGACAAAAACGGTTCATAAATATGGAAATACTTCATCAGCGTCCATTCCAATGGCCCTTGTGGAAGAAATGGAAGCAGGAAGAATCAAGGACAATGACTTAATCGTCATGGTCGGTTTTGGTGGTGGCCTTACATGGGGAGCTATCGCTCTTAGGTGGGGTAAATAAAAGAAGAAGCAAAACGTAAGAGCTTTAAAAATAGGAAGGAGCCATTTTTAATGACTAATCGCCGTGTAGTTGTAACAGGTATTGGAGCAATCTCTCCAGTTGGTAATGATGCAGAAACTGGATGGAAGAATATAATCGAGGGGAAGTCGGGGATAGGGCCTTTAACTCGTTTGAATGCTGAAGAATTCCCCGTTAAAGTGGCTGCTGAAATCAAAGATTTTGATATAGAGACATATATAAATCGTAAAGAAGCACGCAAAATGGACCGTTTTACCCATTATGCAATTGCAGCTTCCGTTATGGCATATAATGATAGCAAGCTGGAAATAACCGATGAAAATGCTGCACGAGTCGGGGTCTGGATCGGTTCGGGTATCGGCGGACTGGAGACACTTGAAACACAGCATGAAAACTTTTTAAACAGAGGATATAAGCGGGTGAGCCCATTTTTCGTTCCAATGATGATTCCGGACATGGCAGCCGGCCAGGTTTCTATCTTACTGGGTGCAAAAGGAATCAATTCATGTACGGTGACAGCCTGTGCAACAGGAACAAATTCAATTGGTGACGCGTTTAAAGCCATTCAACGGGGCGATGCCGATGTCATGATCACAGGTGGAGCCGAAGCGCCAATCACAAAAATGTCGGTTGCAGGCTTCTGTGCAAATACGGCCTTATCGACCAACCCTGATCCACAAACGGCTAGCCGTCCTTTTGATCTTAATCGTGATGGTTTCGTAATAGGAGAAGGAGCTGGAATTATCGTTCTGGAGGATCTTGAACATGCATTGAATAGAGGAGCCAAGATTTATGCTGAAATAGCTGGTTATGGCTCAACTGGAGATGCCTTCCATATTACCGCTCCGGCACCAGGTGGAGAAGGCGGGGCAAGAGCGATGAAAATCGCAATTGAGGATGCAGGTTTGAATCCGGAAGACATCCAATATGTGAATGCCCACGGAACGAGTACGCCATACAATGACAAATACGAAACGATGGCAGTCAAAGAAGTCTTTGGCGACCATGCTAATAAACTTGCAATAAGTTCCACTAAATCAATGACAGGCCATATGTTAGGTGCAGCAGGCGGTGTGGAAGCAATATTCACGATTCAGGCAATCAGGGACAGCATTTTGCCTCCAACCATCAATATTGAAACACCAGACCCTGAGTGTGATTTGGACTATGTTCCGAATCAAGCAAGGAAGGGCGAAATTAATGCAGCCATCAGCAATTCACTTGGATTCGGTGGGCATAACGCAACTATTCTTTTCAAGAAATATCAATAAGTTTTGAAGGAAGGGCAGATCTTTTGGGATCTGCTCTTTTTATGTTGAAGGGAAAATGCAAATGCAAAGGATGTAATATGTGTCAACCGCCCTCTTTAAATCATACGATAATCAATAGAAGCGGAGGTGTATGGGAAATGGGAGTCATTTCAACCAATGAATGGATGAGGAAGGATTTCAACCGCCCGGTCCAGATGATGGAAAGACTTAAAAGTACATTCAACAACCTTAATGCGGACATGATTTATCATCATTTATTGAAGCATGGCATGTATTCGCCGAATCAAAAAACAAAACTCACATGGGAAGACTTAAAAGAAAATAATATATGGGAAAAAACACAAAGCTTGTTTACAGCTTATAAGAAGCTATGGGGAGGGCCTGATGTTCCCATATATATTTTTCCGCTCATGTCTTCAGGGATATGGAATAAAAAAGTTGAAACGAAGTCAGGGTTGGCATTTAAAGATAAACTATTCCTTTTTTACGGAAAGGGGATAGCCGAAAAGGAAATGGAGGCACTGTTGATTCATGAATATCATCATGTTTGCCGTCTGCATCATTTGAAAAAGGACCAAAAAGAATTCACTCTCCTGGATACGATGATCATGGAAGGACTGGCGGAAAGAACGGTAGGAAAATATTTAGGAGCAAAATTTTTAGCGAAATGGACTACGTTATATCAGGAAGATAAACTACGAGAATTTTGGAGCAAGTATTTAGAGGAAAAGCACATGATAAAACGTACAGATCCTCTTCATGATGTACTTCTGCTTGGGACGAAAGGATATCCATATATGCTTGGATACTGTAGCGGCTATTATCTGGTGAAAAATTCTGATAAACTCTCTGTGAAAAAATCATTCACTATTCAATCTGAAGAATTCTTATCAAAAAAGAGCTAATATATACGTTCTTTTTTTCTTAATCTGTTTTCTAGAATAGGAATAAATTGTATGGTTCCTGCCTATACTGATTGACAAACAGAAATTTGTTTAAGTGAGGGATGAATGATGCTATATCTTCATGATGTATGGGTTAACTGGTTTGAAGGAGAAGAAAACGGCTATAATATTTGTCATTTTCATGAATGGAGGAAGGATGATGGGATTGAACTACTAGATCAAGTTCCTTTGTTGAAAGTGTCATCAACATTGTTCCACTACATAGAAAACGACTTGTCGGAATTACCTAAGCCATTGCTGAATGATGTGTATCAAAAAGCATATGCAAGGAAAAATCATGAACGAATACAGCTTGACTATTGTTTTATCGTGACTGACGGAAATGGAATTTTAGCTGTTGATACGATAGGTTATCATATTCCGATAAGGAAAAGCAGAATAATTCCCCGGCAGGAACAAATTGTTTATGACATGATAGAAAACCATGATGAGATGGATTACACCTTTACTGAAAAACCTACATCTGAGAAAGAATATCATATTTTGTCGCCGTCTCCCTTATTCATGAACGGTTTGACAAGAAAAGAAAGACAGCTTAAGCAATTGCTATTCATGGCCATGGACCAATTATTCACAGCGAAAAACACTGCTGAAATCCGCTATTGGTACACAGAATGGGCCCCTGAAAAATATGAAAGCATTCAAGAAATGGATTTTCAGATAGCTTGGCTTGAGTTATATGAAGAAATGAAGGAGGGCTGGTCAGAGAAACACCTTCAACTTTGTGAAAATCTTGTTAAGGGTCAGCCTTTTTTTGAAAAGCTCTGGCAAGTGGAGGCTGGCGATAGCCCATCAATATTATGAACAAAAAAAGACGATCCGTTGAGGATCGTCTTTTTTTTATCTCTTTCTCCCAAGTCCCATGCCATTATACATTTTTCTGATCATTTTATTGGCTTCAATGTTCGCCTTTTCTGCACCGCGGTCCAGAATTTCATCCAATTCAGGCGAATCGATCAATTCATTATAGCGTTCCTGGATTGGTAGGATTTCTCCAAGAACCACCTCAGCCAAATCACTTTTAAAGTCACCATACCCTTTGCCCTCATACATCTCTTCAATTTCTGAATAGGATTTTCCACTGAAGATGGAGTATATGGACATCAGGTTGGAAACGCCCGCTTTGTTTTCCTTATCGTAACGGACAATTCCTTCCGAATCGGTAACTGCGCTCTTGATGTTTTTTTCGATTTGCTTCGGATCATCCAATAGGGCAATCGTTGCCTTTTTATTAGGATCAGATTTGCTCATTTTCTTGGTTGGTTCTTGAAGGGACATGATACGGGCCCCTTCTGTAGGAAGGCTGATTTCCGGGATTTTAAATATATCATTATGCTTTTTATTGAACCGTTCAGCTAAATCGCGTGTCAATTCAAGATGCTGTCTTTGATCTTCCCCGACAGGAACCACATCTGTACTATAAAGGAGAATATCGGCAGCCATCAATGGCGGGTAAGTAAGCAGTGCTGCGGATACCCCTTCTTTGCCAGCGGATTTGTCCTTAAACTGCGTCATTCTCTCAAGTTCACCAATATAGGAGATACTTTGTAAAATCCAGCCCGCCTGTGCATGCGCTGGTACTTCTGATTGAATGAAGATGGTATTCTTTTCAGGATCCAAGCCAATGGCCAAATATAAAGCGGCCAATGTTTTAATGTTTTTCCTTAACTTTATGCGATCTTGTGGAACTGTAATTGCATGCTGGTCAACAATACAAAAGAAACAGTCATATTCATTTTGTAAGTTAACGAATTGTTTCATGGCTCCGATGTAATTTCCTAAAGTAACGGAACCGGATGGCTGAATGCCGGAGAAAATCCTTTTCAACTGCTAGTCACTCCTCTAATTACGTTTATTGATAAATGGATATTCGCTCTTCATTATTGTAAGGATAAATAGAAAATGAATCCACTTTCTTTGAAAGAAATGTGCGGTGCTCCCATGATAGGGAAACGCTCATTTAAATCTTGTGGAGGGCCGTTTTGTCCTGTATCGATGCCATTCTGAGAATACGAAATGTCCACTATACTGTATTTTAGCATTTATTCATATTAAATGTATAATCGAAAAGGCAAACAAGCAAATAGAACGGTTTTTCCGTTTCTTTTTTTTGAATATGGAAGAAATGAAGGGTTCAAGGAAAATCAAACCGTTTAACATATTTCACAATGAGCAGACCATTTTAGGGAAGGATACTCACAAGGGAATACAGGATTGTTAACGTATTCTTAAAGCTGAAACTTTGTAAGGCAAGTTTTTTAATTATTTATAATATATAGGATTAAAGTTAATTGTTTGTGGTATTAAAGAAAGGGGTTTATTATATTTGTTGAATATTGATGACTGATGGCGAATGAGGTGGAGAAAATGAAACCAATGTGTAAATGGTTGATGACAGGTATGTGCATATTCCTGATTCAACAGCCAGTTCATGCACAAGACATGAACGAAGCCAGGCAGGTGGCATTAGAAAATAAAGAATTGCCTGCGAGCGTACCGCGTTTTGTTTTTGATTCGGGGTTGAAATTTGGCTATCCGGATGCTGTGCGCGGAATATATGTGACCGCACCTGCAGCGGGTGGCAATAAATTGAATGAACTTATTAAATATGTAGATGAAACCGATTTGAATGCAATGGTCATTGACATTAAGGATGACAGGGGGAACGTTACGTATCAAACCGAAGATCCCGATTCTCCATATGCTGGGATTGGTAAAGACTACATAAAAAATCCAAGGGCAATGCTGAAAAAATTTGAGGATAAACAGATTTATCCGATTGCAAGGGTAGTCGTCTTTAAAGATTCCCTTCTGGCTAAAGAAAAGCCTGAATTATCATTTTTAGATGGTGAAAAGGTATGGAAGAATGGTCGAGGGGAAGCCTTTGTTAACCCATTCTTAAAAGAAGTGTGGGATTATAATGTCGGTATTGCCATTGAAGCGGCAAAGATGGGTTTTAAAGAAATTCAATTTGACTATGTCCGTTTTCCTGAAGGATTCGAAAATAAAGAAGAAGATTTGAAATATGATGTTGGTGAATATGATGAAGCGAAAGTAAGTCATACAGCCAAAAGGGTTCAGGCAGTGACAGATTTCGTAAGTTATGCGAGGAAACAACTGGAGCCATATGGTGTTGAGGTGTCAGTGGATATTTTTGGATATGCAGCTACGTTGCCTGAAGCTCCTGGAATTGGGCAAAACTTCACTAAAATCTCTGAGAATGTCGATGTAATTTCCTCGATGATCTATCCAAGCCACTGGACATCTTATTTTGGTATCGATAAGCCAGATTTGGAGCCTTATAATCTCGTAAAGGAATATGCGAAATTGGAGAACGGGAAGCTGAAGGAATTAAAAACACCACCTACTTCAAGACCTTGGCTACAAGATTTTACTGCCTCATATTTAGGAGAGGGTAATTACCAAAGGTATGGTAAGGAAGAAGTGGAAGCCCAAATAAAAGCATTGAATGATAATGGTATTGATGAATACTTATTATGGAATGCAGCAAATCGATATACAAAGGGAGTAGACTATACCCCATAAAAAAAAGGATGACCTTGGAAGATCCTTCCGGTCATCCAAATTCTCTCTGAATTACCGCTTTTTATTCCCGCCAACTTGACTCCACCCTGACTGAATTCGTTTCGATTGATCGAAAATATGAGAGTGACGTTTCCCGCCAAACCATTTTTCGCCGATGCCATTCGTCACAACGCCATTCACAGCTGTAATGCCAATAACGCAAGCAGCGACTAAAAAAAAGTCCAAAAAGTAACTAATCATCAAAACCCTCCTAATATTTTCAAGCTATTCAAGTTCCATTGTAGTGGATAAGAAAAAATCTGGAAAGTATAAACTAGCAAATGAGGAGATTAAATTATGAATTGGTATGAAAAGCTAAACCAGTATTTCCCTATTGAAGAAATGAAGTCCAAAGAGCATATAGAAGTTCTTTTAGAAGATAAGCAGGAAATATATAAAAAGGATGAAGGTCCCGACCATGTTTTATTGTATGTGGAAGGGGAAGAGTTTATATTCGTTGATTACCTTTTTGTATCCAAGAAATCAAGGGGGCAGGGACTAGGAAGGAAATTGATTCAAAAATTACAAAAGAAGCAGAAAACGATCTTGCTGGAAGTAGAACCAGTACAAGAAAATGATGATGATACATTTAAAAGGCTGAAATTTTATAAAAGGGAAGGATTCCAGCATGCTTCTTCGATTTCCTACAGCAGAAAATCACTTGCGACTAAGGAGAATACGCCTATGGAAATCTTATATTGGCCGGCAGATCCATCTGTTGATGAAGAAGACGTATTTGATTTCATGAAAGAAATTTATTCTGAAATCCATACTTACAAAGATGATGATCTTTATGGGAAATCTTATCAAGATGTAGAAGATGTACTAAGCTTGAATGCAGGTCAGGAAACGGATATTTTTAAAGAGATGGAAGTTTGAGAAAAAAGGGCCGGTTGCACTCCGGCCCTTTTTAGTTTGTCGAAGAAAGTACGGAAGAGGACGAAAAATTGCGTGAACGGCCGAAAAAAAGCTCAGGATAACGAAAAAGTTCTCCAGCAGAAAACAACCGGAACATTTTTCACAGAAAAATTGAGGCAAACTGTCTTTTCATAGAATTTGTCAATAAAAGGAGGTTCGGAATGGTTTTACCCCGAACCATGTTTTTTAAAAGAAGACTTGGTTAACCTTCAATTTTCACTTTTTTTATTTGGATGTAACCCCCAATATATTGAAAGAATTTGCGACACTGCCGAAATACTGGCTTGGGAAGACCCCACAGGCGCTTGAGGCAAGGAGGCTTGGCAGACAATCGGCGGAAAGGGATCGGATTTCTGTAATCAACTGGATAAAATCGTTCTTTGAGGGATTGTAAAATTTGAAAGTTGCCTCAAGGCAGTCTCGTACCTTCCGTTCCAATCAACTTTGTTTTAAAATTCAGATAGAAACCATCCTTTTGACAAAAGGGTATTCGTAATAGTCTCATCCCGAACCATGATTTTAAACAAGATTAGATTATTCTTCATGTTTTTTTACTATAATCCTTTTTGGATTGAAGAAATTTGCGACACTCCTGCCGAATAACTGGCTTGCTGAGACCCCACAGGCGCTTGCGGCGAGGAGGCTTGGCAGACAGTCGGCGGAAAGGGAGCGGATTTCTGAAATCAAGCTGGAAATTTAAAATAAAAAAACTGCAGGCAAATTGCTCTATATGTTTTTTTTTTTTGCATATTTTGCAGGAAAACGAATATCTATAACTTCTTGGATGGTAGATTGCTCCCTTATCGCTGATTTTTTCGAATTACCTTTTTTACTTTTGGAAATATATGTGCTAAAAGAATGGTTTTTCTTGTAAAAGGAGGAATTTGCTTTTTATTAAAGAAAATATATTAACATGATCTTGTTTATTGACAAAGATTGGGGGTAAATAAAAGTAACGAGTTAGTTAAAAAATCATGAGGGCCGTATTGAGAGTTAAATGAGAATGGTAGGTAGGTATTTTCAATTAGAAAAAGCGGTTTTAATGTATTACATAAAAAACAGAAATAGCTATAGTACAGGCAAAACTAGAAGTTTAAAAGGATTTTTCCAAATATCAAAAAGGGTATTCATTTTAAAAAAATTAGTGTATAATAAAGAAAATGAATTACTTATTTAAAATTATTTCAAATTAGAGTGGTACTTATGAATACTAATAGTAGATTTCCCCTCATAGATCACCGATTCTATATTTAGGGAGTGTGAGTAAACATGGTAACATTATATACATCACCTAGTTGTACTTCATGCAGAAAAGCAAAAGCATGGTTAGAGGAACATGAGATTGGATATAAAGAAAGAAACATTTTTTCAGAACCGTTAACGATTGATGAGATTAAAGAAATTCTTCGAATGACAGAAGATGGAACCGATGAAATCATTTCAACACGGTCAAAAACTTTCCAAAAGTTAAACGTAAATTTAGAGAGCCTGCCTCTTCAAGAATTATATAAATTGATCAAGGAGAATCCAGGTCTGTTGAGACGTCCAATTATCCTTGATGAGAAACGTCTTCAAGTTGGTTATAATGAAGATGAGATAAGACGCTTTTTACCGCGTAAAGTTCGTACCTTCCAGTTACGGGAAGCACAACGTATGGTCAACTAATAAGGTCTTTCAAGCTCTGCCAGGATATGTGCAGGGCTTTTTCTTTATACATAACCGATTTTCCGCTGGTTTTTTTAACTTAATGACGGGGAACATAACAGGATTCATAGGCGACAGCAGACGTTTCCGATCTGCAGCAGGTCCCTTGAACCGGTCATCATTTAAAGAAAAAATAAGAATGCAGATCATAATGCCGTGTATATAATAAGGCATTAACGGCAGTAAGATTAAAATTGAATAAAGCATTATGATAGTTGCATGCGGATGAATTTTTTTATAGAATGAATGGAATATTAGGCAAACAATTGTTTTTTAGATAAGTAATGTTTTTTATTTCCCTTCTTCAAGGTTTTGTCATAAAATGATGTAAAATAGTCTGTTTTAATGACTATCATGATTTACAGTATTCACTTACGGGTAAAGAGCTTTTAAGAGCAATTTTCGCTTGGGGGTTATTATCCCTTCAAAATGAGAAAGGAAGGGAGAGGGGAATCATGGAAATCGAACGCATTAATGACGATACAGTAAAATTTTATATTTCCTATATAGATATTGAGGAAAGAGGCTTTGATCGCGAAGAAATTTGGTACAGCCGCGAGCGAAGTGAGGAACTTTTTTGGGAAATGATGGATGAAGTGCATCAAGAAGAAGAATTCATGATTGAAGGACCTTTATGGATTCAAGTTCAAGCCCTTGAAAAAGGCTTGGAAGTTTTGGTCACAAAAGCCCAGCTTGCCAAAGATGGTCAGAAACTCGAGCTGCCTCTTTCAGATGATAAGTTAAGGGATTTGAATGTATCAGACAAGATGGATACGCTTCTTGATCAACATTTTCATGGTAAAGATGAAGAAGGCGGTATGACATTCGAAGATGGTATGATTGAATTCATCACGATATTCGAGGATTTTGAAGATGTCATTTCATTAAGCAAGCGTCATGGCTTGGATGACTGGACGACAAAACTTTATGTTTATCAGAATAAATATTATCTTTATATCGAATTTTCCGAGGCAGAGATTGATGAGGAAGAAATCGATAATGTTCTAAGTCTTTTATTGGAATATAGTCAGGAGTCACCTATAACGGTGCACATGCTTGAAGAGTACGGGAAGATAGTTATCGATAATGATGTATTCACAACGGTCGATAAATATTTCGCATAGACTGTTGAGGCCGATTTCAGTAGAAATCGGCCTTTTCGTCCAAGAATAAATGTTTTTTACCTTAGCAGGGAGGTTTTTAAATGTGCCTGTGTTTGTTAATTGGAGGTAGTCTAGGTGAAGAATATAGTTGGCATCGGTCTGCTTATTCTCTTGTTGGTCAGCACTTGGTATTTTCTAATAAATGGTGTCGATAGCGGGCTGATTTTTTACTCTAGCCTTATATTGACCCTTTTCTTGGTGATAATTGGATTCAACATTTTCCTGGAAAACCGAGATCCCATCCAGACCATAACATGGATTGTTATTTTTGGCGCTTTTCCATTCATCGGTTTCATTTTTTACTTTTTGTTTGGCCGTAATTTTCGGAAAGAAAGGATATTTCGCAAGAAGTACTTTTTGGATAAACAGAGTTTCGTGAAAATAAGCGGCGAAGCTGAATATAATGAACGAATAAAGGAAATGGGCGAGAACCCTCAGCAGTTAATCACTCTTGCAAATAGACTGGGGAATAGCCCTATTTCATTTACAACTGAAACTCGAGTTTTAAGGAATGGTGAGGAGACATTTTCCAATATCATCGAAGAATTAAAAAAAGCCAGACATCATATTCATTTAGAATATTATATAGTGAGGGATGACCGCATTGGCGGTCTGCTAAAGGACATCTTGATACAAAAAGTAAAAGAAGGGGTAGAGGTCCGATTTCTCTATGATGCGGTTGGTTCTTGGAAGTTAGCTCGCTCTTATATCGATGAACTGAGGAATGGGGGAGTCGAAATGGTGGCCTTTGGTCCGTTGCACCTCCCTTTATTAAATAATAAATTCAACTTTCGTAACCATCGTAAAATAATTGTGATAGATGGCTCTGTCGGTTTCATCGGCGGCCTCAATATTGGGGATGAATATTTGGGACAAAATCAGAAATTCGGTTCTTGGCGGGATACGCATCTTATCATAAAGGGGGAAGCGGTCAGGACTTTACAGCTTATATTTCTGCAGGATTGGTATTATAGCACCAATAATAGTTTTTTAAGTGATGAATATCTCATGGCTGGCCTGCCGAACCACCACGGACATGGCGGAGTTCAATTGATTGGCGGCGGGCCGGATAGTGAGTGGACGATCATTAAAAGCATTTTTTTTAAGATGATAACTTCTGCAGAAAAGTCCGTCTGGATTGCCTCCCCGTATTTCGTTCCTGATGATGATATCTTACAAGCGTTGAAGGTGGCTGCTTTAAGTGGTTTGGATGTCAGGCTGCTCGTCCCGAAGAACCCCGATAAACGTATCGTATTTCATGCTTCGAGAACTTATTTTCCCGAATTGCTTGCTTCCGGAGCTCGTATATTCCAATATAATGAAGGCTTCATGCATAGTAAAATCATCATCGTTGATGACCAACTGGCCTCAATTGGGACAACCAATATGGATATGAGAAGCTTTCACCTGAATTTCGAAGTCAATGCTTTTCTCTACCGGACAGAAAGTACTCAGCAGCTGGTGAATGATTTTTTGGAAGATATAAAGGTATCCCAAGAGGTGGAGATTGATGCGTTTTCCAAACGGAATTTCGGTTTGAAAATATTGGAGTCCACTTGCCGTTTGCTTTCACCCCTTCTTTAGATACTTTCCTTTATGCCGATCAGGCATTTTTTTTTGCTGATTAAAAGGATTCCTAAGCGAAGCAGGCGAATGTAGTGGATGAGGAGGAGATTTATGCTAACTGCGATAAAAAAGGATGGGACATGGATTACCCTCCCTGAAAAGATATCGGCAAACGTGATTGATGAATGGAGAAAGTCAGCAGATTATTATTGTCCATGCTGCAAGATGGAAATGACCATCAAAGCGGGAAACGTCAGGATTCCGCATTTCGCCCATAAAAATGGTTCGTCATGCCGTGCTTTTTCAGAACCGGAATCCGCCTATCATTTAATGGGAAAAAGACAATTGTTTCAGTGGTTTTTATCACATGGTTATCAAGTGGATCTAGAAGCCTACCTTCCCGAAATTAAGAAAAGGGCTGATATTTTAGCTAGGATAGGAGGTAATCGCTATGCAATAGAATTTCAATGCTCAGTTATCCCTGAGGCTGAATTCATGGAAAGGACAAGAGCCTATCAAAGCATAGGCATCAAGCCAATCTGGATCCTCGCTGCAAAACGCTTAAAAAGAAAAAGCTTGTATGAATTCAGTTTATCCCGCTTCCAATGGCTCTTCGTCACCGGCAGCTTCCATCATCCGTTTCTTTGGATGTATTGCCCGGAAACTGATCATTTATCAGTTTTGAAGAACCTCACTCCTTTTACCCCTAGAACCGTCTTTGCCGAATTGACAACAGCTTCTTTAAAGCTGCTTCCCCCTAATCGTGCATGGCCCCAAAACTGCTTTAGTTTCCCTTTTCTGCCTGCGTGGAGATATAAACGAAATGGCTGGTCCCTCCATCGAGTGAAAACAGCACGCAAATGCGATCCTTTTTTCGAAGGGTTATATTTACATCATATTTCACCTGCGACACTTCCCATTGAATTGGGTGTTCCCGTCAGTGGGATGCTGTTAATCGAAACTGCCTCGATCGAATGGCAGGCATGGTTATACATGGATGTGTTTCAAGAGAAAAGAACAGGGGAAAAGATTTCTATGGCTGATATTATCCACATTTTTAGAAAGCGTTCAAAAAAAGGGGAGATAAAGTTCAGACCGTTGCCATTGCTCCATGAAAAACCCATCGAGTTTCCTGTAGGTCAATATATCATGCTTTTGGAGCAATTGGGTTATCTATCAAAGCTGGAAGAAGGGGTTTTTAAAGTTGAAAGGGAATTTCCCCTTCCCTTAACCAGTGATCAAGCTCAAATTTTGGAAAAAAGTTTCTATGATAAGCATAAATTGATGATGGAAAAGGGGAATATCCAGTATAATCAGTGATAACATCTCTATTTATCTTGAATTCAGGTGAATTGGCAGGATTATTTTTGTGAATGGAGAAATAGTAATAAGAACTGGGAATTAAAAACTTTAAAAAGAATGAACGCCGAATGAAGTATTGCGGCGTTCAATCCGGTTTAACGAGTTAGCCCAATGGCAAGTTTCTATGAGAATGGGGAGGAATTTTTTATGGCACAGGAAACAAAAGCGAATACATTACCCTCAAGAAGTGAAATAGCTCCTGAAGATACTTGGAGACTGGAAGATATCTTCGCAACCGAGGAAGATTGGGAAGCTGCCTTCAAAGCGGTAAAGGAAGACCTCAAGAAAGCGGGGGCACATAAAGGGACGTTAGGAGAAAGCGCAGAAAAATTATATGCGGCCCTTCAACTCCAAGATGAAGTATTCGAGAAGCTAGGGAAAGTTTATTCTTATTCACATATGCGCAATGATCAAGATACGACCAATCCTTTTTATCAAGGGATGGAGGATCGGGCAAAAGCTTTATACGCCCAGGCAGCGGCTGCGTTTTCATATATGGTTCCTGAACTATTGAGTATTGACGAAAGCAAAGTGGAAGGGTTTTTGGAAGAAAAAGAAGAATTGAAATTATATAAACATTCTTTAGAGGAAATTAATCTTCAGAGACCCCATATCTTATCTGCAGAGCAGGAAGAATTATTGGCGCAAGCATCAGAAGTACTCGATGCATCGGGCAATACTTTCGGAATGCTTAACAATGCCGATTTGAAATTCCCGACCATCAAGGATGAAGAGGGAAATGAAGTGGAAATAACTCACGGAAGGTATATCAGTTTTCTTGAGAGTGAAGATCGCCGTGTACGTGAGGAGGCATTTAAAGGGGTATACAGCAAGTATGGGGAGTTCCGTAATACATTTGCTTCAACCCTGTCAGGTGAGGTGAAAAACCACAACTTCAATGCCACGGTTCGAAAATATGATTCAGCACGGCAATCGGCGTTAAGTAATAATAACATTCCGGAGACCGTATACGATAATCTCGTTAAAACGGTCAATGACAACTTGCCATTACTGCACCGTTATCTTGATTTACGGAAAAAAGTACTGCAATTAGATGAACTTCATATGTATGATCTATTCACTCCCCTTGTTAAAGAAGTGAAGATGGAAGTGACATATGACGAGGCCAAAGATTATGTCCTTAAAGGTCTTGCTCCGCTTGGGGAGGACTATTTGAACGTTTTGAAAGAGGGATTTGAAAACCGTTGGGTCGATGTACATGAAAACAAAGGGAAACGAAGCGGTGCCTATTCTTCTGGTACATACGGGACGAATCCTTATATTTTAATGAACTGGCAAAATAACGTCAATAACTTATTTACGCTCGTTCATGAGTTTGGGCATTCGGTCCATAGCTACTATACACGTAAATATCAGCCATATCCATACGGGAATTATTCAATATTTGTAGCGGAAGTTGCATCGACTTGTAATGAAAACCTGTTGAATGATTATTTACTGAATTCAATCGAAGATGAAAAGAAACGCATCTATTTATTGAATCATTACCTGGAAGGTTTCCGTGGCACATTGTTCCGACAAACGATGTTTGCAGAGTTTGAACATACCATTCATTTAAAGGCTCAAAATGGGGAAGCGTTGACAGCGGATATGCTTACTAAGGAATATTATGAGCTGAACAAGAAATACTTTGGTGAGAACGTGACCATTGATGAAGAAATCGGTTTGGAATGGGCTCGTATTCCACACTTCTACTATAATTACTATGTTTATCAATATGCAACCGGAATCAGTGCAGCAACAGCATTGAGCAAGCAAATCCTTGAAGAAGGAGAGCCTGCTGTCAAAAGGTATCTGGAGTTCTTGAAGTCAGGAAGTTCCGATTATCCGATTGAAGTACTAAAAAAGGCTGGCGTCGATATGACAAAATCCGAGCCTGTACAAGAAGCCATGAATGTATTCGAAGAAAAATTAAACGAGTTGGAAGAGCTTTTGAAATAAATAGGATGTAGAAGGGACCCGAGCACTTCGGGTCCTTTTCAACTTATATGGATGTCCGTCATAATCCTTTAAAACGATTTCTCTGATTTAAGCTATGAAGAATTATGAATAAAACAAAAAATAAAATAGGGGAGGTAAAATACAGAGGAATGAGGTTCATGATACCGAGTAGCTGGACAAATAGCGACCCTATCAAGAGTATGAGTAGAATAAATCCTTTCAATTTGGTCACCTCCAACCTGGCAGCAGTAAAAGCTCATCTGCTCTTTATTAGATAGTATGTTTTAGAATAAGCAGTATTCTAAGAATATGACAATAATGTGAAGTTACGCACAAAGTTCTTGCAAATAAGGTGTATAATCTGCTATAGTACAGATATAGAAGTTATCACATCCCAAACATATACCCCTTTGTTTGTTCGTCGTGAAATTTCTCCCATCCCCTTATTCGTATAAATAGATGAAAACCCCAGCAAATTTCGCGATTTGCCGGGGTTTTTCATTTGCATAAAAAGTAATAAGATAAAAAATGGTACCGATTGTAACAAAAGTTGAACAAAAGATTAAGTAATAAATAGAAGTGATTTAATTATTATTGTGATATGATTCACAATTAGATTATTTCCCAATCTATATCAGATATCAAAAACACTTATAACTTAAATTTAAAAGGGCTCTTATTTAGCTATATTCCTGAAGGGATAATAAAAAATGAAAAATATATATTGTGAACAATTTGTGAAAAGTTACACATATTGTTGAAACATAAATGGGTTATCTGTTATATTATTTATTGTGAAGTGAATCACAAACAAACTTATACCCCTTTGTTTGATCGTGAAAAAAATTTCTCCCATCCCCTTATTTCTTATAAAAAAACCATGCAATCTTTCGATTTGCATGGTTTTTTCTTTTTTTATATAACAAATTAAAGAAGCAGTCAAATTCATGACTGCTTCTTTGTATATCTCCAAAACGTTCCGTATTTAGCAGGTATTTTCTCTGCCAACTGTTTTAAAACAAGTTTTTTCATTTCCAACTCGACGTTATTCTTATTCATATTATAAACCGTTTCAATTTCCTTTGTGGCCACTAGTTTGAAACAGCTTAAAAACTCTTCGAGAGAAGGGGGCTTTGCAGGGGCGGGAAGACCATTCAGCATATCTTCTAAAATTTGAACATATACCTCGTAAGAATAGACACCCGAAACTTTAATTCCCTCTTCTTCAATATTTTGATTGAAAAAAACAAGTGAAGGTATTTCAGTTACTTCCATTTCGCTTGTGATTTTCATGTCACATTGAAAGCCTTTGGCTGCACTGGAAGAATTGATGTCATAAAGGAATTCCTCCACATCCAATCCAACCATTTTGGCACATTCGGTCAGGACTTCGATATTGGATATATCCTTTTTTCCTATGAATACATATTCTTGAAGCTGCCTTAAAAAGCGAATGGCCAATTTACGGCCCTGCAATTCCGCTGCTTTTATTGCGATGGAAGCTGTGTATGGAGAAGAGATTGGGTTTTCGGACCAAAGGCTCCCGTCGCAGGACATTCCTGAGCGGCTGGCTGTCTTTTCCCAAACTTGAGCAATGTTTTCATAATTTTTATTTTTCCCCATATTAAGAGAATCGATTTTACCGCTTAAAACATGGCGTAAACTGAACAATTGGCCATATTCTATCTGTAATTTCCTAATAATTGGTTCTAAGCCCCAGCATTCGGGACAAAGCGGATCAACAAAAACATAAATTTCAATTGGCTTTTTTCCTATATCATAGCAATGCTGCGTCTTGATCCAATCGGAAATATTGAAAACTGGTTTTTGTGCGCTCAACTGCCTTCTCCTTTCCCGTCAGTTCCGGATGTATTGATCATATGCTGTGCCGTCAAATAGAGGCGGTGATAGAAAAACTCCCTAATCTCACCCTCAAGTCCAACTTCGTCCATAGCTTGATACATGCATGAGAGCCATGCTTTCGCACGTTCTGGTGTAATTTCAAAAGGTATATGTCGAGCCCGCAACATAGGATGGCCATGCTCTTCGGTATATAAAGAGGGACCGCCTAAATATTGAGTCATAAATTGTTTTTGTTTACGGACCGTTTCAGTTAAATCGTCAGGGAATATTGGCTGCAGATCCGGGTGTTGACTAACGTTGGAGTAAAACACATCAATTAATTTGTGTAATTGCCCTTCTCCAATTAATTCATATGGTGTAGGGTTCCCTTGCATCATGTTGATTACTCCTTTTAAAGAAAGATGGTTGATATTTATTCATATTTTATCAATGACGTACTGATATAACAAATATATAGCTTAAAGAAAATTTTACATCTGTAGTATGACACGGGGGAATGATCGGAAATGAGAGCTTTTGGGGAGCTTTACCATTTGTTCTGGATTCGTGGAATAAGCATATATAGACATGAAAAAACTGACCCGTCACAATAAAAACAGGGTCAGCTTGATTTAGCTTGAAAATGTGCCATAAACTTTTTGAACATAGTTCTGAGTTTCTTTAAATGGCGGGATGCCGTTATATTTATCGACGTTTCCTGGCCCTGCATTATAAGCAGCAAGGGCAACCTGGATGTCCCCGTTATAGCGTGCCATCATTTGACTTAAATATTTACTCCCGCCCATGATGTTTTGTTCTGGATCGGTTGCATCATCCACCCCAAGGCTTTTTGCAGTTGCTGGCATTAACTGCATAAGACCAGTTGCACCCGCATAACTGGTTGCTTCAGGGTTGAAGTTCGATTCTTGTTTAATGACAGACTTAATCAGTTTTTCCGGGAGATTGTATAAACTGGCCGCCTGGCTGATGATATGATCATAGTTTGTTGCGGTTTCGCTGTTCTGATTGTTAGCATGTGCAGTGGATATCGGGTTGATGTTCATGGATGTTAGGCCGCCGGGTTGAAGAAAGGACTTCGTTTCCGCTTCCACATTGGACAATAAGGAACCCAATGTCTGCGAAGTGCCTTCAAGTGCATCACCCGAAACTAGTTCCGAGAGCATGTCCTGGAAAACGGATCGAGATGAATTTGTATTTGTGATGTTGCCATTTGTGAATTGCTGGATTGGCTGCAATTCCATAAACGTTTTGAAATCTTGGATTTTCAAACTCTCCACCTCCGAATGGGTTCAAACAGGATTATTTCAGGAATTTGGCACGATAAAACCTCTTAACTTTATTTTCGGTTTCCCTTACCGGAATTTTAAGGGTTTCAAGGAGGGTCAGGAAATTTTTTTTCCCGGCTTTTGCATCCGTCACTTCATATTCAAGCTCAAAGTCTTCCTGATTCAAATACGAACTATAATCTAAAACAAGTAAACCCTCTTTGTAAGGAAATTCAAAACGGTCCGTCTTTAGTGTCCCAAAGCAGGTAAAGTCTTTTGGATCAATTCCGCATTCGAGGATAAGATGGTGGATCTCGCCATCAGGGAATGTGTTATGTTTCAGAAACGCATATGCGGTTTCTTCAGGAATATCTTGATTCGTTTCCAATAATCCTTCTGTAGCGGGCTGTTTTAAAGTCAGCTCATAACGCCCGTTTTTCTCCCGGATCCTAAGCGCAGAGTCTTGATTTTTCAAAGAGAATCCGAGTGTATCGAAGTAATGATTTTTCTGTGTTTTAAAGTTCGAAGCCCCGACATCAAAGTATTCGATCAGTTGACGAAATTCTTTTTCGGTTATGAGGTTTTTAAATTCAATTTCAATATGCTGGTTCATGTGTACCTTCCTTTCCGGCTGATTCTTAGGTTAATCATATAAGAACCATTCCAGCTGTCAAATTGAATTCAATAATTTTTTGCTATTGTACTTGAATATTTAGGAATCAATTGCAGGATATGATAAAATATAAACGTTGAGCATTGGAAATGGATTATCGTATATATAGAAATTTAATACATACTTTTTGCTAGAGAAAGATTTAATAGGATCCAGTGGTGAATTGGCATAAAGTCATGTGACTGCTGGATTTAGGAGAGCGTTCTGCCCATACCAGAGTTGAACAGGCGCTTTTTAGATAGATATAGGTGGTGTGGCAATGGAGAGTTGGGACGATTTCTTGGCGCCTTATACTCAGGCTGTCGAAGAATTAAAGGTTAAGCTAAAGGGATTAAGGAAACAGTTTGAGAGAGAGAATATTCACTCACCGATCGAATTTGTAACAGGCAGGGTAAAACCGATTGTCAGCATTTTGGATAAGGCGAGCCTGAAGGATATTCCCATTGATAAATTGGGAACTGAAATTCAGGATATTGCAGGGCTTCGCATGATGTGTCAGTTCGTGGATGATATAGAACAGGTAGTTGAACTATTACGAGGTCGCAATGACTTTGAGATAGTCGAGGAGAGGAATTATATTTCCCATAAAAAAGCAAGCGGCTATCGTTCTTATCATGTTGTAATCCGCTATCCGGTCCAGACGATTCATGGCGAAAAAAATATCCTTGCCGAAATTCAAATCAGGACTCTTGCAATGAATTTTTGGGCGACGATTGAACATTCTTTAAATTATAAATATAAAGGCATTTTCCCGGAAGATATTCAACTGCGACTTAAACGTGCAGCGGAAGCGGCGTTCCTGCTTGATGCAGAGATGTCACAAATCCGTACGGAAATCCAAGAAGCACAGCGTCTTTTTTCCAGGAAGAAAGATTCTTGAACGCATAAATGGGTTAACGAGAAGAAATCTAATTTGTGAGGTGGGATTACATGAAATTTGCGATTACGTCAAAAGGAGATGCGAAATCGAATACTTTAATGCAAAGGA
This sequence comes from Peribacillus sp. FSL E2-0159, assembly GCF_038643155.1. Classification (NCBI taxonomy): domain Bacteria; kingdom Bacillati; phylum Bacillota; class Bacilli; order Caryophanales; family Bacillaceae; genus Peribacillus; species Peribacillus sp. FSL E2-0159. The sequence goes on from NZ_CP152053.1 coordinate 1,384,073, forward strand.
TGCGAACGTACCTTCAGGACTTTCATTTGGAATATGACGAAGATCAGCCGGATATTGTCATTTCTGTCGGTGGTGATGGCACTTTATTATATGCTTTTCACCGTTATAAGAATCGATTGGATAAAACCGCCTTTGTTGGAGTACATACAGGACATCTTGGGTTTTATGCAGATTGGACCCCTGATGAAATTGAAAAATTGGTGATAGCTTTAGCGAAAACCCCATTTCAAATAGTGGAATATCCACTGCTCGAAACGATCGTCCGTTATCAGCATGGAGGACGGGAAGCCAGATTTTTGGCTTTGAATGAATCAACAGTCAAAAGTGTTGAAGGGACGCTCGTCATGGACGTTGAAATACGCGGCCAGCATTTCGAGACGTTCCGTGGAGATGGTTTATGTATTGCGACGCCATCTGGAAGCACGGCGTATAATAAGGCGCTTGGCGGGGCCATCGTCCATCCATCAATCGATGCCATCCAGATTACCGAATTGGCATCCATTAATAACCGGGTGTTTAGGACGGTAGGATCTCCACTTCTGCTGCCGGCACATCATACGTGTATGTTCAGGCCGGTCAATGCGGTCAATTTTCAAATTACGGTCGACCATTTGTCCTTGCTTCAGGAAAATGTAAAGTCGATACAGTGCCGAGTGGCAGATGAAAAGATCCGATTTGCCAGATTCCGCCCTTTTCCTTTCTGGAAAAGAGTGCATGATTCATTTATTGCTAATTAAGGAGATATACTCACCTCATGTCAAATCAAAACTTTTCTTTGACCTGGTCGGTTTTTGAAGAGGATTCTGGCTCTTTATTGAGAGAGTTCCTCAGCAAATGCGATATTTCAAAACGAGCATTAACGGATATTAAGTTTAAAGGTGGATATATCCAGTTGAACGGCGAAGAAGTAACCGTAAGGGAACGGATTGAAACAGGCGACATCGTCACCGTCATATTTCCGCCGGAGCAGGCAAGCGAAGGCCTTTTGCCGGAACCCATCCCCCTGAATGTCAGGTATGAAGATGAGTTTGTATTGGTGGTGGCCAAGCCCCCTTCCATGAATACCATCCCTTCCCGCGAGCATCCCAACGGCAGTCTGGCGAATGGCTTGGCGGGTTATTATAGGAAGACTGGTATACAGGCAACGATCCATATAGTTACACGTCTTGACCGGGACACATCAGGTCTGGTATTAATTGCCAAGCACCGGCATATCCATCACCTTTTAAGTGAACAGCAAAAATCAGGACAGGTTAAACGGAGATACCAAGCCATAGCTGAGGGAATCGTTGAAGGACCAGTAGGAGAGATAGTGGCGCCAATCGGACGAAAATCGACCAGCATCATTGAACGGGAAGTCAGGGAGGATGGCCGTTATGCCCGTACCCTATTTAAGGTATTGGCACACACAGAGTCCCATACATTCCTTAATTTGGAATTACAAACAGGGCGTACACATCAAATCAGGGTCCATATGGCGCATATTGGTCACCCGCTGGCTGGTGATGATTTATATGGAGGGAACAGGAGAGGGATCCCTCGCCAAGCCCTTCATTGTTTTGAATTGAAATTTTTACATCCTTTCACCAAGAAGATGATGTTGTTTCAAGAAGCGTTACCAGAAGATATGACCCGTTTGCTCGAGGGAAGTAAAGGATGAGATTCCTGACTTTATAACGGGGCCGCATTAAAACGAATTCAAGTTTATGAAAAAATCCATAGACGGCAAAAAAAACTCACCAAGATGGCGAGTTTTTTTGGTTAATCAAAAGATGTCCTGAATTTTTCCGCTATATATGGCATGGTTGAAGGCACCTCTTGAAGTTCCATTTCGGGATAACGGACAGCCGTCAGTTTTCCACCGAAGACGCAGCCTGTATCAATGTTGTATGTATGATTGACTCGTCTAGCTTCAGGGACTGGTGTGTGTCCATATACGATCCATGTTTCCCCTTTATATGATTGGGCCCAGTCTTTCCTGACCGGGGACCCATCGGGATGTTTGGAGCCATTGATATCACCATAGAGGACAAAGGTTTTTACCTTACTGCTATATTGACCAATATAGTCACTGCGAATTCCTGCATGGGCAATGATTAATCCCCCTTCATCAATGAGTTGATAAAGTGGGGAACGTTCATACAGATCCATGAATTTTTTTCGGATCTTCTTCTGCTCCCGAATGTTCAGTGATTCATATTCAGCTACAGTAGTCTCTAAACCGTGTGATATTTGAACTTTATTGCCTGAAAAATAACGATACAATTTATTGCAGTGGTTACCTGGGGCATACCTTGCTATATTTTGGTTAATGACTAATTCATGGACAACCTCGATTACTTGAAGGGAGTTTGGGCCGCGATCGGTTAAATCCCCTACAAAGCCGAGAATCCTTCCAGAGGGATGTACAGGAACCCCAGTCTCCCAGGTATAGCCCATTTTTTCGGTCAGCTGCCTGAATTCAGCGAAACATCCATGAATGTCCCCTATGATATCGATGTTCATTTGACACACCCTTTGTTTGTTTTGTATATGTTTATGGTATTAGTATAGTATTATTTAAAAAAATAAAATATAAACGAGGAAATGAAAAAATATGTTTTAGGAGGTGTATGGCTTTGGAGGAGATGAAGGACCGGGAGCGGGAGAGTAGTCAAATGAATAACGAGCTTTTGCTTGAAGCGCTTAAAACGGAAAATCTAGAACAGTTTCGTACGGAGTTCCTTGAAATGCATCCGTATGATCAGGCTCAATTTTATACAAGCTTGTCAGATGAAATCAGATCCGTCGTTTACACATATTTGTCACCGGAAGAAATGGCGGATCTTTTTGAAAATATAGAAATAGATGAAGAGGATTACGAAAGCCTGTTGGCTGAAATGAATCCTTCTTACGCAGCCGATATGCTTTCCCATATGTATGCAGATGATGCGGCTGACGTCCTGAATGAAATCAATGATGAGCAGGCCGTCAGCTATTTGACCATCATGGATGATGAAGCGGCAAGTGAAATCCAGGAGCTTCTGAACTATGAGGAATCTACGGCAGGAAGTATCATGACGACAGAGTTCATTGCCATTGAAGCAAACGAAACGGCTCGATCAGCCATGCAGATCTTAAAAAGGGAAGCTCCGGAAGCGGAAACGATATATTATGTGTTCGTTACCGATCAGGATAAGAAGCTGCTTGGTGTTTTATCGCTCAGGACATTGATCATAGCTGATGAAGATGCTTTAATCGGTGATTTAATGGATGACAGGGTAGTTTCCGTACCTGTATCTGAAGACCAGGAAGAGGTGGCACGAAAAATAAGGGACTATAACTTCCTTGCCGTGCCGGTAGTCGATTTCCAAAACCATTTGTTAGGGATTATTACGGTTGATGATATCATTGATGTCATGGATGAAGAAGCATCCGATGATTATTCTAAATTGGCAGGTATATCTGATCTTGATCATGTTGATAAGAGTCCATTTTCTGCTGCAAAAAAACGGCTGCCATGGTTGGTCATCCTCTTGTTTTTAGGCCTGCTGACTGCTAGTTTGATCGGCCGATTCGAAGAGACACTAAGCCAAAAAGCGATTCTGGCTGTATTTATTCCATTGATTGGCGGCATGGCTGGAAATACGGGAACACAAGCATTGGCAGTAGCGGTCAGAGGAATCGCAACAGGTGAATTAGAACAGGAAAGCAAGTGGAAACTAGTCCTTCGAGAGGCTGGAACTGGCCTTATTATTGGCCTGACTTGCGGAATTGCCATCATTTTTATCGTTTATTTTTGGCAAAATGATTTAATGCTAGGATTATTAGTCGGTATTTCGATTTTCATAACATTAATCGTTGCCACACTTGCCGGTTCAATTGTCCCGCTTCTCATGCATAAAATGAAAATCGACCCAGCAGTAGCTTCAGGTCCTTTCATTACAACTATCAACGATCTTATCAGTATTCTTATTTATTTTGGATTAGCAACATTATTAATGGGCTATTTACAATAAGTCAAAGAAGGTCCTCTTGGAGGGTTATTGCCAGAGGACTTTAGAAAACGGTGTTTTTATCAAAGGAATTTTGATATACTGTCATTAGTAGCAGGTACTAATAACTTGTATTAAAAAATAGGAGGTCACTTACGATGACTTTTTCATTAGAGGGAAAAACGTTTGTCATAATGGGTGTAGCGAATAAAAGAAGTATTGCATGGGGAGTTGCCCGTTCCTTACATAAAGCAGGTGCAAAGCTGATATTCACTTACGGAAAAGACCGTACGGAAAAAAGTGTTAGGGAACTATCTTCTACATTGGAAGGGGAGCCTTCCACCATTTTACAATGTGATGTAACGAAGGATGAAAGCATTGAAAAATGTTTTGCGACGATTAAGGAAGAAACAGGTATCATTCATGGCGTGGCACACAGCATCGCATTTGCTAACAAGGAAGAGCTGGACGGTGAGTTCGTCAATACGAGCCGTGAAGGGTTCTTGCTTGCCCATAATATCAGTTCATTCTCTTTAACGGCTGTATCTAAAGCGGCGAAGGAAATCATGCCGGAGGGTGGCAGCATTGTCACAATGACGTATCTTGGCGGTGAACGGGTCATGCCAAATTATAATGTAATGGGAGTGGCTAAGGCTTCACTTGAAGCCAATGTCCGTTACCTCTCAAGTGATCTTGGCAAAGATAACATTCGAGTGAATGCAATTTCAGCAGGACCAATCCGTACCTTATCCGCTAAAGGTGTTCGTGACTTCAATACAATTTTAAAGAAGATTGAGGAAGAAGCACCGCTCCGTCGTACAACGACTCCGGAAGAAGTAGGGGATACGGCAGTATTTTTATTAAGTGACATGTCCCGCGGAATTACCGGGGAAAATATCCATGTGGATTCTGGTTACCATATAATTGGATGACAGTAAAGGAGGGGGCCGATATCGGTCCCCTTTTTTATTGTCCACTCTGTATATCTTGAATTGCTACATCCTCATTTGAAATCTTTCTGATTTATTCATTTTCAAATGTTTTAGTTTTCTCAGCTAATACCCAACATACTTAAGATTGGTTGATGTCCTTTTTTGGGGGAATGGCACATCCCCAGCATAAAGAAGGGTGAATCTCATATAAATGATACATAGCGCTGATATTCATTGTTTGCGAGAATCGGCAATAACCTGCTTTCAACCCTATTCGTGAAAAAGAAGGAGGGGCATCATGGACGTGAAGAAAGTTGGTCTGCCTTGTGCTGTTGGAAAACAAACCATACACAATACGCTGAAGAGACAAATTAATTTGAATGAAAAAAATATCAGCACTTCATATACCGCCGAGGAATTGGTGGAGCTATTATCCCGACTTCCAGCCTTTGCACCTAAGCCTGTATGTAAGTTCATCATCAATGACCGTACACTATTCGGGAAATTGGAACAAAAAAAAGAATCAAGTTTATTCATAAGGCATAAATTTGGGAAAAAAGTTGTCCAATACCAGATGGAACAGCTGCAGTCTGTGGATATTCTGAAATATTAAGGAGGGTTTTCATGTCAGAGAAAAATGGCGATAAGGAATCCAAACCCCTTTTATATGTCGATCAAGCAAAAATATCAGATCTGCGTGGGAATATGCAAAGTGATTTTAGAACGAAAAAAGGTACACCTCAAGACAGCGTTGAGCCGGAACTTCAGGAAGACGAGGAAAAAGAAGAAAAAATTGAAAAAGTCAAACGCGAATTTGGTGTTTATGATGCCATGAAGGAAATTGAAAAAGAGATTTCGGGATTAAGGAAAATCACCGGACAATATGTCCCTGAGCAAACTCCGGTTGAACAAATGGAACATCCTGAACAAATAGAACAGAAAAACGAAAAGCCAGTTAAGAGAAAAAGGAAAAAGGTGGAGAAGAAAGAATCTTCCCGGGACATCATTTCCCGCCTATCCAATCATCAAGGTTTTCCAAAGCCATTATGTGAGGCTGTTATTAACGGAGAAACGCTTCAGTTTTATGTGTTGGGAATGAAGGGGGAATCAGTGAAGATTAAAAGAGGGAACCATATTCGTTTCGTGGGTCTGCCGGATATTATCGATGCCAAAATAATTGAAGAATCCAAGTGAAGGAGCAATATTAGATGTTTCTCCCGCAAAATGAATTTACCTTATTTATTATATTAGGCTTGGCTTCCTTCAGGCTGACCCGCTTGATCGTTTTCGATAAAATCATGGAGCCGTTGCGCCGCCCCTTTTTTAAAGAGATAGAGGAAAAAAATGAAGAAGGAGAAGTGGAAATATTTTTAATGCCCAAGGAAAAGGGCCTGCTTGGCTGGTTTGGACAATTGCTAAGCTGTTTTTGGTGCGTGGGTGTCTGGGTCAGTCTTTTTCTGGTTTTTCTTTATATCCAATATTGGTTTATAGGCGACGTACTGATATTAATTCTTGCCGTAGCAGCAGTAGGAGCGATTATTGAGGTCATAATCAGCAAAATTATGGACAATTGATTGGAAACAACTTGTCTCTTCGTTCATATAATATGGTATAGATCTTAAAGGAGGAGTCATAAATTGAATCAGAAACAGAATCCATGGGCTTATGCCAAACCGATCAAAAAAGATCAGCCGGTCAAAATCAAAAAAGACTGTGGTTGTAATAATAACAATAAAAATAAAGGCTATTGAGTAAAAAAACCTTTCCACTTCGGAAAGGTTTTTTATTTCCTAATCCTACCATTCATAAAAATACAGTTAAACAAGAAAATAACAATAGAACGATAAATTAGGATGTGATTCAATGTTCAGACAAGGAAGGTATTTTAAGGGCAGCTTGCTGGTTTTTATAGTTGTTTTGTGTGTGCTTTCTGCATGCAGCAATAAGAATGATGGAAAAACGGAGAATTTAGCAATGATTAAACGTACGAATCCTGAACCGATGGATATCATTAATGGAATGGATGAGAAGGATGAAAAGGGACTGATCTCAAAGGTCAAGGAAACAGTTGCTAACGAAGACACGATCTATGATGTGATAGTCGTGAAAAACGAAAAAAAGATTATCGTCGCTTATAAAGTTAAGCATTTACAACGCTTTCATATGAAGAAAATTGAAAAGGCTGTTACTGAAAATCTGGAAGAGAAGTTTCCCAAAAATGATTTTATCGTATCAAGCGATTATAAAATCTTTTTGGAATCTGTAAGATTGAATGAGTTACTCAAGGAAAAAGATGTACCTGAGAAAAAGGCAAGGAAGAAGTTCAAGGAAATTGAAGAACTTCAAAAAGAATTAATTTAGAAGAGAGGTTCAGCACTATGAGCGGCAAGGAGAAAACGACCCCTGTGCAGGATGCGTATCAAGAGCTCCAAGGGAAGCATGAAATTAAAAGACCAATAGTGAAGAATTGTTTGAAAGCCTTTTTAGTAGGTGGCATTTTCTGCATAGTGGGACAAGCTATTTCCTACTTCTATATTTACTTTTTCAACTTTACGGAACAGACAGCCGGTGGTCCGACAACTGCTACCATGGTGTTCCTGGCTCTTTTGATGACCGGTTTCGGATTTTACGACCGCATTGGCCAGTTTGGTGGGGCAGGAAGTGCCGTCCCTGTTACAGGATTCGGAAACGCAGTCATTTCGGCAGCAATCGAACATCGGACGGAAGGTTTTGTACTTGGTGTTGGATCCAATATGTTTAAATTGGCCGGATCGGTCATTTTATTTGGAGTATTTTCAGCCTTTGTCGTGGCATTGATAAAAACGATTTATCAAATGATTGGGGGCTAAGCGGTGTTAAAGGGAAAACAATCATGGATGTTCACCAATAAGCCGGTCATCTTGGAAACAGGGGTAACAGGCGGGCCATTTGAAGCAAATGGAGAAATCGCGGGTGATTTCGATATTCTATACGACGATTTGTGGATGGAGCAGGATTCATATGAGAAGGCTCATCGACATTTGATTGAAAAAGCGGTTGAGCTTGCATTGGAAAAAGGTAAGATCGACAAGGAACAGGTACAATTTTTCTTGGCTGGTGATTTAATCAATCAGGTTACACCTACAAGTTTTGCAGCCAGAACTAATGGAATTCCATATTTCGGCTTGTTTGGAGCCTGTTCCACATCAATGGAAGGGCTTGCTCTAGCTGCCTTCATCACTAATTATGGCGGGGCTGACTATGTGTTGACAGGCGCCTCGAGCCACAATGCAGCTGTTGAAAAACAATTTCGCTATCCAACTGAATATGGAGGGCAAAAACCACCTACAGCTCAATGGACGATAACAGGAGCAGGGGTGGCGCTGGTTGCTCCTAATGGAAGCAAGCAAGGGGAATTTCCCCATATTGTCTCAGCCACTATCGGAAAGGTCATTGACATGGGATTGAAAGATCCTTTCAATATGGGGGGAGCGATGGCCCCGGCGGCCGTCGATACGATACTTGCCCATTTCAAAGATACTGGTTTGACCCCGGATGATTATGATTTCATCATTACCGGTGATTTAGGTCAAATTGGGAGGGAGACAGCGATTGACTTATTAAAGCAAAAGGGCTGTGACATCAATCAGGAAAAATTCAAGGATTGCGGATTGATGATTTTTAAAAAGGATCAGCCTGTTTTGGCTGGCGGGAGCGGTGCGGGATGTTCGGCAGTGGTTTTATACGGTCATATACTAAATGAAATGATTTCTGGTAAATATAAAAAAATCCTGCTTGTCGCAACAGGAGCATTATTGTCACCACTTTCGGTCCAGCAAAAAGATACGATTCCGTGCATTGCCCATGCGGTAGCCATTGAATATGGGATGAATTCATGAAAAAGGAGAGATTTCGATGTTAGCAATGTTTTTTTGGGCCTTTGTCATCGGTGGCTTGATCTGTGTAGTCGGCCAGCTTCTTTTTGATGTTGCTAAGCTGACACCAGCACATACGCTAAGCTTGTTCGTTGTAATAGGAGCTGTCCTTGGCGGATTTGATTTATATGAGCCACTTGTTGACTTTGCCGGTGCTGGAGCAACCATACCGATCGTTTCGTTTGGGAACTCGCTAGTGAACGGGGCGATGATGGAATCGGAAAAGCATGGTCTGGTTGGCGTACTGACTGGTATGTTTGAAATTACAAGTTCCGGTATCTCTGCAGCAATCATCTTTGGATTCATCGGAGCTTTGGTTTTCAGACCAAAAGGATAAAATAAGCTAATTAGGCAGCCTGGACTAGGACATGGCCTATACATATTTGTCCAGACCTACATATGTTATCAGTAAGCTTTAGCGAGAGCGAGGTGATATATATGTTTGGTTATGGTGGCTACGGTTGTTGTGTCAGCGGTTATGGATACGGCGGCGGTTATGGCGGAGGCTGCGGTGGCGGCGGTTCTACTTTCGCGATAATCGTTGTATTATTTATCCTATTGATCATTGTAGGGGCTTCTTTCTGCTAAGGTAAATGGAATAGGCAGAAGAAGCCTATTCCATTTATTTTTTTATTTGTATGGGCCTAGCACCATTTTTCTGATAATGCCATAGGATAGGTACAGAAAAGGGAGGGGCTTAGGTATGGATAATAACTTTTTTAAAAACATAGAAGGTAAAACGGGCGTAAATATGAAAGATGTATTAGAATTGGCAAACTCGCTGCAAGGGGCCAATTTCAAAGATGAAACAACAGTTAGGAACGTCATAAAGCGCGTATCAAAAATAGCGAACAAACCGGTCAATAAGGAAACGGAAGATAAAATCGTCCATTCCATCGTAGCAGAAGGGAATAAATTGGATTTCGGGACTATTTCCAATATGATAAATAAAAAGTGACAAAAAGGCCTGCTATCATGCAGGCCTTTTTATTTTATCAAAGCTTCAGGAAACGTGATGGATGGGCGGTCCGTCCGCGTCTAGTTTGCAGGATGGAAAGGTAAAGATCTCTTTTAGCCCTGGTTGCCGCTACATAGAGCAATCGTCTTTCCTCTTCAAGAGGGGATAGTTCCCCTTTTCGGTAAGATTCAAGTGCGAAATCATGAGGAATGCTGCCATCGACAGCAGCAAGAACATAAACGGTTTGATACTCAAGCCCTTTGGAACGGTGTATGGTTGTAAGCTGTATCGCATCCTTAAAATGTTTAGACAGCTGTTTTATCTCTTGGACCATGGCAGTCATATGGTCGACATGTTCAAGGAAAGCAGCGACTGTAGGAAAACGATTTGCTGCCACCTTTAGGTCGCGGATGTCATCGGAACCTTTTTCAAGGTTCGCTTCATTTCCGCGTTTTTTTACATATTCCTGGTATCCTAAATCTTTCTCGATGATTTCTAAAGCTACGAGCGGCGACATAATTTTTAATGAGCGGATCTGCCCTGGGATCGTTTTTAGTTTTCGTTCTTGAAAAGCATGTCCCGTCTTAACAAAAGCAAATGCATCAATAAAATCACAGTCCTGGAGGATTGTCTGTGCTTTTAACTCCTGTAATATACTTTGTTTTAAAAATAAGGCGGAAAGGACATCGGATGCTGCCTTGCTATCATGGGGAAATAAACTCAAGCGCATAAAGGCAAGCATGCCGCGAATGACCCTGCGCTGATAAAACGAATCCGCATCCTTTTCAATGACGAATGGCAGGTTGGAAGCGGCTAGCCGTTCAAAAATGGCCCTGGACATCGTGTGTGTCCTGTACAATACTGCAAAGTCCCCAGGGTTTGCTCCCTTGGATATTTTCTCTTGGATATCGGATACGATCATCGTTGCTTCCAATTCTTCATCATAAGGATAAAATAAAACAGGGGGATTTCCTGAATCATGCTGTGCCCTCATCTTTTTCTCCATCCGGTTCTGGTTGCGCTTGATCAATCTGTTCGCTGTAGCGACAATTTCATGGGAAGAGCGGTAATTCTCCGTCAGCTTCACAACTTGGGATTGAGGGAAATCATGATTGAAATTCAAAATATACTTCGGATCGCTTCCCCGGAATGAATAGATGGATTGATCATCATCTCCAACTGCACATACATTTTTTGATTCAGCAGAGAGGAGTTTTATCAGTTCATATTGAACTTTATTGATATCCTGAAACTCATCTACCAAAAAATAGTTAAACCTTTGCTGATATTTCTTTAAGAAATCCGGGTGATTTTTTAAAAATACATAACAGCCTACAAGCATATCATCGAAATCATACTTCCCTGTTTGCTGTTTATATTCTTCATATTTCTTATATAAAAATAAACACGATTTCTCCCAATCGTCCTTAGGGTGAATATCTTCTGGAAAGGCCAATGAGTTTTTCCAAAGCCCAATTTGTTGAAGGGCTTGGTCATATGCAAATTCCTTATCATCAAGTTCCATTTCCCTGCCAGCCTGTTTCAATATCTTTTCTTTTTCCCACTCCCACTTCAATAGGAAATCGCGCTGCCATTTGGTTGGTTCATGGAAAATCAGGATTTTATAAAAGATGCTATGAAAGGTCCCGCTAACGATTTGAGAAACAAGGGAAGGAGTCATATAGGGATAGCCGAGCAGACGCTGCTGCATTTCCTTTGCGGATTTCGCCGTAAATGTTACAAGCATGATGCTTTTTGGATCAATCTTTTTCACTGTAAGCATATAGGCAGTACGTACCGTCAATACGCGGGTTTTACCGCTGCCTGCTCCTGATAGGACGAGAATGGGACCATCGATAGTCATTACCGCCTTGAGTTGCTCTGCATCGAGAACTACCCCTGATGAGGATAATTCTTGAAAGTATGGTTCCTCAGATGGTGCCTGGCCATATGGTTTATCTGAATATTTCGGATTGCCGGTTATGGGCCGGCTTTTAAGGAAAGGTTCTGTAATGGTTTTTGTTTCAGTAATGGTTCGTGATGTAGGAATCCTAAATCCATTCTGTTCCATATATTCTAATGGCTTGTCCTCATTTATTGGTTCTGAAATTGGCATTTCACAGGGTCCCTGCGATGGGTCACTATGATAAAAATATGGTGTCTCATGGATTCCAATAAATAATTTCACTGGTTTATGACAAATGATACAAGAAAGCTGATCACGTTTTCCTTTTTCAAAAAGTGTCTGCAGCTCACCAGCTGAAACGGTATGTAAATGTACGATTTCATTGCCAGATTTTGCTTGATTCATATAAATGGATACCTCTAATCTATTAAAAATATCGGCAATACTCATCATACCAGAAGATTAGAAAAAAAGAATGCGGAAATCATGTTTAAATATTGTTCTGGATGGGTAATTAACTGGCAACACACATATTTAAATATAAGGATGGGTTACTATGGGATACATAGCACCTGTCACACAATTTGATTATATTCAATATGCCAACCGGACGGCCGAAGCTGCAGAGAAAGTAAGAATTGTTATAGGTACGACACCCATTCAACCTATCCGTTTTGATCAGGTGTTGGTTAGGGAAAGGGGATGCGTTGAAGGATTATATCAAAATCAAGATAATGATCGAGTAAGTACATATGGAGCAGGCACATATAAATATCAACGGGGCATGAGGGGCAGTGAAGAATTAATGGCTGAAATGACAGGAAAAGGCGGCCTTTTCAACGAAATTGTCTAGATATGCCATGAAAAACAAAAGAGGACACGTGAAGTGTCCTTTTTGTGTTGATTTCTTAGAGAATGTCAATTTCCACGATTAGAGCTAACAATAGTTGCAACAATAGTTGGATGTTAAGAGCGATTTGTGCATCAGTTGTTGTAATGTCGATATCACGGCTGTTTTCAACAATTGTTTTTTGGCGCGTGATTTGTTTAACATTTGAAGATTGGATTAATTCTTGAGTGATCTTTTCAGCATTATCAGCATCTGCGATGGAAATGCTTACGATGACCGCAATTGCAGCCTGGAGAGCAGCTTGTAGAGAAAGGGCCGCTTTAACATCCGTTGAAGTGATATTTACATTACAAGAATCTTTAATGTAAATAAGTTCTTCGGAAAGCTGAAGTTGATTATTATCCTGTTTTGCCTCTTGGTCAATTCGTGTGTCATCGTCGTTACAGAATCCTGACAGGGGATGTCTGGAAGCGGAATCCAGAGCCGACCATGATCTTTCAGAATCATCTGTGTTACAGTTGCTACGATATACATTTTGGTTCATGTTGTTTTTTCCTCCTTAGGTTTTATTCCCTATTAAAATATGCTTTGATGGGTAATCGGGTTGGACGAATAAATCAGTTAATTCGTCTATTTTTTAAATACTTAGATAAAGTATTAGTGTGTGGGGGATGAATAATAAAGAAGCTGGAGCTTTAGGAATGAAATGTAAGTGCTGCTATGTCTTGTTTTACTTATTTCTCGCCAGCAAGTAAGGTTTAATTAGGTGATATGGTGCATCATTTTTTTTTGGAATCCGTGAATTTGTTGTGAATGGAATTTGTAACTGGATTAACATCATGTTCCGTGATGTTCTTTTCTTGGTTTATGATTTTTTGTGATTGCTCTTGTAAATAGCGAATGGTTTCTTTAAGGTTGTTTCTCTCTTTTTCAGTTAAATCGACATTTTCCTTTTTGAAACCATGTTTTCTCATAGTCCTTGAAACCAACAGTTCCATCAGTCTTTTTTGAGACTCCTCCAGGTTAAATTCATTGTTACCCATAAAATTTTCCCTCCTTCTTGCTTTCTATATATAGACTATGTATTTTTGCGGAGATTGCCATTGAACGGAAATGGTTTTTTTATAAAACGATAATTTAAGTTCATGAACAAACAAAAAAAGCTGTCCAATCAGAAGACTGAAAGGACAGCTTTTTTATATCATAAAATGGTTTTCTTCATAGTTTTATGAGGAATGCCAGCATCCATGAATTCGTCGGAAACGATCTCATACCCTAATTTCGAATAAAAAGGGATCGCATGTACCTGGGAATCAAGCTTCAATTGAAGAACTTCTTGCTGGATTGCGTATTCCTCAATAGCATTCATGATCATGGCACCGGCACCATTTTTACGGCCCGATGATAGTACACAAATGCGCTGGACTTTACCGATGTTGTCGATGACCCTGAAGCGGCCGGCACCGATTGGCTGTTGCTGCTCATCATATAAAACGAAATGTGTAGACTCTTCTTCATATTCATCGATCTCTTCTTCAAGAGGGACGTTTTGTTCTTGGACAAACACTTTTTTTCTAATCATATAAGCATTTTCAAGCTCTTGGCTGTTCTCTGCGATCTTTACAAACACGAAATCATTCAGCTCCTAATCTAAATGTTTCATAAACGGTCCATGCCCCGTCTTCAAGTTGATACAGCAAGTGAACTCGTTTCACTTCTTCTTCATGGCTAATGTCAAGCATGCTTAGTTGGCCTAAAACATCAGAATGCTCATTATCGGATAAATCTTGAGCGATGGTAATATGAGGGACAAATGCATGTTCACTTTCACTTTTGATGAAGTCCTCATTGTTAAGTGCATCATGCAGCTCTTGAAGCCCTTCGGATAATTCCACTTTGAAATAAATAGTATTGCTTACGGGTTGGAAAGACTTCGTTTTCGTTACGCTCAACGTAAAAGGCCTGCACTTTTGAGCTATGCCTTTTAATTGTTCCGCGATTGTTGAAATTTCCATATCCGTCGCTTCGAACGTTGGTTTAAGCGTCAGATGCGGTGGTATGAAAGCATATTTCGTATCATACCGTTTGCGATAGGAGTTAGCTAAATCTTGAAGTTTTTTTGAAGGGAAAATTGCAACACCATATTTCATAAATAAAACCTCCTGATATTTTTTATTGTTGTATTATAGTTGGACATGTTATTTCAAGAAACCATCTCAAAGAGATGATTTCGAGTAAATTAGAACATTTCCAATAGTGCTCGTTTTAAATCTGCCTGCCAGTATTTCCAGGTATGATTACCTTCAAATTCTTCATAGAAGCAAGGAAATCCTTTTTGGTTTATTAATTTATGCAATTCCCTATTGGGTTCTATGAAGTTTGCCTTGTTGCCATCCGTAGTTGGAACATCTGTTTCACCAGTCCCAATCACATGGTAAAGTTCGAGGAGATGCGGATCCTCAAAATTTCGTACAGCATCCATTACTGCTTCATTGGCAAGTGGAGACTGCATGATGCATTTCCCGAATGTATGCGGATACTTTAGAGCGGCCAATAAAGAAACTGTACCGCCAAGAGAGTCACCGATCAAAGTTCGACCATGTCCCATTTGATAGGTTGGGAATTCATCATCTAAAAACTGGACAAGTTCATGGGCAAGAAAACGTATGTATGCAATGTGCTGTTCCCCGTCCGGATGATATTTGCTCCTGCGGTCAAAGCGGTCTTTATAGGGAACGCCGACAATGATGATATTCTCGATCTCATCGTTCCCTAACAGTTCATCTGCTACCCGACCAATTCGGCCCATTTGAAAATAATCACGGCCATCCTGAGCAATCACAAGCGAATATTTATACAATGGCGAAAAATTTGCAGGCAAGTAAACAAGTAGTTCCAATTCTTCTGCTAAAGCTTCGCTTTTAAACATGTACTCTTTAATTGTGCCTTTGCGTAAACTCATTCTTCCGCACCTCGATGATAATTAATAATGAAAAACAACTTACTTGATTATTTTAGCATAGCCTTGCGACTTTTTCTCGTGACAAGAATTTAGAATATAAAATTTTCGTTATATTTTCTAAAAATTTAAATTATAAGGTGGTATAATACAAGGATATAGAAAAATAATACAAAAAAGGTGGCGAATAAAATGGCAGATGTACACGTACACAGCAGGGAAGTAACAAAGGCGGCTAAGCGAACATTATTAGAGCGTGGTGTCAGTGTGGAGGCAATTGCAAAAATCGTTTATGAATTGCAGTTCCAGTACAAACCTGATCTTAAGCTGGAGGAATGCATCCACAGCGTTGAGCGTGTCCTGTTGAAAAGGGAAATTCAACATGCCATTTTAGTCGGTGTGGAGCTGGATAAACTGGCAGAGCAAAAAAAGCTATCAGAACCCCTGCAATCGATTGTTGAATCTGATGAAGGGCTATTCGGAGTGGATGAAACGATTGCCTTTGGTGCAGTACTCGGTTACGGAAGCATTGCTGTAACGACCTTTGGCCATTTGGATAAAAATAAAATAGGCGTCATACACGAACTTGATAAGAAGCAGGAAGGAATCGTGCATACCTTCCTGGATGATATCGTTGCAAGCATTGCCGCGAGTGCCGCCTCAAGGTTAGCTCATCGTCTGAGAGATGAAGAAGAATCGTTAACTGAACAGGAAAAGGACATCCAGGAAGAGGAAGAGTTAATAGGTTGAACCTTGATTAATAATCTTCATCCAGACCTGTCAAACCTGGCTTTAATGAGGCGGGCAGAAAGGATATTAGCCACTTTAAACGTCCGTTTTGTCTGCCTTAGAAAACAGAAAGCGTGAATATGACCTGGATAAATTTCAAGCACCTGAATTTTCCGCTGCGTAATCTTACCTTGTTCGGAGAGATAAATTATCTCCAATGGAGCATTTTCTTCCATATGTTTACGAAGTATATATTTCATTACCTGTCACTCCTTTGCTGACTTGCTTGCTATTATTGTATGCGAACGTACGTTTTATATGCAAGTGAAAAGGGATCGTTTGTTCGATTTTTTGGTGAGGGGAAATAAAATAAGATGAAATTAAAACTTTTTTTAAATAATGCGTTGACTTTTTAATGAAAAAACATATAATTAATTATGTACTTAAGTACAAACATGTTTATACATACGACTTGTTAGCTCAGTGGGAGAGCACTTCCTTGACAGGGAAGGGGTCGTGGGTTCGAATCCCTCACAGGTCATCAACTACCAAAGGCTCAAATCCTTGATATCACAGGGGTTTGGGCCTTTTTTATTTTGTCTTACTGGATGCGTTTAGATCAACGATAGTGATTTGCTCACATTTTGCTAACGGGACTTCTTAATGTAGGTAAACCTTGTTGAAATAACGGGTGCGTTAGCCGAGGATCAGAGCTGTCTTTAAGGCAGCCTTTTTCTTATGGCACTATCGGGGCAGGTTAGTGGAATAAAAAGTGATTTAATCCATTATTATCTGTAATATGTTAACTGCATAAATTAGTTGTACAGAGATAATAAAGTTGTTTAATTTGCAATTATTTTGCGGTAATGAAATTAAATATCAAATAAAGGAAATATCTTCTTGACAGTCGAATATTAGCCTAGAACCATAATTAACTATTCCGATGAGGAGGATTCTTGTGCGTCCACGACCATTATCTATTGAAAATCCAGAGTATGATAGGTATGTTAGTCTTGTGCCAGATGGAGATATTGAAGAAATACTTAGTAAGCAACGAACTAAGACCATTACCTTCTTGAGCAGCATATCAGAGGAGTCAGCAAGGAAGGCGTACGCACCAGGGAAATGGACTTTAAAAGAAGTGATTGGGCATCTGGCCGACGTGGAACGTGTGATGTCGTATCGAATGCTTGCCATTGCACGAAATGAAAGTGCACCACTCCCAGCAATGGATCAGGATCAATACGTTTCTGCGGCAAACTTCAACAAATTATCCTGGGAGCAGCTACTAGCTGGTTTAGACACGGTACGCTCCAACACGTTAAGTCTTATTTCAACCATTGATGATGCAGCGTGGGATCGTAATGGAACTGTAATGAACAGCCCAGTTTCGATAGGTACCTTTGCATATGGCATTGTCGGGCACGAGTTACACCATATGAAAGTGATTAGTGATAAATACTTATAAGTCTTTTTCTATTAATGAAAAAACCTAATTTCTCATTTAATGCTGAGAAATTAGGTTTTTTAATATTGAAACTTCCTTAACGTTGTAAATCCGCATTTTCCTGACTCTACCCCATATAGAACTAACGGGTGCGTTAGTTCCATAATCTCATCGAACTGAATATACTCAAAGGAACTATCTTTCAATGTTTCATTAACTAAATTGCCCCTTTACAAAATTAATGAAAATGAAAACCAAAACTATAACAACCTTAAATATAACTATCATTTCGTAGAAGGATTAGCAAGGGCCTTTTGGGAAGAAGGTCGATGGGAAGAAGTTTCAAAAGGAACGCACGTTCCATTATGCCGACAAGAAAAATATACCAATTCTATTATTTAAATAACATTGGAGAATCTATTAATAAAAACTAATTATGGTAAAATATAGCTAGATTGTTAACTAAGTAGAATGGAGAATGGAATAATGAAATCTATCTTATTGAGAACAGGATTATTAACATGTTTATTACTTGGTTTGGTCAATGAAGAAACCTCTGCCGCGTCAGAATTGTCTTCCAAATGCACAAAGTTTGGTGTAATTAAGCAAAATGTCAATCCCGATTTTCAGCATATTAACTGCTTACTGACGAATGCTGCTTTGGATGCAGAAATCCCTCCTGAAGTTGTAAAGGCTGTGGCTTGGAGAGAAAGTTATTGGGTGCAATTCATAGCGCCGGGCAAACCTAATATCTCCTCAGATGATGGAATCGGTATCATGCAGGTTACAGATATACCAGAGAAGTACGACGATGATGAGAAATTAAAATACGTAGAGAAATTAAAATACGATATCGCCTTCAATATTGAGGAGGGGGTCAAAATCCTCAACGAAAAGTACAATTATCTCGATAAAAATATTCTTCCAAAAATACAAGGTGCAGGAAGACAGGAAATAGAAAATTGGTATTTCCCTATAATGGCGTACAATGGAACAAAATCTATTAACGGTCCTGTCTATCAGAGTAATGGATTGAAAAATACAAACGCTTATCAAGAAGAAGTCTTTTCTTCTATTGAAAGTGATAGCTTCTTAACAAAAACTCAATTTTTAGCACAATTTCCATTTAAGAAAGAGCACTTCTCATACGACCCTGAAACCAACAATATTAATTTTTTACAGAAAACCTTTACACTAGTGGACCCATTGCATACTTCTGTCTACTTTGTAAAAAACGGGCAAGATGTAGTCGTAACAGGAGGGAATAGGTATTTAAGAGCAAAGCCTGCTGCTTCCAGTGAGATAAATTATATAGCTCCAAAAAATACTTTATTGGAAATCACAGGAGAATTGGCATATACCTTAAAAACAGAGAAAACAGCAAATGCAAATCAGTTTGTCTGGTTTCATGTTAAAACGAAAGATGGGAAATCAACTGGTTATATTTCCTCTGCTTATATTAAAAAGCTAGATTCGTCTTGGACACCACCTGTAGATAACGCAGCTCCTGCATTACCAAAAGTGAATGAAGTAACAGATAAAACGACGAATATTATAGGGGAAAGCGAACCTGGTTCCATCCTTATGGTTAAAGCCGGAACTACAGTAATAGGGGCTACTACAACAAGTACCGATGGTAAATTCACCGTCCGAATATCCAAACAAAAAGCCAGAACAAAATTAACAATTACTGCTACAGATAAAGCCGGAAACACAAGTGTAGCAAAAGAGATAACGGTTAAAGATGTAACAGCGCCGTCCACTCCAACTGTGGATGCCGTCTATGATAATGCGATGGTTATTGCTGGTAAAGCTGAAACCAATGCAAAAGTATATGCGATGGTGGGAAGAAATAAAATCGGGGAAGCAACAGCGAAAAACAGTGCTTATTCCATGAAGATTGCAAAACAGAAAGCCGGTACATCCATACTTGTTTATGCGGTTGATGTAGCAGGAAATAAGAGTGCAAGTAAATCGGTTAAAGTAATAGATAAAACAGCTCCATCTACCCCAAGTGTTAGTCCAGTTTATGATAATGCGACGACTATTTCGGGTAAAGCGGAAACGAATGCAAAAGTATATGCGATGGTGGGAAGCAATAAAATAGGAGAAGCCACATCAAAAAGCGGTTCGTATACTTTTAAGATTTCGAAGCAAAAAGCTGGCACTTCCATTGTTGTTTATGCGAAAGATGCTTCCGGGAATAAAAGCTCCAACAGAATCGTTAAGGTAATCGATAAAACAGCCCCACCTGTCCCAACGGTTAATAAAATAACTAGTAAGACCGTAACGGTTACTGGTAAGAGTGAAAAAGGCGCATCCATTTATATTTACAATGGAAGCAAGAAAATCGGACAAGGTGTAGTAGATAGCCGAGGAAATTTTAAAGTGAAAATCAAGGCACAAAAGAAGGGTTCTACTATAAAGGTATACGCTCAAGACAAATCAGGGAACAAGAGTAAAAGTAAAACAACTAAAGTAAGCTAATGTTAAATCAAAAGACACTAACAAAAATGGTCATACTTCTCCAAGTATGACCGTTCTTTTTTGTATATTCTATTAAACAATAATGTTGGTGCACTAGATTAATAGAACAGGTTCAACGCTTAACACAAAAAGAAGCTGCTGCTTATAATTCTAATCATTCATCTGTAAGGATATATAAATTAGAACGACGTCGATTCCTCCATTTGGTAGACGATACTTTTTATTATTTCTTTTGACTAAAAAGCAGGTCCCATATCTTGTGACCAAACCATATCGCCATCCATTTTCTTTTCAATTTCTGAACCAAATATCGTATTTCTTGAAATGTCTACGTTTACTTAAATTCATCCATCAAACAATCTACTATTTGATTCTTGAAATCTGGACTTCCCACTTTTATTTACCTTTCCTGTTTCCTTTTGTAAAACAACTATTGATTAAAATATTGTTACAAGAGATAATAAACCGTGCTAAAAGAGACACCATACAGGGGGAAAATGATTAATGAAGTTTTTAAAAGTATTAATAATAGGTTTATTGTCTGTCATTCTTTTATCGGCATGTTCAGACAGTTCAAACGGAGATGTCAAAAAGGTTGAAGAACCGAAGAAAGAGCAAAAAGAATTCTCAACATTGGAAGATTTCTCTAAAATAGATTTTGAGAATCCAGATAAAGAGGCATGGGCTAAAATTTATATGCCAAAAAAAGATTTCAAAACAATTCTAAAACAGATGGCTGGTCCTGATGACGAAGGCACTATCGCCTATAAAAGCATGGAATTAAAAGATTCCAAAACAATTGAAATGAAAGTAAACAATTCAGACGGCGGAAGCTTTGAAAACAGCATGCAAGCAGCAATTATGGATGCCTACATACGAGAACTATATAAACACTCTGAGCTCTACGATGATAAAAAAGAACCTACTATCCGTACCGTTGATTTGAGCAACACAGTTATTGCGGAAAACAAGAAGCCTATTGAATTCGATGAAGATTCCGAACAAAAACCTAAAGAGCTTGGAACCTTTAAACTAGGTGAAAAGGTAAATGTAGAAGGTCATATCATAACATTAACAAATGCACATTATACAAAGGAAAGAAACGAATTCGAAGAAACACAGCCCAAAGAAGTATTGGGATTTGATATTGAATACCAAAATGGTACAAAAGAAGAACAAGTAGTTAGCGCAGGAGATTTTGAAGTGTATGACAGCAAAGGTGAAAAGATGGAGGTATATGCTCTCGATACATTAACCGAGAGTGTTCAAGCTGGTAAGCATGTTAACGGACCTGCTGCTTTCGGAGTAACCGGTAATGCACCTTATGAAATCTTTTACACAGATTATACTTCGGGTAGCAAAGCAAAATGGATTATGGAAGTGGAATAATCGTTTTCATGTTCATTTTTTGAAGCAAAAATTTTAGGCGTCAAGAAGGATGGTAGCCAACATCGAAAGCGGCTAAGAATCCTATCTAACATCCACTTCCTTCAATTGACCAAGGAAAGCGTTTGGTTGATTGTACTACCGATTTATCATATTATGAAATTGAGCATGTGGCTAACATGTTGGTTAAGGTAAATGACAAGGCTACAAGTTGCATTCATGCAACAGATTAGACGCAGATTGTCTATTTTGGAGCGTCCGTTGGTTACTTCAAGAGGGGAAGGAAAAAGCTATATATATGCTAATTTTAACCCTAAGAATGCCCAATATGCTTTAACCATCCTTGTAACTTTCTACAACTTCTGTTTGCCATACAATTCATTGGATAAAGTGAAGGCTACACCAGCTCAAAGATTGGGAATTGCCGATAAACAATTTACGATGAAGGATATTATTTATTTTAAGTAGGTTCTGTTATCTTTCGTTGTTGATTTACTTTATTAAACTATTGGGAAGTTTTGTTGAACAAGTTGTAAATTTAATATTTTAAAATAAGAGCATTTCTTTGTAATGAGAAATGCTTTTTATTTTTGTCAAAATTAAAAGGATGTAATAATAACAATAATAATATAATTAAAAACGATATGAGTTTATTGTAAAACAATAAAATGCGTGTTAAAGTCATTTTATTATAAAAATCAGTGAGGTGCTTTAAATGAATGTTAAACAAGGTTCAACCACTTTCTTAAAGGTAATTATTTTTCTGATTGGAATTGCGATGCTTGCTTTATGTATCTATTGGTTGCCTGAGATAGCCATTAAAGATGCAAAGGTACATCCAGATACGGCTTATTTCCTAATCCCCTTTTTAGTATGTGCATATGGATTCTGTATTACGTTTTCTGTTGCGTTGTATCAAGCATTTAAACTTCTAACCTATATCGAAAAAAACAATGCTTTCTCTGAATTATCCCTTAAATCTTTGAAGGTTATAAAAAAATGTGCTTTTACAGTCATTTTCCTCATTCTGTTAGGAATAGTAAGCTTAAAGGTGCTTGCTAAAATCACAGGAGACGACCCAGCAGGTCCTATATCACTAAGTCTAATGGGTATTTTAGCAACAAGTATCATCGCAGCCATTGTGGATGCACTTCAAAAGCCATTAAAAAATGTCCCAGATATTAAGTCAAAAATTGATTAACGGTTTGAGAAAATTTAATTAACGAGGTACTTTTTATGAAACAAGTTACGACACTCTTTTTAAAGCTAGCTGTTATTTTTATAGGAATCCCAGTTCTTGCATTGTGTATATTTTTAGTGCCCCATATGGCGAATTTCGCAACAAAATTGTATCCAAATATTGCCCCCAATGAAATATCTCGTTTTCTTCGTGATGTATGGAGCGGCTGTGCCTTTTTACTTTGCTCTCTATCAGGCTTTCAATCTTTTACGGTACATTGACGAGAAACACAGCGTTCTCGGAATCATCTGTAAAGGCGTTAAAGAACATAAAGTGCTGTACGATTACAATCAGTGGTTTGTATGTATTAGGTTTGCCACTCTTTCATTTTATAGCGAAGAAAGTTGACCCTCCTATTATATTAATGGAACTCATCATCATTTTTGCTTCGTTGGTTATCGCCGTTTTTGCTGCTATCCTCCAACGGCTTCTACAAGAAGCGATTAACATAAAATCAGAGAATGATTTGACGGTCTGAGGTGAAGGATATGGCAATTATTGCAAAACGAAAAATGAGCGTAACGTAGCTTTCTGAGAGGGTTGGAATTACTATGGAGAATCTTTCCATTCTGAAAAATGGGAAAGCAAAAGCGGTTCGTTTTTCAACATTAGAAGCGATATGTAAGACTTTGGATTGTCAGCGCGGGTGATATTTGGGAGTACAAAAGCGATGAGGACTCTCAATAAAAACAGACAACAAATTTATTTAACTAACGGGAGTCGATAGAGAATTTAAGGGGTAGCCATTAAGCTATCACTTCTTTGCGTATGTTAGGAAAGGGACATTTTTTGTTGGGTTTTACTTAGGATACAAATTTCCGAAATGCTGGCGATACCGCTTCTAACATCATTTTCGATTTTCACCCATTCAAGTTTTTTCCTTTTGAATTTTAGCATTCGATGTGTGTTCCTAATGAATTCACAAAGAAAGCTTTAATCAATCAACTACCTTTTGGATTTATCTTTTATAGTTTTTACTATGGCTAAAAAAACTATAAATCCAACTATACCCGCGAAACCTAATATATTAATTATAGTGACAGTAAACAAACCGAATCTTCCTTTCTGTTGATAATCTTATTCTTTTTCTTGAATCACAACCCTAAAGGATCCGAAAGTTTGTTGACTCTCATAATTATCAGGACTTACTCCATAAGGAAATGGAAAGGCGATGAGTTGGAAATTTTCTTCGCTTTCAACTTCAGGTAGTTTAAAATCAAAAAGATGTCTAGTATCTGGGGGAACAGTGGTATATAAGACGTCTGTGTTATCTTTAACTGCAACTTGTTCCCAATCTTTAAAAGCTATGATTGCATATCCGATCTCATCATTCGTCTCATTTCCGGCAGAGAACTTAAGCTTCTTGTCTTCATTTTCAGTCATAATTGATTGCAACTTTTCCTGACTATTTGTGATAGATATATTTTCATTTAAACCATCCTTCACAATAGCATCAGGATTTACTTCCTTTACTTTTTTAACATTTCTCTCGTTGTCAGCTTTGTAGATGGAAAACCGCATACTTAAAACTTGTTCCAAAATTCCTGCCTTAATTAGATCGAGCTCCTTCAATTTATACTCTGGCTTTTGCACGATTACAAAAGTCAATTCACTGGAGTCGGAACGAATAGGAACAGAAACATTGATGTTTATGGAGCTGTTAGGTTTCATATCAAAGAAATATTTATTTACGTCCTGCTCCTTATTTTTAACTTTAAATTTTACTTGTTTATAATCTTCAAAAACAAGTAAAGCATACTTTCTGTCCTCATCAATGTCGTTGTCTACTGAGGCAACAACTGACACTTCATTGTCTGTACTATGAAGTGTACTTCCTTCATCGATAACTTTACCTTTCAAATTTTCCAACCCATATCCAATCGAACCATAATCAGCCGCATTCGTTACTTCTCTATCTTGTTCAATATCAACCATATCAGAAGTGCGTAATTCTTTAGGTGTAGATGAAGAATACAACCAGTAAAAAACTCCAAGCAATAACAACACTGATAACGCAACTAGGTAGTATTTTTTCATATACCAATCTTCTCCTAATTAAAAGAGATATGCAATAAAACAGCCTAAAAAGAGGGTGTAAACGGTTCCTTCAAACTAAACGAAGGTGTATAGGAATGTAATTAATTGTCGAAAGAATCTAATATCATCGGAGATTGCTAAAGGTTATTATTAAATAAACTGGTAACATATCGCATATAAAATGGTCGTCTGTTTAAACAACAAGGCTCAACTTATTGCAGCCGGTGGAGGGATTTTTGTGAGTATAGCTATCGAAGAAAAACCGTCATTCCTATGTGCTAATTTTGAAGATGGAGTATTAATAGAAAAGGTCCGGCAAGGAAATATGGAGGCACTTGAAGTTCTGATGAAGAAATATCAATCTTTTGTAAAGATTAAGGCTAACAGATACTTCTTAATTGGGGCAGATAGAGAAGATATTATCCAAGAGGGGATGATAGGATTGTTCAAAGCCATTAGGGATTATAATGGCGAGAAACAATCTTATTTTAAAGCGTTTGCAGAACTATGTATCACGAGGCAAATCATTACAGCCATCAAGGCAGCTACTCGTCAAAAACATACTCCGTTAAATTCTTCTATTTCGCTTGATATGCCTATATATGAAGAAAATCCGGAACATACTCTTATGGAAGTAATGACAGACACCGTTATTTCTGATCCCGTTGCGATATTGATAGATAAAGAATCTGCTGATGACTTGGAATTAAAATTATCTGAAGTTCTAAGTCCATTAGAAAAGAAGGTTTTGGCTTTTTACTTAGAGGACCTTACCTATATAGAAATGTCTGATAAATTAAATACTCACGCCAAGTCTATAGATAATGCGTTGCAGAGAGTGAAGAGAAAATTGGAGAGTTTATTGGAACTTAGAAATAGACACGCAATTGAAGGTCACATTCAATAGATAAAAGAGCCGTTTACTATTAAGTTGCTCTTTTGGCTAAAGGGTTTTATAGCCCTTTGGCTTTATGTGTTTGAAAAACCTTAATAGTATTTCATAGTGAAATAAAAATACAACAAACACCGGTATGGAAGGAAGGGCACTGATGTTAACAGAAAGATTAAAACGAATATCCTCTCAACAAGCAAGTGGAATAGACTATGCCATTCTACTAGCACCAATACTGTAATTAGCTACTTAATTTCTCTAGCTCACCAATATGGTGAACTTATTTTTTATGGGTACCCAACCTTCTTTACACTTATTTAATTCAGTTAAACCCGTTTGATTAAATGAAACAAAATTGACAAGGAAGGGGTCGTGGGTTCGAATCCCTCACAGGTCATCAACTAAAAAAGGCTCAAATCCTTGATATAACAAGGATTTGGGTCTTTTTTGTTTTCAAAGATATAGTTCATTATGTATTATTTACTCAATTGGTGGCGGATAGAGAAGGATTAAAAGGTATTACAGGACAATTTTTTGTAATAATTAATATTTCAAGGCACTGTAGGTAAAGCCTTATGCTTATTCAGCTCACGATGGATGTTAAAAATAAGACCGTATTTTTGGCTTTTCTTTAAAAGGTACATAATCATATTCTTCGGTAAAACCCACTGTTACTATAATGTGTTGGATTACCTTTACTACCAAATACCATGCACGGGAATACTTCTTGGAAGCTCTGAACATGACGTATGTAGACTTTGTTAAATATTGGTAAATGATGAAAGACTTCAGAGATAAATTTTCGTTCACAGAGAGAGTGGTTACAACGAATCTGTCCCCTACTTTGATATTGCGCATAATGTAGCACTTCATTACGTTTCTTGGCTTGAAAGGTATAATACAATGCCTTCACTTGAAATGATGGTAGAACAATATCAAGAAGAATTACAACCAATGATAGAAAGTTATAAAGTGAAATAAATAGAAGGAGGAAAGTATGGTAGAGTAATTAGAAGCAAATTCCTTTCCTATTAGGGGATTAATCACACTTCTCGTAGGATTTACCCTCCAATTCAGTATTATATAGTAAATATTTCCTTTACTTTTAACTGTGTGATTTTAATATCTCAACAGTTTATTATATTGATAAAGGAAGAATAACTTAATCTACTACTATAATGAAGTAAGTCTTTAAAAAGGGAAGTGATAGTTAAATGCTTTATATAAGCGATATCGAAAAGATAATTAATAACACATTAAATGAGCACAATTTGGATATTATTTATGAGTTTGACAATAATCTAAGTGCACCTATGAGTTATAACGTATCGACTAATACTATAAAATTCAATTACCTTCAAGTTAACGGTTATAAAGGGAAAATTAGAATTAAAGAGACAGAGGAAGACTTTGTTAAAATTATTCTTTATCGTATGATTGGTTATTATTTAGATTTTAAGAAAAACAAACATGATTTAAGGATTTTAATGTATGGTTACGAAGAAGAAAAAGAAAAGCTAAAATCTGAAATAGAAACTAATGCTTGGGATTATGGGAGAACATTAATACCTGAACAACTATTGAAGTCATATGATAAAGTACGTGAATTAGATAAAATGCTAATAAATTAATGTACTCTAAGAAAATGGAGACCCGACTTTAAACTAAAACAAGAAAAAGAAGCCTCCTTGGAGAATCTCTCTGGAGCTGACTTTTGAGTGAGAAATTAAACTGATATCCAATAAGACAAGACCCAGAGAAATAGGAGTTGTCTTAGAAAGCTTGATAAATAAACAAATAGAAAATGAAGTTCAAAGTTCGTGCTCAATTTTTAAGAGAAAACATGGAAAAAGCATATCGATTACTTGACTAAAGAAATACACTGAACATACTTCTGATGAAAGGTTTTATGAACAACATATACTAGATAAAAAGGAAAGAGAATTATTGTTGAAGTGGGCTACAGAGAACGATTGCGTAGATAAGGATTATGACCTGCTCATCCAACAATTTGTTCATAGCAGTAATTTCGATACAGCAGACCATAACTACGATGTTTTTATCCAACCAAACTTGAAGCAATTTAATTGAGAACAATTTCTTGCTATATGATGGTATTAACAGAAACCGTCAATGTTATGCGCATAGATTTGGACGCTTGTGCTATCATAGAAAATTCGGTTTTATTAATATTTCCTTTTGTATATATGATTATAGGAAAAGTGATACTTGGTGTTTAAGTTTTTGATAATACTGATGATCTTTCTTCAATTAACAGGTGCTTTACTTCAATATGAGAGTTGCTTTGGCAGCTCTTTTTCTTATGGAACTATCGGGGCAGTTTAGTTGAACAAGGAATTAGATAATTATGCTAATATTAGACTTAAGTTAGGGGGCGATAATGTGGAAGACAAATTAATGGAAATGCCCTTTCCAGAACTTATCTCAAAATTAGCGGTAGCACCTTTATATATTTTAGTGGTAATAGTGGCTATTTTAAATGTAATACTAAATAGAAAAAATAAAGGATGTTTTAATTTTTTCTTGATAATGGGTTCTTGGGTATACATTTGTATATATTTATTAGCACTGTATTTCTTTTTCTTTGGAAAATAAATAGTTATACAACTACCATGAAAATAAGTTTCTTTAAAAATGAAAAATGACAATACTTAAGAAGACCCTGCTCAATCGTTTAAAAAAAGAGGAGAGCGTTAATTAATTAGTCTATGGATTAGGGTTGACTGGATTAAGGTCAGTATCAGTATTGACACTTCCTAACCATTTTCATTCTTTGTGGTGAATCGCCGATTTTTGCGATTCATGGATGGCTAACGGGTGCGTTAGTTCTATAGGGTGTAATAAAAGAGAGTACAAGAAGTAGTCTCTTTTATTTATACATAATCAACATTAATGTTTCACAAGTCTAAATAGATGGACAGTCAAAGGGGACACTCATAAATGAGGTCCCCTTTCATAATGT
This sequence comes from Peribacillus sp. FSL E2-0159, assembly GCF_038643155.1. Classification (NCBI taxonomy): domain Bacteria; kingdom Bacillati; phylum Bacillota; class Bacilli; order Caryophanales; family Bacillaceae; genus Peribacillus; species Peribacillus sp. FSL E2-0159. Next base: position 1,412,767 of record NZ_CP152053.1, read on the forward strand.
ATTACGGTAATAAAGTTTTATATTGTTCCATTAAATCACCTGCATATAAGCTTGTTATCATTAAGAAAATGGCAAGCCCAATGTATAATGAGAACCAGATGACTTTTGTTTTGAGACTCGATGAGTAATAGGATTTCTCTTTATCCCTAATTTCAGTTTGTTCTTGCACTTCTTTAAAGAACGTTGCTACTATTCGTTCATACGTGCCTATATTTTCAAAATCGGTCGGTCCGTACTGGTATTCATTCGAATTAGCAGCATCCAGTAAGGACCTATAAATATTTAATTTTACCTCGGTCAGCTGTTTTTCTTTAAGCTTATTATCATCAAATAGCGGGATATGCCAACTCTTCATGTTGTTAAACTTTTCATGTAGTTGGCTTAATTCCATATTCCAAATATTAACCAGGCGAATTTTTTCTTCATCTATTGCACCTGCATATTGTTCTAGTTGCTTTAAACCAAATTGATTCAATTCAATGATGTTGTCTCTTTGATTTCTGGTTGTCTCGCTACGGAATTCTTTCCACCACTTTGAAATACCCAATAATAAGAAAAGAATTAAAAATGGATTTGGATGGAGAAACAAATATACAACCATTCCGATAATCCCTAATATCCAAAGCTTTGTGGAGATGACTCCCACTATACGTCCTCCATCAAGAGGATGCACAGGCATTAGATTAAATAGGTTAATCATGGCTCCAAGTGTAATAACTAAAAGCCAAAATGGATTTTCCGTCATCATAAATAGGGGGATGGCTGGTAGAAATGCTAATGTACCTAATAAAGGACCTCCGAAGGCAAGATAAGCTTCTTGGTTAGCATTCTTTGGTTCTTGTTTAAGGGCAATTAACGCTCCGACAAACGGGATGAAAATGGCATTGGATGTTTTGATGCCTTTTCTCTTAGCAGCAAGTAAATGCCCCATTTCATGGATGTAAATTAGATAGACTAGGGCTACGGCAAATTTCCAACCGTAAACCAAGGCATACGCTCCTAATGAAACGAAAATAGAAATCAGAGAACCTACTTTTGCTATTTTCAATAGCGCAAATAACCATTTCATTTTCCCTAGGAAAAATAACCCGATTGCCCCCAAACTTAACCATCCTTTATTCGATTTAGATTCTTTCAAAATGTACCTCCTAGAGTAAATGGGAAAACAGATGACCCCAGTGACACTATGTCTATCTGAGCTCCTTCTTGATTTATCATCTGGCTAACATCCTTATTATATCGTATTCGATAATCCTTTTCTTTTCCTTTGAGGAAAATTTTTCTAGATTATTAACTTTCAAGATAGAGTGCACCTATCACAGAAATACTAGATGGAGGTAATGAACATGATTTTTGATAAAGAAGCTGTTGATGATTTAGAAGACTATGGGAAATTAGTCCCTGCAAAAGAAGTGCCATAGAAAGTACATTAGAAGAAAAAAGTATGTTTTTCCAACCGGATTATAAGTACGGAGAGTAAAAAAGGCTGAAAGAAATGAGGTTAGCAATGCGAAAAATGGTGAGAAAAAGTAATACAGTCCTGGTATTATTTATTAGGAGAATAAATGAAAAATTTAATCCGCTTAGCAATATGGATTACTGAAAGAATCCCAACTTAGTGAGGTAGTATATTATTTTAGACAACCTTACGATTGGCTTGATGTGATAGGGGGGGCTTTTCACCAAAACAATGGTCTCGTCAACAGATTCAATGAGTAGAAGTTCCACCCCTACGCCTAGCAGAGTTATGTTATCTAGCCTGTATATCACCGTTTTAGCGTACTTTCCTTGATAACAATTTTTAAAAATGAATAATAAAAGTCCTTTCTTAATATGAACTGTGTCCTTCAAAAAGGACAGTCTTAAAAAAAGTCCTATAATTTAAGCAGTTAATAAATAACTTGCTTATTGTGCGGGAGTCATTCTTTTTAGGCTCCATTGGTAACGATTTTTATTGTAATCTTCCATATACTCTTCAATTAATTGGTGTAACTTATTAAATGATTGACACTTCAAATAATCCACTTCATCTTTAAAATGGCCAAAGAATGATTCCATAGGGGCATTGTCCCGGCAGTTCCCGCTTTCGGGACATTGATTGTTTTAGCCCTAGTTCTTTTTACTCTGCTCTGGAACTCAGGGTGGGTATAATGAGCGCCTTGGTATATTAGGGTTTCACTTGACGAATTGTGGCCTTAAGATTGAAATTGTGCATGAGCCTCCAAATCTTTTAATAGTTCATCGTGACAAAGTGCTTATTCTATAAAATCATTTTGATGGAGAGTGCACCTGCTTTTTTCGTATTTGCCTTAAATATTTCCTTAATAAGATCATAATCCTGCCAATCTTTCTTAATGTGCGTAAGACGAATCCTTCAGCGAGTATCCAGGCATGATATCCACTGCGAATGACTTCGGCTATTTCACAAAAAAACGTCCTTATTGATAAGATTATATTGACCAATAATTTGTTCGATTAACATACATTTTTTACTCGTTGTTATGTTTCCTTCTTCGAAGCTCCTTTCGAGTTCGTCTAGCTTTTTTAGGAATTCAAATTCTGCCTCTTTTTTAACTGATCTTCCTGTTCTTCCTTTCCCACGTCGTTCTCTAGAAGCCACTCTTCCCATATTGTTCAAACGTTTTCCCCCAACATTTTAAGAAACCTAATAAATCTTACCGATTTTGATTTCCCTAGCCCTATATCTAAAATGATTATCCAACCGGTTCCAATAAAAGGACATTGAAAAATCCACAACTCTTTTGTTTAACTTCTTAAAACGTATAAAACTAGTAGATTTTTGTTGTTTTTGATTAGACTTATTTTTACTTATGTACCATATTGTACAAGCAGTTTTTCTAATAATGAATAAAATATCTCGAAATTAAAAAAAGAAAAAGGTGATTAAAATTAAAAATTATAATCCCGTCTATGTGGTGTCTACAAAGGTATTACAATGTGAACTAAAAAAGAAATGTGATCAAAAGCAACCGGACTGTTATTGTGGTCAAAAGAAACACGATGACTGTCAGTGTGGTCAAAAGAAACACGATGATTGTCAGTGTGGTCAAAAGAAACACGATGATTGTCAGTGTGGTCAAAAGAAACACGATGATTGTCATTGTGGTCAAAAGAAACACGATGATTGTCATTGTGGTCAAAAGAAACACGATGATTGTCATTGTGGTCAAAAGAAACACGATGATTGTCATTGTGGTCAAAAGAAACACGATGACTGTCATTGTGGTCAAAAGAAACACGATGACTGTATTTGTGATGAAAAGAAGTACGATGACTGCCATTTGTGCCATAAGAAACATAATGACTGTCAGTGTGACTTGAAAAATAATCTAGTACGAGCATCTGCTTTTAGAGCAAATAAGAGCGTTTCACAGCGTTACGAAGCAGCGGTTACTCCCTTTGTAAAAGTTTTATACCAAACTGAACAATTTGACTTAGCAAATGAATATAATCCGCATATATCAACATTTATTCCAACTAAGAATGGAATTTATGAGATTACTGCAAAGGCTTCATTTTGTCCATCAAAAAGTAAAAAAGACAATTGCTCAAAAAACAAGGAGGATAATTACAAATGTGATTATTGCAAAAAAGATAATTGCAAATGTGATTATTGCAAAAAAGATAATTGTAAATGTGATTATTACAAAAAAAGTAAATCTTCAAAAGACAAAAAAAAGCATTCTTCAAAAGAAGAATATGTAGCATCTATTTCAATTTATGTAAACGGAGATGTTTTAGATATCGATAATGGCTTCTTTGATAAATCAAGAACCATTGGACTATCTGTTACTACAATCCTTCAGTTACAAGCAGGAGATCGAGTAGAAGTAATATTTAGCGCAGGTGCAAACGGAGAAATTTTAGGAGAGGCTCCTTTAACTAACTTTCAAGCAGTCAGATTTCCCTCTCCAATGTAATAGTCTTATTGGTTAAGTCTTAGATTGAGTATGTAATATTCTTGGGGTATACACCTCGAGAATCATCTTCTTATGGAAATTACGATAGCTATAAATGCTTTTCTTTTATACCCAGACGAAATTAGATGGGGTTTCAGGCGTTATCCTTCTCCGGAAAAAGATAGTCCAACTTGGTCTGGAAGATTTGATGAATTTAAAGCGAAAATGGAAAATGTAGAAATACAGGGACGTAGTAAGTAGTTATTGAGCTAACGAGTTTAACTTAAGATCGGAGCTGTCTTTAAGGCAGCCTTTTCTTTATGCAACTAACGGGGAGGGACAGTCATTGAAGAGTGAACCATTGGTCTATTTACCCCTTTAATTCGTATTATATTAATGTATATAACGAATTAAAGGGGTAAATGAAAGCGATCGTGTACACTAAGTACGTTCTCCCCGACGTTCTTCAACTGAAAGAGTTTGAAAAACCTAACCCTAAAGAAAATGAAATTATGGTAAAAGTAAAAGAGACAACCGTAACAGTAGCAGATATTCGGTCATGGAAGCTCCACTTTACACTTATCGATTCCCACTTCTTATACACGACCTCAGCTGATCCAATATTCTCCAACCTGATACAAAAAGTCAAGTGAAGCAGGCCAGTTTAAAATACGGATTCCAGATTCCAAAAAGGGCCGACCTATTTTCCACTTCTAATATATAAAAAATAGTAGTGCAAACCAATGCCTTGGTCTGCACTACTAATCTTAGTATGTTTAAAAGTGGGTACCCTGAAAATTAAAATTACCGGTTTAATTTTTAATTGTGGGCCTGATTGATTTGTTTCCAGTAAGTTAATAAGTACGTTCAAAATTGAACTAAATTTTCAAATTGTAATAAAAAGGTACCGCTAGAATGCAGAGAAAAACCTCGGATGTTTGCTTAGTAATTAGGAGAGTTTTTTCTTGCTTCCCCAACAACCGCATCCACCACCTGATTTTTTTTGAATAACTTTTTTTCCAGTTGAGGTGGTGTTAATTATTATTGGATTGCTTTTTGGTTTGGGTATTTTCTGTTGTAGGCCATTTTTAATATTCAAATTAAACAACTCCTTCGCGTTATATTATAGTATAAGCGGTTTTATTAAAAAGATATGGGCTAATGCGTGGGTGAAATTAAAAAAGGGCGTTCTTTGTATAATCCGTTGCTTATGTCGTAGCATTTCACTTTTACAACATTCAATTTGTAAGAAACAATTACTAATTTCACTGAAGGATCAGGGTGATTGACAATATCCAAATAGGAAGGTACAGGTGTTGTTGAGGGATGAGAGTGATAAATTGCTAAAATGTCTTTTTCCTGCTTGGAAATTTCTCGGACAGTCTCCTCAATTTTATTCTTACTGATGAAGAAACGCCGATCCGATTTTAATTCATTTTCAAGTTTCCAAATAGAGTCGACTTCGTTGTTTCTTCCAGCTAAAATCCCGCATGCCTCATAAGGCAGATTTAAGCTGCAATGGTCAATCATCATATCATACTGGATACCATGAATAATAAACTTATTTTCCTCCATTTGAGTTTTCCCTTCTAAACCTTAGTTGTTATTAACCGTTAACTAAAGTCAATCCTGCGTCTGATCAGATTGTTCATTTTCTATTGGGGTTTGTTGCTTTAATTTACCTTTAGTATCTTGTGTTTGATCAATATCTTCCGGAATATTATTTTGAAGATTTGGTATTTTCGTGTTGTTCATGGCTAATTTGTTCATATTATTCTTGAAAATGTCTAATTGATTTTGATTTTTTTCAGGTTTTGCATTTCTTCGCATTGGATTTATTTTTGATGTCCCTATGCCCTGGCCTGGGACGCTGTTAGAGAATATAGAATTTTTATTGTTATTTAATCCACTAGTGGAAGGGATGTTTTGTGGGGAATTTTGTTTAATGTGATGGTTTAATTGGTTTACATTTACATCGTTTGATCCTGTAAAAGTTCTTTTTTGATCTGGTGGGAAATGCGTTTCATTGGATGTTTGGAGTAAATTTTGAAGTTTTTTGTAACTAGATGGCAGTAAGTTTGAATTTTGATAAGATAGATTATTGACATGGTGTTCAGGAAGGGATTCCTCTTTTTTTATGTTCACTTTATTATTGTCTTGTTCAGATGCAGATATTAAAATCTGTTGAAGTTCTATTAAGGTATTTAATTTATCATCTAGCTGAGTAACATTACGTATATTTATTGTGTTTTTTAAGTCTGTCAGTTCTTGCTGTAAATATTTTAAAAGATCATTTGCATCTTGAAACTGATCGGAATTTTTTTTATTCTGTTCCGCATAGTGTGATAGGTGACTTGTCTGAGTTTCTTTAATCTTTGTGATGACTTCTTCTAAATTCTTAACCTGTCGTTTTATTTCTTGATTTTCCTTTTTTGTAAATAGATAATCATTTACTACCTCGCCTTCTTTTATTGATTCCAAAATCTGTTTATAAGTATCGAGTTTATTCTTTAATAATTCGATATCTTTTAGGCTATAAAGATTATTATGATTCATCACACATACCTCCATCGTTTATTCTTACATACATCTATTTAAATCTAAATTGAATTTAAAATCGGAAATCTGCTCTAATCTCTTCACCCATCTTTAATTACCATCATATGCTACAAACGTGCAAGACATTAATATGAATTTGGAGGTGTTTGCTTTATGCAAGCAAAAAGTTTATCGGGGGGGCAGGAACTCCTCTGTATTAACACTACCAAGGTGTACGATTGGATTGTAAATGAAGCAACGTTTGATGTTTCCATGTGTGTGGACTTAGAGGATACAGATTGTGATGAAGTAGAAACGGTAACATGTGAGGTTGAACCACTTAAATCCGTAGTTTTAAATAGGCAAGATAGGGAATTTATAATTGATGGTGAACCGATTACCCTGCAGTTGGTTACCATACAAAAAACTTTTGAGGTGACAGTTTTTGTTACCAAAACGAACGGCGCAACATGCCAAGTAGACAGTCAAACTTTTACGCGGTGTGAACAAGTCATATTATGCGCACCGGATGGTACTAAAGTTAAGGTGGATTTCACGGATGTAGATTGCTTTGTATGTGTATTGGAATGTAAAAGAACTTCTGGAGGTCCATTGACTCTAGAATTGGGCGTTACAGTCCGTTTATGCCAAAGTATTCAAGTTACCTTTCCTGTAACTCTTGAGATAGTAGCGGAATTTTGCCAACCAAGAGATATCCTTCCTTTCAATCCTGCTTGTCCTACTCCAGCCATTCCGTTACAATGTCCTGTTCTTTTCCCGACTACTCCAGAATAAGTAAGCACTAAAGTAAAAGAGAGGAGGAAATCTCCTCTCTTTATAACTTAAGGGGGGATAATGAGAAGAAAACCCAGATTACTGAATTTAAACAAAAGATAAAGTAAATGGATTAAATTGTCACATCCCATATCGATATAAAGATTATTACAGATATAAAAACAAAACACGATGTTAATGTAATCAGCTATTTTACATATTCAATAGATATCTCACGCAATAAAGAAAATTTATTGAATGGGACATACCATATTCGTAACTTGGGAAATAAACTTGTCAAGAATCCATATATTTGTATTAAACTACCTCAAAATTCTCCATTTACAATGTCCTGTTCTTTTCCCGACTACTTCAGAATAAGTAAGCATAAAAATAAATGGGAGGAGGAAATCTCCTCTCTTTATAACTTAAGGGGTGGTATATTGTGAAGAAAACCCAGATTACTGAATTTAAACAAAAGATTAAGCAAATGGATCAAATTGTTACATCCAATATCGATGAATTTAAAAAAATTATTACAGATATTAAAACAAAACACGATGTTAATGTAATCAGCTATTTTACATATTCATTAGATATCTCACACAATAAAGAACAAGAAAATTTATTGATTGGGACATACCATATTCGTAACCTAGGAAATAAACCTGTCAAGAATCCATATATTTGTATTAAACTACCTCAAAATTCTCCATTTACCTTTTCCGGTAAAATTATTAACAATAAAAATAAAAATAAAATATTAATGAGCGCTCCTGGTGCCTGGGAACGAATCAACGATGAAGCAAGTAGTCAAGAATTTTGGCTGAAACCGGTTAATGTACAATTATTGCCACCTTCAGAAACGATTACCTTTCAAAACTTCCAATTGAAGTGGATTGCCTTAGACTCCTATTCAGGCAATATTATGGGATTCACCTATTGTGATGAATTTAAAGAAGGCAAACCAGCAATCAATCAAATTTCAATTAGCGGTAATATTAATTCGTGAGGTGAAAGCAATGGAAAATAAAGATGCTCAAGAACAAAACCTGTTGTTTAAACAATTAACCCATAAATTTATTAAAGAGCAGCTGGAAGATCTAAAAAATAACAAAAACGACAAAAACGGAAGTTTTATTTATTTGGAAAGCAAAACTTTAAACATGTTTATATTGTATATGTTACTTAACTTGGAAAATAAAAAAAGTACCATTATAGGTAATGATGATGATGATGATGAGACTGTTTTTTTGCCCGAGGAACTGGTAAAGGACATAGATTCTGTTATTGATAGGAACAAGTTAGCTATTGATGAACTAATTAGCTTATTAAAAGAAGATGAGTAATTATTACTTTTTTTGTTGTTTCAGGTGGATATTGGAAAGTAACCATAATTTTTTTTATTGCATAATGTAAGGGAAATGTGCTTTTGACCACTATGTAATGGGAGGCTTAGAAATTGAAATCAAATTATCCCCCTAACTTCAATATGGTGAATGACCCTATCCAGTTGCAACAACAAATTATTCACTACAGATCGGAAATTACGAAGTATAGAGATATTGTGAACAATTATAAAAAAAATTATCATTATTCACAGTTGGATGAATTAAAAAAACAAAATTTTCAGTTGCTCGAGGAAAAGCAAGAAATTTCGCAGAGATTAAACGGTATAAGTATAAAGATGCAGAATTATATAAAGGAAACCGAAACGAATAATGCAGCTATTAAGCGTCTACAGGATGATATTTTTGGATATAAAAAAAGACACACAGATTTTGAAAAAGAAATCTCCATTCTTGACAAGGAGCGTCAATCCTATAAAAAAATAAATCATTCTTTAAATGATGAAATGAAAGCATTGTCCGAAGAATATAAAAACTTACTAAATAAATTGAAGTTGTCCGAATCGAAACTTCAGAAATTAGAATCTGAAGTATATGTATTATCAAAAGCAAATAAAAATCAACAAATAACGATAAATCAGTTCGAGACTAAAAACAAGGACTTAAACGAGAATCAAAAACAGTTACATTCTTCAATAAAACAGTTGGAATCAAACCTGAAAAACGAGCAACTCCAACAACAGCCACTTCATGAGGAAATTAAAAAACTTCGTATTGAGCTGAATGGAAGCAATGAAAAAATCATCTTGTTTGAGAAAGAAAATACCCATTTAAACTCCAATATTTTGCTATTGAAGAAGGAACAAAAACAATTAGAAGTATCGTTCGCCCAAATAACGGATGAAAAGAACGATATAGAATTAACAACTTTTGAATTGGAACAAAAGTTAAATGATGAGAAAAAGCAAACCCAAAAAGTAAGTGCGGAAAATGATCGATTGAGAAATGATATTACAAATATAAAAGCTTTACGTCAACAGGATCAACATTTTATAGAGGAAAAAGAGGAAACTATAAAAAAATTAAATAGTAAAATCATTTCACTAAAAGAGGAAAATGAAGCCTTTAACCAACAAGAAGAAATTAATAAAGAAACTAATAAGCGACATCAAGATGAAATTCTTAAATTAAATAAAATAAACACAAATCTTGAGGGTGAAATATCTACACGAGATAAGGATCAACAGTCCTTAAAAAAAGTTAACCAAGAGTTAAAGGATGAAGTTACTGCATTATTTAAAGACAACCAACAATTAAAAGATGAGGTACAAACGGCCGAGTCTGAATACCTCGAATTGCAATTGGAGGTAGAACAATTAACGGAGACCAATCAAACTTATCAAAATACTGTAATTCAATTGGAGAAAGAAAACAATGAATTAATCGGGAAAAACAAAGAATTAGTTTCTTCAAACAATCAGATAGAGTCGAATCAAGAAAAGGAACGAATAAAGTTCCAGGAATCGTTAGATCAAATGAATAGTGAAAAAAACGAACTGAAATTAACAACACTGGAATTGAAGCAAAGGTTAAATGATGAGAAAAGGGTATCCCAAGAATTATCTACACAAATAGATTTTTTAACAGAAAATGAAACAAAAATGAAAGCACAACATCAACAGGATCAACAGTCCTTAAAAAAAGTTAACCAAGAATTAAAGGATGAAGCAACTGCTTTATCTAAAGACAACAACCAACTAAAAGATGAGGTACAAACGGCCGAGTCTGAATACCTCGAATTGCAATTGGAAGTAGAACAATTAACAGAGACCAATCAAACTTACCAAAATACTGTAATTCAATTAGAGAAAGAAAACAAAGAATTAATCGGGAAAAACAATCTGTTAGAGTCAAATCAAGAAAAGGAACGAATAAAGTTCCAGGAATCGTTAGATCAAATAAATGGTGAAAAAAACGAACTGAAATCAACAACACTGGAATTGGAACAAAGGTTGAATGATGAGAAAAGGGTGTCCCAAGAATTATCTACACAAATAGATCTTTTAACAGAAAATGAAACAAAAATGAAAGCACGACATCAACAATTAAAAGATGAGTTACAAACGGCCGAATCTGAATACCTCGAACTGCAATTGGAGGTAGAACAATTATCGGAGACCAATCAAATTAACCAAAATACTGTAATTCAATTGGAGAAAGAAAACAATGAATTAATCGGGAAAAACAAAGAACTAGTATCTTCAAACAATCAGTTAGAGTCAAATCAAGAAAAGGAACGAATACTGTTTCAGGAATCGTTAGATCAAATAAATAGTGAAAAACTCGAACTGAAATCAATAACACTGGAATTGGAACAAAGGTTGGATGATGAGAAAAGGGTGTCCCAAGAATTATCTACACAAATAGATCTTTTAACAGAAAATGAAACAAAAATGAAAGCACGACATCAACAATTAAAAGATGAGTTGCAAACGGCCGAGTCTGAATACCTCGAACTGCAATTGGAGGTAGAACAATTATCGGAGACCAATCAAATTAACCAAAATACTGTAATTCAATTGGAGAAAGAAAACAATGAATTAATTGGGGAAAACAAACAGCTAGAGTCAAATCAAGAAAAGGAACGAATGCAGTTTCAGGAATCGTTAGATCAAATAAATGGCGAAAAACACGAACTGAAATCAACAACACTGGAATTGGAACAAAGGTTGGATGATGAGAAAAGGGTGTCCCAAGAATTATCTACACAAATAGATCTTTTAACAGAAAATGAAACAAAAATGAAAGCACGACATCAACAATTAAAAGATGAGTTGCAGACGGCCGAGTTTGAATACCTCGAATTGCAATTGGTGGTAGAACAATTATCGGAGACCAATCAAACTTACCAAAATACTGTAATTCAATTAGAGAAAGAAAACAATGAATTAATTAGGAAAAACAAACAGCTAGAGTCAAATCAAGAAAAAGAACGAATGCAGTTTCAGGAATCGTTAGATCAAATAAATGGCGAAAAACACGAACTGAAATCAACAACACTGGAATTGGAACAAAAGTTGAATGATGAGAAAAGGGTGTCCCAAGAATTATCTGCACAAATAGATCTTTTTACAGAAAATGAAACAAAAATGAAAGCACAGCATCAACAGGATCAACAATCCCTCAAAAAAGTTAACCAAGATTTAAAGGATGAAGCAGCCACGCTATCTAAAGACAACAAACAGCTAAAAGATGAGTTGCAAACGGCCGAGTCCGAATACCTCGAATTGCAATTGGAGGTAGAACAATTATCGGAGACCAATCAAACTTACCAAAATACTGTAATTCAATTAGAGAAAGAAAACAATCAGTTAGAGTCAAATCAAGAAAAGGAACGAATACAGTTTCAGGAATCGTTAGATCAAATAAATAGGAAAAAAAAAGAGCTGATATCAACAACACTGGAATTGGAACAAAGGATGAATGATGAGAAAAGGGTGTCCCAAGAATTATCTACACAAATAGAGCTTTTAACAGAAAATGAAACAAAAATGAAAGCACAACATCAACAGGATCAACAGTCCTTCAAAAAAGTTATCCAAGAGTTAAAGGATGAAGCAACCGCATTATCTAAAGGTAACCAACAATTAAAAGATGAGTTGCAAACGGCCGAGTCTGAATACCTCGAACTGCAATTGGAGGTAGAACAATTAACGGAGACCAATCAAACTTATCAAAATACTGTAATTCAATTAGAGAAAGAAAACAATGAATTAATCGGGAAAAACACTCAGTTAAAGTCTAATCAAGAAAAGGAACGAATACAGTTTCAGGAATCGTTAGATCAAATAAATGATGAAAAAAACGAACTGAAATCAACAACACTGGAATTAGAACAAAGGTTGAATGATGAGAAAAGGGTGTCTCAAGAATTATCTACACAAATAGATCTTTTAACAGAAAATGAAACAAAAATGAAAGCACAACATCAACAGGATCAACAATCCTTCAAAAAAGTTATCCAAGAGTTAAAGGATGAAGCAACCGCATTATCTAAAGACATCCAACAATTAAAAGATGAGGTACAAACGGCCGAGTCTGAATACCTCGAATTGCAATTGGAGGTAGAACAATTAACGGAGACCAATCAAACTTTCCAAAATACTGTAGTTCAATTAGAGAAAGAAAACAATGAATTAATGGGGAAAAACAATCAGTTAAAGTCTAATCAAGAAAAGGAACGAATACAGTTTCAGGAATCGTTAGATCAAATAAATGATGAAAAAAACGAACTGAAATCAACAACACTGGAATTGGAACAAAGGTTGAATGATGAGAAAAGGGTGTCCCAAGAATTATCTACACAAATAGATCTTTTAACAGAAAATGAAACAAATATGAAAGCACAACATCAACAGGATCAACAGTCCTTCAAAAAAGTTATCCAAGAGTTAAAGAATGAAGCAACCGCACTATCTAATGACAACAAACAACTAAATGATAAGTTAAAGACGGCCGAGTCTGAATACCTCGAATTGCAATTGGAGGTAGAACAATTATCGGAGATCAATCAAACTTATCAAAATACTGTAGTTCAGTTCGAGAAAAAAAACACTGAATTAATCGGGAAAAACAAAAAATTAGAGTCTAATCTAGAAAAGGAACGAATACGGTTTCAGGAATCGTTAGATCAAATAAATGGTGAAAAAAAAGATCTGAAATCAACAACACTGGAATTGGAACAAAAATTAAAAGATGAGAAAAGGGTGTCCCAAGCATTATTTATACAAATAGATCTTTTAACAGAAAATGAAAAAAAAATGAAAGCACGCCATCAACAGGATCAACACTTTAAAGAGGAAACCATTAAAAACTTAAATAGCAAAATTATTTCACTAAAGGGGGGAAATGAAGCCTTAAGAGAAAAGATAAAACGTGAGAGGGCTACCCATTTTATACCTTCAATAGAGCATGCCCCTGACAGTTTACAGTCAAGTGATAAAGTAGGAGGTTTTGGTGCTTTTGTGCAATTAGAACAGCAAATTCATGGAATGCTGAAACAATCTTTTGAATACGAAGAAAAATTGGATTCCAGGATTCTTTTAATAAATGAACTAGAGAATAAGTTACAAGAATTAACAAAAGAAATCGAAGAAATACAATCAAATTTAGCGGTACAAGAAACACCTTCCGATAACCCAGTAAATGAAAGTTAGCATGTACGAAAGCAACTAACTAAAAAGAAATATAACCGAAAAAATGGCGATATTTATATCGGCATTTTTTCGGTTATATCCATTCACTGCGTTAATTAGATATAAAAGTACTACTAACAAATAGGAGAGTGAGAAATATGCTGCATTTCAAACAATTAGAGCTTTCCTTTTTAGTCCCTCTATAATTATGGCTTAAATATGTTTATTAACAGATTAATCCCGAGGATCCTTCCCTTGATCCAGTATACAATCGAAATACCGTAAACATCGATTAGGAGATGAAACATTAGACATCGTTCTTGAACGGGTAGTAACAAGCTCTAGTAAAAGGGTTCACATTATCCCTAGCTTGACATTTGAGCATATGCAAAGCTCGACGAGGGTAAGAAGGACGTATAAGCGAATTGAGCCATCATGTGCTAAACGAAGCATTGTCAGTTTTTGGGGGCTATAAGCCGGGAGCAAAATCAAAGTCATACTCGACCCGAATCATTTCAACCGATCAAAAGGAAATGGTTATCGGATAACAAACTCGAAGAATGCATAAATGAAACAGATCCATGGGATGAAAAAAAATCCAGACCCATAACCATATGACATAATTTTATCTCCCTTTTATAATTTAGTAGAGAAATTCTTTTCTCTCTTATCATATAGTATTTAGTAGAGGTAGATTTTGACCAAGCTTGTACCCATAGGGAATAGCACATTTATTCATTTAAGTCGTGTGATGTAAAGAAATTTAGAAATAAACTCATTTCGTAGGTGCTTTGAAAACGTTGAATTACGAAAATCAAGCTTCAAGTTGTACAGAAACTGCGCGTGACGGTGAATCGTTCGTTGCATGACGTTACCCACTTTGGTACACTATGCAAAAGTGCATTTCACTTTGATAGCTAGGAGGATTTACTATCGAGTGGCATAGATAATATGTATATCTTTACATAAATCATGGTCCTTGTAAGCGGTGGGGTGATCCAAAACGAAACATGAAATGGACCTCGTTTTACTGCACTCACTGAAGACTTGTGGAAATTAGGGAATAAAGGGACAAAACCTCATTATTTTATGATATAAAACCCATTAACAACTTAACATTTTAAATGTGTTTGTAAGGAAAGACCATCTGTTCCCTCATACAGCAGGAGTTGTATGGGGGCTTGTATTTTATCAAGAATTTTCTGTTTAGAGGGCTATACAGTAATAGGAGGAAGCAATGAACAATTATAAATTGACCATTCAATATGATGGCGGGCGCTATAAAGGCTGGCAACGACTCGGTAATAGTGATGATACGATTCAAGGAAAAATAGAAAATGTATTAACGGAAATGGTAGGGGAAAAAATCGAGATCATCGGATGCAGCAGAACGGATGCCGGTGTACATGCCCTTGCTCAAATCGCCAATTTTAAGATCGGTGAAAATTTGACTGAAGCTGAAATCATGAATTATTTGAATAGATATTTACCAAGAGATATCAGCATTGTCGAGGTCAGGCTAGTTCCTGAACGTTTTCATGCCCGTTATAATGCTAAGGATAAAACCTATTTGTATAAGATCTGGAACGAGCAATATACAAATCCTTTCATGCGAAAGTACAGTATGCATGTAGAGAAAAAGCTGGATATCACAAGAATGAAAAAAGCATGTCAACATTTTATAGGTGAACATGATTTCACTGCTTTTTCAAATGCAAAGTCTAAGAAAAAATCCATGGTGCGTGAAATATATTCCATTGATATAGAAGAAAATGCCGGTTTCATCCAAGTTATAGTGCGAGGCGATGGATTTCTTTATAATATGGTTAGAAAGATTGTCGGGACGTTGATAGAAGTTGGGTTGGGTGAAATAGATGCTGAAAGTATACCAAGTATTTTAGAGTCAAAAGAAAGAGTCCAAACGGGCCGTATGGCGGAGGCAGCTGGGTTATACTTGGTAAAGGTTGATTTTTAGACCAAATATTGATGCATCGGTTAATGCATGTAAAGTGTACAGGCAGTAGAATAAGGGAAGTAAAAGGGAAGAATGGTAAAAAAGAAGGAGAGATTTTCATGAGATTAGCAGGAAAGAAAATAATCAGTCTTGTGCACCATGATTTTGAAGATTTAGAGCTCTGGTATCCGATTTTACGACTAAAAGAAGAAGGAGCTATTGTTCACCTCGCTGGAGAAAAGGCGAATGAAACATACATTGGAAAATATGGTGTACCAGCTATATCTGAATATGAGTATGGCAGTATTAAGGCTGAAGAATATGATGCCATTCTTGTACCGGGCGGATGGGCACCTGACAAAATCCGCCGGTTTCCCGAAGTGATATCACTTATCCAAAGCATGGAAGAAAATAAAAAACCCATCGGGCAAATTTGTCACGCTGGTTGGGTGTTGATCTCAGCTAAAATTTTACATGGGAAGAATGTAACGAGTACACCGGGCATTAAAGATGATATGGAAAATGCAGGGGCAACTTGGATAGATAAGCCCGTCGTCGTAGATGGAAACCTTGTATCAAGCAGGCGTCCGCCTGATCTACCGGATTATTTAAGGGAATTGATAAACGTGATTGAAAAGAGTTAAATCATCCTAGGCTGAAAAAGTGGTTTTTTCTTCTGGAAAAACCACTTTTATTATTTCTGCTATCCAATTGCCCGAATGTGAAATATTAAAATAACAAGGAGTATTTTCACGCATTTATTCCAGTTTAATTTTATGAAACAAAATGGACAGGGAAGGGTCCCGGGTTCGAATCCCTCACAGTTCATCCGAATGGCGAAAGCAATGTTCATGCCGATTTTTATTTTTCCAATATAAAAGACTACACAGAACTCCACTTATGGGCGCATTTGGACTCAGCTTTTTCACAGATTACTTTTATTAAGATATTAGTTGTACAGGGTTTATGTTATATCTAGAGGGACCGTGTGATACAAGGTAATGGAAATTACTGATGGAATATCTGAAGCTGTTTATTGGTCAAACCATGATATAGGTTGGTTTATTGTTAAGATATTTATTATTAATCTTGATTGTGATTTGAAATGCAAAAAATCATTCTCTTGAATGATCCTTAATCAAATCAATATACAAATTTCCTTTTGTCCCTACGACAGCATACGAGATATCAAAAACATCAAGGTTTCTTTTTGTGAGTTCAGTCATTAACCATTCGTCATCGTAGGAATGTTTGTATAAGTTATCATATAAAATCTTCCCGTCATAGACCAGTTCAATCGGTACAGTTCCTGCTGAGGGCAGTAAAGGTAAATCCTGCTTGGTGGTATTTTGGTATTGTTCTTTTTTTAATACAGAAAGGGAGCCATTTATCTCTAAAATGGCACATTCCACTTCTTCTATGTTGAAGATATCTTTTCCACGCAAAGCCTGATTAAGAGAATCCAGTGAATATCCCATTCGTTCCATTGACTCTTCGAGAATTATTCCTTTTTGAATTAAGGTAGCAGGTTCTCCAGCGATCCATTTCCCGAAGCGCGGATTTCGAACCGCTAGAAGATTCAGCATAAAAACGACGGTACCCATAATAATAATTGCAATGATAAAATACAGGAATTTAATTTTAATATTGAATGCTAGATTTCCTGCAATTGTCCCCATCGTAATTGAAGCAATATAAAGGTGATAGGTACTCTGGGCAATCGTCTGTTTACCGAGGAGATGGACAAATACCCATAATAAAATAAAAGAGGTAAAGGTTCGAAAGATGATTTCAACAGCTTCTGACATGACTATTTCTCCCTTACAAAACTCCCGACAGTTAGTTTGTGATAGTATGTTCTTGCACCTTGCCGTTTATTCTGTAACTAAAAAGGAAAAAGACAAGAAATCGTTTTGATTTGGGAACCCATCTTACATAAATTGATAGATTGATTCAATAGGTGCGATAGATCAAGAATAAAGTTAAACAAATAAAAAGAAGCAAGTAGTTCGATACTTGCTTCTTTTTATTTGTTTCATAAATCCATGGATATGTTTACTTAGTATCGATTAAGAAATTTCTTCGAATAATAGTATCAAAATACATTTGCACGGGGGTATGTTTTGAGAAATATTCGGGAAATTTTCATTGACGATTTAAAAAGCATTTATAAAAATTTCTTTGTTTGTATCGTAGTAGTTTTTCTCATGTTCATCCCTTCCATTTATGCATGGTTTAATATTGTCGCATCTTGGGACCCATATGCAAATACGGAAGGAATTCTTGTCGGTGTTGCCAATAATGATAAAGGTGCGGAGTTAAATGGCGAAGCCGTGAACATAGGCAAGGAAGTCATAGAGGGGTTAAAGGAGAATAAGGATTTAGGCTGGAGATTCACTTCGGAAAAAGAGGCGAAAGCTAAGGTGGAAAAGGGGGATTATTATGCATCCATCATCATTCCGGAGAACTTTTCCGAACATATTGCGACAATCATGACCGATGACCCTAAAAAGGCGGAGATTGATTACTATGTGAATGAAAAAATCAATTCCATTGCTCCTAAAATTACGGCAGCGGGTGCAAACAGCATTGTGGACAATGTGAGCAAAACCTTTATCAAATCGGCCAGTGGGAGTATCCTTGCGATCTTTAATGAACTGGGAATCACATTGCAAAACGAGTTGCCGACAATTCAAAAAATGAAGAATATGGTGTATTTATTAGAGGGTCAACTGCCTGAGCTTGAACAAAATATCAAAACCGTTCAAACACATGTTAAAAAGGCTGAAGATATCATTAAGAAGGTCAATGATGGATTGGATTCAATAGAAGGAATAACGTCGCAGAAGGACAAATTGGTATCGGACGTTTCTAGTTATGTAGATTCAACAAGGCAGGCATTCGAAGGAATCAATTCCCTCTTGAAAAATGATATTGCGAACATCAGGAGCGATAATGAATCCGTTTTAGTACTGGCAAAACGGTTAACGGGTCAGGATTTGCCTGACAATGAGTCGAATCAGCTAGTGGAACAAGGGGTAACGAGGATAAATAAAGAGCTGTACCTTTTGGACAGTATGTATAATTTATTGGTGAGAGTAAATAAATTTAATGAGAAAAACTTGCTTCAGCCAGAAATTCAACTAGTTGATGAATTAAGGGATAATACTTCGAACCAACTTCAAGCTCTGGATAACCGATCCTTCGGCAATCTTATCGAACTTGGCGGGAACAATGATCAAGTTTTGGCGAACTTCCAGGAAAGTTATTCAAAAGAAACAGCGCCAAAATTCAATGAAATCTGGAACGAAACGGAATCAATATTGAATAATGTCCAGGTCACGATGGCGGAGGGAACCAAGGTTCTTCCTGAGGTGAGGACGCTGTTGAATGAGACCAATCGAACACTGGAAACACGTACAGGGGATATCGATAAGTTAATGAATAAGTTTCCGGAAATCGAAACGAAAATAAAGGCTCTAGCTTCTAAAATGAGGGAAATCGATAAGTCTTATGATATGGAAGAAGTGATTGATTTCCTAAGGAATGATATTGAACAAGAAAGTGAATTTTTTTCAGAACCAGTGCTGCTCAATAAACACAGTCTCTTTCCGATTCCGAATTATGGATCCGCCATGTCTCCTTTCTTTACGGCACTTTCCCTTTGGGTCGGCGGTACAATATTGATTTCCATGCTTAGCGTGGGTGTTTCTCAAAAAGTCTACAGTCCGTATCAAATTTATATCGGGAGGTATCTTATATTTTTCATCATTGGGGTAATGCAGGCTCTTAGTGTTTCCATTGGGAATATCATCCTTATCGGTGTTTATGTAGCGGATAAATTTGAGTACATCCTGTTTTCTGTTCTGATAAGTACAGTATTTACACTCATTGTCTACACCTTCGTATCCGTTCTTGGAAATGTTGGAAAAGGGATAAGCGTCGTCTTGATGGTCCTTCAAATATCAAGTTCTGGCGGCACTTTCCCCATTCAAGTCACTCCGCCCTTTTTTCAACATATAAACCCTTTCTTGCCATTCACCTATGCTGTGGGTTTACTTCGTGAATCTGTTGGGGGAATAACATGGAGCGTAGCTGGCAAGGATATTTTTATCTTAATTCTCTTTTTAATAATCACGCTCATATTAGGTATCATTTTGAAAAAGCCTCTGCATGCAAGGACACAAAAAATGAAGGATAAATTGTATGGAAGCAGGATTTTTTAATGTTATAGAAGTGGATATTAAAATTAGCCTGAACCCTTACAAGGGCTCAGGTTTTTTATTTGCTGAATGGAATTTGCCCGTATATTTTTATGTGAGTTTGGAATATTTATCAATAAATTGACAGTTAAATAGAAAGATACCGATAAATTAGAATTTTTGCATTTTTATAGTTGACAAAAACCATTGGATTAATCATTATTAAGAAATAATGTTTAGTAAATCGATGTGATGTAAAAGTGGGGTGACTTTATGTATTTAACAATAGATGGCATTGAAAAAAGTTTTAAGAATGAAAAGAAAGAAAGCATAAAGGTGCTCGATAAGATAAACATAGAGGTCGAGAAAGGAAGCTTCGTTTCGATCGTCGGCCCTTCAGGATGTGGAAAATCCACACTCCTTTATCTAATTGCCGGCCTTGACAAGGCAGATGTAGGTGAAATACGTGTAGCTGGGAAAAAAGTGATGAAGCCAGGTCCGGAACGGGTCGTAGTGTTTCAAGAGGCAGGGTTATTTCCTTGGTTGACGGTCCTTGAAAATGTTACATACGGATTGAAGTTAAAGAAAATTCCCAATGAAGAGGCTAAAGCCAAGGCATTGGACATTTTAAAGATGGTTCACCTCAGCCGATATGTTGACTCCTATCCACATCAACTCTCAGGGGGCATGAAACAGAGGGTAGCCATCGCAAGAGCGTTGGTGATGGAACCGGATATCCTGTTGATGGATGAGCCATTCTCTGCACTTGATGAGCAAACAAGGATGGTCTTGCATAAAGAGCTGCTCGAAATCTGGAGAAAAACTAAAGTGACAATCTTTTTCGTGACCCATAATATTCGTGAGGCTGTACAGCTTTCCGAAAAAATCATCGTCTTTGCAACCCGTCCCGGGAAAATTAAAGAGACGATTTCCGTCCCTTCCATGAAAGATGGGGTTATGCCGGATAGTGTAACTTTGCATACAGAACAAAGGGTTCTATCGATTTTACAGGAGGAAATTGAGAAAGTGCTGAAGGAGGAAATGGGGAATGATTACAGCTTTAAGACGAATCATATTCATCGCGATGATAGCGGGGATATGGGAAGTCACATCTAGACTTTCCAGTCTTCCGGAATTCATGTTCCCAAGCCTGACTCAGGTTTTGGAAACTCTTTTTAATGGACTGATGAGCGGACAAATAACCGAAGCGATCGGAAAAAGCCTTGGCCGTATCCTGATCGGCTTTACGATTGCCATTATAGTAGGGCTAATATTAGGATATTTCATTTGGCGCTTTAAATTGGTTGAAGACACTTTAGGATTCGTCGTGACGGCATTACAGTCCATCCCGAGTATCGTCTGGTTCCCTTTAGCGATTATTTGGTTTGGATTGAATGATTTTTCGATTCTTTTTATCGTCACCATCGGCGCTACTTGGACGATGACGGTTAATGCAACTAGTGGATTCCGGAATGTACCCCAATTGTATCAGCGGGTTGCCAAAACATATGGATCGACAGGATTTCATTTTCTTCGTACCGTGATTTTACCAGCATCCGTCCCGCAAATAATATCCGGTCTGCGAATTGCATGGGCCTTTTCCTGGCGTGCATTGATGGCCGGTGAATTACTTGGCGGGGGAGGCGGTCTTGGACAAATGCTGGAAATGGGCAGATCACTGGGACAAATGGATTTGGTCATCTCTGTGATGATCATCATCGCAATCATCGGAACAATCGTGGATAATGTTGTCTTCTCCCGCCTTGAACGTAATGTTCAACTGAAATGGGGAGTGAATCAACGGTAGTTTAGTAAAATAATAGTTAAAAAGGAGAGAAAAATATGCTGAAAAAATCATTTTTTGCCCTTATACTGTCTGTATTGTTAATTGGAATAGTAAGCGGATGCACTCAAACCAGCAGTAATGATGAAGAAGGAGAAGGTTCTGGGAAAAAATCCGTGAAAATCGGTTATTTTCCTAACTTAACTCACAGTGCAACGATCATTGCACTTGAAAAAGGCTTTTTCGAAGAAGAGTTCGGTAAAGATGTTAAGATTGAAACCAAAACAGTGGCCAATGGCGGATTATTCATGGAAGCAATGGCCACAAACGCCATTGATGTCGGAACGGTCGGACCTGGTCCATTGCTTAACTTTTACGTAAAAAACCCTGAATACCACCTGATCTCCGGGGCTGTTAATGGAGGTGCCGTACTAGTGGCTAGCGAGGGCAGCAAGGTTACGGATTTAAAAGATTTGGACGGTAAAAAGGTAGCGATTCCCGTCATTGGGAGCACACAGGATGTCATGCTTAGGAAGGCCCTTCAAGATGTTGACTTAAAACCGACTACGAATGGGGGGACAGTCGAGCTGTATGCGTCAGCACCTGCTGACACAACAGCCCTTTTTGTCCAAAAATCTGTCGATGCAGCAGCAACTCAGGAACCATGGGGTTATGTATTGGAAAACCAGGCAAAAGGAAAGTTATTGCTTGACTGGGATCAATTTGCATGGGGGAAAGATTCACCTAACACGGTAGTGGCTGCAAGCCAGAAGTTCTTGGATAAAAAGGGGCTCGCTGCTTCCTATTTGAAAGCGCATGAAAAAGCGGTGAAATTTATTCAAGACAACCCTGAAGAAAGCCAAGAACTGGTTATTAAGCATTTAAAGGAACTGACTGGTAAAGAATTAAGTAAAGAAGAAGTGGCTTCAGCATTTTCACGCCTTGAAGTGACAACTGAAGTTAATGAGCAAGTCATTCAGGAAATGGCAGACATAAGCAAAGAAGCTGGTTATATCCCTAGCAGTGATGTAAAAGGCATGATCGATTTATCAATTCTTGAAGAAGTGTCCAAATAAATTGAAATAAGCAAGCGCCTCAGTCATCCTGGCTTTGGCGCTTTTTTTGTAATCAGGTAAAGGCCGGAATAATTCCTGAAAAGGTCGAAATAATCCCCAATTTAGGTCGGTTTATTCCGTTGTATTGGACCTGGGAATATAATCATACATATAAACTCGGCAGGGAAATGATCGCTGTCATGATAAAGAAATCATGCACATCCTGTTATGGACAGGCTTGATCCAGCGCTTGGATAACTTGATCAACCTCTTCCCAGGAATGGATGGTAGCGCCTGAAGCCAGTGAATGTCCTCCTCCATTGAATTGACGTGCGACTGAATCGATGGGTATATTCCGTGAACGTATCCTGACACGGATTTCAGAAGGATATTCGATGAAGAAAGCCCAGATTTTATTGCTCCTTACACTTGATAGCGTATTAACTAAATTCGAAGCTTCGAGTCGATCTACACCATACATTTTTAAAAGATCCTCCGTAATAATGAAGTAAGCTACCCCTTTATCGGTTACCTTGAAGCTCATGAGAATGTCTTTTTGAAGTCGGGAAGCGTTTTTCGCCTTTACATTAAGGTTGTTGTGGATTCTTTCTGGCTGAATATTATAAGTTCTTAAGTGCGAAACAATTTTTAATGTCCTTGGAGTGGTATTCCCATTCATGAAATTACCTGTATCACTAAGTATTCCTGCATAAAAGGATTTAGCCGCTTCTTTATTCATGATAAATCTTTCTGGAAATTCCAAGAATAAATCAACAAGCATTTCACTGGCAGAGCTATAAGAGGGGTCGACCCAAGAAAGATCACCAAATTGCTCATAATCGGGATGGTGGTCAATTTTGATTAGCATGTCCCCGTGATCAAATCGGGAATCACTGATCCGTGAAATGTTGGCAGTATCACAAACAATCACTAAGGCACCTTTGTATTTGTTTTCGGAAATGACATCCATATCACCAATGAATAGAAGCTTATCCACTTCCTCGCCTACCGCATAGACTTCTTTAGAAGGATAGGAATGCTTCAATAGTTTCTTTAAACCGATTTGTGATCCCAATGCATCCGGGTCCGGATTAACATGGCGATGAATGATAATTGTGTGGTATTTCTTAATCGCTTTGATTATTTCCGCTTTTTTATTGCCCATATCGCCATCTCCTTTTAATCTTTTCTTTTCTGTCGAGCGATAATTGATAGTATGAAAAATTCATATATTGACAGTTATGCATATTCAATCATCACATGCCTCACGAATAAAGGCAATTTCCGATAACTCTGGATTGAGGGATGTATTTTTATATTAAACGGGAAGTATGCTAAAGAGTATTTCAATGGAAGTAATAAAAACACCTGAACAAAATTATTGCAAAATTCAAATAATGGCTCTATACTTAATTTACCAAACCGATGACAGCAAGTTACCTTGCTGCATGGCCGGCTTGTCATAAAACTGTAATCCATAAAAATTGACTTGGTTCACTTGATCTTCCTTTGCAGGAAGACAGTTCGTGGATAAGGGTCAGTGAAACATTCAATGTAATGACATTGTTGGTTTTACTGGCTCTTTTTTGTGTATCCCGACAGTTTGAAAGGGGTGATGATATGAATGGAGCTTTGGAAGGAGTCAGGATTATCGATGTATCCCGTGTTTTGGCGGGGCCGTTTTGTTCAATGATCCTCGGTGATTTGGGTGCCGATGTAATTAAAATCGAGCATCATGAGTCGGGTGATGAAACGAGAGGATGGGGTCCGCCATTCGCCCAAGGAGAAAGCGCTTACTATTTATGTGCCAATCGAAATAAGCAAAGCATGACCTTGAATTTAAAGTCGGAACAAGGGAAAGAGATTTTCCGGAAGTTAGTGGCTTCAGGGGATATAGTGATTCAAAATTTTAAGACGGGTACGTTGGAAAAAATGGGGTTAGGTTATGAAAATTTAAAGGAATACAACCCTAAACTGATCATGGCCTCGATTACGGGATTTGGTTTAACCGGTCCTTATAAAGATTTACCTGGCTATGATTATATCATTCAAGCGATGAGTGGTTTGATGAGCATCACAGGAGAAAAAGATGGAAGCCCCGTGAAGGTCGGGGTGGCCATAGCTGACATATTGACTGGATTGTATACATGCATTGGCATTTTATCCGCTTTGCATCATAGGGATAAATCGGGGGAAGGACAGGAAATTGATATTTCGTTAATGGATTGTCAGGTTTCTTCATTGGTGAATGTCGCCAGCAACTATTTATTCAGTGGCCAGACCCCTGAACGAATGGGAAACCAACACCCCAATATCGTTCCATACCAGACGTTCCGGACAAGTGATGGGGAGCTTGTTGTGGCTGTAGGAAATGATGATCAGTTCAGGAGGTTTTCAGCCGTTATAGGCAGACCTGATTTAGCCGAGCAGGAACAGTTTAAGCATAATGAAAAACGTTTGCTGAACAAGGAAGGATTAATACCGATAATAGAGGATTTGTTGAAAGGAAAGACAAAGAAAGAATGGAAAAGGCTATTTGATGATGCAGGGATACCCAATGGTCCGATTAATGATATCGCAGAGATGTTCGAGGATCCGCAAATCATCGCAAGAGGCATGTTGGTGAACATGGAACATCCCACAATCGAAGAACTTAGAGTGACGGGATCGCCCCTGAACCTTTCAAAAACGCCGGTTACGATGAGAAAGCATCCGCCATTGTATGGTGAGCATACCGGTTCCATTTTATCTGAAATTGGATATAGTCCAGACCAAATAAGCAAATTCAAGGAAAATAAAATTATTTAGGAGGAATTTTAATGATGAATTTCGAATTAACAGAAGAGCAGCAAAGTGTGAAGAAAGTGGTAAGGAAATTTGTGGATAAGGAAATTATCCCATACATTCAAGAGTGGGATAGGCAAGGTCAATTCCAGCCGCATATTTTAAAAAGGTTAGCGGAATTGCAGTTGATGGGCGTTTGTATACCCGAAGAGTATGGTGGAGTCGGAATGGATTATAATACCCTTGCCATCGTTTGTGAAGAGCTGGAGCGAGGCGATACGGCTTACCGAACTGCAGTTTCTGTACATACAGGGTTAAATAGCATGACCTTGCTGCAATGGGGGACGGAAGAACAAAAACAGAAATATTTAGTGCCGCAGGCAAAAGGGATCAAGATTGGCGCTTTTGGGCTGACTGAACCGAATGCAGGGTCTGATGTTGCGGCAATGAAATCAACGGCAAAACGTGTTGGGGACCATTATATCTTGAACGGGTCAAAAACATGGATTTCGCTCTGTGATTATGCGGATCATTTCCTCATTTTCGCCAAGACTGATCATGATGCAGGTTCAAGGGGAATCACTGCTTTTATTGTGGAACGGACTTTCGAGGGAGTGGAGTCGAAAGCCATTAAAGGTAAATTAGGAATTCGTGCAGGGAATACAGGCGAAATCTTTTTAACGGATGTAAAAGTTCCGGTGGAGAATAGGCTTGGTGAAGAAGGTGAGGGCTTTAAAATTTCCATGTCGGCATTGGACAGCGGCCGGTTTACAGTGGCCGCAGGTGCTGTAGGGTTAATAGAAGCAAGCCTGGAAGCAAGCTTGAAATATTGCCATGAACGAAGTACCTTCGGAAAAGAGATTGGCAGGCATCAGCTCGTTCAACAGATGATTGCCAAGATGACCGCAAATTTAGAGATTTCAAGATTGCTGGTCTTTAAGGCGGGTACCTTAAAAAATCAAGGAAAAAGGAATACGAAAGAAACATCACTTGCCAAGTGGATATCATGTAATGCTGCTAACGAGGCGGCCAATGATGCTGTTCAAATTCATGGTGCCTATGGCTACTCCGATGAATATCCAGTCGAACGTTTTCTGCGGAATTCAAAAGCACCGGTCATTTACGAAGGAACCCGTGAGATTCATACTGTAATGCAGGGTGAATATGCACTTGGCTACAGACAAGATAAAGAGCTTCGTAAGCAATTGCCTGCATGGCCCTTCGAGCAAGTTTCCGTACATTAACTATAGATAGAGGAGATCAGATGATGAACACATACCTTATTGCAGGGCATGCAAAGCTTCCACAAGGGATGGCGGCGAGAAATATATATGATTCCATCACGATTACGGTAGAGCTTGACTTTAAATATGGAGTAATAGTCGAGTCTTCCTGTACACTTGCTACAGAACATGGCAGGGAATTCATTCGTCAACTGCTGCGCGGTTATTGCCTGAAAGATGGTATCGAAGAATTGATTGATCGTGTGCAAATGCATTATCGTGGGAAGGCTGGTCAAGCCATTCAAGCAGGGCTGAAGGATGTGTATGCACAGTTCGAATTGGTCTCCGTTAAATAAGCGAAACTTGAAGGATCCTACCTTATGTATGAGGGGAGGGTCCTTTTTTATTGTTTAAGGAAAGGGACATTTGACTGGATTTAACGATCGTGATAATTTTAAAAACACAAAACTCGCCCCTACCTATAGGACGAGTTTGTGTTTTTTTATAGAAATTGGACTTTAAAGTAAAGCTTAATATCCAGTAAAAAAATATTAGTTGTACATTAAAACGGTACCATGAAACTAGAAGCACCTTTTCCGTTTATTGCGAAAGTTATTGCCGCAAAGCCAACTGCAGTGGTTGGACGAACACCGGTTTCTGTTGGAGCGCCTTTGTCTGCTGCAAGTGGACCTTCTCCTGCTAGTACGCCTTTGCGTACGGAAAGTGGACCTCCTCCTGCTAGTGCGCCTTTGCGTACGGAAAGTGGACCTCCTCCTGCTAGTGCGCCTTTGCGTACGGAAAGTGGACCTCCTCCTGCTAGTGCGTCTTTGCGTGCGGAAAGTGGACCTCCTCCTGCTAGTGCAACGTTTAGTGCTTCTGCGGCGGGAAGTTCGCCTATTATTGTTGTTTTTACGTGAAGAACGGCCTTTTGAACATGGGTCATTATGCATGAAATAGCCTAACCCGAAGGAATTGGCTCTATCCACCGCATTTTGTATATTTCGAATGATGTCAGACATATTTATTTATCCTCCTTTCTATACGTTAAACTATGCGCTTGTACGTAATATGCCAGAGATAATAGCACAATTTTTTAAAAAAATTTGTTTTTGGTGACACCCCTCGCTTTTTTTCATAATTTAATATGAAAGTGAAAGGGAAGTGAAGGGTTATATGAATTCTGACAAGAAGCTGCCTGTGTACCAGCTTTTTATTCCACCAGTTAATTTAATGGAACTTCGCAGAGATATATGGTGCAATGATCCTTTACCGGCAAAGTTAGCACTTAACAGAAAAAAATTGGATATTGATATTGTTTACCGTGGCTCACATATCCGCGGTTTTCGCAAAAAATCCTATAATGTAATCTTTTATAAACCTAATACTTATAAGAATGCCAAGGAAGTTCATTTAAATGCCGAATATAAAGATAAATCTTTACTAAGAAATAAATTATCTTTAGACTTTTTTGCGGATATAGGCACCTTATCGCCAAACTCCCAGTTCGTTTTCCTGAATCTGAACGGAAAGGACGAAGGGATATACCTGGAATTGGAATCGGTGGATGAATATTATTTGAAGAAAAGGGGGCTGCCCAAGGGGTCCATTTTCTATGCAGTGGATGGTGATGCCAATTTCTCATTGATGAGCGATTTGGATAAAGGAATCAAAAAATCATTGGAGATGGGCTATCAAAAAAAATGCGGGACAGCAAAGGATGAATTATATTTACAAGAGTTGATCATTCAGATTAATACAATTTCAAGAGTGGATTTTGAAAAGGAAATCGTAAAATATGTCGATGTGGAAAAGTACCTCCGCTGGCTGGCCGGTGTCATATTCACGCAAAACTATGATGGGTTCGTTCATAACTATGCCTTGTATCGAAATGGAGATACTGGACTCTTTGAAATGATTCCATGGGATTATGATGCGACATGGGGCAGGGATGTTAACGGGAAAGAGATGGAAGAGGATTATGTGGGAATTGAGGGATTCAATACATTGACTGCTAGAATCCTTGATGTAAGGGGATTTCGTGTACGATACCAAGAACTTCTTAAGGAGATTTTGAACAATCATTTTAACGTGGCCTATATGAAACCTATCATTCAGGAAATGCATGATCAAATAAGACCTTATGTTTCAAAAGATCCTTATATCAAGGAAAATATTGTGAAATTTGATAATGAGCCCGCATTCATTCTAAAGTTCATTGAGGCCCGTGCAGAGTATATAAATAGCCGGCTGCATAAATTGGATTAATAATTCCTTTCCTTTAGTGATGGAACATTGAAAAATTTAAGAGCAGGAGTGTTGAAAGAAAAGCATTCCTGCTTTTTTCTGTTCGATTCCATTTGCTTTTCTATACTATTACAGCTATGTTTGATAGAAAGATATAATCTAAAGTAATGAAGGATGGGAATGGATTGACTAATCATAGCCGCAAACCGGCATATATATATACGTTTACATGCAGCCCTGACGAACGCTCATTATCTAAAATGGAGATGCGCTCGTTCTTTGGCTTTGAGACTTCAGGAAATATATTGAAAAGTGATATAGCAATTGAACCGAGCAGGAGCCCTTTTATAAAAGGGCGGGTCGACGTCATGTTTGAAGGGGAAAACATATCCGAAATCGTTGAGCAAGTTAAGGATATTCATTTGCCTGATTCGACGTTCAAAGTATTATTCGTGAAAATTAATGATTTGAATAAAGAAGCAAAAATAGATTATGATGGACAGCGTGAAATTGAACGGGAGATTGGCTGGCACATTCAGGGAAATGCCGATGTACGTAATCCTGATCAGGTTTTTGGGATCGTGACCCTTGGTGGACGTTGGTATTTTGGGAAGTATGTCAAACCTGAAGCGGTTTGGTTAAAACACATGAAGAAGCCCCGTGAATATTCAACAGCGCTAAGCACAAGAGTGGCGAGGGCCATTGCCAACATAGCCGTTCCACATCCGGATGGAGTGAAGGCAATTGATCCATGCTGCGGAATTGGAACGGTATTGGTAGAAGCCCTGTCGATGGGGATCGATATTGATGGCCGCGATATCAACCCGCTTGTTACCGACGGTTCCAGGGAGAACATTGCCTATTTCGGACTCGAAGGTGATGTAACTACAGGTCCGATTTCGGAGGTCACCAGTAAATATGATGTAGCGATTATCGATATGCCTTACAATTTATATACACATGCGACGCCGGAAGATCAGCTATCGATCCTTAAACATTCCAGAAGCTTTGCTGACAAGGTCGTCGTCGTAACGATCGACACGATGGATCATATGATTGAAGAAGCAGGATTTGAAATTGCTGATCGCTGTGTGGCCAGGAAAGGCATTTTTTCCAGAGAGGTTGTAGTGTGTGTGTAAGTTTCATCAGCAAGAAAAGGCTGAAATCTTTAATGATTTCAGCCTTTTTTGATGTCATTTAGCTTGATAATGAATTACATTTTCAACGAGTTGCTTCGTGACCTTCCCCTGATATTCTAAATAATCCAAATGGCCGATGATTTCCGACATGACGAGCGGGAATTCTGCTATATACTTTTGTTTGTAAAACTCCTTTGCCAGTTCATTGCCGGTAGAAATTCCGGATTCTATCAAGGCCAGGATTTTTTGTGATTTTCTCTCTATGCTGTTGAGTCTTTTTTCAATCAGATGACCGGGTTGTTCAATGATGTTACCATGACCAGGAAAGAGGAGATTCACCTGAAATGCTAAACATCGTTTTAATGAATCGATATGATCAACAAGAGTCAGCATTCTATTACCGTTTTCATCAGGTTCGATCAAGGCGTTGCTTGATATATGTTCAATCAATAAATCACCGGCAAGAAGCCGTTTCCCTTCTTGGTCAAGGAAAGCAATTTGATCCGGGGCATGCCCGGGAAATTCGATCACTTCAAAATTCAGCCATTGTTTTTCCGTGATTGCGATGATGTCACCATTCAGTTTTTGATCTTTATTATTATCGACCGCGTTGAATAGGTAAGCCACTTGTTTATCTCCAAGTTCACCACAGCCCATCTCAAGATAAAGCTGCTTATAAAATTCAATTCTCATACTTAAGAAGTCAGGGTCCCTTTTTAAACGGGGAATGGATTTAGAATGGGCATAAACGGGAATCGGATGAAGTTCGGTAATCCGGTTGACCAAACCAACATGGTCTCCATGGTGATGGGTTAACAAAATTTCCGTGATATCTCCAACCGTAAATCCATTTTCCTTTAATGTTTGCTGCAGTGCATTCCAGCAGACGTCATCATTCATACCTGCATCGACTAAAGTTAAAGATTCATCCTGTTTAACTAAATAAAAGTTTATACTTTTTAAAGATAAAGCGCTTGGAGCTATAATTGGATAAATTTTAAATGTTGTATTCGTTTTCATGAACGTCCCATATCCTCCTAAATCGAGATAAACTTCATCTGGAAAATTGCGATATTACTAATGACCGAATAGATTTAAAGGGTTATTATTCTATGATTAGTTGAATGAACTGAAACTGTCAAGCGGAAGCTTCCAGGCAATCGAGAAATTTAATAGTAAGATTGATTGGAAATGGATGGTCTAT
Source organism: Peribacillus sp. FSL E2-0159 (assembly GCF_038643155.1). Classification (NCBI taxonomy): domain Bacteria; kingdom Bacillati; phylum Bacillota; class Bacilli; order Caryophanales; family Bacillaceae; genus Peribacillus; species Peribacillus sp. FSL E2-0159. The sequence continues at coordinate 1,444,131 of NZ_CP152053.1, forward strand.
TTATCTAGTTTATTTTAAAATTGAATAAACAAGCCAGTAATTTATCCAATATTCTTATAATTAATTATTGTGTAATGAATACTGAATGTGACGAATGGTGCAAGAATGCGTTCCATGGAACGAAACGGTATAGGAGGTTATGGTTTGAAGCCAAAAATTTATATTACAAGGAAATTGCCAGAACAAATCATCGAAGGTCTTAGCCGGAAATATGATGTCAGGATGTGGGATCAAGAGGATATACCGGTCCCTAGAGAAGTCCTTGAAGAAGAAATGAAAGAAGTCGAGGGGCTGCTTTGCCTATTGACGGAACAAATCGATGAGTCACTGATTGAACAGGCGCCTAATCTGAAAATCATCGCGAATATGGCAGTGGGCCATAATAATATTGATGTTCAAAGTGCAACAAAACGGGGCATCATGGTAACGAACACACCGGGGGTTTTAACGGAAACGACTGCTGATTTAACCTTTGGCTTACTGCTTGCAACGGCAAGAAGGATGATGGAGGCAGAAGATTATTTAAGGAGTGGAAGGTGGGAAACATGGTCGCCGATGCAGCTGACCGGACAAGACGTACACGGCGCAACCCTTGGCATAATCGGATTAGGTAGGATTGGGGAAGCCCTTGCAAAAAGAGCTAAGGGATTTGATATGAACTTGGTTTATTTTAATCGAAGCCGTAAATATGAACAGGAAAAAGAATTAGGAATCGAATATCAGCCCCTTGAAAAATTGCTCCAAATATCGGATTTCGTTTGTGTCATGCTGCCGCTCACTCCGGAAACCACTTATATGATTGGCAAGGAACAGCTGGAATTAATGAAAGGGACGGCTGTGCTCATAAATACCGCAAGAGGCGGGATTATCGATGAAAAAGCGTTGTACCAGGCGCTGGAAAATCGAGAGATTTGGGCGGCTGGTTTGGATGTATTCGAAGAAGAGCCCGTCCCTGTGGACCACCCGCTGCTAACATTGCCCAATGTGGTTACTTTACCGCATATCGGGAGTGCAAGTATTGCCACAAGATTGAAAATGGCAACTCTTGCTGTACAAAACTTGATGGAGGGATTATCTGGTGATACTCCCAGAAATTTAGTATTGTTGAATAAATCAAAATGACCATATAAGGGGGTTCGGAATGGAAAACAACTGGCACGTTTTTTTGAGGGTTTGTAAAATTTGAACGTTGACTCCAGGCACTCACTTTTCGCGGGCGGTCGCCCCCGGCGCTCATTGCACCTGTGGGGTCTCCCTTGGACACGCTTTTCCCGCAGAAGTCTCGAACACCCGCTCCAATCAACTTTGTTTTAAAATATAGATAGAAACCCTCCTTTTGACAAAAGGGTATTCGGAATAGTCTCATCCCGAACAATGATTATAAAGCAAGAATAGATTATCCTTCATGTTTTTTTACTATAATCCTTATTGGATTGAAGAAATTTGCGACACTCCTGCCGAATAACTGGCTAGCCGAGACCCCACAGGAGCTTGCTTTGATGAGGCTTGGCAGACAGTCGGAGAAAAGGGAGCGGATTTCTGAAATCACCTGCAACCTTTTTTAATAAAAAAATGCAGGCAAACTCGCTTTCTTCGAATTTGTCTACAGTCTGAAATGACCCTGAAATGGGGTCATTTTTTATGGGGAATTGTTTGGAACTTTAATAGTTTTTCTTTGGTTAGAAGTATCTTCAAATATATTTCCTGATTTAAGATTTGTCCTTTTTAGAAGATTTCTGAGTTTTGAAGCATTACTTAATTGAGTGCTGGAGGGAAGAACCAATTCAAGGGAAGCATACTTATCGTAAATTGTTCGGATCTTTTGTAAAATAAAGAAAGTCGAGTTTTATTTAGGAAAAACAATTAGTTGAAAGGGATAGGGGTAATAATGATTGAAATGAAGGAATCGATATCATCAGGCAACGAAATGACTAAATCCAAAAGGCTATTGATGGCTCTTATGCTGGGATCTTTTGCAGCGATTGGACCACTGTCACTTGATATGTATTTACCGGGACTCCCTACACTGGCAGAGGATCTGAAAAGCAGTACATCTTTAGCCCAGCTGAGCTTGACTGCCTGCTTGTTAGGATTGGCTTTAGGCCAAATTTATTTAGGGCCACTAAGTGATGCAAAAGGAAGGCGGACACCGTTAATCATATCTTTATCCATTTATTGCATTTCATCTCTATTATGCGCTTTTGCTCCAACCATTGAATTGCTTTTATTATTACGTTTTATCCAAGGTATTGCGGGAGCGGGAGGCATTGTCATTTCAAGGGCCATAGTTCGTGACCTTTTTTCAGGAACGGATTTGACCAAGTTCTTCTCCATGTTAATGTTGGTGAATGGGGCGGCACCGATATTGGCTCCGGTTTTTGGTGGTCAACTTTTGCAGTTTACTTCTTGGCGGGGAGTTTTCGTTGTCATTTCAGTATTAAGTATCATTATGGTTGCGGCTGCATTTTTTGGGATAAAGGAAACTTTATCGTCTAATCTCAGGAGTGCCGGTGGGGTAAATGATACTATCAGGACATTTGGGAACTTATTGAAGGATCGTGTGTTTATGGGCTATGCTTTTTCACAAGGGTTCATAAGTGCCGCTATGTTCGCTTATATTTCCGGATCGCCTTTTGTTCTTCAGAACATTTATGGGGTTTCCCCACAGACCTTCAGCCTGATCTTTGCAATTAACGGAATTGGGATCATCATCGCTTCACAAGTTGCCGGGAAGCTGGCAGGGAAGGTTAAAGAAGAAAAACTGCTTCAAATGGGATTATTTCTAGCTTTGTTTGGGGGAATATTTCTTCTTGCCTCAGTCCTTCTCGAAATTGGGTTGGCAGGAATCTTGGTCGCTTTATTCCTCTCCGTCTCCAGCGTCGGTATTGTCGGTACAACGAGTTTTTCTTTAGCGATGCAAAATCAGAAAAAAACTGCAGGCAGTGCTTCGGCTTTAATTGGCTTGCTTCCCTTTATATTGGGATCACTAATGGCTCCCCTGGTGGGATTAGGTTCAGGTGAGTCACCCCTGCCGATGGGAATTGTGATGGTAAGTTGTCATGTCATCGCCATGTTCGCTTATTTACTCCTTGCCCGTCGTGGGTTAAGGCGAGTGGCTTAATAAGGAAAAGCTGAAATCCTAATGTGGATTTCAGCTTTTTCCTTTAAGGGGGTAAGTATGAATTATAATAGTGATTCTGCTCCATCGATATAAACTTCCGTGCCCGTAACATGGGAAGACATGTCTGATGCTAGAAACAATACGAGATCACCAGCTTGTTCGGTAGTCCCCGCTTTCTTCGCCAGGGGCTGTGAGCCTTGCGGATATTCAATGGGAATCCTGATTTTTTTCAAGTTTTCATCTTCCGGGAATGTGTTATCGTGAATGTTCGTATCGATGGAGCCGGGACAAATGGTATTTACCCTGATTTTATATCTTGCCAATTCGAGTGCAGCCATTTTTCCGAAAGCGACTTGACCAGCTTTGGATGAACTATAAGCGGAAAAACCAAAATTCTTGAAATATCGATTTCCATTGATGGAGCTGTTGATTACGATGCTGCCACCCGTTTCCTTCATGTAGGGAATGGCGTATTTGATGGTGAGAAAGGTGCCTTTGAGGTTGATGGTATGTGTCTGATCCCAATCTTCTGGTTTTATATCTTCTATGGGGGCAATCACTCCGTTGATGCCTGCGTTTGCAAATACAAAATCAATTTTCCCAAAATGTTCATATGCCAACTTGTAGGCATTTTCAACTTGCTCAGCCTTGGAAACATCGGTTTTAATGATTAAAGCCTCTTGACCAAGGTTTTCCACTTCTTCCTTCACTTTTTCGGCATTTTCGACTGTTCGGTCAAAAAAGATGATGTTCGCGCCGTTTTCAGCTAATTTCAGTGCCGCGCCCCGGCCAATTCCCGAGCCTCCACCTGTAATGATGGCAACTTTGTTTTTCATTAATTCTGTCATAAACTTCACACGCTCCTTTTAAGTCTTCTTTTCCCATTTAGGGAGTATGTAGAAACATCATGGCAGTGGTAATATAAAAAATTATAAACGAATATTGCCTAAAAAATCCAATTTAAACAGTTGCGAGTGTTCATTATACTTTGTTTTTCAGTGAAATGTCTGTATATTGAGGACATAATTAAGTTCGCTTGAAAGGGGATAGGATGTTGATAAGATTAGGAGTAATAGGTACAAATTGGATCACGGAACGATTTTTGGAGGCTGTAAAGCATGTAGAGGATTTAGCATTAACCGCCGTGTATTCACGTACAGAAGAGAAAGCAAAAGAATTTGCCAATAAATACGAAGTACATACGACTTTTACGAATTTAGAAGCAATGGCCGCCAGCGATGAAATCGACGCTGTATATATAGCTAGCCCTAACTCACATCATTGTAGGCAAGCAGTTTTGTTTTTACAAAATAAAAAACATGTATTATGTGAAAAACCAATGGCCTCAAATGCGGCAGAAGTAATGGAAATGGTTGAGGCAGCAAAACAAAATGATGTGCTATTGATGGAAGCGATGAAATCGACCATCATGCCGAACTTCGAAAGTATAAAGGGGAATCTGGATAAAATCGGGAAGATACGACGTTTTTCGGGAAGCTTTTGTCAATATTCATCACGATACGATTCGTATAAACAAGGCACTGTGCTGAATGCATTCAATCCTGAATTCTCCAGTGGCTCTTTAATGGATCTAGGTATTTACGTCCTCTATCCACTTGTAGTTCTGTTCGGTAAACCAAATAAGGTGCAGGCATCAGGAACGATGCTTGAATCAGGAGTTGATGGGCAGGGGACGATTCTGCTTTCCTATGATGAAATGGAGGCAGTCGTCACGTTTTCCAAGATTACTGAATCCAATTTGCCATCGGAAATTCAAGGTGAACTTGGAAACATCATCATTCAGAAAATTTCAGGACCGCAAGCGGTGGATATTCAGTATCGGGATGGAACCACTGAAAATATTTCAGTTAATCAGGATATGCCTACCATGTATTATGAAGCGAAAGAATTTGTTGATTTGATACAGCAGGGGAAAATGGAGTCCGATATAAATTCATATTCAAATTCACTGTTGACTATGGAAATCATGGATGAGGCAAGAAAGCAAATCGGCATCGTCTTTCCGGCAGACCGATTATAATTGGTCATGGCCAAGTAGGAAGGGTATAAATGGATGTTACTGATACCCTTTAATTGGGTAGAATTTATACATGGATAATTTTATTGTTGGAGGAATGGACATGAAATGCAAAATTAATCGTAATGCAGCAAAGGTCTTACAAAAAATGCTGAGCACTGAAGAAGCCGAAGGGAAAATGATTCGTGTATATATCACCCATATGCATGGCGATCATGCCCATTATGACATGAAACTAGATACACCGACCGAGCATGATGAAATCGTCAAAACAGATAAAGATATCGATATTTTGCTTGATTCACGTGAAGAATTTCTGGATGGTGTTTGGATTAAATATTTTTATGTACCTGAAGAAGGCTTTGAAATCACGAACCCTTCTAAAGAACCGCACGGACATCATCACCATTAAGAGTAAAGGGGGAGGATTGGCATGAATCAAAAATACGAAAAGATCTTTCAACCATATATATTTCCATCAGGGGTAGAAGTGAAAAATCGTATCATGATGGCTCCTATGACCACTTATTCTTCGGATGATCAAGGCGTTGTAACCGATGATGAACTGGCCTATTACGCTGAACGCTCGGCTGGTGTAGGCGCAGTGGTCACTGCATGTGCCTATGTATCTGCTGGAGGCAAGGGATTCCCGGGCCAACTTAGTGCAGATGACGATTTCTTTATCCCATCCTTGAGAAAACTAGCTGAAACGATTCAGTCAAACGGGTCAAAAGCGATTCTACAAATATATCATGGAGGCCGGCAAAGTCCGCCGGAATTATTGCCTGATAACCAACCTATATCTGCAAGTGCCATTGCTTCCAGCGAGGAAGCACCTGTACCGCGGGAAATGAGTGAAGATGAAATACAAGACGTTATTAAGGCATTTGGCGAAGCAACAAGAAGGGCCATCGAAGCAGGATTCGATGGTGTGGAAATCCATGGTGCCAATACGTACTTGCTTCAACAATTCTTCTCGCCGCACTCGAACCGTCGTACGGATAACTGGGGTGGAACACTGGGAAAACGATTGATTTTCCCGCTTACCATTGTGAATGAAGTCGAGAAAACGGTTGCTGAGCATGCGAAAAAGCCGTTTATCATCGGCTACCGCCTTTCTCCTGAAGAAGGCAGCAATCCTGGAATCACTTTAGATGATACGATCCAATTCATTGATAGATTAGCGAATCAAAATCTGGATTATCTACATATATCGGTAGGTCACTTCTGGAATGGCTCATTCCGTGAGAGTGATAGGACAAAGTCGCGCATCGTTAAAATTTACGATAAAGTAGGTAATCGTATCCCGGTGGTCGGTGTAGGATCACTGCATACACCCGATGAAGTTGCAGAAGCTATGGAAACGGGTGTCCCTTTTATCGCCCTTGGCCGTGAACTTCTTATGGAACCGCATTGGATTGAAAAAATCAGGTCGGGAAAAGAAGCGGAAATACGGACTACCCTCTCAAAAAAAGATCAGGATGAATTGGTCATTCCAGATCCGCTTTGGGAAAAGTTGATTCAGATAAAAGGTTGGCTCCCGGTTGTGGAGTGATTAGCAACATCTTGAATATGTATAACCCGTCCTCCAAAGGTGGACGGGTTTTGTATGTGTTCATATGAAACTAAAAAACGAGATGTAAGTTATTCTTCTATTGTTAAAAAGAGAGATTGATTCAGCAGAATTAACGTCCTTTATTTTAGTATTGATTCTGGATTTAATCATTCCATGATAGTGAATACTATCTTGAATACTTATGTTTTACAAATAGTCAAATATGAATTAAAGTAATATAACCAAAAAATATTTGTACCAATGAATAAAATATATTATCATCAATTTAATAAGATGGTATGAAAACGGAGGGTTTATAATGAAGTTTCCACACGATTTTTTATTCGGAGCTGCTTCTGCTTCTTTTCAAATAGAAGGAGCATGGGATGAAGATGGTAAAGGTATAACGAATTGGGATGTCTTTTCAAAGATTCCAGGGAAAACATACGAAGGTACAAACGGGGATGTAGCGATAGACCATTATCATCGTTACAAAGAAGATATTAAATTAATGGCAGAGATGGGACTTGAATCATATCGGTTTTCCATTTCATGGGCACGTATTTTGCCAACCGGTGACGGGGAAACCAATGAAAAAGGCTTGGAATTTTATAATAATGTTATTAATGAATGTTTAAAATATGGGATTGTTCCATTTGTTACGCTGTATCATTGGGATTTGCCTTTGACGCTTGAACAGGATGGGGGATGGACGAATAAGCGAACAGCTGAAGCGTTCGTCAAGTATGCGGAGATTTGTTTTCGCGCATTCGGAGACCGCGTCAAACATTGGATCACGTTTAATGAAACGGTTATGTTTTGCGGTTTGGGGTATTTAAAAGGCGCGCACCCTCCTGGAATCCAAAACGATGAAAATAAATACTTTCAAGCGACACATTACGTTTTTTATGCACATGCAAAAGCGGTAGAGGTATACAAGGCACTGAATCATTACGGTGAAATTGGAATTACCCATGTATTCCTGCCAGCCTATAGTATTGATGACAAACATGAGAATGTATTAGCTGCTCGGCATGCCAATGAATATGAAACTTTTTGGTATTATGACCCAATTTTAAAAGGGGAATATCCATCTTACGTGGTTGAGCAATTAAAGGAGAGAGGCTGGACACCAAGTTGGACCGAAGAAGAACTGGATACGCTAAAAAGAAATGCGGAGAAAAATGATTTTATTGGTCTCAACTATTATCAGCCCATTCGCGTGGAAAAAAATCGGGAAGCCGTTTCAAACATGGAGCATTCAAGAGAAACTTCTACTCTAGCTCCAGGAAATCCGTCTTTTGATGGCTTTTATCGGACCGTAAAAATGGAAGATAAAACATATACAAAATGGGGCTGGGAAATCTCACCTCAAGGATTTTTAGATGGGCTGCATATGTTAAAAGAACGTTATGGTGATATTAAGATGTATGTTACAGAAAACGGACTTGGTGATGAGGATCCGATTATCGATGGTGAAATAGTGGATGTTCCCCGTATTAAATATATTGAGGAACACTTAAAAGTGATTAAGCGTGCAATCAAAGAAGGCATCCATTTAAAAGGGTATTACGCATGGTCTGTCATTGATCTATTAAGTTGGTTAAACGGGTATAAGAAGCAATACGGATTTATTTACGTGGATCATCATGATCAGTTAAACCGAAAAAAGAAGCTCTCGTTTCATTGGTATAAGCATATTATCGAGACGAGAGGAGAAGAGCTGTAAACTGAAAGAAAACCTCTTGATTTTAATCAAGAGGTTTTGCGTATATAGAGTCTTGAGTTTTTGTCAGAGCATGTTTTGAGCAATCTTTCTCAAAACATGCTTTTTCTATTGGTTATTAATCAAGGTTTCCGGTATGGGAAATTAGTCCAAAGTTCAAACCTCCTGATTCGTAGTCTGAATCTCCGGCTTCAAATTAACTAGACTGGAAGTATGGTCCCGGATTGTAATATGCATGTAAAAATATCCAAAAGATTGTAAACAAATGTTTACATTGCTAATAATGTACAGTTTTACGTTTTACTGTATAATGTTGAAGCGTGGTCGAGACCATGTCAAATAACTTAACATAAGGAGATTACATATGACGATTATTTCTTAGTTATGAAAAGTCCCCCGTATGGTTTGTCCCGTTGGAAAAATATCCTCAACAATAGTTAGATTAATTTCGATCAAGCAACTCCCTCTAAAATGAAAGAATGTCATTTTTCCTGATGATGGTAGATCCCAACTTAAAAAACGACTAAGGATGTGAGTTTGAAAAAGATGATAAAAGATTCTAGATTTCAAGGATATAATATGAAGGGTTTTCAAAAGGACGTAACGGCAGGATTGGTCGTAGGTGTTGTAGCCATTCCTTTAGGATTGGCTTTTGCAATTGCTTCAGGCGTCGAACCGATATACGGGTTATATACGACCATCATCGCTGGAATCCTCATATCTATTTTGGGTGGCTCCAAGTATCAAATCGGAGGGCCAACCGGGGCGTTTGTTCCGTTATTATTTGGAATCGTTATGCAATATGGGTATGAAAGTTTGCTTATTGCCGGGTTTTTAGCGGGGATGATGTTAGTCTTGATGGGTCTTCTTAAGTTAGGCAATTTGATGAAGTTCATTCCCCGTCCAGTCATCATTGGATTTACAACAGGAATTGCGATAATAATCTTTTCAGGGCAAATTGCCAACTTCTTTGGTATGAAAGTGGAAAAACATGAAGCGTTCATGGCTAACATGAAGGAACTGGTAATTAAAGCAGACACGTTCAATATATATAGTGTGATTGTTGCTATTATATGTTTTGTCGTCATACTGCTGGCACCTAGACTTCTGCCACGAGTGCCAGGACCACTTCTGGGTCTGTTAATATCAACAATGGCAGCTTACCTTTTATTTCCCGATAAGGTGGCTACGATTGGTTCCACGTATGGAGCGATTCCGAGAGGTTTTCCGGAATTCCAAGTGCCGGAGCTTTCAGTGGAAGTCATTATCACACTCCTTCCCGTTGCTTTTACAATTGCTTTGTTAGGCGGTGTCGAATCATTGTTATCCGCTACCGTGGCCGATAACATGGGGGGAACCAAGCATGATAGTAATAAGGAATTGGTTGGGCAGGGAATCGCGAACATCGCGACCCCATTTTTCGGCGGGATACCTGCAACAGGTGCTATTGCCAGGACAGCTACCAATATAAAAAGCGGGGCAGTCTCCCCGATGTCCGGAGTCATTCACGGAATTGTCGTTTTACTGGTTTTGCTAGTACTTTCTCCATATGCAGAGCATATACCTTTGGCTAGCATGGCACCCATATTGATGTTTGTTGCCTGGAATATGAGTGAAAGAAAGGAATTCGCTCATGTATTGAAAACGAAGACGACAGATTCTGCGGTTTTGCTAGTCACCTTCCTCGTCACTGTCTTCACTGATTTAATCATGGGAGTGGGAATCGGCTTATTGATTGCATTCATCACCTTCATTGCAAAAATGAGCCACACGTTAAAGGTTAGGGAAAGAAGTCATGAGATTACTGAGATTGTTCCAATTGATAATTCGGATTCAAAGATCAATGTGTATAACTTGGAAGGTCCCCTCTTCTTTGGTTCGATAGACGTCCTGGAGTCATCGATATTGGCAAACTTGGATAATAAGACGAAAGTGTTGGTATTGAGCATGCGCCGGGTAACATATATGGACACTTCAGCAGAGGCTGCTCTATTGGCGATTGTTAACCGCATCGGAAACTATAAGGGGAAATTAATCATTTCCGGAATCCAGCAGCAACCAAAGGAATTGTTACTCAGCACTGGTTTGTATCATAAGATAGAAAAACAGCACTTTTTTAAATCGAAGGAAGATGCCCTGTTTTTTGCCAAGAAGCAGTTGAAGGGCAATTCGGATAAAGTAGTCTAATAGATTCATCCTCGAGGTCACCTTATAGGATAGTTATGTTATAGTATCGTTAACAGTAGATTTTAAAAGAAGGTGACTATCTGGGTGAATATATATCGGATTGGCCAGCTTGCTGAACTTGCAAATGTTTCGAGAAGAACCATTGACTATTACACACAATTAGGGATGCTGAACTATGAAAAAACTGGGTCAAGATATCGATATTACACAGAAGATGCTTTAAATCGTCTTCAAATGATTAATCGGTATAAAGAACAGAATTTGCCGTTGACTGAAATCAAGGAACGGTTACTTGTCTGGTCTGAAGCCACTGTTGATTCTGAGCAAGTGCTCTTGATGGTGGACAAGCTATCTACAGACCTTAAAGGACTGGAGAATGAATTGCTTGAATTAAAGCCGTTACTGGAACAGCTCGATGAACAGCAATTAACATATGCTGCACAACAGCTTTCCGTTCGGGGCAGCTCTTTATTGAGCATCATTGCCATGCTCACTTAAGCTTTTTGCCGACTTCAACAAAAAAGACCTGATTGGGTCTTTTTTTGTTGAACTGGTCATTTGAAAATCTATATCCAATTACGATTCAAACTCATAACCTGAGCTTTATATACGATAGCTGTACTTTATTTTGGCTGAACAGACCATATAGATCTTTTTTCGATAAAGATGAAGGATATAAGGGAATGGAAAAAGAAGAACTTAAGTATCTATTACTATATGAAGAGGTGAAAAGGAATGATTGGATCAATAGTTACGACGGTAAAAGGACATCTTCAAGGTACTATGGAAAACGATATATGCGTTTGGCGTGGAGTCAGGTATGCGAAAGCGCCGATTGATGGTCTGCGTTTCCGCTCACCGGAGCCAGTTGATAATTGGAGCGGTGTCATGGATGCGGTGGATTTTGGTCCCATCCCCCCGCAGCCGATGGATCGGGCGGTAAGAACAGGAATGACCGGAAATGAAAAAATGGATGAGGATTGCTTGTTCCTGAATATTTGGTCGCCTAGAGCTGATGATAAAAAACGCCCGGTCATGGTGTGGATTCCTGGAGGAGCATATATAACGGGAGCTGGATCGCTTGATATGTACAATGGACACTTGTTGGCGAAAAATGGAGATGTGGTCGTGGTAAGCATCAACTATAGGCTGGGGGCACTGGGATATCTGGATTTTACCGAGTTGGCAGGTGATGGGGAAATATTTGAAACCAATTTAGGTTTACGTGATCAAGTTGCGTCTCTGAAATGGGTTAAAGAGAATATAGAAGCATTTGGCGGCGACCCTGAAAATGTTACGATATTTGGTGAATCAGCTGGAGGTAATGCGGTGACGACTTTACTTACTGTTCCTTCAGCGAGAGGTCTTTTTAAACAGGCCATTGCAGAAAGTCCTGCTCCAACATCTGTTTATGGAAAAGGATTTGCGCGCCAATTCAGTGAAAAGTTCCTTGAGATATTGGGCATTGGAAAGAATGATATCCACCGGTTAAAAACACTTCCAGCTCAAGAGATTGTCGCGGCCTCCTACCAACTCTTACAGGAAAATTCACAGGCCATGCCGGGCTCACTATCATTTGGACCTGTCGTAGATGGTGACTTCCTGCCCGATTATCCACTCGATTCGATTCGATCAGGAAAAGCAAAGGGAATATCCTTGCTTATAGGAACAAATAGGGATGAAGCGACGTTTTTCGACCAGATGGATCCCCCGTTAATCCCAACCAATGCGGCGATGATTCATAAAATGTTCGAAAACACTGATCCAGAGGCGAAAGAGCGAATTACGAATGCTTATATAAATTACCCAGAAAAGGAAGCTGTGCTTGGCATTGGCCGTGATGCGACTTTCCATATTCCCTCGGTTTGGTATGCGGAGGCATACAGCCGCTTTGAAAAAACATGGATGTACCGTTTTGATTATAAAACGGCGGCAATGCGCATAAGTAAATTAGGGGCGACGCATGGTATGGAAATTCCTTTTGCCTTCCAGACTTTCGACTCTGCATTGGGGAAACGGATTACTTCATATGGTTCCAGGCCAGCTGCCCTAAAGGTTTCCCATAGAATGCAGGGCCATTGGGTCAACTTTGCGAAACATGGAAACCCCAATCCCCCGGAAGGCGAAATCTGGCCGAAATATGATGAAACGAACCACTACACAATGATTTTTGATAAAAAGGATTATATTGAAAGAGATCCTAATAGAATGATAAGGTTGGCATGGGAAGGGGTAGGGATTTACAAGTGAAAAATAGTGGAATGGAGGAAAGCGAGGAGAACATGGATATCAATAATTTCATGTCAACGAGAGTATGCGAAAACTTTTGATTTACCGAATATGATTCGTTTAGCACCTGTTGCTCTTTATACCTCTTTTCAGAAAGTCTATGAAACTGTACAGGTACTAAAAAAGATCATGGACGGCAGATTATATGAAAACTATCAAAATAAAAGGGGAATCATTGCCTAGAATGGGAGTAACATATGGAGAAAAATAAGCTGCATCGTGAATTATCATCGAATCAAATCACTATGATAGCCATGGGGTGTGCAATTGGCACCGGATTATTTTTGGGCAGCGGCCTTGCAATTTCAACAGCAGGCCCAAGTGTACTTATCAGCTATGCAATAGGTGCATTCATTGTCCTTCTACTGATGGGCTGTTTGGCGGAAATGACTGTAGCCTATCCAACATCGGGATCCTTTGGAACCATTGCTGAAAAATATATAAGTCCATTTGCTGGTTTTGTTGTGAGGTATTCATATTGGATAGCGAATGTCCTAGCCATTGGTGTCGAAGTGAGTGCGATCGCTGTTTATATGAAATATTGGTTCCCGGATGTACCTGGAAGCGTTTGGATTTTCCTTTTTGCTGCACTGCTAATCTATGTAAATGCGACGAGTGTCAATACATTCGGGAATTTTGAGTATGTATTTTCAATGATTAAAATCAGCGCCATCGTCATATTCATTCTACTGGGCGCCTACGTGGTGATTGGCGCCGAACCTCCAAGCGGGATCGGTGTAGAGAACTATGCAAATGATGGAGGGTTTATGCCTTTCGGGTTTTGGGGGCTCTGGGTCGCCGTATTCATTTCGCTCTTCAGCTTTTTAGGAACTGAGTTGATTGCGGTGACGGCGGGAGAAGCAAAGGATCCGGATGTTGCCGTCCCTAAAGCTTTGAAGGCTACTGTCTTCAGGCTTGCCACTTTTTATGTACTGACAATCGGGATCATGTTAATGATTGTTCCCTGGCAATCGGCTGGTATTGATAAAAGCCCATTTGTTAGGGTAATGGAAATCCTGAATATTCCCGGAGCATCAGGGATAATGAATTTCATTATTTTAACCGCTGCTTTATCTGCAATGAATAGTCAATTATATGCCTCCACCAGAATGATATATTCATTATCCGAGCAACAGCAGGCTCCAGCGCTATTTCAAAAAGTGAGCAGGAAAGGAGTCCCGGTAAGGGCCCTTCTCATATCCACTTTGGGAATATTTCTTGCTGCGGGAGTAAAGGTCCTGCTTCCTGATACTTCATATGCATTCATGATGGGGATATCGATGTTCGGAGCCATTTTAACTTGGTTTATGGTGTTCATTTCCCATTTATATTTCAGAAAGAGGTGGGAGAAATCAGGGGGACGCAAATTACCGGTTAAAATGTATGGATTTCCATATCTAACGATTCTTGGTGCATTTCTTTTGTTAGCTTTGACGGTATCTACCTGGTTCACTGGCCCGTTTAAAATCGTGCTCCAGTTCGGTGTTCCTTGGCTGATCTTTCTTTGCATCGTTTATTTATTGATGTCGAAAATCAAAAGAATGTAAAGGGAAAGAGGGATAGTATGGATAAGGGACCAAGAGATGAACATCGTTTGGAAGAAAGTATGGTAACTGATTTTGAAAAAGATATGTCCTATGAGGACTACCTGCATTTAAATCAAATATTATCAAGTCAGCATCGGCTTTCATCCCATCACGATGAAATGCTGTTCATCATCATTCACCAAACTAGTGAATTGTGGATGAAATTGATCCTCCATGAATTGAATGCGGCAACAGACCACATTCAGGCAGGACGTTTGGAGCCTTCCTTTAAGATGCTATCCAGAGTGGCCAGGGTCCAACAGCAACTTGTTCAATCCTGGAATGTGCTTTCGACTTTAACTCCATCCGATTATATGGAATTCCGGGAGAAACTAGGAAACTCTTCAGGGTTTCAATCATTTCAGAACAGGTTGATAGAATTTGCAATGGGTCAAAAGAATTCGCAAATATTGGCCGTTTTCCGTCATCAGCCCGAGCTTTATGAGTCGATGATGGCAGCCTTGAATAAACCTAGTATTTATGATGCGGCTGTAGGGGCTTTGGCTGCAAGAGGGCTTCCCATTGATCAATCGGTCTTGAACAGGGATTGGTCTGAAATTTATCAGGAAAATGCAAGTGTTGAAAACGCGTGGCTGACAGTTTACCGTGATGTGCATAAATACTGGGATTTGTATGAGTTGGCCGAAAAACTCGTTGATATTGGAAGTCAACAACAATTCTGGAGATTCAATCACATGAGCACCGTAGAACGGATCATCGGTAATAAAAAGGGAACTGGCGGATCGTCCGGTGTAAGTTATCTGAAGAAAGTGGTCGAACAGTCTTTTTTTCCTGAGCTTTGGACATTAAGGACCAAACTTTAAGCTTTGACCGGAGGGAGAAATACATGAATCAAGGGTTAAATATTACTCAGCGCCTGAATGAAAATAAGCCATATTGGCCATGAGATACGCAATCTCTTAATTCATCAATGGCTGAAGGGTCATCTGTCAATGTAGGGAAATCCGGATGAGTACCCATTTAGGAACTTATATTGATGCTCCCTGTCATTTTGATGGAAATGGAAAAAAATCATCGAACTTGATCTTGATTTATAAATTGGCACTGCTACTGTAGTTAAGGTGGACGAAGCTGAAAGCAATGGCATTAAAGATTTTGAAGGCATAGGGATCCGGTGGTTGTTGCTGGCAACAGGTCAATGGAAGGAACTCAGCCGTTTTCCTGAATGGATTCCATCGGTTGAACCAATTTAGCTCCCTTCCTTGCAAATAAAGGGGTGGTTGGGCTCGATTTGCCTTCTGTTGACTATCTCGGCAGCAAAGTATTTCCTGCGCGCCATGGACTGTCAGCCTGTGTGTGTGATTCATATCCTCGAAGGGCTGGCCCTTGGGAGCCTCGGATGTACGATTTGGCTGCATTGCCGCTTGCATTAGAAGCTGGGGACGGGAGTCCGGTCAGGGCCGTGTTGAAAAAGAAAGGTTGATGAGGGGGATAAAAGGATGGGCAAAATTGGAGTTTATGGATCTTCCTTCGATCCGGTCACGAATGTGCATTTATGGACAGCATCGACCATTGCGCATCGCGCTAAGCTAGACAAGGTGATTTTTTTGCCTTGCGCGGATGGCCGTATTGATAAACAGATGAAAACGAGCAATGAACACCGTTGGGAAATGCTCAAGCTGGCCATAGGGGGCAATCCACTATTCGAAGTTAGTGATTATGAAATAAATGAACGAGCCGGAACGAGTAAACAATATACTTGGTATACGATGGAATATTTTAAATCACGATTTCCAAAGGACGAAGTTTATTTCATAATGGGTGCAGATTTACTTGAAGATATTGATAATCAGGAGTTACCGGTACACTTACGATGGAAATTCAGGGAAAAATTGATTGCCAATCATAAATTCATCGTCATGGCACGGGATGGGATCGATATGCTGAAAATCATATCAAAAAGTCCATTGCTAAGGAATTATGATGATGGCAATACATTTCACCTTATTGATAAAGGTCTATCCATGGAAATCAGTTCTACATATATAAGGGATGAATTCGCGATGGGCGGGGAACCAAGATATTTGCTGCCTGATCAGTGTTATCAGTATATCGTGGACAATAAGCTGTATCAAAAAAGATCAAATTCTTAAGTTTTGGGCTCGATCTCTCAGTTGGATCGAGCTATTTCTTTTGGAAAATTCTTTAATCTTCTATTCGTGAAAGTGTTTAAATAAAAGGGCTTGTTTATTTATAAAACACAGTTGACAACTTGGTATACTTTGCTTTATGTTAATGATACATAAATTCAGAATATTTGCTGATCAGAGAACTGAAGGCATACTATCTCCTAGAATAAAAATAAAAAGGGAAGTAGTGTGCTTTTTTTGTTGCAAAAAAACAGGGGGGATACCATGAAAAAGATGATGATATTGACAAGTTTGATTTTAGCCTTCGGTGTACTTGCAGGATGCAACTCGGAAAAAACGGAAGGGGATGGGTCATCAAAGTCAGTCGAGCTACTGAATGTGTCGTATGATCCGACACGAGAATTGTACCAGGAATTCAATGAAGCGTTCGTAAAGCACTGGAAAGAAGAATCCGGTCAGGATGTAACGATTCAACAATCCCATGGCGGATCTGGTAAACAGGGCAGGGCAGTCATTGATGGATTGGAGGCGGATGTCGTTACATTGGCATTGGCTTATGATATTGATGCCATATATGAAGCTAGTAACCTGTTAGCGAAGGATTGGCAGAAACGGTTACCGGAAAACTCGACACCATACACATCAACCATTGTGTTTTTGGTGAAAAAAGATAACCCTAAAGGCATTAAAGATTGGGATGATCTTATTAAAAAGGATGTATCCATCATTACACCAAATCCAAAGACAAGCGGAGGGGCAAGGTGGAATTACCTGGCTGCCTGGGCTTATGCGGAGAAGAATTTCGATAATGATGAAACAAAGGTGAAGGATTTCATGAAAAAACTTTATCAGAATGTTGAAGTCCTGGATTCAGGTGCACGCGGTGCAACCACCACTTTTGTAGAAAGGGGAATTGGTGACGTACTTATCGCTTGGGAGAATGAAGCCTATTTAACTCTGGAAGAATTCGGTGCTGATAAATATGAAATCGTCAATCCTTCAATCAGTATATTAGCAGAGCCACCGGTAGCTGTTGTCGATGAAGTGGTCGAGAAAAAAGGAACAAAAGAAGTGGCTGAAGCCTACCTGAAATACCTATATACGGATGCCGGTCAGGAAATTGCCGCGAAAAACTTCTATCGTCCAAGGGATGAAAAGGTTCTCGCTGAATATAAAGACCAATTTGCCAATATAGATATGGTGACGGTTGATGATACGTTTGGCGGGTGGAAAAAAGCCCAAGAAACGCATTTTAATGATGGTGGTACATTTGACGAAATTTATCAACCGCAATAAGCATGAAGGAGAAGATGGCTTACCGTCTTCTCCTTCATAAATCAGAAAAAGGGCTGAGGCGAAGCGATGAATATAGTGACAGAAGGTAAACAGACGAAAAAGAGGACCATACCCGGTTTTGGATTGACGATGGGTTTTACGCTGCTGTATCTCTCCATCATCGTTTTGATCCCGTTATCCATGGTTTTTCTAAACACATTTTCAATGGGGTTCCAGGATTTTTGGGCGACCATAACTGAACCAAGGGTTCTCGCTTCATATAAATTGAGTTTTATGACAGCGTTAACTGCGGCCTTCGTGAACGCAGTTTTTGGTGTGTTAATTGCCTGGGTGCTTACTCGTTATGAGTTTCCCGGCAAACGGATCATCGATGGATTGGTTGATTTGCCTTTTGCCCTCCCGACAGCTGTGGCAGGGATTACTTTGACCACTTTGTACTCACCGAACGGATGGATCGGGCAATTTTTCAGCTTTAAAGTCGCTTTCACTCCTGCGGGGATCATCATCGCCCTAATATTTATCGGTCTTCCATTCGTGGTGCGGATGGTTCAACCAGTACTTGAAAATATCGAAAAAGGAATGGAAGAAGCATCTGCCTCTTTAGGGGCGAATCGAATGCAGACATTCATTAAAATTATTTTCCCGGAATTGATTCCAGCGATATTGACGGGTTTTGCACTTTCTTTTGCGAGGGCACTTGGAGAGTATGGATCCGTTGTCTTCATTGCCGGAAATATGCCGTTTAAAACGGAGATTTCCCCGCTGATCATTATGACAAAGCTCGAACAGTATGATTATGAGGGTGCAACAGCTGTTGCAGCCGTCATGCTCATTATTACATTTATAATTTTGTTCACCATCAATATCTTACAATGGTGGACCGGCAAAAGATATTCAGGGAAGTAGGAGGGGACATGATGGAAAATGATAATTCAGTGGTTGCTAATAAAACGAATCACCCAGTCATTTTTACGAGAAACGCAACAAAAGAGCCTAAATCCATACAGTGGGTCCTTATTTCCATTGTCTTGCTATTTCTGACTTTATTTTTAGTTGTCCCATTAATCGCGATCTTTGTAAAGGCCTTTGAAAAAGGTGCCGAAGCTTATTTTGCGGCCATAACCCATCCTGATGCCTTGGCTGCAATTAAATTAACATTGATCGTTGTACTCATCACTTTGCCACTCAATGCCATATTTGGGGTAGTTGCTGCGTGGACCATAACAAAATATGATTTTAAGGGAAAAAACTTCTTAATAACATTGATAGATTTGCCTTTTTCCGTTTCACCCGTCATTGCTGGGTTGATTTTTGTCCTTCTGTTTGGCTTACATGGAACACTTGGTCCACTGCTGCAATCCTTTGACATTAAAGTGATTTTTTCAATACCGGGGATTGTCATCGCCTCCATTTTCATTACCTTCCCATTCATTGCGCGCGAATTGATTCCGCTCATGCAAAGTCAGGGGACGTCTGAAGAAGAGGCCTCACTCACGCTGGGGGCGGGAGGGTTTAAGACATTTTGGTATGTGACGCTTCCAAATATAAAATGGGGACTTCTATATGGAGTCATCCTTTGCAGTGCAAGGACAATCGGGGAGTTTGGAGCTGTATCGGTCGTATCGGGCCATATAAGGGGCATGACCAATACGATGCCGCTTCATATTGAAATCTTATACAATGAATATCAATTTTCGGCTGCCTTTGCCGTTGCATCCCTGATGTCCATTTTTGCAATTATAACCTTGATCATTAAAAGTTTCATAGAATGGAAAACGGACTTTAAATCAACCAAAGCGAGTTAGGAGGAATGAAATGAGTATCATCATTGAAAATGTTACAAAATATTACGGTTCTTATCAAGCACTCCAAAACATCAATTTGGAAATAAAGAGCGGTGAACTCGTAGCCCTTCTTGGCCCTTCTGGATCGGGAAAAACGTCATTACTGCGTATCATCGCGGGTCTTGAACAAGCAGAGTACGGAAAGATCCTCTTCAATGAAGAGAATTACACGCATAAGCATGTAAAAGATAGAAATGTGGGTTTCGTCTTTCAGCATTATGCCCTTTTTCGTAATATGACCATTTTTGATAATATCGCCTATGGATTAAAGGTCCGTCCTAAAAAAATAAGGCCCAGTAAAGAAGTTATTGAACAAAAGGTTACTGAATTGCTTCAGCTCGTCAAGCTGGAAGGATATAAAGATCGTTATCCATCCCAATTATCAGGCGGCCAGCGCCAGCGTGTCGCATTGGCAAGGGCACTTGCGGTTGAACCGAATATCCTTTTGCTTGATGAACCATTCGGGGCATTGGATGCCAAGGTTCGCAAAGAACTTCGGCGTTGGCTAAGAAGGCTTCATGATGAATTCAATGTTACTAGTGTGTTCGTGACGCATGATCAGGAAGAGGCGATGGATGTTGCTGATCGGGTCGTAATCATGAATGAAGGGAAAATTGAACAGATTGGAACTCCGGAAGAAGTATATGATCACCCGGAAAATCCCTTTGTTTATGATTTTCTCGGCAGTGTCAATCTTTTCAAAGGCAATGTTCATCAAGGTAAATTGGTAACTGGGAATGTAGAAATGAATGCCCCGGGCAGCGAAGATGGTGTGGGCACTGGTTATGTAAGGGCTCATAACTTTATCATAGAAAGAGAACCATCTGAAAAGGGTTCGATTGCATCCATAATTGACCACATCCATACAATTGGCCCCATCGTTCGGATAGAAGTCATTCGTCAGGATACAAACGAACCGCTGGAAATCGAACTGACGAAAGAACAATATTTGAATCTGGAAATAAGCAAAGACGAAAGTGTATTTGTCCGACCAAAAGAAATGAAGGTTTTTGTCGACTATATGGCTGGAATTTAAGAATAGGTCGAAAATTGACGAAAAAACCGCTGATGGGCGGTTTTTTTGTTTTTTTAATAGGGATGTCAGCGGACCTTCCTGTATGTAAGGGAAATAAGCTGCAATCTGTTTCAAAAGGGCTTCCATCATTCGGAAATGGTCAGTGTTAATCTGCCAATAGTCTGTGGTCCCTTGGTGCTAAGCACTAGATAGAAAGTCTTGCATCAAAATACGAAGGTCGTTATGTAAAAAAATGGTTGTTTTATCACACGAAAAAGTCGAATTTTTATGTTTTATGTTAAAATTGAAATATAATTGTAATATTGCTATTACGCATTTGACAAAATCTGATGATATACTACGACTTAGATGAAAACATAGTAGAGTTTAAGAAATGTATTTAATATAATTACAATCTTAGAAAATTACATAAAGAGTAAAAAAAATAGAGAAGAGTTCCCAGCAATTTATTTTGACTAATAATTTTTCATAGAGAAAAAGAAGTGGGTCGATGGAAATGCAAGGGGAGGAAAGCAGGGGAAATGAGTTTGAAGAAAAAACTTATCGTATTGAACACGACAATTATGCTTGGATTAGGGAGCGCTTTTGCCATACCATCTGTAAAAGCTGAATCTATCTCGGATATTCAATCGCAACGCACAGGAATACAATCAGATATTTCAGAGGCAGAACAAGTTATTCAGGAATTGAAAAAAGAACAAACGAAAATGAATTCCCAAATTGCCCAGATAGAATCGGCAATGAAAGAAAATGACCAAAAAATCAAAGATACTAAACAAGAAATTAAAGACACCGAAAAAGATATAGATTCTTTAAAGAAAGAAATTAAAGCCTTGGAAGAAAGAATCGCAAAACGCGAGGAAGTCTTGAAAGAGCGCGCCCTTTCATTCCAAGAGAGCGGCGGGGACGTTGAGTACCTAGAAGTTGTTTTAGGTTCTAAAAGCTTTGGTGAATTCGTTAATCGTGTGGGAGCGGTAGCCACTATCGTGGAAGCTGACCAACAGATTCTTAGCGAGCAGGAAGCGGATAAAGCTGACTTAGAAAAAAAACAAGAGACTGTTGAGAAAAAATTGCAAAGCCTTAAGGATATGGAAGTAGAACTTAAAGGCATGCAATCTCAAATTGAAGATCAAAAAGCTGAAACTGTCAATATGAAGGCAAAGATTGAAAAGAAAGAATCGGAAACAGAGGCACTTAAACAATCTTTAGAAAATAAAGATGCTGGTTTAGAATCACAAATAGCTTCCATTCGTGAAAATATCAAAAAAGAGGAAGAACGTAAGGCATCAGAGAAAGCTGATCTTGACCGTGCTGCTGAAGAAGTGAATTCTTCAAATTCTTCTAGTGAAGAATCTTCAAGTTCTTCTAGTAAAGAATCAACAAGTTCTTCTAAAGCTGAATCGTCAGCATCTGGTTCGTCTAAAGGTGAATCATCATCTAAAATCAGTTCTGCTGATAAGCCTGCAGCAGCTAGTAAGCCTGCAGCCAGTAAAACTGAATCATCAAGCAAGCCTAGCAGTGCAAATACAGGCTCTGCCATTACAGCAGGTTATAAATATATCGGTAACTCCACATATAAATTTGGTGGCGGAAGAACGGCATCCGATATCGCTAACGGTCTTTTCGATTGTTCAGGATTCGTTGCATGGGCTTATAAACAAGCTGGTGTGAACCTTCCAGCAAGTACGGATGCATTGAAAAGTGCAGGACGTCAAGTATCTAAGAGTCAAATACAACCTGGAGATTTAGTGTTCTTCAATACCTATAAAACTGATGGGCATGTCGGTATTTATGTCGGCGGCGGCAAATTTATCGGTTCCCAAAGTTCAACAGGTGTTGCAATCGCCAATATGGAAAGCGGATATTGGGCAGGTGTATTCAACGGGCGTGTCGTTCGTGTAAACTAATCGTTCTTTAAGTAAGCAGGGGAGAAAATCCCCCTGCTTATTTTTTTTTGAAAAAAATCGAAAAAAAATGAAACTTATTTTGAAATTCAACGTAAATACTATAAGATAAAACAAGGATAGGTGATGTGGACTTTCAGTAATCTGGGTAAAGATATAATGAAACAACATTCCATACTATTAAACGGAGGCAAAAAAAACATGATGAAAAAATTTATGGCTGCATTACTTACAATTACACTAGCATTCTCGCCAGTCGGCACTTATGTATTCCAAGATCATTCGGAGTCAGTCGATGCAAGGGGTTACAAGTCTGGAAAAAGAAGTTTTAACAGCAACAACAATAACAATTCGAATTTCCAAAATAAAGAAACGAAGAAGTCCGATGCTACTACTACTAATAAAGCGAAGACTGATACAAAAAGTGGAAACTCATTCACAAAAGGCGGCTTAATGAAAGGAATTATGCTAGGTGGACTGGCAGGTTTACTTTTTGGTAGCCTATTCGCCAATATGGGCGCGCTTGGTTCTATACTAGGACTATTAATCAACGTGATAGCAGTTATTGCATTAATCGTTGTAATCCGTAAAATATTCACATATTTCAAAGATAAGAAGAAGAAAGAGGATCCAAACCCATGGAGAGGCTAAAGATTTCCGAACAAGATATCATCAACGCGGTTTGTGTTTATATTGGCCGTAAAAAGCAGGTACAACCTAATGAGGTAGAAGTGGAGTTAATGTATGATGATGATTATGGCTTTTCGGCAGAAGCGTTTGTCGATGGCCGGAAACAAGTGTTAATTACCATCAACTTGATAGAAGCGCTTCGCTTATGGCTGGATGAATATATGAATAAAGATCCATACTCAGGTATTGAACTTGTTTTGGATGATGAAGAAGGCATAGTGGCTTTAGTAAGTGAAAGTAATAGATAAGTAAAAAAGGATGCCGTAAACGGCATCCTTTTTTTTATTTAATAAGGCACAAGTCGATCTGTGCGGAGGAAAAGGATAAAAGTGAAATAGAATAATAGTAAAGCGAACTAAGCAAAATCCTAGATTACCAACACTTATTTTAAACTCAGAAATATATATTTTCCATTTGTTGCAAAAAATGGTCCTTGGAAGTAGGATGGATATATGTTCAAGTAAAAGGAGGAGAAAAAGTGAAAGGTTATATTGAAGATATCACTTTTTTAAATGAAATGGCCATAAAGTTCGGCAATGAAAAAGTGGAAGCGATACTTGCGCCATCTTTAGGAAGCAATCTGCTTTCGTTGAAGTACAAGCATAAGGATATTGAGTTGCTGCGCACTCCGGATAGTGTGGAAGAGTATAAAAAAGCTCCCATTTTGTACGGAATGCCAATCCTATTTCCTCCTAATCGAATTGAAGATGGTCAATTTACATATAAGGGGACTGTGTATAAGTTTCCAATCAATGAAATGAAAAAATCCAATCATATTCATGGTTTTTTGCATGACAAGCCGTGGCAAGTCTGCAAAAAGGAAGTGAACGGGAAAGAAATCGTCATTAATACTGAATTTTCAAGCAGTGATTTTGATCTAAAAGGTAGCTTTCCACAAGATATCACTGTGAATATGTCTTTGTCTTTAAGAGCTGAAACATTGGATATCCAATTGGAAATCACCAACAAGGGCATTGAACCCTTTCCATGGGGAGCAGGTTATCATACTGTATTCAATTTTCCATTTGGACCAGGGAGTAAATTGGGGGATTGCAAAATATCTCTTCCCGTCAATAAACAATGGGAGTTGAATGAAAGGTCATTGCCCACTGGTGCAATTCATGAAACGGCCAATACATTGGAAATCCAAAACGGTTTTAGCTTGGACGGCCGGCTGTTTGATGACCTATTTGGCTATGATGAGGAAAGAGCTCTGGAAAACGCGTGCATTCTCTCCGACCAAGAGGCGGGCATACAGGTCATCTATCATGGCGATCAACATTTTAAGTTTTGGGTATTGTTCAACCAGGAGGGGTTCGTATGTCCTGAACCATATACATGGGTAACGAATGCTCCTAATTTGGATTTGTCTGCAAAATTGACTGGATTGAGGGAGTTAAGCTCAGGGGAAACGGTTCAGCTGAGAACTAGATTGGCAATAAAGGAAATATAAAAAAACACCTTGGTGAATGCCAAGGTGTTTAAGGTTATGATTTTTTTCTCATCCAGAGCGGGTATAGGACGATTCCGAATACATATAAGGCAATGCCAAGTATGAATGTATTCATATCAGCTGTACCTGTCTTGATGACCCAGATCGAGTAGATTAACGCCAGGATGGTGATAATGCCATCACGTACCCTTGAACCTTTCATGATGTCATAGGTTTCCCCAGTCATGACTAGTTTCAATTGATACAGAACGGATGCAAGATACGGGATTAAGTAAGCGAGTGTAGCGACGATCATTGAGAATTTATATGCTTCCAAAATCGTACCCGAAATAGTGGAGAATAAGAATATCTGTGTCATGATATTTGTTATTGTCATAGAACGTACGGGTGTACCATTTTTGTTCGATTTCGCAAAATAGGCCGGAAACAGATCCGATTTCGCTGCCTGGTAAGGAACCTCAGATGCAACGACAATCCATCCGATTGTAGATCCCAATAAGGAAATGACGGCAAGAGCAGCCATTATATATGTGCCGCTTGAACCAACTACAGCTTGCAGTGCGTCAACAAGCGGTTTTTGTGATATTTTCAAATCTTCTTGTGATATGGCACCCATCGTCAATAAAGTAATGCCGATATAAATGGCAACAGCGATAAGTAATCCAAGAATCGTCGCTTTCTTTACATCATTTTGTGACTTGGCACGGTTTGAAAGCATGACGGCAGCTTCAATACCGATGAAGGCCCATAATGTTGAAATTGCAGCAGCATTTACTTGATCACCTAAAGAGATTGCAGATCCCGTCTTATCATAAAATTCAGCTCCGTTCCCTAGATTGGAAGAATCGAAGATGAAAATCGTGATAATGATGAAAAATAAGAATCCAAGCACTTTGGTAACCGTAGCAAAAAGATTCATTTTCCCAGCACTGTTAAAACTTCTTACCAAGATTGCCTGAATCCCCCAAAGGGCAATGGAACATACCGCAAACGTTAATGCTTTACCTAGCTCAAGTTGAAACGAACCCGCTGTATAAATCACTTTCGAACTATGCATCACCGGGAAAAACGTTGATAGGTAACCAGCAAATGAAATGATGACAGAAGCTGTCGCAGCCCAATTCGCAGCCCAATAGCCCCAAGCCATGCTATACCCTGAAATCCTTCCTTTAGCAGGAGATTTAAATAATGATTGAGCATAACTTTGCGGTCCAGCCTTCAAATCCGGCTTCCGGACTGCCAGGTTACCAAACACCAAAGCTATTAGAAAAACTCCCAGTCCAGTAACAATCCATGCCAAGGTGGCCCCTAATGGACTGGATACTTGTGCTAATTGAGCAGGGAGCATGAAAATTCCGCCGCCGACCATATTTCCAATTACGAATGTGGTCAAAATCAATAAACCCCATTTTTTATTTACCATTTATATCGAACCTTTCTTAAATACAAAGTGTGTGTTTATACCGACAACTTATACTAAAATAGTATATCTCAAATAGTTTAGTTTGGTAAAGTGGTAAATAAGTAAAATGTAAAACGCAGACTAATCAGAAAATTTAAATTGAATATTGACAAAAGGGTTAAATTGGATTATATTAGTAAATACCAAGTTAATTGGTAAGAATAATATGGTTTGTCACTTTAAAAACGTATTTTTCTATAACGAAAGCAACACCTGAATATTGCCGATTAGTCAACTAAAGGCACCCTTAAATCTAATTTATTAGATGGCGGGTGCCTTTTATTTTTTATAGTGAGGGGAGGGGAATATGGAGGTCCTATTAACTGGTTATTCTTATACGGAAAGTAAAGTGATGAGGATATGATAGGTAAACCAAGTTCCTCAAGAAAATATTGAAAGTGGGAAGCGAACTTGTGCTTTTCGTTCGATCCTTTTTAACATTAGGCATGAAACGAAGCTTTATTACCAGTAGTGAAGGGGAGATATTATGGAAAAGAAAGAAGAATTGAAAATCAGGCATATCATTTCAAGCTTGGAAGATCTGCAATATGGATCCGTGATAATAACCATACATGATGGTGAAATAACACAGGTGGATACAACCGAGAAGAAACGATTCCCATTAGCGAAGAGCCGGGCTGTTAAAGCCAGATGAATAACAGTTATTAAGGGAGCTTTCGATATGAAGGCTCTTTTTTTATACAAAAATCTATTCAATTTGGAATTTCGATGAAGATTGTACTGCTTTTAACATGGTAGAATAAGTTAGGTGATAAGGGAGTTTTTTATAGGGGATTAAATGATATCTAAGGGAGGAACAGGGAATAGATGACCTTACAAACTATAGAACATGATATCTTGGCATTAATTGAAACATTTAATGGGAAAATCGCATATAAAATTGAAAATGGTCTTGGGGACACGATTGGATATCACGAGAATGAATCCTTTCAATCAGCGAGTTTGATCAAAATACCAATGATCATCGAAGGTTATCGTCAAAATGAACAAAAGAAAATCTATTTGAATCAACCAGTGACCATCCCGCCTAATGAAGTGACTGGGGGATCTGGGGTCCTGCATGTCTTATCGAATAAGGTATTTTTAACCGTAGAGGATTTATTGACATTGATGATAACTGTTTCCGACAATACATCCACGAATATGATGATGAACCTGTTGGGCTTTGAGGAAATCAATCAATGCATCAAAGAACTTGGTTTGAAAAATACGGTCCTTGAACGAAAAATGCAGGATTTTAAGGCATTAAAAGAAGGGCGCGACAATACCATATCGGCGGAAGATACGATTACCTGTTTAAAAGCCATACATACAGGCAACTTTTTAACGAAAGAAAGCCAGGAAAGAATATTGCGTGTATTTGACAACCAGCAATTACGGGATAAACTTCCATCACTGATGGGCAGAGGGGTC
Organism: Peribacillus sp. FSL E2-0159; assembly: GCF_038643155.1. Taxonomy (NCBI): domain Bacteria; kingdom Bacillati; phylum Bacillota; class Bacilli; order Caryophanales; family Bacillaceae; genus Peribacillus; species Peribacillus sp. FSL E2-0159. Next base: position 1,471,863 of record NZ_CP152053.1, read on the forward strand.
AAGGTCGCAAGCAAAACGGGCGGAATTCGGGGAGTTGCCCATGATTGTGCAATAATTCGTTCAGAAACACAAACTGTTTATGCTGCAGTTCTTACTGAAGATATAAAATCAGAGGAAGAAAGCCGTCAAGTAATCAGTAAAATTGGAAAATTAATATATGATGATATGGTTGCGGAATAAACTGTCATAATGAATATTGGAAAAAGCGGGAAGCCTTTCATGATTTCCCGCTCTTCGATCTTAGTTATATAGGGGATAGTAGGAAATAATGTTGAATAATGAAAAGAAAATGAAGCGGGGAAAAACTTTGAAAAGGGCGATGAAATTTTTTGTAATAAGCGCTATTGCAGTACTGGGGTATTTTGGATTTTTGCATATGAAAATTCAAGAAAGTATTCACCAGCAAATTCCGGAAAATGCCGATTACCTCATTATTCTTGGAGCAAGGGTCAAAGGTTCGGTTCCATCATTATCCTTACAATACCGGATTGATAAAGCTGCAGAATATTTAACGGCGAATAAACATACTTTGGTCATTGTATCTGGCGGCAAAGGACCGGGAGAAGATATATCGGAAGCAAAAGCAATGCAACAGGGGCTAATCGCCCAGGGAATTGAAGAAGCACGCATTATGATGGAAGACAAATCTACAACAACTTACGAAAATATTGTTTTCTCTAAAGAACTCATTCCTGATACTGCAGTTTTAGGATTGGTCGTAAGTAATGACTTTCATATCTATCGGGCAGTTGAAATAGCAAAAAAAGAAGGCTTGGACTTGAAGGGAATACCGGCAAAGACTCCAAAAGTGTCACTTTTGAAATCATATACCCGTGAATATCTTGCAATTACCAAATATTATTTGACAGAGTTGATTGGGAGGTAACATCCAGTGGTTTTAATTTGATTTCTCCTAAAGGTGGGAAGGGTGCTTTCATTATTCGACTTCCACGACAACATTGGGAACTTCCCAAAAATCTTTCTCTTGATATAGCTCCTTAAGTGTCTTATAAACGGGATAACCGGTATAGGAAATCTCGACTTGTTCATCAGCATCCACTTCTTCCACATCTATATCATCAACAAAACCAAGTTGATCATCGATTTCCATTAAATAAAATCCGAGTGCCTCATACCCGCTATAGGCTACAATAACCTTACTTTCAAGACCGCTATTAGAAACTTTGTAATATTTCATTGATTGACCTCCTTGTTGTAAATTCTTTAAGTGAATATGGTTACTTTTTCTTATACTCTGATATACCCGTTAATCGATATCTGAATCATTCAATTGATGAATAAAGAAAATAAAGGAAATAGGAAGGAGAACCCGTATTTTTAAAAATATTTCTAGAAATTTGCAATCTTTATCATTTCATGTTAATCTAATAAAGAATTGTTTTTGATTGTGGAAGAGGATAATAATTATTTTCCAAAATGATTAAAAATAGTAATACAATGTGTGTTATGCACTAGGAGGCAACAACAATGGAACAAGGTACAGTTAAATGGTTTAATGCAGAAAAAGGTTTTGGATTTATCGAACGTGAAAACGGAGACGACGTATTCGTACATTTCTCAGCTATCCAAAGCGAAGGATTCAAATCTTTAGACGAAGGTCAAAAAGTAACTTTCGACGTTGAGCAAGGTGCTCGTGGAGCTCAAGCTGCTAACGTTCAAAAAGCTTAATTTTAATATTAAATCGTAACCTATATAAACAGACTTCCCGATGGGGAGTCTGTTTTTTATTGTGCTAAAAAATAAAAGCAAAAAAAATCCCACTCTGAGCTGAGTAGGGTTTTAGGAGACGTGTTATTAAGATTTTTTTAATTCTTCCTCAAAGAAAAAAGTAGTTGGATGTTCTTTTACAGTATAAGAATATCTTTTCATGTTTTTTACATATGCCCATTTATTAATGGTTACTAATTCATTAGTATCCTGAATAGTTACTGTTTCACCAGTATTATACTTATTGCTTTTCAATTTAGCCACCCTCTTTACTAATAGTATAACATATTTGGGAATGAAAGATGTATCCAAGATATTACAAGGATATATTAGGTTTAAAAAATCATCCTATGTATACGGCACTGAGCTGATATTAAGAGGAAGTTAAAGGGGGATGGTTTAGCGATGACAGAAGGTGAAGCGCGGAATGCGGTTTTTAGCTGAACAAGGAATGGATATCACAGTTTGTGATTATGCGGAGTCAAGTAACGAGATCCACCTAAAATAAGAGAGGAAAATTGAATTGAACATAGATATAGGGTTTCTCTTCCTTGTTCTTTTATCTCTAACAGGATTAATATTGTCTATTAGATATACTAAAGAGCAAGATAAAGAGCAGAGTGAAGTAGTAAGTGGAGCAGGAATCTTCGGTAATTTTGTTTATCTATTGATAACTTCACTACCATTTAGGGTAAGAAAGGCGATATATATTATAGTGTGCCTTCTTATGGTCCTTTTGTTTTCTATTGGTTTATGGGAAGTATCAAAGGTTTAGATAGGCAACTTACAGGTACTTTACTTCAATAAGGGAGGTTGCTGCGGCAACCTTTTTCTTACGGAACTAAGGGCCAGGTTAGTGCAATAAGACGGGTTGAAAATCCAGCTCTCTTTTAAGTCGCTCTTGAGACATATTATTCAGCTAAGAAAAGTAAAAAATAAAAATCCATCCCTGAAAAGCTTCAAGGATGGATTCAGACAAACACCAAGATCCTTAGGTTGTCTCTTGGATAATTCTAATTATGGCCTATAGATAGGTAAGTTATCCAGGTTATTACGTAAAACGAACATAATAAATAGAAAAAGAGAATGTGCTTAAACGGGAACAAAAGTCGAAGATCCAGCTGCCATAATTGGTGTTTTTTTTTTTGACTAAAGTGCAGATTTGGTCTTTATATAGAGGGAGGAATCGAGGATTAAATATTTTTGCCCCCTTAATACTAAGGTTCCTTTCGAATTAATATAAATGGACTGTGTAATGGACTGAAAAAAATGAAATTTTCTATACACGCTTTGATATATATCTTTTTAGACTGTATCTATGGTATTCATGAAATATTTATAGGTGGTACACAAAGGTATTTTTCAAAAATAGTATGAATGCTATCCATCATTTTATCAACATGGGTATTTGCTTCATATATAACGTCTTTGAAAGACAAAGCTGGTCGATAATTGCATTCTTATTCAGTATATAAATTTTAAGACTATTCGCTTCAAATAAGTAGACGTTTTTCCCTACTTAAGACAATCAGAGGTTGTTCTCGAAAGGGGGATTTAATTTGAAGAAATTTATTGTTTGTTATACCTTGGATAATGATATTAAACGAGAAAAAATATTAAAAGGGCCAGATGTAAAGAAGGAAGACGTTCTACAAGATGCATTAGATAAGATAGTACGAAGTGATTACTTTATTGCGAAAACCGACCAAGGAGAGTATAGGATAAATTCTTCCTTAATTCGTTATATACAGGTTTTGCATGAAATGCATTGTTTTAAATACCATACTGATCATCAATGACTAGTGAGTAAATAAAGGTTATTTCTTTGCATAGTTTTCTTAAATTTTGTTGAATAACTTGAATATGGGAGAGAAGATTAATGTCAGAAACGTATCGTTCTCGTCAGGAACGAAAACAAGTGGAAAAAACAAAACAAGATCAAAAAAAAGATAAAAATCCCCCTAAAAGAAGGTCTTTCTTGAATAAAGTTTTACTTTGGTTTTTACTGTTAGGTGTTGTTTCAATTGGAATAGGGGCAGTTACGGTTGCAGCAATGATTAAGGATGCCCCTAAAATAGATGCTTCAAAACTAGTCGATCCGCTTTCTACCAAATTATACGATAAAAACGGGAATTTCCTTTACGAATATGGTAAAGAAAAGCGGACAAAAATTGAATATTCTCAAGTTCCAAAAATGTTGGAGCATGCTTTCATTGCCACGGAGGATGCACATTTTTATGAACACAATGGCATTGATATAAAAGGAACTGCGAGAGCAATCTTCAAGAACCTAAAAGGGGATTTCGGATCTCAAGGTGGAAGTACGATTACACAGCAGGTCATTAAAAACTCCTTTTTGTCACCTCAGAAAACAATAAAGCGGAAGGTACAGGAATGGAGCTTGGCCTATCAGCTTGAGCAAAAGTATTCCAAACATCAAATCTTAATGATGTATTTAAATAAGATATACCTTGGAGACGGGACATATGGTGTAGCAGCAGCCGCCAAAAATTACTACGGAATCGATGCCGATCATCTAAATAAATTAACGCTTCCGGAGGCCGCTATGTTGGCGGGGCTCCCACAGAGTCCAAGTAATTACGATCCCACTGAACCCGAACATGTGAAGGCTGCAACAAATCGTCGTAATATTGTTTTAGAAGCTATGTATAAACAAGGGTATATTACGAAAAAGCAATTGGAGGATGCAAAGAAGGTTTCAGTTACAGCAGGACTTGTTCCAAAAACGAAACAGCAAGGAATGCCGTACGAGGCGTTTTTGGACGCTGTTGTAAAAGAAGTTGAAAGAAAGCTGAAAAATGTAGATATCAGTTCAGATGGATTATCTATTTATACGACGCTAGATCCAAAAGCTCAGACCTTTGCGGACAAAATAATGAACACCGATACGATTATTTCTTATCCAAATGACAATTTTCAAGGAGCCTTCGTATTTTCAGATACAAAAACAGGAGAAGTTCGAGCTATTGGAAGCGGTCGGAACCAATATAAAGCTTCCTTCCGAGGCAACAACTTTGCGGTTGATATTAAACGTCAACCAGGATCTACTTTCAAGCCAGTCTTTGATTATGGTCCGGCTATTGAAAATTCAAAATGGTCTACAGCACACCAAATTAATGATCATGAGATAACCTACTCAAATGGTCAGTCTATTTCTAACTGGGATCATCAATATCACGGAATGATGTCGATTAGAACAGCCCTTCAATGGTCATACAATATTCCAGCACTTCTTACCCTTCAAGATGTAGGGATGGATAAAGCACAAAACTTTGCAGAAAATCTGGGTATTACTTTTAATAATAATAAGGTGTACGAATCATATGCGATTGGAAGTAATACGGTTAATCCATTAGAGTTGGCAGGGGCATATAGTGCTTTTGGAAATAACGGTGAATTCAATACACCACATTTTGTTCGTAAAGTTGTCTATCCTGATGGCAGAGTTGTTAATTTAACTCCAAAGCCAAAACGTGCTATGCATGATTACACAGCTTATTTGGTGACGGATATGTTACGGACAGTCGTAAAATCTGGTACAGGAAAAACAGCAAATGTCCTTGGACTAGATGTGGCTGGAAAAACTGGCACAACCAATTTTGACAGTAAAACCAGAGCACAATATGGATATCCAACCGGTGCGGTAAATGATAGTTGGTTCGCTGGTTATACACCGCAATACACTATGGCGGTTTGGACTGGATATACTAAAAATGGTCCAGGTAATTATATGGATGGAAATTCAACTAAAATCTCGCACCAAATGTTTAAGGCCATGCTGGAAGCGTTTGGAACAGACCAAAGTAGCTTCCAGCAGCCTAGTGATGTATACCGGGTGAATAATGAACTGTTCATTAAAGGTGCAAATCCTGAAGAAGCTCCACCAGTTACAAAAAATAATAAAGAAAAACCATTTGATATTGGTGGAAATAAAGAGGATAAAAAACATAAACAAGAGGAAGAGAAGCATAAACAACAAGAGGAAAAGCAACAAACACAAGAGGAAGAGAAGCATAAACAACAAGAGGAAAAGCAACAAACACAAGAGGAAGAGAAGCATAAACAACAAGAGGAAAAGAAACAAAAACAAGAGGAAAAGAAACAAAAACAAGAGGAGAAGAAACAAAAACAACAAGAGGAAAAGCAACACAAACAATAAAGATTTTTAGGATGGGATCGCATTGGTTCCATCCTTTTTTATGAGACATAAGAGAATGTGAGGGTTTCTACTTAAACTATAGGGTACGTTAGCTGAAGATCGGGGCTGTCTATAAGGCAGCTTTTTTGTATGAAAACATAATAGTAAAAAAGCCATGCTAAAATAGACCCTCCATATTCTCATTTTTTTGATGGGCGTAAATGTACTATGTCGTTATTTAACTGGTTATGCAGTTTGTTGTTCAGATGGAGCGATTGTATAGCCTTTCTTTTTTAAGTATTCGATCATTTTTAATTCTTTGTTATTTTGTTTTTCTTCAAGGTAATTTGAGCCTAGTTCATGATAAGGTTCTCCTGTTTTTAAGATGTTGTAAGTAATCGTTAATAGTAAATGGGCAGAAGCGATTCGTCCCTTCATTTTTCCTTGCCGTTTGGTAATCCTTTTTCGATGTGAAGCAATTCGATTATTTTGCCGTGATGTCGCTAATACACATTCTACGGCCATCGTTTTTAAAGCTTTATTTCCTTGTGTGGTTTTACTCGTTTTTTTTTACCAGCACTTTCGTAATTTCCAGGACTCACACCAGCCCAAGAGGCAAGGTGTTTAGCTGACTTAAATACGGACATATCAACACCCATCTCCGCAATAAAAGTAGCTGCCGCAGCTTTGTTCACACCAGGTATACCATCCAATAATTCTACTTCCTTACGATAGGGGGACAGGAGTTGATCGATTTGTTTTTCCAATTCTTCTATGGTTTGTTCTAAAAAACTCATATGCTCCCAATGGTAACGCAACATATCACGATGATGACGGCGAATACGCCCATTAATTGCATTGGCAATGTCAGTAATACTTGCTTTTGTTCGCCAATCCACCATTTTTCGAAGACCATCGGTCTCTATTTTTTCACCGTTTAGAATCGCTTCAAGGATACGGCGTCCCGATACACCAAAAATGTCTGATAGTACGGATGTTAGCTTGATATTAGCATCTTGAAGAATTTTGTGAATGCGATTCTGCTCTGAGGTGCGATGATGAATCAATTTTTTTCGATAACGAGTAAGATCTCGTAAATCACGAATATCCTCCGGTGGAACAAAATTGCTTTCAATAAGTCCGCATCTTAGAAGCTTGGCAAGCCATTCGGCATCTTTCACATCAGTTTTACGCCCTGGAACATTTTTGACATGTCTGGCATTGGCAAGAACAAGGTGAAAAGAATCTTCGAGTATATTCCATATTGGTTTCCAGTAGACTCCAGTACTTTCCATCACAACATCGGATACCCGAAGGGTAGTTAACCAATCACTTAAAGCCAAGAGTCCTGTTGTTGTAGTTGAAAAAGTTTCAATAGAGGTATTTGGCTTTTTATCTAATGGACCAAATAATACACAGGCTACTACTGTTTCTTGGTGTACATCTAGGCCAGCACACCGTTCAATCATTGCTTCCATAGGAGAATCACCTCAATAAAAGATTAACAATACATATGACAGGAGATTTGTTACAAAAATTTTTGTATACGTACTAGCAGTACACTAAATGGTTCTTCAATACTGTCACAACCAGTTTCTTATACAGGGTATCTTCCATAAGATCCACCAAAAAAAGTTCAGCCTGGGTGTATTGTTATCATCCATTATCGTCAAGGGGTTAATGGGTTAGACTCTATTTTTGAGTTTAGATTTTCGTAGTAGATGGTGGCGGCGAGGAGCGCCGCCATAGGAGTTTCTTATGGAACTACCATTCCAAACGACTTAAAGCCCAAGCGAAAAAGCTAGAGTTGACATACATCCATCCAAATTACGCTAGACAAGTATAGCCACATGCCTCCTAGTATGCAGAAACACGTAGCTGATGAACTTGATAATTTGTTTAAAGTTAAAGAAATGTGACCAATTCTGTGACCACTCAAGGTTTTAGACCTTCAAAACCCCTCTATATCAACGCTTTATTTAAAACGCCCAATCCCCATTACGGAAGACAGGTTCCGAAGAGCCGTCCTGTTTGATGCCGTCGATGTTCATTTTCTCTGATCCAATCATGAAATCGACATGTGTAAGGCTTTCATTCAGTCCATTCTCTGCAAGCTCTTCTTGACTCATGTTTTTTCCGCCTTCAATACAGAAAGCATAGGAACTGCCAATAGCCAGATGGTTTGATGCGTTTTCATCGAATAATGTATTGAAGAATAAAACATTCGATTGGGAAATTGGTGAGTTGAATGGAACAAGTGCCACTTCACCAAGATAGTGTGAACCTTCATCCGTTTCAACCAATTGTTTTAGGATTTCTTCCCCTTCTTCAGCTTTAACTTCAATGATCCGTCCTTCCTTAAAGGTCACGGAAAAATTATTAATGATGTTGCCGCCGTAACTAAGGGGCTTAGTACTGGAAACTGTACCATTAACACCTGTTTTCAATGGAACCGTAAACACTTCTTCGGTCGGCATGTTAGCCATGAATTCATGACCCTGTACGTTAACGCTTCCTGCTCCGACCCAAAGATGTTTGTCAGGTAACTCAATTGTCAGGTCGGTTCCAGGAGCCGTGTAATGCAATTTTTGGTAATGCTTGTCATTTAAATAATCAACCTTTTCATGCAGGGTATCATCGTGTTTTTTCCAGGCCTCTACAGGATCCTTCACATCAACACGAACCGCTTTGAAAATGGCTTCCCATAGCATATCAACGCGTTTTCCTTCTGCCTCTTCAGGGAATACTTTATCGGCCCAAGCTTTTGAAGGGACGGCGACTATGGACCAGCTAACTTTATCGGATTGCATATACTGACGCCACTTTTTCAGCGCAGTCCCGGATGCTTTTTGGAAGTTGGCAATCCTTTCAGGTTTTACACCTTTCAATAAGTCTGGGCTGGAAGAGATGACGGATAGATAAGCAGCTCCGTTTTCTGCAAGTTCGATCGTTTCTTCTGCACGCCACTTTGGATACTCGTGGAACACCTCATCGGGAGCGAGTTCATATTTAGTGCGTGAAACGATATCGTCATTCCAATTAACAATGACATTACGCGCACCGTTTTCATATGCTTTCTTTACAATGAGACGCACAAGGTCAGCGCCCTCTAATGTTGTGTTTACGACCAGGGTTTGATCTTGTTGGATGTTTACGCCGACTTTTACGGCAAGTTCTGCATATTTTTCTAAATTCGTTTGAAAATCACTCATCATTTCAAAACCCCTTTTCCATTTTCTACATTATAATTGTACTTATTGTTCTATAAAAAAGAAACTTTTTACATCGTTTGTGAAATCTTATAGTTAATTAAACGAAGGAGTTCTTTATAACTGGCAACGAGCTGAAATCAATTCGGATCAGTTTAGGTTCATTCACTTTAGTACCAACCCCGGCATCATTATCATATGAGCACATAACCTCCCCAGCCAGCTCAAGCAGCAGCCGGTGTGCCTATCTTGCATTCTACCAAAATTATAGAAGGAAAGACTATTGAAAAGGTTTGAATAGTTGCATAATTTAATTATTTGGTACAGTGAATCAATGGACTGAAAGAAAGAGGGCCTCTTTGAGACCCTCTTCTTAATAGTCAAAAAATCATTTACCCAAATTGATCCAAACGCTTTTCACTTCAGAATAGTTGTCCAGTGCATAAGATCCCATTTCACGTCCGATTCCTGATTGTTTGTAACCGCCGAACGGGGAAGCGGCGTCGAACGCGTTATAACAGTTCACCCACACTGTACCGGCACGGAGTTTTCCTGCAACATAATGGGCATTGGCTATATCGCTAGTCCATAAGCCCGCAGCCAATCCATATTCACTGGCATTTGCACGGTTAATGACGTCATCTAAATCCTCGAATGGCATTGCAGCTATGACCGGCCCGAAAATCTCTTCTTTAGCAATCGTCATGTCCTCTTCGACACCAGCGAATATAGTAGGAGAAACAAAGTAACCTTGTTCACCCGGTTTATTTCCGCCGACAAGAACTTCCGCACCCTCGTTTTTCCCTTTTTCAATATAGCCCATTACCCGATTTTGCTGCTCTTGGGAAACAAGCGGTCCAATTTGAGTACTTGGATCTAAACCTGCCCCTTGTTTGATGTTTTTTGCATGGCTGGCCATATCGGCTACAACATTATCATAATGTTTCTTTTGAATATAAACCCTTGAACCGGCACAGCATACCTGCCCTTGGTTAAACATGACCCCATTCAAAGCTCCAGGGATGGCTTTTGAGAAATCCGCATCAGGTAGGATGATGTTTGGCGATTTCCCTCCAAGTTCCAATGTGACCCGTTTCAATGAATATGAAGCGGAACGCATGATCAATTTTCCAACTTCGGTCGAACCGGTAAATGCAATTTTATTTACTTGCGGATGGTCGACAAGTGCTTGTCCAGCGGTTTCACCAAAACCGGGAACGATATTGACGACTCCATCAGGGAAACCGGCTTCAGCCAATAAATCAGCTAGGTAAAGAGCGGATAGCGGTGTTTGCTCAGCGGGCTTTAATATGACCGTACAACCTGTAGCAAGTGCCGCTCCCAGTTTCCACATCGCCATAAGAAGCGGAAAGTTCCATGGGATGATTTGGCCTACAACACCAACAGCCTCGTGTTTCGTGTAGTTAAAGTAATTTCCGCTAACCGGAATGGTCTGTCCAACAATCTTGGTGGACCAGCCAGCAAAATATCTCATATGTTCTATAGCTAAAGGAATGTCGGCATTGGTAGTTTCACTGATTGGTTTACCATTATCCAACGTTTCCAATTGGGCAAGTTCAGTTTTATTTTCTTCCATTAAATCGGCAAGTTTATACATAAGCCTACTGCGTGCAGCTGCGCTCATTCTTGACCAAGGCCCCTCATCGAATGCTTTGCGTGCAGCTTTGACAGCTAAGTCGATATCTTCTTTATCAGCTTCATAAACATCGGCAAGTTTTTGTCCTGTAGCAGGATTAGGAGTGGAGAAGGTTTTTTTTGAAGCACTTTCTACAAACTGACCATTAATATAGAGCTTTTTTGGTCCTGTTAAAAATTTTTGCAGCTTTCCACTTACTTCTAACGTTAGATTTGTCATAATTACCCTCCTGAATTAAATGATTATCTTGGGCAAAACATGATGACTTATTGTTAACGCTATGATTTATGCCAATTTTTATGATAAATGAAAAAAAGGGAATATTCAATCTATAACATTCGACAGAATAACCAAGATTTCTTCATCATTTTAAAAATGAGATATTTTTTTGTCATGACATGTGTAATTACTATAGAAAAAATGAAAGTTAATAGTTAAAATGAATAAGGATAAAATAACAAGAAGGTCTAAAGTTCTTCAGGAGGAATATATGGGAAATAATGCGAAAATGATATCGCAGCGTAAGTTACTTGGTGTTGCGGGTCTTGGATGGATGTTCGATGCACTTGATGTCGGTATGCTTTCTTTCATCATTGTTGCATTAAAACAGGAATGGAACTTAACCAGTGAGCAGGTTGGCTGGATTGGGAGCATAAACTCTATAGGAATGGCTGTTGGAGCAGTTTTCTTTGGTGCGATGGCCGACAGGGTAGGACGAAAGAATGTCTTTATCATTACATTATTATTGTTTTCAATCGCAAGTGGCCTTTCTGCAGCAGTCAGTACACTCAGCTTGTTCTTGATACTGCGATTTTTGATTGGAATGGGACTTGGAGGAGAACTTCCGGTTGCATCGACATTGGTTTCTGAAAGCGTTGAAGCGAGTAAAAGGGGAAGGGTGGTCGTCCTGCTTGAAAGTTTTTGGGCAGTTGGCTGGATTTTGGCAGCACTCATATCCTATTTCATCATTCCGGCTTATGGTTGGCGGGTTGCATTGTTATTGAGTGCAGTTCCAGCTTTATATGCGCTGTATCTGCGCTTGAAACTGCCGGATTCACCGAAGTATACGGAACTTGAAAAAAAGCAGAGACCATCTGTATTAAGCAATATGAAAAGTGTCTGGAAAAAGGAATACTCACGTCAGACCCTTGTATTATGGATTCTGTGGTTTTGCGTGGTCTTTTCTTATTATGGGATGTTTTTATGGCTGCCAAGTGTGATGGTCCTAAAAGGCTTCAGCATGATTCAAAGCTTTGAATATGTTTTGATCATGACGCTTGCACAGCTTCCGGGCTATTTTTCAGCTGCATGGCTGATAGAGAAGATGGGACGTAAATTCGTTTTGATCACATACTTAATTGGAACGGCCGTCAGTGCCTTTTTCTTTGGATCGGCAGAGGGGTTAGCACTGCTGATAGTTTCCGGGATGTTCCTATCTTTCTTCAACCTAGGGGCATGGGGTGCACTTTATGCGTATACACCTGAGCAGTATCCAACAGCAGTTCGTGGTACAGGTGCTGGGTTAGCTGCAGGGATCGGGAGGATTGGCGGTGTTCTGGGACCGTTGCTTGTAGGGTATTTAGTTGCCGCAGGCACCCCGATTTCATCGATTTTCACCCTATTTACAATTGCTATTCTAGTGGGTGCAGTTGCCGTGGCTTTTGGCAAGGAAACAAAGAATACCGTTTTGACATAAACAAAAGGAAGGGGACTGTATTCAGTCCCTTTCCTTTTGTTTATTTAAAGTCTTTTATTATTTTTAAAAGAGATTCGGAGGCAGTCTTCGGACTATCTGCATTCATGATGGCCGAGACGACTGCGGTACCGGATAGCCCGCAATTAGAAAGAGCGGAAATGTTATCGGCAGTGATACCCCCAATGGCTACAGCGGGAATTGAAAGGCTTCGGCAAATTTCCTCCAGATCCCCAATTGCCATAAGAGTTGCATCTTTTTTGGTCTTGGTAGGGAAAACGGAACCGACTCCGATATAGTCTGCTCCATTTCGTTCAGCTTCGAGAGCTTCTTCAAGAGTGGAGACAGATACACCGACAATCATATCTTCAGGAACCATTTGTTTGACGACAGGCAGTGGAAGGTCATCTTGCCCAATATGAATGCCGTCCGCTGCAACCGCAAGTGCTATATCCACCCGGTCATTGATGATAAGGGGAATGGACAGCTCGTTCAATAACTGTTTTAATGCAGAAGCTTTTTTATAAAAGGAGAGTGAGGAATTATTTTTCTCTCTAAGTTGTACGATCGAGACTCCTCCTGATACCGATTCTGCAATTATTTTGGTCAATTTTTCTAATGCTATGGACTCTTCAGTAACTAAATACAGACTTAAATCAATTTGGGACTTCTTCATTTATTTTCACCTCATGCATCCAAATTTCCTTATCCATTCTCGATATTGCATCGATTAATCGCACACGAAACGTTCCAGTTCCTTCATCTTTTCGAAGGTTTGCAGCAGCTAGTTCCCCTGAAATACTCATGGTTGAGATACCGGCAATTGCCGCAGAATAGAAATCGTCAGTGACTCCGGAAAAAGTGCCGATAAGAGCAGTGGACATGCAACCGGTACCTGTAACATTAGTTAATAGGAGGTTCCCGTTGTCGATGATGGATGTATGTTTTCCATCGCTGACCGCATCCTTAGCTCCGCTGACCACGACGATGCTATTCAATTTATTTGCCGCTCGTGCAGCCAGCTCTGCATTGCTAATCGCAAGTTCCCCCGAATCCACCCCGCGTGTAACGGTATCCCCACCCATCAATGAAAGGATCTCACTCGCATTTCCGCGAATGATTTGGAAAGTAACCTTACTTAGGAGCTCTTTGACCTGCTCTGTACGATAGGAGGTGGCACCAACTCCCACCGGGTCCAAAATGACTGGGATATCCAGGGCATTTGCCGTCTTACCGGCAATCTCCATTGCTTCCAAGGCTTTATCATCGATCGTACCGAAATTCAGGACCAATGCATCTGCTAATTTGACCATATCCGCCACTTCTCTTGGGCTCGATGTCATTACTGGTGAACCACCGATGGCAAGGGTGGCATTTGCACAGTCGTTGACAGTAACAAAGTTCGTGATTTGGTGAACGAGTGGTTTTCTTTCTCTTACCTTCACGAATAAATCGGCTGCAGAAACCTTCATATTAAGTCACTCCGTTCTTTTTTTGAAAATGAATGAAAATGATGGACAGGTCCATGACCTTTACCAATTGAAAAGCTATTGCGTATCGCTTCAGAAATATAGGTCTTGGCCTGTTCAATAGACACTTGCAAAGGCAGTCCATTTGCCAGGTTTGATGTAATGGCAGATGATAGGGTACAGCCTGTACCATGAGTGTTTTTTGTATGAATGCGCTCTCCCTTGATCCAATGGAAGTCAGTGCCATCATAAAAAAGATCATTTGGATTGCCTGCTGCATGTCCTCCTTTAAGTAGAACGGCTTTGGGACCCATTTCTTGTATCGAAATGCATGCCCTATAGAAATCTTGTTCCGTCCGTATCGACAAGCCTGTAAGTACTTCCGCTTCCGGTACATTTGGGGTTACAAGTGTTGCAAGCGGAAGCAAATCCATTTTTAAGGCAGACACAGCTTTTTCGTCGAGCAAATGGTGGCCACTTTTGGAAATCATGACAGGGTCAAGGATAACGATGGCAGGCATGAAGGTTTTAAGGGACACAACGACTGTTTCCACTATTTCTTTTGATCCAAGCATGCCTATTTTTACTGCATCGACAGGAATATCTTCAAAGATAGCTGCAATTTGATCTGATATGATAGATGTTTCAATTGGCTGTACTGAACGGACTTCCATTGTATTTTGTGCGGTTACGGCTGTGATGGCAGACATCCCAAAGACCCCATGTGCAGAAAATGTTTTTAAATCCGCTTGTATTCCAGCACCGCCCCCTGAATCAGAGCCTGCGATGGTTAATGCTGTTTTCATAAAAAAACCCCTTCATATAATTATTTTTTAGAAGTATTTTAAGTAATATGAAAGCTAAAATCGCACCTGCGAATGAACTGAGCATGAAAGCCGGTAAAAAACCAAAAAGAGCAGCTTTTTCTCCCAATAGGAGGATGGCAAGCGGATAACAGGCTAGGGAACCGAGAATGCCGGTCCCGATCACTTCCCCAAAACAAGCGAATTTTAAGCTTTGTGTTTTTCGATAAAGGATGGCAGCCAAAAGTGCACCGATCATGCTGCCGGGAAAGGCGAAAATTGAACCGGTACCAGACATGTTTCTAATGATGGAAACTAAAAAAGCTTGAGTCACAGCATAAGCAGGCCCCAATAGAACGGCCGTCAGGACATTTGCCAGATGCTGAATAGGAAAGACCTTTGCAAATCCTGCAGGGATGAAAATAAATGAACTGGTCAGAGTCGTTATAGCCGTGATCATTGCAGTCAACGTCAGTTTCTTGATTGGATTCATCATCATGTCAACGACCTAAAGCGGCCAATCCTGCTCATTTTGAACCATATCCCAGAATAAATATTCATATCGGGAAGTAACCAAAAAGTGCTTTTCTAATCTAAGAAGTTCTTTTTCTGGCATCCCTTCCGTCAATTCTTCCAACAAAGCGATTAGCCACTTGTGCGCTTCCCCGAATTCAGGAGATGAATAGGACCTTATCCAATCTGCATAGCGATTGTTTTCCAATGCTGCTCCATTTTGTTCTTTTAATAGCAAACCGATTTCATAATAATCCCAAGCGCAGGGAAGGAGACAGGCGATCAAGTCTGCTAAAGTCCCATGCTGAGCTGCATTTAGCATGTAACCTGTATAGGCTAGAGTGGTTGGAGTAGGTTCTGTATCTTCCAACTCCTTGGAACTGATCCCGAATTCGGAAGCATAATGCCGATGAATATCCATTTCCACTTGAAGGGTTTCATTTAAAATACTCGCAAACTTTGCCATGGTTTCGATGTTATGAGCTTTGATGACACCTAAAGCAAAGAGCTTGGAATAATCCATGAGATAGATATAGTCCTGCTTCAGGTAATAGGCAAATTTCTTTTCAGGAAGAGTGCCATTTCCAATTGCCTGGACAAAGGGATGTGAATGGTTCCTTTTCCAAATCTCTTTTGCCCGTGCATGCAGTCTATCACTGAATGTTTCTAATTTAGTATTCTCCATTGTTCATCCTCCTTTAGAATGGATCCCCTTGTTAATAAAAAAACCCCGTTCCTGAATACGGAACGGGGTAGATGGATATTGTCTGTAAATGGACGATATCATCCACTTCCCTCCGCCGGTATGAGCCGGTTCAGGTTCAAAGGGTCCGGAACTAATTCCATCTCAGTCTTAAAAAAGACTCCCCTAGTGGTGTGAATTGTATGTAATTACTGACATCATATCAGAAAGACAAGAAAATGCAACCCGTATTTGAAAGAGCGATCACTTTATGTCCAGGGAAAAAGGGAGAACCAGGTAATTGACTTTTGATGATTATTAGGATAAAATCATTTCTACATCATTTATATATTGAATTCTTATCCAGAGAGGTAGAGGGACTTGGCCCAATGAAACCTCGGCAGCGGACCCGTTTTGGGAACTGTGCTAAATCCAACAAGCGTATGCTTGGAAGATAAGAAGAGCCGTACGGACACTGTCAGCCTCTTCTTGAATTAGAAGGGGCTTTTATTTTTGGGAAATAACGTTTAGTGACATAATAGAAAAGGTATATATAATTTGGTGAAAATCAAACAAGTTGATAAAGTTTAGCTATCTAGAAGCAGGCTCTAGGCTGACTAGGAAAGGAGCCATTTACATGGCAGAATTATTTAAGAGGATTGAACAGAGGAAGGCAAAGCTTATTGAAGAGTTATTGGCCAATGGAGTATACAAAACCTCTGATGAAAGGCACCTTTATGATGCCCCATTAAAAGTACTTGAAGATGAATATAAGATTGTTATAAATAGACCTAATAACGAGTCACCTTCTGAATGGATGACATAGTAAGCGATGGATTATATTTTGGGTTCTTGGTTAAGGGATATGATGTAAGCATTCGCAGTCTACACTAGTGGGTGCTTTTTTGCGTTTAATAGAAAATGACACAAAATATACATAATCAAAGAATAAAATAGGTGTTTTGTCACATTTATCCTTTAAAATAACACATTTAATTTCTGAAAAATAGTTGATTTTAACTAGTAGTTTCATTATGATAAAAGTGTAAAAAAATTGAATAAATGGGAGGTGACTATATAATGCCTTGCCGTAAGGTAACTATAGAAAAAGTAGAAGAGAAGAGACAAGAAATGATCAAATTGGCAGCAATTTACGGCCTATCAAGTCTGCTAACTGTTCAAGCCAGTCAAGAATTGGATACGCTATTAAATGCGTTAACAAGTAAAAGAGATTCTGAATATTTTCCCCTCAAGAAATCATATAGGTATTTTTAAATATGCCAATTCGACCTCGATTAATCTGAAAAAGCTACTGCTCAAGGCAATAGCTCTAAAGAATTATATTAAATATCGACACGTTTACCAAGAATGATCAAATCCCTCTCAATGCCATCCAGCTCGGCAACTTGAGGTAAATGTGCCCATTCTTCAAATCCGAATTTTGAAAAAAGCTTAAGGCTTGGTGTATTGTGGGCGAAAATGAAACCCAATAGAGTCTTAACACCTAATTTTGGACTCAATTCAATTGCCTTTTGAATCGAAATTTGACCGATTCCTTTTCCCCGGAAATAATCATCAATATAAATGCTGATTTCGGCAGTGGAATTATAGGCCGGTCGGCCATAAAAGGATTGAAAGCTCATCCATCCAGCAGTTTTTCCTTCTATAGTAATGATATATAGCGGTCTACTTTCTGAATGATGTTCCTCAAACCATTTAACCCTCGATTGGACGGATACAGGTTCCGTATCTGCCGTGACCATTCTTGAAGCAATTGTCGAATTATATATTTCAACAATTCTGGGTAGATCAGATAGTTCTGCCTCTCTAAACTCTATGTGTTCTTCCATGATTTAAACTCCTAACTATCATTTATTCAATCTCCAGAATGAAGGGAACTCCCGTTTTTTGTTAATGGACGGTGAATGACACCCAATCCATTGAAAGTTTTATATTATCATACACTCTTTACTCTTTATCTGACAATTCTTTTTTATGTTAAGACTGCGGATTTTTTGGGTATGTAAAAGATTAAATGCTTCTAGTAAAAAGACAAGAGGAGAACCAAATGAAAAAATTGGCAGGTTTATTGATTATAGTACTAGTTATATGTTTTGCAGCATATGAATTTCAGGCCTCGGAGTCGGAGGATGTGCAAAGGGTGATGGCTTTTGGAGATTCATTAACCTATGGAAAAGGGGATAAGGACGGGGAAGGATATATAGAAGGTCTGGAAGATGAATTGAATAATCCGGAATCGGAACAAAAAGTGAGTTTTTGGAATTACGGTATAAAAGGCCAGGAAACGGATGGGGTGATGAAACTGCTTGATGATTACCGCATTAAAACGAAACTTGATGAAGCCGATACTTTCATCGTTTATATTGGAACGAATGACTTGATCAATAGTAATGGAGGGGACTTGGAGAAAATAAGTGACCGAAAAATCAATGAGGGTAAACGGGAGTATATCAGCCATCTGAATAAGATTACATCGACTCTGATAGATGCAAACGATAAAGCGGATATTCTGGTAGTAGGACTATATAACCCAAGTAAAGGCAATCAAAAACTTGAAAAGCACATTCACGATTATAACCAGTCGATAAAGGGAATAGCGGATAAAGACAAAAGGATGTTATTCATTCCTACGAATGATCTTTTTGAAGATAAAAAGAAAACAGAGTATTTCAGTGATAAGTTACATCCGAATGAAAAAGGGTATCAGCTCATTACGAATCGGGTTTTGGAAAGTTATGATTTCAAATGAAAGTAAAAATGCACAGGAAGGCTTTCTGTGCATTTTTACTTGCTAAGTCGCTAGGAATTTGATATGGCTTTTAGTTGAGGGAACTGCAAGTCATGGAGCTGCTTGTATCTGCCGTTTTTTTGCAATAACTGTTCATGTGTTCCTTTTTCATGAACCTGCCCTTTTTCCAGAACGATGATTTGATTGGCATCATGAATGGTTGATAAACGATGTGCAATGACTATTGAAGTGCGATTTATCAATAAACGTGACAATGCTTCCTGGATCAAATGTTCGGATTCTGTATCCAAGGCAGCCGTTGCTTCATCGAGAATGATGATTTGCGGATTTTTCAAAAGTGCCCTGGCAATGGCAATGCGCTGTTTTTGTCCACCTGAAAGCTTGACTCCGCGCTCTCCAATTTGAGAATCATAACCATCAGGAAAGGCACTGATGAAGTCATGTGCATTTGCCGCTTTGGAGGATTGGATGATTTCATCATCTGTAGCATCAAGTTTGCCATATACGATGTTATCACGGATGGAACCGTTGAATAAAATGATATCCTGGGAAACAATTCCTATTTGTCCACGTAATGATTTCAGTGACACATCTTTGATATCATGACCATCCATTTTAATTGTTCCATCTTGCGGATCATAAAATCGGATCAAAAGGCTGGTGATGGTCGATTTTCCTGCACCAGAGGAGCCGACCAGAGCGGTTACTTGACCAGCTTTCATGGTCAGGTTTAGATTGCTGAGTACAGGAACACTCTCATCATAAGCAAAATCAACACATTGAAATTCAATTTGCTTTTTTATGGAAGGGAGTTCAATGGCATTTCCCTTGTCACTTATTTCAGGTTGTGTTTCCAATATTTCAGTTATCCTTTCAAAGGCGGCGGCTGATTGCTGGACAATGCTGATGACCCGGCTAAAATTGCGAACGGGACTCTGCAGTAACCTCAGATAGGCGAGGAAGGCCACGATTAATCCTATTGTGAATTCACCTTCCATCACTTGCCAAGCCCCGAACACAATGACTGCAACAAGACCGATATTGTTCAATAAATCAATAATCGGACCGAACATGGAACGTAGCCGAACGGACTTAATGTTTGCAGCCATATTTTCCTGATTACGCTCCGCAAACCGCCTTGATTCGAATTCTTCATTAGTAAAAGATTGAATGAGCCGCATTCCTGAAATGGAATCCTGTAACTGATTACTAACATCTCCTGCGGAACTTTGCACAGACCTAAATGACATCCTGATGCGTTTCCCGAATACCCTTGTGATATAGAACATGAAAGGGAATGTAAAAAGAAGGACAATGGTCAGCTTCCAGTTAATGAAAAGCATATATACCGCCACGGCAATGAAAGTCACCGTGTCAGTCAAGACTTGAAGCATGCTCGAAGAGATGAGCTGCTGCAGTAAATTGACATCATTGGTCAACCTGGACATTAAGTCACCAGTACGGTTTTTATCAAAGAATTTCATATCCAGTGTTTGAATATGGTCATACATGCTATTCCGTATATCCATAATAGCTGTTTGACCGACCTTGGAAACGATATAGCTGTTAAAGTAGTTCAGTAAAGCCAATACGATGGCAGCACAAAGAATTCCTGCGCCAATCCAGATTAACGAGTCATATCTTTTTTCGGGAATGATTTTATCAATCGTAAACTGCGTCAACTGGGGGATGGAGAACTCAAGCAATGAAATTAAAAGCATGATACATAAAACCAAAGTGCAAAATTTCCATTTGGATGGGACCCGATTGAACATTTGTTTGAGCATCAACCATATGCTTCCTTTTGAGGGGATTGCATGCATGGCACTGCGGCCTTTGTGGCTGAATGGAATATGTCCTCCACTCATAGCGATCACTCCTATTTAGACTGTCCTTGATGAATTTTGAAAGTCATTTGAATTAGGTGAATTTTACCTTAATGACTATCATAGAGCTTTTCAAAAAATAGACAACTTTTAATCGGTTCGTTTCTGTCAAAAAAGTATTATTATTTTACACTTTCCTATTGGACATGGAATAATTATAGGAGATTAGCGAGGCTTATAAGAGGAGATGCTAAAATGAATGAAAATGAAAAAATCAGGGAAGAACTTTTACATGCGGTCAACGGACTATCGGATGAACAGCTGAACGCCCATCCTGAATCAGGCCGATGGAGCATCATCCAGGTATTGGATCATTTATATTTAATGGAGAGGGCCATAACAAAGAGCATTTCCGATAAATTGAAAAGCGACGATAGCAATCCAGCTGTGGATAAACCGATCGAGCTTACTTTAAATCGTGAAGTGAAGGTCCAGGCCCCGCCATTTGTCATTCCGTCAGAATCATACCAAACTTTGAGAGATGTTAAAGATAAGTTGTCCGAATCCCGAAAAGCTTTTGTACAGGTCGTTGACCATGCAAAGGAAATTGATCTCGAACAAAAGTCTTTTCCACACCCTTTGTTTAAAGATTTAAGCTTGAAGCAATGGATCCCGTTCGTGGGACTACATGAAAAACGGCATTTATTGCAAATTGAAGAATTGAAAGCAAAGTTATAATAGAAGAAAAACTCATCCGTCTTTGGTTGAGTTTTTCACTTTCAGACAGTTATTCGTAAAGGAAGGATTTTTCAGTGAAAGCCACTTGGGTAAGGACATGTTTGGTATTGGCCTTTTTCGGATTGTTGCTTGGGCTCTTGTACAAATATATGCTTCCGCCAGATCTAGATGAAATCGAACAGACTGACGAGCTGAATCCTATCGTAGCCGAAAAAAAAGAAGAGCTCATTCAACAGGCTAATGACAAAGGCATCCTGGTAATCATTACTGCAGGGTTCCGGTCTTTAGCCGAGCAAAATGAACTCTATGAAAAGGGCCGAACAGGTTCGGGGAACATCGTAACGAATGCAAGAGGTGGCGAGTCGCTACATAATTTCGGTTTGGCGATAGATTTTGCCCTCCTTAACAAACAAGGCGAGGCCATTTGGGATATGCGTTATGACGGCAACGATAATGGAAAGTCGGATTGGATGGAAGTGGTAACCATCGCTAAAGAGTTAGGTTTTGATTGGGGAGGGGATTGGGCAGGGTTCAAGGATTATCCGCATTTACAAATGACATTTGGTTTGAGCCTGCGTGAGCTGCAACAAGGCAAGCGGCCAAAAGGGCGGTGAACGTGAGTGGCTTCATTATAAATCGCATAATTTTGACTAAAAGCAGGAAAATAAGCATGTGAATTGCTTTACAGGTAAGAATTCGATAAAGTGAACTAGTGAGAAGTCAGACATAAAGGAGTGCAGTCACCATGGAAGAAATAAAACATTGCCGGGACTCTTTGGTCATTAAAACAAGCCTTGTCCTCCCGCCGGATACAAATAATATTGGTACGATGTTCGGAGGCAAATTAATGGCATACATTGATGATGTAGCGGCTATATCAGCAATGCGTCATGCGCGAAGCAACGTCGTTACTGCATCAACTGATTCTGTCGATTTCCTGCACCCTATTCACGAAGGAAATGCAGTTTGCCTTGAAAGCTTCGTGACTTATACGGGCAGAACATCAATGGAAATCATCGTAAAGGTGATTGCAGAGGATTTAGTTACAGGAGATCGGAATTTATGCGTCATCTCCTTCTTGACATTTGTTGCCATTAATGAAGAAGGTAAACCAATTCCGGTTCCTCGTTTGGTTCCAGAAACAGAGATGGAAATGAATTTAAATGAATCAGCAAAACAACGGGCACAAATAAGGAAAAAAAGAAGGGAAGATACACAGTTCATTGCAAGTACTTTCGGTGTGAAACTGCCATGGACCGATCAATCAAAACCAGGATTATATAAATAAGATACGCATCCCTTCAGACGTTCTTATTAATGATTGAGACCAAATTCATTGTGATTTGGTCTCTTATTCATCTCCTATGGTTTTGGGAAAATCAGAACTCTCGTGAATTGGATTTTTACAGCGATTTGATGGGGAAGATATGTGAATAGACGCTTGGATAAGTCCAAGCGTCTTTCTTTTGTTACATTGTTGGGTTGCCTTTAGTCATCGCTTGCTAAAATACCAAAGAAGCGCAAGATGTTAATGAATAGGTTAATGAAATCAAGATATAGATTCAAGGCCATTAGCGGTACTTCTTCGGCTGCTACCCCGTAATGCTTCATTCGATTGAAATCATATAAAATATAACCACTGAAAACTAAAATCCCAATAAATGAAAAGACCAGCATGGCTGTAGAGCTTAATGGAGAGAAAATGTTGAAAATGCTAATGACCACTAAAGCTAATAAGGCCGCAAATAACATTCCTCCCAAGAAAGAAAGGTCCCTTTTGGTGGTTGTGGCATAAACCGCCAGTCCTCCAAATACGACTGTCGTCGTAACACCTGCTAGGATCACCACATTTGCCCCTGCAGCGGCTAGGTAGTGTGCGATGATCGGATAGGTAGTAATGCCAGAAATCAACGTGAAACTATATAAAAATGTGTAACCGATGGCTTTTTTCCTCCGCAATATGAATGCTCCAATCAACATGACGATCTCAAGTATCGCTAAGGGAAGAAACAAGGATGGCGGAACAAGAGTGCCGAGAGCCATCCCTAAAACGGAAACGGCAAGTGATAAAGCGAACGTCCGCATGACGGACGGCATATATGTTTGTACAGTTTGTGAATACATTCAATCACCCCATCATTTATTTTCTACCGTTTTCTACGAAACTGTTTTAAAAAGGTTTCATTGCATTTAATGAAAATTAGGTGTTTTTTTAAAAGTATTGAAATATATATGAAATAATTACCTTTTTTATGATATTCTTACAAATATACTAATTTTTCTGAAATATTAAAATACTTCAATCGGAACCATTCTGCGGTACGTAAAATGACAAGGTCAATAAATAGGTATGAACTTTAAAATAGTTATCTCGAAATAATAAAATATAAAATTATTGGTCCTACGCAATTAATCGGACTTCAAAACTTTACTGTATAACAGTTATAAAGGAAACGATTTTTTATTGCAGAAAATTATTCCTAAAGTTATAAAAAATGAAAAAAATGTGATTATTTTCTATAAAAACTATTGTATAATTGTAAAAAATTGATTAAAATTTTAAATAATTATCAGAAGATTAATTATTTTCCCGATAAAATAGTTTAGGGGGAGCAAGGATGAAGAAAGCTATTTTGCAAATAGAGAACCTAACTACCTCATTTCGAATCGGCAACAAATATCATGCAGCGGTAGATGATGTTTCGTTTACGGTGAATGAAAATGAAATTGTAGCAGTTGTTGGAGAATCAGGTTGTGGAAAGAGTGCATTGGCCTTATCTATCATTCAATTACATAATAAGCAGAGAACGAAATCCGAAGGAAACATCAATTATAAAGGTCAAAATCTACTAAAGTTGAATGATGTACAAATGAATAAAGTCCGGGGTAAGGAATTGGGTATGATATTCCAGGAACCTTTAACGGCTTTGAACCCGCTCATGACCATAGGAAAGCAGATCGAGGAGAATCTTGATTACCATACTGAACTCTCCAGTGCTGAAAAAAAGAACAGGACGATCGAACTTTTGACACAAGTGGGAATTCCATACCCTGAACGGACGTACAAGCAATATCCGCATGAGCTCTCGGGCGGAATGCGCCAAAGGGCAATGATCTCGATTGCCATTGCTTGCAATCCTGCACTGGTCATCGCCGATGAACCCACGACGGCACTGGATGTTACGATTCAAGCGCAAATACTTGATCTGCTGAAAGATATCCAGAGCAGGACAAAAATGGGGATCATCTTAATTACACATGATCTGAGCGTCGTAGCAGAGGTCGCAGACAGGATCGTTGTCATGTATGCAGGTCAGGTAGTGGAAACGGGAAGTGTTAAAGAGATATTCAACAATCCGCTGCATCCATATACGAGGTCGTTATTAAATTCGATTCCTTCTGCTGCAAACGAGAAAAATCGTTTGCACGTTATCGAAGGAATCGTTCCATCGATAGCGAAAATGGATCGGATAGGATGTCGCTTCCAAGATAGGATTCCTTGGATACCTAAACATGCGCATGAAGAGACACCCCGGCTTCACGATGTGGGTAACGATCATTTTGTGCGTTGTACCTGCTATAAAGAATTTTATTTTCAAGCTGAAGGAGATGCATCGGCCAATGACATTACTCAAATTAGATAATCTCAAAGTGCATTTTCCGATAAGGGGCGGTTTTTTTCGAAGGGTAGTCGATCACGTAAAGGCCGTGGACGGTGTTTCCTTTGAATTGCAGCAAGGGGAAACATATGGTTTGGTCGGTGAATCCGGAAGCGGCAAGTCCACGACAGGCAAGGCAGTGGTCAAACTGAATGAGGTGACATCCGGACAAATCCTGTTTGAAGGCAGGGATTTAGCATCTCTAAGTAGAAGAGAAATTAAACCATTCAGAAAAGATATCCAAATGATTTTTCAAGATCCGTATTCATCATTGAATCCGAAGAAGAGGGTACTGGACATCATTGCCGAACCGCTGAGGAACTTCGAACGGTTATCCCCTTCAGAGGAAAAGAAAATCGTACAGGACTTCTTGGACAAAGTCGGACTGAGTCCTGAATCGATTCACAAGTATCCTCATGAATTTTCAGGGGGGCAGCGCCAGCGGATTGGAATTGCCCGATCATTGACATTGAAACCTAAACTGATCATTGCGGATGAACCGGTGTCAGCATTGGATGTTTCCGTTCAGGCACAGGTATTGAATTTTCTTCAGGATCTCCAACAGGAGTTCAATTTGACTTATTTATTTGTCGGGCATGATTTAGGCGTGATTCGGCATATGTGTGACCGGATGGGGGTTATGTATCGCGGTAGATTGGTAGAGGAAGGCAAAAGCGAGGAAATCTATGAAAATCCCCAACACATATACACAAAGCGCCTGATTGCCGCCATTCCTGATTTAGAGCCGGAAGTTCGCGAAGATAAAGTGCAGCTTAGAAAAAAACTCACCTCAGAATATGAGTCTACCTACTCAAAATATTTCGATGAGAATGGACGTGCTTACGATTTGAAGCCAATCTCATCGACACATAGAGTCGCATTACAATAAGGAGGTGGAAGGAATATGTGGAAATTTATTCTAAGACGATTAGTAGTAATGATCCCGCAGCTCTTTTTATTGAGCATCATCGTTTTCATGATGGCAAAAGCAATGCCGGGAGATGCACTTTCAGGCCAGGAAATCAACCCTAGGGCCAATCCAGCCGAACTTGATAGGATCAGGGAAGAGCTGGGTTTGAATGACCCTTGGTACCAACAATATATAAGGTGGGCATCCAATGCAGTACAGGGGGATTTCGGTATTTCCTATACACATAAGACGCCCGTTATGGATGTGATCGAAGACAGGCTTTGGAACACGGTGTTCCTGGCGTTGGTCACGCTGATCTTTACATATATGCTTGCTATTCCATTAGGCATACTTAGCGGAAGGTATAACGATACCTGGGTGGATAAAACCGTTACGGGTTATAGCTATTTAGGGTTTGGCACGCCGATTTTCATTTTTGCTTTAATCATGTTATTCGTTTTCGGATTTGCCCTGGATTGGTTCCCTTCTGGCGGCAGTGTCGATTCAAAAGTGGATGAAGGTACATTCGCCTATGTTGTAAGCAAGATCAATCATTTGATTTTACCAGCTTTAAGTACAGCTTTAATTGCAACAACAAGTACGATCCAATATTTGCGAAATGAAATCATCGATAATAAAATCAAGGATTTCGTAAGGACAGCGCGTTCGAAGGGAGTACCTGAATCAAAAGTATATTCACGGCATATCCTGAGAAATTCCTTTTTACCGATAGCGGCATTCTTAGGTTATGAAATTACTGGATTAATCGGCGGCGCGGTCATAATCGAGACCATTTTTAGTTATCCGGGACTGGGGCAGCTTTTCCTTAGTTCAGTCAGTCTGCGGGATTTCAGCGTTGTCACGGCCATTGTCATGATGACGGGATTTGCCACTCTGCTTGGCACTCTTCTTTCGGACATCATACTTAGTGCGGTCGATCCGCGCATACGGATAGAATAGGAGCGGGGTGAGTCGTATGGAAATGAAAGTAGAAACCGGAAAGAACATACAAGTTAACGATGTGAGCCCTTCAGGAATCAAAATCATCTGGCAGGAAATCAAAAAGGATAAACTTGCCATGGGCTCATTGTTTATATTAGCAGCCATATTGCTTTTTGTTTACGGTGCGTCGTTCTTCATGGACGCCAAGGAAATAGCCAAGGTAGATTTTCTCTCCATTTATATGGAACCATCTTCAGACTATTGGCTTGGAACCGATTATGGTGGCCGGGATGTATTTGCACAATTGATAGTGGGTACCAGAAATTCATTCACAATCAGCTTATTCATTACCTTATTCACGGCCATCATCGGTTTATCATTAGGACTTCTTGCTGGCTACTTTGGCGGGGCAACCGATAATGTGATCATGCGGATTATCGATTTCGTAATTGCCCTACCGCAAATGATGTTCATCATCGTTGTAGTCACGATTGTACCGATCTTCAATGTATATGTTTTCATTTTAATCATGACGATGTTTTTATGGACAGGTAAGGCAAGGCTGATTCGTTCAAAGGCTTTGTCAGAGCGTGAGCTGGATTATATCCACGCCTCACAAACACTCGGGACGCCACATTGGAAAATCATCCTGTTTCAGCTTCTGCCCAATGTCAGTTCACTGATCATCGTTAACTTCATTTTGAACCTTGCTGGCAATATTGGCTTAGAATCCAGTTTGACTTTCTTAGGGTTCGGTCTTCCGGAGAGCACACCTAGTTTAGGGACGCTCATCAGTTATGCTCGTAATCCAGATGTTCTGGAAAACAAGTGGTGGATATGGGTACCCGCATCACTCATGATTTTAGTGTTGATGCTGAGTATAAATTTCGTTGGTCAAGCGTTAAAACGCGCCGCCGATGCAAGACAAAGAAGAGGATAAAAAAGGGGAGTGTATGATATGAAAATCAAAAGCTACAGTAAGGTATTAAGTGCATTGGCCATTTCGTCTCTACTGCTTGCTGCATGTTCGAATGATACGGAGAAATCGTCAACGAAAGAGAAAAAGGGGAAAGATGTCGAACAGGTCGATACCTCTAAATTCCCGACAAAGACGACTAATCAAGGAGAGCCCATTGAAGGCGGCCATCTAACATATGGATTGGTATCCGATACCCCGTTTGAAGGGATATTAAACAAAGTTTTCTATCAAGGCGAACCCGATAACCAAGTTATCACATTCTTTGATGAAGATTTACTGGATACAGACGAAAACTATGTTTTCACAAATGACGGTGCTGCTTCTTATGAAATATCAGACGATAATAAAACGGTAACACTTACAATAAAAGATAATGTTAATTGGCAAGATGGAAAACCTGTGACAGGTGCTGATTTAGAATATGCATATCTTGTCATGGGAAGCAAAGATTACAAAGGTGTACGCTATGATGAACAAATGGCTTTAATCGAGGGTATGGAAGAGTATCATGAAGGGAAAGCGGATAAGATTTCAGGCATTAAAGTGGATGACAAGAAAATCACTTTCACTTTCAAAAAAGCGAATCCTTCCGTCACGACTGGATTATGGACATATCCGCTTCATAAAGAATACTTAAAAGATGTTCCGATTGCAGAGTTGGAATCTTCGGATAAAATCCGTAAAAACCCGATCGGTTTTGGACCATTTAAAGTGAAGAAAATCGTTCAAGGGGAAGCGGTCGAATTCGAAGCGAATAAAGATTATTACCGCGGTGCACCTAAATTGGACAGTGTCACATTAAAAGTCGTGAATCCGTCTGTTGTCGTTAAGTCACTTGAAAATGGTGACCTCGATGTAGCGGAGGTCTTGGCTGAACAATATGAACAGGCCAAGGAATTGGACAATGTCGAATTATTGGGGAAAGTTGAATTGGCTTATTCCTATATTGGCTTCAACTTCGGCCATTATGATAAGGAAAAAGAAGAAAATGTTATGGATGAAAATCCTAAATTCGAAGACAAACGCCTTCGTCAGGCGATGGCATATGCCATCAATAATGAAGAAGTTGGCGAAAAGATGTTCAAGGGCCTTCGTTTCCCTGCCAATTCGGTCATTACACCGAACTTTAAATATAACAATAAAGATGTAAAACCATATGAATATAATCCTGAAAAGGCTAAAAAACTTTTGGATGAAGCAGGATTTGTAGATACGAATAATGATGGCATTCGTGAAGATGTGGATGGAAAAGAGTTCAAGATCAATTTTGCTTCCATGAGCGGTTCGGATGTTTCTGAGCCACTAGCAAAATATTATATCCAACAATGGGAACAAGTAGGCCTGGACGTCGAATTGCAGGATGGAAGGCTTCATGAGTTCAATTCATTCTACGACCTGCTGAAAAAGGATAATGACGAAGTTGATGTTTATTCAGCTGCATGGGGTGTCGCATCCGATCCTGATCCATCAGGAATATGGTCAAGGTCTGCAGAATTTAACTATACCCGCTGGGTGAATGAAAAAAATGATGAGCTTCTTGCTAAAGGGATTTCAGAGGAAGCCTTTGATGATCAATATCGGATCGATACGTATAATGAGTGGCAAGAATTGATTCATGAAGAGGTACCGGTCATTCCAACATTATTCCGTTATCAATTGGCTGGAGTGAATGAACGCGTTACAGGTTATGATTACCTCGCAGGCCGCCAATATCAGTGGCATAATGTAGGTGTAACGAAATAATTTAATGGCTGAATCCAATCGGCCGCCTTTATGGGCGGTCGATTTTTTTGCGTTTCAATGAAGTGGATAAAGGCTATATAGATAATAGTAAGTAATTGGAAGGGTGATATTAATGGAAGTGAGAAATCCTAATGAAACAAAGCGAGAGTTAGAAATATTGTTTACTGAATCGGTTGGCCGTTTACTGAAACCTCTTGAAGAGGAAATCATTGCTGACATTGTAGCCTATCCAGACGAAAAGAGAATTGCCTTCTTGGAATATATGAAGGAAATGTCCAACAAACAAAGACAGTTGAAGTAAGTTGAACTTTCATCATGAAGGAGGTTTTTTTATGGGGAACGAAGATATGAGCAGATACAAAGTATGGCGCGATAAGTGGAAAAGAAAAGTGAATATGGAGAATTTTGCGTTATATGGCATTTCAACGTTAGTTATGGCCATCTTGCCTGTCCTGGCCCATATGAGTTAAATCGATTAAAGGACCGTCTTTTGGCGGTCTTTTAATATGTTAAATGTTGCCATGAAAAGATATAATGAACAAAGAGGAAAGGAGAGATATGCATGAGTGTGATCGAAGAAAAAGAAATCGTATCTTACATAAAAGAATTGGTGTCCATACCTAGCCCCTCCGGCTATACAGAGCAAGCCATCAAATACGCGGCCGATTTCATGGAGCAGAGGAAGGTTCCTTACAAGATCACAAATAAAGGGGCATTGCTTGCTTCATTAAAAGGCGAAGATGATGGCAAACATCGTTTGCTGACTGCCCATGTCGATACTCTGGGAGCCATGGTAAAGGAAATCAAGGCGAATGGCCGCCTTAAATTGACAATGATCGGCGGTTTTCGATGGAACTCAGTGGAAGGGGAGTATTGTAAAATCCATACAGCTGACGGAGCAATTATCACCGGGACCATTTTAATCAATCAAACCTCTGTCCACGTATATAAAAATGCAGGGGATGCCAAGCGTGATGATGAGACAATTGAGGTCCGGATAGATGCTGTCGTGAAAACTAAAGCGGAAACGGAGGCCATTGGCATTTCTGTTGGAGATTTTGTCTCCTTTGAACCGAGAGTGGAAGTGACGGATACAGGCTTTTTGAAATCAAGGCACTTGGATGATAAAGCGAGCGTTGGCATCCTCCTTCATATCATTGACCTCATTTCCGCAGGAAAGATAAAATTGGCATATACGACCCATTTCCTGATTTCAAACAATGAAGAAATTGGCTATGGCGGTAATTCCAATATCCCTGAGAACACAGTCGAATATCTAGCTGTCGATATGGGCGCGATTGGTGATGGACAATCGACGGATGAATTCAGCGTTTCCATTTGCGCAAAAGACTCTTCAGGTCCTTATCATTATAAATTACGTCAGCATCTAGTCTCACTTGCCCAAGCAAATGCTGTCGACTACCGTGTCGATATTTATCCATATTATGGATCGGACGCTTCCGCTGCGATCCGGGCAGGATATGATGTCGTACATGGTCTGATCGGACCTGGGATCGATGCTTCACATGCCTTCGAGCGGACACATGTCTCTTCATTAAAACATACAGCCAATCTGATTTTACATTATATCCAATCAGAGTTGGTGTAAATGTTAAAAAAGCCCGCACTCATATTATATGAGTGCGGGCTTTTAATGGTTTTTTAGCAATATTTTTATTATAGTCGTGAGTTTAGCATAATACTCGTGAATTTGGTAAATTTACTCGTGAATGACAAATAATAATTTATAATGATAATTCTTGTGGAGGTTCACCATTGTTATTCATCAACCGGATGCTTTCCGGCTTAATCTGCAGGAGTATATAATTTGGATCTTTCGGACCTTCGAACCAATCTTCAAATGATTCATTCCATAATTTATCTTTCAGTTCCTGCGAATCGTTTATTTTCGAGGTACCTGAGATTTCCAGGTAAGAATCGCCTAATCCCTCATTATCATAGCCGATCAGGATATGAACATTAGGATTCTTTTCAATTTCATCAATTTTTTCCGTCTTTCCGCTCGTTGGTGTGTATAAAGTTAATTCATCGTTAAAAAATGTCATATAGCGTGAATGTGGTTTGTTGTTTTCAACTGTAGATAAAACTCCTATTTTATAATCACGGATGATGTTCAATACTTTTTCTTTTATTTGGTTTTGGCTCATTTTTACACACTCCTTTTATTTTTTTACTCTATTACTTTTCCTCTTTTTTCATTAAGTTAAACAAAATTCTGCAGTTTACCATTTTTATGAATGAAGACTGAAAGAAGTTGCCATACTAGTCATTATGTGTTTTGTTTAGAGCAATTTCATGATGTTAATCCATTTGTAAAGGTGAGTATGATTAATGAATTGTGGTGAATTACTTATCATTGGCGGGGCAGAGGATAAGTGCCTTGAAGGTGAAGTATTAAATAAATTTGTCGAGCTTGCAACCCATAGTGATGGCGGAATAGGAATATTGCCTACAGCGAGTGAAATTCCTGAGGAAGTGAGTACAGAGTATATAAAGGTTTTCAGGGAATTAGGCGTGGACAGGGTGGAAGTGATCAAGCTAGATTCAAGGCAGGATGCAGACGATCCGGCAATTTGTGAACAGCTGACATCTTTTTCAGCTATCTTCATTTCAGGGGGAAACCAAGGCCGATTGTCTGAAGTGATTGGAAAAACCAAATTCCACGATGCCCTTTCTAAAGCTTGGCATAAAGGAATGGTGATAGCAGGGACAAGTGCTGGCGCTTCCATTTTAGGTAAGCATATGATCGTTGCTGCTGACACGATGCTGAATGACAATAAGTTAAAGGTTGAAATTGGGGTAGGTTTCGGCTTCCTGGACGGCCTGATAATCGATCAACATTTTTCCCAACGTGGTCGCTTTGACCGTCTGTTAAGTGCGATAGCAGGCAATAGAGAAATTATGGGTATTGGCATTGATGAAAATACAGCAATTTTAGTTAAAGACGGACTTTTTGAAGTAGTTGGCCAACATCAAGTATTGGTTCTTGATGGCAGCTCCAGTGATTATATCAATATCACAACTTCTGATAATGGCAGTGAAGAGTTGACTCTTTCGGGATTTAACCTTCATGCACTAACCAGGGGATACCGCTTTGACCTGCTTACCAGGAAATTGTTGATGAAAAAGGGGATCCAACAATGATGATCAATCGAGTCCGTTATTTAAAAGGACCTAATTATTTTGCTTATACACCTACGATTTGCATTGAACTGGATATAGGGGAACTGGAACAGAAACCATCTGATTCAATACCTGGATTCAATGAAAAATTGTTAAAGGCGCTCCCGAACTTGGGAAGCCATACATGTTCAAAAGGGTATCGAGGCGGTTTCGCAGAAAGGCTGAGAAAAGGAACATGGATGGGACATATATTGGAGCATATAACGATTGAGCTTCAAAATTTGGCCGGAATCGAAGCCATTCGTGGTAAAACGATAATGATGGAAAAGAAGGGTTTTTATTATGTTACCTATGACTATCAGGAGCCTCACTCAGGTCTTCAAGCTTTTTTAGCAGCAAAAGATATCGTGGAAGCCATCCTGAATGGTGAAAAATTTATAAATGTACAATCTTATGTAAAACAAATAGAGCAGTTATATTATAAAAATAAACTGGGGCCAAGTACCGAAGCCATTTTTAGGGCAGCACAAGCAAAAGGTATCCCTGTCGAGCGAATGGGTGATGAAAGCTTACTACGTTTAGG
Source organism: Peribacillus sp. FSL E2-0159 (assembly GCF_038643155.1). Classification (NCBI taxonomy): domain Bacteria; kingdom Bacillati; phylum Bacillota; class Bacilli; order Caryophanales; family Bacillaceae; genus Peribacillus; species Peribacillus sp. FSL E2-0159. The sequence goes on from NZ_CP152053.1 coordinate 1,505,070, forward strand.
AACCGGTACAAGGCAGAAGTATGTACAGGCGACAATTTCTAGCCAGACTTCGAATATTGCCGTTGAGAATTCATGTGACAAATCATTGACCAAATCAATTTTAAGAGGATGTGGTCTCCCTGTACCTGAAGGGGAAGTTGCCCATTCCATTGAAGAAATCTTTGCCTCGGCGGACAGGCTGGGTTTTCCACTGGTCATAAAACCGTATAATGGGAGACAGGGGCAGGGTGTCATCACCCATATCAAAAATAAGGATGAACTATTCAATGTAATCAATTGTTTGGAGTCGCATGTGGAGAAGTACATTGTCGAACGGCATATTGAAGGACATGATTATCGGTTACTGATAGTTAACGGAGAACTTATCGCCGCTAGTTTGAGGCTTCCTCCCTATGTTATTGGCAACGGTAAGGAATCGATACGCAGTTTGATAGAAAAGGAAAATAGTAATGATTTGCGGGGAGAAGGTCATGAAAAGCCGATGTCCAAAATCCCACTTACACATACCGTGACGTGTTACTTGGAAAAATCGAATCGGACGCTCGATACCATTCCGAATCAAGGGGAATTGGTTCAAGTTGTGGGCAATGCAAATCTTTCGACTGGTGGAAAGGCAATCGATGTAACGGACCAGGTTCATCCCACCATTAAGAATATGACTGTAGCTGCCGCGAAAGCGATCGGTTTGGATATAGCCGGAATAGATTTTATCTGTGAGGATATATCAAAACCAATCGAACATTCAAAGACTGCGATTATTGAAGTGAATGCTGCACCGGGAATTCGAATGCATCATTATCCGAGTGAAGGGAAAAAAAGGGATGTAGGCAAGGCCATTGTCGATTATTTATTTCCGACCCGGGAAGAGGCGGCTATACCGATCATCGCAGTGACCGGTACAAATGGAAAGACAACAACGACCCGGTTGGTTCATTATTTTCTTACTAATGAAAAAACAAAGGTGGGTATGACAAATTCTGATGGAGTATATATCGGAGATGAGGTATTGAATATAGGTGACTGCAGTGGCCCGATCAGTGCAAGAATGGTATTGGCCCATCCTGAAGTTGATGTAGCCGTATTGGAAACGGCCCGGGGTGGGATTCTGCGTGAAGGTCTGGCTTTTCGTAAATGTGATGTGGGGATCATTACCAATGTAAGTGAGGATCACCTCGGCCGTGATGGAATCGATACATTGGATGATCTCATAAAATTAAAGAGGCTGGTAGCCGAAGTCGTAATGAAAACAGGCTATTGTGTGCTGAATGCAGATGATCCGAATGTAGCTGCCATGAACGCTTATACAGATGGGGAAGTCATTTATACCTCTACTGATGCCACCCAGCCTCACGTGAAGGCTGCGATAAATGGGGGATGTAAAGTTTGGTACGTCAATGAACAAGGCGTGATTTGTCATTCATCTGATGGTGTCATCCATCAATTTATGGATTGCACTATAATTCCAATAACGATTTCCGGCATGGCACGTCATAATATCGCCAATTTACTTCAGGCGTTAGCCGCAGCCGAAACACAAGGCATTTCCATGGAAGAACTAAGAAGGAAGGCTGCTACATTTATGCCTGATACAAATTTGTCCAAAGGACGTTTCAATTTAAAAAAGTTGAAAGAGCGTACGATCATCATCGACTATGCCCATAATGAAGCAGGATTGAAGGCCATATTCGAAACAGTCAGTGCCTATAACAAAAATCGGCTTATCACTGTTTTGGCAGGACCGGGTGACCGTATTGATGAAGAGCTTATCAGGCTCTCCAAGGTGGCGGCTATGAATTCTGATCTGTTCATCATTAAAGAAGACGATGATTTGCGGGGAAGGGAACCGTTCGAAGTAGCCGGGCTGCTTCAGGAAGCTGCCGTAGAAGCTGGGTTACATAAAGATCGGACATTCATCGAACCTAATGAATTGGACGCATTCGTAAAAGCCTGGGAAACATCACAACCGGGTGACCTATTATTGTTCTTTTACACGGATTTCGAATATGTAGAGAGGTTTTTCGAAAAGGTTTCAACAAATCCATTGCCGAAGAAATAAAACAAAGTGCATTTCGCCCTGAAAATCCCTTCACTGTCCATCAAGGCAAGCAATTACGCGCGAAATTTCAGTGAAGTGGAAAGTAACTGTAAGAAAAAAAGCTAATCCAAATGGATTAGCTTTTTTTCATAACTGTTTCATTCGCAGCAGGGACAGTGGCATGGTCCTTTTTATATACCCGCTGAAGTACGATTGACTGAACAATCATGAATAAACCTCCGATTGACCAATACAGTGGCAATGCAGCAGGAGCGGAGAAAGAAATGAATAAAATCATTGCTGGTGAGAGCAGACTCATCATCTTCATTTGTTTCTGCTGTTCTTCCGGCATTTGTCTCATGGAAATGACCGATTGGAAGTAATAGATGACACCAGCGATAATTGCCATGGCAATATCCGGCTGGCCAAGGCTGTACCAAAGGAAACTATGGGTCGCAATTTCATGGGAACCTTGAATCGCATAATAAAAGCCCATTAGAATCGGCATTTGAATTAAAAGCGGCAGACAGCCCATGTTTAGCGGATTGACTCCATGTTTTTGGTAAAGCTGCATCATTTCCTGTTGAAGGGCTTTTTGTTTAGCCGGATCTTTCGTCTCTTTGATTTTCTGCTGGATTGCAGACATTTCCGGTTTCAGCCCATTCATCTTCGTTTTCATGCTAAGCTGTGTTTTATATTGCTTGGCTGTCAGTGGAAGCAAGACAAGGCGAATCAAAAATGTCATCATGATGATGCTTAATCCATAGTTGCCATTAAATAAATCAGCATTAAATTCTAGCATTTTTGTCATGGGGTTAACCAATGCAGTATGAAATGGACCGCTCGTAGCTGCTGAGCATCCTGTTAAAAGGGTCGTTGCCAGAAATAGGACGGCAATTAGAAACATGTTTTTCTTCTTCAATATAATTTCCTCCTCGAATTGTTAGTGGTTAAACAACGAAAAGGAGGCTTGGCTCATCGGAATCATCTGGTGAATCCTTTTGCCGGATAAATGTGAAAAAGCGCTGTGCACCGCGCCAGTCAAAAATGCTGCCTGCATGAACAGGGGATTTACTTTTATCTGTATGAACGGAAGCTTGATATTTGTCGTTCAAGAGCGATTGCTTTTTATTTAAGAAGTAAAACGCAGCCAGTGGAAAGACAAAGGTAAATAAGTAACCTGCCCATACCGCATGGCGAACGGTCTGATAATCGAATTCTAATAATAATTCCCACATAGGAATCCCTCGTTTTTTCTAAGATTTCTAAGATAAGAAAATTTGGCCTCCAAAAATGATTTAGGGCCTGAAATGACTTTTGACCTTATTGAGTTTAAATCATTAAGAACACTATATCAAATTCTAGTACAAGAAAGCTAAAAAATATAGGGATATTTTCAAAAAATAAACAGGGAATATTTTCTGGTGAATTAATTTGACGTTAAAGGTCAAGTAGAAACCAGATTCGAGTATTTAAGAGGTTGCACAAATGGTCATTCGTCTACATACGGATAAAAGGAAGTTCAATTATGAGGTGAAAAGGTATGAAACCCTACGATTCATTCAATCAAAAGAACCACAATAATGGTACTGAAAATAATTTCAAAATGCATATCACCCAAACATGAATAATGATTTCCCGGCAGCGCTATATCCATTTGAAAATCGGCAAAAGGATGAAAGAACTCCGCCTGGACCGCCTGGTCCATCCTACGGAGGGGGGCCAGCCGCCGCCACGGCCGCCGCACGGAGGAGGCCCGCCACATATAGCTCCGCCTTTATTTATTCCACAACTTCAAGATGGAATGTTTAAGGCTTATGACGCTGGTTCAATGAAAGGGTGTTTATACCAAAATACGAATGTTTGGCTTAAAATGGCCGTTCATTTTGGTTTTACCCCACATATGTCGGCTATAATTCAGTGGCGGGGTATCGATGGAGACGAAGTCAACAGCGATGGGCTTATTATGGAACGGACGCGCATGAGATACAATCATTTCAATGTTATTAAAAAAACAATCCGCATTGGCGGATTGTTTTTTCAAAGTTTCAATCCGAAAAATAATCAGGAAAATCGGAAATGATACCATCCAACTGCATCTTTTTGAACATGCGTATTTGTTTTTTATTGTTGACGGTCCATGTATATACTTTCATCCCATGCTTTTGGATTTGCATTTGCAGCTTCGTACTCAAAATCGTTTGCTTTGGATTTAAAAATGATGCAAACTCGGCAATCTCTTTTAATTTTTGGTCATTAATCCGCCGTTTTATCAAAACGCCCACTGGTATATCCGGCATTAATTGATGAAACCTTTTCATGGATTCCATATCGAACGAATGAACCATTATCCTACTTTTACTGGTTGAATATTCTTGGAATTTTCCTAATTCTTCTGCAAGTTTCTGTTCAATGCCGGGATAAGAAGATGGATGTTTTAATTCGATTAAGATTCCAACTTCAGACCCGAAATTCTCCAATACCTCACTTAGTAAAGGAATCTTTTCGTTTTTATAGCGAGAATGATACCAGCTTCCTGCATCAAGTTCCTTTAATTCGGCAGCCGTGTAATCACGGATGTTCCCTTTGCCGTTCGTGGTTCGATCCAGAGTGGGATCATGAAGAACCACAAGTACATCATCTTTACTAAGATTGATATCCACTTCAAGGAAATCTGCTCCCAATTCAATTGCTTTATTATAAGATGCCATTGTATTCTCGGGGCAATATCCAGATGCACCGCGATGTCCAATTTTAAGGGGGGAATGCTGCGTTATGAAGCTCTCAGGGAAATCACTCTTGGATCTTTTAGAATAGATAGCGAACAGGACAAGTATGGTTATCAAGATAATAAGAAAAAATGCAATCATCTTTCACACTCCTATTAGGCACATTAATTAAAACTCTTTGATATCCTTTACCCAAACTTAAAAGAAGATAAAGAAGTTAGCAGGACAGCCTCCTTTCATAATTTTACATGTTAGGCGGGAAAAAATCATGTTTTACACAATGTTATAATCCCGACTTAAAGGATTTATTGGAAAGGTATGGAATACATATAATTTAAGTATCAATAAGGAGGGAAAGCAGATGGAATTGCAGGTGAAACCGAAGTCTAAAAAATGGAAGGGGAATTTTGGTTTATATTTTTCCCTGCCCATTCTCTCTTGGGCGTTTTACGATTTTGCCAATACGATTTTTTCTTCTAATATCAATACGATTTTCTTTCCATTCTTCCTCCAGGAACAAATTGGGGAAAATGCCGTTCTTGACCAAATTGCCAGTACCTTCATATCTTACGCAAATGCGATTGCCAGTATGTTTCTTGTTTTGTTTTCCCCGCTGTTCGGTGTCATGATCGATCGAACGGGAAAAATGAAAAAATACATTATTATTTTCACACTCATTTCTGTTGTATGTACATTTTTAATGGGGGTATTTGGAGGGGCGCCATTCGATGGAAAGCTTCTGGGCATTCCAATTTCCTTAGCGATCGTCATTCTTTTATTTGTGATAGCAAAGTTTTTCTATCATTCGAGTCTTGTTTTCTATGATACGATGATGAGTGATTTAGGCACGAAACAGCAATTGCCGCTTATATCAGGATTTGGCGTGGCGGTAGGCTACCTTGGAACGTTAGTGGGCCTGTCAATCTATCCATTCATAAGTAAAGGGAGTTCACATGAAGCCTTTATTCCCACAGCCATTTTATTTCTGGTTTTTTCCCTTCCCTTATTCTTTTTTTTAAAAGAGTCTCCAAAACAGCAAAAAGCGAAACAACCTTTTTTATCCGGTTATAAGGAAATTAAATCAACATTTAAAGAGATGCAATCCTATCGATCGGTTTTTACCTTCATGATTGCTTATTTCTTTTTAAATGATGCAATTGCGACTACTATCGGCATGATGGCCGTATATGCCAAGACTGTTGTTGGATTTTCCTCAAGCGGATTCATTTTGCTTTACTTAGTATCGACAGTATCGAGTATAGCCGGATCGTTTCTGTTTGGATACATCACGCAGTCGAAGGGACCGCGGCTAGCTGTGACATATGTGGGAGTTCTGCTCTTGGTCGCTTTATTTATAGCGGTCTTTGCACAAACCGCTCTTTGGTTCTGGGTCGCAGGGAGTATGTTCGGCATTTCGCTAGGTTCGATGTGGGTGACATCACGGACATATATCATTGAATTGACCCCGGATGAGAAGAGGGGGCAATTTTTTGGACTATTTGCATTCTCTGGAAAAGTCTCTTCAATAATCGGTCCGCTATTATATGGAACGATAACGTTGGTATTCCATGACCTCGGTACATTGGCGAGCCGAATGGCATTAGGGTCATTGATCATCATGGCGGTAATAGGTCTGGGCTTTCTTTTGAAATTGAGGGGCTTGGAAGAAGAGAAATAAGAAAAAGGAATGGAGCCGGCCTTAATGCCGTATCCATTCCCTTGCATAAACTTTATACCAAAATCAAGGTGACATCGACGTTCCCGCGAGTTGCTTTTGAATAGGGGCAGGTCATGTGTGCTTTTTTGGCGAAGTCTTGGGCTTCTTCCCTGCTTAGGTCGGGAATCGAAACATCCAACCTTACAGCCAATTTAAAACCGCCGTCTTCCTCATCTTTACCGATCGTTACATTTGCCGTCACGGAAGTATCGACCTTTTTCTTTTCTTTTTGAAGAACAAGATTCAAGGCACTGTCAAAACATGCCGCGTAACCGGCTGCGAATAGCTGTTCAGGGTTTGTAGCGCGCTCACCGGAACCACCTAATTCCTTCGGTGACCTCACATCGAAATCCAGAATCCCGTCCTCTGATTTAACATGTCCCTCCCGACCACCGTGTACGGTAACTGTAGCTGTATATAATGGTTTCAATGAAAACAACTCCTTTGTTTATTCTTACTATAATTAGTTCCCTACTGTAAGTCTTGTTAAACAAAATGAAAGCGAGTTTATGGAGAGTATTGTTTAAAAATGGTATTAAATTGGTTTTAAATTGGAAGATATTGTTTTATAATGTACTGTATTAGGAGATGTAATACACCCATTTGCAAGGAGGGATAATGATGTTTGAGTTGGATGTTCAAAGTGGAAAGCCGATATATGAGCAATTGATGGATAAGTTAAAGGAACTAATGATCAATGAAGTTTTACAGGAACATAATCAGCTCCCATCCATACGAATATTGGCTCAGGAATTGACCATCAATCCAAATACAATCCAGAAAGCTTACAAGCAACTTGAATCTGACGGGTTTATATATACATTACCAGGCAAAGGGAATTTCGTGGCACCTCCTAAATCCTTGAAAAATTCATTGAAAGAAGAAGAGGTCAGAAACGAGCTTTCAAAGGTACTCGCTGAAGCTCTGTATATAGGAATTGATAAACATGAAATTTATAGAATAATAAAGCAAATCAGACCATTGGCAAAGGGGGGAGATTCATGATTCAAATAAAACAGGTGAGTAAATTATATGAAGGAAAAGAAGCAATCAAAAACGTCACCTTGGTCATACAAAAAGGCTCCATATTCGGGTTATTAGGTTCAAATGGGGCGGGGAAAACGACTCTATTAAAAATGCTTTCAGGCAATTTGATACAGGATGCAGGTAAAGTTCTTATTGATGGATCATATGTGTTTGAAAACCGTGAAGTGAAAAATCGTTGTTTCTTCCTCCCTGATACGCCTTATTTCCTGGCTAACTATACAATCATGCAAATGGCAGGTTTTTATAGCCATATTTATAGTGAATGGAATCAAGAACGGTTTTTTCAATTACAAGAAGTATTCCCGATACCCGTCCAAAATAAAATACATAAACTATCGAAGGGAATGCAGAGACAGGTTGCCTTTTGGCTCGCACTCTCGACGATGCCGGAAGTTCTCATCTTGGATGAACCGTTTGATGGATTAGATCCGGTCATGCGTAAAAATGTGAGACAGTTGTTGATTCAGGATGTATCGGAAAGGGATATGACGATTTTACTATCATCCCATAATCTTCGGGAAATTGAAGATTTAGCAGATCATGTAGGGATTTTGCATAGAGGTGAGCTTGTTATCCAAAAGGATTTGAATGACTTAAAAGCGGATGTACACAAAGTGCAAATTGCCTTTAAACATAAAATTCCCCACGGTTTATACCGCGGAATTCAAATTCTTAACAAGGAAAGGCGCGGCAGCGTTATCGTTTGCATCGTTAAAGGTGAAGAATCCATGATTAAATCGCACTTTAATCAGTTTCAGCCAGATATATTAGATATTCTCCCCCTTACTCTAGAGGAGATATTCATTTATGAAATGGGGGATATCGGTTATGTCATCCAGAATAACCTGGTTTAATAGAGAACTGATTATCTATATTTTCAGAAGCACTGGCTGGATTGGTTTCCTGTATCTCGTCGGCCTCATATTTGCACTGCCTCTGAAAATGTTAGCGATTATCTTGAAAGAGAACAATGAATATGTGGAATTCGAAAACCTTTTTTCCTGTCAGCAGATGATACAGTTTGTCTTGGTCATCGTTATTCCAGTATTACTTGCCATTTTCCTTTTTCGGTTTTTACAAATGAAACAAGCCTCAGACTTTATTCATAGTTTACCGATTACTAGACGCAGCATCTACGTTCATATGATTGGGACGGGAATTGGCTTCATGGGTTTGCCGATTTTACTTACAGGTTCAATATTGATATTATTCCACTCTGCAATTGATATAGAAAGGCTATATACCATGACGGATATATGGTCTTGGATGGGGACTACATTTATTTTGGAAGCTTTGATCTTTTCTGTTGCCGTTTTAATTGGAATGGTGACAGGATTATCAGCCTTTCAAGGATTGCTGACCTATATTTTTCTTGCTTTGCCTGTGGGGCTTTTTGTTTTGTTTACCGCCAATGTGAAGTTTTTGATCGCAGGATTTTCTGCAGATTATTATCTAAGTGCCAATATGAATGGCATCTCTCCATTATTAGCAGCAACTGAGATGGAAAAACTCACTTTTTTCTCTATTAATACATTAATTTATAGTATATTAACCTTTCTTTTTCTGATCAGCTCTCTTTTTCTCTATGAGAGGAGAAAGCTGGAGCATGTAACGCAGGCATTTGCTTACCCGAAGATTAAGCCATTATTTAAATTCGGCCTGACATTATGCTTGATGCTGTTTACAGGGCTTTATTTTAGCGAAACGACAGGCGAACCTGGGTGGATTTTCTTCGGGTATACCGTCGGTTCATTGTTCGGATATTATTTAGGGGAAATTGTCCTGCAAAAGACTTGGCGAATACGGGTCAACCTGAAAGGTTATGTAGCATTTATAGTGGCTATCATTGTACTGGCACTCATTATAAAAATAGATCCCCTTCAGTATAAGTCCAAGATTCCTGATGAAAAGATGATTAGCCAAATTTATATTGGCAATTCTCCTTTATTTTTTGAAGATGATGAAACGTCGGATAATGCTTCCAATTATCTTAAAGAGAAGGAAAATATAGAAGCGATAAGGTTATTGCATCAGGAAATTATCGAAAAGGGTAAAAAGGTTTCCATTGGTGAATTGAATGATGGACAATCCGTTTTTCTGATGTATGAACTTAATAATGGAAAACGGTTAGCAAGAGAGTATCATTTGCAAAATTACGACTCATACATGCCGCTATTGGCGAAAATTTATGAGTCGAATGAATATAAAAAAATGGTTAATGAGTTATTGAATGTTTCCGATGAAGACGTTTCTAAAATCAAGATAACGGCGAGCGGGCAAGTGGACAAATCAATAACGATCACGGACGGTCAACAGCTGGAAGCTGCCGTGCAGGCATTGTCGGAGGATCTGAATAATCAATCGTTCGCCCAAATGACATCTTCTTTTGGTGATTATGCTTCCATCGATATTCTTTTGAATAATAACAAATCCATTTATATGAATTGGGACTCTTCATATACTCAGTTTTCAAAATGGCTGGAAAGTACCGGACAATCGGAAAAAGCGCGGTTAATGGCTGATGATATCTCTTATATCCTGGTTGCGAAGACCGATTCGAAAATTTATCATTCGAATTCTGAAAGTGAACTTGCACAGCAGATTGAACAACAGCCAAATCGCTTGAAAATTAAGACCGCTTCGGAAATCGGGACGGCCATTGATAATGCCCAAATCGATTGGGGAGGAGAGTATTCAGCTGCCTTTTATTATAAAGAAAGCAGAGATGTGGACATCAAGAGTTTTTCCGGCGAACATGTTCCCGGTTTCATTTTGGATCATTTTAACGTGAATATGTCATGATGGATCAAATGGATAAAGGAAAGGATGCCGCCCAATATGGGTGGCATCCTTTTGCATTGCATATCCAATATGTTTTTGTATCTATGCTTTAGAGTTTTACGACGTTTTTAGCTTGAGGTCCGCGGTTTCCTTCTTCGATCTCAAATTCAACCTCTTGACCTTCATCAAGGCTCTTGAAACCTTCTCCTTGAATGGCGGAAAAATGAACGAAAACATCATCTTCGTTTGGTACTTCGATGAATCCAAATCCTTTGTCACTATTGAACCATTTTACTTTACCTGTTACTGTCATTCGATGAATCCTCCTAAAAAGTTAAAAAATATTAATGGTGATGATTTTACCTGGACGGTAAAGTCAATTTCACACATTATCCAGCACCCTCATTCAAGTTAAAATTATCATACGAAGATGCTTGATAATATGTGAATGCCCACAGGAAATATTAACCCACTAACCTCTGGAATTATTTCCAGTTTTTTAGTATATACCCATCTTTATAAAGGATAAAACAAATGGAAGTAAATTATACATTCCCATTTTGGGAAAATAATATTAGGAAGGTTTTATATGGGGAAGTATAACTTTATTGTCGCGCAGGATTTTCCTGGAATGAAATTTGATGGTGGTTGCGATGTCCATGAGGGAAAAGCCTTTACAGTTGAAATCAGGAAAACAATTTGGCGTTAAAGTTTTTCACGAAAATAATCGGGTATAGGATAAGAAAGAAAGGACTGATGAAAAATGAAGAAATTATTAAAAAGGGCCCTCATTTTTGCTGCTCCCATCATATTCAAAGAAGTAAAAAAACGCTGGAAAAACAAGCGGAATCAAAAAGCGATTAAAACTGCAAGGTAAATAAGTTAAACCATGAATAAATGAACGGTAACCATATGAATTAGATAAGGGGCGCTGATTAAGCGTCTTTTGTTTTGCCGTTTGAATAAATCCTCTTATCGTGATTCATTCACCTCTACATCTTTCCTTCATATCGTGTTAAAATAGTAAGGTTGATTGAAATGAATGCCGAGTAGCCAAGGCTTAAGCCTTATGATATATTTCTTCTTACATATATTGTGTATGATCAGGATTTATGCATACAAAGAAAGGTTGCCATTCCAATGTAAAAAATACAGTAAACCTCATATAAATTTTTTTTTGATGACTCCAATAATGAAAGGAACATTTTATGACTACTTTAAAAGACGAGGTTCAATCCCGACGGACCTTCGCAATCATCTCTCACCCGGATGCCGGGAAAACGACTTTGACAGAAAAATTATTGCTGTTTGGTGGCGCAATCCGCGATGCCGGAACAGTTAAAGCTAGAAAAACAGGGAAGTATGCAACCAGTGACTGGATGGAGATTGAAAAGCAACGGGGAATTTCCGTTACATCTTCAGTCATGCAATTCGATTATGATGATTTCCGTGTCAATATTCTCGATACACCAGGTCACCAAGATTTCAGTGAAGACACATATCGTACACTGATGGCTGTTGATAGTGCCGTGATGATCATCGATTCGGCAAAAGGTATCGAGGATCAGACGGTTAAATTATTCAAAGTATGCCGGATGAGGGGTATCCCGATTTTCACTTTTATTAATAAAATGGACCGACAAGGTAAAACGCCGCTAGAATTGCTTGCCGAACTCGAAGAGGTATTAGGTATAGAAACATATCCAATGAACTGGCCGATTGGGATGGGAAAAGACTTCGTGGGCATATACGACAGGTTCAATAATCGAATTGAACAGTTCAAAACTGAAGGTGAAGAGCGTTTCCTTCCGTTGAATGATGAAGGTGAACTCGAAGTGGATCATAAACTTAAGGATTCCCAGTTATATGAGCAAACTTTGGAAGAAATCATGCTGTTGACGGAAGCGGGCAATCAATTCTCTGAAGAAAACATTGCGAATGGAAAACTTAGTCCCGTATTTTTCGGTAGTGCTTTAACGACATTCGGTGTTCAGACGTTTTTGGATGCCTATCTGAAATTTGCACCAGCTCCACAAGCACGGATGACAACGTCAGGTGAAATGGACCCTATCAGTAATGATTTTTCTGGTTTCATTTTCAAGATCCAGGCGAATATGAACCCAAAACACCGTGACCGGATCGCTTTCCTTCGCATTTGCTCCGGTAAATTCGAGCGTGGAATGAGCGTCAACTTAAGCAGGACAGGGAAACCGATCAACCTTTCTTCTTCTACCCAATTCATGGCTGATGATCGGAACACCGTTAATGAAGCGGTAAGCGGAGATATCATCGGTTTATATGATACCGGTAACTACCAAATTGGCGATACGATTACAACAAGCAAAGACTTGTTTCAGTTTGAAAAGCTGCCTCAGTTTACACCGGAACTATTCATGAGGGTAACAGCTAAAAACGTCATGAAACAGAAACATTTCCATAAAGGAATTAACCAACTTGTACAAGAAGGGGCAATTCAGCTCTTCAAAACGGTTCGGATGGAAGAATATCTGCTTGGTGCGGTTGGGCAACTTCAATTCGAGGTATTCGAGCATCGAATGAGGAACGAGTACAATGTTGAAGTCGTGATGGAGCGCATGGGCAGCAAGATTACACGCTGGGCTGAGGATGAAAAGCTTGATGAAAATCTTCATAGCTCAAGAAGCATCCTTGTTAAAGACCGGTTTGATAAATATGCATTCTTATTTGAAAATGAGTTTGCACTTCGTTGGTTCCAAGATAAAAATCCTGACGTGGAATTATATAATCCAATGGATTTGAAATAATGGAGAAGCCCGTGTTATATACACGGGCTTTTTTCACTATCTGGAGCATGAAAAGACCTTACAAAACTATGTGGAATATTCTTTTAATGGGAAAAAGCATCAAGTTTGGATAGAAGATAAAAAATCAATCGGGCTTCTACTAAACCTGTTAAAACAAAATCACTTAGGCGGAGTATCAGCTTGGTACATTGGATCAGAAACCCCTGACATTTGAGATGTATATCATTTTAACCAATAGTTTAACTGAAAAACTTCGGATAGTAGAGGTTGTTCAGCTTGTAGAATAAGGTCCCTTTTAGGGTCTAAATCTGCAAGCTTTTTTTGTAATCAAAAATAACAGATTCCAGATAAAAGTAATATAAACAATAAAGACTGATGTTATAAATACATCTGTAGGATTTGCATGTATTTTCGATTTATAGGTTTCAATTGCCCCGTCTACATCCGCACTGATGTCTACGATTACTGAACCTTATTTCATAATCATTAACATATCTCTAGTAATTAAATAATCTTATCTATGTTAAGGACATTTTACACTATTGATGACTAAATTTAAGCCTTGAGTACTTTCTTAATACTTTGTTGATTTGAAATCTGTTGAAATTGCGGGTATTTTAATCATTACCCTCTGTTTTAAACATGTCGATTTTAGATAAACGGAAACAGGGAGATATAAGATGTTAGACAGCTGTATTTTTGAAAATTAATTAGTAACTAATTGGAAAGGTTAAATAAGAAAATCGTAGTAACTTTGAGAATTGTGAGAATTGATGGAATATTCCGCTAAATTTCTTGTGAACTGCATAATACTTATAGAAAACTTGTGGCTTTAACCGTGGTGCAGGAGGAGTATAGCAAATTAACTTATATTGAACTACCGAGGTATGTAGGGGTTAATATATGAAAGGAGATTAATGACGGTGCTAGTAAGATTTTGAATATTTATATCCAAGCCTACGAAGGTATAGTCTGATATTAGGAAAATATTGCAGATGAATCAGTATTTTTAAGGATACCATTGGCAAATGGTTAGGTTATATATATCTTATCACAATGATTTAAATCAATTGGCTACCTTTTTGGAACTTGATAAAGTACCGAAGAATTGTGTGATGTAAGCAAAATGAACATACTTAACATAAAAGTATCTTCCTTAAAGAATAGAGTTTTTAGACCAAAGAGGTGTGTAGAAGTGAAAAAAGGGAAATGGAGTCTACAGTTTACTATTATGATACTGGTGTGTGGGGTAGTAGCCCTTTCATTATTCATTACAGATATTCTTATTAGCCAAACAGTTGCGGATACTATAGAAAAGAGCCAGACTGAAAAAGCAGTAAATGTAGCACGTATGGCAGCACAAACGCCGCTTGTAATTGAAGCGTTAAGTGGAAATGAGAAAAATCAGGAAGTTCAGCAATTTACCAATAGGATAAAAAAATCGACAGATGTAGAATTTGTAGTAATAATCGATAATAATGGAATCCGGAAAACTCACCCCGATCCAAGTAAAATAGGAAAAAAATTTGTTGGAGGGGATGAGAAAGATGTATTAAGAGGTAGAGAGCACATTTCTATTTCCAAAGGAACTTTAGGCAGATCTTTGCGTTCTTTTACCCCTGTTTATGATTCAGAGGATAATCAAATTGGAGCCGTGGTGGTCGGTATTTCTCTTCAAAAAGTTAATGATGCTGTTTTAAAAAGCCGTTTTAATATTTATGTAGGAACAGTTTTTGGAATATTAACCGGAATTGCCGGCGCAATACTGTTGGCAAGGTATATAAAGAAAATATTATTTGGGCTGGAACCTTTTGCTATTGCGAAGGTTTTAAAAGAGCGAAATGCCATTTTACAATCAGTTCGGGAGGGAATCATAGCGGTAGATCAGAGTTCAACCATTACCCTCGTAAACAAAGCAGCTTTAAAGATATTTAAAAAAGCGGGTATTAATGAAAATCCAACGGGTAAAAAGGTAACTAGTTATATGCCTGACTCAAACCTGGATAGAATCCTAGAGACTGGAAAAGTCGAATTAGATAAAGAGCAGGGTTTAAAAGATAGTGTCTTACTAGTGAATAGGGTACCAGTATTTGTGAAGGATGAAATCGTAGGGGCCGTGGCTACATTTCGTGATAAAACAGAAATACATCTGCTGGCGGAACAGCTGACTGGAGTCCGCTTATATGCTGAATCGTTAAGGGCCCAGTCGCACGAATTCATGAACAAACTTCATGTAATACTTGGTATGGTGCATATGCATTATTATGATCAGCTTGCAGCATATATTAGTGATCTTGTTGACCACAGAGAAAACGAGATTGGCTTTATTACCAAAACCGTTAAAGATCCAGTACTAGCCGGTTTTTTAATTGGAAAACTAAGTTATGCCAGGGAAGCAGGTGCTAAGCTGGCATTATCCTCTGACTTTCAATTGCCAGAACCAGAAAATGCAGCTATTACTCATGAGCTAATTACGATAATAGGAAATTTGATTGACAATGCTATAGAAGCAGTAGAAAAAAGGCCCGTAAAACGAATTGAATTAAAGTTTGATTATGCAGATGATATTTTAACTATTGAAGTTCATGATACTGGAAAGGGAATATCTGATGCCAATCTTAATCATATCCTTCTAAAAGGATATACAACAAAAGGAGAGGACAGGGGGATTGGTTTATATTTGGTTAAGGCAAGCCTGGATAAGCTAGGCGGAGATCTCAATATTAGTTCAAAAGAAGGTCAAGAAACAACGTTTGTGGTTTATATACCATACAAAAGCAAGGATGATGTAGGATGATTAAGGTAATGATCGTAGAAGATGACCCGATGGTTGCAGAGTTCAATAAGCGCTATTTGAATCAAGTCGATGGCTACGAATTAGCTGCTGTCTGTTCCTCAGTGGATCAAGCTCTGAATGTATTGGAAAATCAAAGAATAGGGTTAGTTCTATTAGACATTTTCATGCCTGGGAAAAATGGACTCGATTTACTCTCACAAATTCGAGAAAGTGAAAAAGAGATAGATGTTATTGTCATTTCTGCTGCGTCGGACATTGAGAGGATTCAGAAAGCATTAAGACTAGGTGCTGTTGATTATTTAATTAAGCCGTTTGAATTTGAACGTTTTAACGCGGCCTTATCAGCATATCGGAACAAATCAGATTTTATTCAAGATAAAAATATGCTAAATCAAGAAGAATTGGATTATCGAATTTTGCATCAAGAAGAAATTCACTTACCAGAGGAACTACCGAAAGGATTAGCTCAAGATACCTTAAAGATAATATGGAATGTAATACTGGTATTAAAAAAAGCTCCTTTTTCAACAGAGGAAGTCGTAAATGTGGCGGGTATATCCAGGGTATCAGTAAGGAAATATTTAAAATTTATGAAGGATATCGGTGTCCTTGATGTTAAGGTAATTTATGGAACGGTTGGCCGACCAGTATCCCAACACAAGTTTAATGATGACAAGAGCCATATTATTCAACGTTATCTGTAAGCAGCCAAATGGCTGCTTACTTTTTTTAATTACATAATACTAAAATTAGTTAAATAACCTAGTGTCCTCCGTAAATGACTACTAAGATATAGACTGGCGA
The DNA here is from genome assembly GCF_038643155.1 of Peribacillus sp. FSL E2-0159. NCBI lineage: Bacteria > Bacillati > Bacillota > Bacilli > Caryophanales > Bacillaceae > Peribacillus > Peribacillus sp. FSL E2-0159. The sequence continues at coordinate 1,521,763 of NZ_CP152053.1, forward strand.
TTGAGTTATTAAAAAATTTTTTCACAAGATTGAACAAATAAGCAGTAACGAGGAAATATTTAAGTTTTTATGTGCTGTATATTTATTTTCCTTTTTACAGTTTTTTTTTAGTAATTACACTTCCCCAGGGAAGAATATACTCTATTGCCTGGTAATGATCATTTTTAAATATACATTTTTAGGAAGAGGGAACGTCTATGACAGCTTATGAAAAGACAAAAAAGGGTTTGGAAACAACTTTAAGAGGAAAAGGTGTTCTGTCAAACCCTTTTATTAATAAAGGGGTTGCTTTTACTAAGGAAGAAAGAAATGAACTAGGATTGGTAGGCTTGCTACCATCCCAGGTGCTTACTCTTGAGGAACAAGTAAAAAGAGTTTATGAACAATTCTCCACTCAACCTAGCAATATTCGGAAGAATGGAATGTTATATGATTTATTTAATAGGAATGTGGTACTGTTTTACCGTCTACTTAAAGACCATCTAAGTGAAATACTGCCGATCATTTACACACCTACTGTAGGAGAGGCTATTCAACAGTACTCACAAGAATATCACCGTCCAGGAGGTCTATACCTTTCTATTGATAATATGGAGGGAATGGAAGATGCATTTAAAAACCTGGACCTTTCATCTGATGATATCGATTTAATAGTTGTTACAGATTCTGAAAGTATTCTTGGAATCGGGGATCAGGGAGTTGGTGGAATTAACATAGCCATTGGCAAATTGGCAGTCTACACAGCAGCTGCGGGAATTGATCCAAGCAGGGTGCTACCTATTGTCCTGGATGTTGGGACAGACAATGAAAACCTGATTAGTGATCCACTGTATATTGGTAACAGGTTTGGGCGTGTTCGCGGTGATGAATACACCGAATTCATTGATTTATTTGTTAAAAAGTCTCAAGCCTTCTTCCCAAGGGCATTACTTCACTGGGAAGACTTTGGAAATATAAATGCACGAAATATAATCGATAATTATGGCGACAAAATTCTCACTTTTAATGATGATATACAAGGTACAGGTGCAGTAACACTAGCCGCCGTAATGTCTGCCTTACAAGTAACTGGTGTTCCTTTAAAGGAACAAAGGGTTGTTGTTTTTGGTCCAGGTGCAGCAGGAATCGGTAATGCTGATCAAATGGTTGAAGCCATGATCCTAGATGGCGTTACCAGAGAAGAGGCATATGGTAACTTTTGGGCCGTCGATTATCGTGGATTGTTGATAGATGACATTCCAGATGTTTTGAAATTCCAAAAGTCGTATTGCCGGAAAGCTGAAGAAGTCGAGGAATGGAATCGGAATGAAGTCGGAATCATTCCATTATTAGAGGTAATAAAAAAGGTTAAACCAACCATCTTAATCGGCACATCTGGTCAAACAGGGGCATTCTCAGAAGAAGTTGTAAAAGAAATGGCAAAGCACGTGGAACATCCTATTATTATGCCGATGTCAAATCCGACTCCCTTAGCGGAAGCTGTTCCTGAAGACCTAATAAAGTGGACTCAAGGTAAAGCCTTAATAGCGACAGGAAGCCCGTTTGATGATGTTGACTATAATGGCGTGATTTATACAATCGGACAATCTAATAATGCATATATTTTCCCAGGACTTGGACTTGGTGCAATTGTCGCAGAAGCAACAAAAATCTCTAAGGGCATGCTTGCAGCAGCCTCATCTGCTGTTTCAAGATTATCGGATAGCAGTAAGCATGGAGCTTCTTTACTCCCTTCAATCAAACAATTGCAAGAGGTTTCTAAATCTGTAGCCATTGAAGTGGCAAAGACAGCCATCGAAGAAGGAATTGCGAAAGCGGATATAACAGATATTGAAAAAGCAATAACAGATTCCATGTGGAAGCCTGAGTACAAAACTATTCATGGGAAATAAAGCCAGTTTATATTGTTGTCACAAAAGAAAGGGGATCCGTTCTAGGGGAATCTCCGTATAAGTCAGCCTTAGTAGAATCTTTTAAATTGGACAATTTTTTGGAAAGAGAAGTGCATCTCTAGTGAATATTGGGAATATATTTTTAACATTAATACCAATCTTTTTTACAATTATTATTGGTTATTTGGGTGGCTATTTTAAAATTTTTAATTCAGAATCCTCCAAAGGGCTTAATACGTTAGTTACAAAATTTGCTTTACCTGCACACTTATTCATAGGGATCACAACAACCTCAAAACAAACCTTAATTAATCAATGGTCATTTTTCTTAACTATGACCATAGGTGTTATTGGCTTTTACATTATCCTTTTAATAGTGGCTCGTTTGGTGTTTAAATACGATTTGACTGCAGCATCTATGTTTTCATTAAACGCAACTCAGCCAGCCTTTGCTTTTATGGGGATTTCTGTATTAGGCAGTTTGTTTGGGGCGCAAGAGATAGCTATACCTATTGCAATTACGGGTATTGTGGTGAATGCCCTTCTGGATCCATTAGCAACAATAGTTGGTACGGTCGGACAATCCAGATTGGGTAAATCTAAAGATGAAAAAACAAACATTTTGGGTATCGTTTTGCATGGTCTTAGCGAACCGCTTGCATGTATTCCCTTACTTGCTGTTGTATTAACACTATTAGGGTTTCAGGCACCGGATATCATAAAAAATGCGCTTGATCAAATTGGGTCAGTGACATCTGGGGTTGCATTATTTGCTGTAGGTGTAACCGTGGGTATCCGTAAGATTAGCTTACGACCAATTGCTTTTGGTATTTCCATTTTAAAAGTTGTGGCTATTCCATTATATATGATACTGGTCGCTCATCTAATTGGCCTTGATCATGCAGATACAATTAAAGCTATTTTGCTAGTATCATTTCCTGGATCTGCTGTAGCAGCAATGATTTCAACTAGATTTGATTCGTTATCAACTGAAACAGCATCTTCATTTGTAATTAGTACCATTCTATCTTTAATTACATTACCTATCTATATATCCTTGTTAATGTAGCCTTCTAAGTATCCATCCTTCTTGGATGGATACTTTTTAACGGAAGTTTGTGAAATACTTAACAAACTTATTGTATAACATTATCCTTTTTTTGAAAAGAGGAGATGTTGGCCATTTTTATTTAAGGCTATGTTAAAGGTAAAGGTAAATTAATAAAATAGATAGATAGTTTAAAAGATTTGGGTGGCGTTTGAATAAAGGTATAAGCCCAGGAAAATGCGTCGCAAATAGTATCAATTGCAAAAATCACTATTAATCAAAATAAGATTATAATAAAAGGATTTGTGTAATTACACATTCGAATGCAGCAGTTGATGAAATTAAAAGTCTAAATCTTCGGTGTACAGGAATCATTTTTTTACTTACAAGAAGTGTTTGTACACATTAAAATTTTTATTAATCGCTAAGTTAATAAGCCAATTTATCTGATGATTAGGAACGGTTTGCTGTTCATTTAGGTGGGACTGCGACATACTGAAAGGGTTGTAGGGACATCGGTATTGGATAAAGACAGGCTCTTTGGGGGGCTAAGCAAAGAAGAGGACTTATTTCTTAGGGTATACTAGGCTGAACCTATACGAAGCGAAGTATGGGTTTTCGTTTTGTGATAAAAAGGAAATGAAGAATCGAATCCTACTAAAATAGATTATTATTCCTTTGACAATCTCCTGAAACTCCTTTATATTTAGCTAGTAACTTTAGCGCTTAAAAGCGTTTCAGTAATTATGAGGAGTGAAAAGGTCAGATCCTTACCTCAGAGAATACACAACATGAAAGCGGGGAAATACATCATGCGTCTTGAAGATGCAAAGCTAAAACTCTCCTTACCTGAAGCAATCGGGGTTTTGGCAGTTCTTTTCTTAATCATTGCAATTGGTATCATACATTATGGACTGGCCCCCCATATTCCAATAATAGCTGCTATCCTATTTCTATTTGTTTATGGAAAGATCAAGAAGCTGCCATTTTCGATTATGGAGGCGGCTATCGTCAAAGGTGCAGTTTCTGGTATGGGAGCTATCTATATATTCTTTTTCATTGGAATGCTAATTTCGATCTGGATGGCAAGCGGGACGATCCCTACCATCATGTACTATGGGTTTGACTGGATTTCTGGTGAATATTTCTATGCGGTCACATTTCTGGTGTGTTCGCTAATTGGGCTCTGTATCGGGAGTTCACTTACAACATCAGCCACGATCGGAGTTGCTTTCATAGGTATGGCGGCGGCGATGGATTTTTCGTTGGCAATTACAGCCGGTGCAATCATTTCAGGTGCATTTCTTGGGGATAAAATGTCTCCATTATCCGACTCGACCAACCTTGCTTCGGGAACGGTTGGAGTACCATTATTTGAACATATTAATAATATGCAGTGGACAACGATTCCAGGTTTTTTAATATCACTTATCATCTTTTACTTCCTTTCACCGAATGTCAAGCTGGCTCGTGTTGAGGAGGTTGAAGCCATGACCAAAGCCTTGGAAATGGAAACGAACATTAGTATATTGAGTTTGATTCCGTTTGTCATCGTTCTAGTCATGGCTTTGAAAAAGGTGTCGGCGATTCCAACATTGTCAGCAGGAATCGTTTCGGCGGCTGTCATTGCTTTCATACAAACGCCAAGTTTGACCGTTGCAAAACTAGCGGATATCTTATACGGCGGTTTTGTACTTAAGAGTGGAATGGATCAACTTGACTCAATCCTATCGCGGGGCGGCATTGAAAGTATGATGTTCTCCGTTTCAATGGTGTTGTTGGCATTGGCGATGGGCGGACTATTGTTTGAATTAGGAGTCATTCCTTCTATTTTAAATGCGGTCCAGGATTCATTGACGAGTGTAGCGAAAGTGATTTCAGCTACCGTATTTGCAGGAATCAGCGTGAATTTCCTAGTGGGGGAACAGTATTTGTCAGTTATACTGCCTGGGAAAGCCTTTCAGCAGAAATATGATGATTTAGGCTTGCAGCCAAAAACGCTTGGGAGGGTACTTGAAGATGCGGGAACAGTTGTGAATCCTCTGGTTCCTTGGGGTGTCTGCGGTGTATTCTTAACACAGGTATTGGGTGTTTCAACTCTTGAATATGCCCCATTTGCATTCTTCTGCTTACTTTGTCCTTTGCTAAGTTTGATTTCGGGCTTTACGAAAATAGGTATTCATTATAAATAAAAAACAGGCGGTCGTTTCGACTGCCTGTTTTTTTATATGAAATTCCATAGCTTTGAGAGAAGGGAAAACCCCCCTGACATGAACGGCAATGTCAGGGGGGAAAGAAGTTGATCGTTTATTTTGAAGACGCAATCTCATCTTTTGGGATGGACACGACCTTTTCTTTCTGTTCAAGTAAATTCATTCGCATTACGACATTTTGGTATATGCCCATTGAAAGCATGAGTAACAGTAAGGAAGAACCTCCATAACTGATGAACGGAAGGGTGATTCCAGTAATTGGAATAAGTCCGGTCGCACCGCCGATGTTGATGCCAACTTGAATGCCGATCATGGATGAAATGCCGATCAATAATAGGCTTCCAAATGGATCTTTACATTTTGCTGAAAGTACATATCCCCTTAGGACGATAAACCCAAGTGTCAATAGAACAAAGCCTACACCGAATATTCCAAGTTCTTCTGCAATGACGGAAATGATGAAATCCGTATGTGATTCAGGCAGGTACCCGTATTTTTGTACACTGTCACCAAGCCCCACACCTGTAAGGCCTCCTGATCCTATCGCATACAATGAATTCACGAGCTGATACCCATCTCCTCCCGCTTGACCAAAAGGATCTGCAAACCCCGTAAAACGAGACATCTTATTTTCAGAGAGAACGGATGAGAAATTTCCTGTCACGATTACTCCTAATGCAAATATGGCAACGAATATCGCAGTAATCAAAGAGAGTTTGAATATACTCTTAAAAGACATCCCGGATGAAATGATCATGGTACTTGAAATCAGGAAAATGACCGCTGCCGTTCCATAGTCAGGCTGTATTCCGATTAAAAAACAGATGAATACCAGAAAGAAAATCGGGGGGATGACGGCTTTATCAATACTATTGATACGTTCCTGCCTTTTTCCGTAAATGGCTGCCAGATAAATGATCATGGCTAATTTGGAAAATTCCGCTGGTTGGATCGATTTTGTCCCTACCTTGAACCAACTTGTGGCATTTCCTGCTGTGTGGCCGAAGATAAATAGCAGCAAAAGGATACCTGCCATTCCAAACATCATAGACATCAAGAACATTTTGTTTTTGTACATCTTATAAGGAAGAATCATCGTGACAATCATTGCCAGGAATGAAATGAGAAAGGCCGTTTTTTGTTTCTCAAAGAAGAAATCCATGGGCTGGCCGTATCGAGCGACAGCAGTAATCATGCTCGAACTGTAAATCATGACTAAACCAAACAAACAGAGTAATACGACAGCGATGAAAATAGGGAAGTCGTATGCTTTAATTATTCTTTTCACTTGTGCGCTCACCTCAAATATGTATGCGCGAAAAAATCGCCTTCTTATATAGTAACGGAAAATCGGTTATATAGATAATAATTTTTATTCGATAATATGAATTTATCCTCCATTACCCAACATTAAACACTAAAACCTGATAAACTTGTCTGCCGGATTTCTTTTTTGCTTAGCCGAATTCGGATTCCTATACATTACCTTCGATAGCAAACGTGAATACTCCTTTTAATAAAGAAAATTTTTTACTATATATTCCATTTTGGTGGTGCCATTATGGCTGGAAGATTACTATTTAAGGTTATTTGTGACAGAGACGGAGTTTTCACCAATTGAGTTGTAAAACGTGATGTGATGTAGTGGATACTGTTAACGAATTTGTTAGAGTAACTCATCTTAAGAGGTATACTTATTTTAGCACCGATTATGTGGCAGGTAATCGGGCAGGAATCCTGTGATGAGAGGGGACCGGTTGTAAACTTGGTTCCAAACGATTATATTATACAGGCTGTTGCGTCTCTGGCATTATATAAAGAGGGGTCAGGGAAAAGCCTCGTACGTTTAGTGAAGTTTATGAACGTTTCGCCCGTGAACTGTTTAAGAGAAGTAGTCAGGCGCTCTTATCAATCCGTCCAGCAATGAGTGGAAAAGCTATATTATTTAACTAGGAAAGGGCGTTTGACAGCACTGCAGTCCAGAAGTTTTGCTGCATTTCAGGGAAGGCTTTCCTGCTTTGTTCGATTTTTATTTAAAGCATAAAAATGATATGGAGTACCAATAAAAATAAGGTAAAGCAAGGGGAGTAGTTATGGAAGAAATACATGACAAGTTGGAAGTATTTTCTCCGGCAACAGGTGAGAAGATTGCGGAAATCGTCCCAACGCCATTGAAGTCGATTCCTCATATATATAAGAAATCAAGACATGCGTTCCAATCATGGTCGAATCTTCCCATCAAGGAACGGCTGCACTATTTAAAACGGCTCCGTTTATTGATGGTTGAAAAAATGGATGAAATAGCTGAAGTCATTTCAAAAGATACGGGAAAAGTGAAAATTGAAGCGCTGGTTGCTGACATCATGCCAACCATTGATGCAATCAAGCATATCGAGAAACATGCAGTGAAAACTCTTTCCGGACGGAAGGTCACCACTCCACTCATGTTAATTGGCAAAAAATCTTATATCCATTATATGCCCCGAGGAACGATTCTCGTCATTTCACCATGGAATTATCCGCTGCAGCTTTCCATGGTTCCCATTCTTAATGCTCTAGCAGCGGGAAATACAGTCATCGCCAAGCCATCAGAGGTAACTCCTTTAGTTGGGGTGTGCATCGAAAATCTGTTTCTTGAAGCTGGTTTCCCAGAAGGAACTATACAGTTCGCCCATGGGGGGAAAGAATTGGGTGCGGCATTAACTGAGCAAAAACCAGATTATATATTTTTTACTGGATCTGTAAGGACCGGAAAAATGATTGGTGAGGTCGCAGCAAGACACCTGATTCCAACGACACTGGAGCTTGGCGGTAAGGATCCGATGATCGTTCTGGGTGATGCTAACCTGGAACGGGCTGTGAACGGGGCTCTTTGGGGGGCTTTCACAAATAGCGGGCAGGTGTGCATGAGTGTCGAAAGGGTTTATGTGGAACGTCCGGTTTATAACGAATTCCTAATGCTTCTTAAAGAAAAAACGAAGTCCATGAGGCAGGGGGTGCAATCGAAGGATGATATCGGTTCAATGACTTTCCCGGCACAAGTTGATATTGTGGCTGGACACCTGGAGGATGCACTGAAAAAGGGAGCTGTACTTGAAACCGGAACACCTCCGAAAGAGTGGAATACGGGACAGACCCATTTCATTCCGCCGACAATTCTGTCCAATGTCGATCATTCCATGAAAATCATGAAAGAAGAAACGTTTGGACCCGTGTTGCCTGTTTTGCCTTTCGATACGGAGGAAGAAGTGATCGCCCTGGCAAATGAAAGTGAATATGGACTCAATTCCAGCGTTTGGACGATGGATAGGGAAAAAGCAAGCAGGATTGCGTCTAAGTTAGTAACCGGGGCGGTGACGATCAATGATGTGCTGATTACTGTTGCTAATCATCATTTACCATTTGGCGGTGCCAAACAAAGTGGGGTTGGCCGTTATCATGGCGAGCATGGATTGAAGATTTTCTGCCATGAAAAAGCGATTATGATCGATAAAGGTAAAAACGATACAGAAATACAATGGTATCCATATGAAGGGAAATACACGAGTTTTTTATCGCTGTTTCAGAATTACTTTTCTGCCAAACCGAACTGGATTCGTTTCGGCAAAGAATATTTGCGATTGATTAAATTATCAAAAGGGAACCGAAAATGAAATCCATTTATAAAAAAGATTGTTATTTTCATAACGAGCGCGTATACTATTAATATACTTAATAACTGATTTTCCTTTTCAAAGGGGAGTAGCGTTAGGGTTCGCCCTAAAACAAAGTCGTCATTACGTGAATGTTAAACATTCATCGGCTTTGTTGACATGATTTCATGTTCAGCAAGACCTTTGCCTATATGGCAGAGGTCTTTTTATTTTGCCAATGCCAATATGGAGGAAATACTAACTATTGGAGGTTGAACGGATGGAAGCATCAATATTATTGGAATATGGCTGGGTACTTCTTATCTTGGTTGGATTAGAAGGGATACTTGCTGCGGATAATGCGGTCGTCATGGCTGTCATGGTTAAGCATTTGCCAAAAGAACAACAGCGAAAAGCCTTGTTTTATGGACTGATGGGAGCTTTTGTTTTCCGCTTTGCAAGTTTATTCCTTATTTCCTTTCTTGTCGACGTGTGGCAAATTCAAGCAATCGGTGCGATTTATTTACTTTTCATTGCTTTTCAGAACATTTACAAAAAATACGCTGGTAAAGGTGAGAAGGAAATCACGAAGCCTAAAAAGCAATCTGGCTTCTGGATGACCGTAGTAAAGGTTGAAGCGGCTGATATAGCTTTCGCAATCGATTCCATGTTGGCTGCCGTCGCACTGGCTGTTACACTTCCTGCAACAGGCTGGATGAAAGTCGGCGGTATTGACGGAGGGCAATTCGCTGTCATGTTCCTCGGCGGTATGATTGGATTGATCATTATGCGATTTGCAGCAAATGGATTCGTGAAGTTGCTTCATCAACGTCCTTCACTTGAAACGGCAGCATTTTTGATTGTGGGTTGGGTTGGAGTGAAATTGGCGGTACACACACTCGCGCACCCTTCACTGGCTGTCATCGATCATCATTTCCCTGAATCAACTCTTTGGAAATCGATTTTCTGGGTCGTTTTGATTGGAATTGCAGCAGGTGCATGGATCATTTCAAGCAAAAAAGAAAAAAAAGAGAAAGAAGAGAAAAAAATACAGGAAGCTTAAAAAAACAGGCGTGCTAGTCACGCCTATTTTTTTTGCTTTTTAATGTATTTAGGGAGATGACCCTCAAAAGCGCAGGTATGTTTACGAATGATATGTTAAAAGATGTGAATATTAAATTCCGGTTATAAAAATGACAATTGTCCCATTGTATTGGACGGAAATCCGAAAAAAGATATTTTACTGTAATTGCACTGTAATAAACGAGAAAAAACTAAGTATTTTATCATGTTGATATATTATGTGATTTCATTTAAATCGCAAAAATAGTTCTTTTGGTACTGTCTTTTAGACTCCCTCCGCTTAAGATAAGTATGTTGATGCGTATTTTATGTTCAACAGGAGCGAGGTGAGCAGATGCTTGGTGTGTTGTTTACAGCATTCAAAAAAAAGCGTTCTTTAGAAGAAACCGTATTGAAAATTCAACAAGGCGATATAAGCCTTCGTAATGATACTATAGAGTCATTCAAACCTTTTATTGCGAAAACAGTGTCATCGGTTTGCAAACGTTACATATACGAATCAGATGATGAATTCAGTATTGGAATGATTGCTTTTAACGAGGCAATCGATAAATATTCCCCGGAAAAAGGCCGTTCTTTATTGGCATTTGCCGAAACCCTCGTTAAACGAAGGGTTATAGATTATTTAAGAAGCCAGTCCAAACAAAAAGAAGTTGTATTGGATTTATCACTGAATGATGATAATGATCAAAGCCATATATATATTGATAATGAAAATTCCATCAATGAATACGAGAAGCAGAAGGAATCGGAAAGAAGAAAAGAAGAAATTCAGCTTTATATAAGCCATCTACAGGATTTTGGTCTGTCATTTGAGGATTTAGTTGAAAACTCTCCCAAACATGCAGATGCCAGGAAGGGAGCTATTATGATCGCTAAATTGTTAATGGAAGATGACGAACTGAAAGAAATCCTGTTTGCAAAAAAGCGGCTGCCGGTAAAACAACTTGAGGGAAAAGTGAAAGTAAGCAGAAAAACGATTGAACGGAATAGAAAATACATCATTGCTGTGGCAATCATAATAAACGGAGATTTTTTGTATTTGAATGATTATATAAAAGGGGCTATCGATGAATGAAAAAAGGAGTTATTCTTTCAGTTAATAAGCGATTTGTAACCCTATTGACCCCCGAGGGTGAATTTCTGAAAACCAAAAGGCAGGAACGGGTATATGAAGTGGGTGAGGAAATCACTTTTTCACCTGCTAAACAAAAGTTCACTTTAGCCTTTTCCAATTTTCATTCATCTTTCAAAAAAACCGCCGTGCTAAGCATTGCCTCCACCTTCTTGATTCTCTTTTCGATTCTTCCTTCTTATTTCTCAGGTCCTGTGTCGGCATATATGACGATAGATGTGAATCCAAGCATTGAATTGGAGCTTGATAATGATTTAGAAGTTCTCAAACTTACCGGTTTAAATGAAGACGGCAAGCTTGTGATAGGTCAGCTGAGGGACTGGGAAGGCAAGGATATAAAGATTGTTACAAACCGTATCGTTGAAACGACGAAGCAACTTGGTTATTTGAAAGGAAATAAACAAATCGTCGTTTCCACAACGTTATTGAAAAAAAATAAAGAACTGGACAAGAATTTAAAAGAAGAGATAAAAGAAATATCGGAGCAGGATAATGTTTCTAATACAAAAATGAAAGTGATCCAGGCAACAAAAAGCGATCGGAAGCAAGCAAGGGAACAAGGCATATCCACGGGTAAGTATCTCGAAAAGAAGTTGAATGAAGATAAAGAAAAGGTAAAAGTCAATAAGAGGGAGCCTGCTCCAGCGCCAGATAAAAAGGTCGAGGAAAAGGTTGTTATTCCTAAAGAGAAGAGCGTAACGCTGAGTACGGAAAACAAATCGGATGGAGAAAAGAAAAAAGAGAATGATGCAATTGAAAAAAAGCAAAAGCCGGCCAATGAAGCCAAACCGATTGAACGGAAAAAACCAGGAGCGCAATTTACAAAAATTAAGGAAAAAACCGAACGGGAAGATTCAATTGGAAAACGGAATGCGATAAATGGATACAAAGAAAAAAGCAAGGAGTCAAAAGGAAAATCCGAGAGCAATCATACCAACCAATCAAAGAACAAGCAGAAAAATGAAAAGAATGATAAAAAGTTCGATGTGAAAAAAGTTCCATCAGCCATAGAAAAGAATAATAATGGTCAGATAAAGCACGACAATAAAAAAAAACAAGGTAAGCAAGATAAGCAAAATAATCAATGGAAAGATAAGCAAAATAATCAAGGTAAGCAAGATTGGGATAAGTCGAAAAGGGGTAAAGGCAATAATGGAAACCGAAATGGACATAAGGATTAAAAAGAGTCCAGCATGCAGCTGGACTCTTAGCCATGGATATTTAATTGTGGTAGAAATTATTGACCTTTAAGTTGAGATTGTGCTTGTTGTACAAGACGTTTCGTGATTTCTCCGCCAACTGAACCATTGGCACGTGCTGAAGTATCGGAACCTAATTGTACACCGAATTCAGATGCAATTTCATATTTGATTTGTTCTAATGCTTGTTCGATTCCAGGAACAAGAAGATTGTTACTGCTGTTAGCCATTTGTATCTCCCCTTTACTTTTTCAACGGCTTTTGCCGCTGTAATGATAGTATAAGTAGAATGCGGATTTTTACTTATATGAGCGGCATCAAACTTATTGGTAAACCTGCCTTTTTGTTGTAAGTAAGTCAGTTTTAAAAGAGAATGGAAAAAAGAATGAAAAAAGGGTAAACTAGATTTTTAATGGTTATGTGATACGCATAACTATAGAGGAGTAAGAAAGGAAACTCTTAATGGTTGCTATCAAAAAAATATTATCAAAGTTAACACCAGCTCAGCTTATCGTCGGTTATTACTTTTTGGCCGTAAGTATCTCGACCGTACTGTTGAGTCTGCCGGTTGCTCTTAAGCCAGGCGTAGAATTTGAATTCATGGATGCATTATTCACAGCCGTAAGTGCAGTTAGTGTGACAGGTCTAACAGTTGTTAGTTTGCCCGAAGTGTATAATGAGGTAGGGTATTTCATTCTAATGTTTGTTCTCCAATTTGGCGGTATTGGCATCATGACACTTGGAACGTTTTTCTGGTTGATTTTGGGTAAGAAAATCGGCTTGAAGGAAAGACAATTGATCATGACAGATCAAAACCAATCGAATCTTTCGGGGCTTGTTAAATTATTGATTCAAATCATTCAAATATTTGTCGTAATTGAAATGATTGGAGCTCTAGTTTTAGGCATTTACTTTCTGAATTATTTTCCAAACTGGAAAGAAGCCTTTTTAAATGGCTTATTTTTAGCCGTAAGTGCCACCACGAATGCTGGTTTTGATATTACCGGTATTTCAATGATTCCATTTAAAGACGATTATTTTGTACAGTTCATCACGATTATCCTGCTTACCCTTGGAGCTATCGGGTTTCCTGTCTTGATTGAGTTGAAAGAGTTTTTATCCAATAGAGCCCGTACTTATAAGTTTCATTTTTCTTTGTTCACGAAACTGACATCAGTCACTTTCTTGTGCCTTATCATTGGGGGAACTATTCTTATCTTCCTGCTGGAGATGAACGGTTTTTTTAAAGATAAGAGCTGGCATGAATCTTTTTTTTACTCTCTATTTATGTCATCGAATACGAGAAGTGGTGGCCTTACAACGATGAATGTGAGCGATTTCTCGGAACCGACCCTTTTATTGATGAGCATATTGATGTTTATTGGAGCGTCTCCGAGCTCAGTTGGAGGCGGTATCCGGACAACTACCCTGGCAATAATGATTCTCTTTTTATGGAATTTTATGAGGGGAAGGCGTTCCATTAAAGTGTTCAAGCGGGAGATTCATCCCGATGATATTCGAAAAGCGACAGCAGTTATGATCATGGGATCGCTCCTTTGCATAATCGCGGTCTTCATTTTATCTATTACTGAGAATTTTACTTTGATGCAAATCATTTTTGAAGTATGTTCGGCTTTTGGTTCAGTTGGCCTTTCGATGGGTATTACGCCTGAACTCAGTAATACCGGTAAAATTGTCATTATGATCATTATGTTCATTGGCCGTGTCGGGATAACTTCCCTCCTGTATATCATAGGCCATAAAGAAGTTACGGAAAATTTCCATTATCCAAAGGAACGCGTCATCATTGGGTAAATGATTTAATTAGGACAGTAACCTTTCCATCGAGGAAAGGTTTTTTGTTTTGTTTGCAGGAATCATGAACAAAATGTTGAAATTTACCTATAAGTGAGTGTTCTACCATTTCTATATATAGAAATATGTTTAATTTGACCCCTTACTTCGAATTCATTCGGATGAAGTATAAATCATTTTGGTAAGGAGGTGGATGAAGTGAAGAAATATACTGGAAGGATCTTTGTCCCTATCCTTTTCTTCATATTGATTTTACCCTATATAGGGTGGCTGGGGCATGAAGAAAGAAGGTTTTCCGCCTTTGCAGGAATATATTTAATCGTAATTTTAACCATTGCCTGGTGTTTGGGTGCCATCTTTGATCATAAACGGAAAACGATTGCTTTATTGCAGGATAGCGAAGGGCGTTATCGCATTATCTCCAACTACTCTAAAGAATTGATCAATAGCTTCAATGAGGTTATTTTCCAAACGGATGAGAAAGGGAAATGGTTGTATTTAAACCCGGCATGGAAATCGATGAGTGGTGCAACCGTGAATGAATCCCTGGGGCTTCACTTTTCTAAATATATGGATAACACTTCTTATCAAGAAGTATTAAAGGCCTTTGCGGACTCCTTTCATCGAGGGAATAAATATTTTCGTGCGGACATTAAACTAAATGCTAAAAAGGGAACAAGTTGGGTTGAAGCATTCGTTAAACTAATTTACGATGACGCTGGGAAATTCATCGGGACGGCGGGCATATTATCGGAAATCAATGAACGTAAACATGCGGAGGAAAAGCTTGTGAGCCTAAATGAACATTTGGCGATCACATCAAGCAAATTATCAACGGCTGCCCAACTTGCGGCAGGGATTGCACATGAGGTCAGGAATCCGATGACAGCGATAATGGGATTCGTGAAGTTGATTAAAGATGGCGGTGCCGAAAAGCAGGAATACTATGATATTATTTTTTCGGAAATAAATCGAATCGAGCAAGTGCTGAATGAACTCTTGCTGCTATCGAAACCTGCTGAGGCGGTTTTTCTTGAAAAGGATTTAAAAAAAAGCTGCAACCATGTTGTTACGCTGTTGGAGACAAACGCCGTACTGAACAATATTCAAATTCATAAAAATTATGATCCAGAACCTATTTTTATGTACTTTGATGAAAACCAAATCAAGCAAGTACTAATAAACATGATAAAAAATTCCATAGAATCGATGCCTTATGGAGGAAATATTTTTGTGAGCCTAAATGAAAAAAATGGAGAAGTTTTTTTGAGCATTTTGGATGAAGGGGAGGGTATTCCGGAAAACTCCCTTCAAAAAGTAGGAGAACCATTTTTCACTACAAAAACATCAGGAACAGGATTGGGTCTTTCCGTTTGTTTTAGAATCATCGAAAAGCATGGCGGAAAAGTTTTCATCACAAGTGAACTGAAAAAAGGTACGAAGATCGTTTGTATATTTCCAACCGTCCAACAAAAGGAATTTAGTGAGAACGAAAAGGCCCAGGTACAGGGCCTTGATTGATAAGAAAATAAATGATTTAATTGTTGAAAAAATCTGAATGTTATGTATATACTTTAAAAGTAATAACATACTAACCGGTTAGTAAGTTTAAAAGGAGGAATTCAATTTGAACTTTGAACATACTCAAAAGGTGAAAAATCTGGAAAAGAAGTTAACGGAATTCATGGAAAAGCACGTATACCCAAATGAATCATTATACAAAAAGCAGCTCGAAGCACAGAAGAGCCGCTGGAGTGAAATACCCCCGGTATTATCCGAATTGACGGCAAAAGCAAAAGAAGAAGGATTATGGAATTTATTTTTACCTGATAGCGATTATGGCGCGGGTTTAACAAATCTAGAATATGCACCGCTTTGTGAAATCATGGGTAGGTCGTCGATAGGACCCGAAATCTTCAACTGTAACGCGCCGGACACTGGTAATATGGAAGTGTTGGTGAGATACGGTTCAGATGAACATAAGGAACGCTGGCTGAAGCCCTTGCTTGCTGGGGAAATCCGCTCATGCTTCTCGATGACAGAACCGGAAGTGGCGTCTTCCGATGCGACCAATATCGAGTGCAGGATAGAAAAGTCGGGTAATGAGTATGTCATAAACGGCCGGAAATGGTGGTCTTCAGGAGCAGGCGATACCCGATGCAAGATTGCCATCGTCATGGGTAAGACAGATCCTGAGGCGTCCAAGCATGAACAACAGTCAATGATTCTTGTACCGCTGGATACACCGGGGGTCAAAATCGAGAGAATGCTCCCTGTGTTTGGTTATGATCATGCCCCGCATGGCCATGCCGAAATCACTTTTGAAAATGTGAGGGTCCCGGCAACGAATATTCTATGGGGTGAAGGCAAAGGATTTGCGATTGCCCAAGGAAGACTAGGACCCGGAAGGATACATCATTGCATGAGGCTGATCGGCGCTGCTGAAAGAGCACTTGAAGAATTATGTAAGCGCATTCAAAATCGTGTCGCTTTTGGTAAAACATTGGCGAGACAAGGTGTGATCATGGAGTGGGTGGCTGATTCACGGATTGAAATCGAACAAGCAAGACTTCTGACCTTAAAAGCTGCTTTTATGATGGATACTGTCGGGAACAAGGAAGCGAAGGCGGAGATTGCCATGATAAAAGTGGTGGCACCAAATATGGCATTGAATGTGCTGGACAGGGCCATCCAAGGCTTTGGAGCTGCAGGCATTTCCGACGATTTCCCTTTTGCTGCACATTGGGCAAATGCACGGACGTTAAGGCTTGCTGATGGTCCAGATGAAGTTCACCGCTCACAAGTTGCTAAAATAGAACTTCGAAAATACCAACAAAAGCATGAGGTGAAAATATGAAAGTTACCGACTTATTCGATCTAACTGGAAAGACGGCGATCATAACCGGTGGAGGGAGAGGATTGGGAGCACAAATAGCGACCGGCTTTGCCGAAGCTGGGGCAAATGTCGTTCTTTGTTCAAGGAAGAAGGAGGCATGCGACGAAGTTGCTTCGCAAATCGAAAAGCTTGGAGTCAAGGCGCTTTCCTTCAAGTGTGATATCACCAATCCGTCAGATGTACAGGAAGTCGTTAACGAAACTTACCGTGAATTTGGTGCCATCGACATTTTAGTAAACAATAGCGGGGCATCCTGGGGGGCACCTGCCGTCGACATGCCCCTTGAAGCGTGGCAGAAGGTGATGAATGTCAATGTAACCGGCACCTTTATCATGAGCCAGACAACAGGCAGAGTCATGATTGAGCAGGGACATGGGAAAATCATAAACATCGCTTCAGTTGCAGGATTAGGCGGGACCGACCCGAGGGTGCTCGATACGGTTGGATATAATGCGAGTAAAGGGGCGGTCATTACTTTAACGAAGGATTTAGCTGTTAAATGGGGTCAGCATAATATCAATGTTAATGCAATCGCACCCGGATTCTTTCCGACAAAAATGACGAAAGGGGTTCTTGAGCAAGGAAAGAATCCTATCTTGGATTCCACGCCGCTAAAAAGATTAGGGAGTGATGATGATTTGAAAGGGGCAGCGGTTTTCCTGGCTTCGAAGGCATCTGATTTTGTGACTGGAAATATCTTGATTGTCGATGGGGGGTCACATGCAAAGTAATGAAAGGTAAGTAAATATGGCTGGAGGGTATGAAATGATGAATGAAAAAAAATGGCTTTCCGTTTATCCTGATTCAATTTCAAAGGAAATAAAAGTCCCTGAGTTTCCGATGCAAAGAATCCTTCAAAATGCATGTCAGTCCTATCCAAACAATACAGCTATTACTTTTTATGACCGAAAGATATCTTATCAGGAACTTTTTCATGCATCGCAAGCCTTTGCTTCAGCCCTGCAAAAAAAAGGTGTTCAAAAAGGCGATCGTGTCGCCATCATGCTACCTAATTGTCCGCAATACGTCATAGCTTATTATGGATCGTTGACAACAGGAGCCATTATCACCCAAATCAACCCAATGCTGGTTGAAAGGGAGCTGCAGCATATCTTGCAGGACTCCGGGGCAGAAACCATTGTGGTATTGGACGGTTTATATCCGAAAGTCAAAAGTGTGCAGCAGCACGCAAATGTGAAAAATATTATCGCAGTGAGCCTGCAGCCATCGGAAGCAGATTTCCAACCTGATGCTTCTTTTGACCAATTCATGAAGGCAGGGGACGGCAAAATCAATCCCGTATCTATCGATCCGGAAAATGATATAGCCGTTCTTCAGTATACAGGAGGAACGACTGGCCGTTCAAAAGGGGCGATGCTGACTCACAGCAATATTCTGGCCAATGTCGTTCAATCGTATGAATTCTTCAAGCATGAATTAAAAATGGGCTCTGAAAGAACGCTGTCGGTCATCCCGCTATTTCATGTTTTTGGAATGACGTCCGCAATGAATTTATCCGTGTATATCGCGGGTGACTCCATCATGCTGCCACGATTTGAAATAGAAGAAGTGCTGGAAACGATTAAGCGTGAACAGCCGACCACTTTTCCTGGTGTACCGACCATGTATGTAGCGTTGACGAACCATCCAAAGGCAGAAGAATATGGAATGGGCTCAATTCAGGTCTGTAACAGCGGAAGTGCACCGATGCCCGTGGAACTGCTACGTGAGTTCGAACGAAAATCAGGTGCGAAGATATTGGAAGGCTATGGACTTACGGAAGCTTCGCCAACAACGCATTGTAACCCCGTATTTGCCGAAAGAAAGCCTGGGAGTGTCGGGATTGGTATCCCTTCGACTGAATATAAAGTGATGGACCTGGGAGACGGGACAAAAGAAGTGGCCCCCGGCGAATTGGGGGAATTGGTCGTCAAAGGACCTCAAGTGATGAAAGGTTACTGGAATATGCCGGAGGAAACGGCGGTGACCCTTAGGGATGGTTGGCTTTATACAGGTGATATCGCCAAAGTTGATGAAGACGGGTATCTCTATATTGTCGACAGGAAAAAAGATTTGATCATCGCAAGTGGTTATAATATATATCCGCGAGATGTGGAGGAAGTTCTCTATGAACATCCTGCTGTGCAGGAAGCGGTTGTCATCGGAGTTCCAGATGCTTACCGAGGGGAGTCGGTAAAAGCGGTGCTTGTACTTAAAAATGATAAAACGGCAAATGAACGGGAAATCATCGATTACTGCCGAGCAAACCTATCGGCCTATAAAGTTCCGCATTTCGTTGAATTTCGTGAAGAGTTACCGAAAACAAATGTCGGAAAGATTTTAAGGCGAGCTTTAAGAGAAGAACTTTCCAGGAAATAAGAGGGCTTTGATAGTACGAAAGCGTATGATATCAATTCAGCTGAAATTTTAACAGATTGCGAGGATGCATACATGAAAGAAAAAATGACAGAACATAGCATACGCTTATTTGAAAAGAAGGGCTTTAGTGAAACGTCGATTTCTGATATCGTCGAATCGGTCGGGGTGACAAAGGGAACGTTTTATTATTACTTTACGAGCAAAGAGCAATTGCTTATGGATATTCATCTAGCCTATATAGACGAGTTGCTTAGTGAGCAGGAAATAATCATGTTGGAACCTAGGAAAAGCTGTAAGGATAAGCTTTTCGATATGGTATTGATGCTTTTAAAAAGCATAAAAACCAAAAAATCCAGCGCAACGGTCTTTTTCCGTGAAATGAAAAATCTAAGTGACGAAAAACTTGCACAAATCCTTCCAAAGCGGGATGAGTTCCGTAATAAAATTGAGCAAGTGCTGATTAGTGGCATCGAGAGCGGAGAACTACGTTCCAATCTCGATGCATCCATCATCTCGTTTGCTATTTTGGGCGTGGCCAATTGGAGCTATCATTGGTTCGACCCAGAAGGTGAAAAAACCGAACAGGAAGTTGCAACCATTTTTATGGGGATGATTCTGCAGGGAATTGAAGCGTGACCAGGTTACATACTAACCAGTTAGTAGAAGGGAGATAGAAGGCATGACCAACAAGCAAATTCAATCAATAACCGTAATTGGGGCTGGGCAAATGGGGCATCAAATTGCGATGCTTGCTGCACTTGGAGGTTACGAAACGATTCTTCAGGATGTTCAGGAAAAAGCGTTGAATACAGCCCAAGAAAAATTGGAAGTCATTTTGACTAAATGGGTTCAAAAAGGAAAATTGTCTGAAGATCGTAAATTGGCTGCTTTTAGCCGTCTTCAATATACCACCGATCTTGAGAAAGCAGCCAGTGGAGCTGATTTGATCATTGAAGCGATTGTTGAAAAGCTTGATGTGAAACAGGAAGTCTTCGCTAAACTTGAACAATTGGCCCCAGCAGAAACCATTTTTGCAACGAATAGTTCAACAATCGTCAATAGCCTGATTGCGAGTGTGACAAATCGTCCGGAAAAGTTCATTAATATGCATTTCTTTTTCCCGCCTCTAATAATGGATTGTGTTGAAGTTGTCATGAGTGATCAAACATCGGAGGAAACAGCGAAGCTTGCGATGGAAGTCACAGAGAAAATGAATAGGACAGGAGTTTTGTTAAGGAAAGAGATATCTGGATTCGTAGCCAATCGAATTTTGGGAGCGTTGCAGCGTGAGGCCTTATATTTGTATGAAGAAGGAATTGTGGACTATAAGGATATCGATTTAATTTGCAGGAAAGCTTTAGGCCATCCCATCGGCCCTTTTGAACTGATGGATCTATCAGGTATTGATGTAGGATACTTTGTCATGCAGCAGCGATACAATGAAACTGGAAATCCAGAAGACAAGCCAAATGCTTGTATAGAAGAAAAGGTGAATAAAGGACATTTAGGAAGGAAAACAGGGAAAGGCTGGTATGATTATCCAAATCAAGGAGTGAAGAATCAATGACAAAATTTATTAGAGTCGTTAAGGAAAATAAGCTTGCGGTCATAACCATCGATAATCCTCCATTAAACGTAATCAGTAAACAAGTATTCAGAGAATTGGGAGAAACATTCGATGAACTTTCAAAAGATACTGAAACTGTTGCGGTACTCATAACCGGTTCAGGCAATACCGCATTTGCGGCTGGTGCTGATATAAAAGAATTCCCTAGCATGATGGGGAACCCGAATATGAAAGAAATGGTAAAGGAAAGTCATGCAGTCCTAACGAAAATCGACCAGTTTCCTAAACCTACAATAGCTGTATTAAATGGTTTGACTTTGGGCGGCGGATGCGAACTGGCTCTGGCCTGTGATTTGCGAGTGGCTGAAACACAGGTTCAAATTGGTCTGCCAGAAGTGAAATTAGGCTTATTTCCTGGAGCTGGCGGTACACAGCGTTTGTCCAGACTTGTAGGAAACGCAAAAGCAAAAGAGATTATATTTACCGGTGATCCGCTTGGTGCCATAGAAGCGGAAAAGATCGGGCTTGTCAATAAAGTCGTTGAGCAGGGCTGCGGCTTATCGGAAGCGAAAATTTTGGCCTCACGAATGACAAGGCACTCACTTCAGGCACTTTCGAGAATCAAGAAGGCAATTAATGAAGGAAGTGAGGCAACGCTTGAACAAGGTCTAGAGATTGAAACGAATCTTTTTGAAGAGATCTTCCAAACTGAAGATATTAAAGAAGGGGTTTCCGCTTTCTTGGATAAACGTAAACCTGCTTTTGTACATCGTTAATCAAGGAGGGGTTTTATGCATGAATTGGAAGTCAACGTCCGTTTTTCCGAAACGGATGCTTTGGGCCATATCAATAACACAAGCTATTTCATATACCTTGAAGAAGCACGCATGAAATTTTTTGAAGCTTTAGGCCTAGCGACGAATGTCGAATCTTGGAATTTTTTGTTAGCCTCCACTAACTGTGACTTTATTGCCCAGGGATATTTCAATCAACTCTTGACCATTCGTACATATTTGACAAAGGTAGGTACGAAAAGTTGTGAAATGGTCCATGATATCATCTGTTCACAAACTGGGGAAGTGATTGCTAAGGGAAGTGCAGTTTTAGTCTGTTTTAATTTTTTGAATCAAAAAAGTGAACCTATTCCTGAACTTATTAAAGAAAAGCTCATTACGCATCTTGTTCATAATTAGAATGACAAAAGTCTAAAGGAGTGGAAGAACATGGCGGACGATACGATTCCTGTTCGGCCCGGCGAAGAACTGAATATTGGTGCATTAGAAGGTTTCCTAAGAAAAAATGTATTGGACCTTCCAAATGAACCGTTAGAATTGCAACAATTTTCAACGGGCTATTCCAATTTGACCTATCAACTGAAAATTGGTGAGTGGGAGGCTGTTCTCAGAAGGCCACCGCTTGGCCCTGTTGCTCCAAAGGCACATGATATGAAGCGTGAACATCATATCCTTTCCTCAATCAACCCATATTTTCAAGCCGCTCCCGAGCCTATTCTGTTCTCGGATGATGAATCGATTGCGGGGGCCCCTTTTTTCCTAATGGAAAGGAAACATGGAATTGTAATAGATACCGAATTTCCCAAGGGAATCGAGCCTACTGTTGAAAAGTGCCGACAGCTTTCTTATGTCATGGTCAATCGGCTTGCTGATCTTCACTCGATTCCCTATGAGAAAACGGGTTTGGTTGAAATCTCCAAACCTGAAGGGTTCATTGAAAGACAAGTACGCGGATGGATTTCCCGCTATGAGAGAGCAAAGACAGATGAAATCAAGGAAATTCGTCCGCTTATCGATTATTTTCAACAGAATATCCCGAAATATAGCCAGACTTCAATTATCCATTATGACTATAAGATCAATAATTCCATGTTTAACCAGGACCTTACAGAGATGGTTGGTTTATTTGATTGGGAAATGTCCACCGTTGGTGATCCGCTAGCCGATCTAGGAGTGGCTTTAAGCTACTGGACGGAAAGTGGTGACCCGGAACTTATCAAAATCGGCGTTGGTCAAGCGTCCGTCACGACTTTAACTGGTTTCCTGACACGAAGGGAGTTTATCGAGACGTATGCAGCAAGAAGTGGCAGGGATGTTTCCAACGTCGATTTTTATTTAACCTTTGGTTACTTTAAGTTAGCTGTCATCCTCCAGCAAATCTATTATCGATATAAAAAAGGCCAGACTAATGATCCCCGTTTTTCCAATCTCGAAAAAACGGTTAAAAGCTTACTCACTCATGCTGCAAATGTAGCTGCGAAGGAAGTTTAATAAAATGGAATATATACAAAACATTCATTTGCTACTAAAAAAAGAAGAGATAGATGGGGAAAAGCTTCAAGAAGGGGAGAAAGTTGCGGTCATCCTGGATGTGTTATTAGCGACCACAACGATTATTTCAGCACTTCATGAAGGAGCACGCCAGGTGATACCGGTCATGAATCCAGTGGATGCCTTGATGAAAAGCCAGGAATTGGACCATGGGGAGTCCATAGTGGCAGGTGAACTAAAAGCAAAGCCGGTTGATGATTTAATGTATCCAAGTCCTACGTTATTGCGTAAGTTGGTACGCGGCAAAACATTAATACTCTCCACTACTAATGGAACGGTTGCGTTGAGAAATTCAGCAGCTGCCAAAAAGGTTTATATCGCATCTTTGTTGAATAATCCGTCTGTTGCGGAAAAAATAAAAAAACATCATAAAACAGAAACGATCATCATCGTTTGTTCGGGAAATTCAGGTGAATTCAGTCTGGAAGACTTTTACGGTGCAGGTCATTTGATAGATTGCCTGATTGCTGGATCGCAAGGCTCGTTCATACTCAACGATGCAGCAAAGGCTGCCAATGCGCTTTATCGTACGAATAGCGAAAATGCCTTTGATATCCTGAAATCATCATATGTCGGACAGTTGTTTGACAAACATAGTTTGATCGCCGATTTGGAATTGGCGGCGCAAAAAGGTTCGTTGGATCTTGTCCCGGAGTTGGTGGATGGAAGGATCGAAGCTGAATTGAAAAGGCAGGAAACGTAGTTCAAAATCCAGATAAGGAGTGAAGGGGATGAGGTTTTCACAGTCAATAGCGGTGGTGACAGGTGCAGGCTCTGGTATTGGGAAAGCTACAGCGATACGCTTGTCGGACGAAGGGGCAAAAGTGTTGTTGGTAGGGCGGACGAAAGGAAAGCTGGAGGAGGCAGCAGCAGAAATCAATGTGAGGCACACGATTCCAGTGGCCGACATTTTCCCTGCAGATGTTACCGTCGAGAAAGATGTAATAGAGCTGGCCATGTATGTGAAGGAACAATATCGTGACCTGCATATTTTAATCAATAACGCAGGTGGATCAAAGTCCTCGAAGCTCTTGGATACGTCTGCAGCTGATTGGGATATGATTCAACATGTCAATTTGAAAAGTGTCTTTCTAGTTTCCAAGTACTTGGGGAAAGTGATGGAAGAAGGAGCGGGTAGTGGAAATGAAGGCTCCATCAATCGGGCAATCGTGAATGTGGCTTCACTGTCAGGGCATCAGGCAGGGGCATTCATCCCGCATTATAGCTCTGCTAAAGCCGGAGTAATCAGTTTAACGAAATCATTGGCACTGGAACTTGCTGCAGTCGGCATTCGGGTCAATTCCGTATCACCGGGATTCATTGAAACGCCATTAACGGAGGATGGATTGCAAAATGAAAAATTCGTAAAGTCCATTCAACGGAACACGGCACTGGAAAGAGTGGGGAAAGCGGAGGAAATAAGTAATGTCATTACCTTTGCTGCTTCCCCGGAGGCTTCCTATATGACTGGGACGGATTTATTGGTGGATGGCGGCTGGTTGATCAAATAGAAAAAGGGGATGGGTAAATGTTAAAAGAACACTTATTGACAGAAGTAATCGATAATGTAATGATCCTGACTTTAAATCGTCCTGAAAGTTTGAATGCATTTAGTCCGGATATGATTGCAAGCTTAACGAAAGCGATTAAGGATGTAAAACAAACACCACATATAAGGGCAGTCATCATCAAAGGGGCGGGAAGGTCATTCACTGCAGGAGGAGACGTTAAGTCAATGGGGAAGGCGTCTGCAGGTCAATTGTATGATCATGTTGGCAGAATGAACGAATGCATATTGGCTCTGGATGCCTCTGAGGTTCCCGTAATCGCTGCCGTCCATGGATTTGCGGCAGGGGCCGGATTCAATTTGGCACTCGCTTGTGATATGATCTTGGCTTCCGATGACAGTCAATTTGCCATGAGTTTTTCACAGGTAGGCCTGATCTCTGACGGAGGGGGCTCGTATTTTTTACCTAAATTAGTAGGGCCCCACCTTGCAAAGCAGCTCTTCTTTTCAGCAGAGCCAATTTCTGCGGAACGCTTATACCAGTTAGGTGTCATTAATTATATATATCCACTCAATCAACTTGAAGAGGAATCATTGAAGCTAGCGGAAAAGCTGGCAAATGGACCGACAAAAGCATATGGGATGATGAAAAAGCTCGTTAGCCATTCATTTACGGCTACTCTTGATGAAATACTCGAACAGGAACGTATCACGCAAACCTTGATGGCTTCCACAGAAGATCATCTTGAGGGAGTTGCAGCATTCAAAGAGAAAAGAAAACCGGAATTTACAGGAAATTAATAAGGGAGGGAAAAAGATGAGAGCCATTCATTTTGAGGAATACGGCGGACCGGAAGTACTGAAATTGACTGAAATGGAAAGACCCGTGCCAACTGGGCATGAAGTTCTGATTGAAATCGATTGTGTCGGAGTCAATTATGCAGATACGGCCAGAAGGGAAGGGCAATATGTAGTACCTACGCCGCTTCCGTTCATTCCAGGTGCGGAAGTGGCTGGCGTAGTGGTGGAAGTTGGTGGAAAGGTGACCAAAATCAAGCCAGGTACAAGGGTCGTGAGTTTAATTGAATCGGGTGGATATTCAGAATATGCCCTATCTGATGAATTCTCGGCCATTCCGCTTCCTGATGCCATTCAGTTCCATGAAGCTGTTGCACTGCCCCTTCAAGGTCTGAGCGCCTATCATATTCTAAAGACAATGGGACGCATACAACAGGGGGAAACGGTATTGGTCCATGCTGCTGCAGGTGGAGTGGGAACGATTGCTGTACAGTTAGCCAAAATCTTCGGGGCTGGAAAAGTGATAGCCACCGCCAGTACAGTGGAAAAGTTGGAACTCGCTAAAGAGATGGGGGCAGATGAACTTATCGATTACACGAAAGAAGGCTGGGAAATGAAAGTCCGTGAGGTCACGGGAGGAAAGGGAGTAGATGTGGCGCTGGAAATGGCTGGAGGGGATATTTTCAATAAAACATTGAAATGTTTGGCCCCATTTGGACGTCTTGTTGTTTTTGGTAATGCCAGTCGTAAGCCTTATACGATGAACCCGCAGCAATTAATGAGGCGCAATCAATGCGTCGTAGGTTTTTTCCTGCCACAGATCATGAAACAGCCAGATTTGCTGTTGCCTAGCATTGAAGACCTTTTTTCTTACGTCGCGTCTGGGGAGCTTAAGCTAACTATCGGCGGTATCTACCCAATTGAAAAGGCTGCAGCTGTTCATGAGGAAATGAACGCCCGTCAAACGAAAGGGAAGTTGATTTTGCAGGTTAAATGAGAATAAGGGGTATGTGATGCACCCCTTGTAGGTTAATGAGATTTCACTGTCATTTGACCTTCTGGAACGACTCAATCCGTATCAGTGCTAACATCTTTATCGGGATGCATGAAAGGCGGCTGCGGTGCTTTTTTAGCCTCTAACAGTTCACGGTTTTCAGTTGAATTCCACCCTATATCATTGGTGGGGTGTATCCATTCGTCTCCAGCCATGATTTCCGGGTCTGTATCTTCGCTCCAATTTTCGAGTGGTGAGTTTTCAGATGCATATTTACTGTCGCCAATGACGACTCCATAATCATTGACGAATGGAGCTTGTGGTTTTATGCCGGTTCCTTTAAAGCTTGGTGCGTTAATTTGGTGTGGTTGTGTATCGTCGACAATTGGTGAATCCAATTTCTTTTTCATATAGTGTCTCCCTTTTCGTTTTAAGGTTATTTTTCTCGTCTGTCCCTATATTATCCCTGAATAATTTCAGGCATTTTTACCCCATTCTAAAAAGTAAACTATATTAAAAAGGGTGGATGAAAATGAAACGGAAAGCCAATGTGGATGGTGCTGTCAAAGCAAGTAAAACGCCAAAAAGAAACCAAGCAGAAAATGAATTTTCCAATGAGTTCGCAGTGGAGGAAAACGCAATGAAAGGTGCCAACCGTAATTCAAAGCAAGGCAGAAAAGGAAGAAGTTAATGGATAAAGAAAAACAGAACAGCCAGGAAATGATGGGAAAACATGTACGAACTGAATTTGGAATTGAATTCAGCGGCGATATGAATGCAACCAAAATTTATGAAATTTTGTCTAAAGAAAATAAAAAACGTGATAGTGATAAGTAAATAAGGACGGACCCAATTCTTGGGTCCGTCCTTATTCTTAAAAAATGATGCTACCGGATTTTGAGAGAGGGAAAATCGTTGAGCCCTTACCACTCGGATCGAAATAGGCAAGCATGAACGATGGTTTCTCGACAATTGTTCCCTCAGCTAAATAAGTTTCCAAATCAAAGGGAAGTGCCTCGAGCAATGTGTGTTTGTGTATTTCTTTTTCATTAAGTTCCAAAGCTGTGAAAGAGGAACCAAGCTGCTCAGGCTTATTCAGAATATCTTCATATATCTCTTTCCGCCCAATTTTATCTAATGAAGCTTCCCACCAAGGTTTACGTGGTTTGTATTTTTGATTCGTAAAATAATCCAATTTCATGAGCCCGATAATGTTTTTCAGTTCAGCAGATTCCCGGGAAGCCAAAAACTGCTGTAAACGTCTGAACAAGTCTTCTAGCTGATGTCCGATTCGTGACCAACCTTGTTCATCCCAATAGGTACCGAAATCTTGAAAGAAGTCGAATGGTGATTGAAATACCGTTTTGACAAGATATTCCGTAGTATGATCCATTCTATGATCGTTCCAGTATTTTTCAAGGACATCTTCAACTTGTTTAATACGGACAATGTCATCAAAGGATAAAACATTATTTCCTAGGATTTCATAGGGAGCATGTTCGCTGTATATATATTGATGTTCATCGGCACGTATCCGTAAGCCAGTGCCACGAAGCATCTTTAAGAAACCAAGCTGCATCTCTTCAGGTCTGAGCTCAAAAACATCATTGAAAGTTTTTCTGAAAGAATGATAATCTTCTTCTGGTAAACCGGCAATAAGGTCTAAATGCTGATCAATTTTCTGCCCTTCTTTTACCATGGTTACGGTTCTGGTCAGTTTTTCGAAGTTCTGCCTTCTCATTACTAGATCATTCGTATGATCATTCGTCGATTGTACCCCAATTTCAAAGCGGAACAGTCCTGCAGGTGCATTATCGTTCAAGAACTGGATAACTTCCGGACGCATGATGTCCGCCGTGATCTCGAATTGGAAAACCACACCGGGAAGATGTTCATCGATTAAGAATTGAAACATTTCCATGGCATAGCTTCGGCTAATATTGAAGGTTCGATCAACGAACTTAATGGTCTTTGCGCCATTAGCCATAAGGTACCTGATATCTTCCTTAATCTTTTCACGATCAAAATACCTGACACCCACTTCAATCGATGAAAGGCAAAATTGGCAGCTGAACGGGCACCCTCGGCTAGTTTCGATATAGGTGACACGTTTAGATAGGTCGCCACGGTCTTCCTCCAAACGATATGGAGTAGGGAGGGATTTCAAATCAATCTTGCCGTTCTGAGGCTGGATGATTTTTTTTCCATCCTGACGATACGCAATGCCACCGACCTTCTTATAGTCATTCGAACCTTCAATTTCAGATAAAAGGGCCTTGAAGGTGACTTCACCTTCGCCAATTACGATGAAATCAGCCCCGGGAATCTGATCAAGCCATTCCCCAACATCATAGGTGACTTCAGGTCCGCCGAGAATGATAACCAATTCTGGATTGATCTTTTTCAGCATGGCAACGACTTTCATTGTTTCCTCGATGTTCCAAATATAGCAGCTGAACCCTATGACATCAGGTTTTTTAGAATGAAGGTCACCAACTATGTTCATAATTGGATCTTTTATCGTATATTCTGCCAGCTGTACATCATAATCTGGCTGGGCATAAGCTTTTAAATATCGGATGGATAGCGATGTATGGATATATTTTGCGTTAAGAGTACTGATTATTATATTCATGTTAAAGGGCGTAAAAGAAACGCCTGGCTCCTTTCGTGTACATGTCTTTTTAAGCCAACAAGCACTAACGAGTAATTTTACCATAGCGTGCTTCATTTGAAAAATGAGTTATGGTATTGAAGGGGAATCTTTTCAGCTTAAGAGTCGAAATGAAATGGACTTTTAAAAAACGGATAAAGCAGAAAATGCTTCATCCGTTTTTTTAAAAAGCTTGTTTAATATAATCTTTCGTTTTGGTCATGAAACGTTTCGTTTTGGTCGCCTTCAATTCGATGATCGGCTGGGCCATGGTAGCGATCATTTCACTTGATAATAACACGGTAATCAAGAAAGAGAGGCCGGCGAGCATGATAAAGCTCTCTGTATTGCTGAAGTATTCCTGTATGGTGCTTTCACGGAAGAACCGAATGAAGAAACCATGCAGCAGATAGACATAAAGGGTTTGTTTACCCCAATTCGTAAAGAAATATTGTCTGCGTGGGATGAACGACAGGAAGCTGAACACTGAAATTATGCTCAATCCATAAAATCCTAGGCGTTTAAACATGGACACGATTGTCGCATCTTCAAGTTCGGCATATGGTTTCGAACCGAGCAGCCATTTATAATTGATATCGGTATTTAAATAAAAACCGATAAAAATCACTAACATGACACTAAATGAAGCCAGACGAACTTTGGGAGTGAATAGTTTTTTTAAATGTTCCTTGCTTAAATGGTACCCGATCAAAAACATCGGGAAAAAAACGAATGTCCTGGAGAGACTAAGGTAATTGGAGATATTGTCAATATATCCAATCAATAATGCGATTAAAATAGATAAACCTATGCCTACTGATGGCTTTAGCTTTGAGAAACCAAGCAGCATGATGTTCCAACAAAATAAACTGATCAAGAACCATAGCGACCATTGGGGGTCAAGCAGGTCTACAGTGATGGCAGAACGTTCATATAAGAAATAATAGTAAACGGTATATATCAATTGGAAAATGATGTAGGGTAAAATCAGCTTTTTAGTAATTTTACCTAAATACCCTTTTTGATAAAAACCTTTCGCAAAGAACCCTGAAACAAGGATAAAGGCAGGCATGTGAAAGGAATAAATGGTTTTATATAAAGCATATATCGTTTCACTGTCATGTATATACGTATTCAGCAAATGTCCAAAGACGACAAAAGCCATGAGAATGAACTTGGCGTTATCGAAGAAAAAATCACGTTGTTTCATTGTTGCCTCCATTTAATAAATTTTTAAGGTAGCTAGAAAGCATTGTTATTTCTTATACCCTAAATACCTTGTACAAAATCAATATTTATTAAATTTATTATAAAAACCTTAAATTAAGCTTAACGCTAAGTTTTACAGCATTCAATATACTATAATTTGATGTATAGTTAAAATTTGGAATTTATGTTTGCGCCAATTTTCGAAAAATACCGAGGAAAATCAATATGGATGTCGAATAAAGTTGGTAAGTATGGGTTTTGATGAGGGGGGTTAATATGAATATCGATTATGAGAATGAAACGGAATATAAACGGGAAATTTTAAAATTGAATAAACAGATCGAAGGGCTTTTGAACATTTTCAATTCGATGTCAGAACCTTTTATTAGGGTTGATGAGGAACTGCGTCTCACTTATGCCAATGATGCCGCTTGTGCCCTGCTGGAAACAGCGAAAGATCAGCTGGAGTCCATGAAGATAACTGATTTTCTCGATGTCATACCATTAAATAACCAGGAAGTGTCAAGTTCCCTAAAAACCTCGAATGAAAGTGAAAGGCAAATTATTCAGCTACATACCGGAGCCCTTAAGCAAATAGAGTTTATACGTATAGGCTCAGTTACCGAAGGACAGCAGTTCTATCGTTTGGGGGATGTGACATTGGATGTTTCTTCATCAAGGGAAACAAGGATGTCAAGGCAGATGTTTTTGGACATTTTCGATACAGCCATAGAAAGCATCGTTCTATTCGACAGTTCAGGAATAATAATGGAAGTGAACCATGCATTTATTCATGTCCTGGGCATCCCGAAAAAAGAGATTGTCGGCAAGAATATGAGGGACCTCATATCCCCAGATTATAGGGGATATTGGTATGAGAGCATACAAAGAGCCTTTGATGGGTCGAACTTCAAAGGAGAGGTAGAGATAAAGGTTGGGGATGAACTGCATCATTTTACTTTTTCAATAAGTTCAACGGTAGGAAATGAATTATATATGTCGGTGCTTCGAAGAATTACAGAATCAAATATAATAGAAAAAAAGTTAGAGACGAGCGAACGTATTTTTGCGGAATTATTCGACCAGTCCATGGATGCGATCATATTCTGGAATGATGACGGGATCATTTTTCGGGTCAATCATTCAGCATGTAAAATATTCGAATCCAGCAGAGAGGATTTGATAGGCAGTTATATCTGGAAATACGTGTACAGCAATAATCACCATTTTGGTCAGATGATGGAAACGTTTGAAAGAGACACCCAGGTGCGGGGTGAGTTGATTTATAAAATGCCTAATAACCAAATTAAACTGCTTGAATTGACTGCCAAAAAACATGAAGGTGACGGATATAACGTAACCATCTTTCGAAATGTCAGTGAGCGCTGGCTGATTGAGAAGGAATTAAGGGATAGTGAGAAGAAGTTCAGGAAGATTTTTGAGGGAACATTAGACGGCTTGATTTTATGGAATCATGAAGGGTTCACGGATATTAATGAAGCGGGTCAGAAAATATTGGAGATTTCGAAGCGTAAACTGCTCTCTTTATCTGTAAAGGGATTCATCGAAAAGATTCCTGAAAATGCTCCTGTCTTGAACGCTCACATTGAAAATGTTTATAAGCATGAGGTCTACTCTTCCATCATTCCGATAACATTCGAAGATGGAAGAGTTAAGCATATTGAATTTTTGACGAGGAAAAATTTATATTCGAACCTGAATTTAAGCATTTTCCGTGATGTGAGTAAAAATCTCGAAATGCAGGAACAAATTCGAAAATCGGATACTTTGAATGTCGTTGGTGAACTGGCGGCCGGGATTGCTCATGAAATCAGGAATCCAATGACAGCCTTAAAAGGTTTTATCCAGTTGCTTGAGGATGGTGTTAAAGGGGAGTTTTCCACATATTTTCATGTGATTACATCCGAAATTAAGCGAATCGAAACCATTATCACGGAATTTTTGGTACTGGCAAAGCCGCAGGCGCTAAAAATTTTCAAACAGGATGTTCATACCATATTGAGAGAGACACTAGAATTACTGGCCGCTCAGGCACTGTTGGAAAATATTCAATTCGAAACAGACTTTGAAGAAGATGAATTCAAGGTTTTATGTGAAGCGAACCAGTTAAAGCAAGTGTTCATTAACCTCATCAAAAATGGATTGGAAGTCATGCCGGATGGCGGATCTGTTCATATTAAAACAAGCCGATTTTCAGAGAAATACGTTTGCATTTCAATTACCGACCAAGGCATGGGGATTTCAACGGAAATGCTAAAAAAATTGGGTGAACCATTTTATACGACTAAGGATAGGGGAACCGGGCTGGGGCTCATGGTCAGCTATAAAATCATTGAAGAGCACAATGGCTATATAGAAGTGGAAAGCGAAGTGGGAAAAGGGACGAGCTTTCATATTTATTTGCCATTCAAGTAATGCAGAAGGGAATGTTCTAAAACCTTTCTTAAGTTAACAGAAAGCATATGAAATTTTCATTAGTTAATGGGGAATCCTTTTCGGACTCCTTTTTTTTGTTCGATCATTTATTATCATGGAATCACAATTGAGGTTGTAACCATGAAAAATATTGTGCTCCCATTAAAGGGAAACTGGCCGAAATAATTAAGCGGAAACAAATAATGACATCCAAATTGGGGAGTTTTCGAATCGATTTTCAGAGCTGGCTTCATATGAAATCTTCCTAACCAATATAAGAGGTTTATGCTTAGAAATTTCCGTCATATCCTGTCTGCTGGTGGGTAAAGCCTTATCGCAATTTAAGAAGTTTTGTCTTTTTTTGCGAATCTATTTACATATAAGGCATATTTTGTAATACTTCTTTATTATAATGTAACTTTAAAAGGGCAGGAGTAGTGAATGTAGTTATGAATTCTAGGTGTGCAACAGAAATTTGTTCTGAGATTCGTATGAAGCGTTGGGAAATGATGGAGTTGGCCAAGATGTATGGACTAGGTCATGAGTATACCCTTCGCCAAAGCGAGCAGCTTGATAAACTAATAAATGAGTATTTGATCCTTCAACATCATTCATCAGTGGAAGTGAGAAATAAGCGAGAAGAAATGGTTGTTATTGTGCAGCAGCCCTTTAATGATGACATTACATTTTAAAGGGAACTGAATGCATGCATGACTTTTTATATTAGCAGGCAGAGAAACATTCCCCTTTATCCGATTTCTGGTGAATGAACCTTTACAAACATATCATGAAAACAATTAAAGAAAGACTCATATACACAAGAATATATCTTTTGATTTTCCTAGGGGTTTAAGGTATATCGAGGGGAGGTCACCAGAAGGTGTCCTTCATGCATCGGGATTGGTTTAGAGGTCTTAATTTTTCTGAATGGATTTAACTGATAACAAAAAAGTAAGAGCTGACTCACTTGATGGAGCCAGCCATGGAAGTTTGGGAATTACAAAATTTCCAATAATATTACCATGAACAAAAGGCCGACAATGAAGGAATAGGTAGATGTGCGTTCATTACCATCCCCATGGCTTTCAGGAATCAATTCCTTATAAACGATGAAAAGCATGGCCCCGGCGGCGAAAGCTAGGCCATATGGAACCAGGAACCCAATGTAAGAGGTTAAATAATAACCCAGTAAGCCCGTAATTATTTCAATGGTACCAGTTAAGGTTGCTATCAGGAACGCTGTGAGTTTACCGATTTTTTGATTAATTAAAAACAAGGCAACTAGTAAGCCTTCCGGAGCATTTTGCAGGCCGATGGCAAAAGCGATCAAGTTACCTGTATCAGCTGTATCAGAGGCGTAACTGACCCCTACAGAAAGACCCTCAGGAATATTATGGAGTGTAATAGCAGTGATGATGAGCAAAGCCTTTTCATCGAACTGAATGCCACTTTTCGTATGGCTGAGATCGATATGAGGAATGTTTTGTTCCATGATCGTTAATGTCATTACCCCGAGAAAAACCCCAATTACTAGCTGAATATACCCTCCTGTGGCCAGAGACTCCGGGATCAGGCTCAATAACGAAGCAGCCATCATGATTCCAGCGGTAAATGCCAGAAGCGTGTCTCTGAATCGATGTGTGATTGAACCTTGAATGAACAAGATCGGTAACGCACCAAACCCTGTAGACATTGCAGATAGGATGCTGCCTATTAAAACTCCACTCATAAATTTCTCCTTTGTAAGGTACTTATCTTTACTTACTTGTAAATTTTTGGGCGGAACAATAATTTATTGTATTTAGACATAAAGAATATGTTCCAGGAAAAAACCATTTTGAATCATTCTTCTGCATACCATTTTTTCAATGTCAGGTCAGAAGGTAGCAATATGCTGATGATCCCCAGTAATGGCAGGAATCCCACTAGCTTAATCATGGATTCGATTCCAATTATATCTGCAATGGCTCCCAATGAAACGGATCCAATGGCACCCATTCCAAAGGCTAACCCTACAGTCAAGCCTGCCATCGTTCCGACTTTTCCCGGGACCAATTCCTGTGCGTATATTACAGTGACGGAAAAACTGCTCATTATAATGAATCCTGCTATCAATAATAAGATAAAAGCGGCTGTAGGAGGTACGAATGGTAAAAGTGCGGTTATTGGCATGCTGGCAGCGAAAGAAAAGAAAATGACATTTTTACGCCCGAATCTATCAGCAAGCGGACCTCCGAAAAATGTACCTACAGCACCAGCGGCTAAAAAGGCAAATAGGAAAAATTGTGCGGATTTTATCGTGAATGAATACTGCTCGATCAAATAAAAACTATAAAAGTTCGTCATGCATGATACATACCAGGAACGGGCAAAGATTATGAATAAAATCAATACCAGGGCTTTGGCCACTTTATGTGACCGCTCTTTATTGACTATTTTTGCAGCAAGCTTTTTAGGCTGGAAGTGAACTAATTTTTGGGAATACCACTTGGCAATATACAGCAATAGGATTACGGCCATTAAGGCAACCAAGGCAAACCAAAGTGCGCCTTTTTGACCAAAGGGAACAAGTATTATGGCTGTGATGAGTGGAGCAAGTGCCTGCCCGCTATTCCCGCCGACTTGATAAATTGATTGTGCCAGGCCTCTCTTTGGTCCTCCTGCCATGTAGGCAACCCTGGAGCCTTCAGGATGGAATATGGCTGACCCTAAGCCCATCAAGATGACTGCACCAAGGATCATGGTATAATTGGGGGCAATTGCGAGAATGATGACCCCGATTAAGGTACTGGTCAACCCAATGGGCAACGCATATGGAAATGGCTTTTTATCCGTATAGAACCCAACTGCTGGTTGCAGGAGCGATGAGACGATATTCAGGCAGAATGCAATCATCCCCAGCTGAGTATACGTTAGCGACATTGATTTTTCGAGGATTGGGAACATGGCCGGTACAACGGCCTGAAGAGAATCATTCATTAAATGGCATATGCCTATGATGATCATGATTTTCAAAGTCATATCTTGTTTTTGCGGTTTTGTTTTAATGGCAGCGATACTTCCCATCTGTATATTTCCTTCTTCCTGATTAAGATTTTTACCTATTCCATAAATAGATTCAAGAAGCATGCACCGTATGCATGACACCTTTAAATAACTCAGAATCGTTACTAGTCTTCATAAAAAAATGAAACTCTTCAAAGTATTGCTAAGGGTGGTCTTTTATCAGCGGTAAGCTGATTGTAACGGTTGTACCGTTCAGAGGTTTACTTGAAAACTCGATGGTACCGTTAAACGATTCAATTATTCGTTTACACACAAATAGCCCTAATCCCGTGCCTTCCTTTTTCGATGTATAGAAGGGATCGAACACTTTACCTATATCTTTTTCATTCAGTCCTTGCCCGGTGTCGATGATCATGATTTTAGCCCATTCATTTTCATGGTGAATTCGAATCCTTAACTTTTTCCCAGCTTCCATGGACTCAAAACCGTTTTTGGCAATGTTGAGAATGACTTGTTTGAGTTGGTCCTTTGTACAATGGACCAGGATCGGCTCCTTTATGATATTCCATTCCACTTCAATATTGAAGTGACGTGCTTCAGATTCTATTATTGGTCTCAATTCAGCAATGATACTGCGAATATCATATAAGGATAATGTCTGGGCCATTGGCTTCCCTAAAATCAAAAATTCGCTGACGATACTATTGATTCGTTCAATTTCCTTCATGATGACAGAGTAATAGAACTGATCTTGTTCATCTGGGTGTTTTTCAAGCAGTAACTGCACTAGCCCCTTTATGCCGGTAAGTGGGTTTTTTATTTCATGCGCAGTACTGGCAGCCAATGTACCGACAAAATCTAATTTCTTCCTTTCGTTTAGTAACTTCTGGTTTTTGGTATTTCTGCGAACGATCAGTTCCTCCACGATGGTATAGATCATGTGAGTAAAAAAGAAAGTGAAAAAGACAAGCATTAAAAAAACATTCATGTTATTTGTGTTAATCTTGTCGGGTACTTTGACGGACAGTGTCCAATCGACTTCGGTCAAAGGAACATCCACCCATGTAGAATGTTCAGTGAATCCATCTCCATTTATATCTAGGATTCGGGTTTTTCCCTTTGTTTCCAATATAAAGGTATGACCAGGGCTGAGCATTTTTAATATTTTTTCCATATGATCCAGCCTGATATGTGCCAATAAAAACCCTTGCACTTTTTTATCATGATCCAGAATGGGAGCAAAGATGGAAAAATAATTGAAATCAGGGTTATATAGCTCCTTTGTTCCTACAACAACGGCTTTTTGAGTTTTTACTGCACGCTCAATATCATTTTGTTCAATTAAATAGTGATGATGGAAATTCTTATTCGTACCTGAAACGGAAACACCGTCGCGATTTAGCCAATATACTCCGGCATACCTGGAATCTGTATCTTTGATCCATTTCATAAGAGATTCGGTTTTTTTGTCATCCATATAAAGCACGGAACTGCTAAGGCTAAGCAGCTCAAGGTTTTCCTTAGTTTCTCTGATAACTTGATCTATGTATTCTTGATAAACCGTACCCGCCCATTCAGCTTGTTCCTGTCTTTCTTTTTGAATGGAACGTTCTAAAAGCATCCAATAAATGATAGAGAGAATAATTAATGGTAAAATAACAATAAGTAGATAAGTGGTGAATTTATGCCTTGTTTTCATGTTTGTCACTACTTTAGCTTTTTTTTCAAGTATATCAAAATGAGTGTTTAAACAATAGTGCATACTAACAGGGCAGATTGACAAAAAAGTCTTAATGTCATATAATAACTTTTAATTCAAGATATTTTAATTAAAAATTTTTAAGGTTGTGAAGTTATGGAGAATAATAACATCCAACAGTCTTTGAAACTGTTCATTGTGATGTCAAGAGCTCATCGATCCATTAATGATGTGGTAAATAAACATATAGCTGAAGAGGGTTTGAATCCAACTGAGTTTGCAGTACTGGAATTACTTTATCATAAAGGTGATCAGCCTCTTCAGCAAATAGGCGGAAAAATCCTGCTAGCGAGCGGCAGCATTACC
The DNA here is from genome assembly GCF_038643155.1 of Peribacillus sp. FSL E2-0159. Lineage (NCBI taxonomy): Bacteria > Bacillati > Bacillota > Bacilli > Caryophanales > Bacillaceae > Peribacillus > Peribacillus sp. FSL E2-0159. The sequence goes on from NZ_CP152053.1 coordinate 1,559,635, forward strand.
TATGTCGTGGATAAACTTGAACAGAAGGAATATCTACAGCGAATAGCATGTAAAGAGGATCGCCGTGTAACCTTTGCAAAAATAACGGATAAAGGAAAGGCCTTTATTGAAGGAGTATTTCCTGAGCATGAAAAAAGAATCGATGATATCATGAGTGTACTTACGCAAGATGAAAAAGCCACTGTGATCGAATTGCTTAAAAAGATTGGGTATTCCGCTCAAAATTAGCTAAAGAACCAGCACCAGGATTTGACTATAGGTGCTGGTTTTTTATGTCTGATAAAACCTGAATTTGTTTCGAGGACATAAAGGTTTCTAATAACGCTTTGGCGAATTAAATTATATTACGATAACCGCGATAATGTTGATGTGTCTTGAAAGCAAATCGATTGGATAACTTTCTCTGGATTATACAGGAAATTTTTTTTTTATATTGTTAATAGGAGCGTGTACATATGAAATTTAATGAGTATGAATATAAACGTCCTGAAATGGATGAAATTAAAACCCGGTTCATGAAAGCTTTGGAAAAGTTTACTGACGCTGCTAATGCTGATGCACAAATAAAAGCCATGGAAGAAATAAATGAAATACGAAATTATGTAGGCACGATGTTTAATTTGGTCTATATAAGGCATTCCATTGATACCAATGATGATTTTTATAAAGCGGAGAATGATTATTTAGATGACTTCTCCCCTGAAATGGAAGAGTTAACCTCAAAATTTTACAATGAACTCGTTCGCTCGAAATATCGTAAGGAGCTTGAGGTGAAATGGGGAAATCAACTATTTGACCTGGCAGAGGCCCAACTCAAAACTTTTTCGCCCGAAATCATACCACAGCTGCAAAAAGAAAATAAATTATCAAGTGAATATTCACAATTAATTGCATCTGCAAAAATTCAATTTGATGGAAAAGAATTAACACTTGCGCAGCTTCAACCTTTTATGGAGTCTTCGGACCGTGAATTAAGGAAAAATGCAAGTGAAGCATATTACGGTTTCTTTGAGGAAAAGGAGGAGGAATTGGATCGTATATTCGATGAACTTGTCAAAGTGAGGCATGGAATTTCGACAGCGCTAGGTTATGGGGATTTCGTGGAACTTGGGTATTATCGAATGACAAGGACTGATTATGATGCTGAAATGGTTGCTGCATTCCGCAAGCAGGTTAAAGAGGAAGTGGTACCGCTTGTCACCCGGCTGAAGGGACGTCAGCGCGAACGTCTTGGATTGGAGAACCTGAACTATTATGATGAGAATTTTCATTTCAGAACGGGTAATGCCATTCCAAAAGGCAATGCTGAGTGGATCATCGAAAATGGGAAAAGGATGTACCAGGAACTTTCGCCTGAAACGAATCAGTTTTTCAACTATATGATAGATAATGACCTGATGGACCTTGTGGCGAAGAAAGGAAAAGAAAGCGGAGGCTATTGTACTTTTATAGAAGACTATAAAGCTCCATTCATCTTTTCTAATTTCAACGGTACTTCCGGGGATATAGATGTTTTGACACATGAGGCAGGTCATGCATTCCAAGTGTATCGCAGTCGTGATCTTGACATTCCTGAGTATTATTGGCCCACATATGAAGCGTGTGAAATCCATTCGATGAGCATGGAATTTTTAACTTGGCCATGGATGGAGCTATTTTTCAAGGAAGATACGGAAAAGTATAAGTTTTCCCATTTAAGCGGTGCCCTCATATTCCTCCCGTATGGGGTAGCTGTCGATGAATTTCAGCATTTTGTCTATGAAAATCCTGATGCCTCCCCTGCTGAAAGAAAGCAGGCTTGGCGTAAGATCGAGATGGAATATTTGCCACATCGCGATTATGAAGGAAATGAATTCTTGGAGAATGGCGGGTATTGGCAGAGGCAAAGTCACATTTATCAATCACCTTTTTATTATATCGACTATACATTGGCCCAGATTTGTGCTTTCCAATTCTGGAAAAGGTCGACTGAAAAAGATGAAACGGCTTGGGAGGATTATTTGAATCTGTGCCAACTTGGAGGCAGTAAGTCCTTCCTTGATCTCGTTGAATCTGCGAATCTGAAATCCCCATTTGTTGAGGGGACTGTACAGTCCGTTGTGATGGTGATAGACGAATGGCTCTCCACTGTAGATGATAAGGCATTATGAACTATTAGGGTATATGATACGAACTGGATACTTGAGAAAACGCTTGGAGATTATTCCAAGCGTTCAGTTTGTCGACAAAAAGGGGGCGGAGTCCGAATAGTGAGGTGAAGGTCAAAAAATTTGTGAACGGTCGAAAAAAGTGCTCCGGCTGAAAATCAACTGCAACTTTATTAAAAGGAAAGCTGTAGGCAAACTGGATTTCCATCGAGTTTGTCGAAAAAAGGGGTTCGGAATGGTCTCACTCCGAACTATGATTATAAAAGAAGACTTGGTTATCCATCATGAACACTTTTTTTATAGAATGAAACCTCATTGGATTGAAGAAATTTGCGACACTCCTGCCGAATAACTGGCTAGCCGAGACCCCACAGGCGCTTGCGCCGAGGAGGCTTGGCAAACAGTCGGCGGAAAGGGAGCGGATTTCTGAAATCAACTGGAACTTTTATTAATTAGTCTACAGTCTGAACGCTTGGAGATTATTCCAAGCGTTTTTTCTACGCTCGGAAGTGCGGGCATGAAAAGTGCTGATTTAAGCCTCACAGAGAAATGCACAGGGAGTTTCAGACTGCACAATGAGAGAATGTTAGCCAAGGAAAAAACAGCCGACGAAAGGAATATTGATCGGCTTGTCTTAAATGTCTCTTCCTTACATATAAATGTAGGGAGGAGGGGAGAGTATGTTGTCAAGGTGGTCAGGGAGTTTCCAGATTGCAGCGGTTTATGTAGGCACAGTCGTCGGTGCAGGATTTGCAACTGGAAAAGAGATTGTCGAGTTTTTTACCCGTTATGGCTTTTATGGCTTTATCGGGATTTTAATAGCAGGTTATATTTTTATCTTCACTGGAACGAAGATCATGCTCATTTCCGCAAGGATCAGAGCATCTTCTTATGAGGAGTTCAATCAATTTCTTTTTGGCAGGAAAATAGCAGGAATTATCAACATCTTCTTCCTTATTATGCTGTTAGGGGTGACGGCTGTCATGATTTCGGGTTCAGGAGCCGTTTTCGAAGAACAACTCGGCGTGCCCAAAAGTATAGGAAGTTGGTCTACGATCATACTGGCATCCTTGGTCCTGATGATGGGCATGCGCGGTGTTTTCACTGTGAACTCTTTTGTTGTACCAATTATGATCTGTTTTAGTTTGATCCTGTTTTTCTCGACTTTGGGTAATGGGGATTTCTTTAAGACCCTTACAAAAGTTCCTGATGAAGTGATCACCGTTAAAATGATTTTGTCACCATTTGCTTATACAGCCTTTAACCTTGCTTTGGCACAGGCTGTGCTGGTTCCAGTTGCGTATGAAGTTCGAGATGAGAAGGTCATTAAACATGGTGCAATACTTGGAGGGATATTCCTAACGATCATTTTATTAACGGGGCATTTTTCACTTATGACACTTACTGACGTGAATAGTTATGAAATTCCTTCAGCAGTTATTATGAGAACGGCAGCCAGTCAGTTATATTGGATGTTCATTTTGGTGATTTACGGGGAGATATTCACTTCGGTCATCGGAAACATATATGGATTGCAGAGGCAAATCAGCAGTTATATTAAATTGCCAAGCATGCTGATCATAGCTGTGATTTTTTTAATAGCTTTGATCATTAGTGAATTCGGATATGGAAGGTTACTAGGATATATTTATCCGGTTTTTGGATACATAAGCCTTCTTTTTTTAATGCTGGTCTGGAAAAGTAAGGAGGGGAAGGAGTAATGAAGAACGGGGGGCCTGTCCTTAGCCCTCCGTATCAGGGTAAAATGGATGTTCATCCTTTCAACAGCGTCTTAGCCATCTCTAGAAAAGCATCCCGGTAATCTCTATCTTTTTTCGTGAATATAGTTAAGCGGACGGGTGCTTTTTCATCCTTTAGCAATATGGAAGTGATCACATCATCCCCACTTTCCACTTCAAAGCCCGTGCCGCCCTCGAAATCAAGTGAAGGATCCCTAATCGTTTTTGAAATGCTTTTCAGCTGGGCTTGAACATTTTTTTCCACCTCATCCCAATTGACATCCGCCTTCAACAATTCGATTCTCATATAAATGGAGTCATCTTCAGTCAGGAACACAATATCCTTTCCTGGTTCTTCACCACTTAATTTGAATTGTTGTAAAACATAGAGGCTGAACGGTTGATTATCACTTTTTTTTAGGAACGCTGTTCTTTCTTTTGCTTCCCCGTTAATTGTATACTGCAGGTTTTGCTCCATCAGTCTTACTTTGTTATCACTTCGGTCATTGCGATTATCTCCTTGAGAAGTATTACCTTCGTTCCCCTCTTTTACTGAATCTTCCTGTGGCTCATCTGCATTTTCGTCTGTGGTCGTACCGCAGCCAGTCAGAAGAAAAGCGGCGAATGTGACACAGCCAATATAACGTGTCCAACTAGTCATTTGTTTCCCTCATCTTTCTGATTGAAATTCCAACCTGAATGTGGATATACCTGCATCACATACAGGTGTTTTGCCCTTTAATGAATTAGACGGCATGAAGTGGAAATGGTTACAAAAAACGGGAGAATCAATTCGCACGATTGCTATAAAGTGAAAAACGGAATGGTCATCTAGTAACCATCCCGTTTAAGTACATTGAATTATCCTATGATTTTATAATTTTTATGGTTGACGACGGTTTTCTGTTCAAGTTCCAAATCACGATAATTTTCCATATACGTGACGTCCACGATTACTGAGTTCTCGTTCACTTTCTCGACGATTCCTTTTAAGCCTTCTCTAAATTCAATGATATTTCCAACTTCCGCTTTCTTCATGGTAATCATCCTTTCCCATTTTGTTTCCAATGATCAAAAAGTAACTATGGAGTAATTGGATTATTCGAACATCTTGCGGTTTAGATTTTGACGTGGGAAGTGCTAGTAAGAGAATTAGTTATCTCTTATGTCGGTACAGTAAGCTAAACTTTTAAAGGAAGGTGCAATTCTTAAAATGGAGCAACTGTAATGATGTGGCATAATTTGGTATATCTTGAAAACGCAGTTATGCGTACCAGTATGTAATTCTATGTACAAAAAATGCCAATCATTTTACATTATGATATTTTACTATACAGTTTGCACTATTTTAAGACATTCGTAAAGAATAATGTAGCAAGTGGACCTCAAAAAGTTCTGATTTATATTAAGTGGCAAGCTTATGTTAAAATGAAAACGGAATTTCTCCTGTCTGAATATGATGGAACATTTGATAATTAAGGAGGATAATATGATGAATGCAGAAGAAGCAAAAGATGTACTCGATAAACTGGCAAATCGTGAAATGGATGAATTCCGGATAACAAAAGAAGAATTTTTAGCTTTTCGTGAGGTTCTTGTTAAAAGGGAAGACTTTAAACATTTTCGGGGGAATGCTCAACATAACGGTGTGATAATTTATACGTATTTAGAAGAAGCGAGAAGTTGATGGATGTATATTTGGGGGTGGCTCATGATTGAGCCACCCTAAATTATTTATAATGGAAAAATTAATTGTTTCCTTAATTTATTTAAAGCGGACCTTCTCCATGATTTGACGGATGCTACAGTAACTTGATACATCTCAGCGATTTCAGTCACCGTTTTATTTTCCAGGTATGTCTGTAAAAGCCAGCGTTGCTGATTCAGTGTCAATCCTTCCGTGTAGTTTAAGATATTATCGATGGCAAAGGCCTCTTCATGCATTGAAAAAGGATCCTTAATGTCTAATATGAAGGAATCAAAGGGTTCGGTGCGGATTTCATATTTATGATGATGCTTTAATTCGTTCAGAATTTTGCCTTTGATTACCGTGTAGGCATAGTTGGAGAATTGTCCGTATTCCTCATTGAAATTCCTAAATGACTCCCATAAAGCAATCAAGCCTACTTGAAAATATTCTTCCTTATTTTTATAGATGGAAAGTGAGCGGATAATATGATGGATCATCGGAGTGAATTCCTTCGTTAGTGCTGAGAAATCTTCCATTAAGCAAGTCACCTTTAGAAAGTGCACTTTCCTGTATTCCCGGGTGCTTCTACCATAAAATAAATCGATCGGATATTGCCAAATGGCATAACGGAAAAATGGAGGGAATAAAAAGTTGGGTTTAAGGGAGCTAAAGAGAATCTTATTGAAGGAAAAAAAGGGAGATTCATGTAATGTAGAATGTGGGGGGTGACCAAATGAAAAAACACATCCTGATATTGGATGTGCTTAAACAATTCATTCGTTATTCTTTTAGTTTTTTCTCTTCATTCTATGTAAAGTCATATATCATGAAGATGTGTTTACTGTAGACAAATTTGAAGAAAGCGATTTGCCTTACAGTTTTTTCTTTAAAAAACATTGTAGTTGATTTTAGAAATACGCTCCCTTTCCGCGGACTGTCTGCCAAGCCAGTTATTCGACAGGATTGTCGCAATCCAATTCAAAACAGTAAACTAGTCTTGTATAAAAATCATGGTTCAGGATGAACCATTCCGAACCCCTTTTTGTCGACAAACTGTACACATGAAATGTGTTATTTTTCTTTTTCCAGATGACTTTTCCCTGCAATTCATTGAAATATCATTTAGTTAAAACGTCAGAAATAGCTCAAAGTAAACGTTCCCATGGGAATCCAGATTAGTATCAAGAATGGCCATGGTCCCAGTTCGACTTTCACAACCTATGTCGAGAACTTTAAATATTAGAGTAGTCCAAGAAGTGGGGGAGAAAAGCAGTAACGAAATGCTTCATACCTGTTGTATTTCATTATGTAACTCTAAAGGTTTTTAATTGTGATTTCCGAAGCGGGCAAATAATTAAGCCTTTGTATTTGTTAACTTTGCGATTTTCGGAATCCGGAATCCTGTGCGTCTTGTTCAGTACAAAACATTTCTTCTGGTTTCGTTATTTCGTAATATTGGCCCGAAGGAATGTGATAAATTTTATTGCCTTTAGAGTTTATATTCCCTTTAATTTGCGGGTTACTGCAAGACCCGGTGGGCTTTTCCACTGATGCTTCTTTTGACTTCGAATCATCAAACCCTTTTGAAGTTGCATAGTTTTCAATTGACCAAATACCTATTTTGTCTTTTTGGGCTTGTTTCTGGATATTTTCCAATTCATCAAGATATTTCGTGTTCGGTGCATAAACATAGGCTACTCTGGCCAGTCCTTTTTCAAGCAGGAGTTTATTCACCATTTTACCATCAACATAAAAATAGGCCAGCAGCCGGCCATATTTATCTCTTTCACCTATGCCAGTTTCTACTTCCACTTTTGAACCCGCAGGCATTAGTTCCTTGGTGAATTTGCTAGCTTCAGGTCCAAAAGGCTGAACGGGCTTGGATGGGTGCACGGTTTCTGGAGTATCTACCAAAAGAAGCCTGACCGTTTCTTCATTTCCATTAGCCAATTTGATTTTTACTGTATCTCCGTCAACAACTTTGATGATCTCGGCTGTGAATGTCTTGCCTTTTTCTTCATTTGAAGAATCCGCACTGGATCGGATATTTTCGTTGGAAATTGAATCTTCCTGTTTAGATTGATCAATCAGGTTATCTGATGCTGCCTGGCAGCCAGACAACGTGATCAGGCAAAGTGCAGTAAGGAGAAAAACATTCAGATAAGAATGTAAAAAGGAATTTCTGTTCATGATAAGTCCCTCCATTTATTAAGGTGTTTTCTACGTTCGTCATGGATATATTCGGCAGAAATAATACTAACCTATAAAAAAGCGAAAGAAAATGAAAATCATTGAAATTTTTACATGCATCGCTACCCCATATCATGATAGTTTCTTATAATGACATGGTGGAGTAAGGGAGGCAGGTGTTAAAAATGATATTTAGGCTTGAAAATATCAGGTATAAAGGGATCCTGAAAATTGATGATTTGAAAATACCCGCTTGTATGGTTACTTGCCTGACAGGGGAAAGCGGCGCAGGAAAAACCTCACTGCTCCGATTATTGAACAGGATGGATGACCCGGATAGCGGTTCGATCTATTATCAGGATCAGTTGCTGGATAAATTAAACCCGATAGAGCTCCGACGTAAAGTTACAATGCTTTCTCAGGCACCGTTCACTCTACCAGGTACGATTGAAGAAAATCTTCAGATTGGCCTGGAATTGACAGAACGGGAAAAAAAGGATAAAGCCGAATTAGTTAAAGCACTTGAAACCGTCCAGTTGCAGAAGTCTTTAGACGAGGGGGCGGAGAATCTTTCTGGCGGGGAGAAACAAAGGCTGGCACTAGCTAGGTTACTTTTATTGAAACCCGAGGTGTATTTACTGGATGAGCCGACTTCAGCTCTAGATGAGGAAGCCGAGCTGACGGTCATGAGCCGTTTTTTAGAAGAAGTAAAGCGGGAAAAAGGAACCGTCATCATGATAACCCATTCAAAACAGCTTGCGGAAATATGCGCTGAGAAGAAGATCGTTCTGAAAAAGGCGAAGGAGGGTGACTATTAATGGGGGCGAATGGGATAATAGATATTGAGTTCTGGCGTCTTTGTGCTGCCTACGTCTTTGTAGTAATTTTGCTCATAATCGTGAAATGGCGCGGGATTTCAAGGGAAAAGCAAATCATGCTCGCTACAGTTCGGATGACAGTCCAACTCATTCTCGCCGGATATGTTTTGACATATATCTTTGAAAATCCCCATCCTTTACTTTCTTTAGGATTTTTATGTGCGATGGCCCTGTTTTCCATCCATAATATTTTTAAGCAAGTATCCCACACGCTTAATAAGAAAATCAAAAGGATGGTTATCCTAAGTATGTTGTCAGGTCCCATGGCTGCCTTGTTTTATTTTAATGTGGTCGTGATCCATTTCACGCCATGGTATGAACCGAGGTATTTCATTCCAATTGCAGGGATGATCGTGGGGAATGCCATGACTGGAGTGACATTGGCGCTTAAAAACCTCCATGATGGGATTAGCAGTAATCGAGAAAAGGTAGAAGCGATGTTGATGCTTGGAGCGACTCCGGCGAGGGCTGTGAAGAAATATGTGGATGCTGCATTCGACTCGGCAGTGCTCCCGACTTTGAACAATATGCTCGGGATGGGGATTATCTTCCTTCCAGGAATGATGACAGGACAAATCCTGTCAGGGATAAGCCCGCTCATCGCTATTGAATACCAGATTGCGATACTAATCGGGATTCTTGGAAGTGTTTCATTAACGGTGGTGCTTTTCATTATGCTGAGTTTCAAGGCTTTTTTTACCAAAAATGCACAGCTTTCCATTTAATATTGAAGAATCTGAAAAGTTATAGTTGCAGTTCCATCTATATTTTTGTACTATTTTTTAGGTACCAGATAGTTTTGGTTTGTTTGTTGGGAATGATAATGCTATTCTGATAAGGAAAAGGGTATTTCTTTTTTCATATCTTTCCTGATTGGATAGAGAAAACCCCTTACATAACCTATTTTTGTTAATTTATCTTAAAGGAGATTGATTTATATGGTAGAAAAAACATTTACAGTAACTGCAGAAACAGGAATTCATGCTCGTCCGGCAACATTGCTTGTACAAGCTGCAGGAAAATTCGATTCAGAAATAAACCTTGCTTATAAAGAGAAAAAAGTGAACCTTAAGTCCATTATGGGTGTAATGTCACTAGGTATCGGCAAAGGTGCGGAAATTACGATTTCTGCTGAAGGAAGCGATGAAAATGATGCATTAAACACACTTGCTGAAACGTTGAACAGAGAAGGATTAGCAGAATAATGTCCACTTTGATTAGTGGAATAGCAGCTTCAAACGGAATAGCCATCGCTAAAGCCTATCGACTGACTGAGCCAGATTTATCGATTGAAAAAAGAAGCATAGAAGATGTCGGGGCGGAAATATCCCGTTTTAAGGAAGCTATTCAAAAGTCAACCAATGAATTGGAGATAATCAGGGATAAAGCCGAAAAGGATTTAGGGGCGGATAAAGCCGCTATCTTTGATGCACACCTGCTTGTTTTGGCTGATCCGGAACTTATAACTCCAATTCAGGATAAAATACAATCGGAAAACGTCAACGCCGAGTTTTCCTTAAATGAAACCGCAAGCATGTTCATTACGATGTTTGAACAAATGGATAATGAATACATGAAGGAACGTGCAGCGGATATCCGTGATGTCACGAAACGGGTGATGTCACATCTTTTAGGTGTTCATATTCCAAATCCGAGCATGATTGCTGAAGAAGTGATCATCATTGCGGAGGATTTGACTCCATCCGATACAGCACAGTTGAATCCGGCATACGTCAAAGGATTTACTACCGATATCGGTGGACGTACATCCCATTCAGCCATAATGGCACGTTCTTTGGAAATTCCAGCAGTCGTTGGAGCGAAGTCAGTGACCTCGTCCATCGAAAATGGTGACTTGGTCATCATTGACGGGTTAAAGGGGGAAGTTCACATCAATCCTACTCCTGAACTCGTGAAACGCTACGAAGAGGAACAGGAAGCCTATGCTATGCAAAAGGCTGAGTGGGCGAAACTGGTTCATGAACAAACCGTTACAAATGATGGTCATCATGTGGAATTGGCAGCCAATATTGGTACGCCGAAAGATCTGGAGGGCGTACATCAAAATGGCGGTGAAGGCATCGGGTTATATCGTACGGAATTTCTTTATATGGGCAGAAATGACTTTCCAAGTGAAGAAGAACAGTTCGAGGCATACAAAGCGGTGCTCGAAGGAATGTCAGGTAAGCCTGTAGTCGTCAGAACGCTTGATATAGGCGGAGACAAGGAGTTGCCTTATTTAGAGCTTCCTAAGGAAATGAATCCTTTCCTTGGATACCGCGCGATACGTCTTTGCTTAAATGAGCAGGAGATTTTCCGGACTCAGCTCCGTGCCCTGCTTCGTGCAAGCATTTACGGAGATTTGAAAATCATGTTCCCGATGATTGCCACACTAGCTGAATTCCGCGAAGCTAAAGCCGTCTTGGCTGAAGTTAGGCAGGAATTGCTTGATAATGGTGTTCAAGTTGCCGAAAAAATTGAAGTCGGAATCATGGTTGAAATCCCTTCAACTGCAGTGATGGCGGATATATTTGCTAAGGAAGTTGATTTCTTCAGCATAGGCACTAATGACTTGATCCAGTATACGATGGCCGCTGACCGAATGAATGAGAGAGTATCTTATTTATATCAACCATACAATCCAGCGATTTTACGCATGGTTAAAATGGTCATAGATGCAGCTCATAAAGAAGGGAAATGGGCCGGAATGTGCGGGGAAATGGCTGGAGATGAAGTTGCCATCCCGATTTTGATCGGTTTGGGACTTGATGAATTCTCAATGAGTGCCACTTCGATTTTAAAAGCACGTTCTTTAATTAGCCAACTTTCGCTTGAAGATATGAAAAAACTATCTCAAGAAGTTTTAGGGCTGGATACGAATGATAATGTGAAAGAAGCGGTACTTAACGCTTTGAAGAAGTAAATAAATGAGGAAAACAGCACCCCATCCACAGAACCTTCGGATGGGGTGCTGTCCTGTAATTTTTGCTTGATTATTTGAGAAAAAATGTTTAGTGCACGAAAATGGGGGTAAATAAAAAGCAAGCACAGTTGTTTAGCTCTATTAGGGCAGCTGACATTCTCATTTCCCCCTTTGTCGTCGGTTGGGTTATCCAACCGGCTATTTTTTTTGTAAATAAAAAAATCATAAGAATGATTATTCAGATTTTTCACTTTACGGTTATGACGATATAATGGAATTATAATTTTAAGAAAATGGAGGTTAGATCTTATATGGAATTACATTTGGAAAAGAAAAATGCTTTGATTTTAGCTTCAAGTCAAGGTTTGGGGAAGGCTATGGCAGCTGAATTGGTTAAAGAAGGAGCAAATGTCATGTTAGCCAGCCGTGATGGAGATAAGCTTGCCGCCGTGCAAAGGGAATTATCGCAGCTTGGGGCGGGTAAAGTTTCTTATATGGTAACGGATATAACTAAAGCTGAAGATATTAAAAACTTGGTTGGGCAAACGGCTAAAGAGTTCGGCGGTATCGACATTCTTATTAATAACGCCGGAGGTCCTCCAGGGGGTTCATTTACTGATTTCAACGATGAAGAATGGCAACAATCTTTCGAACTTAATTTACTAAGCTTCATAAGGACGATCCGTGAGAGCTTGCCACATTTAAAAAAACAGGGCGGGAAAATCGTTAATATTGCTTCTTCATCCATTAAGGAACCGATTCCAGGATTGATTTTATCGAATACCTTTCGGACTGCAATCGTTGGATTGTCAAAGACGTTAGCTTCAGAATTAGCACCAGACGGGATATTGATCAATACAGTTGGACCAGGAAGAATCGCAACGGACCGCGTTCAGCACCTTGATAAAATGAATGCTGAGAAACAAGGCGTCACTCCTGAGGAGGTGACTGAACAATCCATTAACAAAATCCCTCTTGGACGTTATGGGGAACCCAAGGAATTTGCAAAGTTCGTTACTTTCCTTGTTTCAGGTGCTAATACATATTTAACGGGGCAGTCCTATTTAGTTGACGGAGGATTGATAAAGTCCATTTAAGGATTTTTGAAACAAAAATGATTGGGAGGAATCTGCAGTGATGCAATCGAACAAAGTGATCGGTTTCATAGGTTTAGGAGTTATGGGAAAAAGTATGGCCGCAAATCTACTTAAGGCGGGATTTGAGGTATTTGTTTATACAAGGACGAAAGATAAGGCAAGTGAACTGCTCACACAGGGTGCGAAGTGGGCATCTGCACCAAAGGAAATTGCACAGAAAGCTAATGTGATCATTTCCATGGTAGGATACCCTAGTGATGTGGAAGAAATCTATCTTGGGGAAAATGGGCTTATCGAGAACGGGAAACATGGAACCCATTTAATCGATATGACGACCTCCACTCCATCTTTGGCAGTGAAAATAGCAGAGGAAGCCAAGAAAAGAGGCATGGAATCATTGGATGCACCGGTTTCCGGAGGAGATATCGGTGCTCGTGATGCAAAGCTTACGATCATGGTCGGCGGGTCTAGTGAGGCATTTGAAGCGGTCCGGCCCATTTTTGATATCATTGGCAGCAATGTTGTCCATCAAGGCCCGGCTGGCTCAGGACAGCATACGAAAATGTGCAATCAAATCGCCATTGCGTCTAATATGATTGGAGTGACTGAAGCGATTTCCTATGCCAAAAAGGCGGGGTTGGATCCGGAACGGGTTTTAAGAAGCATATCATCGGGTTCTGCCGGAAGCTGGTCACTGTCCAATCTTGTACCGCGGATGGTTGAAGGGGATTTTGAACCTGGTTTTTATATCAAGCATTTTATCAAGGATATGAAGATTGCACTTGATGAAGCGGAAAGAATGGGAATGGACGCTCCTGGATTAAGCCTGAGTAAATCCCTATATGAGGGGCTGGCAAAAGCTGGCGAGGAAAATAGCGGTACACAGGCATTATATAAACATTATAATTAAGTGCTAGCATTTCTTTATCATGAATAAGCTGATAGCGACAGCCTTTACAAAAAGGAGTGAAAGCTATGGGCGAATTCGATGATATCAATATGAAATTCCAGGAATTAGAAGATGGTCGATATATTGTAAGGATTGAAGGTTTTAAACGAGAGAAAACAATTCATCGAACGAAGCCCATTCGTTGGGACCTGAAATTAATGAATGAAAGTCCGCTAATCTTGCCGGTGAAATTCAGTCATATCGAAACGAATGCCGGTTTTCAGATCCTGATGCGCGAATTGAAGAGTTTAGGTTTTTCAAAGCCGCGTTCCGCAAAGGAATTTGAAGAAGTGATGGCTGATTTACTTGGGTCCATCGTTGAAGTGAGCCTTACCACGACAAATAAGGAAGAAGGATATCGGGAAATCCGTTTTTTACGGAGATTGTATTAGTTGACTGGCTTGGTGAAAACCTTCGGTAGCCTGACACCTTTGAAAATAGGAAAGTGGCCTTCAATTATTCATTCAATTGAAGGCCACTTTTTTTTCGATCACTTTATAGCTAAAAAAGCTTCAATACGGTCCAAAGCCTTTTCCAGGGTTTCCATGGAATAGGCATAAGATATCCTGAAGTACCCTTCGCCAAGGGGAGAGAAGGCATCTCCAGGGACCACTGCAACTTTTTCCTGTTGAACAAGCTTGAGGCAAAAATCAAGGGAAGAAGCATAGCCTTCTGGCAGCTTTATAAAGAAGTAAAAGGCACCATTTGGTTTGACTATTTCCAGGTTCATCGCTTGTAAGCGACTGTATACGTATTCCCGTCTCCGTGCATACTCAATCTTCATAGGGATGGCATCATCTCTGCCTGCCGTCAATGCTGCCAAGGCAGCTCTCTGTGATATGGAGGCGGCACAAGTCACATTGTATTGATGAACCTTCAGGATGTGCTGAGAGATGGCTACAGGCGCAAACAGAAGGCCAATTCTCCACCCGGTCATGGAATGGGACTTGGACAATCCGTTCAGGACGATGGTTTGTTCTTTTAAGAAAGTGGCAATCGAAACATGCTCCTGATCGAATACCAGTTCACTGTATATCTCATCGGCCAGTATGAAGATGTCCTTGCCCCTTACAAGTTCGGCAATGTCCAATAATTCTTCGGCAGATAATGTAACCCCGGTCGGATTCGATGGATAGGGCAGAACGATGCACCGAGTATGATCAGTTATGTACTTTTCAATTATATCAGCAGTCAAACGAAATCCATTTTTTGTTGTATCGGCATAAACAGGTTTTGCACCGCACATCTTAATGATGGGTTCGTATCCCGGATATACTGGACCCGGTAATATTACTTCGTTCCCTGGGATGAGGATTGTTCGAAAGGTAATGTCTATGCCTTCGCTGGCACCAGAGGTCACTAGGACTTCATTCTCCGGATTATAGCTAAGCTTGTATTTATCCTTTACATATTTTGAAGCGGCTTCCCTTAATTCCAGATAGCCGGCATTGTGAGTATAAACGGTATAGTCATTATCGATGGCTTGTTTTGCCGCTTCTTTAATATGCATCGGAGTTGGAAAGTCAGGCTGTCCTATCGTTAAGGAAATGGTGCCTTCGATATCAGCGACCATATTGTAGAATTTACGGATTCCTGATATTTGAACGTCTTTTACTAGAGGGTTTATTAAATGTTCCATCTATGAATATCCTCCCTTTTCTAACTACATGAATTATGTACTATGTTTGACTCATTCATTCTATTTTATCATTTAGTTTGGATGGGGGAGAAAACTTTTTGAGATTAATGAATTAAAGGTATAATGTATGATAAGAAAATTTTGAGGGTTGATACATATGATAAGGACTTGCGCAATTACTTGTAATCAAGAAGTCAGTTTTGGTTTACCGCTAACGGAAATGAATAATCCGGATATCGAGTGGTACTGGGTGGATTTTTCCAACCCCACAAACAAGGAAATCGAACTTTTATCCAATCATTTTCACTTTCATCCGCTGGCTATTGAAGACTGCCTGGATGATTTTAACCAACGTCCCAAAATGGATTTTTATGAGGGCTACCAATTTCTTGTTATTCATGCGCTAAGGGAGAAGGTATTTAAAGCAGTGGAGTTGGATATGTTTGTTGGTGAAAAATGGATAGTCAGTTTTCATAAGGAAGATATGCTTGAACTGGAAAAGGTATGGGAAGAAATTGCAGGTAATAAAATGTTGAAGCAAAGTCCCTTTTTCTTGATGCATAGGATAATTGACAGGATTGTCGATGAATTTTTCCCACCTGTCTATAAAATTGAAAGCGAATTGGGTAGCATTGAGGAAAATACTGAAAATGACACGATTAACGAATTGATGGATCAGCTTTTCGATTTACGTACAGATATGTCCAGGCTTCGTCGGACCATATTGCCAATGCGTGATTTATTATACAGAATGATTTCATCAGAGCGTCTGAAATACTTGAAAGATCAGCACCTTTATTTTAATGATGTGTACGATCATCTTCTTAAATTGACTGAAATGCTTGAATCCTATCGAGATTTTTCGTCCGATATCCGTGATAGTTATTTGTCTGTGAACTCTAATAATATGAATTCAACGATGATGACATTGACTGTCATCACTACCATTTTCATGCCGCTGACCTTCATAGTGGGCGTATATGGAATGAATTTTGAATACATGCCGGAATTAAATTGGCATTATGGCTATTTCCTCATTCTTGGAATGATGGGCGGAATTGCCTTGATGATGTTTTTATTCTTTGTTAAAAAAGGATGGCTCAATCCAAAGAAAAGGTCGCGAAAGAGATGAAAAGACCCAACTGACCTGCTATTCTAAGTTTCAGTTGAGAAATTGGGGAGTATGCTGGATTTTGTTTCCGCAGCGAGAATATCTTGGAAGGGCTGCAGGGCGTTAATTTGCGAACATCCAATCAGGTCTGCTTTATCCATGTCAGTTATATCATGGAGGGGTTTATATCGAAGAGACAGGCCTTACGATCGATATGGTGGCCGCAGTGGTGAAAAATGAGCTTGGAAAAGGGGGACTCTGATGGGTCCCTTTTTAGTTTGGCTTCTTTTTTTATCTGTACTCTAAACAAAAGAAATATTTAACCGAATTAATAGGTATGAGTTCATTGATAAAACCATGATTTTTTCCTTGCGGTTATTTGACTTTTGGAATTATGAAATGAAAAAGTAGAAGGGCGAGATGAAACAATGGTAGCAAAAAAAGGAATATTACTGGAAAGTGGTACGAATGAGCTTGAGATAGTGGAATTCGGTCTCGGAAAGAATAAATTCGGCATTAACGTAATTAAGGTGAAGGAAATCATTAATCCTGTCCCCATCACGCTTGTCCCTCATTCCCATCCAAATGTGGAGGGGATCATTGAGCTTCGCGGAGAAGTCCTGCCAGTTGTGAATGTGGCGGATGCTTTAGGATTTCCGCCATCTGAAACTCCTGAGCAGGATAAATTCATAGTGGCTGAATTCAATCAGCAAAAAGTGGTTTTCCATGTACATACCGTAACACAGATCCACCGTATTTCCTGGTCCCAAATCGAAAAGCCTTCGGATATGTATCAAGGCCTTGAAAGTCAGATCATTGGAGTAATAAAATTAAATGGTGAAATGTTACTGCTACTCGATTTTGAAAAAATAGTGGTCGAAATCAATCCAGAATCAGGAATAAACATCCAACAGGTTAAAAAGCTTGGTATCCGGCAAAATTCTGACAAGAGAATCCTGATTGCAGAAGATTCTCCTTTACTGAGAAAACTGCTGTTTGATACATTGTCAGAAGCTGGATTCAAGTACTTGGAGTTTTATGAAAATGGACTTGATGCATTTAATTATCTGGAGAATTTAATTGAATCAGGAAAAGTGGCTGAAGATGAAGTGCAACTGGTGATTACCGATATTGAGATGCCTCAAATGGATGGACATCATTTGACTAGAAGAATAAAGGAAAACGGGGAACTAGCTGGGTTGCCGGTGATTATTTTCTCTTCTTTGATTACTGAAAGCCTGCGTCATAAAGGTCAGGTTGTAGGGGCTGATGCACAAATCAGCAAGCCTGAAATTGCAGAGCTTATAAAGTTGATAGACAGCTTGGTATTATGAATGTGAAAACGGGCCGATGAGGCGTTACCTCACGGCCCGTTTGGTTTATCAATAATCAATACTTGGAACCTTTTCCTAAAAAGGAGGATGGGAATGGATTGTGAAAAGGCTGCTTGACCGACCCACGCCCGTGAGCCCTTTTCTCGGTGTTGGTAGGGTTCGGTTGCTTTTCACCTGCTTGTCCAACGTAAGATTGCAGGATCTGTTTTGCCTTGGATAATGACAACGCGGCTTTAGGATTCCGTATGGAGGCTGCCCGGCTGCCGAGGTGGGGCAGTTTTTTCAAATCTTCCTTAGTGGGAGGTAAATGAAAAACATATGATCCGCATTCGACAATGACGTCGGATTGTTGTGCTGCAAAGCGAGGGTTATCAGAGAAATGAAGTCCAATCTTCTTCGCTTTTCCTTCTTGCATAAGCTTGCTTAATGCGAGCCGTTTTAAATTATATAAATTCTTGGGCTCCAATGCAGTCTTTGCGTGTTTATTGACAATAAACACGGCTTGGGCAAGGGAGTTTATCGAAAACTCATCCCTTTCAGAATGTCCTTTCGTTTGGTTCATTATGGAAACTCCTTTTCTTAATAAGGTTAGAAGGACATTACAAACAGACTTCCTTCAGTAAAAACCTGTTTTTATATATTGGTTGAAATAGAGACGTGTGTGCAACCAGGCAGAAAATAGTGAAAAAATAATGCATGTACATCTCTAGGGTATGACCATCATTTCCCAACACTTTACCATCTATTCATTTTCATATTATACCACTTCAAAATATATAGGGAAGTAAAATTCAATCGGACGCCTTTTGGTCCAAGAAAAAGAAGGCGTTTATGTCGCCTTCTGTCCAACCTTTATTGAGTGTATATATTGATATTTTCAGATACCCCAGCCTGTGCGCCGAATTGTTGCTGCTGGTAACCCTGAAAGCCTTGATAAGCAGGGTAAGCAGGATAAGCGGGGTAAGGAGGGTAAGCGGGCGGGTATGGAGGAGGATATGGAGGATAGACAGGTGGACGGTTATTGAATAGCAACGGTCCAATTGCCAATCCTGCAACAAAAGCTACAGGCGCCAATAGCGGAAAGAAAGGAAAGAAGCGCTCGTCATTCCAATATTCAGGTCCATATTCATTCCCATATGCATTTCTGTAATCGTTCTGTAGCATTATGGTCTGCGGATAATGGTAGTAAGGAAAATACTGTGTTTGCATAATTAGCCTCCTTTTCTCAAATTCTTTACATAGTATGGATTTTTTTAAGAAAAGAGCCTGTATCATCTTAATCTGTTATAATGAATCTACTTATGAGAAAAATTTGGGGGGACCTTAATGAGTCGGTTTAAAGGCATTTTTGCAGTCGGTTTTGGAGGAGCGGCTGGAGCGATATTGCGTTATTGCGTAATCTTGACTGCTGGCCATACCTTCTTCCCGTTTGGAACCCTCTTAATAAATATAGTAGGCAGCTTTTTACTTGGAATGATCAATGGCTATTTCGTCTCGAAAAAGAAATCGCTTGTTTTTTTAGCGCTGGGCAGCGGGTTTTGCGGCGGTTTCACCACGATGTCCACATTTTCCCAAGAAGTGGTGAATCTACTGCAGACCTCTCTGCCATTGGCGGGACTGTATCTTGGTGCCACGCTTTTTTTTGGTTTGGTCGCTGGTTTCCTCGGACTGGGCCTTCTTAATAGGCGGAGAGGTGAGTCCCTTTGATTGAGGTTCTTTCAGTTTTTATAGGAGGCTTTTTTGGGGCTGCCTCAAGATATGTCTTGCAGATTATTTTTAATAGGCTATTGCCTGCCCTCTCGATACCAATTAGCATTTTACTGATTAATCTTATAGGTTCCTTTGGGCTGGGAATGGCGTTGCCACAGAAAGAAAGCTGGGCTTTATCTTTGCAGGTTTTTCTGACAATAGGTTTCCTGGGTGCTTTTACGACCTTTTCAACATTCAGTATGGAAACCCTTGAACTTATTAGAAAACACCGATATATAGATAGCCTGATCTATATATCGGCGTCTGTTTTAGGTTGTATCGGCACTTTTCTGTGTGGCTATTTAATTATGGTATAACCTTTATGGCAATTACCATTGGTACTGGTAAAAAAAACCTGGTTTTCTCAGATATACTTCTAATGCTATAATTCATAGGAGTCCATTACAAATGATATGGCAACAAGTTGTTTTATTCGCACAGGTTTTGTTAATAAGTCTGGCGGTTTTCCCCTGTGTTCTTTTCCTATCATTTTTCGGCATGGAATTCGTAAACGGTCAATTCCGGACGTGAAAGGAAACGATAGGGGAGACGAGTAGTGCCAAGCCCTCTATTAACATGTAACGTTAATGAATCGATTTCATACGTGCCTTCCCTATACTTTTCAGCGTATGGGGGAGTTACAAGGGCACCGGCAAAGGGGATTTGCACTTGACCTCCATGACTGTGACCGCTTATTTGATACTGGATGTCATAAGTCCTTGATGTGTCGGCAAGGTCAGGGGCATGCGAAAGCATAATGGTGAACACTTCTTCCGGGATGCCAGAAAGGGCTTCTTCAAAATCAGGTTTTCCAAGCATGGCATCATCAACCCCGGCAATGAATATTTCTTCAGCGGTTAATAAGGTAATCTTGGTTGAGGTATTTTTCAACATGGTGAAATGGGATTTTTCCATGATATCGCTGTAAATTTCTGAGCCATATCCCCCATGATCATGGTTACCGTAGATGCTGAATTTTCCAAGTGGCGCTTTGAGTTGATTCAAAACGGGGGGGATTTTCTGGTGAGCCTTGTATTTATTAGGCTGGTCCATTAAATCTCCGGTAAATAAAATAACATCCGGGTCCAGTTGGTTTATCTTGTTGACAATTGCCTGTAAATCTTTAAGCTGAAATTGAAAGCCTAAATGCGTATCACTGAATTGGACCATTTTCATGCCATGAAAACCTTTTGGGATAAGCGGGTGGCTGATGATTTTATGCTTGGTTTCTAACCATTTCGGCTCCAAATTATGGGCATAATAGCTTCCGCCAATACCTAAACCGGTTAAGGTAGCCAATGTACCAAGACTTTTCTTAAGGAATGTTCTTCTGGATATGGGTTTATTCAAATTAATCAACCTATCTAATTTAAAAATGTTACTTCCTCATACTAACAAACAATATACATAAATTGAAGAAAATATCTTCTATAAGCATATGAAAAACATGTAAACTGGGGTTTAATGAAACCGTGTCCGGTTTGAAATTGAACATCTATACGGAGGTAACATGATGACCGAACCAATGTTTATTACACTGATTATACTTCTATGCGCGATTGCGCTTTTTATACAAGGAAAATTTCGAGCAGATTTAATTGCACTTAGTGCACTATCCATACTTGGTTTACTGGGGATTCTTACATTGGATGAACTGGTGGCCGGTTTTGCGAATCAAGTGGTCATCATGCTGGCTGGGCTATTTATCGTTGGTGCCGGCCTGTTAAATACAGGAATCGTGGAAAAGGCAGGAAATAAGTTGTTGGGTTTATGTGGGGGCAGTGAATGGAAATCGCTGCTCATCGTCATGCTGACAGCAGGAATATTAAGTGCATTTTTAAGCGGAACAGGAATTGTTTCCATACTTCTTCCGCTCGTCATGAGCATGGCTCTACAACAAAAAACAAGTCCGACAAGGTATTTATTGCCCCTTGCCTATGCAAGCAGTATTGGAGGGCTATTAACACTTACAGGTACTCCTTCCAATATGATCGTCGCTGATGTATTACGGCAAAACGGAATAGGGACATTAGCATTTTTTGACTTTACACCTGTGGGTTTAATAGCCTTTGCAGCAGGGTTATTCTTCATGTTGACACTCGGACGCCTGTTGCTTCCAGAGAAGACCATTGCCGCGAACAATAGCGTCAAGGGACTTTCGGCAGGGGAGCTTGCCGGCATGTACAAAGTATATGACCGATTGCATTATCTGCATATACCCGCTACTTCCGATATTGTTGGAGAAAGGCTGTCAGACCTCCAGCTTCCTATTCAGTATGAATTGACTTTGATTGAAATCCAGAGGAAGCCAAAGGATAAGCAATTGCCGCTGTTGCAAAGACAGCTGACGATTTCAGCCAGGGCGGATGAGGTTCTTCATCCTGAAGATATCATTTTGGTGTTTGGAGAAGAAGAAGCAGTTGAGAGATTGGCACTTAACTATGAACTGGAGTTTAAACATTTCAATACCGAACAAATAAAGAAACATTTTCTTAGCAGTAGATTTGGATTGACAGAAATATTGATCGTCCCGAACTCTGATTATGAAAATCAAACCTTGATAGATGTGCATTTTCGTGAGAAATACCAATGTAATGTGCTAGCAATCAATCGGAATGGCGAATATATTCAAGCGGATGTCGGAACGGAACGCCTGAAACCGGGGGATGCAATCCTGATACATGGAGAATGGGAGAACATTGAGAGGATTTCCTCGGATTTACAGGATGTCATCGTTATTGGAAGCACCTCGGAAGATGGCTCTCCGGTCAACTCCAAGGGCAAAGCATGGATTGCCTTGGGAATCACTGCATTGATGGTCATTCTCTTATCGATGGAGTCCGTTCCTGCGGTATTATCGGTTTTGACGGCTGCATTGTTGATGGTGATCACTGGCTGTGTCCGTTCGATGGAGGATGCTTATCAAAAGATTAATTGGGAACCAGTTCTATTGATTGCCGCCATGTTCGGAATAACGGCAGCATTGGATAATACGGGTGGAGTGAGAATGATAAGTGATTGGCTGGCCGTTTTATTCAGTAATATCGGGGCACACGGCATATTAGCGGTCTTCTACCTCCTGACCCTGATCCTGAGCCAATTCATCCCGTATGGAGCCGCGACGGTAATCATGACGCCCATTGCCCTGACATCTGCGGTGAATCAAGGAATCGATCCTCTTCCTGTGTTTCTATGCCTTGCCGTTGCTGGCAGTTTGGCGTTATCCACTCCAAGGGTGGCCACTACCAACGCGCTTGTCATGACAGCGGGTGATTACAAGCATAAAGATTTTATCATGATCGGGATATCCATACAGATTTTCATTGGCGTAATCATGGTGATCACGATACCATGGTTCTTCCCTTTTTGATTAGACATAGGGCATTGTTCCATTTTTGGACAATGCCTTTTCAATGTGTTTCTTTTCAATTGGATAGGGTGAATGGGGAATTTAATGTTCTGAAAAAAGAGCTATGTAGTAGGAATTAAAATTATTTATTATCAATGACAGAAACTAATGGTATAATTTTGGCATATTGGTGTTTTCGTAATTAGGGGGAAGATGCATCATGGATACAGAAAAGATATTAAAGAACTTAGACAGGGTGACACCATTCTTTCAACCGATTTTCAGTGCAGATCAACATCAGGTAATCGGGTATGAAATTCTAGGTCGCTATGAGGAACAATCTGAATATAAAAGCCTTGGCCCTTTTTTTCACGATTCTGCAGTGCCGGAAGAGTATAGGGTGGAAGTGGATAATTATGTACTTGAAATTGCCTTGGAGAGAATAAAAGACTATGGTGAAGATTTTCTTATCTTTATCAACAGAGATCCTAATTTGCTAATGCTGGATCATGGCGAAGAATTCATGGAGATTTTACATCGTCATTTTCAACCGGAGGAAATGCACCGGATCGTGCTGGAATTATCAGACACGATCAGTCCGGAAAACTTAGATCCTTTGCAGCATGTGCTTGCTTACTTTAAAACATATGGGATTAAGATAGCTTTAGATCATTTAGGACAAGATACTCAATTGGACCGAATCGCACAGATTTCTCCGAATATTTTAAAAGTTAACCTGGACCAGCTTCGCATTTCAGGTGGAGATGCCTATCAGGTCATCCTGTTTTCTCTAAGCATGCTTGCACGAAAAATCGGCGCCAATTTACTATTTGAGAACATTGAGTCCGAATACCAGCTTCGCTTTGCATGGAAGAATGGGGGACGATATTATCAAGGGTATTTTTTGGCGAAACCGGAAGGCGAATTCATTAATAAAGATTTACTTCGGGAAAAATTCCATCAAGAATGTCAGTCCTTCATTTCTTTGGAGACCAAGAAGCTTGAAGCCGTTTATCAAAAGACTTTGCAATTCAACGAGAATATGCAAAACTTCTTAAAACAGCAAAAGCGGACCAGCTCCCATGAAGAGTTTCTCGGAGTTTTGGCGAAAAAATTGGATTCCGTTTGTTTTCGGTTATATATTTGTGATGAAGAGGGGTATCAAAAATCTCCCAATATCCTCCATAAGGACGGGCAATGGTTAGTCCAACCCAGTTATATGAATAAAAATTGGAGCTGGAGACCTTATTTCCTCGAAAATATCGTAAAGATGCGTAACGAGAAAAAGGGAAGACTATCCGATTTATACAGTGATATCGAAACGGGAGAAACCATTCGGACCTTTTCATATCCACTGAATAATAAGGAATACATTTTCTGTGATCTATCTTATAGTTATTTATATGAAAATGAAGCACTATTATAAAAAACGATTCATGAATATAATCGCTTTAAATGTGTAACGATAAGCAGAAATGATGCGCTTGGAGGAGACATATTTTGAGCACGTACATCTGGATTCTAATCATAATCGTTACACTCATGGCGTTATATCTGCTCTTTTATACTTATTCTGTAGCAAGGGCACAGAAAGTGAAAGCCAGATATGATTCGACTATCGATGATTCAGTTAAAGAACATCCTTATTTAAAGAACCCGATATTCGTTTCTCTTTTTGTTGGGACGATTTTGGTTGCTGGTTTTATTTTTTACTATGCTTTTCGATAATTGTGAGAAGGAGATTTCAATATCATGAAATCTTCTTTTTTATTGCGAAGAATGGGCACTGGTATCAAGGTCTCAACATGAGAATGTGATTTTGTAGTTTGGCTTTGATCTGGACGGGTATTGAATGACATAGGCAAAAATCCGAATCATTAGGAGAAATTCTATAATTAGGAGATGATTGTAATGAGTAAATATTTAGTTGCATGTCTTGCCAGTGTCCTTCTATTTTTAAGTGGAGGGTTCACTGCTTCAGCGGAGGGCTTAAATAGAGAGGAAGTACTATCTTTAGTACAAGATGCCATGAAGAATCAAAGTTCGATCAGTGAGGAAGTAAGTACTAAGGAAACGATTGAAGGGAAGTTGGATAAACATTTCACAGGTGATTTCATCGAGAAGTTTGTCCAAGCGAATGTAGTGAAAGTCGATGGCGGTTATACCGCATTTGGATCAGATTTCGCTCCATATTATATCCCTTTTTTCAGTTACGACAAGAATACGGAAATTGTATATGAAAAAAACGGTGATTTCATTTATGTTCAGGAGGAATTCCAGGACACAGGGGACGGACCTTCATCGATGGAAAAACATGTTGAATCAGTTACTTTGAAAAAGGAAAATGACGTTTGGAAGGTAATGGACGTAAAGTATGAAAGTGAAAAAATGAAATAAGGAATTTTAAAGGAAAGTCCTTCAAAGTTGAAAAGTATGGGGGCTGAAATGAAAAAGTCCAGAGAAGGTCACAGCCTTCTCTGGACTTTTTTTGTTATATTATATATTCAGTTCTCTCTTTATTTCGTCCAATTCAAAACCAATAATGGCTTTACCGTCGATGACGACCGTTGGTGTGGAATAGGCGCCATATTTATTAGTTAGTTCTTTACGTGCTTGTCCATCTGCTTTAATATCTTTTTCTTTGTATACGACATTATTATCATCAAAGAACATTTTCATGATTTTGCAGGGAGGGCAATCAGGTTGGGTATAGAGCGTAACGTCTTTCATTTCATTCCTCCATGTATGCTTTAAGTAAGGTTTACTTTTTCATTATAGAGAATGCCAAGACATTTGAATAGGGATAAACCTTAAGGATCGTTCTACCGATCTTTTTCCTGTTTTACCAGATAGTCTATCAATCCCATGGAACAAACGTTCAGGTCCATGGCAATGATATCAAAAACAGGATGATCAGCGGTGATTCCTTTTTCGCCTAAATGAACAGCGACTTCCGTGAAAATATTTTTACTGGTCGCTGCGACTTGTTCCTCAAAGCTAGCATATTCCCTAAATGCCGATTTTGCAGTCTCCACAAATTTAGGCAGCCAGTAATGGAGTTGTTTATATACTTCCTTAGGATTTTCGGATACCCCGTAATGGCCAAAATATATACGTTCGACGCCGATGCTTTCATACAATTCCGCTGCAGCAAGCATCGCATCGGGATTAAATTGGTTTGGCGATGTGGACGGTAAGTAAAATTCCAAACCTTCTTCATCGAGTTCACGATAATAGATGCCTATGGTGTCACCTGAAAACATTCCTTTTGAAACCGAATCGTAAATGCTTAAATGATGATTTGCGTGTCCTGGTGTGTCATAAAAGGTTAACTTGGAATTTTCACTTGTTTTTAGGGATTCCCTATCATGTTTAGTTAGCATTCTATCTAATGGAATAGGTAATATCGGATCGAAAAGCTTGTTGAAATCTTCACCATAGACTGCTTTAGCCCCAGCGATCAAACGTGTGGGATCTTCTAGATGCCGTGCACCTTTTGGGTGTACGATCACCTTGGCATTCGGACAATGCCGTAAAAAAAGTCCAGCTCCACCTGCATGGTCCAAATGAATATGGGTAAGAATGATATATGTAATATCTTCGAGGGCGATTCCCAAATGTTCGAGCCCCTTCATTAAGTGGGGGATGGAAGGGCTGGCGGAAGTTTCGACTAAGGTGATGTCTTCATCGGCAATTACATATGTTCCTGTACGATTTCTTCTATCCAAATCAAAACCATCAATCAATGAAATGCGATAACCAAGCTCACTAATGTTTTGCAACAGAATCTACCCCCAGAAAATTTTTCATGTACAAAATCCATTCCTTATTTTATTCTGTTAATAGTGCCATGTAAAGAATGAAGTTTTAAATTATTCTGAATTTATTTCAGCGTGGTTACTGGATAGAAAAGTATGGTATAGTGAAACCTATCGAAAAGGTTTTATTCAGAAAGGAGAGGGAGTATGTCTCAATTACAGGGCATCCTTACCAGATTGAAAAGTCTTCAAGAGCAAGCGAAGGAATCTGAATCTGCTCAACGTTTTTTTGAAATAGATGGTGTGAAAAAATGCCAGGTTACATATTTCAGCAAAACAGAAATGTTCGAGCTTGAAGTATACAGTGATAAAGGGAAATCATCAAAATATCAATTCGATAATATTGATATGATTACCATTGAAATCTTTGATCTTCTTCAATCTTAAAAAATCACAAAAAGCCGCCTTCCTTAGGAAGCGGCTTTTTTATTGTGAATGAAGCCGTTCAATTTTTACTTGAATGAAGTAGTGATTTTTACGACATCTTAATAATTGGAGGGATGTAAATGAGAAATCCAATGGTAATATGCCCGGTGTGCGGTGAGGAAAGGGAAATGGAAAATGTGTTAACGGCACAATCCAACCAGAATGTGATTTATCAATGCCCGGAATGCGGTTTTAAACAGGTTAACATCAAAACTAGTAAGGGCTAAGGGTCTCTTGCGAATCCCGCCGTTTGGGATTTTATTGGTCTAGGAATGAGCCTTTTCTGCTTACATATGTTAAACTATAGAAAGAGCTGTATATAAAAACATATGGTAAGGGGTTTTAACATGATCGGTACTCATGATGGGGATTTATTGGAATCCAGCGTTAAAGACTTAATGATTTCTTCTGAACGCGTGGCCCACGTGCAGGTAACCAATAATTTAGAACATGCACTATTGGTATTAACAAAGAGCGGTTATACGGCCATTCCTGTGTTAGATCCGATGTATAAACTGCATGGTTTAATTAGCACACCAGTCATTCTTGATTCAATCTTGGGACTGGAACGAATTGAATTTGATAATCTTGAGAATAAAAAAGTTTCCGAAATAATGAATATAGAAATACCTCGCCTGCATATTGAAGATACATTGACCAAGGGTGTGGAATTGTTGATTGACCATCCGTTTGTCTGTGTAGAGAATGACGAACATGTATTTGAAGGTATCTTAACGAGAAGGGCAATCCTGAAAAAAGTATTTAAACAAAATACACCTGATAAATAAGTAAGGCTTAAAATGAAGTTGACCTCAAGACTCGCCAGTTGGCGAGTTTTCTTGTTTTTTACATATTTGATCCAGCTAGTAGTAAGGCTATAAACAGTTAGGGTCTATTAGGAGAGGATGCGAAAATTGGGTCAAGCAGTGGATGGAGCAAAAGTGCAGAATAAAAAATTAAAACGTCCCTTCATATTGGCTGCCATCATGTTGGCTATGTTTATGAATGCTATTGAAGGAACGATCGTTTCGACGGCAATGCCAGCCATTGTAAGTGATTTAGGTGGTTTTTCACTTTACAGCTGGGTGTTTTCCGGTTATTTGTTAATGAACGCCGTAACGGTCTTGATATATGGAAAGCTATCGGATATTCTCGGGAGAAAACCTGTCTTATTATTTGGAATCGTTGTTTTTTTAATTGGCTCCCTTCTTTGCGGTTTTGCCAATTCTATGACGGAACTCATCATATATCGCTTTGTACAAGGTTTTGGGGCGGGGGCTGTAGCTCCTGTAGCTTCGACGATTGTCGGTGATATCTATAAAAATGAAGAGAGGGCACGCGTTCAAGGGTATCTATCGAGCGTTTGGGGAATTTCAGCGGTCATGGGGCCAGCTTTGGGCGGCTTGCTCGTTGAATCTCTGACTTGGAAACTTGTCTTCTGGGTTAATGTTCCTTTAGGGTTTCTGGCATTTATTGGGATTTGGTTTTTCCTTCATGAAAATATCGAAAAGAAAAAACGTGATATCGATTACCTAGGTGCAACGCTATTGACATTATCCATATCCACTCTTATGGTGATACTGGTAGAAGGAGGAGTGAAATGGTCATGGGCTTCAGCTCCGCTCATATCCTTGGCATTAGTGGCCATCATCACCTTTATCTTATTCATTCTTCAGGAAAAGAAAGCAGCTGAACCGATGATGCCATTTGAAATCTGGCAGGAGCGTTCCATTCTGATTGCGAACCTTGTATCCTTGACGACAGGGGTGATGATGATTGGATTATCAAGCTTCCTCCCCACATTCGTTCAGGGCGTGATGGAGCGCTCGCCTACGGTAGCTGGTTTTACATTGACAGCCATGTCAATTGGCTGGCCGATCGCATCAATGGTCTCAGGCAGGTTATTGATGAAAATAGGATTCAAATCAACCTCCCTCCTTGGAGGGTGTTCATTGATCCTTGGGAGTTTGATCCTAGTATGGATGAAGCCGGAAGCTGGGCCCCTTATTGCTGCCATGGGATCCTTTTTTGTCGGTGTAGGCATGGGTTTGACTTCTACCTCATTCATTGTCGTCATTCAAAAAACCGTCAGCTGGGAACGAAGGGGTATTGCGACAGCTTCAAATATGTTCATGCGTAATTTAGGAAATACTGTAGGCGCTGCATTACTTGGGGGAATCATGAATATGAGATTTCAAGCCTATTTGAACGAGCATGCGCCAGCCGGCTCGGGAGTGACGATAGATACGGCAAATAAACTGTTGAACAGTGAAGAACGCATGTCTCTTCCTGAAAATGTGGTAAAGGTTTTACAGGAAGGACTTACATTGTCTTTACAGACGATTTATCTCATCGTTCTAGTCTTCTCTGTAATCAGCTTCCTGTTACTTACGAGACTAAGAAAGAATAAGAAGGCATGAGAAAAAGGCAGACTCTTTAAATGGAGTTTGCCCTTGTATTTAAGGAAACGCAACTCGGATGACCAATTGAATCATTAATGCGATCGTGACCGAATGTAAAATTAATTTCAACTGTCGAGTGGAGATTTTTTGGGCCACACGCAAGGCCAGCTGTGATCCGATAAGGGAACCAATCGTGTAATAAATGGCAATCCCCCATGCAATGTTTCCGGCAATGAAATAGGTAATGAATGCAGCTGTACAGCTAATGAAAGTTTGGAATCTAGTAAAGGCCAGGGATTGAAGGTAGGTGGCACCATTTCTTAAAAAGGTATACATGAGCATGGTTGCCTGTCCCGGTCCGAACATCCCGTCATAGACACTGATTCCGAATAGGGATGGATAAACTTTTTTTGGGAGATGCCAATCCGATTCATCGGAAGGTTTCGGTTTTTTAATGAAATTCATGATCAAAGAGACAGTCAAAAGACAGATGGCTAACAAATTCATTGCCTTTTCAGAGAATGAATTAGCAAGCAGACCACCACATAAGCCACCGAAAAGGGCAAATGGGATTAACTGTAGGGCATCCTTCAATTTAAGCTGTTTTTTCTTGAATAAAATATAAAAACTGGAAAAAGAAGAAAACATGTTGGAAAATTTGACTGAACCAATAACCTGGTGGATGGGTAAACCTATCAAAAGAAGGGATGGCATGCCGATAAGACCGCCGCTCCCTGCCAATGTGCCGACAAAGGATGCTGCAAAACTGATGACAAGCAATAAAATGATCGTCAAAGGATATTCACTCCTTTTCTTTTCTCTTGTATTATAAGCCGACTTTGTTGATAATAAAAATTAAATAAATTAAATCATCATGATAAGAATTAATTATCAAGAGGTTGGTGTGTATGTCATTTTCAGAATTTCATTTATTATCCGTGCTTGCTCAGGAAATGAATATGAGAAAAGCAGCTGAGCGGTTGTTCGTTTCCCAGCCGGCTTTATCACAGCGTTTACAATCAATAGAAAAGGATTGGGGTTCGAAACTGTTTCTGCGTTCACAAAAAGGGCTGTCACTGACACCTGCAGGTGAAGCGGTAATTCGTTTGGCCAATGAGGTTATAGAAAAAGAGGAAAAGGTCAGGGAAAGTATTCAAGCTATGGACCATGAAGTATATGGCACTTTGAAAATAGCCTGTGCCTCGATTGTCGGTCAAAATTGGCTGCCGCAAGTATTGAAAAAGTTCGTCCAAAAATATCCGTATGCCAAAATTTCCTTAATCACTGGCTGGAGCAGTGAGATTTTAAAGTCTTTGTATGAAGGACAAGTGCATATTGGCATCATAAGGGGAGCCCCGGATTGGAAAGGGGTAAAACAGCATTTATTTACAGATATGCTTTATTTGGTGGATACTGAAATGAAGGAACTGAATCAAGTGTTCGAAACGGACCGGCCATTCATTCAGTTTAAAAGCGATTCGAATTATTATCAGGAAATTCAGGACTGGTGGCATCGGCAATTTAAAACCACACCAAAAAACACCATAGTCGTGGATCAAATCGAAACATGCAAACAAATGGTGTTTAATGGTATAGGATATGCGATCCTGCCTGCCATCACTTTGCATGATAAAGATACGAATGTTTTTAAAATCCCTCTTTTGGATGGGCATAACCACTCGATCGAACGAGATACATGGCTTTGCGGCTATGAATCTGCCTTTCAGTTAAAGCAAGTCCAGGCATTCACGGAAGTGGTGAAAGAGCATATTCGTGACCAAGGAATGTTATAAGTCCGCTGACGAAAATGTCAATAGGGGAGAATAATATATAAGAGTGACATTCAACTTGTCTTGCCGGCAGTTGTCTGGTAAATTTAAAACGAGTAATGATACATATTTAGGAGGTTTACCCGGAATGAATAAAATGGATGCAAACGAAATTATTTCTTTTATCTCAAATAGTAAAAAATCTACACCTGTAAAGGTATATGTCAAAGGCGACTTAGAAGGCATGGATTTTGGTCCAGCTTCTAAAACTTTCATAACAGGAAATACAGGTGTTGTATTCGGTGAGTGGTCTGAAGTCGAAGAAGCAATCAAGGCAGCAGGAACAAAAATCGAGGATTATGTAGTTGAAAATGATCGCCGTAACTCTGCCATTCCTTTGTTGGACCTAAAAGGCATCAAAGCCCGTATCGAGCCCGGCGCAATAATCCGTGACCAAGTATCCATTGGAGACAACGCAGTCATCATGATGGGTGCATCGATCAATATTGGATCTGTTATCGGTGAAGGCACAATGATCGACATGAACGCAATACTGGGCGGACGTGCAACAGTGGGTAAAAACTGTCACGTAGGTGCAGGTGCCGTTTTAGCAGGAGTCATCGAGCCTCCTTCCGCACAACCGGTCATTTTGGAAGATGATGTTTTAATCGGAGCCAATGCGGTCGTACTAGAAGGTGTGAAAATCGGTCAAGGCTCAGTTGTGGCAGCAGGTGCAGTTGTAACGAAAGACGTTCCTCCTTACTCCGTGGCTGCTGGTATCCCGGCACGGGTCATTAAACAAATTGACGAAAAAACAAAATCAAAAACAGAAATCATGCAAGAACTTCGTCAACTTTAATTTCTTTAGTGAATATTGCCTGAAGCGTGGATAAATATATCCACGCTTTCTGTATAGGGAGGAAATAATGTGAAAATAAATCCTTTTGCCGAGATTCGGCGTGATTTGCATCAAATACCGGAGATAGGATTCAAAGAATTCAAGACACAGCAATACCTACTGAATTACATAACGAATCTGGCCCAGGAGCGGATGGAAATAGAAACTTGGCGGACTGGGATATTCGTGAAAGTGAAGGGAATGAACCCGCGAAAAACAATTGGCTACCGGGCTGATATAGACGGTCTGCCGATAAAAGAAGAAACCGGATTGCCGTTCGCATCCAACCACGAGGAATATATGCATGCCTGCGGTCATGATTTTCATATGAGCATAGGTTTGGGTTTATTGACATATTTCACCGAAAATCCGATCGATGATGACTTGCTGTTCATCTTCCAGCCTGCAGAAGAGGGTCCTGGCGGAGCTGAACCAATGCTTAAATCGGAAACCATGAAAAAATGGAAGCCGGATATGATTCTTGCTTTACATATTGCTCCAGAGTATCCAGTCGGGACGATTGCCGTTAAAGAAGGGCTTCTATTTGCCAATACATCTGAATTATTCATCGATTTGAGGGGGAAAGGAGGGCATGCAGCCTATCCGCACGAAACAAATGACATGGTCATTGCTGCCTGCGCGCTTGTAGGGCAGCTGCAAACAATCGTTTCCAGAAATGTCAATCCACTTGATTCAGCAGTCATTACAGTTGGGAAGATTACTGGAGGCACCGTTCAAAATATTATTGCGGAGACA
This sequence comes from Peribacillus sp. FSL E2-0159, assembly GCF_038643155.1. Lineage (NCBI taxonomy): Bacteria > Bacillati > Bacillota > Bacilli > Caryophanales > Bacillaceae > Peribacillus > Peribacillus sp. FSL E2-0159. The sequence goes on from NZ_CP152053.1 coordinate 1,592,499, forward strand.
GCGCGGTTAGAAGGCACAATACGCACCCTTAACCCCGAATCGATGGTAAAGGTCAAGTCAAGAATAAAAGCGCTTGTGGATGGTATACAAGTGGGATATGAGTGCTTGGCTGAAATCGACTATGGCGCGATGTATCACCAGGTTTATAATGAAGAACGGTTGACCAGGGAATTCATGGAATTTACAGAGAAGTCAACTGCTGTTCATTTGCATCAATGTACTGAAGCGATGACTGGTGAAGATTTTGGCTATATGTTAAAGGAAATTCCAGGATTCATGTTCTGGCTGGGGGTTTCATCGGAATATGGATTGCACCACGCTAAGTTAAGTCCGGATGAAACTGCGATTGAACTCGCGATCAATCACTTAACGGACTATATAACGTTTAAAGGAAGCGAAGCGTAAAAATGCTTTTCAGTACAGAACATGCTCTAAAGAGAGAACGAATGACGTTGGAGGGCTTATTGTGAAAAAAGAATTTGCGGTGATTGGACTTGGTCGTTTTGGCGGCAGCATAGTCAAGACATTAGCTGAAGAAGGATTAGGGGTTCTGGCTATCGATGCTGACGAAGATCGAGTGAATGAATTTGCCAGGATAGCTTCACATGCCGTAGTAGGGGATACGACGGATGAAAATGTACTGAGAAACATCGGAATTCGTAATTTTGATCACGTCATTGTAGCGATTGGCGAGAATATTCAAGCTAGTATATTGACGACCCTCATGCTTAAGGAATTGGGTGTCGGAAATGTAACGGTTAAAGCGCAAAATGATTATCATGAGAAGGTTCTTCGGAAAATCGGGGCCGACTTTGTCGTGCACCCCGAACGCGATATGGGGAGAAGGATTGCCCATAATATCGTCTCCAATAACATTCTTGATTATTTGGAGCTTTCTGATGAACACTCCATCGTCGAAATTGTTGCAAGCCAAAAGATGAATGGAAACTCGATATTCGACCTTGATATCCGTGCTCACTATGGGCTGAATATCGTCGCGATCAAAAGAGGTAACGAAATAAATGTATCTCCACAGGCGAGCGATTTAATTCATAAAGGTGATATATTGATCGTCATCGGCGCGGATTCGGACATCACTCGCTTTGAAAAAAAAATAGTGGAATAAGCAAGGCTTGCTCAATATCGGGCAGCACGCACCTTTCATCCACAAAAAAGCCCAGCCATCAATGGCTGGGCTTCTACTATTTATTGAACTTCCATGATGATCGGTAGGATCATTGGACGGCGTTTAGTTTTTTCATATAGGAATGGAGATAAAGTGTCTGTAATTTCATTTTTAATTTCAGACCATTGTGTAGTTTTGCGATCCATCACCTTATTTAAATGCTTAGTGATCAAGGATTGAGCATCGCTGATCAGGTCTCCTGATTCTCTCATATAAACAAATCCGCGTGAGATGATGTCAGGACCGGATGCAATTTTGAATTCCTTCATATTGATGCTGACCACGACAACGACAAGACCTTCCTCGGAAAGAATCCGACGATCACGGAGAACGATATTACCGATATCCCCGATGCCGCTTCCATCGATATAAACCGAACCTGAAGGGATTTTACCGGCGATTTGTGCTGTGTTTTCACTTAAGGAAAGAACTTCACCATTATCCATGATAAAGCAATTTTCTTCCGGAACACCGCAATCGACTGCATGGCGGGCATGTAATTTTTGCATACGGTATTCACCATGGATTGGCATGAAGAATTTTGGTTTTATCAAACGAAGCATTAGCTTCTGTTCCTGCTGTCCGCCATGTCCTGATGTATGAATGTCATTCAAAGGACCTGAAATGACGTCAGCTCCTGCACGATATAATTGATTGATCGTTCTGGAAACGCTGATTGTGTTACCTGGGATAGGTGAAGATGAAAATACTACAGTATCACCAGGAATGATTTGAATTTGACGGTGAGTGCCATTCGCTATGCGCGACAGGGCTGCCATTGGTTCACCTTGGCTACCTGTACAAAGGATGGTTACTTTATTCGCAGGCATACGATTCAATTGCTGTACATCAATAAATGTATCTTTAGGAGCTACGATATAACCAAGATCTTGTCCAATTGATATGGCTGAATCCATGCTTCGGCCAAAAACGGCTATTTTACGGCCGTTAGCCACGGCTGCTTCTACAACTTGCTGAAGGCGATGGATGTTAGATGCAAATGTTGCAAAAATAATCCGGCCGTCAACCTTACGGAAAATGTCATGAATGGTATCGCCGACACGGCTTTCGGACATAGTAAAGTTCTGCACTTCACTATTTGTGCTATCCGAGAGTAAGCACAATACTCCTTCTTTACCGATTTCAGCCATTTTGGTCAGGTTTGCAGGCTCGCCCACTGGTGTGAAGTCGAATTTGAAATCACCAGTATGAACAATTTGTCCAGGTGGGGTTTTTACAACGATCCCATAAGAGTCAGGAATACTGTGAGTTGTGCGGAAGAAAGAGACGGACGTTTTCCGGAACTTGATCACTTCATCTTCACTGATTTCAATCATGGTTGTCTGACGTAATAGGCCGTGTTCTTCCAATTTATTACGAAGCAGTCCAAGTGCCAGCTTCCCGCCGTATACAGGGACATTCACTTTTCTAAGTAAATAAGGAATCCCGCCAATATGGTCTTCATGGCCATGGGTAATGAAGACACCTTTAATTTTATCTACATTTTTCTCTAAATAGCTGTAATCTGGAATCACATAGTCAATACCGAGAAGTTCATCTTCAGGAAATTTAATTCCAGCATCAATGATGATGATTTCATCTTGAAACTGAACAGCATATGTGTTCTTACCGATTTCGCCTAAACCGCCCAGGGCGAATACAGCTGTTTGATCGTTTTTTACAAATTTCATAAATTATAGCTCCAATACTTTGTAATCTTCATTTTGTTTTTCATATTCTAAATATGCTCCGGTTACGGGTAGTACGATCTCTACGTTATAAGGTTCTTTTTTTAGTTTTAAACGGACGTCACGAACGGATTCACCTTCGATAAACATTGTTTTAGTATTCTCCCGGATTGGAACCTCTGATATGGTTACTTGATAGTATACCTTAAAAACCATTTTAATCTCTCCTCACTTGTTTGCATTGCTTTTTTCATTATATATAAAAACAACAATTTTTTCATGTTTTTCAACATCATGTAAAAATAAACCCAGCTCCGCCATAAAAACGGAAGGGGTTTGATGAATTAAATATACCAATGTCTAAAAGTATATATAAAAATAGATGGCAGATTCTGGTATCTATCCAATTGTAGCTTCCTCTACCTTATATCCTATCCGTTTTTGCCATGTGTAAAACTTAAATCATGGGATCTTTTTTTTCTAAACGATTTCTTTAAATTAATAAAGTACCATTGTTTACATCGTTTCATGAAAACACAACGACTCATATTTTGATTGAAATATGTATTCACTTGACCAAATAAAAGCCAAGATAGAAAGAATGCTTAACAAGAACTTTACAACAAGGAAGAAGCCCTCCGCAAGTTTTTGAAGGGCTGTCCGAAAAAAATTCGCATATGGATGACGGCCAAGGCAGGAATGAGTGGCAAATCATGCGATAGATTTTTTTCTTAAAAGATCATTCCACTGTTTAACAAGCTTTTTACGAAGCTTTTTTAACATGGCGATCACGCTCCCTTAGTTATTATTGTATAGGATTATTCAATAATGTAAATACGTCTTTACAGGTACTTGGCCCATTTTTGAAAAAAAAGGCTCATTCAAACAAGCAATTGGGATTTTAGAGGCAAGAAGGATGGGAGAAGTGTAACCTGAGTTAGTTTCTATTAAGAATAGTATATGCCCATTCCTGAATAAAAAACGTAACTTTGAGTTGAATCCGGTATAGTTACTTGACTTATCTTGATGACAATTATTAAATGGGTACATATTAAAAAAGGAAAAAATGAATGAATTGGAAGTGAATCGTTAGTGAAAATCGTATTCTTTGATATTGACGGAACATTGCTTGATCATGAAAAAAAGTTACCTGCTTCAACAAAAAAAGCCATTAAGCAACTGCAGGATAGCGGGGTTTTTGTAGCGATTGCCACAGGAAGGGCTCCGTTCATGTTCGAGTCTTTAAGGGAAGAGCTTGGCATCGATACATTCGTAAGTTTCAATGGACAATACGTTGTTTTTGAAGGGAAAGTCGTTTATAAAAACCCTTTGAGCATACCTGAGATAAAACGGCTCCACGAACATGCTGAGAATAATGAAATACCGATCGTATTCATGAATGAGGAGACAATGAAATCGAGTGTTCCGCATCATAGCCGAATTGAAGAAGCATTAAGCAGCCTGAAGTTTCCCCACCCGGAACATGTGGCAGATTTTTATGAGGACCATGATATATACCAAGCCTTATTATTCTGCTCGGAAGATGAAGAAGGGAACTTTGTTGGGAAATATGATGACTTTCACTTCATAAGATGGCATGCATATTCGACGGATGTACTTCCATTCGGGGGTTCAAAAGCTGAGGGCATTAAAATATTAATGGAAAAAGTCGGGTTTGCTCTGGAGGATGTTTACGCCTTTGGAGATGGCTTAAATGATATAGAGATGTTAAAAGTAGCGGGATATGGCGTGGCAATGGGGAATGCCGGTCAACTTGTGAAGCAAGAGGCCGACTTTGTAACGAAGGATGTCGATGATGATGGCATACTTTTTGGTTTGAAGGAACTTGAACTGATATAAAAAACAACACCCCCGTCAACCAACAGATGGGGGTGTTGCTTATTACGTTTACCTTTCCACCGCAATTGAATTTTCCGGAATGGCAAAGGGGTCTTCCGGATTGATATGATCATAAAACATGATTCCATTAAGGTGGTCGATTTCATGTTGAAAGCAAATGGCTGCGATGCCTTTCAGGCGGAGTTGAACCGATTTTCCTTCCAGGTCCGTACCCACTACCGTTATTCGAGCATAACGGGGCACATAGCCGGAAACGGGACGATTTACGGATAGGCAGCCTTCTCCGGATGTCAAGTATGCTTTTTCCACTGAATGGCTAATGAGTTTAGGGTTGAAAAGTGCATAGCTATACAGTTGATCATCCTTTTCTTTCAAATGAACCGCAATCATCCTTTTTGAAACATTCACCTGTGGTGCAGCCAAGCCAATTCCTGCCCTTAACCCGTATAGAGCAGCAATATCGGGCTTCTGGCTGTTTTGGACATATTCCATCAAGCTGGCTAAAAGTTGCTTATCTTCATATGATGCCGGAAGCGGAACCTCTACCGCGACTTGCCTTAAGATTGGATCGTCTTCATTAACAAAATCATCCATGGTAAGCATAATCTTTCACCCCATAAAAATTCTTATAATATGTATAAGTTATTTTAACAAAAAAAATGCTGAAAGTTAATGGATAGTCTAATGAAAGAAAAATGGAAGGGATGGAATCAAGTCGATTAATTCCTATCCCAGCCATAATTTTATTTACGTGTTAAGGTCTATTTAAAAAAATAAATCATTTTTTGTGAATCAGGGTAAATAGTTAACATTTTCGGGTAAAGGTAATAGTAATTACCTGTTTAGCATAAGCACGCGCCGACAATGATTAGCAAAATGAACAGGACAATGATTATGGCAAAGCCGCTTCCAAAGCCGCAGCCTCCACCATCACCATAACCATAGCTGGGTGCAACGGAAACCGGATAACAACATTCCTGGTTGTAACCTCCATACATAATTTCATACCTCCGTTTTTGTATTATTAAAATGCTGACCACTCTGATTTGAAACGGTCCCTACAGCCTATGCAGTATGGTTTAAAGGGTGTAGGCTAGCGCCCAGTAATGAAAAAAACCTGTTCAGAATATGATTGTAACAAGTGTCTGCGGCTTATAAGGGAATTTAGAGAAATATGAATCTTCGAAGAACTATCAGAAGGAGCTGTCTATGTTGAATCGTTTTGGTCCATATGTTATTTTACTTCTTTCTTTAGTGATCTTGACTGGTTGTTTTAATGGTTCACCGGAAGAAAAAATCCACAAAATCCTAGAGAAAACTGCAGAAAAGGAAAGTGATTTCACCGAGCATCAGGAGCCTCTTAATGATTTGGAGAAAAAAGAAAAAGAAAAATATGAGAAAATCATTAAACTTGGATTGGATGATTATGAACAGATCGTCGAGCTATCAGATGAAGCAACCAAGAATATCGACCAAAGGGAAAAAATAATTGAAAAGGAACAAAGCAGTATGCAATCCTCAAAAGAACAATTCAATCAGATAAATGAACAAATCGGGAAAATAGAGGATGAAAAGATAAAAAAAGAAGCGACTGATATGAAAAAGGTCATGAGTGAGCGCTATAGCACCTACGATAATTTATATGATGCCTATCAACAAAGTCTGGCTTATGATCGTGAATTATATGAACTTTTTAAAAAAGAGGATTTGAAAATGGATGAATTACAAGTGCAAATCGAGAAAATCAATACCTCTTATACAAAAGTTTTGAAAGCGAATGAGGAATTTAATGCTTTAACGGAAAAATCAAATCAAAAAAAAGAAAGTTTTTATGATAGTTCCGGCATAGAAATGGCTGATTCAACAAAATAATATAAATAATGATGGGCTGTGATCCTCACTCACAGCCCATATTTTTTTCAATCCAGTTCATATAAGTACAAAAAGATACTAAAATGGTCTTTTTGTGCAACCAGCTTAATGTGAAATTTTCATACCTGTACTAAAAAAAAACGATAACTAAAATTCTAACAGCAGACTTATATGAAAGCGTTTAAATATTTTTTTGGAATATTATTTTAAAGGCTCAAATGCCTTTAGTTAAAGCGGTTTTGGAATCGATCTGATATGCCGGGGAATTGAAATGTTATCCTTCGCCATCCTTAAATTGAAAAATACGGAAAATTTAATAGTACAGTTGTAAAGTGAAAACTAATACAGTGGAGAAGTGTGAGTATTGGAAATTCTATTAAATCAAAATTATAAGGAACTCCAAGTGATTGACTTGATGATAATTCATCTTGTAAACTTAATCTATAAAAATTCTTGTATCATTTTCCTTGATTTTTTTTATGGTACAGAATAAGATTGAGACATATTAAGCGTATCCACGTTTGAGGGATTGGTCTTAAGGGAAAAATAAAAGAATGAATTGTTGAAGAAACTAAAAAGCAAACTATTTTTGCTTTATAGAATAATAATAGTAAACCTTTTTAATGAAAGGATGAGGTGCCAAAATGGCTCAAAAAACTAAACAAGCTAAAATTAATGTTCAAGATCAGCTTAAGAAAGTGGAAGATCAATTTGAAACTTTTCAAATTTTAAATGAAGAGGGAGAAGTCGTTAACGCAGCGGCAATGCCTGATTTAAGTGATGAACAACTGCAAGAATTAATGCGTCGTATGGTTTATACCCGCATCTTGGATCAACGGTCTATATCACTGAACCGCCAAGGCAGATTAGGGTTCTATGCACCGACTGCCGGTCAAGAAGCTTCTCAAATCGCTTCACAGTATGCTTTGGAAAAAGAGGATTTCATTCTTCCTGGTTACCGTGATGTGCCGCAAATCGTTTGGCACGGCCTGCCGCTTTGGCAAGCATTCCTATTCTCCCGTGGACACTTTAAGGGAAATCAAATTCCTGAAGACGTCAATGTCATTTCGCCTCAAATCATTATCGGCGCTCAATATATCCAAGCTGCCGGAGTGGCTCTTGGATTGAAGAAACGCGGAAAAAAAGCTGTAGCCATCACATATACGGGTGACGGTGGAACATCTCAAGGTGACTTCTATGAGGGTATTAACTTTGCAGGTGCATTTAAAGCGCCAGCTATCTTCATCGTGCAAAATAACCGTTTTGCAATCTCGACTCCTGTTGAATTGCAATCAGCATCAAAAACTTTAGCCCAAAAGGGTGTGGCTGCAGGTATTCCTGGTATCCAGGTTGATGGTATGGATGCATTGGCCGTTTATACAGTTGTTAAAGAAGCACGTGAACGTGCAATTAATGGTGAAGGTCCTACATTGATCGAAACATTAACTTACCGATATGGACCACATACGATGGCTGGGGATGACCCGACACGTTACCGTACTTCCGATATGGATAATGAGTGGGAACTGAAAGATCCATTGGTTCGTTTCCGCAAGTTCTTGGAAAACAAAAAACTTTGGAATGAAGAATTAGAGAACGAAACAATAGAAAAAGCAAAAGACGATATTAAAGAAGCAATCAAAAAGGCTGATGCAGAACCTAAGCAAAAGGTTACAGACCTTATTGAGAACATGTATGAAGAAATGCCTTATAACTTAAAAGAACAATATGAAATTTATAAAGAGAAGGAGTCGAAGTAAGCCATGGCTCAATTGACGATGATTCAAGCAATTACAGAAGCACTACGTACTGAACTTAAAAATGACGAGAATGTACTCGTTTTTGGAGAAGATGTTGGTCTTAATGGGGGAGTTTTCCGTGCAACGGAAAATCTTCAAAAAGAATTCGGTGAAGATCGTGTATTCGATACACCACTTGCTGAATCTGGAATCGGTGGATTAGCGGTTGGTCTTTCTTTACAAGGTTTCCGTCCTGTTCCTGAAATTCAATTCTTCGGGTTTATATATGAAGTAATGGATTCCGTAAGCGGTCAGCTTGCTCGTATGCGCTACCGTTCAGGGGGACGTTACAGTGCGCCGGTTACAATTCGCTCACCTTTTGGAGGCGGAGTGCACACTCCGGAAATGCACGCTGATAGCTTAGAAGGTTTAATGGCTCAGCAACCAGGGTTAAAAGTAGTAATCCCTTCCACTCCTTACGATGCAAAAGGCTTATTGATTTCAGCGATTCGTGATAATGACCCAGTCATTTTCCTTGAGCACATGAAATTGTACCGCTCATTCCGTCAGGAAGTTCCTGAAGAGGAATATACAATTCCATTAGGAAAAGCGGATGTGAAAAGAGAAGGAACGGATTTATCCATTATTACGTATGGTGCGATGGTACAGGAATCCATCAAGGCAGCTGAAGAATTGGCTAAGGATGGTCATTCCGTCGAAGTGGTCGACTTACGGACTGTATCTCCATTGGATATTGATACAATCATTGCTTCTGTAGAAAAAACTGGACGCGCTATCGTTGTTCAAGAAGCCCAAAAGCAAGCTGGTATAGCAGCGAATGTTGTCGCTGAAATTAACGAGCGTGCCATTTTGAGCTTGGATGCTCCAGTACTGCGAGTGGCTGCTGCTGATACGGTATTCCCGTTTTCACAAGCTGAAACAGTATGGCTCCCTAATTATAAAGACATTATTGAAACGGCAACTAAAGTCTTGAAGTTTTAACAATCTTAAGTAATGGGAATGAACGTCCTGCAAGTGAAAGTGATTTTGCATTAACGGTAATGCAAGATAAAGGACTTTATTCAATGCACTAAGTATGATTTAATATAGGAGGTTGAACTCAGTGGCATTCCAATTTAGACTCCCTGATATCGGAGAAGGTATACACGAAGGTGAAATAGTGAAATGGTTTGTAAAACCAGGAGATAAGATACAAGAAGATGACGTGCTTTGTGAGGTTCAAAACGATAAGGCCGTTGTTGAAATCCCATCACCAGTGGAAGGTACCGTTGAAGAAATCCTTGTTCAAGAAGGAACGGTTGCCGTTGTTGGCGATGTACTTGTAACATTCGATGCTCCAGGATATGAAGATCTTCAGTTTAAAGGGGATCATGGAGAAGAAGCGAAGGCAGAAGGTGGAAAGGATACGGAGGCCCAGGTTCAAGCAACTGCTGAAGCTGGACAGGAAGTCAAGAAAGAGGCTGCTCCGGTTCAAGAAAATAGTGCAGAAACGGGCGCGGGATCACAACCACAGGTTGAGGCAGATCCTTCACGACGTATTATCGCCATGCCTTCTGTTAGGAAATATGCACGCGAACAAGGGGTAAATATTCGTGAGATTTCTGGTTCTGGGGATAACGGCCGTATCATGAAAGAAGACATCGATGCTTTCAAAAACGGCAAAACGGCTCCACAGCAACCAGCAGCTCAAAGTGAAGCTTCACAACAAAATGATAAGGAAACAACCGAAAAACCAAAAGTTTCGATTCCAGAAGGACAATATCCTGAAACTCGCGAGAAAATGAGCGGTATGAGAAAAGCTATCGCCAAAGCAATGGTTAAATCCAAACAGACTGCTCCACATGTAACATTGATGGATGAAGTTGATGTGACGCTACTGGTTGCTCACCGTAAGAAATTCAAGGAAATTGCTGCAGAAAAAGGAATCAAGCTTACATTCCTACCTTATGTTGTTAAAGCGTTAACAAGTGCATTGCGTGAATTCCCTATGCTTAACACATCATTTGATGATGAGGCTAGTGAGATTATCCATAAACACTATTACAATATCGGAATTGCGGCAGACACAGACAAAGGACTGCTCGTTCCAGTTGTAAAAGATGCAGATCGTAAATCAACTTTTGCCATTTCACAAGAAATTAATGAATTAGCGACGAAAGCTCGTGACGGTAAATTGGCTCCTAACGAAATGAAAGGTGCTTCTTGCTCCATTACGAATATCGGTTCCGCAGGCGGTCAATGGTTCACACCTGTAATCAATCATCCAGAAGTTGCCATTCTAGGGATTGGACGCATTGCCGAAAAAGCAATTGTACGCGACGGGGAAATTATCGCCGCTCCAGTTCTGGCATTATCACTGAGCTTTGATCACCGCATGATTGATGGAGCAACTGCTCAGCATGCATTGAATCATATCAAAAAGTTATTGAACGACCCAGAATTATTGTTAATGGAGGCGTAAACAATGGTAGTAGGAGATTTTCCAATCGAAACAGATACTTTAGTGATCGGTTCAGGCCCAGGGGGATATGTTGCCGCAATTCGCGCAGCACAGCTTGGACAGAAAGTAACGGTCGTTGAAAAAGGAACAATCGGCGGAGTTTGTTTGAATGTAGGCTGTATCCCATCGAAAGCTTTAATCTCGGCGGGACACCGTTTCCATGAAGCTCAGCATTCAGAAGATATGGGTATCTTTGCAGAAAAAGTTACTGTTGATTTTTCTAAAGTACAAGCTTGGAAAGGTACTGTTGTAAAAAAATTAACAGGCGGTGTAAGCAGCCTGTTAAAAGGTAATAATGTTGAGGTTGTAACTGGCGAAGCTTATTTCGTTGATGAAAACAGCATCCGTGTTATGAATGATGACTCAGCCCAAACATATACATTTAAAAACGCAATCATCGCTACTGGTTCATCACCAATCGAGATTCCGTCATTTAAATATACGAAACGTGTACTTAATTCCACTGGTGCTCTTGCTTTGGAAGAAGTTCCAGGTTCGATCGTGGTAATCGGCGGAGGTTACATCGGTACTGAGCTTGGCGGAGCATTCGCAAGCTTTGGCACTAAAGTGACCATCCTTGAAGGTACGGAAGAAATTCTTTCTGCTGGCTTCGAAAAACAAATGGCAGCACTTGTTAAGCGTAACCTTAAAAACAAGGGTGCTGAAATTGTTACTAAAGCAAATGCTAAAGGCGTGGAAGAAACTGAAACAGGTGTAACTGTAACTTATGAAGTAAAAGGCGAAGAGAAAAAAGTTGAAGCCGATTACGTTCTAGTAACAGTTGGACGTCGTCCAAATACTGCTGAAATCGGCTTGGAGCAAGTCGGAATCAAAATGACTGACCGTGGTTTGATCGAAACGGATAAACAATGCCGTACAAGCGTGAAAAACATCTACGCAATCGGTGATATCGTTTCTGGACCTCAGTTGGCTCATAAAGCTTCTTATGAAGGTAAAATTGCAGCTGAAGCCATTGCTGGACATTCATCTGAAATCGACTATCTTGCTATTCCGGCTGTTGTATTCTCAGAACCGGAACTTGCTTCTGTCGGTTATAATGAAAAAGAAGCTAAGGAAGCTGGAATCGAAGCGCTTGCTTCTAAATTCCCATTCGCTGCAAATGGACGTGCTCTTTCATTAAATAATACGGACGGATTTGTGAAGCTTATCACTCGCAAAGAAGACGGATTGGTTATAGGAGCACAAATTGCAGGACCAAACGCATCTGATATGATTGCAGAACTTGGTTTAGCTATCGAAGCAGGAATGACTGCCGAAGATATTGCAATGACAATCCATGCACATCCAACTTTAGGGGAAATCACAATGGAAGCAGCTGAAGTTGCCCTTGGAACTCCTATTCACATCATTAAGTAATTGATTTTAAAAAAAGCGTACTGCCTAATGCAGTACGCTTTTTTTGTATTGGCCAGATGATGACTCCTCATTCATGTTTTTCTTCTCACTAGTTAAATGAAACGGACAAAAAGGGCATAAGCTATAAAAAGGACTTCGTACTTTTTTCCTTAAAAGGTTTTGAAAAAGGTAATAGAGGATAAAAAATAAGATGAGCGATGTGCTAAAGGAATATTTTTTGCCAATAAAAAGATCATGGCTGATATATTCATAATAAAATGAGGTGGATCACTTGAAAAATTATCTGGTAATCCTCTTTCAACTAATCGTATGGAGTGGGTATACATTAGTTGAATGGCTGTCTGTTAACGATCGATTCGTTTTCAAAGTATTCATGTTTCTGGTCTTTTCTTATTTAGCCATTTACATTGGTAAAATAATTTTAAAATCCAATAGACGAACCATGCTTGTTACCGTGATAAGCCTTTTATGTTACGGGATTTTGCAAATCCTTTTGGAAACGTTAGTACCCGTTTATTGAATTTTTCGTAAGCCTCAATGACACAAGAAACCACGGAGGAATCATGATTAACAAAGTGGTAGCATTATTTACCTTAGTATCATTTTTATTGATGGCTTGTAATGATCCGAGTTCCGGTCAAACTGAAAATGAGAATGAAAAAAGTGAGGAAACGACAACAACGGTCCAAGATGAAAGCCAGCAAGAGAAAGATTTGAAAAAAGAAACGTCAAAAAAAATTGGCGAAGGGAATGTAAAGGCAGAATATCGGGTGGATAAAGAGAATTGGTCATATAAACCCATTGGGGATGCGAATCCGAAAGTGGTGTTGTTAACATTTGATGATGCACCTGATAAATATTCTCTGGAAATCGCCCGAACCCTGAAGCGCCTTGAAGTACCTGCGATATTTTTCGTGAACGGTCACTTTCTTGAAAATGATGAAAATAAAGCGATGCTGAAAGAAATTCATGAAATGGGTTTTTCAATCGGCAATCATACATATTCCCATGTGAATTTAAAAGAGTTGACCGATAAGGAACAAGAGCGGGAAATCGTTAAATTGAACAATTTGGTTGAGGGCATTATAGGGGTACGCCCTAAGTACTTCAGGGCGCCATTTGGATCGAATACCGAGCATTCAAAAAAAGTCGCTGAGAAAGAAAAAATATTGGTCATGAATTGGACATACGGATATGACTGGGAAAAAGAGTATCAGGATAAAAAAGCTTTAACGGAGATCATGTTGAACAGCCCTTATTTAGGAAATGGTGCGAACTTACTGATGCATGACCGGAAATGGACCAGTGAAGCGATAGAGGATATCGTGAAAGGTTTTCAAAAGAAAGGTTATGAGATCCTTGATCCAAAATTAATTGAAACGCCTGCATGAGCCAATTTCGGCATCTGCAGGTTTTTTATTTCCTTGGATAATAATACATCACCCGTTTATTGAAGAGGTGTAGCTGCGCCCGTAATTTCTTTGCAAGGAACTTGCACAATTCATTAGCTTTTCCCTTATCACCGAAAGTTGCAGTTTCAGGGAGGGTGAATTGGATATAGGATTGAATCCGCTCTGATCCATCTTCATCCTTAACGACTTCCTGGTCAACGCCTATCAATATCATGTGGTATCGATCTTCTTTGGATTGGAGGTATATGGCCTTATCTTTCATTCTTTCCGGTTCTTTCATTTCATAAGGAAATGCTTTTTTATCATAGTCCCAATCCAGTTGCTTTCCGGTTTTTGCTGTGATCATTTGATAATAGCTTAGCAATTCTTTCACGTCTTCGATGGTTACAGTCCCTTTAGCGGACTCAGGAACAAGTTTGATATAGGCATTTTCAGTCATGTGGATCCCCCTTAGATAGATAGGATATAAGAATATATTAACATTTTATGGATGTATTATATACATATCTATATGTAAATTAAAAGGCGAAATTCCTATTTCACCTTGCTATGCTGAAGCAAGGAGTGTATGTAATATGTAAAAAGAGCTCCAGGGCTCTTCGTTTATAAAAAATTCTCGTGTTTGAATAAAAAGAATCAGTCTAACGAACGATTGGAATCCATTTCTTCCAACATTACGTTTCATTAAATGGGAAAAAGTATATATGTTATACTTTTTAGCTTGAAATAATAAATGTGTTATATTATAATTCATTTAAAGCGGTTACATTAAGTAATTGATGCATACAATATAGAGGAAGGGGTTGTAAAAATGGGAACTATCGTATGTCAAACTTGCAATAGCACGATTGAACATTTTGAAGATGAAAAAGTAAGTGTACTATATACACACAATCACAACTGCCAAAGCTGTGATACAGCTGCCTCTGAAAAATAAATGGAATAAGGATTTTAAGATTAATAGAATTTAAGGGTGTTTCAGGATTATAACCTGGAGCACCCTTTTTATAGAAGTTAATGAAGCAAAAATCTTCAGTTTATTTGGAGCTACTTGCTCCATAACAAAAGTGGCAAAAAAAACCAGAGCAGTACATGCTCTGGTTTGATGGGATCAATCAATTTTTAATGATGCGTAAATATTTTATTTCTGGGTCCTCAGGGCCTTGAACAGGAAGGCCGGCCTCGATGTTTTTCCGGATGTAATTGATATTATCTTCAGTAATCAATTCACCTGGTATGAAGATCGGGATTCCTGGCGGGTAAACCATGATGAATTCAGCGCTAATTTTGCCGACAGATTCCTCAATGGGAACCACTTCGGTTTCTGCGTAAAATGCCTCCCTGGGTGATAAAGCCAATGGTGGTGTATCAGGAAGCAGGACTTCAATTTTTTCATGTTCAGCCGCCATTTCCTTAAACTCATCCGATAAGTCTCTAAGGGCAGCTATCAGCAGGTCCGCTTCTGTTTTTGAGTCTCCAGGAGTTATCAGGCAAAGGATATTGTACAAGTCAGATAGTTCCACTTCGATATTATGCTTTTCACGAAGCCATTTCTCAACGTCGTATCCGGTAATATTCAATTCCTTAATGGATATGATCAATTTAGTCGGATCATAACTAAAGGCTGCCTCACTCTCGAGAATTTCGCTGCCGACACAGTAAAGATAAGGAATCTCATTAACGGCCTCACGGATATACCCTGCGAGATTGATCGCTTCATCGATCATTTCCCTGCCTACAGTCGCAAGTTGTCTTCTAGCCGTATCCAGGGAAGCCAGAAGGATATAGGAGGTTGAGGTGGTTGTGAGCATGCTCAATATGGCTTGAACACGATTTGCGGAAACTAAACCAGTCTTAACATTTAATATGGAGCTTCCCGTTAGTGAACCGCCCAGTTTATGAACACTCGTTGCAGCCATATCTGCTCCAGCTTGCATGGCTGACATCGGCAAGTCTTCATGGAAGTGTATATGGACACCATGTGCTTCATCTACAAGTACTGGGATTTGGTGGGAATGAGCAACTTCCACTATTTTTTGCAAATCAGCCGAAATGCCGAAATAGGTGGGATTGATGACAAGCAATCCTTTTGCATCGCTATGTTCCCTTAAAGTTTTTTCAACGGCATCGACGGTGATTCCGTGTGAGATGCCCAAATCTTTGTCTATTTCAGGATTGATGAAAATGGGAACAGCTCCGGAAAATACAATGGCAGACATTACGGATTTATGTACATTCCTTGGGACGATGATTTTGTCCCCAGGTCCGCATACTGTCATGACCATCGTCATGATTGCTCCGCTTGTTCCTTGAACGGAAAAGAATGTGTGATCTGCCCCAAAAGCTTCAGCGGCAAGATCCTGAGCTTGTTTAATGATCCCCTTTGGCTGATGGAGATCATCGAGTGGAGCGATATTGATTAAATCTATGGATAATGCATTTTCTCCAATGAAATTACGGAAATCAGCGTCCATTCCTTTTCCTTTTTTATGACCTGGAATATGAAATTGAACGGGATTTTTTTTTGCATGCTGCAATAAGGCAGTGTATAAGGGTGTTTCATTCTGTGACAATTCTTTGTGGCCCCTTTTCAATAAAATAGGTACGAAATATTGGGAGTATATATTCCCTTTCTATTTACGATCGTATGTTTCTCCGTTTCCATTCGTATGGTTAGTAAGCTTGTGGATAGACATAAAACATATGAATTATAGCACGTCTTATAATAAATGCCTAGAGTGACTTTTTAATGTCCTGCTTAAACAATTTCTATATGACATTGTTGTTAAGGGGCTCAATAATATTATCAGCAGATTATAAATGTCTATTTTACTAGTATTTACTAGATCTACTCAAGAATTCTTCTTTTATTAAAATTGTATGTGTGAGTTTAAAAATTGAACGGGTAAACAATATTTGCCATAATGAAGCTAATGATTTGAATTTAACTAAATAAATAAACCACCAAAATGAAAAGGGAGATGAGGAGTTTGAAGTGGAAAACGCGTGTGACCGATTTGTTAGGTATTCAATACCCAATCGTACAAGGAGGATTGGCCCATTTAGCATATGCAGACCTGGCTGCGGCAGTTTCGAATGCAGGAGGGCTAGGGCAGGTAACGGCCATGTCCTTGGACAACCCGGAGCAATTGATAGATGAAATTAGAAAAACCAAATCATTGACGGATAAACCCTTTGGTGTGAACTTTGCAATCGGACAGCATGGAAGATCTTATGAACACATGCTGGAAGCAGCCTTGAAAGAGGATATAGCAGCTGTTTCCGTAACCGGCGGTAACCCTGCACCATTTCTTGATTACGTCAAAGGCACCCAGGTGAAAAAACTCGTGCTTGTTGCTGCAAAAAGGCAGGCAATGAAGGCTGAACAGCTTGGGGCAGATGCAGTGATGGTAGTCGGTCAGGAGGGAGGAGGACATTTAGGCCGTGATGATATTGGAACTTCTGTGTTGATTCCTCAAGTTGTGGACTCCGTGAAAATTCCAGTCATCGCCTCGGGTGGTTTTGGCGATGGACGCGGTTTGATGGCAGCATTGGCACTTGGTGCCGAAGGAATCGAGATGGGAACACGATTCATAGCAGTCAAGGAGTGTGTTCATGCACATGAATTATATAAAAATGCCTTGGTTTCCGGTACAGAAAATGATACCGTTGTCATCAAGCGGTCCATTGGTGCACCAGCCAGGGTAATTGCAAACGGCTGGACCGATAAGATCCTTGAAATAGAAAAAGAAAACGGCGGATATGAACAATTGAAGGATTACATAAGTGGAAAAGCGAATCAGCGATATATCCATGAAGGTGTGGAAGGTGAGGGTTTTGCCTGGGCTGGACAAGTGATGGGGCTAATTCATGATGTACCATCGACTGCGGAACTATTCAGTCGGATTATCGACCAGGCGGAAGCAATTCGTTCAAAATGGGCAGACTGATGATGCATGGTCTGCCGGACAACATGAAAAACTATCTAGAAGGAGCGTGTTTAGGGTATGGATTATCAATATCCAATGGATCTTGATTGGTCTACTGACGAAATCGTAGATGTGATTAAATTCTTTGAAGCGGTAGAAAAGGCTTATGAAAATAAAATACAAAAGGAAGAATTTATGAAGGCTTACCGAAGATTCAAGGAAATAGTCCCCGGTAAGGCGGATGAAAAAAAGTATACGGATGAGTTTGAGTCGGTCAGCACCTATTCAGCATATCTTGTTATAAAGAAGGCAAAGGGAATCGATGACGGAGAATGGATAAAAATGAAAAAATAAAAATATAATTTTTAGAAAACTCCATTGACTTACTGAAAAGATTGTTTTAACATAATAATCAAGAAAAAGATAAAGGCAGTGACGAAGAATAGTACCTTAATGATGTTCTGCAGAGAGCCAGTGGTTGCTGAAAACTGGTGAACGAATTTAAGCGAATGGACTTCCGAGCCCCAAACCGAAACGGATGAACGGAGTAGGCTTTGGCGATTATCTCATCGTTAATGGAGATAGGCATGTTAATGCCGTAAAGTGAGCTAATTTAGCTAATTAAGGTGGTACCACGGGTTCCTCGTCCTTTGGATGAGGGCCCTTTTTGCGTTTTTATGGAAATGATAATTAAATCTATGAATGAGAGTAGTAATCTTTTTAGATGCGTCACAGAGAGCCGGAATAGGTGGAAACCGGTACGATATAAGAAGATGAATGGACTTATGAGTGGTTTCTTGAAATAAGTAGGGAAACTCGGCTGCCACCGTTAAAGGGTAATCGCAAGAATTTTTCATTCTTGCTTGAGAGGGAAAAATGATGCGTTTTTCCAACTTGAGGTGGCACCGCGGTATACCGTCCTCTGCAAACACATATTTGTGTTTGCAGGGGATTTTTTTATTGGAATTTCAATATATATTCCTTTTAGAGAAAACATCAAAAAATATCCGGAGGAATTGAAAACTCAGGCACTTGGCCAAAAAAGGTTTTCCCTTCGAGGGTTTATAAGATCGCATAAGAATCGGGAGGGAATTGAAATGAATAATTTGGATGAAAAAAAAATACTCCGTTTCAAAATGGACACAATTGAAGGGGATATCCACACACCCATTGCCATATTTCAGAAATTAGATGGTGACCAGAAGTTTTTATTGGAAAGTTCGAATTCGCATCATGACAACGGCCGCTACTCTTATCTAGGTTCAAGACCTTACTTGGAGGTGACATCACTTGCTGACCAAGTATATGTGAAAGACACTGAAACAGGTGAGCAAATCGTAAAGAACATCAATATCATCGAGTTTCTAAAAAACGAATTATTAGTTGAAATAGGAGAGGCTCCCATACATCTTCCGCCTTTTAACGGTGGTGCAATCGGATATATGGGCTATGATATCATTCGACTATATGAAAATATAGGTCCGGTGCCTCCTGATTCTCTGCAAATGCCTGATGCTCATTTTCTTTTTTATAAAGAACTGTATATATTCGATCATGTTCTGCAGAAGATCCATCTTTTGACTGCGGAAGAAGATAGTGAAAAAAGTTTATTGGGGATGAAGGAAAAAATCAATCAGGCAAGCAAGCCGTCAAAGGAAATATCGTCGGAATATTTGGAATTCAATTCGAATTTCAGTCAGGATGAATTCGAGAAAATGGTCCTTGAAGTTAAAGCAGCGATAGTAGCGGGTGAAGTGTTCCAAGTTGTTTTATCACAAAGGTTTAAAGCGGACTTCGATGGGGAGCCTTTCGATGCCTACCGTCGTTTGCGATTAGCCAACCCCTCACCTTATATGTTTTATATAGAATTTGGTGACTATACAATTATTGGGTCGTCTCCAGAAAGTTTGATCAGTGTTTCATCAGGAATGGTTCATGTTAATCCCATCGCCGGTACAAGGCCGAGAGGGAAAACGGATGAAGAAGATAAAGGCTTCGAAAAAAGCCTGCTGATGGATGAAAAGGAACTTGCCGAGCATAAGATGCTTGTTGATTTGGGTAGGAATGATCTTGGCAGGGTTTGCGAAATCGGTTCAATCCACCTTACCGAGGAAATGGAAATTCAAAGATATCAGCATGTCATGCATATTGCTTCGAAGGTTAGCGGAAAGCTTAGGGAAGGGTTCACGAGTTTAGATGCGCTGACGGTCTGCCTCCCTGCCGGAACAGTCTCAGGTGCTCCAAAAATCAGAGCAATGGAGCTGATCAATGAACTTGAAAATTGTAAACGGGGGATGTATTCGGGCTCGATAGGGTTCATAGGTTTTGGAGGGGATCTTGATATGGCATTAGCCATTCGGACGATGATCATTAAAGATGGCAAGGCCTATGTACAGGCAGGGGCAGGAATTGTATATGATTCAGATCCAAAAACGGAATTTGAAGAAACACAAAATAAAGCTCGCGCTTTAATGGAGGTTCACACAAAATGATTTTATTAATTGATAACTATGACTCGTTCACTTATAACCTATATCAATATTTAGGAGAAGTGGAAAAAGAAATCATAGTAAAAAGGAATGACGAAATCACCCTTGCGGAAATTGAGGAACTGAATCCAATGGCAATCGTCATTTCCCCGGGACCCGGCAGGCCGGAAGATGCTGGTATCAGTATGGAAATCATTCGTAATTTTTATGAGAGGGTTCCGCTATTAGGCATTTGTTTGGGGCATCAGGCCATTGGGGCAGTTTTTGGTGCCAATGTGGTTGGTGCGAAACAAATCATGCATGGGAAAACATCTGTTATCGAACATGATGGAACAGGTGTATTTGCCAAACAGGACTTACAATTTCCGGTAATGCGTTACCATTCCCTTGTAGTTGAAAGGGAGAGTCTGCCAGATGAACTGACTGTGACGGCAGTAGCACTGGATGATGGGGAGATCATGGCCCTGAAACATCAGGATTTCCCGCTCTACGGTTTACAGTTCCACCCTGAATCAATAGGGACGAAAATCGGCAAGGAATTATTACATCAATTTTATGAGATTGCGGGAACCTTCCAATCAGAGAAGGAACAATCCATCTTATAAAACAAAAAACGACTGGGGGAGTTAGCGGTGAAGGAGTATTTAGCGAAGTTAGCAGAGCGTCAAACATTGACGGAAGAAGAGATGAGCAGAGCAGCCCAATCGTTATTTTCTAAAGATATCACCGAAAGCGAGATGGCAGCTTTCATCATTGCCCTAAAATCCAAAGGGGAAACGGCAGGTGAAATAGCAAGCCTTGTCAGAGTCATGAGAAAAGAAGCGAGAAGTGTACGAACAAGCTCTCTTAATGTAATGGATAATTGCGGAACGGGAGGAGATGGGTCGCAAAGCTTTAATATAAGTACAGCATCTGCCTTCGTACTTGCTGGGGCCGGTGTCAAGGTTGCCAAACATGGAAACCGTAGCATTTCTAGCAAAACAGGCAGTGCGGATGTATTGGAAGAATTAGGTGTTAATTTGTACTTGGAGCCTGACATGTTAAAAGAACTGTTGGAGGAAAATGGGATCACATTCTTATTTGCCCCTTCGGTCCACCCTAATATTGCACGGATAATGAAAGTGAGAAAAGAACTGAAAATCCCGACGATATTTAATCTCATCGGTCCTCTGACAAATCCAGTCCAACTCGAGACGCAATTAATGGGAATTAATCGACGGGATATGCTCGAGCTTTTTGCGGAAGTTCTACATAAATTAGGCAGGAAACGCGCAGTCGTGATAAATGGTGCCGGTTTTATGGATGAAGCGAGCCTACAGGGAGAAAATTCACTCGTGCTTTTGGAGCAAGGGGATATTATCCCATTTACGCTGCATCCTGAAGAAGTGGATCTGCCGGTTTACGGAAATGATGCCATCCGCGGCGGTGATGCCAAACAAAATGCCGATATCATGCTTAGGCTTCTCAAAGGGGAAAAAGGGGCCTACCGTGATACTGTTTTATTGAATGCTGGATTGGGATTATACGCACATGGTACGGCAGCAACGATCAAAAAAGGAATCGCTATGGCCAAAGAAAGCCTTGATAGCGGGTCGGCTCTTGCAAAGTTAGAAAATCTGATTGCTTATGGCAATAGAAATAAGGTGGTCATGTAATGGAAAATATCTTAACGAAAATCATCGAACAGAAAAAGGTGGAAGTCGCAAAATTAAAAGAAAGGGGCTTAGATGATTCGGTAATGAACAACATAGTCAGACCATCTTTGGTGGAAAATTTGAAAACGGCGAAATCGATGGCAATTATCGCGGAAATAAAACGGGCTTCCCCTTCAAAAGGGGACATTAAAATCAATGTGAATCCGATCGAGCAGGCCCTTTCATATGAAAGTGGCGGAGCGGCAGCGATATCAGTATTGACGGATGAGGTTTTCTTCAAAGGATCAATTGCAGATTTGAGAATTGTAAGCGAGGCCATACGGATTCCCAGGTTGTGCAAAGATTTCATCATCGATGAAATCCAAATCGATCGCGCCCATCAAGCTGGTGCCACTATCATTCTATTGATTGTGGCAGCTCTTTCTAAAGAACGTCTTCATGAATTATATCAATATGCAAAAAGAAAAGGGCTTGAAGTATTGACGGAAGTCCATGATGAAGCCGAACTGGAACGGGCTCTCGAGCTGAATGCAGAGCTCATAGGGATTAACAATCGGAATTTAAAGACCTTCAAAGTGGATTTGGCTGTAACGGAACGACTGGCGAAGTTACTTGATCCAAAACTCCATATCATTATCAGTGAAAGTGGAATCAAGACAAAAGAAGACGTGATGCGAGTAAAGGAAGCTGGTGCAAAAGCGATTTTAGTCGGGGAGACACTGATGACTGCAGCAAATCTTCCGCACACGATGGCTGAACTGCAAATGAGTATATAAGGAGATTAATATGTTAGTGAAAATCTGTGGGATAAAGACATTGGCAGCGGCTCAGACTGCTGTTGGATCAGGGGCAGACTTCATTGGTTTCATTTTTGCCGAGAGTAGCAGGAAGGTTGAGCCAGAGATAGTAGGAGAATTCGGACCGCATCTAGCTGGAAATGTTAAAAAAGTTGGAGTGTTTGCCAATCAAACTGAACAAGAAGTGATAAAAAGTGCTGAAATTGCAGGATTGGATTATATTCAGCTTCATGGTAACGAGTCTGCCAGCTTCGCCCGCAGAATGCCCCTACCGGTGATCAAGGCCTTTGCCGTCAATTCAGAGAAAGACCTTGAAAACCTTCATGAATACCCGGCAGATTATCTATTAGTTGATCTTCCTAAGAGTTCATCTGGAAAGGGATTGACTTTGGATTGGGAAATGATCCGAAAAGCGGATCTGCCACTGGACAAGGTAATTCTAGCGGGTGGGCTGACTCCGGAAAATGTCGGAAAAGCGATTAATGCCGTTTCACCATTCGCAGTTGACGTAGCCAGTGGTGTTGAAACAAACGGTTTAAAAGATGCTGAAAAAATAAAAGCATTTATTAATGAGGCGAAATATACAGCCGGAAAAGAGGAATGAATAGATGAACACTTATACACAGCCTGATAAAACTGGACATTTTGGAGCATATGGAGGCCGTTTCGTTCCGGAAACTTTAATGGCGGCGATTACGGAGCTTGAAGAAGTATATGAACAATCTAAAAATGATCCTGAATTCCAAAGGCAGCTAAGCTATTACCTGAAACAATATATCGGTCGGGAAACACCTCTTTATTTTGCGGAGAACTTAACCAGACTAGCTGGTGGTGCAGATATTTATCTGAAGCGCGAAGACTTGAATCATACCGGAGCCCACAAAATAAATAATACGATCGGTCAGGCTTTGTTGACTCAGAAAATGGGCAAGAAAAAGGTGATTGCCGAAACGGGTGCAGGACAGCATGGGGTTGCAACGGCGACTGTGTGTGCTTTGCTGAAGTTGGAATGCATCATCTTTATGGGTGAAGAAGATATCAGGAGACAGAAATTGAATGTATTCCGGATGGAGCTTTTGGGAGCAAAGGTCATATCTGTATCACAAGGAAGCGGGACACTGAAGGATGCAGTCAATGAGGCGTTACGATATTGGGTGGCGAATGTGGATGACACCCATTATATAATGGGATCCGTTCTTGGTCCGCATCCATTCCCCGTTATTGTACGTGATTTCCAAAGCGTGATAGGGAATGAAACAAAGCGTCAATATTCGGAGGCGGTTCATTCCCTACCGGATGCAGTAGTCGCTTGCATAGGCGGAGGAAGTAATGCAATGGGAATGTTTTATCCCTTCATTGAGGATGAAACGGTAAAATTATACGGAGTGGAAGCGGCAGGGCATGGACTTGAAACACCATTACATGCTTCAAGTTTGACGAAGGGAAAACCTGGGGTGCTCCACGGGGCATTTATGTATGTATTGCAGAACGAAGACGGTCAGATCCAGGAGGCACATTCAATTTCAGCAGGGCTGGATTATCCAGGGGTAGGTCCTGAACATAGTTACTTAAAAGATACAAATCGGGTGGAATATACTTCCGTAACCGATGATGAAGCCTTGGAAGCTCTAGCGATGCTTTCAAGGGAGGAAGGGATCATCCCTGCTTTAGAAAGTTCACATGCCATTTCCTACGGTTTAAAGCTTGCTAAAGAAATGGAGAAAGGAACAGGACTGGTGATTTGTTTGTCAGGCCGTGGTGATAAGGATGTTGAAACGGTCCAATCTTTGATGGGGGGTAGTGAACATGAATAAATTAACAAATGCGCTTGAAGAATGTCAAACAAAGCAGGAGAAAGCATTCATACCATATATCATGGCAGGTGATGGAGGTCTGGAACGTTTAAAAAGCCAGCTTCTTTTCCTTGAAAATAGCGGGGCGACTGCCGTTGAACTGGGTATACCATTCTCTGACCCTGTCGCAGATGGACCGGTTATCCAACAAGCTGGCATCCGATCTTTGGAAAATGGCACAACTTTAAAAGATGTCCTGAAAAAAGTAATGGAAATCAAAAATGATGTGACCATTCCAATTATTTTAATGGGCTATACGAATTCAATCCTGGCATATGGACTTAAAGAGTTTACGAATGACTGTCTTCAAGCAGGGATTTCCGGGTGCATCATCCCCGATTTACCGATTGAAGAAGAAGCCATCTTTTCATCAATCAAAACTGCAGGGATCGTTCTTATCCGACTTGTGACACTTACGTCTTCGAAAGAGCGTATCACTGAGATTACCGCAGGTGCAGAGGGATTTATCTACGCAGTTACAGTCAAAGGCATTACAGGTGCCCGTGACGCCTTTGGAGAAGAACTTGGGGGCTATTTAAAGAAGGTAAAAGAGATAAGTCCGGTTCCCGTTCTTGCTGGGTTCGGCATATCGACGCCAGATCATGTCCGTGATGCAATACAATACTGCGATGGTGTCATTGTCGGCAGTAAAATCATCGAATGCTTCGAGACAGGTAAGGAAGATCAAATCAGTGACTTGATCCTAGCAAGCAAAGGCTTAGTGCAAAAATAAGGAAAGGAGAGCCTCCAAGGCTCTCTTTTTTTCTTAACCAGTTTAATTGAAGGCATCCGATATTTCAATCCGAATACGAAGCAAATGTGTTTAATTTAATTGATATAAGGGTAAAAGATGTTCAAACGCATCTTGAATGGTTTGAATGAAATCATCATCTTTTAACTTAATAGCGTCATCACGGGAAATTTTTATACCGCATAGGATTTCGGCTTTTTTTACAGTTTGCAAACGAGTGAACATTGAATTCAAATCATCTACTCCAAGACCATCATGAGGGATGACATCAGGTTTTGTATGGTCCATTGACCATACATAATGGGAGGGAATGCTATTCACTAATCGGTCTGCCTGCTGCTCCAGATGCTTTCCGATTTCAGTTTTATTAGGGGCTTCATAAATGACGGCATACCAGATGAACATATGCGTTTCCCATAACCCGATTTGGAAATGAGGCATCATTTTATAACCTCTGCTGTTGGCAGCTAAAGCAACCCATGTATCATTAGGAGGGTTCACTGTCCGTCTAGCATGCTTTGCAACATGAGGGTGCATTTCATCGCCGGTCATAACTGACAGTTTTTGAGAAAAATGCTCTCCAAGGGCCTGTAATTTGGGCTGGATCCGTTCTTTTAAAGCATCCATGCGCGGTTCCAATCCATCAATATTAAAAACATCAAAATCATTTGCTGTAAAACTTGATATATTCATTTTCATCTCTCCTACCGTAATATCTGCACATATTGTAGCATAAGTAAAAGTAAAATTTAAAAAATACGATTTGGGTTAGGGCAATGTAAAATTCCTTATAGGTTAAAGCACAAATTAGTTGCTATTTGAGGTAGGAAGTCATATGATAAAATAAATTCAGAAAATTACGTTAATTGATGAAGGGAGAATGTTAATTATGAAACAAGTCATGAACCAAGCATTAAAAGCTAAAGAAGTTGAAAGACATAGAGCTGCAGTGTTAAGAATGGAAATGGACTATGAATTAGCAACCCTTTTTGAAGCAATTGGTGAAGAGAATGACCAAAAGAGGTCACAATGCAAGCAAAGGCTAGAACGCATCCGCTTGGAATTGTTGAAACTGAAAGCCTTGTAATTGATTGGCTGCAGAGATCTTGAAGGAGAATGAATAAAGGAAATGAATCAATTTCAATACAAGGAATTTTATTATAGATGAACGGACACTTTATTTTATTAAAAAATAATGTGTCCGTTTTTCATTAAATGTCCAATATATATAAGGTGGTATTTTATTTTGGGTCAGGTCCTCTTAATAAGGAAGGGACACGTTAAGTCAAATGGTTTGAAAAGTATTTGTGCGGGCTGACTCATGATCGCGAAACCGATTAATGGAAGGTAGTCAAGGAACTGTCCTTCCTCATATGTTAAAAAAAATGGAAAATTTAAGATGTTAAAAACTTGAAGGCAAGCTATATTTGCTTTAATCTTTAGAAGAGGATCATTTTAATGTAGTTTCTGATCATAAAGGACGGGGATATTATAATGGCATCGGTCAAGGAAATGGATACATATGCGAAGTTATGGATGAAAGAAGCGGGTACTAGGCTAAGGGCGTCCTTTAAAACCAAGTTGAATATTGAAATGAAAACGAATCCGAATGATTTGGTTACTAATATGGATAAGGGGATAGAAAAGTTTTTTTGCGAAAAAATCGGCGAAGTCTTTCCTGAACACCGCATTTTTGGGGAAGAGGGAATGGGCAATGATATTAAAGACCTAAAAGGTACGGTGTGGATCATCGATCCAATTGATGGAACTTTGAATTTCATTCATCAACAGAGGAATTTTGCAATTTCTCTTGGGGTTTATGTGGATGGCATCGGTAAAATTGGCATGGTATATGATGTCTTTAGTGATGAATTATATCATGCGATTAAGGGGCAGGGAGCATTTCTGAATGATCAAAGGCTCCCATCTCTTGAAGAGGCATCAGTAAGCAAAGCGATCATTTCCATTAATGCAAGCTGGGTAACGGAAAACCGTAGGATCGACCCGAGTCTCTTGGCACCGCTAGTTCGGGATGCAAGGGGGACACGTTCTTATGGCTCCGCAGCATTGGAGCTTGCTTTCGTGGCAGCTGGAAGGATTGATGCATACATAACCATGAGACTCATGCCTTGGGACTTTGCCGGAGGAGTTTTACTGGTTGAGGAAGTGGGCGGGGAAGTTAGTAATATTAAAGGTGACAAATTGAATTTTTTAGAAGGCGACTCACTTTTTGTATCTAAACCAGGGCTTCACAAAGAAATATTCAATAAATATTTATCAGGAAATTCCAGCCATTAGTATCAAGGCCTAATTGAGGGTATGACAAAAAAGTCTTGTACGGATGGAATCAAATACTCATTTTGAAATATTTAACAAAAAAAACTCGCTGTTTGTCAGCGAGTTTTTTATATTATAACTTCCCTGCTTCGCGTAATTTCTTCTTCTGAGTGAAACCGAACCCCATAATTCCGCAAAGTATAACGATTGCAGCTAATATTCCAATTAAGCTTTTTTCAGCAATGAAGATGCCAATGGAGCCGATGCTGGATGTTGCCAATACCGCTAATATTAAGAAATTCCATTTAATATTCATTAATATCACCCCTAATATATCTATTGTACATAATTTCTGTATTTGTTTCTAGTATGTTTGTGATATAATATGTAAGCTAATACTAGTGATACGTTATACACAAACTTTTTTAGGAGTGAATTTTTTGAAATTAAGAGAAAATATTCGTAATATAGCAATCATTGCCCACGTTGACCATGGTAAAACGACGTTAGTGGATCAGTTGCTTAAGCAATCTGGTACTTTCCGTGAAAATGAACATGTGGAAGAACGTGCGATGGATTCTAATGCGATTGAAAAAGAACGCGGAATTACGATTCTTGCGAAAAATACAGCAGTTCAATACCAAGATACAAGAATCAATATTTTGGATACACCTGGTCATGCCGACTTTGGTGGTGAAGTGGAACGGATCATGAAAATGGTTGATGGTGTTCTTCTTGTTGTTGATGCATATGAAGGTTGTATGCCGCAAACTCGTTTCGTGTTGAAAAAAGCATTGGAACAAAAGATCACGCCAATCGTTGTCGTGAACAAAATCGATAAAGATTCTGCACGTCCAGATGAAGTAGTTGATGAAGTAATTGATTTATTCATCGAACTAGGAGCTGAAGAAGAACAGTTAGAATTCCCTGTTGTCTTCACTTCAGGTATTGCTGGTACTGCAAGCTTGGATTCAGATCCTGCTAAACAAGAAAAAGACATGACCCCACTGTTCGAAACAATCGTCGAAACGATCCCTGCACCAATTGATAACTCAGATGAACCGCTTCAATTCCAAGTGGCTTTACTTGACTATAATGATTATGTAGGACGTATCGGTGTTGGCCGTGTATTCCGCGGTAAAATGCATGTAGGTCAACAAGTTTCATTAATGAAACTTGATGGGAAGGTTAAACAATTCCGTGTAACAAAAATCTTTGGTTATATTGGCTTGAAGAAAGTTGAAATCCAAGAAGCTGTTGCCGGTGATTTAATAGCCGTTTCTGGTATGGAAGATATTAACGTAGGGGAAACGGTGTGTCCGACTGAACACCCTGACGCCCTGCCTATCCTACGTATTGACGAGCCAACATTGCAAATGACTTTCCTTGTAAATAACAGCCCATTCGCAGGCCGTGAAGGTAAATTCGTTACTGCTCGTAAGATTGAAGAGCGTTTGAAAAACCAATTGCAAACGGATGTCAGCTTAAGAGTCGAAAATACTGATTCTCCGGATGTCTGGGTTGTTTCAGGTCGTGGGGAGCTTCACCTTTCCATCCTGATCGAAAACATGAGACGTGAAGGTTATGAACTGCAAGTTTCTAAACCTGAAGTTATCGTTCGTTTGATTGATGGTGTCCGTTGTGAGCCAGTTGAACGTGTACAAATCGACGTACCTGAGGAGCACACTGGTTCGATCATGGAATCAATGGGAGCCCGTAAAGGTGAATTGTTGGATATGATCAATAGCGGAAGCGGTCAAGTTCGTTTACTGTTCACGATCCCAGCTCGCGGACTTATTGGCTATTCAACTGAGTTCTTAACGATTACACGCGGATATGGTATCATGAACCACTCATTTGACAGCTACCAACCAATGGCACAAGGTCAAGTCGGCGGAAGACGTCAAGGTGTACTTGTATCCATGGAATCAGGAAAAACTACACAATATGGTATTATGCAAGTAGAAGACCGCGGTGTTATTTTCGTTGAGCCAGGTACGGATATTTATGAAGGCATGATCGTCGGGGAACATAACCGTGATAGCGATTTGACTGTTAATATCGTTAAAGCGAAACAAATGACAAATATGCGTTCAGCAAATAAAGACCAGACTTCTTCCATGAAAAAACCAAGAATCATGTCTCTTGAAGAAGCTCTAGAATATTTGAACGATGACGAGTACTGTGAAGTAACTCCGGATTCAATCCGTCTTCGTAAAAAAATTCTTGATAAAAACGAGCGTGAAAGAGCAGCTAAAAGAAAAAAAGTTGCTGTTGAAGAAAAATAAATAGCAAGAGGAGGAGAAAAGATTGGATATCCAAGAGCGATTATCATTTTTTGCAGCATTGTACAGAGTGGATGAAAATCCTGAAGCAGGAATGTGGTATTTATATTTGACGATCTTTGGATTATGCATCCTTGTCTATCAGTTAGGTTTTGCCAAAAAGTTACCTTTGCTAAAAAATGTGGTCATTTATGTGGTAATGGCACTTGGATGTACCCTTCTTTCTTTCTTTGCAGTGTTTCTTCCTATGGGGGAAGCATTAGTCATCGCTTCGCTTGTTCTGGGGATTTATAGAATCCGTCTTCATAATTCGAGAAAAGAAGAACAGGCTTAAGATAATGAAATCATTACAGGATGCTTTATACAATTGGTTGACGATCAAAGTTGTCTGTGATGCAAGGCCTGATGATACCGCTGCACGCGATACAGAAATGTTTTTCATGCAGATGCTGAAAGACGATCATCAGGTGATAATCGATTCAGTTTCAAAAACAGAACCTTTTTATTTCGTCGAGTATCTTTTGGGAGATGAAATGAAAAAGCAACGTTATCCGATTGAATTGATTGATATCATGTTAGACCAAATTCAGTTAGAGCCAGAGAAGTATAAAAATATCGAGTAATGGTAAAAAGAACCGTGCATACGCACGGTTCTTTTTTATATTGCTTTAGGGAGGGAAAGTCCGTAAAAAAGATGTAAAATTGTCCACAAAAAGAAAGCTGTCAAATCAGAAGGAAGGACAACTTCTGTTTTCGACAGCGCCGATAGTGGAAAGTAAAGCATGATGGCGGGAATGATCGTGATAAAAGCAAGTGCGTATTTGTTCCATTTCCTGAAAATTTTCAAAGGATGAAGAATAAAAACGTAACTAAATGTAATTGCCAGTGAGAATAGGAGGTGGAAAAAGAACAATGATGCCTCACTCCAGGAAACATCTCCGAATACAGGAAGGAAATCGACATTCAATAAAAGCTTATACACTTGTTTACCGGAAAACATTTCGATCCACTTCATAATCACTCCAAGCATAATGCCATTGATGAGACCAATCAGGGAAACTTTATAAAATATTCTACCATTCATCTTCATTTTTGATCGTCCGGTAAAGACGGAAGTTTCCGGTTGCAATCCGCTCGTTCGTACGCTCTTCTATGCGTTGGTTGCATGTATTGCACATATAGGTATGTATAGGACGGTTGCGGAGTTTCTTTGCTTCTGGGCTATCGTCAGGTATAGATTCAATTTGATCGCATATTACACATTTAACTTTCATATTAGTTGAACCTCACTTCAATTTGAATATGCTTTTAAGTATACCAATATTTTTATGGTAAAACGAGGATAAAGTGAAACTAACATTTGAAGGTTATAGTTACCTGGTTCATGGCGGGGATAGAAAAAAACCCGAAGATACACTTCGGGTCAGGAAAATTCATTCTTTAAAGTGATTGGATTGATCATTTTGCTCTTTGTCGAGTTCTGTTCTTTCCGTTTTATCATCAAGTTTATTTTTTTCATTATCGATGTTCTTCGATGGCGTTGGGGTTAAAATATCACCAGGAACCTCCGGGATGACTCGACTAGTGATGTCAGCCAGTTCATTTAGTATCCCAGTTACCGGTTTGCCATCTTTAATATCTTTGGCTACCTCCCTGATCCGTTCATTTAAATCTGGGTCAGCGACGATGATGGCATTTGCACCATCAGGATCATGTTTTAAAGCCTCTCCAACTGAGTACTTAATCGTTCCAACCTGTGAACGTTCAATATCTTGGTCAATATCTATTCCGACGATGGCATATTTGCCAAGTACGACTGCGGTGGCATCGTTCACCTCAGGAATGGATTTAGCCAAACCTGTGAGTCTTTCTGCTGTTTGCTGACCTGTGTGTCTGTCTGCTTCCTTAATGGTCGAATTATTGACTTTCGTTAAATTGTTTTTTGCATTATTTTCAGACACTTCATTTTTATTATCCATTGAGCAACCTGTCATCAACAAAACAGCAGCGAGCGACAATAAGATTTTTTGCAATGTAAAACCTCCTTAATGTTCTTCTTTGGTTCCAGCCTGTCCATCACTGACCAAGTCTGATGCATATAAGTATAAAATGCAGTGAAATATGGTGTAATCAATGTTGGGGATTGCAATCTTTGCTGGAAGTTTTCTTTATAGTCTGTAAATGTTCTTCTATCTTTATGCAAAGGAACATATATTTTATCAACAGTCTCGTCCGCTACATAACTGCTGAGTGTAGTAAATGGTAAGGCATATCCTATAGAGCAGGCAGGAGGCGTCATATTGGGGAAAAAAATCTATGTTTTAGATACAAATGTCCTGTTGCAGGATCCGTATTCGATTTATTCATTCGAAGATAATGAAGTTGTCATTCCAGCAGTCGTATTAGAAGAATTGGATTCGAAAAAAAGGTATATGGATGAAATTGGAAGGAATGCCAGGCAGGTATCGAAATTGATCGATGGCTTTCGAGAAAAAGGGAAGCTTCATCAGAGTATTCCGCTTCATAATGGAGGCAGCATAAGGATTGAACTCAACCACCGTTCATTTCATAAGCTTCAGGAAATTTTTGTGGAGAAAACGAATGATAACAGGATATTGGCAGTCGCGAAAAATTTATCTTTGGAAGAAGAGACGAAGGAAGATGGAAAAACGGTCATTTTGGTTAGCAAAGATACTCTCGTCAGGGTTAAAGCGGATGCCATCGGTCTTGAGGCAGAGGACTTTTTAAATGATCGTGTCGTAGAACTGGACCATATATACGCTGGGCACAAAGAAGTATTTGTATCGATTGATAATCTGAATAAATTTTATGAAAAAAGTTTTCTGTCACTGGAAGAACTGACAAAAGATTCATATTATCCAAATCAATTCCTGTTGATGAAGGACACGCTGGGCAGTTCAGCTTCTGCGATTGGGATAGTGGATGAGAACTGCAGATTCGTTAAGAAGTTGATGTATGAAGGGGAACATATTTGGGGAATTAAACCGAGAAATGTCCAACAGACGATGGCCCTTGATTTGTTGCTTCGTTCGGATATCCAGCTTGTGACGCTCATTGGTAAGGCAGGTACAGGTAAGACTTTATTGGCGTTGGCAACAGGATTGATGCAAACTGAAGATTTGTCACAATATAAGAAACTTCTGGTTGCCAGGCCCATTGTTCCGGTTGGTAAAGATATTGGTTATCTGCCAGGGGAAAAAGAAGAAAAATTAAGACCCTGGATGCAGCCTATTTTCGATAATCTCCAATTTTTGTTCAATACGAAAAAACCGGGTGAATTGGATGCCATTTTAGCAGGCATGAGTTCGATTGAAGTGGAAGCCCTCACCTATATCAGGGGAAGGAGCATCCCGGATCAGTTCATCATTATCGATGAAGCGCAGAACTTAACAAAACATGAGGTCAAGACCATCTTGACCAGAGTCGGGGAGCGGAGCAAAATTGTATTGATGGGAGATCCGGAACAAATAGATCATCCTTATTTAGATGAATATAATAATGGTTTGACCTATGTGGTGGAAAAATTCAAAACTGAGCGTATTGCCGGCCATGTTAAATTGATAAAAGGGGAAAGATCTGGATTGGCCCAACTAGCGGCTACGCTTTTATAATGCGATCGGCAAGGGGTACCCTTGCCGATTGCTCTAAAGTTTTCGGTAAGAATGGACTAAGTCTTATTTAACGGTGAAAGTCCGTACATTTTTTATCGGATCATTGATGTTGGAAGCGTCTCCGAAATAAATTTCCATAGGGCCGCCCTCGGATATTTTAAGCGGCTTTCCATCCTTGGAAAAGCCCAGGAAAAATTCAAGTGCCGTTTCCAATGGGAATGTAAGCTCCTCATCATCGGTTGTAACGATGACTTCAGTTACCCCATTTTCAGGTTCGGCATTTTTTAAAAAAGGTTCAAAAGGGATGCCGAAAGTCCCTTCCAGCAATCTTTGCTTCTCGAACTTTCGTTCCGTTTTTAATGTAGGTGGCATTGTTGCGCCTTCCTGTATTTCTTTTTGCCAATGTTTGGAGGCGGCAATCGTATATTCTTCTAATTCATTGACTTGAACTCTTTCAGCGTGGAAATATGTATCGATTTCAACTTTACGGTCATCAAAAATCCATACTCCAGGATCTAGAGTAATTGGATATTTCACTTTTCCATTTATAAATACGATGGGTTCCAAATATCTCATTCCTTTCTGTTGCTCTTTAATGATTATAATCAATTATAATTGAAATGTCACATCTTCACGATGGTGAACAATTTCCATGGCTGGGTATATTCATATGAGAGGTGATCGTGATATCTCAATGGCAAATTGTTTGTCAATGTCCTTGCTTTTTCACAAAACTAAAGGTAGAATTTAGAGATAAGATTTAATCGCTCTGAGCGGGGGGATTTAACATGGCATCTGATATGCTTGTCAATCATCGAGAAAAAGCTTATGCTTTATTAAAAGCAGATGCTGACAAGATTCTAAAACTGATAAAAGTTCAAATGGAAAATCTCACTATGCCTCAATGTCCTTTATATGAAGAGGTACTTGATACACAAATGTTCGGCCTATCACGAGAAATTGATTTTGCCGTACGTTTAGGTTTGGTAGAGGAAGCCGAGGGTAAATCCCTTTTGGAAACCCTTGAACAGGAATTGTCAGTTTTGCATGAAGCATCATTAAAAAAATAATAGATAAAACATACTAACTCAAACAAATCTCGATGATTGTTTGAGTTTTTTATTTATATACATAATTAACCAATAGTGTTATACTATTTGTTAATAGTGACATACTAATTATTCCGTAGAAGTTCGATTTGAGTTTTTTTTTTAAAATTTTAATGTATAGTGGTCATCTTCACATTTCAAATTTCTCAATAAAATGTGGCATTTTCTGGTCGTATGCCTTTGATTAACAATGGTTTGTTAGTGGGAAGGCAGAGCTAATTCCTTGTTTTTATATACGAATATATGTAATTTTTTATTTTTTTATTGTATTCAGTTAATTTTAGTATTATGGTTATATTAATTGAATGTTAAATCAAATTGATAATATATTATTATAGTTAATTTTCATTTGCTAATGGTGTATGGCTCTTTTTAGTGTTTATCGTACGTAAAAAACAACAATATAAAATATATCAAAATAATTACATAAACGATAAAAAGAGCTTAATCAGATTGATCTCCTAAATTGGGAAATAAAATTTTGAATAAAAAGTGTTTGAAATCTTTCACGCTTTTTTTCTATATATTCAATAAAAATACATATTGATTAGGGTGGTAGCAATGGGGAAACGTATAGAAAAAGTACTTGCGGCAAATCGTGGAGAAATAGCGATAAGGATTTTTCGGGCATGTACGGAATTAGACATTCACACAGTTGCAATCTATTCAAAGGAAGATTATGGTTCTTATCACCGATATAAAGCGGATGAGGCATATTTAGTTGGGGAAGGCAAAAAGCCGATTGATGCATACCTGGATATTGAAGGCATAATTGCGATTGCCAAAATGAGCGGAGTCGATGCGATTCATCCTGGTTATGGTTTCCTTTCAGAAAATATTGAATTTGCGAAACGTTGTGAGGAAGAAGGAATAATCTTCATCGGACCAGAATCAAGACACCTAGATATGTTTGGTGACAAAGTAAAAGCTCGAACACAAGCTGAACTGGCTGATATTCCGGTTATTCCTGGTAGCGATGGACCGGTGACCAGTGTTGAAGAAGTTAAAGAATTTGGTGAACAATATGGGTTTCCAGTTATTATAAAAGCCTCTTTAGGCGGTGGCGGACGCGGAATGCGGATTGTCGAAAAAATCGAAGAAGTTGAAGAGGCTTATGATCGCGCAAAATCAGAAGCTAAAGCAGCTTTTGGTAATGATGAAGTCTATGTTGAGAGATTCATACAAAATCCGAAACATATCGAAGTTCAGATTTTGGCTGATACTCATGGGAATATCGTCCATTTATATGAACGTGACTGTTCCGTTCAGAGACGGCATCAAAAAGTTGTGGAAGTGGCACCTTCCGTTTCCCTTTCCGAGGATTTAAGGGAAAGGATTTGTGAGGCAGCCGTCAAGTTGGCAAAAAATATTGATTATGTGAACGCTGGTACGGTCGAGTTCCTTGTCGCCAATGGCGAATTTTACTTTATTGAAGTCAATCCACGGGTGCAGGTTGAGCATACCATTACTGAAATGATTACGGGCATTGATATCGTTCAATCTCAAATCATGGTAGCTGAAGGGCATGAACTTCATGGTAAAAAGATCGGGATTCCCGAACAAGCAGGAATTAAAACTCATGGATATGCGATTCAATCAAGGGTGACGACTGAGGACCCATTGAATAATTTCATGCCTGATACCGGCAAAATGATGGTTTACCGTTCCGGTGGGGGATTCGGTGTTCGTCTGGACGCTGGAAATGGGTTCCAAGGTGCGGTCATCACGCCATATTATGATTCCCTTCTCGTTAAACTTTCTACTCATGCGCTTTCATTTGAGCAGGCAGCTTCCAAAATGGTTCGTAACCTTAAGGAATTCAGGATTCGTGGTATTAAAACAAATATCCCCTTCCTTGAAAATGTTGTAAAACATGAAAAATTCATAAATGGGGAATATGATACATCATTCATTGATTCAACACCGGAACTATTTAGCTTCCCAATCAGAAAAGACCGTGGGACAAAAATGCTTTCATATATCGGAAATGTGACCGTGAATGGATTCCCAGGAGTCGAGAAAAAGAAAAAACCTGTTTTTGATCCAGCTCCAATTCCGAATGTTGGTGGCCTGCCGCTTATCTCGGGTACAAAAAATATACTTGAACAGCAAGGTGCAGAGGGACTGGTCAATTGGATCAAAGAACAGAAAGAGGTGTTGATCACCGATACGACTTTCCGTGATGCACATCAATCATTACTGGCGACGAGAATTAGGTCGAAAGATATCCTGGATATCGCTGAGCCTACAGCAAAACTACTTCCTGATTTATTTTCAATGGAAATGTGGGGCGGGGCAACTTTCGATGTCGCATATCGCTTCTTGAAAGAAGATCCATGGGACAGGCTGTTAAGTTTCAGGAAAAAAGCACCGAATGTCTTATTACAAATGCTTTTAAGGGCTTCAAATGCAGTTGGTTATAAAAATTACCCTGATAATGTCATTCGTGAATTCGTAGAGAAATCAGCGGATGCAGGCATAGATGTTTTCCGTATCTTCGATAGTTTAAACTGGGTTAAAGGGATGGAATTGGCTATTGATGCAGTCCGTCAATCCGGAAAAATTGCGGAAGCGGCCATTTGTTATACCGGGGATTTGAATGATCCATCACGCAGCAAGTATAATATCGACTACTATAAAAATATGGCAGTGGAATTAGAACATGCCGGTGCCCATATTTTAGCGATCAAGGATATGGCTGGACTCTTGAAACCTGAAGCTGCTTACCGCCTTGTTTCGGAACTGAAGGAAACTACATCCCTTCCGATCCATTTGCATACTCATGATACAAGCGGAAATGGAATTTATATGTATTCGAAAGCGATTGAAGCTGGTGTGGATATC
This sequence comes from Peribacillus sp. FSL E2-0159, assembly GCF_038643155.1. NCBI lineage: Bacteria > Bacillati > Bacillota > Bacilli > Caryophanales > Bacillaceae > Peribacillus > Peribacillus sp. FSL E2-0159. Next base: position 1,629,775 of record NZ_CP152053.1, read on the forward strand.
GTTGATACGGCGATTGGTTCTCTAGCTGGACTAACCTCGCAGCCAAGTGTACAAACACTTCGTTATGCATTGGAGGGGTCAAGCAGACAGCCTAAATTGGAAGTCGATTCACTTGAGCGTTTAGGAGAATACTGGGGAGAGGTCAGGAAATTCTATCATGACTTCGAAAGCGGCATGAATGCACCTCATACCGAGGTTTACAAACACGAGATGCCGGGCGGTCAATATAGTAATCTGCAGCAGCAAGCCAAAGCAGTGGGGTTGGGAGACCGCTGGCATGAAGTTAAAGAAATGTACCAGCGCGTCAATGTAATGTTCGGAGATATCGTTAAGGTAACTCCTTCTTCCAAAGTTGTTGGGGACATGGCTTTATTCATGGTTCAAAATAACCTGTCTGAAGAAGATGTTCTGACAAAAGGCAAATCCATCGATTTCCCTGATTCAGTTATAGAGTTATTCGAAGGCTATCTGGGTCAGCCAGTTGGGGGATTCCCTAAAGAGCTTCAGGACGTTATCCTGAAAGGGAAGAAACCTATAACAGTGAGACCGGGCGAATTATTGGAAGAAGTGGACTTTGCAGCTCTTAAAGAAGAATTATTCCAGGAATTGGGACGGGCAGTCACTGATTTCGATGTACTTGCATATGCACTATATCCAAAAGTATTCTTGGACTACAATAAAACGATTGAGCTGTTTGGAGATGTTTCCAACCTCGATACCGCTACTTTCTTATATGGAATGAGGCTAGGGGAAGAAATCGAAGTTGAAATTGAAAAGGGTAAAACGCTCATCGTAAAATTGGTTTCAATCGGTCAGCCATTGCCTGATGGAACACGGGTTGTGTATTTTGAGTTGAATGGTCAATCACGTGAAGTGATCATCAAGGATGAAAACATTAAATCTTCCGTTGTATCAAAAATGAAAGCTGACCCAAAAAATAAAGAACAACTCGGTGCTACAATGCCAGGTACGGTTATTCGTGTAGTGGTCGAGAAAGGCGATCAGGTCAAGCAGGGTGATCACCTGATCATTACGGAAGCGATGAAAATGGAAACTACCGTGCAAGCACCATTCTCCGGGACCATAAAAGATATTTATGTAAAAGATGGAGAAGCGATCAGTACTGGAGACTTATTGATTGAAATAACTAAGTAATATCGCTGACTGTGACCTTTTGAATGATTTGGGGTATATGGGGTATGCTTAAGGTTTCAAGCTGTTCTGTACCCTCTTTTTAGGCAATGTACAGTCATCTAAGCACTCTCTAGGATAAAATAAAAACCACCATTCTCTGGAATGGTGGTTTTTATTTTATCCTATTATATTATTGATTGAACAATCAGATATTAACGGGCGGGTAACGTCGGTGTTATATCCGGTTCATCCTGTCCTTTGACTGTTTGCGTGGAGTTTCTTTTTTGCTTTGCTAGGGCATTTTTTTTGCTTCTTGATGTCAATAGCATCAAATAGCTCATTACACCAAAAAAGCAGGCAATGAATAATGCGTGTGTCAATGCGATATATAAGTTTTGCCTTGAGAAAATGATAAAGGCTCCAGCGGTAACCTGTAAAAATACAAGAATGAATGCAGCAATCCAACCGCCATATAACACTTTCTGATTTTTGTAATGTCTTGTTGCGATATAAGCCACATATGATACCCAAATGAAAATAGCGCCTGCCATTGCACGGTGCCCCATCTGAATCCATTCATAAAGGTTGGAGGGGAGTGCAAGACTATCATTTACACATAAAGGCCAATCCTTACAGATAAGACTTGATTCTGTATGCCTTACAAGAGCACCCGTATATACGACTACCAGACAAAAAATCAATACGCCAATAATATGGAATTGCATTCGTTTGTCAACTATAAGTTTTTCGGCTTCGAACTTCTTGTCTACTTCGAAAATCAACAGTGTCAGTAAAAAGACGGCAGCAAAGGAAATGAGCGATATGCCAAAATGAAGGGCAAGAACGAAATCGGATTGTGACCAAATGACGGCAGCCGCTCCGATCAACCCTTGTAGTAACAGAAAACCAAAAGAAAGGACGGATAAGAAACGCGCTTCACGGATATGGCCGATTTTTTTCCAAGACATATACGATAAAATTAAAACCAAGAATCCTCCAGCACCTGAAACGAGTCGATGGGAAAGCTCAATGACCAATTCAATCGTGATTTTGTCCGGGATCAATTGCCCATTGCACAATGGCCAGGACCTGCCGCATCCCATGCCGGAATCCGTCTTCGTGACTAAAGCTCCACCAAGTAAGATGAAAAGCATTACAATCGTTGTTAAAACAGCAAACCATTTAAGAGACGATTTCACTAGTAGTCCCACCTTTTTCTCTGTAGCAAATTAGGGTTGTTCCATAAAAATAATAATAGCATAAGATTTTTCATAATATTTGTCGAACTTCCTCGATATTACACAAAATAGAATGATTTTACAAGTTCAGTTAATATTATAACTATTAATTAAAATGCCTGAAATAGTTGAAAGTTACAAAAGACTTTGATAGAAATAAAGGGAGTGTAAACCTTTAAGTAGGAGCAAAATAGGGATAGAGCCTAGGGGATGATGATAATAGCATACTATTCATGTTCTTGATGAACATCTTACAAGAGCAGTAAATTATTGAGACACAAATTGGTCAAAAATATCCGAAAAATTTTCACAAAAGCTTCCAAAAATGTGTTTTAATATATTGAAGAAATGATTTTACTAAATTTTACTGTTATTAAGCATGATATTAAGAATGATAGCTCTCGATGGATTCCATTGACAACGGTCATTGGTAAATAATTTACTTTTTGTTTACGCTTCCTTGGTTACAAATATCAAAAAGTATGAAATAATGTTCTATAGCATATGTAAGTATTTTTTTGCATTTGCGTCTGTGCTGAATGATTTAAAGGAGGAAAACAAATGTCAGAAACAAGGGGTTTGTCAGAAGCTGTCATGGAGGACAGTAAAGCCGCCCTTCAATCGGATATACCTGAAACAACAGCTTGGAAGGATTTTCTCGCACTTATAAAAGTGGGGATTGTCAATTCAAATATAATTACAGCTTTTACCGGCGTGTGGTTAGCTCTTCATTTTTCGGGGCTTAGCTTCTTAAGCAATCTAGATGTAGTGTTTTATACACTTGCAGGTTCGGCGCTCATAATGGCGGGATCTTGCAGTTTCAATAATTATTATGACCGTGATATCGATCATTTAATGGAAAGAACGAAAAACCGTCCAACGGTAACTGGAAAAGTACAGCCTTCAAAGGTATTGGTGTTAAGTTTCGGCTTAATTGCTGCAGGGCTGATTTTACTTGCATTGACTAATATGACAACTGCCATACTAGGTGCATTGGGCGTCTTCGCCTATGTTGTTTTATATACCATGGTTTTCAAACGTAGATTTGTCTCGAATACGATTATAGGCAGTATATCCGGAGCGGTGCCTCCACTTATCGGGTGGGCTGCAGTCGACCCGGGCCTTGATAAGATCGCCTGGGTCCTGTTCGCGATCATGTTCTTGTGGCAGCCTCCTCATTTTTATGCACTTGCAATGAGGCGTGTCGAAGAATATCGTGCAGCTGGAGTACCTATGCTTCCGGTCGTGAAAGGGTTCAAGGCCGCAAAAAGATCGATTATGCTATGGATCATCTGTTTAATGTTCGTTCCTTTCTTTTTAACTCCATTAGGAACTCCACTAGTTATTCTTGCTGCATTATTGAGCACAGGTTGGCTTATTTTGGGGATTAAGGGGTATAAAAAGAAAGATGATGTTAAATGGGCAACCTCCATGTTTGTATATTCTTTAAATTATATGACCATTTTATTTGTAGCGATGGTTATTGTTACACTCATCTAGTTTTGGTTAAAATAAGCTGGCAGCCTGTTCTTTTTCAGGCTCCAGCTTACTCATAAATAATGCACTGACCGCCATTCATACATATTAACGGAACCAACGGGGTCATACATAAGAGCGGTTACATTCAACATCTTAATAATTCCTTAGATTAGGGATTCTTTCTTTTTAGAAATTGACATAGAGAGAATATTCGCAATTGCGCCCATTTTTATTTTTGTGAGAAAATTTTGACGAAAGAGGGGTTTCTGAGGCTATGAAAAAAAGGCTGCACAAATGGCGCCTGATTGCTCTGCTGGGTATTGTAGGACTTGTCCTTTCGGGCTGCGGCGAACCATTTCTATCCGCGCTGAAGCCAGCTGGCGATGTTGCGCAATCTCAGTATGACTTACTGATATTGAGTACACTAATCATGGTACTGGTTATTATTGTTGTGATTATTTTGTTCGTTGTAGTTTTACTGCGCTTCCGTCGGAAGAAAGGCGACGAAACAATACCGAAACAAATTGAAGGAAGTCATAAACTCGAAATTATCTGGACTGTTATTCCTATCCTTCTTTTAATTGTTCTGGCTGTTCCAACTGTCGTCACGACTTTCGACTTAGCCGACACAAAGGCAATGGACAAGAAAGATAAGGATGGAAAAACGAAAGATGCACTTGTCGTGAATGTTAGGGCGAACCTTTATTGGTGGGAGTTTGAATATCCAGACCTTGGCGTTGTAACAAGTCAGGATTTGGTAGTGCCAACAGATCAAAAAGTGTATTTCAATCTAACTGCATCCGATGTAAAGCATTCATTCTGGGTACCGTCTGCCGGAGGAAAGATGGATACAAATACAGAAGGAGTCAATCAGTTTTACTTAGAATTCGACAGTAAAAAGGCAGAAGATTCGAACAACTTGTTTTACGGGAAATGTGCTGAACTTTGCGGTCCTTCACATGCTTTGATGGATTTTAAGGTCGTACCGAAGTCTAAAAGCGATTTTGAAGCTTGGACTAAAGATATGAAAGCCGCGAAGGAACCTGTCGTTGAAGGTGATCTGGCCAAACAGGGTGAAGATGTCTTTAATCAAAGTTGTATAGGCTGCCATGCGGTGACACCAAATGACAGCAGGCCTGAGGCTGCACGTAAGGCTCCGAACCTGGCTACATTCGGTGAACGTCAAAAAGTAGCTGGCGTATTGGATCATACGGAAGAGAATGTGAAAAAATGGATCAAGGATCCTGAGAAGTATAAACCGGGCAATACGATGACCGGTACTTACGGCGAACTTTCAGATTCAGATATTAATGCACTGGCAGCTTATCTATTAGAGCTTAAGGTGGAAGACAAATAGAACATTGATTAAGGAGGTTAAATCGTGAGTACGTACGCTAATAAAAAAGGATTTGGCGCTACGATTTGGGATTATCTGACGACGGTAGACCATAAGAAAATCGCCATATTATATCTTATCTCTGGCGGGTTATTCTTTGTAATCGGCGGTTTGGAAGCGATGTTTATCCGTATCCAGCTTGCAATCCCAAATAATGACTTCGTAAGTGCCGGATTTTATAATGAAATATTGACCATGCACGGTACGACAATGATATTTCTGGCGGCCATGCCATTGGTATTTGCTGTAATGAATGCGGTTGTACCATTACAAATAGGGGCACGTGATGTTGCGTTCCCATTTTTGAACTCATTAGGTTTTTGGTTGTTTTTCTTTGGGGGAATCTTTTTAAATCTTTCATGGTTTTTAGGGGGGGCTCCAGATGCAGGCTGGACATCGTATGCATCACTTTCCCTGCACTCCGAAGGCCATGGCATTGATTTTTACGTCCTCGGACTACAAATTTCAGGTTTTGGAACACTAATTGCAGGGATCAATTTCCTTGTTACCATTATTAATATGCGTACGCCTGGTATGACATATATGCGTATGCCGCTGTTTACCTGGTCAACTTTCGTTGTTTCTGCATTGATATTATTCGCTTTTCCTCCGCTTACCGTGGGATTGGTGTTAATGATGTTCGATCGGATGTTTGGCGCGAATTTCTTTGATGTAGCGGCAGGGGGAAATACGATTATTTGGGAGCATTTATTCTGGATATTCGGTCACCCGGAAGTTTATATCCTGATTCTTCCGGCGTTCGGTATTTTTTCCGAAATTTTCGCTACATTCTCCAGAAAAAGACTGTTTGGTTATTCATCGATGGTATTTGCAACCGTTTTAATCGGTTTCTTAGGTTTCATGGTTTGGGCGCACCATATGTTTACCACTGGTCTAGGTCCGATCGCAAATGCAATCTTTGCCGTGGCGACCATGGCTATCGCTGTACCGACGGGTATTAAGATATTCAACTGGATTTTTACGATGTGGGGAGGAAGCGTCAAGTTCACGGTTCCGATGCTTTATGCAGTTGCCTTTATTCCTACATTTACAATGGGTGGCGTGACAGGTATCATGCTCGCATCTGCACCTGCTGATTATCAATACCATGATAGTTATTTCGTTGTTGCTCATTTCCACTATGTAATCGTCGGTGGGGTCGTATTAGGTTTACTGGCTGGAATCAATTTCTATTGGCCGAAGATGTTTGGAACAATGTTAAGCGAAAAATTGGGGCAAATCACATTTTGGACGTTCTTGATTGGTTTCCATTTAACATTCTTCATTCAACATTTCTTAGGTTTGATGGGAATGCCTCGTCGAGTATTTACATTCTTGGACGATCAAGGTTTCAATACAGGTAATATGATTAGTACTGTTGGAGCCTTTTTGATGGCATTTGGGGTCTTGGTGATGGTTATCAATATCATCATTACATCTGTGAAGAATGAAAAAGTCGGCAATGATCCTTGGGGAGATGGCCGTACGCTTGAATGGGCCATTCCATCACCACCGCCGTTTTATAATTTTAAACAACTTCCGTTAGTCCGCGGATTAGATCCTTACTGGGTTGAAAAAATGGAAGGGAAAAAGGAAATGACTCCTGCAGAACCACTTGGGGATATCCATATGCCCAATTCATCCATTCTTCCTTTAACGATTGCTTCCGGTTTATTTATCGCCGCATTCGGTGCTTTATACCATATGGATGATAAGACATGGACCCTGCCTATAATGATTGTTGGACTTTTGGTAACATTTGGTTCAATGTTTATTCGTTCAGTTAAAGACGATCATGGGTACCATATTCATAAAGAAGACCTTATGGACGATAAAGACAAGGGAGGTAAGGCATAATGCAAGCAGATGAAAGATTCACGGATGCTACTTGGCCTGCTTCTCCCGAGAAAGCGACTTTAGAAGGTAAAAATAAGTATTTGGGATTCTGGTTGTTTCTTGGTGGAGAGACGGTATTATTCGCCTCACTATTTGCAACTTACCTGGCATTGAAGGATAAAGTTCCAAATGGTGATGCAGCCCTAGCTAAAGATTTATTCGAATTACCACTTACTTTTGTAGCAACCATGCTGTTATTGACCAGTTCATTGACTAGTGTGTATGCGATGTACCATATGAAAAATAACCACTTTAAACAAATGCAGGCTTGGCTTGTGATTACGGTTGCCCTTGGTTTTGGTTTTCTTGGACTCGAGATTTATGAATTTAATCACTATGTTCATGAATTCCATCATACATTTACGAGTAGTGCCTTCGGCTCCGCGTTTTATACGTTAGTTGGCTTTCACGGAGGACACGTTGCTTTCGGTCTTGTTTGGATCATATCTCTTATGGTTCGTAATGCAAGAAGGGGCTTGAATTTATATAACGCTCCTAAATTTTTTGTTGCAAGTCTTTATTGGCATTTCATTGACGTAGTCTGGGTGTTTATCTTTACTGTCGTATACTTAATGGGAATGGTGGGATAACTGATGGCGAATGAACAATCAAATTCAGCGAACCCGAATGTCGATTTAAAATATCGCCGTAAGAAAAATGCTGAAGAGATGAAACACCAAGTGATATCATTTACACTTATGATTTTCTTTACATTACTTGCTTTTGCTGCAGTAGGAATTGAGGGTTTTTCACATTGGTTCATTAAACCAGTCATTTTGCTGCTGGCAGTTGTACAAGTGATTTTCCAATTGTATTATTTCATGCACATGAAGCATAAAGGGCATGGCACCATTGCATTGTTCTTATTTTCCGGCCTTGCAGTAGGCTTGATAACAGTCCTTGTGTTCACAACGATTGTTTGGTTATAAACCATAAAGAAAATCGGCTATTGAATGATAGCCGGTTTTCTTTATTTTTCTAGAAAAAGTATCCAGGTTTATCTATATTTGTTACCATGTTTCATTTTAGGTATAATGAAAGTAAGAAAAAGTTTATGAACGAGGTGATTTCTTTGTCTATTGATATTTTCGGATTTCGCGCTCTGTGGAGTCCTTATTATTTTGCCGCCCTCGTACTAATAACCGTTGGCTATTTTTGGCTGGTGACAAAAAAAAGGGAGAAGTTTTCGGATAGTTCATCGCTTTCCGCTAAACAGGCAACTTATTTTTTGATAGCCATGCTCCTTCTATATGTGGTAAAAGGATCGCCACTGGATTTATTGAGCCATATCATGTTCAGTGCCCACATGTTTCAAATGGCACTGCTCTATCTTGTGATTCCGCCTTTATTTATCATAGCGATTCCAGATTGGCTTATGAGAACTTTCATAAATTCAAGGGGAGTGAAGACGTTATTTCAATTTTTCACGAGACCTCTTATCGCCCTTTTACTTTTTAATGTTCTTTTCTCGTTGTACCATATCCCGTTAGTATTCGACTTTATTAAAACGGGGATGTGGTTTCATGCCGGATACACGGTCCTTTTATTTACGACTGCTGTTTTGATGTGGTTCCCACTTGTCAATCAACTGCCGGAACGTGAAAGTCTGTCAGGTGTGAAAAAAGTAGCTTATATTTTCGGCAGTGGCATTCTAATGACCCCTGCTTGCGCTTTAATCATTTTTGCTAATGATCCGATGTATGATACATTTACCAACGCGGAATCTTGGGCCAGTGCCATGGAACTCTGCGTTCCGGCTTCAGCGCTGTCGGGCTTAACGCTCAGTGGCCCAGAAATGTTCAATGGACTGCCATTGCTTGAGGATCAACAGCTTGGTGGGGTTCTGATGAAGGTGATTCAAGAAATCGTTTTAGGCTATGTATTAGGTGTCATTTTCTTTGCTTGGTTCAAAAAGGAGAATGGCGGCCAAAATGATATCGATCCGATGCCTTCGGATTTTCAGACTGTAGAATAATTGTAAGATAAAAGACTTGTCTTGAGGCGGACAAGTCTTTTATCTGCCATGGCCTGATTTTCGATTTAAATCAAATAGCCAGTGATTTGACTTGGCAATTCTATAAAAGTGAGCATTCTGTTAATAATCCTTGATTTTATTGAATTTTATGATTGCCTCTTATAAAATGGTAGTTGATTAATAAATATAGAGAGGACTACAATTCATATGTCTTTACCAATCCTTCCAACGATAAGTACAGCCTTCATTGTATTAAGTGCCATCACTGTTGCAATAGGCTGGTATCAAATTAAACAACGCAAAATCGAGACCCATAAAAAAACCATGATGGCAGCTGCGGTTTTTGCAGTAATCTTTTTCACTATATATCTTTCTCGGACGGTCTTCATTGGTAGTACGTCATTTGGCGGACCCGATGACATTAAAATTTATTATACGATTTTTTTGATCTTCCATATAACGCTTGCAACGACTGGAGCTGTTTTGGGGATTATCATGCTTACCACTGGGTTTAAAGGTAAATTCGCCATTCATAAAAAAATCGGGCCTGCGACAAGCATCATTTGGTTTTTCACTGGGATTACTGGTGTAGCTGTTTACATACTGCTTTATGTCATTTATCATGGCGGCGAAACAACATCTTTAATAAAGGCGATCCTAGGATTTTAAAATAACGAAAAAGCCTGGTGCAAAAAAAGCATCAGGCTTTTGTAATGGATACAAAAAAAAAGAGAGCATCACACATGATCCTCTCTCTTTGTACCTCACTTTTCACTAACGGCTTTTACAGACCGTTGAATTGTGTAAGTTCTTCTTTGATTTGAGCGAGGATTTTTTCACTTTGTTTAACTAGTGAAGCAGGGAAATCCTCTCCTTCGCCATATTCAACTCCGTGTGGATAATAGTGTTTTCCTAATAGAGGAACCATTAGTTTGATGACGGCCCTGTGAGCGCCTACATCGCCCTCTGTAGCATAGCCAAGTATTCTCAGGTAAAACGTGCCTTCTTTTAATTCGAACTTACGATCGTAACTGACTCTTTCGTAATCCCATTGTTCTGCACGTATTAAACCATACTGCGGCATTAGGTCATCTAATCGGTTTAAGTCGGCTGTGATGTTTTCGATTCCAAAGCTTTCAAATTTCACGAGTAGTACCTCCTATGTTTACTATTGAGAATTAAAATGACATACCGGGAAAATATTATGTACATGAATATATTAAAAATCTCCAAGTATGTTTATAATATACCATTTTATCCTATATTTTATAATAGTACGAAATGGTGGAAGTTGCAATGAACTCAACTATGGTATTTTAATCATTCACAAAAGTACCATTTTTTAAATAAATATTTAATGTAGGGGCAGTCTATCGTAAATTAGAAAATTATGATTGAACAGTGATATAATCAGGAAAGAAAGGTTTTTGCATTGGATACATAAATTAGATAGAGAGAGGGAGTGTTCCTCTGCGCAGTTTAGGTAAGGTGTTGGTGTTAATCATTATTTTTTTTGTAATCGGTATTTATCTTAATATCGGCGATGAAGATGAAGGAAACCCTCTTATTGATGGTAACAAAGGTGTTAACCCCAATGGACATATAAATGAAAAAAGCACTTCCTCTGAAAAGGAAGGGGTTACTGAAGTGACAGAAGGTCTGGCAGTAACAATCGGGAAAAATGCAAAAGAGATAGAAAAAGAATACGGTAAGCCAGATCGAATTGATATGTCCGCCTATGGATATGAATGGTGGGTTTATAAAAAGGACTATGATAATTATTTCCAATTAGCCGTTGAAAATGAAAAAGTGGTATCTGCTTATGGAATCGGTGATAAGGTCAATGTCGCTCCTTTTAAAATTGGACAATCGATTGATGCCATCTATTCCAGCTTATATGTGGAACCTACTGTTGATATTGAAGTTGGTCACAGTTCCTATCGTTTTGAATTGTCGGAGGAAGATATGAACATGAGGCCTTTAATTGATTTAGGGAATATTAATGTTCAGCTCTATTTGGATAAATTCACCGGGACTGTTTCAAGCATCCGATTTTTGAATGATTCCGCCTTATTGAAACAAAAGCCGTATGAGTTGACCTATCAAGGTGAACTTGTGACAGTTAAGGATCTTTCTGAAGAAGACTTGGCGAAAGTGGAAGATGGCAATGAGCAGCAAATATTCGATATTACGAATATAATGCGCAGTAGGTTTGATTTGGAGCCTTTAGAATGGGATGCTCCAACTGCAGAGGTTGCTTACCTTCATAGCAGGGATATGACGGACGCACCTGAAGGAACCCATGTTTCTGAAACAAAGGGGGATTTGGAAAGGCGTCTCGATGCAGGTCATGTAAAATACAGGGCAGCAGGTGAAAATATAGCGGCTAATTATGTGGACGCAGCTGCAGTCATGGAAGGTTGGCTAAATAGCAAAGGGCATCGGGATGCGTTGCTGAACGAGGAATTTACAGGTCTGGGCGTCGGGGTATATAAAAAGTATTACACCCAGAATTTCATAAAGAGATAAAAAAAACGGATCCGATTAGGGTCCGTTTTCTTGTTCTGGATTATATTTTCAATATGAAAAAGTTCCTTGTCGATATAGCGCAAAGTGCCCCATCATCACGGTGGACTTTCTCCTCGATGATGATCGTTTGCCCATGTATTAATTCGAATGTACACGTTAATCGATCGCCAATGGAAGGTTTAAAGTAACGAACTTGGATATCCGAAGTCACGGCTGCATACCCTTTTGGAACTGTTGAGCTTGTAAGGGTTCCCATCCCCAGAATCTATGAAGGTGGCTATCATGACTCCATGAGTAATGTTTAATTCATAATGTACAAGAGGTGTATTAGGCATAGGCATCGTAGGTGTCGTACCCTGTTTGCTTACATCCTTATTTAATTGCCGTAGGCTTGATGATAACTCTGTTTCATTTGCAGACTCATCCAGATTCTGGAAGCGCTTGATTGAATCACTTGCATCCGACATGAAAATACCTCTTTTTTTCTGATATTATACTACGGAAAATCCAATTGCATTTGAAAACGAATGTTATGCACTTTTTATTTACCTTTAGCATATGGTGCAATAGGCGATGTCTAAGTGTGAGGTGAGAGTAATGGCAAAAAGAAAGCGGCCCTCCGTGGATGGATTTCGGGAGTTTGTAAAGGAACATCCTCATTTAGTGAATGAAGTGAGAAGCAAACAAGCAACATGGCAGGAACTTTTTGAAGAGTGGTATTTACTCGGAGAAGATCATCCACGCTGGCAGGCTGACGGCAGTGTGGGTGAGTCCAAAGTGAATACAGGATCTCCATCACCGCCGGTTGAAAAGGGAGAACAAAGCACTGAGTTGATCGGTTCGTTAATGAGTGCAGTTAAAAATATGGATATGGGGCAGATTCAACAATATATTACGAATGCAAATCAGGCCATTGGTGCAATCCAAGGAGTGCTATCTGCTTTCCAAGGGAATAAATCAGGTGATACCAGTCCTCCCCCAAAAGAAAAAGAGCAGAGAGCTAACCCTTTTTTATTCACTAAAGATTAAGGAGGGTTTTTCATGCGTCAGAATATATATGAATTCATTCAAACAAACGAAGATATGCGAAACTACTTAAGGGTTCAGCCTGCATGGTACAAAAGGTTAATGCGTAATCCCCATGAAGTGGATGTGTTTGAAACCGAAGCGAAATATTATTTTGAAAAGTCGATTCCACATCGGGTTTCTAAATTTTCGGAAAGTGTTCAGGTTGCCTCAATGATGCTTCATATGTTTCAAGCGATGAATGCTCCAGGTGAATGAAGAAAATAAGAGTAAATTACTCCTTTTGGCGAACAATAAAGGCAAAAGGGGGACGATGGAATGAGAAAGTTGATATTGGCTCTAACAGTGTTGATGGCGGCGTCTGGTTGTGGAAAGAAAATACCTGAACCTGAAAATTCAGGAGTAACCATGCAAGGTGTTTCTACACTCAAAGCTGCCACCACTGTATCGAGCATCAGAAATTCAGATGAGGACTTTCGGGTAAAAACTTTTGTTAAAGGCAACTCTGTCTATGTAGAGTGCTACTTGAAAAACTATGGTTTTTCTGAATCAAATCCTGAACAATTGGCAACTGTGTCGGTATTTATTGATAATCAAAAGAAAGTCGATATGAAAACGGCAGCATTTATCTTAAAGGATGTCCCGAATGGCATGCATAAAATTAAGCTGGAGGTTTTGAATGGTTCAGGTGAAAAAACAGGGCTGCAAAAAGAGATCGATGTACATATCACTTCCTCGATTTAATCAAACCATTAGCATCTGATAGGGAGAAATGGTAAAATGGTTGTGGAGGTGAGCTTGTTAATGCTTGCTACTATGGAAATCATCGACATTTTACAACAGGCTGATGGATTAGCTGAAATGATCCTTCATTCTGAAATAGGGGAAGAATACCTCCTTAGTTTATATAAATTACAAAGCGACAAAGAGGCCCAGCGGAAAATTTCCAAGTTTACTTCGCTAAAGGATCTATTTGAAGATGTTCAAAGGTTCGGTAAATATCATCCGGATTATAAACGCATCAATTTAGAAACCAGGCAAGCTAAACGAGATATGGATATGCATCCTGCCGTTTCTGAGTTTAAGCGGGCGGAGACCGAATTGCAATCCGTTCTTGATGAAATCAGCGGAAGAATTGGCCGAGCGGTTTCTGAACAGGTCAAAACCCCAGCTGGGAATCCATTTTTTGTTTCATCCGGTGGATGTTCAACGGGAAGCTGCGGAACTGGCGGAAGTTGTGGGTGCTCTGCTTAAGGTAATGGCCAGATCGTTAACATTTAGGCCGGTATACAAGAACATGCAGCCATCGAAATTCGGCTTACTACGGATTTCGGTGGCTGTGTTCATGTAAGGAACCTTCGTCTAGACAGTAGGGTCAATGAACCGATGCATGTAGTAAGGTCCTTCCTTGTACTTTGTTTCTATCATGTATATTCCGTTTAAGTTACAAAGCGCTTAACTGTGATATAAAATACAGTCCGGACAAAGGTTGCCGCAGCAAAACATCTTTTGCTGCGGCACATAAAAACGATGCCTGAATACATATAAATGTTCTTCCTGCCGTACGAAAATGGTTTCACAATGAAGCTGCTTGCCGCGCATTGAAAGGCTTGCGGCTTTTTTTATTAAATAAGAAAGATTACCATTATCATTTTGTGCTGGATGATAATGGATATATAAAAATGGTATACCCGTGACTTTTTTTATCGAAGCTTGGGTAATTTCATCATTATCCAATAGATGATCAATAAATTGATGCCAAATCTGGTTTAAATCCATCGTTTGTTTGGCTCCCTTCACAGTGAGTATATTCATAATAGTGAGAGAATTTCGTTTATAATCTTTTTTCTTGGTTGAAAGTAAAGATTCTGCTATGCTACACTTAGTTAAAACCTTTATAAAAGGGAGTTATTGATATGCTTGGAGCGAGACAGGGAATCATCGTCTATTTACATACATTAAAACAAGCCAAAATGCTTAGGAAATTTGGAAATATCCATTATGTTTCAAAAAAGTTGAAATATGTAGTTCTTTATACGAATATGGATGAAGTGGAACCACTAGTGGAAAAGCTGAATAATTATTCGTTCGTTAAAAAAGTGGACCTTTCTTACAAGCCTTTTTTGAAGGTGGAGTTCGAAAATTCCAAACCGGATAAAGCGAAAGAATATGATTATAAAATGGGAATTTAAAAAAAGCTGACTCATGTGGAGTCAGCTTTTTTCAATTCAGGGCATCAACATCTTTCAACCTAATGGGGGCAGATATCTATTCATTCGCAAAATGCCGATTAAGTGTTGGTAGTACAACTCGATTTCTGCAAACAGCACTGAAGGTTTCACGTCGATTTCAATAATTGGTCTATCCAGTTCCTCCGCCAAGTTCTCAAAAAGCTCATAGCGTTTGTTTTTGGTGGCATGAGGGTTCGGTATACCTTCACGGCAAATGTAAAGCGGCTGGAACTTCCCAGGATCTGTGGGCTGCATGACGATAACCAATGACGTTACCTTTTTATCATTTATAGTAGTATGCATGGCCAAAAGCCTTGCAACTCGATGTTTCTGATTGCGACCTACTTCCAGCAACTCATATATATCGGAATATCCTTGTCCAATTTCAATAAAACGTTGAATCAATTAAACCTCTCCTAACTAACTTATTATTCATTACTTTATCATTATCGCTCATAAAAGAGAAGGACAACTTTATTGACGAATCATGACAAAAGAAAATTAGATATCAGAGGTTTATCAATAAAAAAAGCCCTGCAAAAATATGCAGGGTCCTTCTATGTCTAACTAAGGACCAGAAGGCAAAGGGAGAGGAGAAACCGGAGGAAGAACTTATGGGGAAACGTAAGCCTTCTCCGCGGTTGGCAACAACACCTAAAAAGGAATGTTGTTATTCACATTATTGCCAAAAACCACTTTATTATTCAAAATGTAAAACATTTATAAAAAGAATGGATATCTTCTTTCCAGGGTACGAAATGATAAGTTGATTTTCATCTTGGAAATGAAGCCAAATGGGTTTAAATATTGGCTAGCTTTTTCTAATATGTTAGGATAGGAAAGTAACAGAAATTTGTCATAAAATGTGGTGAGAATGATGAGGGTCGTTTCCGGAATTTGTAAAGGAAGACCACTTAAGGCTGTACCGGGTACAGGAACCCGTCCGACTACTGATAAAGTCAAGGAATCCATTTTCAACATGATTGGTCCTTATTTCGAAGGAGGTCTGGTCCTCGACTTGTTTGCCGGGAGCGGTGGACTGGGAATTGAAGCGTTAAGCAGAGGCATGGATAAAGCCATATTTGTTGACCGGGATTTTAAAGCAAATCAAACGGTTAAGGCCAATTTGGAACTATGCAAGTTTTCAGACCGTGCAGAAGTTTATAAAAATGATTCAGAGCGTGCACTGAAAGCTTTGGTGAAAAGGGAAATGACTTTTGAATTGATTTTTCTTGATCCGCCTTATAAGAAACAAAAGCTAGTCGAGATTCTTGAAGAAATACATAAATACCGATTGCTGAACGATATAGGATACATTGTTTGTGAGCATGGCCATGATGTAACATTGCCAGAAAAAGTTGGTGACTTTACCGTTAAGAGAAAAGAAGTTTATGGCATCATTGCCGTTACGATTTATCAATGGGGAAACGTACACGAACAGGGGGAACTATGAATGTCCAAAATAGCGATTTGTCCGGGGAGTTTTGATCCAATAACATTTGGTCATCTTGATATCATTCAAAGGGGAGCGAATGTTTTTGATGAGGTATATGTGGTCATCGTGAACAATTCAGCGAAAAATTCACTTTTTACAGTGGAGGAGAGACTGGAATTGATTACTGAGGCGACTGCCCATATGCCGAATGTTAAAGTGGATTTCTATCAAGGATTGACGGTCGACTATGCTGAAAGCGTTTCCGCGAATGCCATAATCAGGGGATTGAGGGCGACTTCCGACTTTGAATATGAAATGCAGGGAACTTCGATGAACAGATTCCTTAACAATAAAATAGAGTCATTCTTTATCATGACGAAAAATCAATATTCTTTCTTGAGTTCAAGTATCGTGAAAGAGGTTGCGAAATATGGCGGGGATATCTCAGAACTGGTGCCAAGCGTCGTCCAGAAAGCCCTGGCCAAAAAGTACAACGAGCTGAAAGGATAGAAAAAAGAGCATTGCCAACGCGCAATGCTCTTTTTTCGGTTACGAAAGGCTTTTGAAAAGCCTTTTGGTATATATGATGATGTATAGGGTCAAAAACACGAGGGTTAGAATGGGACCGAAATCAAGCATGTTCTGATAGAGGGAATTCGCATGTTCACCGGATCCGCTGACTGGAAATGCGTTTATCGGGCTGCCGCTGTACCTATTGCCTTTATAGAATGGTTCCCAAAGCAAGACGGTAATAATGGATGCCAGAAGGCCATGTGCTATCCTAGCCAGAAAAAAGGGAGTGAAACGGATGTCTGTTGCGGCTATGATGCTGGCAACTTGCGCTTGAATGCTGAACCCGTTGAAAGCTAAGATGAAACTTGTCATCACGGTTTGCTGAAAGAGCGTCGCATCTTCAACCGTACTGGTTAATTTTGAACCAAGAGTCATTTCAAACATGCCTGATATGAAGGGGAGGCTTAAAGAATCTGGGAAATTTAAAATATGTAAAATTCCTCCGACCCCCGATGCTAGCAATCCGGTAATGTTCAAATGAAATAAAAGCTTGTTCACCACCGAAAAGAGAATGATGAACCCCCCGATCATTAATAGGGTTTGAATGGATGAGATTACCGCATCTCCAAGTAAACTGCCAAAGGGTCTTGTTTCTTTTAATCTGGTTCGATGCATTTGGCTAAAGGCTTGTCTTATGGAGGGGAGCTTGGTCATTACTTTTATATGGGATTTTTCTTCTTTCCAACGGTAAAAACGCATGATGATGCCTACACAAAAATTTCCTAGGTAGTGGGAAAGTGCAAGGATGATCCCTAAATGAGGATTGTGGAAAAACCCAACGGCAACCGCAACGAACAGGAACAATGGATTAGATGAATTAGTAAAACAAACGAGTCTTTCAGCTTCAATGCGGGTCAATTGTTCTTCCTGACGAAGCCTTACAGTGAACTTCGCTCCAGCTGGAAACCCTGATGCAAGTCCCATCGCCCAAACGAAACCGCCCACTCCCGGTACACGGAATAAGGGACGCATAAATGGCTCGAGCATGACGCCAATGAACCTGACAACCCCAAAACTGATTAATAACTCCGAGAAAATCAAGAAAGGTAGAAGCGAAGGGAAAACAATTGTCCACCACATATTCAGTCCGCCTTTGGAAGCTTCAAAGGATTCTTGGGGGAAGATGATCAAGCCAACTGCCATCATCGTGACGGAGGTAGCTAACAGTACTGTTTTAGATTTTGATTTTAGCAAAATTCAGCCTCCTCTTGAAGGTTACTAAATAAGGGCAGTTCGTTTCGTATATAATAATATATGAACTTCCTTTTCTCTAAAAGTAAGCGCATGATGGAATGTGGATTGTACCGACATGTATAAATGAGAATGATCCGCACAATGGAATTTCAATGCAGCCCTTCACTTCATTGGCTACATAGTTTATATCTGCCATGCTTGTTTCACTGTCAATATAAATAATATGCTTCTATAAATCCGTTTAAGACCATAACTTTGAATGAGTGTTATTTCAATATTTTGAACTAGTTATAGGCGGGAGGGTTTTCTTTGTCGAAACCAAAAGTCGGGCTTGCACTTGGGTCAGGAGGAGCTAGGGGATTTGCACATATTGGCGTGATAAAGGTATTGCAGCAAGAGGGCATTCCGATAGATATGATTGCTGGAAGCAGCATGGGAGCTATGGTTGCTGCCTTTTATGGAGCGGGTTCGGATATTGAGAGGCTGTATAAGTTGTCCCGTGCATTTAAGCGAAAGTATTATTTAGACTTCACCATACCTAAAATGGGCTTCATCTCTGGTAAACGTACAAAGGATTTAATCAGGGTATTTACATATGGTAAGAAATTTGAAGAACTTGATATTCCTGTGGCGGTGGTCGCCACTGATATAAAAACGGGGGAAAAAGTCATTTTTCAGGAAGGTCCCATCGCACCGGCTGTAAGGGCAAGCATCTCCATTCCCGGCATTTTCACTCCCGAAAAAATCGGAAACCGACTGCTTGTTGATGGCGGCGTTGTTGACAGGGTTCCTGTTTCAGTCGTGAAGGATATGGGAGCAGACATCATAATTGGTGTGGATGTAGCCCACGTGAAACAGGATATGGAGATAAATTCCATATATGATGTCATCATGCAAAGCCTCGATATTCTGCAAATGGAGTTGGTCAAAAGTAGGGAGTTTGCATCAGACGTCATGATACGCCCCAGGGTTGAGAAATACAGCTCTAAATCATTTACAAACGTACAGGAAATAATTAGTATTGGAGAAGAAGCTGCAAGAGGAAAAATAGATCAAATTAAGCAGAGCATTGTTACTTGGAAGGAGTCCTTTGAAGATGAGCCGTAAAATGTATGTACGCACTTTCCTGGTGGTGGCTATACTACTCATAGCATCAGCCCTTTATTCCCTACCTTTTTATGTATCAAAACCAGGAATGGCTAAAGAGTTGGAGCCAATCATTGAGGTATCCGGAGGAGATGAAGCAGAAGGAAGTTTTATGTTAACCACTGTAAGGATGGGCAGGGCGAATATATATTCCTACATGATGGCGAAGTGGAGCAAATATCAGGAGCTTTATCCGGAAAACTCCATTCGAAGCGAAGATGAAACAGATGAAGAATATAATATCAGGCAACTGCACTTAATGGATGGTTCTAAAAATAATGCCATTCAGATCGCATATGAAAAAGCAGGGAAAGAAGTCGATTACGAGTACCTGGGTGTATATGTTTTGGACGTGCTAAAAGGAATGCCGGCAGCTAAAGAATTGAAAGCGGGCGATCAAATCATTCAGGTCGATGATGTTAAATTCAAGTCTGCACAGGAATTCATGGACTATATTAACGGAAAAAAGGCTGGAGATGAAGTTAAAATAGTGTATAAGCGGGAAGAGACGGAGAAAACGGCCGTTCTTGCATTGCAGCCTTTTAAAGATGACCCAAATAGGGTCGGAATAGGCATTTCGCTAGATGATAACCGAAAAGTGATCACAAAACCTGCGATTGCCATAGATTCAGAACAAATAGGCGGTCCTTCAGCAGGTTTAATGTTTTCATTGGAGATTTATAATCAATTAACAAAAGGCGATCTTACAAATGGGTATGATATAGCCGGTACAGGAACGATGTCAGATGATGGGACAGTCGGTCCAATTGGCGGGATTCAACAGAAAATAGTTGCAGCCGATAAATCTGGAGCCGAAATATTTTTTGCCCCAAATGAAAACGGAGCAGCAGGTTCGAATTATGAAGATGCACTCATTGCAGCAAAGGATATCGACACGGACATGAAGATCGTGCCGGTGGACAACTTTGAGGATGCAATAGCCTATTTAACGAAGCTAAAAGGAAAAGAAAAATGAAAAAAGCGCAAGCAGTCATCTACTGTTTGCGCTTTTTTGATGATTAGATTTTTACTCTTAAGGATGGACGTGCCAAGCTTAACCATTCTTCACTTAAAAATGATGGGAGATTCATACTCCCGTTTCATCAAGGCAGCTTGATACGGTTCGGGCAAGCCCAGTGCATACACCTGTGCTGCTCGCAAGTCCGTATCGATGTTCTGCTTCTGATAGGACGAAAGTTTAGAGATGAGCGGGAGGGGTAAGCCTTTTTTTACTGTGCGAAGATATTCTTGTCCATGGCCATTCATGCCAAGAAGTCTGATATAGGCTGGTTGGTCATTGTGAATCATCTGTTCCTTTAATGTATGGGTCAATATATGGACACACATCCGTTGTAGACGTGTCCATGTGTAGCGTTTTGTCTTCAGAGCTGCCATGAATCCAGAAAAGCTCGAAGATTGCTTGGCCATCTCCTTAATTCTGTGTTCTATGCCTTCCTCAATTTCGTATATCCCTGCCAATTCGATTAAAGAGGAAGAAAGGATTCGGTATTTCAACATGGGCCAATACATTTCCCAGTCATGCAAGGCATGGTAGTCGGTTAAATATTGCTCAAGACCACTCATTGTCGGTTGAGGAATATAACTGGAAACAGAATTTAATTCCTGGTGTTCATGGATGGCTTTACGTATCCCCGTTGCACTGGCGATAGGGTCTTTAGACAACTTTGTTTCATGGTATCCGGCAGCGACCCTTTGAATCGTATAAGGGCGAATGGAGTAGCCGTTTGAAAGTGCAGCACTTACATATTCCTTTCCAAGAATATTATTTGGCTTCGTCAAATCCAATGCCGCATCACCATTGATGATCGATCGATAAGCCTGGGCAGCACTGGCTGGATAACTATTACCAGCATTCATAGCCATTTTAATTGCGGCATCGAATGCGGGGGAATTATCCGAAAGAATTCTGTGGGCGGTAATGAATGGTTCAATTCTGCCATCCTCGCTTCCGAAGCAAAAGGAGTCACAGCCAAGGGACTCCAAAAGAGAAATAGATCCTTTTGCAAATATTTCCGCCTTCTGTGTCGCGAAAGTATAGGGAAGCTCAATGACAAGATCTATACCTCCATTCAAGGCCATTTCGGCACGTGTCCACTTGCTGACGATAGCGGGCTCGCCACGTTGTAAGAAGGGCCCGCTCATAACAGCCACCACAACATCTGCCCCTGTTTTTTCTCTACTTTCTCTTGCATGTAAAACATGTCCATTATGAAAAGGGTTATATTCGACTACTAAACCGCAAGCTTTCATTCGTTCACCTCAGAGAAAAACTTTGTATTTTATCAACTTAGTGCTAAAATAGTATTTCAAGTAAAATACTATAAGTAATCGTCGGGATTTTTTGTTTGAAATGATTCTTAAAACTTAGACAATCAGTTAGGATGACTACATTATAGTGTAAAGAAAAAATATTGACAAACTTATAATTGAAAGCTATAATTATTTTTGTTGCCTTGAGGTGATTTCATTTGAAATGGACGATTAGTCAACTTCAAAAAATTCGGGACAAAGATTTACGGTTTGATGAACTGGTGGATGTCTTGGACATTAGAGAAAGAGACCCGCAAATTCGCGATGTTTCTCCTATCAGAGTAGCAGGAAGAGTTGATATCAGCTCGACCGAGATTACTTTTCACTTGCATCTTTCAGGTGAATTAACATTACCTTGCTCCCGTACACTGGTAGACGTTAAATATCCGATTGATATTGATACAAAGGAAACCTTTCTTTTAAAGGCAGATGGCACTGATTTCTACGGAGATGATGTCACTGTTGTGGAAGGTGATGTTGTAGACCTAATACCGGTAATTAAAGAAAATTTATTGCTAGAAATTCCGATGCAGGTTTTTTGTGAGGATGTCGATTCGAACGAAGCTGCTCCTCAATCTGGGAAAGACTGGGCTGTTATTTCTGAAGAGGAAAATGAGCATAAGGTTGATCCGAGATTTGCAAAGCTTGCCGACTTTTTTGACAACAATAAAGAATCTTGATTGGAACGAAAAATCGTTAATCCGATTTTTCCAGCTTTTTTATATTTTTTAAGGAGGTGGGAATAATGGCTGTACCTTTTAGAAGAACGTCGAAAACTGTAAAAAGAAAACGTCGTACGCACTTCAAGCTTCAAGTACCTGGTATGGTAGAATGCCCGAGCTGTGGTGGAATGACTCTTTCACATCACGTTTGTAAAGAATGTGGAACATATAAAGGAAAAGAAGTTGTCGCAAAATAATTTCTTGACCTACTTGAGAGCATTGCTTTCTTGATGCAACACGCTAATCAAAGCACAGGGATTTTTCTCTGTGCTTTTTTTACAAATATATTTGGCAGAATATTTTGAATCATCCGTGTTTTGCCGATGATTTTGGAGAAGGTGTTTACGTGGATCAGGTGATTGATGTAGAAAAGGATAAACGCGGTTTCATGAAACTCCTGTTTAATAGACCGGAGAAAAGGAATGCCGTGAATTATCAATTGATGGACGAACTTGAGTCGATATTGTCAGAAGCTGCATGCGATGATGAAGTCAAGTTGCTGGTCCTAACAGGGGCGGGCTCTGAGGCATTCTGTTCAGGTGGGGATCTAAGGGAATTTCAGGATTTGCATACAGAAAAAGAGGCCTTTGCTATGTTATCGAAAATGGGTGAAATTCTGTATAAACTAGCAGTTTTCCCTAAACCAACAATAGCGCTCATCAATGGAAGTGCTTTCGGCGGTGGATGCGAAATAGCGACAGCTTGTGATTTCAGATTAGCAAAGAGCGGAGTTAAGCTAGGATTTGTACAAGGTACTCTAGGAATAACGACAGGCTGGGGCGGAGCTTCACTTTTACTTGAGAAAATACCAGAGCAAAAAGCGCTAAAGCTATTATTGGATGCAAAAATACATAAAGCTGAGGAAGCAAAGGAATATGGTTTCGTAGATGAGATAGTCGGAGAAGGTACGGATGGATGGGAAAGGTTCGCAGATGATTTTCTTCGCCATGAGACAGGGGTATTGATGGCCTATAAACGATTGTTGGTCCATAAATGGCAGGGTAGCGGGCTTAAAGGAAGAATGGATGCAGAAATCCGGGAATGTTCTAAACTTTGGGCTAGTGATGAGCATCATGCTGCAGTCGATCGTTTTTTAAATAAGAAAAAATAAATATTACCCGCTCTATATATCTTCTATCTTTCCTAGCATGTGCATATTATGAATTAAAACTTGCTGGGAGGTAGAGAGATGACGATTGCGAGACAAGATGCATGGACTCATGATGAGGATCTGTTGTTGGCTGAAGTGGTACTAAGGCATATACGAGAAGGAAGTACACAATTAAAGGCGTTTGAAGAAGTGGGGAAACAGTTATCGAGGACATCTGCTGCTTGTGGGTTCCGTTGGAATTCCTTTGTAAGGAAGCAATATAAATCAGGGATAGAGCTGGCGAAAAAACAAAGGAAAGAACAGGTAATCAATACCCCTGGAATGGAAAGGGATTCGGTTGCACCAGTGGAAAATGTCACGATTGAAGAAAAAACACCCGAGCATGAAGATAAAGAATCTATTACCCTTCAGGAAGTTATATTATATTTAACCAAAATGGATGAATTCTTTCAGCTTGATAATAAGGAAAAAGAACGGATTTCTGAGCGGTCCCTATTTCTTGAACGGGAAAATGACCGATTACTGGAAGAGAATGTTTTGCTTAAAGAAAACCTGAAAGCTGTTGAGGAAGATTATCGTGCGTTAATGCAGATTATGGAGCGCGCAAGAAAGCTTAGTGTACAAGAGGACGAAAAGACGAATCCGAAGGTGAGTTTCCAAATGGATAAAAATGGTAATCTGGAAAGGGTCAATAAATAAAAAATGCGGGTGGAAAAATCCGCCCGCATTTTCTTGATATTCCCTTATTCTTGTGTATCTATTTCTTTATTATCTTGTATGTCAAATGGGCTCCAAATCAGCGGGTTTTCTCCGAGGTCCCTGTCCAAATCGTAGGAAACAGCAGAAAAACCCATCTTTTTCCAAAAGTCCTGTGAATGAACTCTTGGGTTGGTTTTGATAGGCATGTTCAGGCTTTTGGCGAATTCGACCAAAGCTCTTCCATAACCTTTTTTCTGATAGTTAGGCAGGACTTCAAGTTTCCAAAGAACAAGGAAGTCCCTAGAATTGTCAAAATACTGGTCGAATTTAGCGCTTCTTTTATACAGGCTCATGCGGGCTACAAGTTTGTCGCCATAAAAGATTCCGTAAAAAGGTGATTGGCTGTCATTTTCGATGATGTTACCCTCTAAATCATCTAGCATGGACAGTTCCTGTATCCCGTATTCTTTGAATTTTTTGAATTCCTCAAGCGTTTTAAAATTTACAAGTAATCGTTCCACCTTGTATTCCATAAAAAAGCTCCCCCTTAATTCTGATAAACCTCTTCCGATAGTACCCTTTGAAAGTCATCCCACTGATCTCTTTACCATGTGGAATTCCAGCTTAGGTTAAATCTAGTATGACATCATCGACTTATCCTAGCTGTCTAAATGCTTATAGCCTTTTATCCCCCGCCCTTTTCCCTTCAATTTCTTGTGGGGTGAGATTGGAGTTATCTTTTGTTCCTATAAAGTCTTCAAAATGGCTAAGCTTTTCGTATCTAATATACCATTAAATTAGGACTTAAAGAAGAAAATATATCTTCAATGGCGTATTAATAATTCTTCCCATTGATATTTATGGCGAGCCTTGTTGATGGCAGTTCCATTTCATTCAATCAGATTGGCTGCGTTTTCCAACGATGGGAAAATTGATGCAGGATAAAAAAGATAATGTGATAAAATAGTAAATATATTTCAAAAAGTAAGGAAGGTTATTATGAGAATTGGAATCGTTGGGGGAGGGGCCATCGGGCTGCTGTTTGCGTCTCATTTAAGTGAAAAACATAGTGTGACTCTCTATACCCATACTGCGGATCAGGCGTCAATCATTAAACGTGATGGAATCCGTCTTATTGCGGATGGTGAAAGCAGGCTGCTGACAGGCATCATTTCTAAGTGCCTGGGTGATGGGATATCGGATGTGGATCTTCTTATATTGGCCGTCAAGCAATATCACCTGCCGCAAATATTGCCCAGGATCAAAGGTATTCAGGTTCCATTGCTATTCTTGCAGAATGGCTATGGTCATATTTCTTATTTAAAGCAGCTTCAATCCCCGACCATATATGTGGGGGTAGTGGAGCATGGAGCGTTGAAACATGACGGAAATACCGTGGAGCATACAGGGCTCGGCATTACAAGGATCGCTTCCTTTAAGGGGGAACTTGAGCAACTATCGTTAGTGAATGAAGGGATCGATCATTTTCCTTTTTCGAAGAGTGATGATTTTCACTCGATGCTGATGGATAAGCTAGTTGTTAATGCAGTGATAAATCCATTAACAGCGATACTTGACGTGGAAAATGGCGGTTTAATCACTAACTCCTTTTACTACCGATTGTTTCAAGACCTTTTTGAAGAAATCTCCGATATTTTGGAAGTTAAAAATAAGGATGAGTCATTTGAACATGTGAAATCCGTTTGTATGGCAACAGCGGAAAATCGATCGTCAATGCTAAAAGATTTAGAAAATGGCCGTAAAACGGAAATTGATGCTATTTTGGGTCATATCCTCTCGGAGGCAAAGAGTAAAGGGAAAAGTGATTGCCTGACTTCTTCTCTATATAAGATGGTTAAAGGAAAAGAGTCTCAGGGGGGATGAGAATGTGCCGTACGTAGTATCAAGCCTTGCCGCGATATTTATTACCTTGCCTTTCGTGGGGTATATACTTTTTTTTATAAGTGCCAAACAATTCACTGGAAACCATAGGCGCTCTGTTCAATTTGCAATGGACATGAGTACGCTGCTGTTCGTATTATCCGTCCATTATTTGATCATTACCATTTGGGATAAGCAAATTCTTTGGGTGATCATGCTCGTCATGATCATCAACGCATTCGTGGTGGTCCTTGTCCATTACAAGGTAAAAGAAGAAATCATTTTCCATAAGGTATTAAAGGGTTTTTGGAGAGTAAACTTCGCCTTCTTTTTCGTAGCTTACCTACTATTATTTTCCATTGGCATAATTACAAGTATTACGAAGATATTGACTACATAATATAGAACATCGCATCAATTTTCTGCTGCTGGGCAACTTCTTTTGTTTTCTTAAACCGGAATGTTATACTCTAAAAAGAATTGTAGTTGCAGAGAAAGGGAGAACAGAAATGGAGATGAAAGATCTCGCGTTACCATCTTTAAACCGTTTTGCATCGGACTATTTACAAAACCGTCTTGAAACGGAGGATTATTTTCACTATGACTTGTCAAAGCCGGACATTTATCTCAATAAATATAATGAATTGATGAACCGCTCTTTTTCACGTGATGAATTGTCGGATTACATACAACAATACATGTCTCGTCTTTCATTCAGTGAGGCAGTTAAGGGGAATATTGAAAGGTTGCGCAGGGATGATTCCGTGGTTGTGATTGGAGGACAGCAGGCTGGGTTATTATCAGGGCCGCTGTACACCATTCATAAAGTGATTTCGATCATTAAGCTTGCGGAAGAACAAGAAAGGGAACTGGGGCAGCCAGTCATTCCAGTTTTTTGGATAGCTGGAGAAGATCATGATTTGGCTGAAGTCAATCATGTTTATGTTATGAAAAACGGTAAACCCGATAAAAAAACCTATCCTTCCTATCAGCCGTATAAAACAATGGTTTCCGATGTGGAGCTGGAAACGGAAAAGGCAGAGAAGTGGCTTGAGGAAATCATTGAAACATATGGAGAAACGGCCTTTACGAATAAACTCCTGATTGATATGAAGGAGACCATTAAGCAATCGAATACTTTCGTCGATTTCTTCGCCATGCTGATTCATGAATGGTTCAAAGAATATGGCCTTTTACTAGTCGATGCCGGAGATCCGGAATTAAGGCGAATTGAAAAGACATACTTTGAATTGATGGTCAATGAAAGTGGACGGATTGCTGAAGTGGTCGAGGAACAGCAATCATTCATGCATGCGAAAGGGTATGCAAAAATGATTGAAATGGATAAACGGGCAGCTAATTTATTTTATTATGATCCAGAAAAAAAAGATCGATGTTTACTCGAACGTGTAGAAGGCGGTTTCAGCGGAAAAAACGGTGAGGTATCATTTACCGAGCAGGAACTCTTGCAGATAGCCAAAAATCATCCAGAACGATTAAGCAACAATGTCATTACACGCCCGCTCATGCAGGAAATGCTTTTCCCTGTATTGGCTTTCGTTTCTGGGCCAGGGGAAATAGCCTATTGGGCAGAATTAAAAAAGGTATTTGAGTTGTTTTCCATGAAGATGCCGCCAATCATTCCTAGGTTAAACATCACGCTGATAGAGCGCGGTATCCATAGCGACCTTGAAGAAATGGAACTCAGTTTGGAAACTGTTCTGACTGAAGGAACCGCTAATTCTGTGAAAAGTTACCTTGATTCCGTGAAAGATGAGACGGTTGACAACCTGTTCGGGACGCTGAAATCACAGCTTGAAGAGAACCATGAAAAGCTATTTGCCCACGCTGTCGCTTTAGATAGAGGACTTGAGCCGATGTTGAACAAAAACATTGAATTCATTCAAAAGCAATTGAATTTCATGTATGGCAAAATCGGTGACCGTACTAAGGAACGACATTCGGTCATATTGAAAAAATATGAACGGATAGCAAATTCACTGTACCCTCTTGGATCACCCCAGGAGAGGATTTGGAATGTGTTTTATTACTTGAATCAATACGGGCCAGAGTTCGTACGGGATATGATGAAACTGGAATACCGGTTCAATAATCAGCATAAATTGATTTTCATTTAGAAAATCCATCCGTTTTGGGGAAAAGTGGCGGACACTTCAATTTGAATAGGGTTGCCACAAACCAATCCTGCCGGAGGGATTAAAAAGTGTAAAAAAGACAGGTGCTAAAGCCTGTCTTTTTTCTGTTTCCTGGGCTATTGTCAGGTAGTGCTTCGACAGTAATGGTGGGACTGCGTCTTAGTCTGAGTCCATTCGAGGGAATTGCACGTTTCTGTGAATAATTTGGCTAAATAAACTTAAGTAGAAAAGAAGGGAATTTTTACTTAGAAGGAGAAAGTAAAAACAAGTGGAGAAAGGTGGGGGAATGTGGTACATTGAGATTAGAATGTGGGGGTTGTGGGTATGTTCATGGGAGAGTACCATCATAACATCGATATAAAGGGCCGTTTGATTGTCCCAGTGAAATTCAGGGAAAATCTCGGGGAGCAATTTGTCCTTACCCGCGGACTCGATCAATGTTTATTTGGTTACCCTATGGAAGAGTGGAAGCTGCTTGAAGAAAAGCTGAAAGCCCTGCCTTTAACAAAAAAAGATGCCCGAGCCTTTACCCGTTTTTTCTTTTCTGCAGCTACAGAGTGCGAAATTGATAAACAAGGGCGAATTAATATCCCCACGCCGCTTACTTCATATGGCCAATTGGAAAAAGAATGTGTAATTCTTGGTGTTACCAATCGTATTGAGATTTGGAGCAAATCCCTTTGGGAAAACTATTTTTCAGCTTCTGAGGATTCTTTCGCTGAGATAGCAGAAAATATGATTGGCTTTGATATTTAAGGCTGCCCCCAGAAATAGGGTCACTCAATAACCGATTGGAAGGATGTCTAGCATGTTTCAACATACAACAGTGTTATTAAAAGAGACGGTTGATGGATTGAACATCAAACCTGATGGAATTTATGTGGATTGTACTTTAGGAGGAGCCGGTCACAGCGAATACTTACTTTCACAGCTCTCTGACAAGGGTAGGCTTTATGCTTTTGATCAGGACGAAACGGCGATTCGGAATGCTAAGGAAAAATTGGAAAGCTATGGCGAACGTATTGTTCTTGTTCCTAATAATTTTAAATACTTAAAAGAAGAGTTGAATGCCCGGGGAATCGAGAAAGTGGACGGGATCCTTTATGATTTAGGTGTGTCATCCCCACAATTGGATACACCAGAGCGTGGTTTCAGCTATAACCATGATGCACCTTTGGATATGAGGATGGACCAAAGTGCTGCCATTTCTGCCTATGATGTCGTGAATACTTGGTCATTCCATGATTTGCTGAGAATTTTCTTCCAATATGGCGAAGAAAAGTTTTCGAAACAAATTGCCAGGAAAATTGAAGCGGCACGTGAAATAAAACCGATTGAAACGACATTCGAGCTTGTGGAGTTAATTAAGGATGGAATACCGGCCCCGGCAAGACGTAAAGGCGGACACCCTGCGAAACGAGTGTTCCAAGCAATAAGAATCGCTGTGAATGACGAACTTGGTGTCTTTGAAGATTCCTTGGAGCAAGCCATATCGCTTTTGGATAAAGAAGGAAGAATATCTGTCATTACATTCCATTCACTAGAAGATAGAATTTGTAAAACGGTATTTAAAAAAGCAAGTGCCCTTCCGGACCTACCGCCCGGACTTCCAGTTATCCCGGATGAATTCAAGCCACCTATGAAAATAATTACGAGAAAACCGATTTTACCTTCAGAAGAAGAATTGGAAGGGAATAATCGTTCCCGGTCGGCTAAGCTAAGAATCGCCGAAAAGCAATAATTACAGAAAAAAAACAGTAAGGGGGAACATGAATGAGTTCCATAGCCAAAAAAATACAAGAACAGCAATATGAAGACCAGCAGCAGCAACAGACGCATCAAACAGTGGTCATCCGTAAAGCGAAGATATCCATTGGTGAAGTTTTCTTACTATGTGCCCTTGCTATCATGGTTACCTTTATGGGAGTGAAAATAGTCTCTAATCAAGCGGCCATCTATGAAACGAATAAAGAAATCCAGCTAGTGGAAACGTCGATTGAAAAACAGGGTAAAGTGAATGAAGATTTGAAAGTGCAGGTTGCTGAACTTAGTACATACGAAAGAATTTGGAAAAAAGCTGCAGCACTAGGGTTCAAGTTAAATGAGAATAATGTGAAGGGTGTGCAGTAATAATGCAGAAACAAAAAAATATGAAGCATGGGGCAGCCGGATTATTCTTCTTATTCGGCCTGCTCTTTTTTGTGTTAGTCTGCCGCTTTTTGTATATTCAGGTGACAGGTACAGCAGGCGGGGAGGTTCTGGCTTCAAAAATCGACAAGAAATATGAAAAAAAACAGGTCATAGAAGCCAAAAGGGGAAGCATACTCGATACTAAGGGTGAAGTCATCGCCGAGGATACTCCCTCCTATATCTTAAGGGCTGTACTCAGTGAAAAGGAGCCGGAGCATGTCAAGGATCCGGAGATGACGGCTAGTAAGCTTGCTAAATATATCGACATGGATGAACAGGACATTTATGAAAGACTTACGAAAAAAGGGGCATACCAGGTGGAGTTTGGCAGTGCCGGCAAGGATTTGACTCAGGTCGTCAAGCAGAAAATAGAAAAAATGGAACTGCCGGGAATTACATTCGGAAGTACGAATAAACGTTTTTATCCTAATGGAATTTTCGCCTCCCATCTGATTGGCTATGTAGAAAAGGATGAGGAAACGGAAGAAATGGCTGGTAAGTTCGGCATTGAAAAGTACCTCAATAAAGAATTACAGGAAACGAACGGGGAGCTGACATATGACAGTGACTCATGGGGCTTCCTCTTACCGGATAAAGAGGAAAAGGTTGTTGCTCCTGATAATGGCAATGATGTCATGCTTACAATCGACAAAAAAATACAAACGTTCCTGGAAGATTCGATGAGCAAAGTGCAGGAAAAATACGATCCCGAGCAAATCATAGCGATTGTCTCCAATCCCAAAACGGGGGAGATTGTGGCGATGGGGCAAAGGCCTACTTTCCATCCGACAACGAAAGTCGGGCTTACGGATACATGGCGTAACCTAGCTATTGAAGAATCCTTCGAACCGGGGTCAACCATGAAAACATTCACCCTTGCCGCGGCTGTTGAGGAAGGGGTCTTTAATCCGAATGAAAGTTTTGTTGCTGGAACCTACAAAGCCGGATCGGGGAAAATCGGAGATCATAGCGGAATCGAAAGAGGGAAGAGCATGACCTTTCTTGAAGGGGTTCAACGTTCCTCCAACGTCGCTTTTGCTACTCTTGCAATGGATAAGATAGGAGCGGATACTTTCCGTGAGTATTTGACAAAGTTCGGATTTGATAAAAAAACGGGAATTGACCTGCCGAACGAGATAACCGGTAAAATTCAATACAAGTATAAGCTTGAAAAAGTTACTACTTCATTTGGACAGGGTTCAACCGTTACACCGATTCAACAAATCCAAGCTGCATCCGCAATAGCCAATGACGGAAAAATGATGCGGCCGTACGTGATAAAAAGCATTTCCGATCAGGATACCGGAAAAATTTTGAAAACGACTAAGCCGAAAGTGACAGGGCAACCGATTTCGGAAGAAACTGCAAAACAAGTACGTGATTATTTGGAAACGGTAATTTCCGCGAAAAAAGGTACAGGGAAAAAATATGCCATTGATGGATATAAAGTTGCGGGGAAAACCGGTACTGCACAAATTGCGGGTCCGACAGGTAGATATTTAGAAGGGAAAAATAACTATGTATTCTCCTTTTTAGGTATGGCTCCAAAAGATGATCCGCAGTTGGTCATGTATGTGGCGGTTAAGCAGCCGAAGCTAGGTGTCTCTTATGTTGGGGCTGATCCATTGTCAGAGATATTTAATCCTGTCATGCAAAATAGCTTGCAATATCTAAACATCAAACCTTCTGATGTTAAAAAACAAAAAGCAAATAAAATCGTTGACTATACGAATCAAACCGAGAGTTCAGCTGTCAAAGAACTGAAGGAACTTGGATATGATGTAAGTACGATCGGAAGTGGACGTAAAGTGCTCGATCAATCTCCAAAAGCAGGGAGTATACTCTTACAGGGGGAAAAGATAATCCTGAGGACGGAAGGCGAAATGAAAGTTCCTGACATGAAGGGATGGTCCCTGCGCGATGTTATGAAATTGGCTAAGGTTGCAAAACTGGATCTGAAAACTGAAGGTACCGGATATGTGAGTAAGCAGAGTCTTGAGGCAGGGAAAAAGGTTAATGAGGGAGAGACCTTCAATATAGAATTATCCCAGCCTGACGGGGCTGGTGAAGAAATACCGACAAAAGAGAAAACAGAGTGAAGATAAAGAGGGGATCCGAATGGATCCCCTCTTTAATTCTTTCGAAGTTTCTAGTCTAGCATCAAGTAGACAAGCATATATTGAAGCATGTATGAAATGGAGGTGCCTTTTTTGCGTGTTTCGAATGTTACTGTCCGAAAACGGCTGGCAATCGCATTGGCGATCGGTATCGTTGTTTTTTTTATCATTGATATCCGATTGGGAATTGTACAGTTTTATCTAGGGGATAAGTTGACGGGGCTGGCTAAAGATTCCTGGAGCAGGAATATTCCTTTTGAAGCCAAACGAGGAGAAATTCTGGATCGGAATGGTGTCGAGCTAGCAACGAATATATCTGCGCCAACAGTCTATGTCATCCCAAGACAGATTGAGAATCCTGGGGAGACGGCGGAACAGCTTGCTTCAATATTGGATATGACAAAGGAAAAGGCTTATCAATGGTTAACGAAACAGGCGATGAGCGTCAGAATTCCGGAAGGCAGAAAGATATCTCATGAAAAGGCGAAGGAAATTAAAGCATTAGGGATAAAGGGTGTTTATATCGCTGAAGATTCAAAGCGCCATTACCCATTTGGGGAATATCTTTCGCATGTTCTTGGCTTTACAGGCTCTGACAATCAAGGGTTGATGGGTATTGAATTGTCTTATGATAAGGAACTAAGTGGGGAAAAAGGATTCGTTAAATTTTACTCGGATGCGAAAGGGAAAAGGCTTGAGAATATGGCCGATGACTATAAGCCCCCTGTTGATGGTGATAACTTGAAGCTTACAATCGATAGCAAAATCCAGACAATTGTGGAGAGGGAGCTTGATAATGCAGAGGCGACATATGATCCCGATGGTTTAATTGCCATTGCAATGGACCCAAATACAGGGGAAATATTGGCAATGTCAAGCAGGCCAACCTTCGACCCGGCCAATTTTCAAAATGTACCTTCAGAAGTATATAATCGTAATTTACCAGTTTGGAGTATATATGAACCAGGTTCGACCTTTAAGATTATCACGCTTGCTGCGGCGCTTGAGGAAGGGAAGGTCGACTTACAAAAGGAACATTTTTATGATTCTGGACATGTGGAAGTGTCAGGGTCTACACTGCATTGCTGGAAAAGCGGAGGACATGGGGACCAGACTTTTCTTGAAGTCGTCGAGAACTCATGTAACCCTGGTTTTGTAGAATTAGGGAACCGGCTAGGTAAAGACAAGCTGTTTAAATATATAAATGATTTCGGGTTTGGGCAAAAAACGGGGATTGATTTAACCGGAGAAGGAAAAGGAATCATGTTCAACATGGATCAAGTGGGTCCGGTTGAGCAGGCAACAACCGCGTTTGGACAAGGTGTAGCCGTAACGCCCATTCAGCAGGTGACAGCGGTATCGGCGGCTGTGAATGGAGGCACTTTGTATACACCTTATATCGCGAAGGAACTGGTGAATCCAAAAAATGGGGAAGTGCTGATGCGAAAGACCCCACAGGCGAAGAAAAAAGTGATTTCAGAAGCAACCTCGAAGAAAGTCCGTGAAGCACTTGAATCCGTTGTCGCCCAAGGTAGCGGTAAAGGAGCATTCGTCGAGTCGTACCGAGTCGGCGGGAAAACGGGTACAGCCCAAAAAGCTGAAAATGGCAGGTACCTTGAAAATAATTATATTCTCTCATTCATTGGTGTCGCACCAGCGGATGATCCGCAAATCGTCGTTTATATAGCTGTGGATAATCCGAAAGGAACGGTACAATTCGGCGGGGTCGTTGCCGCACCGATCGTTGGGAATATCATGGAGGATTCACTTAGGGCCATGGGCGTCAAGCCAAGGAAAAATCAGATTGAGAAGGAAACGGTCTGGACGGATCCCGTCATGGTCGAGGTACCTGACGTTGTGGGTCTCAGCAAAAAAGAGTTGCAAACCCAGCTCATCGACCTTAAGCTGGATATTGCAGGCAATGGGGATAAAGTCATAAATCAAGCCCCGGATCCAGGTGTTAAAGTAAAACAAGGCTCTACAATAAGAATTTATCTTGGCGAAAATACAGAATAAGTATAATATAATATATGAATAGTTAAAGCGGCTGAAGAATCATCAGCCGCTTTGTTTACGGAGTCGGGATAACCCCGTATAATTGAAATTGGTTTCTCGACAAGCCAAGGCTAATCACATATAATGAATCCTCAAATTAAGTTGAGAGGGATGGAAAAATGAAGCTTCACAAATTACTACCTTATTTACACTCCTTATTTACGTATGAAGGAGAAAATCCTGAAATCACCTCCATTGAAAATGATAACCGTAAAGTCATAGACGGAAGTTTATTTGTTTGTATAAAAGGTTATACAGTTGATGGTCATGATTTTGCCCAACTTGCTGTAGAACATGGAGCTGCAGCAGTCATTGCGGAAAGGCCGCTTGACCTCGATGTTCCCGTGATCGTAGTTAGGGATTCGAGCAGGGCGATGGCGGTGCTTGCCGACGCATTCTATGGCCATCCGACTCAAAAGATGCGCTTGATCGGAATTACGGGTACGAATGGAAAGACGACGACCAGTCACTTATTGGAAAAGATTTTCGAGGATCGACAAGAAAAAACAGGCTTGATTGGCACGATGTATACAAAAATTGCCGATACAGTATATGAAACTAAGAATACGACGCCAGATAGCGTTACGCTGCAGAAGGCTTTTCATGAAATGGCCGAAGCATCTGTCACCACGGCCATAATGGAAGTTTCATCGCATGCACTTGAGCTTGGACGCGTCCATGGCTGTGACTATGATATTGCCGTCTTTACGAATCTAACACAGGATCATTTGGATTTTCATAAAACCATGGACAGATATAGGCAGGCAAAATCCTTATTTTTCTCACAGCTCGGCAATGCTTACATAGAAAATCGTCCTAAATATG
The DNA here is from genome assembly GCF_038643155.1 of Peribacillus sp. FSL E2-0159. NCBI lineage: Bacteria > Bacillati > Bacillota > Bacilli > Caryophanales > Bacillaceae > Peribacillus > Peribacillus sp. FSL E2-0159. The sequence goes on from NZ_CP152053.1 coordinate 1,665,114, forward strand.
CTGTGCTTAATGCTGATGATGAGGCAACTGCTGATTTCATTAAAGCGACTGCTGCTACAGTCGTAACATACGGCATAGACAAAGAAGCAGATATCAGGGCCAAGGATATAAAAATTGATGCAAATGGCACATCGTTCACCTTGACAGCAGGTAAAGAAGAGCGTTACATTCAGCTGAAGCTAATTGGTAAATTCAGTGTTTATAATGTACTCTCTGCCATCTCTGCTGCTTTGTGCGCCGGTAACAATCTAGATCAGACAATTAAATCCATCGAGGAAATAAAAGGTGTTGCAGGCCGTTTTGAGCTCATTACAGCGAATCAGGACTTCCCGGTCATTGTTGACTATGCCCATACTCCGGACAGTTTAGAAAATGTTCTAAAGACTGTTGGTGAGTTTGCTAGAAAGAAAATCTTTGTTATAGTGGGCTGCGGAGGGGACCGAGACAAGACAAAGCGTCCCATCATGGCCGAAATTGCATGCAGCTTGGCGACTGACCCGATCTTCACTTCGGATAATCCACGCAGTGAAGATCCTGCCCAGATTCTACGGGATATGGAAGCTGGTGTAGCAGGCAAAGAATATACGGTTATTGAAGACCGCAGGCAGGCGATAGCTTACGCTGTTTCCAAGGCAGAAGAGGGCGACGTTATATTAATAGCTGGAAAAGGTCATGAAACCTATCAATTGGTCGGTGACGAAGTGCTTCACTTCGATGACCGTGAAGAAGCGGAAAAGGCGATTCAAGGTCGTTTGGGTTCAGTTTGAACCAACGCTGAAATTGCCCTGCAACAAATAAGAAAAGACATCAAGCAGAATTTTATATTTGAATTGTGTTAGGAATGAGGGAGTAAGGAATGTTGGAACAAGTGATTTTTTATACGATTTTGGTGGCGTTTTTAGTAACCGTTCTTCTTTCGCCGATTTTCATCCCGTTTTTAAGAAGATTGAAATTCGGGCAAAGTATCAGGGAAGAAGGCCCACAATCGCATCTTAAGAAAACGGGAACACCCACAATGGGCGGATTGGTCATATTATTATCTGTTACCATCGCAACACTAGTCATGACTTTGAAATTTTCGGCACCTTCAACCGAAACGTATTTATTATTATTCGTTACTTTAGGATTTGGTTTATTAGGTTTCCTGGATGATTTCATCAAAGTGGTCATGAAGCGAAACCTAGGACTGACTTCCAAGCAAAAACTGCTTGGACAAATTGTGATTTCGGTCATCTTTTACTTCGTCTTTAAGCAGACAGACCGTTTTAATCCTGAATTGACGATTCCAGGCACTGACTTTGCTTTTGATTTTGGCTGGTTTTATCTGTTTATCGTTATTTTCTGGCTGGTAGGTTTTTCGAATGCCGTCAATTTGACGGATGGGCTTGATGGACTTGTCTCAGGAACATCAGCCATTGCCTTTGGTGCTTTTGCCATTTTGGCCTGGAGTCAGTCACAATATGATGTCGCTATTTTTTCGGTGGCAGTAGTCGGTGCAGTACTTGGATTTTTGGTATTCAATGCACATCCAGCAAAGGTTTTCATGGGGGATACGGGTTCCTTGGCCCTTGGAGGAGCGATTGCAACCATCGCCTTGTTAACGAAGCTTGAAATCCTCCTGGTAATCATTGGCGGAGTCTTCGTCATTGAGACGCTCTCGGTCATCCTGCAGGTAGGGTCTTTTAAAACGACTGGTAAACGTATTTTTAAAATGAGTCCGCTTCACCATCATTATGAGCTTTCCGGCTGGTCGGAATGGCGCGTCGTCGTGACTTTCTGGACAGTAGGGCTGCTGTGTGCGGTACTCGGAATCTATTTAGAGGTGTGGATATAATTGAAAGAGACTGTAAAGTATTCAGAGAAAAAGATATTAGTATTGGGTTTGGCAAAAAGCGGAGTGATGGCAGCTTCGCTTCTACATAAATTAGGTGCTTTCGTGACGGTTAATGACATGAAGCATTTATCGGAAAATCCTGAGGCTCAAGGACTTCTTGAACAGGGAATAAAAGTCATCTGCGGTAGTCATCCGATCGAGCTTCTTGATGAGGGTTTCGAGCTGATCGTTAAAAACCCGGGAATCCCCTATCGGAACCCTATTGTAAAAGGGGCATTGGAGAAAGGGATTCCTGTTATCACGGAAGTCGAACTGGCCTATCAGATAAGTGAAGCACCTTTTATAGGAATCACTGGTACAAATGGGAAAACGACCACGACAACCTTGATATTCGAAATGTTGAAGACCGGTGAAAAATCCCCGCTGATTGCAGGTAATATCGGGACAGTGGCTTCAGGTGTTGCTGAAAAAGCAAAACCAGATGACTCGATCGTCATTGAATTATCATCGTTTCAGTTAATGGGAATAGACGAATTTCGTCCTGAAATCTCAATCGTGACAAATTTGTATGATGCACATTTAGATTATCACAGTTCCAAACAGGAATATGTCGAAGCAAAAGCTGCCATTACGAAAAATCAAATAGCCTCAGATTTCATGATTTATAATGCAGATCAAGATCTTGTTTTATCCATGGCGAAAAAGACCAAGGCTGAACTTGTTCCTTTTTCAGCTGAAATGAAACATGAGAATGGAGCCTATGTGGAAGATGGTGCAGCCTGTTTCCGAGGAGAAAAAATCATTGAAGTTTCAGAGATAGCCCTTCCTGGGAAGCATAATTTGGAAAATGTGCTCGCGGCCATCTCAGCGGCGAAACTGAAGGGTGTAGCTAACGAAGCCATTCAGACTGTACTGAAAACATTTTATGGTGTGGAGCACCGTCTGCAGTTCGTAGCAACGATCGATAACCGTAAATTTTATAATGATTCGAAAGCGACGAACATTCTTGCAGCATCCAAAGCGCTAACATCCTTTACGGAACCTGTCATCTTATTGGCAGGCGGTTTGGATCGGGGAAATGAATTTGATGAGCTGAAACCGGCGATGAAAAATGTCAAAGCCGTGATAACTTTTGGTGAAACGGCGGAAAAAATTGAACGGGTAGCCAAAGAAATAGGAATAGCGAATATAAAACGTGTCGATAATGTAGAAAAGGCCGTGCCGGCTGCATTTGAATTATCAAATGAAGGCGACTGCATTCTTCTCTCACCGGCTTGTGCAAGCTGGGATCAATATAAAACTTTTGAGCAAAGAGGAGACATGTTTATGGAGGCCGTGCATAAACTTAAGTAAGAGCTTTCGCAGAGAGAAGTGAACCTGCTTCTACGTTGACACCTTGGAAAAAAGCGATAATGAGCCGTTATCGCTTTTTTTTTGACTAAAGTGCTGACAAGCAATCAGCATTGATGTTTATATTCGTAGGCTCGAAAAACTTCCTAGAGGTGGATGTCCGTGCCATTAAAAAAATCGAATCCTGATCTCATTCTCATAATCGTCACCTTAAGTCTTTTGACTGTTGGATTAATCATGGTTTACAGCGCAAGTGCCATTTGGGCAACATATAAATTTGATGATTCGTTTTATTTTGCTAAAAGACAGTTGCTGTTTGCCTGCGTTGGTGTCATAGCCATGTTTTTCATCATGAATGTAGATTACTGGACGTGGCGGACATGGGCCAAGATCCTTATCATCATTTGTTTCATTATGTTACTGGCTGTGCTTGTACCAGGTATAGGGATGGCGAGAAATGGTTCGAGGAGCTGGATTGGTGTAGGTGCCTTTTCGGTCCAACCTTCTGAGTTCATGAAGCTGGCGATGATCGCTTTTTTAGCTAAGTTTTTATCAGAACGGCAAAAGCTGATCACCTCCTTTAAAAAGGGGATGCTTCCATCCTTGGGTTTAGTGTTTTTGGCATTTGGATTGATCATGTTACAGCCGGACCTTGGAACGGGAACGGTAATGGTTGGAACATGCATCGTTATGATTTTTATTTCCGGGGCAAAAATCAGTCACTTTGTCGGCTTGGGGCTAATCGGGGTAGCAGGTTTTATCGGTCTGATTTTGTCAGCGCCCTACCGGATAAAAAGGATCACGTCTTTTCTGGATCCTTGGGAAGACCCTTTGGGCAGTGGATTTCAAATGATTCAATCGTTTTATGCAATCGGGCCCGGGGGGTTGTTCGGATTGGGACTCGGGCAAAGCCGTCAAAAGTTTTTCTATTTACCGGAACCGCAGACTGATTTCATTTTTGCCATACTTTCCGAGGAACTTGGCTTCATCGGGGGCTCTCTGGTCATTTTATTATTTGCCCTTATGCTTTGGCGGGGCATTCGGATTGCACTTGGTGCCCCTGATTTATATGGGAGCCTTGTAGCGGTTGGAATCATTGCAATGGTCGCCATACAAGTTATGATCAATATAGGGGTGGTAACGGGACTGATGCCAGTTACGGGGATCACCTTGCCCCTCTTAAGTTATGGAGGTTCATCTTTGACACTTATGTTGATGGCGATTGGGGTGCTCCTGAACATTAGCCGTTATTCAAGGTTCTGAAATAAGTAAAATATATGGTGTGGCAAAAGGGAAGTCCTGTTAAACGCAGGGCTTCCTTTTTTACGTTAAAAACCCTTGCAGGAAAACGATTTTGGAGGGTGCTTCGCCGAAATTTAGAAATAAATGAAATGTCGCTTAAATATTACCATGTATGAATGTTGGGGAATCCACAATAAATATTGGCAATACGGCTTTGTTTAGACTATAGTATAAGAGGGTTAGGCCGTACTGGGGCTTGCTTCTGTTCATTTTTCTGCTAAAAAGGCGTTGTTAATCTTGTAATATAAGTGACCTCATGGAAGAGGAAATGAAAATCATAACTTGGAATTTTTGGAACAACAAGGAGGTTTATCATGGATAATGTGATAAAGCAATTAACTGAAATGAAAATCGGCAAAGTTCTAGAACAGGAACCGCTTGCGAATCATACAACTATGAAAATTGGGGGGCCGGCTGATTTATTCATCGTGCCGTCATCCATTGAAAATATAGAAAAAACGATGCAGGTCATCAAAGAACATGGGATGCCATGGAGGGTGGTCGGCAGGGGCTCGAACCTACTTGTCAGTGATGGCGGAATTGAAGGTGCCGTGCTTAAATTGGGTAAAGGACTTGATCATCTCGAGATAAATGGAACGGAGATTAAAGCAGGAGCTGGGGTATCACTTGTCAGCCTGTCCGTACAAATCAGTAAAAAAGGGTATGCAGGATTGGAATTTGCTAGTGGTATTCCTGGTTCCGTCGGCGGAGCTGTCTATATGAACGCTGGTGCACACGGTTCCGATATGAGTGAAATCCTCAAGGAGGCACATGTTCTTTTTGAAGATGGAACTCTAGCTTGGCTTTCTAAGGAAGACATGGAGTTTTCTTATCGAACTTCTCTACTTCAGAAGAAAAGACCTGGTATCGTACTAGAAGCAATTTTTCAATTGACAGAGGGCGATAAAACCGAAATCGTTGAAAGAATGCAGAATAACAAGAATTATCGTAAAGAAACCCAACCGTATAATCTTCCATGTGCCGGGAGCATATTTAGGAATCCACTTCCACATCATGCTGGTAAATTGGTCGAGAATGCGGGCTTGAAGGGACATTCTATTGGCGGAGCTCAGATTTCACCGATGCATGGGAACTTTATCGTTAACACTGGTAATGGAAGTGCAGCGGATGTTCAAGCCTTGATACAGCATGTGAAGGATACTGTGTATGATAAATTTGAAATTGAAATGGAAACAGAAGTGGAAATTATCGGCAGAAAATAATAGGATTCATTATATCCAAATATTGTGATATAATGTGTTACCTTTTAAAGTTTGTTAATAACCAAATATTGAGTTTGTCTTGATTGCGCACTGTCAAGAGCCATCCATTTTTTCAGGAAGAGGTGAAGGGGATGGAAAAGGGGAAAATCGTTTCCATTGAGGACCGCATCCCGAAATTAAAACAATTAAGAAAAAGCAAAGCAAACAGGCGACTTGTTCTTTTGCTTTCCCTTTTCTTCATTCTGGTTGCTTGTGTGCTATATTTCTTATCCCCGTTGAGCTATGTAAAATCTGTGCAGGTTGAGGGGAATCGTTATATTACTTCCAAACAGATCATTAAATTGAGTAAGGTGAAGATGGATCGTAGCATCTGGAAGGTTGATACAGGGACAGCCGCAGCCAATATCAAAAAAAATCAAGAAATAAAAAGCGTTAAGGTTACACCGGTATTTCCTAATTCCATTAAAATTACGGTTACGGAGCATAACAGGATGGCATATCTGTCCAATAATGGGAAGTTTGCACCTATTTTGGAAAACGGGTCCGTTTTAGAAGAGTTAGCAACAGGAGAAATTCCAGTATTTGCCCCTGTTTTAATTGGTTTCAAAGAGGGTAAAGCATTAAAGTTGCTTTTAGAAGAGCTGGACAAGCTTCCTGTCGAGATTCAGAATGCCATTTCAGAAATTCATTACGCCCCAACCAAAACCGATGTCTATCATATCGTCATGTTTATGAACGATGGGTTTGAAGTAAGTGCGACAAGCCGTACTTTATACGAGAAAATGATTCACTATCCATCGATTGTCAGTCAATTGGATCCAGAGGTAAAGGGAGTCATCGATCTGGAAGTGGGTTCTTATTTTAAGGCATATGAAGACGATGAACAAAAGGAAGACGATGAACAAAAGGAAGACGCTAATGAGGAAAATTAATGGCAAACAGGTGGTTTTACCCTTGGTTTGCGTGGTTCTCGGATTCATGATTGCCTTCTCTTACAATTTGACCAAAAAAGGTGAAGGAGCAGGAAAGGATAAAGCCTGGGATCAGGAATATGAGCTCAGGCAGCAGCTGATCGAACAAGAGAAACAAAACCGGGAACTTCAGAAGGAACTCCTTCAGAAGCAAGAAAATGTATCTCAAATAGAAAAGGACCTAGCTCAGGAAAAGCAGCTTTTTTTCAATTTGGCAAAGGAAACGGAAAAATACCGTATGTTTCTCGGAAAAGTGAAAGTGAAAGGCTCAGGCCTTCAAGTGACGCTTGAAGATGGTACAGATATGGATTCAGAAGCCAATGTTAATAATTACCTCGTCCATGAACAGCATGTCTTCAAGGTCGTCAATGAACTATACATATCAGGTGCAGAGGCTGTTGCGATTAATGGTCAAAGGTTAAATCATGATTCATACATAATTTGTAATGGGCCAGTGATTACAATCGATGGCCATCAGCATCCTGCTCCCTTCATCATATCTGCGATTGGGGACCCGGATGTCCTGGGTGCTTCACTAGACTTACCCGGTGGCATCAAGGAACAGCTTGTAAATGAGAATATTATCTTTACAGTGGAAAAGCAAAAGAATATCATTTTTGATCCAATTATTGGAGGGTGATCAGACCGTCGGATTCGATGAAAGATTGGTGAGAAACTGGAAATGAAAAAAAAGCTTTCTTTTAGTTTGGTTACGTTGATTGCTGGCTTCATGCTCGCTATTCAATTCAATTTGGTGAATCAGCCTGTCGTTTCCGATACAAGGGATATGTGGGAGCTGAAAAATGATTTATTGGAAGAACAGCAGACCCAGGCGGATTTAATAGAGGGTATCAGTAAGCTTGAGGGAAAAATAGCATCCTATGAAACAAAGAAAAATGAGAGTAAAGAAGAAGTATTGCGTGACACCCTGACCGAATTAAAGACTGACGCAGGTTTGACTGAAATAAAAGGAAATGGAGTAATCGTATCTATACAGCCTATCAAAGCAGATATCCTTCTTGGTGAGAAGGTCGAGTATATTTCACCTGTATTGATCATTCGGCTCATTAATGAAATGTATAGGTATGGTGCTGACGAAATTTCCATTTCAGGACAAAGGTATATATCGACATCTGTTATTCGTGATATAAATGGGCAGCCGAAAATGGACGGATATCCTCTTGTTCATTACCCGGTCGAAATTCAGGCAATAACGGTTGATCCAAAGAAACTGAAGCAGCGTATTGAAGGTTCCGAACTTATGGATGATTTCTTTATAGATAATTTTGAAGTGCAAATTAAGGTGCCTTCCGGTCAGTTGACATTGCCGGCCTACCAAAATGCTATTAATGTGGATCACATGGAACCCATTATGGATGGGGGGGAATCGTAATGTGGCTGCCAGTTTTTGGACTCTTGATTGGAATCACCCTCGGTTTTTTGGTTGATTTTGATATTCCCCATGAATATTCAAATTATCTCTCCATTGCCGTGCTTGCTGCTTTTGATACCTTATTTGGGGGCATACGGGCACACCTGCAAAATATTTATGATGAAGTTGTATTTGTAACAGGATTCTTCTTTAATATTGTTTTAGCTGCAGGTTTGGCTTTTCTAGGTGTACATCTTGGTGTAGACTTATATTTAGCCGCAATCTTTGTGTTCGGTGTAAGGCTCTTTCAAAATATCGCCCTGATTAGAAGGATCCTAATTGAAAAATGGTCTATTTCCCGGAAAAAGCAGAAAAAAAATCTATAATTTTAAAGGGAATTAAGTTGTAAATGACGAATAGTTTAAGGCAGTATCTAGTTTATTAAGTAGATCAGTCTTGTAGAGAAGCGAACAATAAACATCATAGAGTGAGAAATCTACGAGTTTTGTTCGGGAATACAAAATGAACCGCTTAATATGAAATTCGCGAGTTGTTGTAATCAGTTCTGTTATTCTATAATGTATAAGTCTTCGATATAAAAATGTTATTCTACTAATACATGTATAAAACTGAAGGAGGTGCCATGGAATGAACAGCAACGAAATATACGTAAGTCTTGACATCGGTACATCCAGTGTAAAAGTTATCATTGGGGAAATGGTCAATGACACATTAAATATAATCGGTGTAGGAAATATTAAATCAGAGGGGCTCAAAAAGGGTTCGATCGTCGGTATAGATGAAACCGTCCAATCCATTCAAAAGGCTATAGAGCAAGCAGAACGGATGATAGGGCTGGAGATAAAAAAGGTAATCGTCGGCATAAGTGGAAACCATGTAACGCTTCAGCCGTGTCATGGGGTAGTAGCGGTATCCAGTGACAATAAAGAGATTACCGAGCATGACGTTTTCCGTGTTAGAGAAGCAGCGGAGTTAATAACGATACCATCCGACAGGGAAATCATCGACGTGGTGCCGATTCACTACAAAGTTGATGAACTTGATGAAATCAGTGATCCAAGGGGCATGATAGGTGTCCGGTTGGAAATGAGAGGGATTTTAATCACAGGTCTTCGGACAATTTTACATAATACGCTGCGCTGTGTGGAAAGGGCAGGATTAGAAATAACCGATATCGCCCTTCAGCCCTTAGCCGCAGGTTCCCTTGTTTTATCCAAGGATGAAAAAGAACTTGGTGTGGCACTTGTCGATATTGGCGGAGGTTCCACGACTCTGGCAATTTTCGAACAAGGCTATTTACAATATACGTCTGTGATACCTATAGGCGGGGAAACACTTACTAAGGACCTTTCCATCGTTCTAAGGACAACGATGGAAGAAGCTGAGAAAATAAAAGTAAAGCATGGACATGCCTTTTATGATGACGCGTCTGAAGATGAAGTATTCCAAATACCGATCATCGGCAGCGATCAGCAGCAGACCTGCAACCAGTTAATGCTTTCGGATATCATTGAAGCACGGGTGACCGAAATATTCGAGTTGATTCAAGATGATTTGAGGAGACTTGGCTTCCAGGATATACCGGGTGGTTTCGTGTTGACCGGGGGCGTCGTCAAGATGCCGGGAGTCCTGGAGCTAGCTCAATATGTGTTCCAAAACCGAGTAAGGACAGCTGAACCAAATTACATCGGTGTTAGGGAACCCCAATACACGACAGCTGTTGGTTTGATTAAACACGCATGCAAGAAAGAGAGAATGCAAAAAAACACCGCTAATAAAACTCCTGTAGCAGCTGGACAAGCTCAAGAAGATAACGACCAGCGCAGCCAGAAGGTTTCTCAGAAAAACAAAGAGAACACGGCTAAAAAACAAGGTGAAAAAGGTGAATCTAAATTCAAAAAAATCCTGGGTTACTTTTTTGAATAACAATCATTAAGAATCGGGAATTTCGTCAAAATAGGAGGATTGTCATGTTGGAGTTTGATTCTAATCTAGAACAATTAGCAACGATAAAAGTAATAGGTGTTGGCGGCGGCGGAAACAATGCGGTAAACAGAATGATCGAGCATGGTGTACAGGGTGTTGAGTTTATTTCTGTCAATACTGACGCACAAGCTCTTAATCTATCAAAAGCAGAAATCAAAATGCAAATCGGTGGGAAGCTTACACGAGGTTTGGGTGCAGGTGCCAATCCCGAGGTAGGAAAAAAGGCTGCTGAAGAAAGCAAAGAGCAGATTGAAGAAGCGCTTAAAGGTGCCGATATGGTATTCGTAACGGCTGGAATGGGCGGCGGTACAGGAACGGGTGCTGCTCCTGTCATAGCGGGCATTGCTAAAGATCTAGGGGCTCTTACAGTGGGGGTAGTTACACGTCCATTTACTTTCGAAGGCCGAAAACGTGCAACACAGGCACAAGGCGGCATTTCATCCATGAAGGAATCGGTTGACACACTGATCGTCATACCGAACGACCGCCTCCTTGAAATCGTCGATAAAAGCACGCCAATGCTTGAAGCATTCCGTGAAGCCGATAATGTACTTCGTCAAGGTGTACAAGGGATTTCAGATTTAATTGCTGTTCCAGGTCTTATTAACTTGGACTTTGCCGATGTGAAGACCATCATGTCCAACAAAGGTTCCGCACTTATGGGAATCGGGATTTCCTCAGGGGAAAACCGTGCGGCGGAAGCGGCGAAAAAAGCCATTTCCAGTCCGTTGCTTGAAACATCGATTGATGGTGCCCAAGGCGTACTGATGAATATTACCGGTGGTACGAACCTAAGTCTTTTTGAAGTCCAGGAAGCTGCCGATATCGTGGCTACTGCATCCGATCAAGACGTAAATATGATTTTTGGTTCGGTTATCAATGAAAACCTTAAAGATGAAATCGTCGTTACGGTAATTGCAACAGGCTTTAACGAGGTTGAAGCTTCAATACGGCCTACTGGACGTCCAACACTCGGACAACAGCAGCAATCAAGACCTCAGACACAACAAACGCCACAGACAAACGTGAAGCGTGAAGTGAAGAGAGAAGAAGTCAACGAACAGCCTGCACGTAATGCCAATCAAGGTGATGAGGCTTTGGATATTCCAACCTTCCTTCGTAACCGTAATAGACGCCGTTAAAATCGATGTCATATGCCGTTCCCATTTGGGGACGGTTTTTTTGTCGTCAATAAATGAATTCCTTAATAGCATTAGTATCCAATGACCTTATAATAATGGGGCTTTCTCGAGCTTTATCACTTGGACTGAAGTGCTAAACGAAATCTGCATAATTGTATCCCTGATCTTGTCTTAATGTCCCTGGGCCCATAGATTACCGGATTGTGCTGGATGTAGTGCCTGGGCAGAAGCCCATCTTTAGTTCACTTCCATTCATTAATGTAAAAAGATGAGAGAGCAATAAATTATTAAACTTTTATAACATAAATCGACAGAAGTAAAAGGGAGCAGGATAGTCTCTAAGACAGTATCTAAAATATCAATAGCTGTTTTTCTACAAAAAGGGTAAAAATGACTGAAAAACTCTTAAGTTTTCAGTACAAAAAGTGACACACTTTCTAAGGGCAGGTACGCTATACTTTTTGCTAGTGGAAGGTTAGTTCATAAAAGGAGGGGAGGGCGTTTGACTTTATATTTAGATGTGATCTGGTTGTTGAATTGGTTATTTGACTGCCTCCTTTTATATTGGACCGCAATCATTCTCAAACGAAGGGTAGCTCTTTGGCGGGTATGCATCGGCGGGCTGGTTGGTTCTTTCATTATCGTATTGGCATTCACTCCTTTTTATGCAATTGCCGACCGAGTGTACATGAAGATTTTAGTATCCCTGGTCATGGTGCTGGCAACCTTTGGGTTTAATAGGTTAAAACTTTTCATGAAATCGGTGGCTACTTTATATTTCGTGACGTTTTTATCGGGAGGGATCCTTCTGGGACTTCACTACCTATTTGAATTTCAAATCGTGTCCAAGGACCCTGGCCAATATGCAGGAATCAATCGTTTTGGCGACCCTGTCAGCTGGATATTCGTCATGATCGGGTTCCCGCTCGCATGGCAATTTTCCAAGCGAACACTTGAAGGGATGGAGATGACCAAGCTTACACATGAACAAATGGTTTCGGTCTCGGTTAAAATTTCTGACTTTGAAGGAACGTTTCATGGATTGGTGGATAGTGGCAATCAATTATATGACCCGATTACACGTTCCCCAGTAATGATCATCTCTCTTTCAGGTGGGGAAACAGGAATTCCGAACGATATGCTAGAGCTCTTTAAAAACCCTGATAACCTGATTAGTCAGGAAGTGCAGCCCGAATATTCATGGACAGGAAGAATGCGTGTCATCCCTTATAAAGTCGTGGGTCATGAACATCAGCTGTTAACCGCAATCAAACCGGATTACATTAAAATCGTTCAAGGAGAAAAAGAATTTCATGTCAAGCAGGGTCTCGTTTCGTTTACCTTTCAGCAACTCTCTCCCGACAATAGCTATCAATCTATCGTTCACCCAAAAATGTTAACCGGGATACCGGTGCAAAATGCCTCCTGAACCATCGCTTCACTCTTAAATTTGACCCATAATCCGTTTATTAGAAGGGAGAATTATTTTGAAGAAATTCATTCTTCGGCTCACTTATTTTTGGTACAAACTATTGTTCAAGCTCGGATTGAAAACGGACGAAATTTTTTATATAGGAGGGAGTGAGGCACTGCCGCCGCCCCTTTCAAAGGAAGAAGAGGCAATACTGATCAATAAATTACCCAATGGCGATGAAGCTGCACGCTCGATCTTGATTGAACGTAATTTAAGGTTAGTGGTTTATATTGCCAGGAAATTCGAAAATACTGGCATAAATATTGAGGATTTAATCAGCATCGGTACGATAGGTTTGATCAAAGCAGTGAATACATTCAATCCTGAGAAGAAAATAAAACTTGCTACATATGCTTCGAGATGCATCGAGAATGAAATATTAATGTATTTACGCAGAAATAACAAAATCCGCTCTGAAGTTTCTTTTGATGAACCTCTCAATATTGATTGGGATGGAAATGAGCTTCTGTTATCCGATGTACTTGGAACGGACGATGACATTATCACGAAAGACTTGGAGGCAAACGTTGACCGTAAGCTGCTGACAAAAGCACTTACGCAGTTATCCGAACGTGAAAAACAGATAATGGAACTCCGTTTTGGACTTGCAGGCGGAGAAGAAAAAACCCAAAAGGACGTTGCCGACATGCTGGGGATTTCCCAATCTTACATTTCACGTTTGGAAAAAAGGATTATTAAGAGGCTTCGAAAAGAATTTAATAAAATGGTGTAAAAAAATAATGTGCTTAAATGTCAATCAAATCAATACTTTTGTAGCTAAAATGAAAAATAATGAAGATTTTCTGTTCTAGCCACGTGCATATTTTTTCCTCCCGCGGAAATACTGTTTTTTGTACAGCGCTCCTGTGAGGAGGGAATAATTTTGTCTCGTAATAAGGTTGAAATCTGCGGTGTGGATACATCAAAATTACCGGTTTTAAAGAATGAAGAAATGAGAAAACTCTTTAAAGAACTGCAAGATGGCGATATTTCAGCAAGAGAGAAACTGGTAAACGGGAATCTTCGACTCGTTCTTAGCGTAATTCAACGCTTCAACAATCGGGGAGAGTATGTAGATGATCTATTTCAGGTAGGCTGTATAGGGTTGATGAAGTCGATAGATAACTTTGACCTAGGTCAAAATGTTAAGTTTTCAACGTATGCTGTACCGATGATTATTGGAGAGATCAGAAGATATCTTCGTGACAATAATCCGATTCGGGTATCCCGTTCTTTAAGAGACATCGCTTACAAAGCTCTGCAGGTAAAAGAAAAGCTCATAAGCCAGACCCTTCGTGAGCCAACAGCTGAAGAAATCGCCAAGGTGTTGGAAGTACCTCATGAAGAAATTGTTTTTGCACTAGATGCTATACAAGATCCAGTTTCACTTTTTGAACCGATTTATAATGATGGCGGGGATCCGATTTATGTACTCGACCAACTGAGTGATGAAAAAAATAAAGATAGTACCTGGATTGATGAAATAGCTATAAATGAAGGCATGAGACGGTTGAATGACCGGGAGAAAATGATCCTTCGCAAACGGTTTTTCCAGGGGAAGACGCAAATGGAGGTAGCCGAGGAAATCGGCATCTCACAAGCACAGGTCTCCCGATTGGAAAAAGCGGCAATCAAGCAAATGAATAAAAATATCCAACAGTAGAAGCTGAGCATGAGAGAAAGTTAGCTTGAAGCGGGTAGGGCAAAAATGTCGATACCCGCTGACAGCTACTTTTCCATAGCGGCTTTTTTATTTTGTTGAAATTCCCTTTCGGTAGGTAAGTCGTGAATCGAGTGGACGTTTATTTATCGTATTCTTCATCCTTGAGCGCATCATGTCATATACATAGGAATAGGACCTTCATCTATGATGAAATTTTGAGGAGCTGAGTGATGTGACCAGGATTTCCGACTTTCAAATTAAGGATATCGTCAATATAGCGGACGGTAAGAAATTAGGTAATATGTCAGATCTTGAAATCAATACGGCCACGGGGAAAATAGAGGCCATCATCGTTTCAAATGGAACTAGGTTAATGGGTTTTTTTGGCAGGGAACAGGATATTGTGATTCCATGGCGGAAAATAAAAAAAATCGGTGCAGATGTCATTCTTGTTGAACATCAGACGGTATTTCAAGAAGAACTGAAAGATGAACGGTTTTAAAGGTACATGGCGCAAATATATGATACACTAGACTAAAAATAAAGAGGTTTATAGCATGAGAGAGCCATTTGTTTTAATAAAAGACCAATATATGCTCATTGACAGCTGGAGACAACAAAATCTCCAGCTCGTAGCGGGCTTCACCACAAAAAATGGGGGAGTCAGTACAGGTGATTTTCAAACGTTGAATACAGGTTTTCATGTCGGGGATAAACTTGAAGATGTCCAGGGAAACCGCAGGATTTTAGCAGGTAAGCTGATGTTTCCGCTAAATGGATGGATAGGTGCCGAGCAGACTCATGAAACGAAAATCCATCAAGTTACCAGCCGCGATGGCGGGAGAGGTGCAACGGATTATGATTCAGCCTTTAAAGCGACTGACGGTTTCTATACGAAAGACCAAAACGTTCTATTGACCCTTTGCTATGCCGACTGCGTGCCCTTATACTTTCTTGCTCCGGCACATGGTATGATTGGGGTGGCACATGCTGGCTGGAAGGGTACCGTTAATGGAATTGCACGAAAAATGGTTGAGGCATGGCTGAGTGAGGGTATAAAGGCAAGTGAGATATATGCTGTTATTGGACCGTCTATTTGTTCGAAGTGCTATGTAGTTGATGATTATGTCATGGATTTAGTGCAGAATTTGCTGGTAGATATTGACGAAAAGCCCTATAATTTAATCAGTGAAGGGCAATATGAGTTAGACCTTAAGCAACTTAATGCATTGATTCTTCAAAAATCAGGAATTCCAAAAAGTCAGATCGACGTTACATCATACTGTACAAGCTGTGATCATGAATTGTTTTTTTCACATCGCCGTGATAACGGGAAGACAGGTAGGTTGATGAGTTTTATCGGTTGGAAGGAGGATTTAGAGTAACAGTGAAAGTAGTGGACAATTTAAAAAACATCGAAGAAAAAATAAATATAGCATGTGAAAATAGTGGAAGGGACCGTGAAGCGATAAAGTTGATCGCAGTGACGAAATATGTTTCGGTCGAGAGAGCGTATGAAGCATTGGAAGCGGGAATATTTGATTTGGGTGAAAACCGTGACGAAGGGCTATTGAATAAATATGAAGTGCTGAAGGACAAGCCCAACTGGCATTATATTGGTTCTATGCAAACACGCAAAGTAAAGAATGTCATCGATAAAATTTCGTATATCCATTCATTGGATCGCATTTCTTTGGCAGAAGAAATTCAAAAACGCGCAAACGGGCCGATAAACTGTTTAGTGCAGGTGAATGTTTCTGGTGAAGAATCAAAACATGGTCTGAATCCTGAGGCGACAATGGATTTCATAAAAGGGTTATCTGATTTTGATAAGGTGAATGTTGCAGGATTGATGACGATGGCGCCATTGACCGATGATGAACAGGTTTTGCGGGAATGCTTCCGGAAACTTAAAGGCATCCAGGTTGAAATACAAAATTTAGAGTTGAAGCACGCCCCCTGCACTGAATTGTCCATGGGCATGTCCAATGATTTCATGATTGCCATTGAGGAAGGCGCTACAATGATCAGGATTGGTACAGCACTTGTAGGCGAATAATTTTAAGGAGGTACGCTATAGATGTCATTCGTATCAAAATTTAAATCTTATTTCGCGCTGGATGATGAGTATGAGTACAAGGATGAAGTGATGGAAGAAGAGGAGGCTGAACCAAAAGTCGTGAAGTCAGCTAAACAGCAGCAGTCAGCTTCTGCAGGGAATAATGCCAATCAGAATATCGTAAGTTTGCAAAGCGTACAGAAATCTTCTAAAGTAGTATTATTGGAGCCTCGTGCTTATGCAGAAGCCCAGGAGGTAGCTGACCATTTAAAAAACAGGCGCGCTGTAGTCGTGAACCTTCAACGAATCCAGCATGACCAAGGAAAGCGAATCATCGATTTTCTAAGTGGGACTGTCTATGCAATCAGCGGGGATATCCAAAAAATCGGAACAGATATATTCTTATGTACCCCGGACAACGTCGATGTTTCCGGTAATATTACCGGCTTCGCCGCCGAAGAGGAGTACGAAGAAGCGAGGTGGTAATGGTTAATGGGTTTAGTGCTTCAGGGTTTATATTATTTAATTGAAATTTATTCAATGGCATTAATCGGTTACATATTGATGTCTTGGTTCCCCAATGCAAGAGAGACATCGATTGGTCAATTTCTGGAAAAAATTTGCGAACCGTATTTAGAACCGTTCAGAAAGTTCATTCCGCCACTTGGCATGATTGATCTTTCACCTCTTGTGGCCTTGCTGGTACTTAATTTTGCCAGCGGTTATGGAATCTATTACTTACAGACATTAATAGGATGATCAACAATTAACCTGACATGCATATTACTACACAGTCGGAACATTCTCCGCTGTGTAGTTGCAACGCAGAACCGTTTAATCAATTCCTTATGATCGACCATTAATTTGATAACTAAGGAGCATTTATTCAATCATGAGTATTTATCAGCATTTCAGGCCGGAGGAAAAAGATTTTATTGACCAGGCTATGAATTGGATTGATCAGGTTAAAAATTCCTACGCTCCGAAACTATCTGATTTTCTTGATCCGCGTCAGCAGGAAATCCTTACTTCCCTAATAGGGAATGATCCGGAAGCGAAACTGCAATTCAATGGCGGAAGCGATTTCGTAGAGCGAAAACGTGTGCTCATTTACCCTGATTATTACTCTCCTGAACCATCTGATTTCAATATCTCCTTATACGATATCTCCTATCCAAAAAAATTTGTAACGCTTGAACATAGGCAAATACTTGGAACCTTGATGTCACTAGGGGTAAAGCGTGAAAAATTTGGTGATATAATAGTGACGGAGGAGCATATTCAATTTATAGCTGCCGAAGAGATGGATTCATATCTCACAGGAAATCTGGAGAAAATAGGTAATGCTTCCGTTTCCATCAAACGGCTTCCAATCGAGAATATCGTCCAAGTTAAGGAGAAATGGGAAGAGCAAGTAACCACCGTCAGTTCTCTTAGGCTTGACAGTGTGCTATCGTCCGTCCTGAACATGTCCCGTCAAAAAACGCAGGCCTTGATAACGTCAGGTAAAGTAAAGGTGAATTTCAAGCAAACGGAAAACGTCTCGGAAGAATGCCGTGAAGGAGATACACTTTCCATCAGAGGTTTTGGCAGATGTAAAATAGCTTCAATCGATGGGAAAACCAAGAAGGATAAGTGGAGAATCTCGTTAGGCAGACAAAAATAATTCAATAAAAAGCAGGATTAATAAATTTATTGTCGAATATAGAGTTTTAACATACTAGAGTAGAAACCGTTCTGGAGGTGCCGTAATGCCCTTAACCCCGATAGATATACATAACAAGGAATTTAACAAAGTATTTCGTGGGTATGATGAAGATGAAGTTAATGAATTCCTCGACCAGGTCATTAAAGATTATGAACTGATTTTGAGGGAGAAGAAAGAACTTGAAGATAAACTGAACGAGACTTTTGATCGTTTGGGACATTTTACGACAATTGAGGGTACACTTAACAAGTCGATTATTGTCGCTCAGGAAGCAGCTGAAGAATTAAGGCGCAATGCCCAAAAAGAAGCGAAACTGATCATAAAGGAAGCAGAGAAAAACGCGGACAGGATCGTCAATGAGTCACTCGTGAAAGCAAGGAAAATAGCGATGGATATTGAAGATTTGAAAAAGCAATCCAAAGTATTCCGGACGCGTTTCAAAATGCTTGTCGGTGCACAGCTCGATTTGCTGGACAATGACGATTGGGATCATCTTCTGGATTATGAAGTGGATGCGACTGAAATAGAATTAAATGAGAGAGTGGAAGAGGAAATTTAAACGATTCCTTGACTTTGAACACTTTTTTCGCATATAATTTTTTAACAATACTATTCATTATGAAATTAGACGATGACAGGGAAAGTAAATTCTTCACACACTTATTTTTAGCGAACCGGGGATGGTGAAAGCCCGGAATAAGCGAAGATATTGAAGATCACCCTTGAGTTCTGAGTTGAACCTGCTTTTGCAGTAAGTAAATGAAGCGTTTCATTCACGTTACGAATGCTCGAGAGGATGGATTCACTTGTGAATCTTTCTAGCCAGGGTGGTACCGCGGGAAGCTAAGCTTTCTCGTCCCTTTTTTAGGGATGAGAGGGCTTTTTATTTTGGCCGGATATCAAGTCATCGGTTCGAATGAATTTATGTAAAGACGGATGGAGGATTTAATGATGGAATACAAAGATACCTTATTGATGCCTAAAACTGAATTTCCAATGCGGGGGAATTTGCCGAAACGTGAACCGGAAATCCAAGAAAAATGGAATGAAATGAACATCTATAAAAAAGTGCAAGAACAAACGGAAGGACGTCCTTTATTCATTTTGCATGATGGACCTCCGTATGCAAACGGCGATATCCATATGGGCCATGCAATGAACAAGGTTTTAAAGGATTTCATTGTCCGATTTAAATCTATGAGCGGTTTTCAAGCTCCGTATGTACCTGGCTGGGATACGCATGGGCTTCCGATTGAAACGGCATTGACAAAAAAAGGCGTGAAACGGAAAGAAATGAGCGTTGCCGAATTCAGAAAGCTTTGTGAAGAGTATGCTTATGGTCAGATTAACAATCAACGTGAGCAGTTTAAGAGAATAGGGGTACGTGGTGATTGGGAAAATCCTTATATCACATTAAAGCCTGAGTATGAAGCACAGCAAATCAAGGTATTCGGTGAAATGGCGAAAAAAGGCTACATTTATAAAGGGAAAAAACCTGTTTACTGGTCCCCATCAAGTGAATCAGCGCTGGCCGAAGCTGAAATTGAATATCAAGATAAACGCTCTGCGTCGATCTATGTTGCTTTTGAAGTCACAGATGGCAAAGGTGTAATCGATGAAGGCGTCAAAATCATCATCTGGACGACAACTCCATGGACGATTCCGGCTAATCTTGGTATCTCATTGCATCCGCAATTAAATTATGTAGTAGTAGCTGTCGAAAATGAAAAATTCTTACTTGCTGAGGCACTGCTTGAATCGGTTACGGAAACATTAGGCTGGGAAAACCCGTCTATCCTGAAAACAGTAAAAGGAAGCGAGTTGGACCGTGCTGTTGCCAAACATCCTCTTTATGATCGCGAATCTTTAGTGATGTTAGGTGAGCACGTAACGACTGAAGCTGGAACGGGTTGTGTTCATACTGCGCCTGGCCATGGTGAAGATGACTTTATCATTGGGCAAAAATATGGCTTGGACGTACTTTGTCCTGTAGATGAAAAAGGAGTCATGACTGAAGAGGCAGGGGAATTTGCCGGATTGTTTTATGATCAAGCGAATAAACCGATTACCGAAAAATTAACTGAAGCAGGCGCGTTATTGAACTTGACGTTCATTACGCACTCTTACCCACATGACTGGCGGACGAAGAAGCCAACGATCTTCCGTGCAACAGCACAATGGTTCGCGTCAATCAAAGACTTCCGCAGTGATCTTCTGGAAGCGATTGAAGAAACCAAATGGGTACCGGCTTGGGGCGAAACGCGCCTATTCAATATGGTCCGTGACCGCGGGGATTGGTGTATTTCTCGCCAACGCGCTTGGGGCGTGCCAATTCCAGTGTTTTATGCAGAAAATGGCGAGCCGATCATTACGGATGAAACCATCAACCATATTTCAAACCTATTCCGCGAACACGGTTCAAACATCTGGTTTGAGCGTGAAGCGAAAGATCTTCTGCCTGAAGGCTATACACATGAAGGCAGCCCGAATGGTATCTTCACGAAAGAAACGGATATCATGGACGTATGGTTCGATTCCGGTTCTTCTCATCAAGCGGTACTTGAAGAAAGAGACGACTTGCAGCGCCCTGCTGACCTTTATTTAGAAGGGTCCGATCAATACCGCGGCTGGTTTAACTCATCACTTTCAACAAGTGTTGCGGTTACAGGAAAAGCACCATATAAAGGTGTGCTTAGCCACGGGTTCGCATTGGATGGCGAAGGCCGAAAAATGAGTAAGTCGATTGGTAACGTTGTACTGCCGTCCAAGGTCATGAACCAACTTGGTGCAGATATCTTACGCCTTTGGGTAGCTTCGGTGGATTACCAATCGGATGTCAGGGTTTCCGATCCTATTTTAAAACAAGTTTCAGAAGTTTACCGTAAAATTCGTAATACATTCCGCTTCCTGTTAGGTAACTTGGATGGATTTAATCCAAAAACCGATAAAGTTTCAGTCCAAGAATTGCCTGAAGTCGATCGATACATGCTAGTTAAATTGAATAAACTGATCAAACAGTCGAAGCTAAGTTATGAAAATTATGAGTTTGCTACAATTTATAATATGGTCAATAATTTCTGTACACAGGATTTAAGTTCGTTCTACCTTGATTATGCAAAAGACATTCTTTATTGTGAAGCACCAAATGGTAAAGAGCGTTTGGCCATTCAAACTGTCCTTTACGAATCATTGGTCAGCTTAACGAAATTGGTGTCACCGATCCTCTCTCATACAGCTGATGAAGTATGGGCGTTCATTCCTGGTGTAACGGAAGAAAGTGTACAGTTGACATTGATGCCTGAAGAAATTTCCATTGATGATGCTGAAGTCATTGAAGAAAAATGGACGGCTTTCATGGATGTCCGTGATAATGTTCTGAAAGCATTAGAAGAAGCCCGTAACCAGAAGGTCATTGGAAAATCACTGAACGCTAAAGTGATGGTATATGTTAATGAAGAAACGAAGAATCTGCTTGATGGCATCAAGGAAAGCTTTGAACAGCTATTCATCGTATCCGAATTCGAAATCGCTGGCGATGTGGCAAGTGCCCCAGCAGAAGCGGTTAAACTTGAGGATATAGCGATCCTTGTTACAAAAGCAGAAGGTGAAACGTGTGAACGTTGCTGGAATGTTTCGAAGGAAGTTGGTCAAGTGGAAGAACATCCAACACTTTGCCCGCGTTGCGCTACAGTCGTGAAAGAGCATTACGTGAATCAATAATTCCCACAAAAAAGCCGGTCCCTTCATGAGGGGCCGGCTTTTTTATGGGAATGAAAGCTGAAACCTCAATAGGGAATTTGGACTTTATTCAATCTTCCCTATATTCTTCAGGTACAGTTAGCATACTTCTGTTTTTCGGATTAGTCATTATTTCTAGTTTATGCTACAATTCAAAAGTGAAGATTTGATTAGTTTGGGGGAAAAAATGTGTTTTATTATTTGATTGCCCTTTTGGTCATAGCTCTCGATCAGCTGACAAAATGGATGATTGTGAAAAAAATGGAGTACGGAGAAAGCATTGAAATTATTGAAAACCTTCTATATATCACCTCGCATCGTAATCGTGGGGCAGCATGGGGAATTCTACAAGGTCAAATGTGGTTTTTCTACATCATCACCATCGCTGTCATTATTGGACTTGTCTATTATATTCAGAAAATGGCGAAGGAAAGCATTTTGCTTGGAGTTGCACTTGCTCTCATGCTAGGCGGTGCGATTGGTAATTTCATCGATCGTGTTGCTCGTCAGGAAGTAGTGGATTTCGTTCATACCTATATTTTCAGCTACAGTTTCCCGGTATTTAATGTTGCTGATGCTGCGCTTTCAATTGGTGTCGGACTGCTCGTGATTCATATGTTTTTAGAAGAAAAAAACGCTAAGGAGAAAGATAATGGATAAAAGGTTATACAGCATCGATGAAACGCTAAAAGGAGTTAGGATTGATAAGGCTCTTTCCACTTTGAATGAAGAATGGTCACGTACTCAGGTCCAGCAATGGATTAAGGATGATCATGTTTTGGTAAATGGCACGGCGATAAAGACGAATTACAAAGCTATTCCTGGCGATACAATCGAAGTGACGATTCCTGAACTTGAGGAATTGGATGCGGTAGCAGAGGAAATGAATTTGGATATATATTATGAAGATGCAGATGTACTCGTGGTTAATAAACCGAGCGGTATGGTCGTCCATCCGGCACCGGGACATGTATCTGGCACGCTTGTAAATGGATTGATGGCTCACTGCAAGGATCTTTCTGGAATCAACGGTGTCATGCGACCTGGAATCGTCCATCGGATCGACAAAGATACTTCAGGGCTATTAATGGTTGCCAAAAATGATATGGCACATGAAAAACTGGTACAGCAGCTTGTTGATAAAACGGTTACCCGTAAGTATCAAGCTGTAGTTCATGGTGTGATCCCTCATGACTTCGGAACGATCGATGCACCGATCGGCCGCGATAAAAAAGATCGCCAAAGCATGACTGTCACAGATTCGAATTCCAAAAATGCTGTCACGCATTTCCGTGTCATCGAACGCTTCAAAGCTTTCACTTTGGTGGAATGCCAGCTTGAAACAGGAAGGACACATCAAATCCGTGTTCACATGAAATACATTGGCTTCCCACTAGCGGGGGATCCGAAATATGGTCCGAAAAAGACCTTGAAATTAGATGGACAAGCGTTGCACGCCGGTCTTCTAGGTTTCATTCATCCACGTACAAATGAGTATATGGAATTCGAAGCTCCGATTCCGGAAGAGTTTGAAAATCTAATTAATCAATTGCGTAGAAGTAAGGATTGACAAATTCGTTTTTTTGATATATTATAATAACAACTTAATAAGAACCTTTAACACAGTTCAGAGAGACTGAGAAGGAAACGGATACGCAAAGTGGGATAATTCTGCCCATGGCGATAAAATCCTCATGCCTTCTTGGCATGAGGATTTTTTGTTGAAATTGACCTATCAGAAAAATGGAATCGGGGTGGCCGACGTGTTGAATGAGAAAGCCATAGTACTTGATGAGCAGGCCATTAGCAGAGCCTTGACGAGAATTGCCCATGAAATTATTGAGAAAAATAAGGGGATTGAAGATTGCGTCTTAATCGGGATACGTACACGCGGGATTTTCCTCGCTGACCGACTTGCAAAGCGCATCAATCAAATAGAAGGCAAGGAAATAGAACTGGGTGAACTGGATATTACACTTTATCGCGATGATCTTTCGAAAAAGACCAATGATGGGGAACCTATCGTAAAAGGCTCAGACATTCCGGTCAATATCACTGACAAGAAAGTGATTTTAGTGGATGATGTTCTTTTCACAGGCAGAACCGTTAGAGCGGCAATGGATGCTCTGGTGGACTTGGGAAGACCTTCGCAGATCCAGCTCGCCGTATTAGTAGATAGGGGACATAGGGAATTACCGATTCGCGCGGATTTCGTCGGCAAAAACGTTCCGACCTCCCAATCTGAAAAAATTACAGTTACTTTAACAGAAGTTGATGAAGTAGATCAAGTTACTATATTAGAAAACTAAACAACATGAAAATTTCATATTACCCTTTTAAAGACAGTCCAGAGAGGCTGGCAAAGGGGAGTCAATCGGGAGAGCTGTGCCTATGAATAGGCATTCACCTTCTGAGAAACCCTCTTTGTATACCGCAAAGAGGGTTTTTACAGTTTTGATGGAATTTTCATGAGGGGGATACGGAAATGGAAGAAACAAAAAGGGATATAGTATTGGATGTCGAGGACGTGCCAAAGGCTGGCCAGTGGATTACGTTAAGCATCCAGCATTTGTTCGCCATGTTCGGTGCAACGGTGTTGGTGCCATTCTTGGTAGGATTAAGCCCGGCGGTAGCACTGGTTTCAAGCGGATTGGGCACACTTTCATACTTATTGATAACCAAAGGTCAGATACCAGCATATCTCGGTTCATCTTTCGCTTTCATTACTCCAATTATCGCGGCAAAGGCCTTAGGAGGTCCGGAAGCGGCCATGATCGGCTGTTTTGCAGCAGGGTTCATATATGGGATAGTAGCTTTGATTATCCAAAAAGTCGGATTGCGCTGGCTAATGAATATACTTCCTCCGGTTGTGGTGGGTCCGGTGATTATCGTAATCGGATTAAGCCTTGCAGGAACTGCGGTGGACATGGCAATGTATGATCCACAAGATAAATACAGCGTCACATATATAGTTATTGCACTGATCACTTTAGCGGTAACTATCATCTGCAACGTGTTCTTTAAGGGATTCATTAACTTGATCCCCATATTAATGGGAATCATAGTGGGCTACGGCTGTTCGGCTGTTGCAGGAATAATAGATTATGAACCGATCAAGTCAGCACAATGGTGGGAAATGCCTGAATTCATGTTTCCATATGTAACCTATACACCGTCCTTCTCATGGGAGGTCATTGCCATCATGGTACCAGTCGCCATCGTAACTTTGTCAGAACATATCGGACACCAGATGGTACTGAGCAAAGTAGTCGGCAGAAACTTTTTGGAAAAGCCAGGTTTGCATCGCTCGATTTTAGGAGATGGAGCAGGAATCATGATTGGTTCCTTCATCGGTGGGCCGCCGCTGACTTCATATGGTGAAAATATTGGGGTCCTGACTATGACAAAGGCGTACAGTGTTTATATCATCGGAGGGGCAGCATTCACTGCAATCATCTTTGGTTTTAACGGGAAGATTTCAGCAGTCATCAGCTCGATACCTACAGCTGTGATGGGTGGCATTTCCATCTTACTCTTCGGTATCATCGCATCAAGTGGATTGAGGATGCTGATTGATAATAAGGTCGATTTTGACAAGAAAAGAAACCTGATGATAGCTTCAGTCATCCTGGTGTTAGGAATCGGAGGAGCGTTCGTACAACTATCGGAAACGGTATCGCTTTCCGGAATGGCACTTTCAGCCATCGTCGGAATCCTTCTTAACTTGATTCTTCCGGACCGGGAAAAAATATCCGGAGATATATTTGAAAAATAAGATACTGCATCAAAACAATAAATCACCTTTTAAAAGAAGTCCAGAGAGGCTTGAAAGGGTGTTGCTGTAAAGAAAATGAGAACGGGATAAAGTGTAAACCATTCCGTGTCCTCATAATCTTTATGACCTACACCCTGTCCTTAATGGCGGGGTGTTTTTTATGCCCCGCATCACAAATGTGAAAGGAGCAGGATCGATGAAAAATTTATTGACCATGAATGAATTGACTATAACTGAAATTGAAAGAATTTTACATGAGGCAGAGGGATTTGCCAACGGATCGAGCTGGAATCCTAAACAGCTTACCACTGTTGCCAATCTGTTCTTTGAACCAAGTACACGAACAAAATCAAGCTTTGAAATGGCTGAAAGAAAACTAGGACTGGAGGTCATTCCTTTTGATGCCGGTACATCATCCGTGTTAAAAGGGGAAACCTTATATGACACAGTTAAAACGCTTGAAGCAATAGGTGTCAATGCCTTGATCATCCGTCATGAACAGGATAATTATTTTGACGAATTGAATGAAAAGATCGGGATTCCAATAATCAATGCAGGGGATGGCTGCGGAAATCATCCAACCCAATCATTACTAGACTTATTAACGATAAAACAAGAGTTTAAAAATTTCAAAGGTCTGAAGATTGCAATAATCGGTGATGTAAGGCATAGTCGGGTTGCGAAATCGAATGCAGAAGCATTAACTCGTTTAGGAGCGAATGTCGTATTTTCGGGTCCGCCTGAATGGTTTGACAGAACAAACAGTTTAGGAAGGTATGAAGACATCGATCATGCGGTAGCTACATCGGATGTGGTCATGCTGCTCAGAATACAGCATGAAAGGCATATTGAAAAATACGATCAGGCAAATGGAGATTATCTGGAAAGTTTTGGCCTGACCAAACAACGTGAAAAGAATATGAAACCGGATGCGATCATCATGCATCCTGCACCAATAAACCGCGGTGTTGAAATAGACAGTGATTTAGTCGAATGCAGCCGCTCAAGAATTTTTAAACAAATGGAAAATGGCGTGTTCATTAGAATGGCCGTATTAAAAAATGTGCTTGAACAATCCGAAGGGGGAAACATTCATGAAAACAGTAATCAAAAATGGAGTATTGCTAGATAATCAAAACTCATTCAAAAAAGCGGACATTGAAATAGAAGGCAAGGTCATTACAAAAATCGGCGAGAACTTGGCGACGGAAAATTGTAAAGTAGTTGACGCTGAAGGGTTACTTATTACATCAGGTTTTGTTGACCTGCATGTCCATTTACGCGAACCGGGCGGTGAACATAAAGAAACAATCGCAAGTGGAACACTTGCAGCGGCAAGAGGCGGTTTCACTACGGTAGCGGCGATGCCTAATACAAGGCCAGTTCCTGATACAGTGGAGAACCTTGAAGCGCTTAACAGGAAAATTGAAGAAACGGCTCATGTCAGGGTACTTCCATATGCATCCATAACGATTAGGGAAGCAGGCAAGGAGTTGACCGACTTTACTTCGCTAAAACAAACGGGTGCTTTCGCCTTTACGGACGATGGCGTAGGAATTCAAGAAGCTGGGATGATGCTGGAAGCGATGAAACGGGCAGCTGCTCAAGATATGGCCATTGTTGCCCATTGTGAAGACAATAGCTTAATCAATAAAGGCTCCGTCCATGAAGGAAGATTCTCAAAAGAACAGGGGATCAATGGAATTCCGTCCGTATGTGAAGCTGTGCATATTGCCCGGGATATCCTCCTTGCGGAAGCGGCGGACTGCCATTATCACGTTTGCCATATATCCACGAAGGAATCGGTAAGGACGGTAAGGGATGCCAAACGCGCCGGTATCCGCGTCACAGCCGAAGTTACTCCGCATCACTTATTATTGTGTGAAGATGATATACCGGGACTTGATCCGAATTATAAAATGAACCCGCCATTAAGGGGCCGTGAAGATAGGGATGCGTTGATAGAAGGACTGCTTGACGGAACCATTGATTTTATAGCAACAGACCATGCCCCGCATACGGCAGAGGAAAAAGCGCAGGGAATGCAGCTGGCTCCTTTCGGAATAGTAGGTTTGGAAACGGCCTTCCCGCTGCTTTACACCGAATTGGTTAAAAAGGGCATCATAACATTAAAGCAATTGATCGATTTCATGACAATCAAACCATCTGAAAGTTTCTCCCTTCCTTATGGAGAGCTAAAGGAAGGTACTGCTGCGGATATCGTGCTCATCGATTTGGAAACGGAAAAAGAAATTAATACTGAAGAGTTTGCTTCAAAAGGAAAAAATACACCTTTTAATGAAAAGAAATGTTATGGCTGGCCAGTCATGACGATCGCAGAAGGAAAAATAGCTTGGGAAAAAGGACGTGTTCAAGGATGAAAAGACAGCTAATTTTAGAAGACGGGACAGTATTCCTTGGGGAAGCATTCGGAGGGGACGTAGAAAAAATAGGTGAAGTCGTTTTTAATACAGGAATGACGGGGTACCAGGAGATTCTTTCCGATCCATCCTATTGCGGTCAAATCGTTACACTTACGTATCCATTAATCGGGAACTACGGGATAAACCGGGATGATTTTGAATCCATCAATCCAGCGATATCAGGATTTGTCGTTAAGGAAACAGCAGAACTTCCTTCCAACTGGCGAAACCAATTATCACTTGATGAATATCTGAAAATGAAGAACATACCTGGAATAAGCGGAATCGATACGAGAAAGCTGACAAGAATCATCAGGAAATCAGGTGCACTTAAAGGGGCGCTCTGCAATATCAATAAAGATGCAAAAGAAGTGGTTTCCCAGTTGAAAGCAACGGTGATTCCTTCTAATCAAGTGAAACAGGTTTCAACAAAAGCACCTTATTCCAGCCCGGGCAGAGGCCCGCGGGTAGTTCTTGTAGACTATGGTATGAAGCATGGGATTTTACGTGAGTTGACGAAACGCGGCTGTGATGTCGTGGTTGTGCCTTATAACGTCACGGCCGAAGAAGTGATGCAATATCATCCGGATGGCGTGATGCTTTCGAACGGTCCTGGAGATCCGAAAAGTGTTCATGAGACGCTTGAAATGATCCGCACAATCCAAACGCAAGTGCCGTTATTCGGAATCTGTTTAGGACATCAATTATTTGCACTTGCAAACGGGGCGGATACAGAAAAATTAAAATTCGGCCATCGAGGTTCTAATCATCCGGTTAAGGACCTTCGTACCGGAAAGGTATCCATCACATCTCAAAATCATGGATATACAGTTGAAGAGCTTTCCATTGAAAGTACAGATCTTATTGTGACACATACAGCATTAAATGACGATACGATTGAAGGTTTGCGCCATAAAAAGTATCCGGCTTTCACCGTACAATATCACCCGGAAGCATCACCGGGGCCGGAAGATGCCAACTACTTATTCAATGAATTCTTACAAATGATTGAAGCTGCAACCAACAAGGGGGAAAAAACATGCCAAAACGCACTGATATAAAAAGCATCCTAGTAATTGGTTCCGGTCCGATCGTCATCGGACAGGCCGCCGAGTTCGATTATGCAGGAACCCAAGCGTGTATAGCCTTAAAAGAAGAGGGGTATCGAGTGATCCTGATTAACTCTAACCCTGCTACCATCATGACAGACAGTGAAATGGCTGACGCGGTTTATATCGAACCGATCACATTGGAATTTGTCAGCAAAATCATTCGTAAAGAGCGCCCGGATGCACTGTTACCTACCTTGGGCGGACAGACTGGCTTGAACATGGCAGTCGAGCTTGCCGAAGCAGGAATCCTAGAAGAATGCAATGTGCAGATTCTTGGGACCAAACTTTCAGCTATCCAACAAGCGGAAGACCGTGACCTTTTCCGTACGCTAATGAACGATTTAGGGGAACCAGTACCTGACAGCGACATTATTCATAACTTGGAAGAGGCTTATACATTTGTTGAACGAGTCGGCTACCCGGTCATTGTTCGTCCAGCCTTCACGCTTGGTGGAACAGGCGGTGGGATTTGTGATAACGAAGAGCAGCTGATAGAGATTGTTGAGGGTGGCCTGAAAAGCAGCCCGGTTCACCAATGTCTGCTTGAGAAGAGCATTGCCGGTTTCAAAGAAGTGGAATATGAAGTGATGCGTGATTCCAATGATAATGCAATAGTCGTTTGTAATATGGAAAACTTCGATCCTGTCGGTGTCCATACAGGCGATTCAATAGTTGCTGCACCAAGCCAAACATTAAGTGACAGAGAGTATCAAATGCTTAGAAATACCTCTTTGAAGATTATCCGTGCCTTGAAAATTGAAGGTGGATGTAATGTTCAGCTTGCGCTAGATCCAAACAGCTATCAATATTATGTCATTGAAGTGAACCCAAGGGTCAGCCGTTCGTCGGCACTTGCTTCAAAAGCAACAGGATATCCAATTGCAAAACTTGCAGCAAAAATAGCCGTTGGTTTGACGCTTGATGAAATGATGAACCCTGTCACTGGCAAAACGTATGCCAGCTTTGAACCGGCACTGGACTATGTCGTTACGAAAATTCCACGCTGGCCTTTCGATAAGTTCGAAAGCGCCAACCGTAGGCTCGGGACCCAAATGAAAGCGACCGGAGAAGTCATGGCAATCGGCCGTACATTCGAGGAATCAATCTTAAAAGCTGTCCGTTCCCTTGAAGCGGGTATATACCATCTTAATTTGAATGACGAGTTTGAGGATGGGAAAATAGAGAAACGAATCCGAAAAGCTGGAGATGAACGGTTATTCTATATCGGTGAAGCGTTAAGAAGGGGGAAAACGATCGAAACCATCCACGAATGGAGCCAGATCGATTTATTCTTCTTGCATAAGTTGAAAAAGATAATCGATTTTGAAAAGCAGCTTAAAGAACATTCTTTTGATTGTGAAGTATTGCAAAAGGCTAAAGAACTAGGGTTTTCTGACAAAACGATTGCAGAAATATGGGAAGTTCCCGAAATTGATGTCTATGAGTACCGGAAAAAGCAAGGAATCATCCCTGTTTACAAAATGGTTGATACATGTGCTGCCGAGTTCGAATCGGAAACACCGTATTTTTATGGGACATATGAAGATGAGAATGAATCCATCGTTACTGACAAGAAAAGTGTCATTGTTCTGGGATCAGGCCCAATTAGGATAGGGCAAGGAGTAGAGTTTGATTATGCGACCGTACATTCGGTATGGGCCATTAAAGAAGCGGGATATGAAGCGATCATCATTAACAACAATCCTGAAACAGTTTCGACGGATTTCAGTATCTCCGACAAACTTTATTTCGAACCATTGACTATTGAAGATGTCATGCATGTCATCGATTTGGAAAAACCGGAAGGGGTCATCGTCCAGTTTGGTGGACAGACAGCAATCAACCTTGCAGATGGTCTTGTTGAAAGAGGAGTGAAGATCCTTGGTACTTCACTTGAAGACCTGGATAGGGCGGAAAATCGCAATAAATTCGAAAGAGCACTTAAGGATTTAGGCATTCCGCAGCCAAAGGGTAAAACCGCAACATCGGTTGATGAAGCGATCATCATAGCTGAAGATATTGGTTACCCGGTTTTAGTAAGGCCATCGTATGTTCTCGGAGGAAGAGCGATGGAAATCGTCTATAAACAAGAAGAATTGCTTCATTACATGAAAAATGCCGTTAAAATAAATCCGGATCATCCTGTCCTGATAGACCGCTACTTAACGGGTAAGGAAATCGAAGTCGATGGAATTTCCGATGGTGAAACGGTCGTTATCCCTGGAATCATGGAGCATATCGAACGTGCCGGTGTCCATTCAGGTGATTCGATTGCAGTCTATCCGCCTCAAAATTTAACGGAAAAACAAAAAGAAGTAATCATCGATTACACGACCCGATTGGCAAAAGGCTTGAATATAATTGGTCTCTTGAACATTCAATATGTCATCAGCAATGAAGAAGTGTATGTGATTGAAGTGAATCCACGTTCCAGCCGAACCGTTCCATTCTTAAGTAAAATTACGAATGTGCCGATGGCTAACTTAGCCACGAAGGTCATCTTGGGCAACACACTTGAAAGCCAAGGTTACAAATCGGGGTTAGTGCCAGAACAAACTGGGGTTTATGTGAAAGTGCCGGTCTTCTCTTTTGCAAAATTAAGAGGAGTGGACATCTCACTCGGACCTGAAATGAAATCGACTGGTGAAGTTATGGGGAAAGATAGCACCCTTGAAAAGGCTTTATATAAAGGGCTTGTCGCTTCCGGTTTCAAAATTAAGGGGCATGGTTCGGTGTTATTGACGATATCGGATAAAGATAAGCAAGAAGCGCTACTTTTAGCAAGACGTTTCCATAATATCGGTTTCAAGCTGATAGCCACCAGCGGAACTGCTGCCCTATTGGAGCAATCCGGCATCCCGACTGCGATTGTCGGTAAAATTGGCGAAGAAGGTACAAACTTACTGGATGTTATCCGGAACGGGGAAGCACAATTTGTCATAAATACTTTGACAAAAGGTAAGCAGCCTGCCCGGGATGGTTTCAGAATCCGACGTGAATCGGTTGAAAATGGAGTGACATGCTTAACATCACTTGATACGGCAGAAGCTATTTTAAGAGTGATAGAATCCATGACCTTCTCGGCAGAAGCAATGGGAAAAACGGAAAAAAGTCGTGAGGTGAGCTATATATGATCAAGAAGGAAAGAATGAAGGTGTTAAATCATAAGGAACTGGCCCCATCCATCTTTGAACTTACTCTGCAAGGTGAATTGGTTTCAGAGATGAATCAACCAGGCCAGTTTGTCCAAGTCAAGACAACAGAAGGCACTGAGCCATTGTTAAGACGCCCGATTTCAATTTCTTCTTACAACAACAGTGAAAAACAGTTCACGATGATATACCGGGCTGAAGGTAAAGGAACGACGCTGTTATCACAGCGTAAAGAGGCGGAAGCGGTCGATATCCTTGGACCCCTTGGCAACGGATTTCCCGTTCATGAGGCCAAACAGGGCGAAACGGCATTATTGGTTGGTGGCGGGATTGGTGTCCCGCCCCTGTATCAATTATCACAGATGTTGGTTGCGAAAGGTGTTAGGGTAATCCATGTATTAGGCTTCCAGACCAAGTCAGCCATCTTTTACGAAAAAGAATTCAGTGAGTTAGGTGATACCTATATTGCCACGGTGGATGGTTCATATGGGACAAAAGGATTTGTTACGACTGTAATAGACAACCTGGAGCAAGAGTTTGCAACGATCTTTTCATGCGGGCCTA
The DNA here is from genome assembly GCF_038643155.1 of Peribacillus sp. FSL E2-0159. NCBI lineage: Bacteria > Bacillati > Bacillota > Bacilli > Caryophanales > Bacillaceae > Peribacillus > Peribacillus sp. FSL E2-0159. The sequence continues at coordinate 1,697,983 of NZ_CP152053.1, forward strand.
CACCAATGTTAAGAGCGTTGGAAGCGGGCTATCGTGAGAAAAAGCTTTACCTGTCCCTCGAGGAAAGGATGGGATGCGGCATCGGTGCATGCTTTGCCTGCGTGTGTCATACAGGGGATGATCCAACTGGTTTCAGTTATAAAAAGGTATGCAGCGATGGACCCGTATTCCGGGCAGGAGAGGTGGTATTATGAGCAGGCTTTCAGTTGAATTACCAGGATTACACTTGAAAAACCCGGTCATGCCAGCATCTGGTTGCTTTGGATTCGGCCGTGAATACAGTCAATTTTTCGACTTGGATATTCTTGGGGCGATCATGATCAAAGCGACCACTCCTGAGCCGAGGTTCGGTAACCCGACTCCGCGTGTTGCAGAAACTTCTTCGGGAATGCTGAACGCCATCGGACTGCAGAATCCAGGTCTAGAAAAGGTCATCAGTGAAGAACTGGCCTGGCTAAGTGGGTATGATGTTCCCATCATCGCCAACGTTGCGGGTTCGCAAGTAGCTGACTATGTAAAGGTTGCAAGTGATATAAGTAAGGTGGGGAATGTAAAAGCACTCGAATTGAATATCTCTTGTCCGAATGTAAAAGAAGGTGGCATAGCTTTCGGTACGGTTCCGGAAGTTGCCAAAGAGGTAACCAAGGCGGTCAAGGAAGTATCTTCGGTCCCTGTATATGTGAAGCTTTCACCAAATGTCAGTAATATTGTGGAAATGGCCAAAGCAGTAGAAGATGGCGGGGCCGACGGGTTGACAATGATAAATACATTAGTCGGCATGCGATTGGATTTAAAAACTGGCAGACCGATCCTTTCTAACAGAACGGGTGGATTATCTGGTCCTGCAATAAAACCTGTTGCTCTCCGGATGATTTATGAGGTAAGCCAGCAAGTGTCTATTCCAATAATCGGAATGGGCGGCATCGCTACAGCGGAAGACGTCATTGAATTTTTCTATGCGGGTGCCAGTGCTGTTGCGGTGGGAACCGCGAACTTCGTGGATCCCTTTGTATGCCCGACCATCATCGAAGAATTACCGAAATTGTTGGATGAGCTGGGATTTGACCATATTTCAGAATGTACCGGAAGGAGCTGGAAGCAAAATGAAACAGTCACTAATCATCGCTCTTGATTTCCCTGACCTCATTCAAACAGAAGAATTCCTAAAACAGTTCCATTCGGAAAAACTGGCTGTAAAAGTGGGGATGGAATTATTTTATCAGAATGGACCATCAATAATATCTTTCGTAAAAGAGCAAGGACATGATGTGTTTTTGGACTTGAAGCTTCATGATATTCCGAATACGGTCAAAATGGCCATGACAGGATTGGCAACTTTAGGTGCTGACATGGTCAATGTACATGCTGCTGGTGGACAAAAGATGATGGAAGCAGCCATGGAAGGTCTGGATAAGGGAACGTCCGCCGGGAAAAAACGTCCATTATGTATAGGGGTTACCCAACTGACGAGCACGTCACAAGAACAAATGAATGTAGAGCAAAACATTGCCGGATCTCTAGAGGATTCGGTCCTCCAGTATGCAAAACTTACTAAACAGGCAGGATTGGATGGCGTCGTCTGTTCCACCCATGAAGTAAAGAACATACATGAACGCATCGGTCATGAATTCTTAACGGTCACACCTGGAATCCGAAGTGCAGGTGGACAGACGCATGATCAAAAGAGAATTGCCACGCCTGAACAGGCTAGGGATTTTGGAGCGGATGCCATCGTTGTAGGGAGAGCCATAACGGGGGCGGCAAATCCATTAAGGGCGTATTTGGATATGAAAGCAGCTTGGGAGGGAATATCATGTTAAATAATAAGATAGCTGAACATCTATTGGAAATAAAAGCAGTGTACCTACAGCCGAATGACCCCTTTACTTGGGCATCTGGAATTCAATCACCCATTTATTGTGACAACCGTTTAACCCTTTCGTACCCAGAGGTTCGCAATGAAATAGCGGAAGGATTGAAAGGATTGATTGAACAGCATTTCCCTGAGGCTGAACTGATTGCAGGCACAGCAACTGCCGGCATTCCGCATGCAGCTTGGGTGAGTGAAAAATTAAATGCACCGATGTGCTATGTTCGATCCAAAGCCAAGGAGCACGGAAAGGGCAATCAAATCGAAGGCCGCGCAGTTCCAGGACAAAAAGTGGTGGTTGTGGAAGACTTGATTTCAACTGGCGGAAGTGTGATTACTGCTGTTAACGCGCTGAAACAAGCTGGCTGTGATGTTCTAGGAGTCGTTTCGATCTTTACTTACGAATTGGAAAAGGGAAAAGAAAAATTCGAATCTGAGGGCATTATTAACCATTCGTTGAGTGACTACTCGACTTTGATAAAAGTCGCTAATGAAAAAGGGTACATCACAGCAGAAGAATTGGAAAAGCTAAAAAAATGGCGGGAAAATCCGGCTGATACGGCTTGGATTTCAGCATGAAAATAGAGGTGGCCCAATCAATAGGATTGGATCACCTCTATTTTTTTACTATTTATTCCTTTACCGTTTCCTTTAAGCGTATGACGGTATCGGCATCCGGTGTAATATATACGGTCTGCTGCTGGTCGTAGATCACGAACCCGGGCTTAGAACCATTCGGTTTCTTAACATGGCGAACTTGTGTGAAGTCAACGGGGACTGAGCTCGATTGCTTTGCTTTGCTGAAGAAAGCTGCTAATACGGCTGCCTCTTTTATCGTTTTTTCACTTGGCGATTCATTTCGGATAACGACATGTGAGCCAGGTATATCTTTGGTATGAAGCCATATTTCATCACGACGTGCAAACTTATTCGTTAGATAATCATTTTGTTTATTATTCTTCCCGACAAAAATGAGATCTCCATCTGTAGCATAATATGTTTCAAGTTGCGGTTTTGCATTTGCAGGCTTTTTCATGCCTTTTTTCTTTTTTTGCCTAATGTATCCTTCTTCCTGAAGTTCTTCGCGAATCTCCTCTATATCTCTGGGTGAAGCTGATTGGAGCTGCTGATGCAAAGCTTCAAAGTAGGCCAATTCCAATTTTGTTTTTTCGATTTGTTCTTGGACTACTCCGACTGCATTTTTGGACTTTTGGTATCTGGAGAAGTACTTTTGTGCATTATCTGATGGATATTTTAATGGGTCAAGCGGGATGGTGACCATACTTTGTTCTTCATCATAATAATTGACTACTTCTATTTCCTTCATGCCTTTTTTCATTTGATATAAATTAGCTGTAAGCAGCTCACCGAACAATTGATACTGTTCTCCGCGTTCCGTATCTTTTAATGTACGTTCGAGCTTCCCGATTTTTTTTGAGTTCTTTTCGATTTCATTAGTAATGAAACGTTCTACATCCTGGCTCTTTTGCTTAACCCGATCTCTTTCTGCCTTTCCGAAGTAATAGCGGTCGAGCATCTCGCTCAATGAAGAAAACGTACGTTGATTCCCAGTCAGATGCTCTAGTGAAAGCATATAAAAAACTTCTTTATTTCCATCTTGTTTGATTGTCGCAGCATAGTTCTGTTCCGAGATTTCTTGGATAATCCTTAAAAAAGCTGATGGAAGGGTCGTGCTGTTGGCAAGTCCAGCCCGGTAGACAGCTTCCTTTGCAACTAATGGTGAAACTCCTGAAAAATGGGCAACAAGCTGTCGATCCAGCTTTCCTGAATTGAAGTCAATATTCTTCCTGATATCGTCCTCGGTAGCCTCGAAGGGATTATTCTTTTCTTGTGCGGGCGGAGCCTTATATTCCTGGCCGGGCAATATCGCCCGATAACTGTTAACGGCATGCGAAACATGCTTAATGCTGTCCAAAATCATATTCCGTTCTTTATCGACTAAAACAATGTTGCTGTGACGCCCCATGATTTCGATGATTAACTGCTTTTGCGAGACATCACCGAGCTCATTGCGGCCCTTCACTTCAAAAATGATCATCCTATCAAGTTCATATTGATAAATATCTTCTATCGTATAGCCTTCGAGGTGCTTCCTGAGAAGCATACAGAACATGGGTGCTTCTTTGGGGTTTTCGTAACTTTCCTCGGTCAATTGCACCCTTGAATAACTTGGGTGTGCTGATAATAAGAGCTTATGGTTCTTACCTCCAGCACGAACAACCAGTATTACTTCATTTTTATAAGGTTGATGGACCTTATTGATTCGTCCACCTTTTAATAAAGAAGCGATTTCTTCCGTCATCGCTTTCGTAAATAATCCATCAAATGACATTCTATTTTTACTTCCTTTACATAAGATTTTCTAAGATACTCATTTTGCTAGGCGTTATCAATTCATCAGGGCTGCCCATTTTAGCTGTATCATAAATTTTTAGCGAACTGGGTGTAAAGCTGGAGTTGCAGTTCAGGTATATTGAATGGCTGCTTATTTTAGGTTCCTGAGATTAATTGCAAATTTTGTCCATTCATCATGATTAGCGGTCGTTCATTCATTATATTATCCGGATCGTTCTTCTTTCCGCAATTCTGTTTAATTATAGCATTATTTTGGACGAGTCTGAATAATCATGGAAGAAGAGCAGGTTGTTTTATGTATCGGTAAGCAGGCAGGTGTTGGATGAGTAAAGCAAAGAGCGCCTGTTGATATGTATACAGGAGCCTATTTCATTCTATTCAAAGGGATGTGTGATACTTGATGGAGTTCAAGGAAATGAATAATCAAGAAATGGAGAAAGCGCTTCAAACAAACGTTACACACGGTTTGGACGATGATGAAGTAAAGGACAGGCTGCGTAGGCACGGCTTTAACGAATTGAAGGAAGGAGAAAAACAGTCTGCCATTCTTTTATTTTTCGCCCAATTCAAAGATTTCATGGTCATAGTTTTACTTGCCGCGACATTGGTCTCAGGGATATTGGGTGAATATATCGATGCGATTGCCATTATGGCGATTGTTTTTTTGAATGGATTACTTGGTTTTTTTCAAGAACGGAAAGCTGAAAAATCCCTGGATGCGCTAAAGGAAATGGCAGCGCCGCAAGTTAACGTACTTCGGGATGGCCAATGGCTGAAAATCCCTTCGAGAGAAGTCGTTGTAGGGGATATCCTGAAGTTCTCTAGCGGTGACCGAATTGGTGCCGATTTACGGATCATCGACCATTCAAGCCTTGAAATAGAAGAGTCTGCACTTACCGGCGAGTCACTTCCTGCTGTTAAATGTTCTGATCCGTTGATGAATGAGGTCGAAGGTATCGGTGATCAGGAAAATATGGCTTTTATGGGAACGATGGTAACAAGAGGAAATGGAGTCGGAATCGTAACCGCTACAGGAATGAAAACGGCAATGGGCAAGATTGCGGACCTCCTACAGACTGCAGAAACAAAAGAAACACCGCTTCAACGGCGGTTGGAGCAGCTAGGCAAAATTTTGATCGTCACTGCTTTAATATTAACTGTAATCGTGGTCCTGACTGGCGTCATTCAAGGGCATGACCTCTATACGATGTTTTTGGCCGGAGTATCCTTGGCTGTTGCAGCGATTCCGGAAGGCTTGCCAGCCATTGTGACCGTAGCCTTGTCTTTAGGCGTTCAGCGTATGATCAAACAAAAAGCGATTGTCCGCAAGCTTCCTGCCGTAGAAACGCTTGGCTGCGCAACGGTGATTTGCTCAGATAAAACAGGTACACTAACACAAAACAAAATGACGGTGACGAAGGTTTGGAGTGGAGGGAAAACTTGGGATGTCGGCGGTACTGGTTATAATCCTGTCGGAGAGTTCTCTTTAGAGGGAGTTTCAGTTGCGCCGAAAAACCATAATGCCTTGCTTCAAATAATTACATTCGGCATGCTCTGTAACAAAGCTGAGTTAAAGGAGAAGGGTAAACAATATATTTTAGACGGTGATCCGACAGAAGGGGCGATGTTGGTCGCGGCAATGAAAGCGGGATTGACGAGGGAGCACTTGGCTAAGAGGTTTACGATAGTCAAGGAGTTTCCATTTGACTCGAGCCGCAAAATGATGAGTGTTATAGTGAAGGACGATAAAGATAATCATTTCGTCATCGTAAAAGGTGCCCCTGACGTATTGATCGCCCAGTCCGACACTATTCTTTGGGAAGGAAGGTCGGAAATATTAAATAGGGAGAGTAAGGAAAGGGTGCAACAGGACATGAATGGGCTTGCATCGCAGGCACTTCGAATGATTGCTGTTGGTTATAAACCCCTTTCAAAGGGAACTATTTTACTTCATGAAACCGAAGCTGAGCGCAATTTGACCTTCATGGGACTGCAGGGCATGATCGATCCCCCACGTCCGGAAGTGAAGCAGGCAGTTAAAGAATGCAGGGATGCCGGAATCAAAACTGTCATGATTACTGGCGACCATGTAATAACCGCAAAGGCAATAGCTAAAGAACTTGGTATTTTAAGAGGGAAAGACCGTGTACTTGAAGGTCGGCAATTAGCGGACATGGAGGTCGGGGAACTTGAGGAAGTTGTTGAAAGTGTTTCGGTATTTGCCCGCGTTTCCCCGGAACATAAGTTGAAAATCGTAAAAGCCTTGCAAAATAAAGGACATGTCGTTGCAATGACAGGGGATGGTGTCAATGATGCTCCTGCGATAAAATCAGCGGATATTGGTATATCCATGGGCATCACGGGGACTGATGTCGCTAAGGAAGCTTCTTCCTTGATATTGGTTGACGATAATTTTGCCACGATTAAATCGGCCATCAAAGAAGGCAGGAATATTTATGAAAACATCAGGAAGTTCATCCGGTACTTGCTTGCTTCCAATGTTGGGGAGATTTTGGTCATGTTTTTTGCGATGCTATGTGCCTTGCCATTACCGTTGATACCAATCCAGATCTTATTCGTGAACCTTGTAACCGACGGACTGCCTGCGATGGCGTTGGGCCTGGATGCCGCTGAAGAGGATGTAATGAAAAGGAATCCAAGAAATGCTAATGAAGGTGTTTTTGGAAGAGGGCTTGGCTGGAAGATCATCTCACGCGGATTCCTGATCGGGATTTCTACATTGATCGCATTTTATGTAGTATATCGTGCAAATCCGGATAACCTTGCTTATGCACAAACGATTGCGTTCGCTACCTTGGTCCTGGCTCAGCTAATACATGTATTCGATTGCCGAAGCGAACATTCGATCTTCTCGAGAAATCCATTTGGAAACCTTTATCTAGTGGGGGCGGTATTGTCCTCCCTATTATTGATGATAGCCGTCATGTATGTGCAGCCATTACAAACAATCTTTCATACGGTACCGATTTCGGGAAGGGATTGGCTATTAGTAATAGGAATGGCATCCATTCCAACTTTTTTACTGGCTGGAACCTTTTTAGCAAGAAAAGCACAATGATATATGATATAATCTTTAAGGTGGTAGAGTCTTGCTCTATTGCCTTTTTATTTTTGTAGTATTTTATTTGTGAGCTAACGTTTTCGTACTGTAGCTAATATATAATGAATGTTAAAGGCCAAATTACTACATTATGTTTGAATAGGATGTGGAACCATGGTTACCAGTATGACGGGCTATGGAAGAGATGAAGCGGAAAACCAACAGGTCAAGGTTTTTGCCGAAATTAAGACCGTGAACCATCGTTTTTGTGAATATACGATTCGTATGCCGCGCCAGCTTTTGGTTTTGGAAGAAAAGGTGAAGAGGAAGGCGAATCAATACATAAGAAGGGGACGGGTGGAAATCTTCATTACAGTGGAAGGTGAGAGCCTGGTTTCCAAAAAGGTGAAGATCGATTGGGATCTTGCTGATCAGTATGTGGGTTTGATGGATGAAGTTAAGGGAAAATACAATCTGGAAAGTTCCATTACATTACAGGATATGCTGCAACTTGAATCAATTTTCATGACGGAAGAAGTACCTGCAGTTCCTGCCGATTTGGAATCCCTGTTATTGAAGGCTGTCACAGGGGCATTGGAAAATCTGAAAAAAATGCGAAATCTGGAAGGTCAGGAACTGGCCTTGGACATGAAACGCCAGCTTGATAAGTTTGGTGAGATTGTAGCAGGGGTCAAAATGCATGCACCCTCAGTCGTCGAAAAATATAAAACCCGGTTGGAAATCAAACTGGCCGAGCTGACTGAAGGATTGATTGAAGATAGCCGCATTGTGACAGAAGCGGCCATTTTTGCTGACAAATGTGATATAAATGAAGAACTGACCAGACTCGATAGCCATGTACAGCAATTTTCAAGGACGCTTACCCATAGTGAACCAATTGGAAGAAAACTTGACTTCCTTGTCCAGGAAATGAATAGGGAAGTCAATACGATTGGATCAAAGGCAAATGATTCGGCCATTACCAAAGAAGTGGTGGAAATGAAAAGTCTGCTTGAAAAATTAAAGGAACAGGTTCAAAATATCGAGTAGTCGGTTTATGATGAACCTAACAAGGTGACAATAGATATGAATGGGGGACAAAAATGTCAATAAAGCTCATTAATATTGGTTTTGGGAATATCGTTTCCGCAAACCGAATCGTATCCATCGTGAGCCCTGAATCGGCTCCGATTAAAAGGATCATTCAAGACGCCCGAGACCGCGGATCCTTAATAGATGCTACATATGGTAGAAGAACTAGGGCCGTTATAATTACAGACAGCGACCATGTTATCTTATCTGCCGTTCAACCGGAAACGGTTGCCGCACGGCTTCAAGATAGAGATGACAGCGTAGAAGAGGGGTAACTGAAACAATATGAGAGAAAAAGGTTTATTAATCGTTTTGTCCGGTCCGTCCGGTGTTGGTAAAGGAACTGTAAGGAAGGCTATTTTTTCTCAGCCAGGAACGGCATTTGAATATTCAATTTCAATGACGACACGGCTGCCTCGCCATGGTGAAGTGGACGGAGTGGACTATTTCTTCAAAAAACGCGAGGAATTCGAAGCACTGATCGAAGAAGGGAAATTGCTGGAATATGCTGAGTTCGTCGGTAATTATTATGGAACACCCGTGGATTATGTCCGTGAAACAATCGATTCCGGAAAAGATGTATTTCTGGAAATAGAAGTTCAAGGAGCTAAACAGGTCCGGGAGAAATTCCCTGAAGGACTTTTCATTTTCCTTGCTCCTCCGAGTTTGACCGAACTCGAAAGCCGTATCGTTACTCGCGGAACCGAGACGGAGGAAGCGATAAAAGGACGGATGAAAGTGGCCAAAGAGGAAATAGAACTTATGGATCTGTATGATTATGTTGTTGAAAATGATCATGTGGATGCCGCATGTGCTAGAATTAATGCAATTGTAATTGCCGAGCATTGCCGTCGGGAAAGAGTTGCTGTTTTATATAAAAAAATGTTGGAGGCGGAATAAATAATGTTATATCCATCAATTGATTCTCTATTACTTAAAATCGATTCAAAATACTCACTTGTATCAGTGGCAGCTAAACGTGCCAGGGAAATGCAAATTAAAGATAATTGCCTTGTGACTAAACCGGTTTCCCATAAATCAGTAGGTCGTGCCCTTGAAGAAATTCATTCCGGTAAATTGACTTACGATAATTCTTACGAGGAAAACTAAAAGAACACATAGCTTGACCTATCGGGCCTGACACCCTAAAGCAAACAGGAGCGTTACATTTGGAAAGTGCTTCCTTCCTGCGGCCAAGGTGTCAGGCCTGTTTGTTTTGGTTTTTAAAAAAGTACCGGAGTCATTGATGAAAGCAGGCAAAGATATGGAATGTGTGGGAAATCCACAAGTTATTGGGCATTTCCAATGAAATTTCTTCGGTTTTCCGTCATAATTAAAAGAAAATAGAATGTATAGTTAGGGGAAATTTGCATGCTTATCGATAAAAAAGTACTTCTTTGTGTCACCGGCGGGATTGCTGTATATAAGGCTGCTGCCCTGACAAGTAAATTAACTCAGGAAGGTGCACATGTTAAAGTGATCATGAGTGAATCGGCACGTAAATTCGTGACGCCGCTCACCTTTCAAGCCCTTTCGAGAAATGATGTATACACAGATACTTTTGATGAGAAGGATTCTTCAGTCATTGCCCATATCGACTTGGCTGATTGGGCTGATATCATCCTGTTGGCTCCAGCTACAGCGAATGTCATTGGCAAGGTAGCCAATGGAATCGCGGATGATATGATCACGACCACACTACTGGCAACGGAAGCACCTGTTTGGGTTGCGCCGGCAATGAACGTGCACATGTACGCCCACCCAGCGGTTCAGAACAATATGGAGACACTACGGTCGTTTGGATATCAATTCATTGAACCGGGTGAAGGGTATTTGGCCTGCGGTTATGTAGGGAAGGGCCGATTGGAGGAACCAGAAACTATCGTAGAACACCTCAATCGATATTTCGGTGAACGCAAAACAGAGCAACAGCCTCTAAAAGGAAAGAAATATTTGATAACGGCAGGACCGACTCGTGAAGCAATCGATCCGGTGCGTTACGTGACGAATCATTCCAGCGGAAAAATGGGTTATGCCCTAGCTGAGCAGGCAATTGAAATGGGCGCTGAGGTAACATTGATTACTGGCCCAGTGAACTTGACGCCACCTTCCAAGGCTAGAGTAATACCAGTGGAATCAGCAGCAGATATGTATGATGCGGTATTCGATCAGTTCGATTCCAGTGACGTCGTAATCATGACGGCTGCAGTGGCGGACTATAAACCAAAGATTTATCATGCTCAAAAGATGAAAAAGCAGCCAGGAGAAAATGTGATTGAATTTGAACGGACAAAGGATATCCTTAAGGAACTCGGTGAAAATAAAACTCATCAGATCTTGGTGGGCTTTGCGGCTGAAACGAACAACGTTGAAGAATACGCCAGAGGAAAATTAGTTAAAAAGAACGCAGATATGATCGTTGCCAATAATGTTACCGTCGCAGGGGCAGGATTTGGAACGGATACGAACATCGTGACCATTTACGATAAAGATGGAAGTACGACAGAACTTCCAAAAATGAGTAAAGCGGATATAGCTAAAAGCATCCTGGCAGAAGTATCTCGCACGCAAAAGGAATGATGTCTTATGGATATAGCATCCGTCATTGTTGATGTACCTGCTAAACAAACGGATCGAGAATTCGACTATCGCATACCTGAAAAGTGGAACCAAGTCATCAAGCCCGGAATGCGAGTCATCGTCCCATTCGGTCCAAGAATGGTGCAGGGATTCGTCACAGACTTAAAAGCTAAAAGCGACTTTGCGAAATTACGCTATATAAAAGAACCAATGGATTTGGAGCCCATCCTTAATGATGAATTGCTTCAGTTGGGTGACTGGTTGACCAAAGAGGCGATGTGTTTTAAAATTTCAGCGCTACAGGCCATGCTTCCGGCAGCGATGAAAGCAAAGTATGAAAAAGTGATCAAAGTCGCTGAAGATAAAAAGGATCAGCTCCCTCCCTTCATTCAAAACCTTTTCGGAAAAAATGATTCAATATCTTGGAAAGACGTGATTGAAGGGGAGAACGCTTCCCTCTTCCAAAAGGAAATGCAAAATGGCAATCTTGAGCTCGTATATAATGTGAAAAACCGACTTAATAAGAAGACGGTCCGTGTCATTAAATCTTTGCTTTCCCCTAAGGAACTGAAAGAAATGGCATCAGCCATGTCCGGCCATGCAAAAAAACAACAGGAACTCCTTCATTATTTTATTGAACATCAAGAACCAATTCAGTTAAAAGAATTGCTTGAATTGATAAATACATCAAGCGGTACCGTCAAATCCCTAGTGTCAAAAGGGGCCTTTTCGGAAATGGACCAAGAAATATACCGTGATCCATATGAAAACCGTGTGTTCGAAAAATCCACTCCCTTTACACTAACTGCTGAACAAGCAGCTGCCTTGAAGCCCATTCACGAGAAAATTCATCATGATGAACATGATGTTTTCCTTTTATATGGTGTAACCGGCAGCGGGAAGACAGAAGTGTATCTACAGGCAATTGCCTCTGTCATCGAAAAAGGGAAAGAAGCTATCATGCTTGTACCTGAAATCTCCTTAACGCCACAGACGGTGAAAAGGTTTAAGGAACGATTTGGGGAGCAGGTAGCTGTCATGCATAGCGGTTTATCCGTAGGTGAAAAATATGATGAATGGCGGAAAATTCACCGTAAAGAAGTAAAAGTGGTGGTTGGTGCGCGTTCAGCCGTGTTTGCTCCTTTTGAAAACCTGGGACTGGTCATCATTGATGAAGAGCATGAATCCAGTTATAAACAAGAAGAAACGCCAAGGTACCACGCCAGGGACGTCGCCATTGAAAGAGCAAAATCATATGGGTGTCCGGTTATTCTTGGCAGCGCCACACCTACACTTGAATCTTTTGCGCGAGCCAAGAAAAATGTCTATAAATTATTGACCCTTAGCCAGAGGATGAATAAAAATGCGTTGCCAGCAGTGGATATTGTGGATATGAGGGAAGAACTAAGGACGGGAAATCGTTCCATGTTTTCGGAGCTGCTCTTTACCAAGCTGAAAGACCGGCTTGAGAAAGGGGAGCAAACAGTTCTGATGCTAAATAAAAGGGGGCATTCTTCCTTTGTGATGTGCCGAAGCTGCGGATTGGTCATCAACTGCCCTAATTGTGACATTTCACTTACATATCATCGCTTTAATGATATAATGAAATGCCATTATTGCGGTTTTGAAGAAGGGATGCCTTCCGTTTGCCCTGAATGTGAAAGTGAACATATAAGGTTCTTCGGTACAGGAACTCAAAAGGTTGAAGAAGAGCTTGCAAAAATCCTCCCTGAAGCACGGGTAATACGAATGGATGTTGACACGACGAGTAAGAAGGGTTCACATGAGCGGTTGCTGAATGCCTTTGGTGAAGGGAAGGCCGATATATTGTTAGGAACCCAAATGATAGCCAAGGGCCTTGATTTTCCTAATATCACCCTTGTTGGAGTCCTTTCTGCTGATACGATGCTACATCTGCCTGATTTCCGTTCTTCGGAAAAAACATTCCAGCTGCTGACACAAGTCAGCGGAAGGGCGGGACGTCATCAGCTTCCGGGAGAAGTGGTCATCCAAACCTATACGCCTGAGCACTACAGCATCGAACTTTCTGCGTTACAGGATTATGATGCTTTTTATGAACGGGAGATGCATCTAAGGAGGCAAAGTCATTACCCTCCCTATTATTATGTTGTCCTTATAACCGTTTCACATGAAGACTTAATGAAGACGGTGAGTGTTACTGAGAAAATTACCAATTATTTAGGCTCACGATTGAATCGGGATTCTATCGTACTAGGTCCAGTTGCTTCGCCCATTAGTCGAATCAACAATAGATATCGCTATCAATGTCTGATAAAATACAAACGAGAGCCGGACCTGAATCAGCATTTACGCACACTTTTGGAGCATTACCAAAAAGAAACCGCTCAAAATCATCTGCAGATTTCAATAGATTTAAATCCACAGATCATGATGTAATTGTTTAAGAGATGGATGATTACCGCGAGCTGTTACAGCTTGCGTTTTTATATAATGAAGTGTTGTTTTTCATATCTAGGAGGGTACCTTTAATTTTGGCTATTTTACCGATTGTCTTGTTTCCTGAAAAAATTTTACAACAAAAATGCGATAAAGTAACAAGTTTTGATAAAAAGTTGGCAAAGCTGTTAAATAACATGTATGAAACGATGGTGGAGGCGGATGGCGTTGGACTTGCAGCACCTCAGGTTGGCGTGAAAAAGCAAGTGGCCGTCGTTGAAATAGAAGAAGGGTCAGGTGCAATCGAACTGATTAATCCGGAAGTGGTGGAAATGGATGGCGAACAGACAGGTGTTGAAGGATGCTTGAGCTTCCCAAGTTTATATGGTGAAGTATCGCGTCCATACCGTGTCAAGGTCCGGGCACAAGACCGAAAAGGATCTTTTTTCGAGATAGAAGCGGAAGATTTCCTCGCAAGGGCCCTTCAGCACGAAATCGATCATCTGCAAGGAGTTTTATTTACAAGTAAGGTTTCCCGGTATATTTCGGAAGAAGAGTTAGAAAGGTTTGGAGAAGAATGACAAAAATTATTTTTATGGGTACACCGGACTTTTCAGTGCCGGTATTGAAAAGAATCATTGATGAAGGGTATGATGTGATCGCTGTTGTCACACAGCCCGATCGTCCAGTAGGCCGCAAAAAGGTGCTAACGCCGCCGCCAGTTAAGGTCGAAGCCGAAAAGCAGGGGATTCCCGTTTATCAGCCCGAAAAAATCCGTGAAAAAGAAGAACTTGAAAAGATCATTGCATTGAATGCTGACTTAGTGGTGACTGCGGCTTTCGGACAAATCCTTCCGAATGAATTGTTGGATGCCCCTAAGTACGGTTGTATTAATGTACATGCCTCCCTGCTTCCTGAACTGCGTGGAGGGGCGCCCATTCATTATTCCATTTTACAGGGGAAAGAAAAGACTGGGATAACCATCATGTATATGGCGGAAAAATTGGATGCCGGTGATATATTGACTCAGGCGGAAGTCACTATAGAGGAAGAAGACAATGTCGGTACACTGCATGATAAATTAAGTAAGATAGGGTCGGATTTACTTGCAGAGACACTTCCGAAACTTATTAATGAGGAGTTACAGGCGATCAAGCAAGATGAGACTAAAGCGTCTTTTGCACCTAACATCAAACGGTCGCAGGAAAAAATCGACTGGTCGAAATCAGGGGAAGACATTTATAACCATGTACGCGGCTTGAATCCTTGGCCTGTTGCTTATACAACCTTAGACGGTTCCATTTTGAAAATTTGGCAAGTAAAGAAACTAGAAGACGGCAAACAGGCTTTGCCGGGCACGGTCCTTGATGTACAAAATGATGGTTTCATCGTTTCGACAGGCAACGAGACGGCAATACTAGTGACAGAACTGCAGCCTTCAGGAAAGAAAAAAATGCCGGCGAAAGATTACTTGCGCGGAGCTGGTTCGTTCATTAAAGCAGGCATGAAGTTAGGAGAACAGAATGAAGCAAACTAAAAAGGGAGTACGTGAAATCGCTCTCGATATTTTGGAATCTGTAGAGAAAAACCAATCCTACAGTAACCTATTATTGAACAACTTGATTAAAAAGCACCAGTTATCCGTCGTGGACAGCGGTTTGCTTACAGAAATAAGCTACGGTACCATACAGCGGAAGATGACTTTGGATTATTATTTGAGCCCGTATATTAAACAACCTAAAAAAACGCAAAGCTGGGTCATCAACTTACTCAGACTTTCCGTTTATCAAATGGTCTATTTAGATAAAGTGCCTGATCATGCAATCATATTCGAGGCTGTCGAAATTTCCAAAAAGCGCGGACACAAGGGTACATCTTCAATGGTAAATGGTGTGCTTCGTAATATTCAAAGAAATGGTGTTCCTTCTTTAGATGATATAAAAAATGAGATGGAACGGCTTTCCATAGAAGTGAGTCATCCAATTTGGTTGGTCAAACGTTGGGTGGAGCAATTTGGTTATGAAAAAACCAAGGAAATGTGTGAAATAAACTTAACCGCACCATTACAGACAGGACGGGTTAATTTAAAGAAGATTTCACGCTCTGAACTAATCAGCATATTAACTGAAGAAGGATATGATGTTGAGGCAAGTGAAGTCGTTCCCGAAGCAATCGTCAGTTATAAAGGGAATCTTGCTCATTCAGAAAGCTATAAATTGGGGTATTTATCGATTCAGGACGAGAGTTCAATGCTTGTTGCACATGCATTGGGTGCGAATGAAAATGATGCTGTACTTGACTGCTGTGCTGCACCTGGAGGGAAAACGACACATATCGCAGAAGGTTTGACCACTGGACAAGTATATGCGCTCGACCTTCATGAGCATAAGGTCAAGCTCATAAAAGAGCAGGCGGAGCGCCTGAAACTCAGAAACAACATTAAGACAATGGCCCTTGATAGCAGAAAAGTGCAAGAACACTTTAATAAGGAAGGGTTTGACAGGGTCCTGATCGATGCACCATGTTCCGGGTTGGGAGTCATGCGCCGGAAACCTGATGTAAAGTACACTAAAACAAAAGATGATATAATGAAACTCTCAAGTATACAAAAACAATTATTGGAATCAGCTGCCCCGCTTGTTAAGCAAGGCGGGAGGTTAGTATATAGTACCTGTACGGTGGATAAAGAAGAAAATGAAAAAGTCGCTGCAGCATTTTTGGAAAGCCATCCGGATTTTGAAAGCGATGCAACCTTGTCCACAAGAATGCCTGAAATCGTTCAACCATTTATCGAGGGTCATACGCTGCAAGTTTTTCCGCAATATTTTAGCAGTGACGGATTCTTTATTGCGAGTTTTAGAAAGAAGGTGCTGTAATGGCAAAAATAACCAAATCATCAAGAGTAAGAAAAGACACGACACCAGAAAAACCATCGATCTACTCATTAGAGCTTCACCAAATTAAAGAATGGCTTATTCAAAATGGAGAGAAGGCATTCCGGGCCGATCAAGTATATGACTGGCTTTATAAAAAGCGTGTGTCCAGTTTTGAAGATATGTCCAACCTTTCGAAAACATTACGGGATAAGCTGGAATCACAATTCACCTTCACAACATTGAAAACGTTGATTCAGCAAACGTCAAATGACGGAACCATAAAGTTTTTATTTGAACTCCATGATGGATATTCGATTGAAACGGTGCTTATGCGCCATGAATACGGAAACTCCATTTGCGTGACAACGCAGGTAGGCTGCAGAATTGGCTGTACATTCTGTGCGTCGACACTTGGCGGTTTAAAGCGGAATCTTGAATCAGGGGAAATTGTTGCTCAGGTCGTTAAAGTTCAGCAAGCACTTGACGAATCGGAAGAACGTGTTAGTTCTGTCGTTATCATGGGAATCGGTGAACCGTTTGATAACTATGACAATATGATGTCATTCCTGAAGAATATAAACCATGAAAAGGGCTTGAACATCGGGGCACGTCATATTACCGTTTCCACAAGTGGAATCATACCTAAAATCTATAAGTTTGCCGAAGAAAGCATGCAAATAAACTTTGCTGTTTCCCTTCATGCACCGAACACGGAATTGAGAAGTAAATTGATGCCGATCAATAAGGCCTACAAACTTCCTGACTTGATTGAAGCCATCAAATACTATACAGAAAAAACAGGTCGCCGTGTAAGTTTTGAATATGGTCTATTCGGTGGCGAAAATGATACAGTGGAGCACGCAGAAGAATTAGCAAATTTAATAACCGGGATAAAATGCCATGTCAACTTAATACCGGTTAACTATGTACCTGAACGCAACTATGTACGTACACCTCGGGACCAAATTTTTGAGTTTGAAAAAACATTGAAGAAGCGCGGCATTAATGTAACGATCCGAAGGGAACAAGGCAGTGATATTGACGCAGCCTGCGGCCAGCTTCGGGCCAAGGAGCGCAAAGAAGAGACGAGGTGACCCTATGAGGGCAATATTTAAGACAGACCGTGGAAAAGTCCGCCAGCATAATGAAGATAATGGCGGGATCTTTAAGAACTCGGAAGGCGTTCGCCTTGCCATCGTTGCAGATGGCATGGGCGGCCACCGTGCCGGGGATGTAGCCAGTGCAATGACGATAGACCTTCTGAAAAAGGGCTGGGAAGTATCCACCGGTATCGAAACGGCAAATGATGCCGAGGGTTGGCTGAAGCAGCAAATCTTCTTGGTCAATCAGTTGCTTTTTGAACATGCAGAAGCGAATACGGAATGTAAGGGCATGGGGACCACCATTGTTGCAGCCATTTGCACCGACAAGTTTGCTACCATTGCCAACATCGGGGACAGCCGATGTTATTTGTATAATGAGAGCGGTTTTAAGCAGGTCACGGAAGATCATTCACTTGTTAACGAATTGGTCCGTTCCGGGCAGATTTCGAAGGAAGATGCAGAAAACCATCCACGGAAAAATGTTTTATTACGAGCCTTGGGGACAGAAATGCAAGTGGAAATGGACATTTTGACGGTCATCTTCGAAGAAAATGATTTACTATTGCTTTGTTCGGATGGTTTGACGAATAAAGTGAGTGAACAGGAACTGGAAGAAACGATAACCAATGGACGGCCACTTGAAGAGATGGCGAATTCATTAATAGATAAGGCCAATCACTACGGTGGGGAAGATAATATCACACTTGTGCTTGTTCAATTTACTGAAGAAAGTGAAAGCAGGTGAATTGAATGTTGATTGGTAGAAGAATCAACGGCCGCTATAAACTGATCGAGATGGTCGGCGGCGGCGGTATGGCGAATGTTTATCTTGCAAGGGATATGATCTTAGATAGGGATGTTGCATTGAAAATCCTTCGCATGGATTTTAATAATGACGAAGAGTTCATCAAGCGCTTCAATCGGGAAGCCCAATCGGCAACCAGTTTGGCCCATCCGAATATCGTAAGTATTTATGATGTTGGTGAAGAAGATTCCATCTATTATATTGTAATGGAATACGTGGACGGTTTCACACTTAAGCAATACATACAAAAATATTATCCAATTCCAATTGATGAAGCCTTGGATATCATGAAACAAATCACGGCAGCGATTTCCCATGCCCATCATAATGGGATCATCCATCGTGACATCAAGCCACAGAACATTTTGATTGATAAAGAAGGAACCGTCAAGATTACGGACTTTGGAATTGCATTGGCCCTAAGTGCAACAAACATAACGCAGACCAACGCAGTCTTGGGCTCGGTTCATTATTTATCTCCTGAACAGGCCAGAGGCGGTATGGCCAATAAGAAATCGGACATTTATTCACTTGGCATCGTCATGTTTGAATTGTTGACGGGTAGATTGCCTTTTTCTGGTGAATCAGCCGTTTCGATAGCTCTTAAACATTTACAATCGGAAACTCCTTCGCCAAAACGCTGGAACTCTGAAATACCTCAGAGTGTGGAAAATATTATCTTGAAAGCGACAGCCAAAGATTCATATTACCGCTATGAGAGCGTGGATTCAATGGAAGATGATATGCGGACGTCGCTTAATCCGGAGCGTTCAAATGAACTGCCTTTTGCGATTCCCGAAGATCATGATGCAACAAAAGCCATCCCCGTCATAACGGATGATCAGCTTTCAAGCATCGATGAGACAATCATTAGGGGTCCTGAAAAAAATCCATTAGTCTATGCGGACGAAGAAGAAAGTGAATCAGAAGCAGAGAGTAAATCGAAAAAGAAACAGAAAAAACAAAAGAAACAGAAGAAACAAAAAAATAAGTCGGAACACAAAGGTAAAAAACGAAAGAACATGCCTGCTATCTTGGTGACCACCTTTTTAGTTCTCGCCCTGCTTGCTGTTTTATCTGTCACTGTTGTACCTCCCCTCCTTGTTTCGAAGGAAGTGACGATCCCTGACCTAAAAGGGGAAGAATTGGATGATGCCATTACTGATCTGCTTGAATTGAAATTGGAAATTGGAGAAACGATCAAGATTGAAGATGAAGAGGTTGCAGCTGGTCTTGTAATCAAAACCAATCCTAAGGAAGGTAAGACGGTCAAGGAAGGCGCAGAAATCAATATTTATGAAAGCATTGGTAAAGAGACGATTTCATTGTCCAGCTATGAAGGCCGAGACTACTCAGATGTTAAATCCCTGCTTGAAAAAATGGGATTCAAAAACATAAGCGTGACTGAAAAATATGATGACAGTGCTCCCGGCACGATCATAGAACAATCGCCTTCGGGTGCCACTGGAGTCGTACCATCCGAAACGGAGCTTGAGTTAACGGTCAGTAAAGGGGAAGATCTGCTTAGCTTGAAGAACTTAACGGGGTTCAATAAAACTGGCCTTAATGATTATTCAAGTGAGAGTGGAATAAAGGTTGAGGTCGAAGAAGAAGTCTATGATGATTCCGTAGCAGAGGGGCTTGTCATTTCCCAGTCACCGGAACCTGCTACGAAGGTGGAAAAGGGCAGTACTGTGAAAGTAGTCCTTTCAAAAGGGAAAGAAGAGATTCCTCCTAAGAGTGTAACGGAGGAAGTCAAAATCGAGTATGATCCGGTTGAACCAGGCAAAGCGCAAAAAATACAAATTTTCATTGAGGATATCAATAATAGCATGACGGAGCCCAAAGAAACATTCTTTATCGTGGAAAATGCCAAGAGAACAATCGAATTAATGGTTTCCCCGGATAAGAAAGCAGGATATAAAGTCATGCGGGACAATCAGGTCATCATCGACCAAGCCGTCTCTTATCCAGAATAAATCTAATAATTAGGAGTGTGGTTATGCCCGAAGGAAAAATTATCAAAGCATTAAGTGGATTTTATTATGTCCTTGATGGTGAAGAGATATATCAATGCCGTGGACGGGGAGTATTCAGGAAGAATAAGGTAACGCCACTTGTGGGTGATTATGTGGTTTTTGAAGCGGAAAATAAAACGGACGGGACCGTGACCGAAATAAAACCGCGAAAGAATGAATTGATACGGCCGCAAATCTCGAATGTAGACCAGGCAATCCTTGTCTTTTCGGCAGTAGAACCTGATTTCAGTCCTGCCTTGCTTGATCGATTTCTCGTACTGATCGAAGATAACGAAATCGAACCCATTATCGTCGTGACGAAACTGGACTTGGTTACTGCTGAAAACCAAAAGAAATTGTCTCAGTATATCAAGGACTATCAGAAACTTGGCTATACTGTACTGGAGACATCTTCAGTTACCGCAGGAGGGATTGAAGAACTGGTGCCGTATTTAGAAGGAAAAACCAGTGTATTTGCAGGTCAGTCCGGCGTTGGGAAGTCGTCTTTGCTGAATGCAATCAATCCTGAATTGGCTTTAAAGACGGATGATATTTCTTCACACCTCGGACGTGGGAAGCATACCACCCGCCACGTTGAATTGATTCATATTGGCTCTGGACTTGTCGCGGATACTCCAGGATTCAGTTCACTCGAATTCATGGAAATGGAAGCTGAACGGTTATCCTATTGCTTCCCGGAGATGCATAAGCATGGGGAAGACTGTAAATTCCGGGCCTGCCTGCATGATAAAGAACCGAAGTGTGCAGTGAAGGAAGCGGTTGATACCGGGGAAATTCCCCGTTATCGATATGAGCATTATATGCAATTCTTAGAAGAAATCAGAGATAGAAAGCCGAGGTATTAAAATGGTTAAAATCGCACCATCCATTTTATCAGCTAACTTTGCAAAATTGGGAGAAGAAATTCTTGATGTGGAAAGGGGCGGAGCGGATTTAATCCATGTAGATGTCATGGATGGGCATTTCGTGCCGAATATTACGATAGG
Source organism: Peribacillus sp. FSL E2-0159 (assembly GCF_038643155.1). Taxonomy (NCBI): domain Bacteria; kingdom Bacillati; phylum Bacillota; class Bacilli; order Caryophanales; family Bacillaceae; genus Peribacillus; species Peribacillus sp. FSL E2-0159. The sequence goes on from NZ_CP152053.1 coordinate 1,719,189, forward strand.
CTCACTAATTGTCGAGGCTATCCGACCGGTGACAAAGCTTCCGCTTGATGTTCATTTAATGATCGAACAACCCGATCGTTATATCGAAGCTTTTGCGAAAGCTGGAGCCGATTATATAACTGTACATGTAGAGGCATGCACTCATTTGCACCGGACGATCCAATTGATTAAGTCTTTTGGTGTAAAGGCAGGCGTGGTGCTTAATCCAGCCACTCCAGCTTCCTTGATCCAACCTATAATCGAGGATATTGACATGGTGTTGTTGATGACGGTTAATCCGGGTTTTGGCGGGCAAAAGTTCATTAAATCCGTACTGCCCAAAATTGCCGAAGTGAAGGCGATGGCAGGAATGTATAATCAGAATTTGGAAATAGAGATTGATGGCGGAGTAAATGAAGAGACGGCTAAACTATGTATTGAACAAGGGGCGACAGTCCTAGTGGCCGGCTCGGCAATATATAATCAAGAAGATCGACACGCAGCGATTCAAAAGATCCGGGGAAAGTGATATAAGCCGACACTATCATATTCGTATGATGGTGTTCGGCTTTTTTTATCAATTGAATATATATAGAAAAGGATGATTTAGATGATTATTAGTATAATGGCTGGAGGTCCTGAATGTCTTTGGCCGGATCTGACATGGTATAAGGAGAAGACTGATCTTTGGGTCGGGGTTGATAGGGGAGTATGGTCCTTGCTTGAAAAAGGTATCGTACCTAGGTGCGGTTTTGGGGATTTTGATTCAGTTTCGGAAGGTGAATACAAGAAGATTGAACAAAGGCTAGAACAAATCAATCTATATTCTTCGGAAAAGGATGAAACGGATTTAGAAATCGCATTTAAATGGGCAATAGGGAAAAAGCCAAGTGAAATTCACATTCTGGGCGCTACAGGGGGGAGAATGGACCATTTTCTTGGGAATATCCAGCTTCTCCAAAAGGAAAGTGTCCTCCCTTATCATGGCGATATAGATATATACATAGTTGATCAACAAAATATATTCACAGTAAAGACAGCGGGTTCATATGAGGTCACTGCTTTGAATGATAAGAAGTACTTGTCATTGCTCCCTGTAACGGCGGAAGTCACCGGCATTACTCTTTCGGGTTTCAAATACCCACTGAATGATGCAAGCTTGGAAATAGGTTCGACGCTTTGCATTAGCAATGAACTAATTTCCGAATCTGGGAATGTTTCATTTGAGAAAGGCATATTAATGGTGATAAGAAGCAGTGATTAAAATTCATGCTTAGAGCAGATTCGGATATAATTACGATCATCCTATATCCGCTTAAAAGCTTATGTTGTAATAGAAAAATTCCACTTCATCTTATTTGTGGGATGCAAAGAGGAGGGGCATGATGAAATTTTATACGATTAAATTGCCAAAAGTTCTGGGCAGTTTGGTAAGGGCTATGCTCGGAGCGTTTAAAAAAGGCTGATACTTATCTCCATGACACCTCTCGAATATAGGGAGGTGTTATTTTTCGGGAAAATGAAATGCGCGACCATCCATTAATGGGTGAAGGCTGCCTTTCTTGATGCAGGCTAGACCTGATCAAAGAATGATAACCATCCCCATTAAATACTGGCCAGTACAAGTAAAAAGGCATCCTAAGAGGATGCCGTAACATTATACGCGTTCTACTTTGCCCGATTTAAGAGCTCTTGCAGAAACGTATACACGTTTAGGTTTACCGTCAACTAAAATACGTACTTTTTGAAGGTTAGCGCCCCATGTACGCTTGCTAGCGTTCATTGCGTGAGAGCGGCTGTTACCAGAACGAGTTCTTCTTCCAGTGATTACACATTTACGTGCCATGTTAAATTCCCTCCTAACTACAACAAGCTTAAGTTTTTCGCAGTCGTCTTAAGTCTTTGTAAAATACTTTAATAATTTATCATACCTACCGTTAGAATGCAATACTTCAGTTAATTACTTTCAAGAAAAAAACCTTGACATACATACTTCAAAATTGAATTATATAGAGTGCCGTAAGACATTTACTTTTAAAACCATAGACATTATAGTAAAATGTCTTTAGTTGATTTGATTTTTTGGGAGGGAAAAGAAAATGTCTATCGAATTACAAACGAAGTATGGACAAATTGATATCTCTAATGATGTTATCGCTACTGTAGCAGGCGGTGCAGCCGTGGATTGCTACGGAATTATAGGAATGGCTTCCAAAAAACAATTTAAAGACGGCATTGCCGAAATTTTAAGAAAAGAAAACTTTACTAAGGGTGTAATTGTCCGTCAAGAAGAGGAAGAAGTTCATATCGATATGTATATTATCGTAAGTTATGGAACGAAAATCTCGGAAGTTGCACATAATGTGCAATCAAAGGTAAAGTACACTCTGGACAAAACTGTAGGATTAGCTGTTGATTCCGTTAACATTTTTGTACAGGGAGTTCGTGTGACGAACCCTTAAGTATAGGAGGAAAGTTTTGTGTCAATTACAAGTTTAAACGGAAAGCGCTTTGCAGAAATGATCATTCAAGGTGCCAACCATTTAGCGGCTAATGCCCAAATGGTTGATGCATTGAATGTTTTCCCTGTTCCAGATGGTGATACAGGAACGAATATGAATTTATCGATGACTTCGGGAGCGAAGGAAGTGCAAAATAACGTCCAGGAACACATCGGGAAAGTGGGTACGTCCCTTTCAAGAGGACTGCTGATGGGTGCACGCGGCAATTCGGGAGTTATCCTTTCGCAACTGTTCCGCGGTTTTGCTAAAGCGATTGAACATAAATCGGAAATCAATAGTGAAGAATTTGCCCAAGCTTTTGAAGCAGGGGTTCAGACAGCTTATAAAGCTGTTATGAAACCCGTTGAAGGAACCATTTTAACGGTTGCAAAAGATGCAGCCAAGCAAGCGGTTTCATCAGCGGCAAAGCACATAGACCTTATTCAGGTAATGGAAGAAATCGTTACGGAGGCCAATGCTTCATTAAAACGTACACCTGATCTTCTTCCAGTCTTAAAAGAAGTGGGAGTCGTTGATAGCGGCGGGCAAGGGTTGGTGTTTGTTTATGAAGGTTTCCTTGCTGAGCTGAAAGGTGAAGCCCTTCCAGTCAGATCTGCAAATGGCCCAAGCATGGATGACATAATCAGAGCCGAACATCACATGAATGTACAAGGGCATATGAACACGGAAGATATCGTGTATGGCTACTGCACGGAATTCATGGTCCGATTGGAAAGTGAAAAACTTGCCAATAAATCATTTGATGAAGAAAAATTCAGAAATGATTTAAGTGAATACGGAGATTCTTTATTAGTCATCTCAGATGATGAAGTTGTTAAAGTACATATTCACTCTGAACAGCCTGGCACGTGCCTTAATTATGGACAGCAATATGGTAGTTTAATAAAAATGAAAATCGACAATATGCGTGAACAGCATACTGCGATTGTAGGTGAGACGAATACACCGCTTCAAACTAAACCGTCCACCAAAGAGAAGTACGCTGTAGTGTCAGTGGCGATGGGTGCTGGGATAAGCGAATTATTCAAAAGCATCGGCACTAAGTCCGTAATCGAAGGCGGACAAACGATGAATCCTAGCACGGAAGATATCGTTAAAGCTGTCGAAGAGGCGTATGCAGATCATGTAATCATCTTGCCTAACAATAAAAATATCATCATGGCGGCTAATCAGGCTGCAGACGTACTTGGGGATCATGTGACTGTTATCCCATCGAAAACAGTACCACAAGGAATGGCTGCATTGTTGGCTTTCAACCCTTCCCTTGATGCTGAAGAGAATAAAAAAGCGATGAACGAAGCCCTTTCACATGTGAAAACGGGCCAGATTACTTATGCTGTCCGGGATACCAACATTGATGGTCTTGCAATCGAGACCGGGGACTTCATGGGAATTGCTGAAGGAACCATCAAAGTGAAGGATAAAGATATGACTAAAGCGGCAAAAGATCTTCTCTCCGATATGATTGACGAAGATTCAGAAATCCTTACCATTTTATATGGAGAGGATGCCACTGCTGAAGATGTCGAAAGTCTTGTTGCGTTTTGTAATGAGAATTTCGAAGACGTTGAAGTTGAAGTTCATAATGGGAAACAACCATTATATTCTTTTATTTTTTCAATTGAATAAGTAGAGAGCCATGAACATAAGGGAGACTTATTCGTTACATTGTTTGGAGTATCCTGAAAAAAAATAAAAGGCAATAAACTGCATATGTCATTAGGCTATGCAGTTTTATTTTTATGAAAAAGAAGGATTACGGACAGCGTAATTGTAATTACAATATATCAGGCATTATTATTAAACTAACTCCCAGTGTATAGAAGGAGGAGTAAATCATGAAATTTAGAAGTGTATTCGATATAATTGGTCCTGTTATGATCGGCCCCTCTAGTTCCCATACAGCAGGAGCTGCAAGGATCGGTAGGGTTGCCAGGAATTTATTCGACCGGGACCCAAAATGGGCCCATATTTCTTTTTACGGATCGTTTGCCAAAACCTATAAAGGCCATGGAACGGATGTAGCCATTGTAGGAGGCTTACTTGATTTTGATACATTTGATGAGAGAATTAAAGAATCGCTGGAAATAGCCCGCAAAAAGAAAATGAAAATTACTTTTCGAGAAGAAGAAGCCGTACCGGAACATCCCAATACAGCAAAAATAACAGTTGGTGATGAAGATGGTGAACTGGAACTTGTCGGAATATCGATTGGCGGGGGAAAGATCGAAATCGTCGAACTGAACGGGTTTAAATTGAGGCTCTCCGGGCACAACCCTGCCATACTCGTCGTTCATGATGATCGATTTGGAGCCATTGCCAATGTTTCTAACATATTAGCCAAGCATCAAATCAATATTGGCCAGATGGAAGTCTCCCGAAAAGAGAAAGGGAAGATGGCCTTGATGACGATTGAAGTGGACCATAACCTGGAGGATCACGTCATCGCTGAAATTACAGCACTCCCCAACATCACTCAAGTAGCAAGGATTGTGGATTGATAGGGCAATCGTTTCCACTTAGGAAGGAGAAGAAATCATGTTTCGAAATGTAGCGGAATTAGTAGAATTAGCTGAATCAAAGCAGAAAAAAATTTCAACGCTGATGATAGAGCAGGAAATGGAAGTAACGGGAAAAAGCCGTGAAGAAATCATCCGCCAGATGGGAGTCAACCTGGATGTAATGGAACAGGCAGTTGAAAAAGGACTTCAAGGTGTACGGTCCGTTTCCGGCCTGACGGGAGGGGATGCAGTCCTTCTTCAGAATTACATTAAATCCGGAAATTCCTTATCCGGTGAACTGCTGTTGGATGCGGTAAGCAAAGCTGTGGCAACAAACGAAGTGAACGCAGCCATGGGAACGATTTGTGCGACACCGACTGCCGGATCTGCTGGTGTTGTGCCTGGAACCCTTTTTGCTTTGCAAAATAAATTAAAACCGAATCGGGAACAGAAAATTGAGTTCCTATTTACAGCAGGGGCGTTTGGTTTTGTAGTAGCGAATAATGCATCGATCTCTGGAGCCGCAGGGGGCTGTCAGGCGGAGGTCGGTTCTGCTTCGGGTATGGCAGCGGCAGCCATCGTTGAAATGGCAGGAGGGACACCGGCACAAAGTGCAGAGGCGATGGCAATCACATTAAAGAACATGCTTGGTCTTGTGTGTGACCCTGTTGCTGGGCTTGTGGAGGTGCCTTGTGTGAAGCGTAATGCTATGGGTGCAGCCAATGCTATGGTTGCCGCAGATATGGCGTTAGCGGGGATCACAAGCCGCATACCGTGCGATGAAGTGATTGATGCGATGTACAAGATCGGGCAAACGATGCCATCGGCTCTTAGGGAAACTGCACAAGGAGGTTTAGCGGCTACACCGACTGGGCGGGAGTTGGAAGCGAAAATCTTTGGCTTACCGCTGAATAAGAAGTGAATTCGACTTTACAAGAACCCATAACAGCAGTAAAAGGTATTGGGGCCGAAACGGCAGCGGCATTGGGCGAAATGGAGATCCATACCGTCGCGGATCTCCTTGAGCACCTCCCATATCGCTATGAAGATTACCGATTGAGGGATTTAGAAACGGTCGAGCATGATGAGCGGGTTACAGTAGAAGGCAGGGTTCATACGGTGCCCACGTTAGGGTACTTCGGAAAGAAAAAATCCAGGCTTACGATTAAAGTGTTGACTGGAAGATATTTAATAAATGTCATTTTTTTTAACCAGCCATATCTGAAGCCCAAGCTTGCGATAGGCGAAACCGTAACAATAACAGGAAAGTGGGATCGTCATCGCCAAACCATTACAGGCTCGGAATGCCACGTTGGTGATCGTAGCCGGGAGAAAGAATTCGAACCGGTGTACTCAGTGAAGGGCAGCATTACAGTCAAAGGGCTCCGCCGCTTTATCTCCAAGGCATTTTCTGAATATGGGACAATGATAGAAGAAAATCTGCCTCCGCAATTACTGGTGGCATACAAACTGATGCCGCGTAACGATGCTCTTCGCACCATGCATTTCCCTCAATCGGCCAATGATGTAAAAAAGGCTCGACGACGTTTTGTGTATGAAGAATTTTTATTGTTTCAACTTAAAATGCAGGCACTTCGTAAAGTGCAGCGGGAACAGTCAAAAGGAATTGGCCAGGAGTTTGACATGGAGCAGCTGGAAGCCTTTGTTGGAACTCTCCCTTTTCCTTTGACGAATGCTCAGAATAGAGTCGTCGAGGAAATAATGAATGACATGAAATCTCCCTACAGGATGAATCGTCTGCTTCAAGGGGATGTCGGGTCTGGAAAAACGGTGGTTGCTGCCATATGCCTGAAGGCGACGATAACAGCAGGTTTCCAAGGTGCACTCATGGTCCCGACGGAAATCTTGGCTGAGCAGCATACACAATCCTTGAAGGCGATGTTGGAACCGAGTGGAGTAAAGGTCGCATTGTTGACAAGTTCGGTAAAAGGCAAAAAGCGCAAGGAACTATTGCAAATGCTCGAATCCGGAGAGCTAGATCTTTTGATAGGAACTCATGCGTTGATACAGGATGAAGTGAATTTTCGGAACCTAGGTCTTGTCATAACGGATGAACAACATCGTTTCGGAGTGGAGCAGCGCCGAATCCTTCGTGAAAAAGGTACAAATCCAGACGTGCTTTTCATGACGGCTACACCGATTCCTCGAACTCTCGCTATTACAGTGTTTGGGGAAATGGACGTCTCAACGATCGATGAAATGCCTGCCGGGCGTAAAGCGATAGAAACCTATTGGGCGAAACACCAAATGCTTGATCGGATCTTAACCTTTGTCGAAAAGGAACTAAAGAAAGGGAGACAGGCTTACGTCATCTGTCCATTGATTGAGGAGTCGGAGAAACTCGATTCTTTACAGAATGTTCTTGATGTTCATGCAATGCTGACACAATACTTTGCGAATAGGTACAAAGTGGGGCTTATGCATGGACGGCTGCCCGCTGATGAAAAAGACGAAGTGATGCAGCAGTTTAGTGCCAATGAAGCACAAATCCTTGTATCCACGACGGTTGTCGAGGTTGGGGTGAATGTTCCAAATGCAACGGTAATGGTCATTTATGATGCGGAGCGCTTTGGGCTTTCACAGTTGCATCAGTTACGCGGAAGGGTAGGACGGGGGAGTGATCAGTCCTTTTGCATCCTGCTGGCTGATCCAAAAACGGAAGTCGGCAAAGAACGGATGAAAATCATGACCGAGACAAACGATGGTTTTGCCCTTTCTGAAAAAGATTTGGAACTTCGTGGCCCCGGGGACTTCTTCGGTAAAAAACAAAGCGGCCTTCCCGAGTTCAAGGTAGCCGATATGGTCCATGATTACAGGACCTTGGAAGTGGCAAGGACGGATGCTGCAAAATTGATTGCCTCCCAAAGCTTTTGGCATTCCCCGGAGTATGCACCGCTGCGGAACTATTTAGAGGGAACGGGCGTATTTACGGGAGAAAAATTGGATTGATCTGAATAAAAAACCGATAGCAGATTGTGAGATTTCACGCAATATCTTGCAATCTGTTTTTAAAATATATATACTACTATTAGTACCTAGTCATAATACTACGGATGGTGACCTTCAAAATGCGAAGAAATAAGAAGGAACGCCAGCAATTATTAATCGAAACGATTAAACAGAATCCTTTTGTAACGGATGAGGAGCTGGCTGAAAAATATTCGGTGAGCGTCCAGACCATTAGGCTTGACCGTCTTGAATTATCGATACCGGAACTGCGTGAACGTATTAAAAGCGTGGCCGAGAAAAAATTCAGTGACGAAATCAGGGCATTGCCTTTGGATGAAATCATCGGGGAAGTAATTGATCTTAATTTAGATGACAATGCAATTTCGATTTTGGATATAAATAAAGAGCATGTCTTTAAGCGGAATGGAATTGCAAGGGGACATCACCTTTTTGCCCAAGCAAATTCATTGGCTGTAGCAGTCATAAATGATGAATTGGCATTAACTGCGAAAGCATCCATTTTATTTACTCGTTCTGTAAAGGAAAATGAAAGAGTGGTAGCTAAAGCGAGGGTCAAAAACGTGGACCACACCAATGATCGTTCCGTGGTGGAGGTTAGAAGCTACGTGGGTAATGAACTGGTTTTTAAAGGCGAGTTCGAAATGTATCGCTCTTAACTTGCTAGAAAAGGATGAAATAAAATGAAGATAACGATAGATGCAATGGGTGGCGATAATGCTCCCAAGGCACAGGTTTTGGGTGCGATGAAAGCTGTCGAGACTTTTTCCGATGTGGAAATCACCTTGATAGGCAATGAATCCGAGATTAACCAATACTTAACGAAACATGGCCGAATAAGGGTTATACATACTGATGAAAAAATATTAAGTACCGATGAACCTGTTCGTGCGGTTCGCCGCAAGAAAAGCGCCTCGATGGTATTGGCTGCACAGCAAGTGGCTGATGGAGAGACCGATGCATGCATTTCTTCAGGCAATACCGGGGCGCTAATGGCTGCAGGCCTGTTTGTGGTCGGAAGGATAGAAGGCATCGAACGTCCGGCATTGGCTCCCACCCTTCCGACAATCGATGGTAAAGGTTTTGTATTACTGGATGTAGGCGCGAACTCCGATGCGAAACCGGAGCATCTCCTTCAATTCGCTATAATGGGGTCTGTTTATGCCCAAAAAGTGCGGGGAATCGAAAAGCCCCGTGTCGGACTGCTTAATATCGGCACAGAAGAAAAAAAAGGGAATGAACTGACTAAGCATGCCTTTACATTACTGCAGCAATCATCGGAGATATCCTTTATAGGTAACGTAGAGGCAAGGGACCTCCTAAGCGGGCCGGCAGATGTTGTCGTAACGGACGGCTTCACGGGAAATATGGTGTTAAAGACGCTTGAAGGTACTGCTATGAGCGTATTCAAAATGGTGAAAACGGCCTTGATGAGCAATCTCAAGAGTAAGTTGGCTGCAGCAATGGTAAAGCCTGAACTAAAAGGCATAAAAAATAAAATGGATTACTCGGAGTATGGCGGTGCTGGCCTATTCGGTTTGAAGGCCCCAGTCATTAAGGCTCATGGTTCTTCAGATGCGAATGCGGTCTATAATGCTATACGCCAGACTCGCGATATGGTTGGAAATGACGTCATATCGACAATTGCGGAGACGATAGAAAAACAATAATAAATCATAGAGGCAGGGGAGTAACAGATGGGTAAAATTGCTTTTGTCTTTCCAGGACAAGGATCACAATCAATAGGAATGGGGCATGGCTTATTTCAGGAAAACGAGCGTGCTCAGCAAATTTTTCGAACAGCTGATGAAAAACTTGATTTTCCACTTTCTGAATTGATCTTTAATGGCACACAACAAGAATTAACGGTGACTTATAATGCACAGCCTGCTTTATTGACCACGAGTTATGCTTTTGTCAAGGAGTTGGAAGAAGCGGGGATCAAACCCGATTATACAGCCGGGCACAGTTTAGGTGAATATACGGCATTAGTGGCATCTGGTGCAATTTCTTTTGAAGATGCCGTATATACAGTGCGTAAGCGTGGTGAATTCATGGAAGCTGCGGTACCGAATGGACAAGGCTCAATGGCTGCGATATTGGGAATGGATCGGGAAGCACTATCTGATGTCACTTCTGAAATTACTGCCACAGGGGAATCCGTTCAATTGGCTAATATTAATTGTCCAGGGCAAATCGTCATTTCAGGCACCTCGGAAGGGGTTAAACTTGCTAGTGCAAAAGCCAAGGAAAATGGGGCTAAACGGGCTCTTCCTCTTGAAGTGAGTGGACCGTTCCATTCGGAATTGATGAAACCGGCAGCAGAAAAGTTACAGGGTGTCCTCGATGAAGTGAGCTTCAAACAGGCAGAAATTCCTGTCATTTCAAACGTAACGGCTAAGCCCATTACAGCACCTGCTGAAATAAAAGAAAAATTAATCGAACAGCTGTATTCACCGGTCCTTTGGGAGGACAGTGTGAAAAATCTACTTGAATTGGGCGTGGATACGTTCATCGAGGTGGGTCCGGGGAAAGTATTGGGCGGATTGATAAAAAAAATTGATCGTTCCGTTCAAATTCACTCGGTATCCGATATAGATACTCTAACTAAAACAATTGAAACTTTGAAGGGGGTACAAGCATGATCCTCGAAGGTAAAAAAGCACTTGTAACGGGAGCTTCACGAGGTATTGGCAGGGAAGTTGCATTAGAACTTGCCCGTCAGGGAGCAGACGTTGCCATCAACTATTCTGGCAGTGAAGCTAAAGCTAATGAAGTGGTTGATGAAATCAAGGCATTGGGCCGTAAAGCATTCGCCATCCAATGCGATGTTGCAAATAGTGAATCGGTGACAAGCATGATCAAAGAGGTCGTCGAACAGTTTGGCAGAGTGGATATCCTGGTTAATAATGCAGGTATCACACGTGATAACCTATTGATGCGTATGAAAGAAGATGAATGGGATTCTGTGATTAATACGAATCTTAAAGGCGTGTTCCTATGCACCAAAGCGGTTACAAGGCAAATGATGAAGCAGCGTAGCGGCAGGATCATCAATATGGCATCGATCGTCGGCGTCAGCGGAAATGCAGGGCAGGCTAATTATGTAGCGGCTAAAGCTGGTGTGATCGGCCTGACTAAAACCACGGCAAAGGAACTTGCTTCAAGAGGCATTACGGTCAATGCGATTGCCCCAGGTTTTATCTCAACGGATATGACTGGTGAATTGCCTGAAGACGTCCAAAAAGCCATGCTGGACCAAATTCCGCTTGCACGGTTCGGTGACCCTAAAGATATTGCTGCAGTGGCGTCTTTCCTCGCTTCTGAGGCCAGCAAATATATGACTGGGCAAACTCTTCATGTAGATGGCGGCATGGTCATGTAAGTTTTCTTTGATTTTTTTCGAAATTAATTTATAATGTCTTGAGGGGAGGTGAACACATTGGCAGATGTATTAGAAAGAGTAACTAAAATCGTTGTAGATCGTTTGAACGTAGAAGAATCAGAGGTAAAACTTGAAGCTTCTTTCAAAGAAGATCTTGGTGCCGATTCCCTGGATGTAGTCGAACTAGTCATGGAATTCGAAGACGAGTTTGATATGGAAATTTCGGACGATGACGCTGAAAAAATCGCCACAGTAGGTGATGCTGTGAATTACATACAAAGCACTATGTAATGAATGTCATTTGACTAAAAGCTCCGTTTTTTAACGGGGCTTTCTCTTATTGCATAAAGAAGTTTGATGCAGCTGCAGATAAGGGAATGAGCATGTACACGGGTAAGCTCCGCCTGCATGGCAGTGGCCTTTTGCCATTAGTTTTCTTTAGGCGGATAATAATGTATGATGGTACATAGGAAAGCTTGACAGGAATTCCTGCCAGGTTTCTTTTTATATTTTGGAAAAATATGCTTTTTGAACCGTTGTGGAGGGTTTTGTGTGATGCGTAGGAACGGAAATAATCGTAAACCATCAATGAAGGATAATAAATTTAAACAGTTGCAAGAAAATCTGGGTTTTCATTTTAAAGATGAAAATTTATTGAAACAAGCTTTTACACATTCATCTTATGTGAATGAGCATCGCCGTAAGCCTTATGAAGATAATGAAAGGCTTGAATTCTTGGGGGACGCTGTACTTGAACTGACCATCTCTAAATACCTATATCAAAAATATCCGATGATGAGCGAAGGTGAACTTACCAAACTAAGGGCAGCCATTGTGTGTGAGCCTTCACTTGTTGCTTTTGCCAATAGTCTTTCTTACGGGGAATATGTATTACTCGGAAAAGGGGAAGAAATGACGGGTGGAAGAGAACGACCTGCCATGCTTGCGGATGTATTCGAAGCCTACATTGGTGCTTTGTACCTTGATCAAGGATTAGAGCCAGTTGTGCAGTTTTTGACGAATGTCGTGTTTCCGAAGATAGACGAGGGTGCTTTTTCTCATGTGATGGATTATAAGAGCCAGCTTCAGGAGCTGATCCAGCGGGATGCCATCGGTGTCCTGCAATATAAGATTTTGCAGGAAAAAGGACCAGCTCATAATCGGGAGTTTGTTTCGACCGTCTCCCTGAATGGGGAAGAGCTGGGATCTGGAATAGGAAAGTCCAAAAAAGAAGCGGAGCAGCATGCTGCCGAGCATGCATTGATCGTTTTAAAAGAAAAAAAATCAACAAGATAGTTGAACAGTAGAGGGGGAAAGGTCATGTTCCTCAAACGTTTGGACGTTGTAGGATTTAAATCTTTCGCAGAGAAAATTTCGATTGATTTTGTACCTGGTGTCACGGCAGTGGTTGGACCAAACGGAAGCGGTAAAAGTAATGTGACCGATGCAGTCCGATGGGTACTTGGAGAGCAGTCTGCGAAATCACTGCGTGGAGCAAAAATGGAAGATATCATCTTTTCGGGAAGTGACACGAGGAAAGCGTTGAATTTTGCGGAAGTATCATTGACCCTTGATAACGAGACCAATTCCCTGCCGATTGACTTTCATGAAGTCAGTGTGACAAGGCGTGTATATCGATCGGGAGAAAGTGAATTTTTCATTAATAATCAAGGTTGCCGTCTGAAAGACATCATAGACCTTTTCATGGATTCTGGTCTTGGGCGAGAAGCCTTTTCAATCATCAGCCAAGGGAAAGTGGAAGAAATCCTAAGCAGTAAGGCTGAAGAGAGACGAGTGATCTTTGAAGAAGCAGCCGGTGTCCTGAAGTATAAAACAAGAAAACGAAAAGCGGAATCGAAGCTGACGGAAACACAGGATAACTTAAACCGTGTCCATGATATCCTCCATGAATTGGAGGGGCAGGTGGAGCCGTTAAAAATTCAGTCTTCCCTCGCCAAGGAATTTTTGGCGAAGAAAGAAGAGCTTGAGCAAATAGAAGTGGCTTTAACCGTTTTTGAAATAGAAGAACTTTATGAGAAATGGGAAAAACTGTCACAGGAACTCGAAAAGCATAATGAAATGGAACAGCAAATGGCAGGACAGCTTCATGACAGGGAAGCGCATCTCAAAAAGCTAAGGGATAGTCTTGCGACGCTTGAGACATCGATCAATGGACTTCAGGAAATTCTCCTGAATGCCAGCGAAGAACTTGAAAAACTTGAAGGCCGTAAAGAAGTTTTGAAAGAACGGAAAAAAAATGCTGCCCAAAACAAGTCACAACTAGAAAAAGCGATAGTGGAAGGTGAGGCTGCTGTCGAGCGTTTGTCTTTGCAAAAGGAAAGAGAAACGGAAATCCTGAATGCACTGAACTTGGAAGTGAAAGGGATTTCTGAAACCTTACATGAAAAACAAAAAAGCCTAGGCCTATTCAATAGTGATATCGAAGCGATGATCGAAGCGAAAAAGAGTGACTATATCGAGTGGTTGAACAAGCAAGCATCGGCTAAAAACGAAAAACAATACCTGCTCCAGCAGCTAACACAGCAGGAACATAAAAATGCTAAACTTGATATGGAAAATGAAAAGTTCTTAACCGAAAGAATGGATATCACTGCTAAAAAAATGGAATATTCCCAGCTGATGGACAATATGACAAAGCAGCTTGAAGAGCATGTCACTTATTTCCGAAATCAGCAGAATAAATTGAATGCGGCAAAAGATACGTATCAAAAACAAGAAACCACCCTTTATAAGGCCTATCAATTCCTTCAACAGGCAAAATCACGTAAGGAACTGCTTGAAGAAATGGAAGATGATTATGCAGGCTTTTTTCAGGGTGTAAAAGAGGTTTTGAAAGCGAAAGAAACCCTTCGAGGCATTGAAGGGGCAGTTGCGGAATTGATAAAGGTACCAAAGGAATATGAAACGGCCATCGAAACGGCTCTGGGCGGAGCGATGCAGCATGTTGTCGTGGAACGCGAAGAGCATGCACGGGAAGCCATTTCCTTCTTGAAGAAAAATAGGTATGGGCGTGCGACGTTCTTGCCTTTATCAGTCATAAAGGCAAGAGAAATATCAGCTAACCAATTATCGATGCTGAAGAGTCATTCAGCTTTTGTGGGGACGGGTTCCTCATTGATCCAATATGATGATAGGCATGCAGCAATTGCTGAAAACCTATTAGGAACCGTGATGATCACCACAGATTTAAAAGGTGCAAATGACCTGGCGAAAATGATGCAGCACCGTTTCCGCTTCGTAACACTTGAAGGGGATATCGTCAATCCAGGTGGTTCAATGACTGGTGGAGCCTTAAAGCAAAAAACGACCTCCCTGCTTTCAAGGAAAACGGAATTGGAAGAGCTCCATCAAAAACTTGCTGCCATGGAAGCCAAAACGAATCAGCTGGAAAAGCAAGTCAAACAGCTCAAAGTGGATGTGGGTGTTCAAGAGCAAACGCTTGAACAAACCAGAAAAACAGGAGAGAGTCTTCGATTACAAGAACAAACCCTTAAGGGAGAACTCCGTGAAGTTGAGCTGCAGGAAAGAAATGTGAATGAGCGGCTGCAGCTTTATGATTTGGATAAAAATTCATATTTAGAAGAACAAAAGCAAAAAACGGCAAGACTTGAAGAGCTGGAAGAACTTTTGGAATCATGTAAAACGGAGATTGAAGGGCTGGACCGGTTGATTTCCGAAATGACCGAGCAAAAGCAATCTCAACAATCCTCAAAAGAGAGCCTTGCTGAAGAAACGAATGAACTGAGGGTAATGCTGGCCTCTAAGCGTGGGCAGCTACAAAACCAAAAAGAGAAGATGGAACGCATTGAATCGGATCTTTCAAAGGAAACAAGCAGGCTTGCCGAAAACAAAGATGATTTAGGGCTTCTGACCAATGAAATGACAGACAGTTCAAGCGGGGAAGAGTCCCTGGAAGATATGGCTCAACAGAAATTGCTCGATAAAAATGGAGCAATTGAAGGAATCACCATAAAAAAACAGGAAAAAAACGAGCTTCTAACGGAAGTTGAAACGCTTGAACTGTCCTTAAAGGAAGAAAATCGAATTTATAGAGGCATTGTCGAAGTGATTAAGGATGAAGAAGTGAAATTAACTCGTCTGGATGTCGAACTGGAAAATCGCCTCGACCACTTGAGAGAAGAATATACCATTTCCTTTGAAGGTGCTAAAGAACAGTATCCATTAATGATGCCTGCAGAAGAGGCTCAAAAAAGGGTGAAGCTCATCAAGCTTGCAATCGAGGAATTGGGGACGGTGAATCTAGGTGCAATTGATGAATACGCACGTGTAGCTGAACGCTATGAATTCCTTCTTAGTCAAAAGGAAGACCTTCAACAGGCGAAAGATACATTATTCCAAGTCATCGATGAAATGGATGATGAAATGAAGCGACGCTTTGCGGATACCTTTTATTCGATCCGTGAAGAATTCGAACAAGTCTTCAAAGCTTTATTTGGAGGAGGCAGAGCGGAGCTAAAACTGACAAATCCGGATGATTTACTAAATACAGGGGTAGATATTATTGCACAGCCTCCTGGGAAAAAACTGCAAAATTTGAGCCTCTTATCCGGGGGAGAACGAGCATTGACAGCCATAGCCCTATTATTCTCCATTCTAAAAGTGCGTCCGGTGCCTTTCTGTATCCTTGATGAAGTCGAGGCAGCGCTTGATGAGGCGAATGTCGTCCGGTTCAGTCAATTTTTAAGGAAGTTCAGCAGGGAAACGCAGTTCATCGTTATTACTCACCGCAAAGGCACGATGGAAGAGGCGGATGTCTTATATGGCATTACGATGCAGGAGTCAGGCGTCTCCAAACTTGTTTCAGTCCGGATGGAAGAATCAGAAAACTTTATTGAAGTTTAAAATTCATGAATTAGAGGAAGTGGGACAATGAGTTTTTTCAAAAAGCTAAAAGAGAAATTTACGACCCAGGAAGAAAAAGAAAAATCAGTTGAAGCAGAAGTATCCATAGGGGAAAAATTCAAGCAAGGTTTGACAAAGACGAGAAATTCCTTTACTGGAAGGGTTAATGAACTTGTTGCCCGTTACCGGAAAGTGGATGAGGACTTTTTTGAAGAACTTGAAGAAATCCTGATACAGGCTGATGTAGGCTTTGACACTGTGATGGAACTAATTGATCAATTAAAAATGGAAGTCAAGCTTCGCAATATCTCTGATACGAGGGAAGTGCAGTCAGTTATTTCCGAAAAGCTTGTTGAAATCTACCAGGGTGATGATGAAGAGACTTCAAGCCTGAATATACAAGAAGAAGGTTTGACGGTCATTTTGTTTGTAGGGGTTAACGGGGTAGGTAAAACGACTACTATTGGTAAACTTGCCCATAAATTCAAAACGGAAGGTAAATCTGTCGTATTGGCTGCCGGGGATACCTTCCGTGCCGGTGCGATTGAGCAGCTTGAGGTTTGGGGGGAGCGTGTCGGTGTCAGTGTAATCAAACAGGGTGAAGGCTCTGACCCTGCAGCGGTCATGTTCGATGCCATTCAGGCCGCCAAGGCACGAAAAGCTGATATCCTAATCTGTGACACTGCCGGTCGCTTACAGAATAAAGTGAATTTAATGAAGGAATTGGAAAAGGTGAAACGTGTAATTGAACGTGAAGTACCAGGTGCACCACACGAGGTGTTGCTTGCCCTTGATGCTACAACTGGACAAAATGCCCTTATTCAGGCCAAGACATTCAAGGAAGCGACCAATGTTTCCGGTATTGTTTTAACAAAGCTTGATGGCACCGCAAAAGGTGGAATTGTTTTAGCAATTCGCAATGAATTGGCCATTCCCGTTAAATTTGTCGGGCTAGGTGAAAAAATGGACGATCTACAGGAATTCGATGCTGAGAAATATGTTTATGGCCTTTTTGCTGATATCATCGATAAAGAAGAGGTTTAAGAAAAATTGTAAGCCGGAAGAGATTATTCTCTTCTGGTTTTTTTTGTCCTTGCATAAATGAGCCCCATTCTTAATACAGGATTCAAAGTGGCTATTTGGAGGAACAATTGCAGAAAGGTCTAAAAAAAGCGAAAAAAAGAAAAAAATAATGCTTTGCAACAAGTGGTAAGGAGTTTAACTTGACATCAAATAAACAAGGCTTTACAATATAAACTTGTAAAGGGTTTTCACTTAACAGCAGGGAGGCTTGCTAAGATGCTTGAAAAGACAACGCGGATTAATTATTTGTATGACTTTTACCAATCGTTGTTAACAGAGAAGCAGCAGAGCTACATGTCCCTCTACTATCTGGATGATTACTCTCTTGGCGAGATTGCCGATGAATACGAAGTCAGTAGGCAGGCAGTCTATGATAATATAAAAAGAACAGAAGCGATGCTTGAGGAATACGAAGCAAAGCTATTGTTATTTCAAAAATTTCAAGAGCGTAACCAGTGGATTGCGAATATGAAGGGACTCATAGAAAAGGATTCCTTTTCAAAAGAGAAGCTGCTAGACGCAATCACAACGCTTGAGAAGTTGGATTAGGAGGCGGCAATATGGCATTTGAAGGATTGGCCGACCGACTGCAGAGCACGATGCAAAAGATCCGTGGAAAAGGGAAGGTCAACGAAGCGGACGTAAAAGAAATGATGCGAGAAGTTCGATTGGCCCTGCTTGAAGCGGATGTTAACTTTAAAGTCGTGAAGGATTTTGTAAAACGTGTCAGTGAACGTTCGGTAGGTCAGGAAGTGCTGAAAAGCTTAACCCCCGGTCAACAGGTAATTAAAGTAGTTAAGGAAGAATTGACGGAGCTGATGGGCGGCGAACAGAGCAAGATTGCCGTTGCCTCGAAACCACCGACTGTCATTATGATGGTAGGGCTTCAGGGTGCTGGTAAAACGACGACCACCGGAAAGCTTGCCAATCTTCTTAGAAAAAAATACAACCGCAAGCCATTGCTCGTTGCGGCTGATATTTACCGTCCGGCGGCGATTAAGCAGCTTGAAACACTTGGCAAACAATTAAGCATGCCTGTTTTCTCCCTTGGGGACCAGGTCAGTCCTGTTGAAATTGCCAAACAGGCAATTGAAAAAGCTAAGGAAGAACATCATGATTATGTGTTGATTGATACCGCAGGCCGCCTTCATGTTGATGAAAACTTGATGGGCGAACTGAAGGATATCAAAGAGTTGACAAAACCTGATGAAATCTTCCTGGTTGTCGATGCGATGACAGGTCAGGATGCGGTCAATGTAGCCCAAAGCTTCAATGAACAGCTAGGCCTGACAGGAGTCGTATTAACGAAACTTGATGGGGATACACGTGGTGGTGCGGCACTTTCAATTCGTTCAGTCACCGACACGCCGATTAAATTCGTCGGTATGGGTGAAAAATTGGATGCACTTGAAGCGTTCCATCCAGAACGGATGGCGTCAAGGATCCTCGGCATGGGTGATGTATTGACCCTTATTGAAAAAGCACAGGCCAATGTAGATGAAGAAAAAGCGAAAGAATTAGAGAAAAAGATGCGTACAGCCACTTTTACCTTTGATGATTTCCTTGAGCAGCTTGGTCAGGTGCGGAATATGGGACCGCTTGATGATATTCTGAAAATGATTCCCGGTGCGAATAAAATGAAAGGGATGGACAACCTTCAGATCGATGAGAAACAGATCGGTCATGTTGAAGCTATCATCCGTTCAATGACAACGCATGAAAAGGAACATCCAGAAACCATGAATGCATCCCGCAAGAAACGGATTGCCAAAGGCAGCGGCAGATCTATTCAAGAAGTGAACCGTCTACTGAAGCAATTCGAAGAAATGAAAAAGATGATGAAACAGGTTACGAACATGCAAAAAGGAAAGAAAAAGGGATTTAAATTCCCGTTCATGTAAGGTTAATTTTAGGTCAAAACTGAGGCGAAATACGGGTCGAAGCCATGTATTTCAACACTTTTTTTACCTGTTAAGAAAAAAACCTTTACAAACATACAAGACATTTGATATTATACTATCTTGTGTGAAACTATTCGGAGGTGCTTATTTAAAATGGCAGTAAAAATTCGCTTAAAACGTATGGGAGCTAAAAAATCTCCTTTCTATCGTATTGTAGTTGCAGATTCTCGTTCACCACGTGACGGACGTTACATTGAAGTGGTAGGAACTTATAACCCGGTGACTCAACCAGCTAAAGTTGAAATCAACGAAGAGCTTGCTCTTAAATGGTTACAAGATGGAGCTAAACCATCTGATACAGTTCGTAACTTATTCTCTACACAAGGCATCATGGAAAAATTCCATGTTGCAAAAAACAGCAAGTAATCGACGGTAGTTGATGAAAGCACTGATTGAAACGATTGTTTCAGCACTTGTGGATTATCCGGAAGAAGTTATCGTGACCTCCAAGGAAGAATCCGACCGGATTGTCTATATCCTCTCCGTTCATAAAGAGGACATGGGCAAGGTGATCGGTAAACAAGGGCGTGTTGCTAAGGCGATTCGGACTGTGGTATATGCAGCAGGATCTTCACAGCAGAAGAAAATCTATTTGGAGATTTCCGAATAAGGAGGGTTAATAGCCCTCCTTTTTTTGTACTTCAAGAAAGTGAAATTCCGACTTAGATCCTAATTGAATAGACCCGGACTTTAAACTTTACGCCTTTTTAAGACGCATCTTTTACCGATTTACGTTATACTTAAGAGAATGACCCCCATTTCAAAAAGATTACCCCATCATACATATTTTTTGAAGGAAATAAGAAATCATAGATAATAGGAGGTGCTGGAATGAAAATTCTCCAAAATGTAATCGTTAACCAAGTATTAACGGAATCCAGCAAGAATCAGCTCCTCGAGAAATACAAGTCAAAACGCCTTCAGCTTCAAAAAGAGAGTGAACAGCTTCGCTTTGAACTGAAAAAACTTGAAAAAACAAGAACTCTCCAACCTGCTAGTCTCCGTGCTCATTTCGAAAAAGAAATAAACCAGAGGCAAGAGAAAATTAAACTGCTTGAATTTCAAATGGAGCAGTTGGAGATCCTTCCTGCAGGTAGTGAATTGAAGGAACGGGAAGTTCAAAGTATTATTGATGTGGAAATTGGGGCAGATTGGGACGAAATTATGGCAACGAAGACCATTGTCATTAAAGATGGAATCGTCTCGGAAATTCGTTAGAGGTGAAAGAATGGAAAATTGGTTTAATGTAGGTAAAATTGTCAACACACATGGTCTTTTAGGAGAAGTCCGTGTTATTTCTTCAACAGACTTTCCAGAAAAACGATACAAAGTGGGAAATACTCTGTATTTGTTTAGGGACACGGAGAAAAAACCTTTGCCGCTAATCATCAGGTCGCATCGCACCCATAAAAACTTTAATCTATTGACGTTCGAGAACTATTATAACGTCGGACAGGTCGAGGCTTTTAGAAACGGGGTCCTGAAAGTCAAGGAAGCACAGCTTGGTAAATTGGACGAAGGTGAGTTCTACTTCCATGAAATCATCGGCTGTTCGGTATTTACTGATGAAGGCATGGAAGTTGGGGAAATCATTGAGGTTCTTACGCCTGGTGCAAATGATGTTTGGGTCATTAAGAAAGCTGGCAGTAAGGACGTCCTGATCCCGTATATTGAACAAATTGTAAAAGAAGTGGATATTTCTGCTAAAAAGGTCATCATTACACCGATGGAAGGACTTTTAGACTGATGAAAATCGATGTGCTTTCGCTTTTTCCAGAAATGTTCGAAGGGGTATTTGGTTCGTCAATCTTAAAAAAAGCTGCGGAAAAGCAGGCTGTCAGCTATAAGGTGACAAATTTTCGAGATTATGCTGATAATAAGCATTCGACGGTAGACGATTATCCGTATGGCGGCGGTGCCGGAATGGTATTGAAGGCACAACCGATCTTTGATGCTATGGAGGCTCTTAAAGGGCAAGGTGAGCTAACCCCAAGGGTAGTCCTGCTTTGTCCCCAGGGAGAGCGTTACACGCAGAAAAAAGCCGAAGAGTTTGCTGAAGAGGAACATCTCATTTTCATTTGCGGGCATTATGAAGGCTATGATGAGCGCATCCGGGAGCATGTCGTAACTGATGAAATATCGATTGGTGACTTTGTGCTTACAGGCGGGGAATTGGGGGCAATGGTCATTATTGACAGCGTTGTGCGCTTGCTGCCTGGTGTTCTGGGAAATGTTGACTCCCCGATTCTTGATTCCTATTCTTCTGGTTTGTTAGAGCATCCCCATTATACTAGACCTGCAGATTTCCGGGGGATGAAAGTTCCCGATCCGCTAATATCCGGGAATCATAAAAAAATCGATGAATGGCGGATGAAGGAATCTCTGCGCAGAACTTGGATTCGACGTCCGGATTTGCTCGATAGTTATGAACTATCGGAAGTTGAAAAAAAATTATTGTCCGAGATTAAAAAAGAAGACTGATGTCTATTGCATCGGCGTTTATAGTATGATAGGATATACCTTGTGACTTGGGCAAAATGCTCAGTCTTATAACGATGTTCCGCTGCAAACAATAAGTATTTGCAAGAGCGTCCAGGAGGAGTTGAAATCGATGCAAAATCTTATTAACGAAATCACAAAAGAACAACTTCGCTCAGATCTTCCATCATTCAGACCTGGTGACACAGTACGTGTACACGTAAAGGTTATTGAAGGAACTCGCGAACGTATCCAGTTGTTTGAAGGCGTTGTAATCAAACGTCGTGGCGGCGGAGTTAGTGAAACTTTCACAGTACGTAAGATCTCTTACGGCGTTGGAGTAGAACGTGCTTTCCCTGTTCACACACCAAAAATTGCGAAACTAGAAGTTATCCGTCACGGTAAAGTACGTCGTGCGAAACTTTATTACCTACGCGAACTTCGTGGTAAAAAAGCACGTATTAAAGAAATTCGTCGTTAATTCTTCGAATATCTTCAAGCGGGTTTACCATGATCCACATAAGGTGAATAACCAAACAGTATCATGCAAAAAAGGGAGCTTGTTTATCAGGCTCCCTTTTTGCACTTTAAGAAACGATGAATACACATACGGTGAAAACTATATAGAATCCTGCTCGCTATAGCGTCCGCAACATGTTAAAATAATTGTTGATATGCTTCAAAAAGGGTGGGTAAGGATGGCGAAAAAGAAAAATGAATTGTGGGAATGGACAAAGGCGGTCATAATCGCTGTTATAGCGGCGACGCTGATTCGTTATTTCCTCCTGGCTCCTATTGTTGTGGACGGCAATTCCATGATGCCGACATTAAAGGATACGGATCGCATGATCGTTAATAAAATCTCCTATTCGATTGGTGAACCGAAAAGATTCGACATTATCGTTTTCGAAGCTCCAGAAGGCAAAGATTACATAAAGCGGGTCATCGGGTTGCCAGGGGAAAAAGTGGAATATAGAGATGATACTCTTTACGTGAATGGAAAAGCTTATGATGAGCCATACTTGGATGAATATAAAAAACAATTGATTGATGGCGGTGCTTTGACGGAACCTTTTACATTAAGTGATGTCATAGAACAAGGAACGGTGCCTGAAGACCACCTATTTGTCCTAGGGGATAATCGCCGTTTTAGTAAGGATAGCCGCCATATTGGCGTAGGTGTCGTTCCTTACGATAAAGTGTTAGGAAAAACTAAATTAGTTTATTGGCCGATTGAAGACTTTCGATTGGCGGAATAGTAGGAAGGTGGATTCCATTGACAATACAGTGGTTCCCTGGCCATATGGCCAAAGCAAGACGGGAAGTAACAGAGAAATTAAAACTGATCGACATCATCTTTGAACTTGTGGATGCCCGGATTCCGGCATCTTCACGAAATCCGATGATAGATGAAATCATTCAGCATAAACCGAGGGTTATCCTTTTGAATAAAGCTGATATGGCCGATCCGGTAAAAACGAATATGTGGCTTGAACATTATAAATCGCAGGGGAAAACGGCGATTGCCATTAATTCACAGGCAGGAAACGGTTTAAATCAGATTACCGCCGCTTCCAAAAAACTTTTAAAAGAGAAGTATGATCGGATGGAATCAAGAGGAATAAAGCCGAGAGCGATCCGTGCCATGATAGTAGGTATTCCAAATGTGGGGAAATCGACATTAATCAATCGACTTGCCAAAAAGAACATTGCTAAAACAGGTAATACACCTGGCGTCACGAAAGCGCAGCAATGGATAAAAGTTGGTAAGGAATTGGAATTGCTCGACACACCGGGGATTCTCTGGCCGAAATTCGAGGATCAAGAAGTAGGTTTGAAGCTTGCATTGACAGGTGCGATCAAGGATACGATTTTAAATTTGCACGAAGTCTCATTATACGGCCTTCGCTTTTTGGAAAAAGAATATCCGGATAGATTGAAATCCCGTTATAACCTGGATGTAATTCCGCAGGAAACGCTCGAATTGTTCGATGCAGTCGGAAAGTTCAGGGGCTGTTTAGCATCTGGAGGCTTCATCGATTATGACAAAACCGCAGAGTTGGTCGTACGCGAAATCCGTTCAGAAAAGATGGGCCCGCTTACGTTTGAGGTCCCTATGGATTATGAAGAGGATGATATCCCCGAATAAGATTAGCATTGACTTGATTGTTGTAATACGGAGCTGGAGTTTGATGTCGAAAAGGCTTTTTCTTTTTGATGTCTCTTTTCCGCTCCGTATTTTTGTTTGAACTGTAGAATGGAAGCAAGACTGCCGATAATTAATATGATGGGTGATAAAAGATGATAACTGCAATGAGCATTAAGGAAATCTCCTCAAAGTTAAAGACAATAAGAGAGCCCGGAGATTTATTTTTACAAGAATGCCGGGAGGACGGACGAAAGGGAGTAAACGACTTAGTAAGTAAATGGCAAAGAGCTTATGAAAAAGAACAACAGGTAAGGGAAGCTTTCACGGAAATGACGGAATTTGAAAGGCAATTGCGAAAACAGGGGTTTTGCATTCTGGCTGGTATCGATGAAGTGGGAAGAGGACCGCTGGCAGGACCAGTTGTGACGAGTGCAGTCATCTTGCCTGAAACTTTTTATTTACCAGGGCTTAATGATTCTAAAAAGATTCCAGAGTCAAAAAGGGAACTGTTTTATGAAATGATTTTTAAGGAAGCACTATCCATAGGTGTAGGTGTTGTACATAGCGAAGTAATTGATAAAATCAATATTTATCAAGCTACGAAAAAGGCAATGGTGGCCGCATTGAACGATCTGTCAGAACTTCCTGATCATTTGTTGATCGATGCCATGGAACTGGATGTGCCGATTCCGCAGCTTTCACTCATAAAGGGAGACTCAAGAAGCATTAGCATCTCTGCGGCTTCCATAATAGCGAAAGTGACCCGTGATAGGATGATGAAGGAATATGGTGAAAAATATCCGGAATATGGTTTTGAAAAGCACATGGGTTACGGGACAAGCCAACATTTAGAAGCGCTCGACACGCACGGGCTTACACCTTGGCATAGAAGAAGTTTTGCACCAGTTAAGGAAATCGCTGCACGAATGAAAGACTAAGGGGGATGAGTGGTGCAATCCATAACAAGCGGTCAACCAGCATTTTCACCCATTGAAATAAAAGGAACTGCGAGTTTGAAAAACGGGCAAATCCTTTTCGGGAAGGTGAATAAGGTTTTTCCTAACCAAACGGCCGAGGTATAGATTGGCCATCAAAAAATGATTGCCACTCTCGATATCGCGCTTCGAACAGGAGAAAAGTATTGGTTTCAAGTGCAACACCCAATTGAGGGGAAGGTCGTGTTAAAAGCTTTAGATACCCCCGATTTGAACATTTCCGGCTTAAAGGGAACAGCTGTACATTTGATCGCTCATCTCGGCATAACGCCCGAACCGGCCGCAACGAAGCTTGCCGAATATCTCCTGACAAATAGCATGCCGATAACCAAGGAAACTTTTCAGTCCGCTTTGCAATGGTTAAAAACTTCTGATGCTGCAGAAGTAGGTCTGCCTGTAATAAAAACAATGTTCATTCAGCAACTGCCTTTTGTAAAAGAGGTTTTTGATGCATTATTAACACAGTCCAATGGTGAACCTTTCCACAAACTCCTCAGTGGCTTCAAGCAGCAGCTGCAGGACGGTGGGCCAGGAACGAGGATAGCAGTCAAGCTTATGGGGGTATTGGACTCTTTACATGTTGCTAATCAGAACCAGTTTCAACAAATCGGTTTGAAAAAACTAGTGACCACTTGGCTGAATTCTGATTCAACACCAGAAATGAAATCAGGTGCATTTTCCCTGCTTCAAAAGACGGGTTTCGTTCCATAGGGAATTACGGAATCTGTCTTTCTGGAAAATTTAATAGATGGAGCTGAGGCTAGTTCCGATATTCCTAAGAATTCAGCGATTGATAAATTATACCAAGGATTGCAGCTGCTTTCCGAGGCAAAAAGCGGAGCATTTGCAAAAGTTGAAGAGATCGAAATTGCTATTAATCGCATATTGAATAGTCATGATCATGAGGAGACAAAACTGCCAATTGATGTCCACTCGATTCAGAGAAAAAACATTTCTGTAGAAAAAAAATTTCCCCTCTTGCCTTACATTTACTTCAGAGTGCTTTTATCGAAGCGGCAGCTAAAAAGGCAGTAGGCGGAAAAATAGAAGTGAATGACCTTATAGGCTACTTGAATAAGAACACAGAGCAAGTAGCTAAGGCGAAGGGTAAGGCTGCTGAATTACTGTTTCAGTCGCTTAATAAGCTTCCTGAGGCCCAATACGCTAGAATTAATGAGAAGCTGGTCCTTTCACATGTATTGGATACTGAGTTTCAAACAATCGATTTCACAAATGGGGCTTCTGTTGCACACCAACTGAAAGAAATGACCAAGATTCTTGGTCTTCAGCTGGAACATGCACTCATTAATCTTTCTGGAGATGATATGGCGGATTTCCATAAGGATTTAGAGACACTTAAACCATTGCTGCTGAAATTGCTGAATGAGCAAATTCCAGCATCTATCAAGGAGATGGCAGAACAAATCCTAAATCGGATTACTGCGCAACAGATCCTTTCACAGGAAAACGGGCCGATTCATAATTTACTCCTTACACTTCCCCTCAATCTGGGATCTACTCAAACGGATCTAACGTTACAATGGAGCGGAAGAAAAACAGAAGATGGCAAAATAGATCCGGATTACTGCCGAGTCCTATTTTATTTAGAATTGGAACGCCTTAAAGAGACGGTCATCGACATGCAGGTTCAAAACCGAATCATAAAAGTGACGGTCATCAATGGGCATGGTGCGATCCTTGAAGAGGCAGCCGGTCAATATCTTGACATCCTGAGAGAGAATCTGGGAAAAATGGATTACAGATTATCAGGGGTTTCATTTGTAAATCCCGTGAATGACAAAGACCGGGACCTAAGAGTGAAACCGATTCCTTTTTCAGAATCCGGTTCATATAATGGAATGGATATACGAATATGATAAATGATAAACGAAAAGAAGCCATTGCTTTAAAGTATGATCAAAAGACATCAAAAGCGCCCGTCATATTGGCGAAGGGGAAAGGTAAAATGGCTGAAAATATTCTGGAAAAGGCCATGAAACTGGATATACCGGTTCAAAGGGACGAATCGCTTGCTGCACTGTTAGCACAATTGGATATAAATCAAACGATTCCGGAAGAATTGTATGGAGCTGTTGCAGAGGTATTTGCATTCATTTATAAAGTTGACAAGGACATGAATCGGTAGGAGCTTAATTATCCATTTGATTTTATCAAATGGATTTCTGTTGGTTTATGTAGAATATTAGGGAAATTACCGGCGAATTTTCATTATATTAAAAAAATACTAAACTATTTGCAAAAGGACAAGGCCGTGGCTTTGTCCTTTTGCTTTTCCTTTGAATCAAGACAAGGATAACCGTAATTTTTCTCGAAAAGATCTCTGAGTTAATATGATGAAAAGGCTTTCGTGAAAGTGTTTTTAATAGATTTATAACTGTAATTACTTTTTTTTGAATAGAATTTTAGAACCAAAATAAATGATTTCAATAAGAAAAAAACACAATGGCGAAGAAGGTTTTTACCATTTTACACAAGGGTATGGAAGTATATTATAATAATATTTTTAAAATTTTGTGAAAGAATATTATGCACGAAGGAGAATTTTGTTGTAATATGGTAGAGAAAACACGCATTAAATTTCAAGGTTGGTTTTTAGTAGATAAGGAGGATGGGAAATGAATATCCATGAGTATCAGGGGAAAGAGATATTGCGACAATACGGGGTATCCGTTCCAAATGGCCGGGTTGCCTTTACTGTTGATGAAGCAGTGGAAGCAGCGAAGGAGTTAGGTACGGAAGTTGTTGTCGTCAAAGCTCAAATTCATGCGGGCGGCCGCGGGAAAGCCGGCGGAGTCAAGGTAGCGAAGAATCTTGATGAAGCACGTACATATGCAGAAGAGATTCTTGGTAAGACGCTGGTGACCCATCAAACAGGACCTGCAGGCAAGGAAGTTAAGCGTTTACTTATTGAAGAAGGCTGCGACATTACGAAGGAATATTATATCGGGCTGGTCCTTGACCGTGCTACGAACAGTGTCGTATTGATGGCTTCTGAAGAAGGCGGAACGGAAATTGAGGAAGTGGCTGAAAAGACACCAGAGAAAATTTTCAAAGAAGTAATCGATCCGGTTGTCGGCCTGACTGGCTTCCAGGCACGTAGGATTGCATTCAATATCAATATTCCGGCTTCACTTATAAACAAAGCTTCCAAACTGATGGTTAACTTATATACTGCTTTCGTTGAAAAAGATTGCTCAATCGCAGAAATCAACCCATTAGTGGTTACGGGCGATGGCAATGTAATGGCACTTGATGCTAAATTGAATTTCGATGATAATGCGATTTATCGCCATAAAGACATCGCGGAGTACCGTGATCTGGATGAAGAGGATGCGAAAGAGATTGAAGCATCAAAACATGGCCTTAGTTACATATCGCTTGACGGAAATATCGGATGCATGGTTAATGGTGCCGGACTTGCTATGGCAACGATGGACATCATTAAACATTATATGGGAGACCCGGCTAACTTCCTTGACGTTGGTGGCGGTGCTACTGAGGAAAAAGTAAAAGAGGCTTTCAAAATCATCCTATCCGATCAAAATGTTAAAGGCATCTTCGTTAATATCTTCGGAGGAATCATGAAATGTGACATCATCGCGACAGGCGTAGTGGCTGCTGCTAAAGAGCTTGGCCTGGATGTCCCTCTTGTTGTTCGTCTTGAAGGAACGAATGTGGACCTTGGCAAAAAGATTCTAAAAGAATCAGGTTTAAATATTACGGCTGCTGAATCAATGGCAGATGGGGCACAAAAAATAGTATCACTTGTAGGATAATAGGCAGGGGGGAACATAATGAGCGTTTATATTAATAAAGATACGAAAGTGATCGTTCAGGGAATCACTGGTGCAACAGCATTATTTCATACAAAACAAATGTTGGAATACGGCACGAAAATCGTTGGAGGAGTCACTCCAGGTAAAGGCGGAACAGAAGCGGAAGGGGTACCTGTATTCAATACAGTTTCCGAAGCTGTCACTGAAACCGAAGCGACTGCATCTGTTATCTATGTACCGGCTCCATTTGCTGCCGATGCAATTCTAGAAGCCGTTGACGCAGAACTTGATCTTGTCATTTGTATCACGGAACATATTCCTGTCCTGGATATGGTCAAGGTGAAGCGGTACATGGAAGGCAAAAAAACTCGCTTGATCGGACCGAACTGCCCAGGTGTCATTACTCCTGAAGAGTGTAAGATTGGTATCATGCCAGGATATATCCACAAAAAAGGCCATGTAGGTGTAGTTTCTCGTTCTGGAACTTTAACGTACGAGGCCGTTCACCAATTATCACAAGCAGGCATTGGGCAATCTTCGGCTGTAGGTATCGGTGGGGATCCCGTAAACGGAACGGATTTCATTGATGTTTTGAAAGCTTTCAATGACGATCCGGAAACACATGCGGTGATCATGATCGGGGAAATCGGCGGAACGGCAGAAGAAGAAGCAGCAATCTGGGTGAAGGAAAATATGACTAAGCCAGTTGTTGGTTTCATTGGTGGCCGTACGGCACCTGCAGGTAAACGCATGGGACATGCTGGTGCCATTATCTCAGGAGGAAAAGGGACTGCTGACGAGAAAATCCGCGTTATGAACGAATGTGGAATTAAAGTTGCCGAAACTCCGTCCGTAATGGGTGAAACGTTGATATCTGTCTTGAAAGAAAAAGAAATTTACGAACCATGTAAAACACATTGATTTAAGCTGGGCCGACCTTTTTTGGGTCGGTCTTTATTTCCCTCCACTTTCCTCGGAGTGACCGAGTACATCACTATCAACCTACCTTTAAAAATATCCGATTAGGGGCGTTTCCTATTGAACACAAAAGAAAAGTTAATCCATCTCCATCATTGCCGCGGAGCAGGATGGAAAACAATCAAAACAATCATGTCCAAAGACCCGTCATTATCTTCCCTGTTCACGACGAATTACGTTGAATGGGCAAAAATGCTCCCTATCCCTTCAAATAAACTTAACCTCTTTTACAAGGATTTACATTCACTCAATACCATCGATAAACTTAAAAAATACGAAAATAGCCAAATCCATTGTTTGACGATCTTCGATGATGAATATCCTTTTTTGCTGAAGCAAATATTCGATCCTCCGTGGGTTCTTTATTTAAAAGGTGATAAGAAGCTTTTAACAAGGAAGAATACGCTAGGTGTTGTTGGAACACGTAAGCCAACCTCGTATGGTCTGGAGGCCTTAAAAACGATTCTAATACCGCTTGTAAAGAAAAAGTTCGTGATCATAAGCGGAGTGGCGGCTGGAATCGATGCAGAATCACATAAGATCGCATTAAAGGAAGGCGGAGATACGATTGGGGTTTTAGGTGGGGGGCTTTTGCAAATATATCCGAAATCCAATGTTACCCTTGCTGAGGAAATCATCAATAAAGGTCTGCTTATATCTGAGACGCGACCGGAAATGAAGGCGGAACCTTGGATGTTTCCGCTTAGGAATCGAATCATCAGTGGATTATCACAGGGAGTATTCGTGGTCGAGGCAAAAGAAAGAAGCGGTTCCCTTATTACGGCACAATCTGCTTTGGAACACGGCAGGGAGGTATTTGCACTTCCTGGTAATGTTACGAGCCCTGAATCACTGGGGACCAATCAATTGATTCAGGATGGTGCCAAACTTGTTTTGAGTTCCAGGCAGATCGAAGAAGAGTTTTGAACAATATAATATAGAAGATAGACGGAGAATCAAGCGGGAAATTAGAAAAAAAGGCGCTTTTTTAGAAGGATGGGTTGAATTATTAGACAAAAAGGTTGAAAATATTGTAAAACTGTTATAAGTTTTGCAAATGGCACCTCTTGTCAAAAACCTATAAATAAATGAATCAGCATGCTTTGAAAAGTAAAGAGGTGTTGACAAATGATTTTTGAATGATTAATAATAGTGAAGATTTATATTACCTCTTTGAGGAGGATTTATTGGATGTCAGAATACTTAGTGATTGTGGAATCGCCCGCAAAGGCGAAAACAATAGAACGTTACTTGGGAAAAAAATATAAAGTAAAGGCTTCCATGGGGCATGTACGCGATTTGCCTAAAAGTCAAATGGGTGTCGATGTTGAACATGAATATGAACCTAAATATATAACTATCCGCGGCAAAGGCCCGGTTTTAAAAGAATTGAAAACCGCTGCAAAAAAAGCGAAAAAAATCTATCTCGCGGCTGACCCCGACAGGGAAGGGGAAGCCATTGCCTGGCATTTGGCTCACAGTCTTGATGTTGACGTTAACTCAGATTGCCGCGTGGTATTCAACGAGATCACGAAAGAGGCCATCAAAGAATCATTTAAATCACCGAGGCCAATAAATATGAAATTGGTTGATGCCCAGCAGGCAAGAAGGGTCTTGGATCGTTTGGTCGGATACAATATAAGCCCGCTTTTGTGGAAAAAGGTGAAAAAAGGCTTAAGCGCGGGACGGGTCCAATCGGTTGCTGTGCGAATGATCATTGACCGGGAGAAGGAAATCAAAGATTTTATCCCGGAAGAGTATTGGACAATCAAGGCTGATTTTGTAAAAGGAAAAGAACAGTTTGAAGGTTCTTTCTTCAGCCTTGGCGGAGAGAAGAAGGAATTAAATACCGAAGAGGACGTCAAAAAAGTGCTCGCTTCTTTAAATGGCGGCGAATTTACGATAGGAACTGTGGCTAAAAAGGAAAGAAGGCGCAATCCAGCTGCACCTTTTACAACTTCTTCCCTGCAACAAGAAGCGGCACGTAAATTGAATTTCCGTGCAAAGAAAACCATGATGCTTGCTCAGCAGCTTTATGAAGGAATCGAGCTTGGCAAGGAAGGTACAGTCGGGTTAATCACTTATATGAGAACCGATTCGACCCGTATTTCAGATGTTGCGAAAGAGGAAGTCCATACCTTCATTCAAAATAATTATGGTAAAGATTATGTTCAGGTTGAACAACGCAAGGAGAAAAAACAAACCAATGCCCAGGACGCCCATGAAGCAGTCAGGCCAACCAGCACATTACGTGAACCGGGTGTAGTCAAGGAGTTCTTATCCAGAGATCAATTCCGTCTTTATAAATTGATTTGGGAACGATTCGTTTCAAGTCAAATGTCTTCGGCGGTCATGGATACGATGAGCATCGACCTGCATAACCAGGATGTCATCTTCAGGGCAAATGGTTCAAAAATTAAATTTCCAGGTTTCATGAAGGTATATGTTGAAGGGTCCGATGACTCGGTGGAAGAAAAGGAAAATGCACTTCCGGATGTGAAAAAAGGAGATCAATTCTTTTCAAAAGATATCGAGCCGAAGCAGCATTTTACACAGCCTCCGCCCCGATATACTGAAGCCCGTCTTGTCAAAACCCTAGAGGAACTGGGAATAGGCCGTCCTTCTACATATGCTCCTACCTTGGATACGATTCAAAAACGGGGCTATGTTACCTTGGATAATAAACGGTTCATCCCGACAGAGCTTGGTGAGATCGTTCTTGAATTGATACGCGAATTCTTCCCGGATATTCTTGATGCAGAGTTCACTGCCAAGATGGAACAGGAATTCGACAGCGTCGAGGAAGGCAGTATCGAATGGATAAAGGTCATCGATGAATTTTATAAAGAATTTGCAGTTCATTTGGCTAAAGCCGAAGTCGAGATGGAGAAAATTGAAATCAAAGATGAACCTGCAGGTGAAGATTGCGTGGAATGCGGACATGGGATGGTCTTTAAGATGGGACGCTATGGAAAGTTCATGGCATGCAGTAATTTCCCGGATTGCCGTAATACAAAACCAATCGTTAAAGAAATCGGTGTCAAATGTCCAAAATGTAAAGAAGGAAACATCATTGAAAGGAAAAGTAAAAAACGCCGCATATTTTACGGGTGTGATACCTATCCTGGATGTGACTTCATATCTTGGGATAAACCGCTGCCGCGTAGTTGTCCAAAATGTGAAGGTACACTTGTTGAGAAAAAACTCAAAAAAGGCGTCCAGGTCCAGTGCATGGATTGTGATTTCAAAGAAATGCCCCAAGCATAGAAAAGACCGTGAAATCGTTTACTTTCCTTGTGAACAATCGAAAAATCCAACATATAAATTGACTCGGCATCTGCCGAGTTTCTTTATGTTCAGGAAAGTATGATATCATAATACTATATGGATTTACTTCCAAGAAGAAAATGGATAAAGCTTGAAACTTTTTTATTTAGGCCATGTGATGTAAAATTCAGTGGACAAGTATATTCTTTTAAAGATATAATTCCTATTTGCGTCCGTTACCCTTTTTAGAAAAGATGGAATGCAGGAAGAATGCCGGCTTTAGGGCATATGCTTTAAAATTATCGTTAGCAGGAATGAGTATTTCGGTTTAAATACATAGATATCGTTAAAAATGAAACTTTTATGAAAGCAGTTTTAATGATAAATGATCCTGTCTTATCATATCTATACATGGAGGTTCGAAAAATGAAAGAAACAAAAGTAAGTGTAATCGGTGCTGGGCTTGCTGGAAGTGAAGCGGCGTGGCAGTTAGCTAAAAGAGGAATTAAAGTCGATCTATATGAAATGCGCCCTGTAAAACAAACGCCAGCCCATCATACCGATAAATTCGCTGAACTTGTTTGTTCCAATTCACTTCGGGCAAATACTTTAACAAATGCAGTTGGTGTATTAAAAGAAGAAATGCGTATACTGGATTCGGTCATCATGTCTGCAGCAGATGCTTGTGCTGTACCGGCTGGCGGTGCTTTAGCTGTTGATCGTCATGAATTTGCCGGTCTTGTTACGGAAAGGGTCAAAAATCATCCAAATGTGACGGTCATTAATGAAGAAGTGACGGAAATTCCGGAAGGTCCTACCGTCATTGCAACCGGTCCGCTTACAAGTCAGTCACTATCTGACAGCTTAAAGCAAATCATGGATGAAGAATACTTGTACTTCTATGATGCTGCTGCACCAATTCTTGAAAAAGACAGCATCAACATGGATAAAGTATATTTGAAATCCCGTTATGATAAAGGGGAAGCAGCTTATTTGAACTGTCCGATGACGGAAGAAGAGTTTGACCGCTTTTATGAAGCTTTGATTGCTGCTGAAACAGTCCCACTTAAAGAATTCGAAAAAGAAATCTTTTTTGAAGGCTGCATGCCGATTGAAGTGATGGCATCACGTGGGAAGAAAACGATGTTATTTGGTCCGTTGAAGCCTGTTGGCTTAGAAGATCCAAAAACGGGAAAACGTCCTTTTGCTGTAGTTCAATTGCGTCAAGATGATGCGGCAGGAACACTCTACAATATTGTTGGTTTTCAGACACATTTGAAATGGGGGCCGCAAAAAGAAGTATTGCAGCTCATACCTGGTTTGGAAAATGCCGAAATTGTCCGTTATGGAGTTATGCATCGAAACACGTTCATAAACTCACCTAATGTTTTGAAGCCTACGTACCAATTCAAGAATCGGGATGATTTATTCTTTGCCGGTCAGATGACTGGCGTCGAAGGGTATGTAGAATCGGCTGCATCGGGACTGGTTGCAGGTATCAATGCTGCAAGGATCGTTCAAGGATTGGAGCCTATCATTTTCCCTGCGGAGACGACGATGGGCAGCATGGCAAGGTACATAACGTCGACGAATGGAAAGAGCTTCCAGCCGATGAATGCCAACTTTGGGTTGCTTCCAGACCTTGAAGTGAGAATCAAATCCAAAAAAGAGCGGAACGAAACGCATGCTAAACGCGCTTTGGACACAATTCAGAACTTTGTGAAAAATTTGTAAAATATTTGCCTGCTGTTTTAAAGTATGATACTATTTATTAGCCTTTGCGAGGTGTTTCCATGATTAATCAAAAAAAGGCATTATCATCCTTCATTGAATATTTACAAATTGAAAAAAACAGTTCACATTACACCATTGAAAATTATAAACGTGATATTCACGAATTTTTTCTGTTCCTTAATGAACAGGGCATTGAGGATATCACGTCCGTTGAATATTTTGATGTCAGGTTGTATTTAACGAATTTATATGAGAAAAAACTTTCTAAGCGCACTGTAGCAAGGAAAACTTCTTGCTTGCGGAGCCTTTATAAATTTTTACTACGTGAAGGTGATGTGAAGGAGAATCCTTTTTCTCTTGCTTCTTTACCTAAAAAGGATCAAAGACTGCCACGTTTTCTTTATGAGAAGGAAATGAATCAGTTGTTTTCTTCTTTAAAGAAAGATTCACCGATAGGAATAAGAAACAGTGCCTTGCTGGAATTATTGTATGCTACAGGCATTCGCGTAAGTGAATGTTGTGAGATTAAATTGCAGGATATCGATCTTTCCTTAGGTACGGTACTGGTCCATGGAAAAGGAAAAAAAGATCGCTACGTTCCGGTTGGTAGATATGCACAGGAAGCGATAGATTTATACATACGTACAGCCAGGATGGAATTGACTTCGTCTGACGCCAAGGCGCATGTTTATTTATTTGTTAATTTTCGTGGAGACCCTCTGACACCTAGGGGAGTTCGCTATATATTGAATGAATTGATTAAAAAGTCAGCCGCAGATGGAAGTCTTCATCCCCATATGCTAAGGCATTCGTTTGCTACACACCTATTGAATAATGGGGCGGACATTCGCACGGTTCAGGAATTGCTTGGTCATTCTAAAATTTCATCAACGCAAGTGTATACGCATGTTACAAAAGACCAATTAAAAAAAGTCTACAATGCATCACATCCGCGGCCTTAAATGTTGAAAGGGGACACTTTATGACAACGATATTTGCAGTGCATCATAAAGGTGAATGTGCCATGTCCGGTGATGGGCAGGTTACTTTAGGAAATTCAGTAGTGATGAAGCATACAGCGAGGAAAGTAAGAAAAATCTTTAATGGTAATGTCCTTGCAGGTTTTGCAGGTTCCGTTGCAGATGCATTCACTTTATTTGAGATGTTCGAAGCTAAACTTGAAGAGTATAATGGCAATCTTCAGCGTGCTGCCGTCGAAATGGCAAAGCAATGGAGAAGTGACAATGTATTGAGAAAGCTGGAAGCCATGCTAGTCGTAATGGATAAGAACCATTTACTGCTCGTTTCTGGTACCGGGGAAGTAATTGAACCGGATGACGGTATTCTCGCCATAGGATCGGGAGGGAATTATGCACTGGCTGCCGGCAGGGCATTAATGCGATTTTCCAGTGACCATTTATCAGCAAAGGAAATCGCCCAATCATCTTTACAAATTGCAGCGGAAATTTGTGTATTTACGAATACGAATATAATCGTGGAAGAGTTGTAAGGAGGAGCGCAAATGTCAAAAAAAGCTAATTTAACACCGAGGCAAATCGTTGAAAAACTGGATCAGTATATCGTAGGGCAGCGTGAGGCAAAACGGGCAGTGGCAGTGGCTCTTCGGAATCGCTACCGACGTTCCCTTCTCTCGGATCAACTTCGTGATGAAGTCGTTCCGAAGAATATATTAATGATTGGACCGACAGGCGTTGGGAAAACAGAAATAGCTCGGAGAATGGCTAAATTGGTAGGTGCTCCTTTTGTAAAGGTTGAAGCAACGAAATTTACGGAAGTCGGGTATGTCGGCCGGGATGTAGAGTCCATGGTTCGTGATTTGGTTGAGACTTCCGTCCGCCTCGTGAAGGAAGAAAAGATGGCCAGCGTAAAGGAACGGGCAGAAGAAAATGCAAATCGCCGTTTAATAGAGCTATTAGTGCCATCAACTAAAAAACAGAGTAATTTCAAGAATCCTCTTGAAGTCTTTTTTGGAGGCAATAACAATCAAGACGAACAGGATCCGGAAGAAAATTCCGAAGATTTAAGTTTGCAGGAAAAGAGAAAAATCGTCGCTGAAAAGCTGGCTAATGGTGAGTTAGAAAGTGAAATGATAACGGTCGAAGTGGAAGAACAGGCTGCTTCGATGTTTGATATGCTCCAAGGTTCGGGAATGGAACAAATGGGGATGAACATGCAGGACGCTTTAGGAAGCTTGATGCCGAAAAAAAGCAAGAAGCGCAAATTGAAAGTAAGTGAAGCGAGAACCGTTTTAACAAATGAAGAAGCGGCAAAATTGATTGATATGGATGAGGTCACATCCGATGCAGTATACGGGGCTGAACAAAATGGGATTATCTTCATAGATGAAATCGACAAAATTGCCAGTAAGCAATCTGGAAGTTCATCAGCGGATGTATCAAGAGAGGGTGTCCAAAGGGATATCCTGCCAATTGTTGAAGGTTCGACAGTAGTGACTAAATATGGTTCAGTTAAAACGGATCATGTCCTATTCATTGCTGCAGGGGCCTTTCATATGGCTAAGCCATCCGACCTTATCCCTGAATTACAAGGTAGATTCCCAATTCGTGTAGAATTGAACAAACTGACAGTAGACGACTTTGTACGGATTCTTCATGAACCGGATAATGCCTTGTTAAAACAATATGTTGCTTTATTAGAAACTGAAGGTATAGAAATTGAATTTTCTGACGATGCTGTTCGTAAGATAGCTGAAGTGGCCTTCGAAGTAAATCAAAACACAGACAATATTGGTGCAAGACGACTTCATACCATTTTGGAACGGTTGCTTGAAGACTTATCTTTTGAAGCTCCGGAAATAACGATGGAGAAGATTACAATTACGCCCCAATATGTCGAAGGTAAGCTTGGTTCTATCGCCCGGAATAAAGATTTAAGCCAGTTTATCCTTTAATTAAGAAACAATTTTGGCAATGATTTGCCTACGCAATGAACATAAAATTACGGAAATACAACTTCATAGTTATTGTGAACCATGGTATTTTTAGGAGGAACAAATCAAATGAACTTATTAGCAAAAACAAGAAAAATCAATGCAATGCTCCAAAAAGCAGCAGGTAAAGCAGTTAACTTCAAGGAAATGGCTGAAAGTTTAAGTGAAGTTATCGAAGCGAATGTATTCGTCGTCAGCCGCCGTGGGAAATTACTTGGCATAGCGGTAAGTCAGCAAATTGAAAACGAACGCATGTACAAAATGTTGGAAGATAAACAATTCCCTGAGGAGTACACAAAAAACCTGTTCAATATACCTGAAACCTCTTCAAATCTTGATATCGAAAGCGAATATACTGCTTTCCCAGTCGAAAACAAAGAGCTTTTCGCAACTGGATTAACAACGATCGTACCGATTATGGGTGGGGGAGAACGTTTAGGAACATTGGTTCTTGCCCGATTACAAGAAAAATTTCACGATGATGATTTAATTTTGGCTGAATATGGTGCGACTGTAGTCGGTATGGAAATCCTACGTGAAAAATCAGAAGAGATAGAAGAAGAAGCTCGTAGTAAAGCTGTCGTTCAAATGGCAATTTCCTCGTTATCTTACAGCGAATTGGAAGCAATTGAGCACATCTTTGAGGAGCTTAAAGGTAATGAAGGTCTGCTTGTAGCATCCAAAATTGCAGACCGTGTTGGTATTACCCGTTCTGTTATCGTAAATGCACTAAGGAAACTGGAAAGTGCAGGAGTCATTGAATCACGCTCTCTTGGAATGAAAGGTACTTATATCAAAGTATTGAACGATAAATTCCTTCTTGAATTAGAGAAGCTTAAAAATAATTAACATATAGAAAGGCAGTCCTTGAAAAAGGGCTGCCTTTCTTTTGTGATATTTGGATGTGTTGCTGTCTGGGACTAACAGGAAAATGCGGGTGAATGACAGGGGGTTGAAAGGGAAAAGGGGTAATTAGTATTGATAATCTTATATCTGAAATGTGAATATAGGCGTGTTTCTATTAGAAGTTATAATAATAGCTAAATTTTTCTATAAAAAGGTAATTATATTATTATAAATGTTGAAATGATGAAAATGATCGTTGTTTTAATTTTTGATTTTAGAAAGTCTGTGGATACGGGTTTCAGTCATTAGGGAATTTTGTCGAATGGATCAGCACTTTGAATAAAACCGTTTTTTTTTTTTAAAAGAAAAAATGCATAAATTCTTTGTTATCTTATAAATCCTTATTTTAAAAGGGTGAAATCAACTAAAATTAAATGATTATTTGAAAGTAAATGTGAAAATTAGTCCTAAAGTATCAGGTATATGGATTCGTTTTTCGATATGATAAATAAGCTAATAGAAGTAAAATTTGGTTGATTTGTAGAAAAACATATTAAAATGTCATATAACGTAATATTAATCATGTAATCATACTAATGAAAACGACAAATTTGAGCAAATTATGACAATTTTCGACGATAATAGGTCTAAAGTCTGTGCATTGTTTATAGACATAGTTATAATGTTTCTTTAAAATTAAAACGGAAAAGTACTGGGTTATTTTATTGATAAAGTCATTATCTGTTAATTGTAGAAAGAGGTGATAGATGTGGAATTATTTTCAAATACTTTTCAATCATTAGAAAATGCCCTTAATTATTCTAATGCAAAACAAAAAGTCATTTCACAGAACATAGCCAATTCGGATACGCCTAATTATAAAGCTAAAGAAGTCGACAAAACACAATCCTTTAAAGCAGAGCTTGAATCTTCCCTGGAGTCATATCGTACCGATGAACGACATTTTACCTTCAAATCAGAGGGGAGTCATGTTTCTCACATCGTGACACAGAAAGATGTCCGATATAACAATAATGGAAATAGCGTAGATGTTGATAAGGAAATGAAAGATCTAGCTGCCAATCAGATTTATTATAATGCAGTAACCGACAGGCTTTCAGGTAAGTTTCAATCATTGCAGAATGTAATTAGGGGAGGTAAGTGATGGGAATATTCCAAAGTATAAACATGACCGGATCTAGCCTGACAAGTCAAAGGGTAAGGATGGATGTTATCTCTGCCAATATGGCCAATGCCGATACGACCAGGGCGGAATATGACGCCGAATCGAAAACATGGAAGCCATACACAAGAAAATCGGTTGTACTGCAAAGTAAGGAAAACGGTTTTTCGAGTTTCTTAAACGCAGCATCCGGAAGAACGAGCGAGGTAGGGAATGGAGTGAAGGTGACTGGAATAGTAAAAGATAAAACACCTTTTGAACTGGACTATAATCCCGAACATCCTGATGCCAATGAAGAAGGTTATGTTGAAATGCCAAATGTCGACCCGCTTCGGGAAATGGTTGATTTAATGAGTGTCACACGTTCATACGAAGCAAATGTGACAGTTTTAAATGCATCAAAGGGGATGATGATGAAAGCTTTGGAAATCGGAAAATAAAAGTTTGAAAGGAGATAGTTGATATGGAGGGGATTTCTCTTTCAGCAGTGAACAATGCAAATAATGTACTGAAAAAAGATCAAAGCAATACTAATACACCATACGAAGCACAGCAAAATTTTGCGTCGGTATTAAAAGAATCAATGAATAAAGTTAACGAAATACAAGTGGCATCTGATGATCTTACAACCCAATTAGTTAATGGAGCGGATGTTGAGCTTCATTCGGTGATGATAGCTTCACAAAAAGCCAGCGTTACCATGCAGGCTACATTAGAGGTTCGGAATAAGGTTGTGGAAGCCTACCAGGAAATGATGAGAATGAGTATATAGCATTCATTTTTTAACCTCATTAATATAGAGAAAAATGACCAGGGGGAAAAGAAATCCCCCAATCATAAATTCATAGACTGACCGGGGGATTTAAATGAATGAAGTACTAGTGAATATTAAAAACAAAATAACTGGTTATTGGACGAGCCGCAGTAAAAAACAAAAATTCATGATGTTTGGTTCAGCAGCATTAATTATCATCATCATTACAGCAGTTTCAATTTTAACCACGCGTACGACGCTGGTGCCCCTATATTCCAACTTAACTCCATCGGAAACGGGCAGCATTAAAGAAAATTTAGACAGTCAAGGGATTTTGAATGAAGTTTCTGAAAATGGAACGACAATAAAAGTTCCTGAAGAAAGACTAGATTCACTTAAAGTGGAACTTGCAGCTGAAGGAATTCCGGAATCAGGCAGTATCGACTATTCCTTTTTTAGTCAAAGTGCCGGTATCGGAATGACTGAAAATGAATTCAATGTCATTAAACTGGACTCGATGCAAACGGAATTGGCCAGTTTAATAAAAAAGATTGATGGTGTAGAAGATGCCAGTGTAATGATCACTCTTCCTGATAAAGGAGTTTTTGTCAGTGATTCAGCTGGGGAAGCGTCAGCGTCCATTGTATTGAATACGAAACCCGGTTATAAATTTGAAGAAAGTCAAATCAGCTCACTTTATCATCTGGTCTCAAAAAGTGTTCCGAATCTCCCTACAGATAATATCGTCATCATGAACCAAGAGTTTGAGTACTTCGATCTTGAAAATGAAAATTCTTCTTTCGCGTCCGCATTCGCTACCCAAAACGAAATTAAAAAAGAAATAGAACGCGATATTCAAAGACAGGTACAAAATATGCTTGGAACGATAATGGGGAGAGACAAAGTGGTTGTTTCTGTCACGACAGACATTGATTTCACTCAAGAAAACCGGGAAGAGAATTTAGTTGAACCGGTCGATGAAGAAAATATGGCTGGAATTGAGATTTCTGCGCAAAGAATCAATGAATCATATAGTGGGGACGCAGCAGGTGCAGGAGGCGTTCCGCAAAGTGAGGATTCCTCAGATTCATTGGGATCCAATTACGTTGAAGGCACAAACGGCTCCGGTGATTATGAAAAAGTCG
Organism: Peribacillus sp. FSL E2-0159; assembly: GCF_038643155.1. Lineage (NCBI taxonomy): Bacteria > Bacillati > Bacillota > Bacilli > Caryophanales > Bacillaceae > Peribacillus > Peribacillus sp. FSL E2-0159. The sequence goes on from NZ_CP152053.1 coordinate 1,760,789, forward strand.
ATGAAACGATAAATAGTGAAGTGAACCGAATCAAGAAAGAAATAGTCGGAAGCCCATATAAAGTTAAAGATTTAGGTATTCAGGTCATGGTCGAACCGCCCACTGCCGCCGATCCGAATTCTTTATCTCAGCAGAGTGTGGATGATATTACACAAATCCTTGGTACGATAATACGCACGACAATCGAGAAAAAAGCTGAAGGGGAAGAACTGACGGACGAGGAGCTTAATAATAAAATTGCGATTTCCGTTCAGCCGTTCAACGGAAAAATGACGTTGCAAAAAGATGAAACGAATCCTTCGTTACCAATATGGGCATACATCGTCGGTGGAGTGCTAATACTTGCCATTATCATTCTCTTAATCTTATTCCTCCGAACCCGAAAGCAAGCTGATATGGAAGAGGAGTACGTGGTTGAAGAGGAGGAAGTCGTATTCGATGTTCCGGATTTGAACAAAGAGAAGGAAACGGAAGCATCTTTAAAAAGAAAACAACTGGAGAAACTTGCAAAAGAAAAGCCGGATGAATTTGCAAAATTATTAAGAAGCTGGATAGCAGAAGACTAGGAGGCTTTAGAAAGTGACAGAAAGAAAAAAAAAGGCCGGATTAACTGGCAAACAGAAAGCTGCCATCCTCCTCATTTCCTTAGGCCCGGATGTTTCTGCATCTGTATATAAGCATCTTTCTGAAGAGGAAATTGAGAGATTGACCCTTGAAATTTCAGGAGTGAGGAAAGTGGACTCCCATGATAAAGAAGAAATTCTGGAAGAATTCCATAATATTGCTTTAGCACAGGATTACATCTCGCAGGGCGGGATAGGATATGCGAAGCAAGTACTTGAAAAGGCATTAGGTACTGATCAGGCAACCGCCATCATTAACCGTTTAACATCATCCTTACAGGTTCGTCCATTCGACTTTGCACGAAAGGCAGATCCTGGACAGATCTTGAATTTCATCCAGAACGAGCATCCGCAGACCATTGCATTAATCTTGTCATATCTTGATCCCACGCAGGCTGGACAAATATTGTCTGAACTTCCGCAAGAGGTGCAGGCCGATATTGCAAGAAGGATTGCTTTAATGGATAGCACTTCTCCGGAAATCATCAATGAAGTGGAGCAAATACTCGAAAGGAAACTTTCTGCGACAGTAACCCAAGATTATTCACAGACCGGTGGAGTGGAAGCCGTTGTAGATGTGTTGAATGGTGTTGACCGCTCAACGGAAAGAACGATCTTGGATGTACTTGAAATCCAAGATCCGGAGCTTGCTGAGGAAATCAAGAAACGAATGTTTGTTTTTGAAGATATCGTGACCCTTGATAGCAGAGCGATTCAGCGCGTGGTCAGGGAATCTGATAACGAAGACCTTAAACTTTCTCTTAAAGTGGCTAGTGATGAAGTGAAGGAAATCGTTTTCCGAAACATGTCAAAACGTATGGTTGAAACGTTCCAGGAAGAAATGGAATATATGGGGCCTGTACGTTTGCGTGATGTAGAAGAAGCACAATCAAGGATTGTTGCCGTCATTCGACTACTGGAAGAAACTGGAGATATCGTGATTGCCCGCGGCGGAGGGGATGATATCATTGTCTAGGATTATCAAATCCCAGCAGGCTAACCAGGACAAAAGCAAAAAGATTGCGATAAAAGTTCGCCCTTTTGACTTACTTCAAAATGATGATGCAGATGAACGGAAAAACCATCATTATTTTCAATCTGATGAATTTCTCAATGATGCTAAACAAGAAGCGGAAACGTTATTGCTCGATGCTAAACAAAAAGCCCAAGCGATTGCTGCGGAAATCCAGCAAGACCGAGAACAATGGGAGAATCAAGAAAAAGCAATGTTTATCGAACAAGCTCAAAAAGAAGGGTATCAGCAGGGAGTCGAAGATGGTATCCAAAAGGGTTATAACGAGATTGCAGCGGAAATAGCCTTCGCAAAAGAAGTGGTAGGGTCCTCTAAAAAAGATTATCGGCACAATATCGAATCATCTGAAACCGTTATTCTGAATCTTGCCCTGAAGGTGGCAGAGAAAATTATCGGGCAACAGTTTGAAAAAGATGAAGAGTCTTTTTTATCCATAGTCAAAAGAGCCATCAAAGAGGTGAGGGATTACCGTGAAGTGCAATTGCATATCCATCCGATCCAATATCAATCGATTCTTTCTCATAAAGATGAGTTGATGGCAATCTTTCCGAAAGATACTGAGTTGTATATCTTTCCGGATGATGAGCTTGAAGTAGGCAGCTGTATCATCGAATCCGAAAACGGAAGGATGGACGCCAGTGTCGACAGTCAGCTGCAGGAAATAAAAGTGAAACTAACTGAATTGCTGGAAGGGGAGTAAAGATGAAAACTAGAGACCTATTGCCCTTAGTTGATGAAGTTGATCCATTCAAACACTATGGACGGGTCAAATGTGTCGTGGGGCTAATGATAGAATCTCAAGGCCCTGAAAGCTCTGTAGGTGATGTTTGTTATATCTATACAGGAATACAAAAAAAGAAAAATCGAATCTTAGCTGAAGTTGTCGGTTTCCGTGATGAAATGGTTATTTTAATGCCATTTACAGCAGTTAGTGATATTGCACCGGGTTGTATCGTGGAAGGGAGCGGACGGAGCCTTGAGATAAAGGTGGGAAGCGGGCTAATTGGCAAAGTAGTCGATCCCTTGGGACATCCCATTGATGACTCACTGCTTCCAAAAGATCTCGCGACAATTTCTGTGGATCAAGATCCGCCGAATCCGATGAAACGACCTCCCATTAATGAACCGATAGATGTAGGAGTTCGGGTGATTGATAGTTTATTAACGGTTGGAAAAGGACAGCGTGTTGGTATCTTTGCAGGGAGCGGTGTCGGGAAAAGCACGTTGCTTGGTATGGTAGCAAGGAATACGACGGCTGACTTAAACGTAATCGGTCTTATTGGAGAACGCGGCCGTGAAGTTCGAGAATTCATTGAGAAAGATCTTGGACCAGAAGGGCTGGCACGATCAATCGTTGTAGTGGCGACATCTGACCAGCCAGCGTTGATGAGGATAAAGGGTGCTTTGACGGCAACTGCCATCGCGGAATATTTTCGTGATAAGGGATTGAATGTGATGCTGATGATGGATTCGGTCACAAGGGTTGCGATGGCCCAGAGGGAAATTGGGCTTGCTATCGGGGAACCGCCGACGACCAAAGGATATACGCCATCCGTTTTTGCTATTCTTCCAAGGTTACTCGAAAGAACGGGAACAAATCAGTTGGGGACCATTACAGCTTTTTATACGGTACTAGTCGACGGTGATGATATGAATGAACCGATTGCTGATGCTGTCAGGGGAATTTTGGATGGTCACTTCATCCTAGACCGTAACTTGGCCAATAAAGGACAGTTTCCAGCGCTCAATGTATTAAAGAGCATTAGTCGTGTCATGAACAATATTGTTGGTGACAAGCATAAAAATGCCGCAGAAAAATTGCGGGCAAGTTTATCAACCTATATGGAGTCGGAAGATTTGATTAATATAGGAGCTTATAAGAAGGGTTCTTCCAAACAAATTGATAACTCGATTACACGCTATCCGGAAATCATTTCATTTTTGAAGCAAGGAACCCATGAAAAAGCTTCCAAAGATAATAGTATCAACGCCCTTGTCGAATTGATGGAGAAAGGTGATTAATAATGATTTATCAATATAAATTCGAGAAGATCCTGACCATCAAAGAAAAAGAAAAAACCGATGCACTAGCTAAATATAATGCTGCTTTAAAAAAATTTGAAGAAGTGGCAGAAAAGTTATATAAGCTTTTAAAGAAAAAAGAAGAGTTGCTTGAGTTTCAACAGGAAAAGCTGCGAAATGGATTATCCGTTCAGGAAATTCGTCATCATCAGTTATTTATGGACAACTTGGAAAAACTCTTAAGTTACTGTCAACAAGAAGTCATTGAAGCGCGATACAAGATGAATAATCAACGGGATATATTAATGGAAAGAAATATTGAGGTTAAAAAGTACGAGAAATTGAAAGAAAATGGTTTTCTTAAATTCCTCGATGTCATTAAGGAAGCTGAGAACAAACAAATGGATGAAATATCTATCCGGCAATTCTTAAGCAAAGGCGTAAGGTGATGGAATGCGTAAAAAAAGTGAATCTAATGGATTGGAAGAATTGGAAGAAAGCAAGATAAGTAAGTTTCAATGGTTTCTTGTCATCGTCATTCCATTAATCTTTGCGGTAACTGTAGCGTTGATCGTTTTTACAGTTGCAGGGGTGAATGTAGTGGAAAAGGCAAAGGAAATGTCTGCGAAAATACCCTTCATTGAATCGGATCAAAAGGATGAAGAGAAGGGGAAGCCAGCCAAGAATGATGAGAAAGTTTCCATGAAACTCGAAAAATTAGAAAACGAGATTGAAAACAAGGAAAAAGAGATAGAAAAGCTTGAGAACATCATTGATACACGTGACAAGGCCATTGCAAAGGCAGAAGCGGAAAAACAGCAGCTTCAAACAGAAATGAATCAATTTAGGGATAGTCAGAATAATAGTAAACAAGCGTTTAAAGATATAATCCGTACTTATGAAACTATGGCTCCCAAGAAGGCTGCACCTATCATTATGGAAATGAATGATGAAGATGCAGTGGAGATTCTCTCAAGTATGAAAGCAGCCACTTTAGCTAAGGTTTTGGAGCAAATGAATACGGCTGATGCTGCAAGGTTAACGAAGAAACTAACGGAACAAAGTTCTTAAGTGGAAAGAGTGAGAAGGTGAATATATGAATTCAGCGATTAATTCTTTACTTCCCTTGGCATCATTAGGTCTAAAGGGACCAGGTAAGCCAAATCAGCAAACTGATTCAGAGTTTGGTTCAGTCCTTCAATCAGCCATTGGGACAGAACCTCCCATTCCATCGGATATAGGCGCCATCACCGAAGGACGAATGTCTGTAATAAAGGATTTGCTTGGTTTTTTGAAACTTGAAAGGCTAAGTGAAACATGGGAAGAGAGAGTTGCCGAAGCCTCTTCTGTAAACCAACAAGACAACAACCTTATTTTACAGGTCCTAAAAAATGTAGCCGGAAATGATGAGGGTGCCCTTGATGATTTCTTTGGGAGCATCGAGGATCTGGATTTAGAACAAGAAGTGGATGACTTCAGCCTGAATCCACAAAGTTTGTTATCAGCCAATGTCATGGATCTGTATACCATCCTGAAAAAAATTACTGTTTTGAGCGAAGAAAAATGGCATGACCCCTCATTATCCGGTGTGGTGAATCTTTTGAAGCTGGTGAAAACTCAAGATCTTCACTCAGAAAATAAGGATATGACCCAAGATGAAGCGGCCATCCAGAAACAAATGAAACATCTGCTTGAAGGGTTAACGGGAAAGTTGGAGAGATGGCTGTCCAATCAGTCAAAAGCAGAACCTGATCAATCCTACACTCTGGAGAAAGGGCAAAATAAAACATTAGAAACATTGAAAAGTGCATTCTCGCAATTATCCGGGAGTGACAAGGGAAATAAAGACGGGACAGTAAGCAGCGGTGTGACTTTGCAAAGTCCGGATAGTGGTAAACATCAAGGGACTGGTATGCCTTTTCTCATGACAAAGCTGGAGCAATTCGTCTTGGCAGCTCCCAAAGGTGAGCAAACTGTAAGTCAAGAAGAGTTTGTTAAACAATTTGAAAATATTTTGAGTAAGGCGAACTTTAGCGGAACTAACGGTGTAAATAAACTTTTGATCAGATTGACTCCTGAATATTTAGGTTCCCTAAGAATCGAGTTGATTCAAAAGGATGGTATGCTGTCAGCCAAGATTATGGCCTCTACTGCTCAGGCCAAAGATATGCTGGAGAATCAGATTCATGGCTTAAAACAAGCCTTTAGCGGACAAAACATTCCAATTGAAAGAATTGAAATATCACAGGCCTTCAATGCTTTTAACTCTGAGAAATTCAGCCATAAAGATGCGGATGAACATAATGAACAACAGGAGAGTAAGGAAGAAAGCAATGATGAAACGGAAAGCGAGTTTACGGGATCCCTTGCCGATGCTCTGTTAAATCTGGAAGTGTAGGTGAAAAAATGACGACCATCGATACGTCACTATTATTATCAAAATCTCAAACTGAAAACAGAAAAACCGGGGATGCATTGGGAAAGGATGATTTCTTGAAATTGTTGCTTACCCAGCTTCAAAATCAAGATCCGTCAAGTCCGATGGACAATACGGAATTTATCGCCCAAATGGCCACTTTTTCTTCTCTCGAACAGATGATGAATATGGGAGTCCAAATGGAAGAAATAATCGGGATCAATCAACAAAATAGTTTAATGAACTATAACTCATTTGTCGGAAAGGAAGTCACTTGGCACAAATTGGATGAGGGCGATGATGACCTTGCGATAGAAGAAGGGAAAGGCATCGTGAAGTCGATCCAATATAAGGGTGATGGTGTTTATTTTCTTTTAGAAGATGGCACGAAGCTTGAACCCGCAAATATTTCAGCAATGAAACAAACAAGTTCCACGTCGAACAGCTTGACGGCGGCAAGTGAATTAATAGGCAAGCGCGTTTCCTGGATGGACGAAAAAAATGGAGAGTATTCCGCTGTTGTAATCTCGGTATCCATGAGTAATGGCAAGCTGGAAATTGAAGTGGATGATGAAAACAACACCAAGTTATCATCAGAGCAATTGATAAAAATCGCTGAAGCTTAAGGGACGGGAATATGAATGAACTTGGTTTTCAAGCAAATTCCGCTCAGCTTTTGCCACACCTCATTGGCTTAATGCTTTTGAAAGTCTTGCTGGATCACTGCCTTTGCCTTAACGGTAATTTTGTTAGTAAGCACGAAAAACAACAAGGTCATCACGGTCATGGACAGGGATGAAGCAACATCAATATTTTTCACGAACATCAATGGAACCATAATTTTAGATAAATAGGCTGGACCTAAAACAGGAAGCCTAGACTGTGGAATGACGGAAGCAGTCGTTATATGAAAGGGGAGCTTTTACATGCTTCGTTCAATGTATTCGGGAATAAGCGGATTAAAAAACTTACAAACAAAATTGGATGTTATCGGTAATAACGTCGCCAATGTCAATACATATGGTTTCAAAAAAAGCCGTGTGACATTCAGCGATGCGATGAACCAAACGGTATCTGGTGCAAGTGCAGCAACAGCCAATAAAGGCGGAACCAATTCTAAACAAATTGGATTGGGCTCCACGATTGCTACAATCGATACGATCCATACACAGTCAAGCCTGCAAACCACCGGCCGCGATCTTGATTTAGGAATATCTGGTGATGGTTATTTCGTCGTCAAACAAGGCGATTCTCTTTCATATACACGTGCAGGAAACTTTTATTTGGATGATAATGGTACGCTTGTTAATGCGAATGGTTTGAAAGTACAGGCTTACAATGTTGATGAAAACGGGAAACGATCAAAAACGATTGGCGATGTTGCTGTTAACGTCAATGCGATTTTACCTGCCATTACCACTACTAAAATATCAGTAAGTGGAAATCTAGCTGCTGACGCAATTGATGGTACCGTATTTAGCCAGCAAATGAAAGTCGTGGATGAAAAGGGGAAAGAACAAACGGCAACTATTTATTTCCAAAAAACGGGTGGTGATAAATGGGACCTTTTTGATGAAGAAACTGCTGCTTTGGGGGATACATCAACTACTAAACCAAAACCGTTCACTTCGGTAAGTTTCGATGCTAATGGTCAGATAGTGGCAGCTGATAAAACCCAGGCAGGTCAAACCATTAACATTTCAAGCGGCAAAGAGGATGACTTGGATACAGCGGTCGATGAAAGCGTTCAAAAAGTTAATTTGGATTTTGATTTCTCGAACCTTACTCAAGTTAAAGGTTCCACCACTGCTCTTGTCAATCCGAATGGTAATAAAGAAGGTAAACTGGAAAGCTTTAATATTGGTTCATCAGGGGAAATAAATGGCGTTTATTCCAACGGTCTGATCACAACCTTAGGTCAACTGGCCGTCGCCAAGTTTTCCAATGCAACAGGCTTGACGAAAACGGGTGGTAATACTTTTCAGGAATCAATCAATTCAGGTACTGCAAACATCAATATCGCAGGTGAGGGGCGAGGTGTGATTGCATCAGGTTCTTTGGAAATGTCCAATGTGGATTTATCCGAAGAGTTTACTGAAATGATCGTTGCGCAACGTGGTTTCCAGTCGAATTCAAGGATCATCACGACGTCGGATGAAATTTTACAGGAATTGGTTAACTTAAAACGATAGGATAAGGGAGGGAGGAACCGGGTGCTCTTTGCTCTGGCTCCTAAATATCATTATCAAAGTCACAAGGCTCAATGGAAAATGCTTTCATATCAATGCATTGTACATTGACACAGTCGAGGTATTTCCAGATACGACCATTACTTTTACAAATGGTAAGAAAATCGTTGTGCTAGAGAAGGAAGAGGAACTGGTTGAAGCTATTATACAATTTTATCGTACCGTTAATATTCTCGGTTTTCGTAAGGATGTGGAGGAAAGTCCATGAAAAAAAATCTAATGACTATTATGTTGATTATACTCGCGGCTATAACGCTTGTTGGTGTCATAGCGGTCGTGGTTGTGACAAAGTTATCTGATCCCACATCTGCCGAAGATAAACCTAGCATTGACGAAATTGTCAAATCATCAGTTGAGATTCCTGAAATTACTACGAATCTTGCCGGCAATGATTATATCAAAATCTCATTTATGGTCCAAACAGAAAATAAAAAAGCAAAAGAAGAGTTGGAAAAAAGAAATTTTCAAGTGAAAAATATTATCATTACCGAACTGTCCGAAATGAAAGCGGAAGAGTTAACCGGTAAAAAAGGCAAGGAAAAGCTTCAAGAAGTGTTAAAGACTAGATTGAATGAATTAATGGAAGAAGGAAAAGTTGAAAAGGTTTATATAACCTCCTCGATTCTGCAATAAGAACATCCTTGCTTCATTAAATAAGAAGGGGAAGCTTTGGAGGTGAGTGTTAATGTCCGGGGAAATATTATCGCAAAATGAAATCGATGCTTTGTTATCGGCCATTTCCACAGGTGAAATGGATGCAGATGATTTAAAAAAAGAAGAAGTAGAAAAAAGAGTGAAAGTATACGACTTTAAAAGGGCGCTTCGGTTTTCAAAGGATCAAATCCGCAGTTTGACTAGGATACACGAGAACTTTGCAAGACTGCTGACCACATACTTCTCTGCTCAGCTTAGAACATATGTCCAAATATCCGTTGCTTCGGCAGATCAAATACCATACGAAGAGTTTATCCGATCGATTCCGAAAATGACCATCATGAATGTTTTTGAGGTGCCGCCCTTGGATGGCCGAATCATTCTTGAGGTCAATCCGAATATAGCTTATTCCATGATGGATCGTGTTTTGGGCGGGCGGGGCATAAGCGTGAATAAGGTTGATAGTTTAACGGAAATAGAAACGAAAATCATGTCGAATTTATTCGAGAAGGCTTTTGAAAATTTACAGGAGGCTTGGGGAACGATTGTTGAAATCGAACCGGTGATGACAGAGTTCGAGGTGAATCCACAATTTTTACAACTGGTTTCGCCCAATGATACTGTTGTGGTCATTTCCTTGAATACACAAATCGGCGAAACGAGCGGTATGATTAATGTTTGCATTCCTCACGTCGTATTGGAACCGATCATACCAAAGTTATCTGCTCATTATTGGATGGAAAATTCCCAAAAGGAAAAAATCCCAGAGGAAATCATGATTTTGGAAAAGCGGATTCGAAACGCAGATCTTCCCATTATTTCTGAACTTGGTTCTACGGACATCACCATCGAGGATTTTTTGATGCTTGATGTTGGCGATGTCATCGATTTAAATAAGGCAATTGATGAACCTTTGAAGATTACAATTGGAGGGATCCCAAAATACAGCGGGCAGCCAGGAAAAGTGGGAAAAAAACATGCTATCCAGATTCTTGATATTTTGAAAGGGGGAGACGAAGATGGTAAGTGATGGAATGCTTTCGCAAGACGAGATAGATGCCCTTTTAAAAGGTACAAGTGATATAGAAGATGAGGTGATCCCTCTCTCGATTGACGACTATTTATCAATGATGGAACTTGATGCCCTCGGTGAAATTGGTAATATTTCCTTCGGAAGTTCGGCCACTGCCCTATCCACTTTGTTGAATCAGAAGGTGGAAATCACCACCCCGACGGTTACCTTAATTGAACGGGGACAGATTGCGGAAGAATTCCCGCATCCGTATGTAGCGATTCAAGTGCAATATACAGAAGGTTTTTCGGGTATAAATATGCTGGTCATCAAGCAGAGCGATGCTGCTATCATTGCAGATTTGATGCTTGGAGGAGATGGGGAGAACCCTTCTGGTCTGCTAGGAGAAATTCAATTGAGTGCTGTCCAGGAAGCCATGAACCAAATGATGGGTTCCGCTGCTACATCCATGTCGACCATATTTAGTAAAAAAGTGGATATTTCTCCACCTAGCATAGATTTACTTAACTTTCTAAAAGGTGAAGGTGAAAATGCGATACCGGACGAGGATTTATTTGCAAAAATCTCGTTCCGTCTCCGTGTCGGTAACTTAATTGATTCCAGTATTATGCAATTATTGCCATTAGAGTTTGCTAAAGGGTTAGTTTCTGAATTATTAAATGGGACGAGCGAAAGCGAACCTACCGATATGAAAACGAAAAAAGTACTTAGTGATCCAGTAACAAATATTCCAACTCAGGAGCCGGCACCATTCCAGGACGCCCGGTCTGATCGATCGGCAAATGAAACTTATGGACAAGGCGGTCGCCAAACGCAACCTACGAACCAAATACCGAATGTACCACAACATTTTGGAGTTTCATCCGTACCAACAGGACAGCCGGTAAATGTTCAGCCTGCCAGTTTCACTGATTTTCAGCCTTTTCAGCTTCAGGAGTCTGAAACGAAAAATCTCAGCATGCTGATGGATATCCCTTTGCAAGTAACTGTGGAGCTTGGAAGAACGAAACGCTCCGTCAAGGATATTTTGGAGCTATCCTCCGGATCGATCATCGAATTGGATAAATTAGCAGGGGAGCCAGTAGATATCCTGGTAAACAGCCGCTTGATAGCAAAAGGTGAGGTAGTGGTGATTGATGAAAACTTTGGAGTACGTGTTACGGATATCATGAGTCAAAGTGACCGATTAAATAAAATAAGATAATTCGGGGGACGAAAATAATGGCTAATAGAATTTTAATTGTGGACGATGCAGCATTTATGAGAATGATGATAAAGGATATCCTTTCTAAAAATGGTTTTGAAATAGTCGGGGAAGCGGCAGATGGCGCCCAAGCAGTGGATAAATATAAAGAAACCCTTCCGGATCTTGTAACGATGGATATAACCATGCCCGAAATGGATGGAATTACAGCATTAAAGGAAATTAAAAAGGTAAATCCTCAAGCTAAGGTCATTATGTGTTCAGCGATGGGGCAGCAAGCCATGGTCATTGATGCGATCCAGGCTGGTGCAAAAGACTTTATCGTGAAGCCATTCCAGGCAGACCGTGTATTGGAAGCCATAAATAAAGCATTAAGTTAAGAGGGTGTCTTCATATTGTTTTTAATTAAAAAATGGCTTCAGGTCTCACTGATGTTAGCAGTATTCTTCTCTGGGGCCATACAGGCCCATGCGGAAGATCTTGAAAAAACAGTGAAGGATGTTTATGAACAGCCAGATGATTTAAAGGTGGATAATGATGAATCAAAAGACTCGAAGTCTGCCAAACAGGCTTCGAATCCTGACAAAGTTGGGATAACTGTTTGGGAGTTTCTAAGGATGATATTTGCTACTATTTTTGTAGTGGCCCTTCTATATATCTTGTTAAAATTCATCAATAAAAAAAGTAAATCGTATCAAAAGGCAAATTCAGTGGAGAATTTAGGAGGTACGAGCCTTGGTGCAAATCGTTCTGTCCAGCTTGTTAAAGTCGGCGGGCGAATATTGGTGATCGGGGTTGGCGAAAATATTCAGCTCTTGAAAGAAATAGATGATCCCGAGGAATATGAACAGCTTTTGAAAGATCACAACGATAAGATCGATCATATGATCCAGCCTGGGGAACTTGCAATGAAGTTGAAAAATAAGTGGTTGAAGAAAAGCGGATCCGAAACCGCTAGTTTCTCCGCAGAGTTCAAAAATCAACTTGATCAAATGTCTGATAGCAGGAAAAAGCTGTTAAACGAGCTTGGTAGGAAAGGAAGAGACAAGGAATGAATGAGTTCATGGAGTTTTTTAATAACAGTGATCCCACTAATGTCTCTACTTCTGTCAAACTTGTTCTTCTAATGACTGTCTTATCGCTGGCTCCAAGCATATTGATCTTGATGACCTGTTTTACAAGAATCATCATTGTCCTGAGCTTTGTGAGAACGTCGCTAGCTACCCAGCAGATGCCGCCGAATCAGGTGTTGGTCGGCCTGGCACTTTTCATGACATTCTTCATAATGGCACCGACTTTTCAGGAAGTGAATGAAAAGGCATTAACCCCGTTATTTAATGAAGAGATAGATTTAGAAGAGGCATATGTACAGGCCTCGATACCATTTAAGCAATTCATGAGTGCCCATACAAGGCAAAAGGACCTGGCGTTATTCTTGGAGTATGCCAAGGTAGATAAGCCGGAAACGATACAGGACATTCCTTTGACTGCCTTTGTACCAGCCTTTGCCATCAGTGAAATCAAAACAGCTTTTCAAATAGGTTTTATGATTTTCATTCCATTTTTGGTTATTGATATGGTCGTAGCAAGTGTCCTGATGTCAATGGGAATGATGATGTTGCCGCCAGTTATGATTTCCCTGCCATTTAAAATCCTCCTTTTCATTCTTGTTGACGGATGGTATTTAGTAGTGAAGTCTTTATTACAGAGTTTTTAAGCAGGTGAGAAAAAATGAGTGCAGAGTTTGTTATTGATATAGCAGAAAAAGGCATTTATATGGTATTGATTATCGCTGGCCCATTGATGGTAATCGCTCTTATTGTAGGACTATTAGTAAGCATCTTTCAGGCGACTACACAGATTCAGGAACAAACCTTGGCATTTGTTCCAAAAATCGTCGCAGTCTTACTGGGACTCATTTTATTGGCTCCATGGATGCTGAGCCACCTATTAACATATGCAAATGAAATATTCGGTAATCTGAATCGATTTGTAGGGTAGGGCATGGAGGAATTATTTCCGCACTTTCCCGCCTTTTTATTAATTGTTGTACGGGTAACTACGTTTTTTGTGGCCATGCCGATTTTTTCGTACCGTTCAATACCGGTACAACATCGGGTAGGGCTTGGGATCTTCCTTGCCTGGATCATGTATTACACCATCGATACTCCGGTTCTGGAATTGGATGTCACATTTTATTTATTGATCATGAAGGAAGCGCTGGTTGGGCTTTTCATCGGTTTTGCAGCTTATATGATTTTATCGGCCGTTCAAATCGCTGGCGGATTGATTGATTTTCAAATGGGTTTTTCAATTGCGAATGTCATCGATCCCCAAACGGGGGCACAAAGCCCGTTGATGGGACAATACCTTTATACAATTGCTTTATTATTCCTATTGATTACTAACGGCCATCATTTGCTTTTGGATGGAATTTTTTATAGTTATCAGTTCATCCCGATAGACCAATTATTTGTACCATACGGAGATCATACACTGATAGAATATTTGGCCAAAGCTTTCAGCAAAGCTTTCATGATTGCTTTTCAAATGTCAATACCTGTAGTGGGAAGTATTTTTTTAGTGGATGTCACGCTAGGGATCCTTGCCAGGACAGTCCCTCAATTAAATGTGTTCGTTGTCGGGATTCCGGTAAAAATCATTGCCGGCTTAGCAGTTATCATACTGGTAATGGGGATGATGATGACGGTCGTAACCCAACTCTTCAATTTCTTGCTATTGACTATGCGTCAACTAATGCAGTTGATTGGAGGCGTTTGATATGGAGAGTTTTCAGCTGGATTTACAGTTTTTCGCTAGTGAGAAGACCGAAAAGGCGACTCCAAAAAAACGTCAGGATTCGAAGAAAAAAGGTCAGGTGGCAAAGAGTCAGGATGTAAATACCTCTGTGAATTTAATTGCAGTGTTTTCAGTGCTATTGCTTATGGGACCGTACATGTATAATCATTTGCTCGATTTCATGAAAGAATACCTGCACCATTTTACCTTGACTGGATTCAGCGAGGAGAATATGCAAATTATCATGATTGAGATTATAAAGGAGATGGGCCTTATCCTAGGACCCGTTTTCGCAGCAGCGATAGTGGCTGGGATATTGGCCAATGTCATGCAAATCGGTTTTTTGTTTTCGACTGAATCCATTCAGTTCAAACTTGATAAATTGGATCCCATTAAAGGATTCAAACGTATTTTTTCAATGAGGGCCATTGTTGAATTATTGAAATCCATTCTTAAAATATCATTTGTTGGTATTGTTACCTTTTATGTACTATGGCAGCGCATGGACGAGATTATGATTTTATCACAGATTTCTGTGGAAGATGCGATGGCAACATTGGCGGATATTACGATTAAAGTAGGATTTTATGCTGCCGTGGCGTTATTGTTCATTGCTCTATTAGACTATTTGTACCAAAAATATGACTTTGAAAAAAACATCCGGATGTCCAAACAGGATATTAAGGATGAGTATAAAAATTCCGAAGGGGACCCGCTCATCAAATCCAAGATAAAGCAAAAGCAAAGACAGATGGCCGCTCAAAGAATGATGCAGGAAATTCCCAATGCGGATGTCGTCATCACTAACCCGACGCATTTTGCTATTGCTTTAAAATATGATGAAGAAAAGGCTGATGCACCGTATGTAGTGGCAAAGGGTGTTGATTTTGTTGCTCAGAAAATTAAATTCATTGCTAAAGAAAACGATGTGATCATGGTGGAAAATCGGCCCTTGGCCAGATCTTTATATGATCAAGCTGAAGTAGGCCAGGCGATACCTGAAGAGTTCTTTAAGGCGGTCGCTGAAATACTGGCCTTTGTATATAAAACCAAAGGTAAACTGTAAAGAAGTAATAGGGTAACCCGCTAGTTAGGAGAGAAAAAACATGCGAGCAAGGGATTTAGTTGTTATATCGAGCGTCATCATGATCGTTGCCATGTTGGTCATACCATTGCCAACATGGTTGTTAAGTATTTTACTCCTTTTAAATCTCTCTCTTGCGTTGCTGGTTCTATTGACTACGATGAATATGAAAGAACCTCTCGAATTTTCAATCTTTCCTTCCTTGCTCCTTTTACTGACATTGTTCAGGCTGGGGTTGAATGTTTCAACGACTCGTGCCATTTTGACCTATGGTGATGCTGGAGGGGTTGTAGAAACCTTTGGGTCGTTTGTAGTCGGCGGAAACGTGCTTGTAGGATTAGTTGTATTCATCATTTTGGTCATCATCAATTTCATCGTCATCACGAAAGGTTCCGAACGGGTCTCGGAGGTAGCTGCAAGGTTTACGCTGGATGCGATGCCAGGGAAACAGATGGCCATAGATGCAGATTTAAATGCTGGGATGATCTCCGAAAACGAAGCACGTGCCAGAAGGGAAAAAATTAGTAACGAAGCAGACTTTTATGGATCCATGGATGGAGCGAGTAAGTTTGTTAAAGGGGACGCCATAGCGGGCATCATCATTGTCATCATTAACTTGATTTTCGGTATGATTATTGGCGTCATGCAATTGGATATGAGCTTTGGTGAATCAGCCATCCATTTTTCCATGTTATCGGTGGGTGACGGTATCGTGAGTCAGGTTCCTGCTTTATTGATTTCTACAGCTACGGGAATAGTCGTAACCCGGGCAGCCTCGAATGGAAACCTCGGAGCGGATATTGTTGAACAGTTATTTCAATTTCCCAAAATGCTTTACCTAACAGCAGCAACCATTTTCCTTTTAGGGTTATTCACTCCCATTTCCGACTTATTCACCATTCCGATTGCTGTTTTATTAGTCGTTGGAGGGTATACAATTTCAAGGATACCAAAGCAGGACGAAAGTGAAATACAAGAAATGGAAGAAGTGCTGGAAACCGATGAAATGAAAAGTCCAGAAAGCGTCGTTAACCTTTTAAGTGTCGACCCGATCGAATTTGAGTTCGGGTATGGATTGATTCCGCTTGCGGATGCCAATCAAGGGGGAGACCTGCTGGACCGGGTAGTCATGATCCGCAGGCAGCTTGCAATTGAATTGGGTCTCGTGATTCCTGTCGTCAGAATACGTGATAACATTCAGTTGAATCCCAATGAGTATCGTCTGAAGATTAAAGGAAGTGTCATGGCAAAGGGGGAATTGCTCCTTAATCATTTCTTGGCCATGAGTCCAGGGATGGAGGATGATTCAATAGAAGGAATCGATACGATAGAACCGTCTTTCGGTTTACCGGCCAAGTGGATTACGGATGAGATGAAAGAACATGCCGAGATGTTGGGGTATACAGTTGTGGACCCGCCAAGTGTTGTATCCACTCACTTGACGGAAGTCATAAAGGCCAATGCGCAGGAATTATTGGGCAGGCAGGAAACGAAACAATTGATTGATCATCTCCACGAATCGGCACCTATACTAGTTGAGGAAGTCACTCCGAATCCCTTGTCTATAGGAGAGGTACAAAAGGTATTGGCAAAATTATTGAAGGAAAAAGTTTCAATAAGGAACTTACCGATCATTTTCGAAACACTTGCTGATTATGGCAAGTTATCGACTGACACAGATTTGCTAACTGAATATGTAAGGCAGAATTTAGCAAGACAAATAACGAATTCTTTTATTTCGGATGAAAATAGAATTAAAGTCATAACATTTTCGGGAAAAGTGGAAAAGACCATCGCGGATGGTGTACAGCAAACCGAACATGGTAATTTTTTATCATTGGATCCAACTATATCGCAATCCATATTGGAGGCTATTGCAGCCAAATTGGAGGAGCTGACCCTAATGGATCACCAACCGATCTTGCTCTGCTCTCCAGCAATGAGGATGTATGCCCGGCAATTAACTGAACGTTATTTTCCTAATGTACCGATTCTTTCATACAATGAACTTGAATCGAATGTAGAAGTACAAAGTGTAGGGGTGGTGAATTTCGATTGAAGGTAAAGAAATATTTGGCACCATCAATGAACGAGGCAATGAAGCGAATAAGGGAAGAACTAGGCATTGATGCGGTAATCTTAAGCTCAAAGGCAGTATATACTGGTGGTTTCTTAGGATTATTCAAAAAGAGGAATATTGAAGTCATTGCAGCCATAGACCCTGTGTCCCAGCCGATCCAAACCGTAACCAAACAAAAGTCGAAGAAGTTGCCATCAAAGCTGGAAATAGAAAGTCATGCCCCAGAATCTAATGACGGCAGTAGGGATAGTGCTGACTTATTAAAAGAAATCGAAAGTTTGAAAGACATGCTAAAGAGTTTGCAAATCTATTCACCTAATAGAAAATTTCCGGGGAAACTGCAGAAAATCAACGAATACCTAACCGAGCAAGAAGTGGATATATCACTTAGGTCCCAAATCATGGATGAACTACTAGAAAAATGGTTCGTTTTTAAACAACGATCTACTGATGAAGAGGTTCAAGTTTGGTTAGAAGAAGCCATGTTCGCTATTTTGGAAAAGGTTGAAAACGGAAAACCCGGTCTGCAAAAAAAGTATATTAATATTGTTGGCCCAACAGGTGTGGGAAAGACAACGACCCTGGCAAAAGTAGCTGCGGAAACCATGTTGAAGCATGATAAAAAGGTGGCTTTCATTACGACGGATACATACAGGATTGCTGCAATAGATCAACTTAAGACATATGCCAAGATTTTAAACGTTCCAATTGAAGTCGCTTATAATTTGGAAGACTTCAAAAGGGCGGCTGAACGTTTCTCGCATTATGATTTTGTTTTTATTGATACGGCAGGAAGGAATTTCCGTAACCAGCAATATGTTAAGGATCTTAATGAAATCATCCATTTTACAGATGAGATGGAAACCTATTTAGTGTTGTCATTGACTTCTAAACAAAAGGATATGGAAGATATTTATCGTCAGTTTGCTACCATACCGATTAAACAGGTCATTTTTACAAAAGCGGACGAAACTTCCACTTTCGGGCCGATATTCAATTTAATACACACCCATAAATTAGGAGCCGCCTATATAACAGATGGACAGAATGTGCCGGACGATATTGAAATAGCTACATCATCAAAGCTATTGGAAACGGCTTTTGGGGCTAAAAAATATGAAAGATCAAGCTGAGAATTTACGAAGAAGATTGGAAGCCCGCCAAAATCATTCAATGGCCAAAACGATTGCCGTTTTAAGAGGTAAAGGTGGAGTGGGAAAATCAAACTTTTCTTTGAATTTTTCCATTGCCTTATCCAAAAGAGGCAAAAAAGTACTGTTGTTCGACATGGATATCGGTATGGGGAATATTGATATTTTGATCGGGGAGCACTCGCCCTGCAGTATTATAGATTTTTTTGAAAACGATTGTAGTTTGAAGGATATCATCATGGCAGGACCGGGAAATATTTCAATCATTACAGGTGGAACAGGGGTGACAAATCTCTTTTCACTTGATGAAGATAAGTATTCCCGTTTTAATGAAGAATTCAGTTTATTGTTGGCGAATTACGATTATATCATATTTGATATGGGTGCAGGCATCACTCAGGATTCCATGAAATTCATGTTATGTGTGGATGAATTAGTCGTTATCACCACGCCTGAACCTACTTCTATCATGGATACATATTCCGCAATGAAATATATTCATTCAGTAAATAAAGAGTTTCCATTGTTCCTAGTTTGCAATCGTGTTTTCACGAGTAAGGATGGCAAAGAAACGATTAAGCGGCTCCAAAATGCACTAGTGAAATTTTTGGGTCTGGAAACTGTAGCACTAGGGTACTTGCCAGATGATAGAACCGTACCCAAATCTGTTACAAAACAAATGCCCTTTCTCCTTTTCGATTCTGAAGCCGATGTATCCAAAGCCATTATGGACATTGCTTCGAGATATGTAAATCATTCATTTGGTGAAGAATTGACTTTGCAAAAAAGCCATTTCCTCCAAAATATGAAGAGATATTTTTTGGGAAAGTAGGTCTCCTAATATGGGTAAAGTAAAAGTGCTGATAGTGGACGATTCTGCGTTTATGAGAAAGTTGATTTCAGAGTTTTTAGCAGAAGATAGCAGGGTAGAAGTCATCGGGACTGCCAGGAATGGAAAAGATGCCATAGACAAAATAAAGGCTTTAAAACCCGATGTCGTGACTTTGGATGTGGAAATGCCGATTATGGACGGATTGGAAGCATTAAACCTGATCATGAATGAATGTCCAACCGCTGTAGTCATGTTATCAAGCACAACGAAAAAAGGAACGGAAAATACATTTGCCGCCATGAACAGCGGAGCCTTTGACTTTGTGGCTAAACCTTCGGGTGCCATTTCATTGGATTTACATAAAATAAAGAAAGAACTCCATGAAAAAGTTATGGCTGCCAGCAGGGCAAATGTTCACAAACTAGAAAAAAATACGTTAAATATTGAAAGAAGTCAATCCGTTTGGGGAAAATGTAGTAGAATAGATTCAATGAAATCAGTGAAAAACGAAAAAAAACAAACAAAATGGTCCTATGGTCATAAAAAGATAATAGTCATCGGGACATCCACAGGAGGCCCGAGAGCTCTGCAGACCGTCTTGACAGGACTCCCGGAAGAAATTGATGCTCCGATACTCATTGTTCAGCATATGCCTCCCGGTTTCACAAAATCCTTGGCAACACGCCTGAATTCATTATGCAAGATTAAAGTGAAGGAAGCTGAAGAGGGAGAACTGATTCAAAAAGGTGTCGCCTACATCGCACCTGGTGGTTTTCACTTGAAAGTGAGGAAAGTCGGAATGTGCTGGGCAATCCTTTTGGATCAATCCGAATTGCGTAATGGACATCGCCCGTCGGTTGATGTGCTATTTGAATCGGTAAGTGAAATGAATGATTCTGCAAAAATAGCCGTCATCATGACCGGGATGGGGATGGACGGGTCAATGGGGCTTATCAAGCTTAAACAAAATGGGCCATTAAAAGCGATAGCCGAATCACAGGAGACATCAATCGTTTTTGGTATGCCTAAGGCGGCAATCAATACCCAGTCAATAGATAGCATAGAGGATGTAGAAAAAATAGCTAAAGCAATAATAAGCTATTGCTAACACGTGGAGGTGTGAGATTGTATGGATATGAATCGGTATTTAGAGGTATTTATAGAAGAAAGTAAAGAACATCTTCAAACGTGCAGCGAACAGTTGCTGGTACTCGAAAAGAACCCGGAAGACCTCTCGATCGTAAACGAAATCTTTCGTTCCGCCCATACTTTAAAAGGAATGTCGGCAACTATGGGGTATGAGGATCTAGCCAATTTAACTCATAAAATGGAGAATGTGTTGGATGCTATCCGAAACAGTCAAATCGCCCTTTCGCCTGAATTGTTTGACGTGATATTTTTAGCTGTTGATGATTTAGAGGCGATGGTCATGTCCATTGCTGAAGGTGGAGATGGAAAAAGAAATGTGAAGGGGGTTATCCATCAGCTGGAAATGATTGAAAAAGGGGAGTCGCCCATTTCTTCCACCATTGCAGAGATTGCATCAGCTTCTGCCGTCCTTGAAAAGGAGGAAATGACTGCGGGAGAGTACGATGAATTTGAGTGGACAGTACTTCAGCAGTCCAAAGATCAAGGCTTCAACAGCTTCGAAATTTCGATAGGGCTGCGTGAGGACTGTCTTTTAAAAGCTGCCCGGGTGTTTATGGTTTTCGAGGTGCTTGAAAAGTCAGGTGAAGTAATCAAGTCACACCCACCCGTCGAACTTTTGGAAGAAGAGCAATTCGATCAGCAATTTACGGTCACGATGGTAACAACAGAATCGGTTGAAGAGATAAAGAAAAAAATCAAGAAGGTTTCAGAAGTGGATCAAGTTGTTGTAAATGCCCTCGATCTTGAAGGCTTGCGGCATGCACCCAATTCTAAAGAGGATAAAGTTGCTGAAATTCCGGAACAAGAGACAAATAATGCCTTGCTTCCAACTGATAATGATGAAAAGAAAAAACAGGCACCCGTTAAGACGCCATCAACCAAGACCATCCGGGTGAACATTGAGCGGCTTGATATATTAATGAACTTATTCGAGGAACTAGTAATCGATAGAGGCAGACTTGACCAAATTTCTAGTGATTTGGATAATCAAGAATTGCATGAAACAGTAGAAAGAATGTCCCGTATAACAAGTGATTTACAAACAATCGTATTGAATATGCGGATGGTGCCAGTGGAAACTGTATTCAATCGTTTTCCTAAAATGGTTCGTCAATTGGCAAGGGATTTAAACAAGAAAGTCAATTTAGAAATCAACGGTGCAGAAACGGAACTTGATCGTACAGTCATTGATGAAATCGGTGATCCTCTCGTCCATTTATTAAGAAACGCCATGGATCATGGAATTGAAACGTCTGAAGTACGTCTGGCGAATGGAAAGAATGAAGACGGTAAAATCCTGTTAAAAGCATATCACAGCGGCAATCATGTTTTCATTGAAATCGAGGATGACGGTGCAGGCATCAATAAAGATCGAGTCTTGAACAAGGCGCTATCCATTGGGATATTAACTAAGGAAACTGCCGCCACCCTAACGGATAAGCAAATCTATGAACTGATATTCGCTTCTGGTTTCTCAACAGCGGAAACCATTTCAGATGTATCGGGACGCGGTGTAGGGCTGGATGTGGTTAAAAATACTATTGAGTCCCTCGGTGGATCTGTCACGATCGATTCCAAAGAGTATGAAGGATCCATCTTCCTTATTCAACTTCCGCTTACATTGTCTATTATTTCTGTCATGCTGGTTGCAATCCAAAACGAAAAATATGCCATACCGCTTTCTTCCATTATAGAAACAGCAATCATAAAAAAAGCAGATATCATGAATGCCCATAATCAACAAGTTATTGACTTCAGAGGGAAGGTTCTACCGCTTCTGTTCTTGAAAGATATATTTGAAGTGCCTATCAGTCAGGAAGAAGAAGAGTCCCTCTCTGTAGTCATTGTAAGAAAAGGCGATAAATTAGCAGGATTAGTAGTAGATTCATTTATCGGGCAGCTGGAAATCGTTCTGAAATCACTAGGTAATTATTTAACTGGTGCATTTGCAATATCGGGGGCAACGATACTTGGTGATGGTCAAGTTGCTTTAATCATAGATTGCAACACATTGATTCATTGAATGATAGATAAATGGGGCAGGGGAATGGGACGTTGGTTCGAAGGTGTCGATTCAGATTTCGTCAAGACTACACAATCATCATGAGTTTTTTTAAAGGAGGGGAATAGATGTCGGAGGATATGAAAGTAATCGTATTTCAAATTAAGGATAAAGAATATACAATTCCAGTGGATAAGGTTAGTAGTATCGAAAAGCTTCTGCATATTACCAGAGTTCCAAAGGCTGTAAAATTTGTTAAGGGAGTCATAAATTTAAGGGGTGTAATCACTCCAATTATTGATTTACGGGTTCGTTTTGGTTTCGAAGAGGTGGAATACGATGAATCAACAAGGATTATCATCGTCATTTTAGATGATATGAAGGTTGGGTTGATAGTGGACTCTGCCAATGATGTTTTGGATATGCCAGTGGAAAGTATCGAACCTCAGCCTGAAGTTGTGGGACATTTGGCTTCAGAATACATTAGCGGAGTGGCTAAAATTGAAAAGCGACTGCTCGTCCTAATTAATTTGGAGAAGGCCTTAAGTATAGAAATGACTGAAAATATGTTAAGAGAAGGATAATCATATGTCGTTCATCGGGTAAATCAATCCTCTTCGACTCGATATTTTGAAGGAAATCGGTAATATAGGTGCAGGGAACGCAGCAACTGCGCTTTCTACCATCCTTAATAGGAAATTTGATATGAAAGTTCCTAATGTCCGTATCGTTTCCTTTGATGAAATGATGGAAATGGCTGGCGGGGCCGATCACGTCGTTGCCAGCGTTTTCCTTTGAATAGAAGGTGATGCTTCAGGGAGTATGTTTTTTATCCTTTCGCTACCTGTAGCTGAATTCTTAAGATAATTGGTGATGAGGCCATTTTGATAGTTCCGTACCCTATACTGAATTGGCACTCTCTTGCCTTCAGGAATTAGGGAATATTTTATCGGGATCCTTTCTCTCTTCCCTTTCTGAATTCACCCGATTGAATATCTATCCATCCGTTCCATTCTTGAGCATCGATATGGTAGGGGCAACGATCAGTTATGGATTATTGGAATTATCTCAAGTAAGTGACACAGCTATAGTCATTGATACTGTACTTGAAAAAGACCAGCTTTATGCTGACTCCATTAATGGTCATTTCTTTCTATTACCTGATCCCGAATTTTTTGATATCATTTTTTCTGCTTTAGGAGTGTGACTGAATTGTTAAAGGTACAGGTTGTTAAGGTTGGAATAGCGGATATGAATATAATAAAACCTCCTTATACGATTCGTACTACCGGGTTGGGGTCGTGTGTTGGCGTTGTGATTTATGATGAAAAAAAAGAAATTGCTGGTTTGGCCCATATTATGCTGCCTGACTCTTCACTCGCTAAATCGGGACAGAAAAACGTTGCCAAATTTGCAGATACGGCTATAAAGGAATTAGTGCAGATTTTAGTAAAAGAAGGCGCAAGGATGCAATTCCTAAAAGCGAAGTTGGCTGGCGGAGCGCAAATGTTTCAATTTGCCTCCGGAGTGGATTTAATGAGAATAGGACCCCGGAATGTGGAAGCTGTCCGGAAAGAGTTATCTGACTTGCGCATTAGAGTCGTTGCCGAAGATGTTGGCGGGAATAGTGGAAGAACGATTGAATTCAATTTAAATGATTGTTTGCTAAATATACGGACCGTTTCAAAAGGGACTAAAAACATATAGGATCGGATTTGGCTTTTATAAGCCAAAAATATGACAGGTACACTTGCAACCGTATTATTATTGCATTTATGGCTTTAGGGGCCGTTTTGATTACAAATCGTATAACAATGTTAGGAGGATGTCCAATGTCTCATCTGACCATCGAAGAAGAGCAGTTATGTTGGAAAAATTGGGTGGATTGCAGAGATCCGCTAGCCGGGGACATTTTGGTGAAGAAATACATACCACTCGTATCGTATCATGTTCAACGTATTTCAGTAAGTCTTCCTAAAAATGTGAGCCGGGATGATATAAGGAGTTTAGGGATGATGGGGTTATTCGATGCCCTGGAACGTTTTGATACGAAGCGTGACCTGAAGTTTGACACATATGCTTCATTTAGAATTCGTGGTGCTATTTTAGATGGATTAAGAAAAGAGGATTGGCTTCCACGGAGTGCAAGAGATAAAGCCAAGAAAATTGAATCTGCAAAAGAAAAGCTGGAGCAGCAATACATGAGGAACCTTTCGCCAAATGAGATTGCCGTTGAATTGAATATCCCGGAAGATGAAGTATATGCTGCATTAAATGAGAATTTCTTTGCCAATGTACTATCAATGGATGAAAATCCCCAAGAGGACGATAAAGAAAGCGCGAATTTTCATATAAAAGATGAAAAGGCGGATTTACCTGAGGAACATGTATTAAGGGAAGAATTGTATGTGGAATTAGCCAAAGTCATAGAAACCCTTAATGAAAAAGAACAGTTGGTTTTACAGCTTTTTTATAAAGAAGAACTGACATTAACCGAAATCGGACAAGTGATGAGCCTATCTACGTCCCGGATATCCCAGATTCACTCGAAAGCGATATATAAATTAAGAAACACGATGCAAGATCAAAAGATTTAATCATGATATTTTGATTGAAGAGGGCTATGGAGTCTGAGAAGCATAAAGATTGATCGAAGAAACCACTATATGTCAACTTGAAAGAATTCTTACGCGTACCCGCTTCAATAAGTGTTTCGAAATCACAGAATGTTCGAACTGTACTTTGTCAAGAAGAGCATAGAGAAAGTAATCAAGAATAAAACAACAGTGAAAAAAGATCCCCTTCCGTATAAAGGTAACAGGATTGACTATTCCGGTTAATTAGGAGGCAAAATGTCAGCATTTTTTATATTTCTGTTTTTTGTATTAAACATATTCACCATTTTTGCCATCATCGTTTTATATCTTCGTCAAAATCGTTTAAGCAAGATGGAAAAAGACCAAAAAGCCATCATTGGAGAAATGGAACAACTTTTGTCTGGTTATTTAATGGAGATGAAAGAGGACAACGAGACATTGGTAAAGGCATTCACCAATTCGGTGGCGATGAGTCCCGAGCGTGGACAAAAAGGACAAGAACATGGTTCAATCAAAGAAACAAAGGAAGATAAAGAAGTAAAACAAGAACAAAACATGCTGCTAGAGTATAAAGAGGGAAGCCGTGCCGCCGCTAAAAAGCAGGCGATTAACGCCTATAAAATAATGGCTGAAGAAAATGACGCCAATGCATTACCCGTAAAAGTCGAGGACAAATTGGAGCTTTCATCAGCTGCCACTTCCCCACAAAACGAGGGGAAGGCGGCTCGCATGGAATTTCAGGACATGCTGCAGGTTTCTTTGAATGAACAGTCATTACATGAAAAAGTGGATATGTTAGCGGATCAAGGACATTCAGTAGAGGAAATCGCCAAAAAGTTAGGTTGCGGTCAAACGGAGATAGAGCTATTACTAAAGTTTCGCATGAATAGATAAAGATATCTCTTGATTGTGCAGAGTCATTATGATATATTATGAAATGGTGTTAATACACACGCCCCGTGATTCTTGCAGATGGTGCTGTTACGACAGTTTCTGTATGAAAATGATCGGTGCGGAGGAAAAACAAAACCATTTAGGAGGAACTAAAATGTCAGTCATTTCTATGAAACAATTGCTTGAAGCTGGTGTGCATTTCGGACACCAAACACGTCGCTGGAACCCGAAAATGAAGAAGTATATCTTCACTGAGCGTAACGGCATCTACATCATCGACCTTCAAAAAACAGTTAAAAAGGTTGAAGAAGCTTATAACTTCGTGAAAGAACTAGCTGCTAACGGTGGTACTGTTCTTTTCGTCGGAACTAAAAAACAAGCTCAAGAATCTGTTAAAGAGGAAGCTATCCGTTCTGGTATGTACTATGTAAACCAACGTTGGTTAGGTGGAACTTTAACAAACTTTGAAACAATCCAAAAACGTATCGCTCGTCTTAAAGATATCGAGAAAATGGAAGAAAACGGAACTTTCGAAGTACTTCCTAAAAAAGAAGTTATCCAACTTAAAAAAGAATGGGATCGCTTAGAGAAATTCTTAGGCGGTATTAAAGATATGAAGACTCTTCCAGATGCGATCTTCGTTATCGACCCTCGCAAAGAGCGTATTGCTGTTGCGGAAGCACACAAATTACACATTCCACTTGTTGGTATCGTTGATACAAACTGTGATCCGGATGAAATCGATGTAGTTATTCCTGCGAATGACGATGCAATCCGTGCTGTTAAATTATTAACAGGTAAAATGGCAGATGCTATCCTAGAAGCTAAACAAGGCGAAGAAACAGCAACTGAAACAACTACTGCTTAATAAGTAAAAAAGGTTGCTTATTCAGTAAGAAAAAAAGGTGATAAGAGGATAATGCCTTTTATCCCTTTTTTTTGCACTAAATAAACATACATAAAATCACTGTACTTAAAAAGGTATGGGCGATTTTTAAGGGATGAAAATCATCAGCTAGTTTAGTATCGTCAAATTGACTGAAAAAGTGGATGTTTTTTCTGAAATATTGTCAAGGCTCGTTATTTACTATGATGATAACAAGTATTTTTTGGCAATAATGGGTAAAGATTGAATAAACTGCATTTAATTTGAGGAGGATATATATTATGGCAATCACTGCACAATTAGTTAAAGAATTGCGTGAAAAAACTGGTGCCGGTATGATGGACTGTAAAAAGGCACTTGTACAAACAGAAGGCGATATGGAAAAGGCAATCGATTTCCTACGTGAAAAAGGAATTGCAAAAGCTGCTAATAAAGGCGACCGTATTGCTGCTGAAGGTTTAACTTCAATCGTTGTGGAAGGAAACCAAGCGGTTATTCTTGAAGTGAATTCAGAAACTGATTTCGTTGCTAAAAACGAAGGCTTCCAAACTCTTGTTAAAGAATTGGCTGCATTCCTTCTTGCTAACAAACCTGAAAGCGTTGAAGTAGCTCTTGAGCAAACAATGGAAAATGGAGCAAAGGTTGCAGATCATATCAATGCTGCTGTTGCTAAAATCGGGGAAAAATTAACTCTTCGCCGTTTCCAAGTTGTTTCTAAAACAGATAACGACGCATTTGGTGCATACCTTCACATGGGTGGACGCATCAGCGTACTATCAGTTCTTGAAGGTACAACTGACGAAGAGGCAGCTAAAGGCGTTTCAATGCATATCGCTGCAATTAACCCTAAATATATCTCTCGCGACCAAGTAGATGCTAGTGAATTAGAACGCGAACGCGAAGTTCTTACTCAGCAAGCGCTTAATGAAGGAAAACCTGAAAAAATCGTTGCGAAAATGGTTGATGGACGTATCAATAAATTCTACGAAGAAATCTGTGTTAACGAACAAGCTTTCGTTAAGAACCCTGATCAAAAAGTGGGACAATTCGTTGAATCAAAAGGCGGAAAAATCCAATCATTCGTTCGTTATGAAGTAGGGGAAGGTCTTGAAAAACGTCAAGAGAACTTTGCTGAAGAAGTAATGAACCAAGTTAAAAAAGACTAATTGTCAGATAATTAATAATGGGGAACACTCTTGTGTTCCCTATTTTTTGAAATATCATGAATTTTTGGTAGTATTGCAAGAAAGCATGATGAACGAATGAAAAGATTACATAGTTGGAGGTTCTCATGAGTAACGCTAAATATAAACGTGTCGTTCTAAAACTAAGTGGCGAAGCATTAGCCGGTGAAGAAGGATTTGGAATTAACCCTGCAGTAATTAAATCTATTGCTGAACAAGTCAAGGAAGTGGCTGAGCTTGATGTGGAAGTGGCTGTTGTTGTCGGCGGCGGAAACATTTGGCGCGGGAAAATAGGCAGTGAAATGGGCATGGATCGTGCTAATGCCGATTATATGGGTATGCTGGCTACAGTCATGAACTCATTGGCATTACAAGACAGCCTTGATCAGCTTGGAATTGAAACGCGCGTGCAAACTTCCATTGAAATGAGACAAGTCGCAGAACCATACATTAGACGCCGTGCAATCAGACATCTGGAGAAAAAGAGAGTGGTGATTTTTGCAGCTGGTACAGGTAATCCATATTTCTCAACGGATACCACTGCCGCCCTGCGTGCTGCTGAAATTGAAGCTGATGTCATCTTGATGGCGAAGAATAATGTTGATGGAGTCTACAATGCAGATCCGGTTAAGGACAAAAATGCAGTGAAGTATGATGAACTTTCCTATCTTGATGTGATCAAAGAAGGGTTAGAAGTAATGGATTCAACTGCGTCCTCACTATGCATGGACAATGATATTCCATTGATCGTCTTCTCAATCATGGAAAAAGGTAATATTAAACGGGCCGTTTTAGGCGAAACGCTTGGAACTATTGTAAGGGGGAAATAAAAGATGCCGAAACAAGTTATTTCGAATGCGAAAACGAAAATGGAAAAAGCCATTGGAGCGTACACACGTGAATTAGCAAGCATCCGTGCCGGAAGGGCAAACGCCTCATTGCTTGATAGAATCTCGATTGATTATTATGGTTCGCCGACTCCAGTTAATCAGGTGGCTGGTATTTCTGTCCCTGAAGCTAGACTATTAGTAATTCAACCATATGATAAAACGGTATTGGGTGAAATCGAAAAGGCGATTTTGAAATCAGACTTAGGCTTAAATCCTTCTAATGATGGATCGATCATCAGGATAGCCATCCCGGCGTTAACTGAAGAGCGCAGAAAAGAGCTTGTGAAAGTTGTGAAAAAAGAAGCGGAAGAAGCGAAAATAGCTGTCCGCAATGTGCGTCGCGATGCTAATGATGATTTGAAAAAGCTTGAAAAAAGTGGTGAAATCACTGAAGATGATTTACGTGGCTATGCTGATGACATCCAAAAGATGACAGATGGAAATATCACGAAAATCGATGAAATTACAAAAGATAAAGAAAAAGAAATTTTGGAAGTATAATTTTCAATGAAGAATTGATTAAATAAAGAGGGCCGAATCCATACTGGGTCATGTCTTGGTTCTAACATATAGGTGTGCTTAAAGGAGAAAACTGTTATAATAAGGTTTCTCCGATAATGATTACTCCTTGAGTTAGTATGTTGCATGCAAACGTTGGAGGTGGTCCTTTTTTTGCATTTTTCAAGGTAATCATAACCGGTTTTAAAAAAAAGAAGTAATGATTTCTCCCTTTCTAGCTTCTAATGAAGAAATAATTTTCATAATAATAATTTGAGAACCAGTTTTTTTTTGATATTATAATATAGATTCTTTTTAAGCGGCAGAAAGCTTGATATACATAGTGCACGATAACTTTGCCTTTGTAGAGAGATAAGTACAACCTGATGGGGGACTAACATATGTATTCACTTTGGAAGCGTTTCGTTAAAAAAGATGCTTCTTCCGATGTAACAAATAGGATTCAGCATATTAAACAGTTTGATGTTCCTCAGCATATCGCCATCATTATGGATGGGAACGGCCGTTGGGCCAAAAAGCGTGCATTGCCACGTGTGGCGGGTCATCATGAAGGAATGAAAACCGTTCGTAGAATTACGAAAGTTGCCAATAAATTAGGTGTCAAAACTTTGACAGTCTATGCGTTTTCCACTGAAAATTGGAAACGTCCGAAAAGTGAAGTCGACTTTTTGATGAAGCTTCCCCAGGAATTCCTTGGGACATTTTTACCTGAGCTCATTTCCGAAAATGTAAGAGTTGAAACGATTGGGGACTTGTCACTCATTCCGTCACATACTCAAAGTGCCGTTATACGGGCGATGGAAGACACGAAAGACAATGATGGGATGATTCTGAATTTTGCCCTGAACTATGGAAGCCGTGGGGAGATTGTATCTGCAGTGAATAGCATCATTCAAGATGCTAAGAATGGTATAATAAAGGAAAAGGTAACTGAGGAAATGCTATCCAGTTACCTGATGACCAAACATTTGTCGGATCCTGATTTACTGATCCGTACAAGCGGTGAAATCCGATTAAGTAATTTCATGCTATGGCAAGCGGCTTATACTGAGCTGTGGTTTACTGAGGTGCTATGGCCGGATTTTAGTGAAGAGCATTTATTGCAGGCAGTTGAGGAGTATCAAAAGCGTTCACGAAGATTCGGTGGCGTTTAATGTAGAAGGCGAGGAAAATGGAATAATGAAACAACGAATTATTACGGCGGTCGTAGTTGCCGCTATCTTCATTCCACTAGTCATTTTAGGGGGCACTCCCTTTTTACTGACGGTTTATCTGTTAGGGTCAATTGGTTTGTATGAACTGATGAAAATGAAAAAGTTACGTGTACTATCTTTTGAAGCATTTCTTTCTCACATATTATTGTGGGTGCTTTTATTGCCTAATGAGCATACCGCTTTTTTAGCAGAAATAAATTACGATAAAGTTCAAGTCTTCTTAATCGGGGTTTTGCTGCTGTTGCTTTATACAGTCGTTTCAAAAAACCGTTTTACTTTTGATGACGCAGGCTTTCTAGTGATTTCAATCCTATACTTGGGGATAGGGTTCTACTACCTATTTGAAACACGTGACTCTTTGGGGTTGGGGCTGATCTATATCCTGCTTACCCTATTTACGATCTGGGCAACCGATTCCGGAGCTTACTTCATAGGTAAATCATTTGGTAAAAGAAAGCTATGGCCAGAAATAAGTCCAAACAAAACGGTGGAAGGATTTATTGGCGGGTTAATTTCCGCGATGGTAGTGGGTGTTCTATTTTACGCCTTCTCTAGCCTTGACTACACGTTATTACAATTATTATTGATTTCATTAATCATTGGTGTATTCGGCCAATTGGGTGATCTCGTCCAATCGGCGTATAAACGTCATTATGGCGTTAAGGATTCAGGGAAGCTTCTCCCGGGACATGGTGGAATTTTGGACAGGCTTGATAGCGTGATATTCATTTTACCGATTTTGCATTTATTGCATGTTTTATAATATAAATATAGGCAAGCGTTATATGAATTAGGAGATGAACAATTTGAAAAATATCAGCCTTTTGGGCGCGACAGGATCGATTGGTCAACAAACAGCGGATGTAGTTAGGTCCCATCCAGATCAATTCAAGATCGTGGCGCTTTCTGCTGGAAAGAATATAGAATTGGTCAGGACTTATATACAAGAGTTTGAACCGAAACTGGTTTCAGTCCAAACGGAAGAAGATTATCATGTTTTGAAAAGTGAATTCTCCAGCAGCAAAGATATCGAGTTCATGTATGGAGATGAGGGATTGACTGCTGTTGCTGTTTATGGTCAGGCTACGATATTGGTCAATGCAGTCATCGGAAGCGTAGGTCTTTATCCGACACTTCAAGCAATAAAGGCTAAAAAAGATATTGCTATCGCCAACAAGGAGACTTTGGTGACTGCAGGTCATTTGGTCATAAGTGAAGCAAAAAAAGCGGGGGTCAGATTGCTGCCGGTTGACAGTGAGCATTCCGCTATTTTTCAGGCATTGCAAGGTGAAAAGGAAAAAAATATAGAACGTCTTGTCATTACTGCTTCAGGAGGCAGTTTTCGAGATCGGACCAGGGAAGAATTGAAGGATGTAACGGTGGAAGAGGCTCTGAACCATCCGAACTGGTCAATGGGAGCTAAAATCACGATTGATTCAGCATCAATGATGAATAAAGGATTGGAAGTAATTGAGGCTCACTGGCTATTCGATCTTCCCTACGATAAAATTGATGTATTGCTACATAAGGAGAGCATCATCCATTCCATGGTTGAGTTTCATGACTCCAGCGTGATAGCACAACTGGGGACACCGGATATGCGGGTGCCGATACAATATGCACTTACTTATCCAGACCGTATTCCGCTAGAAGGTCGCAATCGACTTAACCTTGCTGAAGCAGGCAAACTGCATTTTAGCGATATGGATTTCACCAGATATCCTTGTTTGCAATTCGCCTATAAAGCAGGTAAAATGGGCGGAACGATGACTACTGTGTTGAATGCCGCCAATGAAGCCGCAGTCTCTGCATTCTTATCTGGAAAGGTAACCTTTCTTGAAATTGAAACGTTAATTGAAAAGGCGCTGAATCAGCATTCCGTCATAGCCCTTCCGGATTTAGAAACGATTCAGGAAGTGGATCATATGACAAGGCAGTATATAGAATCTTTAGTGAAAGATAGGTGACCGGTACATGCAGACTTTAGAAACGATTATAGCGTTCATCATCATTTTTGGCGCTCTTGTATTTTTCCATGAGCTTGGGCACTTAGTGTTTGCAAAGCGTGCAGGAATTTTATGCCGTGAGTTCGCAATCGGTTTCGGGCCAAAAGTATTCACATACAAAAAGAAGGAAACCGTGTATACCATTCGGTTGCTTCCTCTTGGCGGGTATGTGCGCATGGCTGGTGAAGACGCAGAGAATATAGAATTGAAGCCCGGCTATCGAGTGGGATTAATGTTTGATAATGAAGAGAATGTTACAAAAATCATTTTGAACAATAAAGATAAATATCCTGATATTCGCCTTGTAGAAGTTGAAGTGATCGACCTTGATCATAAACTGATCCTTACTGGTTATGAAGAGGGCGAGGAAGATACACTTAAAACGTTTGCCATTCATAAAGAAGCGGTGATCGTTGAAAATGGTGTGGAGAACCAGATTGCTCCGTTTGACCGGCAATTTGCCTCAAAGTCGCTTGGGCATCGTTTCCTAACGATTGTAGCTGGACCGGCAATGAATTTTGTTTTGGCTTTTGTCATTTTTGTGTTGATAGGCCTGTTTCAAGGAGTCGTGGTGGATGAAGCGAAACTTGGTGAGTTGACTCCAGATGGTTCGGCAGTAAATGCCGGTTTAAAATCGGGGGATGTCATTCAATCCATAGAAGGGACGGAAGTCTCCACTTGGGGAGATGTTCAGGAAAGCATTCAAAAGAACCCTGGGCAAGAGATCGAGTTTGTCGTAGACAGGGACGGGAAAACTTTAGAAGTTCCGGTTGTTCCACAAGAAGTGGAGAGGGAAGGGAAGAAAATCGGGATTATCGGTGTTTATCCTCCGGTTGAAAAAGCACCGATTAAAGCAATACAATATGGTTTTACAGAAACGTATTTTTGGACAAAACAAATCTTCATCATCCTTGGTGACCTCGTAACCGGTGGATTTACGATTGACAGTTTATCTGGCCCTGTAGGAATATATAAATCAACTGAGGAAGTAGCGAAACAAGGTTTATTCACGTTAATGAAATGGGCGGGACTGCTCAGCATTAACCTGGGAATCATGAACCTGCTTCCGTTACCGGCATTGGATGGAGGAAGACTGCTATTCTTTGTGGTCGAATTCTTAAGAGGGAAACCAATTGACCGTCAAAAAGAAGGAATGGTCCACTTCATCGGCTTTGCTTTGCTGATGTTATTGATGATTGTCGTTACATGGAATGACATCCAGCGATTCTTCCTGTAAGACATGTTTGGATAATGCAAAACAGGCCAGCAGATTTATCTGTTGGTCGTTTTCTTATCTAAAGGGATTTCCTAGTTTTTTAACCGTTTTGGGGAAATTGTTTGTTTTCTAGGGAAATCGTAAGTATAATCGAGAATGAGTATATTAAATTAGCTTTTCTGAATAACGCGGAAAGTCTTTTTTGTATGAAATGACCGTATTAATGTTGCGGTATGAATTTTACCGTAGCTGCAAGTAATTTAAAGGAAATATTGAAGAGGTGCAGATATGAAACAAAGTATGACGTTGATCCCTACATTGAGGGAAGTGCCTGCAGATGCTGAAATTAAAAGTCATCAACTGCTATTACGTGCAGGATTTATGAGACAAAACTCCAGCGGGGTTTATAGCTTTATGCCGCTTGGAAAAAAGGTGCTTCAAAAGGTTGAGGCGATCGTTCGGGAAGAGATGGAAAATGCTGGCGCGGTAGAACTGTTGATGCCGGCTTTACAACAGGCCGAATTCTGGCAGGAATCTGGACGCTGGTATACCTATGGTCCAGAGTTGATGCGGCTAAAGGATCGCAACAACCGTGAATTTGCGCTTGGTGCCACAC
Source organism: Peribacillus sp. FSL E2-0159 (assembly GCF_038643155.1). NCBI lineage: Bacteria > Bacillati > Bacillota > Bacilli > Caryophanales > Bacillaceae > Peribacillus > Peribacillus sp. FSL E2-0159. Next base: position 1,795,142 of record NZ_CP152053.1, read on the forward strand.
ATGAAGAAGTGATAACCAGCTTAGTTCGCGATGAGGTGAAATCTTATAAGCGTCTTCCATTAACGGTTTACCAAATCCAAACCAAATTCCGTGATGAAAAAAGACCGCGTTTCGGATTGTTGCGCGGACGTGAGTTCATCATGAAGGATGCTTATTCTTTCCATGCTACTCAAGAAAGCCTGGATGCTGTTTATAAAAATTTATATGCGGCATATTCGAATATATTTAGCCGTTGTGGGTTGAACTTCCGTGCCGTCATTGCCGATTCGGGTGCAATGGGTGGTAAGGATACACATGAATTCATGGTCCTGTCTGAAATAGGGGAAGATACCATCGCATATTCGGATACTTCCGATTATGCAGCTAATATTGAAATGGCACCGGTGAGTGTGAAATATGAAAAAAGCTCCGAAGAACAAATTGCACTTGAAAAAGTTCATACACCAGGTCAAAAATCGATTGAAGAAGTTGCTTCATTCTTGAATACTGATGCAGAGAAACTAATAAAATCGTTATTGTTTAAAGTGGATGAAAAGTATGTGCTTGTTTTGGTACGAGGAGATCATGAAGTAAATGATATCAAGCTGAAGAATTTCTTTAACGCTTCAATTGTTGATTTGGTCGAACCAAATGAGACGAAAGAAGTCTTAGGATGTACAATTGGATCTCTTGGACCAATCAATGTCACTTCTGAAGTGGAAGTGATTGCGGATGCTGCCGTCGAATCCATGGTAAATGGAATTTGTGGTGCAAATGAGGAAGACCACCATTATGTGAACGTAAATCCCGCTCGTGATTTTAACGTGGCCAATTATATAGATCTTCGTTTCATCCAAGAGGGTGACTCATCACCGGACGGAAACGGAAAAATTAAATTTGCCAAAGGTATTGAGGTAGGCCACGTATTCAAATTAGGAACTAAATATTCTGACGCTATGAATGCGACATTCCTAGATGAGAATGGACGGTCGCAGCCTATGATCATGGGCTGTTATGGCATTGGTGTTTCCCGTACACTTGCAGCTGTTGCTGAACAATTCAATGATGAAAAAGGATTGGTCTGGCCAGCTAATTTAGCGCCATACCAAGTCCATTTGATTCCAATCAATATGAAGGATGACGCTCAGGCTGCCCTGGCAGAAGACTTATATAATGATTTAAAGGCACAAGGCATGGAAGTTCTTATGGATGATCGTCAAGAACGTGCGGGCGTAAAATTCGCAGACTCTGACTTGATCGGCCTTCCTGTCAGGGTGACTGTAGGTAAAAAAGCATCCGACGGAATCGTCGAAGTGAAAATCCGTAAAACGGGTGAGGTTCTTGAAATTGAAAGAGCGGAACTAACTCAAAAGCTTCTCGAAATACTGGGATAATATAAAATAGGGGAATTAGGCATCATTCAATTGGATGATGCCTTTCCTTTTCATGGATTTGGATACTAGTGAAACATTCGTGATATGTTATAATAGCCTCTGATATCAAAACGAAGATGATAGTGAATAATATCTAAAGAGATAGTAGATAGGGGAGAGAGGAAATGGATCAAAATCCAAATAGCGGTAGAGAGAGATTTCAACTCTTGCTCCAGCAAATGGACTTGACTGAGGATGCCTTTGTGAATTATTTCATAGGTGCCGAAATTGATAAACTCTCAATCGAGAGGGAGTCCAAAACATGGCATTTTGCCTTTAATATACCTGCATTAATTCCTTGCAGTGTTCATACAAGACTTGCTACTCATCTAGCAAGTACGTTTTCCCATATTGCAAAGGTCACGTTCAACTTGAATGTGGCCAATCCGCAAGTGACCGAACAATTGGTGAAGGAGTATTGGAAAAATTGCATTGGCGAGCTTGAAGGCATGTCTCCAGCACTGTTATCACTTCTGAATGAACAAGTGCCAACGGTGAATGGATATAAGCTTATCGTAAGCGCCCGTAATGATACGGAGGCTGGTCAGTTGAAACGAAAATACTCCGGCATCATTTCGAATATCTACCAAACATTCGGTTTTCCTCCGCTGACACTTGAAGCGGAAGTGAAGGAAACGGTTTCGAATCCTGATTACCAGAAGTTCTTAGAAGAGAAACAAAAGGAAGACGCAGAAAAGGGACTTGCTGCCCTAGTGGAAATGCAGAAAAAAGAATCGGAAAAAGGCGGCGACGATGGCGCCTTCGAAGGACCGGTTAAAATTGGCTATACGATTAAAGAAGATGCGGATTTCCGCAGAATCGAACAGATTATCGATGAAGAGCGCAGGATTGCCATCGAAGGCTTCGTATTTGATGCAGAAGTTCGTGAGTTACGCAGCGGACGAAGCCTGCTGACTTTTAAAGTCACCGATTATACGAGCTCGATATTGGTCAAAATGTTTTCGCGTGATAAAGAAGATGCTGCCATACTTGCCCGAGTGAAAAAAGGGATGTGGGTACGTGCCCAAGGCAGCATCCAAAATGATACATTCGTACGTGACCTGGTAATGATCGCAAATGATATAAATGAAATTTCTAAACAAGGGCGGCAGGATAAGGCTCCAGAAGGTGAAAAGCGTGTCGAACTGCATATGCATACCCCAATGAGCCAGATGGATGCAGTGACACCTACTTCTGCGCTTGTTGCCCAGGCTGCAAAGTGGGGGCATAAGGCTGTGGCCATTACAGATCATGCGGGAGCACAATCATTCCCTGAAGCTTATAGTGCCGGGAAAAAGAATGGTATCAAAATCCTTTATGGCGTAGAAGTGAATCTTGTAAATGATGGTGTACCAATTGTTTATAATGAGGCGCATATCGCACTGTCAGATGCCACCTATGTTGTGTTTGACGTAGAGACGACAGGACTGTCAGCCGTTTATGATACGATCATTGAATTTGCCGCAGTGAAAATTCGTGACGGTGACATCATTGATCGTTTCGAGTCATTTGCGAATCCGCATCACCCACTATCCAATACGACGATAGAATTGACTGGAATCACTGATGATCTTGTAGAAAATGCTCCAGAAGTCTCGGAAGTACTAGAAAAGTTCAAGGACTGGGCGGGCGATGCGATCCTGGTTGCCCACAATGCAGCCTTCGATATGGGCTTTTTGAATATAGGTTATAAAAACTTGGGTTATCCTAAAGCTCCCAATCCTGTTCTTGATACATTGGAACTTGCCCGTTTCTTATATCCGGAGTTTAAAAATCACCGGCTAAATACTTTATGTAAAAAGTTCGATATTGATTTGACCCAGCATCATAGGGCCATTTATGATGCCGAAGCTACAGGTTACCTTATGCTGAAGATGCTGAAGGATGCAATGGAAAAGGAGATTACCCATCATGATCAACTTAATGACAATATGGGTAAAGGAAATGCTTATCAACGTTCCCGGCCTTCCCATTGTACGTTGATCGCGCAAACACAGGCGGGCTTAAAAAACCTTTTCAAATTAATTTCAATATCACACATCGATTATTTCTATCGTGTGCCCCGACTACCACGCTCACAACTTAAAAAGTATCGTGAAGGAATCTTGGTCGGATCGGGATGCGATAAAGGGGAAGTTTTTGAAGGGATGATGCAGAAGGGTTTTGAGGAAGTCGTCGATATTGCCGAATTCTACGATTATCTTGAAATCCATCCGAAGGAAGTGTATCAGCATTTGATTGAGCTTGAATATGTACGGGATGATAAATCGTTAGAAACGATCATCTCTAATATCGTCAAGCTTGGTGAAAAATTGGAAAAGCCAGTCGTAGCCACGGGAAATGTGCATTATTTGGATCCGAATGATAAAATTTACCGTAAAATCCTTGTGAATTCACAAGGTGGCGCAAATCCGCTGAATCGTCATAAGCTTCCTGACGTACATTTTCGGACAACAGATGAAATGCTACGGGAATTCTCCTTCCTCGGTTCTGAGAAAGCCAAAGAGGTCGTGGTAACCAACACGAATAAAATCGCTGATATGATTGAAGAAATCAAGCCAATCAAGGATGAGTTATACACGCCTAAAATTGAAGGTGCAGAAGAAGAGATGCGTGAAATGAGTTATGGCATGGCAAGGAAGATTTATGGAGAGAACCTGCCGGAAATAGTGGAAGCCCGTCTTGAGAAAGAATTGAAAAGCATCATTGGCCACGGTTTTGCCGTTATTTATTTAATTTCACACAAGCTTGTTAAAAAATCATTGAATGATGGTTATCTAGTTGGCTCAAGGGGATCGGTTGGGTCATCTTTCGTTGCCACAATGACTGAAATTACAGAGGTAAATCCGCTTCCGCCGCATTATGTATGTCCGGAGTGCAAGAAATCCGAATTCTTTAATGACGGTTCTGTAGGTTCCGGATTTGACCTGCCCGATAAAGACTGTCCCGATTGTGGCATTGCTTATACTAAAGACGGGCATGATATCCCGTTTGAAACATTCCTTGGATTTAAAGGGGATAAGGTTCCCGATATCGACTTGAACTTCTCAGGTGAATATCAGCCGAAGGCCCATAACTATACGAAGGTCTTATTCGGTGAAGAATATGTATATCGTGCCGGAACGATTGGTACCGTCGCGGAAAAAACGGCTTATGGATATGTAAAAGGGTATTCCTCTGATAATAACATCCATATGCGTGGAGCCGAGACTGATCGCCTAGTTGCCGGTTGTACTGGTGTGAAACGGACGACAGGACAGCATCCGGGTGGAATCATCGTTGTACCGGATTATATGGATATCTATGATTTCACACCTATTCAGTTCCCTGCGGATGACAGGAATTCTGAGTGGAAAACAACTCACTTTGATTTTCATTCCATTCACGATAATATTTTGAAACTTGATATACTTGGACACGATGATCCGACTGTAATCCGGATGCTTCAAGATTTAAGTGGCATCGATCCAAAGACCGTTCCTACCGATGATCCAGAAGTAATGAAAATATTCAGCAGTACTGAATCTTTAGGAGTTACCGAAGAACAGATCATGTGTAAAACGGGTACGCTTGGCATCCCGGAATTTGGTACTCGTTTTGTCCGTCAGATGCTTGAAGATACGAAACCTACGACATTTTCCGAGCTTGTTCAGATCTCAGGGCTTTCCCACGGTACGGATGTATGGCTTAGCAATGCACAGGAACTGATCCACAACCGGATATGTACACTAAGTGAGGTTATAGGTTGCCGGGATGATATTATGGTCTATCTGATTTATCAAGGTCTCGATCCTTCCCTAGCGTTTAAAATTATGGAATCTGTACGTAAAGGGAAAGGGCTCTCGGAGGAATTCGAAGAGGAAATGAGGAAAAATGAGGTGCCGGAATGGTATATCGATTCATGTAAGAAGATTAAATACATGTTCCCGAAAGCCCATGCTGCAGCTTACGTCTTGATGGCTGTCCGGATTGCCTATTTTAAAGTGCATCTGCCTTTATTGTATTATGCTGCCTATTTCACAGTACGTGCCGATGATTTTGAAATCGACGCGATGACTCGGGGATCGCAAGCGATCAAATCAAAAATGGAAGAAATCATGGTAAAGGGATTGGATGCATCCACAAAGGAAAAGAATACATTGACGGTTCTTGAACTAGCTTTGGAAATGTGTGAACGCGGATATGCATTCGCTAAAGTGGACTTGTACAAATCCAGTGCAGATCAATTCTTAATTGAAGGGAATACTTTGATACCGCCTTTCAATTCAATTCCTGGTCTTGGAACAAATGCGGCGATCAATATCGTCAACGCGCGGAAAAATGGTGAATTCCTCTCAAAAGAAGATCTTCAACAACGGGGGAAGGTTTCGAAGACCATCCTTGAATTTCTTGATAAACAAGGCTGTCTGGAGTCATTGCCTGAACAAAATCAGTTATCTTTATTTTAAAGAGGAAACTGATTTCAAAAAGGAAGAAACAGACATGGTATTTGCATAAAAATCATGATTATGGTATATTTTTATTGGAAATACTAAGAGGAACCAATGGCAAGAGTGGGGAAACCCACTCTTTCGTGTTGTATTGACCATTTAATTTTGAATCCGAAACCAAGCGCATACAACGCACGTATGGAGGAAACAAATGAGTAAAAAGGTAACGGAAGTCGTAGAGGAATTAGCATTACCAATTCTTGAAGAATTGCAGCTTGAATTAGTCGAAGTGGAGTATGTGAAGGAAGGTAAAAGCTGGTTCCTTCGAGTGTACATTGATAAAGAAACAGGCGTAGATATTGATGATTGCGGAAATGTGAGTGAAAAACTCAGTGAAAAGCTTGATGAGGTTGATCCGATTCCACAAAATTATTTTCTCGAAGTTTCATCACCCGGAGCTGAAAGGCCTCTGAAAAAAGAGAAGGATTTCCTTAATGCTATCGGTAAAAATGTTTACATAAAAACATACGAGCCCATTTTAGATGAAAAAGAATTCGAAGGAACCTTAACCAGTTTCGATGGTGAAGAAGTGACACTCGAAGTCAGAATCAAGACAAGAAAGAAAACGATCGTCATACCATTCGAAAAGGTAGCCAAAGCAAGATTGGCGATTACCTTCTCTTAAGTCAAGCAAATCATTAATTTAAATATCCGTAAGGGGGATCACCATGGGCAATGAGTTATTGGATGCTCTCTATATTTTAGAAAACGAAAAAGGAATTTCCAGGGAGGTTTTGATCGACGCGATTGAATCTGCCCTTATATCGGCATATCGCCGTAACTTTAACCAAGCACAAAATGTACGTATCGACTTGAATCTTGGTAAAGGAACTATGCGTGTATTTGCCAGAAAAGACGTTGTTGACGAAGTGTTCGATTCGCGTCTGGAAATTTCTGTTGAAGAAGCAAGAGCAATTGATCCCAACTATCAGTTAGAGGATATTGTCGAAATGGAAGTAACACCTAAGGATTTCGGCCGTATTGCTGCACAAACAGCAAAACAAGTCGTTACTCAAAGGGTGCGTGAAGCGGAACGAGGCATCATTTATGCCGAATTCATCGATCGTGAAGAGGATATCATGACTGGCATCGTTCAACGCCAGGATTCCCGATTCATTTATGTGAGCCTAGGTAAAATCGAAGCTTTGCTCCCGGTGAATGAGCAAATGCCGAATGAACAGTATAAACCTCACGATCGCATTAAAGTTTTCATCACTAAAGTTGAAAAGACTTCCAAGGGCCCGCAAATTTTTGTATCCCGTTCACATCCTGGCCTTTTAAAACGTTTATTCGAAATCGAAGTGCCTGAAATTTTTGATGGAACAGTAGAAATTAAGTCAGTTGCCCGCGAAGCAGGCGACCGTTCAAAAATCTCCGTGCATTCCGATAACGAAGAAGTCGATCCTGTCGGTTCCTGCGTAGGTCAAAAAGGTCAGCGCGTTCAAGCCATCGTCAACGAATTGAAAGGTGAAAAGATCGATATCGTTAAATGGTCGGAGAATCCGGTCATTTTCGTTGCGAATGCTTTAAGCCCTTCAAAAGTACTTGAAGTTATTGTTAAAGAAGAGGAAAAGGCGACGACTGTAATCGTTCCGGATTATCAACTTTCCCTTGCAATTGGTAAGCGTGGACAAAATGCCCGTTTAGCTGCCAAGCTTACAGGCTGGAAAATTGATATCAAGAGTGAAACGGAAGCCCGCGAAGCTGGTATTTATCCTGTGGAAGAACAGGAATTCCTTTTGAGCAGAGATAGTTATGTTACTGAAGAGGAAACAGATTTCGAAGAGGATAACGAGTAATTCGAGGTGAAAAAAGATGAATAGCCGAAAAAAAATCCCGATGCGTAAATGTGTGGCTACAGGCGAAATGAAGCCGAAGAAAGAACTCATTCGCATCGTTCGATCTAAAGAAGGGGAAGTCAGCCTTGATCCGACCGGAAAGAAATCGGGAAGGGGAGCTTATTTGACTCTTGATCGGGATGTTATCGAGCTGGCCAAAAAGAAAAATGTGCTGGCTAATCACCTTAGTACCCAAATCGATTCTTCCCTTTATGAACAATTGCTTGAATTAGTGAATAAGGAGAAAAACTAACATCATGACCCAACAACAACAATGGATGTCTCTATTAGGTTTGGCCAATCGAGCACGCAAGCTAATTTCGGGTGAAGAATTAGTGGTTAAAGAGATTAGAAGCGGTAATGCCAAAGTTGTTATTTTATCCGCGGACGCTTCAAAAAACACTGAAAAAAAAATATCTGATAAGTGCGCATTTTATCAGGTTCCTTTAAAAAGAGTCGAAAGCAGGTCAATGCTCGGCCATGCGATAGGTAAGGATGCAAGAGTTGCCGTCGCAGTTCTGGATGAAGGTTTTGCACAAAAACTCCGAACGCTGCTCGATTAAATTTTACGGGGGTGAACGTATGACAAAATTGCGTGTATATGAATATGCAAAACAGAAGAACGTTTCAAGCAAGGATGTAATAAATAAACTTAAAGAAATGAATATAGAGGTAACAAACCATATGACAGCATTAGACGATTCAACTGTAAATAAATTAAACGATTCAATCAAACCTAAAAACGAAGATAAAAGCCAAGCTGCTGAACCAAAAGCTAACGCTACGGTCGCAAAGTACGAAGCTGAAGCGGATGAAAAGAGCACAGTCAATAAAGAAAAACTGAAGAAGAAACCACCAGTTAAACCTGTAGGGACGAAAAAACCAACAGGTCAGTTCAACAAGGGTCGCAATAACAAGAATAAAAATAATAAACAAAGACAACAAGCGCCTCAGGCACCTGTTACAAAACGTAAAGAAAGAGAACTTCCTGAGAAAATTACGTTTTATGAGTCTTTGACGGTTATGGAACTTGGAAAAAAACTTCACCGTGAACCTTCTGAAATCATTAAAAAGCTCTTTATGCTTGGTGTTATGGCAACGATCAACCAAACTTTGGATAAAGATGCAATTGAATTGATTTGTGCGGAATACGGTGTAGTGGCTGAAGAAGAGATTCGTGTCGACCTAACAGACCTTGAATCACTTGTCACTGAGGACGCTTCTGAAGATTTGATTGAACGTCCGGCTGTCGTGACGATCATGGGGCACGTTGACCATGGTAAAACGACATTGCTTGATTCTATACGCCATACAAAAGTTACTGAAGGAGAAGCGGGCGGAATCACTCAGCATATCGGTGCTTATCAAGTTAAAGTTAACGATAAGAAAATAACATTCCTGGATACACCAGGACATGCTGCGTTTACAACAATGCGTGCCCGTGGTGCACAAGTTACCGATATCACCATTCTTGTCGTCGCTGCGGATGATGGCGTAATGCCTCAAACGATTGAAGCGATCAACCATGCTAAAGCGGCAGAAGTTCCAATTATCGTCGCTGTCAATAAGATGGATAAAGAAGCTGCCAATCCGGACCGTGTCATGCAAGAATTGACAGAACATGGTTTAGTTTCTGAAGCATGGGGCGGAGACACAATTTTCGTACCAATTTCAGCTAAAAACGGTGAGGGTATCGATAGCTTGCTTGAAATGATTCTTCTTGTAAGTGAAGTGGAGGAGTATAAAGCGAATCCATCTCGTAAAGCAAATGGAACGGTTATCGAAGCACGTTTGGATAAAGGCCGCGGATCGGTTGCCACTTTGCTTGTTCAAAATGGAACGTTGAAAATCGGTGATCCGATTGTTATCGGTAATACATTCGGACGTGTTCGTGCGATGGTTAACGATCTTGGACGCCGTGTTAAGGATGCAGGTCCTTCAACACCGGTTGAAATCACTGGATTGAACGAAGTGCCACAGGCCGGCGATCGTTTCATCGTCTTTGAAGATGAGAAAACGGCCCGTCAAGTTGGGGAAGTGCGTGCACAGAGACAACTTGCTTCACAACGTAATGAAAAATCCCGTGTAACCCTAGATACATTGTTCGAGCAAATGAAAGAAGGGGAAATTAAAGAATTAAACATCATTTTAAAAGCTGATGTTCAAGGTTCTGCGGAAGCAGTAGCCGCTTCCCTGAATAAAATAGAAGTGGAAGGCGCTAAAGTGAAAATCATACACACTGGCGTCGGTGCCATTACAGAGTCTGACATCATCCTTGCTACAGCTTCGAATGCAATCGTCATCGGATTTAACGTCCGTCCTGACGTGAATGCGAAGCGTGCAGCTGAATCAGAAAATGTTGATGTCCGCCTTCACCGCATCATCTATAAAGCGATCGAAGAGATCGAGTCGGCTATGAAAGGGATGCTTGACCCTGAATTCGAAGAAAAAATTATCGGTCAGGCTGAAGTTCGTACGACTTTCAAAGTATCTAAGGTAGGTACGATTGCCGGTTCTTACGTTACAGAAGGAAAAATTACACGTGATAGCGGAATTCGCTTAATTCGTGAAGGTGTCGTCATTTACGAAGGTGAAATTGATGCATTGAAACGTTTTAAAGATGATGTAAAAGAAGTGGCAACGAACTATGAGTGCGGTATTACGATTAAAAATTACAACGACCTTAAAGAAGGCGATGTAATTGAAGCGTATGTAATGGAAGAGATCGAACGTAAATGATCGTTGGCTCTGTCCAATGTGAATGCATCATCCATGACACCCATTCTTTGAAAGAAAAAAGGGCCGTGCTTCAGCGAGTCATGACACGGCTTAAGCAGAAGTTCAATATTTCTGTAGCAGAGACCGATTTTCAGGATTTATGGCAGCGGACAAAGATTACTATCGTAACCGTAACATCCTCAAGGAAGGCTACTGAACGGGAACTTCAAAATGCCCTTAAATTTCTAGATTCTTTTCCGGAACTAGAGCGAACAATAACAGATATAGACTGGCTTTAGGCTATCGAGGTGATATTATGAGCCTTCGTTCAAATCGTGTTGGCGAACAAATGAAAAAAGAGCTGAGTGAAATTATCGGCCGAAAAATTAAAGATCCAAGAATCGGATTTGTTACAGTGACGGATGTCGCGGTTACAGGCGATTTACAGCAGGCAACAGTTTATATTTCCGTTTTGGGTGACCAGGAACAAAGGGAGAAAACCCTTCAAGGTCTAGCTAAGGCGAAAGGATTCATGCGTTCAGAAATTGGGCAGCGAATCCGCCTGCGCAAAACACCTGAGCTGTTTTTTGAATTTGATGAATCGGTCGATTATGGTAATCGTATCGAGTCATTAATTTCCCAAATCAATTCAGAGGATAAACCGGCTGAAAAAGACGAGGAATAAGCAAGCAGTAAAAGGAGGCCGACTCAATAAGTGCTTTGCACTTCTTGAAGTCGGTCTCTTTTTTTTGAAAACTGAATATGTAAAATAGCGAAAAACACCTTTCGGAATTGGAATTCATTTTGCTTTATGATAGTAGTTTAAGGTGTTTTATAAATGATGAGGTGAAAGCGTGAACGGTATTCTTCCATTATGGAAACCCAAGGGGTTGACATCCCATGATTGTGTTTTTAAATTAAGAAAGATTTTAAAGACAAAAAAGGTTGGGCACACAGGTACTTTAGATCCTGATGTAACAGGGGTTTTACCTATTTGCATTGGCAGGGCAACTAAGGTAGCCGAATATTTGACAGAAGCCGGTAAAGCGTATGAAGGGGAAGTGACCCTTGGTTTTTCAACGACAACTGAAGACGCAAGCGGTGAAAAAGTGGAAGAGAAAAAGATTGATCAAGTGATTCAGCGTAAACGGATTCTGGAAGTGCTGGAATCATTGACTGGAAAAATCGAACAGACGCCGCCGATGTTTTCAGCGGTAAAGGTAAACGGGAAAAAGTTATATGAATATGCCCGTGCAGGGGTGGAAGTCGAGAGGCCGACAAGGGAGGTCACCATCTATGATATTACCCTTCTCGATGATCGTTCTGAATTTAAAGGGGAAACCATTTCTTTTCGTTTTCGCGTCAAATGCAGCAAAGGAACATATATTCGGACGCTTGCAGTCATGATGGGTGAAGAACTGGGGTATCCTGCCCATATGTCTGATTTGACTCGCATTGAATCAGCAGGTTTTAAGCAGGAGGACTGTTTCACATTTTCTGAAGTGGAAGAGTTCATGGAAAGTGGACAATCGGATGAATTTCTGTTGCCTTTGGAGCGGGGATTATTTCATTTGCCCAAATTTCAGATTAGTGATAAAGTAGCAAAGAAAGTACTTAACGGTGCGGTATTGGAACAAACAAAGGATGTTGTTGTTGAAAAAGGGAAGCCTTTTGTGATGGTCGACCCAACAGATAAGGCCATTGCCATTTATCAAGTACATCCGACAAAAGAGGGATTAATTAAACCTGTAAAAGTATTGGCACAAGAATTATAGACTGTTTTACCGCCGGAAAGAGGAGATTGAAAGGTGAAAGTGATCGCAATAGAGCATCCTCATCAATTTAATTCGGATGATTTTCCCGAGCTTGTAATGGCGCTTGGATTTTTTGATGGTATACATAAAGGTCATCAGATTGTTATTCAAACAGCCAAGCAAAAAGCCGATGAAATGAATCTTAAGTCAGCAGTCATGACATTTGACCCGCATCCTTCTGCAGTACTGGGTAGGAAAACGGAAAATATCCGCTATATCACTCCACTTGAAGATAAGGTGGATATCATAGAGTCGATGGAGATAGATTATTTATTCATTGTCCATTTCAGCAAGGAATTCGCTTCGGTACTGCCGGAACGGTTCGTTGACGAGTACATTGCCGGGCTGAATGTCCGTCACGTAGTTGCAGGCTTTGATTATTCATACGGTCGCTATGGTCAAGGAACGATGGAAGATTTGCCTGTTTACGCACAGGGCAGATTTTCGCAGACAGTCGTTGCAAAACAGACACTTGAAGATGAAAAGGTTAGCTCGACGAGAATCAGGGAAACTCTCGGTAATGGTAACTTTTCCGACTTTTATCATTTGGCTGGACGACGCTATTTAACGAAAGGTCATGTCATTCACGGTGAAAAACGGGGCAGGAAGTTGGGATTCCCCACCGCTAATATTGAAGTAAGTGACGATTATATCTTCCCTGCTGCAGGCGTATATGCCGTCAGGATCAAAATAAGCGGTACATGGTATAATGGAGTTTGCAATGTCGGTTACAAACCTACGTTCCACGAGGAAAAACCCAAATATCCCAGTGTAGAGGTTCATGCCTTGGAGTTCTCGGGAGATATATATGGCAGGCAGGTTTCGGTTGAATGGCATACAAGACTTCGGAGTGAGCAGAAATTTTCCGGGCTTGAAGCATTGGTCGCTCAGATCGAAACGGATAAGCAAAATGCAATCGCCTATTTTGCAAAGCTTGAAGCATAAAAGACAAGACTTGCAATTTTAATGAAAAACATGTATTCTATTGTATGTATGAAAATAACCATTGCTTGGCTAGTCGAGACTCCGACGCTGGCTCGGTAATAGGTGATTTTACAGAATTTTAGGAGGAATAATAACATGGCAATTACACAAGTACGCAAAAACGAACTTATCGCTGAGTTCAGAACTCACGATACTGACACTGGGTCTCCAGAAGTTCAAATCGCAGTATTAACAGAAGAAATCAACAACTTGAACGGTCACTTACGCACACACAAAAAAGACCACCATTCACGTCGCGGTCTTCTTAAAATGGTAGGTAAACGTCGTAATCTTTTAACTTACCTACGTAACAAAGACGTTACTCGTTACCGTACACTAATTAACAAATTAGGTCTACGTAGATAATTTTTTCAGGAAGGCGGGAAATTTCCCGCTTTTTTGATGTTAATCAAATGATTTGGACGTATTCTACATAAGGCTGAGCCTTCGTCCTTGGGACTCGGCAGGAGCCGGGTCCTTTTCCATTTATAGATGATCAGGATATACATAATCAAATGAATGAAATTTTTATTCATTTTACTGTTAATGCTTGTTTTTTTCGTGCATAATAGGAATAGTTTGGTTTTAACTTGAGTTCAGTTACTTTCACATATAAATGATTTAATCCAATACAGGTTTAGGTAAACTAAGCCTCTAAGTGAAGATTCAGAGAGGGGTTTAATAAATGGGACAGGAAAAACATACGTATTCATTTGACTGGGCCGGCCGTAATGTAACGGTAGAGATAGGGCAATTGGCCAAACAAGCAAACGGGGCAGTTTTAGTCCGTTATGGAGAAACTGCCGTATTAAGTACAGCAACAGCTTCGAAGGAACCAAGAAATGTCGACTTCTTCCCTTTGACAGTCAACTACGAAGAAAGACTTTATGCAGTCGGTAAAATTCCGGGAGGCTTCATCAAACGTGAAGGACGGCCGAGTGAAAGGGCCATTCTTGCAAGCCGTTTAATTGATCGTCCAATCCGTCCGCTTTTCGCCGATGGCTTCAGGAACGATGTTCAGATCATCAGCATGGTCATGAGTGTCGATCAAGATTGCTCTACGGAAATGGCAGCTATGCTGGGTTCTTCCCTTGCACTTTCAGTTTCCGATATACCGTTCGAAGGTCCAATTGCTGGTGTTGTAGTGGGGAGAATCAATAATGAATTCATTATTAACCCTACTGTTGACCAACTAGCTCAAAGTGACATCAATCTGACGGTTGCCGGCACTAAAGATGCTATCAACATGGTTGAAGCAGGAGCAAATGAAGTACCAGAGGAAACCATGCTTGAAGCAATCATGTTTGGACATGATGAAATCAAGAAGATCATTGCATTCCAAGAGAAAATCGTTGCTGAAATCGGCAAGGAAAAAATGCAGGTCACTTTATATCAAGTGGATGCTGAACTGGAAGCAGAAGTGAAAGGCCTATGTGGAGCAGACTTGAACAAAGCTGTACAAGTTCAGGAAAAACATGCTCGTGAAGACGCGATCAAAGAAGTAAAAGATCGTGTATTGGTTCATTATGAAGAAGAAACTGATGAAGAAAAATTAAAGCAAATCAAAGAAATCCTGAATAAATTGGTCAAATCCGAAGTCCGCCGTTTAATCACGGAAGAAAAAGTGCGTCCGGATGGCCGTAATCCAGACGAAATCAGACCATTATCATCAGAAGTTACCATTCTGCCCCGTACACATGGTTCCGGTTTGTTCACGCGCGGACAAACCCAAGCGCTATCCATCTGTACATTAGGTGCACTTGGTGATGTGCAGATTCTGGACGGACTTGGAACCGAAGAGTCAAAACGTTTTATGCATCACTATAATTTCCCGCATTTCAGTGTTGGTGAAACTGGCCCTATCCGTGGGGCAGGACGTCGTGAAATCGGTCATGGTGCACTTGGTGAAAGAGCATTGGAGCCTGTCATTCCAAACGATAAAGACTTCCCATATACAATCAGACTTGTTTCTGAAGTGCTTGAATCAAACGGTTCAACATCACAAGCAAGTATCTGTGCAAGCACTTTGGCAATGATGGATGCCGGTGTTCCATTGAAAGCTCCAGTTGCCGGTATAGCTATGGGTCTTGTCAAAACAGGTGAGCACTATACGATCTTAACGGATATTCAAGGTATGGAAGATCATCTGGGAGACATGGACTTTAAAGTCGCAGGGACTTCAAAAGGTGTTACTGCCCTACAAATGGATATTAAGATTGAGGGTCTTTCAAGAGAAATTCTTGAAGAAGCTTTACTTCAAGCCAAACATGGCAGGATGCATATTTTGGAATCAATGATATCAACAATCAATCAACCGCGTGAGCAGTTATCAAAATATGCTCCAAAAATCGTTACAATGTCCATAAATCCGGATAAGATCCGTGACGTCATTGGACCTAGCGGAAAACATATCAACAAAATCATTGAAGAAACTGGCGTGAAAATCGACATCGAACAAGATGGAACGGTATTCATATCTTCTACTGATGAACCGATGATTCAAAAAGCGAAGAAAATCATCGAAGATATCGTACGTGAAGTCGTAGTCGGCGAACTATACTTAGGTAAAGTTAAACGTATCGAAAAGTTCGGTGCCTTCGTTGAAATCTTCAATGGTAAAGACGGTTTGGTACATATTTCCGAACTGGCTGAAGAAAGAGTCGGAAAAGTGGAAGATGTTGTTTCACTTGGCGATGAAATATTGGTCAAAGTTACTGAGATTGATAAGCAAGGAAGGGTAAACCTTTCCCGTAAAGCAGTCTTGAAAGAGCAAAAAGAGGCAGCCAACCCTTCTCAATCGTAATGGAAAATGAAAATCCGGCATGCGATTCCTTGTGAATCTGCATGCTTTTTTTGTTTAAAAATTATTGGAATATCCATAGTGTGAATGGCGTTAAAAGGATGTCATGTTCTACCTTGTCCGTTTTCTTCATACATTTTGGTATGAAGGGGGCGTAAAAAATGAATAATAAATGGAAGCAGATAGTTGCGATAAGTGCCATTGCAGGTATATCATGGTTATTAGTGCAAAATCCATATACACAAATTTATTTGACCCAATTAACC
Organism: Peribacillus sp. FSL E2-0159; assembly: GCF_038643155.1. Lineage (NCBI taxonomy): Bacteria > Bacillati > Bacillota > Bacilli > Caryophanales > Bacillaceae > Peribacillus > Peribacillus sp. FSL E2-0159. The sequence continues at coordinate 1,811,464 of NZ_CP152053.1, forward strand.
AATGATTCAGTTGCTTCAATGAAGCAAGAAGACGAGCTTCTTTTACAAATAAAAGAATCAACAAAAAAATATGAGATTGCACCACAGGACGCACGAATAGATTCTGTTTGGAAAACCGTTCCTGCATATAACGGCCTGAAGGTAAATATTGATGATTCGTATAAAGCCATGAAGAAGGAGGGTGTGTTCGATAAGGATAAGCTGGTGTTTCAGCAGGTACCTGCAAAGATACATATGGAGGATCTGGATCCGGCTCCGATTTACCGGGCCCACCCCGAAAAGCCAGTGGTTTCATTTTTAATCAATGTGGCCTGGGGGAATGAGTACTTACAAGATATGTTGGCCGTGTTAAAAAAGAATAATGTCAAGGCCACTTTTTTCCTTGAAGGGAATTGGACCAAGAAAAATCCTGATTTGGCCAAGATGATTAAGGGTGGCGGACATGAAATTGGAAATCATTCTTATTCACATCCCGATATGAAAAACATATCCGCACAAGCTACACGTGAGGAAATTAGAAAAACGAACGAAGTCATTGAAGCGGTGACAGGTTTGAAAATGAAATGGTTCGCCCCACCAAGTGGAAGCTACCGGGATGAAACGGTGAAAATCGCGGATTCTTTGGGTATGGAGACAGCCATGTGGAGTGTGGATACGATCGACTGGCAAAAGCCAAGCCCTGAAGTCCTTCAACAAAGAGTGCTTTCTAAGGTACACCCAGGAGCATTTATATTGATGCATCCGACGGAATCCACTGCAAAATCATTGGAAACGTTAATAATTGAAATAAAAAAGAAAGACTTAGATGTAGTTACCGTTTCGGAAGCAGTAGATGAAGAGCGATCGAATCCATAATGTATTGGTAACGATAGCAGCATAGAATGATTGGGAGGAATGTTAGTTGATTAAGAAATACACGTGTCAAAATGGAGTTAGAATTGTATTGGAAAATATTCCAACTGTACGCTCAGCAGCAATTGGAGTATGGATCAAAACAGGTTCAAGAAATGAAACACCAGAATTGAATGGGGTTTCACATTTCCTGGAGCATATGTTCTTCAAAGGAACAACTACGAGAAATGCGCGTGAAATTGCCGAGTCGTTCGATAGTATTGGGGGACAGGTGAATGCATTCACTTCAAAAGAATATACATGCTATTATGCAAAAGTAATGGATAACCATGCAAGCTATGCGCTTGAAATCCTTGCTGATATGTTCTTCAACTCAACATTTGATGGGGAAGAATTGAAAAAAGAAAAAAATGTCGTCTACGAAGAAATCAAAATGTACGAAGACACACCCGATGACATTGTCCATGACCTCTTAAGCAAGGCGGTATATGAAAATCACCCCCTTGGCTATCCTATACTTGGGACGGAAAATACGCTTGAAACGTTCAATAGTGATACATTAAAAAAATACGTCCATGATATGTATACACCCGATAAAGTAGTAGTGTCCATTGCTGGGAATGTGGATGAAAAATTGATTCAGGAAGTCGAAAACTACTTTGGCTCGTATCAAGGAGGGGAAGAACGTCTTGAATTGGTCAAACCTTCCTTCCATGAAAATAGGATCACCCGTAAAAAAGATACGGAACAAGCCCACTTATGCCTTGGTTACAAAGGTTTGGAAATCGGTAATGATAAAACATACAGCCTGATTACCTTGAATAATATTCTTGGAGGAAGCATGAGTAGCCGCCTATTCCAGGACGTCAGGGAGCAACGCGGCCTTGCCTATTCCGTTTATTCCTATCATTCCAGCTATCAAGATAGCGGTATGGTGACAGTATATGGGGGGACAGGCACAAATCAGCTTGACAGCCTGTATGAAACCATTCAGGAAACACTGGATACTTTAAAAAGGGATGGCATTACGGAAAAGGAATTACGAAATAGTAAAGAGCAACTTAAAGGAAGCTTGATGCTCAGCCTTGAAAGCACGAATAGCCGCATGAGTCGGAACGGAAAAAATGAGCTGATGTTGGGTGAGCACCGTTCCCTTGATGATATCATCATTAAGATTGACGCGGTGACAGAGGATACCGTCAATGAATTGGCAAACCAGATCTTTACGGAACATTCCTTGTCATTAGTGAGCCCGTTAGAGAACTGGGACAAATAATAACGAACAAGTCTGCACCTCTTTTTTTAATGGGGAGGTCAGGCTTTTTTCTTTGAATGCGGGAGGGTCCAGTGTATTGGACAATATTTGGATAAATTCCTTCTAAGTTTACCTTTTTCGGATATAGATTGAATAGAAGGCGAAAAAAGGGGGAACCAAAATTGAGGTTGAGCGAATTGAGCGGTAAGGAAATAGTCGATGTGAATAGGGCGGAAAGATTAGGAATCCTTGGTCAGACGGATTTGGAAATAGATGAAACTGGACAAATTACCTCGTTGATCATCCCATCTGTTAAATGGTTCGGCTTTATAAGGAATGGCAGTGAAATAAGAGTGCCATGGGACCATATAAAAAAAATCGGTGCGGATATGGTCATCATTGATTTTCAGGAAGGACTTTCACTTAAAGACGGAGAGCATATGGACGGTTAATGACGCTCGCACCATACTCATTGGAACTTTTCGAAATGCACTCTCGAAACGCCTTAGCTGCAATAGCTAGGGCGTTTTTTCTTTTCTTATCACCGTTTTTTAAGTGAAAACATAAGATGGCAGGGTAACTAGAGAATGTAGCAAAAACCGAATTGCTTCCTGAAGGAATTGTATCATGAGGCAAGGAATGTTTAGGATCTTTTATATAAAGAAGGTGACGGTTTTAATGCTCACAGGCATGCAAATCGCTGTAATTGGTGGAGATGCGCGTCAGCTGGAAGTTGTCCGTAAACTGACGGAGCTTGATGCAAAGCTATTATTGGTAGGTTTTGAACAGCTCGACCATGCTTTTACCGGCGCAGTTAAGGAAAAAATGGAAGATATAAATTTCATGGAATTAGATTCAGTTATTTTACCTGTCCGGGGCACGGATTCAGATGGGAAAGTAGAAACGATCTTTTCCAGTGAAGAGGTTGTTTTGACTGAAGAAATGATAAAAAACACCCCGGCACATTGCATTTTTTATGCAGGAATCAGTAACGATTACCTGGATGAGATATTCAAGAAAGTGGATCGCAAACTCGTTCTATTGTTCGAACGTGATGATGTGGCTATTTATAATTCGATTCCCACTGTTGAAGGTGCAATCATGATGGCCATTCAACATACGGATTTTACTATCCATGGATCGAATGTAGCCGTTCTCGGGCTGGGAAGGGTTGGTATGAGTGTAGCCCGGTCATTCCAGGCACTTGGAGCAAAAGTAAAGGTGGGGGCAAGAAAAAGTGAAGATATTGCGAGGATCAGTGAAATGGCATTAACCCCTTTTCATTTAAATGATCTTGCTGCAGAAATGAAAAATGTTGATATATGTATCAATACGATTCCTTTTCCGATAATTACAGCAAAAGTTATAGCTAATATGCCCGTTCATACATTAATCATCGACCTTGCTTCAAAACCGGGGGGGACGGATTTTCGTTACGCTGAAAAAAGGGGAATTAAGGCGCTGTTGGCACCGAGCTTGCCGGGTATAGTTGCCCCGAAAACAGCTGGTCAGATATTAGCGAATGCACTGGGACTATTGATTCAAGACGAGTTCTTGAAAAGGAAGGGGAAAATAATATGAGTCTCAAAGGGAAACGGATTGGTTTCGGATTAACAGGATCACATTGCACATATGATGAAGTGTTTCCGGAAATAGAGAAACTTGTAAATGAAGGGGCGGAAGTCATTCCAATCGTAACATCGACAGTACAAAACACGGAAACCCGTTTTGGAAAGGGCGAGGACTGGGTCGAAAGAATAGAAAAATTGACGGGGAATCATGTCGTTGATACAATCGTCAAAGCAGAGCCATTAGGACCTAAATTGCCACTTGATTGTATGGTGATCGCTCCTTTAACGGGTAACTCAATGAGTAAAATGGCAAATGCTCTTACCGATTCACCTGTACTTATGGCTGCAAAAGCGACGATGAGAAATCATCGTCCAGTCGTGGTCGCGATATCAACAAATGATGCACTTGGGTTAAATGGTGTCAATCTAATGAGGCTGATGGCAGCAAAAGATATTTACTTTGTTCCATATGGCCAGGATAATCCTACAGGCAAACCAAGTTCCATGGTTGCAAGGATGAGCATGATAAGGGATACGATCATATCGGCACTGGAAAGGGAACAGATTCAACCTGTCATCGTCGAAAGGTTCAAGGATGATTTAGCCTGAACAAGTTTCTGTCACGGATCTAGCTTTGTAACGACTGACATATATGCATAAATTTGTAGGTTGAAGTTATAAAAAACCACTCCACTACCAGAATATTTTGTTAAAGTGCGACCCTTTGGAATGTTAATGTGATAAAATAAATGATATTCTGAACAAGAAGTAATAAATCCAACAAATAACTAATTTAAGAGATAGAAAAGGAGTATGTATAAATGACTGAGACACAGGGATTGCGTATTGCAGTTGTGGGAGCAACTGGAGCAGTAGGACAACAAATGATTTCAACACTCGAACAAAGGGACTTACCGATTAAGAATATCATCTTTTTATCATCGGCTCGTTCCGCAGGAATCAAACTTACGTTTAAGGGCGAAGAAATCGAAGTGCAGGAAGCAAAACCTGAAAGCTTTGAAGGCATCGATATCGCTTTATTCAGTGCTGGAGGAAGCGTGTCTAAGGAATTGGCTCCAGAAGCAGTGAAACGCGGTGCGATAGTAGTGGATAATACGAGCGCTTTCCGCATGGATGAAAATGTGCCGCTAGTCGTTCCTGAAGTAAATGAAGAAGACTTGAAACAGCATAATGGGATCATTGCAAATCCGAATTGTTCAACTATCCAAATGGTTGTTGCATTAGAGCCTATCCGCCAGACTTATGGCTTATCAAAAATTGTTGTTTCTACCTACCAGGCTGTTTCAGGTGCAGGTGCTGCAGCGATAAATGAATTAAAGGAACAAGCTCGCGACTTGCTTGATGAAAAAGAAATAGAACCGAAAATTTTACCGGTAAAAGGGGACGAAAAGCATTATCAAATCGCATTTAACGTCATTCCCCAAATCGATAAATTCCAAGATAACGGGTACACATTCGAAGAGATGAAAATGATTAATGAAACAAAGAAAATCATGCATATGCAAGACCTTCCAGTAGCTGCAACTTGCGTAAGGCTTCCTGTTGTAACAGGTCATTCGGAATCTGTATACATTGAAGTTGAAAAAGAAGGCATAGCGGCTTCTCAAATCAAAGATTTAATGAGAACGGCACCTGGAATTGTGTTAGAAGACGAACCGGAACAACAAGTTTACCCAACTCCTGCTTCATCCGTCGGCAAGAATGATGTATTCGTCGGTCGAATTCGCAAAGATTTGGATGAAGATAAAGGCTTCCATTTATGGGTGGTTTCCGATAATCTATTAAAAGGAGCAGCTTGGAATTCCGTTCAAATTGCTGAAAGCCTTTTGAAATTAGGTTTGGTTACCGTTAAGTAAGAATTTGAACTCGACAGAAAATTAATTTCCAATAGGATAGAGAGTTTTTGTCAGCTTCCCGGATCGGGAAGCTGGCTTATATTTGGGGTGCATATTATGAAAATTATTGTCCAGAAATACGGAGGGACATCCGTTCGAGATGAGGCAAGCCGTTCATTTGCCAAGGGACATATTGAAAATGCGATTAAAGAAGGCTATAAAGTGGTGGTTGTGGTTTCAGCAATGGGAAGAAAAGGTGATCCTTATGCAACGGATACCTTACTTTCCCTAGTAAATGGAGCGAAAGCCAGCCTTTCAAAACGAGAACAGGATTTACTTATGTCAGTAGGAGAAACCATATCATCTGTCGTATTTACGAACATGCTCTTGGAAAATGGTATTGATGCGGTCGCTTATACTGGAGCTCAAGCGGGATTCTTGACGAATACCGACTATTCAAGTGCGAAAATAATCGAAATGAAATGCGATCGTCTCATGAAAGAACTTGAAGTGAAGGATGTCGTCGTTGTAGCAGGTTTCCAGGGAGCTGCTAAAAACGGGGACATCACGACCATCGGCCGTGGTGGAAGTGATACTTCAGCTGCTGCACTAGGTGCCGCATTGCAAGCTGAACGGGTCGATATTTTTACGGATGTGGAAGGAATCATGACGGCAGATCCACGTATTGCCGATCAAGCTCGTCCATTATCAATCGTTTCATATACAGAAGTTTGCAACATGGCTTATCAAGGGGCGAAAGTCATTCATCCGAGAGCCGTTGAAATTGCGATGCAGGCAAAAGTCCCGATTCGGATAAGGTCAACATACAGCGACGGTTTGGGGACACTTGTTACAAGCTTGAACAAGGGAAGCCAGGGCAGTGACATACGTGAAAGGCTCGTAACCGGGATTGCCCATGTTCCAAAGATCACTCAAATCAAGGTCCGTGCGAAAAAAGATCAATATAATCTACAGGCAGAAGTTTTCAAAGCAATGGCCAATGCCTCCATTTCAGTGGACTTTATAAATATATATCCTAGTGGCGTAGTTTATACCGTTTCGGAAGAGATGACAGAACTTGCCCTCTCGATTTTGTCCGAGCTTGGTCATGAACCGGTCATAGAGCGGAACTGTGCCAAGGTTTCAGTTGTTGGTGCAGGCATCAACGGAGTGCCGGGCGTTGCAGCGAAGATTGTTACAGCGCTTTCCGAAAAGGAAATTGCCATTCTCCAGTCGGCGGACAGTCATACGACAATTTGGGTACTCGTAAAAGAAGAAGATTTAATAGAAGCTGTTAATTCCCTGCACTATGCATTTCAATTGCATGAAAGTGAATTACATTAATCATAGGGCTTTTAATAAATTAAAGGTTTTAAAAATTAAAGAGGTGTTAGATGATGATATTTGGTAGAGTATCAACCGCAATGGTCACCCCTTTCGATAGCAAGGGAAATGTTGATTTTCAAAAGACGACTTCATTGGTTAATTACTTATTAACGAATGGAACGGATTCGCTTGTGCTTTCGGGAACGACAGGTGAATCCCCAACTTTATCTTCGGAGGAGAAAATCGCGTTATTACGCCATGTTTCTAAAGTTGTTGAAAAACGTGTACCCATCATTATGGGTACAGGAAGCAACAATACGTATGCTTCCATCGAGTTGACAAAAAAAGCGGAACAAAATGGCGCCGATGCGATAATGCTGGTGGCCCCGTATTATAGTAAAACGAATCAAGAAGGTCTGTACCAGCATTTTAAGGCTATTGCAGCTAGTACGACGCTCCCTGTTATGGTATATAATATTCCTGGGCGCGCTTCGGTTAACATTGAACCGGAAACGATCATCCGCCTTTCAAAAATCCCTAATATCGTAGCCGTTAAGGAAGCGAGCGGGGATTTAAACGCTATGACCCAAATCATAGCCGGCACGGATGAAGATTTTGCATTATATAGTGGGGACGACGCTTTAACACTCCCAGTATTGGCGATTGGTGGTGTGGGTGTAGTTTCGGTTGCTTCACATATTGCTGGTAATGAGTTGCAGAAAATAGTGGAGGCCTTCATCAGTGGGAATTTGAAAGAGGCAGCCCGGCTGCATCAGGAACTGTTACCGCTTATAAAAGGTTTGTTTGCGGCGCCAAGCCCTGCACCTGTCAAAACAGCACTTCAGTTATATGGAATTGACGTTGGATCGGTGAGACTTCCAATCGTGCCATTGACGGAGCAGGAGCGCCTTGCATTAACCAAGGTATTAAAAAAATAAAAAGACACGGAACAAGCTGATCGTTGAAGATTGGCTTGTTTTTACATAATGATGTATATGAATGGGATTTACTTTCCGATTTCGGGATGAAAATATTGAATTTTTTTTATGATCGATCGAAACTGGATAAAAGTACAAAGGATCTCTTACATAATAGGTTGTTTTTTTGAATTAAATGAAAAAGTCCCTCTGAAAATGGTAAGTGTTGTCATGTTTTTTGAACATCGGTTATAATGAAATCATTGGGAAATTATGAACGGGATTTTTTAAGGAGGATATTCGATTGGGTAAAGATAAAAATAATGGAATAAAAGTGATTTCTCTTGGAGGACAAGGGGAACTTGGTAAAAATATGTACGTCGTCGAGGTGAACGAGGACATCTATCTTCTTGATGCAGGGTTAATGCTGCCAGAAGACGAAATGCTCGGAATCGATGCGGTTATCCCTGATATTTCTTATTTGATGGATAATAAGGAACGGGTACAGGGGATATTCATTACTCATGGTCATGAAGACCATATGGGAGCGCTTGCTTATGTCTTGAAATATTTACCGGTCCCTGTTTATGGAACAAAGCTTACACTTGCTTTAATCAAAACGAAATTAAAGGAAGATGGCTTTAACGGCAGGGCAATATTCACTGAAATCGATTCGGATTCTCTTTTAAGTTTCTCTCAAGCAGCCGTGTCTTTTTTCCGGACTAACCATAGTATTCCCGATTCCGTCGGAGTCGTGATCCACACTCGTGAAGGTGCAATCGTTTATACAGGGGATTTCAAATTCGACCAAGCGGCAACAGATCTATATAAACCGGAAATCGGTAAAATGGCTAGTATCGGTGAAGAAGGTGTCCTATGCTTGCTTTCGGATAGTACCGGTGCCGAGAGGCCAGGTTATACCACATCTGAAGCAGTTGTGGCCAAAGATATTACAGAGGCTTTCCATGCTGCCTCCGGAAGGATCATCGTTGCGTGCTTCGCTTCGAACATCAACCGGATTCAACATGTTTTCAATGCAGCGGCAGCAAGTCGCAGAAAAGTGGCAGTGGTAGGAAAAAGCCTGCAACGCGTTTATGAAACTGCCTTGAACCTTGGCTACTTAAAGGTCGAAGAAGAACTGATAATCCCAATTAATGAAATTAGCCAGTATGACGACCGTGAAATCGTCGTGTTATCGACAGGTCATCAGGGGGAGCCCATTGCGGCACTTCAAAAAATGGCTAAACAGACCCACAAGCAGGTAACGATCAAAAAGGGAGACACAGTTTTGATCAGTGCATCACCCCTACAAGGCGGCGAACTTATTTTATCCAAAACCGTCGATTTGCTATACAGGGTAGGTGCGGAAGTGGTATCTGCAAATAAATATAAAGTGCACGTAACAGGGCATGGCAGCCAGGAAGAACTTAAAATGATGATTAATTTGATGAATCCTAAATTCTTCATCCCTGTACATGGGGAATACCGCCATTTATATGCCCATCAAAAAGTTGGGCTAGCCGCGGGGATTAAACGAGAAAACATCATAATTGCCGAAAAAGGTGATGTCATTGAACTAAAGGGCAATAAAATGGGTCTTTCCGGCAAAGTCTCTGCAGGAAATATCTTGATTGATGGCAGCGGTGTTGGAGATGTGGGTAATATCGTTCTTCGTGATCGGCGCTTGTTATCCCAAGATGGCATTTTGATTGTAGTGGTCACGTTGAACCGTCAGGATAAAAGCATTGCAGCAGGCCCTGAAATCATTTCAAGAGGCTTCGTATATGTTCGCGAATCGGAAAAAATGATTGGGGAAGCAACTGAAATAGTAAGTGAAATTGTAAAGAAAAATGGGTCGCGCCAACCTTTTGATTGGTCCACGCTGAAGCAGGAAATGCGTGATGCGTTAAACCAATTCTTCTATGAAAAAACGAAACGACGCCCAATGATTTTACCAATCATCATGGAATATTAAGTAAGGAACCCCTGATTTGAACAGTCAGGGGTTCTTTTTTCTGTATCAAACCTCTTTTATCTTGAAGAATGAAGTCCGAGACTCGAGACATAATAAAGCTATAGGCTTAAGAGAAAGGGGTTGGCATAGTGGATAATGCACCATTACCAAATGAAAATGAAGGCAAGCAGGAAGGTAAAAATTCAACTTTAATCGAAAAGATCCAGCAGCTGGGGGCTACTAATGTTCCGCAACTATCTCAGGACTCAAAAATCCATTGTTTGACGATCATTGGACAAATTGAAGGACATATGCAGCTGCCGCCTCAAAATAAAACGACCAAATATGAACATGTTATTCCGCAAATTGTGGCAATTGAACAAAATCCCAATATAGAGGGGCTGCTTGTCATTTTAAATACAGTGGGAGGAGATGTCGAAGCGGGACTGGCCATCGCAGAAATGCTGGCTTCCCTTTCAAAGCCATCCGTCTCGATTGTACTTGGCGGGGGGCATTCGATCGGGGTGCCGATTGCGGTTTCGTGTGACCATAGCTTTATAGCAGAAACAGCAACGATGACGATTCATCCCATTCGTTTGACAGGGCTAGTCATTGGCGTGCCTCAAACCTTTGAATACTTGGATAAAATGCAGGAAAGAGTCATTAAATTTGTTACGAGGCACTCTAACGTTACGGAAGAAAGTTTTAAGGATTTAATGTTTGCTAAAGGAAATTTAACCCGTGATATCGGCACGAATGTAATCGGGGCAGAGGCAGTTGAAATTGGTATGATCGATGATGTAGGAGGAGTAGGCCAGGCCATGAGAAAACTAAATAGCTTCATGGAAGAAAGAAGGCCCAAAATTGCTGGTGAAGAGGAGGGGCTTCTGCAATGACGCTTTATACGATTGTTCCTGAAGAAATAATTTTCCCTCATCACCATGAGAAGACGGCAAATTTAATAGAAATGATCTATAATGGTGTACATGTGATGGTTGAACATGACGGTGGCCGCACGTTTCGAATTGATCGAATTGTAAGCACGGATCCTGAAGATTATATGAATGTACACATTCAGCCGGGGGCTGTCATAAATGTGTTCGAACAGATGAATCCTTAGTAATAACGACTAACTGAGGTAAATTATGATATACTGGAATGAAAATCAGCAGCCGCTTGGCTGCTTTATTCATTATATGGGAAAATTGTCCACCTTAAGGGTAAATGGTATATATATCAAGGACAGGGACATTTTTATTTGGTATAATCAGTGAGCGAACGTTTGTTTCGTGAAGGGAAATCATGTAGAGATGTTGAATAGGAAAGTTAGAATAGTTTCATGAAGAATCAGGTGATATTATGGCAAAGAAGAAACGCAGAAAAAAGAATAGTACAGAGAAGTTAAAACTAACGCTTAAGTATGAATTGATTGGCCTAACTTTAATAGGTCTGGCCATCATTGCCATTGCCAAGCTTGGAGCAGTGGGAAATGGGACGGTCTTTTTAATCCGCTTCTTCATGGGGGAATGGTATATCCTCTTTTTATTGGGAGCAATTGCAGCTGGCTTCTATTTGATGATCAAGAGAGAGGTCCCTTACCTGTTAAAACGGCAATTCGTCGGGATGTACTTCCTTGTCGCGAGCATGCTCCTACTAAGTCATGTGACGCTGTTTAACATGCTTGCAGATGGAGGACCGTTTACGAAGCCCAGCGTCATTTCGAATACATGGGAACTGTTCTGGATGGAAGTGACCGGCAAGGCCAGCACAAAGGACCTTGGGGGCGGTATGATTGGAGCGATATTATTTGCAGCCTCATACTTTTTATTCGACGAAGCTGGATCGAAAATCGTTTCATTCCTTTTTATCATTGTAGGTGCCGTCCTATTGACCGGGAAAACTTTAGGTGAAACCCTCGGGAAGTTTTTCATGGGTCTCGGCGGCTTTTTCAAAAAGCAATGGTCCGCATTCAGAGATGATATGAAAACGTGGAATGAAGACAAAAATGAAAAGAAAAAGAATCCCGTGAAAAAGAAGAAACGGGAAAAAGATCCGGATGAAGAAACTGATCAGCCCCTTCATCAAGAAGAGGAAACACAGCAAATGGCGACGGAACGGATCATTTCCAGCTTTGCTGATAAAGCTTATAGCGACGAAAATGAAATAATTCCGGTTGTTACGGAACCTGCAGCTGAAAGTACAGAGGACCAGGATGATGCCGTCCCACCTATGAATTTTACGGAAGTGGAGAATAAAGAATATCTTTTACCGCCTCTTTCATTATTATTGCAGCCCAAAAAAACGGACCAAAGCGGAGAGTACCAATTGATCCATGAAAATGCGGCAAAACTTGAGCGCACCTTTCATAGCTTTGGAGTGAAAGCGAGGGTCACGCAAGTTCATCTAGGCCCAGCAGTTACCAAATATGAAGTTCATCCGGATGTAGGGGTGAAGGTAAGTAAAATTGTCAGCCTATCCGATGACTTGGCGCTTGCACTGGCTGCAAAGGATATTAGGATTGAAGCTCCGATTCCCGGAAAATCGGCTATCGGCATAGAAGTGCCTAACTCCGAAGTGGCAATGGTGTCATTAAGGGAAGTATTAGAGGCCAAAGAAGTTGACAAGCCTGACGCAAAACTGCAAATAGGCTTAGGGCGGAATATTTCTGGTGAAGCGGTTAAAGCGGAGCTCAATAAAATGCCGCATTTATTAGTGGCTGGTGCTACTGGGAGCGGGAAATCCGTTTGTATCAACGGGATTATCACGAGTATTCTGATGCGGGCAAAACCGCATGAAGTGAAAATGATGATGATCGATCCAAAAATGGTGGAGCTGAATGTCTATAATGGAATTCCCCACTTACTCGCACCTGTAGTGACAAATCCAAAGAAAGCTGCACAGGCTTTACAAAAAGTGGTCAGTGAAATGGAAAGGCGCTACGAGCTATTTTCTCATTCCGGTACACGTAATATTGAAGGCTACAACGATTATATTAACCGGTATAACATAGAAGAAGATGCAAAACAACCTCTCTTGCCTTATATCGTAGTCATTGTCGATGAGCTGGCGGATTTGATGATGGTCGCCTCAAATGATGTAGAGGACGCCATCACACGTCTTGCACAAATGGCACGTGCCGCTGGCATCCATTTGATAATTGCCACTCAGCGGCCATCCGTAGATGTAATTACAGGGGTCATTAAAGCGAACATCCCATCTCGGATTGCTTTTAGTGTCTCTTCAATGACCGATTCGAGAACGATACTCGACATGGGCGGAGCCGAAAAACTGTTAGGCCGGGGTGACATGCTCTTCCTGCCTGCAGGAGCTTCAAAACCGGTTCGCGTCCAAGGGGCCTTTTTATCCGACAATGAAGTCGAGGAAGTAGTCACATATGTCATTTCACAGCAAAAAGCACAATATAACGAAGAAATGATACCAGATGAAATTGCAGAAACTTCAAATGGTGAAGTCGAAGATAGTTTATACGGGGATGCGGTGTCCTTGATCGTAGAAATGCAGACTGCATCTGTTTCCATGCTACAGCGACGTTTCCGGATTGGCTATACCCGGGCAGCAAGATTGATTGATGAAATGGAAGCGAGGGGAATTGTCGGTCCATATGAAGGCAGTAAACCACGAAATGTATTGGTTACTAAAGATGAACAGGATGAAGCGCATTCATCATAGGTAAAAAAAAACCGGGCAGCAGCCCGGTTTTTAATTATTCATCGCCTCGTCTATATGTTTAAGGCAGAAGTCGGTAATCATCGCTTCTTCATCTTCTTCTAAATCGAATTCGAGTGCGCTTTCGTTCCCTTTTTCAAAAATATCATATTTAATCAATTTGCCTATTTGTTCTTCCACAGCAAAAAGCACGCGGATATATAAACCATTTTCTGAAAAGAGCTCATCCTCTTCAGGCACTTCAATATCCAAGAACAATTCGTAACGTTCCCCGGACAAAATACCAAATGGATCATTCAATTTTTCAATCGTGTATTCTGTAATCTTTAACATCTTGTGTACATCCCTTCAAAGAAGATAAATCCTATTATACAGGAAAACAGCATCTTGAACAGAGCTGCATTCATTTTGCATTTTCAAAAATAAATTTATCTGATTTAGGAGAATAATCGTACAAATTACGAGGTCTTCTCTAGATTGAAAGACACAGGGAAGGGTAATTTCTCCTAAATTCTTTTAAAGTAAATAGTAAAACACTATTTATTTATATCAAAAAAAATGTTATATTATTTTCGATTAGTAGGAATGATTCAACATCAGAGGTCTGATGTCTTAAGAAATTAGCTGGGGGAAACTGTATGTCAATAAAATCAGATAGTCGACATTTATATTTGCAGGTCATTGATTACCTGAAGCAGGATATTGAAGCAGGAGTCTATCAGGAAAATGAAAAATTCCCTTCAGAATTCGATCTTGCAAAAAAATTGGGAGTTAGTAGGGCGACACTTCGAGAAGCGCTGCGAATTTTAGAAGAAGAAAACATCATCATTCGCCGCCATGGAGTTGGGACTTTCGTCAATCCGAAACCTCGGTTCACTTCAGGTATCGAGCAATTAAAAAGTGTCACGAACATGATTGAAGAGGCAGGAATGAAGCCGGGTACGATTTTCTTAAGCTCGACGGCCCTAGAACCTACAGAAGAGGATATACGCAGGTTCTCTTGTTCTACAGATGAACGCATCGTCATCATCGAACGTGTAAGGACAGCGAATGGGGAGCCAGTTGTCTACTGTATTGACAAAATTCCTGAATCTATACTATCAGAAAATTTTGACCGTAATGATGAGTCTCTTTTTGATATTTTGGAAAGAGATGCGCATCGAAAAATTACGCATGCCGTAGCAGAGATTGAGCCTATTGGATATCATGAGAAAGTTTCTCCTATCCTTAAATGTTCGCCAGAAGCCGCACTACTCGTTCTAAAGCAGATGCATCTGGATGATTGGGACCAGCCTATCCTGTATTCTGTTAACTACTTTAAAGCCAATATGTTCAGCTTTCATGTTCTTCGTAAACGTGTGTAGGCCTTGGCCCTGCATACGGGTGAATGCAAGCGTTTGTTTCGATTCCGTAAAAGTCGATCAAACGTATGCAAAAAAAATTAACGAGAAGTGAAAACGCAAACATAAATGACTTTTCAGAACATTCCTGCTCAAAAAACTATGTATATTAGGGGGATAAAAATTGAAAAAGCGCAAATTAGGTCTAGCTCTTTCACTTGTTCTTGCAGCTGGTACGCTACTAGGGGCATGTGGTAATTCAGAGAATGATGATAAAGAATCTTCAAATGGGAAAGACAAAAAAGATAACTTCACGGTTGCGATGGTAACTGATACTGGCGGCGTGGATGACGAGTCGTTCAACCAATCCGCTTGGAAGGGCATTCAGGAATTCGGTAAGGATAATGGTCTGGAAAAAGGTAAAGATGGCTATAACTATCTGCAATCTAAATCTGATGCCGATTACGCTAAAAACCTGAATACGCTTGTACGTGAAGATTACCAACTAATCTATGGTATCGGTTTTCTTTTAGCTGAAGCTGTTGGTGAAGTGGCTGACCAACGTCCGGATTCACACTTTGCTATCGTGGATACAGTTGTTGATAAAAAGAATGTAGCCAGCATTAATTTTAAAGAGCAGCAAGGTTCATTCCTTGTAGGAGTAATTGCCGGATTGCAAACGAAAACAAACAAGGTCGGTTTTATCGGCGGAGTTGAATCTGAATTAATCAAGAAATTCGAAGTTGGCTTTAAGGCTGGGGTTTTATCTGTAAATCCGGATGCGAAAGTTGAAGTTAAATATGCCGGAGATTTCAATAAAGCTGATATCGGTAAATCCACTGCAGGCTCCATGTATTCTTCAGGTATCGATATTATTTATCATGCTGCTGGCGGAACTGGAAAAGGTGTATTCACTGAAGCTGTCGAGCAAAAGCAAAAAGATCCAAAGAGAGAAATCTATGTTATCGGTGTAGATAGCGACCAAGCTAAATTAGGGGCAGTTCCAGGAACTGACGACAACATCACACTGACTTCCATGCTAAAACGTGTTGACGTAGCAGTTAAAGACCTTTCCGAGAAAGCGAAAGAAGGAAACTTCCCAGGCGGAAAAGTAATTGAGTACGGTATCGAAGAAAATGGTGTAGGCATTTCCGATACAAAAGATAACGTAACAGAAGAATCTTTAAAAGCGGTCGAAGAGTGGACAGAAAAAATTAAATCAGGTGAATTCGTAGTACCGGGTACGGATGAAGAATTCGAAAAACTTGGTTTATAAGCTGTAATACCAGAAAGAATAGGGAGGCAGAATTGCCCTCTATTCTTTCTTTTCCCAATTGCCTCTTTGTAACTGAGTAACTGAAAAATATCGAATGAAAAACTATGATAGAATCGTAGTTTTTCATTTGGTTTTTTTAAAAAATCAATAAGCTAGTAGAAGCAATTAAATAACTAAGAATATTTACACTCATTTTAGGAGTTGATAATACGTGGAATATGTAATTGAGATGCTTAATATCCGTAAGGAATTCCCTGGCATCGTCGCAAATGATAACGTTACCCTTCAGGTTAAAAAAGGGGAGATTCACGCATTATTAGGTGAAAATGGCGCGGGTAAATCCACTTTGATGAATGTTTTATTCGGCTTATATCAGCCTGAGCAGGGAGAAATCCGTGTGAATGGCAAGCCAGTCAAGATTACTAGTCCTAACATTGCCAATGATTTAGGGATTGGGATGGTCCATCAGCATTTTATGCTCGTTGACCCTTTTACAGTAACAGAAAATATCATTTTAGGAAAAGAACCATCAAAAGCGGGTAAGATCGATTTAAAAGAAGCGAGCGAGGAAGTTAGGAAACTATCAGAACAATATCAGCTTCGTGTTGACCCCTATGCAAAAATTGCCGATATTTCAATTGGGATGCAGCAGCGTGTTGAGATTCTTAAAACGCTTTACCGTGGTGCGGAGATATTGATTTTTGATGAACCGACCGCTGTATTGACTCCTCAAGAAATCAAGGAATTGATTTATATTATGAAAGCCCTTATCAAAGAAGGGAAATCTATCATTTTAATTACACACAAACTTAAGGAAATCATGGAGGTTTGTGACCGGGTAACTGTTATACGCAAAGGGCAAGGAATTGGTACAGTGAATGTCAACGAAACGAATCCTAACGAATTGGCCAGCTTAATGGTCGGTAGGGAAGTTCTATTTAAGACGGAAAAAACGTCAGCTACTCCTTCGGATTTAGTTCTGGAGGTTCGGGAACTGGAAGTCAAGGATTCCCGGGGCGTTTCAGCTGTCCGGAACTTGGATTTAACTGTCCGTTCAGGAGAAATTGTTGGTATCGCTGGTGTAGATGGGAATGGACAATCCGAACTAATTGAAGCATTGGCTGGCCTTAGGAAGACAACAGCAGGTTCGATAAAGCTAAATGGAAAAGAGATCAGGAATCTTAAGCCGCGTAAAATCACAGAAGCAGGTGTCGGCCATATTCCAGAAGACAGACATAAGCATGGTTTAGTTCTCGATTACAGCATTGGGGAAAATATAGTCTTGCAAACCTACTATCAAAAGCCATTCTCAAAAGCCGGTATCTTGAACTCAAAGAAAATATTTGAAAAAGCCCGTTCATTGATCAAAAGTTACGATGTTCGAACTCCAAGTGAATATACCCCGGCCAGGGCGCTTTCAGGCGGGAATCAGCAAAAAGCGATCATCGGCCGGGAAGTTGATAGGAACCCGGATTTATTGATTGCCGCACAGCCAACACGAGGGCTTGATGTAGGAGCAATCGAATTTATCCATAAACGTCTAATTGAACAGCGTGATGCAGGAAAAGCGGTACTCCTCATATCATTTGAATTGGAAGAAATCATGAATGTGAGCGATAGAATTGCCGTTATATACGAAGGGGAAATCGTCGCAATTGTCGATCCGAAAGAAACGACTGAACAGGAGCTTGGCCTTCTTATGGCCGGCAGTAAACGGACGGAAGCAGGTGGAAAACAAAATGTCTAAGTATTTATCTAAATTAACGAGTCCGTTAATAGCAGTTATCCTTGGCTTAGTCGTTGGGGCCATAATCATGTTAGTAAGCGGCTATGACCCAGTTGCCGGCTATGGCTCCATGATAAATGGAATTATTGGTGATTCTTATTATCTAGGGGAATCCGTAAGGACAATTATCCCTTATATTCTTGCTGGTTTGGCAGTGGCTTTTGCTTTTCGTACGGGCCTTTTCAATATCGGTGTAGAAGGTCAATTAATTGTAGGCTGGCTGGCGGCAGTTTGGGTCGGAATCGCTTTTGATCTTCCTAGGATCATCCATTTGCCGTTTGCCATCTTAGCTGGTGCAGCTGCTGGCGCCTTGTGGGCATTTATCCCTGGTTATTTAAAAGCTAAGTTCCGTGTACATGAAGTAATCGTTTCGATCATGTTGAATTATACAGCTTTATATGTGACGAATTATTTAATTCGGAATGTAATGACTGACAAGCTGGATAAAACAGAAAGAATTGCCGATACAGCATCACTGCGGTCTCCTTTTTTTGAAAGCATTACGGATTTTTCCCGGATGCATTGGGGAATAGTGGTAGCAATTATTTGCGTAATCATCATGTGGTTCCTTCTTGAAAGGACAAAAACTGGCTTTGAACTGAAAGCGGTAGGTTTCAATCAGCACGCGTCCGAATATGCAGGGATGAGTGTAAATAAGAACATCATACTTTCCATGGTTATTTCAGGTGCGTTTGCAGGGCTTGCAGGTGCGATGGAAGGTCTTGGAACTTTCGGTTATGCCGCAGTCAAAGGTGGGTTCACAGGTATGGGCTTTGATGGGATTGCTGTTGCCTTACTAGGAGCTAATACGGCTATTGGTGTTGTGCTGGCGGCCTTATTATTTGGGGGACTGAAAGCCGGAGCCTTAAATATGCCGCTAGAAACCGGAATACCTAGTGAAATTGTAGATATTGTCATAGCATTGATCATTTTCTTCGTTGCATCCAGTTATTTTATTCGTTGGATTGCCGCTCGATTTAAGAAAGGGGTGAAATAAGTGGATTTTTACCAAGTATTACAAATTATTATTCCATCTATGATTGCTCTAGCTGCTCCACTTATTTTTACTTCACTCGGAGGAGTGTTTTCTGAACGGGCTGGTGTCATAAACATCGGTTTAGAAGGATTGATGGTCATTGGTGCCTTTACAGGGATTGTTTTTAACTTAATGTTTGCTGATGTATTTGGGGAATGGACTCCTTGGCTCGCAGTCTTAGCGGCAATGATTGCTGGCTTGCTGTTTTCCATTCTGCACGCTGTGGCATGCATTACGTTCAGGGCGGACCAAACAGTTAGTGGGGTAGCCATCAACTTGTTGGCAGTAGGTCTGACCATGTTTTTGGTGAAGCTGATTTTTGACAAAGGTCAAACTGATAGAATCACAGAAACATTCCCAAGGATTGATGTTCCGTTACTAAGTGATATTCCATTTATAGGACCCATCTTTTTCGCAAATGGTTATTATATCGTATATATAGCGATTCTAATATCTTTTGTCGTTTGGTATGTACTTTATAAAACACCATTCGGGTTAAGGGTCCGTGCAGTGGGTGAGCATCCCATGGCTGCTGACACAATGGGTGTCAATGTTACGAAAATCCGCTATGCAGCCGTTTTATTATCGGGTGCTTTTGGAGGTATCGGCGGAGCGATTTATGCTACCATCTTTTCGAATGAATTCAATCATGCGACAATCAATGGTCAAGGTTTCATGGCCATTGCCGCCATGATTTTTGGTAAGTGGCACCCGATCGGGGCAATGGGTGCTGCGTTATTCTTTGGTTTGGCTCAAAGTTTAAGTATCGTTGGTTCGAGCCTTCCCTTCTTTAAGGATATTCCATCGGTTTACCTCTTGATCGCTCCTTATGTTCTGACGATTATTGCACTGACTGGTTTCATTGGACGTGCAGATGCTCCAAAAGCATCCGGACAGCCATACATCAAAGGGAAAAGATAAATATTTAACCGGTCAGCAAATTGCGCTGGCCGGTTTTTTCTTTTGAGGTTGAGCAGTAAGTGATGGTGAGCTGGTGAAAAACCAAAAAAAGTAGCTGTAACTTGCATGATTTTTCCTTTCACATGTATATTTTAAGTAGATGTTTAAAAGAGTTCCAATCTACAAACAATAAGCTAATAAAGGTGATTTATATAATGAGGAGGATTATTCATGTCTATTGCTTCCGATACAATTACGGAAAAAAGCGGCTACAAGCTTCATGTGGTCCGGACGGATAAATATAAAACGAATACTCTCGTGCTGAAGATGAAAGCCCCATTGACAAAAGAGGACGTTACATATCGTGCATTGCTGCCATATGTATTACAAAGCAATACAAGTAAATATCCTACAACACCCGAGCTTCGATCTTATCTTGATGATTTATATGGAGCAGGGTTTTATGTCGATGTAGCTAAAAAAGGAGAATATCAAATCATAAGTTTTACGATCGATATCGTAAATGAAAAATTCCTTAGTGATTCAACCCCGCTTCTCGAAAAGGCTTTTGGGCTATTATCAGAGGTGATCTTTAATCCGAAGAAGAACGGCGAAGCCTTCGACTCTAAAACGGTTTCCAATGAAATCCGTTCTTTAAAACAGCGGATTCAATCCATTTCCGATGACAAAATGCGATATTCAGCCACACGCCTTGTAGAGGAAATGTGCAAAAACGAACCATATGCTTTAGAAGCGAGCGGTAATCTTCAAGACTTGGAAACGATAACTCCAGAGTCCCTTTTCGCCTATTATAAAAAAATGCTGACGGAGGATGAAATCGATTTATATGTAATCGGTGACATCAATGAATCGGAAGTGGAGACTCTAGCTGACAAGTATGTGTCGTTGCAAGAACGAGTTCCTGTGAGACTGCCAAGGAAGACGGGCAAGGTAGTGGAGAAGGAAAAAGAAATCATTGAGAATTCGGATGTGAAACAAGGGAAGTTGAATATCGGTTATCGAACCCAAGTTGCATACGGTGATCCGGATTATTATGCTCTTCAGCTATTCAATGGGATTTTTGGTGGCTTTTCACATTCGAAACTTTTCATTAATGTCAGGGAGAAAGCCAGCCTTGCTTATTATGCAGCTTCAAGGCTCGAAAGTCATAAAGGACTTTTAATGGTCATGGCCGGCATTGAAAATGCCAACTACAAGCAGGCATTGGATATCATTCATGCACAAATGAAGGAAATGAAGCAAGGGAACTTTTCCGAAGAAGAACTGGCACAGACAAAGGCGGTTGTTAAGAACCAACTCCTTGAAACCATTGACGTTTCGAGAGGACTTGTGGAAATTTTATATCATAATGTGGTTTCCGGGCAGGATATATCACTTGACGAGTGGTTTGCAAAAACAGAGCGGACGACAAAGGAAGAAATCATTGCAGTTGGTCAAAAGATTCAGCTTGATACGATTTATTTCCTAACGGAAGGGGAGGTGCAAGGGTAATGGAAAAAATAGCATTCACTCAATTGAAAGAAGAACTTTTCCATGAAAAAATGGATAATGGTCTCGAAGTATATATTCTTCCGAAAAGTGGGTTCAATAAATCATTTGCGACTTTCACGACGAATTATGGTTCAATCGACAACCATTTCAAACCATTGAATGAAACGGAATTCTCTAAAGTACCCGATGGGATTGCCCATTTTCTTGAACATAAGCTGTTTGAAAAGGAAGATGGTGATGTTTTTCAACAATTTTCAAAGCAGGGAGCATCTGCAAATGCTTTTACTTCTTTCACCCGTACAGCTTATTTATTTTCCAGCACGTCCGATTTCGATAGGAATTTAACTACCTTAATTGACTTTGTTCAGGATCCTTACTTTTCGGAAAAGACGGTAGAGAAGGAAAAAGGAATCATTGGGCAGGAAATCAATATGTATGATGATAATTCAGACTGGCGATTATATTTCGGGACTATAGCCAATATGTATCATCAGCATCCAGTGAAAATCGATATTGCCGGTACTGTGGAATCCATTGCAGATATTACGAAGGATATGCTTTATGAATGTTATAATACGTTTTATCATCCTAGCAACATGCTCCTATTCGTTGTAGGACCGGTAGATGTCGAAAGTACCATGAAACTTATTCGGGATAATCAAAATAATAAAGGGTACAAAGAACAACCTGAAGTGGAACGTAAATTTGACGAAGAGCCGGAAACCGTTGCCAAGGATAAGGAAGTCTTAAGGATGAATGTTCAGACACCAAAAGTGATGCTGGGCATCAAGGCCATCAATGTGCATCAATCCGGTTTACAGCTTTTGAAAAGGGAATTGGCGACAAATATTTATTTGGAAATGCTGTTTGGCAAGAGTTCACCTTTGCACGAGGAGCTTTATGAGGAAGGGTTAATTGATCAAAGCTTCTCTTATGATTATACACAGGAACAAGGTTTTGGGTTTGCGTTAATTGGCGGGGACAGTGCCAAACCTGATGAGTTGACGGAGTCTTTATTTGGTATCCTGCAAAAATCAAAAGGCGGAACAGGCCTGAATGAAGAAAGCCTGCAAAGGACAATCAAGAAAAAAATCGGTTCTTTCCTTCGTTCCCTGAATTCGCCGGAATATATAGCGAATCAATTCACCAGATATGCATTCAATGACATGAACTTGTTCGATGTTGTATCGGTATTGGAAAAACTAACGATCGAAGATATCAGGGAGGTCGCCAAGGAATTAATATCCGATCAACGGATGACTGTCTGCCAGGTACTTCCTAAATAATATAAAGGGGGCGGGAATGTGGGGAAACGTTTTGCCCTTATTACTGGAGCCAGTGGAGGAATCGGCAGGGAAATCGCTATAAAGCTAGCCGAGGAGAATTACTCACTTTATTTACATTATAACAGCAATGAAGAAGCGATACTTGAACTGATTGAAGAACTGAAGCCTCATCAAGTCGAACTTATTCCGGTTCAAGCGGATTTGGCTGCACCGTACGGCTACAAGAAATTGGCGGAAAGTATTTTTGCCCTCCATGCAATCGTCCTTAATAGTGGCAATAGCTATTATGGGCTTATATCGGACATGGATGAGACAATCGTTAATGAAATGGTCCAGCTGCATGTAACGAGTCCTTTCCAATTAACAAAGGAACTGCTTCCAAAGCTTATGTACCAAGAACAGGCTGCCATCGTTGCGGTCACATCGATTTGGGGGCAGACAGGTGCATCTTGTGAAGTATTATATTCTATGGTCAAGGGCAGTCAAAATGCTTTTATCAAGGCGCTTAGCAAAGAAGTATCGCTTAATGGAATCAGGGTGAATGCCGTTGCCCCAGGTGCGATTTCCACTTCCATGCTCGAATCATTCAGTGCAGAAGATCTGGAAATCATCAAAGGCGATATCCCGATGGGCAGGATGGGGCATTCCAAAGAAGTCGCCGAGGCCGTATACTATTTGCTTTCCGACAAGTCGTCTTATATAACCGGGCAAATCTTAGGCGTAAATGGCGGCTGGTACACATGATTTTTTTTAGACATGTATAATTTTCTCGGTTCCTTCACAAAATATCTATGTACTATTTTGAAGGAAAGGGTGACCATACATGTCTGTACTGGACAATTGGGATCAATGGAAAAATTTCTTAGGCGACAGATTAAATCAAGGTGAACAACAAGGTTTGTCAGAAAGTGCTGTTAACAACTTGGCTTTCGAAATCGGTGATTACCTGGCTAATCAGGTTGAGCCCCAGAATGATCAAGAGAAAGTGCTTGCTGATCTTTGGTCGGTCGCAAGCGATGAAGAAAAACATGCCATGGCAAATGTCATGGTCAAGTTAGTCGAGAACAATGGAACGAAGTAAAATATCAATCCGAAGGCCCTGTTATTAATTAACAGGGCCTTTTGGATTTAAGTGGATGACTATTTATCCTCTTATATAAAAATGAATATTTTTCTAGGGTTTTTCCTTTTAACTTATCACGAAATGCTATATTATAGAAGCTAGACAATTAATATTAAAGTGTTCAGACCTTGAAATTTACGATGGATAAGTTTTTTGCCCCTGAGTAGGGTAAAAACTTTTAGGCTTAAGGAGTGTTATCGTGGAGAATAAAGAATGGTATTTTGAATATGAAATTCAAGTCAACCGTCCTGGTTTATTAGGGGATATTTCATCCCTTCTGGGTATGCTTTCCATTAATATCATCACCATTAATGGGGTCGATGAAGGCAGGCGTGGTTTACTTTTGTTGGCGAAAGACAGCCGTAATATAGAAAGATTCGAGTCAATCCTCCGCACGATGGATACGATAAAGGTCATTAAGCTTAGGGAACCTAAATTGCGTGATCGCCTCGCAGTCAGGCATGGACGTTATATTCAGCGCGATGCCGATGAGAAAAACACCTTTAGGTTTGTTCGTGATGAACTAGGCTTGCTTGTCGATTTCCTGGCCGAGCTATTTAAACAGGAAGGTCATAAATTAATTGGGATACGAGGGATGCCTCGTGTCGGGAAAACTGAATCTATCGTAGCCTCGAGTGTATGTGCTAATAAGAGATGGTTGTTTGTGTCATCGACCCTTTTAAAGCAGACTATCCGCAGTCAGCTTATTGAGGATGAATATAATAATGATAATTTGTTCATTTTAGATGGAATTGTTTCAACTCGCCGTGCAAATGAGCGTCATTGGCAGTTGATCCGCGAAATAATGAGGCTTGATGCTGTCAAAGTAATCGAACATCCGGATGTTTTTGTCCAAAATACGGAGTATACCCTCGAAGACTTTGATTATATTATTGAATTGCGAAACAATCCTGAAGAAGAAATAACATATGAAGTTGTCGACCAAAAAGACCAGTTTTCAGGGTCCGATTTTGGTTCCTTTGACTTTTAAAATGGCAGGTGTTTTATTTGAGTGAGTTAGGTAATCGATTAAAGGAAGCTAGGGAAGCCAAACGTCTTAGCTTAGAAGATTTGCAGGAATTAACAAAGATTCAAAAGCGTTACCTCATTGGCATTGAAGAGGGAAATTACAGTATGATGCCTGGAAAGTTCTATGTACGGGCATTCATAAAGCAATATTGTGAAGCGGTCGGACTGGATTCAGAAGAGATTTTCGAACAATATAAGAGTGAAATACCATCGGTCTATAGCGAGGAATTGCCAGAACAGCTTTCAAGGGTCCAATCCAGAAAAACGATACCGACAGGGGACTCGAAGGTTGTAGAAATGTTACCGAAGATCTTGGCTGTCGTTTTAGTAATTGGTGCGGCCGTTTTGATTTGGGTGCTGGTATCGAACTATATGAGTAACCCAGATAATGAAGATAAAAAGAACGTTAAAGAGAATGAAGCCGTGGGCTACAATAAAAGTGATGGTTTTAACGAAGAAAAAGGGAATGCAGACCAAAAACAGAATGAAGAAAAATCAGATTCATCTGATGTGAAGAATGAAGATGATGCAGTTGTCAAAGATGAAAAGAAGGAGCAAAAACTTGCCGTCACCAGTTCCAGCGGTAAAAATAGTACGTATGAATTAAAAAATACCGATACCTTTAAATTAAAGGTGACCTCCAAAGGCTCACCATGGGTCGGCATAAAAAATGGTGAAGGCAAATTACTTTTCCAGGGCACCATCGACAAGGACAAAAGCCAGGAAATTGATTTCACCAATGAAAAAGAAGCTGTCATCAATATAGGCAGAGCATATGAAACTGAGATTTATGTGAATGATGAGAAGCTGGAGTATTCCATTTCACCGACTGAAGTGAATACGCAATTGGTTACGATACAATTTACGAAAGCCGAATAGTCATCTTATAGATGACTATTTTTGCTCTATATAAATAGTAAGGCGGCGGGAAATGGTTTACCCGGCATATAAGATTGGATTTTGAGTTAAATTATACATATAAGCATTATTTCAGATCTAAGACGCATTGCCCAAAAGGCAGGCGTAAATTTTGGAGGTAAAAGTTTTGAATCTGCCTAATAAGATTACAGTAGCAAGAATCTGTTTAATACCAGTATTTTTAATCATCATGCTCGTTCCTTTTTCATGGGGGACGCTGACTTGGGGAGAATACAGTTTGCCAGTGGCGCACTTAGCTGGAGCCATCCTCTTTATTATCGCTTCCACTACGGATTGGATCGATGGCCATTTTGCCAGAAAATATAATATGATTACTGATTTAGGGAAATTTTTAGATCCATTGGCTGATAAACTTCTGGTTTCGGCTGCCTTAATCGTTTTGGTTGATCTAGATTTAATGTACGGTCAATCTTGGATTGCCATCGTGATCATAAGTCGCGAGTTTGCAGTCACCGGATTGCGTCTGGTGTTAGCGGGTACAGGGGAAGTGGTTGCAGCGAACCAGCTTGGTAAAATTAAAACATGGGCACAAATCGTTTCTATTTCGGCATTATTGCTGCATAACCTTCCTTTTGCCCTCATTTCACTTCCATTTGCTAATATCGCATTATGGATTGCATTAATCTTTACAATCTGGTCAGGTTTGGATTATTTTATAAAAAACAAAGAAGTATTTGTTAATTCAAAGTAAAACGAATGGTGGTTTTGAAAAGATGGATGCAGAAATCATTGCAGTGGGCTCAGAGCTTCTTTTAGGACAAATCAATAACACTAATGGAAGATTCTTATCGCAGCAGTTTGCGGAAATGGGGATCAACGTTTTTTACCATACTGTGGTCGGGGATAACGACCGCCGTTTACAACAAGCTATAGAAATCGCTGAATCGAGGGCGAACTTGATTGTCTTTACCGGTGGACTTGGTCCTACCAAAGATGATTTAACGAAAGAAACGATTGCTCGCCATATAGGGAAAAAGCTCGTTTTTAATGATGAAGCTTTGCAATCCATTGAAGCTTACTTCCAAAAACGGGAACGGCCGATGACGGAAAACAATAAAAAGCAGGCCCTTGTCTTAGAAGGCAGTGAAGTGTTGGCAAACGATCATGGCATGGCACCGGGAATGGTTTTGTCCAAATCTGGGATTACATATATGCTTCTACCTGGTCCGCCAAGTGAAATGGAGCCAATGTTTTTAAGTTATGGTTATGAAAAGATCATGAATAAATTGGAAAAGCATGAACGGATCGATTCCAAGGTTCTTCGGTTCTACGGTATAGGTGAAGCTGAACTTGAAACGGTGATTGAAGATCTCCTTGTCAATCAAACGAATCCGACAATTGCTCCGCTTGCAGCCGAAGGGGAAGTGACGTTAAGGATCACCGCTAAAGACTCTTCTAAAGAAAAATGCGAAGAGCTTATTTTAGAAGCGGAAAAAGAAATTCTTAGCAGAGTCGGCAAGTTCCATTATGGAAGTGATAATACTTCGCTAATAAAGGAACTTGTAAAAGAATTAACGGTCCGCAAGCTTTCAATCGCGGCAGCTGAAAGCTTGACCGGAGGGATGTTCCAAGAACAGCTGACAACCATCCCGGGTGCCGGTAAAGTATTCAAAGGCGGAATTGTCTGCTATACGAATGATGCGAAGTCGAATGTCCTCGGCGTCAGTGATGATACGATATCTGAGCATGGGGTGGTCAGCGGTGAGTGTGCAATGGAAATGGCCTCTAATGTCCGGAGCAAGCTCGATGCGGATGTAGGCATAAGCTTTACGGGTGTTGCAGGGCCGGATGAACAAGAAGGCAAGCCTGTAGGGACAGTATTTATTGGCATTTCCTATCGGGATGGGAACACTCATTTCAAGGAGTTGAATCTTTCCGGAAGCAGGGCGCAAAACCGTATTCGGAGTGTGAAGTACGGCTGTCACTACCTATTAAGGGATTTATAATCGCTATAAGCAGAGCTTTTTACAGCTCTGCTTTTTATTTGGTCTGAGAAGTTTGTTTCTTGAAAAATAGGGAAAAAAGAAGAAAGTTAATTCAATGAAAATGTTTTTTTTAGGGAGTACGAGAAACGAAATGGGGATTTCCTTAAGATAAAACGCTTTTTTACAAAGAATATCCCGAAAGAAAAAAACGAATGAATGTTCGACTTTTTGCTTGGCAAAATAGTAAAAAGAGTATATAGTAAAGATAGGTTTTGAGACAGGATACAAACCTTGATCTCAAATAATTGCTAACGTAAGTACACCTTTAATCGGACAGCCGATTATTTGAATATAGAGGAGGAAATTGAGTGAGTGATCGTCAAGCGGCTTTAGATATGGCGTTAAAACAAATTGAAAAACAATTTGGTAAAGGTTCCATTATGAAACTTGGGGAACAGTCTGATCGTAGGATTTCAACGATTTCAAGCGGTTCTTTAGCATTGGACGTAGCATTGGGAGTGGGCGGATATCCAAGAGGCCGGGTCATTGAGATATATGGACCTGAAAGCTCCGGTAAAACGACTGTTGCTTTACATGCTATTGCAGAAGTACAAAAGACTGGCGGCACGGCTGCATTCATTGATGCAGAGCATGCCTTAGATCCAGCATATTCAGAAAAACTTGGTGTGAATATCGATGAGTTACTGCTTTCACAGCCTGATACGGGTGAACAAGCCTTAGAGATCGCTGAAGCGTTAGTTCGAAGTGGAGCGGTGGATATAATTGTCATTGACTCGGTGGCAGCACTTGTTCCTAAAGCTGAAATCGAAGGCGAAATGGGAGATTCCCATATGGGTCTTCAAGCCCGGATGATGTCTCAGGCACTAAGAAAACTATCAGGTGCCATTAATAAATCAAATACCATTGCCATTTTCATTAACCAAGTCCGTGAAAAAATCGGTGTTATGTTTGGGAATCCTGAAACGACTCCGGGAGGCCGGGCATTGAAGTTCTATTCAACTGTTCGTCTGGAAGTGCGTCGTGCGGAACAACTAAAACAAGGAAATGAAATTGTCGGTAATAAAACCAAAATCAAAGTTGTAAAAAACAAGGTTGCTCCACCATTCCGTCAAGCGGAAGTTGACATCATGTATGGTCAAGGGATTTCCCAGGAAGGTGAAATCATCGATATGGGTGCAGATCTTGATATCGTCCTTAAAAGCGGCTCGTGGTATTCATACAATGAAGAGCGTGTCGGACAAGGCCGCGAAAATGCGAAGCTGTTCTTGAAAGAAAATCAGGATATCGCTCAGGAAATTTCTCAGAAAATCAGAGATCACTATAATCTCGATGGCGAGCATGAATTACCACCAGAAGAAAATGAACCAGAAGAGCATTTTGAATTGCTTGATTAATGGTATTTGGAAAAGGCCTAAGCTTGTTCGCTTAGGCCTTTTCTATATATTTTGAGAAAAGTGTGAAATTTCCAGAGGTTTATATGGCATTGAAATCAGATTTACAGACTTCTTCCATAATGAATGCTGTACATTATGATGGTTAATATTAAGAAAACTTGAATAATCATTGATACATAAGGGACAAACGCTTGACAATAAAAATTCTCAACTATACAATTAATATGTATATTTTACAATTTTTCAAACTAAAATTTTGAAAATTAAGTGCTGTATATTGAATTTATGTGCAATGTACTTGCCGACAGTTCAACATTTTATGTAAAAAGTTCATAGCAAGGGGAGGTGAAACGATGGAACCCATGACAATCATCTTCACTTTGCTTGGCCTAATCGTCGGTGCAGTTGTTGGTTATTTTATTCACAAATCAAAATTTGAGAGTAAAATAGCAGGGGCAAAGGGCTCTGCAGAACACATCCTTGAGGATGCAAAACGTGAAGCGGAAGCACTTAAGAAAGAAGCCTTGTTGGAAGCAAAAGATGAAATTCATAAAGTTCGTGCCGATTCGGATCGGGAAGCCCGTGAAAGAAGGAACGAATTACAAAAACAAGAAAATCGGTTATTGCAAAGAGAAGAGAATCTGGACCGCAAGGATGAAACGTTAGACAAACGTGAAAGCCTTTTGGAGAAAAAAGAAGATTCTCTAAACCAAAGACAACAGCATATTGAAGAGATGGAAAGCAAAGTGGACGAGACGGTTCGTAAGCAGCAAACAGAGCTTGAACGTGTTTCCGGTTTAACTCGTGAAGAAGCTAAAGCAATCATTATAGACCGAATGGAAAACGAGCTGGCTCACGATGTTGCGCTTATGATTAAAGAAAGTGATACCCGTGCCAAAGAAGAAGCTGATAAAAAAGCAAAAGAAGTCCTTTCTCTTGCCATTCAGCGTTGTGCGGCTGATCATGTTGCAGAAACCACCGTTTCTGTAGTAAATCTTCCAAACGATGAAATGAAAGGACGGATAATCGGACGTGAAGGACGAAATATCCGGACGTTAGAAACGCTAACAGGTATTGACCTTATTATTGATGATACTCCTGAAGCTGTCATTTTATCTGGATTCGATCCAATTAGACGGGAAACGGCACGCTTGGCTCTTGAGAAACTTGTTCAGGACGGACGGATCCATCCGGCTCGTATTGAAGAAATGGTTGACAAAGCAAGACGTGAGGTAGATGAACATATTCGTGAAATTGGTGAACAAACAACTTTTGAAGTTGGAGTTCACGGTCTCCATCCAGATCTCATCAAAATACTAGGGCGTTTGAAGTTCCGTACCAGTTATGGGCAAAACGTACTTAAACATTCAATTGAAGTGGCCCAGCTTTCAGGTTTACTGGCCGCTGAGCTTGGTGAGGATGAAGTTCTTGCCCGCCGTGCAGGTTTATTGCATGATATTGGGAAAGCGATTGATCATGAAGTGGAAGGCAGTCACGTCGAAATTGGCGTTGAATTAGCCACCAAATATAAAGAGCATCCAACTGTCATTAATAGCATCGCTTCACATCATGGCGATACGGAACCAACTTCCATCATTTCAGTGCTTGTGGCTGCCGCTGATGCATTATCAGCTGCAAGACCGGGAGCTAGAAGTGAAACGCTTGAAAATTACATTAGAAGACTTGAAAAACTTGAGGAAATTTCCGAATCCTATGATGGAGTGGAAAAATCCTTTGCGATTCAAGCCGGACGAGAAGTGCGGATTCTAGTGAAACCAGAACAGATCGATGATCTTTCGGCCCATCGACTCGCACGTGATATCCGGAAAAGGATTGAAGAAGAGCTCGATTACCCAGGTCATATAAAAGTCACGGTCATCCGTGAAACAAGAGCAGTCGAATACGCCAAATAATGGTTAATGAAAGACGAAGTGGTGCAAACCACTTCGTTTTTTCTATTTCCGATATTAGTCGTTAAGCGTAATTCCTATAATTACCCCAAATTATGTTACAATACATACTTGAATAATTCATATTATTAGGTGAATCTAGAAAGGATTTTACAATGAAATTGCTATTTATTGGAGATGTAGTGGGATCTCCTGGTCGTGACATGATCCAAGAATACCTTCCTAAGTTAAAAGAAAAGTATCGTCCGCATATCACGGTCATCAATGGCGAGAATGCAGCAAGTGGCCGGGGAATTACTGAAAAGATTTACCGCAGTTTTTTAGAATGGGGAGCGCAGGCGGTGACCATGGGAAACCATACATGGGATAATCGTGATATTTTCAATTTTATTGATGAAGCGAAATATCTCGTCCGTCCTGCAAACTTTCCAGACGGGGCACCTGGAGAAGGAATGAAATTTTTAAAATTGAACCAGCATGAAATAGCGATCATCAATTTGCAAGCGAGAACGTTCATGCCTGATTTGGATTGTCCGTTCAAAAAGGCGGAAGAACTCGTGGCGGAGGCTCGAAAAAAGACACCGATCATCTTTGTCGATTTTCATGGAGAAGCTACAAGTGAAAAGCAAGCTATGGGGTGGTTCCTGGATGGGAAGGTTACAGCCGTTGTCGGTACACACACACACGTCCAGACAGCCGATAACCGTATATTACCTGCAGGCACCGCTTACATATCAGATGTAGGCATGACAGGACCATATGATGGCATTCTTGGTATGGAAAGAGGGGCAGTCATCCATCGGTTCCTAACTAGCTTTCCTGTTCGTTTCGAAGTGCCAAAAGAGGGGCGGACCCTATTAAGTGGGGTTCTCCTTGAAATTGATGATAAAACTGGCAAGGCTAAAAAAATAGAAAGGATATTGATTAACGAAGATCATCCCTTTTATCATTGATTCGAACGGATGGACAGTCAAACTGGCCATCCGTTTTTCCATTTACTAATAAATGGTGTACAATCCCAGTTTTCTTTGTCATACAAGTTTTACTTGATGAATATAGTAGCAGTGGAAAGTGTTATAACTATTGAGCCAAGTTAGAATCGGCAGGGAAAACAAGGAGGACTAGGAATGGAAATATTAAAAGTTTCAGCAAAATCTAATCCTAATTCTGTAGCAGGCGCACTAGCGGGAGTGCTCAGGGAAAGAGGAGCAGCCGAAATTCAAGCAATCGGTGCAGGTGCGTTAAATCAAGCCGTCAAGGCAGTAGCAATCGCAAGAGGGTTTGTCGCACCTAGTGGAGTTGACTTGATTTGTATTCCTGCCTTTACAGATATACTTATTGATGGCGAAGAGAGAACGGCAATAAAACTAATCATTGAGCCAAGATAATTCCATGTTTGGATGTCCTGTTTGTCGGATGGCGAGCAGGCTCTTTTTTGTCGTGAAATCCAAATGACGAAAGACCAGTGTCCCTTTATAATGGAATATATAATCATAAAAAAGGTACAGGAAGGGGGATTACTTTGGAGATTTTTGATGCACATTGTGATGTGCTGATGAAGATGTTCATCGATCCGGATATTTCTTTTACGAATAGTGATAAATTACATATAACAAAGCGGGGTTTATTGGATGAAGGGGGAAAAGTCCAATGTTTTGCAATATATATTCCTGAAAAAGTCCACCCTGATATGAGATTTCAAGCGGCTTTGGCGATGGTGGATATTTTTCGTGAAAAGATTTTATCAGAGCCGGAAATGAAATTTATAAAGACCAAGGCAGACATCGAGTCATTAAAAGAAAAGGAAATCGGTGCAATGCTAACTTTGGAGGGGTGCGATTGCATTGGGAATGATTTGTTGAAACTGAAAACCCTTATTCATCTTGGAGTGTCCTCCGTAGGTCTAACTTGGAATTACGCTAACTTGGTAGCGGATGGGGCATTAGAAACAAGAGGGGGCGGCTTGACAGGATTCGGAACGGAGGTAGTCTCGCTATTGAATGAGAAGTCGATTTGGTGTGATTTATCCCATTTGTCCGAATCTGGATTTTGGGACGCCCTAAAGTTGGCGAAATTCCCAATCGCTTCTCATTCGAATGCTTATCATCTTTGTCCGCATCCGCGAAATTTAAAAGACACCCAGATAAAAGCCCTATTGCAGAAAAATGGGGTGATCGGCGTAACCTTTGTCCCGCAATTTCTGGCAAATGATGATTCGGCTACGATAAAGGATATCTTGAAACATATAGAGCATATATGCAGTTTGGGCGGGGAAAGACAAATTGGATTAGGGTCTGACTTCGATGGAATCGATCATATGGTAGAAAATTTAATGTCATATAAGGATTATCATAACTTAATCAATGAACTGAACAGGCTTTATTCAAGTGAGTTTGTAAAAGGCCTCCTTTTTGATAATTTCACTCGTGATTTTCCGCTTGAAAAGGAAATATCTTAAGTGATTTTCAATTCTTACTATATAGATATGAATAAATATTCTGAAAATATAAAAAATAAAAGCAAAAAGGTTG
The DNA here is from genome assembly GCF_038643155.1 of Peribacillus sp. FSL E2-0159. NCBI lineage: Bacteria > Bacillati > Bacillota > Bacilli > Caryophanales > Bacillaceae > Peribacillus > Peribacillus sp. FSL E2-0159. Next base: position 1,844,890 of record NZ_CP152053.1, read on the forward strand.
CAATTTAATGATTTAACCGATAGAATTGAAAGCGTTTAGTACACCTTTCCTAAATTAGAACGATTAATTATACATAGTTTAATGTTCTAAAGAGAGGTGCGGTTAAATGCATTTATATACGAACGTCCTAAAGGAGTGTAAGACATGATCAATCAACTTTCATGGAAAGTTGGCGGACAACAAGGTGAAGGTATTGAAAGTACAGGAGAAATATTCTGTATTGCCCTCAATCGCTTAGGTTATTACTTGTATGGCTACCGTCATTTCTCATCCCGAATCAAGGGTGGACACACGAATAACAAAATTCGTGTAAGTACTACGGAAACTCGTGCTATCTCTGATGATTTAGACATCTTAGTTGCTTTTGACCAAGAAACAATTGACGTCAATTATAAAGAATTACATGAAGGTGGCATCATAATCGCAGATGCAAAATTCAAACCTGTCTGCCCAGAAGATACAAAGGCGGAATTATATATTGTTCCATTTACCGAAATAGCAGCCGAATTAGGAACATCATTAATGAAAAATATGGTCGCCATCGGTGCAACATGTGCTGTTCTAGGTATGGAAATTTCCGTATTCAACGATGTGGTTGATGAAATATTCGGCCGTAAAGGTGAAGAAATCGTTAAGAAGAATATGGATGCCATTACTGCTGGCTATAAGGCAATGGAAGTGATGCTTGGAGAAAAACTTGGCACAATGGAGCTGGAAAAGGCAGACGGCCAAAAACGAATGTTCATGATCGGAAACGATGCCATCGCTTTAGGCGCAGTTGCAGGCGGTTGCCGCTTCATGGCAGCTTACCCGATTACTCCGGCCTCGGAAATTATGGAATACTTAATTAAAAAACTTCCTCAATTTGGCGGGACGGTCATACAGACTGAAGATGAAATCGCGGCGGCTACAATGGCGATCGGTGCAAACTATGGCGGAGTACGTGCAATCACAGCTTCAGCTGGACCTGGACTTTCCTTGAAAATGGAAGCGATTGGTTTAGCGGGCATTACCGAAACGCCAATTGTCATCGTCGATACTCAACGTGGCGGTCCATCTACGGGACTTCCTACAAAACAGGAGCAATCCGATTTAATGGCCATGATTTATGGTACACATGGTGAAATACCTAAAATCGTCATGGCTCCAAGTACTGTTGAGGAAGCTTTTTATGATACAGCGGAAGCATTCAACCTTGCAGAGGAATATCAATGTCCAGTTATCGTTTTATCCGACTTACAGCTATCATTGGGTAAACAAACGGTTCAGCCGCTTGATTACGGCAAAGTGGAGATAAGACGCGGAAAATTGGTTGACTTTGAAATCGAAGAGGCTGAAAACAAATCTTACTTCAAGCGTTATGAAGTAACGGAAGACGGAGTCTCACCACGTGTAGTGCCTGGTATGAAAAATGGAATTCACCATGTTACAGGTGTTGAACATGATGAAACGGGCAGACCTTCTGAGACGGCTTTGAATCGTAAATTGCAAATGGATAAACGGATGCGTAAGCTGAATAATTTAACTAACACATTCCAAACACCAGTATACAAAAACACACCGCATGAAGAAGCGGATTTATTAATTCTTGGCTTTAACTCAACACGCGGGACGATTGATGAAGCGATCGGCCGGTTAGAAACGGATGGAATGAAAGTGAATCATGCACAAATCCGTTTGATTCATCCTTTCCCAGCTGATGAAGTCCTATCATTGGTGCAAAGTGCTAAGAAAGTAGTAGTTATTGAAAATAATGCGACTGGACAATTGGCTAATATTATCAAGATGAATGTCGGACATGTTAATAAAATTAAAAGCATCCTAAAATATGATGGCAACCCATTCCTCCCGCATGAAATTCACACACAATGCAAGGAGATGTTCGAATATGGCAACGTTTAAAGAGTTTCGGAATGATGTAAAACCTAACTGGTGTCCTGGCTGCGGAGATTTCTCCGTTCAGGCTGCCATGCAGCGTGCGGCAGCCAATGTAGGATTGGAGCCGGAGAATTTGGCCGTTGTTTCCGGTATCGGCTGTTCAGGGCGTATATCCGGCTACATCAAGTCATATGGTTTCCACGGCATCCATGGCCGCTCACTGCCAATTGCACAAGGAGTTAAAATGGCCAACCGTGAATTGACCGTTATAGCTTCAGGCGGTGACGGAGATGGTTTTGCAATCGGGATGGGACACACCATCCATGCGATCCGCCGTAATATCGACATTACGTATATTGTCATGGATAACCAAATTTATGGATTGACAAAAGGCCAGACTTCTCCTAGATCCGCTGCTGGATTTAAAACGAAATCCACTCCAGAAGGATCAATAGAACAGGCTGTTTCGCCGATGGAATTAGCATTATCAGCTGGCGCTACGTTTGTCGCCCAAAGCTTTTCCACTGACTTGAAAGACCTGACGGCAATCATTGAAGCCGGGATAAACCATAAAGGGTTCTCCTTTATCAATGTTTTCTCTCCTTGCGTAACATACAATAAGATCAATACGTATGATTGGTTTAAACAAAACTTAACTAAATTGAGCACGATTGAAGGCTATGATTCATCAAATAAAGAACAGGCCATGCAGACTTTGATGCAACATGACAGCCTTGTGACAGGGATTATTTATCAAGACTCTTCACGCCCTTCGTACCAGGAATTAGTGCCAGGGTATGCTGAAAAAGCGTTAAATAAATCAGATCTGACATTGGATCAAGCACACTTTGATAAGCTTGTTGCTGAATTTATGTAAAAAATTAAAAGGTTCACCCCTAAACATGGGGTGAACCTTTTTTGTGATTTATTTGAAAACTCATGTTGTGAGAATCATTATACTCTCTAAATTAGCTTACCACCAACCGTTATTGCATCAAAAGCCGAAGAAATTGCAACGATTCCTTCTACGACAACAACAATTGTGATGGCGGTCCCGATCGCGGTCCCGATCACGATCACGGTCACGGTCGCGGTCCCGATCGCGGTCCCGATCGCGTCTATTACAGCCCCTCACAGCACGACAAAAATCGTCTGCGATTCTATCGTTATTTCTGTCCCGATCCCGATCCCGATCCCGATCCCGATCCCGATCCCGATCCCGATCGTGGTCACGCCTATTACATCCACATGACATATAAGTCACTCCTTCAATTATATTGTTCTACAAGATATCTTATTCAAGACCGGACAAGATGCTATAGATATATGACCCATTTAACAAAATGTACGAATGCCCCAAAATCATCATTATTTATGTGAAAAGGCCGGTACAAAAGCGATTATGGTATTTTTGTGATTGATTTTTCATATCTTTACATATTAAGGTAGAGGAAAAAGAACAGCCCTATTTCAGGGGGAATGTACATGTTGAGAGGTAAAATGAAAGCAGTCGTTAAACACCACCGAGGTTATGGGGCACAATTACAAGTTGTCGATATACCGGATATTCGTGATGAAGAGGTCTTGATTCGAGTGAAAATGACCTCGATCTGCGGAACGGATATTCATATTTTCACCTGGGATGAATGGTCACAGGGAAGAGTGAGTCCACCATACGTATTTGGGCACGAATTTGCTGGGGAAGTAATCGAAGTAGGTGCAAGTGTCAGCAATGTTTCGGTTGGTGATTGTGTATCTGCCGAGACACATATAGTTTGCGGTACATGCAGGCAATGCTTAACCGGGCAATTCCATATTTGTAAAAAAACAAACATTATCGGTGTTGATAAACAAGGATGCTTTGCAGAGTATATAGCTCTGCCAGCCAAAAATTTATGGAAAAATCCAAGTGATATGCCACTCGATATAGCTACCATCCAAGAACCGATGGGTAATGCAGTCCATTCAGTGCTAGCTGGCGAGGTTCTGGGTAAAACGGTGGCAATAATCGGCTGTGGTCCAATTGGGCTTATGGCGATTGCTGTAGCAAAGGCCGCTGGTGCTGATAAAGTAATCGCTCTTGATATTAATGATTATCGACTTCAGCTTGCTAAAAAGATGGGTGCTACAGACGTCATTCATTCAATTAAACAGAATCCATTGGAAATCACGAAAAGCCTCACAAATGCGGATGGGGTGGATGTTGTTTGCGAAATGAGCGGTAATCCTGCAGCTATCCAACAAGGGTTTAAGATGGCGACGAATGGTGGAAGAATATCAATACTAAGTCTGCCTACCAAGCCCGTCACGCTTAATATAACAGAGGATATAGTATTTAAGGGTCTTACTGTCCAAGGGATTACTGGAAGGAAGATGTTTTCAACCTGGCAGCAGGTTTCAAGTCTGCTTGAAAGTGGCAAGGTTGATGTAAAACCAATGATTACCCACCGGTTTTCACTTAGTGATTTTGAAAAGGGATTTGAACTGATGATCAAAGGTCAGTGTGGTAAGGTTCTCCTTATACCTTAAACATTTGAAAAGGTGGAAATTGCATTGTCTGCATTTGAAAAATCTTGAAAGAGGAAGGCGTCATCCAAAAATGATAAGAAGAGGCTAATTTCGTCATAGCCTCTTATTTCATGTTCTTATTTTCCGGTGTTTGTGAAAAATTTCTTACAATTAAAGAAGCCACGACAGAATGATTGTTTCTTGCTGTTAAAAGCTTTATACTATGATAATGTGGATATATCACACTTAATAGCTAATATTTACTGGTAATTCTTAATAAGGAATCCGTATAAATCCATTTGAAGATAGGTCTTGAAATAGTTGGTGAAAGAAATAAACTAACTATTTTGAAAGGAGATTAACTATGAACGAGAAACAACGATTAGAATCACAACAAGTACAGGCTGAGAATCCAGCGGACAAAAAATCCGAGAAGGACTTCAGTAAGTATTTTCAAGCCGTTTATATTCCGCCTTCCTTAAAAGATGCGAAAAAGCGAGGAAAAGAAGAAGTAGAATATCATGATGACTTTGCAATTCCTGAAGGTTTCCGTGGAATGGGAGAAGGTAAAAAGTTTTACATTCGTACTTACGGCTGTCAAATGAACGAACATGATACAGAAGTCATGGCGGGCATCTTTATGGCACTTGGTTATCAGCCGACAGACACGGTGGATGATGCTAACGTCATTTTACTTAACACTTGTGCGATTCGGGAAAACGCAGAGAATAAAGTGTTCGGTGAATTGGGGCATTTAAAATCATTGAAATTGGAAAAGCCGGATCTATTGCTTGGGGTTTGCGGTTGTATGTCACAAGAGGAGTCAGTTGTAAAGCGGATTCTAGAGAAGCACCATTTTGTAGATATGATATTCGGAACGCATAATATCCACCGGCTGCCGCAAATTCTTAATGAAGCTTATCTTTCCAAGGAAATGGTCATTGAGGTTTGGTCTAAAGAAGGTGATGTAATCGAGAACCTTCCGAAAGTGCGTAAAGGAAAAACGAAGGCATGGGTCAATATCATGTATGGCTGCGATAAGTTTTGTACATACTGCATCGTACCTTACACAAGAGGGAAAGAAAGAAGCCGCAGGCCTGAAGATATCATCCAAGAAGTCCGTCATTTAGCGGCACAGGGTTACAAGGAAATAACCTTGCTTGGACAGAATGTGAATGCTTACGGTAAAGATTTTACGGATATAGAATATCGTTTCGGCGATTTGATGGATGAAATCCGCAAAATCGACATTCCGCGTATTCGTTTTACGACAAGCCATCCCCGTGATTTTGATGATCACTTGATTGAAGTACTGGCTAAAGGCGGAAATCTCGTTGACCATATCCATCTTCCAGTTCAATCGGGAAGTACGGACACACTTAAAATCATGGCCCGTAAATATACACGCGAACAATATTTAGAGCTAGTAAAAAAGATCAAGGAAGCTATCCCAAGTGCATCGTTAACCACTGACATCATTGTAGGCTATCCTAATGAAACGGAAGAGCACTTTGAAGAAACGATGTCTTTATACCGTGAAGTTGGTTTCGATGCAGCATATACTTACATCTATTCACCACGTGAGGGGACACCGGCTGCGAAAATGCAGGATAATGTACCGATGGAAGTGAAAAAGGAACGTCTGCAACGCTTGAATGCCCTTGTCAATGAAACGTGCGCATTGAAAATGAAAGAGTATGATGGACAGATTGTTGAAGTGCTCGTTGAAGGCGAAAGCAAGAAGAATGCGGAAGTATTAGCAGGTTATACAACGAAAAATAAGCTCGTGAACTTCAAAGGACCAAAATCCGCTATTGGCCAAATCGTAAAAGTGAAAATCACCGGAACGAAAACATGGTCATTAAATGGGGATATGGTTGAAGAAGCAACGGCGATTGAGGTGGAGTAATATGACTAAATATACTAAAGATGACATTCTGAACAAGGCGGCCGAGCTTGCTGAAATGATCGCCAGCACGGAAGAAGTCGATTTCTTTAAACGGGCAGAAGCTCACATCAATGAAAACCAAAAAATCCGTGAAATGATCGCCAGCATCAAGAGTTTGCAAAAACAGGCTGTAAACTTCCAGCATTACGGCAAAGAGAAAGCATACAGTCAAGTTCAGGCCAAAATTGATGCACTGGAAAAACAATTGGATGAACTTCCGATCGTGCAAGAATTCAAACAATCCCAAGTGGATGTAAATGATCTTTTACAAATGGTCTCATCACAAGTTTCAAATAAGGTGACGGACCTGATTATTGAATCGACTGAAGGAGACATCCTTCGCGGTGAAACAGGTTCACAAGTACAAGCAGGCGGCGGAAGCTGTTCATGAATATAAAAAAAGCCCTTCTGATTTCAGAAGGGCTTTTTACTATGCGTAAATCCTTATACAGTGCCCATTCGTGACACATATCCCAAAACATGCGCATAAAATAACCTAGGTTTAAAACATTACAGCAGTTTTCAAACAATTAAAATTCTACGCACAATAGACTTTTACCACGCATAGGATGAATGGAAACTGTATGAGGAGGGTTCGCTAGCATGTCACAATATAGAGAGATAATTACTAAAGCGGTGGTGGCAAAAGGACGTAAGTTCACAAAGTCCTCTCACACCATTTGCCCGGCTCATCATCCTTCTAGCATTCTAGGTTGTTGGATCATCAACCATAAATACGATGCAAAGAAAGTCGGCAAAAAGGTAGAAATTCACGGCAGCTACGAAATCAACGTTTGGTATTCTTATAACCATAATTCGAAGACGGAAGTTGTAACTGAAAAAGTGCAATATACCGACGTTATTTCGCTGAAATACCGTGATCCCGATTATCTTGATGACCATGAAATCGCTGCAAAAGCTGTCCAACAGCCGAATTGTTTAGAAGCTTGCATCTCCCCATGTGGACAAAAAATCATTGTCCATGTGGAAAGGGAATTCTTTGTGGAAGTCGTCGGCGAAACGAAAATTTGTGTCGCTGTAAGTCCAGATGGCCGCTGTGAGGATGACTGGGGCTCTGATTTCGATGATGAGGATTTCGAAGATTTAGATCCGGATTTCCTTGATGAATTCGAAGACGAATAGAATATAGAAATTAATACCGGATGACATTCCCTTCATCCGGTTTTATTTAATTTGAAGCGGGACAAGTCTCTTGAAGGACTGGCAAAGAGCAAAAAATAGGAATGTAATGTTACTATATCCGTGCGTATGGCTTTGCAGATACAGCTAGCTCACAATTTAAAGGATAATTGATTTACCATGCAATTTCGAATACAGGCAATGTTGCTTTCCCGTATGTTATAATGAAGGACATAAATGTGTAATAGATTTTAGTTTGGAAAGGTTTTGAAGGAATGGCTGGATATACTCCGATGATACAGCAATATTTAAAAATTAAGGCAGAGTATCAGGATGCCTTTTTATTTTTTCGTTTAGGCGATTTTTATGAAATGTTTTTTGACGATGCACTGAATGCATCACAAGAGCTCGAAATCACATTAACGAGCCGAGAAGGCGGTAGTGAAGAGCGAATTCCTATGTGCGGCATTCCGTATCACTCGGCTGCTAATTATATTGATATATTAATAGAAAAAGGTTTTAAAGTAGCTATTTGTGAACAAACCGAAGATCCGAAGCAAGCCAAAGGTGTGGTACGCAGGGAAGTTGTCCAGCTGATTACTCCGGGAACGAAAATGGATAGTAAGGGTCTTCGTGAAAAGGAAAATAATTATATTGCCACCATCTCTTATTTCACGGATGGTCAGTTTGGCTTTGGATACAATGATTTATCGACAGGTGAAAATAAGGTCACTTTGATTGAGAGTTTCGAGGAAGTCCTGAATGAATTTGCCATCCTTGGTGCGAGCGAAGTGGTCATTTCCGAGGATTTCAATGAAGAATGGAAAAAAAAGCTGCAAGAACGGGGCGCTGCCGCTCTATCCCTAGAGAGTAATTTGGTTCAAAGCGAGTCATTCGTTGCATTGCTTCATCCGTTAAAAGACCAGAAACTGATGACAACGACCTCACGTTTATTGAATTATCTATACCGTACCCAAAAACGCAGCCTAGATCATTTACAGCCAGTGCTTGCATATGAAACATCACAATATATGAAAATTGATTATTATAGCAAACGCAATTTGGAATTAACTGAAACCATTCGTTCCAAAGGTAAAAAAGGCTCATTATTATGGCTGCTTGATGAAACAAAAACAGCCATGGGCGGAAGGATGTTGAAACAATGGATTGATAGACCGCTCATTAATAAAAAACAGATCGAGCGGAGACAAAGCCTTGTTGAAACCCTGAAAAATCAATACTTCGAACGGCAGGACTTACGTGAACGCCTGAAGGAAGTGTACGACTTGGAGCGGCTTGCCGGAAGGGTGGCCTTCGGGAATGTAAACGCTCGGGACATGATTCAACTGAAACGTTCATTACAACAGGTGCCGATCATTCGTGAAATCGTGAAGTCAATGGCTTCCAATCAGGATATTTCAATTCTGGCCGATAAATTGGATCCTTGCGAAGAAGTGACGGATTTGCTTGAAACGGCGCTTGTAGAAAACCCGCCATTGTCCGTGAAGGAAGGGAATATCATTCAGGACGGTTTCCATAAGGAGCTGGATACATACAGGGATGCCAGCAGAAACGGGAAAACCTGGATTGCACAGCTTGAACGCGAAGAGCGGGAACGCACCGGGATCAAATCATTGAAAATCGGATATAATCGTGTATTTGGCTATTACATTGAAGTCACACGAGCCAATTTACATCTGCTTGAAGAAGGCCGTTATGAACGGAAGCAAACTTTAACGAATGCCGAACGATATATCACACCTGAATTGAAAGAAAAGGAAGCTTTGATTTTACAAGCAGAAGAAAAAAGCATCAGTTTGGAGTATGACCTATTCCTCAATCTTCGTGAAGAGGTCAAAAGCTATATCCCGCGCTTACAGGATTTAGCTAAAGGCGTCAGTGAACTGGATGTCCTGCAGTGCTTTGCGACGATTAGCGAAGAACGCCATTACGTGAAGCCTGTCTTTTCTGATGATCGAAGAATCGTCCTGAAGGAAGGCAGGCATCCAGTGGTCGAGAAAGTCCTTCAATCACAGGAGTATGTCCCCAATGACTGCTTTATGGATGGAGACCGGGAGTTACTCTTGATCACAGGGCCCAATATGTCGGGTAAAAGTACGTATATGCGTCAAATTGCGCTGACATCGATTCTAGCGCAAATTGGATGCTTCGTGTCCGCAAGTATAGCTGAATTGCCTATTTTTGATAAGGTATTTACTAGGATTGGCGCGGCTGATGATTTGATTTCCGGTCAAAGTACATTCATGGTCGAGATGCTTGAAGCAAGAAATGCCATCATGAATGCGACAGAAAACAGTTTGATATTATTTGATGAAATTGGTCGAGGAACATCAACTTATGATGGAATGGCGCTTGCTCAGGCCATCATTGAATATATTCATGAGGAAATTGGGGCAAAGACTCTCTTTTCGACTCATTATCACGAATTGACTGTTTTGGCAGCGGAACTGCCAAAATTAAAAAATATCCATGTCAGTGCCATTGAGCAAAATGGAAATGTCGTTTTCCTTCATAAAATTAAAGAAGGGCCAGCAGATAAAAGCTATGGAATTCATGTGGCTAAGCTAGCGGATTTACCGGAGCAGTTAATAGATCGGGCGGCCGCTATTTTAGCGCAGCTAGAGAATGAAAATGGACAGGCAAAGGCGTTGCCTGAACTACAGCCGGCTGCTGCTGTAAAAGCACCTATTGCCGAAGCCGCACCGGTAGCATCCGACAATGAGGCACAGCTGTCCTTCTTTGGGGAAGAGTCTCCTAAAGGTAGAGTGAATTCTTCTCCTAAGGAAAAAAAGGTGCTGGATGACATAAAATCTCTGGATATCCTTGAAATGACGCCGCTTGAGGCAATGAATACCCTTTATAAATTACAAAAGAAACTTAAATGAGAATTAAAGCGAGGCGATAAAAATGGGGAAAATCATACAGCTTGATGAGGCTTTATCTAATAAAATCGCAGCTGGAGAAGTTGTTGAACGCCCAGCCTCAGTCGTTAAGGAACTTGTGGAAAACGCAATAGATGCAAACAGTACCATTATAGAGATTGAATTGGTGGAGGCTGGACTTGGTTCCATTCGGATCGTGGATAATGGCGATGGGATTATGGCTGATGACATAGAAGCGGCATTTAAACGCCACGCCACAAGTAAAATAAAAGATGAAAATGATCTTTTCCGAATTCGAACACTTGGCTTCCGCGGTGAAGCAATGCCCAGTATTGCTTCAGTTTCCCGTTTTGAAATGAAAAGCAGCACTGGCGAAGGTGTAGGAACGCGCATACTTCTTGAAGGCGGCATGGTTAAGGAACTCGAGGCTTCATCCAGCCGTAAAGGAACGGATATCCTGGTTTCCGACTTGTTTTACAATACTCCTGCAAGGTTGAAATATATGAAAACCATTCATACCGAGCTAGGAAATATTACGGATGTCGCTAACAGGCTCGCACTTTCCCACCCGGATGTTTCTATACGGTTATCTCACAACGAGAAGCGTATTCTGCATACGAATGGTAACGGTGATGTCAGGCAGGTGCTAGCCGCAATCTATGGTACGAATATTGCCAAAAAGATGATTCCGGTTCAGGCAAGCTCCTTGGACTTCAAATTATCCGGATATATCGTTATGCCTGAGGTCACCCGGGCTTCAAGGAATTATATTTCAACCATGATAAACGGCCGCTTCATAAAAAACTATGCACTCGTGAAAGCAATCCTGGATGGTTATCATACACTTCTTCCAATTGGACGTTTTCCAATTGCTTTGTTGAATATTGAAATGGATCCGATTCTTGTCGATGTCAATGTACATCCATCCAAAATGGAGGTAAGGCTCAGCAAGGAACAGGAATTGTACAGTCTTGTATCGGAAACGATTAAATCTTCGTTTAAAAAGATGTCTCTAATACCAAGTGGGTATACACCAACAGCAAAGCCGGAACAGGTGAAAAGTGAGCAAACTACGCTGGAATTGGACCATGTTGTGGAAAGCGGCAAGCGGGTCCTTGAAGAAGCCAAGAAAGAAGCTTCACTCTTGAAGGATACCTTGATTCGGGAAAAGCAGGAACAAAAGAGTTACGTGGATCATAATGAAGATTTCAATCTTGAACCAATAAAGGAAATAATCTATAGCAATGAACAGCAGCAAGAGGCAGATGCCTATATACCGGTCTTACAAGATGATGAAAGCAAAACTTATTTCGAGTCAGCTGAAAAGTATACAACCTATACTGTCGAAAAAGAGGAAGAAATCGAGGCGAATGAACCGGATAGCCGAATCCCTCCGATGTACCCGATTGGGCAAATGCATGGAACATATATTTTCGCCCAAAACGAAAAAGGTTTGTATATCATAGACCAGCATGCTGCCCAGGAACGGATTAAATACGAATATTTTAAAGAAAAGGTCGGACGTGTTGAAAACGAGCTACAGGATATGCTTGTCCCCATCACCCTTGAATTTTCAACAGACCAATGTATCCGGATAAATGAATATCGGCATGAATTGGAAAAAGTCGGCGTCTATTTAGAGGAGTTTGGATATAACGCTTTTATTGTCAGATCGCATCCACAATGGTTCCCTAAAGGAATTGAACAGGAAATCCTTGAAGAAATGATCGAACAATTGCTATCGATGAAAAAGGTCGACATCAAAAAATTGCGCGAAGAAGCAGCTATCATGATGAGCTGTAAAGCCTCCATAAAGGCAAACCGTCATCTGCGGAATGATGAAATCCAAGCACTGTTGGATGAACTAAGGCGGACAACAGATCCCTTCACATGCCCTCATGGAAGACCTATCATCATCTCTTATTCCATTTATGAAATGGAGAAAATGTTCAAGCGGATCATGTAATAAAAGCAATGGAGAACCCTTATGTAATCGGGTTCTCCATTGCTTTTTAATTTAAATGACCACATTAAAATGGGTCCATACTCTTTAAAACAAAGAGTTTGAAAAGTTTTCAGCCTAAGAGTACTGAATATTCTGAGTAATATGATTATATTTCATCAATGGTTATATAAACTTTTGAATGTCCTAATCTTTCTGATACCACTATAGGATTTTCTCCGATCTCCAACATTTTAATTGCATTTGTATTTCGTAAATCATGCTTGTACTATATCACTCTTTTATTACGATAATCTTGCTTTGAAAAGGCGTACCCCATGCCCATCAAGGTAAGATAACATAATACCCCCAGAACGAAAATTTTGTGCATCTTACTCGTTTTTATCGTTTTGGGGTAACTCGTTATTGTTAGTTTGATAGCGATGGGGTCCCGCCACATTTTAACGAAAATATACGCTAAGCCTTCGGATGTGACCGGCTTAGCGTTTTTTCTTACTCTAAGCCCAATAGTCCGGGCGGTATACCCGAACACCAGTCACTCATCCTCTTGTTGTTTCAGCGGTCGTAATGAATCGAGAGAAGAATTTTGCCTGAAATTGAATTTGTATTCGCCCAAGAAATTGATATGTTCCCATCCAATATGGTTTAGTAGTTCTTCCTGAAGTTTACCTTGCTTTTTGCGGTGTTTTGTTGCTTGCTCAGCGTGTTCCAAACACTAATCGCATTGATGATAATGTTTAATGCACTTGCCCGTTGGAGTTGAACTTGTAACGCACGTTCTCGCAGCTCGGCATGTTTGCATCCTTTGAGCATATAATCAGCTCGATTCTCCGCTTTACCACTATTTATGATACGGTTCCCAGAATAAAAAATAATAACAAGGTTAATTTTGAACACAAAGTATTCATATCTATATAGCATTTTCCCACAATCTTGTTGTGGGTTATATTTTTTCCTCAACATTGACTTCTTTAAAAAGCTTATTTTGGATATCTAATGATAGATTACTTATTTCCTGCTTCAGTTAAATTAATTTTTTATAAAATTATTCGAATTTAGACAAAATTACTAATTTTTGTTTCTCTATTATGGAAACCTGTTATGTCCAAACTCACTTATTCCTTTTCCATATACTAATAAAAAAAGGAGGTGAGAAAGTGAGTAAAAATAAGAATAGCTCTTCACGCAAGGATGAAGAGAAAGTAAGTAATAATGAGCATAGCTCTTTACGTAAAGATAAAGCGAAAATAGAATCGGCACACCAAGAGTGTATTGACCGTGCTTATCGTATTCCTATATTTTTAAGTACGACAACTCATTTAAATGACAACCAACAACGGTTTCTAAACCGTTTAATTTTAGAGATTGAGAATGCTTTGCTTTTTCCGCGTACATTACCATTAAGCGAAAGTTATCCCGAATCCATTTTAACTGATATTCGTCGGTTAGTTTCATCAAGCTATGGAATGTTGGCAGTAAACCTTCGTCGTTTTAAAATTCAAACAGTTGATGTCAATGCAGGACCACTTCCACCATCCACTCCATTCTGGATAGGATCAGTTTATTCACAAGTAGAACCTTCAATGGCTTTTCAATTTGGTCTACCCTTATTATTAGTAAGGGAAGAAGATACTGACGCAAATAATGGAATTTGGGCAGGAGGAATTGCCCCACTCAACCTATTTATAGTTTGGCATTCTGAAACTCAAACTGTAGATCAATTCTTTAACACTCCTGAATGGAGATCAGCCTTTGCAAATTGGAGTGCACAAGTAAGAAATGCTTTTTATATACAGACAGAGCCTCAGTTCAAGTACAGATGTGAATGATACACTGGTACTTTAGCAACAAGTCGAAAATATACAGGGTTTTGTTCACCTTTATATATTTTCGACTTATTCACACGAAAACAAATATTCCCATTTTGTTATCAAAAACAAAAAGATTTACTTCATAAAAACAGCCTTTATAGAAGAGAGACGGCCGGGGCCGGTCACATCCGAAGGCTTAGCGTATATTTTCGTTAAAATGTTGGCGGGACCCCACCGCCATCAAGCTAAGGTGAATTTGTATCATCATTACAAAAAAACGCTATTCTTTTTGTAGAAATATACAGGAAGGATGGCGTTTTCTATGAGTTTTTCTGTTTCAGACGAAATGAATCTCTTTTTTCAAGAACTTCAAAACTACTTATCTCCATCTTCTCTACAACAATTAGCTAAAGAAGTTGGTTTTGTTCAACCTCAAGTAAATATCAAGCACAAGAATTAATTGCTTTATGTGCATGGCTTAGTCAACAGGTCGCGAGTACACCACTCACACAATTGTGTAGCCGTCTCGAAGCATCTACAGGTGTCCTCATGAGCCCCGAAGGGCTTAATCAACGATTTAATGGTTCAGCCGTACAGTTTCTTCAACAAGTTCTAGCTAATCTTCTAACTCAAAGAATTCATTCAATACAAGAAATACTTCATCCATACTCCACGACTTTTAAACGTATTCGGATCCTAGATTCTACAACATTTCAACTTCCAGATAAGTTTGCTTCACATTATCAAGGTTCTGGCGGAAGTAGCCATACCGCAGGTGTTAAAATCCAACTTGATATGACTTATTGAGTGGGAAGTTCCTCCACGTTTATGTAGGAAAAGGGAGAGAAAATGATAAAACCTTCGGTTCCACAAGTCTACTAACCATTCAACCGAAAGACTTATACATAAGGGATTTAGGGTATTTCGACTTACACGACTTACAGAAAATGAATGATGAAGGTGCTTACTATGTCTCACGTTTGAAGTTGAATTCTCGTATATATCGTAAGAATGATGAACCAGAGTTTTTTCGGAATGGGACTGTGAAGAAAGGTACTCTCTTTATTCAGTTAGACACGGAAGAGCTTATGAATCAACTTCAACCTGGTCAAACACTTGAATTTTCAGAAGCATACATTGGGCTGTATCAAAAACTACCCGCCCGAGTAATTATTCATCGATTAACTGAGGTACAAACAGAGAAAAGATTGAAAGAACAAAGAAGAAGGGCATTACCTATAAAGACCGAAGCAAACGATTAAGTGGAATGAACGTATATATTCAAATCTTTCTTTAGAAGACGTTCCAACGGAACATATTCATGAACTGTATTCGTTACGTTGGCAGATTGAAATTCTATTTAAGACATGGAAATCTTTCTTACAAATTGACAAGTGCAAAGAGATTAAGAGGGAACGCTTAGAGTGTCACTTGTATGGGCAACTTATTAGCATTTTACTCTGTTCATCTACGCTGTTTAGAATGCGTCAGTTACTTTTAGAAAAGAAAAAGAAGGAGTTAAGTGAATATAAATCCATCTAAATGATAAAAGACTATTATTTATTGTTTGATTACAAAAGGACGCCAAAGAACTTTTTTCCGTCTGTTTCACCTTTTGGAGAAAAACGGACGGAAATGTCATCGTTATAACAAGAAAACGGTCTTTGATATCTTAGGTATTGTGTATGATTGTACGTCACAAAAACTTAAAGCTGTCTAATATTTTTTTAAAAAACCTATTTGATGGTTTTTTTTGTCATGCGATATTTATAGTGTTACCATAGCAAATTAAAGAGAACACACTTTTATATTATATTATAAGAAGAAACTCGGTAGAATATATAGAAAATTGTATAATAATTGTATCCAAGTTTGTTATGGATTTTATAATACTTTTAAAACCGCATTGGCTGACCACCTTAATGTAAGATGTCGCGGAGAAAATAAGTTCGGCTTATTAAACGGGTCATGTAATTAAAAGCAATGGAGAACCCTTATGTAATAGGGGTCTCCATTTTCGATTCCGATTTTTCAGACGTCATCCATGAAGGTGTATAGGCCCTTGAACAGGCCATGAATAAGGTCATCAATAATAATAATATGGGGGATTAGGCTGGAATTGATGGTTGTACGCCGGGTCAGTATACATTGGGTTATCATAGTGATTAATATATTGTGGATATTGCTGCATGTCTTCTTCGGCCGCTCGATGGCAGTTTGCTGGCGGACCGATGAATGTTGAGGGTTGAACCGGTGCAATTGCTTTTTTCCATTGATTTTCATCCATGCAATACGTATGTGCCATAATATTTGCAGGTGTCAATTTCAAGATATCCGAACCCAGGATCACCTCAGGTGTTGGTGCATTAAAAATGGCCAGCAGATGAGTATTATCAGTATTAGCCACTTCATAATGCCACCAACCTTGTGGAACGTTGGCTACTTGGCCAGGTTTAATGGGATAATTTTGTATTTGCTTAGTAAAAGGGTTCAGTAATGAAACGGTTGCCGCTCCAGAAATGCAATACACTAGCTCTGCAGCATTTTGGTGATAATGTGGTTCTACGACATTGTTTACACTAAGGTAAATATCTAATAAAGAAACATTTTCGAGTGTATTCAATTGTTTGATACCTAATACATTTATATAGTTTTGATTGTCTTTTTTCATTAAATTGCTTTTATTAACATCAAAAAAGTATTGTGTGGATGGTGAAGTATAGTCCATATAGGAGACCATGGATTTATCATTCCTTTTTTTAAGACTTGATTTTTCAGGATATGTTAGTTCTCATTTTAATGTGCAATAACCCAGTGGGTTATTTGCTTATGGAGTTAATGAAATGAATGAGAGCATGGATTTCGTGTAACGTATTAGCCATGTTATTAGATGAATATTATTTTTATATATTTTAAAACTAAAACCACTAAACTGAATTTTTGATATAATCAAACTTTTGATAAGCAGATTTTTCCCATTGCGTGACTTTAAATTACAGTGATATAATATTCTCTGTGATTTTAAAGTTTAACATAGGAAGTGGCTAAATTGTCGAACAATTCAAAAGAGAGTAAATTCGTTCCGTACGTCTCTGCATCTAAATCTCTACCGGAATTAACTGCAACTGCAATCATTCTAGGGATCATTCTTGCAATCGTATTCGGGGCGGCAAATGCATACTTAGGCCTACTTATTGGTTTAACTGTCTCTGCTTCAATACCCGCGGCGGTAATTTCAATGGCTATCTTAAGAGGGGTTTTTCGCAGGGATTCAATATTAGAAAACAATATTGTGCAAACGATGACCACGGCAGGTGAGGCTATCGGTGCCGGTGCTGTATTTACCATACCAGCATTATTCATGTGGGACATGGACGTGAGTCAAGCATTCATCATTTTCGTTGTATTAACTGGGGGATTTTTAGGGGTCTTCATGATGGTTCCCCTTCGCCAGCTTTTGATTGTAAGGGAACATGAAACATTACCATATCCTGAAGGTACGGCATGTGCCGAGGTCCTGAAGTCAGGAGAAAAGGGTGGTACAAGCGCGAAACTAATCGGAGCCGGTTTGGTTATCGGCGGTGTCGTTAAAGGGCTTGGTGATGGGTTTAAGCTTTTCAAGACAGAGGTTGAAACAGGAATCACGAATTTTAAAAATGCAGTGGTTGGTCTTGATGCCTTTCCTTCCCTTTTGGGTGTAGGTTATATTATTGGACCGCGTGTTGCAGGACAAATGCTAGGTGGGGGTTTATTAGCCTGGGTTGTACTAATACCGGCCATCAGCTTTTTTGGCGGAAGCAATGGAACAGCCATTTTCCCTTCTGATGTACCGATCGGTGAATTGGATGCATGGGGAATTTGGGATAATTATATACGCTATATTGGTGCTGGTGCCGTTGCAACTGGCGGATTGATCACATTGATCAAAACATTACCAATACTTTTTAGTTCAGTTTTTGATACTCTTAAAGGCGTAAAAGCCAATAAAGGACATCTAAAATCAGGTTCGATCCGTACAGAACAAGACATACCGGCTAAATACGTTTGGTTGGGAACGATCATCGTTATTTTAATCATTGCTTTCACACCTATAACAGATGTGGGAATCATCGGTGCGATTGCAATTGCGATTTTTGGATTTTTATTCGTGACAGTGGCTTCAAGGGTTGTTGGGATCGTCGGAAGTTCATCTTCCCCTGTTTCTGGAATGACAATAGCTACGCTATTGATTGTAGCGATTGTCTATAAAGCTACTGGTTTTACTGGTACGACTGGAATGGTAGCCGCTTTAACTGTTGCTGCGATCATTTGTACAGCACTTGCGGTTTCAGGTGATGTTTCTCAAGATCTAAAAACAGGATATATCGTCGGCGGAACACCATGGAAACAACAAGTTGCCATGATGATCGGTGTTGTTGCGTCCGCTTCTGTCATTGGTTTTATCCTGGTTCTAATGGATAACGCATATACGATGGGATCTGCAGAACTACCTGCACCTAAAGCGGCACTAATGAAAATACTTGCTGAAGGTGTTCTTGGGGGAGATTTACCTTGGACTCTCATCTTTATCGGTGCGGCTATTTCCATCACATTAGAGTTTTTCGGTCTGAATTCACTTGTTGTTGCAGTCGGCATTTACTTGCCGGTTCATACCAGTGCCCCGATCATGATCGGTGGATTTATTCGATTCTTCGTTGAGTTCTTCTCGAAAACAAAAGAAGCACTTAAAGCACGGGTTGATAGAGGTGTATTATTTGCCTCTGGTTTAATAGCGGGTGAATCATTGATTGGTGTACTTATTGCCATATTGATCGCAGCAGGTGTCCAAGTTCCGGCTGCGGCTAAATTAGCCAGCAATTTGCTGCCTTTCCTACTATTCCTTGCTCTAGCTGGATTGCTTTGGTTCGTATCCAGTAAAGGGAAAAAAGAAGATGCTTCGTAAACGCCAATCAAAAAAGAGGAACCTGTTAACCATGGTTCCCCTTTTGGAAAAACGCGTCACTATGGTACAAGAATCTTCGGAAGCAACTTTTTTAGTCATTCAAAGGACCAATTTTGTGGAACGAATTACAATTCGTTTCTTTAAACAACCATCAGTCCGTAAAATCAAGCTTGATAAGTTTGGTACATATGCGATTAAACAGATGGAGTTCCAAAGCAATGTAAATCAGATTTCAGAAGCGATGAGCGAACATTTTGGTGAGGAAGCAGAACCAGTCTTACCGCGGTTGATGAAATTTCTGGAAATACTTGAGGTCCATGATTGGATCATATGGGATGATCAAGAAGAAAAATGAAAAAAAGCTGAAGCTCTTTATGATGCTTCAGCTTTTTTCTGTTATGGATTTGGTAAACAAAATTTTCATTAGGGTTACGACATTCTAATAATCTACATTTTACGAAAATAGACTATGGGTATAATTATTTGTAACGACTTTATATATGTTGTATTCTTGTACTGTTAGTCATGATTAATAAAGCAGTAATATTCAATTTTGAAGAGCAGGTGGGTTATTATGGGGAGAGTACAAGATAAAGTAGCATTAGTGACAGGTGGAGCTTCAGGTATTGGGTTATCCATATCCACGCTAATGGCTAAAGAAGGCGCAAAAGTCGTGATTGCTGATTTTAACGAAGCAGGAGCAAAAGAAGCAGCTGAAAACATTAAAAAACAAGGTGGGGAAGCGGCTGGAGTATTCTTGGATGCTGGACAAGCAGATTCCATCCAGTCAGCAGTCGACTTTACAATTGAACAATATGGAACGGTTACGGTACTTGTTAATAATGTGGGTTTAACTAACCTACATAAAGATCTGGATGTCGTGAATTTAGATTTGGAAGAATGGGACCGACTTATGGATGTGAATTTAAAAAGTGTCCTATTGGGAAGCAGGTTTGCCATTCCTCACATGATTAAAGCGGGAGGGGGATCGATAATCAATACGGCATCCATGGCTGGATTTACGGGTGACTCCGTACGTTCTGCATATGGTGCCTCCAAAGCGGGGGTAGTGAATTTGACCCGTTATATCGCTGCGCAGTATGGTAAAGATCATATTCGTTGTAATGGAGTGGCACCAGGCCTTATTCTAACTCCTGCAGCGAAAAATAATATGCCTCCGGCCGTACTCGATATTTTTGCCAAATTTAATGCATTGCCATATCATGGTGAAGCGGATGATATCGGATATACAGTTCTATTCCTTGCATCTGATGAGTCCAAATTCATTACAGGTCAGACGATCCAAGTGGAAGGCGGTCATTATATGGCCAACCCAAGCATCTCTGATTTTAATGATTATGTAACTAAAGCAAAATCCAATTAATTGTCTGGACATCCATATAAAAAGACTTTACCCTGGATAAGATCAACCTTATTCGGGGTTTTTTAATTAGGAATCCCTTTATGAAAAAACCATGAAGCAGGTGCAAATAACAATGGAAGAAACGAATTATGATGAAATGCTGAACATCAAGACGGAAGGTGAACAAAAAAATTTCAATGATTCTTTGCATTATCACAGATACGAGCCTACGCCATACAGCGCATTAGAACATTTATTCAAAAAATATGCACTGAAAAGAAATGATCGCATTGTGGATTTTGGATGCGGTAAAGGACGCTTGAATTTTTTTATCCATCACTTATATCAATCATCTGTGGTTGGCGTGGAGATGAATGAAAATTTCTATAAAGAAGCGATCGAGAATCTAAATGGCTACATGAAGAAAAGGAAAAACAACAATGGCAATATAGAATTCCACTGTTGTTTGGCAGAAGAATATGATATTGATACGAAAGACAATCGTTTTTATTTCTTTAATCCGTTCTCGGTACAGATTTTCATGAAAACCATCAATAACATATTGCTTTCCTTTGAAAAAGAACCGCGCCAAATCGAACTTATATTATTTTATGCTTCTCAGGATTATATTTTTTTTCTCGAAAATCAAACCGTCTTCGAGCTGAAAAACGAAGTGATGTTACCTGGCTTTACTGAATCTAATCCTTTTGAGAAATTCGTCATATACCAATTGTTAAATTGAATGGATACTCGTTATTGGGTGATATTCAAATATAAAAGGCACCCAAGCAATCATTAATTGATGCTTGGGTGCAATGAGTAAACAAGCCAATAATGGTACTTTATTTACAGCATATTGTTTTTTTATATAAATTTGATGCCAAATCATAAAAGTTAAAATGTTCCAGAGCTTTCGGCTGTTGTCCGCTTTATTACTTCTGTCAGGTTAGGTTATTGTGCTATATTTGTAAATTTTACTCGTTTAATGAATATATTTGTAAGTGTGAAAAGAGGTAATCGTTATGATTTCCTCTCAGACTGTAGTCGAATTCGATGAAAAGTCGTTTGCCTAGAGTTTTTTTATATAAAAAAGTTCCAGATGATTTTAGAATTTCGCTCCCTTTCCGCCGACTGACTGTCAAGCCTCCTTGCCGCAAGCGTCTGTGGGTTTTTGGCTAGCCAGCTATTCGACAGGAGTGTCGCAAAATCTAGTGAGGGTTTCTTTTATATAAAATAAATAGCATGAAGGATAAACAAGTCTTCTTTTAAAACCATGGTTCGGGATGGGGGCATACCGAATTAGAATCAATATGCCGTATAAAAATCGCACAAAAAATGGGATGCCTTAATTAATAGGGCATCCGTCTTTTTTTATCTATTAATAATCAATAGTTCCGCTCGATGACAAAGTGTGCACGATCGCCTCTAAAGAGAGTTTTAGAGAATTCAATGACCGATCCATCATTCTCATATGTGTAAGTTTCTAAGGAAAAACAAGGTGAACCGTTTGGTACATCCAATTTATTAGAAATGGAATCGTCAGCAAGTGAAAACTCCAAGTGTTCAACCGTTTTTTTTACTTTTAAATTGAATTGTGTTTCAAGTACATTAAAGAGTGATTTTTCACAGGCTTCGATATTAAGCCCAGGTGTTTTATACCAAGGGAGAAAGGCGATTTCATATTGAAGGGGGATGTCGTTTACGTAACGTATCCGTTCCAGTTTGTTTACGGGGTCTCCAATATTTTGTTTAAAAAGCTTGGCAAGGGTAGCATTTGCTTCAATCACTTTTAAGCTAATGACCTTTGTAGAAGGGTTTTTTCCTTGCATCGTGACTTGCTCAGAGAACTTTTCAACAGTGCTTGTAAGAAATTGCTTAACTTTATTCTCCGAAACGAAGGTACCTTTTCCTTGAACACGGTAGATATAGCCTTCGACGTTCAATTGCTGTAAGGCCGTGCGAACTGTTGTCCTGCTTACTCCGTATATTTTACAAAATTCGGCCTCAGTCGGTAATTTCGTATTTGTTTGATATTCGCCATTTTTTATGAGATCGATAATCGATTCCTTAACTATGGAATGCAATGCCGCTTCTTTATTCATGGTCTCCACAGTGATTCCTCCTAAGTTCATTCCCATTATATACATATAGATTATCTCGGATAAGTTCAATAATCAACTTTAATTCACAAATTTGTAGTAACAAATTAAAAATTGTGTTGATATTTTTTAGATTTGTAACTACAATGTATGTATGGAGGTAATAATACCCATTTCATATATCCTTTCAAGGGAAGTGATAAAACAAAGTAACATCCATTATTATAAAAATGCGGTTTAGTCTCACTTGAAAATACTGAATAATCAATCATTAAAAGGGGGGTAATTTCAATGAATATCTTATTATGTTGTTCTGCAGGGATGTCTACTAGTTTATTAGTTACCAAGATGGAGGAAAGCGCTAAAAAACAAGGGATAGAATGTCATATATGGGCTGTGGGTTCTACAGAAGTGAACAATGAAATAGATAAGGCTGATGTGATTTTATTAGGTCCGCAGGTTAGATATCTTCTTTCCAAGTTACAGGAAGCGGGGAAAGAAAAGGGAATTCCAGTTGCAACCATCAATCCAATGTTCTATGGACTATGTAATGGTGAAGAAGTACTAAAACAAGCCACTACTTTAATAAAAGGAGAATAAGGATATGATGACTTTTATTGATAAGTATATTATGCCTGGGGCGGTAAAGGTAGGAAATAACCGGCATTTGCTTGCGATTCGTGACGCATTGATTGGAATGATAGCGATTACAATGATCGGGTCATTCGCCGTCCTGTTTAATAATCTTGGGCAAGTCATCAAGCCTTATGGAAGAATGATGGAGGCTATCTTCGGTCCTGCATGGAATACGCTGGGCGGTGACATTTGGTTTGGAACCTTTGCATTCATGACTGTATTCGCTGTATTCGGAATCTCTTATAAATTGGCACAATCATACGGTGACGATGGTTTTGAAGCGATGCTGGTTTCCGCAGCCTGTTTCTTTTTATTATTACCTCAAATCGGAAATGTCACTTTAACTATCAATGATAAGGATGTTACAGGCGGGGCATGGGGTTTTGTAAGCGTGAACTATTTTAATGCTACTGCCCTATTTACAGGAATTGTCGTTGCCTTAATAGCCACTGAAATCTTTGTGAGACTTTCCCGAGTGAAATATTTAGTCATCAAGCTTCCTGATGGAGTACCTCCAGCGGTAGCCCGTTCATTTGCAAAGTTAGTGCCGGGTATGGCAACGATCTTTATCGCTGGTGTATTTGGACTGCTATTCCGTAAAATTACGGATGGGCAGGTACTGAATGACTGGCTGAGTAAAGTGATTGTATCTCCATTACAAAGTGCAGTAGATTCATTGCCATTCGCTATTTTACTAGTATTTCTTGTTCATTTATTATGGATGATCGGTTTGCATGGACCCAATATCCTTGGCGGGATAACGACACCGCTTTTTGAAAGTTCGGGAGTGAAAAATATCGATTTATATGCAAAAGGCGTCAAAGACATGGACCAATACGGGGTATTGGCGGGTTCTTTCCTGGATGCATTTGTTTATTTAGGCGGATCTGGTGCAACATTGGGCCTTATCATTGCAATGATCATTGCCGGTCGGAAACGGTATAAACAGATGATTGCACTCGGAGGGGCACCAGGAGTGTTCCAGATTAACGAACCCATTCTTTTCGGATTGCCTATCGTTCTGAATCCAATGTGGTTCATCCCATTTGTTCTCGGCCCGGTAATTACAACGGTGATCTCTTATATCGCAGTAAGCAGCGGAATGGTTTTCCCGATCGTTGCTAAGATTCCATGGGTTACCCCTCCGATTGTAGGTGGATTCCTGGCAACAGGCGGGCATATGTCTGGAGCGGTTTTGGCTGCAATTAACTTAGTCATTTCAACAGCGATTTATTTACCATTCGTTTATGCTCAAGTGAAGATAGACACCAAAAATAAAACTGAGCTTACAAAAGATTCAGAAACGCTCAGTTTAAGAAAGTAGTGATAAAAATGGAAAAAGAAGAATTATATCAACTATCCTTTCAATTGATTTTATATAGCGGGAATGCTAGGAGCTTTGCAATGGAAGCGATGCAGGAAGCAAAGAAAAGGAATTTTGATTCTGCTCGCGTGAAAATAGCCGAGGCAGAAACGGAATTACTGCAAGCCCATAAATACCAAACCCAATTAATCCATGCTGAGGCGGGCGGGGACCATTTTGATCTTCCCATTATACTGGTGCATGCACAAGATCATTTAATGACAGCGATGACTATAAAGGATCTTGCAATTGAAATGATTGATCTACGCGAAGAATTCTTACATGCAGATGCTGTGAAGGAGAGGACTGCTGAATGAGCAAGGGGCTGAAGATTGTCACGATTGGCGGAGGTTCGAGTTATACACCTGAACTGATCGAAGGTTTCATCAAATATCATGAAGAACTTCCTGTGAGTGAAATTTGGCTCGTGGACATCGAAGCGGGAAAGGAAAAGCTTGAAATTGTCGGGAATTTGGCAAGAAGGATGATTGAAAAGGCTGGTGTGAATATTGAAGTCTATCTCACGCTAGACAGAAAGAAAGCACTTAAAGGCGCTGATTATGTAACAACCCAATTGCGGGTTGGCCAGCTCGCAGCAAGGGCGCTTGATGAAAAGATTCCATTGAAACACGGAGTGATCGGACAGGAGACGAATGGACCAGGCGGGCTTTTCAAGGCTTTTAGAACGATTCCCGTCATTCTGGATATTGCTTATGAAATGGAGGAATTATGTCCGGAAGCATGGCTGATTAACTTCACGAATCCTGCAGGTATGGTAACGGAAGCAGTTCTGCGTCACAGTAATATTTCCAAAATCATCGGCCTTTGCAATGTGCCGATTGGTATGGAACGAGGTGTTGCGGATCTGATGGATGTAGAGCCATCAAGAGTCCGGATCGACTTTGCTGGCTTGAACCATATGGTTTTTGGCTTGGATGTATTCGTTGATGGCGAGAGTGTCAAAGATCAAATCATCCATTTGATTACAGATCCAGCTAAAGCTGTCACGATGAAGAATATCCATGCAATGGGCTGGGAACCGGAATTCCTTAGAGCGTTAAATCTGTTTCCGTGTCCATACCACAATTACTATTATAAAACGGGAGATGTGCTAGCCCAAGAATTGAAGGATGCAGAAAAAGGGGAAACACGTGCAGAGGTCGTTCAAAGACTTGAAGCAGGTTTATTCGAGCTATACAAAGACCAGGATCTAGCTATCAAGCCGCCGCAGCTTGAAGAGCGCGGAGGTGCGTACTATAGTGATGCGGCTGTGCGGTTGATTTGCTCGATGCATACGGATAAGCGAGATATTCAAGCGGTAAATACCGTAAACCATGGTGCGATTGAAGGCATCCCTTACGGCTCGGCGATTGAAACCAGTTGCGTGATAACTAAGGATGGTCCTAAGCCAATCAATGTAGGAGAGCTTCCTGTCGCTGTCCGCGGATTAATTCAGCAAATCAAATCCTTTGAAAGGGTAGCCATCGAAGCTGCAATCTCAGGGGACTATGATACTGCGTTGCTTGCCATGACGATCAATCCACTCGTTCCAAGTGACAGGGTTGCAAAACTTATCTTAGACGAAATGCTGGAGGCACATAAAGATTATCTGCCGCAGTTTTTTGAAAAAAAGGAGTTGCAGGATAATTTATCATGATTGAAGTCCTTGTAAATGCAGATGATTTCGGGTTAACTAAAGCGGTGAATTATGGGATTTTGGATAGCCACAAATATGGAATTGTCAATTCGGCAACAATCATGATGAATGCGATAGCAACGGAGCATGCGATTGAAATCGCAAAGAAGACACCTTCGTTGAAGGTAGGTATACACTTAGTGCTGACATGGGGTAAACCTTTATTGAGTGATGTTCCGAGTTTAGTAGACGAATCTGGTTTCTTTAAGAAGCAAGGGGGGGTATATGGGGATCCTACCGGTATTTCCTTGAGCGAATTGGAGAGGGAGTGGTCGGCACAAATCGAAAGATTCTTGGAATTTGGTCTATTTCCGACTCATTTCGACAGCCATCATCATGTACACGGGATCACAGCATTTCTACCTGTTATTAAAAAGCTGTCTGATAAATACGGCTTGCCAGTGCGTAATGCCGGAAGGCAACTTGCTGGGATTCAAACCGTTACAGATGTATTCCTGGATGATTTTTATGGAGAAATGGTGGTTGAAAATTACTTTCAAAACTTGAAAGGGAGGGTAATGGATGGGGCGAGCGTGGAGATAATGACCCATCCTGCGTATATGGATGAAGAATTGATGGAAGTCTCCTCTTATAATCATAAACGCATAAAAGAAACCCGGATATTGACAAATGCAAAATTACCTGAGGGATTTTTCCTTAGATTCAGCATCAACCAAGTTAAGATTTGATCTCATTAAATAGCCCTTTAATTACAAAAGAGGACCATTCATCAAATGATGAATGGTCCTTTTAAATTCAATGAGTGCTTTATCTTAAAATTAATAAGCCAGGCTGAATAGGGCCTTGATGTGTGATAGATAGCGAACATTACTTGCTTCTTTCATCAATGTAGCCGGCAGACCTTTAAGGGACGTGTTATTGGCCCCAACGGTTGCCACCGCATCCTTACGGCCAAGGCTCGCAAGTGTACCTGAGTTGACTGGTGAAAATTCTTCAAGTTTCTTGCCTTCAAAGGCTGCATATAAGTTGTATCCAACAAGCTCGCCCATTTGCCAAGCATTTTGTGCAGTAGGAGCGTATGGACGTCCGCCTTCTGGAGGGAAAGCAACGGCACTGTCCCCGACAACGAATACGTCATTATGGGATTTGGATTGCAAGAACTCATTAACGGTTGCTTTGCCTCGATCCACTTCAAGGCCTGATTCGCCTACGATAGGAAGAGCCGCAACTCCGCCTGTCCAAACAAGCGTATTAGCAGTTATCGTTTGTCCATCTTTCAATTCGATTTGGTTTCCTTTAACACCCGTTACAGGCAGACCTGTCAAGAATTCAACACCGCGTGCTTCCAAGCTAGTCATCGCACGTTCGATTAAGTGATCAGGCAGGACCGGAAGGATTTTTGGACCAGCTTCTACAAGCTTGATTTTCAAGTCCTTGAAGTCCACTCCGAACTTTTTGGCGATTTTAGGGAAATGATCCACGATTTCACCGATTAACTCGACGCCTGTTAATCCGCCGCCGCCGATCACGATGGTTGCGTCCGCTTCATTATTCGTTTGTGCATATTCGCGGATGCGATCTTCGATATGTTTGTAAATCTTGTTTGCATCATTTACGGATTTCAAGACCATGCTGTTTTCCTCAAGTCCCGGAATGCCGAAGAATCCTGTTTGGCTTCCCAAAGCAACAACCAGGGCATCATAAGATAAAGTGGAACCATTGGCAAGTTTCACTTCTTTGTTATCGACTGAGAAAGACTCCACTTTGGAAATGATAAGGTCGATATCTTTTCCTTTGAAAAGCTTTTCCAAAGGAATGGAAACGGCTTGTTCAGAAATGGATCCGCCTGCAAGACGGTGCAATTCGGTGATGATTTGGTGCGTTGGAAATTGATTCACCACTGTAACCTGCACTTCATCTTTATTGTAATATTCACGTACGGATAAGGCAGATAGCAATCCTGCGTAACCTGCACCTAAGATGACGATTTGTTTTGACATAGTTAATCCCCCGTTCTTACTGAAAGTTTATCAAATTATTTTTGGTTTTTACGTTCTGAAGAGACTTCAAGAAAAGCTTGGGCGAAACGGAAAAGTTTTTGTGCTTGCGGATCTTTCATCATCCTTAACAGACCAAAAAGACCGATCACATCATTATTCACTTCAGCACGATCCTTAGCTTCGATGGCATTAGCCGCAAGCCCTTTCACTGAATCGACTACAGGTGTCGCGATTTCCGTAATGGCGCTGACCGTATCATTTTTCAAAACATCATCAGTCGCAACCGATTGAGCGAAATCATAAGACTTTGTTAAAATATTCACTAACTCAGTCAGTTTTGGTAACTGCTCAACTAAAGTGTTCAATGATTCCTGAACCTCAGGCTTTAAAAGCTGATCTAGGATATCCAATTGTTCTTGGTTTGCAGAAATATTAAATGTTTCTTGTTCAGGTTTTGAGACTACATCTACCATATCTAATTCCCCTTTAAACTTAATTATTTTGATTTATGTGTTTTCCGCCGATACTACTAATCATACGACTCTAATCTCTTAATTTCAAATATTTCTTTTGTGATACGAATATAATTTTATCGTTATAATAAAGAGATATTAGGTGGGCTTTATGATTTATCTTAATATTCCAAAAAAATATTAAGATTATTCTGGTTATAATACCTTAAATAAAGAGACATCCTATAAGATTCACCGCATTTTTAATAGGAACAACCTTATCATTTCTTATAATAATAGATCTATAGGTTGTTCAAACAATTATGCCAGCTACCGGCAGCGATTACTCTGTGAATATGTAGACATCTTTTGTTTTGCATGTATGTTTGTTTTGCTATAATGTCCATAATCTGTGAATATGCCATTCCTGAATAGCCTGAAGAATTTTTTATCTGATTTAGGGTAAATAATATTATCGGAATTGGAGATGATGCCCTTGGTAGAACGCAGGATGTTAAAAGTACGTGGTGAGATTATCGAAATATCCTCTAGGTATAATGAAAAGTATAGTAAATGGAATTGTACAGCTAAAATTCCCAATAGTTCCATCATTGCTTATTGTCGTGATAAGAATAAGCTTCGTGCTGAGACAGTTTCTATGAGCAGGTTATTAATTACTTATGATGACTATAAAGTTGTCTGAGATGTAATGGGATTAATTCAAGGCGCACAACCTCGAAGATGATGGTTGGGCGCCTTTTTTATTGAATATTATAAGGAAGAATGAATAATGCTAATTTTCATTTATCTGCGAAATCGGGAATATATCTTCGAAAATGGACATATATCTACGAAAATACCTGATTTATCTGCGAATTATACGATTTATCGATTTTTCGACAAAGACTCTTTTTTAAAAAAAGCTATTTTCTTAATGAAAAGAAACGAAATTGTCAAAAAAAATATCAGAAAATACTGAAAAGAATAGTAAAATTATGTTAATATATTTAAAAAAAGTATTATTTTCTAAGTAATTATGAATAAATTATTTTTAAGGGATCTCCATTAAGAAAAGTAAATTTTAGATTAACAGAGTTGTAATGGAGTGTAGAACCCGGCCATTTTATAAACTGCAATTAGCAAGTGAAATAGAATAAGATTATCAATTGATTTTACTACAATAAAATGAAATGGAGTCGATACAATGGTGAATATTACTGGTTATGGCAAAGCGACACAAGAAGCAGTGAATAATTTTCAGGAATTTGTGGGTTTTGAAATCCCTGCAGATTATAAACAATTTCTACTTAAGTATAATGGCGGCACAACTGCGGTTCAAAACTGTAAGTTTTATGTGGATGGATTAGACACACTCGTTTGCTTAAATGTACTTTATGGATTAGAGCTTCAAGATAAAGAACGGGATTTACAGAAATGGCATGAAGAAAACAGAGAAGACTTACATAAGAATTGCATTATAATAGGTAATGATACATGTGCAGGTAAAATCTTGCTGATAAATAACGAAGAGGAAAAGGGAGTTTACTTCTGGGATCAGGGTTGGTATTCAGATCCATCAAGCCAGGATGAAAATATTTATAAAGTTGCATCCAGTTTTAAATCCTTTATTGAGGGATTGAAAATCCCGGAGGAAATCTAATTTTATTGAAATCCCCTTGATTGGCTCATACCATTCAAGGTTTTTTATTGTCATTTCAAAAGTCAGATTAATATGTAGGATTGTCATGTTAATGAGGAGAAAAAGATGTATAAAATATTATTGGTTGAAGACGATTTCAAAATAGCTGGAATCTTGGTCAATTTTTTAAAAAGGTATGGGTATGAGGTTTTAGAAGTGAAGCAACTGGACCAAGTCTTTGCGGAGTTCCAAGAGATAAAGCCAGATTTGGTTTTATTGGATATTAATCTGCCCTTTTATGATGGATTCCATTGGTGCCGACTAATAAGGACGGTGTCAAAGGTTCCCATTATATTCATCTCTGCAAGGACAGATGAAATGAACCAAGTCATGGCCATTGAATATGGGGGAGATGATTATTTAACCAAACCATTTCATTTGGAAGTGGTACTAGCGAAAATAAAGAGTGTCCTACGTAGGGTTTATGGTGAATATGCGGAAATATCTTCATTAGACCACCAAATAAAGGAAATGGATGGATTAACGCTTTATACGGAAAAAGCGATGATTGAATATCAAGACAATCAGGTAACGTTAACTCAAAATGAGTTGAAATTATTGAGTTGTTTACTACGACAGTATGACACCATTGTCTCGCGTGAAGATTTACTTGAAGCATTATGGAATGATGATTCATTTGTTGATGACAATACATTGACCGTCAATGTCACAAGGGTACGGAGAAAACTAGAGGATATTGGCGTAAAGCATGCCATAACAACCAGCAGGGGAAAAGGATATCGACTAAAAATAGTGCAAGGTGAAGAAAAGTGAAGCTAAAATCCTTTATTATAGACCGTCTTTATTTTATATTTTATACCGTTCTATTGGTAAGCCTGCTTATTATTGCTTATTCATTAGCCGTTCTGGAAGCGGGGAATCACATATCGATTTCAAATATCATCTATTTAATTATTCTCGCGTTGTTTATGATGATTCTATTTTTAGCGGCCGATTACATAAGGCATTACCGTTTTCTTAATCAATTAGCAAGGATGAAGCAAGAACCAAGCTTGTCGTTTGAATATGTCGAAGCCTTTAGGGACCCCTTGTCAAATGAACAAAAGTTGTGGATGGAGCTTTTTCAACAAATGAACCAGGAAACAATTGGACAATTACAAGAACAAATCAAACAGAAGGAGCAATATGAGCTGTTGATTCATCAATGGGTTCATCAAATGAAGACACCTGTTTCAGTCATTTCCTTACTGATTCAAGAAGGCAGAAGGACATTTTCGAATGAGCCGATGAAGGATTATCTTAAAGAGATAGAAGAAGAAAATGATCGATTTCGCAGAGGGCTGGAAATTATATTGCATGGAGCAAGGCTGCAGCGTTTTTCGGAGGATGTAAAATCGGAGCGGGTTGACTTAATTAATTTAGTCAAGCAAGTGATTAACGAGGAAAAAAAACAGTTCATCAAACGGTTCATATACCCCAGGCTTGAAACGGAGCTTGAGAATTTATATGTGCATTCGGATCGTAAGTGGCTCCACTTCGCCATTAGTCAGGTGGTCTTTAATGCACTGAAGTATTCAAGGCAGGAAGAGCATGACAGCATAACGTTCAACTTTGTTGAAAAAGAGTCGGAGATTTTCCTAAGGATAACAGATCAGGGAATTGGAATTGTCCCACATGATGTAAAACGAGTGTTTGATCCATTTTTTACTGGAGAGAACGGGCGAGTCCAACAAGAGTCAACCGGAATGGGACTATATCTAGTGAAGGAAATCGTCAACAGACTTGGGCATGGCGTTACCATTCAATCGACTGTATCCGAAGGGACTACTGTGGAATTTCTTTTTAAGACAAATACCTTACATGAAAGGTGACAGAATTGTAAGGGTGTTAAACGATTATGTAATAAACTTCGATGGGAGCCTCCCGCTTTATTCATTATACTTACGGTAAGAAAGGGAGGTATTCAGGATGTCGATTTTAAAAGCGGAACAACTATCCAAAACTTATTTTCAAAAGCAGGGGAATTTATTTCATAAAGCGTTACATAATTTCACCATGAATGTACAGAAAGGGGAATTTGTCGGAGTGATGGGTCCATCAGGCAGCGGGAAAACCACTCTGCTTAACTTAATGGCCACGATTGATAAACCCACCACAGGTAAAGTCATTCTAAATGATCAGAATCCTAATGAATTAAACAATCAGGACCTGGCTTTGTTTCGCAGGAGGGAAATTGGATTTGTTTTTCAAGACTTCAATCTTCTTGATACACTTACCGTTCGCGAAAATATCCTTCTTCCTTTAGCGTTAGATCAGTATAAACTGCAGGAAATGGAAAATAGGGTAAGCCAATTGGCGAACCTTCTTGGTATAGAAGGGATTTTAGAAAAGCGGACTTTTGAAATTTCCGGAGGTCAGAAGCAACGAACGGCTTGTGCAAGAGCGATCATTCATGAACCTTCCATTATTTTAGCGGATGAACCTACTGGTAATTTGGATTCCAAATCTGCCAAGCAGGTAATGGATACCCTCGCGACACTTCAAGAGAAAAAGGGAGCAACAATCCTCATGGTCACTCATGACCCGACTGCCGCCAGTTTCTGTGACCGGATTCTATTCATAAAGGATGGCAAGTTCTTTTCGGAGGTTCACAGCGGAGGGGAAAGACAGAGCTTCCATCAAAGGATTTTAGATACGTTAAGCGTTTTGGGAGGAGTCTATCATGAACATCCGACTTCTCGCTAAGAGAAATATCCAAGGAAATGCACAACGTTATCTAGCATATTTTTCCAGCATTGTCCTTTCCGTCTCAATTTTTTTTATTTACGCATCATTTATCTTTCATCCTGATGTGGTCCATGCGAATATCCCTGGGGGACAGCTAATTAGTAGGGGACTCATTGCAGCTGAAATCGTGATCATCATATTTTCAGTTTTCTTTATTGCTTATTCGAATGCAGCATTTATTCAGCCGCGAAAAAAAGAGTTTGGATTGCTGACACTGCTTGGAATGTCCAAATCCCAACTAAGAAAACTGATTTACCTGGAGCAAACGATGGTTTCCCTCATATCTATCCTGATCGGAGTAGGCTTGGGGTTGTTGTTCTCAAAGTTATTCTTAATGGCAGTTTCTAGGTTATTGGCTGTAGAGCAACCAATATCATTTGTCTTTGTCCCTGAGGCCTTTGTTTATACCATTGTTGGTTTCATTTTGCTATTTCAGCTATTATCGCTCCTTTCATTGTTCCACATTGGAAATGCGGAGGTAGTCGATTTACTAAAAGATAAACAAAAACCAAAAAAGACGCCCTTCGTTTCAAAGTGGTTAATTGCACTATCAGCAGTTTGCTTAAGCATTTCTTATTATTTGGCAGGCACGATGTCGTTGAACAATTCTTATATTCGAGTAATGCCCATTTTATTCTTCGTACTGATCGGCACCTATTTTCTATTCAGCCAAAGTATTGTCGCTCTATGCAGCAGGCTTTACCGGAAGAAGAAAAGCTTATATGGTGGAACGAATTTAATTACTCAAACAAACCTGATATTTAATATTAAGGACTATTCCAGGTTATTCTTTTTGACCTCGATCATTACAGCCGTGATTTTGACATCAGCAGGAACACTTTTCATGTTCAGTGCAGATTTAAAAAAGCAAGGGGTGGATAACATTCCGCAATCAATTGGCTGGGTTGAAAATGATGCTTCCATTTATTCCGTTATTGAACCATCCGCAGTAGAGAAAACATTAAAGGAAGATGGATTCAAGATCCTTTACGAAGTAAATATGACAGGTGTGCCCATTACTCACATGTTACCTGATATGAGAACGGGAGAAGCCAATGAAAATAGGTCATTATTAATCTCGGAATGTGATTATAACGATGCGGCTGCATTGCGAAAAATTGATCCAGCAAAGTTATCCGGAAAAGAAGCGTTATACATTTTTCCTTATGGAGGACTGGACTTTCAATTCGTCCAAAAGGGAGAACAAAAGGATCTTCAATATGGTAAACAAATCATACAGGTAACAATGACCGGTCAGCGCAACCAATCCATAGTCGCACCCATAGAATCAGCAACGACCCTGATGGTAGTCGATGATAAGCTGTATCATGAAATCACTAGTGATGTTCCTTTAAAAGAGATGGTAAGAGTACGAGGGTATGAAGTTAAAGATTGGGAAGATTCAATGGAAACATCTAGTGAAATCGAAAAAATGTCTAATAATCCTGATCATAATCAACTGCAAACAAGAGCTCCGATATATCAAGAAATGAAACAGGGAAGCATGTTGATTCTTTTTATCGGCTTGTTTGTCAGTTTATTATTCTTTATCGTCCAAGGGAGCATGATGTATCTGCGAGTTTTTACGAATTTAGAAGATAAAAAAATCCAAATTCATGCCCTACATCGATTGGGATTGACAAAAAAAGAAATACGGCAAATTTTAAGTGCGGAAATACGTATCCTCTTTTTCGCTCCATTTCTGATAGGGATGATTCATGCCATAGTCGCCTACGTGGCATTAAG
Source organism: Peribacillus sp. FSL E2-0159 (assembly GCF_038643155.1). Taxonomy (NCBI): domain Bacteria; kingdom Bacillati; phylum Bacillota; class Bacilli; order Caryophanales; family Bacillaceae; genus Peribacillus; species Peribacillus sp. FSL E2-0159. The sequence continues at coordinate 1,879,746 of NZ_CP152053.1, forward strand.
CAATTTATTGGGATCCAATTTGTTTGTCTATTCGGCTGTGGTCATCGTAACGTATTTTCTTTTTCAACTGCTATATTATCAAGTAACTAAAAAGATGTATGAGCGGGCAGTCATTAATTCGATTAAATAAAAGCTATCATATGTAAATGGAATCAGGGGATCAGGCTCTGATTCCATTTTTTTAATTAAGGAAATCTTCTCGTTAAAATGATGTTTTCCTTAATGAAAAATTAGTTAATATGCACTATTGAAAGAGGAGTAGTCCGCTATTTTTGTGCAACTTAATACAATAAATATTAATTGTGGTGTGATTTTACAGATGGAACCTCTATGTTCTTGTAATATTTTCATATAAAGGGTAAAATTATTTTTTTGAAGCGGAAATACCGAACACAACTCTTTTATTTTTTTCATTTTCTTATACAAAGTTATATTGATATAATTAACTATTTGGGAATAAAAAGTTTTATTGGTAATAATTATTAGTTGATTTGGTGTAGATTAAAATATGAAAAGTTAAAGGATCGAAAATTAGTGGGTGATCTGTTAATTACTTGATTAATTATAGTATTATATGCCTGGGATGATAGAGAATATTAGATTTATCTCTATTTCTTTGTCCCTTTATATAGTAAACTCAGAATAGGTTCGTTAACTTTTAGCTGCTAGAGATGAGGTAAGTTTAATCCTATGAAAAATAAAAAGTTAAGGGCATTTCTTTATTTGACCATTCTTTTATTGATTGTTTTCATTCTTCTAAATATGTTTTCAACATATTTAAGCATTAAAAATTCTGTACAAAAATCCGTTGCTAATCAAAACTTGGTAGCTGCTAGATCTATTGCCGACTCGATGGATATAGAAGCCTATCAGCGATTTCTTAATAACCAAGTAAAGAGCCGGGATTATAGGGATATAAAAGCTTACTTAGAGGATGCCCGTGAAAAAATAGGAGCATTATATGTTTATACCATCATGATTGATAATCCGCGAGTATCTAAAGCTATGATTACTGGATTTTCTAAAGATCATAAAGGGGATTTTCCTATCGGTGGTGTATGTACTGTTCCGTCGGAGCAGGTCAAACAGGCGTATGAAGGGAAAAGCTTTATTACCGGGATTCTAGAAGATCCGGAATATGGCGAGTATTTGACAGTGGGAGTGCCAATGAAAAATCAAGATGGCACCATTGTTGGTTTTTTGGGCATTGATATGAGCGTAGAAGATATTAATGCCATTAACGGCAAGGTATTGAAAAGCAGCATTGCCATTCTTGTTTATAATGGTGGATTTGTTATCATGCTGCTGGTTACCTTTTTTGTCATTCAAAAATGGTATCAAAAGGAACTGTCACGTGAAGTGGGGGATACGGAAAATACGTATCAATCGGAATTTCAATCGCTCATTGCTTCAGTCCGATCATTAAGGCATGATTTTTCCAATCATATTCAGGTGATACAAGGACTGCTTAAATTAGAGGAGAACGCAAAAGCACTCGAATATTTAACCGGTCTTTCAAAAGAAGTGCATTCGATTGAATCGATGAAATTGGATGTGATTCATCCGGGCTTATCGGTCCTGTTAGAGACTAAAAGGCTCTCGGCCCAGAATTATAATATCGATATTGAGATTGATGTTTCAACCGAATCCTTCAATCGGGTCAAAACAATCGATTTGATAAAATTATTATCAAATGTTATCGACAATGCTATTGAAGCAACAATTGAATTGCCTGAGCAAGAACGCCGAATGAATATTGCCTGCAAAGCTAATGATGAAAAGTATACGTTTATGGTCACGAACACCGGACCAATGATTTCAGAATTAGATCTGAAGAATATATTCGCCAGCGGTTTTTCAACCAAAAAGGCACAAAAGGGCAAAGTTCGCGGACAAGGATTGTTCATCGTTAAAGACTTAGTGAACAGATATGATGGAGAGATTCATGTACAATCCTCTGAAAAAGAAACGACCGTTTCGATGATCATACCCGTAAATGGAAAAGTGGGCTAAATTGTTTCAAAGGAAACACGATTGATAAAAAGGTATGATTCCTCAAATGCTGAAGGAATCATACCTTTTTTTACGATTTATTTATCGTGATTATATTCCCATGCTGCCAGGAGAAGGGGATTGAAATATCCATTGTTGCAATTGGAGCTGTGAGCTTCAATTGTATTTTTCAGTATTTTAGACTCTGACAATCTAAGAGATATAAAGATGACAATTATTACGGGGAAAAAGTTGAATAAAAGTACCTGAATTGGACATAATGGGTTGATGTTTAGCTGCTTTCATCGAGATTATGATAAGATAGGGAAAAAATCATTTAAGGCAGTGAGATTGTGAAACAACAAAAAGGAAAACTTCTCGTTATCATTGGGCCGACTGCTGTTGGTAAGACAAAGATGAGCATTGAGATGGCAAAGTTATTTAATGGTGAAATTATTAGCGGAGACTCCATGCAGGTTTATAAGGGGATGGATATTGGGACTGCAAAAATCAAGAGGGAAGAAACAGAAGGAATTCCTCATTATTTACTTGATATTAAAGATCCTGATGAACCATTTAGTGCGGCAGAGTTCCAGGAGCGGGCTAATGCTTGTATCGAGGATATCCAAAGCAGAGGTAAACTCCCTATAATCGTCGGTGGAACAGGATTATACATACAATCGGTCATTTATGATTATCAATTTTCGGAGGCACCATCCGACCCGGTTTATAGAGAGGGACTCGAAAAACAGGTAAGGGAGTTCGGAATTGATCCTGTTTTTGAACAATTACGCAGCGTTGACCCAGAAAGCGCGAATCGGATTCATCCTAATAATGTAAGAAGGGTGATCAGGGCACTTGAGATTTTTCATTGTACTGGTAAAACGATGAGTGAGCAGCTGAATGAACAGCCTACAGAATTGAAATATGATACGTGCATCATTGGATTGACAATGGAGCGTGAAAAGTTATACCAACGCATCGATCAACGTGTTGATGGCATGGTAGAAGAAGGTCTGATTCAAGAGGTGGATTCATTTTATGAAAAAGGTTTGCGGGATTGCCAATCGATTCAGGCTATAGGCTATAAAGAAATCTATGATTTTTTTGACGGAAGGGCTTCGTTGGATGAAGCGGTTGAGACATTAAAGCAAAACTCCCGTCGATATGCAAAAAGGCAATTGACCTGGTTTCGGAATAAAATGGATGTAATTTGGTTTGATATGACCGATCTCGAGGGTTTTCCAAAAAAAATACATGAAATATCTGGATTTATAGCAGGAAAGCTTTTCAGTGAAGGCGAATACATAAATTTAGAGAGAAAAGAGGAGGACTAATACATGAAACAATCAGTAAATATTCAAGATCAGTTTCTTAATCAATTACGTAAAGATGGTACGTATGTGACGGTATTTTTATTAAACGGGTTCCAGATTAGAGGACAAGTGAAAGGGTTCGATAATTTTACCGTTTTATTTGAATCAGAGGGCAAACAGCAATTAGTCTATAAACATGCGATCTCTACATTTGCTCCACAACGTAATGTTCAGATTGATTACGAAGTGAAGGAATAATCATATATATGAATGTAAAAAACAGGTTTAGCTTATAGCGACCTGTTTTTTTTTTGCATGCACTTCTCTGTTCTTTTTCAAAGAATCGATAATTTTACGTACCTGTTTTGAATATATATTAAGGGACGGATTATTTTCCGGGAAACCGCAGGAATTGACATTAACCCATATAAATTGGTGAACGGGAATGGAGTTTGTCGTAACAAATCCACCAAGGAAAAAATCCTGTCAGAATAAGTCGCTTTTCAAGAAGAAAAGAAATAATCGAATTTTCCGATGGTTTTGTTTTGGCTATGCAGCATATGCCTATGACCATCATAAATCGAAAATTGATGTTAGAGTTAGGGTCCAAGATGGAGAGGTGAATGCATTGGAACAACCGATCCGTATGAAAAATAACGGGCAAATCAATATTGTGTTTAATGCGGAAAACAGAAAAGCGCTACAAAAGGATCTGCCGATAAAAGAAATTTTGGTGCAGGAAATCCCCCACCAGCATGTGGCATTGAAAGAGATTGAAGATGAACTGAAATCGCTGGTCGGAATGGAAGAAATGAAACGAATGATAAAAGAGATATATGCGTGGATTTACATCAATAAACAACGTGAGGTAAAGGGGCTGAAGACTGGCAGGCAAGCGCTGCATATGATGTTTAAAGGAAATCCCGGAACAGGGAAAACAACGGTTGCACGTTTAATCGGTAAGTTGTTTCAAAAAATGAATGTACTTACTAAAGGGCATTTAATTGAAGCGGAGAGGGCAGATCTGGTCGGGGAATACATTGGTCATACTGCCCAAAAAACAAGGGATTTAATTAAAAAGGCCATCGGAGGGATCTTATTTATTGATGAAGCCTATTCCTTGGGAAGAGGCGGCGAAAAGGATTTTGGAAAAGAAGCCATAGATACCCTTGTCAAGCATATGGAGGATCGGCAGCACGAATTCATTTTGATCCTTGCTGGATATTCGAGAGAAATGGATTATTTCCTTAGCCTAAATCCTGGCCTTCATTCCAGATTCCCGCTTGTTATTGATTTTCCGGATTATACGATTGAACAGTTAATGGAAATAGCCGATCGGATGCTACAGGAAAAGGAGTATCTAATGAATCGGGATGCCGAAAGGAAATTAAAAGAACATTTAATCGTATTACGTTCATTCGGGGGACCTATTTCATTTTCTAACGGACGCTATATACGAAATGTACTTGAAAAGTCAATTAGGGCGCAGGCAATGCGGCTTTTACTGGAGGATTCGTTTGAAAAATCCGATTTACTGACGCTTACCAGCCAAGATTTGATTTTCGAGGATGATGAGAAAGAATGACATGGAAAAGCCCGCCAAGATGGCGGGCTTTTCAAATTTATGTTTTAGGCACCCATTTTTTATTAGGAAGATGCCAATTATTGGTGTAAGAAAGGACTCGCAATATCGTGATGACGGCAAAGAGCGAATAAAGCTGCCATGACTGGGATAATACACCACTGCCTAAAGCCAAGCCTGCAATGATGGCCCATACTACGTAGATTTCTTTTCTGAAGACCAATGGCTTTCTTCCGGCCAGCACATCACGGATTATCCCGCCGCCGCATCCAGTTAATGCAGCTGATACAATGACGGCGCTTATTGGATGATTAAGCTCCACGGCATACATAGCCCCTTGGATGGCAAAGGCTGAAAGGCCAATGGCATCACTGAGATTTCCCCATCTGTCCCAGTGCTTTGAAAGGTTTGTAGGAAAAACGAAAACGATGGTGATGGATACTAAAGCGATGACAAAGTAGAAACTTTGATCCCATAACGCTGAAACGGGGACACCGATCAACAGATTACGGATTGCCCCTCCGCCAAAGGCGGTTATGATCCCTAAAATATAAACTCCTAAAATATCATACTCTTCTTCCATGGCGATGATGGTCCCGCTAATAGCGAATGCAATCGTACCTATTAAGCTTAATACTTCCCATGTCATATGAATGTCCCTCTATGTCTTTTCGATTTTGATGGTAAAGCCAAATTTGATTTTAGCATGTTATCGGAATTTTTAAAACGGTTAAAAGCTTCGTTTTGAGGAAATTTTTATATATTCAATTTTTTTGTTATGATTAACTGAAATCTACCAGAAGGTGGTGCATTTGATTTGGAAGAAGCAATAAAGGAAACGGCCGTGTTGATTGGGTGTCAAACAACTGAGACCAATGAACGTTTTGAATATTCACTCGATGAGCTGGCTTCATTGGCGAAGACGGCGAATGGTGAGGTTTTAATGACAATTAGCCAGAAAAGGGAAAGCGTCGATCCGGCTACATATATAGGAAAAGGAAAAGTGGAGGAACTTCGGAATCTGGAAGAGGAGCTGGAGCCGGATTTATTTATCTTTAATGATGAACTATCTCCGAGCCAGATTCGGAACCTTTCAAAACAATTGGAGGCAAGGATCATTGACCGGACACAGCTAATATTGGATATATTCGCTCAGCGGGCGCGATCCAGAGAAGGGAAGCTGCAGGTTGAACTTGCTCAGCTCCAATATTTATTGCCGCGTTTGGTCGGACAGGGTACGGCAATGTCCAGGCTTGGAGGCGGAATCGGCACCAGGGGACCAGGGGAGACGAAGCTGGAAAGCGACCGCCGCCACATTCGTGGGAAAATAGATGAAATCAAGCAACAATTAAGTGGCATAGTGAAGCATCGTGAACGCTATCGTGAAAGAAGGAAACGTAATAAGGCATTTCAAATAGCCCTTGTGGGATACACGAATGCAGGTAAATCAACGCTGTTCAACCGTTTGACGGAGGCGGATTCATACGAAGAGAACCAGTTATTCGCTACGCTGGATCCCATGACACGAAAGGCGATTCTTCCTAGCGGCTTTACCGTGCTGCTGACAGATACGGTTGGATTCATTCAAGATTTGCCGACATCTTTAATTGCTGCATTCCGTTCAACCCTGGAAGAAGTGAAAGAAGCGGATTTATTGCTTCATGTGGTTGATTCCTCAAGTACAGATTACTTTAATCATCAGAAAACGGTGCAGGATTTACTAAATGACTTAGATGTCCCTTCCATTCCACAGCTAACGTTGTATAATAAGAAAGATAAGATTCACGCTGATTTTGTCAGGTCAGCCAGTCGTGCTTCATTAATGATCAGTGCCTATGAACAATCAGACCTGAATCTAATCATGGAAGAAATTGAAAAGTACGTGATTGAAGAAATGGTCCCGTATCATGTTTTCCTGCCATCGAGTGAGGGTAAACTATTATCACAGCTGAAAAATGAAACCATATTGCGCACTCTCTCCTTTAATGAAGAATCGGAAAGATATGAATGCAAAGGTTTTTGTCTAGCTGATCATCCAATAACCGGGCAGCTGGAGAAATATTCATTATAAAGGGGAATTTTGATGTATCAGCAGTTAACAAATGGAGAAGTGTTGAAAAACATTGCCCAGGAAGTGGAAGCAATGATTTCTCCGTTACATAAGCAAGTGGACGAACGAATTGAAGAAAATCAATTTCGTGTATTACAAAGTTACCAAGCACATAGAGTGAGTGATTCCCATTTCATCCCGACTACAGGGTATGGATACGATGATATGGGCCGCGATACGCTGGAATTGATATATGCAGATGTTTTTGGAGCGGAGGCTGGATTGGTGCGCCCCCAAATTATTTCAGGCACACACGCCATCTCAACTGCTCTGTTCGGCATATTGCGCCCGGGGGATGAATTGTTATACATAACTGGAAAGCCGTATGACACTTTGGAAGAAATTGTCGGTATCCGGGGTTCGGGTATTGGATCTTTGCGTGATTTCCAAATAAGCTATAAGGCCGTTCCATTAGCGGAAACCGGAACCGTTGATTTCGAAGCCGTCAAACAAGCCATTCAACCAAATACGAAGATGATCGGTATACAACGGTCAAAAGGCTATGCTACACGACCTTCCTTTACTATTGATGAAATAAGCGAAATGATTTCTTTTGTAAAAGACATTAACCCTGAAATCGTCGTGTTCGTGGACAACTGTTATGGAGAGTTCGTTGAGACACAAGAACCATGTCATGTCGGAGCGGATTTAATTGCAGGTTCACTCATTAAAAACCCCGGTGGCGGAATAGTGAAAACCGGTGGATACATTGTTGGTAGAAAGGACCTGGTTGAAGCATGCTCTTATCGATTAACATCACCAGGAATAGGGGCGGAAGCAGGTGCGTCGCTTTATAGTCTGCAGGAAATGTACCAAGGATTCTTCCTTGCACCGCATGTCGTGGGCCAAGCTGTTAAAGGAGCCATGTTCACAGCTGCCTTTTTAGAAAAACTCGGTATGAATACATCTCCTAAATGGGATGCGAAGCGAACTGACTTGATTCAATCCGTCCAATTTGATGACCGGGATAAAATGGTTGCCTTCTGTCAGGCCATCCAATATGCATCACCAATCAATTCACATGTGACACCATATCCTGCCTATATGCCAGGATATGAGGACGATGTAATCATGGCTGCGGGCACCTTTATACAGGGGGCCAGCATTGAGCTGACGGCAGATGGTCCGACAAGGGCTCCCTATGTTGCCTACGTTCAAGGCGGATTGACATATGCCCATGTTAAAATTGCTGTATTGACTGCTGTGAATGCGCTAATGGACAAAAAGCTGATTCAATTGTAAATGAAATTAAGTTAGGTAAGTAATGGGAATCCAGATACAATTGGATTCCTGTAAAAAAACAATAGTCATAATATTTGGGTAGTAACAAATCATTTAATTTTTCTGAAAAAAACACGTCATAAAATGTAACATCATATTGACAAGTTTAATAACATGTTATATGATTATTTTAGTTAAACAAAAGGAGGATGCTAAGAATGAGCGGCAACAACATTCGGCGTTCGATGCCTCTTTTTTCCATCGGAATCGTCATGCAGCTAACTGAGTTGTCTGCACGCCAAATTCGGTATTACGAAGAGCATCAACTTATTACTCCTATGAGAACAGATGGAAATCGTCGGGTTTTCTCTTTAAACGATATCGATCGACTGCTTGAGATTAAAGATTTAATCGAACAAGGAGTCAATCTGGCCGGCATAAAAAAGATTTTCACTGTAAAGGAACAGAATTTACCTAAAACTCAAGATTTAGAACAAGCGGAAAAAATAAGACAGGACCTTAGTGACGAGGAGCTTCGCAAGCTTCTGCGTGCCGAGCTTTTACAAGGAAGCAAGCATCGAACATCTCTTAGACAAGGGGATATGTCTCGTTTTTTCCAATAAAAAATATGATTTATGAATGATTATTAGGGGGAATAGAAATTGGCAAAGTTCACACGTGAAGACATCACTCGTTTAGCGAAAGAAGAAAATGTTAAGTACATTCGTTTACAGTTTACTGACATTTTAGGGACAATTAAAAACGTTGAAATCCCAGTCAGTCAATTAGAAAAAGCACTTGATAATAAAATGATGTTTGACGGATCTTCCATTGAAGGCTTCGTTCGTATCGAAGAGTCTGATATGTACCTATATCCTGATTTAAATACATGGGTTATCTTCCCTTGGACTTCCGAAAAAGGTAAAGTCGCACGTTTAATCTGTGATATTTACAATACGGATGGAACACCTTTTGATGGGGATCCTCGTGCTAACCTTAAACGTGTTCTTGCAGAAGCAAGAGAAATGGGCTTCACAGATTTCAATCTTGGACCTGAACCTGAATTCTTCCTATTCAAATTGGATGCAGCAGGCGAGCCGACTCTAGAATTGAACGATAAGGGCGGATACTTTGACCTTGCACCTACTGACCTAGGAGAAAACTGCCGTCGTGATATCGTTCTTGAACTTGAAGAAATGGGATTTGAAATCGAAGCATCCCACCATGAAGTAGCTCCAGGACAACATGAAATTGACTTTAAATATGCAGATGCTATCTCAGCTTGTGATAACATCCAAACATTTAAATTGGTTGTTAAAACAATTGCCCGTAAACATGGTTTACACGCAACATTCATGCCAAAACCATTGTTCGGTGTTAACGGATCTGGTATGCACTGTAACGTTTCTCTATTCAAAGGAAACGAAAACGCATTTTATGATACAGAAGGTAAATTGGAATTAAGTAAAACAGCTGAGCAATTTATCGCAGGTATCATTAAGCATGCTCCAAGCTTCACTGCGGTAACAAATCCAACTGTTAACTCATACAAACGTCTAGTTCCTGGTTACGAAGCTCCTTGTTATGTTGCATGGTCCGCTAAAAACCGTAGCCCATTAATCCGTATCCCAGCTTCACGCGGAGTAAGTACTCGCGTAGAGGTACGTAGTGTCGATCCAGCAGCAAACCCATACTTGGCACTCGCAGTTCTACTGAAAGCTGGTCTTGACGGTATCAAGAACGACTTGACTCCTCCAGCTCCAGTTGACCGCAACATCTATGTTATGAATAAAGAAGAACGTGAAGAAGTAGGTATCGTTGATCTACCAGCTACTTTATATGCTGCATTGGAAACATTAAAATCTGATGAAGTAATCAAAGAAGCATTAGGTGAACATTTACTTGAACACTTCATCGAAGCAAAAGAAATCGAGTGGGATATGTTCCGTACTCAAGTTCACCCATGGGAACGCGAACAATATATGTCAATGTATTAATATCTCAAACCCTTGGCACCTCTGGTGTCAGGGGTTTTTTTATTTCGGGCATTCTTTCATAAAATCTAAGGAAGTTATTAACTGCCCGAAAAATGCCCGAAAAAATTTAATCAATTATTCCCTTAGTGTATTCCTCAAACTTGTCCATATTTTTCTTTTCGAGTTTTTTGCTTATATGGGCCTAAACATCAGCAGTAATAGCAAGGCTGCCATGACCTAATCTTTCCTGAACATATTTCATATCGGCTCCAGCTTCAAGCTGAAGCACTGCATGTGTGTGACGGAGGGAATGGATGGGAAGGGAAGGTAAGTTAGCCCTTTTTAAGATACGACTGAATGCGTTAAATAAGGTAGACTTTGGCATGAAGCTACCATCATCCCTACAAAGAACTAGGTTTAGATCATGGTGATATAAATCATTCAAGGCTAGCTTATGTTGGTTTTGATGCCGTAAGTGATGTTGGAGTACTTGAGTGAGTGTCTGGCTAATGGAAATAATCCGCTTGGAGTTAAATGTTTTTGTATCACCGAACAGTTCTTGTTTGGATTTAGCTGTAAAATCTAGAGTTTTTGTATAGAAATGGTTTGTTCTTTTAGATCAATATCGGTCCATTGCAATGCAGCAGCTTCGCCTTTACGCATTCCTGTTTCGATAAGCAGACGGAAAAATAACCAATAATTGTAGCCATATTGATGTGCGGTTTGTAGGAAGAGGGGGATTTGGTGGCTTTCCAAATACTTAATTCGTTTTCTTTTGGTTTCCCTTTGATAGTCACGATGTCCAATGCTATAAGTAAAGCCCTTACAATTGGGAAAATACAGAAAAACCCTTGTATAGGAAAAGAAATACAGCATCCACTGATTTAGATAGGAGGAAATATAACCGTATCCACTCAGGTTCACTCAGTACCCATTGAGAACCCGAACATGTCAGCCAGTCAATTTTGGCAGACTGTTGTCCATAATCTCATATATGCCAATGTCTCTTTGCTGGTAAGGACATTGGCACCCCTGATAAGGGAAGGGTTGTAATGGATGTCCTAGGAATGATTTATCATGCGCTAATGGCGAATCTCACCATTAAGGAAAAAGCTTATGGAAGAATCAAATTTTACGAGTTTCCTGAAACGGGAGAAGTTAAGGCGCCTTTTATCATCATTGATCCATTAGATGTCCCTATTCCTAAAGATTATGCGGATAATACATGGTTGGCCTATGATTGCCTACTCCAAATAGACGTGTGGTCGAAAAAGAGAACCGCCACAAGAGAATTATCCGAAAAAATCCATTATTAGTAAGGACATTTTCATTCTCTTTTTTCATTATTTTCCCTCCAATAGATAAAGCAGTGCATCAATCAATACTAAACATTTACTCTTGATTATTAATATATATATAGATTATTAAAAAAAGCCCTTCTCATTGAGAGTGGCTTGTTTTTTTGAATCTATTTTTTTACGTTTAATGTAGTTTAATAAAAAATGGTAAACTCATTCATCTTATTAAATTGGAATGAACTAACTATCTCATTTTATGTTATCCTACACAAAATTGATAATAGTTGTTATGAGTACTTGTACTATAAGAACCGATAGGAAACCTGATATAATTTTCCCTGCTTTTGCGCCTTTATTATCATGGTGAATATTACCGATAATAAAGGAGGGGATGAAAAATATAATTGAATAGAACACTGTATAATGAATACCTGAATCACCATTTGACCAAGCGCTTAACCCAATATTATTTAAAATAATATCTCCAATGCAAAATTTATCACCAAATCGAAAATTAAACAATATTCCGATTAAACAAAGGGCGAAAGAAAGTGAACCTACTCCAATATGTTTTTTTTATTAACTGTAATTGTTGTCATGTCTTTTTCCTCTTATTGTTAGGAATTTTCCTATTTTTTAAAATAATCCTAATTACTTAATTTTATGAGTTTTAAAGATAAAACCCACTAATTTTGTGTACAGCCATAGCGGCTTACCTAAATTATGGTTTTTTTATTTTAACATATCTTATTTAAAAGGGATATATAATTGGAGTGAATGTAGGTACCTCTACCGCACTCACTGCTATAACCAACTTTTCCAGGTTAGTCTGTAACATTACTCATATTTATGCCTTTTTTTATTAATGCTGTAGGAGACGGGAATCTAGCTCCTTCAAAGCGAGTTGCTTTCCCTGGCAAAAGGACACCCGGAGTTGTACTTGAAGCAAAAACTTCTACGGTATCTCCGGCATTTAAATTCACTTTGGCACTAAGTGATATAACTGGAGTGAAATCACCAGAATGGACTCTAGTAAATTCATCATCAGTACCGACTGATGAACCATTAACTTGAATTTGAACTCGAACCTGATAAGGAACCCCGATAGGATCAGAGAAAAAATTAAGAGATGTAAAAAAAAGATATACACCTGAATTTTTTGCGGTGAAGGTAGAAGTAGAGGGGTCATATTCATTTTCTAAGTCAAGTAGTACATTTGGAAAAAATACCTTAGCTAAAGGAAGTGTTCCAGCTAGTGGTTGAAGAACGGATGAACCTTGGGTGGCTGCACTAAAAGCTGAATTAGTTTGTGGAATAGAGCCGCCATTAGATGAAGTATCATTGGATACACTTACATTCACAACTGGATTACCTACGTTTGAAATAGTATCGGTATCATTTTGAGTGGCCTGAAGTTGAGCTTGGAATTGAGCCTGAAGTTGCTCTTGTTTTTGTTGCTGTTGTTGAAGTTGGAATTGAATATTTTCTAATTTACACTTACAAACATCGTGATGGTCATAATCGCAGCGTTTCTTCTTCTTACAACAATCATCGTGATGGTCATAATCGCAGCGTTTTTCCTTCTTACAACAATCATCGTGATGGTCATAATCGCAGCGTTTCTTCTTCTTACAACAAACATCGTGATGGTCATAATCACAGCGTTTTTCCTTCTTACAACAATCATCGTGATGGTCATAATCGCAGCGTTTCTTCTTACAACAAACATCGTGATGGTCATAATCGCAGCGTTTCTTCTTCTTACAACAACCATCGTGATGGTCATAATCGCAGCGTTTTTCCTTCTTACAACAATCATCGTGATGGTCATAATCGCAGCGTTTCTTCTTCTTACAACAATCATCGTGATGGTCATAATCGCAGCGTTTTTTCTTTTTACAACAATCATCGTGATGGTCATAATCGCAGCGTTTCTTCTTCTTACAACAATCATCATGATGGTCATAATCGCAGCGTTTTTTCTTTTTACAACAATCATCGTGATAAGACATAAAAATATTACTCCTTTTTTTGCTATACTTTAAGTTACTTTTCAAGGTCGCATTCTTTTGGACAATTATCCCTGATTCCTATTATATGAATATTTTTAAAAAATGAATGAGCACTCTCCCTATTTTGATTTTTGATACTAAAGATAACTGGCTTTATGTATGAAAAAATGGATTTATCAACAATTTTCCATTTGATTTTACATTATCTCCCTCAGAGAATATTGTTTTATAAGTGACAATTATCTTGAGGTGGTAACTTTGTTTATTTCTCCAATGCTCTTGCACAAAACAGAGCAACCCTTTGAGGACAATGATTTCATAACGGTTATAGGTATAAAATTAGTTGGTCGAAATTAATTAGTACTTGTGCCTTGCAGGTTATTTTATATTTCGCCCATATCATCGTGGTCAAAATTATTATTTTTCTATCTGCAGACACACATTTCAACGACATATTGATTTAACAAAGGGAGACGCGAAAAAAGCAGTCGATGCATTGTTTGAAACGATCTCAAATTCGCTCGCTAAAGAGGAAAAGATCCAACTAGTTGGATTTGGCACATTTGAAGTGCGAGACCGAGCAGATCGAACGGGTAGAAACCCACAAACAGGAGAAGAAATACAAATTGCAGCTTCCAAAGTTCCTGCCTTTAAACCAGGTAAGGAATTAAAAGAGGTAGTTAAATAATTGTATAGTAATTTAATATAAACACTTTGGGGTGAGTCATTCTCCAGAGTGTTTTTTCTTAATGAAAAGGTAGGTTTTTACTTTCGCCTAAGATTACACAAGCGTTAGAGCATTGTGAATCTACTTCGTGCGGCTTGCACTACAGTCTGTACAAAAAGTAAAGAACACCTTTTTTACATTCTGTACGTGTCGCTTCGGCATTAAATGATTCTATAACGATGAATTGTAAGGCTCATGTTCGCCTACATTCCGTAGGTTCCTAATCCATTTACGGCTATCACCGCCATACCGAACGAGCCGAAGGCCGTAAGTTAAGAGATTAAAAGAATAAAAGGTCATAAGGATAGCAGCCGGGCGGCTGCATTTTTTTTATTATGTTTCCCCTCTGCCTTCCGAATCGTAAAACAGCTCAGGCCGGCTAACCTCCCAGTCGGTAGGACACCCGAACCTTTCCGGCAGGAAGCTAAGACGGCCAGTCCATCGATCAAGGGACAAAAAACTTTTTGATTAGGGGCGCTATCGCAACATCATAAACTTTTTGTGCTTACTCCCTTGACCGATTGCCTATGCGTGTCTTTCGTTCTACATGTCAAAGGGGAAAAGTAATCCCCCTATTGGGAACTAATTCGCTTCGCAAGGCAAATGAAAATAGGAAAGAAAAACCCACCAGAGAAAAAACCAAAAGGCCAACAAATAAAAAAATAAAATGAAAAGGATTTTAGAAAAGGGGATTAACCCCAATTTTTGAAGTGGTACGAATCAAGCAGGAAATCAGCGAAATGGTTGAACCGTTTGCGGCCTTTGGATGAAGAGTTGACGGTCGGGGATTTACTGGTGCTTTTGTTCATAGACTTTCTGAAAGGGATTAAAGAAAAGGGAAACTCTAGCCAAGCCATGAAGGCCATTTTATTGAACTTTGAGGATTACTTTTGATAAGCGGTCAAAAAATTAGGCACAGAAAGGATATTTCACAACTAACCTTTTATTAAGGATCTTTTGCACTGAGGTTCAAGGGTGATGAAATCCTGCGATTAAGCGAGTAATTGTAACGCTACTACTTCTGAATTCATTTATAAGGACCTATTTCGGTTTTCACGTAGTGAATGGGTGCAATTGAATTTGAACATCGAAGGGATATAAGTTTTGATGGGGATATTTTTAAATCATTACAAGAGCGGACTCTAAACGGGTTTGCTCTTTTTGTGTGATTGAAATAATGTTGTCCGCGGTCTATACGGGATGTCTTTATACTAGTTAGCGATGTACTACATCCAGTTGAGGCGTATAAAATTTGGAGGCAAGAGTAAGCTAACATACGTATATAAGCTGCCGCGGGAGGTGAGTAAGTATGAGTAATGATGCAAGAGGTTCTAAAAAAAATAAACCAAATGATGCAAACCATGTGAATGCTGAGACGAAAGCCAATCAAAGACGAATTACAGAAAAGAATAACCAAGAGAATAATGATAAGAAAGAATAATGGGAAGGTACAGTAGGGGCTGATTTTTTTTGATTCCACTATAAATTTCTTCTCATATAACTAAAAAGAGCCCTTGCCGATTACAGGAAAGCCCAAATTGAAAAACAAATCGATGACTCATTGAAAAACCGTAATAAGGTAGAATTTATCCGATTAACAAATGAATTAAAACGGACAACATAAAATGCAAACAGAACTTAATAAAAAAAGATAATTCCTAACTTAAGAAATAATGGATCAGGAAATCCTGCTTAATTTCCTGATTCATTTTTTTATTTAAGTGGTCTTAGAATGCTTGGAGGACCTCAAGTAGATTCAATGCTCCATCTATAAGAATAAATAAGAAAATTAAACCTAAATGACTGTTGTGTAAGAAAGCATTGTTTTAACATTCAATATAATTATCTTGGACCTTTACAAAAATTCAGGGCTTTCTTTTATGGATAGCCTAAAAACGCTATCAGAAGTGATGATCTATGTTTGGATATTTTACCATAAACCTCGTTAGAATATAAAAATTGCAACCACCTATATCTTAATTTGTCTACAGACTATAGAAAGTGCTTTTAGTAAAACTAAAACTATTTATTATTTACTTTTAGTTTGAAAGCCGCATTCCTCTGTTGAAAAATGCGGCTGTCTCTATAAATATCTCATTGAAAGCAAATAACAACAATTATTATATGGTTTAATACCCTCGGTTCCGATCTACCAATCCATTTAATGGTTGTTCGCTTAAAAATCTCCTTAAATTTTCAATAAAAAAGTTGCTCACTTCGTTAATCGTACTTGGTCCTGATAGATGAGAAGTGACAAACACATTCGGCATTGACCAGAAGACATGTTCTTTTGGCAACGGTTCTGTCTCAAATACATCGAGGGCTGCTCCCTGAAGATGTCCTGCTCGCATGACAGATATTAAATCCACTTCATCTATCAATGCTCCACGGCCAACGTTGATAAGGTAAGCGTTGGATTTCATCGCTAAAAGAAGGTCCTGGTTAATGATATGATAAGTGGAATCCGTTAAAGGAAGGGTTAGGACCAAATAATCTAGATCTTTTACAAATTCACCCCATTGATCTGGAGTAAAGTGGAGATCCACGAGTGTTGCTTGTTTTCCACTAAAGCTTAATCCATACACATTCATATCAAATGCTCGAGCTTTACGTACTAGTTCAGCGCCAATCGATCCAAGTCCAGCCACCCCGATTGTTTTCCCCTTTAGGGTTTCAGAAATGAAAGGATCCCACCTCCGCTCCAATTGCGATTGTTTCATCCGAGGGCCGTCTTTCACTATGTCCAAGAGAAACGAAAATACATATTCAGAGATGTAAGCACCAAATTGGTCAATAATTCGAGTTAATGTAATGTTTTTAGGTATCGATTTGTCTGCAATCAAATCATTGACTCCGGCTCCCATTGACTGAAACCAGCGAACAGATGAGGCCATTGGTTTACATAGTAATTGTGTAGGGAAATTCCATCCCAAAATAACTTCAGTACCTGGTAAATATTTTTCTGCTTCTTCAAAAGTTTTCGCTGCCTTCACCGATATAATCCCGTTATTGCGAATACAATCAGCATAAGCTTCAACCTCTGTCTGAATAGGACTAAATACAAGAATGTTTGGTTTGTGTGTACCACCCATTGACTCTCTCCTTATTGATTTTTTAAATATAGTATAAATTCTTCTACCAAAGACATTAACTTTTAATCTTACTTTAATAACTTACCACAAAAGTCCAATTCATACTTAAACTAACCAGCCTGTTACTTTTAGTAGAAACCTATTTACAAAGCCAGTCCCTTAAATATGATTATCAATGCCATTAGTATTTAAAAATATTATACATTTGACAAAAGCGATGGAATATCCAAAAAGTTCAGGGAATTTAATGAGGATCTTTGGCACCATAATCCCCTTTAGGTTAGGAACATATTAATTTACTAGGGGGTACCAATTTAATTCTGAAAAAGTTGTATCAGTAAATTCTTTAAGGCCCTTAAAAATTTCCTTAACGTTTTTTAAAATGGGTAATCGACCTAGCAAAATGCTTAGCGTTGAGTAGGGTGGGCTTGACGAGTTGCTTTATGAGCACTTTTTCAATAGCCCACCCCAACCATACTTGAAATTTTCCCTTCACACGGCTCTCCAGTATCTTCAATCCGTGACTGATTGCGTTAATTTCCCTGAATGGATTTGATTATGACATGTTCGGTACAAGTGTTTCCGTTGCCGCGCCGCCATTATCTATACCATCTTGGTTTTTCTTTTTGCTCTTTTCATTCTAAATCTTTAAGTGCTCAAATATAGTGCAATTCTACTTTGTTTGAGAACCGCATATCTCACATGAATCCGCGAGGAGGCTTTGAACTAATTCATTTCTTCCTTTCGTGTGTCCGTTATCCGGGGTATAGTTCAATAATAGAGAAAGGGCTATTTATAATACAAAGTAATTAAATGATAAGTAAAAAAGTGGATATAAATTATTGAAAATAAAAGTTTTTAGATCTCATCTAATTTGTTTCTCTTTATATTAACCATTAGCGCAGTAACCGCGTTCTTGTTGACAAAAAGGCTTTTATTATAAGTGCTTGTCTATAATTGTTTTATAAGAAAAAGTGGATTTACAACTAAACAAGAGCCCTATTCAATGTGGAGGGGGAGATGAAGGACAAAAAGAAATCGATAAGTTAAAGGAAAACGCGGTGAATTAAAGGTCAGGCTATATAATTAATGTTGGTTCAGTTGACGCAATAATATCTTTAACTTTATTATCTCTAGCTATTTCTACTAGCTTTATTTCCAGAGTCGTGCATCGATTAGAAAGCAGTGCACTTCTTTCGGAGTTGCACTGCTTTTTAAAATTTCTCCAGTTTATATGATTATTAATTAGAAAATCTGTATTAAAGACTCGCTAAATGAATCATTAGTTTATTTTTTTAACAAAATTGCTTCTACGTTACTAGGGTTTAGAGCTATTTGTAGTGCTCTTTTTTCTTCTTGGTTTAAAGGGACCAATGGTAAGCGGACACCTCCAACATTTATCCCTCGCATATTTAATGCTGATTTTACCGGTGTTGGGTTTGGTGCAGCAAATAAAGCTTTCATAATTGGAAGAAGGTTACGGTGTGCATTGGCAGCACCTTGGACATCGCCATTTTTAAAGCTATTGATCATTTCTTGCATTTCATTACCAATTATGTGTGAAGCTACTGAAACAATGCCTGTTCCACCGATGGCTAAAACCGGTAATGTTAACCCATCATCGCCGCTGTACAATGTAAAATCGTTAGTTGTTTTGCTGATGATTTGTGCCATGGCATCTAAGTCACCACTTGCTTCTTTTATTGCCACAATATTGTTGATTTTTGAGAGGTTGACAATCGTCTCTACTGACATGTTCACAACACTTCGTCCGGGGATATTATATAGCATTACCGGTAATGATGTTGAATGGGCAATAGCACTAAAGTGCTGAAATAATCCTTCTTGAGACGGCTTGTTATAGTATGGGGTAACGAGCATGATTCCGTCGACTCCTGCTGCCTCTGCTTGTTTTGTTAAGCTGATGGAAGCCTTCGTGTTATTTGAGCCAGTTCCAGCTATGACTGGAACTCTTCCATCAACAACTTCTACAACCATTTTGAATAAATCCACTTTCTCTTCTGCAGTTAATGTAGGAGACTCCCCAGTTGTACCAGCTATTACTAATCCATCAGTACCATTAGCAATTAAATAATTTACTAGAGTTCTCGTAGCATTGAAATCAACCTCATCATTATGATTAAACGGGGTAACCATTGCGGTTAAAACTTGGCCAAAATTCATAACTTCACACCCTTTTGTATAATTTTTTTTAAAAATTCAGAGGTGGTTAGGGCCATTCAGGAATAAACGCAAAAAAGCAACAACGAGGATTCGCTGCTGCAGTAGAAACAATATTTATCAAAAAAATGTTTCCGCGCGTAAGATAGCCCTCCATATAGTTTCCTATATGACAGTCCTGTATTTTTTCAATAGCAGAACCAGCTTCAAGAACATGAGATTCTTTCCGCTTCGGCAAATCCCCCTTTCCACAATAGTCATAGGATCTCATTCTCCTCAAAATGTGTACTAATGGTCTTTGCTCCTCTATCCTCACTTCAAAAAGTATGAAGTAAGAAAATATTTAATTGACTGTAATATAACAGGGAATCCTTTCTAATGCAAGTCCAATTTTGAAGTTTTATTAAAAATACATGGATAATCGATGGAAAAGGCTAGAAGCTCTTCTCTTTGTGGGTGGCCCTTTTTATTGAGCTTACGTGGGGCGGGTAAATCAAGATTGTGAAGGATTGTACTTAAACTAACGGGTGCGTTAGCTGAAGAACGGAGCTGTCTTTAAGGCAGCTTTTTCTTATGGAACTAAAGGGGCAGGATATTGTTATAACAATCCTTTGTAAATCTTATTTTGTTATAATGGAAATAAAATCTTAACTATTTTTAGGAGATAAAATGTTTAAGAAAATTAAGACTTGGGCGAGAAATTTAAAACGACAGATTTTTATCCTTTACTTTGCTTGTAAAGATGAAAGGGTACCTTGGTATGCAAAAGTATTTACGGCTTGTGTTGTAGCTTATGCATTCAGTCCGATTGACCTAATACCTGATTTTATACCCATTCTTGGCTACTTAGACGATGTAATTCTCGTTCCAATAGGGATAATGCTTGCATTAAAGATGATACCAAAGACTGTATTAACCGACTGTGAAGTTAAGGCAGAAGAAATGATGAAAAACGGTAAGCCGAAGAATTGGATAGTCGGCTCAATGATAGTATTAATTTGGGGCTTAATTATAATATGGGCTATTATTAATATTTATCGCATACTCCATTAACGGGTGCGTTAGCTGAAGATCGGAGCTGTCTTTAAGGCAGCTTTTTCTTATGCAGCTATCGGGGCAGTTTAGTTATCCATTTGATTCGTAGCAAGTTGCTCTTTTATCGTTATTCTTTGTTAAGTAGTATTGTTGTTTTTCAGGTATAAAATATGATATTCGAAGGTTTCTTTATTAATGTTAAAGGAATATCCTACTTCAGAGGCGGTATTAAAAGCCGGAGAAAGTAGACTAGCAGAGCGTGTAATGGAGTTCTGTCCTAGCCATGGGAAAAAGCAAAATAATGGATTCCGCATCTCGAAATCCATTTAAAAAAGCGTGTATGAAAGTCACGTAATCAATCTTCGTATGTATATTGAGTTTGCTTTTTCATTACCAGGGTCACCTTTCTGATTTGGAAGATCGTATAGTGGCCCTGGCAAATGAACTGGAAGAATATAAGATCATCCAATCGATTCCCGGTATCGGAGAAAAAATCGCAGCCACGATTATCTCTGAAATTGGTGAAATCGATCGGTTTAATCATCCGAAAAAACTGGTTGCCTTCGCTGGAGTAGATCCAAGTGTTCATTCATCGGGAAAGTTTACGGCAACCATTAATCGTATAACAAAAAGAGGTTCGAGCAGACTACGTCATTCTCTGTAACTTGCCGTATTATGCGGCATAAGAAGTTCAAGGAACAAAAAGCTTAAAGCATTCTATGATAAGAAAAAATCAGAAGGAAAACCTGCCAAAGTGTCAATCGTTGCCTGCATGAATAAGTTGCTTCATTGGATTTACGCTCTATTAAAGAGAAAAGAAACGTTCCTAGATTTAGCCTAATTAACGGTTTTGTGAAACAGAGAAAAATCCTTCCAAAGGGTTTTGGAGGGTTATTTGGCATGGCCAAAAATAGTATATCATAAGGGAAATGAAAATTTTAGAGAAAGATATTGACATCCTATTAGCTGGTTAGTTGGATAACAAAGGTCAAAACATATTAGTTATATATTATATGTTATGACCTTTAATTAATAAATCTTTTTTTAATTTAGGTCTTGATAACGATTAAGGATGTAGGCTTTATTTGTACTTTGTAATTCTAACACAACTACACAATTGTACAATTACACAAATTCATATTCTTCTTTATATTATAGATAGTCATTCTTGTTCCACCTGTTTTTTCACTTATATTTTTCACTGACTCATTTTCATTGAGCAAACGGATTATTTCATTGGAACTACTCGAATAATTATTTGAATAGTTTGAAAACTTTTGGTATAATAGAAAAAAGGTCAAGGAGTTGGTTTCCTATGGAAAAGAATTTGGCTAATACACCACCACAATCTGAAATAAACGTCAAGGATTCTGAATTTGCTGAAATGGTGATAAACAAAGCCCTTCTAAATTTCCGAAAAGAGCAAATCCGAAAAGAGATTGACCAGTCATTACAGGATAAAAACAAAGAAGAATTCCTACGATTAACAGAGGAATTGAAAAACATTTCTTAAAATGTTGTTTATAAAATGAACTTAACATATTTGTAACTTTAAGAAGTACGCCAAAACGCCAATCCCATATCTATAAGGGATTGGCGTTTATTTGATTTTTATCGATTAAGCACGATATTATAAATAAGTTATTATTTGTTCCAAAACTGGTCCTTTTCTGAACACACCACTGTTCGATTTGAAAAAGATGTTTTTTATTGCCTTTCTCGTAACAAAACTTTGTTCATTATGAAATCATTAAATGACTCTAGTGTGGATTTTTACTTGTTCAACTAACGGGTGCGTTAGCTGAAGAAAAGAGCCGTCTATAAGGCAACTCTTTTTGTATGAAAACATATTCGTGAAAGGCCATACTAAAATAAGCCCACCATATTCTAATTTTTTTGAAGGACGTAAATGTACTATGTCGTTATTTTAACTGGTTATGCAGTTTGTTGTTCAGATGGAGCGATTGTATAGCCTTTCTTTTTTAGGTATTCGATCATTTTTAATTCTTTGTTCATTTGTTTTTCTTCAAGGTAATTTGAGCCTAGTTCTTGATAGGGTTCCCCTGTTTTTAAGATGTTGTAAGCAATCGTTAATAGTAAATGAGCAGAAGCGATTCGTCCCTTCATTTTTCCCTGCCGTTTGGTAATCCTTTTTCGATGTGAAGCAATTCGATTATTTTGCCTTGATGTCGCTAGTACACACTCTACAGCCATCGTTTTTAAAGCTTTGTTACCTTGTGTGGTTTTACTCGTTTTTTTTTACCAGCACTTTCGTAATTTCCGGGACTCACACCAGCCCAAGAGGCAAGGTGTTTAGCTGACTTAAATACGGACATATCAACGCCCATCTCTGCAATAAAAGTAGCTGCGGCAGCTTTGTTCACACCAGGTATTCCATCCAATAATTCTACTTCTTTACGATAGGGGGACAGGAGTTGATCGATTTGTTTTTCCAATTCTTCTATGGCTTTTTCTAAATAACTCATATGCTCCCAATGGTAACGCAACATATCACGATGATGACGGCGAATACGACCATTAATTGCACTGGCAATGTCAGTAATACTTGCTTTTGTTCGCCAATCCACCATTTTTCGAAGACCATCGGTCTCTATTTTTTCACCGTTTAGAATCGCTTCAAGGATACGGCGTCCCGATACACCAAAAATGTCTGATAGTACGGATGTTAGCTTGATATTAGCATCTTGAAGAATTTTGTGAATGCGATTCTGCTCTGAGGTGCGATGATGAATCAATTTTTTTCGATAACGAGTAAGATCTCGTAAATCACGAATATCCTCCGGTGGAACAAAATTGCTTTCAATAAGTCCGCATCTTAGAAGCTTGGCAAGCCATTCGGCATCTTTCACATCAGTTTTACGCCCTGGAACATTTTTGACATGTCTGGCATTGGCAAGAACAAGGTGAAAAGAATCTTCGAGTATATTCCATATTGGTTTCCAGTAGACTCCAGTACTTTCCATCACAACATCGGATACCCGAAGGGTAGTTAACCAATCACTTAAAGCCAAGAGTCCTGTTGTTGTAGTTGAAAAAGTTTCAATAGAGGTATTTGGCTTTTTATCTAATGGACCAAATAATACACAGGCTACTACTGTTTCTTGGTGTACATCTAGGCCAGCACACCGTTCAATCATTGCTTCCATAGGAGAATCACCTCAATAAAAGATTAACAATACATATGACAGGAGATTTGTTACAAAAATTTTTGTATACGTACTTGTAGTACACTAAATGGTTCTTCAATACTGTCACAACCAGTTTCTTATACAGGGTATCTTCCTTAAGATCCACCAAAAAAGGTTCAGCCTGGTTGTATTGTTATCATCCATTATCGTCAAGGAGTTAAAGGGTTAGACTCTATTTTGAGTTTAGATTTTCGTAGTAGATGGTGGCGGCGAGAATCGC
The DNA here is from genome assembly GCF_038643155.1 of Peribacillus sp. FSL E2-0159. Lineage (NCBI taxonomy): Bacteria > Bacillati > Bacillota > Bacilli > Caryophanales > Bacillaceae > Peribacillus > Peribacillus sp. FSL E2-0159. The sequence continues at coordinate 1,903,717 of NZ_CP152053.1, forward strand.
CGCCATAGAAGTTTCTTATGGAACTAAAGGGGCAGGATAATTAAGTAACGTCGCATAAGACATATAGTAAACAAATAAAAAAAGGCAGTGTACCACGCTGCCTCTTTTCTTATGGGTTAAAGAAAACGAAGAATTATTTCATCTTATCTAGTGAAATTATTCTATGTTTTAATTCTGAATTCATATTTAAAACACCTATCACAATTTGATTATCTTCCGTCAATGTTATGTATCTGAAATAATCATCATCAGAAATCAACAAATCGGTGTCATTCGTCATTTTTTCCATTTTGGCAAATACATCTACTGTGTACTCAAGGTGAAAAAAATCATGAAATCCCTTGCTTGAGCTACCTACCCAGGTATACAGAAAATCTTTCAGTGTGATTTGTTCAATCCCCGATAATTGCTTCTTGAATTTTAACTTATCTACTGTTACGCTTATCATCTTTCATCACTCCTTAACGAGTCTTAATTATATATATTGAAGTCTCCTCCAACAATGCTATTAGCGTAACAATCCGTTTACAGTTTAGTTACTACACTAAAGGGGCAGGATAGTTCCATAAGGAATACTGTTAAGTGACATTAAAGTCGATTAAAAACGTCAGTCCTGTTATTCCATTAAAGGGCCGGATTGTGGAGGATTGGAAAATTTTGATTCTACAAATAATTGGGGGATTGGAAGAAGGAAAGCTATACATAATTAGTGATGTAAGTTTATGCTTTTTATGTAATAATTATTCTGTAGAAATGTAAAGTTACAATTCATACATAGTGAAGGTGGGGATCATAATGGCAACGGGAACGCATACTGTAGTAGTTCCAGTAGATGTACAAGCAGTTTGGGATTATGTCAGTGATCTCGAAAAATGGGCAACGACAGTACCAGCCTATAAAGAACATGAAATCATAAATGACAAGCAATCTATTTGGACATTTGAAGGTAGTGTGAAAGGTATTAAAAAAACAATACAAGCGCAGGTAGATATTACCGAATGGAATGAACCTTCAAATATTAAGTTTGAACTAAAAGGTTTATCAGATAATTTTACAGGAAGCGGTCACTTTACTGCAGAAGATGTTAATGGTAAAACAATAATGACTTGTACGGTGGAAATCCATGCAGGCGGATTATCTGGTGCGGTGTTAACACCAATTATTAAATGGGCTGTTCCAAAAGTAGCATCTCGTTTAACAGAATCTATCGCACGTAAAATTGCAGTATTCTCATAGTTTTCAAAGATTGAAAGCCAATTCATTTTGGAGATACCTTCTCTGAAGTATAGATGGTAACATTCTGAAGTGACCAATATAATGATATCGAGCTCTACTAGAAATTTTATAATTAGCGGAAAGGGGGCTGTCCAAAAAGGATGGCCTCTTTTTTTCAATATTCCAGAATCGCTTTTCTTAATGAACTAACGGGTGCGTTAGCTGAAGGTCGGAGCTGTCTTTAAGGCAGCTCTTTTCTTATGGAACTAAAGGGGCAGGATAGTTGAAGTAGGTTATGGTATATTTAGGGTATTATTATGTAAGGGGTTTATTAATTATCTCCTCCTAGTATAAAATCACCGGTACCCCAATTCCTTCTTGTAGTATCATAGGTTCGCTTGTTATACGAGATCATAGTCCCAACCAGCCTCAATCATGTTTCTACAAGTAGGGGGCGAACTGTTTAGTTGACGGGATCAAGTCCCACGGGTGCGGACGTTCTACCCCGGCTACGGTTATCATATATCGATATAAAAAATGGTCAACCAGAAATATTTTCTGGATGACCTTATAATACGAACGGGTGCGTTAGCTGAAGATTGGAGCTGTCTTAAGGCAGCTTTTTCTTATGTAGCTATCGGGGCAGTTTAGTTGAATAAGGAAAATGGAATTATCCATTTGATTCGTAGCAAGTTGCTCTTTTATCGTTAGGCTTTGTTAAGTAGTATTGATGTTTTTCAGGTATAAAATATGGGAACGTCCGATTTGGACGTTCCCGTTCTTATTCCATTAAAGCCCCCTATAATGGAATAACTGTAAAGCTAATGAAGCTTTATTAAAAGCTGCGTTTCCCTGGCCAAGCTCCTTGCATTTTACTAAGGAATACAATTTGCCCAATATGATATGCGTCGTGCATTGCTAAACTCTTCAGTTCAAGCACTAATGAATTATCTTCTCCTGGGACCTGTCTATACAAATCTTCATGTTCTGATTTTGCTAGTATTTTTCCAAGTTCACGATGAACATAAAAGTATTCTTGTTTTGTTTCCTTCCAATTTTCTAACGTCTCAGTTGGTAATCGAAATGTAGATTCATTATTTTCTGCCTGTGGTTCATTCGCTGTTTCACCAAGAAATCGCATCAGAAATCTCTTTTCATAGAAAAGTAAATGACAAACTAATTCCCAAATGGAATTCATTGCCCCATCAGCTGGTTTCCAAATTGCCTGTTCAAAAGTGATATCCTCTAGCACTTTTTCAAGTGGTGGAAACCAGTCTTCTTCATCTAAGCAGCTTGCCCATTGCTGTAATAAAAGTGTCTTTACATCCATTTTCCATTCCCTCCAATTTAATCCCTTTAATAGATAATCCTTTTGGTCAAAATTCATTTGCGGCGTGTTGTAGATAGCTCACTAATTAAGGTGTCATGCCAATTCATTGTTCAATTAAACTGGCCCTTTAACGGAACAATGAACGTTCCGTTATTTGGAAAATTCTGATAATGTTAGTTTATCATAAGTTGTGTTAACTGAGAAAGAACAACTGTCTGAATATGTATATGGAGGCTAAACTTCAGTTTCACACCATTTTAGATCAAGTGAAGTGTTTCCTGAATACCGGAAGGTTTTTGGGGATCTATATTCGAAGGTTTCTTTATTGATGTTAAAGGAATATCCTACTTCAGAGGCGGTATTAACTGCCGGAGAAAGTAGACTAGCAGAGAGTGTTATAGAGTTCTGTTCTAGACGATCGGGTGAATGGGCATGGGAAAAAGCAAAAAAAATGGATTCCGCATCTCGAAATCCATTTTTAAAAAAACGTGTATAAAAGTCATGTAATCAATCTTCGAATGTATATTGAGTTGCTTTTTCATTACCAGGGACACCTTTCTGATTTGGAAGATTGTATAGTGGCCCTGGCAAATGAAATGGAAGAATTTAAGATCATCCAATCGATTCGCGGTATAGGAGAAAAAATCGCAGCCACGATTATCTCTGAAATTGGTGAAATCGATCGGTTTAATCATCCGAAAAAAATGGTTGCCTTCGCTGGAGTAGATCCAAGTGTTCATTCATCGGGTGAGTTTACGGCAACCATTAATCGTATGACAAAAAGAGGTTCGAGCAGACTACGTCATTCTCTGTATCTTGCCGTACTATGCGGCATAAAAGCTCAAGGAACAAAAAGCTTAAAGCATTCTATGATAAGAAAAAATCAGAAGGAAAACCTGCCAAAGTGTCAATCTTTCATTCAGTTAGCTTTTCCCTGATACAGCTGCGTTTTTTGATACGGGAGCATTTTTGCCTAATATAACAGAAAAGACAACAATCACTGCTATTACAAGAGTGAAAAATGTGATGGATTCATCTAGAAATACTGTTGCAAATAGAATCATCAAAAATGGTTGTAAGTATTGAATCTGACTAACTCTTGCTATCCCGCCCATAGCCATTCCGCTATACCAAGCAACATATGCTAAAAATTGACTAACCACTGAGAGATAAATAAAACTAATCCATGCTTGTAAAGGGGCATGAAGCATTTCAGTTGTAAGGCTTAGTCCAACTGGAATAATGAAAAATGGAGCACCGATCATAATTGCCCAAGCAATCACTTGCCAGCTACCTAATTCTTTCGCTAATTCCCCCCCTTCTGCGTAACTAAGTCCTAGTATGATCACTGCTGCCAGTAAAGCTAAATCGGCAAATTGCAATTGGCCGAATCCAAGATGAAGTGCATATATAATAACAGCTAAAGAGCTGATTATACTTGAAATCCAGAATTTAGAAGATGGGATTTCATTTGCCCTAAATATTGCAAATCCGGCGGTTGCTAACGGTAACAGGGCTAATTCCACAGCTCCATGAGAAACAGGCAAGGATTCCATTGCCCAAGAAGTGAGGAGAGGAAATCCTAAAACTGCACCAAAAGCAACAACAAGTAGGCGTTTGAATTGGCGAAGAGAAGGTAGTTTTTCTTTTCGAACGATCAATACCACGGCTACTAAAATAGCGGCTACAACTGTTCTTCCTAAACCAACGATCGTAGTCCCAAAATATTCTACGGCAATACTTGTAGAAGGGAGCGTTAAGCTAAAACAAATGACACCCACTAATCCTAAAAATAATCCGAATTTTTCTCTTGTTTCTCCCCGCATCTTTTCCAACCCCAATCTTTATGTTTTGTACCATATTTGTACCGTTTTTCACTTATCTTAAAAACAGTTTTGATATAATTAACATAATATGAGTACATTCAATAAAAACAAACCATTTTTTTACCTATCTGTCCTGGTACAGTTGGAGGGGGATCAAATATATGAACTCGAAATATATTAAGATAATGGAAGACATTAAGCTTCGACTAGAAGATGGTTCGCTAATTGCAGGCAGTAAACTTCCTTCTGTTCGTCAGTTATCCGAGTATTTTTCATGTAGCAAAAATACGGTCATTAAAGCATACGTAGAACTTGAAAAAGAACATTTAATTTATTCTGTTCCTAAAAGCGGTTACTATGTTGTGAATGAATATCAAAAAGCGACGGAAGAAAATGAGGTGATTGATTTTTTGTCTGCCGGTCCAGATAAAAACGTTATGCCTTATGTGGAATTTCAACATTGTATGAATCAAGCAATTGACCATTATAAAGAAGAGCTTTTTACATACTCTGATCAACAAGGGCTTTATTCACTAAGAGTACAGTTGGTGAAATATTTGCAAAATTTACAGGTTTTCACTCAAACAGAAAGATTAGTCGTTGTATCTGGCTCGCAGCAAGCTTTAAATTTATTAATTTCTATGCCATTTCCTAATGGAAAAAGCAATATTCTAATTGAACAGCCTACTTATTTCGGAATCATTGAGTCCATCAATCTGCATCAAGCCACTACTTTTGGAATTGAATTATCAATGGAGGGGATTGATCTTGAGCGTCTGGAATACATTTTTCGAAATAATGATATCAAATTTTTCTATATTATCCCGAGATTTCACAATCCACTTGGACATTGTTACACGAATAGCGAAAAGAAAAAAATCGTTGAGTTAGCTGAAAAATACGATGTATATATAGTGGAGGATGATATATTAGGAGACCTTGATCCAAATCCAAAATCCGATCCTTTATTTTCTTTTGATCCTTCTGGGAGAGTGATTTATATTAAAAGCCTTTCGAAAATTTTTCTCCCAGGGTTAAGGATTGGTACTGTCGTTCTTCCTGCATTAATGATTAACAATTTTTTACGATATAAATTTAGTTCCGACTTTAATAGTTCAGCACTTTCTCAAGGTGCGCTAGAAATCTACTTAAAAAGCGGTATGTTTAATAGCCATCTCAAAAAAGTTAAAGAGGTATATCGTAATAAAATGCAAATCCTTCAAGAAGCATGTGAATTATTGCTGCCAGCTAATACTTCTTTTTCTAAACCGACTTCAGGATTCTATCTATCCATCAGTTTGCCCGAGAATGTGAAAGCAAAACAGGTAGTTCATATGCTAAACGAGCAGCATATATATGTTGATGATGCCTCTAGAATGTTTTTAGCAGAACATAAAAAGGAAAATCTCGTTCGATTAAGCATCTCTCAAGTGAATGAGAGTCAAATTAAACCAGGGGTGGAGCGATTGGCACACTGTATTGCTTTAATTGACAGTAGAAAAAATCGTATTACTCCAAATAACTTTTTACTTATTTAGAAAGTGTAGGGTTTTTCCCGTCAAACGTACTTCAATGAAATATAACCACAATAGTTCTTTAGAATAATTATGTGTCTTTCCATAAATGATTTTAACTTATCCCTTAATTCCTTATTTTCCTTTTTTAATTCTTTACCTCTTTAACTCCCTATACTAGGTAGTCCTAATTGTTAGCTAAGCAAAAATGGGGTTGTTAATATGGGGAAATGGGCAAAAAAGGAAGGGAGCTGTGAATTGGTTGAAGAGCCTTGATTTAAAAAGGAAAAATGTTGAATATGTTAGAGTATCAAAAAGAATTTCAAGGAAATCTAGAATTTGCTAATGACCTTGGTGATAAAGAAAAGATTATTCGTTACAAGGGTGCTTGAGAAGTATTTATAGGATGCTACCTTAGCTTTCGATGAGTTTCTATAACTTTAAAGCATCCTTTCGAGGATGTTTTTTATTGGAATAAATACCCAATGACAATAACTAGGATGTTAATTCCTTAGAGTGACAATCAAGTCATTTAATTAATATAAAGTTGTGTAAAAGTAACTTGTTTAATAGGGTAGGTTCTGATATGATTATTTGATAAATTTTTAAGGGGTTTAGAGAGGGTGAGTCAATTGACTAAAAACCTTAGACAATTGAAAAACGTTTCAGTGTTCCAAACGCTTCTAACTTAGAAAAATAATTTAGAAGCGAGGAATAATTATATGAAAAATCAAAGAATCTTTAATAAATCATTTCTTTTTTTATTTATAAGCAACTTTTTAGTTTTTATTGGGTTTGAAATGTTGCTTCCTATTTTACCAGCCTATTTGTTAAGCATGAATGCATCTTCCATTCAAGTTGGTCTAGTAACATCATTATTTACTATAGGTGCTGTTCTAATCAGACCTTTTGTAGGCTACTATTTAATTGATAACCAAAGGAAAAGTCTTGCCATTTGTGCAAGTGCAGCTTTAATGATTATTACAATACTGTATCCTTTTCTTAATATTATATGGCTTCTTCTATTGTTACGACTTTTCCATGGTGCAGCGTGGGGGGTATCAACTACAGCTAATAGTACAATAGTAGTGGATTTAATTCCTAAGACACGCTTAGGAGAAGGGATAGGGTATTTTTCTATATCCACAACGGTCGGGGCTATCATTGCACCGAGTATAGGTATCCTTATCTATGACTCTTCTTCCTTCGATATTTTAATATGGTCATCAGTAGTACTGAACCTATTGGCAGTAATTGCGCTTCAATTTGTATATTCACCTACTATTGTAAAGCGTGAGAAGAAACCATTTCGATTTTTGGATATGATTTTTGAAAAAGACGTATGGTTCCCAGCGTTACTGACGGTTATTACAACACTTGGTTTTGGAGCGATTATTACATTTTTAGTTCTTTTTGGAAAACAAAAGGAAGTAGATCATATTTTTCTATTCTTCCTTATCAATGCAACTGTCGCAACTTTACTACGTCCGTTTACTGGAAAATGGTATGACAAAAAAGGACCTTGGTCTATTATCATTATGTCAGCTGTGTTAGGATTTTTTTCACTTGTTATACTGTCTTTTGCGACAAATGATCTTCAACTTATCATTGCAGCGATTTTATTTGGGGCAGGTTATGGAACTGTTATGCCATGTTTACAAACATGGACTGTTCAAAAGGTAAGTGAAGAAAAAAGAGGAGCAGCCAACGCAACCTTTTTTTCCAGTTTTGACGTTGGTGTTGGAGTTAGCGCATTTGTATTAGGTATTTTAGCTGAATGGATTAGTTTAGAGATGATTTTCAGGTTTGTAAGTCTAAGTTTTATTGTTGTTGCTGTTTTAGTCTATAAGGATTATATAAATGAGAAGATTAGGTATAAAAATATATAAATCGATCTAAAACAAATCCACCTCTATGTTAATAGAGGTGGATTTGTTTGCTGGATTATAATATGGCTTTTATAGTAGAATTGCTTTGATTTACGAATCTCAAACTTTGGTTTAAAAAGCCAACTAGCTCCAAAACTTATACTAATTACGTTAGGTACGAAGTTTGAGTTATAATAGTAAAAAACATCTGTATTTATTTATAGGATACATGTAAGTAAGCTTCTTGATTGAAATACATAAAAAGGATTGGTGAATAATAATGGCAATAGTTGATGTAACGGTTATTCCTGTCGGCACACAAACTCCAAGTGTTAGCAGCTATGTGGCAGATATTCAAAGAGTATTAAAGCAATATGAAAATAAGGGAGAAATTCGTTTTCAACTGACACCCATGAATACAATCATTGAAGGCGACCTGCCTAAATTGTTTGAAGTGATCCAAGCGATGCACGAAGTACCTTTTGAAAAAGGTCTTGCTAGAGTTTGTACGAATATCCGAATCGATGACCGTCGTGATAAAGAACGCAAGATGGAAGACAAAGTAAAGCGAGTGAAGGGCATGCTTGAGGAATAACAGTTTCTGTAAGTAATGGGTCTCGCAGAATGTAATGAGGAATAATCCACTTGTTATTTATCCGAGATTTAATGGGAAATAAACATCTGAAATTTACTATAAACAGATTAGATTAATAAAGCTTTCGGATTAACGTCAATGTATTAATAGCTTTAAAGCCTTGGTATTACTGATTTCTCAGTTACCAAGGCTTTTATTATTTATTATATAATGAAAGGGAACCAGCTATTTTGCCACATTTCATACTTCCCCATATTAAATGAGCATTATCCATGTATTTAAATGACCATCTACACTTTTTTCTTCGAGTACCTTTGACACGCGAGCAATAGATATCTGCTTCTGTATGTATCCTACCGTGTCATAGCGCTCTTGTATATATTTCATGCTTTACGGCTTCTATCTAACTGCATGAGTATGAGGGTAGGTAGTGAGTGTAGATAACTTATAAACGTTCGCCATAAAGTTCTTTTTCTTCAATTGGATGAAAAAGAGTGAATCCTTTTGAACAAAATACAAACCTTCTATCTATCTCGAATCCAGCCTTATTTAAAATTTCAACTGTTCCATGTGAACCAGGTCCAGGATACCCGCAACTACAACCAGATAGGTGTAGCTCATTTCCTTTTTTATCTATAAGGATGAGATCGCTATGGAGCAAAATATTATCTTTATTAATTTCTTTAACAATTTTTGCAATTTTAAAACGGTCAAAATGATCTTTAACTGCTTCGAATAACGCAATACTTTTATTGGTGATACCGCGGTCATCACCGTAATCTTTAATGATGAATACTTCTCGCTCATATGCTTTCTTAAATAGATGGTACTTTTGGTAAGTGACGTCATTAATTTTACAAATAAGTGGACTATTACTATCCAGTTTTTGATTAAACATTGCACGCCTCCTAAATAGTTAGTTTATTAAGTTTATTAGGAGAAAAAGAGATTAGTACTAAGAACCGGATAAGAGGCAAAATTTTTTCATTTTTAATTCTCGTTTGTTTAATTAATTGGAATGAAACGTGATACCTATAAGGTATGAATGAAGCTGTTAGGAGGAAGTGAAATTGTGAAATCAAATTAAAAAGCACCAAAATAGGTGCTTCCTAGTTATATATCTTCTTAAAGTAATGAACAAACATAATGTTCATGACAATTTCGACTATAGCATTAATACTTACATCGATAATATTAGTTTCCTCAAGTGAATGATAAGGGGCAAATACGACAATATAAATAGAGCCAATGATAGTTAAAAGTATGGTCCATAAGCTGTTACGTAAAAACAGTGGAATCATTAAGCCAAAAAAGGGCAAGAAGAAATCTAATTCTTTCCTACTTCTCTTTCTATAAATACCGACAAAAGATAGATGGCAATCACATTGATAATAATAAATAAAATTAGATCAATAACATCATATCCATTCATAGATGAAGAGTTATAAACTCCAGGCAGTGAAAACACTGTAAGAGCAACTAGTACCCAAAAAGTTATCCGGTATCTTTTCTTTTGTTTGCCAGTTATTGTTCCTGCCTGTAACGCCATGACGAGTTTGTTAATAATCCAAATATACATTGTTGTCTCCTTATGTAGATTATCAGACTAATTATAGGGGAGGGTCCACGTAAAAGCCATCTTTATTAAAATTCCCTGTCGATACACATTAAACGTTTCGAAACATAAAAAATCCGGATAATGGACACTTTTTTATGTGTGTCCGTTATCCGGGATATAATTCAAGGTTATACTAGAACTCTTTTTTATTAACTTGAGTGGAGTAGTTTTGTTCGCTTTGTTTTTTTTCCATATAGTTTTTTCCCCACTCTCCCATAATGTCCAGTACTGGGATAAAGTTTTTCCCTTGAGGTGTTAGCGAGTATTCTACTTTAGGAGGAACTTCTTTATACACTTCTCTGTGAACCATTCCATCCTCTTCCAATTCTCTCAGTTGTCTTGTCAATATTCCTTTTGAAATGCCCGGTAACAACCTTTGAAGTTCGTTAAATCTTCTTGTTTGTCTACTTAGATACCATAAAATAACAATCTTCCATCTTCCGGCAATTACATTTTGAGTAAGTGTCAAAGAGCATACTTCTTCTTGTTCTTCAGGAGGCGGTTCTCCTTGAAAATTAAATCGAGCCATTGATTGTATTTTCCCTCTCTCTCATAATGGTACTATTTTTGTGACTATGTCATAAAAAAATGCCTACTTTTATTATTGTGACTGTGGATATAGTATATACCTGTACTAAATAATTCAACAAGTACACGTATATTTCTGGAAAATGAAGGGGGCTATCAATAAACTCACTTTAAAAAGTTTTTTTACTTTATTGATCGAATTATTAAGATTGCTATGATCGACTTTCTAATACAAAAAATTAATCGGAGGAAAAAGATGAAAATATTAGTTACTGGTGCAACAGGTAAATTAGGCTCAAAAGTTGTAGAAACGTTATTAAAAACTGTACCGGCAAGTCAATTAGCTGTTAGTGTTCGAAATCTAAAAAAAGCCGAAGGATTACGAGCTCACGGAGTAGAAGTTCGACATGGAGATTTTGATCAACCAGAAACATTAGATTCTGCTTTTTCAGGAATTGATCGGCTTTTAATTATATCTACAGTTGGAGATGATGAAACAGTAATTAGACAGCATGCTAATGCTGTAGCTGCTGCTCAACGTAATCAAGTTAAATTTATTGCTTATACTAGTGTAACAAATGCAAGTGAAAGTAATTTATTCCTTGCCCCAACTCATGGAGCTAGAGAAGAAGCTATTTTGAAAACAGGTATTCCATACTCGTTTTTACGAAACAATTGGTATTTGGAAAATGAAATTGGAAGTATACATGGTGTGATGGCAGGAGAACCTTGGATTACATCAGCAGGTACAGGAAAAGTAGGTTGGGCACTTCAACAAGATTATGCAGAGGCAGCAGCAACCGTTTTAACTGGGAATGGACACGAGAATACTGTTTACGAACTTTCCGGCAAGCTTATGACTCAAGAGGAATTAGCATCTGCTCTTGGAACTGTGTTAGGTAAAGAAGTACCTGTGCAACTAGTGGATGATGCTACCTATGCCGATATTATGAAAGGTGCTGGGGTACCAGAATCCTTTCTTCCTATGTTCGTAAACATGCAAAAAAGCATTCGAGATGGTGAATTAGAGATAGAGAGCAACGATTTAGAAATATTACTTTGTCGCCCTTCTACACCAATAAACAAGGCTTTGAGCCAAATTGTTAGTCAAAGCATCCAAACAGGAAAGTAAGTTAAATCAAAAACGGCCTCCTCAGAAGCTTGTTATGTCAGATACTAACAGAAAGCAGTTTTATTAAGAAAGACATGATGCAGAAGAATATGACAACCTCTCTTTGTCATACCCTTTAGAAAAAGATAAGGGTGTGACAATACTGAGTAGGAAGAAAAACAACCAAATCGTTATTTATATAATAAAAGGCTCAACAATTAAAAGGTTCTTAATCCTAGATCTAATTATTGGATCAGGAATTTTTTATGTGGTCAAATTCATTTCTTCAAGCGTAATAATAGCGAGTGCGAGCAGTTTTATTGGAACAGAAGGAATTAAAAAGGCACCGAAAGTTTTAAAAAATGCAATTGGATTAATATTCTAAAGTCTAATCCACTATAATGGTGCGTTGTTTAACAAGAAGTAAAAGGAGAATACATAATATAAGCGTCTAATATGTATTCTCCTTTTTATTCAATAAAAGCACCCGGTTGTTCAGCATGATACAACGTTGACGTGGATTTAAAATGAAAGAACAGGAAGGAACAGCTAGTCTTTTATGGTAAAAGGCATTAGAGTTAAATTGTAAAGATGTTTATCCTTGCAGTACGGGCCAAATAGTAAGTTGTTTTGCAATGCTGAAATGCTAATGGAGATAGATGTTGAAGTTATGATTAGTGAAGGAAACAGTGAAATTTAATAAGTTAGAGCTATCTGGATTGAATGAAATCAATCAAGACGCAAACACTTGAAACGTAAGGATTTGCGTTTTTTTAGTTTGGAATGGATGTAACCATTACAGTGAAGTTACTATTTTTACAAAAAAAACATCACAGACTTATATATGAACATATAATGAGCGGGAGTTATAATTCCCTCTTTTTGTAATCGGTATATTAATAGGAAGAAACACGTCTTTATTACCACAAACAGATGTATATGCTGTTAAAAAGATACTTAGCAAAGTAAGTAAAATAGTAATTTTGCCTTATTGGAAAAAATAACTTCATTGTTAAATTATTGTTATTACATTATAATTTTCTAGAAACATATGAAATGTTATGAATAGGAGAAAAGTATGAAAAAACTGTGGACCATTTTAGTTTCATTTACGTTGTTAATTAGCTTATTCCCGCAATTAGCATCGGCAGCACCAAGCAAAAATTTTGAGCAAGAACTTACAAAGTATTTAAAAGAGATAAGCCTTGTCAGGGGTTTTGAAGTGACGAAGGATGATATTGAAACATCTCTTTCTTTTTACGATGAAAGTATTAATAACTTTGAATCTATTGATGATCTTAAAGATGCCTTGGGCGAAGTTATTAAAGCAGATTTAAGTAATTTAGATACCATTTATGAGGATTATAATCTAACTAATGAGAGCCTAATTAAACTAATGCGCGAAAATGGCGAAGAACTAGATGATTATATCTTTATCTGGGACCTCGATGAAGCTGTTTATTTCTATACAGAAGAGGGCGATTTTGAACGTGATCCAAACTTTGACAAAGAATTAGTCAATTATTTAGCCAAGGTTAGTAAGGAAAGAGGCTTCGAAGTAACAAAAGAAGATATTGAAGCGTCATTGGAACTCTATGATTTTAGCACGGAAGAATTTGAATCTGTCGAAGAGCTTAGCGAATTCTTAGGTGACGTCATAAAGGCAGATCTAAGCAACTTAGATTATTTCAATGAGAATTATGGAATGGATAAACAAGCCTTGCTCCAAATGTTAGAAGAAAATGGAGAAGATATTAACGATTATATATACATAGATAATCTTGAAGAAACTGTTTGGAACCTTTCTGATGGAGCGTTGGATGGTGAAGTTGCCGAGGATCTTCTTCCTATTTTCGAGGAAGAACTCGGTCTAACGGAAGAAGAATTACAGCGGCTTGAAGACCACTTAATGTCTTTGGAAGACCACCTTTCCAATCCGGAAACAGTCAAGCGACTTGAAGAATTGGGCAACCGGATGATGGCTTTCGAGGAATTTGATGTAGCAACCGAGCTTACAGCTGAACAGATAGCTGAAATGGCATCAATCTATGAAGAATTACTTTCCATCTTTAAGCTTAATGTATCCTATTCCCTTGTGAAAAGTGGCTCGGAATCACCTGTATCCCTTTTGGATTTAATGAAATTGGAAGAACTGAAAGGTGCTAACCTGAAAATAGCGATATACAATACTGAAGGGAAGTTCTTGGCTGATCTTTTAATAACAGGTGATATGGTCGATTCTGACACTCTTACTAACGCAGGCGGGCAAATAAAGGAATCGGCAAAAGAGGTGCAAAAAACCATTGAAAAGGCACCAGTTGCTAAACCAGTAAAACAAAAGATCAGCACTCATACTAAAACGGAACATCAAACGGTAAAAGGGGCTAAACTGCCAAACACCGCTTCCGATTATATCCCTAATGCTCTTTTAGGACTATGCATTATCTTGTTCGGAAGTTTGATGTATCGAAAAATTAGGAAAGCTTAATATGAAACAATTAAAGAAAAGGCGGTTGCTACTGCTTTCTTGTACAATTGCCATCATTTTATTTGGGGTTTGGTTTTCAACATCCAATGTTTATAAGTTTGCAAAAGGCTACTTTCTTTACAAGACTCATGCTCCAAGTAGCCAAGTAAATGAAACAGCAGCACAGAAACCACTAAATAATAAACCACCAAGTAATAAAACAACAAAGAAAGAGCTATATCCTGTACGCCCTAATACGGGTGAGGAAATCGGGGAACTGTATATACCCAAACTAAAAGCAAAACTCCCTATTTTCCATGGGACAAATGAGGATGAATTGGAAAAAGGCGTTGGTCACTTTGCAGGAAGTGTGCTGCCAGGTGAAAATGACAATTCCGTTCTTTCTGGTCATAGAGATACGGTATTCCGTAAGCTCGGGCAGGTTGGCGAAGGAGATTTGTTGATTGTAAGAACATCGGCAGGAGAGTTCACATACAAAGTCAGCAAAGTTCGAATTGTGGATGAGGATGATCGTACCGTAATCGTACCAAAGCCACGGGCAACGCTAACCGTAAGTACCTGTTATCCCTTTGATTATATCGGGGCAGCACCTGAACGCTATATACTTGTCGCTTTTTTGGCTTCAAAACAATTAAATTAATTAGCTAATGTTCTAAAAAAAGAGTCCCAATAAGGAAAACCCTATTGGGACTCTTATAATTTTATTTCTACAACTTGTATTTAGAGAATAAATAGAAGTTGTAATGATATATCATTCCCTCATCTTTTTAACCAAAAGAAAAAGCACCGATCATCGGTGTTTTTTCTTTGCCAATTTATGTTGTTAAGTTATCCTTATTGCTCAATGAAGTGCTCGATGTAGCGGATTTTAATATTTTATGATGGTAAATATAAGAGCCGGCTATCAAAATATATCCGATAATGAAAAGCAGCCATCCACTGGCAGGGTCGCCCACTGATATGCTTGAATACATAGCACCCGTCAAATCAAATACAAATCCGGCATAAGCCCATTCCTTAATTCTCGGAAAACCTGGAATAAGTATTGCCACGACACCTAATAATTTGGCAATTCCAATAAAGGGTAGGAGGTAGGTAGGATAACCTAAATGATTAAATAAAGCGACTGCATCGGGAACAGACATTATATCTGGAATAGAACCCAAAACCATTAGTGCCACCAAAAGCCCTGTGAAAATCCAATATATAATTTTTATTTTTTTCATTTATTCTCATTCCCTCCCTTAGATTGACATTTTAATCATATTCCACTTTCCTTTTATAAATGCATTCTATAAAAAATTATTGCACGTCTAAAGTCTGAGCGATTCTTTAATAAGAATCGCTCAGACTTTAAACTAACTTGAATTAAAGCGAGTTTGCCTGCAGTTTGATTTCAGAAATCCGCTCCCACAAGTAAACAGCCGAATTCATGGGGTGCAGCACGAATTCACGAGTAAATAGGCTGAAATCACGGGTAAAACAGCAAAATTCACGAGTAAAGCGCGAAATCACGACAAAACGTGCGAAAATCTGCCAAGCCTCCTGGCTTTGCTGCTTTTATCCTTGAAAGTGTTGGTAGATATAGTGTAAAATTGCGAACACTGTATTTGACCATGTTGCAGCACTTTTAGGTAAGGCTTTATCTTATAAAATAGTTTATTGACTTAAAAGAATTGATTAAAATAACGCATATCCCGACACAGGCAATCGTGATGATGGAATACATTAACTTTAAGTCTTTCAATATAATAATTCCCCCAATTATTATGAGTAAATCTATAATAAAAATAACAATTACTTCTATCTCTTCTATACGATAAGTCTTATTTCTTTAATGCCATCCTTGGTTTAGCTTTTACTTCTCCTTAAGGCCATGAAGTAATTTGGGCAAAAATAAGAGACACTCATTAAAAGTGTCTCTTATTCTTGCATTTAAAATTACACATAAAAATCCAGAATTTTATGTAATGAAACATTTTTCTCATTTCATTAAAAAGGGAGCCGTAAGAATAGAAGCTCAAGGATCTTGGACTGGAAATACGGTTGCTTTTAGAAATCCAGGTGGATATACAGTTATTGTTTTATCTTAGAACCTAGCTCATTTAATACAATTATCCTTTCATAGATGTAGGGACGAAAACAAACAAGAGAGGTCTTTACTCTTGGTTGAGAAAGACCCCTCCTGTTACCTTTAGGATGATATTCAGACATCTATCATCTATACTCTGATATAAATTAGCTTGAAGTAACATTTAAAAAATGATCGATCACAATTGAAACAGCTCCTAATGCAGGTGCATTTCTTCCTAATGAAGAGGGCAATAGTTGACACGTACTTTCTAAATGAGAATTTACCCTAGAAGAAATCTCATTCTTAATGGTATTTAACACAATCGGGTGAGATTCGATAATGTTATTTCTCAGAATAATAGCCTGTGCGTCAAATGTATTGAGAATATTAGTTAAGCCAATACTGACGTGGAAGCCAAAGTTCTGGAGTGCATTTAAGACGGCTACATCATTTTTGTTTGCACGTTCAACAATTTCTTTTCGTAACATAATCTTTTCGTCTATAGAAAAAGAATCCAGTAATGCTTTTTCTGAAGCATATAATTCCCAGCAGCCTCGGTTTCCACAGCTGCATTTGGGACCGTTAAAATCTATCGTCATATGACCCATTTCTCCAGAAAAGCCATTTACTCCTTTATATAATTCATTATTAATAATAATCCCGACTCCGATTCCTATGTTAATACTGATGTAAATGATGTTTTCATAGTTTTTATTAACCCCAAACACTTTTTCACCGCATGCGCCTGCATTAGCCTCATTTTCAACAAAAACAGGTACATTGAACTCGCTTTCAATTAAGAGTTGCAAATCTTCAATATACCATTCCAAGTTGGGCATAAAAATAATTTTTTGATTGCTATCCACAAGACCTGGTACACAAATACCTATTCCCACCAAACCGTAAGGAGAGTCGGGCATATGAATTATAAAATCATGAATAAGTGCAAACAGAATTTCTTTCACTTCACCAGCTGAAGGACTAGACAAGTCAGAAGCCTTTTCAAGGATAATATTGCCTTCTAAATCGGTTAGAATTCCATTAAGGTAATCAACACCTATATCGATGCCTATTGAATAGCCCGCATTTTTATTAAAAATAAGCATCACCGGTCTTCTGCCACCTCTAGATTGTCCTGCTCCAATTTCAAAAATAAAATCTTTTTCAAGTAATGTATTTACTTGGGAAGAAACAGTAGATTTATTTAACCCTGTAATCTCAGAAAGGGTTGCTCTTGAGATTGGAGAGTTTTTTAAAATTTCATTTAATATCAACTTTTGATTCATTTTCTTTACTAAAGCTTGATCTGCTATCGGAATGATAATCGCTCCTTTGTTTTACCATTGAACTAAGTGTTTTTTTATTTTTAACAAAAAACTTTTGTAGTAATAGTATATTTCATATTATAACTAAATTTTCTAAAAAAAACATTGAAATAAATATTTATTTTGTATATCATGAAATAAAGTTAGTTTATTGACGCAACAAACTTTCTAAATTGATATTTTTAAAAATATCAATTTAGAAAGTTTTTCACTTAAATAAAAGGGGGAAGTAACACATGATTCAAACTGATACTAATAAAATTAATTATTTTGAAAGCGTAAACAAAGTCTCATATGAGGGAAAAGATTCTAAAAATCCTTTAGCTTTTAAATACTACAACCCAGAAGAAGTGGTAGGCGGTAAAACAATGAAGGAACAACTACGTTTCTCAGTTGCTTACTGGCATACATTTACAGCTGATGGGACAGATCCTTTTGGTGCAGCTACGATGCAAAGATCATGGAATAAATATGATGGAATGGACTTAGCAAAAGCTAGAGTAGAGGCAGCTTTTCAACTTTTTGAAAAATTAGAGGTTCCTTTCTTTGCGTTTCATGACCGAGACATCGCACCTGAAGGAAGCACATTAAAAGAAACAAATAAAAATCTTGATGTAATCGTTAGCATGATTCAAGAGTATATGAAAACAAGTAACGTAAAGTTATTGTGGAACACAGCTAATATGTTTACAAATCCTCGCTTCGTTCACGGTGCAGCTACTTCTTGTAATGCAGATGTATTTGCTTATGCAGCAGCTCAAGTAAAGAAAGGGCTTGAAACGGCAAAAGAATTAGGAGCAGAAAACTATGTGTTCTGGGGCGGCCGTGAAGGCTATGAAACACTGCTCAATACAAACTTAAAGTTAGAGTTAGATAACTTGGCTAGATTTATGCATATGGCTGTAGATTATGCTAAGGAAATTGGATTTATAGGTCAATTCTTAATTGAGCCAAAACCAAAGGAACCAACAACGCATCAGTATGATACCGATGCAGCTACGACCATTTCGTTCCTAAGACAATACGGATTAGATAACCATTTTAAACTAAACCTTGAAGCTAACCATGCTACTTTAGCTGGGCATACGTTTGAACATGAATTACGCGTAGCCAGAGTTCAGGGCTTCTTAGGATCAGTGGATGCAAACCAAGGTGATCCTCTTTTAGGATGGGATACCGATGAGTTCCCAACAGATTTATATTCTACAACTTTAGCAATGTATGAGATCCTACAAAATGGAGGATTAGGTAGTGGAGGATTAAATTTTGATGCTAAAGTGCGCAGAGGTTCCTTTGAACAGGAAGATTTAGTATATGCTCATGTGGCAGGGATGGATGCGTTCGCTAGAGGTTTAAAAGTGGCTCATAAATTATTAGAAGATCGTGTTCTTGAAAACATCATTGATGAACGCTACAGCAGTTTCAAAGAAGGAATTGGTCTTGAGATTGTTGAAGGAAGAGCCAACTTCCATACACTAGAGCAGTATGCATTACAAAATCCAAACATTACGAATAAGTCAGGAAGACAGGAACGATTAAAAGCCATCTTAAATCAATATATTTTAGAAGTTTAATGGATAAAAGAGAGTAGAAACAATTTCTGCTCTCTTTTATAAAAGTGGAGGAATCAAGATGAAATTTATTATAGGAATTGATCTAGGAACGAGTGCTGTCAAAACTGTTTTAGTTAATACGAAAGGTGAGATCTGTGCAGAAGCTTCTAAAAATTACCCTCTTCTGCATGAAAAAACAGGATATAGTGAACAAAACCCAGAGGAGTGGATTCAGCAGACTGCTAGTGCTTTAAATGAGTTAATCTCCAAATCCGATGTAAGACCAGAAGATATAGAAGGAATTAGTTATTCTGGACAAATGCACGGTCTAGTACTGTTGGATAAGAATCATAATCTTTTACGTCATTCTATTTTATGGAACGATACAAGGACGACAGCACAATGTCATCAGCTAAATGAAATGATTGGAGAAAAGCGTCTTTTAGAAATAACAAAAAATCAAGCTTTGGAAGGGTTTACACTACCTAAGCTGCTATGGGTTAAAGAGCATGAACCAGAGATATTTGATCAAGTAGCTGTATTTATGCTGCCTAAAGACTATTTACGCTTCAAAATGACTGGCTTTATTCATAGTGAATATTCAGATGCTGCCGGTACATTATTGTTGAACGTGAGTGAGAAAAAATGGAGCGAAGAGCTTTGTCAATTAGTGGGCATTGATATCAGCATTTGCCCATCGCTAGTGGAATCGAGTGAATGCGTGGGAACAATTAATGAAGAATTCTCTCAAAAATCTGGGATACCATTATCGACTAAGGTATTTGCGGGTGGAGCAGATAATGCTTGTGGAGCAATTGGAGCTGGCATTCTATCATCAGGAGAAACGTTATGCAGCATCGGAACATCTGGTGTCGTACTTTCTTATGAGGAGCGAAATGATAGAGACTTTGCTGGGAAAGTGCATTATTTCAATCATGGAAAAGAAAATGCTTTTTATACGATGGGAGTTACATTATCTGCTGGCCACAGTTTAAGTTGGTTTAGAGATAATTTTGCTGAAAATGAGTCATTTGAAGAATTACTGTCTGATATAAACAATGTTCCAATAGGCTCAAATGGGCTTTTATTTACTCCATACTTAGTTGGGGAACGAACACCACATGCAGATGCTACTATACGTGGAAGCTTTATAGGAATGGATGCTTCCCATAAAAAAAGGGATTTTACAAGGGCAGTTATTGAAGGGATTACCTTCTCATTAAATGAATCAATTGAAATTTTTCGAGAAAATGGAAAAGAAATTACGTCTATTGTATCAATTGGCGGGGGAGCAAAAAACGATAGTTGGCTTCAGATTCAAGCAGACGTTTTTAACACAAAAATTATAAAGCTATCTACTGAGCAAGGACCGGCGCTAGGGGCAGCCATGTTAGCCGCTTATGGTTGTGGGTGGTACAACTCATTAGAAGAATGCGCAGATTTATTCATTGCTTCTTCCAAAACATATCATCCTAATTTAGAAAATGTTCCAGTGTATGAACAACTTTATGCTTTATATAAAGAGGTATATTCCCAAACAAAAGACTTAAGTAAAAAGCTGAATCAATTTAGCAGAAAGTAACAGGTTGCATTTGAATCATGCATCCCTTTCTTCGAAAAGGAGATTAACATGAAAATAGAAGAGGGAATTTTCGGTGAAATAAATAGAGAACTGATAAAGTCTTTTACAATCATGAACAATCAAAGCATAAAAGTAACCTGTATTGATTTTGGATGTACGATTACTAGAATCGATGTACCTGACAAAGAAGGGAATATAGAAAATATCGTGTTAGGGTTTGATTCTGTAGAAGATTATTTACATTATTCCCCTTATTTTGGTGCAGTAATCGGTCGAGTGGCAGGGAGAGTTAATCCACCAAGCGTTGATATAGAAGGGTTTACATACCTCCTCCCTGAGAATGAAGGGAGAACTCATTTACACGGTGGACCTGATGGATTCCATAACGTGGTCTGGAAATCCTCTACTAGTGAGAGTGTAGATGAGGCTAGTGTGACATTTACTTATATGAGTCCTGATGGAGAAGCTGGTTATCCTGGAAATCTTGAGGTAAGTGTCGTTTACACTCTCACTAATAATAATGAACTTATAATAACCTATCATGGTATTTCAGATAAAAATACGTTATTAAATTTAACCAATCATACTTACTTTAATCTGAGTGGCAATTTAAAAGAAGATATCTTACAGCATGAATTAACTATGAAAAGTGATAAGTTTTTAGAGCTTGATCAGTCCTTACTGCCTACAGGCAATTTAATAGACGCTGAACATACACCTTTTGATTTTAGAACAGGAAAGCGAATTATTGAAGGAGCAAAATCCACACATCAACAAAATGAAATAGTTGGAAATGGGTATGACCATCCATTCTTATTAAGTGAAAATCATCAAAAAGAAATTTGTTTGGTTCATCCTTCTAACGGACGGAAAATGATAGTGGAAACAGATGAGCCATATGTTGTTTTATATACGGGAAATATGCTAGAAGATACTTTTCGAATTAGAGGAATTCCTTGTCAAAAACACCTTGGCTTATGTCTCGAAACTCAACATCCGCCAAATGCCATTCATAATCAGCAATTACCTTCTATTTTATTAGAAAAAGATAAAGAGTATCATTCTAAAACTCGTTTTACTTTTACCGTCGATTAAAAACCTTTGGTTTTTATTGGTTTAATGTTGTTTTAGTGAAATGAAAATCTATAATGGAAGGGAGGATAAAAGCAGTTAGTAGAATGGGTGAGGGAAGAGAGTTCCTTCTTGTTTATTAATTTTGAAAGCGTAACCAAAAGTATGCGCTGTTATAATAAATAGACTTTCACCTAGCCAGTCATTCTTAACTGTTTTTAGTAAAACATGAAGCAAAAACGAAACTCATTATATATCTTTTCTATTACCTTAGTGGCCGCAATTGGAGGGTTACTATTTGGATATGATACAGCTGTAATATCTGGAGCAGAAAAATCATTAAAGGTTTATTTTATCGATAGCTTAGGGTTAGGCTCTTTGGCACATGGCGTCACCGTATCAAGTGCTTTAATAGGATGTATTATCGGAGGATTAATATCCGGCTATTTTGGATCAAGAATAGGACGTAAAAAATCACTTATACTTGCAGCGATTCTTTTTATAGTATCAGCATTAGGTGCTTCTTATCCTGAATTTTTATTTTTTACAAAAGGTGAACCAACACTTTCTTTATTACTAGCCTTTAACTTTTACCGAATTATAGGGGGAATTGGTGTTGGATTAGCGTCAGCTATTTGTCCAATCTATATAGGAGAAATTGCTCCGGCAGATATTCGCGGCAGATTGGTATCATTTAATCAGTTTATGATTATTTTTGGTATGTTAGTCGTTTACTTTGTAAACTGGGGTATTGCAAATGGTGAAACGTTAGAATGGATAAATGATGTAGGGTGGAGATACATGTTTGCTTCAGGAGCTATACCAGCTTTACTCTTTGCTGTACTTTTGTTTTTAGTTCCTGAAACACCTCGCTATTTGGCAATACAAAATCAAGATCAAAAAGCTTTAGCTATACTTACAAAAATTAATGGATCTTCAGAAGCGAAAGCGATTCTGGGTGATATTAAACAAACGACTACTATAAATATTTCTTCTGAAAAATTATTCGCTTATGGAAAATTAGTTATTATTGTAGGTGTACTGCTTTCTGTATTTCAACAATTTGTAGGTATAAATGTAGCCTTATATTACGCTCCCCGTATCTTTGAAAGCATGGGAGCAGCTAAAGATTCTTCTATGCTGCAAACCATAATTATGGGATTAGTAAATGTTATCTTTACAGTTATCGCGATTTTAACAGTTGATCGATGGGGAAGAAAGCCTTTATTAATAGTAGGTTCTATTGGAATGGCAATTGGAATGTTTGGTGTAGCAAGCATGGCTTTTTCTAATATTATTGGAATAGGGACGCTTGTGTTTATCATTATTTATACAGCTTCATTTATGATGTCGTGGGGTCCAATCTGCTGGGTGCTAATTTCAGAGATTTTCCCTAATAAAATTCGAGGTCGGGCTGTAGCTATTGCTGTAGCTGCCCAATGGGCGGCTAACTATTTTATTTCTTCTACATATCCTATGATGATGGAATATAGTGGGGGACTAACATACGGTTTCTATGGTTCAATGAGCGTGCTTTCTGCCTTATTTGTTTGGAAAATGGTTCCTGAAACCAAAGGCAAGACTCTTGAACAGATGGAGAATATATGGAGAAGAAATGTCAAAAATTTAGAAGATAGTCAAATTATTTAAATAGTAAAATTCACTTAAACTGGACACATAAGTAGATAGGTATAATATAAAAGGGAAATTTCTTAATTGAATTTTTTCTTATTGTTGGGATAGATGAATGGGGATTATAAACAGGTTAAGACCAATTCCAATGCAAAAACTTGAAAAAAGCAGAGTAACAAACTTTTTCATAAAAGCATTCCCCTTGTCCAAATCATTACCTTAAAATATATAAGAGGAATCTAAATATATACTTAGCTGATTGGAAATTATGATTGCCATTTGTGTATTGTTGGCTTTGTTCTTCAGATGATATTCTGAAATTTTGCTGAGTGCAGCAGGATTTAATAAAGGCCGTCTCCTTGTGGCCATGCAGTAATTAGGGCCTAAAAAAGAGACACTCATTAAAAGTGTCTCTTATTTTTGCCATTTATATGTCTTCATGGGGAAAGTCAGTTTAAAATAAGAATTTTTTATACCTTGGAAAATAAGTTTAATTTAGCCTTGTTTATTCAAGATGTTTTTTTGGATAGGCGATTTGTAATGGTATCTTCTTGTGGTGAAGTTTGCCGTATATAAAAGGCGAGTATGAATGCAATAATGGTCAAACCTGTTGCTATCATGAATGCATCATCCACTCCCATTACGCTGCCTTGTTTAATGGCCATGGCCATTTGTGATGTATTATCTGGTGAAATGTTCCTTTGAGATAAGATTTCCTGAACATGTTTCGTTCCCTGATTTGTCATGATGGAAACAAAGAATGCCATGCCAACAGCACCTGCTACCATTCTCAATGTATTGACCATTGCTGTTCCATATTTATTTAGGCTAAGTGCTAATTCATTTAATCCAGCTGTAAAGATAGGCATCATCAGTATCGACATTCCGAACATTCTAATAGTATATACCCACACTACATAAGAATAAGACGTATCTGTTTCAAGCCGAGTTAAAAGATAGGTTGTAATGATAGTGATGGCAAGTCCGCTCACCGCAAGCCATCTCGCACCAAATCGATCAAACAGCTTACCTGTGATAGGAGACATGATTCCCATTAAAATCCCGCCAGGCAATAGCATGAGACCGGATTCCATCGGAGTAAACCCACGGATATTCTGCATATAGATTGGCATGATGATCATTCCTGAGAACATTCCCATAGTTGCGATGACGTTAATGATTGTCGTTAAAGTGAACATCCGATACCGAAAAATTCTAAATTCCAAAATAGGATGAGATACAGTAAATTGCCTCCAGACAAATAAAGCTAAACTGATTCCTCCAACAAGGAACATCGTCAGTACTTCAGGACTGCCCCAGCCCTTGGTTCCACCTGTAGCAAATCCATATAGAACTCCTCCGAATCCGATAGTGGATAGAATTACACCCATTTTATCGAGTTTAGGCCGGCTCGTTTTCCCCACTTTTTTAATGATGAAAATGGCAAAGATGAAGTCAAGCAGGGCAAATGGGAAAATGATAAAGAACAGAACCCGCCAAGAATAGTTTTGTATAATCCATCCTGATAACGTCGGTCCCACAGCTGGTGCAAAATTCATTGCGATACCAAATATACCCATTGCGAAGCCGCGTCTGTTAGGTGGAAATAACGTGAAAATTACATTTGTAATCAAAGGGAATAAAATCCCCGCACCTGCAGCTTGAACCACACGTCCGATCAATAAGACGGAGAAGCTGGGGGCAATTCCACATAAAAAAGTTCCTAATGCAAAGAGTCCCATCGAAGCAAGATATAATTGTCTTGTATTAAACCGTTCCATTAAGAAAGCAGTAATCGGGATGACAATCCCATTGACCAATAAGAAGATAGTAGTAAGCCAATTAGCTGTTGCAGCCGATATTTCAAAATGAGTCATTAATTGAGGCAATGCGATATTGATTAAAGTCTGATTTAAGAAAGCGACCAGAGCACCAGCCAGCATCACCGCAAACATGGGGCCTGTACGAATTTTAGTGATCGCTGTTTTGTCGTGATTCATTATTAGGGCACTTCCTTTCCGATAGGGTAGTACAAATTTTACTACCTGCTATGTTTAAAAATTATAAAAACTAATTCGGCTCACGAAGTATTAGTGTAAACCAATCTATATTTTCCAATAATATACACCATCTTAAGGAGATTCACCTCAATTTACGGCTTTTTTGAGGTGTTTATTCTTTATTAACCACTCACTTGACAATATTTCAGGATACATTCTTTTGTTTAGGAAATTCCCCAGTTTAACATCCATTCTACATGTATATCATATTTCGAACAATAATCACCAATATAAGACTCACTTTATGTAAAAGTGAAACAAAAATCGGATCTTTAACTCCAGGCTTCCTGCTATCGATTTACGAAGGCACGCTGTTTCTCCTAACTTTTTTGTAAAAAATCAAGGATCTAAAATTGTGGTGGCAACTTTAGGTGAAAATGGTTCACTTGCCTATGATGTTATTCAAATTTATCAATGCGGTGTACTCGAAGCGGATATGGTGGAAACTATGGGGAGGAGGGGATTTCTGGATGATACCTAATTCTCGGATTTTAAGAAGTGAGGTCATACCAGCCAAAAGATGTTGCAGGTCATCTCCTCATTGATGAAGGAAGTCCCATTCTCGAACTTGAGCGGCTCATGTATGTAAATGATCGTCCGCTTTTCTACGATACTGCTCATTATTCGTTAATTCGTTTTCCGGATTTAGAAAAGAAGATTGCAAGGGATGAATCAACTTATAAAATCCTTATGGTAGATTACCATACAGAAATAGTCAGTAACGATAAAATTATAGACGTGATTGGTGCAACAAAAAACTATGCTAAATTTTTAGAATGTGATATTGGCGCCAATTTATTTAGAATATTAAAGATCGCTTTCGATGCAAACGACCGGCCTGTGCATCTCTCAACGTTCATGTGCCGAAACCAACAAGGTCAATCTGACTGTTCATCGGGCAAAATAGGTCATGCCAAATTATTGGCATGACCTATTTTGAAGTTTTGAAAAGTGTTTTTACATTTTGATTTGGTGTATTACTTCTTCAATTCTCATCTTCCAATCTTTCTTCTTTGACTATAGCATATAAAATATCCTTACAATTAAAACATAAGATTTTCTTGTTATCTAACAGAATACCGTTCAGAAATCCAGCAGTACAATATACATTACGTGCACAGCGAACACAAGTGCCAACTAGTTCGTCCATCGATACATCCCCTTATTCAGGAATCGGATATAGTTTGGTTTCTATTTTGAATAAAGGTAAAGGCCAAAATCTTGCATAACGGAAGTGTGCCCCATTTGCCGTAACATGGTAGCAATATTGCCACGATGATATGATCCGTGTGTGACAACGTGTAATACCGATTCGGAAATGGTAGTTTCAAGCAACCCAGCATAAGGGTTATCCACGACGATTTCCTTTTCCATATCCTCTGTACTCAGAATTGCTTTGTTTCTTTCGTATAAGTCAATAAATTTTTTTTTCATTTCCTCAATACTTTTCTTTTCCACCTCTTCTCTTAATTGATTAGAAGATGCCATTGCTTCATCCATACTTTTACCTGTGATAATGTCAAACCACGCATAATCTGCGAGATAAATGTGAGACAACACTTTTGATACCGACGAAAAACCACTCTGAATTTCCTTATGATAAATGTGCTGTGGAAGTTCATTTAACCGATCGATGATGACCACATTTGCCCACGAGTGATAGTTATACATTTCTAATACTGACTCGGGATGATTCATTAAAAAACCCCCATTTACACTAGTTTTTTCGTATTGAACAATTTATGCAGTAAAAACAAAAAAATTCAAGTAAATTCAATAAAGTATATTTATTAATCTGCTGTTCTCTTATGTATATAACAATTCCTCCTAACTGTTCGTGCGCTCATCGCGAATATAAAAAGAGGGGTTTTGAGATAATACGAACTACTTATCATTCTGATTAGAAAAATGAATAGTTAGTGGAGGCCACATTAGAGTATTTTTTCTTGCAGGAAAACAGCTTCTTATATCGAACTGATAGTAAAGGAGATGGTATTTTGATGAATCTGAGGATCAAATATAGGCTTTATATCCATGTAGACGGAAAACTTATTCCAGAACAGTATGACCGATACGAGATACTAAACGTCAGGGAAAGTATAGATCCAAATGATACTAAGGATTACCAAGAGCTTATTAATAAATTGAGTAAGTCGATTAATCGACCCCTAAGTGAATTTGAAATAAAAAACTATGAAACAATGTAAGTGCAGTTACGTATTCTAAAATTTTCTCCTTCAATAGAACGAAAATCAAAATATAAAAGTGAAAATATTTAACCCAATGAAAAGGAAGCACTTTTTAACCTTTTCCTGTAAAAAAATCAGTGGCGAAGAAATAAATATAGCGTCATATTTTATTAACTTTAGAACAATAATTCGTCAATTTCACTACCCTTAGCGCTTTGCTTTTTCCACTTATTTAACTAAAGTGAAGATTCCTCAGCACAATAAAAAGCTACATCAAACACTAGAGTTGATTGCATCAGAAAACTTCGTCAGCCAAGATGTATTAGAAGCTATGGGCAGTGTAATGACGAATAAATATGCAGAGGGTTATCCAGGAAAACGTTATTATGGCGGATGTGAATTTGTTGATGTGGTAGAACAAGTAGCTATTGAGCGCTTAACAAAGCTGTTTGGAGCTAAATATGCAAATGTTCAGCCTCACTCAGGTGCGCAAGCAAATTTCGTGTTTTTTTTCTCACTTTAATAAAATCTATGTAAAGCTAAGCTCTCTTGTATCAAGAGAGCTTTTTGCATGAAAAGTTATTTAGCTAACCGGGAGCTTTGTTAACGACGAGCTAAAAAGAGAGGTAAAAGGGTGATATGTTTGAATAAAAAGTTGTTCACATTCTCTTTTATAGACTTGCATTTACTTTATCCTGTTTTCGGACTGTTGTTAATACTTATGAAGATAAAAGCTGATGAGTTGGAGAAATAAAGAGCTGATTTACAAAATCTTAACATTTGGTTTATGTGGAATTAATGTTTTCAAATTATGATTAAACCGTAATAAACAGTAATGAACATTAAAGATTCCACACTAAATGGAGGCACTTTTTATGAATCGCACATTCAAGAAGAATTGTTACAAGTCTATTCAAGCTGTGATGTTAGGAGTGAGTGTACTGGGATTAGCTGCTTGTGGAGCTACTAATGAGGAGGCTGCTCCAGTGGTTAAGGATCCAAATTCGTTAACCTTGAAAGAAATTGAAACAAAGGCAAAAGAAGAGGGGACTATTAATAGTGTCGGTATGCCTGATTCATGGGCTAACTGGGGAGAAACTTGGAATGAAGTGATGAAAAAATATACATTGGAACACAATGATACAGATTTGTCCAGTGCTGAAGAGATTGCCAAAATGGAATCTGAAGGAGAGAGTGCAACAGCTGATATCGGCGATGTAGGGATTTCCTTTGGGCCAATCGCGGAACAAAAAGAATTAACGATGCCATATAAAACTTCCTATTGGGACGAGGTACCTAAGTGGGCAAAAGATGACAATGGAGATTGGGTTGTTGGCTACCAAGGAACGATTGCATTCTTTACTAATAAAGAATTAGTAGATAACCCGCCTAAATCTTTTGATGACATATTAAAAGGGGATTATAAAGTAACAGTTGGAGATGTTCAGCGTGGTACACAGAATCAAATGGCCGTACTTGCTGCCGCTATCGCTTACGGCGGAGATGAAACAAATCTCCAACCAGGAATTGACTTTTTTGCTAAGCTTGCCAAGCAAGGCCGCCTTAGCTTAACTGATGCCAAGCCGGCTAACATCGAAAAAGGGGAAGTGGAAGTTGCCCTCGTTTGGGATTTCAATGCTCTTGGTTACGCTGACCAAATTAACCGCGATCAATTTGAAGTCACCATTCCAACTGAAGGTTCAGTCGTTAGCGGCTACGCAACTATTATTAACAAATTTGCAAAGCATCCGCATGCGGCGATGGCAACTAGAGAATATATCTTAAGCGATGAAGGACAAATTAATTTAGCTAAAGGATTTGCCCGTCCAATTCGCGATGTAGAACTTCCGAAAGAAGTAGCTGAAAAAATGGTTCCAGAAGAACAGTACAAAAATGCAAAACCAATTGAAGATTACAAAGCTTGGGAAGAAACGGCTAAAAATTTACCGCAGATTTGGCAAGAAGAGGTGTTAGTCCATGTCAAATAAAGTAATAGCAATTGTTGTTGATGGTATGAGATACGATAAAGCATGCGAAGCGCTGGGATTTATTCAGCATTTAGTTGAAACGAATCAAGCGTCACTTTACAAAGTTAAGTCGGAGCTTCCAAGTCTTTCCCGTCCATTATATGAAGTGTTGTTAACAGGTACGTCGGCTTCAATGAATGGGATTACGTCCAATCAAGCCGTTCGTTT
Organism: Peribacillus sp. FSL E2-0159; assembly: GCF_038643155.1. Taxonomy (NCBI): domain Bacteria; kingdom Bacillati; phylum Bacillota; class Bacilli; order Caryophanales; family Bacillaceae; genus Peribacillus; species Peribacillus sp. FSL E2-0159. The sequence continues at coordinate 1,933,491 of NZ_CP152053.1, forward strand.
ATCTACTGAGAAAAGTCTCTTTCATCTTACGAAAGAAAACGGGTTAAGAAACGGAGCAGTATCCTATTACTGGGTAAGCGAACTTTATAATCGTGCGCCATTCAATTTTATTGAAGACCGTGAGCAAGAAGATACATCCAATCCTATTCAATACGGAAAATTTTATTGGGACGATGACTACCCAGATAGTCATGTGTTAATGGATGCAGAAGCTTTACGTAGAAAATATGACCCTCACTTTTTATATATTCATCCGCTCGGTGTAGATGTAAAAGGAGAAACTTTTGGCTCGGAATCAAAAGAATATCGTGAGCAAATCCTAAAAATGGGAAGCTTGTTGGCACAACTTTTGCCAATTTGGATCAAGGAAGGTTACCACATATTAATTACATCGGATCATGGCATGAGTGAATATGGCAACCATGGCGGCATAACTGATGGTGAACGTGATGTACCGCTCTTTTTAATTAGTCCAAAAGTTGAGCCTGGCGTTTATGGTGAAGTGGTTCCGCAATTAGCGTTTGCACCGCTCGTTTGTGAACTATTAAATATTGAGCCGTCCGATAAAATGATTTCATATCAATTTCCAGGTCTGAAAGGAAAAGTTACGCTTTAAAAAAGATACACTATTCAACATTAAAATGAAGAATGAAGGTTGACTGGAATTGGTTTAACGAATGTACTGTTAGACCAATTCCCAAATTGTTAGAGAACATAGAGGAGCGAGAAGTCTTGCGAAAAATAAAAAAACAAAAAGTTTACTTATTAGCTCTTTTACTGCCATTTATTATGTTTGTGATTGGATTTGAAATAGGACCATTAGTGGCAATGATTAAAAATAGTTTTTATGCAGATGATGGAATTCAAGTTACGATTAATCAATACTTAACCATATTTAAAAGTGAATTTTACTTACAAGCCATTAAAAATAGCCTGGTCATTTCCTTATTTTCTGCTATAACTTCTGTGATTGTAGCAGTCATTGCAGCCTATTCGTTTACAAAGTTCTCTCAAAAAATACAAAACCGACTACTGATGATTACCAATATGACGTCGAACTTTGAAGGGATTCCCCTTTCATTTTCATATATTATATTACTTGGAAACAATGGGTTGTTTACGCTGCTTTTTGCCAAGATTGGTTGGGACCTGTTTGCAGATTTTAATTTATATTCCTGGACAGGCCTCATTCTTGTTTATATTTATTTTCAAATTCCGCTTGCCGTTATGCTCATTTACCCGTCTTATCAAGGAATTAAGCAACAATGGAAAGAAGCCTCTTCATTATTAGGAGGGTCAACATTTTCATTTTGGCTTCGTATAGGGGTTCCAGTTCTTTTACCTAGTATTGTAGGTACATTCAGTATTTTGTTTGCTAATGCGATGGGAGCCTACGCTACCGCCTATGCATTGGTCGGCAGCAACTATAACATATTGTCATTGCAAATTGCTTCTCTAGTTGCTAGTGATGTTGCATTAAAGCCGCAGCTAGGTAGTGCATTGGGAGTCCTTCTAGCAACGACCATGATAGGGGCGATGTGGTTCAATGAACGAATGATGCGTAAAGTTAGGAGGGATTTACGATGAAGTCTTCATTGACATTTCATAAATTGTTTGTTGGATTACTAGTTATGTATTTATTAATTCCGCTTGTAGGAACACTTTTATTCTCGATTGCTGGTAAATGGGATCATACGATTTTACCTGAGAGTTATACAATGAAATGGTATATTGAATTGTTTCAAGATGAACGGTTTTATGATGCTTTCCGACGAACACTGTTTTTAATTGTCATGTCTGTAGGTCTTAGTGTTGTTATTATGCTTCCGACAATTTTTATTATCACGGTATATTTCAGTAAATGGGAAGGATTACTCCAAGCCGCTGCCATGCTTCCTTATGGAGTTCCTCCCATTGTTGGAGCCGTTGGATTAATCAAGCTATATTCTGCTGGACCGATTCAAATTGCCGGAACACCTTGGATTTTATTTGGTGCTTATTTCATAACCATTCTACCATTTATGTATCAAGGAATTCGTAACAGTCTTCGTACGCTTAATGCTGTACAACTTGTTGATGCTGCTGAATTACTCGGTGCCACAAAATTCCAAGCTTTTCGTACGGTGGTGTTTCCAAATATTATATCTGGAATTTTAGTGTCTACCTTATTATCTGTCTCTCTTTTATTTAGTGAGTTTGCTTTTGCCAATTTGCTTGTCGGGGGCCGATTCGAAACCCTTCAAATTTATCTATCCGACAAACTAAACAGCAGTGGTCACTTAACAAGTGCAATTGTTATAACCTATTATTCAATGATTTTACTTTTAACTGGGACTGTATTAAAGCTTACGTTTAGAAACAAAAGAAATCCTGTCGGGTCAAAATAAGAAGCGAATTCCTTCATTTTTTTAAGAAAAATACCGTCATAAAATACTACTTTAGAAGGTGAAAACTAATGAGCTATGTAACCATCGAACAAGTGACTAAGGGATATGACAGTCAATTAGTTTTAAATAATATTTCTTTAACATTAAAAAAAGGTGAATTTGCTACACTTCTTGGGCAAAGCGGGTGTGGAAAAAGTACATTATTACGTTCAATTGCGGGACTTGAAGACGTTGATGTAGGAAGAATCTTAATTGATGGAAAAGATATTACTGATTTATCACCGCGTCAGCGTGAAGTCGGTATGGTGTTTCAGTCTTATGCGCTTTTCCCGAATATGAATGTTTTTGATAATATCGCTTACGGCCTTAAAATGAAAAAGGTGAAAAATCTTAAGTCAAAAGTGAAAAATATGATTGATATGGTTGATTTAATAGGAAAAGAAGAGTCTTATCCTCATCAGTTATCTGGTGGACAACAGCAGAGGGTTGCTCTTGCCCGCGCGCTTGTCATGGAGCCAAAAGTACTGCTTCTGGATGAGCCGTTAAGCGCATTAGATGCTAAAATTAGAAAAAGTTTGCAAAAAGAATTAAAGAGAATACAGAAAGAATTAGATATCACAACTATTTTTGTTACACATGATCAGGAAGAAGCAATGACGATGTCTGATCGAATTTTTGTCATGAATAAAGGACAAGTTGTACAATCCGGTTCTCCTTCAGAAATTTATACTTCTCCAGTCAATACATTTGTTGCAAAATTTATCGGGAATTATAATGTCTGTAATATGGAAGTTTTCCGAAAACTTGTTCGCACCAACGAATTAAAAGGGAATGAAGTTGCCATTCGTCCAGAAGTTTTACAATTAGTTTCTGTTGGTGAGGACAGCTTGGACTTACAAGAGAATTGGGGGATTAAAGGATTTATTAAGGATGTCTCCATGGCAGGTAATGTTTTAAGGTATGAAGTAGAAACAGAGGAGTGCGCTTTTCATGTAGACTATCTTCACCACCGTGGGGAAATGTTTGAGCAAGGAGCACGCGTTCAAATTCTTGTACCGAAGAAAGAATGCATTATTTTATAAAGTATTGATGATTTAGGGGGAGAAATATGTCTGTATTGCCTGAAGAAAGAAAGAATGAAATTTTAAAAGAACTTAACAAAATGGGAAAAGTAAAAGTTATAGAATTAGTAGATCTATTTAATGTTTCAGAGGAAACGATTCGACGCGATTTGATGATATTAGAGGAAAAAGGACTGTTAAAGAGGGTTTACGGTGGAGCGATTAAAACAGTCTTTGAATTTGAGGAGCCTCCATTTACACAGCGTACAACGGTGAATCAAGAAGCGAAAATCAAGGTTGGGAAAAAAGCGGTGGAACTCATTTCCAATGGAGATGTGATTGCCATTGATGTAGGTACAACCATGCTTGAATTTGCCCAGTGTATTGAAAATAAAAAAGACATTACGATTTTAACCAATTCTCTTCCTGTGTCGTCTGTGTTGACTGAATTGCTCAATCAAAATAAATTTACAGGACAAATTCTATTACTTGGAGGACAAATTGATCCAAAGCATCAATCCATATGCGGGGGTCTCACTGAACAAATGTTAAATCAATTTAATATTGATAAAGCGTTCATTTCAGCTGGTGGCGTTTCCATTCAAAGTGGCGTTAGTAATTATCATTTACGTGAAACATTAGTTTCACGCAAAATGGTCGAGGTATCAAAGCACGTCATATTGCTAACGGATTGCTCTAAAATTGGTGTCGACACCTTTTGTAAAGTTTGTCCTCTAGAAAAAGTAGATGTGATTGTCTGCGAGCAACCATTTCCAGAGGAATGGAGAAATGATTCTAAATTAGAGGAAATCAATTGGATTCAAGCATAGCCCATAAAAGGATATATCGAGATGGAAGTGGGAGTACTCTCTTTTTGAATAGATTTTTGTTGATAGCAGAAAAAAAGCTAGAAAGAAAATTTAATAGATAGAATGAGAAAAGGAGCTATAAAGGATGAGTTTCATTGCGATAGATTTAGACGGAACATTATTAAACGACCAGAATGAAATTAGTGAAGAAAATATAAAGGCGATTCAATATGCCCAAAATAGAGGCTTTGAAGTAGTTATTTCAACAGGACGGGCTTATTTTGACGTTCAAACAATTTGTGAAAAAGCCGGGATATCCCCATTTGTAATCGGGACAAATGGCGCAACCATTCATTCAAAAAGCGCAAAGTGCATTTCTTCTATTACGATAACTAAAGATCGTGTTGAATCTATTCTCCAATGGTTAGATGAACGGAATTATTATTACGAAGTGTTCACTGATAAAGCCATCTATACTCTTAAAAAAGGAAGAGAACAGTTCCATAATGAGATTAAAAGTTTGAAAAGCGCAGATTTGAATCCAGATATGAAAGAATTAGTTGAAATAGCGGAAAGGCAATTTGACCAGTTTGGATATGTTTTAGTTGAAAACTATCATGATATCTTAAAACAGGAGGAAGAATTCTATAACATTTTAGCATGTTCTTTTGATGAAAATAAATTAGAGGAAGCCTGGAACCAATTCAAAAATTTTGGTGAGTTGATGGTCGTTTCATCTGCTGATCATAACATTGAAATTACTAGTAAAAGAGCTTCAAAAGGAATGGCCCTTGAAAAATTAGCTTTCATGATGAATGGCTCATTAGATAAAGCTATGGCAATCGGGGACAGCAACAATGATTTATCCATGTTCCAGAAAGTTGGATACAGCGTAGCGATGGGAAATGCAAAAGATGTCATAAAAACTGTTTGTACAACGACAACCCTTAAAAATGATGAAAATGGGGTAGCTTATGCGATTTATCGATATATGGAGAACTTTGTGGTTCAAAAATAAGTGTCAATGCCAAAGGAGAGAGCGATAAAATGGCATGGATATATATCATAATGGCAGGACTTTTGGAAATTGTCTGGGTGATCGGTCTTAAATATTCACACGGATTCACCAAAATTATACCTAGTATAGTAACGGTAGTTATTATAATTTTTAGTTTCTTTTTACTTTCAAAAGCTTTACATTCAATACCCTTAGGAACTGGTTACGCCATTTTCACTGGATTGGGAACAGTGGGAACTGTAGTAACTGGGATGCTTTTTTTGGGTGAGACCATTAATCCACTTAAAGTATTTTTTATGGCTTTAATGATATTAGGGATAATTGGAATAAAAGTCAATCCATCACAACCTAAACATTAAAGGAAATGAACTGATATACACGGTTAGGGGATGATTCAATGGCTTGGTTTTTTCTTATTATTGCCGGATTTGCCGAAATTGGTAGTGTTATAAGCCTAAAACGTGCAGACGGGTTTAAAAAATTGCTCCCCTCTGTAGCGTGTCTTTTTTTGGGGAGTTTAAGCTTTTATTTTCTATCCTTGTCATTAACTTCTCTTCCAGTGGGAACTGCTTATGCAATATGGACCAGTATCGGCTCAGTTGGAAGTGTTTTAGCAGGAATGATCTTTTTTAATGAACCCAGAAGTTTAAGATTAAGCCTATTCATAATGTGTATCATTGCAGGGGCTATAGGTATCAAAATGACTTCTGGACATTAAAATCAGAGTTTTAAATAGGAATAAGTGAATAAAGAAAAAAGGTACGATACCTATGGACGAGAAGATATGAAAACTATTCAAGATTGGATAAAGGACTATAAAAAATGACCTTTAATTTAATAAGCTAATAGATAACTCCAGTATGGTGCGGGAGTCATTCTATTTAGGCTCCATTGGTAAAGAATTGTATATTCCATGTATTCTTAAATTGATTAGTATAACTCATCAAAATTACCAAAATGGTATGTTAAGCGGACCGGTAGGCGATTTCTTGCTAATAAAAAGTTCAAATCTCCATCTGAATATTTGAGGGGGGTTTTTGCAGCATCGATCATCGGAATGATTATATTTATTCTCTTACCTCATCAATCTCTAAATGTATATGTTGGTATAACCTCTTCGCCTACGGTGCGATTATCATTACTCAAAGAGATGTATTCTTTGCTCTTATTGAAGAAGTAGGAATCCCGCGAGAAATAAGTGGTGCAGCAGTTTCTATAGCCTGCTCAGTTGGATATGCCCCATCTATGTTTGCATTTATTCTATATGGAAGCATGTTAGATCAATCACAAGGAATAGAAGGCAAAAAACTTGTCTTTTTGACAATGATTGCGTTCGCAGTCAAAGGTTTTTTATAAGCAGCTTAGTTAAAATCGCAAACAAGAAAAAAGAAAATCAACAAAATTTAGAAAAAAAGAAATAAATACTTAATTAAAGGTGGGGAAAAAATGAAAATTGGATTAGAAACAGAAAGCTATCACTTGCAATTTATTACAGGTCGAATGGATATTTTCGGTTTTATCAGAAAAACAGCTGAATTGGGATTAGACGGAGTCATGATCAATATTGTTCCATGGCCAGGGTTGTCAGGATGGGGCACTTTAGAATCATTTGAACCGAAATATTTAGAGAGAGTAAGAAAAGAAATTCAAAAGTATGGATTTTTCGCTGAAATAGACACAAATGGAAGCGATCCGGAACATCTAAAAGAGGTCATTGAGGCAGCACATAGAATCGGAGCGGATGTGATTCGCACGTATACATGCTTAGGAGAGTATGATCCGGAAAGATTGAAAAAAGCACCAGGAGATATTAAACAAATTGTACCATTATTAGAGAAATACAGGATAAAACTAGCTGTGGAAAATCATGAGGAAGAGTTAACTGATGAGGTTATTCAAATTATTCGTGAAGTCAACAGCCCTTGGGTTAGCGCTCATTGTGATGTGGGCAACGGAATGATGGCATGGGAAGATCCCGTTGAAGCTGTAAGAAAATTAGCACCATATGCATTCACAACCCATTTTAAGGATCATATTATCATTCATGATGGCGAGGATTATAGGGTATGTGGTGTACCCGTAGGGACAGGCAATATTGATACAGAAGAATGTTTTAAAATACTGGTTGAGAAATCTACTTTAACTAGAATCAACGTTGAAATGTGTTTTCCATATGCCATCAATTTTAAGAGAGAGCTTGGTGCAGGAGGAGTCTTTGCGGTTGGAGAAGGAGCTTTCAAGGTTGAACAACCTCCTTATGATTTAAGTGTCATTAAACCATTGGATTACTATTATCCTCCAAAAGAACTTTTAGAACAAATGATTGAAGATCAAGAAAAAGGTACAGAACAATCAGTTAAGTATACCCTTGCTTTACGAGATAAATATTGCAGATAAATAATATGTAGAAAGCAGGGGTGCAAGAGTAAAGCTTCATCGCATTACTATTTACAGCAGTTCCAGCTTATACTCTCTATTGGGTTGATAGAGAGACTCTTTTGATTGCTATCATTACTGTCGCATTGCTTTACGAATTTCAACACACGGTTCTTTGATAAGTGTCGCATGTCTTGTTGAAGTAACGGAAACGTAGTTCAATAAGACATTAATAACTAACGTTTTAAACCAGCCCCTCCAATTAGAGAGGGGCTTTTATCTTATTCTCAAGTGATTTTTGACTATTTCTACACTTTTACTGATTCAGTATATACTTATGATGTTTCATCCTGCCGTGAATTTTTTTGTAAAAGATCACGGATTTCCTTTAAATATTGCTCGGATGCCGGTACCGCTTCCAAAACCTCTTCCTCGTTCGCTTGTTTTTTTCTAATAAGAGAATTCGCTACCTTCATAAACATGAAAATCGCAAAAGAAATGATCAAGAAATCAATCACTGCTTGGACAAATTCACCGTATTGAACAACTGCGTTTCCAACTGTGATAGATAACGAAGAAAAATTGACTCCTCCTAATAAAATTCCTATTAGCGGTGTGATAATATTATTGACAAGTGATGAAACGATCTTCCCAAAAGCAGCACCCATTACTACAGCTATTGCAAGATCGAGAACGTTTCCTTTGGTAATAAACTCCCTAAATTCCTTTATCATCGTAACTACACCTTTCTTTTTTAATTGATAAAAGCATATCAGAAACATGGTGAAAATTGAATAGAATAAAAGGCATCCATTAATTCCAAAGATAGGACCATCCATCCGTTTAATCATTTGAATCCGTTAATATATATTGCAATGACGGCACTCCAATCAAAGGAGATAGAACGCAATTTTCCATTCAAACATTAAAGAGCAGTTATAATAGCAGGTCTTATTGTAGAAGGATTTAAGAATGGTCATAGAACAAAGCAAAAAAGTAATTGAAGGGAGAGCGGGAACGACTAAGGCGTCAATTTTCAATGTCTATAAGGCAGGTAAAGCCGTTTTCAACAACTTGAGGAAGGAGGTGAATATTAATGTATTCGTTTGGCGATAATTATATTATTGTACTACCCCCTAAGTGGTACTCCTCCATTGTTAAAAGCCCTTCTCTATAATCGAGAGGGCTTTTTTTGTTTAGCGCTTTATTAAATAATTTTTGTTTATAGGAGCTTTTTTGGACTGCATTTAGATCGATTTGGATTTTTTATATTTCTGTCCAACCAAAAATATCAGCGGTGAACCTATAATGCTTGGAAGAAACCAAAAAATTAATGGGTTCCATTGATTCAAGATAGTTATATTGGATACATTTACTACAAGAATTGCAGTACAAATAGCGATATAGGAACCGAGCATCCCGCTAATATGAGATACAGTCCAGTTTTTCCATTTCCTCTTACCGGCAAGATAGCCTATAAATGCGAAAGAATAAGAAAATATCCCAATGAAAAATAAATATGCACTGCTTTCCCAATTCAATATTGCCATTGTCAGGGATGTGACAAAGACTACTACATATGCACTGTGATAAATTTCACCACAAATTGTATGCATACCTCTTTTTTTCTTTGAAGACATAGCACCTATTCCACTAATAAGACATGTTGCTCCAGCGAAAATATGAATGAACAGAATGATCTTAAAGATAAGCAACTTTCCCTTCGTTAAATAATCATTATCATAACGTATAGATTAAATATTTATTTTATTATAATACAAATATTTACCAAAAATATGAATGTTAATTTGCAAAGAACAATAAAGGGTCAGTGCGGTACACAAAAGGGAATTGTGTATCGTTCTTTTTAAGGAAAAAGGAGGATTTTACGTTTCATTTGAAGAATGTTTTGACGAACGGGGGTGGAATAATTGCGACAACATATTGAACAGGATTTATCTAAAGAGGATATTTTTAGAATGATTGTTAAGCACCTTGATTTATTTCCGCTGACTAGTCTAGAGGCTATCAGAGAAGTGATTGGAAGTTCATTAAAACAACGAGGTTTGATAGGGGGGATAACCAATCAAACAGGAGCCGCTCCTGTAACATATAACCGGAAAATATCAGACCAGGATATCCAGTTTTTAAATGATTGTATTCGTGACCTTTTAAATAGCCGCGTTATCCAACCTGGTATTAATGATGATAATCTGGATTTACCATGGATTCATGTTTCAGATAAAGAGAAACTTAAAACATTGGTGAACTCCCTGTATTAACTTTTTACATATTAAAGCCCTTCTCTAAATCGAGAGGGGCCTATTTTAGGTGAGAACTTCCTTATCCGATAATTGCATTTCCTATATTTTTAACCCGTAAGATGGGATTCAAACATATCGATAATTTCAAGGAAACGTTCGGCTTCACGGAAAACGTGATCAGCCAATAGTGGATGGATAATGCTCTTGATTTTGCATTCTTCGATTAAATCTCTGGCGGTTTTCTTAAAGTCTCGAAGTGATACGACGGAAACTCGGTTCTGATCTAGAAATTGATCCAAAAGAGGAGTGGTTTGAGATTGCGGTTTCATGGATTCTAAGTCTACGGCTTGAAAGACTAATTGATCAAAATCATTGCTAAAATTACGCGCCATATCCACCAGCTTTCTTTCCGATGGATCAAGGAGATGTCCGATGAATTTTGCATGATCCGCCATGATCCTTAAAAAGAAAACATTTTCTTTGATGATGGCATCTGCAAGTGGTTTCAATTTACCCTCATTTAATTCTTTTAATCGTTTTCTGAAATAATTGGCTTCCCTGCTTGTGTGGTCGACTAAAAGTGGGAAATTGTTTGCACCAGGTAATTTACAGGTGAGTATCAACCCCAATACCTTCCTTTTGAATAAAAATATTCCTGTAGCAGCTTGTTGCACTTCCGAGTTAAATCTCCTGATCTGTTCAGGATCAGTTTGGTTTGTAAATATATGGGATTGCTGTTCTATCCGTTCAAATAACTGATAAAACTGATTAGCCTCCTCAATTAGCTGCGTATCTTCACATCTAAAACCTAGTCGTAAAAATAACGAATGTTCCTTCATTATTCTTGACCAAAAACGAATCTCATCTAAAGAGCGTGCAACAAACATTCCTGATTTATTCCTCATAGCTTCCTGTATGTCTTCATTCATAACTAAAGCCCCCTTATTAAAACAAATCCACTATTAAAAGCATATTAATAAGGGGGCATTAGTATTCTGCTCAAATTAAAATCAATTAAGACTATCCTTTAAGCACCTCAAACCGATGAGTTTTTATTGTATTCTTTTGTAGGGGTAATACCATGATTCATTCATGTTCTTGAAGAGAAACAAGACGAATAATGTATTACATGAATTTAACGAGAATGGAAAATGGATTTTGAACCTAGGGAGGTACCAAAAGACTGTAACGTTAGAGCTTCAAAGGGGGAATCAGATACCATGTAACCTTGTTGGAAAAACATCGGCAGCCACTCTGTATTTGAAAAAACCCTTAGAGTTAATACATTCTAAGGGTACCCGTATATTAATCCAGAAGTTTCATTAAGTTACTATTGATAGTCATTTGTCACAAAGTTCATTTATTTTTTTCGTAAGCTCATTAAACTTCTGGTCGAGTTCTGTGTACGCTTTATCGTTTGGAGTCATAAAGCAAAGCTTTCCCAAAACTTCTTGTCTTTCTGTTTCAAGTGTTAATCGCAGTTCTTCCAGATCATCTCTTTTTGGGGGTGATTCATACAATTGCTTTTGAATGTGAATATTCGAAATGACGAGTTTGCTGCTTGTCGTTTTTTCGAGAAAATATCGATCATGCGAAACGACGATTAGCGTTCCAGTATACTGTGCTAAGGTATCTTCAAGTTGTTCCCGTGAAGCTAAGTCCAGGTGATTTGTCGGCTCATCCAAAATGAGCACATCTTTTTCTTCTAAGATATATTCCATTAACTTACATTTCACTCGCTCACCCATACTCATATTCTTAATGGGATCTGTCCATTGAGATGCCGTGAAGCCTAAATGCTTCATTAATGTTTGAACGTTCCCTCTCGACTCGAAAGTTTCTTTATGAAATAGCTGGGAGGGTGTTAGTTCAAGTGGTAAATCAAACACTTCTTGCGTCAAATAGCCAATTTTTGCAGATGGTGAAATCCATACATCGCCCGCACAAGTATCATGTCCAAGAATTATTTTTAATAATGTCGTCTTTCCACTGCCATTAGGACCTATTATGGAAACCTTCTCACCATGCTGAATCGTGAAATTGACGTGTTTAAATAGTGTTCGCCCGTTAAAAGACTTAGTTAAATCCTTAACTTCCAAAAAACGTTTTCCCGTCTTGTTTTTTGCTTTAATTGAAAAGCGTACAGTATATTCTGATTCAACAGGTTCTGCTTTTGCCTTTTCAAGCTCTTTTTCAAGACGCTTTTGTTTAGATTTTACTTGTGCATCCATTCGCTTTGCTTTTACGCGATAGTATTCCTTAACTCCTTCCTTTTTCGTCGATTGGGAATGGGCTTTTTTTGACCAAGAATTGATTTCATTCATTTGTCCCTCGATCCGTTCAACCATTTTTTGCTGTTTTTCATATTCACGTTGTTGTGTAAGTCTTTTTTGTTTACGAACCTCCATATAACTAGAATAATTCCCTCTGTGTTCAATTAGCTTTTTATCTTCAATCGACCAAATTTTCGTTGCTACAGCATCCAAAAAATAACGATCGTGCGAAACAAAAATAATGGTACCACTATAATTTTTAATTTGTCCTTTGAGGAATTCTAAACTTTCCTCATCAAGATGGTTCGTCGGTTCATCTAATAGTAAGAGGTCTGCATCTTTAGAAAGACCTTTTGCAAGTCGGGCTTTCAATTTTTCTCCCCCGCTTAATTGTGGGAAGTCATGGCTTGGTACATGCATTTTATCTAGTAATTTAACTTCGGAAGAGGTCTTTTCCTCTGAAGAATGCGACTCGACTTCTTGTTCTACCATAAAAACTTTCAAGCGTTGCTGCAGCCATTGGAATTGTCCATGTGCAGGCTTTAAATCATTATTAATTAATTGCAATAACGTAGATTTACCGGCACCATTTTTACCAATGATACCGATGATCTCACCTTGTTGAACACTAGCGTTTACATTTTCAAAAATGTTAAGGTCCAATACTTCATAGCTAATATTGGTTAATTTTAATAGTTCTTTCATATAATCTATCCCTCTCCTTAAAGGGAGAATAAAAAAAATCCTCCCAGTTCATATGGAAGGATTAGTCATACCTGTGCATTATCAAATAAGAGCTGTTTTGATTATAGCTCTGTAAGTTATAGAAAATGGGCAGACTAATCCTATTTCGTATGATTTGAAATATGTGATTTCAAATTTTGAAAATAAGATTAGTTAATCATCGGCCACCCATCATCCCTTCTGATATTAATAAAATCAGTATAGCATAAAATAAACTTTGAAAACAAAAGGAAGCAGCATAATACTTTGCTTTCAATCTAATTTTAAAGATTTATAATTGTTTTAACTCGATCAAATACCTTATTATAAGGTGGGCAATAGTACTGCATATTTCCTATATGAGTGTTTATAAGGGTTATGATAAAATCATAAACATTTACCACCATAGGGTTGTTTCCTTGAGGAGGACATTAATATGGAATATATAAAGGGAATCGATGTTTCACATTGGCAAGGTGCTATTAATTGGGAGGAAGTTGCAAAGGCAGACGTGGAGTTCGTGTTCATTAAAGCAACAGAAGGAACGAGTTATTCCAAGCTATCCTATTTCAAAAAAAATGCACCACAAGCATTGGCAGCGGGATTGAAAGTCGGGGCCTATCACTATGCAAAGTTTGCAACTGTTGCAGAAGCAAAGGCTGAGGCTGCATATTTTTTAGATTCTATCAGCTCTTTTGCTTTAAATTACCCTGTTGTTCTTGATCTTGAAGAAAATAAAAAAAAGGCAAAGAAAAAAACGCTGACAGATGCAGCAATAGCTTTTTTAGAAGCTATTGAAGAGGCTGGATACACGGCTATGCTGTATACAGGTAAATACTTTCTCGAAAATACTTTAGATGAATCAAGGTTGACGAACTACGCTTTGTGGATTGCCAGATACAACAGCACGTTGGGACGCAGCACAGATATTTGGCAGCATTCTGATTCAGGTAAGATAAGCGGAATCAGCACAAAGGTGGATTTGAATATAGCCTATAGGGATTTTACAAATACAATAAATACTTTTAGGACGCACAACTCCTGTGCATTGAATAACGAAACATCCACAACTTATACTGTAACAAAAGGCGACACGCTTAGCTTCATTGCAAAAAAACATAAAACAACGGTAAAATCTCTTGTTAGTCTTAACGGAATTAAAGACCCAGACAAAATTTATATCGGTCAAAAATTAATGCTGAAATAAGTAAAGGCTCTTCTCATTACGAGAGGAGCTTATTTTTGATATTCCTTATATTTCTTTAAGTTCGTCAATTGCTACTTCTGATCTTTCCTCCAATGGTCCTCTTAGATGAACTGTAGCCGTTCTTCCATCTTCATTTAAATTATCAATCCATACTGAAGTGCCATTATATCTCACCTCAATGTCAGATGAAGAAGAAAGAATCTGTTTTACACGCTTTACATCCACATATATCCCTCCCTGTTAATTAGTCTACCTATTATTTGGGGAAAGGCTTAATTTTATTCGTTTATTCAGGGGATTATTATTGCAACTAAAATCAGTATAAGGCGCAATGATGTTTAACCTTCCATGATATCCGTCGTGAATATTTAAAGTAAGTGCTTTTTGAAAAGGTAAGAATTCTTAATCTTAAAAATATTGAGTTTATCTGCTAGAATGGATAAGATTGTAAAATAAATTTTGAGGTGATGAATTTGAAAAAACGAAGGCTTCTGGCAGTCCTTTTAATACTTTCTGGCGCAACCGTACTATTTACATGCATGCAACAGCCAAGTGGAGCCAATGCCGCCAAAGAGAAACTCAACTTTAAGAAGCTCGATGTCGATGAATTTTTTGCTGAACGTGATGGAACTTTTATATTACGTGAAGTGAAAAAAGGCAAGACTTTTATCTATAATAATGAACGGGCCGAACAAAGATTTGCGCCGCAATCGACTTTTAAGGTGCCTAATGCACTCATCGGATTACAGGTAGGGGCTGTCGAGGATGAATATGACATTAAATATTGGGATGGAGTGAAAAGGGAAATAGACATATGGAACCAGGATCATACGCTTGGATCTGGTTTAAGGAACTCCGTTGTTTGGTATTATCAAGCAATGGCCCGTGACATTGGAGAGAGTCGAATGGAGGAATGGATTCATAAGATTTCTTATGGCAACCAAGATATTAGTGGCGGGATTGATCAGTTTTGGCTAAGCAGCTCCCTCAAGATTTCTCCTATTGGGTAGGGAGCAATTAAAGTATTTTGAAATAGGTCGAAGATTTAAATCCCACTTTTTCTTAAAAAGGGAAGTTGAATGGATACCTCCTATTCATATGGAGCTAATGGGACGGAAGGGTTGAATAAGGAAGTAGATACAATGGGACAATATTGAAGGAGAAAGTGTTGTTGGGTTTGAAGTCATATACGCATTTTTACATGCTTTTAGGGGGGTATCATGGAACTATCGTTATTATTGGAATATGGCTGGGTGTTAATTATTCTAATTTTTTTAGAAGGTTTATTATCTGCTGATAATGCATTGGTTTTAGCCATCATGTCAAAGCATTTACCAAAAGAACAGCAAAAAAAAGCGATTAATATTGGGTTGCTTTTGGCTTTTATATTTAGGATAGGTGCAATCTTCATTATTTCGTACCTTTTCCATGTTTGGCAAGTTCAAGCAATTGGGGCTGCATATTTGATTTTCATTGCATTAAAGCATTTACTAAAAAAGGACCATGGGGACAAAGAGGAAAAAGGGAAAAGCTACCGTATGACCGTTGCACAAATTGCATTAGCTGATATTGCTTTTGCTATTGATTCCATTTTAGCTGCAGTCGCTCTTGTCATTGCCTTGCCAGATACACCAATGGGTGATATAGGAGGTATGGATGGGGCAAAATTCATTGTTATTTTATTAGGAGCAATTGCAGGTTTAATCGTCATCCGGTTTGCAGCAGGGTACTTCGTTAAGATACTGACGGAGCGACCTAGCCTCGAAACGGCAGCCATGTTAATCGTTGGTTGGGTAGGGGTTAAGTTATTAATGCATACTCTTGCGCATCCAGCCGTGCACATTATCCCTCACGATTTTGTTGAAGGACCGATTTGGAATATAATCTTTTGGTCAGTCATGCTTCTTATTGCTATAGGCGGATGGTTTTTATCTGGAAAAACAGTGAAAAACGATAAGCAAAACGACTAATGTTATCAGAATAAAAAAGAGTTGAAAAAGTTCGGGTTAATTATTATTAACGTTATGTTGCTAAATAAGGATTTAAGACCCACTTCAAATTTGAAATGACCCCAAAAGTTAGATACTTTATTTAATTAGGCAACCTTGTGGGCATGAACCCGGTAATCTGCTGGGCTCATGCCTTTTGATTTCACTTGATTCGTCGGTGATTAAAATAATGGATATAATCTTCTGCTATTCGTTTGAAATGCTCCATGCTGTCGAACTTCTGTAAATAATGTAATTCGGATTTTGGCAGTACTGCGGGAATATAAGAAAGGGCAGAGCTCTTTTTATATTCAAATCCATAACCAGGTCTGATTGGCTAGGATCCACATTCCGTAATTTTCTATTTTTTATGGCTTTGCAGACGTGTAGAACGTGCCTTATACCGGAAAATTTTTAATGAATCATTTATAAAGGTCTAAATCCTTACAGTATTTCCGTACTAACCGTGATGCTTTTGATTGGCTAATGGATAAATGATGAGCAACCTTCCTTGTATTCCTGTATTTTGTATAAGAGGTAACAATCAGGTTTCTTTCAAGTTCTTCTAACGCTGTATCTAATGAATAATTTTGGGGCATTTGACTTGATTTGTTCTGGATTGTGCTGTTTTGACTAAGTGACATTTCTTGACTTGGGGTTTCTTGAGCATTTTTTTGTTGCAGTATTGTCGGTAAATCAGATACTTGAATGATAGCATCACTGGTTACAACTAAGCTTTCTATTAAATTCTCTAATTGTCGTATATTTCCAGACCATGGATATTCATAAAAAATATCGAGGACTTCCTTCGATATAATACGATTAACTTGATACTTTTTATTGAATACTGAAAGAAAATAGTAAGATAGCGGGATGATATCTTCTTTTCTTTCCCTTAATGGCGGTATTTGTAAATTAACCACATTAAGTCGATAATATAAATCTTCCCTAAATCGTTTTTTCTGCACCATCTCAACTAAGTCTCGATTGGTAGCGGAAATAATACGAATGTCCACTTTCTTTAGTTCTCTGCCCCCCACAGGAAGAAATTCAAGGTCTTGAATAACCTGTAAAAGCTTAGCCTGAATATTAAACGGGATTTCTCCTATTTCATCCAAAAATACGGTACCGCCGTTTGCCATTTCAAGTAGTCCTTTTTTTCCGCCTTTGTTTGCCCCGGTAAAAGACCCATCCGTGTATCCGAAAAGTTCTGATTCTATTAATTGTTCCGGTATGGTGGCACAGTTAATTGATAAGAAAGGCGAGTTCTTTCGAGGTCCTCTATTATGAATGTATTTAGCTAACACTCCTTTCCCTGTACCAGACTCCCCTTGAATCAAAATGGTCGCATCAACCATAGAAATCTTATCGCATACCTCCATTACATTGTTCATCTGTTCGTTGTTCGTAATTACGCTTTCTTTATAGGCATTCTTTTCTCTTAGTTCTTCTGGTTCCTGTTCCTCTGGAATGTATAGCCCTTTATAGTTTGGTTCTTGTGCTGTTGTAATAATTAGTTCAATTTCCTGTTCATCGTTGAGTAAAGGAATAGCTGTTGTAATCAGCTCCTTTCCAATATATGAAACTTGCTTTATTGTAACCGGTTTCTTTTCTTTCAAAACAAAGGGTAAAATACTAGGTTTCCAATATCCTTTGGAGAATATTTCATTATTATGTTTTCCAACTATTTCGCTTAACTGCTTTCGATAATGCCTTTCATAAGCTTTATTTGCGTAAATAATGCAGGCATCTTTGTTAAGAACATAAATCTCATTAGGTGAATGATCTAAAATTTTTTTCAATATCTCAGTACTCATTTCAATTCTTTCTTCATTATTCATTAAGTTTTGCATGAGTTAGCTCCCTCCATTGCCTTTTAAGATGTTAATGAGTCTATATTAACTAGAATGAGTCTATTATGGTTAAATTGAGTCAATTATAAATCATATTTATACAATAAAGAAGGGGAAATAGTAAAATATCGGTAATAATAGGGAGCTGTTGAATTGGCATTATCCTTGCATAAGAGTTAAGTAAAGCATGCTGCAGAAATAAGGAAATATGATGCCAATCGGCAGAGGAGGTTTAAAAGTAATACCTGGATCCTTATTCAGAGCAAGTCTTTATATTCATTATTAAAAGGAGGAACTGCCATTATGTCTACAAAAGAAGATATGAAAAAGTTGGACTATACACTACCTTATAATCATTATGTGGATCCCGAAGTCATGAAGGAGGAAAAGGAAAATATTTTCTATAAAAACTGGATTATGGTTGGGCATACAAGCCAGGTAGAGAAGGTTGGAGACTTCTTTACATTTGATTTGGTTGGGGAGCCGATTATTGTAACACGGGGCAAGGACGAAGAGTTGCATGCTTTTTATAATATTTGCCCTCACCGTGGTGCGATAGTCGAGCGTACAGAACAGGGCAATAAAAAAATTCTCCAGTGTATTTATCATGGATGGACATTCCATTTAGATGGTAAGGTGAACAGGACTCCAAATTTCAAAACAAATGATATAGAAAAACCTAGCTGCATGACTCCAATTCGTTTAGAGTTACATCAGTCGATGATATTTGTAAATCTAAATCAGGATGCACCTGCTTTCGAAACAGATTATCAATCTTTTTTAAATAACATAAATGAATATACATTTCTTAGTTCCTTAAAAAAGGTCAGGGAAAACCGTCGAATCGTTCAAGCTAACTGGAAATCGATCATTGACAATTATTTGGAATGTGATCATTGTCAAATTGCACATCCTAGCTTCTCGAAGGCCTTCGATTTAACTAAATATAGTATTACTCCTTGTGATAATTTTTCCTATCAGTGTACAACAGCTAGTGATGAAGAAGAAGGTCCTGGTGCCCGTTTTTACTGGGTTTGGCCGAATACCATGATAAGTATATACCCAGGTACTGGAAATATGACGACGAGCCATATCATCCCGGTTGATGAAAAAAGTTCATTGGCAATTTATCGTTATTATTTTGCTGATGAAAACTTGACTGAAGACGAGGAAGATTTAATTAAATTTGTAGATCAAGTGCGGGAAGAAGACTTCGAATTAGTTGAGTTATTACAAAGTGGATTACATTCTAGGGCTTGTGGAAGAGGAGTATATTCTCCGACCGAACACGGTTTGAAACATTTTCATCAATTAGTCACAAAGGCGATGCAAAGCTAGTCTGTAATCTATAAATGACCTAATGTTCGCTGAATTGAAAGCGCTTTATATGTTGGTCATTCGTTAGGTGAATTATATTAAAGCTGGAGCTGAAAGTGTAAGTTATCATACTATCAAAAAGCATTGAAAGAGGGGTTCTTTTATTATGAAACAATCAAATGTTGATAAAGCAATCTTTTGGCCGGCTCTAGCTATTCTTGCTGCTTTATCAATTCCTGTACTATTAAATCCTAAACGAGGGACTGCAATCCTCGGAGACCTTCATCATTTAATTGCCGAGAGTTTGAGTTCATTATATTTATGGGCTGTGGTGGCGGCTTTAGGTTTCTTGATTTGGCTGGCGTTTAGTAAATATGGAAAAATAAAATTTGGTGCGCCTGATACCAAGCCGGAATTTTCGACATTCAGTTGGTTAGCTATGTTATTTACGGCGGGAATTGGTGCAAGTATCACGTACTGGAGCGCGATTGAATGGGCGTATTATTACACTGCTCCGCCTTTTGGGGCCGAACCAAAAACAGCGGCTGCGGCAGATTGGGCGTCTACATATGGATTATTTCATTGGGGCTTTAGTGCATGGGTACTATATTGTCTACCTGCTTTGCCGATTGCCTATAATTTATATGTGAGGAAAAATCCGAGTGTGAAATTGAGTTCAGCGTGTGAAGGTGTTCTCAAAAAGGGAGCAAATAGCTGGTTAGGAAAAGCGATTGACGTTTTTTTCATGGTTGGCCTGGTTGGAGGAATAGGAGCTGCTCTAGGCTTGGGACTTCCGATGATTTCTGAAGGTATTTCTGAATTATTTAATATACCACGAAGCCTTTTGTTAGATATGTCGTTAATAGTAGTCCTGACATTAATCTTCTGTGTTAGCACGTATTTTGGTCTGAAAAAGGGCCTAAAAAGATTAGCTAATATCAATACGTACCTTTTTTTAGCACTTTCTGCATTCGTTCTTTTAGCTGGTCCAACTTTGTTTATAATATCCAGATTCACGGATAGCGTTGGGATTTTGTTACAGAATTTCTTTCGTATGAGTTTCTACACCGACTCTGTTGCCAATTCTGGATTTCCGGAAGCTTGGACGATATTCTACTGGGCCTGGTGGTTTGCTTGTGCTCCTTATATGGGCATATTTGTAGCGAAAATCTCGAAAGGAAGAACGATAAGACAAGTCATTTTTGCTGAATGTATTGGAGGAACTGTAGGGTGTTGGGCGGCGTTTTCCATCATGGGTAATACAGGTCTTTACTTTGAACTTAATAAACTTGTTCCTGTCATTGACATATTAGAGAAAAAAGGTGGGGAAGCAGCCATTGCTGCCATTTACCAGGGGCTTCCCGGTGGCAGTATTGCCTTGTTTGCCATTATGATTATCACCCTTATTTTTCTTTCTGCTACACTGGACTCTTCGTCATTCACATTAGCAAGCGCTGCATCAAAAAAGTTGTCATTAGATCAAGAACCATCTGGATGGCACAAAATATTTTGGGCGTTGGTCATAGAGCTTGTAGCGTTTTCCATGATGTTCGGTGGAGGACTGCATGCTCTTCAATCAGTAGTAGTCATTACTTCCGTTCCACTCATCTTAATAATGGCGATGGCATCGATATCGCTCATTAAATGGATAAAAGAGGATCAGGCAGGAAGTAGCAGTATAGAAAAAACCATCAACGAAGAACCTACAAAACTAACATCTTAAAGTATCATTCAAACTGGGAGAATACAGTATAAGGGACAAACGCAAACAGGCACCAGCTAAAAAACAGCTGGTGCCTATTTGGCGTTCGATGAAACCGTACAATACTTTTCCGATTTGTAAACAAAAAATGTCTCTCTAAATTACTTATCGCAAAACGATGATAAATGGCAGTTTGATTCAGCGGAGCTTATTGACGGGAGGGGACGTTCAAATACCTATCTGTCCCTTAAAGAAATCATGCACCGTATGAATAAAAACAAAAATGCCTCCTCATATTAAAAGAGAGGGGATGTGTCACATGATAAAAAGTATCTCTACTTTTCAAGCGACAATGGTGCTGATTCTATCTATTGGGTTGATGAACCATGTTATCGTTTTGCCTTCACTGCTTGGGGCATCCGGAAGAGATTCATGGATCAGCACTTTAGTCACCGGGATGCTTTTTCTATTATGGCTTCCCATGGTTTATTGGATCATAAATAAAACAAAACAACAGCATATCATAGGTTGGCTTCATACTCACAGTCACCCGCTCGCCGCCTGGTCCATAAAAATCCTTCTTTTCTTCTATCTTTTATTAAATTTGTTTGTCACTTTATTTAGCACATTTTCCTGGGTAAACAGTACTTATATGATTCAAACGCCAGAATATATATTATTTATACCTTTCATCATCCTATGTTTTATTGCTGCCGAGGCTGGAATCAAAACAATAGCCATTGCCGGAGGATTGGTTTTGCCCCTTGTTGTGGCACTTGGATTTATGATAATGACGGCAAATATACAGTATAAGGATTACTCCTTGCTTTTCCCTATTTTTGAAAATGGAGTTGCACCTGTTTGGGACGGGGTCGTAATACTAAGTGGAGGTTTTACAGAGATATTTCTTCTCGTTTTGATTCAACAGTTTGTAAAGACAGAAATAAAGTTCAGGAGTTTACTTTTTTTAAGTTTATTTCTTTTGTTTATCAGTATGGGACCTATAATAGGCTCCATTACAGAGTTTGGTCCGGTACAGGCTGCAAAAATCAGCAATCCTGCATACGCTCAATGGCGGTTACTAACCATGGGTAAGTATTTGAACCGCCTGGATTTTTTATCAATATACCAATGGCTTTCAGGTGCATTTATCCGAGTATCGTTATCGATATTCCTAATGGGTGAACTGTTTCAAATTAAATCAAAGAAAATAAAAAATATTGTATTGCTTGCTATATCAGTCTCCTTAATCATTGCGCTTTGTATACCAATCGACATTCCAGCATACAGGGATTTTACGGAACGATATTATTTTAAATTGAGTGTGATTAGCATTTTGGTTATAACCTTTTTCATTAACATAGTCATTTTTTTGAAAGAAAGGGTGAAAAAGAATGGAGCCTCTATTGAACAAGGCAAATAAGGGGAGTTCTTCGGAGATCCAACTAAAAACGGAGTATTTCAATGAATTATTCGGAATGAGCTCGGATGTAAAATTCAAAAAGCATACCATTACATCTGAAGAGAAAACAGATCCACCCCTTATTTGTACTTTGATTTATTCAGAGGTGTTGGTCGATGTCAAAAAATTGTGGGAATCAGTAGCACGGCTTGAAGGTAATGTATTCATAAACTCTAGACTGAAGGAAGAAGATGTTATAGAGGATCCTCAAGACGAATTTAAAGTCAGCAGGGTTTTCCCTTCCTCCACTAAAAAAGAAGATGTGGAGGAAAACGTATTTTCCGGGATGGTTCTGATGCTATTTGAAGAATTGGAATTATTATTTATGTTTTCCCTACCAAGCATCCCGAATCGAAGTCCCGAAGAAACAAGTAGTGAAATTTCCATCCGAGGTCCACGTGATGGATTTATTGAAGATATCTCTGTTAATTTAGGGTTGATCAGAAAAAGATATAAAACCGCAACACTCGAAAATCAAACATTTACCATTGGGAAAAGAAGCAAGACAAAAATCAATTTATTATATGTGAAGGATGTTGTTAATCCAGAAACTATTGAACAGGTAAAGAGGAAAATCACTTCAATAAACACTGATGTCTTGTTGGGAACCACTGAACTTGAAGAATTTTTATCAGGCAGTAAGTTCAACCTGATCCCGTTTTTTGATTACACGGGAAGGCCGGATTATGCTGTAGCCAGTTTAAATAATGGGCGCTTTGCCATTTTAGTGGATGGGTCACCAACTGCCTTAATTGGACCAGGTAATATTACACTCTTGTTAAAAGCCGCGGAAGATCGTCATACTCCATCTTACTATACAAATTTCGAATATTTCTTTCGCATTATCGGTCTAGTGATATCCATATTTCTACCAGGTTTTTATATAGCACTAATATCATTTCAATTAGACCAGCTCCCCTTCCCATTCTTGGCGACGATAACCGTATCTAGATTTGGGTTGCCTATATCACCTCAACAAGAGGCCTTCTTGATTTTGGGTTTATTTGAGTTGTTTCGAGAGGCAGGGATCACACTCCCAAAAGCAATCGGTCAATCACTGGCTGTTGTGGGTGGCTTAATTATAGGGGATGCGGCAATTAGGGGCGGGATTACATCCCCGACGATGTTGGTGGTGGCAGGTACCACTGCTGTAGCCACCTATACATTAATCAATCAATCTTTAGGTGGAATTGTAAGCATGGCCAGGTTTTTTGTATTATTTCTCTCTTCTGTTTTAGGTTTATTCGGATTCTTTCTCGGTGTTTTCTCCATTGTCCTTTATTTATCAAGGCTGCAGATTTATGGTTTACCCTACTTAGCGCCTATATCACCACTATCCTTGAAAGATCTTCTAGGGGGCGGTGTCTTTGTGAAGCCATATCTCTTTAGAAAGAAACGAGCCGAAATGCTGAAAACTAAGGACAGAACAAAAGGAAATCGCTAATGAAAATGATCCTTAGAATTATACTATTTGTATTGAGCCTTGCTCTTTTAAGTGGCTGCTGGGATACCAAGGATATTCAAGATATTCAATATATAAGTGCAATGGGAATAGATTATCAAAATGGTCAGTATGTCATTTATGTGCAGGTGACGTCTTTTGCCGGTGTGGCTAAACAAGAAGGCTTGGAACCAAAACCAACACCTGTTTGGGTCGCCAAAGGACGCGGGAAAACAATGAATGAGGCCATGAATGACATTTATAAAAGGTCAAACCAGTATATTTATTGGGCTCATGTTAAATTGATCATTTTCTCTGAAAGCTTACTAAAACATGGATTGGACAACGTAAACGACCCCATTTTAAGATTTCAGCAAATTAGGGAAACAACTTGGTTATATGGAACCGATGATTCTTTAGAAAAGATTCTTTTTGTCAATAGTCTATTCGGCTCATCAGTGCAAACAAGCATTTTCAATCCGAAGGATATTTATAAATTAAGATCCTTTGTCGAACCCATCCGGATCCAAAGATTTTATACGCAAAATTATGAAACAGGAATGACAATAAAACTACCGAAGATTTCGTTGAAAACTGAGGTATGGAAAGCAAAAGAAAAAACACAGAACACCGTAAAACTATCAGGGGCCTATTTTATTAAAAATAATCAGCTAAAGGGGGAGATAGCAAATAAACATCTTGGGGGGATGAGATGGTTAACAAAAAAAACGGTAAGGTCCCCAATTGGAATAAAAATCAACAACAACAAAAATGTTCAAATATCTCTAATGAGGCCAAAATTCAATATAAAGCCTATCTATGTAAATGATACAGTCGAATTCGATATTTCAATTGAAGTAGAAGGTGCCGTAACGGATATGGAAGAAAACATCTCCTTACCCCACCTTAAAGAAAAAATAAAGAGGGCATTAGAGAAAGAAATTAGGCATACGTACAAATATGCTCTTGAAAAAAATATAGACATCTATAATTTAGAAGGAGTTATCTACAGAAAGGATTTGAAAAAATGGAAAGAAGTATCCAAAGAGGGTTTTAGCCTTAATGAAGAATCCATTCGTAATATTCATGTGGATATTGCTATTAAAATAACAGGCGATTATAAATATGAGTACATGAATTGATACCTACAGAAGTGGATCGCAGGCTGCCATGACAGAATCTTTCTTCAAAGTCGTTTCCAATGATTATGATATGGCAGCCTCTGTAAATGATATATTCAACAACTAACTATGTAAGGATTTATTTTGCCTTACATACCGATTAAAGTAAATCAGATTTTACTTTAAAAGACCAAAACGAAATCCATAGACTACGACTTGTGTGCGGTTCTTGGCTTTAAACTTTGTCATTAAACAGCTTACATAATCCCTTATAGTATGCTCGCTTAATTGCAATAATTCGGCCATCTTTTTATTGTTATACCCCTCTGCAAGCAAATTTAAAATCATGGATTCCCGTTCCGTCAATTGTAGATCGGTATCAATGGAAACCTCATCATCCTTTCTTGATAAATATAAACCTAACCGTTTTCCGACCTGTTCAAGTAAAGTCAGTTCATCTTTTGAATAATCGAATTCCTCTCCTAATTGATCAAAGGTCAGCCAGCCGAAAACTTGCTGGTCATGAACAATCGGCACAAATATGACAGATGAAAGATTAAACAACGTTATATGTTCCTTTTTAATATAATGATTGGGATTCTTTAAAAATACAGGCTTTTTTGAATTGAAAACAAAGGATTGCTTTAAGCTGAGTTGTCCTCTCATGCTTTGAACCTTGGGCAGTTCCAATCCAATGGTGCCGTAAAATTGATTGGACCAAGGAATATAAGCATAAAAAACACATCTTTTATAGTGAAAGAACTCTTCACATTTTTTTAGGATATGAGCAAAATCCTTAATTCCTGATGAGTTAATTAGAAGCTCATCTAACTGGTCTAATAGTTTCAGCCTTTTAAGCTCAGCATTTTCTTCGTGGGTTTTTGAAAGTTGCGTTGGTTCGACAACCATCCATTTGTTATAGCTATGGATGAGATGAGAGAAAATGGATAATAAGAACATTAAAATGGAAATGGTATGGGCATGTTTCAGGTTGGACATTAAGGTAACGATGGACTTCTCAAAGATCAATCGGAACATGCTGAAATGGTTCACATTTAAAATGGGTAGATGTGATTGAAGCCAAGTTTCCAGATACTTATCGTATGTTTCATTTATGTCTTCGATTTTTGGAGCGGATAAAAATAGTAGAAATGATTCCAGTAATGTTTGTATCACCTTACGTTCATTTTCTAATATAAGGGGCTCAAGATTCAAATAAATATTGATGTTTTCTTCAATTTGTTTGTTATGGCTTTTTATGAATAATATGAATTGCTGAAACGATATCTCTTCATAAGCATGAGAGGGCTGGGTCATACGAGTCTCTTCTCCTTAAACGAAATACCCCTATATAAGGGGGATACTTACCCTATTATTATACAGCATATTATAGGATAGTATTTCAAATTACGAGGAGTAAAATAAAGGCATAGACAGACAATGAAGCTTTTTTAGCGGCATTCCATTTAAAGGGATGGACAATTGTTAAAGTCAGCTTTATTTACTTGAATAGGAATACTAGTCTAGCGAGAACCTCTAAGGATGGCAGTATCAGAAAATAAGTAAAGGAGATCTGGTGAAATCATGAGACTTGAAAATAAGGTGGCAATCATTACTGGCGGGGGTACAGGAATCGGGAAAGAAACAGCTTTGCTATTTGCTAGGGAAGGAGCAAAAATCGTCATAACAGACATTAACCAGGATTCCGGTGATCAAGTTGTAAAAGACATTCAGTCAATCGGCGGAGAGGCCCTATTCATTCGTCATGATGTCAGCAATGAAGAAGATTGGAAAAAGGTTGCTAAGGTAACAATCGATACTTTTGATAAGGCGGATGTTCTGTTCAACAATGCGGGTATTTATATCATTAAACCGGTTGCGGAGATTGAACTGGAGGAGTGGAATCGTCTCATGTCGATTAACGTGACCGGCGTATTCTTGGGAATGAAGCATATTATGTCACTGATGGCGAAACAAAATAAAGGTTCAGTCATAAACGCTTCTTCCATTGCAGGCTTGATTGGAGCCCCTGGTCATGTTTTATACGGTGCAAGCAAGGGAGCGGTCCGGACAATGACTAAAGATGCTGCCATCGAGTTTGCTTCAAAAGGAGTCCGTGTAAACTCGATCCATCCAGGATATATCGATACCGGGATGGCGGACTATGCATCTGAACAAACGGGCAGTACAAAAGATGAATTGGGTAAAGAATTCCCGTTGGGACATCTGGGCAGCGTCAACAATGTGGCGAATACAGTGCTTTTCATTGCCTCGGACGAATCCTCCTATACGACGGGTGCCGAATTTGTGATAGATGGCGGAGCAACTGCTCGCTAAAATCCCTATCATTCTAGCGGAAATAAGAAACCAAAACTAAGGAGTGTTTATATATGAGATTGGAAAATAAAGTGGCGATCGTAACTGGGGGAGCAAGCGGGATTGGAGCAAGTACGGCTCAATTATTTGCAGAAGAAGGAGCAAAGGTGGTCATTGCCGATTTTGCTGATCATGGACAAGCTGTGTCAGAAGAGTTAAATGGAAAAGGGTATGATACTCTTTTTGTTAAAACTGACGTGACGAATGAAAATGACGTCAAGAATATGATCGAAGAGACGGTTAACAAATATGGAAAACTGGATATCATGTTCGCAAACGCAGGGATTGCAAGAGACGGAAACATTCATGAGTTAAGCTATGAGCAATGGCAAAAAACAATTGATATTAATTTATCCGGTGTCTTCCTATCCGATAAATATGCGATAGAGCAAATGCAAAAACAATCTACTGGCGGCGCCATTGTCAATACAGGCTCCATCCATAGCCATGCAGGGAAACCGGGGGTAACAGCCTATTCTTCTGCGAAAGGCGGGGTCAAACTATTAACACAAACGTTAGGTTCGACTTATGCCAAAGATGGCATTCGTGTCAATGCAGTTTGCCCAGGATATATTGATACACCACTTATTGCGGAAGCACAAGGTGAGATTAGACAAGGTTTGATCGATTTACATCCAATCGGCCGTTTAGGCAGAGCGGAGGAAGTGGCGAAAGCCGTTCTCTTCCTTGCAAGTGACGATGCATCATTTGTTACAGGCACAAGCCTTATTGTCGACGGCGGTTATACAGCAGTGTAATAAGGGCAAGTTTAATGATTATTCGCTGGTTCTCTCAAACAGTCAAATTCGTTTGATGTGATATTTACATGTAATATAAAAACCTCCAGTATGATTGGTGTCCGTATACACCAATCATACTGGAGGTTTTTTTTTTCATATAATGAAAAATCTAAATTCTAAAGTCCTCACTTTTTAGGTGCAAATATTCTATGTGAAAAGAGGAGTAATGTCCCTACTTGGACAAATATGGTAATTATCATATTACATATAGTTTTTCTCTTAGCAACTCAGTCAGTTATTTTATATAATACTTCCTTTACAGAAATTCCTATTCCTCGACGGAGAAATGATCAAAGACAAATTGTTTAAATTGTCGAACTGCAGGTGATAAATATCTTCCCTCGACCCAAGAAACTCCAATTACCCGTTGGCACTTGGGCCATTGAACACGTATTTGCGATATTTCACTTTGATCTGTCCCTTTCAGATTCGGTAGAATTGAGATTCCCAGCCCGGCAGCAACAAGCCCTGCTACGGTGTTTGCTTCCTCTCCTTCAAATGTAATATTAGGTGTAATCCCTACTTCCTCAAACAATTGCTCGACAGTTATGCGGAGGGAATATCCTTTTTTTAAAAGAATAAACGATTCTGCTGCTATTTCTTCTAACGTGATACTTTCATAATTAGCGAATTTATGGCCTTTAGGGACTATAACAAAGAGTTCCTCCGTCCAAAGTTGCGCCCATTGGATTGGCGCTTTCATTCCCATAGGCGCAATTAGACAAAGATCCAATTCTCCTAATTGTAACTGCTCAAGAAGAGTATGGGATGGGCTTTGTGTGAGTTGAAAATTGATTTTTGGATATTGCATACGAAAAGAAGCGATTAAATCTGGAATAAGATTCGTGCTCAACGTGTGTAGAAAACCAAGCGAAACTTGTCCCTGCTCTGGCTCGAGCAACTCATGAATTTCTTGTTTACCTTTATGGAATTCCTTCATCATGCCATCCACACTCTTTAAAAAGATGTGACCATATTGATTTAATCTAATCGAACGTCCTTGACGTTCAAATAATGGAACACCTATTTCATCCTCAAATCGAGCAATAGATCGGCTGAGGGCAGACTGGGTGATTGATAACGCTTCTGCCGCACGCGTCACGTGTTGCATACGTGCTAGAGTTTGGAAGTATTCAAACTGTTGCCATTCCATTCTTAGACACCTCTTTCATAAATCAGTTCATTCATTCCATATAATCATTAAAACAATTATTATTATGAATTATACATCATAAGATATCGGTGGTAACATAAAATTCAAGAACAGAATTTTGTTAAAAGGAATGATTTTTTATGCAACATTTATGGCATAGGTTGATTGTATTATGAGTTATATTCGACACGGTACACCAGTCTTTCGCAAAACTAGCTTTGCTTTCTTTGCGGCTGGTTTCAATACATTTGCTATTCTTTACTGTGTGCAGCCTTTAATGCCAGAGTTTTCTAGAGAGTTTAGTATTTCTCCAACTACTGCAAGTCTGTCACTTTCGGTCACAACAATAGCTCTAGCCATCAGCATGCTGGTTTTTGGTTCTTTGTCTGAAGTATGGGGACGTAAGCCCATCATGGTTATTTCTATGCTCGTTGCTTCTGTGCTTTGTATTCTTACAGCATTCAGCCCTAATTTTCATCTCTTACTGGCGTTTCGAACTATGGTAGGAATTGCATTGGCTGGCCTGCCCTCCATTGCAATGGCCTATCTTGGAGAAGAAATAGAGCCTAAAAGCCTTGGAACCGCAATGGGTCTGTATATCAGTGGCAATGCAATTGGCGCTGTGTGTGGTAGAATTATCTCTGGTATGCTGAGCGACTACCTTGGTTGGCATATAGCAATAGGCGGAATCGGTCTAATAAGCTTAGTGGCCACCCTGATTTTTTGGATTAGCTTACCTCCTTCGCAAAATTTCCAACCTCGTAAATTAGAGATTGGAAGGTTAGGGAAATCATTAATTGACCATCTCAAGGATCCAGAATTACTTTGCTTATATACGATGGGATTTTTGCTGTTAGGAAGTAATGCAGCATTGTTCAATTATATTGGTTATGTATTAATTGCCCACCCTTATTCATTAAGTCAAACGTTAGTAAGCTGGATATTTATAGTTATGATTATTGGAATGTTTAGTTCTGCCTGGACAGGGAAATTGGTAGATCGACACGGTAAGCAAAAAATATTAATCATTAATCTTTTGATTGCGTTCGTCGGAGTCTGTTTAACTTTGGATTCTGATTTGTTTATGAAGATAATAGGACTTGGATTGTTTACTTTTGGATTCTTTGCTGGTCATTCGATTGCTAGTAGTTGGGTCGGACAACGTGCTTCACATAACAAGGCACAAGCATCTTCATTATATCTATTTCTTTACTACGCTGGATCGAGTGTAGGTGGAACAGTCGGGGGTGTGTTTTGGTCCATATTCGGATGGGGTGGACTAATCAGCATGATTGCGGGATTATTATTACTTGCCCTAATACTTTCGGTATACCTTTCAAAGCGTCAATACCGATACAAACATTATGATGTTTTAAGACCTCAGAACCCAGTGAAACAAACCTCGCGTAACCCGTGAATCGGCCGCAAAGACTTTAACAACAATTTATACAAGTAAAGACTTTAATTATAAAAATTCACAATAAATAAAGGAGAGTACATATTAGCCTTGTATAATATGTACTCTCCTTTTATCTTTTAAACTAAACCAGCTAAGAATAACCCAAACATACATTCAACGAATGTAATACATATTCGTCTCCTTTCCGAGTACGAAATAGAACTGTATTAGTCGTTTCAAATTAGCAATCCAAACATGATTTTGTTATTACTTTTTGCAGGTAATTTGTTCTCGGCACTGGATCGTTTCGCTAAGAAAAAGGTTTAAGTGTTTGAAATGTATATCAGTTTTTATTTTCAAATGTTCTGCAATTAATCTAAGTTTTTATTAATGTATAACTTTGGTAAAATTAGATTATTAAAATAACCAATGTTCTTAGGGAGGAAGCAAATGAAAGTAAAAAAAATACATCATGTAGCAATAATTTGTTCCGATTATGAAAAATCAAAAAACTTCTATGTAAATATTTTAGGGTGTGATATTGAGAAGGAAACATATCGGACAGAAAGGAAATCGTATAAATTGGATCTAATGGTCGGAGGGGAATATCAGTTGGAATTGTTCTCATTTCCTGATAGCCCCCATCGTCCAAGTTATCCTGAAGCAAGAGGGCTTAGACATCTTGCTTTTGAAGTGGAAGATATTAATCAAGCGATTGAAGATCTAGAAAAAGAAAACATTCCAGTCGAACCTATCCGTGTTGATGAGTTAACAGGAAAAAGGTTTACTTTTTTTTGTGATCCGGATGATTTGCCTCTTGAAATATATGAAAAATAGCAATTACTAGCTTAGCTCGGTTGATGAGAGAGCTTTAAGACATAAGTTTGATGGGGGGGAACTTCAAGAATTGAAGATGATTTCAATAGATGAATGGATGATTTAAAGAGGTCACTAATGCCAATTAAACGATGAGGATTCCTATGATATGTCGATACTATTAAATTTATCTCCACATGTATTCCATATTTCGATGATAGCTGAAATAATCACCAGCTATAATATCGGTAGATCGGTTATTTAAATATGTCAGGAGATAAAAAAATGAATGTTTACAAATTTACACTGTTGATACTTTTAACGACATTTTTAATGGGTTCTTCTTTTGCAGTAGTTAAAATGGGTCTGCCTTATTCATCCCCATTATTATTAGCAGCATTACGCTTCACACTTGCCGGATTCATAATGGCGATGATCGTAATCTTTTTAAAAAGACCGCATCCAAACTCTAGAGGGAGTTGGATAAAAATGCTTATTATCGGCACTTTTCAAACAGCCGGAGTAATGGGGTGCATTTTCCTGAGTTTACGCACTATTACAGCAAGTGAATCCTCAATTCTTACATTCACGAACCCGTTACTTGTTGTTGTATTCGGTACTATCTTTTCACAAACACGCTATAAACTATATCAATGGATTGGAGTTTCATTAGGATTAGTTGGAGTAATTATAACGATGGGAGCTCAACTTGAATTTAAGGTTGGTATTCTTTTCGGCATTCTTTCTGCTGTTTTCTGGGCCATTTCCACTTTATTGGCGAAAAAATGGGGAGCGATTTCCGATACTTGGGTATTATCTGCCTATCAGATGCTTTTTGGTGGTTTACTGCTTTTACTTGGCAGCTTTATTCTTGAAAAACCATTTTTCATAATGAATGGTAATTCGTTGTTCATTTTATTATGGTTAAGTATCATGTCATCAATCGTACAATTCGCTGTTTGGTATTACCTTTTACAAAAGTGTGATCCAGGAAAAACAAGTGCCTTTTTATTTTTGGCACCTTTCTTCGGAGTATTATCAGGGTGGGCACTATTAGGTGAACCGATATACACTTCACTTCTAATTGGCGGACTGTTTATTATCATTGGCATCTATCTTGTAAATGGAAATTTCCAAAAGGGAAATAAATTTGTTAAAAGAGCTTTATAGTAATCGTATGGATTGCCCTTAGCTGCTAAAGACAGAAATTCCCTCATGGTGCAAAAGAAAAGAGCCCTTTTCTTTTGCACCATGAGGGATCGTTAAATTATACCTCTATACAAAAAACTTCTTTAAATCCTTCTTTCCCTTTAGGTGTTACTTTTACTGCGCGAATAGACGGAACACGGACTATCCAGCCTAAATCAAATAAATGTGTAAGGAGCCCATTTCCTAAAGTACCGCCAAGATGATGGTGACGTTCACTCCAGTCTAAACATGAGTGGGAAAATGAACGGCGTTTTCTTCTTAAATCAAGTAAATCGATGCCGAATTCAGAAAAAAAATGATCTCCTTTGGGTGTAACTGTAAACTCTCTCTCTTCTTTTTCCAAATATCCGGCTTTCAACATCGATTCGGTTAATTGGACTCCTAGTTTTCCTGCCAAATGATCATAGCAAGTTCTGGCTTCCTGAAGCATTTTGACTTGGCTTGATTGTTTTAACGACCGAACTTCAGGAGGTGGAGAAATGGCAAGCAATGATTCTAAAATGCGCGCAATTTCTCCATTTGCTAGCTGATAGTAACGATGTCGTCCGTGTTTTTCAACTTTAACAAGGTTACCTTCCACTAGTTTAGATAGGTGAAAGCTGGCGGTTTGAGGTGTTATTACAGCCATCATTGCTAATTCACCTGCCGTATGAAAACGCCCATCCAGTAAACTTGCAAGTATCGTTGCACGTGATGTTTCCCCAAGGAGGGAGGCTATCTCCACCATATTTGGATTTATACTCAAAATAGTTACCAACCTTTCTACCGATATTTTAGTTAATTTTAGTTTGAATAAGCTGAACGCAAAGTAAATAGCATTTTAAAATATGAAAACTTATTTTTCTATTATACAGTACCGCTGCCCTGGTGATATTCTGTATATTCACGATTCCCGCTTTGAAACGGTTATTTTCCGCGTTAATTATTTCTTATTTCATGGCTTGTACTTCCTTTTTAATATCTTATAAAGCTTTCTATAAATATGTACAGGGCTTAACAGGTACATTACCTGATAAAGAAACATCCGAAATAATGGCTGAAGCTCTGAAAATTCTTTAAGGATGGATATGGTCATTTTAGAATCTACAGGGCATTACCATTCTACCGTTATTCAATATCTGGAGGAACAAGGGATTCTATATATCTTATTAAATCCGATTATTTCTCATCAGGGAAATACCTCCATTTTATGGAAGGGAAAAACATACGCAATGATGCGAACCAGTTGTCTGTGCTGCATTACAAAGGTGAACCTCATAAAATTAGAGAAATTCAGCTTTTAGACTTTCGTAATTTGTTAAGACAACAGGAAATCATAACGAATATGCTTGTGGAAGCTAAACAGAAGAAAGACAGTCTATCCTTTGGATAAGCGTTTTTTAATGAAGTATATTCTTTGTGAACTAGGCATACATTCTTACATGTTCACTAACAGGAAAAGTTCCTTAATAGTCTTGGAATAAATATCGGTGAATAGTCCCTTTTGTCGAATTTAGTAGTCAAATAGGAGGGAATGAAGAGTATGAAAATATCAGACGTTGGATTTAAAAGTCAAGTTTTTGGATTTATAAAGTTCACACCCTTTGTGGAAAGTTTCTTGTCCGGAGATTTATATATGAATAATTTCAAAAAGTATATTGATATGGAAAGTGCTTCGGGAGAAAAAGGTGTAGGAGACAAATTTGAAGCAGCACATGTTTTTACGGAATTAACAATGAATTTCTTTACTCAAGATACCCATGAATTAATAATGTCGGGGCGAACTAAAAAAATGAACTTCAGAAAAAATATAAATGAAAAAAGACCATTATATTGTATGTTTGCAATTGTCGGCGATATGTTAAAAGTGGTTAAGGAGGATGAAAAGTATTACTATACCAAATTTGATTTACCTAATGAACAAATCGATAAAATGATCAGGGAGTTCGGAGATAGCTTGATTTTTGTTACCCCATCGCAATTTATTGACAGAATCACTAGAACACTCAATGAAAAAGGTTATGCTTACAGAGGAGGCTTGGTAAAATATGATGATTATAACATCAATTCCTCAGCTAGGATGAGCTCTTATAAAAATCAAGGGACTGATATTTATTTTTGGAAAGATAAATATTTTGAAAATCAATATGAATATCGCATAGTCCTCACAGATCAAGAAGTTGATGAAGCATTAATTGTGAATGTAGGTGATATTTCAGACATTAGTACTATATTTAATGCAAATGAATTTTTCAGTGATAAATTTGAAATAAGATTACGAAAGAAAGGAAATCTAAGCATCCATTAAATTGGGTGCTTTTTATTTGCAGGAGGGATAATGAAAATATAGAACTTTTTAAAGAATTAAATAGAAGATTTAAATTAACCGGAAATTCTAGGATTATCGCATCCACCTGGTTAAGGCAAAAAACATGAATTATAATAACCCATTTAAATTCACTAGTATTGTTATCGGTAATTTAAAACGAAAAAAAGAAAAACTTACCTAATGGGTAAGTTTTTCGGATATAAAGTTATTTTTTATCCCTATACACATGCCTTTTTAATTTGAAAGTATCCGTATATCTAGTTTTAGAATATTAATTGTAAGTCCTCGCACACGAACCTTACGATGCATATGCTTAAAAAGAATAGGTTCATCAAAAGGTGAACTCTGCATAAAGTCAAAAACGATCTAGGTTACTTTTTTTCGTTACTTCGAGAGATAAACGCGCGCTTCATAAGGTTTTAATGTATTAGAAGAAATTTCATCACTGTTTTGATCCGCGTAGTTATTGATTAGCAGTTGTCTAGCTTCACAGCTAATGTGTTCTGGTAATTCAAAGTAGGCTGCTTCCCCTGTAAAGTTGCAAATAACAAGTAATGTTTCGTTATCTAAAGTACGTTTATACGCATAAATTTGCTCATTTTCTTTTAAAATAAGATCATATGCACCGTACACAATTACGTCATATTTTTTTCTTAACTTAATTAGTTTTTGATAGTAGTAAAAGATAGAATTCGAGTCTTCTAATGATTGTTTCACATTAATTTCTCTATAGTTTGGATTTACTTTTAACCAAGGAGTACTTGTTGTAAAACCAGCATTTTTACTATCGTCCCATTGCATAGGAGTTCTAGCGTTATCACGGCCTTTAATATAAATGGATTCCATTACTTTAGCTTTATCCTCTTGACCCTCTATAACTTTTTCACGGTACATATTCAGAATCTCAATATCCTTATAATCATCAAGACTAAATTTAACATTTGTCATACCTATTTCCTCACCTTGATAAATATAAGGCGTTCCCTGCATCATATGAAGGAATGTTCCAAGCATTTTTGCGGATTCTACTCGGTAAGATGTATCATTGCCAAAGCGAGAGACCATTCTTGGTTGATCATGGTTGTTTAAATAAAGGCTATTCCATCCTTTTCCTTCCAATCCTTTCTGCCATTTTGTCATGCATTCTTTAAGATCGTCCAGCTTTAAAGGCTTTACATCCCATTTTCCGCCTGGTCCTGAGTCTAAATCCATATGTTCGAATGTGAAAATCATATTTAGTTCAGTACCTTCACTATTCGCATACTTAGTGGCATCATCAACGGATGCCCCAGGACATTCGCCGACTGTCATCATGTCATATTTCGAAAGTACCTCACGATTCATCTCTTGTAGATACTCATGCACACGAGGACCATTCATAAAGAAATCGCCACCCCAGTCGTATCGCTTTCCGCCTGGAGTGCTGGGCAATCCTTCCGCTTTGGAAATGAGGTTAATCACATCCATTCGAAAACCATCAATGCCCTTATCAAGCCACCATATCATCATGTCATGAATTTCTTTTCTTACTGTAGGGTTTGCCCAATTTAAATCAGGCTGTTTTTTGCTAAACAGATGAAGGTAGTATTCATCTGTTTCTTTATCATATTGCCAAGCTGGACCACTAAAAACTGATGTCCAATTGTTTGGCTCTTTTCCATCTTTGCCGGGGCGCCAAATATAGTAGTCTCTGTACGGATCATCTTTTGATGATCGGGATTCAATGAACCATTTATGTTCATCTGATGAGTGATTAACAACTAGATCCATCATTAATTTCATATTGCGTGAATGTAATCCTACCAAAAGTTCATCCCAGTCATTCAGGGTACCAAACTCATCCATAATGTCTTGATAGTCACTAATATCATAGCCATTATCATCGTTTGGTGATTTGAAAACAGGTGATAGCCAAACGACATTAACTCCTAATTCATTTAAATAATCAAGTTTTGAAATAATTCCACGTAAATCTCCAATTCCGTCCCCATTACTATCCATGAAACTCCGAGGATAAATTTGATAAACAACACTTTCTTTCCACCATTTTTTCTCCAATTTCATCTTCCTTTCACTTCTAATTTGTTTCTTAATCAGTCTCATATTCCCCTTATTTAACAGCACCTTTTGTCACACCACTAATAATCCATTTTTGAGCTATGATATAAACAAGGACCATAGGGGAGAGTGCCATTAAATAGGAGGCAAATGCTAAGTTATAATTTGTTGTAAACTGTGACTGGAATACATATTGAACAAGCGGCAATGTCATCGAATCACGATCACTTAAAATAACAAGTGGTAACATAAAATCATTCCATGCCCACAAACATGTTAAAATTCCGACTGTTGCGTTTATTGGGCTTAATAATGGAAAAATAACTTTCCAAAATACTGTCCAAATACTTGCTCCATCTACATAAGCTGCTTCTTCTAATGACTTGGGAATCGAACGTATATAGCCCACATAAATAAAAATATTAAAAGCCAAACCGTATACAATATACAGAAAGATAAGTCCTGTCATATTATTTAATCCGAATAGGCTAGTTTGCTTTACAACAGGCAACATAATGATCGGAAAAGGTACAAACATCGCACTAACAAAATAGTAATAAAGCAACTTAAAGAATCGTCTATGCATATTCCGTGCAATGGCATAAGCCACCATCGAATTTGTCAGTAATGTAAGAGCAACTGTAAAAACTGTAACGATAAAGCTATTTTTAATAGATTGAAAAAAATTCGTCAGGCGAATGGCTTCAGCGAAGTTTTCCCATCTTAATGTATGAGGCAGAGACAAAAGGGATTTACTCATTTCATCTGGTGACTTGAATGCTGTCACGACTGTTAGGTAGAGGGGAAATAAGATAACCAGTGAGCAAAAAATTAGCAGTATGGTTATAGGCCAATTTACTTTTTTACTTTCCATTACATATCCACCTCACGTTTTTGAAGGAATTTAATTTGCAGGATTGATATAACCACAATTAAAATAAAGTAGATCACAGAATTTGCTGCCTGATAAGCGAACTCCCCCCCTGAGAAGCCCCCTTTATATATCAATACCGAAATGGCTTCCGTGGATTGACCTGGACCTCCATTTGTCATTGCAATAATATGGTCAAATACCATCAAAAAGTTTTTCATTGCAAGCACCATATTTATGGTGAAGAATGATGCAATAAGTGGAAATGTAATGTGTTTAAAACTTTTCCATTTTCCCGCACCATCTAAACTAGCAGCTTCGTACAATTCAGTTGGAATCGTTTGTAATCCTGCTAAATAGAGAATGGTATTAAATGCAACGGCTTGCCATACAGCCACAATCACAATTCCAACCCATGCTAAATCTGGGTTACCAAGAATATTTTGTGTTAAAGATGTGATGCCCAACTTTTCAGCAATTTGAGGGATAAAAAATGCAAATAAATAATTAAAGATAAACCCAACGATTAATACGCTTAGAATATTCGGCACGAAAAACACAGCTCTAAGTGTATTTTGAAATTTAATCTTTGCATTAAGTCCTATGGCAATTGCCAAACTAATGATATTTACGAGTAAAGTGGAAACAATGGCAAATTTAAATGTAAAGCCATAGGAAGCCAAAATACGTTGGTCTTGGAATAAATTCACATAGTTTTTTAAGCCAACAAAATTAAAATCCCCATACCCTTTATAATTTGTAAAACTATAAATCATTCCTTGAAAAACTGGAACTGTATGAAATACAAAAAATATTAAAAATGCTGGAAGCACCATCCAGTAATAGGCTTTGGATTGTTTAACCACTCGTTTTTCCCCCTTGTTATTCTCTCGCTTTGACTTTATTCCACTCATCATCCAGTTTTGAAAGGAACGGTTTGACTTCTCCTTTAATTAGAAAATCCTGTACTAAATTGGCTGCTTGCATACTAGCAGGGAAATAGTGTTCCGGAAAACTAGTGATTTTTTGTTGTACAAAATAAGGGTTTAACTCTTTTAAAGCTTCATCATTTTGTAAAACATTTTTAACTGCAGAAAAACTGTTTTGTTCTTGAATGTAATACTGTGAATTTTCCTTTTCTAATAAAAAATGAATAAACATTAACGCTTCTTTTTTATGTGGTGTATCTTTTGACATCGTTAATGCAGTATCTACACCTGATACGAGTTTGTTTTGAGATGAATCATTGGATGCAGGTAAGGGAAAGGAACCGAGTTTTATATTTGGGTTAATTGCTTTAATTGATGAGATTGCCCAGCTTCCTTGGATATACATAACTGATTCACCATTTGCAAACGCCCGATTGCCTGCATTATAGTCACGGCCAAAATTATCCTTATGACCATAATCGAGCAATGTAAGCATTTTATCTAAAGTTTCCTTGTAATGCTCTGTAAAAGTTGTTTTATTGGAATTGCGATCCTGGATAAAGTTGTCACCTTGCAAGTTTCCTGCTAAGGCATTAAATGAGACCATTGCAGTCCAAGCATCTTTATACGTAAAATAAAAAGGTAATTCTCCTTGTTTTTGAATCCGTTTTGAAACGTTAATTAGCTCATCCCATGTTTCGGGAACTTGTAACCCTAACTCTTTAAATTTATCCTTGTTATATAAAAGCATATTTGCATTCGTCGCAAAGGGAATTCCATTATCCTCATTATTCGTTCTACCTAATAAATTAAGCATATTAACATAGTCTGGTATAACTTTATTGATGGCTGAATCCTTTGAAAAATCATAAAATAATCCTTCTTCTGCAATATCGCCATACGTAGCATTGCCTCCGATCGCTAAAAGGTCTGGTACATCTTCTTTCACCAATCTCGTCCGTAATACCGTCTCGGAATCAGGAACGTTATTCTGTTCAATATCAATATTGGGGTGCAATTTTTCAAACCTTTCAATTAAATGATCAAATGTCGCTACAGCTTCCGGCTTATTTTGAAAAAATTCAATATGGATTTTTTCATCAGCTGTTGTTTGATTAGTACATCCTGTAAGTAAACTGGCTATAAATGCTGTAGTACAGAGGTAACGCCACTTATTCTTCATATACGTATCTCCTGTCTGAAAATTTCGTCTATTTTATCTATAAGTAAACGTTTACTCTAATGGAATCATCAATGATAGTAAACGTTTACGTTAAGCCGTTTATAATTGGAGTGATAATAGTGTAATCACCCCAACTTGTAACTAACCTTTATTCGCTATATGAATGGACTGTATCACGTTCAGCAATATGATGAGGATAAAGCTGGTTTATTTTTAAAGATGGATCCAATAAAAGTTGAATGGAATCTTTACCCATCTTATATAAGGGCTGCGCTACCGTCGTAAGTGGGGGAATGGCCTTCTCAGCTGTAGCTGTATTATCGTATCCTATAATGGATATACATTCCGGTACTCTAATTCCTTTTTTATATAAAAGTGATAAGGCTCCTACAGCCATTTCATCGCTTGCACAAAATACAGCTCTTACTTTTGGGTAACTTTTCAATAAATCGTCCATTCCCTCAATACCACTCTTGAAAGAAAAATCTCCATACGTGATCATTTCATTGGTCACTGTTATTCCCACGTGATTTAATGCGTCTGTAAAGCCTTTTACACGTGGAGTTGTCGAAATGATATCGCTTTTTGTTCCTGCAATCATTCCAATATGTGAATGCCCTTTTTCTACTAAATAGGTCGTGGCATCGTAAGCAGCTTGATAATCATCTACTTTAATAAAGGGAAGGGGATAGTCTGATTGTGTTGCCACTAATACAACCGGTACATTGTTTGTTTCAATCGCTTTATAGTAATCTAGCGTGATAAATTCACTGACGATAATAATTCCATCCACCCGTTTTTCATACAATGCCTGCAAGTAGTTGATCGTTCGTTTACCATCATGATTGGTTTTACATATCATTACACTGTAACCAAACTCATGAGCTTGTTCCTCAATTCCGGCTAAAACCTCACTTGCAAATAAATCAGATACATTGGGAACGAGTACACCTATCGTTTTTGTTTTGCGATTAATTAAACCTCTTGCAACGGCATTAGGTTGATAACCAAGTTCTTTGATTACCTTTTTTACTCGTTGTTGTGTTTCATCCGAGTAGCCAGGCAAATTATTTAA
Organism: Peribacillus sp. FSL E2-0159; assembly: GCF_038643155.1. Lineage (NCBI taxonomy): Bacteria > Bacillati > Bacillota > Bacilli > Caryophanales > Bacillaceae > Peribacillus > Peribacillus sp. FSL E2-0159. The sequence goes on from NZ_CP152053.1 coordinate 1,974,670, forward strand.
AATACGAGAAACAGTCGCAACGGATACATTTGCTTGCTTTGCTACATCTTTAATGGTAATCGACATGTTTCACCAACTTTCTACGTAAACGTTTTCTAAAAAACCTTAACATATAAATAAAGCGTTTTCAATACAATTTATTTCAAAATTTGAATATTCTAACTTCCGTCAAACGACTTGTTTCATATGTAAACATTTAATCCGTTAATTTCACGATTATGTGAATGAAAAATATATGAAGCATATATTTTGAAAAAAGGGTTAATAGAAGTGGATGTAGATGTAAATGAAGGTTTTCGAAAACAAATGCCCCAGATAGAAAACGAAAACATAATATGATGTGATGTTACACACATACACAATGATAAATATACAGTTGCAAATAGTTGGAGTGAAGAGAGGTTAACATAAGCGAAATCAAAAAAACATTCACAGAAAACCGAAATTACCAACACAAAATAGGCGACTATTTCTGCCATCTTAGGGGAGAGAAACAGACTAGTTGGAGATGGGAAATGAAAGAAATCATAGGAAGCACAGCCTATAAAAAGAAGAGTCTCCAGTATAGAAGATGTGTCTTTAGAAAGCCGAAGTTCGTGGATAAAAGTAAGCGCGACTTCCGAAAGTTCACGTGAGATAGTTAAAAGATTGCTAATGCTAATTGTACAGGTAAAACAACATTCTTTCAGCTAACGGGCGCGGGTTTTATTCAAGAAGGAAGAAGCATAGTTTATCCGGACTGATCATCAATCGAATAAAAAATTTTCACCTTTGAATCTAAGCCCCAGATAAGTCATTCTATCCTTTGATTTGAAGTTGCTATTTGTGCAAGAATAGTTCCCTTTTTTATAGTAATTTTTCTGTCTGTACATGCTTTTCAAGCTTAGACACTCATTTTCCATAAACACTATACAAATATACCCATAAAGGGGTGATACCACTTTTTTTTGCAGTAACAGAATATCTTATAAAATAAATAAAATTCAAAAATATCTGAAAAATCATTGAAAAGGTTTTACACATGTGCTAGTGTGTTTTTAGAAAACGTTTACGTAGAAAATTGGTGGAAATTACAATTATTGATGCAGCAAAGAAAGCCAGTTTTATCTGTTTCTGGCATTCAGAAAAGTGATTGACGAGATTGGTTATCAGGCTAAGGCTGTTGTACTAGATATATTGCTTACTGGTTCTCAAAGTATCGAAACAATTAACAAGTGAAGTTTTAACAGGAATTGATGTTGGGATGATTGCCGGAACAAAAGGAGATGTCATTTCGACAATTCCTCGTGTAAATGGATTTAAGGACGCTATAAATGATGTTGGTGTTAAGGTAACCATTCAAATGAGTACATATGGGTATTATGGTCTTCAACGTGGAATAGAAAGGGTGGTTCAAGTTTGGACTATCCAACATTTACAGCCGTATTCTGTTCAAGTGATGTAATGGCTGTTCCACAACTCACGGGCATTGACAGCCGTTATCCGCTATGAGGAAGACTACAGTACCATTAACGTAAACGTTTACGTTGTTTTTAACGACTTAATTCAGTGCAGTCCATAGAGTGATAGGTTGGCAGGCAGACCTCTAAAGCAAATACTTTAGAAAGCGGTTGGGCAGACAAATCGACAGCTTATGTATTGTGAAGTTGGAGATTTACGGATAATAATTTCAATACATCAAATCAAAATGAGAGGGAGTATTTATGATGGTAAAAGTAACTGTATGGAATGAAAATCGACATGAACAAAAAAATCCAGTTGTAAGAGAAGTCTACCCTGAAGGTATTCATGGTGCTATTGCAGCATTTTTAAAAGAAAGCGGATTTGATGCAAAAACAGCTACATTGGATGATCCCGAACACGGTTTAACAGATGCTGTATTAGAAGAAACAGATGTGCTGATTTGGTGGGGGCATTTAGCTCACGATGAAGTAGACGATGTAATTGTTAAAAAGGTAAAGCAGCGTGTATTAGATGGAATGGGCTTAATCGTATTGCATTCAGGCCATTTCTCCAAAATTTTCAAAACATTAATGGGTACAAGTTGTGATTTAAAATGGCGCGAAGCAGATGAAAAAGAGCGTCTTTGGGTAACAGATCCTAGTCATCCGATTACTGAAGGCATTTCAGAATATATCGAGCTAGAACGCGAAGAAATGTACGGGGAACATTTTGATATCCCGGCTCCAGACGAATTAGTCTTTACGAGTTGGTTCGAAGGTGGGGAAGTTTTCCGCAGTGGTTGCACATATAAACGAGGCAATGGAAAAGTCTTTTATTTTAGACCAGGCCATGAAACGTATCCAACATATCACAATAAAGATATTCAACGTGTCATTATAAATGGCGTGAAATGGGCACACCCAGTTGACAGAAAACGTCCTATATACGGAAATGCAACACCACTGGAACGAATTGAAGTGAAAAATTAAGGATATTAAAGGGGAAACTGATTATGAAAACAGTAAAAGTAGGGATTATAGGTTGTGGAAGTATCGCTCAACTTCGTCATTTACCAGAATATAAAATGAATAAAGAAGTAGAGATTGTAGCAGTTTGTGATATAAATGAACAGCGCGCCATTGAAGTTTCCAAGCAGTATGGTGCAAAAGTATATAAAAATTATGAAGAATTACTCGCAAGCGAAACGGTAGATGCAGTGAGTGTTTGTACACCAAATTATTTGCATGCGCCCATATCAATCGCAGCTTTAAACAAAGGCGTTCATGTATTGTGTGAAAAACCAATGGCTACGTCAAAAGAAGAAGCTCAGGCTATGATTCAAGCAGCAAAAGAAAGTGGCAAAAAACTTATGATCGGTCACAATCAACGCTTCGTTTCATCCCATCAAAAAGCACGTCAGCTTATTGAATGTGGTGAAATTGGAAGAATATATAGCTTCCGTACCGCATTTGGTCATGGAGGACCTGAGCAATGGAGTGTTGACGGTAAAGAGAGTTGGTTCTTTAAAAAGAATGAAGCGTTTATTGGAGCCATGGGAGATTTAGGTGTGCATAAAACAGATTTACTTCGTTACATTCTTGGTGAAGAAATCGTTGAAATAGGTGCATTTGTGCAAACGAACGCTAAAGATTTTGCTAATGTCGATGACAACGCAGTATGTGTGTTAAAAACAGAAAGTGGAATTATTGGAACGCTCGCATCTAGTTGGGCGTACGTGGGTCAAGAAGATAACTCCACGATTATTTACGGTGAGAAAGGAATTCTTCGTTTAGAAGATCATCCAACGTATTCCTTAATCGTTCAATACGCAACAGGTGAGGTTGCAAATTATGAGCTTGGCAAAATTCAATCAAACGATGAGGGCGGCCAAGACAACTCACATGTGATTGAACAATTCGTAAATGCTATCGTAGAGGATAAAGAGCCAGCCGTTTCAGGAGAGGAAGGGGCAAAATCTCTATCTGTTATTCTAGCCGCTATTGAATCTCATGAAACCAAACAAATTGTAAGTACCTTTTTAGCGATAAAAGAGCCAGCAGTTTAAAATCTGCTTTATAAAAATATCTTACCATATTAAGAATTTGGGATCTATAGGAGGAAAACAACGTGAAATTGGGTGTATTTACTGTTCTATTTGCAAACTATTCATTTGAAGACATGCTAGATAAAGTGCAAACAGCTGGGTTACATACCGTGGAAATTGGGACAGGCTGCTATCCAGGAAACCATCATTGCCCGTTAGATGAATTATTAGAAGATGCGAATGCGAGAGAAAGCTATAAAAAGAAAGTAGCGGATCGTGGATTGACGATTAGTGCATTTAGTTGTCACGGAAATCCTATCTCACCAGAAGAAGGGTTTGCAAAAGAATCCAATGAAACCTTACGTAAAACGATTAAGCTGGCCTCTTTACTTGATGTACCTGTTGTCAACTGCTTTTCAGGAACAGCTGGTGATCACGAGGGGGCTAAATACCCAAACTGGCCGGTTACTCCATGGCCAAATGAATATGGTGAGATCTTAACTTGGCAATGGGAACAAAAGCTCATTCCTTATTGGAAAGAGGTAGGAGAGTATGCAAAAGAGAATAACGTGAAAATCGGATTAGAATTGCACGGAGGATTTTTAGTTCATACACCTTATACCTTGTTAAAACTTCGAGAACAAACATGTGATGCAATTGGAGCGAATTTAGATCCAAGTCACTTATGGTGGCAAGGAATTAATCCAGTGGCAGCCATTAAGATTTTAGCCAAAGAAAATGCCATTCATCATTTTCATGCCAAAGATACTTATTTAGATCAAGAAAATATTAATATGTTTGGGTTAACCGATATGCAACCATATGGAGAAGTTCGCTCGCGGGCATGGACGTTCCGTTCAGTTGGTTGTGGACATAGTTTAAAAGAATGGTCAGATATGATGAGTGCATTACGCACATACGGGTATGATTATGTGGTAAGTATCGAGCATGAAGATGCGATCATGTCTATTGATGAGGGATTCGAACGTGCAGTGACAAACTTACAAACGGTTTTAATTGAGGAATCACCTTCACAGATGTGGTGGGCATAACAAGTTAATTTTATTGAAAGATCGTTGTGGTATGAATCTACTTGATCCATATCACAATATTTTTTCAAAATCAAATTATCATAAAATTCTAGTCTATTACAAATTAAAAAATCTGTTTCAAGAAGGAGAAAACAATGGCCGAGTTAAGTTTAAATCATATTTATAAAATCTACGATAAAAACGTAACAGCAGTGAAAGATTTTAACCTTCAGATTGAAGATAAAGAATTTATTGTCTTTGTTGGTCCATCTGGTTGTGGTAAGTCAACTACTCTTCGCATGATTGCAGGACTTGAAGAGATTTCAAAAGGCGATTTTTTTATCGATGGTAAACGTGTCAACGACGTGGCACCAAAAGACCGAGATATTGCAATGGTCTTCCAAAACTATGCTTTATATCCCCATATGAGCGTCTATGACAATATGGCATTCGGTCTGAAATTACGTAAATTCGCGAAAGAGGAAATTGATCGTCGTGTACAAGAGGCTGCCCATATCCTTGGTCTAGAGCAATACTTACAGCGTAAACCAAAGGCCCTTTCGGGTGGGCAACGTCAACGTGTTGCTTTAGGTCGTGCAATCGTTCGTGATGCAAAAGTATTTTTAATGGATGAACCTTTGTCCAATTTGGATGCAAAACTGCGTGTCCAAATGCGTTCGGAAATTGCTAAACTACATCAACGCTTACAAACCACCACAATTTATGTAACGCATGATCAAACAGAAGCGATGACCATGGCAACTCGTCTTGTTGTTATGAAAGATGGAATTGTTCAACAAGTGGGTGCACCAAAAGAAGTATATGACGAACCTGCAAATGTATTTGTTGGCGGGTTCATTGGTTCTCCTGCGATGAACTTCTTTACTGGTACCTTAAAAGAGGGTATCTTCCATATCGGACCGGTACGTATTGAGGTGCCAGAGGGAAAAATGAAAGGATTACGTGAGCAAGGATATATAGGTGAACAAATAATTTTAGGTGTACGTCCAGAAGATTTTCATGATGAGCTGATTTTCGTTGATGCCTCACCGAATACAACAATAAATATTAAAGTGGAAGTGGCAGAATTAATGGGTGCTGAAATAATGGTTTATTCACAAATTAATGATCAGAACTTTGTTTCGCGCGTGGATGCTCGTACAGAAGTGAAAGCAGGTCAACAAATGAAATTAGCTATAGACATGAACAAGGTACACTTCTTTGATAGTAAAACGGATACTCGTATTCCACTTCCTATGAAAACACATAAAAGAAGAGAAGCTGGTGTCTTATAACAGATGTATGAACTACGAGAAATAAGTTTTTTAATTTCAATTAAAAATATAGATAAATTAGTAAGGGTAGAGTGAGGATTAATGGTAGAAAAAAATTGACGTACTTCTTCGTCATGGACTCCAATCTCGATCTGGTGCTGAAATTTGTAGGAAAAGCATCATCTTTTAACAGTGCCATTAATATTGTGAAAAAGGAAAAAAGGTAGTTGAGAAAAGTAATATCGGGGGAATGGCCCTGACAGTTAGACATGGCAAAGGAGTTTAAATTTACTGCAGATGGAGACGATGAACAAAGGGCTATCGTAGCTCTAGAAAAATTTCTATTGAACAAGGAAAGATAGGAGTTAAACTTCTTAATTACTATATAAAAAAGTAAAGCTGTATAGTCGATAGCTAGTACAAGATTAACGAATTTAATCTTAACTTGCCGTAAGGTGAAGGCATACAGTTCCTTGCCAACTTGAATGAAAAAGGGTGAGTATTGATGGATGAAAAATGGTTAGTGGGTGCAGATATAGGCGGTACAACTATTAAAATGGCATTTATCAATCAAAATGGTGAGATTATATATAAATGGGAAATTCCTACCAATATAAATGAAAAAGGGAAAAATATTCCTAAGGAGATGGCTAAATCAATAGATCAAACATTAAGTGAGTTGGGGCAAGAAAAACAGAAGTTAATTGGTATTGGGGTTGGAGCACCCGGTCCTGTTAACTTGGGGAATGGTTCTATTGATGTCGCAGTTAACTTAGGGTGGAATAACTTTCCTTTGAAGGATCTTCTTGAAATGGGAACATCTTTGCAAGTCATAGTTGATAATGACGCAAATGCAGCAGCCATTGGGGAGATGTGGAAAGGTGCTGGACAAGGGTCAAAAGATTTATTATGTATCACCTTGGGAACGGGCGTTGGTGGTGGAATTATTTCCAATGGGCAAATTGTACATGGAATAAATGGGGCAGGTGGCGAAATAGGGCATATTACCTCTCTCGTAGAGGATGGGGCACCTTGTAATTGTGGGAAAACGGGATGTATTGAAACCATAGCATCTGCCACAGGTATTGTTCGTTTAGCGATTGAAGAATTATCTTTTACCGAGACACCAAGTAGACTGAGGGATTTTTACAATGAACATCAAATATTATCATCTGAGCTAGTATTTGAAGTAGCGAATGAGGGTGATGAATTAGCTAATAGAGTGATTGGGAAAGTTACCCTTTATTTAGGATTAGCATTAGCTCAACTTGCGAATGGTTTAAATCCTGAGAAAATTATCATTGGTGGAGGAGTTTCCAAAGCAGGGGATGCACTGTTAGTACCTTTAAAAGAGCAATTTACTCGTTTTGCTTTTCCAAGAGTATTGCAAGGAGTGGAGTTAGCCAATGCCACGTTAGGAAATGATGCAGGAATTATGGGAGGCGCTTGGTTGGTGAAAAAAAGATTACTAAACAGGAATGGAAATACACCTTTATATTTGTGATAGCACAATGAAAAGGTATAAGAATCAGAAAATAATAAATAATAATTTTATTTTTTACTATTTAAAGAGCATCGGTATTTTCAAAGTGCTCTTTTTTAATTTCAGCACAAAACTTATATTCTACAAGGGGATACAATGTAAATGACGAAATGGGTAGGGAAGACTAAAGATAAGAACACTCTGGCCATTCATCAAGCCACTAACGAAAAACAAGGTAACCTACTTTATAAAATGACATTATCCTTAGTTGACAATATTTATACAAGAAGAAACCGAGAAACGAAAAATTACTTGAAAGATGAGATCATATATAACCAAGGATAAAATAGTCTTGGTCCTACGAATGTATGACAGTAAGGAATAACTCCATTAAAGGAATTATTTCATAGGTTTTTTTATACAGAGCTATTCAGAAACGGACCCTATAAACAACATAAGGAGCATACACTTTGCTCCTGTGTTCCCCATCATCTCTCTACTTATCTGCTACTTTGCGGTCTGTGACAGCAACCCTGTGACTAGGGCAATACGCACATCAATTGCAACCTGTTCTTCAAAGGGAATCCCCTTTTATTGTAGGGAAAGTAATGATTTAATGCTGACTTTATTGCTTTTATTTTTAACAGCAAATAACTGGATATCTGATATGAATTCGTGTAATCTACAAAAGTATGTTTTTTTCCAAATCGTAAAGGGGGACCATAATTGAGTTCAACAAAAAGTAAACAGACAACAATTGTTGCCCTTTTGCTTGCGGGTACATTTATTGCGATCTTGAATCAAACATTAATGATAACCGCGATTCCTCCTGTAATGGAGGAAATGAATATTACGGCAAATAGTGCACAGTGGCTAACTACCGTTTTTATGCTGGTTAATGGGATCATGATCCCGGTTAGCGCGTTTTTATTGGAGCGCTTTACCACCAGACAGCTCTTCCTTTCAGCCATGGGGATTTTTGCTATTGGTACATTGGTTGCGGGGCTAGCTCCTAATTTTGGAATGCTGCTGCTAGGAAGGATGATCCAGTCGAGCGGAGCCGGAATTATGCTCCCGTTAATGCAAACAGTCTTCCTAATGATTTTCCCTGTTCATAAACGGGGTGCAGCTATGGGACTTGTCGGTCTGGTCATTTCCTTCGCGCCGGCTATTGGGCCCGCTTTATCGGGCTGGGTTACGGAGACCTACTCATGGAGGGTGTTATTCTTTATCATTCTTCCAATTGCTATTATTGATATCATAGTTGCGTTCTTCGCTTTAAAAAATGTAACAGAAGTTACACGGCCAAAAGTGGATGTGCTTTCGATTGTTTTATCTTCCATAGGTTTCGGTGGATTATTGTATGGATTTACAGCTGCAGGTAATTATGGCTGGACAGACGGGAGTACCATCATATCCCTAGGCATTGGAACAATTTCACTTGTTTGGTTTATCAAAAGGCAATTGCGATTGAAGCATCCAATGCTGGAGTTCCGTGTGTTCACGTATTCATTATTCCCGCTTGCTATTATTATTGGAGCCATTACTTTTATGGGTCTGATAGGTGCCGAAACACTCATCCCGCTATTTATGCAAAACATGCGAGGATTTACTGCGTTTGAAGCTGGATTAGCGATACTCCCTGGAGCACTTATTACCGGGGTAATGTCCCCGTTCATTGGACGTATTTTTGACCGGATTGGGGCCAGGTGGTTGGTTATTGGCGGATTACTCCTCATAACCGCTTCCTCCTTTACTTTTATGGATGTTGGTCCTTCGACAAGTTTTACATTTATAATGGTAATGTACAGTATTCGGATGTTCGGATTAGCCATGGTTATGATGCCTGTTTCAACGGCCGCCTTAAACCAGCTACCTAAACGGTTAATCGCCCATGGAGCAGCAATGGATAATACGATGAAAATGATTGCCGCATCTGTAGGTACTGCAATACTTGTTACTGTGATGACATCAGCTACCGAAAATGCTCAGCAGCGTCCCGAGATAGTACATCCTGATATGTATGGCGCGCAAATCTCATTTATTGTCATCGCTGTACTTTCGTTAATTAGCTTCCTCATTTCTTTTAAAATAAAGGATCAAAAATCAGCAGGAAAAGAGTTCGGAGAGAAGAATTAAAGATCTGAAAGTAGCAAAGATGTAATATGAGATGAACCTTACACAAAAGGAAATAGCAGAAAAACTCAGCTATTCAAGACCATCGATTAGCCGGATTTTTGAAATTTCAGGTTGATAATGTTTCCACTTGAATAAAATTTGCTTTTCGATACTAATCAAGCACCTTTTTTAGAGTAATAGTATCATGTCCTAGATTTAGAGATTAATTGCAATTTTATTGAAATTTTTTGAACCAGAACCTTATAATGTATATATTGATTTAAAAGTGGAATTACCTTAGAATAAAAAGAAAAGATTACCTTTTTAGGATATCGGATCTTTCCAACTTTAGCAAATAGTGGAAGGGTTCAATGAAAGGCATTGTCGTTAGCAGTTTCCTTTACGGGCTGCTAACGACAATGCCTTTTTATTTAACTAAACCTAAATATAAGAAAGACAAAACATTTCGAATAAAATGAATGAGTGTTTCCGATATTTATTTGAATAGTTTGAGGTAAATTCAATGAACTTGGAGGTGCTATAAAATGGAGTTTGTTACAAGTGTAAACTCGTTAGTCAACATTAAAGTAATTGGTATTGGGGGCGGAGGAAATAACGCCGTTAACCGTATGATCGAGCATGGAGTTAAAGGAGTAGAATTTATTGCTGTTAATACAGATGCACAAGCTCTTAATTTATCAAAAGCAGAGATCAAAATACAAATCGGTGCAAAATTGACAAGAGGTTTAGGATCAGGGGCAAATCCAGAAGTAGGTAAAAAAGCAGTTAAAGAAAGCAAAGAGCAGATCCAAGAAGCAATAAAAGGTACAGACATGGTATTCGTTACAGCCGGAATGGGCGGAGGTATAGGAACGGGTGCTGCCCCTGCTATTGCTCAACTTGCCCGTGAGCTTGACATACTAACCATTGGCGTTGTAACACTTCCGTTTGCGTTTGAGGGCCATAAGCGTGCAAAACAAGCAGCAGGCGGAATCGCCTCAATGAAGAAAGCAGTGGACACATTAATTGTTATTCCAAACGATCGCTTATTGGAGATTCTACATAAAAATACACCCATGCTTGAAGCATTTCGTGAAGCGGATAATGTTCTTCGCCAAAGTATCCAAGGTATATCGGATTTAATTGCTGTACCAGGTTTAATCAATATTGATTTTGCTGACGTGAAAACAATAATGTCCAATAAAGGGTCTGCTTTAATAGGCATTGGCAGAGCAACAGGTAAACATCGCGCTGTGGAAGCTGCAAAGAAAGCCATTTCCAGTCCGTTACTTAACACTTCCATCAACGGAGCACAAGGTGTGTTAATGAAACTCACGGGCGCCAATATAAGTTTATATGAAGTACAAGAGGCAGCAAATATTGTTACTTCTGAGGCAGACTCTGAGCTAAATATGATTTTCGGTTCTGTTATTAATGAAAACTTAAAAGATGAAATTATAGTAATTATCATTGCTACTGGCTTGAATGATCAGGAGGTTCCATCATTAAAAATGTCTGCCCGCCCTTCAATAGCCGAAATGGAAAAACCACTGTCACTAGAGTTCTGATGCAAAAATTTCACGAAGGGAGCCGTTTAGACAGGTGCATTTGTTTGAATAAGGCATTAAAAAAGGAGACCACAACATATGTTAACAGTCGAAAATTATATTGATTCTATTAAAGCTAACCTTGAGAAACATTCAGCTTTGTTAGTAGATAACCTTAAAAATATCATTACATACAACTATTTCTCTGAAATAGATTTGTTGGATTTTACCGCATTTATTGAGCCTACAAATTTTGAAATTTCAATAAGGATGTTCTCTATGGATAGAGAAGCTAACGAAGTTTACTATGAAGGTAATGACACAACAGTTTTTGCAGGTAGTGTTGATGTAGTTACTGATGTTACATACTATCAGTTAAACGACAATTCATTGGATGATTTTATTGATAATTTTTACGAAGAAAACTATCCAGCAATATACGAGTTAGAACAAATAGCGTTTACAGATTGGTTTAGTCAATGTTGGAAAAAATCAGGTGCAGATATATTGAATTTACCATCATTTTTTGTTTTCCAGGATGATACTAAATCATATGAGTTAAAAAATAATCAATGGATTGATGATGAAGAAAAATGGTCATAAAAAATGATGAAGAATGCCTATATATAGGCATTCTTTTTTATTTATCGAAATATCAACATTAACGATTATTTTACCCATTTCCTTCTTATTTGTGATTGTATGTGTGATTATGTTTATAATGGACTGACAACTTATTCTTTTCCTTTATTTGTAGGATGAAACAGAAGAGTCATTTTTACTGAAGCAGAAAATTGTATCTTAAGGATTAAAAGACACTCATGATTTTAAAAGAGTGTTTTTTTGTGCTGTAATCCAGAAAATTATCTAAATTTTCCAAAATTATAATTGACCATACCAGGACAGCTGATTTAGAATTGATGTGTATATGAAATTATGTTTTGTATATAAAACTAAAATAAGGGGGAATAGTGATATCTTTGGATGGTCAATTTTCAATTGAACTAAAAATTGATTTAGGAGGGTAAGTAATATGTTTAAGAATAAATTGGCGTTCGTTCTGCTTTGTTTGGTGTTAATAGTAACTGCATGCGGTCCAAGTGACGAAACAACTACGGAAAATAAAGGGGATTCAGGAGGAAAAAAAGCGATTAAGCTTACTTTTACGGAACCTGCACGGTTATTGTCAGTTGCCCCTTTATATGTAGCCATTGAGCAAGGATTTTTTGAAGAAGAAGGAATAGAAGCTGAGATTGTGTCTGGTGGTGGAGGAGCACAAGTAATTGCTTCTGTATTATCAGGTGAAGCTCAGTTTGCGGTCTCAGGTCCTCGAAGTATGTTTACTCCTCTTGACAAAGGTGAAGATTTATTGGCGATTCAATCTTTAAATTCAGCGCTAACCTATCAAATTTCTCTCTCTAAACAATATCAAAAGAAAAAGAGTGTTTCTAAAGACTCATCATTTGAAGATAGAGTTGCTTCATTAAGTGGCGCAACTATTGGTACAAACCTTGTTGGCGATTCTGGAGATGTATACACTCGTTATTTAATGCAATTACATGGTGTGGATCCTGATACTCTTAAAACCGTTAAATTGGCAGGTGATGGTTCGAAGATTGGCGGTATGCAGGAGGGGATTGTTGACGGGGGGATAGCATCACCACCAATGGGTTTACAAGCGGAAAGTAAAGATGTTGGTGAAATTGTAATCAATACAAGTGAAGAGCCAATGTATGGGAATATGGTCTGGGAAGCTGTTTTTGCTAAAAAAGAATACTTAGAAGAAAATCACGAAACATCTTTGAAAGTAGTTCGGGCAATTGGGAAAGGTATGGAATTTACACGCAATAATCCAAGAGAGGCAGCGGAATCAATCGTATCTTATTTTGATGGAATTGATGTTGATATTCTAGAGGAATCTATAATCGGATTGAAAGACACTTTTAAAGGCTATGGAGAAATGAATCAAGAAGCTTGGGATAATGCCCAGGATCCATTAGTTGAATTTGGCAAGTTATCAGGCGTTTCTACTAAACAGGATACAACTGAAGATGTTATTTGGACAAATAGTTATATAGAAGAAGCTTTTAAAAAATAAATAGAATAGATGGGAGATGATAATGAAGATGGAAAATGCGCAACTGGAAAATTTCAAATTGTCTACTCGTTTTTTAGACGTTACTTACGTAAATAATAAAACTGGTGCAGAAGTGATTGCCCTACAGAATATTAACTTAAATATTAAAGATGGTGAATTTATATGTATTGTTGGGCCAAGCGGCTGTGGAAAAACCACTTTTTTAAATACTGTAGTTGGATTACTAAAGCCAAGTAAGGGAGAAATTCTATTAGATCAGCAAAAAATTGATGGACCCGGCAAAGACAGGGCAATGGTTTTCCAAAACCCGAGTCTATTACCATGGAGAACAGTTTTGGAAAATGTTCTCTATGGAGTTGAACTATTAAAGCAAGTAACCGCAGAGAAAAAGAAAGAGGCCAAAGAATTTATTGAAATGGTCGGTTTAAAAGGTTATGAAAATCATTATCCCCACGAATTGTCAGGGGGGATGCAGCAAAGGGTAAACTTGGCTCGAGCATTAACGGTAAACCCGTCATTGATATTATTGGATGAACCATTTTCGGCATTGGACGCACAAACTAGGGAATTTATGCAAGGTGAGTTACTTAGAATATGGGATGAGACAAAAAAGACAAGTCTTTTTATTACACACCAAATTGATGAAGCGGTATTTTTAGCTGATAGAGTTTTTGTTTTTGGGGCAAGACCAGGACGTGTAGTGGAGGTTGTGGATGTTGATATACCTAGACCGAGAGATCTCCATGTGAAACGGAGCCCAGAATTTTTAGAGTTTGTAGATCATATATGGTCCATTATTGAACAGGAATCATCAAAACAAGGTTTCGATAATAAAGAAAAATAATAAGGTGAAAGGAGAATAATATGACAAAGGGTACTATCCAACTTACACAATCAAAGCACAAGATAAAAAAGGCGAAGAAAATAAAAAAAGAAAAGAAGTCATTTTTTATCAGTGTTGCTTCTGTTTTAATATTCCTGTTGCTTTGGGAAGTTGCCTCTCAAAATGAATGGATAAATCCATTGTTTATTAGCTCACCAATTGAAATTGCACAAGCGGCAGTTTTAATGGTCCAAGAAATTTCTTTTTGGGAAAATATGAAAGTAAGTGGTTACGAATTTGTTGCAGGCTTTGTTTTAGCAATACTTATTGGAATTCCAATTGGTGTGTTATCGGGCTGGAATTCTAATTTTAATGCAGTAGTTAACCCTTTCATTTCAGGATTATATGTAACTCCTAAAGTCGCTCTTTTACCAGTGATCATAATTGCATTCGGAATAGGACCAGCATCAAAAATTGTTATAGTATTTTTGATGGCCTTCTTTCCAATAGTGATGAGCGCTCAAAAAGCTATGTTAACATTAGATCAAAACTTAATAAAAGCAGCAAGAACATTTAGTGCAAGTGAATTTCAAGTTTTTAAAACAATCGCTTTGCCTTCGACGGTACCATTCCTTTTAAACGGTATTCGCTTAGGTATTGGTCAAGGATTAATTGCTGTAGTTGTAGGTGAATTATTCGCTTCGACAGCTGGTATCGGATATCAATTGACAAGCAATGGTCAAAATCTACAAACAGATCGTATGTTTGTAGGAGTGTTGGTCATTACCATTACGGGAATCATTCTTACTTCCTTATTAGGCATTATTGAAAGACGCTTTTCATCTTGGAAACCAGAAAATAGTTAATTAAATTAATTATGCAGACTGTAGTCAAGCTCAATGAAAATCGAGTTTGGCTACAGTTTTTTTTATTAAAAAACGTTCCAGTTGATTTCAGAAATCCGCTCCCTTTCCACCGACTGTCTGCCAAGCCTCCTTGCCGCAAGCGGCTGCGGTGTCTCGGCTAGACAGTAATTCGGAAGGAGTGTCGCAAATTTCTTCAATCCAATAAGGATTACAGTGAAAAAACATTTAGGATAATCCAGTCTTGTTTGAAAATTTAGGTAGAACCCAGTTTTTAGGGTTTGTACAATTTCAACGTTGCCTCCAGGTTTCCCCTTTCCGCAGGCGGTCCCCCTCGGCGCCTTTGCGCTTGTGGGGTCTCCTCTGGACTCGCTTTTCCCGCAAGAGTCTCGCACATCCGCTCCAATAAACTTTGTTTTAACTTTTAGATAGAACTTTTTGGTTTAGCATGCTTTTCAAACCTAACCCATCTTTAAAGAAGATTTCCAATCCAATCCCATATGGAATAGAATTTCTTCAGCGATGATTACATCTCAGAATGTACTCTAATTCGTTATGTTACTGTGATACTTCACAGCGAGATAGAAATTTTATTGAAGTTCTCACGTATCCATGATACCTTCAGATTATAGTGAATGGTTGGGAGGAATAGGTTTTGAACACTAAGGCATTTTTATTGGCATCAATTACAGTTATAATTTGGGGATCTACATTCGCTGCTATTCGTGCAAGCTTACATGGCGGATATTCAGCTGGCCATTTGGTACTTGTTCGTTATCTTATAGCATCAGGGATTTTTGTCCTTTATGCTCTATGGCCTGGGGTGAAATTTCGACTCCCGAAAAAAGAGGATCTGTTGAGGATATCGATCCTTGCATTTATCGGTATAAGTATTTACCATATCGGGGTGACATTCGGGGAACAAACAGTTTCGGCTGGAACGGCTGGAATGCTGATTGGTTCAGCACCTGTCTTCATCGCGATCATTGCTGCTTTCGTTTTAAAAGAACACCTCGGCCTATTCGGATGGATTGGTTTAGGAATAGGATTCACAGGGATCACCTTAATAACATTAGGTAATGCAGGCCCTTCCCTGAATATTTCTGAAGGAGCCTTTTTAGTGCTGATGTCTGCTATCGCTTCTGCGGTGTTTTTTGTTTTCCAAAAACCTCTGTTTAGCCGTTATAATCCGATTGAATTGACAGCTTATTTCACATGGATCGGTACAATACCCTTTTTAATATTTATACCTGGGCTATTTCAAGAAATTCAAAATGCTACAATGGAAGGTCATTTATCAGCGATTTTTGTTGGCATTTTCCCTGCGGCCATCGGTTATGTTACATGGGCAGTCGCACTATCATTAGGAAAAGCCAGTTCCGTTTCTAGTTTGTTATACCTTGAACCTGTGATTGCCATTTTCGTCGCTTGGGTTTGGCTGCGGGAAGTACCTAGTACTCTTTCGGTCATTGGCGGCGGAATTGCGATATTAGGGGTTCTTGTCGTTAATGGGTTCGGAAAGTATAAATCAGTAATGAAAAAAGCAGCATGATGGTTGATTAGTCCAACTAGAAAAAATCGCAGCTTTTTTGATTCACCCTGAAGAATGAACGTTTATCCTCTTGAACGACTCAACACATAGGAGGGCACCCAATAAAGGAATTCACCCAGGTTGCTGAGATCGATCAGTTACACCTGGGGAATTGGATTTTTCCTCCTCTTTTAATTACCTAAAATTAAATCTATTTTTAAAGTCCCAATCCAATTTAAATGAATTATTTTCACCTGTTAAAAATTTGTAATCGATATAGGATTTTTCTTTTTTAGTCATTTCGTCGACAAATGGCGAATAGGTACGGAATACCAATACATTTTTCTTTTCATCAAACTCTACAAGTCTTAGCCAGCCATTACCCCCTCGATAATTCGTTTGGTAATTGACCAGCATTTGTATGACATCATTTCCTGCTGAGTTTTGTTTTACCCGATGTGCTATCCCAAAATAATGTCCATTAACCGTCATGAACACTTGATTATGGTCCTTTACGAGTTCATCCCAAATCAGCCGGCCATTAGTCGACTCGACGGCAATGGTTTTATCATCCTTAACTTTCGGAAATATAATATCATGCGAGACGAGGATTGTCGGTTTATCTTTATGCTGTTCTAGAACCTTTTTTGACCATTCCAGGTCATTATGCAGATTTTTCATATCCACTATTAAAATTAAGTATTCATAACTCCCAGCCTTCGCGATTGAATATGAACTATACCCAGAATGAGAAGACCCCTTATAGTATTTCTTATTCAAAAAACGCTGCGGCCCATAATGTGTTAAGAAAGGATCTCCGTCCGCATAGTCATGATTCCCAGCCGCCATCATATATGGAACTTCCTTTTTATCCAAATGGGAAATGGCTTCGAGGGAATTCTGCCATTGTTTTTCTGAATCACTATCAACAATGTCCCCAACAAATGTATTCATGATAATATTGTTCTTCTTGGTGTTATTGGAAATCCAGTTCATTTGGCTATTGAAAATCTCTGGATTTTGGCTTGAATATTTCTGGGTATCTGGTACAAAAAGAAAATTATAATTCTTTTTATTCGTTAGAAAGGGTAAAGCTTTGTTTGATCCTTCGAATGGTTCATCGTCACGAGCATCCTGCACAAGCCATTCTTTTTCAGTTAAAGCCTTATTAGCAATTCGTATCTCCTGGATATTCCCTTTGAATAGGGCATTAAACTTATTTCCCCACTCAGATGCTCCGATGTTCCAGCCTTTACCTTTAACTGCTGCAATACCTATCACCTTTTCTGATTTTCCGTAATCACTAACGCCATTCAAAGTTAAAGTCGTCGTGTTACCATCATTAACAACCGCCAAATGGTACCATTCATCAGCATTTAATGATCGAGACCAATTGCTTACATTATAATTTAAATTAGATGGATGACTGGTCCAGTGGATTTTTTGATCACTGGATACAGTTAAAGCAGAAAGGATTTTCTTCTCACCTTCCATTTTATTAAGATCGGCAGCCTGTCCTTGTCTAGAAAAAAGCCCCATGACACTCTTGGAATCACTTGGCAACTTAAAAATCGCTTCAATGGTAAAACCCTTATCGAATTTCTCCGAATTGATAGGTGAATCCTTTTTGGTTTTGAAATACCTACCTGAAGGGGCGTTTTCGTAATTAGCGAATTCCAAGCTATCCACTTTTTCTTGATCATGATAATCCTCTTCAGACCATTGAATCATATTTTTTAAATCAGTCGAGGCAGGATCACCTATTGTCACTAACTCTAAGTCATTTCCATGTTTGCTTGTATCTTCTATAATTAAATTACCTTTATCGATTGAACCGCTTTTAACATGTTGTTTTGTGAATTTCCAATTTGCCACGATATTGCTACGGTTATTTTCAGCAACGGAATCAGCCGATTTGGCAATACCAGGAACAATCATACATAAGAGTGAGAGACCTATTAATGCTTTTTTCATTCTCATAAAACATTCACCCCATTACATTTTGATTAAGCGATATACATTTATCCTTTTACTACCTGGATTAATTTGTAGCGAACTAAGCCTAGGTAGATTCCGTATAGCTGCAATATGGTATAGTTTGCTTATCTTTTTGATAACTTATTAAGGATGAGTAAAAAAGTCTTACTCCTAAAAAAGACATTAGGAGATAAGGCCTAAAGCGAACGATTTAACTTATTGAGATCAAGGTATACACCACAAAAGAGATCAATATGACGAACAACGGAGATGTAGGAAAAAAAGCAGTGTGTTAGTATTAGGACAGTGATTCATTAAGAAAATGAGGTGAAAAAAATGGTGAGAAGGAGATAGGTAGCCTCCTGTAATAGATGTGGTATGAATCTTAGGAGGCAATCTTGATAATAGGAGATGTATGAATATGAAACAAAACAAATATGATGATGCAAATTTCTTTTCTGCGTATGAGCAGATGCCACGATCAGTCAAAGGACTTGAAGCTGCCGGAGAATGGCATGTATTAAAAGAGCTAATGCCAAATCTGCATAATAAGAGAGTACTTGATTTGGGATGCGGTTTCGGCTGGCATTGCCGATTTGCCCGAGAGCAACAGGACAGTTCCGTCGTTGGTGTAGATATTTCTGACAATATGCTTCGAAGAGCACGTGAAAAAACGGATGACCCTTTCATTTCATATATTAAAATGCCAATTGAAGACATCGATTTTTCCGGCTCTGAATTTGATGTGGTTATCAGTTCATTGGCTTTTCATTACATTGAGTCATATGAGGCAATCTGCAAAAAGGTGCATGATTTTTTAAAGCCCGGAGGCACCTTTGTTTTCTCGGTTGAACATCCAATCTTTACTTCTCGAAACGAACAAGCTTGGTATGTAGATGATCACGGAAATCATCTGCATTGGCCAGTTGACAACTATCAATCCGAAGGTGTGAGAGAAACAACCTTCTTAACTGAAAACGTAGTAAAGTATCACCGTACGATTTCAACATATATGAATGACTTGATTTGTGCTGGTTTCAGTATTAAAGCAGTAAAGGAACCGATGCCTTCAGATGAAATGTTAAAAAGTGTTCCTGAAATGTTAGATGAAAATCGAAGGCCCATGTTTTTAATCATTTCAGCAGTAAAGGAAACAATAAATTCTTTTAATGAAGGAATCAAATAAACGGGAAAAAGGCGTTTCTACGAAAGTAGGGACGCCTTTTTAGTTATTAACATTAATTTTTAAGCAATAAAGCGTTGATTATCGGCTTTAATTAGGTAATGATTAAAACAGTAAAATATGGAAAAGAGAACTTTGGAGGAGGGAAATAGGATGGAGAAGGTATTTCCGCTTATTGAAACACGACGATTGATTTTAAGAGAAGTAACAATAGAAGACGCGGGTGATATGTTTAAATATCTATCTGATATGGATGTAGTGAAGCCAATGGGGTTAGATCCATGCCAAACAGTAAATGACGTTTGGGATGAAATTAAGTGGTACGAATCTATATTCCAAGAAGGTTCGGGAATTAGATGGGGAATTACATTAAAAGATTCCGGTAGGGTTATAGGAAGTTGTGGTTTTCTTAATATGGTCACCAAACATCATCGAGCTGAAATTGGATATGAATTAACTAAAGATCAATGGGGAAAAGGCATTGCGAGTGAAGCGTTGGAAGCCGTTGTTCTGTATGGTTATCGTCACTTTCACCTAGAAAGGATTCAAGCTTTAATTGAACCTGATAATCACCCATCCCAAAAACTAGTGGCAAAACAGGGGTTTAGAAGAGAAGGATTGCTAAGGCATTATGAATATACTTGTGGCAAATTCGATGATT
Organism: Peribacillus sp. FSL E2-0159; assembly: GCF_038643155.1. NCBI lineage: Bacteria > Bacillati > Bacillota > Bacilli > Caryophanales > Bacillaceae > Peribacillus > Peribacillus sp. FSL E2-0159. The sequence goes on from NZ_CP152053.1 coordinate 1,994,746, forward strand.
TATATATGTACTCACTCATAAAAGAAGATCTAAATGACATTTCCTTTAATTCATTATCATGATTTTAAAAGAAAACGTTGATATCCACTTCAGGCACTCGCTTTCCGCGGGCTGTCGGGGAGCCTCCTCGGCGCTCTTTGCGCCTGTGGGGTCTCCCCTAGACGCGCATTCCCGCAGGAGTCTCGTACCTTCCGTTCCAATCAACTTTGTTTTGAAATTTATATAGAAACCTTTTTGTCTATAAATTGGAAGTGGATTTCATTATATCGTTTTCTGCATATATAAACTCGATAATAATTGAATTTGTTCTACAGTTTTATTGATGATTTGTTAAATTTGAACGTTGATATCCACTCCAGGCACTCGCTTTCCGCGGGTGGTCCGCCCTCGGCACTCTTTGCGCCTGTCGTGCCTCCCCTAGACGCGCATTCCCCGCAGGAGTCTCGTACCTTCCGTTCCAATCAACTTTTTTATGAAATTAGATAGAAACCCTTTTGTCTATATAAGGGGGTACTGAACAGTCTCATCCCGAACCAAGATTTTAAAACAAGACTAGGTTATACTCTAGTTTTTTGTTTTAAGACCCCCTCAATAGATTGAAGAAATTTGGGACACTCCTGCCGAATAACTGACTAGCCAAGACCCCACAGACGCCTGCTTTGATGCGGCTTGGCAGACAGTCTGCGGAAAGGGAGCGGATTTTTGAAATCATCGGGAACGTTTATTAAAGAAAAAACTGCAGGCAAACTCGCTTTTCTTCGAGTTTGTCTACAGTCTGAGACCGCTAAAAAAGCGGTCTTTTTCTATAGCTGAAAATGCATAAAAATTATGTATGTACATGAAATCTTAGTTTCCTTATTTGCTTGTATAATCTCTTTCAACCTTACAAATTCGGGTTGAGTATGACGAGTACCAATCTTTCATACCTTTTTCTTGTGCCTTTTTGTGAGCAGCATTTTCTTTCCAAATCTTTATGGCATCCAGGGACCTCCAATAGGATACGGTAATTCCTATCCCGTTTTGATCTCTTACGCTTTCGACTCCTAAATAGCCATCTTGTTGAGCGGCAAGTTCGTTCATGAATTCCGCGGTTGAATTGTAGCTTTCGGCATCCTTATCGCTTCTTTGAGAAGTGAAAATACAAGCGTAATAGGGTGGTTCGGGAGTATTTGCAAGAAACATGAAATGATGCCTCCTTTTAACTTAATATTCAAAATAATACCACATAGGCGAGAATATGGATAGATGCCCGGTAACGCGGGACCTTGATATCCAGCCAAGAAAAACAAGGAGGTAGGAAGCAGTATAATTCACTGACACGGCAATTTTACGAAAGGGATTTTATTCCTGATTCACGAATATATATTATTTTGACGGTTTTACAAGAAAAGGAGATGGTTTTGTGTGCGGGATTCGTTAGCAAACATTTAGAAAGAGATGCATTTTTACCGAAACAACGCGATATACTTTTGGAAAATGCATTAAAAGATTTATCAGCAAATCCTGATGTTTTGGCAATTTACCTAGCTGGTTCATTAGTAAAAAGAAACGATGATAACTACTCTGATATAGATTTGCACACCGTTGTTAATTCAAAACGGAAAGCAGATTTTTTAAAGGGAAAAAGGAATAGGGCAAATAACTGGGTAAATGTTACATTTCACGAAGACTACAATACTTCTTCACCGTATGTCGTCACTCTTTATAATACCTTTGTGAAAGTGGATAGCTGGTATCACGCATCTGAGGAAATTGTTCCCTCCATCTGGTTAAAAGAGGTTGAAGTCATTTATGCTCCTTTTAATGTTATGAGTCATGTTATTAAGGAATCCGCAAAGCTAGTTTATAAACCTTCAGCTGATGACGTTGAGCATTGGAGAGTTTTGTCCATGAAACATACAGAGCCGTTATGAGAAGAGAAATGTTATATGCACTATCCAATCTTGATAGGATACGGTGGCTGATTGTGTCTGGGTGGTATATGGAAATGGAAGAACATGTAGATGTGCCCTTTGGAGTATGGACAAAAATCGAGGGCAATAGAAGTAAATTAGATGGTAAGCAATTATTCCTGTTTGAAAGTTGGGATTGTGACCGCAATTCAAATGAAATTATTAAAACGTTGAGACGTAGGATTCCAGAATTCCTTAGACTAAATAAATACCTATGAACTCAAGTGGGTGTCGAAACAAATGAACACAATTTCAAAAGAATATTGGCTATGGCTATCTGATACCTTTTATAAAGATTATGGGACATCGTTCATATGAGGCTTATTAAATTACGTAAGCTTAAAATGTGTAATCACTTTTGGAGGGATGAATAGGTGGCAGAATTGGTATATCATGTAGCAGTTTCACTGGACAATTTCATTGCCGACCAAGCAATGTTGGATGGGAATATCAATCATTCTTTATTCTTATTTGAAGGAGATCATGTTCCAGATTTTTTATCCGATATCCAGCAATATGAAGCGGTGTTGATGGGAAGTAAAACATATGAATTTGGATTTCAATTCGGAGCTAAACCGGGTGAACCAGGTTATAAGGGTTTGAAACATTATATATTTTCAAGCTCCCTTCAGTTTGAATCGAATGAGCAGGTAGAACTTATCGAAGGAAACGCCGTTGCGTTTATTAAAAACCTCAAGCAGCAATGTGACGGAAAGCTCTGGCTTTGCGGGGGCGGAGAACTGGCTGGAACGTTATTAAAACATAAACTCATTGATCAATTGGTGCTGAAAGTGAATCCAGTCATAATCGGTGAAGGCATCCCTCTTTTCGGCAGCGTTAAGCCAAGTCTAAAATTAGATTTAGTTGAAATGAAACAATATCCAAACGGAGTGATTAAACCCACATATAATATTATTTATACTTAGTAATATGGTAGAGGGCTGCTAATACTTCATTCGTAAATTCAGGGGGGCTTTCCTTCAATAGTTAGGGCTGCGCTGGCGCAGCCTTTTTCTAATGCAACAAATCTTCATACGGAGGGGCTGAATAGCAGCTCAAGGGCTTTTATTATAATAAAACTTCCATCAATATTATTCTTTTCAGATAGTTTGCCTTATGCAACATAGTTATATATCACTTACTTATATAAAGCGATACAAAAAGGTTGCTATAGACCCACCCATTTTTAAGTTGATATTATATTAAGGTACTTAATTGTGGGGGGAAGTTGAATGGAAGAACAAAAATATAATGACCTCAAATTAGGCGAACGTGGTGCAATCATTAGTATAATTGCTTATATTTGTCTATCAATCATGAAGCTGGCTATCGGATACATAAGCGACTCAGCGGCCTTAAAAGCGGATGGTTTGAACAACACGACTGATATTATCGCGTCCATTGCTGTATTGATCGGTTTAAGGCTAGCTCAAAGACCCCCCGATAAAGATCATGGTTATGGTCATTGGAAAAGTGAAACCATTGCTTCGATGGTAGCTTCTTTTATCATGTTTGCTGTTGGTGTACAAGTTTTAATAGATGCAGTTGCTTCCATGCTTAAAGGTGGAAAGGAATCACCTGACATTATTGCAGGGTATGTAGGTGTTTTATCAGCAATAGCCATGTATTTTGTATACCGATATAATAAAAAGCTTGCTATAAAAATTAATAGTAAGGCCGTTATGGCAGCTTCAAAAGATAATATTTCCGATGCTTGGGTAAGTATTGGAACAGCTATAGGGATTTTCGGTTCCCAATTAAATATGCCTTGGCTGGATTCCCTTACTGCCATCATTGTTGGATTATTAATATGCAAAACAGCCTGGGATATATTCATTCAAGCCTCGCATGAACTTTCTGACGGATTTGATGAAAATAAAATTCATCTATATAAGGATGTAATTACAAATGTGGATGGAGTCAAGGGCATAAAAGAAATTAAAGGGAGAAATTACGGGAATAATGAAGTGATTGATGTTGTGATCCTTGTCAATTCTACCTTGGATATTAAAGAAGCACATGATATTGCGACCCATGTAGAGAAAGTGATGAAGAAAGATCATGGAGTGTATGATGTTCATGTCCATGTTGAGCCCAATTAATTCACTCTTTTTTATGAGCGTTAATAAAATAGGGAATAAATTGGCTTTACAAACATATGAATAATATGCAATCATTAATTCATTACATTGGAAGGAAAAGGTACCTCATACAATGAAGCAGTAATCTTATCAAATAAACAGTAAATCTAAATCTATTTCAATGGGTGTTATCGGTTAGATATATTCAATGAAAATACGCTTCACTATGTTTGCTTACCGGATTTATTGGTGAGTAAAGTGAATTCACTTTTTCATTTGAACAAGAATCTTTTTGATACCCATGTGAGATTTTTAATGATTATGTTTAGAGATGGATTCGTCTGTTCGTTTATAGGTACTAATTCATATACAACTACTTTTTCTGTTGTCAAATCAGATGAGGTATACTTGGTTTATGTATATTAATTTAGTAACAGGCGATCTCTCTCTAGAAAAATAGAGGGGGATTTTTTATGTTATTTTTAAAAGCGAATGATTTAAAGAAAAGCTACGGGAACCGTGAAGTTATTTCCGTTGATACACTTCATCTTTACAGTCATGACCGTGTTGGGTTAGTTGGTAGGAATGGAGAAGGAAAAACGACCCTTCTTTCTATACTAGCGGGGTTTAGGAAACCCGATTCCGGTCATATAGAGAGCTATGGAACAGTCAGCTATATCCCGCAAATAGAAGAAACTGAACAAGAAATAAGCGGGGTATTGACGAGCATATGGAAACTGCCCAATGAGAATCAAGAAATCATAAGCGGCGGTGAACGTACTCGAAGAAAAATCGCCGCAGCTCTGTCTTCCAATGCGGATGTATTGATTGCGGATGAACCTACCAGCCATTTAGATGTTTCCGGAATTGAACAATTAGAAAAAGATTTAAAGTCTTTTAATGGCGCTATTTTGCTTACTTCACATGATAAAGCATTCTTAAATCATCTGTGTAATACAATATGGGAAGTTGAGCAAGGCAAGGTAACTGTATATGAAGGGAATTACGAGGCGTATATCAAACAAAAGCAAGCAAAAACAGAAAAGGAAAATCAGCAATATGAAGAGTATACCCGCGAAAAGAACCGGTTGAAAAAGGCTGCACAAAACCTCCAAGCCAAATCTGATTCAATTAGGAAAGCCCCTAAACGAATGGGCAATTCAGAAGCAAGGCTGCATAAACGCAGTGCGGGGAAACAGAAGGCGAAATTGAACCGTTCTGCTGAAGCGATTGAAACTCGAATCGAAAAATTAGCAAAAAAAGAAAAACCGAGGGAAGATCCCCCTATCATCTTTGATATTTCAGAATTTCCATCTTTGCATAGCAAAAGGGTCATTCGATTTAATGGCTGTTCCCTGAAAGTCGGATCAAGGATGCTGAAACAACATATTTTTGGAGATGTCCCCTTAGCATGCAGACTCGCCATCAATGGTCAAAATGGTTCAGGAAAAACGACATTATTGAAAAAGATAATAGAACGGCACCCAGATTTATATGTCGCGAAGCCAGCAAAGATTGGATTTTTTGCCCAACAACAAGAAAATTTGAATGAAAGTAAAACGGTTCTTGAAAATATATTGGATGACAGTCCCTACAATCAACCCTTTATTCGTACGCTATTATCACGATTAGCTTTTAAAGGAAATGACGTTCACAAACAAATATCACTTTTAAGCGGTGGGGAAAGAGTCAGGGCTTCCCTAGCAAAAGTTTTTTTGGGAAACTATAATGTTCTGGTTTTGGATGAACCTACAAATTATCTGGATATTCATACTAAAGAGGCTTTAACCGAAGTGTTAAAAGCATATCCAGGAACCATCGTTTTTGTGACTCATGATCGTTCATTGATCCAAACGCTTGCAACCCATTTACTTTCATTTGAAGATGAACCTCCGAGAGTAAGTGCGATCAATCAGGAATCAACAAAATTGGCTAATCGCAAGGATGGTCATCAAGATAAACAGGCCGAACTTCTTATGATTGAAGTGCAAATCATCGAGACACTTGGGAAACTGTCCAGTGTTATGAAGGAAGAGGAAAAAGAGGAATTGGATAGGGAATACCTCCAACTCTTAAACAAGAAAAAGGAGCTTGAAGGTTAAGTGCAATCCATTAAAGGCCCCTCTCAATCGAGAGGGGCCTTTTTTATGGATAAAGAGCGGTTAAAGTAGGTAGAGAGTTATTTTACACTTAAAATACCAATAAAATGGATTAGTAAAATTAATAAAAAAAAGACAGGGAATGTTAAAATTAACCAAGCGCATGAAGGAGAGAATCATCTTGATGGGGATTCGATAAATTTGATCATTTTAGATTGACAAAAAAACCTGTTTATTTTGGATCTGGTTTGAACTAGAAGAGTTGGTAAACAATAGAAGGAGAAAGTAAGTAAGAAGGGGGACAATCATGAAACCACGTATTACTGTCGTTACATTAGGTGTGGATGATTTGGAAAAATCGCTGGAATTCTATCGGGATGGCCTGGGATTTCAAACAGAAGGAATAGTGGGCAAAGAATTTGAGCATGGAGCCGTTGCCTTTTTCGACCTGCAAGAAGGCCTAAAGCTTGCCATTTGGAGTCGAAAGGATATAGCGCATGAGGCCAAGGTTCCTTTGTCTCCGACAAGTTCTACTGAATTTACCATTGGTCACAATGTAGGTAGTAAAGAAGAAGTGAATATTGTGTTGGAAAAAGCAAAAAAAGCTGGCGCGATCATAACCGATCCGGCACATGACACTTTCTGGGGAGGATACTCTGCACACTTTCAAGACCCTGATGGACACCTTTGGGAAGTCGTTTGGAATCCGCAGTGGGACATTAAAGAATAATGAATGCCTGAGTTGGCAGCGTCATCTCCAGAATAAGGAGAATGCAGAAAGCGAATGAGGTAAAAAATTGAAAAAAGCACTTTACCTAGGGGTTAAGTGCTTTTTTTTTGCAACAAAGCATGACTTTTGGTTGGTCCCTCACACTGTCAAGGTTTCCTAACATTTTTATCAGTTACGGCGGCATCTACCGTTCCAGCTTATCTTTCTTCTTTAGTAATCGCATATTTCGCCAACCTGCGCATAAATAATGACTGAGTAACGCCCAGTGCTTTTGCCGCATCGCGGGTTGTTTTATGATGATGGAATGCTTGTGTGATCATTCTTTTTTCGACGCTTTCCAAAACTTCATGTAAAGAATTTCCTGCATTTAAAGAGATTGAAACGTTTTCGCAGACTGAATCGATCAAGCGTTTTGGCAAATCCTGAATTGCAACTTCATTCTCTTTTGCCATAATGACAAGCTGCTCAATTATATTTTCCAATTCTCGTACATTTCCAGGCCAATGATAGTTTTGAAGCACTTCGACCACTTTTGTAGAAAGCACTCGTTTATGGTTATGCAAGTAATTAAACTTCTCCAAATTATACTGAAGGAGACAAAAGATGTCTTCCTTCCGCTCACGAAGCGAGGGTACGCGGATCGGTAAAATATGGAGGCGATAATATAAATCAGCCCGGAATTTCCCTTCTTTGACCATATCCTCCAAATTACAGTTGGTAGCTACAATGATACGCACATCGGCTTTTACCGTTTGGGAAGCTCCAATCGGCATGTACGTTTTATTTTGCAGCAATTGAAGGAGTTTGGGTTGTAAAGAATGTGAGAGTTCGCCAATCTCATCTAAGAAAAGGGTGCCTTTCTCCGCAAGTTTGACAAGTCCGGTTTTGCCGTTCGCATTTGCTCCGGTAAACGCTCCTTTTTGATAGCCGAACAGTTCGGATTCCAGGAGCAATTCCGGAATCGCTGCGCAATTAAGATGGATAAACGGACGATCTTTCCGGTCACTCAGATGATGAATACGTTCCGCTATAAGCGTTTTTCCAACACCTGTTTCCCCTGTAATAAGAACGGTCGTTTCCACACAGGCAACTTTTTCAATTGTTTCCTTGAGCATATCATAGACCCGGCTTTGTCCGATAAAAAAAGGGACTTCTTTGGTCCGTACAAGTTTCGCTTTGAGTTTTTGTAATTCTTGTAAATAATACCGAAAAGCAGAATCCAATTCTTCAATTTTAATTTGAGAACTATAACCGACGAAATCTGGAATATCATAACCCAATGTGACTGCATATTTTGGTTCATCATTCTTGTCCAATATGAGATGTCCTGTAATTACCCCTGTTCCTTCTCCACCTTGTTGAATGACGCTGACATTTTGTTTCTTATCTAAAACTATTTTTGCAACAGACGGCTTGAAGAACCCCTCTTTTTCCAATTGTGAGACGTTTTTTCCGATTAGCTCCTCTTTCTTTTTCCCAATCAGCTTACAGCTCATGTCGCTAACAAAAAGAATCATACCGTTCTTATCGGTTATATAAATAGGTTTATTCATAAAGTTCATGATTTTGAATAAATATTCCGGTTCGATGGTTGACATATTCTGATTCATCACTTGTCTCTCCTTTGATAACGGATGGATCCACCGTTTATTTTGAATCGAAAATAATTCAAAGTTCATCATTATTTTGAGTAGCGTTGATTCAATTTCGATTCATTTGAATCGATTCATAAAAATTATACTCTAAATATTTAGAAGATTCACATAAAACAACCCGTTTACGTCCTTTTTTTATTGTAAAGTGATCTTTTTCTTGGCATAAAACTTGCATAAACAATTTGGTGTAAAGGAGGTTATGAGATCCATAAGAAAACAAAAAATAATGCACTTGAGTTAGTAAATTCGTAAAGAACTAAATTGAAGAACTGTCGTAAGAGGAAGTTGCCTTTTTACAGAAACTTGGTGCAAGCTGCAATCCATTATTTGCTGGGCATCATAAAGGGGAGGTTATGATTTGTGAAGCGTATGGCTGTTCAAGGGGACAACAGGAAGTTCATTTTGTCTCTCCTATTTGTGGGTTATATGGTTTCTTATATGGACCGGTTAGTTATGACTCTTGCTGTGGTACCGATCGGTCAAGAATTCAATCTTAGTCCGGCTGCCACGGGAACAGTAATCAGCGCCTTCTTCTTGGCTTACGCCATCATGCAAATTCCGGCCGGCTGGCTGACAGATCAGTTGGGTTACCGAAGGGTGATTATTTTTTCTATTGTCCTCTGGTCGCTTTTTACAGTCTTCACCGGTTTCGCTTGGTCGTTTACCGCTTTAATCGTGATTCGTTTTTTGTTCGGAATTATGGAGGGGGGATATCCTGCTGCCTGTGCAAAAGCCATCGCTGAGTATTTCCCTCAGAAAGAACGAGGTAAGGCACAGTCCATCTTAATGTCATCGAATTCGTTTGGCGGTCTAATTACGGGTGTTCTTGTGCCAACACTCCTGATCTGGTTAGGCTGGAGGAACTTGTTCTTTGCTCTTGGAGCAGCAGGTGTGATTATTGGAGTACTGCTTTGGAAATACATTCGGAGTCCGATTCAATTGGAAGAAGCAAAAGAACAACAACCAGTAAACAAGGATTCCATGCTCTCTTTATTGAAAATTCGTCAGACATGGGCATTGGTCCTAACGTGGTTTTCAATCAGCATTGCTTCGTGGGGCACGTCTTCATGGTTGCCCATGTATATGGTAACAGAACGCCATTTAGATTTGGTTTCCGCAGGGTTGTTGGGACTCCTTCCGACTACGGCCGCAACTCTGGGAACGGCAGCGGGTGGTTGGTTGCTGGTCAGATTTTCCGGTAGGGAGAAAATGTACTTTTTAATGAATGGACTTTTTTACACAGTATTTTTATTTTTAGCACTCTTCGCACCTAATGTTGGAATGGTCTTTACCTATTTAACACTGTCATCAATCTTTTATGGTTTTGTGTTTAGTGCAGTATACGCACTCCCTCACAAATTGTTTGACAAGAGTGTGATTGGTTCCGCCATTGGAATTATGAATTTGGGATCGATGATTGGTGGATTCATTGCACCGATCATGATGGGTGTACTCATCTCAGCATTAAAAGGTTCTTATGACGGCGCTTTCTGGTTCTTAATTGCGGCTGGTTTGTCCTCCGCGCTGATCGGACTAACCATTCGAAACAGCAATCATGTTTCTCACGGGGACGTGGCTGATCAAATACAGTCGAATGTCAAAGTAAAATAGTGGTCTTTGGCTAATGGGAATACAAATTTAGTAAGGTGGAATGGAAATGTTGATCACGAATATCAGCAATCCGATGGATTAATGCTATAACAAATAACGGGGTGATAATGATGCTAAAAAACTTATTTAGTAGACTTCAAGAGGTATATCCGGAGTTGGTTAGATTTCGCAGAGATCTTCATATGTATCCCGAACTATCCTTCCATGAGGTAAATACCCCAAAAAAGATCGCTGATGTATTAACAAACTTGGGATTGGAAGTAAGAACTGAAGTTGGCGGAAGAGGAGTAGTTGGAATCCTGAGAGGAGGGAAACCGGGCAAAACAGTAGCGCTGCGGGCGGATTTCGATGCATTGCCGATATCAGACGAGAAAGACGTGGAATACAAGTCCCGTATTTCTGGGGTGATGCATGCCTGCGGCCATGATGTTCATACAGCTGCTTTGATTGGAGTAGCCAAAGTATTAAGCGAAGTGAGGGATGAGCTCGAAGGAAATGTTGTCTTTATCCATCAGTTTGCGGAAGAGGTAATTCCAGGAGGAGCAAAGTCCATGATTGAAGATGGCTGTCTGGATGGAGTCGATGTCATTTATGGAGCCCATGTATCTTCCATTCTCCCGCTTAGTATTGTTGCAGTTGGAGAGGGATATTTAATGGCGGCCGGGGATACATTTGAAATTGAGATTTATGGGAAAGGCGGGCATGGAGCAGCTCCTCATTTGACGGTAGATCCAATTGTGGTGGGTAGCCAACTGGTGCTCAATTTGCAGCAAATCGTCAGCCGCCGCGTTGATCCATCTAAAACAGTTGTTGTCTCGGTTGGTTCTTTTCAAAGCGGACAGGCTTCTAATGTCATTCCCGACACGGCCAAAATTACCGGAACGGTACGAACCTTCGAGGAAAGCGTTCAAGATTTGATAGAAAAAGCCATTGGGCAAATTGCAACATCCACCTGCGAAGCCGCAGGAGCCACTGTGAAATTTAAGTACGAGAGAGGATATCCCACTTTGTGGAATCATCCGGATGAAACAATAAAAGCGGACAAGTTAGCAAAAGATCTTCTGGGAGAGGAAAAAGTGATACAAATCCCGCCGTATACGTTAACGGGAATGGAAGATTTCGCCTTTTATCTGCAGAAGGTTCCTGGAACATTTTTCTATGTGGGAGGTGCGAATCCGGCGATGAATGCGATATACCCGCATCATCATCCGAAATTTGATGTAGATGAAGAGTCAATGTTGTACATCGGAAAAATGTTTATTGCATTGGTTTTTAATTATCTCTCAAACAGTATTATTGATGCTGATTCTATTACTCAAGTAGAAGCTTAGTAGAAATCAATTACGTTTTGTAGGCTGAATTGGCTGAAAAACTAGAACCCCACAAAGCATAGTCATTAGAACTTGTTTATAGAAAAATAAGAGGTGATCGTATGTTTGCTGATGTTGTATTTTTAAACGGACAAGTCATTACCGTCGATTCGGGCAATCGGATCGCAGAAGCAGTTGCCGTTAAACGTAACCGAATAGAAGCCGTCGGAACAAACAAGGAAATCAAACGTTGGATTGGAGAAAGCACCAAAGTGATGGATTTGCAAGGTAGGACTCTACTGCCAGGATTTATAGATTCGCATTTGCATCTACTCGGTTATGGACTTACAAGGCTAGCGATTAATTGCAAAGACGCATCGATTCAATCCAATGCAGATTTTATCGGTGAATTGAAACGGAAGGCGGAATCTACCCCTGAAGGAGGGTGGATCGTAGCAGTAGGTTACAACGAAATGTTCATGTTGGAAGGGCGGTACCTAACCCGCAATCAGCTGGATGAGGTGTCGACGGAACACCCGATTCTAATTGTGCGACAATGTGGCCACATTATGATTGCGAACAGTAATGTGTTGGAATTGACAGGTGTAAACGACCAATCGGTCGATCCGGAAGGTGGAGTGTTCGGTCGGGACGAGTCCGGGAGATTAAACGGGCTACTAGTGGAAGCAGCCATGGATCCGGTAAAACGTGTCATGAATCCGACGGAAGAGGTCTTGGCCAGAGCGGCGGAAATCGCTTCGCACGATTTCGTATCGTTAGGCATTACGACAATTCATGATGCGGGTGGGTACGAGCCGGTCAATCTTCGCATCCTGCAGCAAGCGGTTCGTTCTGGCCGCTTAAAGGTTCGAGTGTATGCAATGGTCGTTCACGAGCCTAACTTTATCCGAATGAGAGAGACGTGCCTGTCCACTGGGTTCGGCGACGATCGATTTCGTATCGGTCCGGCGAAAATCTTTATAGACGGTGCCAGCACCGCGCCGACGCTTGCGACGCGTCAGCCATATGAGACGAATCCGGAAGACAGCGGCATTCTGTACTACACGCAAGAGAATATGAACGACGCGCTCATCGCAGCCCATCGAGATGGTTATCAAATTACGGCTCACGCCCAGGGCGATCGGGCGATCGAGATGTTGTTGAATACGTTCGAAGAAGCGCTTAGACAATATCCGCGACACAATCACAGACATCGAATCGAGCATGCCGGTTTGGCGATGCCCGATCTCATCGAGCGAATGGCTAAATTGGGCATAGTGACCGTTCCTAACCCGAACTTTTTCACTGAATTTGGAGATATATACATTAAACACTTCGGCGCTCGCAGCGACTATTTTTACCCAATTGGAGCCTGTTTAAAAGCTGGCATTGTCGTAGCAGGCGCCTCGGACAGCCCGGTCTCGAACTGCAATCCGCTTATCGGCATTCATGGGGCGGTCAACCGACTGACGCCGTCCGGCGCGGTCATTGGGGAAGAGCAGAAAATTTCCGTCATGGAAGCGATTAGGCTGTACACTTGGAACGGAGCCTACGCAAGCTTCGAGGAAGACCAAAAAGGAAGCATCGAGGTAGGGAAATTAGCCGATTTGATTGTGCTAAACGACCGAATATTGGATGTAACAATCGACAGTATTGATCAATTACGGGTTGAAATGACGATGATTGACGGGGAAATCGTTTACGAGCTGGGGAAATCTCCGGATGCAAATGATGCGTTGGAAGAAACCATTAATTTCATTATGTAAATATTCAACTACGCTATATCATTCTATTTTAAAAAGTGTAAAGAAAATATATGAATTTGATACTAGGAAAAGAAAAAAATGAGCTCTAGACTAGGCTAGTCTAGGGCTACAGATTGTCATAAAAAATTCCTTTTAAAAAAATGTGATTTCAAAAAAGAAAGCAGGAAATTGACAATGATCAATTTCCTGTTTTTTTTTAGTGTTCTAGGGGAAGCCACGAGAACACCTCTTTTTTCAGCAGAGGCTAATTAACTGCACTATGTATTCCTATGATTTAAAAGTTTGTAACAGAAACCATATTTTCAATAAAAATATTGACATAATCAATATAACGTTATAATGTTTATTTATTGTAATTGTTTGTTTTTTCAGACTCTTATTTAAAAGGGGGAAAAGTTATTGAATAATTTTATGGGGATACTAGAAATGAAAGTGCTTCCAGTTGCAAACAAAATTGGTTCACAAAGACATCTACTGGCAATCAGGCACGGTGTTCTAGCAACACTTCCACTGACGATCATTGGCTCATTCTTTGTTATTTTGTTGAATTTTCCAATCGATGGATATGATGAATGGATTGCACCTTATCGTGCTGCTTTGGATGTTCCGTTTCGGTTTACAGTGGGAGCAATGGCTTTATATGCAGCTTTTGGGGTGGGGTCAGCTCTTGCTGGCCATTATAAATTAGATCAGCTCAGTGCAGGCCTTCTTTCAGTCTTAGCTTTTCTGATTACATGTGTTGTGCCTACCCAAGTCATGGAATCCGTTCCAGGAGTGATAGAAGCGGGCCGCTGGTTACCTATCAGCTCTTTGAGCGCAGCCTCTTTATTCGGAGCAATAGTAACATCGCTGATTTCCGTTGAGATTTTTCATTTTTTAATTAAACGCGATATAAAAATCAAATTGCCGGAAAGCGTTCCGCCAATGGTTTCGAATTCCTTTGCTGCCCTTATTCCAACATTAGTCGTGGTTCTTCTTTTCTGGGGCATTCGTTATGGTTTAGGCTTTGACATTAACTCAATCATCACCACTTTGGTGTCTCCTCTTAAAAATTTATTGGTTGGTAATAGTTTAATAGGTGGTCTGCTTACAGTCTTTCTCATCGTTTTCTTCTGGTCGCTGGGAATTCATGGACCGGCCATATTAGGTCCGATCATAAGGCCAATGTGGGATTCGGCAATCCTCGAGAACATGGATGCATTTGCAAGAACGGGTAATGCGGCGAATTTGCCCAATCTATTTACCGAACAATTCATTCAATGGTTCGTATGGATCGGCGGGGCAGGATCGACCTTATCGCTTGTAGTACTGTTCTTATTTTCAAAATCAAAGTATTTGAAAGAACTGGGTAAACTGTCCTTTGTTCCAGGGATTTTTAATATTAACGAACCTATCATTTTTGGAGCGCCAATTGTCATGAACCCCATTTTAATGGTTCCGTTCATTGTTGCTCCCTTGGTAAATGTCATCGTTTCTTATACATTCTTTCAATTAGGGTTGATACCGATGATAATGGCTAAACTGCCGTTTACGGTCTTTAGTCCAATTGCAGCTGTCATCAGTACAAATTGGACAATCATGGCCGGGGTTCTGGTTATATTGAATTTCGTCATCTCATTAATGATTTACTTTCCATTTTTCAAGATGTTCGAGAAGCAACATCTACGTGATGAAAATAAAATAGAAGCGGGACCAGAAGATAAAAAAGCGGGCATTAAATATGCTTGAAATAATTTTCGCAACCCTATCATTTATAGGGGCTCAAATCATTTTTTCCAGAACAGGGCTAGGTGAAAAATTAACACCCTGGAAATCGGTTGGCCTGTCTATTTTAATCATTAGCTTTTCAATCATTCTGTTTAGCGCATTGGGATCGACTTATTATTTAATTGTCATTATACCAACGGTTATTTGTTCTGTAATGGTTTCCTCCCGCTACCGTGACTATTTAATGGGTTTACAGGCCAAGCGGGCTCAATGGAAAGAAAGTAGAAAAGGAGTGAATGATAGCTTATGAGAAGATTGGGTATTTCAATTTATCCGGAACATTCTACACCTGATAAAGACAAGCAATATATTAAACTTGCACATGGTTACGGTTTTGAACGAATTTTCACATGTTTATTATCGGTTTCAAAACCTTATGAAATGGTCATGGAAGAATATAAAAATATTATTTCTTATGCGAAAACATTACATATGGAAGTCATTCTTGATGTTGCGCCTGCCGTTTTCGACAAGTTTGATATTAGTTATGATGATTTAAGCTTTTTCGCAGAAATGGGAGCTGACGGTGTTCGTCTAGACCTTGGGTTCGATGGCCTGAAAGAAGCTAAAATGACATATAATCCTTATGGATTGAAAATCGAATTGAATATGAGTAATGATGTTGATTATTTATCGAATATTCTGACGCATCAGGGGAATAAAAATCTAATGATTGGCTGTCATAATTTCTATCCCCAAAAATTCACAGGTCTCCCTTACGACTTTTTCATCTCCTGCAGTAAACGTTTTAAAGAACATGGCATTCGTACAGCTGCATTTGTTACTTCACAAACTGGTGATATAGGTCCTTGGAGTATAAATGATGGATTATGCACATTAGAACAGCACCGTGAACTTTCTATTGATGTACAGGCCAAGCATCTCTGGGCAACTGGTTTAATTGATGATGTCATCATCGGGAATGCTTACGCGAGTGAAGAGGAATTAAGAATGCTGGGTTCATTACAGCGTGACATGATCGAGCTGAAGGTAGAACTTCATTCGGATGCGTCTCCAATTGAGCAAAAGGTTGTATTGGATGCATTACATCTTCGCCGTGGTGATATCAGTGATTATATGGTCCGTTCAGTCGAGGTTCGGAAAAAATATGCAAATGAAGATTTTGCAGTCCGGGAAAGTATCCCACAGCGAAAAGGGTCTGTTTTCATCGGCAATGATTCTTTTGGTAAGTACAAAGGGGAACTTCAAGTCATTTTAAGGGATATGCCATTGGATGAACGAAAAAATGTAGTCGCCCATGTAGTAAAAGAAGAACATTTTTTAATGGATTATATTAAACCATGGGGAACATTTAAATTAATTAAATAACCTGTATCTAATTTTTAAGGAGGAATTCGGATGAATATATTATTATGCTGTTCTGCAGGAATGTCCACTAGTCTATTGGTTAATAAGATGGAGAAAGCGGCGGCGGAAGAAGGATTGGACGTGAAAATCCAGGCGATTGCCACTATGGAAGTAAGGAATCACATAAATGAAGTGGATGTTATACTTTTAGGTCCTCAAGTTCGTTATTTACTTAATGATATAAAGAAAATAGGGGATGAAAAAGGAGTACCTGTAGATACGATAAATCCAATGCATTATGGATCATGCAATGGCAAGGAAGTATTGCGTACGGCCCTCCAATTAATTTCAAAATAACATACTATCAAAAGGGGTGTTAATATGACGAAAACGAAAGAGGATCTATCAGAATTATCATTTCAATTAATTCTCCATAGCGGGAATGCACGCAGTTGTGCAATGGAAGCCATCGCCTTGCAAAAACAAGGTAAATCAAGCGATGCCCAAGATAAATTAAAGGAAGCGGAACATGAGTTTGTTGCTGCACATAAAATCCAAACCGCATTGATTCAACAAGAAGTGAACGGTGAGAAATTCGAAATTCCAATGCTTCTGATTCATGCTCAAGATCACTTGATGACTTCCATGACAACAAAAGATTTAGCGATAGAAATCGTGGAATTACACGAGAAAACACAAAAGAACTAACAATATTCAGGAGGTTGCTGCGGCAGCCTTTTTCTTATGGCATGAAAGGATCACTCAAGATTAGGATTCTCCGAAATTTTAAATTATACTAAGGTTCATGGCAGTAGCAAATGATACTGACACAGATTACGAAGGTTAATCATGATAGAAAGCAGTACTAGGTAAGCCATAACAAACAACTAATTAGCAAGGTCAATCATGATATAAAAGGGGAGAAAAATATGCAAAGAGTCAATCTAACTGAGGATTTTAGTCTTTCACGCATTGTACACGGTATGTGGAGATTGGCAGATTGGAGATTTTCTACCGAGGAAATCCTATCTCTTATTGAACATGGAATGGATCGGGGCGTCACTACATATGATCACGCCGATATATATGGCAGCTATACGTGTGAGGAGATTTTTGGGAACGCACTTTCATTAAAGCCATCTTTACGAGATAAAATGGAGATCGTTACGAAATGTGGCATAGTGCTTAAATCAGAAAACCGTCCATCTCATAAAAGTCACCATTACAACACTAGTAAAACCCATATTATCAAGTCTGTTGAACAATCTCTTATGAATCTTAAAACGGATTATATTGATCTGTTACTTATTCATCGTCCGGATCCCCTGATGGACCCGGCGGAAACGGCTGAGGCGTTTAATCAATTAAAAGAATCAGGAAAGGTCCGTAACTTTGGCGTATCGAACTTCAAGAAACTGCAATGGGATATGCTTCAATCTTATCTTGAATACCCGCTTGTGACGAATCAGCTGGAACTTTCTGCGTATAATCTTGAAAACTTTGAAGATGGAACCATTAACTTATGTCAGCAAACGGGCGTGGCTCCAATGGCATGGTCACCACTTGCTGGAGGAAGCATCTTTGAGGAATCGAATGAAAAGGCTGCCCGCTTAAGAAAAACGTTAGAAATCGTAAAAGAAGAAATCGGGGCAAATGGAATAGATGAAGTGATGTATGCATGGCTGTTGAGACATCCTGCAAAAATCATTCCGATTGTTGGATCCGGTAGGAAAGAACGATTGGACAGCGCCATTGAATCACTGAACCTAAGCATGGAAAAAGAACAATGGTTTAACATTTTAACCAGCTCGATGGGACATGATATTCCGTAATGATCCTAACCTTTGAACGCAAAGAATGGAACTTCCCAATAGGGGGTCCCATTCTTTTTGCGTGAAAAAATAATTGGGGATTATTCAAGTTAATGGTAAACAAGCGAGGCCACTAAGTGATTAGTGGCCTTTGCTAATTAAAGATTGGTCTTGGCAGAGAATTTTTTTTATTTCCCAAAAAAATCTTTCATTTCAACTATAAAGCCTTGAGTCGAACAGCGGGACATATGTCCTTTCCGGAATCTTTTATCTGTTATTTAATAATGGAAAGAAAGAAGGTGGGAGACACTGTGAAAGGGATTTTCTTATCATTTTTAGGCGGAGCTTTCCTAACGTTGCAAGGTGTAGCCAATTCCCAGATCAGCCGGGACCTTAGCACGTGGCAAGTAGCAACAATCACACAGTTCATTGGTTTCATCATCGCCGGGTTGATTTTAATTATGATGCGTAAAGGGGATTCTCTAGAATTAAAAAAAGTTAAACCATTGTATTTGTCGGGTGGAACCTTAGCAGCGGTGATTATTTTCAGTAATATTTCGGCTTATAAACAGATCGGAGTGACTTTTTCGGTGTCAGCTCTATTGCTGGCTCAGCTAAGTCTTAGCTTTGTCATTGATAGCAAAGGGTGGTTTGGGGTAACGAAACAGAAGATGCAACTACCACAGTTCATTGGGCTTGGGTTGATGATGGCAGGAATCATTTTATTAGCGTTATAATTGTAAGGATATAAGTAATAGGCAGGAAGTGAATTTTAATCAGATGAAAGATATAATGGATTCGGAAAAACTCGATCACTATTTGAAGGTCCATCAGTTGAAAAACATTTTTAATGGAGCCTTGATGCCCTATTTATCTCTCTACCAGGTTGAGTCAGGTGAATGCATTTGCTCCCAAGGAGATCGAGTGAATTATTTGTACGTGCTGGTTAAGGGAAAAGTTAAAGTGTATACGACATCAGTTGAAGGCAAGAATCTGATCCTGTCATTCAAGACCCCTCTCGAAGTAATTGGCGATATTGAATACATACAGGGAATCGATATCATTAATACTGTTGAAGCGGTATCGGATGTCTATGTAATCGGCATCCATCATCAATGGTTAAAAAAGTATACCGAAGGTCAACCGGCCTTCCTCCAATTTTTACTAAGGGTCATCACCCAGAAGTTTTATGTTAAATCCAAGTCACTTAGTTTCAATTTAATGCATCCAGTTGAAGTAAGGCTTGCAAGTTACCTCCTATCTGTCTCGTTCGATGAAACAAATGCCCAAATTACTGGAAGGTTGAATACAGAGAGCTTGAAGGATACCGCAAACTTTATTGGGACAAGTTACAGGCACCTGAATCGAGTCATCCTGCAGCTTTGTAGGGACGGTTTGATTGATCGGTCCGATGGGTTCATCCAAGTTAAAGACTGGGAAGGGTTAAAGGCACTGTCAAGCCATAATATCTATGAGTAGATAGTTTATATGATTTGGAGGAGGCGTTACGATGTTACTTGGATTAAGTTGGGCAATCCTTGCGGGTTCACTGGTCAGTTTACAAAACGTTTTCAATAGTAAAGTAAATGAACATGTCAATCCATGGTCAACGACTACACTTGTATTAGGGTTGGGCTTTCTTGCCTCGTTTTTAAGTGGGTTCGCATTTGAGGGAATGGAGCTTTTTCAACTGCATAATATGAAGCCCTGGTATTGGCTCAGCGGGTTGGTTGGCATAGGCGTGGTCATTTGTGTGACACAGGGAGTTAAGCTGCTGGGACCGACCTTCGCCATTTCAATCGTGATGGCGGCACAGCTTGTATTTGCTCTAGCTTGGGATTCCACAGGTTTGTTGGGGCTGGAGAAGGTTCCCTTTACATTCAAGCAGTTGGCGAGTATCCTGATTATCATTGCTGGGATGATAATATTCAAAATAGGAGGGAAAAGGAAAACGGCATCTTGAAATGCTCAAAAAAGACTATGGTTTGGTCACGAGGTATTCAAAGTAGGATGGAAACATTGAATGGAGCGATACACATGAACAGGTACAAAGCTTTATTTTTTGATATAGATGATACACTTTTAGATTTTCGGAAGGCTGAAAGTGATGCACTGCGCTTACTTCTCAAGGAGCAACAAGTATTGTATACACCGCAAGCGGAATCGCAATATAAAACAATCAACCACAACCTTTGGAAGTCATTTGAAAAGGGGGAAATATCGCGGGATGAGGTAATCAATACACGATTTTTAACTTTTTTTAAAGAATATGGCCGGGCGGTGGACGGGGTTGCACTGGAAAAAACCTATCGTAGTTACTTGGAACAAGGGCACAAGGAGGTTAATGGGGCACATGAATTGGTAGCGAATTTAGAGCTGCACTACGATTTATATATTGTGTCAAATGGAGTCTCCAGGACCCAAGATAAACGCTTGCGGGATTCGGGCTTGCATGCATATTTTAAACAAATTTTCATTTCAGAGGATACTGGATATCAAAAGCCGATGAAAGAGTTCTTTGATTACGTATTTGCCTGTATTCCTGATTTTAAACCGGATCAAGGATTGATAATCGGGGACTCATTAAGTGCAGACATAAGAGGAGGACAACTTGCCGGCATGGATACCTGCTGGTTTAATCCTGAACAGAAGCAGAATGAAACGGGAATAGAGCCAACCTACGAAATCAAGCAGCTTAGTGATCTATATTCCATAATCAACAAAGAATGTGACTTGAGTTGCAAAAGCTAGTTGCTATATCATTGTACTCGCAATCAGTACATAGACGATAAAGAATAGATAAATAATCAAGTATAACCTGAAGAAAAGAAGTGAAATAAATGGCTGAGCCCTTAAAGGATTTATATAATGAAACGTTCATTCGTGAATTCGGTGAAAAAGTAAGAGGGGTCCATCAGTCCTTCTCTACTGAATCGTTTGTAGAGGAAGTGATTGATGAGTATTGGGACGAGAGGAAGTTAAAAGAACGAATTAGACATATTTCCATTACTCTTGGAAAGCACCTTCCTAGTGATTATCAAGAGGCTTTGGGTATATTGTATCGACTTGATAAGGATTGTGAAGGTTTTAGATATTTATTTTTCCCAGATTTTGTCGAGGTACATGGATTGAGTAAGAAAGATTGGCCGTTATCGCTTGATGCGTTGGAGCGGTTTACTTCAAAGTCCTCCTCCGAGTTTGCAATCCGTGCTTTTATCTTGCTTGATCCCGTTTTTATGATCGAGAAGATGAAGGAATGGACCAAGCATGATGATGAACATGTCCGTAGGCTGGCTAGTGAGGGGTGCAGGCCCAGGTTACCTTGGGGACAAGCTTTACCGATGTTCAAATCCGATCCGGCACCCGTCTTGGAATTAATTGAGAACCTGAAAAACGATCCATCCCTATATGTTCGCAAAAGTGTTGCCAATAATTTGAATGATATTGCCAAAGACCATCCGAAAACCGTAATAGAAACAGCCAAGCGCTGGCATGAAAGCGGAGAACCCAACACGATTTGGATTATTAGACGGGGATGCAGGACCTTAGTTCGCCAAGCAGATCCAGAAGTCCTTTCTTTATTTGGATACACGGATATATTGAATAATTCGAATATCATTACAAACGCTTTTATTAGAAATGAACCAGACTCGATTTTTATTGGGGAAACCAGTGAACTTTATTTCGGGTTTCAAGTGCACGCGAAGAATACGGAGAAACTTCGTATTGAGTACGCCATCGATTTTGTGAAAGCCAATCAGAAGACATCGCGTAAAATATTCCTTTTGGCAGATAGGAATTTCACGGATGGAGAACGAGTCGAGAGAGTGAGAATCCACAATTGGAAGGATTTGACCACTCGTCGTCATTACACGGGAATCCATCGAATATCCCTTCTCGTAAACGGAGTGGAAGTTGCAGAAACACATGTAAAACTAAACGCTGAATCTTAATTGTTTATTGATAATATCGAATGAACAGAACAGTAATACTTCTATTTTAAGTCAAAAAAACTGTAGACAAACTCAATTATATCGAGTTTGTCTACAGTCTGAGAGGAGCACCCTAGCTCCTCTTTTTGTTATTTAGATATAAGTGCAGATTATTCATTTTTCACCGATTTTGAATACACTTCGTTAAAATCGTTTATCGCATCAAAAGGCTTATACGTTTATTTACATCAAATCCAAAAAGTTGGATAGTTCCGATTGCTGCGCAAATTATTAATTAACAGTGCAAGGAAAACGATTATCACGGAGCCAATTAACACAGGCGTAAATAAATAGCTCCAGCTATAATGACCAAGCATAACAACAAGTGGGTCTGCCCCTGCTGGTGGGTGCGTCGTTTTTGTCAGCATCATCACGGCAATTGCTAATCCGACAGCTAAGCCGATTGCCCATGGCTCATCGCCTATAAATTGATAGGAAGCTAAACCTACGAATGTTGAAATAAAATGGCCGCCAATAATATTCCGTGGCTGTGATAACGGCGCGTTCCATAGCCCGAATGCCAGTACACAACTAGCACCAAATGGAGCCATTAACCACACTGCAGATGTCATTTTTGTTAAAAGAATTAAAGCGAAAATTGTTAAAAATCCACCGATTAGCCCGGTTATTGCGTCTTTTACATTTATCTGTAAAGGACTTTTTCCTTTTCCCTTCATTTTAGATAAATACCGTATATGAAATGAACGTGTTTCTTGTTGTCTCGCTACTGTTATGCGGTCCATTATTCCCCCTCCTTTAATGTACATTTACACTTTACACGAAATAAACTAACCTGTCAAAATCATTTTTAACAGTTAGTTAAAAACTGCAAAAAAAACCAACTCTTTTATTAAGTTGGCTTTTCATTCATCATCAGATTTCCGTTGTTGAAATCGGGCGACCTTTTTTCTATTACCGCATATTTTCATAGAACACCATTTGCGTCTTCCACTTTCATCAATAAATAACAGTACGCAATCATTATTCGAGCATCGCTTTAATGAGGTCAGCTTATTTTCTTCAATTAAAGTTAATACGTCAAAAGCAATATAAGATAGCAGGATATCTTCTGCTTTTCCAACAGGGATGGGAACCAGTTTTTGATCCATTAATTTATAAGTGAATGGTGCCTTATCGATTTTTTTTTCTAAAAAAGCGATAAAATCATCAGGTATCGGATTCCCATCTGCTATTATTTCGAATTGTCTTCTTAAAATTATACGCATTTCTAATAGACATACTAATACCTGTCCGATTCTCTCTTTAACTTTTAAGCATAGCCGATCATCCCACAATGAGTTTTGCTCTTTTATTACAGTAAGCCAGTCCAGCACATCACGTTCTGATAGTAATAAGTCTTGCCGTTGGCCACGACTGACCAGTTCCGTATTCACTAAATCCAGAGAAAGATTCCCTGATATAAGTGGAAATTTATTAGTTTCAGACATAAGTTCATCTCCCATTTCCCTGCTAAAATCTAACCATTAAAATATTAATTGAGAGGTTATATCTTCATTATACCTTATTTCTGAATTTTTCAGCTACTCGTCTTAAATTACGGGATAATATGAATGCTATCAAAATCCAAATGAGCAAGAACAGAATCGTAAATGAAAGGCCATGATAATCAATTCTTTTAAAGTCAGGAAAAAAGTTATTGACAAAACCTGTACGTACAGGATAATATGAAAGCGTATACAGAACCTATACGTACAGGTTATAAAATCAACTATATTTTGCTTTCTAGGGAAGGGAAGTATTGAAATGGGTAAATACACAGAACCAGCAAGGGATTTGCTCCAACATGTCGGAGGGAAGGAAAATATTGCGACGGTTACGCATTGTGCGACAAGAATGCGATTTGCGTTGAAAGACCCCGCTAAGGCGGACGTAACGAATATTGAATCGATTAAGCTAGTAAAAGGAACTTTTACACAAGCTGGCCAGTTTCAGGTCATAATCGGGAATGAAGTATCATCGTTTTATAATGAATTCGTTTCCATGGCTGGTTTACAAGAAGCGTCAAAAGAAGATGTGAAAAAAGCGGCTAAACAGAATATGAGCTGGCTACAGCGTATGATTGCACATCTAGCTGATATTTTTACCCCACTGATTCCTGCCATAGTCGTTGGCGGACTCATTCTTGGATTCCGCAATATCATTGGCGATATCAAAATGTTCGAAGACAGTACGAAGACTCTTGTTGATATTTCACAATTTTGGGCAGGGGTCCACGCCTTCCTTTGGCTGATAGGTGAAGCTATTTTTCATTTTCTTCCTGTTGGGATTACATGGTCCATCTCGAAGAAAATGGGCACAACTCAAATTCTCGGCATCGTCCTTGGTTTGACCCTGGTTTCTCCACAACTTCTTAATGCATATGCAGTGGCAAACACAAAGGCAAGTGACATACCTTTTTGGGATTTCGGTTTTGCCCAGGTCGATATGATCGGCTACCAGGCTCAAGTTATCCCAGCAATACTTGCAGGGTTCGTCTTGGCGTATTTAGAACGGTTCTTGAGAGATAAAGTGCACAATTCCATTTCCATGATCGTCGTTCCATTTTTCGCTTTACTTCCAACTGTAATCATTGCCCATACCATTTTGGGGCCATTAGGCTGGAAAATCGGTTCAGTCATTTCAACGGTTGTATATTCCGGACTGAATTCATCAGTTGGCTGGCTATTTGCTGCCGTCTTCGGCTTTGCCTATGCACCACTTGTCATAACAGGCCTGCATCATATGACAAACGCAATCGATCTTCAGCTTATGAGTGAACTAGGCGGAACGAATCTATGGCCAATGATCGCTTTATCCAATATTGCTCAAGGAACGGCCGTGCTTGCGATGATTTACATCAACAGAAAGGATCAGGAGGAAAGACAAGTTTCCATCCCCGCCACAATTTCATGTTATCTAGGTGTAACAGAGCCAGCCATGTTCGGAATTAACCTGAAATACGGCTTTCCGTTTTTAGCCGGTATGATTGGTTCACTTTTCGCAGGCATCATTTCAGTCGGATCTGGAGTAATGGCAAACTCAATTGGTGTTGGGGGGATCCCAGGTATCCTTTCCATCCAGCCAAAGCATATGGGAATGTTTGCACTCGCTATGCTGGTTGCTTTCGTTGTGCCATTCATTTTGACTATAGTATTCTCCAAGCGCCCTCAAATGAACTTGAAAACAAGAACGAAAGCAACGAAATTAAATGCGTAATAATGCGGAGGGGGAGCATTCTCCCTCTTTTTTATCATAGAGACAAAAAGATACATCCGGGAAAGCAGAGGAGGATTTACAATGAAGGATTTTAAAAAAAGTACCATCTATCAAATTTATCCGAAGTCTTTTAAGGACTCCAACGATGACGGCATCGGGGACATAAATGGTGTTATAGAAAAACTTGATTATCTGAATAAACTGGGAGTGGATTATATTTGGCTGACTCCATTTTATCGTTCACCTCAGAATGATAATGGATATGATGTAGCGGATTATACATCCATCGATCCTGTTTTTGGGACGATGGATGAATTCGAAAGATTGGTGAAGGAAGCTAATTCACGGGATATCCAAATCATGCTGGATATGGTATTCAACCATACATCAACAGAGCATGAATGGTTCCAAAAAGCATTGGCTGGAGAAAAAGAATATAAGGACTATTATATTTTCAGGAAATCGAAAGATGGAGAGCCCCCTACGAATTGGATTTCGAAATTTGGAGGCCCTGCATGGGAATATGTAGTCGAACATGATGAATATTACCTCCACTTGTTCGATCGGACACAAGCTGACCTTAACTGGGAAAATCCCAGAGTAAGGCAGGAAATCTTCAATGTAGTAAACTTCTGGATGGATAAAGGTGTCAAAGGATTCCGTTTGGATGTCATCAATCTTATTTCGAAGCCTGACTTCTATGAAAATGACAAAGATGGAGATGGACGATGTTTTTATACAGATGGTCCTAAAATTCATCAATTCCTTAAAGAGATGAATGAAGAAACTTTTGGGAAGGATGTAGAGGTGATGACTGTAGGGGAAATGTCATCGACGACCATTGACCATTGTATCAAATATTCATCTCCAGTTGAAAAGGAGCTGTCCATGGTATTCAGTTTCCATCATCTAAAGGTGGATTATAAGGATGGGGAAAAGTGGTCACTTGCAGATTTTGACTTCAGGCAGTTAAAGGAGATCCTAAGCAGCTGGCAATATGGGATGCAAGAAGGAAATGGGTGGAATGCCCTGTTCTGGTGCAACCATGACCAGCCGAGGATCGTATCAAGGTTTGGGAATGATCAAGAGTATCAAAAGGAATCTGCCAAGATGCTGGCAACAGCCATTCATATGCTTAGGGGAACCCCTTATATTTATCAAGGGGAGGAAATAGGGATGACCAACCCGAAATTCAATGATATAGGACAATATCGGGATGTGGAATCGATTAATTATTACAATATTTTAAAAGAGGCAGGCAAGGATGAAAAGGAAATAATTGAAATCCTTCAAGCTAAATCCCGTGATAACTCGCGAACTCCCATGCAGTGGGAAAATGCGGAGCATGCAGGCTTTACAAAAGGGACGCCATGGATTTCAGTACCTGATAATGCTAAGGTCATCAACGCTGAGCAGGCACTGAAGGATCAGGATTCCATTTTTCATCATTACCAAAAACTTATATTCTTACGCAAGAAACATGATATCATTGCATATGGGGACTATCAGGAAATTCTTGGCGACCATGACCAATTGTTCGCCTATGTACGCAGTTATGAAGACGAGAAACTTTTGGTCATCAATAACTTTTATGCAAAAGAAGCATCCTTCGAAATTCCAAAGGATATAGACCTATCAGGATACAACTCAGAGCTCCTTCTCTCAAACTATATCGATTCGAAAGAACTTGCAGGTGCTTTTATGCTCCGTCCCTATGAATCGGTTGTCTATTTGTTGAAAAAGGACGAGTAGCAGACTTAGAAAAATATATTGTGGTGATGAAATGAACAGCAAATATCTATCGCTATATGGTGATATCGTTTCAAAAATTGAAGAAGGAACCTTTCCGACAAATTCAAAGCTTCCTTCTGAAAGCAGCTTTATGGAAGAGTATGACATATCCAGGGATACTGTAAGAAAGTCCTTACAGTTGCTTGAACAAAATGGATATATCCATAAAATCAAAGGTAAGGGTTCCTTTGTCTTGGATTTCAGCAAATTTAATTTTCCTGTAGCAGGGTTGATTTCCTATAAAGAAATGGTGGAAAAGTTGAATTTGCATTCCAAAACGATCATTCATAAGTTGGAGCTTGAGGCACCCGACTCAAAAATGACCAAGCTTCTTGATTTAACTGATGATGGTAAAATATGGAAAGTGTTCCGGGTACGGCAAATCAATGGGAAGAAAATCATACTGGACAAAGACTATTTCAAAAGCGAGTTCGTAACTAATCTGACAAAGGAAATTTGTGAGGATTCGATTTATGGATATATCGAAAAGGAACTCGGGCTCCAGATTGGTTTTTCCAATAAGGAAATTACCGTGGAGCCATGCAGTGAAGAAGATAAACAATTATTGGACATTGAAGAATTCGATATGGTGGCAGTTGTGAAAAGTACGGTCCATTTAATTGATGGAAGCTTGTTTCAATTTAGCGAATCCAGGCATAGACCCGATAAATTCAAGTTCACAGACTTTGCACGAAGGACTTGGTAAAGGTTAAAAGTATATCATGGTAGACAAATATACAAATGTAAAAACAATTAGGTAGAAAAAGACTGTGGAATTTTATTCAATGGTAGGTTGGATTCTTGAAAGTTCAGCTCCATTTAAAAGGTAAGGTTGCCGTGCCGGTCTTTTCTAATGTAGTTCAAGGTATCGTGTTTTTCTTATAATTTTTGAATGAGCGGGGGCAGGAGGATTGTCAAACCATTAGTTTGACGATCCTTCTGCTTGTTTGGGATTATGGGAACCATTTAGTAAAACAACCCCCCCAATGATTAATACTAAGCCACCCAATGTAGTGATACTAAATGGCTCATCCCATAATAGTACACCAATCATTGCTGTTAAAGCTGTGCCTATTCCTGACCAAATGGCATATGCTAAGCTTAACGGAATTGTTTTTAGACATAAAGATAAGCTATAAAATGCTATTCCAAAACCTATTATAACCCCAAAAGAAGCGAATAAATGAGTGAATCCTTCAGACAACTTAAGCATGGTCGTACCAAATACTTCGCTTATGATAGATATTCCTAAAGCTATGTATCCTTTCATAATATTACCTCCGATAACTAGAATGTTAGTGAGAGCTCCCACTTGAGAGTTTCAAAACAACCACTCCTCCTATGATCAGGACTAAACCTAAAAATTTTTTCAGGTTAAAGCTTTCTTTATAAACGATAACTCCTACTAAAGCAGTTAAAGCTGTGCCTATTCCCGACCAAATGGCATAAGCCGTTCCAAGCGGAATGGTTATTAGAGATAACGAAAGGCAATAGAAAGCCAAACACATTCCTATTACCACACCAATGGAAGGGAATAACTTTTTAAATCCGTTTGATACTTTTAACATCGAACTGCCAAACACTTCACTTAGGATAGCTATGGCCAAAAATGCATAAGGATTCAAGATGAACTCCTCCTAAATATTGAATACTATTTTTTATCACTTCCCCCAAGAATCTTATCATCTAAAGGACTCATATTAAACTAATACCACCTATAGTTAGTCACATATTTTCTAACATAGCAGAATATATCCTACCTTTCTCAAAATTAGGCTGAAAGTGATACAATAAGCCACTTTAGTCTTGGAACCTGAAAGCAACATATAAGAAGGTCAAACAGTAATTATTAGGATTTTTGTCGAATTATTCGCATAGCTGCAAAAGAGTTTTAAAAAACAAAACTTTAAAAAGTATAGGGAGTTTGCATTTAGACAGTTGTTAATCCCTTGAATGTCAATTTTCAAAGGTTGAAGGAAGGAATTAATAAAAACCCCGAATCGGGGTTTTTTAATTAATATCTTAACATTCTTCTCGAAAATCTAGGGGGTTGAGGAACTCCACAAACAAAGCTTTGGGAATAACACTCTTTCACGATACTTCGGGTATGTGGTATATATGTGTTGAAGTGTTTATTCACGGTAGTTGTATGTGTCGGGTGAAAAACTGGAATCACAGTGTTAATGACATTGGATTTAACATATTTCTTTGTTGGTGAGATTTGAGGTGGATTATACTGAGTGGGCATTCTGTGAGGTGGGCAATGACCGCCTTTCGGATGCCCCCAGGGCTTAATATACATTTAAACACCTCCTGGATTTTTTTTGAAAGTCATTCTTAGTTTATGAAAATAATTGATAAAGGGACTGGTATAAATGCCTTTATCAAAAATTCTTGGGCATATCAGATATTTACTCATTTTAACAAAATTGAATAAACATTAATTTAAACGAATTCGGTTAATCGCTTGACCAACAAATGACTTGTGTCTTTTCCGCCAGTTATTTTCCTTGCTTTTTTCCAAGCCCCATTCAGGAAATGTGGATAACCGTAATGCGGCAAATAATTGCCAGAAGGGTAAGTTTGTAAAATTCACCTCTGGCATCATGGATTTATATTGATTGGTGAAGTCATTCATCGCTTGCATTCCATAATGATATAAAATTTCGAGTTGACTATTGGCAAGGTCAGCCAAAGGGTCCCCTAAGCCTGAGTCTTCCCAATCAATAATGGAAACTAGTTTATCCTCTTTCCATAATATATTTCCTGGCCAATAATCACCATGAAGGATTACTTCTTTATTGATGGAGCGTAATGGCATGAAAGATTTTAACAAATCTCTAATTAAGCTCTGATTTAATGTTTCGTCCAGGATTACCCTATCTTTAGTATTTAACATCTCGACATATGTATTTTCTAGTTTAGGCAGAAATGATAAAGATAGATTTGCACAATCAACACGATGGATTTTTGCTAGATTGATAGCCAATTGTAAGATATGATCATTAAGGTTTGAAGGGGTGAATTCTGACATACCCTCAATAAACTCGATAAGTATACATGGCTTGGAAAAAATCTCGCAGGATTGCTCGAAGTAATATGGCATCGGTACAGGTAAACCGGCAGCATTCAATATCCCTAATAGCTTGTATTCATCTGCTGCAATATTTGGATTCCGTTTCAAGTCAATACCACCATGCTGACGAGCGATCATTTTTACGATCCGCCCTGAAGGTTGTAATATTTCAAGTCCTGTCACCTGCGCAGAAATACCGCCATTTAATTCCCATGCACGAATTAGCTTGTTTCCTTGATCAAACTTTTGAACCAATTGCTCAAACTTACCATATTCATCCATCATACTATCTCTCCTTTTAAAATCCCGTTCAATGTTTAGGAATTTAAGTTCACCTTATATTAAGTGTCCATTTTTCCAATAACTTTCTTAAAAAAGAATACATTTAGCATTTGACTAAATCTTCAATAAATGAAACCAAAAGCTTGATACACACGTAAAGCAATGTAAACAAAGTGAGGTGTGAAGACATTGAAAATAGAAAAATATAAAGTGGAAACACCAAAAGGGGCGTTACAATATAATATTAGTGGAAACGGCCAACCTAATATAGTTTTAATTAACGGTGGTTCGGGACCGATAGAGGGGTGGACGAAAATCCTACCGGCAATTTCGGAATCCTCATCAGTATTTTCCTATAATCGTTTTGGTGTTGCTGGCAGCGATAAACCGAAGGAAAGCCAAGACGGGATGAGTATTGTTAATACTTTACGAGAAGCATTAACAATCGTGGGGTTTGCCCCTCCATACTTGTTGGTTGGACATTCGCTAGGCGGATTATATGCTAATTTATACGCCCGACTTTACCCAAATGAAGTAGCGGGAATCGTTTTTTTAGAATCCAGTACCCCGAAAGATATTAGCCTTAATGAATATCAAGGCAAGGCAGTTAAAACCATTAATAAGATGTTCAAGATGTTTGATTCCTTATCTTCACATAAACAATTCAATGAAGTTAATTTTGTGGAAAAAACCGTGAATCAAATCCATCAAACTGATACTTTTCCCGAAATACCTGTATTTGTCATTACTGGTGGACAGGAAAATCGAATGATGCCAGAGGAAGTTCGAAGAAAACGACTTGAGAATCAATTGGAATTACTTTCATTGTCAAGAAACAGCAAACACATTGTAGCTGAAAAAAGTGGGCATTTTCCACAATTATCAGAACCAACCATAGTGATTGACTCAATCAATGATTGTGCAGAAGTAATGAATAAAACAAACAATAAAAATAAATGAATATGCTTTTTGTTAGAGTAT
This sequence comes from Peribacillus sp. FSL E2-0159, assembly GCF_038643155.1. Classification (NCBI taxonomy): domain Bacteria; kingdom Bacillati; phylum Bacillota; class Bacilli; order Caryophanales; family Bacillaceae; genus Peribacillus; species Peribacillus sp. FSL E2-0159. The sequence goes on from NZ_CP152053.1 coordinate 2,026,174, forward strand.
TTTTGTTGATGTTGACTTTTTTTAAAATCTCTCTATCTCTTTCATCACTCTGTTTAAAGGTGGCTTATGCTCCATTAATTCCTGATATCAAAGTTATAAAAATGGAAGAAAGCTTTTTCAAAAGATTCTCGTTCATTGGGCGAATATCATAATATATAATATGCCATAAACACCTTTAGGGGTGTATTTTTTTTGGGGATGGCCGCCGGGAAGAGGAATTCTATATTATTTTGAAATTACATTAATCCGATAGTTATGTGTACAAGCTTTTGTTAATACGTAACATAAGATTAATAGAGGTGATAGAAATGGTAAAAGTATTTATTGACCCCGGCCATGGCGGTACAGATCCAGGCTCGGTGGGGAATGGATTGAGAGAAAAGGATTTAACTTTATCCATTGCAACTCGAATCAAAGACATTTTATTAATAGAATATAATAACGTTTCTGTAAAAATGAGCAGGACCCAAGATACGTACCCCTCCTTAAACGATCGTACAAATGCAGCGAACGCGTGGGGAGCTGACTTTTATCTCTCCATCCACATTAATGCTGGCGGCGGAACTGGGTACGAGGATTACATTTATACGTCCTCTAACCAGATAACGAAAACGTATCAAGATCATATTCATTCAGAAGTCATGAAACTTATCAACATCCAAGACAGAGGACAAAAAACAGGAGATTTACATGTGCTCCGTGAAACGGACATGCCTGCACTCCTGACTGAAAATGGATTTATCGATAATGTCAATGACGCATCCAAATTGAAAACGGCATCCTTTATCGAATCACTGGCTCGCGGACATGTAAACGGTTTAGTTAAATGCTTCAATCTTACAAAGAAAAGTACAGCTGTATACCACACTGTCGTTAGTGGGGATACCGTATATTCCTTAAGCGTTTCTTATGGAAGTACGGTTCAGCAAATTAAAGATTGGAACGGTCTTGACAGTCAGTACACCATTACAGTAAACCAGAAATTGCGGGTGAAATGAATAATTAATAATTAATAATTAACTGGCTAATTTATTCATAACTTCCAGAAAGCACACCACGCAGGAAGCCCTTCTCAAAAAGAGAGGGGCTTTTCTTGGTTCAGGAGGTTCAGGAATATGCATGTAATGAAATAATCATGTACATTCTACCGTACTGATTTGATCCATTACTTCGATAATAGAGGAAGGGGTGTAGGGGGAATTTAAGAACTGGCATAGATACCAGCATCCATACAAAGGAAAATAATAAATTTGCACAGTAGGCAAAAGTGGACTTTGTGCAAATGGGAGTCACTTTCTGGCTGTATATATAATTGCAGTTTATCAGGAAACAAGCCTCTGACGGGATTCGAACCCGCACTCCTTTCGTAAGCATAGGCTAGGGGAGAACACGCTTCCCTACGGATTTTCACCGGCAGGAATTCCACCTGCCTCAGCTTATTTGCTTTTCGGTGCTTCTGAAACCCTTACCTTGCGACCCGGGGCTACAATGTTTTCCGGCGCTCTTCCCTTCTAGAGCTACAGAGGCAAATGCTTATCATTCAATTATAAGATTTTATATGAGAGTGTGAACCCAATAATAAAAATATGATAATTTGATTACCCAATATAGGCAATTTTATTGTTTCTGCATGTAAAGAAAATTACTGGAAAAAGCGTCCTAGGACGCATATAGTTTCCAAATACATTCACTCAATGATATGAGTAAGCTAAAGAAAAATACTAAAAAGCACAAACCATGATGGCTTGTACCTAAAATGTAGAATTGAATCTATGTATTGTTGCACATTATTCATTTATTTTCATTTTCGTCAAGAAACCCTCGAGATGGATATTAATCGTATATTTTAATGGCTTGAACCACTTTTCCTAAAATTCGGACTCTATCATTTTTGATGTTATAGGTTTTTTCTTCATAAAAAGGATCTGTGCTGCAGGGAGTGAGTGTGATGTTTTCTTCAATGATATTCACTTTTTTGACCGTAGCATCGTGACCATTTACTAAAACCACACCAATTTTTCCGTTTTCGACGTAGGTTGTTTTTTCAACGAGAATCAATGATCCATCACTGAATTCTTTGTTCATGCTATTGCCATTCACTCTAAGGAAAAAATATTCTTTATTCGATTTTAGCATCGAATTTAATGTCGGCATATAGGCTTCTATATATTCGTTTGTAAAATTAGGCTCTCCAGCAGGGATATTTCCGTAGACACCAATTAATCTTACATTCTTTTCATTTAGAAATTCCATTCCAGGATTATTTCTAACGATAGGTGCTCCTTCAATGAGGTGGGATAGGGGTATTTCAAAGCATGTCGACATCATGCTCAATTTATCCATTAAAGGTTTATTACGTCCGGATTCCCAAGCTGATACTGCCGTTGGGGCCACTTTTAATATATTTGCCAAATCTTCTTGTGTCATTTTTCTTTCTTTTCTTAACATTTTAATCCGTTCACCAATGTGCATATTTCTTCACCTCTTACTTGAATATACACTATGAGTGAAAGTGAGTAAACTTAAAGTGCGTGAATTTTTCGAAAAATTGTTGGTAACTATACTTCAAGTGTGATATTATTTTTTTAGACAGGTGGTGACAAGATATGACAAACGTTAAGTTCACACTTAAACAAGCGAGGAAGTATAAAGGATTAACTCAAGATGAAATGGCTAAAGTGCTGAAGATGGCCAAGAGGACTTACATTGACTATGAGCAATATAAAATTCCTTTACGAATCGATAAGGCTTATTTATTTGCTGAATGTGTAGGATTCTCGATTGATGATATCATTTTTTTTGATCCTCACCTACACTTCAAATGTAGTTGAAGGTTCAAGTGTACCATCATTTCTTCACCAGATGGGCCATTCGGAATGTAAAGTCTAATCAATACAATCCTAACTTACATGGTACAAGATTCAAGAAATGATGGAAAGAAGGTGAAATAAGTGGAAAGGTAAATTAATTCTTTTGAAGTTGCAGTAGGAGTTGCCGCTGTTAGTATATTTAAGATTGGAAAGGAAATTCGTGGAGAGGTCATTTTAGTACACGACGGTGTTGTCAAATTGTACAATTGGAAGGACGAACTTATCACTGAAATTATTGATACTGTTCTCATGGGGAATAAGGGTATGTAGGAGGGGGGATTGCTTAAAGGAGAAAAAATCCAAACTTCTCACGTTCTTAAAAAAAGGTCCAGCTGTATCCCCAATTGGAGCATGCTGATATTTTGTATGAAATAGACGATTGATACTTGAGATCCTCATGAATGACAGCCAATTGCTGTGAAAGTATTTTATTTAATTAAGGAATAGGACGGACTTCAAAACACCATGAATAGGAGCAATTGGACAATGGCATATTCGAAGGAAAAGTCAATATGGATGAACAAGCCCTCTATCCTTTGCAGGATAAGGGCTTGTTCTCTTTTTTCGTGAATATGAAGCATTCGATTTAGTACGTCTTCATAAAAAGAAAAAGACTGCATCCATAAATGAATTGAAGGTTAGTCTTCATACTTTATCTCCATTTTTAATGAACTTCTTCTAGTTTTTTTCTCCCATCTTTATGAAGATAGCAGGTAATGGTATGCAAACGTACAAATATATACTAATGAAGGCATGGGAAGGAGAGCATTGATAATAGGATGAGTTCGAAAAAATACCACAGGATATTGGAGGAGATAACAATTGAAAAGGAATGTAATCAATTATGTCGTTTTTCTTGTCCTCATTCTAACCATATTAATTGTGGCTAAGCCAGACATTTCCTCAGCCGGAAAATTGAAACCGCCCTCCGAAACCTTCAGTCCAGGGGATTGGTTTCTAGGAAGTATTCCTCCCAATCTTGACACAGAGAAACCACCGATCGTGTTTGTTCAAGGGAAAAACAGCAGTTCAACCAGCTGGTACGGTGAAACGGAATATCATGGTGTCAATGATATGTATACCAAGGCGTATGAAGCAGGCTACCAAACTGTTTTTGTTCAGCTTCATGATTCAGCTGGAAATGGATCAGTGAGCCAATATGCTAATGGAAGGCTCTTAGCTCAAATGCTTTCAGAAATTAGTAACCATTTCGGGGGCGAAAAAGTAAATATTATAGCTCACAGCAAAGGAGGGCCAGACACCCAAGCTGCTCTAGTACACTATGGAGCACACCAATATGTTGGAAGGGTCATCACTTTAGCTTCTCCACATCATGGTTCTTACTTAGCTGATTTGGCTTATAGCTGGTATGCGGGCTGGCTTGGTTCCTTATTAGGTCAAAAAGATGATGGAACTTATTCCTTACAAGTTGGTAAAATGGCGGAATTTCGTTCTGTCACAGATAACCATGTTAACGCTCGTAAAAACATGTATTTTACTGTGGCAGGTATGAACAGAGGCCCGGTTCTTTCAGCTTTATCAATGGGGGGACAATATTTATCTTCATATGGAGAAAATGATGGTCTAGTGAATGTTTGGAGTACAAAAATACCTTACGGAACACATTTATTTACGGATCCCAACTTTGATCACGACAATATTCGAGTCGGTTCAGCTGTATTTTCAAGAATTGAACCCTATTTAAGAAGCACTTCCATCGCTGGGGTTCCTGAATTTAATGTCAACTATAAAGAACGAGTAGAAGATGATGTCATCACAACCGCACTCGCTCAAACCGTTCTGGGTGATGTCCTGAAACAAAATGTCTGGATCGAACAAAGTTTCCATGTAAATGAAGCAGCCCCAGGTAAAATAACCATATATACAGCCTCAAATGATGTTGAGGTTGAATTAATTTCTCCATCCAATAAAAAGTATTCACCTTCCTTAAAAGTTCATTCAGCACAGAATGAAATTTCCTTTTTTAATGGCGCAACCATCCAATCATTCAATAGAAATAACCTTGAAATTGGGGACTGGAAAGTGCGAATGAAGACTAAATCGCCAAAAGACGCCTACTTGTTCACAGCACAATTTAACGAAAAGAATCCCATTACATTAAGTATGGCCGGTAAAGTCAAGCAAAAAGATGCAAAATTTTTAATAAATAACCCAATGAATGATAAAAAAAGGCCTATCAGCACAACATTTTTGGTTCATCTAATAGATGAAAGCGGTAATGAAATTAGTGAAAAAAGCTCCATTAAGATAATGGATACCGAAAATTTTACTGGTGCCCTTCCAGAAGTACCTAAGTCAGGTGTTTATAATGTAACAATTGATGTCAAGGAAAAAAATGCGGATGGTACTGAAAGAATCCGGACGCTGATTCGTTCGGTCTATATTGAGAAATAGTGAAAGGCCTTCTCTTAATTGGGAGGGTATCAGAATGTAGATAAATTCGCATCAGGGGAGACCCCACAGGCGCAAAGAGCGCCGAGGGCGGACGCCCGGGAAAGCAAGTGCCTGGAGTGGAAATCAACGTTCAAGTTTAAGAAACCCTCAAAAAAAAGTCCAGCCGTTTTCAGAAATCAGCTCCCTTTCCGCCGACTCACTGCCAAGCCCCCTCACCGCATGCGTCTGTGGGTCCCGTCTAGCTAGATATTCGGCAGTAGTTTCACAATTTTCTTCAATCGAGTGAGGGTTTCCTCAGTATAAACGAGTAAAAAACATGAAGGATAACCAAGTTTACTTTTAAAATCATGCTTCGAGGTGAGAGCATTACGAACCTCCTTTTGTCGACAGCTAATACCTTCTCTTTATTGAGAAGGTATTATTTTGATGAAATGAGAGGGAGGTGCGAAATGATAGGGTTAACAAGGGTGATGGTGATTCAGCCAAAGGAAACAGCCAGGTGGTAATTGTTAATTTTAGGTGTAAATTTATGGGCGTTATATGGGGATATAATCAAGTCAGGTCTCCTGGAAATAATAAGGATTGATGAAATGCAACGAGGATAACCTGTATAGATTTAATCCGTCTTTTGATAGGACTCTCTATAAGACAAAATACCAGTTTTGAGTGCAGCATAATTGCCTATGCTTGCATAGCCATAAAACCAGCCCATGAAAATTCCTGCAACCAAATGATGACGATGGCTAATGAAAATGGAAATGAATAATCCAAGACCCAAAGCGATGCTTGGGATAAATTTAGGAGGAACATGAAACATGACCTTTATAAGTTGAGTAAGAATCATGATGGTAGGAATGGCTATCACTGCATCCCAAAAGTTTGTATGGATGGTTGGGAAGTCCATAATTTCACCACCTTAACATTGAAAGTTTTTAAAATTAATTTTTACTATTTATCAAGGTTTTATACCATAGTATATGAATACATATTTAAAAATTAATTATTGAAAGGTTATACAAAATAAGTTTTGAAGATTTTCAGAGTTCAATTTAAAATCCATAAATCCATTAATTTTTGGATTGACGGCTTTTTCTGTAATGGTTTAATAAAACGCGGAGAGAGCCACTTTAGGCATGTTATCCATAGTAAACAATTTTCTGAACTTTCTTTGTTGGACAAGCTGTAACCTTTCCCATAGTTTAGAATACGATAAGAATGAAGATAAACAGTAAATAATAAAGTGTTTCTAATAATGGGGAGTTCTTATGAGCAAGGAAACGTTTATTAAGGAAATTGCTCCTTATGCCCAGAAAATTCAAAAGGAATTTAAAATTTTACCTTCTGTTGTCATTGCACAAGCTTGTTTGGAGAGTGGATATGGGACAAGCTTGTTAGCAAATCAAGGAAAAAATATATTTGGTACAAAAGGTGACTTTAAGGGAGAGTCTGTCATTATTCAAACAATGGAATATGTCAACGGTGTGCCCGTTCAAGTATGGAACAAATTCAGAAAATACCCAACTGGAAGAAAGTCTTAGAGATCTTGCCAATCTATATGAAATGGGGACTTCGTGGAATAGAAGTCTATATACAGCTGTAATTGGAGAAAAAGATTACAAAAAAGCACTCAAAGCAATATTCGATGCGGGTTACGCCTCGGACCCGAAATATATAGAAAAACTGGTAAACCTAATCGAAACAAGCGATTTAACTAAATATGACGCAAACATCGAAGAGGTTTATCATATTGTCAAAAAGGGGGATTCAGTCTCTGGGCTTGCAAAGGCATATGGTTCAACACAAGTACAGATTCAGCAGTGGAATGGCTTGGTCGATCTAAACCTTATAAAAGTGAACCAAAGTTTAGAGTAAAATGAAATTTAACTGGGAGCGGTAATTTACCGCTCTCCTTTTTTAGTTGAAATAGGTTTCTTTCGAAAGTACATATATCAAGACAGTCAATAATATCCTTTCATCCGATATAAAGGATGTTAATATTCCCATGAAAAATTGATTCTATTAAAAATATCTCAAAATCTACTCTTCCATATGCATATTGAGAGAATCTGGGACATAAATTAAACAAACAAAAAAAAAGCGCGGTTAGCGCTTTTAGTGTATTTGTCTATATAAGCCTATTACTTTTCCAAGTATCGAAACATCTCGTAAAATAATTGGTTCCATATTTGAGTTTTCAGGCTGAAGCCTTATGTAATCCGGTTCCTTAAAGAATCGTTTTACAGTGGCTTCATCATCTTCAGTCATGGCCACGACGATATCTCCATTATTGGCACTGCTTTGTTGTTTCACGATGACATAATCTCCATCATGAATTCCTGCTTCGATCATACTTTCACCCATGATTTCCAGCATGAATACATGGTCATCATGTGGAACCATGCTTTCAGGAAGCGGAAAGTATTCTTCTATGTTCTCAATGGCCGTTATAGGCATGCCCGCTGTTACTTTTCCAAGTAACGGCACGTTCACGACATTAACTTTGGGAATATTGTTCGCTTCCTCGGAATTCATTATTTCAATGGCCCTTGGCTTGGTTGGGTCACGTCTAATCAGGCCTTTACTTTCCAGGCGGGATAAATGTCCGTGTACTGTTGAACTTGATGCAAGTCCCACTGCTTCACCAATCTCCCGTACGGAAGGTGGATACCCTTTTTGTCGGACCTCTTCTTTAATGAAATCAAGAATATCTTGCTGCCGTTTTGATAGTTTAGTCATTTGTGCACCTCTTCCCCAATGTTCTTTGCTACATTATAGCATGGCCCCCAACTCTATACAAACATAAGTTCGAATTTTGTTGTTGACTGAAACAAACGTTCGTATTATAATTCGATCATAACATACGAACGAACATTCGCTTTGGAGGGAAAATAATTATGAAAAAATTATACAAAAATTATATTTATACGATTCTATTAGCGGGATCAGTATTCATCTTTTCAGTTTTATTCTCTTGTACATTGAACAATGATCAAAAAAAAGATTTCCTTTCTATAGAAGTAAGTGAAGGTGACACCCTTTGGGGAATTGCTGAAGAATATGAAGAAGCAAATTTGACAAAAAAAGAATTCATTGGTTGGATAGAAGAGCATAATGGAGTCAGGGCGGATTCGATTAAACCTGGTCAAGTCATCGTCATACCGGTTAAAGATGAGGAACTTGTCCAGAATTTGGCCAGTGAGCAGTAAGTAGTGAAGGTAGGGTATTATGAAGGCGGTAATCTATTGTAGGGTCAGCACAGAAAAAGAGTCACAGGAAACATCATTGGCAAGGCAGGAAGATGAATTAGTCAAATTGGCAGAAAAGATGGATGTGGAAGTTGTTTCCATAATAAAAGAACAGGCAAGTGGTTATGAGTTGAATCGGGATGGCATTTTTGACATGCTCGAACTATTTAAAACCAAAGAAGCTGAAGTACTATTAATCCAGGACGAAACAAGACTGGGAAGAGGGAATGCCAAAATAGCCCTTTTCCATGTCATACTTAAAGAAGATGTGAAAATTTATACACTCTCACACGATGGGGAGCTTGAGTTATCGGATTCGGATGCCATGGTCATCCAGATAGTCGGTATTGTAGAAGAATATCAAAGGAAACTACATAATCTTAAAATAAAGCGCGGGATGATAAGAGCCGTTGAAAAAGGGTACCGACCTCAAAAAAATCTTCAGAATCAAAGGAATTCCACTGGAAGGGACCGTATGGAAATTCCTATTGAAGAAATTATTAAACTTCGGGCCAATGGATTGACATTCTCAGAAATCGCAGCCACTTTAAGGGGCTTTGGATACAATGTATCTAAGGCTACTGTGAACAGGCGTTTTCTCGAACATCAAATGAATACAAAGGAAAGTAAATCATAGAACTTGTAATTTCGCTATTTTTTTAATACCATGACAATATCCGCAGATTATGAAGGAGCGAAATTATGTTATCAAAAGAAAAAATAGCCCGTATTAATGAACTTTCTAAAAAGGCAAAGGCTGAAGGTTTGACGGAAGCTGAGGCGAAAGAGCAAACTCAATTGAGAAGTGAGTATTTGGAAACATTCAGAAAGTCCATGACTGATACGTTGGAGCATGTGAAAGTCGTGGATCCAGAAGGTAATGACGTCACTCCTCAAAAGATAAAAAATATAAAAGAAAAAAGAAATTTACATTAATTCTTGGATTCTTCTGATGGAACATTCCATTTAAGGATTCTATTAGCATTTAGGAATGAAAAGAGAATGCATTCATGTATGTATTCTCCTATTTAGTTTAATCTAAATAGGGGACTTCTTTTATTTCTAGAAAATTGTAATATTCGGGCAGTAAATGGTGATTTTAGTTGTGATATTATGCTTGTCACTATAATATAAAGAGGTACATTACAGGAAGGGATGTTTTTACGATATGTTAGATAAATTAGATGCACTTTCTATTAATACGATTCGTACATTATCAATTGATGCAATTGAAAAGGCTAATTCTGGCCATCCAGGTATGCCAATGGGTGCAGCGCCGATGGCGTATAAACTATGGACCGATTATATGAACCATAACCCGAAAAATCCAGATTGGTTTAATAGAGACCGCTTTGTTCTTTCAGCTGGTCATGGGTCTATGCTGTTATACAGCCTTCTTCATTTATCGGGCTATGGCTTATCTATCGATGATTTGAAAGGCTTCCGTCAATGGGGCAGTAAAACTCCAGGACATCCTGAATACGGACATACGGCTGGTGTAGATGCAACTACCGGGCCGCTTGGACAAGGTATCGCAATGGCGGTCGGAATGGCAATGGCAGAACGTCACTTGGCAGAAAGCTATAACCGCGATTCTTATAAAGTGGTCGATCATTATACATATAGCATTTGTGGAGATGGAGATTTAATGGAAGGCGTTTCTGCAGAAGCAGCTTCATTAGCTGGACATCTACAACTAGGAAGACTTGTTGTTTTATATGATTCTAACGATATTTCCCTTGACGGCGACTTAAGTCAGTCATTTAGTGAAAGCGTGGCAGACCGGTTCAAATCTTATGGATGGCAATATATCCGCGTTGAGGATGGGAACGACCTTCAGGAAATTGCTAAAGCGATTGAAGAAGCGAAAACCGAAGATGCACGCCCAACATTAATCGAAGTGAAAACGGTTATTGGTTACGGTTCACCAAATCGTTCAGGTAAATCTGCTGTTCACGGCGCTCCGCTTGGTGCAGATGAGCTGAAATTGACAAAAGAAGCATATAAATGGACATTCGAAGAGGACTTCCATGTTCCTGAAGAAGTGTATTCACACTTCAATGAAGCTGTTGTTGATGCAGGCGCTCAAAAGGAAGCAGCTTGGAATGAATTGTTCAAAAATTACAAAGAAGCACATCCTGAGTTAGCACAGCAATTGGAGCTTGCCATCAAAGGTGAACTGCCTGCTGAATGGGATCAGGAAATTCCGGTCTATGAAGAAGGTAAGACATTAGCGTCCCGTGCATCAAGTGGGGAAGTACTGAATGCGATTGCCAAAAGGGTTCCTAGCTTCATTGGGGGTTCTGCGGATTTAGCCGGATCTAATAATACTGCCATCAAAGGTGAGACTGATCTATTACCTGGTAATTACAGTGGCCGTAATATATGGTTCGGTGTACGTGAATTCGCTATGGGTGCGGCTTTAAATGGAATGGCACTTCATGGTGGACTAAAAGTATACGGAGGAACATTCTTCGTATTCTCTGATTATCTACGTCCTGCCATAAGAATGGCAGCACTAATGGGATTGCCAGTAAACTATGTTTTCACTCATGACAGCATAGCTGTAGGGGAAGACGGCCCGACTCATGAGCCAATTGAACAATTAGCATCATTGCGCGCAATGCCTAACCTAGGGGTAATCCGTCCGGCTGATGGCAATGAAACGGCAGCAGCTTGGAAAGTGGCTATGGAGTCTACAAATAAACCAACTGCTCTTGTACTGACTCGTCAAGGTTTGCCAACAATAAAAGACACTTCCGAAACTGCGTATGAAGGTGTTTCAAAAGGGGCTTACATCATCTCTGCTTCTAAGAAAGAAGTAGCCGATGCATTACTTCTTGCGACTGGTTCAGAAGTGAACTTGGCTGTGGAAGCACAGAAAGCTTTAGCAAACGAAGGAATTGATGTTTCGGTAATCAGCATGCCATCATGGGATCGATTTGAAACTCAATCTAAAGAATATAAACAAAGCGTAATCAATCCGGCAGTGAAAAAACGTCTAGCTATCGAAGTGGCTTCACCGTTTGGTTGGGATCGTTATGCAGGTGATGAGGGTGAAATATTGGCCATCAATCATTTTGGAGCTTCTGCACCAGGCGGTAAGATCATGGAGGAATTCGGTTTCACTGTAGATAATGTAGTTGCTCGTGTTAAGGAAATGATTAAATAATAGTAATGTGGAACTGACACCAACTAACTTGGTGTCAGTTTTTTTACAAAAACAATCTTATTTTATATTGAATGTGCTCTATTCTAAAGGAAATCTTCCATTCGACAAAAAAAGAAGAAAATTTCTCCAGTAAACAACATATCTTTTTAGTTTGTCAATATATAATGAGAATAAATAAAATTCGTTTAAATGTGTCAGTTAAAGGGGAAAGTTATCAATAGTGGAAAATAGTGGAGATGGTCCTGGTGGTTAGATGTTTTCTTGACTAAAATAGGAAAGCTAGGAGGCATTGGCTGATGAGAACCTATCAGATTTATTTAATCGAAGATGAATTTGCCCATCATTATTATGGAAGAGAAAAGCTATTTTTCAATTTGTTTTTGGAGTATATTCAAGCAAGGGGCAGACTGAAGAGTATTTTGCAAAAACAAATCGAATATGTCACCAAAACAGTCCCGATTATCCAGTTGCAGTTAGCAATTGAACAACGTTTGCAAAAAAAGATGAATTATTGGGCTCAAAATGGAAAATACTATTTAGAAAAAACAAACGGATCAAGTAAAGCAGATTTAATTATTCAGAATGAGTCCATTACTCTTAAAGCTGAAGGAGACTATGAAGCGGAGACGGCCTTCTTTGAAAGTATTCGAAAATATGAAGCGAGTTTTCTGGCCATTGATTTTGAACATGAAAAATACGGTTGGTTAAAACCGATAAAAGAAAGAAAATTTGTCTAAATGGGGGACTTTTCGGTAGCGGGTATTGTATAATAACCTTTGGTCTAGTACACTGATGTTAGACAACACGAAGGAGGAAATAGTATGTGGGTTTACATTCTAGTTGGCGTACTGGCATTGATTGCTGGAGTAGTGCTGGGATTTTTCATCGCTCGTAAATACATGATGGATTACTTAAAGAAAAATCCGCCAATTAACGAACAAATGTTGAAAATGATGATGATGCAAATGGGTATGAAACCATCCCAAAAGAAAATTAATCAAATGATGAGCGCCATGAATAAACAACAAACAAAATAAGATAGCATGAAACCTTGATATATCAATGTTCTTGGAAGATTGGATGCAAAATTTTATATAATATCGATATGGTTGATCCGTTTATACTGAACTTTCCACCGATTTTATATAAAATTTTGGTTTATCTTTCATTTTTGTTTCTTAAACCACTTTTTCTGAATGAATGGTTCAGTAAAGGTGGTTTTTGTTTTTGAATTTATAGATAAAAGCATAACATTATTTACTGATTGAAGAAATTTATAAAGAACTCATAGTTAATAAATTATTAGTGTGAAAGGTAAGTCCTCATTCTATGTGAGGGCTTTTTTATTTGGAAAGTAAACACGCAAACAGAAAACAATACTTGTCCACACCTTCTATCAAAAGATGCATATACAGTATTAAGGAGGGTGTTAGAATGATAAATGATTTTGTAAAAAAATGCTTTGAGGATACTTGTTCGATGTGGTTTCCTAAATGTGAACATAAATTTGAACACAAATGTAAATTTAAAGACAACAAATGGGAATCTAAATTCAAATGGAAATCCAAATGTAAATGTAAAAAATAAAAATCTTTTCTATTAATCTTTTTATTAAAGCACTTAACCAATAAAGAGTCAGTGAATATATAAAATTGATTAAAGTTAGCATCCGAGTAATCGTGTGTTTTTTATTTTATTGCACATAACCTGAATTGGTCGAGTGCTTTTTTGTATTTATATAGGATGGTTTTATTTCTGATGCCCAAATTAATTTCATAAAGGATCTATATTCATCATTCGCACCGTTATAAACCATATATGTCTTAATATTAAAAGAATCAAAATTTTTTTCAGTAAAATCTAAAGATGAAAAAAGAATGATTGAATCGTTGTCATTAATTGTGAATTTAGTTTATCTATAATTAAGGTTTAGGTTATTCAATAGTTTTTACACCGAGTCTTTTTGTCTTTAACTTCGGCAATATTAAAAGAGTAAAGTGGGGAATTCATTGCAATAATAATGTAATCAACAAAGTTGAGGAACCTGTTGAGTTTTTTGAGTTGACATTATCAACTGTAAATATTAATATTACAGTAATCTCCTTGAGGAGGATGCATAAAGTGAATAGTGATTTTACAATAGCTGTGCATAGTTTGGTCTATTTAGCTTATTTACCAGATCATATGGCAAGCAGTGAGTCTATCGCAGAAAACGTTTGTACAAACTCGGCAAGGATTCGGAAAATGATGAGCTGCTTAAGAAAAAAGGGATTTGTTAAGACAAAAGAAGGTGTGGGCGGAGGCTATATTCTAGACTGTAACCCTGAAGAGGTAAGTCTGGCGGATATTTATATAGCGGTCTCACATGGAACCTTGAAACCAAAGTGGTGTACAGGTGATCCTGAGAAAAAATGTGTCATATCTTCCAATACCCAGGTAGTCATGGATCAAATATTCGATGAAGCTGAATTATATTTTGAAAAATATTTAGAAGATATAACTCTAAGCACTTTTTTGGAAAAAATTAAACAATGTCCATAATATTGATTTAGTTTTTTCTTTGTACTAAATGTATATTTTATTATTACAGTTAATAACTATAGTTTGAATATCAAATGAACATATAAGGGGTGTTAAGGAAATGGTTGAAAATAATCAGTTCATAAATGGGGATTGGGTACAGGGAAAATCAAGAGATGGGGAACTTATCCATGGTTTCATTGAAACCGTAAGTGATGATCGAGAAATCGTTAAAGTGAATGTGGTGGAAAGTGACAATGAAAAAGCTGTTGGGAAATCGATTTGGATTCCGAGTAAATGGACCGAAAAATTGCCAGATCTTGAAATCAGTAATGAAACTCATCTTTTGGCCTTAATTGATTTGGCGTTACTTTCTAAAGATGAAACATGGTTTATGGAGTTATCCGGTAAATTGGAATCCATCAAAATCCATCCAAAAATAAATGCGAGGAAATCTGAATTTTTTATGCCGGGAAATAGAATCGCAAAAATTGATTTAAATAGATGATGAGTAAAGACCATAAATATTTCGGATAATACAAGGAGGAAATGATCATGACAATAGAACATGTAACAGATGATAATTTTGCTAATGAAATCAAGGAAGGTTTAGTATTGGTTGATTTTTGGGCACCGTGGTGCGGTCCGTGTAAAATGATTGCCCCAGTGCTTAATGAAATAGACGTGGAAATGGGTGATCGGGTTAAGATCGTAAAACTTAATGTGGATGAAAATTCAGATACGACAAGCGAATATGGAGTGATGGGAATTCCAGCTCTAATTTTATTCAAAGATGGAGAAAAGGTAGATCAAGCTATTGGCTTCCAGCCAAAAGAAGCCATTTCGGCATTAATCACAAAACATGCATGATTATTATCATAATATGCGCATGTGTATTGTGAATTAAGGACTTATACCAACCAACATGGTGGGTAACTAAATGGAGGATTACTAAATGAATTCTAACTATACACCATTATTTGAATCGTTCAATTTAGGAAAGAAATTAGAAGTGAAAAATCGATTGGTGATGGCGCCTATGACAAATTTCTCTTCTAATCCTGACGGGACTGTAACTGACGCTGAAGTTAACTATTATGAACGTCGGTCAAGCGGGGTTGGGATGGTTATAACGGCATGTACTTACGTGACGGATAATGGCAAAGGTTTTCATGGGGAATTTGGCGGAGATCAGGATGAATTGATACCTAGTCTAAGTCGTTTGGCATCAGCGATTAAAGCGAAAGGTGCAAAGGCAATTCTTCAGATTTTTCATGGCGGCCGTGAGGTTCCACCGGAATTAATACCAAATGGCGATGTTGTCAGTGCAAGCAATATTCCATCGGAAGGAGAAGGGAAAGCAGTTCCGCGCCCACTATCTGAAAAGGAAATAGAATCGATTATTCTCGACTTTGGTGAAACCACCCGACGTGCCATTGAAGCGGGATTTGACGGTGTCGAGATTCACGGTGCAAATGGTTACTTGCTACAGCAATTCTTTTCGCCTCATTCAAACCGTCGTGAAGACAAGTGGGGAGGCTCCCTTGAAAAGCGCCTGACTTTTCCATTAGCGGTTGTGGAGGAAGTGAAAAAGGCTGTTGCTGAACATGCCAAGGATCCGTTCATCGTAGGATATCGTTTTTCACCGGAGGAACAGGAAACACCAGGAATCACCATGGAGGATACACTTGCATTAATTGATGGACTTGTAACAAAGGATCTGGATTATCTTCATGTTTCATTAATGGATTTCTGGTCGAAAGCAAGACGGGGAGCCGAGGTTGACCGACCTCGGATAGAGATTATTAAAGAACGTATCGGAGATCAAGTTCCCTTAATTGGTGTTGGTTCCATCTATACAGCGGATGATGCGATCAAAGCACTGCAATCGGGGGTTCCGTTAATCGCATTAGGCCGTGAAATCATAATCGATCCGGAATGGGTACAAAAAGTGGAACAAGGCAGGGAAGCTGAAATCGTGACAAAAATAAACAAAGATAATCAGCAGCAACTTGATATTCCAGACCAATTATGGCAAGCGATCATCCACTCTCCAGGATGGTTTCCGGGGATTGATTAAATAGACGTTCATATATTAGTGAAATAAAAAATGCATAATGGTTTTCATAAAACCCCGGATAAGGTAGACATATAAAAGTGTTCCTTATCCGTTTTTTTTTTATGTTAATGGAAAGTCATTTATTTGAATGACAATCTATTAAGTGAATTTCAAATTAAATCCTTAAAAGAATGAATAACTGAGCATTCTATTTCTAAGCTGTTTCGGAAAATAAAAAAAAGGGAAAGAATTACGAATTTTCATTGACCAGCAATTAAGTCCAACGGCAGATACATTTGGGAATTTTGGTGAGAAAAGGGACTTTCTTTACGGAACGCTTGGAAAAGTAAGGAGGACACCGCTCTTCCAGGTCACAGTCATTAGAGGAACAACATAGGAAAGCCCTTACATCAGAAGAGCAACCATTAATGGCTGCTTTTCTGGTGTTATCTTCTTTTTAACAGAATAGCTAATATCAAAGATATTTGCAGAGTAATGATAAGTAAAAGAGACAATATAAAATGTTCATCTAAAGATGCATCATAGCTAAAGATAAAAAATAAGATTATTGATATTACTAGAATGAAAATGAAATTAATAATGATTTGCCTCATGGTTCCCCAGCCCTGATATCATATGAACCAGCAACACCAGCACTTGGTTCCCAATTACTTGGAGAATACTTGATTGCATAATCTATCCAACGCCCATTTCCTTGTTGATCTTGAGAATATCTGTGCTGGTGTTGTTTTACTTTCCCTCCACTAGTTGGCAGATACAGTCCTGAACTTGAAGGGAAACCAATTGTCATTTTATCCACTAAAGTATATGAAGGTGTTTTTAGCCAATGAAAGTTACCGTATATATAAAATTTCTCTTCTTTTGAACGATCACTTTTTACTTTATATACAGTTCCCCCTAGTTTTAAAGTTGTTGAAGCGATAGATGCAAAAGTACTGATTTGCGCTGGTTTAGTAACTTCTGGATCATATATAACCATAAATTCCGATCCAGAATTTATAACTTGAGCCTCCTCTTCAATTAATCGTCTTGAAACTTCAACAGGTAAATCCTCGGATTCTTCTTGAGTATTGCCGACTTCATTTACAAGATAATCCAACTCTACTGGTGTCAGTGTTTCTTCGCTAACGCTTGAACCATTTTCCTTGGCAAATCCTACTGCAGCAAGACTAAAAGAAAATAAAAATACTGCTATAAATTATAAAAACTTCATTTATTTTTATTTTGCCCCCCTTTTTCTTTTTATTACTGGATTTTCCTGTTTTCAAGTGTTAAAAATTATTAATCGAAGTATGTTTAGGAAAGAGTAAATGATTATGTCATCACTCGGGGATTAATATTGTTTATCTAGGTATGATCTTTTTTTTACTAGAGTCTATGTATCTATCGTTTGTATACTGAAAGCCATAGGAACAAATTAAAGTACCATTGATTTCTATTTTCTCCAGGAGGGGATAGTAGCACTTTAACTGTCTCTGAGGGAATATATATAATTAGTTCTATAAAAATAGCGGTTTTTTGATTCAGTGAGGACACTACGGAGATAAAAGAACATTAGGTTATAATCAATCTCATTATTACTGTACACTTTTTTTCCTGATTTTGAGTTTTAGTTTTTAGTCATGTTAGTTCAAATTAGGAACTTTTGTTTTCGATCCGGAATTTCATTTTTTCTTTTATTTAGGCACTAGTCCTGTGAAAATCTGCATCAATATGGAAGAGGAGCAACGGAATGAAAAGGTTTCGAAAGTATTCTATAATTTAATGGCATTATTCCGACTCATTTGTGAAAATTACCGTTCAACAGTGATGTACAAGTAGTTTGTATTTCAATATTGAAACCATCTAATTTAAATATGGGACAACCTATGTTCCTATTTCCTCAACACTATAATTGAAATATCCATTACTCGAGTTTTAAGCTTTGATAACCAATATAAAAATTTCTGAGCAATGGGGAAAAAGAAAAAACACGGAGTGGTTTTATCCAACTCCGTGTTTTTCATAATGCAGGGATTAGCAAGCCCAAGCGATTTCCTTAAAAAAGAAAGGAATCAAGTGAGTATGGGCCAGCTCCGGTTATCGCAACGCCAATAGCAACTGCAAGAATGGCAAGATTATATTCATAACCGTTTTGAGTTGCCCAGTAGCCATTTGCTCCATGGACTTTAACGATCGCAACAAGCATTGTAAGTGCAATTAATATACCTGCAAAGGGTGTAAGGAGACCTAAAGCAAATAAAGCTCCGCCAATTAGCTCTGATAGACCGGCAAATAGGGCCATGGTAACTCCTGGCTTCATGCCAATCGAATCAAACCAGCCTCCAGTACCTTTCAAGCCATGACCGCCAAACCAACCAAATAATTTTTGAGCTCCATGTCCAACAAACGATAACCCGATTACTACTCGAATAACTAATAAACCTATACCAATCATTTATGATTCCTCCTGGAATTATATTTTGAATTTAGATATCTTTGATTCGAGATTTATATCAAAAAAATAAGAGATTTTATCTCGAATTAATTTATCTTAAATTAAAGATAATATTTTTTGAACGATTTGTCAAACACAATTTTTATCATTTTCACCTTTAATAATTGAAGTTCCTTTTGCTTTTTTTGTGAAAATTAAATGAGATGAAAAAAACCTTGCTAAACATACAATATAATAGGGAACTGCGTAAAATCTTGAGAGGGAAAACTAGCGTCTGCATAAGAAAATAAGGGAGAATGTTCAATGTCAGCTATTACAATTAAAGCGGTACTTCAAGCAAACTCAAATTAAGAGGAACTTCTGCTTCAGAATCTGTAGGGGGAGGAAACTCCTTCACGTGAAGATGAAGTGTTTATTACCTATGATATTCTTCAGAAGATAATTCTGGCGTATTTATTTTTTGTGAGTCTTGGAAAGACCAAAGTGCACGAGAGATCACATAAAATCCAATCATTATCAAAAATACGGAATCCTTGATTGAAGCTCGTGAATTATCTCCCTATACATTTTATAAAAGGTAGTCTTGTGATCACTGTTCCGGACGGTTCTTTCATCTTAGCTGGATCTACTATTGTTCTTGTTTTGACAAACTAAGCACCGACATCCGATGGTGATACTGCTACATGATTCATATGCATTATTTTAATTGAAAAAACAGGAAAACAGGCAGCGCACTTAGCGCTTGCCTGTTTTTTTAAATAGCAAAGGTCATGCTTAAGTATTTCAAATTGAGAAATAGTGTAAAAAGGGGAGATTGACTGAAAAATATTTCATATAATAATATATGTGGTTATCAATGGGAGATGAACTGAGTTAAAAACCTGTACCGGTTTTATAAAAAAGTTCATTATATTTATTTAATAATTGATCAAGTTGCTGGCTATATTCAACGGCAACATGCGAGTTTAAACCATCTTTAGCGACAATCTTGATAAGTTCATTTCTCTTTAATTCAATCTGTTCGAGAAATTCATTCTTTTTAGCCATTATATTTCCTTTCTGGCCCCAACATTTATTCAAGGTACCCTTAATTTATGTGTCCGTTGTAAAATCTGTATGAATATAACAATTATATCGGCTTGGACTAATGAATTCAAATAAGTTAACTTAATCCGTCACCCCATCCAGTTATAAGCAATTGGTTGTCATGAAATATTCACAGTTCCATAAATGTATTTTTTTATCTTATTTGTTACAATGTTTATAGGTTGACATACATAGGAGTGAGCTTATTTGAATGATATTAATATGTTTTTAGCATTTGGGGCGGGCTTTCTTAGTTTTATTTCGCCATGTTGCTTACCGCTATATCCGGCCTTTTTATCTTATATCACTGGTATGAGTGTTGGTGAAATCAAATCCGAGAACGCCATGCTCCAAAGAAGAAGCATGCTGCATACTTTATTCTTCCTTCTTGGGTTTTCTCTGGTTTTTATTGCAATAGGTTTTAGCACAACATACCTAGGTTCTTTTTTCGCGAATTACAAAGAATTAATTCGTCAGATTGGTGCCATCCTGATTATCATTTTTGGTTTATTCATTGTAGGAATCTTTCAGCCGAAATCTTTGATGAAGGACAGTCGTTTTGAATTTAAGAATCGACCTAGCGGATATATAGGTTCCATTCTTATCGGACTTGCCTTTGCTGCTGGATGGACCCCTTGTGCCGGTCCGCTATTAGGTGCTGTCATTTCACTGGGGGCAACTAATCCTAGTGCTGCCATGAGCTATATGACTGCCTATATTTTAGGATTTGCCATACCGTTTTTCATATTATCCTTCTTTGTCGGAAAATTGAAATGGATCAAAAAGTACAGCCAATACATCATGAAGATTGGCGGATATTTGATGATTGTAATGGGTGTAATTTTGTTTTTTAATTGGATGACCAAAATAATTGCAGTCCTGTCTAGACTATTCGGTGGCTTTACGGGGTTTTAGTCCATAATAAGCTATTTTTTCAATAATATTCTATTTGAATTGCCTGCTGTTAGGTCTTATGGTGTGTTATTTCTTTCTTTTTTTGTATCATTTCTGTTGATTATGCGTCTAAATTCATATATCCTAAAAAATATTATATATAAAAATCATTATATTTCTAACGCGTGCTTTTGTTTTGAATGAGGAGAAACAGCTATGGTGATTCTAGGTATAAGAGAATGACACTTTCAATTTGAATCTTGACCTTGTAACGATGGATATTACCATGCTAATCATGAGCGGGCTGGATGCCGTTAAAGAAATTAAGATGGAATTTCAGGCTGCAAAGGTTATATTGTGCTCTGCCATGGGTCAACAAAAAATGGTTGTCGTGGCTATAAAAGCCGGGTCGCTAGATTTTATCTTCAATCCTTTTGACGAGGGCAGGGTATTGGATGACAAAAGGGCGCTTAATTAATGACACTCTCCTTGTTTATCTCAAATAGGTAATATATACTTTGTTTATAAATTGAAGTCATATATAATTTTTAAGGGTACTTACCTATTTTTAGTTTAAAGGGATGGTTAAGAGATGATATATATATCAACAGGTATAGCGATTGTGATGGCTATAGGTGTTTTCATGTTACGGATGAAGGAAACGAAAAAACCAGTGAATGAAAAGAAAATCATCTTACCGCCTCTGTTTATGAGTACGGGTGCTTTGATGTTTATTTTCCCGATGTTTAGGGTGACTCGATACGAATTGTTGGAGGCTCTTGTTGCAGGGATGTTATTTTCCATCTTATTGATTAAAACATCTAAATTTGAAGTTAGAGATGAAAAAATTTATATTCTGCGCTCTAAAGCGTTCATATTCATATTGATTGGTCTTATGGTGATTAGACTGGTGGCGAAACTGATGCTGGGAAGCACGATTGAAATCGGTGTATTGAGCGGAATGTTTTTCTTACTTGCTTTTGCGATGATCGTTCCGTGGAGAATTGCCATGCTTTACCAATATAAGAAAGTTAAAGCAGCCAGTTTCGGCGGAAGTAGCATGCTGTGATTCATGTATTATAGGATTTAATCAAAACGATAATCAAAAAACCTGAGTCGATATTCATAATGACTCAGGTTTTTCATTTGCCCGGAGAATAAAAAAATCAAACCAAAAACCTAGTAATTTCATCCGGATTATATTATATTATATTAGTATTATTATTATTTTACTTAAGGAGGAAACGGTTCATGTTACAAATGATTGTGTTCGGGATTATTTGTGGTTTACTGCTGGGATTTGTGCTTCAAAGAGGCCGTTTCTGCGTTGTTGGTGCATATCGTGATTTGATTTTAGCTAAAGATGGACGGATGTTCTTAGCTACATTTATTGTTATAGCGATACAAAGTATTGGTGTTTATGCATTAAATGATACAGGGGTCATTCAGTTAGGAAATGATGGTTTTCCTTGGTTGGGAACAATCGTCGGTGGCTTTATTTTTGGTATTGGTATGGTTCTGGCAGGAGGTTGCGCCACTGGAACATGGTATCGTGCCGGGGAGGGAATGATCGGAAGTTGGGTTGCCCTTTTTGGATATATGCTAGGGGCAGCCATGACGAAATATGGTGTATGGAAAGTGGCTGGAGATAATCTGTTATCTTATCGTACAAGTGATACGTATATTCATGAAACATTAACTGTTTCGCCATGGGTGCTTGTGATTATTGTGACACTATTGGTTGGCATATTGGTGATTCGTGAATTGAGAAAACCGAAACTTCCAATCTTTAAAATGAAACCGAAAAAAACGGGATTGGCCCACATCTTATTCGAGAAACGGTGGCATCCCTTTATTACAGCATTATTGGTGGGGATTATTGCAATCATGGCATGGCCGCTAAGTGCAATGACAGGCAGAATGTTCGGACTTGGAATCACAGCGCCTTCCGCGAACATTCTAACTTTCCTTATAACAGGAGATGATGCGTTAATCGATTGGGGTACGTTTTTAGTATTGGGTATTTTCCTTGGTGCTTTCATTGCCGCCAAAGGGAGCGGGGAATTCCGTTGGCGTTTGCCTGATATGAAAACGTTACGTAACAATGCAATTGGCGGTGTAACCATGGGATTCGGTGCAAGTGTTGCCGGGGGATGCACAATCGGAAATGGTCTGGTGAATTCGGCGCTATTTGCTTGGCAGGGTTGGATCGCAATTGTCTTTTTCCTGCTGGGTACATGGGTAGCAACTTATTTCATGATTATCCGTAAGCAAAAGCAGACAGCGGCTGCATCCCAAGTGGCTTAAAGTACGAGTCAAAAATTTTTTAATCAAGGAGTGTAATATAAATGGCAAAAGTATTGGAAACGACCGGAATGGTATGTCCATTCCCTTTAGTGGAAGCAAAAGAAGCGATAGTGGACATGGCAAAAGGAGAGGAATTGATCATTAATTTCGATTGCACACAAGCAACGGAGAGCATTCCGCGTTGGGCTGCTACCGAAGGTCATGAAATCACGGAGTTTGAGCAAATCGATGACGCTAAATGGCGTATAATCGTGAAAAAGGGAAAGTAAATTGATTTGAAGTAAACGTGCTCGGGTTTCCTGTGCACGTTTTTTTATTTTTTCCAAGGTTGAATAATTGGCGTTCAAAGTTTCTAGTGATAACATGTCTTTAACCACTTTTTTAAGGAGATGTTGATAATGGTAGATGAGGTCATTTTAAACGATGTTCCACTGCAGGTTACTGATTTTCTTTCTGAAACTGTAAGAGATTCTGAAGGTAAGGAAGTCAGAAAAGTCAGTTTCAATTTCAAGGTTACACATAGTGAATATCATGATATTACAACACTGCTTTATCAAATGGTATTTGATTTAAAAATTCCACAGTCAAACGAGGAGTTTCGAGCAGAGATCTTTAACTATGCAACTTCAGTCACGAATCTCTATGAAGAAAATGCGGTGGGGGATTTTTCGCTCGTCTTGCTGGAAGTGAACGGTCAGGAATGATTGTATTGCCAGTCTTGTAAAGATATGGGTTACTGTCTATAATAATAGTGACGATCATTCTATACATATGAGGTGGTACTTTGCTTAGTGGATGGTTTTTATGGTTTATTCTATTTTGGGTAGCCCTTTTAATTATATTAATGAGCATAGGTGGCTTTTTCATGTTTCGAAAGTTCCTGAAAAGATTTCCTAAAGAAGATGGGAAATCCGATATGGATTGGGAAGAATACTATTTGGACCAAACAAAGCACCTATGGTCAAAGCAGCAAAAGGAATTACTAGAAGATTTAGTGAGCCCTGTGCCAGAACTTTTTCGTGACGTTGCACGTCATAAAATCGCGGGAAAAATCGGCGAGTTGGCGTTAAAGGAAAAAGCGGGCGACATTACGGAAGATTTAGTGATACGCGGCTATATCATAGCCACACCAAAGCGTGACCATAAATTTTTACAAAAAAAATTAGCTGAAAGAAAGGTGAATATGGGTCCATATGAACACTTATTCAGCTAACGAGGAAAAAGCAGACTCTTTTGGAGTTTGCTTTTTTTATTCTGAATAATTCAAAAGAATGGTGCAGTGTGGTAAAAATTAGAACGTTTGTACCCAAACCATGCTATTCGTTAAATTTTTGATATAATAATAGTAAGTAAAAATTAGGACGGAGTGAAACTATGAAATTTATCCATACGGCTGATTGGCATTTAGGGAAAATTGTTCACGGGGTACATATGACAGATGACCAAAGGCATGCACTCTTGCAATTCATAGAAATTGTCGAAGAGGAAAAGCCAGATGCGGTTGTGATTGCCGGTGATCTATATGATCGTTCCGTTCCGCCGACTGAAGCGGTAGAGCTTCTTGATGAAATCCTTTATACGATTAAT
The DNA here is from genome assembly GCF_038643155.1 of Peribacillus sp. FSL E2-0159. Taxonomy (NCBI): domain Bacteria; kingdom Bacillati; phylum Bacillota; class Bacilli; order Caryophanales; family Bacillaceae; genus Peribacillus; species Peribacillus sp. FSL E2-0159. The sequence goes on from NZ_CP152053.1 coordinate 2,050,787, forward strand.
GTGAAAATGAATACACCGATCGTTGCGATATCGGGAAACCATGATTCTGCGGAAAGGCTTGCATTCGGTTCATCATGGTATCGTCATAGCCAGTTATACATTCATGGGAAAGTGACAAAAACTTGTGAGCCGGTTCGCATCAAAGGCGTGAACTTTTATTGTGTTCCATATGCAGAACCTGGTACGGTCCGCCATCTTTTTGAAGATGATAGTATCCATTCACATCAAGCAGCGATGAAGCGGATAACAGGAACGATTGCCGAAAATTTCAATAAGGATGAGCCGAATGTTTTCGTAGGACATGCTTTTGTATTAGGCGGAAAAACGAGCGATTCGGAAAGGGTCTTGTCGGTAGGTGGTTCTGGCTGTGTTTCATCCGACTTATTCGATGCGTTCGATTATACGGCACTTGGGCATTTACATAGTCCAGACGCGATACGTCATCCAAAGGTGTTTTACTCTGGATCACTATTAAAATATTCTTTTTCTGAGGCCAAGCAGAATAAGTCGCTTTCCATCGTCGATATGCAGGAAGATGGAAGCTTTGATATACGCTATCGTTCTTTGGCACCCAAGTTCGATATGAGGGAAATATCAGGGGTTATGGATGAGTTACTCGATCCCGCTTTCTATCAATCGCAAAAAAGGGATGATTATTTGAAAATAACACTAAATGATGAGGGGGCACTCATCGATCCTATCAACCGCCTGCGTCAGATTTATCCGAACGTACTACATCTAGAGCGAAAATGGGATTTGACCGACCTTAGAAGAAAAAAATCCTTCTCTTCTGTAAAAGATGAACGGAAATCAGAATTGGACCTGTTTGAAACGTTTTATCAAGAAATGACAGATCGGGACTTTGATTCTCAAAAGCAGGATTTGATGGTTTCGGTAATTGAGGCTGTTAAGAAAGAGGAGGCTTTGAAATGAGACCGGATATTTTAACGATGCAAGCATTCGGACCATATGCAGCAAGGGAAACCATTGACTTTAATTCCCTTGGAGAACGGACCATGTTTGTCATTTCTGGAAAGACAGGCGCAGGGAAAACAACGATATTTGATGGGATTAGTTTTGCGATATATGGAAAAGCCAGCGGTGAAGATCGAAGCGGGCAAGATTTGCGAAGTCAGTTTGCCGAAGATGATATGTTGACGGAAGTATCGTTACAATTTACCCTGCGTGGAAAAACGTATTTGGTGACCCGGTCGCCGCAGCAGGAACGCAAGAAAAAAGCAGGTGAAGGAACAACAACGGTTGGAGCAAAGGCTGAATTATATGAGATATTGGCCGAAGGGAAAAAATTGCTGGGTGCAAATGTACGAGAAGTTGAAGAAAAAATCAAAGTACTCATTGGACTTGATGCGAATCAATTCCGGCAAATCCTGATGATTCCACAGAATGAATTCCGAAAACTGTTAAATTCCGATAGCAAGGATAAAGAACAGATTCTCCAGAAATTATTTCATACTGAACTTTATAAACGAATAGAAGAAAAATTAAAAGAAGAGGCTTCCATCCTAAGGAAGAAAAGTGAAAAAAGTGCTCAGCGGCGAATTGAATTAATGAAAGGCATCCAGCCTGGCAATCATGAAGAATTGCAGGCACAATTACATGTGGAAGAGCCTAATGAACAGCAGGTCTTACCATTGTTACAGGAAGTCATTTTGCAAGCCGCAGAAAAAAATGAGTATATAAATAAACATATACAGGAAAAGCAGAAAGCTCGTGATCAAGTAAACCAGGAACTTTCAAAAGCTGTTGATTTATTAAATCGATTTTCTGAAAAAGAAAAACTGCGAAAAGAAAAGGAGGCCCTTGAAGCAAAGCTGCCAGAAATGGAACTAGTGAAAGTCCAAATGAAAATGGCACACAAAGCGGCTTCGCTTGAAAAGCAGGAACAATACTATTTAAGAATTGGCAAACAAGTACAAGATGCGAATGCCGAACTTCAAAAATTAAGTGAGCAGTCCGAGAAGTTACAGACTGAATGCATCGAGAAGCAGGATTCCTATGATAAGGAAATGTTGAAGGAAAATCAAAGAGAGCAGGCAGTCAGAACTGTTCTTCAGCTTGAGCAGGTAAAAGAGGCTGTCATGACTTTTGCAAGCTTAAAAGCACAGGTTACTTTAGACGAAAAAGAGTGGCAAACTAGTAAACGACTTCGTGAAAAAACAGTTTCTGAACATCTGTCGATTGAAGCGGAAGCAGAGAAAGTTACTCAAGAAAAAACAGAAGCGGAAAAAGCGGCTGTTCTTTATCGTGATCAGGAAATTGAAGCAGAAAGAAATAATCAATCGTTATCGAAAATTAAAAAGCTTCAAGAAGTTCTTTATGAAATCCAGAATACGAAACGAGTTCTGGATGAAAAGAATAATCGGTTCCAAGAGTTACAAAGAATACAAATTCAGGACAAGGAGAAACTGGAAACCTTGAACCGAAACTGGCGATCAGGCCAAGCGGGTATGCTTGCTTCCATGCTGCACTCTGGAGAAAATTGTCCTGTGTGCGGTTCGCAAAGTCATCCAAAACCAGCGCAAATGCATGAGCATATGCCGACGGATTTGGAACTGAAAGAGCAAGAAAACAAGCTGAAAACTGCAGAACAACAAAAAAGCCAAGCTGAAAGTGAATATTATCAAGTGAAATCAAAATATGATGCACTGGTAGAGTCTTCACAAGAAAAGCTTAGTGACTTACAAAATGACATGCCGGAGTTTAGGCATGAAGATATTGATGAGCATTTGCTACAGTTTGTACAAAAAGGAAAAGTGCTGCAAGAGCAGCTAAAAGAATTGATGCGGAAAAAATCTGTATTCAATGAATTGGAAAAAAGGTTACTGGATTTAAAAGAGAAAGCATCCCAGCTTAAGGATAATCTGATCTCTTTAGAAAGAAAAGAAGACCAAGGGAAAACCAAGTACATTGAAAACTCAACAAAACTAACAGGATTAACCGATTCCCTGCCAGACGGAATACGGACAGAGGAAGAATATAATGCAGCTTATCAAATGGCTGTAAAAACACAGAAACGCTTACAAACGGCCTTGGAAGATGCACAAAAAAACCTTCAACTGGTGAAGGAAAGAGAATCGGCCATCATTGCAAAAAAAGAATCCCTAAGTGGAAATATAGAGGCTTTAAATAAAGAATTGAAAGAGGAACGGGAAAAGTTAATTACGGATATGACCAATCAAGGTTTTTCCAATTATAAAGAATATACGGCAGCCAAAAAATCGGAAGCGGCTCTTGTAAATTTGGAGGACCAAGTTCAGCAGTATAATCAAAATTGGCAAAGTGTATTGAGTCTTTTTCATGATTTGGAAATGAAATTAAAGGATGTGACCAAACCGGATCTTGAAGGATTGAAAAAGACTTTCGATTTTATAGATGAAGAATTGGAGTCGTTACGCCAAAATCAGAATGAATTACAGGCTGAAAAGCGGACTAACGAAGAAATCGAAAGGAAATTGGCGCAAATCAGGGAAGATCAGAAAAGTTTGGATGAAAGGTACAGTATCGTCGGTCATCTGTCTGAGATTTCCAAAGGTCAAAACTCGTTCAAAATAACTTTTGAACGCTATGTACTGGCTGCCTTTTTAGATGATATCTTAAAAGAAGCCAATTCAAGGCTGCTGAAAATGACAAGCGGCAGATATCAGCTGTTGCGAAAGCTTGATCCTACACGCAGGAATATCCAAAGTGGTCTGGAGTTATCTGTGTATGACCAATATACAGGACATGAGAGGCATGTCAAAACCCTTTCGGGAGGCGAGAGCTTTAAGGCCTCCCTTGCACTTGCCTTGGGTCTTGCGGATGTTGTCCAGCAGAATGCTGGAGGAATTTCACTCGAAACGATGTTCATCGATGAAGGTTTCGGTACGCTCGACCCTGAATCTCTTGATCATGCGATTGAAGCATTAATGGATATACAAAGCACGGGAAGATTGGTCGGGATAATTTCCCATGTCCCGGAATTGAAAGAAAGAATAGATGCACAGCTTCAAGTCATTTCGACACAAAATGGAAGTCGAACGTCCTTTTATTTTGCCGGATAAACAAGAAAAAAGAATGGCTAAGGTGAATGTGATTCCCTAGGCCATTCTTTTTTTATGGACGAATTACTCAATGTTAATATCTTCAGCTGTTTTTCCGGGGGAAAACTTATGGATGCGAATCACCAATATCGGATTCGAGAATTCAGCGGAAATTCTTCGTGAGCAAATCGAAAAGGGGAAAGGGATCTTTCTCTGTGTGGGTAGTGCATCTTCTTTTTTTTCAAGAAAATGCTTATCAGTATCGTCAACGGTGATCGATAGCTCATTATCACATAGGCAAACTTTTATATCTTTCACATCATGATTTTCCAAAACCGCTTCCACCATATACTCATCGTCACTTTCGTATATATCAATTGAAAAAAGTTGATGATCCAACGCACAAGTTTCCGGATCCAGAAAAAAACTTTTTACCCATTCATCAAACTTTTCTACCTCATTCATTTGCGATCCATGTTGATTGTCTTGCATGTTGATACCCCCGGTTTTCCTTTGATGTATTATATGTTGGGGCAAGAAGAATGGTGATTGAAAAAGTGTAAAAAGCAACCAAATACTTTTGAAAAGTAATCAAAGCAATGAAACGACGGGTGTGTGGGTATTAAAGGGAATTAAAAAGTAGAAGTAAGTTAATAAAATGATGACCAATTCTATATGAGTTGGTCATTTCTTTAAAATCGATCAAGTTGATTTATTAAGCTCGTATCCTACTACCATCTATATCTTAATCTTTGAAACCAGATTTTTACCGCTGTCAAAATGAACAATCCAGATCATTGTTAATGCATTACAAATGTCATGTTAAATGTAATTTTTTAAAAATTTACCAAAAATAATTGCAATTCTGAAAATTAAGTAGTATATTATGTAATATAAACGGAAGGAAATAAAACGTAATACAAAAAAACAGAGGAGTGTTGATGAATGAGTACAGCAGTCGAAACGAAGCAAACGCTTACAATTCAAAAAAACAAAGAAACTGGAGTAGCGGAGGTACATCTTCATATTAATAAGACTAATGCCTATACGCTTGATTTTTACAAAGAATTAAATGCTGCAATTGATGATATTCGTTTTGATCCAGATATGAAAGTAGCTGTTTTAATGAGCGATATGCCTAAATTTTTCTCGGTCGGAGCGGATATTAACTTCCTCAAAGCTGCTGATCCGGTTTTTAAAACACAATTCTGCTTATTCTGTAATGAAACTCTTGATAAAATTGCCCGTTCACCGCAAATCTGGATTGCATGCTTGGAAGGTCACACAGTAGGTGGCGGACTGGAAATGGCGATGGGTTGTGATCTTCGATTTATGGGTGATAAAGCAGGGAAAATCGGTTTACCGGAAGTAAACCTTGGGGTCCTTGCAGGTACAGGAGGGACACAACGTATGGCTAGATTAGTTGGTCATTCCAAGGCAATCGACCTGAATATCACAGGGGAGTCTATTTCACCTCAGGAAGCTAAGGAAATACGATTGGTAGATCGGGTTTTCCCACAAAATGAAATACGTGAAAAAACATTGGAATATGCCAAAAATGTCGCAAGTAAAGCTAGTTATGCAGTAACCAATATTAAACTATCGATAATGAATGGTAAAGAAATGCCTTTAAACGCGGCGATCCGTTATGAAGGGGAAATACAGAATCTTTTATTCCGCTCTGAAGATGCTAAAGAAGGTTTAGCTTCCTTCCTTGAAAAGCGTGAACCACAGTGGAAAGGTAAATGATGAATTTGTCCTTTTAAAAGTAAAGAAGCAATATCGGTTCCTGCCGATATTGCTTTTTTAATACAAAAGACTTACGGAGAGATGGTGAATATATAATGGAAGGAACTCGTATGAAAAGGCGTGTCAACGAAACGAAATTTCAAATACAATGGGGTGATACAGACCGGGCAGGGATTGTCTATTATCCCAATTATTATAAATGGTTTGATTTAGCTGGACATAATTTTTTTCGTTCTATAGAAATGAGCCCGAAATATTTGGAAGAAGAAAAGAAAATTATCATTCCACTACTGGAAGCTAAATGCTCATTTGAAAAGCCATTGTACTATGATGATGAAGTTATCGTATACACCCATGTGGAGGAGTTGAAAACAAAGACGATTCAATTTCATCATGAAGTATATTGTGGGGAAAAAAGGACTGGATATGGATATGAAATTCGCGCCTGGACTTCCATCGAGGGTGACGGGTTTAAGGCGGTTCCCATTCCAGAAAATATAAAAAGATTATTAATGGGTAACTAGCAAATGAAGGGATGTTTATCTCCGACAAGTTTGAAAATTGAGCCAATTTAGATTACATTAAGAAGAAAAGGCTTTATGAGAACAGGAGAGTCAACATGAAACCAAGGTCATTATTGTATACACTTTTTGGTGATTTCGTTCAATTCTACGGTGGGGAAGTATGGATTGGCACACTTATTAAAATGATGAGTCATTTTGGGATTTCTGAATCCTCTGTACGTGGAGCGATTCTACGGCTCGTTCAACAGGATTTAATAACCGGAAGGAAAATAGGAAATAAAAGCTATTATTCGTTAACACAAAAAGGGAAACGCAATATGGATGATGGTGTCAAGCGTGTTTACTCAATTCGGAATAACCAATGGGATGGTTTGTGGAGAGTGGTTACATACTCCATTCCTGAGGAAAAGCGTGTCCTAAGGAATCAAGTGCGTAAGGAATTGAGCTGGACCGGTTTTGGGCTTTTGTCCAATAGTATTTGGGTAAGTCCCAACCCATTGGAAAAACAGGTTCTAACACTTATGGATACATATGATTTAAAGGAATATTTGATTATATTCAGTTCAAGTCAAGTCATCACCCATTCAAATGAAGAGATTTTACGTGCTTGTTGGAATTTAGATGAAATAAACAAAAACTATTTAACTTTCATCCAGCAATATGAAACGAAGCTTCATGACATGCAGCAGGCTGTTTGGGAAGATAGAATTTCAAATGAGGAATGCTTTTATGAACGAACCGGGATTGTGCACGAATATAGAAAGTTCCTTTTCTTGGATCCTGGTTTCCCTCTTGATTTGTTACCTGAGGACTGGCATGGAATCAAGGCTAGGGAACTATTTTGGAATATTCATCAGCTTATATCGGTCAAAGCAGTGAAATATTTTGAATCGATCATGGAATATCCGCCTGATAAAGAGGGATATGTAAATCGTGAGAAAGCAATCAACCCTTTTTCAGAAATCTATCATGATTGATTTAGAAGAGGAGAGGTTTCATGCCAACAATTCTTGTTACCACCCATATCTATTTGAATCGTCTATCGGGACGGGGGATCGAAGGGAAGTATTGCTCGCCTTTTAAAGAGGAGAACTCGTTTTTAAGGGGTCCTGACAATGACTGAGCCTTCAGGAAACTATCAACCATTAACAGATTATTTAATACGTATCGGGATACCCATACCGTTCCCCATGAAGCATGTTTATTGTTATTTATTTCGCATGAAAGAAGAAATCATTCTGGTGGATGTCGGTTTTCCAACAGAAGCCGCCAAGAAGTATTGGGAAAAAGTCTTTAAAGACCTGTCCATTAAACCAACAAATATATCAAAAATCATCCTGACCCATTTTCATCCGGATCATACTGGTTTGATCAGCTGGATGCAGCAAAAAACCGGTGCACGCGTTTATATGAGTAATGTGGAAGCCAAGATGATTAGAACTGTGTTTGGGGGTAGTACAAAACAGGCTGAAGCAACATATGACTTATTTGGTAAACATGCTGTTCCAGAGCCTTTGTTGACGAAAGTGAAAGAGAACGTAATGTTTCTTTCAAATAAAGTGAATCCACTTCCTAAAATTGAGGATTTTGAAGATGCATATTTAGAAAGTCCTGGAGGAAGATGGAGCGTCCAAACATATAGTGGTCATGCTGAGGGGCATTTATGTTTTTATCAAGAGAGTCAGAAAGTCATGTTAATAGGCGATGTAGTCTTGAATAGAATCACGCCTAATATTAGTCTTTGGCCCAATTCCGATCAAAATCCTTTAAAAAGTTACCTTTCAACTTTGCATCGACTTGGTGATCTAGATGTGAGCATTGCATATCCCGCCCACGGAACACCAATAGAAAATCTTGCACAGCGAGCTAAGGAAATCATTGAACATCATAATGAACGATTAGCAACCATTTTAACCATTCTGGAATCAAGACAAGTGGCGTACGATATTACGGAAAAGCTTTTTCAACATAAGAAGTTAACTGATCATCAATGGAGATTCGCCATTGCAGAAACGTTAGCGCATCTGGAATACTTAGTTGAAGAAAAAAGAATTCAAAAAATCTCGGATGGCCGAATGTTTCGATATGAGTTATAAACAAATAAAGCGAGATGCCCTATAGTGCATCTCGTTTTATTTGTTTTCTGAAAAATCTGATAAAGTGTTGACTAACCAGATAAAGTAAATTATTATATTACTTATATAAGACGGTGGTTAAAAAAACATAATATGATAGGAGAGGGAGAAATGACAGATTCTACAAATGATTTAATGAGCAAGGTTCAAGCCGGTTTTGTGGTGGAGAAAGTTGAAGATATGGATGAAAATTATAAAAAAGCATTGAAACAAACTTTGATGATCGTTGGGGATACAGAATTATTAAGTGTCCCGCCACTTTTGACTGTTTATAAAGATGCCCCAAATTTAAATTATAAAATTACGGCACTTGCAGTGATGCAGGATGAAATCGGCCATGCGCATATTGCCTACAGGCTATTAAAGGATTTAGGGGAAGATGTACAATCCATGTTGTATGAGCGATCACCAAATAGATGGAAGAATCCCTATGCTTTTGATTTTAAATTGGATAATTGGGTCGAGCTAGGAGTATTCAATGGCTTATTTGATCGAGCAGGATACACCTTATTGGGAGATGCACACCAACATACGTCATATGGGCCTTGGAAACGGGCATTGGTCAAAGTTGATAAAGAGGAACTGTTTCATTTAAGAAACGGTGAAATCATAATGAAGGCAGCCATGAAAAATCCAGAAACAGCTAGGCAGGTTCAAGAAGCGATTGATTGGATGTTTATCATGTCCCTCGAATTCTTCGGTGTAGCCGATAACTTAAAAAGCAGGTCATCCCAGTTGGATTACAAATTGAAAGGAAAAACGAATGATGAATTAAGGCAGAAATGGATGTCAACAGCTGTTCCTTTCTGTGAATCTCTTGGACTTGAAATCCCTGCCAGATACAATTCAGAGACTGGGAAGTATGAATTGAAAGTTCCTTTCCCGTGTAAATTCGATGAGGAGAACAAACGGTGGAAATATGATGAACCTGATACTTGGAATAATGTCATCAAGCGTTTTAAGCAGCGAGGTCCGCAAAATCAGGAGTTCGTTAACCGAATTCAAAAGGGGCATCAGTTACTTGAAGCCTATCGAAATGAGGCGATCTAGATGGGTGAGATGTTATATAAGGATCCCGTTCTAATCCTTGCGTTACAAGAAGTGACTGATCCAGAATTTCCGATTAGCATCGTCGATATGGGATTGATTTATGGCGTTGAAAAACAAGGGAATACAGCATATGTAACAATGACATATACTTCAACAGGATGCGGATGCATGCAGTGGATTGAAAGCGATATCAAAAAAAGGCTGCTACAAGAAGAAAGTGTTCATGAAGTGGAAATTGAGGTGGTTTGGAGTCCTGCATGGACGGTCGACCAAATGAGTGAAGCAGGCAGGCAGAAATTAAAAACTTGGGGGGTTAGTTCAAAATGAGTGATAGTAAAGTCCAAAACTATGAATATGATGTGCTTTCCCGAATCAATCGTGGTGACGATTTAATGCATATTGGAACCGTTGAGGCCAATAGTGATGAGTTGGCGCGTGTTTATGCCCGGTATATTTATGATGAAGAAAAATGGGTGGAAATGTATATAGTCAAACGGGAAAACATGATTTGCATTAGAGAAGCAGAACCATTTTTTAAGAAAAGGGTGGTTTAATATGATGAATTACACAAAAGTCAACGCTGAATTGATTACTCTAATAGAAACAATTGCTGATAATAAGTTCATTCTAGGGGATAGACTTGTAGAGGTCGGTGTCAGTGGGCCAAATTTAGAAGGAACACTTGCTGCAATTGCAATGGCCCAGTCAGAGCTAGGGCATGCACGTCTTCTCTATAACTGGGGAGAGAGTTTGAAAAGTGGTAAAGGGAACAAGAAGGATGTGAAGGAACAAACGGGTAAAGCGTTTGACAGTATCGTTCAAATAGAGGAGTGGATACAACTGATTGCAGGGCTCTATTCTATGAATACGGCACTCAATATATTGATAACCGCTTTAACCAGCCACCAAAGGGGCAGTGAAATCGAACTGCAATTCAATAAATTGGCAAGAGAACAGTTAGAGCATATATTATACTCGAAAAACTGGGCACTCAAGTTACTGAATGATGGAGGTTCAATTCCTGCCCGTTTCGGGAGAGCTTTTAAACTTTGTGAACAAGAAATAATTACTTGGTTGAAACAAGTGGAAAACAATAGTGTGCTTATTGAAAACGAGATCCTTCCTGTAAATAGTAATTTAGTAAACTCCTATAAGGAAGCTTTGATCCCGCGTTTAAGGGACGAGGAGATAATAAATGCCCGTTGAAAAGGAAAATCCGACATGTCCATTTTGTGATGGCAAAAAAGTTGAATTATATTCATCCTTCGGTACTGCACAGCTCGTTAGGCAATACTATTGCATAAGCTGTAAAACGGTTTTTGAAAGTATACGTTGGAAAGGATCGTTCTCTACTGATCGACCTCATGAACCTTCTGATCTGAATGGGTAGTCATTACTTGTTAAGAGGGATGTCTTATCAGAAACCTGTTCAGTGCATTTTGCACTTATGAATGTGTAAAATACGGAGGTGGATATCAGAATATAAATTTCATAGTCTGATGGAATTACTTTACCCTTGATTGGAGGTTTGACTGATTTGAAAGCGGTTACTGAATGAAAAAGAGCATTGTCAGGAAGGGGATTTGCTCAAGATTAAATTCGTACAGTGTTTCCAAATGAATGGCCTTTTCCACAAAGAAGATTTTGAAAATGGAAGGTTAGGGAATTGATTAATCCGGCTTTGTAATGGCAGCCGTCTTCTTTTTGGAATAAAAGAAGACGGTGGAATGACACTTGAAAACCAGTAGCTTTTTGAGGAGGGTAAATGTGTGATAAAAACCGAATGTAAAATTAGAGGATTAGGCTCGATGTACAATGCTTCCTATAAATTCTTTCAGAAAAATATTGAAGCAGGCAGAGGGGATAAAACCGCTATTTATTATGAAAATCAATCTTATACCTATCAAGAAATCGATACCCTTGGCAATCAATTTGGTGCGGCATTAAAAGAACTGGGCATAGAGATGGAACAGCGCGTCCTGCTTATATTACATGATTCTCCAGAATTCATCATAAGTTTCTTCGGTGCAATAAAGGTTGGGGCAATACCGATTCCATCCAATACACTTTTGCCGACAAAGGATTATACGTATCTTTTGAATAATAGCCGTTCCAAAGTGTTGGTTACTACTTGTGAACAGTGGGAGAAGTTAAAGATTGTTAAAAACGAACTACTTTTCCTGAAGTGTGTCGTCTTGGTTGATGGGGATGATCAGAACCTGAAGGAAGATAACGAATATTCTTTCCATAGTCTTACTCGCAGACAGAATAAAGACCTGCCGCCTTGTTTTAGCAACATTAATGATCAAGCGTTCTGGCTCTATACATCAGGAAGTACAGGTGAGCCAAAAGGGGTTATTCACCTTCAAACCGATATGGAAGAAGCTTTCAAAAACTACGCCAAGAACATTTTGCAAATTACCGAAAATGACATTACTTTTTCGGCTTCAAAGCTTTTCTTTGCTTATGGTTTGGGAAACGCGATGTATTTTCCTTTTGGAGCCGGGGCTACCACTGTTTTAATGCCAGACCGACCGACTGCAGAAAAGGTGTTCGAGACGATAGAGAAGTATCGTCCAACCATATTTTTTGGTGTCCCGACTCTGTATGGATCGATGCTCAATTACCTTGAGAAGACTAAGGAAACCTATGATCTTTCTTCAGTTAGACTTTGCGTATCGGCAGGAGAAGCACTGCCGGCTTCTTATATCGAACAATGGAAGAGAGTTTTCGGATTGGATATTATAGATGGAATTGGTTCGACCGAATCACTTCATATATACCTTTCCAATCAGGTAGATGATATTCGGCAAGGAAGCACAGGAAAAATCGTTCCCGGCTATGAAGCTAAAATAGTGGATGAACAAGGAAATGAAACTCAGGTGAATGAAGTGGGAGACCTTTTGATTAAGGGAGATAGCATTGCAGCCTCTTATTGGAATCTTAATGAAGAAAACAAAAAGAAGTTTATTGGTGATTGGCTTATGACAGGAGATAAATACTTTAAGGATGAAGATGGCTTCTTTTGGTACGCGGGCCGCAATGATGACATGATGAAGGTAAATGGGATCTGGGTATCACCAATAGAAATTGAAAACGCCCTATTATCACATCCCGATGTACTGGAAACTGCTGTTATTGCTGTAAAGGATGAAAATGATTTAATAAAACCCAAGGCCTATATAGTATTGAAAGCAAGTGCGGATCCAGATGAAGGAAGGAAAGAGGAAATAAAAGGATTTGTAAAAAAAGTGTTGGCACCGTATAAGTATCCCCGCGTCATTGAGTTCGTGAACGAGTTACCAAAGACTTCGACAGGAAAGATACAAAGATTTAAATTAAGAGAGCCAGAGATCAAATCACAATCGTAAACAAGAAGGAAGATTCAATCTCCATGAATGTGGACTTAAAATGAATGTCTACAAATTATAATGGGGGATTCATTCAGCATGAAAAAATGTTCAATTGTCACTTGAATGGTGGGGGCGAGGAAAAGTGAATGCAAAAGCATACCGGAATGAATTGGTTGAAGTGGCGCAAGGAAAACGACCCGCAGATATGTTCATTAAAGGCGGAACGGTTATTAATGTTTATTCTGGTGAATTTCTTCAGCAAAATATTGCGCTGTATAAAGATTGCATTGCATACGTAGGCCAAAATGAAGTGAAGATAAATGAAAATACCACTGTAATAGATGCCAATGGTTTGTATGTGTCTCCAGGATTCATCGAAACTCATGCACATCCCTGGGTTATATACAATCCTATAAGTATCACCGCAAAAGTATTGCCGTTGGGGACTACCACTACAGTGAATGATAATTTATTTTTTTATTTGCACTTGGGTCACTCGGGCTTTAAAAGGCTTCTAGGCGAGTTGAAGAACCTGCCAGGGAATTTTTTTTGGTTAATAAGATTAGTTTCACAGGCTAAATATCCAGGTGAAAGGGACTGGTTCAATAAAGAGGACATAGAGGACCTTCTTTCGCTTGAAGAAGTACTTGGAACGGCAGAAGTGACTCGTTGGCCTTTACTATACAAAGGGGATCCAGTTTTACTCGATATTATAGATGCAGCTAAGAAAATGGGGAAAGTAGCTGATGGGCATAATGCGGGGTGCTCTTATGAAAAATTAAATTCTATTGCAGCTTCAGGTATAAGTGCCTGTCATGAAGCGATAACCGCGGAAGAGGCCCTTGATCGTTTACGGTTGGGTTTATGGACAGTCCTAAGAAATAGTTCGCTTCGTCCGGACTTGTCAAAAATAATAAAGCTGATTACAGATGGACAGGTAAGTACGGGCAGGATTTTGATGACTACAGATGGTCCGCATCCATCCTTTATTGAAAAAGAAGGATTCGTCGATGGACTTGTCAGGCAGGCTGTGGAACATGGAGTCCCGGTTATGCAAGCTATTCAGATGGTTACCATCAATGCGGCTACATACCTTAAACAGGACGATTATATTGGCGGCTTGGCTCCGGGTAAAAAAGCGGATATATTATTGTTGCCTGATTTGGTGCAGTTTCGTCCAGACTTAGTGATCTCAAACGGGAGAATTGTTGCAGAAAAAGGAGAGTTGACGATCCAGATGCCAGATTTGGATTGGGATAGGCATTTACCTAAAAATACATTTTCCTTTTCACGAGGAATTCTGGCAAATCATGATCTGTATCTATATCCACACACCTCATCAAATGATTCAGTCCCTGTTATTCATTTTGTTAGTAATGTAATAACCGAACGGAAAAATTTGGTACTCCCAGCCAAGGATGGTTATGTCGATCTTTCGGCCCAAGAGGGACTTATGTATGCAGCTCTTATCGATAGAAAGGGGGAGTGGGTGACAAAAGGTATTTTAGAAAAGTTTGCGGTGGATTTAGATGGGATGGCCTCAACCTTTAATACGACGACTGACTTGCTTACCATCGGTAGAAATCCAGAGGCAATGTCAATAGCAGCTGCGCGTGTTCATGAAATGGGAGGCGGTGTGGTCATTGTTGATGGAAAAGAAATCATACTCGAAATTCCTTTACAGCTTACAGGAATGATGACTTCTGATCCTTCATTTGATATGGCGGTAGAATTTAATGATAAATTATTAAAGACGCTCCAAGCAAGAGGGTATCCTTTTCACGACATTTTGTATACTTTATTATTTTTAACTTGCGACTTTCTTCCTGGGCTGCGTTTAAATCCCTTTGGGCTATACGATGTGAAAACCGATAGTATCTTATTTCCTTCCACATCCATGACGAACTTATTAAACGAAATGAAAGCTTAGAAAGGAACAAATGATATTAGTATTTAATTTTGCACATATATTAACTAGGAAGAATCCGACTATAAACAAAGAATGGGACAAAGTTGTTGTACGCGAACAGCTAGTGTGAATACCTAAGATTGGAGAGTATGGTAAATAGTTTTTATGACAAAAAGTATCTATTACTCCAGTAAATAATACTTTTTAAGAGCATGAAAAATTACAATTGACTTTGAATAAAAAAAACGGCCCTAAAGGACCGTTTTTTCTTATGATGAAAATAACCGTGTATCCTCTTACTTTTTGAAATAATCCATAAAATTATTGTATTGATTCCATATGTTGTTGTTGTTGTTTTTCTAACTGTTTAACTAAGACTTGTATAAATTGATTCTGCAGCTCTAACTTTTCCTAAGCATGGAAGTATCGATGTGATTGTATGAAATATAACTGTCCTTGCTGTGGATATAAAACATTATTTTAAGAACCTCCAGGAAAACATAATATTTGTAATTTCTGTTTTTGGAAATGGAGGAGTATAAAGAAAACTTTTCTTTCTTACATAATCCCATATTTCTTAACCTATAAATATTATTTATGGTTTATTAAATAATGAACAGATTAAGCTTAGGTCAACTCTACAATAAGTCTTGTTCAACTAATGGGTGCGTTAGTTTAATAAATTTAATTCAGGTCGATTCCTTAACTTGGAAATCGGCTTTTTGATTTCGGATAGTGTCATAACTTAGTATCAAATATCAAGCCTAAAAGTGTCACTTTGACCAATAATACGCGCTTACTTTAAGCGTTATTTTGCACATCCGACTTTAAAAACCCAGCTATCTTCACATTAGAAGATTAGCTGGGTTTCTTAATTATTTACACCTATAGCTCTATTCTGATCCTTTTAGAAAAAATTTTTCATACCGATACACATGCTTTTTTAGACTGAAGATGTTCAAATTTTTGCACCAGAGCCCGTTATATTATAATTTTCATATTTACGATGAATTGCGTATAATGAGATTTATGAAAGGTTTACATAAATTTAAATAAATAAAAAGTGTAGAATTGGTTTCATTCTATTCATGTAATCTCTGTATAAGCAATTACTCTATAAAAGGTGAAATAATTATGATAGCTAGTCTTATGAAGTCTTGGACAATATGGATGAAAATTGGAGTAATTTTATTCGGGGTATTCTTACTATCGTGGTTGGGTCCTGACGAAATTGGTCTTACTGATTTGCTTATTTCATTAAGAGAAGGTGAAGAAACAGGAAATACGTTAATGCTTGCCGTTTTTTTGTTAGTGTCTTTAAATACAGTTTTAGCTTTGTTTCATTATATTGGTGCACTGCTGTTGGGAGACGAAATCGGTGATCGTTTAAACCGTCCATGGTTAAAAATTATCATTCCTCTTATTGTTATTCCTCTCGACTATATCGTGATAAATGCTTATTATTCTTTAACATACTCATTTAGCTCATATGCGTTGTTATTGTTGTTAGCAATCTTATTATTGCAAGCCTTTGAAAAGGATAGGCTAAAGCCAATTATTAAAACGATTATTTGTTCTCAATTAATCTTTGGGATTGAATGGCTGAATGAGATTCCTTCTTTATCTAAATATGGATTTGGCCAAGGGTCGATTTCAAAGGAATTAAAAGATATAGCGGTTCAAATTGGATTTGAGCAATCTTTAACATTATACAGTTTAACTTTGTGTTTAATTTTTGTTATTAATGCTGTTATTTTAGCTGTGTATTTTTCATTAGCTGAACAAAAGTGGCGGATAAAGCAAGAGCTTCATTATGCGCAGTTAGAAGCAATGCAGTCAAGATCAGGACGAGAAGCACTATATCTGGTCCATGATTTAAAAACACCGCTCACGGCAATTGAGGGGCTAAATTCGTTAATTAGTTTGAAAGTGGACGATTCTAAAATTAAAGAATATTGTCAAAAGATTTCATCATCGATTCATTCCGTTAGCGACATGATTTCCGAGATTTTATATGATGATAAAAAACATTGGTGCCGTATAAAAGATTTAGTTGAATACGTCGAAGCAAGCAGACTTAGCGGGACAAATCTTAATCTGAAGGTAGACTTTCAAACAAATCCTGAAATCAAAATTTTAATTAATAAAATCCGAATGACAAGGGCATTAGTGAATTTAATTGACAATGCTTACGATGCAGTGAATGGAATAGAAGATGGAAAGATTTTGCTTAAGGTAAAAACCTATGAAAATGAACTTTGGTTGGGCGTATCAGATAATGGGAAAGGGATTTCACCTAAAGAGCAGGAGAAAATATGGAAAGCTGGGTTTAGTACGAAATCGCACCCAGGGATGGGATTAGCTTTCGTACGACAAGTTGCTAAAGGACATGGTGCATCTTTAGAAATTGACAGCAAGCTTGGGCACGGGACAACAATTTGGATTAAACTAGCTGAGAGGAGTGTGTCAAGATGAACATTTTAGTCATTGATGATGATGCATCAATTCAATATATGCTAAGTGAAATTTGTAAATTTGCCGGCTGGAATGCAGATACGGCTAACAACGGAAAAGAAGGGTTAAATGTGTTTGCAGAAAAAGGAGCAGATGTTGTTTTAGTTGATTATCATATGCCGGAAATGGACGGAATAAAAACAGTGGGTGAGCTTCGTAAACTTAATGCTGATGTTCCGATTCTTGTATTAACAGTCGATGAACGACAGGAAATTGCTGATCGCTTTCTTGAAGCAGGCGCAACAGATTTTGCATTAAAGCCTGTAAAAGCGCCTGATATGATTTCAAGAATTCAACTGCATGCTCGTCTTGCAAAATTAACTCAATCAGCTCCGCAGCAAAAATCCAGTGAAGAAAAGGATGTATTTGTAACAAAGGGAATTAGTAAGAGAACACTTTGTCACGTTAGTGATTTTCTACATTCTAATCGTGAACCTTTATCTGTTGATACAATTTCTAAAGAAGTTGGTTTGGCTTATCCGACCGTCTATCGCTATATTATGCATTTACTTGATGAAGGAAAAGTAGAAATTATTGTGAGTTATCAAAAAATAGGAAGACCGAAAAATTTATATCAATGGATTGTTGACTAAAAACTGCCTTAATACAAGGCAGTTTTTTATTATAATGGGGGTCTCCGTTGCTGCACACCCAGCTAATGGAGCAGGACTTTTTTTCTTTTTTTTCTGTATTTTTATATTTTCTGATAATATAAAATTATTTTACAACACTAAAGATTCTTTTAAATTTAAATGCCTTCATTGAACGTCTTCGAATAAAATGAATGAATTTATAAGTTAATGCTCATTTAGATTTTGCTATCTGATTCTTTTTGCAACAGAGTCAATAAAAAATGTAAACGCTTACTGATGATGGGTTGGATGGCATGAGTGGCCATCGTATTAGGCGTAGGTGGAACGAATCAATAATTTGTCTATTAAAATAAAAACCATGCAATTATTTTGTGAATGTAACGATTGGTGGATGGTTTAATATTTAACCATATTTAGGGGGACTTTATTATGCAAGCAATATTAAAAAATGATGTTCAGCAGCCAAACCAGTCCAGGAAAAAGCATCCTCCAGGACTATATATGCTGTTCGCGACTGAGGCATGGGAGCGCTTCAGCTATTACGGAATGAGAGCAATACTTGTTCTTTACTTAACGGCAACTGTTGTAAACGGCGGGCTTGGAGTCGACAAATCTACGGCTATGGGCATATACGGATTCTTTACTGGTGCCGTTTATATTACGCCAATGATTGGCGGATACTTAACTGACCGTTTCATAGGCAGAAGATTGGCGATCACGATTGGTGGCATTTTAATGGCGCTTGGTAACTTTTCGCTATTCGCAAGTCAGAGTTTGACAGCGCTTTACATTGGCCTGGGTTTATTGATTATCGGTAATGGTTTCTTCAAGCCAAACATCTCGACAATTGTTGGTGATCTTTATGAAGATAACGATCCGCGTCGTGATGGAGCTTTCACCATCTTCTATATGGGTATTAACGTAGGGGCTTTCTTCGCACCATTAGTAGTTGGACTTATGAGTTATAAATATGGGTTCTTGACAGCAGCAATTGGCATGATTGTAGGACAGTTAGTTTTCAACTTATTCGGCAATCGCTATTTAGGTGATATCGGTAAAGAACCTACTGGTAAACCGGATGTAACAGCTGGTCAAAAATCAGCTGCACCGTTAACGAAAAGAGAACAAAAACGTACAGCGGCAATCGTGATTTTGGCAGTCTTCGTTATTGCGTTCTGGGCCGCTTTCGAGCAGGCAGGAAGTTCATTGACATTGTATGCTAATGACCAAATTGATCGGAATGTATTTGGTTTTGAGGTTCCAACTGCTTGGTTCCAATCATTGAACCCATTATTCATCGTGATTTTAGCGCCAATTATGTCTGCTTTATGGTACAAGCTTGGCAGCTCAAAACGCGGTGACTTAAAAACTCCAACGAAGATGGCTCTTGGTTTAGTCACTGTTGGTTTAGGTTTCTTAGTACTGCTTCCTGCTGTTATGTATACAGGAAACGATACAGCGCTGAAAGTAAACATCCTGTTCATGATTGTAACGTATTTCCTTCATACATTAGCAGAATTAATGATTTCACCAGTTGGTTTATCAATGGTAAGTAAAATTGCTCCAATCAAGCTTGCTTCTCTTCTAATGGGAGTATGGCTGGCAAGTTCCGCGGTAGCTAATATGGTAGCTGGCCAATTAGCTGCATATACACAGTCTTTAGGTTACCTGGAAATATTCAGTGTAATTGGTATTGTAACAATTGGTTTAGGTATTGTATTATTGCTTATTTCGAAGCCAGTAGCAAAGCTAATGGAATAATTAGAAAAGGAGCTGACCCAAAAGGCACATAATGTGCCTTTTAGGTCGAGCTTTTTTATTTAGTGTAAAAAAATAAAAGAATAGGTCCAAACTGGTGTAAGAGGAGTCTCGACAACGACCCAAACCAGAAAAGAACGATTCTCTTATGAAACATAATGATCTTTCTTTTAAAGAGTATACCATGGATAAACGGTTTCACTGCAAGAAATCCATCCAACTTGCTAACACTCAAGTGCACATCATATAAAGTTTAGACCGCTGGGGACAAACTATAAAGTAAAAGAGCTTTTTACCGATTTGGAAACGCGTGGAAATTATTTATAAATACTAATATCTTCGGAAGTGATGAAAATAGATAAATATTCAGTCGTAATTAACAGAAAATTCTTAATTAACAAGAAAATAAGTATATAATATTATAAAACAGTTATCTAAGTTATGGGTCACTATTTCTTAATTAGGAGGCGATACTCTTAAACATGTACGTAATTTTATTTTTTAGAAAGGGAATAGTAGTAGGATGAAAAAATAGAGAAATTTATTAGTCTAGAAAGGAATTAAAGCAGCTACATTAGCCGCTGAGAATGCGGGTTTAGGTATTGCGTTTCCACCCATTCGTTCAATGTTCATTTTATTGGAATTCTCTTCTATTACAGCGTTTTGGAAGGTCAACTGTATGTAGCGGTGCTTGCTGGGGGAGCATATCATACAGACTATTTTTAACGATGTGGTTTGTTCGACGTTTTAAAATTAAAGCGCTTTCAACAAAATTTGTTCAGCCTATTAGCCAGTCATTTCGTGTTGTATTCTATTTAACTATGTATTAATTATTTAATTTATAAAAAAAAATCACTATATATAAATACTGGAGGTTTTAGGATGAAAAAGAAAAAAGCATTATCCGGCCTGATGGCTGTAAGTTTACTAACCGTAATTCCGTGGAGTTCTGGACATGCTGAGAAACCTCAATGGACAAATGTTAATACATATGAGGAACAGGACGGAAGCAAGTTTAATAGCGAAAACTATGACTTTGTGAAATTCTCACAAATTGGTTCCAAATTAAAAGAGATAGAAAAACGTTCAAACCGTGTGAAAGTTGAAGTCCGTGGAACATCAGCTGATGGAAACCCACTCTACGTTGTCACGATTGCTGACCCAACAACGCATGGGAAGTTCGGAAAAGTGAAGGCACTTAGAAAGCAAATGTTTAAGAATCCAGGCAAAGCTCAAGAATGGGTTGCCAATAATCCTGACTTTAAAGTTCCAATCATGATTAATGGTTCTATTCATGGGACTGAATTTGTCGGAAGCGATGCAATCCTTCAATTAATTGAACGTTTTGCTACCCAAAATGATGCAACAACCAAAGACGTTTTAGAGAATAATATTCTTATTTTCAATGTCGTACAAAACCCTGATGGACGTATTGATGCCACCCGCTTTAATGGCGAAGGAATTGACATAAATCGTGACTTTATCACCCAATCACAGCCAGAAACAAAAGAGATGGTTGAGCTCATTAAAGAATGGAACCCGATGGTGTTCCTTGATACTCATGGTTATGTGAAAAATTATCAGCCGAATCTGCAGGGGTTAATTGAGCCTTGTACGCCACCGCATAATCCTAATTACGAGTATGACTTATACGGAAAATGGGCCTATAAACAGGCAGAAGCGATGGAAGCGGAAATAATGAAGGATCAGGAGAACTATTCAGGATCCTTGTATCAAAACATGAAAGGTACATATATTCCGCTGCGCGATGACTCCGCTGGCTGGGATGATTACCCACCAATTTTCACACCAATGTATGCGATGTATCATGGTGCTTACGGTCATACATTAGAAGCTCCAACAAATGATTGGGATGGCGTACGATGGATGTATAATTCGATTATGGGGGCACTGAAATTTGCAACAGCTAACAAGCAATCCATGATTACTGATCAAATTGAAGTTTTTAAAAGAGGAATTAACTTTGACCATCCTTTTCATAAGGAAGGGTTATTTCCAAAAGCCTACATACTTCCACTAGACCCTAAGGATCCGACTGTTACGAATAAGGCTGTAAATCATTTGATCAATAATGATATTGAAGTTGTTCAAGCTTTGAATGCATTTGAAGCGGATGGATTGTCATATCCAAAAGGAACTTATCTTGTTGAGATGGATCAGGCGAAGGCCGGATTAGCAAACACGATGCTTTGGGATGGGGAAGACATCACGAACGATACTCCAGCAATGTACGACATTTCCGCATGGAGTTTACCGGAGCTTTGGGGATTCGAGGCAGTTGCCACACAAAATCCTATTAAAGTCAATGCAACGAAAGTAAACCAAATTACAGGTCAAGGAAAGGTTTCAGGAAAAGGACCGTTTCTGATTCCTAACAGCTCTGTCCAATCTGTAAATTTAGTAAATGCATTGCTTAAGCAAGGAATACCTATTGTACGTGATGCACAAGGTAACTTCTTTGCAAAAACAGTAGCTAATCAGGTATCAGCAGCGGTGAAAGAATCTGGGTTACAGGTTGGAACTGCTGATGTACCAGCAGATGCAGTGGCTATTACGTCTTTAAAAGTGGCTATATTAAAGGATGGAGGTATGGGTAAACAGAAATCACACGCAGGAACAAAGCTCGCTTTGAAAAGACTAGGTTTTGATGTGACAGAAGTTACGCCAGTTGAAGTGGCTGAAAATACCCTTAACGGTTTTGATATTTTTGTCTATAGTGGAACGGAAAGTCTCATTTCTACCAATCTTTCTGAAGCTAATAAAGAATTTGGATTAAAGAACGAAGGGCAACTTAAGGCGTTTAAAGAAAATGTGACAAGCTTCTTAAATGAAGGAGGAAAATATATAGCTGTAGGTGCTGGTGCATCTAGAGCAACTAAGACACTTGGTCTTACAGATGACATCATTAATGTAGGAGGTTCCAACAGTAATGGTATTGTAAAAGTTGATTATGTGGGAATCGGTTTAACAGCTGGTTATGGAGAGGATGATATCGGCTTTGTCTATCGTCCAACATGGTTCACGGGTACGGATAATGATGAAGTCGTCGCGACCCTTGCAGATTCAGATAATTTCTTCGTAGCTGGTCACTGGAAAAATAACATAACTGCCAAGGGCCAAGCTATAATAGTAAAGGAACAGAATAAAGATGTAACTCTTATTGGTTTAGAAGCAGGATTCCGCGACCACCCGGATTACTTGTTCCGTCTTCTATCTAATGCAATTTTCGAAAAATAGTAGAAATAACCAAAGCCGGATTCAGCAATGAATCTGGCTTTGGTTATTTGAAAAATACTGAAACTTTACTCTGAACTCATTACTTTTATATCATCTTAATATATATGAATAGCAGTCTTTTAGAACCGTTTTTTTTATTTATTGTTAAGATTGTGAAAGAACGTACTTAACCTAACGGGTGCGTTAGCTTAAGATCGGAGCTGTCTTTAAGGCAGCTTTTTCTTTTTTCAACTGAAATGAACGAAACTGTCAACCCACCACACTCAAACGAAATTCTTAATAGGTTGTGACAATAGATCTGGATAATTCCGCGATATATAAGACGGTGTTTGCCGTTCAATGTAATTCTTCTCTCTTCTAGAATACAACCTACAGGCACTTTGTTGATTTGCCTGATGGAGTGGCAATGGGGTGTTGCATTATGGGATGATATAGTTCTACTGCTATGTGTGTTCCACAGAAAAACCGACTTATGGCCAAGTTATCATAAATGATGGGAGTAAACTCGCAATTTCAAATGGTTTTGGCAGCAAACCTCCTTATGGACTATCTGTAAAACCATTGACAATTAGCAATAGGTAATTATCGGTAAGTTAAAATCATGAAGTTGAAGAAGAATCTCAAATAGCATAGCCTGCAAAAAAGAACGCAAACTAAAAATACTGGTTGCCGATAACGAAAAAAGATAAATTTCACAGTATCTTTAATATAGTGTATTTATTATTGTTGGCATCCAAGTCATATAACTAAATCAAACTACAGGGGTGGTAGAAAAATGTCTAAAAATAAAAATAAGCAATTGAAGAATAATGACGCTTTACCTAAAACGGATGTAGAATTTGCGAATAATGGACTTGAAAAATTAGCATTAAAAGCCCAGGAACGCAAAAAAAAGTAAGCATATGTGACTTTCAAACTGTCCCTCAAAAAAAAGATATTTTTAGGGGATACTAAAATTACCGTCCCAAAATCAACAATTTTTTTCCTTATATCTTGTAGAAGAAACTCTTCAAAAAAAGCCTTTGCTCCATAGGAGTAAAGGCAAGAATTTATCATTTTATTTTTCGTAGATACGCTTATCCTTTAAGAACAACAGGGAAAATTTCACTAATCTATAAGACTGACACAATATCCTCTCAATCCATTCTGTTGTAAAATTCACTAGGACTACCATTCCCCTCATGAAATTAACTTATTAGTTCTTTTCTAATTTATCCCATTCTACTACTTGTCCATAAAGCTTAGCATGAACTATATTGTTCCCAAGGATAATTTGCAGTTAAAAATGCAGCCAATTCCTTACTTTTTTGTTTCCTTTCCTTACGAATTCTTGCTCTATCAGGTGCGGTTTCATGTAATTTTCGCTCTTCTTCTGTTTCTGGAATGACTTGTGGAACACGTGTTGGCCGGTTATGTTGATCAAGTGCTACGAAAGTTAAAAGTGCAGTTGCTGCGATTTTACGATTACCGCTTTTTAAGTCTTCTGCAATAATTTTCACAAAGACTTCCATTGACGAGGTACCTGTCCATGTTACATAAGATTCAAAGGAGACTGAATCTGTTGTTCGAACTGGATGTAAAAAATCAACTGAATCTGTTGAGGCAGTTACACATTCCCTACGGCTATGACGCGCTGCAGAAGTTGAGGATACCTGATCCAAGTGGCTCATCAAACGACCGCCGAACAAAGTGTTATGATTATTTACATCATTTGGGAAAATGCGACTTGTTCTTATAACTCTTGATTCTTTACAATATTTAGTTTCCATTTAAATATCTCCCTTTAATTTATACTCTTTATATCTATTCCTAAAATAGTGAAACTGTCTCATTCATATCGATTCGATTTTGAACAAGGTTCTATTATGTCTATCTTCCTTTTTATAATCCTGATTAGTTTAAAGAAGGAATGTAAAGGTTATAATTAGCGAAAGATTCTGAATTTTTATGATTTAACTAAATCAAAATCATTAAAATAAATTACTTCTGTTAGGATTTTATAACCCTGCATACTGCTGAAAGCATCTTTAGCTTCTTTTTCAGAGTCAAACTCATATATTTTAATGTTGTTCTTTGAATGAACAGTGATTACCCACATAATAGGCCTCCAATAAAAAGTTTTCTAAATCTGTTCTTCCATTAGATGATTTTATAACCATTGAAAACGAGAAGATTCAGCGGTCTTTCTTCTTCAAACAATAAGCTGCTATTCGCATGATGACTTAGTCTATAAATGGTTCATTATTTTAGGGTTAAGAACATAATTTGTGTACCTCCTAAGTTTTTAAATCTATATTAATTCACAATGCAAGTATCGTGCCAACCTGTAACTCGCAGAATTCAAAGAGTATTAGCGACTTTAGACTGCCAATTTTTTTTGCATGAATAATTTTTTGTTTGGAGATAGCAATATATTTTTGCACCTATCTACCACTTTCACAAAAAGGATTTAGCTGTGTATATTCAACCAAATTTTCTTTAATAAAATTACTTAAATAAATTATGCAGTTTAGTTCCTTCATCAGCTAGAGGGTGCTTTACTTCAATTAGGGAGTTGCTGGGCAGCCTTTTTCTTATGCAACTATGCGGCAGGTTAGTTTTTCTTAGTCTTTTTTATTTTAAGTTCTCGTAGATACATAATTTGAAACGATCTCCAAATACGCTCGCTAAAGAGGCGAAAAACAAATTAATTGGATTTGATACCTTTGAAGTGCGCGACCGACAGATCTAACTGGTAGAAATACATAATTAGGATAAGAAATACAAATTGCGGCTTTCATAGTTCCTGCTTTTAAATCAGGTAAGGAAATTAAAGCGGCTATTAAATAAATTATGAAAAGGTTAGGTTTTTAGTTTTTACTGTCGCATCGGTTTTATTAGAATTCGTAGTATAAAATGGGTTAATCGTATTATTCAAAGGTTGCTTTTCATTGTTTTTCTCTTTTACCTGGACAATCCTTACAAGATTAGATGACCATTTTTTTACCCGAATTTAATTGCACTTCCTGTTGAGGTGTATTTACCTGCTTGTTTTTCTTCACCTTAAAGTGATAAACGGAATAGCAACCAAAGAAAAATGCTCCTCAGCAATAAAGGGTCATTCGCTGCTCGGGAACAAATGCTAGACTAATCAAGACGATACAGTTTGTTATTAAAGCAAGTATGGGGATGAATGGATAAAGTGGTACTTTAAATTTTCTACCTTTCCACCCTGACGGATATATAATCTTCTAAAGGCAAGAAGTGAGGCCGAAATGGCTATCCAGCCAATTTTGTGCTCCTAATCCTGCAAGGGAGAGAAGAAAGACAAACATTGTTTTTGCAGCTACTACACTTGAAAGTAAAGACAACCCGGCTATTGCAAGGGTGATAAATAAGGCATTTAATGGAATCCCTCTCTTATTTACCATACCGAGCTTTGGACTTACCATACCTTCTCTAGAAAGCTAGTACAGCATACGTGTCGCCGCATAAAGGCCGGAGTTTGAGCCGTAAGAATGATAAAGTTCATAATGTCAGCGGCATAGTGACCTCAATACTATCTAGTACAACAACGAATGGACTTTTAACGATTCTTGCTTTTTCCCTTGGAATCATCCCTGAGAGTACAGTGACTGAAAGCACAAAGAAGAAAAGATTTCGCCAAACGGTTTGTTTGATAGATTTAGGTATGACCTTTTCTGGGTTTTCACTTTCTCCTGCTGCGATTCCGATTAACTCTGTGCCCTGGAACGAAAAGTTCACGGTAATCACCATAATAAGTAAGGCTGATATTCCATTTGGAAAGAGGCCTTCATTGAAAAAGTCGGAGAAAAACGGTGACTCTTATCCACCTTTCATATAAATATTGCAGCACCGCCAACTACGATAAACAGAATAATGGCTAATACTTTTATGCTTGAAAAAACAAACTCCAATTCCCCAAATGCCTTTGCTGATTTGCTATGAGTATACCCTGTTCTTAAAAGTGTAAAAAACATTTACGGACGTTCTTTGTCTTACAGATACATTTACGAACGGTTTGATAGAATAAGAGATAGAATTAACATGGAGAGGTGTAAAAAATGGTTGTTCGTAAATTGGGATACATATAAGTTAGTTGCAAGGATCAACATGAAGAACGACAACTTCAAGCCATGTTGGGATAATGGACTTAAAGAACGAGATATCTAGATCTTTACAGGATGGTCCGATCGATTGAACCAGTTATGTGGCTTGGATGGATTCTTGAATTCAGCGCTGGAAAAATCAGTCTACGAATGCGCAAAAGCTAAAAAATCTTGGAATGGAAGTTGAGCTATAGATTTTATATTTTTTTACTCGTAAGCCAAGTTTCAATAAATGCTGCACTTGCCCATCCTTAGCTGGAAGGGCTTTTCAAATTTTATAATACACCATGGATAAAATCAAAATCACGATTTGTGAGTAAGTATAATCTATAATATGGTAATAAACTACTTTTCACCATCGATTGAAAACCAACCAGTGTCTGTAAAAATTCAATAATGAATTATTGGTATTTCGATGAATCCTCTACAGATAGGCATTATATGTGAATAAAATTCATTTATGAATTGACTGATCTTAATACTAAGCGATTTTACACAAGAATAGGACTTGGCATGCAAGTTGCATAATCATAATAATAATATAAATCAAACATGCACGATAGAAATTCGTTTATATGTGGAGGGATAATGGTGCGAAAAACGATAAATAAACCATGGGAGCAGTGGTATGTTGAAAGAATGAACTCTATGAAGCTACCGGAAATATCCGTCTATTCACTGCTTGATATAACAGTAAGTAAGTTTCCACACCATACAGCCATCATTTATGAAGACGAGTCAATGGATTATAAGAATCTAAAAATGCAGGTAGACAAACTTGCAGGTACTTGGAGAGAAATGGGCTTTGTTAAAGGTGAACGGATTGGTCTGATGATGGCAAACCACCCTTATTTCATTATCAGTTATTACGCTGCCCAGGCACTAGGTCTGTTAGTTGTACAAATTAATCCCATGTATAAACCACGGGAACTATTGCAAATTTTAATAGACTCGGATACCAAGAATATTGTATTTGACGAAACGGCCGCAAATACAATCGAAGAAACGAAAACGATATATGAATTTGATGTTTGCATTGGCACGGAAAATAATCAAAATGGTTCTTATTCCCTTCAAGCGATGATTGAAACTGGGGAGGCTATTAGGAAGCCCGAAATGATAAGCCCGCATGAAGATACTGCAGTCATCCAATATACTGGCGGCACCACAGGGAAGATGAAGGGTGTCATGCTTACTCACCATAATTTAACCTCAAATGTCGTGCAGAGCTTTGAAATGTATGGGGATTCCTTGAAACCTGGCGAAGAAATCGTTTTGGCAGCTACGCCTCTTTACCATGTTTATGCAATGACAAGTGCAATGAATCTAGGTATCTATATTGGAGCTGCCATCCTCTTATTTCCTAAATTCGAACTTCAAGATGTACTTGCAAAAATAAAAAAGTATCGTCCGACTTTCTTTCCAGGAGTTCCTAAGATGTACAATGCATTCGTCAATCATCCTGGAATTGAAAACTATGGACTGAATTGTTTAAAAAGTTGCTCTTGTGGATCGGCGCCCCTGCCGGTTGAAGTAATTAAGCGATTTGAGGAGCTGACAGGTGCCAAAATCGGAGAAGGTTTCGGTTTGTCGGAGGCTTCACCTTCCACTCATCGTAATCCGCCTTTTGGAAAAAGAAAAATAGGAAGCATTGGCATCCCTTTTCCTGGCACGGACTGTATGATCATTGATGATGAAAATAATGAAGTGCCTAACACAAGCGTCGGGGAGTTGCTTATAAAAGGCCCCCAAATCATGAAGGGTTATTGGAATAACGAAGCCGAAACCAAAAAGGCCTTACAGAATGACTGGCTATATACTGGCGATCTTGCTGTGATGGATGACGAAGGATATTTCTATATAGTCGGCAGAAAAAAAGAAATGATCATCGTCGGCGGATTCAATATTTACCCTCAGGAGGTAGAGGGAGTTCTGTATGAACATCCGGCAATTAAAGAGGCAGCTGTGGTGGGCATCCCCCATAAAGAAAAAGGCGAAATTGTGAAAGCGTTCATCGTACCTAAAGAAAGCGCTTCCGTGGATCTTGAAGAAATAGAAGGATATTGTTATTCCCAATTGACGCCTTATAAGGTACCAAAAGTATTTGAATTGAGAAAAGAACTTCCGCGAAATACAGTGGGGAAACTATTAAAAAGATTGTTAGTTAAAGAAGAATTGGAAAAGGAATGAAAGATAGGGAATGTGGTTAGCTCATCCAACCATTTATGATCAACTCTACGTTGGATGGTATACGAATTTGTATACAAAAATAAAGAAGAGGAGGGATTCATATGCGTTGGGTTGTTCTCATTCTATTATTCTTTGGGGCCGTCATCAATTTTGCAGATAAATCTATCGTGGGTCTCGCAGCGGTTCCTATCATGAAGGAATTCGATCTTTCCTATGCGGAGTGGGGCCTTGTTGGAAGCAGTTATTATTGGCTCTACCCAGTAACAGGTATTTTTGGGGCAGCATGGGCTGATCGGCTGGGGGCTAAAAAAGTACTGGGCTTCATCATGCTGACATGGACAGTTTTGCAATTCGGGGTTTTAGCCATTACCGCTCTTCCTTTTTTAATTCTATACAGGATTTTACTGGGCGCATTCGAAGGGCCGTATAGCCCAATTGCTTACAGTCATGCCGATAAGTGGTTTCCGCCGAAGCTGAAAGGATTTGCCAATTCGGTAGTGGTTGGCGGAGGAACAGTTGGTGCGATGATTGTGGCACCGATCCTCGTTTCCTTAATTACGATATTCGGCTGGAAGGCTGCCTTTGCCGCTCTTGGTGCAGCAAGCCTTGTTTGGTTCTTCCTCTTTCAATTTTTAACAAAGGAAAATCCAGTTGAAGTATATGAAAATGTACAAAAGAAAAAGAAACCAAGACTAGAAAAAATAAAAGTGAAAGACTTTTTGTTGTTACTGGCTTCACCTACTGCTTTGTTTACTACACTCGCTTATTTTTCAACGTATATTTTAGTTGTTTGGTTTTCTGTTTGGCTCCCGATTTATTTAGTGGAGGCCATAAAAATGACTCCCGGTCAGATGGGAACCAGCGTTGCGGTAATTGGAGTCGTTTCCGTATGTATTTATATGGGTGTATCGATGGTGTCTGATTATTTATTCAAGAAGAATCAGAATTGGCGGTCATCGAGGGTATTTGTCGTCGCGGGCGCTATGATTCTTGGTGCATTGTTCTTTTCCTCAATCATGGTGTTTCATAATCCAATCTGGGTGATAGTCGCCATGTGTTTAGCAAAGGGTCTTACATATGCCATTTTACCGATAGGACCAACGATCATGATCAATGAAATGCAAGAGCGGGGGGGATTGATGACAAGCATCTTAACATCTTCAGGGAATATAGCAGGCATTATTGCACCTCTGTTAACTGGCTATATCATAAGTTTAGCTGGAGGAAATCAACTATTGGGTTATAACTTATCGATATTGTTCATGGCCATCCTTGTCCTGGCTTTTGGCATCCTGTTTGCGATATTCGTAAAACCTGCCAAATTAAAAGGGAATCATAAAAATAAAAGTTCGGATGACTTTGATCTTAAGTCCTCATAAGCATGGTCTAACCTGCTTACATTCAATGAAACTAGTGAAATGAAGGAATGCCTGCACAAAATGGTGTGAATAAAAGGAAAAGGAGCGGATGGGGAAATGAATAGAGATGCCGTCATAGTTTCTGCAGTTCGAACAGCAATTGGAAAACAGGGAGGAGCACTTGCATCGGTTCCAGCCCACATTTTTGGGGCAGAAGTGATGAAAGAAGCCATAAAACGAGCGAATGTCGAACCTAGAATGATAGATGATGTCATCATGGGGAATGTGTTAAGCGGGGGTGGAAACATAGCCAGGTTAACTGCTCTGGAAACTGGTCTCTCGATTCATCTTCCGGGACTGACTGTCGACCGTCAATGCGGATCGGGAATAAATGCTGTCAACTTAGCTGCACAAGCGATTCGGTCAGGCGAAGGCGATGTCTATATCGCCGGTGGGGTCGAGAGCATGAGCAGGGCGCCATACTTGATGGATCGTCCGGAAAAAGCATATAGTGCAAAGCCACCGCAGTTCAGAAAGTCCCGGTTGTCCCCAAAAGAGATTGGCGATCCCCCAATGGGAATCACGGCTGAAAACTTAGCGGAAAAATATGAGGTCAGTAGGGAAGAACAAGATGAATTCGCTCTACAAAGTCAAAAAAATATGGCCAGAGCCGTTGAAGAGGGCCGTTTCAATGAGCAAATTGCGCCAATTTACATTCCCGTCAGAAAAGGTGACGAAATCGAATTTAAATTGGATGAACATCCACGACCGAAAATAACGAAAGAAGGGCTAGCCAAATTATCTCCTGCGTTTTTAGAAGGCGGGTCCGTAACTGCAGGCAATAGTTCGGGATTGAATGATGCCGCGTCAGCCTTGGTCATAATGTCGAGGGAAAAAGCGGCGGAATTGGGGATTAAGCCTTTAGCGACGATTAGGGCCCAGGCCGTTGCAGGGGTAGATCCAAATTATATGGGCATAGGACCTGTTCCTGCTATAAAAAAGGTAATGGAGAAATCAGGGCTTTCCTTAAATGAAATGGACATTATTGAAATTAATGAAGCCTTCGCCGCTCAAGTCATTGCTTGTAATAGGGAGCTTGATATGAATCCCGCAAGAGTGAATGTGAACGGGGGAGCCATTGCACACGGACACCCATTAGGTGCGACGGGTGCCATCCTCATGACGAAAGCGGTATATGAATTGAAGCGTTCAGCCGGAAGATTTGCTCTTATTACAGCTTGCATTGGAGGCGGACAGGGAATTGCTACGATAATTGAACGTGAAGCCTGATTTTGTATGAGTGAGGACTCTAATTTACCAGAATACAATGAATTCCATTAAATGATTAGAAGACACAGCATTAAGCCCTATATTCCATAAGAAGAAAACTTGTCAATGGCTACTATACTTGAACAGACCTAAGGAGGAATAAACTCATGACAATCACTTTAACCAAGGAAATGCAGCAAATGAAGGAAATGATCCGTAATTTTGTTGAAAGGGAAGTGGAGCCCTACGCCATACAAATTGAAGAAGAAGATGCCATCCCGGAGCATTTGGTGGAAAAAGCAAAAGACCTTGGCTTATTCGGGATAAGCATTCCTGAACAATACGGTGGAATTGGCTTAAATACGGTGGGAAAAGCTACCGTATTAGAGCAGTTAGGAAGGACCCATAATGGTTTTGTTTCATTAATAAGCGCTCACACAGGGATTGGAAGTACAGGTCTGGTTAAGCTTGCATCCGAACATTTGAAAAATAAATACTTGCCTGAAATGGCAGCAGGCACGAAAATTGGCGCCTTTGCTTTATCTGAACCTGGAGCCGGATCGGATGCAACCAATTTGGCAACAAGTGCAGAAAAGAAGGGTGATTACTGGGTGATGAACGGGACGAAACATTTCATCACTAATGGGCCGATAGCTGATGTTTATACAGTATTCGCTTTAACGGATAAAGATAAAGGGGCAAAGGGAGGGATTACTGCTTTTTTAGTAGAAAGAGATTTTCCTGGTTTAATTGTCGGCAAAAAGGACAAAAAAATGGGGTTAAGAGGATCATATACCTCACAGGTCATTTTCGAGGATTGTATCATACCTGAAGAAAATGTTATCGGCGAAGTTGGAATGGGATATATCTCTGCCCTTAAAATTTTAGGTGAAGGGCGTGTAGGATTGGCTGCAAGAGCAGTGGGATCAAGCGGGAAATTAATTGAATTGTCAGCTAAATATGCAAAAGAGCGCATTCAATTCGGTAAACCAATCGCGGACAACCAAGCGATTCAATGGATGCTTGCTGATATGGCAACCGAAACGGAAGCCGCAAGAGCATTGACGATGATGGCGGCGCAAAAGATTGATGAAGGAAAAAAAGTGATCAAGGAAGCATCAATGGCAAAACTGTTCGCTTCAGACGTTTTTAATCGGGTGGCGGATAAAGCGGTTCAAATTCATGGCGGAATGGGATATATGGCTGAATATCCAGTTGAACGTTTTTATCGGGATGCCCGCATAACGAAGATCTATGAAGGAACGAATGAAATCCAACGTTTAATCATTGCAAGGAATGTCCTGGAAGAGTGTTAAGTGTTTACTGTTTTATTCGGGCAGGTAGTCTTTTGCCCATGTATCTGGATTTTTAAGGGGGAGGAACGAAATGGGAGAAGATATCGTGATCGTGAGTGCTGTACGAACACCAATTGGAAGGTATGGTGGAGCATTTAAAGAGATTAGTTCCGGTCATTTGGCGAGCATTGCCATTAAAGAAGCGATCAAGCGGGCGAATATTGCAGCTGAACAAGTAGATGAAGTCATTTTCGGGGAGGTTAGGCAAACGACCGAATCCTCGAATGTTGCGAGAGTGGCAGCACTGCGCTCAGGGATCCCCGATTCTGCACCGGCTTTTACGGTAAACCGGTTATGTGCATCAGGAATGCAGGCCATCACCTCAGCAGCACAGCAGATAAGCTCAGGTCAAGCAAATATAGTTGTTGCCGGCGGTACGGAAAGTATGAGCCGCGCACCGCTTTATTTAAGAAGTGCGCGTTTTGGGGGAGACCGGACTAAACTAGTGGATTCTAATACTGAAGCTGGACAGCAACCACAAGAAATTTATGGAAAAAGTTTAGGGATGGGAATCACCGCTGAAAATGTCGCACAGCGATACAACATTTCCAGGGAAGAACAAGATGCCTTTTCAGTGGAAAGTCAACGAAGAGCGGCGCGAGCGATAGAAGAAGGAAAGTTCAAGGATGAGATCGTTCCTGTCCAGGTCTCTGACAGGAAAAGTACGGTTACCGTTGAAACGGATGAATATCCACGCCCGGAAACCACGATGGAAAAGCTTGCAAGCTTAAAACCGGCATTCAGGGAAAACGGAACCGTCACTGCAGGGAATGCTTGTGGCCGTAATGACGGGGCTGCTGCATTGGTATTAATGAAAGCCAGTGAAGCGAAACGGTTACAAGTACAGCCAATCGCAAAGATTGTCGATTGGGCGACTGCGGGAGTTCCTCCTGAAGTGATGGGAATTGGTCCAGTACCAGCCGTCGGAAAACTTATGGAGCGCACCGGGAAAAAAGTAGAGGAAATTGGGCTTTTCGAATTAAATGAGGCGTTCGCTTCACAGGCATTGGCAGTAATCAGGGATTTATCGTTAGATGAAAACAAGGTTAATGTAAATGGGGGAGCCATTGCACTTGGGCACCCAGTCGGTTCGACTGGCGCCCGGATCGTGACAACGCTAATATATGAAATGATTCGCAGAAAAGAAAGATATGGAGTTGCTACACTTTGTGTTGGCGGCGGACAAGGAATGGCTATCATGATTGAAACGGTATAGGCCAACGATAAAGGAGTGGAAACCCCATACGTTTCTGCTCCTTTCCGTATATAAGTTTAATCGTGTAAAAGTGAGGGGGAGGAAGATTGCCTGTTGAAGTGGAGGATATTCGGAATCAATTCGAAAGTAGTGCATTCTTTTCACATATAGGGTTTGAAATCATTCGGTTTGAAGAAGGGAATGTAACTATAAAGTTAAACATTGAAGAACATTTACTTAATGTTAATGGAACACTTCACGGGGGCATTCATGCTACCATGCTGGATACCATACTAGGAATGGTGACTCGATCCGTTACCAAATCTAAAGTCGTGACGACAAGTTTAACTGTACATTATTTAGCCAGCATATCGAGCGGGGAATTATTTGCTGAAGCAAAAGTCCTTCAAAAAGGATACAAAATTGCCTTTACTGAAGGAGAAATAAAAGATACTGAAGGCAACATCATTGCAAAGGGAACAGGAATTTTTAAAATCATTCGTGAAAAATGAGGCAAGGATGATCAAAGTTGGCTTGCCTATGTTCCATTTTATTAGAAAAGAATGAGGTGTGAAAAAAATTGACTAGAAACTGGCATGGATTTTATCCGAAAGAAACTCCTGCTGAAATTGACATTCCGTTATTGTCATTATCTGGGCTCCTGGAACGTTCAGCCCGACATTACCCAACCTGCAAAGCCGTAATAGATGGGGAGCGGGAAATGACATATATGGAGTTGAAGAGTGCCTCAGATCGTGTTGCTGTGAATCTATACAACCGTGGATTTCAAAAAGGCGATCGTATAGCAATCATGCTGCCAAATTGTCTAGAATATATCATTGCCTATTATGCCATTCATCGTTTGGGAGGTGTGGTCGTTCAAGTGAACCCACTGTATCAGTCGAGTGAATTGGATTATATATTACGGGATTCAGAAGCAGAATGGTTCATTGGACGTGAGGAACAACGGGGAAAATTAGTGCTAACAAGTTTCTCTGAAAGGTTAACGTTCATATCTGCCGAACAATTAATGGAAGCTGGAACGGATTTATCAAGGAAAGATATGGAACTTCCTGCTCTGGCTATCGATCCCAAGAAAGCTGTGGCTGTACTTCAATATACTGGGGGGACTACAGGAAAATCAAAAGGGGTCATGCTCACGCATTTTAATTTGATCGCTAATGTATATCAAGACTTTGCCTTCACGGCAAATGCCCTTAAACTCCAAAGGCCTGGCGAACGGATGCTTGGATTGACCCCACTATTCCATGTGTTTGGTAATGGGCGATTGAATAGTGCTATTTATGCCGGATCAACTTATATCACCTTAGAGAAATTTGAAATAAACAAGGTGGTAGATTTGATTCGTAAACATCGGCCAACCATTTTTCCTGGTGTCCCGACCATGTATATTGCTTTACTGAACCACCCGGATTTAACGGCGGACGACTTAAGCTGTTTTAAGTACTGCAGCTGTGGTTCAGCTCCGCTCCCGATAGAAATCATTCATCAGTTTGAAAGAAAATTACGGGTTACAATATTAGAAGGATTTGGAATGTCGGAAACTTCACCCACTACCCACCGCAATCCAGTTATAGGTCAGAAAAAACCAGGAAGTATCGGAATTCCTTATCCTAATACCGATGCTAAAATCATCGATCTGAAAACAGGCATTGATGAATTGCCAGCAGGCGAGATTGGCGAACTGATCATTAAAGGTCCGCAAGTAATGAAGGGATATTGGAAAAATCCAGAGGAAACGGCAACGGCTTTACGGGATGGATGGCTTTACACTGGGGATATCGCGACGATGGATGAAGAAGGATATTTTTATATCGTAGGCAGGAAGAAAGATATGATCATTGCAAGCGGTTATAATGTTTATCCAATCGAAGTTGAAGATATTATTTATCAGCATCCAGCCGTAAAAGAGACATGTGTATATGGGGTTCCGGATTCTTACCGTGGGGAAACGGTAAAAGCGGCCATTGTCTTAAAGAAAGGAAAGTCAGTCCCGGAGCAGGAAATCAGGGAGTTTTGCGTGCAACGACTGGCCAGATATAAAGTGCCGCGAAGTTTTGAGTTCAGGGAACAACTGCCAAAATCAGCTGTTGGGAAAATATTGCGTAGAATATTGATGGAGGAGGGAACGCAGAGCACTACTGCCGGGGAGAGATAAGCATATCAGTTATAGTTTGGGAGTTCATATGAAACCCTAAATAAGTGAAACCTTTTTTCGAGGTTCCCCTTATTTAGGGTTTTCTATCATATCTTTATAGTCTATAAAACTACTTTCCTTTTAGGGGAATTTCAAATGAAGTCCCATCCACCAATAATTCATGGGACTCACCATCCGCTATATCATCAGTAGTGAATGAAAAGGAATCGAGCCGCTCGAAGTTTTCATCGGGATCAACCAATAAGCCAATTGTGCCTTTTCTTGTTTCTCCTGGTTGGTAATCTGATCGACTTACTTTTTTTGTCCCCATAAAAGTATCTCCAAAATGGATGAAATTTTTAGAAGGCACATCATATGTAAGATCATCATTGAAAGTAACATTTTCCATGCTGAAGAACTGAAGTTCCTTCGAATCTTTATTTTCAACAGAATAAGTTATTTCTAGATAAGAAACCTCTTCATCAATATCCGTTTTAGATAACGCAGCCTGTTGATCGATTTCCTCCATGGATAAATTCTCTTTATAGTATACCGAATAAGCCTCATCAAAACTCAATCCCGTATAGGGCTTGAGCTCATCCTTTACTTCATCTGTGAGTGAAGATAATTGAATCCTGCGGATATCCTTGATTGTGATGACCATGGGTGCCAATTCAAATGACTTATTAATAGACTTCGATTCTAGTAATGTGAATGTTCCCCAATTTTTTTGGCGAACCTTATCGCCAACTTTTTCAAGATGGGTCCCGCCATATTCCTGCACTTCAGGAATTTTGGATTCCTTGGCTTCCGCATTTTTCCCTTTTTCAGTTTTATCACTCTCGAAATAATTGAAGGTAATTACACTTAAACAAATAAGAAATAATCCAACAATCGTTGAAATGATCCATCTTTTACGGATACTTCATCACTCCTTGTTGTAAACCATTGATGTCAAAGTATAATATACCATTTTTTTGCAAATGGTGGGATTGGGTATTTGAAGAAATTAAAAGGCAGGAGCCCGGTAGATTTCCGGGTTCATGTCCTCAAGGCTTCTTATTTAATTAAAATGTCTAACTTTTGATGATATGTTCCGGCCCTCGAGACGATTGTTCCTCGAACATCTGGCTCTTTTATTCTCCTTTTTGAACACTCGCTAGCGAATAATGTTTTTTTTGTATTTTCAATATTTACAGTCAATATTTGAAATGGTAGTATAATAATATCTATTAAGAATTATCAAAATATAAGGTTTTTTCGAAAAAATCATTTTTTTATTATAATGAAAGTTTTTCTAACTAAAATAATATTATTATAGTTAGAATATTTTGTGTTAATTTTTCTTTAGGGGATGAATGATGATGAGTATCAAAAAAATGTCAAATTCAATTAAGTTAACTGAAATAGTAGAGCAAACATCTAGAATATATGAAGAAGCTGTGAGATTAAGAAGAATGATCCATGAAAATCCTGAACTAGGATTTGAAGAGCATAAAACGGCTGAAATTATTGCGAATTATTTAAAAGAGCTTGGAATTGAAGTGACAACCGGAGTAGCTAAGACAGGAGTTGTGGGTATTCTTCGTGGAGATAATGAGGGGCCTGTGCTTGCATTACGAGCTGATATTGATGCTTTACCTATCCAGGAGAAAACGGATGTAAGCTACAAATCTAAAAATCCTGGGGTTATGCATGCTTGCGGACATGATATGCATACCGCAATGTTACTATCTGCCGCTAATATTTTATCTCAAAATAAGCAACATATTGCGGGTACAATAAAATTCATTTTTCAACCTGCTGAAGAGATGAAGGGCGGAGGAATAATGATGGTTGAGGAAGGAGTATTAAACAACCCTCCCGTTGACCATGCTTTTGCTTTTCATGTTTGGCCTGAATTAGCTTCTGGAACATATGGTTTTAGAAATGGTGCGATAATGGCAAGTATGGATTCTTTTGATGTTGTATTAAAAGGTAAACAAGGTCATGGGGCAGCACCGCATCAAGGAGTAGATGCTATTGTGGGTGCTGCTCATGTTGTAACAGCACTACAAACAATTGTTAGCAGAGAAACAGATCCGGTAGATTCTGTTGTTATTACAATCGGAACAATTGAAGCAGGAGATGGCTATAATATTATTCCTGAAAAAGCTAGTTTTAAAGGAACTGTACGAACGCTTAATGCGAACACTCGTAAGGAAGTGGCTGCAAGTATTCGACGAATTATCGAAGGAGTAGCTTCCGCACTTAAATTAGAAGTTGAAATAAACTATAACTTTACAGTGGGGTATCCTGTTACAATGAATGATTCAAAATTTAATGAACATGCTGCTGCTATTGCTACTGATTTATTTGGAGAAAACTCAGTGCAATGGTTGACAAAACCAAGTATGGCAAGTGAAGATTTTGCTTTCTATTTAGAAAAAGTCCCGGGTACATTTGTCTTCTTAGGAGTAGGAGAAAACCCAGAGGATCCGATGAAGCTGCATAGTGATGTATTTTTACCAGATGAAAAAGCGATGATCCAAGGGATTTCCCTTATTGTAGGCCTAGCTATAAATACTACTGAAAAAATTCAATAAGTAAAAAATAATAAGCAATAATAGTGTTGGTTTTCCTTTTTAGAATCAGCATAATTTGGAGAAAAGGAGTGTAATAAAGTGCAAGGAAATTCTCTGCGTAATTGGAAAATTCATTTATTTGTTTTGATATTAGTCTGTGTTACAGAATTTATTGGCGTAAAAACGTTTAACATCGGGATTGGAGCCATTGCATTATTTCCAATGTTGTATGCATTAATTATCGGAGCCATTATTAGTTTACCTTCTTTAAAAATTTTAAAAATGAAGGAAATGAATGTAGCGGCCAATATTTTAGGAATTTC
Source organism: Peribacillus sp. FSL E2-0159 (assembly GCF_038643155.1). Taxonomy (NCBI): domain Bacteria; kingdom Bacillati; phylum Bacillota; class Bacilli; order Caryophanales; family Bacillaceae; genus Peribacillus; species Peribacillus sp. FSL E2-0159. The sequence continues at coordinate 2,090,191 of NZ_CP152053.1, forward strand.
ATTCATGCTTTTTGTAGCCAAATTGGGAATGTTAATGGGGCCTTCATTGCCGAAGATATTTGATGCTGGGCTTTCTTTAGGATTACAAGAAGTGGGACATTTCGCAGGGACAATCCTATTAGGTTTACCAATTGCTTTATTACTCGGAATGAAAAGAGAAGCAGTCGGTGCTACTTTTTCAATCGATAGAGAACCTAACTTAGCCATTATTGCTGAAAAATATGGCTCGGATTCACCAGAAGGACGGGGAGCACTAGGCGTATATGTTTGTGGTACTTTGTTTGGGGCTTTATATCTGTCAGTGTTAGCGAGTTTTTTGGCTCAAACAGGTTGGTTTCATCCAATTTCACTAGCAATGGGTGCGGGAGTAGGTTCAGGTAGTATGATGGCTGCCATGTCAGGAGCATTAGCTGTTATATTCCCAGAATCCGCAAAGGATATCGCAGTTTTTGCTGGTGCTGCAAACTTAATTACAACAATTTTAGGAACATATATATGTGTATTCTTTTCTCTTCCTTTTACAAACTATTTATACAAAAAATTTGAGCCTATTTTAGGGCGAAAGTCAAAAAAAGATCAAATGAAAAATATTGGAGCATAGGACTTAAAGGGGAGATTTTAAATGAAAGATAAAATATTGACTTTTATAATTATTGGAATAATAGCTATTATGGGAAATTGGGTTGGATACAATGTTTCACCAATTGACGCATTACCAGGTATGATGATCATTGTTGCAGTAACGATATTAGGGTTCTTTTTCGCAAAAATCTCCCCTATTAAACTACCAATTGTTATTTGGGTTTCTATGTTAGCCTTATTGATTACAACACCGATTTTTCCAGGAAACGCATCAATCATAAAAGTAACAGAACAAGTTAATTTTATGGCCTTGGCGACCCCTATTTTGGCTTATGCTGGCCTTTCTTTCGGGAAAGATTTGAAAGAATTTAAAAAATTAGGCTGGCGAATAGTTGTTATATCTCTAGTAGTATATACAGGAACATTTTTATTATCAACTCTAGTTGCAGAAGTTGGTTTTAGATTAACTGGTAAATTCCATTAAGTTTTTGTGATCGTGCTACTCGTATTTAACTTAAAACCATGGAAACGAAAAATTGAAAGAGCTTATGACTATAGAACGAAAATTGAAGGTGTCTACGCTGTATGAGATGTAAAAAAGGAGCACAGTTTTACCTTAACTTTAATAGTTTTATAAAATGTCTGATTCTAATGTTATGGAATCAGGCATTTTTTATGCAAAGAAAGCATTAATTTCCCCAGTAAGAACTGATGTTTTCAGTTCTTTCGATTGGTACCTTATTTCCAATGATATAAGATATGATTATCAAAATATCTTACGCAATATATAGCCCTGTATACTCTTTAACATTGAAGCAGCCAGAGGATTGCAGCTGTTTGGTTAGGTATTTTCCTATTAATATTTTATATTAATAGAAAAAGTCCTTTTCAAAATAAAGCAAATGTGGCCAACTGGAAAAAGGTAGTTTAAAACACGGGATTTAGTTAAAGTGATTATTTGGTATTATTTTCATTATGACAGTAAAACAAATGAGCTTGGAGATATTTTTCCAAGTTATTTTTAATGTGAAAAATATTATATTTCACTAGTAAATAGTTAGGTTTTATTTAAAAAAATCTTGTTCCCCTATGTCTCTTCAGTAATTCTAATTATCATTAAAATAGCATAGCACCTCCATTTGAATCTTTTAAATCAACCCTTTTATTAATTTAGCCAAAAATATGCGATGGATTAATTATATCCCCGGTTAGTGGTGATGGAGGAAATAGGGGTGTTACAGTCGAGATATGTGGAAAATAGACATGTTTTCTCAAATTTCGCCCAGCAGCATTTGGCATGCTTATGTCAGGGATATTCCTATATTTGATGTTTACATCGACCTCCTTAGTAGCTGCAATGGTATATTTGAATCTTTGTATGGTCTTTAAAAGCTTTGCCTTTACAGTTGCTTTTGCTTTGCCGCATAAAATCATGTCTAAAAAGGTTATCGGTTCCGCAATGAGAGTAATTAATATGGGAGCATAGGTAGCAGGTTTCATATCACCTCTTGTCATGGACTTTATCATCACCCTTACAGGATCCTACAATGGGGCATTTTGGTTCTTAATCCTCAGCTATAGTACAAGCCTTTTTATAATAAAGACATATCATATAACGAAGGGGAAATCTTGAAAAACTGAGAACATGCATTTATTCTTCTATTGTTTTTTCATCCAAGGAACCCCATCTCTCTATTAACAAATTTTTAAAAAGGAGACGTTTAGGGAATGTGGCCATTTGACAATGGTGAGGAAAGGATACATCAGCCGAATAAAAGTACAATGCTGTCCCGGCAAGAGATAAAAGCCATAGAGTCCTGGATATCTCAAATAGGGATATTCCAATTTTATAAAACAGTTGGACAAAAAATGTCTACTGCCAGAAAAACGCTAAAGTTCAAGTATAAAATCATTGGGCATGGATTTAACCGGGTCGTCTATGATTTAAATAATGGCTATATATTAAAAGTGGCATTTTCAGAAGTAGGCTTAATAAGCAATGCAAATGAAGCCTATTTATATAATAACTGTAATGAGGAAGTCAAAAAGTATTTATGTCCGGTTAAGGAGCATGGGACGGGCTGGATTATCATGAAGAAGGTGGACACGAAAGTGCCGTTTGCAATCAAGGAATATACGAAACTGATCAAATTGGAATTAAAATTCCTGAGGTACGGTATTATACCAATAGATTTGCGTTTAGATAATGTCGGATATAACGAGAATGATGAAATGGTTGTCATTGATTATGGTCTATTCACCATGGATCTCAAAAGCCCTGTGCTGCGATGGTTTGTTTGATGCTGTGTCTGCCCAAAGAAAATATAAAATGGAAATTACATTAATGTGATTTGGCGAAGCGGTGAATCTTGTGGACGTTCTTGATTTTATCGAATTGTCTAAATGAAAGAAGCATGTTACGACGGGCTTTTTTGTGCAACATGCTTTTTTATCATGTTTAAAGGACCATAACTGATGACACAACGCTTGCCACCTTTTTATCATTTTGAAATAAATCTGCGAGTACATAAGCTGTTTTTTTTCCGATTCGGTCTACTTTTGCTTCAACCTGTACGTCTCCTAATCTTACTGGTCGATGAAAGGTAGTATGTAAATCAATGGATGCGAAGGATTGTCCGATACTTAATTTAGATGATATCGCATAAGCCATTATAATATCTGCTGCAGAAGTGACAAATCCACCCATAGCAACACCATTTCCGTTGATGAATTTTTCATCTACTTTCCATACTCCCCTTGCAATTCCATCATGGGCATAATTTGCTTCTATCTGTAACGTTAGATCACAATTCGGAGGTTGTTTCCCCTCCGTTATAACTTGTAAAAGTTCGTGTCCTTTAAGTGATTTCCCCATTGAATTGCCCCCCTTGAAAAAGTTGAAACTACAATACAGAATATTCTAACATATTTCTTGATATTAGATGTCAATGAAGTTGTCAACTTTACAAATAAAGTAATTAAACAATGAAGAAGGGAGCGGATTATCTGAAATCAACTGGAATGTTTTATTTGATTGTTTGTAAAATCAGAACATTGATTTCCACTCCAGGCACTCGCTTTCCGCGGGCGGTCCGCCCTCGGCGCTCTTTGCGCCTGCGGGGTCTCCGTTGGACGCGCTTTTCTAAGCAGGAGTCTCGTACCTTCCGTTCCAATCAACTGGAATGTTTTATAGAAAAAAATTGTAGGCAAACTGGCGTTTCTTCGAATTTGTCTATAGTCTGGAGAATCCGAATGATCTCATCCAAAACCAAGGTAATAAAAGAAGACTTGGTCATCCTTCATGGATTTTCACTATATAGAATGATACCTCAATAGATTGAAGAAATTTACGACACTCCTGCCGATTAACTGTGGCCAAGACACCACCGACGCTTGCGGCGAGGAGACTTGGCAGACAGTCGGCGGAAAGGGAGCGGAATTTCTGAAATCAACTGGAATATTTTTTTATAAAGAACTGTAGGGAAATTTGAAATTAACAATTATCAAAAAAATCAAAAACCTTCTTCTATTTCTAAAAAAATTGTGATAGTGTATAAAACAAAGAAGTATTACCTTCATCATTTTATTGAAAAGAAGTATTTAATTCATCAGAAAGGGGTTATATTTTGGAACATCTTCCTTTTAAATTATTAGTAAAGGAAAAATTTGACCATCTATCGGCAGGTCAAAAAAAAGTTGCCGCATACCTGATTGAAAATTTGGATGAGGCTGCCTTTAAAACGGCATTTCAAATTGGTAGGGAAGCGGAGGTTAGTGAAACGACGGTCATTCGGTTTTCCTATTCCTTAGGATTTGAAGGATTTAGTAGAATGCAGGCCAGGATTCAAAAACAGCTGCTGCACCAGAATCAAATAGACATATCCAATAATGATTCCATTCTCCGCATTGATGATAAGCAAGATCCATTTACTAAAGTGATAGAAAACGAAGTTCATATTTTAAGACATCTATTAGATCATACGAACGTTCAGGATATCTGGAAAGCAGTCGATGTCCTGATCCAGGCTGACCAAATATTAATTGCAGGGCATCGGATTTCCCATGCTGCCGCCTATTGGTTCTCTTATACGCTAAGTTCATTAAGGGAAAATGTAAGTTTATGTTCACCAACAGGTGACTTCTATGAAAAGTTTTGTAATCTCACTAACAAGTCTGTCGTAGTGGTTTTTTCCTTTCCAAGATATGCGAATGAAACATTAAAAGTTGCGGAATGTGCCAAAGAACAAGGAGTTTCTTTAATTTCAGTTACAGACCGCCTCCTGTCACCTGTTGGCCGCATCTCTGATATTGCACTGACAACTGAAGAAAACGCAGAGACCGGAACCAATTCAATCGCTTCCGTTATTAGCTTATTGGACTTGGTTATTGCAGGCATACATCAAAAAGACGCAAAACGGATATATACCCATCAGCAAAAGTTAGAAAGGCTATATTCAAGTTATGAAGTGTTTAATGAATGAGTTTTTAATAAAGTTAAAATTCTTGTAAAGGAGACGCATCATCATGAACCCGAATCAATATATTGATCAGCAACAAGAATCATTGAAAAAGTCCTACCATGACCTGCATTCTTTGGCTGAGCCAAGCTGGCAGGAGGAAAGGACGTCTAGCTATATAATTAATTGTCTTAAGAAAGCGGGAATAACCCTAAAAACATTTCAAAGCCATTATGGAGTCATTGCCGAGATTCCAGGCATCTCAAAAAAGGTTGTGGCATTAAGGGCTGATATGGATGCACTTGTTCAGGAAGTAGATGGTGTTGTAAAGGCCAATCATTCATGTGGACACGATGCACATAGCACAATGGTTTTATATACAGCATTGTCCATTGCCTCCAGCGGAATCCGGCCTAAACACACTCTCCGATTTATATTTCAGCCTGCGGAAGAAAAAGGAGAAGGCGCTCTTCAAATGATCAATGATGGCGCGCTGGAGAATGTTACATATTTATTCGGGGTACATGTAAGACCCAGTACGGAGGTTCCTTATATGAAAGCTTCCCCCGTCATTGTCCATGGTTCTGCCGAAACAATAAGGGGAACAATCAAAGGTATTCAGGCCCATGCATCCCGTCCGCAAGATGGAATAAATGTCATCGAGGCAGCAGCTTTGCTTGTCCAAAAGTTACAGCAGATTAATCTGGAAACCGAAACTCCTTATTCCATCAAAATGACTCAATTTGAAACAAACAACAAAGCATCAAACGTTATCCCGGAAACAGCTGTCTTTGCAATTGATGCCAGAGCTCAGTCAAATGATGTTATGAATGAACTAAACCGCTTAACAAAGGAAGCTATTGACCAGACAATGGAACAAACTGAAACATCCATCTCATGGTCTGCGGAGGAATTCGTCCCAGCGGCGAGCTTGCATGAAAAAGCCATAAAGCTGGCTGAAATTGCAATAGGAGATATACTTGGGACGAAAAATGTTGTTCCAGTCTGTGTTTCTCAAGGAGGAGAGGATTTTCATTTTTATACAGCCCAAAATCCTGATATAACAGCAACCATGATAGGATTAGGCTGCGATTTAACGCCTGGTCTGCACCATCCGGATATGAAATTTAATCTAGAAGCACTTATTTATGGAACGAAAATTTTAATTAACACAGTAATGATGGCGGCAGGAGAATAAAATTTTTCACTTTAAAAATTAATGAAGGGGTGTTTTATGGAAAATACCGCACAAACATCACAAACTGGTGGCCAAGCAGCCACAGATGAAAAACAACTGGAGCGCAAGCTGAAACCAAGGCATCTTTCCATGATTGCAATCGGCGGAACCATTGGAACGGGACTATTTTTAGCAAGCGGTTCCATTATTCATACTGCTGGTCCGGGAGGAGCTGTAGCTGCCTATATAATTGCAGGAATCATGGTTTTCTTTCTGATGACAAGTTTAGCCGAAATGGCTGCCCTTATTCCTATTACAGGCTCTTTCAGTACCTATACATCAAGGTTTGTCGACCCGGCATTAGGATTTGCGATCGGATGGAACTATTGGTATAACAATGCAATCGTGGTCGCTCTTGAATTAGCAGCTTCCTCCCTGATTATGAAATATTGGCTGCCTTCTGTTCCGGGCATCATTTGGAGCGCCTTATTTCTTGCAATAATATTTGGTCTGAATATTTTATCGGTAAAAGGATATGGAGAATCAGAATTCTGGTTTGCCATTATAAAGGTTTTAACGATTATCATTTTTATAGCAGTAGGTTTATTAATGATTGTAGGAATCATGGGAGGGGATGCAGTAGGTTTTGAAAATATCACCAAGGGAGAGGCACCGTTTAAAGGAGGCTTTTTATCCGTTATAAGTGTCTTTATGGTGGTTGGGTTTGCCTTTCAAGGCACAGAGTTAGTGGGAATTGCTGCCGGCGAGAGTGAAAACCCTAGAAAAAATATACCAAAGGCTATTAAGCAAATCTTCTGGAGACTGCTCTTGTTTTATGTATTGGCGATAATCGTGATTGGGTTTTTAATCAATTATAATGATCCGCGTTTGTTAAGCTCGGATATTGAAGATATTGCGGTAAGTCCCTTCACTCTAGTTTTTCAAAACGCAGGGCTTGCGATTGCTGCCTCCGTTATGAATGTGGTAATTCTTACTTCTGTTCTTTCTGCGGGCAATTCCGCCATGTACGGAGCTTCCAGGGTCCTTTGGGTGCTGGCTAAAGAAGGAAAAGCCCCTTCATTTCTAAAAAAAGTGAATTCAGGGGGCATTCCAGTGAACGCTGTGTACTTTTCTACCATCGTTGGGATGGCAGCTTTTCTAACCTCTCTTTTCGGTGAAGGCACTATTTATACTTGGTTATTAAATGCGGCAGGATTATCCGGCTTTATATCCTGGTTAGGAATTTCGATTACACATTATCGTTTCCGGAAGGCGTTCATTGCACAAGGAAGAGATTTGAAAGATTTACCTTATGTATCAAAATGGTATCCATTCGGTCCAATATTAGCAACATTTTTATGTGTTACGGCTATCCTGGGACAAAATTACTCTGCATTTTTCGGCCCTGAGATTGACTGGTATGGAATTTTAATTTCATATATCGGGCTTCCTTTATTTTTCCTGGCATTTCTAGGTTATAAAATCGTAAAGAGAACAAAAATGATTCCATTGCAAGAGGCTGATTTCAGTAAAGTGGAATAATCTCTTTGTAAAAAAAAAGTAGGAAATTATTTCATTTTAAGAAAAACTATTTAAATTATAGCTCCAGTGCCTAGCCACGACAAGCCGTCAGCTGAGGAACTAACTTGTCCATCTATGTTGGATGATCTAGGCGCTTGTGCTTTTCCTAGGAGGTTGACCATGACGAAAACACAGGAAATTGTAATTCGTTCTCTTCATAGAATTGAAGAGTTAGAGGATGTAAGAAAGCTAGAGTCTGGCATTTGGGGAGAAACCGACTCAATCCCTTCACACCAAACCATAACAGCAGTGAAAAACGGTGGTTTGGTTATAGGAGCTTATTGCGAAGGGAAGCTGATTGGATTTCAATACAGCTTTCCGGGATTCAATGGGCAATCAGCCTACCTTTGTTCACATATACTAGGAATAGATGAGCAATTTCGCAACAAAGGTATAGGGGAGAAGTTAAAGTTAGCACAACGTGAGGAAGCGATAAAGCTCGGCTATTCCCTTATTACTTGGACTTACGATCCATTAGAAAGTGTTAATGGGTACTTAAATATAGCCAAGCTTGGTGGGGTATGTGCCACATATATCGCAAACTGCTATGGTGAAATGGATGATCTATTAAACAGTGGAATTCCTTCTGACCGCTTCCTTGTCGAATGGCATATTGGCAAAAAAGATACAACGGATTCTAGTGGAAGGGGAATATCGCTGGACTTTGTGATAGAAAACTCGCTTATTCAATGGGATACCATTGAAAAGGGAGTGCCTGTTCCTACTTTCACTCTTCCGCTGCCTGAACAAGAATGTGATACAGCTTTTGTGGCCATTCCAAAGGACTTCCGAACAATAAGAGTCACAAATATTCAAGCGGCCAATGAATGGCGATTGAAAACCAGGGACATTTTTACCGATTTATTTCAGCAAGGATGGCAGGTAACGGATTTTATAAAGAATTCCATGACCGAAATTCCCGTTCAATTTTATATGCTAACAAGGAAATGAACTAGTAAGGATTAATATAATGTTTAGTAATTTCAGGCTGCTTCAGCCTATTAAATAAAAAATTGGTAAGACTGTGTCTTTTAACAGTTTTATCACAAAAGGAGAATTTCCAAGTGAAAATTAAACAAGTTATTCTACGACATCTTAAGCTGGACTTGCTTGAACCTTTTACAACTAGCTTTGGGACGGAATACGATAGGGATTTTATCCTTGTAGAAGCCAAAAGCGATGATGGAATTTCCGGTTGGGCTGAATCGGTTGCGATGCTCGACCCTCTGTATAATGAAGAGACCTTAAAAACAAACTGGCATATACTCGAGGATTATCTGATTCCAATTATTCTTAAAAATGAAATCAAACATCCGGATGAACTCTCTGAAAAATATTTCACCCATATTCGCGGCAATTATATGGCAAAAGCCGCTTTAGAGGGGGCTGTATGGGACTTGTATGCGAAAAAGCAAAATGCTTCTCTCTCGAGTGTGTTAGGTGGAACAAAAAAGAAAATTGAAGTAGGGGTAAGCATCGGAATAAAGGACTCGATCGATTCGACTCTAGATATGATTGAAGCTTGTCTACGTGAAGGCTATAAACGTTTTAAACTTAAAATCAAACCGGGCTGGGATGTTGAATTAATAGACAAGGTCCGAAAAGTATATCCTGAAATCCCGCTCATGGCAGATGCAAATTCAGCTTATACATTGCAAGATATTGACCGGCTACTCGCCTTGGATGATTTTAATTTAATGATGATAGAACAACCGCTTGCCTATAATGATATCATTGACCATGCAGATTTACAGTCAAGGTTAAAAACACCTATTTGCCTCGATGAAAGCATTCACTCATTAGAGGATGCAAGGAAAGCAATTAAATTAGGCAGCTGTAAAATTATTAATATTAAGATTGGCCGTGTTGGAGGTTTGACTGAATCCAAGAAAATCCATGATTTATGTCTTGAACATGAAATTCCGCTATGGTGTGGGGGGATGCTGGAATCAGGCATTGGAAGAGCGCATAATATTGCAATCACTTCACTGCCAAACTTTACTCTTCCTGGAGATACCGCAGCTTCCTCCCTCTACTGGGCAGAAGATATTATTGACCCTGAAGTTACAGTGGAAAACGGAATAATCATGGTTCCAGAATTGCCCGGAATTGGCTATGAACCAAGCGTGGAAAAAATTGATAAGTATACTATACACAGTCAAACATTTAATTTAAGTTAGAAGTTGAAAGAAACGCGTAGGGTAGTTCCTACTACAACATCTATTTTCCTTACATAAAGGCATGATTCCCCAAGAAGGGAGCATGCCTTTTTTTATTTACAAACCATTTACCACTCAATATTGTAATTGGACATTCTGCTATGTTTAGAATCTCCATTATCCAAGCTTCGTATGAAGTGATTTGGTTCAAGCGTTATGAGATGCACTTTAGCTTTTCTTATATACTTTAAAAAGTTATCATAATAGAGTCTCTGTACATTGTATATATACACATTCATGATACAAAACTGTATGTATAGATAAAAGGAGTGAGGCGATGCGAAATTTACATATTATCTGTGCCGTTATAACCGTCTTCCTTTTCTTTTTTGGCTGTTTCTTTCCTTTAACAGTGTATTCGGAAGCCCCAAAAGTGATAAGGGTTGCAGGGGATAATAACTTTCCGCCTTTCGAATACTTGAGCGATTCGGGAGTTTATACCGGTTTTAATGTGGATATAATGAACGCCATTTCTATCGAGACAGGCATTAGGTTCGAATACTATCCTATGCCTTGGAATGAGGCAGTACAAGCTATGCGCTCAGGAAGAGTGGATGCGATTCAAGGTATGAAGTACAATCAGGAACGTGAAGAAAGTTATGATTTTTCTGCTCCGTATTTCACAAGTTCACAAGGGATTTTTGTGTTGAAAGATAACATGTATATCCGAAAAATTGAAGATCTTAAAGGCCGGAAAGTAGCCGTACAAAAAGGTGATGTTGCCAGCGGTCTATTAAGCAAGGTCGATCGTTTGGAATTGGTGGAAACTAATAATCAACAAGAAGCCGTTCAGTCGTTGATCGACGGAAAAGTGGATGCTTTCATTGGAAATCGGATTACGGGTCAATATTTCTTACAGAAAAATGAGCAGCAATCACTCATTAAGATTGTCGGTGAGTCACTTGAAACCACAAATTATGCTGTAGCTGTGATGCCGAAAAACAAAGAGTTGCTGACACTTTTCAATCAGGGAATTTCTCAAATAAAGAAAGATGGAACGTATGACAAGATAGAGAAAAAGTGGTTCGGGGAATATATACTGCCGAATACTCAACGACTACGCAAAACGCTGTTGTATTTGGAAATTGGTCTTTTTCTTACCTTCATTGTAATTTCTCTCATCTTATGGTGGAATCTCAGCCTTAAACGAGAAGTAGCTAAGCGAACCGAGCAAATTGAGCACGTGAATAAAGACTTGGAGGAGAAGATGCTGCTACTTGAGGAAAACATCCACTTTCAGCAGCAAGTATTAAACAGTGCCTACAGTTCACTAATTACACTGAATCAGCAAGGTCTTGTATCAATGATTAATGTTAGGGCCATGGAATATTTGGAGTTGGACGGTAATGTTGTTAGAAAACCTTTTCAGGATCTGCCCATTGCCTGTTTTATCCCAGAGAAGGTGATTAAGGCTGCGTTAGAGAAAAAGAGAGTATTCTTACAAAAGAAAACGGTGTGGTCTCAGTATGCGAGCAAAAAAAGGCATATTACTTACAGCGTGTATCCAATTCAGACTATGGGGGGAGAAAGTGTTGGTGCGGTGTTGAATTTTTTCGATATTACGGAACAAAAACAGCTTGAGAGAAAAGTGGCTCAAGATGACCGATTGCGTTCATTGGGACAACTCGTGGCGGGTATCGCTCATGAGATAAGAAATCCGTTAACGGCGATCCTTACCTATACGCAATTACTGCCGAAAAAATTTGCAAGCGCAGATTTCCGTAAGTTCTTTTCCGAACAGGTTACTAGTGAAATTACCCGACTTAATACATTGATTAACGATTTGCTCGATTACGCTCGCCCTAAAAAATCAGAGCCTGCCACTTTTTCGCTGAATGAGACCATGGAAGGGATTGAGCTATTGCTTAAGCCGAAAATCAAAGAAAAAAACCTGCGTATTGTTCGTGAGTTCGCTGGAGAAATTCAGACAACTGCAGATACACAGCAGATCAAACAAGTACTGGTGAACGTCATTCTCAATGCCATTCAGGCGTCCAATATAGGGGGAACCCTTATTTTCCGGGCATATTATCGGGATATGTTCACCGTCGTTGAAATCGAGGATGAAGGCATCGGCATTTCGGAAGAAGACATTGATAAGATCTTTGAACCGTTTTATACCAGGAAACCAAACGGGGTCGGGCTTGGTCTTTCTATTTCGTATCAGCTTGTCAAAGAAAACGATGGTACTATTGAGACAAGAAGTGAAGAAGGAAAGAGAACAGTGGTGACCATTTGTTTAAAGCATTAATAGAGAAAGGGTGAAGACGATGCACGATATCATGATTATTGATGATGAGCCAACCATTTGTCAGTCACTTACGTTTGCATTGGAAGACCAGTATCACGTTTATTCGTTTACAGACCCACGTGAAGCGCTTCCACTTCTCGAAAGAGCAGAAATCGCCATCGTTTTGCTGGATTTGAAAATCGGGGAATACAATGGGATGGAAGTGTTAGAAGAAATCAAGCGCCTCTCCCCCTCGACAGTTGTCATCATGATGACGGCCTATGGTACCATACCATCTTCCGTAGAAGCAATGCGTAAGGGGGCGTTTTCATACGCAACAAAGCCTCTTCATATTGATGAATTGGAAGTGCTGATGCAAAAAGCAGAAGAAGTGTATACCCTTCAGTCCAAAGTGAAATGGCTGAGTGAAGAATTAGATAAGGTGGCAGGTGTGAACGGCCTTATCGGTGAAAGTTTGGCAATGCGCAAAATATTCTCCCTAATCGAAAAAGTGAAGGATATCGATTCTAACATTCTCATAGAAGGGGAAAGTGGAACCGGTAAAGAAGTCGTCGCCAGAACGATCCATAATCAAAGCAAGCGCAGAAACAAAAAGTTTCAGGCAATTAATTGTGCCGCCATTCCGACTCACCTGTTGGAATCAGAACTATTTGGATACGAAAAGGGCGCATTTACAGGGGCGACACAGCGGAAATATGGACTTTTTGTGTTGGCGGAAGGAGGAACAATCTTTCTTGACGAAATCGGTGAGATGGATTTGGCGCTGCAGGGGAAAATTTTGCGCGTTCTACAAGAGAGAAAGGTAATGCCCGTTGGAGGGATAGAAGAAGTCAGCATCGATGTCCGTATTATTGCTGCGACAAACAGAGACTTGGTCAAAGAAGTAAAAGAAAATCGATTTCGTGAAGATTTATATTACAGATTAAATGTGATTCCGATTCACCTTCCTGCTTTACGTGAACGAAAAGAAGACATTCCGTTGTTGTTGGAATTTTTCATTGCAAAAATCGGTGATAGAATGGGAAAACCTGTAGAAGGAATTTCCCATGAAGCGCTGCAGCTTTTACAGCAATATGACTTCCCAGGAAATATTCGGGAACTGCAGAACGTGATTGAAAGAGCAATTGCGCTTACGAATGAGTCTTATATACAGAAAGCCGATTTACCTTCCGATATCCAAAAAAGTTCGCGCGCATTTTTCGGCAACACTTTAATCCCTGTCTATGTCGGCGAACCGCTTGAGGAAATCGAAAAAAGAGTGATTCTTCATAACCTTGCCGCTTTTAACGGTCATCAAAGGAGGACCGCGCAAACAATTGGCATCGGTGAGAGGACTTTGCGAGACAAGCTGAAGAAATATCGGGAAGAAAAGTAGGCGGAAATTGCCGAGCGGCAATTTTCGCCTACTTTTTATTTTGCATATATCTTAATTATCCACTGTTTTTAAGGCGATGAACCTGGCATGAAACTTGCTTGATTAATATTGCAGTACAACCATTAAGCAGAATGGAGGGAATATAGATATTACACCATAATGGTCTACAGTGCTGGACTGGGAGTTACAGTGCAGCGGAAGCGGGGATGTGCAAAATGCATCAGGTTGTATAAGTCAATAGCCTATCAGCGTTTAACGAAAACTAAAAGGAAAAGCCATTGCACCTGATCTTTTATTATTGTACAACCCGAAATTGATTGGCGATTGCACATATGAAGTATTTTTATTAATGGGGAGGAAAAATAAATGTATGCGTTACCAAATATGGATTTATGGAAAGGCAGAACAGATAGTCTAATAGACAAAGATGAATTTAGAATTCATCAAATAGTTAAAGATAATCAAATAACATCAATAAATAAAACATGTGGAATAATAGGGTTCTCTTGTGAAGAAGGCGTACGCAGGAATAAAGGAAGACTTGGAAGCAAAGAAGCTCCGAATGAAATACGTAAATCCTTATCTTCTTTATCTTGGCACGGCCAATCAGCAGATAGTCTAGTTGATTTCGGAAATATCATTTGTGAAAATCAACAGTTAGAAGCAGCACAAGCTGAATTAGGAAGTCACGTAGAGAAAATATTAACTAAAAATATGTTTCCTGTTATATTGGGGGGCGGACATGAAACCTTTTATGGTCATTATCTAGGAATTAGGTCGAGTGTTGGACCCAATGCTAAAATAGGCATTCTTAACATTGATGCGCATTTTGACTTACGCTCTTATGAGGAAATAACTTCTTCCGGAACGATGTTTAAACAAATATTAGAGCATGATCAGCAAGCTAGTTATTTGCCTATTGGCATTCAACGTTATGGAAATACAAAAAAATTATTTGACACTGCAACTTCGCTTGGTTGTTCTTGGATATTGGAAGAAGAATTAGTAGATGAGATTTCTGAGGAAAATGAAAATAAAATTCTGAATTTTATAAATCAACATGATTATATTATATTAACACTTTGTATGGATGTAATAAACGCTTCTGAAGCACCAGGTGTTAGTGCACCTTCCTCATTTGGTCTTACTGGAAAAATAGTTAGAAAATTAATTCGTAAAATTACTTCACATACGAAAACTATTTCATTTGATATCTGTGAAGTAAATCCATCATTAGATTGTGATAATCGCACTGTAAAACTAGCTGCAAACCTAATAAATGAAGTATTCATGAGTGTGGAAAGGAGATTGACAAAATGAGCATCGAGATTAATCAAACGATCACTATTTTTTTAGCGATACTGCTTTTAGCAATAGGCGGGATTATCGTTAAAAAAGTCAAATTATTTAAACACTTTTGTATCCCTGCACCTGTTGTTGGGGGATTACTTTTTGCAATAGTCGCTACAAGTCTTAAAACCTTTCTAAACGTAACGATTTCATTAGATACGACACTCCAGGGATTATTTATGTTAACATTTTTTACGACTGTTGGATTGGGTGCCAGTTTTCAACTAGTAAAAGTCGGCGGTAAATTATTATTAATATATTGGTTATTATGTGGGTTTTTGGCCTTTGCTCAAAATTTAATTGGCATTTCTTTAGCACCCGTTTTTGGGATTGATCCATTGATTGGTATGATGGCAGGAGCAATTTCCATGGAAGGGGGTATTGGTGCAGCTACAGCATTTGGTGGAACCATTGAATCACTAGGAATTCAATCTGCCCAAGCAATTGGAATAGCAGCAGCTACTTTAGGATTAGTATTTGGTGGATTAGTTGGAGGTCCCACTGTAAAGTATCTAATTAATAAACACAAATTAACACCAAGCAAAGAAGATATTGAAATTCAGGAAAAGAAAGAAATGGAAGACAAAATAGAATTAAATGTAGCTTCATTTATGAAACAAGTATTAATACTGACATTTTGTATGGCTTTAGGTTCATATCTAGGAGAGTTATTTTCGGCGAAGACAGGCTATGTTTTACCGAATTATGTTGGAGCAATGATAGTGGCTGTAATTGTTCGGAATATTTTAGATAAAATAAATGGAAAAATTATCGAAATGCCTAGTATTAATTTTATTGGAGATATTACTTTAGGTATTTTCTTATCAATGGCTTTAATGAGTATAAAACTATGGGAAGTTGCTGACCTTGCTTTACCTATTATTTTAATTGTGGTGATACAAGTAATATTCATTATACTTTTAAGTATATTCATCATGTTTCGTTTCCTTGGCAAAAACTACGATGCGGCTGTTATGGTTGGAGGGTTTATCGGACATGGTATAGGGGCTACGCCAAATGCTATGGCCAATATGTCAACAATCACTGCTAAATATGGACCTTCAAGTAAAGCGTATTTAATCGTTCCGATAGTGGGTGCATTTCTAATAGATGTTTTTGCCATGCCAATTATCATTATAAGTATTAATCTATTTAAATGATAATTTGACTTTATTATGGAATGAATTTCATATATGCTAGCCTTTGTTTATCGGGGTTATTAATGCACGAAAAAAGTGGTTTTAGTGCAAAGCCCGAAATGGTCAAAATAAAATAAAATAAGAATATAGTTTTAATACCGAATATTTTTATACCAAAAACATTCGGTATTGATTTTTTTATATCGAAATTGTCCATGAGTAGGTAATTCACAATGGTTTTTCTGTATGCATTATTAATGCAGCAGAACCCCATCAATTTAAAGTAGGGTATGAGCGAGCTTGTGTGTATCGTATCGTTTCACATCATGATCTAGTAAGAATGAATTTATGCTACGATGATCAGAGACCAGTAGACTTAAGCTCAGTTATGGCTCTATGTTAATCGTATCCACCCTATTGGCAATACACCAATCTTGATCTGCACTCTGGTCTATATTGTTTTCAACTGAATTAAAGTAATAATAAAAGGGGAGAAAATAGTTGTCATATTCACTAAAAATAATAAGAAAAAGTGAACAAATAACTAGTCTTTGGTCAGGTGGTAAAACAACTCAACTTGGAATTTATCCTGAAGATGGAGATTACTCGAAGCGTGATTTCCAATGGCGGATAAGCACCGCAGATGTCGAGGTGGATGAATCCTTATTTACTCACCTTCCAGGCATTCAGAGAATCATAATGATCCTTGATGGTGAAATGTTGCTGCAACATAAGGGAAAGCACCGTGTGCATTTACACCCATTTGAACAGGATCGGTTTGATGGAGGCTGGACAACCCGAAGTATTGGGAGGGTTACGGACTTTAATTTGATGTTAGCAGAAGGATGCGAAGGAGACCTTAGCACGATTCATTTGAATAATGGAATCCATTCTGAAGTGTTGGATAATGGGGAATCTTTGAAACGATTCGACGCCTATTATTGTTTCAAAGGAAAAAGCAGAATGAGTATAGATGAAAAAGAGACTATTGTTTTAGAGCAAGGTGACTTCGTAATCTTAAACATAGATCATTTATGCAACAATTTAAATATAAAGTTATCCAATTACGAAGACGACTCATCTGCAACCATTATAAAGGTAAGTATTTTTTATTGATAGAAATTCTGGTTTTAGTGCAATAAACATTCACTAGAAGTATAGTATTCATTCAAATTTTGCGGTAAAAGGCATTTCCAAATAACTTTTGTAGGAGAGCTGCAGTCAAAACGCGGATATATTACATAACCAAGACGAGTACGCTGCAATCGATCATGTAAAAGTACAGTCGTAAAGTTCCCAAAAAGTAAAGGTTTAAAGGTTGACGGTATTGTAGGTCCGAATATAAATAAAGTATTGGGTATGAAAAAGCAGACATCCAACGTAGCTAATGTGAATAAAACATGCAATAAATCTACAGCGATAGTGAGTGAAGCAAAAAAACATTTGAATGTACGGTATGTATGGGGTGGAACCACTCCTAAAGGTTTTCGATTGCAGCGGATTCCTAAAGTACGTATTCGAAAAAGGTGCAGGCGTCACTTTACCAAGAACGGTATCTGGAATTTATAAAAAGGGAGAAAAGTTGCCAGTTTATTTAGAGACTGGCTTTTATTTATTGTCCAATAAAGGATACGATATTGAGATGTCCTATGATGAATAAGGCTGCTGGTATAAACCCCCACCCATGCTATGTATCAAAGTAACTTTTGACCAAGTTTTTCCGAATGTTCAATAAGATTTATATCCTAGTTTTTCATGACGGGATACATCCTTTTAAAATGAAAAATAAATAGACGAGTTGCCTCGTCTACCCATTACTTATGAAACTGTTGATTCATCCTGCTTCTTTTCAACTGTCGTTAACTCAGGATTTCCCCCTTCATCTTTATCTTCTTCCTTTACTAACCCATTGGTTGCACTTTTGAATTCAGTTAAAGTACGTCCAAAAGCCCGGCCGATTTCCGGCAATTTCTTAGGACCAAAAATGATCAAGGCAATGATAAGTACTAAAATTAATCCAGGAATACCGATATTTGAAAACATATAGAATCAGCTCCTAATATTGAAATCCTACCGTTCGTAAAACATGGAAGTAGCATCGTGTCACTAGGTTGGATGCAGGCAAATGCCATTCAGGTGCTATACCACAACTTCAATCCCTTAAAATTTCACAAAAAATGCAGTAAAGTACATGATCAATAGTCCAATCGAGAATCCAGAAAGGTTTAACCATGAAACAGATGCTTCGTTATGTGTTCTATGATCTTCAATGAGCATTTTAGTTATTACATAAATTACTTGAAGAATGGCCCCTGCACCAATACCCAGGAACAAAGCGCCCCAAATTGGAGAGAAGATAAACCCGCCAACCCATGTACCTGCAATAGCGGGTGCGCCTGCAATAATTCCCAGTAATAGAAAGTCTCTGAATCGAGGTGAGGTCTTTAATAAAGGAGCAGCGATTCCAATACCTTCCGTAATGTTGTGAAGGGTAAATCCGATGATTAAAAAGGTTCCCAGAGCTGCTTCACCTAGGGAAAAGGAAGAACCAATAGCTAAACCTTCTCCAAAGTTATGAAGCCCTATTCCGGTAGCCATCAACAAAGCAAGACCTAAGGGAGAATATCCTTTCTTTTCTTGCTTTCTTTGTTGATACTGATCAAAGCCAATCAATAATAAGAAGGTTAAGGAAGCTCCAATAATCACAACCATATTGCCCTGAAAGACAGAAGGGGCTTCTGCACCAATCTCAAAGCCATCGGCTAGAGTCCCAACAAATAAAAATAAAAGCAGCCCAACCGTAAGTGCAAGGATCGCATTAATCCACTTTCGTGAGAAACGTTTCATAAATGGATACCACAACAACCCTAATGTGATCGGGACAATTCCAACGTAAAATCCTATTATGCCGTAGTTTAAAAAGTTGCTCCAGGTAGTTTCTGGGGTGAGTGTGGCAGCTGCAACTTCACCTTCCGTGATAATCCCATTCTCTGTGATTAGTTTAATGGCATGTGGATCACCTTCCACCCATGGGTAAGAGATGGTCACCTTTCCTTCTTCAAATCGTTCAAGTTTTGCTTGAGGAGAGACACTGAAATTCCACACCGAATCATTGACCATAACTTGAGATATCGTTAATGGTTTTGGTCCTGTATTACTAACCGATAATTCAAACCCGGTTTTAGTTATCTTGATGCGTTCAATATTCAAGACTTCAATCGGTGCAGCAGGATCTTTTTCTACACCTGCTCCATTCATTAGTACCCATCCAAGCATCCCTAATAGTAAAATTAACGGTATTAAACCAGTAATTAGCCATTTCCCCTTCATATTATTATCTCCCCTCTTTACTCGACCTCAAAAAATCCCATCCAGCCTAACTCAGCGAATTCGCTTACATGGGCATGAAACATATACATTCCCTTGAATGGAAAACGCACTTCTACAATTCCACGTTCTCCCTGACATTGCATGATGGTATCTGTGAACTGTGAGGGATTATCGTTTCTGCCTGTTGGATAGTACGTAAAGTAATTTGCATGTAAGTGAAACGAATTTAATAAGTCGAATTCTGTTAAATTACTTAGATAGATACGGACCAGTTGATCTTTTTTGATTTTAATAGGGTGATTCATAAATGCGAAGGCATAGCCATTCACGGTATAAAACTCGTTTTCACCATCTAAATCCAAGTCAAATCCATTCATAACCATGTTTAACTCTAATGCCGGCTCTCTTGGCTTTTTTGGATCAATAATAAAATTTCCATATAACCCTTTATGGATATGGCGAGCTAGGGGGAGTACATGGCAATGGTATATTTGCAAACCGTATGGTTTCGCTTCAAATTCGTACGTGAAATTTTGACCAGGAGAAATGGAAGTTAATCCGTCCATTGCAGGGGGATGGATTCCGTGAAAATGGATAGAGTGGGGATGGCTGCCCTCATTTAAAAAATGAAACCGCAAAAGATCACCTTCCGTACAACGAAAAGTTGGTCCTGGAATAGTTCCGTTGTATGTCCAGCCTGGGAATTTAATTCCTTTGGCAATTTCGATTTCCTTATCCATTGCCACGACTTCATATTCCCGGAGTGTTTGGCCGTCTGGCAACTTGGTAACTTTTCCATAATCAAACTTAGTAAGGAGCCGTTCAGCCATTTTATAACCAGTTGTTATTGTCTTATCACTCAGATTTGAATGATTGGAATGATTGCTCTTCTTATGAGACGAATCATTGGATGCCTGAGTCACAGTTGGAATTTGTGTCATTTTATTTAAGTAATAAGATCCAGCTATTCCAAACGCACCTGCAGTCCCCATCTTTAAAACATCTCTGCGGGAAACCTTTTTCTCATTAGACATTACTTGACCCCCTTCTAAAAAGTTTCCTTCAGGAAACTTTTTGTTGTATAAGCTATACTTTAAGGTGAGTACAAGTTTTATGTCAACTCTTTTTTTGGGCTATGTTGTATAAATTGTTGTAAAGGTGGGGAAATTCAAGCGTATTATGACTGGAGTGTTTTTTTATGCATCTTTAAATAAAACTATATGTGCTCTTATGACTCGGATTTTTTGTCAACTCTACAATGAGTCTCCTTTGGGATGTATTTAAGTAATTAACTATTTATTGTGGAGGAGAAGTCAGTGTGTCTTTATATGAAGAGTTACCTGATGATCTTTTAGCAGGCTTTTTTATGGAGATTAGCAAAAATATAAAAAGGAGCATTTTTTTCGAGGCTATGTATTATAAGATAGGTTTAATAAAGAGAGCTGCAAACAAGCGAGGACTTTCAGAAATGAACCTGAGAACGATTTATTCTAGGACCAGTCCTTGATTTATGGATTGGTGTTTTTATTTAGGTCCTCAGATAAATTATTATCCTCCCTTTGATATCATTAATTAATTGTCCTTGAATGGCTTACTGGGTAGTAGTATCGAAGTAGTGGTTTTGTATTGTGTACCAAACGGGTCAGATTGTTGAATAGTTTTTCCTACAAGTAGTATACGTTTAATAGAATTTTCATGTATAATTCTGAATGAGAATATTCTATTTTACCAATAAATTGAAGAAGGGATGCAATATGAGAAATAAAGGGAAATACCGTATTGTTATTGAGGTATTGAGTATTATATTTGGTAGCTTATTAATTGCTATTGGTGCAAATACATTATTAATTCCAGCTAATTTACTCTCTGGAGGAGTCATTGGGATTTGTATGATTTTGTACCACTTTTTTCATTGGTCAGTGGGAGTGCAGTATTTTATCTATAATATTCCACTTTTAATCTTAGGATATATCCATTTAGGGAAAAAATTTATCCTTTATACGATTCTTGCTGTTATTTCTGACACCATATTCTTACACTTTATCCCTATTCGTCTCATGTGGACAGAAAATGTTATTTTAGCTTCAATATTCGGGGGTATAGTTTCGTTTGCTGGCGGAGCCATCATGCTTCGTGTAGGAGGCTCAAATGGCGGATTAGATGTCCTTGGACGGATCATTGCTAAACACAAAAATCTGTCCATTTCAAAATTTGGTCTTATTGTTAATCTGATTATTGTTGCTATTTCTGCTGTAATCTTTGATGTTCAGGCAGCTATGTTTACCATTCTTTCGTTATATGTTGGAGCTAAAACGTATGAATCCTTACTTAATATGGCGGAAAGAAGTTCTGTAATTATTGTGACGGATAAGGGAGAAGAGATATCTGAAGCCCTCAATCAAGCGTTCCATCGCGGTGTTACATCTTGGGAAGCTTTAGGGGCTTACTCACATAGTGAAAAACAAGTCATACTTTGTGTGATCGTGAATATCCAGTGGGCAGAATTATGTCAAACTGTACAAAGTATAGATGATCATGCATTTATTTCAGCCATGCCAGCGCATAAAGTCATTGGTAATTTCAAAAACGTTTGGTAGAAAGTATAGAACCTGAATTTTTAAAGGATTCAGGTTCTATTTACATTTAAATATCGACATTTTCCAAAACATCCATATTAATGCGCAATAAATCTATTATGAGGAAGATAAAAAGGCATCTATGTGAACATCATAGATGCCTTTTATTTTATTAAGAATTGAAAGAGGAGAATATGCTTGTTTTTCGGTATGTCCTAAGATGTATTTTTATTTTGTAATTATCAATAGATTACCTTCTTGAAAGGGATATGATTTTAGAGAAGGACACCAAAGAAGTTTAATAAAAAACCGTTCTTAATGAACTAACGGGTCTTTACTTCATTAAGGGAGTTGCTTTGGCAGCTCTTTTTCTTATAGAGCTAATTTGGCAGTTAGTCCGATTCCTTAGTGTTTTAAGAAATTAGTTTTTCATTTGGGATTATCAAAGTCACCATTAGTGGAATAAGAAATGGAAGTAAAAAAGGAAGCAAACAAAAAAATAGCATGCCTATTTAGGAGGCATACTGATATTCATTTGGGTGTAATTATGCAGGTTTTTTGGATGTTAACCTGAGTCTATAACAAGAGCATTTAAGAGCTGTGGGTTAAAAGGTTTAATTTATATTCTGCAGTATCTGAATATGGATCTGTTGATTTATTAAGAGTGCAAAAGTGTTTTAATTAAGATAACAGATACAATTTGTATATTGATCAATTGCTGATAGGCAGCTGTTTTTATGTTGCTAAAGAGGCAGTTTAGTTAAAGAGTAAAATTTTTAGGTTGAGTTAAACATGAATGAATAAAAAGGCTCTGCTAACTGCAGAGCCTTTAATAATTGTTCAACATCATATTATTGATTTTACTATTATATAATTGACGCAATATCTTGTATTTTTTTTAAAGTTTCTAAGAATCTTTTATATTGTTCTTTGCCTATATCATTTATAATTCTTTCTTGTATTTGGAGCCAAATTGGATTTGCTTCTTTCAGTTTTTTAATACCTAAATCTGTTATTGTTATAATTTTCGCTCTAGAATCATATTTATCTTTTGTAACGTTAACAAATCCATTTTTTTTTAAATTATTTACATTACGAGTAGCTGTTGTTTGATCAAGGAGCATAATTTCTCCTAATTTACTTATCGAAACACCTTTGTGGCGGACGATGTTAACTAGCATAGAGTATTGAGTGATTTTTAAACCGGTAGATTGTAAAAATTTATCATATAACTGAGTAACAACTCTTGACGTTTTTCTAAGATTTGAACCAACACAAATTTGTATTAGATCTATATCATTATGTTCTCTACTCACAGAAATGTTCTCCTTTTATAGTTCATTCTTGACAGATTAAATTATACTTACTAACATTATATATGTATATACATATATTTTAAAACATTTTGTTAATGATATTGTTTATATTAGTATATACTATTTAAAATAAAGGGAGGAAAACATGAAGAGAAACACATGTATATACATGTAAATGTTATTGAATTTTATATAAAAACAATAAGTTGAATAGAGAATAAAGACACTATTAGGGTAAGTGTTGATTGTATGCATCAAATACATGTATATACATGTAAGTTAAAGGGCCTTTTTAGATAGTGGTTTGAGCATGAAATTAGTTTATCACGGTAGGAGGAATAAAGTATGGGAAAGAGTCGTTATGAAAAGGGCTTAGACAAATTAATGGAATTTACTGTGAAAGATTACAAGGAAGCATCTACTCATTTAAAAATTACTGAAAACTTTAAAGATATAGCACCAGATGTAAGTAAATATATGATTGAGTTTACATATGGTGACATTTATACTCGCCCGGGGCTAGATAACAAGCAACGTGCCTTGGTTACAATTTCGTCTCTTGTAACTCTAGGAACGGAGCCACAGCTTGAATTGCATATAAATGCAGGATTAACAGCCGGGTTAACTCCTGAAGAGATTATTGAAGTATTCATACAATTACTTTCATACACAGGTTTTCCACGTGTTCTTAATGCAATAGAAGTAGCTAGAAAAGTATTCACTCAACGAGGTTTATCTGTTGAAATAGCAAATTATGATGATCTTGTCTAAGCACTACATGCTTTTATAATAATTTTAATTTTTGATAGTAGGAGGAGATTGAAATGCCGTTAAATGCAGGAGATACAATTACGTTTGAACGGACTTTTACAGTAGATGATGTTAATTTGTATACAAAAGTTTCAGGTGATGAGGGTTCTCATCATCTCAACCCTGATGAACACGGAAGATTTATAATCCAGGGGTTACTGACTGCAACAGTGCCTACAAAAGTGGGAGGGGATTATAATGTACTCGCTCGCACTATGAATTTTGAATTTTTAAGACCTGTTTTTACTGGGGATACAATAATTTGTGAAGTAACAATTGAGAAATTTGAAAACCAAGATAATAGGACATCTATTGCTGCATCATTTCTATGTATAAACCAGAATAATAAAGAAGTATTAAAAGGGAATTTTGCGGGAGTCATACTATAAACTTTTAAATTTTTTTCTATAAGAATCTAAATATATAGTTAGGGAAACTTCAGTACTATTTCTTTAGTGTTCTAATAGCTGACTTTGATACTAAAGTGTAATAGGAGTAATATTATGAAGAGTGAGGAATTCGAATTGGTTAAACCCAAAAATTTGAAAGACCTAATCCGCACTTTTTCTGAGGAAAAAGAGGTACCGAGCATCGACCCTTGCCTTTCAATTCAAATCGATAACATTGTAATGGTATTGAATGATCTAGGTCAATCTGAAGTTATATTTGAAAAGAACATAAGGAAGTTATTGGATTTGATAAATAGTGACGACGTAAAAAGGTTTAAACTAGGGGTGGAGATTCTCGGAAAGGTACTTGGTTTTGAAGCAATCCAGCCAAAAGGTGATACAGTACTAGATGTAGTCTGGCGTCTAAGAGATAGATTTTTAGGATTTGAAACTAGTGTAGAGGGAATTTGTAGAGCCCCTGTAGAAAGTGAAGAGTGCAAGCAAATACATGGACATAAGAAATGGATACAGGATAATCTACCCTTCCCAGATGGAGCAACAATTGATGTTATCATAATAAGCAAAAAAAATATGACTAGTGAGGACTCGTTGTCTCAAGCAAGCGACTTATTTCACATAAATGCATCTGAAATTAGAAAAATAGCATTAAAGACAACAATTATGTTAAGGTGGATTCTCTCAGTTTTTGAAAAAAACCATAGACAAAAACAGGAGGAGCAAATATATAAAATAATAACCTTGGAAAAGTTGACTTACCGAGATATTGAGGTATATTTTAAAACACAGCTCCTTGATGAGTTGTTTTAATTAGATAAATAAAGATGTCTAAATATATGGTAAATATAAATTTCTTCTATTGTACTAAAGGGGGCAATACTTGATTAGTGGTGTTGCCTATTCTTATATCACATACGGAGCAGCATTCCTGTAATTACTGAAAAACATTTTAGAGTTTGTGAATTTAATGTACTTAAACTATAGGGTGCGTTAGTTCAAAAAGTAAAAAAGTCGATTCCTAAACGTAGAGGAGATCGACTTTTTAAGTTGAAATTCTCTTAGCGTATAAAATTTCCGAAATGGGCGGTTTAGCATTGTCGCTAACGTTCGTAAAAGTACACTTTAACGAACAGTGGAATCCTTGACCAAAACAGCCCTTATTTACGTTCGCCAAAGTATGAAAACATTTTACGAACGTCCTGAACGAAATTCCTCAAACATCTCCTTCGCAACTAATATTTTTCTATAAACTAATAATGGTTACCAAAGGCAACATTTAAATGAAAAAGGAGGTAGGGGGGATTATATGACTACTAGTGTTTGTAATTAATTTGCAAAAAGTGTTCAAAACTACTTAAGGGTTAAACAATGATTAACCTTTTAGAATTAGCAACTAAATCAAGTGCATATCCATGACTAACTTTAAAGTGAGTCCCTATTTCAAGTTCAACAGAAAAGTATAGAATGAAAAAAGAATTCCTACAGAATATGTAGCATACAAGTAGATTTAATTTTCTGTATAATCTGAATAATAAAGTGAGTCATTGAAATGAGGTGGGTCTTTGAAATAATTAATGAATCTTTAGGTAAAGTGCCTTATTTAGTAGGCGGAGAAAGGGGATTTCTAACACCTTAGATGCAATTTATCAGTTAACTTGACTGTGATTAAAAATGGAGGTGTGATGATTTGTCTAAAAAAAATAAAGATATGGGGAATGAACTTTCTAATAAAAAAATGAAAAGAAGGGCGCTTGTCGGCTCTACCTTTGGAGCAGTGATCGAATGGTATGACTTCTTTCTATATGCAACTGCCTCTGCATTAATCTTTCCTAAATTGTTTTTCCCAGATTCGGATCCGTTTATCGCTACATTGTTATCCTTTGCTACTTTCGCGACCGGATTCTTGGCACGTCCAATAGGTGCGGTTATCTTTGGGCATTATGGTGATCGTATTGGAAGGAAAAATGCACTAGTAATAACATTATGGATGATGGGCTTGAGCAGTTTTCTTATGGGGTTATTGCCTACCTTTGCGACCATTGGAATCTGGGCTCCTATTTTACTTGTTATTCTTCGTCTAATTCAAGGAATTGGAGTCGGAGGAGAATGGGCAGGATCGATTCTGTTGTCAATGGAATGGGGTAGCGAAAAGAAAAAAGGGTTCATGGCAAGCGTGCCAAATGCAGGGGTAGGAGCAGGTATGTTATTATCCTCTGCTGTAGTAGGATTGTGTCTATATATTTCAAATGACAGTTTTTATACTTGGGGGTGGAGAATTCCATTTCTTGCAAGCTTACTACTTTTGGCCGCAGGTGTAATTATTCGGAATAAAATCTTAGAAACTCCTTCGTTCCGTCAAGTTAAAGAGGTAAATCAGGTCTCTAAAATGCCGGTTTTGGAAGTACTTAAGTTATACCCTAAGCAAGTCTTATATACTGGGTTAGCAAAATTCTCTGAACATGCACCTTTTGCTATATTTACAACCTTTATGATAAATTATAGTATAAATAATTTTGATGTAAGTTCGGAATATATGGTGAATGTCAATATACTTGCAAGCGTATTAATGTGTATCAACATTCCTTTATTTGGTTACCTTTCTGATAAGGTTGGGATTAAACGTCTGTATATTGTGGGAGTCATTGCGACCCTTCTCTTTGTATTTCCATATATCGGATTAATGAATACTGGTGTTCCAGGCATAATTTTACTTGCAACCCTCTTATCGATGTTCCCACATAATATACAAGCTGGTGCTCAACCAGCTCTAGTAGCTCAGGCCTTTCCCGCCAGACTACGTTATAGTGGCGCTTCATTGGGAACACAAATACCTGCAGTATTTGCTGGAGGCATAGCTCCAATGGTCTGTACTTATCTAATACAAACTACTGGATCCATATATTCTATCGGTTTTTATATAGCTTTTACTTCGGTGGTAAGCTTAGTGGGGACCATTTTACTTAAGAATCTTTCAAATGTTAGTGTGGATTCTGAAATTTGTAATCAGAAGATGGTATTAAAGAGTACGGAAAAGGCAAATGCATAGAGAAATTCTTTCAGGAATGGAATATTTATAATTACCAATTATTATATATACCATATTAGGATTCTGCCAAAATAAGAGAGGACATTTTCAAAAAATGTCCTCTCTTATTAATTTTTTATATTAGGGAACATCAAAACAAAAAACATTAGAACCTTTACTAACAAACATTGGGTAAAGGTAAAATAGAAGATTGAAACAATCCATACAATAATATATCTCAAATTTTATCTTGTATTTGCATAAAAGGTAGTTTACCAAATGCGAGGTATATATCTAAGGCTAATTGTACTTCACGCCGAGTACTAGAATTCATCATATCAATGTTAAATCGTTCTAATATATTTAACAGGCGGTAACGCATTCCACCAATCGATAAGTTCATATAACGAGCAGTTTTATGTAAATTACATTCGTTATCTAAATAGAAATATAATGTTTTTAATAGTTCTGTAGATTTCCGAACATCATAATCATACATAGGCCCTAAAACCTTATCGGCATAACTCTCTAATTCCTCTGGATTTCGTGCATCTAATAAAATAGAAATAGGACCTAGTTCCGAAAATAAGATAACCCGTTGTTGCTGATTTGTGATTTGTGCAATTTCTAATGCTTTTTTCGCTTGTTTAAATCCATGGTGGAAATTATTGATATCTAAGCAAAGGTTACTTATACCAATTAATAGTTGAGAAGTGGGAATAATTCGCTTTACTTCTTCCATTATTGCTTCGCCGTATTGTTGTGCACTAATCTTACGAGATACTAATATATCCTCGGGTATTAGCGCTTGTATTTGTCCAAAGTAATTTGAAACCAAAATTTTTTGCTCCTCATATTCTGAATGTTTCCTTAGAATATTAGCGATTAGATCTTTTTCTTTAGTTAATAATTTATCATTCTTAAAGAGAAGATTTTGATTTTGTAATCGAAATATAAACACAAAATGAGGTTTATTAAGATAGTAGCCTAAATAAGATAGTCGTTTTGCAATACTTGAATCTAGATTTGGCTGGAGTAATATTTCGTTAAGCATTTCACCTTTCATACGGTGTTCAGTTTCTATGACCGTTTTTTCATTTAGTAAATGAAGAGCGCAAATATTTGCGGCTCTTTCAATAAAAGAAGGCTCGAGTTCTTCTATTTCCTTTGAATTTTTTATTATTGAAATATATCCGTATATATTATTCTGGACGACAATTGGAGTGATTAATGGGAATTTGAAAAATTCTTGTTCTTCTAGGGTATTTAGTTGAATTGTTGCTTGTTTATTAATCATTTCTTCCATTTTTTTTTGGTCGGATGCACGAAGTTTTTCTTTGTTGTCAATGATATTTTTTAAAGAATAGTTGAATACTTGTCCATACTCCGTAATCGTCTCAAAATACTGATTGGAAATTACTATTCCGCATTGAAGGCTTTTTCCGAGGGTTTGGGCTATTTCGCCAAGACCTTTTCCTTGTAGAACTATTTGTGTCAATTGGTTACTTAAGATATTCCCTCGCTTTAAAATTTCACTTTGACTTTCAATCCGCTTGTAGGCCCAATCAAGTTCATCACCAATATCCTCTCGGGCATAATCAACAGAATCGATAGAAATTTCGTCACCCCATAATTCCAAAGTTTTTCCTACGAAATGGCAATGTTTATCACCTTTTCCGATACACTCTATTTCTTTAAAGACTACTTTTCTTCCAAATGATGTACTGCAGTAGCCACTTGCATAACCTTCCAAAAAGTAGCAGACAGGTTCAGAGTGAAAAGGGAAATGTTGTAAGTATTGTTTTGCTTCATAGGAATTATACCAAAAACCTTCAACGTCGAATTCTCCAGTTTCGGTATCTATTTTCGCCTTTGTTGGAACAGATGATGTACGTCCAGAAAGGTTATGCATGGTGACTCCTGCTAGAACCCATTCCTTTTTATTTTCCCACTCAAACATATCTTTTAATACTTCAGCTTCATGTCTACCGCATTGATACCCGTAGCGTAATAAAAAGCGCTTTGCCCGTTCGATTCCAAGAGTCAAAGTCAAATCCTTAATTAAGGTCCCCCAAGCATCTGCACTAGAAATAAACATTCGTTGAGACTGAAGAAAGTTATCCATTTCGGCATCGATCCTAAATAAATCGCCCAAGGTTATATTATTTGCTTTAACTGCCATAATCAGCCTCCTATTAATAGCATTTTTACTTATGTACTACCATAATTCTTTATTGATTTTTATTTTAACTACAGAATAATACAATATTATACCTATTTTCCTACTCATTATGTCGTTTAATATATTTAATATTCAGATTATACTTAATATTAAGATATCAGATTTTGTTAGTACAATGTAGCATTTTGTTTTTAATAATTAATAACAAGCTGGTGAACTGTTAAAAACATAGAGGATCTAGTTTCTACCTGTAATATGCAGCTAGATACTAAGTTTTCTAGTTTTAAATAATTAATAAAGCATGTTTCAAGTTAATTGTCTTTAATTAGCCATAGCGACAAAATGACAGCTATGGAGAGAAAATGGAGGTAAGAGAAATGGAACGGTCTTTAAGTGATAGAGCATGTATCGTGGGTGTTGGGGAAACAGATTATGTAAGAGGCACATCCAAGGCATTAGCACATCTTTGTATTGAAGCTTCTCTTAATGCTTGTAGAGACGCTGGGATTGATCCTTCTGAGATAGACGGTGTAATTTCTCCCTGGAAATATAATGTTCGTCATGAGGAGTTTGTTCATGGATTAGGAATGAAAGAACTTAAATTCACCGGACGTCATGAAATGGGAGGGGCCAGTTCCATCGCAGCCATTCAGACTGCAGCATTAGCAGTGGATGCAGGAATCGCAGATTATGTGCTTGTTGCTACAGGACAAAAAGGCTATTCAGGTCCACGACTGGGTGCGGGGGATCCCAGTATTCTAGATTTAAATAATGAATTTATGCCTAACTCCGAGTATCGTGATAACTTAGAATATCCATACGGCTTAATGGTTCCATTGCAATATTTTTCACTTCATGCAAATAGATGGTTTCATGAATATAATCCTGATCCAGTTGGTATGCAGATTGTAGCTATGACTTGTAGGGAACATGCTCAGTTGAATAAAAAAGCATATATGAGAGGACGCCCAATGACATCAGAGGATTACCAAAACTCTCCTATGCTTGTTTCTCCTTTTCGGCTATTAGACTGCTCACTAGAAGTGGATGGTGCAGGTGCGGTAATTGTCACCTCTAAGAAAAATGCATATCGTTTTAAAAAACCTGTTTATATAGGCGGAATCGCTGAAGGTCATCCGACTTATCCAGATGATATGCCTACGCGTCCTGACATTTTAGATATGGGGATTACCCATGCTGCACCACGTGCATTTGACATGGCTGGAGTGCGACATGAAGAAATTGATTTTGCAGAAATTTATGATTGCTTCACTTTTATTGTCCTTAGGCAACTTGAAGAAATGGGCTTTTGTGCTCGGGGTGAAGCGCCGGAATTTACTAAAAATGGCCGGATTAGTCTTGGGGGACAATTGCCTATCAATACACATGGTGGGCTGCTTTCCCAAGCACACATTGTTGGAATAAATCATGTTGTTGAAGCTGTTTATCAATTAAGAGGAGAAGCAGGAGAAGCTCAGGTTGATGATGCAAAGATTGGTATTGTCACAGGTTATGGAGATCTTAGCGATGGTTCAATTGCTATTCTGCACAATTAATTATTTAAATAAACCCTTAAGAAAGAGAGTTGTTAAAATGGAAAATTTAGATATTCTTTTTCGTCCGTTACCTAATCGTAATATAGACCATTGGGACAGGGAATGGGATTTGTTTTCACCATTTTGGGAAGCGGCGCGATCTGGAAAACTAATTGTTCAAGAATGCACAGAAACAAAAAAGAAAGTTTGGCCTCCAAGATTTGTTTCACCTTATGCCCCTAGTGCCGAACTAGAATGGGTACCGATTAAAGGTATAGGAGAAATTTATACTTACAATATCGTTTATAGAGGCTTTTTCCCTTACTACAAGGATAAAGTACCATACGCACTAGTAGTGGTTGATTTAGGAGAAGGAATTAGAATGCTAGGCAATACGGTAGGTATGGATCCTACAAAGGTGCACTGCGGGATGAGAATGGAAGTTGCTTTTGAAATAGTAAATGATGAAGTTACTTTGGTGAATTGGAAACCGTCTGAAAGGGGTTAAGAAATTTATGACGAACCAGGCAGAAGTTCTAAAAGGAATTCGCGTTTTAGATTTCACATGGAGTGTCTCCGGTGCGACCACAACCAGAATTTTAGCTTCCTTTGGAGCGGAGGTTATAAAAGTTGAATGGCCGAAGACCCCCGATGCTATGCGTTTTTCCATGTACGCTAAGGAGGATGAACCGGGACTCGATAATGGTGCTTTTTTTAACAATTTAAGCGCTGGAAAAAGAGGGATAACGTTAAATGTAAAATCAGAACGTGGCATGGAACTAATTCATGAATTGTTAAAAAAATCAGATGTAGTAACAGAGAACTTCAGCGCAGGTGTCTTTGAAAAATGGGGACTTGATTACGAGACTTTAGAAAAGATTTCTCCAGGAATCATTTATAAGAGTATATCTGGTTTAGGTCATAGCGGTCGAAATAAAAAGTACGGAACATGGGGTCCGACCGCCGCAGCCTTATCTGGGATGACCTATACATCTGGACTTCCGGATACTCATCCTTCGGGTTGGGGTTATTCCATTTTAGATGTTGTAGCAGGCTATACCGGTGCTTATGCTGTAATGACCGCGCTCTATCACAAAAAACGTACGGGGAAAGGGCAATATATCGATATTTCACAGGTTGAAACTGCGATGCACTTAACCGGAGCAAATCTCCTGGATTATACAGTGAATAAACGATCATCCAAGAGACCAGGATTTCCACCAGGAAATCGTTCGATCGTCTCCAAAGCAACACCGGAAAACAGCTACAGAGGACAAATAGGATGTCCACATAACAGCTATCGCTGTGCGGGTGGTGGTCAGAATGACTGGTGTACGATTGCTATTTTCTCTGATGACGAATGGAATACTTTCAAACAAGCAATTGGAAATCCTATATGGACAAATTATGACAAATTTAACACGTTTGAGGGGAGGTTGGCCCATCAAGATGAATTAGATAAAAATATTGAGTCATATACGATTGAGCTTAACAAATATGAAGTGATGGAACTGCTACAGAGCCATAGAATCTCATGTGGAGCTGTGCAGATGAATGAGGATCTTATGGTAAATGATCCTCAGCTGAAATCACGAGGATTGTTTGAAAACCTTCAGCATTCATTACTTGGCTTACGATCCTTTGAAGGCATTCCTATTAAAATGTCTA
Organism: Peribacillus sp. FSL E2-0159; assembly: GCF_038643155.1. Classification (NCBI taxonomy): domain Bacteria; kingdom Bacillati; phylum Bacillota; class Bacilli; order Caryophanales; family Bacillaceae; genus Peribacillus; species Peribacillus sp. FSL E2-0159. The sequence continues at coordinate 2,123,171 of NZ_CP152053.1, forward strand.
AAACGCAACCCTATCTCCAAAAATCAGGACCTCTAATGGGAGAAGATAATACTTATGTGTTTGGAACGATTTTAGGCTACAGTCAAGACGAAATCGACCGATTGACAAATGAAGGAGTTTTATGGCCTGAAGATATGCCGAAGGATGAGATTAAGGCTATTCGCCCATTATGGTGAAAAGGAGTGATAACAAAATGATACAGGGAGCTTTAGATGGAATTAAAGTATTGGAAATCGGTGACCAATTGACTCAGTATGCTGGAAAATTACTGGCGGATATGGGAGCGGAAGTTATTAAGGTAGAACCTTCGAAAGGCGTTCAATCACGCAATATTGGCCCATTTTATCAAGATGAGCCCGACGTGAATAAAAGTTTATATTTCTGGCATTATAACACTTCTAAAAAATCAGTAACACTTGATCTGCAAACTGAAGTTGATAAGCAGCGTTTTTCCCATATGGTGTCCGAATTTGATGTTGTTCTGGAGGATTACAAGCCCGGACAGATGAAAGAATGGGGCCTTGATTTTGAGAATCTCTCTAAGATACACCCAGGTTTGATTTATTGTTCGATAACCCCTTTTGGACAATCCGGGCCTTGGAGTCAGTATGAATCTAGTGATTTGATCCAGCTTGCTCTAGGTGGAATTATGGCTGTAACTGGCTATGACGATGTGAAAGATGCGCCGCCAATTGCCCCGACAGGAGGTCAATCCGCTCACTTATCGGGATATTTTGCTGCTATGGGAGTTATTAGTGCCTTATTTTATCGAGATATAGCAGACGGCGGCGGGCAGTATATAGATATTTCGGTTCATGACTGTGTTACGGTTTCAACAGAAATGTCCATTCCGTACTGGGAGTATCAAAAAGCACATGTTAACCGTCAAACTGGACGACATGCCCTGCCAAACAGGTCAAGCCGCTGGAATTTCAGATGTAAAGACGGTCGTTACATTCTTTGTTTGAATACGTATTTAAGTTCCGGGCGTTGGCGAGACTTGGTGACCTGGCTTAAATCAAAGGGAATGGAAGGGGAATTGGAAGACGAGAGATATGTGGATGATCATTTTCGCGCTACACATATGGAATATGTATGTGAAGTGTTAGAACGTTTTTGCTTAGAGCATGATTCAGAATATATATTCCATTATGCGCAAAGCATCAGCCTTCCATGGGCACCCGTTCGTGCACCTGAAGAAATGTTGGAAGACCAACACTTGGTTGAAGATCGGAATACTTTTGTTAATGTTCGACACCCGGAATTAAATGAGTCCTTTACTTACCCAGGAGCTCCTTATATTTTTAATAAAACTCCTTGGAAAATATCCCAAAGGCCTCCATTGCTTGGTGAGCATAACAATGAATTTGAGAAGTATATAGCCAATGAAGCTTCATCGGCTGCAATTGGTAAGATAAGAATCAATGAACGAGGAATTCTAAAGTGATATAAATTAATATTTAGAAGTAGTCCAACCATCGATAATCCTTACATCATTTAATAGTATTTTTTCAAGCGTTTTGTTCTAATCCATTGCTGATAGATGTTCATACTTATGATTGGATTGATTATTTTTCTTTTATCGTCCTCTTCCATGTGGTTGTAAGAATTCCTGTGTAGAAGACTTGTTTGTTTAGGGAACAAAACAAGTCTATCTACAACAGGTTTTTTTATTGTGTAAAGATTTTATCAACTTATAAGAATACTTTTAATTCATTTTAGTAACTATGTGAAAGGTAAGGGCGATTGCTAACTGCTTTGTGTCTTATGAAATATAGAAAATCTATTGCTGATTTGAATTTCTGTAAAATTCGCTTTCTTATTTTCAGTAACAGGGAATTTTAACTGTACGATTAGGCCGAAAAATTAATATTTTCCGACCTAAATCTAAATTGTATGATTTTAATAGTTAACCTATGATGTATTTATGAATTAATTTTTGAATATTGTTTCAATTACTATTTTGTAAAGCATTTAATTATATAGGGGGAATTAACATGTTAACAAAAGAGGATAATCAATTACTTACTCAAACAAACCCTGAAACACCGATGGGACAATTATTTCGCAGATACTGGATTCCTGCTCTAAAGTCTAACGAATTAAAAAGTGATGGTAAACCTCAACGGGTAAAGTTGCTTGGTGAAGATTTGATTGCCTTTCGTGATACAGAAGGAAAAGTAGGTTTGATCGATGAACGGTGTCCACACCGTGGTACTTCTCTTTATTTTGGAATTAATGAAGGATGCGGCATCCGGTGTATGTATCACGGATGGAAATTTGATACGGATGGAGAATGTATGGAAATTCCTTCGGAAGAAAAAGACGGAAAATTCAGACAATCAATCAAGTTGAACAACTACCCTACTAAGGAAGTAAGTGGAATTGTATGGACATATATGGGTCCGCCGGAAAAGCAACCACCATTTCCTGAATTTTATTGGATGGGGCTACCAGAAGAAAACAAATTGGTAGAGCGAGTTTGGCAAGAATGTAACTATGCACAAGTAATGGAAAATGACTTGGATTATGTACATGCTGCATTCTTACATAAAGCACATGGTACACAAGAAGTAGAAGAAGGTATTTTAAGTAGTGATTTAGGAATAGATCCAGATCATCCGCTTGTAAAAAACCCACCAGTAAAACAAGCAGTAGAGGATACGAATTATGGGAAGCGGTGTATAGCCGTAGGAATCGGGACTGAAAAAGAAAATGCTTTCATGGAGATCCATTATATATTCCCATTTTATACATTTCCACCGAGGTTTGGGGGTGAAGACGGAATGTGGCATGCTTTTATTCCACGGGATGACTACAGTACATGGTCATGGGATGTGCAGTTTGCGCATGACCGGGTGATTGATGTACAAGCTCAACATGATCGTCGGGGATTAAAACTGGATGAAGATTTCAAAAAACAAATCAATCTTGAAAACGAGTATGGACAGGATCGTGATTTGCAAAGAACAGGAAATTTCACAGGTATTCGTGGGATAGCGAATCAAGACCATGCAGCGACTGAAACGATGGGTCCTATTGTTGACCGTTCAATTGAGCATCTTGGGACAAGTGACTTACCGGTCATTCATATGCGACGCATTTTGCTGCAACAAGTAAAAGCATTCCAGGAGGGGCAGGAGCCATTAAAGTTAGAGAACGATTCATTAAAAACATTGTATAGCGATGGTCTCTATGACAATAATCAAAAATCATGGCAAGAAGCATTTCCAATAAAAGAACAATTTCAAAAGAAAGTATTGGAAAAAAAGCAGTGATGAATGAGAAACCATATGATGGTTATACATCCTTTAATTATTTAAAGGCAAGCAAGGATTACAAACAATATGAGCTATCCACTGAAATTCATAGAGTTCCAGAGTTTTCACTACACTTAACAGATGAAGAAAATAATTTGCTGAGTGAAGTATTAACAGAATATTCTATTGTTTCTCTTAGAGATCATGGTTTTGTTGTACCAAGAAAATCTAAGGATATACTTCCTTATTGCAGTAGTCTTCATACAGCTTTTCATTATGAGGGAATTTCTAAATCTGGAATTGATGTTATGTTTGAAAATTTCATGGATGGAATTTCAACAATTACATCGAAAAATGGTTTGAAATGGGACGATATCATTTATTTATTGGGAATGCGCTATGCAGATATTTATCATCAAAAAACTGTTTATATTGCAAGTACGTATAGTGATTTAACAAAAGCTAAGGGGCAGAAACAAACAGCAATTCTCCCATCCTTGGAAGCAGCTAGTATTTTGGAAAACGAACTGGATCGTGTTGATATTTTATATGGTTTAGGTATTCGTTGTATGGGGATAACCTACAATGAATCAAATACACTTGGTACTGGCCTTACAGAAAAGAGAGACGGTGGTTTAACTAACTTTGGACGCCGTGTTATTGAAAGAATGAACACAATAGGTATGATCATTGATATTTCTCATTGTGGAGATCAAACTAGTTTAGATGTGATCGAGGCAAGTCAACATCCTGTTTTCATGACACATGCAGGTGCAAGAGCAAAATGGAACACACCGAGAATGAAACCAGACCATGTATTAAAAGCTTGTGCAGAAAAAGGAGGAATTATTGGTATTTGTGCTGCTCCCAATACCACGTTAACAAAGAATTCACCTTCTCATTCGATCAATACGGTAATGGAGCATTTTGAGTATATTAAGAATTTAGTAGGTATCAATCATGTTGGCTTTGGTCCAGATACATTCTTTGGTGACCATGTAGCCTTACAGCATGCTTTTGACGACATGTTAGGAATCTCAGCTTCGCACAGTGGAGAAATATTTGAGGAATCTTCTTATGTGAAGGGTCTCGAAAATCCTGCAGAAGCAATGAAAAATATGATTGGCTGGATGATTAAAAATCATTATTCAATAGAGGAAATTGTTAAAGTTTCTGGTGGGAATGCCATGAGGGTAACAAAGGAGATTCTAATACATTAGAGAAGATCGAAACATTTAGTATAAACAATTCGCAGAAGATTTTGTAATAGTGTCTAAAATAAGAAATAAGGCATGAAGCTTTTATTGAAATTTTCTATAGAAAGTAGTGATTTAATGACTTTAGTGGAATTTTTGGGTAAAATCCTTAACCAAAAAGAACTGGAACTTATAAACTCGGAACCAGCCTTTATATTTAACCTTGAAGATTTTGAGGAGACTAAACAGTGAATGATATTCTTTTTGAAACAATTGAAGCAGCTAGTTCAGCCATTAAAAATAAAAAGATATCGCCAGTCGAGTTGACAAAGTTAACACTTCACCGTATTCAACAACATGATCCCGTCCTTAATGCATTTATAACCGTTATGGAAGAAGAAGCAATGGAGCAGGCTAAGCAATTAGAAATAGAAAGTCAGAAAAATCATATTAGAGGTCCTTTGCATGGAATTCCGATTGCTGTAAAAGATATCTTACAAACAAAGGGAGTTCTAACAACTGGAGGATCTAAAATTTTCCAAGACTGGGTACCTAAAGAAGATGCAACCTCAATAAAAAAGCTAAAACAGGCTGGCGCTATTATTATTGGGAAGACGAACTTGCATGAATTTGCTATGGGAGCAACAACAGAAAATCCTCACTATGGAAGTACTAAGAATCCTTGGGATATCACCAGAATACCTGGTGGTTCAAGCGGAGGTTCAGCAGTAGCGACAGCAACGGGTTTGGCTTTTGGTGCTGTTGGTTCAGACACTGCCGGTTCCATTCGCCTACCTGCAGCTTTTTGTGGCACAGTCGGTTTTAAACCAACATATGGTCTTGTAAGCCGGGAGGGCTGCCTTCCTTTCAGTTGGTCATTAGATCACATCGGTCCTATGACAAGGTCAGTAAAAGATGCTGCATTTATGCTTGAAGTGATGAGAGGATACGATCCTAATGATCGTTCAACCGTAAAAAGAGATGAATTTAAAATGTCAGACTATTCATTATTGAATGATTTAAAAGGTATCAAATTTGGTATCTATGAACCATATATGTTTTCTGGGATCGATCAAGATATAAAAGAGGTCATTGAACAAGCCTTTGACCAATTAGAAGCACTTGGAGCAGAAATAGTGCCAATTCATTTACCCGGAATTGAGGAAGCACTAAATGCCCTGAAGTGTATTGCTCAATCAGAGGTTGTCTCCTTTCATCAGCCTTTATTGAGAAGACACGGAGATTTGTACGGAAATGATTTAAAATATAGATTTCAATTCGGGAGAGAAGTTTCTGCTACATCATATATTAATGCCCATAGGATTAGAAATCAGTTTGTCAAAGAAACCATTAAGCAAATGAAAGACATTGATGCTCTTATTGGGCCAACTAACATTCAACGGCCTTTTAAAATAGGTACAATGGTACCTGAACAGGCAATCAGCAATATGTTTACACTAGGGAAAACACCACTTGCAAATATTTTAGGTTTCCCTTCGCTATCAGTTGCATGTGGTTTTACAATGGATACCCTTCCCATAGGTCTTCAGCTCATTGGAAAACCTTTCTCTGATAAAAAAATATTGCAAATAGGAGATTGCTATGAAAATTCACAACGATGGTTACAGGCATTAAGAGAAAATAGGAATTACTCGCCAATAAAATCATAATAGAAGAAAATGGCCTACTGTGGAACTGAGTCACTCCTAACCTTGCAATTAATAAAATGGAAATAATTCAAATAAAAAAAGAAAAGAGATTAAATTTATGATTCGAAAAATAGAACATACCGCAATAATTGTTAAAGATATTGAAAAATCAATCCGATTTTATACAGAAATATTGGGGCTGAAATTGCGCTTAAGAGGAAGTGGACCGGATCGTGAAATGGCTTTTTTGTATTTAGACTTGCAGTCTGATGTAGAGATTGAATTAATTCAGGATTTTGAACCGATTGTAGAATACCAACCGTTTGGAATAATGAATCACCTGGCTTTTAGTGTTAATCATCTTAATGAAGCTATTGGATATTATATGGAAAAAGGAATTAAATTTCTAAGCGATGAGCCGAAACCTACTCTTGATGGAGGGCGTATGATATTATTTCACGGTCCCGATGACGAACTTTTACAATTTGTAGAAAGGCCGTAGAACCAATAAAATACCTTTATTATCATTAAAAGTATATTTTAGACCTTCCCCCTTTAACTACTTTCTGCACTAAAGTAGTCTCCTTGATTAGAGAAGAATTTTATATTATCAGCTTTGGTGACTTACTAAACATTGGACAAGGACCTTGCTGTTTTATGTGTAACTTTAATAAAATTGAACACAACCTTGTCAATATCTCTACTTACCAAGTGACAGACGATATATTAGCATAAAGGATGAGGTGTTTGACTATGAAGAAAATTGTACTATTCATAAATTAATAGATAGAGTAACGCTTGTCCAAACACATGCATAATATATATAAGACGTGAGGAAGCACCTGACGTCACCTTTAGACTGACTATTTATAGTCAGTCTTTTTTTGTTTTAAATTGATGCAGCCATTGACTTCACTTTCATTTATGATTTGGTGAAAGATAAGTATTCAGAGTTAGGTCGCCAAAGTATGCTCCAGTTATTCATGTCCCTCACAGGTCATCGTCTAAACAAGGATCAAATCATTTAATATCAAGGGGTTGGGATCAACCTAATAGAGGTGACCAGTTAAGAGTCTGCCCATATTCCGTTTCAAAACTTTTTTTGTCGAATAATTAATAATTGATACATTAAATTCCATTATTATCTAGATTTATGTTTTGCTCATTAGTCTTATGTGAGACATGAGTTTGAAATTAAGAATTTTTTCTATAATGAATAATATGATCAACGTCCGGTCTCTGAAAGTGCTCGTTTACAAAATATTTATTATTCAAAGGTCTCTCTTAAATGACAGGTTAACTGGATTTTCAACATGTCTTCAGCATTATTAAAACTTATGTTTAATAATTCTTCTATTTTTCTTAAACGCTGGTAAAGTGTGTTGATATGAATATGAAGTGTCTTTGCTGTTTCAGTAGCAGATTTATTTGATGAGATATAGATCATTAGAGTTTTTTCTAAATCTTTATTTTGTAACTTTTCAGATCGTAACTGGGAAAAGATTTCTTCAGTAAACTCCTCTATCTCTTGAATAGGTTGATTTAAGAAAAATCTATTTACTCCTATTTCTTCATAACGAATCAACCCGAATTTATTTCTATTTATTAAAAAAGCTAAGCTTTTGTTCGCCTCATTATAACTCTTTACAATATTTTTAATTTCTTTATATGGAGTACCAAGGCCTATGCGTATGTCGTTTTTATCGTATCTTTCCTCATCTTCAATAATCATTTTAATATGATGTATGATTCTGTTTAGATCCTTCGTATTGGGTACTGAAAACAGTAAAGTTACTTTGTTATGAAATCCGAAAATTAACTTATTAATTTTTGGAAATCCTTTTTTAATTTTTGATAATAATCGTTGAATTCTTGCCTCGATTTCAAAGGGTTCAAAAAGATCCGGAATTTCACATAAAACAACAAAGGTGTAGGTGGAAAATTCTAAGTTAAATTTATGGCCTTTTGCAATCAAAGTTTTGTGATCGTGATTTTCAAGTAATTGATTAAAATATTCTTGAACTTTTTTGTAATGAATTTCAGTCATAGATATTTTTTTTGCAAGTTCTAATGCAAGAACTGAACCACTTTGTTCAATTGTGATAGTATCCATTGAAGAAAGTGGGTGGGAAAGAGTAATGATAATGCAACCTAATAATGCTGTACCAACGATGATCGGATAAAAATAATAATCCTGATTATTCATTTCAATGAATGCGGGAGAATTTTTATGAATCGAAATTAGATTCGATATGTTATCAATACTAAATTTTTTTTGATTTTGATTCCTAGGGTAAAACTCGCTGTCTAAAAAATCAACATAGCCAACCGGCATCCCAAGCATTCTGTTTGTTTCGTAAATAATCGCTTTAATTCCTTTGTTATTTAAGGAGAGTTGGGTTAATGTATCATGCACGTTGATTCTTTGTTGAAGAAGTTTATTTTTCTCCTCTAATTCATTACTTAATTGTGTAACCTTATTTAATCTTGTATGAGCTTCTTTATATAGCTTGGCATTATTATAAGCAATTGCTACTTGAGGAGAAAAACCTTGTAATAAATCTAAATCCCTTTCTGTAAATTTCTTTTTCTTAGAGAATTGGAGAATTGTCATCGTTCCTATACGGGTGTCTCCTAATGAAACTGGTACGGTTATCATTGCCCTTGCCATATCACCATTTTTTACAAAAGACCAATTTTCTTTCGAAATATTTATTCGGTCCATTAAAATCTCTTGCTTGGAATGGTGAATTCTAGGAATTCCATCTATGAATACTTGACCGGAAGTAGATTCCCCTATTCTTGTTTTATATTGGATATATTCTTCCGGCAGTCCAACTGTAGTAAGAGGAACTAGGAGATTAGTTTCAGAATCAAATATCCTGAAAACTCCTGCATCTCCAGAAGGAATTACATTTAAAGCAATTTGAAAAATTTTCTTTAACAATTCATTTAAATCAAGGCTAGAATTAAGAATTCTTATACCTTCAATTACTTTTTCAAGTTCTTTGTTTTTAGATTTACTAATCTCTTTATAATAGAGAACTGAAAACAGGAGATATAAATGATCAAATTCAAATTCATTAAAGATGTTTCTATCAAAAAAACAAACAATAACCTGAAAACTGTCTTCAAAAGTCATTCCCATGTAGGTTATATTGTTTTGTTGTAAAAAAGTATAGTTGGTATCTTTATCATTAAGGGGTAAAGGAGGAGGATATACAGCTGGTTGATGCCCGCTGAACGAGCATAATTCCATCATACTATGTTTTCCTAACCAAACCTGATATGGGGTATTTTTGAATTTTTTCTCTATGAATTTTTCAATAGATGTAAGATTTAACATTTATCAACACTCTCTCTCTATGTTTAAAACTACATAAAAACTATGAATTATCGTTAATAAACTCCATATATTTTACTTTTTTTATAGCTTATCATATTTTAAGAACATTCAAAATATTTTGGGTGATTAAATTCAAACGGGAGGATAATTAATGAAAAAGACTTTAGGAAGTAAAAAGAAATTTATAATCCTTTTATTATTATTTTTTGCTCAGATTGTGTGTTTTATCGATAAAACTGCTATGAATTTTGCTATTATACCGATTTCGAAAGAACTAAATTTGACATCGGATAAAGCAGGTTTAATTTTAAGTAGCTTTTTCCTCAGTTATGCCATTATGCAGTTTGTAGGGGGATACTTGGCTGATAAGTGGGGAGTTAAAAAAGTTCTAACCGGTGCTATTACTATATGGTCCATTGCTACCATACTAACTGGTATGGCCCGTTCTTCTTCCACATTGATCGCATCACGCTTTTTGCTTGGAGTCGGAGAAGGTGCCTTTCCTGCAAGCGCTTCGGTTGCCATTGTTGATAATTTTCAAAAACAAACAAGAGCGCGAGCTAAGTCGGTTATATCAGCAGGTGCTTCGGTTGGGTTTGCAGTTGGCTCTGTTGCTGTTACTTTGCTGCTAACTTCTATTGGTTGGAATTGGATGTTTTTCGTTTTTGGTGTGATAGGTATCCTACTTGCTGTAATCTTTTGGTTTGTTCTTAAGTCAACAGAAGAGAAAAAAGATACTCAAAAGGTAAAAAAACAAAATAAAGTTCCTATTAAGTCTTTATTGAAACTTCCATTGATTTGGAAATTGATGATAGCTGCTTTTTTTACTAATGTTGTATTCTGGGGACTACAAAGCTGGCTACCATCTTACTGGGTAAAGGTAAAAGGTATGGACATGGTTTCTATGGGAGTTTATTCATCGATTCCTTATATTCTAGGATTTATATCTTTTCTTGTAAGTGGTTGGGTCTTGGATAAATTCATGGTCGGAAGAGAGAAGTATATGTTTATTATCGGCGCATTTTTTTCTGCTATTTTCATCTACCTGATGTTCAATACGCAATCGATTCCACTTGCCTTTACGTATTTGTCTTTGTCTAATGTGTTCCTAAATGCAATGAATATTACTGTGTTTGTTTTGCCTCTCAAACATATTTCGGAAGATTCGGTTGGAACAGCTACGGGTATTATTAATACCGGTGCTCAGATCGGTTCCATTCTTACTCCAACGATTATGGGTTTTCTGATTAATGCTTTTGATCAGAACTATAATGTAGCGTTTATGTTTTTGATAGCTTCGGCCCTCGCAGTATTAATTGTAGGGATTACGATTAACACTAAAAAGAAAATAGATGACTTGAATGAGACTACCGCAGTGGCTAGTAAATAGTGTGGATTGATGTCGAACAGAATCGAGAAGATACTTCACAGACTGGTGAATTTGTTTCAATTGACCAATAATAGCTTTTCTGCTGATGTTTATATAAATAAAGCGTCCTAAACTGTTCAAGTAGGTCAAATTTGCTAAATTATTCGAATAAAATTGGAGTGAAACAATTGAGCTATCATGAAACCATATCTAACATTATCGATCAAAAGAGAGAGAAACTCGTCCATGTAAGCGATAAAATTTGGGGATTTTACGAAACAAAATATGAAGAATTTCAGTCTGCAGCTCTTTTATGTACAACGCTTGAGGAAGAGGGATTTCAGGTTAAACGACATGCAGGAGACATTGAAACCGCTTTTGTAGGAAGTTATGGAAGTGGGAAACCTGTGATTGCGATTTTGGGCGAATACGACGCCCTACCTGGATTAAGCCAAAAAGCCGGAGTTGCTGCCAAGGAAGCAATCGAGGAGGGTGGAAATGGGCATGGATGCGGACATAATCTTCTGGGGTCAGGTTCGCTTGCCGCAGCTATTGCTATTCGACATTACATGGAGCAGAACGGACTGAAAGGCACCGTGCGCTATTACGGTTGCCCTGCGGAAGAAGGCGGTGGGGGAAAAGCGCATATGGCTAGAGCCGGTCTCTTCGATGATGTAGACGTTGCGTTTACATGGCATCCTTGGATTGAGAATCTTGCCTATAATGCTAGAATGCTAGCTACCAGCCAAGTTTATTTTAAATTCAAAGGGTTAAGTACCCATGCTTCGTTTAGCCCTCATTTGGGTCGAAGTGCTTTAGATGCAGTGGAATTAATGAATGTTGGAGCGAATTTTTTAAGGGAGCATATCATTCCAGATGCTCGATTACATTATGCAATAACAAACGCCGGTGGTTCTGCGCCTAATGTTGTTCAGGCGGAAGCTGAAGTATTATATAAAATCCGAGCCCCTAAGATGCATCAAGTAAGTGAAATAAGTGAACGTATTTTCAATGTAGCCCGGGGAGCAGCCCTGATGACAGGAACACAAGTGGACATTCAATTTGATGGGGCTTCTGCGGATTTGATCCCCAACATCACCTTGGGCTCTCTAATGCACAAACATTTCACACAAATTGGAGCTGAATCTTATACCCAAGAAGAGATTGATTTCTCTAAATCCATTCAGGCTACTTTTTCAGAAGAAGAAAAGAAAGTAATCCAGAATAATAACGGAAAAGTGCTATCGGATAATGTTAACGAGTATTTGTTTGAACCGGAGTTCTTTGCAGGGTCAACGGATGTTGGGGATGTAAGCTGGATTGTGCCTACAGGACAAATATATGTAGCGACATGTGCGTTTGGATCTCCATTTCACAGTTGGCAATTGGTAGCTCAGGGAAAATCCTCCATTGCCCACAAAGGTATGTTGTTAGCAGGAAAAGTCATTGCAGCCTCAGCTATAGAAGCAATGCAGAATCCTGAACTCATCGAAAAAGCGAAGGCTGAACATAAAAAGCAATTAGGTGGAGAAGTGTACCAATCGTTGATTCCACTTGGAGTAAAGCCCTCTCCGATTAGACGTGCCTAATATTCAGGATAGTCTAGTAGAGTGACATTATAGATAATAGATCCCACCTCCTAAACTGTTTTCAAAACGATAGGGTCAGTGTTGTGCTCTAACAAATGAAAGGGACTGTCGGGAAATGGTACACGCAATCACTAGTAAATATATTAAATCCTTAAAAGCCTATTCTAAACTGTTCAAGTAAGTCAGATTTGATAAATTATTTAAAGAAGTGGAGTGAAACAGTTGAGTTATCATGAAACCATATCTAACATTATCGAGCAAAAGAGAGAGAAATTAATTGAATTAAGCGATAAAATTTGGGGGTTTTGCGAAACAAAATATGAAGAATTTCAGTCAGCAGATCTTTTATGTACAACGCTTGAGGAAGAGGGGTTTCAAGTCAAACGACAAGCAGGGGACATTGAAACCGCTTTTGTGGGAAGCTATGGAAGTGGGAAACCTGTGATTGCAATCTTGGGAGAATACGACGCCCTATCTGGATTAAGCCAAAAAGCCGGAGTTGCTGCCAGGGAAGCAATCGTCGAGGGTGGAAACGGGCATGGATGCGGACATAATCTTTTGGGGTCAGGATCGCTTGCCGCAGCCATTGCTATTCGACATTACATGGAGCAGAACGGATTGAAAGGCACCGTGCGCTATTATGGTTGCCCTGCGGAAGAAGGCGGTGGAGGGAAAGCGCATATGGCTAGAGCCGGTCTCTTCGATGATGTAGACGTTGCGTTTACATGGCATCCTTGGGATGAGAATCTCGCCTATAATGCTAGGATGCTAGCTACCAGCCAAGTTTATTTTAAATTCAAAGGGTTAAGTACCCATGCTTCGTTTAGCCCTCATTTAGGTCGAAGTGCTTTAGATGCAGTGGAATTAATGAATGTAGGAGCGAATTTTTTAAGGGAGCATATCATTCCAGATGCTCGATTACATTATGCGATAACAAACACCGGTGGCTCTGCGCCCAATGTTGTTCAGGCGGAAGCTGAAGTTTTATATAAAATCCGAGCCCCTAAGATGCGTCAAGTAAGTGAAATTAGTGAACGTATTTTCAATGTAGCCCGGGGAGCAGCTCTGATGACAGGAACACAAGTGGACATTCAATTTGATGGGGCTTCTGCGGATTTGATCCCCAACATCACTTTGGGCTCTCTAATGCACAATCATTTCAAACAAATTGGGGCTGAATCTTATACCCAAGAAGAGATTGATTTCTCTAAATCCTTTCAGGCTACTTTTTCAGAAGAAGAAATGAAAGCTATCCGTAATAAAAAAGGAAAGGAGCTTTCGGATAAAATTAATGAGTATTTGTTTGAACCGGACTTCATCGCAGCGTCCACGGATGTCGGGGATGTAAGCTGGATTGTGCCAACAGGACAAATATATGTAACAACATGTGCTTTTGGGACTCAGCCGCATAGTTGGCAATTAGTGGCCCAGGGGAGATCTTCCATTGCCCACAAAGGTATGTTGTTAGCAGGAAAAGTCATTGCAGCATCAGCTATTGAAACAATGCAGAATCCTGAACTCATCGAAAAAGCGAAGGCTGAACATAAAAAGCAATTAGGCGGAGAAGTGTACCAATCGCTGATTCCGTTGGGAGTAAAGCCCTCTTCGATTAAACAAGCAAAATCCAGAGTAGCAACTATAAAAGTTTAAAAGACTTTGCTGCCAACCCAAGCGTCATACCCGGTTTAACACGGTGGGGAAATTAACCAATAATTAAGCTAACTCTTAATCAAATAACTTGCCCCTTGCTTTCAATCCAAGAACTCAGAACACACAATGCAGTATTGCGTATTTGACGTAATTTATCATAATGGCCAAAAGGTAACTCATTTACCTCTACATGAGAGGAAAGAGCTGCTTGATAAGGTAGTGGAAGATACTGATATGATTTGTAAGGTTCGGTGGATGTATGGGAATAGCCCAGCTTATTTTGATATAGTAAAACAACAAGGACTTGAAGGAATCGTTCAGAAGAATGTAAATTCACAATATCAAATTAGTAAACGATCTCATGATTGGAAAAGGTTATTAATTATCAATACACTGAAGCAGTCATACCCGGATTAAGAAAAGATGAATTTGGATTGCTGCTTGGGATTGAAGAAAATAACCGAATAAAGCCAGCTGGCATTATGGAGTTTGTCACTCCTGCAGCAGGAAAGCTGTATCAAGATTTAATTGTTAATGAAAACAAGGAATTCATATACTTGGATCCCAAGATTAAATGTAGGGTGAAGTTCAGAAATTATACAAAGAATGGTTTGCTCCGCTTATCAAGACCTAAATTATAAAAAACCTTAAAAATAAAGGAGAACACATATTAGTCATTTATAATATGTGTTCTCCTTTTATTCAATTAAAGCGCCTGATTGTTGAAGAACATTGCTTATATTTTATTGAAGAAAAGGGACTAGTAGTTCAACCTGAAAGGCTTAAAATTCAAAAAAGACAACAATTGGCGGCTTCCTTATTACACTAACGCACCCGATAGTTTATGTAGATAATAAATGAGATATATTAAATGACTTTAGTTAAATTCTCGTTGTTATTCATCTAATGAAATCCAATCTATAAAATAAACGCCACCTTTTAATTTATTTATAATAATATTTTAAAATCTTAAATAATATTGTTGGGAATGATGTTATCCATAAAAAGCAATTTTTTTGGACAGAATAAAATGAAATAGGAATGAAAGAGGACCGATGCTATGGTTTCTTTTTTTAAACAAAAAGGACAAATGAAGAAACGCAAGAAGCAAAAGATAGACGAAAAAGAAAAAGATCAATCTATAAGTAAAACACCCCAAAATATTGACAGCTCTATAACAGCCAATCTGGATATCGTGAAGCAAAAAACAGGAAGCAGCCCGGATATCATTATCCGAACGTTGAAAACTAGTCAAAATCCTGAGATTAAAGTGACTATTTTGTATGTACAGGGTCTGATAGACAATCCAAGTGTTACAGATTTTTTAATTGAATCCATCATGAAAAATCCTCGTCTAAAAGTAAAGTTACTTCCACATGAAGCTCTGGAAGTGATCTCTAAAGACGTGGTTTCACTCGGCGGTGTAGAAACCCTCACGAACTGGGAAAAATTATTTTTGTCATTATTATCAGGGGATAGCGTCATTTTTGTTGATGGCATAAACATAGCCCTGGTTGCCAGTACAAAAGGGGGAGAAAGGCGTTCTGTTCAGGAACCAAGCACAAATTCGGTGGTCCGTGGGTCAAGAGAAGGGTTTACTGAATCGAATGCAACAAACATAGCCCTGGTTCGCCGCATCATTAACAGTCCGGATTTATGGATAGAGTCGATGAAAATAGGCACTGTGACAAAGACGGATGTTTCCATTATGTATATAAATGGGATTGCAAAAAAAGGAATCGTCGAAGAGGTCAAAGAGCGCTTAAAAGGTATAAATATCGATAGTATTCTTGAATCAGGATATATTGAACAATTGATAGAAGATCAGGTCATGACCCCATTCCCTACCCTTGATCATACAGAAAGACCTGATAAGGTCGCTGGCAATCTCCTTGAAGGAAGGGTAGCTATTTTTGTTAACGGTACGCCTTTTGTCTTGGTGGCGCCTGCGTTATTTATTCAGTTCTTTCAATCTGTCGAGGACTACTATGCTCGCTTTGATATAGCCTCAGCTATACGTTTTTTACGTATTTCTATTTTCTTTATTTCGCTAATTGCCCCGTCTGTCTATGTAGCAGCTACAACGTATCATCAAGAAATGATTCCAACAAAGCTGCTCGTCATTCTTGCAGCACAACGGGATTCAGTTCCTTTTCCGGCAGTTATCGAAGCATTCATCATGGAAATTACATTTGAACTCTTACGAGAAGCAAGCCTAAGGATGCCTAAAGCCATTGGGGCGACTATGTCCATTGTTGGTGCTCTGGTGATTGGGCAGGCGGCTGTTCAGGCTGGAATTGTATCACCGGCAATGGTCATCATGGTATCGATCACGGCCATTGCTAGTTTTGCTACCCCATCTTATACCATGGCAACTGCTGCTCGTTTGCTGCGGTTCGTATTTATCATTTGCGCAGGTGCAATGGGTTTCTATGGTATGAATTTAATCTTTTTTATCGTCCTAGTTCATTTATGTAGCCTGCGTTCATTCGGAGTTCCTTATATGTCACCATTTGCTCCACTTAATCCGGAAGGACTAGGCGATACATTCTTCAGGAGACCAATGTGGGCGTTTAAAAAAAGACCCGAATTTTTAAGCTCCAATACTAATCTGAAAAGAGAAGGCGATAATCAAAGGCCACTGCCGCCTACATCACGTGGAATGAAGACTTCTAACATGAAGAAGGGTGACGGCACTGAACCGTGACATGTTTTTACAAAATGGGTGCGTTAGCTGAAGATCGGAGCTGCCTTTAAGGCAGCTTTTTTTACTTTATTAATAACACCTAAAATATAGTTAATTATATTAATTGGGCGGTGTAAATTTGTTAACTACTATATTTCATTTCGATTTATTAATTTTTCTTATTTCACAAAGGGGCAGTATTCTTGTAATGGATAAAATTAAAATTGAATAACGTAAATCTCAAGTTTGTGAATAATTGTATTTAAACTAACAGGTGCGTTCAATAAGGGAGTTGCTTAGGCAGGGTGATGCATCATTAAGTAAACCAACTAAACCAAGCCTATTCAAGCCTTGGTTTAGTTGGTTTTTTTATATGAATGGTGAAACTTAATTAGCTTTACATATTTTAATTTACCTGCGAGGATGAATAGGGTTAGTACGGTTAGATAAGGGGAAGCTTTAAAAGAGGTTTTTCTGCTATATACTTTTGATATAATTAAATTAGAATAAAGAATTGGAAATTGAATTTAAAGAGCAACTTAGGGTTTAACATGAAAAGGGAGGGGCATTCTTGAAAATTCGTCTAGGACTGTTAGGTGTAGCAGACTCCTTTGAAATTATCCAGTCCGTTATAATTAAATATCCGGAAATCATTTGTATACCCATTGAGTGTCTATCAGAAGAGGACTTAATTAAGAAGGTATCTCCTATTTTAGAAGAAGTCGATATGTGGCTTTGTTCAGGTCCGATTACTTATAAAATAGTACAGGACTGGAAACGGATTGAAGCCCCTGTATTTTACGTAAAATATACAGGTTCTACTCTGTACAAAACTGTTTTGAAAGTACTATATGAACAAAAAATCGAGGTTGATGAAATCAGTTTTGATTCAAGCAATGTCTCTACATGGGAACAAGCCTTACAGGAGGCAGGGATAAAAAATAAGCCAAGATTTGTAGAATCTGAAATGATTTCTTTAGAAGGATTAGTGCAATATCATTTTGACCTTTGGAAAAGTGGCCAAACTAAAGCTGCTATCACTGGCCATCCTATACATGATGAACTTCTCCGTCTCGGTGTTCCTGCTTATCGAACCCTTCCATCATCAATGGCCGTTGAGGCAGTGGTAACCAATATACTTCGCACTTATGAAATGTTACATTTTAAGGCTACCCAGATTGCTGTACAGATAATTGAAATTGATTCTTTTGTTGGACTGATAAAGGATACATTTTCTACTGATGAGATTTTTAGAATTGAGATTAAGTATATGGAAAAGTTGCTCTCATATACAAAAAAAGTACATGGTTCGATTAAATCTTCAGGATTTGGACGCTATGTTATTTTTACCACCAGAGGACTCTTGCAGGATTTAACGGGTAATTTTAGGCAGATACCAGATATCCATGATTTTGATCAGGCGAGTAAAGAAGCAGTTACTTGTGGAATCGGGATAGGGCAGACTGTATATGATGCTGAAATTAATGCAGGAAATGCCTTATTACACGCGAAAGAATGTGGAAAAGGCACATGGATGGTTTGCTTTGATGATAAAAAGATAGCAGGCCCGTTAGGAAAGCCGGAGCAACTTACTTATTCCTATATATCAGAACAATTAGAGTCGATAAGTCAACAAACATCACTTAGTGTTATAACATTAAATAAACTGAAATCTTCTCTAAAGAAATTATCAAGTGATGAACTTAATGCAAATGAACTTGCAAACTATATGCAGATTACTCCAAGGAGTGCCCGTAGAATTTTAACAGTACTTGAGGAGAAAGGGTTTGCGCAGGTTGTTGCCGAGGAGAAGCCGCATACACGAGGACGACCACGAAAGATATATAAGATTTCACATTTTTAACTCAGTTAACAGATTAAAAAAATCGATAAAATAATAAACCTAACAATCTCCAGTTTGTACTTTTTGTCCAGATGATAGTCTGCGTGGCAAGGAGGGTTAATATCACCCGAAAAGAGAGCACATAACTACTTGTGCTCTCCATTCTCCTACATTATGTGTTTTGTAAAATACGAACTTTATATTTCTTAACTTCGGCTGGTAATGGTGAAACGTATTCTTCACCATCACGAAGCTCAACTAACTCTGCTTTTGCCTTTTCAATTATCTCTGGGCGATTGAGTACTTCTACTGCTGTTGCAGCCATCACTTTTCCGGCGTGAAGCATTCCTTTATGAGCGATAGAAGTTGTTCCAGTTGCAACGAATTGCCATGTATGGAATGGTGTACCTAGTGCTTCACAAACTGTCATACATTGTACTGTTGGAACGACCCAGCTTACATCCCCAACATCTGTAGAACCTGTCATTGATCCATTTGCAGGTATAAATGAGTCAATTACATCCGATAAGGCCTTTCCAGCTAATTCTTTATTCATTTGCACTTCTAACTTTTTGTCAGCTTCTGAAAGCGAATCACGAATAGTTCTTGCAAATTGGAGATCATCTTCATCATGTTTAGGCACACCTAATGCAACGAAGTTATCATACATAATTTTTTCTAATGTTGTATTCGGTATTACGTTAGAGAGAGCTGATGCAAAATCTATTTCCACTTCTGTTCCAGTCATTAGAGCTGCACCTTTAGCAATAGCACAAACGCGTTGGTAAACTTCTTCTGTTTGTGAAACGCGAGGAGCTCTTACAAAATATAAGACTTCTGCATCTGCTTGGACGACATTTGGCGAAAAACCACCTGTATTCGTAATCGCATAGTGTACTCTAGCTTCTGGAATAATATGTTCACGTAAATAGTTCACGCCAACGTTCATGAGTTCAACTGCATCAAGGGCACTTCTTCCTAAATGCGGACTGCCTGCTGCATGGGCACTCTTTCCTTTGAACTTGAAGTAAACTTCGTAACAAGCGAGGGATGCCATCGACATAACGTTATTGCGTGTTCCAGGATGCCAACATAATGCAAAGTCTACATCATCGAACAATCCTTCTCTTACCATGAACGTCTTACCGCCACCAATTTCCTCTCCAGGGCAACCGTAATAACGAACTGTACCTTTAATTTTGTTTTCTTCCATATAGTAACGGAGTGCTAAGGCTGAAGCTAGTGCACCTGTTCCTAGTAAGTTATGACCACACCCATGTCCATTACCGCCAATTTTCTCAGGATTGAATTGTGGAACACCACCAGCCTGACTTAACCCTGAAAGGGCATCAAACTCTCCTAAAAAACCAATAATTGGTTTTCCACTTCCAAAACTACCAATAAAAGCAGTTTCGATATTTCCCACACCTTTTTCAACAGAGAATCCTTCTTCTACTAACGTTTGACATAATAATTCTGCTGATTTAAACTCTTCGAATCCTGTTTCCGCATAACTCCAGATTTTATCACTCACTTGAATAAGCTTTTCACGCTTTTCTTCTATTATTTCTGATAATCGATTGCGATAATCCATTTCTTCACCCCTAGATAGCATTATACTATGAAATTTTTTACAATTAATAGGACTTATGCTTTTGCTTCTAGTGAAGCGCTTTCATAAATGCTGGTCTTATTTTTCGGTAATTTAAACAATATAGCACAAATTAATACTACAACTAATGCGCCTATCAGGAAGGTGAACGCCGCTTGGAACGATCCTTCAAATGTATCTATAAGTATGCCCATTGCTGTTGGAGCAATAAATCCTGCCAATCCTCCAGTAAAATACATCGTTCCCATAAATGATCCAATTACATTTTGCGATGCGTATTTAAGCGGAATAGATATAATCGCCATGGCAATCGCTGAATCTCCGAAAGAGAAAATACTTTGATAGATAATGGCTAATTGAATAGAAGGTGCCTTAAACATTAAAAATAAAAAAATGCCTGATATAACTGCACCAATTAATACGATGAACTTTTCTTTACCTGCCAAAGATTTATCAATTAAATAGCCTGTTAAAATAGCAGATAATAATCCAAATGCTTGTGGAATCATAGCGAGAGAGCCAACTGTCTTTAAATTTAAACCACGTGTTTGCTCCAAATAAGACGGTAGCCATGAAGAGAAGCCCCAATGCACAATACTTGAACAAAAGTACATAATGACAAGGACCCATAGTAGATTACTTTTATATAAGTCTTTCATCTGGATTTTACCATCTTGTGTTGTTTTAACAACCTTCGGTGGATGGTAATATTTAATTAATAACAGTGTTACGACAAGACCGACGCCACCAATAAGGTAAAACATGGCTCGCCAGCCCCAAGTGTCTGCGATTAAACCAGAAATATATAAAGCGAGCACCCCACCAATTAACTGAGCAGCAAGTAACATTGACTTCACTCTTGCACGAACTTCTCTTTTGTAAATTTCCGTAATAGCAACACTGCTCCCTGTAGGCAATCCCCCATCACCTAATCCAAGAATCAATCGAATAGCTAAAATCGCTACAAATGACCCAACCATACCTGTTAACAATGAAAATAGAGATATGATGAATACTGCTATTATAATAACTTTTCTCGAACCAAACTTGTCTGCAAACCACCCTGCAATAAGTGTCATACACGCACTACTTAACCAGAAGCTACTAATTACCATACCACTCTGCGTTTGCGATAAGTGCAATTCTTTACTAATAGGTATGATGGCTACATTCATACCAAACAACGTTAATGAATCAACAATCCATCCAAGAAATAGCAACGAAAAAATGAAATTACGTTTACCATTGCTCATCTGTACATTCTCCATGATTGCCCCCTTTTTTTAATATTGAGATAATTTAGTTGATGATAAGCTAAATTCTATCTCCGATTTATTTACGGATAATAAAGGTCTTGTCCGTAATTATATATTTATTTCGAACGTTTCGCAATAAACAAATTACTAATATATTTAATATTTCTTTGATCTGTTTTTAGCGATTCAAAGATAATTTAGCAAAAACGTAAATGACCCGATGATAAATATGAATTAATCAATGGGGTCCAATTAGTTGACCTATGGATAAAAGGATTAAAGTATGGGGAACAGGAGAATAAGCAGCTAATACCTGAAGTTGTATATGCTGCACCGACATGAGGCATTATTGGGGCCATATTTATCATTTCCTTGAGCCTTTTATACTTAAATCATGCTCGACATAAGACAGCTAGAAAGGGTGAAGGGTATTTTGGAATAGGGAATAAAGCCATTGATATAGGGAAGCTGCTGAAGCAGAACTGTCAGCTAGTGCTGAGTGAGTGTACATATAGTAATTGATTATTTTGTTCTTCTACTAACAGGTGCATTAGTTGAGATCCGGAGCTGCAATTTGGTGGCTTTTTTGCTTAATGAACTAAAGGGACAGGTTAGTGGAAGAAGGTATAGTAAATCTTTTGACGAAAATATAAAGAGATTTGTAAGTAGTACTTATAATACTTTCTGCTATTTAAAAAACGGGAAAAAAATAACTGCTAATAACTTTAGGGGGGAAAATATTGAAACAAACATTACTGATAATCGATGCCCAACAGGAATTAATGGAAGGTAATAAAGAAGAACAAGGGGTTTTTGAGAAAGAAAAAATCGTTAATAACATTAATACTGTAATTGAAAAAGCGATAAATGAAAATATATCCGTTGTTTTTATGAGAGATTTAGATGTTTCAAATGGAGAAGGACCTGGATTCCAGATACACAGGGATATTAAGGTACCATCAACTGCTATCATAATTGATAAAGCTGCCACAAATTCTTTTTATGGCACTCCATTACAAGAACATTTAATTAAAAACAATGTAGACCATATTGTAATAATGGGATGTAAGACGGAACATTGTATTGATACAGCTGTTAGAACAGCAACAATCAATCATTTTGATGTAACATTAGTTGGCGATGGACATTCTACTTCTGATTCCAAAAACTTATCTGCAAAACAAATAATCCTTCATCACAATGAAACCCTTCACGGCCACTATAATGTAGATAATTTTTCACTTGTTAGAAATACTAATGATGATTTGTTTAAACCTTTTCACAATAATTACCGATAAATCATCTTCAACTAAACGGGTGGGTTAGCTGAAGATCGGAGCTGCCTTTAAGGCAGCTTTTTCTTATGGAACTAAAGGGGCAGTTAGTTCAATAAAGCAGTGTATTGAAGCAAAGTGTTAAAATATATATTAGAAAATTAAGAGGTGGTATGGTGTGTAGAGAGTAGATGTTGTATACGCGTTAATTTATGACGAAATAACAGAAAAAGTATTAATGGTTAATAATCAGAATTCAACTTGGTCACTACCAGGTGGGGCAGTTGAAATAGGAGAAACCTTAGAACAAGCTGTTATTCGGGAAACAAGAGAAGAAACAGGTTTAGTAATTGAAGTAGGAAGTATTATTGCGGTTAATGAGGCATTTTTTTCAAAGCAGGGACATCACGGTTTAATGATTACATTTGGAACAAAAGTTATTGACGGAGAAATTACAATTGAAGACAAGAATGAAATTGCTGAGATTAAATGGGTGGACATAAATACTGCTAATAACTTAATGCCTTACCATAGAGATGGAATAGAAAGTTTACTAAAATCCTCGTCACCTTACACTTTTCAGGGTGAATGTTAATAAACAAATTTATAACATAGAATCTTAATCAATTAACGGGTGCATTAGCGCTATAAGAAGGCCGCCAATTGGCGGACTTCTGAATGTACGATCATTTACATTATCATACTTCAAACGCGATCTATATAAGCGAGCAAAAAATGAAGGCATCCTCATAAGAGAAGAAGAAGTCGTGTCAGAGAATAAATAATTCCCTATCAAAAAACCACACATCATGGTGTGGTTTTTTATTTTTCTTCCTTTTATGCTTCTTTTACATCCATTCCCTTCATCATCGAACGGTCTTGGAGGCTTTCGGAACGCATGCTATATGCCACGAGCTTCTTCTTGACCTGTTTTACGACATCCACATGGTCGCCGTACACGAACACCAATAACCGAATATCCTTTTTGCCTTTTTTCGTATCGATGACCAATGGCTTCACACCACTCTTTGGCTGTAAAAACAAGGAGTCGTTTCCAGGAAATATATGATTTTTCTTCAAAACCATCGCGTGGTTAACATCCTGAATCACTTGGTTCTTCTCTTCCCCTTCCAATCGTTTTCCGTCCATCGTGATAACGGTATTCCCGTCACTAAGTGTTGGATGCATCTTAAATTTATTCAAAAGCCAATTGACGACATCGGTTGGAAGGCAGGTAACAACTAGTTTAAATATCGTCATAATAATGGTCAAAATCAAAACGGGTCCTGTCATTTTTTCATCATCTCCGTATGTTATAAATGCCTCATGATAAACACCTGCCTCTATATTACCAAAAGAATAGACATTTTTTCTTCGAAAATATGTCCATTCTCGCAACGTTTTCCTTTTGGGGCGTGCGGTATAAACTAACGGACAGGGGGGCTTCCGCAGCTCTTTTTCTTATGGCACTAACGGGTCAGGATAGTTAAACAAGAAAGTCGGGATCAATCATTTGCCTAATACATATGGATAAAAAGAGTTGAACTTTTTAAGGAGGAAATTTTCAAATCATGGCAACCCATCGCCAATGTATAGACAAAGAATTAGAAACAACAGGCTCAAGAAATCGCACAACAACGTGTACCTGGGAAAGTTCTACATGTAGATATGGATTTAGAAAATAGTGTTTTAGTTTATGAAGTTTTCATTTTAACATCAGAAAACAGAATATTCGAAGTGGATATTATTGCAAAATCAGAACGATATTAAAAGTAGAAGAAAATGATTTCGATTAATAATACTTATTCTTGAACTACCAAGTGCGTTAGCGCCATAAGAAGGCAGCCAACGGCCTTTTAAACGTATGATTTGCTGAAGTAGAACTATTAGATTTTATCTATATTATATTAACGACTTTAGTCTCCTTATTTCTCTCCTAAAATAGCGAGTGGACTAAATACCTCGTAATGGATATGGTCTTTTGAAACACCCCACTGACTTAAGGCTTTATTGATCGCTTCCATCTTTCAGTTGTTGATGTAAATAGTTAGAGACAATTCCAGGTGGAGCATCACCGTGCGCATCTTCACGTTTAACACTTATTCGATAATAGTCTTTTCCTGGTGAATCCGATAAACTGTAATGACGAATATGTGTATATTTCTCTCCTGGAATTTCAGCCTTTAGTGTTAAATATTGTCCAGCTTGATAAGAAGAAATGCTTTCTTTATTTTTCGGTTTCAAATAAAAAGAAGTAACAACATCACTTTCTTCCACCCTCTTATCGAGGCTAAAGATTCGGTAACCTTCCCAACCGCCCTCCTGTTGTTCTGCTTCAGCATAGAGTTTCTTTTCAATGTCAATAAAGGCCTCCGCAATATAGCCATATGCCTTTCCCCATGCATCTATTATCTCATCGGTGGCTGCATCACCAAGCACATCTTTCACTGCTTGAAGTAGAGTTTCACCTACAACCGGATACTGTTCAGGTACGACCCCAATCGCACGATGTTTCTCGGTAATTCTTGTAATAACGGGCATAATCGCTTCAAGGTTCGTAATATGTTCACCTGCAGCATAGACCGCATACCCCAATGCTTCCTGTTGGATTCCTCTTTTTTGGTTGGTTTGATTAAAAAGGTTGTACAAATCAGGAGCTTTTGAAAAAAGTAATTCATAGAATCTTTTTCCTATTGGTAATTAATGTAGAAGTATATGTAAACAATTGTATTATAAGGAATTAGACGTTTTAATTTCGCATAATTACCTTTTTAAAATTAATCAACTAAAAATATAATTTAGGGAACTCTTTAGAGGTTCTTTTTTTGTTCATAATTAAAAATTTTATAGGCTAGATCCTAGAAACGTTTTAGTTTAATAGAATAAATTCCACCTGAATAAGTAAGGGGAGTTTAATTTAATAGAATATACTCCACTTCATTAAGTAAGAGGGGGAATTTAAATGTTAAATATGAAAATTTATGTTGGCAAGGCTAAGAACAGGTGGAACAGTTTCACAGTAGGAATAATCGTTGGTATCGGAAATGATCAATATTACATAGTAAGGTTTAGAGATGGGAGGAAAACGTGGATTAGGAAAGATTGGATTTTGTTTTGGTATTAGAAAGCTCCCTGCGGGGAGTTTTTTTAGTATATAGTAAAATATAGGAAAACATTAAATAGGGGGATGTAAATGAAAATTTTATCAAAGTTATCGTTAATCCTTATCTGTGCATATTTTTTGATTCCTGCATCCGAAGATTTTATGACTTGGAAACCATCTTTTTATTTTTTTGATGAAAATGGACATGTAATAGATAAATTAGTGGATACACCTTAATGAATCTCTTTAGAGGTTCTTTTATTTATTTTAGTAGCCGTTAAATACCAAAGAACATTTCTAAAGTTTGGTAAATTGTCTTTTTACTTACACTTTTTAATTGTGTTATTGTGTTATGAAATCATTAAATGACTCTAGTGTGTCTTTTTACTTGTTCAACTAACGGTGCTTACATTGATAAGAAAGGTTGCTAAGGCAGCCTTTTTCTTATTGAACTATCGGGGCAGTTAGTGGAAGAAGGAATAACAATACTTAGTCTAGAAACAATCAATAGGTGATGAAAAATAATGATTTTAAAACATTTTCTCTTATATTCGGATGATGATGAAGGAATTGCAGAAGTAGATAAAAACTTGTCTTTTCAATCAAGATGTATAACAACTCTATACAGTTCAACCGTTTGTAATAAAGTTGCACCGTTTTGAAAAAAGTTCAACCGTTTATATGTGGATTTTTGATAATGTAGGATTTTCTCTTATTAAGCAAACGGGCCAGATTGTAAAGTAAGATTGTACAATTAACTTGGAGGTTAGAGAAGGATTTTACGAAACTAAAATACGAGGTGTCCAAACATGAGATTTTATTTTAAAGAATGTAAACAAAGTGATATTGTGGATTTAATCCAAAGATATGTTAGCACATTAAGTTCTCCTATTGATTCCTTTTTAGAGGAGCACATTCTCAATTCCGTTTTTTATACAATCAGATACAACTCTGAAGTTGCAGGTTATTATGCCATACATAATAACCAGTACCTAACTCAATTTTATTTAAATTTATCATACTACAAAGAATCCCAAGAGATATTTGACAATGTTCTTAAGGATCATTCAATTCGGTCAATACTGGTTCCAACATGCGACGAACTTTTTTTAAGTTTGGTATTAGATCATGATTATAAGATCGAAAAACAAGCTTACTTTTTCCAAGATAACAAAGTGGAAATTCCTAAGGAAAAATTATTTAAAGATGGGGAATTCAGAGCTGCGGTGCCTAGCGATGCTACAAAAATAACTGAGGTATGTCAGGACTTCATTGATAAAGTGGAGGAACGTATTGAAAATAGGGAAATATTCACCTACACCAAAGGAAGTATTCTGCTTGGAATAGGAATTATGGAAACAAGTAAGTTACTTGATAGATATGGAAATATCGGCATGTTTACAAATGAACAATACAGAAAAAAAGGAATAGGCAGAACGATAATTCATCATTTAAAGGAATGGTGTTATGACAATAATCTAAATCCGATTTGCGGTTGTTGGTATTATAATACTTCCTCGAAACAAACTTTAGAAAGTGCTGGTATGGTCTCTAAAACAAGATTATTAAATATCAAAGTCCCATAGATTTTTAAATGAATGAATTTATTGCTAATCTTGAGTTATTTCATAATCGCTCCCGATAGTGGAAAAGTGAAGAACGCGAAGGAGTTACTCTTCAGAGATTATTAAGAACATAGGTCTACGAAGTTCTTCTTTCATTTCGGGAATACTCTTTAACATTTCTTCGGAAGGAATTGGTCACTGGAATTAGGAGAAAACCTCATCGTTTTCACACCAGAGAAACCGGAACCTACATGTACAGCTGCTGGATGGGAATGATCCGCGGTGTAATCATTGTGAAAGAAGCATAGGAGGTAGTAAAAGCTCCATAAAGAAAATCGGCTGTATCCAATGGGGATAGCTGGTTTTGAAAATATTTAGAAAATCCAGTTGACAGTTCACCTACTACGTGCTACGATATACATGTAGTAAGTCATACTGGATACCAACACCACTGAATAGTGAGGTTATAAAAATATTTTTAAGAAAAATAGTTGACACCTTCTACTCGGTGATACAATATACATGTAATAAGTAATACTGAATAGTGTGATTTCCCAAAAGCTATTCAGTAAAAATTTACCTTAGTACTCTGTTATACTGAATATAAGTCAGACAAAATAGAGGAGGTAGGAGGATCTAAACATGGAAAATTTAACTGAAATGCTGAAGGGTTCGCTGGAAGGCTGCGTGCTGGAAATCATCAGCCGCCATGAAACCTATGGCTACGAGATTACCCGCCGCTTGAACGAGCTTGGGTTTACCGAAGTTGTGGAAGGGACGGTTTATACCATCCTCGTGCGATTAGAAAAGAAAAAACTTGTGAACATAGAAAAGAAACCGTCTGATATGGGGCCACCCCGCAAGTTTTACTCACTTAATGAGGCTGGCCGCCAGGAACTTGAATTGTTTTGGGCAAAATGGGATTTTGTATCATCAAAAATCAACGTCTTAAAGTCAATCTAGCTTCATAAGATATTCCGTACGATATTTTTGGAGTGTCTTGTTCAGCTTTATAAAATAGGAGGAAAAATAACATGATGGAAATGTTCAAAAAAATGATTGGTGATAAAAAAGAGTATAAGATGATGATGGCACGGGTTGAAGCCCTGCCAGAGGACTACCAGTTTGTATTTAAGAAAATTCAAAACTACATGTGGAATTTCTCAGCGGGTAGCGGGATGGATATGCTGCAAATGCAGTATGAATTAATCGAGTTGTTCGAATCCGGTGCGGCGGAAGGAAGACAAGTGCTGGAAATCACTGGGGACGACGTGGCGTCCTTTGCCGACGAACTAGTGGCAAACGCTAAAACCTATGTCGCCAAGTATCGTGAAGATTTGAATCAGAGTATCATGAAGCGATTGGGAAAAAATAAATTCAATAGATAATACCGACTGAATAGCTGGTTACAAGGGTGAATTGCCACCTTCGCTATTCAGTTATATTTTCACCCTGGTACTAAGTTATACAGATTATCAGTCAGACTAAATAGAAGAGTTTAGGCAATCTAGCTCCGCAAGGCGCCTGACCGGATAATTACGGATCTCGCAAGCGGCCTTGCAGCTCTTTTTATAAGGAGGAAAAAAGTATGAGTAATGCAGGGATTTCTGTAAAAGGGTTAAAAAAATCCTTTAAAGACAAGGAAGTCTTAAAGGGGGTGGATTTTGAGGTGCGGCGGGGCGAAATTTTCGCACTACTGGGCTCAAATGGAGCGGGCAAGACGACGACGGTCAACATCCTCTCGACGCTAATGAAGGCCGATGGCGGCGAAGTAAGTATTTGCGGCTTTGACGTCCAGCGTCAACCAGATCATGTTCGCCAGAGCATCAGCCTGACAGGACAGTTCGCAGCTTTAGACGGCATGCTCACCGGGCGGGAAAACCTGATGATGATCGCCAAGTTACGGGGAGTTTCCAATCCCGCTCAAGTCGCCGACAATCTGCTTGCAAGATTCAGCCTGACCGATGCGGCCAACAGCCGGGCGGACAAATATTCCGGAGGGATGAAGCGCCGGCTTGACATCGCCATGAGCCTGATCGGGACGCCAGCAGTCATTTTTCTCGACGAACCGACGACAGGGCTTGACCCCGAAGCGCGGATTGAAGTCTGGGATACCGTCAAGGAGCTTGCCGGCGGGGGCACGACCATCTTGCTGACGACCCAGTACCTGGAGGAAGCCGAACAACTGGCGGACCGTATCGCCATCCTGCATGGCGGAAAAATCATCTCGACCGGGACCCTTACCGAACTCAAGGAGATGTTCCCGCCAGCGAAAGTGGAGTACATCGAGAAGCAGCCGACATTGGAGGAAATTTTCCTCGCGATCATCGGCAAAAAGGAGGAGATGTAATAAATGAAAAGCAAAACAGGGGTATTACTAGGACGTTTAATGCGCAACATCATGCGCAGCCCGGATACAATTATCACGGTGGCGATTACGCCGATTATGATGCTACTGCTGTTTGTCTACGTATTTGGCGGCGCCATAGAGACAGGTACGGACAACTACGTCAATTATTTATTGCCGGGAATTTTGCTGATGGCTATCGCATCCGGCGTCGCTTACACTTCCTTGCGGCTGTTTACGGATGTAAAGAGCGGGCTGATGGCGCGTTTCATTACCATGCCTATCAAGCGCTCGTCGGTATTGTGGGCTCACGTGTTGACCTCGCTTGTTTCCAATGCGCTTACTGTCGTGGTGGTTATCCTCATCGCGCTCTTGATGGGCTTCCGTTCCAGCGCTGATATCCTGGATTGGCTCGCGGTAGCTGGGATACTCGGGCTGTTTACGCTGGCGCTGACATGGCTGGCGGTCATTCCCGGATTGACAGCGGGGTCTATGGAAGGGGCGACAGCTTACTCGTACCCGCTGATTTTCCTGCCGTTCATCAGTTCGGCCTTTGTCCCCACCGAAACCATGCCTAAAATTGTCCGTGCGTTCGCTGAGAACCAGCCTGTGACTTCAATCGTGAATGCGATTCGTGCCCTCTTATACGAAGGGTCTGTTGGCACCGGTATCTGGATCGCGCTTGCTTGGTGCGTCGGCATCATGGTCATCGCTTACTTTTTCGCCAATAAAGCATTTAAACGCCAGTTAGGGTAAGTACACCATTATGGAATTAGCCATATCAATAGTCAGCCGCTGCGATGAATGCATTTGCTATCACATAGAAGGCTTCTTAAATGCTGGGGCAACGATCGATGAAATCATGGAAACCCTCAAAATTGGTGTGATTGGTGGGGGCTCGATCACTTATCCCAACGTGAGGTTTGCCATGCATGCTTCAGAAATATTTTCAGCGCGTAGTGCTCTTTCGCAGGAGGAGAAATTAAAAGAATAAAGCCCAGAGATATAATTGACAGTAAAAGAGTAGACTCCGAAGGTCGTTGACTTACAACCATCAAACTTAAACCATACTTTCTACCTTCCTTTGCAATTCGTTCTATTGATTTTTTTGAGGCTTTATATTCAGGAGTAGTTCAATTTAACATTGAGCCTGCATTGTTGCATTATCTTCAAAGAGTCATCAAAAAAAATGAAAAACTATGTAAAATATATAAAATAATCCAAAAATTGTATATATAATCGTTTTTATGGTAAATGTTTCCGTTTCCAACAACTTTGTCCAAAAGTGCTTGATGTACGATAATAAATAGTAGCTTCTGAACATGCTAGAACCAGCACTATGCTATGCCGAATATATGCAGGGGTGATACCGGCAGCTTGTAGTGCTTACACCTATAGTTATGCTGTAAAAGGAGAAGGAGCAAAACAAATTTACCTATCTGGAGGAATGTAAAATGGAACAAATGTGTATGAAAATGACGATGATGACATGTATGGAAAGAATGATGTGTGAAATGAGTTGTATGAAAATATTGATGGATCAGATGTGTGACATGAACATGGAAATGAATATGGACATGGATCAAATGATGTCTAAAATGCAAGAGGGCGATGAGATGATGACATCTATGATGAACATGATGGTTAGAATGAAAGAAAAATGCTAAACATATTTAAATGGCACCTTATCCTATTAGGATAAGGTGCTTTTATATTCACATTCACCATTTTATAAAATGTTTTATTCAGAAAATGCTACTAGCTCCACCTCATGGAGACTGCTTTTTTTAAAACGAATTTCGCGGTTTAAAAGTTACAGTTCCTACGAGGGGGTGCATTTGAGAATGTTCCAAAAGTAATTGATAGTTTAGATTGAAAATTCCTTACTAGGATTTTAGAGTATTATTTTTTCTCTTCTTCTTCATAGGACGATGCAAATGCTTCCGGGTTAGTTATCTAAGCGATCGGTACGTTTTTGCATCGGATGCTTCAAGTATTTTAATTAGCATAAAGACTTTTACTCCCTAATTATGTACCAATTACAGCACATATTTTACTTAACTAGTTATAAAATGTTGGTGTATATTATTTTGCACAGTTAAATTTAATTGTATCTGAAATATTACTCTAAGATTCAGATAAACGCATTTTTTTTAATCCTTCTAGTCGAGTGAATCGAGTGAAAACAAAACAACCTATAATAACAATCAAACCACCGACGACTTGGAATAGTGTAATTTCTTCTCCGAGTATTAACATCGCTAAGATTGCAGTAAAGATTGGATTGAAATTTAGAAACAGACCAGCATTCGTTGCTCCCAATTTCTGTACGCCAAGATTCCATAGGACCATACACACTACAGTTGAGACGACTCCCGTGTATAAAAGTGACAGAATAAAAGCAGTATCGATATTTGTAATAAATGATCCCTCAATGATGGCGAAAGGAGTTAGGATAAGGACTCCGAATACACCAGCGTACAATGTAGCCATTAAGGGGCTAACATAATTCATAGCATGTTTGCTAAAAATCGCATACATCCCCCAAATTAGGGATGCCATAAGCATCCACAAATCACCAATGTTCAAGTTTAAGGAGGTTAATACAGCCACGTTCCCATTTGTTAAAACAACCAGCACACCTATAAATGACAGGCCAATTGCTCCAACCTGTAAAAGATTGATTTTTTCTTTAAGAAATATAACAGAAAAGATAGCTATGAAAACGGTGTTTAAAGTTGATATTAATCCTACATTTGTTGACGAAGTATAATTAAGTGCTTGAAATTGAAAAACGTTAAACAAAACAACTCCTGTTAATCCCATAAAAAACAATGGTTTTATAGCTTTCTTAGGTGGTGTTAATTTTTTTTCTTTTTTCCATACCATTGGAATTAATACAATAACGGCAATGAACCACCTTAATGCAGATAAAGTGATAGTTGAACCGTGATCAATTAGAGATTTACTAATAACAAAGTTACCTGCCCATAGTAAACTAGTTAATAGCATCATGAGCGCATACAAGTGTACCTTTTTCAAATTAAAAACCCCCCTTTAAACTCTTTATATTCTGATTACTAAAACGATTAATTAATATAAGTATATGTTACAATTAATTTAATAAAGTTACATCTTAAAAGAAAAAATCAATAAAAATCAGTGTTAAATTGCTTTTATGATTAATTAAATTAAAATCAATAACTGTTTTGGAACATATACATTAATATTATTAAGGGGGATTTTGGGTGAAGAGCTCAGAGAAGGAATTATTTGATGATATTGATTACCGGATATTAGACTGCATTCAATCAGTGAATAATATTAGTAACACTCAAATCGCAGAAATTGTTAATTTGTCTGCACCTGCAGTACATACTCGGTTAAAAAAAATAGCTTCTCAAGGTATTATTGATAAACAAGTAGCTATTTTAAACCAACAAAGATTAGGATTTGATCTTCTCTGTTATGTGTATATGAGCACTGACATCCACCGAGAAGAAGAACTGAGGACTCTTGAAGACCAGCTAATAAACATAGATGAGATTTTAGAATGCCATAGTCTTACAGGAGAGTTTGATTATCTCATGAAAATTGTAGTTAGGGATCGTAGAGAATTAGCTCAGTTTATAAGGAAATTAAACAAGATGAAGGTTACCAGAATCCAAACGAACCTGTCATTGCGGGAAGTGAAAAGCACAACCGCATTGCCAATTAAAGGAGAGTTTTAACGAATTCATATCCTCAATATAGATGACCTGTTCTGATGCAAATGATGCGACTGCTGGAAGTGGTTTTATGATGTGAAGATGATACGTTGCATCTTCAAAATGAACTGGTTATACTTTTTGGCAATTGCTGCAATCACTTTTCGATTCTCGACAGACATACAGCAAGCTGTCGGATTATGATTATCCGGGATCTGGTAAATGCCTTTAAGATTGATCATACTAAAGATAAAGAAGCCATAACTGCTCATGTATACCTTAAATATCAAAAGGGTAAAGGGAGATTTATGTTTATCAAAATCAATAGCACCGGGGTACGACTAGCCTATGTAGCAGTGCCAAGTCAATTCAGGGAGCCAATTTCAAAGGCACTTTATAATTTAAATATATCAGTTTCCACGTTATTAGCAGAACTGGCGGCACGTACTATTGTATCGAATCAATTTGAAGTCTTAGTTGAGAGTCATCGGGAACAAACATTTCGCAGAAACCAAGTCGTAGATCGATATTTGGCAGACTATACGTGTTTAGGTGTTGAAACAGGCATCTTTCGTTGGTTGCTATTATCAGGCAAGATTACAGGTGCAGAATTTGAAACGTTAGCTGCACAGCAGGGGGTACAAGTGTATGCAGCTGAACGTTTTGTAGTTGGAAATAGTTGTCCAGAGAGGGCTGTAAGGGTGTCTGTCTGTGCACCGGAAACGCTTGAAGAGCTTGAGCGAGGATTGATTATCCTTATACGTTTACTAAACGAATTTACCTAATATTGTTCGCCATACAATTATAATATTGTATGGTTTTTTTGCGCGTGTTATGATGATTCAAATCTAGTTGGAGGATTATAAGAAATAGAATTAGCTTTCTAGAAAGGAAGGTTAGATTGTGTTACATAAAGATAGTGAAAAAGTGTTAGATGTACAATCGGCTTGGTTACAAGGCTACATTAGTTCCTCAGAAAAACAACAACAATTATATAAAAGAACATTAATGGTTGTTGTCATATCCCAAATTTTTGGAGGAGCAGGACTTGCAGCAGGAATAACTGTGGGGGCACTTCTAGCCCAAGATATGTTAGGTACAGATAGTGTAACGGGAATTCCTACGGCGTTATTTACTTTAGGGTCAGCAGGGGCTGCGCTACTTGTGGGACGACTTTCTCAGCGATTTGGACGTCGTCCTGGACTTGCAGCAGGATTTTTGGCTGGAGGTATCGGTGCCATTGGAGTAGTGATTGCAGCATTAACAAATAGCATTCTACTTTTATTTACTTCACTGCTCATCTACGGGGCTGGAACGGCTACAAACTTACAAGCACGCTACGCAGGAACGGACTTGGCTAACTCAAAACAAAGGGCAAAGGCTATTAGTATGGCCATGGTTTCCACCACATTTGGTGCTGTTGCAGGCCCAAACCTGGTGGATGTAATGGGTGAGTTTGCTATATCCATAGGAATTCCTGCTTTAGCTGGTCCATTTATATTAGCTGCTACAGCTTATATACTTGCTGGTTTAGTTCTATTAATTTTACTTCGTCCTGATCCCTTTATTGTTGCAAAAGCAATATCAGAAGCTCAAAGAACAACCAGTAATTTACTTTTAGAGGAAAATTCTAATTTGTTATCGATAAACAGGCGAGGCATTTTTGCAGGAGCTGCGGTAATGGTTCTAACTCAATTTGTTATGATTGCAATTATGACGATGACACCCGTACATATGGGACACCATGGACATGGTTTGAATGAAGTAGGGCTTGTCATTGGATTTCATATAGGTGCTATGTTTTTGCCTTCGTTGGTAACTGGTTTTCTTGTTGATAAAATTGGCCGTGCTGTAATGGCTATTGCTTCTGCCATTACGCTACTTGTTTCTGGCATTTTAGCTGCTATGGGACCTGATGATTCAATGGTAGTACTCATTACAGCACTTGCTTTACTTGGGCTTGGCTGGAATTTTGGTTTAATAAGTGGCACAGCAATTCTTGTAGATGCAACTCAACCTTCTATTCGGGCTAAGACGCAAGGGTCTGTGGATGTTTTGATTGCTTTGTCAGGAGCATTAGGAGGAGGCTTATCTGGAATGGTTGTAGCACAATCTAGTTATGCAGCCCTTTCAATTGCTGGTGCTGTGCTTTCATTACTGCTTATTCCAATTGTTATTTGGGCCGGTATCAACAAACAGAGTAAGGTCTAATAAAATAACTGAAAATTCAAGATGCTATTAGAGTAAAGGTAGCTATTAAACTTATAAATAATTGTTAAACGTAATCAATTATAATTAATCAGAGCTGTCCTTAGACGGCTTTTTCTTTTTGAAATAAAAGGTTGGTGTTTAGATAATTCAGTCACTAACGAGATAAAGAAGTATCCAAAGATAATTGTTTGATTAAAATTATTTTGATATACCCAACCATTTAATTATTTGAGAATATTTGGTTTTTAAAATCAGAATTAAAGCACTTACATTTCCTATTATCTGTGTATAGTTAACTGAAAATATCAAATTATCTTTAAATTTTGATTATTCAGTGTTATTATATTATAAGAATATTCAAACTACTAATTCGGAAGGTGAGGGAACTCTTATGTCACAGATGTTGGCTTTAGTTATTGTTATTCTGATTTTATTTGTAGGAGACATAGTGGCGGTTCGAACAAAAGCCTGGGTACCTTCCGTTTTCATTTCCGCGATCCTATTTCTATGCGGTTATTGGACATTCTTCCCGCAAGACATCGTTTCAATAGCAGGTGTTCCACCGGTAGTTGCAACCATGATGATGTACCTATTGATCACAAACATGGGAACTTTGCTTTCGGTTCAAGAATTGATGAATCAATGGAAAACGATTGTCATCTCCTTATCTGGTATTCTTGGTATTGTTGCACTATTATTCGGAATTGGCACATTTATATTTGATCTGCAAACTGTCCTTGTAGCGATTCCACCTTTAGTGGGCGGAATGGTATCTTCAATAATCATGTCAGAAGGAGCGGCAGACGCAGGACTTACGAGTTTGTCCGTTTTTGCCATCGTTATTTATGTGATGCAAGGCTTTGCTGGATATCCTTTAACTTCAATTGTCTTGAAAAAAGAGGGGAAAAAGCTTTTGGGGCAATATCGCAATGGGCAATTAACGGTAAAAAAGAGTGATACTGCAGCCGCTACAGAGGGGATGACGGAACTTAAGCTGTTTAAAAAACTTCCTGAAAAATATAATACCGAATATTTTAAATTTTTCAGACTTGCGGTTGTTGCTTTTCTCGCTTACCTTGTTTCGGCAGGATTAGAGCCGATTATATCAATAAATGCATTTGTTCTTTGCTTACTATTCGGGGTTGTCGGAAAAAGTATAGGTTTCTTGGAAAGACAGACACTGCAAAAAGCAAATGGATTTGGATTTGCCATCATGGCCCTTATGCTCTTCGTCTTTGACGGTTTAAAAAGTGCAACACCAAGTATGATGATGGAGATTCTCTACCCACTTGTTGTTTGCATTTTCTTAGCTGTGATTGGTATGTATATATTCTCATTCATTACAGGGAAATTGTTAAAAGTCAGCAAAGAAATGGCGTTTGCTGTATCTTTAACAGCATTATACGGATTTCCAGCCGATTACATTATCACCAATGAAGTCGTCAATTCATTAACAAAAGATGAAAATGAAAAAGAAGCATTGCTAAGCCATATGCTGCCGCCAATGCTTGTTGGTGGATTTATATCGGTTACAATTGTGTCGGTTATTTTGGCAGGAATATTCGTACAATTCTTGTAAAATAGGAGGGATTCTAAGTGAGTCTTATCGAACGTATAGAAAAGCAAATAAATGATTTGAGCGAATTTACATCAACACCCGGAAAAGGGACAACCCGGCTTACGTATAGCAAGGAAGACTTACTTACACGCAATTATATTAAAAATAAAATGATGGAATACGGTCTAACAGTACGGGAGGATGGACTTGGAAATATTTTTGGAAAGCATGAAGGTACTTTAAAAGATGCACCAAGCGTTTTGATCGGTTCACATTTTGATTCCGTACCAAATGGCGGTGCGTATGACGGACCAGCCGGTGTAATTGTCGCTCTAGAAGTGGCTGCCCTATTTGCAGAAAATCAATTAACACCTAAATATCCATTGGAAATCGTTGCCCTGATTGAAGAAGAGGGTGCTCGTTTTGGCGGAGGACTAATGGGGTCTAGAGGAATAGTGGGAACACTTAGTGAGGAAAGTTTTAAAAACTTAAGGGATAAAGAAGGTATCACAACAATTGAAGCGATGTCAAAAATTGGTCTGGATTCATCACTTCCGAAAAGGAGAAGTCCTAATAGCATTAAAGCATTTCTCGAATTGCATATAGAACAAGGACCAATCCTTGAAGAGAAGAATATCCCCATAGGTGTTGTAGAAGCCATTGTTGGTTTAACCCAATTAGAAGTAACCATTGAAGGGAAGGCAGGACATGCAGGCACAACCCCGATGGATCGCCGTACGGATGCATTGGTTGCAGCCGCTCAAATTATATCTCAATTACCGAGCTTTGCAATTGAGGAAGGTGAAGGAACGGTTATCACGACAGGGCGACTACATGTTCTACCAAATGGAGCCAACGTCATCCCAAATAAAGTCGAATTTTCGGTAGATATCCGATCTAGCAAGGAAGAACATATTAACAATGTCATCAAGCGGATGAAAGAATTAATTGAATCCTATCATGAGCAGGGGATCCATACAACTGCGGAACAGGTGTTATATATGCCGCCAAAGGTATTGAGTGATGAGATAAAAGCTTTATTAAAAGATAAAAGTTTTGATTTGGAAATTCCATACTGTTCCATTAATAGTGGAGCAGGTCATGATGCGATGGTTTTTTCCGATGTGACTGATGTTGGCATGCTCTTTGTTCCAAGTAAAGCAGGACTAAGTCATTGTCCAGAGGAATGGTCTGATGCACGTCATTTAGCAAATGGAGTGCAAATATTTTACGAAGTGGCTAAATGTTTAACGGAGGTAGAATGAGAATGATTAATCAAACGATAAAAGTAGCG
The DNA here is from genome assembly GCF_038643155.1 of Peribacillus sp. FSL E2-0159. Taxonomy (NCBI): domain Bacteria; kingdom Bacillati; phylum Bacillota; class Bacilli; order Caryophanales; family Bacillaceae; genus Peribacillus; species Peribacillus sp. FSL E2-0159. The sequence continues at coordinate 2,161,686 of NZ_CP152053.1, forward strand.
ATTCAAAATAATAGTGATGAATTAATTGAAATACGTAGAAAACTTCATAGCGAACCTGAGTTATCATGGGAAGAAGAAAGTACAACTGCCTTTATTTGTGAATACCTTGAAAAATTAGGAATACCTTATCGCAAAGCAGAACCAACAGGTGTCATTGCAGAGATTAAAGGCGGTAAGGCAGGAAAGACGGTAGCATTAAGAGCGGATATGGACGCCCTATCTGTTGAAGAATTAAATAAAGACTTGCCGTATGCTTCAAAAGAAGAAGGGAAAATGCATGCATGTGGTCATGATGCACACACATCAATGCTATTAATTGCAGCGAAGGCACTAAACGAAATAAAAGTAGAATTACCTGGGAATGTGCGATTAATCTTTCAGCCAGCTGAAGAAGTAGCAACAGGTGCAAGGGAAATGGTTAAACAAGGGGCTGTTGAAGGAGTTGATAATGTTTTTGGCATACATATTTGGTCACAAATGCCAACAAGCAAGGTTGCTTGTACTCAAGGACCTTCATTCGCTTCAGCAGATATCTTTACAGTAACGTTTAAAGGAAGAGGGGGACATGGTGCAATGCCACAGGATTGTATCGATGCAACTATTGTGGCTTCTTCATTCGTCATGAATGTACAATCTGTCGTATCAAGAACGGTCGACCCGCAAAGTCCCGCAGTTTTGACAGTTGGAAAAATGGTCGTGGGCACACGATTTAATGTCATTGCAGAAAATGCCGTTATTGAAGGGACTGTCCGTTGTTTTGATCCTAAAACACGTGATCATATTGAAAAACAGCTCCAGATTTATGCTGAAAATGTTGCTAATATTTACGGTGCGACCGCACAGGTTGAGTATTACCGTGGAACGCAAGCTGTCATTAATGATGAATACAGTGCCAAATTAGTGCAAAAAGTTGCTTCAAATGCATTTGGCGAAGACGCAGTATATAATGAAAATCCAACAATGGGTGGAGAAGATTTTAGTTTCTATTTAGATGAAGTACCTGGAAGCTTCGCTTTAGTTGGATCTGGAAACCCTGAAAAGGATACGGAATGGGCCCATCATCACGGGAAATTCAACATTGACGAAGATGCGCTTGCTACCGGTGCAGAACTTTACGCTCAATATGCCTGGGCATATTTGCACGAATGACGGACTGGATAAAAAAAGGGAACACGAAATTGTTAAAAGGATGTTTGAATGCCAGAAGGCCGCCGATTGGCGGCCTTCTGGCGTTAAGGGTTAAATTCACTAAAAGGGCTTTGCACATAGTCAAAAAGGGAATGGATTTTATCATTCCCTTTTTGTTTTCCATTAATAAGGGATGAAACAATAAAGATTCTTTTGTGGAAATTAAAAGTGAGAAATCAATTAATTATCTATAAAAACTTAAAATAACTTAAATTAATGCAGAATTAATTGCTATTAAAAATAAATAGACTTATAATTGGATCTATAGGGTGAAATCATGTAAATGGACGGGTGACTATTTCGACAAATATGAAAATGGATTGATATCGAAACAATTTGTTAAATAAATGATAAATCCAAAAACACAACTAGAAGAGATATGAAAAATTGGAAGATAAGAGAAAACTCAATCAAATATTGGATGGTTGCCTCTTGTTCTCCAATGAAGTCTATTAATCATGATCATCTTAAAATACAAACGTACTAGAGGAGGATTTTACAGGTGAATCAGGAAAAGGAAGGTTTGTCCCGCAGAAAGTTTATAGGTAACGTCTGTAAAATTGGAAGCGCTTCCGCGGTTCTTGGTGTCACGGACACGATGGGAATGTTCATGCCTGAGATGGCAAGTGCGGATACTGAGAAGAAGGCTGGCCATATCACCAAAAAACCAGGAAAGAACAGTTCCTACATGTTGATGAATGTTCGATTGGAAAGTGGATACAAGTATAAAAATGGCCAGGTCGTCGCAACCGAAACCGTATTGAGGAACCTCCATATTGTTAAAGGCACCATTACCAGAATACTAGATACTAAGTCCCCTTATGGAAAAGGTATCGATTGCTATGACGCGAAAGGCATGCTTCTACTTCCTTCTTTTAGAGATATGCATATTCATTTGGATAAAACCTATTATGGGGGTCCTTGGAGAGCAGCTGCGACGAGGAAAAATGGCATTTTTGACATGATTACCTTGGAGCAGACACTGCTACTGGAGCTCCTTCCAACAGCCCAGGAGCGGGCGGAGAAATTAATTGAACTAATTCTTGGCTACGGCTCGACATATGTCAGAAGCCATTGCAACATCGATCCAGTCGTTGGTCTAAAAAATCTTGAGAAACTCAATCGGGCTTTAGCAAACTATTCAGATAAAATATCACATGAAATCGTTGGCTTTCCTCAACATGGCTTGCTTCGTTCAAATGCTCAGGGACTTATACGCGAAGCCATGCAGCTCGGAGTTACACATGTTGGCGGACTAGATCCAACCTTAGTTGACGGTGATATGGAAAAATCGTTACAAACGATGGTACAGATCGCGGTGGACTACAAAGCAGGAATTGATATTCACCTTCATGAAGGTGGCGAAACGGGATTGAAGGCAATTCGTCGATTGGCTGATCTGACTGAGGAAGCCGGTCTGCAGGAGAAAGTGACGATCAGTCATGCGTTTTCGCTCGCTTCGTTAGGGGATGGCGCCGACGTAGAAATGGCAAAACGCCTTGCATCGCTGGGTATTTCCATTGCCTCAACCGTTCCGATCGGCAAAGACGTAATGCCGATTCCGCTGCTTCAGAAGCATAAGGTGAACGTCATGCTTGGTAATGATAGTATTACTGATCACTGGTCACCATTCGGGATTGGCGATACGCTGCAGAAGGCACATCTCGCTGCAGATCTGTATGGATGGTCAAACGAATACAACCTGTCTCGCGCACTTTCCCTTGCTACCGGCGGCATTACACCACTAGACGATTCCGGTAAGCAAATATGGCCAAAGGTAGGCGATGCCGCGACCGCCATACTCGTTCCAGCAAGCTGCTCGGCCGAAGTCGTAGCCCGCCTGCCTAAGCGTGCTGCCGTATTGCATAAGGGAACTCTGTCTTCGGGTTCTCTGGATAGCGTGAAGCCTAAGCTTCATACCAATTAAAAGGGTATGACATTGTTAATGAACCTTGGTAAAAAAGAATTGGGGATAGGTTCGATGAGCACATAAACGTATATCGTTTTAAAGGAATTACAAAATAAAATACCAATGGGGGAAGTTATGCTACAAAATATTGGAATACCAGGATTGATGCTAATTTTAGTGATTGCCCTTATTATTTTCGGTCCTTCAAAGTTACCGGAAATTGGAAGGGCGTTTGGCTCAACATTAAGAGAATTTAAAAAGTCTACAAGAGACCTTGTAGCAGATGACACTAATGCAGATGTGACCAATAAGAAAGAAAGCTAATCAAATAAATGAAGAGGGGATGTAGGATCTGTCTTACATCTTTTTTTCCTGGAGTGATGAAGTTGGAAAATCAAAAAAAAACGAGCATGATTCAGCACCTTGAGGAGTTACGTAAACGTATTATTATCACTATAGTCGTTTTCACGCTGTTCCTCGTACTGACATTTATTTATGTTCAAGATATTTATAATATAATAGTTAAAGACTTGCCGTTTAAGCTAGCTCTGTTAGGACCGAGTGATATCATACTCGTTTATTTAATTATTGCCACCGTCGTTGCCATCGCTGCTACTATACCGGTTGCTGCTCACCAAACTTGGCTGTTTGTACGTCCAGCGTTAACACCAAAAGAACGCAAAGTTACTAGCGCTTATATTCCAGCACTATTTATTCTATTCACACTAGGAATCAGTTTTGGTTACTTCATTTTATTTCCGCTTGTACTGAATTTTTTAATGTCTCTATCAAACGGCATGTTTACTACTTTCTTTACCACGGAGAAATATTTCCGATTTATGCTTCATATGACACTGCCTTTTGGATTTCTGTTTGAAATGCCGGTTGTCATTATGTTTTTAACAAGTTTAGGAATAATAAATCCATACCGTTTGCAAAAAATCAGGAAATATTCTTACTTTATACTAATAGTTATTTCAATTTTGATTACTCCACCAGACTTTCTATCAGATATCCTAGTTACGATCCCTTTATTACTATTATATGAAAGCAGTGTAAGCTTATCCAAATTCGTATATAAACGGCATCAAAAGGAAAAAGAAGGTAAAAAAGAGATGTATGAATCTGTTTAAAAAGGGCCTGGCACTAAGACAGTATCATCTCCATTTTAAGGTTGATTTTTTTTCATGCCCGGAATATACCCATCCAATGGCCGGGATAATATTATCTATAATTTTGTGGGCTTAACCGTCATGTTTAATCCCTGGTTAATATCCCCTTTTTGGAATTCTGATAACCAAATATATTGATTAAAGTGTTCAGTATTTACTTATAATCTACCCTCGAAAGCTTAATTATCCTTAATATAATTCATGTTTCGTTGTGAATAAACTTGGATTAACTTATAATTAAATCTACGAGGTGAGATCATGTTACAGGATGAACGATTAGACGCAATTATTCAATATTTAAATGAAAATGAACGGATTGATATTGAAACAATTTGTAAAATAAATAATGTATCTAAAGATACGGCCAGAAGAGACTTAATAAATTTAGAAGAGGAGAGAAAGATCATTCGAATACGGGGTGGGGCGAAAAAGGCTCTGCTTTCCAATGAAGTCCATAATTATGGTGAGCGTATGAACATGGCATCGGAAGCTAAAAGTAAGATCGGAAAATTTGCAGCTTCTTTGATAAACGATGGTGACCATCTTATTTTGGATGCCTCCACAACAGTTCAATTTCTAGCTAAATATTTAACGAGCCGGAACAATACGGTTGTGACTAATTCGATTAACGTTACCAGTGTATTAAGCCCAAGAGAAGATATAAAAGTTAATTTATTAGGTGGAACATTAAGCACTAGACACCAAGCCATATATGGTTCAAGAGCCATTAGAGATGTCCAGGATTATAAGGTGAATAAATGCATCATTGGTACTTGCGGAATATCTTCTGAAGGACTGTCTACTTCCATCGAGGAAGAAGGCCTCCTCGTTCATGAAATGATTAAGCGTTCTGACCAGGTCATTGTGATTGCAGATTCAACGAAATTCAATAAAACTTTTTTTCAAAAGGTATGTGACTTAGACTCCGTTGATATAGTGATTACAGACAAAGAAGTACCAAAAAACATGCAGGAAATCCTAAAAAAACATGTGGTAGAAGTGATTGTGGTTCCAGGTCAAGAAAGAGACAATTGAGTATTAGAAATATGGGTTCGAGTTTAAAAACTACTCCCTTGATATAATGAGTATCAGTAAACTTCGAATTTCTTGGTTTCAGCCTGAAATAGTGTTGAACGACAAGCAACAAGATATGCTTGTGAATCACGTGAAAAAATAATTCATGAAAAAAGAGCGCCTAGAGGTGCTCTTTTTTCAGTGGATAGATTGTAATTTAACTTTTATAAAGGTGGAAGCGGTATACTCCACATTGCTGGTAAACGAAAATAAGCCTTTGGAATTTACCTTTTGTAATCATTTCAGCATCAAGTTGAATGTTGCATGAAACATTTCATAAAGATAAAAAACCATGGTAATTCATTCTCTAAAACCCTTATGTGTAATTCATTATTTTGTTTATACATTTCAAGATAAGCTGGATGACAAATGTTCCAGTGTAATCTTCAAATGGATGTGAAGGGGTTGTATTCTTTATCTGCTCTGAAAGGGACTGGTTTACTTCTTTCATCATTACTTTTATTTTAGCGGTATCTTCTACAGCTCGTTTATGCCTTCAATTGGTTATAATTCAAGGACATCATCATAGATTTAGTACGCAATCTCACTTATTGCCTTTTAATGAAGATGTTGATATGATCCATTTTTTTTCAATAGACAGGGCCTTTGAAAATCCATTCAATATAAATGGGAGAATGGTAAAGTTAGGGCAGGATAGAAGTTTTCTTTAGAATACTGACTCTCTCCAATCGACTGTAGCTTCCGTATGGAAGCAGGGAAATCAAAAAATTAATATATTAAATTATGGTACAAAGTAAATGTAAGACTTAGGAAGAACTTTACAAAAAAGGTTTTGCGGAGGAGGAACACATGTGGGCAATTACTTATCAATCAGTGAAATGGCTTCCATTCACAGTATCTCAAGGCAAACACTCATTTATTACGATAAGATCGAATTATTTAAACCCGTATATATAGATGAACATGGTTATCGATATTATAGTGCAGTTCAGATTCCGTTTCTAAGGGAAATTTGCTTTTTAAAGTCGATTGGCATCAAACTGAATGATATTAAGGACCATATAGGAAATCGGAATTTAACTACTGCCATGTCACTTTTGGAATTTCATCAAGAATTCATTGATAAAGAAATAAATGCCTTGATGAATACACGTACATTTATTCAACAGAGATTAATGAAATATTCAGAAGCCAAAAATATTAAAAGTGAATTGGATAAACCTATTATAGAAGAATTTCCTGAAAGGCATGTCTTATTTATACCATTTGAAAATGAATTGTGCCGTGAAGAATTACATTTGACGCTGATGAAAGCTTGGAATGTATTAAGTAAACATGAGATGCTTCCGTCAGAGGGATTTGGCACGGTTATTTTAAAGGATAAGCTTGGAACTGATGATGTTTTTGAGGGTGCGGGAATATATACTTCATTACCCTTTATAGATCCTGATATGGATAACATGATGACGTTACCTGCTGGTCAATATGCTTGTGTGTATAAATACGGAATGCCATATAACATTGAGTTTTTAAATGAATTGGTTCATTGGATCAGTGAAAATCAGTATAGAATTGTAGGGGACGTCGTGGACGCTTGCTTATTGGATACGACCTTTTACGAGAATGATAATAGTGTTGATTTTTGTCAGCTGCAAATCCCTGTAGAAAAAATTACTTGAATTTTCAAATATTCATTGACTGTATAGTAGAAATACACTTTAGAATATCAGTTGTAACCGATACCATATAGGTTATTTGAATTTGATTGATACATAGGGTACTGGTCATAAAGTGATAGGGGGATTTTTAATGTCTGAAAAAATGAATAAAGTGACAGATTTACGTTCTGCCTTGGAACTACTGAAGTCCATTCCAGGACAATTGATTGAAACGGATGAACCAGTCAATCCTCATGCCGAATTATCTGGGGTTTATCGTCATGTCGGTGCTGGCGGAACAGTAATGCGGCCAACAAAAATTGGACCTGCCATGGTTTTCAATCATGTATTGGGACATGAAGATTCAAGCGTGGTGATTGGCCTTTTAGCCAGCCGGGAAAGAGTCGGCCTCATGCTGAATACAAAACCGGAGCGACTGGGGTTCCTTTTAAATGAAGCTGTAAAAAATCCAATTGATCCAATCACCATTTCAAACGATAAAGCTAAAGCTCAAGAAGTGGTTCACTATGCAGAAGATCCGGATTTTGATATCAGAAAGTTAATACCTGCGCCTACGAATACAGAGGAAGATGCAGGCCCGTATATCACCATAGGTATGTGCTATGCCTCCGATTCAGAAACGGGTGAATCTGATATAACGATACATCGTTTATGTTTACAAAGTAAAGATGAGATGTCCATGTATTTTGTTCCTGGCCGCCATTTAGAAGTTTTTCGTGAAAAGGCTGAAAAAGCAGGAACACCGTTACCAATTTCAATTAGTATCGGTGTTGACCCTGCTATTGAAGTCGCTGCTTGTTTTGAAGCACCTACGACTCCCCTTGGCTTTAATGAGTTGAGTGTTGCAGGGGCGATCAGGAAAGAAGCGGTAGAATTGGTCCAATGCTTGACCATTGATGAAAAAGCTATCGCAAATGCTGAATATGTAATTGAAGGGGAATTGGTTCCCGGAGTGCGCGTTCGGGAAGATCAAAACACCAATACTGGAAAAGCAATGCCGGAATTCCCTGGTTATACAGGTTCAGCTGTTGCGGAACTGCCTCTAATCAAAGTGAAAGCTGTAACGCACCGTGTCAATCCAATCATGCAAACAGTAATTGGTCCAAGTGAAGAACATGTGAATATGGCTGGCATTCCAACTGAAGCAAGCATTCTGCAAATGGTGGAAAAGGCAATGCCAGGCAAATTATTGAATGTATATGCCCATACTTCGGGAGGAGGTAAATACATGGCTGTTCTTCAATTCAAGAAAAGTCAGCCAAGTGATGAAGGTCGCCAAAGACAAGCTGCACTATTGGCGTTCTCTGCCTTTTCTGAACTTAAGCATGTATTCATAGTAGATGAAGATGTGGATCCCTTCGATAGTAATGATGTATTATGGGCGTTAAATACTCGTTACCAAGGTGATATGGATACGGTTTTCATTCCTGGAGTGCGCTGTCACCCGTTAGATCCTTCACAAGATCCCGCATACAGCCCTACCATTCAGGAAAAGGGGATTTCCTGTAAGACCATTTTTGACTGTACAGTACCGTTTCATTTAAAAGATGAATTTAAAAGGTCTGAATTTAAAGAGGTAGATCCAAGGCGATTTGTGCCTGGATTCTCCAATGTATAAGTTCTCAATATTTTAAAGTTTCGATTCAATGACTAATGAATAAGGAGGGGAATTAATGAAAATCATTGTTGGGATAACAGGAGCGACTGGAGCCATTTTCGGAATTAGGATTCTTCAGATGCTTAAAAGCAGTGAAGTGGAGACCCATTTAATCATGTCCCCTTGGGCACATGCCACCATTCAACATGAAACTTCATATTCTGTTAAAGACGTGGAGGGATTAGCTGATCATTCCTATTCTTACAAAGATCAAGCAGCAAGAATATCAAGTGGATCCTTCCGGGTTGATGGCATGATCGTAGCACCTTGCAGTATGAAAACACTAGCTTCCATTCGCATGGGACTAGCGGATAATTTATTAACGCGATCTGCTGATGTCATGTTGAAAGAAAGAAAAAAATTATTACTAATGACAAGAGAAACCCCTCTAAATACGATTCATTTGGAGAATATGATGGAGCTTTCCAAAATGGGGACTATTATATTCCCTCCGATGCCAGCCTTCTATAATCATCCTGAAAATGTTAACGATATCATTGATCATCTTGCTTATAGGGCGTTAGATCAATTTGAAATCGATGCTCACGGTGCGAAACGGTGGGATGGAATGAAATATCGCACCAAAATATAGCAGATTACTAGTGAATTAATGAAAAAGGTGAAAAAATGAATGGGATGGAAATGCCAGTAGAGGTATTCGACTTGTTAAATGGTAAAGAACTTGTCGACAAGCAGCATGAAGCCATGATGCTGTTGACGGTAAGTGAAGAAGGATGGCCACATACTGCAATGATTAGCGTGGGTGAGATCGTAGCGTTAAGCAGGAACGAATTAAGAATTGGCCTATGGCCGGATACTTCGACTACAGCCAATGTCATTCGTACCCATAAAGCTACACTGGTTTTGTTTTGGAAAGGTAAAGCACAATATATTCGACTTTCATTAGAGAGATTAAAAGAGCTGCCAAATGTCCAATACCAAAGAGAAAGATTCCACGCCAAAATAGTAGTTGCACGGGAGGATATTGCTAAGTATGCAGAAATAACCTCTGGAATTAAAATCGACTTGAAAAACCCTAAAGAAATTGTTGAACGATGGAGTGAGACCATAGAGGACCTCCTTCAATAAAATTCCCAGGTACCGAATTTAAGTTACTAAGAAATCAAAATTATCAAATTATAATTGAAAAAATTAGAACTTCATGTAAAATGGAATCATTACATGTATTTATACCTTGCCTATTCATTAATCATTAAAAGAAGCCCTTTTTTAATGAAAATTAATGAACTGACTGGCTATCTTAATTTCTCGATCAAGTTACCTTGATGGTGAAATTAAGATAGCTTTTTTTTATTAAATATGCAGGCTGGTTTATGTTAATAATCATGGAAATGGAGGAGTGTAACTATGGAAATGTATGTAAAGGAATTGGGGGATCATAGAATCCAAATTGCAGATTATCCTGGAACGAAAGGGCCAATCATCGCCATACATGGTTTAACGGGTAATCATAAGCAAATGCATTATTATGCAGAAATGTTAAAAGGCGAGTACAGAGTCATTTCGATTGACTTAAGAGGGAGGGGAAATAGTTCAAGGGCAGATGTGCAGTCTTCTCTATACAAACATGCAGAAGATGTAATTGAGTTAATTCAAGAGTTAAAGATTAAAAATCCGATTTTAATCGGGTATTCAATGGGAGCCTTTATCTCAAGCGTTGTAGCCAGCAAATTAACTTCGGTACAGGCCCTGATATTATTGGATGGTGCGGCCATTTCCTCTCAACAACAAAGGGACATCGTGCAGCCATCACTAGGACGATTGAGTAAAGAATATGAATCTCACGAAAGCTATATTGCAGAAATTAAGGAAATCTATAGCCGTTTGGGTATTAAATGGACGGATCATCTGCAAAGTGTGGTGGAGTATGAGGTTCATGAAGTGGATGGTCACTGGGAGAATAAATCATCAGAAGCTAGCATTCTTACAGATTTCAATAGTTTTTATTCTTTTGTTCCTAAAGAAGTTTGTAGACAAATTTCCTGTAAAACCTTATTGGTTTATGCCAGTGGGAAAATAGGAGACTTTCCTCCATTATTTTATGAAGAGGCCTACGATGATACGAAGAAATATACACCTGATATTGAAACAATCGTTTCAACTTGTAACCACTATACAATGGTGTTTGAAAATAGGGCGGAGATTAACAAAGAGATAAAGTCTTTCTTGAAACGAATTTGATTTTTTTTGAAGATATTTTAAAAAAAATATTGTAATTAACAGAAAATAGTGTAATATTATGAATATACAAAAAACTTAATTATTGCCTATTCATTAGCTATTAGAAAATAACCTTTTTTAATAACAACTAGTGAACAACTGGCTACCTTAAACACCTGCTGTCAATTATTGATAGTAATGTTTAGGGTAGCCATTTTGTCGTGATAATGTAAACGCTTAATGAATTTGGGGGTTTTATCGTTGAAAATCATTGATTTAACATTGGAACTTTACGATGGTCTAGTTACGAATAATGATTTACCTGCAATAGGGATTAAAGATGAACCTCTTGAACATAAGGGGAAATATGATTCACTTCCTAAAGGCTACCGTTCCAAGTTGATTTCTTTTTCTGACCATAGTGGGACACATGTGGATGTGGCTTCACATTACTCAGAAAACGGGGAGTCGGTTGAAACCATCAATCTGAAGAATATGTTTGGGGATGCCCTCATACTGGATGTAAGCATGTTAAAAGCGACACATGAACTAGTTACGAAAGATTTACTTGAAGAGGCCGAACGCAGGCAGGGAGTATATGTTGAAAAAGACGATATCGTCCTGATCAGGACATGGGGCAAATCATGGGGGGAAGAAGGCTTTTTTGAAGCGCAGGCATTAGATGATAGTGTGGCACAATGGTTAATTGAAAAGCAAATACATATTGTCGGGTTGGATTTGCCAAATGCCGATTTGAACCAAGATTCAGATAGCGGAATTCATCAAAAGTTACTGAACAATGATATATATATCGTTGAAAATCTAGTGAATCTGGAAAAATTACCCAAGCATTCTCGTTTTCTTTTTTTCGGGATTCCTTTGAAACTAAAAAATGCAACAGCCTCACCAATAAGAGCACTATCGATACTTGACTCTCAATTAATTTAAAGAGGTGCAGACGAATGAGCGAAGGATTATTGTATTTCAAAGAAGTTTATGATGTGGTACCAGGCTGGGTGCAAAAGATGCACGATTATAGCCCTAATGCACTTGATCACTATACCAACTTGCGCAGTAACATCATGCAAGAGGGAGCCTTGACAAAGAAGGAGAAAGATATATTACTGGTAGGCATGAATGCTGCGAGGTTGTATGAACGGAGTATGGTTTACCATACAAAAGGGGCAATGGATGGTGGAGCAACAGTACCGGAACTGGTGGAATACCTAATAGTTTCATACTTATATAACGGAACTAAGGCTTTGAAAACAGGGATAAAGTCTTTGGAATATGCCCTTACACTTAAAGGCATTCGATATCCCGAAGTAAGTGGCCATAAAGAAACAGAAGAAGAAATCCTGCTTTATATGATTGAATTATTAGGTGATGAGGAGACGGGATTTGTCTCGAATGTTTTGAAACTGGTTAAATCGGAAGACCAAAACTCCCTCAAAGATTATATATTAAGTGATTCAGTCGTTTCAAAAAGGCTAAAACATATCCTGATGACAGGAATATTCATTACAGAATTAAAAGGGAAACAGGTTGGGGAATGGATGGAGGCGGCAAGGTTAAATGGAGCTTCGGAAGAACAATTAGCGGAAGTGGGACTAATTTGCTTATTGACTGCTGGAATACCTGCATGGTTTGAGGCAAGTGATTCATTAATTGAAAATAAGTAACGTGAGATTGGTGGGGAAAACATGACGAAGGTACATCAAGATATAGAAGCAGCTTTATCTTGTGTGAAGAACGGTCATACATTAATGGTGGGTGGATTTGGCTTGATCGGTGCCCCACTTACATTAATTGATGGTTTGGCTAGAAAGGATGTAGCAGGCTTGACAGTAATCAGTAACAATTTAGGCGAGAAAGGGAAAGGTCTGGGAGTTCTCCTAAACCAGAAGAAAATAAATAAAGCGATCGGCTCTTATTTTACAAGCAATCGTGAAATTGGGGAGTTTTACCAACGTGGTGAAATTGAATTAGAACTATTACCACAGGGGACATTAGCGGAATCCATTCGTGCTGGCGGTGCTGGCATAGGCGGTTACTATACGAAAACGGGTGTAGGGACCGATTTAGCAAAAGGAAAAGAAGAAAGGGAAATAAATGGGGTTACATATATTTTTGAACCTGCCATAAGAGCAAATGTAGCTTTAATCAGGGCATGGAAGGCTGATACACTTGGTAATCTTGTTTATTATAAAACGGCTCGAAACTTTAATCCAGTTATGGCAACAGCCGCAGATGTCGTAATTGCAGAAGTGGATGAGATAGTTAAACCTGGAGAACTCCCGCCAGAGGAAATTGTAACACCGCATCTATTCGTCGATGGAATTATTAAGGCAAAGAAAATCCTGACGAAGGAAGGTGTGAAAGATTATGGGTGAAAAAGAATTAATGCAAAATATGATAGCAAGACGCGCGGCAAAAGAATTGACGGGTCCTTGTATAGTGAACCTTGGAATCGGGATTCCGACCTTGGTTGCAAAATACATTGATGATGAAACTGTTTTTTTCCATACGGAAAATGGATTATTAGGGGTTGCAGAAGTGGATGAAGATAAAATCGATCCCAATTTAGTTAATGCAGGCAAGTTACCAGTAGGGGAATCGATTGGTGCATCATTCTTTAATAGTGCAGAATCGTTTGCAATGATCCGTGGAGGACACATTGATGTTGCTATCTTAGGTGTTTTGCAGGTAGGTCAAACCGGGGAAATTGCAAATTGGGCGGTACCTGGAAAGAATATCATGGGTGTTGGAGGAGCGATGGATCTGTTGGTTGGCGCCAAAAAAGTGATCGTAACAATGACACATACAAGTAAGGAAGGTAAAAGTAAAGTTTTAAATGAATGCACCTACCCCATTACTTCCACTAGGAGCGTTGACTTGATCATCACCGAGTTGGCTGTCTTTGAAGTTATTGACAAACAGTTGACACTGATAGAATTAATGCCCGGTGTTACGATCGAAGAAGTAAGAGCAAAAACAGAAGCAAATTTTATCTATTAAATTTTAAAAAGGTGGATTAAATGAAAATACGTTCAGTCGATGTATACATTATTGATTTACCCACAATTCGTCCTCATCAGCTTGCCATGCATACCATCGTGGAACAAACGATCATTCTTGCCCGTGTCATGGATGAAGAGGGTGCGGAAGGTTGGGCAGAGGTGGCGACAATAGGCGGGGCTTCATATGGTGAGGGGACACCTGAGGCGATAAAGGTGAATATTGATACATATATCGCCCCACTTATCATTGGTAAAAACCCCGTCCATTATGACAAAATCATGCATGAAGTTTCACTAAATGTTAGAGGAAATAATTTTGCGAAGGCTGTCGTTGAATCAGCCATGGTGGATTTAGTAGCTAGAAGGAGAAACATCCCTGCTTATGAATTATTCGGTGGACAAATTCATAAATCATTGCCAGTGGCATGGACTTTGGCAAGTGGTGATACGAATAAAGATATCGAAGAAGCGAAGGAATCCTTACACCAAAAACGTCATAATATCTTCAAATTGAAAATTGGCAAAGGTAATCCATATAAGAATGTGGAGCATGTATTGAAAATTATTGAAGCCGTAGGAGCTCAAGCACGCATTACGGTTGATGTTAATCAAGCATGGGATGAAACAACGGCTACGTATTGCATTGAAGCTTTACAGGAAGGTGGGGTTTCCATGGTCGAACAGCCGCTGCCAGCTTGGGATAATGAGGGGATGTCAAGATTGACCGAACGTTTTAAGGTCCCGATCATGGCCGATGAATCATTGAATACTTTACAAGATTCATTCCAAATAGCTAAACATAGAGCAGGTAATTCCTTCGCCTTGAAAATATGTAAACATGGTGGAATGACCCAAACGAAAAAGGTTGCTGCAATTGCTGAAGGTGTTGGTTTTGGTTTGTATGGCGGAACGATGATTGAATCATCATTAGGAACCGCCATTTGTGCACAACTTTATTCAACCATTCCAAAATTCGAATTCGGTACTGAATTATTTGGACCATTACTTTTCAAAGAAAATATTACCCTAAACCAAATTAAATATGAGAATTATGAAATAATCATCCCGGATGGCCCAGGATTTGGCATGGAGATAGATATGGAAAAAGTAAAACATTTTTCAAGAGGTCTTTAATTAATATAAACTGGAGAGGGGATTATGGAACACCCACTAGTTTATGCAAGTAATCTTGAGAGGATGTAGTTTTTTATGGGACAGCCAACATTATTAATCACAGCCTATGCGAAGGCACCGCAAAATACGAGCATGTATGAAAATTATAAATACGCTGGGATGGTACTTGAAATCCACAAGGAAAGTCACATTATCATTAATGCAGAATTTACGTTTTTAACAACTTTGGCCCAGGATTTTTTTAAGCGAATGATAGTTGGTTTTGATTTTAGTAAAGATATTGATTCCTTAATAGAGAATATTAAAACGGACTTTTTAGCTCCATCGCAGCAGTCGGTGATTGTTGCCTTGAAAATAGCTCACCAAAGATATAAGGATAGTTTAGAAGAAAGAAATAAAAATAGCAGGGGGTAGAAAATTGAGCAATGTAGTTATTATAGACTCGGTTCGCACCGCTATCGGGAAATTAGGGGGAGCATTGGAAAATGTTCCTGCCGATTTCCTGGCAGCTGCTGTCCTTGATGAAGTGATCAAGAGAGCGGACATTCCTAAAGAGAGTATTGATGAAGTGATTATGGGACAAGCCAAACAAAGTTCAGACGCGTCAAATTTGGCAAGAGTTGCATCGCTCCGAGCAGGTTTTCCTGTGGAAGTACCAGGTTATACCGTTCACCGACAATGCGGATCCGGCATCCAGGCGATCAATTCTGGAAGTCAACAAATACAGTGCGGATTCGGAGATGTAATCATTGCAGGTGGAGCGGAATCAATGAGCACGGCTCCATACTATATGAGAAATATCCGTTTTGGGTTGAAATCAGGCAATGGACAGTTATTGGACCCGAATACGGAAAGCCAGCCAGGTTCACAGCCCATTGAAGATTACGGTATGTTAACGATGGGAATGACAGCCGAAAATCTGGCTGAAAAATATTCCATTTCAAGGACTGAACAAGATGAATTTGCTTTAAGGAGCCAAGAAAATGCAAGACGGGCAATTTCTACTGAAATATTTACGAAAGAAATCGTTCCCTATCAAATTAAAACGAAAAAGGGGTTAATCGAATTTAATGTGGATGAGCACCCAAGAGAAACCAGTCTGGAAAAGTTGGCTAGTTTAAAACCGGTGTTCAAAAAAAATGGAACTGTAACCGCAGGAAATAGTAGTGGAAGAAATGATGGTGCATCCGCTCTGATACTTATGTCGGAAGAAGCAGCAAAAAGGCGTGGTAAAAAGCCAAAAGCAAGAGTGATTGCTCAAGCGGCTGCTGGCGTATCACCGAATTTTATGGGGCTGGGGCCTGTCAACTCTACCTTGAAAGCGCTTCAAATGTCAGGGCTGAAACTGAATGATATTGATTTAATAGAACTGAACGAAGCCTTTTCTGCACAAGCATTGGCAGTAATTAAAGAATTGAAGCTTGATATGAATAAGGTGAATCCTAACGGCGGTGCCATTGCCATGGGCCATCCAATTGGTGCCACTGGAGCAATTTTGGCAACCAAATTGATACATGAGCTAGAAAGAACCGGAAAAAGATATGGGCTAATCACATTATGTATAGCAGGTGGATTGGGAATCAGTACCATTATTGAAAATAAACTGATATAAAAACTTATAAAAATTGGGGGAATTATTATGAAGAATCAAAAAGTAATCGACGTTTATAATGGATTGGTAGTTAAATTCAAGGAATTAGTTAGTGAACACGAAATTGATCATAATGACTATCAAGCTCTTGTTGATTGGATGGATCAATTAGGCAGGGCAGGGGAAATTCCATTGTTTATGGATGTTTTCTTTGAAACTCATGCTCTTCAAGAAATGTATAAAAGTGTAAAAGGAACTGAACCTACTATTCTAGGACCATATTACATTGAAAATACGCCAGTCGTTCAAAATCCTGGTGTGCTGCCACAACGTGAAAATGAACCAGGTGACGCCCTATTCTTTTCAGGATCAGTGAAAGATGTTAATGGAAATCCGTTGGCAAATACTAAAATCGATATGTGGCAGGCTGATACAAATGGTGAATACTCATACTTCGCCGAAGGTATTCCAGATGATAATTTACGTGGTGTTTTTTATACGGATGCGAATGGTAATTTTGAAATTAAAACAGTTGTACCGGGTAATTATTCAATTCCAACAGATGGGCCTTCTGGTCAGTTCTTAAAGTGGATTGATCATCATTCATTTCGTCCAGCACATTTGCATCTATTGTTCCAACCGGAATATGGCGATAGATTAGTAACACAAATATATTTTGAAGGCGATAAATATTTAGAAAATGATGTTGCACAAGGTGTTCGTGGAAGCTTAATTACGAAGTTAGATAAACATTCCGGTGCAGAAAAAGGATTGAAAAATGATTATTATACGGCTCATTTAGATTTTGAACTTAGATTACAAGACAAACCAGTTTTCAATAAAGCTGTCGTGAAAAACTAATCATCCCTAAGAATACGCAGGCAAAAATTCTCGGCAAAAAGGGTAGTAAATATAACTATTAATCCAACGAAAGTGCCTAAGTGGGTACTGAAATGAAAGTAGTTTGCTAAAGAAACAATTTCACTCTTTGTTATCTGATTTTTCCGATATTTTCCGAGTTTCAATATATTGGAACTCGGAAAATACATTCTAAACAGATATTTTTAAAAAGATGGGAGGCGGAACATGCGTAGTGTAGTTGCTTCGGATATTATTGCTGCCAGTAAATTTAACCGCTTTCATTTACTTGTTTTTCTTTGGTGTTTTTATGCCATCGCTTTCGACGGGTATGATATTGCGATGTATGGTGTGGGTTTGCCTTGGATGATGGAAGAGTGGGGTTTAACTTCCATTCAGGCAGGGGCAGTCGGCAGTTACTCCTTATTCGGCATGATGATAGGTGCCCTGATTTTAGCACCGATTGCAGATAAATATGGCCGGAAAAATGTTCTCGTTATTTGTATGATTTTGTTCAGCGTATTTACCTTGGGGGCAGGGATTGCACCTAACCTCACGTGGTTCACCGTCATGCGTTTCATTGCAGCAATTGGCATGGGAGCCTTGATGCCGAATGTTATATCGCTAATGACTGAATACTCCCCAAAACAAAATCGTGCCATCATTGTAGCTGCGATGTATTGTGGCTATTCAATCGGTGGAATCATGGCATCATTAGTGGGAATGTATATCATTCCTTATACGGATTGGCGTGTATTGTACTTTATTGGAATTCTGCCATTACTTACACTTCCAATATTCATGAAGCAGTTTCCTGAATCCCTTTCCTACTATTTAGTAAAGAAGGAAATTAGTAAGGTTGTTGAAATCCTCAATAAAGTCAAACCAGAAGGGGATTTTAAAGAAACAGATGATTTCAGGCTTAGTGAAGCTGTACATAGGGGGAAAGGATCTCCAGTAAAAAAACTATTTACGAACAAACGGGCATTCAGTACGATTTCCATATGGGTGGCTGTGTTCTGTACATTGATGATGGCTTATGGATTAAATACATGGCTTCCAAAAATGATGCAGGATTCCGGATTCAGTATCACCTCAAGCCTTTCATTTAATCTGGTTTTATGCCTTGGTCAAATTGGAGGTTCCTTAGTAGGAGGTTATTATGCTGGGAAAATGGGACATCGTAATATTCTTGTTACACTATTCTTAATAGGGGCCGTTACCTTTGTCGCATTGAGTGCTACGACTAATACCGTCGGAGTATATATACTGATATTTGTGGGGGGTGCCTGTACTGTGGGTGCCATGAACTTAGCCAATCCGTACATCACAGAATATTACCCCCGTGAAATCCGTACGACGGGTATGGGCTATTCGCAAGCTATAGGCAGGATTGGCTCAATTATCGCTCCTACTTTAATTGCCTTTCTTCTGTCAACAGGCATGAATCCAAAGGTGGCTTTTGCTACATTTGCCCTGCCAAGTATCATCGCAGCGATCGGTTATATTCTGGTCCAAGAAAAATATGGATCTTTTGACAGGGTAGTCAAGGAGGATAATGAAGAGGTAGAATCAGAGAAGACTGTAACTATCTGAAGAAATGATTCACAATTCAAAAAACAATCCCCAAGTTGCTTAACTTTGCAACAAAGGGATCTACTATCAATGTTCCTATAGGCTGCTCTTGAAAATATTAAACTCAGATTGATAAGTAATTGCAGGAAACATACAAGCTTTTATGAAAATTCAATAAAATTAGTAGAACGATGTACTAATGTTGGGCATTAGGTTAGGGGGAAAATATTGAGCTCAGAATTAAAGGCAATAATAGAAGATCGAACACAGGAACTGGTAACGGACAGATCAAAAAAAGGCAAACAGAAAACTGTTCGATGGTTTATCCTATTTTTAATTGCTTTAGTCACTTGTATAAATTACATCGACCGTGCAATCATTTCGCTTGCGGCTCCGAATATACAAGCCGATTTACAAATAGATCCGGCATTAATGGGAATCATATTTTCCGTATTTGGCTGGAGTTATACCTTCTCCATGTTATTTAGCGGCTACTTTCTTGATAGATTTGGTCCTAGAAAGGTATACACGGTTTCCCTCATTTTTTGGTCTGTATTTACATTCATGGTAGGAACCGCAAAAAGTATATCGTCACTGATTACATATCGCATAGGACTGGGTGCATTTGAATCTCCCTCCATACCTACTAATGCCTGGTGTGTATCCGAGTGGTTTCCTAAAAAAGAACGTGCCACTGCGGTAGGGATTTATACGGGTACCCAATATATTGGGTTAGCCTTCCTGACTCCAGTTTTTACTTGGATCATCATAACCTTTGGCTGGAATTACCTTTTTTATATCGCCGGAATTATAGGGATTCTTATTGGATTGGTTTGGTATGGATTCTATCGGAATCCAAGGGAACATAAGCGTATTTCTCAGCAGGAGCTAAACTATATCAAAGAAGGCGGAGGGATGATCGGTACCGAAGAGAAGCACCCTTTCTCCTGGAAACGGATTGGCCAACTGCTTAAACACCGTCAAATTTGGGGGATGTTCATCGGGCAATTTTCCATTCAAACTACTTTGTTTTTCTTTATGACTTGGTTTCCCTCCTATTTGATTGATGAAAAGGGAATGACGATGTTAAAAACCGGAATTTATGCAAGTATCCCATACATAGTAGCGATACTAGGAACTCTGATTGGCGGCCGATGTTCCGATTGGATGATAATACGCGGGTTATCAACCGGAATGGCACGGAAACTGCCCATTATTGTCGGATTGTTACTTTCTTGTTTGATTCTCGGGGGGAATTATACGGATTCACCAAACATAGTCATCACCTTTATGGCAATAGCATTCTTCGGACAGGGGATGGCATCAACGGTTACCGGTGCCCTTTTAGCTGATATTGCCCCGAAAGGGATGGTAGGCCTAACGGGTTCTTCACTATATTTTGTAGCTAACATTGGCGGGGCGTTATCTCCGTTAATCGTCGGTTTAATCATTAGTGCGACACATTCTTATACAGCAGCGCTAACCTTCATATCCGTAGTGGCCCTAATTGGTGCTTTTGCTTATATCTTTCTTCTCGGAAAAGTCCAGCGTATTGAAATCACTGAATGATAAAAATAAAAAGGAGAAAGGCGGAATTTCATTGAAACTGAGTTTATGCACAACAGGATTTAAAGAATGGGACATAGAGGAAATAATAAATTGGCTGCTTCCGTTGCAAGCGGATGTTAAAGGACTTGAATTATGGAATAAACATATAGAACGATTTCAGGAGAAGCACGGACCACTGGACAAATTAGCCAAATTACTTGAAACCAATGATTTACAAATACCTTCCATTAGTGGATATACGACTTTTTCGAAACTCTGGAACCAAAAAGAACATCAAAACGAAATCAATCAAGCAAGAAAATTGTTAGATATGGCTCATCAATTAAACTGCCCATTAATACGGACTTTTGCAGGACATATAGCATCAAGGAATGCCTCACCAGAGCAATGGTCGGAAACGGCAACCGAATTAAATAAATTAGGGCAAATGGCAGATCTCTATGGAGTGGATGTTGCAATAGAAATTCACTATGACTCCTTTGCTGATAACCTCGAAGCCATTCATAAGCTTTTAGAAGATATCGACCATCCACGGATAAAACTGATTTTCGATGGTGCTAACTTATACGTTGATCAATTGAATCCGAAAGAGGTATTGGAATCCATTTTCCACCATGTCAGCCATGTACATTTAAAAAATTATCACTACAGTCATAAAGAGCGTTATAAAAACAAACCAGCACCCATTTTTAGTGGGGATGTTGACAATATTTGCTTACTCGAAGAATTGAGAAAGCGCAATTATACAGGCTTTGTTTCTCTGGAATATTTCGGTCAGGAAGGAATGCCTAACTTGCTTGCCTCATTAGAACAATGGAAACAACAACTGACATATTGATTCTTTTGGTATTTTAGATGAAGATCAATGGTGGAAATTCAACTTTTATTTAAATGATTTTGGACGATTCCGAATTCTCTATGGAAAGAACCGCGACAAATGGATTTAAAAAGGATTCCACGGGTACATTGCGCTGCATAATTGACAACTCTTATGATGCTGAATTAATTGAACAATTGAAGTAATTAGTGAAAGCTGCCGTATTTGGTGGCTTTTCATTATAATTGTGTTTTAATCACAGCTCTGGGGAAATGTAAAATGGTTGTGTGCGACCACTATCAACTATATGGACCGAGAGAACCTGGAGTGGCAGGTTCCACTCTTCAGCAAGAATTAGGGCTATCTGCAACACAGTTGGGTTGTTATTCTCAGCTTTCTATTTTATTTTTAACAAAATTGTGGTGAAAAGGGATAATTTTAGTTAAATTATCATGCATTATCAGCCAATGAGAAATAAAATAAATGTGTAAAGCTATAGTAAATTTGGATAAATATTAAAACTATAAATAGCTTTCTTATTGGCTATAACTCAACATGGCAGTAGCTTCTTCTGTAATCCAAGATGAATTTATTAAATTTAAAATTGATGATTGGTGTCCTTATTAGCTAGGCTCAAGGTTGTAGAAAAGAATAATAAACTGTTTCTTTTCTAGAGATGTAAGCGTTTTATTTGAGCGCCCTAAATTAATTATAAAATCACCAGTAAATTTGATCCATTATAATAAGATCCTTACTCTATTAATTGATTAGATTTAGTTCAAGAGCGTTATGACCCAAAAATGAGATTATAGGATCATCCAGCAGAAGGGAAGACTTCAGGTTTTAAAAAAAGAAAATCTTAAGGAGGATTAACTATGAGCAATCCAATGAAGGTAGAAAATGAAAATGTGTCTATATCCATTAAACATAGAAAACCATCTCGTGCTAGATTTATGATTCTTTCCCTTTTGTTTTTTGGAACTGCAATAAACTATCTTGACCGTACAAACATGGCAGTCGCCGCTTCTGCTATTCAAGATGATTTGGGGTTAGATCCAGCTATGTTAGGGCTAATTCTTTCCGCCTTTGGTTGGACGTACGCGTTCATGCAAGTTCCCGGAGGATGGCTAACCGATCGTTTTGGCCCTCGGGTGGTATATGGTATATCTCTTTTATTGTTTTCACTTTTTACTCTTCTACAAGGATTTGCCAAAAACTTTGGGACCTTATTCGGACTGCGTCTTGGCCTTGGATTTGCAGAATCACCTGCCTTTCCTGCAAATAGTCGTGTTGTCGCCTCTTGGTTTCCACAACGTGAACGCGCACTAGCTACTGGGGTTTACACAGCAGGTGAATATGTAGGGTTAGCAATCGCAACTCCTTTTCTATTTTGGCTATTGTCCTCTTTCGGCTGGCATTCAATCTTTATCGTGACAGGTATAATTGGATTAATTTTTGCTTTAGTTTGGTACAAGTTTTACAAGGATCCGAAGGACAGTAAGTATATTAACAAGGAAGAAATGGATTATATACGTGAAGGAGGTGGACTAGCCGATAGCGCTAGTCAAGGTCAAAAAATCAATTGGTCAAAGGCACGGCATCTTTTTAAGCATCGTCAATTCTGGGGTATCTATATTGGCCAGTTTGCCGTTGCATCAACTCTTTACTTCTTTCTCACGTGGTTTCCAAGCTATCTTGTTCAAGAAAAAGGGATTACTTTGCTAAAAGCTGGCTTTGTTGGTTCTATTCCATACATTGCTGCAGGGATTGGTGTGCTTGTAGGTGGTTTTTGGTCTGATAAAATGGTAAAACGTGGAGTATCCGTTGGTGTTGCACGAAAAACCCCAATTATCCTTGGATTGTTGGGTGCTTGTACAATTATACTAGCCAACTATACAACGTCTATTGCTTTGGTTATCGCGGTTATGTCGTTCGCATTCTTTTCACAAGGAATGTCAGCCATAACATGGACTCTGGTTTCAGATATGGCTCCAAAAGAGCTAGTAGGCTTAGCGGGCGGGATATTTAATTTTGCAGGAAACTTATCAGCAATTGTTACGCCTATCGTCATTGGAATAATTTTGAGCGCAACTAATTCATTCAATGGGGCCATTGTTTTCGTAGGTGTAGTTGCCTTAATTGGAGCTTTATCATACATCTTCATTGTAGGCGATGTTAAAAGGATTGAAATATCGGATAATGAATAAACGCTATTTTTACAGTGGAAAATTTACATTTCACTGGGTACGGTCTTTAACCAAGCAATTGATTTCTATAAGCTTTGTTTTAAGGCATTTGGGAACACTGATTATAACCTTGGCATGTCTATTGGGCAAAAAGATCAAATATCTGATTTAGGGGAGATTCCTAAAAACTTCATTGTAAAAAAATTATGTTCCACAAACTGAGGTGCTGAAATACACTAAATTATTTATTACACATGGAGGAATGAACAGCACCCATGAAGGTATCTATTACGGGGTTCCGCTTATTGTAATCCCACAACCAAAAAAGTTTCCAATATCGGAGCCGGAATTAAATTACAAATGCAAAGCTTGACTCCAAATCAACTACTTGAAACCGTAGATCATGTGTTAAACCACCTATCTTTCAAAAAAGCTGTTGCAAATATTAGGGAATCCTTTCAAAATCGAGTGGGTATCACAAAGCTGTTGATGAGATTTTCAAATTTAAAAGTCAATTTGATCTAAATGATATCTAAATATAAAAATTTTTCAACTACCGTTTTAATGATAACTTTGACATTCAACAATCATAACAACGTCCACTGGGTTCCTTTTTAAACCATTCTTGCCTTTTAAATATGAAGAAATTAACGATTCCAGGGAATGCTCCATTATAAGACCTATTAAGGCCCAAATAATTGGTCCCCAAACGAAAATAAATCCATAAATGCTACCAAGTAACATAAAAATTGTACCTAGTATAAAAGCCAATTCGTATTTACTGGCACCTTCTTTATGAAACCTCTCTATATTCTTATTTAAGGGTGCAACAAAAACTTGCTCTTTTGTAATACCTTTTTGTTCTAAATCGGAAAGAGCAAGTTCTAAATATGCGCTATGCTGAAACGCTGATATAATGTTTCCATTTAAATAGATTTTGCTTTTCCATAATGATTACGTCCTTTTTTAGAGTATTAGTATCAATATGTCTAAGATTTAAAGATTAATTGTAAGTGTCTTTAAATTTTACACCAGAACCGGAATTGTTTATTTTATATCAAAATGGCATTTTTCCTAGTTGATCTTCTAATTGATAGACATTCTTAATATTTTTGAAGGCTGTATTCGCATTGATCGTTGTTTTTAACTACGTTCAAACTCCAAAAAAGTACGATATAAGGGTTTAATTCACTTCTTTAAAGTAATTAGATAGTTTATTAGCGGATTTCGAAAGTTTATCAGCGAATCAAAAAAGGCAACCATATTTTAGATAAGAGCCTTCTTGAAAAAATCTATGCAGTGGGCAAATTATTAGGCAGCCCGCATTAATGCAAAAGGCGAGTAGTTTTTTTTAATACAGAATAATAACAATGGACCATGCTGATATTTGAGCAGGGTTCCTTTTCTTAGGTAGTGCAGGAGAAGGAACAGTGACTTGTCTGCAAAAAGAAATACCAAGAAGTTAGAAGGGCAGCTAAATTCTTTTCAATTTTAGAAAAATATTATCAATATTGCTAAATTGGTAATTTCGATAATTACTATGTTTTGCATTGCACCTTGCCAAAAATGAAAATAAATAAAGAATTTTAATATTAAAACTGTAGATTTTATAAGGGTTTACAGAATTGGCATAATTTTTGCATATAAAGATTTTCATACAACTAATGGGAAGAAATAAAAAAGGCAGCATTTCAGATTACTAAAATTAGGAGGCATAATAATAATGAACTATTCATCAAAGCTAGTAAAAGTAAATAAAGATCCAGGGCATGGCTCACACATCTCACCTGTTTATATGACTTCAACATTTGTTTTTGATAATGCAGAAGTAGGAGCACAACGCTTCGCAGGAGAAGATCCAGGATTTATGTATTCACGCCTGGGAAATCCAAATGTAAGAGAACTGGAAGAGAAGGTAACGGCATTGGAATTTGGTGAAGGTTGTTTGGCTTTCTCATCTGGAATGGCTGCCATAACTGGCTGCCTTTTGAGTGTTTTGCAGGCAGGAGATCACGTTGTTGCACACACAGCGTTGTATGGGGCGACGCACGCATTTCTATCCAAAACAGTAAAGAAATTTGGAATTGATGTAACATTTGTACCGTTTAAGACAGGGGAAGAGCTTGAACCACACATTACAGATAGAACGAAAGTGGTCTACTTTGAAACTCCTTCTAATCCCACGCTTTCCTTAGTGGATATGAAGAGTGTAGCGACGATCGCTAAGCAAAAGGGAATCTTGACTATTGTTGATAATACGTTTTTGTCCCCATATTTACAAAATCCTATTCTATGCGGCATTGATATTGTTGTCCACAGTGCAACGAAATATTTGTCGGGTCATGGATATCTTATTGGCGGACTAGTGATTTCCAGCAAGGAAATTATTGATCCGATGAGAAAAGAAGTGCAGAAGACTATGGGAGCAAATTTGTCCCCTATGGATGCCTGGCTTCTCTTTCAAGGGATACGTACATTGCACATTCGCATGGACCGCTCACAAGAAAATGCACAAATTTTGGCTGAACGCTTGGAAAAACATAAGGCTATAGAGAAGGTTTATTTTCCAGGGCTAGCAAGTTTTGAAGATAAAAATATCATGGAGAAACAAATGAAAGGTCCTGGAGCAATGATTTCTTTTGTCTTGAAGGGTGGATACGAAACAGGTGTTAAAGTTATGAATTCTGTAAAATTGAGTACTTTAGCAGTTTCCCTAGGAGATGTAGGTACATTAATTCAACATCCAGCTTCGATGACACATGCGATAATCCCTAAAGAAGAAAGAGAAAAAGCGGGTCTTTATGATGGACTCGTTCGTTTTTCAGTTGGAATTGAAGATGTAGAAGATATATGGAAGGATCTCGAAATGGCATTAGAATAACTGTACGGCTGGAGGGTTTGTCAATTACATTGCGGTTAAAGGAATAATAATGCTGGCATGAATATGCAAATTAATTCATATTTAAGAGATTTTATATACTGGGCGCTGAAAAAGTCAAGGTTGTGCCGAATGGGACAGACTTGATGAAAGAAATGCAACAAGTAGCGAAAGAGGTAACAGAAGAAGGACATATACCCTATATCCCTGCAGCCTAAACTTCTTAGGGTATTACAGGAAAAAGAGATTGAAAGAGTGGGAGGAAACAAATCACTGCCTGTAAATATTCGTGTGATAAAGCAACACATCGTAATTTAGAAGAAATGGTTCAAAACGGTACATTCCGTAAGGATTTATATTATCGAATCAATGTTATCCCGCTGTATACAAAGTTATTGAAGGAGAGGAGGGACGACATTCCCTTCTTTCTCTAGTACTTCATTTGTAAGTATTGTTCGAACTTAAGTCGTCGTAATTAACTATGGATCCACAATTAGATCAATGGCTAATCCAATATGATTGGCCAGGGAATATTAGACAGTTAGAAAATGTTGTGGAGTATATGGTGAATATGGCAGAATCGGATGTACTTGGCTTTCATGATCTTCCGGATTATTTGTACCAATTTCAAGCTCCTATTCATACCAGAGGGTTAAGTTTAGATGAGATGGTGGTCGAATATGAAAAATCCATTATCCAAAGTTTCTTCTTAGGTGGTCAAGATCGAAAAGGTAAGGAAAAAGTAGCGGAAGAATCAAAAATTAGTTTATCGACACTTTATCGTAAGCTAAAACGATACAATTTAAAAGTTTGATTCACTTTACCTAAGATTGCAAATTTTATTTGCAATTTTTTTTCGTCTACGTGGGGATATTTCGCATATTTGGAAATATTTTTTCCGAAATTAGGAACCGAAAAACAGTACGGAGCGGCAGGTTATCACTATATTCGTCGCGTAAATGGGAATTTTTCAACTAGTTCGATAGTAGGGATGTTGAATTAACAAGGATTTTATTTTGGCACAACTCTTGCATAATATGATAACGAAAAGGAGGAGGTGGAGTCCATTTGAAAAATATAGACAAAATTTAAAGAATATTAGAATGATACAGAATAATGAAACTGGAAATCTGCAAATCGTCCATTTTTATATAGGGGGGAACACTAGTGTTGTATTAATTTGAATTATTTATTAAAAATATTCAAAATATTCAATTTTATCATTTTGTGATGCCATTAAAAATCATCGATTCAAGCACTTTGCCACTCAATTTGACGAATCATAAATGGGCAGAAATCCGCAAAACAAAGGCGGGAGTGAAGTTGCATCTGCGTCTTGTGTTTATGGTAAAAGGAATTTCCTATCCTGAAAAAGCCGTTATGACAACTGCCAAAGAACATGACGGCGGCCAGCTTGAAATCATGGTAGATGACAAAAAATGCATGTATGTCTTTGACCGTGGTTACCTAGATTATGAACGTTTTGACTGAATGACCGATGATGGCTACTTCTTTCTTTTAAGGCTCCGGAAAAACCCTGTAATACGTGAAGTTTTCAACTTTAAACTTCCTAAAAATACATCTGTTTTATCGGATCAAATGGTGTTGATTGGTACGACACAAAACCGTGCTGAAAATTATTTTCGCCTTTTAAAGGTCTTGGATTCAAAAGGTAATGAGCTCAATTTAATCACCAATCGGTTTGATTTAAGTGCAGACGAAATTTCAACAAATCACGCTGGGCCATTGAATTGTTTTTCAAAGGGATTAAAAAACATCTCAGCATCAAAAAGTTCTACGGTCAAAGTGAATGTACGATTCAAAATCAACTATTTATCGCGTTTATTGTTTTTTGCCTACATGTTCTTGTACAAATTGAAACAAAAAGCAAGCGAAAAACTTTACAAATTAGCCGTTATTTGAGGGCTGTATTATAGAAACCAGCGTATATCTGGCTTCGAAAGATTGAAGGAAAAGCCGTCCCTTAATGAGCAATTTTGTTGTTGTCGCACAGGTTTAATTGTAAATAAAATTCCAAATGGACAGAACCACCTTTTATAAGGTATTTACCTTTTTGGCTCTAAACAGATAGAATGATTAAACTGAAAATTATGACACTATTTATACAGAGGGGGGAATTATTTATGAAAAAGAGTTTCATCATCATCGCTTTTTCGATACTTGTAGCACTTGTATTATCTGCATGCGGAAAGGATCAGGCAGCAAGTCAACCAGACAAACAGGCAGATGAGAGCAGGGATATGCTAGAGCAAATTAAATCGAGTGGGATCATTAAAATTGGAACAGAAGGAACCTTTGCACCTTTTAGCTACCATGATTCTTCAGGGAAGTTAACCGGTTTTGATGTTGAAATCGCGGAAGAAGTAGCAAAAAGACTTGGTGTGAAACCAGAATTCATTGAAACCCAATGGGACGGTATGTTCGCAGGACTCGATTCAAAGCGGTTCGATATTATTGCTAATAATGTAGGAATTACTCCTGACCGCCAGAAAAAATACGATTTTTCAGTGCCGTATATTATGTCAAAACCTTTCTTAATTGTTCACAAGGAAAATAATACGATTAAATCTTTTGAAGATTTGAAAGGAAAAAAATCAGCTCAGACTTTAACTAGTAACTATAAAGATATAGCAGCATCTTATGGTGCTGAGATCGTTGGAGTAGAAGGTTTTAATCAATCCATTGATTTATTACTTTCAAAACGTGCGGATGCGGTTGTAAATGACGGACTATCCTACCTAGATTTCAAAAAGCAAAAACCTGATGCACCGGTTAAATCTGTCGCAGAACTTGATGATCCGGCAAAAATGGGGGTCATGATGAGAAAAGAGAATAAAGAATTGGTAGAGGCCGTAAATAAAGCGCTTTCCGACATGATGAAGGATGGTAAATATTTAAGTATTTCACAAAAATATTTTGGAAAAGATGTATCAAAATAGGGAGGGTTCTACATGTTTGCTGATGAAAGAATGGACCAAATTGTTGACATCATTGTAAATTCCTTTTTCCCGATGTTAAAAGCTGGGGTTGCGTTTACGGTTCCCTTGACATTAGTATCCTTTTTACTGGGACTCCTTCTTGCTTTACTTACGGCATTAGCTCGAATCTCGGGAATTAAACTCCTAGACGCTGTTGCAAGATTTTATGTATGGGTGATTAGGGGAACACCGCTGCTTGTTCAGTTGTTTATCATTTTCTATGGCCTTCCGAGTATAGGCATTACGATTAGCCCCCTTCCTGCTGCGATTATCGGTTTTACGCTTAGTGTTGGCGCCTACAACTCAGAGATTATTCGTGCGGCTATACTCTCCATTTCCAAAGGTCAATGGGAGGCGGCTTATTCTATTGGGATGAGCTATCCGCAGGCATTAAAAAGAATTATTCTCCCTCAGGCAACAAGGGTATCTGTCCCGCCTTTGGCAAACAGCTTTATTAGCTTGGTAAAGGATACATCGTTGGCTGCTACCATTACGGTGACTGAAATGTTTAGAGTTGCTCAGCAAATTACCGCAACAACCTATGAACCATTGGTACTCTATTGTCTAGCAGGATTTATTTATTTGATTTTCAGTACCGTTCTTTCGAATGCACAAGGACAGATGGAAAAACGACTCGATCGTTATGTGACGGGCTAATTTGATAGGGGGAAATATACATGATTGAAATAAAGAACCTGCATAAACAATTTGGACAAACAGAGGTTTTAAAGGGAATCGATCTAAAAATTGAGGAAGGCAATACAGTTTGTATTATTGGGCCATCGGGTTCAGGGAAAACAACCTTGTTGCGTTGCCTGAATTTATTGGAAACGCCTACAAAAGGGACCATTAAGCTTGGAAAGTTTTCTTTGGATTTTCAGGATAAAAAACCAGTCCCAAAAGATAAGGTGATTAAGTTCCGTCAACAAACGGGTATGGTTTTCCAAGGTTACAATTTGTTCCCTCATATGACTGCACTTGAAAATGTTATGGAAGGTCTTGTTTACGTTCGTAAACAAGACAAGGAAGCCTCTCGTACGAAGGCTCTTCAATTGCTGAAAAAGGTAGGATTATCGGAACGGGCGAACCACTATCCATCCCAGCTATCCGGTGGACAACAACAACGTGTAGGAATTGCACGGGCGATGGCTATGGAACCTGAAGTTCTGCTTTTTGATGAACCTACTTCCGCGTTAGATCCTGAGTTAGTTGGTGAGGTTCTAAAGGTCATGAAAGAACTTGCTAAAGAAGGAATGACCATGGTTGTAGTGACACATGAAATGAATTTTGCGCGTGAAGCAGCGGATAAAGTCGTATTTATTGATAAAGGTGTAATCGTTGAAGAAGGAACACCTCAACAAATTTTTGAACATACAGGGCATGAACGGACATTACAATTTTTAAATAGACTTTGTTCATAGGTAAGGGCCGGTACCCCCAAGCTGCGGAAGAATGGAAAACTCGTTACTCGCCACTTTCCCGCAGGTTAGAACGACAGAATCTTATAACTTACCATAGGATTGCAAATTTCAATTGCAATCTTTTTTTGAATAATTAAGAAAATATTTTCAAACTTGGGAATCGAAAAACAGTACGGAACGATACACGATGGATTTTGCAGATTTAGAGGCTCAGATTGATTCTTCCGTTAAAGTGTTAATCCTTTGCAGCCCTCATAATCCGGTGGGAAGGGTCTGGACACGAGAAGAGCTCACACGTCTTGGGGAAATCTGTCTTAAAAATAATATTTTGATTGTTTCGGACGAAATTCATTTTGATCTCGTCTACAACGAATATAAACACATACCAATCGCCTCTATTTCAGAAGCACTAGCTAAACAAACCATCACTTGTTTTTCTCCAAGTAAGACTTTCAATATTTGGGGAGAACAAACATCTATTGTTATTATTCCAAATCGTGATTTGAGAGAACGCTATAATCGTGAAATCAACAGTATGGCGATTGGCTGGGCAACCCCGTTTGGTATAGCAGCTTTGGAAAGTGCCTACCGATTCGGGGAAGAATGCTGGCTGGATTAGCTTATTGATTTTTTAAAAGGAAATGTTGATTTTGTTCAATCGTATTTGAAAAATCATATCCCTAAAATCAAACTTGTCGAACCGGAAGGACTTACCTGCTATGGCTGGATTTCCGGGAACTTGGATTTAGTATGGAAGAATTAGATCAGTTTATGCTGCAAAAAGCAAGATTGGCCTTGAATGAAGGTCACATTTTTGGTCTAGGGAGAGAAGGCTTTATGAGAGTGAATATCGCATGTCCCCGCTCTAATATGGAAAAAGCTTTACTTCAGTTAGAACAAGCAGTCAAGCAACTTTCCCATACAGGAAAGTAAAACATAAGAATATTGGGGAGGAATTAAAATGGATCACACGAATGAATATGATTTCAAAAATTTTGTTCAAGATATGACGGTTATGGTGGAACGGAGTCAGAATGATAACGAATGTGTTGTGGAAGCAGAAAGGTTAGTTGGTAAATTAATTCAATCCCAATCATGGCTTCCTTCTGAGAAAAGAAGACCAAGTGAGGAAGGGTACTCGCGGCATCTGTTGTATTGTGACCCAGAGGATCGTTTCGAAGTGATCACGCTAGTCTGGAAGCCCGGCCAGAAGACCACTCTTCATGATCACGATGATTCATGGGGAGCAGAAGGAGTTGTCGCGGGTAAGGTTAAAGTGACTAATTATATACGATTAGAGGAATTTTCTGGGGGCAATATTGTTAAGTTACAGCATACTGATACCATCATTGTAAACGAGCAGAATACAGGAAAGCTACTGCCTCCAGCAGACTGTCATATCTTGGAGGGGGTAGGTAATAAACCAGCTATCACGATCCATGTTTATGGAAAGCAATTGAGAAAATTTCGGGTATTCACCCCTTTAGACGAAGAGGGGCTATATCTTGCTAAAGAAAAGCGGGTTGAATACTCCCCTGCTTAGAATCGATTAAATAGTGAAAGTGTGGTCCGGTCTGTCCTTACATACTAAGTAGAGGCGGGCTTTACAGTTTAATGAGCTCATTCTTTGTTGTCCTTTTAGCCATGTGTGTAATGGGGATTCTGGAACAATCTGGGATTATTAGTTCTTTAGTGGAGTCATTAGTCAAACGAACCCTCGGCTCTACATTTAGAACACTAGCTACAATGGTAATCGCATTAATCACAAATATGATTGGCTCATCGATGTTAATAACTTCAATTGTAGCGGGTTCCCTTATGAAAAATGTCTTTAAAAATAATAATTTGGCCCAGAAAATCTTTCGCGTAATATCGCATCAGTTATTCCGTGGAAATCCAACGCAATCTATTGTTCGCAGATGTATGCCTATTTCCTATATGTCTTTCTAGCCTTCTTTGTCCCATTATTCGATTTAGTTTATGGTGCCACTGGATTTGTAAATATTGTTCAAGTAGTTACAACAACTATCTTGTATCTTACCTTTAAAGCTTTCTTGGCTTTTAATCGACCGTTTGAAATTTGTGTTGGTACATGTTTTCTTGTTATTGAAAAAAATTTTCTCAAACGTGATAGGAAATAGGAATGATTAACCTATAAGAGGCTGAAAAAATAGTGATTTTGCAAGGGATTAAAGATTGGCACGAATATTGCAAATTAATATTCATGACTAAGAGATAAGGAGGTAAGCGATGTATAAAGCCGTTATTCTAGGGACTGGACCTGCTGGGTTAACCGCAGCAATCTATTTAGCACGTGCTAACATAAGTCCTTTGGTCATTGAAGGGCCTGAACCAGGGGGACAATTGACATTGACAACAGCTGTCGAGAATTTCCCTGGTTTTCCTGAAGGGATTATGGGACGAGAGTTGATGCAGAACATGCGAAAGCAAGCTGAGTTTTTTGGAGCAAAGTTTAAAAGAGGCTGGGTTAAAAAAGGTGACTTTTCCAATACCCCTTTTACCTTAACGGTGGAAGGAATAGGGGAGCTTAAAACGCAATCTTTAATCATTTCAACGGGAGCTTCAGCGAAACTTTTGGAGATTCCAGGGGAAAGAGAAAATATTGGGCGTGGGGTAAGCACTTGTGCAACATGCGATGGATTTTTCTTTAGAGGAAAGAAAATTATCGTTGTCGGGGGCGGAGATTCTGCTATGGAAGAGGCAAATTTTTTAACGAAGTTTGCTTCGGAGGTTCAGGTTGTCCACCGCAGAAAGGAGCTTCGCGCTTCCCAAATTATGCAAGACCGTGCAAAAAGGAATCCAAAAATTACGTGGAGCTTAAATTCCATTCCTGAAAAAGTGATCGCAGGGGATCGACACGTTACTGGCTTGAAAGTAAAAAACAGTGAAACAGGAAAAGAGGAAGTTCTGGAAACTGATGGTATTTTCATTGCCATTGGGCACAAACCGAACACAGCATTTTTAGACAATCAAATCAAAACTGACGATATGGGATATATCATGGTGAATCCTGGTACAACCGAAACGAATATCCCAGGTGTATTTGCCTGCGGGGATGTTCAAGACCATAAATACCGCCAAGCCATTACAGCTGCGGGAAGTGGTTGTATGGCTGCTCTGGATTGCGAAAAATATCTTGATGCAAGTGAATTATGTAGTGGAAACAATCAATCTATCAATGAGAACCAAATATGGGGAGGATATTAATAATGAAAGAGATTAAAACAAAACAAGAGTTTGAAGAGGCGATTTTATCAACAAAACCAGTTATGGCCAAATTCTATGCCGAATATTGCCCAGACTGTCAGCATACCGATTTATTTATGCCCATCTTGGAAGAAGCGTATAGAGAAAGAGTAGATATGATTGCAGTAAATCGTGAACATTTTCCAGAGGTATTAGAGAAGCTGGATGTGTACGGAATCCCAAGCTTTATTGCTTTTAAAGAAGGGAAGGAACTGAACCGCTTTGTAAGTAAACTTGGAAAAAGTCAGGAAGAGGTTGAACAGTTTCTTAATCAAATTGTAGAGGCAAGTGGAAAACTAGGATAGAAAATCCTTGCCTGGAGCCAATAAATATTGAGCAGTCACTCAATATTTATTGGCCATCTTTTTAGTGTCAACAATCTTAAAGAAAATAAAGGAGCAAGAGCTTATCTTGAACCACTAAAAAAATCCCAACTACAACCAGCTTCTATTGATTTACGGATCGGAAATCATTTCTTGGCGATTGATGAATACTCCACCCTCTTTATTTCACTGGACAAACCAGCTGCTTATAAAGAAAATTATAAAGATCATATTATTATTCCGCCTCGAGCTTTTGTATTAGGAACAACCATAGAAGTTATTAAGTTACCAAATAACATGTCTGCTTTCGTTGAGGGCAGAAGCTCTATTGGAAGGTTAGGTCTGTTTATTCAAAATGCTGGATGGGTTGATCCCAGTTTTGAGGGACATATTACATTAGAACTTTACAATTCAAATCGTGTGCCAATTGAGTTAAAGGCAGGGAGACGAATATACCAGTTAGTTTTAGCTTCTTTGGATTAAGAAACTGCTACATACATAGGAAAATACTATGGTCAAAATAAAGCAACCGAAAGCCAAACCCACCTTGATGAGGAGTCTGATGATGTAAGTCTGAATCAAAAAGGAAATTTAAGGAGTTTGATTAATTTATAGGTTTACTCCAGCCTTAGGATTTTAAATTATGTCAGCTATCATGAAGCTATAAATGCAGGATGTTTAGACAAGTTTACTGATATTGGACGGTTTGCGTAGAGAGTTGAAACTCGATCATAGCTGGAATGGCACCATTGTATTTCATTCTTACTTTGGTCTGTACTTTGTTTATTTTTCTCATTGGGCAGGAAACCCCATCATGGCAGTCGAACATCAATTAGTAAAAGAGCGGTCTAATTAAGAGAAGCTGAATAGGATGGTGAATATGCAGAATCATGAGCTGGAACAAGTCATTAAAAATGCGGACAGGGCAATAAATAATGAGGATTTCGATCATTTAATGGAGTTCTATTCAGAAGATGCGACTTTAGTTGTCAAACCTGGAACATTCGCAAAAGGGAAAGAGGAAATTCGTCGGGCATTCATTGCTATCGCTGAATACTTTAATCATAGTTTAATCGTCAATCAAGAAAAGATGGTAATAATCGAAACGGGTGATACAGCATTGGTTGTGGCAAAAGCCCAGTTAAGTGCCAATCAAAAGGAAGATTCCGAATTCTCTATGGAAAGAACCGCGACATATGTATTTAAAAAGGATTCCACGGGTACATGGCGTTGCATAATCGACAACTCTTATGGTGCTGAAATAATTGAAGAATTAAAGTAATTGGTGAAAGCTGCCGTATATGGTGGCTTTTTATTTTTTTCCACTAGAGTACATCAGTAGTAACTAAGAGGCATTTTGAAAGAGAAAACAAAAAAACAGTTTTTAGTTATTAAAAAATCGCTTATGTATAGAAGTGATGATGAAATGAGGAAATGATTGTGCCCATTAATAATAAGAACAAAGGCTACAATAAGAACATTTATTTACAAAAAAACAAGAAGACGAAATCTTTAAGATATCGCCGTCTCATATACTCCGGGTTTATAATTTTACCTATGTTCATTTGTCACTTATTTTAAAGCTGATAAACTTCTGCTCCATCATTTCATGCATCGCATATTTGACCCCTTCTCGGCCAACACCGCTGTCCTTCCAGCCGCCATAAGGCATATTATCAATCCGATAAGTTGGGATATCATTGATTACGACTCCACCTGTTTCCAAGCGTTCCGCGGCATAAAAAGCTCGTTCTATACTCGGTGTCATCACTCCTGAGTTCAATCCGTAACGCGAATCATTTGCATCATTGATGGCATCATCCAGCGTATCGAACGGGAAAATGCAGACAATTGGACCAAATACTTCGAAACGAAATACCTTTGAGTCACGATTTACATTGGTTAAGACGGTAGGCAAAAGTACATTGCCTTCCACTGTACCGCCGCACTCAATTTTTGCTCCTTCCTGTACTGCCTCGTCAATCCAACTTTGTAACCGTTCCAATGATTTTTTTGAAATAACCGCTGTTATATTTGTATTTTCCTCGAGTGGGGAACCGATGACTAGCTGTTTTGTTGTACTTACGAATCGATCTAAAAATTGTTGGTATAGTGACTTGTGGACATAAATTCGTTGAATCGAGATACACACCTGCCCATTATTCGTAAATGAACCCATCACACTTCTTTGAATAATTTTTTCGATGTCGACTCCTTCATCAATGATGAAAGGCGAATTGGATCCGAGTTCAAGGGTAAGCTTACGGAAGCCAGCCTGCTGCTGGATAAGGTGTCCGACCTCTACACTGCCTGTGAAAGTCACTTTTTTTACATGTGGATGTGTCGTCAAGGCTTCACTTAATACATCCCCTTTGCCCGGTATGATGTTCAATACTCCATCTGGCAGCCCTGCTTCTTTAAAAATATCGGCAAGAACCAGTGCACTCAACGGGGTTTGTTCGGCAGGTTTTAACACAATCGAATTTCCAGCGGCAATAGCTGGACCAACTTTATGGGCGACCAGATTAAATGGAAAGTTAAATGGGGTAATTGCTGTAACGACGCCAATCGGGGTACGAACCGTGAAGCCAAAACGGTTTACCCCACCCACTGCCGCATCCATCGGGATCTGTTCTCCATAATTGTTCTTTGATGCTTCTGCAGCAAAACGATAGGTCTGAACCGTACGATTCATTTCTTCACGAGCATTTCGAATCGTTTTCGCCGCCTCTAGAGAAATGATTTTCGCAAGTTCTTCACTGCGTTTTTCCATGATTGCTGCAGCTTTAAATAATATTTCTGCTCGTGCATGAGCCGGGTAGGATCGGTATTTCTGAAAAGCTGAATTTGCCTCAACAATCGCTTCAATGGCATCCGCTGGTTCAGCCTGTCCGATTTGTGCAATTTCTTCGTTTGAATGGGGATTATATAATGGCTCATATGATTTAGCCTCCCGCCACTTACCACCAATCCACAATTGCCACTTTTTCTTCATCTGAAATCCCTCCAATAATATCTGCCTTTATAATTTACAAATATAATCACCTAGTGTTTTCGAGAGCTTTACATTTTCCGAATAATCGACATCAACATCAATCAAGACAATTTCCTGACTTGAAATCGCTTCTTCTAATGCATGAAGCAATTCATCTGAGTGGGTTACTTTAACTCCTTTAACCCCAAAACTTTTTGCGAACCCTAAAAAGTCTGGGTCTGTAAATTCAATCGCATTCGTACGATCAAATTTATTCAATTGCTTCCATTCAATTAGGCCGTATTTTGAATCATGGAAAATGACTATCACGAAGGCAAGACCTAGACGTTTTGCAGTTGCCAATTCAACCCCATTCATCAGAAATCCACCATCCCCTGTAACCGCAATGACAGGTTTATCGGGTTTTGCCATTTTGGCTGCAATTGCGCCGGGAATGGCAATTCCCATCGATGCAAAGCCATTAGAAATGATAGTGTGATTAGGCATTTCCGGCTGATACATCCGGGCAATCCATAATTTATGGGCACCCACATCCGATATGACAATGGCATTACCTTTTTCCGCCCTTTTCAAATCGGCGATAATTCGCTGAGGGATGATAGGGCTTCCTGATACATCATCAGAAGAATGAAATTCTTCAATGATTTGAGACCTTAACTTTTTCACTTCTGGCCAAAGCTCTTTTTTTGCTACACCAGTGGTCAAGGCTTCAAGTGCCTCCGTAACGTTCCCGACCAATTCAGCTTGAACGGGGTAATGAGCATCAATCTCAGCTGGTCGAGCATCAATATGAACAATCGGATTCATTGCCTCATCGTTCCAATACTTTGGCAAATACTCGACGAAATCATAGCCAACGGTGATAATAAGGTCGGCCAAATCAAACCCGCATAAAACATAATCCCTTGCTTGCATCCCTACTGTAAAAAGGGTCAATGGATGGTTAGAAGGTAAAACTCCTTTGGCCATGAACGAATTCACAACAGGAATTTGCTTCTCTTCTGCAAATTTCCGTAAGGACTCAGCAGCTCCATCGCGGATTACGCCATTACCAGCTAGAATAATAGGCCTTTTAGCGCGATTTATTAATTCGACGGCTTTTTTGATTTCTTCCTCGGCTGGGCGGGATCTAGGCATTGGTGTAACCGGAAGAGGTTCACCTTCTGTATCCATCATCGCCACATCTTCCGGGAGTTCTATATGAACAGCTCCCGGCTTTTCTATGACTGCAGTTTTAAATGCTTTACGGATAATTTCCGGAATCGTATGCGGCACCTTAATTTGTTGATTCCATTTCGTTACTTCATTAAAAACCCCAATAATGTCCACATATTGATGCGACTCCTTATGAATTCGATCAAGGCCCGCTTGACCTGTAATCGCGACAACAGGGGAATAATCCAGATAAGCACTTCCTATCCCTGTCAATAAATTGGTTGCACCTGGACCCAATGTGCCCAAACAAACGCCAGGCTTTCCAGTTAGTCGGCCATAGATGTCTGCCATAAAAGCAGCAGCTTGTTCATGATGAACCAAAATAAATTTAATATCAGAGCTTATTAGAGAATCAATAAGATCCGTATTTTCCTCACCAGGGATCCCAAAAATATACTGAACCCCTTCATTCTCTAAACATCTTACAAACAAATCAGATGCCTTCAAATTATTCCCTCCTCGACCATTTCAATTTCTTTCCCTATATGTTGGCTTTGCCTACTAGAAATTATGTACTTGCGTGTATTAAAACCAATTCGAAAATTTGCAACTCTGTATAAAGAAATTCAGGTTCAAGTAAATTAACCTCAATATTCATAACGAGGATGGGTAAAATGGATATCGCAAGTCGTTAATTATGGTAAGTATAGTGATATGGCGATGTTCAATTCTTAGGAATGAACATCTGAAAAATTAGCTTAATGAACTAACGGGTGCGTAAGTAGTAGGAAAAGGAGCTGTCCCCAAAAACTGTTTTTAAGATAAAAATGTTCGCTCATGAGCAAATCTAAAGATATATAAATGTGATTCTTAGCCATACTAATAAAGATTAAAATTTCATTAGGAGGCAATATTATGGGAAGATCAAAAAATCAAAAACCATCTAGCAGTAAAAATTCATTACCTCAAACTCCCAAAAACTTAAAAATAGAACCGGATCGTGTGGATGAAGAGTTTTCTCGTGAGCTAGGTGAAAGTGGGAAAATAAGAGCTACAAGACCTAAATGAAACTACAAAAAAAGTGAAAAGATACGGATTGATTACACTCCACTTTAAATTTTAGTAAAACAGATAAAAAAAGGGGCCACCCATAAGTTATTTCATTCACTAACGTACAAAAGGAGCCTAAAAGGCTCCCTTTTGTATGCAGTTTAACTTTTTAATGATCGCCATTCTGCCCATTTGCAGAACTTGATGTTTTATGGTTCCCCTTTTTACCCTTATGCTTTCCTTTCTTACTCATGAAAGAATTCCTCCCTAATACAAAATGTTATTACTTGATTAGTGTTCGTTGAAGAGCTTTCAGGTATTACGGGAACTGAAGGAAACTCATTCACATTTTGGATGTTCTTCATTTTATGAAGGCATTGATTTCGATAAATAAAACCAGATCATTAACACAATGATGCCACCAAGACTGCCGTATGTAGCAGGCTTAAAGAAGTATTCGCAAAGGATTTTGATATCATTAGTTTTAGGGGAATGAAAAAGATTACTCAACCAAGTGAATTTTTCGGAGAAAAATTTTTGTGGACGAGCTTAATGCAAATGAAATAGTTGTTGAACTAACATGTGCGATACTTCAATAACGAAGCGTCGCTTTTTTCTTATAGAGCTAAAGGGCAGGTTAGTTGCATAAGGATTATGGAATATATGGTGAAATGTAGGTATCGACTTTTTGATTGGGGGAGGTTAAATGCAATACTTTGTACTTGCATTAATTATCGGGGTGATTATTTTTACTCTTTTTAGGATGTTTAAGAAGAATAAAACTATACCAAGTAATCAATATACACCTATTGATGACATCAATATTGGATTGGTTCGAAATTACTCAAGCGAACCTCAAGAAATAGAGTCAGAAAAGAAATACCTTATGAAGCAATTGATAAAAAGAGTGATTGAAATAAAGCCCTATAGAACTAACGGGTGCGTTAGCTGAAGATCGGAGCTGTCTTTAAGGCAGCTCTTTTATCGGGGCAGGTTAGTTGAACAAGCTATGTAGACACCAACTGAATATGTAATGGTAAAAGGGATTTTTGACGGTTATGTGAACAGGTAGGATTAGCAACTAGACATAGAGAATACCTATTTATCAAAAAGGGGGCTTCTATAATGGAAAAAGAAAACTTACTACCTGTAAAATGTTCGTGCTGCAAAAAAGAATTGGATGCAATAGACTTGGTATTAATCAATGAATCACTTCAGCTGACTCATATTCAATCCCAAATAAAGGAGAAATAGCAATTATTGATGTAGGATATTTTAATGCTGTATTCCGAAAATACCTGAACTGTACTCATGAAAAGCCACTATTAAGTAGGGGCATGTAAAGTCCATGGCAATCTTTCTTAGCTATTGCATTGTGGGATTTTGTTCTTTGTAGTGTTTGGGGATTCTTAAAA
Organism: Peribacillus sp. FSL E2-0159; assembly: GCF_038643155.1. Lineage (NCBI taxonomy): Bacteria > Bacillati > Bacillota > Bacilli > Caryophanales > Bacillaceae > Peribacillus > Peribacillus sp. FSL E2-0159. The sequence continues at coordinate 2,202,760 of NZ_CP152053.1, forward strand.
AAATATCATAAAACATATTTAAAAGGACTTATAAACTGAATTTCTTATAGAACTAACGGGTGTGTTAGCTGAAGATCGGAGCTGTCTTAAAGACAGCTTTTTCTTATGGAACTATCGGGGCAGGTTAGTTCAACAAGCCTTAATTAAGAAATATTTCCATTTCAAACTTATTTAGAGCAAGGTTATTTCTTGCTTTTTTCTTTGTGTTTTAAAGTTGCTTTTTATTCAAAAAGGGTATTTTTTATTGAAAAATAATACTATTAGTGTAAAATTACACTAAAAAGGAGTATTTAGTATATATGGAAAAAGAAGAATTCATCAATTTAATATCAGAAAAAATGAAACTTGTCCGAACAGAACAAAGTTTTTCTCAAGATAAGATGTCTGAAATTCTAGGGATTTCAAAAAAAACACTAGTTCAAATTGAAAAAAGAAGAACAGAAGCCAATTGGACCACCGTTGTTGCATTTTGTGCTTTGTTTAATCATAGCCAATTGTTGATATCATCAATTGGTGACAATCCAGTTGATTTTGTTCAGTTAATTACTAGCAAAAATGGTGGTACGCCTAAAGAAAAAACAATGGGTGGTAAGATATGGTGGCAAGAAATCGAGTATAGAGGGGATTTTCGTTTGCAACAAAATTTGATTAGTAACCATTACCGTATATTGGATCAATATGATTATCGTTGGCATAGTTCTTTTAATAAAGAAGAGAGTTTAAGTCGTTTAATTGAATTACAGGAGGTGGGGACTATCGAGATAGACAAAGGTATAGGGATATATGAAGAATAAGATTTTGCTTGTTCTAAGAAAAATAGTAATTGGTATTCTAATAGTCTGTTTATACTGTTTTCCTTTTGTTTATTTTTCAATGCACCAAGATTTTGCTAACCGTTCAATGCTTGGCTATTTAATTATGATTGTAGTGACTTCACTTCTTGCTTTCTTCGGCAAACTCTTTAATAATTCAATCTCTCTTATTATTGGTAATATATTATCTGTAATAATTTCATTATATTTCATAAGCGAGATGACAAGTAACGAACGATGGGGTGGCTATTTTAAGCCACTAACTCCATATCAATTATTATTCTTGGTTAGTTTTTTGAATTTGATTCCTCAGTTCTTCGCTATGAAGTTAGCAAATAGACACAAAAATAAAGTTAAAGATTAATTTGATTAAGAAGAGTAACTTCTTGTTTGAAAGAGAAATGTTAGAAGAAACAGGTTATAAAGTATTCTTAGGTTCTTTTAGGGTCATCGCTTCATCCTTGAAACATAAGATAAAATAATCTCCCAGTCGATGCTGTAACCCAGTATAAATCATCCATAGTTTCTGAAATAGTATCGATTACTAAATTCTCTGCTTCTTTTAAAAGATTAATATATTTATCTTCAGTATTCATATGTTAACACCTTTAATCCTATCTATTAAATCTGTTTTTTCACTTATATTTTTCACTGACTCATTTTCATTGAGTCATTGGAACTACTCGAATAATTATTTGAATAGTTTGAAAACTTTTGGTATAATAGAAAAAAGGTCAAGGAGTTGGTTTCCTATGGAAAAGAATTTGGCTAATACACCACTACAACCTGAAATAAACGTCAAGGATTCTGAATTTGCTGAAATGGTGATAAACAAAGCCCTTCTTAATTTCCGAAAAGAGCAAATCCGAAAAGAGATTGACCAGTCATTACAGGATAAAAACAAAGAAGAATTCCTACGATTAACAGAGGAATTGAAAAACATTTCTTGAAATATTTATAAAATGAACTTAACATATTTGTAACTTTAAGAAGTACGCCAAAACGCCAATCCCATATCTATAAGGGATTGGCGTTTATTTGATTTTTATCGATTAAGAACGATATTATAAATAAGTTATTATTTGTTCCAAAACTCGTCCTTTTCTGAACACACCACTGTTCGATTTGAAAAAGACGTTTTTTATTGCCTTTCTCGTAACAAAACTTTGTTCATTATGAAATCATTAAATGACTCTAGTGTGGATTTTTACTTGTTCAACTAACGGGTGCGAGCTGAAGATCGGAGCTGTCTTTAAGGCAGCTTTTTCTTATGGAACTAACGGGGCAGGATAGTTTAATAATCATGGATAATTTTCCAATTTTCATATAATGTAGAAGGAAGAATAGAAGAAACTCGTCAAAAAAAAGTCTTTGCTCATGAGAGCAAAGGCTTCTTTATATTCTAAAAAATTTATCGTTCTCTGATAATTCAATAATTTTAGCTTCTTCGATTAAACCTTGGTCAATACTTGACACTCTTTCTCTTAAAATAGGGACTATGTATTGTCCTTTTATATCTTTTGATAATTTAAAAATAGTATCAAGTTGGTTAATAAGTAATATAATGAGACTTTTACGCATATAAAGAAAAAACACTATCCAGATTCTTTAATTAAAATTCAAAGCATAAACAATTAATGATCTCTTAATAGTCCATACAGCAAATCCTTACTCCGCTTGTGCTTTTATTGTGAGAATTCAGAAAAATGATAGGTAGAAGGTGACAAACATGGAAGCAATCGTCCTAGCTGCTGGATATTCCAGCCGAGCGAATGCATTTAAAATGACTTTGCCGATGGGGCAAATGAGCGTGTTGGAGCAAACGATCTCTAAATTTGAAGGATTATGCAGCAGGGTCATCGTCGTAGCTGGGTTTCAAGCGGAAATCATCCAAGAGGAGATTGCCAAAATCATCAGTAAAAATGCCTATTCATTTCAGATCAAGTTTGTTTATAATGAAAACTTTAACCAGGGAATGTTTCATTCCATTCAAAAGGGCTGCAACGAAGTAAATGCCCCAACCTTCTTTATAACGCCCGGAGATTGTCCGCTTGTTAAAAAAGAGACTGTTCAGCTACTAGCAAAACACAAAGGAAACGTGGTTATTCCCAGCTTTGACTATAAAGGCGGCCATCCCATTAAATTATCAAGCGAAGTGAAACAGAAAATTCTCGAAACCAATCCAGAAAGTAATTTGCGTGTGGTCCTGGACGGTTACGAAAAGCAATACATGAATGTAGATGATGCGGGAGTATTAATGGATGTTGATACACCGGAGGATTACCAAAAGGCCATTGATTATGATAAAGCTTTAAATTTCTCGAAGTAAAAATATAATTAAAAACTACGAAAATCTTGAATAGAAATGAATCATAAAAGATCATTCTCATTGATAAAATCGTAGGAAGAGGTTTCTATTCAGAATATGTCCCTTTAAAAAAATGAGTCGAAGGGTGTTGTTGCAATGAATCTCAAAGACATAAGCACCTCAGTGCCCAAAAAGGACCATAAAGGTAAAGTATCGGGCCAGTTGCCCTATATTAGTGACGTGAAAGTGGAAAATATGGTTTATGGTGTTTTGTATCGATCGCCAATTGCTTATGGAAAAATCATATCCATTCAATTACCTAACCTTCCGGAAGGGTATGAAGCTGTTGGAGCAGAGCATATCCCCGGACCGAATTATGTCAAAATTATCAAAGAAGATCAGCCCATTTTTGCCAATGAGTGGGTCAATTATATTGGTGAGCCGATTCTCATGCTCACGGGCAAAGACCTGGATATCCTGTACAGTTTGTTAAATGAAGTGAAGGTTGAATTTGAAGAACATCAGGCTATCTATACATTGGACGAAGCGATCAAGCAAAAATCAGTACCCTTAGTTTTGGCAAGCTATGAATTTGGGGAAAGCTTAGAGAACATTTCAGCTATCGAGCAGGGAGCCCATCAAATCATCGAAGAAGAATATGATACGGGTTATCAGGAGCATGTCTACCTTGAGCCGCAAGGAATGCTCGCCGTTTATAAGGATGATGAAATTGTCGTCCAGGGATCGATGCAATGTCTTTATTATATAAAAAATGCATTGCTAAGCGCATTAGCCTGTAGTGACGATGAAGTCAGAGTTGTTCAAAGTCCTACCGGCGGAGGTTTTGGCGGCAAAGAAGATTATCCTTCGATGATGGCTTGTCACGTAGCCGTTGCCGCAAGAGCAGTCAAAAAATCGGTAATGCTCGTGTTCGACCGTTCTGAGGATATGCTGGTTACAACGAAAAGACATCCGGCCAAACTCAAATATCGAACGGCCCTTGATAAGGAAGGAAATATTTTGAGCATGTGTGTTGACATCTTTCTCGATGGAGGGGCAAATGTGGGATTGAGCTCTGTCGTGCTGCAGCGCGCATTAATAAACAGTGCCGGTGTTTATAAAATTCCGCATTTTCATGCAAAAGGCTATGTCTTAAAAACCAATACCGTTCCGAACGGCGCCTTCAGAGGCTTTGGTGCTCCACAAAGCTTTGCCGGAATCGAAAGTCATATTGGACATCTTAGTAAACTGGCAAAAATCGACCCGCTTGAATATAAACGAAAATACCTCGTCAAACAAGGAGACCCCACCATCACCAAAGGTAAATTCCGCGACCCGATATTAGTGGGAGAAATGATTGAGGACCTACTCAACGTGTCAGAATACAAAAAGAAAAAAGAAGACTTTCAGCGCTTAAATCAACAAAATCAGCGCTATAAAAAAGGCATAGGAACTTCGCTGTTCCTTCACGGCTGTGGATTTACAGGCAGTGGCGAAAGAGATCATATTAAAGCAACGGTGAAGCTGGTTAAATCAAAGGACGACCAGGTATCACTAAAAATCTCAAACTCTGATATGGGACAAGGTATTTTGACGACGTTGTGTAAAATTGTCGCCAAAGAACTTAACCTCCCGTTCGAAGATATTTTGTACCCTTATCCCGACACAAAAGAGGTTCCCGACTCGGGTCCGACCGTAGCTTCCAGGACCACGATGATTGTCGGAAAATTGCTTGAACGGGCCGCAAAAAAACTTAAGGATCAGTGGCAAACAGGGCTGGAACAGGAAGTAGTTGAGCACTATGTTCACCGTGAAATGATTCCTTGGGACGAGAAAACCTTCACTGGAGATGCCTACCCGGCTTATTCATGGGGCGTTAATATCGTTGAAGTAGAAGTTGATACGTTAATAGGAAATATAAAGTTAGAAAAAGTATACGGTAATTATGAAGTTGGGAAGGTCATCGATGAACGGATTATGAAAGGCCAAATTGACGGTGGTTTGGCTCAAGGGCTAGCATACGGTTATCTAGAAAAGATGACGTCAAAGCAAGGTAGAATCCAACAAAAAAGCATATCGGATTATGGACCGCCGACTTCATTGGATGTTGTTTCAATTGAAAGCAAGGTCTTTGATAACCCCTATGCTGATGGTCCATACGGGGCGAAGGGCGCAGGTGAATTGACTTTAATCGGAGGCGCTCCAGCAGTCCAAGCTGCGATCGAGGATGCCCTGCAAACTTCTTTTCAGCAAATTCCGATTACACCGGAAGTCATTATTGAAAGTCTTTGGATGAAAGAAGGTGAAGAGGGTTGATTAAATTCATACTAAATGGAAGAACGGTAGAAACTGACGCCCCTGCTACAGCAAGATTACTAGATTTATTAAGAAATGAGTTTGAGTTAATCGGAACAAAGGAAGGCTGTGGTGAAGGGGAGTGCGGAGCCTGCAGTGTTTTTGTGAATAACCTCCTGCAAAACAGCTGCCTTATACCAATTGGCTCGATTGCTGGTACCGATATTCAAACGATCGAAGGCATCATTGAAACGGAACAATTTAAAATTTTAGATGAGAGCTATTCCATCGCCGGGGGAGTGCAATGCGGCTATTGCATTCCGGGGATGATTATGGCAAGTGCAGCTTTGTTATCTAAAAATCCTCATCCTTCAGAGGCTGAAATTCGTGAAGGCATCTCCGGAAATCTGTGCCGATGTACGGGCTACAATATGATTGTTGAGGCGATTAACCTAGCAGCTAAAAAAGGTGATGGCTTATGGTAGAGAAAATAAAAGCGTATCGCTTCGAGCGTTTAGACGAAACGTTGAGCCAATTGAATAGAGAAGATTGTGCAATCATAGCCGGAGGCACCGATGTTATGGTTCTTCACAAAAGTAGAAGGGGAGTACCTCCGAAAATCCCTAAACCGATTGTTTTTATTAATCATCTTTCCGAATTAAAGCAGGTGTATCAACATCACAAGGATCTCCACATCGGGGCCTGCTGTACCTATAGTGAATTACTTGAAAATCCGTTGATTCCTTTTGCTTTAAAGAATGCAATTAAAACAATTGCTGCCCCAGCAATTAGAAACCGGGGAACATTTGGCGGTAATATTTGCAACGCCTCTCCAGCCGGTGACATGCTTCCTTTATTATATGTATACAATGCAAAGCTTCTGTTGCGCTCCGTAAATGGTGATCGTATGGTTGCGATTAGCGATTTTATTCAAGGTCCACGACGGGTTCAACGCTTTCACAATGAAATAGTAACGGAGATTATTCTGCCGTTCGTATTAGAAGATTCACATGTCGTTTTCGAGAAAGTCGGCAACCGCAACGCAGATGCCATTGCCAAAGTATCGTTTGCGGGTTTCGTCCGGATAAGCAAAGATCGAATCGATGACATTCGATTTGCCTTCGGGGCGGTCGGACCTACGATGGTTCGTTCCATTGATATTGAGAAGAAGCTGGTTGGAAAAACGATACCATTAGCCGATGCAGACATCGCTGTGATTGTGGCAGCCTTCGATAAGATCATTAGACCAATCGACGATCAACGCTCCACTGCGGCTTACAGAAAAACCGTTGCGTTACATCTTTTACGTTATTTTCTTAGCATGAAGCAATATCAACCGAATTAATGTTTAAAAATAGGGGGGAGCTTTTCATGCTGCTGATAGAAAAAGTGGCCATGCTGACGCGTCAAAACGAAACCTTTGCTTTAGCCATGATTATTGAATCAAAGGGCTCGACTCCCAGGCATGTTGGAAAAATGATTGTCTACCGGGATGGTACCATTGAAGGGACTGTCGGAGGGGGCTTGGCTGAACACTATGTGATCGAAGATAGTGTAAAGGCGATCCAAAATGGCCAATCGAAAATCGTTGAATATAAATTGAATAAACATGCAAAAGACGGAATTCAGATGAATTGTGGCGGCACGTTACGGGTCTTTATTGAAGTCTATACAAGCAGGCCTGAACTCATTCTGGCTGGGGCCGGTCATTTAGGCTATGCGTTGGCAAAGCTCGCTGATTTCCTCGAATATCCTTATTGCATTGTCGATGATCGCGTTGGTTATTGTACGAAGGAACGCTTTCCTAATGCGACAAACCTTTTTGTGAACGAGGATATTGGAAAGGCTTTGCTCGCAGCCAATCTAAATGAAAAGTCATATGTGGTTATTGTTACAAAAGATTGTGATGATATTGTATTAAAAACGGCATTGCAATTTCCGATTGCATATGTTGGGATGGTCGCCAGTAAACGCAAGGTCATAAGCATATTTGAAAAGTTAAAAAGTGAAGGGGTCACGCAAGAACAGTTGGAGCAGGTCCATTCTCCAATCGGATTGGAAATTGGCTCGGAAACATCAGAAGAAATTGCCATCAGTATTATCGGACAAATCATCAAAGTAAGCAAGGAAAAAAAGCCTGTAAAAGTGAAACAATTAAATAGATAAGTAGAAAGGTATAACACCTGAGGCAGATAAAGCTAAAATCAAAATGTCTAATAGACAATGGGGTCGTCAGTTCCCGCTGTGTTAAAGTATTAACTCAGTGGGACTGACCTTTTTTCTTTGATAAAAGCGGATGTAAAACGAATTGATGAGGAAATAGACCATATGAGAGATTGGGAGGAACGTAGGAAAAAATGTAATCATGTATTCGATAAAGAGAAGGTTTCTGGCAACACTCTCAATATGGTGGAGGTCTTTCTTGGTATTCTAGGTGTAAGGATTGTGGTGGGTTCTTTGTTACTGGCGAATATTATGATTAACACCGATATAATATTCTTAAACCTTTAAACTTACTCAAGGATACATACAAAAACAGTTATCTAATAAGCAAGAAAAAGTAATAAAAAAGCCTACGATCCCTGAATAACAAGGATCGTAGGCCTTTTTGAGATAAAGTAAAGGACTTCAGCCATCATGTTGGGGCTTTTAAGGCCCCAGTCTTAGATAAAATGGGAGAACGATTATTAAAAAAACATTTTACAGATGAGCAAGAAGTAAAAGGCGTGCAAACATTTTTGAAAGTGAAAGAAAATGAAAAAGTGATGAACAGAAAAGAAAGAGGGATGGATTTCGAGAGATAGGAATTATGGTTCTTTTTTTTATGGAAACAGGCACACCTTAAAGGCATTCCTTTGATATGATTCATATCCAAAGAGAATTTTGAAAAACTAACAAACATTAAAGGACCGTCAATAGACCTGTTTTTTGTACGAAAGAAGGATAGCCACCAAGTTTCGACGAATATATCAATATACTTTTTGGAGGTGTTGGATATGGCGATTTGTTGTGGAGAGTGTCACGTTGAATTAAAGAGTGATGATTATGTCACATTAGATGAATTTAGCACGCTGAGGCACACATATTGCGGTTATGATCTTATTGCCGAGCTGATCAAAGACATTGGGACTTATCGAAATATCAAAACAAAGTATTGGTTTTCCCGTGAGCGTACTAAATGAAAATCGGTGAAATCTTGGAGTTAATTAAAACTGATACACCAGCGAATATTGCCAAAAGGGCTGATGTTCATCTTTCAGAAAAATTACTAAGTAAAGCATTGAATAAAGCTGGTTATAAGTATAGAAATTCAGGCGAAAAAGGCTGGTATTTCGTTGGTGAAGGTGATGAGGAAACGGTACAAGAGCAGCTTATTTATGACTTTGCAACAGCAGGAAACGCAAAGGCGAACGTTTCAACTAATGTAAATAAAGAACCTATTAACGATACCAACCAACGTTCTAACGTTGGCATAAAACGTGGTAAAGAACAGGTCGAACAAGCGAACGAACAATCAGCACCAACCATAGAACGAACCAACGTTATAAGAAAACGTTCTTCATTCGATATGGATGTTGAACTTATGAAGGAACTAAAAATACAAGCAATCATTCATGATAGGACGGTTTATGAACTAGTTGAAAGTGCCGTAAGACACTATTTAGCTGAATTAAAGGGAAAATGATGTGGCTTTGAAATAAAGTCGCGATGTTTATAATAAAGTTGCACCGTTTAACCCCTTTGGATAATATCCTCTAAAGGGGTGTTTTTATGTCCAAAAGATAAAGTACATCTGAAATTAAAAAATGGATCAAGGGAATTTTGAGTGGTAATAGAGTTGTTCCGTTAAAGGGCGCGATTCTTTAATAAGAATACTTTTCTTATAGAACTAACGGGTGCGTTAGCTGAAGTTCGGTGCTGTATTTAAGACAGCTTTTTCTTATGGAACTAACGGGGCAGGTTAGTTAATTAAAAACCTGTTTTTTTTGAAGGAATACCTTGCATTATAAGGTAATGTAAAATATATTTATACCAAGAGGTGGGAAAATTGGAAATTAATAAGGAAGTCTTGAAAGGTCATATAGACACTCTCATCCTTTCTCTTTTACATAGGAGGGATATGTACGGCTATGAATTAGCCAAAATCGTCCGAGAAAAGAGTGATGACCAATTTGAATTAAAAGAAGGTACGCTTTATCTATCTTTAAAGAGATTAGAAAAGAATGAATGGGTTTCTTCTTACTGGGGGGATGAACAAGGACCAGGAGGAAGAAGAAAATATTACAGGCTTACAGCCATGGGTGAAGAAGAATTTGAAGAAAAGCGTTCGGAATGGAAATTTGTAAAAAAATTAATCGATACGTTTTTGGAAGGGGGAGAAAAGATTGAAGCAAATTGAAGAGTATGTTAATTCTGTTTATCGAAATGTTGATGGTGATAAAAACGAAATTGACGAATTAAAAGAGGAAATGCAATCGCATTTATTAGAGGCTGCCTATGAGTTAAAAGAAAAGGGAGTATCTGAAGAAGAAGCGAGCAGAATGGCTATTGAAAACTTCGGAGATAAAAAACACATGATTAAAGGATTATCAGAATTTTTTAGTGTACAAAAGAGATTTGCTCGTTATATCTTATTATTTTCATTGGTTTCACTTGTGCTAGGAGCTATCATTTTTGTAAATACCTCCTTAGAAATATATAATTTCAAGGAAGAAAGAAGCATCATCATGAACGATGTGTTAACCATTGTAGGTGATGATGATGTGATTTCTGACTCCAAAAAAGAGGATATTCAAACTCTTTTCGACGAACATAAGGATCATTTGAATTATCTTGCAATATTTAACACAGAAGAGAACGCTCAATTAAAAGATTGGTTGAAAGAATTTAATATAACACAAAAACCTTCTACCACTTCCCCCATTGAATATCAGTATGCAACATTTATGATTGAAGATCCGTATGAAATTTTTAATAAAGAAGGAATTGTTAGCGATGATTATGATTTAGGAACAGTGGCGAGTACAAAGGATAATTGGATTGTTCAATATGAATATAAGGATACCTACCAGAATGTTATTGAAGCAAATAATTCATGGGCATTAGGAGATTACATGGCTATTTTTCAGCTGCCGATTTTGTTCTTTGTAGTGTTTGGGGTTCTAATTATTGTTTGGGGATTCTTAAAAAAATATCATAAAACATATTTAAAAGGACTTATAAACTGAATTTCTTAATGAACTAACGGGTGCGTAAGCTGAAGGTCGGAGCTGTATTTAAGGCAGCTTGTTCCTTATGGAACTAACGGGGCAGGTTAGTTTATTAAGCGTAGTGTATTCGGACTGTTCGGTAGTTCAAGTAACAAAAAGCTTAAGAAAAAATCAGAAGGAAAACCGGCCAAAGTGTCAATCGTTGCCTGTATTAATATGTTGCTTCATTGGATTTACGCTTTATTAAAGAGAAAAGAAACGTTCCTAGATTTAGCCTAATTAACGGTTTTGTGAAACAGAGAAAATCCCTCCAAAAGGGTTTTGGAGGGTTATTTGGCATGGCCAAAAATAGTATATCATAGGGGAATGAAAATTTTAGACAAAGATATTGACATCCTATTAGCTGGTTTACTTCAAAAACTAGGGTTGATGCGGCAGTCTTTTTTATGGAACTAAAGGAGGGATCTTCCTTAGGTGTAGAGTGACAATTTTGTTCATTAATACAACATATATTCCTTTAAATTTCAGAAGCTTCTGGTTGGATACCTTCTATATTTCTTTCTTCGACTACCATGCGCAATCCACGTTTCGGTCTGAGTGTAATAGACGGAAGTGGCTTTACTTCATGATGGTCAGGCGCCAGCCTTATCCGATATCGTTGAGCAATGCATGCTAGGACAAGCACAGCTTCCATCACTGCAAAATGATTACCGATACAAACTCTCGGACCTCCGCCAAATGGAAAGTAAGCGAACGGAGGTAGGGTTTTCATAAAGTTGTTTTCAAATCGCTCAGGTTTAAAGGAATCTGGATTATCAAAATACTCAGGCTTGTGGTGCATCACATACTGACTTAACAGGATCATATCGCCTTTTTTAAAAAGATACCCTCCAATTACCACATCCTCCGCCACTTCCCGTTGTATGATATAGGCAGGTGGGTATATGCGCATTGATTCATAGATAACATTTTGTGTGTATGTTAATTTCATAAAATCGCCAGGTGTTGGATTACGGTTGCCGATTACGCTATCTATTTCATTGAAAAGTTTAGTTTCCACATCAGGGTGTTGGGAAAGCAAGTATAAGGTCCAGGAAAGCGCGTTTGCTGTTGTTTCGTGACCGGCAAGGAAAATGGTCATTAACTCATCACGTAACTGCTTGTCTGTCATAGCTAAGCCATCCTCATCATCTCGAGCATCCATTAGAATCCCAAGCATATCCTCATGTCTCTCTGCCTCTGTTCTGCGTTTTTCAATAAAGCTATAAATCACCTTATCAAGTCTCTGTTTCGCAATGTTATATTCACGGTTGTTTTTAGTTGGAACCCATAGTGGCATTTGAAGTGTTCGCATTCTTTTAACGGCAATTCGCATGAAGGCTTCTATAGGTTCCCCGAGCATGCCATATCCTTCTTTGAGGTTCATGCTGAACATGGTCTTGCTGATAATACCCAGTGCAAGGCTCATCATATCCTCCGTAATTATCCTTTCTTCGCTGTTCTTCCAAGTGGAAATATAGTCCATTGTTATATCAATCATATCCTGAGCATAATTGATAATATGAGACTTTTTGAAAGAGGGTTGAATAAGCCTTCTTTGGCGCATGTGAATTTCTTTTTCACTTGTAAGAAGGCCTTCTCCGATTACTGGTTTTAAAGCAGAGAAGTCCTTTGATTTCAAGAAGGATTTTTGTTTTGTTACAAGTACCTGCTTAATTAAATCTGAATTTGAAATAAGGTAAACATTATGGAAAGGTCCAAAACGAATTTTAGCAACTTCTCCATATTCTTTTGCTAAACGGGTAAGAAAGCCAAGTGTATCTGAAATAAACTCCTTTGAATGGCCAGTAATTAATTTTCCTTTTGGGCCTGGAGAATCATTTGAAAAATTTGTGTCACTCAATGGTTTGTTTCCTCCATTTCGATATAATTACTTGTATTCATTCTATGAGGAAAGTATTGATTGGTTTGGACAAGTTGTTAATAAGAAGACTAACAAATACAATATTTTTTTAAGATAGCTAATCAATTTGAATGAAATTATAAGTGTGTATAAAGGAATACTATTAATAAACGAAATCAAAGTGTTTATGAAATTGTAAAGGCACCCATCCCTGGTTTTCACTTTCTTTTACTAATGAAAGCAGGTATGTATGGAACTAACTTATAAAAGTTATTATTTTGTTGAACTAACAAATATGGGGTTGGAAACAGCTCCATTTTCTTATTCAACTAACGGGGCAGGTTAGTTGAACAAGTAGATGTTTTTGATGTGGTATTATATGGGTATAAGAATAATTTACATAATTTAAAGGGAGATGATTTAATGTCACTTAATATTTTAATACCAATTATTATAATGGGTATCATAATTCTTTGCGGCTGTGGAATTTTCAAGGTTGCCAAAATCATAAAAAGGTAATAACTATATTTTTATACCTTTCAATAATTCCACTATAAGGTGCAATAGTTGGGAATTGAGGCTGGCGGAAGGAACTAACGGGGCAGGATAGTTCCATAAGGAATACTGTTAAGTGACATTAAAGTTGTTTAATTTACAATAAAGTCGTTTAAAACATAATAAAGTTGTTTAAAAACGTCAGTCATGTTATTCCATTAAAGGGCCAGATTGCCGAGGAAACAGTTGAAACATATATTTGGAAAATTATTTGAAAGGATATACTAAGATGAGTGCGATGATATTTAACCTTAATTGGGGACATTTTCGCTCCATCGGAGGTTCATTAACAAAGCGTAGTTAGAGGAGGTTAAAATGGAGAAGCAGGCTGTTTTATTTCATTCATTAGAGGGTGAAAAAATCTACTTCAAAGCACTAAGGATAGAGGATGTTCAAGAGATACATCATTATGCGTCAGATCAAGAGGTCTCACGATTTATTGGCTGGAATTTGATGAGTACTTTGGAGGAAACTCGTCAGTTCATTGAAATAATGTTAAAACGTGAGTCGGCAGGAACTCATTTATATTCCTCCATTGTTGAAAAATTAACTCAAGCAATTATAGGAACAGCCATAATTTTCAATTTTGACCAAGAAGCAAACCAAGCTGAAATTGGTTATGTGTTGCATAAACATCATTGGGATAAGGGGTATGGAACAGAGATTGTTGCGTTGATAAGTGATTTTGCATTTAAATCACTTAATCTTCATAAGCTCCATGCTATGGTAGTGCATGCCAATATTGGCTCTGCACGGATACTTGAAAAGAACAGGTATGAGTTAGAAGGACGATTAAAAGACCACTATTTTATAGAGGATAAGTATTATGATGCATTACTTTTCGGCAAAATTACTAACCTGGAAACTTAGCGGTCTTGTACAGATAAAATGAAGAGGTTTGTTGACGATAATTTCAATAAAATATAGTCCCTTCTTATTCAATTAAAGGGCGCATTTCTTTAATAAGAATTGCTTTTCTTATAGAACTACCATGAAAATAAGTTTCTTTAAAAATAGAAAAATGACAATACTTAAGAAGACCCTGCTCAATCGTTTAAAAAAGAGGAGAGCGTTAATTAATTAGTCTATGGATTAGGGTTGACTGGATTAAGGTCAGTATCAGTATTGACACTTCCTAACCATTTTCATTCTTTGCGATTCATGGATGGCTAACGGGTGCGTTAGCTGAAGATCGGTGTTATTGGTAATTATATATGCTTACGATGCTGTTTAAGGAGTGAGATAAAATATTAAATTTACCAAACTTTTCAGAAGTAAAGATATTAAAACTATCTGTTAATGCATTGTTAATAGGTGTTTTATTAACTTTAGTTAGTTTAATTGTTAATGATGTTATTTCAATTGTTTTTCATGAAAGAATTACATTGAATTTATTTTTTATTAATTTAATTATGGTTTTTTGGGCAATGCAAAATACAAAATATAAAAAACAATGAACTTGAGTTTAGTTAAATAAAGTGTTTTTTATTCAGATAACGGGTGCTTTACTTCTATAAGAGAGGTTGCTGAGGCAGCCTTTTTCTTATGGCACTAAAGGGGCAGTTTAGTTCATTAAGAAATTACCCTGTTCAACGATCGGGTATAGCTAAGGAAGAGAAAATTATTAGTTCTGAAACAGGTACGTCCACTGACAAACCATTAAAGGTGAATTTAGCAAGGCATTCACCTATGTTATAGCATAGACATATATATAGATTGAGGTGAAAAACAGTGGATTTTCAGACAGAAACTAATAAGCAAACCGAGGAAAATACTGAAAATGAGGAATTGAAATTAAAACTGGAAAAACAAATTTCCATTGCAGTCTGGATACAATTTATTGGTTCAATAATGGAGGCGGTCTTATTATCAAAAATTATGTTGATTAGCGAGGAAGTTAGATCAGATCCTAATGAAAGAGAAGTATTACGAGGAGTTTGGATTTCAACCATTGGACAATTTTTAGACGGTGTTGGTACTACCAAACAGGTTATGACAAGTGATGAAATTATGCAGCTAGAAGGAGAAGTTATCTCAAACATAGGGGATTGGATAAAGGTTGCCGGTGGAATACTAGATGCACACGGAGGGTCACAGATAATAGCAAAGGAAAGAGCGGAATTCTTCCCATAAAAATGGTTTAGAATGCGGTCAACTTATAAAAAAAGCATAACAAAAAAATCTTAAACCGAGTAAGGAGGTTTGACGATGCAAATCAGTGTCATTGAATATGGAGAAACACTAAAAAAAATTGGTGGGGGATTAGTTCAAGTTTCAAAAGGTTTAAGTTTTATTGATTCAGAGGATGTCTTAATAAAATTGGAACTTGAAGTATCATTACTTGAAAAAAGTATAACTGATTTAGAATTAGTATCTCCCCCAAAGATTATAGAAAAAGAACATTTAGAATTAATAAGTGTTTTTAAAGACTTAACTGAAGGAATGAAATATTTAATTCAATATATAAAATCAAATGCCGACATTATGAATTCTAATAAATTTTCTAATATGTTGAAAGATATTAATAATAGAGGTAATAATATTATAAATATTTTATCATCAATTATTTTAAAATTAGTTATTACCCAGTAGAGAAGGATATCTAGAGATGGTTTTTTAATTCCTTATTCAAATAATCGATGCAGAAGATAGAAAGTACAGGACCATCTTTATGTGCGATTATTCCAGTTTAAATGAACTAACGGGTGCGTTAGCTGAAGATCTGAGCTGTCTTTAAGACAGCTTTTTCTTATGGAACTAATGGGTAGGATAATTCAGTAACGTCACATAAGACATATAGTGAACAAATAAAAAAAGACAGTGTACCACGCTGCCTCTTTTTGTATGTGGGTTAAAGAAAACGAAGAATTATTTCATCTTATCTAGTGAAATTATTCTATGTTTTAATTCTGAATTCATATTTAAAACACCTATCACAATTTGATTATCTTCCGTCAATGTTATGTATCTGAAATAATCATCATCAGAAATCAACAAATCGGTGTCATTCGTCATTTTTTCCATTTTGGCAAATACATCTACTGTGTACTCAATGTGAAAAAAATCATCAAATCCCTTGCTTGAGCTACCTACCCAGGTATACAGAAAATCTTTCAGTGTGATTTGTTCAATCCCCGATAATTGTTTCTTGAATTTTAACTTATCTACTGTTACGCTTATCATCTTTCATCACTCCTTAACGAGTCTTAATTATATATATTGAAGTCTTCTCCAACAATGCTATTAGCGTAACAATCCGTTTACAGTTTAGTTACTATACTAACGGGGCAGCATTCCTGTAATAACTGAAAATGAGGTTTGAACGATAAAAGACCTCTTGATAAGATGAATGTGTCCTGAGCTGGCCAGCTAAAAAGGACAAAAACATCTATCGGAGGCCTCAAATGAATTATAACCAAAATCATAAAATCACTCAAATTACTTTTGAAACCTTAATTGTCGGAGTAGACATCGCCAAACACAATCATGTCGCGAGAGCACAAGATTATAGAGGAATGGAATTGGGTAAAACGTGTTTCTTTGAAAATACGAAAGCAGGATTTCATTCGTTTCTAGATTGGATTAACCACCTAGTTAAAGCGTGTAAGTTAAATCAAGTGATTGTAGGCATGGAGCCAACCGGTCACTACTGGTTAAATCTAGCTCATCTCCTGAAAGAGAATAATATTAAGTTCGTATCTGTCAATCCACTACATGTTAAACGAAGTAAAGAATTAGACGATAATTCACCTACAAAGAATGACGTGAAAGATGCAAAAGTCATAGCACAGTTAGTCAAAGACGGAAGATACGCCGAACCAACAATTCCACAAGGAATTTATGCAGAACTCAGAGTGGCCAAAAAACTTCGCGATCTTCTCAACGTTGACTTACAGGTCGTTCAGGGACAAGTTCATAACTGGCTTGATCGTTACTTTCCCGAATTTTTGACGGTGTTCAAAAGTTGGGAAGGCAAGGCAGCTATTCATTTTCTAAAGCTAGAAGCCTTGCCACATGAACTTGTAAAGTATACGGATGAAGAGCTCTTACTTTCCTTAAGACAAGTGGTAAAACGCAGTATAGGCTTAAAGAAGATACGAGCACTTAAAGAAGCAGCCAATCGTTCGATTGGTATTCGTCAAGGGGCAGCTATGGCGAAATTAGAGTTGAGAGCTTTACTAGAGAAGTATGATTTTATTCAAATGAAATTCGAAGAATTAGATCATCAATTAGATCAGTTATTAGACCATATCCCAGGTGTCACACAGATGTTAGAGGTGTCAGGGATTGGTCGGGATACAGTAGCAGGTTTTTTCGCAGAGGTCGGCGACCTCAGAGACTATCAACATCCTCGCCAAATTGTAAAATTAGCAGGTTTAAGTTTAAAAGAGAACACATCCGGAAAGCACAAAGGTCAGACCAAGATTACCAAACGGGGCCGAAAGAAATTGAGGGCTCTCTTATTCCGAGCATCCATGATACTGGTGGCAAAGAACAAGGCTTTTAAAGCCCTTCATATCTATTACACAACACGTTCTCACAATCCCTTAAAGAAAATGCAATCTCTGATAGCCTTGTGTAACAAGCTTATTCGAATTCTGTTTTCAATCGGTAAAAAACAATTTACGTTTCAAGAAGATAAGATGTTAAAGGATATCCCTCATATGGAAACATTTGTAGCACATCAAACAGTCGCATAGATTATTGAATTTTAAGGTTACAAGTCATTTAATTAACACTCATTTAAAAGTGAAGCACGGATTAGTCGGCAAAGCAACTAACGTGAGGACTTAGATCCTGTGGGGCAGCATGACCGACATCCACCTCATGGAAAGGTTGAACGAAGGAATGTAGGAGCATCGACTCTGTGAGACATGGGAGGGTTGACCTCCATGAGACATGTGGATATCCAAAAGTGCGATCATAACATTGATTAAACCAATTTTTTCCTATAATTGGCTAGTTTAGCATACACTTTTTTCGATAAATCCCTATCCTTGAGGAGTAATGCCGAGCTTACATAGATAACGGTTAATGATATGACTATGAAATCCTAAGAATTCTAGAGCAATCGTGAGATTGTGTTTAGTTTATTGAGGGAGGTTAGTTTAATAAGCCAGCGAAAACAACGATTTCACGTGGTATTATAAAAAAATAAACTATTCGAACCTTTAAGAGAGGCGATTAAAATGAAGGTAGAAATAAGCTACTTCCCTCCTGAAAAAATAATAACTGTGCCGGAGGAAGAAGCCACTTATCCTTTTGAGATTAACGGTGAGTTCCAATATATCGTAGAGTTTTATACAGATACCCATGAAGAATTCTTTTGTAATTGGATGGATAGCCCAGATTATTACCCTATTTATTCACTTGCGGAAATCTATGATTTTCAACAAGCAGAGTACGAAGAGCTGTTTAAGATGCAAAATATAGAGTTTAATTATATGAAGGGGAGTCGTAAAGATACATTCTTTGTAAAGGCAATTATACGCAGCCCGCAGCAATTTAAAGAATATTATCCTTATTTGTACGGGAATGGAGGCATGTTGAACTTATCATTATGGTCCCTAAAACAGGATGTATTCAGACTAGAGGAAAGGGAATATGAGTCACCTTATCCTGTAAAAAAGACTAAAAATAACCGAACCAGACTAGTTAAATTAAAGTGGATAGCCAATACCCCGATAGCAACTTTAGCTGCAAGTTCCACTTTGTTTTGGGTAGGGTATGATGGTGATTATATTACCGCGTTCTCAAATGATGAACACTTTTCAACAATAGACTCTCTTCAAAAAATAATACCAGAAAAGGTAGAGCTGGTAACTGGTGATTATGAGTATGAGTAGTGTTCTCCCATTCCATAAACTTGTTGAACTAAAAGGTGCATTGGCTGAATATCGGAGCTGTCTTTAAGGCAGCTTTTTCTTATGGAACTATCGGGGCAGGTTAGTTGAATAAAGAGCTGTGTATAACTGAATGAATCCTATAAATCCATGTGTCATAAATACTACTCCTTTAGTTCAATAAGGGGTACCATCACATGCCTATCAAGCTAAACTAACTTTGTATCCCCATAACGAAAAAAAATTTTCATTTCTATGGTATTACTGGGCGTACAAAAGAAATAATTATCTTACGAAAATGTAATGTATATGTAATATGTAATTTCATATTCCTTTTTATATCACATATAATAAAGTCAGTAAGAGCAATTCATATATACTTGTTCTTTCGATATAAAAATAGCTATATTAAGTCAGTAAGGAGATATTGAAATATGAATGTTATACATATTAGCTTTGGAGATTCTGCGTGTGGAAATTTAAAAAGTGCTTTTCATAAAAGTAAGGAACACCAAAACGAACAAATCATTTGTATTAACAAGGACTTTTCTATAGGCCCTATTTATAAATTAGAGTCAAATAAAGGGATGCAAGAAAGAAAACAATGGCTGAAAGAAGTGTTAACAAAAACAGGCCCAGCCTCAGAAAGAGATTATTTGGATTGGATTGAAACAACCCTTAAAAAAAATTCACAAATTGCAACAGAAGTTCCAACTGATAGTAAAGTGATTTTATGGCACGGTGGTAATGTATCTGATGAAATCGGTTTGAGATTTGTAGCATTTTTACTCCAAAATAAAAATATTCAATTTGAAGAAGTGAATGTTACAGAGTACAGTCGCCATATAGAATACAAGGTGCGTGATTTACAGAACCAATATATTCCACATGTGATAAGAAGTTTAGGGGAAATGCCGCCAGAACTGGTTCAAGATGCTCTTCAAATGAAAAAAAACATGTCCCATCTAACAATTGAAAGTTTGATAAATGATTGGGAAAAATGGTCTCAAACGAAAGATGTATTGAGAATATTATTAAATGGAAAAATAGTAGCTGTATCTGAAGATTATTATGATGCATCTATTTTAGAAAATACATCAAAGGAATATCAAAAAGCATCTCGTATCGTTGGGGAAGTAATGGGAGAAAGTGATCAATGTATAGGGGATACGTATTTAGCTTTTCGAGTATACCAATTAATTCAACAAGGAAAGTTAAGTTACCAAGGTGATTTAGGTTTTTTAGGGAAATTTGAGATTCGATTACCTTAATAAATATAAACTTTCTAATGAAAGATAAAAGAATTCAATTCAAAAGAAGTCCATCTGGTTTTCTTGGTACAATTTTAATTGGAATGGGATTCGCAGCTGGCTGGACACCTTGTACAGGGCCAATTTTAGCATCTGTTATAGCTATGGGAATGACAAAGCCGAGTGCTGGGCTATTTTATATGCTCTGGTACATTATTGGATTTTCAATTCCTTTCTTACTCTTAACCTTTTTTATCGGAAAAATTAAATGGATTAACAAGTATAGTGAGCGAATAATGAAAATAGGTGGTTACATAATGATTGTAATGGGGGTTTTCCTGTATTTTAATTGGATGACCAAAATTATATCATTCCTCACTAACTATCTCTTTGGTGGATTCACTGGGTTTTAATAGATTGTTAATCATCCGTTGGAATAATATACAAAAAAGCACAGTCATTTGGCTGTGCTTTTTGTTTTAGAACGGCTTATTATCGAAACAAATCTGTTAGTCAGGGTGTACTCTAAATGAACAACTTATAAATAGAGTTGGTCCATGAATTACTCATGCGCGTCTCGCAAATCCGTAAGTGCGTGTCATCGCATACGAAGCATTTTGCAAAAAAAGAGTTGACATAAAACTTGCACCTGACTTAAAGTATAGCTAATACAACAAAAAGTTTCCTTAAGGAAACTTTTTGGGAGGGGGTCAAGTAATGTCTGATGAGAAAAAGGTTTCCCGTAGAGATATTTTAAAGATGGGGACTGCTGGAGCTTTTGGGATAGCTGGATCTTATTACTTAAATAAAATGGCGCAATTTCCAAATGTGGCTCAAGCATCCAGTGATTCGTCTCACAAAACTAGCAATCATTCCAATCATGCTAATCATGCAAATATGAGTGATAAAACAAAAACCACAGGTTATAAAATGGCAGAACGGCTCCTTACTGACTTTGATTATGGAGAAGTCACCAAGTTGCCAAACGGGCAAATACTCCGGGAATATAAAGTCGTGGCAATTGATAAAGAAATCGAAATTGCCAAAGGAATTAAATTTCCAGGCTGGACTTATAACGGGACTATTCCAGGACCAACATTTCGTTGTACGGAAGGGGACCTTTTGCGGTTTCACTTTATTAATAAAGGCAGCCATCCCCACTCTATTCATTTTCACGGAATCCATCCTCCAGAGATGGACGGTTTAACTTCCATTTATCCTGGACAAAAATTCACGTACGAATTTGAAGCGAATCCATACGGATTACAAATTTACCATTGCCATGTACTACCCCTAGCTCGCCATATCCATAAAGGCTTATACGGTAATTTTATTATTGATCCAAAGAAACCAAGAGAGCCGGCATTAGAGTTAAACATGGTTATGAATGGATTTGACTTGGATTTAGACGGCGAAAACGAGTTTTACACGGTGAATGGCTATGCCAACGCATTTATGAATCACCCTATTAAAATCAAAAAGGATCAACTCGTTCGGATCTATCTAAGTAATTTAACAGAATTCGACTTATTAAATTCGTTTCACTTGCATGCGAATTACTTTACGTACTATCCAACCGGCAGAAACGATAACCCCTCTCAATTTACAGATACCATCATGCAATGTCAGGGAGAACGTGGAATTATTGAAGTTCGGTTTCCATACAAGGGATCATATATGTTTCATGCCCATGTAAGTGAATTCGCTGAGTTAGGCTGGATGGGATTCTTTGAGGTCGAGTAAAAAAGGAGGGATAATATGAAGGGCAAATGGCTAATTACTGGTTTAATACCGTTAGTATTACTTATAGGAGTGTTGGGATGGGTGCTAAAGAATGGAGCGGGTATAGAAAAAGATCCTGCAGCACCGATAGAAGTCTTGAACATTGAACGCATCAAGGTAACTAAAATCGGTTTCGAATTATCTGTTAGTAATACGGGACCCAAACCCTTAACGATTTCTCAAGTTATGGTCAATGATTCGGTGTGGAATTACAGTGTCTCTGCTCAAGCAAAACTTGAACGATTTGAAGAAGGAAAGGTGACCATCACTTACCCATGGGTGGAAGGTGATCCACATACAATTAAATTAATCACAGAAAATGGGATTATCACGGAAGGTGAAGTTGCAGCTGCCACGCTCACTCCAGAAACCAACTGGAGCAACTTTTTGAATTACGGCTTAATCGGCTTTTACGTTGGGATTGTCCCGATCACATTGGGGTTGTTGTGGTATCCATTTATGAAACGTTTCTCACGAAAATCTATTAATGGGATTCTTGCTCTTACCGTTGGGCTCCTTTTATTCTTATTTGTTGGGACTTTGGCTGATGGATTTGAAATTGGTGCAGAAGCACCATCTGTCTTTCAGGGGAATATGGTTGTCATTATTGGGGCATCCTTAACCTTCTTATTATTGATCGGTTTTGATCAGTATCAACAAAGAAAACAAGAAAAGAAAGGATATTCTCCTTTTGGTCTAGCTTTGTTGATGGCTACCGGAATAGGACTTCATAACTTTGGGGAAGGTTTGGCAATTGGTTCTTCCTTTGCCCTAGGTGAAGCTGCTTTAGGAACCTTTTTAATCATCGGCTTTACCCTTCACAATATTACGGAAGGGATTGGAATCGCTGCTCCTTTATTAAAGACCACACCTCGATTTAGAGACTTTCTATTACTGGGAGTTATCGCAGGTGCACCCGCCATTGTAGGTACTTGGGTTGGCGGATTTATCTTCTCGCCAATTTGGGGTGCTGTATTTCTAGGTATAGGAGCAGGGGCAATTCTTCAAGTAATTTATGTAATAACGAAAATGCTGATAGACGATCATAAAAAACATGCGGAACCATCGGTCTCATGGTTAAATTTAACTGGCTTTACCATTGGATTATTAATTATGTACTTCACGGCATTTTTTGTTAAATATTAAGGAGGGATTTCGAGGTTAGGATCTGGAAGTGCATTCCTTATTAGATTTAAGCCTTAATCTTGTTTGGACCCATAAAAATTCCCGAACTTGGTAGAGGTGAGGGTTCAACATTGAATTAAAAACTCCACCCAAGGTCTTATTGAAGTGGAAAAGAAAGATAAAGAAAAGTAATAAGAGAAAGATTCTGTAGACCCATAAAACATTTTATTTTTAACCAACGCTGCTAAAACTAATTAAAAGGGAGCGTCATTGGTGATAAAACTTGGTAAAAAAAGAAGTAATTTTGGTAGATGGGTGGATAAACAAAAAGACATAAATAAATTAGAGTTAGAAAGAGCATCAAATTTAAGTAGAATGACGATCTCAAAATTATGTAGTGATCCGGACTATCGACCGAGATTTTCAACTGTAATTAAAATTAATCAGGGACTAAAAAAACTTGGTAAGAATATGGATTTAAACGATTTTTTTTACTGAAGTTATTCAAAAAATGATCATAAGTCTAAAAGGAATTACAAAATTTAATTACTTGGGGGAAATATTATGCTTCAAAATATAGGTATACCAGGATTGATACTAGTTTTAATCATCGCCCTTATTATTTTCGGCCCTTCTAAGTTACCGGAAATCGGAAGAGCATTTGGATCAACATTAAGAGAATTTAAAAAGTCTACTAGAGAGCTTGTAACAGATGACACGAATATAGAAACATCTAATAAGAAGAATAACTAGATAAGTAAATTAAGAGGAGATGTAATTTCTGTCTTACATCTTCCTTTTCATGGAGTGATTATGTTGGAAGGTCAAAACATGAACGTAGTTCAGCACATTGAGGAGTTACGCAAATCAATTATCATTACTTTAGTTGCCTTTCTACTGTTTTTAGCTCTGGCATTTATATATGTCCAAGATATTTATCATGTGATAGTCGAAGATTTACCATTTAAACTTGCTGTGTTAGGACCGAGTGATATCTTATTCGTTTATTTAATGATTGCCAGCGTCGTTGCCATTACAGTTACTATTCCAGTTGCTGCGCACCAAGCTTGGCTGTTTGTGCGTCCAGCATTAACACCAAAAGAACGCAAAGTTACAATCGCTTATATTCCAGCACTATTTATTCTATTCGTATTAGGAATTAGCTTTGGTTACTATATTTTATTTCCTCTTGTACTAAAATTTTTAATGTCACTATCAAACGACATGTTTACTACTTTCTTTACAACGGAGAAATATTTCCGATTTTTGCTTCATATGACTTTGCCGTTTGGATTTCTGTTTGAACTGCCCGTTGTTATAATGTTCTTAACAAGTTTAGGAATTATAAATCCATACCGTCTACAAAAAATGAGGAAATATGCATACTTCATTTTAATCGTCGTTTCAATTTTGATTACACCGCCAGATTTCCTATCAGATATCGTTGTGATCATACCTTTATTACTCTTATATGAAAGCAGTATCAGCTTATCTAAATTTGTATATAAACGACAGCACAAGGATAAAGAAGGTAACAAAGAAGCTTAAACATCTGTTATTATGCTAGCCTTATTCTACTAAAGTACCCTTGAACAAGGTAAATTAAAAAAGTCGATTCTTTTAACTTACAGGAAATCGGCTTTTTTAGGTTAAAATCTGCTTAGCGTACAAAACAATGTTGGTGCAACCCCTAAAAGTAGAAATTAATGAAATGGATTATCCTTATAATACTTGAACGGTGTTATTTAAGTTATGAGTTCAAATTAAACCTTTACTATATTAAGCAGTTGCGTTTTCTTTGTCCTCTATAAGTTGTTTAGATACTGAGATTGTTTCAAAATCAGACTTACTATTTAGATCAGTCAAGATAATTTCACCGTCTAGTATGTCATAAGAGTACCAACTCATAAAATTGTAGCAATAATAGTTGAATAATCACTGAGGTAGATAATGCAGATCAAAGAAAACGGTCACAAATTATTATAGGAGGTTATAGGGAATCCTCCAATGGCGCCTGTTAAAACAATAATCCAAGGTGGTAACTTCCAAAAGACTAGCATACTAAACAATATAGCAGCAAAAGCAAAGTCAATTGGAGCTAAGATAGAACTGGTCCAAATAGGCTGCTTTGGTGTAAAAGGAGTTCAGAATATCAGAGCAAGGGATTGCGGTAATAATACTGTCGAAGATGCTGTGATACTCGATAATTCTACTCTGGAATTAAAAGATGCACATGACATTTCTACTAAGCAAATGTTTTTATAAAGGCAGCAGTTAAAACTAATAATAAATGCCTCTAAAAATACTATTATTCTTTATTCTTTCATCACATTTGACCAGTAAAATCATTTATTGTGGATGGTAGGGCTCTTAAAGATTTGCATGTTGATGGTGTAGAGTCAGAAGTGAAGAGATTACTTTAGGGTAATGATGTTAATGGAAAGCAAGAACAACGGACACAATCAATCTAATAAAAGGAGTTCGAAACTTGAATTTTTGGTACTGGCGATCCTGATTCTAGATGAAGGCAAGTTTGAAATAGGGAAGTCAGGTAGTGGCGAAGGTATAAGAATACCTGGTGCCATCTGTTATGCAGAATCAAAAATACCTTTCAAGAAGATGGGGAATACTACCTTCCTACTCATATAACATCTCCTGGATTACATATCAAGCCATACAAGCGATTTATAATAGGAGATATTTCGGAAGAGGAGATCATTTAAAGATAGTAAAGAATCTGTTTTTCATTTTGAATAGCTATTTTTTATAGATAACCACAAAGAATATATAATCGTTTTAATCACTAGATGAAATTGTTGATGAAAATAAGGAGGTCATTGATTTTGAAAAAGTCATTATATATTTTATTCTTTATACTGTTCACTTTCTCTTCTTCAGTATCAGCACATACTGGGTTAGAGAATTCTTCTCCATCAAATGGAGACACGATAACAGAAGAAATTCAAGAGATCACGATGGAATTTGAAACGGAATTGGAGACTGGCAGTTCCTTCTCCTTACTGAATGACGGTGAAAAGGAAATCCCGGTTTCAGATATTCAAATTGATGGAAATAAATTGACTGGTACGTCTGATGATCCGTTAGAAAACGGAAAGTATACAGTGATATGGAATATCATCGGGGAAGATGGACACATCATTGATGGGGAGTATGGATTTACTGTGGCGAAAGCGAATGCAAATAAGGAGAGTACCAAGTCACCAACAGAGATGGAGGAAGATAAATCTCCAACAATAGAAGAACCAGAAAAGAACCCAGAACAATCGCCAGCTGTAAATACCGCAGAAGAAGAAACCCAGTCGAACACTAATTTCATTGCGATATTTGTAGGACTGTTCTTTTTAGTTGTGATCATCGTAACTGTTTGGTTGATGAGAAAAGGGAAAAAATGATCTATGCACTATATCTGACTGAAACATTATTATATGGATGTTTTTCTTTACTGATGGGAACGTTTATCATGCAATTGATTCCATCAAGCAAGAAGCCATCTATTCATATTCATAAGCGATGGCTTCAATTCTCCATATTAGGTATTATACTTTTCTCTTTAATGCCTGTTGTTAACTTGATCTTTATGCTTTATAAAGACACAGGTTTTTCTTTAAGAGTACAGGATGTATTTTTAAGTTTTAAAGTTGGGAAAGCGTGGATCATTACCTTCATTATTTCGGTTTTCTTTTATTTGTTTGTTTCCATCTTTCCTGTTTTAAAGAATAAAGGATATTCGATGATTTCCATTGTGTTTCTCATTTTTCTTATTTTTACCATTGGATGGGCCAGCCACCCTGCGTCCTTAACCGCGTGGACAGGTTTTGTTTATCATTCTATCCATTATACGGCCGTGAGTGTATGGGTGGGAATACTGATACTGGTCAGCTGGTTTTCAAAAAATCACGAGAATTGGTTAGCGTTCTTAAAATGGTTTACACCAACAGCCATCATTTGTCTTGGGCTGACGATCCTATCGGGATTTATGATAATGACAATCATCGTGGAGGCAAAGGATTATGCAAATGCATGGATGCTGAACTACGGACAAGCCTTATTAATTAAGCATGTAATCGTTCTTCCTATATTGATATTTGCTTTCATTAATGGTTTTTGGATTAAAAAGCACCTACAACAAGGGTCGTCCTTTAACCCAAGGACATGGACAAAGGCAGAGAGTATTTTGTTATTGTTAATTTTTACAGTTACAGCCTTTCTTGGGCAGCAAGAGCCACCAAATGAGATTGAAATGATGGTGAAAGATAGTGGGATTTCCCCCCTGTTTCATTTTATCTATGGAACTATACCACCATCGCTGCCAGTTCATTTCGAGCTTAATTTCCTGAACCTATCTTTTTCTTGTTTATCGGCCGTTTTCTTAATCCTTGTTTTATGGTCATTTATCAAAAAGATCCCAGCTGCTTCATTATTTTTGAGCTTATTTCTTATTATTTCCATATATTTGTCGCTTATGTTCAGTATCCAATAAAGAATGAAGATGGACGATGAGGATGGATTTATCTATTGTAGGTTGCTGAGGCAACCTATTTGTATGAAAACATATTCGTGAAAGGCCATACTAAAATAAGCCCACCATATTCTAATTTTTTTGAAGGACGTAAATGTACTATGTCGTTATTTTAACTGGTTATGCAGTTTGTTGTTCAGATGGAGCGATTGTATAGCCTTTCTTTTTTAGGTATTCGATCATTTTTAATTCTTTGTTCATTTGTTTTTCTTCAAGGTAATTTGAGCCTAGTTCTTGATAGGGTTCCCCTGTTTTTAAGATGTTGTAAGCAATCGTTAATAGTAAATGAGCAGAAGCGATTCGTCCCTTCATTTTTCCCTGCCGTTTGGTAATCCTTTTTCGATGTGAAGCAATTCGATTATTTTGCCTTGATGTCGCTAGTACACACTCTACAGCCATCGTTTTTAAAGCTTTGTTACCTTGTGTGGTTTTACTCGTTTTTTTTTACCAGCACTTTCGTAATTTCCGGGACTCACACCAGCCCAAGAGGCAAGGTGTTTAGCTGACTTAAATACGGACATATCAACGCCCATCTCTGCAATAAAAGTAGCTGCGGCAGCTTTGTTCACACCAGGTATTCCATCCAATAATTCTACTTCTTTACGATAGGGGGACAGGAGTTGATCGATTTGTTTTTCCAATTCTTCTATGGCTTTTTCTAAATAACTCATATGCTCCCAATGGTAACGCAACATATCACGATGATGACGGCGAATACGACCATTAATTGCACTGGCAATGTCAGTAATACTTGCTTTTGTTCGCCAATCCACCATTTTTCGAAGACCATCGGTCTCTATTTTTTCACCGTTTAGAATCGCTTCAAGGATACGGCGTCCCGATACACCAAAAATGTCTGATAGTACGGATGTTAGCTTGATATTAGCATCTTGAAGAATTTTGTGAATGCGATTCTGCTCTGAGGTGCGATGATGAATCAATTTTTTTCGATAACGAGTAAGATCTCGTAAATCACGAATATCCTCCGGTGGAACAAAATTGCTTTCAATAAGTCCGCATCTTAGAAGCTTGGCAAGCCATTCGGCATCTTTCACATCAGTTTTACGCCCTGGAACATTTTTGACATGTCTGGCATTGGCAAGAACAAGGTGAAAAGAATCTTCGAGTATATTCCATATTGGTTTCCAGTAGACTCCAGTACTTTCCATCACAACATCGGATACCCGAAGGGTAGTTAACCAATCACTTAAAGCCAAGAGTCCTGTTGTTGTAGTTGAAAAAGTTTCAATAGAGGTATTTGGCTTTTTATCTAATGGACCAAATAATACACAGGCTACTACTGTTTCTTGGTGTACATCTAGGCCAGCACACCGTTCAATCATTGCTTCCATAGGAGAATCACCTCAATAAAAGATTAACAATACATATGACAGGAGATTTGTTACAAAAATTTTTGTATACGTACTTGTAGTACACTAAATGGTTCTTCAATACTGTCACAACCAGTTTCTTATACAGGGTATCTTCCTTAAGATCCACCAAAAAAGGTTCAGCCTGGTTGTATTGTTATCATCCATTATCGTCAAGGAGTTAAAGGGTTAGACTCTATTTTGAGTTTAGATTTTCGTAGTAGATGGTGGCGGCGAGAATCGCCGCCATAGAAGTTTCTTATGGAACTAAAGGGGTAGGTTAGTGAAATAAGATATACTTGTAAAACTTAAGAATTCTTAAGGTTTTTGTCGAGTTTTTCTTCAGGTTTGTTTTTTATGATTTGATTATAAATCACAAACCTAGAGGAGTAAGTACATGAAAAAAATTGATTTTTCTTTTATATATCAATACATTGTCAATCCTAAAACTGTCGGAGCAATCCTACCTAGTTCAAGATACCTTAGCAATAAAATGATAAAAGAAATTAACTTTAAGGATGCAAAATACATTGTGGAATATGGCCCGGGTACTGGAGTGTTTACAGAAAAGATCCTTGCACTAAGAAACCAAAGTACAATTGTTGTTTTAATTGAAAACAATAGGGAATTCTATTATTTACTGAAAAAAAAATTCTGGAATGAAAAGAACTTTATTCTTATACATGGTTCAGCTGAACATGTTCAACACTATTTAAATGAATATAAAATTCCTTATGCAGACTATATTATTTCTGGTTTGCCGTTTGCGAGTTTACCTCACAATGTATCAAACAAGATATTATCAAGCACTTTAAACGTATTAAAAACAGGTGGGGAGTTTGTAACATTCCAATACACCAAGGTTAAAATACCATTATTGAAAAAGTACTTTTCAAAAATCACTTTAAAAAGAGAATATAGAAATATCCCTCCAGCTTATATTCTTAGGTGTGAACCACGAGAAAAAAACAAGGAGACATTAGATGCAATCTAACATACTTATAATTGATGATGATAAAGAGATAAGGAACCTTATTGGAATTTATTTAGAAAATGAAGGTATGGTAACGGAAAAATTTGAAGACGCTATTGAAGCCATGAAATTTCTACAAAAAAATGAAGTTGATTTGATCATTTTAGACATTATGCTGCCTAAAATGGATGGAATACAAACTTGTATGAAAATTAGAGAAGAAAGAAACATGCCTATTATTATGCTTTCGGCAAAGTCTGAAGATATGGATAAAATACAAGGTCTTATGTCAGGAGCTGATGATTATTTATCAAAACCCTTTAATCCTTTGGAATTAATCGCCAGAGTAAAGTCTCAACTAAGAAGAACGAATAAATATAATACTGATTTAAGCGCTAGTAAAAATGTTATTGAAATAGGAGAACTAAAAATAAATGTGGATACGAGACAAGTTTATGTGCAAAACCAAGAGGTTAGGCTGACTCCTAAGGAATTTGACATTTTAGAGTTGCTTGCACGAAACAAAGGGATTGTACTTAGCGTACAAAAGATATATGAAGTGGTCTGGAAAGAGGAATTTCTAAAATCGGATAATAATGTGATGGTCCATATTACAAAAATAAGGGATAAAATTGAACAGGACCCTAAACGACCCATATATGTCAAAACAGTTTGGGGGGTAGGCTATAAAATATGAAGATTGTTAAGTTTCCAAATAAATTATCCTTTCAATTACTTGGTGCAATTACACTCAGTCTACTTGTAGCTATACTCATTTTTATTCCTTTTGCGCGTTTTATAGGCTACTTTTTGGAAAATAAGTCCCCTAATAATCTTAGTATATCTGTATATTACTCATTAGCCATCTTCATTTTTTTATTTTCAATTTTAACGTTTATAGGAACCTTTATAATTTTAATAAGAAAAAAATTAGGTTATCTTAAATTGATCTCACTAAGTATTCAAAATATCGCAAATGGAGAAATGGGGCTAATAATTGATTTGAAAGGTAAAAATGAATTGACTCAGCTTGCGGATAACATAAATTACATGTCTAAAGAGTTACATGACAAATTTGAAAAAGAGAGACAATTAGAGCAAGAAAAGAACGAACTCATCACTAATGTATCTCATGATTTACGGACACCATTAACCTCCATTATTGGTTATTTAGATCTGTTAAAAAGGAAACAATACACAAACCAAAAGCAGTTACAGGAATACTTAGAAATAACATACCAAAAATCACATAGACTTAAATTATTAATTGATGAGTTATTTGAATATACTCGACTATCCAATCAGGAATTTAAGTTAAATAAAACTGTTGTTGATATTCGAGATTTAATAGAGCAAGTAGTAGGTGAATATATTCCCATTTTAGAGAGAGAACAGTTAAGCATTAATAAATCAATCGAAGATACAAATATTCCAGTATTAATGGACGTAGAGAGGTTGGTTCGGGTATTCGACAATCTTATTAGTAACGCCATAAAATATAGTGATAAACCTTCAGAAGTATATATTAGCCTTCACAAGGAAGAAAAATCCGCCTGTTTTGAAATCTTGAATAAAGTGGAAAATCCTCCGAGTCATGACATAAACAAGGTATTTGATCGTTTTTTTATGGGGGATAAAGCAAGAATGGGTAATAACGGGGCTGGACTGGGACTTTCCATATCCAAAAGAATCGTTGAATTACATGATGGGATAATATCTGCCGACTACAAAGATCACACGATTGTCTTTAAAGTGGAATTACCTTTATGTTTTAACATTTAATACAGTATCATCTTAAGAAATCTTAATATTTTTATGAAGTGTTTCTTTATTATTTTCTCTTACAATTACCCTAGTTAACATTTAGGGGAGTGAGGAAAACTGAAAATAAAATATGCTATTATTGCCATTTGGCTATTATCCTTTTTTGCTTTAGCATACTTTGATTTATTACCAACTGATATAAATACAATTAAACACTTTTTTTCTGAAAATCAAAAATATGCACTGGTTATATTTATTGGATTATGGATACTTCGATTATTATTTCTTATACCTGGGACACCTTTAATGATTCTTGGTGGGGTATACTTCGGTCCAATAGAAGGGGCAATATTATCTACAATTGGATTAGTAATGAGTGCAACCCTGATATATTTCTTTTCAAGTAAAGTTTCTGAAAAAAAAGTAAAAAACTTCATGGATAATAGGCATAAAGATTTAAGCATTCTTATAAAAACTTATAATTATAAGATTCTGGGTTTGGGAATGATTTGTCCGATAGTTCCAGCAGACGTGTTATGTTTCTTATCGGTTGCT
Organism: Peribacillus sp. FSL E2-0159; assembly: GCF_038643155.1. Lineage (NCBI taxonomy): Bacteria > Bacillati > Bacillota > Bacilli > Caryophanales > Bacillaceae > Peribacillus > Peribacillus sp. FSL E2-0159. The sequence goes on from NZ_CP152053.1 coordinate 2,235,045, forward strand.
AATGGAATTAAATATTCTACTTACATTTTAACTATAGTAATTGCAAATGCACCTTTGAGACTTTTATATAGTTATATTGGTGTTAGTTTTACAAAATCTACTGTTGGGTTAATTTTAACTTTTGTATCAATAGCATTGATATTTAAAGTATCGATAAAAATGTGGAACACTTTAAAAAAACCAATACAGGCCTACCATTAAAATAAAAACTAATTTCTAAACAGTTGCTCTATAGGCAGCTGTTTTCTTGTTACTAACGGAGGAGCTTCACTGTAATATTTGAGCTGAAAATAATCAAGCTTGTGAATTAATGTACTTAAACTAACGGGTGCGTTAGCTGAAGATCGGAGCTGTCTTTAAGGCAGCTTTTTCTTATGGAACTAAAGGGGCAGGTTAGTTTAATAAGAAATTCTTCTTTGTCACCAAAATATGGAATATAATTATTTTGATTGCATTATGAAATGGGGAGTGAGAATTAATTGAATAAAAAACATCAAATATGTTTATCTTTAATTTTTTTACCCTTAATGCTAATTTCAATTGTTGCTTGCAATAACATTAAGGACCCAAATATAACAATTGAAGCACAAGTTGCAAACTTAAGTGTAAAAGAATTTAATTCTGTTGGAACTCATGGTTTAGATAATCCAATTAGAGATGATTTTAGAAAATTCACGTTAAACTTTAATATGGAAAATTCAAATGAAGTAAAATCTCGGTCAATTGAAATTCCTAATGATTGGGGAAAGTTTATCAATTTTGATAGAGAAAGGTATTTATATGGCAATGGAAAGGAACAAGATAATGAGGATGAAAATTTCGCGAGATATACAAATGAATTCGTCTTTTACTCCAAGGGATTAAGTGAAGACGATATAAAAAATGCATTCAACTCAGCTAATATTACAGTTTCTTGGGTTACAAAAGAAGGAAAATCCATGACAAAAGAATATGTAATTGGTGATTTAATCAAATTTAATTAAGTTAATTAGTTCTTCAACTAACGGGTGCGCTAGTTCATTATAAAATTGCTATACCAATTAAAAAGTAAAGAAACCATTTTGATCTATCTTTTTGTCAAAAGGGTTTCTTTTTATTTGCCTTAAAATAAAGGCTCACATAATATTTAAGATAAAATTCATTTTCAATCAAACAATATAAATAAACGCCTATCCGATGGATAGACGTTTATGATATATATTCGACGAAGGACGGAATACGCAATTTAACCTTACTATAATAAATAGTGAATACTATGTTCAATATGACATAGACTATCCACTATTTTTTTACATACTATAATTGCTTTGCATACTATTTATTCTTAGTATTAAATGTCTAATATATAAGAGATACATGAGTAAGAAAACAAACTCATTATGTCGCTAATACTAAAATTATAGAATTTCTCTTATCTTTGTTTCTTTTACATTACCAGATTTTGTTTTTATAAACATTGAAACACCTAATCCAATTAAGAGAATGAGACCTATCCATTCAAACGAAAGGCGAAAGTGACCGTTCTTTATTAAATTTAGAGCTAAAATTGGTCCAGTGCTTGCACCTAAGAATAAGATAAAAGCGCTAAAAGCAACCGCACTTCCTCTTGCTGATCCAGCTAATTGATTAATGAGTGAAACGGTGATAGGAGTAACAATAGCAATTCCAATAACAAAGATAACACTTGCAATAATAAGTAGTGAAATTGTTTGACTAAACCCTAGACCAATTAAACCGACTATAGCTAAAGCAAGCCCTCCACGAAGGACAGCTCCGGAACCTAACTTTCTTGCAAAATGACCTGCAAATGGAGATAGTATCATTCCAATAATTCCAGCAGCCCTTACAAATAGAACTTGCTGAGAAGTTAATCCCCATTTCGGAGAAGTTAAATAACTTCCTAAAATTGTATACATCCCAACCAAAGATAGTAAGAGCATAAACATAATGATGAAAAGGAATAATAGTTGTCTTTGCTTAAATAGCTGATTCATTTGTTTGAATTTAATTAAAACACTCTCTTTAGAATGAGGAAGAGTATCTTTAGGAACGAAAAGAATCACTACTATACTAGAAATCAAATAAATACCACCTAAAAGGCCAAAAATTGCATGCCATCCAAATAGAGGATTTATGATACCTGTAAACACTTGTCCTACAATACTCGCCATTAATAACCCTGAGCTAATAAATCCTACTGCCGTTAATCTTTTATGTGGAGGAAACATTTCAGCTGCATACACAAAAGAAATAGGTGCGAATGCTGCTGCAATAATGCCCTGTAGAGCTCTAAGGATAATTAGTCCAGAAAAATTATTAGTAAAGGCAATAAGAATAGTTACAACTGTTAAAGCAATGAGACTTGTCACTAGAAAAATTTTACGGCCATATTTATCTGAGAAGGGCCCGTAGATTAAACAGCCTAAGGCGTAACTTAATGAAAAAGCACTTCCAATCCATGTAGCTTGATTAGAAGTAACATTAAAAGTGTTGGCAAACATCGTTAAAAGAGGAATAGTGACATACATACTGCATAATATCACTAATCCACACCAAAATAAGATAAGAGTGATTACAGAATAATTGTAATTTGACTGACTGGTTGAGTTATTCAAGATTTTTCTCCTTTAATTTATTATCGTTTTGGTTAACTGAAGGTAGAATGCTCTCCATTACTTGTTGTACTAATCCAGAAATAAAATGATGGTCTGGTTCTTGATTGAAAATTAGTGTACGAAAATAAATAGGGCCAAATAGCATATCTAACACAATGTCTATATTTATATTCGATTTGATTTCTCCTTTCTTAATAGCTGTTTTCAAAAATAAAGTAGCCTCTTTTCTTCTTAAGTTAAGGTAAGAAGTGTAAAATCTCTCTGATATTTCTCTGTTTTCCACAATAATAGCCAACATAGAACGTCCTAGCTTTGTGTTAAAAACAACTGATAAATTAATAAGCTGCTGCTCAAAGTTATGACGAACAGACTTTTTTGTATCGAATTGGAAAGTAGAAGCAGTAGTCATAAGAAAAGCATCTAAGACAAGGTCAGCTTTACTGTCCCACCACCTATATATAGTTGACTTCCCAACTCCCGCCTGGATCGCGATAGCTTCAATCGTTAATGAAGAATAACCTGATTCATTTAGTACTTTTATTGTAGAATCCAAAATCTTTTCTGTATTTCTTGATTGCTTTAGATTTGGCATAACTATTTTCCCTCCCAATTTAATTTTCTAAGAAGTTTATCATTAACGATACGATACGTTTCGTTTTGTAATGTTACGTATTATATAAGATAAAATAACCTTGTACAAGCTTTATTTATTAAAAAATATTGAAAATAATGGAATTATCCAAGTTGTATAGTAGGTTGCACAAATCAAAAGGAGTTAACCCAATAGATGTTAAATTTAAACTGGCTGAAATTATTACGAATTTATACTGAGGAGAAGAACAAAAAGGGCGATAGCATATTTTGAAACAGCTTTTAGCAAAAAAGAAATACCGGATGATATTCCAAAATTATTAATAGAATTTGGTGCGGAAAAAGTTCAAGATATCATTCCTGAACTAATTGAAAAAGGATTCGTAAAAAGTAAAAGCGAGTTTACACGTTTGATTAAGCAAAACGGTGTTCAATTAAATTAAGAAAAAATAAGTGAAGATGATTTAGACCGTGTATTAATGAATGAAGAAGTACTACAAATCGGTAAAAAAAGATTTATACGTTTAATTAAATAGTAGGTGTGAAATTGTATCGGAAGCGTTAATTCAAGAAAGAATTAGCGCTTTTTTGTTGAACATATTGTACTTTCGGTCAGGTTAATTGAAGAAGGATTTATGTTAAGGTATTGCTCATATTAGTATCCAATTTTAATCAGATAATTTTTTTCATATACTAAGCATTTGGTTTGACATCTATCATTTAATATATAAAATGATAGATGTGAGAGCGAAATAATAATAACCGTAATAATAATAGTATGCTCTCTGATTTCTAAGGAGGAAGAAAATATGCCAATCAAAGACGTAAGTAATAAATCGTTACCAGAATTAATTTCATTAAGAGGTCGAACAGCAGTAGTAACTGGTGGCGCTTCTGGTATAGGATTTGCAATCAGTACACGTTTAGCTGAAGCTGGTGCAACAGTTATTATTGGTGATTTAAATGAAGAAGCTGCGAAAAAAGCTGCTACTGATTTATCTCGTTTTGGTGTAGAGCATAAAGCGGCTCAACTTGACGTAAGTAAATCAGAATCAATTACTGCACTAGCAGACTTTGCTGTATCATCAACAGGACGTCTAGATATTTGGGTAAATAATGCTGGGGTATACCCTTCAAAACCTGTACTTGAAATTACAGATGAAGAATGGGATTTCGTTCATGACTTAAACTTACGTGGTACATTCATTGGTTCTCGTGAAGCGTCAAAACGAATGATTGATTTAAATATTGAAGGTGTTGTTGTAAACCTTGTTTCAACTGCTGCTTTTAATTCAAGTAATGGTGCAAACCCTGGACACTATGTATCATCTAAACACGGTGTAGCTGGTTTAACGAAAAGTTTAGCAGTAGAACTAGGGAAATACGGAATCCGTGCTGTAGCAGTCGCACCTACACTAAGTGAAACACCAGGTGTAGCTGCAAAACGTAAAGAAGATGCAGGGATGGACGAAGCATTAGCTGCCTATGCAAAAACAATTCCATCAGGCCGTTTGGGTGTTCCTGATGATGTAGCACGCGTAGTATTATTTGCAGCTTCAGATTTAGCGAAGTTTGTAAACGGTAGTACTGTGTTAGCTGATGGTGGAGACGTAGCTAAATAAGCCGAAATGGAAGAGGAGGGTTTTAGTGGACTTTCTATCCTATGATGACATTAAAGCCTACAAAATTAAAGGGACCTGATTTTAGGACAAATAAAAAAAGCACTTTCAAAGAGAATATTTTTCAATATATAAACCTTTGAAAGTATTTTTATATGGATTGATGTATTTCTATCGACGAGCAGATCGTTTTTACGTAAGTTTTACTTGCGGTTAATCGTCTAATGATGGAATACGAGAACGAAATTAAAAAGAATTACAATATTACATCGTCAGCAATTGTAATGCTGGAAGAGGAGAAAATACGTTGAATAAAATCGAAGAAACATTTAATTTTGAACATCACACAGCTATCGTGAATGACATTCGTCTTCATTATGTCATGGCTGGTAGCGGCGAGCCAATTGTCCTTTTACATGGTTGGCCACAAACATGGTATGAGTGGAAGGATATTATTCCAGCACTTGCCCAATCATATACAGTTATTGTGCCAGATTTAAGAGGCGCAGGTTTATCTGATAAGCCAGTGACGGGATATGATAAGCTCACTTTAGCGCAAGATATTTACTTATTAGTAGAGCAGCTTGGCTTTAAAGAAGTATCTCTAGTAGGGCACGATATAGGAGCGATGGTCGCATTCACTTACGCGAATGAATATCCTGAAGATGTGAAAAAATTAGTATTATTAGATGCATTACTTCCAGGCTTTGGGCTTGAGCAATTAATGGACGTGGCGAACGGTGGTATGTGGCACTTTGGATTCCATATGGTCGATGATTTACCTGAAGCATTAGTAACGGGACGTGAATATCAGTACTTAAATCATTACTTTAAAAAACTATCATACAACCCCACATCGATTAAAGAAGAAGATGTAGCTGAATACGTTCGTCAATATTCTAAACCAGGTGCATTACGTGGAGGTTTTAATTATTATCGTACTCTGTTAGAGGATGGCCACTATAATCAGCAATATAAAGAACGCAAATTGAAGATGCCGATTCTAGCTTATGGCGGTGAAACCTCTACAGGGGACTATTTCCGTCAATCACTTCTGCCGATTGCGGATCATGTAGAAGGTGGTTCTATTCCGGAATGCGGACACTATATAGCAGAAGAACAACCTGAATTTTTAATTAACGCCCTGACAAAATTCTTGAGCCAATCGTAGGGGAAGTGGAAGAGTTGGCGAATATAAAACTTCTTTCTGATACAATCCTCGTGCTATTTTCGGTAGATTTTAAAGCATCGTTTACATGTGTCGGGAGTTTCAGTGGCTAAAACGTTAATTTAAGAACAAATGAAATAAAAGCAATATAGAGAAAAGCTGGAGGAATTAGAATGATGTTAGTGTCTATGGTTTTACAGGTTTTATTGGGAATTCTATTTTTAGGAACAGGTTTCAGTAAAATCGTTGGGGTAAAAATGCAGGTAGAGGAATTCAATCATCTAAAACTGCCGCAATGGTTCAGGATTGTTACCGGAATTGTTCAATTAATTGGGGTACTGGCCTTGATTTTAGGGTTCTGGTATCCAGAATGGGCAGCTTTTGGAGGACTCTGGCTAGCTATTACCATGTTTTTTGGCATTGTAGCGCATATGCGCGTCAAACACCCGATAAAAGATTCAATTCCAGCCTTTGTGTTAATGATTTTGTCTTTAATTGTCTTTTTGTTGAACAGCTCGGCTCTAGTAGCCCTGTTCAATTAAATCATGACAAAATTCGATAAAACTTAGCTGTCCAATTATGGGCAGCTTTTTTGTTTTTTAGTTTAAAGAAATCGACCAAAAACAACCCTTTGCTTCTGAATCACAATTATACTTTAAGCAAAAAGCTTTTCATAATTGTCGCATCCATTGAAAAAATAGCGGTCAAGGCACATAATCTATAATAGTACGTAATTGGATCCGTTTTAGGATGTTAGGTTATGAGGTGAAGATATGTCACAAGTCAAGACAACAGAAGAGATGATACTGGATGCCGCCATCGAGCTTTTTGCTGAGAATGGGTATTCAGATACGGGAACAAAAGCGATTGCCCAGAAAGCAGGGCTCCATGAAAGCACATTGTTCCGGCACTTTGACGGAAAGAAGGAAATTTTCCGTAAAGCGATTTTAAAACATTCTCCTATTGTCGACTTCAATCGGATTGATGAGGATCTAACGGGTGACTTGGAGGAGGATTTAAGATTTTTAGGGACTCATTATTTGAACCTGGCCTTCAAAAATATTAATCTATTCCGGATAGGTCTGATGGAGGTGCCAAAGAACATCGAATTCGCCAAAGTCCTTTCAGAGGTTCTCACCACATTGGAAAACCATTTAAGCTCCTATTTAGCTGCTGGTTATTCTGAGGGGAAATTGAAAAAGGCAGGTTTCCAGCTTTTAGCGAAGCTGTTTTACGGCATCCATTACCAACAGGTCGTCACGACCATTGTGTATGAATCCGTCGACACGTTTGCCCATTCTAACTGACTGAAATGGGAACCTAATTCCGAGGAAGACATATATCACTAGTATCAGTCATTATTAAAGCATCATCTAGCTAGCGCGCTATTAAAACCAGAAATAAAAAATTGCTCTCTTCACTGGATGAAGTAGAGCAATTTTTTTTAATCTTACTGATAAATAACCAAATAATTAATAGTTTCCTATTCGTGTTTTAAAATGGTTAATCCATTTTTCTTGCCAGAAGCAATTAATTGTTCAGCTTGTTCATTTGAAATAGGTTGATTTGGCAATTCAGTTGCAGAAGTAGCAGGTCTAGCGATATCACGAATGACATTTTCAAAATCAGTTGATGTAAGTGATAAAATTGCTTTTGCCGTTTCAGTTTTTAAACGGAACGTATGGGATTTCCCTCTTGGCACAAAGACTGCATCACCTGCAACAGCATGAATTTCTTGGCCCTCTAAATAGAATGTCATTTCTCCTTCAACCACACGCCAAATTTCATCTTCATTTTCATGAATATGGAATGGAGCTTCTAATCCTTTTACTTCATTAAATTCAAATACTGAGAAATTCCCCTCAGATTCTGTGCTTAATAATAAAGGTTTTACGCGAGCGCCTAAAAAAATATAATGCTCATTCGTCAATAATTTAGTCATATCATTTTCTCCTTTTGTCGATAACGATGTGTAGTAGTTTCTTAATAATAAAAAGATCTGTTACACTTATCATTTTATATATTAAATGATAGATATTCAAGTGGAAAGCCTTCAGAATTGACTTGAATTCTATTCCTTTGTAATAAAGCGGTAATAGTTTGGTTAGTATTGATATAATGTTTATGATTTATACAATCAGGCGAGAATTCATGACAAATGGGCTTATTCATACTGTAAAATGGAGAAGAAATCACCTTTATGCTAGGAAATAGAAATATTCCAATAAGCGATAAAATCAATCATTTGCAATTACAACAAACATCAATTAATATATTAAATGACAGGAGAAATATTATGAACTACTCATTAAGAAGAATTCGTTTAAGTTATCTGGCTTGGTTTCGTTACACACGTTATTTTAACCGAAGTATGACCTGCAGCAATCGTCATTTAGCTAAATGGGAATTAAGAACAGGTCAGTTTGATATTATTAGCCATTTAAAAGAAGGCGAGCGGGTTACACAATCAGAATTAGCGAGTCGACTTGCGGTGACCAATTCAAATATAACTCAAATTTTAAGCAAGTTAGAAGATGCAGGCTATATTCAACGCGAACAAGAGTGGAAGACAAAATATATTTCACTCACTCCTAATGGGATAGCACTACGGAACGAAGTTGTCCCTGCGCAAGAACAATTCCGAGCAGAGCAATTTGCGAATTTGACAGAAGATGAACTTGAACAGCTGATCCAACTACTAAAAAAAGCAAATCAAGGAGTGAATGTAGAGTGAATATTTTACGAAATGAACAAGCTTATTCAAACGGTGGGGGTGTTTTTTCTCTACTAATTCGTCGCCCCGGTTTAATCGATGGGATCTTTGAAAAAGAGGACCATGCATTTGGCCCACTTAGTCGAATTGACCACGCAAAAATCGGGCAGGGTACAAAGATAAGTATGCATGAACACATAAATGATGAAATTTTAAGTTATATGTGGCAAGGCGAAATGCTACATGAAGATTCAACAGGCTTGAAAGAATCTTGCTCACCAACAAAGCAAATGCTAATGGGTGCTGGGAAAAGCTTCTTCCATGAGGAATCAACACCAACAGGTCCAGTTGAAATGCTCCAAGTATTTATGCGTCCATCGGAAAAGGATTTAGAGCCACGCGTTCAATTTGCGGAAATGCAACTACCAGAAGTCAGTGAATGGCGTTTAATTGCAGGACCAACAGAATCAGATGCCCCACTTGAACTTCGTCAGCAAATCATTGTTTATGATGTACATGGAAAAACAGACGAAGTCTTTATATTACCGTTTGTGGCCGGCTATACACCTTGGCTGTATGTAATGGACGGCGAAATTACTGCGCATGGGAAAATCCTACGTAAAGGCGATGCAATTTCAGATACCGCGGAAGAGTTAACAACAATCCAAATGACAAAGGATACAACCGTTGTGCTATTCCTAGTCGACCTAGAGGCACCAATGACACTTGTTGGTAATTTTAGTGGCGTCAAACGCTTTTAAGATATAGAAATAAAAATAGGGCTTTTTCTTCATCGAGGCCGCCCTGTTACCTTCTTGAAAAATATGAACTAGTAGTAAAACATGAAATTAAATTAAGCTTTGATTTACAAGACACGCAATTAGATGAAATTCTTCAATATATTAGAGGATAAAAATTTAATTACTTTAAAGCCTACGCTAATGGATTTTATGTGGGTGCGTTAGCTTAAAGATCGGAGCTGTCTTTAAGGCAGCTTTTTCTTATGGCACTAACGGGGCAGGATAGTTCAACAAGGAATACTGCTTTTGAAATAGAATTTATAATGTACGTTAATTAAAGAACGAAGGTTGAATGATTTTGATTAACACAGTTTTTTATATGTTCTTCTTGGTGTGATAGTTTCATACTTCTTGGAGGGCAGTTGTTGGGAGGGTATTTATAATAAAGTTTGATCAAAAGTCCTGTATTGATATGAAGGATTTTTTTTGTTCCGCAATCGGGCCATTTTCTTGAATAAGATGTTGCATAAAATCCCACTTTTTTATACGGCTATCAGGTGCGTGAGTGTGCACAAACGTTGATTTAACAATGATAAAATCCTGAAAAAATAATAAATTGTGACAGGTTCTTGGCGCCCAAGGGGGTTTGTGAGGGGGAAATTTCTGTTAGATTAATTATGTTAACTTAATATGAATAGAGTATGCAAGATCTTTTTCGCAGGAATTCAATCATTTTATAACGAATTACTAGAAGAACTTTATACAAGAGGAAGGAGGATTATGGTGGGGATAAAAATTGACGAATACGAACTTCTTGACATAGATTCAGGCCCTTATGGAATAACTGCTGGAAAAGATGGTGCGCTATGGTTTACACAACATAAAGCAAATCAAATTGGTCGAATGACTGTTAACGGTGAAGTCACTCATTTCGTTGTTCCTACACCCAATGCAGGTGTGCTATCTATAATCTCCACAACTCAGGGTGATGTATGGTTTACGGAAAATAGGGCGAATAAAATTGGAAAACTGAAAGTAACAGGTGAAATCATCGAATATACTCTCCCGAGTCCAAATTCAGCACCTTTTGGAATAACTGAAGGACACAATGGAGACATTTGGTTTACCGAAATGAATGGAAATAGAATAGGGCGAATTTTACCATCAGGTGAAATTATTCAGTATGATATACCGAATCCTGGCTCCTATCCCTCTTTTATTGTTGCTGGACCTGACGGTGCCATCTGGTTTACTGAGAATCAGAGTAATCAAATTGGTCGGATTACAATACTCGGAGAAGTGACTAATTACATTTTGCCAACAAAACATGCTGGTCCTGTAGGTATTACAAGTGGACCGGACGATGCACTTTGGTTTGTGGAAATTAACGAAAATAAAATCGGTAGAATTACTACCTCTGGAACAATAAGTGAATATACCATCCCTACTGCAAATGCTCGCCCACACGCAATAGTAACGGGTCCTGACCGTGCTTTATGGTTCACTGAATGGGGAAGTAATCAAATTGGCCGAATTACAATGCAAGGTGAAATTACGGAATATCCAATTCCTACACAAAATGCGGAGCCTCATGGAATTGTATTAGGACCTGATGGTGCCATTTGGTTCGCTGAGGAATGCAATAAGATAGGTCGGCTAAGTTTATAATAAAAATCCTGAAAGGCAGTGGATATCCATGGAATCAAATAAGCAACATGGACCCAATCCTAAAGATAAATATCCGATTAAAGGGAATCGCGTCGTGCAATTTATAAAAAATACAATTACTAGACCAAACATTATTGTGGGTGAATACTCATATTACGATGCAAGAAATGGTGAATTTTTTGAAGATCAAGTGTTATATCACTACGAATTCTTCGGTGACCAGCTTGTCATTGGAAAATTTTGCGCCATAGCACCTGGTGTAACCTTTATTATGAATGGAGCTAATCATAGAATGGATGGTTTTTCAACCTACCCATTCAATATTTTCGGACACGGTTGGGAGAAATATACGCCAACGTTAGATCAGTTGCCGTTTAAAGGTGATACCATAATTGGAAATGATGTTTGGATAGGAATGGATACTGTCATTATGCCTGGAATAAAAATAGGGGATGGTGCAATTGTAGCAGCCAAATCGGTTATTACAAAAGATGTGGAACCTTACACTATCGTTGGAGGAAATCCTGCAAAGAAACTTAATACCCGTTTCTCAGAAGAAATCATTAACGAATTGCTGGAAATTAAATGGTGGGATTTAGATATTGATATCATTTCTGCTCATATTGATGTGATAGTGAATGGAGAAATGGAGAATCTAAGAAATTTTAAAAATAAAATATGACAAAATAAAAACTGTCTATAAGGCCGAGTGACAGAGTTCTTGCTCTAATCCGTCAAATGTTTTATATAAAATGCAAACTAATAGGAGGATTATCATGGTCTATGTCGCACTGCTTAGGGGAATCAATGTTGGTGGGAAAAATAAAATTAACATGAAGTTGCTTAAACAAGCTTTTGAACGAGTGGGTATGAGCTCGGTAGTTACATATATCAATTCAGGTAATATTATTTTCACAGTGAATGGCCAATCAAAAACAACAATATCCCATATTTTAGAAGAGGCTATACATACAAACTTCGGATTACAAATCAAAGTTTTAGTCCGTAGTTTTGATGATGTTAAAAAAGTCATACACTCCCTTCCAGAGTCTTGGACGAACGACCAACAGATGAGAAGCGATGTGCTGTTTTTATGGGATGAAATTGATGATGAGTCAGTGCTTAATAAGCTGGTCATCAAACCAGAAATTGATACGGTGAAATACATTCCTGGAGCCATTCTATGGTCGGTTGAAAAAAAAAAATTACCAAATCCGGTATGACTAAACTCGTTGGTTCAAAGCCATATCAACAAATAACAATCAGGAATGTAAATACAACTCGCAAAATATACGAACTTATGCAAGCTGCAGAGTTGTGAATTACATGATACTAGCAAGAACTATTTTCTAGTAATTGGAAACCATCTGACAATTAGAGCAATAACCCTGTCACTGGGCCTATAATACTCGTTATGGTAAAAAAAGGTTAGGTACTTTTTAGATATCCAACCTTTTTTTGATGATATGACACTTTATGAAAGTTCTGCAATATACACCAGTTGAATTAAATAATCAATCTTCAACAATAGGGCGCGATTCTTTAATAAGAAACGCTTTTCTTAATGAACTAACGGGTGCGTTAGTTGATTAAGGATCACAAAAATAATCAATCTTTTTTATAAAATAAGCAAGAAGATTAAAAATATATGTTGTTCGAAAAAGGGGAGGGTATAGATATTGCCTTCCCCTTTGTGTTTACAGATAAATTTGTATGACTGTATTGTTTTAATGTACCCGATTTTGTATCTCAAAACAGTTTAGAGATTGAACTGGTGCGGTTTTGAGTGGATTAATAACTCTATGTACTCAAATTCATGTCCCCAATGTACTTATCTTTGTGTCTTCGTACAATGGTTGCATAAGTGAAACCGTAAAACAATTTATAACGTCATATAAATAAAGGGGGGAGTTTATGATAAGATATTTAAGTTTTATAACTGTCAGCATAATGTTTTTGCTTATAGTTGGTTGTGCCAATATAGAGACTGATTCAAAAAAATTTGTTCCTTCTGATACTGATATTGTGAATAGAAATAATGGTGATATTGAAAACGAAACTAAGTTAAAAGAATTTATCAAGAATACAGAAACAGGGAAAAAGGATAGTATTCGTGTGGTTACTTACACGAAGGAAGGAGACCCAATACTAACTGATTTAACATATAACGGAGAGCAGCTTGAAATTACTGAGGATACCACTAGAGATGAGTACGGTAGTGGAGAAATTAACACATTTGGATGCGAGAAAATTTTAGTTGAAGGAAACAAATACTCTATCATTGGTTGCCAAGGTTACGAAACACCTTATTACTTAGCAGAAGGTAATTAATGTGATTCTCAACGACCCTCTATCACACCTTGATTCGAGTACATCCTTCTTCAAATAACAGGTGAGTTAGCTGAAGATCAGAGCTGTCTTTAAGGCAGCTTTTTCTTATGCAACTAAAGGGGCAGGATAGTTCAACAAGGATAATGGTTATTTTTATTTGACTTCACAAAAATGTGAAATCAAAATCAAACAATAATTAAACAGAATGAAAGGTTAATCTCTTCTGTTGGAAGGGATTAAAAGACAAAATACCTCCACCATTATTTGAGTTGGTTTCAATTCCTTGACCGCATCATGCATCAAAATGATGATGCAACGGTAAGCAAAATGATTATTGATAGCTGCCTGTTCTCAACAGAAGCAACCTATGATAAACTTAAATTACTATATTTTACCAAATGGTTGATATTTGTTTATTTCAGTAAAGAGGCAGAATTGTTGATGAAACATTAATATTAGGGAGTTGAATATGAAAAAGATTATATATGGAAGTTTAATATTTCTAATCTTATCAATGCTAGTAGCGTGCACGAATGAAAAAGATGATTTCGCTCGAATTCATCCAAATCTTTTACCTAGTGAAGGTCACAGGTATTCGCTACAAGCTGTTGGAAAAGAAATTTCATTGGATTTACTAGAGGACAACAACATAACCAATGTGGGACCTGTTACAAATACATCATCTTATGAGTCATTGAATGAGCAATACCCTAAACTTGAATTAAAGAAAGAACCTGCATTCATCTTGTTCGATGAAAATGGTTTGGTTTTAAAAACATATGACTATGAAGAAATGATTGATTTTTTACAAAATCCAGACAAATAATTTTAATCTTCAAAAATCGGGGAGCTTTAAAGAAATAAGGGAACTTCTATAAATTAGGGCTTCCCTTTTTTTTTTTGAAATCAACAATATTATTTAACATAGTTTAGATAAAAGAAAAAGGGATTAAGAAGTATGATGGCGGTGGGAGATATGCTAAATTATTCGCCAAATGGTGGACCGACGGTGAATTAATGGTTTCAACCAGAAATATCTGGCTGAACTTATTTTACTAAAGGGTGCTTTACTTCAATAAGGAAGGTTGCTGAGGCAGCCCTTTTCTTATGGAGCTAAAGGAGCAGGTTAGCAAGATTGTGAAGGTTTGTACTTAAACTAACGGGTGCGTTAGCTGAAGATCGGAGCCGCCTTAAAGGCAGCTTTTTCTTATGGAACTAAAGGGGCAGTTTAGTTGCATAAGGATAATGGTTTTTTGTGGTAAAATTAATAGGGAAAGGATAATAAGGGGGATGACTATGGAAGGGTTGGAAATATACGATTTTTTAAGATTAGTTTTTATTACTTTTATAATTAGTTTAATTGTTATTACCATTATTTTATTGGCTCAAAAGAAACGGAGCAACCTCGTTAATGGATTCACAGTTAGTATTACTTCAATAATTTCAATAATTGTTTCTGGTATTAATCTTATTATTATGGGATACATAGCTGATGAATTAAATTTAGGAGGAGATGTTATTTCCTCATATTTGTTTCTTATAATTTTAGGGTTAAGCATATTTAATTTGTTTATTTACTTTAAAAATAAAAACAGTATTATTAGTGCCTAATAAATAAATTTTGTTCTTAAAGGAGTTGTTAGGGCAACTCCTTTAACGGGTGCGTTAGCTGAAGATTGGAGCTGTCTTAAGGCAGTTTTTCTTCTTTAACTATCAGGTGTTATTGTTTAATGAAAAATCTACTAATCTAGTATAATAGTTCTTCTTTTGTCTATACTGTCTATTAATATGGTATAGATTGGAGAGAAACAGGTATGATCTTAACTGATGTATGGGGTTTATATAAGGCAGATAAGCAAATCCAATTTATCGAGAATAACGGGATAGTATATCCATTAGTTCTTGCTTGGCTGTTTCTACACTTTCTTTTTGGAAATGTTTGTATTGCACTCGGATCTTGGATTCATCCATTCCTGCTGCACTTTCCAAAAACCCAGAAAGTCCTCTTGCTTTTCTATCCACTTCGATGAATAAATCTACGGATTGAGCGTCCGCGACGAATCCGATTTCAACCTCATCAAGGCTTCTTTGGAATGGACCGCCCTTTGGCTTGTATTCGAATTCCTGAAAGACACCCGTTTTGCTACGTTTGAAGGGTACATTTTTCACTTTGTTCAAGTAAAACCCTAATGATTCGATTGCTTTTAGGAAGCTACTGACTGTTTCATTTTCAAATACGTTTATATAATCGTTATCTTTAGGGTCCAATGCGAACGTCACATCCATTTCCGTCTTCATCCACACAGACACGTCCCCTATCGTGATTGGCGTTTCGTACGGAAGTTGCAAGGAAAACGGAATCACCTTTTCTTCGCCTTTTTCAATGACGAATGCATCCGAAACCTTTATTTTGTAAAGGGTAACATCATCTAAATACTTACGGTCATCCTGTTCCCTCAAAACCTGTGTCATCACATGGATGTACAGCCCATTGATTTCCTGTTGGGTGTTTCCGCCAAGGACAAACACGTTCCCTTTTACCGTTTCTCCTTGTTTGTATGAATCTTTTTCTAATTTTGTATCCACTTTCGCCGCACCGATTCCGATGCTTGCTTTCATTTTATCAAAAAATGACATGTACATAATTCCCCCTTTGTAAGTCTATAAATAGCATAGCATAATAGGTTCATGAGCGTCTCTAGAAGTGGTTCAAAGTTTAATGGGCCATGAAAAAAGTGAAACCACAAAAATTTATGCATATCTAAGTGGTGCAATGCGGAGAGACTTGTATAGAAAGTATTTTTAAGGGACCAAGGGTCCTTTTTATTTTGTTCTTAATAAACTATCGGGGCAGGATAGTTGAAGATGAATGTTACAATAAAAGAAAAATGAAGCTAGGTGATATTATGGTTGGAACGTTTTTTAGTTTTTTTGTTATCTTTTTTATTATTGCAAGACTTGTTAGCCAAATGGGTAAGATTAGCTGGATGCCACTGATAAGAACAACTACGAGACAAGATGCAATATTAGCAATAATCTTTTCATTCGTTGTTGCTGTTTCAACCCTTAATGGATAAAACTCTATTTAGACCTTGTGAAATATCACGTGCGTTAGCTTAAGATCGGGACTGTCTTTAAGGCAGTTTTTTCTTTATGCAACTATCGGGGCAGAATAGTTGAAGAAATGATATTATTATGGAAAAAAGTAACATGACATTTGGAAGGTTGAGAAAAATTGGAGATTTGGAAATTAAGTGAAAAAGTATCGAAAATTAGCGATGTAATACCTTATTATTTTGTTAGTCTATTCTTGTCTTGTATCTCTTTTTCTGTTTTTATAATTGTAGTTAGTGGAGAACCCTCTTGGTTGCAGTTAATGCCTGTTATTATTTATTCTTTTTATGTTGTTATACCTTATTTACTTTTTGCAGTACCATTGCAGATTATATTTAATAAACGCCCGAGAAAATTTGATGTGTTTTATCTTTTAATTTACACGGTACTTTCTTTTGTAGCAGTATTTTTATTTAATGTAATGTTATTTAGAGTTGAACCTACATATTTAGTTGAAACCCAAATATATTACGGTTTTAGTTTTGCAGCAGCTGCTATTTATTGGTTTTGGGATTCTGTCTTCTTACAAAAGAAAAACTGAAATATCCTAGTTCTTCAGCTAACAGGGTGCGTTAGCTGAAGCTCAGAGCTGTTTTTAAGGCAGCTTTTTCTTATAGAACTAAAGGGGCAGGTTAGTTGAATAAGGAATGCTATAATATCACTAATTTACCTTTGGATTCTCTAGTGAAAGGGGATAAAAATGTTCATAAACAAATATAAGCAAATAATGGTGGATTTTTTAGAGGGGAATATGTCGGCAGATGAATTTCAAACCCGTTATATGGAAATTTTTTTAAAAGCGAATGATAAGTTGGATGAGGCGTATTTTGAAATACTGAATGGGGTGTTTGAGTCGGCAGATTGTTACTGGCACGAATGTCTTCCTGGACAAGAGACTTCATCTGAAATTTCTGAACAACAACTAAGAAATGAAATAAATGAAGCATTAATAAAATTAAATATATTGTTAGATAGTCGTTAGCTCTTCTTCAACTAACGGGTGCTTTAGTGAAACAGGAACCAAAGAAGCGATTTCACCCCTAGCATAGGGAAAATCGCTTCTTTACATCCAAAAAATGTCTTAGCGTATATTATCCGCGTTTTGACGGCAGGACCCCAAGTAACAGAAGAATATTCCCCATATAAAAAAGTAACCCTTCCAAGACGAAGGGTTACTTTTTTATATGGGAAATCGTACACTAAGAAAGCTTAAAAGGAGAAAAAAGAAAAAAAACTTAGACCAAATGTCAATATCATCCGTCTTATATATAAGTACAAAAATTAGGAGATGTAAAAGGATGCGTAGGTTTATACAGAAATGCATTTAAAAGGGTACATGCTGTAAATTAGTGGAGGTATTTATGGATAACAATAATGAATATACAACAGATAAAGATGATGCATTTTTAAAACTTTTTAAACAATACGAAAAGGATGTGTATAGGATTGCTTATGTTTATCTCAAGAATAAATCAGATGCCTTAGACATTGTTCAGGAAACTGCTTATAAAACGTACTTGAAATTTGAAACTTTGGAAAAGGAAAGTTCACTGAAAAGTTGGATTATAAAAACAGCAATAAATTCTGCTATTGATCTATTACGAAAAAATAAAAAAATCATATCAATAGAAACTAAAAATATAAAATCAATTTTTGTAGAAAACGATATTTCGTTATCTATTTCTCTACAAAACTTATTAACTTTAATAAATGAAGATGAAAAAACGGTATTATTATTAAAATATTATCAAGGTTACACTTTTAAAGAAATATCCGAGTTTCTAGATATACCAATTAGTACAGTTAAGTCAGGACTATATAAAAGCTTAAAAAAAATGCGGAAATATTCAAGGAGGTCAGATTTTTATGGATTTTAAAATAAAAAAAGAAATAGAAAAGATAGATATTCCAAATGAATTACATGATTTCGTAAAATTAGGAATAATACAAGCAAAGGAAGAGACACAAACTTTGGTACCTTCGTTTGAGAAGAAGCCCGTTAAGAAACGCTGGAGTCAAAAAAAGAAATTTACATACTTAACGTTAGCTTCAATTATGATGGTTGGTCTTTTCATTAGTACTGCGTTTATATCGCCTGCAATGGCAACTATAGCATCTCAAATTCCATATTTGAATCAAATATTCCATTCAGATTCAATATTGGATTCAGTCTCTCAAATTATTGATGAGGAAGGGATTCAAGTGAGTTCTTCAGGTGTAAGGTACCTCCCTAAAAAGGAAGTATATATCGTTCTGGATGGACCTAAAGATTATTACAATGATACTAAAGGGGAGTTAGAACTTAAAATCAAAGAGTTATTAGCTGCAAAAGACTTTGATGCATATTCAATTAATATTACTCAGGAAGAGTCCCATGTTTCTGAGCAAAAAGAAAAAAAAGAAATTGAAAATCTATCTAACAAGTTAGAAGATAATTTAAATAAATTAGGATATCAGGATATAAATATTAGTATTGATCCATCAGAAGAGGCAATATTAATAAATTTAAACTTATCTGTAAAAAATCACAAACAAGCACAGAATGAAATAGAAAAGGAAGCTCGAAAAATAACTAACAATAATAGTACTTATAAGTATTATGATATTAAAATAGCCAATACTAAAGTGGAAGTAATAAAAGCTGGTAAAGGTGCAGAAATTGCACCTATTCTTGAAGAAGGATTATTGTCTAAAAAGGAATTTAAGGTAACAAGTATTGGGTATACCACGGATTCTCTAACTTTTTCAATCTATACTTCAATAGATAGTACAGATTCAAAATCTAGGGAATCAATTAAGACACTTAAAAATACTATAAATGAATTTTTACAATCTAAAGAAATAAAGACAATAGTTGAGGGTGAACCAGTTACTATAAAAATTTTCAATAAAGACAATAAAATAATTAATTAAGAATTATGAAAATAAAAATGAAGTAAAAAAAAGTTGTTCATCAAAATCAAAACGCTTTTATTGAATTTACAATGATATCAGAAGCAAAGGAATATAGGGAGACTCAAATATTAGAGAAGCAACTCGCTAAACAACATATTATTTAAGGAAATCATAACCTACTGACACCTGAACATAATAAAAAATAGATAAGTGAGGACTTGTACTTCAATAATTGAGGTTGCTACGGCAACCTTTTTCTTGTGGAACTAAAGGGGCAGGTTAGTTCTGCAAAGTGTTTCTGGGTTAAATTGGGATGGACTACAGATAATGAATTGTTCAGCAAGAATCTCACGGGATTAAATGGTAAATTAAATTAAAATAGTACGCGTATGGTATATACATTCATTAAGGGGAAATTGATAATGAATAAAAAATTTTATTGTTTATTTATTGTACTGATGTTTATATTATTTGGGTGTTCAAAAGACCAGTCCTTCGATAGTTTCTTTCAGTCAAAAATGAACGAAATGGAGGGTAAAGGAAAATATTCGCTGATTCAAAAAATGGAAAATGAAAATAATGCTCTTGCTGTCTTTACTACCGAAGACAATAAAAAGATATACATAGCTTACATGGAGAAAATAGATAGGAAATGGGAATGGAGAAAAACAAGAGGTACAGAATGGGAGACACCTCAAAAGTGGTCAGTAATGGATACAGCTCCATACATTTATTCTGGGGCAATATCAGACCCCTCAATTTCAAAGGTCCTTGTCGGAAATGATGAAGCAGAAATCATTGAAGTAAAGGGGAATAATCGTTTTTGGTATTTTACCGGTAAAACAATGGATGAAAAAGTTACTACTATTAAAGTAGATGGTTCAGAGGAAATATTAAATGAATTTGAGTTTAGTTAAATAAAGTGTTCTTAAAGAACTAACGGGTGCTTTAGTTCATTAACAGGGGTTACTGCCGGCAGCCTTTTTCTTATGGCACTAACGGGGTAGGCTTGCTTAATGAAAAATATTCCAAACTCTGTTTAATTCCAAATTAATTAATAATGTTAAACTTATCCTATGGGACTAAATAACTTGAGAGTTGGGAGTAGTTTATTTGTTAAAATCGAAAGCATTTAGAATAATAGTACTAATATTAATTCTATTTTCCATCTTTATAATTCAAAAAAGAGATGTGATATTTCAGGAAGGAAACCCTATACCTTTTGCTGTAGCTATATCTAAAATAATTATTCAGGATAAAGAAATTACTGAAGTAAAAGGAACAGAGGAAGTGGGGGGGATTTACGGATATTTAGTAAAACGTGGGGAAATGAAGCCTTTCATTAAAATGATGGAAAAGGAAGGCTGGGATTTCGAAGAAAGAAACGAGATATCAAATGCTTTAGTGTTTAATAAAGGTGATGTTACCACAAGTATTGGTTATCAATATTATACAAGATACTACACAATAATTTATTATTCTCCTTGAACTAACGGGTGCTTTACTTCAATAAGGGAGTTGCCTAGGCAGCTCTTTTTCTTATGGAACTAAAGGGGCAGGATAGTTAAAGAAGGAATTTCCATTTTCTACACAAATGAAAATGTGTAAATGGTATGATTAAATTTCAAATTGTACCGACTTAATTCTTAGGGGGAAATATATTCTTGAAAATAGTTAGAGTTACCTTAGCGATAATTGTTATTGCTTTATCAGCCTATCAGCTAATTACTGAAAATTTTGAGTTGATGCCGTATTCTATGTTGTTCTTGGGGGCAACTATGTTAGTGACTGGATTAGCCGAACTTCAAAAGGATAGAAAAAGATTTTGGGGGTATATGAGCATTGTTGTCTCTTTATTTCTTTTCTTTGTTTCCATACAGGGTTTCTTAATTAACTAGCGAGTGCGTTAGCTGAAGATCGGAGCTGTCTTTAAGGCAGCTTTTTCTTATGGAACTAACGGGGCAGGTTACTTCAACAAGAAATGTGGGTTTTCTGGTAAAATAAAGGGAATAATTGATTATTTGTTTGGGGGATTTTTGGTGGAGGGTATCATACCTATTGTTTTTTATATTGTTGGGATATTTATTCTATATATAGTTATAGAAACAGCAGTAAGGAAAGGTATTAACAGTTCAATAATTGGTCAATTTCTTGAAAAGAAGTATGGAATTAAAGAAGATAAAAAGTCTTTTCTTGATGATGATTTAGATAATGGATAAATATAACGGATTTTTAAGCTAACAGGTGCTTTACTTCAATAAGGCAGTTGCTGCGGCAGCCTTTTCTTATGGCACTAACGGGGTAGTTTAATAAGAGAGAAGCCTATTTTATGTCGCTTTTGATCATCTTAATACCAGATAGTTCTACAGATAGATAAATATGATAAAGTTAAAAAGGATGTAAAAGAGACAGAATTTTGGACAAGGAGATATAAAGTGAAGAAATTAAAAAAACGGGTTTTTCTAGGGTTAGGTGTGCTGATGGCCGTGTATCTACTTTTTGTAGTCTATGATTACTTAGACAATCAGAAAAAGGAAGAGCAGAGCCGAGCATTCATGGAAGAAAGCAATAAGGTATTTAATCAATATGATATTAGAGCGCTCGGAGTCAATCCAGATAACAAAAAGATTAAAGTCCATGTGCCGATAGAGGAAGAACAACGGAATGAACTAGCCTATTCTTTGGCTCAAATCGCCCAAAAGCATGACATGGAGGATTATGAAGTCATAGTTAGAGCTATAAGAGATGGGTACCCAATTGCCAATTGAAAGCCTTGTGAAGGATTGTACTTAAACTAACGGGTGCGTTAGCTGAAGATCGGAGCTGCCTTTAAGGCAGCCTTTTTCTTATGGCACTAAAGGGGCAGGTTAGTTCATTAAGCTTGGAAACTTTTCAATTTGTACCAGAACCACACAAGGTCTTGAACAGGAAGGAAGAGAAATGCAGAAGTAACAACAACGTCTTCAGCAACAAAAAACAAAAGGCAATGGGAAATGGAAAAGTCGTCAAAACCCATAGGAAATAGAAAAATTCAAGGATAATAGTTAAGGTATCTGTTATGATAGTAAATGTAAACTTTGCCCAAAAGAGGAAGTAACTAAAACGAAGCATGAATAATCAAGGTGCAATCTGGAGGAATTTATTATGAAAAAGAAAATTATGTATGGAACACTTGGCGCAGCATTATTAGCTTTTGGAACTTACGCTTCTCTATCTTATAACAGCCCTATCGCAGAAGCTCAAGCTGAACCCAACGGCAAAATTGTAGCAGATGCTGAAAATACTCAAACTGCAGAAGTTGATTACAAACTTAGTAGTGAAGAACTTCAAAAAGCTCAAAAGGAAATCGGTAAAGTTAACCACGAAGAAGATGTCATCGCTAGAATGATAGAAATGACACTTCAAAAAGTTAATTTCGGTGGAGAATCGGAAACTCCTAGAGGTGTTGATCCTAATTCTATTAATAGAGCTCAAATGACTAAAGGCAACATCCAATACTTGAAAAATCAATTAGACTCTATTGAAATCAGTCGTCTTACTAAAACTGACGGATATGAAAAAATGTTAGATAAATGGGCCGAAGGTAATTTTGACCAAGTTGATAAAGATGCAGAAAGCCTAGTAAGTTTCTTATCCGAGCCTTACGGTAAATATGAAGGCGATAAAGTAGGGAAGAAAGGCTTTTTACAAGAGGAAAACTACGTTAAAAAAATGTTTGGTGAGAATTCACTGAAATTCCAACAATAATCTTCAGATGATAAGCTACGAGAAATCGCGGCTTATTTCTTTGTTTATATTTAATAGGGATTTTAATGTGCGATTTTTCTTCTTTTCATAGAGAAAAAAATACCCTTCTTCAACTATCGGGTGTCTTAGGCTGAAGATCAGAGCTGTCTATAAGGCAGCTTTTTCTTTATGCCACTAACGGGGCAGGATAGTTCCACAAGCACAGTGTATTCGTACTGTGTGGTTTGATATTCAAGCAAACTCTTATTATTGTTAAAATACGGTAGTGTTAATTTTTTTAAGGGCACAAATTTTTATAATCTAATTCATAAGGAGCAATTGTTATGCAAAAAATACCTGGACTTATATCCATTCTAATCCCGTCTGTTTTAACATTATTGATCATTAACTTTTTATTTGATATCGTATTGTTGAAAATTCAAGGAATGCCACTCGTGTTTCCGTTTATCTTGTGTCCTATAGGAGCTGCATTAGGGTTTGTAGGATATAAAATGAATCGGGATAAACTTTCATTGGTTGGGATAATCTTTAACATCGTTTTATTTGTGTTCCCAATCGTATATAACATTATCGGTATACTCACACAAGGTGCATAAAGTTTAGTGAAAAAGGAATGGATTATTCCAAACCTCTATTTTAGAGATATATCGCACAGTTTGTGTCAACTCTACAATAAGGCAGGTTGCTGAGGCTGTCTTTTCTTATGGAACTAACGGGGCAGTTTAGCTCAAGAAGAGTGCCAAAGGCGTTGATCAAAAATACTATGCGAGTTTACATAGGAGATCGATTTTATTGAAAAAGGATCTTCCATTGGAAGATCCTTTAATATGTCTCCTCAACTAAGTTATCTTAGTTAAAAGTGTGTAATTTAATAAATATCAACAGTAGCCCCAATAAGAGAGGCTCTAATAATATCTATATTATTAAACCGTTCTAACTCTTTTGGTGTCCCTGTAACTACAGCTCCACTAATACGAATATCGCTAACTTTTGGTGATGACTTTTCATTAATACTATTAGCTAATTTCTTTACTTTGCTTTGATAGTTTCCATCCTCCAAACTAAGCGTTTTAATGATATTTAGAAAGAATTGTCCTCCTATTTCAAAATCCGAATCCATTACTTCAAAACCATATGCAGATCCTCCACCTTGTGTAATAGCATGTCTTTCGTTTTCTTTCATAAGTGCTTCCTTTTTATACTCCTTTACTTGAGCATCAGTAGATGTGTCTACCCACAACCAATTAACATTATCTGTTCCAAGGATCTTTGATGCTTCATGAAGGGTTAGAGGCTTTTTAAATGATAGAGCTACTTCTACTATCTTATTATTACCTAATTCTGTCGCAGCAGTTATCTCCTTTGGAAGATAGGTATATGTAAGTTGCGGGAAGTAAAATTCAATTTCTCTCTCTCCATTAAGCTGATTAAAATTTACGTACCTTTTTTCTCTTTCACTAAATATTTTTGTTTCAATACCACTTTCATTAATCCTTCTTTTTCCAAATAACGGTATTGTTACACTATCTGTATCCCACAATATGACTCTATCCCCAATTTGCTTCTCATATGCTATTTCCTGAGTATAACTAAAAAGATTTGAATCGGAAGGACTTGCACTTCCAGCATAAGTATTAGCTCCGTGAATTAGACTATAATTTAATGAATCATCATTAGATATACGTTTTTCGATTATCTGTTGACTCCCTATATAAATTACTGCTAACAAAAATATTGTTGTAATTGTTGTTATTATGAAATATTTAACAGTTTGTTTTCTTTTAGCCTTTTTCATTACATTTTGAAAAGAAGATTTACTAGTAAAATCAATCTCATCAGTAGTGTTTTTTTCACTCATTGTTATTCCTCCTATAATATTTGACAAATTGTTTCCTCGCTCTAAATAGGTTGGTTTTTACCATCCCAATACTCATATCAAGTAACTTGGATATCTCTTCATATTTTAGATCCCGCTGATACTTTAATAGAATCATCTCTCTGTATTGTGGCTTTAATTTTAATAACACTTTTTGAACTTCTGAACGCTGTTCTTTCTGTAATATTATTTCTTCTGGTAAATCTTTAGATAACAAAGCTATTTGTTCTTGGTTTAAATCAAGTTCCTCTCGTTTAAGCTTTCTGTATTGGTCATGGTGAAAATTTAAAGCTACACGTATTAACCAACTCCGGGTCTTAGATATATCTATTGAATCGTAGTAAAGAAGAAATCGATAGGCTGATTCTTGAACAATATCTTCAGCATCTTCATGTGAGACTCCTAATTTACGTAGATAACGATAAACAATATTAAGTTCGGCATTTAATTCTTGAATTTTCTTCGAATTGTTCATCGCTGTCCTCCCGTAAATAAGACGTACAAGATAGAAAAAAGTTAACACTTTATTTTAAATTTATTTTCATTTCTCCTTATCAACTAATGAACTAACGGGTGCGTTAGCTGAAGATCGGAGCTGTCTTTAAGACAGCTTTTTTCTTATGGAACTAACGGGGCAGGTTAGTTCAACAAGCATAGTGTATTCAAACTGTTCATTAAACTCAAAATTCCCTACTGCAAATCTTCATAATAACAACCTCAAATCCATAAAATTGTTTATAAAGATTTATTAAAAATTAGCCATAATTAAACAACCAAGTATCAACCTAAAAGGAGTTGGTTAATTGTTAAATCTATTCCTAGAGTTTTTTTATATTTTGGTTACTATAGCTGACGCACTTATTTCTTATTTTCGGGATAAAAACAAGAAAAAAACCAGATAGTTACTCTTTTAACGTCACAATATGTGTCAGCTCTACAATAAGCCTTATTGAACTAAAGGGCAGGATAGTTGAAGAGTGCTGTTTGACCTTTATTCAACAATTGGGCCAGATTGTTTAGTAGTTTTAGGGAGGTATTAAAATATGGAATTGTTTACTTTTTTTGTTTTTCCAGCATTCACTTTAGGTGGAATAGCTTTAGGGCTCGCCCTTCACTCAATCAAAAAAATAAAGAACATGGAAAGGAGAGTTGAGGAATTAGAAAATAAAAATAAATAAATCTATGACTTTTGTCAATAAAGTGTCCCAGCTAAACTTTAAGTGGATTTTCACAATGATTATTCCATAAAAGGGCGCGATTCTTTAATAAGGATCGCTTTTCTTATTGAACAAACGGGGCAGCATTCCTGTAATAACTGAAAATGAGGTTTGAACGATAAAAGACCTCTTGATAAGATGAATGTGTCCTGAGCTGGCCAGCTAAAAAGGACAAAAACATCTATCGGAGGCCTCAAATGAATTATAACCAAAATCATAAAATCACTCAAATTACTTTTGAAACCTTAATTGTCGGAGTAGACATCGCCAAACACAATCATGTCGCGAGAGCACAAGATTATAGAGGAATGGAATTGGGTAAAACGTGTTTCTTTGAAAATACGAAAGCAGGATTTCATTCGTTTCTAGATTGGATTAACCACCTAGTTAAAGCGTGTAAGTTAAATCAAGTGATTGTAGGCATGGAGCCAACCGGTCACTACTGGTTAAATCTAGCTCATCTCCTGAAAGAGAATAATATTAAGTTCGTATCTGTCAATCCACTACATGTTAAACGAAGTAAAGAATTAGACGATAATTCACCTACAAAGAATGACGTGAAAGATGCAAAAGTCATAGCACAGTTAGTCAAAGACGGAAGATACGCCGAACCAACAATTCCACAAGGAATTTATGCAGAACTCAGAGTGGCCAAAAAACTTCGCGATCTTCTCAACGTTGACTTACAGGTCGTTCAGGGACAAGTTCATAACTGGCTTGATCGTTACTTTCCCGAATTTTTGACGGTGTTCAAAAGTTGGGAAGGCAAGGCAGCTATTCATTTTCTAAAGCTAGAAGCCTTGCCACATGAACTTGTAAAGTATACGGATGAAGAGCTCTTACTTTCCTTAAGACAAGTGGTAAAACGCAGTATAGGCTTAAAGAAGATACGAGCACTTAAAGAAGCAGCCAATCGTTCGATTGGTATTCGTCAAGGGGCAGCTATGGCGAAATTAGAGTTGAGAGCTTTACTAGAGAAGTATGATTTTATTCAAATGAAATTCGAAGAATTAGATCATCAATTAGATCAGTTATTAGACCATATCCCAGGTGTCACACAGATGTTAGAGGTGTCAGGGATTGGTCGGGATACAGTAGCAGGTTTTTTCGCAGAGGTCGGCGACCTCAGAGACTATCAACATCCTCGCCAAATTGTAAAATTAGCAGGTTTAAGTTTAAAAGAGAACACATCCGGAAAGCACAAAGGTCAGACCAAGATTACCAAACGGGGCCGAAAGAAATTGAGGGCTCTCTTATTCCGAGCATCCATGATACTGGTGGCAAAGAACAAGGCTTTTAAAGCCCTTCATATCTATTACACAACACGTTCTCACAATCCCTTAAAGAAAATGCAATCTCTGATAGCCTTGTGTAACAAGCTTATTCGAATTCTGTTTTCAATCGGTAAAAAACAATTTACGTTTCAAGAAGATAAGATGTTAAAGGATATCCCTCATATGGAAACATTTGTAGCACATCAAACAGTCGCATAGATTATTGAATTTTAAGGTTACAAGTCATTTAATTAACACTCATTTAAAAGTGAAGCACGGATTAGTCGGCAAAGCAACTAACGTGAGGACTTAGATCCTGTGGGGCAGCATGACCGACATCCACCTCATGGAAAGGTTGAACGAAGGAATGTAGGAGCATCGACTCTGTGAGACATGGGAGGGTTGACCTCCATGAGACATGTGGATATCCAAAAGTGCGATCATAACATTGATTAAACCAATTTTTTCCTATAATTGGCTAGTTTAGCATACACTTTTTTCGATAAATCCCTATCCTTGAGGAGTAATGCCGAGCTTACATAGATAACGGTTAATGATATGACTATGAAATCCTAAGAATTCTAGAGCAATCGTGAGATTGTGTTTAGTTTATTGAGGGAGGTTAGCTCAACAAGAAAATGTTAAAATGGGAGTTGAAAGGTGTTGATGTTGAGTGTATGTATTCCCAGAAGAAAACGAATTTCTTTCGTTGTTTGAGTGTGAACCTACATTATTTGATACCACTGCGAAAGATTTACCATTTTATTATAATAAAGCAACATATCAATTTTCTAATGGAGAGGAAGACTTTATTGTTACACTTTCTCCATCTTACGGTGAAGTAAAAATACAAGTAACCCAACCGACTTCAAATAAATTGTTATCACTTTTGGATTTAAAACGAGTTGACAAATTTGAGATTACAGCAGACAAAAAGGAACTTTCAAGTGTACTTTTAACGGTTCTGAATGAGGATTCCCAACAAACAATAGAAATTGATTTTAAGCCGAAATATAAACTGATTTTTAGAGAACATGATATGCGGTAAAAACACAGTCTTGTTCAACTAACGGGGCAGGTTACTTGAAGAAGAGCTATGTTAAAAGTTCAACTAATTTTACTAATTTATGGTAACGTTAAATTAATGAATTTTATTAGGGGAGCTAAAATTATGGGTATTATAGTTTCAATCTTTTACGGCTTTGTTGGTTTAGTTATTCTATTTTTTATTGTTCAATATGCCATTAGTAGTGGGATTGACAATTCTAAAGAAGTTAAGGCTTTTCGGTCCGAACTTAAAGAAATAAAAAAACAACTCAAAGATTTAGGTGGAAAATAAACACATAAGCAATTTTTCTTATTCAAGAAATGGGTGCGTTAGCTGAAGATCGGAGCTGTCTTTAAGGCTGCTTTTTCTTTTATCGAGGCAGGTTTGTAAAAGAATGCAAGTACAAAGATTTTTCTGAAACTGAAAAAATTAAAATCTTGAGGGAGAGTAAAATGAAAGATATTCATGATGAAAGCACATGGCCGGTTTGGGCTAATGAGACAATAGACATTGTCGAACCAAATCCCAAGTGGGTAGAAAAAGGTAATCAGGAAAAAGCACTTCTTCATAATCTCCTTTCAACTTTCGGCATAACGGAAATTCAACATTATGGCAGTACATCTATTCCAAATTTACCAGCTAAACCAATCATTGATTTAATGGCTAAAATTGATTCATTTCAAAAAATAAAAGAAATATCTTCATTATTAGCTAATCACGACTGGAATTATGTACCACCTAACTTAGACAATCGACCTTGGCAAAGATTTTTTGTGAAAGTAATTAACGACAAACGAGTAGTACATTTACATATTTTACTTGAGGGAGAAGAACGGTGGGATAATCAGCTACTTTTTCGTGAGTTATTACGGACTAATCAGCAGTTTATTGATGAATACGCTATTCTTAAAAGAAATTTAGCAAAAAAATATAGCAATGATCGTGAAGCGTACACTAAAGCAAAAACAGAATTTATCAATTATGTTCTTAAATCTTAGTTGCGAATTAATATAAGTTTGTGAAGAAATGTACTTAAACTATCGGGTGCGTTAGTTCATTTAGGAACACAAAAATGATTAAACTTTGTTTCAAAGCTACGGCATAAACGATTATTTCTAAGATGAGAAAACCCCTTGGCCGACAAGGGGTTTTAGTTTTGATTGGTTCCTTTAAGAGTGATTATGTTATTTGTTTTTTTATGGAAAGTAAACTTTACATATATACCTTTTTATGTTAATTTTATGGAAAGTTTACTTTCCGTATTAGAGGTGGTTAGTTGAAAAATAAGCTAGAAATAATCCGAAAACAGCATGGAGTTAAACAGGAGGAACTTGCCGCAGCCTTAGAGGTATCTAGACAAACGATTGGGTCTTTAGGAAATGGGCGATATAACCCTTCAATAATTCTAGCTTTTAAGATTGCACGTTATTTTAATTTAAGCATTGAAGAAATTTTTATCTACGAGGAGGAAATAAATAATGAAAAATAAGGCACTTTGGATTTTAACCTTCAGTGGAATTGTCTTAATATCATTTGGAATATTCGTAACTTTTCCTGTGGCAAATGAGATTCGTTCCATATTTATCCGTCCGGATCTAGTTTCCATAGCTATTATTTTTACTGGGGTCTTTCTCACCTTTTCTGGAGTAACATCTATTTCAAGTGAAAGATTTAAAACTAAAGCACAAGAGATTGAAGAAAATGATGAGCGTAATATAAAAATCAATCAATTTGCAAAGTCTAAAGCCTTTGATTTTATGTCCATTTTATTTGGTATTGGTTTATTATTTTTAGCATTACTAGGTTATATGAATAAGGTGTCTTTTTTCTTTTTAATTGGTTTGTATTTTATTAGTTATTTTTATTTTCTTTATCAAAACTGGCTAATCAGAAAAGCTATTTAACCTAATTACGGCTATCAATGTTTTATACAAATCGAGCCGACGGACTATAAAGGACCTAACTATAATGTGTCCATGAAACTATACTAACCCCATAATGTGCTTTACTTTAATAAGGGAGTTGCTTTTGCAGTTCATTTTCTTATGGAACTAAAGGGGCAGGTTAGTTCAACAAAGACTGATATAATATGAAAAACATTAAAATATGAAAAGGGCGGACAATGAATGGATAATGATGTTGGACTTGATTTCTTTATTGGAAATACAATAAAAGAAACACAATACTTAGAAGAATCCGTTAAATTTAATGAAGAGTTGCAGGGTTATCTTCAGATTAAGGAAGAATACGGTAAAAGATATAGGGAAAAGGGACCTTTCGATTTGCTTATAGGGTTAGACCAATATGGTGATAAAATATTTTCAACGCAAGAAATAAATCAGTTAGTAAACATTTGCGAGGGTATAGTTATTAAATACAAAACAGATAATTTATACGGGCAAAAAATAAAACAATTTGCTGAAAAATTAATCGAACTTTGCAAAGAAGCATTACTGAAAAACAATTTAATAGTAGCAATTGGCGATTAAAATACAGGTTAGCAAGATTGTGAAGGTTTGTACTTAAACTAACGGGTGCGTTAGCTGAAGATCGGAGCTGTCTTTAAGGCAGCTTTTTTTTATGGAACTAAAGGGGCAGTTTAGTTGCAGAAAGATTATATGTTACTTTTGACCATTTAAAAGTAAAATAAGGAATGTATAATTCACATCTCAGAAGTACAGGAGGATTTGATGAGGTTTCTTATTAGTATTTGTATAGTTCTAATACTGTTATCTGGTTGTTCAAATAAGAATGAACAAGTTATTTCTATTCAAAAAAACGCAGGTAAAAACTATACATTTTTAGCTTATAAAGAGCATTTTGAAAGTAACAAAACACAAAAAGTAATGGAAATACTGAACAAACCAGACTGGGAAAAATCAGAATTGAATTTGGATAATGAACGTAACCCAGATTATAAATTTTATTTTAATAAACATGAAAGAGGAAAAAAAATAGTAGTTTATTCAGTTTGGCTTAGTCCCAAAAAAGATAAATTACAATTAACGAAAAATGACGGAAATGATTATATGGAATTAAACAAAGATGACTCTAAGTTAATATTTGAAACTATAACAGATTATGAAAATTTAACTTTGAATTAAAAGAGGGGTATTTTTAACAAAGGGACAGTATTGTATTTTCTTCAGCTAAAGGATTTTTTTATTAAATAATCGAGGTTGCTGCGGCAACCTTTTTCTTATGGCACTAACGGGGCAGAATAGTTCAAGAAAGATAACAAAAAATATTAGTGAATATGTTTGGCATGAAAGGAAAAGTAATGGATAAGGTAAAACTTTATTTAAAATATCGAAAGAAATCATATCTTTTAAATACTGCACTTTTTATTGCAGGTTTCATTGTTGTTATCTTTATATTTGGACCTCCGAAGTATTATGTTGTCCCCATTTTATCAATGATAACGGCTTATGGTTTTTTAGAGTTTGTAGAATATAAACGTTGGAAAAAAGAAAATTATTGAGTTTAGCATCCTCAACTAACGGTTGCTTTACTTCAATAAGGAAGGTTGCTGAGGCAGCCTTTTCTTATGGCACTAACGGGGCAGGTTAGTTCCATAAGAAAATAATTATCCAATTTATGTTAATATGATAAGCGAGGTGAAGAAATGAATATTGAGAAAGAAATCAGGCAATTAAAATATCAAATTAAACTACTTAAATTTATGGTTAATGGCGATGAATTTCCTTTTTTTATGTATGCTTTGGATAATGAATTCGAGGAAACTCAAGTCAATGCTTTAATGAAGATAATATTAGCTTTCGATTACCGTCTAAACGAGGGTAGTGATAATATCTACCATAGTTATCACGAGTTAAACAAAGATGATGAATCGTTAAAGACGTTGTTAAAAACCTATCAAATTGACACCTACGAGATATACAAAACTGAATTACCAAGTATCTCAGAGTTCAAACATTACTTGAACTGTATCTTTGCTGATAAAGAAATAAATGTAAAACACTTTATCTTAAATTTAAAAAGACAATCAATTCATAAGGAACTATGTGATTATCTATTGAACCAATTAGAAGGACTTTAACCAAGATAAGTTATTCAATTAACGGGTGCGATTCTTCATTAAGAATGATCGCTTTTTCTTATGCAGCTAAAGGGGCAGGTTAGTTTTATATGAAATATCTACTATGGATGAATCAAACAGAAAAAAATAGAGGTTATCGAGGGTTTCTCGACAGCCTAAGGAGCTTTTCAGCTCCTTTTTATTTTTGCGATTACACTTCTTTTTTTGCATATATTCTGTTAATTAATCCGACTATGCTAATAAAAATCATGGCAGCCACATTAGTAGCTATATTAAATTGTTCATTATCACTAAAAACATTAACAACGCAAACTACGAAAAAAATAACTAATAAGATGTTTTTGAAGTTATTTGCAATAGTTTTGATAGTAAACATCCTTTCTTTATTATCATAATTCTATTATATATAGCGAAGATTGTGAAGAAATGCACTTAAACTAACGGGTGCGTTAGTTGATTAAGGAACATTAAAATGATCAATCTTTTTTATAAAAGAATAATCCAATTAAATAGTATAAGGGCATGTTTTGATAAAATCTTCAGTATAGTGCATCCCAGTTGATTAATTTAATGATGAAACACGTACGGTGGTTTTGTTGTATTCATTAACAAGAGGGTTTCAAGAGGAAAGTGTTATTAGAGATTCTTATTTTACGGATTAAATGTTGACACTAAAGAAAAATAGCAGTATGATAATGAAGTCGCCTAATTAATGAGCGATTTTTACAAAAGAAATACTTCGTAGAAGTTGACAACTATTCAACGTTATGTTAAGATGAATTAGTTGAAAAAACCTACAACAAATTGCTCTTTGAAAACTGAACAAAACAAAGCGCCAACGTTAAATTTTTAGTGAGCACACACTATCAAAAAAGCAAATGAGCAAGTCAAACATTTCTTCGGAGAGTTTGATCCTGGCTCAGGACGAACGCTGGCGGCGTGCCTAATACATGCAAGTCGAGCGAATCGATGGGAGCTTGCTCCCTGAGATTAGCGGCGGACGGGTGAGTAACACGTGGGCAACCTGCCTATAAGACTGGGATAACTTCGGGAAACCGGAGCTAATACCGGATACGTTCTTTTCTCGCATGAGAGAAGATGGAAAGACGGTTTACGCTGTCACTTATAGATGGGCCCGCGGCGCATTAGCTAGTTGGTGAGGTAATGGCTCACCAAGGCGACGATGCGTAGCCGACCTGAGAGGGTGATCGGCCACACTGGGACTGAGACACGGCCCAGACTCCTACGGGAGGCAGCAGTAGGGAATCTTCCGCAATGGACGAAAGTCTGACGGAGCAACGCCGCGTGAACGAAGAAGGCCTTCGGGTCGTAAAGTTCTGTTGTTAGGGAAGAACAAGTACCAGAGTAACTGCTGGTACCTTGACGGTACCTAACCAGAAAGCCACGGCTAACTACGTGCCAGCAGCCGCGGTAATACGTAGGTGGCAAGCGTTGTCCGGAATTATTGGGCGTAAAGCGCGCGCAGGTGGTTCCTTAAGTCTGATGTGAAAGCCCACGGCTCAACCGTGGAGGGTCATTGGAAACTGGGGAACTTGAGTGCAGAAGAGGAAAGTGGAATTCCAAGTGTAGCGGTGAAATGCGTAGAGATTTGGAGGAACACCAGTGGCGAAGGCGACTTTCTGGTCTGTAACTGACACTGAGGCGCGAAAGCGTGGGGAGCAAACAGGATTAGATACCCTGGTAGTCCACGCCGTAAACGATGAGTGCTAAGTGTTAGAGGGTTTCCGCCCTTTAGTGCTGCAGCTAACGCATTAAGCACTCCGCCTGGGGAGTACGGCCGCAAGGCTGAAACTCAAAGGAATTGACGGGGGCCCGCACAAGCGGTGGAGCATGTGGTTTAATTCGAAGCAACGCGAAGAACCTTACCAGGTCTTGACATCCTCTGACAACCCTAGAGATAGGGCTTTCCCCTTCGGGGGACAGAGTGACAGGTGGTGCATGGTTGTCGTCAGCTCGTGTCGTGAGATGTTGGGTTAAGTCCCGCAACGAGCGCAACCCTTGATCTTAGTTGCCAGCATTCAGTTGGGCACTCTAAGGTGACTGCCGGTGACAAACCGGAGGAAGGTGGGGATGACGTCAAATCATCATGCCCCTTATGACCTGGGCTACACACGTGCTACAATGGATGGTACAAAGGGCTGCAAACCTGCGAAGGTAAGCGAATCCCATAAAGCCATTCTCAGTTCGGATTGTAGGCTGCAACTCGCCTACATGAAGCCGGAATCGCTAGTAATCGCGGATCAGCATGCCGCGGTGAATACGTTCCCGGGCCTTGTACACACCGCCCGTCACACCACGAGAGTTTGTAACACCCGAAGTCGGTGAGGTAACCTTTATGGAGCCAGCCGCCTAAGGTGGGACAGATGATTGGGGTGAAGTCGTAACAAGGTAGCCGTATCGGAAGGTGCGGCTGGATCACCTCCTTTCTAAGGATAATTACGAGAGCGCTTTTGTTTTGTTCAGTTTTGAATGAGTAATTCATTCAAATAGGAAAGACAAGCATCACGATGTGATGGATTCTTTCTGCTTTGTTCCTTGAAAACTAGATAATAGATAGAAGGCAATTAATTTTTTTCAAAGCATCTGTAAGATCTTTTTTAACGGTTAAGTTAGAAAGGGCGCACGGTGGATGCCTTGGCACTAGGAGCCGATGAAGGACGGGACTAACACCGATATGCTTCGGGGAGCTGTAAGTAAGCTTTGATCCGGAGATTTCCGAATGGGGAAACCCACTGTTCGTAATGGAACAGTATCTTTACCTGAATACATAGGGTACTGAAGGCAGACCCGGGGAACTGAAACATCTAAGTACCCGGAGGAAGAGAAAGCAAATGCGATTTCCTGAGTAGCGGCGAGCGAAACGGAATTAGCCCAAACCAAGAGGCTTGCCTCTTGGGGTTGTAGGACACTCAACATGGAGTTACAAAGGAACGGGGTAAATGAAGTGATCTGGAAAGGTCCGTCAAAGAAGGTAAAAACCCTGTAGTTGAAACTTCGTTCCCTCCTGAGTGGATCCTGAGTACGGCGGGACACGAGAAATCCCGTCGGAAGCAGGGAGGACCATCTCCCAAGGCTAAATACTCCCTAGTGACCGATAGTGAACCAGTACCGTGAGGGAAAGGTGAAAAGCACCCCGGAAGGGGAGTGAAATAGATCCTGAAACCGTGTGCCTACAAGTAGTCAAAGCCCGTTAATGGGTAATGGCGTGCCTTTTGTAGAATGAACCGGCGAGTTACGATTTCATGCGAGGTTAAGTTGATAAGACGGAGCCGCAGCGAAAGCGAGTCTGAATAGGGCGAATGAGTATGAGGTCGTAGACCCGAAACCAGGTGATCTACCCATGTCCAGGGTGAAGTTCAGGTAACACTGAATGGAGGCCCGAACCCACGCACGTTGAAAAGTGCGGGGATGAGGTGTGGGTAGCGGAGAAATTCCAATCGAACCTGGAGATAGCTGGTTCTCTCCGAAATAGCTTTAGGGCTAGCCTCAAGATGAGAGTATTGGAGGTAGAGCACTGATTGGACTAGGGGCCCCCAACGGGTTACCGAATTCAGTCAAACTCCGAATGCCAAATACTTATTCTTGGGAGTCAGACTGCGAGTGATAAGATCCGTAGTCGAAAGGGAAACAGCCCAGACCACCAGCTAAGGTCCCAAAGTATACGTTAAGTGGAAAAGGATGTGGAGTTGCTTAGACAACCAGGATGTTGGCTCAGAAGCAGCCACCATTTAAAGAGTGCGTAATAGCTCACTGGTCGAGTGACTCCGCGCCGAAAATGTACCGGGGCTAAACGTATCACCGAAGCTGTGGATTGACACCGTATGGTGTCGATGGTAGGAGAGCGTTCTAAGGGCGTTGAAGTCAGACCGGAAGGACTGGTGGAGCGCTTAGAAGTGAGAATGCCGGTATGAGTAGCGAAAGAAGGGTGAGAATCCCTTCCACCGAATGCCTAAGGTTTCCTGAGGAAGGCTCGTCCGCTCAGGGTTAGTCGGGACCTAAGCCGAGGCCGAAAGGCGTAGGCGATGGACAACAGGTTGATATTCCTGTACCACCTATACATCGTTTGAACGATGGGGGGACGCAGAAGGATAGGGTAAGCGCGCTGTTGGATATGCGCGTCCAAGCAGTTAGGCCGGAAACGAGGCAAATCCCGTTTCCATTAAGGCGGAGCTGTGATGGCGAGGGAAATATAGTACCGAAGTTCCTGATTCCACGCTGCCAAGAAAAGCCTCTAGTGAGATGTAAGGTGCCCGTACCGCAAACCGACACAGGTAGGCGAGGAGAGAATCCTAAGGTGTGCGAGAGAACTCTCGTTAAGGAACTCGGCAAAATGACCCCGTAACTTCGGGAGAAGGGGTGCTTTTTAGGGTGAATAGCCCAGAAAAGCCGCAGTGAATAGGCCCAGGCGACTGTTTAGCAAAAACACAGGTCTCTGCGAAGCCGCAAGGCGAAGTATAGGGGCTGACACCTGCCCGGTGCTGGAAGGTTAAGGGGAGAGGTTAGCGCAAGCGAAGCTTTGAACCGAAGCCCCAGTAAACGGCGGCCGTAACTATAACGGTCCTAAGGTAGCGAAATTCCTTGTCGGGTAAGTTCCGACCCGCACGAAAGGTGTAACGATCTGGGCACTGTCTCAACGAGAGACTCGGTGAAATTATAGTACCTGTGAAGATGCAGGTTACCCGCGACAGGACGGAAAGACCCCGTGGAGCTTTACTGCAGCCTGATATTGAATTTTGGTACAGCTTGTACAGGATAGGTAGGAGCCTGAGAAGCCGGAGCGCTAGCTTCGGTGGAGGCGTTGGTGGGATACTACCCTGGCTGTATTGAAATTCTAACCCGCGCCCCTTATCGGGGTGGGAGACAGTGTCAGGTGGGCAGTTTGACTGGGGCGGTCGCCTCCTAAAGAGTAACGGAGGCGCCCAAAGGTTCCCTCAGAATGGTTGGAAATCATTCGTAGA
The DNA here is from genome assembly GCF_038643155.1 of Peribacillus sp. FSL E2-0159. Classification (NCBI taxonomy): domain Bacteria; kingdom Bacillati; phylum Bacillota; class Bacilli; order Caryophanales; family Bacillaceae; genus Peribacillus; species Peribacillus sp. FSL E2-0159. The sequence goes on from NZ_CP152053.1 coordinate 2,272,700, forward strand.
GTGTAAAGGCACAAGGGAGCTTGACTGCGAGACCTACAAGTCGAGCAGGGACGAAAGTCGGGCTTAGTGATCCGGTGGTTCCGCATGGAAGGGCCATCGCTCAACGGATAAAAGCTACCCCGGGGATAACAGGCTTATCTCCCCCAAGAGTCCACATCGACGGGGAGGTTTGGCACCTCGATGTCGGCTCATCGCATCCTGGGGCTGTAGTCGGTCCCAAGGGTTGGGCTGTTCGCCCATTAAAGCGGTACGCGAGCTGGGTTCAGAACGTCGTGAGACAGTTCGGTCCCTATCCGTCGCGGGCGCAGGAAATTTGAGAGGAGCTGTCCTTAGTACGAGAGGACCGGGATGGACGCACCGCTGGTGTACCAGTTGTCTTGCCAAAGGCATAGCTGGGTAGCTACGTGCGGACGGGATAAGTGCTGAAAGCATCTAAGCATGAAGCCCCCCTCAAGATGAGATTTCCCATGGCGCAAGCTAGTAAGATCCCTGAAAGATGATCAGGTTGATAGGTCAGAGGTGGAAGCGTGGCGACATGTGGAGCTGACTGATACTAATAGATCGAGGACTTAACCAACGCTTTAAAAAAATGAAATACCTTCTTATTATCTAGTTTTGAAGGAACAACGTTCCTTTTATGTTTGGTGGCGATAGCGAAGAGGTCACACCCGTTCCCATTCCGAACACGGCAGTTAAGCTCTTCAGCGCCGATGGTAGTTGGGGGTTTCCCCCTGTGAGAGTAGGACGCCGCCAAGCAATATTTATCACATCAATTAGGATTCATAAACCCGTATAAACAGGTTCTAATCCTATCTACGCATTCTAAACCTTAGGATTATCCTAAGGTTTTTTTGTATAAATTCCACAATTCGTTGGAAAGGCTTATTAATAGCATGATTTTGGTAGGGGGCTTCTCGAATGACCAGTAAAGAAGAAATCCTGGACAATAAACAAATTCTTCATTCTTTTGCGAAATGGTTAATGGGTCAGAATAAATCCGATGGTACGATTAAAACCTATGTGGGAGTCATCTCCCAGCTTCTTCAATGGTTTAAAGATGAGGCGGAAGAGATTGAAAAAACCCACGTCCAAACCTATTTAGATGATATGGAACAGTCAAATAAGAGTGGAGGAACGATTGAAAAACATTATTCAGCCATTACCATGTTTTCCAGGTTCCTTGATAAACCCGAAATCGTCCTCAACATCGATCGTAAAGCAAAGGAAAAGAAAGAAGATCCGCCAAAAGCCCTGAACATGCTTGAGCAAGCTGCTCTCCTAAAAGAAATCGAGGCCTCTGGGCATTTCAGGAATATTGCTATTGTCTACACAATGATTCATACGGGTATCCGGGTGTCCGAACTTTGTGATTTGAACCATAGTGACATTCAAAAAGAGGAAGAAAGGCAATATATCCTCATCCGGGATTCAAAAGGTGATATAGACAGGAAGATTCCACTCTCCATGACTGCTAGTGAAAAGATCATGGCATACAAGGGATTTTTAAATATGGAAACGGAAGCCATCTTCATATCCAGTGTGAATCAGCGCATAACGCCAAGGTCCGTGCAATATATGCTGACTAAATATAATACGACTCCCCATAAGTTGCGGAATACGTTTTGCCAAACATTAATCGATAAGGGGATAGACCTTCAAACCGTTTCAAAATTGATGGGGCATAAAGATTTGAACATGACCAAACGTTATATAGGAGAAGGAAAAGAAGAATTGGAATCAGCCATTGAAAATACTTTTGATAATTTATAGGATTGGGAATACTTAACGATATACAAGAAGTTTTCCTTCATTATATAAGTTCCAATTGCACGGGGGATTTCTTGCTGATGATTTAAAAATAGCATTTCTTTTATAAAGTGTAGGCCTTTTAAAGGACAGATTAAAAAGACTAGGAATTTTTAAGGCGATGATCTCTTTTGGTGAATGCCACCTCCTTTTAGCTACAGAAAAAGCACCATAATATGAGTGATTTTTTCTTGATTTTTATTAGAAGAACTCGGTGTTATCAATTTATCGTTGATGGCCATAGGGGGCCATAATGAGGAGGATTAGTAGAAAATAGGGGGAAGCAAAAAGGGACATTATTTATTTTGAACGATATCATAAAAACGCCGTAAAGAAGCTGGTACAGGGTTATTTCTACTTGTTCTGACCTTCTTGTTTCCACGTAAGTAAAAAAACTGTAGGTTAGCACCAAAACAACCCTTTGGTAGCAAAGAGGGTTAATAAAAGGGGATTTATTCCTATACTGTTCCAGGTATTGGCCTCACCTAGGGTAGACTAGAAAACATCATGGACTTCTTATTCTACTATTTAGGGTTGCAGGGTTGTTTCTCTTAGTAGTTTCTCGGCTTCAATTATACAAGCACCCTTGTCATGTAGGTATTCAAGTGAGATACCCCTTTTTAATGCTGTTTGTTCCATTAATCTAATTTCATGATACATAGCACCAGACAAGATTCCTTTTTCAATGTTCTTATTTATTTCATAATAAAATCCTGCCAATAATTCTAACGGTAATTCATCGTAAAGGGAACTTTTTTTGTTCTCCATAAAGCACCTCCTCATTCTACCAATAAAACTAGCATACATATTTGTAATAAAACATAAGGGATCTTAAGGGGAGCTTTCAAGCTAGGGAAACCCTGAATTTGACCGAATACAGAGTTTTTTTGTATTTGAATAACATGATTGATGAATCACTGTTTCCTATTCGGAAGAAGCTAGCTGTTGCATAAAATAGGGGATTTCTTCTATGTACTGTTCCGGGTATTGGCCCCACCTACGCCAGATACTATGACGGCCACGCATGCCATCCAACCTATTATTATCATCATAAAGGAAAGCGCTTACATTATCAAGGATTTCATTTGGAAATACGAGCAAAAACCCTTGGTCATTACAGAGCTTCCTAGAAACACTAATTTATTTCAAGCACAAACAGAAAATCATATAATCTTTGACGAGTTTCTTTATATTTTAATCAATCGTTTTTGATTAAAATAATTTACCGGATAACCAATTCGGCATCTATGAAAAAGCGAATGAAACGAAAAAATCGATAAAAGTGATCCTGTACTTCTCTGACTAGCAACGGACTAAAGTTAAGTATTAAGGGAGCTAGGATTAAAGGAAGCCGATAATATTATACTTATTGATGCAAGAAGAGACAATAAGCCACCTGCATCTACTGCTTAAGCTGATTGTCATTTTGATGCCTAATCCTTATTGAATGGATGTGAAAGATTAACAAAACATCAAGAGCAGACCTTTACTAGGTTTGCTCTTTCTTGAATTCCCGATATATAGTATCAGTTGAAACTCTAGTAGATGTTTCAAATTCCTTAACTGTCATCATTCACTATGAGTTATACTCTTGGATACTGACAAATTCGAAGTTCTATGCAATTTCGATTAATCTTAGTGTGGACTTAGCTAAACTTCACCCTCACTTAGCATACGTTATGCCTGTATTAACTCTTACCAATCATCTTTTGCACGGACAGTATAAGTATCTTATTTTTGTCATGAAAATCTATATTGAATTGGAGTTTAAATAATACACATTATAAGAGGTCGGTTTAAAGTAAGATTGAATTATTTGGAGTAGCAATAGTTCATAGATGAAATGTAAATTGAGTTTCTATGGGTTTTTACAAGTCATATTTGTACCCTAACGGAAGCTTATATGAAAATTGTTGAAAACCTTTCGGGAAAGTGAAGGGCGGTTAAATATCCTATCGTTCTTTTTATGTACGGTAGGATTGGTTTATAAAGATGGAATTAAAAAATTCGCTTCAGCAAATGGAATTTGCTGAAATGGGGGAGGAGATGAAGTTAAAGCGAAAAAATAGATTCCTGCCTCAGTGACATTGTAGAGTTGAAACCAACATACCCTAGAATTAGTATGTATGGATGTTTCCCCATCTGGTTAGATGGGAAGGTCCATATCGGAGGAGATTGACGCTTATCTAGCTCTATAAGCATCAATATAAAGATGATTTTCTTGAAAACCTCGATTTTCCTCTAAGGCCGTTTCTAGCTAAGTTAATGTATTTCCTTGATGTGAGATAAACGAATGGAGAAGATCTTTTGATTATTATCCTTTATGAACAGGGTTTGTTCATTTAGGTTAAGTTTATACATATTGCCTTTACATGTTTCTAATAGCCCATCTTTAAAATAGGTGATTGTCATTATCCCATTTTTTTTTAATGATTTTAATATCATCTGATCATCTCCTTCCTATTTGGCTTTACAAAAGTTACTTTTATGCTAGAAATCATTTATTTATGATGATTAGTAAAAAATGCAACAATAGGGAGTATAATATATAGTATACACCAATAATTGAAAGCGTTTTCATTAATATTTGAACGTTGTGTGAAAATATCAATATTTTTCTGTTGGACATTTTATAATCACATAATGGTCTTAAGCCGGGAGTTGTTCCAGTTAAACAATTCGTAAAATACTAATTAAATGTTATATTGTAAAGTGACAATTATTGAGCAACGGTCAGACACTCTTAGCGGAAGGAAGTCACCCGACACGTGAAGATCTGGATAAGGTTTCAACTGAGCACCAATCTATATCGGACATACTTCCGGACATTTAGCAGTAGCTAATAGTGTTGCACTTAAATTGGCAGGAATTACAAAAGAAACTCCTGATCCACCTGGTGGGGTAATCGTAAGAGACCCTAAGACAGGAGAACCGACTGGGGTATTAGAGGAATCTGCTAAAGGTCTTGTAAGTAAGCATATTTCTGTTGTTACAGAAGAGGAAAATCTTGCAGCGTTTAAAAAAGCTGTCCAGGATTATATCTCAAAAGGTGTAACGACCTCGATTATAGCTGGGGCAAATAAACAGGGTCTTATTGATTTACAAAGATATCAGAAGCAAGGTTTGCTGCCGTTAAGGGTTACAGCCATGGGTGCCGGGTTTGGTGGCGTTATAACCCCTGGTGAATTAGGCGGTATTGTAACAGGTTTCGGTAGTAATATGTTGAAGCTGGGCCCTGTGAAGCTGTCTCATGATGGATCCATTCAGGGGTACACCGGCTATTTAAGAAAACCGTACCACGTGCCGCCTGGAGATGATCTAAATTATCGGGGATATCCGGCGACAAGTCGTGAGGAATTAACGAAGCGAGTAGTGGAATTGCATAAGGCTGGATACCAAATTGCGATTCATGGTAACGGAGACGCAGCAATTGATGATATTCTTTACGCCTTCCGTACTGCCCAGGAGAAGTATCCGCGTAAGGATGCCCGTCATCGTATTGAGCATGCTCAAATGGCTAGATTGGATCAATTGGATGAAATGAAGAAACTGGGTGTTACACCATCATATTTTGTTTCCCATACCTTCTTTTGGGGCGATCAGCACAGGGATATATTCATGGGGCCTGAACGTTCCGCTATGATGAGCCCTCTTAAATCTTCCATTGATCGTGGTATTAAATTTAGCATTCATCTTGGATTTTGTTTCATGCCTTTTTACCCCTCCATCTCGAGACAATGAGAAGAGAGAAGTAAACCAACTAAGTAAAGCGCGGAATTACCAATCATATCCCCAAATTTAAATTGGTCATTGATATTTTTTGTAATCATGGAAATGGTGTAAATAACTGGAGGCAATCCATACATAAATGGATGAATGTTCTTTGAAGAATTGAGCCAGCCCTAAAACAGTTGCATATTAGGCTATCGTAAAGCTGGAAAACATTTGCATCATCCATATCACGAGCAACAAAGACTCAAACCGTTCAAAGATCAAACCGGTGATTTCAAGCATGAGATCAAGGGTCGGCCATGTTCTAGTAACCACTCCATCGACGGAAAACGCTCCGATGACCATAATGACCGTTATTACATAAAAGATCAAAGGTATGGCCGTTCCGACTAGAACGGCTTTTTTATGCAATTAAAGGGGGAAGATAATCCGATAATAAAAAATACATATTTACCTAGGTTTGGTAAAATTAATTAGAGGAGAAGGGTGGTTAATCATGAAAAAATATTTAGGGGTTATTTCGTTTGCTTTAATTATCTTGGTTATTTGTTTCTTTGCTGGAACTATAACACAAGTAATTGACCCTGGAGTAACAACTTTTCGTGTATTGATGATATGTGGAATCATTTTATCATTCTCTTTCTCTTTTCTCAGTGAGAAAGGACTTTGGAGAAAATTAGCTTTAGGTCTTAGTATATTTGTTGGTTTAGTTTACTTTATGGCTGTTGAATTAATGAGAATAATATTCCAGGGTAATGGATTTTAAATTGTTTATTCAACAAACAGGTGCGTTACTTCATTACCAGGAGTTGATCAACAGCTCCTTTTTCTTATGGGGGTACCCCTAATAGTTCTCACATGTCACTGCAAAATTATATATACTAAAATTAATTAAACTAGAATACACGAAGAACCTTAAATAGAAGTGTAATACGAGGAGGAGATATCATGCTTATTACGGAACGGCATCAATTAATTTTAAAGCTATTAAAAGAAAAGGAGAATGTTAAGATTCATGAGCTAGTAGAATTAACAAATACTTCAGAATCTACTTTGCGTCGTGATCTAGATCAATTAGAAAAGCAGAACTACTTAAAACGTGTACATGGTGGAGCTTCACTTTTACATAGTAAACGAGACGAACCAAGTGTGTTTGAGAAAATAACGCAGAACCTTGAGGAAAAAGCTAAGATAGCAAAATATGCGACAGAACTAATTTTGGACGGCGACTGTGTTTATCTTGATGCTGGAACAACAACGTATCAGATGATCAAACATTTAAGACAAAAAGATATCGTTGTCATTACAAACGGAATTGATCATTTAGATGCATTACTTGAAAATGATATATGTACATATTTTATTGGTGGATTTGTTAAAAAGATTACCAAAGCAACAGTTGGACGTTATGCATACGAAAGTATAAAAAAATACAGATTTGATAAGTGTTTCATGGGTGCGAACGCTATTCATTATAATTTTGGATTGACTACCCCAGATCCAGAAGAGGCGCAAATAAAAGAAAGAGCCATTTTTTTGTCACGTGAGGCCTTTGTATTAGCAGATCATACAAAATTTGGAGAAGTATCATTTTCTAAGTTTGCAGATTTAAACCAGACAAAAGTTATTACGAATGAAGAAAGTACAATAACGTTAGGAAAATATAAGGAGAAAACGGAGATAATTATTGTGAGGGACTAAAAACTAAATTTGTATCGTTGAAGGAAAGCTGGTATTTAAACTGTCTGATTCAGACATTTAAAATACCAGCTTTTTTTTGAAGGAGATTCTGAAATTAATTTTTTGGGAATTTTCCCCTTTGTTGTATCAATATAATAAAGAATGCTTGATTTATTGTAATGTGGGCAATTAACAATGAGGTAAAATCTGCTCCATGTATTAAACATTCCATTTGGAAGTTTAATATTTTATGTTATTAATATATTTTTTGGAATAATTGGCACTGTTGACAATTATAAACAGTTTTAATATAATCAAAATCAATCAAAAACAACCAAATTCATTCAAGTATAATTCTAATGGGTAAATGGTAATTATATTGTTATAAAAAAGATGAAAGCGTTATCAATCAATTAAGATGTCAATGTAAAAACTATCAAAATCAACCATATTTCCATTGTTTCAACCAAAATATTCATTTAAGGAGGTGATCTAGTTTAAGAGATTGAGAGCGGTAACAATTTCTCGTTCTGTAGCTAATTATTTTCATCTTCAAAAACTAGGGGGATTAATATGGTGAAATATGTAAAAATACTAGGGGTACTAGTTTTGGCGTTCGTAATTGCCGCGATGACGGCATGTAGTGGGGCTAGTGAATCATCAAATGGATCAACAGACGGTAACGAAGGACAAGAAGTTAACAAACAATTAACGATTGGTGTAGCGGTGGGTAGTTTAGCAAACCCTTTCTTTGTCTCCATGGGTAAAGGTGCTGAAGAAGCAGGAAAAGAATTAGGTGCTGAAGTTCTAGTTGAAAGCGCTGAATATGATTTAGCAAAACAAGCAGCTCAAATTGAAAACTTTATTACGAAAAAGGTAGATATTATTCTTTTAAATGCTGTTGATACAAAAGGAATTGCGGCAGCTGTTCAACAGGCCAAAGCTGCTGATATTCCTGTAGTTGCTGTAGATACTAATGCTGAAGGTGGTGTCGATGCCACTGTTACTTCAGACAACTATCAAGCTGGTAAACTAGCCGGAGAATATGTGATTGAACAATTAGGTGGAAAAGGAAAAATAGTTATTATTGATGGACCTCCTGTTTCGGCTGTATCTGATCGTATTCAAGGATTTGAAGATGCAATAAAGGATTCCGAAATTAAAGTAATTGCGAAGCAAAATGGAGAAGGGAATCGCGAAAAGGCATTAACGGTGATGGAAAGCATTTTACAAGCTAATTCATCAGGCTCTATTGACGCTGTATTTGCGATTAATGATCCAGAAGCAATTGGTGTTGAAATTGCTCAAGAGCAAGCGAATCGTAAAGATGAATTTTTCATTGTCGGAGTAGACGGTGCTCCTGAAGCCACAGAAGCAATGGCAAAGGAAGGAAGTACAATTGCTGCAACTTCAGCTCAGTCACCTAGTAACATGATCAAAAAAGCTGTTGAAATCGGAATGAAAGTGAAAAATGGTGAAGAAGTTGAGGAGCTTATTAAAGTTCCAGTTGAGATTGTAACTCAAGATACATTAGATTCTTACAAAGGTTGGTAAGAATCTTTCAATAAATAGGCTGATAAGGATTCCTCCTTTAATCAGCCTATTCAAATCAATATAAGGGGTGAGATAAAGGTATGGCTGTCAATGAAATGTCCCTTAAAGGCCAACAAAGTCTAAAAAAGCCAGTGTTAAATATGAAAGGTATTGGTAAAACATTCTCAAGTGTAACCGTATTGAACAATGTGAGAATTGAACTTTATCCAGGTGAAGTACATGCATTAATGGGAGAGAATGGCGCTGGAAAGTCAACTTTCATGAAAATCCTCGCAGGCATTCATACACCTGATGACAATGGTGGGAAAATCTACTTAAAAGGTCAACCAATTTTATGGAAGGACCCTACTGATGCAAGGAACAAAGGAATTAGTGTTATTCATCAGGAGTTAAACCTTTCTCCTAATTTAACAATAAGTGAAAATATCTTAATGGGTTCGACCTTTCCTAGAAATGGTTTAGGAATGGTGAAATGGGATCAGGTCCATGAGCGTGCCCAAGAGGTGTTAGATTCAATGGGGTCGAATCTAAATCCACGCCAATTGGTTTCGACCTTAAGTGTTGCTCAACAACAAATGGTCGAGATCGCTCGAGCATTATCCTTTAATGCAGAGGTACTCATAATGGATGAACCAACCGCCTCTTTAACAGATAAAGAAATAAAAAAGCTGTTTGAAATTATTGATGATTTGAAAAAGCAGGGAGTTGCTATTGTATATATCTCTCACAGAATGGAAGAAATCTTTAAAATTTCTAATAGGTTCACTGTATTACGTGACGGCGAATGGATTGCAAGTGGGCCGATTGAAGAGACAAATCCTGATCATCTCGTAAAGCTAATGGTAGGACGGGATTTAAAGGACTTGTTTAATCGGTCAAAAGCTTTTGGTACAAAAAATCCAAAGGAAGTTTCACCTGTACTTGAATTGAAAAATGTTTCTGATAACACGATTGTAAAGAATGTATCTTTAAAAATTTACCCAGGTGAAATTGTTGGTTTAGCGGGGCTTGTTGGAGCTGGTAGAACAGAATTGGTTAGGGCTATTTTCGGTTTGTCCGAGTTGAAAAGTGGCGAAATATTGGTTGATGGTCAATCTGTTAGAATCAAATCCTCAATAGATGCTATTGCTAATAGGATTGCACATGTACCTGAAAGCAGGAAAGAACAAGGATTATTTTTATCAATGTCCGTAAAAGAGAACATCATAATGGCTGAATTGAAAAAACACGCTAAAGCAGGAATTGTTAGTTGGAAGCAAGCAAATGAAAGCGCTAACCAATATATTGAAGACTTAAATATAAAAATAGCTTCCCCAGAACAGCAAGTATCAAACTTAAGTGGTGGGAATCAACAAAAGGTAGTGATCGCTAGGTGGCTATCAATTGCACCAAAGGTATTACTACTTGATGAGCCAACACGAGGGGTTGATATAGGTGCCAAGACTGAAATCCACAAGATTGTTTCAAAGCTTGCAGATGAAGGATTGGCCGTTTTAATGATATCATCTGAACTTCCTGAAGTATTGGGGGTAAGTGATCGAATACTTGTCATGAGTGAAGGAAGGTTAACAGGCGAGCTTTCGAAGGAAGAAGCTACACAGGAAACAATTATGCGTTTAGCTACCAAAGGGGGGAGAGAGAAATGAGAGGGAATACGCAAACTATTACACATTCACAACGCCTAAATATAGGAAATGTCCTTTATTCTTTATGGAATAGGCTTGGCATGATCATGATTTTATTATTATTGTGTGTAGTACTTTCATTTACAGCACCAAATTTTTTAGATACAGCCAATTTATTGAATGTATTAAAACAAGTTTCTATTATTGCTATTTTAGCTGCTGGGATGACAATTGTTATTTTAACTGGTGGTATTGATTTATCAGTTGGTGCAACAGTTGCTCTATCTGGCGTTATCTCAGTCATGGTCTCTTCTGCAGGAGTTAATCCTATTATTGCGATGTTATCAGGCGTACTAGTAGGGTATGCAGTAGGACTGATTAATGGATTTCTCACAGCCAAAGCAAAGTTACCAGCATTTATTGTTACACTAGGCAGCTTCACATATGTTCGTGGACTCGCTTATGTCATTAGTGGTGGTTATCCAATTGTTTTACAAAACGAAACATTTAAATTCATCGGTGGTGGAAGTATTTTTGGAATCCCCACTCCTATTTATATCATGTCTTTAGTATATGTTGTGATGTTTTTTGTTCTTAAATATACGATGTTTGGTCGTCATATTTATGCGATTGGTGGCAATGAAGAGGCAGCTCGGTTAACTGGAATTAAGGTTGAAAAGTCTTTAATCAATGTGTATTCGATTAGTGGTTTACTAGCTGGTTTAGGAGGAGTCGTTTTAGCGGGAAGGTTGTTTTCTGGACAGCCAACTGCTGGTCAAATGTATGAATTAGACGCAATTGCTGCTGTTATTCTAGGAGGAACAAGTTTAACAGGTGGAAAAGGGAAAATAATAGGAACAATTATTGGGGTTTTAATTATGGGGGTAATCAGTAATGGGTTAACTCTAATGGATGTCAACTATTATTGGCAGTTAGTTGTAAAAGGTGGAGTTATTGTAGCAGCCGTTTTATTAGATCGATTGCGCGGAAATAGTCCAGCATAACGATCACATGTCATTTTAGATTTTAAAAAAGGGATGTGAAATAAAAGTGAATAGGATTATTAGTATTCTACTAATATGTTCAACTGTTACTTGTTTACCATTTAATAGTGCATATGCAGAAGACCCTGGGTATTATAATGAACCGTACCGTAATCAATTTCATTTTTCTCCTGAAGCTAACTGGATGAATGATCCGAATGGTATGGTTTTTTATAAAGGTGAATATCATTTATTTTATCAATATCATCCGTATGGAACGACATGGGGACCGATGCATTGGGGGCATGCTGTCAGTAAAGATCTTGTTAATTGGGAGCATTTGCCGATTGCTTTATCGCCGGATGAAAACGGTCAGATTTTCTCGGGGAGTGCTGTTATTGATTGGAACAATACAGCTGGCTTTGGAAAAGAAGCAATGGTTGCCATCTTTACGCATGCAGGGGATAAGCAAGTCCAAAGTATAGCGTATAGCCTAGACAAAGGAAGAACTTGGGAAAAGTATAAAGGGAATCCCGTAATGCCAGACCCTCCTATACAAGATTGGCGCGATCCTAAAGTATTTTGGCATGAAGAATCAAACCAATGGGTTATGTCGTTAGCGGCTAAGGATAAGATCATGTTTTATACCTCACCTAATTTAAAAGAGTGGGAGTATGCAAGTGAATTCGGCGAAGATGGTGGAATACAAGCAAATAGCTTAGACAGAACTTCTTATACCATGTCATCCCAGACAGGTGAATCATTTAGCTATGAGGGAGATATTACCCTTAATGAAAAGAATGGGAGAGAAGGGGCAGGCGGTTTAGTTTTTCGGTCAGATAGGAGGGCAAAGAACGGCTATGTTGCGAGCTTAGATGCCAAAAACGATGTCATAACATTAAGTAAGAATGTAGATGGAACAAACGAGGAAATTGCGAGAAAACCTTTTACCCTCAAAACTTCAACTACCTACCATGTGAAGGTGGAAACAGATGGGGATCAAATTCAAGTCTCTGTAAACGATCAATCTGTTATAAAAAAAACAGATATAGAATTCGATTATGGATACTATGGATTGTCAGCGTGGAATTCAACGGCTGCCTTTCGAAATGTGGAGTTCAAGAATACATCTAACTTTGAAACCAATTTATCAAAATGGACAGATGTAAACGGAAGCTGGGAGAACACGATGGACGGAAAAAGTGGAGCCTCTACGGAGGATGCTTTTGTAATGAGTGGTCAAACAGGGGATAACTTTCTTTATGAAGCAAACATTGAGATATCTGGGGAAAAAGGTGGCAACGGAGCTGGCTCGCTCGTTTTTCGTGCAGATCCTAATGCAACAAATGGTTATATGGCGAATGTCGATGCTTTAAACGATACAATAAAAATCATGAAAATTGAAAATGGAGACATATCCATTCTAGCTGAAAAAACAATAAATCTAGATACAGATAAAAGGTACCATTTAAAAGCAAGCACTCATGGAAAAAATATTAAAATTTCTTTAGATGGTAATCTCATTCATGATGTAAATGATTCAACTTTTTCATCAGGGCATTTTGGCTTAAATGTTTGGAATTCATCCACGTTATTCCAAGATGTTCAAGTTGGTAAGAACATCATGACAAATGAGAAGGAAATTACTAATCATGATTTTGAGACAGGTGATCTAACTGGGTGGAGTACAATCGAAGGTAATGCTTTCACAAAAGATCATGTGACAAATGTACCATCATACTGGGGAGGGGATTTCGGCCATCAAGGAAACTATCACTTATGGGGGTTTACTGATCTTCAAAAGGGAGATGACGCAACAGGTGAACTGCACTCCGCATATTTTAAACTAGATGGCTCTGGAGAAATCAACTTTCTGTTGGGCGGTGGTAATAATATCAACAACCGCTATGTTTCGTTAGTGAGAGCCTCTGATGATCAAGAATTAATTCGACAAGCCAATACCAAATTTAAAGAAGAAAAATATCAAAAATACGTCTGGGATGCTTCTAAATACATTGGAGAAGTGTTATATATTAAAGCTGTAGACCAAGCTACAGGTGGTTGGGGTCATTTAAACATGGATGATGTTAATGTTTATAATGAAGGGGCCATGCCAAATGAAGTAGACCAAGTTGCCAAAGAGCCTGAGAAAGACGATTCGAAAGAAAGCGGCATCCTTACAGACTGGTCTGCTGTTTCTGGAGAGTGGATACCTTCTACTCATGGTAGTAACGGAGGGATTTGGGAATGTCCTACTCTAATCGAATTACCAATTGATGGTGACCCTTCAAAAACAAAATGGGTACTACAGGTAAGCATTAATGATGGCGCTCCTGCAGGCGGGTCAGGTATGCAATATTTTGTAGGTACCTTTGACGGGAAAACGTTTAAAAATGAACACCCTTCCGATCAAGTGTTATGGACTGACTACGGGGCAGATTATTATGCCGCAGTTGATTGGAGCGGAATTGAAGGGAAGAATGGCGAAAAATATTGGATTGGCTGGATGAGTAATTGGCAATATGCAAATAATACACCAACTTCGACTTGGAGAAGTTCAACGACATTGCCAAGAAAGATGGAGCTAACTCAGACAGAAGAAGGTTTACGTTTAAAACAAACACCAGTTTCTTTAAAAACCATTCGAGATAAACGTGAAAAAATTTCATATAAAAATAAAGTCATATCTGGTGAAAGTAATCTCCTATCTAAACTATCAGAAGATACATTTGAAATGATAGCTGAGTTTGATGTAGATGATATAAAAGCAACTGAATTCGGCTTTCAAGTTCGTAAAGGTGCAACTGAATATACGACTATTGGCTATGATGTTGCCACCAAACAGTTATTCGTAGACCGTTCAAATTCAGGAAGCTTTGATTATGGGAACAATGTAGTTGGTAAGCATGACGGACCGTTAAATGCATTAAATGGGACTGTGAAAATGCATATTTTCATTGACCGATCTGCTGTAGAAGTGTTCGGAAACAAAGGTGGAACGGTTATTTCTGATCAAATTTTCCCGGATCCATCAAGTAAAGGATTACAAATTTATAGTAAGGGTGGAGAAGTTACATTAAAGTCTCTGAAAATATACCCTTTAAAGAGTATATGGAAAAGATAAAGACTAAATTTCAATCCTATTAAAGAGGGGTTGATAGTAAGAGTTTATGAAGGCTGTCGAAAATGATCGATAGCCTTTCATTTTACCTAAATCACAAGAATGGAGAGTGTAATGTAAATGAATAAAACAAACCGCGCAGTCATATGCGTTGGGGAGCTTTTGATCGATTTTTATTGTACAGATATTGATGTTAATTTAATAGAAGGTAATCATTTTCTAAAGAAAGCCGGGGGTGCACCAGCGAATGTCGCAGCTACTATTTCAAAGCTAGGTGGGGAAGCGAGTCTTATTGGAAAAGTAGGAAATGACCCATTTGGATTATTTTTAATAGAAACGATAAAAGAGGTGGGGGTTGATACATCGATGATTGTTACTGACGATTTAGCACCAACTACTTTAGCATTTGTTTCTTTACAAGCAAATGGTGAAAGGGATTTTGTATTCAATAGAGGAGCGGATCGAAATTTAACAGAGGATAACTTATACCTAGATAGATTAAGTGGTGCAAAGATCATTCACTTTGGATCTGCAACTGCATTTCTGGAAAACCCTTTTAAAACAACTTATTTAAAGGCAATGGAATTTGCAAAAAATAGGGGGATATTTCTATCGTTTGACCCTAACTTCCGACATGATTTATGGAAAAATAGAGTGGCTGAATTTATTAGTTTAGCTAGAAAGGGTATATCAATGGCTGACTTTGTAAAAGTAAGCGAAGTAGAGCTTGAACTAATCACGGGGAAAATGGATAAATATGATGGAATAGCAATGCTCCATCATTTAGGGGTAAAAATAGTGGCTGTTACCCTTGGATGGGAAGGCACTCTTCTTTCAAATGGAAGTGGAATGAGTGTAATAAACAGCGTCGAAGTAAATTCAATTGACTCAACTGGTGCAGGTGATGCATTTGTCGGTGCTGCTTTATTTCAATTTGCAAATCTTGAGACCTATGACACAATTCTTAGTGATTTTAGTAAACTTAAAGAGATCATTCTTTTTGCAAATAAAGTAGGTGCCGTCGTGTGTACGAAGGTAGGAGCGATTTCTTCTCTACCAAACGAAGAGGATATATATAAGATTTAGTCTTCATTGTATTGTTTCGGATTGTGAAAAAATCGCGGTACACCTGGCTTAGGAGGTCTAGGTGCATCGCGATTATTAGTTTATATAAGCGGTTGTTCAAAAAAAAAGCGATGGAAGTTCAGTCACAATGGTATAAAAAAACCTTTCCCATAAAACCGATATGCGAAGTTTTATGAAAAAGAATACTATTCAACCAATTAAACGTTTGTCACTTAGAGATGAGTGAAAGACAAAGGTTTCCCGATCACAATGCACCGAAAGTGGTAGAGGAGATCGGCTTTTAGGTTGGAATTCTCTTAGCGTATAAAATTTCCGAAATGGCGGTATAGCACTGTTGCTACCGTTCGTAAAAGTACACTTTAGCGAACGGGTATTTTTTATGCAAGATTACCTTGTTTTAATGTACGTTAAAGTTCGAAAACACTTTATGAACGTTCGTGATTTTGTATACACTTTTACGAACGTTATTAATAAAATAAGAGAGAAAAAAGTAGAAGAAGGAGTAAAAAAACGGATGTCAGTAAATTTGGATAGATAAGAGTGAGTAGCTAAGATCAAAAACAAAGTGGAAAAATTTCGATCGAGTTCAATATCAATTATTAAAGCGCATGATCCGGAAAGGGGATGTACTTTACATGTTAGCATTTATTTCGGGTGGAATTATTGCCGGATGTGCGGATCTTTGCTTTTGGGGTATTGTGAAAAAGCCAATTGAGGTGAGAACAAATTTCGATGATAAGCTGTAGCTTGGGCAGCTGGTCTAACCCAAGGTAACATGATCATTACTTGCTTATAAGATAATATAATATTGGCTGTACCATTTTATATTAGAATTGCTGGGATAATGGAGGTTGTTCTGCTTGTAGAATAAGGTCTTTCTAGGGTCTAAATCTGCAGGCTTTATTGTTCAAATCAAAAATAACAGGTTCCTGATAAAAGTAGTATAAACCATAAAGACTAATGTTATAATAGTAATAACAATTATAACTTTCTTTTGAAGGAGGAATGAATAATGGCCATTAGGAAATTAACTAAAGTCGGAAATAGCTTGGGTATTACATTTCCAGTTGAAATGTTGAAAACGGCAAATTTAGCTTTTGGAGACGAATTAGAGGTTGAGTTCAAGGGTGAAGAAATCATCTTAAGGAAAAATAAAAATGTGAAATTACCTAAAGGTGTAGATGCAGAATTTATGGAAATGTTATCAGATGTTATAAAAGAACATGACGAAGCATTCAAGGGATTGGTGGATAGATAATATGACGTTGGATATTATCTATCTTTCCACTAATCAAATTATTGCTATCAATGCCATTCAAATAAAAGTTTATTCTCCTACTGAACAAATCGGGGTGAAAGATCCCGGTCTCCTTGATTCTGCAGTGAACAGACCCAGACAAACTGTTTTCGAGAATGATGCTTACCCATCTATTCATGAAAAGGCTGCAGCCTTATTCGAATCCATTTCAAAAAATCATGCGTTCCACAACGCAAACCAGAGGACAGCACTCGCTTCCCTTATTATGTTTCTGAAGATCAATCATTATCAATGGCTAATGGGAATAGAAGAAGAACAGGATTTTGTTGTAGATGTCGTCAATCATAAATATGATTTTAAAGCTATCGCAAGAATCATCCAAGAGAACATAAAGGCTTTATAAAGGGTTCGAGATTCATGGAGTATTAATTACGGAAGCCATGAAAATGGAAACAACCGTCCAGGCGCCATTCCCTGGGACTATTAAAGGCTTCTTTGTTAAAGATGGTGAAGCGATTAGTACTGGTGATTTATTAATTGAGTTATAACTTAGCAGAAGATTTTCATTAAGATACGAATTTCTCTGAAAGGGTGTAATCGAACTTTCCCCTACCACTCAGAAAAAAATTAAAATGTGATTGATTATTTAATTACATCGCCCTTCTCTACTCAAATTGAGGTGTGTTCAGAAAAGGATAAATATAAATTAATAATTCAACCAAGGGATGGTTAATAATAAATAAAAGCATACGTTGGTGATTTATACCATCGTATGCTTAAAATTTCATTCACTATTAGTTAATCAAGAATTCTAATTTTAAATATTAATATTCGTTAAAAAATTGCTGAATTTCTTTTGGATCATCTGTTTTTGTTAATGCAAGCATCGTCAAAATGCGTGCTTTTTGAGGATTAAGTGAGTCCGCTGTAACAAAATTATTTTCATCGTCAATCTTTTCTCTCGTAACAATACCATTTCCTACACGGCTAGATCGAGTAATAATCACGCCTTTTTTGACAGCGTCTTTAGCACCCTCAAAAGCAGTATCAGAAGTTAAACCGTTTCCTTCACCTGCTATTATGATCCCTTTAGCTCCTGCTTTCACAGATGCATCGTAAAAATATCTACTATCATTTTGATAGCTATAAATAATGTCCACTTGAGGAAGTTTATCTAGTTTTGATATATTAAACACCGATTTGGTTGTATGTTTACGTGTGGGTTCATTGTAGAAAAATATTTTATTACCTGCGATTGCTCCTAAATAGCCTTGTTCCTCAGATTGAAATGTATCTGTCATGGTAGTATTGGTTTTAGTTATATAACGTGCAGAACCTATCCGGTCATTTAATGAGATTAAAACACCTTTGTTCTTAGCATCTTTACTAGCAGCAATTTTTACAGCATTATATAAGTTTAAAGGTCCATCTGCACTTATAGCTGTAGCCGGTCTCATTGATCCAACAATTACGACAGGTTTGTTGCTTTTTACGACCAGATTCAGAAAGTAAGCAGTTTCTTCTAAGGTATCTGTTCCATGCGTTACGACAATTCCATCAACGTCTTTAGATATTAATAACTCGTTAATTCGTTTCGCCAACTTTAATAAGGTTTTATTATCCATATTGTTACTGCCAATATTGGCGATTTGTTCACCACTCACATTTGCTACTTGTTTTAATTCAGGAACAGCTTTAATTAGTGTTTCAACACCAAGTGCACCTGCTTGATAACCAGTTGTGTCAGTATTGGATGTAGCAGAGCCTGCAATCGTTCCACCAGTAGCTATAATTTTCACATTGTTTAACTTGGGATTTGTTGAAGCTGCTTCTACTTTCTCTTCTTTTGGACTACTATTTGCTGAGCTATGGATAGCAGTGATAGATCCAGAAAATAATAGTGTAACTAATAGAAACGTGATTCCTAGATATTTTTTAATGTTCATGTCTAGTTAGCTCCTTCTTTATTAAATTATGTACCACATATGAAAATACTATCATATCTAGATATTACTCCGATTGCGGAAGATCGATATATAGTAGAAGATAACTGAAATTTGGAAATCACTCTAAATTATTTTGGATTACTTGCTTCAGATAAAGAGTCTTCCCAACTATAATCTTGAAGTTTTTGCACAAGAACCATAAAAACTTTATCGCGGTTATGTTGAGGATGAACTTCCAATCATTTACGTTAATTTCTTCAAAGAGAATTCCGATTCCTATTCTTAGTCATTAAACTCGGTCATGCAACATTATGCGACTTTATTTCTCACTTCATTAAATTGACCTTCCCATTTAGAGATGACGATTGCCGCAAGTGAATTACCAATAACGTTTACTACTGTACGTCCCATATCAAGAATACGGTCGATACCGGCAATAAATGCTAAACCTTCAATAGGAATACCAACTGTTCCTAAAGTCGCTAAAAGAACTACGAAAGATACACCTGGTACACCCGCAATCCCCTTAGACGTGATCATTAACACTAGCATTAGCGTAATTTGCTCATACGTGCTTAAATCAATTCCATACATTTGAGCGATGAAGATAGCTGCTAACGCTTGATATAATGTAGAGCCATCAAGGTTAAAAGAGTATCCAGTCGGAATAACAAACGTAGCAATATGTTTCGGACATCCCGCTTTCTCCATTTTTTCCATGATTTTCGGAAGAACCGCTTCTGAACTTGCTGTAGAGAACGCAAGAATCAGTTCCTCTTTTAGAAGTTTAATCAACGTAAAGATATTGAATCCTACAAATTTTGCTATAAGACCCAGAATGACAATTACAAAGAAAAGCATTGATCCGTATACAGAAAGAGCTAACTTACCTAACGGAATTAAAGATTCCAAACCGAACTTGGAGATGGTCACACCAATTAGTGCAAACACCCCAATAGGAGCAAATTTCATGACCATATTAGTTAGGTAGAACATTCCTTCTGCTGTACCTTGGAAGAAACGGAATACGGGTTTACCTTTTTCACCGATAGCCGCAATGCTAAGTCCAAACAACACGGAGAAGAAAATGATCGCTAGCATATCGCCTTCTACCATAGCTTTAACTGGATTGGATGGTACAATGTGAACGAGTGTATCTACAAAAGATTCATGCTGCTTAGTTTCTGCTGTATCAACATAAGTGGATATATCAGTTTGTTCCAGATTATTCATACTTACACCAGCACCAGGCTGGATGATATTCGCGGAAATTAAACCAACAGCAATCGCAATCATAGTTACCACCACAAAGTATGAAAGTGATTTAGCTCCTAGTTTACCTACTGCTTTTAAATCACCTACACCCGCAACTGCAACGATAAGACTTGACACAATGATTGGCACAACAATCATTTTAATCATTCGTAGGAAAATGTCTCCGAATGGCTGTAAAAAGTTTTGGGCCGTCTCATTACCATAAAAAATGGCACCAACGATAATCCCTAGAATTAAACCAATGAAAATTTGGCTAGCTAAACTTAATTTGAATTTCTTCATTTACTTTCCTCACCTTCCCTTTTTCATTATGCTTAAGCTCTTTTTACTTTTTGACCTTTGCTATCATGACTCTGAATCCCCTAACGATTAGCATTGTTAATAAAACTTAACTTTTCATTTACTTTATCATCAAAACTACATCATCCTACAAAAATCTACATTTTTTATTTTAGAATATTCTGAAATGTAAACGCACCCATTTTTTTACGCATGCAAATATGCGAAAGAACAATTATAGGAGTACTTGTTCTTTCGCATGTTTGTATAATTAATGATTCCTAATCGATCGCTTCGTTTCAAAATAAAGAACTTGAATGAATTTTTTCGCGTTAATTCGACTATGAGCAGAAGATAAACGGAGTAGCACTGTTTTGCTAACAAATGAAGGAGAAGAATTGCTCGCTTTAATTCAGGTGACGTTAAACGATAAATTACGCAGATCTCTAACAGATAGTGACTTAGAACACATACTTAAAATTGCAGATGAATAAACATTAGATAGCTGTTAGTTTACTTCAGTGGACATTCCTGTAATAAATGAAGAGGAAAGCTCTCTTTAGTTTATGGTGAAATCTATTTCAACTAACGGGTGCGTTAGCTGAAGATCGGAGCTGTCTTAAGGCAGATCTTTCTTTATGGAACTATAGGGGCAGGTTACTTCAACAAGAAATTGTGGGTTTTATGGTAAAATAAAGGGGGAAATTGAGTATTTGTTTGGGGGATTTTTGGTGGAGATTATCGTGTCTGTAGTTTTTTCTATTGTTGGGTTATTTATTCTATATATAGTTATTGAAACAGCAGTAAGGAAAGGTATTAACAGTTCAATAATTGGTCAATTTCTTGAAAAGAAGTATGGAATTAAAGAAGATAAAAAGTCATTTCTTTATGATGATTTAGATAATGATAAATAAAACGGATTATTGAGATAACGGAGGTTGCTGCGGCAACCTTTTTCTTAATGAACTAAAGGGGCAGGATAGTTGAAGAGTGTTGTTTAATCTTTGTTCAACAATTGGGCCATTTTCTGGAATAAAGCGATTGCTCAAATTACGGAATTTTGAAATAATTGTTATTAAGTTAAAGGGCAGATTTTAGAATATGGCCGAAACATATTGTATATAAAAAAATTAACATTAGTTTCTTAATTCTTTTTATTGGGAGGAAGAGTCGGATGGAAATAAAATGGATAGGTGTTAGCGTCCTCACCGGATTCTTTCTACTGGAGCTTGGTGCAATGGCTGCGTTCAGTTACTGGGGTTATCATATCAAGACAGGGGCAGCGGTCAAAATTATACTCGCGGTTGCCACGCCACTAGTCATAGCCACTCTATGGGGTATGTTTCTCTCCCCGAAGGCGTCGCTCCCCATCTTCTCCTTCCCCATACGAACTACGCTTAAGCTGGTTGTGTTCATTGTTGCTTCCGCAGCTTTGTTCGCAAGTGGGCAAAGCGCGTTCGCAGTTACTTTTCTGACGGTGTCCCTTCTTATCGTGGCAGCAGTCTTCATCTTGAAGCTTCATAAAGTAAATATGTGAAGTGGATTAGTCTAAAACCGACCTTCAATAATCGGGCGCTATCCTGGAACAAGGATAAGCGCTCATTTTCCTTTTTAGGGCCATTTTGTAGAAGAAGGGATATTTCCTATTTTTAACGAATACAGAATTAAAATAAACTTATCAAAAGTGGTGAGGTAGATAGAAAAAAAAGTTAATTTCTTTTTGGACTGTAAAACGGAAAAACATATTATTAACAGACTTCGAAGCGCCGGTTGTGTTTTCGCAGAAGATGAGACCCGGTTAATTATCTCAGAGGCAAGGACTCTAGAGGACCTCGATAAAATGGTAGAAATGCGAGCCAACGGTTTACCTCTTGAATACGTTGTTGGATGCACAGATTTCTGTGGTCTGCGGATAGAAGTGGATCAGGGCGTTTTCGTTCCACGCAAACGTACCGAGTTTCTTGTTCGCCAGGCAGAAGCCCTGTCATGTTCTGGTGATATCGTCGTTGACCTATGTTGTGGTTCAGGTGCTGTGGGTGTAGCACTGGCTACAGCTTTGGGACGGGTTGTGTTGTACTCTGTTGACATTGACCCTGTCGCAGTACGATGTGCTGAACGCAACGTAACGATTTTCGATGGTCACGTTTTTGAAGGTGACCTGTATAAGGCCTTACCCGACTCACTTAAGGGCCATGTGAACATCCTAGTTGCAAATGTACCTTACGTTCCCACCAAGGCAATCAAGCTACTTCCCCAGGAGGCTCGCCTATATGAACCGAAGGTGGCGCTTGACGGAGGAGAGGATGGACTTGACATTCAGCGAAGAGTAGCTGAAGAAGCATTACTTTGGCTAGCACCGGGAGGACATCTTTTGATAGAAACGAGCGAAATGCAGACACCCCAAACCTTTGAAATCTTTGATAGTGTTGGGCTGACTACGAAAGTGATCAGAGACGAGGAATTGGATGCTACTATAGTTGTCGGATCAAATTTTAGCTTTCATGGTAAATAAACAGTTAGTTCTAATCACAAATAAAATGATAATTTCTTGGCACTGTACTAATAACCAAAATTTCCTTATTCCAGAATCGCTTTTCTTAATGAACTAACGGGTGCGTTAGCTGAAGATTGGAGCTGTCTTTAAGGCAGCTTTTTCTAATGGAACTAACGGGGCAGGTTAGTTGAATAAGACAAGTAGGATTAAATAAATCTATTATTGAAAAAAAGAGTGATTAACAGAGAAAATTTTATTAAGCTAACTTGTGCTATAGTTCAAGATGTGTGGCTGCCACCACCATTATCAAATGAATTGAGGATGGAAATTGAAATGAAGAAAAATATGTTTAGTTTTACGTCAGCCATAGTTGGAGTTATGGCTCCATTACTTTTATTTGCTGCAATTGAAATAATTAAGTTTAGTGATATATTACTAATTAGTAGTTTAAGCCTGTATGGTGTTTCTATTATATGTACGATTATCGCTGTGATAAGGAAAGAACAACATAAGATGAAGTACATCCCATTCCTTACACTAATCCCCTTTACTCTTTATCAATTATTAATTTTATTGGTTTATTCATTAGGGAAATTCATAAATGGGTAAACTTACGGGGCAGCATTCTTTTTCGCTTATGCTGAAAATAAAAAAGATGTTAAGGCGTATGAATATCACTGATTTACTTGTTTTGTCTGTGGTTTTAGGCTTAATTAATGGTTTTAAGGACATGAAATTTAAAACGAAAAGTTTTTTCAACACGTCTTTAATATTTTTCACATCAGGTCTATTCTTCATCATAACAGGAAATCTATTTTTGAATGATTTATTAGATAAATATCTTCCTAATGAAGAATATGGGATATTGCTATTTGGAGGTTTGTTATTGTTATATCCTATTTATACAACAATTAAAGGATTAAAAAAATACGACTAACTCACTTCGTTAATTATCTATAGGGTGCGAACCTTTAATAAGGAAGGATGGCCTTTCTTATTGAACAAGCGGAGCAGATTTGTGAAAGAATGATTGTTAAACATTGATTGTCAATATCGGTTTACTTTCCCCATTTTCATCGGAATAAAAAACACCATTCATATAGGTTACTCAGTTACCTTGGTAGGGAAAATGCCTGCCTTTTTCTTTTCTTTGAGGCGATAAGATTCACCTTTGATATTAAAAGTGACGGAGTGATGAAGGAGGCGATCTAGAATCGCTGTAGCTAACACATCATCTCCAAAACCTTTCCCCATTCCATAAATGATTTATTAGATGTTAGGATCATAGCCCCGTTTTCATATCGTTTGGACACTACCTGAAAAAAGATATTGGCCGTTAGTTCATCAAAAGAAGAATATCCTACCTCATCGATGATGAGTAAATTGGGTCGGCTCCATTTGTTAACTAAGCGATTGATAGTTCATTTGGATTCTGCCTTTCGGCATTCTAATACCACTTCATCTGCCGTTTAAAATAAGGCAGTTTATCCTTGTGTAAGAGCTTCTATGGCGAAGGATATTGCCTAATGAGTTTTTCCTACACCTGGTGGACCTAATAGAATTAACGTATTAGGGCGGAAAAAACCAGGAAACAACAATAAAAAAGCAGCCATTTTTGGCTGCTTTCCTTGTTTTAAAGGTTTTGTTGTCCGTGAAGAAATGAATAGGAACCTACCGGAATGAGGGTTCTGGCGCAAAAATAATAGAAATGAGGGAAGTGCTTTTGGTGATATTCCTTCGTTTACGAAGTAATATCGAACAATGTATGGATGAATTTTTAATAGATTTCTTGCTCAAAAATAAAAATAAAAACTCTAAAAATTATTTTCAGAACATATTGACAACAAATAAAATATTTAATATATTAAATTATATTCAATATATTGTACTATATTCAATATATTGAATATTTCGAACTGAAAGGAAGATTAGCAAGTAATGGATGAAGTACATGAAAAAATCAAAAATTTAAGAATGGATAGTAAATTAACGTTGAAAGAATTAAGTGAAAAAACCGAGTTATCAAGCAGTTTTTTATCCATGATCGAACGTGGTTCTTCTTCATTAACTATTACATCTTTAAAGAAGATTGCTGATGCGTTTGAAGTAGACATTTCGTATTTTTTTGACAAACCTATTAACAATACAAAGTTTTATGTGAAAAAGAGTGAACAAAAAAATTTTCGTATTGAGGGTTCAGAGACATCCTATATTCGACTTAGCGGTAATTTTTCACACCGGACCCTAGAACCGCTTGTTGTCGTACTCCAACCTAATCAGCAAAAAGATTACGATTATAGTCATGCTGGTGAAGAATTTTATTACGTATTAAAGGGTCTCGTCCGCTTTAAGGTAGATGGAGAAGAATTTGATGTAACTGAAGGAGAATCTATTCATTTTCCTTCCCAGATTCCACATGATTATGAAAATCCCTTAGAGGAAGAGTCAATTTTGTTATGTGTGCTAACACCTATTCTTTTTTAACACTTGAAGAAAGTTTAACTTCGCTAAAGCGATAAAATTTGAGATTTAAAGTATATGAAAAATTTCGGCATTCCGCATTTGGACTCGACGGCATGCTGAGTTTTTCTAAAATAAGTAGCTAGAGGTGAGAAAATGATGAGAGTAGCAACAGATGTAGGAGGAACATTTACAGATCTTGTGTATGTGAAGGAAAATGGTGAGGTCGGATTTGCCAAAAGCAGTACGACACCGCCTCGTTTTGAAGAAGGAGTACTAAATGTTCTAAATGAAAGTCAGATTTCATTAGAAGAAATTGAAACATTTATTCATGGAACGACAGTGATTATTAATACATTGACGGAACGTAAAGGGGTAAAGACAGGTCTTATTACTACAAAAGGCTTTCGTGATGTCCTAGAAATTGCCCGAGGGAATCGTCCCGATTTATTCAACGTCCGCTATCAAAAGCCAGCACCTGTTGTGCCGCGTTATTTAAGAAAAGAAGTAGAAGAGCGTTTGAATTTTAAAGGTGAAATTGTTACACCGTTGGATAAAGAACAGCTAAAGGAGATTATAACCGAGTTTAAAAACGAAAAATTGGAAGCGGTTGCAATTGCTTTTTTACATTCTTATCGAAATCCTGTTCATGAAAAAGAAGCCGTAGAGATGATTAAAGAGCTTTGGCCGGAAGTTTCCATTACCGCTTCATATGAAATGACAAAGGAGTGGCGCGAATATGAACGGACAAATACAGCCGTTATGAATTCATATGTTAAACCAATTGCCTCTTCTTATATTAATCGTTTAGAAGAGAAACTGGCAGACAAGGATGTCACGGCCAAAAAGTATATCATGCAGTCAAATGGAGGAACGACTACATTTAGTTTGGCAAAAGAAGCCCCAATTAATATGGTCGAATCCGGTCCTGTTGCCGGAGTTTTTGGCTCTGCTATTCTAGGAGAAATTATTGGAGAGGAAAATTTGATTGCATTTGATGTTGGTGGAACAACTGCAAAATGTTCCTTAATCGAAAATGGACATGTAAAAATCACTACGGATTATCATATTGAAAGAACAGAGAAATGGGCAGGATATCCGCTTAAAGTTCCAGTCGTAGACATTGTGGAAATTGGAAATGGGGGAGGATCGATTGCCTGGCTTGATCCCGCCGGCTCGTTACGTGTGGGTCCACATTCAGCAGGTGCGGTTCCAGGTCCGGTTGCATATGGACAAGGAGGAGAAGAGCCAACTATTACGGATGCTAATTTAATTACTGGACGACTTTCTGCAAAGAACTTCACTTACCCGGTAGATTTGCAAAATGTAAAAGAAGTAATGGAAGAGAAGATTGCAAACCATTTTGATTTGCAAGTAGAAGAGGCAGCGCTCGGGATTATTCGTTTAGCTAACTCCAATATGTTAAATGCATTAAAACTTATTTCCGTCAGGAAGGGATATGATCCACGTGACTTTACGATGGTTGCGTTTGGGGGAGGGGGACCGCTCCACGCAACTTTTCTAGCAAAAGAACTAGGTATCCGTAAAGTGGTTATACCTGTAGCTTCCGCTGTTTTCTCCGCGTGGGGAATGTTAATGACCGATTTGCGTCAAGATTTTATTAAAACATATGTAAAACTGTTAGACGGTATGAATCTAAACGAGATGAATATAGAATGGAGCCATTTGGAAGAACAGGCTATCAAGCAGTACGTACAAGAAGGAATGGAAGAAACAAATATTATTTTTTCCAAGTATGCTGATATGAGATATGTTGGTCAGGAACATACGGTAAAAGTGCCGATACCAAATGAAAACTGGAGTCCTGAAATGATTCAGCAAATCATCGCTTCATTTCATACGCTGCATGAGAAAGCCTATACATTCCAACTTCCTGAAACACAAGTTGAGGTTGTCAATCTTCACCTTACAGCTTTCGGACGTGTTAACAAACCGGAAATCAAAAAAATAGAAGAGACAACAGATAAACATGCACCATTGAAAGAAGTACGAAATGTTTATTATGAAGAAAAAGGATGGGTGGAGACAAACGTATACGCTCGAAATGAAATAGCTCCTGGAATGAAAATTTTTGGACCAGCAGTCATTGAGGATCTAATGTCTTCTATCCTTTTGTATCCAACACAAGATTTAGAAATAGATAGCTATGGGAATTTATTGATCTACAATGGGGGAATGGAACATGCACAAAACGAAAATTGATCCATTTACACTGGAAATCGTAAAAGATTCATTAACCGCCGTCGGAGAAGAAATGTTTTATACATTAGGAAGAACATCGATGAGCCCCATTATTTATGAAGTACTTGACTATGCAACGGGCCTTACAGATGCAAAAGGTGATTTGCTCACACAAGGAAACGGTGTCGCAGGATTTATTGGAATGCTTAGCTTTATGGTAAAAGAAACGCTGAAAAAATTCCAAGATGACTTGAAACCGGGCGACATCATTATCATCAATGATTCTTACAATGGTGGGGGTTCCCATTTGTCCGATGTAGGTCTTGTCATGCCTATCTTTTATAAAGAGGAGCTTGTCGCCTTTTCTGCAAACAAAGCACACTGGACCGAGGTTGGGGGAAAAGACCCGGGTTCGTTTACAAATGATGCGACAGAAATTTACCAAGAAGGTTTGCAATTCCCTTGTGTAAAGCTTTTTGAGAAAGGGAATTTGAATCAAGCTTTGGTAGACATTATTCAGGCAAACGTACGACTTCCTGAACTCTCACTGGGCGATATGTGGGCACAAATCGCTTCATTGAGAATCGGCGAAAAGCGCTTCCTTGAATTATGCGGAAAATACGGTAAAGAAATTGTGCTGCAAACAACAAAGTATTTATTGAACCAAGGTGAGGTCATTTCGAGAAACGTTATTCAATCTCTTCCTAACGGTGAATATTATGCAGAGGATTATATTGACTCTGATGGACTAGGCAATGGTCCTTTTAAAGTTCAGGTAAAGGTAACAATTACAGAAGACGAGTTTGTATGTGATTTCCGAGGCAGCCATCCGCAAGTTCCTGGTCCAATCAATTGTTCATACACAACCTTAGTTTCTGATGTACGTACGGTATTTTTAGCCATCACGAGTGATGATCAGCATATTAATGATGGCGTGTTTCGTCCATTGGAAATTATCACGGATCCCGGTTCGATTTTTTCTTGTGAACGACCTGCTCCGATGTCTGTATATTGGGAAAGTGGTTCGATGGGGGGAGATCTTGTCTGGAAAGCTCTGGCGCCGGCCATCCCGTCCAAGTTGCCTGCCGGTCATTTCCTCTCAGTATGTGCGGTGACACTATCTGGAATTCACCCTGATACGAAAGATCCATTTTTAATTGTCGAACCATCATTAGGTGGATGGGGAGCAGGGAATGATCAAGATGGTGCAAGAGGACAGTTTTGTATAGGGGATGGAGAAACATACAATGTACCGGTTGAAATAGCGGAAGCTCGTTATGGAGTGATGGTGGATGAATATTCGCTAAATGCTGACGGTGAGGGTGCAGGTGAATTTATTGGCGGTGCAGGTGTTATCCGATCCTACCAGGCTTTAACGGATGGTCAATTTGCGACAGTAACTTTTGGTCGCCATCAATATGTTCCGTGGGGATTAAACGAAGGGAAAGATGGTTCCCCGAATCAATTTTATGTCATTAAGAAAAATGGTGAGGTAGATGGACCATATGGCGTTTATGCACGATATCCATTAAATAAAGGGGATGTACTTAAATTGGTTACCGGTAGTGGGGGAGGATATGGGCATCCATTTGCCAGACCGATTACTAAAGTTGTTGAAGATGTCAATAATGAATACATTACCGTACATCAAGCGAAAGAAGTTTTCGGTGTAATCCTTGATGAAGAGACGTATGACTTGATTGGCCTCTCATCTGTTCGTAAAGAATGGGAAGAAAACGTAGAGATGGGCATTTAACTACTACACAGTTACATGAGCTGTACCACCTACTTAAAGTAGGTGGTACAGCTGCTAGTGAGAGTATGGGTTTATTCTGCAGGTAGGTGTGTTTTACTTGATAGAAACTAATTAAGTAAAAGGGAGTGAAGGGGTAGATGAATGAAGTAGAAAAAGAGAAGTTGAATCAAACGGTAAAAGTAGGAGATTTGTTTAACAATATGTTATTGACAAAGAATCATTTCTTTGTAGGTTTTGTCCTCTTTATAACCTCTGTGATTGAAGCATGGGAAATGATGCTTATTATCTTTGTCAGTCCAAGTATTGCGAACGATTTCCAATTATCAGATTTGCAAATTGGATCTATTATTGGTTCCATCTATTTAGGTATGATTCCTTCTTCATATATTTGGGGGATCATTTCGGATAGGATTGGAAGGAAAAAATCATTAATATATAGTTTATTAGGATTTAGTATCATATCTGCTTTAAGTGCATTTTCAATAAATTTTGAAATGCTCTATGCTTTAAGATTTGCTGCTGGTGTAGCTTTAGGTGGTGTCATGGTAGCAGGGTATCCTTATTTTGAGGAAATGCTTCCTGTTAAACAACGTGGAAGAGGAATCGTCTATCTTTCTGCTGGTTGGCCATTAGGTACATTGATTGCACTTGGTATTACTTCACTTCTTTTAGAAAGAGATGGCTTGATTGGTGGCTGGCGTACTGTACTAATTTTGAGTTCCTTAGTTAGTTTATGGACAATATTGCTTAGGAAAATTCCAGAGTCCCCTTATTGGTTAGTAGCGAAAGGAAAACAGGAAGAAGCTAAGAAATCGATTGCTTATTTAAGTATGGGACAAATGGAAGTTAGAGAAAACGAAAATTTATGGATACAGCCAATTGAAAAAGGAAATTATTTCTCTATTTTTAAAAATAAATTACTGAAGATTACAACTTATCAAACGATTGTTAATTTTGCTTTTGCATTTGGATATTGGGGATTGTATACGTGGCTTCCAACATTACTTGCACAACGTGGTTTAGCTTTATCTGCAAGTTTAACATTTCTTGCTATATCTACGTTATTTCAAATTCCTAGTTATCTTATTGCTTCTCCATTAACAGGACGTTATGGACGAAAGAAAGTAATGATTGTGTTTGTATTATTAAGCGTAATTTGTGGCTTTGGATTCGCTTATTCCTCTAACATGATTCAAATGTATAGTTTCTATTTTGGATTATCATTTTTTAGTTTAGGAGCATGGGGTGTTTGGAATGCTTGGTTTGGTGAAATTTATCCAACTAATTCCCGATCTATTGGCTATAGTTTTGGTGCAGGAGCACAACGATGGGCTAATGCGTTTGCTCCATCAATAATAGGGTTGGTGATTGGTATGGGGTGGGCTTTTGGGCAGACGATTTCTTTTGTACAGGCATTTGTGGTTATTACTCTTATTACCATCATGTTTATTCCTGAAACGGAAGGCGAAATTTTGGAGTAAAGGTGAGTTTCACTTATTGGTGTTAATATTGGTTATGTTGTAAATTATTGGATAATAAGATGATTTTAAAAAAGTGACTGTTTGTTTTTACTTATAAATAATTTTCATTTGGAGGATTGACTAAATGAAGAAAATACTTTTCATTGATCCAGTTTACAATGATGAATACCTGCATTTTTTTTCTGAATATTTCGATAAATTAAAAGAGGATGATACAGATGTAGATGTAATTTCATTAGGAGAGAAACATGGCCCGGAACATTTGGAGTACAGCTGTTATGAAATAATGGTAATGCCCGACATTATCCGTACGGTGAAGAAAGCAGAAGAGAGAGGATATGATGCAGCAATTATAGGATGTTTTTATGACCCGGCACTTCGAGCGTGCCGGGAAGTGTCAGAGAAAATGGTCATTTCAGCTCCTGCAGAGGCATCACTGCATATTGCATCAACCCTGGGGGAGAATATTTCCATCATTGTAGGACGTCAAAAGTGGATTCCGGAGATAAAAGAGAATGTCCATAAATACGGGTTTTCCCAGAAAGTTGCCTCTATTAGACCACTTGAGTTAGGTGTTCTTGATTTCCAAAAGGATCACGCCCAAACACTAAAAAAAATGCGTACAGCTGCCATCGAGGCTGTCGAGAAAGACGGAGCGGATGTCATTGTTTTAGGGTGTACAGCAGAGATAGGATTCTTTGAAGAACTGCAAAAAGAACTAGGTATACCGGTGGTTGACGTAAGTTTAGCAGCATTTAAATATGCAGAGTTTTTAGCGAGCATTAAACAAAAATTGGACTGGACTCATAGTAAACGAATCGGTTATGAATCACCACCAATTAAAGAAATGGAAACTTTCCGTTTGTTCACATCATAAAAATGAAAGTCTATATCCATACCTTTTCAGTGAAAGAGACTGGGTAAAAAGGAAAGTTCATAGTTTACAATACAGCAGTGAAAATAGGAAGGAGAAATTCAAATTTGAGAACGTTACATTTACAAGAGGTTGAAGACATATTATACGGAGCCTGTATTTACGGAACTGGAGGAGGTGGAAGTCTGGATGAAGGTCTTGCACTAGTGCGTGAGCTGTACAAGGCCGGAAAACAGGTTACCATCCTGACTCTGGACGAAGTGAAAGATAATTGGTTGGTTGCGTCACCATATTACGTGGGATCTGTCGCTCCGCCGTCGAAAGAAGTTTCTAAACGGCTAGAAAATCTTACGATCGTTAAGGGGAACGTCTCAACGATTGCGGCCAGGACATTACAGGAACATCTTGGTGAACCGATCCAAGCCGTCATTGCTACTGAGCTGGGGGGAAATACAGCCTGGGCGATGGAAACAGCAGTAAGCTTGGGTGTCCCGCTAATAGATGCCGATCCAGCTGGACGAGCTGTCCCTGACCTTGCCCATACTACTTTTAACATTTTTGATGTTTCCATTACTCCTTTTTCCTTAGCGAATAAATATGGAGACACAGTAATAGTTGAAACAGCAGTTAATCATGATCGTGCCGAACAAATTGCACGCTCATTTGCCACCATTTCAGGTAACTTTTCAGGAGTGTGTGACCATCCGATTAAGGGTGAGAAGTTAAAGAATTCTGTTATTCCGGGAACCTTGACACAAGCTGAACGGGTAGGAAGAGCCATGAGGTTGGCAAATGATCAAGGGGATTCTCCTGTAAATGCCGTTATCTTAGCTGGTAAAGGGAAACTTTTAACTGAAGGAATCGTATCAGATGCAACGTGGGCGGATACGGGAGGATTTATCGAAGGCAGTATAGCCGTGCAATCGATAAATAATGATAGAGAAGATACTTCGCTAAACATTTGGTTTAGAAATGAATATATGATAGCTAAACGTGGAGAAGAGATCGTATCAGTCATTCCTGAACTAATCGTAATTCTAGACAGAAAAAATGGGGTACCCATTCTTAACCCTACTTGCACTACAGGGATGGAGGTAGCAGTAGTGACTTTTCCAGCACCGAAAGTGTGGGAGAGCGACAAAGGATTGTCTATTTTCGGACCTGAATATATCGGATTAAATCGAAGTACCTATTTCGAAGTAAAAAAAGAAGATCGTTGTCTTAAAGTATAAAAACAGAGTAATCAACTGGGATAAAATATAAGGTGCTACTCTGTGTAAAATCCCAAAGAGAATTAAAACTTGTTAAGTAGTCGTCCCGTTAAACCAGGTGATCCAAAAATTAGTAATGATATATGATTCTTTCTTAATATCCTCAACAATACCATCTATTATGAGTACCATAGTTATTCCAGAATAGGGCGCTTTAATGGAATAAGGATTATAGAAATGTTCGCCCGTTTAATGCAGGAAGAAATCTTCGTCTCAGTCGTTGCTTTTACAAAAGCGAAAAGCTTTGACGAGGGTCTTGAAATTGCCAATAACACAGAAATGGTTTGACCGGTGCTGTCATAACGACAAACTGCATTAACATGGAAAAAGCACGTGAAGACTTCCATGTCGGAAACTTGTATTTTAACCGCGGCTGCACAGGCGCAATCGTCGGCTATCAGCCATTCGGCGGTTCAACATGTCAGGAACTGATTCCAAAGCAGGCGGACTAGACTACTTGCAGCTTCATATGCAAGCTAAGACAACATCCGAAACGTTCTAATAGAGTACTATCAAAAGAAAAATGATGAAGAATGGAAATGAATAATAACCTTTTATGTAATGGGTCTCATATTCTAAGACACACACTTCACATTTCTTAAGTCAAAACCAGTTTATTTTGAGGAAGTGACAAAACAGGTTGCTTTCTCTTTTTTAATAAAAAAATATTTTTTGATACCTGAGTGCATCTATGTTGATTATCGGAGATTTGTATTTCCGATGCATATGGTGCTCTTTATGATTCACAAGGTTTTGTACCCATTCAAAGTAAGAAACCGTGACACCACCTGCACTGGCTATTATATCCGGAACAACAAGAACGTCTCTTTCATCTAAAATCTTTGTCGCATCAAGCATAGTTGGCCCGTTTGCTGCCTCCACGACAATAGATGCATTAATATGATGAGCATTTTTGGAAGTAATTTGGTTTGAAATGGCAGCTGGCACAAGAATATCACATTCTTTTTCAAATAGTTCTTTGTTCGAGATCACATTTGAAAATATATTCGTTACTGAGCCAAAATTATCTCGCCAATCAAGAAGATAATCAATATCAAGCAGAGAAAGAGGTGGCTGAAAAATTACGTTAAGTAATGGTCGATTCTTTTGAAAATATTTCTCAAACATCACTGAGACATCAAGTCAATATGCGTTTAGCGGCCTATATGGTGGGAATTAGAAAACCGGCTGAATCTTCCCGTTTCCGGGGCTGGATATAAAATGTAATATTCTCTATCATTCTATGGAAAAACAGATTTAAAAAACTTTTTATTGGAGGCATTATGTGGGTAATAACTGTTCATTCAAGAAACAACATTAAAATATTTGAGTTTGACACTGAAAAAGAAGCTAAAGAAGCTTTCAAGAGAATTCAAGGTTGTAAAATCCTAACAGAAGTAATTTATTTTAATGATTATGATTTAGTTAAAATATAAAAATTCAGAATTTTTAGCTAATTATAACTTTTTTCATTCCTTCTGTTGGTTGTAAGGATTATATAAAGATAGACGTACACTAGAATCTTGTTCAATATCAAATTGAATCGATATGAACAAGGCGGTTTCACCATTATGTAGGATTGAGTAATTATTTGGAATGGATATAAAGAAGTTTTATATATTATAGGGAGATATGTTTATGGAAGCTAAATATTGCAAAGAATCAAGAGTTATAAGAACAAGCCGTGTGTTTCCAAATGATGTGAATAATCATAATACGTTATTTGGTGGTCGTTTGATGAGTCATTTGGATCAAGTATCCTCTACTTCTGCAGCACGTCATAGTCGTAGGGATTGTGTAACTGCATCAACCGATTCCGTTGATTTTTTACATCCAGTTCGAACAACAGATGCAGTCTGCTTTGAATCTTATGTAACATGGACAGGTACCTCATCAATGGAAGTTTTTGTTAAAATTATTGCAGAAGACTTAAAAAGCGGTAAACGTAAAATCGCAGCAACTGCACTATTAACATTTGTAGCACTTGATCAACATAACCGGCCAACACGTGTTCCACAAGTTATTCCTGAAACAGAAGAAGAGAGAAAATTAAATGAAACCGCACCAGATCGAGCAAGAAAGCGTAAGGAAAGGAAACAAAAAAGTAAGGAGATGGCTGCATTTTTAACTACAAATTATCCCGGGGAGCAATATAACTCATGCTAAGCTTGGATTGAAGTAAACCTATAAATCTTAAAGTTTTCAATGAAACATATCAAAGAAAAAGGACATAGTATAAAGGATTTATTGATTCATTTGCTCATTTAAATATGAAACGTGGGAAATATTATCTCCTAGTGACTAACGGGGCAGGTTAGTGGAAGAAGGAAACAAGTGATTTAATGTAGTTTTATATACATGTTCTTCTTCAAGTAACGGGGTAGCATTCCTGTATTAACTGAAATACTAAAAAGTTTGTGAAGAAATCTATTTAAACTAACGGGTGCTTTACTTCATTAAGGGAGTTGCTTTGGCAGCTCTTTTTTTTATGGAGCTAAAGGGGCAGAATAGCTTTATAAAAATATTGATTATACTTAGATTAAATAAAAAAATCCCGACCAATTAAGGTCAGATTTTTCTTATACTATTTTTAGCAGAAGCCGCCATATCCATGACCGCCGGCACAACCTGTCATATCGAAACATCTCCTTATTTGATTTTTAAGGAGGAACTTAAATGGGTTATAATGTATAATTATTGCAGAAGAGAGAGGGATATTATATTTTGCAGAAGTTTCAGATGCACCATTAATTCAGGATTTAATGATTAAGACTTTTATGGAATATAAAGATGAATTTCCCTCATCAAGTGCCTTAGAGGAGACCGTACATTAGAAGAAATTTACGTTATTTAACGTGTATAGTGATGATTGAAAAGGGGGGCGATTTAATGATGGAATTAGGAACATTAGGCGCTTTTGCTCTAGTATCTTTAGGGATGGTCTGTTCACCTGGTCCTAATATGATTTATTTAATATCTAGAACAATTTCGCAAGGTAAAAGGGACGGGATAATTTCTCTTTTAGGAGTAATTACTGGTTTTTTGATTTATATCATCGCTACAATGTTGGGCTTATCCTTCTTGTTCGAATTAGTTCCAGTAATGTATGACATCATTAAATGGTTAGGTGTTATCTACTTGTTGTGGTTAGCTTGGAATGCAATAAAACCAGGAGCAAGTTCAATCCTGGAGCCACAGCATTTAGCCGTAGAGTCACCAAAAAAACTATATGTTATGGGCCTTATGACAAATTTGTTAAATCCCAAAATTGCGGTCTTGTATGTTTCACTTTTACCTCAATTTATGGATCCTAATAGTGGTTCACTGCTTGTTCAAACTGCTCAATTAGGAACGGTGCAAATTTTTGTTAGCTTTGCTGTAAATTTACTAATTGTTTTATTTGCTGGGCAGGTCGCGGTTTGGGTTGGAAGAAGACCTTTTTTGGTTAAAATTCAACGTTGGTTCATGGCATCTGTTTTAGGTGCCTTAGCTGTAAACTTAGCTTTTCATGAAAAGAAATAAAGATGAGTTTTATTAGCTCCTCTTGTTTTTATCACGAAAGAAAACGTGTGTTTAAATACGGTGGCTGTATTTAATGATTGCTTAATCAACAAAATCAGCTTGTATTTCTTATTTGTGAAAAAATGTACTTAAACTAACGGGTGCGTTAGCTGAAGATTGGAGCTGTCTTTAAGGCAGCTTTTTTGTATGAAAACATATTCGTGAAAGGCCATACTAAAATAAGCCCACCATATTCTAATTTTTTTGAAGGACGTAAATGTACTATGTCGTTATTTTAACTGGTTATGCAGTTTGTTGTTCAGATGGAGCGATTGTATAGCCTTTCTTTTTTAGGTATTCGATCATTTTTAATTCTTTGTTCATTTGTTTTTCTTCAAGGTAATTTGAGCCTAGTTCTTGATAGGGTTCCCCTGTTTTTAAGATGTTGTAAGCAATCGTTAATAGTAAATGAGCAGAAGCGATTCGTCCCTTCATTTTTCCCTGCCGTTTGGTAATCCTTTTTCGATGTGAAGCAATTCGATTATTTTGCCTTGATGTCGCTAGTACACACTCTACAGCCATCGTTTTTAAAGCTTTGTTACCTTGTGTGGTTTTACTCGTTTTTTTTTACCAGCACTTTCGTAATTTCCGGGACTCACACCAGCCCAAGAGGCAAGGTGTTTAGCTGACTTAAATACGGACATATCAACGCCCATCTCTGCAATAAAAGTAGCTGCGGCAGCTTTGTTCACACCAGGTATTCCATCCAATAATTCTACTTCTTTACGATAGGGGGACAGGAGTTGATCGATTTGTTTTTCCAATTCTTCTATGGCTTTTTCTAAATAACTCATATGCTCCCAATGGTAACGCAACATATCACGATGATGACGGCGAATACGACCATTAATTGCACTGGCAATGTCAGTAATACTTGCTTTTGTTCGCCAATCCACCATTTTTCGAAGACCATCGGTCTCTATTTTTTCACCGTTTAGAATCGCTTCAAGGATACGGCGTCCCGATACACCAAAAATGTCTGATAGTACGGATGTTAGCTTGATATTAGCATCTTGAAGAATTTTGTGAATGCGATTCTGCTCTGAGGTGCGATGATGAATCAATTTTTTTCGATAACGAGTAAGATCTCGTAAATCACGAATATCCTCCGGTGGAACAAAATTGCTTTCAATAAGTCCGCATCTTAGAAGCTTGGCAAGCCATTCGGCATCTTTCACATCAGTTTTACGCCCTGGAACATTTTTGACATGTCTGGCATTGGCAAGAACAAGGTGAAAAGAATCTTCGAGTATATTCCATATTGGTTTCCAGTAGACTCCAGTACTTTCCATCACAACATCGGATACCCGAAGGGTAGTTAACCAATCACTTAAAGCCAAGAGTCCTGTTGTTGTAGTTGAAAAAGTTTCAATAGAGGTATTTGGCTTTTTATCTAATGGACCAAATAATACACAGGCTACTACTGTTTCTTGGTGTACATCTAGGCCAGCACACCGTTCAATCATTGCTTCCATAGGAGAATCACCTCAATAAAAGATTAACAATACATATGACAGGAGATTTGTTACAAAAATTTTTGTATACGTACTTGTAGTACACTAAATGGTTCTTCAATACTGTCACAACCAGTTTCTTATACAGGGTATCTTCCTTAAGATCCACCAAAAAAGGTTCAGCCTGGTTGTATTGTTATCATCCATTATCGTCAAGGAGTTAAAGGGTTAGACTCTATTTTGAGTTTAGATTTTCGTAGTAGATGGTGGCGGCGAGAATCGCCGCCATAGAAGTTTCTTATGGAACTATCGGGGCAGTAGACATTGGTTTTGTAAGACCTCCTATTTTTGATACGCTTTAATCACTATTGTCAGTTTATCAAGAGACATGTATCGCTGTAGTACCGAAATTGCCTCCATTTGCGCAACGAGCTTCAATATCGTTGGGTGATCTGAGCACCGAACAATTTATTTTGGTGGAGAGGGAAATTTGGCCGAGTTGGTACGACGATATCATCTCTAAATGTCATGATGCTGGCTTCAGCCCAGTCATACGTCAAGGTGTGAAAGAAATACAGACAGTTATAGGGTTGGTTGCATCAGGTCTGGGTATTAGTATCGTACCAAGATCAACATCGAATTTTCATATGCGGGATGTCAGGTATGTAAACATAGAGCAAGAAGCCCCACGTGTAGAAATGAGTCTTGCTTGGCGGACGGATGAAGATTCAATTTTGGTTAAAAAATTTCTTGATACAGCAACACAACTCATTGAATGCGGCAAGCATAGCAACGGTTAAAATCACATCATGTTAAACCAGAATCAACATAAATATACAGGTTTTATTTGAAAGTCTTATTCGCATATCTCAAGGCTGTCTGAAATGTAAATTTCATGGATGCGTTATGTTGCTGGCATGGGATTAGAACATGGTTATATAGGAGACATAAAAAATGGGAATTGGTGTGGAGTTAGTAAGAGAATTATTAAGCAGGTTTAGAAATTGTTATCTTAACGTATGATCCCAAACATAAAAACTTTTATGAAACTTGTGGCTTTACCCCCTGTTCAGGTGGGTTATGGAAAAAACAGAAATGAACTTACAGGTGCTTTACCTCATTATCAGCAGCTCCTTTATTATGGGGATTATTGTAATGAACGAAAATGAGATTTGAGCACAAAAAGACCTCTTGATATGATGAAAGTGTTCTAAGCTCCCAAGCGAAAAGGACACTTTCATCATAAACATGAGGCCAATCATGAATTATAACCAAAACAGTAAATCGGTCAAATTTTAAAAAACGGTACAATTAATGGGTCGTCCCGCCGACTGTATGAATATCCGATTCATATTTAGCAGCTGTGACAGCAGCTATTTTTATGCCCTTAACAATTGTCTCAAGGCTTAAGCTAGGCGCTTCTTTATTAATGGTTTGCTCTGGAATGAAAGGAATATGGATAAATCCACCCCGGATGCTTGATGAGTTTAGGGTGATATAGTCCATTAATCCATAGAAGATATGGTTGCATACAAATGTTCCGGCGGTATGGGATACCGATGCAGGAATGTTGCTTTCCTTCATGTTTTCGACAATTCTTTTGATGGGGATCGTAGACCAATAGGCTACTGGCCCTTTGTCTGCAATCGGTTCATCAATAGGCTGGTTTCCTTGATTGTCTGGGATTCTAGCATCATCCATATTGATTGCTACCCGTTCAGGTGTGATGTGAAGCCGACCCCCGGCTTGTCCTATACAGATAACGATGTCAGGATTATGCTGCTGGATAAGGTGCTCCATTACTGCAATTGATTTCCCGAATACCGTTGGGATTTGTTCAGCAACTAGAGTCACATCATCAATAACTTCTCCATGTAACTGTTTTACTGCTTCCCAGGAAGGGTTTACTCTTTCTCCGCCAAAGGGCTCAAACCCGGTTAATAACACTTTTTGCTTCATGAAGATCCCTCCTATACTCCTAATGAAACAAGTAAGTACATAAGTACGATATTGAAAGCTAATACTGCCAAAGCTGTTGGAACTTGAACTTTTATGACATGGTTTTTATCTTTCAAGTCCAGTAAGGCTGCCGGCACAATATTAAAGTTGGCAGCCATTGGCGTCATTAATGTTCCACAATAACCCGCAAACATAGATATGGCAGCTATATGATTTGGATTAGCGTCAAATTGGTTAATCAGAAAAGGAATGGCGATACCTGCAGCCATAACTGGGAAGGCAGCAAAGGCGTTCCCCATGATCATAGTGAATATAGCCATACCGAGACAGAAAATGACCACAATCCAAAATAGCGAACCTTCGGGAATGATTGCTGTCACAGCTTTGGAAACGACTGTGCCAACCCCTGAATTTGTGTAAATGGTTCCCAATGTTGCAAGTAGCTGTGGCAGCAATACAGCCCAACCAATAGATTCTAGCAGGCGACGTGATTCTTTCACAGCTCCTGCAGGTGTTCCGCGTGTCATCACCATCGCAAAAATAATGGCAGTCAAACACGCCAGACCTAAAGCAACCATCGTTACATTAGATGGATCCAGCAAAGACTTTCCGCCAATTTTAACACCGTCTAGCAGCTTAGAACCAGCTAAGGTTAGAATAGGAATCAAGATGGCGGGTAGGAAAAGACGACCGCCAAGCCGTTTCCTTCTCTCTTCCTTTACAGTAATGCTTTCTTCAACATGTTGGCTTTTCTTTAACCCCCCACCTGCAATGATTAAAACCATAATAATAACCATAAGCCCAATGTAAAATGGCGGAATAATTTGGCCGAACATTAATGTAATTGAATAAATCAAGTAAAAGCTTCCCGAAGTCAATCGGCGGCTG
Source organism: Peribacillus sp. FSL E2-0159 (assembly GCF_038643155.1). NCBI lineage: Bacteria > Bacillati > Bacillota > Bacilli > Caryophanales > Bacillaceae > Peribacillus > Peribacillus sp. FSL E2-0159. Next base: position 2,313,445 of record NZ_CP152053.1, read on the forward strand.
TTCGTCCGATCGGTGAAAATATATAGGGAGCAGCCTAGAACAATGATGCCCATCAATACGTAAATCATTTCAACTGAGAATATCATAATAGATGCTCACTTTCTCTTTGGAGTGTTTTTTATTTTTTTCCACGATTGCCCAAACGTTTATCCAGCTTTTTATCAAACATACGGAGGCGAATGGCGTGTACGATAAAAGCAAAGATGGCAGTAGGAATTCCCCATAACGCCATTGATATTGGGTCAGCAGGGATATTGTTTTGTTCAAAAAATCCGTTCATCAATAGAATTGCACCAACCGCCACGAAAATATCTTCTCCGAAAAACAAGCCGATATTATCAGTAGCGGCAGCATGTGCACGGATTTCCTGCTGCTCTTTCTCAGGCAGCTTACCATATTTTGATATAGCAGCCCCTTCTGCCATTGGGGCAATCAGCGGGCGTACAGTCTGCGGATGACCACCAAGGCTGTTTAAACCAAGAGCAGCTCCGACTTCCCTAATCAATAAATACATAGTCAATACCCGGCCAACAGTGATGGCTTTAATTTTTGATACCACCTTTGAAGCTTGTTGCTGGAGACCATTTTTTTCAAGCAGCCCAATAACGGGAAGCGTGACTATTAGAATAGACATGTACCTGTTAGTTGTAAATGCTTCGCCAAATTGGGTAATAATACTGGTAATGGGAATACCGGCAATCATCCCCGTTACGAGGGCTGAAACCGTTACCACAACTGCTGAATTGAATCTAAGTACGAATCCAATCATGATTAAAAGAACACCAATTAGAACCATATATATCCCCTTTCTTATTATTAAAACTATTCTGCAAAAATATAAACTAAGTGCTATTGTATATTAAATTAAGAATTTTTTAAATAAATTTTTTATTGATCCAAGTGATTAATTATGTGAAAATCGAGGTTTTTAATGAAAGAATAGAAAAAATGGATCAAAAATACTTATTTACAACAGTAGTAAAACTAAAAAATAGGACACGCCTATTCGGTGGAAGAAGGAGCATTAAAGAGATTCAAGAATAATATCACCAGGAATAGGATTGTTATATAGTCTATTTAACTAACGGGTGCGAAGATTTAAGCTGACTTTAAGTTAGCTTTTTCTTTATACATCTATCGAGCGCAGTTTAGTTAAAGAAGGATTATTGATTCTAGTTGCCGAATTGTTTAAATTAACCGATCAAGCTTCAGATGCGGTGCGAGAGGGCATCTTAGCCATAAAACGACTACGGTAAAAAATAAATTAGTTGAAATGAAAGAAGTGAAGGTTTTGATTAAATATAAATGTCTCCATCATGTAAGTCTTACCGTGACAGATTTGGAAAGAGCAAAAGAATTCTATGGTAAAACTTTATGTTTAAAAGAAATACAGCGTCCTAATTTTGATTTTCCAGGAGCCTGGTATGAAATAGAGGGATATCAACTTCACTTGATAGTCGATCCCTCTTCACAGACGATTCGTAAGGATAAAAGATTATCCAGCAGAGAAGGTCACTTTGCCCTTAGAGTCGAGAACTACTATGACACTCTTAAATGGTTAAAACAGAATGCAGTTGAAATCCTTGAAAAACCATACGGGAAAAGTGGATTCGCACAAATTTTCTGTGCCGACCCTGATGGTAATTTGATTGAACTAAATGTTAATCAACAAGATCTATAAGTAGGCAAAGATAAGGGCTTCCATTACTGGCTCTTTTCTTATTGAAGTGACGGGGCAGTATAGTTGAAAAAGGAACTTAAATTTAAATCTCGAATATCTAATGTAATCGGATAGCTAAAAATTTGATGACAGACAGGAGTTAGATACGATGATAAAAGGTTTCGGAGGAATATTTTGGAGAACTAATAATCTTGAATCTGTAAAAAAATGGTACAATGAAGTGTTGAAGATTGAAATAGAAAATTGGAATGGGACTGTGATAAAACCCCAATTAGGAAATGAGACTATCTTTTCTTTCTTTACCGAGAATGACAGTTATTTTCCAACAGAACAACAAGTGATGTTAAATTTCCAAGTGCATAATCTGAACGAAACTATTAAACATCTTGAACATATTGGTGTACCTCTTGCAAAGAAAAAAGAGATTAGTGAATTTGGAAAGTTTATTTGGATTGAAGATCCTGAAGGTCGACTGATCGAGCTTTGGGAGAAATAAACGAGTTGTAATTCATTTGCTATTGAGCTAACGGGTGTGTTAGCTGAAGATCGGAGCTGTCTTTAAGGCAGCTTTTTCTTTATGCAACTAACGGGGCAGCATTCCTGTAATAACTGAAAATGAGGTTTGAACGATAAAAGACCTCTTGATAAGATGAATGTGTCCTGAGCTGGCCAGCTAAAAAGGACAAAAACATCTATCGGAGGCCTCAAATGAATTATAACCAAAATCATAAAATCACTCAAATTACTTTTGAAACCTTAATTGTCGGAGTAGACATCGCCAAACACAATCATGTCGCGAGAGCACAAGATTATAGAGGAATGGAATTGGGTAAAACGTGTTTCTTTGAAAATACGAAAGCAGGATTTCATTCGTTTCTAGATTGGATTAACCACCTAGTTAAAGCGTGTAAGTTAAATCAAGTGATTGTAGGCATGGAGCCAACCGGTCACTACTGGTTAAATCTAGCTCATCTCCTGAAAGAGAATAATATTAAGTTCGTATCTGTCAATCCACTACATGTTAAACGAAGTAAAGAATTAGACGATAATTCACCTACAAAGAATGACGTGAAAGATGCAAAAGTCATAGCACAGTTAGTCAAAGACGGAAGATACGCCGAACCAACAATTCCACAAGGAATTTATGCAGAACTCAGAGTGGCCAAAAAACTTCGCGATCTTCTCAACGTTGACTTACAGGTCGTTCAGGGACAAGTTCATAACTGGCTTGATCGTTACTTTCCCGAATTTTTGACGGTGTTCAAAAGTTGGGAAGGCAAGGCAGCTATTCATTTTCTAAAGCTAGAAGCCTTGCCACATGAACTTGTAAAGTATACGGATGAAGAGCTCTTACTTTCCTTAAGACAAGTGGTAAAACGCAGTATAGGCTTAAAGAAGATACGAGCACTTAAAGAAGCAGCCAATCGTTCGATTGGTATTCGTCAAGGGGCAGCTATGGCGAAATTAGAGTTGAGAGCTTTACTAGAGAAGTATGATTTTATTCAAATGAAATTCGAAGAATTAGATCATCAATTAGATCAGTTATTAGACCATATCCCAGGTGTCACACAGATGTTAGAGGTGTCAGGGATTGGTCGGGATACAGTAGCAGGTTTTTTCGCAGAGGTCGGCGACCTCAGAGACTATCAACATCCTCGCCAAATTGTAAAATTAGCAGGTTTAAGTTTAAAAGAGAACACATCCGGAAAGCACAAAGGTCAGACCAAGATTACCAAACGGGGCCGAAAGAAATTGAGGGCTCTCTTATTCCGAGCATCCATGATACTGGTGGCAAAGAACAAGGCTTTTAAAGCCCTTCATATCTATTACACAACACGTTCTCACAATCCCTTAAAGAAAATGCAATCTCTGATAGCCTTGTGTAACAAGCTTATTCGAATTCTGTTTTCAATCGGTAAAAAACAATTTACGTTTCAAGAAGATAAGATGTTAAAGGATATCCCTCATATGGAAACATTTGTAGCACATCAAACAGTCGCATAGATTATTGAATTTTAAGGTTACAAGTCATTTAATTAACACTCATTTAAAAGTGAAGCACGGATTAGTCGGCAAAGCAACTAACGTGAGGACTTAGATCCTGTGGGGCAGCATGACCGACATCCACCTCATGGAAAGGTTGAACGAAGGAATGTAGGAGCATCGACTCTGTGAGACATGGGAGGGTTGACCTCCATGAGACATGTGGATATCCAAAAGTGCGATCATAACATTGATTAAACCAATTTTTTCCTATAATTGGCTAGTTTAGCATACACTTTTTTCGATAAATCCCTATCCTTGAGGAGTAATGCCGAGCTTACATAGATAACGGTTAATGATATGACTATGAAATCCTAAGAATTCTAGAGCAATCGTGAGATTGTGTTTAGTTTATTGAGGCAGGTTAGTTGAATACGGAAGGACTATTAGAAAAATTACAGAATAAATAAGATTGGAGAAAAAAATTAATTAATTGAACAATAAGGAGAATTTAAATGAATAAAGCTCGCAACAATAAAATGAAAAAAACGTGGAAGTTAATTGGCATATTCATAGTGCTCTTCTTTGTTTATTATAGCTTTTTTTATTTTCCAACTGTACCAACTGCTTCGATAAAAAATGAGCATAAGACATATGAATTGAAAGCAAAAGATTATGATTATAGTGCTTTTGGAAAAAGTATTACAAAAAATCTTACTTATAAAAGCGTAAATGAACTAAATACATATTTACAAAATGAACCAGAAATAACGGTCCATTCTAACCATCATTTTACTTATAAAATTAGTGCATCAACTACTGCTACGAACATATTTTTTTACAGTGTAGATCGAAATAAAGTTATACCACGTTTTGAATCCGAATCAACCGTTCAATCCATTTCAGAACCTGGTCATTATATTCTTGAATACTTATCTGAATTTGAAACAGGAAAAGTAGCAAGTTATTTTGTTAAGATTAATGTAGTAAAATAATAAAAATATCAAAGAATTGAAGCAAAAAATCTGAAATTCCTTATGTAACTAACGGGTGCTTTACTTCATTAAGAAATAGTAAAATGGAAGAGGTTTTGTATGAGAATTAATGAGAATGAGAAAAAGAATTTATGGAAATCTTTAATAAATAATGGGTTCTTGAGTGCCCTTTTTGTTATGTTAATAGGAATTATAGTTTTGATTTATGTACTAATTTAATTTACTTGTTCAACGTGTGGCTTTACTTCAATATAGAGTAAAGCCATTTTCTTATTCAATGAGCAAATCTCTTCTATTAAACAAAACCAGCTAAGTTTGTGATTTAATACACTTAAACTAACGGGTGCGTTAGCGTCATAAGAAGGCAGCCAATTGGCGGCCTTTTGAATGTGAGATTATTGATTATTACCATTATCATACTTTCGAATTCAAGTAACCCCCAATTAACCGGTCAGTTTAATTGAAGAAGATACTGTATAATATTGATATATTTAATATTTTTGGAGGTCTAAAATGATTAACGGTGGAGATGGATTATTTGCTCTTGTAGCTTTTTTACCTATTATTTTTTATTTAGTTCTTACTGTTTTTGCTATTTATTTTGTAATTAAGGTAATAAAGTTCATGAATGAAAAAATAAAATTAGACAAAGAAAAAAATGAGAAGCTTGATGAATTAATTAAGGTCAATCAAAGTAAAAAAGATTAAATGATTTTAGATTAATTCAACAAACGGGCGCTTTTCTTTAATAAGAAGGCGTCTTTTTGTATTGCACCAGATTCTAGAACAACACATTTTAGGGATTGGATTATGTTAAAGTTTAGAAGAGATTGTGAAGGTTTCTACTTAAACTATAGGGTGCGTTAGCTGAAGATCTGAGCTGTCTTTAAGGCAGCTCTTTTCTTTCTTATGGAACTAAAGGGGCAGTTTAGTTTAAGATGAACTTCTATCTCTTCAGACAACGAAAAGTTTTAAATGATATGATTAAATATGAATTAATACAGAATTTTAGAGGGAAAGAGAAAAATTGTTCGATTCAAATAAAAAAGGAAGAGGGTGTTTCATATCTATAGGTAAATGTGTTCATTTGCAGTGTTCATATAACATTTAACCTTGTTTATATGTACAGAAAATAGAATGATTCTGATCCCATTTTTTAAAATGGGGTTGTAGCTCAGGGGAGAGCATTTGCATGGCAGGCAAAAGGTCGTGGGCTCAATTCCCATCAACTCCATACAAAAAAGAAAACACTTCCTTATTTAATAAATGAGGTGTTTTCTTTTTATTTGGATCTGTTAAATTTCATTATTGATTAAAAAGACTGCCTTAAATTGCAGTCTTCAATTGTTCTTTATCAACTAACGCCTCCGTTAGTTACACAAGCTTGCATAGAATATATCACGCACTTTTATTCATTTTGTCAACTGCAATCACCATTTGAATTTGTCATACAGAGCTTGTAATATTTATAACCTTTAGAAAGTAGGTAATTATAATTAGCAGAAAGGAGAGGAAATATGATTCTCTCTAAATTTGTAGATGAACTCCCTATTCCCCCTATTATAAAACCTCGATGGAAAGATCAGTTCTATACTTATTATGAAGTGAATATGACGGAATTTAAGCAATCACTCCATCGTGAGTTAAATGATACAACTGTTTGGGGATACGAAGGTGGCTATCCAGGACCTACCATTGAAGTAGAAAGAGGAGAAATCGTGTTTATCAAATGGATCAACAATCTTCCAGATAAGCATCTGTTTCCAGTAGACTATACGGTGCATGGAGCCCATATGGATGTACCTGAAGTACGAACGGTAGTTCATGTACACGGTGCATGTGTTGAATCGGAAAGTGATGGCTACCCAGAGGCTTGGTTTACAAAGGAATTCAAACAAGTTGGTCGATATTTTAGAAAGCAAGTATATCGATATGATAATTGCGGTCATGATTCCACCCTCTGGTATCATGACCATGCCCTTGGTATCACTAGGCTTAATGTTTATGCAGGGGTGGCTGGATTTTATCTAATCAGAGATCAACACGAACGTTTATTGAATTTACCAAGTGAGCAATATGAGATCCCTCTTATGATACAAGATAAGACTTTCAATAAGGATGGTTCACTATATTACCCTAAACAGCCAGATCAACCAATCCCGAAATTAGAAACGTCGATCATTCCTGAATTTGTTGGAGATACGATTATCGTGAATGGCAAAGTACATCCATATTTAAAAGTGGAACCTCGTAAATATCGATTTAGACTACTAAACGCATCCAACACCCGTTTTTTTAGAATGAAGCTTGATTCGGAACAACCTATGTATCAAATTGCGACGGATGGAGGATTAATGCAGCACCCAATAGGTGTAAAAGAAATCATGTTAGCGCCTGCAGAACGTGCAGAAGTAATCATTGATTTTACCAATCTTGAGGGTAAGTATATTATCATGACAAACGATGCTCCAGCTCCATTTCCAACCGGAAATGGAAATCAGATAAATGAAAATACAGGCACAGTGATGCAATTTAGAGTGATTCTTCCATTATCAAGTGTCGATACGAGTGTTATTCCGGCTTATATGATGCCTGTTCCCAAAATAAGAGAACAATTAGCTTCGAAGGTGAGATATCTAACATTAAATGACAATATGGATAAGTACGGTCGTGAATTTATGTTATTGGATAATAAACAATGGGATGCCCCAATAACTGAAAATCCAAAATTAGGATCAACCGAAATATGGTGTCTTATTAACTTAACTACGGATACACACCCTATCCATCTCCACTTAATTGATTTTCAAATCTTAGATCGAAGAGATTTCGATGTAGAAAGGTATAAAAAGGAGAAAATTATCCATTATACAGGTCCTGTGATTCCTCCAGAACCTTATGAACGAGGATGGAAGGATACCGTTCAATCTAACCCTAATCAAGTAACTCGTATTATCATGAAGTTTGATCCTTATACAGGTTTGTATGTTTGGCACTGTCATATATTAGAACACGAGGATTACGAAATGATGAGACCATATATAGTTATCCGATAATTAGATTTTTCCGAATAACAAAATTAATCTATAAAGATCATTGGGACTTAACACCCAATGTTTTTTACATATAAAGCTAACCTGCTCCGTTAGCTGCATAACAAAAATAAAAACGACCTGCAAAGGGCGATTTGAAAAAGTCGTTCTTCTTATGCCACTAACCTGCCCGTTTGTGGCATAAGAAATCAAGATTACTCCTTTACTAGGCCTGAAGATCAATTACGGTGAGCCGTACCATATTGGTGGTTGGGGTCGGGGTTAAAACAATTGCCTTTTCTACAAATTGTTATTTTCACAGTTTGGAATCAGTACGGTTATTTCAGTTTCTCCACCGTTCTCTCTTGCGGCTTTTTTTGGCGGATCGAGTGTGGGACCTCTCAACCGCAGTGGGCATAAGCTGATAGTATATGTCGATTTGAAAGGATGTCTTGTACATGTTTCCTTATCTCCAAGAAATTTATCAATTCCCCTATCCCGATTATAGGTTTATGCCCCGCGGCTATTATTACTCCCCTTATTCTGAAGGATGGTGGCTCTGGAGCAATGGTGCCCTCGAATCGGATGAAAGATACCGTTTACCCGCACAGCAACGGCTTACCTTCGTACTTGTGCATGGTTCTTGGGCTGACGCTCACTTCTGGGACGGCGTAGCGGCGGTGTTGCGCAGTCGAGGGCATGCCGTCTATACGCCGGAATACGCAGGTCACGGCAAAGATCCGAACAAAGATGTCACGCATGCGATGATCACGAAGTCGGTCGTTGATTTTATAACGAAACTGAACCTACGCAACTTTGTTCTAGTCGGGCACAGCTTTGGCGGAACTGTCATCCAAAAGGTTGCAGAACAGGTACCGGATCGCATAAAGCGCCTTGTCTTCTGGGACGCGTTCGTACTGAAAGACGGCGAATCGGTTGCCGACGAGTTCTCGCCCCAAATGAGGCAAGGTTTCGAGCAGCTCAGAGCCGGCTCGAAGGACGATACTGTCATGCTTCCGTTTCCGCTGTTTCGGGATTTGTTCGTCAATACGGCCACTTTGGAGGAAGCCAAACGGATGTATGCAGGCATCACTCCGGAACCGGCTAAGCCGCTTTTCGAGAAGCTAGATCTTAAAGCGTTCTACGCGCTGCCTACGCTCAAAAGCTATGTATATTTCTACCAAGACAACGCATTGCCACAAGGAGAGGGCTTCGGCTGGCATCCGCATATGTCCATGCGGCTCGGCCAGTTCCGCCTGATCGTCGGCGACGGCGACCACTTTACGGACACGCGTACAAGGCCGGCTATGGTGGCTCAGAAGTTTTACGAGGCGGGTCGGGACTGATGTGCTATAAGAGCATTTTATTGTGTGGCCAGAGCAAGATCAATCCGTAATCCGCCAAAATTCGGGAATTGATCGGTAAGGAAACAAGAGGTGTTTAAAAAGGCCATCCTTTGCAGGGTCCCTTTTTAAGTATTAGTATTATCTAATTAACTAACACTTAAAGTGTTTCCAAATACTCTATATAGAATTAACGGAAGTAGTAGGAGCAACCAGGCAGTGATTATAAGCATGAGTAAGCTAGCGGGTGCGTTTGCTGAAGATCGGGGCTGTCTTAAGGCAGCTTTTTTGTATGAAAACATATTCGTGAAAGGCCATACTAAAATAAGCCCACCATATTCTAATTTTTTTGATGGACGTAAATGTACTATGTCGTTATTTTAACTGGTTATGCAGTTTGTTGTTCAGATGGAGCGATTGTATAGCCTTTCTTTTTTAGGTATTCGATCATTTTTAATTCTTTGTTCATTTGTTTTTCTTCAAGGTAATTTGAGCCTAGTTCTTGATAGGGTTCCCCTGTTTTTAAGATGTTGTAAGCAATCGTTAATAGTAAATGAGCAGAAGCGATTCGTCCCTTCATTTTTCCCTGCCGTTTGGTAATCCTTTTTCGATGTGAAGCAATTCGATTATTTTGCCTTGATGTCGCTAGTACACACTCTACAGCCATCGTTTTTAAAGCTTTGTTACCTTGTGTGGTTTTACTCGTTTTTTTTTACCAGCACTTTCGTAATTTCCGGGACTCACACCAGCCCAAGAGGCAAGGTGTTTAGCTGACTTAAATACGGACATATCAACGCCCATCTCTGCAATAAAAGTAGCTGCGGCAGCTTTGTTCACACCAGGTATTCCATCCAATAATTCTACTTCTTTACGATAGGGGGACAGGAGTTGATCGATTTGTTTTTCCAATTCTTCTATGGCTTTTTCTAAATAACTCATATGCTCCCAATGGTAACGCAACATATCACGATGATGACGGCGAATACGACCATTAATTGCACTGGCAATGTCAGTAATACTTGCTTTTGTTCGCCAATCCACCATTTTTCGAAGACCATCGGTCTCTATTTTTTCACCGTTTAGAATCGCTTCAAGGATACGGCGTCCCGATACACCAAAAATGTCTGATAGTACGGATGTTAGCTTGATATTAGCATCTTGAAGAATTTTGTGAATGCGATTCTGCTCTGAGGTGCGATGATGAATCAATTTTTTTCGATAACGAGTAAGATCTCGTAAATCACGAATATCCTCCGGTGGAACAAAATTGCTTTCAATAAGTCCGCATCTTAGAAGCTTGGCAAGCCATTCGGCATCTTTCACATCAGTTTTACGCCCTGGAACATTTTTGACATGTCTGGCATTGGCAAGAACAAGGTGAAAAGAATCTTCGAGTATATTCCATATTGGTTTCCAGTAGACTCCAGTACTTTCCATCACAACATCGGATACCCGAAGGGTAGTTAACCAATCACTTAAAGCCAAGAGTCCTGTTGTTGTAGTTGAAAAAGTTTCAATAGAGGTATTTGGCTTTTTATCTAATGGACCAAATAATACACAGGCTACTACTGTTTCTTGGTGTACATCTAGGCCAGCACACCGTTCAATCATTGCTTCCATAGGAGAATCACCTCAATAAAAGATTAACAATACATATGACAGGAGATTTGTTACAAAAATTTTTGTATACGTACTAGCAGTACACTAAATGGTTCTTCAATACTGTCACAACCAGTTTCTTATACAGGGTATCTTCCATAAGATCCACCAAAAAAAGTTCAGCCTGGGTGTATTGTTATCATCCATTATCGTCAAGGGGTTAATGGGTTAGACTCTATTTTTGAGTTTAGATTTTCGTAGTAGATGGTGGCGGCGAGGAGCGCCGCCATAGGAGTTTCTTATGGAACTAAGGGGCAGGTTACTTGAAGAAGAGCTATGTTAAAAGTTCAACTAATTCTACTAATTTATGGTAACGTTAACGTTAAATTAATGAATTTTATTAGGGGAGCTAAAATTATGGGTATTATAGTTTCAATCTTTTACGGCTTTGCTGGTTTAGTTATTCTATTTTTTATTGTTCAATATGCCATTAGTAGTGGGATTGACAATTCTAAATTTAAAATTCACTATAGAAGATAAAATTATTGGCTCGGTGAGAGGACATGAAAAAAACGGCGTTTGTTATGTCGAGCGATTAATGGTACATCCGGATGCTCAAAAACGGGGAATTGGCAAGCAGTTAATGATGGAATTGGAAAAGTATTTTCCTACTTGCGCGCGATTTGACCTATATACTGGGTCCTTAAGTTTTGGTAATATTCGTCTATATAAATCCATCGGTTACAAAAGTTTTAAAATAGAAATGATCCGTGAAAATATAGAGTTTGTATTTATGGAGAAAATCAATTGAGCAAAACTTTCAGCTGACAAATAGGGAGGAAAAAATGTTGATGAAAGCTAATCAGTTACTTTTGCAAAACTTGATAGATATCAATCCGCGCACAGGGGTAATTAAGCTTCATGATAAACGAATGGCATTAATCTCTGTTGAGGCACTTGGAATTTTACGTAATGACTTAATTAATACACTCGGTAAAGAACGAGCGAAAGGATTTCTAATGCGCTACGGCTGGGCTTGTGGCAAACGAGCTGCTGAGTCACTCAAGGAAAATTATGAATGGGGATCAACAAAGGAATTGATGCTGTCAGGAACAGCGATGCATACATTTGAAGGCATTGTCACAGTAGAACCCGATATTTTAGAAATAAATGGTGATCATTTATATTTTACAGGGTATTGGAAAAATTCATTTGAAGTCACCAATCATCTAGTTGGAAATAAGATTGGTCCTGAGGCAACCTGCTGGACGCTCATCGGTTATGCAAGCGGGTATCTAACGAGCGCCTTCGGGAAAGAAGTGGTTGCTTATGAGAAATACTGTCACGGGAAAGGTGATCAAGAATGTTACTTCGTCGCACAAACCGTTGCGCACTGTGATGAAGAGAATTTAAAAGATCTGCGCTATTACATGGCTGAATCATTACAATCCGTGTTAGAAGACGTCTATACGGAAATTGAGCAACTAAACGAAAATATTATAGAATCCGAAGAAGTCCAAAATCAGTTGACTGAACTTTTTTTAGAAGACAAAGATATTAACGATATTACGCATACGATTTGCGATATACTTGGACGCAGTATCGTAATTGACCATTTCAAGGAAGTGTATTCTGCGCATTTTAAAAGTACAGAAGATTTACTAGCATATAATAAATGGAAAAATAGTCGTGTTGTGACAAAGCAGCAAGAAGGTTTGTTTTTTGAGTCATTCAGTATTAAAAGCCATAAGATTCAACTTGGCAGACTAACGGTTATTGGGGATAAAAAGCTTGACCAAAGGGAGCAATTAATCATCAATCGTGCATTAATGGTGTTTACCATTCAAATGTATCATAAGCGTAAAATTACGGAATCCATATGGAAAAAAAGAGAAGACTTTTTTGATGAAATTATTGACAATAAGTTGTTAGATGAAACGACTTTGATAAGACAAGCGACAATTTTCGGCTTTAATCCAAATGAGCCTCATCGCATTATTGCGATTAAAGTCATTCCAAGAAAGATGAAAGATAAAGTCTTAAATTTTCTTTCGAATAAATACCCTGAACTCGATTTATTCATAAAAGATGGATATATCGTGATGATTATTGCGGAGGATAAGGAACAAGATATTGAAAGAATGTCTATGAATATCCTTGATGAAATCAAAAAACACATACCTGATGTCATCATACATATTGGTTCTGGACGTACCGTAGAATCGATACACATGATGAGAAATAGTTATATTGATGCAACCCGGATTTGCGATTTTGTTCAATTGACGTACCCAGTTAGCAGTAGACAAGCCACGTATAAAGAGTTAGAAGGCATTATGATGTTCTTAAAAGGCGCAGATCATAAGGAATTAATCAAATTTTATACAAAGACAATCGGAAGTTTAATAGAATACGACAATGAGAATTCTGGGAGTCTTCTCATTACGTTAAAATCATATTTAGATAATAACGGAAATCTTCAACAAACGGCGGATGATTTACATTTATCAATTGCTGGTCTACGTTATCGGATTGAAAGAATTGAGTCACTTAGCGATATTGATTTGAAAAAAGGATCAGGACGATTTAATGGGCAGTTGGCCACTAGAATCTATTTTGCGTTAAAAGTTGTGAATAGCCAATAAGAAAGGCGCAAGGCTCCTGGAGTATAGACAGATTAGGAAAATAAAATACTTTGAAAAAGGATGAATCGCTCACTGGTTCGTCTTTTTTAGTGAAAAGCTATAACACAGTAAAATTTGTTCGAAATCTTTTACGGTTACTAATATTCCGAATATAAAGTAATGTTTGAAATGTTCGTTGGTTATATAAAAAAGGAGGTTGTAATTAAGTATTGATTGATCCGTTATGCGGCGGATATTTTTTGAAGAAAGTTACGTAGGACGAATCACTTGTTTTCTCCTGTATTAAAGGTGCTTTTTAAGCAGACGAATTAACTGCTCAGCAAATTCTGTTAGTCGGTGGGCGCTTATTAGTATTTATTTACAGTTACCAACATTCAGAATGTAGCGTAATATTCAGTTTAGTAAGCGGTTACAAAAAACAAAGGGGGCACGTTAATGACTACAAAAGAAGCAGTTAGAATACCTATGACAGGAGCAGAATACCTGGAAAGTTTGAGGGATAATCGTGAAATTTGGCTCCACGGAGAAAAAGTGAAGGATGTTACAATTCATCCGGGATTCAGAAATAGCGCGCGTTCTATCGCAAGCTTATTTGACGCATTGCATAATCCAAAATATAAAGATATTTTAACAAGAGAAACTGACACTGGAAATGGTAGCTTTACACAACGCTTTTTCCATCCAGATCACACACCAGAAGATTTATTTAAAACGCGTGATGCGATTGCACAATGGGCGAAAATGTCTTATGGCCAAATGGGTAGATCACCGGATTATAAAGCTTCGTTCCTTGCGACACTTGGCGCAAACCCAGAGTATTACGGAAAATATGCGGACAATGCCAGAAGATGGTATAAAGAAGCGCAAGAGAAAAACTGGTTCTTCAACCATGCGATTATTAATCCGCCGATTGATCGCGATAAGTCGATTGATGAAGTGAAAGATGTCTTCATTCACTGCGTTGGTGAAACGGAAGAAGGCATTCTAGTGAGTGGTGCGAAAATGGTCGCAACAGGATCTGCACTTACAAACTATAACTTCGTTGCACATTACGGTGCACTCGCAATTCCAAGCGAAGAGTATGCACTCGTTTTCGTCGCAGATATGAATACACCGGGCATTAAACTTATTTGCCGCTCTTCATATGAAATGAACGCAGCAGTTACAGGAAGTCCTTACGATTATCCACTAAGCAGCCGTTTCGATGAAAATGACTCAGTGCTTGTATTTGAAAACGCACTCATTCCATGGGAAAACGTACTCGTCTATAAAGATATTGAAAAAGCGAATAGCTTCTTTGCAGAAAGTGGATTCCTTCACCGTTTGACATTCCACGGTGTTACAAGATTCGCAGTAAAACTAGATTTCATTTCAGGTCTATTGATCAAAGCATTAAGAGGAAATGGGACAGATTCGTTCCGCGGCGTTCAAGCCAATATTGGTGAAGTAATTGCCTACCGCAATATGTTCTGGGCCTTAAGCGATGCAATGGCATTGAATCCCGAAAAAGGTGCAAATGGAACAGTCTTGCCAAACTTAGAATACGGATTGGCATATCGGGTATTCATGTCCGATGGTTGGTCACATGTGAAAAACATTATCGAAACAGTCGTCGCAGGTAGCTTAATTGTACAGCCGTCTAGTTCAGCTGACTTTAAAAATCCTGAATTACGTCCCATTATCGATAAGTTATACCGTGGTTCAAATGGTATCGATGCAGAAGAAAAAATCAAAGTCATTAAATTACTATGGGATGCGATTGGTACTGAGTACGGCGGTCGTCATGAATTATACGAACGTAATTATTCAGGTAACAACGAAAACATTCGTTTAGAAAACTTGACGATGGCGAAAATGAGTGGCCAAGCACAAGAGTTTGAAAATTTCGCGCAACAGTGTATGGATGATTATGACTTAGATGGTTGGGTAAACCCGACTTGGATTAACAATGATGATGTCCAAGCTTATCAGAAAAAATAATTGAACAGATTTATTACTGATTAAAAACAAAAAAATGGGCTGTAATATAAATGGCTAATGAAAGAGTAATCGACATTTTTGAAGGTTTATTAAAAACGAAAGAACTGATTGCGGAAAAGAATTTTACACATGCAGAGTACCGTGAGTTTTGCCTTTGGTTTGATAGACTAGGACAATCTAGAGAAACTCCATTGTTTGGAGATGTATTTTACGAAACACACGTATTGCGCGGCATGTACGGCGACCTTACTATATCGAAGATGGACCAGTACTAACGGAGCCTTATACTACGCACTAATGAAAAAGGCGAAGTATTCCTCTTTACAGGGAAAATCAAATCATTAGATGGTACGCCTTTAGGGAATACGCATATTCGTATGTGGCATGCTGATGAAGAGGATTTTATTCACATTTTGCAGATTGTATTCCTGAATACAATGGAACTTTACGGTTAAAACAATTATTCCAACTTCTTATCAAATTCCAATGGGCGGACCGACTGGTGAATTTGTAACGCATATTGGCTCGCAAACCGTCCTGCACATCTTCACTTCATCATTGATGCAGAAGGTCATGGATTGCTCATTACACAAGTTTTCTTTGACGGTGACGAATGGCTAGAGACAGACGTAGCTGATGGTGTACGCGATTCTTTAGTCATTAAATTAGACAAAAAAGACTATTACACAGAAGGATCACTTGAATTTTCATTGCGCCCTTGCAAAGTTTTAATAAACACAAAGTAATTAATTAGATAAATAGCTAGACGAAGCATCCCAATAAGTGGATATAGACGGCACTATGAAAAAGGTAGTGCCGGTTCTGCTTCATTTGCTCAAAGGATACCTACCATTTCATGACACCTAGTAAATAAAATCATAACGAACAGTGAGGGTACTTTAAATGAGATCATTCCAAAGTAATCAACTTGAACTTGAACATTCTGTAGTCACGATTGGTGCTTTTGATGGCATTCACCGAGGACATCAAGCTTTGATTAGTAAAGCAAAAGCACAGGCAAATTCTTATGGCGTTCCGCTTGTGGTTTATACATTTGATCCACCGCCTAAAGTCTGTTTTCAAAACCAATCGATGCTTACATCGTTACCCGAAAAGAAGAAATTTCTTGAAGAGCTAGGCGTTTCCTATACAGTTTTCGCTTCGTTTGATCAAGCTTACGCAGCGAGAAGTGCACAGGACTTCATCGATGAACTGAGTCGAATAAACCCAAAAGAAGTGTGGGTCGGACCTGGTTTCCACTTCGGCAAAGGGAAAAGTGGTTCTATTGAAGATTTGGACAAGGCTTTCAATGCATTTCAGCATCCTGTCGTCACTTGCGCAGCAGGAGAGGTTATATCATCGACACGGATTCGTAATTTATTACAGCATCAACAAGCCGAGCAAGCATACTATTTACTTGGTAGGGAGCCGTATTCTTTAAATAGTACACAATAAGAATTTACAGAAGGAGGATTTACATATGGATGCTAGAGAGTATAGGAATTGTATGGGACGATTTGCAACTGGCGTCACGGTTGTGACATGCAGAACTGAAAGTGGTCATCACGGACTGACAGCGAACTCATTTACTTCGGTATCACTAGATCCACCACTCGTATTGGTCTCTGTCGACCGGAAAACGAAAGCGTTCGAGCATATGAAAAATAATGCGTTCACGATTAATATTCTAAAGTCTTGTCAAGAAGATGTGGCCATGCATTTTGCAGGACGTCCAAAAGAAGAAGAACCTTTCACATGGATTGAAGGCGATCATACACCACGCCTTGCTGAATCACTTGCTTTTATTGAATGTGCACCGTGGCAAGAATATGACGGTGGAGATCACGTCTTATTTGTTGGAGAGGTCGAAAATTTTGCGTATACGGATGATGACGCACTCACTTATTTCTCGGGCAAGTTCGGACGTTTAGCCGCAGAAACACAGAAAGCTTGAGACTATTAATACCAATTCAAAGATTGCTTATGCGAGCTGTTAACAATCGAGGAATTGTGGGGTCTTAGATCCAAATCAAGAGTTAAAGTTTAGAGTTTTGTCTTTGCAGGAGCATTTGGAAACTAATCTGTACCGTTAGTTGAACCAGAAAAAGGGCGTTAAATAAAGTCATTTCTGAAAATTTAAGGAATGGATGAATTTTTCCATCAATAGATTAATATTAACATTAGTTGTTAGATTTAAAACAAATGGAAATACAACCTTATCGAAGTTTCTGGTGCGAAAATAGACTTTGAAAAAACAGATAGCAGAAGAAGTAAAGAAAACTTTTGAAGAAATGGCTACCGCAAAAGTCGAAGAGTTGAAAAGCCAATATGAACTATTACTAAACGGCTTGCCCAAACCACCATCTATAGAAGAAAGAAAGAACCAAAGCTTTCAAGCGATGGTGATCCAGAGAAAGATTGAAAGTTCACTGGAAGAGGAGGCGAACCAGGCATCCCAACTTGCCTGAGGATCAACGCCTTAAGAGGGTGGGTTTTTTTAGAAAAGACATCGATTTGGAGAAAAAGGACTAGTTTGTCCGTACTTATATCAATGAACGTTTTGTGGAACGGTTGAAAAAAGAAATGGAACTTGATAAGTGAGTCATGGAAGGACTTTTAATATCTAGCCCCAAAAATCAACCCTGGATTCGGCCTATTTTTGGCGAATCCAGGGTTGATTTCTTAGTTTTAATAAAGGGGGTTGTAAACTAGCTGTTTCTAAAAATGACCGTACATAACCATAATTTAATGATAAGAATATTTTCATTCTCTAATCCAACAGATCCACTTAATATAACAGTAAATACTACAGTTTTCCAATAATATTTCATGGTTTCAATTATGGACGTAAAGAAATGGAGGGGCTTAATTGAAAGACGTCTTAGAGAAAATAGCAAGACATGAAAACCGATTATCGCTGGAAACATTAAGGGATCATTCCCGTTTTTTTAATTAGAGAGTACTTAAATCAATCACAATCATTGAGACCTGAATAAGGTCTTTTTTTATTACAATTACTTTACTTAAAGGGTTATCCTAGTCTTTTGATAACCTTGTTGCCCTCCAAATCTCGTCATATGGTTTGCTAGGGGAATTATAGAAGTGCAACTGTTATATAGTAGCACCTTACTTTACAAAGTTAATCTTGGACATCAATTAAGGGATCTAATTCGAGATGATAGTTTACATTGATTTTCATATTACTCCATTTTTCAAACCATTTTTCTTCACTCATCGGTTTAGTGAAGGGCGTGAACGTTTTAGTTCCAATCTGTAGTGGATCAACGTTCCACTCCTGATTCTTTTGTAAAAATGCCTTTGTTTTGGTTTCCAAATAGGATTCAATCTCGGTTTTCAAAACCGTTATTTCAGCTAGATCATTTAAATTCTTTGTACCACGATACTCATCTATCGTACCTGTAAGTTCTACATTGACGGTCAATGTTGATAAATCTTGATTTAATGCCATATTCATATTTGATCGTACTTGACCTAAAACAGTAGATAAGTTTGTCATTGGCAAATATTTTAAATAGTCGTCATTTCCTATAAGCTGGTAGATTTGATCTTCCATATGACTAACTGTTGAAATTAGCTTGTCGTCTTGAAAGATCGCTGTCCCCTCATAAGTGAAACTACCTTTCTCTGCCTTAAAAACTGGCAATATCGGGTCAGAGTAAACGGCATATAGTTTCTCCATAAATTGATGCAAGTTTACAATCGACATCTCGCCTTGATGTTTTTCCTCGTAGTGTTTTAGCATACGATAAAGGAAATAATCTGGATTTCCCTGATTGTCTTGCAGTTCATTTTTTATATACTCTTCAAAGTTTCCTCTTACTATTACGAGATAGAGACGCTGAGATATGTTGGGGTCAGAAAATACCGTATCGATAATTGTTTTCATTCCCTTTTTAGCAAGCTCTTCATTAATTAGTAAAATCCGAAGTTGTCCTGTTTTCAACTCACGGTAATATTTAAAATTAAAGGTTTTCCCACCTTGTTTCAGTAGCTCAACTTCCATAGTGAGCAGACGTTGTTTTTCTTTAACCAAGGGAGGCACGACTGTGCTTGCTTTTAATTTCCCTTCTCCAGCGTCATCTAATGACCAGAAAATCACTGGTGCAATTTCTTCAATCTCGTTATTTTCCACAAATGGGGAACAACCAGTAATCCACAAGATGCTACTCACTATAACCAGCAATATAGCCTTTTTAAAGGATGTCATATTCTACATTCGCCCCTTTCTTTTACTTGATATGAAAAGCAATGAAGGGACCAATAAGTATGTAAATGACCCACACCATATTTGAAGATTAAGTAAAAGGCTTTGGTGATCTTCCTGCCAGATCCATTTGTTTGTGGCAATGAGGCCTACAATTAGTACCAAACAAGTAAATTGGAGCCCCTTTCTGGTAGGTTGGTTTTGTGATTTTTTCCTTATGATTCGATAGGCACCATAGATACATAACAAAAAGATTGACACAGCAAACACTAAGTTAAAAACCTGTAAAGAAATCATGATGATATCGATTCTCTCAAATACAGGTGTCTGTAAGTACTTAGCCATTGTTGCCACAGGAAATTTGCTTTTGCTTAAATATTCGGATCCAAAAAAGAATAAGGAGCCCATAAATAAAAGCACATATTCCAGTACAGATAGTGTATTGGCATAAGTGAAATATCGAACCAAATTTTCTTTGGATTTTAGCCAGGGAACTAAACAGACGATATACTCAGGTCCCGAAAAAGACGACCATATCAACAACAATCCCCTCCAAGACTCCTTAGACCATTCAGTTGGTACTAGTGGATATAGATCATGTAGTGAAGCAATCTCGGGAAAGAAAAAAGGATAAAATAAGACAATCATCCATATCGTACATAGGAAGGCGATTACTACAAAACGAATCGAGTTACTCATTCCTAGTGATGCTACATAACAGCAGATCACCATTATAAATACAACCAACCAATTTGCATTCATCGATGGAAACACAAGTTGATGGATAATTTCCACGTAACCTAATGTAAGGACGACTACTTTCACTAACATAAGAATGACACCGAAAAATGTAAATAAACGTACCAACCAGTCCCCAAAAATCTGCACAAACCCTTGATAACCTTTTGAAGCATGATCTGAAGATACCCATTTTGACAACACCATTAAATTGAGTTGAGAAAGCATTCCTACCAAGATAATTCCCCAAATCATATATGGGTGGGTTAGTATTGTTGGCATAATAAATAGAAAGTAAAGCATTTGGAGCCGGTTCACCAAAAAAAAGACATAAATGCCACTGAAGGATGATGTTTTATCATATAAAGAAAATGAATTCACGAATTCACCTCCTTTTACCATAACGCCATTTCTGTAATGGATGTAAATGCTCAGGCCTAGTTTTCATCTTCGTTAACGGTCCGCGTATGAAAAGATCAATCCAATCCTCCCAGTAGAAAGGGGCTACCGGTGCTAAATAAGGTTGTCTAAGTGACGTAAGTCCGTTTAAGTGGGCAAGAATTGCTATCATACCCAGCACGATCCCAACTATCCCGAGAAATGAAGAAAGCACAAGAAAAACAAACTGAATCAATGTATTAGCTTTTGTCACTAAATAGTTGGGGACCAAAAAAGAAGCGATAGTTGAAATACCTACCAGCACAATCAATACCTTACTGGCAAAACCTGCTTCTACTGAAGCTTGGCCAATGACTATTCCGGCAATTACACCTAGTGTTTGACTGGATTTTGATGGCATTCGCAGGCTGGCTTCTTTGATAATTTCCAAAATGATAAGCATGAGCAGCGCTTCCCAGAAGGGAGTGAATGGCAATTTACTCCTTGATTCCACTAGTACAAAAAGAATTTGCAAAGGAATCATATGATAGTGATGAGTAGTTAACGCTACATAAAGGGGAATTAGTGCAATAGATAAGAAAAAACTGATATATCGTATAGTGCGTAAAAAGCTCGCGACTGGCCAGCGGTTAATATAGTCCTCAGGTGATTGAAAAAGATGGAAAAATGTAACAGGGCCAACTAATACAAACGGTGTATTGTCGACCAAGATAATCAGTTTACCGAGACCTAAAGAATAGGCACAAACATCCGGACGGTCCGTTTGTTGAAATTGTGGAAATATACTATGTTGATGATCTTCCATAAAAGCCGCAATTTGAGACGAATCAAAAAATAAATCAAAATCAATCTTGGAGATTTTTTCCCTGGCAACAGAAACGAATTCAGGATTGATTACCCCCTCCATATACATAAGGACAACAGTTGTATCGCTTAAAGAGCCAACTTTAAACTTCTCTGCTTTTAATTCGGCTAATGGCAGTCTCCTACGAATTAAAGTCATATTAACTTCTATTTGCTCACTAAAGCTGTCTTTCGCTCCGTATAATATCGTTTCAGTGTCAGACGTTTCGATAGAACGGCCTATGTTATTCCTGAGAGGTGCAGTCAACCATTGGTTTCCAATCACGTCATAAATAATAATGGAACCTTTTAATAATTGTTTTTGTGCTTCTGCTAAGGTGAAAATTTCAGAGACTTTAGTAGTGGACATACAATCAAGGATTGTGTCATGAGTACAGAGAATCACAGGTTCTATTATGGATTCATTCATTCTTTCCTCATCAATCAATGTTCTTATGTATACGAATGTGACATTTTGATCTTTTGCATTTTGTCTTTCAATGATTTCTGCATCATCCAAATTTGCTAAAACCTGCTTTAATAGGTCCATGGAAATTTCTTGTTGACCTGTCGTTTTTAGAGATATTTCCATAAATGCACCGTTTTGCCTTTTATTCTTTTTCCAAAACATATAAATCCCTCACTGTAGTCATTTATTAGTCACGCGGCGATTATAAAAAAGGGAAAGTATAATATATTTAAAGGCTACACCTATTATGTTTCATCAAACACGAAACTATTCAGTAGGACTAATTTGTGTTTCAGGATCAATACTAGTGGTTATTTACTTATATCCAGAAAATGTAGGAACGCAAGAAGTTTTCACTTACACTTTTCTCGCGGTCGAATTATTGGCGAATGACAAATTATCCGCTACAAATGTTGAATTCCACCAATAACAAAAATTAAAGGTTTAATCAAAGGGTTATTAAGCGAAATCAAATGAGGATATACTTTCTATAAAAGAAAATTGCTAAGCATCGGTACAACAAATAGTGAGCAATATGATTTGATGAAAAAAGGAACTTTATCGAGTTGTCAAGTTTGTAGGCGATCGGGAGGTATATCACATCTTCATAGTGTATGAAGCATTTTGACAGTGAACTTTTTATGAAATCAAGGTTAACGCTTGGACATCGTTGTCCAGCATCCATTTCCTACAGTTGTATAGTGTCCGATTTAAAATTTCGCATAAAGCATATAAATTACAGCCTACGCCAACCCTTTTGCCAAAAAAAGACCGCAGAAAATTCAGAAGAATTCCTTGCGGTCTTTTTATATCTTACTTTTTAGTTATCATTTCTTTACTCGAGATTTGCGTGTCGGCCATACATTTTATTGGTATCCAATCCCTTTTTATCCATGAACCTCAAAATGACACCATCGTAAAAAAGTAAGAGAGTTTGCTCAAATAGAGAGCCCATTGGTTGGATTGTTTGATAATCACCTTCTGACTGATCTTTAGGTGAACCAGGCAATTTTATTGCGATATCCGCCAATTTTCCAATGGTGGATTCAGGGGAAATTGTTGCAGTCGCAATGGTTCCACCGATACTTTTTGCTTTCTCAGCCATGGAAACCAAACTTTTTGTTTCTCCTGAACCGGTTCCGATGATCAAAATGTCGTCTTTTTCGAAGGTAGGGGTGACCGTTTCACCTATTACATACGCATCTATCCCCATGTGCATCATTCGCATGGCAAAGGATTTACCCATAAGCCCGGATCTTCCTGCACCCGCTACAAAAACTTTCTTTGATTCAAGAATCCCATTAACCAGTTTTTCAGCTTCTTCGTCAGCTATTAAGTCTACTGAACGATTTAGCTCTTTTATGATTTCAGCTAAATATTGAGAAGTCTGCATGATGGATATTAGCCTTGTTTTACTAATTTTTGTATTTGGGCAGCTGTCCCTTTAATATCAGCTTGTCCAGTGATACCTCCACCAACAATGACAAGGTCAGGTTGTGCTTTAATGACTTCCGGAAGTGTATCTAATTTTATGCCGCCTGCTACAGCAGTTTTTGCATTTTTTACAACACGTTTAATGGTTTGAAGGTCCTCAAAAGAATTTTTTCCAACAGCTTGAAGATCGTAGCCAGTGTGCACACAGATGTAGTCGACGCCAAATGCATCCACTTCTTTAGCACGAGTTTCAAGATCTTTCACAGCGATCATATCAACAAGGATTTTTTTGCCTTGTTTTCTAGCTTCTTCAACAGCCCCTTTGATGGACATATCTTCAGCTGCACCAAGAATCGTGATGATATCAGCGCCAGCTTCAGATGCTTTCATCACTTCATAACCGGCTGCATCCATAATTTTTAGGTCGGCTAATACTTTCAAAGAAGGGAAAGCTTCTTTCATTTCTTTAACAGCCCTAAGCCCTTCATTAATAACCACAGGTGTACCGATTTCTACGATATCAACATATTCCTCCACTTGTTTAACCAATTCAATACCTTCTTGAATGTTTACTAAATCCAGTGCCAATTGTAATTCCATTTATCCTTCACTCCTAATAGTATGTTTTAGTTTGTTGCACAGTAAGTATGTCCCTCTGGCACTCAATCATTGCACAGCAAGAAATTCATATCGACTGTACAATGTATCGTATACTAAGTATAATATTTTTGTAAGTACGCACTTTAATTTTACATAGTGTTAAAAAGTATACTATGTGATTTAGGATTTATATTTGGAGGTGGTTTGAATGACAAGGCTACAGAATAAAACATTCAATTGTGAGAAGGAATTGACCCTTTCTGTTATTGGGGGGAAATGGAAGATGCTTGTTTTATGGCACCTAGGCAAGCAGGGGACCAAGCGTTTTGGTGAACTGAAGGCTCTTATGCCGGGCATCACTCAAAGAATGCTCGTTAACCAGCTTCGAGAGCTGGAAGAAGATCTTATTGTTCATCGCGAAGTCTATCCAATTGTACCTCCCAAAGTGGAATACTCTCTGACAGAACAAGGAGAAAGCCTGATGCCGATTCTTGATTCGATGTATAATTGGGGTAAAAATTATATGGAGAATAATGTTGGGGACCAAGTAAAAAGAAAAGAGGATATCAAGTAGAAAAACTATCCCTTCTTCCTTATTCAAAGATGTTTTCTCCTTTTTCTTTACCTTGATATGGTCACGTATCAAATTAAGGTAGAGAAAAGCACAACATTTTATAATCAGTTATTAAAAGCCAAGGTTAGCGATTTTTGTATAGTCGCTGACCTTGGCTTTTTCACATGCACCTGGCATTGGTGCAATTCTCTAGCCATGGTGTACGGTTAGCTTAATGAAGGAGTGTCTACTCTGAGGGGAAAACCTGTACGTTTCTAGGAATATTATACAAAGACACAGTAATTAGTATACTTTATTACACTATGTAATTTTATTGATACTATAGGATTATAAAGTGCGTACTTACACAAAATAAGTATACGTAATATACTAATTTAGCACAAGGAATTGTGAGTTAAGGGAAGGCTATAACAAGCACGAAAAACAAACTGAATAATCTGAAAACCATAAGTTTTCACTTTGTTTTTGACTATGATAAATTGAATAGCCCTTACTCGAAGTGAATAGGGGCGATTTTTTTGTTGTAGGCTGTTGTTGATTTTCTTGATGAACAAACGAGAATGTTACATATTGTTAATTGGTTATGCGCGGGGGTGGCAACTTTTACAGGCCATGATTAAAAACCTAAAAGGAAGTAAAGGGAAATTTCGGGTGAAGAAATTCCATATATAGTTTTGAGTAGATAAGTATTAATAGTTTTTCTGGATGAGCCTTGAACCAGAGGATAATTATGTCCTGGCGACAGGCTTTTAGTGTATTTTTTTACTTTTCATCAAATAATAAATCATATGAGGTGATCTTTAGATGTTAATAGTTCAGTTAGCCATAATTTTAGTTGCAGCCAAAATAGCAGGAAGCTAAAATGTGAGATTGGGGCAACCTTCTGTCCTTGGTAAACTACTGATTGGAATTGTTATTGGACCATCTGTTTTAGGACTAATCCATGAGACAGAAACTTTAGCGGAATTTAGTCAAATAGGAGTTATATTGCTTATGTTTATTGCGGGGTTGGAAACAGATATTGATGAATTTAAACGAACTGGAAAAGCATCAACATTTGTCGGACTTGGTGGTATAGTTGTTCCCTTGATTTTGGGTTATTTCGCGCGAATGACGTTAAATCTTACATCAATGCAATCCATGTTCTTAGGTTTATTGCTTTCCGCTACCAGTGTCAGTATCTCTGTGCAAGCTCTTAAAGAGATGAACAAATTACAAACCCGTGAAGGGACAACAATCTTAGGGGCAGCAGTAATAGATGACGTCTTAGTTATTATTGCATTGGCATTCCTTATGAGTTTGGCTGGGGGCGATGTTAATTTATCAATGGTTGTATTGAAGAAGGTATTATTCTTTGCCGGAGCCATTCTTGTAGGCTGGAAAGTAGTTCCTTGGTTCTTGAATAGATTTTCATCATTAAAAGTAACTGAAACCGTAATTTCATCTGCATTAATTATCTGTTTTGTTTTTGCTTACCTAGCAGAATACACGGGAGTTGCTACAATTATTGGGGCTTATATAGCCGGTGTAGCCATTAGCGTAACAAACTTTAAACACGAAGTAATTGAAAAAGTTGAAACAATTAGTTATTCGGTATTTGTTCCTGTATTCTTTACGTCTATTGGTGTTACTGCCCAGTTTTCTGATAATTAGCGAAAATTTAGGACTAATTATATCTTTAAGTATAGTAGCGATACTAACAAAGTTGATTGGTGCGTCAGCTGGTGCAAAACTGTCTGGGTTTAATTGGAATAGTTCATTAGGGATAGGTTCAGCAATGGTTTCCAGGGGAGAAGTGGCACTCATTATTGCTGCAATTGGCTTAGAAGCTAATTTGCTCACTCAAGATATGTTTGCTGTTATTGTAGTTGTGATATTGGTTACAACGATTGTTACTCCTCCAATGATGAAATGGTTCTTATCAAGCAACTTAGTTTGAAATAGTTTACAAGAACAGAAAAAAAAATCGCTATCTCTAGCTGTTAGAAGGGATCTTTCTAGGTCGGAAGGATTCTTCTAATCAGCTGAATAAAAGATAAAAGCGTCGTTCCCATTATGATTTATTTTTTAGATGTCATACATCACATGTATTATAACCAGTATCTTTACACTCCCCTGTCTTTGAATATTCTCAAAATTTTTGTTAATAAACATGACTAGAAGTTTAAACTTTCGCAAGAATGGTGAAACCGTAAAGGAGGACTTATAAAATGACACATAAACAACAATATCAGCAAGCTATCATTGCGGCTCAACAAGCACAACGGGTTTTTCAAACTGCTCAAGCTAATGCAAACCTACAACAATTCCATCAGGCACAGCAGCAACTTGAACAGGCTCAACAACATCTTCAACAAGTCCAACAGTTTTGGTTCAACTAATAAACTTTATACTGAATCAATATGAATAAAAACACATGAAGAAAATAAAAAAGGTGGATTAGTGAAAAACATTTGCTTTTGTTTGCGGGAACCGTCGAGAATTAAATGAAATGGCCATTACGATGCCGAAGACAATAAAAAGATATACATAGCTTACATGGAGAAAATAGATAGGAAATGGGAATGGCGAAAAACAAGAGGTACAGAATGGGAGACACCTCAAAAGTGGTCAGTAATGGATACAGCTCCATACATTTATTCTGGGGCAATATCAGACCCCTCAATTTCAAAGGTCCTTGTCGGAAATGATGAAGCAGAAATCATTGAAGTAAAGGGTAATAATCGTTTTTGGTATTTTACCGGTAAAACAATGGATTAAAAAAATTATGACTATTAAAGTAGATGGTTCAGAGGAAATATTAAATGAATTTGAGTTTAGTTAAATAAAGTGTTCCTAAATGAACTAGCGGGTGCGTTAGTTCATTTAGGAACACAAAAATGATTAAACTTTGTTTCAAAGCTACGGCATAAACGATTATTTCTAAGATGAGAAAACCCCTTGGCCGACAAGGGGTTTTAGTTTTGATTGGTTCCTTTAAGAGTGATTATGTTATTTGTTTTTTTATGGAAAGCAAACTTTACATATATACCTTTTTGTGTTAATTTTATGGAAAGTTTACTTTCCGTATTAGAGGTGGTTAGTTGAAAAATAAGCTAGAAATAATCCGAAAACAGCATGGAGTTAAACAGGAGGAACTTGCCGCAGCCTTAGAGGTATCTAGACAAACGATTGGGTCTTTAGAAAAAGGGCGATATAACCCTTCAATAATTCTAGCTTTTAAGATTGCACGTTATTTTAATTTAAGCATTGAAGAAATTTTTATCTACGAGGAGGAAATAAATAATGAAAAATAAGGCACTTTGGATTTTAACCTTCAGTGGAATTGTCTTAATATCATTTGGAATATTCGTAACTTTTCCCGTGGCAAATGAGATTCGTTCCATATTTATCCGTCCGGATCTAGTTTCCATAGCTATTATTTTTACTGGGGTCTTTCTCACCTTTTCTGGAGTAACATCTATTTCAAGTGAAAGATTTAAAACTAAAGCACAAGAGATTGAAGAAAATGATGAGCGTAATATAAAAATCAATCAATTTGCAAAGTCTAAAGCCTTTGATTTTATGTCCATTTTATTTGGTATTGGTTTATTATTTTTAGCATTGCTAGGTTATATGAATAAGGTGTCTTTTTTCTTTTTAATTGGTTTGTATTTTATTAGTTATTTTTATTTTCTTTATCAAAACTGGCTAATCAGAAAAGCTATTTAACCTAATTACGGATAAAAATGTTTTATACAAATCGAGCCGACGGACTATAAAGGACCTAACTATAATGTGTCCATGAAACTATACTAACCCCATAATGTGCTTTACTTTAATAAGGGAGTTGCTTTTGCAGTTCATTTTCTTATGGAACTAAAGGGGCAGGGTAGTTCAACAAGAATAGTCTCTTCGAATTGTGTGGATTATTTCTAAAAAAGTGTTTTAATGGTAAAATTAGTTAGGGGTGGTTTTATTGAATAGTAATAAAGGTTATAAATTTAATTTTATAGTTTCTTTAACTTTTCTCATTTTAGGTTATATTTTCATAAATATCTTCACCAATATAGTACCTACCATTATTCTTTTTGGTTACTTCTTTCTGTACTACCTCATTAGTGGCCTTTATCGCTTATCCCAACATAAGAAACAAAGCGGATCGAACTCATATAATTAATTTTCATACCGTCTCATTTGCGTCAGCGCTTCAGTAAGTCTTATGCAACTAACGGGTGCGTTCGTTCTATAAGAAGAAGTAAAAAAGTCGATTCCTTAACGTAGAGGAGATCGACTTTTTAGGTTGGAACTCCCTTAGCGTATAAAATTTACGAAATGGGCGTTATATAGCATTGTTGCTAACGTTCGTAAAAGTACACTTATATGAATAAGAAAAAGCCCTTAATAGAAGAAAAAAGGGCTTTCGTATTTTATTTCCTATAAGATGAATTATGTTAATTGGATTTGGATAAAGTATTCATTTCTAGATCCCCTTACAGGGGTAAGACAACCATTCGAGAAATACGGGACAATATGTTAATATTTTCTGATTGATAGAATTCATTTTTTCGTGGTAATAACTTGATACCAAACCTACCAGGGAAAGTAAAAATCGAAAACATTCTAGAGTTTTCCGTTTAATTAATGAAGGGGTACCGTTAACATTTCGCAATGAAGTATGCTATATAAAAAAGGTGTATCATATTTCTGGTTGACCTTTTTGTATAGGGTCTTATTATACAATACCACTGTTACTGATTTGGCGAAGATGCTTGCGGCCAAGCTTAATTGCTTTCGTCTGATGATTCGCACGTATCATCATCCCAGTCGCGCCGGTAATCCAGTGTCGCGGGGTTCGTATTGCCAAACGTCAGATACCACGGCTCCCCTAATGGACCTCCCGCTGAATGAGAAGGCACAAACACATCGAATGTCTTATGATGATGATGGACGCTGTAGCGCCGCACCGAACCTGTGTCAGGTCCGTCGCCTGTAATGGGGACAAACAGTTTTCCGTCCGGTCCGAACAGGAGTGCCTGCGCAAAGGCGCGCGGGTGTCCGACGACATCGAGATCAATCTTGTCGAGAAACTTGCCCGTATCGCCGTCGAAGATCAGAATTTTGTCCGTGTCACTCGCGTCCCTTCTAAAACTGGTGATATAGAGGTTGCCGTCGGGACCGAAGACCAAACCTTCAGGACGGTTGAGGTCGTTGACGGTGTTGCTCTCAATGAACACTCCAAGGAACTCCCCTGTCTTCGGGTTGAAGCGCAGCACCGATCCGCCTTCCGGCTGTGGAATGTTGCGTACTGAGACATAAAGCAAGTGGTCTGGACCGATGACCACAGCACGGGGATGGAACTGCCCGCTGAAGCCAGAGTGGTTGAGGTTGCCAAGAAACACCCCAGTGGTGCCATTATACTTCCGCAGTTCTCCCGGAAGGTCTACGTCACCCATGTCCGCCACAAACAGGATATTTTGTTTCGAGAGGACGATGCCCCGTGGTGCGAACGGGGCGCCTGGTGCGTTGGATTGGACAAGTTCGCCCAGAAACGCCCCGGTCTGTCCATTGAATTTCAATACGTTGCCATTCTGGGGTTGGCCGACGTTTTGGTTGGTTACAAGGAGATTGCCCACATGGTCGAAGAGAAGCCCTCGAGGACCGTGCAGACCGTTGCTGCCTGGTGCGACAAAACTGCCAAGAAACCTCCCTGTTTCTGCATCAAAAGTTTTCACGGTGTCGTCGCTGCCGTCACCAATATATAGAAAGTCTTTTCTTATTTTCAATCTATGCATAAAAATCCCTCTCCTTTCTAAAATATTTTTTTAAGTAAAAAACTAGTTTTTACTTAATTTAATTTATTCGTAGGAGAGCTTTTCCGAAAGGGACAAACTTGCTGATAAAATAATACAAGTTCAGAAAGGAGTATCACCATTGGTAGGACCTACCACGAATGGTGAAGCTGGCGACCTAGCTGGCACCCACTTATAAAGCAGTCAGACTCCCTTCTCCACTAATTAACGATCCATCATCCATTAGTAAAACTTCCAATTCTATTATACAAAGGTCTCCATCTCTGTTCATTGGATAAAATGTTGGAGTACCTCTTATTGAGCTAACAGGTGCTTTACTTCAATAAGGGAGGTTGCTGCGGCAACCTTTTTCTTACGGAACTAAAGGGGCAGGATAGTTTAATAATCATGGATAATTTTCCAATTTCCATATAATGTAGAAGGAAGAAATGGAGGGATGAAATTTGAGATTTTTCAAGATGTTTTCTTTTTGTACTTTAATGATAGTATTCTTAAATGCTTGTAGTTTAGATACTACAAAAACGAAAAGTGGAATTTTAGAAATACCTAATATAGATGAATATACAACCTTATTAGTGCAAAGTGTTGATGAGAAAGGGGTAGCTTCCGATTCAACTTCAAAGGTCATTACAGATATTAATGAAATACAAGCTTTTATAGAAAAAGTGAACAAAATGGAAGTTGTGCAACCTCCTAATAAGGAGTTATTGGAGAAGAGTAAAGAATTAAATAAAAAAGGGAATTACATTTTTATATTATCCGATAAAGAAACCATGGATAACAAAGTGTACACTATGAATTTTTTTAGTGATGGAAGGATTATGTTTCAAGAACCGAACGGAAAGAAGCAAGAAGCAAATAGAGCAGAACAGATAATGATGTATTTATCAAAAGAAAAACATACTGATGTTCTTCTTGAAATGAAAGAATTATTAAATATTAAGTTTTAATTAATCCTTAATCAACTAACGGGTGCGTTAGCTGAAGATCGGAGCTGTTTTAAGGCAGCTTTTTCTTATGGATTATTGGAAAAGGCATTAGCACCTCTGGTAAAGATGACCTACTTGGAATCCTTTTCAGGTATTTTTTTGTATGATTCGGAGACCGTTTAGGTATAAGGTTTGTTATAATTGGTTGAAGTATGATGGAAAAGTTATAGAGATGAGGAGAATATTTGAAAAAGGCATTAATTGTTTTCTTTTCTATTTTATTATTGGGGTTATTGGGTTGTGAAGCATTAAACATGGAGAACAAGAAAGCCAATTCTGATGATAAAATAGTCAAAGAAGATGAAGAAAAAACAGTCAAAGAAGATGAAGAAGTTAAATCTCTTTATACGGTAGACAGTTATATGAAGTCAGTGGAAGAAAACCTTGAAGCAAAATCGGAAACATTAATCAGTAATATAAAGGAGTTACATAAATACACCATTTACTCTAAAGTGGAATTATTGGATTTTATAGCATTTGTAGATGATCCTTCCGAGTTTGACTTATCCATTACTATGTTCTCAATGGATAGACAAGCTAATGAAGTCTTTAACGAGGGTAAGGATTCTACTATCTTTGCAGGTAGTCTGGGTATGATTGAAAATGTAAGATACACCCACCTTTTAGGTAATCAAACAGATGACTTTTGGGATTTCTACGAAAAAAATGAAGAAGAACTTAACCTTGCAGAAAAACAAGCGTTTGCTACTTGGGTCGCAGATTGCTGGAAAAAAGCAGATGGACAAGCAATCACATTGCCAGCCTACTTTTCTCTTCACGATGATTATGAATCCTTTGATTTAAAGAAAAATCAGTGGGTTACAGATGATGAGAAATGGTCTTATTGATACATTAACGGAGGGGCCTTTTTCCACATTGTTCCTCATATGAGTAAAGACCTTCAATTGAAGGTCTTTTTTGTTCGCACATCGGTTACATAGTAAACCTGCAATGGCTAAAGAAATGAAATCTAAAATTGTACATAGTGTGGATTTAAAATAAAGTCACGATGTTTATAAAAAAGATGCGATATTTTGAATAAAGTCGCGATGTTTGCAAAAAAGTTACGATGCTTTGCCCCTTTGAATGGTTATCTAAAGGGGTTTTCTTATAGTGAAAGGAAAGTACATCTGAATCAAAAGGTGGATTAGAAAATTGTTGAGTAACAATAGAGTTGTTCCGTTACCATTTTCTTGAACAAAAGTTTTAAAGAAAATTGGCTATATATTGGTTCAATCTCTAAAGAAAGATCATTGATTCATAAGTCTGATAAAAATATTTAGGGAATATTTACCTTATAATCCATATTTTTAATCTGTAAACTAATACTTAGTTGATTAAGCATTATATGATTCTAAATCCACCAAAAGATCTAATAGAATTGAAAGAATTAGTTGGAAAATACAGTAAATAACATCCAGTTGAAGAAGAAATGAAAGTAATAGAAGGCAAAAACAGGATTTTTGATATGTCCTTTTATAGGGAAAGTGAGGATTTGCAAAGAGACTGGCAGCTTGATGAAAGTTACATGAATACAGAGCGGCTAGAACATCATAAGAATGATCTAATTGCATATATAATTTGGTCAGATGCTGAACCACAAAAACAATACAATGTTTATGATAAAAATAAGGAAGGAAAGGTAATTAAGAGGGTGCATTTTATTGAGGGTCAGCTTGTTGAGTGATACACTAAAAAATAAAGAAATGGAAATTGTTAGAAACTATAACAGGAACACTACATGATAGACTGGGGATCACTATGAATATTTCCATAGTGGCCGGTCATTACTCGAATCGTTTCCATAAACTAATTTTTTCTTTGTTCCGTTAAAGAGCGCAATTCAGGAGTAAGAATTGCGCTCTTTCTTTATGTATAGGGCCAGATTGTTTAGTAACGTCTAGTAAGATAAATGGATATTGTGAAGAAATGCATTTAAACTAAAGGGCAGGTTAGTTGTATAAGAAGGATAAAATACGTTTCTAGAAGTCGTCTGTAAAAAAATAAGAACACGAATGTTTCCTTATTTTTTTACGGTTCTTTGTGTTTATATTTCACCAACTTGATTGGAGGGTACGAACATCTTATAACTAAAATAAACCCTTGAACTACGCAAAGGTAAATTAATTATCAATTTCTATATCATCGTAATATTGTTTACCTAAGGTTCTTGCTCCAAAACTTATTAAAACTCCTAATATTAAGCCAACAATACCTATGATGAGTGACAATGTAGGACTACCACCAGTAATATAAACTAGAAATGTTATCAATAAAAAACCTAAACCCCCCAGGCCAAAGAAAATAAAACACTTAATAAAAGATATAGACGGGTGAAAAAAATAAACATTAAAAAAGTAAAAGAAATAATAAACGTTGCAACTCCATTAAAGTTGAATTTCTCAACACCCAACCATGTTAAAAAACCACATTATACTAATAATTCAAACGCATTAAATCCTGAAAAATTCTTACTTTCCCATAATTAACCATGCCCTTTCTGATATTTCGTGAACTCATAGTTAATCTCCTTTTTATATATAATACCATTTCATTTCCATTATTTTGGATAATAATTAAAAAGTACAAATTAGTATAGAATAGTAGGTTGATAACTTTTTTGCTAACCTAATTTTTATTTTTCATTCCAGCGTAAACAATCTCCATTCTTAAAAACCAAGTTGATATAAAGGTTTTGCCAACCCATATAAGAGTAAAAAAACACCTCTTAGATGACCATGATGCTGTAATAATTGGCCCTATTACAAAACCTCCATTTGGATTAAAAGCTTTGATCGGGATATCGGCGATGAGCTATGGTTCATCACTGTTTGTTTAGCAAATTCAAAACAGGACATTGGTCGGAAGGGAAATATAAAATCTGAGGGGAAGTGGTAAGGTAGTTCGGATGTACAAAAAAAGAGGGAGATGGAGCTATGAAGAAATTACTTACTAGTTTGGTAGTATTGGCAATGGCCCTTGGGATATCCTTTTCCACCGCTTCAGCATCTGCTGGAGGTTTTCACCACCCCGAAAGCTGGGATAAAAACTCCATTTTCCGGAAGGACACACATGGGGTGGAGGTCAAAAATATGCAGTGTATCCTGAATGTCATGGGTTTTTATACAGATTCAGCAGTGGTTGACGTTGATGGAATTTTTGGACCCAAAACCGAAGCGGGTGTAAAGAAATATCAAAAAGAAAACAACTTGAAAGTTGATGGTGTGGTTGGCCCCAGGACGTGGGATAGCTTCTCGCAATATATTAAGAAGAATGGCAATGAAACATATGGAGCAGGCGGAAACATGGGACTCAGAATTAAATGGAAGTACGACAATTCTTCCTATACTTCTGGCTCTAAAGCCTATATTTACGGTAATGGGGATACATTAAGCGACCAATATCGCTTGTATGCGAATTAAGATACAGGAAGGACCAATTAATTTCCCCTTCAAATAAAAAACGTGTTCACAAATGGGCACGTTTTTATTTTTGGCTTCACTAGTTGATTGTTATGCCATACCCATGATCGGAACTTTCTGATCATTATGCAATTGAAGTGGATTAATGAATATATACATTAATTAAAACAACACTAAACCGATTGATGTCTCAATCGGTTTAGTGTTGTTCAAACATTTTATCTTTTAAGAAATCCATAAAAACAGATTTAGGTTTACCTTTTAAATAAATAAAATCAATACTAATATTTGTTTTCACAGGAGGTGTCATTTCTACCCGAAATAGCTCTTCATTCTCAAATTCTTTTTTAACACAATGCTCAGGTAGAAAGCAGATACCTACGCCTTGCAGTACAAGATTTTTAGCTGTTTCCATATTATCAACTTCTAAGTATATATTTGGATTCAAACCCTTACTTAAGAATAGACGATGAATTGTAAGCCAATCCATAGATCCATAATCAAAAAGGATAAGTGGTTGTTTACTTACATCTTCTACTGTTACACTCTCTTCTTTTAAAAAAACATGATTTCGAGGAACGAAAAGACTGATAGGATCATTATAAAGACGAATTGAGTCTATTTGAGGGTGAGTTTCTGTACGTACAATGCCAAAGTCTACATCTTTATTAATCACCTTGTGCAAAATGTCTTTAGAATGCCCTGTTATAATTTTTATTCTGACGTCCTTAAACTCCGAGATAAAAGATGGCAAAATATCAGGAAGAATGTTATTAGAGATTGACAAAGCACTCCCAATTACGAGCTCATATGGGATGTTTACCTGTTGTAGGCCGTACTTTGCTTCCTGATATGATTGAAGAATTTTTTGTGCATGTGGAAAAAAATACTCTCCTTTTTCAGTTAAGGAAATTTTATTTCCGTTTCGATGAAAAAGCTTTATATTAATTTCACGTTCTAGGGATTGAATCCGTGCTGTTACAGATGGTTGAGTTAAATAAAGAGCTTCTGCTGCTTTATTGAAACTACCCACTTGACATACATAGATGAAGGCTTCAATATTTTCAATATTCATGTTTGGCTGCTCCTAATTTTTATCTACTATAACACTTCCCTATACATTATACATTTAAAAGGTAAAAGGACGTAAACCCCCATGTCTTCTTTTACCTTTAAAATTATACCAAATGAATTTTCTTATTTGTTTCATTAGCTGTTTTAATTACCGTTTTTGCTAAAATTTCTGTTGGATCAATGATACAAATACCTTGGGCCGATTTAAGCACAAGAGGAATCTCTGTACAACCTGCTATAATAGCTACTGCTCCCCGTTTTATCAATTTATTAGCAACTTTTGAAAGGCAAAAAAGCCCTTTCTCTAAATTACTACCTTTAATAGCATAAATTCCATCCATCACCTCTTTTTGCATTTCTATATTAGGCTCAATGACCTCAATATCGTAGTGTTGACAACTATGTTGATATAGTTTTGTATTAATCGTCCCGTCTGTAGCTAACAAACCTACTTTTCTATAACTATTTTCTTGTAAAAAGCGAGCCGTTTCTAAAGGCATATGCAAGATAGGAATACTAACAGATTTTTGTACTAATTCAAAGAAAAAATGAGCAGTATTACATGCAATTACTAGAAAATCTGCACCAGCGTTCTCTAGTCGCTGTGCTGATTGTATAATATATGGAGTAGGATCTGTTCCTTTTCCCAAAATGGCTGTAGTTCGATCAGGTATTTGAGAATAGTTGTCGGCAATGATATGGATATGATCTTGATCCTTCATTGCAGGTGTAAAAGAAATAATTTTATTCATTAAATCAACAGTTGCTAACGGGCCCATTCCACCAATAATTCCAACTACTTTTTGCATTTCGTCACCACTTTTAAAGTTATTTTAAAACTAAACTTTCAATGAAAGCCTACTTTTTTTAATGTGTTTAGTTACTTTTCTTTATTATAGTTTTTGTTTTAGGAGATGAATTATAGAAATAATCTATACAGTAATAGAAACTATATATTGACCAGTAGTTTTGAAATAAACACTCTTTTCATAATTACAAAGAAAGCCCCAGAAATTCATAAGTTCCTGGGGCTTTCTTTGTAATTATATTTCGTTCAGGATACATATTTTCTAATTGATGTTGTTCTTCAATTAACCTGCCACGTTACTTAAAGTACATTCCTTCCACAATCCCTATTATCATTAGAATTTAGGTTTTTTGCATCTCGAAATTTTAAAAAACAACTATCAATTATGCAATATTAAATTTTTTATTCTAATATGCATAATGATTTTGCTGATTTTACTAATAGTTAGCGTTATAACAGTATTTTGTTAATTTGGAATGGGATTTGCATATTGAATATAGAAAATTCAAATAATAGGAAAGGGGGAGGAGAGAAATCTCTAGTCAAATAACTAGGGTGTTTTTTTGTATAAACTGGTCTGACCGGTCTGATATCTAAAGCTATGGAGTTGAACTTAAAGATGGCAATTGTAAGTGAAACGGTTCAAAAATTTTTATGTGATTTTATTCTTAAAAATAATCTTACATGTGGTGACCAGCTTCCGTCTGAAAGAGAATTGGCAAAACTATTAGAAGTCAGCAGATCTTCTGTAAGAGAGGCATTGCAATCACTTTCTGAAAAAGACATTATTGAAAAAAAAGTAGGAAAGGGGGTGTATGTAAAGAAAAGTTTACAGCTCAATGATAAAGCATTTTCAAGCACATTCGATATATCTGTCAATATAGAGAATTCTCTAGACTTATTAGAACTTCGCAAAGTGATTGAGGCTGAAATCGTTTATTTAGCTGCAAAACGGATAAAACCAAATGAAATCAATATCCTTGAACAATCGCTTGTCGACTTAGAAGTGAGTATTAAAATGGAATCTTCTATTATTGTTCCTGATCTTGTATTTCATAGAACGCTTGCACGATCTACAAACAATCAAGTGATTATTGATATGTATAATAATATTTCAGAATTTTTCAAAAAAGTAAGGATTGAAATGGCAACTTATGATGATACAAAAAATGCACTTTATTACCATCAACAGATCTTGAATGCGGTGAAAAAAGGAGATTCAGATAGAAGTTCTGAATTAATGAAAGAACATATTGAAGATGTGAAAAGCCATTATATCAAAATGGTAGAGGAGTATAAGAACTTTCAAAGCACATACACCTGATACCAATAATAGGGGGAATTATATTGAGAGCTAAAGCCACCGTTACTACTGGTTTAATTCAAGAAGAGCCGAATTTTAAGAGAGTTCTAACCCTTCCTTCCCTTGTATTTTACGGCCTTGCTTATTTAATACCTACGACAATTTTTGATATGTATGGAATTGTATCTAATATAACTCACGGAATGTTTTCTTTAACTCACGCTTTAACCGCAATAGCTATACTGTTTACAGCATTTAGTTATGGAAGCATGGTTGCCGCTTTCCCGGTTTCAGGTTCTGCATACACGTATGCCCAACAGGCAATAAATCCATATATTGGTTTTTTAACAGGTTGGACTGTTATGATGGATTATCTTCTTGTACCTATGCTGTCTTACGTTATTGCTGCTAACTATATGAATGCGATTTTCCCCGAAATACCTAATTGGATATGGATCCTCGGATTAACTGTCCTTGTGACAACGATTAGCTATGTTGGCATTAACGTTACTGCCAAAGTAAACAATATGATTGTTTTGGTTCAACTCTCCATTATAGCTATTGTAACGATTTTTTTAATTAAATTTATTGCCCAAGGTGGAGGAATGGGATCCTTTTTCTCGTGGGATGTATTTGTAAACTCTAGTGAGTTTGCTAAACCCGAAGTAGGATGGGGAGTCATTTTTACTGGTGCATCTATACTGGTACTATCATATTTTGGATTTGATGCTGTAACAATGGTAGCGGAAGAAGCTATAAATCCGAGAGTTAATGTTCCAAGAGCGGTATTAATAATTTGTGCGGGTGCGGGGCTTTTATTTACAATCGTATCTTACTTAATGCTATTAGCCTGGCCTGCAGGCTGGAGTGAATTCACAGATGTAAATACGGGAGCACTTGAATTATTTAAAAAGATTGGATTAGGTATACTCGCTGTTATCTATCCTTTTTTCACCATGATTGGAGCAATAGCGGGTCCTTTAGCTGCACAAACCTCTTGTTCCCGTATGCTGTGTAAAATGGGTGGCGACAGAATTATACCAAAGTTTTTTGGCTACATTCACCCTAAAAAAGCTACTCCAACAAATAGTATTTTATTTATCGGGTCTCTTAGTTTAACTGCTTTGTTTCTTGATGTAAAAACAGTCATTTCTTTAGTAAACTTCGGCGCACTGTTTGGCTGTACCTTCGTAAATATATCTGTTATATTTTATTATTTTATTAAGCAGAAAAAACGTAAAGGCATAAATATTGTACGATATTTGTTATTCCCTTCTATTGGAGCAATAATCACGCTATTCTTTTTATACAAATTGGATATGTATGCAAAGACTGCAGGTTTGATTTGGTTGACAGTTGGAGTTATTTACCTAGGACTAAATACAAATTTCTTCAAAAAACTTCCACCTGAATTAAATATGAATGAAATGAAAGGATGATGCTTTAATGACACAAACATATTGGTTAGCAAATGCATTAATTGAAAGCGCTTTCCTTCGTAAGGATGGAATGGTTACAAAAACAATTACGGAAAACTGTCATATCCTTGTTGAAGAAGGAAAATTCACTAAAATAATCCCAGCTCATGAGAATTTACCCGTTGGGTTGCCAGTTCAGGATACAGGCGGACTGCTTATGCTGCCAGGTTTTCAGGATATGCATATTCATCTGGACAAAACATACTATGGAGGTAAATGGAAAGCATGTACCCCATTTGTGGATGTATTTGGCCGAATGAAAGAAGAAGAAGACATGCTTCCGTCTCTTCTCTCTGTCGCGGAAGAAAGGGCGAAGAAGATTTTGGAGCTGCTTTTACAGAATGGAGTAACCCACATACGGGCTCAGTGTAATGTTGACCCTATAATTGGGTTGAAAAACATGGAAGCAGTTTTACAAGCATTAAAATCATACGATGGACAGCTTTCTTACGAGTTAGTTGCTTTTCCTCAGCACGGACTCTTGCGAAGTAATTCCGTTCCACTTGTAAGGGAAGCATTGCAAATGGGAGCTACTGCTGCAGGGGGATTGGATCCGGCCATAGTAGATGAAAATATTGAAGCTTCATTACATGCACTCATAGAGCTTGCAGTTGAAGCGGATGCAGATATAGATTTGCATTTACATGAACCTGGTCACCTGGGAATTTATACGATGAAACGATTGGCTAAACTTACAGAAGAAGCAGGCTGGCAGGGGAGAGTTACAATTGGACACGCGTTTGGACTCGGAGATGTTCCAGTTAAAGTGGCAGCCGATGCGGCGGAAACTTTAGCTCAAGCGGGTATTTCAATTGCTTCTACTGTACCTATCGATATTCCCACAATTCCAATCCCGTTGCTTCATGAAAAGGGTATAAATGTCTCGCTTGTAAATGACAGCATAACGGATCATTGGGACCCATTCGGCACAGGGGACGTGCTTTACAAAGCTAGTCTGATGGCTGAACGTTTCGCTTGGATTGATGAGTGGTCATTAGGACGGGCCCTTGGTTTTATTACTGGCGGGAAAACACCTCTTAATTCAGAGGGGGAGCGAGTTTGGCCGACTATTGGCGATAAAGCGGATGCTGTTTTTGTGGAAGCAAGTTGTTCAGCGGAAGCAGTAGCAAGACGTGCAAGGCGCCTTGCGGTTATGCACAAAGGGAAAATTGTTTCAGGCTCTTTTAATAAATCTTAGCAAAAAATTAATTTTATAACGAAAAAACGCTATTCTTTTTGTAGAAATATACAGAAAGGATGGCGTTTTTTATGAGTTTTTCTGTTTTAGACTAAATGAATCTCTATTTTCAAAAACTTCACGCCTTTTTCTCTCTGTCTTCTCTACAACAATTAGCTAAAGAAGTTGGTTTTGTTCAACATAAAAGTAAATATCAAACACAAGCATTCTCTATGGAAAGAACCGCGACATATGTATTTAGAAAGGATTCCACTGGAACCTGGCGCTGCATAATCGACAACTCTTATGGTGCTGAAATAATTGAAGAATGGAATTAATTAGTGAAAGCTGCCGTATATGGTATCTTTTATTTTTTTTCAAAAAAAGTGTGAATTAAACGGCTTGACAATATACCCCTATAGGTATAATATGAACTCACAAGTTAAGAACGCATAAATTCACGAGTAAAATGCCCAAACTCACGAGTAAAGCGCAAACTCACGATAATTAATTCTAATAAATTGGAAGTGAACTTGGGGCTGCGCTTCTTAACAGGAAAAGTATATAGATGGGTGGGCGGAGTATGGAGTATGATAAAAATGTCATTAATCGCTTGAAGCGGATTGAAGGACAAATCAAGGGTGTTCTTGGAATGATGGAGCAGGGAAAAGATTGCAGGGAAGTCGTCACTCAGCTGTCTGCTGCACGTAATGCCATCGATAGGACCATGGGTGTTATTGTAAGTGACAATCTTGAGAAATGCGTTCGGGAAAACGTCGAGAAAGGCGAAAGTACTGAACATCTAGTCAAGGAAGCGGTTGAGTTACTGATTAAAAGCAGGTAAAAGAATTTGACCTGACCGTAGAAAAAGGAGTGTTATTCATGTCTTATATTTTACAAGTGGATTTTAAAATGGAGGGACCATTCGGTCACGAAATGGTAAAAGAATTTACGGATTTAGCAAAAAGCATTAATGATGAAGAAGGATTGATCTGGAAGATTTGGACCGAAGACAGTGAGGCAAAGGAAGCTGGTGGCATTTATCTGTTTGAAACGAGGGAATCCGCATGTAAGTACTTGACTATGCACACAGCTCGGTTAAAAGGGTTTGGTATAGAGAAGGTCAATGGAAAAATATTCGAAGTGAATGAAGGTTTGACTTCAATCAATC
Organism: Peribacillus sp. FSL E2-0159; assembly: GCF_038643155.1. Lineage (NCBI taxonomy): Bacteria > Bacillati > Bacillota > Bacilli > Caryophanales > Bacillaceae > Peribacillus > Peribacillus sp. FSL E2-0159. Next base: position 2,355,199 of record NZ_CP152053.1, read on the forward strand.
ATGGACCAATTAAATAAAGAAAACCCTATTCCGTTCATTTTTTAGTGAATAGGGTTGACGAACTATATTTTTTAACATATTTTATACCCCGTATGGTATATATGAAATGGAATATCGATCAGGAGGAAAACATAATGACTGAAAAGAAAAGAACGACGATCATTTTATTTAGTGGTGATTATGATAAGGCAATGGCTGCTTATATCATAGCAAATGGGGCGGCGGCTTACGATCATGAAGTGACCATCTTCCATACATTCTGGGGCTTGAATGCTTTAAGGAAGGATGAGCCGATTTCATTAAAAAAAGGATTTCTTGAAAAGATGTTTGCAAAAATGATGCCGCGTGGTTCTGATAAAATGGGTCTATCAAACATGAACTTTGCTGGGATGGGGCCTAAAATGATCAAACACGTGATGAAAAAACATAACGCCATGTCACTGCCAAATTTAATTGAGCTGGCCCAAGAACAGGAAATCAAACTAATAGCCTGTACGATGACAATGGATTTATTGGGCTTGCAGCAAGAGGAATTATTGGATGGAATTGAGTATGCAGGTGTTGCGGCTTATTTAGCTGAAGCAGAGGATGGAAATGTAAACTTATTTATATAAATTTGGTACTGGAGGGATGAGTTCAAATGGGAACTATATTTAATATCATCATACTAGGTGTCATCGTTTGGTTTTTATTTCAGCGATTTGTCCCTGTAAAGGGGATAAAAAATATAAATGCGGCTGAGTTAAAAGCTGAACTGAGTAACAAAGGAAATAAGCAATTCATTGATGTCCGTACTCCTAACGAATATAGGGGCAACCATATTAAGGACTTTAAGAATATACCTTTAAGCGAACTTGGCAAAAGGGCACAAGAACTTACAAAAGATAAAGAAGTAATTGTAATCTGCCAAAGCGGAATGAGGAGCAGTGGTGCGAGTAAAGCATTGAAAAAACTCGGATTTAAAGAAGTAACCAACGTAAAAGGCGGCATGAGTTCTTGGCACTAATAAAAGGAGGATATCAAAACGATGAAAGAAATTTTACCGAATGAAGTGAAAGCATTATTAATGGGAGACTCACCAGTCCATATTATTGATGTGCGGGAGGTGGATGAAGTAAAGGCAGGGAAAATACCAAATGCTTTGAATATCCCGTTGGGTCTAGTGGAATTTAGAATGCAGGATCTGGATAAATCAAAAGAGTATATCATGGTCTGTCGGTCAGGGGGCAGAAGTTCAAGGGCCGCACAGTTACTTGAGAATCATGGATTTAAAGTGTTGAACATGATGGGTGGTATGAATGAATGGGAAGGTCCCACAGAATAATTTTACATCCGAATATACCCCCACCCCTATAAAAATACCAGGAGGAAATAAAATGATTAACACAAATTCCGTTTTGGATGCTAAAGGTTTAGCTTGTCCAATGCCAATCGTAAAAACGAAAAAAGCCATGAATGGCCTTGAAGCGGGGGAAGTACTGGAAGTTCAAGCGACTGATAAAGGGTCGACTGCCGATATGAAAGCCTGGGCGGAAAGTACAGGTCATCAATATTTGGGTACGGTTGAAGAAGGAACCACACTAAAACATTATCTTCGGAAAGCAAGCGGAGAAGAAACAGAAGTGAAGAAGCATGAAAAAATCATTTCAAATGAAGAACTTTTACAAGTGATGGAAGAAAACAGAAATACGATCATCCTGGATGTAAGAGAATCTGCGGAATACGCTTTTAATCATATTCCAGTAGCTAAATTCCTTCCATTGGGTGAATTGGAACAACGTATGGGTGAACTTGATAAGAAGTCAGAGATTTTCGTGATTTGCCGTACTGGCAGCCGAAGTGATCTTGCTGTACAAAAACTGACGGCTGCTGGATTTGAACAGGTATTCAATGTTGTCCCCGGCATGAGTCAATGGAGCGGACCTTCACAAAAATCCGTAAAAGAATAAAAGGACGGCAAATGACCATGGACGTTATGGGCTTGGAAAAAGAAGCTTTCCTTGACGGTATCGAAGTAGGTGGAGTGATCACATTTTTAGAGTTCGCTAAAGATGTTACATTAACTGTTTAATGGAGGTAAAATTTTTTGTAATTTTTAATACTATAGGGGGTATATGGGATGACGATTAAGCAAATGACAGCCGCTGAGGTTTCAAAGAAAGTAATCAATAAAACTGACTTATTTATTTTGGATGTTCGAAATGAAAGTGACTTTAATGATTGGAAAATTGAAGGGCAAAACTTTGAATTCCTTAATATTCCGTACTTTGATCTACTGGATGGCGTGGAGGAAATCCTCAATCAAATCCCGGCCGATGAAGAAATCCTTGTAGTGTGTGCAAAGGAAGGCTCATCTGTTATGGTAGCTGAAATGTTATCTGAAGCTGGGTTGGATGTTTCTTATTTAAAGGGCGGTATGAAAGCATGGAGTGAACACTTGGAACCAGTGAAAATCGGCGAATTGACCAATGGCGGCGAAATTTACCAATTTGTTCGACAAGGTAAAGGCTGTCTATCTTACATGGTCATTTCCAATGGTGAAGCAGCCGTTATTGATTCTTCAAGAATGATTGATGCTAATCTTGACTTCGCCGATGGTATCGGAGTGAAAATTACACATGTTTTGGATACGCACCTACATGCCGATCATATTTCAGGTGGAAGACGATTAGCCGAAAGAACAAATGCAGCTTACTGGCTGTCGCCAAAAGATGCGGCTGAAGTAACTTTTGAATATCAGCCATTAGAAAGCGGTAAGGTGATAACGGTCGGTCATACAGCGATTGATATCCAAGCATTATACTCCCCTGGCCATACCATAGGATCCACTTCATTTGTGGTCGATCAAAAATATTTGCTAAGCGGGGATATACTATTCATCGATTCCATTGGCAGACCGGATTTAGCTGGATTGGCTGAGGATTGGGTAGGGGACTTGAGAGAAACACTGTATACACGTTATAGGGAATTATCAGACGAGTTAATCGTATTGCCATCTCATTTCATGATCATCGATGAATTGAATCAAGACGGAAGTGTCGCTAAAAAGTTGGGTGCGCTGTTTGCTGACAATCATGGTTTGAACATTGAGGATGAAACGGAATTCAGAGAGCTGGTAACAGGTAATTTACCGCCTCAACCAAACGCTTATCAAGAAATTCGTGAAACCAATATGGGGAAAATTGAGCCTGATGATGAAAAACAACGTGAAATGGAAATCGGACCAAATCGTTGTGCGGTTCGCTAATACTGATGAAAATAGAAGCCAAGAAAATAGGAGAGAAATAATATGCATTCAGATAAAGTGTTAGATGCTAAGGGACTTGCATGTCCAATGCCGATTGTTAAAACGAGAAAAGCCATGAATGATTTGCAAACCGGGCAAGTGCTGGAAATACATGTAACCGATAAAGGAGCTAAAGCCGACTTAGCGGCTTGGTCAAGATCCGGTGGCCATGAATTGATGGAAACGGCAGAAGAAAATGATATACTGAAATTTTGGGTCAGAAAAGGCTGATAAAGAGAAGGGAACCAATAGGGTTCCCTTCTTTTAAGGGAGGCACTTACAATGGATATCACCTTTATCATTACCATCTTTTTGATTGGTTTTATAGGTTCATACGTTTCTGGAATGCTCGGCATTGGTGGCTCGATAATAAATTATCCAATGCTTCTGTTTATTCCCCCAATCTTCGGTTTAACGGCATTTAGTGCACATGATGTGACAGGTATAAGTGCTGTACAAGTCTTATTCGCTTCCATCGGAGGTATATGGAGCTATCGTAGGAGCGGACATTTAAATAAAACGCTTATTCTCTATATGGGGATCAGTGTGTTAATCGGAAGCGTGGTTGGAAGTTTTGGATCACGATCGATGTCAGAAAACGGAGTGAATATCGTTTATGGCGTTTTGGCGTTGATAGCGGCTGTCATGATGTTCATTCCGAAGAAAGGAATAGATGACATTCCTTTGGAACAAGTTACCTTTAATAAATGGCTTGCGGCCATCCTTGCCTTAATCGTTGGTTTAGGTGCCGGTATAGTCGGTGCTGGAGGGGGCTTTCTATTAGTTCCGATCATGCTTATCGTTTTAAGAATTCCAACCAGGGTAACGATTGCGTCTTCATTAGCCATCACTTTCATTTCATCCATTGGTGCAACAATAGGGAAAATCTCAACGGGACAAGTTGATTACTATCCGGCACTGATCATGGTTGTAGCTAGTTTAATAGCCTCTCCGCTTGGGGCAATAGCCGGTAAAAAAATGAAGGTAAAAGTCCTGCAGGTCATACTGGCTCTATTGATTTTAGCGACGGCAGTGAAAACGTGGGTGGGGATCATGTCTTGAGGTACTCTTTGACAGGGAAGGAAGAGTTGTGAAAAAAATATTAGAATTCTAAAAAGAGTTCTATCGTTAAAGAACTGTTCACAATAGGCCACGCAAATAGTTCCTTTTCCGCCATCACTTTTTTCTCTGATTATCTTGTACCAGATAAGTCAATGGGACTTCTGTTAATAGAAAAAGCTGACTGTTGAAAGTCAGCTTTTTCCTAATGTGGCCGTTGATAAATAATTAAAAAATTACCGCTAAAATAAAAAAAACAATCATCAATAATTGAATTAATACTTTGGCTAAACTGCCGCCTAAAAAACCGATTATAGTAGCAAACCCAACTTTAGAAGCCTTCACTATATCTTTTTGGATGATTAATTCCGAAACGAGGACTGCTAAAAATGGTACGAGAATTATCCCAAAAGGAGGGAAGACAAATGAACCAACAATCGTGGCAATAGCTGCTATTGTCTCGGATGTTTTTGACCCCCCATACTTTTTAACAAAATAACTATTTGCGATAATGTCGGCCGCGATTAATACACCGCTCAACACAACCATACTAATCCAGAACCATAAGGATAACTCATCAGAATTAATGAGGAATTGATAAACTGCATATCCTCCCCAAATGGCAACAACCGAGGGAATAATAGGATAGACAATTCCTACAAAACTTAAAGCAAATAAAACGATCGTTAATCCCCACCATAAAATATCCAATAAAACTCCACCTTTTCATACTTACTTATCATATATCTACTAAATTATATTTCTATTTAGGGTCAAAAACCATTTATTCTTTTGTTGTATATTCGAATCCCTCATAGGTCATCAACTACCAAAGGCTCAAATCCTTGATATCACAGGGGTTGGGGCCTTTTTTTATTTTGTCTAACGGGATGCGTTTAGATAAACGTTAATCTAACGGGTGCTTTAGTTAAATAAGGTTTAGGTATTCCAAATAAAGTAACTCGCCAATTACTATGGCGAGTTTTTGCTTTTTTATATACCAATACCGATGTCAAAACGACTGCCATTTCAGCACGGATTTTTAGAAAAGTACCTTAAAACGGAACCCTTTAAACTTTAAGGTAAGCCTTTTTGTTTTGAGGTTTCCATATAGGGAAAATAAAAAACAACAATGAAAGCAGTTGATTTCACCTAAGAAATACAACTGCTTTTAGCTTTTGGAAAGGAACCTGCGGATATTTCCTAGCAAACTAGTATACAAGGACTTAATAATTTACAAAAAAGAAATAGCACCACTAATTATAGCTAATACTGTTAAGATTAACGATGTCAAGATGGCCCATTTGTATGCGAATTTCTGATATTCTCCAAGGTCTTTATCAACCATGCCAACTAATAGAATGGTTGATGCAACAAGTGGGCTCATTAAATGAGCGGGTTGTCCCAATATAGAAGCCCGAGCAATTTCTAACGGACTAATACCATAGGCTGAAGCTGCTTCTGCAAGAATAGGGAGAACTCCAAAATAATAGGCATCATTCGATAAAACGAAAGTGAATGGCATACTTGTAATGCCAACAATGACAGGAAAAAACTGTCCTAATGAAGCAGGTATTATCGCAACCAGTCCATTAGCAATAGCATCAACCATTTTTGTACCGGAAAAGATTCCTGCAAATACTCCTGCCGCAAAAACTAATAGAACAACAATTAAAGCGTTTCCAGAATGTGCTAAGATACGTCTTTTTTGCATTTCCAGATTAGGGTAGTTAATCATTAAAGCAATGGCGAAACCGACCAAAAATAAAATAGGGGAAGGTACCAATCCCATGATAAGAATGACCATAATGCCTACCACAATTAATAAGTTAACCCACAAAAAACGAGGACGTTTAATGTCAATATGAGGAAATGTTTCAGTGGCTTCATTTTCTACAGTAGCAGCTATTTCATTTTTCAACTCTTCTATGTGTATTACACCCAGTCGTTTACGTTCTTTTTTCCCTAAAATAAATGCGACGAAAATAACCCAAAGAGCACCACCAATCATGGTAGGAATAAGCGGAACAAAAAATTCGGATGCATCAAGTCCCAATACTGCTATTGCTCGGGTAGCAGGTCCACCCCAAGGGGTCATACCACTCATAACACTTAAAGCTAGCATGGCTACTGTGGCTAAAACCAATGGATTCATACCGATTCGTTTATAAAGTGGATACATAGCTGAAACAGTAATGATATATGTTGTTGTACCGTCTCCATCTAGGGCCACGAGTAATGCAAGAATTGTGGTACCCATCGAAATTTTGACAGGATCTCCCTTGACGACTTCTAATAACTTTTTGATAAGTGGGTCAAATAAGCCCGTGTCTATCATAATACCAAAAAACAATATGGCAAATAATAATAGAGCTGCAGAAGGAGCGACTAGCTTAATGCCTTCCATCATCATAGTCCCAATTTTACTTCCAAAACCACCAACTACTGCAAAAACGATCGGAACTAAAGTTAAAGCAACAATGGGTGATAAACGTTTGGACATAATTAAATAGGTAAAAACGGTAACCATGGAGATGCCTAAAATTGTAACAAACATTATTAAATCCCCTCCTATATTTTGAATGCGCTTTCAATTGATTTCTGGATGACTAAGAAATAATTTTGTGACTCTTCAGAAAAATTAACTGGTATATTAATTAGTTTTACACTTTGCTAAGCGCTTTTCTTTATTAAAGGTAATACAGAGAGAACAATAAGTTAAATACATATTTTTTTTGTATTGATATCAAAATTATTTATTCTTTAAAAAGGATGGGGAGTAGAGCAAAGAAAGCCAAAGGATAAGTTATTCAATAACGAAATTTTTAAAAAATTTAATGATATTTTTAGTATTTAAAAGAAGGTCATCATCTAAATATTGTGGATGATAACCTTCTTTTCTTTATAAATCAGACTTTTTCAGTGTCCTTGAGTAAAGCTCTCTTCTTTTTTATTTCACATTTAGTTTTACATTACTGTTCTTGTCTTTTTTTCTTAAACTTAATTTTAATACTATTCTTAGTAATGGAGGCACTGCGACATAAATAAAAGCCATCCGAAATAGTTGATAGCTGGTAACAGTAGATACATCAGCATTTACTTCTTGTGCAATGATTCCCATTTGATCCATTCCACCAGGGGCTAAACTTAAAAAACCCGTAATAGTCGATAAATCATAAAACCGCGTCAGTAGAAAACTAAAAAACATTGTTGCGCAGATCAAAATTAGTCCGTTCATCAAAGCCAATAATAAGGTTTTTCTTTTGTTGTCAAGTTGTTCCGGTTTTAATAGTAAACCGATATAACCGCCAACCATAAATTGAGATATATCAAGAAGTGAAGGGGGAAGTGGTGGTCCCTGCAAACCTAAAAGACCTATTGCAGCAGCAACGATTACTGGTCCTAAAAAGTAAGGAGCTGGTAATTTAAATATTTTACCTATTCTTGCTGCGAGAAAACAAATAAGCGCGAATAGAAAGATAAGAGGAAATAAATCACTCCACTCTGGAATAACGTTATTCATTATTTTAGATGAGTCATTGGTACTTTTCGCTGCAAAAATGGGACTGAAAATTAAAAGGGGAACTAAGAAAACAACCATTATTACTCTTGTAACATGGAAAAAGGTTACAAGAGTAATATCAATACCTTTCATTTCTTCTGCAAACACAACGATTTGTGACAAACCTCCAGGAATACTACTCGTTAAGGAGGTAGGATAGTCAATACCGGAATATTTTGACATAACAAAAGCCGAACATACACACACAAGGACAATTAAGGTTGTAAGGATCAACATTGAGGGAAGGTGACTAATCATGTCAGACAGTGAGCTCTTGGTAAAAGAGATGCCAATTGAATAACCTACAATAATTAATCCAGTATTTCTCATCGAAACGGGCCAAATTAATTTAACGTTTTTGAAACGTGATGCAATTAATAGGGCTGCCATTGGACCTAGAAGCCAGGGGATTGGCAACCTGATAAGAGAGAAAAGGCCGCCTCCAATAAAAGCAGTTAGAAGTGCAGCTGAAAATTGGATTGTCTTGCTTGCATTATTTAAATCCCACTTTTTCATATTAATTCTCTTCCTTTGTACTAGTTTTATTTCGATTCGTCTTATTTCTATTGTTTAGAATCATTAAGAAAATCAATAAATGCTTTTACTTGTGCCAAATCCATAGTCACATCCCGATAAAAAACCCAAGTTTCTCTAAGCAAATAGCTATTATCGCTTAATACAATGGGGAAAGTATACAGTGGTTCATCATTTTTAATACAGATTTCTGGTAAAATGGCATATCCTAAACCATTAAGAACCAGTTCTTTACATGTTTCAATCCGATCTACCTCCATTGAAATCTTAGGTGGTACCGCAAATGTTTCCTGCCACCAGTTTTCAATAGTATTCCTTAACGATTGGTCTGTCTGATAATTAATTCTAGGAAGAAAAGGAAGTTCTTTTAATTCAATTTTTTTACTGGAGGCAATACAAATCTTTTCTTCTTGAAATAATACTTTATTTTCCTGCCATTTGTAAGGACCTCTAACTATCCCGAGGTGTGCTTCTTCTTTTTGAAGCATTTGATGAATTTGAGAACTCCATCCAGTTTTCAAACTAATTTCAACCTCTGGATATAGGGTTAGAAATTCTTTTAATAATACTGGTAGTTTATATCGGGCAAACAAGCCAGATACACCCAATCGCAAAGTTCCTTTTACTTTTTTATCCAAATTTGAAATCTGCTCTTTTGCAGCTCCTAATTGCTTACGCATATTTTTCGAATATTTAACTAGGTATTCCCCTTCAACTGTAAACTCGACACCTCTTTTGCCTCTAGAGATTAAATTTGTTTTGAACTCTTTTTCCAGCTGTTTTATACGATAGGATAAAGCTGGTTGAGAAATAAATAGTCGTTGTGCTGCCTTTGTTATATTTCTTTCTTCGTAAAGAGTAATTAAAATTAGCCAGTCTTTTTCATCCATAAAATTTTTCTCCTTTAACCATAAAAAAAATTTATGGGTAATTATAAATAATGATAATTTATTTGATTTCTAAAAGTATAATACAACTAATGAATAAAAGAAATCTATCTTTTTATGTAAATCAATAGACTCACAATAGTTTGCGTTGCCTGCATTTTTTCATAAAATTTTTCTATGGCAATGAATAAAAAAACAATATTATTTTTATTCATTATTTTCACTTAATATTTAAATGAAGAGTTCACTACTTAACAGGAGGGGTAAAAATGTCAAATACACAAAATTATGATGTAGTCGTAGTAGGGGCAGGAAACGCAGCTTTATGTGCCGCAATCTCAGCAAAAGAGGGAGGTGCTAGAGTTCTTGTATTAGAACGAGGACCAGTGGAAAAGCGTGGAGGGAACTCTTTCTTCACGGATGGAGCCATTCGTGTTGCATACAATAATTTAGACGCAATCAGAAATATAATACCTGAATTAACAGTTGAAGAATCCGAGTTAATTGTAATGCCTGAATACTCGGAATCCGATTATTACAATGATCTAATGCGAGTAACAGGTGGACAAAGTAATCCTGAGTTAGCAAAACAGCTGGTTTCTAGTTCGTATGAAACAATTACGTGGATGCGTGATCAGGGAATAAAATTTGAATTGAATTATGAAAATCAATCTTTCGTACAAGATGGCAAGCGCAATTTCTGGGGAGGACTGCCTATCAAAACGGAGGATAAAGGCGTTGGCTTAATGAGACAGCTCTTTGCGCGGACAGAAGAAATCGGCATCGACGTTTGGTACGATTCACGTGCTGTGGAGCTTGTATCAGAGCATAACACAATAACCGGTGTCGTTGTTGAGAAGGATCATACAATGGTAACTGTTCAGACATCCGGTGTGATTTTGGCTTGTGGCGGCTTTGAAGCCAATAAGAAAATGAGAAGTGAAAATATTGGTGAAGAATGGGAAGCGGCTATTGTTCGTGGAACCGAGTTCAACACAGGAGACGGCATTTCCATGGCTATGGCAGTGGGGGCTCAAAAATTTGGGCAGTGGTCTGGATGTCATTCTATTGGGACAGATTATAATGCGCCAAAAGTAGGGGACTTCACAAAGCCGGGAGATATTTTTAAAAAGCATTCTTATCCTTATAGCGTCATGCTTAATAATGAAGGGAAACGGTTTGTTGATGAAGGAGCAGATTTGCGAAATTACACCTATGCCAAATACGGCCGTGAGGTATTAAAACAGCCTGGACATGTGGCATATCAAATTTATGATGTACAGGTACGCCCGATGCTGCGTAAAGAATATGACCTTGAAGAAGCGACTATTTATAAAGCAGATACGCTGGGGGAGTTGGCTAGTTTACTGCCGGTCAATCAAACACAATTTCTTAAAACGATCGAAGAGTATAACAGTGCCGTACAAGATGGCGAGTATAGACCCGCAGAGAAAGATGGCAAAGGAACGAAAGGAATTACCCCTCCTAAATCCAACTGGGCACTTCGAATTGAACAAGGTCCATTCTATGCTTTCCCTGTAACGTGCGGAATCACCTTCTCGTTCGGTGGTTTGCATGTAGATACAACGGGTCATGTGTTAGACAAAGAAGAACAACCGATAAAAGGTCTCTTTGCGGCTGGTGAAATGATTGGGGGGATTTTTTATGAAAACTATCCTGGTGGATCCGGGTTAATGTCTGGAGCAGTCTTTGGAAAATTAGCAGGTTCATCCGCAGCCCGCTATACTCAAGAAAAGGTTGAAACGATCAATAATCACTGAGTCTTTTCCATGAATGGTTTATTAGATAAGAATGTGTTCAAAAAATAATAGAGCTACGTGTAGTAGAAGAATGAAAAATAGCCAAGGCTTAAAAAAGTCCTTGGCTGTTTGGTATTTTAAAATATTAAAAGTCTTTATGCTTTGACTAAAACTCATATCATATAGGTATATAAAAGGTCAAACTTAGTAACAGTTTATCTATTGGAGTTTTTTCAGGTGGAGTGATTGTATAGCTTTAAGCGTCCTGATGGCCAGACAATAAGATTCTTCATCCTAGCTTTTCGAGTTCAGCACCAGCTTGAATGGATCAGATGGGCATTAACGTGCATGAAGCCAGTTCTAACTTATCAAGATTTACCAGTTATATTGCTGTTTATCACTCCGATGCTAAAATTCAGCATGAAAAAGGGTAGTGGATTTGTTTATTGGATAGTAACCATAAAAATTTGATTTCAGTATCTGTACCCTAATTTGTATAGGGGTTTTAGCTTATCTGGGGAAATTTACTTCTATTCTCAATCTAGTTTATTATTAAATTTGAAGACATGTTTTAGGTGAAATACATTAGAGTCTGGGCTCTTTTGAAGTCTCACTTATACAAAACAAGGATCATTGAAGTAAACAATTTCTGAAAGGATTTTAGTGCCTTTCATATTTTTGAATAGTTCTTTCGCTTCTTTTTCTGTGTCAAATTCAAATATTTTAATATTTTCTTTTAAAAAGACAGTGATGACCCACATTTGACAAGCCTCCAAGTGATAGAAAATTTTTTTGCTGTAATTTGCAGATCAATTCAAATCAAGCTAATTGATAGGAAAGCTCATAATATTTTTTCGTGTACACGTATCCCTCCAAAATGATTCTTGCTGTGCGTACCACTTTAATAGCGCGTATGTGTCCTGCCAATAAATCAACCTTTGTTTCCATTATCCCGGCCGGATGGGCTAATCGAAAAATTTCGTGTTTAATATTTACCATCTCAGATAAAACCGTTTCCTGTAAGTAAGCCCCTGCTGTTGCACAGATGGCTCCTGTAATAGCAAGCGCTTGATGGGGCTTTTGCATGGACATCATTCGGATCATCAAATCCATCTCTGACGCTTTTCTTTCCGATCCGTTTAGATCGACGTAATCCATAGGAGGAGCAATTAGGGTCATTTTAGGTACAGCAGGAGAATTGACAGTAGCTGTTTTCTTATCGGAAAATTGACACATTTCAGCTGCAATTGACCGGATTTCTTCCAGTTCATTTAATTTTTCCTGTGAATAATCAGTGGGCAATTCGCTTCCGCTTAGACCAATATCCTGTGCCCTTACAAAAACGAGTGGATTGGCAACATCAATAATTGAAACTTGAATTAGTCGATCCTTGGTTTTAATCATGTCAATCGGATTTCCTGTAGGGAAAAGTTTTCCTGTAACTGCTCCTTCTGCACGAGTAAAAGAAAGATAGATAGGTGATCCTTTACCAGGCACCCCAGGAATTGAGCAGCATCCTTCTGATTTTACTTGTCCATTTTCAACCTCTACTTCTGCAATAATCAATTTTTGTGTATTCACGTTAAAAATTTTCACCGTTGTAACAGGTTCTTTTGCAGGGACTAATCCTTGCTCAATTGCGTAAGGTCCTACAGCAGATGAAATATTTCCACAATTTCCTTTAAAATCAACCATTTGATTATCGATGCTAATCTGAGCAAATGTATATTCCACATCGAATTCTGGTGAATCTGATTTTTTGATAATCGCTGCTTTACTTGTCAATGAATTCGCTCCTCCAAGACCATCAATCTGTCTCCGGTCCGGACTGCCCATCACGTCAAGTAAGAAACCTTCCCAGTGTAAGGGATTCGAAGGCATATGTTCATAGTTAAGGAACACACCTTTACTTGTCCCGCCACGCATTACAACTACAGGTACTTTCATTGTATAACCACCTTTTCTCAACCAATATTTATAGCACTACCGGTTCCTTTGAAAATATAGTATGATAAGTTTGTTCATAAGTAAAATACATATTTTTTTAATAAAAATGATAAAAAAACTTATAATCCGAAAAGTGGGAGATGGTTAAGTGGACGAAAAAGATTGGATTGCGATAAGGGTACTTTATGAAGAAAAAAACATTAGCCGTGCCGCAGAGCGTTTATATATATCGCAGCCGGCGTTAACGTACCGGCTTAAAAATTTAGAAAAAGAATTTAGCACGAACTTATTTTTCAAAATAAAAGGAGGCATTGAGTTCACTTCAGAAGGGATACATTTAGCGGGCTATGCGGAAGAAATGGTGAAAAAGTTGCAAAAAACGAAAGATTATATGCTGAATATGAAAAATGAGGTAAGAGGAACGTTAAGGCTTGGCGTTTCCAGCAACTTTGCCCAATATAAACTACCAGAAATATTGAAAAAGTTTTCAACACAATATCCTCATGTACAATTTAATGTGAATACAGGCTGGAGTACTGAAATCATGCATCTTCTGGATTCCTCTAGTGTTCAATTAGGCATTCTGCGTGGAAATTATGAATGGTATGGAATCAAATCGCTACTGCATAAAGAAAGACTTTGTTTAATTTCTAAGAAAGAGGTAGACTTGGATAATTTGCCAGAACTCCCATTCATAAATTATAAAACCGACAGTTCTTTAAAAAACTTAATAAATGGCTGGTGGCATGATAGATTCCCGGAGCCACCATTTGTAACTATGGAAACAGATCGGCAGGAGACGTGCAAAGAGATGGTCAAAAATGATCTTGGTGTTTCTATTCTGCCAGAAATATGCCTGCAGCCTTCAGATAATTTGCATACATACGGGTTATCCTACAAAAATGGGAAGCCGGTGTTAAGAAATACATGGTTAATGTATAACCAGGATTCATTAAAACTCTCTACTGTGAAAAACTTTATTGATTTCTTGAATAAAAATTCCAATCTTTAACGAAAAACACAATGAAATTATTGACAATTTCATTGTGCTTTTTTGATTTCTTAATTTAATATAAAATGGATTATAAGTTTTTTTTTCGAAAAAGTACAAAAAATATGTATTTCACTTATTTAATGATATGAACTATTCTAAAAATAGAAAACAAAGCAACAGAGAAACAGAAAATAATATGTTATATTTTTTGACTATTCAAACATTTTATCTGATTTGTAAGCGGTTTCTTTAATAGGAGGGGATTCATATTCTAACGTTACTTGGAACTTCAATGGTCGTTGTCTTTACTTATTTAATTATGTCTAAACGGTTATCACCTGTTACTTCTCTTGTAGTCATTCCAATTATCTTTGCATTAATTGGGGGATTTGGTCCAGAGCTCGGAGATATGATGCTCGATGGAATAAAGGTTGTCGCACCTTCAGCCGCTTTGCTATTGTTCGCTATTTTGTTTTTCGGAGTTCTGATTGACGCTGGATTATTTGATCCACTTATTAAAACTATGTTGAAAATCGTAAAAGGGGATCCGGTTAAAATAGCGATAGGAACAGCAGTAATCGCAATGACCGTTGCCTTAGATGGTGATGGTACCACGACTCATATGATTACGATTTCCGCTATGCTGCCTCTTTACTTACGACTTGGTATGAATCCACTTATTCTTGCCACTATTTCTATGCTGGCTGTCAGTATTATGAGTGGTATGACTCCTTGGGGAGGACCTGCAACTAGAGCAATAGCCTCTTTAGGTCTGGATGCAAATGAATTTTTTGTCCCGATTATCCCAACACTATTCTCGGGAATAGCAGCTATTCTTTTTACCGCTTATATACTTGGTAAAAAAGAGCGCAAAAGGCTTGGCGTTGTTTATATCAAATCTGCACCTGAAATGAAAGGGGCTCTTGCTGAAGCAGCGGTAGCTTCCGCCATACAAGACGATTTAAAGCGCCCTAAATTAATATGGGTCAATCTTTTGTTGACGCTCACAGTCATGGTCGTTCTTATAATGGGCTTAGTACCGGTACCGGTGTTATTTCTAATCGGGTTTGTGCTTGCTTCGATCATTAATTACCCTAATTTAGAACAGCAAAAAGAGCGAATCGTGTCACATGCAGGAAACGCTATAACCGTTGTCACATTAGTATTTGCGGCTGGTATTTTCACAGGGATCTTTTCCGGAACGAAAATGGTAGACGCCATTGCAAATTCATTAGTGGCCATCATTCCGGATTCTTTAGGCTCTTTTTTACCGATGGTCGTTGCGTTCACAAGTATGCCATTTACGTTCGTTTTATCCAATGATGCTTACTACTTTGGTGTTCTGCCAATTCTTGCCGAAGCAGGAGAAGCTTATGGGGTGAGTCCTTTAGAAATTGCCAGAGCTTCCGTACTGGGCCAGCCTGTACATTTCTTAAGTCCACTCGTGGCCTCGACTCTTTTACTGGTAGGGATGGTAAAGACAGATATCGGGGAACTACAGCGGTATGCATTAAAATGGGCTCTAATTTGTTCATTAGTCCTAATCATTGTTGCTATCTTAACAGGGGCTATTATTTAAGTATAACGTTATCTAATAAATTCTTCGAACTTAAACAAATTAGGGCTGTGCCAAAACCAATTATTATTAGTGGTTTTTGGGACAGCCCATTCTTTTAATAAGGTCTAGAAGTCTCGCCGGTCGCTTGAGTAATGATTTTTACGATTTTATTCGCCAGGTTCATAACCGTGTATAGACGAGTATCATTTAAAAATTGCATCGTTGGCAGCGGATCTATATAATTTACCATTCCTATAATATGATAGTCTCCCACTTCAGGTAATACTTTTTTTAAAGCTTTCCCTGGGACAAGAGGTCCATTCTTCAAGAAAACATAACCGACCTGGTTTTGATCCCCTAAACAAGCATCCACACTAAAAATAAGAGGCTTTTTGAATTGTTTTTTAATTTCTTTCAACGTCTCTTTTAAATTAAATGCATGAACGGGATTTTCCAAGGTACCGTAAACACTATAAGGCACCGTATGTTCTTTAAGCATCGTCCCGACTAAAGGGCCCAATGAATCCCCAACCGATCGGTCTGAACCAATGCACAGAAAGATTACATCTTCATTTTGACATCCTGAAGAATGAATAATATCTTTGACTTTTAATGCTAAACTCTTTATTTCTTCGCCTTTTGGTTCCACAGAACAAATCTGCTCCCTCTTTTTGTAAATTAGACTCATTTTGATTCCCCTTTATTCTATTATACGAATTAAAAAGATATCATGCATGTAAATATGAGCATATGCTTAAGACTGATGGATATTTTTAAATTATTAGTATTTAACACTCTGAAAAATGGCAGTAATTCAAAAAATGCCCTTTAATTTATTTGGCGAGGAAGTGGGAGTAGGTTTACAACTAGAATATTTCTAGATCAATTATATAGCATGGCTTTAACCGTTTCCTCTTTCAAAAAATTCATTAGATTTGGGTAATAATCGGGTTACCTAGTTTGTAATAGTGTTAATCTCTTATATTTACATACTATTAATAAGATTTAATATTCTGCATCGGACTTTTTATGACAAAATCCTTAGTTTTTTCTCCACTTTAGACTAATACCATCAATTTTCACCCTTTTCATGTTACTAATATGGTTATAACCTCCACTTTTTTCGATAAACCGTGACTTTTGGTTTATTTTTCATGCGAAGGAATAAAATCACATGGGATTAACAGAGCATTTAAAAAAGTCTGTTAATTTTGAGGGTAGGGTTTGCTATAAGGAATATAGCATCCCTCAAAAAGATTTTTGGAGGTAATGTTGATGATATCTAGCAATAGGGGTTTAAACAGACGTAATTTCTTAAAAGTTGGCGGAATGAGTACTTTAGCATTAACACTTGGTTCAACGGGGTTATTTTCTCTTGCGGGAACTACAAAAGGATTTGCAGCGAAATCCAGCAATCCAACAAGCGGATTTGGTGGATATGGTCCACTAGTAAAGGATCCAAATGGAGTTCTTGATTTACCAAGGGGATTTCATTACAAAATGCTTTCACGAACTGGTGATATCATGCCTAATGGTGACCTTGTCCCTTCTGCTCACGATGGAATGGCTGCCTATAAAGGAGAGAAGGGTACTACCATTCTTGTAAGAAACCATGAAAATGGGACAAATTCAGATTACCCTGTAAACGGAAAAAAACCTTGGAGTGCTGGTGCTGCTGGCGGCACAACCACGTTAATCGTTGGACAAAATAACAAGGTCATTGATCAGTATGTATCAAGTTCAGGTACAATCCGTAACTGTGCGGGTGGAGCTACAACTTGGGGCACTTGGTTAACAATGGAAGAAACTCGTGATATGGGACATGGCTTTGTATTTGAAGTAAATCCGCTTGATCCTGAAAACGAAATGTCAAGATCACCGATCCGTGATATGGGTTATTTCTCACATGAAGCTGGGCATGTTGACCCTTCAACAGGAATTTGGTATTTAACCGAAGACGCAAGTCCAAGCTTCTTGTACCGTTTTACACCACATGACCGAAGTCAAAAGCTAGGTTCTCTGCAAAAGGGCGGTATTCTTGAAGCAGCAGCGATTGATGAATTACCAGCTGCAGCTGCAAGTCAATTTAGTACTAGACAAAAATTCGGGATTGTTTGGAAAAAATTAAATCCTGAAATCGCACAGCAAGATGCTAAGGATAAAGGCTGTATTCAGTTTAGCCGCTTAGAAGGGGCTTATTTTTCTGAAGGTACTTTATGGTTTGATGATACAAGTGCAGGTTCAGCACGCCTTGGCCGTGTTTATCGCTACACGCCAGCGACAAACACCTTAGAACTATTCTATGAGTCTACTGAAAAAAATGATTTAGAGGCACCAGATAACATTACAATCACTCCTTGGGGAGATCTTTGGATCGCCGAAGATGGTGGCGGTAATGACCGTATTGTCGGATTAACTCCTGAAGGAAATATTTATACTTTCGCTGAAAATATGATGAACGGTTCTGAATTTGCTGGCCCTACATTTTCTCCAGATGGAAATACTTTCTTTGTAAATATGCAAACACCAGGTATCACCTTTGCGATTTGGGGACCATTTGCACGCAGAAGTTCTACCCGTAGACGAGCTATGAACCAGGCTCTACCGCCATCAAGTCTTGCTCCTGATGTTTCGGATAAACTTACTGCATTCGCAGAAGAACAAGGCATGTCTATATTAGAAGCAGCAGCTTTAGAGCGTCATGGTATGCCAATTTTATAAGTAATGATCGTATTTTTTGAGTACTAACAAACCATCTTGGTATAGGAGGTGAGACGTTTGTTATCTAGTATCGGCATCCCTGGCCTAATTCTCATTCTAGTCATTGCGTTAATCATTTTTGGTCCTTCAAAATTACCTGAAATCGGAAGGGCTTTTGGGAACACTTTAAAAGAATTTAAAAAAGCAACAAATGATTTGATCAGCAATGACAAAGAAGAAAAAACTAACTCTGAAGACAAAAATAAACTAGTGGCTCTTGAGAAATCCGAGAAGACTGGAAACTAAATAACTTGTTTTACAATTTAATAGAGTAATTGCTTGGAGGAATTATATGAAAAAAATAGGAAAGATTTTTTTGACGGGCTGCTTTTCGTTGGCGATGGCTGCCACTTTTGTCGCAATGCCCGTTACGGCAGATGCGGAGGAAAAGCTCAAGGAGGGAGAGAAGTTTAAACTCACCATTCTCCAGACGAATGACTTTCATGGTCATTTGGATGACATCGTCACGCTGGATGATGGAACCGTTCATCACAATTCTATTGCGAAGTATGCCACCATCATTGAAAATGTGCGCAATGAAGAGGAGAATGTGCTTCTCGTCGATGGCGGGGATGTCTTCCTGCGCGGCGAGTTTCAGGCGGGTCAAGGAGAGTTGGAGACGTCTCTTTTGAAAGCTTTGGACTATGATGCGATGGCTCTAGGAAACAACGACTTCCGCGTTTACCCTGCCGGGGAGGGCACACCTGACAGCCGTTATGAACAGTTAAAGGAATACCACCGCAACGTGAATTTCCCCATCCTTACTGGTAATGTCATTTACAGGGAAACAGGAAAGTACATACAGAATGTCAAACCATGGAAGGTCTTTACTTTCACTGGCGTTAAAGTCGGCATGATTGGCCTTACTTCGATGAAGCCGGAAATTCGCGGTTGGGATGATGTTGCAGACCTCGATTTCATCGAACCGGTTGAAGCGTTGAATACGCTGCTTCCTGAAGTGAGTGAAAAGTCAGACGTTAACATCGCCCTTTCGCATGCCGGAAATCCTGAAGACCATAAGCTGGCCCAGGTTCCCGGAGTTTCGGCAGTAATCGGCGCAGATACACACAAGGTCATCGAAACTCCCGAATACGAATTAAACGGAGAGGTGATGGTGCCAATTACTCAAGCCGGCGGAGAACAAGAACATTATTTGGGCCGACTGGATTTGATTTTTGAAGTCGTTGACGCCAAAATGACTTTGGTCGAATCCAATGGATTCCTCTACGACGTCACAAATGTTCCGGCTGATCCGGAGATACAAGCGATTATAGACGATTATCGTGCAGAGTTGAAAGCGCAATAATCCAACTGAAGTCTTCATAATGCTATAAGGTATGGACAAAGCGAGGTTATTCGCTTTGTCGTTTTTTATTAATGATAAAGTAAGAATGAAAGGGGGGGGTCCAGAAAGTCGGTGAAAACTAACTGACTGGAGGCCTTTTTATTTTTGCTCATTTCCCGCCATTTCCACTGACGAGTTTAGTGTAGGTATTATCTGTTTAGTATAGCTTAATTCCACTATTTAATTTGCTAAAAAGGATCGTTAGGAAACTAAGCATTTGTTATGCCATTGAGATTGCGAATAATTTTACTTAAATTACCATAAAAACAAACGTCTGTAACTGATAAAAAAGACAATACCAACTAAGACCAATCCCATTCCCATTCCCATTCCTTAAAAAATGGAACCAATAAAAATATCCTTAGCTAATGAATCAATAGGCTTTTTTTTCGATTTGTGCAGCCTTTTTTAATTGCAGAAAATCGATTGAAAGAGTACTAATGAGTTCATTCACCAAGTTTCCTTCATATAGATATAACCTGATTTTAAACAATTCTTTGATATCCATAAAAAACCAATTATATTTTGCCCACGGATGGTTATTATAAATAAAGAAGAAGGGGCTAGTCATTACGTATGATTCACATCATATAGAAAATGAGGTGTCGGTTAAAGACGTTTAACTTAACTACTGGAAGCTTCATTAAAAAATCGATTCGAGCAAGGAGATGGTTCTCTTGCACGTAAAAGCAGAAAACTCATTCAATAATTGTCATTTATGCTTTGAAAGTAGATAATACTTTTAAGATATAGGGGATGGTTGCTTTGGATGGTACACTCTAGTCAGATACCAGTATTTACTCTAATGTAGATGAGGTGTTTATCGCAGAGAATTTATGCTGATTCGAAATGAAGCAAACCCCTTTTTCAGGCAGGGTGCAACTTTCCGTTGCATCCTGTTTTCATGTATTTTCTTGTTTTCACTAGCGTTAGCCATTTTATTTATATTCTCTTTACTCGTATGTTTTTTCATTTTACAGTAACCTGTGATGTTATAAATAAAAGAACTTAATAAGGAAAAGCATATGGGTAACAAGATGATAAAAAAATAATACACTATTATGGGAAAGACATAAATCAAACAAGAAGGATGGGATCCTGATGGTTGATGAAAATAAACAAAAAAACATACGGGAACAATTTAAAAAGCAAGTTATGAATAATCTGAAGAGGGAAGCTGTCAAAAATATCATAGCAGGAATGGGAGACCTAGCAAGATTAGATGCTAAAGTCAATAATACTTACACTGTATACATCAAGAATGGAAGGGTGATAAAGCAACCTACAAATGGGAAGTGTGTTGTCATTAATGGAAAAATCCAAGATTAACTGAGAAGGGTTGGAAAAACATAAAGGATTTTTTTTGTGATTTAACTCCAGCTGCTCTTCTATTAAAAGATTTCTACAATCCAATTTTTAATTAAGAAATGATGACAAGAAATTGCTGCGATTTGCCAGGACTGCCACAATTGTTATAGGGTTGATTCCCATTCCATTTGCGATCCAGATATACTAAGCATGGTCTTCTTTGCTATGGCATTAAGTATCACTCTAGCCGTCATTATTGTTTTGATGATTTATATCCGCGTTTTAGCAGTGGCCGAGGAGCAGTAATGGGAATGCTCTTTGCAGTAGTTACAGTTTTGCAAAACGAATCGAGCAGCATAAGCAGATAAGGAAGGTAAGGTCATCATATGATATAGAAAGAGGGGGATATTCCCTCTTTTTTTAATTCATCAAAATCATGAATGACATTGTGAGGAACTCGGTATTGGATATGTCTTTATGGAATAAATCCCTTTTTCAACAACTAGTTTGGTCGAATCGAAAAACTTTTCTTGCTTTTTATCAAAAAATCTTTTAATAACACATCTGATTTCCATGACAAATGATTTTGTAAATGATATTTACAGGATAACACATACAACGATTCTTTTGGTTCCCCCGATTATTTCAACAATTCGGAAACATTCGAATAAACCTATTCAGGGGTATAAAAAATTTCATATAAAAACAAATCAGTCATTCATTTTTAATATCTTTTAAATGACCGGAACGTACCACTTTAGTTTTTAAATATTTTTCATTAAACTCTGAAATATCTCCCCATAACGGAACTCTGCCTGCAACATTGGCACCTGAGTTTTGAAGGGCTTCTAATTTTTTCGGATTGTTGGTGATAAGGGTCACTGGATTAGAGCGCAGGTTTTTTAACACTCGAATGGCGTCATCATAGTTACGTGCATCATCCACAAATCCAAGCTCCAAATTCGCTTCCACCGTATCTAACCCTTTTTCTTGCAGTACATAAGCCATGGCTTTACTAAATAATCCGATGCCTCTTCCTTCGTGATTCGCTAAATAAAATAAAGCACCGGTTCCTTGAGTGGCAATCATTTTCATAGCCTGCTTTAATTGAAAGCCACAATCACAGCGTTTGCTGCCAAATATATCGCCAGTATGACAAATACTATGCATCCGGATAAGGGCATCGGGGGAACCATGAAAATCTCCATACAGTAACACACTCGATTGCTGCATTTCCGCTAAGTTGGAAGAGGCTAAAGTTTCAATGATCTTTTCTATATTATAAGTGCCGTCACCACAAAAATGACCTGCCATATTCTCACATCGTAACCAGCAATACCATTGGAATATAATTGTTTCGCCCTCTAAGTTAACGGGTAATTTGATGGGGCCGACTAAATAAATGGATGTTTCATCACTTTTAATAACGTTAATTTTATCTTCTAATATCAAAGCCACTTTTTCATTAATCATTTACTTCCTCCTGATGCTTCAAAATATTTAGTTTACTGTTTGTCAAAATATTATTTTGGACTATTTATACTTTATAGTTCTGTTCATATTGTACCCAATCACTCTTTTGTGAATCTTTTGTTTTAAAAGAAAAAAGCTCCAAATATAACTAAAGCGAGAGAAAAGAGTAAAAGGATATCCCCTACATTGGAGTTAAAACCGCTCTTGTCAACTTGAACAATAACTCATACAACCTCAATAATACAGAGCTGTAGATTGTACCCTCAGCTCCGACTTTTAAGATGGAATTCCCCACTAAAAACACTGTATCTCTCAAATTCAGCAAAAAAGGATTTCCCTAATGTAGAGGCATTATTGCATCGATGGTATTCGGTTTAAAAGATATTTGTCTTCAGCTGCCTGTTTACCCCGGAAAATGATGTTTTTGCTTTCCGAGGGAAATATCCTGGGAAGTCTTTGGGAAGTTCATCGGTCAGTCTTCTACTAAGATGGAAAGGACATGGTCTTTTCAATCATGGTCATTTGTTGTACTTACGTTTATTTTACAAATTTCATCTAAGTAAAATCGTGATTTTTAAATTGATTATAACCTTGCAGAATGAGTTTGATTGTCGAAAATGGCGGATACAGCCTTGGTCTTTCACGCTCAACCACTTTCATTATTTTCGGAAAATTGGTAAGAATTAAAAAAATCTTCAAAAGAAAACAAATGTGTTATACAATGAAACAAACATAAATAAAAATAAACGGAGGTAAAACAAAATGGTTGAAAGTTTATGGACTGAAAAAGAGGCGTCAAAAGTAACATCTGGAGTAGAAGAACTGGTATATCGGTCTAATTTAGTCGGTACAGATCGAGCCGTCTGCAACTGGGGTGGAGGTAATACATCCATGAAAACAATGGTAAAGGATTTCCGCGGCCGTGAAATTGAAGTCATGTGGGTAAAAGGAAGCGGTTCCGACCTTGCGACAATGAAAGCGGGCAATTTCACAGGTTTGAATCTAGCGGATATTCACCCGTTATTCGACCGTGATGAAATGCCTGATGCGGATATGGTTGAATATTTGTCACACTGCATGATCGACAGTAAGCATCCACGTATGTCGATTGAAACTTTACTTCATGCCTTCCTTCCCTTTAAACATGTTGACCATACACATCCGGACGCAATTATTAGTCTTTGCTGTGCAGACAATGGAAAAGAAGTCGCCAATGAAATTTTCGGTGATCGTTTTGTCTGGGTACCATATGAGCGCCCTGGTTTCACTTTGTCTAAAATGATCTCAGAAGGTGTTAAAAATAACCCGCAAGCAGAGCTTGTTTTAATGGAAAAACATGGGTTGGTTACTTGGGGTGAAACATCGAAAGAGGCCTATGAAAAAACAATTTCGATCATTACGGAAGCAGAAGAGTTTATTAACAGCCGCCAGCATGAAGAGGATGCATTTGGTGGACAGGCATTTGACTCTTTATCTAAAGAAGAGCGCAAAAAAGTACTTGCTTCGGTTATGCCGGTTATCCGCGGTGCTGTGGGCGAGGAGAAAAAAATGCTTTTAACTTTTGACGATGCTGATGATGTCCTGCAATTTTTGAATAGCAAAAATGCGGCAACCTTATCACAAGTCGGTGCCGCTTGCCCGGATCACCTAGTACATACCAAAATGAAGCCGCTTTACATTAACTGGGATCCTCAAAATGAACGGACAGAATCCTTGGTTGAAAAAGTTAAAACGGGTATTCAACAATATAAGGAAGAATATAAGCAATACTTCGAGCGCAATAAAAACGAAGGCGATGTGATGTTTGAGGCGGCACCCAGAGTTATTTTGATTCCAGGTGTCGGAATGGTCAACACAGGCAGAAACGTAGCCATGGCAAACGTGAGCGGAGGACTTTATCATCGTGCGATTGCGGTTATGAAAGGGGCAACAGCACTTGGCGAGTTCGTATCTCTCAGTGAAAATGAGTCATATAACGTTGAATACTGGCCACTCGAGCTTTATAAATTGTCTCTTTCCCCGGCGGAAGCGGAGTTCTCACGCAAAGTAGCCTTCATTACAGGCGGTGCGGGCGGTATTGGAAGCGCAACTGCACGGCGTTTAGTTTCTGAAGGTGCCCATGTAGTTCTAGCTGATTTAAATATTGAAGGTGCAGAAAAAGTTGCGGATGAAATCAATAAAGAATACAGGGAAAAACGCGCTGCAGCTTTTCAAATGGATGTCACCAGTGAAGAACAGGTACAGACTGCCTTTGAGAAATCAGCTCTTACATTTGGCGGAATTGATATTATCGTCAACAATGCTGGCCTTGCGACATCCAGCCCGTTTGATGAAACAACCTTAAAAGAATGGAACCTAAACATGAATGTACTGGGGACAGGCTATTTCCTTGTAGCGCGTGAAGCTTTTAAGCAAATGAAACGGCAGGGTACAGGAGGCAATATGGTATTTGTCGGATCGAAAAACTCTGTTTACGCTGGAAAAAATGCTTCTGCTTACAGTTCAGTCAAAGCACTTGAAACACATCTTGCACGTTGTATTGCTGTGGAAGGCGGGGAGTTCGGAATCCGTGTTAACTCTGTTTTGCCAGATGCCGTATTACAGGGCTCTTCCATTTGGGGATCGGGTTGGCGTCAAGAGCGTGCCGCTGCATACGGAATAGAGCCAGACCAGCTTGAAGATCACTACAAAAAACGCACGACATTGCTGGTGAATATATTCCCGGAGGACATTGCTGAGTCCATAGCGTTTTTCGCTTCATCAAAAGCAGACAAAACAACGGGTTGCATGGTCACTGTAGACGGCGGTGTACCTGGAGCTTTTAATCGCTGAATAGGTTTTGCCTGTTTTCCATCATGCTTGAAGGATATTGTTGTTTTAAGTGGAGAGTTTGTCATTAGTGAAATCAATCTATCCAAAAATGAAAGAAATATAACGCCTGCGTAGGGATTTATTGTGAAAGACTGAATCCGTTCCCATCGATCGTTTGTTTGCAAAAAGAAATCTGAAACTTGCACCAGGATTAAATCATTAGCGGAAGAAAACAGAGTTGTTCGATCTGATGGTAAAAGATTAAGTTTGTCCTGCACATCGTGATAAATTAAGAATATATGATTAGGAAAAGTAGTAGGAATCGTGGAGTGATCAATTCAATCCGTTAAAAAGGATGGGACGATATGACAATTAAAGAACAGTACGAAGCAGCGAAACAAGCGTATGCGAATTGGGGAATTGATGTTGATACAGCACTCGAAACACTGAAAAAAGTGGCCATTTCGATTCATTGCTGGCAGGGTGATGATATTGGTGGATTTGAAGTGAACAAAAGTGCATTATCGGGCGGTATTGATGTAACGGGAAATTATCCAGGAAAAGCCACTACGCCGGAAGAGCTACGCATGGATCTTGAAAAAGCGCTATCTCTTATTCCGGGGAAACATCGGGTCAATTTGCATTCCATTTATGCGGAAACAAATGGAGAAGCAGTCGAACGCGATCAGATTGAGCCAAAGCACTTCGAAAACTGGTTGAATTGGGCTAAAGAAAACGGTCTTGGTTTGGATTTTAACCCGACACTATTTTCCCATGAAAAAGCAGCAGACGGCTTGACACTTTCTCATCCAAATGAAGAAATACGTGAATTCTGGATTAATCATTGCATCGCCAGCCGAAAAATCGGAGAGTACTTTGGCCGTGAACTAGGCAAGCCCTGCTTAACAAATATATGGATACCTGACGGCTACAAAGATATTCCAAGCGACCGTTTGACACCGAGAAAGAGATTAAAAGAATCCCTTGATCGAATTTATACAGCAGAAGTGGATGAAACATGTAATTGGGATGCAGTGGAAAGTAAAGTATTCGGTATCGGCTCCGAGTCATATGTCGTAGGATCGCATGAATTCTATCTTGGCTACGCACTGAAAAATAATAAGATTTGCTTAGTGGATACAGGTCATTATCATCCGACCGAAACTGTATCGAACAAAATTTCTTCGATGCTATTATACAGTGATAAACTAGCACTTCACGTTTCGCGCCCGGTTCGATGGGACAGTGACCACGTCGTCATTTTAGATGATGAGCTTCGTGAAATTGCGCTTGAAATTGTTCGCAATGATGCATTAAACCAGGTGATCATTGGTCTTGATTTCTTTGATGCCAGTATAAACCGTGTTGCAGCCTGGACGATTGGTACGCGTAATATGATTAAAGCCCTCTTATATGCCTTACTTGTACCGAACGATCATTTGAAAGAGCTGCAAGAAAAAGGGGATTTTACAGAGCGCCTGGCATTAATGGAGGAATTTAAAACCTATCCATTTGGTGCAATTTGGGATTATTACTGTGAGCAAATGAATGTGCCAGTGAAGGAAAGATGGCTGATGCAAGTAAAAGATTATGAACGTGATGTGTTAGCAAAACGTTAAATTAACAGGTTATCCTGAATCGGCAAACCGATGTACGACTAATCCCGCCGAATTAATATGGGGTCTATCGATTTGTCCCGAGTGAATGGTCTGGAATTTCCAAAGTATAACGGAGAGAGGGGAAAAAAGAAAAAAGATTTTTGTTTTACAATAAAATTAAAATAGTTAAAAGAAAAACCTTTAAGAAAGGTAATTTCTTTATAAGATATACCTATAACGATCTATTACACAGGTCTCTCTATGGGTATATTTTTTTTTTGATTGCTTAGAAATGTAAAATCTGGAATGAGATTAAGTACACCATTTTGATTTAATCAGTTAAAAATTAGACTGAGGAATGAGGAAGAGTCATTATGGTAACCATTTTCTAAATGGGGAGGATCTGGATTGAAGGCATCAATCTACAGTTAAAAAATAATAAAAGCACTAGTAAAAAAGGATAAAGAAAATGTAATTACGTAGACTGCTTTCCAATTTTCCAATACAACTAAAATTGAAACATTATGAGCAAGTGAAACTATATGAAAATATTATTTGAATTTTAAAAATATTTGTAAAATTTAAATTGACAAACCTTTCAAAAACAGTAAAAATCAATAATAAAACGAAAAATATGATGGGGCTCAAATGTAGAATAGAGGTATTTTTTATACATATAGAAGAGAAAGAGAAAGGGCCTTCACTCTTGATGCTAAAATACGATTTTTCCAGTTACCATTCCACTTTTCGTGTAGGTTAGTTAGCGGAACATAACATAACAGAGAGGGTCATGGCTGGACAATAAATTATAGGGAAACCTGAAAGTATATAAAGGTTTTCCTATTTTAGTAAAGAATTTGCGCTTCCTGTAAGTTCCATTTTTTGCGAAACCGCTTTCTTGGATAAGAAGCAGTAGTGAACTTACCTGTATGAGAAAAGCATTTCTTAAGTCATTCCTTATTATTGTATCTATGAAACGAGCTAATGTTTAGAATTTAAGAAAGCAGGTAGCTAATCATGTTAAGGAAGCCCATCTTTTTTATTTTGTTTTTATTTATACTAAGCGGCTGTGATCATTCTTCAGAATACGAGGTTATTTACAATGATGAAGAAAGTATAGATGTCACTACAAAACCTGTAGAGAAAAAAAAAGATCCGTATACTATAGCTGTTATACCTAAAATTGACGGAATTCCTTATTTTAACGCCGTAGAAGAGGGGGCGGTAGAGGCGGGAAAAGACTTAGGTGTTAAGGTCTTATATACAGGCCCTCCTACCCCAAGCTCTGAAAAGCAGGAAGAGATTATAACAAAATTAATTGAAAAAAAAGTGGACGTAATTGCGGTATCTGCAAATGATCCATATAAATTAGGTAGGGTGCTGCAAAAAGCAAAGAGTAAAGGAATCAAGGTGATCACCTGGGATTCTGATACTAATGCATCATACAGAAGCTTTTTTGTTAACATGATAGATCCTGAGATAATCGGCAGGCATGTAATGGATACTCTCGCATTGGAAATGGAAGAAAAAGGGGAGTTTGCGATTATGACGGGATCCCCTACCGCTGCCAATCTTAATACATGGATTGATTGGATTCAAATACAACAAAAAGAATATTATCCAACTATGAAACTAGTTGAAGTGGAATATACAAACGAAGATATTCATAAAGCGTATAAGGTAACACAAAATTTATTTAAAAAATACCCGGGCCTAAAAGGAATAATTGGTATTTCAACGGTTAACCCCCCTGCTGCGGCTCAAGCTGTGAAAGATGCAGGGAAAATCGGGCAGGTTGCCGTAGTCGGTACATCAACTCCTAATTTAATGAATGAGTATTTACAAGAAGGGGCTGCCCAGACCATTACGTTATGGAGTCCACAAAAATTGGGTTACTTGACTGTTAGTCTAGCAAAAAACTTATTGAATGATGAATTTCCTTATGAGGGACAGAACATTAAGAACATAGGTACGATTAAATTCAACGGTGATATGGTCATTATGGGAGAGCCCATCGATTTTACAAAGGGAAATGTGAAACAGTATGATTTTTAAAGGGAAAAAGCGGATCCAGATTAAAAACTTGCGTCTAACGACAAAATTAGTTACAACCTATACATTATTAACGGTTCTACCTATGGCCTTCCTCGGGTTCATTGCATACTGGCAATACACAAAATCAATAGAAGAAGAAGTAGGAGAATATATTCCCCGTCTTGTCAAACAGGTAAATGGCAACATTGAAAATGAAATTCAAAAACTAGAGACCTTACCAGATTTAATTTATAATTCCGGTGATGTTATGGCTATTTTAAGAGACAGCCAATCAAAAAAAAAATCGGTTTTGCTCCACGAGGAATATATCATGAAGAGTTATTTGACAAGGACCTATTTAAATAACAATTCATCTCATATTTTAGGGGCGTTTCTTGTTTCCAAGAATCGTATATTTGCAAGTACAAGTCTGCATTATGACAGCTTTGGGTTTGAAGATGGTTCCTTGCCATATGCAGATGAACTCGGATTGTTAGGCGGGATGCAGTTGCTCCTTCCTAATCAGACAAATTTAACGTTTGAAGGGAATCCATCCTATTTTATGCTGGTCAAACCAATTACTGATTTCGATAATAGAAAAAATCTAGGAACGCTCTATATAGCCATAGATGTAGCCTTTTTTGAGCAATCACTTCAGGATTTGCAGAAGGAAGAGAATGTTACGATGTGGATCATGAATAAGCAGGGGAAGATAATTTATCATAAGGATCATTCAAAAATTGGTACAGTGGAAAAAGGGATACAGGAATACCCATTACTGAATGGTAGTTTTCGTACAGAAATCGATGGAAAACGGAATTTAATCAGTATAAGTGAATCAAATGAGCTGCCATGGGTACTCGTTCATAGCATGCCAATCAAAAACATGACGGAAAAAACGGATGTTATCAGAAATGTGACAATTTTCATTTTTATCCTTTTCACACTCATTACTACATTGATCTCTATCTTTTTTGCCTGGACTGTTACACGTCCACTAAACGAATTAGGAGATATCATGAAGCGGGTGGAAAAAGGTGATTTATTAGTAGATATACCCATACATTCCAAGGATGAAGTCGGGATGCTCGCGAACAGTTTTCGATCAATGCTTGCAGAGATAAGAGAGCTGATTCAAAAAAACTACCACATTGAACTGCGCAAAAAAACAGCTGAATTATACGCCCTTCAATCTCAAATAAATCCTCACTTTATGTATAATACGCTGGAAACCATAGGCATGGCTGTGGAAGAAGGTGAGAGCGAGGAGGTCGTGAAGATGGTGACTCTGCTTGGCAGAATGATGCGCTTTTCAATCAGTAATAAAGAAAGCTTGGTTCCTATAAACAGTGAAGTTCAGCACATAGAAGATTATTTAAACATCCAACAATTCCGTTTTGAAGATCGTTTGCATTTTATGATAGAAAAAGGGACAGATACGGTTAATTATTATATACCCAAGTTTGTTTTACAGCCAATCGTTGAAAATTCCATTAAATATGGACTGGAAAAAAGAAAGGAAATAGACATTAAAATACATATTTCTGAAGAGGAAACTCAGATAGGTGAGGAAGATCTTTTGCTGATAGTCAGCGATAACGGACCAGGGATAACAGAAAATAAATTAATTGAATTAAATGAAAAGTTACGTTTGGATCCAATGATGAAACGAGACTCTGGCTTTGGGATTATCAATGTAAATGCAAGAATTGGCATGATGTTCGGAGAACAATATAACCTTCAAATTAATAGCGAATACGGAAAGGGAACGACTGTGGTTATACGACTTCCCAAAATAAATGCCCAACAAGTATGCATGTACGTTCAAGGAGAGGAGAAGAACTGAGATGATACAAAGGGTCAAGACGGTCATTGTAGATGATGAACCAAGGATAAGAAGAGGCATTGAAAGACTAGTAAAATCTTGTGGGGAAGAGTGGCAGGTTGTAGGTGTATACTCCGATGGCCAAGAGGCATACGATGCAATTATCAATCATGTAGAAGCAGTTGATGTATTAATAACAGATGTACAAATGCCAGTCATGGACGGGTTAACGTTAATTCAACAGTTGAAAAAAACTAAACCAACGCTATTTCCATTCATTATAAGCGGGTATGATGATTTTCTCTATGTACAGACTGCCCTAAGGGAAGGTGCTGTTGATTATATATTGAAACCGATTGATCGAGAAAAGTTCAAACTGCAATTGAAGAATGTGCAGGAAAAAGTAATTGAGGCTCGAAAGGAAAGGGAGAAGATAGGAGAAATAGAAGAAAGAGCCTTGATATTAACCCATGAAAAACAGCTTCAATTGTTGATGGAAATAACGTGGAAAGATGCATTGGACTTATCATTATTAGAATGGACACGCCAATTTCCAGAAGGAACCTATTCCCTGATCCATATTGGCATCGATCAAACATCTGCCAAAACCCAAAGTTTTTCACCAGAAGATTGGGGGAGATGGAATGAAGTTATAAAAAAGCTGATAAAAGATTTACTGGATGATCATTCAACGCATTGGATGTGGAAAGATAGTCTACATGCCAGTTGGTTATTGATTAAGGATACTACCCCTACAGCTCTGGAGCAATTGTGTATAACATTAAAAACAACTGTCCAACGGCAAACCCCTTTTACGGTTTCTATTGCCCTTGGGAATGAGTTTAATGACCTTGCCCTTTTAGTAAATATTAAAGATGAATTACGTTCTACCTTGCAATATCGAATGATACAAGGAGGCAATAAAATTTTCAGAACTGAAATGCTTAAACATGTATCATATAATAAAGTGATCGAAGTGCCGCCATCCATCTATAAATGGGCAGAAGAGACAGTGGAGGCGATGGAGCATGGGGAAGAAGCTGCCATACGTTCTCTCATGCAATTTTTTAACGAATTGAAAGATGTCACGTCCCCTTTCGTAATACAAGAATCGGTTCGTTATTTGTCTATTAGAATTATTAATAGATGGATTAAAAGTGATGGATTTAAAGAGCTTCCGCTATTACTTGAGGAAGCATTTAGCATCGCTGAGGATTCTTCTCATTTTAATCATTTAAAAAAGGAGACGGAGCGCTGGGTCATGAATATGTTAAAAAAGCAAGCAGCATTTCAAAATGACCAAACAGATCCCATACGCCAGGCAAAAGAATGGATTCTAAAACATATAGGCGATAACATCACAATAAAAAAAATCGCCAATCATGTCCATTTAAATTCAACTTATTTTTGTGAGTATTTTAAAAATCAGACAGGTGAAACCGTTCTTGACTATGTAACCAATCAACGGTTAAAAGTGGCGAAGGAATTATTAAGTCATACAGATTTAAAGATTTACGATATTGCTTCAAAAGTAGGCTATCAAGATACCAAATATTTTAGTCGGCTGTTTAAGCAATGGACAGGACAACTGCCGTCTCAATATCGAGATACTCATGAGTGTATTGTGAAAGAGTAAAAGCTTCCATTCGGGGCTTTTTTTTTTTGCCTCCATGGAAAATGTCCCGAAGAAAATCCCCCCTACCCGAATTTTATCACCTACCAGCTTATGCCAAATCCCTTTATAGTGAAAGTATCAACAAAGAAAGCGCTTCCTTCAAAAAGGAAACGCTTTCTTGATAAAAGCCAAAATGGAACGGGAGTGTTTTTATGACCTTAATTGGACCCTCACTTATGTGTGCAGATATGGGGAATTTACAAGAATCAGTATTGAAATTAGACCGTGCAGGTGTTGATTTCTTTCATCTGGATATAATGGATGGATCGTTTGTTCCTAATTTTACAATGGGCCCGGATCTAATTAAACGCATTAGGCAATTCTCGGATAAACCATTTGATGTTCACTTAATGGTTGAAAGACCGGAAGACCATTTAGATCTTTTCATTCAGTCGGGTGCAGATATGATTTCCATTCATGCAGAGGCAACTGCCCATTTACAGAGATCATTACAAAAACTGAAGAATGAAGGGATTAAAGCAGGGGTAGCCTTAAATCCATCTACCCCCATCACAGAGCTTGAACATGTATTGGATGTAGTCGATTATGTAACGGTGATGACGGTGAATCCTGGTTTTGCAGGGCAGTCGTTTGTACCGCTTATGTATAAGAAAATAAAAAAGATTAAAGAATTAATTCAATCGGAAGGCTACCAAATTGATATTCAGGTAGATGGAAACATTGGATTCGAAACCATTCCGGGTGTATTGCAAAATGGAGCTGACATGTTGGTTTGCGGTACGTCCTGTTTATTTAAAAACGATGTATTACTGGAAGATGCAGTTGGCCAACTCCGGTCATTCTTAGAGCAAACAAAAATGAAAAACGAGGGTTGTGCATGAGAGGGATTGTAGTGGTTGGGAGTATTAATATGGATATTGTCGCAGTCACTAATCAGTATCCAGCCCATGGGGAAACGCTCTTTGGGGAAAATATGAAACTATTAAGTGGTGGAAAAGGCGCTAATCAAGCAACGACGTGCGCTAAACTTGGAAAGCCAGTAAAGCTAATGGGTGCAGTTGGCGAGGACGCATTCGGGCATGAAATAGAACGTTCTCTTCTTCAAAATAACGTGAACATATCCTCCTTGAAACATGTTGCAGAACATCCAACTGGATGCGCAGTCATTACAGTAGATGCTACAGCAGAAAACACCATGCTTGTCATTAAAGGGGCCAATGAACATTTGACAAGAAGTGATATTGACATTTGTTTTTCTACCATCAGTGATGACTATGCTGTTTTACTTGTACAGATGGAAATTCCTGATGAGGCTGTTCTACAAGCCATGAAAAGAGCTAAAGAAAAAAATATGTTTATTATCCTGGACCCTGCTCCTGCAGAAGGAGTAACGACTGAAGCACTGACGTATGCCAATTTGATTACGCCGAATTGGCAGGAAACAAAAGTATTGACTGGGATCCACGTCAACTCGAAGGAAAGTGCATGCAAAGCGGGTGCTTTCTTTGAGAATCATTTTGGCGTGGAGAATAGCATTATTAAGTTGGGCAACAAAGGAGCATTGGTTTATCAAAACGGTGAAACAACCTTTATCGAGCCCATTGCTGTTAAAGCTGTTGATACAGTGGGGGCAGGAGACTCGTTCGCTGGCGCCCTTGCCTGTGCCATTGCAGACGGGGAGACGATCGAATCTGCAGCAGAATTTGCTTCAATTGTAGCGGCGATGAAGGTAACAAAAATGGGGGCCCAAGATGGTGTGCCGACGCTAGCAGAAGTGGAACATTTTTGTGAAACCAATAACATTAATTACTATGGAAAAAAACAAAAGTTGAATCAAATTTATGACTGATTAAGGTTGGAAAGGAGAGAAACATGTCTGATTTCTTATTGCAAATGACGAATGTCAGTAAAACCTTCCCTGGTGTAAAAGCACTGGATAGCGTTCAGCTTAAAGTGAAAAAAGGAGAAGTTCATGCGCTAATAGGTGAGAATGGTGCCGGGAAATCAACGCTCATTAAAATATTAGCCGGCATTTATCGACCGGACCCAGGCGCCAAGTTTTACTTTGAAGGAAAAGAAGCCGAAATTCAAAAACCGATTGATGCTACGCTAAAAGGTATTTCAATTATTTATCAGGATTTAAGTTTATTTTCAAACCTATCTGTAGCAGAAAATATCTATATTGGCCGGGATAGTGACAAAAAACCATGGAAAAAGATTAGATGGAAGGAGATGGAGGACACTGCAAAACGGGCACTTAAAGAACTAGAATTTGAGATTGATGTTCATACACCCGTTGAAAAATTAAGCATTGCTCAACAGCAACTGATTGAAATCGCCAGAGCCCTCGCTTTTGATTCAAAGTTGATTGTAATGGACGAACCGACTTCATCCCTATCCACCGGGGAAGTTGAAAAGCTTTATAAAGTTATACAAAAATTAAAAGATCGCGGCATTTCCATTATCTTTGTCAGCCACAAGTTAAAAGAGTTATTTACTGTTTCCGATCGATTTACAATATTGCGCGATGGGAAATATGTAGGCACTTACGAAACTGAAGAACTTGATGAAGAAAAATTAATCACATTAATGGTGGGACGTCAGATTTTATATAAAAAGAATATGGTAAAAGGAAAAACGGGAAAAACTCTTTTGGAACTGAATGGATTATCAAAAGAAGGTAACTTTAAAGATATTTCCTTTGAATTGAAAGCTGGAGAAGTCCTTGGGATTACAGGACTTGTCGGATCTGGAAGAACAGAGCTTGCACAGGCGATATTCGGGGTCAACAGGCCCTACGATGGAAGTATGAAAATAAATGGGGTTTCTACTAAAATCAAGTCTTCTGAACATGCTGTAAAACAAGGGATTGCATATATTCCAGAAAGCAGAAAAACGCAAGGACTCATCCTTCGCCAGTCCATAATCAATAATATTTCATTACCTGTTTTGAAACAATTGAGAAATAAATTCAATTTAATTAAGCGAAAGGAAGAAGTTAAGCTGGCTGATCACTATATGAAAACGCTAGATGTTAGACCGGCTTTGCCTAAAAGAGCAGCTGGTGACCTGTCAGGCGGAAATCAGCAGAAAGTTGTGATCGGTAAGTGGCTTTCCACTAAACCACAAATCCTAATTATTGACGAACCGACGAATGGAATTGATATTGGGGCGAAGTCGGAAATTCATAAGTTAATGAGGGAACTGGCTGCTGAAGGAATGGGCATTATTGTGATTTCTTCAGAGCTTCCAGAAGTTCTTGCTGTCAGTGATCGAATTTTGGTCATGAGACATGGAAGAATAGCCGGAGAACTTGGTATAGAAGAAGCAACACAGGAAAATATCATGAATTATGCTCTGCTTGGTTCTCAATCGCCTTCCAAAAAAGGGCTTCCGCTAAAAGAGGAGGTACGTGCATGAACGTAATTTTGAAGTCGAAGGAAATCAGCATCGCAATGATTGTTTTGCTTCTATGTATTACATTGACATTCTTAAGCCCATATTTTTTAACTGTAGACAATTTGCTGGATGTACTAAAAGGGAATGCTGTACTTGGAATTCTGGCGGTGGGTATGACACTTGTCATCATCACTGGCGGGATTGACGTATCGGTCGCCGCTGTTACAAGCGCTGTCTGTGTCATCGTTGGAAAAGTGATGATGCTCATGCCTGACCATCCCATCTCTATACTATTACTTTTTTTGATTGGGCCATTTCTTGGGGTTTGTTTAGGTGCACTGAATGGAATGCTTGTTGCAAAGGTCCAAATTCCAGCTATTGTCGTGACACTTGGAATGATGAGCATCATTAATGGGCTCGTGTTGTACATTACGAATGGACAGTATTTGAACAGCAGCAGTTTTCCAACCGTATTCATCAAGTTTGCTAGTTTTGAGGTGTTTGGTATATCTATTATCATTCTAATTTTTATCGCCGTTGCTCTGTTTACTTGGTATATTTTGAAATACACATTAATCGGTCGCGAAGTATTGGCGATTGGCGGTAATAAAGATTCAGCCATTCGGGTTGGGATAAATTTTGATAAAGTTCAAATATTTGTTTTCTCCTATATGGGGTTTCTTGCCGGAATAGCAGCCATTGCTCAAACAGCATATACAAAGGCTGTGGATCCTAATGGAATGCTTGGTCTTGAGCTGATGGTCATAGCAGCAGTTGTTTTGGGCGGTGCGAACATCATGGGGGGACGCGGTACCATTTTGGGAACGGTTTTGGGCGTTC
Source organism: Peribacillus sp. FSL E2-0159 (assembly GCF_038643155.1). NCBI lineage: Bacteria > Bacillati > Bacillota > Bacilli > Caryophanales > Bacillaceae > Peribacillus > Peribacillus sp. FSL E2-0159. The sequence goes on from NZ_CP152053.1 coordinate 2,391,815, forward strand.
TTCTCTTAGGCATTGTACAAAATGGTCTTATCTTGGCAAAAATTGATACCTTCTGGCAAAAAGTATTCACTGGATTGATTATATTACTGGCTGTGTCATACGACCACATTCAATATAAGCGCTCAAAAGATAAGTTAGCAAAAATTGAAGTGGAAGCGTAAGAAAGAGGTGGAAAAATGAAACGGCTTTCAATATCAAAAGAAAATACTTTAGGTGTAATTACAGCAGGCTTGTTTGTGTTAATGAGTTTTTCGATACCTGGATTCTTTTCTTCAAATAATTTAACCAATATGATGTTCCAGCTCCCGGAGTTTGGTTTAATCGCTTTAGCAATGATGGTGGTGATTGTGACTGGAGGGATTGACCTATCAATTACGTATACGGCTGCCTTGTCTGGTGTGACAATCGCACTTATGGCAAGCAGCGGATACCCAATGCTCGTCGCTATCTTAATCGGTGTATTAGTCGGACTGAGTTGCGGATTAATTAACGGCGTACTTATATCAAAAATCGGTGTTTCGCCAATACTGGTGACACTTGGAACGATGGTCCTTTTTGAAGGTGTGATCTTAAGCATTACGAAAGGAAATTCGATTTCAGGATTTAGAGAGGGTTATAGCTTGATTGGAAACGGTTACTATATGGGGATCGTTCCTCTTTCCATCATTATTTTTGTACTATTTGCTATATTAACAGCGATATTGCTGTCAAAAACCAAATGGGGCAGAAGCGTTTATATGGTGGGAAGCAATCCGATCGCCACATTATTTTCAGGGGTAAATAATAGCAGGGTATTAATGAGGGTATATTTATATGCGGCACTTCTTGCCACAATTGCTTCTATTATTATGACATCTCGTTATAATACAGCAAAAGTGGATCTGGGATCTTCTTATTTATTACAAAGTGTAGCGGCAGCCGTGCTTGGCGGAACGGAAATTCAAGGTGGATATGGCAAAGTTATCGGCACTGTTTACGCAGTGGTCATTTTCCAAATGTTATCAAGTGGATTGAATTTAATGGGGGTACCACGTTCGATCGTGACTGTAATGATGGGGGTTATTTTAATCACGGTATTGGTCATAAACTTCGTGAAAACGAAATTAGATGAAAAAAGTCAAAAGAATTTACCTTCAAACTCTGTAGCGTAATGTACAGGACCATGTAATCTCTGAAAATACTTTAGAAAAAAATAAGAAAAAATTCAAGGGGGATCATTATGAAGAAAATGACCGGAATCTTAGCAACAGCTATTTTAGCTGGGGGACTGTTAGCAGGCTGTGTATCAAAAGAAGGAGCAACGGGAAACAGTGAAAAAGAAACTAGTGGCGGAGGTGGTAATGAGAAGTTGAAAATTGCCGTAGTTCCAAAGTTAATGGGGATACCATATTTCAATGCCTCTGAAAAAGGAGCGATTCAAGCAGGTAAAGATCTTGGTGTGGAAACCATTTACACAGGACCTACGGAACCAGATGCTGCACAGCAAGTAAAAGTCATTGAAGATTTAATTAGTCAAGATGTGGATGTAATCGCGGTAGCGCCAAATGACGCTGCATCACTCTCACCAGTCCTTCAAAAGGCGAAGGATGAAGGGATAATTGTAATGGACTGGGATACACCAGCTGATCAATCCCTTGTAGAATTATCAGTCCACCAAATAGACGATGAAGCATACGGTCGCCATATCGCTAAATCCCTCGTAAAACAAATGGGGGTTGAAAAAGGGCAAATCGCTATATTAACAGGAGGGCTTTCAGCTGCAAACTTAAACACTTGGATTGCTGCAGCAAAAAAAGAACTGGAAGAGAATTATCCTGGTATTGAATTAGTATCGGATAAAATCGCGACAGATGAAAAACAACAGGTGGCATACCAAAAAACACTGGATTTAATAAAATCAAATCCTGAATTAAAAGGAATCATGGCTTTTTCTACTCCAGCACCTCTTGGGGCAGCCCAAGCTGTTCAGGAAAAAGGACTGCAAGATGATATTACAGTTGTTGGAACTGCCCTGCCGAAAGACTCTTCACCATATTTAAATGATGGATCTCTAGATGTAGCCATTCTTTGGGAGCCAGACAAACTAGGTTATTTAACCGTTGCCCTTGCCAAACGTCTAGCTGAAGGGGAGAAACCAGAAGATGGTTTGAAAGTTGAAAATGTAGGTGAAATTGACGTGTGGGAAGATGGAAAAACAATCATCATGGGACCACCGACAGATTTTACTAAAGACAATGCAGCTGATTTTAATTTTTAATGTCAGATAGACATAAATGTCCCCTCTCAACTAACTAGAGGGGGCTTTTTATTAAAAATCATGAGTGACTTGCATGTTAGGAGATGTTGAAGGGATGAATGACAGATATACAATTGGAATTGATTATGGTACTGAATCAGGCAGAGTGCTGTTAGTAAATATAGCGAACGGCAATGAAATGGCTACACATGTTACACCTTATCGTCATGGAGTAATGTCTAATAGGCTTCCAGACGGACGTAAACTTGAAAAAGATTGGGCTCTCCAGCATCCAAGTGATTATTTGGACGTTTTATACACTTCCGTTCCTGAAGTGATGCGGTTAAGTGGAGTAGATGCGAATGATGTGATTGGCATTGGAATCGATTTTACCTCATGTACCATTTTGCCAATTGATAAGAAGGGAGATCCCCTTTGTTTTGATGAGAAGTGGAAAAGGGACCCTCACAGTTGGGTGAAATTATGGAAACATCATGCCGCACAAAAAGAAGCGGATGATATTACACGCATTGCACAGGAAACGAATCAACCATTCCTGCAACGATATGGCGGGAAAATTTCTTCTGAATGGATGTTCCCTAAGATATTACAAGTGTTGCGTGAATCACCTGATATCTATGAAGAAACGGATCTATTTATGGAAGCCGGGGATTGGATTACCTTCTGTCTGACGAATGAGCTGGTACGCAGCAGTAATATGAGCGGTTATAAAGCACTTTGGCATAAAAAAGATGGATATCCGGACCCTGCTTTTTTAGCGGCTATTGATGAACGTCTTCTGGATATACTGGATACAAAAATGCGTGGTGAAGTGTTACCCATCACTGGGCGGTCGGGTGGTTTAACAGAAGGGATGGCTAAGAAGATGGGGTTGAAACCCGGTACGGCTGTTTCTGTATCCATAATCGATGCCCATGCAGGTGTTCCAGCTGTAGGAGCTGTCCATCCAGGCCAATTTGTGATGACGATGGGAACGTCTACTTGCCACATGTTAATTTCTGAGAAAAAACAAACAGTAGAGGGTATTTGTGGGGTAGTGGAGGATGGAATAATTCCCGGATCATTCAGTTATGAAACGGGACAGGTGGCTGTTGGCGATTCGTTTGCATGGTATATTGAGCAAGCTGTTCCGGAGTATGTAAAGAAAGAAGCTGAGCAAGAGGGTGTCAATCTACATGGCTTAATGGAAAAAAAGGCATCCTGCTTAATGCCTGGTCAATCAGGGTTAGTGGCGTTAGATTGGTGGAATGGCAACCGAACAGTCCTTGTAGATGCGAACTTGTCAGGTGTCATTGCAGGGATTACTCTTTCTACGAAGCCGGAAGAAATATACCGTGCACTTTTAGAATCAACAGCTTTTGGAACAAGGAAGATCCTTGAAACATTTGAGAATGCCGGTATAGAGATAAACGATTTGTTTGCCTGTGGCGGATTACCTCAAAAAAATAAACTATTAATGCAGATATATGCCGATATTTTAAATCGCGAAATAAAAATCGCGGATGGAGAACAAGTGGTTGCACTAGGAGCGGCCATATACGCTGCCACGGCTGCCGGCCGTACAAATGGTGGGTATGATTCCATAGAGGAGGCAGCATCTAAAATGGCAAAAGTAAAAGAAGAGACTTTTATACCGGTTAAAGAAAATGTAAGGATTTATAAACAACTCTATGCTTATTATTTAGAACTGCATGAATTCTTTGGCCGTGATCACATTTCCATAATGCATGGTTTAAAGAAATTGAGGAGTGTGGACTAATGATACATATTGCGGTGGATATTGGTGCTTCAAGTGGCCGGCTGGTCTTAGGAAAAATGGAGAACGGGAAATTAGTAATTGAAGAAATCCATCGATTTGCGAATGGTTTCACCACCCAAAATGAAACATGTTTTTGGGATATTGATCATTTATTGAATGAAATCTTAAAGGGGTTAGAATCAGCAAAAAAGCTTGGATACGACCACTGTACACTTGGCATTGATACGTGGGGAACGGATTATGTATTGTTGGATGATGATGGACAAAGAGTGCAAGAAGTTATCTCTTATCGTGATAAGCGCACCGAAAATACAATCGAAAAGGTCACAAGAACACTACCTAAAGAAATCATTTATCAAAAAACGGGGATTCAATTCTTATCATTTAACACGTTATACCAATTGTACGAAGAAGATATAAAGAATCTGAAAGTCACCAGGAATGTCATGACTGTGCCTGATTATTTAGGTTACTGCCTAACGGGAAAAAAGGTTACAGAAGTTACAAGCGCTTCTTCGATGCAATTATTGAATTTAAACTCTAAGAAGTTTGATGAAGAGTTACTGAACCTGATTGCATTATCAAAAGACCAATTCCCGCCTTTTGCTAATCCGGGAGAACGATTAGGGAAACTGATGAATGAACATTTTTCTACTTTTGATCTTCCCGATACAGAAGTGATTATCGTTGCTTCACATGATACTGCTTCCGCCATAGTCGGATCACCTGGTAATGGAGAGAAATGGGCCTATATTAGTAGCGGAACGTGGTCGTTGCTTGGAATTGAAAGCGATAAACCGATCGTGAATGAGTTAGCCCTCAAAAACAATTATACAAATGAATGGGGTGCATACGGAACCTTCCGCTTTCTGAAAAATATCATTGGCATGTGGGTTATTCAAGAAGTCAGAAGACATTTGAAGGAAGACTATAACTTCGAGCTGTTTGTATATGAGGCAGAGAAAATAAATGAGTGCAGGCAGTTTATCAACTTTAATGATAAACGATTTTTAAATCCAGAAAATATGATTCAAGAAATTCAGCAGTATTGTCGGGAGACGAATCAGGAGATTCCACATACAGTGGGCGAATTAGCGAACTGTATATTTACAAATATGTCTATTATTTATGCGATGTCCATTCGGCAAATAGAAGAGATAACGGGGAAAAGAATCGAGCAACTTCATATTGTCGGCGGAGGAGCGAAAAATGAATTCGTTAATCAACTTACGGCAGACCTTAGCGGGAAAACCATATACGCTGGACCAACAGAGGCTACGGCGATTGGGAATATACTAGTTCAAATGATTTCAGACAATGAATTAAGCGATTTACAAACGGCACGTAAGTTAATACAACACTCGTTTCTTATAAAAAAATATGAGCCAAAAGGAAAAATTGAATCATCCCTGATTGAAAAATTTAAACAAGCAATTTCCATGAAAGAAGAATGTAAATAATAGGAGTGATAAAGTATGAATGAAAATCTGCATCCAGCCGAACAAATTGTAATGATCATGGAACGTGTCTATAAATATGGTATGACAACAATTTCAGGAGGAAACCTTTCTATTCTAGATGAAAATGGTGACCTTTGGATTACTCCATCGGGCATTGATAAAGGAACATTAACCATGGATGATATCATGTGCGTCAAAAAGGACGGTACAGTCATAGGGAAACATAAACCATCGGTAGAGCTTCCTTTTCATCAGGGAATTTATGAAGCAAGGCCCGATATAAATGCTGTCGTACATGCACATCCCCCGGCATTGGTTTCCTTTAGTATGGCTCGTAAAGGACCAAACCCAAAGTTACTTTTACATGCATATAAGAGTGTAGCAGATTCCCTTCAGGTTGCACCCTATGCGATCCCTGGAAGCGACAAATTAAAAGAAAATATTTCTGCTGAATTTGCAAAAGGAGGGGATGCAGTCATATTGGAGAATCATGGTATTGTGGTAGGGAAACCCACTATATTTGATGCCTTTATGTTGTTTGAAACCCTTGAAGATACTGCTTGTATGGAAATAAATGCGAGAAATATAGGGAAGCCATTTGAACTGACCGAACAAAATTTACAAGAAATAGATTTATATAAAGTTAATAAATTAACACAGATAGAAATGAAGTACCATTCTGTCGAAGAGGTTTCTTGCCGTCAAGAAATGATCAGGTTATTGGAACGGTTATATGATCGTCAGCTTTTTACAAGTACCTCAGGCAGCTTTTCAACACGCCTTAAAGATGGATCTATTTTAATCACGCCTTCTCAACAGGACCGTAAATATATTAAGGAAGATGAATTGGTTCTGGTTCATCATGAATTTAGTGAAGCTGGCAAGGAACCATGTGAGTTTTATGAGCTTCATCAAAAAATATATGAGTTAAACCCGGAGCTTACATCCGTCATCATTGCCAACCCAAGATTTTTAATGGCCTATGCAGTGACAGATGTTAAATATAATACACACATAATTCCAGAGGCCTACATTGTTCTTCGGGATATAGATAAAGTGCCTTTTGGAATGGGAGAAGATCATAATAGAATGATTGCAGATAAACTAGCAGAGGATAATCCTGTCCTATTAATTGAGAATGGGTATGCAGTTGTCTCAGGAAAAAGTTTACTGAGTGTATTTGATAGGCTAGAAGTAGCTGAATATAGTGCAAAAGCATTGGTGTACGCTAAAAGTATTGGCGAAGTAATCGATATTAGTGATGAAGATATTGAAGAAATTATTGAAGGTTTTAAGCTAATTGCCAAATAACGATATCAATGAAAAAAGCGGTTCCTAAGCTCTCTATTTATATAGAGGGCTTTATATATGTTACAATACAAAAACAAACAAAAGTAAACAAAGATTATATGGATAGGAGAAAGTTGGTATGCTGGTAGCTCAAAGACATCAAAAAATTGTCGAACTCGTAAATGAACGATCAAGTATTCGTGTTACAGAATTAAGTGAAATCTTTTCAGTTACAGAGGAAACAATCCGGCGTGATCTCGAAAAGCTTGAGAAAGAATCAAAACTAATACGCAGCCACGGCGGTGCAGTCAGCCTGCAAGAAGATGATTCGGAAATCCATTTTTCCGAAAGAGTGATAACAAATGTAAACGAAAAAAAAGTGATAGCATATGAAGCGGCAAAGCGGGTAGTGGAAGGTGACAGGATTATTTTAGATGCAAGTACAACTGCCTGGTATATGTCAAAAGCCTTACCAAACATACCGCTAACGGTTATTACCAATTCCACCAAAGTGGTTATGGAATTGAGTAAAAAAGAAAAAATAGAGGTTATTTCAACTGGGGGAAGATTGCTGTCAAAGTCTTTATCATTTGTTGGTCCGATAGCAGAGAAATCATTAACGATGTATCATGTCAACAAAACGTTTTTGTCTTGCAAGGGGATTCACTTAGAAGAAGGACTCAGTGATTCTAATGAGGGGCAGGCTTTATTAAAAAAGAAAATGATCGAAAGGTCGGATGCAGTGATCCTGATGGTGGATTCCTCAAAGTTTGGAAAACTGGCTTTTTCGTTAATCGTACCGCCTAGTGAAGTGGATGAGGTCATTACGGATAGAGAAATAGATGAAGCATCAAGAAAATTGCTAGAAAAAAGAAATGTAAAACTAACGATTGTAAAATAAGATAGACTCATTAGCGACAGTTGGGAAATGTGTCCTTTAAAGCGAGCAATCTGTAACTTATAGAGGTTGGGTATCTTTACGCTACCCAACCTATTTTTTTTGTTGCCTCGTTTTCAAAAAATGGGCTTTTCAGTTAAATAACATGCTCGCCGTTAGGGATAGGCAGGAGACGTACGGGGATGTGAAAATGTTGACCATGTTATTACCAATAAGGAAGGGAAATGGAGATTTGTCTTAAGGTTCGCAGAAAAAATACTATTAGGGTAAAGCGCAAACGTGAAACGTTAGGAGGCAGTCTTTCCTTTCAAGGGGCTAGATAGTGAAATTTTTTTCTGGAAATTTGCATATAATCGAAGAAGAAAAAGAGTTGGTTGTTTCTTGGTGATAGTTGAAATTGGAAAACCTTTCCGTTAACATATACATAGAAACATATATTAGGAGGTTGTGCATTGTCTTTACAAATAAAAGAAGTTACGAAAAAATTCGGGGAATTCACAGCTGTCAACCAGCTTGATTTAACTATCCCCGAAAAAGAAATGTTCGGTTTTTTAGGTGGGAACGGAGCCGGGAAAACGACCACGTTCCGGATGATACTCGGCCTGCTTGACCCCACTGAAGGGGAAGTGATCTGGGATGGTAAGAAAATCGATTATACGACCAGTTCATTGATTGGCTATCTTCCTGAGGAACGCGGATTATATCCAAAACTGAAGGTCCGCGATCAAATTGTATATTTGGCTAGATTAAGAGGGATGAACAAAAAGGATGCTTTGAAAGAGTTGGAGTATTGGCTAGACCGCTTTATGGTACCTGAGTATATCGATAAGCGAGTTGAAGAGCTTTCAAAGGGAAATCAGCAAAAGATCCAGCTGATCGCTTCCATGATTCATAAACCTGAATTACTTATCCTTGACGAACCCTTCAGCGGACTGGATCCGGTGAATGTGGAAATACTGAAGAAAGCTGTCATTGACTTAAGGGACAGCGGCACGACGATCGTTTTCTCGAGTCATCGCATGGAGCATGTTGAGGAGATGTGTGAGCATCTATGCATCATGCATAAAGGTTCCCCTGTTGTGGCAGGAAAATTAAAAGAAATCAAGCGTTCTTTTGGTAAAAAGAATGTATCAATTAAAGCTGATTTTGACTTATCTTTCTTGGATACTTATTCAGGTGTAACAAAAGTTAAGAACACGATGGAAGGGAAAATTCTTCAAGTCACAGGTGAAGATGTGGCTGAGAATATGATTCGTGATCTTGTTCCAAGAGGTTTCGTCCGGAAGTTCGAATTGGAAGAACCATCGCTGACGGATATTTTCATTGAAAAAGTAGGTGCCGTCTATGAATAACTTTTGGATTGTCCTTTCCCATACATATCTATCAAAATTAAAAACGAAATCCTTTATCATTTCTACAATCATTATGATGGCCCTGATTCTTGTCCTTACGAATATCTCGAATCTTATTGATAAATTCGACAGTGATGATCAGGAAAAGGTTGCCGTCATCGATCAGACTGAAGATAGCTTATTTGATTCTTATAAAAATGCGGTTACAGGTGTGAACGATGACCTATCGATCATTTCCGCCCAGGATGAAAAGGAAGCGGAGAAAATGGTCAGCGCAGAAGAAATCGTTGGGTATCTGTTAATCGAAAAGGATGACAGCCTAGGCTTCAAGGGAACGTATAAAGCGAATCAAATTTCAGATTCTGCAGTAAGTAATGATTTGCTTTTAGCGCTTACTCAATTGAAGGGTCAAATAACTGCGAAGGAATTGAATTTGACAGAGCAGCAAATCGCTCAATTGAATACGCCGCCAGCATTTGATACGATTGCACTTCAGAAAAATGCAAAAACGGAAGAGGATCTTAATCAAGCACGAGGTCTTGTGTATGTGCTCCTATTTGTCATTTACTTTGGTGTGTTGATGTATGCAACGATGATTGCAATGGAAGTGGCCACTGAGAAAACATCCCGAGTCATGGAAATCCTGATTTCTAGTGTTCCGCCAGTCACACAGATGTTTGCCAAAATAATGGGTGTTGCTTTACTTAGTCTTACTCAAATGATTTTATTTTTTGGAGTGGGCTATTTCTCGATTAAACAAAACTTGACAGGTATGGATGAAGGATTCTTTTCATTTTTCGGTTTCGGCAGCACCGATATCTCAACGATCATTTATGCAATCATTTTCGCTTTGCTTGGTTATTTTCTGTACGCGACTCTTGCGGCATGCCTTGGGTCCGTTGTCAGCAAAATTGAAGATGTACAGCAAATGATTTCACCGATGACCATGTTAGTCGTCATTGCCTTCATGATTGCGATGTTTGGACTAGGGAATCCGTCAGCGAGTTATATTACGGTTACATCATTCATTCCATTTTTCACGCCTATGATCATGTTCTTGCGCGTAGGGATGCTTGAAGTTCCATTCTGGGAAATCGCCATCAGCATTGCTGTGTTGATCTTAACCATTGTTTTACTAGGAATAATCGGAGCAAAAATCTATCGTGGTGGAGTCTTGATGTACGGAAGCTCAAAATCACTGAAAAGCATCAAGAATGCATTACAATTATCAAAGAAAAATTAACATGAAACCTGGATCCTTCATTCCTGTTGAAGGTATTCAGGTTTTTTAATAATATAATAACATTCAAATGAAAAATATTATGAGAGTTATGAAGAAGGAACGAAAAGTAACATAGATATAAGGGAACATAAATATATTCCATTTAAGCAACCACGATTAGGAGTGAACTATAATGAGCAATCTGGTAACGTTGACGATAGCTTCAGAAGCGTTTCTCTTGTTATCCTTCATCATTATTATTTTATCAACCAGGAATCCTAAAAAGAATGTTCTCTTTGTCATCCTATTCATCATTGGAGCTGCACCGCTTTTATATTTAGCCATAGATCATGTGAAAAACGATTATATGGATGCAAATATAGGATTAGGCCTTGCCTTTATGTATACCTGGATATATAGCGCAGTAGCCTTTATCATTGCCATCATCCTTTTAGTGAAAAAGAAAAGGAATAATAATATTTCAAAAGAACTGTGATAATCACATTTTGGAATCTAATTAAATGAAAAAAACGCTGAGGATACATTAGTATCTCAGTGTTTTTTTTTTGAGGGTTTGTAAATTTTGAACGTTGCCTCCAGGCACTCGCTTTCCCGCAGCAGTCTCGTATCTCAGGAAAGTTTTTTAGAAAAAAACTGTATGCACACTGGCGTTTCTTCAAACGAATGATCTCTAAACCCCAACCATGATTTTAAAACAAACTTTGTTACCCTTCATGTTTTTTACCTTAATACGAGATGAGACCTTACTAGATTGAAGAAATTTGCGACACTCCTGCCGAATAACTGGCTAGCCGAGACCCCACAGACGCTTGCGTCGAGGAGGCTTGGCAGACAGTCGGCGGAAAGGGAGCGGATTTCTGAAATCGGCTGAATATTTTTTTAGAAAAACGGCAGTACAACTGACTTTTCGTCGAGTTTGTCTACAGTCTGGCTGAGGATACATTAGTATCCTCAGTGTTTTTTTGTTATTTGGGTTAAAAAAAACATTCTGATACTCGTATTCTTAGGCAAAGGTTCTTGGCTAGCTAGATGTTGGATAGTCCAACCCACAAAATGTACGTTTATTAGCTTAAGAATAGAAAAAGTTAAAAAACAAATAGTAATAAATAATGAACATTATTCTTTTTCTTTGCATAGGGTAGGAGGGTATGGTATATTAATTTTCGAGGAGGGATGGGTAATGGATGAAATAATGAATAGTCAAGATTCTATGAATGAAGAAGAATGCTGTACGACATCTTCCCACGGCCGAAAGAGTCATCACTCAGAAGCAGTAAAAAAGAATTTAACGACCCGGTTAAATCGAATCGAAGGTCAAATTCGCGGTATAAAGGGTCTTATTGAAAAAGATACGTACTGTGATGATGTGATTACCCAAATAGCAGCTACACAAAGCGCGATGAATAGTGTTGCCAAGATTTTATTGGAAGGTCACCTAAGGAATTGTGTGGTCGAACGCCTGAATGATGGGGATACAGAGGTTATAGATGAAGTTCTTGTAACGATACAAAAATTAATGAAAAAATAAAGGAGTAGATGTTGAAGTGGAAACAGTAACATTGAATGTAAGTGGAATGTCTTGTGGTCATTGTGTGAATGCAGTTGAAGGGAATGTAGGAAAACTTGCAGGTGTTGAAAGCGTAAAAGTGCATTTGGATGCAGGAAAAGTAGATGTAGCGTTTGATAAGGAAAAAGTATCACTTGAGAAAATAAAAGAAACAATCGATGATCAAGGCTATGATGTCAAGTAAGTCATGAGAGTGCTGTTAAGCACTTCTTTTTTACAAATAATTATACCCCATATCGGTATAGGAAGGCGGGGATGATGTGAGCAGCCAAATAAAAGAAACAACTATGCAGATTACAGGAATGACTTGCGCTGCCTGTGCTAACCGAATTGAAAAAGGGTTAAACAGAATGGAAGGCGTTGAGGAAGCCACCGTTAATTTGGCTCTTGAGAAATCGGTCATTAAATATGATTCGGAAAAATTAAGCAACAAGGACTTTGAAAAGAAAATTCAAGATCTTGGCTATGATGTAGTAAAAGAGAAAAAGGAATTTACGATTACGGGCATGACCTGTGCCGCATGTGCTAACCGAATTGAAAAAGGGTTAAATAAGTTGGATGGAGTAAGCAGAGCCAATGTGAATCTTGCGCTCGAAAATGCGACAGTCGAGTATGATCCTACCGAAGCCTCCCCAGTTGACATCATTCAACGGGTAGAGAAGCTGGGGTATGGGGCGATCATCAAGGAAGATAATACGGAATCCGTGGATTTCCGTCAAAAAGAAATTCAAAAACAAAAGAATACATTCATCTTTTCGGTGATATTATCTTTTCCATTGTTATGGGCGATGGTAAGCCATTTTAGTTTTACTTCGTTCATCTATATGCCTGATTTCCTCATGAATCCTTGGGTGCAAATGGCTTTCGCCACCCCCGTGCAATTTCTGATTGGAAAGCAATTTTATGTTGGGGCATATAAAGCTTTGAAAAATAAAAGTGCCAATATGGATGTATTAGTCGCAATGGGAACATCCGCTGCCTATTTTTACAGTGTTTATCAGGCGATCATCTCGATGGGATCCCATCACAATACGGCACAACTTTATTTCGAAACTAGTTCGATTCTTATCACCCTCATTCTTTTAGGGAAACTTTTTGAAGTAAAAGCAAAAGGACGTTCTTCCGAGGCCATCAAAAAATTAATGGGGCTTCAGGCAAAAACGGCATTGGTTTTAAGAAATGGTGAAGAACGTGAAATACCACTTGAAGAAGTCATCGTGGGGGATACGATTGTGGTGAAGCCGGGTGAAAAGATCCCTGTCGATGGAGAGGTGGTAGAAGGGAACTCTGCCGTCGATGAATCCATGTTAACAGGTGAGAGCATTCCGGTGGATAAAACAATTGGGGATACGGTAATCGGTTCAACATTGAATAAGAATGGTTTTCTAAAAATGAAAGCGACAAAGATCGGGAGGGATACAGCTCTTTCTCAAATCATCAAAGTGGTCGAAGATGCTCAAGGTTCCAAAGCTCCGATACAACGTCTTGCTGACCAAATTTCTGGCGTCTTCGTTCCCATTGTTGTAGGAATCGCCCTTTTAAATTTTCTGGTTTGGATGATCTGGGTTAACCCAGGAGAATTCACACCAGCTTTTGAAGCGATGATTGCGGTGCTAGTCATAGCCTGTCCTTGTGCTTTAGGTCTGGCCACTCCTACATCCATCATGGCAGGATCAGGGCGAGCCGCCGAATTCGGTATTTTATTTAAAGGCGGGGAACACTTGGAAACCACTCACCATATTAATACGGTCATTTTGGATAAAACGGGAACGGTAACGAATGGTACACCAGTGTTAACCGATGTCCTCATCGAGAATGGTATGGAGGAAGAACAGTTTTTATCTCTAATCGGTGCCGCTGAAAAACAATCTGAACACCCTCTTGCCCAATCAATCGTTCAAGGAATTCAGGAAAGGCGGATAGCACTTGCTGCGGTTGAGGAATTTGAAGCGATTCCTGGATACGGGGTAAGAGCTGTAGTGGATCAAAAAGTGTTATTCGTCGGAACGCGTAAATTGATGAAGCAAAACAACGTGGATATTACTAAGGCGCTAACAGCTATGGTAGAACTTGAAGAGCAAGGAAAGACCGCAATGCTCGCCAGCATTGAAGGAGAATATGCAGGACTCATTGCGGTTGCGGATACAATAAAAGATACCTCGCTAACGGCAATTAAAAGGTTAAAAGCGATGGATATCCAGGTAATCATGATAACAGGGGATAATCAAAGGACCGCAAATGCCATCGGCCATCAAGTCGGCATTGACCAAGTGATTGCAGAAGTCCTTCCTGAAGGGAAAGCGGAAGAAGTGAAAAAACTGCAGGCCTCCGGTAAAAGAGTGGCAATGGTCGGAGATGGGATAAATGATGCTCCCGCGCTGGCACTAGCCGATATAGGAATGGCGATAGGAACCGGGACGGACGTAGCCATGGAAGCTGCTGATATTACATTGATCCGGGGGGATTTGAACAGTATTGCAGATGCAATCCTAATGAGCAGGAAAACGATGAGAAATATCAAACAAAACCTATTCTGGGCTTTTGCCTATAATGTAATCGGGATACCAATTGCGGCAATCGGACTGCTTGCCCCTTGGTTAGCGGGTGCTGCCATGGCCTTCAGTTCTGTATCAGTCGTATTAAATGCACTTCGCCTTCAACGTGTAAAGCTTTAAAGATCATGTAACATATATTGGTACTGACTGAATATAGCCATGCCACGTGTGTTTGGATATTCATTCCCAACAAATAAAAGCCGATGAATCCTGGGCAAGAGGATCATCGGCTTTCATCTGGAATGAGCGGTGCCTTAGTATGTATACAGCGACTCCTAAATGATGTTCCTTGATAAAATCGGTTGCCAAACCGCTTATTTTAAACAGTAAAATACATAATCTGTTGGTGCGCCACGCTCGCCTTGTTGATGGAGCATCGCTGATACATTACCGCGATGATAAGTTCCATGATTCACTACATGATGGATGAGGTCGGCGAGTACAAACTCACAAATCCCCATTTTGGGATGTTCGGTTACAATGGTCCGCTCAAGATCAGGCTGAGAAGTAAGAAAATTGTCATACTCCTTTGCAAGGTTCTCATAGCAGAATTCAAGTTCGTCTATTGTGACTCCGGCCACTTCTTTCCGACGCTGTTCAACTTTCTTAAAAGTATCTTGAATTGTACTTCCTTTCATTATCTCCAACCACGTAATATCTGTTGCGTAAAGGTGAACAAGGACTTCCTTTATGGATGGAAAGACACTTTTTATCGTGTCGCCATAGATTCCGTCCGGTAATTGTTTTAGGTTTTGGAACACTTGCTGATTAGCCCAAACGTGGTAATCATACATTTTCTTGGCACGGTTATTTTCCATTTTTTCACTCCTTCAATTGTTACATATCCTTTTCGACATAATTTAAAGAATACCTTTATCAAAGCTGATTCCTAATCTGATAATTTGTCCATGCAAATGCCTCGTTTTATACATATCATGTTAATAGATGCTATCCTACTACTATTATTACGTTTGATTACCATCAAAGTTGCGTTAAGGTAGTCTATCCCCTTTTAATAATATTGCAGTAGAGCCAGAGTAAATGATTAAGGGTTTCTCAAGTAGGGAATCCACAGACATGAAGTAATAATAAAGGTGATAAAAAATAAAAAAGGAAATTGGATAGATATGCAACCAAATGTCAATCAGGGATGGAAAGCATAAACAGAGATTAGAAGTACGGTTAATTCTGCGAACAACCTTAAAAGCTGGCAAGGTCAAAGAACATGATACAGAATTTGTGTTACAGATTATAAAACACAACCTTTTAAACTCATGTGATTCTTGCTACTGTTAGCGAATTAATTTATTAGAAAGAAAGAACCGTCAATAATTCCAATCATCGATGGCAAGCGGTTTTATTCTTCAACTGACGGGGCATTTTTTTGGTATCCAAGAGTGTGAAAATTCGCTTTATTTTAAAATATTGTTAATAATAATAATAACTCTTATCGAGAGGTGGAAAAAAATGAAAGCAGATGCCGTTTTTGAAGGTGGGGGGGCCAGGGGAATTGCTTTTATTGGAGCGATTCAAGCAATGGAAGAGGAAAAAGTCGAATGGGAAAGACTTGCTGGGACATCAGCAGGAGCAGTAATAGCTGCTCTTTTGGCTAGTGGCTATAAAAGCCAAGAAATTAGAGAACGGTTTAGTGAAATCAATTACTCAAAGATTCGCGGCAGGACAATTCTGAATAGAATTCCCATTTTGGGCTTCTTTTTGGAACTTATGGTTCATCTTGGAATTTACAAAAACGATTATTTGGAATCATGGGTGGATTCTCTTCTTTCAGAAAAAGGGATTAAGACATTCGCGGATCTTCCAGATGGAAAGTTGAAGATAATTGCGTCTGATGTTTCGAATGGCCAGATGCTTATTTTGCCAGATGATTTGGAACGCTATGGGATGTTACCTGCTGATTTAAAAGTTTCAACTGCCGTAATGATGAGTGCCTCTCTACCATTTTTCTTCCGTCCGATTATTTGGAAATCAAAAGACCGGAAAAAATCCTACATTTTAGATGGTGGTTTACTTAGTAACTTCCCAATATGGATATTTGATACAGACAATCCTCGTTTTCCAACATTCGGATTCCATTTTGTGAAAGATGAAGTTAACATAGATCCGGTTATACCAACGCCAATCCACCTTTTCAAAAATATATTTAAAACGATGCTTCAAGCGCATGATTTACGACATATGAACGAAGAAACGATTGAACGTACGATTCAAATTCCTACTGGCGGCATCAATGCAACTGACTTTGAACTGAGTGAGGATGAAATCGACTTTCTCTATAAATCAGGCTATACTTCTGCAAAAGAATTTTTGTCTGAGTGGGATTTTGAACAATATAAGCTCAAACGGATGCAAAGAGTAAAAAATAAGTAGGAGAAACATTACGCTATCGTTTTAAAAGGGTGAAAGAGGGGGACAAGGAGCTGTTTCAACGGCTCTTTTTCTTATTGAACTAACGATCAATAGTTTAATATGATGCATAGCGTCTTGAGCTTAAAAGCAATAAGTGGGAATACGAAATCATAAAAAATTAACATGAGATATTATTTTAGAATTTTTTAAATGAATAAACGGAAATAAAAGATTAAAAAAAGAAAACAATGTTGGAAGAAATATATATACCATATACCATACATGAATTCCCTTACCAGATTCAGGAGATGGATCAATCGAATAAATCGTTTCCGCTATAAATTATTAAATTCAATGAACAGATCCTAAAAGGAGAAGAGATAGGAGTAACTCAATGTCACTGTGAGGAACGGATGATGAGCCATCCTTTCATTCTTCTTTTAAAAATGCTGTTAAAAAATATAGTTATAGTAAATGTGCAAAGGGATGAAATCAGTATTCCAGGTGCTTATCAGGAAGTTGTGGAAACTCCATTAAGATTTATTAATACCAATAGAAAAGTGGATTCAGCAGCGCCAAGCGAACAAGTAATGTCCCACTTTTCTGGTAAACTACATACTGCTTTATCAGGTACGTTTATGGACGTCCCGCATGTAACAGGAGCGCTTGCTTATCTTATAGAAAAATAATAAAAACGTCTCTAAGCCTTTCCGGTAGAAAAGATAGAAATGAAAATGGATCGTGGGCTAAAGTTTGTTATGATTTTACTCTCAAAAAAAGCGGTCTATCAATTTTTCCCACTTGGCATAAACTAGGAATATAATCCTAAAAATAAGAATAAAGATTGACAATCACAAACACTCATAATACGATACTTTACAGAATAAACAGAATTATCTTTTTGTTTTTTTTGTCGCAAAACAAAAACTGAGTTTTATATTATAAAACAAAAACCTCCTTGTATATACATATTATCCAAGCGTGAACTCTGGCTTTTTCTTATTTTGGAAGCGCTGCCAATTATGGCGTTTTATATAACAAGGGGGGATAAGGTATGGAAGCAAGAGTGGAAACAAAGCAAGAAAAGCCATTAAATATTGGCCGGAAATTTCGCTGGACCGTTGTCATCTGGTTATTGATTGGGGGAATAATCAACTATCTTGATCGGGCCAACCTCTCCATTGCAGCTCCCGAAATGATGAAGGAACTCGGACTAAGCGTGACCGAAATCGGGTTGTTGGGAACCTTTTTTTCTTGGAGTTATGCATTAATGCAGCTTCCTTCCGGATGGCTGATCGATCGGTTCGGGACCAAAAAGGTGTATACAATCGCGCTTATTTGGTGGAGTGGTGCGACCATTTTAACGGGAGCCGTTCATAAAATGAGTTCATTTATTGCTGCACGGATTTTACTTGGAGTGGGAGAAGCACCGTGTTTTCCTACGATGGCTAAGATCACATCGTATTGGTTCCCTAAAAAGGAACGAGGCTTGGCAACTGGAATTTGGGATTCTTCGTCCAAATGGGGACCAGCCATTGCACCGCCACTTCTCGTTTTCATTATGGTGACTTTTGGGTGGAGAGCGTTGTTTTATATAACGGGTGTGATCGGCATCATCTTCGCAATCGGTTTTGTTATTTTTTATAAAAATCCTGAAAAAAGCCAAAAACTTTCCGAGGAGGAATTTGAATACATTAAGTCGGAAGGTGGTGGAGTAGAGCAAGGCATTCAATCATCAAAAATAAAATGGGGTTCGTTATTTAAATATCGAAGCGTGTGGGGGATGATTCTGGGCTTCTTCTGTACCATTTGGATCTGGAACATTTTCCTTGTCTTCCTTCCCCTTTATTTGTTTGATGTCCATCATGTCTCACTTAAAGAAATGGGTATATATGCTGGTATTCCTTGGCTTGGCGGAATCTTTGGCAATATTTTCGGAGGATATCTTACTAAAAAATTGGTTGACAAGGAAATTACTACACCTATTAAAGCAAAGCGTGCCTTAATTAGTATATGTGCCATCTCGGCCGCTATCGTTGTATGTGCAGTTCCACTTGTCAAAGGGCTCGCTATTACCTTAACATTACTTACCCTCGCTCTTTGTTTTATTTCTGCCATTACAGGCAGCGCGTGGGCACTTGCCGGTGATATTGCTCCTCCTTCCATGGTTGCTTCCGTAGGTGCAATTCAGAATTTTGGCGGTTATTTTGGTGGAGCCTTTTCCCCTGTTGTGGCAGGCATGATAGTGGATGCTACTGGCTCTTACTCTCTTGCCTTTATATCTGGCGGTTTAATCGCCGGATGCGCCGCAATCTGTTATTGGTTTATTGTAAAACATCCTATTCAAGAATAGTGTAACCGAGGAGGACATAAATTGATGCCAAAAGTGTAT
This sequence comes from Peribacillus sp. FSL E2-0159, assembly GCF_038643155.1. NCBI lineage: Bacteria > Bacillati > Bacillota > Bacilli > Caryophanales > Bacillaceae > Peribacillus > Peribacillus sp. FSL E2-0159. The sequence goes on from NZ_CP152053.1 coordinate 2,410,955, forward strand.
ATAGCAAGACCAGTACCGGCCGAGGTAGAGGCATTTATTTCGAAGTATTGCCAGTATGAAAAATGGAACGGCCCTGAACCCATTACCAGAAGCCAGCTGTTTAAGCAAATTTCCGATGCGGAGGGACTGCTCATCACCGGAGAAAAAATAGATGATGAACTTATGGACCATGCACCATGTCTAAAGGCTGTCAGCAATATCTCGGTAGGCTACAACAACTTTGATCTAGAGGCAATGAAAAAGAGAAGCATAATCGGTACAAATACACCTGATGTTCTCGATGAAACCGTGGCCGATTTAGCTTTAGCCTTAATGCTCTCAGCAGCCCGTCGTATACCGGAACTGGACAAGTTTGTAAAGGATGGCAAGTGGGGAAATAAAGGCGATGAACCCCTCTTTGGCGTTGATGTTCATGGAAAAACATTGGGCATCATCGGTATGGGGAGGATTGGGGAATCTATTGCAAGACGAGGCAAATTCGGTTTTAACATGGAAGTTTTATATCATAATCGGCGAAGAAAATTCGAAGTGGAGGAAACGCTAAGTACAACCTATTCCTCTTTAGAGCACCTTTTACGGGAATCCGATTTCGTTATTTTAATGGTCCCTTATACTCCGGAGACGAGGCATCTTATGGGACGGGAGCAATTCGCACTGATGAAAAAATCTGCGATCTTTATCAATACATCCCGCGGTCAGACGGTGGACGAAAAGGCCCTCATAGAAGCACTGCGAACTAAAGAAATCCTTGCAGCTGGTTTGGATGTATTTGAACAGGAACCCGTATCGCCTGACAATCCGCTTTTAGCCATGCCGAACGTGGTTACCCTGCCGCATATAGGTTCAGCTACTCATCAAACACGATTTGATATGGCCATGCTTGCGGCGAAGAACCTCGTTGCAGCGGTTACTGGAAGGGAGATAAGCAATGTTGTCCCTGAATTGAAAGGACTTCAGTTACTAAAATAGTAAAAATTCATTAACTCAGCAGAAATATTAGGTTGTCCATGACAATTTAAATGAATCGTTGATATTTGAAAACTCACACCATTCCTAAACTTAGATGAGATAGATTGTTTGTTATTAAATGCAGGACATAAAAGAAAAATTCGATAAAAAGGCATCCATTCATTTTGGATGCTTTTTAATGGGGAGAAAGAATGTGATCAAAATGACCCTAAATAATTTGTTCTACGGCACAATTCCAACAAACAAAATAAAACGAAGAAAACTAAACTAAGAAGCATTAGGTAAGAAGGGATGATCATTTCAATGAATTTTACAGAAAAAATTAGTCCACGAGTCCAAGAAAAGAATACGAGGTGATGAAGTAAAGGAAATATGCTGCATGAACTACACAGTGACTATTAAAAAAAATTTCAAAATAACTCCGAGTGATAGTTCCAGCAGTTGTAATGATCCCATGAGTATTAGTAGAAAAATCAAATCAGGTTTCATTCCTGATTTTAGACATATTCTAAACCATTTGATTCTTTTTCATGCCAAAGTAAATTCAACAGTTTATCTAGTTCCTGGCTTTTATGTAATGTTTTTGGGGAAGAAAATCCATATATCAATCCCGTAGTTATTAATTCTTTCCTCAATATCTCAATTTTTTCATGTAATTCTTCCATACTCTCCAATGTAGAATCCCTCAAGTACTTTCTTTTTTTGTTATGAATCTATTATTACATAAATTAGGTTGCTTTCAAATAAAAAAGTGAGTATTCACTTATAAAAACAGCTTATTCGGGAGGGAGCAATACAAATCTGAAAATGAAAAATCTACACACTATCATTCATATATGTCGTTACAAATAACTGTTTGTATAAGATTATTGCCTCCGTACAAAACGAACCGTTAAAAAACATCAGGATCTTAATTTGATATGGCATAAATTTGTGATAAGGAATATAATTTGTATTAGGTAAACTTTTTGATTTTATTTTCATATAGTTAATATCCATTTTTAGAGAGTTGTAATCGTAAAACCGTATAATATAGGAGAGTTTTTAATATTTGTTAAATTCTTAAGAATAGATAGTTGTTCTCCTTTTTACAAACTGTTTTTAGTTTATTTCTAGGATGGAAATGATTAGTTGCTGAGTTTATCAAAAATTAATTAGAGATGAAACTATTAAAGTGTTAAGGAAGCATCAAAAGGTTTTGACTTAATAATTTTAAGATGGACAAGCACTATATTTTACTATGAAGATGAGGGAAAATTTCATATTTTATTGGAATGGGTATATTCGTTTAATAGCGAATATTTAAAAGGGAAGCCGGTGCAAAATCCGGCACGGTCCCGCCGCTGTATTGGTGAGTCCTATGCAAGAAAGTCACTGGATAATATCCGGGAAGACGCATGGAGATGATGAACCTAAGTCAGAAAACCTGCCCGTTCTAAAAATGCTGTTAAACCTACGGGAGATAGGGAGGTGTTAGAGTGCTAGAAGACGAATTTGTTCTTAAACTATAAGCATTTCTGACCGTTAAATCTGGTTGGAAATGCTTTTTTATATTTCGTAATTTTTCAAATAGATAAAATTCCATAATTGAAGGTGAGAAAACATGTTTTTAAAACGGTCTAAATTATTTCATTCTTTTGTTGGACTACTAGTAATTTTCACAATTTTTGTTACTGGTTGCAGCAACACAACAATAGATCAAGAAAATACATCAGATAAAGATAAACAAAAAGTTGTTACTTTTTCATGGCCTGGGGATATAGGTGACTTAAATCCACACACATATTTTCCGAATGAGTTTTTTTCCCAGGCTATGGTATATGAATCCCTTGTTTATTACGGTGAAGGCGGAGAAATTCAGCCTTGGCTTGCAGAGAGCTGGGATATATCGAAAGATGGAAAAGAATATGTATTCCATCTGAGGAAAGATGTTAAATTTTCAGATGGTTCCCTCTTTAATGCTGCAATCGTTAAGAAAAACTTTGATACCATTTTAGATAATCGCAAACAACATGAATGGGTGGAATTAATTAACCAAATCAAAGGTACTGAAATAATAGATGAATATACATTTAAACTTATTTTGAACAACGCGTATTATCCAACTCTTCAAGAACTAACTTACATCAGACCGTTGAGATTTGTAGGAGAAGCTGCTTTTCCTGACAGTCAAAACACATTTAAGGACGGACTCAAGTCTCCGATTGGCACAGGACCGTGGGTATTGAGCGAATATAAGAAAAATGAGTTTGCAGTTTTTAAAAGGAATGAACAGTATTGGGGTACTAAACCTAAAGTAGATAAGGTGGTTGTTAAAGTCATTACTGACGGTGAGTCAAGAGTATTAGCTTTTGAGAAAAAAGAACTCGACTTTATTTTTGGAAACGGGGTCATAAGCCAAGATTCATTCCAATTTTTGAAGAATTCAGGGCAATATGAAACCAAATTGTCAGAACCTACAGCTACTAGAACGCTGCTTCTTAACTCAAATAGAGAAGCGACTAAAGATCTTAAAGTTCGGTTAGCGCTCCAACATGCTTTTAATAAACAGGCTGTTATTGATAAGATCTTTTATGGTATGGAAAAAAAGGCTGATACTTTGTTTCCACCTATTTTGCCATACACGAAAATTAAAATTGAGCCTTATGAATATGATGCAGAAAAAGCAAAACAGTTATTGGATGATGCTGGATGGAAACAAGTGAAGGGGAAACCATTTAGAGAAAAAGACGGAAAAGAATTGCAATTGGAATTACTGTTTAATAGTACAGACAACATCCAAAAGTCAATCGCAGAATTTACCCAAGGTGATTTTAGAAAGCTAGGAATAGATGTTAAATTGACTAGTCAAGAAACTAATACTTTTTGGACAAATGCATTTCAAGGTGAATTTGATTTATTATTTACATCTACTTGGGCTGTACCGTTTGATCCACATTCCTATTTAGCAGCTATGACGACAAATACGGAAAATGGTGGTCCAGATTATAACGCTCAATTAGGGTTGCCAGTAAAGAAAGAATTAGACCAGAAAATTAAAAAAGTATTATTAACTACAGACGAGGAGGAGAGAAAAATACTGTATTCCGATATATTAACGACATTGCACGAACAAGCTATTTATTTACCGATATCTTATCAGTCTAATATAGCAGTGTATCAAAAAAACATTAGTGGAGTAGATTTTTTACCTCAAGAAGCTGAGGTCCCTTTAACTTCAATTGATGTTAATTGAAGTGGGGATACTTAAAAACAACTTAAGGAGTGCTACATGAGTTGGTTTATATTTAAACGTCTCACAAGTTTAATTCCAATTTTATTAGGAATTTCGCTCATCACTTTTATCTTGCTTCACTTAATTCCTGGAGATCCGGCAGTAGCTTACTTAAGGGCGTCACATATTCCTCCTACGGATGAGACAGTGGCAGCCCTTCGAGTTGAGCTTGGATTAAACAAGCCTTTATATGCCCAGTATTTTGAGTGGCTGGGAAAAGTGTTGCAATTGGATTTAGGGATGTCTTATGTGTCCAATAACTCTGTATGGGAAGAAATTGTGGTACATTTCTTCCCAACAGTTCAATTAACATTTGCTTCACTTATCTTTATTGTTGTTATTAGTTTACCCTTAGGAATGATTTCTGCTATTTACAAGGGGAAATTTGTTGATCAGTTTAGCAGAATATTAGCCTTTGTAAGTGTCTCTATGCCAACCTTTTGGCTTGGCTTTCTCTTGATCTATTTTTTATCAGTAAAGTTAGATTTATTTCCTGTATTGGGAAGGGGGACTTTGGCTCATCTAGTGCTTCCTTCCTTGACATTGGCTTTTGCGCATATAGGTACGTATATGCGATTGCTTCGGGCTAGTATGCTGGGAAATTTGAATGAACCATTTGTTGTTTATGCTAGAGCGAGAGGGTTGCGCCAAAGACTAATCGTTATCAGGCATGTCTTAAAAAAGTCCTTACTACCTGTGATAACTGGACTTGGCATGAGCTTCGGTAACATGCTAAGCGGAGCGGTTATTGTTGAAACAATTTTTGCTTGGCCCGGCATGGGACAGTTATTTGTCACATCTATATTAAATCAAGATTATCCGATGATTCAGGGGTGTGTATTATTTATGGGTGTGATCTTTGTGGTCTGTAATCTTCTTGTGGATCTTACATATTCTTTCCTGGATCCTCGTATACGCTGGGAGGGAGAGAAATAAGAGTGGTGCAAAACGTGAAACGAAAGCTGATGACACATAAGCTCATGATGATCAGCATCATGATTATTTCCTTCCTGACAGTATTGGCTCTTTTTGCTCCTTTTTTGGCTCCTAATGATCCGAACTTGATTGATATCGTTCAGAAGCTGCAAGGGCCCTCCTCTCAGTTTCCATTGGGGACTGATCATTTAGGGAGATGTATTTTGTCCCGATTAATCTATGGAACACGAACCTCGTTGGGTACAGCTTTCCTTGTCATGGGATTAATGATGATTATTAGTATCCCACTTGGTATTTATGCAGGCTTTATAGGGGGTAAGGTTGATTATCTCTTCATGAGAATGTGTGACATACTCATGGCATTCCCAAGCTTTCTTCTGTCCCTTGCTTTAATCGGAATTTTAGGACCGAGTCTTGGCAATCTGATCTTGGCGATGGTGCTTGTCCAATGGGTTTTTTATGCACGCGTCATTCGAGGAATGGTTCTTAGTGTAAAGGAGCAAAACTTTGTCTTAGCAGCCAAAATATGCGGGACACCAATGAGAGTCATTGTCATCAAACATATTTTACCTGCCATCATTTCTCAAGTTGTTGTATTAATCTTTATGGACATCGGAGGAGTTATTTTAGCAATTTCTGGACTCTCTTTTCTTGGTCTTGGCATACAGCCGCCAGAGGCAGAGTGGGGAATGATGATCAATGATAGTAAGCCATTTTTTAGAGAAACCCCTTCATTGATGCTTTACCCTGGGTTGATGATCTTCATCGTTGTGTTTGCTTTTAACTTGTTTGGCGAAGCTTTGAGGGATGCTCTAGACCTAAAAAAGGAATAGAAGGGAGGATGGATGGAAGATGGGACAACACCCCATTCTAACTGTAGAAAATTTGAAGGTTATTGTATCGACACCGTATGGAGTGACTCAGGCTGTCAATGATGTCAGTTTTAACCTCGAGGCTGGGAGAAAGTGTTGGGCATTGTCGGAGAAAGTGGATCAGGGAAAACGATGACATGCATGTCTTTGCTAAATCTTTTACCTGACAAGGCAAAGGTGGTGCAAGGGAGCATCAAGTTTAACAATATAGACCTTTTAAATGTTTCCACAGAAGACATAAGGAAAGTACGGGGCAGTGAAATCGCAATGATTATGCAAAACCCAATGATCGCCTTTAATCCTGTGAGGACGATAGGGCGGCATTTTATTGAAACACTTAGAACTCATTTGCCTATCACTAAGCAGCAAGCGCGGAAAATGGCTTTGGAGTACTTGGAAAAAACAGACCTACCAAATCCAGAAAATGTCTTGAAGCAATATCCGTTTCAGCTAAGCGGCGGGATGCTGCAACGAGTTATGATTGCGATTACGATGTCTTTAAGTCCATCTATCATCATTGCTGATGAGCCGACGACTGCACTTGATGTGACAAACCAACTCCAGGTTTTGAAACAGCTGGATAAGTTAAGGAAAGAATACAATACATGCATTTTATTAGTATCACATGATCTAGGGGTGATAGCTCAGTTAGCTGACGAAGTAGCTGTGATGTATGGCGGCTATATCGTTGAGAAAGCACCAGTGTTGAAGTTGTTCAATCGCCCAATGCACCCGTATACCCGAGTCTTGTTAGAATCCAGGCTTGGATTAACAAGAAGAAAGATAATGACTGTAAAACATGTTAGCGTTTCGCGCCCCAATCTAATGAATAGAGAAAAAATATGCCCTTTTTTAGAACGGTGTGATGACGCAGATCATACATGTTCAAGTTATAATCTTGAATTTAAAGAGTATGAAAAAGACCATCTAGTACGATGTGTAAAATCAAGTTAAAAAGTTGGGTGGATGAAGGATGAGCTTGCTTGAGTTGAGAGGTATAAAGAAAACATACTTGCTAGGGAACTCTGTTTTTGGGAAGCGTAAAGCTGTGGAAGCCAATAAGAGCATCTCTCTAACTTTGGAAGAAGGAGTTTGTTTAGGCCTCGTTGGAGAAAGTGGATCTGGAAAGAGTACCCTGGGCAAAATTATTCTGGGACTGGAAAAGCCGGATCAGGGAGAGGTTTGGTTTCTGGGGAAGAGTCTTTATTGTTTAAAAGCAAAAGAATTAAAGGAGTTACGGCGAAATCTGCAAGTTGTTTTTCAAGATTGTAATAGCGCTGTTAACCCTAGACTAACTATAGGGGAAATCATTGCTGAGCCGATAAGGAATTACGAGAGGCTCTCGTCTGTTCAAGTGAAAAAGAAAGTACAAAAGCTTTTGGAGATTGTTGGGTTATGCCAGGAAGATATTCATGAATACCCATATCAGTTCAGTGGAGGGCAGTTACAAAGAATCAATATCGCAAGAGCGATTGCCTTAAAGCCAAAGTTAATTATACTTGATGAGGCTATAAGTGCTCTAGATGCTCTAGTTCAAGTACAGATATTAAACCTTTTGGCACAATTAAAAGAAGAGTTTCAACTTTCATATCTCTTTATTTCTCATGATTTACAGGCTGTCAATTACATCGCAGACCGTCTAGCGGTAATGTACAAGGGTGAGGTTGTAGAATGGTTGGAAGATATGGAACAACTTGAACGATTAAAACATCCTGTTTCTAAAAAGTTATTGTCTTCTGTGTTGCCTACATATCCGGGAATGTTGTGATACGTTATAGGTTGTGATGTGGAAATTAGGTTGGTAATGAAATATATGAAAAATCAGGGGTTTAACACCGGTTTAAAGCCATTCCATCTATTATACTGGGATATCTATATGGGATTCCCTTCTCCGTGGCTATTATCAATAAACTAAGAACCGTTTTATTCTTTAATGGGGTCTATAGTGAGAAACGCGATAGCGTATAATATCTGTGTTTTGTCGGCAGAACCTATCACCATCAAGTAGGGATTTTATGAAGATTATAAACCTGTACCTTATTTAGATAAATCAAAGCCACCTAGAAGGTGGCTTTGATTTATTAGATTTTTACTCATGAATAAGAAACTATTATTAACAATCTTTATTCAACAGCAACAGCTTATTCGATTTGGTATAACGGTACTTCATTAAAAATCAGTTTTTGTATAAGGGGTTCTCGGTAGTTTTTCACGGAAAATATGCGCTATGCAAATTCCAGAATAAAAAAGTGACATTTATTATACCCTAGGACCATTATTAGTGAAACACAAACCTATTTTTCTTATGTTCTTTATATGAATGGTTTTTTTAGAGTTTTCTATCTTTTTGTGCAAAACTAAACTTAATTATTCCTCAAAAACCTTTTTGCCTAAAACAAACCAGACATTATTGAGGCCTTGTCCATTTATATCACCTGCCTGCTTATCTTTCACAAAGTAATAAAGTGGATGCCCTTTATACGTTGTTTGCTTTTGTCCGTCATCTCTTATGATTGTTTTAAACTCTTTTTTATCAAAACCTCTAGTGGTGATGATGTTATCTGCATGGAAAGTCGGCCAAATTTCACTACATTGACCTTTGCAATTACTGACGCTAGAATCATCTTTTGTGAAATAATAAAGTGTCATGCCATCTTGGTCTGCTAAATATTTCCCTACTTTGTTTGATCTTAGCGTTTTAAGCTTGTACTTTTTTGACTCATCCTGAATTATATCCGTGATGGAGAAGGTTTTAACATTCACACGCGCAATAGAAAGATCCCGATTTAATACATAAGCCCGTTCCCCGTCGTGACTAAAGACAATTGCTTGTCTTGGTTCGTTGAAACCGTCAATTGTTTTAACTACACGGTGATTAGCTATATTGATTACGTCGATCGTATTGTCAGTTTTATTGCTTGCAAAAAGTAGCTTGTTATCAGGCGAAAGAGCAGCACCATATGGTTCACGCCCCACTTTGATTTCACTCTTTATATTGCCGTCTAGGGTATCAACTGCAGAAATGCTGTTACGTCCGCTGTTCGCGGCATACAATGTACTTCCATCAGCGGTGATCGAGATTCCGCGAATCATAGAGAATCCTGATATTTCACGAATATTTTTCTGTGTTGCGGCTTCAACGACGGTTACTTTATCTCCTTGAAAGTTCGTGACAAAGATGAACTTTCCATCTGGAGAGACTTTAATGCCTTGTCTTGGTTGGGCGAAACCGGTAATGACTGCCACCGGTTTTCGTTTTTCCAAATCCACGACAGTGACGGAACTGTGTGCTTGATTGTTCACATATAATGTCTTTCCATCAGGGCTGACAGCAGTCCCGAATGCACCTGGACCAACGACGACTTCATCTTTCAAGGTGAAGTTTTTTGTTCTGTAAAAACGAAGCATACCGAGCGTGCTGTCTGAAACGACAAACTCTGAGCCTCCATCAATAAACACAATATTTCTCGGTGAACCAAAGCCGTCTATCTTTTTGCGCAACTTGCCCTTGGTAAGATCGTAGACTAGGACGGATTGTTCACGGCTATCTGAGACAACCGCTATTTGCTCATCCGGACTTACAGCAAGGGAATTGTTGGTGATGTGGCTGTCAAAGCCTATCTCTGACACTGGGATTTTACCTATAGTAGAAGAAGCCTCAATTACATTTGGTAGAATAGCCATAAATAGTAAGGCGATAAAGCATACAATATTAAACTTCATTTTTTTTAACATTTCTTCACCTCGTTAAATATTTTTCTTGATAATTGTTAAAATACGATCCATTAAGCCAGATAGATGAACAGGAGAATCGAATACCTGTCAATATGCTGGTTCTTAACCACCATCCTTTGAAATTTTTTAATCAAGTCGGAATTTTACTCCCTTCACTATAAATAAACGTATAGAGGAGGATATTGGTTTGATTATTAATAAAAATTTTGCGGTTCATGTGTAGAGTGAATTGTTTTGTCCCCATTTTAATTCGAATTTGATATGGTGATAGACTCTTTACAAAATATGACTAAAAATGATAATTGAGGATTGCAGCTCTGAAGAAAGTTAATGTCAAGCGAAACAAACAAATACTCAGTATCAGCAAAGAGTGCTAATTATTAAAAATCAGAAAACTATCCAACTTGTTTAGGGTACGAAAATGATTCGCAGATCAAAGCGAATAAAACTTAAACGATAATCGTATCCTTCGGTTTTTAAATACGATTATCACTTAATATGAAGCATTAATTGCTGCATCCTATTTGAGCTTAAACCTAGTTATTTGTAACGATTAAATAAATGATTCATTAAGAGAAATAGGATGAAAGTCTGTCGGTAAATGTAAAAGTTTGTAGGTCTATGTAAATGAATGAGTGAATAAAATCTCTTTTTGTGTTCAATGGGGACCATTAGTCCTGCCTGAAAAATCCTAATTGGAAATTTATTGATTTACATTTCTTCATACACCTTTAAAAATGCCCTTCTATACTTGAACCAGATTCAAATAATAGGAGGGAAAGATCAATGAATAATGAAAGAGCAATGGATGATTTAATTAAGAATTGGAGCGAATTAGGTAAGAATATGGACCGCCGAAACTTTATCCAGGGAGCAAGTAAGCTTGCCGGACTTTCATTAGGTCTTGCCCTTGCCCAATCAATGGGCGGGATTGAAGTGAATGCTGCCCCGAAATTCAGTGATTATCCATTTACTCTCGGTGTAGCTTCAGGTGATCCGCTCTCGGATAGTGTAGTTTTATGGACAAGGTTGGCACCTGATCCGTTGAATGGCGGAGGAATGTCAAAAGAAGCCATTTCCGTTAAATGGGAAGTGGCAAAGGATGAGAATTTCAGAAAGATTGTCCAGCAAGGCAAGGAAATAGCCAGGCCGGAACTTGGCCACTCCGTTCATGTGGAAGTAAGCGGGTTAAAACCTGATAAGGTCTATTTTTACCGTTTTAAAAGTGGTGGGGAAGTAAGTCAGACTGGGAAAACGAAAACACTTCCGCCAGTAGGTTCGAGTGTTTCGAGCTTGTCATTCGCGTTTGTTTCATGCCAGCAATTTGAGCATGGTTATTATACGGCCTATAAACATTTGGCAAAAGAAGATTTGGATATTGTCTTCCACCTTGGCGATTATATATATGAATATGGCCCAAATGAATATGTTGCTTCTACAGGTAATGTCCGTGTACATAGTGGTCCAGAGATCATCACGCTTGAGGATTATCGAAATAGATACGCACAATACCGCTCTGATACCCATTTAAAAGCCGCACACGCAGCTTTCCCATGGGTCGTGACTTGGGATGATCATGAAGTTGAAAACAATTATGCAAATGTCATCCCGGAAAAAGGGCAATCGGTTGAAGCGTTCATCAAGAGAAGGGCAGCGGCTTATCAGGCTTATTATGAGCATATGCCCCTTCGTAAATCGTCTTTGCCTAAAGGAGCGGATATGCGGTTATACCGAAATTTCACGTATGGCGACCTGGCCTCTTTCTTTGTATTGGATTCACGTCAATACCGCGATGATCAGGCAAACGGAGATGGAAGTACACCGCAAACGCCTGAGTCACTTGATCCGAAGCGGACATTACTAGGTCCCGAGCAGGAACAGTGGCTAACTGACAATCTATCAAAATCAAAAACGAAGTGGAATGTACTGCCTCAGCAAATTTTCTTTGCACAAAGGAATTATGGAACACCAACCGCACCCAAATTCAGCATGGATTCCTGGGATGGTTACCCGGCTGCACGTGATCGTTTGATAGATGTAATCAAAAGAAACAACCTGGAAAATCTGGTCGTGTTGACCGGTGATGTACATGCAAGCTGGGCAGCCAATTTAAAGACGGATTTCGATGATCCAAATTCCAAGATTTTCGGTGTGGAGTTTGTCGGCACTTCCATCACATCTGGTGGAAATGGTGCTGATAAGCGTGCGGATACGGATAAAATACTAAGTCAGAATCCACATATAAAGTTCTTTAATGATTACCGGGGATATGTCCGATGCAAAGTAACACCAGAACAATGGAAGGCGGACTACCGTGTAGTCCCATTCGTGACAGAACCAGGTGCGGATATATCGACAAGAGCATCCTTTGTTTTTGATAAGGATCAAACAGGGCTGAGAAAGGTTGCATCAGCAGCAGTTACGGAAGGTGTACAAAAAACGAACGAAGTCGAGGAAGATCGGACACGTGCCCATAATCGCGCACATGAAAAACAAAGATTGAACAAGCAGGGGAAAGTTACTCACTAATTGATAGGGAACGATTATGATGCTTGACAAGGACATTGCGAAAGAAAAATGAGAATATCAAAGGAGTGAATAAGAATGCTTTCAAATATTGGAATACCTGGTCTGGTAATCGTCCTAGTGATTGCACTGATTATTTTTGGACCGTCCAAGCTGCCGGAAATAGGCCGTGCATTTGGCCGGACATTATCCGAATTCAAAAGTGCCACCAAAGGATTGGTGAATGATTCAGAAAAAGAGGATGAAAACGAGAATAAAGCCGCGTTAAGAGCTGTTAAAAAAGAGGGATGAATTAAATGAGATATAGCGGGCGGAAAGACTCGCCTGCTTCTTTTCATGAGAAGAGTTTGAGGGGAAGTGCTATTTGTAATATAGCAAGAAAATATCTAAAAAGGAGGAGTGAAAGTGGAGAGTAAGGATTTACATGTTATAGAGCATATGGAGGAACTCCGAAGCAGAATCATTAAAACATTGATAGGTTTTCTTGCTTTTTTCATAGTGAGTTTCATATTCGTACAGGATATTTATGAACTGCTCATTAAGGATTTGGAAGGAAAGCTTGCCGTGCTCGGTCCGAGTGAGATCCTGTGGGTTTATATGATTATCGCTGCGGTTTGCGCAATAGCTGCAACGATTCCGCTGGCAGCCTATCAGTTATGGCGCTTTGTGGCTCCAGCGTTAAAACCGGAAGAGAGAAAAGTTACATTTCGGTTCATTCCAGGGCTGTTCATTCTATTCATCACAGGTATCTCATTTGGATATTTTGTGTTGTTTCCAATAGTGCTGGGCTTCCTCACTTCCCTATCGGCTGGGCAGTTCGAGATGATGTTCACAGCGGAAAAGTATTTTCGGTTCATGATTAATTTGATCTTACCTTTCGGGATTTTATTCGAAATGCCGCTTGTGGTCATGTTCCTGACCAGATTAGGAATCATCAATCCAACAGTGTTGAAAAAGTCTCGTAAGATTTCTTATTTCGTCCTGGTCATCATCTCGATCCTGATTACGCCTCCAGATATCATTTCGGACATTTTGGTTATCGTCCCTCTGCTTGTGCTATTTGAAGTGAGTGTACAGCTGTCCAATATGGTTTATCGAAAAAGGCTGATGAAAGATGAGTCAGCTTTACCAGTAACTTGAAATGGTTAATCGACAACTTATCGAAAAAACATTTCTTGGGAAATAGTTAATGGAACACTAAAAAGTTGAGGGGCATACCCCTCAACTTTTTTATTGCGGAATAATACTTGGTGGAAATAATTAAGTGAATTATCCTTTTTTTATCATGGCTTCTGACTTTATTTTTGGAGTGGTTTTATGTTTATTGTTACCAATCCACCAAACCGATATTGCACTCACTAAACCAGCAAAAACGACATACAAGCTAAGTAAAATAGGAGATCCATTATTATAACCTAATAATGCAGTGGCAATGATAGGTGTCAAACCACTTGCGAAAATTCCGGAAAATTGATATACGAAAGACATTCCTGTGTATCTGACAGGAGCATCAAATAGCTCTGCAAATAAAGCAGCTTCAGGCCCATAAACAGACGAATAAAAGATTCCCAGAGGGATGATGAGTGCCAACCAGATTACAAGGGTGCTGCCATTACTATTCGACATTATCCAAAAAGCAGGAAGTGCAGAAAGTCCTGTAACAAGACTACCAATTAAATAGGTTCGAGTTCTTCCAAACCGGTCAGATACATGACCGAAGATAGGAATGAAAAAGCACATGACAAATGCTGCTGCGGACACACCGAGTAATGCCTCGGTACGTGATAAATCAAGGGAGTTTGTTAAATAGGTAATTGAAAATACACCCATAACATTAAAGAACACTCCGTCTATATATCTTGCACCCATGCCAGCCAGGACATTGCCAGTATTATTTTTCCACATGTCCTTTATGGGCATGTTAGATTCTATGTTACTTTCCTTCACTTTTTTAAACTCAGGTGATTCTGAAACATTAAGCCGAATCCATAAACCAAGGAATATCAATATGGAGCTAAGCGCAAAAGCTGTTCGCCATCCCCATGACATGAACTGACTGTCAGATAAAGTAGAAGAAAGTACTCCCACAACCCCAGATGACAAAAGCAACCCAATTGATAGTCCAATTTGTGGAAAACTTGCATATAGCCCCCTTTTTTTTATTGGTGCATGTTCAAAAGTCATTAGTACAGCACCGCCCCATTCACCGCCTAGACCAATCCCTTGCAATATTCTTAAGATAAGCAAGCAGATAGGAGCCCATATTCCAATTTGGTTATAAGTGGGTATAAGGGCGATTAATACAGTACTCCCGCCCATAATTCCTAAGCTGGTTATCAGCATGCTTTTCCGACCGATTTTGTCTCCGAAATGACCAAAAATTAATCCTCCCACAGGACGGGCTATAAACCCCACAGCAAATGTGGCATAGGCTAACAAAGTGGATACAATCGGATCATCAGCAGGAAAGTATAGCTTATTGAATACAATTCCAGCGACTACACCGTAAAGGAAAAAGTCATACCACTCAATCGTTGAACCAATGAGACTAGCCCCCACCACGCGTGAGAGTGTTTTGCCCTTTTTTATTTCCATCTCTTTTCCTCCCTAACATTGATAAATTCAAAAAAATGGTTGGAAATATGAAGAAGAGTTCAATAAAGTATTCAATTATATTTCCATAAATAATAATCTGAGTGGGGGACAATTTAATCTATTTACCAGTACCTGATAACTCTAATAGTGAATTTGGAATTATTTTCAATATGTTTTTCAAGAAGTTTTTATAGTGAATGTATTTATTTAGATCAGCTTTTAGGCACTTCAATTAAAGTTAAACCTTTCAGATTGGGCGGATAGTATGCGCTCTCATTATTCGGTTACTTTATTTTTATTTCTGGTAAAGTTTGTGAATTTCGGTTAGATAGTTTCTCAGCTAATAAGTGAAAAACATTCCGAATGTCCTGCTCAGTCGGAACTTTTCTATTGGTGGCTATTCCATTACCTGAAAGAGCATCAGAAACTAATGCTGGAATTTCGGAATTTAACTTTTGGGTATCTATATATTTAAGTCCGTCATTCCAAACACCGAACTTTTCATTATATTCTTCTAGTATAGAAATAGGAAATAAAGTAAGGTTCTCTTTACTGAGAGAGGGAGAGGCGCCAAGTGCCAAAGCTATTTCTGTAAAATATTCTTGGCAGGAATCTAGGCTGAATTCCATAACAAAAGGCATCAGCAATGCTACGCTTAGTCCATGTGGAATGTGGAACCTCGCTCCTAACGCTCGACCTGTTGCATGGGCCAAATTTGTGGAGGCGTTTGAAAAAGCGATGCCTGCATAACAGCTTGCCAACATCATTTCTCTTCTAGAATCGATATCTGAACCATCCACAAAAACTTTTGGCAGTGATTTTTCGATTAGTTTTATAGCTTCAAGAGAGAATAATTTGGTCATGATGGTTGCCCTATTCGAAAGAAGGGCTTCAATAGCATGTGAAAGAGCATCGAGACCAGTATAGACCGTAAAATTGGGGGGGAGGCTTAAAGTTAATTCCGGATCTAAAATTGCCACATCTGGAACAAGGTCCGGATGACTTGGATTCATTTTTATATTCGTTACAAAATCCGTGATAACCATAATTTTAGTAACTTCAGATCCGGTTCCAGAAGTTGTAGGAACTGCAAAAAGAGGGAGCCGATCTAGTTTTTGGTAATGAGGTATGCTATTCCATTCAGTATCCATTGATTTACCGAAAACTGATAATGCCTTTGCTAAATCAATGGCACTGCCTCCTCCTATGCCAAGTACACAATCTCCCTGAAAGTCATTGAAATGCGTTAATGCGTCTTCCACATGTTGGGTAGACGGTTCTCCTGAAAAATTTTTGAAAAATTTAAATTCTATGCCACTTTTCGTTAAGATAAGGCTTATCTTTTCATGGAGGTTTAAAGGAGGTCTAGCCAAGAAAGAGTCCATGAGAATGAAAACTTTTCTCCCTCCTTTTGATCTAATTAGTTTGCCTAAATAATGAATGGCACCATTTTCAACTAAAATATTCCGAGGCAAATCAAGTATAGCCATTTTATCACCCTTTCTTAGTATTGTTAAAGAGATTTTACTAATGAAATACTAATGCAAGAAACATGCCGAACTTGGAATATTAGGAAAATCGTACAAAAATAGTGCTTCGTAAAAAATTATGGTGTTGAATTGTCACCATCCTGGTAATAAAATGACAACAAAAGGAGGCGAATAATATTGGGAATAAATGAACTTCTAGAAAAGGTACAACAATTAGAGGCCACGAATAAACAAATGCGTACAATCATTGACTTTTCCTCAGACGGACTTTATGTGGTGGATGAAGATGGAATCACTATAGAAGTTAACAAGGCTTATGAAGAGATGACAGGAATAAATCGTACTGAAGTTATTGGTAAAGATATTAGAGATTTAGTATTATTGGAGTATTTTGATGAATCAGCTGCGTATATGGCCTTACAGTCTAAGAAAACTACCACTATCATGCAGAAAATAAATAAATGTAAATACTTTGTAGCAACAGCTACTCCGGTCTTGGATAATTCAAAGAAAAAGGTAAAAATGATAGTTACGAGTGTAAGAGATATAACTTATTTGAATCATTTACAAAGTCAAACAAGAAAAATGGAACTTGATAAAGAAATTGACGCAAAACAAAGCATGAGCCATCCGCAAATTATATTTAAAAGTCAGCAAATGATGAATTTAATAGAAAAGGCAAAAAAAATTGCTGCATTTCCAACATCTGTACTCATTACAGGTGACTCCGGGACAGGTAAAGAAGTGTTGGCTAATTACATTCATCAGTACAGCCCACAAAAAGAAGCCCCTTTTATTAAAGTGAATTGTGCGGCCATCCCATCTGAATTATTTGAGTCGGAATTATTTGGATTTGCTGATGGAGCGTTTACGGGAGCTAAAAAAGGGGGAAAGGCTGGTTTTTTTGAAAAAGCGAATATGGGTACCATCCTATTAGATGAAATTGGTGAACTTCCATTGTTGATGCAAGCTAAATTGCTACGCGTTCTTCAAGATCAAGCTATTACCCGTATAGGTGATACAAGGCCAATTCCTCTTAACTTTCGATTAATTTGTTCGACCAATAAAGATCTAAGGGAACTTATTAATAAAAAGCAATTCAGAGAAGATTTATGGTATCGGATTAATGTGATCCATCTAGATATACCACCGTTATTAAAGCGGAAATCTGATATTTTACCTCTTATTGACTTTTACCTTAAGATGATTTGTGAGCAGTTCGGTTTAATAAAAAAAATAATGCCTGAAACTATAAAGCTTATGGAATGTTACCAATGGCCAGGAAATGTTCGTGAGCTGAAAAATATAATAGAGTATTTGGTGGTATCAACATCAGTACCTTCCATATTCCCTAGAGACCTGCCTGAACATATTAGAGATAATTGGAAATTAGAAAGCGATACTGAAAATGAGGAATATCATTTATCCCCCACTGCTCATTTTAATTTGAAGAAAGCAATGAATCAGTTTGAAGCTCAGATAATCTTAGAAGCCCTAAAATCTTCACCAAGCATTCGAAAGGCAGCTTCTAAACTCGAAATTGACCATGCAAATCTAATTAGGAGAATGAAACGACTTGGGATTCAGAATTGAAGCAAATGAAATATATAAAATAATGCACATAGAGGATATGCACCCTAAATCGTTACTTCTGGTTATATTTTTTGTACCCCTTAACAAGAACCATTGGATAGTTATGAAAGAAACGTTGCTTCCTAGATAATAATGACTCTGCAATTTATATTCCCTTTAAACAAACTACCACTATCATAAGATAATTCCAACATGAAAAAGGTAATTGGACATTCAAAAGGAAACATAAGTATGTGATTGTAAAAATATCGTAAGGTGAAGGTTCGAATCAGAATAAGAGATGAATGTGTATCTTATGGTTTAAGTAAATATATATTTAGGGGGGGAAAAAGCATTATCAAAATATCGAGAGGGATGGTGAGAATTTTATGAAGGATTTATTGAAAATTATCGCAGGAAACATTTCCATGACCTTTGCCTATGCTTATTTAATCGTTCCCAATGAAATTATTAATGGTGGGGTAACTAGCTCGGCGTTATTATTGAATGCATTATCGGGTTATAACATTGCCATGCTAGCCAATTTCGTTACAGGATTACTGTTAATCATTTGTTTAGTTTTTCTAGGGAAAGAGTACTTTTTTAAGTCGATTGTAAGTTCCCTTAGCTATATGGTATTTTTTAATTTTTTTTATTCATTGAATATTAATTTTGATATAAACATCGTTTTAGTGATTATCATTTCGTCAATTTTGATAGCGATAGGATATTATTTATGTATAACAGCAAATGCCTCCACTGTTGGATTTGACGTAATCGCCTTAATTTTACATCATAAAAATGAAAAAATAGATATTGCAGCGACAATAAGGATTATTAATCTTATCGTACTGATATTGGGCCTACTTGTTTACGGTTATACATCGATTGTTAAGGGGATTGCGTTTACATTGCTTTTTTCATACCTTTTAAAGAAAATGCTGGATAGGAAGCAGAAGGCCGTAAAGTCAGCTATGGAAAGTGTGTTGGATGAAACCTCCAAGGTTAAAGAAGTAAAATGAATAAAATTGCAGACATAATGGACACCGTTTGTTTTATTTGAAAATTTTCATTTTGTTATCTAAATATTCTGATTTTTAAATTGACTTTAAAAAAATCAGAGTGTATTATACACATAGAAAGTGGTACTAACATCATGACGTAGTGATGTTAAATCTGCTTCGAATTTCAAAATAGCCTTAAGGAAGGAGGACTAGTGATATAGAATCTTAAGTTCATAGCGTCATCTCCTGTGTTGTTTGAAAATGCCATGTTCCAAGTTCCCACTATCTTTGTGAAAGTGTAAAGGACAGGCAGCTGAAAAGCCTTGTTTTTACATTCAAGTAGCGATTATCTTAGTTGATTCCCCAAAATATTGAAAGTTGGTGGAGGGTATGAAACATCAACAGGAAGAACTGAAACCAGGTCTGAAACAAAGACATTTAACGATGATATCTTTGAGTGGTGTCATAGGCGCTGGTTTATTCGTAGGAAGCGGTATCATTATTGGTCAAACGGGCCCTGGGGCGGTATTATCATACGTTTTGGCAGGCTTGATTGTTGTTTTAGTCATGAGGATGCTTGGGGAAATGGCCACAGTGAATCCCAATACTGGATCTTTTGCCGTTTATGCAAGAGAGGGGATTGGTGAATGGGCCGGTTTTACAACAGGGTGGTTATATTGGTTCTTTTGGGTTATCGTAATTGCTTTGGAAGCAACAGCGGGAGCTGCGATCATACACAGCTGGCTTCCTTCCGTTCCCGTCTGGGTCATAAGTCTATCATTGATTATCCTATTGAAAATGACGAATATTTTTTCTGTAAAATCGTTTGGTGAGTTCGAATATTGGTTTTCAATCATTAAAATAATCAGTATCATACTATTTTTGTGCCTAGGTGTGGCAGTGATATTAGGGTTTATTCCAACGATAAAACCACCTGGCGCTTCCAATCTTTTGGATTTTGGCGGTTTTATTCCAAATGGACTAAGTTCTGTGCTTGTTGGAGTCGCAATTGTATTTCATGCATTTGTTGGCGTGGAAATTCCAGCTATTGCCGCAGGTGAGACGACAGATCCTGTTAAGTCAGTTAGAAGTGCATTGAATAGTGTGGTTTGGCGAATCCTGATTTTCTATATTGGGTCCATCGCAATACTAGTGACGCTATTACCCTGGAATTCGGCTTCTTTGCTGAAAAGTCCATTTGTTGCCGTACTTGAAATGATGGGAATCCCTTCTGCTGCCCTTATCATGAATATAGTGATTCTCATTGCATTGCTTTCCTGTTTGAATTCGGGATTATATACGAGTTCACGCATGTTATTTTCACTTGCACAAAAGGGTGACGCTCCAAAGCTATTTTCAAAAGTGAGCAAGAACGGTGTCCCTATATTTGCTGTAGTCGGCTCTACTTTGTTTGCCTTTATCAGCACCATTTTCAGTTATGTTTCACCTGATAAAATCTTTTTCTTTTTAGTGAATTCCTCGGGCGGAGTCGGAATTCTTGTTTATCTGGCCATTGCGGTTTCCCATCTGCGATTAAGGAAGAGAATGGAGAAAGAGAATCCCGGAATTTTCAAGATCAAAATGTGGCTATTCCCGTATTTGACTTATGCAACGATAATTTCCATGATTTCCGTGTTAATATTAATGGCATTTATCGATTCGCAGCGTCCACAGTTTATCTTTACCATGCTATTTAGCTTGATCGTTATCTGTTCATTCTTTTTCATTCGGCGAAAAAAAGCGAAGTATATGGAGAATGAATTAAATATTGTTTCTGGTTCCCCTAATTCTGAAAAGTTATAGCTTTGGCTCTATACCATTGATTTAATTTAAGGTAATGCTTCGTTTACTTCTATGGAATTCCTCAGACACAATTCTTCAATCACTAATCAGCTAGAATATGATTTCCCATAGAAAAAGAGAGTTGTGCCAACAAGTGCTTGGTGACATCTGTCTTTTAAATCATGAAGGAGGGATTATGCTGAATGGTTTCCGTGTAATAACTAGTGGGGTTGTCCTTGGAGCCATATTGCTGTCAGGCTGCAACAATACAGCTGAACCGGACGAGTCTCAACAAGAAAAAAGTCCAGTCATGAATGAAAATCCGGATTCCAATACGGGTGAGACCCAAAATGCAGAGGTAATTAAAAAAGGTGTCGGCGATGTGATTCAATCCATAAAAGGATTGGAATCAGAAATAAGTACGGAGTCGGATTCAGAGCAAATTCAAGAAATGGGAAAAGAGATCAGTTCTACTTGGGATTCGATAGAAAAGCAAGTGGAAGATGAATACCCCGATTGGTATGAAAGGATTGAGAAAAACCTTTACCCATTAATTGGGGAGTCAGGGAATCCGGACAAGGACCTTGAAAAGATTAAACGTCTCTCTGAAGCTACTAAAGAAGATTTACAGTTATTTTTGGAAGAAGTAAAATGAGTTCTCTTTATACCCGGTTATCACCAGGAGGGGATTTATGGGTTTTAACAGGTTTACCATGTTTGGTGATTTTGGAGGAGGTAAGGAAGAGGAGGGGAACATAGATTGGAAAGTGCAAAAGAATGCAAAGAGGTTCAGGCAGTGATATTTGATTGGGCAGGAACGACGGTGGATTATGGTTGTTTTGCACCGGTCCAAGCTTTTGTCGAGATATTCAGGATAAGGGGGATAGATATTACAATTAAGGAAGCAAGGGAACCTATGGGTTTATTGAAAATGGATCATATAAAGGAACTCCTGAAAATGAAACGAATCTCCAATTTATGGATTACTAAATTCGGGAAAGAAGCAGACGAAAGAGATCTAAAATCATTATATAAGGACTTTGAGGCTTTGCTTTTTAAGGTTCTTAAGGAGAATGCCAAGCCAATACCAGGCGTAATTGAATTAGTCGGCCGTTTAAGGCAGCAAGGAATAAAAATCGGTTCGACAACAGGGTATACTCGTGAAATGATTGATGTTGTTAAAGAAGAGGCGAAAAAATGGGGCTATCATCCAGATTCGATTGTTGCGTCTACCGATGTGCCTACAGGAAGGCCTGCCCCTTGGATGTGCTTTAAGACGGCGATGAATCTCCAAGTGTATCCCCTCAGCAAAATCGTTAAAGTCGGCGATACGATCAGTGACATTAAAGAAGGCATATCTGCGGGAATGTGGACTGTTGCCGTATTGAAAGGCGGCAGTGAAATCGGCCTTTCAGAAGCAGAAATCAACGAAATGGACCCATATGATCTGCAAAAACGGATGAAACATGCAGAAAACCGTTTTTTGAATGCAGGTGCCGATTTCGTAATTGATGAAATAAGTGATTTATTGGAGATCATCGATAGGATCAACTACAGATTGACAGAAAAAAAGGATATATTTGTTGGTTAAAAAAGATTCAAATACATGAGTTAGTGGCTATGGTGGTCAGAGATTTTAAATAAATTCAAAATATTCAATTTATTCATTGACTGTTACACCCAATGGTAGTATTATACATCTTATAACTGGTACGGACGTCGCAACGTCATTATCAGAAATAAATATAATTAAGGAGAATGTGCTATGGTCGAAACAAAAATGTTAAGAGGAACGAAAGTTAAAATGACACCAAGTGAAGCTATCGTTGAGACATTAGTGGCCGAGGGAGTTAAACATATCTCGGGTATTCTGGGATCTGCTTTCATGGATATGCTTGATTTATTGCCAACTGCAGGTATTCGTTTCATTGGTGTCCGCCATGAACAAAGTGCAGCACATATGGAAGATGCCTATTGTCGTGTCTCTGGTGTTGCAGGAGTTGTCATCGGGCAAAATGGACCTGGAATGACGAATATGGTCACCTCTGTTGCAGCGGCCAATCAAGCTCATACTCCAATGGTGGTCATATCACCTTCTGCTGGTACACCAACGGTTGGATGGGATGGATTTCAAGAATGTGACCAGGTTTCCATCTTCAAGGCCATCACTAAGGAAACGGTTAGAGTGACACACCCAGGTCGGGTCGCTGATTGCCTTAGGACAGCATTTCGGATTGCTTATGCCGAGAGGGGACCGGTTTTATTCGATATCCCCCGTGATTACTTCTATGGTGAAGTGGAAGATCAAATCCTTCAACCACATCAATATCGTGTAGATGAACGGGGCTGCGGATCTTCTGCATCTTTGGATAGAGCGGCAGAAATTTTAGCTGAGGCTGAGTATCCTGTCATTATTTCCGGTAGGGGAACGGTTGATTCAGATGGCATTGAGGAAATTAAGAATATTGCAGAATATTTAACAGCTCCGGTAGCTGTCTCCTATATGCATAATGATGCCTTTCCTGCAGATCATCCATTGTCAGTCGGCCCAATCGGTTATATGGGTTCAAAGGCAGCCATGAATACATTAAAGAAAGCGGACGTCATATTGGCGGTCGGTACAAGATTATCGGTTTTTGGAACGTTACCATGTTATGACATTGATTATTTCCCTAAAGATGCGCAAATCATCCAAATAGATATTAACCCAAGGCAAATAGCGAGGACGCACCCTGTGGAAGTCGGGATCATCGGAGATGCCCGTGAAGCGAGTCGTGAAATCTTGAAACGCTTGAAGGCTAGTGAACCTAACCTAAAACAAGAAAAAGAGCGGATAGTCGAAGTAACGAATGAAAAACAAAAATGGGAAGAAGAATTGGTGAAACTTGCAATGATTGATGGAACCCCGATCAATCCGCGGCGAGCCCTACTGGAATTGACTAAAGTGTTGCCTGAAAATGCCATCGTTACTACAGATATCGGTAATGTATCGTCAACTGCAAACGCTTACTTGAAATTCAATCAGAGTCGCAGGCATATCGCTGCGCTTACATTCGGGAATACGGGATTTGCTTACCCATCCGCACTAGGTGCCAAATTAGCTGAGCCGAATACGCCTGTTATAGCCATTGTTGGAGATGGTGCATGGGGCATGAGCTTACATGAAGTGAGTACGGCCGTTGAAGAGAACATACCGGTCATAGCATGTGTGTTCAATAATAATGCATGGTGTGCAGAGAAAAAGAATCAGGTCGATTTTTATAATAATCGTTTTGTTGGGGCGGATATCCAAAATCCTGATTTCGCAGAAGTTGCCCGATCAATGGGGGCTGTTGGTATTAGAGTGGAAAAACCTGAGGAGTTAGGCTCTGTCATTGAAAAAGCAATAAAATCAAACAAACCGACTGTGATTGATATACAAGTGGATGGAACACAATTAGCCCCTCCATTTAGAAAAGATGCATTAAAAATGCCTACTAGATTATTAGAAAAATACTCTCATTTAGATCATAAAAACTGGGATAAATAATGGTGTGAAAAGAGTGATATGACTTGTGCGATGACTTGGTGAACTTTTGGGTCATCGCACCATCACCAATTCGCTCTAAAAGATCTGTAACAGCATGGGAACTTAACTTAATTGCATTCAATGAAAAATAAGGGGGTTTCAATAGTGAAGATGGAAACTGAAACGAAAGACCTTGTTCAAATGGATAAAGACCATTTATGGCATGCGATGCATCGCTATAATGAGAAAGATGCTCCCATGATGGCTACAGAAGGATCCGGCTCATGGTTCACAGATACTAAAGGTGATAAATATTTAGATGGGGTTTCCGGTTTATGGTGCTTGAACCTGGGGCACGGGCGACAAGAGATTGCCCAGGCTGCCTATGAACAAATGATTAACTTATCTTACTTTCCTTTAACGTTAAGCCATAAGCCGGCAATCGAATTATCTGCAAAAATAAGTGAACATTTAAAGGGCTCTTATACAACTTTTTTTACGAACAGCGGCTCTGAGGCGAATGAGACAGCTTTTAAAATAGCCAGGCAATATCATTCTCAAAATGGGAATCAGGGTAAATACAAATTCATCTCAAGGTATAGAGCTTATCATGGCAATACTTTTGGCGCGCTTAGCGCGACCGCACAGGCTAATCGGAGAGTGAAATATGATCCGGCGGTTCCAGGTTTCCTGCATGTGCCACCGCCGTACAGTTATCGAAGCCCTTTTGGGGAAAACGTTGAAAATTCCGATTTGCTTGCAGCTGAATATATCGATCAGGTCATTAACTTTGAAGGGGCTGAAACGGTAGCTGGTGTTATTCTTGAACCATTCATCTCTGGTGGCGGTGTCCTTATTCCTTCGAAAGAATACTTAACGAGGGTTTCGGAAATCTGTAAGAAGCATGATGTTCTTTTAATTGTGGATGAAGTGGTTTCAGGTTTTGGAAGAACCGGAAAAATGTTTGGGTTCATGCACTCCGATGGGGTTCAACCGGATATTGTTACAATGGCAAAGGGTTTGACCAGCGGTTATCTTCCCCTTGGAGCAACGGCGGTGAATTCCAGGATTTATGAGAAATTCAAAGAGAACGGAAATTTAAATCATTTCAGGCATGTCTCAACATATGGAGGCCACCCTGCATCTTGCGCAGTTGCGCTAAAGAACATAGAAATCTTAGAAAATGAAAAAATCGTTCAACGAGTATCTGAACTTAGTGACTCGACACTAAGTGAGCTCTTTGAATTGACAGCCCTGGATAAAGTAGGGGAAGTTCGGGGAGTTGGGTTTTTATATGGCATTGAATTAGTGGAGGATAAAAAGACAAAAACGCCTGTTTCCGATGCATTCATGGGTAAAATAATAGGGTCTTGCAAGGAAAAGGGTCTTATCATCGGCCGTAATGGTGATACAGTTCCTGGATATGGAAATGTATTGATCATTGCACCGCCTTTATCTTCGACCGTTGAAGATTTGCGATTTGTCATAGAAACGGTTAAATCCGTTTTATATGAATTATGCTAACCATAAAAGATGATTGGCTTTAGGGTGCTATATTTATAGACGAATTTGAAGATGGGCATGATATGTCTAACCGTTTTGACATCCATGTCCATTTTTTCATATTGGATCTCACTGTGTGGGAAAACTGGAGAATCCGAAGTAGGAGGAAATATGCAATCACAACAAAGGTTATTGGTGGTTCTTGCTCATCCCGATGATGAATCATTCCTGTGTGGCGGTACCATTGCCAAAATGTCTGAGCAGGGTGTTCATATAACTTTACTATGTGCGACAAAAGGCGAAATGGGCAGGCGCATGGGAAATCCCATTCTTACAACAAGGGAGGCATTGCCTGAACTAAGGGTAGAGGAGTTAAAAAGAGCTTGTGAAGAATTGGGGATCAGCGACCTGCGATTTTTAAACGTAAGGGATAAAATGATTGAATTTGAAAGTTTCGATTTATTGGCGGAGAGAATCGTAAAGGTGATTCGTGAGATTCAACCGAATACACTAGTGACATTCCATGAGAAATATGGGGGGCATCCAGACCATTGTGCGATTGGCCGTGCTGCCGAATTTGCTTTTTTAAAATGCGGTGATCCCGATTTTTATCCAGATCCAGTATTTCCAGCTTTTAAGGTTCATAGTCTGTACTTTGTCCTTTGGCATTCTTTTTATGATGAATGGTTAAAGGAAAACGGGCTGAGCAAAATCACAAAAGTGAATATAGCAGGGACTTTACAGAAAAAGATCCGTGCCTTAAGGTCCCATCGTTCCCAGACTCTAGCCGTTCCTGAATTGTGGGGGAATCAAAATCCAAGTTTGCCTTTTTTAAAGGAATCCGAGTATTTTATCAAAGGGAATTCACCTACTAATATAGAAGAAACCGATTTTTTTCGAACGATTGAAAGGATGAGATGATACGTACTTTGGGCTTTAGTTTATCTGGAAAGGGGGAAGGAATGTATGGAATTGGAAAAATATGTGCCGCTGGAGGAAGCACCTCAGGTGCAGCAAAAACCGCTTCAAAATAAGGTGCTTTTGTGGCTGAGTGGTATCGCTTTCACCTTTTTTATTGCCCTCTTAGGCTTGGGGCTGTCCAAGATTTCAGGATTCAATCGAATCGGTCCTCTTGCATGCTCGATCATCATTGCCGTGATTTATCGTCAAATTGCGGGATATCCAGAAAAGTTCCGGACGGGAATTGAATTTTCCGCAAAAAAACTTTTGCGTTTTGCCATTATTTTATACGGGTTGAAATTAAATATAGATGTGATTTTCAATCAGGGACTGCCACTGTTGATACGTGACATAGGTACAGTAACATTTGCCATAGTCGTGATGGTCCTGATTGCAAAGTGGCTTAAGGCAGATGCTTCCATTTCCCTTCTTCTTGCTGTAGGAACCGGAATATGTGGTGCAGCAGCCATTGCGGCAATATCTCCAATCGTGAAAGCGAAGGAAGAGGATACAGCCATAGGCGTCGGAATAATTGCTTTAATGGGAACACTTTTCTCCATAGTTTATACACTTTTACGTCCGATCCTTCCGCTATCTGCTTTGGATTATGGAATCTGGTCTGGGATCAGTCTTCATGAAATCGCCCATGTTGCATTGGCAGGAGCACCGGCTGGTGAAGATGCGCTAGCGATTGCACTCCTCGCAAAATTGGGCCGTGTCTTTTTACTTATCCCTTTATGTTTCATTTTTATGTATTGGATGAAAAAACGCACATCCGGGAAAATGGGCAATGATGCCAAAATTGATTTTCCATGGTTCCTCGTTGGTTTTATAATCATGAGTCTAATAGGAAGTTATGTGTTTGGAACTTATATTACGGTCTCGCCTCTCGTAATGGATGGCATATCTAAAACGACTACATTTATATTGACAATGGCCATGATCGGTCTTGGACTGAATGTTAGTCTGCAGGCATTGCGGACAAAAGCCATGCGTCCTCTTTTAGCCATGACCATTACCTCTTTGCTGCTTTCCATAATATCGTACTTTATCGTTTAACATATAAGCTTTCCATTGTTGTCCCAGTTAGATATGCCTGGAATGTGATGAAGAATGCATATGGATAAGCCCTGAATATATAGATCTATTCAGTTTTTTTTTATACATGCGAAGAAAACGTTTTTGGGAAAGAAGGAGTGAAAAATTAAAAAAATCCTAATTTAAGGAAAAAAATGAACGCTGGTATGTTTGAATATTATAACTATTTGGTTTACAATATAAGAACTGATACGAACATTACGATGTCTTTTTCTGTTTGGAGGAAATTTTATGGAGTTAGACTTTAAAAATCCAATCCCTTTACATGCTCAATTGAAAACCATATTGGAAGATCAGATTTTGGAAGGTTATTATAAAGACAAAATCCCGAGTGAAAGGGAACTCATGGATATGTATTCTGTCAGCAGGAGTACTGTTAGGGAAGCCGTATCCATCCTGGTTCGTGAGGGAATATTGGAAAAGAGGCATGGAAAGGGAACGTTCGTTTCCCTTAAACCTGTCCAGGAATGGCTAAAGATGATAAGTTTCACTGAAACCACTAAAAGTATGGGGATTGAATTACTAGACCATGGCCGTGTAATGACACCTGAAAATATAGCTGATGCAAATGGCTTTGAAGATGAATCATACCATATTAAGAGGTTGCGGTTACAGGGAGATGTCCCCATAGCCATTGAATTGCATTATTATTCTTTGGACCTAGGGAAAAAATTGACGAAATTCGATTTAAGTACCACCGTATTGTATGACGCACTCGAAGGTGATCTGAACATTAACTTTTGTGAAGCGGAACAAATTATAACCTGTGGCTTTCCAACTAAAGAAGATGCTGAACATTTAGGTATAACAGAAACGATGTGTTTGCTGATTACAGAACGGATGATTTTTGATTCTGATGGTAACTTAGTAGAATATTATAAAGGATTATTCCGATCGGATATGTACTCATTCGCTATGAAAATGTCCCGGAAAAATTGATTTTGGGGACATGAAATGACCTAAGCCTTTCTAAGAAGCAGAGAGGCTTAGGTCATTTTCGTCTCTGAAATCATTTAGATCAATTTAGTCGGTTTTGAGCCGTTTAAAAACTCCATTAATTAAAGTAATTATATATAAAATGATAACATAGGCATATTTAATCTATTGTTATGATCAAAATATATCTTACTTCAAGATCTTGAATATCAAGGCCTGTCCACTGTTTTCAGACGTTTGGTTTTGGAGGGCTTGCCATCCTCCAATTTAGCCGAAATAAGGCCAAGTACAACTCCAAGCAGCGCACCTGCTCCCACTTCCACAGGCTGATGTCCCAACAATTCATTCAGTTCTTTATCACGCTCCACATACTCGAAGCTCGGAAACTCACCAGAAAATTTCGCCATATTATCTTCAAGATCATTTACCAGTTTAGCAATTTCGCCTGTATGGCGCCGAATCCCCTGAGCATCATACATCACAATCACGCCAAACACTGTCGCCAGCGATGTTTCCGTATGCAGCCAGCCTTTATTCGCTGCCACATAGGATGCCAGTGCGGCCACACCAGCAGAGTGTGAACTAGGCATGCCACCTGTTGTGAAAGCCTGCTTCAAGTCCCACTTTCCCGTCAGCTTATTATGGGTTAAAATTTTCAGTCCTTGCGCAATGCCGATCGCCGACAGCGCCGTTAAAATTCCCCGATTCATCTTTTCCATGAGCAACCCCTCCACTCCAGACCAGTCCTACCCAATCCGGGAATTTATCTTCCCTCTTTTGATACCCCAAAAATAATCATTATATGCAGTAGTTCCATGATTATCGGCATCTATTAAAAGTCTACTTGTATTATGTTTTATGTATTTAATGACCCTTTTTTCAGTGTACGTGTTCGACTATTTCATAATAATATTTATAGGATGAGTCCCTTAAGGAAAATATATAACGGAAGATTATTAACATGGTGTTAAGGGTGGCAATGGAATGAACAAGATCAAGGATATAAAACCGGAAGAGTTAAAAAAGATCATGAAGGTAACCGAGCGAATGTCTTTCATAAAAAACTTCAGGTCTGCTACGGCTGAAGAATGGTTTGTTTTCATTCCCGGCTTTAATGGTCCAGTTACTGGAGGAGCTGCTGGAAAGGCCATCGTTCACTACAATCTATATGGAAACAAAGATATGTTCATTAACACAACAGTCATTCTGGATGATCCTGTTCTATTTGAGGTGGAAAATTTTCAGCTGGTTTACTCAATTTGTGATGAACTTATAAATCGTATGGTAGGATACGCTGATACTTTACTGTCTATACACGCAGGTTCAAATTCTTATAATGCTGAATACAAACGATAATGTTCGTAAAAGAACAAGGAGGAAAAACAGGGCATTCAGTCAATAATCGAACAATCAGTCAAGCTTACAAGTGAAGCAGATTGGGATAAGCTCGTTCAACAAGTTAATAATTCAAAATTTGTTTTGCAGGGTGAGGCATCACATGGAACATCCGAGTTTTACACGGCCCGAGTTGAAATAACAAAAAAACTGATTCAAGAAAAAGGGTTCACTTTTGTAGCCGTTGAAGGAGATTGGCCCGCATGCCAGGCAATTACTTTCTGCATACACACATGTTGAAGTCGTGACGGATTTGGAATTAAAGATGTCTAATTAAAAAATGCTCTTGCTAGTTAAAATAAACATTTGCCAGTTCGACCCTGATTTCGTTAAAAAGTACTTTTGCGATTTCGGGGTCTTTTACGGTTAAACCCTTTTCAATCCAGTGTTCTGCCAATTTTCTTTTCAGTCTTTTTAGCAAAACTTTATTTTAACTCGAACAGTGGAATGCTGGTTGATGGGGTGGATTTTAGCAGGAGATATTTTGGTAGTACAGAGATTGTGAAGTTAAAATAAACATTTCCAATCAATTTGATAAAAAGTGCTTAATCATGGTATAAGTGTAAAGGAAGCAGAGACATTTTGCTTTTTAGGGGGTTGGCCCGGTATCCATAATGAGAGGATTTGAATTTGAATATGATAGATAATTTTTGGCGTGATTTACCACGACCATTTTTTATACTGGCACCAATGGAAGATGTGACGGATGTTGTTTTTCGTCATGTAGTGAGTGAAGCAGCCAGACCTGATGTGTTTTTTACAGAGTTTACAAACACGGAGAGTTATTGTCACCCAGAGGGCATCCATAGTGTGCGTGGGCGTTTGACTTTTACAGAGGATGAACAACCAATGGTAGCCCATATATGGGGGGATAAGCCTGAATACTTTCGGCAAATGAGTATTGGTATGGCGAAACTAGGCTATCGGGGAGTGGATATCAATATGGGCTGTCCTGTACCTAATGTGGCACAGAATGGGAAGGGAAGTGGCCTTATCCGTCGTCCAGAAGTTGCAGCAGATTTAATACAAGCAGCAAAAGCGGGAGGATTGCCCGTAAGTGTAAAGACAAGGCTTGGTTACACGGATGTAGACGAATGGCACGACTGGCTAACACACATATTGAAACAAGACATTGTTAATCTTTCCATTCATCTGCGTACAAGAAAGGAAATGAGCAAAGTAGATGCTCATTGGGAACTAATCCCGGAGATCAAGAAACTTCGTGACCAGGTGGCACCAGATACACTCTTGACGATCAATGGGGATATCCCTGACCGTCAAACTGGCTTAAAACTCGCTCATCAATACGGTATTGATGGGATTATGATTGGGCGTGGTGTTTTCAATAATCCATTTGCCTTTGAAAAGCAGCCGAAAGATCATAGTAGTAAGGAATTGCTTGATCTCTTAAGGTTGCATCTGGATCTCCATGATAAATATTCAAAATTAGAGCTACGTCCGTTCAAGGCTCTTCATCGCTTTTTTAAGATATATGTCCGTGGGTTTCGAGGGGCAAGTGAATTAAGAAATCAATTAATGAGCACAAAGTCAACAGATGAAGTGCGTGCATTGCTCGATAACTTTGGGTCAGAGAATCTTGATGGAATAGGGGAACAGTAGAAGTGTCCCAATTCAAGGTAACAGCGAAGTAGGACGTTAAAATGGTGTGTCCCCAAAAAGTTAGAATTTATACTAAGCAGTCAATTGGCTGGAGTGAAGACGGTATTGAACCGGACTCATTCCAGCCAATTTCTTTATATGTTTGTTAATACAAGTAAAAAACACAGTTAACCGAGAGTAAGGCCGACTTGTATGGAAAGCCCGACCAAATGGATGTTCCAAGGTCTGATTTTATGGTAAAAGAACAACCAAGGGTTTATAGTATGATCCCCATCAGATAGAGGTTTATATTTGTTTTACTCATATTTAACACACTTATTCATTAACTAATTCTTTTATCATCAAAAGATGTGGACCGCCATCTTCCATAAAGACATCAGATGAAGTCTGATAACCGAGTTTTTTATAAAAGCCCTCTGCCTGTGTTTGCCCATGTAATTTAACCCGGGAGATTTCCTTTTCCTTTGCAATTTCTTCTAACGTTTTTATTATTATTTTTCCAAGACCAAATTTACGGTAAGGCTCTAAGATGCAAATTCTCTCCAATTTACCTAAACCATCAACAACTCTTAACCTTCCAGTTCCGACTGGTTTTTCATTATAATAGACTAATATGTGTTCAGATAAAGAATTAAGTGAATCAAATTCATCAAATTCACTTTCTAATTGGAAGCCTTGTTCATCTACAAATACTTCTTTTCTGATATGAAAGGCTATTTTTAAATCATTTTCTGTAGTTATTCTTTTTGAATCCAATGTTCTTCATCCCTTTTCTAGATTTATTTAAAAAGACAAGTCATAATAAATGTATATCCTTTTTTAGTATAAATGAAATTATTTTTGTTGTAAATACAACAAAAAAGTCAGGGGCTTTTTTAATGAAGGAAATACTCCGTGAAATTGGAATGATAGCA
Organism: Peribacillus sp. FSL E2-0159; assembly: GCF_038643155.1. NCBI lineage: Bacteria > Bacillati > Bacillota > Bacilli > Caryophanales > Bacillaceae > Peribacillus > Peribacillus sp. FSL E2-0159. Next base: position 2,443,644 of record NZ_CP152053.1, read on the forward strand.
AGGGCATTGGACTCTATAAGTAATATCGAATTTAAAGAATTTGACCTTACAAAAGGGCAGTATTTGTATCTTGTTCGAATATGTGAAAATCCAGGAATCATTCAAGAAAAGTTGGCAGAAATGATAAAGGTTGACCGAACGACAGCGGCTCGTGCCATTAAAAAACTAGAAATACAAGGTTTTATCGAAAAGAAAAATGATGAGGAAAACAAAAAAATTAAAAAGTTATATGCTACTGATAAAGGTGAAAAGGTCTATCCCTTTTTGAAAAAAGAAGGAGAGTATACCGACAAGGTTGCATTATCTGGATTTTCTTTGGAAGAAACGGAAACGATGTTTCATCTTCTTCAAAGGGTAAGAAAAAATATAGAGGTAGATTGGGAATTTGTGAAAAAGGGAAATAAAAGGGGGTATTGATACATTATAAAAGAGAGGCTCGATTTCGATTGGAAATTGAGCCTCTTTCTTATTATCCAGCTACATTTTCAGTGAACTGACTATTGTATAGCTCTGCATAGAAACCATTCTCCTTTAAAAGGTCTGAATGCGTTCCCTTCTCTATCACTTTTCCTTGATCCATAACAAGAATCAAATCTGCATCCTTAATCGTTGAGAGACGGTGGGCAATGACAAAGCTAGTTCGTCCTTCCATCAGTCGGTTCATGGCCTTTTGGATAAAGACTTCTGTCCGAGTGTCCACACTAGACGTCGCTTCATCCAATATCATGATTGGTGGATCTGCTAGAACAGCTCGGGCGATTGTCAAAAGCTGCTTTTGGCCTTGTGAGATGTTCGAAGCTTCTTCGTTTAAGATTGTCTCATAACCATCTGGCAGTGTCCGAATGAAATGGTCGGCATGTGCAGTGCGGGCAGCTGCAAAAATTTCTTCATCAGTTGCTCCAATTTTGCCATAAGCGATATTTTCTTTAATCGTACCATTAAAGAGCCAGGTATCTTGAAGTACCATACCAAAATTCTTTCGAAGATCATTCCGTGACATAGTCCGTGTATCAAGACCATCAATATTAATCTTTCCGCCATTGAGTTCATAAAATCTCATCAAGAGATTTATCATAGTTGTTTTTCCAGCACCAGTCGGTCCAACAATTGCAACCGTCTGTCCAGGCAAGACATCGATGTTCATATCTTCAATTAACATTTCTTCCCCATATCCAAAGTCCACATGTTCAAATGAGACAGCACCATTTGCCCTTTTTATATTAGCTGTGGTTTGTTCTTTCATTTCCTCTTCTTCATCAAGTAGTTCAAAAACACGCTCAGCGGCTGCAACCGTCGACTGAATAATGTTAGCGATGTTAGCCGTTTGTGTGATTGGCTGGGTGAACTGCTTTGAATATGTGATGAATGCTTGAATGTCACCAATTGAAATCGAACGTTGCGTTACCAATATTCCGCCAACAACGCTGATGAGGACATAGCTCAAATTTCCGATAAAGAACATCACGGGCATGATGATACCCGATATAAACTGGGCTTTGCTTCCCGCTTTATACAATTCTTCATTAACCGCAGTAAACTGGGCACTCGCCTTTTTTTCATATCCGAATGCTTTAACGACTTGATGGCCGGTATATATCTCTTCAATGTGACCATTTAATTGTCCGAGTTTACGCTGTTGATCGGCAAAATATTTTTGGGATCTTTTTAAAATAGGCCGGATTGCAAATATTGACAAAGGTAAGCTGACTATCGAGATTAATGTCAATAACGGGCTTATCGAAAGCATCATGATGATAATCCCCAAAATCGTTACGATTGATGTGATGAACTGCGTTAAGCTTTGCTGAAGGGTGCTCCCGATTGTATCAATATCATTTGTCATTCGGCTAAGTGTTTCTCCGTTTGGACGTCCTTCAAAATATTTAAGTGGAAGTTTCTCGAGCTTTTCGTTCACATCTTCTCGAAGATCATATACCGTGTCTTGTGCAACACTTGACATAATGTATTGTTGTACATAGTTGAAAAGGCTGCTTAAAGCATAAAGTCCGGCAAGGAGTAGAAGGATTTGGCCAATTTTATCAAAGTTAATAGCTGCTCCTGGTATTCCCTGGAATTTCCCGTAAGCTCCTTCGAATAATTCTGTAATTGCATTTCCCATGATCTTTGGTCCAACAATCATAAAAATCGTACTCATGATTGCAGCGAAGAACACGGAAATCAATTTGTTGCGCCGCGGTTTTAAATAGCCCAATAGACGTTTTAGTGTTCCTTTAAAATCTTTTGCTTTTTGACCCATCATCATCATGTTACCGCCACCAGGACCATGCCCAACCTGACCGCCGCCTTGAGGTTTTTTTTGATTACTCATGCAATTTCCTCCTCTGTGAGCTGTGATAAGGTGATTTCACGGTAAATGTCGTTTGTACTAAGCAACTCTTGGTGTGTACCCATACCTACAATTTTGCCTTCGTCTAACACAATGATTCGGTCAGCGTCCACCACCGTACTGACACGCTGTGCAACGAGTAATACCGTCGAATTTTTCGTTTCATCTTTCAGGGCTGCGCGAAGGTTGGCATCCGTCTTGAAGTCAAGTGCAGAAAAACTATCATCGAATATATAAATATCGGGTTTCCGAATGAGTGCCCGTGCAATCGAAAGCCGTTGTTTTTGCCCTCCTGATAGGTTTGAACCGCCTTGTTCGATTTCTGCCTCATAGCCGCCTTTCATGTTGCTGATAAAATCTTCCGCTTGCGCGATCCGAGCCGCATGCTCAACTTCAGCTTGTGTAGCTGTTTGTTTTCCAAAGCGAATGTTTTCAGAGATAGTACCTGTAAAGAGGACAGCCTTTTGTGGTACAAAGCCAATTTTTGAACGAACTTCATCTTGTGATGACTTACGAATATCAACACCATTGACGCGAATCGTTCCACTTGAAATATCATAGAAGCGAGGGATCAAATTGACCAGCGTCGTTTTCCCTGAACCTGTTCCACCGATTATTGCGGTGATTTCACCAGGACTTGCAGAAAAACTAATATCCGATAATGCATGTTCTTCTGCTCCTGGGTAACTGAACGTCACATTTTCAAATTCAAGTGTACCGTGTTCACGATCTGCCTTTTCTGTCCCCTCATCTAGGAATGAAGGTTTCATGTCAAGGACTTCGTTTATCCTTTTTGCCGACACGGCCGCTCGTGGAACCATAACGAACATCATGGATGCCATAACGAGTGCGAACATAATTTGCATAACATATTGGATAAATGCCATTAAGTCCCCGATCTGCATACCGCCGTTATCAATACGAACTCCACCAAACCAAATGATACCAACAACCGTCAAGTTCATTACAAGCATCATTACAGGCATCATGAAGGCCATGATTTTATTGACTTTGATCGAGACATCGGTCAATTCTTTATTCGCTTTCTTAAGACGTTCTTTCTCTTGTGTTTCACGATTGAAGGCACGAATGACGCGAATACCAGTTAAATTTTCTCGTAATACAAGGTTCAACCGGTCTAATTTTTTTTGCACCGTTTGAAAGAGAGGCACACCTTTATATAGAATAAGCAAGATTGACCCAATCAATAAAGGCATTGTGACAACAATGACAAGAGATAATTTTGCATCCATGGAAACAGCCATGATCACTCCGCCGATTAACATGATAGGTGCACTGATAACCATGCGAAGCATCATGATAACCACTTGCTGGACTTGTGTTATATCATTGGTCGTCCTTGTAATCAATGATGCCGTACCGACTGCATCAAATTCTTGTAACGAAAATTTTTCAACATGATTAAAGACTCTCAGGCGGAGATCGCGTCCCATTCCCATAGCCGCTTTGGACGAATAGTAGCTTGCGATTATGGATGCACAAGCGCCAAGTGCGGAAACCAACAGCATCAAACCACCGATTTTCCAAATGTAAGGAGTGTCTCCTAGAACGACACCTTTGTCAATAATATCAGCCATTAGTGTAGGCAAAAAGAGGTCCGACATCGATTGAATAAAAACCAGACCGATAACTGCTGAAATAATCCACTTATAAACGGATAAATTTTTCAGTATTTTTATCATTTTGTACACTCTCCCTGTTCGGTTGCTTGTGCTTCTAAAAAGTTTGTAATTTGAAGATGCGTTTCTAGTAAATTTTCAAACTGTTCTTCGGAAAGCGTTTCAATGGCTGTTTGAAAGACTTGGTGAATGCTTCCTTCGTGAAAATGAATCGTTTTTAATAAATTTTCCCCCTGATCGGTGATTGACAACTGAATCTCACGCCGGTTTCCCTCCACATGCTCACGATGGAGCATGCCTGTGCGAACGAGACCATCGACCGCTTGGCTCAAGGTGCTTTTGGGAAGAAATGTTTTCTCCCCGACATTTTTTTGAGTGGTCTCTTTGTAAAGGGTAATTGTCATCAAAATGGAATATTGAGGAACTGTTAATCCATTTTCTGAGGCTGTCTTTTGAACGAACCGCATTATATTTTTCTGCACGTTCCAAAATGAACGCAATAGTTGTACGGAACGCATTAATTGTTTTTCATTCTCCACTCAACATCACCATTCTTTCTTTTTTAAACTGTTCCATTTTGAACATTTAATTTTATGAATCATTTTAATTTACTTCTATTTTTCCGCTTAGTCAACAAAAAAACAACTTCAACACCCCGGGGGTCATTAGCTTTGGTGCATACAAGGAAATGAGTTTTAAAGTCAGGCGAGGCTTTCGCGTGAAAACAAATCATACAATGTGAAATTAACTTGAAAATGTGAACTGAAAAGTGTTAGGATAATATTGAGTTAGTACCAGGTAATAATAGTAGATGATAACGCAAATGAGAATGTACGGGTGTTAAATGGCAACTTTTCTTCCGTAGATACATAACAGGATTTAAGTTTGCGAGACAAACAAACAGTTAATAAGAAAGATTGGTAATTTGTGATACAGAGCCCCATTTTAAATAAGGTGCCAGTATGAGGAAAACATTCTGGTTTTAACGGGGGAATGTTTTAATTATTAGGTATTAGGAGGGATGATGACATATGGATAAAAATCGTCATCTACAGGCAGGACTGAGTGATGAGCAGGTGCTTGAAATGTATAGAATTATGTTGTTGGCAAGACGAGTGGATGAACGGATGTGGCTGTTGAACAGATCTGGAAAAATTCCATTTGTCGTTTCTTGTCAAGGGCAAGAAGCAGCTCAAGTGGGGGCTGCATTTGCATTGAATCGTGAAAAGGATTATATCCTTCCTTATTATCGGGATCTCGGAGTGGTGCTCGCGTTTGGGATGACCGCCAGGGATTTGATGTTATCAAGTTTTGCAAAAGCAGAAGATCCAAATTCAGGCGGGCGTCAAATGCCTGGGCATTTTGGGCAAAAAAAGAATCGCATCGTGACGGGATCTTCGCCAGTTACCACTCAAGTGCCACATGCAGTGGGGATTGCACTCGCTGCAAAAATGGAAGGAAAAGATATTGTTTCATTCGTTACATTCGGAGAGGGTTCATCAAACCAAGGTGATTTCCATGAAGGAGCAAATTTCGCAGGTGTACATAAACTTCCTGTTATCTTGATGTGCGAGAATAATCAGTATGCCATTTCCGTACCTATTGAAAAGCAATTGGCTTGCGAGAAAGTGTCGGACCGGGCCATTGGTTATGGCATGCCAGGAGTGACGGTTGATGGAAATGACCCGATCGAAGTATACCGGGTGGTGAAAGAAGCGGCCGAGAGAGGCAGGCGTGGTGAAGGACCAAGCTTAATCGAAACGGTTTCATACAGGCTTACACCACACTCAAGCGATGATGATGATAGTCAATACAGGTCGCCTGATGAAGTGTCGGAGGCAAAAAAAATAGATTCGATCATCACTTTCGGTGCCTATTTAAAAGAAGCAGGAATCATGGATGATCAAATGGAGAAACAAATGAACGAGGAAATAATGGAAGTTGTGAACGAAGCGACGGACTATGCGGAAAATGCTCCATTTGCGAATGAAGACACGCTCTCAAAATACGTTTACGCAGAAAGGTAAGGAGGAAAGAAGATGGCAGTGATATCTTATATAGATGCCGTGATAATGGCGATGCGGGAAGAAATGGAACGTGATTCCCGTGTATTTGTCTTAGGTGAGGACGTAGGGATAAAAGGCGGAGTTTTTAAAGCGACTTCAGGGTTATACGATCAATTCGGTGAACAGCGTGTCATTGATACCCCGCTTGCTGAATCCGCAATCGCAGGAGTCGGCATCGGTGCGGCCATGTATGGAATGAGGCCGATTGCGGAAATGCAATTCGCTGATTTTATCATGCCTGCAATCAACCAAATCATTTCAGAAGCTGCAAAAATCCGTTATCGCTCCAATAATGACTGGCATTGCCCTATCGTCATCAGAGCTCCCTACGGTGGGGGAGTACATGGGGCGTTATACCATTCACAATCCGTTGAAGCCATTTTTGCCAATCAACCGGGACTTAAAATTGTCATGCCCTCTACACCCTATGACGTGAAAGGGTTATTGAAAGCAGCCATTCGTGATGATGACCCAGTCCTTTTCTTTGAACATAAACGAGCCTATCGCCTAATTAAAGAAGAAGTGCCGAATGATGATTATGTTTTACCCATTGGTAAAGCGGATGTAAAACGTGAAGGCGAGGACGTTACAGTGATTACATACGGACTTTGTGTTCACTTTGCGCTTCAGGCAGCTGAAAGGCTGGCCAGTGATGGCATATCTGTTCATATACTTGATTTACGAACCGTTTATCCATTAGATCAAGAAGCCATTATGGAAGCTGCATCTAAAACAGGAAAAGTCCTATTGATTACTGAGGATAATAAGGAAGGGAGCATCATTAGTGAAGTATCGGCGATCATTGCAGAAAACTGCCTTTTCGATCTCGATGCCCCAATCATGAGACTTGCGGGTCCGGATGTTCCAGCAATGCCATATTCACCATCATTAGAGAAATCCTTCATGGTTAATCCTGAAAAAGTGGAAAAGGCACTGCGGGACCTGGTTGCCTACTGAACGAACCTTAAAATAGAACAAACAAAGCATCCTCCATCTGGGGGATGCTTTGTTTGTTCCCGTGATTGATCATGCCGATGAAAAATCAATTAAGGAAATCCCCAAGGATGTCCGTGAACTTGACCAAAAGTATGAACAGTTAAGTTGAAACCTGAAGTGATATAAAAGTAAAAACATAGTAATCACTTGATTTATTAGGTGACAAACTAAACTTTAGCACGGAATTTAAACGGGTGGTAGGCTGAAGAAACGAAATAACAAGCTGCGTTTTTTACTTCATTTTTCAGAAGAAGGCAAGCCTGGACACTGGCTTGCCTTCTTTAATGAACTCAAGCCTCTTTAGTTTTTTAAGACATCTTTATCTTGCCTTTATAGGGTGTTGTTTCGATTTTGGCAGAAAAAAATTTCAAGTTCATCTTATATATATAGCAAGATTTTATATGAAATCTCTAACAATGTTTGTCATAATAGGAATGTAGGAAGGGGGAACATCATGCTTCGATTATACGGGGCTTTAATCGGTCTTAGTTTGATATGGGGTTTATCATTTGTTTTTATGAAGTGGATGCTCCCGTCAGCGGGCATTTGGGGCATTGTGTTTCTCCGCTGTTTTGCGGGTGCCGTTGTTCTGCTTCCCATTTTATGGTGGAAGCGCAGGGAAATCAACTGGAAATTGCCGTGGAAAGCACTGGTCGTTGTCGGAATCTTCAATTGCGGATTAGCATGGGGATTAATATCTTTAAGTGAAACAGAGATTAACAGCAGCACGGCATCGATTCTAAATGCAACCACTCCCATCTGGACGGGGATCATCGGATTTATCATTTTTTCATACGTTCTAACCGCTCGACAATGGATGGGCATTCTAATTGGTTTTTTCGGAATTCTAGTATTGATGGATTTTCAAATCGGTCAGCTTTTTGGAAAGGAATTCATCGGGATTGGGACAATGCTGCTAGCGTCCATCTGTTATGGATTTGCCGGTCATTTTACCAAAAGGTTTCTTTCCAGTACCAGCATATTGGTCATTACGGTGTTTACGCTGCTCACGGGTGCCGTTATCGGTTTGATCGGGATGCTAATAACAGAGCCGATTAATCCACTGATGTTGATGGAACCGCTGACGATTTTCGCCATAGTCGGTCTTGGGTGCTTTGGCTCTGGGCTTGGCCAGCTGATCTATTTCTACATCAATAAAAATGGCAGCCCAGAGTTAGCCGCATCGGTTACATACCTTATTCCTGCAACCGCTATGGTTTGGGGGTATGTCTTGCTTGGAGAAGCGATAAATCCTAATGTAATTATTGGCCTGTTGATTATTTTCGCAGGAGTTTATCTTTCTTCTAAGAAGTCAAAAGAAAATGATGGCACAAACTCTTCATCCGGAAAACAAGAGAAATTGCATCACGTAAAATAAGAAACCAAAACGAAATAGCCCTCACGTAAAGATTTTGTTTTTTCTGGGGGCTTTCGTAATGAAACACATTAATAGTTTTACTTAATTCTGATTCTTTTGCAAAAGAAGTGATTGATTGTCTTTGCCGCATTTATAGATATAGACATTAACCCATATAAAGAATGGAATTTGCTTTAGAATGGATATTCTTTCGAAGAATATTTAGAATCAATTTCTCCTATTATAGAAAGGAAAATTGACAGTGGTGTTTTTTTTGCCTGAAAATATTTTGATTTTGAGATATATTAATTTGAGATAATGTTATTGACAGTGAATAGTATTCATGATAAATTATCCTTAAGTAAAGATAATTTAATTCGAGATAATAAAATGTATGTAAAACCTTATAACAAACGTCTTTAATGAATAACCTACCTCTTCTTGAAGGAAAATTATAGGGGATTAATGAAAAGCTGAACAGCCAAAATTTGAATCGTTTTAATGGGAGGAATAATTTATGAATGGATTAAAAGGTATACACCACGTAACGGCCATAACAAGTAGTGCAGAAAAGAATTATGAATTTTTCACATATATATTAGGCATGCGTTTAGTCAAGAAAACAGTTAACCAAGATGATATCCAAACCTATCACCTGTTTTTTGCCGACGATGTTGGCGGTCCAGGTACTGACATGACATTCTTCGATTTTCCTGGTATTCCTAAAGGAGTACATGGGACTAATGAGATTTCAAAAACATCCTTCCGTGTACCGAATGATGCGGCATTGGAGTATTGGGTGAAGCGCTTCGACCGCTTAGAAGTAAGGAATACAGGAATCCAAGAACAATTTGGAAAAAAGATCTTAACATTTGTGGATTTTGATGATCAGCAATATCAATTGATCTCAGACGAAAATGATGAAGGAGTTGCAGCTGGGATTCCTTGGCAAAAAGGACCGATTCCTCTTGAATACGCTATTACAGGATTAGGACCAATTTTCATACGGATCGCCAACTTCGATTACTTTAAAGAAATGATGGAAAAAGTTCTATTATTCAAAGAAATAGACAAGGAAGGATCATTTCACTTATTTGAAGTAGGGGAAGGTGGGAATGGTGCACAAGTGATTGTCGAGCATAATTCGATCCTTCCTCAGTCACGGCAGGGTTTTGGGACTGTTCACCATACAGCCTTCCGTGTTGAAGACCGTTCCGTTCTGGAAGAATGGATCAAACGAATGGAAAGCTTCCAATTTCATACGTCTGGTTATGTTGATCGTCACTTTTTTGAGTCGCTTTACGTGCGAGTGGCGCCGCAAATTTTATTCGAGTTTGCCACGGATGGTCCTGGATTTATGGGGGATGAGCCGTATGAAACGCTTGGGGAAAAGTTATCTTTACCACCGTTCTTAGAACCGAAAAGGGACCAAATCGAAAAGTTGGTCCGTCCCATTGATACAGTACGAAGCACCAAGGAAATCATTAAAGAATAATTGACAATCTTTAGCGAATGATAAGTTGGTTTATGCCCATACTAAAACAGGTAGAAATAAAAAATGGAATAATCATTTGATATAGAATAATACACTGGAGGAATGACTCATGACAAAAGATTTTTACACGGCCATTAAAGAGAGACGTTCATATTATGGAATCAATAAAGAAGTCCAAGTATCGGATGAGAAAATTAAAGAAATTGTTGAATTTGCGGTAAAACATACGCCATCGGCTTTTAATTCCCAATCTTCCCGCCTGGTTGTTTTGACAGGATCGGCGCATGATAAATTATGGGATATTACGACGCAAGCTTTAAGGAAAGCGGTTGGTGATGGAGATTTCTCTGGCACTCAACAAAAAATGGATTCCTTTAAAGCGGGATATGGTTCAGTATTATTCTTTGAAGATGAATCTGTTGTGAAATCACTTCAAGAACAATTTGCAACTTATGCCGATAACTTTCCAATCTGGTCACAACAAACATCAGGCATGCATCAATTAGTTGTTTGGACTGCACTTGAAGCAGAAGGATTGGGAGCAACTTTACAGCATTATAATCCTCTAATTGATGAAGATGTGAAAAAAGAATGGGATGTTCCAAGTAATTGGAAATTGATTGCACAAATGCCATTTGGAAATCCAACAGCTCAACCGGGCGATAAAGAATTCAAACCACTTGAAGATCGTATAAAATTTTATAAATAAAGAGGACTGATAATAGCAACTTTGTTGAGAGCCAATTCTAATTGGCTCTTTTTATTTGTGCTCATTTGCCCATATTTTTTTGTTTTACAATAAGATAAAATATTTTCACTATTTTTTGTTTATTGCACTGTGTGGAAAGTGACTATACCTAAAGTTTTATAAGTAATAATTTTGCTTTTTATTCAATTCTTTAAAAATAAGAGCTATTCCTTGGTCAAGCTTTTGTATATTTGTATTGGACACGTTTAGTTTTAATATTTTTTCCTGGTGAAAGCCATCTATATAATTTTGACCTATAGTCTCTACCAGTACTTGTTGATTTTGTAAGTTTTTGATGAGGTGAGCACTATTTAAACGATGAGGCAGTACGATATGTGCATTCATACATATTGATGCTGGGCGATAAAAGCCTGGTGTAGAGTACTTTTCTAGAGCATCATATAGCAAGTTTGCACGCCCTAAATAGGAGAGCCGTACCTTGTTTCTATGGCGTTCAAACATTCCGCTTTTTATGTAGATTTCCAAGGCTGCTTGTGAAATCATGGAACTGTCAATATCAGCTGTTCTTTTATATAGTTGGAAGCTGACCGCTAATGGTTTAGGTAATACGGCAACACCTATACGTAGTCCTGGAAACATTATTTTAGAGAAGCTTTTTAAATAAATGACCATTTGATGAGTATCACCGGAAAAAATGGGGTCTACCTTCATATTCTCTTCGAAATCTGCTAAATAATCATCTTCTACAATATAGACACCATACTTTACAGCAAGTTTTAGTATCTCTTCTCTGTCCTTTTTAGAGTAAGAAGTCCCTAACGGATTATGGAAACGAGGCATCGTATAAAAGAATTTAATTTCCTGACTGCTAAAAATCCGCTCTAATTCCTCTAAATCAATACCTTCTGCAGTTCGTTGGATTCCTAGCACGGAAATCTCGTACGCTTTCAATTGTTCCACAAATAGATGATAACTAGGCTGTTCAACAAGTATATGGGTACGTTCATTTGGAAAAGGGATGAACGTTAATAAGGAAAGTGCTTGTTGCACGCCAGAAGTAATGAAAATCTGTTCTTCTTTGGCGAAAACCTGATACTGCTCTAATTGTTTTTGTATCACTTTTATTAAAGAGGGTAGTCCTTTTGGAGTGCCATAGATAAACAATTCCTGCTGATAGGTATCGATGGCTTTGTTGATGCAATGTTGAAAGTCATGATACGGAAATTGATGCCAAGCGGGAGCGGAAGTAACAAAGTCGATTTCTTCTGTTGGTTCACTTTTACCATCAAATACTTTTTGAACGACATAATATCCACTTTTAGGAACCGCGTAGATTAAATGCTTCTTTTCCAATTCTTGCAGAGCTTTCAAAACTGTACTTTTACTACATTGATGTTGTTCGCTTAATTGACGAATCGATGGGAGTTTAAACCCCGCTTTGAGCTGTCCATTCTGGATGAGAGATTCAAATTCATTACACAAAGCTACGTATTTTAACATGAATACCTCCTAAAAACTGTACCGTTACAGATGCTTCTTATTTGTATTGTATCGTAGTGGAACTTTTAATACGATACTAACAACCGGCCGGGTGTTGAAAAGGAGGATTTATTCAATATGCCAGAACATAAAAAAGCCTATATTGCGGCGATACTATATGCCTTTGTTATTGGATTTTCATTTATTTTTACAAAAATATCATTAATGGAAGCGAGTCCGTTAGATACATTGGCACATCGATTTACGATGGCTTTTTTGATCGCGATAATTATTAAGCTGTATCGGAGGACATCAGTGAAAATGAGCGCAACCGATACTTTGAAAATTCTTCCGTTAGTGTTCCTTTATCCAATTTTATTCTTTACATTTCAAGTATTTGGGCTCGTATATACCTCATCTTCAGAAGCGGGTATTATCCAAGCGACCATACCAATTTTCACGTTATTATCAGCTTCATTATTTTTGAAAGAATATGCAGGCAAAGGTCAAAAAATTTCCCTTTATTTTTCTGTGATGGGGGTTATCTTTATCTTTGTCATGAATGACTTGCAACTTGCGGCTCACAGTTTGAAAGGAACGATCCTAATCTTATTATCCTCGATTGCCGCCGCTTTCTATAATGTGGTAGCGAGGAAGGTAACAAAGCAATATTCACTATTTATGTTAACTTATGTGATGACATTCTTTGGATTTGTGACTTTTAATAGTATGGCCATCATCAACCATATAATTAACCAATCTATAAGTAGCTTTTTATTACCCTTCACAAGTAGTGCATTCCTCATATCAATCGTATATCTTGGGGTATTATCGTCACTGCTTACCGCTTTTTTATCAAACTATGCATTATCTATATTACCAGCATCTAAAATGAGCGTTTTTAGTAATTTAGCGACATTGATTACGATTATAGCAGGGGTGAGTTTCTTACATGAATCGATTCATTATTATCATATTATAGGTGCAATCATTATTCTTGTTGGGGTAATCGGCACGAATTATTTTGGTGGAATTCAATCAAAGCATATTAGTAAGACTATTGTCGATCCATTGCTGAAAAGGGAGGTAAAGTGAATGAATAAATATGTGTTGTTACTCTTGATTAGTGGTATATGGGGATCTCAATTCTTCTTTATTGCATTAGTTATAGAAAATGTTGGGGTTATTACATTGTCAGCTATCAAAGCATGTATCGGCGGTATCTGTTTACTCTTCATTGGTTTTTTTTTAGCAAAAGAAGAGCGAAGAGTACCTAGGAGTTATTATAAATGGTATATAATCATTGCTTTTTTCGAGGTTGTACTACCATTCGTGTTTATTGCACAAGGCCAGAAATCGGTGCCTAGCAGTATCGCAGCGGTGCTGATTGGGATGGTTCCTATATTTACCATCCTCTTTTTACTAGCATTTTTCAAAAGAAAAAGCACAAGGCCGGAGATTACAAGTATCCTATCCGGATTTGCAGGTATTGTCTTCCTTTCCTGGCCAACACAAGGATTCCAAGACCTCACTAACAGTATTCAGGGTAACATCCTATTGATATTGGCTGCCATGAGTTTTGGATTATCATTGATTTTCATGGAGAAATTAAACGAGGGATCTTCTGTTATTCATATGAGAAATGTATTACTGATTGCCAGTGCATTGCTCATTCCCATGTCCCTTTTGTTTGAGCAATCTTTCAAATTGGATTTAGCACGATCTCAATCTATCTATTTAGCGATTTTAGGCATTTTCCATGCAGGTGTTGTTTATGCATTATTTAATAGGCTGATTCGGCAAGAAGGCGCATTATTTACTTCATATAGTAATTATATAGTGCCGGTCATTGGAATGATTTTAGGCTTTTTCTTTTTACATGAAGCGTTGTCTATTCATCAGTTGATTGGAATGGGCATAATTATGATGTCATTAGTTTTTTTAGACGGAAAAACAATAACCAAGTTGATAAGAAAGTAGTATTTTATTATATGTGCTCTGGTCCGTTATCTTTAATTGTACTAATAAACGCAGAAAGTTTAGAATACGTATATTTAACGAAACTAAATTGAGAAAAGGGGAGCAGGTTTAATATATCTTTGTAAGATCATTTTTTGTTTTTGATCCGCAAATGATTTATATAGTAGAAGAAGCATCTGCTGAGGTTAATGCAGATGCTTCTTCTACTAAAGGTAACTGATTTATTAGCGCTAACCAGTAATAAATGCTTATATTTTATTTATTCTGCATTAGATAGTGAAGCGTTTTTATCCATCTTCATTATGATAAATCCACTCCAGGCAAACATTAAGGATGCAAGGTAAAAGATACTGCCAATCGTTAAAAAGTCGACTAAATATCCGGTTGCAATCACCGCAGCTGCAGCACCGATGGATGTCCAAACATGGTAGTTTCCAATTTCCTCACCCGCTGTTTTCTTTGTAACATATCTTGCAAGTACCGTTTTTTCAGTGTTTTTTTGTACAGCCCCTAGTATCCCCATAATGATTTGCAGGAGATATACATGCCAAATTTCATATGCGAGAGGAAAGGCAAGAAGGATAAGTGCCATCCCCCATGAATAGATAAGGAGAAATGCTTTGTCACCGTCTCTGTCAGTGAATTTTCCGATTAAAGGATAGCATAGTGCTGCAGTCAGTGAGAATATTCCATATGCCCACCCGAATTGCGAATAACTGGTGCCTACATTTTTGATTAGCAAAATATAAAAAGGGAAAATCATGCTGGCAGCCATTCCAACAGTGCCTTGGTAAAAAACAAAACGTTTATAATTCATGAATGATACTCCTCATAGAAAAGATTCATGAAGCGATTATCAGGATCATATTTCTTCTTTAATCGAAAGAATTCCTCAGTACGCGGATACGCTTCAAATAATTGTGTCTTGGTTGGATACCCATAATAGGGCAAATAGTAGCTGCCGTTATGGTCAAGCGTCACATTAATCATGTTACGGATGACCCTTCCTGTATTTTCCTTACTTTCGTTATCTGTCCCTTGATTGATGAGCATCACTAGAGCGAACATATCATCCTTGGCATAGGACATGAGGGATTCATCATTATGTTCCACATAACGAATTGTAATGTTTAATAAATTAAAATCTTTCTCATCAGATAAGGTTCTTCTTAAATCATCGATATAATCAGCAAATTGATCAATCGGAACAAAGTATTCTTGCAGCACTTCGGTTTTGGATGGGTTGCTGTAATCCATAAAGGCAGAGTCCGACCGCATCACATTATTTCTCGAAACCAAGTTACCATTAATATTGGCCGTGTAGGATTTTTGAGTTTCCCAAAACCTTTTTTTACCCCGGTCATTATAACGTGAGAGGCCAAGAAAGAATTTAGGCACGGCAATGATCGTTTCCCGTTTGAGAGAATTGTAGCTAGATAGCTTTGTTTGGTCATTTGCCCTATAATAATCCGTTACATACATTTCATCCAAATAGGAGCCAGGAGCAACGGATATTCTTGCCAGATGCATTTTAACATCATCGTTTTGAAGAACATCCCTTTTAAAGTACGACGTATATTCATCATAATGGAGTGATTTAGTTTTAATTTTATAAAGTTCGTCATCGGTAAGGTGGAGTGTTACATCGAGAATTACTCCAAACAAACCATACCCGCCAATAACCGAATGGAAGAGCTCCGAATTTTCTTCGCGGCTCACTGTAAGGATTTGTCCTTTTGCGTTAAGTAATCTAAAAGATTCCACGGTTTCTATCAAGGCATGATGACGGATATCGCGGCCATGGACATTAACGCTCAAAGAACCGCCAATGGTAAAAATGTTTTGAGATTGACTGACCTTCAGTGCAAGTCCATATGGGTTTATATATTCCTGGAGAACAGCCCAGGTTGCTCCGCTTTGGACCGTGATGAGTTTTTCTTTTACATCCAAATCAAGTATTTCATCATAGTGCTTCATATCGAGCAGGATCCCGTTTGGATATAACGTTTGACCTCCTTGGCTATGCTGCATTCCGGCAATGGAAATTGGATCATCGTTTTTTTCGGCATCCAAAACAACCTTCTTGATTGCCTCTTCACTATCTTCTGCCTTTATCGATTTCATTTTAACTGGCATCAGCCGGCTGATATCTTCTGCAATAGGGTGGTCAAGCTTGAAATTAAAAGCCTGCAGTGATAATCCAAATAATAGTGCATATAGGGTGATAAAGAAAAATCGTTTCATGATATCTGGCTTTCGACTCCTTGTTTAATATGTCTGATACTCAATTGAAATAATGAAATGTATGAACTTTATAGACTAATGGAGTTACCCTTACCACTCAGTGAGAAAGGGGTTAATTTGAATTAAATGTCAGTTTTTCCGAAAATGAATCTTTTGTTTTATGTATTAGTTCTTAGTTTTCAGCCCATTAATGATTGTTTTGGTTAGCGGTATGGAAAGTGATTCCAAGCTTTGTTCTGAGTTGTTTAATCCCCAATGATAGATGATTCCCATCAGGCTTTGGATGATAAGCTGTGAAATTTCGTTAACTGATTGGTCAGTGTCAATGTTGTTTTGTTCTTTAGCCTCTTCAACTAATGAACGAATAATTTGGAAGAGTGAGCGATTTGAATTCAAAAAGTAAGTATGTTCTTTTGAATCTAAAGCGGAACTGTAAATCACTTTCATTAAATTTTTGCCCATTTCTTCTTCCAGAAAACGCATTAATTTGCATATGAAAATAAACAATTTCTCTGTAGCGTCCATATCGACTGGGAACGAACGGAAGACTTCGCGATAGTAATCATCGACTTCTATGAATCTAACTAAAAAAATGTCCGATTTCGCTGAAAAGTGTTGGTAAAATGACCCTTTTGATGTGCCGCTTTTTTTCACGATCTCGTCAACGGTAACTTTATCATAACCTTTTTCGCTAAATAGCTTTAAAGATATTTTTAAAATTTTTTCACGAGTCTTTTCTCCCCTAAGCTGTTTCTTTCTGGGTTCAATCATAAAAAACCTCCAAATGATAATTGACAGAATATTCCTGTATAGTTTAATATCAGACTACAGTCTAGTTAAATGATTGGTGGTCTATTTAATCTAACGTAGATCATGAATATTCACAACGCTTTCTTAATTGCATTTCGCACATTCAGAAAGCGCTTACAAAGTTTTGAGATCAAGTATGGGGAAGGTTAATTCAGGTTTAAATAGGATGTTTTTCAAATAGAAGAATTAGGTGAATAGTTTGTTATATTTTTCTTAAGATTCCTATACAATCGGTTACTGTCTTGTAGAAAGGCTTATTCCTCTTTAGCCCTGAGTATATGGATTGTATTTTTAATATTGTTGGATTCAGTATATGTAGATGGAGGGGGGTGGTATCAGGATAAATTGAGAGTCTAGGAATGAACCAGAATGTCGGGAATCAGGAAAAGAGATGTGCGGTAAACTTTTTTTGGAAATAGCAGAATGAAAAGGGAGGAAATAATCATGAATCATTCCAGTGGTGAAATTGAGAAAAGAACGATCAGTAAAACGATGAAACGGATTCTTCCATTTATCTTGATCCTGTATATCATCGCTTACTTGGACAGGGTCAATTTAGGCTATGCTGCTTTACAAATGAATGCTGAATTAGCCTTATCAGCTGAAGTTTTTGGATTGCTTTCTGGTATTTTCTTCATAGGCTATTTCTTTTTTGAAGTTCCTAGCAACATGATCATGCATAAAGTGGGAGCTCGGATATGGATTGCCCGTATAATGATTTCGTGGGGGCTTGTGGTAATATTAACAGGTTTTGCGCAAACAACGATGCATTTATATATTCTCCGTTTTTTATTAGGTGTCGCCGAAGCTGGTTTTTTCCCTGGTATTATTTTGTATTTAACTTATTGGTTCAGGGCCCGCGAAAGAGGAAGGGCAACAGCGGTTTTGCTTTTAGCCCTACCGATTGGCGGATTGATTGGTGCGCCTGTGTCGACATGGATTCTTGACAATATTACCTGGTTGGGTATGGCAGGGTGGAGATGGATGTTCATCCTTGAAGGCATTCCGGCCATTATTATTGGTGTTTTTGTTGTTTTCTATTTATCTAATAGACCGACGAACGCTAAATGGTTATCTAAGGAAGAAAGTGATTGGTTAGAAGGGGAATTGAGTGCGGAAAGGAAAGTTAGCTCGAAAATAAATAAAGTCACTAAGCTTGATATGCTGAAAGATTTGAAAATCTGGAAGTTGGCCATTTTTTATTTCGCAGGGTACACATCTATCTATGGATTGTCATTCTGGATGCCAACAATCATAAAATCTTTATCGGAAAATGCAACAACCAATTTAGAAATAGGCTGGTTAGCGATGATTCCATCGTTAGTCGGTATACCTGCCATTATGTTTGTAGGCTGGAATTCAGATCGGACCAATGAACATAAATCACACTTGCTCGTTTGTCTCATGATAGCAGTTGTCGGATTTATTGGGTGCGGATTTTCGGATAGTGTCTTTATGATGGTGCTTATGTTAACGATTACATCTTTCGGGTTATACGGATTCAGTGGATGTTTCTTTGCCTATATGACATTTTTCTTCACTGAGTCCACTGCACCAGTGGGAATAGCCTTAGTCAATTCATTTGCGGCTTTAGGCGGTTTTGTAGGACCGATGATTCTCGGAACTGTTGCATTTACTCAAGGGATGTTTATTTTATCTGGATTACTTGTTATAGGAGTCATCACCCTATTATCATTAAAACTGACAAGTGCTTCAGATGAAAACATCGTAAAAGAAGTTGAAGTCAATATTAATCAATTATAACGGTTCTAAATGTATTGAAGATTAAAAGTGACTAAAAAAGAAACATCATTGGAAATCACAAGGTTTCCATGATGTTTCTTTTTATATTTTCATATAGGAAGTACATATATATGGGATGAAAATTCCAGTTAAGCATGTCAATATTTAATCTATATCGCAGGTTCTGCCCAATAAGACTTGTTTGTAGTTTTCGGCGGGATTAGAATGGAGATGAGATACAAGTGCATTCGAAAAGACCAGGGATTCCTTTCCTTTTCTTTTCAAGTGCTGACTTCATATTTATTCATTACAGGAATAACAGCAGAAATGAGGTGATGATGTGGAAATTCATTTGGTGGCAAAAGATGAGATTGAGGCTCAAGGAATTCGGTGGATAGTGGAGTCCCACCTAACGGGAGTTAAACTGATCTTATGGAAAACGATTGAAGAATTTGAAAAGGGCATGCGCAATCAGCAACCGGAATTCGTTATTTTGGATATGGATATTTGGACGGATGATAGTGAGGCGATGGGTGTTTCGTTAAAGCGGAGGGGAATACGATGGTTAGGCATATCATCTGAGCGAATCTTTCAAACGGCTTATCGAGCCTTACGTTTTCGTGCTGAAGATGTTTTATTCCGTCCTTTTTCTTCGGCGGATTTGGTAAAACATATCCAACAATTGCGTTTTCAATTGAGAAATGGTCCAGGTCTTCTTTCGACAAACACTATGGATGATGAGAATTCTCTGGATATTGGGTATCCTGATTTCTTCTTGACAGACCGGAGGCATGAAAGTCGAATAACCATGGTCGCTTTTTTGACACCTGATAACAAGACCCTTCCTTTAGTTTATGATGAACTGCAACGATATTCTTTTACTGGGAAGAATCAAATCTTCGCTTTATCGGATTTTATTTTATGTGTTCAGGAAACAAAGGAAATGGAGGTATATAAGGAAGAGTACCAAGCGTTCCTTGCTCACTGGAAAGAAAGAATGGATGAGCCCCTTGCCATCATAATAAAAGCGGCAACTTCAGATGAGTCTTTAAAAAGGATGTATCAGCAAACACGTGAATTTACGAGACAAATCTTTTTCGATGGATATGATATCATTTTAGCCGAAAGTCAACAGACTTCTCCTCAAGAAATGGATCCATTCCTCACTCCTCTTGAACAAAGACTTTGGATAGAAATGCTCGAAAGGCGGGATGCGAAAGCCATCAGGAACTGGATTGAACGTGAATTCCTAACTTATGAACGACCATACCCTGACCCGGAAATCGTTCGTATTCGCCTTACAAGCGTACTCGCGCAGATTCGTAGGCATATGAAATCCTACAACTTGCAAACTGCCTCTTTAGAAGCAATATACTATGATGTATTTCAGCAAATTGTACATAAACCTGTCATTCATCAAATAGTAAAAGAGCTGCATGCATTCACCACCCATATGCTTCTGCAGGATCATGGACAATTACAGGAAGGGGCACGCACACTTTGCGAAAAAGCAAGAGAGCTGATCGAGTCCAACTATTGGGACGCCCAGTGGAATCTAGCGAGTTGTGCAGATACTCTGCGTATCAATAAAAGCACACTCAGCCGTCGTTTTGCAGCTGAATCCGGCGAGTCTTTTCGAAATACGCTGCATCAAGTTCGAATTAGGGAAGCTAAACGTTTATTAAAGGAAACGGATTTATCATTGGAGGAAATCTCACAATTGGCCGGCTATTCACATCAAACTTATTTCAATGCCAAATTCAAACTGCTTGAAGCTTGTACACCATCAGCATATCGGTCTGGATTATAAAAAAGGACGATTCAATATATGAATCGTCCTTTTTATTTATTTCATAACAATGTAATTTGTGAAATTACTCATAAAAAAATAAAGTTAACTACAAAAGATTGCGATAAATTATAAAATTATCATTAAATTATAATAAATTATTCTGAATTTTTCTTATAGAATGAAAATATAACAAAAACAAGGGGGAAATGAAAATGAACACGATTACAAACAAGGTTATCCGATATACAGGAACAGAATTGCATACAAAAGGATGGCAACAAGAAGCAGTGCTTAGAATGTTAATGAATAATTTGGATCCTGAAGTCGCTGAACGTCCAGAAGATTTGGTGGTATACGGAGGGATTGGGAAAGCAGCTCGTAACTGGGAATGCTTTGATGCAATCGTCAAATCACTAAAAGAGCTTGAAGAAGATGAAACTTTATTGGTCCAATCAGGGAAACCGGTGGCCATTTTTAAAACGCATTCGGATGCACCACGTGTCCTGCTTGCAAATTCAAATATCGTCCCTGCATACGCGAACTGGGAAACATTCCACGAACTTGATAAAAAGGGATTGATGATGTATGGGCAAATGACAGCAGGCAGCTGGATATATATTGGATCTCAAGGAATCGTACAAGGTACATATGAGACCTTTGCCGAGCTTGCAAAACAACATTTCAATAACTCGTTAAAAGGTACCATTACTTTAACGGCAGGTTTAGGAGGAATGGGAGGGGCACAGCCGCTAGCAGTTACAATGAACGGTGGTGTCTGTATCGGGATCGATGTAAATGAGACAAGAATTGACAGAAGGATCGAGACTCGTTATACCGATGTGAAAACGGATTCATTGGATGAAGCCATTCGTTTAGCCAATGAAGCTAAACTTGCAGGGAAAGCATTATCGATTGGTTTGATTGGGAATGCTTCCGATATTCTTCCGGAAATGATCGCAAGGAACTTCATTCCTGATGTCTTGACGGATCAGACTTCGGCCCATGATCCGCTAAATGGATATACACCTTCAGGTATGTCAATGGTGGAAGCGGCAGAATTACGAAATTCCGATCCAGAAAAGTATATTGAACTCTCTAAAGCTTCAATGGCCAAACATGTAAGAGCAATGCTTGAAATGATGGATAAAGGAGCCGTGACGTTTGATTATGGAAACAATATCCGTCAAGTTGCGAAAGATGAAGGGGTAGAGAATGCTTTTGACTTCCCAGGCTTCGTTCCAGCTTATATCCGTCCACAATTCTGTGAAGGAAAAGGTCCATTCCGCTGGGTGGCTTTATCTGGTGATCCAGAAGACATTTATAAAACAGACCAAGCAATTTTACGCGAATTCGCTGATAATGAACATTTATGTAACTGGATCAGAATGGCTCAAGAAAAAATCCAGTTCCAAGGTCTGCCTTCCCGCATATGCTGGCTTGGTTATGGGGAGCGCGCCCGTTTTGGTAAAATCCTCAATGATATGGTTGCAAGCGGTGAATTGAAGGCACCAATAGTGATTGGGCGTGACCATTTGGATTCAGGCTCTGTCGCCTCGCCGAATCGTGAAACTGAAGCCATGAAGGATGGTTCGGATGTAGTGGCTGACTGGCCGATCTTAAATGCAATGGTGAATGCAGTGGGCGGTGCAACCTGGGTTTCCGTACATCATGGCGGCGGCGTAGGAATGGGTTACTCCATGCATGCAGGCGTTGTAATTGTGGCAGACGGCACAAAAGAAGCAGGAGCAAGGATTGAGCGAGTGTTGACAACGGACCCTGGGATGGGTGTAGTGCGTCATGTTGACGCAGGATATGAACTGGCAGAGGAAACAGCACGTGAAAGAGGTATTAATATCCCGATGCTTGATAAAGGAATTGATAAATAATGACAAAACCAATTTGGATAAAACATGCCGCTCAACTTGCAACCCTTACCTCTGATAGGAAAGGTCCTCGTTCCAAGGAGGCAATGTCAGAGCTTGGGTTGATCGAAGATGGAAGTATATGGATGGAATCTGGTTTGATCCAAGCGATCGGTACGACCAAAGAATTGGAAGAACTCTATGCAGATAGAATGCATGAAGCGGAAGTCTTTGATGCAACTGGCCATTTGGTGACACCTGGGCTAGTTGACCCACATACGCATGTTGTATATGGCGGGAGTCGGGAACGTGAATTTGAAATGCGTCTAGAAGGCGCAACATATATGGATATTATGAACGCAGGTGGGGGCATCCATGCTACCACCCGCATGACAAGGGAAGCAAGTGAAGAAGAATTGATGGAGCAAACCATGCGACGACTTGATTCGTTTCTCGCTCATGGCGTGACTACAGTAGAAGGTAAAAGTGGTTATGGAATGAATTTGGAAACCGAATTGAAGCAGTTGCGTGTGATGAAAAAGTTACAGGAAGAGCATCCGATTGATTTAGTTCCTACCTTCATGGGAGCCCATGCGGTTCCAAAGGATTATAAAGGCCGTGAGGATGAATTTGTTGATCATCTGATTAATGATATGCTTCCAATCGTCTCTGAAGAAAAGCTTGCAGAATTCAATGATGTCTTTTGTGAAAAGGGGGTTTTTACCCCTGAACAATCTGAGCGGATTTTAAATGCGGGGAAAAAGTACGGCTTGATCCCTAAAATTCATGCTGATGAAATTGAGCCATACGGTGGAGCTGAATTAGCTGCGAAGATAGGAGCCATTTCAGCTGAGCATTTGTTAAAGGCTTCCGATGAGGGGATTACTGCTATGGCGAAGTCAGGCACCATTGCCTGCTTGCTTCCAGCTACCGCCCTGTATTTACGAGAAGAAGCGGCCCCTGGACGACGAATGGTTGATGAAGGTGTAGCTGTTGCCATTTCGACCGACTGCAATCCCGGATCTTCACCGACGACATCCATGCCGCTTGTCATGAATCTTGCATGCATTTCGATGCGGCTTACCCCTGCAGAAGCTCTAACGGCGGCGACATACAATGCTGCTTGTGCAATCAACAGGCAAGAAAAGGTCGGATCGCTTGAAGTTGGAAAACAAGCGGATGTCGTTTTATGGAATGTTGAAAACTATCAGGAGTTGCAATATTTATTTGGGGTCAATCACGTTAAGTCTGTATGGAAAAATGGTGTGCAAGTAGTGAATGACAGAGTGAAGACTGATTCCAAAAGCCTGACTGGACTTTAAAAATCACTAAAAAAAGATACGGCCTCAATTCTCAATCAATATCTACCCATTCCATCCGCTGTAAAAATCAGGGGATGGAATGGGCTTTTAGAAGTATTTATCAAATGTAATGGTGCTGAATGGTAGGATGGTGGTTTATCATCCTACCCATTGCCAGCGTTAAATGCTTTACTGCTTTACAGTGAAATTAAATGAAAGTGTTTTAAGGAAATCGTGGAAATGAATCTTCCATGTGGAGGGAATTTTATGTGGATAATCACTATCCATTCGAAAAATGGCATAAAAATGTTTGAGTTTACCACAGAAAAGGAAGCTAGGGAAAAATTCGAGGTAATAGAAGGCTGTAAAATCCTTAGTGAAGTCATTTATTTCAATGATTTATGGTTAGTTGAATCTTAAAATTAAGAAGAGAAACTATATATTCATAGCTTAAAAGACAAAAAAGATAGAAAAATATGAAATAAATTATAAAAAGATTGTTATTTCATAATTCATTGCTGAATTTTCATTATAGTATTAAGCTTAATCATAAAATGAAAAGCTAGCTGTAAAATAATTTCTAACATGCATGCAGGTGTACATTCCTTGTTTGGTAATGTCAGTAAAATATCATTATTTAGTGGAACTGAAATCTGTTCATTTAATATCAGGGACACTGCCGGAGTATTACAGTAATAGTTTTTTGATACATAAATCTGATAAATCAAAAAATGGAGGGGATTCTTTGAACGAACAAAAATTCACTATAGACGATGCCCCATTTAATAAGTTTCATTTTCGAATTGCTGGACTTACATTCGGTTCAAGCTTCTGTGATGGCTATTCCCTTGGGATCATTGCGATGGCATTGACAGTATTCGGGCCTCAAATGAACATGAATGCTATGTGGGCAGGACTGATCGGCAGTTCCGCTTTAATCGGTCTGTTTGCCGGATCTTTAATACTTGGAAGACTTTCTGATCGTGTAGGCAGACAGAAAATCTTTCTCGTAAACTTTTTACTTATCACGGTAGCTACTATTTTACAATTTTTTGTTAGTGGTCCGGAAGAACTTTTCATTTTACGGTTACTAATTGGTTTTGGACTTGGAGGAGATTATGCCGTCGGTACGACTCTACTCGCCGAGTTTTCACCAAAAAAGTATCGCTCCTCGCTCCTCGCATCTATAAACGTAGTATGGACGCTTGGATATGTAGCATCAAACTTTGTTGGTCATTACCTGGGACAGGTTGGTTCAGACTCATGGCGTTGGATGCTTGTTAGTGCTGCCATTCCTGCTATTGTGGTTTTAATCTTAAGAATAGGAACGCCTGAATCACCAAGATGGCTTGTCAGCATGGGGCGTGTCGAAGAAGCTCGCCAGATTGTAAAAAAACACCTTGGATCAAACGTTGAAATGGGAGAAACGATTACTGGTACTGAAAATCAAAGGACTCTAGGATTTCGTGGACTTTTCAGTAAAAAGCTTCGTAAGCGTACGGCTTTTGGTGGAATATTCAAATTAACTCTTGTTATTCCGTACTTTGCAATCTACACTTTCCTTCCGTCTATACTAAGTACAATGGGTTTTGAACAAAACTTTTTTGCCGATACCATGTTAAATCTATTCTTGCTTGTTGGGGCAATTTTTGGTCTTTGGTTGCTTGCAAAATTTTCTCGTAGAGGATTTACTATCGGGGCTTTCACGATCCTTACCGTTTCATTGTTTTCACTCAGCTTCTTACACAATGGTACTCAATTCTTAATGTTGATAGCCTTCTTGATCTTTACTTTTTTCATGTCAGCAGCATCAAACCTTACATTAGTATACCCAGCAGAGCTTTTTCCAACTGAGATCCGTGGATCTGGAATAGGTATGGTTACGGCAATTAGTCGAATTGGTTCTGCGATTGGAACATTTCTGCTGCCTGTTTCTTTAAGTTCATTTGGATTAAGTGCTTCAATGGCAGGAATGGCAGCAATTCTGCTGATTGGCTTGATCGTATCGATAGCCTGGGCACCTGAAACGAAGAATCTTTCTTTGCATGAAGCAAGTGACCCTTTGCTAGAAGCGGGAAACTTATCGAAGGGAACCGATATTCCCTTTACAGAAAATAAGAAAATAACATAAGATTAATTTCCAGTTAATAAATGAGAAGGACCAAATTTTTTTCTCCTTCTTGATGAGTCATAGGTGAGGAGATGTGTAAGGATGATAACGACCGATTTTTTACACCCTAAAGATATTAAAGAGGTTGCACTAGGTGATGGTGCAGCCTCAATCGAAGAGATAATAGCGGTTGCAAGATATGGTGCAAAAGTTACTTTCACCGAGGCATATTGTGAAAGGGTAGATAAATCACGAAGCTTAATAGAAAAGTTTTTAGAAGATAATAGATTGATTTACGGTGTAACGACAGGTTTTGGCAGTAATATGACAGAAGTGATTTCTCCACAAGACGCAGAAACCCTTCAACGGAATATTGTTCGTTCACATGCTGTTTCAGTAGGGGAACCTCTTGAAAAAGAAGTCGTAAGAGCCATTCAATTGATGATACTCGTGAATTTAGGCCAGGGTTATTCAGGGGTCCGTTTACAAGTTTTAAAGCTTATCGCTTCACTGTTAAATCACGATATACTTCCCTATGTTCCAGGTGAGGGGTCAGTGGGGTATCTGTCTCCTGAAGCCCACATGTCCTTATTGGTGATCGGGGAGGGACGGGCGTGGTACAATGATGAGCTTCTTCCGGGAAAGGATGCGTTAGCACAATCTGGATTGAAGCCAGTTACGCTTGGGTGTAAGGAAGGGCTTGCTCTTATAAGCGGAACTGCTTCCGTCACTGCGATGGCTGTCCTGGCTTTATACAATAGCATGCAAGCAGCAAAAACCGCGGACATTACGGGAGCTATGTCATTAGAAGTGCTAAAAGGTACAATAAAAGCATTTGATCCCCGTCCACATGCATTGAAAAAACATGAGGAACAGGCTAAGACAGCCAGAAATGTAACAAGGATTCTTGAAGGCAGCCAAATCATTGATGCTTACAAGGAACATAGATTACAAGATGCACTTAGCTTACGATGCATTCCACAAGTCCATGGAGCCATAAAAAGAGTATTGAAAGACGCTGCTGTTTCAATCGAGAATGAAATGAACTCTGTAAGTGACAATCCTCTGATTTTTCCGGAAGAGGAAGATGGAATTGCACTAATGGCTGGGAATTTTGATGGGTCATTTGTTGGGATATACGCGGATATGATTTCCATTGCGTTAGCAAACTTAGCCAAAATAACAGAACGCAGAATAGATCGGCTTGTAAACCATCACCTTAGTGAATTACCTAATTTCTTAGTGGTTAATCCAGGTTTAAATAGTGGCTACATGATTCCACAATATACAGCTGCCGGGCTATTAAATGAAATCAGAGTGCTCTCGCATCCAGCAACAATAGATAATATCCCTACATGCGCAAATCAAGAAGACGTGATAAGTTTTGCCTATTTCGCTTCGAAGAAAGCCTATATGATTTCGAAGAAACTTGAATATATTTTAGCCATTGAACTGATGACGGCAACGCAAGCGATGGATTTTCATCTACCATTGAAACCGTCACCGGTTACGGAGAGGGTTTATCATTTAGTTCGGACCGAAGTCCCGAAGGTTGAAGAAGATCGCTTTTTCCATCCTGACATTGAAGCGATTTATAGGCAAATTCATGAAGGTGAAATAGTGAAACTCGTTGAAATGTCGATCGGGGAAATAGAGTTCTAAAACCATATGGAAGCTGTTTTACTTTATTAAATAAGGTAAAATGGCTTCCTTTTTTTAAAAGGAAGGATCATATTTAAAGGAGGAGGGATGTAAGATGCACTATGATGTAATTGTAATTGGAGCTGGATCTATGGGAATGTCCTCAGGTTACTATCTAGCAAAGAATGGACAAAAAGTATTATTATTGGATTCCTTTGCTCCTCCTCATAATAAGGGCAGCCATCACGGGGAAACAAGAATTATTAGACATGCTTATGGTGAAGGCAGGGAGTATATTTCTTTGGCACTTAAATCCCAAAAGCTATGGGGGGAATTGGAAAGAAATTCGGGGAAACAATTATTTCTTCCAACGGGGGTCCTGAATGCTGGAAGCGAAAATTCCACTTTCATTAAACAAGTGAAAGCGGGCTCAAAGGAATATGGCTTACCAATGAAAATCTTGGATTCACATGAAATTCATGATAGATGGCCTGGAATAACACTGCCAGAAGACTACATTGGGTGCTATGAATCTACTTCGGGCGTGTTGAAAAGTGAAGAGTGCTTAAGAGCGTATCACCAACTTGCGAAATCGCATGGTGCGGACATCATTGTAAACAGTGAAGTAAGGAAGATAGTTGTTCATGGCAATGGGGTCACGATTAAAACGGATGAACAGACATTTCACTCAGAATCTTTAGTGGTTGCAGTTGGGGCATGGGCCCCGAAAATATTGGCGATGTTAGATTTGAATCTGCCGCTAGAACCCATTAGGAAAACATTTGCCTGGTTTCATGCAAATGAAAAATTATATAATCATAATGATTTTCCGGCTTTTACTTTTGATACTTCAGTTGGTACATACTATGGCTTTCCTAGTATAAATGGTTCTGGAATGAAAATAGGGAGACATGATGGGGGAAAAAGTATAAATCCTGATGGCTGTATCGAGGGTTTTGGTGAATTGGATGAAGATGAGGGAGATTTGGTGAAATTTTTGCGGAAATATATGCCTGCTGATCAAAAAATGAAATATGGGAAAACTTGCATCTACACCATGACCCCTGATGAGCATTTTATAGTAGATAAACATCCTTATTATCCACACATTGCTATAGCAGCAGGTTTCTCTGGACACGGTTTTAAATTCAGCAGTGTCATGGGAGAAATTTTGAGTGACCTTATTATTTCAGGTAAAAGTGAGAATGATATCTCACTATTTTCTATAAATCGATTTAATTAAAAATGAGAAGACTTGAAAAGATATTTCGCCATAGTAATGAAAATACAAAGTCGCAAGTTTAACTTGAACCAACATATAGAATGAAAATTAAAGTCGTTGATTCCATATCATAGGAATCAACGACTTTTTTTATCAGAAAAAAAGGTTTAGCATATGTTTTTGCCGGTTTATTGATATTACATCTATGTAGATAATCTTCTGTTTAATCAAAGATAATATTAGAAGAAAACATCAATGATATTCAAGATAAATGAAAAAATACAAAAACATATGTTAGGTTAGCTAACAATTGTATTGTCGAAATAAAAAAAACATGCTAGAATAAGAATATTCCGAAATATGAAACACCAATTCCGAATTTCGGAATTTATGAAATTTAATGAATGTGAAATACTTATTTTTTTATCTACATATTTATAGGTTTTTTTGTTCGAAATTTCTGTAAATAGGAGGAGTCTACAATGAATACAGTTGATTTGAATTGTGATTTAGGAGAGAGTTTTGGCTCATATCGAATTGGAAATGATGCAGAGATTTTGGATTATGTAACATCTGTAAATGTTGCTTGTGGATTTCATGCGGGCGATCCGACCGTTATGAGAAAAACGGTTCAACTTGCTTTAGAGAAAGATGTAAAAATTGGTGCCCACCCTGGATTACAAGATTTAATTGGTTTTGGCCGACGCAATATTAATATTTCACCACAGGAAGCTTATGATATTGTTGTCTATCAAATTGGTGCATTAAATGGCTTTTTGCAATCTGAAGGCGGGAATATGCAACATGTTAAACCACATGGTGCTTTGTACAATATGGCGGCAAAGAATAAAGAGTTGTCTCTTGCCATAGCTGAAGCTGTATACAAAATTAATCCTGAACTCATTTTATTTGGCTTGTCGGGCAGTGAATTAATACGTGCTGGACAGACCATTGGATTACAAACGGCTAGTGAAGTGTTTGCAGATCGGACATATCAACAAGATGGTTCATTGACTTCTCGTATGAAAGCGCATGCAATGATAGAAAATGATGATGAAGCTGTTGCACAAGTAATTCGAATGGTTAAAGAAGGAAAGGTTTTGTCACAGCAAGGAACTGATGTGACTTTAAAGGCAGATACAATTTGTATTCATGGGGACGGAGCACATGCTTTAACCTTTGCAAGTCATGTAAAAAAATCCTTAGAAATATCTGAAATTACAGTTAAGTCTATTTCTAAATAAAATCACAAACATCTAGGAGGCAGATTCCATTGGAGCAAATCAAGAATTCAACTGACCCGAAAAAAAATCATTCTAAGCCAAAAACTAACAGGACCTTATTGCTAGGTGCAGCATTTCTTATGGCAACATCAGCCATAGGACCAGGTTTTTTAATGCAGACAACTGTTTATACCCAAAGTCTTGCAGCAAGTTTTGGGTTTGTTATCCTTATTTCAGTTATTCTTGATATTTTTGCACAAACAAATGTATGGCGCATTATTGCTGTATCTGAAAAACGAGGACAAGAGATTGCAAACATGGTTCTCCCTGGACTAGGTTATGTTCTAGCGGCACTCATAGTTATGGGGGGGCTAGCATTTAATATAGGGAACATCGCAGGAGCTGGACTTGGTCTAAATGCGATGATTGGAATTTCCCCAACAACTGGGGCAGCAATTAGTGCAGTTATTGCAGTATTAATATTTGTAGTAAAAGAAGCAGGAAAAGCCATGGACCGCTTTACACAAATTGCAGGCTTTTTTATGATCTGCTTGATGATATATGTTGCATGGACAACTTCCCCTCCAGTTGGAGAAGCAGTAGTGAAGACATTTGCACCTGATAAGATTGATATTATCGCAATCGTTACATTAGTTGGAGGATCTGTGGGTGGCTATATTACATTTGCTGGCGGTCATCGTCTATTGGATGCAGGAGTGAAAGGTGTCGGAGCACTGCCACAAGTAACAAAGAGTTCAGTAATGGGTATTTTAATAACCACAGTTATGCGAGTTGCATTATTTTTAGCAGTTCTAGGTGTTGTATCTAAAGGCTTGCAAATTGATTCAGAAAACCCTGCGGCATCCGTTTTTCAACTTGCTGCTGGAAATGTAGGTTATAAAATGTTTGGTGTCGTCATGTGGGCTGCCGCGATCACATCAGTTGTTGGAGCCGCATATACTTCCGTTTCATTTATCAGGACATTCAGCGAAAAAATAAATAATAAGGCGAACTGGATAATTGTTGGCTTTATAGTAGTATCGACTATTTGCTTTTTGTTAATTGGGGAACCGGTTAAAGTACTACTTGTAGTAGGGGCAATTAATGGTCTGATTTTACCAATTGCACTTGGTACACTTTTAATTGCGGCATATAAGAAGAATATTGTGGGTGATTATAAACATCCTTTATGGTTGACGATTTCAGGTGTATTTGTGGTAATCGTCATGGCGTTAATGGGCGTATATACATTAATGAAACAACTGCCCGCTCTTTTTTAATGATACATCAATAAAACGGGGTGGAAGTGGCGTGCGAGTTTGTCACTGACTCCCAGTTCTTAATAGGAGATGAATATTAATGATCGATCTTTCTCAAGCTACCCCGGCTGAATTGCGCGCAATGATCCGCAACAATGAATTGATTAAGCCAACTGCTGGAATGGCAAACGGATATGCACAAGCGAACTTGGCCATCTTAAAAAAAGAGCATGCTTTTGATTTTTTATTGTTTTGTCAGCGTAATCCTAAGTCTTGTCCACTTCTAGACGTAACAGAAATTGGTTCTCCTATTCCTAAATTTGCTGCTCAGTCTGGTGATATACGTACAGATATTCCAAAATATCGGATATATAAATATGGTGAATTAATGGAAGAAGTAACGGATATTTCAGATTATTGGGAAGATGATATGGTTGGGTTTTTAATCGGTTGCAGCTTTACATTTGAACATGCCCTTTTAAACAACGATATTTCCATTCGTCATATTGAAGAGAACTGTAATGTACCGATGTATAAAACGAATATTTCATGTGTTGAAGCAGGGGTATTTCACGGGAAAATGGTAGCGAGCATGCGTCCGATTCCTCAGAAAGATGTGGTGCGAGCGGCTCAAGTTACATCGCGTTTTCCTGCTGTTCATGGTGGTCCAATCCATATTGGAGATCCGGAGGCGATTGGTGTTTCTAACATAAAGCAACCTGATTTTGGTGATGCAGTAACGATTCGTGAAGGAGAAGTGCCGGTCTTCTGGGCTTGTGGAGTAACGCCTCAATCTATCGCAATGGAAACAAAACCGGCGATTATGATTACGCATGCACCAGGACATATGTTTATAACGGATATCCGTGATGAAAAATTAGGCGTTTTATAATATTACTAACAGAAAGAGTTGAGTTCTATGCCGGAAAAGCTTTTGAATACATGCATACTGTCTCCCTTAGGCGATTCCGCAATCGTGATTACTTTTGGGAATGAAATTAAATACGACATTCACAAAAAAATTAAAATGTTTAAGGATTTGCTTGAAGATGAACCTTTTGTTGGATTTATAGAATGTGTGCCGGCTTTTACAAATTTGACAGTATTTTATGATCCTCTAGTTATCTATAAGAAACAAAAACAAAGCAATAATGATGAATTTATTTCTCCATATGAAGTGGTTCGTTCTATCATGGAAAGGAAACTACAGTGGTTAAAAGAAGATAAAAAGCTGACACATCGAACTGTTTCTATTCCTGTATGTTATGGGGGGGAATATGGCCCGGATTTGGAATATGTAGCTCGTTATAATAATTTAACTACTGATGAAGTCATCCATATTCATTCAAATGGTGAGTATTTAGCCTATATGATTGGATTTGCTCCAGGTTTTCCGTTTCTCGGTGGACTGTCAGAAAAAATTGCAACACCTAGACGATCTTCTCCTAGAATGTCCATACCAACAGGAGCAGTTGGAATTGCAGGTATGCAAACGGGTGTATATCCAATATCTACGCCTGGAGGGTGGCAATTAATTGGACAAACGCCAACCAAACTATTCTTACCAGATGTAAATCCTCCAAGTCTATTACAAGCAGGAGACATTGTGAAATTCCATCCAATTTCTAATCAAGAGTATAATGAAATTATTCTTAAGGAGGGGTTACAGTGAGCCTGCGTGTAATCAAACCGGGATTATTAACTAGTATTCAGGATCTTGGAAGAAAAGGGTTTCAGCAACATGGAGTGATTGTAAGCGGCGCAATGGATGCATATTCCCTACGAATTGCCAATATGTTAGTTGGCAATAAAGAAGGTGAAGCGGCCATGGAAATTACGTTAATGGGTCCGACTCTTAACATAGAAAAAAATTGCTTGATCGCGATAACAGGTGGAAATTTATCACCTACTATTGACAGTCAAGCTGTTCCAATGTGGAAGCCTGTTTATGTAAAAAAAGGCTCTATTCTTCGATTCGCGGGATGTAAAACAGGTTGTAGGACTTATTTGTCTGTAGCGGGAGGATACGCTATTTCTACAGTTATGAATAGTAAAAGTACATATCTAAGAGGGGAAATTGGGGGCTATAAGGGAAGAGCATTAAAAGTAGATGATGTTGTGGATTTTAATGAAACTTCTACGATTCTAGATAAACGGGAGTTTAAAGAAGCGTTTATCGCTCCAAAGTGGTTTGTCAATGAAAAGGAGTTTATGCCAAGTCGCATGCCAGTTATTCGTTTCATAGATGGAAGCCAGTACGATTATTTTACGGACTCTAGTAAAGTTAGTTTTGCAGAGAATTTGTTTAAAGTTTCAAACCAATCTGATCGTATGGGCTATAGAATATCAGGTCCTTTGTTAGAGTTACAGGATAAAAGGGAGCTATTGTCTGAAGCAGTAACTAACGGGTCTGTTCAAGTTCCTCCTGATGGAAACCCTATCATTCTTCTTGCGGATAGCCAAACAACGGGGGGATATCCTAAGATAGCTCAAGTGATTACTGCAGATTTACCATTAATTGCTCAGGTCAAACCAGGGGAAGCTATTCAATTTTCACGAGTAACCTTAAAAGAAGCCGAGCAGCATTTCCTTCAAAAAGAACAACAATTAAAAGAATTAAAGGTTTCAATTTCATTAGCTCTAAAAAACATCATGTAATATAGTTACTTCATCAAGAAGTAAAAAGAAGGAAGAGAGTACTCTTATTAAAAGGGTACTTTCTTTTTTTGTTAATACATAATAAGTGAAAGATGGAGCCTCTATTTATTTTCTTTATTCAAGGCAGTTTTTCAAATAAATTGTTGCTTTATTTTACCTTAATACTTGATGGCTGATGTGACTCCAACAAGTATTAAGGTAATGACTGTATCAAGAATTACTTTATCTTGCGTTTAAGCTTAGTATTAACCATTGAATTTCTATGTGGATTTTTATAGCTCCTATCTGATTAAATGTTTCGATCTATCAGAATTCTCTATCCCATTTTACTATGTATGTGCAGTTCTTCTTTCAGTCAATAAAAATCTTGAATACTAATATCTTTTTGTGAGAGTATGTCTCAATAATTTCACCTCTATATACGTATTTTCATTAAAAAACATTTGTTTTCGGTAATCGATTTTATCATATGCAAAGACTGCAAAAACAACATACATCCCTTAATCATACTAACATCTAGAAAAACTTCCATCAGCATTTCCTCCATTGCAAACTAAAATATAAAAACTGGAAAAGAGAAAACTTGAACATTGAAATATAGTACAGGCAGTTCTGCACATCAGACCTGTTTTTTTTATTTTAAAAAGATAGGGGAATTCTCCCCTTAGGATAGGGAAGTTCCCCGATATGGAACAATCGGGCAAGATCTTACAATTAGAGTATGGTAATTGTTTGTAATAAGGAGGGAGGAATAATAATGCAGGCAAAAGTCGCTGTAAATCAAAAAACAGGCAAATCAATTGATAATGCTTTTGCATCACATTTTGCTAAGTCTATGTTTCTAGCAGTTTGCGGACTTGTATTCTTATCGTTTATTGGTACGAGAATGTTTACACACGTAGATTTAAACCTTTATGGCTATATGGTGGGGACGATTATTTTTATTGGGGGGTTCTTTTACAGGTTTATCGCATGGGGAGAAAGGCCGCCAACAAAGGTTTTTATAAAAAAAGGCATCAAACTTATATTTAGAAAATCAACGCCTAAAACATCAGTTGAACATTTAGCAACATACAATTTTATCTGGAATAGGGGAATTTACCGATGGACTCAGCACGTTCTAATCGGATGGGGATGTATCCTTTCCTGCTTCGTGACATTCCCTCTAGTATTTGGATGGATGTACTTTACCATGGACGACAATGGCTACTACAACATCATCGCAATGGGGATCCGGGTAATAACAGTACCAGCTGAGGGGATCATTGCGAACTTATCATATAACTCTCTGAACATTACAGCTGTGATGGTTATTACTGGAGTATGCATGGCTCTATACCGCCGCTTGAAAAATATGCAGGCAAGAGCAGAACAAAAATTCATGTATGACTTTCTTCCTTTATATATGCTGTTATTAGTCAGCATTACAGGATTGGCACTTACGTTTATGAACATCTTTTTGCACGGTGCAGGACAGCCAGCTATGTCACTGATTCACCAGTGGTCAGTCATTATTACATTGATTTATCTTCCATTCGGAAAACTTGCTCACATACCTTTCCGCCCACTGAGTGTATTTGCCAGAAACTACAGAGAGCATTATGCGGAACAATCCATGAAAGAATGCAAAGTTTGCGGTAATGAGTTTGTTTCAATAGAACAATCAAAAGATGTCATAGAGGTTCTCGGTAAGAATGAAATAGAATTTCAAACGAAGGATGGCCACCATCTCGCCGAAATGTGCCTACCTTGCCGAAGAAAATACCGGATTGCCCAATTTTCCGGATTTCCTATCCACGAGGTAAAAGTTAAGGAGGCTAACCAGAATGCAAAGGGATAAGTTTTTTAAAGATGTAGAGAATGTGTTACACCCTAATGAAACATTGGTTAAAACGCATTGTGCATATTGTGGAATGCAGTGCGGAATGAATTTAAGGGTAAATAGAGCGACAAATAAAATCATTGGGGTTGAACCACGTTATGACTGGCCCGTAACTGTTGGGAAAATGTGTCCAAAAGGGGTTACAGCTTACCAGCAGACGAACCATGATGATCGCATTTTAACACCGCTTATTCGTGATGATGCATCATTAAAGGGAACAAAGGAAGGCTTCCGAGAAGCCAGCTGGGATGAAGCATATGATTTAATCGCGAAAAAATTCGGTGAGCTTCAAAAAAAATATGGAAAAGATTCATTATCCGTTTTCAGCGGCGTATCAATGACGAATGAAAAATGTTATTTAACAGGGAAATTTGCACGTGTGGCTCTTGGCACGCGCTACATTGACTATAATGGCCGATTCTGCATGTCTAGTGCGGCCGGGGGATTCCTTCGTTCTTTCGGCGTAGATAGAGGTTCAACATTACCCTGGACAGATATTCATGAAACTGATTGCTTATTTCTTGCAGGAAGCAACACAGCAGAATGCCATCCAACTTCTATGTTCAGAGTCTGGAACGTTCAAGAAAGAGGCGGTTACATTATCGTGGCGGATCCCCGCGAAACGCCTGTTGCGAGAAGAGCGGATGTTCATCTTGACTTGAAACCGGGAACGGACCTTGCCCTTGCTAATGGAATCTTAAATGAATTAATTCAAAATGGTTATGCTGATGAAGAATTTATTAATAATCATACAAATGGATTTGAAGAAACAAAAGAGCTTGTAAAAGATTTTACGCCGGAATATACGAGTGAGCTTACAGGTGTTGCACCGGAAAAGATCATTCGCGCAGCAGAGATTTATGGAAGATCACCGAATGCAGTTGTCATGTTTGCCCGTGGAATTGAACAGCAGCATAAGGGCGTTGACAATGTATCTGGATATACAAACATGGCGCTTGTAACAGGTAAGATTGGCCGTCCGAAGTCTGGTGTAGCAACTTTCACTGGTCAAGGAAACGGACAGGGTGGACGCGAGCATGGCCAGAAAGCGGATTTATTGCCAGGATACCGGAAAATTACGAATCCTGAACATGTGGAAGAAGTTTGTAACGTATGGAATATCACTCCGGAAGAAATGCCTAAGCCTGGTGTTTCTGCTTATGAAATGTTTGAACTGATGGAGCAAAAAACGATTCGCGGATTATATCTGCTATGTTCTAATCCTGCAGTATCTGCGCCTAACCTGAATTTTGTCAGAAGGGCGATGAAAAACTTGGATTTTATGCTGTGTTCGGATTTCTATCTTTCTGAATCAGCAGAGTTTGCGGATGTGATCCTGCCGTCCGTAACGTGGTCAGAAGATGAAGGAACAGTTACAAACCTTGAAGGGCGAATTATTAAGATAAATAAGGCACAAGAACCAATCGGAAAATCTAAGCCCGATTGGCAAATACAAGTAGAGCTTGCAGAACGTCTTGGGAGAGGAAGATATTTTTCCCACTTGAAAACTGCAAAAGATGTGGCAGATGAATTCAGACTGGCAAGTAAAGGTGGAAATGCCGATTATTACGGCGCCACATGGGATAAGATTGACAAACAGGACGGGGTATTTTGGCCTTGTAAGGATGCAAATGACAAGGGAACGCCGCATATGTTCTTGGATAAAAAATTCTATCACGCAGACGGTAAAGCCAAAATTTGTGCACTTCCTTACCGTCCCCCTGCTGAGGAGCCAGATGAAAAATATCCGCTTCGTTTAACAACTGGACGTGTCGTTTACCACTATCTATCAGGGAACCAGACGAGAAGAATTCAGTTCCTTCGTGATATGTGTCCGGAACCTTACGTGGAAGTACATCCGGATACAGCAAAAAAATACAATATGGACCATGAGGATAAGGTCCGCCTGTATACCCGAAGAGGTGAGGCAATCTATAAAGTGAAAATTACAGAAGCAATTCGTGAAGACACTGTATTTGTTCCATACCACTTTGGGCACGAGCAATCTATCAATCTATTAACCATTGCAGCGCTTGATCCAATGTCCCGTATGCCGGAATTTAAGGTCTGTGCAGCCCAAATGGAAAAAGTCGAAATAAAGAAGGTGCAATAAATGAAAAAGAGGCTCTACTTAGAACTTGAAAACTGCATAGGATGCAGGTCATGTCTAGCGGCATGTACACAATGCGGAGGGCATGAAGAGCGGAACAGAAACTATGTATATGATGTAAACCCTCTGGTCAATCGGCAAACGATGCCTCTTATGTGCCTTCATTGCGTAAATCCTGCCTGTGCAAGGAGTTGTCCGGCCCAGGCAATCCAAATCCATGAGACAGGGGCCGTGTTATCAGCACTCGTTGAAAAATGTATCGGCTGCCAAAATTGTACGATTGCTTGCCCATATGGAATACCGAAATTTGACACTGAACAAAACTTAATGTACAAATGCGATTTATGTATCGACCGGACAAAAGACAGTATCCCGCCAATGTGTGCAAGTGTTTGCCCATCCAATACACTTCAATGGTTGACAGATGAAGAAATTGAAAATAAGAGAAAACAATTTAATCTAGATAATGGAAAATGGGTGACTAGCCTTCCTTATCTTGAAAGTGAAACGAACGTTAAGGTAAATCTCCCAGGTATTTTACAGGGGATAACCAAGCTATATTAGGAGGGATTAGGATGCCGTCAGATAAAAATAATAAAATTCCCTTTAATGAAGATAATTACACTCATAATATTGAACGGAATAATGAAAGAAAGCTTGACAGACGTGGGTTCATGAAAACATTGGTGGGTGCTGCTGGCGTATTCGCCATTTCCTCCCTCCCTTGGGGGGCGGTCGCGGCTAAAGAATTGATGGGGCTTGGGGAGAAGGAGTATCCTCACAAAAAAATCACAGATGTAAGCAAACTTGCAATTGGTGACGCAAAGAATTTTAAATTTCCAGGTGATCATGATGATGCCATTTTGATCAGATTGTCAGAAAAGAAATACGTAGCATACCAAAATGCATGCACACATCTTCGCTGCCCAGTTTTCTGGGTGAAGGAAGAGGGCGAGATGATCTGCCCTTGCCATCATGGGAAATTTGATGTTGAAACAGGTGTTCCGACTGCAGGGCCGCCAAGAAGGCCGCTGCCTGAGATTCAGGTGAAAGTGGAAAATGGGGCGGTATACGCAGTAAGGGTGAAGCGTTATGAAGTTTAAGTTTATCGGTGTCGCGTTGCTTTGTGCCTTCTTGATGATGAATATTGTATTCACCCAATTCATGGTTCACCAATTTTATTATGAAAATTATATAAATGTTCTAATATTTGGTGGATTGAACATTGTTGTGTTTCCCTTAGCGTTATTTACGTATAAAAAAACTAAATACGAAAAGGCGTGAATCAAATGAACAGTGAAACATACCTTGATTTTTGTTTTGTAAAAAAAGCATCTGGAAATTTTGCTGCTGAAATCGATAAGCTACTTTCAAACC
Source organism: Peribacillus sp. FSL E2-0159 (assembly GCF_038643155.1). NCBI lineage: Bacteria > Bacillati > Bacillota > Bacilli > Caryophanales > Bacillaceae > Peribacillus > Peribacillus sp. FSL E2-0159. The sequence continues at coordinate 2,482,947 of NZ_CP152053.1, forward strand.
TTTTTAAAGGTGTTCTTCTTAACTGGTATTTAGATGAAAAGTCAATAGATGGAGTCGATATTGTAGTTGCCGAAGTAAAGGGAATGAGCAAATGGGAGTCTGAAGAGGAAACTATTGAATTTATCGAGAATCATGCAGAAGATACATTCTGGAAATATTTGCAGGGTTATCAAATGAATGTTTACATGGCAAAGAGAGGATGCAATACCTGTGGAACACATTAAAATAGAAGATATACAACCATTAATATCGGAAAAAACAAGTGTAGCTATCTTAGATAATGATGGCCAGGATAAAGCTCCTTTCGTTTCTAAAACCATTGTTAAGGTGGAGCTTTGTCCTGATATAACACATCTGCGTATTTACTTTGACGACATTAATTTTTTCGCTGTCCCGTTGATATCCAATGTGACTAAAAATGAAAATGAGTGGTCTGCTTTTGACAAAAATGCGAGTTTACAATATGTAATTAGAAGAGAGAGTGGTCAGGATGTTTAGAAAAATTCAGCTTCCATTACAGACCTTAAACCTCGTTGTAGGATTTATGGTGTGGGTATTAATTTCGTCCCTGCTGCCTTTTATTAAAGAAGATATCGCAATACCGGATGGTCAGCTTGCGCTCGTAACAGCTGTTCCGGTTATTTTAGGATCTATTCTTCGCATTCCCCTAGGCTTTTACGCCAATCAGTTCGGGGCTAGGAAGATTTTCCTGATTAGCTTTATTTCCCTGTTATTCCCTGTCTATTATATCAGTATTGCGGATTCTCTTGCTGATTTGTTGATTGGAGGGCTTTTCCTTGGTATTGGGGGGGCCGTATTCTCTGTTGGAGTAACCTCTTTACCGAAGTATTATCCTAAGGAACGCCATGGCTTTATAAACGGAATTTACGGTGCAGGAAACCTCGGAACGGCTATATCAGCATTTGCAGCACCTGTTGTAGCTACGAAGGTTGGCTGGTCAACAACCGTACAGCTTTATCTTTTGATTTTGGCAATCTTTATCGCGGGTAACTTCCTATTAGGCGATAAAAAGGAACTGAGAGTAAAGACACCGCTTTTAGAACAAATTAAGGGCGTCTACAAAAATGAAAAACTATGGCTCCTAAGCTTATTTTACTTTATAACATTCGGTTCTTTTGTTGCATTTACTATTTATCTGCCAAACTTTCTTGTAGCGAACTTTGGATTAGATAAAGTTGATGCAGGTGTAAGGACAGCAGGCTTCATTGTTCTTGCTACTCTTATGAGACCTATTGGCGGGTGGCTTGCCGACCGCTTCCATTCTCTTATTCTGCTCATGTTTGTTTTTGGAGTATATACGATTTCATCAATGATCCTATCCTTTGCTCCATCAATTGGTTGGTACACATTTGGCTGTTTAAGTATCGCTCTCTGTGCTGGAATAGGAAATGGTGTTATTTTCAAGCTTGTGCCCATGTATTTCCAAAAGCAGTCTGGTATTGTGAATGGAATTGTGTCCGCAATGGGAGGTTTGGGAGGATTTTTCCCGCCGTTAATTTTATCCTTGTTATTCAATATCACAGGCCATTATGCAATAGGGTTCATGGCATTGTCAGAAGTTGCACTTGCAAGCTTGATATTAGTAGTCTGGATGTATTACCAAGGTAGAATGGCGCTTGCCAAAGAGGTGATTGACAATACAATAGAAGGCATTTTAATCACCGATACCAGTGGTAAAATCATTTCAGTAAACCCTGCGTTTACAAATATTACGGGCTATCAGGAAAATGAAGTAATTGGAAAGTATCCTAGTATACTTAAGTCAGGTAAACAGTCACAAACTTTTTATAAGGACATGTGGAAATCTATTGAAAAAAATGGTTTCTGGCAAGGTGAAATCTTGAATAGCCGAAAGGATGGACAACAATATCTACAATGGCTGACAATTAGTGCAATAAAGAATGATGCTGGGGATGTTGTCCAATATGCCGGAATGTTTAGTGACATTTCAAGTCATAAAGTGAATAAAGCATAAAACTATGTGAAGTAAATCATTGAATTCCCAGTCTTGAAGCGGAGTTTCAACGTACAAGAAGTACTAGTGCAAACTTTCCCGCTGGATAAGAAATCTTCGTCAGCTTTTACATCGCTCAACTTAAAGCGTAACTTTTGAGAGGACCGTTGCGTATTTAGTCGGCCTGCCCGATAATTTGCGACAAACGAGAAAGGAGGGTGGGAATGAATACTCAGCCACTCAAAAAAAACATTAGTTCTTATATTATTCAAACTCATGAAGAAGAGATTAAACGAATTGCAATGGAGCTTCATGAAGGCGTGGGACAGTCCCTCTACAGTCTTTTTACAGGTATGCAGCTCATTGAAAAGGCAATCGAACAGCCTGCCATGAAAAGCTATGCAGGTGATATGAACCAGCTATTGGAAAAGACAATTCAAGAAATCAGGCTATTGGCTGTAGAATTGCATCCTCCTAGCCTTACAACTTTGGGGCTGGTTTCAGCTATGAAAAGTTATCTAAATTTATACACTTCAACATATGGCATTGAAGTTGAGGTAGAGAATCTAGGTGTTGAATCGCAAATCTCAGATAGAGATAGCATTACACTTTTCAGAGTCTGCCAAGAAGCATTGGTGAATATAGCAAGGTATGCTGATACGATGAAGGCAAGTATAATATTCAAATGGAAAAAAAACAAGTTAATGATTATGATTAAAGATTCAGGAAAAGGGTTTGATGTGGAAACCGCTTTGAATAAGTCGAGCGGACTTGCTGCCATGAGTGAAAGAATGCATTTGATTGGCGGAAAATGTATCATATTTTCAAAAATAGATGATGGTACTTCTATAGAGATTTCACTTCCATTATATTAAAATGGACTAAACAAGGGGTTTGCTAATTTAGCAATCCCCGTTGTTGTTTCATATTCATTTATAACAATACATATACAAACAAAGCTAAGGGGGAGCAGCTTTGATAAAAATTTTGCTTTGCGATGATCACGCCGTTGTAAGAATGGGCTTAAAGATGCTATTAAATAATCATGCTGATATGGAAGTGATAGGGGAAGCTTCCGAAGGGAACGAAGGAATACAGCAAGCACTAGAACTTCAGCCTAATGTGGTAGTCATGGATTTAAGCATGCCTCATGGGAAAGATGGCTTATCAGCAACTTCAGAACTGAAAAAACTAATGCCAGAAGTAGCCATATTAATACTTACTATGCATGATGATGAAGAATATTTGTTCAGAGCTATTCAAGCGGGGGCTTCAGGCTGTATTTTAAAAAGTGCCCCGCATGAAGAGTTATTGGTAGCAATTCGATCTGTATCGACCGGAAATGCTTACCTTCATCCATCTGCAACAAAAAGGTTAATGGAAGTATACATAGACAGTGTAAAGCAGGGGGTCCCTGATACTTTTAATCTGCTTTCGGACCGTGAAAAAGAGGTACTGACATTGATTGCGAAGGGATTTTCCAATAAAGAAATTGCCGGACAGCTTGTCATAAGCGTGAAAACGGTTGAAACCCATAAAGGAAACCTGATGGAGAAGCTTCAGATGAAAACAAGACCTGAACTTGTTGCATTTGCTTTAAAAAAGGGGTTATTAGGGTATGGAATTTAACGGTTGCAATAAATCGAGAAAAGATCAACCATATAAACAAGCGTGTGAACAAGTACTAGAAGAATTGAGCTGTGATTTTGTTGGGCTTGCTTTACAAAACAGCAACGGACCAGACGTAAGCTGGCATTATGCCGCTGGGAACAGAAATGATAAATACAAAAGAATAACTGTTCGATATGGAAAAGGGATAGCAGGTAAGGTCATATCAACAGGCAGGCCGATGATGATTGAAGGTTTTCCTAATGATATCCTCGGCAAAGCATTAGAATATCCTATCATGCTCGCGGAAAATCTCAGCTACGCTTTCGCAGTTCCAATTCAATTAAAAGGTGTTCTCAAAGGAGTATTATTAGTAGGTAATAGAACAAATCAGCCTATTTCTGAAAGTGAACAACATACGATCCTTGATGCAGCGAAAAAATTGGAAAAGGAATTAAATAACTCAATTTAAGGGCAACAGGAGGACTATGTATGGACTGTAATAATCATTTGAAAATGGAAAAAGAGAATTCTTCTGAATCCAATGATGCGACAATTCTCGTCAATGAATCTGGTGTTATCTCTTTTGCGAATCAACAGGTATGTGAAAATTTTGGTTATTTAAATCATGAATTAATAGGAGAAAAGCTTTTAAATCTTATGCCTGGTGTAAATCTTCAGGCCAGTGGTGAAGGGGAAATTATCCACCAGCTCGGAATCCACAGAGATGGTCATGCTTTTTCACTTTTTTTCAGGGTGAATGCCTTTTCGCTTGAAAAAGAGGTCTATTACTTGGTCGTGTTCCATAAAGTGAAAGACCAATCACGGCTTAATCAACAGCAATCCTATCCCATAAATGAGCTTGTTGATTTAATGTACGCACTAGATGAATCTACGATTGTCGCTTTTACAGATGAAAAAGGCAAGATAACATCCGTTAATAAGAAATTTTGTGAGGTATCCAAATATTCAGCAGCAGAGCTTATTGGGAAGGATCACCGAATTATCAATTCAAGGTATCATTCAAAGGGATTTATGCAAGAACTTTGGCGAACAATTTCATCAGGAAGCGTATGGCGGGGTGAAATTAAGAATAAAGCGAAGGATGGAACCTATTATTGGGTGGATACCACAATTGTCCCATTCTTAAATGAAAGAGGGAACCCCTATAAATACCTGGCAATTAGGAAGGAAATTACCGAATATAAACGAGTTGTAGAGGAATTAGGAAAATCCGTTAATAAAATGACCGATTTTCAATTTGCTTTGGATGCTTCCTCAATTGTAGCAATAACCAATCATAGAGGGACCATCAAATATGTCAATGATCAATTTTGCCGGATTTCAAAGTTTTCAAAAAAAGAGCTGATTGGACAGGATCATCGAATTATTAACTCGGGATTTCATTCAAGAGAGTTTTTCAGCAGTCTTTGGAAAACAATTTCAGCAGGGGAAGTATGGAAAGGCGAGATTAAAAATAAGGCCAAGGATAGTACTTATTATTGGGTGGATACGACAATAGTCCCTTTTCTTGATGAGTACAATAAACCTTACCAGTATTTAGCGATTCGTTATGAAGTGACCCAGCGCAAGCTTGCGGAAGAAAAGATTCAGAAAATGACGGGGAAAATCATTGATGTGCAGGAAGAAGAAAGAAAACGTATTTCCCGAGAGCTTCATGATGATATCGGACAAAACTTATACAGCCACCTTATAACGATTAACAGGCTGCAAACAGAAATGGATCATCCCCTGTTAGATCAGATGCAGGATGAAGCGACCGAAATTATCGAAGCACTTCGGCAACTATCATGGGAATTAAGGCCATCGGTACTTGATGATCTTGGTCTGTTCCCTGCCATTCGCTCTTTATTGCTGCAATTTTTAGAACATCACCATATCAAGGTCCATTTTGACTGCTATTTGAATTGCCGTCTAAATACAAACAAAGAAATTACTATTTACCGTATTATCCAAGAAGCATTAACAAATATTCGGAAATATGCTCAAACCGAAGAAGCTACAGTGAAGATCTGGGAAATAGAGAAAGAAGTTCGAGTGGAAATAGAAGATAAAGGAAAGGGTTTTGATATAGAAAAAGTTAATCGTGGAGTAGGCTTATTCAGTATGGAGGAAAGAGCCAGAGCTTCCGGTGGAAACCTTATCCTTCATTCTGGTGAAGGGAAAGGTACAAAAGTAATTTTGAAAATGCCTATGGCGAATGGATTTTTGTAATTCTCAAGCAACTTAATTCGCTAACGCTTCAGCATTTCCCAATTCAGGCTCTTACTATGTGCTTGATTAGTCAATAACCCATTGGTAATTCCAATTTGCAATACAGGGGAAAAAGAAAAATCTAAGGGTGATTCAATGCTTACAGGATAATTAAAAGATTCGATCAGAATGAAAGTCAAGTCGGAAAATCTAATGAGAATACAGGATCAGAGCATTTTCGAAAAAACAACATATGGAAACAGTTATATTACATCCTTTCTTTCAAGTTTTATAATAGAATGATAGTTAAGGAAAAAATGTTTCATGAAAGGAGATAATGTATGCAGGCACATAACAAAACGGTCGTGAAATCCATGCAAATTCTAACCCTTTTCTTAAATCATCCGAAACTGACCTTTAATGAAATGATGGAACTTTCCAATTTGCCTAAAACGTCGTTACACCGTATGGTGGGATCATTGGAAGAAATGGGGTTTTTAACAAAGGACGATGATGGCCATTATTCACTAGGACTGATATTCCTGCAGTTCGGTCAACTGGTAGGGGAGCGTTTGGATATCAGGTCAATTGCCTATCCCATCATGAAAGACCTTCGGGATGATGTTGAAGAAGCAGTGAATTTAATTGTAAGGGATAAGGATGAAGCGATGTATATTGAAAAGGTGGACACCCTGCATCCTGTCCGTCTTTATACATCTATTGGAAGGCGTTCGCCATTATACGCTGGCGATTCTCGAATCATCCTAGCGTATTTGCCAGAAGAAGAGCGTGAAAATTATTTGGGAAGGATGCAATTAAAACCAATCGCCATTGGGACGATAACGGAAAAAACTAAACTCCGTCATGCTTTGGATGAAGCGAGAATGAATGGTTACACGATAACTTCATCGGAACTTGAGGATTATACAAAAGCGGTGAGTGCACCGATACTCAATGGTAAAGGTCAAATAGTAGCTGGTATTAGTGTGGCTGGGATTGAAGCAAGATTTCAGGAAGATCGCTTGCCTGAATTGATTGACAAAGTAACGAAAGCCGCCAAGGCCATTTCCATGAAGCTTGGTTCTCAAACACATTGTTGAGTAAGAAAAAAGTCGGCAAATGACAAAAATGTTGGAAATCGGACAAAAAACCCGCAAAAAACCCGGAATCTTACAAAAAAGACGGAAACCAACTCAATAATCTTTATTGATGGTAGTTATTTCGATTAAGAGTAAATTGACGAATTCAAAGAACCCTGACAAAAAGATTGTGTGGGTTCTTTGGGTATAAAGGAGTGTATTGAATGTATTCACAAAATTTGATTGAAACTATAAAAAATATGGATAACAACGATTAAATGTATTTACCAGTTTCATAGATTCATATACATCTATATTGTTCTCAAAATCGATTACATATATCACTCAAATGTTTCTCGAAGGTGATAGGCTAGCTGCATTTTTAATAGGTCTTCCGGTTTTTCCAGTGAGATTCCAAGGGTATCTTCAATCTTTCTAATTCTTTGATAGAGCGTGTTGATATGAATATGTAGGTCCTCGGCCGTTTTTGCAGCATTCCGATTACATTTAATGTAGGAAAGAAGCGTTTGTTCGAGTTCACTATTTCGTCCCCCTTGGGTTGCTAATGGGGTGAAGATTTCTTGGAGAAAATCCCCAACTTCTTCATTTGAAAGATTTAAGAACAGGCGATTAATTCCTATATCAGAAAACTCAATGGAACCTGTACGTTTACGAGAAGCAAGGTACGTTAATGATTTATCTGCCTCAGCATCCGTCTTCTTGATTGATTCAATCCCTTTGTACGACATTCCAATCCCGGCATACATTTTTTGTCCATCATATTGCTCCCACTCGCTTAAAAGTGAATTTATCTTTTTAACCACACGGGTCCTTTCAGAAGGGTGTTTTACAGAAAAGAGGATTGATACCTTGTTGTGGTTTCCAAAAATAATTTTCACTTCTTTCTGAAAGTGGTAATTCATTCGAGAAACAAAACGATGAACGGTGGTTCGAAGGACGCTAAGATCATTGTGATTAGATAATTCGATTTTTATCGTGAAAAGATCATTGTTTAAATCAACTCCATACTCCAGCCCCTGTTGATAAAGCTGGTCGGAGTTCTCATTTTTTAATAGATCTGAATAAAAGTCATGGATTTTCTTATTATGGAATTCAGTTAATAATTGTCTCTTCGCAAGTTCTAATGCTAATACCGATGCTCCTCTTTCTACTATGATATTTTCCATCTGGGTTAATTTCCGAGGAACAATGACAATGATACAGGCATCACATACCCGATTTACAAGGATCGGATAAATGAACAAAGATGTTAATTCAGTATCGATGACGTCAACATACATAGAATCATACTTTTCGGCACATATTTTCGTTATTTCATCCATACTTAAAATAGATGTTTGCATTTTACTGTCCTTATAGAATTTACTTTCATTAAAATCGACAAACAAGACAGGCAGGCCAAGCATCAGGTTTAACTCCTGTGTTATCGTTTGAATCCCTTTATTTTGGATGGAGAGTAGTGTAAGAGTACTATGAACTTCGTTTTGCTTTACCAGCACTTGATTTTTTCGATTAATTTCAGTAAATAATCTGGCATTTTCAATAGCAATGGCAATTTGTGCAGATAATCCTTTTAGTATTTGGAAATCCCATTTGGTGATATGTGCTACACGCTTTCCTCTATCAATACTTAATACGCCTAATATTTCATTTCGAAAACTTACAGGGACTGTCACACTCGTATGAATTTTTGGATATGGAAAAGCAGACTCTAGAAATTGTAGGTTTCTCTTCGATATTCCTTTCATAGATTCCTTTACATGTAGAGAAGATATATAAAACCTCGTTTGTCCATCTTGAAATGTTTTCCCGCAAACAGATTCTCCGCTTTTATATTGAACCTGTTCTATTTCTTTATTCCAACCTTTATAAGCCCTGCAGACCAAGCGGTCAATAGAAGGGCTGTACAACCATAAAGCGGATACATCTGCTCCTGGAATGACAGAGGCAACGTTATCTAGCATTGTAGTAAGTAACTCACCTAAATCAAGTGTAGAAGTGATATTTTGTACGCCGTCAATTAGTTTTTTTAATTTAACTTCCTTACTTTTGGTTGCAAGCTCGGAGTATACAGGAAACAACAGGGAATTTAAAAACTCCGTATCTTCTTTGGTTAAAAGAGGCTTGCTATCTTTAAACAAGATTGCTATTTTGTGATTTTCTGGAAAATCAAGCAGATAATAATTTTGATGATCTAAGGAGAATGTAGAATTTTCTACTGAAGAATCTGGGAGTGGATTTTTTTGAACAGTTTGTTTGATTACTAGACTCCATTTTTGTTCAAATGGGCTGAATGCCCATATCTGATAGTCTTTCAAAGACAACTTTTGACTCAAAAAGGTTCGTATCATTGAGCGGTTAATCAAGTTTCTTTCACCTCAGTGTGAGAATTTACATTGAATTATAGAAAAGAAGGGATATATACACATTGATGTAAGTTTACCAGTGTTATATTATTCTTGTAAATATAAATATTTTAAAAATTCTGATTAAATTGACAAATCGGTAAAAATGTAAAAGGGGGTGTAAGTATAACTAAAATGTAAGCGCTTAACTATTTATTAATTTTATTTGAAGAAAAGGGGAGAAAGAAAAATGAGTCAATTATTGTCATCAATGGCGGGGAATGTATATAAAATTTTAGTTAAACCAGGTGATCAAATCGAACCAGGCGAAGAAGTTGCGATTCTTGAATCTATGAAAATGGAGATCCCGATTACCACGGAGTCCAAAGTAACGGTCAAGGAATTAAAGGTAAATGAAGGTGATTTTGTTAATGAAGGTGACGTTATCCTAGTATTGGAATAAAAAACTATTTATGCAAGAACATTCCTTGCTGCCGATTTTTTCAGTTTACTAATATATAAATCAGAGGGGGGCTTTCTATGAAAAAGATTAGTAGATTATCTATTCTTTTATCATTATCAATTTTATTGATTATTGCAGGATGCTCACAGAATAACACGGCGTCAAACAAACCAGCTTCTGAAGGAACTCAAAGTAACGGTGAACCAAAAAAAGGCGGCGACATCGTAATTGGGTATGATACGGATATTGGTAATTATGATCCTATTTTGGGGAACTCAGGAAATGATCATGCGCTTTTATATCCTGTCTATGATACTCTCGTGAACTATAATAGTGATTTAGAACCAGAACCTGGGCTCGCAGAATCATGGGAAACACCTGATAATAAAACGATTATTCTCCATTTAAGAGAAGGCGTAACCTTCCATGATGGAACGGCATTTAATGCAGAAGCGGTAAAATTCAACTTGGAACGTGTGAATTCAGAGGAATCAAATGTATCCGATATCGCTAATGTTGAAACGGTAGAAGTGGTCGATACCTATACTGTCAAATTAAGCCTCAAACAGCCAGACTCTTCGATAATTCTAGCTTTGTCAGATCGCTCTGGAATGATGGTTTCACCTACAGCTGTCGAGAAGCTTGGTGCAGATTTTTCGCAAAATCCTGTTGGGGCAGGTCCATTTAAGTTTGTGAAGTGGATTCATAATGGGGAAATTAAGTTCGAAGCCTATGAGAATTATTGGCAGGAAGGTCTACCATACCTGGATAGCATAACTGCAAAAATCATGCCGGATGAAAACACCCGTTTAAATGCTTTTAAATCCAATCAATTAGATTTTTATTGGAATGTATCTGCTAATAATCTTCAAGTCTTGAAAAAGGATAAAAATATTACTCTCGATACAAATATGCGGGTCTATTTCCATAATATCTATTTGAACACAAAAATGGCACCATTTGATAAGAAAGAAGTCAGACAAGCTTTCCTTCATACCATCGATCGGGAGGCAATTGTTAAAGCTATCTATTTGGGGAATGGAGAACCAGCGTACCAGGCTTTTCCTAAAGATTATTGGGCTGCCAACCCTGATATGAAAATTGATTATGATCCAGCTAAATCAAAAGAATTGTTAAAGAGTGTAGGAATGGATAAGGTTAGTTTTGACATGTTCGTTCCAACAGTGCCTGAGTATCAAAGGGTTGGTGAAGCAATTCGGGCTCAAGCAAAAGAAGGTGGTTTTGAAATCAATATTCAAACAATGGAACTAACAAAGGGAGTAACTTTGTACTTTAACGAAAAACAAATCCCTGCAAACTTAACCTCATGGACTGGTCGTCCAGATCCACAGCAGACGGTTAATTTGTTACTAAGTGGAAACGGTTTCTATAATGCAGGCGGAGAAACAAGTGCAGAGAAGGAAGAATTGATTTCTAAGGCTGCTGCTTCCAATGACCTGAAAGAACGTGCAGACTTATATGCAAAAATCAATGAAATGGCTATTTTAGACGAAGCAATGACGGTTCCGCTTGTTTTTACACCTGTTACTGCTGCAATGACACAAAAAGTTAAAGGATTTGAAGGAACATTACTTGGAAAACCTAGAATTTCCTACCTATGGATTGATAATTAATAGAAAGTGGGGAGAGGCAAATGTTTTTTAAATTTTTACTTCGACGGTTGATGTATGTAATCCCAATGTTAATCGTAACAACTCTGATTGTCTTTTCCCTGATTCTGATCATTCCGGGGGATCCTGCACTTGCCCTTCTTGGTGATAATGCAACAGAAGAAAAACTTGCCCTGGTGAGAAGTCAACTGGGTTTGGATCAACCTGTACTGATTCAGTATTGGAACTGGCTAGTCAATGCCATACAAGGTGATTTGGGCCGATCACTATTTACAGGAGAAATTGTTAGTGAAGCAGTATTTTTAAGGCTTGGCATTACTTTTCAACTTGTTATCGCTGCCCTCCTTATTTCCTTTCTTTTCGGAATGTTTTTTGCGATTGCTTCTATTATTAAACCAAATAGTTGGATTGACTATGTTGCTAGATTTGTTGGTATCCTTGGCACCGCTGTCCCCAACTTCTGGCTGGCGATGCTGTTAATCGTCGTATTCAGTGTTAATCTAGGGTGGCTGCCGGCCACAGGTTTCACTAGTTTTTTTGATAGTCCCAGCGGTTATTTCCAAATGATTATTCTTCCTGCCATTTGTTTAGGGGCTTTTGGTTCTGCACAAATTACTCGGCAATTGAGATCCTCCCTTCTTGAAGTACTCGATACAGACTATATTCGAACTGCTTATTCCAAAGGGTTAGTACTTTGGCTAGTGATTTGGAAGCATGCCTTACGAAATTCTTTACTACCTGTCATTACAACTATAGGACTCTTATTTGGGAATATGCTCGGTGCAACGGTTGTAATAGAAACGGTGTTTGCCATTCCTGGTATGGGCCAGCTGGCTGTGAACTCAATTTTGCAAAGGGACTTCCCAATGCTTCAAGGTGTTGTACTTGTGATGGTCATGTTGGTCCTTGTGATCAATTTCGTGACCGATGTTGTCTATAGTATTTTGGATCCGAGGATCGAATTTGATTGAGAAGGAGGATAATAGATGCATTTCCGTTTGGTATTCCAACGATTAGTTAATGAAAGACTCGCATTTGCCAGTTTAATTTATCTACTCTTTTTAGTGTTTTTATCGCTATTTGCTCGTTTTATTGTTCCATTTGATCCTGAAGCACAGGATTTAGCGAAAATCATGTTGGTGCCAAATGGAACTCATTGGTTTGGAACTGATGAATTGGGAAGGGATATTTTCAGCCGTGTACTCATGGGATCACAGGCAGCTATCCAAGCAGGCTTGGTGGCAATTCTTATTCCCCTTGTTGTCGGGGTACCGTTAGGGATTTTATCCGGTTATCTTGGTGGTATTGTGGATGACATCTTTATGAGAGTTGTAGATGCTATATTATCTTTCCCTGCTATTCTTCTTGCTTTAGGAATTACAGGAGCGTTGGGCGTTAGTTTAATGAATGCAATGATTGCAATTGGAATTATTTTCACCCCGCAATTTGCTCGTTTAGCAAGAGGGCAAACGCTTCAGATAAGACGCGAACCTTATGTGGAAGCAGCTAAAATTTCAGGGGCTGGACCATTGTGGATTATGGTTAAACATATAAACCCTAATATCTTATCGCCCATAATTGTTCAGGCATCCTTTAGCTTCAGTTTAGCGATTATCGTGGAAGCTTCCTTAAGCTTTCTCGGCATGGGAGCGCAATCTCCTCAAGTCAGCTGGGGCGGCATGCTTCAACAAGCATACAGTATGATTTTTGTGAACCCATTAATGATGGTTTTCCCTGGTGTAGCCATCCTGATTTCGGTTTTAGCAGGAAACTTTTTTGGTGACGGGATACGCATTGCGATTGATCCTAAAATGAAAAGAACTTAGGGGGTATTGAATTGAGAGAAACTTTTGAACCAATTTTAGAAGTAAAAAATCTTTATTCGTATATCCCAACACGAAAGGGTGAAATAACTCCTGTTAACAATATTTCCTTTTCCATTGGAAAAGGAGAGATTGTTGCTTTAGTTGGAGAATCTGGGAGTGGAAAAAGCGTTACAGCATTATCCATCATGGGTTTGAATGCTCCATCTATCAAATATAGCAAAGATAGTATGATTAACTATAAAGGCGAAAATTTGCTGAAAATGAAGAAAAGACAATTGAAAAAGATACGAGGAAACGAAATTTCGATGATTTTCCAAGATCCGATGTCTTCCCTCAATCCACTTCACCCGATTGGTAAACAAATTGCCGAATCAATCCAGATTCATCAGGGCGTCAGTTATAATACGGCAAAAAAAACGGTCATTAATTTGCTATCCAAAGTCGGAATTCCTGATCCTGAAAGTAGACTACTCGACTATCCACATCAGTTGTCCGGAGGTATGCGGCAGAGAATTATGATTACGATTGCTCTTGCATGCAACCCATCTTTACTCATTGCAGACGAACCCACGACAGCTCTCGATGTAACCATTCAAGCACAGATATTAAACGTCATGCGTCAGCTTCAAAAAGAGACAAATATTTCTATCCTGATGATTACCCATGATTTAGGGGTGGTCGCAGAGATGGCCGACCGAGTACTAGTTATGTACTGTGGGGAAATCGTTGAGGAAGGAGATGTTAATTCTCTTTTCCAAAATCCGCAGCATCCTTATACAAAAGGATTGTTAGAAAGCGTACCTAAATTGAGAGGTGCTTCAGAAAAGTATCTCCATACGATTCCAGGAGCGGTACCTAACCCACTTGAACTTCCGGCTGGTTGTAATTTTTATACTCGATGCAGCAGTGCAACGAAAAAGTGTCTTCATCATGCCCCGAAGCTTACTAAGACTGGAACCAAGAGCCAGGCAGCATGTTGGAATATGGTAGAGCAACAAACAGAAGAGGTGACCATTCATGCATGAACCATTAATTTCCATTAATGATGTAAAAAAATATTATCCTATCGGGAACGGTTTATTTGGTAAGAAAGACAAATGGTTGAAGGCGGTTGATGGAATTAGCCTTAATGTCCGTCAAGGTGAAACGGTTGGTCTTGTTGGTGAATCCGGTTGTGGAAAATCGACACTTGGTAGAATGGTTGTAGGTTTACTTGAACCGACATCAGGAGATGTGAAATTTGAAGGAAGCTCCCTGTTATCCAAAGGAAGGAATAAGAAGGAGTTAGGAAAAAATATTCAAATGATCTTCCAGGACCCCTATTCCTCCCTCAATCCGAGGATGACCGTTGCCAACATTATCGCTGAACCACTCGTACTTCATAAAATTGGAACAAAAAGTGATAGACAGAAACGGGTGGATGAACTCCTTGAAAAAGTGGGGCTGACTTCAGCTCATGGTGCCCGTTATCCGGAAGAATTCTCTGGCGGTCAACGTCAAAGAATCGGAATTGCCCGGGCTTTAGCCTTAAATCCAAAACTGATCGTTTGTGATGAACCTGTTTCAGCATTAGATGTATCCATACAAGCTCAAATATTAAACCTGTTAAAGGATATCCAAGAAGATATGGGCTTATCTTATATATTTATTGCGCATGGATTACAAGCGGTAAAACATATCAGTGATCGGATTATCGTGATGTATTTAGGAAAAGTAATGGAAGTTTCAGAAACTAATCAGTTGTTTGAGCATCCACTTCATCCCTATACAGAAGCACTGATTTCAGCAGTACCAGAACCCGATCCATCTATTCGTGATAGAGAACGAATCATTCTAAGTGGGGATCTTCCAAGTCCTTCTAATCCACCAGTAGGCTGCAGATTCCATACTCGTTGTCCGCTGGCGGATGAGCGTTGTAGAAGAGAAGATCCGCCTCTTGAGCAAGTATCGGAAGGAAGATGGGTAGCCTGCCTCTATCATGGATAATTTAGAAATAATGACTGAAGATTACAAAGGGAGGATTTATGAATGACGTGGGAAACTGAAATTCAGGAAATACGCCGCCGTGAAGAATTAGCAAAACAAATGGGCGGCGAGGAACGGGTTGCAAAGCATAAATCCCGAGGTAAACTAACTGTCAGGGATAGAATTGCTAGTTTACTAGACGATAACTCTTTTCATGAAACCGGTGCTATTACGGGAAAAACGAAATACAATGAAAATGGGGAATTGATAGAATTTACCCCGGCAAATTTCTTATTGGGAACCGGACGGATTAATGGGTGTAAGGTTGTAGTCGGCGGGGACGATTTTACTGTTCGAGGCGGCGCAGCTGATGGTGCAATTATGGGAAAACAAATCTATGCAGAACGTATGGCCCATGATTTGCAGTTACCCTTAATCCGACTCGTTGATGGTACTGGTGGTGGAGGAAGTGTTAAATTTCTAGATACCGCGGGTCATACATATGTTCCAGTCAATCCTGCTTGGGATTTGGTCGTTGCGAATATGGAACGTATTCCTGTTGTGGGCTTGTGTTTGGGTTCTGTAGCAGGCCTTGGAGCTGCAAGGGTTGTCGCTTCCCACTTTTCTATTATGGTAGAGGAAACTGCACAATTATTTGTTGCAGGTCCTCCTGTTGTTAAATATGGCATGGGACAGGATTTGACGAAAGAAGAATTAGGTGGAATTCAAGTTCATCGTTCCAGTGGAGCTATCGATAATATTGCTAGTTCAGAAGAAGACGCATTTGAACAAACTCGTAGATTTTTATCGTATCTGCCATCAAGTGTGTGGCAAATGCCCCCTGTTGAAAAAAGCGAAGACAATCCACTTCGTAGAGAAGAGCGTTTAATTTCAGTCATTCCTAGAAACAGAAGATCTCCTTATAAAATTAGGGAAATCCTGCCGATGATTTTCGATGCAGACTCAGTCTTTGAAATGGGGCGTTATTATGGCGGGGGCACTCTTACATGTTTTGCTCGGCTTGACGGATATCCAGTTGGGGTATTAGCTTCGGATACGTATGTAAATGGCGGCGGTATGACAGCAGAGAGCTCAGAAAAAATTGAAAGATTTGTAGACCTTTGCCAAACCTTTCATTTGCCGATTATCAATTTAGTCGACCAGCCTGGAATGGTAATTGGACTCCCAAATGAATTGAAGGGAACCATTCGTAAAGGGACTCGCGCTATAGCGGCTATCTACCAGACGAAAGTTCCGTTGATAGAAATTATTATGCGTCGTGCTTTTGGAGTAGGAGGGGCCGGCATGACCAATGGACACGGTTTAAATATACGCTACGCGTGGCCTTCTGGAGATTGGGGTTCACTCCCGCTTGAGGGTGGTGTCCAGGTTGCTTATCGCCGAGAACTAGAGGCAAGTGACAATCCAAAGGAGCTATTAGCGGAAATACTAGAACGGATGGAATCCGTTAGGTCACCAATACGGACAGCTGAGGCTTTCGGCGTGGAAGAAATTATCGATCCTCGAGATACCCGACCACTTTTATGTGAATGGGTTAAGGATGCTTACGCACTTCTTCCGCAAATGCTTGGACCTTCAAGTCATGGAATGAGACCCTAATATAGAAAAAGGAGGGGAAGTATGTTGAATCCATTAATGGAAGGAGCTTTTCCGGAAGAAGTCGTTACGAAAAGTTTGGAATACTGGTCGGAAGTTGCAGGAGAAAAAACATTTCTTTACTATGGCGAAGATGAGAAACGGATTTCGTATCAAAAATTCAATCATTTAACAAATAGTATTGGCCATTCTTTGTTATCAAAAGGAATCCAAAAAGGGGACAGAATAGCTGTTTTTTTAAAGAATCCACTGATTTCAACGATGGTCATGTTCGGAATTTGGAAATGTGGAGCAGTTTTTAGTCCGATCAATTTTAACTATCGGGGCAAGCTTTTGAGCTATCAACTGAAAGATTCACAGCCCAAAATGCTCATTACGGAGCGACTGATGGTTCCAATATTAAATGAAATTTCTACAGAAGTCGGCGAAATGACCACCATTGTCCATAATCCGATGGATGGTGATCATGACTTTATTGCGGAACTTACCGATATTTCGCTGGATGTAAATTACAATGAAGCTTCTCTCGAACGTTTGTTGCGAGGGGATACTAGTAATCTTGATGTTGAATTGAATTATTGGGATACCGCTAATATCATTTATACGTCTGGAACAACTGGGCCAGCAAAAGGTGTCGTTCAATCACACCGGTGGATTAATGGTTATACCGTTGGCAGTAGGCAAATGATTTCATCTGATGATGTCATTTATAATGATCTCCCACTTTATCATGTTGGCGGTGCCTTTTTTAATATTGCAAAAGCTGCTTATGAAGGCTGTACGGTTGCACTATGGGATAAATTCAGCCCTCATCAATTTTGGAGCAGGATAAATAAAACTGGAGCAACTATGGTAACGTTACTTGATGTTATGATTCCTTGGTTGATGAACGCCACACCGAACGAAAATGATCGAAATAATACATTAAACAAGGTGCATATGCAGCCACTACCCAAATATCATAACGAAATTGCAAACAGATTTGGCTTTGATATCGTTACGGCTGGTTTTGGGCAAACGGAATCAGGTAACCCTTTGATCAGTATTATCCTCGAGATAGAAGAGGGTGAGGGTACACCGGTGTCTCTTTATAAGGGTCTTTCACGGGAGGAAATCATTGCTCAATGCAAGCTTAACAAGATCCCAATTCTAAACGGGAACCAGGAGTTGAAAAAAGGATTTATGGGAACTCCACCCGCTTACTTTGAAATCGCTATACTTGATGATCATGATTTAGAGGTTCCTGTTGGTCAGGTTGGCCAACTGGCTATACGGCCACGTTTGCCACATCTGATATTATCTGAATATTTAAATAAACCTGAATCCACAGTAAAATCCTTTAAAAACCTTTGGTTTCATACGGGTGATGCTGGATACCTAGGTGAAGATGGAAATTATTATTTCGTTGACCGGCTCGGAGGCGTCATTCGCTGTCGTGGCGAAAAAATTTCATCCTATCAATTGGAAGATATTATTAACGGACATCCTGAAATTGAACTTACTGCAGCTTTTCCAGTTCCTGCGGAGGTTGGGGATGAAGACGATGTAGCTATCTATACAGTAAAGAAGACTGGTTCCTCATTGAACGAGGAAGAATTAAAGGATTGGGTTAAGGATAAGCTTCCTAAATACATGTGGCCAAAGTATATTCGTTTCGCCTATGAATTACCTAGGACGCCTACTAATAAAATAGAAAAATATAAGTTAAGAGAGGAACTTATGTCACAGTTGAAATTACAACCTTCCAATTAATTCTTTTAAAGAGAAAAGAATCACTTTTTTGCCGAAGGAAAAATTGGTCATGGAGGTATAAGAGAATGAAAGAACTATTGCAAAAAAGCTGGCCTAAAGAAGTCTCAAAAACATTAACGTATAGACTCGGGCAAAGACCCCTGCATGAGTATGTAAAACAAAATGCCATTGATAAACCCGATCAGCTTGCCTACTCGTTCTATGGGAAGGATTTAGTGTGGAAAGAAGTTGATGAATCCGTAGATAAATTTGCTCAATTCCTAGCGGGCCAAGGTGTGGAAAAAGGGGATTGTATTTCCTTATTTATGCAAAATTGCCCTCAGTATATCATTGCCCACTACGGAATTCAGCGGCTTGGAGGAATTGTCGTTCCTTTAAACCCTATGTACAAAGAATCTGAACTTGAATATTTGATAAATGAGGCAAATGTAAAAGCAATTGTAGTAGGTCAGGAACTATATCGTCGTATTGAAAATGTTCGGACGAAAACTCCGTCTATCGATTTTGTTGTTACGACTAATTATGCTGATTACCTGCCGGAGGAACCAACATTGTCATTACCCCAGGACTTAACACTTGAAAAAGATCTGTTTAATGACTCATATGATTTCAACCGAATCTTAAGTGAAAATGAACCATTTTCTAATCATGTTGAAATCGACCTTTGGAATGATATCGGATTAATGGTTTTTACATCAGGAACAACAGGAAGACCGAAAGCTGCGATGTTACCGTATGGCAGTGGACTTTTTAAAACCGCTGCGTCGATTCAAGGCAATCAATATGATTCTAGTGAACGTTTTTTATCGATTGCCCCACTATGCCATATCGCCGGGATGGTTATGGGAGTGAATATTCCAGTATATACTGGGTGTCAGTGTAACCTTTTAACCAGGTTTGACCCTATGACAACCATTGATGCCATTGAACAATATAAGATCACGGCGTGGTATAGTATCGTTCCAATGAATGTCGCGATTTTGAACATACCGGGAATTGAACAAAGAGATTTAACTTCCCTAAAGAAGAATTTAGCGACTAGTTTTGGAGTCCCTGTTACCGAACAATTAGCAAATAAGTGGAAGCAAGTCACGAAAGGATGCATAATGCATGAAGCATCCTATGGATTAAGTGAAACACATACATGTGATACCTTTATGCCGGAAGACCAAATTAAATGGGGAAGCTGTGGAATTCCTACTTTTGAAACTTATCTCAAAATTATCAATACAGAAACAGGCGAAATTGCCGTTCCTGGTGAGAAAGGTGAAATTGTCATCAAGAATCCTGCTGTATTTAAAGGTTATTTAAATCGACCAGATGCCACAGCCGAGACGCTGAGAGATGGATGGGTTCATACGGGTGATATTGGAAGTGTGGATGAGGATGGTTATTTATTCTTTCATGGGCGTATTAAAGAGATGATTAAAAGTTCAGGTTATAGTGTTTTCCCTGAAGATGTAGAAGCTTTGCTAAATGAGCATCCAGGAATCCTTCAAAGTGCAGTAATTGGAGTACCAGATGAAAAAAGAGGGGAAAGCATAAAAGCCTTTATTGTACTAAATCCGGATTATGTTGGAAGGATTTCAGAAGAAGAAATGGTTATATGGGCGAAAGAGAAAATGGCAGTCTATAAGTCTCCTAAATATGTAGAATTCTTACAACAGCTGCCTGCAACTAGTTCAGGTAAAGTGTTAAGAAGACTACTTAAAGAACCTGAAAGAAAGGAAGTCTGACATGACCGATCAAGTAAAGGACATCGTAAAAGATTCAGTTGACGATTTAATCGAAAGGAAAGAGCATGCTTTACTAAATGGCGGCATAGAGAAAATTAAGCGTCAACATGAAGCAGGCTATTATACTGCGAGAGAAAGGATTAATCTTCTGGTTGATCCGGATTCTTTCATGGAAGTTGGCATGCTCAATCATTCTGACATACCCGGTTTAGAGCATAAAAGTGCCGGTGATGGACTTATTGTTGGAATTGCCAAAGTAGATGGAAGACCAATTGTGGTACAGGCAGGTGATAAAACGGTGTTTGCTGGGACAGAAGGTGCCGTTCACATGCGAAAAGCGAAAACCATCCATGAGTATGCGTTAAAGCGCGGTTTACCTATGTTCTTCCTCCATGAAGGCGGAGGGCTTAGAATGCCTGATGGTATGGGATCAGACGGAATCAGCGATAAACTTTTTCCACAGGAAATGCTGACACATAGCAGACAGGTTCCTTCAATCACAAGTATTCTAGGTGATAGCTTTGGAGGTCCAACATGGATGGCCGTTTCTTCTGATTTTGTCACTCAGCTAAAAGGAACTTGTATGGCCGTTGCTGGTCCGCGAATGATTGAGATGGCTACTGGTCAGCAGGTATCTACAGAAGAATTAGGCGGTTGGAAGGTCCATGCCTTAGAGACAGGTCAGGTAGATGCATTCGGTAATACAGAGGAAGAGTGTATTGCACAGATGAAAGAGTTCTTCAGCTATATGCCGTTAAATGCAACAATGGAAACTCCCTATAAAGAAACCAATGATGATCCTTACCGAAAAGTAGACAAATTGTTGGATATTTTACCAAACAAAACAAATAGAGCCTATGATATGAAGAAAATCATCACCGAAATCGTCGATGATCGTCAATTCTTTGAGTATAAGGAGTTTTATGGCCCTGCACTTTTAACGGTTTTTGCCAGAATGAACGGCAGATCAGTTGGAATTGTTGCCAGTCAGCCCATGAAATACGCGGGCGCATCTGGCGTACAGGAATGCGAAAAAGCCACTGACTTTATTTGTTTATGTGATTCCTATAATATTCCAATGATTTTTTTACATGATACCCCTGGATTCAGAATAAGCAATGAAGCTGAAAAGCAAAAAATACCAACCAAAATTATGGTCTGGAACCAAGCGCTCGCTCATTCAACCGTTCCGAAAATATCGGTTATTATTCGAAAAAGTGTGGGTGCTGCTTATGGAAACATGTGTGGACCCACAATGGGTGCGGATTTTGTTGTTGCATGGCCCACCGCGGAGATTAACTTCACGGGACCAGAAGTGGGAATCAATGTTGTATATGGCCGGCAGTTAGAGGGGCTGGAAAATGCTAAGGAAGTTCGAAAAGAGCTTCTTGAAAAGTGGGCATTCGATAGTTCTCCGTACAAAGCGGCAGGAAAACACCTTATTGACGATGTTATTGATCCAAGGGATACTCGAAGCTTTCTTTGTAAAACGCTAGAGTTTGCGGTTGTGAAAAATGGATCGATGAGTGAAAGAAGATTAGCAAACTGGCCGACAGGTATTTAAAAGAGGGAATTACGAATACAAATAGAAGAAGGTATAGGGAGGAAAAAAATTGTCTAATAGAGATGCAGTGATTGTTTCAGCGGTAAGGACTCCGATTGGAAGGCAGGGTGGTGCATTAGCCAGCCTGAATGCCCACGAATTTGGTGCAGTGGTTTTGAAGGAAGCGTTAAGAAGAGCAGGCGTAAACGCGGATCAAATTGACGATGTTATTTTTGGAAATGTGTTAAGCGGCGGAGGAAATATTGCTAGATTAACAGCTTTACAGACAGGGTTATCTCTTGAAATTCCTGGATTAACCATTGATCGTCAGTGTGGTTCAGGCATTAATGCAGTTAACATAGTTGCACAAGCGATCAAATCGGGTGCAGGAGACATCTACGTCGCTGGCGGAACAGAAAGTATGAGCCTCGCTCCCTATTTAATGGATCGAGCAACAAAAGCGTATAGTCCAGTACCGCCAAGATTTCGGTCATCACAACTTTCACCAAAGGAAATTGGGGATCCGCCAATGGGGATCACGGCTGAAAATCTTGTTAAAAAATATAACATTACTCGAGAAGAACAAGATGCGTATTCATTTAGAAGTCAACAAAGAATGGCAGCAGCCATGGAACAAGATTTCTATAAAGAACAAATTGTTCCAATTGATATTCCGGTTAGAAAAGGGGAGCCAATCACATTTTCAGTCGATGAGCATCCAAGACCAAATACCACTCTCGAAGGTTTAGCAAAACTTGCACCAGCTTTTCTAGAAGGTGGTACGGTTACCGCTGGAAGTAGTTCGGGACTTAATGATGCAGCAAGCGCTTTAGTTGTGATGTCCCGCGAAAAGGCATCTGAATTAGGATTAAAGCCTCTGGCAGTCATTCGTGATTATGCCGTAAGTGGTGTGGATCCAAACATTATGGGAATTGGTCCAGTACCAGCAGTGAGAAAGCTACTTAAGCGGACAGGTTTAACGATAAATGATATTGATTTGGTTGAACTGAACGAAGCGTTTGCTTCACAGGTTATTGCCTGCAATCGAGAGTTGGAAATCAACGAAGAAAAACTAAATGTAAATGGTGGTGCAATTGCACATGGCCACCCACTGGGTGCAACTGGAGCTATATTAATGACCAAAGCAATCTATGAATTACAACGAACCAATAAACGTACTGCAATTATTACGGCTTGCATTGGCGGCGGCCAAGGTATTGCTACCCTGATTGAACGAGAAGGATAAGAAAAGGTTGGCTTATTGATTTTTTGAACACCAGTAACATACTAACCATTTAGTATTTAACGAGGAGTGTAATAAATGGATCTACATGATGTAAAAGATATTGCGGTATTAGGTGCGGGATCCATGGGCCATCAAATTGCCATGTTATGTGCATTAGGCGGCTTCTCGACAACCATCTATGATATTCAGGAACCGGCTTTGGAAAAGGCGAAGGAAAACCTTGAATTTCAAATGGGTAAGTGGATCCAAAAAGGCAAGATTAGTAAGGAAGCTTTAGAGGAAGCATTCGCACGTTTATCTTATACTACTAATTTAGAAGAGGCTGTGAGAAATACAGACTTTGTTATTGAGGCTGTCGTTGAAAAGCTGGATGTAAAGCGGAATCTGTTTGCTGCTGTTGATCGATTGGCTCCAGCACACGCTATATTGGCTTCTAATAGCTCTACCATTGCAAGTTCAAAAATTGCGGATGTCACTTCTAGACCAGAAAAAGTTTGTAATATGCATTTCTTCTTCCCTGCTTTAGTCATGGATTGTGTGGAAGTGGTGATGAGTGATACAACTTCTCAGGAAACCGCTGATGTCACATTGGCAGTGTGTGAAAAGATTAAGCGGACAGGTGTATTGCTGCGTAAGGAAACATGGGGATTTGTAGCAAATCGTCTGCTTTTCGCTCTTAACAAAGAGGCGCTTAAGCTATATGAGGAAGGAATTTGTGATTATAAAGACATTGATATCATTGTCAAAAAGTCACTAAATCACCCGTTAGGGCCATTTGAACTAATGGATTTATCTGGAATCGATGTTGGTTATTATGCACTTGAAGAAAAATACAAAGAAACAGGAAATATTGAAGATAAACCTCCAGTAAGTTTAGAAGAAAAAGTGAATGCTGGGACACTTGGAAGAAAAACTGGTAAGGGCTGGTATGAATATAAGGGAGCAGGGGTGAAGGTAAAGTGAATAATCAATTAGTGAAATTAGAAAAGAGTGACAATATTGCTATCGTAACGATTGACAATCCGCCATTAAATGTTTTAAGCAACCAGGTAACAAATGAGTTAAAAACAACCTTTGATGATCTTGCCAATGATTCTGAGGTTGTAGTAGTAATCTTGACCGGTGCTGGAAGCCGTGCGTTCATGGCGGGTGCTGATATTAAAGAATTTCCACAATCAATCGGCCAAACAGGCATGAAGGAACGGGTATTGGAGCAGCACGCTGTCTTTAACCAAATCGATTTTCTTCCAAAGCCAACAATTGCTGTATTAAATGGGCTGACCTTCGGTGGAGGATGTGAACTTGCCATTACCTGTGATATCCGGATCGCTGAAGAACATGCTCAGCTAGGATTGCCTGAAATAAAATTAGGAATCTTTCCAGGCGGCGGAGGTACCCAGCGGCTTCCTAGAATCATAGGGGAAGCAAAAGCAAAGGAGCTTATGTTTGTTGGTAACCCTATTACTGCTCACGAAGCTGAAAAAATCGGCTTAGTAAACAAAGTGGTTGAATCAGGACAAGGAATGAACGAGGCAATGATTTTGGCCAAGCAAATTTGCGGATATTCCCTTCAAGCATTATCCCGCATAAAGAAAGCGGTTGATGAGGGAACAAATATGGAGTTTTTTGCTGGAATCGAAAGGGAAGCTGAACTTTTTGAAGAAGTATTTTTGACAGAGGATGTTAAAGAAGGTGTTTCTGCATTTATTGAAAAAAGAAAGCCTGTTTTTGCCCATAAATAGTAATGAAACAGGCCGTATAAAAATTGCAGAGAAAGGAGAGGAAATATGTTTAAGAAAATTCTTATTGCCAATCGAGGAGAGATAGCCCTCCGAATTATACGTACTTGTAAAGCTATGAATATACAAACGGTAGCTATTTACTCCGAGGCAGATGCGGAAGCCCTTCATGTGCAAAGGGCGGATGAAGCCTATTCTATTGGAGGACCGCGAGTTAACGAAAGCTACCTAAATATGGATAAAATCATTAGAATTGCTCTTGAGACAAAAGCGGAAGCGATTCATCCAGGATACGGATTGCTTTCGGAAAATGCGGTTTTTGCAAGAAGATGTGAGGAAGCGGGAATTACCTTTATTGGACCAAATCCAAAGGTCATTGAGCAAATGGGCAGTAAGATTGAATCTCGTATAGCAATGGAAAAGGCTGGAGTACCGATTGTTCCAGGTATTCGTTATCCTCTGGAAAATGTTGAAGAAGCAGTCCTTGTTGCCAATGAAATGGGCTTTCCTGTGATGCTAAAAGCTTCTGCAGGTGGCGGGGGAATTGGAATGCAGCTCGTGAATAATGCTGAAGAACTTCGAAAGTCATATGCTGGGAACCAGACTCGTGCGAGAAACTTTTTCGGTGACGGTGCTATGTATCTCGAAAAGTATATCCAAAACCCTCGTTATATCGAGATTCAAATTTTAGCCGATAAATTCGGAAATACGGTGTACTTATGGGAAAGAGAATGTTCCATTCAACGCCGTCATCAAAAGGTTTTAGAGGAAGCGCCATCTCCGTTTTTAGATGAAGCAACACGCAAGAAAATGGGAGAGGCTGCTGTTAGGGCAGCTAAATCATTAGGTTATAGTAATGCTGGTACCATTGAGTTTTTAGTAGACTTTGAAAAGAACTTTTATTTTCTCGAGATGAACACCAGATTACAGGTGGAGCACCCTATTACCGAGGAGATCACTGGAATTGATTTAGTAGAAAAACAATTAAGAATCGCATCCGGTGAACCATTAGGAATCACCCAATCAGAAATTAAGATAAATGGCCATGCAATCGAAGTTCGTATTTATGCGGAAGACCCAAAAACATTCTTCCCATCACCTGGAAAGATAACAAAATTAAGTATCCAGATGGTCCGCATATCCGACATGAATTGGGGGTGGAAGAGAATTCGGTCGTCACTCCCTACTATGATCCTATGATTGCTAAATTAATCGTAACTGCGGATACTCGTGAGGAAGCGATTGAACGACTTCATTCAGCATTAGACTCCTATCATGTCGAGGGGATCAAAACAAATGTTTTATTCCTAAAGGAGCTGACGTTACATCCAGCATTCCAGTCTGGGGAAACAACAACCAATTTCCTGGAAAGAAATCAATTTAGTTTGAGCGCTAAATAACATAGCAATTTGAGAGATAACAGTTATCTATATGAGGAGGAAGTTTTTAAGATGAAAAGTTGGATTGTTAATAAATTAGGTGACCCTAGTGATGTATTAGAGTTGAAAGAATTACCGGTACCTTCCGTTGAAGATGGGAAACTATTAATTCAAGTGGAAGCTTCCTCCCTTAATTTTTTTGACATCTTACTCTGTCAAGGTAAATATCAAGAAAAGCCGCCGACTCCATTTACTCCAGGTGCAGAGATTGCAGGGATTATCCGCGCAGTGGGCGAAGGAAGCCGGTTCAAGGTAGGGCAGCGTGTAGTAGCAACTCCTTCATTACCAAAAGGCGGATTATCAGAATGGGTCAGTGTTCCAGAAGAGTCCGTCTATGTCATCTCAGATTCATTGTCCCCAAGTGAAGCTGCATCGATGTTTATTACCTACCAAACTTCTTTTTATGCTTTATATAACCGTGCCAACATTCAAAAAGGAGAGGTCCTATTGGTTCATGCAGGAGCTGGCGGCGTAGGATCGGCTGCCATTCAGCTTGGCAAGGCAAGAGGAGCGAAAATTATTGCAACCGCTGGTGGACCTGAAAAGGTTCAATTATGTAAAGATCTTGGAGCCGATATTGCCATCGATTATCTGACTGAAGATTTTGTTGCTATCGTGAAAAAGGAAACAGATGGACGTGGGGTAGATGTCATTTATGATCCTGTTGGCGGCGATGTGTTTGATCGTTCGAGAAAATGTATCGCCTTTGATGGTCGCCTTTTGGTCATTGGGTTTGCCGGGGGCCGGATTCCAGATGCTCCAGCGAATCATGCCTTGATTAAAAACTATTCTATTGTCGGCGTTCATTGGGGTTTGTTCCGCAGATTACATCCAGAAAAGGCAGTTGAAATCCACGAAGATTTAATGAGTCTCTATGAACAAGGGTTGATTAAGCCTTTAATTTACCGTGAATATGATTTTAAGGATGTTCCTTCGGCATTAGATGTACTGGCTGATCGTCAAACCTATGGAAAATTAGTAGTTTTACCATAAGTAGAAGGTAGTAATGAAAAAAAATAATAGAAATAGGAGCTGAGTAATATGAATTTTTCTTACAGCGAAAAGGTAGTTAAGTTACAGGAAAGAGTAATCAATTTTATGGAAGAGCATGTTTATCCAAATGAAAAGTATTATAAGGAACAATTAAATCAACAGAAAACACGCTGGTCTGATGTTCCTCCAATTATGGAAGAACTCAAAAAAAAGGCGAAAGCAGAAGGATTATGGAACTTGTTTTTGCCGGAAAGTGAACATGGTTCCGGTTTAACCAACCTGGAATACGCTCCACTATGTGAAATCATGGGCAGATCCGTTATCGGACCGGAAGTTTTTAATTGTAGTGCACCAGATACAGGCAACATGGAAGTTCTCGTTCGTTATGGTACTGAAGCGCAAAGAAAACAGTGGCTTGAACCTCTTCTAGCTGGAGAAATCCGTTCTTGTTTTTCGATGACAGAGCCGGATGTGGCTTCTAGTGATGCGACCAATATTGAAACAATAATTGAAAGAGATGGCGATGAATATGTAGTAAATGGAAGGAAATGGTGGTCTTCTGGTGCTGGAGACCCACGTTGCAAGATTGCCATTGTTATGGGGAAAAATGACCCAACCGCTGTTAGACATGAACAACAGTCTATGATTCTTGTTCCATTGAATACACCGGGTGTTAAGATTGAACGAATATTACCAGTATTTGGGTACGATGATGCACCGCATGGACACGCGGAAATTGTCTATGAAAATGTTCGTGTGCCTGCTGAAAATATGCTTTGGGAAGAAGGCAAAGGATTTGCTATTGCCCAAGGCCGACTTGGGCCAGGTCGTATTCATCACTGTATGAGATTAATTGGTCTAGCTGAGCGTGCGCTTGAAGACCTTACCAAGCGTGTACAAAGCCGATCCGCTTTTGGTAAAAAAATTGCTGAACAAGGCGTTGTTCAAGAGTGGATTGCCGATTCTCGAATTGAAATAGAACAAGCACGTTTATTGACATTGAAAGCAGCTTATATGATGGACACGGTTGGAAATAAAGAAGCAAAGACTGAAATCGCCATGATTAAAGTAGTTGCTCCAAATATGGCTCTGCGCGTACTTGATCGCGCCATCCAAGCCTTTGGTGCAGCAGGTGTTAGTGAGGATTTCACTCTTGCTTATCATTGGGCCAATGCTCGTACGTTAAGAATTGCGGACGGTCCTGATGAAGTTCATCGTCGTCAAATTGCTAGATTAGAGCTGCAAAAATATCAAACAGCCGATTTTGCCACAGTCCGTTAATCAGTCCTATACCGTAAACTAACAACCAGTTTTGATTCTATTGCGGATGTTGAAGTAGTGGGAGATAGGCTCTCACTATATGAATTTTTTGCTGCTTTGTGAAAGGAGTTAAGAAAAATGAATGTATCCTTTCGTGATACGATTGCGGTTCGAAAAGGCGAGGAACTCAATGAGGAGATTCTTCAGAAATTTATTCGTGAAAATATAGTGGAAGCGCCAATAGGAGATTTAGAGATTGAGCAATTTGGTGCAGGTCATTCCAATCTCACCTATTTATTAAGGATTGGGGAATGGGAGGCAGTGTTGCGCAGGCCACCGCATGGGCCTGTTGCAAAGAAAGCCCATGATATGGAAAGAGAATATACTATTTTATCTAATTTACACCCATTATTTCCGACCGCACCTAAACCGTATATCTTTTCGAATAATCATTCAATCGTTGGCAGCCCTTTTTTTATCATGGAAAGAAGGAAAGGGATATTATTAGATAAAGAGTTTCCTCTACATCTTCATTATGATAAGGAATTAGGAAGAAAAATTTCTGAACATATGGTAGATAAATTGGTAGAACTACATCAGGTTGATTACACTAAAACTGAATTACTAAACATTTCTCAGCCGAATGGTTTTATGGAGCGTCAAGTTGCAGGCTGGATTAAACGGTATGAACACGCTAAAACGGACAAGATATCCGGTGTTGAGGAGTTAACTACATGGTTGTTAAAAAATATCCCAGTCTCACCAAAACCGACCGTCATTCATTATGATTACAAATTAAACAATACGATGTTTTCAGAGGTTTTTGATAGAATTACAGGGTTATTTGATTGGGAAATGACCACAATCGGTGACCCGCTTGCAGATGTTGGCGTTGCCTTAAGTTATTGGGTGGAAGATGGAGACTCTGAAGAATTAAAAAATGCCTTAGGTAGATCTATAACCGTAAAAGAGGGTTTCTTCACTCGCGAGGAATTTTTAGAGGATTATGCGAATAAAAGTGGTCGCGATATCTCAAGTATCCATTTTTATCTTACATTCTCGTATTTTAAAATGGCTGTTATTGCCCAACAAATTTATATCCGTTACTTCAATGGGCAGACAAGTGATGAGAGATTTTCAAATATGAATCAAGCCGTCGCAAATTTAATGCAGTATGCATTCTACTACTCCAGGGGTGTATTACCATGGTAAGGATTCACCTTCTTTTTAATTTAGGCTGTGTTAAACAAGTCTGTTGATTTCCGCTCCAGGTACACAGCGCCGAGCGGGCGGCCCAGGAGCCTCCTCAAGTACTAAGTCTGTGGGGGTCTCCCAAGAACTGATTTTCCCGCAGGAGTCTCGTGCCTTACGCTCCAATCAACAGAGTGTGCAAAATCAACAATTAGCTTTAACACAGACTTAATTTAAATTAAAAGGAGTAAAAAAATAGAAATGGGTGATTTGATGCGTTTAGAAAATAAAGTAGCAATTATTACTGGCGGTGGCGGTGGAATAGGAAGAGCTGCCGCTATTCGATTTGCAAAAGAAGGTGCCCGGGTCCTGGTTGCAGATTTAGGAGAAGAAGAGGGGATTAAAACCGTTCAGTTAATAAAGAAAAGTGGCGGAGAAGCAGAGTTTGTTCGTGTAAATATGACTAAACCAGAAGATGTAGAACACATGGTCCAAAAAGCAGTTGATACATTTGGCAAACTTGACATCCTATTAAACAATGCAGGTGTAAAAAGTGATGAGAAAAAAATACCGGATGTTACGCTAGAAGAGTGGCAGGAAGTATTTGATATCAACACAACTGGTGTATTTCTGGGAATGAAATTTGCAATTCCAAAGATGGAGTCGGGAGGTTCCATCGTAAATACTGCTAGTATCGCAGGAATCAAAGGCCAAAAGCTGGTTGCCGCTTATTCAGCTTCAAAAAGTAGTGTCATTGCTCTTACAAAAACAGCAGCAACGGAATTTGGAAAAAAGAATATTCGTGTGAATGCGATTGCTCCAGGTATTATTGATACAAATATGGTGGAAGATTGGAAACAAACAAAAAAATGGCCAATTTTATCTACTGCCAATGTATTAAATCGAATCGGAAAGCCTGAGGAAATCGCAAATACCCTTTTATTCCTAGCTTCCGATGAGTCTTCCTTCATTACAGGTGAAACGATCGTAATTGATGGCGGTACATTAAATCTCTAGATACCAATATATTTATCCTGAATAGTTCCTTTGTAAAATGCTCTTATCAAAAAATATGGTTCTGGTGCTATAATGATGCAATAGAATTATAGAATTGTAATATCCTGTTAACTTTGGGATTAAGCAGCTACTCCGAACAACTTATGAATGAATTCAACCTCATTTTGGTCAGACTTTGCCCGTTGATGAGGTTGATCTTTTTTAACCATATGCATAGCTTCGATACCACTCAAAATATACGTGGCTGTTCGAAACGATTTCAATCCCAACATAGAACGAACCCGTTTTTTTATAAAACGATGATCTTGTTCCACAATGTTGTTCAGATACTGTATTTGTCGTACTCGTATGCCTTCTGGCATACTTTTTTCTTCTTTTAACTCTTGAATCGCTACAGGATAAAATGGGTTCTTATCAACCGTAATCACACGTGGAGTTGTAGAATGGCAAGCAGCCAAGGCTTTCTTAAAAAAGCGCTTGGCAGCTTGTTTATCTCTTAATTCACTTAGATAAAAATCAATCGTATTCCCATCTGAATCGACTGCACGATACAAATACATCCATTGTCCTTTTACTTTTATGTATGTTTCATCTACTCTCCACGAGTCATTGGTCTGCTTGAGATGACGACGAATCCTCTTATCTAAATCAGGTCCATAATGATGTACCCAACGCATATCGTTGTATGAGCCATTGATAGGCCACGTTCCCCCATCATTTCTTCAAAATTACGAAAACTAAGGTTGTACCGTAGGTACCATCTGACAGTGAGAAGAGTAATTTCTGGTTGATAATGTTTCCATTTAAATAAATTTTCCTTGGACATACTGATGATCACACACCTTTTTTAGAGTAATAGTATTAGTATGTCCAAGATTTAGAGATTAATTGCAATTGTCTTGAAGTTTTTGCACCAGAACCGGGTTCTTAAGTGGGTCCAGTTGGTAGTTAACAGGGGGGTTACTTCAATAAGGGAGGTTGCTGCGACTAAAGGGACAGGTAAGGTTATGCGTAACGTGTGTAAATGAGGTTTTATTTATTATTCTTAATAATAAATGAACTACATCATTATTCAAGAAGCTTTGCTACATCAGTAACAGTTTTTTATAGTTGGTTTCCGACTTTATTTTTCATTTTTTGTAATTATTCTTATAAAATAAGCTTTTAGAGCTTGAAAAGTTGCCGAGATTTTTGTTAGTACACACACATTAATGAAAATAGAAAAATCATGTCATTCTCGGAAAAAATTTTCCTGAAATAAGATAACGTACATAAGATAGTCAATTCCTACATATAGGAAGTAAAGCCACTGCTTATGGTGGTTTTTTGCCGTTCTTGATCTTCGAGTAAATACAGAGCCAAATCGAAAAGGGGAACCATTCGGGGTTCACCTTTTCTGATATCGTAAGACTTGTACTCAAGATTGTTGGTTCGCCATTAAATACGCACAAAGTCAGATTGATTTATATTTCTCGGCACCCCGATGTCAGCCATTGTAAGTAAACCTGGTTTACGAAGGGCATCAATTTGCTTAGCGGTATTGATAATCATTGCAGCGGTTGCGGTATCTCCAAAGATGCCGTTTGGAACAATCAACCTTTGGGTTTCGTTCCCCTCAATAACGATTTCATCTTCCTGTTTAATTCCTGCGGACATCGTTAAATCCAAGGTAATTTCCTTTCCGTCCTCAGTCTTGCCCGTGGAAATTTGATGAAGCCCCATAACATCCCCTGGTTTTAAGGTAGTTAGCGGAACGGTCATATTTTCGCTTGCAATCGTTGGTTCAATGGTATTGTTTACACTTGATAGTTTCCAATTCAGCCCATAAGCGATTAACCTGACAGACTCCTCAAGACCTACATGCCCAATTTTATTCCGTTCAGCTAGATATTCAAACTCTTCTCGGGTCATCCCGATTCCGACCTTTTTTTGTAAGGGGAGGCGCCTTTTCGAAACATCAACTTTACGATTGACCTTAATGTGGTTAACCATGGTCAATATTGTTGTAAAAGAAATGGCCATAGTATCCATGATGTACCCAGGGTTGATTCCGGTCCCAATGACACTAAGTCCTTTTGCTTTAGCATAATCATCTATTCCTTTTGCAAGTAGAGGGTAGCGATGCCAGGGGAAAGAGAGCTGTTCACAGGTGGAAACCACTGAAAAGCCGTGATCTAAAAGCTCTTTGATTTGGGGCCATACTTGTTGTGCGTTAGAACGGGTTGCATGTAGGGCGATAGGGTGGTCAGCTTCAGTATTTACTTCTTGTATATGGGAGACTACATACTTGTTCGTTTCTTTTTCATTGATTAGTAAGCCAATATCTTTTCCTACCTTATCGGGATCAATATCGACAACACCGATAATCGATTGTGGATTGGTTTGGTAAGCACTGCGTAGAATTTCAATTCCGATGGGACCCAATCCGAATACTGTGAACTGAGAATATTGTATAGTCATTCATCTCTCATCCTTTCAAATATCGTATAACAAAAGGCTAACATTGAGTGATAAATAATAAAAATAGTTAATTTTTATATATTTATAAAGAATAGTTATAAAAGAAAGCCAATGAGTGAGCGGATATAGTGAAGAATCATTCTTCTATTTTGGGTTACCTATCGAAGGGATTGTGGAATTCCGGTTCAAGCCGCAACATAAGTTGGATGTTGGACAGCGATACATGTTAATCTTCTATGGAGAAACCGCCATACTGTCCCCGGTTAAAACCTTTTACTTGAAGGGACTCTAGACCTAGCAAATCTCAGTCCATAGCATCTCCGTTTTTTTTGCATGTTGGACATTTTCTCGCTTCGGTTAATGAAGTTTCAAAAATAATTATTGAGTTGCATTACCTAAGGCTCGAGAATTTGCAGAAACGTTATCCGGTTTTATGTGATACAGAGAAAGTTAATGAAGAGAAGGTATTGTTTCGTTTTTTTATCGAAACAATACCTTATTTAGTTTTGTATATAAAACCACTTTTTCTGTTGGAAAAATATTAACCTGAATATTATTGACTATTATGAAAATTCAATATAACATTAAATATCGGTAACATTGTTTGTTATATAAAACAATGTTTGCTGTCATCTTTTGAAAGGAGGAGTTGGTGAAGTATGATAGTTTGATAGACATTTCTTTATCGAAAATCATGAAAGCGCATTCAAATGAGCCTATTATAAGGGGGAAATAACATGTTACAAGGTCAAAAAAGATGGTTGTACATTGCGATTCCTATTTTTTTCTTCTGGTTTTTCGGTCAGATTGATAAAGTAGGTATCTCTGTTATCCAAACCGATCCGGGTTTTTTAAGTGATCTTGGTTTAACTGGACCGGATAAAAATGCGAAAATTGGCTTGATCTCCTTTATATTCATGATTTCATACTCTTGTTCCAACATTTTTTGGGGAGTTATTATCGACAAGTTAGGGGCACGGAAAACAGCAGTTTTAGGTTTACTGGTATGGACAGCGACAATGGTCATGGGAGGGCTGTCCACTTCATACGAAATGTTTTTAATTAGTAGAGTCATCCTCGGAATAGGGGAAGGTATGATGATCCCGATATCGGGTAAATTCATTTCGAATTGGTTTAATAAACGAGAGCTTGGCAGGGCACAGTCATTCTGGATTACTGGAAACTACCTTGGCCCGGCAGTGG
Organism: Peribacillus sp. FSL E2-0159; assembly: GCF_038643155.1. NCBI lineage: Bacteria > Bacillati > Bacillota > Bacilli > Caryophanales > Bacillaceae > Peribacillus > Peribacillus sp. FSL E2-0159. The sequence continues at coordinate 2,517,270 of NZ_CP152053.1, forward strand.
GTACCGTTATGCTCATTCTAATCATTTCAACATTTCATTGGCAGGCCGCATTCTTTGCTCTCGCCGCCTTTAACTTGTTTATAAATATTCCAATGTTCCTGTTTTTGACTCGTAATACACCGGAAGAACATCCACGCATGAGTAAAGAAGAAGTCTCCTATATTCGCCAAAAAGACGAAGCGGATGATGTGCAGTCGAAGCAATTCTTCGCAAAGGATTATCGTTATTGGGTTGTCTGGTTTGGCAATTTGATGTCGTCCTTTCTTTTCTTTGGAATCAGTATTTGGCTTCCTACATATCTCGTTGAGGCCAAAGGCTTTGAAAGGGAAGCAATGACTGGTATTACTTCATTATCTTGGCTATTCGCGCTTGGATTTGTCCTGGCTGGCGGATTTCTGGCGGACAAAACGAAGCGCCCGAGTTTGCTTGCGACGATTCTTTTCATACTAACAGCTGTATTTTTGACAATCGCTGTCATTGCACCAAATCCAATTTTTGCAGGCGTTTCCATGGGGCTCGCCATGGGAACTCAGGGAGGAATGTTTCATCTAACCAATTTCTTCATCATCAAATTTTCAACACCTGAAACAGCGGGCCGTGCAGCCGGTTTAATGGGGTTCACAAATATTATGGGTGGATTTTCAAGCTATATTATGGGGTGGAGCCGAGATTTGTCTGGCGGTGATTTTGGTCCCTCCATTGCCATGTTGATTGTAGCAGCCACTCTTGGGTTTGTGGCGTACTTGTTTATGATTAAACAAGAAGTTGCCGAATATCACCTAAGTAATACGACAGGAAACAAAGTAACTTTATAGAGCGCTAAAAAGTTAATAAAATACGTTTTTAGAAGGGTTTCAGGGTTTCTCAGTAAGAAGGGGTACTAGAACCTTACTGAGAAACCACAATAAAATCTTGAATACTTATTGACGAGTACACAGGAGTAAGGATAACCACAGATTGATATAGAACAAGTAACGTATTCCCGAACAATGGTTTCAGTTTTTTTCACAGCTTACATTGACAATAAAGCGATTACATTTTAGAATTGTTTATATAAAAAACATTGTTTTTCATACAAAACAAATGGTGATTTTGAAAAAATATATGCTAGTATACAAGACCGTATACTTGATTGGAACCTAGATCTTTGTATAACCGTTCATCACGTTTGAAAGATAACAGAAGGGGTGGAGACAATGGGCATGGCCTTAAAAGATAAAGTCGTATTGATTACAGGGGGAGCTTCTGGAATAGGAGAAGCTGTCACACGCCGTTTTATACAAGAAGGGGCAAAAGTGAGCATTATTGGCCGCTCCAAAGACACGTTAGCGAAAATGAAAGAAGAATTTGGTGAAAATATCCTTACATATCAGGGAGATGTAAGCAAATACGAAGACAATGAGCAAGCGGTCCAAGCTACTGTTGAGCAATTCGGAAAGTTAGATGTTTTCGTTGCGAATGCCGGCGTCTTCGATGGATTTGCCAAATTTGCCGATGTGACTCCTGAGGCGCTTTCCGAAGCGTATGATTTTCTTCTCAATATTAACGTAAAAGGCTCTTTTTTCGGAGCGAAAGCCGCTCTTGAAGAACTGAAAAAAACAAATGGCAATATTATTTTTACCGTGTCAGGTGCAAGTTTTTATCCAGATGGCGGCGGTGTTTGGTACACAGCGAGCAAACACGCCCAAATTGGATTGATGCGCCAGCTTGCGTTCGAACTATCTCCTTCTATCCGGGTAAATGCGGTGGCACCAGGGGGCACATTGACAGCACTCACGGTGATTCCACCGCTGCGTCCATTTGTGAAAATCGTCGATAATGATACGAAAGCAAGCAGCATTAAAAAACGGAATATTCTTCAACTCGCCCAGATGCCGGAAGATCACGTTGCGGCGTATGTACTGTTAGCTTCTGACGAATCACGCGCGATCACAGGTGAAGTCATTTCCAGCGACGGCGGATTGTCAGTTCGAGGACTTGGCTAGGCTGACAAAGTTTTTAATACTGTTTTTAGCTAAATTGTAAGACAGGATCGGAAGTGGATTTTCCTGCTTATCTTCAGGAAAGGAAGCACTTTCTTTATCAGATCAAAACGAAAGCTATTTCCAAGCGAAATATAAATGTAGTAAATCATTCGCTATTTTAAGAAAGATATTTCAAGAATAGGTGTTTTAAGAGTTAGAGATTTTCCTTGAAAAGTTCAGTAGTCTTAAACTCTACTGTTCAAAGAAATGCCAAAAATAAATAAGGGGGGACTGATATTATGCCATACGTAAAAGTGGAAGATTTAAGTATTCATTATGAAATAGAAGGTAATGGAGAACCATTAGTATTATTACATGGTATGAGTAATAATTCACAGTCATGGAAGGAGCAAATCCAGGAATTAAAGGAGCATTATACAGTAATTGCATGGGATGCTCCGGGTTATGGGAAAAGTTCAGATCCAGCAGAAGAATTTAGAAATTTTAAAGATTTTGCACATATTCTGAACGGCATGCTAGATCAGCTAAAGTTGGAAAAAATCTATCTGCTCGGCCATTCAATGGGAGCGGCAATTGCGATAGAGTACTGTAGCCTGTACCCTAATAAGATTAATAAACTTATATTAGCCGACTCGACAAGAGGGGCTGCTGCTCTTACCCCAGAAGAGAACGAGATGAAATTGAAAAATCGATTATTTTCAATTGAAAACCTTTCTACTGAGGAGATAGCGGATAAGAGGATAAAAGCATTGCTATCTCCCCATGCTTCAGAAAGAGTCTATAAGCGAGTAAAAGAGATCATGACACAGATAAGACCGGCAGGATATCGTTCGGTAGCCAATTCACTTTATCATCTGAATCAAATGAGATTGTTATCTCATATAGATGTTCCTGTTCTTGTAATTTGTGGTGAGTTGGATACAGTAACTCCCATAAAGGAATCGGAAGCAATTCATGAGGAACTAATAAACTCCAGGCTAGTGATAATTCCAGAAGGCGGTCATTTGTGTTACCAGGAAAATCCTGAAAAGTTTAATTCGAGCATTTTGGAATTTTTGAACGATATTGAGTAAAAAAACAAATTGGAATTGCTTAAGGCTTCTAAACCATATTTAGAAATGCCTTTGTAAAAAACAGAAGCTTAGATTATTGAAGGGGATGGATAGTAAAAATGCCTAACTATACAATCGTGGATAAAGAAACTTGTATTGCTTGCGGAGCATGTGGTGCTTCAGCTCCGGATATTTATGATTACGATGAAGAAGGTATTGCGTTTGTTATATTGGATAATAATGTTGGGGCAGCGATCATACCTGATGAACTAGAGGAAGATATGCTAGATGCTTCAGAAGGATGTCCAACCGATTCTATTAAAGTAGCTCAAGCGTCATTTGATGGCAATCCTAATAAATTTGAATAATATTTCTAGATACAAGATAAAGGACTTTTTGTTATTGATAATAGATGTATAGATTTATTAATTAGGAAATTGAAAAGTCTAGTGTTTTAGAAATGGTGGATTTTCAACAGTCTTTATCCATCATTTGTTGGAACGATTACTCGAATAATCATTAAGTCTATCCCTTTATCTATGTTCGATATGAACAACCAACCTAGAAGAACAAGGAGTGATTACATTGACAGAAGAAAAGAAGGTCTATGACATAACAATTATTGGCGGCGGCCCAGTTGGCTTGTTTACGGCGTTTTATGGGGGAATGAGGCAGGCAAAGGTGAAAATCCTTGAAAGTCTTCCTCAATTGGGAGGACAGCTTTCGGCTCTTTATCCCGAAAAATTCATTTATGATATAGCTGGATTTCCAAAAGTAAGGGCACAGGAATTGATAGAGAATTTAAAAGAACAAATGAAAATATTTGAACCAACAATTTGTCTTGAAGAAGCAGTTGAACAGCTGGAAAAGCAAGCAGACGGAACATTTAAGATCACCACAAACCTCGATACTCATATCTCTAAATCAGTGATCATTACTGCTGGAAATGGAGCTTTTCAGCCTCGTAAACTGGAATTGGAAGATTCAACACAGTTCGAAAATAAGAATTTGCATTATTTCGTGAATGATATGAACCGCTTTAAAGGAAGAAAAGTGGCGATTCTAGGTGGTGGGGATTCTGCTGTTGATTGGGCCCTTATGTTAGAGCCGATTGCTGAAAAAGTAACATTGATACACCGTAGAGATAAATTCCGTGCGCATGAACATAGTGTAGAAAAATTATTGAATTCCTCTGTTGACGTCAAAACACCTTATATTCCCTCTGAACTGGTTGGAGCAGATCAGATTACTCAAATTGTTTTAGAACATACTAAGTCTCAACAGAAAGAAGTGGTTGACGTAGATGATTTAATTATTAACTATGGCTTTGTCTCTTCTCTTGGTGCGATTAAAGAATGGGGTCTAAACATCAATAAAAATGCAATTATCGTTAATTCCAAACAAGAAACAAATATTTCAGGCATTTACGCAGCCGGGGATATTTGTACATATGATGGAAAGGTTAAATTAATTGCTTCTGGATTTGGTGAAGGTCCTACGGCAGTTAATAATGCTAAAGCCTATATTGATCCTATGGCAAAAGTTCAGCCGATGCATAGTACTTCCTTATTTAGCTGACCTATATATCTAGCAACAAGGTCTTCTGAAGAAATGAATTAAAAAACATATAGGAGAGACCCCTAATTTAAATTGTGAGAGATAGGGGGTCTCGATTATCCTGATTTTAATGGAAATGAAAAGTAAAGTAGATTATAATCCCTTAAAAATAACGTTTTTCGAGGCTTAACAGGTTTTGTTCCCAAGTAAAGCAATAGGTTGATAGTTCAACATAGGGGAAAGGTTAATATGATTGCAATAAAATAAAAGTCGAAATCCTTTACAGCTAGGAATTCGACTTTTTAGTTTGTTTTAAGTAACGCCTCTATAGCAATTCTTCACAATATTAATTCCAGGTGATTCCTAATACGGAAGCTTAAACAGCCCTAGACGTAAAAAATTTTCGATAACGGCTATTCTGTTTAAAATTCAAATGTTCCTTTTACCAACGGAATGCCCTTTTCTACCATAACTTGTCCTCTTGCCACTACAGTGGCGATTGCCAAAGTTTCCTTTTGCAATAATACGATATCAGCATCCTTCCCGGTTTGGATACTGCCCTTGTTTGAAAGTTTCAGCACTTGTGCGGGATTCGTGGTGATGACCTTCAGTGCCGTTTCAAGGGGGATTCCTTCTTCTAAAACAGAATCACGCACTTCCTGATATAGTGAAGATACTTTTCCTACTTGAAGGCCTGCATACTCACCATGGGTGTTGAAAAATGGAAGGCTTGCCTGCCCGTCTGAAGAGAAGGTGATGTGTCCGACTGGAATCCCTTCTTCAAGCATCATGCGCAAGGCCATGCTGCACTTCACTTCGCCATCATCAAGAAACTGAGGTATGGTGCTTGTAGTAAAGTCTACGTACCCGCCCCGCTTAGCGTAATCAATTCCCGCCTTGAATAATTTTTCATTTCGGTTAATATGTGTCGGATGGAGCTGCCGAATCGGGATGTTGGTTTTATCAGCAATTGCATGTAACAACGAAAGCTCGCCATCTCCGTCTCCTACATGAACTTCTAATATACCTGCTTTTCCTGACAGAATACCGCCGTTGCGTGCCGCTGCGGCGATTTTTGTCAATTCCTCAAAAGTGGGTTCTGATGATCTATGGTCGGAGATGGCAATTTCCCCGACACCGATAATTTTGTCGATAAAAATAAGGTCATCTTCGATTTTTCCTGTCAATGTTTTTACTGGCACTTGGTAGGAACCTGTATGTATGAAACAGGAAATACCCTCTTCTTCAAGCGCCCGGGCCTTGGCAAGCAGGCTTTCCATTCTACGCGTAGTCCCGTCCGTTCCAAGCAAGCCGACAAGGGTTGTAATACCTGAAGTCGTAATGTCCGTAAGCATCAGCTCGGGGGTTCGGGTTTTGAATCCGCCCTCGCCGCCTCCGCCAATAATATGAACATGTGAATCTATGAAACCTGGAACAACCAAAAGATTGGTCGCATCAATGATTTGAATAGGGGCAAAGTTTTCAGGAACCTCGATTCTGTCATCTATGAATGCGATTTTATCGCCTGTAATTAAAACGTCTTTTCTTCCTAAGTAATTGGGTGAGTATATCTCGCCATTTTTTATTAAAGTAAGCAATGCGTTTCTCCTCCTGTTATTAATTCGTGTTTTATATCAGAATGGACCATAACCGATGAAGTGAGCCGAGATGACAGCTATCAATCCGATGAGATATTGAATGAGTACCAGCGGCAGAATCCACTTCGCCCATTTCGTCCATGGTATGCCCGCGATTGCCAAGCCTGCCATCAAGGTGGTTGCGGTCGGGAAAATCATATTTCCAATTCCGTCCGCAAAAGAGAAAGACAACACTGCAGTTTGGCGTGTAATATCCAATAAGTCTGCGAGCGGAACCATAATTGGCATGGTCAACATCGCATGACCGGTGCCGGAAGCTAGAATAAAATGAATGAGAGTTTGGAAGCTGTACATGCCGGCAACACTTAAATACGCCGGAATATGCTGAATAGCTTCAGATATTTGATGCAGCATAGGGTCGACGATATGTCCCTCATTCAATACGACAAGAATGGCACGTGATACGCCGATTATCAAAGCGCCGCCGAGCAAGGCTGCAGATCCATTGGTAAAGGAGCTGACGATATGATCTGCAGACAATTTTCCGATGATTCCAATTACAATAGTCAATATAATGAATAAGGCAGCGATTTCTGTCATGTACCATTGGAACTTGATGACTCCAAACGCCAAGACGATATAGTTAATTAAGAAACTGCCTAAGATGAACTTATGTCTCGCTGTTAACTTCACACTTGATTGCAACAGTTTTTTCGATTCTTCTTTAGTATATTTTCCATAGATTCCGATGGAAGGATTTTTCTTTACCTTCATTGCGTAACGATGGATATAAAAAACGGAAACAAGGTAGACGATAATAAATAAAATAAGACGCAACCCTATTCCTGAGAACATCGGCAATTCAGCAATCCCTTGCGCAAGTCCTACTGTGAATGGATTCATGATTGCAGTCGTGAACCCTGACAATGCCCCAACAATGACGATGGCGGTTCCCGTAATTGTATCGAATCCTAGAGCCAACGCCAGCGGAATGATAAGAGGAAGATAAGCTAGTGTTTCCTCCGCCATTCCCATTAAGGAGCCGCCTACAGCAAAAAACAGCATCACGACAGGAATCAATAGCTTTTCACGTGTCGCCAACTTCCGAGCCATTGTGGCGATAAGCACATCAACAGTCCCTGTTGCTCGTAAAACACCGAAAAATCCTCCGATTATCAATAAGAAAAAGATAATATTTCCGGCTTCTACCATTCCGGTGTGAATCGCTTTTATCATATCGAAAAATTCGACCGGTGCAGATTCTATCCATTTAAAAGAACTGGCGTCAACAGTTGTACGTCCATCTGCTTCAATCCTTGCATATTCCCCGGCCGGCAAAATGTAAGTGAATATAGTTGCTATTGCGAGAATGCAGAGTAGCAATACAAAAACATTGATTTTTCTCTCTTTTTTCCCCTTTGTTTCAAGCGAAACAGCCTTCTCTTCTATTTGGCTCATAAGTGTCTCTCCTTTGTTTTTAAAATAAGTGCATGGAAGTAATACGCTTACAAAATATTGCCGGCCTATCGACTATCATCTGTTTATTTCGTATTCTGCTGTTTCCCTCCTTTTCAAGTACATAGGCACTTCAATGCTTTTATATATGCAAATTCCGTGCCAACATCAGGTAATTGATTTTTATGGAAACATTATGGTTGGATTGAAGTTTAGGGTCTTTATTGGTTCTTTTTGGTGATATAATAGTACCAATTAAAAGACAGGTAGGTGTTTTTATGTCAAAATCATCACTTACACTTATAGCGGGAAGCTCAAAAACAAAGGAAGCCTTGCAGGAGCAACTGGAACAACTGCTGGGAGACTATGTTCATATCAAAAGCCATGCTGCCGATGAAGGAATACCTCGATCTCTGGGAGATGGGATTTTCTTGTATTCATCAGATGCCGCTTATGATAAGAAAAAGGGAATGTGTAGCGTAAATGCCGAGAAAATAATTGTGGGAAAGAGAACTGTTAATCATGAATACATTGACAAGCTATTAAGAATACCAGTGGGTTCGGCAGTTCTTTTGGTGAATGATGATGATGATGCAACTATAAACCTTATTGAATCCTTATATCAGCTTGGTATCGATCATGTTCAATTTATCCCTTTCAGGAAGGGGATTTTATTTTATGAGAATGTCCAAATAGCCGTTTCACCAGGAGAAACACATTTGTGCCCCCCTTACATAAAAGAAGTAATCGATATAGGCGTGCGTCTTTTTGATATAACAACAATTCTGGAAATTGTAGAATGCTGCGGTTTACAAAAAGATATATCGTCGAAGATTTCAGAGAGGTATATTAGCAATATCATTGAATTACAACGTAAGCTGTTATATGCAGAGCGTGATGCCAAGCAGATGAGCGATCATATCCAAAATGTGTTGGGGACTGTCGATGACGGAATATTAGTCGTTAACGAGGAAGGGCTGATAACGGTATGCAATAATCAGCTTGCGGCTTTGTTCCATATTGATGCACAAGATGTGGTCAATAAGTATCTAGAGCATGTAATGAATCGCCGGGATATTATCGATTTCATCATGGAAAGTAATGATGAAAGCAAGTTCTTCAATATAGATGGCGTGGATGTCGTAATTTTTCGGTTACAAATGATGAAAGAAAATACAATCGTTGCAACCTTCAAAAGCGTACATCAAGCCTTTGAAATAGAAAAGACCGCTCAAAGAGAAATGCGAAATAAAGGATTTTATACAAAATACTGCTTTGATGATATTATCGCCGAGGATGAAGTAATGAAAGAGCGTAAGCAGATTGCCAAGAAGCTTGCCCTGTCGGAGCATCCGATTTTAATTCAGGGAGAGACAGGAACAGGAAAAGAACTATTTGCTCATGCTATTCATGAGCATTCATTGCGAAAGAACGGACCGTTCCTGGCTGTCAACTGTAGCGCTTTAACAGAAACGTTACTTGAAAGTGAATTGTTTGGCTACGAAGAAGGGGCATTTACAGGGGCACAAAGGGGAGGCAAGAAAGGACTGTTTGAAATGGCGGATAACGGGACTATCTTTTTGGATGAAATTGGTGACATAAGTCTCACGGTTCAATCCCATCTGCTTCGAGTTCTTCAGGAGGGGGAAATCCGTAGAATTGGGGGCAAAAGAATCGTTCCCATTAATGTTAGGGTGATTACCGCGACGAATAAAAATCTTCATGATAAGATACGGGACGGTTCATTCAGAACAGACTTGTTTTACCGGCTGAATGTACTCAATCTTTACATACCGTCACTCAAAGAGAGAAAAGCGGATATTCCACTTTTGATAAAGCATCTCATCACAAAAAGCGGGAAGTGGGTAAAAGTAGAGCACGACGTTTTGGAGTATTTCATGCAATATGAATGGCCCGGCAACATACGGGAACTTAAAAGCACAATCGATTATATGCTGACGGTTTGTGAGGGGAATGTCGTGACGAAAAGTGACCTTCCGTTCATGCAAGGGCATGCGGAAGACAGTGTGACGGCAGATTATCCCGTCTGTAAAAGTATGCTGGAAATTCAGGAGCGCGCTTTCATCTTGGAAGTAATCAAGCAATACAACGATAAAGGAAAAGCGGCAAGCAGAGAACTAATTTCTAGTCAAAGTCAAGAATCGGACTTTGTCTTGTCCCCTCAGCAGATCCGACGCCGCTTGGATATTTTAGAAATCGAAGGATTTGTCGTCAAAGGAAGAGGAAGGGCCGGCACTAAGATCACCGCTGAGGGAATAGAGTATTTATATTTTCTTAAGTCAAAGCATGCTATGCACTGATATAATTAGTCACTACCAATATGGGTGGTTCGCACATTTGAACGTTTTTATTCGTTAAGCGAAACCTAAACTCAATACCGGGGTCCCGCCCCAGCGCCAACAAGCCAGTATTTAAGGATAGTACTTAGCGAAGTTTAGGAGGTAAAATAATATAGCCCAATTTCTCAGTGTCATAAACGAGAAATTGGGCTTTTTTAACATCCCAAGAATCTCATATATCGCTAAAAGCATGATCATTTTTTAACGTTTTCAAAATATGCTTAGTCAGCATTGATGCATCCGTGTTTTTCCAAACTGCAGATATGGAACTTGATAATTCCGAGTTATCGATGTTCAAGGCTTTGACTTTGCTTTTTCCCAACAAACTCACCATATCTTCCGGCATGAGTGCTACGCCTAGGTTATTGGATATTAGATTGGCTATCGTCAGTAATTCAGAGCCTTTACATAATTCTTTAGGTGAAAATCCAGCAGTTAGACAAGCCTTTTCCAAAAGGAATTGAAGGGAGTGTGCTTGTACGGCATCATAATGGATAAAAGGTTCGTCTTTTGCTTCGTATAAATGTATAGCATCCTTTTGGGCTAGCGGATGATCAATTGAAACGACCAATTGTAAAGGGAACCTCATGAATTCAATCATGCTTAATCCTTCATTGGCGATGATGTTACTATGAATGGGCGTTCGGATGAAACCGATGTGATAATTTTGTTGGTTTACGAGTTTTACAGCCCTTGAGGATGTTGTTTCATGAACGTAAAATTCTGTTTCCGGGTATTCTCCTACAATCTTTTTCAATAGCTTCGGGATAAATATGCTAGCTGCAGAGGGGACAGTAGCAATCTTCAGTTTAGGCTTGGGGATGGTTTTATTTTCAACTATGTAATTCACTGTTTTCTCAATATCTTCAAAGGAAGGAGCTAGTTTTTTATAGATGTACTCCCCTTCTTCTGTCAATGTAATTTTTCTTGTCGTACGATTCAATAATTTAAAGCCTAGTTGTTTTTCGAGGGATAAAATCTGTTGGCTAAGTCCGGGCTGGGATATATGCAGGGTTTTGGAAGCCTCACTGAAACTAAGATGGTTAGAAACCTCTATGAAATAGCGGAGGGATAGGAAATTCAAACAATCACCCACTTCGATCGGAATTGGAAATAAAAGGAAAAAGTATTGACAATAGAAAGGGTGGACTTCTAATTTTCCCTCTCAAGCAAAAGCTGGAAGCAACGATTAAAAGCTAGAAATATGCTAGGAAGGTCATTTTATAATATAGACTTATAAGTTTATAACAATAATATATTTCTAAAATGGAAGAGTCAATATTATCCTTAAAGAAAGGAAGAATAGGTAATAAAAGGTAAAATATTACTATTTAATAGCGGATTTTCCTTGTTTTTAATAGGTGTTTTTACACAATTATGCTTGTTATTTCGATTTATATAAAAGTTTTTAAGAAAATACTAGTTCTTTTGGTTTATGTGTCTAATTTTGTAAAAAAAGGTAAAGTGAGGTGGTCGGTAGAATAATAAAACTATCATCTTTTGCGGATGAAGAAAATAAATGAGGGGGGAGTTTTATGAAAAAATTTCATAAGTGCTTTTTATTGGTTATGATTTTGACGGTAACCGGTATTATCGCGGCTTGCGGAGACAGTAAAGCAGGTGTCTCGGGCAGCGGAAACCAAAACCTGAGTCTGTTGACTGGTGGAACAGGAGGTACATACTATCCACTTGGAGGACAAATTGGAAAAATCATTTCCGATAATACAAAAGCGAATATAACACCTCAGACATCCGGTGCCTCCGCTGAAAACATGGAAACTTTAAGAGTTGGAGAAGCTGAAATCGCTTTTTCACAAACGGATATCGCGGCATATGCTCTTGAAGGAAAAGAAATGTTCGATGGGAAACCCATAGACAATATACAAGCGATCAGCTCGTTATATCCTGAAACGGTACAAATTGTAGCGACTGCAAAGAGTGGAATTAAATCAATCGAGGATTTGAAAGGTAAAAAGGTATCAGTAGGCGCACCAGGTTCTGGTGCTTACATCAATGCCATGCAAATCCTGGAGATACATGGGTTGTCTGAAAAAGATATTAAAGGACAAAATCTATCATTCGATGAGTCGGCTGAAGGAATCCAAGCAGGCAATATTGACGCAGCTTTCATTACGGCAGGCACGCCGACTGGTGCAGTTGAGGCGTTATCCGTCCAAAATGATATTATTATCCTGCCTATTGCAGAGGACAAGATTCAAGCATTAGTAAAAAAGTACCCATACTATGCTCCAGAAACAATTCCAAGTGGTACGTACAAAATCAAATCCGAGGTGAAAACAGTTGCTGTTAAAGCGATGTTAGTGGTTACAAAGGATCTTGATGAAGATTTAGTTTATGAAATGACTAAGGCTGTTTATGACAACACAGATAAAATCACACATGCAAAGGGCAAGTTCATTACAGCAAAAACTGCACTTGAAGGGCTAGGGGATATGGAAGTTCATCCTGGAGCAGCAAAATACTTTAAAGAAAAAGGTTTTTCCAAGTAATGTAATTGGGTCGGTAGCTCGCTTAATGTGACCTATCGGCTTCGTTTTTTTCAGAATGGGATATCTGGTTTTGAAAGGGGTACCTATGAAATTCACGAGGTTCATGGCTTTTGGTATACCTCTGTTCATCGCTTTTTTATTATTTTTTCCTTATAAGCATGTAATTGCCTTTTCCTTCGAGGACCAAGGGGAATTAGTCGCATATTTTCCATTGAAAAAAGAAAAAGAATTCAAGATTAAGTATACTCACTCCATCCACCTCACGGATGTCTTGGAATCATATCGGTTATCGGATAAGCAAATCGAACAAACCGAACTTGCTTATAATGATTTTGCAGTCGGTATGCCTTCTAATGCAGAGGGGGAGGAAGTATTCAAAGAGAAAGACGGTACCTACTTCATAAAAAATATGAATCGCAATTTCGCCTATATAGATTTACGAGTAGGACAAGTCAGAGCTAACCATCGTTTATTATACGATGAAAAAACTTATACATTGGCAGACTTTATTAAACCAGGGACATGGGTCAGGATTTCTTCGGAAAGAATTTCTTTATGGGAACAGTTGAAGGGAGTGAAGATTAGTGACTGATCAAGAAAAAACGAAGTATTTAACCGAAGCAGAACAACAGGAGTTATTGGAAAAATATGATCCTGAAGCTGGGACAAGGAAATTAACTGGTGTCTTGGGACACATTGCGTTTATTGGACTCTTGGCTTTTTCGTTATTCCAATTATATACTGCTATTTTTGGCGTTTTTACAGCACAAATCCAACGGACGATACATTTAGGGTTTGCACTCTCCTTGATTTTTTTACTATTTCCTGCAAACAGGAAGAAACGTCAAAAAGGAAAGTTTCAAATTGCCTGGTACGATATCATTTTAGCGATCGTTAGTATCGGGGTAGGTGCATATTGGCCCTTATTTTTTGAAGATATCGTCATGAATGTAGGACGTTTGGGAGCTTTGGATTTTGCGGTTGGCATAATGGCCATTCTGCTGGTTTTGGAGGCAACCAGGCGTGCAGTGGGACTTCCTATTATGGTCATTGCTTCATTATTCATTTTCTATGGAATTTTTGGTCAGTATATGCCTGGGTTCCTTGCTCATCGCGGTTTAACTCTGGAACGTTTGGTGCAAACGATGTTCTTCTCGACAGAGGGCATTTTAGGTACTCCGTTAGCGGTGTCATCGACATTCATCTTCCTATTTTTACTGTTTGGATCCTTTCTAGTCCGGACAGGTGTCGGTCAATACTTCAATGATCTTTCAACCGCCATTGCAGGCAGAAGGATCGGGGGACCTGCAAAGGTTGCGATTTTTTCCAGTGCTCTTCAAGGAACGATTAGCGGAAGCTCTGTAGCCAATGTTGTCACTTCAGGAGCATTTACGATACCGATGATGAAAAATCTTGGTTATAAGAAGGAATTCGCAGGGGCAGTGGAGGCGGCTGCTTCGACAGGCGGTCAATTGATGCCTCCGGTAATGGGGGCAGCGGCATTCTTAATGGTTGAGTTCATTGGGAATGGAATAACGTATTGGGATATAGCAAAGGCGGCAGCGATTCCAGCTATCCTTTACTTTTCAGGAATTTGGATCATGACCCATTTTGAAGCGAAACGACTTGGGCTACGTGGATTAACGAAAGAAGAGATGCCTAGTAAGAAGGAAGTGTTCGGCAAATTTTATTTACTAATACCGATCCTTGCCATTATCCTCTTGCTCATGCTGAATATCACAGTTACACATGCAGCACTGTATTCCATTGCCATCTCGGTACTTGTAGGATTCATAAACAAGGATGTCCGCATGAAATTCATCGATATCATTTATGCATTGGTGGATGGAGCTAGAACGGCACTTGCGGTTGCAGCCGCAACCGCAGCGGCCGGCATTATTGTTGGAATTGTTACGAAAACTGGATTAGGGCTGAAGCTGGCTAATGGTTTGATCGATTTGTCAGGCGGATATTTGATTCCGACACTGATGCTAACGATGGTAGCGGCACTTATTTTAGGAATGGGTTCACCTACGACCGCCAATTATGTAATCACATCAACCATTGCAGCACCTGCGATTATTTTGCTTGGTGTTCCTGATTTATCTGCACATTTATTCGTCTTCTATTTTGGCATTATAGCAGATATAACTCCTCCAGTTGCTTTAGCGGCATTTGCAGCGGCAGGGGTGGCAGGCGGTGAACCGATAAAAACGGGGATTGAGTCATCAAAACTTGCTATCGCTGCATTTATCATTCCATATATTTTTGTTCTTTCCCCACAAATGCTGATGATCGATACGACATGGATGGAGGTTGCCTGGGTCGTGCTTACTGCAATGTCAGGCATGATTGCAATTGGTGCGGGTGTTATAGGGTACTGGATGAGGGGAATGCACTGGTTGGAAAGAGTCCTCGCTATAATCGTTGGTTTACTATTAATCTATCCTGAAACGATATCGGACATCATTGGTTTAGCCGCTTTTATCGTATTACTGGCTTTACAATATCTTTGGAAGCGTGAAAATCACAACAGCCCCAATTTCTTGGAAAATAATCAAAGCATAGAGAAAAATTGAGTCTACGAATCTCGATCCGGAAGTAAAGGTTAGAGCTGAACCATTTGGGGGGTGATTTTTTGAAGTGAAACATCATTGAAAACGCAAGGCCCAATAGGAATGTGCAGACTGCTTTTATATCGAGCTCAACCAGCATATTCCTACTAAATTCATCTGTTCGTACTTCCAGTTGCCTTATGGTAAAACCCTAATTTGTTTTATTTTGAAAGGAGACTAAGTCATGAAATTTTTAAAAAGTTTTATTTTAGTTACTTTCAGTTTCTTTTGTATGATCACACCAGCTTTTGCAAGTGTCCCTGGAGTAGACGAGTCAATGGGAAAGGGGGCTACAAAAGGAATCGTATCAGTTTCCCACCCTTTAGCAGCTGAAGCAGGTATAAAGATATTAAAACAAGGTGGAAACGCAGTCGATGCAGCAGCAGCCATTCAATTATCGCTAAATGTAGTTGAACCGATGATGTCTGGAATCGGCGGCGGTGGTTTTATCATGATTTATAATAAGAAAGAAAATAAAATAAAGATGATCGATAGCCGCGAAATGGCACCGCAAAATGTTACGCCTGAACTATTTTTAGAAGAAAAGGGAAAACCTGTTCCTTTTAGTAAACGGCACACAACTGGTAAAGCTGTTGCAGTCCCTGGAACCCTTAAGGGAATGGAAGCTGCACTTGAGAAATATGGAACAATGAAATTATCACAAGTTATGGACCCTGCCATTAAACAGGCCGAAAAAGGGGTTAAAGTCAATTGGATAACAGCACAATATATCGATGAAAATGTAAAAAAACTAGAAAATAACCAAGCGGCTGCAAAAGTTTTTGTGCCTAACGGAAAACCCTTGGATGAGGGAGACACCCTCGTTCAGCCAGATCTGGCAAAGACTCTTAAGCTAATAAAAAAACAAGGTTCTAATGTTTTTTATAAAGGTGAAATCGGGGAAGCACTTACCAAAGAAGTTCAAAAACGTGAAGGAACGATGACAACCGAGGATTTGGAAAACTATGTGGTGAAAGAGAGAGAGCCAATTAAATCGGAATATAGGGGCTTTGAAGTGGTGGGGGCGGCTTCACCAAGTTCAGGCAGCTTGACTGTCCAACAAATCCTGGAGCTAATGGAAGGATTCGATGTACAAAAGATGGGGGCGAACTCCCCTGAGTATCTACATTATCTAACCGAAGCCATGCATCTAGCTTTTGCCGATCGCGCTGCATATATGGCAGATGAAGATTTTTATGATGTACCTACAAAAGGACTATTGGATGAAGATTATATAAAAGAAAGAAGAAAACTCATTAATCCAAATAGATCAACAGCTGATGTCAAAGCAGGCGATCCATGGAAGTATGAGGGCAAAGAACCCACTTCAATGGAGAAGGTAAAAGAAGAGCAAACCCCGATCGGACAAACGACTCACTTTTCTGTAATGGATAAGTGGGGAAATATGGTTGCTTATACGACTACAATCGAGCAAGTATTCGGTTCAGGTATCATGGTACCTGATTATGGATTCATGCTTAATAATGAAATGACGGATTTTGATGCCACACCGGGTGGAGTTAACCAGGTGGAACCAGGAAAAAGACCAAGAAGCAGTATGTCCCCGACCTTTGTATTAAAAGATGGCAACCCCTTCATGGCCATTGGTTCACCAGGCGGGGCGACGATAATCGCATCGGTATCTGAAACGATTATGAATGTGCTTGATCATCAAATGCTAATTCAAGATGCGATACTTGCGCCACGCATTTATTCTGCTGGTTATCCGACAGTTAGATGGGAACCGGGAATTGAACAAAATACAAGGTTAGAGTTAATGGCAAAAGGCCATGTTTATGAAGAAAAACCCCAACATATCGGAAATGTGCAAGCTGTTATTTTTGATTATGAAAAGGGGAAAATGTATGGAGGAGCCGATAATACGAGAGAAGGAACTGTTCAAGGAGTTTATAATGTTTCCTATAAATCGAAAAAGCCAAAAGAAATAAAAGAAGAAAAAAAGGGACCGTTTACCTTAAAAGTGAATGGAGCCGTTTATCCTTATACAGCTGAACAAATGAAACTGATAGATGAAAAACCCTATATCCAATCAGACAAATTGCTACTTGGTTTGGGTGTAATCCAAACAGGGGACTTAGAAACATTTAAACCAGATAAAAAATCGTATCTACCGGTGTTAAGAGTAGCAAAATCATTAGGATATAAAGCAAAATGGAACGAAAAAGACAAAGAGGCACTATTGGAAAAAGATTCGGCGGATATTGAAGATCCAGACGAAGATGGTAGTGTCACGAATTAATTTTACCCTGACGAATATAGACTGAAATTCCTTTAGCAAGATGGAACTAAGGAAATCGAGGAAAGTGGCCAGAGCAATGACAAAAAACATTCCCCTTGTGCAATGTGCATAAGGGGAATGTTTTTTGTCATTACCGTTGGATTCTTTTTTAGTCATCGAACCTAACATCACTCTTAAAAAAGCTCTGTATGTCCTCTATTAACCTATATACTGCAGGAGACAGATAACGGTCTTTCAAATAAGCTATGTAAACAGTCCTTTCCAAAAAGTTCGAATCGATTGCGCGAATTGCAGTATTTGGTGTAGCAGCGGATTTTATATAGCTTTCAGGTAAAATTGTAACCCCAAGCCCTTCTTCTACCAAACTGCAAGCTGTTTCAAGCCTTTCTATTTCGTATAGGATATTGGGAATTGCATTTTCACCCTTAAATGCTCTTAAGATATCATCTCTTGTTTGAAATCCAGTTGTGCTGATGATCAATTCTTTCTTTGCAATGTCTTGGAAAGTGATGGACTCTTTTTCGTTTAACTCGTCATCTTTATGGATCAAAAGCATGAATTTTTCATTATAAAGGGGAGTGGACAGAATTTCATCGTTGTTGATGGGCTGGTTCGTGATGGTGAAATGAACATTATACCGGTTTAACGAATCGAAAACCTTCTCTTCCCCTAATATTTCCCTGACCTTTATTTGAATACTAGGATAATTGATTTTAAAATTCCTGATTATTTTCGGGAACCAAAATTTAAATGACTCTATGGAACCTATAGATACAGTTCCGCTTCCAACATCCTTCATTTCCTTAAGCTCCACTTGCATATTATCGAATCTTCTTAACAGATCAACAGATCTCGTATAAAAAATCCCTCCTGCTTCCGTAAGCTCAAGCCCCCTTGTATTACGTTCCAAAAGCTGAAAACCAACTTCATTTTCTAATTTCATTATGGCATTACTTAGGGAAGGTTGTGATATATGCAGCATTTTTGCCGCTTTTGAGAAATTCTTTTCCCGGACAATTGTAGTGAAATATCGAAGTTGACGAAGGTCCATATATGCTCCTTTCTATAGCTTTAAACTATAGATATATTGAAATTTTGTATTGGTAATTATATATTATCTCATTTATAATTTTGAAAAAAGATATTTCGGAATTTTTTAAATAAAGGAGAAATTATGTATACAAATCCGACTTTAAAATATTGGAATGGAAGAATTGATTCCCAATCTGACATGGACAGCTTCAGATACCACCAAAGAGTACGTTTGGCACCGATTTCGGAATTAGCCATCTCTTCCAATGCATCAAGGACCTTTGGATTGATTGGCTTCAAATGTGATGAAGGCGTCAAAAGGAATAAAGGGAGGATTGGTGCTGCAGAGGGTCCTGATCATATTAGGCAGTCATTGGCAAAATTACCCTGTCATTTACCTTCCCAAACCGAGCTGGTGGATGCTGGCAATGTAATATGTGAAAGTACAGAGATGGAGGCCGCCCAATCCCAACTGGGATCAGCTGTTGCCGGGATATTGGAGAGTAAAGCGATTCCTATCATACTTGGGGGAGGACACGAAACCCTGTATGGCCATTATCTTGGGATTAGGAAATCCATTGGACCAAAAGCTAGATTAGGGATTATTAATATTGATGCTCACTTTGATATGAGACCTTATGAAAAAGAAAGTTCATCAGGAACGATGTTTAAGCAGATTTTGGACGAAGATCAAAGTTGTGGATATTTATGTGTCGGAATTCAGAAGCAGGGGAATACGAAGGCACTGTTTGAAACTGCTGAGAGAAGTAAGGTCGACTACATTTTGGAAGAAGATTTATCATTGAACGAAATGGATGAAACTAAGCGGCGGATAAATGCTTTCTCTAAGGAATATGACTACATTATTCTTACATTATGTACAGACGTTATTGATTCAGCCTACGCACCTGGGGTAAGTGCTCCATCGCCGTTTGGACTGAATCCGAAATTGGTCCGTGCCATTATCAGGCATATCGTATCGAATGAAAAGATCCTCTCCTTTGATATCTCGGAAGTGAATCCTTCGTTGGACGAAAATAATAAAACCGTTACATTGGCAGCACATTTAATAAATGAGGTTTTACTGCATTTTAAATAATGAATGGACATGGAATAGGGGCAACTCCTCCATTTGGTTCTTCTATAAGAGCGAGCCTATTCGTACCGACTGTTGGGGCTTTCCTCAATGCTATTTCCATAATCAATTATCAGTATTGAAGCGAAAAACCTTTGACAGCGCCCAGACTGTCCATGAATCATTCATGGACAGTCTTTTTTCTCGCCTCGTTTACAAAAAGTTATGGTCCCAACCCTTAGAAGTATAAAGGAACCTCCATGCGGCCTCCCCATTAGAAGATTAACCGTGACTCTGCCAAAGTTCAGTACTGATACTTGGGGGTTTTTAGTTTATAATAACAACCATCTAGCCTTTTGAGGGGGAATTACATGAATGAATATAAAGTAACGGTCAGGAATGGCAGTACCTTAATTTTGTCGGAAATCATTAAAGCTGAAGATGAAAGAGAAGTCCTTGGCACCCTTTTGATTTCCAGCGAATTATTTAATCAACCATTTACCGACATCAGGATTTTAGAAAGTTGATTTGTGCCTGCCCGTTCCATTTGTTACACTGTAATAAATCTTAATACGGTAGGCGATATTATGTGTGGACGTTACACCCTTTTCACTGACATTGAAGAAATAAAAGAACGGTTTGATATTCAAGGATCATTTGATGAGGAATACCAATTCAGCTACAATATTGCTCCCTCCCAATCCGTGCTCTCTGTCATTAATGACGGGGCGAGGAATCGACTTGGATATCTTCGGTGGGGACTCATTCCTTTCTGGGCAAAAGACGAAAAAGTGGGCTATAAAATGATCAATGCCAGAGCGGAAACCATTTCAGAGAAAGCAAGCTTCAAGAATTCGTATAAGAAGAAGAGATGCTTGATAATCGCTGACTCTTTTTATGAATGGAAGAAGACATCAGAGAGAAAAATACCGATGCGAATAAAACTGAAGAACCATGCTCCATTTGGAATGGCCGGTCTCTGGGAATCCTGGAAATCTCCTGAAGGCATCAGCATCTATTCGTGCTCCGTTATAACAACCGTTCCTAATAAGCTAATGACCAGCATTCATGATCGTATGCCTGTCATCCTTAAACCAGAAGATGAAAAAGATTGGTTGAATCCATCCATTAATGATCCTGCATATCTGCAACAGTATTTAAAGTCATTCGATTCGGAACAGATGGAAGCATTTGAAGTATCGACTGATGTGAACTCGACTAAAAATAACTCACCTAATCTAATACAACAAATTTGCTAAGAGGTCATTAGACCTCTTTTTTATATTAGTTCCGTCCCGAAATGGCTTTTTGGTGTTTTATCCAAATGTAACAAGAGTTTCATTTATTGAAATAAAATGAATAACTGCACATGTCAAGATCTCTTTATAATCATTAAGGAGCATGTGAAATACTTTAAAACTAAACCTTGCGAAAATAGACAAAATGCTGTACTCTTATATTTGCTTTTCAATACGACTTTCGATGTCACTTTCACAAACTAAGATGGTTTCAGCAAGTTTCCAGCCTGGTACTTTTCTGACAGGCATCGTAATATTTGATAAATTATATAATTTTGATCTTCTTATCAAGAGAGACGGAGGGACTGGCCCGAAGATGTCTCGGCAGCGGACTTAATAGGAGTGCTGTGCCAAATCCAGCAGGCTGATTTTCGCCTGAAAGATAAGGAGGGTGTTTTTTATAAATTAAAAGACCTCTTCTTGTTGTTTAATAGAAGGGGTCTTTTTTATGCTGACAGTTTTTTTTAGCTATAGCTCCATGAATGGGTAATCAAGTTTGGTGTTATTTGCGAAAACTGTTAAAAGAATAAAAGCTATGACACATGTCATGGGAAAAATAAAAAGAGGTGTACATCATGAGTGCAAACAATAAAGGGAATCCATGGGCATTGATTCCATTTGTCGTATTTTTAATTTTATTTATAGGGTCCGGAATCGTCACTAAAGATTTTTATTCATTTCCAGTGATTGTAGCAATTTCTATTGCATCAGCAGCTGCATTGGCAATGAATCGGAAAGAAAGCTTCAATCAAAAGGTTGATATTTTCTGTAAAGGTGCCGGTGACGCCAATATTATGTTAATGGTTATCATTTTCCTTTTAGCCGGCGCTTTTGCCGAAGTTGCAAATGGCATGGGGGCAGTTGAATCAACGGTGAATCTTGCCTTAGCCGTTTTTCCGCAAAATCTTTTAATGGTAGGGATATTCATTATCGCGTGTTTTATTTCTCTATCTATGGGGACTAGCATGGGAACGATTGTAGCCCTAGCACCTATCGGGGTGGGAATTAGCGAGCAAACCGATATTTCGCTTGCCTTTTCAATGGCTGCCGTTATTGGTGGTGCGATGTTTGGAGATAACCTATCCTTCATTTCAGATACGACAATCGCTGCAGTTCGAACACAGGGAACGAAAATGAAGGATAAGTTTAAGGTGAATTTTTTCATCGTTTTACCTGCGGCCATCATCACATGCGCCATTCTTGGAATTTTAACGATGGGTGAACAAGCCGACATCACCCAAAATTCTTATAATTGGGTGAAGATTCTTCCATACCTTTGCGTATTGATCACTGCATTGGCAGGAGTCAATGTGTTCCTGGTCCTTTCTATCGGTATCGTATTTGCCGGAATAATCGGCTTGGCAGATGGAAGTTATCAACCGTTGGGTGTCATTCAAAAAGTTGGTGAAGGAATGGCGGGAATGTATGAAATATCCTTCCTTGCCATTTTAATTGCAGGCATGGTTGCTGTAATAAAACATAATGGTGGCATCGATTATCTGCTCCACCTCGTGACCCGAAATAGCAAATCAAAAAAAGGGGCGGAATTCAGCATTGCCGGGCTTGTTGGTTTGACGAACCTTTCAACGGCAAATAACACGATTTCGATTATCATTGCCGGGCCACTTGCCAAAAATATTGCTGAAAAGTATGGGATTGATCCGCGTAAATCGGCGAGCTTACTTGACGTTTTTGCCTGTTGTATCCAAGGGTTGATTCCATATGGGGCACAGCTGCTTGTTGCAGCAGGAGTAGCAAAGATTTCACCGATAAGCATCTTGCCTTATTCATATTACCCAATACTAATTGGACTTTGTGGAGTCGTTGCCATCTTGATTGGTTTTCCACGGTTTCGGTCTGAAGAAGATGTAGCGAAGAAACGTACTTCTTAAAATGAGAATAGGAAATGAAAAACACCCTGGATCATTGGATACAGGGTGTTTTCTGTATGATCGAAATACTAAAACATAAGCGTAAAAATTATTCAGAAGTCATCCTCGCTCTTATTTCAGAATAAGTGTCCTAAACTAATCAAAGCCGACTTCATCTGACCTGAAAATTCCAATTCATCTGTTTGATATTTCTTTAAATTATGATAAACAATTTTTTTCATAACCAAAATATCTGTGCTTCATTCCGGTCCATATTGATAATGGTTTTGCTTGAGGCATTTGTCATGAATAGAGGACAACACCAACTAAACCAGAAAGAATAATTACATAGGCTGGGTGCCAGCGTAATTTCATTAGGGCAAATAACGATAATCCAAAAACGAGTAATAAGCTAATCGTATGCCATGAAAAGTTCGGAGCTATCATATGATTGGAAAGTGCCAAACTGATTGCCGCAAAGAGGATTAAACTAGTGACAATGGGTCTTAATCCATAAAACATGGATTGAATAACTGGAAAATGATTCAATTTGCTGAAGAATGTGGCTATAACGGTCACGAATATAATAGCAGGTAGCAAGATTCCGAGAGTGGATGAAATGGCTCCTGCTAATCCAGCAGTAGAATAGCCAACGAGAATGGCACTATTGGCTGTGACAGGTCCTGGTGACATCCCGGAAATGGCGATTATATCGGTAAATTGCTGCGTTGACATCCATCCATGCTGTGAGACTTCCGATTCTATTACGGGAATCATGGCGTATCCGCCACCGAACGATACAAAGCCGATAATAAAGAAGGTGCTAAACAACTCCCACAATTCCATCATAATATCACACGCTTTCTTGAAAATTAGTTAGACCTTTTTTGATTTACCTATATGCCAGCACCCATGAAAGGTTCGAAATCATTTTCTTCTTTTCTCATATCTTTTCTGTCCAACTTGACATCGTATCCTAATTTTCTCTTAATGGAGATTGTCACAATACCTGCTACAGCTCCTGCTAATATAACCATCACTGGGTGAAGAAAGAAGAGGACTGGAATTCCTACTAATAAAATACAGAAAGTTGCTTTGTCTACAACAGCCGTTTTTCCTATCTTGATAGCTGCATAGGCGATGATGGCTACTATGGAAGCTCTGATCGATATGAATGCGGATTCTATCTTCGGATTATCCTGAATGAAAAAATACAAAATGCCTAGGAGCAGAACAATTAAAAAGGTAGGTAATGAAACACCGATCATGGCTGCCATTGCCCCCTTCATTCCGGCAATTCGATGGCCGATAAAGGTGGCGGAGTTAATGGCTACAGCTCCCGGTACGGACTGAGATAACGCAAAAACATCCGTAACTTCTTCGCTTTTCATCCATTTCCTCTTTTCGACCACTTCTTTTTCGATTAAAGGGATCATCGCAAACCCGCCTCCGAATGTGACAGGTGCTATTTTAAAAAAGGTCCAAAATAAATGGAATAGAGTTTTCCATTGTCCTTTCATTGACATCAGTCACTTCCTTTGCATGCTTTGTTTAAATCTTATTACTAACATATCAAAGAAAAAGGAATGGGTAAATTGCAACAAAATCATCGGGTATAACAAAACGTTATACCCAGAAGATTTATCCGTTTTATAAAGAATGTCGCCAATAATTTAATAGCCTCACTTATTCGGGGATGTAGCACTCGTTTTTCATTTCACCATTTACCTTTATGATGCTATCATTTTAATTAACTATCAAAAAACATGGAGGTCGTTTTCTTGAAATTAGAAAATCTAAAAATGTTTTGTTTAGTGGTGGATGAAGGAAGCATAAGCCAGGCAGCGAGGTTAAGTTTCCTATCTCAACCCGCTGTAACAAGACAAATCCATCAACTGGAAAATTATTATAACACATTGTTATTCGACCGTGAGGAAGGAAGGCTGAGAGTTACAGAGGCAGGAAAGTTGTTATACCCTTTTGCAAAAGCTATTGTAAATGACTTCAACCATTCAAAAGAAGTGATTCAACAATCAACTGGCAAGTACAATGCAAACCTCATAGTAGGGGCATCCTTGACTATCGGTGAGTATTTGTTGCCAAGCTTGCTTGGGAGATTTAAAAAACAACAGCCTGAAATAAAAGTGACATTAACGATAAAAAACAGCCCCCGGGTTCTGGAGGATCTTTCAAACGATGTCATTGATTTGGCCTTGGTGGAAGGACTTGTGGAAAACACCGATTTTATTGTAGACAAGTTCGCCGAGGACGAATTGATATTGGTATGTCCATCCGACCACACATGGAAAGACAGAAAAGAAATTCAGCTAGAGGAATTGGGAAATGAAAGGATGATTTGGCGTGAATCCATTTCAGGAACACGGCTTATTGTAGAAAATATGTTAAGGGAGCATGGTGTTTTAGAAAAAATAGAAAGCTACATGGAGATCGGCAGTACACAAGCGATAAAAAGTGCGGTTGAAGCTGGACTTGGAATCAGCATTTTGCCAAGGTTGACAGTGGCCAGAGAATTGGAGCAAGGCTTTTTGCGGGAAGTGGGCATTTCCAGAATAGATATAACAAGAAATTTATGGCTAGTCAGGAAAAACAAGCGTTTTAATAAAATAGGGGTGTCTAAATTTGTTGATTTTCTTCAATAAAGAGTGAAAGCTACCTTGGTTTACTATTACAATATTGGAAAAGTTTTCAGTTTCGTGGTTAAGGTGTGGCCCCGAACCCCTTACCTTGCAAAAGTCATAGCAAATTGAAAATACCGCATTCATAAAAGCTCTTCTCTATCGAGAGGGGCATTTTGTATTTGGCTGTTCAGTCTAGGGTTAGCCATCATGATGGAAACAAGCAGTTTTTTATATAAGTAAAATTGAAGTTACTATTAGAAACAGGAAATATACTTAATGGCAAATTAATTATAAAATAAATTCATATTATTCTAAAAATTTCTAAAAAAAGAGAAAGTTTACTGCTTTAACATCTGGAATATAGACATGATATCTACTTAGAAAGGGGTATGAAATGTCCAAAGTATCTTTTATTAAAGGAATGGTTTCCGTTCCCATTGTTTTTGTTTTACTAGCAGGGTCTTCTGTTACAAATGCTGCATCAGATGAGCCAATGCCGGCAACAGATGCAACAATTTCAGCAAATAAGGCTTTTTATGAACAGTTGAATTTTAAAGACAAGGAAGATTTCAAGAATGCACATAAAGGATTCATTGCACCCTTGAATATGAATCCAATAAAAAATTCAAAAGGTGACGTAGTATGGGATAGTAATCGATATTCATTCATCAAAGAAGATCAGCCGGCAAGTTTTACTGTAAACCCTAGCTTGTGGAGACAGGCACAACTACAAAATATAACAGGCTTATTTAAAGTGGTAGATGGCGTTTATCAAGTTCGGGGCCAGGATTTATCAGTGCTTACCATTGTGGAAGGAAAAACAGGATTAATCGTTTTGGATACACTTTCTACAATTGAAACGGCCAAAGCAGCGATGGAGCTTTATTTTGAACATCGACCCCCAAATCCGGTAAGTGCAATTGTTATTAGTCACAGTCATGCGGATCACTTTGGTGGTATAAAAGGCATTGCTCAATACGCTGAAAATCCAGCTAAAGTACCCATTATTGTCCCAGCAGGTTTTAACGATGAAGCTCTAAGTGAAAACATACTACTAGGTAATATAATGTCTCGCCGTGCAGGTTATATGTTTGGAAATCTTTTACCCGCAAATGAAAGAGGATTTGTTACTTCTGGTATTGGCCCGGGATTAAGTAACGGAACTTTTAGCTATTTACCTCCAACAACGGAAATAAAGGATGATATTCAAACGATGGAAATAGACGGAATAACATTTAAATTTTTATTGACGCCGGATTCAGAAGCTCCATCTGAGATGCATTATTATATCAATGATTATAAAACTTTAGTGGTAGCCGAAAACACCGGACACACGTTACATAATATTTATACATTAAGGGGAGCTAAAACCAGAGATACTTTAAAATGGGTGAAAGCACTTGATGAAACAGTCGATCTGTTTGGAAATGAAGATATAGATGCTATGGTTACCGCCCATACATGGCCTATATGGGGAAAGGACCATGTTCTGGAGCAGTTGGAAAGTCAGCGTGATTTGTATAAATATATTCATGATCAAACCATACGATTAGCTAATTTAGGTCTCACACCTGATGAAATCGCGGAAA
Organism: Peribacillus sp. FSL E2-0159; assembly: GCF_038643155.1. NCBI lineage: Bacteria > Bacillati > Bacillota > Bacilli > Caryophanales > Bacillaceae > Peribacillus > Peribacillus sp. FSL E2-0159. The sequence continues at coordinate 2,544,166 of NZ_CP152053.1, forward strand.
AGTTAAAGCTTCCTGAAAAGTTGGATAAAGTTTGGGCCAATCGGGGGTATTACGGAACATTGAAACACAACGTAAAAGCGGTGTACAACTTTTACTTAGGATATTTCAACGGTAATCCATCCGACTTGGATCCATTACCACAAGAGGAATCGGGAGCTAAATATATAGAATATATGGGTGGGGAAAAGAAGGTCATTAAACGGGCAAAACTTGATTATAAAAAAGGGGAATATCGCTGGGTGGCTCAAGTCTTAAAGCATGTAGTCATGGCTAACCCCAAAAATACAGAAGCAAAAAACTTACTAGCAAAAGCTTATGAGCAATTAGGATACACAGCTGAATCCTCTGTGTGGCGTAATTTCTATCTTACCGGCGCAGATGAGTTAAGGAATGGTGTGGCAGACTCGAAGGGAACAGGCGGAATGATGAATCTCGATACGCTGCTCAATATGCCAATGGATGATTTTCTGAAATTCTTGTCCATTAAATTAAACGGAACAAAAGCGGAAAATAAAAAAATGGCATTCAATGTGACATTTACAGATTCGAAAACCAATTACATGATTAATGTGGATAATTCTGTACTGAATTTCAAAAAGGGGAAAATGGCCTCCAACCCTGATGCAACGTTAACATTAGATAGAATAACCTTCTATCAGATTGCTCTAGGGCGTGAAGATTTATCCAAAATGGAGGCGGCCGGTAAAGTTTCCATTTCCGGTGATAAAGAGCAGTTTGAAGATTTCCTGTCTTTGCTGGATCAATTTCAACCAAAGGTTAATATCGTTACTCCGTGATAATCAACTACTTTATATTCGGAAAGCAGGATCGATTGGTGACCAATATCCGTACCCACGAGTCTAATTTTTAGTCTCGTGGGTATGAATGTATCAATTAATCTTGTATGAATCCAGTTTCGTTTTAATAAATTCATTCATTGTTTTTTTTTAAGATTGAAACGCTCCTAAAAGTCACAGAACAAAAATCAATAACCGTAAAAAGAAAAATTCAAGTCTTGTAATTCAAAAGTAATTGTAAGCGCTTCCTATTTAGCTGAAGTTTTGTGGAAATATAAAAAAATGGAGTGATGGGGAATGGAGCTGTATGCAAGTAAGAAACGAAAATTAATGATCAGCGGCCTTTTATTTGTTGGAATGATATTAAGCTTTTTTGATCGCGTTGCCATAAATGTCGGGATTATTCCAATTGCAGATGAGTTTCATCTCAATACGTCCCAGACAGGTTTATTAATTAGTATATTTTTTGTTAGTTACTCACTCATGCAACCGCTTGGTGGATGGATGACCGATAAGTATGGAGCTAGAGTCATGGTTACTGTTTCTTTGTTTAGTTGGTCTTTGTTCACTGTAATGTCTGGGTTTGCATGGTCATTTATGTCTTTATTATTCATTCGTTTTCTGTTCGGGTTAGGTGAAGGGCCTTTCTATCCTGCCAGTATGTCCACTATAAGAGATAACTTCCCGGAAGAAGAAAGGGGCCGGGCAAATTCGTTTTTCTTGTCTGCCCAAAATATTGGGGGGATATTAGGTACTGCACTAGCCGCATCCATGGTGGTAGCTTTCGGTTGGCGGGGCATGTTTACCATTGCCGGGATTCTAGGGATATTAATTTCTTTCGGAATTTGGTTCATTCTAAAGCCTCAAGAAACTCAAGAGGTTAAAAAAGACAAACCGAAACAAAAAAAGGTTGCTCTGAAACGATTATTTAATATCGAAAACATTTGGAAACTCATAACTTTCAAGTTTATATCAAATATTATCAACTATGGTCTGATCACTTGGATGCCTATATATTTAGTTAAGGAAAAAGGGGTTGATTTAATAGCCGCCGGGGGTTTATTGGCAATCCCCTATATTTTTGGTTTCTTGATGTTTAATGTAAGCGGATGGCTTCTGGATAAGCATATGGCTAACCGGGAGAAGTATCTTGCCGCTGCAGGCGCTTTATTATCGGCAATTTTTCTCTTTTTAATGTCTAACGCCACATCTCTAGCACTTATCATCACTTATCTCACTCTCAACTCCGTAGCACTGTCTTTCTTTGGAACCGTTCTATATACGATCATCATAAAATACTCACCAAAGGAACTTACGGGATCTGCCTCCGGACTCGTAACTTTTGCTGGTCAAATTGCAGGTGCGGTTTCTCCTTTAGCCCTCGGTTTGATTATCAGTATGTTTAATGACTCCTATAATGCAGCTTTTCTGTTTTTGGTAATAATAGCGCTATTGGGAACGGTTGTTGCCGTATCTATTAAAAATAATCAGGCACAACCCGCTAAAGAATACGAAAAAACAACTACCATTGTATAAAACTGACATTCTGCTTTTGAGTTTAGATGTACAGCTTCCACTTCTCTAAAATTGAAAGGGCTTTCTGTTCGAGGTATGATATTAGTAATAGGCTAGAAGGAGAATCAACCATGAATATTGAACAATTGGAATATATCATAAAGGTAGCCGAGGTTAACTCGATTTCCACGGCTTCAGAAAGCCTCCATATCTCTCAATCTGGAATCAGCATGGCCATTACGAGTTTGGAGAAGGAATTAGGTATAAAAATCTTCAAGCGGTCAAGGTTAGGAACCATACCTACAGAAGACGGAAAGGAAATCATCCAGAAAGCTCTTGAAGTATTAAGTAAATTGGAAGAAATAAGAGACAGTGCCCAAATACATTCAGATACGATGGAAAAAGAGTTACGCCTATCATCTACACAAGGTTTATTTCTTACGGTTTTACCTAAATCGTTGGCCTTATTTAAGAAGAAGTATCCCGAGGTGAAAATCGTGATTGAAGAGAAAGGGGGACAGGAGATAACCGATGAAGTACTGAATGATAAGATTGACATCGGACTATTAAATATTCCAAAGGTTAAACCAAAAGAAAATGAGTTGGAGTTTCAACCCTTGATGGAAGCAAAAGTGATTGTGTTGGTCAGTAAGAACTCGCCTTTAGCCAACCGTAAAAGCATAACCCCACAAGAGTTGATGGACGAAAATTTGGTCGTTTACAATGGACCAAGAATGAAGGCGTTCATCAAAGGTTTTTTTGATCAGTACGGTGAGATGAATATTTTGTTTTTCACAAATAATACAGAAATCATCAAAAAAACCGTCGCTGAGGGATTAGCCATTGCCTTTTCCTATGATATTGGAGTTAACAGCGATCCTTATTTCCTAAGCGGGGAACTTGTGGCCATTCCTTTGGTGGAGCTAGAAAATAATACAATGGAATTCGGTTATGTTCGCTCTAAGAAGCAGTATTTTTCAAAAGCTGCCAGGGAGTTTATTAAATGTCTCGAATTCTATACTACTCTTAAATATTAGTTTCCTTTGCTGAAGGGAACTAATATTTTTTGTATTTACATCAATTTTTCTTATGTTTATATCATATATCATTATTTTACTTAAATATTATTTACATTTAAAATTAATTTTATAACATTTTAAATATTTGAACAGTTTGACAATAATCGAGAAATGAAAGGGGACACTTATGGTAACAACTCAGGAAGAGAAATTAGAGGTACTTCAAGCAAAGTTGCAGGATTTCATTCAAAATGAATTGCTTCCATATGAACAGGAGCATGGATTGAACGCTGAAGAGGATATACCGATGGAAGCCATACAATGGGCAAGAAAACGATCCAGGGAATTGGGTTTTTACGGAATTAACCTCCCTGAAAAGTATGGTGGACAAGATGTTAGCTTAAAAGGATTATGCATGTTCAAGGAGGAATTGGCCCGTTCCGGAGCGGTGTTATGGGGGCAGGTTATCGGCGAGATTGGCGGGCCGCTAAGAATTGGTCAGATGTTGGAAAGCTTTACACCTGAGCAAATAGAAAAATATGTGATGCCCGTCGTGAAGGGGGAAGGGAGCTGCTGCTTTGCCCTTACAGAACCAAATGCCGGATCGGACGCCTTTGCTATCGAAACAACAGCCATTAAAGACGGAAATGATTATATATTGAATGGAAAAAAGCATTTTATCAGTGCTGCACCCTATGCTGATTTCGCCATTGTCATAGCCAAAGAATATCAGGAAGGAGAAAAAGGAAGAATCACTGCTTTCCTAGTAGATAAAAAAACATCCCAACATTCGGGGTTTGAACTAGGAGACATTCAAGTTCCCCTATCAGGAGAGCGCATACATGCTGAATTAAATTTCAATCAATGTCGAGTGCCTGCCGCCAATATAATCGGAGAACCAGGAAAAGGGTTGCTGCTCGGATTGAAGAGAATAAACACAAATCGCGCTTCCCATGCGGCCGGCTTTATCGGAATGGCTCAACACCTTCTCAATTTATCAATTGAGCATGCTAAAACGCGAGTCCAACACGGCCGGCCCATTGGTGACTTCCAGGCAATTCAGCATATGCTCGCAGAAATGGCGACGGAAATCTATGCAGCAAGGTGCATGGTCTATGATGTGGTTGAAAAAATTGATCAAGGAAAAGAGGATCGGGCCGGCACGTCCATGGCAAAGCTGTTTGCTTCGGAAGTTAATAGCCGTGTGGCTGATAAAGCCATCCAAATCTTTGGCTCCAAAGGCTTGGTAAAAGGGCATCCAGTAGAAAAAATGTACAGGAGTGCACGGATGTATCGGATTCTGAGCGGAACCTCGGAAATTCAAAAAAATACAATTGCCAAAGCATTATTAAAAGGGTAAAACCTTTTTCGAGGGAGGAAAAAATACATGCTGCATAATTTGACATTTCAGTCACTGTTGAATAAAGGAATGAAACGATTCGGCGAACTGCCGGCTATAACCTTGTTGCCAACCGGGGAAACGATAACCTACGACGAGTTATGGAAAAAAACAGATCTTATCTCTTCTTATTTACTTCGTTTAGGTGCAGGCAGGGGTGTCCGCATAGCGTCCATCATTCCAAACAGTTTTGAGAGTGTGATGTTTGGTTTGGCCATCCAGCAATGTGGAGCTACCTTAGTGCCATTAAGTGAAAAACTGGGGAAAAGAGAATTAAAATTCATTTTAAAGGAAGCAAAACCAGAAGTGGTCATAATAGCTACACAAACACACTTTGACACTATTCTTGAGTATTTGGAAGAAATGAAGAAGGAAGTTGTCCATGTCATTGGGCTTCCTGGCTTTAATCTTGATTATCCAGAGGAGTTTGAACGGTTTCAATGGCCCGGTGAAATAAATAATTTAGACTTGCCATTAGCTGAAGCGGAAGACATTGCCCTTCTGTCATATACAGGCGGGACAACGGGTACACCGAAAGGCGTCATGCATTCCCAGAAGGGACTCGGCGCCGCCATACTTTCTGCCGCTATCGAAGACCCACTTGACGACCGAGACCGAGTATTGCTAAGTACGCCTATTGTGCATTCAGCCGGTTCATTACTTTGGAGATCGCTTGTTTCGGGCGTCCATGTCTATGTGATGGGCTCATTCGACGCTGCAGCATTCATACGGGCGATAAAGGAACATGAAATTACGACGACATTCATGGTACCGACCATGTTATACAGACTACTTGATCAGACAAAGAAGATGGAATATGATATGAGTTCAATGCGCAATATTTTCTACGGCGCGTCACCAATTTCACAAAAGCGCCTTAAAGAAGCTTTTGAAGTATTCGGGCCCATTATGCGCCAGCAATACGGCATGACAGAATGTAATATTGTCATTACAAGACTATCGAAAAGCGCTCATGTATGGGCCTATCATAACAATTCGGAAATTTTGAAAAGTTGTGGAAAACCGTGCATTCTTACCGAAGTTCGACTGATTGATGATGAAGGAAATGATGTAAAACCTTCCGAGCTTGGCGAAATTATCGTAAAATCGCCAGCGATGATGGCAGGCTATTATCAAAGACCTGAACTTACCCAGGAATACATCCGTGATGGCTGGTTCTACACTGGTGATATTGGCAAATGGGATGAAAGCGGTTACCTTTATATTGTTGATCGAAAGAAAGATATGATCATTTCAGGCGGGATGAACGTATATTCTTCAGAAGTGGAGCGGGTGGTGAACCTGCACCCTTCTGTTGCATTAAGTGCTTGCATAGGTGTTCCCCATACAGATTGGGGAGAAGTAGTGTGTGTCGTTGCATCACTGCAAGACGGGTTAAACTGTACTAGTGAGGAATTAATTGATTTCTGCAAACAAAGAACCTCAAAGTATATGGTTCCTAAAGTAGTCTATTTTCTGGATAAGTTTCCATTAACGCCGATTGGAAAAATTGATAAGAAAGAATTAAGAAAGATGTTTGCACAAGGTATTCTAACCATATAGGAGAGGCAGAACAAGCCGCCATGATGCAGGGAATCAAGCGCGGCCTATTTTCTAATGAAGCCGGTACGGCATTGGGATCTTTGGCTGGTATTTTCCATGTCATAATTGTACTGTTATTCGCCTTTAGCTCCATTGTGGGCAACTATTATTATCGAGAGTCGAACATTAGCTTCATCAATGAAAATAAGGTTTGGTTAAACATCTATCGTATCGCAGTCGTGGGGATGAAGATATTCGGTTCGCATGCCTCACTGGACTTTGTTTGGGGACTGGCTGATGGCCCTTATGGCAATTATCAACCTATTCGCGATAGCATTACTAGGGAAGAGTGCATTTGCTGCACTGGAGGATTATCAAAAGCAAAAGAAAAGTGGGGAAAATCTTGTCTTCCATGTGAACAATATTAAAGGTTTGAAGAATGCGGATTGTTGGGGTGACCCAAACGATAATGTGGATGTGAAGAAAGAGGCCAAAGCTCTCATTAAGCTTACAAGTAAAGTCCTTGAAAGGGGATTTTACTTGTAAGCTTTTTTGTCTTTTCCCTCCTTTTTTTATCATTATTGAATATTGCTTCGTTTTTTACACAAAATACCTTTGTCTTTAATACTGCTGTCAATCGATGATTGGATAATTTAAAAACTAGGAGTGAAAACAATGGATAGCAAGCAATCAAAAAATGAATCTTCAGAAATTGCCGGAAGAATATATGATGTTAGTGATTATAAACGGGAAGATACTTTATCTTCTGGACTGGCTAGAACCCACGAACAAGTCTCGGATACTTATGCGGAAGGCGAAATAAAAGCAGTTGTAGATGATGTAAAGGGAAGAGATATTGAACTTGCAAAAGAAAGATCTGAGGAAGAAAAGTAATAATAGGATTTTTGTTTTTTTAGGAACAAGAATTATCGCCTGCTATTCGGTTTGATCCCCTAGCTTTTGAAAAATGAAACAAGAGCTAGGGGATACATAATTAATAAATCCGTTCTGTCTCCAACTTTTGAAGCAATTCTTCCTTCGTTCTTGGGAAAAGGTCCCGTTCTGCAGGTTCCCTTGATTGATGAAGGGCTTGAAACATTTCAAAAACCCATGGCTTCTCCAGATGCGCTTGCAGCAAAACGTCTTCATCATGGAAAACGGATACGGGGTCCCCTTGGTATATGACCTTACCATCGTTCATGACCACGACTTCATCAGCCCATTGATAAGCTAAATTAACATCATGAGTTGATAGGATTATCGTTTTGTCCTGGTGGTGGATACTGTCCAGCAGAGCCATGATCTGCTTTGAGAAATAAGGATCCAATCCAGCGGTAGGCTCATCCAAGAGCCAGACATTGGGTTCCATGGCGAGTACCCCTGCAATGGCGACACGTTTTTTTTGCCCTAGGCTCAAAAAATGGGTGGGTCTGTCTTTCAGTTCGGTTACTTCCGTTTCAGCCATTGCCCAATTTACTTTCTCCTGGACTGCATTTCTATCCCAACCTAAATTCATCGGTCCAAACGATATATCCTGTTGTACATTTGCGGAAAAGAGCTGCGAGTCGGGATCTTGAAAAACGATCCCGACTTGCTTTCGTAATGATAATAATGCCTTACGGTCATATTTCATTTTCTTGCCCTTAAATCTGATCTTTCCTGCTGTAGGTTGTAAAAGACCATTTAAATGCAGGAATAAAGTCGATTTGCCGGCACCATTATTTCCTAATAACGCTATCTTTTTACCATGTTGAATCGTTAGCGAAAGATCGTTTAAAGCGAACGTTCCATCTGCGAATTGATGGGTGAGGCCTTCTATATGAAAAATATGCTCGTCCATTCTTGGTTTGCCTCCAATTTACAAAAATCCATTAATAAAGATTAAGCTTCCTAGTATTACAATCGCGATCAGCCAATTGCGTGCGGAATAGGTGAAAGTATCCTCGATAAAAGAAAGGTTCTCTTGATAGCCTCTTGCGTTCATCGCCATCGTCAAATGTCCAGAGCGCTGCAATACTCCTAAAAATAATGATGAGATTAGTAATCCGAGAGATCGAATGCCTTTCCTTAACGAACCATACCCCAGCCGTGAAGCTTGTGATTGGTGAATGGCCAAAGCTGTATCTAAAAAAATAAAGATGAAGCGATAGGTCAGCTCTATTAAATCGACCAATAAGGAAGGCACTTTAAGTTTTCGCATCACCGATAGGATGACGGTAATGGGTGTAGTCAAGGTAAGGAAATATAAACAGCTGATGCTGCCTAATACGACAGTGATCAAATTGATCACTGTACCTATGCTGTCATCGCTGATGAATATTTGCCAGTTCCCGACCTTCCAGGACCACCATATATTCGAAATCGAAGTAAATTTGCTTGTAAAAGAAAAAAGGATGGTAATTGTTCCTGATAGTATAAAAAATCCTGGTAATAGCAGTAATTTAAGATAATAAGAAAGCGGGATTTTTGCCGCAAAAATGATTAAAGCGCTCATCACCGTAAAAGTGATGAGCGAAACGGTCATATCCCTTACCGTTAACGAAAATAGCAATAGGGAGAGTGCAAAAACCATCTTTTCCAACGGATGTACATCCTTTAGCCCATTGAAATAGGCATATTTATCAATGAGTAACATGCTTCGATTTTTCGGGGATTTCTTGTTTGGTTTGTTTATTTCTTTGTCTCGTTACACCTATGAAATAACCAATGAAACCAGCTCCGATCGCAGCTTGCAGCGCAAATAATAAGCTTTCGGTTTCTGCACCTGGCGGCTCCCAAATACTGTTGAACCATGGCTTGTATTGCGGCTGGATTTTAGTGATGGCTTCTTCAGCTTCGCCATCGGCACCGCCAAATTCCGTTCCTTGTTGTGTGATTAACGGTATGGTAGCAAGAATGACGACCAGGAAAAGCAGCAGTAAACTTTTTTTCATGTTAACGGGCCTCCTTAGATAAAACTCGCAGCAATTTCAATTCGCCTAGATTGTATTTTTTCAAGAAATTCATCACGACGACTGTCAATAACCCCTCACTGATTGCCAAGGGAATTTGGGTCAGGGCAAAAATCCCTGCAAATTTACTGAAAGAGGCCATGAATCCTCCTACCTCGGATGGAAAAGCAAGAGCAAGTTGAACGGAAGTCACCACATAGGTTCCCAAATCTCCAAAAGCAGCTGCCAAGAAAACGGCAAGTGAAAAAGACCACCTCAATTTAGTTGCGCCCTTGAAGACGAAGTAAGCAATGAACGGTCCGCAAACGGCCATGGAAAATGCATTGGCCCCTAATGTCGTCAATCCACCGTGAGCCAGTAAAACAGCTTGAAATAACAGAACGATGGAGCCAACGACACTCATGGCCAATGGTCCGAATAAAATGGATCCCAAACCAACTCCGGTAGGGTGTGAAGAACTTCCCGTAACGGAAGGAATCTTTAGGGCCGATAAAATGAATACAAATGCACCCGATAGGCCAAGCATCATTTTTGTTTCTGGGTTTTCCCTTACCTTGGATCTAATGGACCGGTAACCCAAGATTAAAAATGGAAGGGTAACGGCCCACCAGAATATAGCCCATTCAATGGGTAAAAAGCCCTCCATGATATGCATGGCCATTGCCCTTTTTGGGACAAAAAGCAGTAAAATGACAAAATAAATAATTTTCCAATTGGTTCTTTTCATTCTTTCTCCTTTCAACACTTTTAATTTTTCTGATCAATCTTGACAAGAAAGGCGCGCCCAACATAAAAAGCACTTCTCTCAAAGGAAAGAAGTGCGTAATGAACAGGAATTTTGCAGCATAAACCAACCATGGGCCTTTCTGCCTGATCCGCACACCCATCCTCGTAGGTTGAAACAGTTTCACGCTTCATGGCAGGTCTCCTGGCTTTGGTTCATCATCCCATTACATCCTTCCCATCTCATTTGACAGTGGATTAAAGTTAAAGTAATAGGACTTCCCTTTACAGTGGCGGGACCGCTCCGGATTTTCACCGGCTTCCCTTTTAAGCTGAATTCCGAAAAATTCAACACCATAAAACTTATGTAATTATTTAGAAAATTCTCGTATAGTGTACCATAAAGAAATAATTCCAGCTACACTATCTTTTTTTTTTGACTAAGTTTGTTGCAAGGAAAGGCTTGTGGGAAGGATATACACTATTAAACTTTTCTAAACAGTCGGAATAAACTATTGAATTTTGATAAAGTTGTTATATGATAGATAAAGTTAGTTAGAAATGTATATTAAAACCAAATATTAAATTTTAAAAGTGCTCTTGTGTGAATAACCAAGGGATAATAGGGAAATCGGTGAAAATCCGATGCAGCCCCCGCTACTGTAAACGCTGATGAAATTGTCGATAGCCACTGGCATTGTTGCCGGGAAGGGACAAAGTAAAATGAAGCGTAAGCCAGGAAACCTGCTTTTAAAATTGCATGATACTTTTCGGAGGGAAAGGTAGAAGGACTATGACGATTTTGGGAGATTGGGCATTCTTGCCTGGGGCTCCTCATTCATATAGTTTTTTTAAACCTTGACTCTTATGTTAAGGTTTTTTATTTTGCCTTTTCCCTGAACGCAGGAGGAAGAAGATGACTACTTGGAACTTAATGGGTACAAATACACATCTGTTGATTTGTAATGGAAGCAGCTGCATGAAGAAGGGCGGGGAAGAAGTAACCCAAGCGATTCGCGATGAAATTACTTCCAAAGGACTGGATTTGAAAATCCATACAACCAGGACACGGTGTAACGGAAGATGTAAGGATGCCTGCGTTGTGATTGCCTATCCTCAAGGAAACTGGTATCGAGTGGAAACGCCTGATTTCGGTCGCCAAATTGTCAGCCATATTGATGATGGGGAGTTTGTTCCACAAATGATCTACCAATTCAATGATGGGGAAATGACACCGAATCCAGATTTTCCTGCTCATACGGGTATTTCAAAGAACAAATCGTAAAAAGGAGATGTCTTAATGAGTACAAACGGTAAATTATTCGTCGTGGGCTTTGGGCCAGGGAATTTTGAACACATTACCAAACGTGCTGTCGAAGCCCTTCAAGAAAGTGACTACATCATTGGTTATAAAACCTATGTTGAACTCATTCAGGGACTGCTCACAGATCAAACGATTATTAGTACGGGGATGACTGAAGAGGTATCACGTGCACAGGAAGCAGTGAAACAAGCGGAGCTAGGTAAGAAAGTTGCGGTAATTTCCAGCGGGGATGCCGGAGTTTACGGAATGGCTGGGTTGGTTTATGAAGTATTGATTGAAAAAGGCTGGAAAGAAGAAACTGGAGTGGGCATTGAAGTCATTCCTGGCATTTCGGCAATTAACTCTTGTGCATCTTTACTTGGGGCACCAGTCATGCACGATTCGTGTACGATCAGTCTCAGTGATCATTTAACTCCTTGGGAACTGATCGCTAAAAGGGTTGAAGCAGCTGCAATGGCAGACTTTGTCATTGCCCTGTATAATCCGCGCAGCGGCAGGCGGACCAGGCAAATTGTTGAAACACAGAACATTCTCCTTCGCTACCGTTCTCCTGATACACCTGTCGGGTTGGTGAAAAGTGCTTATCGCGATAGGCAGGATATTGTCATAACCAATTTGAAAGATATGTTGAATCACGATATTGGAATGTTGACCACCGTCATTATTGGTAATTCATCCACCTTTTTCTATGATGACAAAATCATCACACCAAGAGGCTATCAGAGGAAATATACTTTGAATTCGGAAAAGCAACCATTGAAGCCGCATCAGCGTCTGCAAAAAGAAGCGGAACCGTGGGCGTTAGATCAAGAAGCCGATTCTGTGCAAGAAGTCTTCATCGAATCTGCTGGAGGAGTTGGATTACTTACAAAAGCACCAGAAAAGAAGCCAGCTTCCTTTGAAATGGCAATGGAAGCACTGTCAAGAGTCAAGGGTCAAACCGTTCAGCAATCCATTGAGCCAATTGTTCAGCAAAAAATGGAGTCGGTATTCGAACTTGCCGTTAGTCCTGGTGTGGCGAATAAACAATTCACTCCCAAACAAATGATGACACTTGCGGAAGTTGTCGGGGAAAAGGGCACTATGGAATACACGCCAAATCATAAAATCGTATTAAAGATTCCAACAACGGATCCGGAAGTCATTACGGGGAAATTGCAATCAGCAAACTTTCTATTATCGCCGATTGGAGATGTACTGACATTAAAAGCCTGTGATTTCTGTGATGGTGAAAAAACGGAATCCATTCCTTATGCGGATGAAATACATCGGGTGCTTGGCGGAATGAAAATGCCCAAGGAACTTAACATCGGTTTTAATGGGTGTGGGATGGCTTGTTATAGTGCTGTGATGGATGATATCGGGATTGTCTTCCGAAAAGGGAAGTTCGACTTATTTCTTGGAGCTAAACCGGTTGGAAGAACAGCCCATCCAGGTCAGCCGGTTGCGGAAGGCATTGAACCGGAACAGCTTGTTGAACTGATTACGGACATTGTCGCGGAGTATAAGCAAAATGCCCATCCAAATGAGCGGCTTTTTAAATACTTCAAACGTTCGAAAAAGATAAAGAATTTTTCTTATCAGGACATCGCTCCCAAAATAAACATAGAGCCTGCGCCTTGTGAAGACTAATCAAGAGGGGGAAAGTAAATGAAAGCAGTCTTGTTCGTAGGACACGGAAGCCGCTTGGCTTCGGGAAATGAAGAAGTCCTTCATTTTATTGAAAATATGATTCCGGTAATGGACGATCGCTTCCTAGTAGAAACGTGCTTCTTGGAATTTGCGGTACCGAATATATCTAAAGGCATCGATAATTGTGTAAAACGAGGAGCTACTGAAGTTATCGTCATACCGATCATTTTATTGCATGCAGGACATTCGAAATTACATATCCCAGCTGAAATAGAGGATGGGAAAACCAAGTATCCAGAAGTGAAATTCACATATGGCCAAACGATCGGGGTTCACCATGATGTATTGACAATCCTGACAGACCGTCTTGAGGAAGCGGGATTCGATACCACCGCTGAACATGCTGAGACAGCAATATTGCTAATTGGCCGAGGTGGCAGTGATGCTGATGCAAATAGTGATATATATAAAATTTCACGATTATTATGGGAAAAATTAAACGTTAAATGGGTCGAAACAGCTTTCATGGGTGTAACGGACCCGCACGTTGATGAAGGTATTGAACGATGCATCAGGTTAGGGGCAAAAAAAGTAGTGATGCTGCCATATTTCCTCTTCACAGGGGTGTTGATGGAAAGAATGGAGGATATGCTTAAAGGCTATCAAGAGCAATATCATGATCGAGAATTTATTTTGGCGAAGTATTTTGGGTATCATCCAACATTACAGAACATTCTCCAAGAACGAGTAATTGAAGCCAGTGAAGGCAGGTCAAGTGGGGATCGTGATTTGGAAAACTATCGTAAACATGTCGAGGAACATGGTCATGCCCACCATCATCACCATCACGACCACGACCACCACCATGATCACGACCACCACCATGATCACGACCATGATCACGGCCACCATCACGATCAAGATGGGCAAGTGGTGGGGACGTCAAAATGATTTTGTTCTTGGCGGGTACAAGTGATGCAAGGGAACTAGCGATTGAGATGCAGCAGGTGGGATTCAAGGTTTTGGCAACTGTTGTAACCGGGTCGGCGGCTAAGAGTTTGCAAGATGCAGGGATATCTACCCGGATTGGCCGATTAACTGCAGAGGATATGACATCTTTAATCTCTGAAAAAGGTTTTCATGCTGTAGTTGATGCAAGTCATCCATTTGCGGAAGAAGCATCCAAAAACGCCCTTAATGGAGCAAAGGCAGCCAATGTTCCTTATATTCGTTATGAGCGTGAAAGCCAACGTTTTCAGAATGATAAATTGATAGTTGTCCGTGATTATGAGGAAGCTGCCAAACTTGCCGCTTCAAAACGGGGAGTCATCATGCTCACGACCGGAAGTAAAACCCTAGCCGTGTTCGCAAAAGAATTGGTTGGGCTCGAGAATACCAGAGTCATAGCGAGAATGCTGCCACGCATGGACAATATGGAAAAATGTGCCCAACTGGGCATTGAACAAAAAAATATCGTTGCGATTCAAGGTCCATTTTCCAAAGAATTAAATAAAGCTCTATATGAACAGTATGGCGTCACATTGATGATAACCAAAGAAAGTGGCAAGGTCGGTGCGGTTGACGAGAAATTGGAAGCCGCGTTGGAATGTGGAATAGAGACGATTATGATATCGCGACCGGATGTGGACTATCAAAATGTACATTCCAGTTTTGATCATGTCATTGCCGAGTTGAATAAACAGCTAAATGAAAATTAGGAGGAATGTAAGATGGATTTTAAAACGGATTTTAAACCACTAACTGTAGACCCGGACAAAATATATGATTATAGCTTTTCAATCATTGCTGAAGAAATGGGCAATCATGATTTTTCTGAGGATGAATGGAAGATCGTCCGCCGGGTCATTCATGCTTCAGCGGATTTTGAATTGGGAAGAAGTGTCATCATCCACCCAAATGCCATTCAAGCTGGTGTGGAAGCCATTCGCAAAGGTAGACATGTCATTGCTGATGTGCAAATGATTGAGAGCGGTACAGGCAAAAAAAGATTTCAAAAACACGGCGGGGACGTTCATTGCTATATTTCAGATCCAGATGTGATGGTCGAAGCAAAACGTTTGAATACGACAAGGGCGATCATTTCGATGCAAAAAGCCGTTAATGAAAATGAAGGGGGCATTTATGCCATTGGCAATGCACCTACCGCTTTACTTGAGCTCATTCGCCTTATTAAAGAAGGGATTGCAAAACCGGACTTAATCATTGGAATGCCTGTTGGGTTTGTTTCTGCAGCGGAATCTAAAGAGGAACTGGCTAAGATCACAGAAGTGCCATTCATTACGAATATTGGCCGAAAAGGTGGAAGTACTGTCACTGTTGCAGCATTGAACGCGATTTCCCTTTTAGCTGATAGTTAAAAAACATGGAAAAGAAAGTGAAAAAAGACCCCTCACAAATGCGTCATGGGTATACGACGGGAGCATGTTCGACAGCCGTGACCAAAGCGGCATTGACCGCTTTGATCACGGGGGATGCACTTGAGGAAGCAACGATTTCCTTGCCCATCGGCCGAGATGCCACTTTCACTATTGAGAAATATGATATATCGGAAAATGCGGTTAGTGCGGAAACGATTAAAGATGCCGGAGATGATCCCGATGCCACCCATCGGGCACATATTATCTCTACTGTCAGCTGGTCGGATGCACCTGGGATTATCCTGGATGGAGGGACCGGTGTGGGCCGTGTGACCAAACCCGGTCTTCCCGTTCCTGTAGGAGAAGCTGCCATTAATCCGGTACCGCGCAAAATGATTTTAACCACTGTGCAACAAACATTGGAAGAATTTAAAATCAATAGAGGAGTGAAAGTCGTCATCTCCGTGCCCGCAGGTGAAGAAATAGCGAAAAAAACATTAAATGGCCGCTTGGGGATTGTGGGAGGCATTTCAATTTTGGGAACTAGGGGCACTGTCGTCCCTTTTTCCAGTTCCGCCTATATGGCAAGTATCGTCCAGGCTATCAGTGTCGCCAAAGCGAGTGGGTGTGAGCACCTTGTCCTAACCACTGGCGGGCGCAGTGAAAAGTATGCAATGGGCCTTCTCCAGGATTTACCTGAGGAAGCCTTTATTGAAATGGGTGACTTTGTAGGCTTCTCACTTAAGCAATGTAAGAGGCAGGGAATTAAAAAGGTCTCACTGGTCGGTATGATGGGTAAATTCTCCAAAGTGGCCCAAGGTGTGATGATGGTGCATTCAAAAAGTGCCCCGGTCGACTTCGGTTTTCTATCGGAAATAGCTCAGAGTGTCGGAGCTGAAGATGATCTTGTACTTGATATCAAGAATGCAAACACAGCATCACAAGTCGGGGATATGATGTCAGCGATCAATAATTTTGATTTTTTTAATAAACTTTGTGAATCTTGCTGTCACTCTGCCATAAACCAAGTGAAGGGCGGCATTGAAATGGAAACGGCGATTTATTCGTTGAAGGGACAATTACTGGGAAGGGCTGTTGGAATTGAGTCAATCGATTAAATTAATCGGGATAGGGGATAACGGTCAGGAAAGCTTACTGCCCCAATATGCCCAATGGATAGAAGAAAGTGAAGTGCTGGTCGGAGGTGAACGGATCTTATCCTTCTTTCCGAATTATTCTGGCAAAAAGATTGTCATAAAGGGCGGTTTGAAAAAGGTCGTGGAACAACTGCAGGATGAAACTCGTCCAACAGTTGTCTTAGCTTCAGGTGACCCATTGTTTTATGGAATGGGGGGCTATCTTTCCAGCAAAATCAACATGGAGGTTTACCCATATTTCAGTTCAATTCAGCTTGCTTTTGCAAAAATGGGGGAAAGCTGGCAAGATGCCTTCCTGGTTAGTGTTCATGGCCGCAGTATGAAAGGGCTGGCCCAAAGGATTGATGGGAAAGCGAAAGTTGCCTTGCTTACAGACATCGAAAACAGTCCAAATCAACTGGCTAAATATCTCCTTTCATTCGGAATGACTGAATACCGGGGATTTGTGGCTGAAAATCTTCAAGGAGAAACCGAAGACTCTGGCTGGTATGAACTTGATGAAATGATGGAGCGGGAATACTCCCCGTTGAATGTCGTCATTTTGAAAAGAAAATCAGAAGGTCCAAGCTGGTCCTTAGGGATAGAAGATGAGGAATTTTCCCAGCGTAAGCCGGATAAGGGACTCATAACCAAAAAGGAAATTCGGGTATTAAGCCTGCATGCGTTGAAGCTCAGGAAAAACAGCATAGTTTGGGATGTTGGAACGTGTACGGGATCAATGGCAATTGAAGCGGCTAAGCTCGCTTCAGAAGGCCAAATCTTCGCAATTGAAAAAAATGAGCCTGATTTAGAAAACTGTTATCAAAACCAACGTAAATTCCGTACCGATATAACGGCTATTCATGGAAAAGCTCCGCAGGGATTAGAAACTTTTCCGGATCCTGATGCAATCTTCATTGGAGGGACTGGCGGCGAAATGGTAGATCTAATCAATACATGCTGCAAACGGCTTAAAGAAGGCGGCAGGATCGTTCTAAATGCTGCGACGATTGAGAATCTTTACCGGGCT
The DNA here is from genome assembly GCF_038643155.1 of Peribacillus sp. FSL E2-0159. Classification (NCBI taxonomy): domain Bacteria; kingdom Bacillati; phylum Bacillota; class Bacilli; order Caryophanales; family Bacillaceae; genus Peribacillus; species Peribacillus sp. FSL E2-0159. The sequence continues at coordinate 2,561,612 of NZ_CP152053.1, forward strand.
AATGAGGCATTTGCGGAAGCTGGTTTTCACACTTCCATCATGCATGCGCAAATCTCCAGAAGTAAGCCAATATTGGGAATGAACAGATTTGTACCGCTTAATCCGGTTTATATCATTACGGCACAACGAAAGGAAGACATGAATGAATAATCTTGGTACATTATATGGCCTAGGTGTTGGCCCAGGCGATCCAGAGCTTATTACAGTAAAGGCATTCCGCGTGATTCAGGAATCTCCGGTCATTGCGTATCCAAAAAAAAGAAAAGGAAGTAAAAGCTACGCCCATCGCATCGTTGAAGTTTACATTCGTCCTGAAGAGAAGGAGATGCTGGGCCTTGTTTTTCCGATGACGAAAGATCAATCGATTTTGGATCGGGAATGGAACGGAACGGTTGAAAAAGTTTGGCAAAAATTATATGAAGGAAAAGATGTTGCTTTCGTTACGGAAGGCGATCCGCTTTTATATAGTACGTTCATACATATGATGAAATTGATGCAGGAGTTGCATCCCGAAGTCGAAATCAAGACAGTCCCAGGCATTTCTTCCTTTAATGGATCAGCGTCAAGGCTGGGCATCGCTTTGGCTGATGGTGATGATCATGTTGCTATAGTTCCTGCAAGGGATGATTATGAAGCGATGAAGAAGGCGATCGAAGATCATGATGCCGTGGTGTTCATCAAAGTGGCAAAGGTCATCGATTTAATGATTACCGTTTTAAAAGATTTGGACTTGCTTGAAAAGGCCTCGGTCGTTACCAAAGTCACTTCTGATGAAGAAGTGATTTGGAAAGTGAGTGAATTGGAAGGACTTGAACTGGAATACTTAACATTGATGGTGGTGAGAAAATGAAGATATATATTGTAGGTGCTGGCCCAGGTGACCCGGATTTGATTACTGTAAAAGGATTGAACATTCTTCAAACGGCTGACGTGATTTTATATACGGATTCATTAGTGAATGAAGAATTGATTGCTAAGGCAAAACCCGATGCTGAGGTGCTAAAAACAGCTGGAATGCATTTGGAAGAAATTGTTGGCATCATGGTTGATCGTGTTAAAGAAGGAAAGATGGTTGCAAGAATCCATACAGGGGACCCTGCCATGTACGGCGCAATCATGGAACAAATAGTCTTATTGAAGAAAGAGGGTATTGGTTATGAGGTGATCCCAGGCGTAAGTTCGGTATTCGCCTCAGCAGCGGCAATAGGAGCAGAGCTAACCATCCCTGATTTAACTCAGACACTCATATTAACGAGGGCTGAAGGACGTACGCCTGTTCCGGAATTTGAAAAGTTACGTGATTTGGCAAGTCATCACTGTACGATTGCCCTTTTCTTGAGTGCGACCTTGACCAAAAAAATCGTTAAAGAACTCCAGGAAGCCGGTTGGAAGGATGATACTCCTGTAGCAGTCATTCAACGGGCAACATGGCCGGACCAAAAAATTGTCCGAACCACGTTAGTGAACTTAGATGATGATATGCGTCAAAATGGTATCCGCAAGCATGCGATGATTTTGGCAGGATGGGCGTTAGACCCTACCATTCATGATAAAGATGAATACCGTTCCAAACTTTATGATGCGAGTTTTACCCACGGTTTCAGAAAAGGTGTTAAGCCATGATCATTGAATTGAAAGAAGCGGAACTTGCTCCCATTAAACGGTCTCATACTTATGCAATCGTGGCGATTACAAAGCATGGTGTCGAGCTGGCAAGAAAATTACATACCGTTTTTTCGAATTCCGATCTATATTACATGAGCAAGTTTGAAAAAGGGGACGAAGAGCATAAACAGATCCAGCTTTTTTCGGGCAGTGTCCGTATGCTATTACCAGCTTTATTCAAGGAATATAAAGGAATCATATTGATTATTTCACTCGGTGCAGTAGTCAGGATGATTGCACCAATTTTGAAGGATAAGAAAACGGATCCGGGTGTCGTTGTCATTGATGATAAAGGGGAAAATGTTATCAGTGTACTGTCAGGGCATCTGGGAGGAGCGAATGAACTGACTAAAGAAGTGGCTGCAGCCCTTGACGCAAAAGCTATAATCACTACGGCTTCGGATGTACAAAAAACGATTCCTGTCGACTTGTTCGGCCAGCGATTCGGTTGGATTTGGGATTCCGCAGAAAAGTTGACGCCAGTAAGTGCGTCCGTTGTAAATGAAGAGCATGTTGCCGTTGTACAGGAGTCAGGTGAACGGAACTGGTGGCATTATGAAACGGCATTACCTGAACGAATAATCGTATATCCATCCATTGAAGAAGCGCTTCAAGCAAAGCCGCAAGCAGCTCTGGTCGTGACTCACCGCATGCTTAGCAAGTCGGAAAAGAGAATCCTGGAAAATGGGATCGTATATCGTCCAAAAGTCATTGCTCTCGGTATCGGGTGCAATAGGGGAACAGCGACTGCTGAAATTGAGCAGGTGATTGCAGAAACACTAGCCGAATTATCGTTTTCTTTAAAAAGCGTTAAAGCGCTCTGCACAATTTCCATAAAGAAAGACGAAATCGGCTTGATTGAAGTAGTTGAAAAATATGGCTGGGAATTCGTGCATTATGAACCGGAAGAGCTTAATCAAGCCAAAATCGAAGCTCCATCCGATACTGTATTTAAATACACAGGTGCATATGGTGTGAGTGAACCGGCTGTGAGGATTTATACTAAAGCTGATCAATTGGAACTAGTTAAGAAAAAATCGGGGAACGTAACCATATCAGTTGGGATCATTCCTTTTTAAGGAGGGAGAAACAAATATGAACGATAGAAGATTGGTAATTGCGGGTACCGGAAGCGGTGTCGGTAAAACGACATTGACCATCGGCATCATGGCAGCCCTCCAGAAGAAAGGCTATACCGTTCAGGGGTTTAAATGTGGTCCCGACTATATTGATCCTACTTATCATACCGCAGTTACAGGACGGATTTCACGCAACCTTGACAGTTGGATGTTCGAACATGACACTGTCCTGGAAATCCTTAACAAAGCAGGTACTGGAGCTGATATATCGATCATTGAGGGAGTCATGGGCTTCTTCGATGGCAAAAGTCCTTTATCCAATACAGGATCGACGGCTGAAATCAGCATCATCACCCAAAGCCCTGTCCTTTTGGTAGTCAACTGTGCCAGCATGGCACGGAGTGCAGCTGCCATTGTAAAAGGCTTTCAGGATTTTTCGACCGGTCCGAACATCATAGGCGTCATTGCCAATCAAGTGGGAAGTGCAGGCCATTACAAAATTGTCAAAGCAGCCATTGAGCAAGAATGCGATGTACCGGTGCTGGGTTATATGAAGCGGGAAATGGATATTGATATTCCTAGCCGCCATTTGGGTTTAATTCCTGCTATTGAACGCGGGGAACTAAACCCGTTTTTCGATAAGCTGGCACAATTAGTCCTGGAAACGATCGATATCGATCAGTTGTACCGGTTGTCCAAGACAAGTGCCGTTTCCAGTGGGAACTCAAATATATTTCAACCTCAAAATGAAAAGGATGTGTGCATTGCCGTCGCAAAAGATGCAGCATTCAATTTTTATTATCAGGAAAACCTTGAGTTGCTTGAAGCATATGGGGCGAACATCAAGTATTTTTCTCCATTAAAAGGGGAAGAAGTTCCATCGGATGCTGCTGGTTTATACCTTGGAGGCGGTTTTCCTGAGGAATTTGCAGATGAACTTTCACGTAACGTGGGTGCTATCAGATCCATAAGAAGTTCCATTGAATTGGGGATGCCGACTCTAGCGGAATGTGGCGGTTTCATGTTTTTAAGCAAATCGATTGAAACAACTTCAGGAGAAACGCATCAGATGGCAGGAATGATACCAGGCCGGATTAAAATGCAGAAAAAGCTTGCGGCACTTGGGTATCGTGAAATTACAGGAACTTCAAGCAATTTTTTGATCAATGAAATGGAACAGGCAAAAGGTCATGAGTTCCACTACTCGACATTTGAAGCGGATGATGATCTTACACATGCATATGAAGCCAAAGGCAGATTTGGTTCGAAACAAGAGGGGTGTGTATTAGGTAACCTTGTTGCTGGGTATACTCACTTTCATTTTGCTTCCAATCCAACACTTGCAAAGAACTGGATCGATGCTTGCTTAAAACAAAAAAACAGATCAACCCATGAAACTATCAACAAGGAATAGGTATTTTTTGAAGATTAAGAGGAGGAGCTAGCATGAAACCGGGAAAAGTTCATCTGGTCGGTGCGGGTCCCGGAGATCCGAAACTGATTACGGTATATGGACTGGAATGTATCCAAAAGGCGGATGTTATTGCATATGACAGGCTTGTCAATCCAGAACTATTAACCTATGCAAAAGAAGGTGCAGAACTGGTGTATTGCGGGAAATCACCAGGGAAACATCATCTCATTCAAAATGAAATACATGAACTTTTAGTGGAGAAAGCCTTACAGGGGAAAAACGTCACCCGTCTTAAGGGGGGAGATCCATTTGTCTTTGGGCGTGGCGGTGAGGAAGCAGAGATACTGGCTGCAAATGGTATTGAATATGATATCGTCCCAGGAATCACAGCTGGAATCGCAGCACCGGCGTATGCGGGCATCCCGGTAACACACCGTGAACATGCCTCAAGTTATGCCATCGTGACAGGCCATGGCCGTGATTACAAGGGGCAGGATAACCTGAATTGGCAGGCATTGGCTCAAGGCATCGATACCATCGCCTTTTATATGGGGATAGGTAATATGCCGTTTATCTGTGAAAAGTTGATGGAGCATGGCAGGGACGGTAAAACGCCAGTGGCCGTCATTGAATGGGGCACGACAGATAAACAAAGGACAATCACCGGTACTTTGAGTTCGATTTCTTTGAAGGCTGTAAAAGAAGAAATTCAAAATCCGTCAATCTTTCTAGTAGGGGATGTCGTCCAATTAAGAGAAAAAATCCAATGGTTTGAAAGAGTGATTGAATCTGAGTCCATAATGGAAGGGAATGAGTCGGAATGTCCATCATTCAAGAATTGAAGGAACGTCGGGCAATAAGGAATTACGAAGAAAAAGAAGTGGAAGACCAAAAAATCAGGCAGTTATTGGAAGCGGCTACTTATGCTCCTAACGACAGATTGCGTGAACCTTGGAGTTTTTATGTAATCAAGGGAGAAGCGAAGCACCGTTATGAAAGATTGGCAGAAAGGTATTTACTTGAACGCTTCCCGACCAAACCAAAATTGATTGAAAGTTCACTGGAAGTTGTTAAGACGACACCGCTTATCATTGTCGTGACTTCTGATATTTTGCCTGAGGATCCAGATTCATCCGAAGACAATGTATTCGCTTCTTGTTGTGCCGTCCATTCGATGTGGCTTGCCGCAAAAGAACTTGGTCTTGGATTCGTTTGGCGCACTAGAGGAGTGGGACTTGTCAGGGATGAACGCCTGCACGAATTTATCGGTTCACCTGAAAACAAAAAAGTGATCGGCACCATTTTTGTCGGATACCCTAAAGGAGATCAACCGGTTCCTGCTACTAAAAGGACTTCATACATAGAAAAAACAGTTTGGCTATGAAGGTAGGTGAGTGAGTGGCACGCAGAGGATTAATGCTAATTTATACAGGAAACGGGAAAGGGAAAACGACTGCCTCATTAGGGGTGACATTAAGGGCAATCGGCAGAGGAATGAATGTCAAATACCTTCAGTTCATAAAATCTCCTGAGCGTACATATGGGGAAGCCTTGGCTTTGAGAAAATTAGGAGTTGAAATGGAACAGCTAGGCATTGGTTTTACGTGGACCAAAACTCCAGAAGAGCATCGCAGAGCATTAGCGTTAGCATGGGAAAAGGCGAAACTGGCCCTTAGTGATCCAGGCATTGATTTACTTGTTCTGGATGAGTTAAACAATGCGTTAGCGATCTCCAAATTCCCGATTGAAGATGTCTTACCATTGGCTGAAGTCATCGATGCCATTCGAAATCGTCCCGCTCATATGCATATAGTCATTACCGGTAGGGATGCCAAACCAGGGCTTATGGAAATGGCGGATTTGGTTTCATCGATTGAGGCGACCAAACATTATTATGACGAGGGTATCGGTGCTGTCAAAGGATTAGAGTTTTAGGGGGTGAGTGTAATGAAGGCACGATCCATTATGATACAAGGGACATCATCTGATGTAGGGAAAAGCTTGATTTGTACGGCGTTTTGCCGGGTATTTTCCAATAAAGGATTACGTGTTGTCCCATTCAAATCACAAAACATGGCTTTGAATTCTTATGTAACCTTGGATGGCGGTGAAATCGGACGGGCTCAGGGAGTACAGGCGGAAGCGGCACGGATCACGGCAACGACCGATATGAATCCGATATTACTGAAACCGAAGCAGGATATGGTTTCGGAAGTCATCGTGCACGGAAAGCATTTTCTTGATATGAATGCAAAAAGCTATCGATCACAATTTGTCCAGGAGGCCATGCCCATCATCCGTAAATCGGTGGAAAAACTTCAAGATGAATATGACATCATCGTACTCGAAGGGGCAGGAAGTCCGGCTGAAATTAACCTTAAGGACCGGGATATTGCGAATATGCGAATGGCAAAACTCACGGATGCGGCTGTCATTTTAGTGGCTGATATTGATCGTGGTGGAGTATTTGCGTCCATTATCGGGACACTTGCGTTATTGGATCAAGATGAACGAGATAGTGTAAAGGGTATCATCATCAATAAATTTCGTGGCATGCGTGAATTGTTGGACGATGGCATTGAATGGGTGGAAAAGGAAACCGGGATTCCAGTTCTCGGCGTGCTGCCCTATCTAGACGTGAATATTGAAGCGGAAGATTCACTAGCACTCTCTTCCTTACGTTTTAAAAAGCCTAAAAAGGCTGAGTTTCCGATCGATGTAGCCGTCTTGAGATTTCCGCGGATCTCCAATTTTACAGATGTGGATCCTTTTTTCGATGAACCCGGAGTAGGAGTCCGCCTAGTAAGCAGTGTCCATGAGTTAGGTAATCCCGATCTTCTTATTTTGCCTGGTACAAAAAACACGATGGAAGATTTAGAGTGGCTGAATGGTATGGGGTTGGTTGGGGCCATCAATGAACTGCGGAAACAAGGAACGTTGATATTCGGTATATGCGGCGGTTTTCAAATGCTAGGGACCAAACTTTTCGATCCTGACGCGGTCGAAGGTGACGGTGAGAACGCAGAAGGGCTCTCGCTTCTACCCGTGGAAACCGTATTTCAAGCAGAAAAGAAAACGGTACAAATGGAAGGTGTCCTTTCTGCTGGGATAATGGAAGGTCAAATGAACCTTAACGGTTTCGAAATACATTTAGGCAGAACGACATTGAAGTCACAAGTAAGGCCCTTTCTTTTATTGAAAGATGGAAGAGAGGATGGAGCCATTTCCAATGACAACAAAGTAATGGGAACATATCTTCATGGGATATTCCATAATCGCTTGTTCACTAGATTACTAGTTAACCAAATTCGACGGAACAAGGGGCTGGATGAAGTGAAGGAAAACGTTCAAAGCGATTCGGAGCGTAGGGAGGAAGCGTATAATCTCCTGGCTTCCCATTTAGAAGAAAACATTGATATGGATACCATCTATCAATGGCTGCAGCTGGAAACTGCAGAAAGTTGAACAAGAGTCAGACAGTGCTTAGGTTAATGCTAATCAAAGCCCTTTTATCTTCAAAAAAGATCAATTTAGAGTAGCAATTCCTTTTATTTGGCCATATTAAGTGACAGAGGCATACAAGATATGTTATGTTGTCTTCTCTACATACTTTATACAAAATAAAAGGATGAGGTGTTCATATGAATAAAACAGAATTAGTGAGCAGTGTTGCAGCACAAGCTGAACTGACAAAAGACGACGCAAAAAAAGTAGTGGACGCATTGTTTGAAACAATCACGGCTACACTTGCTAAAGAAGAAAAAATCCAATTAGTTGGTTTCGGTACATTTGAAGTGCGTGACCGTGCTGCTCGTACAGGAAGAAACCCGCAAACTGGCGAAGAAATACAAATTGCAGCTAGTAAAGTACCCGCTTTTAAAGCAGGTAAGGAATTAAAAGAAGCTGTAAAATAAAAATGAACGAAGAAAAACCTGGCGATGAAATATTCGCCAGGTTTTTTTGTTTACTGCCTGATTTTCATTCATGAGCAAAGCGATTCAATTCACCATAAATAAACTTAAATGGTAAAGATTAAATAACGGTTTGTCATGTATCGGTGAGGCAGGATATAGTTATGATAGGCTATTAGGAGTTTCTTTAAATTGGTTATTTTTATAAATTCGGCGCCATTTTCAAAGGAAGGCATATAGGGCTTTCACATTTGACCAACAATGAAATAAGCCCACTCCATGAAAAAAGTAAGCAGTAATGGAATGTAATACAAATGAAAAAAATTTATAGTACTTATTAATAAGGTTTATACTGTGACTATGTTAGGCTAAATGAATAACAAGCTTTAAAATCAAAATAAAAGAGGTGAAAGATATGCTGAAGAAAATAATGAAAAAAATCAAACAGCTTTCCCAAGGCAGCAGTGAGCGAAGACATGGTCATTATCGCCGAGGCAGCAGTAGCAGCAGCCGCGGGTATAAAAGATATCCCATGAGCGGAAGTGACCGCTACAAGAGAAAGGGGCGTGGCAGCAGCAGCTAATTCCGTTTCATTGACTTCAATGCAGCCTGCAGGTCCATTGAAATTTCTTTGATATCTGAATAAGGTTCTTGGATGGTTAATAACCTTTTCAGTATATGCACGGTTTCTTTTTCTAACGAAAGCTCTTCTGTCCAAGGAAGAGCCTTTTTATTTTTGGAAGCGTACGTCGTATAAAGTACATATAAGAGCATTTCACCCAAGTCGTAAAAATCCTGCCTTTTCATCTGTAAAATAGAATCTTTTGCGAGATCACCCGAATCGATCATTTTAGACAAACCAAAGTCTATCAAAATGGGCTGATGGTTCTTAAGTAAAATATTTGGTATACGTATATCTTGATGGAAAATGTCATGGTCATGTAGATAGGATACTAAACCGACCAACTCATCAAGAAATAATAGAGACTCTTTCTCATTGAACGTTTTATGTTTCAAGAAAATATGGTCTTCTAAATTATCTCCTTCAATGAAATCCATCACAAAATAAACATTTCCGTCTTGTGAAAATTTCTCGTGAAATTTGGGGATGTTTTTGTGATTTAACATTTGTAATATCGAGATTTCATTTTCAAACTGTTTCAGCTCTTTTTTGCTGCGGTGTTTAGTTTTCCGGAGCTGCTTGATCACTATATTTTCATTCATTTTCAAATCATTGCAAAGATAAATGATACCGTAGCTTCCTGTTCCGATTACAGCTTTTACCTCGTAGCGGTAATTCAAAACCACTCCTTTTTTTATAGGAATATCCACAAAAAATTGGTAGATCTTTCTAAATGAACGCAAAATTGAAACTTCCCTCACCACTTTCATATATTCGAGTCAACCCAAAAGATCATTATTAATTAAGCTGGAAATATGAATGATCATGGATAGTTTAACACTGATTTTTGATAATACGGTAATGAAAGTCTTTTCTTCGGGGCGTTCTTTTATACGATGGTTCAAAGAGCTATTAAAAATTTTTCTTAAATTTCATATTATGAAATTATATGGATTTTTAAAATTATTAAGTTTACTATAATGAATTTTTATATATTCTGATCGCTTTTTTGGAGGTGCCTGTACAGTTGGCACGATGAATTTGGCCAATACGTATATATCCGAGTATTATCCGCGGGAGATAAGGACCACCGGATAGGATGGGCCTTGGCTTTTGGTAGAATTGGAGCGATTGTTGCTCCAACATTAATAGGATTATTGATGGCAGCAAACTATTCACCACAAACTGCATTCATGGCCTTAACAGTTCCGAGCATAATGGCTGCCTTGGCGTTACTCGTTGTGAAAGAGAGGTATGGCAGCTATGATAAACCACAGGTTGAGGAAAATATAAAACTAAAAGCAACATCGAATGTATAATATTGTTCTTTAGTAGATTGCCTATATGTCAGAGGCCGGTCATGCAGACTATTCACTGACATATAGGCAATTTTTTAGTAAATAAAAGAATTCACGAGTAAACATGTTGAATTCACGAGTAAACCGGCTAAACTCGCGAGTAAAGCTGCAGAACACGCGAGTAAAGCAGTTAAATTCACGAGTAAACCAATCAAATCACGTGTAACCATCCAAATTAATGAGTAAAACAGCCGAATTCACGAGTAAAACAATAAATAAACTCCCATTTTATAGTATTTGATTGGAAAGTTATGTATAGTTAGTATTATATTAAAATTGAATATTCTGAAAAAAAGGAGCGGTGTTATGAGTTTAACAATCACTGATTTGTTCATCGGCCAGGTTGCTAGTATGCAAAGGACATTTAATGAATCTGACGTAAAATTATGTAATGAATTAACAAAAGATTACAGTCCGATTTATCAAGTGAATAAAGAAGCATGGAAAAGTAATTTCAGCAAGCCGGTAGTACCTGGTTTGTTAACGGAAGGCCTTATCACTCAAGTGATCAGTGAAAAACTCCCTGGTAGTGCCTGTATACTTTTACAAAAGGAATTGGTCTTTTATCATCCAGTACATGTAGGCGATATGATTTCAGCGGAACTGGAGGTCATTGATATTAATTTGAATAGAGATTGGGTTACGCAAAAGGTGACTTGCTTTAATCAGGAAGGAATTGAAGTCATTAAGGGTCAAGTTGTAATCTTTGTTTTAAGTAATCAAGGTATTAGGTGATGTGAATGGAAAATGTTAAAAACGTAATAAGGAATTGGGGATCAATTGAAGTTGATGAAAATGGAACAATTATAGACGCCACTGCTGATTTTTATGAGTATTTTATGATGATGCCGACTGATTTGATAGGAAAGTCCATTACGAGAGTCATTCACACTTCTTCCACCTTTTCTTTGAAAGGTCTGGCCCACAAACATGTGTTTGCTGGTGTGATCAGCGGACACTCTTGTTTTATAAGGGTATTTCGACGAGAAGCTGATACCATCTATACCATAATAATCCGCCAAGACGAACTGGAATACAATGATTTAGTGTATTTTGCCAACACTTTGGAGAAGAATAAAGCCAAGAAAAATTCCGTGGTTCAAAGTCGATATAGCTTCGAAGAGATTGTTGGAAAGAGTAAGGAGATAGAGAGGGTAAAAGAGCTGGCCGCCAGAATAGCTACTAGCAGTTCAACAGTACTGCTTACAGGGGAAACGGGAACGGGAAAGGAACTTTTTGCCCAAGCGATCCATAGTTTGAGTACAAGAAAAGCACAGCCTTTTGTGCCGGTAAATTGTGCCGCGATTCCAGATGAATTATTTGAATCGGAGATTTTTGGTTATGAAGCTGGCGCTTTTAGCGGGGCGAAAAAAGAAGGTAAGCCTGGAAAAATAGAATTAGCCCAAAATGGTACGTTGTTTTTAGATGAGATTTCTGAATTGCCTTATCAGGCTCAAGGAAAGCTATTACGAGTTTTACAGGAAAGGGAAGTGGAAAGACTAGGCGGGACGGGGACTAAAAATGTTGATATACGTATTATCGCAGCGACGAACAGGGATTTAAGAACCCTTATTCAAGAAGGGAAATTCCGCCAAGATTTATATTATCGACTTTATGTTTTTGAATTGAAAATTCCTTCTTTAAGGGAGCGGCACGAGGATATTCTTCCTCTGGCATATCATTTCATCGAGTATTTCAATAACAAGTTAGGGTCCAATGTGAAAGAAATTGATCCTAAACTCCAAGATTGGCTTATCCAATATGAATGGCCTGGTAACATCCGTGAAATCAAAGCGATAATCGAACGCGGAATGAATATCGTAGATGGAGGGACTCTAACTCTGGATTCTTTATATTTTACACCTAATTTCATATTGGAGGTTCCCTCATCTATGGATAATTCTATGTCCGGTACGTTGGATGAAGTTGTAGGTAATGCTGAAAAATCCGCCATTCAGCGAGCATTAAAAGATTCTGAAGGGGATCGTTCTTTAGCAGCTCAAAAGCTGAAAATTCATGTTGCTAGTTTATATAGGAAAATTGCCAAATACAAATTGAAATAGTAGAGCAACCAATGAAATGTAAATAGGGTAACCATTAGGGCACACTTATAAAGTGTGTATTTTTTTTGTGATGTTTCGCAAATTTAATTTGCAGAATTGCGAAAAAATGCAAACTTGCAAAAGCTTAATTAAACTATAGCCAAATTTGTAGCCAATGCAAGTTGGCACACAACTTGCAATAATAGTTTGTCATGTAAGAGATTTCATGTTTCGTAGAATGTCCAAAATATAGGTATCGGATAATTAAGTAATTAAACAAGGAGGTAATGATATGCTGAATTTTTCTTTTACGGAAGAGCAAGATTATTTTCGTAAAATATTGAAAGAATTTGCGAAGGAAGAGTTGCTTCCACATTATACAAAATGGGATCGCGAAGAGATTACTCCAAAACATTTGTGGAAAAAGCTGGGGGAACTTGGCGTGAATGGTCTTCGGATTCCAGTGGAATATGGCGGAAGCGGTGCGGACTGTGTGACAACGGGGATAGCTGCTGAGGAGATAGGTCGTGGTGATTTCAATCTCACTTACGCGGTGATGTTGAATGCATTAATCGGTGAAATTATCAATAATCACGCTAGCGAGGAACTGAAAAAGGAGTGGCTTCCCAAAATTTCAAGTGGTGAAAAAATTGTTGGCATTGCGATTACGGAGCCATCCGCCGGTACGGATGCAGGCGGAATTAAAACAACAGCAGTACATAAAGGAAATAAGTATGTGCTTAATGGAGAAAAGTCTGGAATTAGTGTAGCCATGTGTGGAGATGCCTTTGTTTTATTTGCAAAGACGGAACCTGAATGGGGAAATCGAGGGATAAGTGCCTTCATGGTTCCTGCCGATATTCCAGGAGTTGAATGTAGAGGGTACAAAGACATGGGGAATATCCCCATTGGAAGAGGTTCGATATATTTAACCGATGTAGAGATTCCGGAAGAGTATATGATCGGTCTTCAAAATAAAGGGTTTTCCCAAGTGATGAATGGGTTTGATTTAAGTCGGCTGTTAATAGGGCTGCAATGTGTGGGCACCGCATCACAAAGTATCGATGAAACCATCGAACATGTGAAAATCAGACATTCATTTGGTAAACCGTTGGCGACATATCAAGGGGTCTCCTTCCCCATTGTGACGCACTATACCCAATTAGAACTGGTGAAGTGGCAAGCCTATCGAGGACTTTGGCTTCGTGACCAAGGGCTGAATCATAGTAAAGAATCGGCTTCCGTTAAGTGGTTAGGTCCCAAATATAGTGTAGAAGCTATCCATGAATGTTTACTGTTGAATGGTCATTATGCATATACGAAGGAAATGCCTCTTGAGCAACGTTTGCGTGACGTGATTGGGTTGGAAATTGGTGATGGTACTGCACAAGCTAATATGATGGTCATTGCAAAGGACATTATAGGAAAGGAGTTCCGTTCTCATTAATCCAATTAATTAATAATTTTACATTCAGTTGAAACCGAATTGATTACAGAAGAGATAGAAATCACATAAAGTCGTATTGGGTACCGAATAAGTTCGTAATGAACAGAGGATTGATGTGATACAAGGCAAATGATCTTTAATAGACTAGGACAATGAAGGGAATGAAAACGATGGAATTAACAGATGTAATCTTTGAAAAAAAAGGTGGAATTGCAAAGATAACAATGAACAGACCTAAAGTTTACAATGCCTTTCGTGCCAGAACCATTCAGGAATTAATATGGGCCTTCCGGGACGCTTGGGATGATAATCGTGTTGGTATAGTGATTCTGACTGGTGCAGGTGAGAAGGCATTTTGTGTAGGTGGAGATCAAAAAGAAAAGGGAGAAGAAGGAGGATATAATCATTCGGGTGGTTTAGGTGGTGGAATGGGACTGGAAATCGAAACGCTGCACCAAACAATCCGCAACATTCCTAAGCCGGTCATTGCAGCTGTTAATGGGTTTGCCATCGGAGGCGGGCACGTCCTTCATGTTATATGTGACCTAACAATTGCATCTGACACGGCAAAATTTGGCCAGAGCGGGCCAAAGGTCGGTAGTTATGATGCTGGTTTTGGTTCAGCTTATTTAGCACGAATTGTCGGAGAAAAGAAAGCAAGGGAAATCTGGTATTTGTGTGAACAATATTCTGCACAAGAAGCAAAAGAAATGGGACTTGTGAATAAAATCGTTGCCCCAGAACAACTGCACGAGGCAGCAGAAGATTGGGCAAGAAAGATCCTTGATAAGAGTCCTACTGCGCTAAAAATGCTCAAATATTCCTTTAATGCAGATAGTGCCAACATTCAAGGGATTTCACAACTTTCGATGGGCAGTTTAGCGATGTTTTACAATACACAAGAATCGGAAGAAGGAAAAAATGCCTTCCTAGAAAAGAGGCCTGTAGATTTTAAAAAATTCAGAGGTTGAAGAGGGGGATGAAAATTAGTGAAAATGGAGACGATTTTGACTCAGGAATATGTGGGGAAATATCAAGGCGTTTGGCCAAACCGAACGATCTTGGATTATTTGAATGATGCTATAGTAAAGCATCCAGATAAGATAGCGATTATCGATAAAAAAAGTAGTTTTACTTACAAGCAGCTTGGTAAGTTGGTCGATCGAATCGCATTGGGTCTCTTGCATATAGGATTGGGTAAGGGGGATGTTGTCTCTTTTCAACTGCCTAACTGGAATGAATTTATAATCTTACACTATGCTGTTACAAGAATCGGTGCCATTAGCAATCCCTTGATACCGATTTATCGTGATAGGGAAATTGGCTATATGGTTGGGATGGCAGAATCTAAAATGATTGTTGTACCAGATTATTTCCGTGGGTTTTATTACCCTGACATGATTGAGAGACTAAGGCATCAATGGCCATCAATGAAACATATATATGTGATTGGGGACAATGCTCCGAATGGGATGAAACTGTTCTCCTCCTTATTTGAGGAACCTTGGGAAGATCGGATGGATTCATCCATTTTGGATGAAATCACACATGACCCCAATGATGTGACTGAAATTATCTTTACCTCGGGAACCACAGGAAGTCCAAAAGGAGTTATGCATACACATAATACTCTTTGCATATCTACGGATTATTGGATTGACCGCTTACATTTAACATCCAATGACGTTCTTTTCATGGCATCAACGTTCGCTCATCAAACAGGTTTTGGTTATGGAGTTAGGCTCCCTACACATATTGGAGGTACGGGAGTCTATCAAGACATTTGGAATCCGAGAGAGTTTATTGAATGGGTTGAGAAGGAAAAGATAACGTTTACGGCGGGAGCCACTCCTTTTCTGCAAGATACGGTTCAAATAGAAGGGATAGAAAGGTATGACCTCAATTCGCTACGAGTCTTCGTAGCTTTAGGTGCCCCGATTCCCAGGCATTTAGTAAAGGAAGCCGTGAAAAAAGTACCGTTCAAGATATTGTCAGGATGGGGGCAAACGGAAGATGGCTTGGTAACCTTGACGAGACTTGAAGATCCAGAAGAAAAACTGACGAATACCGACGGAATTCCGTTTCCGGGAATGGAGTTAAAGGTAGTGGATTTTGAAGGGGAGATCTGTGCCCCGAATATAGAAGGCTCTTTATTAGTAAGGGGTCCGGCTCTTTTTGTCGGCTATTTTAAACGGATTGATGATACTTTAGCTGAGCATAATGACGGATGGTTTATTACCGGTGATCGAGGATTCATTGATGAAGACGGATATATCCGGATTTCTGGAAGAAACAAAGACATAATCATACGTGGCGGTGAAAATATTCCAGTCGCTTATGTAGAAAATGTATTGTATGAACACCCGGATATTTCTAGCGCTCAGGTTATTGCGGTTCCAGATTCTCGTCTTCAGGAAAAAGCATGTGCATGTATCAGCATGAAAACGGGGAAGAGCCCGATAACGATGGATTCCATGCAGGAATTTCTCTCGGAAAAGGGTTTGGCCAAACAATATTGGCCTGAATTTCTTGAGATAATGGATGACTTTCCTCGAACGGCTAGCGGGAAAATTCAGAAATTCCGGCTCCGGGAAATGATAAATGAAAAGGTAATCGACAATATTTAAGCAGTTTATATAAATCCATATTGACTAAATGGTGAAAGTGGAGGGGAATATGATGAATAAAAGAATGGCATTTATCACAGGTGCCGGAAGTGGAATCGGCAGAGAGATTGCAAAAAAATTGGCTTCTCGTAATTTTAACATCATCGTGGCTGATATTAATCTTAAAAATGCAGAGGAAACGGTTTCTTTAATCGAAAAGTCGGGCTTTGAAGCCAGAGCGGTCCATTGTGATGTAACGAAATTAGAAAGTGTTAAAAAAGCCGTTGAAGAATCAGTGAAGCTTTATCATAGAATAGATATATTGGTTAATAATGCAGGGTGGGATAAGGTGGAACCTTTTTTAAAAAGTGATCCCAGCACTTGGAAAAGGATTATCGATATTAATTTACTTGGGCAGATCCATACTTGCAAGGAAATTTTACCTCTAATGATTGAAAACGGTTACGGAAAGGTAGTAAATATTGCATCCGATGCAGCTAGAGTCGGATCAAGTGGAGAGGCAGTTTATTCGGCTGCTAAGGGAGGGGTGATTGCCTTCACAAAAACGATAGCAAGAGAAATGGCACGTCACAAACTCAACATCAATTGTATTGCGCCAGGTCCTGCTGATACGCCCCTATTTCAAGAAATAGGCTCTTATAATGAAGGTATAGCAGGCGCCTTGGAAAAAGCGATTCCATTCCGCCGGCTAGCACAACCAGAGGACATTGCCAGTGCTGTTGCCTATTTCGTTTCGGAAGATGCAGGGTATATTACGGGGCAAACTCTTTCCGTAAATGGTGGATTAACAATGGTTTAAGCGATCATGGTAAGGTGGTAATGCAAGATTGAAAGGCTAGTAATCCTAAAGCATTGGGTCGAAAACTTTTTCTAATACGTTTGACAATTGGATTTATCGTGTTAATATAAAGGCAAATGAAATTTAATATACAATTTGTACCACTAGGGGTGCTTTATAGGTAAAAGTTGATTTTGCCGCAGAAGCTGAGATTAAAGTATGACTTTAAGACCCTTAGAACCTGATCTGGTTTATACCAGCGTAGGGAAGTGGGGTCTGGAACAATACGTTTTTGTATTATTTCAAGTACAACCACTTTCTTTACGTTTAAGAAAGTGGTTTTTTGTTTGCAAAAAAAGGGGTGATAAAAGGTTTTTTTCCGTAACATTCATTGAAAAATAGAATTTGGAGGTAATGGACATGAAGTTTTCAGAGGAACTTCGTCAGGAAGTTGATCACATTTGGGAAGCTAGTTTTAATCACCCGTTTGTTACAGGTATAGGAGATGGCACATTGCCATTGGAGTGTTTTCGTTTTTATGTCATGCAAGATGCCTATTATTTATCTCATTTTGCTAGAGTTCAAGCCTTAGGGGCAGTCAAAGCTACAGATTTACATACAACAAGCAGGCTTGCCGGCCATGCACAAGGAACATATGAAGCGGAGTTGAAGCTTCATGAGAATTTTTCTGAGAGATTAGGCATCACAAAAGAAGAAAGGGGAAATTTCAAACCTGCCCCGACCGCTTATGCTTATACTTCCCATATGTATCGTGCGGCTTATTCGGGACATTTAGGAGATGTTATTGCAGTTATCTTGCCGTGTTACTGGCTCTATTATGAAATAGGTGAAAAGCTGCAAGGGTGCTTACCCGATGAGCCGATTTATCAAGAATGGATAGCGGCTTACGGAGGAGATTGGTTCCGCACTTTGGTGGAAGAACAAATTGCGAGGCTTGATGAGATTGCTGAAAAAGTAACAGAAGAGGATAAGGAGAGAATGAAAGAGCATTTTATCCTTAGCAGCCAATATGAATACTCATTTTGGGAAATGGCTTATCGTTTAGAGACATGGCCTGTGCATAAGGAAACACTAGAAGTATAAAGGAGAATGAAACAATGAAAAAAGGATTGAAATTAACGGATATATTAGTCACGATCGTGATTGCGGTAGCATTTGGAATCGTTTATATCCTTTGGGGTTCGATTTATTATTCCGTTAAACCATTAGGATTACATCTGGATCAACTTATTTATGGAATGTGGTTTATAGCTGGCCCCGTCGCCTTTTTAATTTTACGGAAACCGGGTGTGGCACTTTTGGCAGAGATAGCTGCAGCTTCCGGAGAATTCTTTCTAGGTTCACCATGGGGGCTGACCGTACTGTTATATGGGGTGGTCCAAGGTTTGTTCGCGGAACTGGTGTTCATGGCGTTCAAATATAAAAAATTCAATATGTCGGTGGCCGTTTTAGCTGCGATAGCTTCCTGCCTGGCATCAGTCATCATGGATTTTGCTTATGGGGAAATAGGTGCTCTCTCTCTTTGGAATTTATCGTTATTCATGATAGCGAGGTTTGTGGGGTCCATATTCTTTGCAGGTGTGACTGCCTATTATTTAGTTAAAGTACTGGAAGCAACAGGAGTAACTAATCTTGTTCGTCCGGTTTCAAGTAAAGATTTTGCAGAACTGGATCAAAAGTAGAGGTTGAGGGCCATGGAACCAATCGTTTCAGTTGAGAAGTTAAGAATGAAATTTCCCGGTGATGAATCTCTGATATTCAAGGACCTTTCCATATCGTTTGATAAAGGAGAAAAAGTGCTATTGTTGGGACCATCAGGATGTGGTAAGTCCACTCTATTGCAAGTGTTAAGCGGATTGATTCCGAATTCCTTCGAAGTCCCGATGAAAGCGGAGGAATTGAAATGCCCTTCTTCATGGGGATATGTTTTTCAAGACCCAGATAGTCAGTTTTGCATGCCATTTGCCGATGAGGAAATTGCCTTCGTCCTTGAGAATCTTTCCGTCCCTAAGGAAGAAATGAAAGAGAAGATCCAAAATCATATCCGTAATGTAGGATTGAACCTTGGCCATACAAGTATAGAAACATTATCAGGCGGGATGAAACAGCGTTTGGCAATCGCTTCAGTATTAGCCCTTGAACCAGAAGTACTATTTTTAGATGAACCAACCGCCATGCTTGATCCGGAAGGTACAAAAGAAATCTGGAACTTGTTGAAGGAAGTCGGACGTGACAAAACTGTTATTATCGTCGAGCATAAAATTGACCATGTTTTAGAATTCATCGAACGAATCGTGCTTTTTAACGGTGAAGGTCAAATTATAGCTGATGGTCCAAGAGACACCATTCTTTCACTATATAAAAATGAAATGAAAGAACATGGAATTTGGTTCCCTGGTGTTTGGGATGAATATATACATGAGAATGCACCCATTCGGGAACACCAATTTACAGATGGTTTACCCCTTATGCATGTGCAAGGATTTAGCGGTTTTCGGAATAAAGAGGAAAAAATCAAGGTTGAAGAGCTGAAGGTCCGTTCAGGGGAATGGATTGTAATCAGGGGAGAAAATGGCGCGGGGAAGAGTACACTTTTGCATGCACTGATGCAGTTCATAAAAACGAATGGTAAGTATGAATTAATGGGGACCCCCATTAAAAAGGTGAAAAATCCAACGGATCATATGACGTTTGTCTTTCAAAATCCCGAGTTTCAGTTCGTTGCAAATACTGTATATGAAGAGATTGCTTATTCATTGCGAATTGACAAAAGGCCGCAACAAGAAATAGATGAAAGAGTCCGCTCATTGCTTAAAGTGTTCCGCCTGGAGGCACATCGTGATAAACATCCATTTCAATTATCTATGGGTCAAAAGCGACGCTTAAGCGTAGCCGCCTCAATCGTAATAGACAAAAAAATCATTCTCCTGGATGAGCCAACCTTTGGCCAAGATTCGAAAAATACCTTTGCATTACTGGAATGGTTTGAGGAATATCGAAGGCGCGGAATAACAGTGATCATGGTAACTCATGACGATCATATTTCAAAAAACTTTGCAACCAGGATATGGACGGTTAAGAACGGAAATGTAATAAGTGATGAGAACATCACGCAAGCCGGATTTTTGGAGACACAAGTTTTATCACTATAAAAGGAGTGTCATGTAGATGAATGTTTCAAATGCAGAAACATGGCTCCATAGAATTAATCCAAGTCTTAAACTTGGTGTACTGATTGTATTATGCATCGTGGCGTTATTCATTCATGACCTGAATTATATGATGAATATCACTATTGGCGTATTACTTTTATTTTTGTTTTTTACCGGGCATTCGATAAAACGCATCTTACTTTTGTCGATTCCCTTTTGTTTCATTTTTATATCGACCTCTTCCGCAATGATATTATTCGGGCAAGGTGAGACGCTTTGGTTTGAGTGGGGCCTAATATCGATTACGGAGGAAAGTTTCATGAGGGGATTACTGGTAGGCTTTCGAGCTTTGTTCTTTGCGGCCCTTGGTTTAACTTTTTCCTTAACGACTAGACCAGTGAACTTGTTTTATTCCTTAATGCAGCAAGTTAAGCTTAAACCGAAATATGCCTATAGTTTCATGGCGGCATTAAGGCTGATTCCCATCATGATGGAGGAGTTCCAAACGATACGAAACGCGATGAAGGTACGCGGCTTCGAAAGGGGAAAAGGGATAAGATCGGTATATTTTAAAATGAAAGCCTATTCCATCCCGTTGTTATCCGGAAGTATCAGACGTGCTCACCGAATCGCGGTTGCGATGGAGGCAAAGCGATTTACAGACACTCGGGATCGAACATACTATTATGAATTTGGTTTTTCAAAAATGGACCATGGTTTCATTCTGTATTTTATCATTTTGCTGTTGGCCGGCTTTTATCTATCGATTCAATTCCCGTTTGTTTCTATTTAATTTTATGAGATTGTAACTTTACTAGTTAGGGGTTCTTAGTATGAATGCACATGAATTGCATATTATTTCTACTGGGAAACAGCCAATTGAAAAGTTTGTGGAAATCGCTTCAAACATTCAGGAACATGTTGATTTCTTTTATCTAAGGGAAAAGCATATGAGTGCATCGGAACTCTATCAAGCAGTGACCCTATTACATGATAAAAAGATTCCGCTTTCTAAGATCATCATTAATGACCGGGTGGATGTAGCCTGGGTACACAAAGTATTTGGTGTGCAATTGGCTTTCCATAGTTTAGATGCGGGAGTCGTAAAAGGAGCTTTTCCAGGGATGAATGTTGGCTGTTCGATCCATTCCATGGATGAAGCGAAAACCGCATTTAGCAAAGGGGCCAATTACGCGATTTATGGACATGTTTTTGAAACGGATTCAAAAATCGGCCTTCCTCCTAAGGGAGTTGAGGAGCTTCATGCAATTACAAGAAATGTCAATCTTCCGATAATTGCGATAGGCGGAATAACACCTTTCAATTGCCAAGTCGTGCTGGATGCGGGAGCACGTGGAATTGCCGTCATGTCAGGTGTGCTTGAAGCTGAAAATCCAATTAGAGCTGTTAAAGAATATTCGAAGTCTTTGGGAAAGGAGATATAAGATGAATTCCATATATGATGCAATCATTGTTGGGGGAGGAGTAATAGGTGGATCCATTGCTTTTCAATTAGCAAAACGAGGTAAAAAGGTCCTTTTATTGGAAAAAGATAGACTTGCCAGTAAAGCATCCAGTGCTGCAGCCGGGATGTTGGGGGCACAAGCCGAGTTAGATGCTGATAACCCGCTTTTTACATTGGCAAGCCGAAGCAGGGGGATGTTTCCTGCACTGTCGGAAGAATTAAAAGACATAAGTGGAATAGACATCGAATTAGTGAACAAGGGCATGTTTAAGGTGGCGCTAACGAATGATCAGGTAGCCGAGCTGAAGAACAAGATCAGAGTCCAGCAAGATGCGGGACTTGAGGCTGAATGGCTATCGACTGCCGAAATAAGGAAAACGGAACCGCTTCTATCGGATGAGATTATGGGAGCCATGTTCATTCCGAAGGATGGACAAGTTTCAGCCACTAGGCTTTCGCTCGCTTTTACTAAATCTGCAGCTGCCCTTGGTGTAGATATAAAGGAATTTGTTCATGTCACCGATTTAGTTACGGAAAACGGATGTGTAACGGGAGTGGTCACGAACATTGGTGGATTTTCAAGTGAAAATGTCATCGTAGCAGGTGGGGCATGGAGTGCTTTCCTCCTTGAAAAATCAGGGATGAAACACGACAGTTATCCTGTAAAGGGAGAGTGCTTTTCCGTCCTGACCGATCGTCCATTGCTTGAAAAGACAATCTTCTCACATGGCTGCTATCTAGTGCCCAAAGTTGGCGGAAGAATCATTGTCGGGGCAACGGTTAAAGCGAACACTTTCGATCAAAAGGTAAGTCTTGACGGGATTTCTACGTTAATTGAAAAGGCAACGCAATTGCTTCCGGCGATTAAAGGAACCGAATTGGAAAAGACATGGGCAGGTATACGCCCTCAAACTGGGGACGGCTTGCCGTACTTTGGTGAACATCCAGCATGCAAAGGACTTTTCGTTGCAACAGGGCACTTCAGGAATGGCATCCTGCTTTCTCCAATTACAGGTGTACTTATAGCGGATATTGTAGAAAGGAAGACAAATCCCGAATGGTCTGCTTTTCGATTGGATCGTTCGATACAGACCCTTTTTTCTTAATGGAGGTGGATGAATTGGAATTGATTATTAACGGGGAAAAAATACAGATTCCTGCTGATGAATCAACAGTTACAGGGCTTTTGCAACACTTTAATTTACATCAAAAAGTAGTGATTGTTGAACTAAATGATGAAATATTAGCAAAAGAAAGTCTAAGTGAAACACTTTTGTCAAATGGAGACAAGGTAGAGATTGTACATTTTGTAGGAGGCGGATGATATGTTAAAGATTGGTTCTTATGAATTTTCTTCAAGATTATTATTAGGTACTGGAAAATATCCAAACTTCGATGTTCAAAAGCAATCAGTGGAGGTTTCGGAGACGGAAATTTTAACATTTGCGGTCCGGAGAATGAACATTTTTGAAGCCAGTCAGCCCAATTTTTTAGAAAAGCTGGATTTGAAAAAATACACACTCCTTCCCAATACAGCAGGAGCTAAAACAGCCAAAGAAGCAGTGCGTATAGCCCATCTTGCAAAGGCATCTGGCTTATGTGACATGATTAAGGTAGAAGTCATTGGCTGTCAAAAAACACTGCTGCCTGATCCGATTGAAACATTGAAAGCTGCTGAAGAATTAGTGAAACTGGGATTCATCGTATTACCCTATACTTCGGATGATGTGTTGCTCGCTAAACGCCTGGAAGAAGTGGGGTGCCATGCAATCATGCCTGGAGCTTCACCAATTGGCTCTGGTCAAGGCATTATAAACCCACTGAACCTACGATTCATCATGGAACAATCAGAGGTTCCAGTAATTGTTGATGCAGGGATTGGAACGCCTTCTGATGCGGCAATCGCCATGGAATTAGGGGCGGATGGCGTGTTGCTTAACACTGCTGTTTCCGGAGCGAAAGACCCGGTCAAAATGGCGAAAGCAATGAAACTTGCCATTGAGGCAGGTCGATTAGGGTATGAAGCAGGAAGAATCGAAAAAAATGATTACGCGATAGCAAGCAGCCCAGTTGAAGGATTGAGCATTGGATGAATGAACGTTATTCACGTCAAGAACTTTTTGGCCCTATAGGGGAAGAAGGGCAATTGAAAATTCGCAAAAAACACGTTTTGGTGATTGGAGCGGGTGCTCTTGGTACGGGCAGTGCGGAAGGACTTGTACGAGCAGGAATTGGGAAACTCACCATTGTGGACAGAGATTATGTAGAGTGGAGCAACCTTCAAAGACAACAGCTTTATAGTGAAGAAGATGCACTAAAAAGAATACCGAAAGCAGTGGCGGCTAAGAATCGTTTGAATGCACTGAATTCGGACGTTATCGTAAAATCGCATGTGGCGGATGTTTCAGTTGATGAACTGGCGAAGCTTGTTGAAGGCGTGGATTTAATATTGGATGCCACTGATAATTTCGATACCAGGATGCTTATTAATGATACTGCGCAAAAATATAGCATACCCTGGATTTACGGGGCCTGTGTTGGGAGTTATGGGATAAGTTACACGGTGATCCCAGAGGTGACACCATGTTTGAATTGTTTGCTAGAAACGGTTCCAATGGGAGGATTGACATGTGATACGGCGGGAATCATCAGCCCTGCTGTTCAAACGGTCGTTGCCCATCAAATGGCGGAAGCATTAAAAATCCTTGTAGAAGATTATGAGTCACTAAGAAACAAAATCATTTCATTTGATCTTTGGAAAAATGAACATTCATCCATAAATGTAGCTCAATTAAAAAAAGCTACTTGTTTGTCATGTGGGTCAAATCGAACGTATCCACACCTCTCCTATTCAAATCGAACAAAGACAGCCGTTTTATGCGGAAGGGATTCTGTTCAGATTCGGCCGGCATTGAATCTTGAAAGAGACTTAGCGGAACTCGAAAACAATCTTCTCGCACAAGGTGGTAAGATTGTTAGGAATCCTTATTTACTTTCATTTACTATCGGAACCCATCGGTTGGTCGTTTTTAAAGATGGGCGGGCGTTGATTCATGGAACAAAAGATATTGCAGAAGCAAAAACGTTATATCATCGTTATTTTGGCTGAACTGTATTGAAAAAGGGAATGGCACGGACTTGAAACGTTTAAACCCGTGAAAGGCTGCCAAAAAAGATGCCCATATAATAGGAAGGTATCGAATCCTTCATGTGACTTATTTGTTTCACAAATATAAAACGAAAGCGGTGTCTGCCTTTTCAGGGCGGCACCGCTTTGTTATGGAACAATTATTTAAGCAGCTTACATATCATGACTGCTATTATGCTTCTGACGGGTGTGCTGTCTGTTTTTCACCTTATGAGAACCGCTTAACGGTGCAGGTTGACCTGGGTTATTTCCTTTAGGAGCATTTTTTCGAATATCTTTACCATCGTTTTTGTTCATGTGCTATCCCTCCTATCTCTTAAGATAATCAGTCCGAGAAATTTTATTCACATACATATATTTGCAAACCTCGTACATGCTATTGATGGACACTAATTAAGGAGCTGAACCAAAATGCAGGATAAACAAGATAAGCGAAGGACTTTCCAGGAAGCCCAGCAAAGTTATCAACAGGTATTTGATGTATATTCATCCATTGAGAAGAACGCACCGGATTACGGAACGGAATTGAAACATGTGAAGCAGGAAGTGAACGAGGCCTATCAGCAAATACAGTCTGCTTTAGTCACGGCTTCCGAACATCAGAAAGAACAATTGAAAAAATTCGAACAGGATATTCAGGCAATCGTCAATGAGGTCAATTCAGAGAACTATTGAGTGACAGGTTCTATCGTCGTGAGTTCATGCGCTTTACTAATGAGTTTTGCGCGTTTACTTGTGCATTTCCTGATTTTAGAACGGAATAGGCTTTTTGAAAAATGCAGTACAACTGCCATTTCAAAAAGCCTATCCTATTTAACGCCTAGAAATGAGGGAAATCATTGGTTTTTCTTTCTTTTTTTATTATTTTGCCTTTGCATTTCAGATAATGGCGGTTCATTTCCCAGTTCATCATTGAATCCAGCTCCATTACCTTGCGCTTTTGCAGCATTCATACCTGGTATAACATGATTTGCCTTTTGTTTTGTCATTTCGACACCTCCACCCATAGAATGCGATAATGTCGAATGATTATGTATGAAGTGCTAATATGTTTTGCTGGAATAATTTATCTGGCCACAAATAGGGGGATTTTCAATAAAATGGATATCAGCAAGGCTTCCTAAATGCACTTTAATATGTAGGGGATTTTTTTCTATAAGAGAAACTTATCAAAAACAATAACTTTCTTGTTATTTACTTATACTCATTTCTATATTAGTATTAAGTTGAAGGAAGAGTTAGGGTGGGAGAACAGAGAGAAAATTCGACAAACTAACTTTTTATTTATATTTATGGTAAACATGGTTTCAGTGAACCAGGTTTTACTTTCATGTGCAGAATAAGTTCTGACAGTTTAATAGGGGGTAATATTCATGACGAAAAATGACGTATACCAAGCGCGTAAGTCCTTTGAAATTGAAGGGAAACGCTACAACTACTACAGCCTAGACGCTATTGAAAAAGCAGGGGACGGCAAAGTATCACGCCTTCCATATTCCATTAAAGTTTTACTTGAAGCGGTACTTCGCCAAGTAGACGGAAGAGTAATCACAAAAGAACACGTTGCGAACCTTGCTAAATGGGGAACAAGTGAGCAACAAGATATAGATGTACCGTTCAAGCCATCTCGTGTAATCCTACAAGATTTCACTGGTGTTCCAGTTGTTGTTGATTTAGCTTCTTTACGTAATGCTTTCGCAGCACTTGGTGGAGATCCTGACAAAATCAACCCGGAAATCCCGGTTGACCTTGTAATTGACCACTCTGTACAAGTTGATAAAGCAGGTACAATGGATTCCCTTGATGCCAATATGGATCTTGAATTCGAACGTAATGCAGAGCGTTACCAGTTCCTAAGCTGGGCTCAAAAATCATTCAACAACTATCGTGCAGTTCCACCGGCAACTGGTATCGTTCACCAAGTTAACCTAGAGTACCTTGCGAACGTGGTTCATGCTGTTGAAACTCCAAACGGCGACTTCGAAGTATTCCCTGATTCTGTTTTCGGTACAGATTCACATACTACAATGATCAACGGTATTGGTGTTCTTGGTTGGGGTGTCGGCGGTATCGAAGCAGAAGCAGGTATGCTTGGACAGCCTTCTTACTTCCCAGTTCCAAAAGTGGTTGGTGTTAAACTGACTGGCCAACTTCCTAAAGGTACAACAGCTACTGACCTTGCATTGAAAGTAACACAAGTTCTTCGTGCACACGGCGTAGTTGGTAAATTTGTTGAGTTCTACGGCCCTGGAGTAGGATACCTTCCACTTGCTGACCGTGCAACAATCGCTAATATGGCTCCTGAATACGGTGCTACAGTTGGTTTCTTCCCTGTTGATGCAGAAGCGATCGATTACATGCGCTTAACAGGCCGTGATGAAAAACAAATTAAAGTGGTTGAATCATACTGTAAAGAAAATGGACTGTTCTACTCTCCTGAAAACGAAGATCCAGCATACAATGATGTTGTGGAAATCGACCTTTCAGCAATTGAACCAAACCTTTCAGGCCCTAAACGCCCGCAAGATTTGATTCCACTTTCTCAAATGAAATCATCTTTCCATGACGCTATCAATGCACCTATGGGCAACCAAGGTTTTGGCATGGACAATTCTGAATTGGATAAAGAAGTAACTGTTAAATTTGCCGACGGTAAAGAAACAGTAATGAAAACAGGTGCGATTGCAATTGCTGCAATCACAAGCTGTACGAACACTTCTAACCCGTATGTAATGCTTGGAGCAGGTCTTATTGCTAAAAAAGCAGTTGAAAAAGGTTTGACTGTTCCGGATTATGTAAAAACATCATTGGCACCAGGTTCTAAAGTTGTTACTGGTTACCTTCGTGATGCAGGTCTTCAACCATACCTTGATCAATTAGGATTCAACGTAGTTGGTTACGGCTGTACAACATGTATCGGTAACTCAGGTCCATTAGCGGACGAAATTGAAGCAGCAGTTGCTGAAGCAGATCTTCTAGTAACTTCAGTACTTTCTGGTAACCGTAACTTTGAAGGTCGTATTCATCCACTAGTGAAAGCAAACTATCTTGCTTCTCCAACTTTGGTTGTTGCATATGCACTTGCTGGTACTGTGGACTTCGATCTTAACAATGATTCACTTGGTAAAGATAAAGATGGTAACGATGTATATCTTGCTGATATCTGGCCATCACAAGAAGAAGTTAACGCTGCTGTTAAAGCGACAGTTACACCGGAATTATTCCGTAAAGAATACGAAACAGTATTCAACGATAACAAACGTTGGAATGAAATCCAAACAAGCAACGAAGCAATTTATGCTTTCGATTCTAAATCAACATATATTCAAAATCCTCCATTCTTTGAAGGATTATCACCAGAACCAGGTTCAGTTAACCCACTTTCTGGTTTGCGCGTAGTAGGTAAATTCGGTGACTCAGTAACAACTGACCACATTTCTCCTGCAGGTGCAATCGGTAAAGATACACCAGCTGGTATCTACCTTCGTGAAAACGGTGTGAAACCGCGTGACTTTAACTCTTACGGTTCTCGTCGTGGTAACCATGAAGCGATGATGCGCGGAACGTTCGCAAACATCCGTATCCGTAACCAAGTTGCTCCAGGTACAGAAGGTGGATACACAACTTACTGGCCAACAGGCGATGTAATGGCTATCTATGATGCTTGTATGAAATACAAAGCTGATGGAACAGGTCTTGCAGTCATCGCTGGTAAAGACTATGGTATGGGAAGCTCTCGTGACTGGGCTGCAAAAGGTACTAACCTTCTTGGCATCAAAACAGTCATCGCTGAAAGCTTTGAACGTATTCACCGTTCTAACCTTGCATTAATGGGTGTTCTTCCACTTCAATTTAAAGAAGGCGAAAACGCTGAAACGCTTGGATTGACTGGTAAAGAAGCGATCGCAGTTAAAATCGACGAAACAGTTAAACCGCGTGATATCGTAACAGTTACAGCTACTGATGAAGCTGGAAACGTAAAAGAATTTGATGTACTTGTTCGTTTCGATTCCGAAATCGAAATCGACTACTACCGTCACGGTGGTATCCTTCAAATGGTATTACGTAATAAATTAAAAGGCTAATTTCAGCTAGGAAGCGGTAAACCTACTTGTCAGGTTTACCGCTTTTTTTGTGTCAAGTTTATGAAACAAAGTGATATCATGATATGATTTAAAGAAATTCACTTTTCCGGAGGTCCTTTTATTGTTAAGATGGAATAGGGAAGTTGTTCTATTTCTGGAAATGGACTAATATTTTTATTGTAATGGGACTAGGGGGACGAGTATGCTTAAAAAAATTATTGCTTCGGTGGCCTTACTGTCACTTATTACAGTAGCGATCGTGCAGGCTATGGATAATGAATCAAAGAAAAATGACGAAAAAGATGCTTTGGGCGGATTGAAAATTGGAGCTAACGCACCGAATTTCTCCCTGAAAACTTTGGATGGGAAACAAGTTGAATTATCTGATTATAAGGGTAAAAAGGTAATGCTGAATTTTTGGGCTACGTGGTGTCCGCCTTGCAAGAAGGAAATGCCGGATATGGAGAAATATGCACAGCAAGCGGGTGATGATGTCGTCGTACTTGCTGTCAATATTGACCCGGAAAATGATGTACAATCCTTTGTAGACGATAATGGAATTACTTTTACCATTCCGCTGGACAGTCAAAGTGCAGAAAATCCAGTGAATGAGCGCTACAAGATTCTTAGCATACCAACAACTTACTTCATCGACAAAGAAGGCATTATCAGGAATAAGGTAATTTCAGCCATGCAACTAAAAGATATGGAGCGAAATATAAATAGTATGCAGTAGGGCAACCTTTATGAAGTTCCATCGGTATTGAAGAAATTAGCCGACACTCCTTGCGAATAACTGGCTAGTCGAGATCCTGGAGACGCTTTCGGCGAGGAGGCTTGGCAGACAGTCGGCGGAAAGGGAGCGGATTTCTGCAAACAACGGGATCGTATTTTAAGACCAAAACGGTAGGTAAATTGGCTTATCTGCGAAATTTGACTACAGTCCGACGGAACCTTTATGAGGTTCCGTTTTATTGTATGTTAACAAAGTTGTCATAATTTAATAGAAAAATCAAAAAATTTAAAAGATTATGGTTAATGTTAATGAAAAAAGGGTTAAAGTAGAGAGAGTGGCGAAATGAAATTTTTATCAGGTTAAAAATCTGATAATTACGACAATTATAGGGATGGAAACCATATAGTCATAATTTTACGTTAATTTGGCAATACTGAATAGTATATTAAAAATAAGTAGGTGAAAAGCATGAAAAAAAGAAAAAGGACATTTGAAGAATTAATTAAAGAAAACAAAAGAGAATTATTGATGGATGTTAAACAAATGGAAAGACTTGAGGAACGTCTTGAAAAAAAACATATGCAAAAAGCTGAATAGGTTTTGCAAAAGATTTTTTCAAAAGAGCCAGTGCTATGAAGGTCCCTTCAAAGCGCTGGCTCTTTTTTCATGACTTTTTCAAAAACTGGCATTCATGAATTTCGTCTTTTATATCCATGATAAGAGGAGGAGGCGATAGAATGGGTAATCCAAAAAAAGATTCCAAACACTTTAGACCGAGCCATCTGGGGACACAACCAATTGCAGCAGGTGGGAATAACGGGAAGAAAATGCAGGACAAATCAGGGAAACATCCTCAAGTCATTCAAACTAAAGGTGAGTAATCAAGGGGTTTAATAAAGTGATCGTAATAATATTATGTAAACAAAAAAACATGAGGTGAAATTAATGGGCTCTTATAAACACAATCAGGATAACCGTTTGGATAATGTTGAAAAAATTCAGGATGCGATTCAAAATACAGAAGAAAACATATCCGCTGCAAATGAAACGTTATCATTCTCTTCAGGTGAGGAGAAACAGGCAATTGAGGCCAAAAATGACCGAAGAAGAAAGAGCATCGAAGGAATGAAGGAAGAAATGCAAGATGAGCAAGAAGCACGGGAAAGCGGTTATAGAAACGATAATATTTAATCAACTAAGTAAAGGGGAGAAAGAGGAGCAAAATCTTTCTCCTCTTTTCTTTTAGTTTTTCATGGCAGGGAAGCAGTCAATCAAGACAGCTTAAATGAAATTTGCACATTTGTTATGGTAGAATGTTTATTGCAATAGAAATGAAAGTGGGGAAACATAATGTTCATAGCTGAAAACGAAATTGAAGTGCGGTATGCAGAGACAGATCAAATGGGTGTTGTTTACCATGCGAATTATTTTATATGGATGGAATTAGGCAGGACAAAATTGATAAATGATTTAGGATTTTATTATGCTGATATGGAATCGGATGGCATCCTTTCACCTGTTATGGATATTCAGGCTTCGTATAAAACCCCTGTTAGATATGGTGATAAGGTAAAAGTTAAAACCTGGATTGAAAAATATGACGGCTTAAGGGTCGTTTATGGGTATGAGATCGTTAATGGAAAAAATGAAGTGGCGGCTACAGGTCATTCTTCCCACGTTTGCGTTAAAAAGGATAGCTTCCGCCCGATATCCATTAAACGGTTGTATCCTGAATGGCATGAGGCCTATGAGAAAAATAAAAAGCAGGATGAATTGGTTTAATTACAAACATTGAGGTGAATAAGAAATGGCTTTTGGGATTAAACGGGTAGACGTAGTAGCCTGGAAGCAGAAAATCGATCAAGGCCAAATAGCTTTTTTAACGCATTATTGGCTGGATGACCGATTTCCTGGATGCAAGACGGTTACAAAAGTGGGGTGTAATGATTTACGGCGTTTATCGGAGTGGGGTATGAAATACGGGCTTAAAAAAGAGTGGATTCATCACAGGAAGGATGGATATTCTCATTTCGATCTTTTAGGGGATAAGCAAGCGGAAATTCTTAGGGCGGAAGATATTAAAGAGCGCCTGCTTGATTGAACAAGAAAAACAGCAGTTTACACCGCTGCTGCATGGGTCAAGCACTCTTTTCGTAGTGAAATTCAGGTTCAGTCAGTTTTTCATTAAAAGTAATAAGTAAATCGTGACCATCAAAGTACCATAAATCCTTTTCTTCTACATAAAAATTAATTTCATTCATAGTGGTTACGACTGCTGCAGTTTCAGGTTCTTCTTGCATGATACCTAATGAAAAGCCGCTTTGGACGGTACTATGCCCGCCATATCTTACGAAAAAGCGCAAATGAGTGCCTTCTTGAAGCCCCAGCTCATTAACATACCACTTAGCTGCTTGATCGGAAATGGTCAGTTTCATACTAATTCTCCTTCCTAGAGGTTCGTTATTTAAGTATAAAGTAATTATGAAGTAGATGCGAATAATGTGCGTTTAAGAAAGGAAACAAACATGGATATTATATATAATATTTGTTTCATAACTCGAAAAAGATCCAACGAAAATGAAGTGTTGATGCTATTTCGCCAAAAGAATCCCAATAGGCATAAATGGAATGGTATAGGGGGGAAAATAGAACAAGGTGAAACCATCGGTGAATCGATGGAACGCGAAATTCTTGAAGAAACTGGATTGAAGGTAAAGGGGATGGCCTTTCGAGGGATTGTGACATGGAATCAAACGGGTGGAATGTATGTTTACCGAGCTGAAGAGGCAGGTGGCGGGCTATCCGCCTGTGATGAAGGGGAACTTGCCTGGAAGCCATATCAATGGGTTATGGAGGCAAATGAAGTTGTGTCCAACATAAAGTATTATCTAAAAGATATATTACAGGATGAACCACCACAAGAATTTGCCTGTACCTATGAAAATGAACATTTAATATCAGTCAAAAAGAAGCCGTTGCCTGATTTTGCAAAAGAATGGACTTTAACCAATTGAAAACCGCCCATGTGCGGTTTTTTTGCCTATTTTGATTCCTAAGCTAAATATTACAAAGTGGTAGAAGAATATTCGGAATATTGGTATATTTGATGGGGTAAGCAAGATTCTGAAAAATTATATATGTGATGATAAAACGAAATGCCATCTTATTTATTTCCTTATAAAGAGGGGGATGATGCTGATTTGCGGAAAACGGAGCTGTTAAAAGGGAGTACGGAAATGGTGTTGCTTTCATTATTGGCTCAAAAGGATATGTATGGGTATGAGATGATCGAACAGCTCAAACAGTTAAGTGATGGTTATTTACATTATAAAGAAGGCATGTTATATCCAGCTTTAAAAAGGCTGGAAGAGAAAGAGTATTTAAATAGTTACTGGCAGGATTCCATAGAAGGACCGAAAAGGAAATATTATTATGCGACGAAAGTGGGTATTGCTCAGTTTCAAGATCAATGGGAAGAATGGAACGCCTTTCAAGATTTAATTCGTAAGGTCGTTTCGCACACATATGAGCACACACAAAAATAGCTGCAGATTCCTGCAGCTATTTTGTATTTTCTTTTTCTTTTGCTTCAGCCTCGGCAAGCTTTCTCAGCAAGACGGGTGTAGGCATATGCATGATTTGCTCTAAAGGCAAATTTAGTGACTTGGATAACTTTAATGCGGTTTCCGGTGATATTTGCAATGGCTTCATGGCACTTTCTCCTATCGTTATTTAATAACTAGTTCCAGTGTAGCCTCTGTTTTACATTTATTCAATCCTTACTTGACCATTTCTCCATTAAATGAAATTAATACTATTCTTTTGATGGGAAGTTAATCTAGAAATAATCTAGGTCCTTTTAACTTGACAAAAGAATTGCAATGAGGCCACAATAAAGATGTTAGTAGTCTTAAAGAATCATTTGTTTTATATTATATCTAATTTATTTCGACATAATGGATATAAAGACTCATCTTGGATTGGTGGTATATCTTGGATTAGCTTTAACGTGAATTACAAAATCAGGGGGAGTGGGATATGGTGATTTTCATAAAAGGGAGGCCGGAAAAAGCAATCTGGTTTCAAAAAGCAAAAGAAACAGATGGCATATTAGATGTAAGTAGTGAACAGGTGAAACTTCAGGTGAATATCATCGATTTAACCGAATTCGATTTAAAGCTGATCCATGCATTTAGAGAGGCTATCGAACCTCAGGTAGAGAGAGTTGTTGATGCCTTTTATCAAACGATTCTGCAGGTACCTGAATTGAAAGGGATAATCACGGAGCACAGCACAGTGGGAAAATTGAGGAAAACGTTAATTACTCATATGCTATCTTTATTCAATGGTGTGATTGACGATGATTTTGTTGAATTACGGACGAAGGTGGCGAAGACCCATTATCGAATTGGATTACAGCCCCGGTGGTATTCATCCGGTTTTCAAAATGTACAGAATTACTTGCAAAGAATTGTCTTTGAACAAAGCAGAAATGAAGAAGAGCAGAGGGCATTAATATCAGCGATAGGAAAAATACTCAATCTCGAACAGCAGTTAGTCCTTGAGGCATATGAAGTGGAAAATTTAAAAGCTAGGGAAAATCATTATTTGGAAATAAAAGAGGAAGTGAGAAGAAAAATCTCGTTAGTTAGTGAAGAAGTCCTGAATTTAAGTGAAGAAACGGAGGCTTCCGTTAAGCAATTGATAGAAAACGGGCAATATGTCAAAACGCAGATCGCAACGCGCGCTGAACAATCCCTTCGTTCAAAAACATTGGCTGAAGAAGGGCAGAATCGTATGCAGATCTTAACGGAAAAGATACAAAACCTTGTTATTTTCATGAAAAATGTTGATGAAAAGATCGTTTTATTAAACCAATCCTTCTTAAGCATTACCGAGTTTGTTAAGCTTGTACAAGGAATAGCCGACCAGACAAATTTACTATCATTGAACTCAGCCATCGAGGCTGCACGTGCAGGTGAACATGGTAATGGATTTGCAGTTGTTTCGAATGAGGTAAGGAAACTTGCTGAACAGACTAAAAAGTCGATAGCTGAAATAGATGCAATCGTGTATACATCAAATGAATATATGAAAGATGTTGTTGATTCTGTCCTAAGGGTCAAGGAAGTGGTTCAAGCAGGTGAGAAAGAATCGGAGTTAACAGAAAATTCCTTTAATGAAATAATCGGAGTGATTAAAGGGAATATAACGGATTCTACAGAAATGGAAATGACAATTCAGGGATTAGTGTCAATCATCAAGGAAATCGGAAACGCTACTGAAAAGGTTTCGAGGCATGCAGGTATCCTGAATAACACGGCAAATGAATTGTAGAATGGAAAATAGGCCCATGCATACAGGCCTATTTTCACTTGGTTATGCGTATGATCTTACAACCACTTTACTTTCGGTTCAGTTTTATCGATAATCCGCTTGATGTTTGCGCGATGCCGGTAAAAAATGAAAATCGTTAATATACCGATTACAATAATGAGCGGCAAGTCACCAGTATGAAACACTAAACTATAGATGAGAGCTAGAAGACAAGCAATCATGGAAGAAAGCGAGACATATTTGGATATGTATAAGGTTATGAAGAATATGAAAATGGCAAAAACAAAAAATAATGGTTCGTATGCAAGAATGACACCAGCAGAAGTTGCGACAGCTTTACCACCCCGAAAGTTTGCGAAAATGGGAAACATATGACCAATGACCGCAAAAACTCCGGCTAGCAATAAATTCATTTCCACGTCTAGCATATACGGTAGATAAGTCGCTAGGGTACCCTTTAGTATATCCATGGTAGTAACGGTAAGCCCTGCCTTGAAACCAAGTGTCCTGAAGGTATTTGTTCCGCCTAGGTTTTTACTGCCATGCTCCCGAATGTCGATTTTGTAAAAGGTTTTACCAATTATTAAACCGGAAGGAATCGAACCGATCAGGTAGGCAGCCAGTATAGTGATAAATGTAAGCATTCTATTACCCTTTCTTTAAAGAAAAATCTTCTTTTTTTTACACGTTTTAAGGGATGATTATTCCCTTTTTCAAAAATAAGCGTGTAGAAATAGCTTAAAACAGCCTTAAAATACCTGTTAAGCTTCTCTTATTGTAACATTTTCGTGACAAAATGGTACGGCTGTCCCAAAAAAAAACCACTGAAAAGATGAATTTTCCTTGATGAACTTACATCTTTTGATATACGTTAAGTTCATAGAGGATAAAAGGTTTAGGTTTCCTTATTTTCGTAAATATAAAATGAAGGATGCCTCTTTGTATAAATTGTTACAATACGTGGTAGTCTGTATGAACATAAAGGCAGTTAAGTGAGTCTTGCCTTTTCGAAACTTATTCTTTCTTGTATAATGGTTTTTCTTAATAATGGTAATAAACAGTTGTTCTCTGTAAAATACCCTTGTTAGGGAATACTCTTTAATTAAATATTACATTTTATTATAAAGGGGATAGAAAAGAATGATAGAAAATCCAAGCAGGGAAGAAATGGGAAAGATGTTGAAAAAATCGAAGCGCATCGCTGTCGTTGGTTTATCTAATAACCCTGAACGCACTTCTTATATGGTATCTAAGGCAATGCAGGAAAGCGGTTATGAAATCATCCCGGTAAACCCTGCTGTATCTGAAGTGCTGGGTGTCAAAGCAGTTAAAGCACTGAAAGATATTGAAGGGCACGTCGATATCGTCAATGTTTTCCGCCGCTCAGAGTTCCTTCCTGAGATAGCCAAGGAATTTGCAGAAATCGATGCAGATATCTTTTGGGCGCAGCTAGGGGTGGAAAATGAAGAAGCCTATAATTTTTTGAAAGAAAAAGGATATACTGTCATCATGAATCGATGTATAAAAGTCGAACACGCCCTTACTAAGTAAAATGAAGAGCGGAACTTCCGCTCTTTTTTTAAGGTATCACTATATCTCAACCCGGAGAAAACTAAAATGCAGCCAAAGCGGGCATTGAGCGGTCGGGCAAATTTAAGCCATTAAAGCTTAATTTGATTAAAATAATAAAAGTATATTTGCCAAATGAAAATTTACCGCTACAATTAGAATGGTAGCTATGATACGTTTTCATGTTCCAATCCAAGGTGCTAACGCTAATAAAAGGGACGAAAAAAATAGAACACTTGTTCTTTGTTCGTGAAAGTATTATACTTTTTATATGATATTAACGTATGAATGTATTTGTTAAGCTAGTGAGTCATTTCATTGCAGTATGATTTGGCCCGGAAATTGTGTTTAGTAAGGAAAGGGGAATTTCTGTGGCAAAGAAAGTAAAAACAATCGAGTACAATGATGATGCAATTCAGGTACTGGAAGGACTCGAAGCGGTCAGAAAACGTCCCGGTATGTATATCGGCAGTACTGATGCACGCGGACTTCATCATTTAGTGTACGAGATTGTAGATAACTCCGTAGATGAGGCTTTGGCTGGATATGGAGACCAAATTAGTGTGAAAATACATAAGGATAACAGTGTAAGTGTGTCAGATAAAGGGCGTGGAATGCCTATTGGCATGCATAAATTGGGTAAACCGACGCCTGAAGTCATTTTGACGATTCTTCATGCTGGAGGTAAATTTGGACAAGGCGGATATAAAACGAGTGGAGGCCTTCATGGAGTCGGTGCTTCGGTCGTTAACGCGTTGTCTGAATGGCTTGTCGTGACAATCAAAAGGGACGGATTCATTTACGAACAACGTTTTTTCAATGGCGGAAAGCCAGAAACCACTCTGGAGAAAATCGGTAAAACCAATCAAGCTGGGACCAAAATCCACTTCAAGCCGGATCCGAAAATATTTTCGGTGACGACTTTTAATTATGATATCCTATGTGAACGTCTTCGCGAATCAGCTTTTCTTTTAAAAGGCATGAAGATAGAATTGACGGATGAACGTAACGACCATAACGAAACTTTTCACTATGAAAATGGAATTGAGGCGTTTGTGGATTACTTGAATGAAGAAAAAGAGACCCTTCATAGCGTAGTCAGCTTGGAAGGGGAACAAAATGGGATAGAAGTAGATCTCGCCTTTCAATTCAATGATGGTTATTCAGAAAATATTTTAAGCTTTGTAAATAATGTTAGAACGAAAGACGGAGGCACCCATGAGATTGGCGCAAAAACGGCCATGACACGGGCATTTAATGATTATGCCAGAAAAATGGGGCTATTGAAGGAAAAAGATAAAAACCTCGAAGGTACCGATATACGTGAAGGCTTGTCTTCAATCATTTCTGTACGTATCCCTGAAGAACTTCTTCAATTCGAAGGACAAACCAAGAGCAAGCTTGGAACCAGTGAAGCCCGTTCTGCAGTCGATTCCATCGTATCAGAGCACTTAGCCTACTTTTTTGAAGAAGATCCGACCACGAGTACCCTATTGGTTAAAAAAGCGATTAAAGCTTTCCAAGCAAGGGAAGCTGCGCGCAAAGCCCGTGAAGATGCAAGAAGCGGGAAGAAACGGAAGAAATCCGATGCCATCCTTTCTGGGAAATTAACACCGGCTCAATCGAAAAATCCCGAACGGAATGAATTGTATCTTGTAGAAGGGGACTCTGCTGGGGGATCCGCTAAACAAGGGCGTGATCGCCGTTTCCAAGCAGTCCTGCCATTACGGGGTAAAGTTATCAATACGGAAAAGGCAAAACTGGCGGATATTTTTAAAAATGAGGAAATAAATACGATCATCCATGCCATCGGCGGAGGTGTCGGGGCGGAGTTCAATACGCCGGACACCAACTATGATAAAGTGATTATCATGACAGATGCCGATACGGATGGGGCGCATATCCAAGTGCTGCTGCTGACTTTCTTTTATCGCTATATGAAGCCGTTAATAGAGTCAGGAAAGGTTTATATTGCCTTGCCCCCTTTATATAAAGTGAGTAAAGGGACCGGGAAGAAAGAAGTCATTGAATATGCTTGGAGCGACGAGGAACTTCAGGGAGCGATAGACAAGGTGGGGAAAGGCTATATGATTCAGCGCTATAAAGGGCTGGGTGAGATGAATGCCGATCAATTATGGGATACCACCATGAACCCGGAAACAAGGACATTGATACGTGTGAAGATCGATGACGGTGCCCGTGCTGAAAGACGTGTGACAACGTTGATGGGAGATAAGGTTGAACCGCGTCGTAAGTGGATTGAAGCCAATGTCGCTTTTGGTCTCGAAGAGGAATCGAATATTTTAGATAATGAAAATATGTCGATTGAAGAGGAGGTCAATAACGATGGTATTTGAAGAAACATTTCGAGATTTGCCGCTTGAAGAGGTAATTGGTGACCGTTTCGGGCGTTATAGTAAATATATAATCCAAGATCGGGCACTACCTGATGCAAGGGACGGTTTAAAACCGGTACAGCGCAGGATATTGTATGCGATGCATGTCGAAGGAAATACTCAGGAAAAAGGATTTAGGAAATCCGCAAAAACGGTCGGTAATGTAATTGGTAACTATCACCCTCACGGAGATTCATCCGTTTATGAGGCAATGGTTAGGATGAGCCAAGATTGGAAGCTGCGGAAGGTCATGGTCCAAATGCATGGAAACAATGGTAGTATTGATGGTGATCCGCCTGCTGCGATGCGTTATACAGAAGCAAGGCTTTCATCGATTGCCTCCGAGATGCTGCGGGATATTGAAAAAAGGACGGTCGATTTTGTACCGAACTTTGATGATACTTCAGAAGAACCCATTGTATTGCCTGCAATGTTCCCTAACCTGCTTGTAAACGGCTCTACAGGAATTTCAGCCGGCTATGCCACTGAAATCCCGCCACATCAACTAGGTGAAGTCATTGATGCTGCCATTATGCGAATCGATAAGCCGGAAGCGACAGTCGCTGATTTAATGACGGTCATTAAAGGACCGGATTTTCCTACTGGCGGTATAATTCAAGGAATTGAAGGCATTCGTAAGGCCTATGAAACAGGTAAAGGGAAAATAATCATTCGCGGGTTGGCGGAAGTGGAAACGATTCGGGGCGGCAAACAGCAAATCGTCATCACTGAAATCCCATATGAAGTCAATAAAGCCAACCTTGTTAAGAAAATGGATGAGTTCCGTCTAGACCGGAAAGTGGAAGGTATTGCCGAAGTAAGGGATGAAACCGACCGTACAGGACTGCGCATTGTAATCGAACTGAAAAAAGAAGCAGATGCAAATGGAGTCCTCCATTATTTATACAAAAATTCTGATCTCCAAATTGCATACAATTTCAATATGGTCGCGATTTATAAAAAACGGCCAACATTGATGAGCTTGCCAAAAATGCTCGATGCATATATAGAACACCGGAAAGAGGTAATCTTGAACCGTTCACGTTATGAGTTGCAAAAAGCTCATGACAGGGCACATATCGTCGATGGTTTAGTGAAGGCTTTGTCCATATTAGATGAAGTCATCGCTGTCATCCGGGCATCTAAAGACAAACGGAATGCTAAAGATAACCTTATTGCTAAATTCGCTTTTACAGAAGCGCAGGCTGAAGCGATTGTCTCCTTGCAGTTATATAGGCTGACAAATACGGATATTACAGCACTTGAAGCAGAGGCAGCGGAATTGAAGAACAAAATTGAGGAATTGACAAAGATTCTTGGCAGTGAAAAAGTTCTTCTTCAAGTAATTAAAAAAGAACTTCGATTCATTAAAAAGGGCTTTGATGACGGACGCCGTTCCAAAATCGAAAAAGAAATTGAAGAAATCAAAATCAATCTTGAAGTCTTGAT
This sequence comes from Peribacillus sp. FSL E2-0159, assembly GCF_038643155.1. Taxonomy (NCBI): domain Bacteria; kingdom Bacillati; phylum Bacillota; class Bacilli; order Caryophanales; family Bacillaceae; genus Peribacillus; species Peribacillus sp. FSL E2-0159. Next base: position 2,601,913 of record NZ_CP152053.1, read on the forward strand.
TGCGAGTGAAGACGTGATGGTGACCGTGACGAAAGAAGGCTATGTCAAACGGACTTCGTTACGATCTTATGCTGCATCAGGCGGTCTTGATTTTGGTATGAAGGATTCCGATCGCCTGCTCCAGAGGCTGGAGATGAATACAACAGATGTCCTGTTGCTATTCACATCCAAAGGAAACTACCTCTATTGTCCAGTTCATCAGCTTCCTGATATTCGCTGGAAGGAAACCGGTCAGCATATCGCGAACATCATTCCAATCGACAGGGAAGAACAAATCATAAAAGCGATTCCAATCAAAGATTTTACCCTGCCGGAATTCTTAGTGTTCATCACGAAAAATGGTATGGTGAAAAAGACAGAATTAGCTTCCTATAAAGCTCAGCGTCATTCAAAACCGCTGGTTGGTGTTAATTTAAAAGGTGACGATGAATTGGTCGATGTCCATCATACCGATGGACGGGCTGACCTTTTCCTAGTCACTCATAACGGATATGGTTTATGGTTTGATGAAGAAGAAGTAAGTGTTGTCGGTGTCCGGGCAGCAGGAGTCAAAGGGATTAATTTGAAAGAAGATGACTATGTCATTGGCGGAAAGGTTTTGGCCAAGGATAGTAAAGAATCGATCTTTATCGTTACACAGCGCGGGGCCATAAAGAAAATGAAATTAACCGAGTTTGAAAAAACGAGCCGGGCAAAACGAGGTGTCGTGGTCTTGAGGGAATTGAAATCGAATCCTCATAGGGTCATTGGTTTCGATATTATTAACAAAACCGACAGTTTATTCATTCTTTCTGAAAAGGGAACCATTGAAACGATTCATGCCGCTTCATTAAAAAATCATGATCGATATACGAATGGATCATTTGTTTTTGATGAAACGGTTAGTGGAAAAGCGAAAGAATTATGGAAAATATCATTGGAAGATGACTCCGCCATAGAGCGGTGAATCATTTTTTGAACGGGATGCTGATCTTGATCAGCATCCCGTTTTATTTTCCTATAAATGACCAGTTATATCCTTCAAGAACATAATCCCCACATGCCCCGCACTACAAGTTGAGTCGTTTTACGAAAACAATCTCTCAATTCAAAAATGACTTATTGAGTCAAATTTAAATCCTAGTATTATGAGTCTAATATTATTAAGAACGCAGCAAATAATTCAATTTTGAATTTCACCATTAATTGAATCAACGTAATATAACGATTTATTTTTGGCACACTCCTTGCATATTGTTAGTATGACTTCTTTATTTTTTTGAATGAAGAAAGGGGAGGACCAATGGATAGACCTTGGAAAAAGCATATCCCGAAAGGAAATCCAATAGAGATTGATATTCCTGAAATGTCTTTGACAGAATTATTTTATCAATCAGTCGAACAATATTCGGATAAAACAGCGGTTACGTTCATGAAGAAAAGGTATACATATTCAGAGCTGGGGAAGTTAGTGAAAAGATGTGCCTGCTTGCTTGCTGATGAAGGTATTAGAAAGGGAGATCGTGTGGCTCTTATGCTTCCTAATTGTCCCCAATATCCAATTGGGTTTTTTGGAACTCTTTTGAATGGAGCCATTGTTGTCCAAATCAATCCAATGTATAAGGCGAATGAATTAATACATGTCCTGAAAGATTCAGGTGCAAGGTACATCATTGTGCTCGACGATTTATTGCCAATAGTTGAAGCCGTTATAGCTGAAACCGATGTTGAAAAGGTGTTAAGCGTGTCGCTGGAAAAGGGCAAATGTGAAATGACAAAAAAGCTACTATCAGTAACAGAGGCGGATTACACAGTGGAGATTGAACCTGCCGAAGATGTTGCAGTCCTCCAATATACAGGAGGAACGACAGGACGTTCTAAAGGGGCGATGCTAACCCATCGTAATATCGTAGCCAATACGCTGCAAAGTGCAGCCACTTCAAGAATCAATACTCAAAAGGGGAAGGAAAGGGTACTTGGCGTTTCCCCATTATTTCATGTTTACGGCATGACTTCAGGGATGAACCTGACGTTTTATAATGGAGGGGAATTAATTCTTGTATCCCGGTTTGAGGTGACGGAGATAGTCGATTTAATCAAAAATATTAAACCGACTATTTTTCCGGGGGTCCCGACGATGTATATTGCTTTATTACAATATTACCAGTCCCATCCATTTGATTTGCATATATTGAAATCTTGCGTTTCGGGTTCGTCACCATTGCCATTGAATGTATTGTCAAGGTTTAACGAATTGAGTGGAACAAAGATTGCAGAGGGCTATGGCCTGTCCGAGGCGTCACCAGTCACGCACCGGAATCCAGTTAGCGGCCTGCAAAAACCAGGAAGTATCGGGATTCCTATACAAAATACTGATGCCGCCATAATTGACAGTATTACAGGAGAGCCAGCCCTCTTGGTTGATACACCAGGTGAATTGGTCATAAAGGGACCACAGGTAATGAAAGGTTATTGGGGCATGCCTGAAGAGACGCAGCAGACGATTCAAAACGGATGGCTGCATACTGGTGATATTGCCAAGATGGATGAAGATGGCTTCTTTTACATTGTGGGACGGAAGAAAGAGATGATCATCGCAGGTGGATTCAATATTTATCCAATTGAAATTGAAGATATTCTATACAGCCATCCTAAGGTTCTGGAAGCTGCCGTCTTTGGCGTTCCCGATCAATATCGCGGTGAAACGGTACATGCAGCGGTAGTTCTAAAACCAAGTGAAAGGATAACTGAAAACGAATTGAAGGATTATTGCCGAAAGCAGCTCGCTGCATTTAAAGTCCCAAAAGCAATCACATTTGAAAGTGAATTTCCGAAGACGGCGGTCGGTAAAATCCTAAAACGCAAACTTCAAGAAAAACATATCGCTTATTCGGATAAAATATGAAAGCGTTAACAACTAATTCGCAGATAAAGGGGAATGCAAATGGACTTTCGCTTAGATGAAGACATCCTGCTATTAAAAGAAAATATACGCCAGTTTATCGAAGAGCAAATCGATCCATTTTCCATGCAGATAGAGGATGAAGATCATATCCCAGAATCCATTATAAATTTATCGAAGGAAATCGGGCTATTCGGGCTTAGTATCCCGGAAAGGTATGGAGGGCTCGGAATTGGGATGGTGGGAAAATGTGCTTTATATGAGGAAATAGGCAAAACACATAATGGATATACCACTCTGATAGGGGCCCACACCGGTATAGGGACGGTAGGGATAGTTGAAATGGGCAATGAAATGCAAAAGGAAAAGTATCTACCAGATATGGCAAGCGGTAATAGAATTGGCGCTTTTGCTTTAACTGAGCCTGCAGCTGGATCCCATGCTACGAATCTCAAAATGACCGCTGTCAAAAATGGCGATAAATATATTTTAAATGGGACTAAGCATTATATAACCAATGCAGATGTAGCAGATATTTTTACAGTTATGGCCGTAACGGACAAAGATAAAGGGGCAAAAGGAATCACCTCATTCATAGTAGAAAAGGATTTTCCGGGTTTTAGAGTTGGTAGCATGGAAAGGAAGATGGGTCTTCGAGGCTCACATTCGGCCGAATTGGTATTTGAAGATTGCGAAGTTCCGGCTGAAAATGTACTGGGGGACGTCGGCCAAGGGTATGTAAATGCATTGAAGATCCTTGCAAATGGCCGGGCAGGCCTTGCTGCACGTAATTTGGGGTCCTGTCAATACCTGCTCGATCTATCTACTAAATATGCAACAGAACGTGAACAATTCAATGTCCCGATCATTGATCATCAAGCCGTATCCCATATGATTGCTGAGATGGCAATGGAAATAGAAGCACTTCGCTCATTCACATACCGGGTTGCATGGATGGTCGATCAGAAAGAAAAAATCATTAAAGAAGCGGCAATGCTTAAGTTGTATGGTTCGGAAGTATATAATCGTGTCGCTGATAAGGCAGTTCAGATTCATGGCGGGATGGGATACATGAAGGATTATCCAGTTGAACGTTTCTATCGGGATGCCAGAATCACTAGAATATATGAAGGCACGTCCGAAATCCAAAAAAATATCATTACCGGACAATTGAAGAGAAAATATCAAAACTAGTCTAATTGGAAAGCGGAGGGATTAAAATGGATTTACGACTATCAGATGAACAAAAAATGGTACAAAAAACAATACGCAAATTCGTGGAAAATGAATTGATACCTTTAGAAAATGAAGTGCTTCGCAATGAAATGGCAGGAAAACCTAGTTTGCCAGAGGGTACATTGAAAGATTTACAGGAAAAAGCAAAAAATGCTGGGTTTTGGGGCATCAATACTCCGGAGGAATTTGGCGGGGCAGACTTAGGGCAGCTTATGATGGCAATTGTCTTGATGGAAGTATCAAAAACGTTTGTACCATTCAGTTTTGGAGGTTCGGCTGATAACATACTTTATTATGCAAATGAAGAACAGAAACAGAAATATCTGATCCCTACGATTAATGGTGAGAAAAAGTCCTGTTTTGCCATGACGGAGCCGGGGGCTGGGTCCGATACGCGAAATATTAAAATGACGGCAGTAAAAGAAGGGAACGAATGGGTGCTTAACGGTGAAAAAACTTTCATTACAGGAGGAAATGATGCCGATTTCGTCATGGTCATTGCTGTAACCGACAAAGAACGTCATCAAGCAACCGGAACGGAAGGGGTAACCTGTTTCATTGTAGACCGTGATATGGGCTGGAGATCAGAGTATATCAATACGATGGGAGAATGGGGACCGGCCGGTTTAGTTTTTGATAATGTCCGGGTACCCGAAGAAAACATATTAGGGGAAGTGCATGGCGGTTACAAACTAGGATTGGAATGGATTGGTTTTGCAAGATGGATCGTGGGTGCACGCGCTGTCGGTTCTGCAGAAAGATTGCTGCAAATGGCTATAGAATACGCTAAAGAACGAGTCACATTCGGTAAACCGATCGCTGAGCGCCAGGCCATTCAATGGCAGATAGCGGATTCGGCTGTAGAGATCGAAGCTGCAAGATGGCTTGTATTGAATGCGGCATTTACACTTGATAATGGAGAAGACAATCGCCATTTAGCTTCAATGGCTAAACTCTTTGGAGCCAATATGGGGAATCGGGTCGTTGATCGCGTATTGCAGATACACGGTGGCATGGGCTATACGAAGGAGCTTCCCATCGAACGTTGGTACCGCGAGGCTAGGCTTTGGAGGATTTATGATGGTACGGATGAAATACAGCGTATGATCATTTCCCGAAATTTGATTAAGGGGCATGTTAAATTAGGACAATTCTTATAATAGATTAGGAGGAAACGATTATGACAGGGAGATTTTTAGGGAAAACGGCTTTAGTTACAGGTGGAAGCAGAGGGATTGGCCGGGCGATCGTCGAACTATTTGCCAGTGAAGGCGCAAACGTAGCGATTATCGATATCAACGAAGAGGTTTTGACATCAACTGGAAATGAATTAAGGGATAAGGGTTATACCATTTTCACCAAAGTGGCGAATGTGGTCAATTCCGAAGAGGTGGAAGCATCCATAAAAGAAATAGCCGACACATTCGGATCGCTCGATATTCTCGTGAATAATGCTGGGGTCATCCGAGATAATCTACTTTTTAAAATGACCGATTCAGATTGGCAGACGGTAATGGATGTGCATTTAAAAGGTACTTTCAATGCAGTACGTGCCGCCCAGAAGCATATGGTGGCAAATAAATACGGAAGAATCATCAATATATCATCCACTTCGGCTCTCGGGAACCGCGGTCAGGCTAATTATTCAGCTGCTAAAGCTGGGCTTCAAGGGTTAACAAAAACACTAGCGATTGAACTTGGAAAATATGGGATAACGGCTAATTCGGTCGCACCAGGTTTTATCGAAACCGAAATGACGAAAGAAACAGCTAGGCGGGTAGGAGTGAGTTTTGAGCAATTCATCCAGGATAGGGCAAATAGTATTCCTGTTGCCAGAAGCGGTTTGCCAAGTGATATTGCTCATGCTGTTGCATTCTTTGCCGATGAAGCTTCCTCATTCATTAGTGGGCAGGTTTTATATGTTGCGGGCGGTCCAAAAAATTAAGGGAAAAGGCGGGATGTTATGTTCAACGAAAGTATTGGAAAACGATCCACCCCCGTTAAAAATATAGTTGAACGGGGAGCCGTTAAAAAATTCGCATTATCTATTGGTGATCCCCACCCGATTTTCCTTGATGAAGAAATAGGCAGGCAATCAAGGTTCGGAACGAATATCGCTCCACCAACTTTCCCAAGGGTCTTTGATTTTGGGACGATTGAAAGCTTAAATCTCCCGAATAAAGGGTTGATTCACGGTGAGCAGATATATCGCTATAACAGGCCGCTGAAGGTAGGGGAAGAAATCACCTGTTATACGGAAGTGAAAGACTATTATGAGAAAAAAGGGAAACAAGGGGAAATGGGATTTCTAGCTTTTAAAAATTATGGGGCGGATGCAAATGGGGAAATTGTCTTCACTGCTGAACAGCTTGTCATTATAAATGAAACGATCAGAAGGATGGTGATGAGTAAGTGACGACATTAACCGAACTTCATATTGGTGACTCGTTACATTCAATCGAGCTTGCACCTGTAACGCGATTGGACCTCATAAAATATGCCGGCGCATCAGGTGATTTCAATCCCATTCATACGATTGATGAGGAAGCAAAAAATGCTGGTCTTCCCGGTATCATTGCACATGGAATGTGGACGATGGGAAACCTCGCAAAGCTTTTCAGTAATCTTTATGAAATTGGATTTATCGAAGAATACAAGATTCGTTTCAAAGGTATGGTTTTCTTGAATGATGTCATAACTCTTCAAGCGGATCTAAAAGAAAAAACTGGGAATAGATATTTTTTCAATGTAGCGGCCACTAACCAGTCAGGTAAGGAAGCGATCAGTGGAGAGGTTATTTTTAAGACTTACTGATGGTCTCATCCCGAACCATGAATTTAAAACAAGTTTTTTTACTGTTCTATGAAACCCTCACTAGATTGAAGAAATTCGCGACGTATAACTGGCTAGCCAAGACCCCACAGACGCTTGCTTTGATGCGGCTTGGCAGAAAGTCCGCGGAAAGGGAGAGGATTTCTGAAATCAACTCGAATTTTTTAAGGAAAAAAACTGTATGCAAACTGATTTTCTTTTAATTTGTCTAAAGTCTGTAGTGATGAAAATTATTTCATCACTACTTTTTTTAGGAGCGAAATTCGACAATTTTAAAGGATTTTCGAAATTTATCCAGAATTGTACTTAAAAAGAATTCTTTTTGCGGCGGTGAATAGTAATGAATCAAGTGAAACAGGATTCTCAGATTAATTTGCTCAAAGAGTGTACCTTTCCTGCACTAGTCGTGGATTCTGCAAATCGGATAAAGGATTGGGGCAACTATTTTAATCAATTGTTAAGTCAGGATGGTAATAATACACTAACCGAACATTTCGATGAGTGGCAATTTCTCGATAATAAAAGGCTTGCAGCTGCAAGGCTGCATGATAAACGGTATTTATTTTTATTAATGAAACAAATGGATACTGACAATATTCTATATATAGGCAGTGAAACACAATTTTTGGATGAGTTATTGATTGATGCTCATGAAACGGATAAATTGAATCGCGCACTGGATGCCATTATCGAAAATTCCTATGATGGGATATACATCACCGATCAAAATGGAATCACGCTTTATACCAATTCGGCAATTGAACGGATCACTGGAATTCCAAAAGAGTATTATATCGGCAAATCGGTGGACCAATTGATTAAACGAGGCATCCTGAATGCTTCGGTGACACATAAGGTAGTGAAGCTGAGACGAACGGTATCAGTCGTACAGGATAATTTTGCTGGAAAGGAAACATTGATTACTGGAAGTCCCGTTTTTAATGCAGAAGGAGAAATAGAGCAAGTCGTTACGAATATTAGGGATTTATCTGATTTAAATGAACTGATGCATGAGTTGACGAAAGTTAATGAACTGAATAATCAATATAAGCAGGAAATTGAAAAACTGCGTAAGATAACAAGTAAGGATGGAGTCGTATTTGTCAGTGATAAAATGAAAATGATTTATGAGATTGCTGAAAGAATATCGGATATTGATGCGACCGTACTTATTCTGGGAGAAACGGGTGTTGGAAAGGATGTCCTTGCCCGCAATATTTATAACCGGAGCATCCGATCTAAAAAAGGAGATTTCATCAAAATAAATTGTGGGGCAATTCCCGCTGATTTATTGGAATCCGAGCTCTTTGGATATGAAGGAGGGGCATTTACCGGAGCCAATCAAAAAGGCAAACCAGGGATGTTTGAGCTGGCAGAGAGTGGTATCTTATTCTTGGATGAAGTCGGTGAGCTTCCCCTGCAACTTCAAGTGAAGCTGCTTCGGGCCCTTCAGGAAAGGGAGATTCAAAGAATCGGAGGTACAAAGCCAAAGAAAATCGATGTTCGCATAATAGCAGCCACGAACCGAAATCTATCGGAAATGGTCAAATCTGGTGATTTTCGTGAAGACCTATTTTATAGGCTGAATGTCATTCCGATTACGATTCCTCCTCTAAGGGAAAGAAGAGAGGATATCTTGGCATTGACTGACTTATTTTTAACAAAGGCAAATGAACAATATAAATTTTCAAAAGAAATAGATTCGAGGTTAAAGGAATATTTTTATCAACATGATTGGCCAGGAAATGTCCGTGAATTGATTAATATAGTGGAAAGGCTCGTCGTGCTGACGGATAATCAAATATTATCGATTAATGACCTGCCGGAAGAATATCAGCCGGAAAATCGGAATCAGCCGAACCTCAATGCTACCCAAACTTTAAAAGAAGCAGTGGAAAGAGCCGAAAAGGAAATCTTGACGAAAGCGGCTCAAACCTACCACACTACATATGAAATCGCAGAGGCCCTTGATTCCAGTCAGGCAACAATAGTGAGGAAACTTAAAAAATATCGATTAAAGGTCAGTGGAAAAGAATAGGTAAGATAGGGGGATTACCGTTTATTGGTAATCCCCTTACTTTTGCTTATGTCTTTATTAGTCCATTGTAACTTTATGTTAAATCAAATTCTTTATTAATTCAGAAATGATTTTTTCAGTCAATAGTGAATGAAGGACATCCCGTATGGAACCGATGCTTTTGTTTTTTATAATTCAATAATGAATTCACAGACGGGTGAATAGCCTTATTAACGGTGATTTGATGTTTGGCACGGCACTTGCATTTATAAACAGGAAATTAATCTACGGAATAAATCTCCTATAGAAGGTGCGAGGTGAAAGGGGTGAACGAACCAGAAGATTACCATAGGTAAACCGTTATAAAGAGAAGATGAATCATTGGCTATCCCTAAAAACAGCATATGCTTGTCAACACACGACTTAATCCTTAAGTAGAGTCAATGAAACTATGATGATATCCAATTGAATTAAGTGGTCATTGAAATGAAAGCGCTAACAACAAACCGAGGGTTTATCAGCTCCTCCTTTGCTATCTCTGTGAGGGGAATATAGGGACATAAAACAAACAGTTCCTATTTAATTGATCGACTAAATTACTGTTCCTCCCGAGAGGTTGAGCCTGTGAGGAAATAATTGAAAGTGTTTTTCATCGCAGTTTCAAATATGGACAGGATTGTAGGACAGTGAAAGAAAAGCAAAGTGAAATTCAATAATTTTCAAGGAGGAAGTAAATGGAAATTTTGATCCAGCAGCTTTTTAATGGTTTGACGATTGGCAGCGTATATAGTCTTGTTGCCCTGGGATTGACGCTAGTATATGGAATTTTGCATATCCCGAACTTTGCCCACGGTGCCCTATATATGTTGGGTGGATATATCACGTTGTCAATGATGACATTATATGGGGTCAATTACTGGATTGCCATGTTCGTATCCATTATCGTTGTTGGTTTGTTGGGAGTCCTTTTGGAGCGTTTCGTGTTCCGCCTGTTAAGGGAGGCACCTCCATTGCATGATAAGATCGCCGCAATCGGAATTCTCCTTTTTCTTGAAGCTTTTGCCCAATTTGTCTGGGGTGCCGACTTCCATACAATGACTTCTCCATACGGCCAAGTGGTCAATATCATGGGCCTGACGTTCACACTTCAGCGATTATTGATCATCGTGTCAGCTATCGCAGTGATGGTTTTACTTTACCTTTTCCTAAAGAAAACTTATACCGGTTCAACGATAATAGCGATGTCTCAAAGCCGTGAAGGTGCGTCATTAGTGGGAATCAACATTAATAAAGTAGCAATGCTTACCTTCATGATATCGGGTGGATTAGCAGCCATCGCTTCATCCCTTGCATCACCGATTAACCTTGTTTTTCCCGGCATGGGGCATTTAGTCATCCTAAAAGCATTCGTCATTATCATATTGGGCGGGATGGGGAGCATTCCGGGGGCGATCGTAGGCGGATATATCCTAGGTTTCAGTGAGAGCCTGGGCGCGACTTATATTTCAAATGATTATAAAGACATCATTGCATTCATTCTTTTAGTCGTAATATTAACAGTGAAACCAACAGGTCTTTTTGCCAAGGGGGAGAGGTAGCGTGAGGATATTAACGAAAAGAAATGCGATTATTGCTCTTATCATCTTTGCTTTTTCATTCCCCTTTATCGCGCAAAACGACTATTATCTCCATATGCTGACACTTTCGTTCATCTGGGCGATAGCTGTTTATGGAATCAATTTATTATCAGGGTATACTGGATATCTCTCGCTTGCACATGCCGGATTTTTTGCAATTGGAGCATATTCACTTGGGCTGCTGACGGTAAAAGCGGGAATGAACTTTTGGCTGGCACTTGTATGTGCATGTTTAATTACATGTGCAATTGGGTTTTTAATCGGATTGATCGCGCTGAGGACAAAGGAACACTTTTTCGCGATTTATACGCTATGTGTGGGGTACATCATATATCTGGTCATCGATAAATGGGAGGGTCTTACAGAGGGGGTTAGGGGATTGATCGGTATCCCTGCTCCTGGGAATATAGGCCCGATTACATTCGATACGGCAGCATCCCAATATTATCTAGTTCTCATTTTCCTGCTTGCAGTGATTTTAATCGTGTATCGAATTATCCGCTCATTGACCGGCAGGACGTATATGGCCATCAGGAACAGCGAGGACCTTGCACAAACGATAGGTATATCCACAATGAAGAATAAGTTAACAGCATTTGTCCTATCTACATTCTTTGCAGGTCTGGCAGGTGCCTTGTATGCGTCATTCATACGTTTCATTGGACCTGATATCGGATCAACTGCCATAATGTTTGATCTATTGATGTATTTATTGGTTGGAGGAATCGGGACACTTTCAGGTCCGTTGGTAGGAACATTACTGTTAGTAATCCTTTCGCAGAATCTGCAATTCCTTCAAGAATACCGAATGTTGATATTCGGACCATTGCTTACGGTGATCATCATCTTTTATCCGCGAGGAATCGCAGGGGCCTTCTTTGATTGGCAAAGAAAGCGAAAAGATAATGAGCTGTCCGGGGTGAGAAATGAAATGCACATAAAAGCGGAGGAGGGATGAATTTGCTTATCGAAACAAAGAATTTGACAAAGCGGTTTGGTGGATTGGCGGCAGTCAATAATGTGGATTTTACGATTGAAAAAGGTAGAATCAATGCAATTATCGGACCAAATGGCGCAGGGAAATCCACTTTCTTCAACTTGATCAGTGGCTTTCATCGACCAACTTCAGGGACGGTCCTTTTTAAAGGGATTGATATCACCAAGCTGCCTGCCAATGAAATAGCGGGGCTTGGAATTTCAAGAACCTTTCAAACGACAAGCCTTTTTGATCAATCGACCGTGTTGGATAATGTCATTGTTGGACATAGACTGCGAACCAAATCCAATTTGGTGGATGCCATTCTAAGGACAAAACGTTTAAAACGGGAGGAAGCGGCATGCAGGGATAAGGCGATGGAGGTGCTTGAAATAGTTGGATTGACGGAATCGGCTGACAGAATGGTCTCCAGCATCTCGCAGGAGGAAAAGAAACGGACAGCCATTGCCCTTGCCCTTGCGACGGAACCGGAAATTATCTTTCTTGATGAACCTGCTGCAGGAATCAACCCGGATGAAACGGAAGGCTTGACAGAACTGATTAAAAAATTAAATCGATCGGGACTGACCGTTTGTTTAATCGAACACAAAATGCATATGATCATGAACTTGGCGGATCATATCATGGTCCTTAATTACGGAGAAAAAATTGCCGAGGGCACACCTAAGGAAATCCGCGGAAATGAAGCCGTGATTAAAGCCTATTTGGGAGGTAGTGCCAGTGCTTAAGTTAACCAATGTCGCAGTAAATTATGGGAGTTTCACTGCGATAAAACATGTGAATATCGAAGTTGCCAAGGGAGAAATCGTTGTATTGTTAGGAGCTAATGGGGCAGGAAAAAGCACAACTTTTCGTTCCATAAGCGGAATCAGTAAGCTGTCCAAGGGGGAAATTCATTTTCTGGGCATGCCCATAGGGGGCCGTGCCCCGGATAAGAATGTTCAGGAGGGAATAGTTCAGTGTGCCGAAGGACGTAAATTGTTTCCACAGATGACCGTCCAGGAAAATCTGAGGATGGGTGCTTATGTGCATCGAAAGAAGAAAGCGGAGATCAAGGATTCCTTGGAATACGTCTATCACTTATTCCCGATTTTAAAGGAAAAGCATCATGATGAAGCGGGAAGCCTGAGCGGTGGCCAACAGCAAATGCTCGCAATTGGAAGGGCTTTGATGTCAAAACCGAAATTGTTGATGCTTGATGAGCCTTCGGTGGGACTCGCTCCACTCATTGTCGAACAAATGTTTCAAGTTATTGAAGAAATAAACCGCGAAGGTATCACTGTCCTGCTTGCTGAACAAAACGCGAATGCTGCCCTCAGCATTGCAGATAAAGGATATGTTTTTGAAAATGGGGAAATTGTCGTTCAAGGGACAGCAAGTGAGTTATTAGCCAATGATGAAGTAAGGAAAGCGTATATTGGGGCCTGAAAAAATTGAATGGGGGATTTTTATGAAAAAACTGAAAGTATTATTTGTCTTTCTCCTGCTAATCATCACTGTCTTGACCGGGTGCAATAAAGGGGAGAGCCCTGTGTCAAGCAGTGGCAGTAAAGGAAAAAGTGAAAATGTCGTTAACATCGGTTTTAGCGGTCCTTTAAGTGGGGCAGCAGCGTTATATGGGAAACGGACATTGAATGGTGTCGAAATGGCCGTCAATGAAATTAACGATGCTGGTGGGTTTGAAGTAGATGGTAAGAATTACACGCTGAATTTAGTATCGTTGGATGATAAATACTTACCTAATGAAACAGGGTCGAATGCTAAACGATTAATTCAGGAATATGATACGCCGATCATTTTCACTCCCCATAGCGGAGGTGTGCTGGCACTTCAGGTTTTTAATGAACAAGAGGAATTCATCATTGGTGCATATACGAGTGAACCGGCAGTGACCGAGAGCGGAAATTCATTAACCGTTCGAATTCCACCGAATTACGAGGGGTATATCGAACCTTTTACAACATATGCAATGGAACATTTCGGGAAGAAAATTGCCGCTTTGCCAACATCTTCGCAATACGGTAAAGACTGGACGGAAGCGGTGCTCCCACATTGGAAAAAGCAAGGCGGAAAAGTCGTTTATAATTCCTCGATTGATTTCGCCAAAGAAACCGATTTCTTTACGATTGTCACAAATGCCTTGAAAAAAGATCCTGATGTGCTATTTATCGGTGGTGCTTCGGAACCTACGGCAAAAGTAGCGAAGCAAGCTCGGGAGCTAGGATTTAAAGGCGGTTTCATCATCATGGATCAAGCAAAGCTGGATCAAATGAAGCCGATTGCAGGGTCATATGAAACATTGGAAGGCTCGATTGGCGTTCTGCCACTGATGGACTCAGATGAAGAAGCAGTGCCTGCTTTCGTTGAGAAATATCAAAAAAACTATAAGGAAGATCCAAGCTCCGAAGTAGGTTTGAATTATATCGCCATGTATGCGTTTGTGGAAGCGATGAAATCTGCAGGCAGCGTTGATGATGCCAAGGCCATCCGTAAACATATGCAAGATGGACTTTCAAATATAGGGCCAGACCAAAAAATATACGATATTCCCTCGATTGATGAAAATGGAGGATTTGCATCAACTATTGTCGTCGGTGCAGTAGAAGACGGGAAAGTAGTCCCTGTCCGTTAACTGGGTAAAGGGTTGCAGGTGTTCCGGGTGTGGTGTGGCGTAATATACTAGTTTAGCATTTTGATAAATTACTTGTTCGTGTATCGTTCCTAATCATAGGTGACGATACACGTTTTTTATTGTTTAAAAAAATCTACACCAAAAATAGTAGGCTCCTATGGGTAAAATATTGGCACACGCAGAAAGCAGCTATGGATGTAAATTTAATTTAATTTCGGCATTGGGGTTTTAAGGAAAGAAAAATGCTAATTAACAAATCTTACAAAAATATCTTGTATCCGAGTAATGAAAACGCTATCATTGAATATAATATGAAATATAATTTCATTAATTTCTACTAAAAAATGAAATTATATTTAAGTGATTGATATAGGAGGATTTAATTGTCTATGGAAGAACATTTGCGTTCATTAACGACTGAATTACGGAACGAAAAGACGATGAATATCGACAGTGTAAATACGATAGAAATCATTTCTGCAATCAATAGGGAAGATTTTAAAGTGGCAGCAGCAGTTCAGGAGGTATTGCCAGAGATTGAAACGGTAGTTGAATGGGCTTGCGAATCGTTAAAAAAAGGAGGGAGACTCATATACATCGGAGCAGGAACGAGCGGAAGACTCGGTGTTCTGGATGCAGTGGAATGTCCCCCGACTTTCAGCACACCACCTGATAGGGTGCTGGGAATAATCGCAGGAGGGGAAAAGGCGTTTGTTAGGGCTGTTGAAGGAGCAGAGGATAAAGAAGAGTATGGGGAATTTGATTTAATTGACGTGGACCTTACAGCAAATGATACGGTAATAGGCATTGCGGCAAGCGGCCGCACCCCTTATGTGAGGGGCGCTTTACGTTATGCAAGAAAAGTTGGGGCTAAAGCTGTGGCTTTATCATGCAATAAAAACGCGAGCATCACGGAAGCAGCTGATATAGGGATTGAAGTGGTGGTCGGACCGGAAGTGTTAACAGGATCCACGAGAATGAAAGCGGCAACCGCACATAAAATGGTACTCAATATGATCTCAACGGCAACCATGATCCGGTTGGGAAAAGTCTATGAAAATCTGATGGTTGATGTAAATGTCAGTAATCAAAAACTGAAGGACCGTGCAATTAGCATCATAGAAACTGTAACGAATGCTGACTATGATCAAGCTTTGAATACGCTTGGTAAGGCAAATAATCAAGTGAAACCAGCGATTGTCATGCTAAAAACGGCAACAGATTATGAAAAAGCAATGGAGTTACTGGAAAATGCGGATGGAGATGTCAGAAAAGCCATCTCGATCTATGAAGATTAAGGAGGGAAGCAATGGCTACAGGAGGATTATCCATCATACAGACGATGTTGAGCAAGCTACCGCAATCGGAACAAAAACTAGCAGAATATATTCTTCAGAATCCTCATGAAGTTGTGAACAGCACTGTACAGGAATTAAGTACGTCTGCCCAAACAAGCGGGGCTGCTGTTATTAGGTTGTGTAAATCGCTTGGAATAAAAGGTTTTCAAGACCTGAAAATAAGGATTGCTGGAGATTTGATGAAGACCGTCGAACAGGGCTACCGGGATATCGAGCCGTCCGAATCACTGTATCGGATTGTGGAAAAAACAACGAGTAATTCGATTCAGACCATCCGGGACACATCTGAAATAATTGATCACGATAATCTCAAACATGCAATAAGGCTGATGCTGAATGCTAAAACCGTCCACTTTTGCGGTGTGGGTGCTTCGAATATAGTTGCTGCGGATGCTCAGCAAAAATTACTTCGCATCAATAAAGGGGCAACGGCTTTTACAGATATGCATTTAGTTGCAACCCTGATTGCAAATGCAGATGAAAATGACATCGTTTTTGCCATTTCATTCTCCGGGGAAACACCAGAAGTTGTCAATATACTGAAGCTGGCAAAAGAACGTGGGGTAAAAACAATCGGGCTGACTCATTATGGTCAAACAACGGTATCTTCTTTGTGTGATGCCACACTGTATACATCCTTTTCGAACGAAGCACCGTTTCGAAGTGCAGCAACATCCTCACGATTGGCGCAATTATATTTGATTGATATTTTGTTTTTGGGGATGGCTTCAGAGCAATATGAAGAGACTGTCCAATATATTGATAACACCAGGTCTGCCATTAAATCGATGACAGATCGATATAAATGATTAATACGAGATTTGACAAAGGGGGCTTTTGAATGGGTAAGGGGGATAAGTACGCCAGTTTAGCAGAAGAGTTAATGGGGAAATTGGGTGGGGCATCCAATGTTGCCGATGCTGCACATTGTATGACCAGACTAAGGGTATTGCCAATCGATCGTTCAAAAGTAAAAATGGAAGATATAAAAAATACGGAAGGCGTTTTTGGCGTCATTGAAGAGGAAACGATACAAATCGTCCTCGGGCCAGGCGTGGTGAACAAGGTTCATACAGAATTTGAAAAGCTTCTGGAGGAATCTTCTGGCGATTTGAACTTAAAAGAAGTAGCTTCGAAGAATAAATCAGATATTGATAGGAAAAACGCAAAACCGTTTAAACTTTTTTTACGCAGGATTGCAAGTATTTTCATTCCTTTAATTCCCGCCTTAGTGGCATCAGGTTTGATTACCGGTATTACAAAAGCAATCGTTCAAGCGGGTTGGCTTGCAGCAGAGTCGCAATTAGCCATCATTTTAACCGTTATCGGGTCAGGGCTCTTTGCCTATTTGGGGATTTTGGTTGGGACCAATGCGGCAAAGGAATACGGCGGATCACCTGCACTTGGTGCAGTAGCGGGTATCTTGGTCATCAATCCGGCCGTCGGCGACATTTCATTGTTCGGTGAAAATTTGCTCCCTGGCCGCGGTGGGTTGATAGGAGTCCTCTTTGCAGCTATTTTCATAGCATTGGTGGAAAAACAGGTCAGGAAATTCATTCCTCAATCACTGGATATCATTTTGACGCCAACCATCGCTTTACTCATTACCGGGATTGTCACTTACATTGTATTTATGCCGGTAGGAGGGTTTTTATCGGATGCCATTACGACTGGGTTATTGAATGTATTGGATTTCGGAGGTGTTGTAGCTGGATTCGTGCTTGGTGCGGCCTTCCTCCCTCTCGTCATTACTGGTTTACATCAAGGTTTAACGCCTGTCCATCTAGAATTGATCAATTCGATTGGTGATGATCCACTGCTTCCAATTTTGGCGATGGGTGGTGCGGGCCAAGTGGGAGCGGCATTTGCCATCTATATGAAAACGAAGAAAGCAAGTTTGAAGAGAGCTATCGGAGGAGGCCTTCCTTCCGGGATGCTTGGTATTGGTGAACCCCTTATATTTGGAGTGACCCTGCCATTAGGCCGGCCTTTCTTAACTGCATGTTTAGGTGCAGGAGTAGGTGGAGCATTTCAAGCTCAATTCGGAATCGCAACGTCGTCCATCGGTGTGTCCGGTCTGCCGCTTACCTTTTTAGTTCATCCAAACCAAATCGGACTGTTCCTCGCTGGGTTGTTCATTTCCTATATAGCAGGATTTATTTTTACGTATTTGTTTGGATTCAAAGATGAAATGGCGGTTGAATTCAAGTGATCGGAATCTCTTTTTATCTACAAGACCCGCATGCGGAGTCACAAATCATCCATGCTGCTAACCTGGGAGTGAAGAAAGCATTCACCTCGCTTCATATTCCTGAAGAAAAGGGTGATCTCGTGAAGAGGATGATCACGCTTTTAAAGCTTACAGAGGCCTATGGAATGGAAATCCATGCAGATGTCTCATTAAATACGCTTGATCATTTGGGGATTAGCAATTTTACGGATTTATGGCCATTAGGTATTAAAGGTATACGCCTGGATGATGGGTTCGATAAAGAAATGATCATATCTTTATCGAAGGTGTTTACACTCTCACTAAATGCAAGTACGTTAAATGAAGATGAACTTTTAGCCGTGCTTGGGGGCGGTGTGGAACCGGAAAGGTTGATAGCTTGGCACAACTTTTATCCAAGGCTTGAAACGGGACTTGAGGAAGAATTCTTTCATGAACAAAATCGAATGTTCAAGAAATACAGCATACCAATCTTTGCTTTCATCCCGGGTGCAGGAAGTAAACGCGGTCCTCTGCATGTGGGTCTTCCAACGCTTGAAAAACACAGGTTGATGAATCCTTACGCTGCCGGTATTGAGCTATTTCAGCATGTGGAAGGAGTTTACGTTGGAGATCAAGGAACGGAGAATAATCTGCTTGAAAATCTGACTGCTTATAAAAATCTAAATATTCTAACTATCAGAATGGAATCCAACCTCTTACAAAGCGGTCAGTATAAATTGAGGCCAGATGTTTCTCAAGATGTTTTCCGGCTGCAGAATACAAGGGTTACAGAAAATGTTGAGCCGAGTAATACAATTGCACGCAGCCTTGGATCCATAACGATGGATAATGATGCTTACGGAAGATATCGGGGAGAGGTTCAAATTTGCAAGAGAGACCTAGGTGCAAATCACCGAGTTAATGTGATAGGGCGAGTTATAGAAGAAGATATTCCCTTGCTGTCACTTCTAAAGCCTGGTCAAACGATAAAACTTATAATTGAATGACCAATTAGGCTCATTGAATCAATTATACAGGGATAAATGGAAATATTACATGAAGGCTTGTAAAAAGAGGCGGCTGCTGGGATTCCCAATGCTGCCTTGATTTCTTTATAGGATCTATATAGTTCATTTCCATACATTTTTACCCCTTCATGGAAGTGGGTATGGAATTGTTGCTAACAGAACTAAAAAGTATACAAGGGAGGAAGCCTAAATGATAAAAAGGATATGTGCCCCTGCTGGAATCGCAGTATTCTTGATTTTATCCATTCTGGGAGGTAATGCGACAGCAAAGGAATCAGAGAATGAAAAAACAGTATCGGATATTCAGGAGATCGTGGAAAATATGACAATCGAAGAAAAAGTCGGTCAAATGCTCATGCCGGATTTTCGTAATTGGCAAAAACAAGGAGAAGCGAAGGCGACCGGGTTTATTGAAATGAACTCAGAAGTTGCAAGCATCATCAAAAAATATCATCTTGGCGGTGTGATTCTGTTTGCTGAGAATGTAGTCGATACCGAACAAACGGTTCGGCTCACCGAGGGTTTGCAGATGGCAAGCCCGAACCTTCCTCTGTTCATAACGATTGATCAGGAAGGAGGAATCGTAACTCGCCTTCAAACTGGAACGAACCTTCCTGGTAATATGGCACTTGGTGCAGCCAGAAATGAGAGTTACGCTTATCAATCTGGAGAAATCATAGGCAAGGAACTGTCGTCACTTGGCATAAATGTCAATTTCGGGCCGTCTGTCGATGTCAATAATAATCCCGGAAATCCTGTCATTGGCGTTCGTTCCTTCAGTTCTGATCCGGAACTTGTATCAAAGCTTGGCATTCAGACGATAAAAGGATTGCAAAATCAGAACATGATAGCGACGACCAAGCATTTCCCAGGCCACGGAGATACAGCAGTCGATAGTCATTATGGTCTCCCCCTTGTTT
Source organism: Peribacillus sp. FSL E2-0159 (assembly GCF_038643155.1). Lineage (NCBI taxonomy): Bacteria > Bacillati > Bacillota > Bacilli > Caryophanales > Bacillaceae > Peribacillus > Peribacillus sp. FSL E2-0159. The sequence continues at coordinate 2,621,663 of NZ_CP152053.1, forward strand.
CTCATGATAAAGAACGTTTGCGTTCCATCGAGTTGGTTCCGTTCCAAAGGGCCATCGATGCTGGAGTTGATATGATGATGACTGCACATGTTCAATTTCCTGCATTCGATGACACTACGTATATCAGTAAAAAAGATGGTCAAGAAATTATGGTTCCTGCAACGTTGTCACATAAGGTCATCACGGGTCTATTACGTGAAGAAATGGGTTTTGACGGTGTTGTGGTTACAGATGCTTTGAATATGCAAGCAATAGCGGACAACTTCGGACAGGAAGAAGCTGTGGTCCTTGCCTTGAAATCTGGTGTTGATATTGCATTGATGCCTGCACAGATTAATTCGCTTCAAATGGAAAAGAATATAACCTCTGTATTCAATGCAGTGAAGGAAGCAGTGGAAAGCGGGGAAATTCCTCTAGGTCAAGTCAATCAATCTGTAACGAGGATACTTGAACTGAAGGGGAAAAGTGGGATATTAAACCCTGATGTTACTCCGATCGATAAAAAAATCGAAACCGCGCTTCAAGTAGTCGGCAATGAAGATCATTTGAAAAAAGAAAAGAAAATCGCGGAAGATGCCATCACTCTATTGAAAAATGAAGACAAAACATTGCCATTCAAACCTAAGAAAAATGATAAAGTTCTAATTCTTGCTCCTTTTGATGACCAAGTTGAATCCATGTCCAGGAGCATCAGTGATTTAGCTGATAAAAAGAAAATAAAGAAAGTCCAAATAACGGGTATGAGTTTTTCAGGAAAGTCATTTACAGATCAAGTGGCCAGACTCATTGATGAAACGGACTTTGTCATAACTGGATCCTATATTGTCAAAAACGATCCGGCTGTCAATGATGGAGTGATAGATGATAGCATTCAAGATTCATCGAAGTGGGCAACAGCCTTCCCTAGGGCAGTCATGAATCATGCTAAGAAGAAAGATAAAGAATTTGTTTTAATGAGTTTAAGAAACCCTTATGATGTTGCAAACTTTGAAGAAGCGAAAGCGGTTCTTGCTGTTTACGGGTTCAAAGGGTATTCGAATGGGCGCTATAGACAGCCAAATATCCCGGCAGGCATCTCGACCATTTTTGGAGAATCAAAACCAAAAGGCACGTTGCCGGTCGATATACCATCAGTAACTAAGCCCAATGAAAGTCTTTATAAATTTGGATATGGATTAGATATTAAATCAGGAAGACCCATTAAAAAATAGGGAGGGAAGCAATTTGAAAAGAATGATAATCCTATTTACCATTTGTCTTTTGACTTTCGGAATCGTTTCCTCAAAAAATGTAACCGCTGTTAAAGAGAAGAAAAAACAAAAGGTCAGTCCCGGTATTGAAGTTCTATTAAAAGATGAAAAGAACGTGTTAAGCGGAAAGAAAGTCGGCTTGATTACGAATCCAACTGGCATCGATTCAAAATTAACCAGCATCGTCGATCTACTTAATGATGACCCGGATATTAATTTGACAGCGTTATTCGGTCCTGAACATGGAGTGCGTGGAGATGCGCAAGCTGGTGCAAGCGTCGAATATTATATTGATGAAAAAACAGGGTTGCCCGTTTATAGCTTATATGGCAAAACGAAAAAACCGACGCCAGAAATGTTAAAGGATGTTGAGGTCCTTGTTTTTGATATCCAGGATGTCGGAACACGTTATTACACTTATATCTACACGATGGCTTATGCAATGGAAGCAGCCAAAGAAAATGATATTCCCTTTATCGTGCTGGACCGGCCAAACCCACAAGGCGGGGAGTCGGTAGAAGGGCCGGTACTTGAACCTGAATTCTCATCGTTTGTTGGTTTGTACCCAATACCGCTTAAGCATGGGATGACTGTTGGGGAACTCGCGACTTTGTTCAATAAGGAATTTAAAATCGGTGCGGATCTAAGAGTCATCAAGATGAAAGGCTGGAAGCGAGATATGGATTATGACGATACTGGTCTCCCGTTTGTCTTGCCGTCACCGAATATGCCGACAGTTTCCACTACGTTCGTTTATCCAGCTACAGGCTTGATCGAAGGAACGAATGTCTCGGAAGGCAGAGGAACGACTAAACCATTCGAGTTGATTGGTGCTCCTTATATAAACAGTGATGAGCTTGCTGGGAAATTAAATGCATTAAGGTTACCTGGTGTAAAGTTCAGGGCAGCCTCGTTTACCCCTACATTTTCAAAACATGCAGGTAAACTTAGCCACGGAGTGGAAATCTATATAACGGATAGAGAGGAGTTCAAGGCTGTCCCAACTGGACTTCATATCATCAAGACCATTCAGGACCTATATCCTGGTGATTTCGAATTCCTTGCAGCCAATAATTTCAATTTATTGATTGGAAATGGCTGGGTAATGTCAAGAATTGAAGAAGGTTCATCTGTAAATGAAATCATGAAAGAATATCAAGTAAAGCAGGATTCTTTTAAAAAGGTACGCAAAAATTACCTACTCTATAAATAAGTGAAAAAAGAAAAGTCCGGATGGACTTTTCTTTTTTTTATGAACTTTCGAAGGAGGAGAAAATCGCTAAGACTTTATTCCTGAATATAGCCAAATTTATAAATGAAATGAAGTTCTAAAATGGAAGGAACCGTTGTCTAATAGAATATGGGGTTTGCCCTAAATCAGTAATTGTCAGGAGGAAAGCGGAATGAAAAAATATCTTCAAAAAATTGGACGTTCCTTGATGCTGCCAGTAGCCGTATTGCCGGCAGCCGCCATTTTAATGGGGATCGGTTATTGGATAGATCCAGCAGGATGGGGAGCGGGAAGTCCGTTAGCAGCTTTCTTAATAAAAGCAGGTTCTTCGATCATTGACAATATGGCTATCTTGTTTGCTGTTGGAGTGGCGTTGGGGATGTCGAAAGGTAAAGATGGAGCCGCCGCTTTGAGCGGGCTGGTAGCCTATCTAGTCGTAACGACATTGCTTTCCACGGACTCGGTAGCGATGCTGCAGGGAATTGATGCAAAAGATGTAAATCCGGCATTTGAGAAAATAGAAAATGCATTTGTCGGAATCCTCTCGGGTCTTATAGCTGCAGCAATGTATAATCGGTTCAGTAAGGTCGAACTGCCGGATGCATTCGCTTTCTTTAGCGGTAAACGCCTTGTTCCGATTCTTACTGCGGTTGTCATGTTACTGGTTTCTCTTATATTATTCTTCGTATGGCCACTCATCTACTCCTGGTTAGTTATATTTGGGGAAGGAATAAGTGAATTAGGTGCTGTTGGAGCAGGACTCTATGGATTCTTCAATCGGCTTTTGATACCAACAGGACTACATCATGCGTTAAACTCTGTATTCTGGTTCGATGTAATAGGACTTAACGATATCGGTAAATTCTGGGCTGGAACAGGAATAAAAGGAACCACAGGCATGTATCAAGCCGGATTCTTTCCCGTCATGATGTTCGGTTTACCGGCTGCGGCTCTTGCCATGTACCATTCTGCAAAATCACGGAAGAAAAAACAAGTGGCCTCATTAATGCTCGCAGCCGGTTTCGCTTCATTTTTCACAGGCGTTACTGAACCGTTGGAGTTTGCTTTCATGTTTGTTGCACCAGCTCTATTTGTTGTGCATGCCTTATTAACAGGAATATCGTTAGCTATTGCTGCGACTTTCCAATGGACAGCAGGGTTTGGTTTTAGTGCAGGATTCATTGACTTTGTTTTAAGTTCAAGATTGCCATTGGCAAATGAACCTTATATGCTACTTCTTCAAGGACTGGCTTTTGCTGTCATCTACTATTTCTTATTCCGATTCTTAATAACAAGGTTCAATTTAATGACTCCCGGCAGAGAAGATGATACAGAAGATGAACTTGATGGTGGAGGAGCGATTTCGGAAGCAGACAACACACAAGGCGGGAATAATGAGAGTAAATTCTTTGGAATGGCTTCCGCTATTTATGAGGGATTAGGCGGAGACGCTAACGTAACATCTGTAGATAACTGCGTTACCCGATTAAGGGTTGAGGTGGAGAATATGGGAGCTGTCGATCAGAATAAAATCAAATCAACAGGGGTTGCTGGAATCAATATCGTGGGTCCCCAAAGTATTCAAGTTATTGTAGGGACACAGGTACAATTCATAGCTGATGAAATTGAAAAGATCCGGCGGCAATAGGTCTGGATAAACTGCATTTTGCCTTTTTAATGCAACTAATACACTAAAATTCTACGATCAGAATTATATTTTCTGATCGTAGAGATTTTTATGATAAAGTATTGATTTTAAACGCGCAAAAGATTTATCTTTATAAACTCTGCTCTTAAAATAGAATAAAACGAATCAATGTTCTATAATATATAAGGGTATTGAATGAAGGATTTGCCATGAAGCATGGAGAATTAGTAATGAAGTTCGTCCGCCAATCATTTGAATAGTTAGGAATTCAGCGATAATGAAGGCTGTATACATACACGTCAATCTTAAACACCATCATATTGTGTACTAAGTTTTGAGCAAGGGATATCTTTTGCATTTTTAAAACTTTTAGTATGGGAGGTTCCGGCCATGTATAAACAAAAAACCAAAGAAACTGACAGTAGTGTCATTGAGTTCATTGAGAACGTCGATAATCAAAAAAAGCGTGAAGATGCATATGAGTTGTTGGATGTTTTCACCAAAACGACAGGTTATGAGGCAAAGATGTGGGGACCGAGCATCATTGGGTTCGGTGTCTATCATTATAAATATGAATCAGGTCACGAAGGCGATGCCCCTTTGGTAGGCTTTTCCCCTCGAAAAGCTAAAATCAGTTTATATTTCACTCCAGGGGATAAAAAAAGGGAAGAATTGTTAAAGTCATTTGGAAAACACACTTCCGGAAAAGGGTGTGTGTATATCAACAAAGTGGCAGATATCGATATTAATGTATTGAAAGAATTGATTAATCAGTCTGTCAAGTTTTTGAGAGATATGTACCCGGACAATGAAATATAATAGAACGTATGATCAGTTTATAATTGTTTAAGAGGAACAAGAAAGCGAGTGGGAACGAAAATGAGAAAAATTAAAGTGGGCATAGTTGGGTACGGATTGTCAGGAGCTACTTTTCACGCGCCATTACTAAGTGTTTTAGGGCAGTTTCAAATAGCGAAAGTTGTCAGCTCCAATAAAGAAAAAGTCCAAAAAGATTTGAAAGATGTAGAAGTGGTAAGCAGCTTAGAGGAAATTCTAGAAGACGCATCAATTGATTTGGCTGTTATTACGACACCGAGTGGTTTGCATTATGAAATGGCCAAGCAAAGCTTGTTAGCCGGGAAGCATGTCATCCTCGAAAAGCCGATGGTAGTGGAAGCTTGGGAGGCAGAGGAGCTCATTAAGATTGCCGAGGAAAAGAATCTGCTATTAAGTGTCTATCATAATCGGAGATGGGATAATGACTTTTTGACTGTGAAAAAACTTATGGATGATGGAGTGCTTGGGGATATCAATACATACCAGGTCCATTATGATCGATACAGGCCTGTAGTCAGGGATAGATGGAGGGAAAAACCAGGCCCGGGATCAGGCATGCTTTATGATTTAGGATCACATCTCATCGATCAGGCACTGCATTTGTTTGGATTGCCGCAATTCGTTTGGGCAGATGTATTTTCCCAAAAAGAAAATGCAAAAACGGATGATTATTTCCATGTGATATTAGGATATGAAAAGCTGAGAGTTATCTTGCATTCAGGCTCAATCGTTCCGTATAATGGACCGCGGTATCAGGTGCATGGAAGTAAAGGATCATTTATTAAGTACGGTCTTGATTGCCAAGAGGCGGCCCTAAGTGAGGGTAAAAAACCGATGAATGATTCTTGGGGTGCAGATGATCCCGAATTCTATGGTAAGCTGGTTACGGTTGAAGGAGAAAATGAGATACATGAAACCATTGAAACACTGCATGGATCTTATTTAACGTATTACCAGGCGGTTGCCGATAGTATATTGAGCGGGAAAAAAGCTCCAGTCACTGCTCAAGAGGGGTTATCGGTCATTAAAATCATTGATGCGGCTTTTGAAAGTAGTAAAGGGAAAAAAGCCGTATATATTAAATGAAATCATTATGATAAGCGGCCTTATTCGAAATAAGGCCGCTTTTTATTTTGGTCAAATAAAATCATTAACTTATGGAACAAATGGAGCAAATACCTGTGAATTCGAGTGTTGCGCATGAGTTTTTAGCTGTTTACTCGTGAATTCGAACATTACGCAAGATTTTGTGTCATTTACTCATGAATTTGGAGCAAATAATCAAGAGTTTGAAGCGTTACTCGTGAAATTGGAGTAAATACTCGTGAGAATCGTACATTTACTCGTGAATTTGAAGCAAATACACGTAAGGTTTGTACATTTACTCGGATTAAACTGTTTTGGAGGATCTCGACTACAAGAAGATAGGAAATAACAATCTTAATGAAAACCCCCGAATAGCGGCTGCTACTCGGGGGTTTCATTAAGGTGAAAACTTGAAATGCCTCTTTAAGCTCTAGGATAATGCCTTTGCATGAAGAGATCGCTTTTGCCAAGCCATTGTAATCATCAAAGTAATGAATAAGAGGATAAGGCCCAACATGAACGGGTAGGTAATGTGGACATCATACATCATTCCGGCAAGTGTGGGTCCGAGCACATTTCCGATGCTCATATATGCATTATTCATACCCATTGCAAAGCCCTGCTCATTGCCTGCCATCTTGGAAATCAGTGTGTTAAGAACTGGACGTAAGATGGAAGTGGAAAGGAAGATGATAAGTGAAATTAAAAAGAAAATCAGGTAACTTGAAGCAAAAAGTGATAGGAGGAAACCGATGGCTGCAACACTGATAAAGAGATTCAGCACATTCACTTCCCCGAAACGCCGTACAATCCGGTCGACGACAAACAGTTGTACTATTACACTGACGATACCGGTGGCTGTAACCATGACGGCGATGTCCTTAGGACTTGAATTGAATTGATTATCAAGATACAGACCAATTACAGATTCATATGCCATTAAGCCAAAGCTCATTACAAGAGTAATGATAAGTGGGATGAAATAGGGCATTTTCACGGATAAGGCAATCTTCCGAACCATCGTTTCAGTTTTTGCATCCATGGATTGAGTAACCTGTGCCGTTTCGCTTTCTTTTAAAACAAAAATCGAAAATACCACAGCTGATAGGGATACCAGCGCAGAAATCAAAAAGGGAAACTTCAAGCCAAAGTCAGCTAAAAAACCTCCAATTCCTGGACCTACTACAATTCCCAGGGACATGGCGGCAGATACTAAACTATTGCCTTTAGCGCGTTGATCAAATGTGGTGATATCGGCTACATAAGCAAAAATTGCGGGTATAAGCAAAGCTGCCCCGATCCCGCCAATGATACGTGAAGCATATAATAACCAAATGGAATTGACTGCATAAAAAATAAACATGGATAAAGTCAAACCGACCAATCCATAAATAATCATTTTTCTGCGCCCGAATTGGTCAGTCCATTTTCCGGCAATTGGCGAAAAGATAAGTTGTGCACCCGCGAAAATGGCAATCATTAGGCCAGCGGCGGTTCCGCCTTGATTAATGGAAGCAAGGTATGCTGGTAAAATGGGAATGATGATACCGAAACTTCCTATTGCTATAAACATATTGATCATAAGGATAATGATCTTTTTGCGTTGTTCTGCTGACATGGACAGCCTCTCTCTCTCTTTAAAAATCAATAACCAATTTAATTCGCATGGTTAATTTTTTGATACGTTAATTATGTTATAGTTTTAGATAGATAGTGTCAATAAGAAAGGATTGTCAAACATGCATTCAAGTGAATTGTATAATTTACATCTAGAAATCAAGGAACTAAGCAGCCTCTCACAGGAATTGGTTGAACCGTTATTGGTTAAATATGATTTAACTTCTGTACAGTATAGCGCATTGCAATTAATAGTCTTGAATGAATCCATAGCTGTTAAAGATGTTTCGAATCATTTGAAGATTAAACCTGCAGCAGGAACTGCACTAATTGACCGGCTTGAACGGAAGAAATTGATTGAAAGGGTACACAGTGAGGATGATCGGCGGGTCGTTTTTATCCAATCCACCGAAAGTGGAAGGGATGCCTACCATTCTATCAAAAAGGGTTTTGCCAAAATCTTTCGTGACTATTATAGCGTCCTAAATGAAGAGGAAACGGAACGGCTTAAACAAATCGTTGGGAAACTGACCGAACATGTGTCGTCACGCATAGAGAATAAAATATAGTCTTCCTGACGTGTACAATTTCCTTTATAATAGAAAGAAGAAGCTCTATATAATTATTAAAGCAGTGAATTCCACTGTTTTTAGGGGGTTAATTATCAGAATAATTAAAAAATATTCGAATGTGCATTCCCCCGACTATAAAGGTTAGGGGTCATTCAATGATTCTTTAAATGATGTAAGAAATCCATTAAAGAAGATATGACGTTTGGAAAATGAATATGATCAAAAGGGTTAAGAAATTTATTCTCAATGACTCATAATGACGAACCAGGCAGGGTGCTGTAAGCAGAGAATCTCAAAAAAAGGAGATGGTAAAAATGTTTTCCCCATTAACCCCAATGGATTGGAAGCGCAGGGCCGTAAAATATTATCCTCATAAAGTGGCAGTCATCGATGAAGAGAAAGAGTTTACATACAAGGAATTCGGGCAGCGGGCCGATCAGCTTTCCAAAGCACTTTATTCTTCGGGAATTGAAAAAGGTGACCATATTGCAGTAATGTTGCCAAATACGCATTATATGTTGGAATGTTTTTATGGCATATGTCAAATGGGAGCGGTAATGGTTCCTTTGAATTATAGGCTTGCTGCAGAGGATTTGGAATATATCATCAAGCATAGCGATTCAAAAATGTTGATAGTCGATGAAGAATTCACTGCTCCGATCGAAAAGATCATTACTAGACTTTCATTGGAAAAAATCATTATCGTGCCTGTGGAAGGACATGAAACCACTTTACCTGGAATAGACTATGAAAATTTCATTTTGCATGGAATTGATGAAGGACTGCCAGAGGTTACCATCGATGAAAATCAACTTTTGACTATAAATTATACGAGTGGAACGACTTCAAAACCAAAAGGGGTAATGTTAACCCATCGCGGGAATTACATGAACGCCGCTAATTTCATTTATCACCTTGGAGTGAAGCATGACGATGTGTACTTACATACCCTGCCAATGTTTCACGCTAATGGCTGGGGCGGTGTATGGTCGGTAACGGCTACTGGAGGGACTCATGTATGTTTAAGGAAAGTTGATCCCCCTCTTATCCTCAAATTATTCGCCCATCATAATATTACATTGTTATGTGGAGCACCTACTGTAGTAAATATGCTAGTGAATGATCCTAAAGCAAAGGAAACAAGTATCAAAGTGCGTCCAAGGATGGCAACAGCAGGTGCTCCTCCAGCAGCAGCGCTTATACAAAAGGCCCAAGAAATCCTTGGTTTGAATATGATTCACGTATATGGATTAACAGAAACTTCCCCTTTCATCCTATATAACGAGTGGAAGGATGAGTTTGAAGCTAAATCGGCGGACGAACAAGCAATAATAAAGGCAAGACAAGGTATTGAATTGGTTTTCAATGGGGAAACGATGGTAGTCAATCAAGATGGGAAATCAGTCGCTTGGGATGGAAAGGAACTGGGGGAAATCATTACTCGCGGCAATGTTGTAATGGAAGGATATTATAAGGATCCGGAAAAGACGGCCGAAGCAATTAAGGATGGCTGGTTCCATACTGGGGATCTGGCAGTGACCTATCCTAATGGATATATAGAAATACAGGACAGGGCTAAGGATTTAATCATTTCCGGGGGAGAAAATATTTCTTCAACAGAGGTGGAAGGGATATTGTACAAACATCCAGATGTTTTGGAGGCAGCGGTCATTGCCATCCCAGACGATAAATGGGGAGAAACGCCTAAGGCAATCATTGTGCTGCACCCCAAAGCGGAAGTGACAGAAAATGAGATCATTACCTTTTGCCGCTCAAAAATGGCCCACTTTAAAGCACCGACAAAAGTTGAATTCGTAGAGTCTTTACCGAAAACGGCAACAGGTAAGCTACAAAAATACCGTTTGAGGGAAATTCATTGGAAAGGATCGAAAAAGGTAAATTAAAGGCTTTCATTATAGGAACGGGACATGTATTACGGGCTTGCTATAAAAAGTTAAAATAAAAGTACGGCAAATAAAAAAACCAAGAATGCATTTAAATCAGCATTCTTGGTTTTTATAATTATGGAAAGCACAATTTCCTCTATAATACTAGGAACCAGGTAGATTAATTAACGAAAAAGAAAAAAAGAATCTAAATTAGAGATTAGTTTTTCTTTAAAATCATTATTTCTGGATAATTAGAATAGAAGCTTACATCAATGGTTATTTTGTAACAATTCGTAAAAAAACAAAAGGCGGGAAGAAAAACAGATTGTTTTTCTTCCCGCCTTTTGTTTTAAGAATAGTCGAGTGAAATTTAAAAAAACCTAAATGAGATCACGCTATATGGAGGAAACTAATGAGCACATAGAAAAATAAGCGGTGATCTATTAAAGATTTTGTAAATTTAAATCAAACATTATAACGTTATATTGATTAGTTCGACGAAATATGATAATCTATTTTTGTAAAGAGAAATGAAATGAATTCTCACACAATTCAGTGTAACCGTATACAAAGTACTTGCAATCGATAGGATGTACCGAAAAGGATGAGGGAAATGACAGATACGTTAGTTCTGAAGAATGTAAAGATGTTAGAGGGAAATGCAGCGGATATCATACTGGAAAATGGGATGATTAAAGAAATCGCACTTCCCGGAACTGCAACAGGAGATAAGGTAATAGATTATGATCAAAAAGTATTTGTTTCGAGCGGATGGATTGATATGCATGTACATGCTTTCCCGGAATTCGATCCTTATGGTGATGAGGTTGATGAGATTGGATATAAAACTGGTGTAACGACGGTCATTGATGCGGGAAGCACGGGAGCAGATAGGATATCTGATCTGGTTAGCAGTTGTGAAAATTCCAAAACGAATGTTTTCGCCTTTCTGAATATTTCGCGGATTGGATTGAAAAGGATTGATGAGTTATCGGATATTTCATGGCTGGACGAAGGAGAATTAAGGAAGGCAATTTCCAAGTACGGGGATTTTGTCGTTGGACTTAAAGCGAGAATAAGTAAAAGTGTGGTTGGTCCAAATGGTGTCGAGCCATTAAAAATCGCTAGGAAGTTCTCGGCTGAAACTGGTTTACCATTAATGGTTCATATCGGTTCAGGGCCGCCTGATATCAAGGAAGTCCTTGATTTACTTGAGGAAAAGGACATTATTACACATTTCTTAAATGGTAAAGCGAATAATTTATTTGATGAAAGAGAAGAGCCACTGCCTGAGTTATGTAAGGCGATTGAACGTGGTGTTCATTTGGATGTAGGTCATGGAACGGCAAGCTTTTCTTTTAAAACTGCAGAAATGGCGAAAAAGAGGGGAATCCGATTCAATACGATCAGTACGGATATATATCGTAAAAACAGAGAGAATGGGCCAGTTTTTAATATGGCAAAGGTGCTTACAAAATTTTTGTACCTCGGTTATCCATTAAAAGAAGTAATTGATGCCGTTACGGTCAATGCAGCAGCTTGGTTGAATAAACCAGAGCTAGGCAGGATTTTAGCTGGGGATATTGCGAACTTAACCTTATTCTCGATTGATAATGAGCAGACCCTTTTATTGGATTCCGATGGCGAAAAAAGGATGGCAGAAAAAAGAGTTGTTGTTAAAGGAGTGGTTATAAATGGAGAATTCATTGAATGCTAATTACGGTTTGAAAAGAGTCATCAATGCAAGTGGAAGAATGAGCATATTAGGGGTTTCTGCCCCTACTGACACAGTGATGGACGCGATGAAAAAAGGTGGGCAAAATTATGTGGAAATTTCTGATTTAGTCGATAAGTCAGGACAGCATATAGCGAATTTGCTTCATTCTGAAGCAGCGGTCGTCGTTAACTCAGCATCAAGTGGAATTGCGCTTTCAGTAGCGGCGATCGTTACTGAAGGAAACAGAAGGAAAAGCGAAAGGCTTCATCAAGATCTCATTCAAAAGAATGAAATCATCATGCTGAAAGGCCATAACGTTCAGTATGGTGCTCCGGTTGAAACCATGATTTACCTTGGTGGCGGAAAATTGGTTGAAGTTGGGTATGCAAACGAGGGAAAGGCGGAACATATTGCGGATGCCATTAATGAAAATACTTCCGCCATTTTATATGTGAAATCACATCATGCCGTACAGAAAAATATGATATCGGTCGAAGAAGCATGGGAAGTGGCCAATACGAATAATATCCCTCTGATTGTCGATGCAGCAGCGGAGGAAGACTTGGAAAAATATGTGCAATTTTCAGACCTGGCGATTTATAGTGGATCAAAAGCCATTGAAGGTCCCACATCCGGTATCGTTGCTGGCAGAAAGAAATATATCGAATGGTTAAAGGTTCAATTGCATTGTATTGGAAGGAGCATGAAGGTCGGAAAGGAAACTACCTTTGGGCTGCTTCAGGCATTGGATGAGTATTTTGTCAAGACGGATAATAGCGAAAAAGAAAAAGCTAGTTTACAAGTTCTCACATCACTTGACTCCATTGATGGCGTAAAAGTAACGATAGTTCAGGATGAAGCAGGTCGTGCCATATATAGAGCACGTATTTCCATTGATCCTTTGATAACGGAAACAACGGCGAAAGATGTGAACGAGCAGCTCAGAAATGGAGATATTGCCATTTATACACGTGATTATGGGATACGGCAAGGCTTTTTCGATATAGATCCGCGTCCATTGCAAGGTGATGATATAAATGTCATTGAAGCTCAATTAAGAACCATATTAGGAGGAAAACAAGGATGACTAACATAAACAAACGGTTATTGAATGATCGTGTAGCCTTAAATGTACTTGCAAATAGTGTAGAAAATGCAGTGGAAGTCTTTGAAGCAGCTGAAGGACATGTATTGGTTGGAGTACTTTCAAAGGATTATCCAACAGTGGAAGCTGGTGTTACAGCAATGAAAGAGTACGGTGAAGCCATTGATGAGGCCGTTTCAATAGGATTGGGCGCGGGCGATAATAGACAGGCAGCAGTTGTCGCAGAAATAGCAAAATACTATCCAGGCAGTCATATTAACCAAGTTTTTCCGGCTGTTGGTGCTACGAGGGCCAATTTAGGTGAGAAGGATAGCTGGATAAATTCACTTGTTTCTCCAACTGGGAAAGTCGGTTATGTGAATATCTCCACTGGTCCAGTAAGTGCAGGTGCAAGTGAAACTGCCATTGTGCCTATCAAAGCTGCTATTGCGCTGGTTCGCGATATGGGAGGAAATGCATTGAAATACTTCCCGATGAAAGGCCTGAAGCATGAAGATGAGTATCGTGCTGTAGCAAAAGCTTGTGGTGAAGAGGGATTTGCTTTGGAACCAACAGGTGGAATCGATTTAAATAATTTCGAGACCATTCTAGAAATCGCATTAGAAGCAAAAGTGCCTAAAGTCATTCCCCATGTATATTCTTCCATCATCGATGAAGAGACTGGAAAAACGAATGGGGAGGATGTTCGGAAATTATTGGCCATAACAAAAAAATTGGTTGAAAAATATGCCTAAAAGAATTGTGGCATTCGGGGAAGTAATGATGCGTTTGCAGGTACCAGGGTATGAATTGCTTTCACAGGCTAACACTCTGCAATACTCCTTTTCAGGCACGGGGGTAAACGTTGCTTCTGCGATGACAAAGCTAGGACATGATGGATATCTTGTGACAAAGTTACCGGATAACCCGCTTGGGGATTCAGCCATTTCATCTTTGCAGCGCTTAGGAATAGGAAGGGACTTCATCTCTAGAGGTGGCAAATACATGGGGATGTACTTTTTGGAAAATGGTTTTGGACAGCGGGCGAGCCGTGTCACATATTCCAATCGACTTGAAAGCAGTTTTAATACAGCTTCCTTATCCGATTATGATCTGGATATGATTTCGGATAATACGGATATCATCCATTTTTGTGGGATCACGCTTGCAATGGCGGAAAATGTCCGGGAAAGTATGAAGGTGCTGGCTAGAAAAGTCAAAGAAAAAGGCGGTACAGTCTGTTTCGATTGCAATTACCGCCCCTCTTTATGGGAGGGAGGTTACGCTGACGCAAAACCTCATTATGAAGAAATGCTTTCTTTGGCTGATATCGTAATGATGAATGAGAAAGACGCCCTATATATATTAGGTATGAAGTCAGAAGGCTCCACAAGGGAAGAGCAGCTTATTGAATTGATCCCTGAAGTGGCCAAGACATTCAATATTCAATCAATAGCAGGGACGCATCGTTCAATCAACAGTGATAATAGCCATACATTGAGGGGGTATATGTACAAGGAAGAAACATTTTACTTTTCCGATAGCCTATCATTTTCCGTATATGATAGAATAGGTTCTGGCGATGCTTATACCAGCGGAATCTTACATGGCGAATTACGGGGATATTCCCCTGAAAAGACAGTTCGGTTTGCGGCTGTATCAGGAATGCTGGCATGTACTGTCGTTGGAGATACTCCTTTGGCAACCGAAAAGGAGATACTCTCGGCAATGGAAGGTAAAATGGAAGATATTAAGAGATAAAAGGCAGGAGATTAGGAATGAATGTGAACAGAAAAAATGGACCGATGTATTTACAGATAAAAGAAATATTAAAGGATCGTATTTTACATGGGGTTTATGCCATCGACACAAACATTCCCTCTGAGCCTCTTTTGGAAGAAGAATTTAACGTAAGTAAGGTCACTGTCCGTAATGCAATCAAAGAACTTGTGCAAGAGGGGTATGTTGAAAAGAAAAGCGGCAAAGGCACTAGAGTGATAGCTAATGGTTCGATTGTCAAACTTTCCAAAGGAAAGCGTTTCACAGAGCTGTTGGTGGAGGAAGGGCACTCCATTTTAAAAAAGGTGTTAAACATAAGTCATGTTGACCTTTCTTCAGACTCTAAGCTGCAATCTTTATTTGGTGACCATTGCATAAGTATCGAACGGATATATTTATTGGACAATGAACCTTATATTTACTTTACACATTATGTATCACTTGATTTAAACCAAGAAGAGATAAAAGAGGTCCAAATCAATTCATTGTACCGCTTTTTGGAAGATCAAAACTTTAAACTTGAAACATTCAGAGATGAGTTTGCCGTTGCTATCGCTCCGGATCACATTTGCGAAACACTGAAAATCGAAAACAATAGTCCTGTACTAAAAAGGATTCGGATTTCCAGTGATGGGGACGGAAATGTTATGGAATACAGTGAAGGGTATTACAATACGGCTAAACAGAACTACATTGTGACATATAACGAGCCGGTACAATAATTTCCATTTATTGTATTGGTTTGAATGTAAGCGATTTCTTAGGGGTGGGGAGAACATATGGATCTATATTTATTAGGAATCACGCTGATAGCAATCGTAATTGTTATTTTGGGGGTATCATGGTGGAAATGGCATGCATTCATTAGCTTGACTGTAGCCAGTTTATTTTTAGCGGTTTTTTCTGGACTGCCCATGGACAAGATTGTTGGAGCTTATGAAACGGGTGTCGGAGCGGTCCTTGGACATCTTATTGGAATATTGGCCTTAGGGACCATCTTAGGAAAGATGATGTCCGACTCTGGAGCTGGTATGCAGGTTGCTGACTTTTTCATTAATAAATTCGGTGTGAAAAACCTGCCATGGGCCATGCTTTTATCTGGTTTCATCATCGGCATTCCGGTATTTTTCGAGGTTGGTTTAGTAATATTGCTGCCTTTGGTCATTTCCATTCGGAAATCAACCAAAGTGAACATCTTGTTAATTGGTATTCCAGTACTTGCTGGTTTATCGATTGTACATGGGCTGGTACCTCCGCATCCGGGAGCCATGACAGCTATCGGAATCTATAATGCTAACATGGGGCACGTACTTCTGTACTCATTGATCATCGCATTCCCGACTGCTGTAATTGCGGGACCTCTATTCGCAAAATGGATTCATAAACGGGTTATTCCTGTTGGAGAACCCGAATTGATCCGGGTGGAAACAAAGTCAAGTGGATTACCAGGCACTGGAGTTTCGTTCTTCATCATCCTTTTGCCTGTATTGTTGATGGTTTTAACTGTAGTGGCTCCTTATCTTCCGATACCGGGTTTCATTGAAAAATTCTTATTGTTTATCGGAAGTCCAGTGATCGCCCTATTAATCTCCTGTTTTGCAGCTTACTATTTCTTGGGCTACAGACAGGGAATGGATAAATCACTAATTAAAAAGTTGACGGAAGAATGCTTATTGCCATTAGCTTCCATAATACTAATTATCGGTGCTGGCGGAGGATTCAAGCAAATCTTAATTGATAGTGGCGTAGGGACTGCAATCGCTTCTATGTCTGAAGAAATTTCTTTATCCCCGATCGTTCTTGCTTTCCTTGTGGCCGGATTGATTCGGATTGCCACAGGTTCTGCAACCGTCGCTTTGACCACGGCAGCGGGGATCGTTTCACCGGTCGTTGCCAATATGACGGGTGTTAATCTAGAATTGCTTGTTATTGCCACGGGAGCAGGATCACTTATGTTCTCCCATGTTAATGACGCCGGTTTCTGGTTAGTAAAAGAATACATGGGACTAACCGTTAAAGAAACATTCAAAACATGGACAGTGATGGAAACATTACTTTCCTTCGTGGCATTCGGTTTGGTTTTAATTTTCGATATATTCATTTAATAAATAAAGGGTCTGAATAAGTAGCATTTACCTCCTTGATCTGTCTTGGGGTGACAGATCAAGGAGGCTTTTATTTAGTTATGAACATACAGGGGAGGGATTTATTCTCTAAGTAAATGACTGGCTTAGCTCTTAAAGATAGGTCGATTGTGGAAAACAGAAACAAAATTCATTCAGAATTCGAAGTAGTATGACTGTGACAGGGGTGTAGTTTCATCCAGAAGACGTTTGTTTTGCTCCCCGAAGATATAATTCCTGACAGAGACTTCTATATTGAAAGATCGACAGCTTTCCGTTTACATATTCATTCTGAATATAATCCAGCAATTCATTGGCATGGTTAGGCTTCTGACGTTTTTCCTGAATATAATGGAGGATTAAAACTTCTATATTCACACACTCACCTTACTTGACAAGTATTTTTTTCCATTAACAATATAACATGGGTATTCAAAAAAATATCATTTTTTGAATATTTTAACTATCGACATATTTATACAAATAAAGGAGCGATTTGGGCAAGAGCTGGAAAATTGACAAAATATTATCGGGATATGCAAAAAAGAGCGATACCTTCTGGTATGAGCTCTTTCTAACTTCTATTCTACCGTCTAGCTTTTAAGTCTGCTCAAGAAAAAACCCTTGAATTTCAAGGGTCGGATAGTTCATCAAAGTGATAAAAAAATGTTGGCCCTAATTTTACAAGGGGCATTCAGCTTCATACTTGTATCTTTTGTACAGGTATAGGTGATAAGCGCAGCTCTGCGGATTCTCTCTTTATGGAGAATAAATAAGCGCCCAAGCCTAAGAGGGCTGTAAAAATCAGCATGGCGATCGATGAACTGAAGTCCCCGCCAGACAAGTCACGAAGCCATCCCATAATATAGCTCGAAAAGCCGCCCATGATATTCGTGAATCCAATTAGACCAGCGGCTCGTCCTGCCGTTTCAGGTGTTGAGTATTTTACCATGAGCATATTGCTTAGGTGGAACACACCGCCTTGACATCCCATTGCCAGTCCCATACATAGTCCGGCCAAAATAGGGTTGGGGATAAAGACAGCTACAGTTAAAAAGACTGCCGTCAATGAAAATAGAATCGTGGCCATCAAACTTGGACGTCTGGTTTTGTCAGCCAGAAAACCGCAGGCCAAGACAAATCCTAAAGCGAATAGCCAGGAAAGTGAAGTAATGCTCGACATTCCTTCCTTTTCGAATCCTTTTGCTTCAATGAGATATGTAGGAAGCCAAATGCTGATTCCGAAAAATAAGAAGGAGCATACGAGCATGCCGAACCAAACGATCCAGAAACGATAATCTTGGGCGAAACTCTTCTTGTTCTCGGAGGAGGTGGTTTCTTTCATTTCATCATCCGTTTGGCGAATGAAAGCCAATTCCTCCTTACTTATACGGGGGTGCTCTTCTGGCGTATTCCTCGTCATAAAGATGAACATCGGGATATTTATAAATAAGTTGAAAGCTGCAAGCATAAAGAAAGCTGCTTGCCAGTGGAGTAAAGATATCACGAGCACCAAAACAACGGCTCCCATTGCCGGTCCTAAATAGTTTCCGGTAAGCCAAGATGCCTGGGCCCTCCCCAATTCGCGTTTATTAAACCAGTTAGAAATGAGCTTTCCGGAAACCGGAATCATCATCCCTTCACCAAAACCAAGAATTATCCTGCTAATTAAAAATATTTCATATGAATTTGCTAGGCCTGACATAATCATCGTGAGTGTCCAAACGAATAAACCGGCGATGGCTGTTTTTCGGGCACCTAATTTATCAATGATGAAGCCCCAAAAAAGATTTGAAACTCCATAAGCAATGGTGAATACAAAAGATAGAAGACCGATCTTTGCATTTTTGTCATCACCAGTCATACCGAGTGCATGAAGGAATTCTGGATCTGTTTGAATGATGGAAATGCCAACCTTATCAATTTGTCCGAAAAACCAAAAGAAAAAAATTGGAACGGCAATATACAACCATCTTTTTTGCCCATTTAACATAATACCATCTCCTTGTCGCTTTTTAGCATTCCTTAAAACACTTACCATTGAGTATAAGTGTCTTAAGGTTATCCCTTTAGAAAGGTACTAGTTTTGATTTTTCATTTAAGAGCTTTATCCCGCCTTTCTTTATAATTTTGATAGATAAAAAGTAACGGTATGTTTTGTAAGGGAAACAAAGTTTTACTTTCTTAACGATAAATTAAAATAATTTGATTGTCAATTTAATATTTTGACAATTTTCTATTTTTAGAATATAAGCGCTTTCAGTTCAAAATCGAACTTTGTTGCATCCTATTGAGTAGATGGAACTCTATCAAGCAAGGACTTAAAATGGAAGTAAATCTAATTCTTTGTGTCCAAAAAACAAATTATTAACAAATTATTAAAAATTCCGACTTGTTGATATTGAATTTAAAATCAGGAAAATCTATAATTCATTTATATTGTTTTGTATATGAAATACTTAATACGGAAAATTTCGTGATTTGGCAGAGAATATCGATGTATTAAAATTCTTTATTTGTTTTCACTTGTATAATTGGTTATATTTGGTTATATAACAACGAGCTTTTCTATCGAAACGTCAATTAAGCTAGGCCTTCCAAATAGTTTTATATATGTAAATATGCTTTAATTGACACATAAACACTATTCTATTTATACATGAAGAGTAAAGGATTGTGAGGTAGAAATGGTTGCCAATTTGCAGTACTGCCCAATTCATTATCAGGAATAGGGATAAGGAATAGCCCTTGAAGACACCAGCTCGGTTATCGCTCTCGGCTTTTACTAGCCGTTTTCCGGAAGTGGAGAAAGCGTTGATTATATCTGATGTGACTCGTAGACCAGCTGTTGTTAGCATGAAAGAAAGTAAACGGAAACTTTTGAATTGATTACAATCCATCGAAATATGATCGGATGAACTTGTAAAGCAGAGGGCAGTGCGCAGCTACTGGCGCCAAAGTTCCTGTCTAGTTAAGGAAGCAAAAGAAAACAGGCAACCATTGAAGTATGCATCAAAAACATTCACAAAATGAACTATCAGAAAAAAATGTACATATACTGCAAGTTCTTCTTTCTAGGTATGAAGAAAGCTTTACTGAATGGGTTTTAGTCAGGAGAAAATGAGATTTATTCACAACGGGGGGAATACTCGAATGGCAAGCGAAGAAAAAGAGAAAGAGAAATATAGTGCTAATTCATTGGTTAGAGGCTTGGAAATCATTAAGCTCTTTAATGAAGTACAGCCGAGCTTGTCTCTTTCAGAAATAGCAAAACAACTCGGAGTAAGCAGAACAGTACCATATCGTTTATTATTCACATTACAAAATATTGGTTACTTGTCTCAGGATGAACATACCAAACGTTATAGTTTAACTCCTAAAGTTCTTGAATTGGGATTCAGCTATTTGAATAGCTTGAAATTCCAGGAAATTGTCCAACCTTATATGGAGACCTTGCGTGATGAAATCGGAGCCTCCTGCCATCTGTCCATTTTGGATGGACAGGAAGTTGTTTATGTTGGAAGTGCCCCGATCAGAGGTGTATCCGCTGTCAATGTGAACATAGGTTTGCGGCTGCCGGCACATGCTTTGGCCAATGGAAAATTACTTTTGGCATATCAACCGAAAGAAATGCTAATGCAAATGTTCAAAATCTCAAACCTAACTCCTTATACAGACAAAACACTCACCGCGCCGGGTGAATTTCAAAAACAGTTGGAATCGATTCGGCAAAATGGTTATTCGATGACAAGCGGGGAATTCCACCCTGGCATCCGTTCCGTTGCCGCCCCGATTTTTGACAGGACTGGGAAAGTATTGGCTGCCTTGAATGTCGTGGCAACAGAGTCTGCTTACCAGGAGGATTTCATCGATAAAATTGCCTTGCCGAAACTGTTGGAAGTTTCTCGGCAGTTATCCGTTTATATGGGATATAGCGGGGTTAAGCCTTATCAACACGAAGATGTCTGAACGATATAAAAACTATTAATAAATGAATAACCTCTTTCGAAAGTGTGGATCTCCCAATAGGGTATCCACACTTTTTTTGTTAAGAAAAGCAAATCGTTACAAGTTTACCCCATAGTGGTGAGCGTTCGGATTATAAAAATAGTTTTAAATATTCTAAAAACTAATTGACAATGAAGCGGTTTCATTTTAGACTTAATTCATAGACAAAACAATGTTTTGCTTATGAAACATAATACGGTTTAGAAACAACAAATAAGGGAGGAATTTTAAAATGACAAAAGAAGCTTTTTCAGTGAAGGATTTTGAAAAAAAATATGTTGCCCGATTGAAAGACCGTTCGCTTGATTGGGATGTCTTGAAGTTCCAAGAAGAAATTGATCCCGCTTATAGACGCGCACAGATGAGATATATCGGACGTGGTGCCACTGCCAATAACGATACGAATGTAATTGCAGGTGAACATTTCACTTTAAGTACAATGGTGCTTCCTCCGGGATGTGTCGGTCCTTTGCACCTTCACGACGATGTTGAAGAAGTGTTTTTCATTCTTGAGGGTGAAGTCACGGCATTAATTCAAGAGGACAGCTACAGTGAAGTGCATGAAATTAAATTAAGTGCGAGAGACTGCATCAGCAGCCCACCAGGGGTTTATCGGGGAATCAGGAATGACGGGGATGTAGAGGCGCGCATGCTAGTGATGCTAGGGGCAGTGAAGCCTAACTTACCGACATATCCTGAAGGCAGTGAACTGGAAGAACTGCGTAAACAACGCTCTAAAGAAAGAGAAGCCATCATTAAAGACTGATCATTTAGCCGAAAAGGGCACCTGCATTATGAAAATTAATGAGGCGCCCTTTTCGATTAGATTGTAAAAGATGGCCAATGCAAATTATCTAAAGGGCAATCTAAATTATGGGAGGTATAAAAAATGCTTGGGATTACTCATTTACGACATATAAGCATGATAACTCCGAATTTCGACGATCAAGCAGAGTTTTATGAAAAGGTATGGGGACTGGATAGAGTGGATGTTCCGGAAGAGGAGAATACGGTTTATTTCCGCGGGGCTGGACCGGAACATCATATTTTAAGCCTTCACAAGGGAGAAAAACGAGGATTGCACCATATAGCTTTTGGCATGGTCGATAAAAATGCGGTGGATCGTGCAGCCGGGATATTACAATCGAAGGGCGTTCGAATTATTGAACCACCTGGATATTTGGATGAAGCAGGTGCCGGTTATGGCCTGCGGTTTATTGATCCGGAAAACCGCGTGATTGAGCTTTCGGCTTGGGTGGAAGTGCAAACGTCTATTTGGAGTAAGAAAAATGTTGATCCAGTGAAATTGAATCATGTTGTAATGAACACGAAGAACTTAGATATGATCGTTGAGTTTTATACGGATGTACTTGGTTTTAAAGTTACTGATTGGAGTGAGCACCAAATGTCATTCCTCCGGTGCAACAGAAAGCATCACTCCATTGCCTTCAATCAAGATGAGCATGCGTCAGTCAATCATATCGCATACGAAGTCGATTCCGTGGATGAATTGATGCGAGGTATAAGCAATGTGCGAAAGGCGGGCTTGTCAGAACTTTGGGGACCTGGACGTCATGGGCCGGGAGACAATATTTTCTGTTATTTTCAAGACCCAGGCGGTTTTGTTATGGAGTATACATGTTATCTGGAAACGATCGAAGATGAATCTGAGTGGAGAGCACGTGTATGGAAACGGGTTCCGCATTTAATGGATCAGTGGGGGATTGCAGGGCCGCCGAAACCTGAAGCCCGCAAAGCAATGGGAGGAGATCCCGATCCAGGCTGGATTGATTCTCATTTAGATGATTCTGTCATGGCGGAAAAATGAGGAGGATTTTGATTTCCTCCCATGATTCTTGCGCGTAGTTAGCTTCTTGTTGATTAAAGGATATCGTTTGAGGAAAATGACTTTGAAAAGGAGTGAAGAGAGTGGATTTAGGATTACAAGGAAAAGTGGCTGTCATTATGGGCGGCACGTCGGGCGTGGGATTAAAAACAGCAGAAATGTTTTTAGCTGAAGGAGCGAAAGTTGCTATTTGCGGCAGAAGCGCTGAGCGTATGGAAAGTGCACAAAGTCAATTGCTCTCATTTGGTGAAAAGGCAGATATTTTTGCATCAACATGTGATGTCACATCAAAATCGGATGTGGATTCTTTCATTAATGGTACCGCTGAGAGGTTTGGCGGAATCGATATATTGGTGAATGCAGCCGGTCAAAGCGTTATGGGTCACTTTTTTGACATAACGGATGAGCAGTGGGAAGAGCAGATACAGTTAAAGTTCTTTGCCATCATATATGCCGTTCGTGCTTCGCATCCTCATTTAGTGAAAAGGGGAGGAGGGCGGATTATTAATATTAATGCAACGCTTGCTAAAGAACCTGAACGTCATATGGTAGCGACTGCAGCAGCAAGGGCTGGCCTCCTTAATTTAAGCAAAACCTTGTCCCAGGAATTGGCCTTTGACAATATATTGGTTAATTCAGTGAGTCTTGGATTGATCCGGACCGATCAATGGGAGCGAAGAAGATTGAAAAATGCGCCTGATATGGACCCTGAAGAGTATTACGGAGACCTTGCGAAAAAACGGAATATCCCTCTCGGCCGCGTAGGGGAAGCGGAAGAAGTGGCCAGTGTCATTGTTTTCCTTGCTTCAGACAAAGCAAGTTATGTAGCGGGCTCGACGATTGAAACGGCAGGAGCGATCGGAAAGGCACTTTAAATTTATTAAAAAGGTAGGATAACGCGATGAAAATACATGAAGAAATAGAGTTTACGACCGCCGATTCCATTGTAAAGGAGCTGGTTCAAGCAGGAGTGGAAGCTGCTTTCGGGATTGTCAGTATTCACAATATGCCCATCTATGATGCAATTCTTAGAGAAGGTAGCATCAAACTCATTTGTTCACGCGGTGAAAGCGGTGCCGTCAATATGGCTGATGGATATGCCCGCGCCACTGGGAAATTGGGTGTAGTGATTACCAGTACCGGAACAGGGGCAGGAAATGCTGCTGGTTCACTAGTGGAAGCTTGGGCAGCAGGTGTCCCCCTTCTTCATCTTACCGGTGAGGTGGCTTCTTCTTACCTTGGTACTGGCAAAGGATACATACATGAGTGTAAAGACCAGCTTTCAATGATGAGCGGTGCTTGTAAAAATGCAGTGAGGCTTAGAAACCCAGAGCAATCTGCAGCAGTAGTAAGAAAGGCGATCCAAGAAGCGTTAACTGCACCAACGGGACCGGTTACATTGGAAATTCCCATTGACTATCAATCGGCGATCATAGAAGATCTTTCACTGGAAGGGCAGCCGGCTTCAACATCAGCAACAAATTCAACGCCATTTATTCCAGAACAAGCCGTGCAAAAAATGATTGGTGCACGCCGTCCTGTAATATGGGCCGGTGGTGGAGTCATCAGTGCAAATGCTTCGCAAGAGCTGCAAAAATTGGCGGAAATCCTTGGTGCAGCGGTTATAACAAGTCAGTCAGGAAAAGGTTCGATTCCAGAAAACCATGAACAATGCATAGGTCATTTTGCGGCATATGAAACAACAAAAGAGTTTTTAAGAAATGCAGATTTATTGATTAGCATAGGTGTAAGGTTTAGGGGTAATGAAACATCCAACTGGAAAGTGCCGGTGCCGGAAGAACATATAGCGATCGATGCGGATTGGCAGGCCATTAACCGGAACTATAAAGCCACGGTAGGTTTGGTTGGCGATGCAAAAGATATGTTAGCTGCCATCATTCAAAAGCTTGAAGAACATTCAGTTCATGCGGAGCCTTCTTATTTACATGAAGTTCTTTCGCTTAGAAATGAAGTTCGCGCCCAACTCAGGGAAACGCTTGGACCTTATGAGCAATTTGTAGATGGCATGAGGGAGATATTGCCTGACGATACCATTCTAGTTCGTGATGTAACCGTACAGGCAAACGTTTGGGGCAGCCGTTTATTTGAAATCTATGAACCGAGAACATCCATTCATGCATCAGGCGGCGGAATTGGTCAAGGTCTTCCAACAGCGATCGGTGCCCAAATGGGGTGCCAAGATAAAACCGTCGTGCTTATGGCTGGAGACGGTGGGTTTATGGTGAATGTTGGGGAAATGGTCACGGCAGCCGAAGAAAACTTACCAGTAATCATCGTATTGTTCGATGACTCAGGCTATGGGGTTCTTCGCAATATTCAAACAGCCGCATATGGCCGGCAGGTAGCAGTGGATTTATTGAGTCCTGATTTTGTGAAACTGGCTGAGTCCATGCATTTTGATGCAGTCCGTATTGGTTCTGGAGATGAATTCATATCAGAACTGAAGAAGGCAAAGGAAAGACGTAAACCTTCAATGATCGTTGTTAATATGGAAGCTGTGGGGCCAATGGCCAAGCCATTTGGCGGACCGCCAGGAGCTGCAGAAGCATTCAAGCCAAAAAAACTATAAGGAGGATTGAAAATGATTTCGACTTACCCATTGGTTTCAGGAAAATACCTAGTTAATGGAGAATGGATAGAATCGACGGAAAAAGTCGATGTAGTAAATCCGGCAAATACATCGGAAGTAGTTGGCCAGGTGGCAAAATGCTCTGAAGAAATCGTGAATGACGCGATTGAAGCGGCAGAAAATGCTTTTGAAACGTGGTCTCGCTCTGATATTGAGGAACGGGCTAACCGGATGAACACTGCGGCAGAAAAACTTTCAAAAGTAATCGAGGAAAATGTTACAGTGTTCGTACGTGAAAATGGCAAAACACTTGTTGAAGCTAAAAAGGATTTACTGCGCTGTGTTGAAGTCATGAAGGGCTGTGCAGCAGAGTTACTTGATTGGTGGAAGCCGGAAGTGCTCCCAGGAAATCAAAAAGTCCAAATCCGGAGAAGGGCAAGAGGTGTCACGGCAATAATCACACCGTGGAATTCTCCGATGATATTAACATTTAAAAGGGTCATACCTGCTGTTTTGGCAGGCAATGCGGTTGTCGTAAAACCTGCAACGAATTGTCCTTTAACGATAATGACCTGTTTAAAAGTAGTTGCTGAACATTTTCCACCTGGTGTCATCAATATAGTCTCAGGATCAGGAAAAGCAATCGGCGACACACTATGCTCCGATTCACGCGTACGGACATTGGCGTTTGTCGGAAGTACGGAAACCGGAAAAGATATCATGCAGAAATCAGCTGGAAATCTGCAAAAAGTATATATGGAACTTGGCGGCAATGATCCTGCCATCATTTTGGAAGATGCCAATATGGATGAAGCGGCCATCAAACGTTTGAGGATGGGGATCTTACGAGCAGCGGGTCAGGTCTGTTCTGCTGTAAAACGAGTTTACGTCCAAGAATCACGTTTTAATGAGGTTGTGGAAAAGCTGACCAAAGAGTTTAGCCGGATGGTAATTGGTGATGGCATTCAGCCTGATGTTACTATGGGTCCATTGAATAATAAAGCACAATTTGACTTTGTGAATGGCTTGATCGAACGTACCGCTAAGTCAGGAGGAAATATAATCACAACCGGCATTCAGCTGAATCCTGAAACTTGGGATAAAGGTTATTATATGCTGCCTTCCATTATTACTGGCGTCGATCAGCAGAGCGAATTGGTTCGGGTAGAGCAATTCGGCCCTATCATTCCAATTTTATCTTTCAATGATATTGATGAAGCTGTAAAATTAGCGAATGATAGTGAGTTTGCCCTGCGTGCATCTGTTTGGACAGAAAATGAAGATATCGCTGTCGAAATGGCAGATCGCCTTGAAGCTGGAGCGGTTTTCCATAATAATCATACCGTTTTCAGCGACTTGGCTCTGGATTTCCCTGGCTTAAAAGAAAGTGGTGTTTCCCGGGAAACAAGACATTGCGGGCTGGAATTTTTTGCGGACTCATACGGGTTTGCTGATTGAGGAAGGATGAAACTACATGAAGTTAGGTTTAATCGGATGCGGTAATATCGGGAAATTTCTGCTTCAGGCAATTAATAACGAAGGGCTTCTTCCAGGTGGGGAAATTGTTGCGATTTATGCCCGCCGAGAAGAAGTCGCGGCACAAATAGCTGAAGAATTCAGGACACGGTCATATAGTGATGTCGACGAACTCCTTAAATCCGATGTGGATTTAGTCATAGAGGCTGCAACGATTGAAGCAGCTGAAGAGTATGCATTAAAAGTGCTTAAAAGCGGGAAGGATCTCTTGCTAAGCAGCATAGGCGTGATGGCGAATGCTGCCTTTGAAGAACAATCAAACCAGATTTGCAAAAATAATAACGTGAATATTCTCCTTCCGTCTGGTGCCATTGGAGGTCTCGATTTACTTAAATCGGCAAAAGCGGTGAATGGCCTTGAATCTGTTTGCATCACCACAAGAAAACCGCCAAACGCATTGCCAGCAAGTTCTTCAGTGACAGAAGAAACAGTATTATTTGAAGGGTCTGCTGCAGAAGCAATCAAACAGTTTCCGAGAAACATAAATGTTGCGATTGTACTGTCTATGGCTGGTCTTGGATCTGAAAAGACGAAAGTGAAAATCATTGCCGATCCAAAAGTGTTAAAAAACATTCACTTGATAGAAGCGTCAGGTTCTTTCGGGAAATTAAAACTGGAAGTGGAAAATGATCCGATGCCAAATAATCCGAAAACGAGTTACCTAGCGGCATTAAGTGTTTTGGCTACTCTGCAAAATAAGGAAAAGAGCGTTCAAATCGGGTAAGACTTATGATTTAAAGCTTGGAAGGGAGAGAAAAAGTATGCTTAAAACTGATAAATCCTTAGAAGAAATGTCGAAACAGCAAGTTATTAACTATCTGAACGAAACGGTTAAACCAGAGGAAGGCGCTATACCTGCATACCTCCTTGGAGACCCAAAGGTTTATGATATAGAACATGAAAAAGTGTTTTTGAAAACATGGGTTTTTGTCGGTCATGATTCTGAAGTACCCAACAAAGGAGACTTCATGACCCGTGAACTAGCTGGCTACTCGCTCATCATCACTCGTGATGCTGAAGGGGAAATCAGGGCGTTTTATAATATGTGCACACATCGCGGAATGAAACTATGCCGTGCAGATAAAGGGAACAAGTCATTATTTACGTGTCCATACCATGGGTTTAATTTCAAAAACACTGGTGAGCTCGTAGGGGTGCCATTACAAAAGGACATATATGGGGGCAACCTTGACCGGGCGGAAATGGGCCTTCACAAAGTGAAGCTTGCATCCTATAAAGGTCTTTTATTTGGAACTTGGAATGAAGATGCAGAGCCGCTTGAAGAGTTTCTTGGAGACATTAAATGGTATTTGGATATACTCGTAGGTCGTGCAGAAATGGAAGTAATCGGGGTTCCGCAAAGATTCGTTGTTAATTCCAACTGGAAAGTTGGTTCCGATAACTTTGTTGGTGATTCCTATCATACGATGGTCACACACGGATCCATTGCCAAACTGGGCATGGTACCCAATGCTACCTATTCAAAGCGTGGTTTTCAAATCCATACGGAAAACGGGCATGGACTGAACTTAGGGACACCTAACCCTGAATTCGCTTTCCCGGAAGAATTGAAAGATGAATTTAAAACTAATTTGTCTGAAGAACAATATGGAGTGTTATCAAACTTAAAGAATATGATTGGGAACGTTTTCCCCAACTTATCATTTTTAATATCCCATACAAAAATCAAAGACCAATTCATCTCCAACACTTCAATTAGAATGTGGCGGCCAATCGGTCACAATAAAATGGAAGTGATCGCTTGGATGCTCGTGGAAAAGAACGCCTCCCAAGATTGGAAAGATAGATCAAGAGATTCATTTATCTTGACCTTTAGCCCATCCGGTATTTTCGAACAGGATGATACGGAAGTGTTTACGGATATTACTGAAGCAGCCCAAGGCCCAATGCCTTTCCTAAAGAATTTAACCTACAATTATACAATGGGGCTTCATCGTGAACCAGTTGATTTTATAGGACCGGGTGTTGCTTACGATGATAAATTCACTGAAGCGAGCCAAAGGAATTTTTACAAGTACTGGCTTGAATTAATGACGAAATGATAAGCGGGAGGGGGAACGGAAATGAATGTGGAGAAAATGTTGCTCAAATGTGAATTTGAACAGTGGCTGTATGATGAAGCTCAACTGCTGGATGATATTGAATTTGATGATTGGTTCGATCTGATGCACCCGAGCTTGCGTTATCAAATGCCTGTACGTGTTAATAAAGAAGGGGTGGAACGCCCGGATTATTCAACGGACATGTTTACATTTAATGATGATATTGAGCTGCTGAGACTGCGCGTGGATCGTTTGAAAACGGATTATGCTTGGGCGGAAATACCGCCATCAAGAACACGGCGTTTTGTCTCCAATGTACGCGTTAAAGACTATGTTGAAGGTGAAAAGGCTGTAGTTAAGAGCTATCTGCTTATTTATCGAAGCCGCAGCACGGATATTCAACATGATTTGATTTCGGGGGAACGAAATGATGAATTCATTTTCGAAGAAGGTAAATGGAAACTTTCCAAACGGATATTCATTGTTGATCAATCAACGATAAATACCAGAAATCTTGCTATCTTCGTATAATATTGACTTGAAAAAAAAGAGATAACAAGGAGGCTGGTTACAATGACAATGGCGTTAAAGGATAAAGTAGTGTTGATTACCGGAGGAAATTCTGGTATCGGAGAGGCTGTCACTAGACGTTTTATACAAGAAGGGGCGAAAGTCAGCATTATCGGCCGCTCGATAGAAACGCTAAAGAAAATGAAAGAGGAATTTGGTGAAGAAATTCTCATTAACCAAGGCGATGTAAGCAAATATGAAGACAATGAGAGGGCTGTCCAGGCCACTGTCAAGCAATTTGGAAAGCTGGATGTTTTCGTTGCTAATGCAGGAGTCTTTGATGGATTTGCTAAATTTGCCGACGTAACTCCCGATGCACTTTCCGAAGCATATGATTTTCTGATTGATATTAACGTTAAAGGATCTTTCTTCGGTGCTAAAGCCGCTCTTAAAGAACTGCAAAAATCGAATGGCAATATTATTTTCACAGTATCCGGTGCTAGTTTTTATCCGGATGGCGGCGGGGTTTGGTACACAGCAAGCAAGCATGCCCAAATAGGGTTGATGCGCCAACTTGCCTTTGAACTTGCTCCTAACATTAGGGTGAATGCTGTAGCGCCTGGTGGCACTCTGACAGCATTATCGGTCATTCCTCCCCTACGTCCATTCGTTAAAATCGTGGATAATGAAACGAAGGCAAATAGCATAAAAAAAAGAAACCCACTTCAGCTTGCACAGATGCCCGAAGATCATGTAGCTGCATATGTCCTGTTAGCATCGGACGCGGCGCGTGCAATTACCGGCGAAGTCATCTCCAGTGATGGAGGATTGTCAGTTCGCGGACTTGGTTGAGTTCATAACAAAATAAACTATGGGAAGAAGGTTTATAAGTATGGCTGAATCGCTATTGGGCAATAGGAATATTAATCAACTCGCATTTGTTGTAAAAGATATTGAAGCTGCTAATATAGCTTTCACAAGACTGCTAGGCATTAAGAAGTCAGAACCATTTCTAACTGGTGACAGTTCTGTTTCGAAAGTCACTTTTAGAGGTGTACCAACGGAATCACAATCCAAACTGGCTTTTCTGAATACACCAACAGTCCAATTTGAGCTAATAGAACCCGATAAAAATCCAGGAACGATGCGTGAGTTCCTGGATGAAGTAGGAGAAGGGATCCACCATATAGCTTTTGATGTAGACTCTATCCAAAAGAGGCTGCCAATCATGGAGAAAAGTGGATACCCGGCTTTGCAAACGGGTGAATTCACTTCAAGTGCCGGCCGATATGTATATGTGGATACACTAGATGATCACAAAACGTTAGTTGAACTGCTTGAAAGTGCAGAGCCAAGAAAAACGGAATGGGAAAGGCCAGAAGATGAAAGCGCTCAGCCGCTATTAGGGACTAACAAAGTGGAACAGCTTGCGTTAGTTGTAAAAGACCTGGATGCGGCTGCAGATGCATATTGTAAGTTGTTGGGTATTAAAAAACCTCCCATCATACATTCTGGTTCAACCGAAATCACAAACGTGATTTACAAAGGGAAGCCCACCGAAGGAAAATCAAAATATATGTTCATCGATACTCCGTTAATTCAAATAGAATTGATCGAGCCGGGCGAATCACCTAGTACATGGAAAGATCATCTTGAAACATATGGTGAGGGTGTTCACCATATCTCTTTTGTCGTTAAAGACATGGAGGCTAAAATGAAGATGTTAGAAGAAATGGGCTATCCGGTGATACAGACAGGTAACTTTTTTAACGGAAAAGGCCGATATGCCTATATGGATACAATATCGACCTATAAAGTGATTATTGAATTGCTAGAACGTTTTGATGAGTAAACGTGTATCAATTGATCATCAAGAAATGTATCTGATGCAATTGTGTGAGCATTTTGCACTTACATAATTAGGAATTATTAAGCCCTGCAATGATTTCGGAAACCTAGCCATTTTCCCACCTAAACAGCTAATTAAAGTGATAACCTTAAAAAGCATATACAAGGCAATGGGCAAGAAGGGGACTTCAACCATGGCCTTGTACAGTGAATGAAAGTGAAATAATTAGAAACAAACGAAAAACTTATTGACAAATAATTCAGAATATTAATATCATTGAAAGTAGTTAGCGGCTTTGGGAATTTTTTTAAACTAAGATGTATACATGTATGCAGGTGAAGATGTTATTTTGGAGCAAAAAAGGTTATAAAAAATTTGTACAATCGGGGGCGGAGAGAATTGGAAATATCCGGAAAAATAAACTTTGATTATAGTGCAGAAGTGATTTGGGAAGCCATGCATAATCCGGAATTACTCAAGAATGCTATTCCAGGATGTCAAGACCTTTCATTAGTTGCAGATGGTGAATATGATGTTGAACTTAAGCTTGGTGTTGCAGCTGTAAAAGGTGACTATACGGGAAAGGTGAAATTGAAGGATTTGGAAGTGCCTTATCAGTATATTTTAAATGCTGAAGGAAGTGGGAAGCCAGGTTTTGTTTCTGCTGAAATGAATTGTAAAATAATACCAGATAATGATGGTTGTCAATTAATTTGGGAATGTAAGGCAGATATAGGTGGAATGATCGCCGGTGTGGGAAGCAGGGTCATTGGTGGTATTGCAAAATTCATGGCAGGTAAATTCTTTAAAGATATGGAGAAACAGTTAAAAACTCATCAAAGGATTTGATGTCGGTCATTTAAACCCATTTTAACGGTGAATTACGAATGGAGGGATTCCTATCAAACCAGCTAAGTTTAATTACCTTCGGCCTTCGAGCTTGGAAGAAGCGGTGCACTATTTATCAGAATACGGGGAAGATGCGAAAGTGTTATCAGGAGGACAAAGCTTGATTCCATTATTGAATATGAGACTTTCAACGCCAAAATACCTGATTGATATAGGCCGGGCTGAAGGGTTGAGCTATATACAAGAAAATGGTGAATCACTGGTCATCGGCGCTTTGACGAAACACAGGGATATAGAAAAGTCCGAAATGGTTAAGGAAAAGTGTCCATTGTTATCGGAAGCGATCCGGTGGGTAGGCCATGAACAAATACGTAATCGGGGAACTGTTGGTGGCAGCATCGCACATGGTGATCCATCTGCGGAGCTACCATGCGTTTTAACCGCTTTAAGAGGAGAAATAGTCATTGCCGATGTAAACGGAGAAGAAATAGTAAGCCCTGAAGAGTTCTTCCTTACCTATATGCTTACATCCTTACAGCCGGATCAATTGGTTAAAGAGATTCGGTTCCCGATAATAAAGCCGACTAGTGGATCGGCATTTGTAGAAGTGGCTAGAAGGCATGGGGATTTTGGTCTGGTTGAGGTGGCTGCAGTAGTGGAGCTAAATGAAGCTGGGAGTTTTTCTGAGGTTAAATTAGCCATTGGTGGCGTGAATTCCGTTCCAACAACTTTAGAGGATGTGGAGAGGCTTTTGGTTGGAAAGGAACCGGCTGAAGAAATTTATAAGGAGGCAAGTGATTTAACCATGGAGATGGTCGAACCTGAATCCGATCTCCATGGTACTGCTGAATATAGAAGGAAACTATCTGGTACGATGGTCATCCGTGCCTTAAAGCAAGCGACCATTCGTGCACAAGGGGGTAGGGTGATCTGATGGATGGAGTTAAGATAAATCTAAAAGTAAACGGACAAAATATATCGAAGGAAGTAGACGCTAGATTGTTATTATCGGATTTTATCAGGGAGAACTTGTTACTTACTGGAACACATCTTGGCTGTGAACATGGAGTTTGCGGAGCTTGTACAATCCATGTTAACGGTGATCCAGTCCGCTCATGTTTAATGCTTGCAGTCCAAGCGGATGGATGTGAAGTCAAGACTGTGGAGTCACTTATCCAGGAGAGTGGGGAACTTAATCACCTACAGCAAGCTTTTTCTGATAATCATGCCCTGCAATGCGGATTTTGTACACCGGGATTTTTGATGACGGTTTCGAGTTTTCTGGAAGAAAATTCAAATCCGAGTGAGGATGAAATAAGGAAATGCATTTCAGGAAATTTATGTCGATGCACCGGTTACTCCAACATTATTAAAGCTGTGAAGCAGGCTGCCCAAACTGTGTCCAATTAAGGAGGGAACAGGTATGACAAAATACGTTGGTCAAAGTGTTAAGCGGAAGGAAGATTATCGTTTGGTTACAGGTACAGGGCAATTCGTGGGAGATATCCGAATGGCAAATATGGTTGAAGCAGTCTTTGTCCGCAGCACTCATGCACATGCCACAATCAAAGGGATTGATATCTCCGAAGCTCGGGCATTGGAAGGGGTGCATGCCATTCTCACCGGAATGGATATAGATGGGATAATAAAGCCTCTTGTCCAATTTGAATCACATTGTGCTTTGCCACCCAATCTAGAGGAAGCGATCAATCCCACTATCCATTATTGTTATGAAGATGTCCTGGCCAAGAATAAGGTGATGTATGTAGGGCAACCCATTGCAGTTGTCGTTGCAGAAAACAGGTATGTGGCCGAAGATGCAGCAGATTTGATAAAAGTGAAATATGAAACGTTACCAGTAGTTGTCGATCCATTCAAGTCATTGGAAAAAGGCGCACCATTGATTCAAGAGCATTTAAAGAATAACGTCCAGTCAGATTTCCATGTTACGACAGGGAATGCTGTACAGTCGCTTAAAGATGCAGATCATATTCTGAAGGCAAGAATCCAAACGCCTAGAGTTTCTTCCAACCCGCTCGAAACGAGGGGGGTCGTTTCCATCTATGAAAACCGTACTGATCAATTGCATGTTTATTCTTCCACTCAACTTCCTTTTGAAATTAGAACCTATATTGCTAGATTATTGGATTTGGTTGAACAGCAAATCAGGGTGACTGCACCTGACGTAGGTGGTGGTTTCGGACCAAAAGGTGGGGTTCACCCAGAAGAAATCATAATCCCATATCTATCCAAGTTATTGAAGAGACCTGTCAAGTGGATTGAAGACCGTCTAGAACATTTGACCAGTGCCCGCCATTCACGGGATCAAACCCATGATGTTGAGGTTGCTTATAACCTGGATGGCACTATTTTGGGAATTAAAGATCACTTTATTATAGATAGTGGCGCCGTCAATTATTTCGGATTAACATGTGCCTACAATAGTGCCTACCATCTAAGGGGAGCATATAAGATTCCAAACTATGATGTTACTTGCCAGATTGTCTTAACGAATAAAACACCAAATGTTCCATTTAGGGGAGCAGGGAGACCAGAGGTCGTTTTCGTAATGGATAGAATTATCGATATGGTCGCTAGAAGGTTGAAAAAAGATCCAGTGGAAGTAATGCGAAAGAACATGATCCAAGCGGAGGATATGCCTTATGACCAAGGGATTTTGGTTAAAGATGGTGCAAAGCTGATTTATGATAGCGGGGACTATCCAGCTGCACTGGAACAAGGTTTGAAAATGGTAGATTATGAAGGATTTAGAGAGCAGCAAAAAGAGTTGAAGAAGCAAGGAAAACTAGTCGGTGTCGGCATTTCAACTTATGTAGAAGGAACAGGTGCAGGTCCATTCGAAAGTGCCTATGTCACCATTGATGGTTCCGGTCAGGTTGTGGCATACCTTGGAGCATCCCCACAGGGGCAGGGGCACGAAACGGTATTTTCCCAAATCTGTGCGGATGAATTAATGCTTAGCCCAAATGAAATTACAATAAGGGTCGGGGATACAACGAACTTGGCCTTTGGTGCCGGAACGTACGCAAGCCGGAGTGCAGTAAATGCTGGATCGGCCATTCAAGTTGCTTCAGCGAAATTAAGGGAAAAAGTATTGGCGGTCGCAGCTGCCATGCTTGAAGTTGAAACCGCTGATTTACAAATGGAAAATGGTAAAGTCTTAGTTAAGGCCGAACCAGAAAAATGTGTGACCTATAAAGAAATTGCGGAAGCTGCACGTCCAGGAAACAGATGCAAGGTGCCTGTTGGAATGGAACCAGGCCTGCAAGTCACACATTACTTCGTTCCGCCCACTGTTACTTTTTCATCGTCCGTTCACATTGCCATGGTGGAAGTAGATAAGGAAACAGGTTTTGTCGAGTTGAAGGGTTATAGTGTGGTTCATGACGCAGGAAAGGTCATCAATCCAATGATCGTGGATGGTCAAGTGCAGGGTGGCATAGCCCAGGGAATTGGTGCAGCTTTATATGAAGAAGTCGTTTACGATGAGAAAGGTCAACTTTTGACCGGTTCTTATATGGATTATTTATTGCCGACTTCCATGGAGATCCCGTCTGTTGAAAAGTCCCATCAAGAATTCCTCTCTACCAGAAATCCACTTGGTATCAAAGGAGTAGGCGAAGGCGGAGCCATTTCCCCTCCTGCAGCCATAGCGAATGCTGTCGTTGATGCGCTCGATCCATTAGAAGTCACGATCAATCAATTGCCCATTAGCCCAAGTAAACTTCGTAATTGGATTAAGGAAGCTGAAACGAAAAAGTACAAAATCGAAATAAGCTAAAAAATTCATTTAGCGGTTCAGAATTCATTTGTTGGTGGATTATACCCTATGCCATTACAGAAGAAAAGACGAGCATGAAAATGGAAGGTGTAAATAGGGGATTACACTCGTTACGACATTTCATGATAATAGGGGCTGATTTTTTTGAATAATTTAAATCCACAACTGCATGATCCATCGAGCAAAATGACGAATACGCGTTGGTTCTTCACGGCCTTTCCTTTGCTTGTTCTTTTCACTGTTTCCATGATGGATAAGGCGAATATTAACATTTTGCTTGCAAACAAGCCCTTTCTAACTGATTTGGGCATTGATGGTAACTTAGTGAAAGGAACACTTAGCAGCATATTTTTAGTGACTTATGCTTTTGGTCAATTAGCCTGGGGCTTCATCGTTGATAAGATAGGTGCACTACGCAGCGGATTCATTGGGATCGCTCTATGGGCATTTGCGATGGTTTTAGGTGGAATGGCCGATTCCATTAGTGCGATTTTATGGTCCAGGGCCATATTGGGAATCGGTGAAGGTGTTCTGTATCCAATGGCATTGAAATTAACCTCAAGCTGGTTCCCGCAAAATGAACAAGCAAAGGCACAGACAACTTGGTATAACGGAAATGCGATAGGACCAGTTCTAGGGCTTCCGCTAATAGCAATCATAGCGTCCACATATGGCTGGAGGGAAAGTTACTTTATACTTGCGGCATTATCTGTCGTATGTTTGATTTTATTTGTGATCATGACAAGAGATAATCCGGCTAAGCATTATGCAGTTAATTCAATGGAATTAAACTATATTCAAAGTAATCAAAAAGTGGGGAAAACTCCAACCGCAAGTAAAGATAATGTTAAAGCGGTTCTTACGAGTCAGATGTTCTGGATCTTAACGATTGTTTATTCTTGCATTTCCATAGCCTATTATGGAATTTCCACCTTTTTACCAAGTTATTTGACAGAGGAAAAAGGAATTGCTTTTGTAAATTCCGCTGTTATAAATGCCGGTGGATTCGCATTAGCCATTGTTGTACAAATGGTGGCGGGGTTTCTCTCCGATCGATTCATGAAGAGGGCGATTTTTGTAGGCGGGGCATGCGGGCTTATCATCGTTTTCATGCTTTTCTCGCTTTTCACTACTAACAGCACAGTTGCGGCCGTCTTGAGCATTTTATTGATAGGTCTTTTGTTTATGCCAGCTGCCCTGACCATGACCATGCTTCACCGTGTCGCTTCGTCCGAGGTAATGGGGAGCATCAGTGGGGTTTTCGGCTGTGTATCTTACCTAATTGCAGCTCTTGGACCCATGGTTGTCGGTTTATTCAGTCAAATGAGCGGTTCATATAATGGCGGGTTTATTGCCCTTTTATGTTTTGTTGCCCTCTCCCTTTTCTTAAGTGTTTTCTTAGTCAGAAAAGGATATTAGCGCTCTGATTTAAATCATTGAAATGAATAATGGGGGAGAGAGACAAATAGGGTATTTTCTATTTGTCTCCCTTTTTCTGCTTCCAAATATGTGAATGTCAGATTTAGTGGAGGGTGTTAAGGATGTCAAGGTTACAAGAATTAAAAGATGTTTTGAAAAATATAAGTTCCGCATGGGAGCGGCACGAAAAGGCAGCCATGGTCATGCAAATAGGTGTAAAGGGTTCAGCATACAGACTTCCAGGTGCAAAAATGATGATGGCATCGGACGGTGATATGTTTGGCACGATAAGTGGCGGATGTTTGGAAAGCGATTTATATGGCTGGGCGGAAAAAGCTATGGAAACCAATACCTGTGTTACTCACCAATATGACTTAAGCGAGAATGAAATTTGGGGGTTGGGAATAGGGTGCAAAGGTAAATTGGATATATTTATCCTCCCTATTGAGCCAAATGACGAATTCTGGATGATGACAAATCAAATTGTCCAGAAAGGGCAGAAATTCACCATGATATTGGATGTATCCTCTGGTAAAGGTTTAATCGTAGATAAATATGGTAACCTCATTGGAAATCCTGGAAGTGTGCCATCTGAAGTAGTTGAAAAAGCAAGGGTGGTAATGGATACACAAACTCGAGCAGAATTGATGAATCTGGAGGGAAAACGATATCTAATTGATGCTATAAAGCCCAGTGAGCACTTGATTATTGCTGGGGCTGGCAAGGATGCTGTTCCAGTTGTCGAATTCGCAGCAAAAGCTGGATTTTCCGTAACGGTATTGGATTCACGTAAGCATTTCAATAATGATCGCTTGTTTCCTTTGGCTTCAAATTTGCAAAAATGCCCAGATGAAATAGACCCTTCTGAATTTACTGGATCATGGTGGGTAGTCATGAATCATATCCAGTCCTTAGATGAGAAAACCTTACAAGTGGCTTTGAAAAGTGACCCACGATATATTGGAGTGCTTGGTCCAATCTCCCGTACAACGGAAATGCTCAATACAATTGGTGAAGACTTCAACAGCGGTCCAATCCACTCACCAATTGGTTTGGATATCGGTGCAGAAACGATGGAGGAAGTTGCACTAAGTATTGTGTCGGAATTGATGTCGGTTAGAAATGGAAGAATTCCTGCACCCTTGCATGGCAAAGTGAAAATTCATGCCTAAAATAGGCGTGATCATACTTGCGGCAGGCATGTCGATTCGAATGGGAGGACCTAAACTGTTACTTCCTTTACGGGGCCAACCTCTATTTCGGCATGCCATTGATTCTATCCTTGGCAGTTCCATGCAGCCGATCTATTTGGTTGCTGGTAAATATATAGAAGAAATTCGTCAACATAGTGAAGATTATCCAGGATTGAAGATTATTCATAATCCGAATTATGCAGATGGAATGTCCACTTCTTTAAAACTTGGAGTTCAATCCATCAAAGAAAATGTGGATGCAGTCATGATTTTCCTTGCGGATCAGCCCCTTATTTCCCGTGACGTCATACAAGCTTTAATAGAAAAATATATAGAGTGTAAAGATGATGGAGTACGGATCGTTCGACCCAAATATAAAGGAGAGGCAGGACATCCGATACTAGTGGATGCAGTAATACTCAAAGAATTTCATTCAATAGAAGGTGATCAAGGAGGGAAAAGCATCATCCAAAAATATGATGCGATGACTGAGACCGTTTCTTTTGACAATTCGATGTGGGGATTTGACATTGACACGCCTGAAGACTTCCTTAAAGTGAAATTGCATTTAAAATCATAATGGAGAACATTGAAATAACATGAGTAATCCTGGGAAAGTATCCTGCGGAACGGCCGGAAAAAGAGAAAGAGGGTCGAAATATTCCCCGAATCGTCCGAAATGCTCCTGAAATACGTAATATATACCTAATATAAAAGGGTTCCTACAATTGCGGACTGAATACTCGCAAATAGGCACCCTTTATTTTAATTTTATTGTGATACACGTTTTATGTAATCAAGGTAATAATCATAGTTTTTTTGGATATGAATCGTATTGACCTTTATTGCTTTTTCTACATCTTTGTCACGAATGGCATGGATTACCTGTAAGTGCTCGTTGTTTCGTTCCTCATACCAAGATTTATCAACCATTGTAACATCTTCATTCCGGGCCGATAAAAAGGAAATTCGAAAAGAAAGCCATAATGAATCTGTAGTCTTTTGGAGAAAAGTATTTCTCGAGTAGGAATATAATAAGCGGTGAAATTCAATGTTTGCACGACTTGCCGCTATTCGGTCATTATTATTTATGGCCTGTTGCAGTTTATCCGTTGCCCATTCCAGTTTTTTTAATTCCTCTTCCGTAATTCCTTCACAAGCTTTTTGTAAAGAATAGTTTTCGAGCAATTTCCTGATTTCCAATTCTTGCTGCAAAAGTTCAATATCCACATTGGATATTACCATCCCTATACCAGGTTTCACCTGAAGCAAATTTTCCTGTTCTAATTTCCGCAAAGCTTCACGAACCGGTGTACGGCTACAATTGAATTGTTGGGCGATATCATCTTCCGTTAAACGATCTCCGGGCAAAAATATCCCTTCAATGATCGCATTTTTAATAACAAAAAATATAGCTTCCCTTAAGGGCTTAGAAGAATAATGTTCTATTTGTTCTGTAATATATTGATAGTGATTGGTTTCCATGGTGCTCCTTTCTAAAATCCAATTATATACAAGTATATTTATTTTATCTTAAAAAACGATTGAAGTCATTCTCTGCTTCAGACTTTTGATTGTTTAAATATTTCAATGGGTCGACCGCTTATGTTTTTGCACAACTAATGATTTAACTTTTAGATCATATAAAAAAGTTAGTTTATATGATCTATGAAACAATTATTACCAAAGATGCTTACAAGGCTATTTATCCTTATTGGCAAGGTATAAAATTCAGGGAAGCCCCAACCATCCTGAAACTGGAGAAAAGCCTGATAATATGGGGGAAAACAAGGGTGTCATAAAATAAGCGGAAGCAAACTTACAGTAAACATCGATATGAAGTGAGTCACTTTGCCGCGATGAATGATGTATTCCATCCTGTAAGAAGTGCAATGAAGTTGCTCGTTTACCTAAACATGCTATGATGGAAATAGAGGCGTTTGATATTATTTATTTACTAATGTAACGAGAGCGCCAGATTAATATTTTTTTCTTTAATGTACAACATAGGATACAGGAGGAGTTTTAAAATGAATTTAGCACAATTTCCTAGAAAGCGATATACACCAGAATATACATCAGTTGAGAGATTAGATCATTTTTCTGAAGTTCTTGGAGGCCCTTCCATTTATGTTAAACGAGATGATATGCTTGGTCTGACGGCTGGGGGAAATAAAACAAGAAAACTGGAATTCCTTGTTGCCGATGCGTTGGAAAATGGCGCGGATACGTTGATTACATGTGGAGGCATTCAATCAAATCATTGCCGCTTGACACTAGCTGCTGCCGTTAAAGAGAAAATGAAATGCATCCTTGTATTGGAAGAGGGCCTTTCAAAAGAGTCAGAGCCGGATTTTAACGGTAACTATTTTCTCTATCATTTATTGGGCGCTGACCAAATTATAGTTGTACCTAATGGATCGGACTTAATGCAAGAAATGCAGAAAGTGGCTAAAGAGGTGACAGAGAAAGGACATCGACCTTACATCATTCCCGTTGGGGGATCCAATGTCATTGGTGCAACGGGATATGTTGCATGCGCTCAGGAGATTTTAGCACAGTCCTTTGAGCAAGGCATTGATTTGAAAACAGTTATTTGTGTAAGCGGCAGTGGGGGAATGCATGCTGGTTTGGTTGCAGGATTTCAAGGAAACCAAAGTGGAATATCAGTAATTGGCATAAATGTAAGCAGAGGAAAAGCTGAACAAGAAGAGAAAGTTTTTCAGCTTGTTAGAGAAACTACAACACACATCGGCATACAAAATGAGATCCCTCGCGAGGCAGTTACGTGTTTTGATGAGTATGTCGGACCGGGTTATGCTCTGCCTACACCTGAAATGGTGGAAGCAGTCAAGCTAATGGCAAGAACAGAAGGGATTTTGCTGGATCCGGTATATACGGGTAAAGCGGCAGCGGGACTCATTGATTTAATCCAAAAAGGCACCTTTAAGCCGGAGGATAACATCCTATTTGTTCACTCTGGTGGTGCTTCATCGTTATATGCCAATACTTCGCTATTTAATTGAAATGTCATTATATAATAAATTCTAAAGTTAAAGTGGAGAAAAGCTGGCTCATTTGCATAGCTCAAATGCCAAGACAACAGAAGCAGTGAGAGTATTCTAAACGATTCTTTCTATACATAATATGCAGGGTGCCTAATCCGACTTTGTTTAATTTATTAAATCAAACAAGCTTTCATGTGAATTTTAAGAACTTATGCTCTAAGTGTGAAAACGTCACAATGAAATTTAATTGAAAAGTTCCTGTAATGGTCAAGAGGAGAGCACGAAAACCATTTGAAAACTGATCATAGAAATAACAATCAAGGCTTAATATCAATTTAAAGAAGCAATAGAATTGATTCAGCAATGGATGGACGTAGTACATTATGGAGCCTGTTCCCCAATGTGCTAACGTGTTGGTAGCGGAATAGACTATTGTCCATGTACAACAGAGGATTCTACAGTTGTAGAATCCTCCTTTAATAATTATGTTACTTTTCGATTAAAGACGTCGTATGATCAAAAACAACTTTACCATCAACGATCGTTAGCCGTATCTTTGTATTGGGGATTTCTTCTACTGGCATTTCAAAGAGATTTCGTTCTAATACTATGATATCTGCAAGTTTTCCTACTTCTAGTGTACC
Source organism: Peribacillus sp. FSL E2-0159 (assembly GCF_038643155.1). Lineage (NCBI taxonomy): Bacteria > Bacillati > Bacillota > Bacilli > Caryophanales > Bacillaceae > Peribacillus > Peribacillus sp. FSL E2-0159. The sequence goes on from NZ_CP152053.1 coordinate 2,663,813, forward strand.
TAATTCCTCATCTCTAAATGTACCATAGGCGGATCCAGCTGTATAAGCTTTCAATGCTTCGGCAAGTGTGATGCGCTCATGTGGATGCCATACCGTTTTTCCGCTGCTGTCGATTCTCGTTACTGCACGATAGATTTGTAGAAGCGGATTAAGGATATCAATTGGGAAGTCCGTTCCAAATGCCAAATTCGCTCCGGCTTTTTGCAATGTATCAACCGTTACGCTTCGCAACTTCGCCATTTCTCCTATACTCAGCATATTTTGCATGGCTTTTTCTCCTAATCAACACTGAATTTATATATATTAATAACATGATTACCACTTATTATAAAGTAGTGATTCTTTTTGTGTATAGCTAGTAGTAGGATAATTCGCAGAACATTGAACTTCTAGGTTTAAGTCGAATAATGGACGGAAAGTTTGTGCAATTTTATGGACATGAGTCATCCATTTCAACAGTTTTTTCTGGAAGCCTGTACTGAATTAATGGAAAAAGTCTACTCTAAGCTATGAAAAAAAGCAAACGAAATTTCTGAATGGTTTGCCAGTTGGACAAAAGTGTTTTAACAATAATTTATATATAAAGTCAATGACTAGTTTCAAAATCAATTGGTTAAAACTGATATTATTTATTTCAACTAAAGTGGCATTGCATGTTTAATAAGGAATTTGTAATGAGGGAACATATGTTTTATAATGTTTTTTGAGTAAGTAATTATTTATCGAAATAGGGGAGGTATTATATGTATATTACAATTTCAGATTTTATTAAAGAATGGAATAAAGAAGCCATACTGACTCAAAATGTTTTGGATAGTTTGACTGATGATTCATTAGAACAACAAGTTTATCCTGAAGGCCGCACTTTAGGAAGAATTGCGTGGCATTTCACCACGAACATTCCAGATTATCTAGCTCATTTCGGATTAAAGATAGACCGGATAGAAAGTTCAGAAAACGTTCCATCTTCAGCCCAGGAAATTGCTATCACTTTTAATAATGTAAGTTCTCACGCAGCCCAAATTATTGAACAACAATGGACAGACGAATCCCTAGAGCAAATACAAGAAGCGTTTGGAAGACAGGAAACAAATGCTTCCATCCTTATGGGACTAATCAAGCATATTGTTCATCATCGCGGACAAGTTACGGTTCTGATGCGTCAAGCAGGAATAAAACCTTCTGGGGTTTATGGACCGCCAAAAGAAGATTGGATTCATTTAGGTGTGGAAAATCCACCACTTTAATGAAGTTGAAGAAAAGACGGGGGCTAAGTTTAATAAATATATCCCAATTTCTCAATTTAATCACTGTTAATAATATGTTAAAGCATCCTTTGAAGGGTGCCTTTTTATTTTTCCAAGGAAAGAAACCAGCTAATTTGAAGACGATGTTTCAACTGGCATTCTCCTTGTTTTTCCTATTAAAGCTAATGAAGTAAAACTAATAATGCGATAGATCAACATGCCTTGCATACAATGAACGTTTATTCCGTCTTTATCCTGTTGATTAGGCTATTACAGGCCGCAATATCCTGGAACCCCACCCTAATGGTTGTCACCACCGGCACAACAAAATCTGTCAATGATTAGAAGTTAAACAAAACGACTTTAAAGACGAGACCTTCACCAAATTAATTAAAGCTGACTGAAAGTATATAGTTATAGAGCAGGACTTATAAATATCAGTATTTTGTAGAAAAATGTCGTTATTTGCGAATATCATTATCGTCATTTCTGAGATATTATAATATTGAATGTACTTCAATACATTGAAGTGGTAATGCAACCTTTATGTCGGGGCTCAACTTAGTGAGTGGGGGAAAATAAATGAGTGTAATCATCGAGAAGAAACGAGTGGAAAACTATACTCATATGGAAGATTTAATGTTGGTTGGGAAAATCCAGAATGGTGATGAAGATGCACTGGACTTTTTAATCAAAAAATACAGATGTGTCGTTCAATCAAATGCTTTGAAGTATTTTTTAACTGGTGGAGATAAGGAAGATGTATTACAGGAAGGGATGATTGGACTATATAAGGCCATTCGAGACTACAAGAATTGCAAAAAGTCGTCTTTCAGATCATTTGCGGAACTGTGCATTACAAGACAAATCATAACCGCTGTTAAAGCGGCTATTTGCCAAAAGCATTCTCCCTTAAATAATTATGTTTCATTGTATACGCCTATCTATCAAGGGGAATCGGAACAGGCCTTAATTGATCTAATCCCTGAACTGAGACAAAATGACCCAGTCACGATCTTAATAAAATCAGAAGAAATTTGCGATATTGAGCTAATTTTAACGGAAGTCCTTAGTGAGTTGGAAAGTAGTGTTGTGGACTTGTACCTAGAAGGAAAAACTTATATTGAAATATCAAAGGAACTGAATGTTCAAAAAAAGACGATCGATAATGCACTTCAGCGTGTAAAAAGGAAGTTGGAGCGGTACTTCGAGTCAAGGAAGTTGGAAGAATAATAACTATAATCATTAAACATAAAGAATCTATTCAATTCCGAATGGATTCTTTTATTTTTACTTCATAATTTGGTCTACTTAAATTTTCAAATCTATTCTTATCCATGCATCAACAATAAATTTCATTCAAGAAAAGGCGCGATTCTTGAATAAGATCCGCTACTTAATTTTCTGATAAAGGGGAATAGAATGTATCTGTTAGTATAGTAAGTAAAGTGTTTAATAACATTGATTTTCGAGATAGAAGTTTTAAAAAAGTAATACTTGGCACACTGGAACTTACACTTTCCAAATGAGAAAATTTAGTAAGGGGATTCCCTTTTTTCATATTATTAATGAGATCTCGGATAACAAGCGAAGCTAGGACATTACTTGGAGGAATAGGGGTTCAGACTGGATGTACAAATGCTCCAACTGAAAGTAATTACTCACAAAAGGAAAAGTTATAACTATCATAAAAGATTTTAACGAGGGAAAAGTAGGTAAGGAGAGGTCACTGTTAATGTTGTGCACCTTGTTCGACAGGCCCGTGAAGGAATTTTTCGATGATTGGTATGATTTTGTATAAGTATAAAATGATGATTTGATATTAGAAAAAAAAGATGCAATAGACATAATGTCAGATTGATAGAAATGAAGCAGCCTGATCAAATGGAGCTGCTTCATTTTTTTGTGCTTTTTCAATGGATAATAAGTTCAAACTCTGCACAAATGACATAATATTTTTAAAATTTGCACAAGTGGTATTTTTTTGTTGACGTAGCTATTTTTGTAAGCGTATACTAAACTCAACAAAGCACAAATGATTGCGATTGCACAAATGTGCATATTAAAAAAGGATGAGGGACTAAATGGATAAAAGAGAAGAAAAAAGACTCTTAGTTAAAATTGCGCAAATGTATTATGAAGAAGATATGACGCAAGGTGCCATTTCAAAAGAATTAGGTATATACCGAACATCCGTCAGCAGACTTTTAAAAAAAGCAAGGGAAGATGGAGTAGTTAAAATTACTGTTAGTAGCGATATTGATGGAGCTTTTGAATTGGAACGTCGAATGGAAAAATTGTTTGGCTTAAAAGAAGTAATAATTCTTCCTGAAAAGAGAGACAGTACAGAACTGGATAAAAAGAAAGTGGTAGCAGTAGCAGGGGCTGAATTATTAAAACGAATTATTAAAGACGGCGATGTCGTTGGCTGTGCCTGGGGAAGCACAATGGCCAGTATGATCGGTGAATTTACCAATGCCGGAAAAAAAGACGCTCATTTTGTCCCTTTAGTAGGTGGACCTGGACCAATGGATACGAAGCATCACGTTAATAGAATTGTTTATAATATTGCAGAGGATTTTGGAGGAACTTCTTATTTTATTGATGCTGCGGCAGTAGTAGAAAAAAAAGAGACAAAGGATGACATTGTTCAATCACACTATTTCACTAAAATAACTGAGCTTTGGGGCAACTTAACAATTGCAGTAGTAGGGATCGGGAACCCAAACCAATCATCTAATTTAGTCTGGGCTGGCTTTTGTGGCAATAGAGAAATTGAAGATTTAAATCAACAAGGTGCCATTGGTGATATCTGCTCACGATTTTATGATATAGATGGAAACCTGATTCAATCTGACTTAACTGACCGAACAATAGCCATTGAGCTGGAAAAATTAAAAAATATTCCTTACTCAATAGGTATTGCAGAGTCTGTTGAAAAAGCTCCTTCCATTATTGGCGGATTAAGAGGAGGATACATTAACACTCTGATCACCACTGAGGAAACGGCAAATGCAATTATTGAAATTATAGAAAAAGGAACTGCCTTATATTAGGAAGTAGGGATTAATTTTAAACTAGATCTTTTTATCTGATTGTAAGCGGAAACAAGATGTAAGATTCAGTTCATATGAAAAGAGGAAATGAAATGCTATGGTATGTCGTTATTTTAATTGGTTTTTCTTGGCTCCTTCAAAGCATTTTTGGATTTTTGCAAATCAAGCATTTTAATAAAAAGTATGCAGAGTTGAGAAAGCTTGGAAGGGTCGCGATTGGGAAAAAAACGGGACTTATTAAATCAGGAACTGTCGTTATGTTTGCAATTGACCGAAAAAACAACATTTTGAAAGCCACCAAAATGCAGGGAGTAACCGTGCTTTCAAGAGTACGGAACTTAAAAGGATTTGAGGGGAAAAATCTCTTACACCTCGGTGAAGAAGATTTATATAAAGTAAATAAGTTAACAAGGTCAGCCATTGAGGATGCACTGAACAGCTATCATGTTATCTCTAAAGGGGGTGAATTGAAGGTTAAGAAAGGCTGGATTGATTTACTCTTATCAAAAAAATAGGAATTATATGAGGTGAATTGAATGGATTGGCTTACAAATGCAGCAGATGGGTTTATGAATTTATTTAGAGCAGGGGCAGAAACTTTTGTCGATTTAGTAACAGGTATTGTTCCACTTCTTATCATGCTTTTAGTTGCAATGAATGCCCTTATACGGTTGGTTGGAGAAGAAAGAGTGGAACGGATCGCAAAGAAATCGAGTAAGAACCCACTTACAAGATATTTTGTTCTTCCGGTAATTGGAACGTTCGCTTTGGCAAATCCAATGACATTGTCACTCGGTAAATTTTTGCCAGAAAAATACAAACCAAGCTATTATGCTGCTGCTTCTTATTCCTGCCACACGCATAATGGACTTTTTCCACACGTTAATCCAGGAGAGTTGTTCGTATTCTTGGGTATTGCTGCAGGAATTACAACACTGGGATTTGAAACCACAGAACTAGCCCTTCGTTACTTCTTGGTAGGTATTTTCACAAACTTTTTAAGAGGCTGGGTAACAGATTTAACAACTTATTATGTATCTAAACAGCAAGGCGTTAAATTGAAGGAAACAGTGGATCTCTAAAGGAGGGGAAAGAGATGACTCAAACGGTTACGCAGTACAAGTCAATTATCGTCAATGCAGGGCAAGGAGGATTTGGTGGGCCATTAGTGATTTCACCGACAGAAGAAAAAAATAAAGTGGTTTATGTAACGGGCGGAACAAGACCGAATATTGCAGACACCATTGCAGAATTAACAGGCTGTGAGTTAGTCGACGGTTTTAAAACGAGTGTACCTGAGAATGAAATGGCGTGTGTCATTATTGATTGTGGCGGAACGCTCCGATGTGGCTTATACCCCAAAAAAAGAATTATGACGATCAATATCATGCCTACTGGACAAAGTGGCCCGTTAGCAATGCACATTACTGAGGACATTTACGTTTCTGGAGTAAAGTCTCAAAACATTGAATTGTATGAAGGTGCTGCAACACCTCCAATATCCAATGTGAACAATGCTAACGGACAAGTTGAGAAAACAATATCTAAACCTAAGTATAGCGCAGATAAAAAAATTAGTGAACAAAGAAAGCCTAAAGGCGTCATAGCACGCATTGGGATGGCGATGGGTTCCATCGTCAATGTGTTTTATCAGGCTGGCCGTGACACGATAGATACTGTCATTAAAACCATTTTACCGTTTATGGCTTTTGTGGCCATGTTAATCGGAGTGATTAAAGCATCTGGAATTGGTGATGTATTCGCACAATATTTATCACCATTTGCAGGATCTTTGCCGGGCTTACTCTTAATCTCTTTAATATGCTCATTCCCATTATTATCACCATTCTTAGGACCGGGAGCTGTTATTTCACAGGTCATTGGGACATTAATTGGAGTGGAAATTGGAAAAGGAAATATCCCTCCGCACCTTGCATTGCCAGCTCTTTTCGCGATTAACTCTCAGGCTGCAGCCGATTTTGTTCCAGTTGGGCTAGGATTGGCAGAGGCAGAAGTAGAAACTATTGAAGTTGGAGTTCCTTCCGTATTGTACGGACGTTTTTTAACCGGAGCACCTACCGTTTTAATTGCTTGGCTTGCAAGCTTCGGTTTATATGAATAATTACTAGAATAGATTCTGAATAGATTATTTAAAGCAAAGAATTGGAGGAGTTTCTTGTGCAAACAGTTTATCAAACTCAAATTAACCAACTTGGTCCATCTGTCTCTGATTTTCTTGGAGAAAAAATGTTCATCCTATTCGGAGCTGATGCTCCGAGTGAATTAGCGGATTATTGCCTATTAATTGAGGTTAATGAAATTAATGGTGAAATTGAAAAGGGTGACATTCTCGAATTAGGCAATCATCAATATACCATTACCTCTGTAGGTGACGTGGTAAAAAAGAATTTAGGTTCACTTGGACATATCACGTTAAAATTTAATGGTTCTGAAACGGCAGAATTACCTGGAACTTTACACCTTGAAGAAAGAGATATACAAATGCCGCCAGCAGGAACAACTCTTCGAATCTTAAAAAAATAAACTTGTCAAAGGTTTAAATAGAATTAAATGCAAGAAGAGAGATGTTTCCTCGAAGGAACAAAACTCTCCATGAAAATTGCATCAGTTAGAGTTAACAAAGCTAAAACAAGAAAAAATAATTTAGAGTTTGTTACTTATTTTTAAATTTCACCTATGATCCTCGACTCTATATATAATAAGGAGGAAAAAGAATGTATGAATCATGGCATCAATTAGAAAATAAAGTGGCAATTGTTACGGGTGGTGCCTCTGGAATTGGCTCAAAAATTACAGCACACTTAGTAAAGAACGGTACAAAGGTGATTGTTTCCGATCTAAATGTAAATACTGGCGAACAAACTGATGGAACTTATCATATTCAATGCGACGTTACCAATAAAGAAAGCGTTGAAAATATGGTCACAAAAGCCACAGAGTTATTTGGCACTGTAGATATCTTAGTTAATAATGCGGGTGTAAACTTACCACGTTTACTTGTTGATTTCCGTGGCGAAAAGCCAGAGTATGAGTTAAGTGAAAAGGATTTTGATTTCATGGTAGCCGTCAATCAAAAAGGACCTTACCTTTGCGCTCAGGCAGTTGCGAGAGTAATGGTGAAAAATAATAAAGGCGTTATCATTAATATTTCTTCAGAGGCAGGGATGGAAGGATCTTCTGGACAAAGTGTTTATTCCGCAACAAAAGGTGCTGTCAATGGCTTTACTCGTTCTTGGGCAAAAGAACTAGGAAAATTCAACATCCGTGTAATTGGTGTTGCGCCAGGGATCAATGAGCAAACAGGTTTAACAACAGATGCTTATAATGAAGCATTAGCATACACACGTGGAGTGACAGTAGATGGTCTTGGATCAGATTACAGCAAAACGATACCTCTTGGACGACCTGGTAAATTGGATGAAATTGGTGAATTGGTCACTTATCTAGCTTCAGACCGTTCTAGCTATATTACAGGTACAACCGTTAATATTTCAGGTGGAAAATCCCGCGGGTAAAATAATGACATCACCCATAAGACCTTATTCATATTATTAATAAATACAAGGATGCTGGGTGTTATTAAAATTCAACATAGAAGCGTTGTATGTTCTATCATTTAACTTTTAAGTAAGTCTTTAATTAACAAACAGGTACTTTAGTTCATTAACAGGGGTTGCTGCGGCAGCCTTTTTTTATGGAACTAAAGGGGCAGGTAGTTTAAGTACATTTCTTCACAAACTCCATTTTAAATGTTTATACTCCTGGTTAAATCTTCTTTGCCCTATGTCATTCTCTTATTCCTCAATATATTGAAGCTAGTTTTCATAGGGGATAACAATAGATTCTTCACCAATAATATCCCACTGGTATCGTTATGACTTATAGCAGGTCATTTCATTCTATTAAATAATTCAATACGAAGATATTTGTGATTTTGTCAAAATAACCATGCGTATAACTTTAATCTTTATTGTGGTAGGATTAGGCAACCATTTGATAGGAATAGGATATCGGTCGTTTTTTCATTTGCTGCATAATAAAAAAGCCTCTACTTTTTCTAAAACAATTATTCTGTTGAAATAAAATCCAAAGTTTCTAAACAGAGTAGTGAAAAGAAACATAAGCAGCTATTCCCCAATAATAATAGTCATTACCTTTGGTATTCAGAATTCAGAATTTTCAACCATAAAAACAGCACCACATCCCAGAATCTTATACTATTTTACTCCAACGAATCAATACAAATACTAAAAATTGTAGGAGGAAAACAATATGAAAAAACTATTATTTACTACGTTCCTTGCATTGGTGATGTCCCTCACTCTTACTGCTTGCAACAACAATAATGACACAAATGGGAGTTCTCAAAAGGGTCCATCGGGTAATACCTCACAGCAGGAGATGGCTGAGTTCAGTCGTGAACTTGTTAAATTCCCTGAGAACTACGATAAGGGTGTGAACTACACGACTGTAAATAGAGGAAATGTCAGAGAGGACCTCTACACGAGCCAGGAAGCAATAGAAGCGGTGCAGAACGGTCAGCCAATCCCTGACGACACCGTAATCACTCTCGAAATCTATAGGGATGAAAAGCTTGATGAAATCTTTGTGATGGAAAAGCGGGATGGCTGGGTAGACCAGAATCCCCCTGAGATGCGTAACGGCGATTGGCTATACCAGGAATTCAATGGAGACAAGTCAGTGGATTACGAGGAAGACATCGGTCGCTGCTTTTCTTGTCATGCCAATCAGGAGCGTGATGACTTCGTGAACACGTTGGATGAAATGAAGAAATATGATCTTGAAGATTTTACAGGATCAAAGGACAGCAGTACAGAATCCAAGATTGCAGGTATTCCTACAAATCACTGGGAGGTAAAAACGTTAGACGATAATCTGGAGGCCTCACGGGATATATTGAATGGAAATAGCTTAATGGAAGATGAAGAAAAAGTGGGGATTATCCAGAAGGTTCTTTTGATGATCCATTTTAATCAAGAGACATAGGAGATTGTCTAGCATTTAAACGAAATTTGAATGATATCATCAATAATACTTCCCATCGAATAACCGACCCAATTATTAATTAAAGTTGAAAGAGGAGAGCCTTTTGAATCGAAATATGTTAATCAGGCTGGTTATTGACCTTTCAATGACCTTTCTGATGTTAGTTGCTATGGCTTACCATATTACCGGAAATACAATCCATGAACTGGTAGGAGTTTTATTGTTTTTGTTGTTTATTGCCCACAATATTTTAAATCGAAGATGGTATAAGACGATTCTTAAGGGAAAGCACAATGTACTACGTATTCTGAGTATTGCGGTCAATTTGCTTTTTCTCGTTTCTATGGCTGTAGTGATGCTAAGTTCTGTACCAATTTCCCATGTCATATTTGCCTTTATTCCTAAAAACAATGACATGATTCTATTACAGATACATGTTATGACTTCATATTGGGGATTTATCTTCATGGCTGTACATATAGGAATGTCCTGGGGAACAATTATAAATGCAGTACGAAAGATGAAGGGAATTACTAACACCAGCCGTATCCACACAATTGTGTTTCGTGTCATAGCGGTGATGATTGTTGTTTATGGTGTGCAGGCTTCTTTCGAGAGAGATATGCTTTACAAGTTAACGGTATATAACCCATTTGGTTGGAACATTGATAAATCCTCCATGGGATTTTTAATTGATCATCTATCCATCATGGGAATATATATTAGTGGGACTCATTATGCTCTGAAATTTGTTCGGAAGCAGGATAAAGCTTTGGGCTACAAAGATAGGTAAATTGCATAATGAAAAAGTGCATGAATCCGGGATTAGATTTATGCACTTTTCTATATTATTTAAAGTGTAGCTGGCACTAAATTAATACATAGAATGAACCCACGTTAAGGGGAATCAAGCTTTTACACTTTGTTCATATTGCTCCTTCAGGTGCTTTATATCTTCTTTTGGTGGTAAACCAAACATGCGCGAATATTCACGGCTGAATTGTGATGGACTTTCATAGCCAACCTGGAAGGCAACATCTGCTGCATCTGCTGATTCGGATAATAATAGGCTTCGGGCTTCTTGAAGTCTCAGTTGTTTTTGGAATTGAATGGGGCTCATCGCGGTTATCTCTTTAAAGTGCCGATGAAGTGAAGAAACACTCATATTTGCTATTTCCGCAAGTTCCTCAATCTTAAAAGACTTTTCATAGTTATTCATGATATGTTCAATCACGTCACTGATTTGATGAGTAGAACTTCCTTCTATTGCTATTTGTTTCAGCATATCCCCATGTTCTCCTTGCAGAACCCTATAGATGATTTCTTTCACGATTAAAGGAGCAAGTACCTTGATGTCTTTTGGAGTATCTAGTAAACGAGCTAATCTTGTTACCGCGTCTAGCAAAGATGGCTCTGTTCTGCTGACGTACATACCTCGTTTTGCATTTTCCTTTTTGTCAACTCCCATTTGGAATTCACGTAACACTTCTAATATTTCACTCGGTGTAAATTCAAGTTTGAGAGCAAGATAAGGCACTTCGAAAGAGGCTTCCGTGACTTGTCCGGTAATTGGCAGCTTAACGGATGCAACAAGGTAATCGGCAGGACCGTACATAAATAGCTCCTGTGACAACAATACCTCCTTCATCCCTTGAACCACTATGCATAAGGAAGGCTTGTGAACTCCGTAATTTGGTCCAGTATCATTAGAATAACGGGAGAAAAATAAAGACGGAATAGCAGTCATTTGAGTATCGTCACGTCCTGTGTGATCTTCTATGATTTTGGCGAGCTCAACTCTTTGTCTATATAATTGTTCAAACATAAAATCCTCCTTTGTTTTCTTCATCCGTGTTGGTCCCATTATAATGCTAATTCACTTTCTACGTAAATGGTCGTGAGAGGATTGGGCAATCATTTGATAAGAATGGGATACCGGTTGCTTTCTCCCTTGTAGCATAATAAGGATGCGGTTAAATAATATAACCGTTTAAAGCGATAATAATGCAAAGAATGAAAGTTAAATCATGCAAAGCGTAGAGTAGAACGAAATGATCCAGAAGTTTCTTCTAACGGGCTGATTGTATGGAAATAAGCTGTTGTTATGCTGTGACTTCCAAGTGTAGAAGTTCGAGGAGGAGTTTTACTGGTAACTAAACAAGATACAAAAAGTCTAAAATGCAAAACTTGATATATCACATCATAGATAAAGGAGTAGATAGAACAGAATGAAAAACACTTGGAAAATTTACATGCTGACCCTTATTAGCTTCGTAGTCGGTACTTCACAATTCGTCATCGTAGGTACGTTGGATCAAGTGGCTGCTTCCGTCGATGTATCGGTAGCAACCGCAGGTCAGCTTATTACCGTATTCGCTCTCGGTAACGCAATCGGAACGCCTCTTGTTATGGTAGCAACCTCGAAGATGGATCAGCGTAAACAGTTGTTACTGGCTCTGGCCATCATACTACTTGGCGTCATTGGGGTAATCACTCTTCCAGGCTTTGGATTGTTGATGGCCTCTCGAGTTTTACTTGGGGTAGGAACAGGGGTCTTCGTTGTCACCGCTTATGGTATAGCTGCAAAACTGGCGGCTCCTGGACGTCAGGGCGGAGCGATGGCTAACATCGCAATGGGGTATAGTTCTTCACTTGTCTTCGGCGTTCCCCTTGGCCGTATGATTGCTTCGTCTTATGATTGGAAGGGCATCTTCTGGGGCATTGGCCTCTTCAGCCTATTGGCTATCTTTTCCGTTGCACGGACGATTCCGGTCATGGAGGGCGAAGCGTCTGTTTCTCTGGGCAAACGTCTTGCCCTATTGAAGAATCCGAGGATTGCACTTACTCTTGGTGTCACCTTCTTTGTATTTATTAGCTATTCGATGCTCAATACGTATATCACTCCATTTCTCACCGCCGTTATGCCAACCATGAAAGGGAAATTAAGTATCATTCTTTTAGCTATGGGTATAGCAAGCTTGATTGGCTCTATGGTTGGTGGCTTATTGGCAGACCGGATCGGCATCGTTCGCACGCTGGTCGGCTCCATGGTTGTCCACATCATCTCGCTAGTGTTGCTGTCCACTGTCTCTGGATTTGGATTGGGAATGGTTACCCTCCCATTGCTTATGATTTGGGAGATCGCTGCTTGGACGTTCGGGCCTACCCAAAACTTTAACCTAGTCTCGTTGACTCCAGAAGCCTCTGGCATCGTGCTTAGCCTGAACAGTTCCTTTGTACAACTTGGGTTTGCCGCTGGTGCTGGAATTGGAGGTATTGTTGCGGGAAGGTCATCAATACTGGAAATCAGTTGGGTTGGAGCTACATCAGTCGTGATTGCTCTACTGATTGGAGTGTTTTCATTTAGACGCGGCCGTGAGCTCTCAAGTGCACAGTTGTGATTATTTTGGATCTGAAAACAGGAATAGATAAAGCTTATGAAGGTGCGATAAACCATGAGAGTATTGCTGGTGCGACAGTTTTTGCCATTGAACAGCCATCAGATGTAGCAATTAATGAAATGCTTATTCGTCCTACACATCAAGTGAGATAATTTAACACCAATAAATTTTGTTTATTGTAAGTAGTATGTTCCGATTTTTTAAAAAAACAGGAGGTTTTTATATGCAAAAAGTAATTTTGAACAATGGTGTTGAGATGCCTATACTAGGCTTTGGTGTTTTTCAGATTCAAGATGAAAATGAGTGTGAACAAGTCGTTTATGACGCTATAATTGCAGGCTATCGTCTGATCGATACTGCTGCCTCTTATCTAAATGAAGAAGCAGTCGGCAGAGCAATCAAACGGAGTGGTGTGCCAAGAGAGGAATTGTTTATCACTACAAAACTCTGGGTTCAGGATGCTGGTTATGAGAGCACAAAGAAAGCATTCAGTAGTTCACTTGAAAGACTGCAATTGGATTATTTGGATTTGTATTTAATTCATCAGCCATTCGGAGATGTATATGGTTCTTGGCGCGCTATGGAGGAATTGTACCGCGAAGGGAAAGTCCAGGCTATTGGAGTTAGTAACTTCCAAATGGACCGTCTGATGGATTTGATGACTCATAATGAAATAATTCCTGCTGTAAACCAGGTTGAGACACATCCTTTCTGCCAGCAAATAGAAAGTGCTAAATTTATGAAAGAGAACAATGTTCAAATAGAGTCTTGGGGGCCATTTGCTGAAGGAAAAAATAACATGTTCCAGAACGAAATTTTAGTATCAATAGCCGAAAAGCATAATAAATCCGTTGCCCAGATTATTCTACGATGGCTGACACAAAGAGGAGTCGTTGCAATTCCGAAGTCTGTTCGTAAGGAAAGAATGATTGAAAATTTCAATATCTTTGACTTTGAATTAGGTCAAGAGGATATGGAAAGAATCGCTACTTTAGATACGAAAGAAAGCTTATTCTTTTCACATCGCGATCCTGAAATTGTGAAATGGATTGGTAGCCGTAAACTTGATATTTAATGCAATCATACACCTTGCGTTAATTCTATGGTAGTTCATGTATGTTCATTTTAAAAAACAGCCAGTTTACCTAACTGGCTGTTTTTATTAAATTATTATTGAACTCCCTCAGTTTAATAGATAATGCTCAACGAATACTCGCTCAATTTTCCCTTCCTTTTCCTTTACCTACTTAGAAAAAACAAATTGTAAGAGCAGATAACGCCTCTCTCCAGAATAGGGAGGGATATGCTGTTTTTTATACTCAAACAGATAATGTCGCTGAATAATTTGTTTTTTTGTTCAGAAACTAAGACTGGTAAAAATATGAAAAATCTCGCAATGGTACTTTCCATTTATTTTTTCAAACTTTCATTGTATTTGTACGATAACTGTTTTCCATATACCTTCAGAACCTTTTGGACTGAAAAATTTGTCACCCTTATGCTGCTTCTTTAAAAGGATGTCTTTAAAGTGTAAAAACATGTCTTCAAAACCCAATTACTTTTATTATATGTTTTTATATAATCAGCTATATTAATAGAAAAAATCATCAATCATTAAATGTATAAAAAAAAGAAACCGATTACATAATGGTATTTTGCATCAAAAAGAAAAATTAGCGAAGCCCTGCGTATCTTAAAATAGATAAAGTGCACCTTACTCAGCATGTAATTAAAAAAGTTTTTTACTTCAATACCTTCGGTTACCGATGATTCTTAGAAAAAAGCAGAAATGATAAGGGGGATATCTCAGCTTTTTTTGGTGAAATACTCCTGTTCAAGCTTGTGAAACTTTAGTTTGGAGAAGTAGAAAGACCAGATGGGTTCAAGGCTTGATAAATCCCTCCTATTCGCAAAACAAAAACATTTAATGAAAGGAGTTGGAAGAATGGCTACAAAAGTTCGTTGGGGAATTTTAAGTACTGCGTTCATTGCTCAAGATGAATTACTTCCAGCATTTACGGATGCATTTAATGCAGAAGTGGTTGCAATCGCTAGTTCAAATAATAAAGTATACGAAATTGCTTCAAATTTTAGGATTCCTAAGATTTACGGGACTTATGAGGAGTTGTTAGATGATCCAGATATCGATGCAGTTTACATTCCTTTGCCAAATGCACTCCATTCAACCTGGGTAAAGAAAACAGCTGAGAAAGGGAAGCATGTCTTTTGTGAGAAACCCGCAGCCTTGACTGTAATAGAAGCAAAAGAAATGATCGAAGTTTGTAAGAAAAATAGCGTTATGTTTATGGAAGGTTTTATGTATCAATTTCACCCACAACATAAAAGAGTAAAAGAAATTATAGCTTCCGGTGAAATTGGTGAAGTAAAGATTATGAGGGTGAGCCTTTCTTTTTTCCTTGATGATCAAATTGGAAATATTCGAATGAATCAAAAATTAGGCGGGGGCAGTATCTATGATGTCGGTTGTTACTGTATTCATTCAATTAGAAAAATTTTAAATACCGAACCTAAACGGGTTTTTGCTTCAACTCAAAATGACATATCTAAGCTAGTAGATATGTCAGTAACGGGAATAATTGAGCTTGAAAATGGGATCATAGCAGAGTTTGATGCTGCAATGGACCGAACAAGAGTGGGTCAATATGAAATTATTGGGACAAAAGGCACCGTTCAAGCGCCAAGAGCCTTTATACCTCAAAATGGAAATGCGCATATTGTTATAGTTGGTGAAAGTGGAAATTATAGGGTAGAAGATTTATACGGACAGCAATACACGTTAGAAGTAGAGTATTTCTCTCAATTAATAATAGAAGGGAAAATGCAAGTGGATCTTTTAGAAGATACCATTCAAAATATGAAGGTTATTGAGGCGTGTTTTAAGTCTATTGAAAAAGAAACATTTGTAAATTTATCATTAGGGAACCTGTCCTATGTCCGTCAATCTAAGGAGCAGCTCTTTTAAAAAAATGATGAGCTGACAAAAGAAATGAAGTATTTGAGAAGGGGAAGTTATCTAATCTAAAAATAAGCATACGTAACAACTCAGGCTGCCTAAAGATATACAAGACAAATAGAGACTATTAAGCGACAGTCCCTATCTTCCAGGGAGTAAAATACCATGCAATCGTTCCTGTCTCGCTGTATTCTTTGAGGGTGAGGAAAATGGATTTACCTTGTTTTCGTAGGGTGCTAATCACACTTCGAATTGAAGGCAGGGACTTTCCTAAATAGGTAAATGTATATACTACATAAATTCTCAGGAGGTTATTTTATGAATAAACTAAATGTTGGTCTAATTGGTGCTGGAAGAATGGGAGCTTTTCATGGGGAGACGCTTGCCTATCGCTTACCACAAACTAAATTATATGCGGTTGCAGCTCCTGCTCCTGGTGCTGCAGAAAAATTTATAAATCAATTAGACATAAATGCAAAAGCATACACAGATCCGATGGAATTAATTCAAGATCCTGAAATAGACGCCGTGGTGATTGCTTCACCAGCACGTACACATGCTAGTCATGTCCTTGCTGCTATTAAACAAGGTAAAGCGGTATTTTGTGAAAAACCTATGGCTGTTAATTTAAAAGAAGCAAACGAAATTGTTCAAGCGAGTGAAAAAAGTAATATTTTGGTTCAAGTTGGTTTTAATAGAAGGTTTGAAAAAGGCTTTAAAGCTGCCCATGAAGAAATTGTATCTGGTAAAATTGGTATGCCACAATTGTTAAAATCTACAACAAGAGATCCAAAGCTAAATAGAGCGGAATCAATTCCAGAATGGGCGATCTTTTTAGAAACCTTAATCCATGACTTTGATGCATTAATGTATTTGAATCCTGGTGCAAAGCCTGTTGAGGTGTATGCGGTGGCAGATGCATTAATTCGTCCTGATTTAAAGTGTAATGGATTACTAGATACTGCTGTTGTTACGATAAAATTTGATAATGGTGCGATAGCAACTGCAGAAGCGAATTTCCAGGCAGTATATGGTTATGATGTGAGGGCAGAGGTTTTCGGATCTGAAGGTATGCTTACTGCAGGGGGAATCCGTGAATCTAGCATGACGAGATATAATCATAACGGGGTAAGTTTTAATACATGTCGATATGATCAAGATTTATTGTTTGATGCTTATATTGCAGAATTAAGAGGTTTCGTAGACTGTGTGATTCATAATAAACCAGCATTAGTAACTGCGGAAGATGCTCGATGGTCTTTGAAAATTGCACTAGCTAGTATTGAATCTGTGAGAAGAAACAGTCCTATTAAACTTGATCAGCATGTTATGATTTGATTCATTAATAGAAGTGATTGAAGGGGGATTCCCGCCTTCACCACCCCCTTCATTTGCAGGCGTAAGGATGCTTTGTGTCCCAGAATAAAATCCTTCTTAAAGTATCCTGTCCCTTTAGTTCCTTAATGGGTACTGCCACATACCCATCAAGCTTAGACAAAACATTAGCCGATCAGCTGAATGGCATGGGGAAAAGCAAAAAAAATAATGGACTCCGCAACTCGAAATCCATTTCCAAAAAACATGTATGAAAGTCACGTAATCAATCTTCGTATGTATATTGAGTTGCTTTTTCATTACCAGGGACACCTCTCTGATTTGGAAGATCGAATAGTGACCCTGGCAAATGAAATGGAAGAATATAAGATTATCCAATCGATTCCCGGTATAGGAGAAAAAATCGCAGCCACGATTATATCTGAAATTGGTGAAATCGATCGGTTTAATCATCCGAAAAAACTGGTTGCCTTCGCTGGAGTAGATCCAAGTGTTCACTCATCGGGTAAGTTTACGGCAACCATAAATCGTATGACTAAAAGAGGTTCGAGCAGACTACGTCATTCTCTGTATCTTGCCGTACTTTGCGACATAAGAAGTTCAAGGAACAAAAACTTAAAGCATTATATGATAAGAAAAAATCAGAAGGTAAACCTGCCAAAGTGTCAATCGTTGCCTGTATTAATAAGTTGCCTCACTGGATTTACGCTTTATTAAAGAGAAAAGAAACGTTACTAGATTTAGCCTAATTAACGGTTTTGTGAAACAGAGAAAAATCCTTCCAAAAGGGTTTTGGAGGGTTATCTGTCATGAACAAAAATAGTATATCATAAGGGAAATGAAAATATTAGAGAAAGATATTGACATCCTATTAGCTGGTTTAGCTGAAGATCAGAGCTGTCTTTAAGGCAGCTTTTTCTTTATGTAACTATCGGGGCAGATTTGGTTATTCAAAAGGGTGCTTTACTTCAATAAGGTAGGTTGCTGAAGCAACCTTTTTGCGGAAGCCTATTAGACAATACTTGCTTTAGATTTTGGCTGAGCTGAAAAATTATCTAAATAATAGAATAACAATATATTAGACCCTAAATATGGGATTAAATGACCAATGGTCATATTTTAAATTTGTGATAATTTAATCTAATGTTTGTGATTATAACTAGTGGGGAAATAAATTACTCAAAAATCAGTTGCTAATGGTAGTGCAGTTCCATCCCATGGGAAAATAAAAATCACTTTAGGTAAATGCCGATGATAAATTCTCTGAGTATAAACACAAAAAGCCCAACTAAAACAGAAGGGCTTTTTACTATGTTCATTTTTTTAATTCACTCTATTCAACTGGAGATTATATCTCAATGTTTCTTCGTCTGAATATAATTTGTATCCAAGTCCATCACTGTAGTTAAGAAAGACTTTATCCGGAAGATGCTTTTTAGACTCACTTGATATTAATATGGGTACCCCATCAATTATGAATCTCTCATCATCTTCGTTCTTATTATCAATTTTCAATTCGTGTTCCACATAAATCGAACAGCTTCCAACATAGATGGCTTCGATACGAACACCTTCATTCTCTTTATAATCCACTTTTAATAGTTGTTCAATCGCTGCTTCTTTAATCTCAATATTCATAAAACCCGCTCCCATACAAAAGTTGTTATTTTTTATCTATACAAGGAAAACAAAAATCAATATATGAAGAATCCTCTATTTATTCGTATACCCAATTGTTTATAAGTTAATGTGTTAGACCTTTCCTTGCGATATAATAGAGTTTCAAAAAAAAAGGGGCTTTCGCAAAATAAATAAGCTCAAAATATTCGATTTTATGGAGTTTAAAACATTGCGGTTCTTTTTTTGGGAGAAATTCCCTTTTTGTTAAT
The DNA here is from genome assembly GCF_038643155.1 of Peribacillus sp. FSL E2-0159. Classification (NCBI taxonomy): domain Bacteria; kingdom Bacillati; phylum Bacillota; class Bacilli; order Caryophanales; family Bacillaceae; genus Peribacillus; species Peribacillus sp. FSL E2-0159. The sequence continues at coordinate 2,682,743 of NZ_CP152053.1, forward strand.
CATTGATAAGGTTGAAGTAAAAGATTTAAGGTCATTCTTTGGTGAAACTATGGCTTTTTTCCCGAACAAAAAAACAGGAGCCTTTCAAATAATAATTACTTTTATATATAAATAGAGGGAGCAAAGAAAATCGAGTGTTATCATTTGGTGTTTAATTTAGGATTCTATAGCAAGTGGATTAGTAAAGTCAGTAATTACGACATAAAGCGTATGTTTTTCAACCTCCGAGTAAAGGTTGATTTTGTATCTAAGACTGGCGATGCCAATTAAGGGCCTAATTCAGAAGAAGTTTACCCGATAGAGGGTGTTAGTGCATAAGAAGATATAAAAAAGTCGATTCCTTAATGTTGAACTGCACCTCCAATGTTTTAGTGTGTCAAACAATAGGGGGGCAGTTCATGTATAGTGGATCGACTTTTTTGGTTAGAACTCTCATGCCGTTTAATATATGCGTTTTGCTGTCAGGTAAAGGGGTTTCCATCATTAATGAGACTGCGTTCTCCCCAATGATCATACTTTCGGCTTTGCTTTCATAGGCCATTTTTTGTTTAATTCAGTTATAAAAGTCTTGACATTCTTTTTATCTTTCATGATTGGGGAATAGACATACGAAAGTGTTCTGTTAAAGGATTCATTTTTCACCTGAATAATAGAAAGGATTTTATTTTGTACATCCCTTTCAATAACACTTTGGGAAAGCAGAGCCAGCCCTACGCCGTTTTTTATAAGTGTTTCTTTAATTCCTTGATTACTGCTTATTGTAAGTATCGATTTAATTTTCAATCCATTTGAACGTATGACGTGGTTAAGGTATTCACGTGTACCAGATCCAACTTCCCTGGTTACCCATGCTTGCTCATGTAAATCAGTAATTTCCACTTCATCTTTATTAGAGAGTTCATGATTGTTAGAAGACACAATGAATAGCTCATCTTGCATGAATGGGTGAACAGAAAGCTCCTTTTCATTAGTTTGACCTTCGATTAAACCAATATCCACTTTGTAAAGCCGAACGGCTTGAACGATTTCTTCCGTGTTTCCAATTACGACTTGAAGTTCAAGTTCAGGATAGTCCTCTTGAAGGTCGATGAGTAAAGAAGGAAGAATATACTCTCCTATTGTAAAACTTGCCCCTATCTTTAATTCGCCCTTGATGGACCTATCGTGTTCCTGAATGTCTTGTCTGGTCTGTTCATAGATTGTGATCATTTGCTTGGCCCGGTCGTAAAGAATTTCTCCAGTTAAGGTGACTTTTAGAAATTTAGGAGAACGGAGAAATAATTTGGTTTGGAACTCTTCTTCTAATTTTTTTATATGCAAACTAACACTTGGTTGCGACATTAGAAGAATTTCTGCTGTTTTTGTAAAATTCTTGACTTCCACAAGGGTCACAAATGTTTTTAGAGCATCATAGTACATAGAAATTTCTCCTTATTATTAATATTCTTAATAGTTACAATAAATTATATATATTTTACTAATGATGTGCCTTCCAGTAAAGTTTTAATGAGAAACTTATTTTAGGAAGAGTATAGGCTGGGTAAAGCTATTGTACTTTATAACCTAATTTTATTATTTGTTGCGTGCTATGAACCTATAAGACTGTATTTTAAATTTTTTTGCAATTAAAACCGACTTGGTCTATAGGAGTAAACGAGTTAATTAATTTATGGAATGAAATAAAAATGATTAGACCTACTCGTTATACATAATAGTCAACTAAGATAAGTTAATATCCCTTTGTGAGGTGGAAATCGTGCAACTTCAGGTAAATAACAGTCCCTTTAATCAAGAGCAGGCAGAGCTCCTTAACAGCCTGCTGCCTAGCTTGACAGAAACACAAAAAATTTGGTTGAGCGGTTATCTGACTGCATCTTTGTCAGTTTCGAATATGAGTTCAGCCGACGCCCCGGTATTGGAAGCTCAAAGCGGCGGGAAGACAATATCAAAAGAGGTGACCATTCTTTATGGTTCACAGACGGGCAATGCTCAAGGGCTGGCAGAAAATGCAGCGAGTAAGCTTGAGGGAAATGGCTTTCAGGTTACCATTTCATCCATGAGTGACTTTAAAGTCAACAATTTGAAAAAAATCGAAAATCTTCTGATTGCCGTTAGCACGCATGGAGAAGGTGATCCGCCGGATAATACATTGTCTTTCCATGAGTACCTTCATGGCAGGAGGGCACCAAGCCTTGAAGGTCTCCGCTTTTCGGTATTGGCGATTGGGGACAGCTCATATGAGTTTTTCTGTGAAACGGGAAAACAATTCGATAAACGTTTGGAGGAACTTGGCGGGACACGGTTATTTCCGAGAATGGACTGTGACCTTGATTATGATGAGCCGGCTGGAGAATGGCTGGAAGGAGTCATTTCTAGTTTAAATGAAGGGCAAGGCAATTCTGTTGCTGAAGTTCCCGCAGCGACAACTTCAGTAGGTGAACAAACGTATTCGAGAACGAATCCGTTTAAAGCGGAAGTGCTGGAAAATATAAATTTGAACGGCCGTGGCTCCAATAAAGAGACACATCATCTTGAGTTATCTCTTGAGGGCTCAGGTCTTACATTCGAACCTGGTGACAGCCTTGGTATTTATCCGAAAAACGATTCGGAGTTAGTGGATATGCTTCTTAAGGAACTCAATTGGGACCCTGAAGAAACCGTGAAGGTAAATAAGCAGGGAGAACTTCGTCAGCTTAGGGAATCGCTCATCTCCGATTTTGAAATTACGGTTTTGACAAAATCACTCATTGAACAAGCGGCCCAGCTTTCAGGTAACGAGGATTTAAAGGAGCTTTTAGTGCCAGGTAATGAAGAAAGATTAAAAGAATATCGTGAAGGCCGTGATTTGCTTGATTTTGTCCGTGATTTTGGTTCATGGGGTGAATCGGCGCAAGAGTTCGTATCAATCCTCCGGAAAATGCCAGCCCGTTTATATTCGATTGCGAGTAGCTTATCCGCATATCCGGATGAAGTGCATTTAACAATCGGAGCTGTCCGTTATGAAAGTCACGGTCGGGAAAGAAATGGTGTCTGCTCCATTTTATGTGCGGACAGATTACAGCCAGGGGACTTGCTGCCCGTTTACATTCAGCATAACCAGAACTTCAAGCAGCCGAAGAACCCAGACACTCCGATTATCATGGTTGGACCGGGAACGGGCATTGCTCCATTCAGATCCTTTATCCAGGATCGCGAAGAATCGGATGCGAAAGGGAAGACATGGCTGTTTTTCGGCGATCAGCATTTCGTGACGGATTTCCTTTATCAGACTGAATGGCAAAAGTGGTTGAAAACAGGTTTACTTACGAAGATGGATGTTGCCTTTTCACGTGATATTGAAGAAAAAGTGTATGTTCAAAACCGGATGCGCGAGCAAAGCGGTGAATTATACGAATGGCTTCAAGAAGGGGCAGCTGTATATATTTGCGGTGACGAGAAGAACATGGCACATGACGTCCATAATACGCTTATTGAAATTATTGAAAAAGAAGGCAATATGAGTCATGCTGATGCGCAAGCTTATCTTGAAGAAATGAAACAGAATAAACGCTATCAACGTGATGTGTACTGAAATTTGGATGAAAAGGAGATTACAACATGGTGAACCCACTATTGAAAGCACCAGAAGGCCCGCCTAGTGATGTTGAGCAAATTAAAGAAAAAAGCGATTATTTGCGGGGTACACTTGGAAAAGTGATGCAGGATCGGATCAGCGCCGGTATTCCGGATGATGACAATCGACTAATGAAACATCACGGCAGCTATTTACAGGATGATCGGGATCTACGCAATGAGCGTCAAAAACAAAAACTGGAGCCTGCTTATCAATTTATGTTGCGTGTCCGTATGGCTGGCGGGGTTGCCCAGCCATCTCAATGGCTTGTTATGGATGACCTTGCTCAGAAATACGGTAACGGAACCTTGAAATTGACAACAAGGCAGACGTTTCAAATGCATGGTATTTTAAAATGGAATATGAAAAAAACCATTCAGGAAATCCATGCTTCCATGCTTGATACAATCGCTGCATGCGGAGATGTAAACCGGAATGTAATGTGCAATTCGATTCCATTTCAATCCGAAATCCATTCCGAAGTATATGAATGGTCGAAAAAATTGAGTGATTATCTATTGCCGCGTACAAGGGCGTACCATGAAATCTGGCTGGATGAAGAAAAAGTGGTTGGTACTCCTGAAGTGGAGGAAGTCGAACCTATGTACGGAAAGCTTTATTTGCCAAGGAAATTTAAAATAGGCATTGCCGTCCCTCCATCCAATGACATTGATGTTTACTCCCAAGATCTTGGCTTCATAGCAATTGTTGAAAATGGAAAACTAGTTGGTTTTAATGTGGCGATCGGCGGCGGTATGGGAATGACTCACGGTGACAAGGCGACATATCCTCAACTAGCCAAGGTAATCGGCTTTTGCCAGCCAGACAAAATACTGGCTGTGGCAGAAAAAGTCATTACGATTCAGCGGGATTACGGAAACCGATCCGTTCGGAAAAATGCAAGGTTCAAGTATACGGTTGACAGGCTTGGGCTCGAACCTGTAAAGGCTGAACTGGAAAATCGTTTAGGATGGAAGCTAGAGGAAGCGAGAACTTATCATTTTGAAAATAATGGTGACCGCTATGGATGGGTAAAAGGCATGCAAGGAAAATGGCATTTTACTCTATTTGTTGAGGGTGGACGAATTGCCGATATCAATGATTATAAGCTTATGACCGGTTTGCGCGAAATCGCAAAAATCCATACGGGTGATTTCCGTTTGACGGCCAATCAAAACCTGATCATTGCAGATGTGTCAAGTCAGAAAAAGAAAAAGATCATAGAATTGCTTGAAACATACGGTTTGACGGATGGTGCACATCATTCGGCACTCCGACGCAGCTCGATTGCATGCGTGTCGCTTCCAACATGCGGGTTGGCAATGGCCGAAGCAGAGCGTTATTTGCCGGTTCTGCTTGATAAAGTCGAGACCATCGTTGATGAAAACGGGCTGAGGAACGAAGAAATCACGATTCGCATGACCGGTTGTCCGAACGGATGTGCCAGACATGCACTCGGGGAAATTGGTTTTATCGGTAAGGCACCTGGCAAATATAATATGTATCTTGGTGCTGCATTCGACGGAAGCCGATTAAGCAAAATGTACCGTGAAAACATCGGTGAAGAAGAGATATTAAAAGAGCTGCGTGTACTTCTTTCCCGTTATGCGAAAGAACGACAGCAAGGAGAGCATTTCGGTGACTTTGTCATAAATGCTGGCATCGTCAAAGAAGTGACGGATGGAACGAATTTTCATGATTGATTAATCGAAAGAGAGACAGGGATATGTTCCTGTCTCTCTTTGTATTCAAGGTGTTTTATATTAAGTAGAAAAGTTTTCGAGCGTTTTGTATTTTCAATTCCTTTCCTTTAGGATTGTAGGTACATTAGAGGCGGAAATATAGAGTTTCACTAAAACACTTTGATTAATTAAACTGGAACTTGGTTGAATAGATTCTGTCATAAACAAGCTTGGAGATAGTGACACTCAGTTCGTAAAGAACCAGTAAAGGAATAATGACCAGGATATCCGAGATGAAACCAGGAGGAGTTGTCAGAATTGATACGATAAAAGAACAAAAGTCTAACTTCTTATTTTAACTTACCTTTATTTTTATAGGCTACTTCTGCTTCAATTTCAATCAGATAATCCTGAGAAACCAGACTTTCCACCCCTACTGTTGAACGAGCTGTTTTCACCGGAGTTTCTTTTGTGTTAAAGAACAGATCGTAGGCATTAAACCAACCTTGGTAGTCTGGTGTATCTTCTTTATTTGGATCTGGCGCGACATACACACGCAGATAGGTTACATCAGCGAGGGAAAGTCCTTTTGTTTTCAAATCTGCTTTTAATTTCTCTAAGATTCCGATTGCCTGCCTTTCTGTATTGCCATATCTCTCATAAATAGTTTTTCCATCTTTTTTTAAAAGAGGAGCTACTGTTCCACTAAACACTAACCGGCTATAATCTTGAGGTATAGCAACTGAACTGGAAATCGCCGAAGTTGGGGACCCAAAGAAGGTCACTTTTTCTGAGTTCAATTCATCTTTTTCGCTACTTGCGGAAGCAAAAGAGAATCCCAAGATTACACTTATACCTATTACAGAAGTAGCGATGATTGATTTCAAAGTTTTTTTCATAAAGTCAGCTCCTTTTATTAATAAAAGCATCGAGGGGTAATTAATCTGTTTTACCCTACTTTAGAAGTGGGCTTTTAATACTTCTTCATTGATTCGGTTAACTACCATTCTTGCTAATTCAAAAGCATATGACATTCAAGTTAAATAACTGAGATGACCACCAGCAAGATGAATGTTACCTTGTAGCATATTTAATATATGGTAGTAGTTTTTACGATGGGCTGAAGAATATTCAGCCCATCCGCTTTCACTGTAAAGTGCGCGAACGTGTAGTTCGAAAACACACATGCTCCGATGTCCTTTCGCAGGAGCATACCCCCGGTGTCATATCGAAGTGAATTGAAATTAGTAAAGGCTGTCAATGGTTTCTCGACAGCCTGGGACAGGAATATTCACCTGGAATGTCAGGTGAGAAGGGAACCTATGTTTACTATTTTAGAGATATGTTCAGTCGTAAAGTTACTTACTGTCAGCAGGTAAGAAGTATTCCTATTATTAAATTATTCAGAGACCCCGGTTTGGATGATGTCAACTGTAGTTTCTATATTAATGTCCATCTTCGGATAAATCTTTTTCCAATGTTCATAGGTCATTTTTTTATTTTTGGCGTGGTATTTTTCCTTTAAGCCAATCGGGTCAAGGGATTTTTTCTGAAAATCTTTAATAAGGCGGTTTGCGTGCCTGGTTAAATCATCTTCCATATCCTGTTCAATTTTTTTTATCATCTTTCTATTGGTAAGGTTTTCACTTCGCATGGATTCCTTGATCTGTCCTTTAATTTTGATCTTAATCGTGATCGAGGGACTGCTCTCTGATTCGGATACTTCATAACTTGAACCGCTTCGGATACTTTCCACTACGATATCGCTTCTTTTCTTGTCTTTTAATTTGAATTTGTATACTCCCCGTCTATGATGTTGAACTAATGATTTAAAAATGAACATATCACCCGTTCGAACTTTAGTGACCATCTTATCTTCATGAAATAGTGCGACTCCAGAAACCGCAACTTCATTATTCATTAATTTAATCAAAGGAAGATACGAATCGCCGCCAGCTTCTAGAGCGTTTCCTAAAAAAAGATGGAGGTTAGTATCCGGTCCGTTCCCTGTTTCATTCTGTTGATTAATCAAATCCGATAAAAAGATTCCAATATTCACATTCGTATTTGGTGGTTTCGTATTTATTACATCCTTGACCTTTCCTTCAACGACAGCCAAAATGACCCTGTTTCCAAGTTGCGGCTCACGGTAGAGATAATCGGTTAGTTCTGTTATTCCGATTTCACGAACCATTTTCTCGCTAAATAAAATGATGCGTGTCTGTCCAAGTAACACCGGCTTATCTGCTTTTTTTGAAACGACAGCCTGGACATCACTCGTTGTCGTCGATGTTCCACTTAAAATTTGATATTTACCCATCTTATCCTGTTGGAAGATAGGGATGACGAACATTCCTTCGACATGATCATTCTTGAGTATATCGTAGCCAATGGCTTGGGACATATTGACTTCGTCAACCACCCTTGGCTGGGCACAGCTGCAAAGGAGGGGGAAAGCCAAGATAATAAGAAAAAATTTTCTCATTTCTGTTTCCTCATTTTCTTTATATAGATGATGACCAAAAGAAGTGGCAAGTATACAACAAGGAAGAGTACGCCATATGGATTGATTATTTTATTCAATATATATAGTGAATCGACATCAAAAACAAAAATATTGGTAAGCAGGATAATAATGGACATCCCCCATAATGGATACTTTTGCTGAACATTGAATATACGCTTGAAACCTCGGCTTGCAGCCCACAAGGCGATGGTCATGTTGGGTATGATGACGATGGCCCACCAAGAAACGTCTATATATTCAAATCGCTGGATAAAGGGCAATTCGACAATGCTGGTCAATGACAGTGTTGGCCAAATAGTCAGTTCCAACTGTTTTTGTGAATAAAAAACCAGTGAAACCAAATAAACGAATACGGTTATTAAAGTGGTTGTTAAGGCCCCTCCATGAGCATATTTTTGTGAAGTTTTAGCATCTTTGATGAACGGATAAAACATCAGGATCATTTCAAAACCAAGCATCGTTAATGAAGTACTTCTTGTTCCTTTCAATATATCCAATAGAGTGTGGTGGAAAACAGGAAGCAAATTGATGAATTCAGAGTATTTCATGGCATAGAATAGGACAAATAAAAGCCAGTATGTCATATTGACGCTTAAAAAGGCAATACCCGTAATTGTTCGGAAACCTCCCGTATTTATATAATAAATCAGGATCAGGAATACTAAAGCAAACGCCCAAGATGGTACCTCTTCAAACATCCACACATGTATGACGTTTATATAGCTAATCATGACTGTCATCCCAAGGATCAAAAAGTAAAGGATGAATAATAGACTAAAGAAATTCCCCATCCATTTCCCGAATGCATGATTATTGGCAGAAATGATATCACCAGGAACGATACTGAAGATTTTATATATGACCCAAATCAATATATGAACGATCAGGCCGGCTAGTAGTATCGAAATCCAGCCATCTGTTCCCGTTGTCTTCGCTAAAACTCTTTGAAAACTTAAAACGCCTACTCCGGTTTGCATGGAATGCACTAAAAAAAACACATAGAACGGTGATACCTTATACTTTTCATTAACTCCAGCTTGGTTCATATAGGACCTCATTTAAATGTAAATCATTCATTAAAATCATTTTTTTTGATTCTTGCTTTTTTTGGCTGTGTCTGTCTGTGTATATCATCAGGACGTAAATTTACAGGTCTGGATTTAAAAAAATTAAAAGGAAGCCTGACAAAGCTATCTTTCCAATCTTGCATACGAAATGGGTATATCGGTTCTAGGTACGGGTGTCCCATTGACGTTAATTTGATAAGGTGGGTCATCAAAAACACGGCCGCAATCGTAATCCCGAGCAGTCCCCATATTTGGGCCCCCACTAAAAAGGGGAACCGCAGTACCCTAATGGCATTACCCATTTTATAAATAGGCGTAACAAAAGATGCCAGTGCTGAGAGGGCAACGATGATTAATAAGATATTACTGGTCAAACCTGCTACAACGGCAGCTTGACCGATAACGATACCGCCGACGATACCTAATGTCTGACCTACCTTCGTTGGCAGCCTGGCAGCAGCTTCACGTAATAACTCAATGGAGATCTCTAAAAATAAGGCTTCGATCAAAGGCTGAAAAGGTATCAAGTTCCTTGAAGTGACGATCGTTTCCAAAAGATCTTTAGGAATCAGTTCATAATGATAAGTCAGCACCGCTACATAAATAGGAGTGGCAAATATCGAAAAAGCGACCGCGAATATCCTTAATAAACGGAAAGCAGATGCCGGAATCCATGGCATATTATAATCTTCCATGGTGATGAAGTATTCCAGCAAAATGGTTGGTGTAATAAGTGCTGAGGACGACCTATCGATTAACATAGCTACTTTACCTTCAGCCAATGCACTTGCGATACGATCAGGCCTTTCGGTATTTAAAAAAAGGGGAAATATGGTATTTGAATCATCATAAAGCATTTGAGCGAGATAGGACCCATCCAATATTTCATCAAACTCTATGTCATTGATCCTTTGGATAACATTATCGACATTTTCCTGATCAACGATTCCTTTTATAGATAAAACCGCCACTTTCGTTTTAGACAAGGACCCCACAGTCAATTCACTTACTTGTAATCCAGGGATAGGCAGCCTTTTTCTGACTAGATTCAGATTGATATCAATATCCTCGACAAAAGCTTCTTGAGCACTTATGATTCCAAATTCAAGCTCAGGTTTATCAACTTGCCTTCCTTGTTGGGCCGCAACATTGATTAATAGGCATTCATCAAGATTCGCATCTAAACGAATGGCAATTTCGCCTCTCATGATCCTTTCTTCGATTACAACCTTGGTATTGGTGATAAGTGTATTTTCTATAGGAACGTTTTCTTTAATTTGCTCCAAATTTATCGCTTCCAGAGTCGGGATGACAGAAAGAACACTTTTATGAAGTTCCTGTGCATCAATTAAAGAGCGATAAAAAGACACCCAATAGCCTACACCATTATATGTTCCTTGATGGTTTATGAAATCATTAGATGAAGAAAGCGTATTGAATAGATCTCTTACATCCGAAACTTTATTTAATTCATCATTTTTATCGTTTGGTTGATTAGGTTTTTTTTTGAACTTTCCGCGGTTAAACAATGCTGTCACCTCTAAACTAAAGCTTGTTAACCTATCATTTGCAATTAAATTACATATTAACCATTTTGGATTGTTAAGGATGCTCGTTTAGGAAAGGGAATACATTATAAGAATCCTTTGTCTAAAAGCTGTCGCCATTTCCTGTTCGAATAAAAAAATTGAAAATAGAGGAAACTGATACAATAAAACGCATTTAACCAAAGGAGTTCACCATGGAAAGTACACCCTTGCATATAAGATTGGATCAAAAGCAGGAAAAATTGAAATCTGAATTGTATATGCAGGATGATGTAGTTTTTAAACAGATATTCATTCCCGGTTATGAAGTTTCAGGAATATTTGTATTTGTCAATGGAACGATGAATTATCCAGCATTCAAAGATATAGTCCTAGATTTATCCGCTGCGCAGGTCGAATCAAGGCACCCGGTTTACATCGAGAAGCTGGTCATTTCCAAAATCTGTGCAGTCAGGGAACAAGATGTTGAAACATATGAAAAAGCCAAAGAGCATATTTTTGACGGGAAAACACTTTTATTTATAGATGGAATAACAAATGGTTATGTCTTGAATCTGGAAAAGGAGAAAATTCGTACACTGAGTGAACCTTCGACAGAGAGGGTTGTCCGTGGACCGAAGCTTGGGTTTATCGAAAGTCTCCAGGAAAATATCGGCTTGATAAGACAATATTCAAACCATCCCAACCTAATCGTCAAACAACAGAAGTTAGGGACGCTTGAAAAGCGGGAAGTTGCATTGATCTATTATGAAGGAAAAGCAAGCGATTCTTTGTTAAAAGAAGTGAATAATCGGATTAATGGAGTAAAAGCTACCGATCTCCAAGACTCGGGGATGCTTGAAGAATTAATTGAAGATACATCGTTTAGCCCTTTCCCACAGATCCAGAATACGGAGCGTCCGGATAAAGTATTGGCGGCATTGCAGGAGGGAAGGGTGGTCATCATGGTTGACGGCTCGCCATTTGCATTGATGGCACCTACGACGATTACGATGCTGCTGCAGTCACCTGATGATTATTATGAAAGGTGGGTAGCGGGTTCTTTTCTACGTGTCCTTCGTTACTTTTCTTTATTTATTACCGTTTTTCTTTCAGGAATTTATATCTCTTTGGTTTCGTTCAATCCTGGATTACTGCCGACGGAACTAGCGATGACCATCGCTGGTACTAGGGAGAACGTGCCATTTCCGCCTTTTGTTGAAGCGATCATCATGGAATTGACGATTGAACTGCTTCGTGAAGCAGGCATTCGCCTCCCGGCGCCCATTGGGCAAACGGTTGGATTGGTTGGTGGTGTCATTATTGGACAAGCAGCCGTTCAAGCGAATATTGTGAGTTCCCTCATGGTCATAATCGTTGCGATTACGACGATTACCTCTTTTACGGTACCACAATATAGCTTTGGACTGGCATTCAGGGCATTAAGGTTCGGGGCGATGATTTTTTCCGCCGTTCTAGGCCTATATGGAACCACTTTATTTTTTATCATCGTTATCAGCCATTTGTCGAAATTGACTAGCTTTCAAGAACCTTATTTTCAACCAACGGATTTTATCGGTAAAAAGACTTGGAAGGACGCGTTCCTCCGGTTACCGAAGCGGAAAAAAGGGGGAGAATTATCTTGAGCCAAGCAGACGGCAAAATTCTTAGTGGGGAATTGGCCTCGATCATTTCATGCGCCATGTTAGGAGTTGGGATGCTTACGCTTCCAAGGACGATAACGGAAAAAGTTAATTCTGCCGATGGATGGATCGTCTTGATTTTTAATGGGATCGCTATTGCCCTTTTCTTAAGCTTATTGGTTGTACTGTTAAAAAAACATAAGGTGGCTAACTATTACAAATATATGGAGGAGGCCTATGGAAAGTGGCTCTCCAAAATTATTGGGTTGATCGTGGTGTTTTACTTTATAGGTGTGGCCAGCTTTGAAGTGCTTGCGATGAGTGAAATGGTCCGCTTTTATTTGTTGGAGGATACGCCGGTTGAAATATTGATGCTCACATTGATTTTAGCGAGTGTCCATCTATTGACAGGCAAAATTAAAGCCATTGCAAAGGTGTGCGTCTTCTTTCTTCCTCTGACAATTGTCATCGTTTTGTTCATTTATATGTTCAGTATTAAAGTAGTCGATATAAAAAACCTGCAGCCTGTTCTTGGAAAAGGGTTTCTCCCTGTGATGAAAGGAATGGGCTCCGGGGCTTTGTCTTTTTTTGGAATTGAACTATTCATCTTTTTGTTTGGCGTCGTTAAAAATCAAAACAAGGTAAAAAGTGGCGCTTTAATCGGTTTTTTCATACCGATGATATTATATGTGATTACATATGTTCTGGTAGTCGCTACACTGACTGTACCTGAAGTCAAAGCTGTTACATGGCCAACCATTTCTTTTATTCAATCGTATGAAGTAAAAGGGATATTTATAGAGCGTTTAGAGCTGTTTCTCTTAATCACCTGGATTCTTCAGTTCTTTTGTACACATGCAATTTACTATTACTTCGCAGCAGAAGGACTGACGAAAATTTTCAACAATTCATATTCAACGAACCTTATTGTTTTGGTTCCAATCATTTTTTTTCTTGCCAAAATCCCTAAAAATACAATCGAGATTTTTAAACTGAGCGATTTGCTGGGCTATGTATTTCCCTTTATATTGATTGGCTTGCCAATTATTACATTCGCAATCGTTCAAGTGAAAAGGAGTAGAAGAAGCGGATGAAAAGATTATGGGTAATCTTGCTTATTCCTTTGCTTACAGGCTGTTGGGACAGTCAAAATATTGAAGAATTATCCCTTGTGGTCGGAATGGGAATCGATAATAGTAAAAAGAAAGACGAAATAAAGTTAACACAGCAAATTCTGGTACCTCCAGGAAGTAGTGTTCAGGAGAATCAAGCTCAACTAAAATATAAGAATGTTACAGTCAGTGCCAAAACGTTGCATGAAGCAATAAGGGATTCTTTGCTCATAACCAATACGGTTTTAACCAATCATCAGCGTATCCTGATCATTAATGAAGATGTATTGAAGAAAGTGCCTATGGAAGCTATCATTAATCAGTCCATACGAGATAACAATACAAGAAGAAGTTGTCTTGTTTATTTAACAAAGAGACCAACAAAAGAAATTTTGGGAATAGCCGACGATGGGGAAATCCCTTCGAATGTAATTTATGAATTGAAAGATAATGTGAAGCGAACGAATAAAATCCTTCCGCCTTTAACAATGGGCAAAGCTTCCTCAAGTTTGCAATCGGATGGAAGCTTTGCCATTCAGGCCGTTGATATAAGAGGTGGGAAATTAATATTGGAGGGTGCAGGGGTGATCAACAATTCAAAGTTGGTCGGGGTCATGAATGAGGAAGATATAGCTGCTTTAAATTGGTTGAACGGAAGTTTGAAAGGCGGGATAATCGAAGCGGTCCAACACGGTAAGCCTTTAAGTGTTGAAGTGATCAAAAGGACAAGGAGGAAAGTCACTACGGAATTAAACGGGGATCATTTGACGATAAATGTTAAGGTCGGTTACACAGGAAGACTTTCGGAAGATTGGTATGGTAAGGAAAATTCATTTGAAGAAGCCTATTTAAAAGAGATTGAGCGAATTGCCGAGGATGAAGTTGAGAAGGATGTCGAAAAAATCGTATACAAATTACAGCATGAATATAAAACAGGTGTAGCAGGATTTTATCGTTATGTGGAAAATCAACATCCAAAGTTTTGGGAGAAAAACAAGCAGAATTGGGACGAAGTTTTCAGTAAAGCCGATATAAATTATGATGTGGATTTAAGGGTCATAGACTTCGGTTCAAAAGGAGGGATAAAGTGAATGGTCATAAGAAGAAAAACCTTCCGTATAGGAAGGTTTTTTTGTCAAGTTCTCTTTGTTGAATAATTACTTATTAGTCAATGAAAAGGTCCATTCAAAAAGGCTCACCGAATGTTCTAGGCAGATTCGTCACTTCATGTGCAACCCTGATGCCGGATTGAATGGCACCTTCAATCCATGCTGGTACGGTTGATGTATGCTCACCAGCGAAGTGGACCCTTCCTTCAGGGGTTGGGATGTATGGAAACAAGTCCGTTTCCTGACCAGGCTTAAACATGGAGAAAGCGCCGAAGGCATACTGATTCAGTGTCCAGCTATAAGAAGCTCCTGATAAAAAATGGTCGTATACTTGTGTTCCATGGACCTTTGCCAAGTTTTTCAATGATTGTTGTATACGATCATTTTCCGGAAGTATATCCCACAAAGTGGCATCATCTTCCCATGTATAACTTGCTAAGATGAGACCGGATTCACTCTGGTTGCTCGTTTGGCTGGGGTAATAAGAAAATCTAATGGGTAAATCGGTCGTCAATTTACCGCCGAAAATTCCTTCCTTTTCCCAAAACCTATGTGTGAACTGAAGTCCAATTTTTGTGGACGCAGCATAATGGAGTTCTCTTATTGCCTTCCACTTATTATGGGAAAAGGAATTCCTGGGTTCAATGTCTATAAATTGCAGCAATTGAAGAGGGATAGTCACGATGGCAAGGTCACCGGTGACCGTTAAGGGTCTTTTGCTTTGAGTATGTTTGGAATGGATGGTTACTTGATTATCATGTTGAACGATCTTTGTCACTTCATATCTGAAGTTTAGATTATCCTTCAATTCCGGTAGAAAAGCATAAGGAAGCCGGTCGTTTCCTCCTTCTATTGCAAAAAACTTTATGTCCGGATTAAAGAGCGGCATAAGCTCCCGAAGAATGGCCGGAAAAGAAAGTTCAGGGAATCCTTCTAAACCCATTAATACTTTAATGCTTTCAATCGCCCCCGTAGATAGACTTATCCCTACCGGATTGTACTGCAAAAAGAAGCTCATGGAGTATTTATCAAATTCTTTAATGACTATTTCCCAATTTCTGCGTGGGTTTTGAATGATGAAGTCAGTCACAGGCTTAATTGCCATGTTGAGTAATTCTTCAGCTGTTTTGCCTCTTTCATGGGGAGCTACAGGGTACCTCAGTATATCCGGGTTCCGTTGATATATAGCAGCGGTCGTCTTGATTCCATTGGCATAAATGGGATCATTAGGAGTCGCATTCACAAAAGTGTTGACTCGTAAACCATACTTCTTGATGTATTCAGCAACTAAGTAATGATAATTCGGGATGCGCATGGCACCGGCTTCAAGGTAGGAACCATTTGAAAATGGCTCCCGAATGGTAAAAACACGCCCACCGACTCTCCCGGATGCTTCCAATATCGTTACATCGTGCCCCGCTTGTTTTAAAAGGGATGCTGCAACCAACCCAGACATGCCGGCACCAATGATAATGATTTTTTTTGGGATTTGGGAAGTTCCAAGGCCATTTCTGATCACAGTGAGCATTTGATCGGGTGATAGCGGATCATTGAAAAAGGACAAAGTGTTTTTCTCCTCTCTTGTTACACTTTCTATATTGTGATGTACGCTATCTTATTCCAATTGGGTCACCATTTATGAAGGATCTTCAATTATTTGTCATGATTGATTATTGCTATCATATTCCACTAGGTTTATCCTTTATGTGGAATACTCAATTTTTAGATAATTTAATAGTGCAGGAGATGAAAAAGCTGCTGATTTGTGGTTAAAAGAGGATGCTTTCTTTCGGCAGCTAGCTATCTTAAGACTACTATTTATGATGGAGTCGAAATTAATTTAGAAAGTTAGAGAAGCAGTGTTCAGTCTTTTTGAACGATGGGATGAAATAAGGAATAGAGGCGATAGAGGCAACAGAACGTTAGAAGCTATGGATAGTGTAGGAGTAAATAGTAATTTATCTGTAAAAATGACCCAACTTGGTTTGGACATTGATCGGAATTTTTGTGTTCAAAATATGTGTCTAATTCTTGAGACAGCAAAAAATACAACAATTTTGTGAGAATCGATATGGAAGATAATGCTCATTGCCAAATCACTTTAGATATCCTGAGAGAATTACGCAAACATTTGATAATGTAGGGTATAAGAAGCAAGATTTACGTTGTTGATAAATAAGTCGCTTTCATTGTTAATGGTTCAGTTTCAACGGAACTGGAAATCAAAGAAAGCGCTCGGTGAAGAGTATGATCTGACCCCGTCCTCCCTTGACAGGTGGATTCACCAATATGAAAAGTCTGGTTCCTTCCAAGAGAATGACAACAGTTCACTCGAACAGGAGGAGCTTTTAATGCTACACAAAGAACTTGAGCAACAGCAGATGGTGAATGATATTTTAAATCAAGCTGCGCATTCTCGAACACCAGGCCGTGTAGGCTGATAGTGTTTAAAGGATAAAAAGCTCAAATTTGTATCATAATATTACCATATACTAAAATTTTACATAGGTGATTTCAGGTCCCATGTTTAGGAGGACGGGTTTATGGAAGCAAAATATTGCAAAGAATCAAGGGTGATAAGAACGAGTCGTATATTTCCAAATGATGTGAACAATCATAATACATTATTTGGCGGCCGATTAATGAGTGACGTCGATCAAGTGGCATCGATTTCTGCAGCACGTCATAGTCGAAGTGAATGTGTAACTGCTTCAACAGATTCAGTTGACTTTTTACATCCCATTCGTACAACGGATTCAGTTTGTTTTATATCTTATGTGGCATGGACAGGCACATCTTCAATGGAGGTATTTGTAAAAATTATTGCTGAAGATTTAAAAAGCAGTGTACGTAGAATTGCAGCGACTGCGCTCTTAACATTTGTTGCACTTGATGAACATAAACGTCCAACACGTGTTCCAAATGTTATTCCGGAGACAGAAGAAGAAAAAAAATTACATGAAACGGCATTAGATAGAGCAAGGATGCGGAAACAGAGAAAACAAAAAAGTAAAGATGTGGCTATGTTTTTAAATGTAGATTATCCTTAACTTTCATATAGAAGATAAAACCTATAACCTACGAGGTGCAAAAAGGTAAGAGGCAATCCTTATCAAAATCGATCAAGCTGAAAAGCCTGATAATAAGCAAAGTGAAGTATTAGAGTTACTAAGGTCAACCCTGTCTATTATAAAAAAGTAATTCAAAAGTTAGGATTATAACATCGAAATGTACTAGTTACTGAAAGAACCTCTTCGCATTCTTCCTGTACGAATGTTCGAATGGGTGTTGGTTCATAAAAGTTTTCACCGGCTTTCGTTCTCAACATAATGATGCAGTTGGGCGTACAAAGGGTGGAGTTCGTTTACAACTAGAAGGAACTGCTTTATTCATGTGGATGAGTTTAAGTTGTGGGGTTTTTGATCATCCTTGGGGTGGAGGAAAAGGCGGTGTTGTTTTCGATCCGCCCGAACATGTCCTCTTCTGAATTAGAATGGTTAAGTCGAGGTATGTGGGTGCGATTAGTCAAATTGTTGGAACAACCAAAGATATTTTAGTTCTGGTGGAATCACGGTTCATACTTTGAATGGGTGTAAAACAATCAGGCTATTATTGGACAGAAGAAATGGCACAAAAATTACGAAATAATAGTCAATTCTTTTCAAAAGGTTTCTTCAAAAGCACAATATTATCAAATAGGTATGCTTCTAGTGCTTACATGGTTGGGGGTAAGTGTGAGTATGATAATTGAAATCTCTATTTTATTAGAAAAAGAGGTGTTTAAGGTGAAAAAAGTTATTGAAACTGTCTATAGTCCTTGTTATGGAAAAGTTGAAAACATATTTGTTAGTCAAGGTTCTTATGTATATGAATGGGAAAAACTAATCGTAGTTCATACAACCGACAATAAAAAAGTAGAAATTGAGGCAGGTGTAAGTGGTCATGTTGTTTCAATTGAAGTAACAAAAAATCAAAGTGTAAGTAATGAAACAGTGTTAATTCAGTTACAGGATGATTTATTAATCACAGGAAGTGACTGATAGGAGGTCCAAAGGGTATATTAGGATCCTGAATATGGATTTATCTAAATAAGAGTCTTGTAAAGGTATCTGTTTAATTTTTAGAATATTTTGTATGTTTAAAAGATGCAAAGCAGAATAAATGAAATAAAATCCAGAATTTGTAATTAGTTAAATAACAAAGTAATCCTATTTTTTTATGATAGAAATCTTTGTTAATAAATTTACCGGGTTTATTCATAAAAGTACTATTTATTGAACATATGTTTAAAAAGGCTCTAAGATCTGGTAGAGTTTTTTTATTATATAAGTCCTTTGTTTTAGTGCAATGTCCGCTTGCTAGAAACATAGAGCGATTTTTGCAATAAAGCAATTTTGTATTATATTGTTCTTTTTATGCCGAAGATTTTTCTATGGATTGAAAATGAATATATATAGGCTAGTACCCGTGCTTTTATTCTGATACATAGGAAAATCATTCCTAAAATTAGGCAAAAGTCAATGCCGGCCGCAATACACACATAGACTACTATATTGTAGGGTATGTGTGTATTTTTTATGTGCAGAAAATATAAAAATGAATGTTATTTTGAGGATTGTGAAGAATTCGCGGCAATCTTTGATTCCACTCCTGGTGTTGTAGTGATTGTTTGGTGACTCGTTCGTTATGCGGAACCATAAATTAAAAGTTAAAGAGGAAGGGTTGCTTTAAAAAGGTAATTATAATTCTCAGATGGATATTTCGGAATTAGAGAAAAAGATTAATAAATTGTGTGAAGACGGAAAGAAAGCCTATGCAGTTGTGGTAACGGCTGGAACAACTTTAACGGGTAGTATTGACCCAATCTTATCCATTGTAGAAACAGCAAAGGAATTATGGTGATTACATGTAGATGCTGCTAATGGAGGGCAATAGTATTTTCAGAGAAGTATCGTCAACTACTTTCTGGTATTGAAAGGGCGGATTCTATAACTTTTAACCCTCAAAAATGCATGTATGTTGCAAAAATATTTAGGACCAGTAGCTACAAACCACAGTGGAACACAATTCAAGAACTCATCAACAAAGGTATTGAGGAAATTGCGAAAATTATCGCTGGTTGTTCTAGCAAGCCAGAAGGTTTGGACGGGGGCTACTATGTGAAATCTACTCTCTTTGCTGATGTGACGAACGAAATGACGATAATTTGCACAGTTATAATAAATTTGAGGTACATATATGCAATCTAAGCGAGGTTGAGAAGCGATCAACCGATATAAATATATCCCAAGAATAACCTCGATAGAATATTTAATAAACAATCAACCAAAAGCATCATTAAGTTAAAATACTGTCTTCAGTACCGCCTATGAAAACTTAGTTTGTGGAATATTATTAAATATTTTCCTTTACAGAGGAGATACTACCAAGAGACAAAGGTTAGAAAGGAAGACAGTATGGATCATATACAAATGGCCCGCGCGATGTTCGGGACGAATATGGCTGTACATATCATATTTGCAACGATTGGCGTCGGGTTGCCGATGATGATGTTGGCCGCGGAATTGATGTATCAAAGGACAAAGGATTTACAGTATGTTGTCATGGCTAAACGCTGGACCAAAACATTAGGGGTTTTACTTGGGGTCGGGATCCCAACTGGTACGATTGCGGGTGTGCAGCTGTCACTATTATGGCCTGGGTTCATGGAAGTGATTGGACGTGTCATGGCGCTTCCATTCCAGATAGAGATTTATGCATTCATGGTTGAAGCGCTGTTCATGTCAATTTATGTGTATGCTGCTGAAAAAATCAAGCCATGGGCACGTTTCGTGAGTTTATTCTTTGTTGCTTTCGGAGCAATGGCTTCGGCTGTTTTGATTTCGAATGTCCATGCTTTTGAGGGGACACCGGCTGGGTTCCGGTTTGAAAATGGGGAAATCGTTGATGTCGATCCTTGGGCAGCATTTTTCAACCCAAGTTTCTTGGTGACGGCAGGACATACGGCACTGACTGCTTATACTACAGGCGCTTTTGTCGTAGCGGCCGTTGCTGCCTATAAGATGTTGAAAAATAAATATGGCACAGCTGAATTTAATTTTCACCAAAAAGCACTGAGGCTCAGTATTGTATTGGGTTTGGTTTTTTCTTTTTTGACGGCATTGAACGGTCATGCGACTACACAGCATTTATATAGGGAACAGCCGGAAAAATTGGCGGCGGCAGAAGGTTTGTTTGAAACAAAGGACCATGCCGGACTCACCTTGTTCGGTTATACCGATAGGGAAGCCCAGGAAGTCAAATATGGAATTGAATTCCCATGGTTATTAAGCTTTCTATCTGGAAATAGCTTCGATACGGTCGTGACCGGTTTAAACGATTTTCCTGAAGAGTATTGGCCGCCGCTTTATGTCCATATCTTATTCAACGCCATGGTCGTCATTGGTTCAGGGTTAATCGCGTTAGCACTGTTTGCATTGGTATGGAATAAATGGTTGAAAAAGGAGACTTATCCAAAATGGATTCTCTGGATGTTTGTTGCTGCTGGACCGCTTTCGGTGATTTCGATTGAATGCGGCTGGATTTTTGCCTGTACAGGCAGACAGCCATGGACGATATACAGGATGCTGACTACGGAGGATTCAGTAACGTCTTACGAAAACCTTGGATTTTTATTCACGATGTTCATTATTGTTTATATCATTTTATGCGTTTCTGTCGTGTTTACACTTTTGTATTATTTCAAACGTCATTCCGTGATGGATGATATTTATAAGGCCGAACAGAAAGATGTAAGGCTTTTCGATTCGAATTCATAAAAGGAGGGAAGGCGTATGAGTGATGCTCTTCTTGCAATAACACTGGTCTGGGGCTTTATTTTTCTTTATGCCATCATGGCCTCTATGGATTTTGGCGCTGGCTTCTGGGCAATGACTTACATTAAAAAGGAAGAAACGAATGCTACGAAGATAGCAAATAGCTATTTATCACCAACTTGGGAAGTGACTAATACTTTTGTGGTTGGTCTTGTTATTGCGATTTACAGTTTATTTCCAGGTGCGGTTTTCCCGATTGGGGTAGCCTTGATCGTTCCTGCGAGCCTGATTTTGGTCCTGTTATGTATAAGGAGCGCTTTCTTGGTTTTCTCGCATAGCGTAGACAAATATGAAAAAGCGTTAACCTATATTTCAGGATTGACGGGATTGATCATACCCGGGCTATTAATCAGTGTATTGCCAATCACCCACCTTGGATTTGTCGAAGGCGTGAGAGGAAATGAAGAATTGAATCTATCTAAACTTTTCACGAGTCCGAATGAGTATGCATTTGTGGGGTTTGGAATTATGAGCACGCTTTTTTTATCATCTTTGCTCCTGTCTGATTACTCAAAACAGGCTGATGAAATGAAAGCATACAAAATATATCGCAGGGATGCGATGATAACGGGACCGCTTATGTTAGTCATGGCCCTGTTGGTTATGCTCACGTTAAAAAACGAAGCGAACTGGATCTACCAAGGAATGATGAAAAACTCTGCATTGTTATTCGTCTCGCTCGTTTTTTTCATCATTAGCGGGATAGCACTGTACTTACCTTATTTTTCAAAGCAGGAGGTTAAAGGGATGCCTCGGCTCGCTGTAATAGCGATTATCATTCAGTATTTAATCGGCAGTTATGTTTATGGTATCGCCCATTTACCTTATATCATATATCCAAATGTCACGATTCTTTCAGGATTTACCGACCCGACCTCATTCCGGGCCGTGTTTGCCACATATATCGTGGGCTTTGCGATATTAGTGCCAGGGTTCTATTATTTCTGGTCCATCTTCATGAAAGATCAGCGTCGAAAGTTCAAACGGCGACAAATGTCAAATTAGTTCATCTTGGAAAAGAGAGGTTATCACTATGAAAAAGTTAGATCTGCTAAAATATGCGGTTTTAGTCATCTCACTATTTTTGAGCTACCAAGCGGTTGAAGCGCATGATAAAAATTTTCAGGTAGATGGCACATATATATCAACAAAAAGAGATGTAACAGGTGACCAGAAAATAGACATCATCCAGGTTCAGGGACTTCCATATGAGGAAGGAAGCAAGTTTCTGAAGAAAATTGAGTTGAATGTGGAAAGCAATCGCCGTACAATCAGCGTTCCGCTCGGAGCTGGGTATACTCCAGATCTCAAGGTTGCCGACTTGAATAATGATGGAGTCCAGGATGTATTGGTCACTGTTTTGATGGAAGGTAGAGAGCGGTTGATAACCAGTTACGCCTATACGTTCAAGGATGGAAAAGTGAAGGAACTGGAAGTCCCTCCATCCGTTCCAGTAATGGCACAATTTATTGACGGATACAAAGCGGAAATCATTATTGAAGGTCAAAAGCCTGTGGTGATAGATGTCAGTTCCAGAAAACAAGCTTATGATGAATTGGGCATTTATCGAAATGGAAAACTAAATGAACCGACAGAGCTTTTGATTGATCCATACTCTTCACTGGACCTCAAAACCGTTTTTGGTAAAGGAAAAGCACTTATGGGAGTCCAAAATGTAAAAGGGCCCGATCAACGTGATTCGATATTGGAGATCAAATCAGTATGGAAGTATAACAATGGATGGCAGCTTGTGAAAGCCCAGGTTAAACCGGCCAAGGGAAGAAATAAATAGTGAAGACAATATGGTACAGCATCGAATGTATAATGGACTAGGAATAACTTGGCTATATAAGTAGGTTTACAGCTCTTGGTTTAGAGGGCTGTTTTTTATTTTCAATTAAAAATTGACAATTTTTAAAAATTTGGTAAAATCTAAATAAATCCAGTTTATACATAATCAAACTCTTTATTCTGGATGAAATGTAAGCGGATACAAAGGGGGTGCAGTCTTACGGAGTTAAAAGAAAAAATAATTGAAACATCGTTGACGCTCTTCGATCAGCATGGTTTTCATGGTGTCTCCGTTAACGAAATCGTTAAGGCATGCGGAACTAGCAAGGGTGGTTTTTATCACCATTTCTCTTCCAAAGATGAACTCTTATTTGTCATCCATGATTACTTTATTTCATATGTTTTAATAAAAGCACAGGAAGCCATTTCAGAAAGTACCCATCCAACAGAGAAAATGCAAAAGATCATTCAATCATTCGTTAAAGTTTTTGACCTCTATAAACCACACATCTCAGTTTTCTATCAAGAAAGTATTTACCTAAAACCACCTTATGTTGAAGCAATCAAAAAAAAGCGTCAAATGTATAAAGAAATCATTTTTTCCGTCATTAAAGAAGGTGTTGACAAGGGAGTATTCCGCAGCGAATTGCCGGTGGAAATTACCGGAATGTCAATTCTGGGGATGGTGAACTGGTCCTATAAATGGTACAAAAGGGACGGTGAAAAAACAATCGATGAAATCGGCGATATTTACGTGGATTTAATTTTGAATGCCCTATTGACAGATAGACAAAAAGAAGCGGAAATCACCCAGCCATTTTTACTGAAGAACCAATTTCTTGTGGATTAAACAATAAACTTGATTTGCACAGACCAACTAGTCGGTCTCAATAGAAAGGGGAATGAACATATGGATTTTTCACTTACAAAAGAGCAGCAGATGATTAAGGAAATGGTTAAGGAATTTGCCGAAAAGGAAATTAAACCCATTGCAATAGAGTTGGATGCAAAGTCCATGTTTGCGGAGGATGTATTCAAAAAAATGGGGAAACTCGGGTTACTTGGAATTCCGTTTCCTGAAGAATATGGCGGTTCGGGCGGAGATACGATTTCGTATGCAATTGCAGTTGAAGAGGTTGGCAAGGCGTGCGGGGGAACCGGATTAAGTTATGCAGCAGCCGTTTCGCTCGGAGCAAGTCCAATTTACTATTTTGGAACCGAAGAACAGAAGCAAAAATATCTGGTCCCTATCACGACCGGTGAAACTCTGGCAGCTTTCGGGTTAACAGAGCCTAATGCGGGTTCCGATGCTGGCGGTACGAGAACCACTGCCGTGTTGGAAGGTGATGAATATGTGATTAATGGCGAGAAAACATGGATAACAAATGCCAGCTATTCAAGAACCGTTACCGTCACTGCTGTATCGGGCAAAGATTCCAAGGGCAAGAATATCATCTCGGCATTCATCGTGCCAACCGATACCCAAGGGCTTACGATCAATAGCAATTATGAAAAAATGGGAGTTCGGGCTTCCAATACTTGTGAAATCATTCTGGATAATGTTAGGGTACCAAAGAAAAATTTATTGGGAGATCCAGACAAAGGCTTCAAACAATTCTTATTCACGCTGGATGGAGGAAGGATTTCAATTGCAGCTTTAGCCGTCGGTATCGCTCAGGCTGCCTTTGATAGAGCTTTAGCTTTTTCAAAAGAGCGCATTCAATTCGGTAAATCCATATCAAATTTCCAGGCCATTCAATTCAAGCTTGCAGACATGGCGATGGAAATTGAATTGGCGAGAAATATGGTATATAAGGCTGCATGGTTAAAGGACAATAAAAAACCTTTTGCAAAAGAAGCGGCATATGCCAAGCTTTTTGCAAGTGAGACCGCGTTCCGGGCTAGCAATCAAGCGATTCAAATACACGGCGGATCTGGTTACATGCGTGAATATGAAGTGGAACGCTATTTAAGAGATGCTAAGTTATTGGAGATTGGTGAAGGCACATCCGAAATTCAAAGAATCGTTATTGCCAGACAATTAGGCTGTTAATCTTTCCGAACGTAAAATGAACAATGATGCTTGGGTTCATTTTGGTGAAAAGCAGATGTTATCTATACAGCAAAAAGCGTTCATTCTTACTTTTATTTGATAGGAGGAGTTTGATGTCTGATTTGCTAGATGTTACTATCGGGAAACTGCTTGAAAGGACAGCTGAACAATATGGTGATAATGAAGCGGTGGTGTACCATGAACTAGGCCTGCGCCATTCCTATCGCGAATTTGAAAAGATTTGCCGAAAGGCGGCCAGGGGGTTCATGTCACTAGATATTAAAAAAGGGGAGCATATCGCCATTTGGGCGTCCAATAAACCGGAATGGCTTATATCCCAATTTTCCACCGCGAAAATGGGCGGGGTGCTAGTGACGGTCAATACTAATTACCGCACAAGTGAACTGGAATACCTGCTCAAGCAATCGGATTCGACGACGATCATCCTGATGGAACAATATAAGGATCATTCATATATAGAAACGCTGTACGAAATCGTACCTGAATTGAAAAATTCAGAACCAGGAAAATTACAATCTGAGAAACTGCCAAAATTGAAAAATATCATCGTTTTAGGTGAAACGCGTTATCCCGGAACGTTTTCGTGGGATGAAGTCATTAGCGGGAGCGAATCCGTTTCGGAGGAGTCGTTGGACATGAGAATGGAGGAATTGGCTCCCGGTGATGTGATTAATATGCAATATACATCAGGGACGACAGGATTTCCAAAAGGAGTGATGCTGACGCATTCAAACTTGGTCAATAACGGATTGAATGTTGCGGAATGCATGAAGCTTACCGAAGTTGACAGGCTTTGCATCCCGGTTCCGTTTTTTCATTGTTTCGGCTGTTCACTTGGGACAATGGCCTCTGTTTCTGTAGGGGCAACAATGGTGCCCATCGTGGAATTTAATCCACGCGTCGTCCTACAGACCGTTGAAGCCGAAAAATGTACGGGACTTCATGGGGTACCGACGATGTTCATAGCTGAACTTAATCTCGATGACTTTGACCAGTATGATTTAAGTTCGTTGCGGACTGGTATCATGGCAGGCTCTACATGTCCGATCGAAGTCATGAAAAGCGTGGTGAATAAGATGGGAATCTCGGAAATTACGATTACTTATGGTCAAACGGAATCTTCTCCAGGAATTACAATGACAAGAACGGACGATCCGATCGAACTTCGTGTTTCTTCAGTGGGAAGGGCTTTGCCGAAAGTGGAAGTGAAAATTGTCGATCCAGTTACCGGAGAGGAAGTCCAGCGGGGCAAACAAGGGGAACTCTGTTCAAGGGGATACCATGTAATGAAGGGATATTATAATAATCCGGAAGCCACTGAGCAAGCGATTGACCGGGAAGGCTGGCTTCATACGGGCGATTTGGCGGTCATGGATGAAAGAGGTTATTGCAAGATTACAGGCCGGCTGAAAGATATGATCATCCGCGGAGGAGAAAATATTTATCCTCGTGAGATTGAAGAATTCCTCTATCAACATCCTGCAATTGTCGATGTCCAGGTACTCGGCGTTCCAGACCAGAAGTACGGGGAAGAAGTCGCGGCATGGATCATTTTGAAAGCAGGTGAAAACCTTACGGAGAAAGAATTGATTGAGTATTGCAAAGGGAAAATATCTTTTCATAAAATTCCCCGTTACATTCAATTTACCGATACTTATCCAATGACAGCATCCGGGAAAATCCAAAAGTATAAGCTTCGGCAACAAACTCTTGACCTACTATCGGAACGTACTAAATAAGGAGGATATCGTATGATTCGAAAAATTCTTATCGCAAACAGGGGAGAAATAGCATCACGCATTATTCGTACATGCAGGAAGTTGGGAATACTTACTGTCGCCGTCCATTCGGAAGCAGATTCGGATTCACCATTTGTGAGGTTGGCGGATGAGGCATATTTATTGGGTGGCCCGAGAGTACAGGAAAGCTATTTAAACGTCACTAAGATTTTGGAAATAGCTAAGAAAACCGGAGTGGAGGCCATTCATCCTGGATACGGCTTTCTTAGTGAAAATGCAGATTTCGCACGTTCATGCGAAGAAGCCGGCTTGATATTCATTGGTCCCAAACCAGAGATCATCCAGCAGATGGGCAATAAAGTAGAGGCACGGAAAAAGATGGAGCAAGCGGGACTTCCATTGGTGCCTGGATTTTCACGTCCGTTAATTGATAGTGCAGAAGCGGCAGCGGTTGCTGAAAAGATTGGCTATCCAGTCATGTTAAAAGCAGCAGCAGGCGGCGGGGGAATCGGTATGCAGGCCGTTGCTAATGAAGATGAACTTACCAAGGCCTTCGAAGGGAATCAAAAACGTGCCCAATTGTTTTTTGGCAATGGAGATATGTTCATAGAAAAATTGATTGAGAAGCCTCGTCATATTGAAATTCAGGTATTGGCGGATTCCTTTGGGAATGCTGTTTACTTATGGGAAAGGGAATGCTCCGTTCAAAGGCGCCACCAGAAGGTCGTGGAAGAGGCTCCCTCTTCTTTCCTTGACGAAGAAACAAGAAACAGGATGGGAATGGCTGCAGTGAAAGCGGTAAAATCCATCGGTTATAGCAATGCGGGCACCCTCGAATTTTTAGTTGATGCGGATAAAAACTTTTATTTCCTGGAAATGAATACACGCCTACAGGTAGAGCATCCTGTCACCGAAGAAATTACGGGACTGGATTTAGTCGAACAGCAAATTAAAATTGCATCGGGCAACAAATTGGAATTCACTCAAAGTGAGATTAAACAGGATGGACACTCCATTGAAGTGCGCATATATGCTGAAGATCCGAAAACTTTCTATCCAGCACCGGGTAGAATCACCAGCATGGAACTTCCGGAAGGTGAGGGGATCCGTCATGAATTGGCGGTTCATGGAACTTCCGTTGTATCGCACTTTTATGATCCGATGATCGCAAAATTGGTAGTGAGCGGCGATTCGAGAGATAAAGCGATCGAGAGATTAATAGAAGCGCTGGCAAGCTATAAAATAGAAGGAATTAAAACAAACCTTCCTTTGCTGATGGAAATAATTTCTCATGAAGCTTTTTCCCAAGGAGATACGACTACGGATTTCATTGCGAAATATATTAAAAAATTGACAGTATAACGCGTTTTTAAAACATAATGATCAGGAGGAATATGAGATGGCAGAATTAAAGGCAAGCATGGCAGGAAGCGTTTGGAAAATCGTAGCGAACGAGGGGCAAAGTGTTTCCGACGGACAGGATATCGTTATCTTGGAATCGATGAAAATGGAAATCCCCATTGCAGCAGAGGAAGCTGGCATCATTAAAGAACTTAAAGTGAATGAGGGGGATTTCGTAAATGAGGGCGACGTTTTGGCCGTCATTGAATAAAGGGACGGAGGGGTAAGATGAATTGGCCTGAAAAAGTGACAATTAAGGAAGTGGGTCCGCGCGACGGGCTGCAAAATGAAAAGGTCATGATACCTGCACAAAGCAAAATGGATTGGATCGATCAGCTCTCTGATACAGGATTATCTTATATAGAGGTGACTTCTTTCGTACATCCAAAGTGGATTCCCCAATTGAGTGATGCTGTTGAGGTGGCTAAGGGTATAAAGCGCAATCCCGGGATCACTTATGCGGCCCTTGTACCCAATCAAAGGGGGCTGGAATCGGCCCTTGAAGCCAATATCGATGAAATTTCCGTGTTCATGTCATCCAGTGAAACGCATAATCTTAAAAATATCAATAAATCGATTTCCGATACCTTTCCAATAATGAAGGATGTCATCGGGACAGCATCAAAAAGCGGGAAAACGGTTAGAGGCTATATTTCTACCGTTTTCGGCTGCCCTTATGAAGGGGAGGTTTCGTCCGAACAGGTTTTCCGTGTTTGTGATCAACTTTTTGAATATGGAATCGATGAGGTCTCATTGGGTGATACGATTGGGGTCGCATCTCCAAGACAGGTTGCCTTGTTCCTTGAACAGGCTGTAAAAAGATATGATATAAGCCGAATTGCCCTCCATTTTCATGATACAAGGGGAATGGCGCTCGCAAATGTTCTTGAATCACTGAATTATGGTGTGGGCACTTTTGACTCTTCGCTCGGAGGTTTAGGAGGATGCCCATATGCACCAGGTGCGAGCGGAAATGTGGCTACGGATGACCTGGTTCATATGCTACATAAAATGGGAATTCACACGGGAATCAATTCAGAAAAACTAATGAAGGCTGCAGCCTTGATGCAAAGCTTTTTGGAAAAACCATTGCCTAGCCATCAGATGGCTGTTTATAACACACAATAAGAGAAAATTGAGGTGAATTTATGACATCATTAGTTGAAATAAGTACTGAGGAAAAGGGAATTGCCCTCGTGACTTTGAATCGGCCGGATGCTGCTAATGCTTTATCCACAGAATTGCTTCATTGTTTAGCCGAAGGGCTGGATGAATTGAAAAGAGATTCCAATTTACGAACAGTCATTATTACGGGAGCAGGAGAAAAGGCGTTTTGTGCAGGTGCGGATCTTAAGGAACGAGCAGGAATGAATGATGATAAAGTCAAGGAGACAGTCAAGTTGATTGGAGACACGATTACGGCTGTAGAAAACCTTCCAGTTCCAGTCATTGCTGCGATTAACGGTTCGGCTTTTGGCGGAGGGCTGGAGTTGGCACTCGCTTGTGACATACGAATCGCATCGGAAACGGCGAAGGTGGGACTTACAGAAACGTCATTAGGCATCATCCCAGGTGCCGGCGGTACTCAGCGCCTGCCGCGAATAGTCGGAATGCCGACAGCAAAAGAACTGATTTATACGGCTAGGAGATTGGATGCAAAAACAGCACATGCTTTGAAAATCATAAGTCATGTATATTCACCTCAACATTTACTTGAGGAAGCGAAAAAATTGGCTGGGGAAATTGCGGTTAATGCCCCATTGGCACTCAGGGCTGCAAAAGCGGCGATTAATCAAGGGGCTGAGACTAACTTGAAAACAGGGTTACAAATTGAAAAAGAATGCTATCAGACAACTTTAAAAACCCGTGACCGACTGGAGGGTCTGTCAGCATTCAAAGAAAAGCGCAAACCAGCATTTAGAGGCCAATGATTTCAATTGAAGGAGGAACAGGGATGGTAACGACGGATAAACTAACCGAAACGGTTGAAACGATTAAAAAAGGCGGTTTAGAAAAATATCATCAAAAAAACGCTGAAAAAGGAAAGCTTTTCGTTCGTGAGCGGCTAGAACTTCTTTTTGATGAAGGGGTTGAAATAGAGGACGCTTTCTTTGCTAATTGTTCCAGTGATGGTCTTCCTGCTGATGGTGTGGTTACAGGCATTGGAAAAATCAATGGTCAGAGGGTCTGTGTCATGGCCAATGATTCGACTGTAAAAGCAGGTTCCTGGGGAGCAAGGACCGTCGAGAAAATCATTCGCATTCAGGAAACAGCTGAAAAGTTACAGTTGCCCCTTCTTTATTTAGTTGATTCTGCCGGAGCACGAATTACTGATCAAGTAGAAATGTTCCCGGGACGCCGCGGAGCGGGACGCATCTTTTACAATCAAGTGAAGTTATCAGGAAAAGTCCCGCAAATTTGTCTATTGTTCGGTCCGTCTGCCGCCGGCGGGGCATATATCCCAGCTTTTTGTGATATTGTCGTAATGGTTGAAGGCAATGCATCCATGTATTTAGGTTCACCGAGAATGGCAGAAATGGTCATTGGCGAAAAGGTGAGCGAAGAGGAAATGGGCGGGGCGAAAATGCATTGTTCTGTTTCAGGATGCGGGGATGTACTTGTTAAGTCGGAAGAAGAATCGATCGCGTTTGCGCGCAGGTACTTAAGCTATTTTCCAGGAAATTATCAAGAAAGACCTAAAAGCGTAAAACCTGAGCTACCTGCGGATTTCGAAAAAACTTTGGAAGAACTGATTCCTAAAAATCAGAATGCAGCCTTTAATATGTATGACCTGATCGATAGGGTTATAGACAGGCAATCATTTTGTGAAATCAAGAAGCTATTTGCCCCTGAATTAATCACTGGGCTTGCAAGGCTAAATGGACAAACGATAGGGATCATAGCCAATCAGCCGCGTGTCAAGGGCGGCGTCCTGTTCCATGATTCCGCTGATAAGGCAGCCAAGTTCATCAATTTATGTGATGCTTTCCATATACCGCTGTTGTTCCTGGTGGATATTCCAGGATTCATGATTGGGACGAAGGTCGAACAGGCAGGGATCATTCGCCATGGTGCGAAAATGATTTCCGCCATGAGTGAAGCCACGGTTCCCAAGATTTCTGTCATTGTCCGGAAGGCTTATGGTGCTGGATTATACGCGATGGCCGGTCCCGCTTTTGAACCGGACTGCGTTCTTGCCTTACCGACGGCATTGATTGCCGTCATGGGTGCAGAAGCTGCGGTCAATGCCGTCTATGCCAATAAAATCAATGCAATGGAACCGGAAGAGCGCCCTGCATTCATCGAACAGAAGCGCAATGAGTACAATGAAGACATCGATATCTACCGCTTAGCCTCCGAGATGATTGTTGATGGCATCATCCAGCCAAATGACCTGCGTGATGAATTGTGCGCCCGCTTTGAAGCATATAGCAGTAAGCAATTGACATTTACCGATCGTAAACATGGGGTCTATCCCGTTTAATGAATTCAATAAATAAGCCCGGTCATCATGACCGGGCTATTTATCATGTGTTAAATTAAATGATTTTTCAAATAATAAGAAAATTTTTCTTGTTTTGTGTTGCTAAATCACACAAGGAAGAGTACTATAATTAGTAATTAATGATTTACTAATTACTTAATTCCATACTTAGTGAAAGAAAGTGAGAGTTGCCATGGCTCAGCAGGAAAAAAAGAAATACATTACTCCAGATGGATACACAGCAGATATTGCGATTTTTACTATCACTACTAAGAAAACGGCAGAGAAAGCCCCGCCTGAAATGTTTTTGAAGCTATTATTAATCAAACGTGCCACAAAAGATAAGGAAGGAAGCCCGAATGTTGAAGGAGATAAATGGGCTTTACCCGGAGGTTTCGTCAATGCTGCCGAGACTGCTTATGAAGCTGCCAAAAGAGAATTGAAAGAAGAAACGGGCGTAGCTGGATTCCATGTCAAGCATTTCGGGGTTTATGACCGGCCAGGGCGCGATCCCAGGGGATGGATCATATCCAACGCTTTTTATGCAATTGTCCAGGAAGAGTTTCTTCATCAAAGAAAAGCGAATGACGATGCAGCCGAGGTTGAATTGTTCACGATTCAGGAAGCCTTACAATTAGACCTTGCATTCGATCACTATACAATTATTAACGATGCGATGAATTTAATGAAAAAAGAAATGGTGCAAACGACGATAGCTCAAAAATTCCTGCCGGATGAATTTACACTTTCTGAACTGCAACGGGTTTTGCTGACAGCCAGAGATGATGCAAAAATCAGCGCAGACTCACTTTTTTATGCAAAAGCCCCGAAACTCCCGTTTTTGGAGAAAGTCTTGGATGAAAAGGGAATGCAGAAGAAAACGAAACGTAATTCGTATCGGCCTTCACAGCTTTACCGATTTAATGCAGAGGTTGTCATGGACTCTATTTACTATTGAGGGGGAATTGTTCTATGGGAAAAAAGGCATTGATCAATATAGATTATACGTATGACTTCGTGGCAGACGGGGGTTCATTGACCTGCGGGAAGCCAGGCCAGGATATCGAGAAGGCTCTTGTCAGTATAACCAAGGATTTCATCAAACAAGGTGAATACACGGTCTTCGCGATTGATTTACATGAAGAAGGAGACCGCTTACATCCCGAATCGAATTTGTTTCCACCGCATAATATTAGCGGTACAATGGGTAGAGACCTATACGGGGCGTTAAAAGAGGAATATGAAACAAATAAAAATCAAAAGAATGTTCATTATATAGATAAAACACGTTATTCGGCCTTTGCAGGAACGGACCTTGATATCCGCCTGCGGGAACGTCACATTACCGATGTATATTTAGTCGGGGTTTGTACAGATATCTGTATTTTGCATACGGCAATGGACGCTTATAATCTAGGCTATAAAATCTTTGTATATGAAAATGCAGTAGCCTCGTTTAATAATGCCGGTCACCATTGGGCGCTTGGACATTTTAAAGGATCTCTTGGAGCAACCATTCTATAATATTCATTAACGCAACAGAATAGAAGGGAAGCGAATGCTTCTCTTTTGGGAGGAACTATCCATGGAAAAAAAGTACAACGACGACAGTTTCGCATTACACACTGATCTTTACCAAATCAATATGGCCCAAACTTATTGGCAGGACAAAACACATAACCGAAAGGCAGTTTTCGAAATATTTTTCAGAAAGCTTCCATTTAACAGCGGATATGCGATTTTTGCGGGACTTGAAAAAATTGTCCATTACCTTCAAAACTTTTCCTTCTCGGAAAGTGATATCGACTATTTAAAAAATGATCTGCACTATGATGAAGAATTTTTGGATTATTTGCGAAACATCCGTTTCACTGGAGCGATCCGCTGCATGAAAGAGGGAGAGCTTGTCTTCGGAAATGAACCGATTTTACGGGTGGAGGCACCGCTCGGTGAGGCTCAACTCATTGAAACTGCGCTGCTTAACATTGTGAACTATCACACACTCGTGGCAACAAAAGCTTCGCGCATCAAACAGGTCATCGGTGAAGAATCTGCCCTTGAATTCGGTTCAAGGCGGGCGCAAGAAATGGATGCTGCAATTTGGGGAGCGAGAGCGGCCTATATTGCTGGCTTTGATTCAACCAGTAATGTACGTGCTGGAAAGCTTTTCGGCATTCCGGTTTCAGGGACTCATGCACATTCCATGATCCAAGCTTATAAAGATGAATATACCGCTTTTCATAAATACGCTGTTTCCCATAAAGACTGTGTATTCTTGGTTGATACTTATGATACATTGCGTTCTGGCATTCCGAATGCAATCCGTGTTGCCAAGGAACTGGGCGATAAAATCAATTTCATTGGCGTCCGTCTTGACAGCGGTGATTTAGCTTACTTATCAAAAGAAGCACGACGTATGCTTGATGCTGCAGGGTTCCATGATGCGAAGATTGTCGCTTCCAATGACTTGGATGAATATACGATCATTAACCTGAAACAACAAGGAGCAAGAATTGATATTTGGGGCATCGGAACCAAATTGATTACGGCTTATGACCAGCCAGCGCTCGGTGCAGTTTATAAAATGGTTTCAATAGAGGGTGAAGATGGGAATATGAGAGATACCATCAAAATTTCATCTAACCCTGAAAAGGTTACGACACCTGGCTTAAAACGAGTATATCGAATTATCAATAAAGTGAACCATCATGCTGAAGGTGATTATTTGGCGATGGAATATGAGAAGCCGCAGGAACAGGAAAAATTAAAAATGTTCCATCCTGTCCATACCTTCCTAAGTAAATTCGTCACGGATTTCGATGCGGTTGATCTGCATGTGGATATTTTCAAGGATGGAAGTTTGATTTATGAATTGCCAACCATAGATGAAATCAAGGCATTCACGCAAAAAAATCTCCAAGTATTATGGCCGGAGTACCTGCGTGCACTTAATCCTGAAGAATACCCGGTAGATCTAAGCCAGGATTGTTGGGATAATAAAATGAGGAATATAGATGAAGTTAAAGCCAATGTAGAAAGAATGCTAACGAAGTGACAATCCTATTTTATTAGAAAGCGGGGCTTTGCCAATGCGTCCTTTACAAAAAGAAATCGTAAAAAAATTACTTGTCCAACCAACGATCGATCCTGAAGTCGAATTCAGGAAAAGTGTTGATCTATTAAAAGGGTATATGAATAAAAATACGTTTCTGAAAAGCTTTGTACTTGGAATATCTGGAGGGCAAGATTCAACACTGGCGGGGTATATTGCCCAAACCGCTGTCAATGAATTGAATGAAGAAACGAATGGCAGCGACTATAAGTTTGTTGCTGTAAGCTTGCCATATGGAGTACAGGCTGATGAAGATGACAGGCAGCTTGCGTTAAAATTCATCAAGCCAAGCCAAACGGTTACAGTCAACATCAAGGAAGCGGTGGATGCATCAGTAAAAGCTGTGGAAGAAGCAGTTTCTGAAAAGCTATCGAATTTCTTAAGGGGAAATGTTAAAGCACGTGAGCGAATGAAGGTACAATATGATTTAGCTGGACTTTATAAAGGCGTCGTGCTTGGTACGGACCATGCAGCAGAAGCGATCACAGGTTTCTTTACGAAACATGGTGACGGCGCAGCGGATATCCTTCCATTATACCGATTAAATAAAAGGCAAGGAAAAGAAATCCTGAAATTCGTCGGTGCGCCTGAGCGTCTTTATACGAAAATACCAACGGCCGATTTGGAAGATGACAAACCGTTACTTCCTGATGAAGCGGCTTTAGGCGTTAGCTACGATGAAATCGATGATTACCTTGAAGGCAAGGAAATCAGAACGGAAGCTGCTGAAATCATCGAAGGTTGGTATACTAAAACCGAACATAAACGCAATGAAGCCATTAACGTTTATGATACTTGGTGGAAATAAAAGAAGCTGATAAGTTTTCCCGCATCACAAAAGATGCGGGTTTTTTTGCAAGAACATAACGAGCACCTTGGCCAGCACATCAGTATTGAAATTTTACCGGCAAAGGGGAAAACTAAATGTCGACTCAACATATGGATTTATCCAGGATTATTGAAGAAACGAGCAAGGGAATTGGATTCTCGGGTGTAATCAGTTTAAAAGCGGGAGTTGACCTGATTCATAGCTCAGTACATGGCTATTCCAATCGAGCGGATGAAATCATGAATACGACCGAAACGAAGTTCGGAATTGCTTCTGGGTGTAAACTGTTTACGGCGATAGCCATTTGCCAGTTAATACAAAAAGGGAAACTTAGGTTCGATTCTAAGCTTAAAGACTGTCTTCCAATCGTGTTTCCTGATTTTAACCAAAATGTAACCATACATCACCTCTTAACACACACTTCGGGCATTCCTGATTACTTTGATGAAGAAGTGATGGAGGATTTTGAAGAGCTTTGGCAGAAAAATCCGATGTACCATATAAAAAGATTAAAAGATTTCCTGCCAATGTTTCAAGATGAGTTGATGATGTTCGATCCCGGGGAAAGATTTCATTACAATAATGCAGGCTATATTTTATTAGGATTGATTGTTGAGGAAGTTACCGGACTTGAATTTTCCGAATATATAGAAAAGAACATCTTTCTGCCTTGTGAAATGATAAATTCCGGTTATTTTTCCATGGACCAGCTTCCTAAAAATACTGCATTAGGGTACATTGACGAAGAAAATGGAGCATGGAGAACAAATGTTTATTCCCTTCCGATCAAAGGCGGTGCGGATGGAGGTGCGTATATTACAACATCAGATATGTTCAGGTTTTGGGAGGGGTTATTTTCCAATCAATTACTGAATCAAGCATATACCAATCTTTTATTGAAGCCCCATATTGCTACGGAAGATGAAGGGAAATACTATGGATATGGCATATGGATAAGTAAAAAAAATGAAGCGATTTTCAAATATCATCTTATGGGGTATGACCCGGGTGTAAGTTTCGATTCAGCGGTATATCCGGCAAATCGATTGAAAACCGTCATTACTTCAAATGAAAGCACGGGTCCATACCATATTACTTGCGCGATTGAAAAAGAACTATAAACAAAGGGAACCTTTCTGCTTGTGAAGGGTTCCCTTTGTTTATAGTCAATGTGAATTCATTCATGGAGAACTTGTTTTATA
Organism: Peribacillus sp. FSL E2-0159; assembly: GCF_038643155.1. Classification (NCBI taxonomy): domain Bacteria; kingdom Bacillati; phylum Bacillota; class Bacilli; order Caryophanales; family Bacillaceae; genus Peribacillus; species Peribacillus sp. FSL E2-0159. Next base: position 2,719,529 of record NZ_CP152053.1, read on the forward strand.
TTTAAGAAAGGGACGGAATTGCATCCAATTGCTCAATTGTTTCCAGAACTTCTGGATTTTCAAGTAAAGATAATTCACCTGTATCTTTATTCAAGACGCGGCGCATCACTTTCCATTTCTTGTCTTGGAAAGCGGGCAGATTTTATTATGTTTCAAGGCTTTTCCAAACAAAGCATTTGTATATTTAGATATCTTGAAGTAGAGTATATTTAATAAACATTATTTTAACCGGTATTTTCCGATGGAGGTTCTTTTTACTTTATGAAGGCAAGATATGAACTCGCGAACATGAACTTAACAGTAAGTAATGTGACTTTACGTAATGCGGCGGATAGTTATGTCCTCTTGAAAGCTGCAGATGATCAAAATAATGAAATCACGATCAAGCTTTCCCACGAACAAGCGGAATTTCTAGAAGCGGAATTAAGGGAAGTAAATCGCCGTCGCAGGGAAAATAGTCCTGATATATCCGGGAATGACCAGGAACGTATTAATGACGACGATTCTTTCAATCTGTTTAGCATTGATTTATTCAATGAAAGTGAACCGAAGTAATTGAGCTTATTTACCCCGAATCAAATTTTCTTCTCTGTAACCTTCCTTCCGGTTTAAGATGATGCTACAGAGAGTTTATCATTCCCGCCAATACAAAATCCGAATTTAAAGTTATTGAAAGGCCATTAGGAATGTTTTAAGCAGGTGACCTATCGTTACCTTTATTTTGATTGCTTGAAAAAATTCTTCACCAAAAGGAAAATGGATGATAGTGCAGCAAAAACCATGAAAAATACGATGAACCCCCAAAGGCCTACCGCCGCATCTTGAAACTCCATATTCCCCCTGCTGGTAAGGGCTTGCTGTATTTCAATGGCAAATACTAATACAACCATGACTGTAAAGGTATAAAGGAAAGAGAGTATCGTTATCCCAAAACGCATCCGGGAAATTAAATTAGATAAAATTAACACGAACAAAAATATGATGATACCGATGATTCCCATTATCCAAAAATGCAAATCTTTGTCCGTTGCATTTGAATTTAATGTGTCACTCACAAAGAATAGGATGAAATCGTGAAGATTATTGACGATTTCAGCTAATATCTGGATGATTTCTTTCATTTTTCACACCTCCAATCATTAGATTATAGCAGGTTATAAATCTATTTAGAAGTGGGGTGGGGGGCCAGACTGACCTTCGATGGAAGTAATATGAAATCATAGACACGCTGGGGAAAAAACATAAGTGAATGAAGAAGTCAGTACATGCAACGTCAGCTAAATAAGGGTAGATTGTACAAAATACATAAAAAAATAAAGTATAAGAGAATCAAGAAAAGTAGGAGTGCCTATTTCCAATGTTTTAACACCTTAGCAATCTAAGCCATGATTGTTTTAATTGGTTCCTTTATTAATGCTAGTAAAAAATATCTTTACTTAAAGATTTCATGGTTGGAGGAAAAAAGGATGAATAATGTACATAATCATGTGTTAACAGTAATTGATTTTATGAAAACCGGACATAAAACCTGTTTTGTGAAAGTAAACGGTTTTGATGCTGAATCAGGACAAGATTTTGAAGGCGAAGTTAAATTTGTCGGTGATTTGCCTTTTGGAGATTTGATTCATCCCGAACGGTCACATTTATCTTCCACTTGCAGGGAATTTGTTCGGGATGATTTGTTGAGCAGATACAGTCATGGGCAGTTTGAATGAACTGGTTGGAAATTTTTATAGAGAATCCAATGAGATGATATTCTGCTCACTTGTTTAAAAATGGTAAAATGGCGGGTATAAAGAATATGGTATGTAGGAACTTTTTTATGCCAATCTTCTCTTTCAACTGACAAAATAGCATATTTCTCCCTATTTAACTCTCGGACTATAATCCTTATAATATTAAATAGGAAAATATGACATTTAGTGTAGGATTATACTGTTTCTGAGGTGAGTTTCATGGTTTATGCAGATATTTTGAGTAATATACACTCTGCTATCTCCAGTAAAAAAGCTGATTTACATGTGAAAATTGAACGTTTAGAAAATGCGAAGAACGATATTATAAAAGAGCAAAGCATGTGCTTAAACGAGATTAGGAAAATAAAAGACCCTGAGCTAGGTGGCAGCTGGACAGGGAATCGCTCGGATCAATTTCAGGAAGCCCGTCATGATGCCTATAATGTGATGTTTAGTATCATTCATGACGATTATGACGATTACCAATGGAAAATCGAGGCGATGATTACAAAGCTGAATGCCGAGAATACGCTTCTGAGCATAGCGGGGAATATTGCCCAAGAAGCCGATTCCCTTTTGAGCAAAGGCGAAGAGGCATTTGAGCAGCTGGAAAGTAAAATTTCAGATTTAAAAAGGCGGTTGTTTTAATGACGACAATCAAACTGAATCATCCTGCCGTAATGAAGCAAGTCGATCAGGTGAAGACGGCACTTGGTACAGTCACGCTTGGAAATTTGCCGGCAGGCGAGCTTGGCAGCAATAAATTGGAATTCACTTCGAAATGGATCGACCGGGAAACGAACCTGGAAAAGGTCTTCGAGCAATATATTAAAATCGTTCAGAAAAATGTGGAAGATACCCGTGCCAACATTGACTTATTAAAAGAACAGGATGAAGCCATCGCCCATGCGTCTTCACATGGGTACCCTACGCGATGAAAATATATGAAGCCAAGAAATTGATGGGCGCAACCAAGTCGCGCGCCAAGCAATATGAAGAACTAAAAAAGGAAGTCGCAGCCCTGAAAAAGGAATTTCAGGGCATCGTCGGCTTGGATAACGAGTTTCAAGGAGCTGGTGCCGCTGCCATCAAAAGCTTCTATGAAGCGCAAATCGAGGTGGCGGACGCCTGGATGGAACTATTCACGACCCAGATCAGTTTTTTGGAAGGCATTCCGACCAGTCTGGAAGAGGCGGACCTCTCCGGAAATACGCTGGTCGAGGTTCCCTTTTTAGATGGGGAAGTCTCGAACGGCATCAACCAAGCGAAGTCGCTTGTCGATGAACAAGCGAACGATCTTCAAAGGATTCTCGACAGCATTGACGATATCCTGCCTCTTGATATGTTCGACCAAAAAGACTTTAATGAAAAAATCACGCTGGCCGGGCATAGACTGGATGACACCGTGACAAAGCTTGAGAATGTGGACCGGCAATTGGTCGAGGAATATGATGTGTCCGTCGGGCAGGAAAACGTGGCCGTTGGCCTCTTCCGTGCCTTGCTTGATGCCACCAAACAGGACGGCAACGTTTCGCCGATGACGTTTAACCAATCGGCCTTCAAGAATAGTGACGTCTATCAAGTGAAGGATGAAGTCGCCGGTCAGATGAAAGACTATCAAACCTTCAAAAAGCAGCAAGCCGAAGCCTGGAAAATCGAACAAGAAATGGAAGAACTCGAAAACCGCCCATGGTACGAAAAAGCCTGGGATACGACAAAAACCTTTACAGGGGAATTCACGGGATATTATGATTCAATCAGGGCCTCAACCGGAGTCGATCCAGTAACCGGCCGCAAGCTGTCCGATGCCGAACGAATCGCCGCAGGCGCCATGGCCGCCGCTGGATTCATCCCCGTCGTCGGCTGGGCCGGCCGGGCCATCAAAGGCGGCAGCGCCATCTACAAAACCGCTAAAGGACTCAACGCAACGAACCACGCGCTAGATGCCTATAAAACGACAAAAGGCTTTAGCCTCATCCAGAAAACCGAATACGGGATATACGGACTCCTCGCAGCCAACGGCCTCGGTGAAGCAGTCACTGGCAAAGACATGTTCGGCAACCAGCTGACCGAGGAACAGCGCCAGAACGGCCTGTTGATGGCACTCGGAATAGGCGGAGTGGCAGGTGCAGCCAAGGTCGCCGATAAAGTAGCGAGTGGTACAAAGTTCATTCCTTACAGTAAGGAATTTGCCCAAAAGCAGGTTCAGAAGGTTCAAGCCTTCGGCAGGGAAATCGGCAAGGTGGAAGTACCTCTCCGGATTAGGGTCGAAGAATTAGCTACGGCGTATGGAAACAACTATAAACATGTCACATTTGATAAAACGACGATTAAGGATATCGTGCAGAAGTTTGCGGTGAAGAGTGATGGTGGTAAGGTTTCAAATGGAACTGGAAGTAAACCGGGTATTAACATTGGGAAAGAGGATTTGGAAACTCTTAGAATAAAACTAGGTGTTCCTGAAACTCAAACAATTGCTATTGGAAAAACAGATGTAAAAGGTTTAGAAGGTAAAATATTTGAGGGTGGCTCACCTAAAGTAAGAAAAGAAGCAGGTTTACCTGATTTAGATACAGTAATGCCCAATAGGCCAATTAAGTCACCTTCTTCCCATCCTTTATCTACTAGACATGCTGAGGAGGGTGTAATTAATGAATTCATTTTGGAGGTTGAAAGAGTAGGATTGAAGGCAGAAGAGGTTACCGGTACATTAAATTTACATCAATCTAATCCAAAAGGTGCCTGTACAACTTGTATACAAGGAATTGTTAATCCAAATGTTAAACCAGGAATATTCATGCAACTAAGTAAAAGGTACCCTGAGTTAACGATAAAGTTATCTTCTGAGACAGTAGAGGGGGTTAAACCTGCTGGGAAATTATCCTTTATTTTGAAAAATGGAGTTTTGATTGAATAAGGAGGAAAAGTTTGTGATAGAAAAAATTAATGAAATGAACGCTGATTTACAGGTAGCATTTCTTTTAACTTTGTCTGAAAAAGTTATTGGCATGCTTTCGAACTCTTCTGGGTATAAAGATGCAGTAGAAGCAATTGACTTATGCTGGAGATGGGTTGAAAACAAAAACATTTCTGGAGATACTATCTATCAATTTTTAGATAATGCTGATGAAACAGGTCTATTCATTCTAATGCAATTTGAGGAGAACGAATTAAAGATCAAGGCTTGGAACTGCATTATTGATGCAATTGCTTTTGCTAATTGGAAAGCTTACATTGAGCAAGGGGAAAAATATTTACCTGCTCCAATAGAATCAGTGGATGAAGATCTATTCCATCATTTCATAAATAATTTCTTAGAAATTAACCATGGAACGGATGAAATGATCTATCGTTTAATTGATAGTTTACAAGATAATTATTCAAATAATAAAATTGATGCAAATATAAGAAAACAAATTTTATCTAGCATTGAATAAGTAATTATACAAAAGGCTGTTCAGCTTTTTCCCTTTAAGTTCTTGTTTTTCACGCGCTTATAAAACAACAAAGTAGGTTATGTAAATTGTTAGCGGATGGGTTAACTATGAATATGAGGATATATCCAATGCAGATGATCACGAAAGAAGGATTATTTGGGAATATACTCGATTGGGTCTTTTACCTGAATCTGAATATGATAAGAGTATTTTAGAAGAATACCTTAAGAAAGAATGATGTAGGGCAAGAAAAGCTCGTTCTTTAGTATGACCTTAACGCAAAAGTTAAGGTCTTTTGTCTGTTGAAAAAAAAAGAAAACAGGAATTCTTATTTAAAGAATTCCTGCTTTGCATACTATTTGTTAAGAAATGATTTTTCGAAAAATTCTAGAAGATGCTCTAGAGTGATTGGGTCACTGTATGTGGATGCTTTACTATTTATTTCAAATATACGATCGTTCTTAACTGCAGGTATATTTTTCCATGTGTCGGTCTCCACAAATGAATTAACCACATCCGGGTTTTTACTAAAGATAATATAATCTCCAGTATACTCAGGAAGCACTTCCGATGAGAGGACATAAATGCCGGATTTAAGTGCTTTTTCTTTTACTTTTTCAGGCATTTTCAAATCCATTGCTTGATACAATATTTCTGTTCCACGTGCATAATTATTTCCGAATACATAAAACTCTTTAGCATCATTTTCAATCACAGAAACGGTTGCATCTTCACCAATTTTTGCACGTATCGCTTTTCCTGCGGATGCTGCACGCGTTTTGAAATCATTAACCCATTCTTTTGCTTCCTTTTCTTTATTTAAGAGTTTTCCGATTTCTATTTGCTGTGATAAATAATCTAATTTCCCCCAAGTGAATACTACAGTTGGAGCAATTTCATTTAGCTTTGCAATATTTTTCATCTCGGATCCTGCTATGATAAGGTCCGGTTCCAGTTCAATGATTTTCTCCAGGTTATCTTCTGATACGACTTCGACTCCCTTTAGTTTTTCTTTAAAAAGGGGGTTCATATTGGTCCATTGATCTATCCCGACGACATTACCTTCTAAAGCCAATACATTAGGTCCATTAGAGAGAGCAATTATTCTTTTTGGGTTTTTAGGAATTTCTACAGGACCTGTTTCTGATTGATACGTTATTGTTTCTTTTTTAGTCTTGGATGCATTATTTTCGTTCGCTGTCTCTTTGTTCCCGCAAGCACTAAGAATAAGTACAAACAAGAGCAGGAAGGGTATGAATAGCTTTTTCATTCTGATTTTCTCCTTACTAATTATAGTGTAGGTTAAAAACATATCAAAAAAGTATCTAATTAATAATGATATTCATTTTCAATGACTACAACAACATGTTAATAGGAATGATAATCATTGTCAATAACTTTCGGAAGATTGCTAAACTACGTGAATCAAACTGTCACCCTACTTGTAGAAACATGTTTGAGGCTAGTTGGAGAAGCTATGACACTTTTAAGGAATATGGTCACTGATATATTAATGAAGGAATAAAACTATCCGGTATTTGGTCTTAAAAAAGTAGCCAAGGAAGAGAGGCAAGGTAAGCTCAGGGATTTTTGATAGATCAGAACCACTTTCAATAGGCATACTAGAAGAATTGGATCAATTTATAGGATTTTTAAAAGAAGCCGTTGAGAGTTTTAAGTGTTCAGCCATAAAAAATGTCTTTAAAGTATAAAAATCAGTCCTCATAAAACAAATACGGTTACTAAATATTGTCTTATAATTACAAATGTAGGTAAGTAACTATTAGTTAAATTTCAGGCTAATATAAAGCGTTTTCATGTTGTGAGATTCAAGCATTAAGTGACAACTTTCATAGTAGTGAAGATGCCGAGTAATTTGAAAACATAATTTTAAAGTAATAAAAAGAGTTTTCTAAAAAAACATTGGTTAAAATGTATGTCCTGTAATTAATAATGTAAAAAAGTTTTTTCAAAGAATTTTAAACTAGAAACACAATTTAGTATAATCCAATGCTATTGCTATATCTCACCCTGGAAGGGAGTTGGTTTCTATCACTTATTGTAAGAAGTGATTTGCTATTCCAAAAAATAAAAAATGACTTGAATTGTATAAAAGTACATTCATTAAATCTTTAGGAGGATACGAGAATGAAATTATCTTATGTAACAGATAGTTTGGGACACTTACCATTTGAGGAAATGCTTGATGTTATTAGTGAAATGGGGGTCGATACGGTTGAAATGACGACTGGTGGATGGTCTCCAGCGCCTCATTTGAGATTAGATGAACTATTAGAAAGTCAAAATAAAAGAAATGAATTTTTAACCGCATTAGAAAACCGCAATATTAAACTGTGTGCTTTAAATTGTTCTGGAAATCCCTTAGATCCGGGTGAACTTGGCAAAGAACATCGGGAAGTTACAAATAAAACATTTCAATTAGCGAAGTTATTAGGCATAAACAAGATAATTATGATGAGTGGACTGCCGGCAGGAAGCCCAGAAGATAAAATTCCTAACTGGATTACTTACACTGTAAGTTGGCCCCCGGTTCTAAAAGATATTTTAGATTATCAATGGAATGAGGTAGGGATTCCGTATTGGAAAGAACTAGTTATTAAAGCTGAAGAATGTGGTATTGAAAAGATTGCACTTGAAAACTTTAGTTCCCAATTGGTATATAACCCTGAAACATTATTTAGATTACGTGAAGCAGTTGGACCCATCGTAGGCTTAAATTTAGATCCAAGTCATCTAATATGGATGGGAGCGGATCCCATTTTGGCAGCTAGAGAATTAGGAGAAGCTATTCATCATGTTCATGGTAAAGATGTTCGCCTCGAGAGACATTTATCAGGTATTAACGGTGTGCTGGAAACAAAAGAAGTTACGGATGTAGCGAATAGAGCCTGGAATTATGTAGCGGTAGGTTGTGGACAAGATTTGCAATGGTGGAAAGAGTTTTTCTCCGTGGTTAAGATGATGGGATATGATGCGGAAGTTTCTTTGGAAATGGAAGATCTGACCATGTCAGTAGAAGCAGGGGTAAGAACGTCAATTGATGCTTTAAAACAAACACTTAGCTTTTAGTTTAAACAAATGAATGGCTTCAAATGCTATAGCGGCTATAATTTTTGGAATATTGCGTAAACAATATTTACTTCCGGCTATTTATAAGAAGGATCATTCAAATTAAAAAATATTTGAAAGTGAGGAATATTACTATGATAAATGGAGAGAAGAAAATTGCAAGACCGTTGCGCTGGGGTATGGTTGGCGGAGGACGACTTGGACAGGTTGGTTATAAACATCGAATCGGGGCACTTAGAGATAACACAGCTTTTCAATTGGTAGCCGGGGCATTTGATATAGATCCTGCTAGAGGAAAAGACTTTGGTGTGAACATTGGTGTTGCTGAAGAACGCTGCTATCCAGATTATAAAACGATGTTTGCAGAGGAAGCAAAGCGTGAAGATTATCTTGAGGTTGTTTCAATTGCAACTCCTAATGGTACTCATTACGAAATTTGTAAGGCTGCATTACTAGCTGGTTTACATGTCATTTGTGAAAAACCATTGTTTTTTACCACTGAAGAGGTTCTAGAAATTAAGGCACTAGCTGAGGAAAAAGGAAAAATCGTGGGTGTAACATATGGATTCTCAGGTAACCAGCTGTTACTTCAAATGCGGGCTATGGTTGAAAAGGGAGAAATCGGTGATGTGCGATTAGTCGATTTACAGTATACTCATGGGTTTAATGCCACTGATGATGGAGACAAAATGAATGCTGCACAAAAGTGGCGCGTGGATCCTAAAGTTGCAGGACCAAGCTATGTGTTAGGTGATTTATCTACACACACATACTATATGTCACAGTTAATTCTGCCGAATATGAAAATTAAAAAGTTATTATGTGATCGTCAGAGCTTTATCAGCAGTCGTGCACCGTTAGAGGACAATGCTTACGTTTTAATGCACTTTGAAAATGGAGCTGTAGGAAGACTTTGGACATCTTCTGTCGATGCAGGTTGCATGGATGGACATCGTATTCGCATCGTTGGTTCAAAAGCAAGCTTAGAATGGTGGGACAGCAAGCCAAATGAATTACGATATGAAGTGCAAGGGCAACCGATCCAAACGTTGATTCGAGCGATGCCTTACTTAGATGAAAGGTGTAACGAGGATGAGCGTTTAGGTGCTTTACACCAGGAAGGGCTTTCAGAGTCATGGGCAAACATTTATCTGAAATTTGCGATTGCGATTGATGCGAAAATACGTGGGGATCAAGAAACATTGGATACACTTGTTTATCCAGATATTAATGCGGGACTTGAAGGCGTTCGCTGGATTGAAAATTGTGTCCGTTCTGCAGATCAGGGAGCAGTTTGGGTGGATTTTGAGAGTAATAAAGAAACTTTGTTAGTGGGAAAAAGTATTTAAATTTAGGCAGCATTAAAATAGATTGAAAAGTATAAGAGTCCTTACCAAACTCGTGGGATTGGCTGTGTAAGCCAATTCCATGGAATCTGAAATCGGAATTCTTGAAAAAAATATATAAAATTCGTTCGTTGTAAGCAGTAACTCTTGATTATCAGAAAAACAAACATGGTTAAGCTTTATAAGCACCGCTTATAACTTCATGGATCTTTGGATGAATAATTAGAGAGTGTCATTCATAGAGAAAATAATGTAAGCGCTTCAAAAAACTCAGAATTTGAAAAAGTGGCTTTGAATTTACAATATGCTTATGGGTGATGTGAGAATTTATTCTATTTATCTTTGTTAATAGGTGATGTTTCCTTTACCAAGGAACTAAACGGTTAAGCACTTTTTTTAAATGCATACAATTAGCAAAGGGGGAATTTAACGTGGAAAACATCAAGTTGTCTGATGATCATTCCGTTAACACGGAACCTGACCAGAAGAAGGACCCGAAAAAGTTTCTAAAATTAGTCACCATCGTATCAACTTTTGGGGGGCTATTATTCGGATATGATACAGGTGTTATTAATGGAGCACTTCCATTTATGGCTAGACCTGACCAATTAAACTTAAATCCTTTCACTGAAGGGTTAGTAGCAAGTTCATTAATACTAGGTGCAGCTTTTGGTTCAATATTTAGTGGACGCTTATCGGATAATAAAGGGCGTAGGAAGGTTATTTTGTACCTTGCAATGTTATTTTTCTTTTCTACAGTTGGTTGTGTAATAGCACCAAGTACAACTATAATGGTTGTTTTCCGTTTTCTATTGGGGCTTGCTGTCGGAGGTGCTTCTGTAGTAATCCCATCATATCTTGCTGAAATAGCTCCTTCGGACAGGCGTGGTGTTTTGGTTACTCAAAATGAATTGATGATTGTTACTGGGCAATTTTTGGCTTATATATGTAATGCAGTAATTGGAAATGTTTTTGGGGATGCGGGACATGCATGGCGTTATATGTTGGTGATTGCGACATTACCAGCAATAGCACTTTGGATTGGAGTACTTATTTTACCTGAAAGTCCTCGATGGTTAGCGTCAAAAGGAAAAATGGCTGAAGCATTGAAAATACTACAACAGATTCGAAGTGAAAGTATCGCTCAACAAGAGTTGAAGGAAATTAAAGCCTATATTTCAAAAGAGAAAAAAATAGAATTAATGAGCTTCAAAGATTTAAGGACACCTTGGATTCGACGTATTGTGATTCTTGGTATTTTTATTGGATCTATATCACAATTAGTAGGTATAAACTCTATTATGTACTATGGAACACAAATTCTTGAAAACTCTGGTTTTGGAACAAAAACAGCATTAATTGCAAACGTAGCAAATGGATTAATTGCAGTAGTTGCAGTCATTGTTGGTATGTCTCTGCTGAATAAAGTGAACAGAAGGCCAATGATACTAACAGGCTTAACAGGGGTGACGGTTGCACTTATTACGATTGGTATTTCTACTCTAATGCTTAATGGATCTCCAATGTTGCCATATGTAGTATTATCCATGACGGTAGTATATTTAGCCTTTTTCCAAGGAGCTATCGGCCCAATGGTATGGTTAATACTTGCTGAAATATTCCCTGTTCGATTACGTGGTATTGGTATGGGAATGGCTGTGTTTTTTTTATGGATTTCAAACTTTATAGTAGGAGTATTCTTCCCTGTTCTTATGGACGGCATCGGACTTTCAGGAACATTTTTCCTATTTGCAATGTTTGGTATTGTGGGAATAATATTTGTAGCTAAATTCTTGCCAGAGACTAGAGGACTATCATTAGAACAAATAGAGGCTAACTTTAAAAGAGTAAGCTGATGAATCAGAATTAACGGTTGTTATGTTTAATCCGAAATTCAATTTATAATAATTTGTTTTAATAACATATAGAAATTTCGGAATAAATATGCTTTTTTTAACTTATTCCATAGTCTTATCCGTAATGATAAGACTATTTCTTTTTGTTCCTTTCTTGAAAGTTTCGAGGGTTATATGAAAAATGTCTTTAAAGTATAAAAATAAGTCTTCATAAAACAAATACGCTTACTATATCTTTGCTTACAATTATAAGTGTAAGCAAAAAATTATTGGTTAAGTCTGTAACTATATAAAGCGTTTCATTTGGATTTCAGTAATAAGCAACGCCTTTAATAAAAACTAATGGTGAAGATGCCGAGTGAATACATATATTTTAAAAATATAAAAAGGTGACTTTATAAAATAACATTGGTTAAAATCTATTGTCCTGTATTTGTAAATGAGATTTCCAGTAATAAAAAAGAAAATTGTACTAGATCCTAAAATGGGGATTTGTTGCAGAACTAGGCTGACAAAATATATCGAATTAACACCGCGAGAAGACTTCCTCCCATTTTTAATCTTAGAGAAATATTATATTTGGAGAAGAGGACTTTTAAAAGTTCTTTACCTGAATTATTATAAGGTTATTAGTATTTATAAAAACCCAGATTTTTTCATATGAGAATAGAAAGTAAGTTTAGCATATCCTATCCTTATAAGGTGAACTAATGTAAACCAATTGTATATCTTTTGATTTCTGAATTTTAAAACAATTAAAATAATCGGCTTTGCCATTACGAATATGAATAAAAAGAAAAAATGAAGTAAACGGATGAAAGAAGCCATTTTAGATAGTTATCAATCAATCCAGTAGTAATCTTTTAATTGTTGCCTGGTATATGGTATTCGGAGAAATCCCTACATGTATTATGTTTGTTAGGCAAGAGAAAGAATCTATTAAGGTATTAATCAGGCAGCAAACAATCTTCTACATAATAAATCCTTTTTCAACTTAAAACAGGGGGACTTTTTTTGAATCTAAATGAATATACAGCGGGAAAAATGGCTTTGAATCAATATGTTCATCGTTTAGCGCACAATGGAGCTTCTTTTTATGTTCACTATTGGGGGGTCATGCCAACTCATTATGATAATCTTCTTCATAAACACTCCTTTTTTGAAGTGTGTTTTGTAGTGGATGGGGAAGGGGAGTATATAGATGATGATTGTACCTATCCGTTACAAAAAGACACCATTTTTTTTTCAAAACCAGATGTATTGCACCAAATAAAAAGTGAAAGCGGACTATCGCTCCTCTATGTTGCGTTTGAATTGATAGAATCGGAATCAAGTGACGAATGGATAAAAATCATGGAGGAGACTAAGCAATGTCCTGAAGTGATTATGAATTTAAAAGAAGATAAGGATATGATGGCTGCACTAATTTGGAAATCCCTGCTTATCCAAGCGACAAAGACCGAGCAAGCTTTTTTCGAAGAAATGCTAAAAAATTTGGCTTATTCCCTCATTCTTTCGTTAGTGCAAACTTTTGTTTCTCATTCACATAATGATAATCAACATACCTTTCCTAAAACTGCTTCTTCACTCTTTAATATAGCGAAATTGTATATTAAGGATAATTTGACACAGCCTTTAAAACTTACTGATGCAGCAAGTCATTTGCATATATCCGGTCGGCACTTGTCTCGAATATTTGTCTTGGAATCAGGTGTAAGTTACTCGGAGTTTGTTCAAAATGAGAGAATACAGAGAGCTGCGACCTTACTCAAAACAACAGATTTATCCATTAAAGATATTTCGGAAGAAACCGGCTTTAAAAATATTCACTATTTTACTCGTGTTTTTACTTCTGCAATGGGTTCTTCTCCTGGGCGTTTTCGCTCTCTCTATATAGACTTAAAAGCAACTACCTATACAGAAGGGCAGGTGCAAAAACAATTACTCTAGTATAGAACCATAATTCTAATAAAGGAAAATTAACAGGAATGTTTCACCTTTTTAATGGCCAAGAGACAACAGATACTCGAATTGTCCGTGCAATGGGGCCAAAAGATGTAATAAGAGGGTTCCTTTTAAAGGATACACGGGGTCAACACGTTAAATAGTAATGCGTGCGAAATCCAGTACTGTTCGATTTATCGAGGGGAAACATAGTTTTTTTTAAAAAAAGCCTGACTTAGTATTAAAAAGTAACGTTTAGAGTAGATACTAAAAAGTTCTAAATCTAAAGTAATCCTAATCCTATTTATGCCAGCACCAGCGTAACGTAATAAAATATTAACTATGGAGGGTATTTATAATGCCATTAATCAGATTTGATTTAATCGAAGGGCGAGATAAGAATTCTTTAAGAACTCTACTGGATGCTGCTCACCGGGCAGTTGTTAAAGCTTTCGATGTACCCGAAAAGGATCGATATCAAATAGTTCATCAGCATCCAGCTCATGAATTAATAATAGAAGATACCGGGTTAGGTTTTGAGAGAAGTAAGAACTTAGTAGTAATAAGTGTAACTAGTAAGCAAAGAAGGGAAGAGCAGAAGCAATATTTTTATAAAGTTTTGGTTCAAGAGTTGGGAGAAAATTGTGGAATAGAACCAAATGATATTATGGTTTCAATTGTTACCAATGGGGATGCTGATTGGAGTTTTGGACTAGGGGAAGCCCAATTTTTAAATGGTAAATTATAAATGATATTCTCTTAAATCCTTTGCCTCGGACGAAGAGCATTTAAATATTCTCTAATGAACGATATAAATGACTGAAGAGAAAGGCACCTCTCAATATGAGAGGTGCCTTCACCATTTTGTACAAGCTGATATAACAAATTGGACAAGGAGGGTGTTATTTTAGGTCTTTTATTTTAATAATGGGTTTCATTGGTGCATTTTGCATATCGACGGGTCCTACCATGGACTATGATACCGGAAGTTTTTTCAAACCATTTAAGGGCTCGGGCAGTAGGGCTCACTACTTTGATGTTCTTATGGGAATCGAATTGGGCAGTTGGCCAATTCACGCCTATATTACTTAATGGGCTAGTCAACTTAAAAACTTTCAGGATATTCGCTGCGATTAATGTGATTTGCTTCATCTTCGTTGGGAAAATAATCCCCGAGACCAAAAACAAGACGCTAGAGGAAATCGAACAATTTTGAAAACCGGCTAAAAGCAGAAAATCCAAGAAACACAAGCTAAAGAGAATATCTACAACAGCTCCTCAACTATGTGCAGAGGAGCTGTTGCTTAGCGATTAACAAAACGACATATATATTTGAACTAAAATTTGGAAGTTTCTATAATTCTATAAATATAGTATAGAAAGGAAGAATTATATGAAAAAGTTAAAAAAAGGATTTTTAATCGTGTTAGCAGGTTTTTGTCTTTTATTACTAAACATTTCGACATCGGTTTCAGCTCATGTGAACAATTCAAAACGAACGGTAATAACCAGTGAAGATGGATCAGTAGTCTTAACTCAAATAAAAAAGGATGTATGGGTTCATACAACATATACAGAAATCCAAGGTAATAAGGTCGGTGCGAATGGTCTGGTTCTTAATACTTCAAAAGGAATTCGAAAAACCTGTCAAGCTGGCTATAATAACTCACCACAAATATGATAGAATTGGGGGTATACAGGCATTATTCGATCAAAAATTAAAAACAATAAGTACTCCTGAAACTGCAATAATGGCAAAAGAGTTCAACAATCCTATGCCTGATCCTTCACTAGAGTCAATGGCATCTTCTTTAAAAGTTGGAAATATGAAAATCGAAATATACTTCCCCGGAGAAGCCCATACTTCTGATAACATGTCAATATGGCTTCCAAAGTATAACTTATTATTTGGTGATATGATCTTCGCACTGGAACAAAAGAATTCCGGGATCATTGATGAAGCTAACATGGAAGCTTGGCCAAATACGATGAAGAATTTAATGTATGTTTATAAAGACGCGAAAATCGTTATTCCTGGCCACAAAACTTGGGGAGATTTCAGTTTGCTTCCACATACATTGGAAATTGTCCAGAATCATGGAAAATGATTCACTTCTAAACTTTTAGCAACTTGTCCACACCATCCATCAGTCTATGCATATACAATAGTAAGGAGGGTGTTAGGATGGAGCTAAATTGTTGTTATGAAGAAAAATGTTTTGAGAACAATGACCCAAGTACAGTATGGTTTCCTGGAAAGCGTTGTAAATGTAAATGTAAATGCAAAAAAAACAAGCGCCGTTTTTAGTTAATCACTAAAAGAATGAAGCAACTGTAAAAAAGTTGTTCTACAGAGGCAGTCCTAGTGGCTGCCTTTTTTATTTGGACATACAGTTGCAGATCAGAGTGGGATATATTAGTGGAAAGTGCGCTGAAAATATATAAAGATGAAAAAACACTCAACCGTAATGGCTGAGTGTTTTTAAGCTAGTCTTCCTTAAGGATCAGCCTGCTTTGCTGAATGATTTCATTATTTTTATTAATCGCTTCGACATTGTTTAACTTAACATTGTCATTGATCAATTCATTGTCTTCCATAAATTCAAGTAGCAATTCGATGGATTTATCGAACAATCTTTCCAGTGGCATATCCCTTTCTTCTGCCAAACGAGTAAGCCGCATGTTTAAATGAGAAGCGAGTGAAGAAACGAATGGATCTCTACCTTCGTTCATTTGCATCCCCCCTCCTTTTTAATAATTTTATTATAATATGGAAATAATTGGAAGTGAAATGTAGCAAAGGGAATAAAAATTAATCGAAAGCTGGTTATGGATTGGCGAAGTGTGCTGGGAGTTGGATGATATTTGGATCGGACGCTGTCAATTTATTATTTATATTACATAATTTTTAATAATTATTTTGCGTAAAAAAATGAAGCTACCCATAATATGATAGCTTCTCATTTGTTTTATTTTATTCCAATGCTGGATCCATTAAGGCTCTCTAAAGAGATTTAAAATTAATGATGTAAAGCAAGGGATATAGAATAATAAAAGTTTATTGAACTTAAGTTAATCCCTAGAAATTTAACAGTAATCTGTATTAGTTTATGTTCGGATAGCACAACCCCAATGTCTTATTTTAGTTTAACTAAAATAAGACATTGGTCATCTTTACGTTGGTCAGTGTCCTCTTCATTTCTAAGCGCTTGTATAATTTCCTCTTTAAGTGTAGATAAAGGGGCAGCCGAATAGGTCTTTAACAATGAGCATAAATGGTCTGAACCTAGAGGTTCTTCAACTCCATCTGTATAAAGGCACAGCTTACTGTCCTTATCGTATGTAAGGGTATTTGTTTTAAAAATCATATCTTCAAACATCCCGAGTGGAGGCCGATTAGAACGCAAGTGATATTGTTTTCCGTTAATATCCTGTAAAAGAACAGAAGGATGTCCTGCATTGATATAGTTAATTTCTCTCTTATCAGTATCGATTAAAAGGTAGACGGCTGTGCAATAATGCGAAGATTCACTTGTGTTTTTGAATAAACTATGAAGATGATCATCTAATTCCTTCATCACAGTTCTCACTTCAGAACCTTTTAAAATTAATCTCTGAAATATGGAATGAAGTGACATGGTTATTAGAGCTGAAGAAAGCCCGTGCCCCATCACATCAAGTAGGATAAGGCCATACCGTTGGTCGTCAATTTGGTAAAATCCATAAAGATCACCAGATAATTGATTGGAGCCTTTATAATACGCTTGAATTTCAAGATGTTCATTAATAATAGGAACAGTTAATAGTGTCTCTTGGATTTTTTTGGCCAGATCCATTTCTATTTCTGTATTTACTTTGTATTTTTCGTTTTTTTCGTTCAATTCAATAAGTTTATCCTGTTGTATTTTCATCGTTTCATGAGTATTCTCTAAATCAGAATAAGCCTGATTCCTAGCATTTAGAGCTGTCACTGCCTCTTTTTTCGCAATAAGAAGCTCATTTTCTAATTCGTTTCTTTTTCGCATTGGAATCACAACACACTCAATAATAGTTCTTCCATCTCGCTCTCGTCGAACAGCGTTGAGTAACACAGGTATTTCTCCATCATCTACAGACTTTAAGGATATATATATTTCCTCAATGTGATTTTCTAACTTAATCAGAGGAACCAGATAAAGCTGATGAAAGAGTATTGCAGAAGCCGAAAGGATAAAATTAATATGCTGCCCTTTCAATTGATCGAGATTATACCCCAATATTTTAAGTAAGGTTTGGTTTACGGATAAAATAGTATTTTCTTCTGACAAAGTCAAATATCCGCAGGGTGCCTCATTTAATTGTTCATTCACAAAAATTCACACACCTATCCCTTTCTGTAAATCGTTTATCGGAAATTCATCCAAATACTGACGGATTAGATAAATCGTCTCTTCAGGATGACTCATATGTGGACAGTGTCCTGTTGCTTTCATCATTTTCAATGTACTATCAGGAAGATGCTTATGAATATATTCACCCACTGCTGACGGAGCAATAACATCTTTAGAACATTGCAAAATGAGTGATGGTACTTTTACTTTTGCTAAGTCTTTACGGTTGTCTGCAAAAAAGGTAGCCTCCGCAAATTGTCGAGCGATAATAGGATCAGTAGAACAAAAACGATTCTCTAGCTCCCGTTTAAGCTCTGGGCGATCTGGATTATTCATTACCGTTCCCGCAAAGGCGGTTGCCCAGCCTATATAATTTTTGTCCATCATATCAATCAATCCTAAAAGTTGTTCTTTCTCGAATCCTCCGTAATAATCATTAGGGAGATTCAGGTAGCAAGGGGAAGGACCAACCAGAACAAGTTTAGAAAAATATTCAGGATGTTTAATTGATGCCAGCATGCCAATCACACATCCAACTGAGTGTCCAACAAATATAGCATCTTTTAGGTCTAATGCGGAACAAACATCAAGTACGTCTTGTGCATACCCATCAAGAGTACTGTATCTTTCCACGTCATATGCCTGTATATCTGAATTACCTGACCCAACATAGTCAAATAGGATAATTTGGTATTCATCTTCGAAGTCTTTTGCAACTGATTGCCAGACATTTTGATCACAACCAAAACCTGGGGCAAATATCATTGGTCGTGTACCACTTCCATTAAACTTTACATTATTACGTAATAATATATTGGGATTCATAATTAGCTCCTTCATTAGAAGATATACTTACTATATGTTAACACTAACCTTATTCGAATTAAAGAATTACACTTTAGTACTAAATCGGGAGAACTTATCTTATACTACACCAAGATTTTCTTGAACAGAAAATTGTCTTAGCATCTATTTACCTTAAAAGTTCTGTCACCCCTAAAAAATTGAATGAAACTGGATTGGTTGAATATTCTAAAACGGGAATAAAGTAGCCTTCAATATAATCCAGGATCTTGGAGAGGTATTACTTATCCTGGCTGCTTAGCGAATTAAGGGTTTATTTTTCAATATTTTGGGTATAAAATCAATAAAATCGAATCGAAGGGATGTTACCTTTGAATAACCAAAGTGAAATTTCACATGTAATGGAAGCCATGAGGGGATCCAGTGACCGTCGGGCGTTTGAACGTTATCAAACTATTTACCTTTACATAAAGGTTTACAAGCAAAAAGAAATCAGTGACATCACCCTGCGCAGTCTTAAAACCATCTCCTCTTACATCAATGCTTATAGAAAAGGCGGTATTGATGGTTTGAAAATGGGACACTCTCCTGGTGCACCATACAAGCTAACAGACAAACAGAAGCAAGAACTTGTTCAAGTAATCACTTATCAAACTCCCAATGATTTTGGGATTTCTACAACATACAATTGGACCCTTTCCTTAGTGTCGAAGTATATTGAACTGGAATGGGGGGAGAAGTATACACTTCGTGGAGTTTCAAGACTCTTGAAAACTCTTAGTCTTACGTATACACGAACTTCTTATACCAGGAAAAGGTCGACAACGTTCCTTGATAATTAGCCTTTGGAAAGCCTAATTAATAAGGGATTATGTATAGGGGATCTACGCGGGATTTTTTTGATTAGATTGATAAGAAATATATGGCCAATGATGTTTTTCGTTTAACGGTTCTAAAGTGTAAATTCTTTTTAGAAAACATATTGTAGAGAGTAGAAATAAGTGGAATATAGAAGACTATTGACTGATTATGTGTAGCTCTTTAATCCAATTTATAATCATGATAGAAACGCAACAAAAAATTTTAAAAATATATAAACCCTATTTTATGTCTATATTTGAATAGATAAAATAGGGATTTTTATAATGGGTACCTTAAACATCTCCCTTTTTCTGCTCAAATCCTTCAATATTGTTTTACCCTATCTTTAAAAATTTTCTAATGTCTAATTGGAGCTATTAAAATGTTGCTAGCTTCAGGTTCTTTGCGCAAAAAAATTACAATATTGCGCAATTTAAATATATTGATATCGGACGCATTCTTGGTTTTCCCTGTATAATAATACTATATTTTACATTAGGGGGATTATTCATGGACCAAGCCAGCAGTTTAATAGGGCTTTTTGCAATCATACCGATTTTGTTTTATCTGGGACTTATTGTTTTAAGTGTTTATTTCATAATCAAGATAATAAAATTCATCAATGCAAAGACAAGATTAGATCAAGAAAGAAATGAAAAGCTGGATGAATTGATAAGAGTTATTGGTAAAGATAAAGAAAATCAAAATTAGCCTTTATAAGAGAACAAAAGCACAATCCCATTAAGGGTTGTGCTTTTGTTAATTTACCAGAAATATATGAATGATGAACCCATACTAGGTCAACATAAAAGGGCGTTTTTTGTAACGTCAAGGTAGGTGTACAAGCATTTCCTAATAAGTACCATAACATAATAGGAGGTGATAAAATTGACAGTTAAATTAGAAACTTTATTTGAACGTTCGGAAAAGAATATGGGGAGCGGAATTCATCCAGTCGTCAAAGAATCAGCATTGGAAATGGTTAAACGGGCATACCAAGAAGGCATTTTTGTCCAAATCAGCGCAGGTTATCGGTCTATGGAAGAGCAAGCAAAGTTATATGGTCAAGGTCGCCTAGGTTATATCTACGAGGGTAAAAACTATAGTGATTTATCGAAACCAAGAGTGACCAACGCGATGCCAGGTCAATCTTACCATAACTATGGACTAGCCATTGATTATTTCATAGTCAGCGATGATGGAAAGAATGCCGTATGGACAGTTGATGCAAAATGGAAACGGGTAGCGGCTATTGGTAAATCCTTGGGCTTTGTATGGGGAGGGGATTGGTCAAGCTTAAAAGATTATCCGCACTTGGATATGACGGGCGGACTAACTTATTCTCAGTTAAAAGCGGGAACAAAACCTAGACTGATATCAAAAGTGAATGGAACCATCCCACCAGCAACACAAGTCGAATCGGATGTGATTGTAAAAGATACGCCTGCAAAGGACAGCGGCAATCAGACTATCAAGTCCATTCAAAGGACATTAAATAGCCGGTATTATGCAAAAATAGATGTTGATGGTTATTATATTATGGTCCTAATACAAAAAAAGCTTTGATAAATGGTTTTCAAACCGAACTGAATAAACAATATGGTGCAAAGAATAATATTGATGGAATATGGGGACCCCAAACAAAAGCGGCTTCACCTAATGTTAGGGAAGGGGCGAAAGGGAATATCACCTATATCCTTCAAGCTGCACATTATTTGGAAGGACAAAATCCACATGGCATAGATGGCATCTTTGGAAGCGGAACGGAAATAGCGGTGAAGGCATTTCAAAGGACTAAGGGAATATCTGCAGATGGTACTGCAGGTGAAAATACTTTTGCAAAATTATTTAGATGATATATATATTGGAATAGAACTATAATGCTTAAATGCAATTAGTTTAGCAAAAAAGCCTTAAAAAAAGCCTTGAAAAATGAGGGCTTTTTTTTATGAATAAAAATGTTTTTTAAAATAGCAGTTTTTTTAAAAGTAAATATCCCAATCGTTTAAGAATCGAAGTATAAGAAAAGTAAGAATACATATCGGGACAAGAAATGTAACCGCATTTACGAAATGTAAGTACTTTAATGCTGAATGTTTTATTCCTTTGACTTTTATCACTAAATAGAGGAATGATAAGATTGCGATCAATGGGCATAGCAAGCCAAGATCAGTTAAAATCCTTGAAATGGGGTAATTCGTAATACTAAATCCAATGAGGAATGAAGTAAGGCAGATCACATTGATAACCGACAAAATGGTTGGTATTAACAACAAGTTCTTTTTTATCGCCATAAATTTCACCTCCAAAGTGATAATCCCGCCTGATATCTTATAATATCCACTGATTAAGTAGCAAAGCAAGGTAAGGCTTTGTTAAAAGTAAATGTTGATTTACAAAGTACTAAGAGAAAATATCCAAAACTCGGCCTTTCACAAATGTGAATTGTAATATTTATCGAGTATTTATGCTCATTTTTGTTCACTTAAAATTGACTGAAATATAATAGTATTTTTAATTTTCCAACACACTCCTCCAATAAAGTTAAAGTAGGACATAACTTTATTGGAGGAAAAAAATGAAAAAAATATGGAAAATGCCAATTTTGCCTATCGCCTCTATTAGTCTAGCATCTGTGATGATTGTAAATGCCATTCCAGAAACTCCAGTTCAAGCAGAATTGAATGTTCATTCACAAGTACAGATGAAAAATCATGTGCTTCCGCTGGGAACACCTAATTTGAATGAGAAAAGAACTTCTATGAATCCAGCACCAGGAGTGACGTATACCAAAATCAATCGTGGTGAAATATCTTCTAAAGACTTTTACACAGTGGATGTGGCATTTGTAGAAACACAGAAGCAGGCAAAGAAATTGTTGGGAAATTTAAAGAAGGATGGTTTCAAAACTGCTCGTATCATAAAAGAACCGGATCGGGCCTTGGATGACAGGAAAAAAAGTCCACTTGGATACATTGTTCGCATCGGCCAATATCAGGTGGAAGCGGATGCAACCGAAATGAGAAACAAGTTATCGGAAAAGGGATATTCGGGTCTGCGAACTGTGTATACGGGTGAAGATGGAGAGAAAACAAAAGGACCATGGGTAGTAAATGTCCTTGAAGTGGATCAGGATCGATTTAAAGGGCATGTGGTGCCTGAATTAGCAAATGATGCAGTGACAGGGAAAGAAACATTGACCCAAATGGTAGACAGAAATGATGCCCTTGCTGGAGTTAATGCTGGATACTTTGTTATAGGAGAGAAGGATGGAACAACAGGCGATCTTGCCGGTATATTCGCCAGCAATGGTCACCTTGTCAGTGAAGCGATTAATAGCCGTTCAGCTCTGATTTTATCTTCTGTTGAAGAGAAAGCAAACATTGCTTCTGTTTCCACGTTAATTCAGGCAACTTCAACTGATGGTACGGTTAGGGAAGTGGATGGATTAAATCGGAAGCCAGGATTAATCCGCAATTGTGGCGGTGTTGGAGGAGATACGACAACAGAACTGCCGAAACATGATTTTACTTGTAAGGATGAAAGTGAGCTTATCCAATATACGTCCGTATTTGGAGAAAAGACAGTATCGGGCGACGGTGTGGAAGTGGTAGTAAATCATGCCGGAAAAGTGGTGGAAATTCGTAACCATCGTGGAGGAGTCATTCCAAGCAGTGGTTTTGTTCTTGCGGGAACGGGGGAGGCAGCAGAGTGGCTTCGTGACCATGCCCAACAAGGGATGAAGATTCAAGTGAAGAGTGAAATCACCGGGGATGGAAAGCAAATAAAATTAGATCAAACCACCAGCATGATTAATGGAGGTCCTCGATTATTGGAAAACGGAGAAATTTCCATTAATGCCGTAGAGGAAGGTTTTCACTGGGAAGAAGATCCTGGGTTTTATTATCGTTTTGGGGAACGTCGTAATCCTAGAACGCTTGCAGGAATCAAGGAGAATGGCAATCTATTATTTGTCACGATCGATGGGCGCGCACCTGGATGGAGTGTGGGGGCTAATTTTGAAGAAAGTGCGAAAGTCATGAAAGCATTAGGAGCCGTCGATGCCATCAATCTTGACGGGGGCGGATCGACGACCATGACAGTTGGGGATGACCGAGTCACAAGACCATCTGATGCAGCAGGTGAACGCCCGATTGCCGATGGAATATTGTTAGTAGAATAATAGATGGGCGTTAAGGAGTTAGAGATTAACGTCTTCAGTTATTTTAGAAATTAACTTTAAGAAGGCTGCCCTAAAATTACTGAAACATGATTTGGGGTCAGCCTCTTTATTGATTTTAGAAGAAAATGTTCTTTCCTCGGTGAACCTCCAGATTTTCATTTGCCATCCGAATGGGGTGGAGAACATCGATTGATCTACGCATTCATTTGAATACTTCCAATTAAAAACCGAGAGAGGTCATAATAAAGAAAGAAAAGAGGTTTCAACCACCGGGTTCACGCCCTATAAAGTGTCTAATTTTTGGGGTTCACTTCAATGACGAACTCTTTAACTCCGTTTTAGCGTCCGATGGTGGAAGGTCCATATAAAAATTTATTCAAGATATGCCCTATTAAAAGGTAGACTAGTTACAAAACTCCCTTATAATCTGGTTCCTTATTGCTTCTACCGGAAATCCCTGTTGATAGGTAGAAATCATTAACATGATACCTTGTAGCACAGATGAAAAATATAACGATCGTTTCCTTGGTTCTTTTTCCCCCAAGCTTTCAAATAGTTTACATTGAAACTCAAATTGTCTAGCATTTTCTTCAATTATGAGATGACTGTATTTTATCAACTCACCATCAGCCTCTGGCTGAGTTTGCAGGTGTAGATAGAACCGATGGACTTCCGGTTTTTTGAGGATATTATCAATGGCACCATTGATTATATGTTCAAGCTGTTCACGAGGTGTATTTAAGGTGAATGCTTCTTCCATGACTTCAACCACTTCCTTGATTCTAGCCTCGACCATTTCAGCAAGCAGCTCTTCTTTTCCTTTGTAATAGTTATAGAGTAACCCTTTCGAAATACCCGCCTTCTTGGCTATATCGCTTATAGAAGTAGCGTAATATCCTTGTTTCATAAATAACTCCATGGCTGCAGCACGAATTTTTTCTTTGGATGCTTGGCGAATTCGGTCATTCTCTTCGGGTGTACGTGGCATTTTAACTTCAATCCTCCATAAAAGCAGTGATTTCTTGATATAAATCTTCAGAATGGGTGAGGGGCAGCATATGATCGGCATTCTCTATTTCGATGAAGCTGATGTTTGGAACCTTACGGAAACAATCGGCAACTCGAAAATTATCTGCCAAGTCCTTTTTACCGATAAAAAATAAAGTTTCGGGTTTCAATTCTCCTAATCGTTCCATTGCTGGCGGCTGAGGCCATTTCATGCAGAAATCAGCTGGCCACTTAAGCATGCGCCCGAAATGATGGCTGAGCATTTGAACAGTGAGATCTTTGTGCGGACTATTAAGAACAACTTGATATGTTGGTGAATGAAGGGCAAGCTCTAACATCTTATCTATATTGGGGGCGATTTCCAATATTTTGTTATGATATTGTTCAAACTCTTTTGAATAGGGAAAACCGGTCAAAGAAGGAGCAATTAATACAAGTTTCGAAACTCTTTCAGGGTAATTAAGAGCGAAATCAGTTGCAATCTGCCCGCCCATGGAATGGCCTATAATCGTTGCCTGATCAAGTTCTAGGTAATCCATTAGTGCCAGTACATCGTCAACATAGTTTGCATGCTTTAAAGGGGATGGTGATTTACCGGCACCACGGCCATCAAAAGCAACTACTTTGTAATTCTTGGATATAAGAGATGCTAAAAATGTCCATTGCCTCAAATCAGCCCCACCACCATGAATAAGAACAACAGGGTGACCCTTGCCAGTAATCTCGAAATGTAAATCCAATGCAACCCCTCCATTTTTTTACAGAATTTTCAGTATTATTTTATTATTGAATGAACGTTTAGTCAATGGAAAACGTAATTTAATTTTGAATGACTTAAGATATTTTTTTCTATTCCGCATATATTCTATTGGACTAATAAACATAGAGAGTATAATTTAAAGGTGTAGCCGAATAAGAGGAGTGGTGGATTAAATGGTAAAAATTCGAAAGGCTTTATTTTATGAAGTAGAAATGATTCGTGAACAGAGAGTGAAGGCCTACGAAGAACATGCTCAAAGCATTCCTGAAGGGCATTGGGATGCTCTGAAGAAAGCTATATCTTCAGATGCCGATGAACAGCGAGATGTTGAACTTCTAGTTGCTGAATTTGATGGAGAAGTGGTAGGTAGTGTAGCTTTGTTTCCAGCGAAATCAGATGCCTACAAAGGGCTTGTTGACATGTTAGATTATCCTGAGATAAGAATGCTTGCAGTCACACCACAGGCACGACAAAAGGGTGTGGCTGAGGCATTAATCCAAGAATGCATTCGTCGAACAAAAGTAAACGGTTCACAGTACATCGGCTTACATACCGCAGATTTTATGAAAACTGCTATGCGATTGTATGAACGTATGGGCTTTGTACGATTGCCGCAATTCGACTTCCAACCTGCCGATGATGGTATCATTGTGAAGGCGTATCGACTATCTATCGAATGAATAATATCAAAACGAAAAACAATCACCTTAACATAAGGAGATTGTTTTTTGTTTGTAGAATAACAAAATAATGACATACCAGAAGTTAATCATTTAAGGGCGAAAACGACAATGACGTATAGCATCGACTAATTAAGTCGTCATACTAGCCGTTTAGCGTTAGATATTCGGTTAATAAGCCGAAAGATTTATATGATATTGCAAGGTTAAAAAAAGCTAGTACAATCGCTTAGAAAATAGGTATTACTTGGGGAGGTGAGTGGAAATTTAGTTCTGTTATGCTGCATTTCGAAGTAACGAAAGATCGTGTACCTAGTGAATCAACTTGCTACAATGGCAAGTGGTTCTGATAATAACACCTCTAATGCTGCTATTGTACCTTATCCAGGTAAAGTGATTAAAAGTGGATCAAAAGGAAAAGATGTAGGGCGTATTCAGCGTGCGTGAAAAAACGAAGCTGATGATAGAGATATTAAGTGAGGAAACGAAAGCAGCTGTGAAAGCTTATCAGAAATGAAAAGGGTTAGTTGCTGAAGGACTCCTCTAAAACCTTTACGTATCCTTTAATACCTCTAATTAAATGGTCTTGACGTTTCCCAACCATTTCTGCAACTTCAAGACTATCAGCAATTGTCCATTTTGATTAATAACCCATAATTCATTTACCATTTCCCCTTTTTCGTAATTCGGAAGGCTTCATCTTTACATCTACACAGGTTTTTTTAGGCTATCTTTGTGATGAGCAAAAAATGTTGTATAATGAACACGTTTTCAACACTTTGAAAGTAGGTATGAAAGTCATGGAAACCATCTCTAATATATTGCATAAACTGGAAACTGATAATGAAATACTCTTTATAGGAAATACCGAAGATGAGATTTCGTTTGTGAATAGTAAAATCAAATTTTTTGGTGAAGGAAATCGGTTAATTATTGAACGTGGATCCGAAATTAAAAATGCAACGCTGAATTTTAATGGCAACAACTCGCTCATAATCATTGGGAAATCCAATCGCAATGCAACGATGAGTGTCAATGTTTGGAATGACAATACATTTTTCCTAGGTCGCAACTATTCATTTAATGGAGCAGCGAGATTTATTCTCTCTGAGCAAAAGAATCTATTCATCGGTGATGATAATATGTTTTCAAGTGGTGTAGTCGTTCGTTTGGCAGATCCACATTTGATATACGATGGAAAAACTCGAAAACGTATTAACTCAACAAAGAGTGTGTACTTAGGTGACCACATTTGGATTGGGCAGGACGTCATGATTCTAAAAGGAGTAGAAGTTGGTACAGGTTCAATTTTAGGTGCAAAGTCACTCGTGACAAAATCGCTCCCATCAAATGTATCAGCTGCAGGAAGTCCTGCAAGTGTGGTACGGAAAAATGTTTTTTGGGCACGTCCGTCTGTCCATGAATATACTGAAAAAGAAACAGCAGAATCACAAAAATTCCCAGATGGGCGTTTTGTCTATACGCTAAAAGGCTCAATAGCAAAACATTTTGCAAAAATTGAAGAACAGCTAAATACCGCAACTTCTGTAGATGAAAAGACTGACATATTAACGCCTTATCTTGATGTAACAAATAAGAATCGTTTCTTTCTTCCTGGTCCTCCTGAGAAAAAGAAAACATTTCTCGATCGAGCGTTTCGCAAAGGAAGTAAGTAGTAAATGAATGAATGCTTTCGTTATTCTTTTTTATAAACGGTGCGACTTTCTTTTAAAGCCACCAGAGTATGTCAAAAAAATCGAAGAAAAGATTAATGAAAATCCCAAATGGTAGCTAAGAATGATGGATACAGGAATAATTACAAGATTTTTTAAAATTCATTTCAAAGGGTGTAGTTTCTTATTGTCTTTTTTAGGGTTGTTCCTTTTCTACAAAGAAGAATTAGCAATGGGAACAACGTTGAAGAAGGAACAACTGAATAACTTATCGTTTAGTTATAAACGAAAAGACAGTAAGCAAAGATTAGCCCGCTGTCTTTTTTGATTTAATATTTTAAGTTACTTAATTTAAGGAAACCCTTGCTATGACCTAAATATAAAATTTTTCCCGGTACAACGTTCATAAATATAATAATAATACATTGTAAAAATGGAATAACTATAATATTTTGAAAATATAATACAATTCTCCTATTATTATGGTAAAATTTAACTGATATTTTAGAAGGGGGCGAAATTATGAAGTGGTTGCTAAAATGGGTAATAATTGTTTTTATTTGCATCATATCAGGATTCAGTATAAATCCAGTGGTTAAGGCAGAAAGTACAAAGCCAAATATTTCTTTTAGTATTATTTCCCCTACGTCAAATACTACGAAAAATGATGAATTAAAAGTTATTATTTCTAAACCCAACTCCACCTACCAAGTAAGTGAAGTTAAGGCAAAGGTTGAGGGAAAGGAAATCCTTCTAACATATGATAACAATGCTTATGGTGAACATCTTCCAGGCTGGGTTGGTATATTAAATTTGAATGGTTTATCAAGAGGAATAAAAACACTTGAAGTCACTGTCTATGATGTTTATGGGAATTCTGTAGCGAAACAAACGACATTTAAGTATACGCAGCCACCAGGTTTGAATATTAATTCTCCTAAATCTTTTGATTTTGCAAATGGAGAATTACGGATCACTGCAGAGGCTTCTGATTTAGCTGGTGAAACCTCTACAATAGGGGTATATGTCTCTTCTAATGATGAAGGTTATGGGACGAAATTGCTGGAGAGAGTAAATAGAATCGATGAGACTGTTGATATTAGTAAATATAATGGAAGAGAAATCTATATGAATTTTGTAGTTTCAAATGAATCTGGGGGTACATTTACTACAACTAGGGAAATTTATGTTGATAATAGCCCACTCTTAAGCCCAAAAGATCGAATTGATGGGGAAATATTAGATTATAAGGATAATAAAATATTATATCGAACTAATAATGATATAAGAATAAAAGATTTACACACAACAAACGATACATTAGTTTTTTCTCATGCGAAAAATAAAGTGGATTATGGTTATTTAACTCCTTTAGGTGTGATGCTTGTTGTACAAAATGTTGATCCATATTATATCTCCAATAGTTTATTTGAATATAAAAATGGTACTCTTACTTATTTAGGGAGATTAAACTCAAATAGCTCTTTAAAGGTTAATGGTCAATACGTCATTTGGAATGGTGATTTAAAACCTCTTTCAACACCTGGTATTGCTTCTGGAACCGAATTATATTTAAAGAATCTAGAGAGTGATAATATCACACTTGTATCTAACGAAGCAGGAAATTGGATGAATAATGTAACATCTAATGGTGATGTGATCTATTGGTCAGATTCTGGATGGAATGGGTCGGGGGATACAATATTTAATTACAATATTTATAAATATTCCAATGGAAATACAAGTAGGCTTTCTTCGGATGGAAGTTATTTTAATGTATATCCAGTGTCGGATGGAAGCTTAACTGTATATGAAAGACATCGATATAATGAGAATAAACATTTCTTAATTTTGAATGTTAATGGAAAAGATGAGACGATTGCTACATCATCAAATGATTTCTCACCTGGAAGAGATTATACCATTAACAATGGCTATGTGGCGTATACCAATTATATAAATGGAACAAAGCAAATTTTTATTTGGAAAGATGGTATTTCTAATCAAATCAGTTATTTAGGATCGGATACATCAATTGAATCTCTAAATGCTAATGGTGATGTCATAGCAAGGTTTATTAATGGATACTACCTTATCAAGAATGACGGTAGTCAACCAATAAAATTATATACAATAGGTTTGAACAATTACTGGGTTAATAATCAGCTTTATGGCGTTATCGGTGGGTCACTTTTAAAAATAGAGACAAAACCAGTTTTAGTTACAGGAGTTACTCTTTCAAAAATGGATCTTGAATTAAAAATTGGAGAAGAATTTTATTTGACTGCTAGTGTTTTGCCTTCTAATGCAACAAATCAAAGGGTTAAATGGGAAAGTAATCATTCAGATATCGCAACTATTGATGACACAGGTAAAATAATCGCAAAAAAAGAAGGTACAGCTACCATAACAGTAACCACTGAGGATGGAATTAAGACCGCAAGCTGTACTGTGGTGATAAAAGATGTAACAGCACCATCCATACCAACAGTCAATGCTGTATATGATAATGCTACTGTTATTACTGGTAAAGCTGAATCAAATGCAAAGATATATGCGATGGTAGGAAGCAAGAAAATTGGAGAAACAACTGCAAAAAATGGTCAATATACGATTAAGATTGCAAAACAAAAAGCAGGTACAACCATCGTTGTTTATGCTAAAGATACTTCAGGAAATAAGAGTGGAAGTAAAACAGTTAAGGTAATAGACAAGACAGCTCCATCCGTACCAACAGTTAATACTGTATATGATAATGCTACTGTTATTACTGGTAAAGCTGAATCAAATGCAAAGATATATGCGATGGTAGGAAGCAAGAAAATTGGAGAAACAACTGCAAAAAATGGTCAATATACGATTAAGATTGCAAAACAAAAAGCAGGTACAACCATCGTTGTTTACGCTAAAGATACTTCAGGAAATAAGAGTGGAAGTAAAACAGTTAAGGTAATAGACAAGACAGCCCCATCTGTACCAACAGTTAATACTGTATATGATAATGCTACTGTTATTACTGGTAAAGCTGAATCAAATGCAAAGATATATGCGATGGTAGGAAGCAAGAAAATTGGAGAAACAACTGCAAAAAATGGTCAATATACGATTAAGATTGCAAAACAAAAAGCAGGTACAACCATCGTTGTTTATGCTAAAGATACTTCAGGTAATAAGAGTGGAAGTAAAAAAGTTAAAGTTAAAGACAAAACTGCTCCATCTGTACCAACAGTTAATAAAATTACAAGTAAGACAGTAACAGTAACTGGCAAAGGTGAAAAGGGTGCATCTATTTATATTTACAATGGAAGTAAGAAGATCGGGCAAGGAATCGTGGATAGTCGAGGAAACTTTAAAGTGAAAATTAAGGCACAAAAGAAGGGTTCGTCATTAATGGTATACGCTCAAGACAAATCAGGCAATAAGAGTAAGAGGAAAACGGTAAAGGTGAGTTAGTATCAAGAAAAAATTAGATAAATTTGCTATTAAGCTATCTGATTATAGATTTTGCGGTAATACTGAACCAAGTATTACCGTTTTTTTACCTATTTATATAACTAGATAGCCAGGATGGATAAAAAAAGGTTTTAACTACGCTATTTAGAAGTGTGGTATCCACTACTCTAGTTAAAAATATGCACCGTGCAATTAGTTAGATTATTGGCTTTATTATCATGGTTTTACCGTGCATAATAAATGGCTGAAAAAATGGAAATCGAAAAAATTAATATGATGTTAGCGGTGGCGGAATTAGCTGAAAATATAAATGGAGGTGTTTGATCTTGGCAAAAGTATACTATGACTTAATCAAACTTGGATTACGGAAGATTGAAAATGTCCCGTTGCAATGGCGTTCAGATGTTCAGGAAATGTTGAATGCGTAAAAATAGTTTAGTGACAGGTATTTTAAGTCATCCATTATGGAGGCTTTTTTATTTTGTCAATAATGAGGAGTGAAAAAATGACTGACGTAAATGTTAATTTTCCACCTACGTTTTCACCGGATAGATCGGTGACTGCAGGTGATGTGGAATCAATGGTAACACAAGTAAACTAAAACCCAAAAAAGAGTGTGAGAACTTCACACTCCAACATCATATTTCTTTTATTTCCGGATTCAAATTTAGATCTTTAATAGCGAAAGTATTAAGCCATGAAAAGGTTGAAACACCTATCCAATTTAACCGATCGTTTAATTCGCATTTAATAATGTCAGTACTAAAATTCGGATCAATTTCTAACATAATTGATAAATCATAATTATAATCGGCATTAGAAAAATTTAATTCTAAATTATGAGCACATTGATTTCTAAGCCTGTTGAGTTTAGAAAGGTTCTTATGTAATCCATCTGGTAATTGAACTAAACTATGAACAATATCTAATTTCTGTTTGTAGTTTATCTGGTTAGGTAAAGAATTTGGGTTTGTGCATATTGAAATCAGTATTCGATCTAACCAGTATTCGGAAAATAAGTGGATTGTAATTACTTGAGCTAAGGGGTCTCTTATTTCATTAAGTCGATCCAGATACGAACTCAATATAAATTTTTTATTCATAAATTCATCTCCTTTATTCCTTGTTTCGACAAAGTGATAAGTAATTCCTGTTAAGCGAACAAATAGTCGGAACAAACTGTGTGGTAATGGATTACCAATCTAACTATTAAATACAGTATAAAGAATGTTATATTTCAGCAAATCTCCCTGTTATAATTATTAAAAACGGAGGAGATTTGCTAATGAAACAGAACGAAAAGAAATCCTTTAAAGAAAAAGCAAAGGAAATTATAGATGTTAGTACCGAGGGCAGTGCATCAACAATATCTGAGATATTCCTAGAAGGTGCATTAGGGGCTGTCGTTCCAGGTGCCACCAGTGTGGTTTTTAGTTATAAACAAAAAAGAATGGAAAAAAATTTATTGAGGTTTATAACAGAGCTTCAGGAAAGGGTTAACCTAATTGAAGAACAGTTTGGAAAGCTATGTTATGATGATCAGCAGCTTGTAAGAGATTTTTTTGCTGGATTAGTATGTGACTATGTAATTGATGAACAGGAAGAAGAGAAAATAAAATATATCGCAAATGGTTTTGTTTCATTAACAGGGAGCGAGAATTTACAGATAGATCAGACAATAATCTTTTTAGATATACTTAAAAATTTAAGATTCATTGACATTAGAATATTGTTTGACAGAGTTAACGGATTCATTCACAATGTTGAGAATTTCAATGATTATTTAATAGAATTAGGTATAAGCCACGACCAGTATGTAATGATCAAAGAAAAATTACTTAGACTAGGCTTGTTAAAAAGCTCCTATGATGATGATTTCCAAAAGATTGTTAAGAAAGTGAATGACATTACTGACTATACAATGTCTTTACAGAAAGGAAAGCCTAAAAAACTACCGAACAACTTTGCAAGTTTTAAACCGAAGGATAGAGAAACCATCACTTCTAGTAAATTAGGAAGAAGTTTTTTTGAATATTTCTCAGGAGAGGGGAAGAAAAATGAATAATAACGAGTTGGTGTCTATTACTTGCCAATATAGAGAAATTTTATTTTCGTTAATTGAAGCTCTTGATGAAAATAAATTAAGCCCGTTAACCGATGCTGTAAAGAGTGATGTTCGTAAAGTAGACATGAAGGCTAAAGATTTACCTCAACTGCGTATACTATTTTGAATGAATTTAATCATAGGTACATAAAAAGAACCTTTAAAATTACAGAAGTACGAAAATGAGATCAACATAAAAAATATTTACTTCAATAAACACAGAGTCGTCCTTTAAGGGCGGCTTTTTTTATGCAATGAAAGGGGTGATAGACATTGGAAACAGAAATATTTAATTTATTTTTAAAACAGGGTGGATACGCAGTCTTATTCGTATGGTTACTATGGACAACTATGAAAACCAATAAAGAACGGGAAGCGAATTATCAAGCTGTAATTGAAAAGAATCAAGACGTAATTGAAACACAAGCTCAAGCATTCTCAACATTAGCTCAGGATGTAAATGAAATTAAACAAATCATTGTTAGTGAAAAGCTAAGGGAAACAACTTTTACATAAGGCCAGAAACACCAGTCTATTATGAGTGGTGTTTTTTATTTTATATAATTTTACTTGTTACTATTTTCATAGAAAATTTAGTGAAATGTGAATATAAGTTATTTTGTTTGGAGATTATTATGTAGGACAGGAGAGTGATAATTGATTGGATAAAAAGTCAAAAATAAATCTTAATGATGTGGATATGACCGATGTAGAAGTTATTTCAACGGAGAATATCGATATTAATGAATATTTTAGAAAGAAGCTTCTCGAGTGTATAGCCAAAGAAGAAAGTAGACTGTTTTTGTATAAGGAAAAGAATAAATAGTTTAATTGAAAGGACTATTCTAATGTGAAAAAGAGTAAACCAAGAAAAGAACTGCGAGGAAATGGCTATTTTGTAAATGAACCTAACTACGAATTAATGGCTAAGGCGTTTACGGAACTATACTTTAGTTTTACTAAAGGTGGATCTGGAGATGTAGAATTCGACAAATTAGGCACGATAGCTTAATTTTCTGCATTGGCAAATGATGAAGAAGGGAAACAAAAGGAATTAGATTAAATGAGAGCTCACGTTAAAAGACTTAAGAATGAAAAAAAGAAATAGATAAAGTCTTGTCGTGGTCATCTAGTTTACCCTCTGCATGCAGAGTACCGATAAATAGGGAAGCAAACAAAACATAGCCCCCAAATACACCATCCATGTAGTATTTGGGGGCTACTTGACGTTTACCTTTATAGCGAATTTACTTAAAATAAGGAACCTTTTTCAAAGCCACACAAACTGGAACGGCAACGATAATTCCTAATATATTTTGAACGAGATCTCCAGGTATCGAAGCTAAAGGTGCAATCCAATTACCGTATAGAATCCCTTCACCAATATAATAAACAGCTATCATAAATGGAATGGAAAAGATTGTTGCTATTACATTGAAAGCAATGCTAGTACCGTTGCGACCCTTTGACCAAGCGATTTTACCAACTATATATCCTTGCAAACCACGCGCCACAATGGTGATAGGTGCCCACAATGTCCACCCTCCAACTATATCAAATAACCCCATTCCTATCGCACCAGCAAGAGCTGCTTTTTTAGGACCAAATAAAATAGATGCAATAAAAAGCATAGCTGTTCCTAGATGAACTAACCCTCCATTTGCGGCAATTGGCAGTTTAATATTCAAAAAGAAAGTAGATAGGAACACAAGTGCAATCAACATTGCGGTAATAATTAAATCCATAGTTTTTTGACTTGACCTTGAATAACTTTGTGTATTTTGCATATCTGTAAACCTTCCTAACTAGAATTTTCCTATGATTTTAGCAAAAGACTGGTGTCTATAAAAGTGTCAATTTATTAAAAAACTATGAGGTCAGTTGATAAAAAATACAGATATTATACGTATTGAAAAGAGAGAGGAGATGACTGTTTTAAGCTGATTTATGATAAGATAAATAAAGTTTAAAGTGGATAGGCCATATGGAGGTTATTATGAAAAAAGTTGCTGTACTACAGGATTTATCATCTTTTGGAAAATGTTCATTAACAGCTGCAATTCCGGTTCTTTCGGTCATGGGCGTGCAGGCATGCCCTTTACCAACGGCCATATTGACTGCGCAAACCGGATATCCAAGTTTTTTTTGTGAAGATTTTACATCCAAAATGAAATACTTCATAGAAGAATGGAGCAAGCTTAATGTAACCTTTGATGGAATCTATACCGGCTTCGTTACTGGTGAAGAGCAAATTAATAATATTTTCCATTTTTTAGATAAATTTTATACAAAAGAAACCATTTTACTTGTTGATCCAGTAATGGGGGATATAGGAGAAGTCTATAAACTTTTTACCGATGAATTACTGGTACTTATGAGAGAACTGGTGAAGCGTGCAGATGTCATTACACCAAATGTTACAGAGTGCTGTTTATTAACCGGATTGTCTTATGAAAAGCTGCATAGCTATTCAAACGAAGAGGACTATATTAAAGCGATAGAAGAAGCAGGGAATATGTTGCAGCAAGAAACGGGAGCTCAGGTTATCATCACTGGAATGAATCCACCGTCAGCAGATTCAGAGAAGCAGTTTATCGGAAATATGCATTTGGACGGAAGTAGAACCTTTTATAGTGCGACGCAGTATAACGGTGAAAGCTATTCAGGTACTGGTGATTTATTTGCATCTGTGATTATGGGAAGCATGATGCGTGGAGAGAACCTAGAAAAATCCGTACAGCTCGCAGTGGCATTCCTGACAGAGGCTATCAATGATTCCTCCTTAGAGCAAATTCCTAAAGTAGAAGGAGTTAACTTCGAAAAATATTTACGAATGTTATTATGAATGCTTTAAAAAATGGAAAAAATAGAGTAACAAAAGCTCGGCTTTTTGACTAACCGAGCTTTTTGTATAAATCAAATAGTACTTATATTTTGCCGAATATTGTAAAAAATCACTTAAATAATAAGGAAACTTTCTATTTACCCCACAACAGCCAGTATTTATGTTCGTTAAAGTTTGAAAATATTTAACTTCCATAGACCTTTACAAAGATTAAGAAAAATTACTTGAAGAAAAAACAATATTATCTACAATCGAGGAATTAGAAGCTCTATTTCCTGATAAGGATAGATCAGAAATTATAAAGAAAATGCGTCAATTAGGTTGCTTAGAATTAAAAAACGCAAAAATTCCCTGGAGTGCAAAAACAAATAAAGAAGATAGACCGCCTTGTAAAATTACTTATGCTAATGAGCCTAATATGGAATTAATGGCTAAAGCATTCACTCACCTATATT
This sequence comes from Peribacillus sp. FSL E2-0159, assembly GCF_038643155.1. Taxonomy (NCBI): domain Bacteria; kingdom Bacillati; phylum Bacillota; class Bacilli; order Caryophanales; family Bacillaceae; genus Peribacillus; species Peribacillus sp. FSL E2-0159. Next base: position 2,756,134 of record NZ_CP152053.1, read on the forward strand.
ATGAACTATTAAAAAAGGGTAAACTTAACGATAAACCTTGGCTTGAAGAGGAATGAAAAAAGCTAAGGAATATACAATATACCTCAGCTCAGTTAAGGGGAATTAATAAAGAAAGAAAAGCTAGTGATAATAATATCTTTTATAATAAATTTCCTGTTTATACAAAAGACCACCAGTAATTGCTATTGGTGGTTTTCTTCAGTTTGAACTAATTCAATTTCAAATAAATCTTCTATAGATATATCTAATGCTCTGGATATTAAAACTGTATGAGTATCCTTATGACTTTCTAATTTATCAAACCTTGAAATGTTTCCTTGAGGGATTCCTGTAAGTTCACTCAATTTAACTTGTGTCATTCCTCTTTCCTTCAATACTTTACCTAATCTTGGAGTGACCTTTACTGTAGTTTTCATTCTCATACAACCCCTTTTATTTACTTATATAATTATACTATATCCTATATCGTCTAGAATATAAAAAGATAATTTGGAAAAATTGTAATTTATTGTTGATATAATATATACTATATAGTATAGTTAACTTATCAGCAAGACGGACAACGAAAAAATCCAAACAAAAAAACAGCCGAAAGGCAAAAGGGGATAAATATTATGACAACTCAAACAATTGAAGTTAAAAAGGTATTCGTAACTGACAACCAAGAGCAATGGATCGTATTTGAAGAAGAAATGCAAGCAGGATTCCAATACAAATTAGCTTCAATTGATGACCTACACGACTATGTAGCAGGTACAGGCGAAGTATTTACATACAACATAGAAACATCAGAGGGCGTTGCACAATGGCACGAAGAACAATTTCCTGTAGGCTCTCCAATTAATTATGTTTGTGAGTACCGGGTGATCAACTAATCTTATGAGAAAATGCAAGAGGATCTGCCTAAAAGTAGCAGGGAAGGGGAAATTTATAACTTTGGAATACCTGAACATGAAGTTGTATGAAAACAAGTTCTAAAAGAAAAGAGCCTAAGTAGCAGTATTTACTTAGGCTCTTGATAAGCATGCATTTCAAAAAAATATATATAACTTCTTAATTGAAAATAGAAGTTAGGAGTTAAATTTAAGAGTATTAATAGTATTTTAAGGGTCTAAAATTGATCACATACTGCTCACATTTTTGCTCACAAAACCTTTCTTAAACCTTCCTACTAATCCGCTCCACAATCTCCATCAAATCATCCGGCCTATGAAACTCAATCGGTGAAACGCCTTTATCGAACTCTATTGTATCGGATTCTATCATTAATACATACTTCCCATTAATCTTCCCTAAATGGATGCTATCGCCAAAATCGGCTAGCAGTCCTTTGATGGATGTACTCCCAAGCTTCATTCGCAGTTCGGCTTCAGGTGTATGTTCGACAATCTGGGCTGTGGCTTCGACGACCTGATGGGTTTCAAGGCGTTCTTGAATTTCACGCTTTTCACTCGTTTCCCAGATTTCCAGGTCCTGTTCGAATTTGTGCAGTTCGTCACTGTTTTCTTCGAATTGAGCGGATACATGTTCATGGACCATGTGGATGACCTGGTTTTTCATGATTTCAGGCATCGATTCGCCATATTCAACGAATTTCAAAAAGTCCTCAAAGTAACGGGCATGTGAGGCCTGGTGAATTTTCAGTTCGCCTTCTTCGACCATACCTTCTTCGGGCATGTATGGATATTGAATGGATTTCATATTTTTAGTGGTGATTGCCATTTCAACGTGCCTGATCAAGGTCCGTTCATCTGAAATGGAAGCAACTTTCGGCTCGAAATCACATTTTAATAAGAAAACGAATGGTTCATCAAGATATTTCGATAATTTAGCCGATGCGATAATGAAGACACCGCCACGTACGGCACTTGTATCAATATAGGAACGCGTGAATTGTTCATTTTCCTCTTGGAATTCTTCTTTCGTTTTAGCATATCGAACACGGTTAAATACATTGTAATTAGGGTTGGAATCAAGTGCATGTCCTTCTTCGACAATAAAAGAACCGATTTTCGTCGGTATTTGTTCAGTTTTTGGATGACGGTCCACTTTTCGTTTGGAAATCTTCATCAATTCCCCATCCAAAAAGTCCTTTAGAGGACTTTCCTCGTATTCTTGGGTATCGAGAGTTTGGAAATGTTTAAAACGCTTATCAGCCTGATCGCCTTTTCCTTCGACTTGGATTAGATAAAAAGACAGATAGGTAATTGTAAAATCCATGAATGTCACCTTCTTCAATTATTAAGCATAATTCCCGTACTTTTTTTAAGACTTAATAAGTATAGTGATGTACATTGATTCCGTCAAACTATTGGTGCAAGAATGATCAGAATAATTTTGGTGTATTATTCCATAATAATACATAGAGAAAAATAATAATGAGTTCCTATAGAATTAAAAATATTAGAACTTTTACAAGAACAATTTAATGGAACATCACTTTATGATAATAGAATAATGAATTGTTAATCATTTATTGTTAATAATGGAGTGTTCTGTTGAATAATAAGCCTTTTTTTTCAAAGAATATTCTAAAAATAGAATTTTACAATAATAAATCGTTGACGATAAAAAGGTTAATACGGAAACACAGGAGCAAATGACGATCATCTCAAAAGATATGGAACAGCTATCCAATACTTCAAAGGAAATTGAACGAATGGTCACGATAATCACTTCAATTGCAGAGCAAACGAATTTATTGGCGTTGAACGCAGCGATTGAAGCGGCAAGAGCTGGTGAAAATGGTAAAGGATTTGCGGTTGTAGCTGGTGAGGTAAGGAAGCTTTCTGAAAATACCAAGCAATCAGTTTCGGAAGTAGTGAAACTGGTTAATGGAATTGCTCATTTTACCAATGTCATGAACACATCAATTTCCATGGTTAGCGGGGAAATTATTAAAGGCACTAAACAAGGAACAGAAACTGGCATATTTTTTACTGATATAGCAAAGTCCATGCTTTCTGTTAAAGAGCAGAATATTAAGATCACCAAGGAAATGACAGAGCTGAATGATATATTCGATGAAATAAATGAAGGGTTCAATCAAGTGGCCGTTTCTTCGGATCAACTGACTCAATTGACAATGAACTTGTAATGAGATTAAACAGTTTTATTTGAAATAACACCTTATTGGGGATCAATTGTATTTTAATAAACAACTCGATAGAATATTTAATAAAAGCTCAAAAGCAGTTTATAGAATAAGAACAAACTATAAAATAATAAGGATTAAAATCAATGCCAAGGGATGCCGTTAACAGGCTGCTCAATAAATCACTTGATATAATATAAGTTTAATGTTATATTAATAAAGCGATGAGCTAATTTGTGTAAGTCGAAGAACATGCTTTTAGCTAAACGTCGGGATGTGGCCTGACGGTTCTGCGCCACAAACGCATCAAAGACGCCTGCTGCGTGCAGGCGTCTTTTTCATTTTATTGATTCTTTTTTTGCAGCTTGTACGTCCTCTTTGAATTCCTCTTGTATTTCTTCTGTTATTCCCTTGGTTGCATCCTTAAACTCCCTAAGCGAGGTGCCGACTGCCCGTCCGATTTGAGGTAGCTTGTTCGGTCCAAAAACAATTAAAGCTAAAAGAAGGATTAAAATTAAACCGGGAAAACCAATGTTTGAAAGCATAACTAGTCACTCCAATCAAATCTGTTAGTTAATATTATAGACTCCTTCCATGTATTTGCAAATGATATTTAGGATATATTATAGAGTTCAGCATCCGATGATCTATGCAAAACAAACACTTTCAATTCCGTCCCACAATTTTATCTTGCACATTCTATCTAAAAATATTTACTTACCCAAGCATGTTATTCCTTAATAAGATATCAATGAAGTGGGGGAAGGTAAGTGAAACCAGAGTGTCGCCATTAGTTTTGCCGTTTGGGCATGTAACTAACAAGGCTACACCTGCTTAATTTGTAGCATGAAATTTTTTTGTTGCTTGGGAATGATTAAACTTGCAAGATTGAAGATATTTCGGTATTATAACTATACAAGCTGCGTTGTTCGTAATGATAATTAAGTTTTAACCTTTAAGCTGTAATAGGGAGTTTTACATCGAAACAGGAATGTTATGCCTCGTCACTGACTTGGACAACAGGATTGTTTCTGCAAACACCCACTTTGAGGAGTGGTGGTTTAAAACTTTCTTACTTGAATACGGCAATTGCGGCTTACTACTTTAATAATTAGAAACCAGTTCCGACAGGGACTGGTTTTTTGTTGTTTTTACGCATGTTCGGTACGTTGGATATAACGATAGCATCAGAAAACATATTAAGATATTTATGAAAATTATATGAAAGTTTTTATTGAAATATCAGATAATTAGCATTTATAATAATAATTAGATAACTCGGTTCACTATTTATATAAAATTATAGTGAGTCGATGTTTTTTGAATGATTACGTAAGCGCTATCATTTTGATGAAAGTATTGCAGTCACCTAGAGAGGAGAAAATTTTATGGCTAAAATTAATACGACTGAGGTAATTAGCAACAGTAAGTTCAATCGCTTTCATTTTGGATTGCTGGCATGGTGTTTTATCATTATCCTTTTTGATGGATATGACCTCGTCGTTTACGGAACGGTAGTCCCGGTATTGACGGAGGAGTGGAACCTTACTTCCGTGGAAGCGGGGGCTATGGGTAGCTACGGACTATTTGGAATGATGTTCGGGGCCATCTTCTTTGGTACTTTAGCAGATCGGATAGGCAGAAAAAATGTAATTGCGATTTCACTGATTTTATTTAGTTTGTTTACGCTGTTATGTGGATTTGCGAACACGCCCTCCATGTTTTCGACTTTCCGATTTCTAGCGGGCTTAGGGCTAGGGGGAATCATGCCGAACGTCATTGCCTTATTGACGGATTATGCACCGAAAACGATGCGGAGCATGGTCGTTTCAATCGTTTTGTGCGGTTACTCATTCGGAGGGATGCTTGCCCCGATACTGGGTATCTTGCTTATGCCTTCACTAGGATGGGAATCAATATTCTGGTTTGCAGGAATACCACTGTTATTTTTACCCTTCATGATGAAGCGTTTACCAGAGGCTTCGACGCATCTGATCAGAATTGGCAGAAAAGAAGAATTGATCAGGATATTATCAAAGGTAAGTCCGGAAAGTAAATTCGACATCAAGGATGAAATTGTTGAAGTGAAAAAAACAGATACGAATATGCCGATTCTTGGATTGTTTAAGGATTCCCGTGCTCTAAGCACACTGATGTTCTGGATCGCCTTTTTCATGTGCCTTTTGATGGTTTATGGATTGAATACATGGCTACCAAAGTTAATGATCGAGGCAGGGTATGCGCTGAATTCAAGCTTAGGTTTCTTGATCGTTCTTCAAGGGGGCGCTATCGTAGGCACGCTTATAATCGCTAAACTTTGTGATCGTTACGGATCCAAGAAAATGCTTGTGCCTATGTATGCGCTTGGGGCAGTCAGTTTGACGCTATTGGGAATGGGAGGAAGCTCATTTGTGATATACACATTGGTAGCGATTGCAGGAGCCTGCACCATTGGTGCCCAAAACCTTGTACAAGCCTATGTCTCCCAGTACTACCCACCAAATATGAGATCGACGGCATTAGGGATGGCATCTGGAATCGGAAGGATCGGAGGTATGCTCGGACCCATACTTGGCGGATTCTTATTATCAATCTCGTTTCCCATCCAAATGAATTTCCTTGCCTTCGCCATTCCGGGTCTCATTGCCGCGGTTGCCTTATCATTCGTTCCTGCGAAAATAGCTTATTATAAACATGATAATTCGGAACCAACTGAAGAATTGGTGGTAGAATCCAATAAAATGAATGTCTTGTAAAATTAAATGCATGAAATGCAGTGCAGGGATAACCTCACTGTCATTTCATGCATATTTTTTTATTGGCCTTTTTTACAGTAGTAGTTTGTCTAGAGGAAAATTGCAAATTGCCAATAAATAGCGTAAAGATTCTCTAGAAATTGTTCGGCTTGATCTATTTCTTAAGAAAAGTTGCTTAAATGTTCATAATTTCGTAATACAAGTCACTCTTAATATAAAGAATAAATGTTAGAATGATGGTACGGATAATTAATTCTCCCTTGAAGTGGAGCGAACTAGAAATTAATCACATCTTTTGTGAGGAGTCATTACTTTGAAAATTTTAAAACATGTAATTTTTTGGTTATGCATTATAGGGACATTATTCTCTATGATTTATTTCTTTGTAGCGGACATTCCGTTATATGTTAAATTGTTAGGCGGAGCCATCATCCTTTATCTTGGTTATGATCTAATAACAGAATCAAGAAAAAGAAAGCGTAAAGAAGCCTTGGACGCTTAATCCTTATATTTTTTAAAAGCCCTCTTTGATAAGAGGGTTTTTTTGTTGATTAATTTGGCTATTTGACATTGATTATTGACAATATTCTAAAAATTAGGTTAATATATAGTGAACTTAGTTCTATATATGTATAATTAATCTTTGTGACTACATTATCAGTTGTCATTTTCTAAATGTTAGTTCGGCCCAAAAAATAGAGATATCCTTAAGATTACGTTAAAAGGCAAAGCAGAAAGAGGGGAAGGAAATGTGCACAATCCAAGTGTCTGAAATGATGGACGAACAAAAATTTAACCGCTTTCATTTGCAGATTTTATTATGTTGTATCTTTATCATCATCTGTGACGGATATGATATGTTCATGCTTGGGACGATCCTGCCATCTTTGATGGCGGAGTGGAGGATAACTGCTGTAGAGGCAGGGTTATTCAGCAGCTATGCTTTGTTTGGAATGATGATAGGAGCGCTGGTATTTGGACCGATGGCCGATAAATTCGGCAGAAAGAAAGTCATTTTGATTTGTACCGTCATTTTTTCCGTATTTACATTTACATCAGGTTTTGCCGATGATCCAACTACTTTTGGAATACAACGTTTTCTTGCAGGACTAGGCTTGGGAGGAGTCATGCCGAACCTAATTGCAATCATTACTGAATATGCTCCTAAAAAACTTAGAAGTACCTTGGTCGCGATCATGTTCAGCGGGCACGCTCTAGGGGGAGTTGTTGCTTCAATGGGGGCGATGTATCTGATTCCGAACTTTGGTTGGCGGGCAGTGGTTTGGCTTGGTGCACTCCCTTTAGTCTTCATGCCCATATTATATAAATTGTTGCCCGAGTCAATAAATTATTTCATGGCAAAAAACAAGAAAAGCAAATTGGTGAACGTTCTGAATCAAGTGAATGTATGCGGGCAATACACCACGAATGATAATTATGTCCTTCAGGAGCAACTCAAAAGTGAAATGAAAGGGTTTCCAGTTAAACAGTTATTCAAGAATGGGAGGACTCTAAGCACCCTTATGTTCTGGATTGCATTTTTCATGTGTTTGTTCGTAATGTACGGCTTGAGTACATGGCTTCCAAAAATCATGGGAGGGGCAGGATATGAATTGGGTTCAAGCCTGACATTCTTAGTCGTATTGAACCTTGGAGCAGTTTTTGGAGCGATCGTTGGAGGGAAGCTTGCAGATAGATATGGTTCCAAGAGGATTCTGGTTACTTTCTTGGTCATTGGATTCATTACGCTTACGATGCTGAGCTTCAAGCCAAGCATGATCATGCTTTATATACTGATTGCCATTGCAGGAGGTACGACAACAGGTACACAAATTGTAACGAATGCCTATGTATCCCAGTATTATCCGAATGAAATCCGTTCTACAGGTGTCGGCTGGGCATTAGGAATCGGCAGAATTGGCGGAATACTCGCTCCTACTTTCTGTGGGGTCCTGCTTGATATGAAGTTATCATTGCAAGTCAATTTTTTAGCTTTTGCCATACCATGCATCATTGCAGCAGCGGCGATTTGGTTCATTCAGGATAATTTCAGCAATATGACCGCAAACAGGCAGGAAAAGAAATTGATATAATGACACCCTACCTGAATCACTGTATAAAATGTTCAAATGAAGATTGTCCAAACAACAAGGGGAGATTTTGGTAAAAGAAATGAAAGGGCCTTATGCCCTTTTATTTTTTTAATGTCTAGGACCCCATATAATGACTGAAACCCCGACTAAGCATATAACAGCTCCAATCCAATCATATAAATCAGGGGTTTTCTTATCGATGCCCCATCCCCATAAAACCGATAATACAATGAAAACCCCGCCATACGCAGCATATACACGTCCAAAGGTAGGGAAAGTTTGGAAAGTTGCAATGATGCCGTATAACACCAACCCGAAACCTCCGGCTAAACCTAGATAAATGGATTTACCTTCTCTTAACCAAAGCCAAATAAGGTAGCCGCCACCAATTTCCGCTAGGCCAGCCATAAGGAATATTACGGTAGTAACTAACATATATGTATACCTCACTTCCTCGTTGAAATTTTATCATATTTGAAACAGTAAATGCTCATACTTTACTAAGTTCTTAATTACTGAAAGTTGACCGGAGTATCACCGTTAAGGCATGAAAATGATTCTTCATTAAAAAGATATTGTAATGAGGTTGCTTGTGCGTGATCGTTGAAAAGATTAGCTTTTTTAAAAAAATATCCCAACGTTATCTTTTAACTCTAACTTGGATTGCAATACAAATGCAAAGGGTACTATACCTAAAAAGGAATATAGTAATCTAGTTGAGGAGTTGCAGCCATGAAATCCCGAACATTTGCATACACGTTAGCCATATTTCATTCAAGTATTGTCGGCCTATCTTTCTTATTTACGAAAATGGCGATTGCAGAATCGAATCCGCTTGATACTTTGGCGTTCCGATTCACGGTTTCCTTCGTCATCATTTTATTCCTGGTCGCCTTTAAAGTCATTAAGGTGAATTATTCCTGGGAGTCGGTTAAAAATCTGGTCCCGCTATCCTTGTTGTTCCCAACTCTTTTCTTTGCCTTTCAAACTTTCGGACTTAAGTACTCGCAATCCACCGATGCTGGAATTCTGTCTGCCGTCACCCCAATTCTAACATTGATGATAGCAGGATATTTCCTGAAGGAGAAAACTTCTTTATATCAAAAGCTTTCGATTGTTTTGTCGGTAGTTGGGGTCATTTTCATTTTTGTGGTGAAAGGGAGCACAATCAATTTTTCCGACATGCTTGGGATGGGTTTGATCTTGCTATCCTGTATTGCAACTGCCTGTTATACAACGATGACCCGCTCACTTGCCAAGGACTATACACCAGGTGAAATGTCCTTTTTCATGATGGGAACAGGCTTTGTCATTTTTAACGTGGCCGCGCTCGTTACCCATTTAAAACAAGGAACGATGACGGAATTCTTTACACCATGGTCGAGCATGGAATTCATCAGTTCCATTTTGTATTTGGGAATATTGGCTTCATTGGTAACTTCGTTATTATCCAATATGATTTTATCAAAAATCAAAGCGTCCCAAATGAGTGTGTTTGCAAATCTTTCCACTGTTGTAACGATTGCAGCAGGAGCTCTCATTCTAAATGAAAAGATTACAATCTACGATATACTGGGGTCGATACTAATCATTTTAGGTGTAATAGGCACGAATTATTTTGGAGTGAAGAAAGAGCATTCAATAAAGGTGAATCTTGAATATAATGAAGGGAAAATGTGAAATGAAAATGGTCCATCCCATTAGGAATGGACCATTTTCATTTCCACCATATTGTTTGAGGGAAATCTGTTGAACCAATCGCTACTGGTTCGCCTATTTGAGGTGTGCAGACCTGGACGGCAAGATCATTGGCAGCTTTTGTTACCCGTTCTATCGGATCTGTCCAGTCATGAAAAGACAATGTGAAACCAGCCCAATGAATGGGGATCATCAGTTTTCCTTGTACGTCGATGTTTGCTTGAACAGTTTCTTCTGGAATCATATGGATGGTTGACCAGCGCTCATCATATTGGCCGCATTCCATTAAAGTTATATCAAAAGGTCCATATTTTTCGCCGATTTCTTTAAAATGGCTGCCGTAGCCACTATCGCCGCTGAAAAATACCTTTTCTTGTTTGCCTTTAATTACCCAAGAACACCATAGTGTCGTATTGCTATCGCGTAAACTTCTTCCAGAAAAATGCCTTGCAGGCGTACAAACAAATTGCAATTCCTTGAATGAAACTTCATCCCACCAATTATGTTCCTGTATCAGTTCTTGTTTAACGCCCCATCTTTCAAGATGTCCACCGACACCGAGTGGGACAATGAACTGACTGACCTTATCCTTTAATTTCTTTATTGAGAAATAATCCAAATGATCGTAGTGATCATGTGAGAGCAGGACGGCATCAATAGGAGGCAGCATATCCAAATCGATAGGCAACTCCCCGCTGAAGCGCTTGTTCCCAAACCAAGGAAAGGGAGTGGGTGCTTTGCCAAACATGGGATCGACTAAAATGGTTTTCCCATCTAACTCCAACATGAATGCAGAATGACCAAACCAGGTGATTTTATTGGAATTCACATTTACAGGATCTTTTGTTCCAATTACAATTGGACGGTCGGGCCTCCGTCTTGGATTAGCTTTTATGTAATCACGTAAAATGGAACCAGTATGTTTAAGACTCATCGCTTGACTGGCAGGGATCTGATTTTGGAATTTTCCCTTGGCAAAATTCTCTTTGGTAGTGAAACTTCTCAGTTTTTCTTTATTTGCCCTTCTGCCAAGTGGAGGATAGAGGTTCAGGAAAAGTAACAATACTATAAAAGAAGAGATGGTGATTTTAACAATTTTCAGCATGATAGGTTCCTCCCATATTAATCAGACCTTTTCTTAAAACATAGCATATCACAGAATATATAAGGTTATTTACTATGATGCCCCACAAGAAAAATGATAAAGATATACCCTTCTGAGAAAAAGAGCAATGAAGGGTGAAACACATAAGATTCATTAACTGTAAACTCACTTTAGGAGGAGTGTTTTTTTCATTTAGTGAAAACTTATGACAAGTGTTTAAGTTTCACCCGTCTTAAGGCAGGGAATAGAGGTATAAATAATGAATAATATAGAGAGCGGGATAAGGATTGTAGCAGCCGAAGGGTAGGGTGATAAATCGATTGTTAATGTTTTTTAGAGTCTTTGTATGGGTAGTATTTTTTGCTTTATTAGCCTATGTCATTCTTTCTTGGAAATATAAAGACAAGGTAAGTAAAAGGATTGAAGCGATTCGAAAAACCTGGTATATCATTTTTATACTGGGAGCATTGATATATTGGAATTTCTATCCGATGAGCATTTTTAATGAGTGGAAAAACTTCTTGATTATGGCTATCGTATTCATCCTGATTGATATGTTTGTGTTCTTGAGCATGTATATATCCAAGATTGGCGATAACGAGCTGTCCTATGCAACAAAAGCGGTTGCGGAAAGTGACAAACTTTTAACGGATAATAGGGAAAAGGTCAAGAATATGTTTCATCTCCTAAAAAAAGAAGGAATACCTGAGTATTATCAAACGAATAAGGAATATTTGGCTTATTTGAGCATCCTCCTACAAGCGTATGCAGCAAAGGAAGGGATGAACGTGAAAATCCTTCCTTTCAAAACGGAACAGGACAAGCAATTGGTGATAAATGGGCATCCGAACTTGAATGGCAGTACCATTCGTGCTACATTGGAAAGAGAAGATACGTATTATAATGATGAAGAAAAAATGGCTTTGCAGCCTGTAAGCATTTTGATGGAACCCTATATCCTTGATGTTAAATCAGAAAGCTTCGTTTCAGAAGTCGATTGTTTATTAATAGCATTATTAATCATGATGTTCGATATGGTCATAAAACAAAAACCAGGTGGTGAAGGATAAATGAGCATTTATGATAAAGCCGGCAATGACGTGTCAGTTGCCGTAATCAAACCACAGGTAAACATACCCGATGTAGGTTTAAGTCCCCACACTAAAAAAGTGATGAAACAGAACGAGCGCATTATCCTGAAACAAAAAGAAAAAGCTGCACGCTTCAGCCGGTTAAAAAACGTTTTATAAGGAAGGGCAGAGGTTTTTCCTTTCATTATGATATTTAATGGAAAACCCGCATATACTATTCAAAATCAAAGAATAGGAAGGGTCTTTCAGAATATGAACAAAAAACCCGAGAGAGTTAACATCCCGGTCCCCTCCGCTTCACCATCTGAGCAACGGATACATAAGGGTAACGCTGATTTGCTCAAGCTTCTGCAAAAGTTGAAAGCTAAACGTTGGATTTTTTTAAGGTAAAAGAAAGCCAGTCTCTAAGGAGAACTGGTTTTTTATTTTTCAGGATAATCATTGTGGAAGTATTGTATTTTCTTACGTCCAGACTCTTTAGCCTTATACATGGAACGGTCCGCTTTTTTCAAAAGTGACACCATTTCCGTACCATTATGAGGATAAAAGCTTATTCCTATACTAGCAGATACAAAATGATCATTTCCATTAATGTGAATGGACATGGTGGATAAATGGTTCAATAATAATTCAGCGTTTAATTGAGTGCTTTTCATTAAATCCTCACAATGAGATGGATGTAATAATACAATGAATTCATCACCACCGATTCGAGCCACATGACTACCTTCGGGGACAGATTGCAAAAAACATGCCGCTACTTTTTTAATAACATCGTCACCAGCATCATGACCAAAGGAATCATTGAAAAATTTAAAATGATCAAGATCGATGTAAAGTAGGGCCATTTCATCGTTCGTTTTATCTTTATGATAATCAAAATAATTATAAATGAAGTGCCGATTATAAAGACCTGACAATGGATCCCTGATAATCCCTTTTTCAAGAATGATTGTATGACTAATCAAAGCTGCCAAAGACTTAATGAGAATCAGATCATACTCTTTAAAAACATGAGGTTTAATGTCGAATGCACATAATGTCCCAATGATTTCACCCTCATTTATTAGCGGAGCTCCCATAAAACACCCATTCCCTATAAACTTCGTTGCGGGGTGGCCACTAGTCAATTCATGTTCCCTCAAATTCGGGATAACGAGTGGTTCCAAGCCATTCTCAATAACTAATTTGCAATAAACCATATTATAAGGAAGGAAGTCACCTTCACAAATTAACTTTGCATTTCTATTGAAGGATTTGATCATAAGGCTCTGTATGGGGTTCACTATAGAAAGGAAGAATGTATTGACCTCAACGGTTTGAGCTAAAAGTGCTAATACTTCTTTAGCGATAGAATCGAAATTCGTATAATAGTTGATATCTTGCTGAATCATTTTCAGGCTCCTCTTTTATTTATAGTCTTTTTAGATTTCCGGATGTTATTTCTCATATTGAACAATAAAGACACAATAGTGGAATCTGAATACCGTGACAGTTGTGCGGATTTCCACTAAACTCAATTAAGGGGTTGGATTCGTTTTATCGATAAATAATCGAGTAAGTTGAAAAAATTGAAATTTACTTTATTTTCGGCTTTTTTTAATATCATTAAATTTTTATTTACATGATTATCAAATAGCTAAATCTGAGTATCCGTTTTTCGATTTCCGGAATGGGCATCGACCCATAAAGTCTAAGTTAATCAGTATTTATCATGCATTATACTGTAAATGAAATGGTAAGAGTACTTTGGATGTCCATAGTTGTTATCTTTTTCATATTTTTCCTTGGAGAGTATGTAGGTAAAGCAACTTGGCATTTCTGTACCTTCTCATGATAACGGAGCATTTGAATTTAAATAGATTAAACGAATGTATCTGGCTCATTTATAAAAAAAATTTGGGGAGGATAAAAGGAAGTAATAAAGTACATATTGGATAATTCAAAAGGGGATCATTATGGGAAAATTAGAAAGTATATATCCTATTGCTATAGAGAATACAAAAGAAAAAATAATCCAGGATATGGATTTTTATTTAGAGAATCATGAGACAATGCCTTCTTATTCAGCATATATATCAGACAGGACGTCTTTTATTGAGCAAATTTGGATAAATGTTTGGTTAAATAAAGCATCAAACGATGTGCCAAGAAAGGAAAAAAGGGTGTTTTTAAGCGAAAGGGGATTTGTTACGGAAGGTTCAGATCATAAGCTGATCAATAGCATGTTCCGAAACGAATTAAAGAAGTATCGCCCGTTTGATGGCTTAACGTGGATTAAAAAAACCTTTGCTGATAATCAAGAAGATTGGGAGAAGAGATATAAAAATGCAAGGGAAAAATTCTTTAGGCGGCAAGAAGAACAGCGGCTTGCCAAGCAGCGTTGGAAGATACGCGCTAGGCTGCAAGAAGAGGCTAATACATTTTTTGAGAAAAACTCACTTCTTTTATATTTAAATGTCAGGTATTATATTGCTGGATTTTTGACAAAAGATATTAAGAATAAGCCTAAATTCCAATATGTCGATCCATACTTGCTTGAAGAACAATTGGTTGAAGAGGGTGGCTTTCAAGCTACCGAATACCTAATGGTCACTGATTTTTTTGAAGAACTGACAGGCGATATTCACTCGTTAATCGGTTGGGGAAGGAACCGTTATGAATATGAAAATTACTTCTACAGGTATGAAAGATTAGTTTCGGATTTCATTAGGAGATTAGCCCCTGACAAATACTTGAACCATTTACCTGCTGAACTCCATCATGATTTTTTTGAGTCATATGGGGAAAGGCTGACGGTTGAGGCCCTTCAAGGTATACTAAGCGATGAATTGGCCGATTTGTCTCAGTCCTGTTTTGATGAACTTCAGGAAGAATACCTTTCTGATTTACTGAACCTTGAAGGAATTTCTTTTAATGAAACATTGCATGAAGAAATATTTGAAAAAGACGTGGAGAACAGAGAAAGAAGAAAAGCTGAAGTATTGGCAGAGCAAGCCAAGAAGCGGGCAGAAGAGCAAAGGATGATCGATGACATCATCGGTAAGGCTTATATTCCATCATTAGGGAAAAAAGTTAGATATGTTTTGCATATCGGAGAAACCAATACCGGGAAAACGCATAAGGCCCTTGAAAAAATGAAAGAGGCGGAAAGCGGTTTGTATCTTGCGCCCCTTAGACTGCTGGCCCTTGAAGTGTTTGATAAATTAAATGCGGACGGTGTACCTTGTTCATTAAAAACCGGTGAAGAAGAAAAGGCAGTTGAGGGTGCTAAACATGTCTCCAGCACCGTTGAAATGTTTCATGAAAAAGACTACCATGAAGTAATCGTCATAGATGAAGCCCAAATGATTGCCGATAAAGATCGAGGCTTTTCATGGTTTAGGGCAATCACGCAAGCTAATGCGAAAGAAGTACACATAATCGGGAGCAAGAATATCAAAATGATGCTTCTGAACCTTTTGAATGAAGCTGATCTAGAACTCCACGAATACAGACGGGAAATTCCGCTCGAGGTAGAACAAAGGGAGTTTGGGCTGAAGTATACAAAAAAAGGGGATGCCCTCATTTGTTTTTCGAGAAGGCAGGTACTGGAAACCGCGTCCCGGCTAAAAGAGAGTGGACATAATGTCAGCATGATATACGGCAGTATGCCTCCTGAAAATAGAAAACGGCAAATAGAGCTATTCAATCGCGGTGAAACATCAGTTGTCGTTGCCACCGATGCGATTGGAATGGGATTGAACTTGCCAATACGCCGAATCGTCTTTCTTGAAAATGAAAAATTCGACGGGACACGAAGAAGAAGATTGACTTCTCAAGAAGTCAAGCAAATTGCTGGTCGAGCTGGTAGAAAAGGGATTTACGACACTGGCAAGGTAGCATTTACAGCAGACATCAAAATTATGAATAAGTTGCTGGAACAGGTAGATGAGCCAGTTCAAACCTTCACTATCGCCCCAACCTCTGCTGTATTTGAACGTTTTCAAAAATATTACCGGAACCTAGGGACATTTTTCGAAATGTGGGAGAGGTTTGAGCCGCCTAAAGGCACGAAAAAGGCATCGTTATCGGAAGAAAGGGAGCTTTACGAACTGATACGGGATACCGAAATTGAAGCGCGCTTTTCCTTAATGGATTTATATGGTTTCCTGCATATTCCTTTTTCGGCAAAAGAACCAAGTCTGATCAGACAGTGGCTGGAAACGGTCGAAGCGATTGCCGAGAGCAGTGACCTTCCTGAACCGATCATCAAGACTAGAAATCTGGAGGAATTGGAGCTATCCTATAAAGCGATAGGTCTTCATCTATTATTTTTATATCGGATGGGTAAACGAACGGAAGCTGTTTATTGGGAGCGTATCCGTGAAGAAATCAGTGATGGAGTCCATGATCAGTTAAAAGACGAAATGTTGAATTATCAAAAAAAATGCAAGCGCTGTGGAAAAAAGCTGCCGGATGACTCACGTTTTCAAATATGTGATGCTTGTTATTATAGAGGGCGAAGGAAGACGCACAGATTCAATTAAATGCATTCTTTTGATAGTAATAACCCGAATAAAGTGCACCTTGGTGTCGTTATTCGGGTTATGAGCGGTTGTTTAAATTACTTAGTCGTTTGTTTCGTTTTAGCTATAAGTGCAGCTTGCTGTTTCATTCGTTTATCAGCTTTCTTATCATGCACCACTAAAATTGCGTGAATTAAACCGGGGACGTAAAAAAATAGTGTGAGGACTAAATTACACACAGCCTGTATGGGTTTACCGGATAATAATACGGCTAATGGAGGGAAAAGAATCGCAATCAAATATAGAATGGTGATCACTCCCCAATGTAATGATTTTTCTGACTATTACGGCTTGATTCTCTCTTTTTGAAAAAATATTATAATACTTAATTAGGTTCATTCTTATCTAAAACAAATGCTTTCTTTACTTGAATCGATTAGGTACAGCAGTTCCATTTCCCTAGTGATAACACCTGCTATCGCCTTGATAAATATATGCTTGAGAGCACGATTCATACCAACCGAGGATTCTGATTCTAGGATATACTTTCAGCGGGCTTATTACCGTTTTTTTGCCGGTAAAGGTCAAAGTAACGACGCTTTCTGTGTTAGAATAATCAGAATACTAATCGATGAAAGCGGGAGATTTATGAAAATAAAGATAGGCTGTTTGCATGCGCACTATACAAATATAGAATACATAGAAACCGCATTCTCGAAATTTGATATTGAATGGCTTCATTTTGTAGATCCGGGATTGATGCATCGGGTGTCAACGGATAAAAATTTTAAGAATTCGGATGCACAAAAAAGGGTTAAAGAACAAGTCGAATGGATTGCCGAATGTAAAGTGGATGCCATTCTGATAACCTGTACAAACTACATCACCTTTTTAAACGAAGAACAACTATCCTTACCCATGCCTATCATTAAAATCGATGAACCATACTTTAAGCAAATTTGCCAATTGCAGCAACCGCAAATGATATTATTCACGAACCCTGCCACCGTTGAAGGAACAGTCAAACGTTTAAATGCCCATGCTGAAAAATATGGGGCTGTGGATTTTGAAGTGATCATCATCGACAATGCCTTTGAATTCATTATGCAGGGATTGGGAGAGATATATAACCAAGAAATCATGAACTTCCTATACCAGTTTAATAACGAAAAAAGACAGCTGTCTGTAGCTCAACTATCCATGGTCGAAGCAGCAAAGAGATATGAACTTCAGACAGGAAAGACAGTTTTAAATCCATTGGATGCATTAGTTGATTCCATGATCGTTCAACTAGAACTAAGGTCATTACGTGGTTTTTGAATCAAAGGATTTCTGGTGCCGCATGAACAGAATGATTTTTAAAGTCTTTGTATATAAAAGGAAAGAAATAATCCCCCTGCATGATCAGGTTAAATCCCAATGCAGGGATTTTTTTATTATTCCTTTGTGCGGATTTGTTCACGGATATTTTCAAGTTCTTCAAGGGATAGATCAGTTAGGGAATTTTTTATTTCTTCTTCGACCCGTTTTCGATCAAGCTCCCTATATTCGCTCCACCAATCCCGCAGCCCTTCAGTATTTTCAAGAAGATACTCTATATCAATTTCTTCTTGCTCATCATCTGATAAATAACGCATGACCGCACCTAATAATCGATTGAGTTTGGCTATTTCACTTTCCTTATCAGGTGAAGGAGGGGTATCTTTCACTTCTAAATCATCTTTAGCCGTAATATTCCGAGGTGTCATAACATCCTCCTGTTTTTAATACTAGTGTGCCTAAAAAGGGCAGTTTTCAATATATGTTTTTGGTATTTTTAAAAATTTCATTATTAAATTATTAAATAATTTCAACATATACCTCGCTAGAATATATCTGAGATATCATCACCCTTTAATAGATTTAATAAAAGAATGGGTAGGTAAGGGGGAAGTTTAATCCAAGGAATAGCTTAGTGTTATTCCTTACATCAAGTGGCTAACTTTCAGCATACTATTGCGCATCTCAAGCATGCCTTAGCACATTTTTGACAATGTTCATGATCGTGTTTTTTTCATTCGTTTCCGCAGCTTCTCTTGGCACAAACTTCAGCCGACTTTGAAATAAACGGCGTACCTCTTCCTATCGCCTATACTAAATAAGAGCAAATATCCGTACTTATCCAAGCGAATGCATTCTACCATCATGTTTACATGATCTTCTTTTAAGCATGCGTCGTAACAATGATTACACGCAGTCATACAATCATTAAAGTTTTGATAACAAATGAACAATTCTCCTCCTTAATATGGTCTCTCCCTTACTATTATCCTTTAAACATCTTTTATGATAAGTTGAATCGTTCTTTAAATGTGACCGGACAGGGATGGACTTTAGGGAATGAATGGAATGGACAGTGCATAAATTTAAATGAAGGGAGTGGATATATGAAAATGTTTATTAAATTAAGTGTGGCCAGTGTTTCCGGAGCCGTCGTGTATTTGATATATAATGTCAATCAGACGCTGCGGAAAGGAATGGGAACACTTGAAGAAACAAATAAGACATTGGAAGAGGTAAGAAATGCAGTACAAGGATTGACGCATGAGTCCAAACAATTGATCCACTCTGCCAATCAAATTACAGCGGATGTGAAAGGGAAGATGGAAAATGTCGATCCTTTGTTAGAATCCGCTCAAGATGTTGGGGAAATGATTCATAATGTAACCAATTCCATGAAAGAAGCAAGTTTGGAAGGCCGCCATAAAGATTTATCCACTCCGACAGTTCCTTCAACTCGAACTGAAGCTGAGGGGGTTCAAATCAAGATCAAATAGTATCATTTATCAATAAAAAACAGGCACCCCGGGATCCACTAACATATTTGAAGTAATCGTTTCTACTTTTAAATTTAGAGGGGGAGCTTTATTTTGATTATTGAATATAGTGTGGCTGCAATAGCTTTAGCCTTCATTTGGTTGGTCGTATTTTTAATCAGCACCCTTCAAAAGGGAATGGCCACGATAGGAGAAGCCAATCAAACATTGGCTGAAGTGAGAAATGCCATCCACGATCTGTCTGGCGAATCGAAACAACTATTGCAAACTGCAAATGAAATCACCGACGATGTAAAATCTAAAATGAAAACGGTTGAACCATTATTGGATTCTGCTCAGGATGTAGGGGAAGCGATACATTCAGTTACAGACTCTGTTAAAAAAGCGACTAATGGCTTCCGGACAGAGTTTTCCCCGAAAAAAATAAATGCTATCAAACCCAGATAAAAAGAAAATATTAAAAAAATGAAAGACACTACCGGGATTGGGAGTGTCTTTTTTGAGGATATGTAATGCCGTGCTTTTCTTGTTCATATGGATATCGCCCGTGGTTTATTATCTATAAGACCCATTTCTCTCATACAGATCTCTTAACACCCTGTATGAGAATATGGAACAAACATTAATTTTGTATGGGTTTTAAAACAAGCATTTATTTTTCTGTCTTGTCACCTGCAGCATGACCGGATGTTTTTGAGTCATTGGAATGTTTGACGCCTTTACTTACATATGGTTTGGCGTTTTTTTTCTTGTTGGCACTTGTTTTCCAACGATTCCAGCCCTTCTTACCCGTTCCTGTGCCCGTACCTTTACCCGTTCCGCTCTTAGCCTTAGCTTTACTCATGAAATCACTCCATTACTATTGTATGGTTAGTTTAAACCATTTTACTTGATTATTACCCAAGTATGTTGAAATATACAGTAACGAAGGTGATATGTACAGGGAAAGGCACAATATTTTTAATATAAATCTTTATATACCAATAACAGCAAGGGATTTTGCTGGATGGAACTTAGTTTTTGCCTCACTTTATCGATATCGATCTTGATTTCGTCAGTAAGATGCTTATGCCGATTTTTTTGCAAATGGTCAAGTAGTGCATGAAAGTTAATAATACAGCACCAGTATTCATTCCTAAAATGATTCCTCCCATATTAAGTGAAGCCTGAGACCCTAGGATATACATCATTAGAAAGGCAACAATATGGGACCATACGGTATGGATGAAAGCATCTTTCACTAAACCCAGGCCGATGAGATAGGCTTGCATAGGAATGACAAAAAAATGAAAAAGGAAGTAAGGGCATAATAATTTTAAATAGTATGCGGCAGATGTTGAAGAAAAAAAGAGGGAGGTCAAAGGTTCCGCAAAGAAATAAATGAAGATCACAGCCGGAACTCCATACAATACGGTGAAAGACATCGATTTTTGCAATAATACCCTCAATTTTTCCTTATCCTGCTTTTTGTAAGCATTCGAAACGTTCGGAATGAGCATGATCATTAAGGAATGCGCGATAAAGGCTGGAAAGAAGCCAATCGTCATCGCAACTCCAGTGAGCATCCCAAAATGCTCTGTAGCCACTACCGCACCGAATCCTGCCGAGAGAAGGGCAGTATGGATCAAAAAAGGTTGGATGGCATTTGTTATCGCATGAAAAATCCTTAACCCCATGGTAGGCAGCGATACCGCCAATAACTTTTGCCGTGCATGTTTACCTGTTGTCCGCGAGTTCTTACCGCGGCTCATGATTCGCATTTGAAGAATCAAAAGGTTGATCAAGTATAGAAAAACGAGGAACTCACTGCCAATCAAAACAAAAAAGGCCATCAATAATGACTTTTCCTGGTTAAAATGAAATAAATTAAAGAGGAGGAAAAGCAAACCGAATTGAATGATATCTTTTAAAAAGTTGGATAAGGCAATCTTCCCCATTTGTTGGACACCCATGAAATAGCCTCTTGCAATCGATGAAAAGGCAACTATTGGTATCAATGTAATGAGCAGCCATTTAATATAGGGATGGTATCTGTCCATTATGGATGAGAAGGAAAGTATGAAAGGCATGACTACACACATAACCAATACGACAACTGCAGCCATTTTAAGTGCATGAATGATAAGATTATAATGCATTGCTTGTTTATTTTCCGCAACGAATTTTGAAATGGAAATATGTAATTCAAGGCTGGCAATCACATATATCAAAAAGAAAATTGGCAAAATGGACATATAAAGGCCCATGCCCTCTTCCTGTAATTCCCTGGCTAGGAGCATGTTCACTAAAAATTCGATACATTCACCAAAAAACGCTGCGACAATCAAAATGAGCGTTCCTTTATAAAAAGACTTCATGTTGGCCCACTCCTAACAAGGTGTTTGTATAAAGATATGAGACATGCCATGGAATATTCATGAGGAACTGCATATCCCGGCGATACATAATGCGGTTATGCCTAGGGAAATCCTTATTAATCGTTGTTGAAAGATAAAAAATTAAATCAGGATAAGGGTGGGAAATTGAATGAAATCGATCGGTTACATTCATTTCTTATGCAGAAATCCATACCCATGCCAGCATCATAGAAAGGCTTCAAAGGGTGATATTCCAAACAAGGTAAGATTTTTTGTCATATTCCCTTTAGTTGAAAGTGTCAGATGAATCATGAACATAAGAACGGAACTTTAATTTCATTTTGAAATTCATGCTTTATTTTGCTATCCTTTAGGGGAGGGGATGATCAATATGAAATTCACATCTATTAGTCAATCAAATATAGATGAATTGTGCATTGCGTTTGAAAGTTGTCTTACGAAACATGACATTACATTTAAATATGTAGATATGACGGAAGAGAATGGAATCATATCGTTTATTTTTTGTAATGACCCGACAAATGCGAGATCGGTCGAATTGGAAAGTGAACGTTTCATTGGATTAGATACTGATTACATAGCCAAGGAAATTTTAGAGCCAATCCTGCCTAGATTAAAGGAATATGCACAAAATAAAATCATCGATTAAGATGATTTTTTTGTTTTATACTTGTTTTTATTGCCTAAATGGAGGAGCTGAAAATTTAACTTCCTATTATATGCTTATTATCATAGACATGGAGATAATATTTCTTTGATCAGAAAGTGTATAGTTAGGGGATGTAAAAAAGCTGGAAGGGAAAAGGAAGAATTTATAAAGCGGTTTACCATTGGATAGCTATGCAGGAAATGGTGATAAATAAAAGAAAAACCCTAGGTGTGAAAACATCCAGGGTTTTTCTTCTTTGAAAAGCAATCTTTATGGATTGTAAAGATCGCTTTTCACCACTTACTCTACTCCGCAGTGTTCAGGATCAAATGACCATTTTTTTACCGGCAGTTAATTCAACTTCCTGCATTGGAGATTCCACTTTCTTGTTTTTCTTCACTCTAAAGTGATAAACCGCATAACATCCAAGGAAGAATGCCCCCCCGCAATAAAGGGCCATTCGCTGCTCAGGAACAAACGCTAAACTGATCATGACGATGCAGTTTGCTATCAAGGCAAGAATGGGGATGAATGGATATAGCGGTACTTTGAATTTCAAGTTTTCCACCTGTCCACCTTTGCGGATATATGATCTTCTAAAAGCAAGAAGACAAGCCGCGATTGCGATCCAGCCAATTTGTGCTCCTAATCCTGCAAGGGAGAGAAGAAAGACAAACACTGTTTTGGCGGCAAGTACACTTGAAAGTAAAGACAAACCAGCTATTGCAAGGGTGATAAGCAAGGCATTAAGCGGAATTCCTCGCTTATTTACCATACCGAGCTTTGGACTTGCCATGCCTTCCTTAGAAAGCGAGTAAAGCATACGTGTTGCCGCATAAAGGCCGGAGTTTGCAACGGACAATAGCGCTATAAGAATGATGAAGTTCATAATGTCAGCCGCATAAGGAACTCCGATACTATCCAGTACAACAACGAATGGACTTTCAACGATTCCTGCCTGTTCTCTTGGAATCATCGCTGAAAGAACAGAAACAGAAAGAACGAAGAAGAAAAGGGTACGCCAAACGGTTTGTTTGATCGATTTAGGTATGACCTTTTCTGGATTTTCACTTTCTCCCGCGGCAATTCCGATTAGCTCTGTGCCCTGAAAGGAAAAGTTCACTGTAATCATTGTGATAAGCAGGGCCGATATTCCATTCGGGAAGAGGCCTTCACTGAAAAAGTTGGAGAAAAATGGTGCTTCTTGTCCACCTTTCATATCAATAAGACCAAACATGGCAGCACCGCCAACTCCGATAAACAGGATTATGGCCAATACTTTTATACTTGAAAAAACAAACTCAGATTCGCCAAATGCCTTTGCTGATAATGCGTTCAGTAAAAATATGAGTAAAGCAAAGATTGCACACCACATCCAAACAGGTGATTCAGGGAACCATCTTTGCATAAGCTGTCCAGCTGCCAAAAACTCCAAGGCAACCGTAACAGCCCAACCTAACCAGTAAAGCCATCCTATGGCAAAGCCGGTTCCAGGACCGATGAATTTAGTCGCATATGTCTGAAACGAACCGGAAACAGGCATGGCAACCGATAGCTCCCCGAGACAAAGCATCGTTAAATACATGATAAAACCGCCGACTATGTAAGAGAGGATAGCCCCGATGGCCCCAGCTTCATGAATGGTGTAGCCTGAACCAATGAAAAAGCCAGTACCAATACATCCCCCTATTGAAATCATAAATAAATGTCTTGCTTTCATGCTCCGTTTTAATTCATTTGGTTGATTTTCTATTGTCTTCATTGAAAAACTCCTTTACCTGATGGGTGCAAACGGTTTCATTTATGTCTGGACGTTATTAGGGAATTTGTGTATTTTACTCACAAATGTAAAAGATTTGATTTGAATCTTAGATGTTGTTGAATTCCCTAGAATAAGAGATTATTTCTGCATTTATAGATATAAAGGTTCCAATGCAGAATTAATTTCAGGTAGCGCCGCTTATAAAGAAAAGGAAGCCAAGCGTCAGGAAACTAGGGATGAATGGATTCATGTGGACCATCCTTCAATGGGTAACAAGCACCCTGTTGAAGTAGGGGCTATTTCCACTGGGCCATCTATTTAACGAAATCTCTCATAAAGTCTTACAATACCAGTTATTTAAAAAGAAGTTCAACTATTTAACATCAACCAGTAAATCAGTAGTATTAAATTGGTCTTCCGCTCCATAAAGTAATTTCTCACCAAGCAATGAGCCCATTAATGCGACAGCAACTTCAGCAGTTTTATTATGCTCGTCCAATATTGGGTTTATCTCTACAAACTCAGCAGATGTAATGATATTAGCTTCGGCTAGCATTTCCATGGCAAGATGGCTTTCACGGTAACTAATACCTCCCATTACAGGTGTTCCAACCCCAGGTGCGTCATCTGGATCAAGACCATCAAGATCAAGGGATAAATGTACAAGATCCGTACGTTCTTTCAGATAAGCAATTGATTCTTCCATCACTTTTGTCATACCTAATCTATCAATCTCATGCATTGTAAAAACTTTAATCCCTTTTTCCCTGATTAACTCTTTTTCCCCTTGGTCTAAGGAACGGGCACCAATAATGACAATATTCTCTGGTTTGACCTTTGGAGAATATCCGCCAATGTTAGTCAGTGCAGGGTGGCCAAGGCCCAAACTTACTGCTAGGGACATTCCATGAATGTTTCCTGATGGGGAAGTTTCGGCAGTGTTCAAATCGCCATGTGCATCATACCATATTACCCCTAAGTTTTCAGAATGCTTCGCTAAACCGGCTAATGTACCGATAGCTATACTGTGATCTCCCCCTAATACTAAAGGAAAACGATTTGCTTGGATAACTTCATTCACTTTTTGACTCAATTTTTCATTACCTTCTGCTACGTCCTGCAGGTTCTTTAAATTTGTGTCGCTATCACTTTGTGCTCTTTCCTGTATTTCTACTTTAATATCACCTTCATCACGAACAGTGTATCCTATGCTTTCAAGTCTTTCACTCAATCCTGCATATCTGATTGCGCTAGGACCCATATCGACTCCTCTTCTAGTTTGACCAAGATCCATTGGAACACCAATGATTGAAATTTCCTTCTTCATGTATAATTCTCCCCTTTCAATTTTTCTTCCCTAGTATAAGGGTAAAAGTATAGATGACTCAACTCGACATTTTTTTGAATATTTATACGATTGAGAAAAGGGTAAAAGTCTTGGGTTAATATTCCTATTTTTAATTTTGTGAAATGCCTGGATTTTTACCGGATAGGGTATATTGAATGATTGAAAAGTGCGTAAAATAAAATAAAACCCTCACTCCTATTGAATTTGGAAATTCAATAGGAGTGAGGGGGAGTCTTCCGTTTAACATTTATCGTAAACGGTATTAAAGAGTTGGTGAATATATTTTACTAGGTACATTTATTTATAAAATGAGGCTATAACTCTGATGAAAGGATTAATAATTTTCATAATGAATAATAAGGAAGACTAAAAATAGATGATTTTACACTTTATTTCACTTTGTTAGCATAATATTTTTTTCCGAAATATATATATTATCTGAAATATAATGAATTTTTTCAAAAAGTAAGGATGAAAACATTGGGAAAAAGGCCTGGAGTCAAAGGGTTGAAAGTATTAAGTATTTATCGAACCGCTGGTCTAGAAAAAATTGATAAAAATTTTTCCAGTGTATTTTATTTTAATAAATCTCAAACCTTTAAAAAGATTTGCTCCATTCCTCATCTTCTAAAGGCACACCATTGGTACTAATATATTCTACAATTATATTTCCATGTTTAAGAATTCCATCTTTTTTTAGGGCATTGATAATTTCGGTAAAGCGGTCTTCATCTGCGTCCTGTTTCTTACGTGAAAGGGTAATCCGTATGGTTGGGGAAACTTCGTAATCTTTATAGCTGGCTGGTTTATTCGGATCAATCTTCAATTCTTTACCGATCCCCTCATCAAAGATCAAGAGTAATTGATTATAATCTCCTATTTCTTCTTGAATCTCATCCCAATCTTCACTCTCTGCAAAATCTCCCATTTCTTTGGAAATCAATACGTCACCCAGTTCTTTTTCAACATAAGGCCTGATTTCTTTTTCTGCATCATCTTGCCATTTATCAGATAGGAATGTATCCTCCATTTCCCCTGTTTCATCATTAAAGAAAACTAGAAATTGTGTACCATATTTTTTATGTTTCACTTTAGCTGCATAATCAAAATAGCTCCAGTTTCCCATATTATCGTATAGGACATCATATATTTTGGTTCCTTCATCAAAAGTTTTCTCTAAATATCGTTCAGCTTGTTCCTGGACCTTCTTTTCTTCATCAGAATCTGCTTTCATACTCTGTGTGAATGAAAACACAAGTATCACCACTCCGGCGAAGATGATTAAAAAAACACCTAGTAAAGTCAGTAAAATCTTTTTTGTTTTGCTCAAGGAACACCCTCCTGTTATCTCTGCTACTCCTCAATAATTCCCATATTATTCTAACATTTTTATAGCTCATTTTACTAAGGAAATTGGGCCGATCTTTTCCCGGTGCGAAATCTATATGACCTGCCCTCCAAAATATCGGGATACTTTGTTACAATAAATAAATGGTTAGTACCCTAAAGGGAGAGATTGATTTGGAAAGCTATCAAAGAAAAATGAATCATAATCGGGATGAATACAGAAAGTTGCGGTGGAAACAGCATCGTAAACAAGTTACAGAGTTATTCGAGGCCGTTTTTTCGAAAAAAGCATTCGTAGATAAAGTGGCTATCGTTGGTGCAGGCAATTGCGATGATTTGGATATAGAGTATCTGGCAACTAAATGCAACTCCATATATTTATTTGATATTGATATGGAAAGTATGGAAAAGGGTACGGCGAATTTGCCTGAAAGGACCCGGAAGAAAATTCAACTTGTTGAAATCGATGTAACAGGCCTCGATAAAGTGGATTTTGATCACCACCTATCTTCCATGCTGAATCGTGGTGAAACGGCAAAGGGAATTATTCAATATTTAAAAGATACCGAGAGTCGGTTAGGTCAGCTTTCTGAAAGTGTTTTTGCTAATTATTATAATGATTTTGATATTGTGGCAACTTCCGCCATTTATACCCAACTATTTTATAATTGGGCCAAGGAACTGCTTTCTGATCATGCAAACCACTATCAAAAAAATGACGAAGATGAGTTGAGAAATGGAATTTTAGATCTAAGGGATGAGATCGTACGTACAGTGAATCACTCTATATCTAAATGTACCAAGCAAAATGGATTTTGTATTACATGGACTGATATCTTAAAAATCGAACCTGAGTATATAGATACCATTAATGAAGGGATGAATGCCATCTTTGCATTGGCCTCGAACGTGGGATATGGGGCAGCATTGATCGGGGTAAGAACGTTTATTGAAAAAGTGGATAAAAGCGAATTATCCCTTCGATACTGGACATGGGATTTTAATGCAAACAAACAGTATTTGACTATTGGCATTATCGGAAGATTGAATGAGTTGTAAAAAAAATGAAAAGGCGGGATGGGTAAGCATATCAGCAGCTATACCTATCCCTTTTTTATATTGGTTATAGTCCCTTAGGAATATTATTAATCTATTTTGACGTGATAAAAAGGGAACTGGATCAAAAAATCCTAGGAAATAAGACATAATTATATAAAAGGTATAAAAAAACGATGAAATTTTTGACTATTTGTCTAATGATTTCACAATATCGTGCGGATATAATGAATCTGTTGAAAACAGAATATTCCGATAAGTGAAGGTGAAAGAAAGCAAAGGAAGATGACTTAGTAATGAGGGTGAAACAATAAGGAAGGGGTGTGTTGTTTGAAAGCTGATATCGTGTTCATAAACGGCGAGGTCATAACCGTTAATCAAAAAAATGATGTCGCAGAAGCTCTGGCAATTAAAGGTAATCATATCTCGGCAGTCGGAACGAATCAGGAAATCAAGTTATTTATCGGAGAAGAAACAAATGTGATTGATTTGCAGGGAAAGTCATTACTTCCTGGGTTTATAGATTCTCATATTCATCTTATATTGTACGGTGTCAATCAATTGGCAGTAAGTTGTAAAGCTGAACATATCAAATCTGTAGAAGATTTATTAATCGATCTGAAGAAAAAAGCTTCGACGGTCCCTAAAGGTGAGTGGATCCGCGCCTGGGGCTTTAATGAGACCGCTGTTAAAGAAAAACGTTATCCTACAATAGCGGAATTGGATGCCATATCAACAGACCATCCCATTATCGTGACCCGAACATGCAGCCATATAAGCGTGGTGAATAGCAGGGCGTTAGCGATTGCCCGAATTGATGAAAACTCAGAGAATCCAACTGGGGGGATCATTGAAAAGGATAGGGCAGGGAGGATTACAGGCAAACTTATTGAAACAGCAAATATGATAATGGCAGACAGAGCAAGTTATTCAGAAAGTGAACTTTTGAAAGCCGTGAAAATAGCGTCGAAGCATTTCATCGCAGCAGGCATAACAAGCATTCATGAAGCTGGTGCTCATGGTCCTGAAAGTTTCCGTTTAATGCAGCAGGCCATAAAAAATAAGGATATTCGTGTCCGTATCTATGCCATGGTAGGTTCATTGAATAATTCTCATGAATTTGTAAATAAAATGGTAGATTCGGGAGTCATAACTGGAACTGGGGACGAAAGATTCAAAATCGGACCAGCTAAATTGTTTACGGATGGCAGCAGTACCGGTCCGACAATTGCTACCCGTGAGCCTTATTCGAGTGATCCTGGCAATTTTGGCATTCTTTATTATAAAGAAGAGGAGATCTATCAAGTATTAGGTCAGGCACATAAAAAAGGCTATCAAATCACAGTCCATGCCCAAGGTGACAAAGCGATAGAGATGTATTTAAATTGCGTGGAAAAGGCTTTGAATGAATCGCCAAGGAAAGATCATAGACATAGAATTGAGCATGCTGGAATATCTTCGCCAGATTTACAAATTAGGATGAAAGAACTTGGAATCATCCCAATCCCCAACCCCCCTTTTCCTTATGAATTCGGTGATATATATATTGAACATTACGGCAATAGGGTCAACCACATGTACGCTGCCCGTGATTTTATTGATAATGGCATCCTGATCGCAGGTGGTTCAGATGCTCCCGTTACTGATCACGACCCTTTATTAGGCATACACGTTGCTGTTAATAGAACAAGCAGGTCTGGTACGAAGATAGGTACGGTTCAATCGATTAGCGTATTGGAAGCCATTAAACTATACACTTGGAATGGCGCGTTTGCGAGTTTCGATGAAGATATCAAAGGCAGCCTGGAGGCAGGCAAGCTGGCCGATCTAGTAGTACTGAATGATAGTATATTGAAAGTGGAATCCCAAAATATCAAGGATTTGAAAGTTGAATCAACGATTCTGAATGGGGAGATTCTTTATCATAGGGAAACATTGGTAGAAATATAATCTAGCGTAACTATTCTAAAACAACAAGACCTTCACTTTCATCTTTTGGCTTAAGCGAACGTAAGCAGGATTTAGCAGGTTATCTAAAAGGGGGATATTCGCTATGAAAAAGCAAAAATTATTAATTAATGGTGAGAGGCTGAGTCGTACGCTAGAGAAATTTGCTGATTTTGGACGTACAGAAAACAACGGAGTCACACGGCTATCCCTTTCCGAAGAAGATCGATTAGTCCGTGATTACTTTTGCGGTTGCTGTAAAGAATTGGGTATGACTATTAAGGTTGATGATATGGGGAATATTTACGCTACTTTGGCGGGACTGGAAAATAAACCTCCTATTGTAATGGGATCACATATGGATACCGTAAAAAAGGGCGGTAGGTTTGATGGTATCTTGGGTGTAGTTGCAGGCTTGGAAGTCGTGCGGACTCTGGTCGAAAATAATATTCAACCTAAAATTCCGGTAATGATCGTCAATTTTACAAACGAAGAGGGAGCCAGATTCGAACCTTCCATGATGTCTTCGGGAGTTCTTTCAGGTAAATTCGAAAAATCCATCATGCTGCAAAAGACAGATAGTGACGGAACGACTTTCGAAAGTGCTTTGAATGCCATTGGATATGCAGGGGATAAAGAGAATCGTTTAAAAGAAGCGACTGCATTTCTAGAATTGCATATTGAACAAGGGCCGATTCTTGAACGTGAATCACTAACGATCGGTGTCGTTGAATGTGTCCTTGGTATGGTGTGCTATGAGATAGAAGTTACAGGAGAATCCGATCATGCCGGAACCACCCCGATGAATATGAGAAAAGATGCTTTCTTCACTGCGAATAGCTTGATTATGGAGGCTCGTCAGAAGCTAGGCATGCTTGATGACGATTTGGTTTTTACGATGGGAAGGGTAAATGTGTTTCCTAATATCCATACGGTTATCCCTAATAAAGTGGTTTTTTCGCTAGAAGCGAGACATAAGGATTCCAATGTCATCGAAAAGGTGGAGGAAGTCATTGAAAGCCTTAAAACAACAGGTTCAGAAGGCGGCTGCGACATCCAAGTGAAAAAATTATGGGACAGGGATACCGTTTGGTTCGAAAAATCCATTTGCAATTTGCTTGAGCAATCGAGCAATACATTAGGTCTACCCTATAAGAGAATGGTAAGCGGTGCAGGACATGATGCGCAATTTATAGCCAGTTATATACCGACTGCCATGGTTTTCGTTCCAAGCATCAACGGTAAAAGTCATTGTGAAGAGGAACTTACTACTTGGGAAGATTGTGAAAAAGGCGTCAATGTAATATTGGAAACGGTCCTTGCCATTCAGTCCGCTTAAGACGCATATACGGTTGGTTGAAAGCAGCTAATGACAGTAAGCCACGGATGCTATCAAACCATCAGTTCAGTTTGAAACTAGGCTTGACTGATGGTGATACATCCATGTTCGGAACCTAATTAGGGGAGGGTATAATTTGGATGCTATTAAGCTATTGCTTTTTGTTCCATTTATAGGATTCTTAGGTTTATTGCCCTATGCAAATAAAATAGAACCGTACATATTGGGTATGCCTTTTTTGTTATTTTGGGTTGCATTTTGGATGGTCATGGCATCGATCATCTTAATGATTGTCTATAAGTTCGATCCTGATAATAAAGGGAGTGATTCTGAATGAATATATCATTACTCATCATTTCCATCTTCTTGGTTCTGGCACTTTATTTAGGGATAAAAGCAAGAAAAGGGAAGGATATGGACATGGAGCAATTTGCCGTAGGGGGCAGGGGCTTCGGTACATTCTTCATTTTTCTCTTGATAGCAGGTGAAATTTATACAACTTTTACATTCCTGGGCGGAAGTGGGTGGGCTTACTCAAAAGGTGCCGCTGCTTATTATGTTCCCGCCTATATTTTCTTAGCCTACGTCCTATCATATTGGCTCGTCCCTAAAATATGGAGATATTCAAAACGCCATTCCATTATCTCTCAGCCAGAGTATTTTGCATCTAAATATAAGAGCAGGACAATGGGGATGATCGTAGCTGTATTGGGAAGCTTAGCCCTCGTGCCGTACATAGTCATACAGCTCAAAGGATTAGGTATCATTGTTTCCGAAGCATCTTACGGAGCAATTTCTCCAGTTGCTGCAAGTGTCATCGGTGCTGTTGTCGTAACTACCTATGTAATGATTTCAGGCATTCATGGATCAGCATGGACAGCCATACTGAAAGATTTCATGATCTTGGTGGTCGTTATCTTTTTAGGGATTTACATTCCATTTCATTACTTCGGAGGCATACAGCCAATGTTCGAGACCGTCCAATCTGCTAAACCGGAAATGTTGGTTTTGGCAGAT
The DNA here is from genome assembly GCF_038643155.1 of Peribacillus sp. FSL E2-0159. Taxonomy (NCBI): domain Bacteria; kingdom Bacillati; phylum Bacillota; class Bacilli; order Caryophanales; family Bacillaceae; genus Peribacillus; species Peribacillus sp. FSL E2-0159. The sequence goes on from NZ_CP152053.1 coordinate 2,788,138, forward strand.
CAGGGATTGAGTCAGTCCTGGTTCGTGTCCACCGTTTTGCTGAATGCACTAGGATTTTATTTGCTGCCACAAACATTCATGGTCGTTTTATCGTCCAATGGGGAAAGGACCCTTCGCAAAAATGCGATTGCTTTACCCTTATACACATTGTTACTGCTATTCGTTTTTTTTATCGGATTTACAGCCATCATGGAAATCCCGGGTTTGCAAGGGGCTGATGGGGATCTCTCACTTTTAAGGCTGGCGATTCAAACATTCGATCCATGGGTGATAGGGGTTATCGGAGCTGCAGGGTTATTGACGGCCCTAGTACCGGCTTCAGTCATGCTAATGGCTGCATCGGTAGGTCTGACAAATAGCTTTTACAAAGTTCTCGTCCCTGGTGCGACTGAAACACATCAATTGATTGTCTCCAGGTTCATCATCATCGGTATCTCAATCATTGCTTTAATTGTAACGGTAACAGGCGGCGAGGCTTTGGCCATCTTGAATATCATGTCATACAGTTTAATTACACAACTGGCACCTTCGTTGTTTTGCAGTTTACCAAAAACCAATATAATCAATAAGTATGGTGCAATGGCAGGGATATTGGCAGGCGTCCTGATTGTTTTATATGCGACAATTGCAGATGTGAAGGTTGCTACATTCCTGCCGGATATCCCACATGTAATTAATGATATCAGTACAGGCGTCATAGCTTTGTTAATTAATATACTAGTAACATTCATTGTAAGTGCACTGACTAAACATATCTCTAGGCAACAGACCGAAATGAATGATCTTAACAAGATATCCTGATTTCTTTTTAACAAGGCTAATGAATTACTTACTGTGAGAAGTGATAAAACATGATTTGGGAGGGCTTTTGTGAAAATTAAAATAACGGCTTGTCAATTTCGTGTAGAAAAAGTTTCAGCTTTCAATGAATTTCAGGAACAAGTAGAAAACTTGTTCACCCAAGTTCCCGAAAACTCGGATTATATCATTTTCCCTGAACTGTTAACCATCGGGTTATCAGCGGCCTTTGGAGAACCGGATGCTTCGTCCGTTATCAGGATCGATGAATATACCAATCAATACAAAGATCTTTTCAGGTCACTTTCAAGAAAAAGAAAACAGGTCATCATTGCGGGCACGCATCTGGAACGCCGCGAAAATGAATACTTCAATATTGCCTATATTTTTGATAGAGACGGATCGGTTGTTGAGCATAAAAAAACTCATATCTTTCCTGCTGAAGCGAATTTGCATACTTCTGAAGGTGATAATTTGGAAGTTTATTCCATAGGTCCAATTAAGATAGGAATAGCGGTATGTTATGAAGCGGAGATACCTGAAATTTCAAGGATATTATCAGTGAAAGGGGCTGACATCATTTTTTGCCCTTCATACACATTTACAGAGGCAGGTTTTTGGCGAGTTCGCCATTGCGCACATGCACGTGCCATCGAAAATCAGGTATATTTTGTTCATTGCCCCACTGTTGGTGAACCAGGGGCACCCCTGCCGAACGGATACGGCCGTGCCAGTATACTTAGCCCATGTGACAGCGCTTGGCCAGCAAATGGAATAGTAGCCGAGGCGGTAATGAATGAACATACGATCATAACCGGTACGGTCGATATGGACGAACTTTATGAGAATCGAAAAAATGGTGCGGCAACCACTTTCAAGGATCGTAATCGCCGAAAAGATATGTATGCAAAATATGAGCCATACGAAGGGCTGAAATAATCAGTTGTAAAAGGCACTATTAACACAATAGTGTCTTTTACTCAATAACAATAATTTCGAAAGGGTGATTAATTTGAAAAGGTTAACCGTTTTTGTGCTATCTTTATTTGCTCTAGGTATATTAGTATTCAGTCCCAATGAAGCTAGTTCAAGAGAGAAGCAGAGAGTTGCTTATGTAGACGTAAACGTGGCAACTCTTTGGACTGAGCCAGGATTATTAAGGGAAATCGATGCTCCTTCAGCATCGAACCCTGCTGATTTGAATGCCTGGATCGACTCGATGAATTATGAAGACAAACTGTGGCTTGTGGGTAACCTGGAAACACAAGCGTTATATGGTTCAAAAGTGACGATTCTAGAAGATCAGGGTAAATGGGTGAAAGTAGCCGTTGCCAATCAACCGACGCCCCGCAATGATATTGGTTATCCAGGATGGATGCCAAAGGCACAATTAATAGACGGAAATTCTTTTGAGAAGCAATTTAAACGAGGATTTGCCCTTGTAAATGCCCCAAAGACTTGGCTTTATTCGGATTCGAAACTTCGGTCCAAATTTATGGAGGTCAGCTTCGATACCCGCCTCCCGCTATTGCAGGTGAAAAAAGATAAAGTGAAGGTGATGACACCGAGTAATGGAGCAAAATGGATAGAAAAGCAGGACGTGTCAGTCTATCAAAATAAAAATCAAATACCTGCTCCAACGGGAATGGACATCGTTGAATCAGGAAAAGGATTTTTAGGGCTTCCTTACTTATGGGCTGGAATGTCCGGTTTTGGATTTGACTGTTCTGGATTTACCTATACAATGTACCATGCTAATGGAATAACGATCCCAAGGGACTCTTCCATTCAGGCGCAACATGGAAAAAAGGTGGAACAAGAAAATCTTCAACCAGGTGATTTACTATTTTTTGCCTATGATAAAGGGAAAGGAAAGGTCCATCATGTCGGAATGTATATTGGTGACGGCAAAATGATCCATTCGCCAAACAGCTCAACACATGTAAGAATAGATGAAATAAAAACATCGGGATACGGAGAGGAATATGCCGGAGCAAGAAGATATATCGATTGATTCTTAATGATACACAAACTCCAGTAAAGAAGGTATCTGGTAGGTTGTGAAAATAGATTATTATTTTGATAGTAAAAATGATGGGAGAATATAATCGGAAAATTCACTATTGAAGTCTATGAACGAGAGAATGGTTGGTTTAAACAGAATGCATCACTAGTGATCCAAGTGGCGGAGTATAGAATAAAGGCCCGTTGAGCAGCTCAATTGAGTTGCAATAATATTTAAAACCTCTCAATAAAGAATATGTGAATACCGAGGAAATTCCGCGCTTGCCAAACTCTTTTTATTTTGGCGCTATCACTTCGGAAGTTACACCTGTTATCTTAAATTTAGATATAAGTCTTATCTTTTTATTCTTTTAAGAATTTTTATTGGTATTATAATTATTTGAAAACCCAGATTATTCTACTGCTGTTATATGTTTTCTAGCAGGTGGTTTAATTGGAGAATATATGATAATCAAGAAGTGGTAAAAAGAAAAGTAAACCATAAAAAACATCAGTGGGAGAAAATAATGATTCTCCCCCACTGATGTTTTTAAATATAAAGTTTTTCTTGAAGTTATTTTACTATAATAATTGAGTGGGAGAATTGTAACTTTATCGCCTTCCTATTTGATGGTTTCAAAAAGACGTTCCAAATCCTTATCCATAATGAAAACCTCAATTCTTTCACCTGTTTTAGTGCTTATATCACTGTGAGATGAAAGAACCTTACAACCCGTATGATCTTCAACTATTTTTTCATATTCCTTTGTATACATCTCACGTAGTAGTGAGCGCATTTTTTTCACAAGTTTTTTGCCGGAATTATGACTCACAAGGTGCTTTTCCTCTACAGTAAGGACACCCTTAAAACGTGTTATTAACATATCATTGATTATATAAGTTTTAGTTTCCTGAGGTCCTCTTCCTATCAATTCACGCTGGAATTTAATGAATGCTTCGCTTATTTCAGCCTCGATCCTTTTTTTTGTATTTATCATAATGCCTCCAGTTCATCTGACGAATTTATGGGATTTATCATAATCCCGACGTCAAGTTCCTGTCAATGAAAGTTTGTAAAACTTTAGAAAAAAGTGAAAAAGTTAGTAAATTTAAGTAATATAGCATTTTTGCTGATTAATTGGGTGAATATCGTCTTAAATAATCAGAAATGGAGGTTTTTAAAGGTTTATATGAGTTTACAAACCTTTAATTAGGAGCGTACAATAATCCTCATGAAAAACAATTAGATACCGGCCAAATCTCAAGTGATTGAGAACGGAGGACCCACTATTTATGGGGTTAATTCTGCATTTGCAGAAGGGATGAGACACTCTTTCGCCATCCTACCCGTCAGCTAACTTCGTCGGCTAAAGCGAAGGAGGTCATAAGACCACCTTGATTCAGGAGGCTTTTTTGTTATTCTATAGCAAAATTGCAATCTGACATTTCCGTAGGTCTTTTTATTATGCCTATAATTGAAAAGGTTTCTTGGAAGACGGATCGTTGAGTAAGCGCTATCGCTTGCTGGGCGTTAAGTAGACCAATGATTACTTTTTCTCCAACAAAATGTTTGTTTTCTGTATATCATTCTTTTTCTGATGCGTCGTGGTTCATGACGCTGTAGGACAGAGATTGTATTTGTGCAGCGCTGCAAACTGGGGGAAAAGTAACATTGGTCTATTTTTTTATGCCTTAACGGACGTCTGTCTGAGCAAAAGAAAAGTATAAAAAATGTATCTTTAAGGAGGTGAAGGAGAATATAGGCATTTATTAATGCGGAAGGAGCGAGAAAAATGGATAGTATAGTAATTTCTTTAATGGTTATACCGTTTATCCTCTTTTTAGGATTCATTCATTTTTGTAATAAAGTCATTTCAAAGGGAGAGTAGGGAAATGTTCTTAATGATAATCGTCGGAGCGGTAACGTTGTATTTAATACATGCCCTCATATATCCGGAAAAATACTAGGGGTGACTAACGGAGGAGAAGTAAATGGATCTATTGCAAATCGTTGTGGTATTGGCAGTTGCGGTTATATTAGCCATACCAATGGCTAAATATTTAACGGATGTTTATTCCCTTGAATTGACGAAACAAGATCGCGTGTTTGGGAGGATGGAAAATTTTATCTTTAAGCTATCCGGCATTAAGACAGAGGATATGAAATGGCAGCAGTACGCCAAGGCTCTGCTGATGAGTAATTTAGTGATGTTCATTGTCTCTTATATTATCATTCGCTTCCAAGGGGAGTTACCTGGAAATCCCAATAAGATAGACAACATGGAGCCATTGTTGGCATTGAATACCGCTGCAAGCTTTCTTACGAACACCAATTTACAGCATTATAGTGGAGAATCGGGACTTTCTTATTTATCTCAAATGGCGGTAATCATATTCTTGATGTTCACGACCCCAGCTACCGGCATTGCTTTATGTATGGCTTTTTTTAGGGGCTTAACAAGCCAGCTGAGTCTAGGAAACTTCTATGTGGATGTAATCCGAACGATTACTCGAGTTCTGCTCCCATTATCGATATTGATTGGTTTAGTCCTAGTATCCCAAGGCGTACCGCAAACATTTAGCCCAACGGCAGTTGCGACAACATTAGAAGGAGCAACCCAAAATATAGCAAGGGGACCTGTAGCGGCCATGGAATCCATTAAGCACATAGGTACAAACGGAGGAGGGTTCTTTGGGGTCAACTCAGCCCATCCATTTGAAAATCCTAATGCTATCACGAATGTCATAGAAATATTATCCATGTTTCTTATACCTGCTGCCCTCCCGTTGACGTTTGGATATATGGCGAGGAATAAGAAGCAAGGCTGGATCCTATTTTCAGCGATGGCATTCATGTTACTTCTATTCTTAAGCATTGCTTATTTTAATGAAAAAAATGGCAATCCAGCATTGGAGCAAATAGGCCTTTCACAAGAGGATGGGAGTATGGAAGGGAAAGAGGTTCGTTTCGGGGTGGCTCAGAGTGCTTTATTCACTAGCATAACTACAGCTGCAACTACAGGGTCGGTAAATAATATGCATGATACCCTAACACCGCTAGGAAGTATTGCTCCACTTGCAATGATGATGGTGAATTGTGTATTTGGCGGAGATGGTGTGGGGACGGTCAATATTCTCATGTATTCCTTATTGGCTGTATTTCTTGCCGGACTTATGGTAGGACGTACACCTGAGTTTTTGGGTAAGAAAATTGAAGGCCGTGAGATGAAGTTAATAGCTATAGCGATTCTTCTCCACCCATTGATCATCTTAGTTCCATCGGCCATTGCTTTAGCGACACAAATGGGATCAGCAGCTATATCAAACCCGGGATTTCATGGTATTACTCAAGTAGTTTATGAGTTTACCTCTTCGGCAGCCAATAATGGTTCCGGTTTTGAAGGTTTAGGCGACAATACACCTTTTTGGAATGCTTCCACTACTATAGTCATGTTATTCGGACGTTATTTTTCCATGATTGCCATGATCGCCGTCGCAGGATCATTACTGATAAAGAAACGTGTTCCAGAGACTATCGGAACCTTCAAAACGGATAATAGTACGTTCTTTGTCATTCTTTTAGCTTCAGTTTTAATTATTGGAGCTTTGACTTTCTTTCCAATAATAGCACTTGGACCGGTTGCGGAGTCGCTTACGATTAGATAAATGTTGAAAAGGGGCATTTCAAATGAGCATAGAGCGAATAGCAAATTTAAATAAGAACATTGTTTATGAGGCAGTTAAAGAAGCACTCAAAAAATTGAATCCAAAAGTTATGGCTCGCAATCCAGTCATGTTTGTAGTTGAAGTGGGGTTTGCCATTACGCTTCTTCTGTCCATATTTCCTGCGCTATTTGGCGGAGTGGCTGATAAGGGGTATAACATTGCAGTATCCATTATTTTATTCTTAACGATCATTTTTTCTAATTTTGCCGAAGCTCTTGCAGAGGGACGCGGAAAGGCACAAGCCAATAGCCTCAAAAAGACAAAGCAGGATACTAAAGCAAGGTTATTCCAGAAAGATGGGTCCGTAAAAGTAGTTGATGCCTTGCAATTACGTAAAGGCGATATGGTTTTAGTGAAGGCAAACGATTTAATACCGACGGATGGAGAAATCATTGAAGGAGTGGCCGCTATAGATGAATCGGCGATTACCGGTGAATCTGCTTCCGTAATAAAAGAACCTGGTGGGGATTTCAGTTCTGTAACAGGAGGTACAAAAGTCATCAGTGATTTTATCATAGTTAAAGTCAGTGCAGACCCTGGTGAATCCTTCCTTGATCGGATGATAAATTTGGTCGAAGGAGCTAAAAGGCAAAAAACACCGAATGAAATCGCACTAGGTACACTCCTGGTTAGCTTAACCATCATCTTTTTACTTGTATGTACCACGCTGGTTCCGATTGCGTCATATATTCATGTTACCCTTCCGATCGCTACCCTGGTAGCTTTGCTGGTTTGCCTGATCCCTACCACAATCGGAGGATTACTCTCAGCCATTGGAATAGCAGGTATGGATAGGGTCACCCAATTCAATGTAATTGCGAAGTCTGGAAAATCGGTGGAAGCCGCAGGTGATATTAATACGATCATCCTTGATAAAACAGGAACCATAACACATGGTAACCGTATGGCCTCAGCCTTAATACCAGCTACCGGTATAAGTCAGGAAGAGCTTAACCAATATGCTGTATACGCATCTTTACATGATGAAACCCCTGAGGGCCGGTCTGTTTTGGAATTAGCCAAAAAAAATGGATTACCTGAAAACTTGCTGAATAAAAACGGTACGGAAGGGATTGAATTTACTGCTGAAACCAGAATGAGCGGAACGGACTTTCCAGATGGGAAAAAGGTCAGAAAGGGTGCAGTAGATACGATAATGAAATATATATTGCATCAGGGAGGGAATGTGCCTATCGGTTTAAAAGATACTTGTGAAGAAGTGGCAAAAAAAGGCGGTACTCCTTTGGTTGTCACAGAGGGAAGCCGTATACTTGGAACTATATATTTGAAAGATACAGTGAAACCAGGCATGAAGGAACGTTTTGATGAATTAAGGAAAATGGGTATTCAAACCATAATGTGTACAGGGGATAATCCCTTAACAGCAGAAACAATCGCGAAAGAAGCAGGGGTCGATGATTTTATCGCCGAGGCAAAGCCAGAAGATAAAATCTCAGTCATCAAGCGGGAACAAGCGGATGGCAAGCTTGTGGCCATGACTGGAGACGGTACGAACGATGCACCAGCATTGGCACAGGCAGATGTGGGATTGGCGATGAATACAGGAACTAACGCGGCGAAGGAAGCCGCCAATATGGTGGATTTAGATTCGGATCCGACAAAAATCATTGAAGTGGTAGCCATTGGCAAACAGCTGCTCATGACCCGGGGGGCATTGACAACCTTTAGCATCGCTAATGATGTAGCTAAATATTTTGCGATAATCCCAGCCATGTTCATGCTGGCGATACCTCAAATGAAAGCCCTCAACATTATGGGATTGGCGACACCCCAAAGCGCCATATTATCAGCTTTAATATTTAACGCCATCATCATTCCATTGCTTATACCGTTGGCAATGAAAGGGGTTAAATATGTTCCTATGAGCGCTACAAGATTATTGACCAGGAATTTGTTTTTTTATGGATTAGGAGGAGTGTTAGTTCCCTTCTTGGGAATTAAATTAATTGATTTGCTTCTTGTTGTCTTTAAAGTGGCTTAAAAATTTATATTTTGAAGGTGGGGGGAAATCCATGTTAAAAAATATACGTTTGGTTTTGGTGCTTCTTATCATTTGCGGGATGGCATATCCGTTACTGATGACAGGATTAGCACAGTTGATGATGCCCGAAAAAGCAGAGGGAAGTTTAATTAAAAATGATTCGGGCGAATTGATTGGTTCGAAAATGATCGGTCAATCCTTTAAAGAGCCTGGGTATTTTCATGGCCGTGTTTCTTCTATTGAATATGATGCGGCTGGTTCAGGTACGCCGAACTTTTCTTCTTCAAATGAGGAGTTCTTAAATCGGACAAAAGAAGATATTTCTAAATTTTTAAAAGAAAACCCTACTGTCGAAAAGGCAGATATACCATCTGACTTAATGACGAATTCGGGTTCAGGGCTTGATCCCAATATTTCCCCTAATGGCGCAAAGGTACAGGTTTCCCGTATTGCTCATGAAAGGGGTTTATCTGAAAAAAAGGTATATCTTCTTGTGGAAAAACATACGAGCAGCCGATCGCTTGGAATTTTTGGTGAACCGCGAATTAATGTTCTGGAGTTGAATATGGCATTGGACGAATTGAAATAATGAAGATTTGGAGAGTTTAGTAGACTCTCCTTTTGCTATAGAACAATAATTGGAGGTGGTAATATGTCGGAACAATTTCGAAGGAAAACACCAAATGAAATTATCGAGTCGATTTCCAATATCAAAAGGGGAAGGCTGAAAATCATACTTGGAGCTGTAAGCGGTTCAGGAAAGACTTATCAATTGCTTCTTGAAGGAAATGAAATGAAGAAACGTGGGATTGATGTAGTTGTCGGGGTAGTCAACAAGTCCTGCAGTCCTGGGACACTTAAGCAATTAGGCAGTCTTGAACTTATCCCGATTATAGAATGGGAGCGAAATGGACACGTAGAACAGGATCTTGATTTAGATAAGATTTACAAACGGAATCCGGAGGTTGTTTTAGTTGATCGATTGGCTCATGAAAATCATATAAATTCAAAAAACGCCACCCGATTGGAAGACGTTATGGAATTAATTAAGAATGAAATCAGTGTCATTACGACGATAAATATTTATGAGTTGAAAGGAGTGAAGAAAGTCGCAGAGCAATTGCTGAATCTGCCGCTTCACGTAGAGGTTACGCTTCCAGAAGATACTTTGACAAAGGCTGATGAAGTACGTTTATTGGACGTCACTCCAGAAGCCATTTTAAAACGTCTGCAAAATGGGGAAATCGGTAAAAAAGACGAAGGGCCGTTACAGTTTTACAACAACGGAAATCTTGCCACCCTTAGAGAATTGTCACTTCGGTTTTTAGCGGAAGAAGTGGAAGATGACCTGACTGAACATAGGGAACTAGAAGGGTTAATGGGACCTTCAGGTGCTACGGAACGAATATTGGTCTGTGTACAATATCATTGGAATGGCTCCATATTAATAAGAAGAGGAGATCAAATTGCCAAGCGGTTAGGCGGTGAATTTTTAATCGCCAGCTTTATCCCACTATCAAAAAAACTATCAAAAGAGGAAGAAATCTTTAAAAGCTCTATGCAAAAACTGGTCAATAAATTAAATGGGGGTTTTTTTGAGATTACAATGAATGGTGACGAAATAGCAGAAGAAATAGTCGGATTTTCCATGCAGCATCAAATAACTCGAATTATCCTGGGCCAATCAAAAAAGCCAGTGTGGGAAGAAGTGGTCAGCGGTTCAATAGTCAATAAAATAATGAGAAAGTCAAAGAGTATCGATGTATATATTATGGCAGACCGTGTAAAAGCATTTGGTGAGAGGATCATCCCCGCAATCAAGACGGAAAAAAAGAAGGAAAATCCTTATCGCAGACTTTCCAATGATGAAATGCACGATAAAGTGGAACGGGTAAAAAAAGGGACATTTAAGATTTATCTCGGAGCTGCTCCTGGTGTTGGTAAAACCTATACAATGCTTAGGGAAGCGAATCAATTGAAGGAAAACCAAATTGATGTAGTGATTGGACTATTGGAGACACACGGTCGAAAAGAGACAATTGCCCAAGTGGGAAATTTGGAAATCCTGCCTAAAAAACTTATTCCATATAAAAACGTAATGTTGGAGGAAATGGATCTAGATGCGATTATCATTCGGAATCCTGAAGTGGTCTTAATAGATGAATTAGCACATACGAACGTACCGGGTAACAAAAATCAAAAAAGATATCAAGATGTAATGACCATTTTGGACGCTGGAATTTCTGTTATTTCCACGATGAATATTCAACATATAGAAAGCTTGAAAGATAGTGTAAAGCAAATTACAGGTGTTTTCGTAAGAGAAACAGTACCTGACAGCTTTCTCCAATTATCGGATGAACTTGAGTTGATCGATATTTCACCAAATGCGCTCAGAAAAAGGATGGAGGAAGGTAATATATATGCCATGGATAAAGTGGAACAGTCTCTTAGCCATTTCTTCAAGACACAGAACCTTATAGCGTTGAGAGAACTTGCGCTCCGTGAATTGGCGGATGATGTGGATGACAGATTAGAATCCATGAAACGTAAGGAAGGAGTAAGGGGACCATGGAGAAAAGATGAAGTGATTTTTGTCTGTGTCAATCTTAGAGCGGATTCTGAGCGTTTAATCAGAAGGGGCTTCCGCATAGCCTACCGACTCAAAGCGGAGTGGTATGTTATTTTCGTCAAACATCAAAGTGAACTGCGAACTGATGAAAAATTGATACTTGATAAACTGGTAAGCCTTACACATCGCTTAGGAGGCGTTTTTGAAATATATACAACGAGGGATAGGCGATCTGTGGTCAAGGAGATCAAGAAACAATTACAGACTAAAAAAGCAACACAAGTCATTTTAGGGCAATCAGCAAGAACGAGATGGCAAGAAATTATGGGTGGATCCATTGTAGCTCATCTTCTAAGAGAAGCTAGACATCTTGATGTTTTGATCGTAGCTGATTAATTCTTATATCAGGGCAGTAATTTTTTAAGAAATGGCGATCGTGATTTTCCAGATTTCATTTTACCTGCTGTCACAAGGAAAAATATGGTATAATTAATTACAGATTTTTCATTATATTATAAATGTGAGGGGTTGTTAATGATGATCACTTTTCCAAAACCTGATGTTGAGCAATTTTTACGAACCTTTTCCATTGCTGATTTTGCTGTAAGTCCAGATGAAAAACATCTGGTTTTCAGTACGAATCTGAGCGGCAAGTATAATTTATGGGGAATGGATTTGCCCAACTCCTTTCCTTATCCGCTTACATCCATTGATCAAAGCTGCCAAGCACTGATATATGATAAGAAGAGCCGGTTTATAATTGCTGGGTTCGATCAAGACGGTAATGAAAATACCCAGTTTTACGGGGTTCCTTTGAATGGCGGGACAATGAAGGAAATCGTCCATCATGAAAATACACGTAATTTCATGCCAAAATTATCGAATGACAGTAAAAAGCTCTATTACACGACATCTAGAGGAAATCCTTCCTTTCTAAATTCCTATTGTTTAGATTTAGAATCAGGACAGGAAAGGCTGGTACTGGAGGGGAAGGATGCAGCGACCTATTTATTTGGCTTCAGCCCTGATGAAGAAACCTTACTTTACTATAAACACTTTGCTAATACATATACTCTTCTCTATGCAAAGAAAGGGAACGAAGATATCCTGCTCACTCCGCCCACTGAGAAACAACACACAGTGAATGATGGTGTTTTTGTTTCCGATTCGATAATATATTTATTGACTGATTATGATTCGGACTTTACCTATTTGGCTTCATATAACCTTGAAACAAACAAATTCTGTAAAGTTAAAGAATTGGAGAATGAGAGTTTTACTGCCATTAAATTTAGTAAAGAAAATCAACTATTATATATAACCAGTCAAAAGGGTGTAGAAGATCAATTATATGAATTCAATCTGCAAAATGAAGATTGGAGAAATATCCCCGTGCCATGCAGCGTCATTAATAAACTTGAAGTAGCTGCATCAGGAACGCTTTACTTATTTGGCATGAGCGCAACCAAGCCTCACAATATCTATAAAAAATCAGGTGATGAGTGGGTATCATTAACTAAATATACTGTTCCTGGCGTCGATTCTAATGATCTGGTTGAACCGGTTATCATTACATTCCCTTCCTTTGATGGACTGGAGATCGAATCGTTATTTTTTAGGGCAAAAAAGGAAAATGATAATGGTGAAGTCATTTTTTGGCCTCATGGAGGACCTCAAGCGGCGGAACGGAAGTCCTTTAGAGCTTCATTTCAATTTTTCCTGAATCACGGCTACAGTATTTTTGCACCAAACTTCCGCGGTTCTACTGGTTATGGATTGGAATTCATGAAAATGGTAGAGGGAGATTGGGGAAATGGACCACGACTTGATAATGTAGCGGGCCTTGATTGGCTGATAGACCAAGGGCATGCACAAAAAGGTAACATTCTATTGATGGGAGGAAGCTTCGGAGGGTATATGGCACTTCTGCTGCACGGACGACACGCGGATTATTTCAAGGCGGTTGTCGATATTTTCGGCCCATCCGATCTATTCTCATTTATCAATTCCGTTCCAGAAGAATGGAAGCCAGTCATGGATCAGTGGGTAGGAAATCCCGAAAAAGATAAAGAAAAACTAATCGAGTATTCTCCTATCACCTATTTGGAATCCATGATAAAGCCAATGCTTGTCATTCAAGGAGCGAATGATCCCCGTGTAGTCAAAGAGGAATCGGATCAAATCGTTCAAGCGTTGAAGGATAAAGGAAGAGATGTCGATTATATGCTTTTAGATGATGAAGGACATGGATTTTCCAAAAAAGAAAATGAAATTGCCGTCTATCAAAAAATACTCACATTCTTAAAGCGATTCACAGCAGTAACAGAGAAGGTATAATCCGCATCTAAAACTTCGTTTATTTACAATTGAATTAGAAACCCTGCCACTCACATTCAAAGTGATGAAGCAGGGTTTTTATGTTTGAAAACTGGATGTCATTTTAGGTTTGGCGGTTTGGGGAGCTAGTAAATAACTTCCCAATATGGCGTGTTTATAAAATCCTGCCATTTCAAATTTAGAATTCCCAGAATAAACTCTAATCATCTAGTCATAAAGCACTATATAATATACGAAAAAAGTATTTTTTTGTTAAACGGAGTTGATTCGCATTGCCACGGGAATTATTGTCATACATACTCGTTGTTATAATGGCAGGTGCTTTAAGCTTGTTCCTGTGTTTATTTACACAGTTAAAGATCAAGGATGCACCTGGAGCAAAACCCTATATTCTCGTGACACTATTGTCTTCCATTTTTACTTTTTCCTATGCTTTCGAACTTTCCAGTACATCTTTAGAACAAATCATATTCTGGTTAAGGGTCGAGTACTTGGCCTTACCATTCATCCCAGTATTCCTTTTGTTGATGTGTATTGAATATGTAGGGCATAGAATTAATAAGGTGTGGAAATATGCACTCTTCATCATACCTTTCATCAATGACCTTCATCACTTTTATTACAAATCAATGGGATTGAGAAGCGATAGTCCTTTTCCAATAATTAAACTGGTGGGCGGCCCTTGGTTTTACGTCCACTCCCTTTTCCTTTTTTTATGTGTCATGTTAAGTATAATCATATTGCTAAAGCAGGTGAAAAAATCCTCATTCAGATTCAGGATGCAAATATCAATGATGGTGGCAGGTCTTATTATTCCTATATTGGCAGATTACTATTATATAAATGGATTAAGCTCATATGGTATCGATCTTGGTCCTGTATCCATGAGTATCACGTTTATCTTTCATGGTGCGGCACTTTTGACTTTTCAAATGTTCAATGTAGCACCGATTGCTCGGGAAACTGTCTTTGAAAGTATGAAAGAAGGTGTCATCGTTTTAAATCAACAGGGTTTGATTGTTGACTATAACCATGGAATGCGCAAAGTCATACCCATGTTGGATGAACATTCCATAGGTAAATCGATTACAAGTGTGTTAAATGGGAATCATCATCTTAGGGAAATAATCGACCTTAAGCAAGACAGTGATTTTAATTGCAGCCTAAATGGTAATATGGTACATTACCATATTGGTTTTTCACCTGTGTTCAACAAAAGTAACTTGCCTATCGGACAGATCATTACCTTCGCCGACGTAACTGAAAGAGTGCTCATGCTGGAAAAGCTGAAACAACTTGCCAGCTTGGATGGATTAACTCAAATATTGAATAGAACATTTTTCATCAAAAAATCGGAAATGATATTTGATCTATTAAGCTTGGAAGGTGGCAGTGTTTCAGTCATCATGTTTGATATCGATCATTTCAAAAATGTAAATGATACTTTTGGACATGAAGCAGGGGATGCGGTCATAACGCTTGTTGCAAATACTGCAAAGGAACACATTCGGGAAGGAGATTTATTGGGGCGTTATGGCGGTGAAGAATTTATCATTTGTTTGCCGAATACCGCTTTACCCTCTGCATATGAGTTGGCCGATATTATAAGGGAAAAGGTTTCTGAAAATATTGCACTTGTAAATGAAGAGAAGATTTCCGTTACCTGCAGTTTCGGGGTGACTCATGCATTAATTGAAGCTGGTGACCGAGTCCATTCCATCAAAACATCGATGCGACGGGCCGACCAAGCCTTATATGCCGCAAAGAAGAATGGCCGAAATTGTGTACAGATCATCGCCTAAGATTATTAGATCATCCCTTTAAACCTTGAACTTGTTCTAGGTTTTTTTCATTGTATTCATAATTAATTCCAGAAATCTCTATACATTTAAAAACGGAAAAATCAACGTGCTTTTTGAAGCTAGAGCCAAAGGTTCCATAAAACATAATAAATTCCCTATTTTTTACTATTAATGCAGGCAAGGTGTTGAAAGACCAAGTAGAGGAACCGCTCATCAAGGAATCATACACCGGACTACTCCGAACCGTGTATACATTCGTCCATTTAATGGTGGCAGAAAACATTATACTCAGATCCGGATTCCAAAAAACATTTTAGGTTGCATCAATATAAAAGCCGAGTTTCCTTCATGGGGTAACGTCAGGAAAATATAGATTTACAATGTTAAGAATATCCAAATAAAATAAGTCCAATATCTCGATGTTGTAAACGAGATATTGGGCTTTAGTTACTTCGTAAAAGCATCTGTTATTGGTTACCATTATTAAAAAGAGTTGCCACAAACATTTTTTTGAAGTTTTGTACGATAAGCAATTTCGACATTGCATTTTCATTAGTTATGCTGCCTTTTGTTGAACTGAAGGGAGCCTATACAATAATAAGAAATGTCCAGAAATCAAGAGAGCAATTAAAATGAAATTTAAGCTATAACTGTTAGTTAGTTCCATGATTTTACTTGAAGCCGCTGGACCCAATGCCATACCTACAAAATTTAATAAGTTATATAAGCCGAGACCTACTCCGATCTTAGCTGGATTTAAAGTTTGTGGAACAAGTGTATTTAATGACACTTGGATGGCGGAATAACTCATCAATGTTAAAATTAATGCGATTGACAGAATAATTACATTCGGATTTGGAATTAAAGCCAGCATGAAAAAGCCAATAATCATTACGATAGTCGATATATAAATCATTTTAATATTCCCAATTGTCGGGAGTATTTTTCCTGTTACAAAACTAGATAAAATGCTAAATAAAGATGCAATAAACACTATGATACCGATTGAAAATGGTGATAATCCATTTCTTTTCGCTAACAACACAGGAAGAAGAAATAAATTTGCCATCAATCCCACATTAATAATAAAACCAATCGTAATAACGCGTATAAATGTATTATTTTTAAATAGCTCTATATCAATGAGAGGATGTTTTGATTTTGTCATCCGAACCTTAAATAAGATCAAGAGCACGATTGAAAGAATAAACAGCATTTTATTTATATTTACTCCTAATAAAGTAGAAGCAATTAATGCAAATAACAATCCAGCACCAATAAAATCAAAATGAAATGAAGAAGGATTAATCTCTTCCTTAGGCATGAACTTTAGAAGCAATCCTATCCCGATAATACTAACCACCATAGTTAAGAATAGAAAAGGCCAGCCGATTAAATTGGTAATCGCTCCGCCTACTAATGGACCAATTCCAACAGCCAACGCGATAGACGCACTAATCATGGCTAAAGCTGTCGGGCGTTTAGTTAATTCCACCATTTTTGCCACTGTAACCATGGAAAGTGCAATAAAAGCAGCCCCACCACTTGCTTGTATTAGCCTTGCAAGAATAATAATTGAAAAAGTTTGATTACTAAAACCTATGATTGATCCTAAACTTAATAATAAAATGGCTATAATAAACAGCTTTTTAATACTAATATAATCAGCCAATTTCCCATATACCATGGAGCCTATTGCAACAACCATCGAATATCCCACTACAATCCAGCTGACCTGGGACGTACTTATGGATAAATCCATTGAAATGTTTACTAAGGCTACATTGAATAGAATAGCGTTCATAACACCCAATATAACTAAAAAACATAATGTTAAAACTAACACTTTTGATTGATTACTTTTCTCTGTATTCAAAATTCACACCTCTTTATTTGATAGTTCTAAAACTTTCAAACAATTAATCGAAAATAATGGTTTTTTAGCCCTCTCTTAAAGAGTTGCCAAAAAACCCGGTAGTAATTCGTGAAAAATATCCTCATTTATTGTAATGAATTTATATTGTCCATGTCGTTTTACATCAATTAAGCCAGCTTCCCCCAGTATCTTAAGATGGTATGAACGGTTGGACTTATTCATTCCGAGTGATTCTTCAATATCTCCGCAAGTATGTTTATTTTTATCATGATAAAGATAACGAAGGATTTCAATTCGCTTTACTTCCGCCAAGGCTTTAAAAATTTTTACACGTTGTTCATCTGAATTAAATTGTTTGATAGTCATAGAACTATGATAATTGTGGATTATCATTAAGTCAAGCATCAAAAAATAAAAATAAAATATGACGTAATACAACCACTCTAGATACCAGTTGGACTTAAAAAAGATGACACCTGTTCAATGCAGAGATCACCTTCTTAAGTCAGCCTAGCCTTTTTTTATAATTTTCCATTACAAAGGGTACAGTTTATGTGGAATGAACCCACTCTTTATTTATCCCATAAACAAAGACATGCAGCTTGGTCTCTGTGTTTTCACTCCTGTTATCCGTTAGTAAAACTGTAAAACCTTGAATGAAGTTGGCTTACTGAAGTTAAAAAGACCGGGCAAGACGGAATCCTAGGTCGTCTATGCAAAATGTCGGATGGCTGCGCCGACGACATGAAGCTCCACAACCCCTGGCATCTTCAGCCCAGCTACCTCCTCGAAAAATACGGTAGGTGCCATACACTTGTTCATCATATAAATCCCAACACCATTCCCAAACATTCCCTAACATATCATGCAGCCCCCATGGATTCGCTTCCTTCTTTCCTACTTCATGTATTATGCCCCCTGAATTTTCGCTATACCAGGCAATCTTATTCAGCTCTCCGTATCTATAACCAGCAGTTCCGGCTTTACATGCATATTGCCATTCTGCTTCTGAAGGGAGTCGAAAACCGTTCGATTCCCAATCACAAACAATGTTTTCACCATTAATAGAATAAGACTCTCTCAGTCCAGCTTTCTGTGAAAGTAGATTACAAAAAGAAATAGCATCATTCCAAGAAACATTCACAACAGGTTCTAGATCTCGATCAAAAGAATTAGGTGATTTGTTTGTAATAGTATAGTAGAGATCCGTAGTAACAGGATAACGGGCAAGTAGGAACGGACTTATTTCAGCTTTCCATTTGCTGTTAATTCTATCGTCCCTTAATTGTATTTCTCCCCCTTGAATTTTCACCATTGGATAATCAATGTAACTCAATATTTCCTTTGACAATCTACCTTCCTCCAAAAAAAAATACATTTTACCAAATTTTACCACGACCAGAACCGTTAAATCAATACAAATATTATGTTTGTATTGGAGTTAAATAAGTACTAAAACGATCGTTTTTGAAGAAGGTATGCACACATTTGACTCACTTAGGAGTAGACGGGAATTTTTTCAACAATCAGGTTTTCTCTGTCTATGAACATTCATGCGGGTAAAGGGTCAAGTATAAGCTTCGTTACGTCACCATTCAATTTATATAAATAAGTTTGTAGGTTTAGGAATACAAATTATAAGTGAGGTTATGTTAACTTATTTTATGGAGGAGAGCGATGAACGAGTTTTTGGAGTAAACAGCAAGATTCGAGCATCGGTTTTGGCTGCAAATCTTAGGAGACCATGCCAGGTTCATCCATGAGTCTTTAGCTCCGATTGAAGTGGAGAACATTGAAATTGCCTCAGAATTCATTCAAATTTTTGATACTCTCCTTGGTAAAGCGAATTCGGAAGAGATTTTGCAACTTACTGCCATGGCAGAAGAAGAGGCATTAAGATTTCGAGAGTTTAAGCTAAGCCTAATTAAAGAACATCTGGTAGGTAAAATAAAAATACATCTTTCACCTTCATTCATAAATCATATGGTAAACGAATTAGAAGAATATTTAAGATTATTGAAATACTTCAATTCAAATCAAATGCCGCCTGTTTTCCATGAACTTCATCATCATTTGATTTGGCTTTTAGATGCAGCTGGGCATGCAAGTGCAATATCATCCAATATGGATGAAGTTGAAAAAAGATTAAAGGAGAAAAGTGACCATTATAAAAAACATTTTAATGATTTTTATTTAAAAGCGGTTGAAATGGCTGGATATTTACGGACCAATCTGTCAACATTCCCCGCATTGGAAAAAATGAATGATGATGTTGCATTAGAAATGAAATTTTTTCAGCACTTTCTGCTTGAATTGGAGGAACTTGACCTCAGTGCGCAGGCTCTTGGAACGCTTTCGCCATTAATAGCCGTTCATATGTGGCGGGAAGAATGTTATTATTTAACGAAACTCGCTGAATCGACAGACTCAGAAAGGCCAAACTGCGATCCAGCGAAACCTAGGCTAATGGAGTAAAAATTACACCATGGAGCCCTTTCTATAAAAGGGGCTCTTTATATATTGAATTTAACTACAGAATAGTAGGATATGTATAACTCCTCTAGAAATGTTTGGTCATCAAGTCTTTTTAAGCTTTTTCCATATCGGTTAATTTGGTTTTCTTATTAGTTAATAATGTGGGTTGAAATTTTTAAAGGAAGTTAATTCCTATCCGTATGTTATACTAAAAGAACTAAAATTAATTATAGAAGTATAGGAGTGCTGAAAGATGTTTGGAAATACTTCCAATTTGACGGATGGCATTTATTTTGGAGAATCGTTACCACAACAAATCGCTAAACACATTTTAAAAAAAATCATTGAAGGGGAAATAGAAGCTGGAGAGAAAATCGTCGAAGAAGATATTTCCAAAGAATTGAATACGAGCCGTGCACCAGTTCGCGAAGCCCTTTATCTATTGCAGGTTGACGGTATTGTTGAGAGAATACCGAGGCGGGGAACGATCGTCAAGCCATTTTCACAAAAGGAAATCATTGAGTATAATGATGTTGCAATCGGGCTGATTCAGATGGGCATAGAATTTTCCCAAGGGAAATGGAACGCGGAAAACAAGCAATCATTACGAAAACATTTGGGAATTGCAACGGATGAGTGTGAAAAAAGTAATGTAATGGAGTATCAAAAAAAAGCTGAACAGATATTTCGATACATTTTTTCAATCGCTAGTAACAAGGCATTATCAAGATTTTTTGAGGAAGCCAGTCATATCCTCATGGTTTTTGCCCAAAGTCAATGGAATACAGAAACGATGGAAAATTTCCATTTCAGATTAAAAATGTCTGTTGAGGCCATTCTCGAAGACGATTTCGTTAAAGCAAAAAATGAAATTCATGAAGCTTTGAATCGTGGAGTGATGTAGAGTCTTGGACTCTAAAACCAAATTGTCGACAATCGACATAAAAATTGTTATGATGTAATCGTATTCAAACAAGAATTACATCACCAAGATCAAAGGGAGAAGGGGAGAAATATTATGCAAGCATTTGATTTTACAGAAAAAGTAGCAATTGTTACCGGTGGCGGCGGGGGTATCGGCCGAGCAGCTTCCATAACACTTTCAGAAAATGGAGCCAAAGTGGTTGTTGTAGATCTTTCTGAAGAAGCTGGCATGTTAACGGTAAATGAAATCAAAGAAAAAGGCGGCGAAGCGAAATTTGTTAAAGCCGATGTTACAAAGGAAGACGATATAAAAACTTATGTTCAAAAAACGATAGATTCTTACGGCAAAATCGATATTTTCTTGAATAATGCAGGATGGGAAGGCAAAATATTGCCGCTTGTCGATTATCCTACTGAGGTTTTCGATCAATTAATGTCAATAAATGTACGCGGCATTTTCTTGGGCTTGAAACATGTATTGCCCCATATGATTGAACAAAAAAGCGGGGCGGTCGTGAATACAGCTTCTGGAGCTGGTTTACTGGCAACGCCAAACATGGTGGCGTATGGCGCAAGTAAACATGCGGTTCTTGGAATCACGAAAACTGCTGGTGTCGAAGTTGCTCCCCATGGTGTCCGGGTGAATGCAGTCTGCCCAGGTGTCGTCAACACGGCTATGATGCGGTCGATTGAAAGCGGATTTGGTCAAGGTGATTCCGCGGCAGCTGAAACGGCTAGAAAACAGTTGGAAGCAACGACTCCGGATGGCCGGTATGCTGAGCCGCAGGAAATTGCAAATCTAATGATGTACTTAGTATCAGATCTTTCCAGCCATATTACGGGTCAAGAACTTGTAATTGACGGGGGAGCCATTTTAATCTGATAAGTAAAAAAATTATAGGGGGACGAATATATGAGTTTGAAAGGAAAAGTCATAATAATTACAGGTGCAGGCAGTGGAATTGGAAAGGAAACAGCATTTAAATTAGCTGAACAGGGAGCTATTGTCGTAGCGGCTGATTACAATGATATTGCCGCTAAAGAAACGGCTGAATCTATTCAACAAAAGGGAGGAATGGCTTCTTTTGTGAAAGTGGATGTAGCTAAAGCGGAAGAAGTGGAAGCAATGGTCGAAGCTGCAATTGCCAATCATGGCACCATCAATGGCATTTTCAATAACGCTGGAATTGGACTAGTAAAACCATTTTTAGAGATGGATCCTGAGTCTTACCACAGAGTTGTTGATGTTGACCAACACGGCGTTTATTATGGCATGTATTATGCAGCACGGAAGATGGTGGAGCTTGGTGTAACTGGCGCAACGATCGTTAATACGGCCTCAATATATGGGACGATGGTTTCAATTGGCAGCTTTAATTACCATGCTGCAAAAGCTGCAGTCATCGCCATGACTAAATCTGGAGCAATTGAACTTGCGCAATATGGGATTCGTGTTGTCGGTGTGGCACCAGGTTTTATCGAAACACCGATCATTGGTGATGATCAAGAATTCCTAGACAGTTTGGCACAACTTCATATGAGGAAAAAATTGATTCAGCCAGAAAAAGTTGCTGAAGTTGTAACGTTCTTGTTCTCTGAAAAAGCGGATGCCATTAATGGACAAGTCATTCCTGTTGATGATGGATTCTTAAGCTTTAAAGGGTAATCACTATAATCAAATAGATTTTCGATATAACTTAAAAGGGGAGTTTTGACATATGAGC
Source organism: Peribacillus sp. FSL E2-0159 (assembly GCF_038643155.1). Classification (NCBI taxonomy): domain Bacteria; kingdom Bacillati; phylum Bacillota; class Bacilli; order Caryophanales; family Bacillaceae; genus Peribacillus; species Peribacillus sp. FSL E2-0159. The sequence goes on from NZ_CP152053.1 coordinate 2,810,378, forward strand.
AATCGATTTGATGGCAAAGTTGTAATCATTACTGGGGCAGGATCAGGTTTAGGGCAAGCAGCCGCATTGGAAATGGCTAAAGAAGGAGCTAAACTTTCATTAGTTGATTTAAACGATGCATCTTTGGAAGAGACAAAAAAATTGATCTTAGAAATTGCTCCAAAATCGGACGTGCTTCTGATCACTGCAGATGTATCGGATGAAGAAGCAGTAAAGAACTATGTAGACCAAACAGTCAACAAATATGGTAGAGTCGATGGATTCTATAATAATGCGGGTATCGAAGGTAAACAGGCCCCTATGGCTGAATACGATAGCGAAGTTTTCAACAAAGTAACAGACATCAATATCAATGGTGTATTCTATGGTATGAAATACATTCTGCCAATCATGAAAGAACAAGGATCAGGGGCAGTGGTGAATGTGGCTTCTGTAGGTGGAATTCGTGCTGTTCTTAACCAAAGTGCGTACGTTGCGAGTAAACATGCTGTAGCAGGTTTAACAAAAACAGCTGCCATAGAATATGGTCAATATGGAATCAGCATAAATGCCATTGCACCAGGAGTAATTTTAACAGCGATGGTAGAAGGTTCATTCAGGCAAATAGGCGGGGAGAATTGGGAAGAAGCAATGGCGGATTTCGTCAGTGTGAATCCTAAGAAACGCTTTGGTAAACCTGAAGAAGTCGGCCGTTTAGTCGCTTTCTTATTATCAGGGGAATCAGAGTTCATCAACGGGGTAGTCATTCCGATTGATGGCGGACAATCATCACAATACTAATTAAGTAAAGGGAGTGCCAGTATTAGGTCACTCCCTTTTTAATCGTATCCTTTATGGTGTTAGAGACCAAAACATTTTTGGATTTGATAAAAACGAAGACTTTCTGGGTTTTCGTTTTTTTTGCTTATGTAAAAAATCAGTTTATAGCCTAAATGCGAACCTTTAGAATAGATTCAAGAACTCAAAACAGATGAACTCATTAAAAAAACGCCATACAAGGCGCTTAACAAAATTTCAAGAAACCAATCGTTATTTTTCTTTATCATGAAGCTTATCTTCATATTCAGTTTCCAGCATACCATACAGACCATTCATTTCTTGTTCATCAGGATCTGCCCCAAACTCATTTCTATTTTTTTTCTTTTTATCATCAAGGATTTCTTCTTTATCATTCTTCCTATCCATACATATCACCTCCACACAATATGGTGTCTCATTATCCGAAAAAACATACGCTGAGTGACCAGGTATTTTTAAGTTTTCTTGCGTTTAAGTTAAGAGTTAAACATAAAATACTAATTCATTACTAGTAATCTTATTTTCAAGAACATTTAATTGGTATTCTAAATAGTTATAACTCTTACTATTTGTTAAGATATAAATATATAACTTAGAGATAACGGAGAGAGAATGTGAAGAAAAAACGTAAGAAACGTAAGAAATCAAAGAATATTTTTGTCATTTTTATCCTGTTTTTTGCATTTTTGCTCATTAAGGAGATCATGAAAACCCCCTATTCCGAAAATGTTTCCACATCGGTAAATACGCTTGATTCTTTTGCGAACGTGAAAAAGTATAGTTCACTTCTCAGAGACGAGTTGGCTAAATACGGGCTTGAGGAGCATACTTCGACATTGATTGCTTTGATGCAGCAGGAAAGCCGAGGACGGGGCGGTGACCCAATGCAGGCATCTGAGTCAGCGGGTCTTGATCCAAATACAATCACAGATCCAACGGAAAGCATTAAGTATGGAGTGAAACATTTTAAGAGAATCAATGAATATGGCAATGAAAAGGACGTGGATTTTGCCACGATCATTCAAGCATATAACATGGGAATTGGTTATATTGATTTCGTTGCGAATAAAGGGGGCAAGCATACTGAGGAGCTTGCGAAGAAGTTTTCCATGCTTCAGGTCGAAAAAAACCCTACCCTTTATGATTGCGGCGGAGACAAAGAGAATTTTCGATACCCATATTGCTACGGTGATTACTCATACAGTGCGAAGGTATCTAAGAACATTGAGGAGCTTGCCGACAGTATATCGGCTCAAGCTGATGGTGAGTGAGGGAGAACAAAAAAGCCTGCTGAATGAAGTAGGCTTTTTTTGTTCATGCTAAAGGTTTCACTTTTGTGGAGTTCAAAGTATCAAAACCAATGTCATTTGTTGTTCAACCACGGAAGGAGGTAGGTATGTTTATAGAGTTTCTCGGATTCTGTAATGATTTGGGAAAGAAGAATATCAATGGAATCAAGTAAAGAGTTTAGGGCTTGATTAACAAAACCACTCTCAAATTGCTCTAATGGCACAGGTAACTCTTCCTCGTCTAAAATAAAGTAGTCCCCGTCTGGAAGTACCAAAATATCAATGATCAAATCCTCAAAGGATACCAACGTATCCGCCATATATGTATTTCTTACAATATTAAAATAGGATCCTAAATAATTCCCTTCGTTATCTCTCCAAATGTATAAATTATAAGGACGGTCTTTCCAATAATGAGCAATCGTATAACTGCCTATAGGAATGGTTAGTTTTATTGGACCCGCTTTCATCGTAAACGAATCCATGATTTCATGAAAAAGTACGACATGTTGATTTTGTGCTTTTAACAGCAAACAGTTATATTCCACAACTAAGGAGTCATAGCAGATTTTTCTTTCTATTATTTCATCGCCACGCTGTAGTGCTGGTGTAAATATATTGTCCATCGTTTCTATTTCTCCCTTAAAAACTATCTAGATCATTTATTTCATTATACTTAATAAGGTTTGTCTTTTCTAATAGAGGGCTCGCCAGGGAAATGGGGGATTAACAGCTTTAAGGAAATTCAAATATTAAAACCTAATTTCACACCTACAATAACGAGAAACTAGGCTTTATTTACTTCAATATCGTACACTTCTGGAATAAACACAACTTACAAGATAGTTGTTTCTTGGACCTATCCTTTATACACTTGCTTTAAAGTTTTTATGTCAATTTTCTTCATTTGAAGCAACGCTTTCATAACTTTTTCCGATTTTTCAGGATTGGCGTCGTTTACCATCTCGGTTAGTTCCGCAGGGACAATTTGCCATGACACACCAAATCGATCTTTCAGCCAACCGCACACTTGCGCTTTTTCGTCTCCGCCTTCGGAAAGTTTTTCCCAATAATAATCCACATCTTCTTGATCCTCGCAATTGATGATAAATGATATTGCCTCTGTGAATTTGAATTGAGGACCGCCATTCAATGCTACGAATGCTTGTCCTTCCAATTCAAATTCCACGGTCATCACTGACCCCTCTTGCTTCCCGTGGATTTGATTTCCTTCATTTCCATAGCGAGTGATCCTACCGATCTTAGAATTTTCAAAGATTGAAGTGTAGAATTTAGACGCCTCTTCAGCTTGTGTATCAAACCACAAGTTGGTTGTGATTTTTTGAATTTTGTTTTTCATAATTTCTCCTTTTCGGTTTACATATTTAGCAGGTTTTTGATAACTAAAATCCTTCTGCTATTAGGAGTATCAGGAAATGCGGATTTTTCGATAAGATTAAATATCTTGAATGTACCCTATTACTATACACCATTTATCAGGAACCAAGAAAGTTATGTAAGGGCTAGTGTGAAGCCATGAACCGTTTTGTGTATTCATTTTTCACAACCCATATTTAACTAATTCCCTTAATTGAAATGACCTTTATATAGCATCCCACCTCTAAGGGTTAACGAAAAATTATTATGCTATGCTAGTTACAGTATCTTTGCCTCCTGGTGATGGAAATTTAAAAAGGATATAGAAACTTTTCACCAGTGAAAAGTCCTATATCCAAATTGAAGGTGAATCAATAAAGGGTCATGTTCATTTCTCAGCTCTCGAAGTTAAATTGCCATTTGATTCCGAATTTATCGGTTAACTGACCGTAAATTTTACTCCAGAATGTTTCTTGGAGCTCTAGACCAATCGATCCGCCTTCACTTAGTTTGTTAAAGATCGATTTAATTTCATCCACATCATTACTGACATATGCCAGGCTGATATTGTTTCCTTCAACAAAAGGCATACCAGGAAAAGTATCTGAAAACATGATATTGCTTCCATTAATATTTAGCCTTGAATGCATGACTAAATCCTTCGCTTCTTCTGGTAGGGTAAATTCCGGATTAGGCGGTGTTTCCCCAAAAGTCATGATATTAGGTTGTTCCGTTCCAAAAACCTCTGCGTAGAACTCTACTGCTTCTCGACAATTCCCATTAAAATTAAGATATGCATCAACTGACATTTATCTCACTCCTATTTTTTTATTTGTTGCTAAAAGTTTATAATGACATAATGTTTCATTATTACCTGACGAAAAATTCCGGTGGTTCAATTCCGAGCGCTCTAAGATAGATATAACCCTGTCCCCTATGATGGATCTCATTTTCCAAAGCATATTGAAGTCTATCAAAGTGGCTTTGTGAGGGACCGAAAAAGGGATCCTTTTCCACCACTCCAAGTGTTTCCTCGGTTATTTCCTCCCACAGTTTCCTAGTATCATCCCTTACTGCCTCGCATGCTGAAACTAGTTCCTCTTTGGTAGAAATTCCAGCAAACGAATCTGGATACTCCCAAACACTAAGTGCAATCCCACGCATATATCCAGTCTCAATGTTCATGATTTCTTTAACCATCTCTGCGAAAGGGCGAAGCTTCCCGGCCGGTGTATAGTGAAATAATTCCTCTTCAGGAAAGGCTTCAACCACCCGGATCGTCAATCTCCTGTTGCCTTCTAATATATTTAACAAACCCTCTTTCGATAGAACCATCATTTCACTCTCCTTTGAGAAATACTCTGTATAGAAGTTCTGGGGAAAATCGAAAAGTCCTGCAAATTTCTGTATATAAAGATTGCACAGCTTTATTAATTTAAACACTGGGGCAATCCCTATTACTATGTATAATTAACCATAAGATAATTTATAAAGGGGAAATGTCATATGTTCGGTTCCTTAAATAGATCAAAATTAATAAAAAACGATTTAAAAGGCATTGCGAAATTAATGTATCAGGATGTGTCAAAAGATACTTGGGATCAAGAGAACCTAACAAAGAGAAATTTAGATTTCACTATGGAAAGCATTCGCTATATAGATGCTTATACGAAAAGATTAAGTACAACTTACATGGGTAGTGAACTTTTAAAGTATCATTTTGATAATTTTGTGATAAGGATAGGTGCCTATATTGGTGAAGTTATAAAAAGGGATATAAATCAAGATTATAAATGGTATGAATATGATTCTGTATATCATTTTTCTTCGACACTTGATGGGGTGCATAGGGGTATAAAAACAGAGACGGTTCTTTATTCCAAAAAGAAAGATATTGTTATCTTACCATTATCCGTGGTTGCGCAATTTCTGGAAGGTAATTCGAAACATACAAATTTCTTGGAATATGCAGAAGAAATAATTAAGCAAAATTCGTAAGAGATATCTGCTTTCCTTAAGCAATTGTGTAGATTTCAAAAACCCTCACTAAATTGGAGAATGGAATTATGGTAAATATTGATTAAATCTTGCATTTATTATACGATTATATTAGTAATATATTTCCAACCAATAATATGCTTATACGTAAACGATATCATTAATAACGGAATCAACAGAAAGGGAGAAAAGCAAATGATAAATAACGTCGGTCAAATTATGTTATATGTAAATAACCAAGACGAGTCATTGAAATTTTGGACGGAAAAATTCGGTTTTAGCGTAATTTCTGAAGAAGATAACGGCCAAGGACTAAGATGGATTGAAATAGCCCCAACAAAGGAAGCACAAACGAGTATCATCCTGCATAATAAGGAATTCATTGCTAAAATGCAGCCTGAATTAAATCTTAATACACCTTCGTTAATGTTTTACTCCGATAATCTTGATGAATTATATAAAGACTTTTCAGAGAAGAATATCAAAGTGGGAGAACTTGTAAATATGCCATCTGGAAGAGTCTTCAATTTTGCTGATAATGAAGATAATTACTTTGCGGTTATGGAAAAGAAGTAACTCTTTTAGTTAAAGATTAAAAAAACATCAAAACGACTAGAAAAACTATTTTTAGTCGTTTTGATGTTTTTTGTTTAAACTACGACATGAAACTATTTAGTCTGCAGGCCTTGGTCCAGCAGGAATTCCAGAGTTCTCAACTGTCTTGATCGGCCGGATTGTTATGTCTCCATTCACGTAAATTTGACAAGATAAACGCAAATGATCCTCCATTCCTTTTTCCTCACACATCTTTTTTTCTTTATGTGTGACCTCCAAAAAATCACCTGCTAATATTTCAACTCTGCAAGTTGTACATTTAGCCTTCCCGCCACACCGGTGGAGAATATTTACACCGTTATCTTCCAATGCTAATACTAACTTTTTTCCCATTTCAACTTCAAACGTTCCTTGGTCAAATACTGTTACATAAGGCATCTAATACCACCTCTTATTATAGGATATCTTTCAATAGGCCATTAACATATCTATTCTCTTACCTTGTCCATATGACATAAAAAAATGTGAAGTCATTATTAATTGATAGTAAAGATGAATAATTAATTATCGTGAAGACAAACTTTAAGTACATTCATAATTATAAATTTAACAAGGCTTAAATAGAGCTAGGGAAAATAAGCATGCCAATTAAGATTTATTGAAAAAAGAGAGTCTAATAATATAAGGGAGGTGCATGCCTGTGAATAATGGCAATTGTGATTTTTCACCAATGAAACAAATGTTAAAAGAGGATATACGGCAAGTAATATCGGCATTACAGGATAACTTAGAAGCAATGGGTGATGAAAATTATTGTCTCCTTGGAAATTTCGAGAAAATAAAGGATAAATTCGTATACATCGATATGAAAGCAGCAACATTTTATTTGAACTGTTATTTGTCACCGTTTACGGACAAATATCCCGAATTATCAATTTGCGTACAAAATTTATCAAATTTGAGACATGGCGGGTTGATAGTGATTCAACGGGGAGATCCACTTGATACTTTGATTCAACCAGGTATCCCAATAGGAGCTGAATTAACCCATTCCTTATTGGAATCAATTTTTTTTCCTGGAAATCCACTACATGATGGTGCCGTATTGGTTAGTCAAAATCAGATTGTTTCCGCAGCAAATGTCCTTCCGCTTTCAGACAGATCAACAGGGGGAAAAAAACTTGGAACACGCCATCGCTCTGCTTTAGGTTTATCTGAACGTAGTGATGCCCTTGTATTAGTCGTATCAGAGGAAACAGGAAGAGTTTCATTTGCATTTAATGGGAACCTTTACCCAATTAATGCTCATGGGCCTATATAGAATTTTTAAGACAATTAAGTCCCATGGTAATTTTAATGTTCTAGGTAATTCACAACCGGAAATTCAATTGTGTAAAAAAACGGAAACGTTGACTTCCATTTTTATCACTTTTAAAATTCAAAAGCTTATTTTCTCAGAATTACAGGTACATAAAAGGTCATGAATTAATTAACCCGGTGATTTTTACCGGGTTTTTGGTTGCTTTTTATATAAAAAAAGGCATATGATAAATAAGGAGTTTCAATCAGAAAAGTTATAAAACGAAAGAGGATTTTAAATGATAACCATTAAAAGTGAACGAGAAATAAATTTGATGCATGAAGCGGGCAAACTTCTTGCTGCGACGCATAGAGAAATCGCAAAAATGATAAAACCGGGCATCACGACTTGGGAAATCGAAGAATTTGTCGATAAGTACTTGGCAGAGCATGGTGCTACACCTGAACAAAAGGGCTATAACGGCTATAAATATGCAACGTGTGCATCAGTAAATGATGTTATTTGTCACGGCTTTCCGCAAAAGAAAGCCCTAAAAGAGGGAGACATCGTTACGATTGATATGGTGGTGAACCTTAACGGCGGTTTGGCGGATTCAGCTTGGACATATGCAGTCGGTGAAGTTTCAGATGAAGCTCAGCGTTTAATGGATGTAACCAAGAATGCTTTATATAGAGGCATCGAAGTTGCACGGGCAGGAAATCGTCTCGGGGACATCGGGCACGCAATCCAGTCATATGCAGAAGGTGAAAAGTTTTCTGTTGTTCGCGATTTTACAGGACACGGAATCGGTAAAACCATGCACGAGGACCCAACTGTCCTACATTATGGTAAGCCAGGTAAAGGTGCCCGTCTAAAAGAAGGTATGGTCATCACGATCGAGCCAATGTTGAATGCAGGAACATGGCATATGAAAATGGACCAAGACGGCTGGACGGCAAGAACGGCAGATGGAAAGCTTTCGGCCCAATATGAACATACCCTCGTCATTACAAAAGAAAATCCGATCATTTTAACGGAACAGTAAACAAAAAGAAGAAACGGCCCATGATAAGGCCGTTTCTTCTTTTTGTTAAGCTATTTCAGAATAAACCTCGACAGAATATTCTGAATTAATTCGCCTCACAATAAATCGAATTCGAAAAATTAGTACTAGGTAGTTAGGCATTAAAAACTTTACTATTATGTGGCAGCACAGGATAATAAGGGGAAGGAAGAAATATTTAATTATGTGTTTTATAAACAGTATATAAAGGGGGTTTTGACAGTGAAGAAAGGGGAGAAACTGTCTGCAACAGTTGAAACGGTTGGGTTGAGCCAGCGGGAATTTTTAACGATTTTTTTACTCCACTCTTTGAGAATAAAAGCGAATTATCCAAGGGCTATTCATCAAGATCTAAAAAATACGTTCACTGGAAAAGTGCATAGCTATGACTATTTATGTAAAATATCCAATACGCTAGTCGAATCCAACCATCTATCACTATATACGAATAAGGGCAGAAATTACTATCAAATTACTGAAAAAGGCAAAGAGCTTTACATATGGTACCAAGAAAATTTCCTGGAACGGTTTTCCGAAGTGAAAAAGGTCATTGATCGCTTCATGTTCGATCTAAGGGGTTCTGGTGAAAACCCACCTGTTCTTAATGAGCTTCCTGAAGAATACAGGTCGTATTTCTCGAAAATAATATCGGTGAAGGACCTTGTCCGTTATATAACTTTAAAAGCCGCTTTCACTAAGAAGCCCATTTACATGGGGGAAATTGGCGATCTGCTTAAAAATCATTTCGGTTGGATCGCTTCAAACGGCTATTTATACGATTTATCTCATGAAATGGAAGAGAACGGCCTTCTTGTCGGCAGGTGGGAAAGTGAAAAACGAACTAAAAGATATTTACGAATTACTGATGAAGGACAGCATCATTACAAACAGATAGCGGATTCTGCCGCCTTTCAAGTCCAGGAAATCCAAAAATACATGGCCAGTGTCGTTATGTTCTTAAAAGAAAAGAGTTAAATGAATCTAAGAAATGGAGCCCCTTAATTTTGCAAGGAGAATGAAGTTACATGCTTAAATTGAATTGTTCAAGGGTAAATGTTACTTAAAACACTTCTTAACAAGGGGGAATGAGTGATGGTGGAAAAACACGATGAAATGGGAAGCATATTCAGTTTCATTAAAGGACAGGTAGATAAGCTGCCCATTTCACAGGCAAAAAAGAACAAAATGCTCGACCAGCTCTTAAAACTTAAAACGATGACAGTTGATGCGAGGGAACCGCGAATTGCACTTGTCGGAAGGCGAGGGTCCGGAAAGTCATCACTGATCAATGCGATGTTTGGGCAGGAACGGCAATATGTCAGTTCCGTTAAATCTGGAACGGGTAAGGGAAAATGGCTATGGTACCCGAGTGATTCCGAGCCCAAAATTCGCTTACTGGATTCACGCGGGCTGGGTGAGAGTGAAGCTCCTACGGAAGAATTCGAAGAAGAAACACCAATGGATGAATTAAAAAAAGCGGTAACCGAAGAACAGCCTGATGTGTTTCTTTTCTTGATTAAAGCAAAAGAAACGGATTCAAGGGTTGAAGAAGATTTACAGGAATTGAAAAAGCTGCGCAAAATCGTTAAAGAGAATCACCATTATGATGTACCCGTCATCTGTGTGGTCACCCAAGTGGATGAATTAGATCCACCACATTATAAACAAGCACCATTTGATGCCAATCCCAAGAAAAAGCAGAATATTGATGAAGCCATCACTTTGATGTCAAAACGATTTAAAGAGAGTGAAATACCACTTTTGAACATCATTCCTATTTGTTCTTATATTGATTTTGATGAAAGCGGAAATATTGAATATGATATGCGTTGGAACATAGATTTGCTTTCTGATTATTTGATCGAGGCCTTACCCAGTGAAGCCAAGCTGAAGACCGCCAAAGCGATGCAGAGCCAATTCGTTAAGAAGAAATTCGCGCGGAAGATAGTGGGAACGTTTACGGCAATCGCCGGTTTAATCGGTGCAGAACCAATACCTTTTGCCGATTTCCCCATTTTGACCGGCATTCAAGGTTTGATGATTGTAGTGATTGGTTTTATCGCGGATAAAGAAATTAATACAAAAACGGCAAGTGAATTCATTGCGGCATTAGGGATCAATGTTGGAATCGGTCTCCTTGTCAGGGAAGGTGTCAGGGCTGCAGTACGATTCATCCCAGGAGCTGGTCTAGCCGTTTCCGGTGCAGTAGCAGGCGCCGTCACATATGGAATCGGGCAAGCAGCGATAGCTTACTTCCTCGAAAACAAAGATATCGATCAGGCGAAGGAAGCTTACAAGAACGCGAACAAAGAATATAAAAATGAAGACATTGACTCTTAATGGGCAGATTCAAACCATAAACTACACTAAGGTGATATGATAAAGTGGAGTTCGCAGTTCTGTTTCTGCTGCTGGATGGTTCAGCATTTTGTTTACTACAGGAGGGATGATCTTCATGTCGTTTTTTCAATCACAGAGGCAAAAAGAATATATACAAAAATTGGAGGAAGCGATTCAGTCCTTTTCCGGCCGATCTGAAGCACTTGATGATTCAAGGGGTTTTCCTTTTGAAAACATTCAGGAGTTAAAGGAATTCGGATATCCCCAATTAACGTTAGCAAAAGAAAATGGCGGATATGGGGGTTCCTTATATGATTTTCTCCTATGCCAAGAAAAAATAGCTCAACATTGTGGCCCAACAGCCTTAGGAATAGGCTGGCATGTCGGAACGGTCCTATCCTTAACGGAGAAGAGACCATGGGAAAAAGGAGTCATGAATGAATTGTTTGATGAAGTGTCGAAAGGCGCCCTCATCAACACAGCAGCTTCTGAAGCTGGAACAGGTAGTCCGACGCGCGGAGGCCGTCCGGAAACGATCGCTATCAAACAGGGTCAACAGTGGATTTTGAATGGCAGAAAGACTTTTACTACACTCTCTCCCGTCCTTGATATTTTTCTAGTAACGGCATGGGTACCCGAGGATGAGCAGCTAGGCACATTTTTAGTTCATCGTGATGTAATGGGGGTAAGTATAGAAGAAACTTGGGATATGATTTCCATGCAGGGGACAGGAAGTCATGATTTGGTGTTAAATGATGTCAGCCTGCCTGAAAAGTATTATGTCATGAAAAGCAATCCTGGTGAGAAAAGAAAACCCGAAGCGTGGCTATTACATATACCTGCTTGCTACTTGGGAATTGCAGTGGCTGCTAGAAATTACGCAGTAGAATTTGCGAAAACCTATTCTCCCAATAGCTTACCAGGACCAATCAGGGACATTCCGAATGTTCAACGGACAATCGGGGAGATGGAACTGGAATTGGGCGAAGCACACCATTTCCTCTACTCTGTCGCGGAAAAATGGGTGCGGCACCCTGAAGATCATGATGAATTATCGAAGCAATTGGGGGCTGTTAAGTTATCGGTCGTCAACAAATCGATTTCCATCGTCGATAAGGCGATGAGAGTCGTCGGAGCCAAAAGCTTACAACGAAATAATCCACTGCAACGCTTCTATAGGGATGTACGCGCAGGACTTCATAATCCTCCGATGGATGATGCAACAATCACCATGCTCGCAAAGTCAGCTCTTTATTAAGTTCGTATTCGGGTATTTTTCTTTTGACACTGAAATGACTTCGTCATTTCAGTGTTTTTTCCTGTTCTTTTAATAACCCTGAATTATCCGCTTTATTTGTTTGGCCCTCTATGCTTTAGCTTACTCTTTTTTTAGTCCCGCATGTTAATTTTACTAGCTTATCATTCTTTATCTTGTTATTATTTAAATACCTGTCTAAATCTTCGAAAAATATCGAAAGTTCGGTGTGAAAATGAATCTTATGACCAAAGATTTACTGATTAACTTTTTAATTATCCTTTTTCCGATTTTTTTATTGCAAATGAGCTATCTTGTGAAATACGTATACCGTTTAGATGCATTAAAAGGATCGTTCCTATCGATTTTCCCTATTCTTTCACTTGTTCTATGCATGCTGTTTCCTGTGGTTATAGAAGAGGATTTTGTTTGGGATCTTAGATGGATCCCTTTTCTTTTAGGGGGTTTGTATGGAGGCTACCGTTTAGGAATCTTCTTAATAGTCATTACTCTTGTTATTCGCTATTTATCAGGGGGGGAAAATGGATTTTATATATCATGCATCACTTTTCCGCTAATTGGAGTTTCCCTGTTTTTTATATCTAAATATTATCTGAAAATGTCTGTAAGTAAAAAAATCCTCATCGGTATATCATTAATCTTTATTGTTCAAATTCTCACACAGTTTATTTCAACAGAAGTATTTGAACTTACTATCGGCATAAGTCTATGGAAACAATACTTCACGATCCAAGTCATAGGAATCGTTGTTGTAATCATACTATGGGAGGTCATCCTCACTAATTTTCAGGTTCTCGAAAAATTAGTGAAAGCGGAAAAATTGCAGATCGTTAGTCATCTGGCTGCAAGCATATCACATGAAGTCAGAAATCCCCTTACTGTTACCAGGGGATATATTCAAATGTTAAGCGAAGACGTGTCTCCCAATACAAAGGTCGAATATGCAAATATTGCACTGAAGGAATTAGATCGGGCCACGGATGTCATTAATGATTATTTGACGTTTGCTGCCATAAGCCCTGAAAACACAGAGCGATTAAGGGTATCCGAGGAAATTCAGCATGTCGTGAACAGCATAAAACCGTTGGCAAACAATAATGGAACAGAATTGAAGTTATCCCTATTCGAAGATGGAGCTTATTATATCATGGGGGAAAGGAAGAAATTCCAGCAGTGCTTGTTCAATATCTTAAAGAATGGGATAGAATCGATGCACCATGATGGAGAAATATACATACATTTAATTCGTCTTGCCTCCACCATCCAAATTAAGATCCAAGATCAGGGAATTGGGATGACACAGGAACAAATATACCGTTTAGGTGAACCTTACTTCACGACAAAAAATAAAGGGACGGGATTAGGCATGATGGTTTCATATAGCGTTATCAAAAGCATGGATGGAACGGTACATGTTTCAAGTGTACAAGGGAAAGGGACATGTTTCTCTATTAACCTGCCCATACATGGAAACGAGCCTATTTGAGTTTAGTGTAAATTGACGGTTTTACACTCATAGATTACAATTTAAGTAAACTACCAATTTTTATGAAATGATTCAATAACGCATTTGATACCTAAGGGAGATGATTGAATGAAATCGCTTACAGATGGACAAATCATTTGGGAACCGACAAAGGAACAAATCGAGCAAACGGTATTGACTCAATATGTGAAATGGTTAAAAGAAAAGAAAGGTTTAACATTTCATGATTATCATGAATTATGGAAATGGTCGGTAGATGAACTGGAGGAATTTTGGGCTTCCATTTGGGATTATTGTGATGTAAAAGCCGGCAGGAAATATGACAGGGTTTTAGCTGAGCAATCAATGCCAGGTGCGAAATGGTTCGAGGGGGCAAGGCTAAATTATGCTGAAAATGCATTATTGAATGATCAAGAAGAGAAAACGGCGATTTTTTTTCGTTCCGAACATATCAGGCAGCAAGAGGTTAGCTGGAAAGAGCTGAAAGAAAAAGTAGCTTCTGTCGCCCATTCATTAAGGGAACTTGGTGTGAAATCCGGTGATCGTGTTGTTGCTTATATGCCAAATATACCTGAAGCGGTGATAGCTTTCTTGGCAACAGTAAGCATAGGTGCCATCTGGTCCAGTTGTTCACCTGACTTTGGGGCAAGAAGTGTCATAGATCGTTTCAAACAGATTGAACCGGTTGTATTACTGGCGGTTGATGGGTATCAGTACAATGGAAATGTATATGATAAAACACCAGTCGTCTCACAACTTAAACAGGAATTGGTCACTGTCAAGCATACCGTGTTGATTCCTTACATAGAAAAAAAGAATTTGGAAGAAAATCTGGCAGATACGATTCCTTGGGATGACCTTTTAAAAGAAAAGGCAGAATTATCTTTTGAAAGTGTTCCGTTCGATCATCCGCTTTGGATTCTCTATTCATCAGGTACAACCGGGATGCCAAAACCAATTGTACAAGGACATGGCGGTATATTATTGGAGCATTTTAAATCAACAAGAATCCATCAAGGCATGACCTCCGAGGATACTGTATTCTGGTTTACGACGACAGGCTGGATGATGTGGAATCTCCTTATGGGTGGTTTGCTTAATGAAGGGACCATCGTCCTTTATGACGGCAGTCCTTCTTTTCCCAATATGGATGCCCTTTGGGAATTGGCTGAGGATGCTGGCATGACTTTCTTTGGAACAAGTGCACCATTTCTTACGAATTCCATCAAGTTAGGAAACAAGCCCATGGGAAAATATGATTTATCGAAATTGAAGGCTCTTTTTTCCACTGGAGCTCCATTGTCTGGCGACGGTTATAAATGGGTGTATGATAATGTCAAGAAGGATATCTGGCTCAGTTCATCCAGTGGCGGAACCGATGTATGTGCCGGATTTGTAGGTGGTGTTCCAACATTGCCCGTGAGAATCGGAGAGATACAAGGAAGGGCTTTGGGTGTTTGTGCTGAAGCCTTTGATGAGCATGGTCAAACATTGATTAATGAAGTCGGTGAATTGGTCATTACCAAACCGATGCCGTCCATGCCGCTATACTTCTGGAATGATCAAGACGGGACAAGATACTACGAGAGTTATTTCGATACGTATCCTGGCATATGGAAACATGGTGATTGGATAAAAATCGACGACAAGGGCAGCTGTATCATTTATGGACGTTCCGACTCGACCATCAACCGTTCTGGTGTAAGGATGGGAACCAGCGATATCTACCGAGTCGTCGAAGCGATTGACGAGGTGATGGAAAGCCTTGTCATTGATAGGGAAGTGCTTGGCCGCGGTTCCTCACTGCTGCTGTTCGTTGTTCTTAAGCCCGGTAAAATACTGGATACAGCATTGACGGCAAAAATTAAGGAACAAATCAGAGGGCATGTGTCCCCTCGCTTTATCCCTGACCAAATCCATGTCGTTGAACAAATTCCTAAAACGTTGAACGGAAAGAAAATGGAAGTCCCGATACGTAAAGTGTTATTAGGTTTCGAGTTTGATAAAGTAGTGAATGCAGACTCCATGGGAAATCCAGAATCGCTATTGTTTTTTAAAGAATTAGCTCTTGAGTTGAATGAGAAAAAAATATTCTAGAATTCAGGCGGAGCAAAAAGCTCCGCCTTTTTTAGTTTAATGGGCCTGGTGCAATTTCCCCAACAAGCACTTCTCCATTTCTGGATATGTGTTTTTATTTTCGAAGTCAATATGAAAATATTTTTACACGATGAACGAAAAAGGAAAGCTCATTAGCATAAATCCAGAGCTGAAGGAGTAATAGTTCATGATTATGAATTTCGGTGAACACCTGGATGACGATAAGAACTAGCCAACAGTGTCCCTGTAGGCAATATACCCAATAATGACTCATTATTTTTGAATAGTATTTTTATAATTAATTTATAGGAAGCAGTTAGAGGGCTATGAAGAAGCAGGAGAAAGATAAACGGGAAAAGACGTAATATCTTTTGCGAAGGTGTAATCGCAACTTCCATGTGGCGGAGGTGGATTTTCATTCTTTGCAATAATTGGTATGTTTCTGCTGAAAGATAAACCAGAAAGGAAATGGTGCCTATAAATTCGATTACACTGGCTTGTTCATTTTTACCATTATAATGATTGCCTTGAATGTATTTATTAATTACGGAGCAGATTAGGATGAACAAGTCCGGTTTCAATCGTCCTACTCGCTGCCACAATCATAGGCATTATTGTTTTAATCGTTGTGAATAGCAAAGATATCGTTCTGATTGATTTTGCTGTATTTCAAAATAAGCCATATACAGGTGGCAAGCTCACTTGGCAGTGCATTCGGCGTCGCGATTTCTTCAGCTGCTGTTTACGGCGGAATAGCAGCAAATTGAAAGCTTGAAACAGCGACTTCTATAGGGATTTTCGTAAACGTTATATTCGCTGTTCTTACAATATCATCTATTATCTTTTTGGTGCAAAAGATACAGCTAAAACATCTAATGCTCCTAAAAAATCACCTGCTAGTAGCAACCGGAACCCTATTGCAGAATAATTAGCTGTTGGAAATGTAAAATGCCACATTTAACGGCGTTTTCGAAAAATAATGAAGGGATGAAGAGATTATGAGAAGTGAATTAATGTAAATGCTAGAATCCCGTACGGATGAAATGATTGAAATTCGTAGATACCTTCATGAAAATCCTGAGCTTTCTTTTAAAGAAGAAAAGACAGCTCAATATATTATCGATTTTTATAAAGAAAAGGACGTAGAAATTCAATCTAATTTAGGTAATGGATACGGAATTATTGTGACCATTAAAGGTGGAAAGCCTGGAAAAAACATCGGTCTTCGAGCTGATTTTGATGCGCTTCCAATTGTTGAAGAAACGGATGTACTCTTTAAATCAAAAAATGAAGGCGTTATGCATGCGTGTGGTCATGATGGACATACAGCCTACTTGTTAGTCTTGGCGGATTGCCTCATTCAATTAAAAGATGAAATTCCAGGTACAATCAAAATTATTCATCAGCTTGCGGAAGAAGTTCCGCCAGGCGGGGCAAAGAGTATTGTAGAATCCGGCGTGATTGACGATTTAGATAATATATTTGGCATCCATCTGTTGCCAATGGATTCAGCAGGAGTTGTTGGTTATCACGCTGGATACTCTTTTAACGGCAGGGCTTATCTAAAATTAAAAATTCAAGGCAGAAGTGGACATGGTTCCTCACCACACCTAGCGAATGATGCCATTGTAGCTGGTGCTCATTTTGTTACAGCTGCTCAAACGATTATTAGCCGTCGATTAAGTCCTTTTGATATTGGTGTGATTACTATTGGATCTTTTGATGGAAAAGGAACATTTAATATAATTAAAGACAGCGTAGAGCTTGAAGGCGATATCCGTTATATGAGTGTTGAAACAAAAGAAAAAATTGAAAAGGAAGTTAAACGCCTTGTAAAAGGACTAGAAGAAGAGTTTGGAGTAACATGTGATCTTACATATACGAATGACTATCCACCTTTATATAATGATCCCGATCTAACAGGAAAGGTTGCTGAGTTTCTTAAGAATGCAAAGGATAAAGATATTAAAGAAGTAATGGAATTTCCAGCAATGCCGCCATCTGAAGACTTTGCTTACTATTCTGAAAAAATCCCTTCCTGCTTCTTTTACATTGCTTGTACACCTAAAGGAGTAGAAAAACCTTATTTTAATCATAATCCTAAATTTGATATCGATGAAGATGCCCTTCTCGTGGCAGCAAAAGCAGTAGGATATGTTGTTTGTGGTTATTATGAGTTAGATTAAGGGAAGAATAGAATCATTTGTAAGGTGTGGTTTTAGATTACCACAGGATGAATTAGATGTTTCTATACGCAAAAAGTAAAACGATTACGGAGAAAGGCTAATGGTAGTACCTGATAGACGGATCTCCGTGTGAAGGGAAACTTTCATGCACGGTGCGAGGTAGGGGCTGATTGATTCTATAAAGAAAAAATCAACCACCCTATTACTATGGAAAAGGCAACAATAACTGCGAATTTTCACCTATCTGTAAATAGGGAATGCAAATAAATCAACCCATTTTATAAAAAAATGAATCAATTGAATTTTTATAAGGGCGTGTTTGGAGCATCCTAAACACGCCCTTAAAATATGTCATTTTATCAAGGTAAGGTATAGAATTGATCATACTGTATGAATATGTTTTAAAAGAAGAGGCTAACCAAATTAGAGTCCTGGCATGGGAGATGGTTTCTTTAGCACGTTAAGCATAGTGAAAATGAATGCGTGATGATAAATATAAACCGTATTGATCCAAATTATGTTATTCTATTTTTGTTTACAACAGTCCGTCTGAAAAACTGTAAAGGGGGTATAAGGTTAAATGGTTAAGGAAAAGAAAATCAAGCTAAAGAAGCCAAAGAAGTGGTGGGTATGGGTTCTAGCAATAGTCATCATTGCTAATATAGCAGGTGGTGGGGCTGAAGAGGAAGTTGATAAAGAAGAGAAGGCTTCTGATGCTGCTGAACTTAGGGAGGAAGCTCCTAGACAATCTTTACTGCTGCAAGGATTTTCGCGAGTCTCGAATTTTCTCTTTTTCCATACATTAATTATGTTAAAACTATAGACTTTATTTCCTTTCCCATCTTTAAAATTTAGCCGTGTTGTCACCCGGAAAAATGTAAAAATGTTTCGCCTATACATAAGCTTGTTTGGGATTCATTGCGACATAGAAAAGCTGCTATGTTTGTTCGTAGCTAATAACTTCAAATTAAACATGTTCATAAAATTCAAACTTGTCCTTGTTCAATTATCAGAAAATATAGCTTTTTCAGATAATAATTGAAATATCCATTAAAACCCGATAATATACAACTAGTAGTACAACTCTATATCAGCGGATGAAGATTGTGGGAGAGACTAAACATTGTTTAGCACCGAAGGAGCAAACCCTAAAAAGCAAGGGAATAATCTCTCAGGTAAAAGGACTACAATTGGACGCGTCTCTGAAGAGAGCCATAGGCCACCGAAGGAGCTAAACTCTCAGGTAAAAGGACAGAGGAAGTTAGGAAAATCCCTATCTTTCCTCTGTCTTTTTTTGTACTTGGAAAGATAAAAAGAGAGGAGAGTGCATGGAGATATGTAGATAAATGAGTCTATCTTTTGATTTGTACAACTAATGATATATTTTCAAAAAGGTTGGTAGATCTATTTCAAAAAACTATATCAAGTACCCACCAAGAAAGCGTTTACAGTGATAGGGCAGTCTCCAGTATGCTAATAATTCACTCTCATTGAAGGACTGACCCTTTTTAAAGAAAAAATTCCAAGTAGCCTATAAAAGTAGAAAGTGGGGAATCGTATGCAGGAACAAAAGTTGGATAGAGGGTTAAAAAACAGGCATGTACAACTCATAGCTATTGGTGGTGCAATCGGAACGGGATTATTTCTTGGAGCAGGAAAATCTATTCATTTAGCTGGGCCATCAATTCTATTTGCTTACATGATTACAGGCATCATTTGTTTTTTAATCATGCGCGCACTTGGAGAACTACTCTTATCTAATTTGAACTATCATTCCTTTGTTGACTTTGTAAGAGACTATTTAGGTAATATGGCAGCATTTGTAACCGGCTGGACATACTGGTTCTGCTGGATTTCAATCGCAATGGCCGACTTAACAGCAGTTGGACTTTATACTCAGTATTGGTTTCCCTCCGTACCGCAGTGGATGCCTGGATTAATTGCACTAGTCATTCTGCTATTTATGAATCTTGCAACCGTAAAACTTTTTGGCGAAATGGAATTCTGGTTCGCATTAATTAAGGTCATAGCTATTCTAGCATTAATTGTTATCGGTATTTTCATGATAATTAAAGGCTTTTCCACTGATTCAGGCGCAGCAAGTTTCACGAATCTATGGAGTCACGAAGGTATGTTCCCAAATGGAATAAATGGTTTTGTCCTCTCATTCCAGATGGTAGTGTTTGCGTTTGTGGGCATTGAACTTGTAGGACTTACAGCAGGTGAAACAGAAGATCCAGAAAAAGTTATCCCCAAGGCGATCAATAATATTCCTATTCGGATTATAATTTTCTACATTGGCGCACTTATTGTCATCATGAGTGTTTATCCGTGGAACGCAATCATCCCAACGGAAAGCCCATTCGTTCAAGTATTTGTGGCTGTAGGTATCGCTGGAGCTGCTGGTATCGTTAATTTTGTCGTCCTAACATCGGCTGCTTCGGCATGTAACAGCGCAATCTTCAGTACAAGCCGGATGGTATACTCACTTGCCAAAGATAAAAATGCACCTGTACCGTTTGCAAAACTTAATGACCGTAAAGTACCTTCCAATGCATTGTTCTTTTCAACTGTTGTTATTTTAATTTCTGTTGTTTTGAATTATGTAATGCCTGAAGGGGTATTTACCTTGATTACAAGTATTTCTACAGTATGTTTCATCTTTATTTGGGGAATTACAGTCATCAGTCATTTGAAATACCGTAAAACAAGACCAGATCTAGTGAAAAAGAACAAATTTAAATTACCACTTTATCCAATTTCCAATTACTTGATCCTTGCTTTCCTAGCGTTCGTCCTTGTTGTTCTTGCACTTGCGGACGACACTCGTGTTGCCTTATTCGTTACTCCTGTTTGGTTCATTATGCTGATTGCGATTTATAAGATGCGCATAACGAAGGTGGATCAGGCGAATCAGAGAGAGGTAGCGGGGAATTAAGAGGCAAGAAATCCTTTGATTCTATTTGCTGTGTTTGTCCAGATAGTTGCCGCTCCATTTTTTCCAACTCGGTGAGTAAAAAATCTGCCCATTTTAAAAAGCCAAATATATCTGGTTGATTCTATGATAATTCGAAATAAATATTTTAGAAAAGTATTGTTAGCGCTTTCAAAAATGCTTGACATTATTAATTTCAACAACTATTCTAAATGTACCAAATTGAATAAGCGGATGACAGTTGTGGGAGAGTGCAAAGCGACAAGCCACCGAAGGAGCAAGTTCCAAAAAGACCCTTGGAACAAATCTCTCAGGTAGATGGAACCACAACTGGACGCACCTCTGGAGAGCGCGTATAAACAAGTACGCCACCAAAGGGGAAAGGTTCTATTTTAAAATGGAGCTAAACTCTCAGGTAAAAGGACAGAGAAGGGTAGAGAACGCTACGTTACCCTTTTCTGTCCTTTTTTGCGTGCAAAAAAGGTAGTAAATCATACTGTTTTTAACAGTCTTCATAGAAAAGTAGATGTAGCGGGAAAGAGATTTTAGTGTCTCGAACCGTATTAAAATTCAGAATAATAAAAAAATAACTAGGAGGAAAATAAAATGAGTTTAAAACAAAATGATTCAACCATTTTTGAAGCGATTGAGAAGGAAGGACAACGTCAACATCAAACCCTGGAATTAATTGCATCAGAAAATTTTGTTAGCCCAGATGTATTAGAGGCAATGGGAAGCGTGATGACAAATAAATATGCAGAAGGTTATCCAGGAAAGCGCTATTATGGTGGATGTGAATTTGTCGATGTGGCAGAACAAATGGCCATTGAGCGTCTAACAAAGCTTTTTGGTGCCAAATATGCAAATGTTCAGCCTCACTCAGGTGCACAAGCCAATTTCGCAGTTTTTTTCGCACTCCTTCAGCCTGGTGATAAGGTGATGGGAATGAACCTTTCACATGGTGGCCACTTAACTCATGGAAGTCCAGTCAGCGTTTCAGGAAAATGGTTTGAAGTTGTGTCTTATGGAGTTAGAGAAGATACTCAGTTAATTGATTATGATGAGTTGGAAGCTATCGCAAAGAAAGAACAACCTAAATTGATTATTGCAGGAACAAGTGCCTATCCAAGAACGATTAATTTTGCACGATTTAGAGAAATTGCCGATCAAGTTGGTGCAAAACTTATGGTGGATATGGCTCATATAGCCGGGCTGGTAGCTACTGGTCATCACCCATCCCCAATCCCATATGCGGATGTTGTGACAAGTACAACTCATAAAACATTAAGAGGACCTCGGGGAGGCATCATTTTAACGAACGATGAAGTAATTATCAAAGCGATTAATAAATCCGTATTCCCAGGAATTCAAGGCGGTCCACTTATGCATATCATTGCAGCAAAAGCAGTTGCATTCAACGAAGCTTTACAACCAAGCTTTAAGGATTATGCAAAACAAGTCATTGAAAATGCTGCAACACTTGGCGAAACATTAAAAAATGAAGGTGCAGCACTTGTTTCTGGTGGAACAGATAATCATATTGTCCTATTGGATTTGCGTCCGTGGAATTTAACAGGAAAAGAAGCGGAGAAATTATTGGAAGACGCAGGCATTACCGTGAATAAAAATACGATTCCCTATGATCCAGAAAAGCCATTTGTTACGAGCGGTATCCGAATGGGGACAGCAGCTTTAACAACTCGAGGAATGAAGAGGGAAGAGATGGTGAAAATTGGTGAAGTGATTGCAACTGTTCTAAAGAGTAAAGGTAATAAAGACGTCCTTCAGAAAGCAAGAGAAACAACCAAAGAGATTTGTGATGTTTATCCGTTATTTCAACAGCCAACTACTGTGTAAAGAAAGGGGCAGTTTAATGGAATTATACCTTTGCTGAAACCTGAGCAACTGCCATGGCAGCGAGATACTACTAGCAATAAAGAAACCTGTAACAGTTGAACTATTTTGCAGAAAATCATAATTGGGGGTAAACCATGGGTATTGAAACAGCATTAAAGCAAACACCGCTTTTTGAAGTATATGAAAAATACGGAGCAAAAGTCATAAATTTTGGTGGCTGGGCTCTACCGGTTCAATTTACCAGCATTTTAGAAGAGCATGAAGCTGTTCGAACTGAAGCAGGACTTTTTGATGTTTCCCATATGGGAGAAGTACTTGTGGAAGGTAAAGATGCCGAGAGTTATATTAACTACCTTGTTACAAACGATGTGACAAAGCTTGGCATCAATCAAGCACAGTATACCGCAATGTGTTATCCAGACGGTGGGACGGTCGATGATTTGTTAGTTTATAAATTAGGGAATGAAAAATATTTACTTGTCATTAATGCTGCAAACATTGAGAAAGATTACGAATGGATGAAGCAGCAAGTAAAAGGAGAGATGGAGCTGCAAAACATTTCGGAAGACATCGCTCAGCTTGCCATCCAAGGACCAAAGGCAGAAAGCATTTTGCAAAAGTTAACGGAAATAGATTTATCAGAAATTGGTTCTTTTAAATTCGCCCAGCATGTCAACATCTCTGGGATTACCGACGTACTTGTATCCCGTACAGGGTACACAGGAGAAAATGGATTTGAACTTTATTTATCTGCAGACAAAGCGGTAGTACTTTGGGAAAAAATCTTAGAAGCAGGAGCAACGAGTGGATTAAAACCATGCGGACTAGGTGCACGGGACACGCTTCGTCTTGAAGCACGTCTTGCACTCTATGGTCAAGAACTGAGTAAAGACATCAGCCCGCTTGAAGCAGGAATCGGCTTTGTCGTGAAGACGAATAAAGAAAGTGACTTTATCGGAAAATCTGCTCTTACAGAACAAAAAAAAGCTGGATTAAAACGAAAATTAGTAGGAATTGAAGTAACAGGCCGTGGGATTCCGCGACATGGTTACAAGGTAATTTCTAAAGATGGAGAGGAAATAGGTATTGTTACATCAGGAACACAATCACCATCTTTGAAAAAAAGCTTAGGTCTTGCCTTGTTATCAGCCGATCTATCTGAAGTGGGTACGCCGATAAAAGTGGAAATCCGAAATAAACAGATAGAAGCCGTTATTGTTAATGTACCATTCTACAAAAGATAAGCGTAAATATTTTAATAGTGTTTTCGAGTAGTTTTCTTGAGTTAATTTCCGTTACCGGTAATGCAGCCTAAAATCGATTACCTAAGAGTTAAATTACCCAAAATATATTCAGAATTATTACAATAGTTAAAAAATGAAAAGAAAAGGGGAAAATACAATGACGAAAGTAATATCAAGTTTTCGATATAGCAAAGAACATGAATGGGTCCAACAATTAGAAGGAAATCGTGTACGTATTGGAATCTCTGATTATGCACAAAAAGCGTTAGGTGATATCGTCTTTGTTGAAAATCCAGAGATTGATGATGAAGTAACGGTCAATGAATCGATGGGAACGATCGAGTCAGTTAAAGCAGTTTCCGAACTTTACTCACCTGTTTCAGGTACGGTGGTTACTGTAAACGAAGAGTTAGAAGGTGCCCCAGAGACGATTAACGAGCATCCATTTGAAGCAGGGTGGTTAGTCGAAGTAGAAATGTCCAATCCAGAAGAGTTAGACTCACTTCTAAACGAAGATGAGTATCAAGTATTTACTAATGAAGGAGAGGAATAATATGACAGCCACATATAGATACCTTCCTGATACGAAACAAGATCAAGACGAAATGCTTTCATTTTTAAATATTTCTTCAATAGATGAGTTATTTGAAGATATTCCAGCTGAAATTAGGCTGCAGGGTGAGCTAAATATCCCGAAGGCGGTTCCTGAACCGCTTCTTTTGAAAAGAATGAACCAGCTTGCTACAAAAAACAAAAATGCGAATCATTACCCGACTTTCCTAGGTGCGGGTACATATGATCACTACATTCCAAGTGTGGTAAACCATATGATTTCACGCTCTGAATTTTACACGGCCTATACACCTTACCAACCGGAAATCAGTCAAGGTGAATTACAAGCAATTTTTGAATTTCAAACGATGGTTTGTGAGTTGACCGGAATGGATGTGGCTAATTCTTCCATGTACGATGGTTTTACATCGCTTGCGGAAGCTGCATCGCTTGCTGTTACATCTACAAGACGTTCGAAAGTTCTTGTATCCAAAGCGGTACATCCTGAATCCCGTGCTATTTTACATACAGTAGCAGCAGGTCCGGGATACACAGCTGAAGAAGTAAACCTTGCCGGTGAGATTACAGATTTAGGGAAGCTTCAAGAACAAATTGATAAAGACACTGCTGCGGTAATTGTTCAATATCCAAATTTCTTCGGTTCCATTGAGGATATAAAAGCAATTAAGAAAATTGCGGAAGAAAAAGGTGCCCTTTTAATCGTAAGCGCCAATCCTCTTTCACTAGCACTCTTACAGGCTCCTGGGAAACTTGGGGCAGATATCGTGATCGGTGATATGCAGCCATTAGGAATCCCGATGTCCTTTGGCGGGCCACACTGCGGCTATTTTGCGGTAAATAAAAAACTCATGCGCAAAATCCCAGGACGAATTGTAGGCCAAACAGCAGATGAAAAAGGACAGCGTGGATTTGTGTTAACGCTTCAAGCACGTGAACAGCATATTCGCCGTGATAAAGCCTCATCGAATATTTGTTCCAACCAGGCATTAAATGCTCTTGCCTCTTCTATTTGTATGACATCACTTGGAAAGCAAGGGATTCGTCAAATGGCACAGCTAAACATTGAGAAAGCTGATTACATGGCGAAAACTCTAGAACAGAAGGGCTATACCATAATCAATGAGGCACCATTCTTCAATGAGTTTGTTGTCGGACTTCCTCGTTCGGTAAAGGAAGTCAATGCAAAACTTCTTAAGGCGGGTATTATCGGTGGATTTGATTTAGAAAGTGATTACGGTTTTGAAAACAAAATGCTGCTAGCTGTGACTGAGCAGCGAACAAAAGAAGAAATTGACCAATTTGTTGAGGCTTTGGAGGCGATTGTAAATGGTTGAATATAATGAGTTGATTTTTGAAATAAGTCGTCCAGGACGGGTAGGTTCAAGTATTCCGGATAGTGACGTTGACTATGTTGATATAAATGAAAAATTTCCAAAGCACTTAATCCGTGACGAACCTGCTGAGCTGCCAGAAGTATCAGAGTTGCAGCTTGTTCGCCATTACACAGCGCTCTCTAATAAAAACCATGGAATCGATAATGGATTCTATCCACTGGGTTCTTGTACGATGAAGTACAATCCGAAAATAAATGAAGATGTGGCACGGTTGGAAGGCTTTAGCCGCATTCATCCCTATCAGCCCGTTGAAACAGTACAGGGTGCATTAGAAGTTTTATATGAATTACAAGAAGAGCTAGCTGTCATTACAGGAATGGATGCTGTAACTTTACAGCCATCTGCTGGGGCTCAAGGGGAATGGACAGGTTTAATGATGGTTAAGGCGTATCATGCTGAAAAAGGCGAAACCAGAACAAAAGTACTTGTTCCAGACTCCGCGCATGGTACAAATCCTGCAAGTGCAAGCGTTGCTGGTTTTCAAACGATCACAATCCCATCCGATAAAAATGGATTAGTTGACCTAGAAGCATTAAAGAAACATGTGGGACCGGATACAGCTGCACTTATGTTGACAAATCCCAATACCCTTGGACTTTTTGAAAAAGAAATTGTGGAAATCGCTCAGGTTGTTCATGAAGCAGGGGGCCTATTATATTATGACGGAGCGAATGCTAATGCCATTTTAGGTAAAACTACACCAGGTCAAATGGGCTTTGACATCGTGCACTTAAATCTTCACAAAACATTTACGACGCCTCATGGAGGTGGTGGTCCAGGGGCAGGCCCTGTCGGTGTGAAAGAGAAACTTACTCCTTACTTGCCAGTGCCGCATATAGAAAAAGAAGGTGATAAATATGTGCTGAATGCTAAATATCCGCACTCTATCGGAAGGGTAAAAGGGTATTATGGAAACTTCGGAATTCTCTTGCGTGCGTATACTTATATTCGCACGATGGGGCCTGAAGGGCTGCGCCAAGTATCTGAAAGTGCCGTGCTTCATGCTAATTACCTTCGTAAAAGATTAGAGCCATATTTTGAAGCGCCTTATTTACAAATTTGCAAGCATGAATTTGTTCTATCCGGATCTAGGCAGAAAAAGCTGGGTGTAAGAACACTTGATATGGCAAAGCGTCTGCTAGATTTCGGCTACCACCCGCCGACCATCTATTTCCCGTTAAATGTTGAGGAATGTTTGATGATTGAACCGACAGAAACAGAGTCGAAAGAAACACTCGATGCTTTTGCGGATGTAATGATTACAATTGCCAAAGAAGTAGAAGAAAACCCAGGTGTTGTCTTAGACGCACCACATACTACGGTCATTGGGCGATTGGATGAGGTCCAAGCAGCTAGACAACCAATCTTGCGTTATTCAAAAGAGGAAGTAGTAGAGGAAGAAACGGTAAAGTCATAAATGAATGATTGAACATGAACCACCAAGGATGAAAATAAAGAGAAGAATCTCAAATCTCATTATTTCATTCATGGTGGTTTCATATAAGCACGTGTAAAAAGGATGACAAAAAGAGCCAAGATGTGCAAGGAGAAGTAGTCTTGAGAACCAAAATGTCAGAGGAACGGAGAAACTCAATCGGTCTTTTTATAGGTAATTGAATAACCTCTTTAAGCAAAAAATTACATATGCTCATAGGAGTGAGAAATAAAATGTCCATCAGTAATCTTCGTAAACCAGAATGGCTTAAAATTAAATTAAATACGAATGAACAATATACGGACTTAAAGAAAATGATGCGTGAAAAAAAGCTTCATACAGTTTGTGAAGAAGCAAGATGTCCTAACATTCATGAATGCTGGGCGGTCCGAAAAACGGCAACTTTCATGATTTTAGGAAGTATATGTACACGAGCTTGCAGATTTTGTGCAGTTCAAACAGGGCTACCATCAGAGCTTGATTGGGAAGAGCCTGAACGTGTCGCAGAATCAGTAGAGCAAATGGGTTTAAAGCATGTTGTGATTACCGCTGTTGCTCGTGATGATTTAAAAGACGGCGGAGCAGAGGTATTTGCGGAAACTGTAAAGACAGTGAGGCGGCAAAATCCATTTTGCAGCATTGAAGTTCTCCCCTCCGATCTGAATGGGGAATATGACAACTTAAAAACATTAATGGATGCAAGGCCAGACATTTTGAATCACAACATTGAAACAGTAAAACGCTTATCCCAAAAAGTTCGTGCACGTGCAACATACGAACGTTCACTAGAGTTTTTAAGGCGGGCAAAGCAAATGAATTCCACTATCCCGACGAAATCAAGCATTATGATTGGTCTAGGAGAAACACAAGAAGAAATTATGGAAACGATGGAAGATCTTCGTGCTAACGATGTAGACATCATGACTATTGGTCAATATTTGCAGCCTACTAAACGACATTTGAAGGTCGTAAAATATTGGAGTCCAGAAGAGTTTGAAGAACTGAAAAACATTGCCATCTCAAAAGGGTTTAGTCATTGCGAAGCCGGTCCGCTTGTTCGGTCCTCCTACCATGCAGATGAACAAGTCCGTGCAACTAAGGCTAATGCGTAATCATTATTCAATAAACCATTAAGAAAGGGGAGAAGCAGATGATAGTCAAAATAACAGAGGCAGCCATGAATAAACTGAAGGAAATGACACGTAAGGATGCGCAAATTCCTCGCATTGATGCTGATATTGCGGGAGGCTGCGGGGTGTCGGTGAAGTTCTCCCTCTTATTGGACGAGCCCCGCAGAAACGATGTAATTATTGAATCTGAGGGAGTTCAGCTTAGATTAGATCATTTTACAAAACGCTATTTAGATGAAGAAACACAAATTGATTATAAAGAAGATAGTGGCTTTATTGTTGGAGAAAGCTTTGCATCCAGTGCATGTGCCATTGAAATAAATTAAAGTATCATGAGCGTTTACTTATTAATAGAATAAATCGTGTTAAATAAGTTAGTTGTTATCTTAGACTATCCATATATCTCTATGGTTATGAAAACAAAAGGGGGTAGTATTAGGTGAATCAAAAATATGACGTTGTTATCATCGGTGGGGGCACCGGTGGATATGTTGCGGCCATTCGTGCGTCTCAATTAGGATTAAAAACGGCGGTAGTTGAACAAGGTAAACTTGGTGGTACATGCCTTCATGCAGGTTGTATTCCAAGTAAAGCATTATTAAGAAGTGCAGAGATATATTCGAATGCAAAAAATGCAGATAAATTTGGTGTTATTGCACCGGAAGTTGGACTGGACTTCTCAAAAGTACAGGCCAGGAAAGAAGAAATTACTGAACGCTTATTTAAAGGTGTACAACATTTAATGAAAAAAGGGAAAATAGATGTGTTTGAAGGGAAAGGGAGTATTTTACAGTCAAGAGATGTTTTAGTGAGATTTAATAATGATGAACGGGAAACAATATTAAACTCTCGAAATATTTTAATAGCTACAGGATCTCGTCCAAGGACATTACCCGGCCTAGAAGCAGATGGCGAATATGTGATGACATCGGATGAAGCGCTACAAATGAAAGAGCTCCCCAATTCCATCATTATTGTCGGCGGCGGTGTTATTGGAATAGAATGGGCTTCGATGCTTATTGACTTTGGATTAGAAGTGACTGTGATTGAGTATGCCGATCGCATTTTACCGACGGAAGATAAAGATATTTCAAAGGAAGTACAGCGACTAATGAAGAAAAAAGGTGTGAAAATCGTAACAGGGGCAAAGTTGCTTCCAGAATCGTTAGAAAAAGGTGAGGGTGTCTCTATAAAGGCGGAATATAAAGGGAAAGACACGACATTTTCAGCAGAAAAATTATTAGTATCTGTCGGAAGATTACCAAACATAGAAGGCATTCACCTTGAAAATACGAAAGTTGAAGTCGAACATGTTATACAAACAAATGAGTATTATCAAACGGATGAGCCAAACATTTATGCAATTGGAGATGTGATTGGAGGATTGCAGCTTGCCCATGTTGCTTCACATGAAGGAATCATCGCCATTGAACATATGGCAGGAAAAAACCCTGTGCCACTTGATCCATCGCTTGTTTCAAAATGCATATATAGTAGCCCGGAGATAGCTAGTGTTGGACTAACAGAAGAGGAGGCGAAGGAGAAAGGATATCAAGTAAAAACAGGGAAATTCTCCTTCCGTGCGATTGGAAAGGCACTTGTTTTTGGTGAATCAGACGGTTTTGTCAAACTTGTTGTTGAAGAAGAGTCTAGTAAGTTGTTAGGAGCGCATATGGTTGGGCCACATGTAACCGATATGATTTCAGAAGCGGGTCTTGCACGAGTATTAAATGCAACAGCTATGGATATTGCTCATACGATACACCCTCACCCTACATTAGCGGAAGCAATTGGGGAAGCTGCCCTAGCTGTATATGGTAAGGAAATACACGCTTAAATAGTAAAAGAATAGAGGCGAACACCTCTTCCTTCATGGTGGGAAGGGTGAACCTTTTGATAGGTGGGAGAAGCAAGGCATTAAGTATCAGGTAGTATATTTCCTCTACTTTAAGCATTATGAAAACTGAAGATATGGAGATATGAAGGTGTGAAAGGAAAAACGTCTGTCAGTAATTTTTAAGGGTCTATCGCCCGCCCTCACTGTAGTTCATGAAGGCTAGAATTGTAGTAACAGTATTTTTCGGACACCAAAGGCAGTTGTGTTTAGCCATCATTCTGAATTCGAAAGCTTTTTACAACTTTTACGTACAACTCTAAAGGATGGTGAGAGACCATTGTATAAAGAAGTGAATGTTAACCGTGCTAAATTATTAATATCTTGTCCAGAGAAGCCAGGTATTATCTCGGCTGTATCTAACCTTTTATTAGAAAGCAAAGCAAATGTTGTTCATTTTGATCAACATACGACGGATCCACAAGCAGGTATGTTTTTTATGAGGATCGAATTTGATTTAAACGACGTTGATGCTTCCTATGCAAAACTTGAGGAGGACTTACATGTGCTGGCTCAGGCTTATGCGATGGAATGGAGCTTAAGTGGTAATATGAAAAGGAAACGAATGGCCATCTTTGTATCCAAAATGGATCACTGTCTTATGGAGCTTATATGGCGTTGGAAATCAAATGAACTTCCAGTAGAAATCCCGATGGTGATCAGTAATCATCCTGATTTTAAAAAAATAGTAGAAAGTTATGACATCCCTTATTATCATATTCCTTTAACTCATGAAACGAAACAACAAGCAGAACAGAAAGCGCTAGAACTACTGAAAGGGAAAGTAGACTTTATTGCCTTAGCTAGATATATGCAAATTCTTTCTCCTACATTTATATCGGAGTTTCCAAATCAAATTATTAACATTCATCATTCTTTCTTACCGGCGTTTGTCGGAGCAAATCCTTATGCGAGAGCCTATAATCGTGGTGTTAAGCTAATTGGAGCAACTGCTCATTATGTTACGAATGATCTTGATGAAGGACCCATTATTCAGCAAGATGTAAAGCGGGTTAATCATAGACATACAATAGAAGAATTAAAGGTTGCCGGAAGTCATGTGGAAAGACAAGTTCTTGCCCAAGCTGTTTCCTGGCATATTGAAGATAAAGTTATTATTCATGGTAATAAAACAATTGTGTTTGATTGAGTACAATATTAAGATGCATCAAAGATAGTAGGGATAAACAAAAATTAAAAAGATAATTGAGTAACTTATTATATTTTTTTCAATATTTTCAAAGATTTTACTACTAATTCTATTTGAACAGACAAAATACTCGACCTTGTGAGTATTTTGTCATACCTCAAACGGGACACTAGTACTAGTTATACCTATTCCTATATTAATACCCACATATCCATCTATTTTATAATTTTAATCAATTTCATAAAAAGTTTTTCTTTCGTGAGAGCGGCTAAACAAATTTTTTTGCCAGAAAAGGGGCATTAAACAATGAAATATAGATCTGCATTCGATATAATCGGTCCCGTCATGATTGGACCTTCAAGCTCACATACAGCAGGAGCTGCCAGAATTGGCAGAGTAGCAAGGACATTATTCGGAAAGCAACCGAAGAAAGCCATTATTTCTTTATATGGTTCTTTTGCAAAAACATACAGGGGACACGGTACGGATGTTGCTGTCGTAGGCGGGATATTGGATTTCGATACGGATGATGAACGAATCCCTGCCTCTTTAACGATAGCGGAAGAAGCCGGAATGGAAGTTTCCTTTACAATCGAGGATACTGTGATGGATCATCCTAATACAGTCAAGATCAGACTGTTCGACGAAGATAAAGAATTGGAACTAGTTGGGATCTCGATTGGCGGCGGAACGATAGAAATAACGGAGTTGAATACGTTCAAGCTTAAATTGTCAGGTGAAAACCCAGCCATTTTAGTCGTTCATAACGATGTGTTTGGAATCATATCTTCCGTTTCGACAGTATTGGCTAATCATGAGATTAACGTTGGACATATGGAAGTTTCACGAAAAGAAAAAGGTCAAATGGCCCTTATGGTGATTGAAGTCGATCAGAAAATCAAGGGCGATGTCATGAAGGAAATTGAAGGATTGGAAAACGTGTCGCAAGTCATAAGGATGGTTGAATGATAATCATTAAAAGTGTTGGCATAGATATGGAGGTAAAAACATGTTCCGAAATGTAGCAGAGTTGGTTGAACTTGCTGAAAGTAAACATGTAAAAATCGCGGAAATCATGATTTTACAAGAAATGGAGTTCTCAAGCCTGTTGAGAGAACAGATCATTGAAAAGATGGACAGGAATTTGACAGTGATGGAACAAGCGGTGGAAAGAGGTCTGAAAGGTGTGCAATCCGTTACAGGCCTAACGGGCGGAGATGCTGTTCTTTTGCAAAATTATATCAAGTCGGGCAAGGCACTCGCAGGCGATTTATTATTGGATGCCGTCAGTAAAGCTGTTGCGACGAACGAAGTGAATGCTGCAATGGGAATGATTTGTGCTACGCCGACTGCAGGTTCTGCGGGCGTTGTTCCTGGTACATTATTTGCTGTGAAAGAAAAATTAAACCCGACCCGAGCAGAGATGATTGAATTTCTTTTCACTTCCGCTGCCTTCGGATTCGTTGTTGCAAACAACGCTTCCATTTCTGGAGCGGCTGGAGGCTGCCAAGCAGAAGTGGGCTCGGCAAGTGGAATGGCGGCAGCTGCGATTGTAGAACTGGCCGGAGGCACACCAAGCCAAGCCGCAGAAGCGATGGCAATCACATTGAAAAATATGCTTGGGCTAGTTTGTGATCCAGTGGCAGGTTTGGTTGAAGTTCCTTGCGTGAAACGTAACGCAATGGGAGCATCCAACGCAATAACGGCAGCTGATATGGCACTTGCAGGCATTACGAGCCGCATTCCATGTGACGAAGTGATCGATGCCATGTATAAAATAGGATTGACCATGCCAGTTGCACTTCGTGAAACGGCAGAGGGCGGTCTGGCTGCGACTCCTACTGGGCGTAGATTGGCAAAAGAAATTTTCAGTTCATTTAAATAAACTAAAGGATTATATAAATTCATGGTTCCAAACAATTGTTGATCCATACTATAAGCTAGAACAGGCATATTTTAAAAATTACAGACAAAAAGGACTTAATAAAGAGATTCTAAGTATTATGGAAGAAACAATTCCTGTATATGCTTAATATATCGCTAAAAGGGTAAACTCATCAATAAGTTTGCTCTTTTTTTATTATGTCCAATGCAATCAAAAAAGAATTTGGAAGTGAAAGAAATATTATCATTTCATTACCACATTTAGCCTTTGAACAGAGAATGGAGCTTGATCTAGGAGGAGTATCTTGTCTTTTGCAGCATGTAGGTGGCGATCATTCCCCAGATTCTATCATTGTCTATATCAAAGAAGAAAAAATTCTATTTCTTGGCGACTCTATTTATGCAAATATCTATTCAAACAAAAGGAATTATACGACTCAAAGTACGATTCAATTATTAGACACAATCGATCAATTTGATGCTGAAATCTATGTACTCTCCCATTGGAAGCCAATATCGAATGATGAATATCAGAAAGAAGCAATACTATTAAGGACTGTAGCCACCTTGACAGATCAATATAAGGGACGCTTTAAAGATATAAAGAAATCTTATCAACTAAAGCTAAACAGGGAGCTAAATGAAGAAGAGCTTGAAACGATTGGAAAATTTGTGAAGGGGTTCGAAATAAATAATTAGCTTAATAGTTTAGTCCTCAAGGTTTATAAGAATTCTGATTTAATTAACGGTGGGCATTTTATAAAATTGGAGACGAGGCCCTTCTAATTGAACAAACGGGGGCTTTAGTCAAATAAGTTTCAGCAAAATGGTCAGACTTTATTATAAAAATCACATACCTAATTTAAAGCAAAAACTCCATTTTGATCAATCTTTAATCAAAATGGAGTTTTTGCTTTGGCTCTCATCGCTTATTAATGACAGATGTTTAAATTTCTCAAACTAAAAATTAGTTAATTCGGTTAGATAATCGAAGGAAAACAAAGGTTTTCACTCGTACTTAATCATATTAATATTTGTTCATTTATCAAGGTTTCTTGTAATAATTGTATTAAACTTTGTATCAAAGCTACATCGGCCCCATCTCCGAAGTCCCACACACTACTAGAAGAGCTGGATCTTAACAACTCCATCACGATGCAGACAAGCCGAATCCCAGTCAAAGAATAAAAGCTCCACATCGCTGTAAGAAAGGAAAGCTTTTTAATAAAAGGTTCTCCATTAATAAAAAAACCAACTCTATTGCTTTGAAATGGAGGGAATTATCTGGTGAATCCTGTTAGCTTATTTAATTTTTGTGCTAGTATAGGAATAGATACAATAATCAGTCAATTTTGAATAATGGATAATCAGTAATGACTAGGAGGTAAACCATGGATTTAAGAGAAGACGTTTCTATATTTTTAAAACATATTCTAGAACATTCTTTTGATGAAATCTTTATTGCTGACGCAGTGGGTAATATTTTATACACCAGCCAAACCACCGAAAAAATGTTTGGAATTCCATTTGAACCAAAAATGAATCAAAATATCTTTGACCTCGAAAAAGATGGCGTGTTTTCTCCCTCCGTCATTGCGAATGTATTGAGAAGCGCAAGAAAAGAAACCCTTATTCAAGAGACTATACATAATAGGAAAACTATCATCTCTGGCTATCCTATCTATGATGACAAAGGAATTTTGATTGGAGCACTTAGTTTCTCAAGGGACATAACAGAATTTGAATACTTAAAAAATGAAAACGAACAGGTTGCAAAAGCTGTGCAGTTATACAAAAAAGAAATTGAAAAATTAAAAAAACAGGCTATTAACACATTTTTTCCTAATAATGAAAAAATGGAAAAAGTGCTTGATGTCATTTCAAAAGTAACAGATTTGGATGTAACTGTTTTGTTAGTTGGCGAGTCGGGGGTCGGTAAAAACCGAATCGCACGAATGATTCATGAAATGTCCAAAAGAAGCATTCACCCTTTTATTGAAGTAAACTGTGGCGCCATACCGGAATCATTGATTGAGTCTGAATTATTCGGATACGAAGAAGGAGCTTTTACAGGTGCAAAAAAGGGTGGAAAACAAGGGTATTTTGAAGCTGCGGGGGAAGGGACGTTAATCTTAGATGAAATTGGAGAGCTCCCAATGAACCTTCAAGTGAAATTATTGTCTGTTTTACAAAACAAATCATTGATGAGAATAGGCGGGAAGAAATCTGTTCAGCTTTCCTGCAGAATAATTTGTGCCACGAATCAAAATTTAGAAGAACTTGTAAATGCAAAGCAGTTCAGGGAAGATCTTTATTATCGTATAAATATTGTTAAAATTATAATCCCTCCTCTTAGGGAGAGAAGGGAAGAAATCATATCCTTGATTTTCGATATAACGAAAGAAATGAATAAGAAATATGACATGAATAAACGGTTTACACCAGCCATGCTTGCCTGGATCGGTCAACAAGAATGGAAGGGTAATATTAGAGAGTTGCGTAATTTCATTGAAAAAGCAGTTATCACCTCAGGCGAAGATGAGATTGACTTCGAGATTGATGGTGAAGATTTTGAACAATTTTCAGAAAAGAGAATGAAAGAAACCACTTTACAAAAGTATATGGAATCCATCGAAAAGGAGTTTATTATGCGCATGTATCAAAAATACCCAAGTAGTATTAAACTTGCAGAAAAATTGAATATTAGTCAGTCGACAGCAAATAGAAAGATACAAAAGTATATAGAAGAGCGCTAGTCACTTTTGACTATATCCTCTCATAAATACTGACTTTTCAAAATGGCATGGAAATTGCTTTTATTTGAGTGTAATAACATTTTGAAGGAGGCAATTAACATGTCTAATCGAAAAGAAAAAGATTTCCTTAATCTTCCCTTTACAGGAATCTGTACGTTTGGAAAATACCCGATTTGTACTGACCTCGATCAACTTGATGCAGATGTAGCTGTCATTGGTGTTCCTAATGATATGGGTACACAATGGAAATCAGGAGCGAGAATGGGGCCGCGTGGAATACGTGAAGGATCTACATTATATAGCTTCGGATTAGACGGTGCCTATGATATCGAAAAAGATATTATGTATTTAGGTCCCGATTGGAAAGTTGTTGATTGTGGCGATGTGGATATGGTACATGGAGATTTGCTGCAGTGTATGGAGAATACAGAAGAAGCAATAAAAAAAATCGTTTCAAAGGGGGCGATGCCGGTTATTTTAGGTGGCGATCACTCTATTACGATTCCAGTAGGAAAGGGATTAGCTGAAGCGGGACCTTTCCATGTTATTCAAATAGATGCTCATTTGGATTGGGCAGATCATCGTTCAGGGCAACGGTATGGTCATGGAAGCTGCATACGTCGATTGTCTGAAATGGATCATGTGGATAAGATTTTTCAGTTTGGTATTCGAGGAATCAGTAGCAGTAAAAAGGAAGATGTCGATGCTGCAAGAGAATATGGAAGTGTTATATTATCACCGCGTCAAATGAGAAAAATGGGAATAGAAAGCGTTATAGAACAAATTCCAGCCGGGGAACGCTATTTCATTACCATTGATATTGATGGTTTGGATCCTTCAATAGCTCCTGCAACGGGAACACCTTCTCCAGGCGGTCTCATTTATGATGAAGTAAATGAATTACTCGAAGGGATTGCGAAAAGGGGGCAGGTCATTGGGTTTGATATGGTCGAAGTAGCACCTCCATATGACCATGCGGGTATGACTGGACAAGTAGCAGCACGGCTTACTTTAGACTTAATGAGTTTTATTTTAAAAGAAAGAGAAATAGTGAGTGGTACTAAAACAGAAAAAATTTCCTTATGACTTAAAAAATATATCATTGGTTTATTTGGCTCTTAGATTTACATAGAAAACGACTTTCTATGTAAATCTTTTCAATCGATTCGACGGACGTATCACAGGGAACTTACAAAAAAGAACCGGAGGGGTGTCTATGAAAGTAGAGACAAGGAGCATTGAGTATATTCCCGAAAATGAACGTCATGGGAAAGCAAGAGGGCTATTCCCAGTTTGGTTTGGTGCCCAAATGCATTTGACCACTCTAGTTACAGGAGCCTTATGCATTAGTTTTGGATTAAATCTTTTCTGGAGTGTAATGGCAATTATTACAGGAAATTTACTCGGAGCCATTTTTATGGCTTCGCACTCCGCGCAAGGACCGAAACTTGGTATTCCACAAATGATACAAAGCCGGGCGCAATTTGGTGTTATTGGTGCTGTGATTCCCTTAATACTTGTTATATTTATGTACTTAGGATTCTTTGCGAGCAGCGGTTTGCTAGGTGCTCAAGTCTTGAGCAACTCATTATCAATTGATTTGACATGGAGTATTATTATTATGAATGGCATCACTTTCATCGTTACGATGATAGGCCATGACTTAATTCATAAAATGCAGAAATATTTATCATGGTTCTTTTTTATCATATTCTTAGCTGCGACAATAGTCGTCTTCAATTTGCCAATACCAGCAGAAAGCTGGTCTCCGGCTGGATTTGAGTTTTCAACTTTCATGTTATGCGTTAGTATTGTAGCTACCTGGCAGCTCTCATTTGCTCCGTATGTTGCAGACTACTCGAGGTATTTACCGATTGACACCCCTCCAGCTAAAACATTCTGGTATACGTACACAGGATCAGTCATAGGAACCGTGTGGATGATGTTATTAGGGGTCCTTTTAGCTGTTTCCATTCCTGGTTACCTTGAAAACTCCGGGACTTATTTGTCTCAATTGCTTGGTAATCGATTTGTGTTTATTATGCTTCTGGCCATTTTTTTAGGCCAACTCTCTATCAACGTGTTCAATTTGTACGGTTCTTTCATGTCAACAGTATCAACCATTGAGCCTTTTACAAACTTAA
Organism: Peribacillus sp. FSL E2-0159; assembly: GCF_038643155.1. Lineage (NCBI taxonomy): Bacteria > Bacillati > Bacillota > Bacilli > Caryophanales > Bacillaceae > Peribacillus > Peribacillus sp. FSL E2-0159. The sequence continues at coordinate 2,848,539 of NZ_CP152053.1, forward strand.
AAGTATCTCCAAAAGTAAGAATGTTTTTTGTCTTAGGTATCACTATAATTGGAACTTTATTAACAATAATCGGCAAAGGGAATTTCTTGGAGTATTTCACCAACTTTATTTTATTGATCAGTTACTTTTTAATCCCCTGGACGGCCATAAATCTCGTTGATTATTATGTACTTCGAAGGGGAGAGTACAATATTAAGGACATGTTTGATTTAAACGGGCAGTATGGAAAGGTAAATTGGATTACCACCTTTTCATTTTTAATATCCATTATTGTTGAATTACCTTTTATCAATACATCTATCTATGTCGGCCCGATTGCTCAATCTTTAGGAGGTGCTGATCTTGCATGGATTGTAGGGCTGATTGTTCCATCTTTTCTCTACTATGTTATGATGAAAAGAAAATTATATCATTCACCAAAAGTTTCACTCAGTGAGAGTAAAACTACAAATCTCTTTAGGTAATACAGGATAGTGTATGAATGAAATTTTCACCACTCGGGAAAGTGTATGAATATTAGAATTTTAATAAAATCTAATGCTGGTTCTCTATTTGTATGGTCCCTTAACATGCTTTTTCGGTAGCATATAATGCATAAGGAAGCATCATTAGGACTCTCGACAACAATCCAGTTTATTGAATCAGCTAAACCCGAAGACAAGATAGTAGCCCATGCAAAAGAAGATAAACGAAACTATCGGACAGAATTTTATCGAATAGACGTCTTACATGGGCAAAATCTGATAACAACCATAGAGAATCCATTTTGATTAATCTTTTTTCAAAATGGATTCTTTTTATTTACGCTAATATGGGGGTTCAGGTGTTTATGAATGAAGATTCCCATTTAGTGGTTTTTTTGTTGGCATCCTTTCTGAAAAAAGAACTAGCCATTAGCTAGTTCAATTCCATATCAAAACTTCTCCTATATCTTTCGTCTAAACCATACACATAAACATTTGTCCTGCGAAAATAGGTCAGACCTTTTGAACGGGAACTTGAATTTCAAAGGTAATCTCGTTTGGTTTATCTGTGATCGTAATATCAACATGCATAATTTGCAGCGCATCGCCGGTAATTTGATAACCACCTTCATCAAGATAATCCAATATTTTACTCAAGCTTTCACTTCGGTTCCATAGTAATTCTCCGTTATAACGGGTACACGCAAATAACCCAGCCGGAACGATCCGTTGGTACTGTTTTGGTATTTTTTCTTTACTTTTTGCCACAACAAAAATGACTGATGGTTCTTCAAAACGTTTAGCTCTAAGATCTGCTTCCTGGATGAGAATGCCTAGTCTGTTACTGGCCAGAATCGGTGTCTTCTCAGCAAGCATATTTTCTAGCCTGATAACACCATAACAAAGTTCCAAATTATTATTGATTTTTTCATTCAATGTAATTAACTTTCTGCGTCCTATTTCACGAAACATAACCGTTTGAAGTTCCTTTTCTCTTGCTACGTGATCCAAATATACAATTTTTTCCCGGATATTTTCCTCCAAATCAGTTAATTCGTTTAGTTTTGAAACAAGATCCGCGTGCTTTGCTTTAAGAATGTCCAAAGACTTACTAAAATTGCGTTCATTGAAATAATCCTTTATTTCGTCCGTACTCATTCCAAGTTGCCGTAACTCTTTAATGGTTCCTAAAACCTCGTACTGGAAAATAGAATAGTAGCGATACCCCGAGTTTGGATCGATATATTGCGGCTTGAATAAGTCAATCCGATCATAGTGGCGCAAGGTCTCCGCAGTCATCCCTCTTAACTTTGCCATCTCACTGATGGTTAGTTTTTCTTTCAATTTAACCACCTCCTTAAATAATATAATACAGTATTGACCTTTGTGTAACAAAAACCTTTATAATCAAGATACAAAATATTCTAAAACTTCTGAGTATTCTTTATCAATAGGAGGGAGCTGATTATGGAAAGAAAGAAGCTTGTTAGAACGCTTACTTTGTCACAGGTTGTTTTTTTAGGAATTGCTTGGAATAACCCCATGGTATTTTTTAATACCTATGGAATAGCTACCGTAACCTCACATGGTGTAATTACGGGTGCGTACATTATTGCATTTCTAGCGATACTGTTTACAGCCCTCAGCTACGGAAAGATGGCAAAGGCATATCCTATCTCAGGTTCAGCTTATACATTTACTCAAAAGTCTATTAATTCTGAAGTTGGGTTTCTTGTAGGTTGGACAATTATGCTTGATTATATTTTAACACCTATGGTGACGTGCTTGATGTCCACTGTCTTTTTAAATGCAGTGTTTCCGGGGATTCCGCATTATGTGTGGATTATTCTTTTGACTGCTATCATAGTGGTACCGAGCATACTAGGTGTAACGATATCAGCATCCACAAGTAAAATTTTTGTTATTGCTCAAATCATTTTCGTTTGTTTTTTCTGGCTATTAACCGTCAAAAGTTTATTAGAAGGAGTAGGGACAGGCACTCTTTTCTCAAGTAAACCATTGTTAAATTCAGATGTTCCCTTGTCCGTTATCTTAGCAGGAGCTTCGATTCTTTGTTTTAGTTTCCTTGGTTTTGACTCACTTACTACCTTGTCAGAAGAAACAATTAATCCCGAAAAAACGATCCCAAAAGCTATTATCATAATGCTTTTGTTTACAGGGGTCTTGTACATTGGCTCTTCCTATTTAGCACAATTGGTGCAGCCAGGCTTTACATTCGAACACCCTGATTCTGCAGCCATGGAAATCGCGATACTTGTAGGAGGAAACGTATTTAAATCATTATTTATTACTGGAGTAATTGTTGGGAACTTTTCTTCGGGAGTTGCTGCAATTACAAGCGCATCACGTGTGTTATATGCCATGGGACGGGATTCTGTATTGCCTAAAAATCTATTTGGTTATATTCATCCCAAATTTAATACACCGTCACACGGCATTATCGTGATAGGCACAGTTTCTTTACTAGGTATTTTGTTGACCTTGGAGCAAGTCATCAAGTTTATCAATTTTGGAGGGCTCATTGCTTTTACATCCGTTAATCTATCTGTCATCGCCCATTATTTTATTAGAAATCAGAAACGTTCTTTTAACGACTGCATACGGTATTTATTTTTACCGCTCATAGGTGCAGCATTCACTATGTGGTTATGGTCATATTTAGAAATAGAGGCTTTGATCCTTGGAGGCATCTGGGTCGCATGCGGCTTGGCATATCTTCTTTACATGACAAAATTTTTTCGCAAGCCTCTTCCAGAGTTTCATTTTGATGAAGAGACCATTCCTCAAGAGGTAGAAGATATGAATGAAAAAATTCTTTCCCAAAAGGTAGAAGACTTTTAATCCTTTTTTTACACTGAAGTAAGTATATGTAACTAAAAGAGGGATGAATATTTTGAAAATAAAGAAAAATGAAAGCGTTATCTATTTTTAAGGCGAGATCGTTAAAGTAAGAATAACGAACAGGAGGTTTTTTCAAATTGTTAAAGCTGAAAAAGTTTATAAACGGTGAGTGGATGGATTCTTTGAGTAAACAAAAGAGTAATGTTGTTAACCCCGCAAACGGCAAGATCATTGCGGAGGCTCCCAACGGAAATGCAGAAGATGCCCGGATGGCCATTGATGCGGCACGAACCGCGTTTGATTCCGGGATTTGGTCAGACCTGTCAGCTTCGGAACGGGCTTCCTATTTATTTAAAATAGCAGAGAAAATTGAAGAACATGCATCTGAGCTTAGCCAACTTGAAACAGCCAATACCGGAAAACCTCTTAAAGAAGCAGAGTTTGACATTGCGGATGCAGCGGATTGTTTTCGTTATTATGCCGGTTTAGTCACTAAACCGGACGGCCAAACGTATCCTGTTTCCGGTCCTGTACAGGCCATGGTTGTTCGAGAGCCTGTGGGGGTATGTGGACTGATTGCTCCATGGAATTTTCCTTTACTGACTGGAGCTTGGAAAATAGCCCCTGCCCTTGCTGCAGGAAATACGATTGTGTTTAAAACATCCGAGGTTACTCCGATTACGACTACTAAATTATTTGAGATTATCGAAGAAGTTGGCATACCGGATGGCGTTGCAAATCTAGTTATGGGTGGTGGTGCAACAGTAGGAAATGAACTAGCGGAAAGCGATAAAGTTGATATGGTTTCGTTCACTGGCAGTACATCGACAGGCAGAAGCATCATGAAAGCAGCAGCTGGAAATATTAAAAACATTGCACTCGAATTAGGCGGCAAGTCACCTAACATCGTTTTCGCCGATGCGGATTTTGAGACAGCCGTGGATTATGCTTTATATGGGATTTTTGTCAACGCCGGCCAAGTTTGTAATGCAGGATCTCGTTTACTGCTTGAAGAGAGCATACACAACAAGTTTATCGATAGATTGATAGAGAAAGCGAAAAAGATCCGAGTCGGCCCTGGCGATCAACCGTCTACACAAATGGGTGCCCTTGTCAGTGAAGCACATATGAATAAGGTACTCCAATATATTCAACTTGGCATAGAAGAAGGGGCGAAATTAGTCTGCGGCGGCAAACGTATCACAAGCAACGGGCTTGAAAATGGCTATTTTGTTGAGCCGACGATATTTGTTGACACTAAACCTGACATGAAAATTGTTCAGGAAGAAATATTCGGGCCAGTACTTACCGTGCAAAAATTTAAAGATGAAGCGGAAGCTATCCAGCTTGCGAATGATACCCCATATGGCCTCGCAGCAGGTGTATTTTCACAAGACGGTGCGAAGGCTTTACGAGTAATTAAGAAAATAAGAGCCGGAATTACATGGGTTAATGCCTACAATCTAGCCTACAATGAAGCACCGTGGGGAGGATACAAGCAGAGCGGAATTGGACGGGGGTTAGGAACTTTTGGGTTAGATGAGTTTAGTGAGGTAAAACAAATTAACATTAATTTAGAAGTAGAGCCAACTAAGTGGTTTGATCATTAAAAATGGAAAAGTAGATATAAAAGAGTAAAAGAGAGTGAGTCACTATACTATTACACTATTTGAAAAATTGAAAGGGGAAATTAATGATGATCTGGGATTTTAATTTCAATATTCCTACCTCTATAGAGTTTGGAGGCGGAAAAGTTAAAAATATTGGGAAAAGAGCAAAAGAGCTAGGAGGAAAAAAGGCTCTTGTTATTACCGATAAAGGACTAGCACAAACTGGAATTTTGCAAAAGGTTATAGATTCGTTAGACCAAGAAGGTATCAATTATATTGTTTTTGATGAAATTACTCCTAATCCAAAAGATGTAGATTGTCAAAGAGCCTATGAGCAATTTAAAGACGAGGAAATAGATCTTTTGATTGGTCTTGGCGGAGGAAGTTCAATGGATACAGCCAAAGCAATTGGTACACTTTTAACCCATGGAGGAGAGCTTAGAGAGCGTTACGGTGTAAATTTACTAGAGCGAGAAATCACTCCACTTATTTGTATTCCTACAACTTCAGGTACTGGTAGTGAAGTTACAACAGGTTCTGTCATTACAGATACAGTTACAAAACAGAAAGAGGCTATACTTGACATTAGATTGGCTCCGAAACTAGCAATTTTGGATCCTGAATTAACTCTAACTCTGCCTAAATCTATTACTGCTGCTACTGGAATGGATGCACTTACACATGCTATCGAAGCTTATACCAGCAATATTTCTGAACCCATTTCCGATGCTCTCAGTCTTTATTCAATTGAATTAATTGCTAAGTACCTTCCGTTAGCTGTAGAAAATGGGAACGACTTAGAAGGACGGAAAAATATGCTTGTAGCCAGTTTAATTGCAGGTATGGCATTTAATCACGCGGATCTTGGTGCTGTACATGCTATGGCTGAACCACTTGGAGGTCTTTATGATACTCCACATGGGGTAGCAAATTCTATCTTTCTTCCACATGTTTTTGAATTTAATATTCCTTCAAACCCTGAAAAGCATGCAATTGTAGCTGAAAAACTTGGAGCAAATAAAGAAGGTAAAACAATTGAAGAAACTGCCTATGAAGGTGTTGTATTGTTAAAAGAGCTTGCTCGTAAAATTGGCATTCCTGATTTTCGAGATTTAAATAATGTCAATCCTGAAGATTTCCCATTCCTTGCTGAAGGAGCAGCAGTTCATTTATGTACACAGACGAATTCAAGAAAAGTGACACGCGAAGATTATTTGGCATTATTCCAAAAGACTTATGAGGCGAAAAACACAACATTAATTTAACTATATAGATAGATTTAGAAAATTTGACATGACCAATTCTAAATGTTCTTCGATGGAATGAAGATGTGTCGAGTTATTAAGTGTTCATGTGGATTAAGAGTTGTTGAATCGGTGGTCAGCTTGATTAGGAGTTTTAATTGGGCGGCCACCATGGCTTACATAAAAACTGGAGGTGTTTTTACAGTGTTAAATCTGAAAATGTTCATAAACGGTGAATGGATGGATTCTTTAAGTAAACAAAATAGTCAAGTTGTAAACCCTGCAAACGGCAAGTTCATTGCAGAGGCTCCTAAGGGAAATGCAGAAGATACCCGAATGGCCATTGATGCGGCGAGAACCGCATTTGATTCCGGGATTTGGTCAGATCTGCCAGCTTCAGAACGGGCTTCCTACCTATTTAAAATAGCAGAGACACTTGAAGAACGTGCATCTGAGCTTAGCCAGCTTGAAACAGCGAATACCGGAAAACCTCTTAGAGAAGCGGAATTTGACATTGCGGATGCAGTGGATTGTTTTCGATATTATGCCGGTTTAGTCACTAAACCCGATGGACAAACATACCCGGTTTCCGGTCCTGTACAGGCTATGGTTGTTCGGGAGCCGGTAGGGGTATGCGGACTAATCGCTCCATGGAATTTCCCTTTACTGACAGGAGCCTGGAAAATTGCCCCTTCCCTTGCTGCAGGAAATACGATTGTGTTTAAGCCAGCCGGGATCACTCCGATTACGACTGTTAAATTATTTGAGATTATCCAAGAAGTCGGCATACCGGATGGCGTTGCCAACCTAGTTATGGGCGGCGGGGGAACAGTAGGAAATGAACTAGCGGAAAGCGATAAAGTCGATATGGTTTCGTTCACTGGCAGCACAGAAACAGGCAGAAACATCATGAAAACAGCAGCTGGAAATATTAAAAATATTGCACTTGAATTAGGTGGCAAGTCACCTAATATTGTTTTCGCTGATGCAGATTTTGAAACAGCCGTGGATTATGCTTTATATGGAATTTTTGTCAATTCCGGCCAAGTTTGTAATGCAGGATCTCGTTTACTGCTTGAAGAGAGAATTCATGACAAGTTTATCGAGAGACTGGTAGAGAAGGCGAAAAAAATCCGGGTCGGCCCTGGCGATCAACCGTCTACAGAAATGGGGGCGCTTGTCAGTGAAGACCATATGAATGAGGTGCTCAACTATATTCAACTAGGTATAGAAGAAGGGGCGAAACTAGCCTGCGGAGGCAAGCGTATCACAAGCGATGGGCTTGAAAATGGCTATTTTGTTGAGCCGACGATATTTGTTGACACTAAACCTGACATGAGAATTGTTCAGGAAGAAATATTCGGTCCGGTACTGACTGTGCAAAAGTTTAAAGATGAAGCAGAAGCCATCCAGCTTGCGAATGATACCCCATATGGCCTCGCAGCAGGTGTATTTTCCCAAGACGGTGCGAAGGCATTAAGAGTGATTAAGAAAATAAAAGCCGGAATTACATGGATTAATGCCTACAATCTAGCCTACAACGAAGCACCGTGGGGAGGCTACAAGCAGAGCGGAATTGGCCGGGGGTTAGGAACTTTTGGTTTAGATGAGTTTAGTGAGGTAAAACAAATCAACATTAATTTAGAAGTGGAGCCAACCAAGTGGTTTGATCATTAAAAATGGAGAAGTAGAGATAAATGAGTAAAAGAGAGTGAGTAATGCTACATCGAAGAAATTTTTGACTAATAATAGAGGATGCATTTTTTTGAATTTGCCAATATTTTAAAATTTAATAATTTTCAAATATTAATTCTGGAGATGGGCTTTAACAGAAAGAAAGCTGTCAGCCTACTTGATTATTTTACGAGTAAAAGACCAGTTCATCAAGATTTGTCTTTTTTAAGACCTAATAAGACAGCATAGTATATGAATTATATTCTCCGAGCTCTTTCTCAGTGGCGTTTACTAAGAAAAATCGAGTAATCAGAAAATATGTTGGTTCCTAGTAGTCATTATTGACTCCTAGTTTTATAGGTTGGCATGAAGCATACGTATATTATCGAGAACGTAATACAAGTGGGAGGCAACGTACATGTCGAATAATGAAAAACAACACCTTAATTTACCTTTTACCGGAATCTGTACTTTCGGGAAATATCCCGTATGTCCTGATCTAGACCAGCTAGATGCAGATGTAGCTGTCATTGGAGTTCCAAATGATATGGGAACACAATGGAAGTCAGGCGCAAGAATGGGTCCAAGAGGAATTCGTGAAGGCTCTACATTATATAGTTTCGGGTTAGATGGAGCCTATGATATTGAAAATGATATCATGTATCTTGGCCCTAAATGGAAAGTTGTTGATTGCGGTGATGTAGACATGGTACATGGGGATATGATGCAATCCCATGATAATACGGAAGAAGCCATTCGAAAAATCGTTTCAAAAGGTGCAATGCCGGTTGTTTTAGGTGGAGATCATTCCATTACAATTCCAGTAGGAAAGGGCTTGGATGAACTCGGGCCATTTCATGTGATCCAGATTGATGCGCATTTAGACTGGGCAGATCACCGTTCAGGAATGCGGGTTGGACATGGAAGCTGCATCCGCCGCTTATCTGAAATGAATCATGTTCAAAAGATTTTCCAATTGGGCATTCGTGGAATCAGCAGCAGTAAAAAAGAAGATGTTGATGCTGCCAGAGAATACGGAAGTGTCATCTTGTCTCCCCGCCAAATGAGAAAGATGGGATTTGAACAAGTTCTGGAACTTATTCCAGCAGGTGAAAAATATTATATTACCATGGACATTGATGGCCTCGACCCATCAATCGCCCCTGCGACAGGCACACCTTCTCCTGGAGGCCTGCTTTATGATGAAGTCAACGAATTACTCCATGGAATTGCAAAAAGAGGAGAAGTAATCGGTTTTGATATGGTAGAAGTAGCTACACCTTACGATCATACTGGAATAACTGGACAAGTGGCAGCGCGCCTCTCATTAGACTTACTTAGTTATGTTTTAAAAGAAAAAGAGAAAAACAGGCTGCAATCAGCGATCATCAAGAGAAGAAATTCATAAAGAAGCATTAGTCTGTTAAATTTGAAAGCGTTTGCTGATATAAAGTGATTTTCCTCTTAGTTTCCTAAATATGTATAAATATAGAGGCGATATCATAAAAAAATTATGTAAATAATTGTTTATTTTGAGTATATTGAGTATCTAAAAAAGTATAGAGGATGACGATTGTGGGAGAGTGCAATGTAGACAGCCAACGAAGGAGCAAGTTCCAAATAAAACCTGGAACAAATCTCTCAGGTAAAAGAAACATAATAGGACGCAACTCTGGGGAGCGCGTTTATAAAACGCCACCATTGGGAAAACTCTTTTTAGCATAGAGTTAAACTCTCAGTTAAAAGGACAGAGAAGGGAATGTTGCCATTACTCTTTTCTGTCCTTTTTTGCTTTGTGCGGGAGCCATTCTATTTAGGCTCCATTGGTAACGATTTGTATTGTATATATGTGTAACCAAACTGTATTTTCATTGATATCGATTTTCCATAATAGTAGTTGCCAGCAATGGAACTAAATGTGAATAACAGTACGATAATGGCAAACCAAAATGCCTGCCCAAGATCCTAATATCGTATCAAGTCTATTTTGTGTAAGGATGAAATCATCTGTTTCCTTCGATATATACAGGCCTGAAAACAAAATGATGTAGGCTGTCGAACTACAAATGACAAGCGTATCGATAAAAAACACCTAGAGACTGATTGAGTCCTTGTTTAACGGGATGACTGACATCTGCAGTCGCACCAGCAATAGGGGCACTACCCATCCGGCTTCATTTGAAAATAGACCCTCTTGATTACTTGCAACATTACAGCGCCTAGTGCTCCGCCAGCCACTTCCCTTAATCCAAATGCACTTTCAAAGATTAAAACAAAAACACTCAGTAACTCGGTAACATTCATGACGACGATAATAATCAACGCTACTAACACGTATGCTCCTGCCATAATAGGGACGATGACAACAGAAGCTTTTGCAATCATTTTAATCCCGCCAAAATTCGGATCAAATATATCTAAAATGGTTAGAAACGTTTTTATTGAGATAAATGATAACTTTAATTCATTAAATATTATTCAATCTTTTAATCCATATTTTAATATCTATGATAGCGAAAAAGATTTGATTGAACGGTATATTAGGTATTGGCTCCAAATCTACTTTATTATACAGCTCGCAGAGATAGCAAGCATCAATCACATCTGTCTTTACTTTTCGTAGAGATGAGCTCTTTTCTCGCTATAAGACAAGTGGGTTAATGATAATTAGTAAATCATCTCTTTCCTCGAATTGCTGAACAACTGGTGTATGACAATGACTAGTAGAGTCTAATACGACCGAGGTCGAATTCCTGTTAAGTTTTCTATTTCTCCCTTACTTACAAATTTCATGTTAGTAAGTACTGACACCTAAATAAATGGTGCATAAAGAGCTTATTCCTTAAACAGGCTGCCTCCACATTCAAACCATCTTTTCACTTCAGTGATAAGTGAACTAGGATAGTATATTTAAAAAAAACGAGACAAAACGAGACAACAATCTCATTTTGTCTCGTTTTGTCTCGACTGAAAATAGATAAAATCCTAATTTTACCGACCTCCCATCTTGGCACGGCATTTGCAATATCAATATAAAGAATGACACATTATTAATGATTGGGGGCTAAAAAATGGAAACGGTTCAATCGAATGAAATAAAGTTATCAGAGGACAAGGCTTATTGGATGTACAAAAAAATGCTGGAAATCAGAAAATTCGAAGACCAAGTTCATGAATCTTTTGCTAAGGGGATTTTACCAGGTTTTGTCCATTTGTATGCTGGGGAAGAAGCGGTAGCTGTAGGAGTATGTGCTCACCTTTCTGAAAAGGACAGCATTACAAGCACTCACAGGGGGCATGGCCACTGTATTGCAAAAGAATGTGACCTTAACGGGATGATGGCTGAAATCTATGGGAAAGTGACAGGGCTTTGCAAGGGAAAAGGCGGTTCCATGCATATTGCCGATTTGGATAAGGGGATGTTAGGTGCAAACGGGATAGTTGGTGGAGGCTTTCCGCTCGCATGCGGTGCAGCATTAACTGCGAAATACAAAAAGACCGATCATGTTAGTGTTTGTTTTTTTGGTGATGGTGCCAATAATCATGGGACATTCCATGAAGGGATAAATCTGGCGGCAATCTGGAAGCTACCCGTTATATTCATTGCTGAAAATAATGGGTATGGGGAAGCCACGCCTTTCAACTATGCTTCAAGCTGTAAAACGATAGCCGATCGTGCGATAAGCTACAATATCCCGGGTGTCCGAGTGGATGGGAAAGATGTATTGGCTGTGTATAAGGCTGCTGAAGAAGCCGTTCAGAGAGCTCGCAGGGGAGAGGGCCCATCATTGATCGAATGCGTTACTTATCGTAATTATGGACACTTCGAGGGAGATGCACAGAAATATAAAAAAGAACAAGACAAAAAGGAGCATAAACAAGAGAAAGATGCGATTGCCCTGTTTAGGAATTACTTACTCAATCAGAATCTGCTGGCGGAAAAAGAACTGATTTCTCTTGAGAGTGCCGTTGAGGAATCTATTAAACAGGCAGTTAAATTCAGTGAAGATAGCCCGTATCCAGAGGCATCCGATTTATTAAACGATGTTTATGTATCCTATTAAACTATAAAAGGAGGAATTGAGATGAGTAGAAAAATCAGTATGTCACAAGCAATAAATGAAGCAATGGCCATGGCAATGAGAAAAGATGAAAATGTCATCCTTATGGGAGAAGATGTAGCCGGCGGTGCTGAGGTCGATCATTTACAGGATGACGAAGCATGGGGTGGTGTTTTAGGTGTCACAAAAGGATTGGTTCAAGAGTTTGGCCGGGATAGAATTCTTGATACACCCATTGCGGAAGCAGGATATATGGGAGCGGCCATGGCAGCCGCTTCGACAGGCTTACGACCGATTGCCGAGTTAATGTTCAACGATTTCATTGGCAGCTGTTTGGATGAAGTATTGAATCAAGGTGCAAAGTTCCGCTATATGTTTGGGGGAAAAGCACAGGTTCCCGTGACGATCCGTACGATGCATGGTGCAGGCTTCAGGGCTGCAGCACAGCATTCACAAAGCCTTTATGCCTTGTTCACTAGCATTCCTGGATTGAAGGTCGTTGTTCCCTCTTCCCCCTATGACGCAAAAGGGCTCTTACTTTCAGCCATAGAAGATAATGATCCCGTCATCTTTTTTGAAGATAAAACGCTATACAACATGGTTGGGGAGGTTCCGGAAGGCTACTATACAATCCCAATCGGCAAAGCTGAAATTAAAAGGAAAGGCTCGGATTTGACGGTCGTTGCCATCGGTAAACAAGTTCACACCGCGATGGAGGCTGCTGAAAAACTTACTGCTAAAGGCATTGAAGTCGAGATTGTCGACCCGCGGAGCTTGTCACCATTGGATGAAGAATCGATTCTCAACTCTGTGGCAAAAACAAATCGTTTAATCGTGATTGATGAAGCGAACCCAAGATGCAGCGTCGCAACCGATATTGCCGCACTGGTGGCTGATAAGGGATTTGACACGCTCGATGCGCCAATCAAGAGGATTACGGCACCACATACACCTGTACCTTTTTCTCCACCGCTAGAAGATATTTACCTTCCAACATCAGAAAAAGTGATACAAGTCGTTTCAGAATTATTAGGAGAGCCTTCCATTCTTGGGGTGTAATTAAATCAATATGATGCATGCTCCAGCTTTTTCGCATAGAACGGCAAAAGTTGGAGCAACAAAACCAATGATGGACACAGAAACCAATCTGAAGGGAGAAAAAAGATATGGCTGTTGAAGTAGTAATGCCGAAATTGGGCATGGCAATGAAAGAAGGCACTGTTTCGTTGTGGAGTAAGGCTGTTGGGGATCCAGTCGAAAAAGGTGAACCAATAGCCAGCATCAATTCAGAGAAAATAGAAATGGATATTGAATCGCCAGCGGAAGGTACGATTCTGAATATAGCTGTTCAAGAAGGACAAGGAGTACCTCCAGGAACCGTTATCTGTCATATCGGAAATCCGAATGAAAAAATAATCGATGATCATGTTGCTGAACAAACTCAGTCGAAAATTGTTGAACAAGAAAAGCCGAAAACAAAAGAGTCACCCAATTTGCCACTGGGAGATCGACTGATGATCACCCCGGTTGCGCGAAAAATGGCACAGGCAGCGAATCTTGACATTGAGAAGATTCAAGGCACCGGGCCAGGTGGAAGAATCACTAAAGAAGATGTACAGAAAATTATTGGAAAAAGGGATTCCATGTCGGTAAATACAGAAGAAAGAATAGTTTCCCCTCAACCTACTTTAGAGAGTCCGCAGCAGATCCCTGTTACCGGAATGAGGAAAATCATTGCCAGACGTATGAAGGAGAGCTTACAAAGCAGTGCCCAATTAACTCTAACGATGAAAGTTGATGTCACTGATCTAGTATTTTTGCAAAAACAGGCTACTGAAACGCTACAAAAACAGGAATCAACTAAATTGACTATAACGGACTTTGTTGCAAAGGCTGTCGTGCTTTCACTTAAAGAGCATCTTAAAATGAATAGTGCTTATATTGAAGATAACATCATTTTGAATGAGCATATCCATCTTGGATTAGCGGTGGCCTTGGAGAAGGGGCTCGTTGTTCCTGTCATTAGAAATGCCGAAAATTGTACCCTAAGGCAGTTATCGAAAAAGGGTAAGGAATTGGCCCGGTGTGCACGTGACGGTCAATTGCCCATCGAAGACATGCAAGGGTCCACTTTTACAATCAGTAACCTTGGGGCATATGATGTTGAGCATTTTACACCGATTCTCAATACACCGGAAACGGGGATACTTGGAATTGGCTCTGCTTATGATACCCCGCGTTATATTGGCGAAGAATTGGAGAAGAGAACGATCTTGCCACTCAGTTTAACTTTTGATCACCGTGTACTTGACGGGGCACCCGCTGCTGCCTTTTTACAAACACTAAAACGGTATTTAGAAGAACCGATCACCGTGATTTTATAGAAAAGGAGGCAAAGCTCTTGAATCGTATAGCTATTATAGGCGGCGGTCCTGCAGGGTATGTAGCGGCAATCACTGCTGCCCAGCAGGATAAGGAAGTCATATTGGTAGTCGATGGGCCATTGGGGGGCACCTGTTTAAACGAAGGATGCATGCCAACGAAGTCATTATTGAAAAGTGCCGATACGTATGACTTAGTGAAAAATGCCGGGCATATGGGAATCCGCCTGCCCTCCAATTCGATTGAAGTCGATTGGGATACCGTGCAGGAACGAAAGAGAGATGTCATATCTAAACTAGTGAATGGTATTCGATATTTAATGAATAAGAATAAGATAAAAGTCATTCAGGGAAGAGCGTCTATCCTGACGAGCCATCGACTGCGGATCGAGAACGGAAATAAAAATGAAGAGATTGAAGCCAGTAAGATCATCATTTCAACTGGGTCCGAACCGATTCCCTTACCTTTTGCGCCGTTTGATGGTGAATGGATCATCCACAGTGGCCATGCCATGTCACTTCCTGCCATTCCCGATTCGCTGCTAATTGTCGGAGGCGGAGTCATTGGATGTGAATTTGCCAGTATTTATAGCAGGATGGGCACCAAGGTTACCGTTATCGAAATGGGGGAAAAGCTGCTTCCGGGGGAAGATGATGATATCACGAGCATCCTGCATGGAGAATTGAAAAACCAAGGCGTAACGGTCCATACCTCCACATCTGTCAAAAACATCAATGCAACCAGTAAGACGGTATTTTTGGAGAAAAGCGATGGCGAACTGGAAGAACAATATGCTGATTACGTACTCGTTTCAATAGGGAGAAAACCAAGAGTGAATGAAATGGGCTTAGAGGAAAACGATATTGATTTTTCCCGACTTGGCATCTCGGTGGATGATCGAATGCAAACAAGCAATCCATCGATTTATGCTTGTGGTGACGTGATTGGGGGCATACAACTTGCCCACGTTGCTTTTCATGAAGGGCGAGTGGCGGCTTTAAATGCCTGTGGTCGATTTGCACAAGTGAATTACCGGGCAATCCCTCGCTGCATTTATACCTCCCCGGAGATTGCTAGTGTAGGCTTGACTGAAAAAGAAGCGCGAAAAAAATATGGCGAGATTAAAGTTGGTGAATTTGCTTTTTCGGCAAATGGGAAAGCAATCCTTTCCAATAAACCGGAAGGAAAGGTGAAAGTCCTAGTGGATCCACAATATAATGAAATTCTAGGTTTTTCCATTATTGGTCAATATGCAACAGAATTGATTGGTCAAGGAACGGTCATGCTGCATGCAGAAATAACGGCAGATATGATGGGAGATTTTGTAGCGGCACATCCAACCTTGTCGGAATCCATACATGAAGCTTTTTTGAACGTTATAGGTCAAGCTGTGCATTCATAAAAAACCAGAAGGGGGATTTTTGTATGGCTAGCGGTCAACGGACGGCGGTAGTCACTGGTGCAGGACGTGGCATCGGACGTGCCATTGCATTAAGATTAGCT
The DNA here is from genome assembly GCF_038643155.1 of Peribacillus sp. FSL E2-0159. NCBI lineage: Bacteria > Bacillati > Bacillota > Bacilli > Caryophanales > Bacillaceae > Peribacillus > Peribacillus sp. FSL E2-0159. The sequence continues at coordinate 2,864,339 of NZ_CP152053.1, forward strand.
CAAGATGGATTGAATGTGGTCATTAACGACGTCAATCTGGATACGGCTGAATCGGTCGTGAATGAGATCAGGGAAATTGGGCGTGAAAGCTTTGCCGTTAAAGCGGATGTAAGCAATAGACGGGAAGTATTCGATATGGTGGATCAAATTGTGGAACGTTTTGGACAACTGGACGTTATGGTTTCAAATGCAGGAATTGCTCAAATAAAGCCTCTATTGGAGGTAACTCAAGAGGATCTGGAACTGATTTTCAATATAAATGTAAATGGTGTCCTCTTTTGCCTGCAAGCCGCTGCTGAACAAATGAAAAAGCAAGAAGGCGGGAAAATTATTAGTGCTGCCAGCATCGCCAGTTATAAAGGCTTTAGTTTACTAGGTACATACTCGGCCACAAAATTTGCCGTAAGAGGCATTACACAAGCGGCAGCACAGGAATTGGCCCAGTTTGGAATTACCGTGAATGCATACTGTCCAGGAATTGTCGGGACGCAAATGTGGGATTTAATCGATGAAAAAATGGGTCAATATATGAATCTTGCTAAAGGTGAAACATTTAAAAAGTTTACAGATTCCATAACCTTAGGACGGTCCGAAACGCCAGAAGATGTTGCGAAATTCGTATCTTACCTTGCTTCACCCGATTCGGATTATATGACAGGGCAATCCATCATGATTGATGGCGGGGTTATATTTTCATAAAACTAACGCATTTTATTGTTAGATGGAGAAGCATCGTGTGAATGATCACATGATGCTTTTTGTGTAAACTAAATCTATATATTGTAAGCGGATACATAATCCACTATAATTAAATGGACCTCGATTAACATCCTATTTTATACTCCATGGTATTTTTCCTCTAGATTGACTGGTCAAATGAAGGTTTAAACCAAATGATTAGAGGAGGATTATATGCTATCCACTAGTTGTTATCTACGTACATGGGAACGCTTTGTCAGTGAAGGGGTTCTCGATTCAAGTCGTCTGAACAAGCGAATAATGGAATCATGGCATCGCTGCAAAAAAGATCAAGTCAACCCATACCTTAATAAAGGCAAACACATTTTGACGAATGAATTATTGGATATTCAAAGAGAAAAAAACTCCTTCCTATTAGAAGTGGCATCACCCCAATTATCTAGGATGAATCAATCGATAAAGGAATCTGGAATGATGGCTTTATTGGTCGATCCGGATGGATATGTCCTTTCACTTTCCGGAAATGAGAAAATCCTCGATGAGGCAGGCAAAATAAATTTTGTGGAGGGCGTATGCTGGACGGAGGGTGAGGTCGGAACGAACGCAATTGGAACAGCTTTGAAAACGGGTGAAGCCGTAATGATCCAGGGTACCGAGCACTATTCAATTGCCTCACACAAATGGAGTTGCTCTGCCATGCCCATTTTAAATGAAGAAGGTAAGATATTAGGAGTTTTGGACATATCATGTCCAGTAGAATATTTCCATCCCTCCATGCTAGGTATGGTAGCCAATTTGGCGTATACGATCGAACAGGAAATAGGAGTGCGTTCCTATAAGAAGGAGCTAGCACTGACCCAGCACTCGATAGAACTTGCAGAGACCTATCCAGATTTACCTTTTATCGTCTGTAATCATAAAGAAATGATAATCTCCTCCAGTAAACAGGTTCGCAAAAAAATTCCTCAATCCATCGGTATGGCGTTGACCGATCTATTAAATCATGGATATCGAATCGTTAAGGAAAATCCGCTTCTATCCAAAGAAGATAATAGGATTTCCGGCAAGTGTTTATTCTTATCAGAAAATCTTGGTCATGAAACCAATAGGCTTTTTTCTGCTTCAATGCCTTCAGAAAGTTTTACCTTCAAAGGGGAAAGAGGGAATAGTGAATCCTTTCATAACACATTACATAAAGTGAAGCTTGTTGCACCGACAGAAGCCAATGTGTATATATCCGGTGAAACAGGTGTCGGGAAAGAGCTTATTGCCAAAGCTATTCATGAAAATGGATTACGTAAAAAAGGACCGTTTGTCACGATAAATTGCGGAGCCATACCTAAAGATTTAATGGAGAGCGAATTATTCGGGTATGTTGATGGTGCTTTTACAGGGGCTAAACGGCAAGGGCACAAAGGGAAGTTCGAGCAGGCAAATGGAGGGACCATTTTTCTCGATGAAATTGGTGAAATCCCTTCAGCGATGCAAGTTGCCTTACTGCGTGTACTTCAGGAAAGAAAAATCGTTCCGATCGGTGGCACAAAAAGCATTTCATTGGATATTCGCATTATCACTGCAACACACCGGAATCTTGAAGAGCTTGTCAACGAAGGGTCCTTTCGTAAAGACTTATACTATCGGTTGAACGTTTACCCCATTCATGTACCTCCCTTAAGGGAAAGGATTGAAGACATTCCTTATCTAGTTAACTACTTGTGTTCGAATAATAATTGGAATATTCCATTAACGGAAGAATTATTGAATCGTTTAAAGGATTACAATTGGCCAGGCAATATTAGAGAACTGCAAAATGTACTTCAGCGATTGACCATCTTACTTGCAGAAGGACCTCTGGATTATGTTAAAGTATTGAATTCCATGCATTCACAGCCCGTTACCCGGCATGATGATTTCCCTTCATGGGAGGAACCTGGTGAAAAAGGCTTTAAGGAAAATGAACTGACGATCCGTGAAAAAATTCAACGGGATCTAATGATAGAGGCATTACAAAAATCAAGAGGAAATGTAACGGCTGCAGCAAAGTTGATGGATATACCAAGAAGTACATTTTATAAGCGGATCCATAAGTATGGTATATAGACATGGCGTGTGTACATTATGTAAGAAGAGTAGATTGATAGAAATCCATGGAAAAAGAAAGGGGTATGGCAAATGAAAACAAGAATTACTGAATTATTGGGGATTGAATATCCGATTATTTGCGGCGGGATGTTTCAAGTTGGCCGAGCCCCGCTCGCAGCCGCCGTGTCAGAAGCGGGGGGACTAGGTATCATCACTTCAAAAACACAGGTGACACCAGAAGGTCTCCGAGATGAAATACGTAAAGTGAAAACTTTGACCAAGAAGCCCTTTGCTGTCAACCTAAACCTGTTTCCAAGTCAAACGGCAACCCCGAATGATGAGTTCATCGATATTTTAATTGACGAAGATGTGAAAATTGTTGAAACGAGTGGCCGAAGCCCAGAGAGTTTAATGCCCAAACTTAAAGAGCACGGCTTTACCGTGATACATAAGGTAGCGAACGTCAAAAACGCAGTGTCGGCAGAGAAATTAGGAGTCGATGCCATTATCATTGTAGGGAATGAAACAGGCGGACATCCTGGCATGGGTGATGTAGGAACGCTTGTCATGCTGCCTAGAGTCGTAGACTCTGTTACTATACCAGTAATAGCCGGCGGGGGATTTTCGGATGGCAGGGGCCTTATTAGTGCCTTGTCACTCGGTGCGGAAGGTATCGTCATGGGAACTCGCTTTATGGCAACGCAAGAAGCGCCGATTCATGATAACGTGAAGCAGTGGATGGTATCGGCCAATGAAATGGATACGGTTGTCATCCAATGGAATATAGGCAGTCCATCGCGTGTAGCATTAAATGCCGTCAGTAAAGAAGTGGACAAACTTGAAAATGAAGGTGCCACTATAGAGGAATTGATTCCACTAATTACGGGACAACGAAGCAAGAAAGTATACTTTGAGGGAAATTTAGACGGAGGAATCTGGTCATGCGGTCAATCCGTAGGACTGATAAAAGAAATATTGACCGTCAATGAACTAATAACACAAATCGTCCAAGAAGCAAAAACTTCGTTCGAATTCATCCAAAGCCGTATCGAATCCATACGAACATAAATAACGTATCAGGAACATGAGATCAAGTGCTATTTCGTGTTCCTTTTTTATCTATTAGACATAAGGTTGAAGGGAAAATGGGTTTAATCGAAACTCTAACGCGAAATGCCCATTCAAGAAAGTAAAAAGGTGCATAACTCATCAATAACTTGCTAACCAACTTTCCTCAACATCTTAATAAGGACTTTCACATGTAAAAGAACCAAAGAAATAGGTTATCAACATTTCGTGATTAGAGTTTACATAACATTATTATTCCGTTTTATAAAAATATGTTGTCATCTGGCATTAACTTATAATCTGCCTTGATTTCTGAAACTTTTTAATTCATTTATATGTAAAAATCGACTTTTACGATTTACAGATAAATGAATTGCACTCATGATACCAAAGAACTGATTGCTGAAGGTAGGAAGTGTTTTTTTTACAAATTCGATTTGAAGGTTTGCCTTTATAACCCTTGGCAGCTTCCTATTGATTCACTGCATGTTATTGCAATTATGAAAGCAGTTCCTTAAAATCGCAATCTTTACTTAAAATTAAGTTTAAAATAGAGCGGATTGATCAACATTTATTAAAGGTTATGATGATATAGGCAGTTATAAGTTAAAAGAGAGATTATGTTGTTAAATAGAGGAGCCTATTATTACTTTCAGGAAGAAAAAACGGAAATTCTAAGCTGAAAAACCTTGAGTTGCCATCAGTAAAAATATATTAATATAATTTTTCGGAAGTGTTAACCCGTGATTTTTCTCATATCGCCATATATTTTATATATCAGAATAATAAAAATGATAAATCAGGTCAGATAAGCATAATGTTTTGATAACTATAGAATTTTAAATGAGCAACATGAATAAAAAGATTAGAGGGGTCTCAGCAGCGCGGCGTTTTTGTATTGAAGGGGGAATCGTTTATTTACTTCATGTCTATATCTTCATACACAACAAAAGAAGGTTTATCCGAATTCTTTGTATCGAAAAATGCTGATTGGTTCAGAGCAACAGCATGCCAAATGGATATGTATCAGTCCTTAATGTAATGGACAGAAAAGGAAGAAAGTGAAGGTGCCACCCGTTTTTAAATGAAGGGAAAACATAATATAGATTATACTTAATACAACAAAATGATTTGAGATACTTAGAGTCAAATGACTAAGTATAGTAAATAATAAGTGAACTAAAATGATTAAGTGATTACGTAAACTAACAAAATAGCCAAAAACGAAAAATATTAGCAATTAAATTAACAGATAAATTACGATTGAGAATAAAAATGAGAAATTTAATTGACATTTGAGAATTAAATATTGTGGGACTTAACTCATTGTGAAATTAGCTTAAATCCAAGCAAAATTTAATGCCAATAATTTTTTTCTAAATAAACGTAACAATATTTACTTAAAGTATTAGTTAACAATGAGTAATTAGATAAAAAGATAATAATAAATAATTGTAGCGGATAAATTATAAAATTTGCATTTCGTCTCACTAAGTTAAGTATTCTTAAGATATGAGATAAAATTAACGATAAAAATACAACTTCCTATAATATATATTATGTAAACTAGAATAAAATGTAATCATACGAAAATGTTCACAGCCTCATATTCCCCTTAAGATTATTATTGTCCCCTAATTTGGCTCAAGTTGACTATAACATTCATTGCTGCTTCCGATGACTCTCAGGGTTCTTCCTATAAGTCGGTTAGTTCTCATATAATAATAAATGGTTTCGAACATGATTCCTTCGGTTGGACCGAATAATTCCAATTATAAATTCCGTTCAAGCTTCGGATGATCATCTCGTGTACTTAGAAGTTGAGAAAAATTATTCCTTGAACACCTTAACTAGTTACACATTCGATTTAAAGCTCTACGGTGAGTTTTTAACTGCTAACAACCGATCATTAGATTTAGATGAACACACATCGTCCAGTGTCCGTCGTTTTGTGCAAGATCTGGTCATCAATCATAGTATTAAGCCAAGAACGATACAACGCCGCATTTCGTGCTTAAAATCATTTAGTAAATATTGTTTAAAAGAAAATTACATGAAGTCTGACTTCACAGCAGGTATTCAAGCACCTAAAGCCGATAAGAATTTACCTAAATATATGACCTTACAGGAGCTTCAAAAATTATTTGCCTATTTAGAACAAGATCCGTGACCGCAAAGAATTAGAAATGAATTAATGTTTAAACTACTCGCAACAACAGGAATGAGACGTCAAGAATTAGTGGATTTAACATGGGAGCAAGTTAATTTAGAAAGTCAAACGATTTTAGTTCGAGGAAAAGGGAGAAAAGAACGCCTCCTCCCCCTTCATCCCATTGTCTTACCGTTATTTCAAGACTATAAAGAAACTCTTTTAGAGCAACAAAAACATTACAGTGAACAGATCTTTTATAATCAGAAAAATAAGCCATTAAATCCCCGTGAATCGCAAAAATATTTAAAGAGATTATAGAACGAGCTGGTCTACCCGCTCACCGATTTTCTCTTCATCATTTAAGGCATACGTTTGCTACCATACTATTACAAGAAAACAAAGATAAAGAGGATTAAAATAAACATAATCAAGAAATTTCAATATATAATACTTCTAATCAAAGTATCCTCAAAAGGAGATAGAAACAACTATGAAAAAGGTGCATATTTTTAGTTTGTATATCTTTGGTTTTCTGTTGCTTTTGTTGCTTTTGTTAAATCTTTTGGAAATTAAAAAATTAGATGAGGGAATTTTCCTTCAAGGCATAGAAGAAAAACTTTTTGACATTAATGAAGGAATACGAGAGATAACTACTGATTAAAAGCATAATTTCCGTAGCACTCCAGAAGAAATATTATCAGCGGCAATGTACTGCAAGGTTCATGAGGACTAATCAACTTGGTTAGTCTTTATTATTTTCATTTGGTGAATGAATTTTACTCATCATATACCAGCTGGAATAAAGGTTTACAACCCGCAAGTACTTCAAAATATTTAAATTAAAATCCCTTTGAGAAACAGCTACCGTGAAAACATCAATATACACAGCCCTCTCTCTATTTTACGGATAAAAAAGCCCGATGGATTCATAATTTTTCCTTCTAGAAATAACCTGAAACGTTAGTTTATTAATATCAAAATAAAAAGGACTCTATACTCGTTTAGTCGACCCCAAGGCTATGCCGATTTTCGTAAGTAAAGGCAACAGTTTTTTTACTTCTTTCTCATTAGTTTTTATTACAATCTCAATACACTTTTCCTCACAGGCTCCAACACAAGATAATTGCGCTTGCCGTAAAGATGGGATTTTGGCACCCCCCTCTTCATCTGGGGCACTATATTGAACTCCATCATCTTCCCAAAAACAAATTTTGCAAATATCATATGTTTCAGTTGGTTCTTTATCTATTGTTTAATAACCCCAACAGATCACCTTAATTCCTACCTATCGTTCAATTAACCAGCCCCTATAGTTAAAGAAAAAAAGCCTTACTTCTTATTGAAGTAAAGCACACATTAACTTAATAAATTTTTGAGAGAGTCAAATAAAGCTTCCACCCCTTAAAAACGATCAACTGAATTCCATAACTTTAAAAGTCCTTAAGGTATGAAAGTTGGAGAAACCATTAACTTTCAACAAATAAAAAAGTAAAAATGACCTATTAGGTCATTGACTCCTATTTAGGATTATGTTTTATTTATTTTTCTTTTTTCAATTTCTTTTTTCACCAAAGGGATTACCGTTTCTTTTACAGTTTTTTGTACTTTTGGATCATTTATTAATTTTTTAAATTTGTTTAACACATTCATACCTCCGATTTATTAAATTTGGGATTTAACTAATATGGAGTTGTGTACTAAAAGGAATAAACGATTCTTCTACATGTCAAACATTTCACAAATGTTAAAAGTGGCAGGCAATTCTTAAAGTAAATTACCCGCAAGAATAAAAAAATCTAAAGAATTCCACAATGCATAAATATATAATCCTCTTCTATGAGCTGTTTTTAATCGTTGTATCTACCTTCGTTTAACAACCTTTTTATATACCATATATGCAATTACAATTAGAGCTAGAATAAAAATTACTTTCATCGAAACCCACTCCCCATCTACTTTTTCTATCCTCTCTTATATACCCGTAATCTGTATTAAGAAACAATGAGATTAAGGAGAGGTTAAAAAACCATAACTAATTTGGTAGAAAATAAAACATTGGTTTCATAATAAATGTCTTGGTTGTAATAACCCAGGTAGAAAATGTATACGACGCTGAAAAGTATTGCGTTTAGCACCTCTCTTTACTCTTTGGGCTTCGAGCAGCAATAATGAAATATCAATTTGTAATCAGTTATTTCCCACATTTCCTATCGTCAATAGCCATGATTACAGAATTTTCTTCTGTAAGAGCCAATTTAAATCGAACATAGGCATACATATTTCTATCCGCAAGGTAATGCACTACTCCCCCCTCCTTTAAGTCTTTTACATCATCTCGTAATTGGAATCAGAAAGAGAAAAATAAAAATCTTTTGGGTGTACATAATATAGGGAATAACCAACGACAGTAAAAGTGTTATGAAAGGGTGAACAAATGGAAAGAAATAACGCGATTGACTTTATTAAATTTTTTGCAATATTTTCCGTTGTAGTCATTCATGTATTCCCAAGGGATAGCCAGATTGGTCTATTTATTCTCGATAACGTCTCAAGGTTTGCGGTGCCATTCTTCTTTACTGCATCTGGTTATTTGTTCGGTAAAAAGATCATACTTACAAGGGAATCCATTGATTATTTTAAAAGGTATATTATAAAAATCTTAAAACTGTATTTATGCTGGCTCTTCTTTTATATGATGTATGATGTTCTTATTCTTTATAAAGTTGCTACCGATGCACCAAAGGAATTTGAGCAATACATTAATCAATTTTCATTTCTTGACCTTGTATATTATGGAACTGGGACTAGCGGATACCAATTGTGGTTTTTAACCGCATTAATTTGGAGTGTTATCATTCTATTCGGTTTTTTTAAGTTAAAAAAAGTTAAGCTTCTTTTGATCATCAGCCTAATTTTAAACTTGTTAGGTCTTTTCGGACAATCGTATTCGATGTTTTATGATTTTCCTCTAAGTACACGGGATGCTTTATTCATTGGTCTTTTTTATACAACTTTGGGCTTCTTCTTTGCGTATAATAATTTCTTTGAAAAGTCAAAATCAATAACAAACAAAACCTACCTATTATTAATTTTTATCTTCTTTACTGTCCAAGTGGTAGAAGGATACGTATTAGATAAGGTGTTATCAGGAAGCTATGGAGAATATTTTATTTCTACTATCTTTTTAACTACATTTCTTTTTTTATTTGCATTAAATAATAAAGCATTGGGGAAGGAGTTGTTTATTACTAAAGTAGGAGGAAGAGCCCTAGGTATATACATTGTTCATGTAGTCTTCATCAATATTTTTGATTTGATTTTATCGGCAGTAAAAATGGAGTATATATCTGACAATTTATTCTTAAAACTCTTTGAGACACTCCTTATAATTTCTATCTCGTACATATCTTATGACCTACTTCAATATTTCAAAAAGCGTTTAAGTAAACTGATAAAAACCAGTTAGTTGAAAATTACAACGATAAAAGAGCATGAGTCCTCAAGTCCCGATGCTTCTTCTTAAAGAATACTGGACACAATAGTGTACCCTTCGGCTTTTTGCTTAAAGTTACAGAATTCCCCCTATCCTCTACTCATTAAATTTTTATTGAATAGGGAGACAACGGTTTTGTGTCATTAATCTTGCGACACTCTTATCATAAATTTAGCTAAGAACGCTCAACGCCGCTTTTTGACCTTAAAATCATTTATTCAATATTGTATATAAGAACAACATTACATGAAGTTTGAATACACACCAGATTTTCAAACACCAACAATCCAATAAGAATTTCCCAATTAGGTGACTTTACAGGAGCATAACAATTAATTTCCTAAACATGCTCGAGATCCCAAATAATTTTTAAATTACTCGTAACTTCTGGAATGAGACGCTAATAAATAGTGAGTTAATGTTGGAGCAAGTAAAATTCAGAAAATCAAACGGCTTTAGTTCGAGAAAATAAGAACGCCTCCTCCCCCTTCGTCATATGGTCTTACACCGTTATTTCAAAAATAAAGAAACTCTTTTTAGGTCAAGATTATTTTTGAACGAGCAGGTCGTCTACCCGCTCACTTATTTTTTCAGCAAGAATAGAGGCATACATGTTTTCATATAAGTTAATTTACGATTAAAACAACAGACGTGTGGTCATGGAACACGTCGTTTTTCTTGTTGCTTTATTATTGGCCATTTCACCTCTATATTTTGCAGTAAATATAAATGGGGAATTATATAGCGTGAGTCGAGTTTGAAGTTAATAACAAGATATATGTTATTGCTTACTGAATAAAGGTCTTCCTTCAACTAACTCTTTAGAACAAACAAAAGCCTACTTAAGGTTGTTTAAAACAGTCGGAAAAAAGGTATGATTTAGACATAAACAAACAAATTTAGTAGAGGGTTATAGGTGAGTTCTCTTCAGAACATCTCGTTTTCATGAACAGGTATAAAAGAAATCCATATTATTGGTTGGAGGAAGCACTTGTGAACAATGAATTAATAATGTTAGGCGAAATGATCATAAAAAAGAAACATGTAATCGCCCATACTGTTCATACAGACAGAATGGCAGGAATTACTATGACAGAACAGGAGAAAAGGGAATTCCGACTGATAGAAGCACATATTTTGGACATTCGAGCTAATTTCATAAGCTTGTTTGGTGAAGCATTAATTGAACATACAGACAATGAAAAAGCCAATGAAAAAATATTCAATTGGGGAATGGAAACTGGGGAATACTTTTACACGCTGGGAGCACCACTTGACGAAGCATTAAAAGATACGAGCTATTACAGAACCTATATATGGAAGGCCATTGAGAATGAAGTAAAAGAAAAAAATCTGTCTGCTTCTACCGTATTTGACGTCATTCATATCATTGATCCCCTCTTAGATCAAGCAGTTTATAGTTTTAGCCTTACCTATGTAAAATCCTATCAAAAAACGCTTGAAAATGCGAAAAGTGCGTTTATGGAACTCTCAGTGCCTGTAATTCCCCTTACAAAAGGTATAGGTGTATTACCGTTGATCGGCAATTTAGATACCGAAAGAGCGCAATTACTTATGGAAGAAACACTTAGTCGTTCAAATGTACTAAAGTTATCCCACCTCATTATTGATGTATCTGGAGTGCTGCTTGTTGATACGATTGTAGCCGATCAGCTATTTAAAGTAATAGATGCCTTATCTCTAACTGGGGTTGAGACCATAATCACAGGAATTCGTCCAGAAGTTGCCCAGACAATGGTAAGTCTCGAAATAAATCTAACGAAATTAAACTCGAAAGCAAGTCTTCAACAAGCATTCAATGAGTTTCAATTATTAAAAAAACTATAAAAAAACGGGTTTAAATAAACAAGCAGATGTATACTAATTAGTACATCTGCTTGTTTATTTACACTTTCTTTTCTCTAATGTAATTCATTTTATTCTAAATCTCCTGTAAATGTTTACATATTTCAAGTTGCGGCCAAAAAATGAGCATCTCATCACACATCATCGTCAAGAAAATTACCCTGCCAATCTTCTAGTTCCTGACTGTTTTGCTGAATAAATAACATCAGGTCAATCATAATGAGGGCAAAATAAAAGAACCCATTCAGTACTGAAAAGATTCTTTAATAATTTAAGGAGAATTTTATGTTCTCATTCCATCTTTTATTTATCTGTGTTGATCTACTAAAATGGGATTACCATCAGGGTCTTCAATTGTAAAGCTTGCAGGGCCTTCGCTTGTCTCATCTGCTTCAGAAATTATTTTAATTCCTTTTGCTTTAAGCTGTTTCTGAATATCGCGTAAGTCAGTAAAAGAATTGAGATTTTCGGCACTTTCATTCCATCCTGGATTAAAGGTCAGAATATTCTTTTCGAACATCCCTTGGAAGAGACCAATTACGCAACTTTCATTCTTCAAAATGAGCCAGTTTTGGGTAATATCCCCGCCTAAAACTTGAAATCCTAGATTTTCGTAAAATGATTTTGATTTGTTAATGTCTTTTACACTTAAGCTTACAGAGAATGCTCCCAGTTTCATATTTCCTCCCGGTAAATAAATTAATAGTTTTGAAAGTTCAGTGCTTAATTAAGTATACCATGATTACTTTGAAGAACACATTTTAGTTTGTCCGACTTTTACAAAGTTAGCTAAATAAGCCATATTTAAAAACAGCACTTTTCAACTACTCTACCCTTTTAGTTGAATAAATAAAAAGCTTCCATAAAGTCAGCTCCGATCAGCTAACGCACCAGTTATAAGCTCTAATGTCCAGTCAGTTTATACCCCTCTACTCGAATCACGATGGATTATTAATTCATTAGTTGTGGTGATTTGGTTTGTTCTCCCGCTTTCTCATTAATTTAAGACTCGGCCCATTAAAAAAGCGCCTTTCTCAGAGGGCGCTAAGCCTGTTAATTTATAGTTAATAATTGATTCCCTATATATATAATAGAGTAACTGTTGGATTTACCCTTTTGATATAGTGAAGGACTCAAAGTTACATTCTTTTAAAGCATCATCAATTAATGAAAGCTGATCATTAATCATCGACAAGTAGAAAATATGATAGTCATTTATTTTTTCCTTTAACTCCAACAGCAGCGTTTTGTCCCTTAGTAGAAGGTAAATCTCTTCTGGATGTAACATATCACTTCTCCTTATAGTTAGGATATTACCTTTTACCCCAATTATTACAATTATTAACTTTTGATTAGGTGTTCTACACCATAATTCTCTAGGGAAATTAAGAAGAAGTTTCTTAATAGTCCTAGGACTATACGTTTCATAAGGGGTTGGCCTATGACAGTTCCTTCATTTTGAAGTAAAGTCCCGATAGTTGAAGAAGCACAACGAATAGTATAAAAAATATTTATTAAAAAGGTTGTCATACATTAACCTTTAAAGTCGATTATGCCCCCTTCTTACCATGTTGTGTTAGACTATATATATAAAACCATTTTATCTTGGGACAATTTTACTTTTCTTAGTCACCCTTGTATAAGGAAAGGAGTTTAAGAAATGGAGAAAATCAGCGTTTTTCTGGATGACTATCGGAAAGCTCCCGATGGCTATGTGTTAGTCGAGACTATTGACGAATGTATAGATCTATTGCAAAACTTTGATATTGAACATCTCTCTTTGGACCATGATTTATTAAATAAAACCAGGAATGGTTTTATGCTTGTACAAAAGATGATCAAAGAAAAACTATTTGCCAATCGCATTACCATTCACTCTGCCAATTCAGTAGGCGGTAAAGCTATGTATAACTGTTTAAAACAAGCACAACGTAATTTAACAATGCCCCCTGCCATTATTGTATCTTTACGACCACTGCCCCTCAAATTCTTCCCTCCAAGGGTTCTGCAGCATTATATAGAAATACGGTAAACTCTTCTCTATTATATTTCATCCTTTTAATTAAATCAGTTAGTTGGAATGGTAAGACTGATTAAGACTCATATACCTGGTTTTTTATTTAATTTATAGACAGTTAAGATAAATCATTATTCGAAAGGGCAACTTTATCACAATTTGAGTTGCCCTTTTTTATTCCTTACATACTTTGCCGTCATATCAGTAAAAAGCTTCTTGCTACTCTCCATGTGAAACACCCTAATAAAAGGAAGAAGTTGCACCAAATACTTCATATCAAATTGAATTCAGGATTGATCTAAGGCTTCCTTCAGATTCCGTGTCATCACGTACACTTTTATCTTTTAATGGTTCAGCATAACCCAACTCCCATAGCAGTTTGCCAAGTAAAGTTCGTGCCTGGCCCACAAAAAGTCGAGATTTCATTAATACTGAAGTTTCGACTTTTTATGTTCTATGTAATTTTCAGTTAACTTACGTCCCTTCTTCCCTATGTAATAATAAATCCCGTTGGTTTCTATATGACATTTCCAACTACCTTATGCTTTCAAGTTTCTGTATGGTATGTCTCAAACGGCACAAAACATAATGTTACATTCTTCAAGATTGAAGAATGTTTTACAGTTAAAGAATGAATATAGCAAATTAATTCAACAAAATATTAAAAAAACAGCCAGTAAAGGATGATTCCTGATATACTATTAAAAACAAGAAAACGGAGTGATTTACTTGGAATTGCAAATTGGATCACATGACATAGACTTCCATCAATTGATTGAATACTCCCTGAATTCAATTTGGATTGTTGGTGAAGAAGGAAAAATCCTTTACTGTAATAAAGCTTGTTTGGAATTGCTTAAGTTAGCTTCTCCTGAGGATATTTTATATAAAAAATTGTACGCTTTTTTCCCATCAGAAATCCATGCTGGTTGTAAAGAACGGTTAAATAAGGTTCTTAAAAATCAAGATATAGTAGAACTTGAAGAACAAAAAATGATTTGTGGCGATGGAGAGGTCATCGATATTGAAGTAACAGCTGCCCCTTTTTATTTAAAAGACATGGTTTTGGCTCAAGTCATTATTCGAAACATTACAGATCGCAAAAGAGCAGAAAGAGCAGAGATTCTTTTGAAAGAAAGAGTGAAATTAGCATCAATCGGTCAAATAGCTGCTGGGATTGTTCATGAAGTTAAAAACCCACTTACAACAGTAAAGGGATTTTTACAGCTATTAAAAGAATCCCAGCCCCATCCTTATTTTGATACGATAGAAGCTGAATTAGAAAAAGCATTAGAAGCTCTGCAAAATCTACTGCACGTTTCTAAACCTGATTTACATGAGGAACCCTTTGTTCCCATTGACTTATGTAAGGAGTTAGCTTCTATTTTGTTTTTATTCCAAGAAAAACTTTATAAGGTGGAAATAGAATGGGCTCTAAGGGATACTGAGAGAAAAGTTGTTGGAAAGAGAAATTTATTTCTAAAAGCCTTTTTTAACCTATTGAAGAATGCAATTGAGGCAATGGATGAAATTCAAGGCAAGGGTAAAATTAGAATTGAACATTATTATAAAAATGGACAGATTCATATAAAAGTGAGTGATACAGGAGTAGGAATATCTGAAGAAAAATTAAAGCTACTTGGAACACCTTTCTTTTCCACCAAAAGTGAAGGAACAGGATTAGGTCTAACTCAAGTATATACAACGATACACAAACATGGAGGAAATATCTCAGTTCAAAGTGTAGTTGGAAAAGGAACTACCTTTCATGTTCAGCTTCCTGTTAAATAAAAAAAATTTCTATATCCTTAATGACGTTTGTCAGTAAAAGAAAGTGCTAAAAGTTTACCCGCCTATTGGGGGCAGTTTTGCCCTTTTAAAGTGTTTTCTTGGATCTGTTTTTGTATGCCCTTTTCCACCTTCTATTTTTCATGGATGTTCAATTAGGTTTATTCTCCGCTTTAATTCCCCTTTTCATATATCTCAAACTTTATTTCCTTCCCCAAACTAAACTCCAACACCTTGATCCATTATATAAGTGAATTTTCATAATTATCTTCTACATAATTAATTCCCTTGACTGTATTCCACTTAAAATTGGGCTAATACCATGGAAATATCTAGTTGTTAACTTGTTAATCACTATGAAAAAGAACTTCCTTATTTGCTAAGTTAACCAGGATTTAAATAATGCACGAATGCTAAGAATATTTGTTATTGATCGAATTTTAAAAACGAAAAACCTATTTATTAAAATTTAGGATGTTTTCCTTACTATGATAAATAAATTTGGTTTGTAATTTTCGTATATGCTAAATTCTTAAATATTTATCACTTGACCTAGAGTTGACTCTAAGGTGTAAAGTGGTAACAGTAATGACGGAGGTGATCAATCATGTACCGAATTGGAGAGCTCTCTAAGCTATTAGGTGTTAGTGAACATACGCTTCGTTATTATGAAAAGGAAGGTTTAGTAGTACCGTTGCGTAAAGGGAAGAATCGTATTTATTCGGATGAGGATAAAGAAAGGCTCGAGTTTATCTTTCATATGAAAAATACAGGAATGGCACTTGTTGATATTAAGGAGTATACCTTAATGCGTAAAGACGAAAATGGTGACAAACATGCACAAGAATTGATGGAGATATTGGTAAAGCATCGAGACGAAGTTGCTGCACAACTGAAGATTTACCAAGAGAATCTTGAACTGATGGATAATAAAATTTCAAAATATCAAAAATTATTAAACGAACATCAGGATAAGGATTTATTTGATACTTTCGTTGATCAAAAGAAAAAAGGAAATTGAAATAGTAAATGAAAAAGAATTAACATCAATTCAAAAATCAGCAATCATGTTGGCGAAAAAAGTTGTTTTACAAGACTAGGAGGATGAACTAACAATGACAAAAATAACATCTATTGAAAAAGAAGCAATTTTTCCAATTGGGGAGCCGGTTAAAAATGAATATTTCGTTGGAACAGCATACTTGGAAATGCTCTTAACTGACTCTGCTTTGAATGCACCAATCGGAAATGTAACATTTGAACCTGGTGCTCGCAATAACTGGCACACTCATGCAGCAGGGCAAATCCTATTAGTGACAGCCGGTGAAGGTTGGTATCAGGAAGAAGGTAAACCAGGACAACTTCTAAAGGCAGGGGATGTTGTAAATATCCCTGCAGGTGTCAAGCATTGGCATGGTGCTGTGAAAGACAGTTGGTTTGTCCATCTTGCTTTAACACCAGGCGAAACTACTTGGTTAGAACCGGTAACTGAAGAAGATTATCAACAATTATAAAAAATTTCTGGGAGGAAGATAAAATTGCAAATGTTGAAGGGAAAGTTGTTGTAATTACTGGTGCAGCGCATGGCATTAATGTCGGAGGAGCTGTTTATAGCACAACAAAAGCAGCGGTAAATATGATTAGTGAAACGTTACGTCAAGAGGAAGCAGTTGCTGGAATAATGTTCGGGTGTCGATTGTTTCTCCAGGAGCTATCGCAACAGAATTGACGGAAACTATTACTGACACAGACTTGAAAGGCCCGTTCGAAGAATTATACAATGCTTTTGCGATTAGTCCAGAGCGTATTGCGGAAACGATTCTGTTTGCTTTAAATCAGCCTGAAGATGTTACCGTAAATGAGTTTATTGTAAGACCATCTCGACAACAGCCGTAATCTGTAAAAGTTACTAGAGGTAGAAAAGCATTTTAAAAAAATCAATATCTTAGAAGGAATGATACTTCCTAGTCCTCCCTAATAAAATAAGACCTATTAATGGAAGCAACTTTATTTTCGAAGTTGTTGATGTTCTTTTAGGAGGTTCAAGTGGGAGTTAACTCATGCTTGCTAATAGAGATACATTACGATTCCATTGCCGTTTATGCCCATGTCGCGAACAAGCTTTTTATGTATTTGGAAAAGGGAAAAAGAACGGTTGCTGCTCTATTCGCATTTCCCCTCTCTTCTCTTTATATGATCAACAAGGGATTCGTTATAACCGTTCATTGTTGAACAGTCACTAAATGTATGCGTAATATTCGTAAAATAAATAAAAAAAGCAATTCACATGAAGTGTAATTGCTTTTTTTATTGAGCATTTCGTTAATGTTTGAGCTTCATCCACTTATCGCCTGGTATTAAATAACTTCATCAGAAATTCCATTATTTTGCCTGGTTTACAACTGACATTACTTGTCTATTACGATTGATAAAATCGTAATGGTGCTTATAATGCAGAGTGTGCCGAGCCACTCGGCAAAACCGAATGTTACATTCAGCCAGAAAACGGATATTAAGGTTGCGGATAATGGCTCAACCGAAGCAAATAAACTTACCTCTGAAGCAGAGATGAATTTTGTACTTTCCAAATAGAAATAAAAAGCAATGATCGTACCGAAAATGATGATGAACAAAACGGCTGAAAATGAAGGTAACGTCCAATTGCCTTCAAATGCCCATGGAGGATGGATCATGCTAAAGCATATGCCTCCAATCAACATGCCCCATCCCACAACAATCATTGAACCCCACTTTGAAAGGAGTTTATAAGGCTGCAATGTATAGAAAGCCAATGCAAAGGCTGATGTTACTCCCCAAAATACTGCCCACCCTGAAATGGAAAGTGTACGAACGCTTCCTCCCGTCACAAGCAAAAAAGTGCCTAAAATCGCTATGACCACAGCTACACTCACAGTAATGCTTGGAAAACGTTTGGAACGAATGGCTAAATAACAAGTGATCAGGGCCGGTGCCAAGTATTGAAGGACAGTGGCAGTGGCTGCGTTGCCATGTTCAATTGCTGCAAAATATGTGTACTGAACAGCGAGCATTCCCAGAATGGCAAAAAGGATAATTTGAAGAGCATCTTTTTTAGTTTTCCAAATCTCAAAAACTTTCAGTCTGTCATTCTTATAAGCGAGCCCCAATAAGATGATGCCAGATAGCAACAAGCGTACAACAGTGAGCCACTCAGGACTGAAACCTTGCTGCTGAAATAGATATTGAGCTGCCGTCCCTGATACTCCCCATAACGTAGCGCCAGTCAGTACTAGTGCAATCCCTTTATTTCTTGAAGGTGATATAGCAACTAAAGTATCATTACTCATTTTTTTCTTCCCCACTTTTTACACGTTCCGTATTGGCTTGAATTCTAAAGTAACTTTCTTTCCAATTCTTTTCTATCACCTTAAGCACCAAAGTGAGATTTCCATTCCTTAATGCCTGTATGATCTGTTCATGCTCATCAACGGAAAGATGAACATTACTTACCTGATTGAAATAAAACAGTTCCATTCTTATAAGTTTTTGTTTGAGTCCCGATAGAATCCGCTTCAATTCATCATTTTTAGAAAGATTGATGTAAATGGAATGAAAGTCATTATCTTTCTGGACAGCCACTATTTGATTTCCATCTTCGATTGCTTTTTTCACTTCATGATTGATGGCTTCCATCTCAATTAAGTGTCTTTCTTCAATGAAATCAAAAGCCTGTTCCATAGCCAACTTTTCCAGTGTCCAAACCATAGAATATATGTTTAATACTCCTTCGAATCGAATAGGGGAAACAATAGTTGAACGGCTCGGCTTGGTTTCTACAAATCCCTCATCCTCTAGCCTTAAAAGTGCTTCTCTAATAGGGGTTCTGCTTACTCCCAATTGTTCGGCTAATTCTTTGTCGCGTAATTGTTGGCCTGGCGTCAGGATTCCCTGGACAATCCAATCCCGCAAAATCAGGTATGCTTCTTCACGTACAGAAGTACGTTTAATTTTTTGTGATGAATTTGAATGTACCAATGGCTATACCTCCTTAAAATACCAATATATAATATGCAATATATCACATATTGCAGGCTGTTGGAATAGAGGTTAGAAAATTAAAATATGGAGTCCTTTGATAAAACATCAAGCTTTGTACACTAGACTGAGTCTTACAGTATTTATAGTATATAACTCCTAAAACTCCACAAAAGTTGGATCGTTTTCCCTCACCCATTGGATACCTCTCCACTTTACTAAACATTTCAAGTGAAGTTTGGTGTTTCTAAAAAAATGTCTTGAAAATGTCTTGGTGCTTCCCGCACTCATTACAGGAATATTCTATTTCTAATGCATCTTCAGTTACTGTATGAACTGTCTCTTTTTTACAAGCTTCACAAAATCTCTTTTCTGATATTTCTTTCATTTATCATTCACGCTCCGTCTTCCATCATTGTTTTGTAGCCTTGTTAATATTATTTTGCGAATATCCTTCAGAAATAATACCTTTTTCCTGAAGGACTTCAAAAAGAAGATAATGAATTCAGAGAAAAAGGTACTGGAATAGTTAATTTCACCTCGGATTCCAAGACATCAAAGCTGCATGAAACGGATATTCGTATTCGAAAACTCCTTCTTTTTCCACCACATATTTATTAAGGATCGTTTTTACTTCATCATAGGAAAAATGTTCATCGAGAATTTTTGTTGTATTATCACGAATCATTTCTTCATAGGTGGAATAGATTTTTTTACTTTTCAATTTAACGATCTTACAGTCCGCCAGTATTCCAAGTTGATACAAAACATTCAAGATGTGTATGTAATCCCGCTTTCTTAAATTGATCGTATATCCTCGTTGCTTCAATTCCATATAATGAGGTTTTTCTGGTCCGGTTGTCATACCTACTATCACTAAACGGGCTGCAGACTCATTCATTTTTAATAAAGTTTGACCGATTTCTGTCATACGGTAATAACAATTAAAACCAAATACTACATCGTATTTGTCTCTTTTCGTATCACTTTCCCACTTATCATGAATCAACTCCATGTTTTCGAAACCTTTTTCGTTCGCCTGGGATTCCAAAAAATTGATAATGCTTTTGGAACTATCTATACAAGTTAGCTTCCTGACTTCTGTTGCAATATCAAATGTATAATTGCCCCATCCAGGGCCGATTTCCAATACATGATCATCCTGTTTTAATAATGCCAGTAATTCTTGCTGTACAAGTTTTGCATAAGGATCCGCTTTATGTTGTTTTTTCCCTGCCACCCTGGAAGACCAAAAAGCTTCTTCTGCAGCATCATCTTTTAGCCTGTTAGGAATTTTTCCTGTATGATCAACCATCGCCTGTTTCCAAAGTTCAATATAATCTGTCATCTTTTCTCCCCTGAATTCATATGTATTTATCGGTTTTTACTGTGGTTTGGAGTTGCTCCTTATCGTTTAATTCATATTGAAGCAAACAGCCAAATACTTCCTCTAATAAATATATTAGCATACCAAAGCTAAAACTTTTGTTTTACACATAAGAAAAAGGAGCAAAAACTTTGCTCCTGAATCAAATATTGCTTATTTTCCTTTTTTATGGCTGAACTTTTATCTTTTCGATATAGCAGACCACGTATTTTCAAGCCACTTATCAAAGTCTGCTCCTTTTTCACCCTCATAGGTATCATATATATCCATTCTCATCTTCTGGAGTTTCTCTTTGAATTCAGTATATGAGTGATCTTCAGGTAAACTCTTCTTGATTCTGACTAAGATTTTGGTCAATCCTTTAACCAACTCGCCCTTTTTCCTTGCTGGCAATTGAACATCCTCGCCTAATCTTTTCAATTGACGGTAGGCGGCCTCTTGAACTTTATATACAGAATCAGTATTCATGATATGTGTGAGAATGTCGATTACTTGTTTACCTTTTGACTGACCCAATTCTTCGATCGCATCTAAACGGTCTCTCCAATTAGATTTGCGATTGGCAGATTTTTTTAATTCCTCATAGTTGGCAGGTAACTCGATACCTTTTGTTTCTTTGTTATTCAAATGAATCATTTCTCCTTCTGTCTTTATGTAATCCGGATATTCATATGTTAATCCGCTACTACAATAATCCTATTACCAGGAATGGTTTATTCCATTCCTTATTATACCCTTTTCCATATTTTAATATAGTTAAATTTCTTAGTCATCTGCTGTATCTTCTCAATCAGTCGGATGCTGGGGGCGCGATGCTTCGCTTCTACAAACTTACTGGCACCTATCTTCAACATAAAAAGGCATAAATCCTGCCTGGATTCATGCCTTTTTATGTTGAAGATGAAGTATGCTTTTCTAATTATGTTGTAAAAAACAGGAAATAATAGCACGAATTAGTCCACGTAATGTTTTTTATAATCTGGATGGATAGAAAACTTTTTACGTAAATTGGCGAGGTTTACACCAAAACTCTCTTCTAAAAGTTCTCTATGTTTCTCCATGATTTCCATGAGATACAAATCATGAATCATGACTTCTGTAATGGGCATTACCAAACCTACATGCATGGTCCATGCTGCACGGCTATCTTTACCAAGCGAGACTATACCTGCTACTACTTCTGAATCATCTCCACTAATAACAAGCCAGCGTCCACCATACTCTTCTGTAATTTCATAACCCATATAATGGAGGTAAACATTAGCAAAATCACAGACGATTTCCCCATAGGCAATAATTGTTACATTGACCCCTCTATTTGCTGCCTGCCTTAGTTCAGACTCTAATACTTCGAATTCGTCTTCCCAAATCTCTAAAAGTATTCTTTTTTTAGCAGATAATATACAAGTTTTTACCTTATCGAGTATTTCATTGCGTCCCATGATATTCCAGATATTTTCACGATGATTTGCAGAACGTTCAAATTCCGCTAATGATTTTTCAGCCAGTTCAAAATTCTCTTCTGCTTTCATCCGACGGTTTTTTATTAGCTCCTTTGCAGGAACAGGAGTATACTGTGGTGTGTTTCCAGGACTAACCAGAATATCTCCCCTTATTGCGAGACTGTCCAGAATTTCATATATTCTTGAACGTGGTACACCGGAGTTTTTTGCTACTGCATAGCCTGTTAATGGCGATTCTTCCAATAACGTAAGATATGCTTTGGCTTCATATTCGGTAAAATTTAGATTTTTTAATGTTTCTAAAATGTTTTCTTTCATAAACCCTCCACCACAACCTTAGTTGCTACCTTTGTAACTAATATTTTAGCAAAATCTGTTGACGTTTTCCATATTCCTCTAATATACTTACATAAGTAGTTACCTTAGTAGTCACTATTAAAAAGAGAGGAGAAATAGTATGGATAGCTTACTTACATACATATCAATAGTTGCAATGATGGTTATAATACCTGGAGCAGATACTATGCTCTTAGTGAAAAACACGCTTAGCTATGGTCCAAAAGCGGGACGTTATACCGTTCTCGGAATGGCAACGGGACTTTCTTTTTGGACGCTTATTGCTATTCTTGGACTATCTGTTGTCATTGCAAAGTCTGTGATTCTTTTCAGTACAATCAAATATTTGGGAGCCGCCTACTTAATTTATTTAGGGATCAAAAGTTTTTTTGCTAAAAGCGTTTTTTCTTTAAAAGAAATTCAAGCACAAGCAAATACACCTACGAATTATTCAAATCGGCATAATAAAGATTCCTTTATGCAAGCATTACTTAATAATATCCTTAATCCAAAGACCGTTTTAGTTTATATAACAATCATGCCGCAATTTATCAATTTGAACGGAAATGTAAACCAGCAATTGATTATATTAGCCCTCATCTTAACCTTACTCGCTGTATTGTGGTTTCTATTTCTTGTTTATCTGATTGATTACGCAAAAAAATGGATGAACAACTCCAAATTCCAAAAAGCATTCCAAAAATCAACTGGCTTAATTTTAATAGGTTTTGGCATAAAAACAGGAATTTAAGTTCATTTACTAACACATTTAATTTGATTCTACCCGTTCAGAAAATTGAACGGTTTTTTTCATATGAATCTAAGGTACAACTAACATACTGTATACTAACCTGCACCGATAGTTACATAAAGAAAAAGCTGCCTTAATCATTAATAAATTAACTGAAAAATAAAAACGCCAGCATTTTCCCATAAGAGCAGAAAATACTGACGAGTAATGCTTTATGAAATTTGGAGTATCCTTTTTTTGTCAATCCAAGCCGCAAGCCTTGGCAAGTATTTCAACAAGGTGCATACTTTTCATTTGGTTTGCTGATCCCTCCCTTTGGATGCCTATGCTCATTTGCATTTGGCATCCAGGGTTAACCGTAACTATGGTTGTTGCTTTCGTTTCTTTTAGGTTCTTCATTTTCTCATCAAGAATTTTCATGGATTCATCAAAGTGGAGAAGATTGTAAATGCCTCCAGATGCACAGCAACGGTCAAACCCTTCCATTTCCACATAGGAAACTCCTGGTATGGATTGCAATAATAAACGAGGTTCCTTTTGGACCTTTTGAACATTGCGTAAGTGACATGAATCTTGATAAGAAACGATGCCTTGCCATTCTTCAGTAAAGGGAAGCGGTCCCAATTGATAAAGAATTTGACTGATATCTTTTGTTTTTTTTGAGAAATCCCTTGCCACCCCAGCCCATTCGTGATCATCTGCCAATAGATGTTCATATTCAATAAGGGAAGCGCCACACCCTCCTGCGTTATTTACAATTACATCAGCATCCGCTTGAAGGAAGGCTTGGATATTCCTCTTTGCCAATGCTTTCGCTTGTTTTGTTTCACCTTGATGGGAATGCAGTGCACCACAGCAATTCTGATTTTCAGGGAGAATGACCTCACATCCCGCTATGGTGAGCAGCTCAATGGTAAGACGGTTTATTCGTGACATCATGGAATCCATGATACACCCAGCAAAAAATGCCACTTTTAATTTCGTTTCCCCTTTTGCCGGCATTATCGTACCTGTCCGGATTCGTTTGGAGGACGACTCGATTGCTGGAAGTGCTTGTTCTAAATGTGCAAGGGCAGGGGAAACCTTTTGCAGTACATTCGTTGTCCGGATAAGTTTGGATAATCCTGTTTTTTGATAGAGATGTACTGCACTTCCAATCCTGTTCATTCGTTTTGGATATGGAAAAAGATGAACCAATGCCAGTTTTTTGATCTTGGTCATTTTATTTTTTTGGTTGGCTGACGAGGAGTTTTCAACGGCTTCCTTTGCCGCTTCCAGTATATGTCCATATGGCACACCAACAGGACATGCGGTTTCACAAGCACGACAGCCTAAGCATAGGTCGATCGGTTCAGCTAAATCTTTTTGGAAATCTATTTTCCCTTCGGCTGCCATTTTCACTAGATTGATGCGACCCCGTGGTGATGCGGATTCTACACCCATTGATTCATATGTAGGACATGCTGGTAAACAGTACCCGCATTTTACGCATTGGTTTGTCCAATCATAGGCATCTGAATATAAATTTTGGACCGCTGTATTTGTCTCGTTAGGTTTGACGGGTAGATTCATGTAACCAACACGACCTTTGTCTGGCCTTTATCAGGAAAAATCTTTCCTGGATTCAGGATATTATTGGGATCCCATGCTTCTTTAATTTTTTTCATCATATTCACCCCGGTTATTCCTAATTCCATTTCCATATATGGTGACTTTAAAGTACCGATACCATGTTCCCCGGAAAGTGTTCCGCCTAGTTCGATTGCTGCTTCAAAAATTTCACTGACTGCAAGCTCCACTTTTTTCATTTCCGTAATATTTCGTTTATCGGTAATGATGTTCGGATGTAAATTCCCATCCCCTGCATGGCCGAATACAACCAAGTTCAAACCGTATTTATCCCGGATATTGTTTAATCTCTCCATCATCGCCGGTATTTGACTGCGTGGAACGGTCGCGTCTTCAGAAATTTTTGTAGGGCCCATTTGTGTAATGGCCGGGGAAACCAATTTACGCGCACTCCAAATATTTTGGCGTTCTTCCTCTGTCTCCGCTATCTTGACGTAGGAAGCACCCTCCGCCCTGCATATATCGGCGCATTTATTGATTTCTTCCTCAATCGCCAATGGGTGACCATCTATTTCTATGATCAGAATGGCCTCTGCCTGAAGCGGCAACCCTGAAGGCCGGTAACTTTCAACTGCACGGATGCACGCATTATCCATCAATTCCAGGGCAGATGGTAAAATTCCTGAAGATAAAATGCTGGTTATGGCATGGCCAGAGTCTATCAAATGATTGAAGTGGGCGACAAATGTTTGTTTAGATAGAGGTTTTGGTATTAAGCGGATGATTGCTTCTGTAACAATGCCCAAGGTACCTTCCGATCCTACGATCAAGCGAGTCAAATCATACCCTGTTACATTTTTTACGGTCTTTCCGCCAGTACGAATGATTTCTCCCGTCGGGGTGACCACCTCTAGGCCTATCACATATTCTTTTGTCGTTCCGTATTTCAATCCCTTTGGCCCGCTGGAGTTTTCTAATAGATTCCCTCCTATAGTGGCAACATTGGAACTGCTTGGATCCGGCGGATAGAACAAGCCGGCTTCTTCAGCCTTTTTATGGATATTTGCCGTAATCACACCTGGAGAGACAATGGCAAGCATATTTTCTCGATCAATGATCAATTTATCCCGTAAAAGGGTCATATCAAGAACCATCCCTCCTTTAACAGGTAAAGGACCGCCACTTAGCGAAGTTCCAGATCCTCTAGGGTAAACAGGTATTTTGTGAGTATTAGCCAATTTAACCACTTCACTGATTTCCTCCGCGTTTTTTGGCTGTATTACGATTTCAGGTAAATATTCCCCAAAAGAAGCGTCATAGCTATAACAATACCTTTCTGCCAAATCAAGGAACATTCTGTCACTTGGAATTACCTGACTAAGATTGTCCAGGGCTTCTTTCTCCATGCTTCTCAATTCCTTTCTTATTTGTAAATTGGAAAAGAAATATCTATGTAATATAATGGTATATTATGATCCTGCTAGATATAATGTTGAAGAAAAAAGGAGGTTTTTTTTGAAAATCGCACTGATTCACGCAACCACAACTGCACTAAAACCAATTGAAATGGCGTTTCAGACTGTTGCTCCAAACATTGAACTGCTTCATTTCATGGACACGGGTCTTCTCGCCTTGATGGAAAAGAGCGGAAAGTTAACTCCGGAAATCATTCGCCGCTTTTCTGCATTAGTGAATATAGCCTATGATTCTGACGTTTCATGCATCCAGCTTACTTGCTCTGCCTTTAATGGCATCACTGCAATTTTACAACCTCTTTACCCTGTAAAGTTATTTCGTTCAGATGAGGCCATGCTTGATGAAGCGCTTCGTTATACTAGCATCGGCCTGGTTTCTACCGTAAAAGAAACGCCGATTGCCCTTCAAGATTACTTATTAAATAAGAATCCGGACTGTATGATCGAGTCATTGGTGGATCCCGGGATCATCCATTTATTATCACAAGGAAAAAGAAAGGAACATGACGATCGGGTTAAAAAGATGGTGGAACAATTGGATGGAAAGACAGAAGTGATTTTGCTTTCACAATATAGTATGGAACATATCGCAAAGCAGGTTAATCCTTCTGTCCCTGTCCTAACTGCTCCACTATTGGCTGCTAAAAGGTGTTTGGATCATATGAATGGAACGTTTAGATGAATTCAAAATCCGTGCTTAGCAGCATGATTTAACCGTTTGTATGATGGGAACCACCAAAAACTTTACCGACACCTTGAATTTTTTCAAGTATGACAATTAGAAGGACTGATATGAATATAACCACGCTTGATACGGATGCAACGATTGGATTGTAGGCATCCTGCATTTGCGAGAAAATCTCGATCGGCAGCGTTCTCATTTCTGGCGATACCATAAAGAGGGAGACCGTTACATTATCAAAGGATGTCAAAAATGCGAATAATCCCCCTGAGATGGCCGCTGATCCAATTAGCGGCAGTGTCACTTTCATGAATACTGTTAATGGATTCGCTCCAAGTATGGCCGCGGCCCGTTCGAGATTATAATCAAATCCACTTAAACCGGTCAATACGAGCCGCATGACATATGGTATGCAAATGACGATATGGGCAATTAAAAATCCTGTAGACGTACCGGCAAGCATCATTGGTGTAAAGTACATTAAAAGTGCAATACCTAAGACTAATTGCGGCACACTTAATGGTGAAGTTAAAAGGGCCGTAATATACGATTTTCCCGGTATATCATACTTTGCGATGCCAAGGGCACCCAGAGTTCCGAATATGACGGAGAAAAGGGCAGCTAATGCTGCGAACTTCGCGCTGTTCAAAAATGCTTCCAAAAATTCAGGACGCTCCAAGATCTTGGCATACCATTGCAGTGAGAAGCCTTCAGCCGGAAAACTTGGATAATTGGCACTTGTAAAAGATGCGGGAATAACGACAATTAGCGGTATCAAGATATAGATAATGGCCAACACAGCAACGGCAATCCGAAGGCCGCCAAACGTTTTCATCATCGGAATACCTCCTTGAATTTCCCTTTTTCAAACACTCTGGTAAAGACAGCTACTGATATGACAGTGGTTGCTAATAGAATATAAGAAAGAGCAGATCCGAAAGTCCAGTGCAGCAGGTTATTTATTTGATCATAGATGACAACTGGCATCACGGGTACATTGGCTCCCCCCATTAACGCAGGCGTAACATAAGCACTCATTGATAAACTGAATACTAGAATGCAGCCAGATACGATACCAGGGATACTTAGCGGCAATGTAATGGAAAAGAACCTTCTGAATGGGCTTGCCCCAAGTATTGCTCCTGCCTTATCCAGAGAAGGATCAATATTATAAAGACTTGCAACGATGGATAAGATCATGAAAGGAAGATATGCATTGGATAGCCCAATTACAACTCCGATTTCCGAAAACAATAGTTTCAATGGTGCATCAATTATGCCAAGTGCCATCAAGGTTTGATTAATCGTTCCGTTAGGCAATAGTAATAGGTACCAGCCAAAATTACGGACAACTATACTTACCAAGAGCGGTGACACGATCAAGAGAGTGATATACCCTCTGATCCGCGCTGAACTTTTGGCCATCGTTAAAGCTACCGGATATCCAAGAAATAAAGCAACCAAGACCGAATACAAACTGATTTTCACTGTCAGCCATAAAGAAGATAAGTAATAGCTATCGGAAAATAATTGTGTATAGTTTTTTAGGCTATAAATTGCATCCGCTCCCCCAAGATTATCTGTTGATATGAAGCTTAAATATAAAATGTATAACATCGGTATGACGAAGAAACCAAATATGAAAAGTAGAATCGGCGTTAAAAGAAGTAATCCTGGCACCCAGATTTTCCTTTTCTTGATTTTAGGTTCCTTTTGCGGCTCAATAGGATTCGTTTCCTGTTCTATTTCTTGACTAGCATAACTTCTGATGGGCTCCATCCTATCAACACCTCACTTCCATTTTGCCATGATGAATCAAAAGCGGAAGTCAATACTTGAATACTTTTCCCTTGTAATAGAACATTGATTTCCCATGAGGTACCAAGATAGTTAATTTGGCTAATCTTAGCACGATGGAAATCCAATGAAGATGAAGTTTTTTCATCAGCAGAAACAATTTGCAGTTTTTCTGGTCTAATATAAATCTTCACCTCATCCCCGGTTTTCAAATCACTATCATTTCCCATGATGTTATTTGCGTCGACATTAGTGATATCAGAACCGATCTTGACTGAAACTTTCCGCTTATCCACAGCAGATACATTTCCTTCAAAACAATTAGATTTACCGATGAATTGAAAGACGAATTCTGTCTTGGGATGATTGTAAATCTCAGTCGGAGTACTTATTTGTTCAATTTTCCCTGCATTCATAACCACGACTCGATCAGACATGGAAAGAGCTTCTTCTTGATCATGGGTCACAAAAATGGTAGTGACGCCAATTTCCTTTTGTAACCGCTTTATCTCGGCCCTGAGTTCATGGCGCAATTTTGCATCAAGGTTTGAAAGCGGTTCGTCAAGCAAAAGGAGCTCCGGTTCCACTACAAGTGCCCTGGAAATCGCAACACGCTGACGCTGACCCCCTGATAATTCCCTTGGATAACGATTCTCCAATCCTGACATTTTAACTAATTCAAGCGCTTTACTTATCTTCTTTTTTTGCTCAGCTTTACCGACCTTGCGCAGTTTCAACCCAAAACTGAGATTTTCATAGACTGTCATATGAGGAAAAAGAGAATAAGTTTGAAAAACCATTCCTAAATCTCGCTTATAAGGCGGAACCTTCGTAACATTATTGCCTTTTATATGGACCTCACCCCGATCTGCATCGAGGAACCCTGCAATGAGGTTCAAGGTGGTGGACTTTCCGCACCCGGAAGGCCCAAGAAGAGTGAGTAACTCTCCTTGTTTCACCTCCAGGTCGATACCATTCAGGACAACATTCGAACCAAATTGTTTATACGCGCCTTTTATTTCTACATCATTTTTATTTGACCCAAGCCCCTGAACTGCCTCCAGGTGCTGCCTATTAATCTCCACATCTTTTTTTAATACTTCCATGTGATCAACACGCTCCTTTTTATTTGAGTTTTTTCCCTAATTCAGGAGTAACCTCTTTCGCCCATCTGTCTGACACCTCGGCACGGATCTCGGCAAACTTGACGAAATCAGGTTTGAATGTTTTATCACTTGCTTTAAGTCCGATTGACTCTTCATATTTCTCTGGAATTTTCATGCCTTCTACCGTCGGATAAAATCCTTTTTCGGAAATTAATGCTTGCGCTTCTTCACTGACTACATAGTTGATGAATTCTAGGGCTTCTTTGCTATTAGGTGTATTTTTCACTAGACCAGCACTGAAAGCTTGAAGCGGCACGCCTTCTTTAGGCACGGCCATCTTAATAGGAATACCTGAAACGGCTAGTTCACCTATGGAATAACTTCCCATGACCGTTACGTCAGCAGCTCCTTGTTGGATAGCTGGCATCATTTGCGTTGAGTTTTTATAAAATGTATTGGAATACGCTGCAAGATCTTTTGCCTTTTTAAGACCTGGTTCCATGTCTTCCGTACTGCCGCCGTTTGAAATTGCCAGACCATTAAGGGTATTGAAACCCCAGTCATTCGTAATATCTGAAAATGCCGTTTTACCCTCATAATCAGGTGAGACAAGATCATTCCATGATTCAATTGATTTTAACCCTTTCTTTTTAAAGGTTTCCGTATTATATGCAGGTGCAATGACTAAGCCGAATGCTGGCGCGGCAGCTTTTTCAACTGGAATGAAACGTGGATCAACCGATTTCATATTGGGAACATTGGACTCATCAATTGGCACGATCAGTTCCTTCTCCTTAGCGCGAATTACATCAACCGGTACAAAAAGGGCAACATCTATTTGCGGAGCGTTCTTCTGTAATTCCACTTTGGATAGGATTTCACCTGATAAACCGGAAATATAATTAACAGTGATTCCTGTTTCTTCTTTAAACTTTGGTGCGATCACATCTCGGATGGCACTTTCAATAACTCCGCCATTACCGGCTATCGTTATTTTTTTCTCTCCTTTTTCACCTGCACTCGTTTGTACGGATTCACCCGGTTTTTGCGGAGTAGGATTACCACACCCCGCAAGAGCGATTAATACTATTATTGATAAAAGACTCAACAGTTTTTTCATAGTCATTACCTCCCGTTTTTCATTGATTTTCAATAATTCCTTGTTCGGTAAAATAATTCATGGCCCCTTGATGAAAATCAAGTGGAACTTGTTTAGTTGCTTCATTTATTGAAATATCAGAAGCAGCCGGATGTGTATGCTGCAGTTCAGGCAGATGTTCATATAATGTTTTCACAAGATTGTAAGCATGAGGGTCAGACATTTCCTTGTAGGTTACCAGGACATTTTTAATTGAAATCGTTTGGACATTTTTTTTCATCCCCTTGTATGTATCTCTGGGAATTTCATTATGAGTATAAACTCCATATTGTTTTTGGAGGCGTTCAATGATGTCTCCCGGTATTGGAATGAAAGTTAGTTCCGTCTGAGTGGATATGAAAGCGATTTCATTATTCGGGATTCCCGAAGAAAAGAAAGCTGCATCAATGGTACCATTTCGTAATGCTTCTGCAGATTGAGAAAAAGAAAGATAGGATAAATTCAATTGATCAGTCGGTAAATCAGATTCTAACAGTATCCGCTCTGCAATAAGTCTTGTACCGCTTCCTGCCGTTCCCACACTAATGCGTTTACCAACTAAATCTTCTAAGGAATGAATATCATTTTGTTTAGTAGTAACAAGTTGAACATAATTGGAATATAGGGCCGTTAAAGCTCTTAACTTGGATTTATCCGTTTCGGGCAAATCCAGTACATCCACTGTGGTAAAACCAATTTCTGCCCGATGGCGGCTAACCAATTCAGTATTTTCGATGGAAGCTTGGGTTACCTGGGTACCTGACACAGCTCCATCATATTTTTCATACATATTTGATAATCTTTGTCCTAATGAAAAATAAACACCTGTCATATCCCCGGTTCCAATGATTAGCATCCTATTATTTAAATCCTGTCCTTCAGAAGTTAGTTGCCTCTGAATCAAGGTGGTAGCAGGTTTAGATATTTCCTGCTGCTCATTCATAAAAGAACATCCTGTCATGAAACAAAATAACAAAGCGACTTTTATAAAGAGTGCTTCATTCTTCATCGTGGCCCTCCTTTCTTAATGAATTTAGATGCAAATACCATGCCAAGTCGATTTTCTGCCATAAAACGCAAATCCTGCCGATTTCTTGGATGTTATACAAGTATAAACCGGCAATTTTTTCCGGTTTTCCAGAAAAAATTGCCGGTTAACACGATAAGCCATTATTCTCCTTTTGAAATGAGCTTGATTTTATCACGAAGGCTTCTTTCAGAAATTTTTAGGATTTGAGCTGTTTTTTGCCGATGGTTTTTACAGTATTGAAGAGTCGCCGTGATGACTTTTTCTTCTATCTCTTTCATGGAAATGCCAATGGGAATCCTGAAACTGTTAAAATCATTGTCATTGCCATCAGGCTGGAGAATGAACTTCTGTTCTTGAACATATTGCGGCAAGTCGGTTTCTTCCATTCTTTTCGAGTTTGATAGGGCAACAGCATATTCTATAATGTTACCAAGCTCACGAACGTTCCCAGGGTAATGATAATCCAGTAAAATCCGACGTGCGGTTGCCGAGAACATCTTTTCTTCCCGATTCATATCCTTAGCGTGCTTTTTTATAAAATAATCCATAAGGATCGGTAAATCTTCTTTTCTATCTCTTAAAGGCGGCATCGAGATGGGAATGACATTTAGCCTGAAATACAAATCCTCCCTAAATTCCCCTTCCATCACCATTTGTTCCAGGTTTTTATTGGCTGCACTTATAATACGGACATCCAATGAGATTTTTGTATTAGATCCCAGAGGCGTCACTTCCCGTTCCTGCAATACTCGTAATAATTTGGCTTGAAGAGGAAGGGGCATTTCACTAATCTCATCCAGAAAAAGGATGCCTCCATTAGCAGCAACAAATTTCCCATCCTTCCTCTGTGTTGCACCGGAAAATGCTCCCTTCTCATAACCGAACAATTCAGATTCCAGCAGCATCTCAGGAATTGCTGCACAATTGACAATCTGCATTGGATTGTTTTTCCTTCTTCCTAGCGTATGGATGTTTCGGGCTACAAGCTCCTTTCCAGTACCACTTTCACCCGTGATAAGAACACTGGAATCAATATCTTTCACTCTTTCGATCATTGAGAAAATACGCTGCATCGCCTTGCTGTTACCAAGGAAGTTACCAAATCCCTTTTGAATCTCTAATTCTTCATGTAATGTATCCAATTGATTGGACATCTGTTTGAATTCGGCTGCCCTCATCAAGAGCATAGAAAGTTCTTCTATATTAATTGGCTTTTCAATATAGTAGTATGCCCCCTTTTTTATGGCATCGATTGAAGTTTCAATCGATGAATAGGCAGTCATCATGATGACTGTTATGTTAGGTGCTATTTGCTTGATTTTTTGTAGGACATCAAGTCCACTTTTATTTCCTATTCTCAAATCAAGTAACACAATATCAATAGGCTGATTGTCGATCTTACGAAGACCCTCATCCGGGTCAGTAGTTGTCACAACTTGATAAGAATCTTCCAATGCAAAGCTAAGAGCGGTGCAAATAGCAGGTTCATCATCAATCACCAATACATGCATTTTCATAGTACTCCTCCTCTTTCCAAGCTTCTATTCGATATATAAAGGTAGTAAAATAGTGAATTTTGTTCCTGAATTAGGATAACTTTTCACATGGATATCCCCGTTATTTTCTTTAATTAGCCTATACGATAACGTAAGTCCCAAACCGACGCCCTTTTCTTTATTTGTGAAAAAAGGCTCGAAAATATGGTTCAATTCCTCCTGTTTCATCCCTTTTCCCGTATCGGATATGGTAATCCGCCCTGTCTTTTCGTTCTCTTTATCAATGGTGATTTTAATGGTCTTTTCCTTTGTTTCTTCTACGGCATGAATCGAATTCAACACCAAGTTAAGCAGTACCTGTTGAATTTGTTGTAAATCTATATAAAAAATAAGGTTTTCCTCAATCGTCTGCTCGAAATTTATTTGGTTTTTTTCCATTGTCACCTTATGAAAAGCAAGTAATGATATAAGTTCATTAGCGTGGCAATTTGTAATATTTGGCGGACGCGGACGTGCATATTCAATTAAATCGGTAACAATAGCATTCAAACGGTTAACTTCAGAAGGCAAGTGTTCCATTAGAACTTGTCGGAATTGAGGATTATCATATTTACTCGGAAGTAAATCAATGAATGCTTTAATCGATGTCAAAGGATTTCTGATTTCATGTGCTACACCTGCAACTAGTTGACCAAGAGCGTGCAATTTTTCTTGTGTGACCAATTTTTTCTCCAATGTTTTCTTTTCCGTCTCATCATTCATTGAAAGTAAGTATCCGGTTTGTATATCTTCAGAATTGAACATCTTATGCATCGAATATGAAATTACCTTTTGTTCATTTTCCTCATTTAAAACCAAGATACGAAAAGAACCCGTACGATTATTCTCATTTTGTTCTTGATGGAAAGCTTCGAAATTCTTCATTAATCGTGAATGATTCATAAGATTCAGAATCATTTCCTTGGAAATGTTGAGAATGTCAGATGCCTTTGCATTGCAGCTGGTAATCATGAAATCGAGATCGAATGTTATGATGCCAGTATTGATATTGTTTAAGATTTGATCTTTGAACGCTTCAGCATTTGCGATGTTTTGCCTTTGTTTCTCTAAATCCTTATTTAATAAATGTAATTTCAACGTCTGGTTATGAACGGATTTTTTTAGCCTTTGATTCCATATGTAAATG
Source organism: Peribacillus sp. FSL E2-0159 (assembly GCF_038643155.1). Lineage (NCBI taxonomy): Bacteria > Bacillati > Bacillota > Bacilli > Caryophanales > Bacillaceae > Peribacillus > Peribacillus sp. FSL E2-0159. Next base: position 2,898,934 of record NZ_CP152053.1, read on the forward strand.
ATTAGAAGGATAAGAGCCACGGCAGTTAAGGTTATGATCAACCAAAATATGAATTGCTCCAGCCTAGCAATTTTTTGATTGGATTGTGGCATAACCCATTTATCGATTATCCCATTGATATTTCGATTTGCTTTAAGTTCTGTGAGTGTATTGTCCATCATGAAAAGAAGTGATTGATTCCCTTTTTTCACTGCAATCGTATAATCCGCAGGTTCAATGACTTCATCGAGAATGATGTAATTCTTTTCTTGACGGAACTTTTTCAAATAGAAATCTGCAGTCCATTTGTTCCCGATGAATACATCTGCACGGTTGTTCAATAATGTTAAAATACCCGAGTATTGATTCGAAACGGTCGTTAAATTTGTATTCCTCATATTGAGAAATGTACTGATTACTGGAGTGTTATGGTCAAGGACAACATGTGATTCACGTAGATCCGTTAACGCATGAATATCCTGTTTCTTTTTACTAGGAATGATTATTGATTGAGACATTGTAAAATAGGATTGAGTGAAGTCAAGTTGGTTGTCTTTTTCGGTATTATAGGTACTTCCAACAATTGCATCAATTGTTCCATTACTTAAGGCTTTTTCGGCTTCTTCCATCCTCATCGGAATATATTTGAAATCTACGCCATTATATTTTGCTATTTCCTCCATTAAATCAATATTGATCCCTGTCAGCTCACCAGCTTCATTTTCAAATGAAAACGGAGGAAGAGCACTTTCTCCAGCAATTATAAATGTTTTTTGTTCAGCAAAAACAGCGGGAGGCCAAAACGTTTGAACAAAGATTATAAAGCAAAATATACTTAGTTTAAACAGCTGCTTTTTAATTAAGAGCCCTCCTTCTACGTCAAAATCCTTGCAGTCAGTAATCCTCGGCTAAAAACATCATGTTAATATACTTCTCCAATTAGGACTTGAACCCTTTAAATTGTAATGAATTCTTAGTATAATTTGACACAATCCAACAATAACTTACAAAAAGCTGTGCGTTTCTGAATGCATAACCTGTCCTAACCTAGCTAAGGGTGTTTAGCAAAATTAAAGTAGAAGTAGAGTCGGTTTGCTAAAAAGAGCCAGCTGATTTCAGAAATCCGCTCCCTTTCCGCCGACTGTCTGCCGAGCCTCCTCGACGCAAGCGTCTGTGGGGTCTCGGCTAGCCAGTTATTCGGCAGGAGTGTCGCATATTTCTTCAATCTAATAAGGGTTCATTCTAAAAAAGTAAAAAACAGAAGGATAAACAAGTCTTTCTTTATGATCATGGTTCGGTGTACGAGCATTCCGAACCTCCTTTTGTCGACATACTAAAAAGTCACTATTTATCGGCCTTTTTTAGACTGTCGTCAAAACGAAGAAGAGCCGGTTTGCTAAAAAGAGCCAGTTGATTTCAGAAACCCGCTCCCTTTCCGCCGACTGTCTGCCGAGCCTCCTCGACGCAAGCGTCTGTGGGGTCTCGGCTAGCCAGTTATTCGGCAGGAGTGTCGCATATTTCTTCAATCTAATAAGGGTTCATTCTAAAAAAGTAAAAAACAGAAGGATAAACAAGTCTTTCTTTAAGATCATGGTTCGGTGTACGAGCATTCCGAACCTCCTTTTGTCGACATACTAAAAAGTCACTATTTATCGGCCTTTTTTAGACTGTCGTCAAAACGAAGAAGAGCCAGTTTGCTAAAAAGAGCCAGTTGATTTCAGAAACCCGCTCCCTTTCCGCCGACTGTCTGCCGAGCCTCCTCAACGCAAGCGTCTGTGGGGTCTCGGCTAGCCAGTTATTCGGCAGGAGTGTCGCATATTTCTTCAATCTAATGAGGGGTTCATTCTAAAAAAGTAAAAAACAGAAGGATAAACAAGTCTTCTTTTAAATCATGGTTTGAATTAGACCATTCGGAACCTCCTGATATTGATAAATTTAAAGAAACGCTAGTTTGCCTTGAGTTTTTTTAAAAAAATACAGTTGTTTGGAACGGAAGGTACGAGACTCCAGCGGGAAAAGCGTGTCCAAGGGAGAACCCATAGGCGCCGAGAGTCTCCGTCCGCAGAAGAGCGAGTGCCCTACGTTCCAATCATTCAAACCTTCAATATGTAAAATTTTTTTCAATTTCGAGACTTTTTAACATTTGCCGTAACGCTCCAAGATGATAAACCGAGTGGGGAGTGGTCGCATTTAAATTTGTCAGCCATTTTCCTAAATCGAAATTTCAAAAAAACCCAATTTCTCTGTATTAAAATTGAGAAATTGGGCTTTTTTGTTAAAGCACCCTATAATGGAATAACACATTATTTTTATTAGGTGGTTTTGTTGAAGATTATTACTTTTTTTCTTATCGATTATACTAATCCTTTAATCCCTTACCATTGAGAATATTCTGCATAAATTTTTCAACTCTTGACTCTCGAGTTTTGGATTGTTTGGGTTGAGAGAAATAAAGAATGTATGCTCTTTGCCGTCCTGGGGTCAATGCTTCAAAAGCAGTTTTCAAGGGAGGGGTTTCATCAAATTTATTTTGAAGTTCTTCAGGAATTATGAATTCTGTATTTTTTTTAAACTTCACTTCCAAACCGGCTTTTTCAACTTCAATGGCTTCATGAATATAGGCTTTCAGAATGGTTTCCGTTGCAACTATTTCTTGAACATTGGTGAACCGAATCTGGCGCGCGCCCTGTACATTCTCCGTTTGTTGGATTAGTACCCCATGGGCATCCTGTAACAAGGCACCTTTGTGAAACAGAAGCGCACAATATTCTTTAAATCCATGTATTAAAACTATGTTTTTTTTCTCAAACGTGTAACAAGGATGCATCCACTTAAATTCTTCGGTCAGCTCACAGTCAAGAACGATATTTCTCAACGTCTCATATTCTTCTTTCCATTTTTTAGCTTTACTTAAAAATTCATCAACCTTAGGATTCATAATATTTGTCATCACGGAACACTCCTCTTTCCGAGCAGTTTGCTTTTCTTAAACGTTAGCTAAAAACTAAAAAACAGGTTCAGAGGTTTGATCTTACATTTCCACTAACACTTTTTTAAGTTCTTCGCCCATTTTCGCCCAACCATATTTCGCACCATTGAACGCTTGATCTTCTTTTTCGAATCCTGATTGTTCAAGATGTAAATAGGTTGTTCCATCCTCGTGCTTTAATGTCCATGTGACTGTAGTGTTTATCCCGCCACCAACCCAAGTGTAAGATAATTTATAAGGCTCCTCCACTTCAAGAACTTCGGAATCGATAACTAAATTCCACTGTTCATTCCGAAACTGAAATTTATGTCCGACGACAGGTTTAATATCATTAGTCATTACCCACTTCGCAAGAGTATTTGCATCCGTTAAGGCGAGCCATACCTTCTCGATTGGGCTCTTAAAATTAAAATCTTGTGATACTGTTAAATTCATCTTTTGTTCCTCCTCTAATATTTGATTTAAAAGCAATATTCTTTCACTCCAGAATTTCCTGTAAAACGATACCCAATCTTCAATTTCCCTCAACGGGGCAGCATTAAGCCGATAACGCGTTTCCCTGCCGACCTTTCTGCTGATTACAAGATGAGCCTCTTTAAGGATTGCCAAATGCTTTGAAACCGCAGTACGACCCATTTCAAAATGAACGGTCAACTCATTGAGTGGCAATTCTTCCACGTCCGCCAACAAATGTAGCAATTTACGTCTTGTTGGGTCAGCGATGGCTACATAAATATCACGCTCTTGATTTTGATTTTGCTCGTTCAAAATCCCCCCCCTTTATTGGACACTAGTTGGTGTCTTTTATTATATGACACCAATTGGTGTCCTGTCAATTTTATTATTGACATCACGGTATTTGTTTTATTCTCTTATCATCAAGTATATAGATTCCTTTTTTATTATTTGTTCAATAGATAAAGTTTCAAATTTATTAAATCCTTTTACAACTAAACTTCCCCATTAGTTAAAGTACATTTCTTCACAAACCATGAATTTAACATGAATAACCAATATTGTTAGTTGCTATTTTTGATAATTGGATATGCTCATGTTGCAGCAAAAATCAGAATCCAGAACTGCAGCTTAAAAAATTTCGTGAACTTGGAATTGAGCAACGATATTTTTTTTGATAAGCAAAGTGGAAAAGAATTTATCCGGCCTAAAGAGTAGAGATTATGAAGGTATCATTCGAGAATCTAAGTATATTACTCGAGGTCTGAATCAGATATTGTGGCACTTGAAAATGAAACACATTTTAATAGTAGGAAATCCAGAGGTATGGGTGATATTGGAAAATAAATAGAGGACCATTTTTTTACTCTGCTTTCATACGTGGCTGAGCAAGAACGTTAAAAAAAATAAGCAACGAGAGGCTGAAGGAATTTAAGTGGCAAAGAATAACGGAGTGAGATTCGGACGACCTAAGTATGAAATTAATAATGACTTCATTCAAGTATATGATAATAGAAATCAACAATCAGATTTTACAAACCCACAAATAAAAAGATCCAAGATTTTTCATCATATAAAACAGTAAAAATACATGAAGGATAATCAAGTTTTGTTTTTAAAATGTGGTAAAAATCCCCTAGATTAAATCATGAAAAGGGTAGGAGATGGGGCCATTCCATTTGGTCGACAAACTCACTGAAAAGCGAGTTTACCTGCAGTTTTTCTATAAGCGGGAAAAGCGCGTCCAGGGGAGACCCCGCAGGCGCAAGAGCGCCAAGGAGGCTCCCGGACTGCCCCCGGAAAGCGAGTGCTCCTACTTTCCAATCATTTTACATACTCTCATTATGTTAGATTATTTTTCTATTTCAAGGCTTTTTAACATTTGCCGTAACGCTCCAAGGTGATAAGCCGAGTGGGCAATGGTAGCATTTACATTTGTCAGCCATTTTCCTAAATCGATTGTATCGATTTCTGCGAAAAGAGTTATATATTCTTTATGTAATCCCTCCCTGATTTCCGCCCATTTCACCTCATCAACAGTAGTAATGGTCCAGCTTGCGTCCCAATCTTTTTCGAAGTCTGCACCGCTGATCATTGTTCGGATCACCCATAAATAATACCGTATGTGGTCAGAATGAGCAGCAATGGTTGATCCATTTATGGAACGTGAAGCGTCTTCTGCGGTTAAACCATCAAGTGTCCCAAAAACCCCTGTATTCGGTCTTGAATCAGTATAATAGCTCCCTTCATTTCCCGGTCCTTCAAACGTTTCTTTCAAAAGTGTTTTTATTGAACTTCCTACCGTCTCGCTCATCTCAATTCCCCCCAAATGTTTTAATCGACTTCATTACTTTATAATACACTAAGCCAAATCAATAATCGTTTATATTTTGTTAAATTAATCCAAAAAATATCACGAGTTTAAAGAATTACTCGATTAACTGGCATAAGGTAAGATTTCCTTTACTTTCGAGTACAGTTCAGAACCTTAAATGGTATTTGACGCTGCTCTTAATGAGATGAAAAAAATAAAAATACCTTAAAAAGGCCATTCCTTTAATAGGAACGGCCTTATACTTTTATCTGAAAATATGATTCAGTTTGAAAATTATACAATGCTAAACCTTAAATTTTTAATAGCTTTTCAAACGCTCTTCAAGGGAAACAATTCTAAACTTTAACTCTTGATTCGAGTCTAAGCCACCTATTACAATTTGATTATCTTCCGTAATGGTGACATATCTGAAGGTTTCATCTCCGTTGATCTTTATTTTTGTATCCAATGTCGTTTCCATTTTTGCAAAAACTTGATCTGTGTATTTAAGCGGAAGAAGATCATCTAATCCTTCTTCGGGGCTGCCGAGCCACTTAAACATGAAATCTTTCAATGAATATTGTTCAATCATCGATAAATGATTTTTAAAAATTAATTTGTCAATTGTTATCTCTTTCAACTTAACCACTCCTCAATAGTATATAAAGTTTATATCGATAAACTCCTAACATCAAGGGTATTCCAATGACAAACGATTACAATTTGATTACTTGCTGACTAAATAAACCCTTTCTTTCCAGAAAATGGAGTTCTGTTACCCTTAAAAGAAATTGGAGGTTGATTTTTTCTTAAGAATACGGCTTGATTAACATAAAGAGAGTTTCTGAGCTTTGCACGAATAGATGATATCCTGAATCATGGATACTCATTTCAGTCAAAAAACAGCCTCCGTTAACAAATGAAGGCTGTTTTTCATACAAGGATGTATAAACAAATGGCTGATAAATGATAGCCCTTAAATTAAACGTTATAATCCCTGTTTTCCTTTAACACCATTTATCGAATAGCTGATTTTAATGTTGGCATTTAATGAGTGATATACTGAACAGTACGTATTTTTGGATAATTGTATTGCACGGACCACTTTATCTTCAGGCAGATCACCCTCCAATAAATAGTGGATATGAAAATCGGTAAACCGTTTAGGGTGATTTTCTGACCTTGACCCTTCTATCTCTATTTGAAAGGCATTTGTTTCAAATCGCATTTTTTTTAAAATCATTACAATATCAATACCTGTGCACCCTGCAAGAGAATGCAAAAGTAACTCAGTGGGTCTTGCTCCACTATTTTTTCCTCCCACTTCTTCGGCAGCATCCATCTTTATTTCGTGTCCCGACGGAGTTGTGCCAGAAAAAGCCATGTCCCCTGTCCATGTAATCATTGTCTTCATTAAATTCCTCCCTTTCTTGTTGTTTTGTCCTAAAAATAGTCCACATGTCTATTTAATGTAAGTACAGATCATTTAAGTCTTAAAAATAATTTGTCCCCAATATTGGGGACAGTACGCAAATATACAGTGTACTTGGCTTCAGGATTGTATTATTACCCTAACTTGTGATGCACTTTCAATACCTTATATTATTTCCAAAATCCCTACTTAGTTAGACATACTGATTTTATCTCAGGACATAAATATCCTTTTACCATGAAGTTTTATAGTTTCCTTCTCCATTCAAAGGTGTTTTATAACTATTATTTTCCCCTTCTTGCCAAGTTATATTGCCATTTTCATCTTTTATGACGAACTTGAATTCATAGAATCGATCTGCAGCTAAACGGAATGTTCCACTCCAACTGCCTTCTGTGCTTTGAGTGAGTTTATATTCGTAATCTTCAGGATTCCATCTGCCGATTTCTCCTCTATCCCCAATTAAGTAAACTCCCTGTGTGACAGGTACATTTTCAACTGTGAATGTAACTGGAATCGACTTGCCTTCCAATTTATCAGCCATCATCCTGAACTCATTTGTTGGATTTCCTTCATCGTCGAATAAATAGGACATCCTTAGTAAGGTAAAACCCTCAAAACCATGGTTAAAAACCATTTCTGCTATATTGTCAAAGCCCCCTTCATTGTTGATCAGCGGGAGTGCGTTTTCCCCGTTTAAGGAAATTCCTTTTTCATTAGCTAGAGAGGCAATATGCGTCACCAACGTTTTAGGAGCGCTATAGGATGGTGCAGTATGTGCGTCTTGATCTCCCATTTCTAAACAGGTGAACGTGAGGGCCATATTTGATTTCTTGAATTGATTCAATAATTGGGAGTAATTATAGTACCCAGCACTATACTCTGCAGAATGCGGCAGTACTGGATCATTCATTTTCCAATGGACTCCTGAGATTTTAGCTCCAATTGGCACGCCAAAGACTTTATCAAAATGTTTATGGGCAAATTTAGAGATTTTTGCAAGATGCTTTTCGAGTGCCCCTTGATACCACTGCATGAAGTCGTATCCAAATTGTGTATCGATTGCTCCGCCCTTAGTGAAAAATTCATCTCCGTTTCCTGGCGGCTGAATCTCATTCCAGTTTTTATACGTTTTGCCCCAAGCAGCATTTAATTTTTTTATCGTTGAATATTTTTCTCTCATTGCAAGCCTGAAATCCCGTTTTGCTCCTTCTGTATAAACTTGAAGCTGTCCCCTTTCAGGATAATCCCAGCCATCAGCATTTTGATAAGAGGGGTATCTTAGTTCCCCAGCTGGTCCTGCACTTAGATATATTTTAGCTATTAGATCCTTCTTATCAGCAAAGTTCTCTGCAAAGGATTTATACAATTCGTTGTACTGTTCGGCTGTACCTTCCCACCAAGGAGCAAGTACTTCCTTATTCCAGAAACCACTTTCACTCTTGAATGCCATGTTCTCTGCAGTGTCTTTATTCCAGAGCCAACTTGGGATGGGATAGTTACAATCATCCCCCACATTACCTCCGCATTGATGTGTAGACAAAATGGGCACCCATTTTAAACCGGAAGCTCTCACTGTTTCCCCATATTTTTTATAATAGGACCAATCAAACTGATTATCTTTTTTACTCTCGACTAATCCCCACCAGATATCTGTCGTTATTGCATATACTCCATTTTCCTTTAACTGGGTCAGCTCTGCTTCGAATGCCTCCCAATCTGTTATTTCACCCAATGGGGCCATCACATAAAGCTTGTAATCTGGTTTTACTTCTGCTAATCCAGGTGAAGTACTTGATAAAGGAACAAAATACAGCATAAAGGTAAAAACGCCAACAGATAATTTGTTCATAAAAACGCCAACCTTTCCCCTATTCATTTATAAAAATTTCTAGTTGAAATCGTTTACATCATTTCGTTTAATGAAGTCATTCCTTTACTAGAAATTATATTTGTTTTGGTAATATTTATCAATTTAATTCGTCGGGAGAATTTGGTTCATAGCTCTGCATAGAAAAGAAGGATAGTCCTATAAGAGACTATCCAGAGTAACGGGTTATCTTCATTTTTATAAAACGATATAAACATTACCATCTTCTATTTCAACATTGAATGTTTTTACGCAACCATTATCAGGTTTTTGGACTTCTCCATTTTTGATACTGATTTTCCAGTCATGCATCGGGCAAAAGACGTGATCACCACTCACAATGCCTTCCACCAGAACTCCACCTTTATGGGGGCAACGATTTTCAATAGCCCGGAATTCACCATTTGCTAAATGAAAAAGAGCAATTTCATAAGAGCCTATGGTTACTGTTTTCCCCAGGTTTTTTGGCATCTCATTTACTGTTGAAACCTTTATCTTTTGAAGAGTTTTCCTCATTTAGGCTTCCCCCTATTCATTTATTTGATATAGCTGGAATTTTCACTTTTTGAAATAAACCGGTTTGGATCGCATTACTCTCAATGATTTCTTTCCACGGTTCTTGCAATACCGCTAAGGCCTCATCTAAACGTTCATTAAGCTCAATCCTTTTTTGCTTATCACCAATAATCGCCTTAATGGTATCGAACCCTACACGCTCCACCCAGACAGACGTTCTTTCTAAATAATTGGCAGTCTCTCGATAATGTTGGATGTATGCACCTGTAATTTCAATTACTTCATCACTTGTTTTCACTTTGCATAATAATTCAGCAGCTCTTAAATGGGTCCCGCCGTTGCCGCCGATATAAATTTCCCATGCACCGTCAACACCGACAACACCAAGATCTTTTATACCGGATTCAGCACAATTACGAGGACATGCCGACACGGCCATCTTAACCTTATGCGGTGTGCCTACACGTTCAAATTTCTTCTCCAGGGCAATGCCTAGCCCAATTGAATCTTGAGTGCCAAAGCGGCAAAAGTTTTCACCAACGCATGTTTTCACAGTTCGAAGGGTTTTTCCATAAGCATATCCAGAAGGCATATCCAGGTCAGCCCATACTTTTGGAAGGTCTTCTTTTTCAACACCGAACAAATCTATTCTTTGCCCGCCTGTAACCTTAAGTAACTTGACATTATACTTATCGGCAACATTTGCTATTTTCCGTAATTGATCAGGATTAGTGACGCCCCCATACATTCTTGGCACAACGGAAAATGTGCCATCCTTTTGAATATTTGCATGTAACCTTTCATTGACATAGCGGGATTCCTTTTCATCTTCATATTCAACAGGATGGATCATGCCTAAGTAATAGTTCAGTGCCGGTTTACACTTCGAGCATCCATCACTTGTATTCCAGCCGAGAACATTCATGACTTCCCGAGTATGGGTCAGATTTTTTTCGCGTATTTCAGCGACAACCTCATCTCTGGATAAAGTGGTGCACGTACATATGGATTCCTTTTGGTTTAATTCACTGAATTCAGCGCCCAATGTCAGCTCGAGAATATCAGCGACTAACGGCTTACATCCCCCGCATGATCTCGAAGCATTTGTGCAGCCTTTAACTTCCTCAATACTAGTTAAACCATTAGATTCGATAGCCGTCACAATATCGCCCTTCGTTACACCATTACAACCACAGATGATTTCTTCATGTGACATCGACGCGACCAGACTAACACTCGGTTCTCCACTTGTTCCTACTTTTAAATATTCTGAAACGTCGGCATTTTTATTGATCATGCTCAATAGGTTATTGCTTTCTTTTGTATCCCCGAATAATACAGCACCAGAAATTTTCCCATTTCGAATCATTACTTTTTTGTAAGTACCATTCCATTCATTAAATTCCTTGATTGATTTGGCTTTTACATCCTCGAAAATTTCTCCAGCCGAAAATACATCTACACCAGATACTTTTAACTTAGTAGACAACACTGAACCCTCATATGCTTTGCCTTCCAGCTCGCAAATCCTTTTGGCTAATACTTTGCCTTGTTCATAGAGGGGAGCTACCAAACCATACACCATCTCACGGTGTTCCGCACATTCACCAACCGCATAAATATTTGGGATCCTTGTCTCCATATAATCGTTCACGATAATTCCTCGATTGACAGGGATGCCGCAATTTTGGGCCATTTGAACATTTGGTTTAATCCCAACTGCCATGACCACTAAATCGGCGCTAATTTCCACGCCATCACTAAAACGTAATCCTTTGACACCAATGTCACCTAAAACCTCCTGAGTCTGTTTCCCAAGATGAAAATTCATTCCCTGGCTTTCAAGTTCCCTTTGCAGCATTTTTCCTGCTGTTGGATCTAACTGCCTATCCATCAAATATTCTGAAAGGTGAATAACATCTACCTGCATACCTAGATTCAAAAGACCCCTGGCTGCTTCAAGACCCAGTAATCCTCCACCAATGACTGCAGCCTTTTTGTTATTTTTTGAATATTCAATCATTTTTTCACAATCTTCAATATTTCGAAAGGCTGTCACTCCTTTTTTGTCAGCCCCCTTTATCGGTAGTATGAAAGGGATTGATCCGGTAGCTAAAATTAATTGATCATATTCGACTTCACGATTTGCGTCTGAATATATGATTTGCTTTGTGGTGTCGATGTTTGTGACCGTTTCACCTGAAAAAAGTGTAATATTGTTCTCTTTGTACCAGTTCCAATCATTTATTGTAATATCATCTATCGTCGTAGCCCCTTGCAATACATTCGATAGTTGGATTCGATCATAATTCGGATGTGGCTCACTTCCGAAGACAGTCACCTCAAACCTTTCTGGTTGAATTTTCAAAATTTCTTCTATACATCTTACTCCAGCCATACCATTCCCAATGAGTGCCAATTTCTGCTTAGACATGTTTTGTCCTCCAATAAGATTTTTTTGAAAGGATTATATGTTTGATTATAGGTGACGTCACTATTTATAACAACAAGTGTGTCATAAAATCTTACATGATTTCCGAAAATTAATAATTAATGTTAGTTTTTATTACAAATATTCAGAAAATTAGGATATAATATTCTTATTGATCTAGCATAAATCAAAAATGAGGTGATTTTCATCGTCCAGCAAAAAGAATCTTATATAGACAGAAAAGTAATTTCCATAGGAGTGGTAAGAGAATTAACCGGACTATCCGATAGACAAATTCGGTATTATGAAGAAAGAAAACTCGTTTTCCCCGAAAGGTCTAAGGGTGGTAACCGTAAATACTCTTTTTCCGACGTCAAGGCATTAGTGGAAATCGCCGATAAAATAGAGGATGGAGTGCAAACCAATGAAATTAGACAAGAAAAATTAAAAGAGAACAGAAAAATTGAACAGGAAAAAATGCGAAAAAAAATGCTGCAGGGTCAATTAAATGCACATTTTGGCTTACGTAATTGATTTTAACCAATCAACCGGAATTATTAGCCGATTCAATAAGTACTATAAATTTCCATATTCCAGACTTCGATTAACCAGGTCACAATTTCACCTTGCATTTATAAAATAGCTATTAACAATGATACACTGGACATGATGACTTTCATGTCCAGTTTTCCATTCTCTAACAGTAAGAGTTTTCTTACTAATCATCCCTCTTCTACGCGAACTCCTTATCTTTTGTCTTCTCTGAAAACCATGATAATTTCTCGGACAACTTCACCACTTCTCCTATTACAATCATGGCGGGATTGGCAACCTGTTCTCTTGTAACGATCGCCACTATTGAATCGATTGTTCCTGTAAAAGTTCGTTGAAAACCCGTCGTTCCTTGTTCAATGACAGCAATCGCAGTTTCAGGCTTCTTTCCGCAAGAGCGTAATTGTTTACAAATATAAGGAAGGTTTTTAATACCCATATAAATAGCAATGGTGTCAACACCATGTGTCAAATGATGCCAGTTGATGTTATCAGGTATGCCGGTCACACAGTGTCCTGTGACAATTGCGAAGGAACTCCCCCATTCCCTGTGAGTCACAGGAATTCCTGCATAAGCTGGGGCAGCGATTCCGGATGTGATTCCAGGAACTATTTCAAATTGAATTCCGTGCTCTACTAGCACTTCCGCTTCCTCACCGCCTCGTCCAAAGATGAAAGGATCCCCCCCTTTAAGACGGACGATCGTTTTTTCTTCTATTGATTTACTAATTAACAATTGATGAATGTCCTCTTGAGAGACACAATGTTTACCAGGAGCTTTACCGCAATAAATGTATTCAGCTTCAGGTTTACCGTATAAAAGCAATTCACGATTTACCAATCGATCATACAAGATGACATCCGCTTCCGCGATGCATTTGGTTGCCTTGACAGTAATTAAGTCCGGATCACCAGGTCCAGCACCAACAATATAGACCTTACCTTTTTCCATCCTTTTTCCCCTTTTGTTTTTAGTCATTTGATATGGAATACTGTGTGGTTAAGCGCTACTATTCGATTATGATTGAACCTAAAAAAATTATGATGAACGGGAGGAAAACCTCCCTTTAATTAGACGTTAACTCAACTATAGGATGTACTTTTACAGCACTGACTTTAAAGCCAGGCATTTTGCATGTCGGGTCTAAATCCTGTGAAACAAGGTGATTGACATTTTGTGAGTCTGCCCAATGAAAAGGAACGAATATAGTATCATGGCGAATGGTAGCTGACCATTTGCTTCTTACAACAATACTTCCCCGCCTTGATTCGATTTTCACCAAAGAATTGTCTGGAATATGATATTTCTCGGCTGTTTCCGGATGGATTTCCATAAATGATTCAAAATTTCTTGCGGCTAATGATGAGCTTTTTCTCGTTTGCACTCCTGTTAAATAATGTGACATGATTCTTCCTGTTGTTAAATAAAGTGGAAAATCCGTACACGGCTGTTCTTTTGGAACAAGAGGCACATTATTAACCACAACCATGGCCGCCTTTCCATCCGGGTGGGCAAAAGCCGTTTCGAATAACCTTTTTGTCCCTTTATGGTCAATGGATGGGCATGGCCACAAAATGCCTCCTTCTTTTCTTAATCGATCATACGTTATACCATAATAATCAGCGGTTCCCCCGCGGCTTGCCACTCTTAATTCTTCAAAAATCTCATTTGCAGATTGAAAGGGAAAATGCTCCCCTTTTCCAAGAGCTTTTGCTATATCACAAATGATTTGCCAATCATGCTTCACTTCCCCAGGTGATGAAAAACTTGCTTCCCGCAACGTTACCCGTCCTTCTAAATTTGTCATCGTTCCTTCATCCTCTAAATAAGACGAAGTAGGTAAAATTAAATCAGCCAATTTTGCAGTTTCAGAAACGAACATATCTACTGCGACAAGAAACTTTAATTTTTTCAAAGCCTTTTTGACAAAGTTAGCATTTGGATTTGAAACAATTGGATTGGAACACATTAAAAACATGCCGGTAATTTCACCTTCATCTATCTTCTCTATCATTTCGTATGCTGAGACACCTTTACGTGGCAAATCAGCCTCATCGATTCCCCATACTCTTGCAATATGTAATCTGTGTTCCTCATTTTCAATCATACGATACCCCGGCAGCTGGTCTGTCTTTTGGCCATGCTCTCTTGCTCCCTGCCCATTCCCCTGTCCAGTAATAGCTCCATAGCCCGAATTCACTTTTCCGATTTTCCCTGTAACAATAAGAATATTAAGAAAATTACGAACGGCAGCTGAACCATCTGTTTGCTGCTCAACGCCCCTTGCTGTAAAAATCATTCCTGATTCTACTTTCCCGAACATTGCAGCCGCTTTTTGAATTTGGTCGCTAGGAACCCCTGTCATTTCTGCAATTTCTTCCAACTTTAAAGATGTAACATACTCTTTAACTTCGTTGTAGCCATTTGCACGTCCCCGGATAAATGCTTCATCAGTAAAATCCTCTTCAATGATCACTTTCAATAATCCGTTTGCCAAGGCGGCATCCATCCCCGGTTTTACTTTTAGATGTAAATCGGCCATTTTCGTTGTTGCTGTTTCTCGTGGATCTACAGCAATAATATATGCCCCATTTTCTTTCGCCTTCTCAAAGTACGGCATGATTGTCGGCTGGCATTCCGCAATATTCGTGCCCGCCAAGATAATGCACTTTGTGAACGGAACCTCTGATAAACTGTTGGTTAGGCCCCTATCCATACCAAATGTTTGGCTTGCCGCCGAAGCTGCTGCGGACATGCACAAACGGCCATTATAATCTATATACTTTGTTTTTAAAGCTACTCTTGCAAATTTACCAAGCAAATATGCTTCCTCATTTGAAATGGATGCACTCCCATAAACAGATAATGCATTTACACCATCTTCCGCTTGAATCTTAGTGAAATTTTCTTTAATGTGATTCAATGCTTCCTTCCAAGATATGCGAATAAATTCACCATTTTTTTTTAATAATGGGTATTTAATTCGTTCGTTATGCAATGCATGTTGGTGTGCATTCATTCCTTTAATGCATAAGCGACCCTCTGAGGCTGGATTATCTTTTCCGATCGTCAAATACTTTTTTCTTGTAACTATTGTTTGTTCCAACAGTTGCATCTTACATTGCATACTGCAAAATGGACATTGTGTATCATAGTGTTTTTCTGATTGGACCTCCTGTTGCTTCGTGCGGAAATACTTTAATAATAATTCAGTCAAAGCTCCTCACCCTTTACTCATGGATTTCTTTGGATTTTTTCATTGTACAAACATTTATCCGTCTATCTAGGTCGTCCTTTAAAAGGTATTTTCCACTTAGTTCATTCTCTGACCTACGCCATTTCCAATCGTTGAGATAGTTGCTGACTAAGTTCATTATCAAATAATACTTCTCTAACATGAATTAAACCCACTCGTTCAATCCATTGCCAAGTCCGTTCTAAGTAATTGGCCGTTTCTCGATAATATTGAATAAAACCGATGATGATTTCAATTGCTTCTTCATTTGTCCCAGCTACACATAACAGTTCACCGGCACGTACATTACGCCCGCTGCTTCCGCCCACATATATTTCCCAACCCCTGTCAATGCCCATAACACCTATATCTTTCGTTGTTGAACCTGCACCGTTATGCATACAAGCAGATATGCCCATCTTTATACGGTAAGGTGTTGATACATGCTCTAATCTTTTTTCCAAATCAATAGCAAGTAAAAGGGATTGCTGTTTATCACAAGAGCAAACATGTTCACCGATACATGTTTTGACGTTTTGAACGGTGTTACCATATTTCGAACTTAATGGCATGTCTAAATCAGCCCACACATTTGGGAGATCTTCTTTTTTCACACCCATTAAATGAATCCGTTGTTCACTCGTTATCGCCACATGAGATATATCATATTTATCTGCAACATTTGCAATTTTTCGCAAGTCTTTCGCATTCGTCATTCCGCCGTACATTTGCGGGATAACAGAGTATCGGTTATCACTTTGAACTGTTGCATTCTTTTTATCGTTTATGAAAAGAGTTTGCTGTCTGTTCTCGTACTCTGGGTGAATCATCCCTAAATAATAGCTAAGGGCTGGCCGGCATGTTGAACAACCTTCGCTATTTCCCCATTCAAGAACATCCATCGCTTCTTGAACAGAGGTTAAGTCTTGGAGCTGCATTTTATACACGACTTCATCTTCCGTTAATGTCGTACATGAACACAATGCCTTTTGTTTCTCAGCCTGTTCAAAATGATTATTTTGAATATATGCCAAAAGCTCCGTCACTGCCGGCTTACATCCACCGCAAGAACCGGAAGCCTTTGTGCATTGTTTAACTTGTTCCACTGTTGTTAATCCCTTATCTTGAACCGCTTCAATGATTGCCCCTTTTGAAACAGCATTACAATTGCAAATGATTTCATGATTTGCCATAGAAGCGATTAATCCCTCATCCGTACTTGGTGATTGGAACAGTGCACGCTTTTCCTCTGACGATACTTCTTGCCGCTTTAAAATCATATCGAGTAATCGTGAACTGACCTTTGTATCTCCATACAGAACCGCACCTATGATTTTTCTTCCTTGAAATACCACCTTTTTATAAACACCATCTAATTCATCAAAAGTTGTGATTGATTTCGTTGTATCATCACCAAGGAAATCTCCAACGGAGAATAACTCAACTCCTGATATTTTCAACTGGGTCGAAAGAACCGAACCTTGGTATCCGTTACATTTCACCTCACAAATATGCTTTGCCAGCACTTCACCTTGTTCATAGAGGGGTTTCACCAGTCCATAAACAATCCCTTGATGTTCAGCACATTCACCAACAGCATAAATATTTGGGATGCTGGTTTCTAAATAGTCGTTTACAATAATGGCACGATTTGTATCAATTCCGCTTTCTTTGGCCAAATGAATATTCGGTCTGACTCCCGCAGCCATAACGACTAAATCTGCTTCCAGCTCCGTTCCATCTTTAAAAAGGACGCGCTCTACACGCTCGTTACCGATTAGCTCCTGTGTTTCCTTTTTTAAAAGAAAGTTCATTCCCTGGTTTTCCAACTCTTTTTGGAGCAAAAGTGATGCAGTTGAATCAAGCTGCCTTTCCATTAAATGGTCAGCAATATGAACGACATTCACTTCCATACCGAGGTTTAACAGCCCTCTCGCAGCTTCTAAACCTAATAAACCGCCTCCGATTACGACTGCTTTTTTATGCTTACGTGAAGTTTCAATCATCTTTTGGCAATCTTCAATCGTTCGAAATGCAATAACTCCTTCTTTATCAACACCGGTAACAGGAAGAATAAATGGGATAGAACCTGTGGCAATTATCAGCTTATCGTAGTAAACTTCCCGTTCTTTGTCTGTTTTTATCTTCCGGGTCTCTTTATCGATTTTTACAACGGTTTCCCCTGTAAACAATTGGATATCATTCTTCGTATACCAGTTTCGATCATTTATCGCAATATCATCAAACGAAGTGCTGCCTTGAAGCACAGTCGACAATAAGATTCTGTTATAGTTAACGTGTGGCTCACTTCCGAAAATAGTAATCTCAAAGGCAGTCGGATCCTTACTTATAATTGACTCAACACAGCGTAATCCCGCCATTCCGTTCCCTATTAAGACCAGTTTTTGTTTATACATTTTATCCCCCCAAAACAAGTACTGTAACAAACCAATATACCTAGTAAACAAAGTTCTAGATCTTAACTGAATTCTTTCCGAGTACCCACGTTTTTCTCCATGAAAGCTGAGCTAGGCCCAGGATAAGCAACGCCATGATTCCAACTGCGGAAAATACTAAAAATCCTGTAGCATATGTCCCAGTAATCTGTTTCAACGTACCTAGTATGTTTGGAACCAGGAATCCACCAACACCTCCGGCAGCTCCTACAATCCCTGTGATAAAACCAATTTCTTTAGAAAATCGCTGTGGAACTAACTGAAAGACAGCCCCGTTGCCCATACCGAGAAATAACATTCCGATGAACAGTAGGATCGTAACGACTGTAAGAGAATAAAGAAAACTAATCCCAAACATACATAATGTGAGTCCAAAAAATAAAAACATTAACAGTTTAACTCCACCTATTTTATCGGCAATAAATCCTCCGACGGGACGAAAGAAACTTCCGGCGATGACACATAATGTAACAAATTCCCCTGCCCTTATTCGTGATAACCCATACTCATCAACAAAAAAGATGCTTAAAAAGCTAGTAAACCCGACAAAGCCCCCAAAAGTCACACTGTAAAGAATACAGAAATACCAAGTGTCCTTTATTTTAAATACGTTGAAATATTCCTTGAGTGGTTTTGCAGGCGGTTGAGATGGTGCGTCTTTTGCGATTAAAATATAAATGACAAACACGATGGTTAAAGGAATCAAAGCTAATCCCATAACATTATGCCAGCCAAGAGACTCTGCAATACGCGGTCCAAACAATGTCGCAAAAAGAGTTCCGCTGTTACCGGCTCCCGCAATGCCCATCGCAAGACCCTGCAAATGCGGGGGATACCAGCGACTAGCCATAGGAAGTGCTGCAGCAAAACTCGCACCTGCCACTCCGAGTAAAATCCCAATCAAATAAAGCTCTGCTAAACTTTCTCCGAATAACCATCCCCAAAAAAGCGGAATCATCGTAACAAGCATTCCGCCGATCGCTGTTTTCCGCGGGCCGACGCGATCAGTCAAAAAACCAAGGACAATTCGAAAAAACGAGCCTCCCAAAATCGGAATGGCTACAATCATGCCTTTTTCAGCTGGGGAAAGTCCGAAATCCTTTGTAATATAGACACCTAGCGCACCCAATAATACCCAAATCATAAAACTGATATCAAAATAAAGGAATGAAGCTAATAATGACGGAGCATGCCCGCTTTTTTTCAATTCAGATATTTTCATTTTTCATCTCTCCTATACTTTATTAATTGAATATTCGTTTATTTTACTCTTATAAATACAAGATTTCTTTGTTTATGTAAGAAAACATTACACACTTTTTTTGTAAGTTATTAAATATGAATACTTTAAAGTAGTTAATGGTCAAAATTTAATAATTTCATTTCCTTTTTCTTATATAAATTGAATGATCTTGTGGTTTACTTAGGTGATGTAAAGTCACAAGCTTTTTTCCTTTTCAGTTATGGCAGTGAATACACCAAAAGATCGCTCCAATAAGTTTTTTCGTAATATTCTCCATACAAAAAAAGAGAAGCCTAATGCTTAAGCTTCTCTCTACTACAAAATTTACATTTTTAAATATATGGCTTGCATAACATGTATACTAGAAATCAATAAGCCCCGCGCCGAAAATAGTTCTCATGAATGTTCTTTCCACAGAAGAAAACGAGTTTGCCCACAGTTTCTTTCTTTAAAGAACGTTCCAGTGTTTTTAGAAACCCGCTCCCTTTCCGCCGACTGTCTGCCAAGCCTCATCAAAGCAATCGCCTGTGGGGCCTCGGCTAACCCGCTATTCGGCAGGAGTGTCGCAAATTTCTTCAATCTATTGAGGGTTTTATAAAAATGTAAAAAGCTATAAAGTATAACCTACTCTTGTTTTATAAACATTGTTCGGGGTGAGTTCATTCCGAATCGCCTTTTGTCGACAACTGAGAGAAGCTAAAGGTTTAGGCCATTATTATTTTTATTTCTTACACGTTACGAATCGAACTCTTCGATAGACCACTCATTAAGGATTTGCATTCTTAAAGAGAGCTCATTCTATTATTTTCCTCAAATGATGGCTGCATCTTCATTAGAGTGCGGATCCTTCCCACAGCACGAAACAAGGAGTTCCTTCATATGATGTGTTATGAGCGGCATGTGATATTTAATAATCTGATTATATCCGGGGAAAGGTTGGGTGCAATAATATGAGGCAATATCCATTTCATAACATCCTATTTCAAAATCTTCAGAAAAAAGACATGTCATTTGAAGAGGTATTCGTTCATATTGTTGAGTTCATGAAATTAAATCCTTCTGGTAACTATCGATTAATGGTCGGTACAGATTCGCAAGTACATAAAAAACATACGGTTTTCATTACAGGGATCGTGATACGGCAGGTCGGAAATGGTGTTTGGGGTTGTATAAGAAAAGTGATGATTCCTAGAAGGATGCTGCATTTACATGAACGAATTTCCCAAGAATTGTCGTTAACAGAGGAGATCGTATCCATGTTTACGGAAGAAAGAAAAAATCAGTTAATCGATATTGTCCTGCCTGCGGTATATCAAGGGGCAACGTTCACAATGGAAGGGCACATTGATATCGGGATTGGAAAGCGGAACAAAACCAGTGAGTTTGTAAAAGAAATGGTAGCCAGGATGGAATCCATGGGCGTGGAACCGAAAATCAAACCCAATGCTTTCGTTGCTTCAAGTTATGCCAACCGGTATACAAAGCAAGAGTAAATGTCTCCAAAAAAAATGTAATTTTTTTAATCTGATGAAAATAAATATTTTTAGAACAATATGGATTGGAAATTTTCAGACTGCAAAGCAGTACATACAATTCCTATGGTACGGTAATCGAAAAACAGCAAAAAACCGGCCTCAGACCGAGACCAGCTTTAACATTAAAAGATATAAGCCGCCATTGCCGTATTCAGTAAGAAAGTTTTAAACCACCACTCCTCAAAGTGGGTGTTTGCAGAAAAAATCCTGTTGTCCAAGTCAGTGACGAGGCATAACATTCCTGTTTCAATATAAAACTCCCTATTACAGCTTAAAGGTTAAAACTTTATTATCAATACGAACAGTGCAGCTTGTATTGTTATAATACCTGAATTCCCCATATGATACAATGTTAATAATCACCATATAAATCGCCTATGGCTGTGGAAGGGAATGGACGCCGGCTTAGCCCTTTATAAAAGCATTCATTAGAATCAAACTATTGATCAAAATAACCGATAAAATCCCCTTGGACCTTATTTTGCAAATATAATACCGTTTCTTTGTCAGAAATAGTAGGCAACCCGAAATTTTGTCCATACCTCTCCATTCCTTTACCTGTAATGATAATCCAATCCCCTTCCTTTCCTGCTTGTATCGCCTCCTGTATAGCAAATGTCCTATCTGGAATAACTTTCCCATTTCCAGCAGAGTAATCGCTTTGCAGTTTATTTAGTGACGATTCCATCGCCTCAATTCCCTCCGAATTCAGATCATCCATCGTCAAAATCGAAACATCACTATGTTCCGAAGATACTTTAACCATTTCAGCCCTTTTGGTTGTATCTCGTCCACCTCGGAAACCAAAGATATGATAAATCTTTTTGGCCCCGCATTCTTTGGCAGTTTGAAGCATGTGATGAATGGCATCCGCAGTATGGGCATAATCGATGACTATTGTCGGTCCAAATTCTTTCTTATACATTTCAAACCTTCCTGGCACACCGGTAAATTGTCTCAGTGAAGTGAGAATTTCTTCTTTTGAAATTGGAAACATCTTCGCTACTGAATACGCAGCCGTTGCGTTAAATAAATTATGAAGTCCAGGTAAAGGTAACTCAATTTTCACAAAGTCATGATTCTCATTCAATAAAATAAAGGGGGTTGTTGCAGTATTATAATTGGTGATGGTTAAATCGCAGCGATTGGATTTTCCAAATACAAAGGCACTGACATTCTTCTCCCGTAAGTATGCTTGTAATTTTTCTCCCCAGAAATCATCCCCATTAATAATCGCAAGACCATTAGGTTTTAATTTTTCAAAAAGCAGTAATTTTGCCAGAAAATAATCCTCCATCGTACCGTGGAAGTCGAGATGGTCATGATACAAATTTGTGAAGACACAGAAATCAAATTCAATCCCTTCTAAACGGTATTGAGCTAATCCATGTGAAGACACTTCCATTATGACAACCATATCCCTACTTGCAGCCAGCAAGGAATTCAACTCCACGCTACCGGGAGTCGTATTATGGGAATCGACTTTGTTTCCATTGATAATATGCTGTATCGTTCCAATGACGGAACAGGTCATCCCATTCTCTTCTAAAATTTGCTGAAGCATATAGCTTGTTGTGGTTTTACCATTTGTACCCGTAATTCCTATCATTATTTTTTGATTGCTGGGATCTCCATAAAACCTTTTGGCGATTAGCCCTAATGCTTTACGGCTGTTTTCCACTCGTATATAAGGAACTGCCAATCCCTTAATATCGCGATCGCCAATCACGGCCGCTGCCCCTAAACGTATTGCATCATTAATGTAATTATGACCATCTGACTTATATCCGGTTACGGCAACAAAAAGGTATCCCTTTTTTATTTCTTTGGAGTTATCGGTTACACCTGTGATGGCTATATGTTCAACGCCCATCGGCAAATCCCAGTTTATTGCTTCCTTCAATATGTCTTTAAGGATCATTAACTTTTCTCCTTTTTCATGTAAGTTATTCACCTAACTCTTGAAAATGAAATGCATAAGTATCAACAAGCCATTTTTAGTATTTACCAGTACTCTAAAAATAATTGTTAATCCAGAATTTGTATGACAGTCATAGGAAGAAAAAAAGAAAAGCAGCCGGAAGTGGCTGCTTTTCTTTAGGTCCTATGGCTATAGCTGTATTGAGGTATTGACACACCGAAAGATACTTACGATTGAACTTCCAGGGGTTTTGTTTCGGCCTTTTGATTGTACAATGGCAAAATGAAAAACATCCCTAGAATAAAAAAGAAAGCGGCAGTTTCAAATATGGCGACGAGTGAAAATTGCTCTTTCAACACGCCTGCCGCACTCATGGTCAACACCATCGATCCAGTGAATAATGGGCTTAAGATTCCATTGACCCTTCCGATGAACTCGCCTTCGGTCCTCTGCAATATCAATGTATTGATCCCGATTTGAATACAAGGCAGCATTAGCCCATTAAAGAACTCGGCAGTAAGTGTAATCCAAAGATTTGTTGAAAGCCCCATTACCGCTAATCCAATGGCATTCACAAGCATTCCGAAAGCTAATAATCTCTGAGGTGCTACCTTTTTGGCAAAAATCATCACCCCAGCACCACCTAAAATCATACCAAACCCATTCACCATAAATAACCATTGCAGATTTTCCTTAGGCAGTTCCAGTTGTTCTGTAACAAGGAAAATAGAGAGCGGTTGAATGAAGCCCAGTCCGAGCCCGGCTGCCAGAAAACATAAACCAAGCAAACTTAGTTCTTTTTTTCGCAATACATAGCTAACTCCGCTTTTCATTTCCTGCCATAACGTTGTTTTTGCGGCCTCTTCATTCAGTTTGCGATCTTTTGGAAGAAAGGCGAGTGCGCCAGCTGAAAGTAAAAACGCCAGACCAGTAATCGCAATCGAGATGTTTATCCCAAATGATTGGAAGGCAAATGTACCGAGAATCGGACCTAAAACCATAAATACTGCGAAGACGGTCTGATAAACAGACATCCCTGTCTGAATTTGACTTTCAGGCAAATGCATCTTAAATAGCTTCATGCCTGATGGCTGAGAAAATTGAGAAAGTATCGCCGAAATCAAAGTTGCGAAGAATACCATTTTCCAACTGCCGAAGATAAGCGAGATAAGCACAGCAAATACGGATATTGAACTTAATATATCACACCAAACCATTGTTTTTTTCGGACTCCAGCGGTCAGCAAACGTCCCTCCAATAAATGAAAAAATAAAAATGGGTGCGAACTCTGCTACTGATATCATGGAGATGGCAAAGGCATCCCCGTTTGTCTTTTCCATGACGAATAACAAAACTGCAAAATTCCGTACCCATATCCCTATTTGTAAAAACAAGCCTGAAAAGATAATGGCCCGGAATACACGATTTTTAAATATGTTAGGTTCCTTATTACTTAATGTTACGGACGTGTTTTTTCCCAATATAAAAACCTCCTGTGAAATATCTGGACAGGAGGCAGTACAATACAAATTTAACAGAACAAAATATCCCCAATGGACGGAGCACAATGATCTTTGTTTGTATTTTAATGTACAGACTAATCCTATCCAGAAAAAACTTCGTATTTAGCACGCATTTTTTCTTAAAGAATAGGATTAAATGATCATTGTTTAAAGGTCACCCTTCCATTTTATGCTAATTTCATAATAATCTATTTAATTTGATAAATCAAGGTGAAATCCATAAAAATAAAACCTTTTTTGGGGTAACGTTGTTCGACTTATTGTATAAAAAAGCGATTCCTTTAATAGAAACCCCTTTAATATCCTTAAGTTTCCAAGGACTGGGTAATGCTTCTGCCATTTGTTACCTTATCCATCATTTTTCATGACCTTTTTCCGGATTATCTCAAGTTTCTTCTTTTCAGTTCTCCAATATACGTTCTTGATTAGGCTTGCCCTGTACAAGCAAATGGGCAGATGGCATTAGAATGTGATGTTCATGTAAAGCTTTCATCATTTCAAACCTCACACTTCTCGCTGTTTCAAAGTAATGTTCAGGTTTTACAAGTCCCACAAAGCAAAGTTCATAACCAACATATTTAAGGTTCGGATTTAAATCCGTAACGCCAATGTATCTGAAATCCTCTTCCGGTGTACCATCCTCTAACCTAAGTAGGGTTTCACCATACTTCTCATTACAGATAAGGCATATATCTTCCAACAGCCGTTTTACCTTTTCAGGATTTTCTTGGTAACTTACTGTGATGCGTTCAATGATTCGCATTCTCCCTTTATTAAAGTTTTGAATTGTCCTGATTTCACTGTGTGGGATGGTCAGCAATTTTCCTGACCATTCCCTGATTTGCATGAACCGGATACCGATTTCCTCTACGGTCCCTGAACTTGTCCCATTGAATGTCACGAAATTCCCCACTCGGAATTCATTATCTGAAAGCCTTACAATTCCCAACAAGATATCCTTAAGCATTTGCTGTGCCGCAAATCCGATAACGACCCCTACAATACCAGCTCCTGCTAAAATCCCTTTAAGGTCTATAAACTGACCAATCAGATAAATAAGGAAAAGCGCGGAAATGCCGTACCTAAGAGAAGAACGAGTAACCCCCTGTATCGTTTTTTCGACTTCTTCCTCAAAAAAACTGGACCTTCTAAAGAACCATTCAACCATTTTATTCAGAATGTAATATACCGCCAATAACAGTAAAGCCAATATAAAAAGCCTCAACAATAAAAATTCTTGTAAATAATCCATAGCAAGCTCAGTAAATTTCAAGATATTCATGTTCCCACCTCACTTTCCACTTTATTCAGAATCGATTAAAATCCAGTCATCATCCTTGCCTATTATCCCTTTATCAAGTATCAGCCTCGTTTTAAGTCGATAGGAAACCCCCCGCTTATAAGGCTCATTCAATGTAGGCAGACAAAAGTTAAAAGGAATTTCATTACTTTCCCCTGAATTTATCTCTCTTGAAGATAAGATGGTGCTCGTTTTAAGGATCTCTTCCAATCCGGTAGAATGAGTATCCATAATTAAATCACATTCGATCCTCCTTATTCTTTGCGCCAAGGTACCACCTTTAATCAAGAAATACCCATTTATGCATTCACCAGATTTATACGTATTTTTCGGAAGGATTAAATCTATTTGTGCAGAACCTATCCCTAAAAGTAATAAAGATTTTCTAAGTATCAAAGAATACACTCCATTTATATTTATTTGTTTTTCTATTAAACCCACATGTTTATACATTTCCTTAAGGGCTGTATGATCCGGACTACAAAAAAACCTTTACCATTTTGGTAAAGGTTTACTAAAAGAAAATAGACCTTTACCAATAGGTAAGGTCTGGCTAACAACAATATGCTGCCAACAACACCGAGAGCAAAGAACTCCGTAATGACGACATTGTTGTAAAAGCTACTCCCCTTTGGAGAATGTATTCAAGTATATAATTTATAATACGGTAGAATTGGAAAGTTTGTCAAACCTTTATATTTTATTATTTTCGGGCATGCCCGAGAAATCGAGATCTTTGTACATAAGTTGATATTAATGAAAATATAATGAATTAACTTGTCCTGTTATTGCAAAAGAATTAACTGTTGGGTTTTAAATAGGCCTGTTGGTGGAATATGAAGTATGTAACAGCCAATGTCCTTCTATTTACAACTCGGTGAAAGCTCCTTTCAATAAGAATAAAGTGAACAAACTGTGTATATTTAATGGACAGCAAAAAATATATTTTAAAATTAACAATATTTCTCTTTTAATTACGCAAGTCTTATTGTAATATAAATGTAACAATTGTAATATTAATTAAACTTTCGTTACATAAGTATCCTATTAGGGATTGGGGAGAAAAATTATGAAAAAATTTTTAGGTATGCTATTATCCATTATCATTTTATTTTTCACATTAAGTGGTCAGGTTACCGCAAAAACGACATCACAGAATTTGTCTGACGCAAATGCATTAAAGATAGCTGATAATGCCAGCAAACATTTTTGGAATGCATTACACGGTTACACTACCAGTTCATGTTCACAAAAAACGTTCAATTATAAAGGGACCGTGTATTCATACCTTTGCCAAGAATTTAATACAAAAGATAAATTAACTAACTATTTAGCAGAGACATTTACTAATAATGCAGTTGAAAAAGGGCTGACCAAATATAGTTACATTACCCATAAAGGTAAATTAGCCCGTCCAATCGGAGACGGCGATAGCATGTTAGAGTGGAGAAAAGCAAAAATTAAATTGGTCTATCAAAAACTAAACGTTAGATCCTACAATTTAACTGTACCTACAGTCGACGGTGACTCAGTAAAAAGAACGGTTACCTTTTATAAGTCCGGATCCACGTGGAAAGTCAATCAGTTCGATGCAGTTCAATAAAAAATTGGTTTAAATGTAACGCCTCATATGCCGTATAGTTAAAAACTATATTTCATATGAGGTGTTTTTCTGTTTTCTTCGTATTCTGAGAAATAACCTTACTGACTTGTATCAACTCACTTTTCACTTAACGGAACTTTCAAACAAAAAAACACAGCTAGGATGCTGTGCCTTAACGGATTTTTGCCTTACGGAAGCCTTGATAGGAATCGTAGGCGGCAAAAAAGATGGTGATTAATATGAGACCCCAGTAAATCGAGTTTTTCCATTCATCGATTGTAAACAGTGTATTTTGGTATGCAATGAATTCCGGGTTCAATAAATTAGGATTACTGATGATGATGATGAAAGTCAGAGTGGACAACAGCTGGTATATGGTATGGAATAAAGCTAGTTTCAGGGTCCATTGTCTTAAAAATAATTTGTAAATAGCCAAGAGCACCCCAATGATAACGACGCAAGATACCAGCAGCCAATAGGAATTCAATACCTCTTGATTGAAAGAAGGTGTTACGAAAATGAGACTGTCATTCCTTTTTTCATAGACCCCTAAGAGGTTTGCTGCATTGAAATAAAGGGCCGTGAATACAGAAAGACCTAACAAACTTGCAAAAATTTCGATCATAGAAACAGCTTTTTTCTTTGAAATGTTCGGAATATTTTTTAGGTTTTCCGGTGTCCATGGTTTCAAGTCTTTTGTTAAAGGCGACTGATCCTTTGAAGTATCCACGCGTTCTAAAATGGCAAACGAAAGCGTTAACCAGAAAAAAACTTGGATACCTGTACTGATGATATTTGAAATCCCTTTCCCGATTATGGTTAAAACCGCCTCCATAACCGTATTATCCCCCATATCCCGAAACGGATTATCCCCTACTAATGCGATCAGTGAAATGACTGCAGCGATTGGTAAAATCATTTTCAGCAGACTGATATAAACATCATAATAACGCGGTCCAATCAGATGCATTGGCCTATCACGATAACCACTTGCCAGTGTAACCGGATCTCCTAATTTTAAAAGAACGGCTTTCACGTCTTGCTCCGTATGATCCTCCGGAAGCATATCTTCGATTGTAGATTGAAGCTCAAGCGCAATATCCTCCCGGTTTTTTTCTGGCAGCCTTCGGGTCACTTCCTGAATATAAAGTTCAATCAGCTCCATCTTCTCCCTCTCCTTTTAATAATATATAAAGCTCTTGAGAAGTTTTTTCCCATTCTTCCTTTAACTGAATGAAGATTTCTCCCCCATAATCACTTAAAGAATAGTACTTGCGCGGTCTGCTTTCAGAAGTATCCCAGCTGCTGGTCACCAATTCTTGTTTTTCCAGACGGCGAAGCAAAGGATATAAAGTACTTTGATCAATGGTAATTCCCGACTTCTCTAAACGCTGGACAAGCGAGTACCCATACTGAGGGGTTTTGAGCTGACTTAGAACAGCTAACGTCAAAGTGCCTCTGCGCAGCTCAGTTGTTAATGAATTCAGTAAAGTGCTCATCCAATCACCTCTTCTCTATACTATGTGACGTACACTATACCTTATACTATGCATCATACACTATTTTAGTTCTTACAACACCATAAAAATGAAAATATATTCTATTTAAAGCATAAAAAAAGAGAAGCGTTTCTCGCCTCTCCGTTTTTCCAATATTAATATCACACAAGAATGACCCATAATATCATCGTCGTGATAATCGTGACTCCCCCTTGTATTAAGGTTGCAATAGTTTGAGCTTATAGGCATCTGTGACTTTCATCCCGCTAAATTAGGTGATCACCCAGAAGAAGCTATCATTTACATGGATTACAGTCATCGCACCTGCTCCAATGACTGCCAGTGCAAGTGGAACAGCTCCTTCAATACCCAACGTTGGAAACATGGGGGCAATCAAAGATGAAGTGATGACCAGGAATGCATTGAAAGAACCTTGGGCTGTTTTCAATCCTGCAGCAATTAGAAATGATTACCCCCTATTTTTAATCGCTGCCAAAAAAGTCCGCATGACTTGTTCGGCTGAAACTTCCAACAATTCAGCTCCTCTTTCCATAGCTTCCTTTAAAGGCATAGGTGCGTTCACCATACTATGAACACTAGTTATTCCATGGTCATATAAAACTTCAATACCTGTTCCGATCGATCCAGCCAAAACAAATACGGGGATACCATGCTTTTTGGCTTCTTGTGCGACTCCCATTGGTGTTTTGCCTGAAGCAGTCTGGTAATCGATTTGGCCCTCACCGGTAAAGACACAATCGGCATCGGACAATTTTTCACCCAGTTTTGTATACTCCATAACAATATCAATGCCCCTTTTTGTTTGTGCACGGAAAAAGGCTTGAAATGCACCTCCAATTCCACCTGCAGCACCAGCACCTGCTTTATCATGCAAGTGTATGCCTGTTTTGATTTCCACTAAATCAGCCCATGATGTTAAAGCTTTATCAAGCATTTCAACCATGGCAGGAGTCGCTCCTTTTTGAGGTCCGAATACACTTGATGCACCATCGGGACCGACTAACGGATTTTGGACATCCGAGGCAATCAAAAACTCGGAATCTACTATTCTGGGATCAAAATCCTCCGTATTAATTTCTGATATCCGAGATAATTCGGCACCTCCGAATCCCAGCGGTTTACCCTCTTCATCAAACACCCTCATTCCCAAAGCCTGGAGCATTCCAACTCCGCCATCATTGGTAGCACTTCCGCCAATCGCTAAAATGAACTTTCGACAGCCATCATTCAATGCTTTTTGAATAAGCTCCCCTGTCCCGTATGTAGTAGTAATCAATGGGTTCAACTCATCTGGATCGACTAGGCATAGACCGGATGCACTGGCCATTTCAATCACACATGTATCCTGATCGCCCAAGATAGCATATGCTGCCTGAACGTCTTGAAGTAAAGGCCCTTTAACAGTCACTTCAACTTTTCGACCATTTGTAGCTGCAACAAGGCTATCCATAGTACCTTCCCCGCCATCGGCTGCAGGAACCAATACTGTCTTCGCATCCGGCAGTGCCTTCCTGACTCCTCGCTCGATTGCTTTGGAAGCTTCTGATGCTGACAAACTTCCTTTATAGGAATCTGGTGCAATTACGATTTTCATGCTCAGGTCCCCTTTGAATATATTTTTATATTAATTTAATTATAATCTTCGGAAATATTTTATTCATCCAGAAAATTTTCTGTTATTTTCCCAACTTCCTAAATTATAAGATAGCTAGAGGTTTACACTATCGACCATCCCCTTTTTCATGATAAATCATAGCTTGTTGCATGAAATGTGATTACCATTCTGTTATCGCGAACTGGATAACCAAATAAAAAAACTCTAGAAGGATGACTTGTATGTTAACCCAAGAAATTGCAATGGAAATTGTCAAACAAACCACCAATAGACTTAACAGAAATATTAATATTATGGATGATAAAGGAACCATCATTGCTTCCGGAAATCGTGAACGCATCGACCAATTGCATTTTGGGGCAATGGAAGTACTAAAAACGGGAAAGCCTTTAATCATTCACGAAAAGGGTCGTCATCAATGGACGGGGGTCCTTCCAGGAATTAATTTGCCTATTAATTTTCAAAATGTAATTATTGGCGTTATCGGGATCACCGGTGATCCGACAGAACTCTTGGAATTCGGGAAATTGGTGAAAATGATTACGGAAATGATGCTTCATCAAGCTTCTATGGCGGAACAACTCCAATGGAAACAACACTTGAAAGAATTGGTATTTGAAGACTTACTAAAGGAAGAGATCAATCAGTATTCGATTGATCAGAGACTTGAACTGATTGGAATGAAATTAGAAGCTCCCTATCAGGTGGGGGTGATGAAAATGAAATTAAATCCGTTAAATAAGAGTGAGCTGATTCAAATGACGGAAACTGTTTTTGGCACACAACACGCCCTTTTTGGGTCCCTGAATGTGAATCGAGTTTTCATTCTCACTTCGGCGCTTACTGAAAATAACATCGACCAAAGACTGGATGCAGTCATCAAACAATTAAAAGCAAAAGGCTTTGTTATACGAATCGGTTTGGGTTCTCTTGTGGAAAAGGAATCATACATTTGCCACTCTTTCCGGGAAGCTGAATCAGCACTTTTACTAGGTGAAGTCAATCAAGCTTTAACGATATATACTGATGTGGAAACAAAGGCACTGTTGGAAAGAATAGATGAGCGGACGAAACAGCAATTCCAGGAAAGAATACTAGGAAGCTTATCTGAAAAGTTGATCGAGACACTGCAACAATTTTTCCTTAGTAACTTAAATATCGGGAAATGTGCAAAAAGAATGTATATCCATCGTAACTCCCTTATATACCGATTAAAAAAAATCAAGGAAATTACCGGATATAATCCACAAGAGCTGCATGATGCCATAACGTTACAGTTAGCCATTTGGGTAAGCCAATCGATAAAGAGAAGTTGAAAAGATGTTGTAAGAACAAGAATGCCAAATAAAATTATTTCGTTCTATCCCTATTAAAGCCTTGCATTAGAATTCTGTATAATTGATCGAGGTACCGAGTAAATTAATAATACATGAATTTTTTGCATACCAGGAGGGATTGAATGAGCGGCATCGCAAACCTTTTAATTATCATTGGATTTACCGTTATCTTCATCATCATCATTGTCTTGGTTTTTCTATTACTTTATATGATTATCTTTGACCGCACGCAGAAGCATCATGCAATTTTAAGAAACTACCCCGTGCTTGGAAGAATACGTTACTTTCTGGAAAAAATCGGGCCTGAAATGCGCCAATATTGGTTTAACAGTGATAACGAAGGAAAACCCTTTTCCCGGGATGACTATGAACATATGGTGAAAAGTTCAAAATATTTACGGGATGTCATAGGTTTTGGTTCAAAACGGGATTTTGATGAAGAAGGCTTCTTTGTTAAGAATAGCATGTTCCCCAAATTGGCCGAAGAAGAAAAATACGATCGAGAAACAAAAGTGACGACTAAAAGATACATTTTAATGAAGGATCCGCTTTTCTCACAGCGTGAAGAAAAATGGGGAGATGAAGAATCCTCTGCATTTTTATTGGATGATGAAGATGCCGTGATCATCGGCCCAAACACTAAGAATCCCTTTCGTTTAAAAGGACTTATCGGCATGTCAGCCATGAGTTATGGTTCTTTAGGGAAGAACGCAATCACTGCCCTTTCTGAGGGATTGGCATTAGCAAAAGGAACGTGGATGAATACAGGGGAAGGCGGTCTTTCTCCTTATCATTTAATCGGCGGTGTCGATATAATCATGCAAATCGGTCCAGCCATGTTTGGAGTTCGTGATAGTATCGGCGAAATGGATTGGGATGAGTTAAAAAGAAAAAGTGAAATACCAGAAATCAAAGCATTCGAAATCAAATTGGCTCAGGGTGCCAAAACTCGCGGAGGGCATATCGATGCTGAAAAAGTGAATCCGGAAATCGCCGAGATCCGGAAGGTCGTTCCATACAAAGCGATCGATAGTCCGAATCGGTTTCATCAATTCAATGACGTGAAATCCATGTGCGATTTTATCGAAAAAATCAGGGACCATACTGGCATCCCAGTCGGCATCAAAATGGTCATTGGCGGCAATGACAGTGTTGAAGAGCTTGCTAGCTACATGAAAGAATCCGGGAAAGGTCCGGATTTCATTTCATTGGATGGCGGTGAAGGCGGCACGGGTGCTTCTTATCAGGAATTGATAGATAGCGTAGGATTACCGTTAAAATCCGCTTTGCCGATTTTAGTATCGACCCTGGAAAAATACGGTGTCCGCAATCGCGTTAAAATCATCGCTTCCGGTAAATTGTTCACTCCTGATAGAATAGCGATAGCTCTAGCCATGGGAGCCGACCTTGTTAACATAGCAAGAGGTTTCATGATTGCCATTGGATGTATACAAACGATGAAATGTCAATCCAATGCTTGTCCTGTCGGGGTAGCAACCACTGATCCGGATTTGCAAAAGGCACTTGTCATCGATGAAAAGAAATATCGTGTGGTCAACTTTCTTGTTACCCTTAGGAAAGGACTATTTCGAATCTCAGCCGCTGCTGGTTTGGACTCGCCTATCCATTTTCAACCTAAGCATATTAGCTATAAGGACGATAAAGGAATTGTCACATCCCTTGAAGATATCATGAATGAAGTTAAGGGACAAATAGGAGCTAGGCAATGAAAAAACCACCGCCCATCAAACTTGGGCGGTGGTTTTCTCTTTATCAATCAATGAATTCATTATAGATTGCTGTAAAAGTTCCGAAATGTATCAAGCATGTAAACGAATATCCCCTGTCTCCACTTTTCCATTACCCAGCAGCTTTCCATAGCGGTAATAAACATAAGCTGCAGCTATAAAACCAGTTACAGACAGGAATGCATCAAATATGAAGATGATTGATATATTCCCGCTTTTCGACATCCACCCCGTTACAAGCGGCATAACTATAGAAGCCAATCCAGCAGCCGTTGCCACGATACCGGTCATTGTTCCTTTTTTCCTCCAGAAAAATTCCGTCATTATCGTAATGGCTAATTGAAAGATCCCAGCAGTGGAAAGTCCGATGAAAAATGCTGTGATGGAAACGACGACCGGTACCTTTACCAAAAGGATCGTAAGTCTTGAAATAAAAGTTATGATCGGATAAATCATGATTACCGTTATTGGCCGGACGATCTTTTTTAATAAAACGGATAAAACCAATACAGAAATAAGCGCCCCTAAACTATAATAACTTAGCAATTTGATGGAACTGGCCATCGTCATGCCCACAGCTTGTTGCCCATAAGTCGGAAGCCATATCTGTGAAACTGTGAATAATCCTGTTGATGTGAAACCGATTATCACGAGAGCAAGTCCCTCTTTACGTAACACCGGTTCTGAAATGAATTTCTTGCTCCCGGTACAATCGTCCACTTGTTTTTCCTTATACATATTCGAACTTTGAAAAGAAAAGGTGAATAAAAACATCAAGTTCAATAGATAAATAGCAGCAGGAATAAAAAAGGCATATCCATAAAACATCTCATGATTCGAGAAAAATAAAATCATGAACGGGAGAAGAAATGCTCCAGCAGACATGAATGCTTTCACCAGTACACTTGCAGAACCGGCAGCTCTTGGGAAAAGCTCTGTTAAACCTGGATATGAACCTGCATCCATTGACGAATTAGCAACACCTGCAAGTATGGCAAAAACAAAAGCCAAATGATAATTTGGTGATAATGGAATACCGATCAAGAAGATACCCATCCCCAATGATGAAGCAATAATTAATGGTTTTCGCCCGATTTTATCTGATAAATATCCCGTAAATGCATATGTAAGTAATTTCCCCACTCCTATAGCTGCGATGATATAACTTACCCCGGCATTATCTGTATCCCATTGCTCCGTTAAATACGACATATTCGATGCAAGCATGATATTGACCATACCTAACAGGAAATAATTAATATACACTCCTGATGCGGTTTTCATATATGTGGTTTTCATCTCAAAACTCCCAACCTGTTTTCAGTAAGCGCACTCCATCGATTCAATATTCATAATAATCTAAAAATAATCATAACATTTTTTCCTTTTAAGTAAACAAAACCGTTTAAACTTATTCATTAACTAGTATATTTAAGACGGTGTGACTTGTTTTTGAATGCAAAAAAAGCTCATATGACATGAGCTAGAATCAATGTTCAATATATCAAATGGATTGATAATACCATTTGCCATCACGTTTAAACTTTCTGCATTGGTCATTCAAAAGAAGGTATTCAAGATGAGCCAATGTTTCACCAACAGCAAACCTGGTTTCGTGAATGGGCAGATTTCCAAATAAGATATGGCAAGCACTTTTTACAGAAATCGGCTCTTTCATGTTTTCATGAATTACAAGCAACCGGTCCTGATGGTGATCCAACAATTCAACAATTCTTTTATTAGCATTTTGAAATGGTTTCCCATGTGAAGGTATGACATATTCAACGCCCAGCCTTTGTATTGTTTTCAAAGAAGTAAAAAACTCTTCCAATGGGTTACTGTAACCTTTAAACCAATAAGAAATATTTGGAGATACCCTGGGCAATATATGATCTGTCGAGAAAAGGACACTTTTTTCCTTATTGTATAAGGAAATCAGACCATCAGAATGCCCCGGAGTGAAAATCACTTCATACTCATATTTGCCAAAATGCAGCTTCATTCCTTCTTCAAGATGATGATTTACGGTAGGATAGGGTTTTACTTGTGGCATGAACCCGCTTTCGTCACTGGATAAGGCGACGGCTACATCGCCTTCCATACCACATGCAATATAATTTTCTTTAAGCAGATTCAGCGAATCCGCTTCCCAATACGAAGTTCCCGCATGTTCATCCACTTGTGTCATCCAAACATCCGCACCGGTCAGTTGTTGTAATGCACCTGCATACCCGAAATGATCTGGGTGATAATGGGTGATGATAATATCGGTAATATCGTGTTTTTCGATGATTGGGGTCCATAAGTCCCTTGTCGTTTTATTATTTAATCCTGCATCAATGATTGTCCACCCTTTTTCACCTTCTGCGAGGAAACAATGGACATGATCCAACCTAAAAGGCATTGGGATGGTAACTTGAGTAACTTTCAATTCATTCAGCAAGTATAACTTCCCCTTCCGATGTAACTTTCATTTCATTTTCACGAACAAAAAATTACCAAATACTACACTCAAAATAAACCTATGATTTTGTTAAATAAAGGTATATCATTAATCAATTCGACGAATTCTTTCAAGTTCCTTTAATCAATATCCAGAGGGGGCATTAGTTAACTCAAGAAATAAAAAAACCGCCATTATAATTAATGACGGCACTTCGTTTTACATACCTTCCTCGATTGTTTGAACAAGGATAAAAAGAAAATGATAGACCAAATTAAAACCTTCTCCTAATGACATGTCTTCTCGAAACCCTTTTATGTTATCCAAGGCAAAATTCACATCCCATAACCCATCGCCCTGGTTAAACATTAAACTGAACGACCCAATTCCTTCTTGAAGTTCCTTAGTTAAATACGTTTTTAAAGCTTCTCCCATTTTTTTTTGGAATTTCAATCCGAACATCGCGTTATATGTACCGAAAACATCATCCACTTCTAACGAAAGTGCCTCAACACCGATTAATTCGAACCAATGTGATTCAAAGTAAAGGAATTCATCTTTGTTTTTTTTCAAATACTCGATTGGTTGTGATAAAAATGAAGAGTTCTCTTCAGAGATTAATTCTTCGCTCTCTTTATTACTGCGCTCCATATAAGCATCTGTAAAACGGGAAGCATTTTCTTTTTCCACTATAATGATATCATCGGCAATTAATTTATGCTTTTCTACATAATTCTTTTCTTCTTTAAATAACTCAACCTTTTTTTCAATTACGGATTTTGATATGTATGATTCCATTTGTTTTTTTAACATGATATGTCCTCCTAGTATCTTTTCAAGCTCTCACAATTTCAATCATAGCATATTCACTATAGATAAAATAACTTTGTGAAAAAAATTACAATATCGGTTGTGGCAATCATTTCGTGTCTTCGATATAGTAATGGTATGCGTTTATACATACGAGAGAAATGAGATGTTGAATATGCAAAAAATCATTGTAGTTGGTGCCGGAATTTTGGGAGCTTCCACTGCCTACCAGTTGGCTAAAAATGGGGCTGAAGTAATTATTATTGACCGCCAAGATGTCGGGCAAGCAACATCTGCAGCTGCAGGAATTGTTTGCCCGTGGATATCGCAAAGGCGCAACCAAGCTTGGTATCTCCTTGCCAAAAATGGTGCAGCTTTTTATCCCGGTTTAATTGAAGAACTTGAACGGGACGGGGAAACTGAGACTGGTTATTCCCAAGTCGGGGCCATAAGTTTACATACAGATGAAGATAAACTGAATGCCATGAAGAACCGTGCGGCAAAACGGAAAGAAGATGCACCGGAGATCGGGACGATTACATTACTTTCCGCAGAGGAAACAAGTGCTTTATTCCCCCCTCTTTCCAGTGAATACGCATCCGTTCACGTGAGTGGTGCCGCGCGGGTCGATGGACGCGCACTGCGTGATTCCTTATTGCGGGCATCACAAAAAAACGGTGCAAAACTTATGTATGGTGAGGCTATACTTTCATATAACGGTGCACAAGTGACAGGTGTAACACTTGGAGATGAATTCATTCCTGCTGATAAAGTGATTGTTTGTGCTGGCGCTTGGGCACCGGAATTACTGAAACCACTGGGGGTGAATTTTCAAGTCACCTTCCAAAAGGCTCAAATCATCCATCTGGAAACGCCAAATGAAAATACGAATAACTGGCCTGTAGTCATGCCTCCCAGTGATCAATATCTTTTGGCCTTCGATAATAATAAAATCGTTGCTGGGGCGACTCATGAAAATATGGAAGTATTCGATAACCGAATGACCGCAGGAGGGCTGCAGGAGGTTTTCAACAAAGCCTTGCAAACCGCTCCCGGTTTGACAGATAGTACGTTTGTTGAAGCTAGGGTTGGATTTCGGCCATTCACCCCGGGATTCCTTCCGGTCATGGGTCCTTTACCTGACTGGGAAGGCATAATCGTAGCCAATGGTCTTGGAGCTTCAGGTTTAACAATGGGCCCCTATTTGGGCTCCCTTTTGGCAAAACTAGCACTTGATAGAAAAATTGAAATCGATATAGAAAATTATGATGTAAGAGGTGCACTTTTCACATAACTTCCAAATCATTACCTTTTGGCTTAATGATGAAAAAATGATCTGAAAATTACCCAGATCAGTTTCTTTCAAATGGTCCTTTCATAAAAAATCAAGGACCTTTAATGGGTCCTTGATTTATAAAATCTTAATTTTTCGAACAGGACATTCTTGTGGGAATTTGACAAATTCATCAATTCAAAACTACCGCAATTATCTATGTACCATTGAACAATATTTGCTTGCGCAGCAAACATCGTTTATACGAAATGTTTTTTCTCTAAAGGAAATTATTGCATTCCATGAAATGAAAAAATAAGTATCTTCTATTTCAAATTTTTTTCATCTATTTATTGATATCAGGTCCACGTACTTCTTCATAAATAACTTTTAACTCTTCAATCGTAAGTGATTTTAAAAATTCCTCTAGTTCATCCATGTTAATGCCTCCTATAATAAAGAACATTTGTTCTTATTATAATCTCCAAAATATCACTAGTAAATAGTTAATTTTACTTTTAACACTATTAGATGAATTAAAGAATTCCTAATCAAATGTTTCCCAGCCTTTAATACCTATATAAAGTTTCATTGAGCATAAAGCCCTCCTCCTTAACCAATGGTCATTTACTTTGAAAAATAGTGCTGTAACATCATTTTCATTTGCTCTTTATTTGCTGCAAATTGCTTATGTCGATGACCATTTCCTCCAGATGGATGAGGAAATGCTAGAAGTATGTTGTTAGCATCCAAATAAACTTTACCCGCTAAATAGTTTAAGACCTTGGAAACATTAACGCCTAAAGGAATAATAAGCAATTAACTGTTCGTCATTCATTTTTTCTATTTCTGGGATAATAACATCCTTGTTTAAAGGAATATCAAAGTATTTACCTTCTGTAGCAACTTGACTTACTTTGTTTACATAGGAACATTTTTTTATTTTGTCGTAAACAAAAATCTGTTCCTTTTTATTAGCAAACGCTTTTAGATATGATTGCGGTACATAGTGCTCATTCTTAACTTTACTCAATCAAAAACCTCCCAGGAAAAAAATTTTTTCTTTACTAAATTTTAATTGCAATCAATAATACCAACAGTTCCATAATGTTCATCCAATCTTTTAGGTTTGATGATTTCATTAACTTGAATTAAAGCTTCTAAATCATATTCCTTAATTTCATTTTC
Organism: Peribacillus sp. FSL E2-0159; assembly: GCF_038643155.1. NCBI lineage: Bacteria > Bacillati > Bacillota > Bacilli > Caryophanales > Bacillaceae > Peribacillus > Peribacillus sp. FSL E2-0159. Next base: position 2,937,723 of record NZ_CP152053.1, read on the forward strand.
TTCCATTGAACCAGTTGAAAAAGTAATTTCAGGAGTGATATCAAACTCTTTTATTGTTTTGTTATTTAAAACATCATAATAAGAAATTGTAAATTTTAATTTTGGTAATTTTTCAGCAGCTACCTTAAAATTATGTTCGACCATTAATACATGAATAATAATCGAAAGAATTCTAGTGTAAGAGTTTGGAAGTGGAATATTATAATCTTCATTCTTAATAAATATAGGTAAAGAACTTTCAAATTCTTTATCTAAATATATAGAGCTACTCTCATTTAAATCCAAACTAATACCTGGTTTATATTCAATAATATAATTGTTATCTTTATCATAGAGTTTAATAAAATCAATACTTGAAGATAAATCAAAATCCCATTTAATTTGAATATTTTTCGCGTGACCTACACCAATATTATTAATACGTAAATATAAATTAGTATCAAAATGATTATTATTCAAAAGTTTTTTATTTTTATAAAATACTCCAATCCCCATTTTCTTATGAAAGCTTAATCCATATTTTTCATTATTGAAAAAGAGCTCAGGTCTTACGGAGTCCTCTCTTTGCTGAATCATTTCTTCTAATTGCCTCTTAGCAGAATTTGATGAGACTTCTGCAGATTTTGCAGAGAGCCAAGCAGCAATTGCAGCCACTACAGTACCTACCATCCCAAAAAGCGCGATAAGGATTTCAGCCGATTCTTTTACATCCAAAACTTTTCCTCCTCAAATTTCACTCTAGTTATACTAATTTCCCCTATTATACCAATAACTAATTTCATATTAATGGCATTAATATCACTAAACCTCACTGGTTGATGTGCTACGGTAGTAAAAATAAATTTGTATTATTATTTCATCGGTATTTCAACTTATTAAAGGAAAATGTCTCCCTTTGTCGAAATATATTTAAGACCGATATATTCAGAATGGGAGGATTAGATGGATATTAGCAGTGTAGTAACTAATCAACTTAGAAAGTTGAATTTGTATGTAATACCTCAATACCTTTGGTTAATTTTATTATATTATTTAATGATAAATAGTTTTATTAATTTGTTTGAAAATATTGAAGATTTTAGAACATTTATAAAAAATATACCAGAAGTGTTTTTAAATTATAATAATATTGTTATGCGGTATATAGATATGTGGGTTCCGTTTTTAATTTTTTTGGGTTTTATACTTATACTTTCTGGAGTAATAATTAAAACCATTCAGGTTTTACCTTATATCGAAAATTTCCAGATTACTATACATGGACCATTTGGAATTTATTTAGGCATATGGATGTTAATAATAAGCTGTACTTATAAATCATATATTATTTTGGGTTCATGGTTTTTGCTTCTTCTTCCTGCTATTTATTGCATTGCAGAAGTAATAAAAAAATTAATAAATAAAAAACTTGGACAGTTGTATCGATAATAAAACCGCCTAGCTGATTCACTGGGCGGTCTTTTATAGCTTTACTATATTAATTCGGCTTTAACCACGGGCTACTACAGCTTTTTCCTGAGAATACTCAGTTTGCAGGGTCTAGCTTAGCAAGCTCTTCAATATCATTTTTCCAGATGAAATCTTCCGTTATTAAATGGTCATCAAAGAAATTAGTATTTATTAGTATTTCCTTGAATTTTTCACCTTTCTCGGAATATACAACATTGTAAAATATCATCAATAACTCAAAAGAAGATAATTGTGCCCTGAGAATCCCTCTATATTTTCGTTTCTCATTTTCATTTACTTCTTTATTCGTATCAAAAGTTTCGCTTTGTATAAGCTTTACCAATCTATAAAGATTTCTGTAATAATGTCCAATACTATTTTCTTTTTCTTTATAAATTTCTTCATATGCAAATGTTTTTAATTCTTTTAAAGGATTGTTAATAAAATTTTCTTTAAATTTATTTACATATCCATTTGAAATATTGTCAACAACTAGATTAAAATTTAATTTTTCCAATTCTGTCTCATACATCCTCGGTTTTCCTTTTATATGCTCTTCAAAGAATTTTAAATGTTCTTTCTTTCTACGGTTCCATTCTTCGTTTGTACCATTTTCTAAAGAATCATGAAATTCATCTATTTCACTGGTATCTTCAATTCCATTTTCATCAAAGTTAGGGTAAAAATGTTCATCAAACTCATCTATGTATAAACTTAAGTAATAATCTATAAATACTTTTTCAACTAAATCTTCAAGAAGCAATTTATCCCCCATTAAGGCTTCTCTTTTTAAATCCTCACTATACTTTCTATATACTGGATTAGAGTAGTAAAGTTTTAAATCTCCATGCATTTGTTGAATTGCATCTCTACCTTTTCTGGTATCAATTTTTATCTCATTTAGTATATTATGATGTAAATTTATCATATTAAAAAAAGTAGTCTCAAATTGCTGTCTTTTCATAGTTCTATTAGTTATTTCGTATTCTTCTCTTGTTTTTCTTACTTCAATTCTTTGTAATTCCAGCTCCTCTTTTTGCATTATAATTGCAGCAGTTACAAAAATAATACTTGATAAAGATAACAGCCCAACAGTAGTTCCACCAAAGAAATCCCCTACTACTCCTAGCTCATCAAAGCTGGATAATTTAAAATTGTGATTAGTAACATACATAATTAAAAATGGAACTAAGATTGCTACACCTGCGATAATCGCTCCAACTAAAATAATAAAAGATTCTTTTTTTATTTTTTTGTTATCATTATTGGACTCCAAACATACTTCCCCCTATTTTTTTCTTTTTATGATTTCCCTTCCATTTTACCAATAACTAGTTTAATAGTAATAGGATTAATTTCACTGCACTTCTTGATAAGCTACGGTAAATTGGTATTTATTCATTATTAAACTTCAGTTTAATACAGGAATATACTCCTATTTTGTCGAAAGGTATATGTGAGGTGAAGAAATGGGAGTAATGGAAACATTTTTAATTGCACTTTTTGGCACTTTTATTGCCAATATGGCTTCAGGTTGGATATTTTTTAAATTGGCTGCTGGTGCCGAGAAAAAACAGCAACAAAACAATTATTCAACATCAATTTACAATTATATTGAGAAAGCCCCTGAAGAAAAGATTCCTAATGGGGATATAACTGGCGGGGCAACTTATCAACAACCAGATGACCAGGCAGACGAGCAGACAATTGAAAAAACATTGAAAACAAAAACCGATTATCAATATTTCAAAGATTTCCTTGGCAAAGGTCCAAGCACAACTGTTTGGGATACTACAATGTTAAATCCTAAATTGCAAGAAATAATAAAAGAATTTGAAGATGCTGCTGGAGAATATGTGGAAGCAGAAAGAAAAGCAGCAAAAAAAGACAAAAAAGATTAAATATTAATATTCAATAAAGGCGTGCTATTTTAGCACGTCATTTTTCTTTGCTTACAATAAGACACCAAACTATTTTAGTTTGGTGTCTTATTGACGTAGGGAAAAAATTATTATTTTTAAATTTTCCATGCTTTGTCATACATTCTCCGCTCTTTTTCAATTCTTTTATTATTTTGTTGGACAGTCAACCTTTTTACTTTTTTCTTTTTCTGTATAATTTCATAATGGAAACCTGTTGAAAGCTTATATTCTTTCATATTAAAGCTATCTGGAATGAAAATTCTAAATTCTTTTCTCCATGTTTTAAAATTAATGTCGTCATACATAAAAGTTAATTTTAGAAATGGTTTCTTGTTTTCATGGTCCATTGAATTAAGAAAATAATGATTTAATAAAATTATAAAGTAATCAGGGAGAATTATTTGTGAACTTGTATTGGCCTGGATTGAGTCCAAATCTCGAAGATAAGGAACAATCTTACTTGTGAGATGTCCTTTCTTACCATTTATATTTTCATATGAAAGAAGAAGCGTGTAAGATGAATCCTCTTTAGTAACCACAAATTTATAATCATCAAAAAGTTGGGGTTCATGTTCTATATGTAGGAAATCTTCGATATTTTCTATGTCAAAGCAATATTTAATATTAAATACTGGTGTCGTTCCATAATTCCACATAGGTATTGTTGTCTTACTAAATTTTTTCGGCAAAGGTTCTTCCACGTCCCAATCACTTAAAATATTTTTTATCATAGTTTCAATATTTTTAATGCCAGGCACCACAATAGCTTCTTTACTTTTTTTATCCCTTTTCCCCTGTGTGTATATTGAATACCAAGAACCAATTGAAGCAATAGCTGCAGCTGTAGCAGATACTATAGGAGCCCATTCTTTTATTTCCATGTAGCAATCTCCTTAAAATAACTTTTTCTCCCATTATACCAATAACTAGTTTCATAGTAATAGGAATAATTTCACTAAACCGCACTACTAGTCGAGCTTCACAAGGTAATCCATTTCCGATACATTCCAATAAAAACTATACAGAATACGCTAGCGCTATGCTAAGCGTATTTTATTTTGTTCGCAAATTTGTCACAAAATCTGCATAACAAACAGCTTTCGATTCAATACAATCTCTCCATCAAGCAAAACAAGTCCCTGTACAGGACCTTCTATAAAATAAAAAATTAAATTTTTTGGAGGAATTTTCATGTTAAATCGAGTTATTTATTCTGGAAAAGTTTATTACAAAATCATTGACCTAGGACTTTTATTTGACTTATCACAATACAAATTAAAGAAAATATTAAAAGAGCAAAACATCGAAACTACCAAGCTTAAAGGTTTTGGGCGTTCGATATTTGTCCTTGAAGAAAATGTGTCTGTAATTGAAGTCAATGGTGAAATAACAATCGTTAAAACAACAATTGTAGATGCCCCACTTGAAAAGAAAGCAGTTAAGAACGCTGAGAAAGCTCCTGCTAATCAAACACAAGTTAAGAAAAGCGAGAAAAAATCGGAAAAGAATAAAGATGTAGTAGCAAAACCAGCTAGCAACACCAATGAAAAAGAAGAATTAACAGACATAGAAAAGCTACAAAGTGAACATGAGCTTTTGATTAAAAATTCAAAAGTTTATTATGTACGACTTCACAAAGTGCAAAAAGAATACATTGCTGATGAAATTATCGAAAGACATTTAGGACACGGTAATAAATTGTTGTACACCACCCTAGATGATATTGAAGCAATTCGTTTGATTGTTCCAGAATTAAAAACAGCAAGTGAAACAGAATTACAAGCTTTGACAAGCTGATGTTATTTTATATTTCCATACATTAGTATTAGAACTAACAAAAAACACGCTAGTAATACAAGCCAACCCCGTATATTTAAAGTATAATAGCAATATTATATTTTGAATTATACGGAGGCAACCAAATGGAGAAAATACCATTAATAGTGAAAACATATCATGCGTCATTCCTTAACGGATGTCAAAAAGAGTTAACGCTTCATATCCCTAATGTTAGACATGCTAAAGAAAATCATTTATTGCAAAAAAACATGGCATCACGCATGAAATGATTGAAAACAACATGAATATTTGTGGTTTTGATATTGTTTCTTATGAAGAACATAAAGGCGCTGGAACCAAAATCATCACTAAATGCTGTAATATTGATTGTGATGGTACAACTAAAAAAAGATATTATACTTATATTCAACATGAAAGATTACCTTTGTGTGAATCATGTTCCATTATTATCAACTCCATAAATACAAGTAAAAAAAGACCAATTGTTGCCATTAGAGGTTTTGAAAGATTTGAATTTGAATCAGCAGCTGAGGCTGGCAGACAATTAAATATTTCACGACAAAATGTTTACAATTATTTAAAAAAAGGCCAAAAACATTCATCTGGCTATCGGTTTGAATTTTTAGATTGATACATACGACCACCAGTTTTGACGAGCTCGGTGCTTTTTTACGGTTATAATTAATCCAATATGAACACAAATTTAAAACCGTAGCTTATAACACTACGGTTGATTAACGGTTATCCTATTTTGTATATTACTTCAAGCGATGGTTCTTCATCTGTTTTGCTATAAGTCCATTCAATCCGCTCAATTATGTAGTGTAAGCTACGATTAACTTCTTCATCTGTTAAACCTTCTCCGTCAAGACACTGCCAATTACCCAGCAAATAATCAACTTGTTTCAACACTTCTGATAAATCCGTTATTCGGTCTTTGGGAGTTTCTTGCTCCAATTTATCAAGCTCCAGATTTAATTGTTCCAGTTGCGCTTTTCTTTTAGACTTTCTTTCACGATACTGCTGAAGATTTATTTCACTCTCTTCAAAAAGTATCTCGATGTTGTCTAATGCTTGGGTAGATTAGCGTATTTGCGTTTCTAGTTGTTTTCTTTTGTAATCCGTATCATTGTCTATATTGCTTTCTTCTACGCCTACAATCGAAGCCAGTACGTCCTGACGATATTTCACTATTTCCCCTTTTATGATTTTCAACACGGGATTATATTGAAATGTCCTGTTTTTACAAACAACACAAATTTTTATATACGTTTTCCCAGTTGGTGCAACATTACATCCTTGGGGTTTCCCGCAATTACCACAAAAAATTAGCATAGTGGTTGGATATATCTTATTTTTACTTTTCGGAGCGGAAAAAGAATATGTATTAACAATCGTATTAGCTTTCTCCCAAATAGCTTCATCAATAATTGCTGGATGAGCGTTTTCAACAACTATCCATTCTTCTTTTGGACGGATTGCATCGTGTCTGCCAATTGTTCGGTTGCTAATGATAGTTCCCTTATATGCTTCATTATTTACAATCCTAACAATGGAATTGTAAAAGAATTTGCCATTTGTTCGTGTTTTAACACCCATCTCATTTAATTGGTGGTAAACATCAGATACTGTTTTACCTTCAACTATAGAATTATAAATAAATTTTACATCATCAGCTTTATCATTGGGTTCTAGCTTTTTCGTTTTTGGATTTTTGTCATAACCTAAAGGAGGAATCCCATTCATCCATTGGCCTTGTTTACTTGCGTACAACTTCCCTTGTTGCATACGTTTTAAAATTTGCTTGTATTCTTGGGCAGCCACCAACGATTGTATTCCCAAAAGCAAATTATCTTCGTCCTTGGATAAATTGTAAAATTTTGAAGGTGTGACAATTGAAGTTCCTGAAGTGAATAATATTCTTTTAATATCTGAGGAATCAAACTCATTCCTTGATAAGCGGTCAATATCCATTACTACAACAGCATCAAAATGATTTTGTGGTATCCGTTCCAACAATTCCACCATTTTATTTCGTTTTTCAATCGTTTTACTTGATGCTATTTCCTCAAAAGTTTCAAATGACCATTTATTATGTTTGCAAAGCTCCGTTAATGTATGTTTGTGACTGGCGAGCATTTCCTCAATGCCTCGATTTTCTTCATCACGAGATAACCGCAAATAAACAGCCACGTGCTTGATATTTTCATAGGTTCTCAACACGTGCGTCAGTTCAAGATTACAAGTAGAGACCCTCTTTCTTACTTCCATTAACAACATTATTCTTTTACTGAACCAAAAAAAAGATAAATTGCTTTCCAACCCTTGGGTTGAAAAGCATTTATCTTAAAATGGTATTTGGGGATGAAAAAAAATTTGGGTTTACAAAATGAAACTATTGATTGAAGCTTCCGCGCTGGCGAAGTAATTCACGGTTCAGGTTTGGATCTTTTTCAAATGCAGCGCGTCCGTGAAGCCAGAATATATTATTTACGACAACTAAATCTCCAACAGGCAATTCCAGTTCAAGGACACTTTCATCGCTTTCTAATGAATTGGATAAATCGCGTAAGTATTTGGCTTGTTCGATTGATTCAGGATAAACGAATTGATCGATATAACATATACCAGGTTTGTTATTATGATTGAAGAAAGTCAATCTTTCAATCTCCTGATCAATGTTCTTGCTTTTTGGAGCCTTATAATTGAATTTGTGGCTGGATAATGGATGATTCACATACATATCAAGCTCTTTCCAATCGTCTAAGTGCAATAAACGTGATTCGCCACCGCGTGCATTTTGTTCGATCATCTTCATCATTATTAACCAATCCGTCGGTTCATCTACAAAAGTGCCGTCCGTATGAAGGGTAAATAATCGATAAGCCTGACGCAAATACGAATCACTGCTATCCGTGTCTTGAACACTAAAGCGGGCATAATATTTTCCTGACATGGCATCATGGTTTGGAGTTCCCAGCAAGTATGAAATCGCCGTTGCAAAAATGACATATTCATCTGTATTTTCCGTTACGCCCTCCAAGCCGAGGGTGAAGCCGCCGGATTCCCGATCATGAACGATGTTCCGAAGCACTTCACCAAAGTCTTCCCCCACTTGATCCAATAGATATGATGCAACGATGAGTCGTGCATATGGTGTATATTCCAGATGTTGAACAGACTGATTATCCTTCGATACGGTTTCTAAAAAAGCGGCAATTGCCTCTTTTGAAATTTCAATATGATATAAACGGCTGGTTTGAGGGTGAACTTTCACCTCGTATTTTTCTGTTTTCCTTTCAAACTTTGCTCTCTTTTTTTCTGCAATGCTCATGAATAATTCCTCCTGTTATTTGTAATATAGGTGACAAAGGTAACGGGAAATATAAAAAGCCAGTCGCACATGATCCCCAAATAAAATAGGAATCCAACTGTACAACTGGCTTATATTCACTTCACTGCTCTATGCAAATAGAGTCACAGCGAATATGCAGTTTATGTATGATTTATTTTTCCTGTTTCCAATTATTAAGATCTTTACACGATTCTGGAAAGGTATTTTCCAAAAGGTGTTAATGTCAAAATATTGGCTTAATTACATTAAAACGTTTTTTAGTATATTTGTCAACACTTTTTACAAATTATTCTGAAAATCATATTCCTAACTTGGTAGTTTCGTTTTTTCTCCTGCTTTAATTTGCTGAAAATGGAGATCCAGGTCCTTCAAGGCAGCAATCAATGCATTAGCTGCTTTCCCCCGATAATATGATTGAATCGATTCTATCGCATCATCAACACCATCATTTAAACTGATCCCTTTTAATAAACGCCCAATGAATTCGCGGCCATGCTCTGTTGCCAATGTACAAGAAGCTTCCAGGACAACCCCGTATTTAGCATCGACTTCTGCAGTGATGGTCAATGTTTCAAAGACACTTTTAGCTGCCATTCCTTGAGGTAAACGTGCATGACCTGCAATGAAAATTGTTTTACCATTGAACATGAGACTTCTTCCTCTCTCTTTAACGAATTTTATTTTGTCAATGCAGCTTCCAATAAGTGTGATTGTTCCGGAATGCGGTTAACAACCTCTTTTCCAATTTCAATTGATGCTGTTGCTGCAGGCGAAGGTGCATTACAAACATGAATGGTCCGTTTTCCCATTATAATATGAAAATCATCCACCATATTACCATCATCCTGTAACGCCTGTGCCCGGACTCCCGCAGGTGCAGGGATTAAATCATCTTCTTGAATTTCCGGAATTAACTCCTGCAGGCTTTTCGTGAATTGCTTTTTACTAAAAGAACGGACATATTCATCCATCCCTTCCTTCATGAATTTACTAGCCAGCTTCCAAAAACCTTTATAGCTTAAAACTTCAGTTAAATCTTTCGCATTGAAATCGGTTTTCTTATAACCTTCCCGTTTGAAACTTAGTACAGCATTGGGACCGGCATCTACTTCCCCACTAATCATCCGCGTAAAATGAACCCCCAGAAATGGGAATTTCGGGTTAGGTACCGGGTAAATTAAATGATTGACTAGGAAGCGCTTTTCAGGCTTCAATTTAAAATACTCACCGCGAAACGGGACAATTTTCATATCAGTTTTATACCCCGCAGCTGCTGCGATACGGTCACTGTGCAATCCTGCGCAATTAATGACCACCCTTGCCTTTATTGTACCGTTGTTGGTGTCGATGATGACTTCATCTAAATCCTCGTCAATCTTCTCTACCTTTGTATTCAGCTTGATTTCACCGCCGTTGCCTCGGATGATATCCGCCATCTTTTCACTTACCTGACGATAATTGACGATGCCTGCTTGCGGGACGCGAATCGCACCAAGTCCATTAACATGTGGTTCAATTTCCTTTAATTCATCCACACCGATTCTTTGTATAGCTAGCTCATTTTGTAAACCGCGTGAATATAAATCATCTAGAAGCGGTAACTCTTCTGGTTTTGTTGCAACAATGACCTTACCGCAGATATCATGTTCAATTCCATGCATCCGACAGAATTCCGTCATTGATTTGCTTCCTTGACGAGCAAAACGTGCCTTGAAACTGCCTGGTTTATAATAAATCCCTGAATGGATGACGCCGCTGTTGTGCCCCGTTTGATGATCTGCAACAACAGCCTCTTTTTCAATGACTATCACTTTAGCATTAGGAAAACGCTGATAAAGTGCCATTCCCGTCGATAATCCTACTATACCCCCACCAACAATTGCGAAATCATACACAATTAACACTCCTTTTATTGATGATTTTTAGTATTCAGCAACTCCATATACGTAATTAAATTATTCTTCGTCCGTAAGATGTGAAATTCTACTGCTGCCCTTAGTTCTGCAGGATCCCCTCTTAGTGCCGCTTCATATATCATCCGGTGTTCCCGTTGCGTTTCTGGATAATAATCAATCAGCAAATTCGGCGCAATGGGTGAAATCCCCAGCGTTTCTACCATTTTTTGAACCCTTGGCCATGGGCACCCTTTTCGGAGGGTTTCATGAAAAGCCGCATTCAAAAGGATATAATGTTCATTGGTTTCATCAGATAACTGAATTCCTTCCATTTCAATCAAAATACCCTTTAATTTTTCTTTATCCTCCTTTGTTAAATAAGGAAGCGATTTTTCTACTGCAAGACCTTCAAGCAGAGACCTAGTATGATAAATTTCTTCTATATCATCCCGGGTAATCGGTGTAACGATTGCTCCTTTATGAGGAACCATTTCCACCAACCCCTCCATTTGAAGCTGTGTAAGGGCTTCACGAATGGGCATTCTGCTTACTTCCAGGCGATCGGCCCACTCCTCTTGGATGAGTCGCTCCCCCTTTTTCAACGTCCCATTCAAAATTGCTTTCCTAAGGCTTTTCGTTACATTTTTAACGATTGTTGATTTATCTCTTTTAGAATTTGCATTATCCAATTCAGCGTCCACCTTTCGATATTGGATACAATTTTAACTATATCAACTATATAAAGCGATTACAATACTGAAAATTAAATATATTGTATCCAATTTAAAAAATTCTGGATACAATACATTAGGTAAACATTTACTTCACATCTGATAATAATTTGGGCTACCCATTTATATTTAACTATTTAAACAACCTTGTATTGTTCAATTCACAAATTCCAAAGCAGGAACTAAAGACAAAACCAACCTCCAAAATTACTCTTGCACCAAAAGAATCTGGTCATCCTTTTTGAATGTGATATCATCGATGCGATATCCAAATTTATACAAATGAGGAGTTGCTAGTTAATGAGCAAAGAAGTCTACATGATTGGCGAAATAAGGACTAATAATTTCTCGGATAAGGATCTTTTCGAGAAAATCGGATCCCTTTGGAGCAAAACAAATGAACTTAATATTGAAAATGATATGAAATATGGGATATACCATCAGTACGAAAGTAACTATCGTGGAGATTATACGTTAGCTGTAGCCACTGAAGCCCCTGTATCGAATGGAAAATTCATCATTCCAGATCAAGAATACACGGTGTTTGAATGTTTACAAGATGAACATTCTTTAGGTGAAACTTGGAAAAAGATATGGCAGTTAGAAGAATAAAAAAATTGAACAGAAAATATAGTCTGGATTTTGAAAAGTATTATCCTGATGGAAAAGTGGAAATACATATTACAATTTTATAAAAAGAACCTATTATGTGAAGGAAACCCATAAAAGCTGAAACTTTATTTAGCTAGCCTTAAGGGCATGAAACCCGGTCACCTACCGGGCTCATGCCTTTTTATTGACTTGTTCACCAGGGATTTGAAATAATCCTCCTTTTGCAAAATTATCTTGTCTCTGTTGATAAAGAAATAGTTTCTTTGAGATGAATTTCTCTTTTTTTCATCAAGTTTTTTTATCAGGCTGCAATAATATCTTATCTGAAAGCTCCAACCGTGATAAAATCAAACAAATATAGTTATAAAAGGTCATATGTAAAATATGAAATTGGCAAAAAATCATTAGAATAAAGGAGAAAATATGGATGACAGAAGTAATCGATTGGAAAAATAGTGTTCGCGGGCATAAATTCATAGCTTCTTTTAGCGGAGGAAAGGATAGTGTTTTAGCCTTATATAAAGCAATTAATATTGGAGAAGCGGTAGGGCTGATAGTCATGCTGGAGGAAGAAGGAAAACGTTCCAGGTCCCATGGAATGCCTCCGGAACTTATACATGCCCAAGCTGAATCTATAGGTTTGCCTGTTTATACTGCAGCTGCTAGTTGGACTGATTATGAAAAAGTATTTATGCGCCTTTTAGAAAATGCTAAAGATCAAGGAGCTGAAGTGTTAGTAACTGGTGACTTGGATATGCCTGCCCATGGCTGTTGGCATGATAAGGTTACGAAGAATGCTGGATTGAAGCTTGGGATGCCTTTATGGGAAATGAACCATCGTGAAGCTGTCGAAGAGTTCATGAATCTAGGATTTGTAACGATCATTGTAACCGTTAATTTATCATTGGGAATGCGAGAGGATGATTTAGGACGAAGGTTAACCCATGAATACGTGAAGGAGCTTGAAATTCGCGGCATTGACCCCTGCGGAGAAGGTGGAGAGTTTCATACCACAGTAATAGACGGGCCAATTTTTAAACATCCAATCCCAGTTCGTAAATGTGAGATTATCAAGGACGGAGAATATGCTTTTTTACCTCTGGAGCTAGATCAGATGGCGGATATGGGTACCTTTTAACTGAAACTAATTATCCATTTTCCTTGCGAGCACAATACTGCACCCCAATTATTACAGTTCTCTAACAATTGGGGTCAGTTCATATGATGAGTCATTTGACAGTAGTAAAATTTTTAATTAAAGTTAACATAATATTATTATAGTAACTACATGCTAAGACGTCTTCACTCCTGTAACATCTGTTACATTATTTGTTCAAAAAGTAGAATAACAGTATTTTAGCAGACTAAATGTTTCTAATATATTGTATTGATAAGAAATTGAGTGATTTCATCCAAGCATTAGCATAGGATGATATTAACAAAAAAAAGACTAAATTCTAGTCTATTTTGAGAAGTCATTCGGTCGAGATAAGGACCTCACCAAATTCTTATAATTTCCAAAACTCTCAGTAAGGTCGATTTCCCTAGTAAAAGACGTATCCCATTCCGACAGGCCTTGAACGGTGAATCTCTTTTTCTTTCACCTCTCCACACCAAAAATAACAGTTTTCTCTACCCATTCATATATCTAAATAATGTTTAATCTGGAATAACTCCTTATTACAGGACTGTGATATCAATATAAAAATACTGAGTAATACAGGAGTTGTACTTCGTCCTGTTCTGTTAATAATAGAAATCCATTAACGTTTCGTCCATTAAATCCTGTGTGAGTCCTATATAAATCATCGTATCTTTTGGATTGGAATGATTAAGGATTTGTTGCAGTAAAGCTATATCCTTGAATTTTTGGTAATGCAAATAGCCGAAGGTTTTTCGAAGGGTATGTGTACCGACATCTGGAATGTCTGCCATTTCTGCTGCCTTGTTCAGGACCCGATAGGCCTGTACCCTAGTGATTGGACCATTACCTTTTCGACTTGGAAATAAATACTGTTCATTTTTCAGATTCGATTTCCGGACATATTTCCTTACTTCCTTACGAAGTTGAGGATTGACAAGGAACCGCTTAATTTTATCAGTTTTTTGCTCAACAATGACTATATGTGTCCCCTCAAGAATATCTTTCACTCTCAATTGTAAAAGATCCCCTATCCGTAACCCGATATTTATCCCGATTGAAAACATCATATAATCCCTGTAGCTGCAATATTTTAATAGTGACTTTTTCATCTTTTCTATATGATCCAACCGGCGTATCGGCTGGACATTTTTAATTCTTTGAGAGGTTGCTTGCATGAATGGCTCATTCCCCTTTCCCCTTCTTTCATTGTACGGGAACAGGTGAAAAAAAGGCAAGTTTTATAAATTTTGATACCCTTATAAACCTTGATTTAAAGCGTTTTCGAATGTATCAATACAGGTCCTTTGTTACATTCAGAATATTCTTATAATATTAGACGATCTACTACAAAATAATACCAACATCAAATGACACCCCTAAAGGTTTAATAGAGACGTTTTAATGCAATCTAGACCAATGACTCTAGTGATTTAAAACAACCTCATTAAAAGCTAAATATGAAGCTCGTTTTTCTTGTCTTTTCTACTTTTTTTTCGAAAACATAGCATATTAAAATTCTCTATATTTTTACTCATTATTTATAATGTCTGGATACCCCATTTATTTAGGGAATGCGGAAAACATACACGAAGAGATATTTCGGTTTAAAAAAGCCGATTATCCCTGTTAAGGAATTATCGGCCTTTAATATTATTAAATGCAGCACTAGTACCTTGATTCCAACCATTTATATTTTGACCAATCCACAAAACATTCCTGAGCCAGATCTATAAGTACGCCCATTAGCAGACCATTACCGATAAGGGGACGAATATATATAGGAATAGTAGCGAACACTTCCGCATGAATGTTCATAATAAAGATACCAAAAAGTGTCGGAGTAGCAATTCGGTATATCATTTTAGAATTAAATTGAATATTATGCAGCGGGACCGAATAATTGTATATAGGCCATAAATAAGACAGCACTCCCTTTCCTAACAGGAATTGTCAAAAATAAGGCTACTAACACAGGCACAAATCCAAGTAAAGTGAAAAGCGCTCCTCTGATAATTAAAGCTACTAGATCAGATATTTTTGTACTTTCTAAAAAACCAATAGACGAAGTATACGGTCTATATGGGATTAAACCAAGTGCAGCACCTATAATTGAAAACAATCCTTTTAGGTGAAACGTAATTTTATACATCTTGGAAGTTGTGTTTGTTTGATAGAGCTTCTCTGCTGAGCTAACCGCTGCAATCGTATTGGTCTATTGATCAGGCCGACTAGAAAAGCAATGATGATAATTCCTATTTCAAAATTAGGTGTCCTCCACGGGAACAATGAAAAAGATGAATCCGCTCTCGCTGTAACTGCTTTTTGCACAGTGAATAGGAAGCTATATGTGATTAGGTAGGGGACGGGCGGACAGTTTAGTTCACGGGATCATGTCCTTACGAACCCGTACGACCTATCCTGGCTACTTGATATCACAATCAATTGAGCCGTTTCAGATAGTTGCGACAGTTATAATAACTGCAAGCGTATTAAACACAGCACTTCCGAAGTTATGTAAAATATTAGGATGGAGAAGAAAAATTGCTGTTGATGGTTCGCAAAAAATAAATAATGAAGTTCGTTTATTTGCTAAAGAATGAATTGTTCATTCATAAATTTTCAGGGATAGAGGTTTAATAACAATGGAGAGTATAATTACGAATAAGTGGACAGTGAAAGGGAAGTACGTCGTGATTACCGGGGCAACTAGCGGCATTGGGCTGGCCACAGCCAAAGAACTCGCAATTCGAGGCGCAAACCTGGGACTCGTCGCGCGTAATCAGACTAAAGCGACTGAAGTAGTGAATCGAATTAAGGCGTTAACCGGAAATAGCACCACAGTGGATGTGTTCCTAGCAGACATGGCTTCTCAGCAGTCAATACGTCAGGTTGCTACCGAAATTCTGGCTAGGTGCCCGAAAGTGGATGTCTTAATCAACAATGCCGGCGCCTTGTTCGAAACTCGACAACTAACTGTCGACGGATTGGAGATGACCTGGGCGGTCAACCATCTAGCACCCTACCTGCTTACGACACTGCTCCTTGATCGATTAAAGGAAAGTGAGCAATCACGAGTAATCACAACCGCATCCCACGGTCACAAGATGGCCAAGAAGGGGATTGATTTTGACGATCTCAGCGCTGAGCATCTCTATAGCTTTCCCAAAAAGTTCGTTGGCGGCCCTACATTTCGCTACGCGGAAACAAAGCTCGCCAACATCTTATTCACCGCTGAATTGGCGGGGCGACTGGAGGGAACCGGAGTCACAGCTCATTGCTTTGATCCTGGACTAGTTTCAACGAACTTTAACCAGAACAACGGACTATTGGCCCGGTTGACCATGTCCGTGATGAAGATATTCTCCCGAAGCCCTGAGAAAGGTGCCGAAACTTTGGTATGGTTGGCGGACTCAGACGAAATTACCAGTCACAATGGCCGTTATTACACCGACATGCAAATTACAATCCCCTCTGTACCCGCTCAAAACATGGACTCGGCAAAGCGTTTGTGGGAAGTAAGCAAGGAACAGATCCAGTGCTCGGACACGATTGATAAAGAGTAGTCCTATAGATGAACCTCAACATAATAACATTCATGACATTGCAGTCTTAAAGTTTTGCACACCGAGGAATCGTAGGAACAAAAATGAGTATGATTGCTGCTGAGGCCGGTATTAGCCAAGGTCTTTCCTACCACTATTTCAAATCTAGAGAAGAGATTTTTTACTTTGCTCGCGAAGCCATGGAAGAAGCGCAGGCGACACTTGAGAACGTCCGTAATTTCCCTGGCTCACCAAAAGAACACATAAGAGTATTAGTAAGTGGTGTCCAACAAAGGCATATCCCTCACCACGATATCTGCTTGATATCTTTCTTGATGTCATTCCATTCCTAGAGGATATCTTCTTTGTTTCTACCAAAGCGATCCAGTGAATGAATGTAAAGACATCTCCTTTACGAATCATTCGTTTTAATATTTGATATTGAATTCGGTTGAAATTTATTTCACTTTGTTTATCTAAAAAGATACCTTGTTCATTGAGACCATTTACCAACATGAATTGAAGTTGTGTCCTTCATTTCGGCCCCAAAATTACTTTTACTCGTTTGTTGTTGGAATCATCCATATTAACCATAATAACGTTATGTAAACACAAGGAATTTGATAAAGAGAATTTTATTTACTTCCCTTTGTCAAATATAAACCCAAACAATTAATGAATATAAAAACTGGCATCATCAATGATCTCTATCTCTTTGTAACTTTTCAAATGATCCATCAACTGAAAAAGTGCTCCATCCTTTTGCTTAGCTTCAATCATGCAATCCAGTTGTGGTAAGCTGCCCTTTATTTGTTGCAAAAATTCCATGAACATTCCAGTATCCACAAAGTCAGCATGTGCCCGAAATTCTTTATCGGACCTTGGACTTGAGATATGCATTTTAGGAGGCAGTTTGGAATTCCTCCAGGTATTCAATATTCGGTCCCAATGATTTGTCCAATCTTCGCCAGGTAACTGATGTGCGAGGTAATGGTGATAATCAAAAACCATGGGAATACCCAATTTCTCACATAAATAAAGAGTTTCTGACAATGTATAGGTAGTATCATCATTCTCAAGAATGACCATTCTTTGAATCGATTCCGGAATCAATCCCCAATTATGGATAAACTGCTCTAATGCCTGTACATGTTCGCCATAACCACCGCCAACATGCAGTACACAGCGATGCTCGGGATCCAACCCCATTTTTTTCAATAAAGTATAATGCATCCTTAATGTTTTTAATGATGTCTTCAGAATATCGATATTTGTACTATTCAAGATGACAAAATGATCTGGGTGAAAATCTATCCTTATTTTTGGATGATTTGTAATGAATATTTTTAATTTAGCCAGTTCTTCTGAAATAGGTTCTATGTAATCCCATTCTGGAATTTCCGGATGATTGGCTAAAGGGATAAGTTTAGAAGAAAGCCTAAAGAACTGAATATTATTAGCTTTGTTATGAATCAGTAAACGCCAACAGTTATGAAGGTTGGAAATTGAAATGCGTTCAAGCTTTCTAATCGCTGCATCTCTGTCCTTAATTTTCGAAAACTGAGCAAAAGTCATGGTTTGGGATGGTGAACAGTTCGGCACATGATTACTCATGGCTACATAACCAAGGCGGATTAATGTCAAAGTGTGATAGCTCCTTTATGGTTTAATGTTTATTGGAAGTATTCCCCATTCTAACTAATATTATCTATGCGAAAGAATCCTTCACTCCAAGAAATAAAAAAATGGCATTTCCCGAATGAATATCGGACAAAAGCCATTTTTCCAAATATCATTTTCACGCTAGAGAGTCATACTTTTTTCCTTTTACACTTCAGGGGTCGGTGTCGGTTTGGCATATCCACTTTTATATTTTTCATCGACTTTATTCCGGATCTCTTTGATGCTCATACCGTCATTCAAGTCCAATATGGATTGTGCAGCTATTTCTAAGCAAACCCCGCATTTCGTCCCGTGGTCATCCCAAACCACTTCACCAGTTTTTTTATTTTCATGGATGAAACAATCGTAATTGTTTTTATGGTTAGCTGACTCCCCGCAACCGCAGTAACAAGGTATTTTTTCTAGTAAATCTTTATTTTGAGCAACAGCTAAATAGATTGTCTTCATATCTTCTGGTTTTTCGGCTAAGAAATCCGGTGCTATTTCCTTACTGCTGGTCTCCTCCTGAAGATCTCCGGATACTGTATGTTCTGAATGTCCTTCATGACTGCTTTCATTTTGAACAACACTTTCCTCTTCACTTGAACAACCTGAAAGTACTAATGAAGAACAGATACCCAAAGTGATGGTCATTAATTTGAACTTCATTTATACACTCCTTTATCATTTGTATACTCCCATTTTATGGCATGGAAGGCATTTCTACAAGCATTAGGTTCCATCATAATAAGGATATAAAATGACAAGTATCAAGTATCCACACATAACCTAAATACGACTTAGTGCATATTTTAAGTTGTTTAACCGCACTTTAAGAAAAAAGGGATGAGGTGATATTGTCGTGAGAGCAAGAGCGCTACCATCATTGTTAATTTTATTAGGCACGTATTTACTTATTATTCTCCTTGATAACCTACAAGGCTTGAATATATTGCACTCTTTCTATAACATCAAACAATATTTCACGGTAGCTCGTGGAGAAGACTACTTTCTGCTCATTTCATTCACTATAATCTTTCTATTATTGATCGTATTCTCAACCAACAAAAAACCGCAGCCTCCCTCTTCATGAAACTGTTGGTTTGATTTTTTGCTTTATATATGAAGTAATCAATAATAAAATGGGAACGCCAATGAGTAATGGTAGATGCAAAAGGTAAGGGACGACTGTTAGCCCTTCATCTATATGAGCCTGATAGCTAGGTGCAATCATAAGCGAAGAGACGAAAATAACACCGCCAACCAGATAAATGAATACAGGGGAAGGTTTCATTTGAAATAAGTCCGCTGCGCCAATAATGGCACAAAAGAAAAAGATCGAAATCTTAATGAAGCCTAAAATGATCATTAAAACAAGAATGAACGAGTCCAGTCTTTCAATAAAATCAGCGATATTAATATAACTGACAGCTGTAAGAGCAGGGAAATTTGACCTTAATACGGCATCTGGACCTAATACGGACAAAAGAATGATAGAATTAAGTGTTAAAGAAACTCCACCTATAATTATCGCCAAGAGGCCAACTTTCACAGCAGAACTCTTTTTATTCAAATACGGAAGAATCATCGTAAACGTAATCAATTCTCCAAAAGGTACGGTGATACCAGTAGGAATCAACTCTTTCCATACCTTTCCCCATCCGTTGCCTAAAACAGGCTGAAGGTTTTCCAATTTTGTATATCCTCCTAGTACAAACATAATGTTCAGAATCAAAAGGCCTGCGATAAGAATGGCGAAGCATATGCATGTAACACGTGCAAATGCCTCTACACCTAGGTGAGCTCCATAAATTAAAACCAGTACCATGCATATCCCTAGCGTTATAATGGATGTGCGTCTATATGTGGAGCTAATTAATAATTCTTCAAAATCCCGTAACACTCTTGAAGCAAGATAAACAAAATAGATGATATAGCAAAAACTGAATAAACCGCCAAAATATTTACCCCAAATTTTTCGGATATAACCGGTCATTGGTAAGTCAGGGTATTTTTTATATAATGAAATATACACGAAATACAGTGAACAACCAAAAAGAGTTGATAATAGATTTACAATCCAGACATCCTGCTTGGCCCCTTTTCCTATATCAAGCAGTAAATTACTGCCAAACATAAAAATGATCATCATACAAAATAACTGAAATCCATCAATTTTTATTTTAGGCAATGTCTCCTCACCTCCTCATTCTTTTATTTCGACTTATAAGGTTCCATTCGCATTCCGGAATTAATAATGTCAACGTGTACCTTCATATAAATCTCCGCATCTGAAAATAGGTTATCCCAATTTTTTTTATGCAGACGCCAATAATCCGGGTTTGTTCGAGACAAGGCATCACCAAAACCAAAAACGTCCGACTTTTCTTTTTGAGTGATGCTAATCGTCCTTTTTATTTGCTTTTTTAGTTCATTTTCCAATTTTCTTTCAAACTCACTTAACAACTTCGGATCGCTCATATCCAGGTCACATGACGTTTGCATCATTTCTCCCATTACATTCAAATTTGTATGTATGACTGGTTTTTCATGGTGGATTTTGGTTTTCATTTTGCTTTTTACTCTAATTGCCGTGATCGTGACAATTCCCTTCTCACTGCAAGGTATCACAACATCTGTCCTTTTTATATCCGATGTGACAAACTGAACACCTCTGGCCGTTTCTCCATCAAGCCATCTCACCATTTTTCCTTTTCTAAATAGGGCTAATCCCTTTGCCTCTATATAAGCTGGGGCAGTCGTCTCAAAATTACTTATTTGCTTTGCCTTTTTTGAATCATTCCTTATACTGATTCCAGGAAGTGATACATCCTTCCCTTCACTCATAAGTGCTGAAATGAATTCATATAATAACACTTCATTAGTGGAACCATAGTCGCTTTGCTCACTTTTAGTCGTGCTAATGATATTTTTACCTGGAGTCGTTTCAAGTGGTTCAATTACACCAAGCAAATACTCAGCAGTCTTCCCGCGAGCAATAAAGATCGGGACACTTACCCTTTGATGTTTGCCTCTATCGACAGCATCAAATAACAAATCAAGACCATTTCGTGCTAACTCTTCGCCGATAATAATGAGCGAAAGGTGTGAAAAATTGTTTTCTCTAGGAATAATGGCTGATGCCTTTGAATAAGCCTCAACTAGCGTTTTTGCCGTTACCGTATAGTTTATGACTGCAAGTCCTTTACCTCCGGAAGTACTGGTTTGGGAAAGCCCGCTTGGATTAATGACTTGATAGGTTACTTTGTATGGGTTGTCTGGATCGTCGTTATGGTCGATTCCCATCCCTATAATGACTCCAAGCTCGTTTAATTCCCGATAATTTGAACACCCTGAAATCAATAAGCAAATGGCTGCCATCCATAAAAATGAAATATTACTTTTCATATTTCGTTCCCCCGTATTTAGCCGAGTTTTATTTTCTTGATGTTTTTTTCAATAGTGATGCTAGTGGGAATCGAAAAAAACCATCTTTTTGCTCCTTGAAACGAAATGGAGCAAATGGTGCAAAATATGGTACACCAAAAGACCTCAAGCTGCTCATATGAAGCAAGATACATAAAGTGAAAAGCAATATGCCATATAAGCCTATGAATGCTGAAATAAAAATCAAAATAAATCGAATTCCACGAGTAACATTAACTAGACTGGTATTCGGCAGTGTAAAACTGCTGATTGCAGAAATGGCTACAATGATAACGACTGACGCTCCCACAAATCCTGCTTCAACAGCTGCCTGTCCTAAAATGAGTGCTCCTACAATTGATACAGCCGGCCCGATCGCTCTCGGCATCCTAATTCCTGCCTCACGCAAAATCTCAAAGGCCATTTCCATTACCAGAATTTCGACAATTGCTGGAAAAGGAACATTTTCCCTTTGAGCCATTAGACTGACGATTAACGTTGTAGGGATAAGCCCTTGGTGATGAGTAATCAGTGCCAAATAAATAGCAGATGCATACATGGAAAGAAAAAAGGCCCCTAATCTTAACAACCTTAAAAAGGAACCGATATATTGATTTTGATAATAGTCTTCCGGAGATTGAAAAAATTGAGAGAAAACTGCCGGGACGATTAAAACAAAAGGTGTTCCCTGTATAATGATCGCGATTCGCCCTTCCAATAAATTTCCGACTACCGCATCTGGTCGTTCCGTATTCAAAAGAAGGGGGAAAATGGTCGCTGAATCATCTCGGATTAATTCTTCAATGTAATTCGATTCAAGAACCCCATCAATATCAATGCCCTTTACTCGTTCTTTGACTTCATTCACAATACTCTCATCTGCGATTCCCTGAATGTACATGATTCCAATATCCGTTTGAGTGACGCTCCCGACTTTCAAGCTCTCTAAGCGCACATCAGGATTTTGAATCCTAGCACGTATTAGTGATGTATTGGTTCTTAAATTCTCAGTAAAACTATCTTTTGGTCCTCTAATGACCGTTTGGCTAGTCGGCTCGGTTATCGCACGGGATGGCTGATTTTTTGTACTGGCGATGAATGCTTTTGTACTGCCATTCAACAATACAACCGTATCTCCAGTCAAAACCGCTGATATGAATTCCTGCCAACTTTCTTTAACGGTTAATTGGGATACCGTTAAAATATGGCTAGCTTGTTCTTCTATCTCTGTCAATATTTGATTATTTTCTTTAAACCACTGTATTAATGGGTCCACTATGTTTTCATTAATGATGTTAGCATCAGCCAATCCGTCAAGGTGGATTACAGCTGCTTGTACCGATTTTTGGTGTGGAGATTCAATCATACGAACAGACAAATCTGAACTGTGCCCGAGTTCATTCATTAATCTCACAAGATTTTCGTTCACCACGTCAGATAAGGTATTTACTTGTATATGATTTGTTGTAGATTTTTCTTTAGACCTTTTAAGAGAACGTCCTATTCGCACTTACCCGCCCCCTTTTGTTTGTGTATGATGCTTCCTCTAAGTATTGATTTTATTATTTGTATCTAATTTAAATATATGTAATAAAAGGCTATTGAGAAAAATATTGATAGTAATTTTATTACCTCACCTTCAATCGAAAAAAGCCGATGATCCCCTATTAGGGGGGATCATCGGCTTTAATATATATCGTTCATAATTTAACTTCTTGTTTACAGGGTTTGCGCTCAATATTCCGAATATGAACGTGCATGGTACTTTATTTCTTACTTTTCGATAAAGTTAGCGGAATGGTAACAAGCGAAACTCCTGCTACAATCCAAAACCAGCTTGTGTTTCGTATTTTTTCTATTCCGCTTTTACTGGGGATGCTTGATCCGTATGACTTTCTGGAGGTAGGCCGTTCTATGTCAGCTGTTTCATTCGCTTTATGCAATTGCTGATTCTCTGGTAATTGGGTGGTTCTTTCTAAATCCCTTGTATCTTCTCCTATTCCTTTAAGGAAGGTCATCAGAAAAGTCATAGCTTGTTTGACTTCTTTGTCATTCAAGGAACGCAGCAATGCTAAATAGCTTGGTTTTTCTGCAGACTTATCGGACTCGGCAACACGGGCAATTCCTGAATTGACTTTTAGGATAAGCGGTTCAAGCTGCTGAACATTAAGTGTCCCTAACGTGCCAAGTATGAGAAAGAGATTTTTTAGCGTATTTGCTGTTTCTGGGGTGTCTGCTGTCTTGACAAGAATGTTCAGCACTTTGTCCCCTTCCTTCAACAAGCTGTTAACCATTGATAAAATTCCACGATCCTGCATGCCTTTCATGACTTCAAACGTTTCTTTAATCACTTCTTTATTTTCCAAAAGGGTGCGCTCGATATCCTCAAATTCAATTCTTCTTCTTTCTTCTTCGCTAATGGTGATTCGGTTGATCACTTTTGTCGCTTTAGCCACGGTTCCTCTCCTCCTTTTTGATTTTCAAGAGGTCACCAGGGAATATATAATCTTCACGGGCCCATTTTTTTTGTACTTGTACACCTATCTGCGGTTGTGGATTACCATTCCGATGGTTGATGCTCGGTAATGGGTTGTCTCCTTTGACCCTGAGAACTTCCATTTTTGCCTGAACTTCCTTATAAGCAGGTGTATCAGTATCTTTATCTGAATGACTGCTTGTCAATTGATTGATTGCCCCGTTACCTGAATCGTTCATCGGCAGATAAACCTCATTACCTTTTACACGATCTGTAATCAGGCATTGCACTTTTGCATTTCCATACGGTGAAGTAAGTCGAACAAGAGTTCCATCCTCAAGCCCTCTATCTTTTGCTAATTCCCTTGATACCTCAAGGAAGACTTTTGGCGTTTTGGAAGTGATGCCTTTTGATTTATAAGTCATGTTCCCTTCATGGAAATGTTCCAATAAACGGCCATTATTCACATGAATATCAAACTCTTCCCCAAAGTCAATCGGTTCGGTCCATTCGACTGGAAATAACTTTGCTTTTCCATCGGGGAAAGGAAAATCTTTTGTGAATAAAAGCGGCGTATCTTTACCATCTGGTGCCACTGGCCATTGAAGACTGTTAAAACCTTCCAACCGTTCGTAACTTACTCCAGCATATAATGGTGACAGTTTAGCTGCTTCGTCCATGATTTCACTTGGGTGCTCATAATTCCACCCAGCTCCTAACGAATTAGCCACATTCATTATGATTTGCCAATCAGGCTTTGAGTCACCTAACGGTTCAAAGACCTGATATAGTCGTTGAATACGGCGTTCGGTATTCGTAAATGTACCTTCTTTTTCAAAGCTTGGGCTTGCTGGAAGGACGACATCAGCGAATTCAGCCGTCCTTGATAAGAAGATATCTTGTACCACAAAGAATTCAAGTTTTTCAAATGCTTTATGGACATGATTGATATTCGAATCGACCAGCCCCATATCTTCCCCTTTTAAGTACATTGCTTTGATGGTACCTGCATGAATTCCTTCGACCATTTCATGGTTATTAAGGCCAGGGGTTTCTGGTATTTTTACACCCCAGATGTTTTCATATTTCGTTCGTACCTTTTTGTCCGTCACTTTTTCGTAACCTGGCAAGCGATCCGGCATACTGCCAAAATCGCTGGCTCCTTGTACATTATTATGTCCGCGTAAAGGATAAGTACCTGTTCCAGGTTTACCGTAGTTGCCTGTTATAAGCAATAAATTGGAAATTGCAGTACTCGTATCGCTTCCTCCGCCATGCTGCGTAACGCCCATGGCCCAAAGCGATGCAACGCTCCCCGCTTCATGAATGGCTTCTGCAACCGTAATTAAATCTTCTTTAGTAACGCCTGTTACTTTTTCCGCATATTCCATTGTGTAAGGTTGCAAAGTCTTGATGTATTCATCCATCCCATTTACACGATTTTTGATGAAGTCTTTATCTGTCCAACCTTTGTCGACGATATATTTAGTCACGGCCGACAGCCATATGATATCCGTCCCCGGAGCAGGCTGGATGAAGAGGTCAGACCGTTCAGCCATTTCATGCTTTCTGATGTCCACTACTATCAGCTTCTGTTTACCTAGTTTATGGGAACGTTTGATTCTTGTTGCCAACACGGGGTGTGATTCGGATGTATTGGAGCCTATGATCAATACAAGTTCGGACTTTTCGATATCCTTTATGCCCCCTGTATCTCCACCGTATCCAACCGTTCTGAATAGTCCCAAAGTAGCAGGTGTCTGACAATACCGGGAACAGTTATCCACATTATTGGTGCCAATGATTCCCCTTGCCAGCTTTTGCATTAAATAGGACTCTTCATTGGTACATTTGGAAGACGTTATGAAAGCCATCGAATCCGGACCGTGATAATCTTTTATTTCGGAGAATTTAAGGAAAATCAATTCAAGGGCTTCTTCCCATTCAGCTTCTCTGAATGCATCCCCATCTCTAATTAATGGTTTTGTAAGTCTTTCTTCACTATTCACGAAATCCCATCCGAATTTCCCTTTAACACAAGTCGAAATTCCATTTGCAGGTGCCTCAACTTGCGGTTCGATCTTAAGGATTTTACGATCTTTGGTCCAAACGTCAAAGCTGCACCCTACCCCACAGTATGTACAAACCGTTTTCGTCTTCTTAATCTTTGCTTCCCTCATGGCGGATTCCATATCTGAAATCGCTAAAATCGAGCCATAACCCGTTTCAACATTTTTCGTAATTTCTATCATAGGTCGAAGAGTTTGTTTAGCGATGCCGGTTAAAAATCCGGCTTCACCTTCCATTCCTTTTTCCATCATTGCATTACACGGACAGACGGTGGAACAGTGTCCACATGACACACATGAAGATTCATTGATCGGAACATTATTATCCCAAATGACACGCGGGCGTTTTGCTTCCCAATCAATAGTCAATGTTTCGGTGACCTGTACATCTTGACAAGCTTCAACACAACGGCCGCAAAGGATGCATTGATCCGGATCATATCGATAGAACGGATTCGTCCGATCCACTTCATATGGTTTTTGATCAAAAGGAACACTTTGATGATTTACCTTCATTTCCTTAACGGTATTGTGTATTTCACAAGTGCCATTATTATAATCGCAAACCGTACAATAAAGCTCATGGTTATACAATATCTTGTCCATCGCCATGACCTGTGCTTCTTTTACATCTGGTCCAACTGTATCAATTACATCCCCATCCTTGATCTTAGTAGAACAGGACCTTACGAGTTCTCCATTTACGCTCACTAGACATGTATCACATGTTTCGATAGGACCTAGGCTAGGATGGTAACAAACATTCGGGACTTCTATGGAGCTATCCATCAGCATTTGTAATATTGTTTGATTACCTTCCAGACTGGTCTCAGCACCATTGATTTTTATATGCACTTTCTCTGGCAAAATAATCGCTCCCCTCTTAAAAAACGATAAAATTCATCATTTGGTATTTTCTACCCCCGCACAATTTTTCTCAAACTTGCGAAAGTAAATAATGGAAGACTTCATTTGACCAATTTCATATCCGAAAATGAACTAAAGTCGAAGTGAGACATAGTATTCGCTCACTTCGACTTTATTATCATTGATAAGAGTTTGCTTTCAATACAAACGAACTTAAAGGGGCAACGGTTATCTGACTCCCTTTAATTCTTTCTATTTCTTCCAGGCCCGCCCGCTGACCATCCGCTAAAACGGACCAATTACCCTCGTGGGGAAGGGAAATGGTTATCGCATCCCAATTTGCATTATGAATCACTGCAATTATAGAATCCTTATGTTTTAAAGTGAATGCAACCGCATTTGGCGGAGCATCAATGAATTGTAAATACTCCTCAATTTCTTCGGGTGTGCTTAACCTAAAAACAGAATGATTTTTTCTGAGCGAAATTAGTCCTTTCATATACTCCACTTCCCAATCTAACTCCGCTCTCCTTCTCCAATCCAATCGGTTAATCCAATCGGAAGATTGATAGCTATTTTCATCCCCATCCTTCGTACGCATAAACTCTTGTCCAGCATGTATCATTGGAATCCCCTGTGACAGTAAAACAACGGCCGAAGCTAATTTATGCATCTGTTTCCGTACTTGTTCTGTTGCATCTGGATTAGTGATGAGAAGCTTATCCCATAAAGTATAATTATCATGTGCTTCAACATAATTGATCACTTGATCTGGTCTTTGATATGTTGCTATATCTTCATCATATTTCAAACCACCAGCGATGCCTTTTTTTATAATATCTTCCATTCCTGGTTTGCCATTCACGAATCCTTTATCATGTTCATTCATTACAAACCCTTTTAAACCATCACGGATCGCATCATTAAAGTGAGCGATTCCAGGCATTTTAAAAGCATTCTTTTGATTTGCTTTCAGCTCTTGGGCCAAGGGGGTATCCATATCCCAGCCTTCGCCCAAAACAATGAGGGTCGGATCAATTTCTGCCAGTGCCTTTTTCACTTCATTCATCGTTTCCACATCATGAATCCCCATTAAATCGAAACGGAAACCATCAAGGTTAAATTCCTTCGCCCAATAGGTTACGGATTCAACGATGAATTTTCGCATCATTTTACGTTCAGACGCGGTATCATTTCCTACACCAGTTCCATTAGATAAGGTGCCGTCGGCGTTATAGCGAAAAAAGTAAGTGGGAACGAGTTTATAGAAGTTTGAGTCCTCCACTGAATAAACGTGATTATATACAACATCCATGATTACTCGTAAACCGTGATCATGTAAACCTTGAATCATTTCCTTTAACTCCCGGATCCTGATTTTTGGTTGATACGGATCAGTCGAATAAGAGCCCTCGGGAGCGTTATAATTCTGTGGATCATATCCCCAGTTATATTGTGGTTCATTCAATTTTAATTCATTGACTGTTGCAAAATCGAATATCGGGATAAACTGAACGTGGGTAATACCTAGATCTTTAATATGATCAAGACCTGTTTTCGCTCCTTCTGGACCTTTGGTTCCGGCTTCAATTACTCCTAAGAATTTACCTTTATGATGGATTCCGCTTTCAGGATGAATCGACAAATCCCGTGTATGCAATTCATAAATGATTATGTCCTCAGCCTTTTCAAGAGGTGGTTTATTCCGTGTCCACCTTTCAGGGTTCGTATCAGTTAAATCTATCACAACTCCTTTATTACCATTAACAGTAACTGCACGAACATAAGGATCGACAGCTTCACTCCAGATTTCTCCCACTCTCACTTTATATGTATAAATCAATCCATCCTGATCTCCGTTCAGCTCAATGGTCCAGGTCCCCTTTTCAGAACGAACCATCTGAATCTCCATTCCATCGGTATCATCCCAATGTTTATAAGTAACCAGGTTAGCTTCAGATGCAAGTGGTGCCCATAAGCGAAATGCCGTTTTATCTTTTAGATAGGAATTTCCTAAATCTTTGCCTTCATAGAAATATAGTTCGTCCAATTCTGATGGGTTTACTGGATTAATATTTGCAATCGGTAGGGATTCCAACTGGTTTTCCGTTTCTTTATCCGTGGGCTTTCGATTATTAGTATTTTCTTCTTCAGAATAAGAAAGTGAATCCTTAATAAGTCATTCCTCCATTGAAATTCCCATTTTAGAACAGGAATTATTAATTTTTATAATCATGAGCGAAATTTCCCTTATGTTATGATTCCACAGGTAATATCCATCAAACATTCGATCGGCAACTTATGTCAATATTCAGAATCTATATTTAATAATCGAAAACTGCAGGTCATTTAGTTGGACCTTACCCATCCTATTATGGAAAGTATCCTAAAAAAGATAAAAAAATGCCTCCATAACAGTTTTACGGTCTTGGAGGCATTTCTAGTACTCTTTATGGTGTTTTAATAATTTTCACAGTGGTATCCTCAACAATTGCAGTGAAGTTCTTAACTTCAGGCTGCTCAAAGATAAAGTCAGTGATGCCGTCTTCGAGCTGTTCTTGAATAACACGGCGGAGCGGTCTCGCCCCGAAAGCTGGGTGATATCCGAGTTCAATTAGCCTTTGTTTCGCTTCATTAGTTACATCTAAAGATAAATCATTTACAGCAAGTGTTTCGTCTAGCTCGTGAATCATGATATCAACGATTTTCAGAAGATCTTCTTTCTTCAATGCTGAGAATTCAATGATACTATCGAATCGGTTCAAAAATTCCGGTTTGAAGAAGCTGCCCAAAGATTGTAGGATTGAAGCCTCTTCCACGGCAGAACTTGTACCGAATCCCATTACTTTTTGTTTCTCACCGACTCCAGCATTACTCGTCATGATGATCACGGTATCTTTAAAAGTAACGGTCCGACCTTGACTGTCGGTTAAGCGGCCATCTTCCATGATTTGCAAGAACATATGCATTACATCCGGATGTGCCTTTTCAATTTCATCCAATAAGATGATACTATAAGGCTTGCGACGAACTTTTTCCGTCAATTGTCCAGCTTCCTCATGTCCTACATATCCAGGAGGAGAACCGATTAATTTAGAAACACTGTGTTTCTCCATGAATTCACTCATGTCAAGACGAATCATCGCTTCCTTGTCCCCGAACAATTCCTCAGCGAGAGTTTTCGCCAATTCGGTTTTACCAACACCTGTTGGACCAACGAAAAGGAAAGAACCGGTAGGACGTTTTTTGGATTTTAACCCGGCACGACTTCTACGAACGGCCTTGGAAACCTTTTTGACAGCCTCTTCTTGCCCGATTACCTTTTTCATTAGCTCCTCTTGGAGATGAACCATTCTTTCTTGCTCATCTTCTTGAAGCTTACCTACAGGTATACCAGTCTTTTGTTCGATGATATTTTGAATGTCTTCAACGGTAACGGTTGGCTTAATTGCATTTTCACCAGCTTGCAATGACTTTTCCAGTTTTACTTCTTCATCGCGAAGAACCGCAGCTTTTTCATATGCTTCTTCTTTTAAAGCCATTTCTTTTTCTTTATAAATTTGCGCCAAACGCTCTTTCATGTTTTCTACCTGGACGTCTTCGATGGTCAAGTTCAATTTGGAACCAGCCTCATCCATCAAGTCTATTGCCTTGTCAGGCAGAAATCGGTCTTGAATGTAGCGGTTCGAGAGTTCAACAGCCGCTTTTAGGGCTTCCTCACTATATGTTACACCATGATAAGATTCATAACTATCTTTTAAACCACGTAAGATGACCAATGCCTCAGCCGTTGTCGGCTCATTAACGTGTACAGGCTGGAATCGTCTTTCAAGGGCACCATCTTTTTCAATTTTTCTATACTCGGATAAAGTGGTTGCTCCGACAAGCTGAAGTTCGCCGCGTGCAAGTGCAGGCTTCAGGATATTTCCTGCATCCATTGAACCTTCGGCTGAACCCGCTCCCACAAGTTGATGAATTTCATCGATGAATAAAATGACATTTTTTCTTTCCTGTAACTCGCTGATCAATTGCTTCATTCGTTCTTCGAATTGCCCTCTAATTCCAGTATTCGAAACAAGGGATGCTACATCAAGCATATATACAAGCTTATTACGTAATTTAACAGGCACTGAACCTTCAATTATCGCTAGTGCAAGACCTTCAGCAATGGCTGTTTTACCGACACCAGGTTCACCGATTAAAACTGGATTATTTTTATTACGTCTATTTAAAACTTCAATGACGCGTTTGATTTCTTCATTTCTTCCGATAACCGGATCAATAAGTCCTGCTTTAGCAGCATCGGTCAAATTGCGACCATACTCTTCAAGCAATCCTCCGTCTTCGGCATACTCGGCTGAATCCGGTTTTGGTACATCATTATAATTAAATGGATTGAATGGATTTGGAGATCCGTTATATTGGAATTTACCTATATCCATTCCGCCCATTGCTGCTCCAAGTTTGTTTCGTTCTTCTTTATAACAAGTGGAGCACAGTTTCACATCATGCTCCTGACCATTCATATTTAGGTGAACTTGAACATTAGCTTGGTTTACATGGCATTTTTCACAAAGCATGTAGTACTCCTCCTTTAAAATTATTTAATCAAATAATCTTTGACCTTCTTTGACTTTCTGACTTTATTATACATTGACCTTCTTTGACTTTCAATAATTTTGTCTGGGAATTTTAAAAAATAGAAATTACCTGGGATTGGTTTGCTAATCATATTAAACTATCCATTTCCAGTCAAATAAAAAGATTCTATGTATGCCTCTTAGTATATTCGGTTATTATTGGTTACCCAGTTCAGGACTAACCATAACCAATACCTATTAACAAAACACCAATTCACCCTTTATCAGGAATAATCAGGGATCTTATCCCTATTCCTCTACCACTCTTATTTTTAAAAACAAAAAAAGAGACTTCATAAAGTCTCTTAGTTTTTTAAATTAAGGTTGATTTTCTTCTATTATATACGTTTCGCACCAATATACTTTGGCTTCCAATAACTATTATTGGTTTTAGCGTATGACACTCCTTTAGATGATGAAGAGTGTATGA
Source organism: Peribacillus sp. FSL E2-0159 (assembly GCF_038643155.1). NCBI lineage: Bacteria > Bacillati > Bacillota > Bacilli > Caryophanales > Bacillaceae > Peribacillus > Peribacillus sp. FSL E2-0159. Next base: position 2,969,743 of record NZ_CP152053.1, read on the forward strand.
ATTCATTGTTTCCTATGTATATAGCCACATGGGTAGGTTTTTTCGCTTTATTTGGTGCAAAAAACATTAAGTCACCTTTTTGCAGGCTTTTAACTTTCTTTCCTTTTTTATATATGTCAGCAGCGGTTCTTGGTAAATTCTTACCAGCCTTTTGATATGAATACTTCACTAAACCGGAGCAATCAAAACCTGAAGAAGAAATGCCACCCGTTTTATATTTTGTACCTAATTCACTTTTAGCCACTTTAATCGCTTTAGTATGATATGAAGCAGCTTCCACTTGGTCCCCAGCAAAGGATGCGGTTACAAGCGTGATAGCCAATGACAATCCGACGACAATTTTCTTAAACAAATTTTTTACCCCCTGATGTGATTTGCTAAACCTAATATACTAGAAAAGGTATATCACTCGCATCACAGGATCTTTACAAATATGTTACATTTAGTAGATTTAGGTAGAATGACCATATAAAACATAAAAATAAGTCGAATCAGGTGTCCATTCAACTTAAAGTCAAAGCAACTTTACTTTACCTCATAGAAAAAACAGCGGTAAAAAACCACTGTCAAAATTCTTTTGAGAAAAATGGAAGAAATAACTTTACCCCACGTTTGTTAAATGGTAAACATTTCAAATCTGCAATTAAATGACTTATGTATCCTAATAAACAAGTAGTGAAAATTCCGTCAATCCCCATAAAGGCTTCGAATTGAAAGGCAATGATGCCAAAGAAAGCGATACCTGCAATCGAATGGGTATAACTTCTATGTGCTGTAAAGGATGCCATGATAATATAAACGCCTAACAGCCACAACCAGCTTTCCTGCAAAGATAAACCTCCGCCTAAAACCGCTAATCCAGTCAAAGTCAGCATATGCCTTTGTGTAATGAATGATGAAATAATGATGATTCCGATTCCTGCCCCTACTCCGATCCACTTTTCCGTACCAGATCCTTCCAAAAGACTATAAATGATCATTAATATCCCAATCGTTTGTGCTATCGTTCGGATAAACTTATGTGAAAAAGTGATCCTATTACTTAACTTCCCATCAATATCCATATCGGGCATAAGGCCTGAAACTCCCCCAATGCCAACCAAGAATAAAGTGGTGGTTGGATCTGTTTGAAGCGTGTTTGCCGTCAAGAATCCAACTGTTGCTCCTATAGCCATGTGTGCTGTACCGTTCACTGTCTCTCTCCTGTCCCTCTAAGAAGTAATCTCTGTTTGCAAGAAACGAATGTTTGTTCGAATCCCTACATTCTAACTATACAATATTTTGGGGGGAATTTCTTTATTTCTTATAAAAAAAGCCGTAGTAATCATAATTAGAGTTTATAAATCCCTCGTTCTAAATTAAAATCAATTCTTCTAGAATGTCTATAATTGCTTTGTTTAGGTAATTTTCATCCCTAAAAACCCGCAAAATATTTTTCTGTAAATTGAGGTTTTTCATGAAATTTTAGCCAAAATATGAATATACTAATCTATAAGGGGAGTGATTCAGATAGCCTTTTTAAATGCCTTCAATAATTTTAAAAATGGGAAAAAGTCTAAGAAAATAAAGAACATGGATTTTCGGGAACAGCATGTAAATAAATCGTCTGAGCTCATTGGTAATAATGTAATTGTCCAAAATATAATTAACAATCATCTTTCCAAAAAAAATAACCACTTGTAGGGTGGTTTTTTTATTTACTTTTGGAAATCGCTTCATTCTTCTCCATCTTCTCGCTTACTTCATAAATATAGTTATACTGTAGATAGTAATCGTATATGACATTTTGCAGGATCTTGATTAGTGATTTATCGAACGTATCAAATTCAGTTTGATAGCTATTCAGGACGGTGACAAATTTCCCATCCATGTTTTCAAAATAATGCAGGAGGAAGTTCTTGTAATATTCACTGTCACCGTTGCTTTTATTGGTGATGCAAGGATCGCCAGTTTGAATGGACTTATCAAGCATCGCTTTGATGGATTTAGGCAACTTTGCTTTCTTGAACTGGTTCAGCGTATAGATATCATAGGTAAAGGAAAGCCCTAATTGATTGGAATAAAAGTCCACGGCACAGTCCAATGTATAGATTAAGGGTGTTTTAAAGTCCTTGCTGTTGGCAATTTCCTCTGATATCTCCAGTTGATATTCCTCGGATGTCAGATACGCAGCAAATTTCATTTTCGAACTGCTCATGCTGAATACTTCATAAACAGCTGCATCTTGTTTTTCAATTTCAATTTCGATATTAAAGAATTTAAAGTGTTTTAAACGGTAAAAAGCAATCGGTGCTAATAGGAAAAGCAGTATCCAAACAAGGTAAAGAAATAACGTGTTAAAGATGATTTGATAAAATTCAGACGTTACGATCGGTTCGATGATTAACGTTATCAATGTATGTTCAAAGCCCTGAGAAATAGGGGTGGCAGGTACAACGGCTTCCTCTGGCTTTTTCAAAGTTTGGATACCTAAATGTGCCATCGCAACTAGCGTATAAACAAAAATTAAAATTGTCCCAATCACATAAAATTTTGGCATGAATCCTATAATCCTGTCGAAAACAGAAATCCGCTTATCTTTCTGCTCCTCTATAGCCAATGTGGTTGCTCCTTTTAAGAGTATTAATATCAGGACAAGTCTCCAGGAACTTAGAACTTCCTGGAGACTACCTAATTAATTTATATGTTTACAATTATGTGAAAATACGTAAAATTCGTTTAATGATTGACATATTCCAAAATACTTTCGACGTTTTCAGTAAAATTAAAAATATTTCGTCGTTAAAAATGCCCATCCTCCTCATTGAAAATGAAAGGATGAGCAAATGTTTAGGGGTTTTATTTAGGTCTGCCCTTTTATCGCAAATTCTTCGACCTTCCTTAAAAACAACTCCATGGCTTTTGATGCTTCGAAGTCTAACTTTTTCACGATTGAAAAAGGTCTTATAATGGGTTCATTTTTCAAATGAAAGGTTTTCAATTCATTGGACTTCAGTTCTTTTTGTACAGTCAATCGTGATAACAGAGCAATTCCAAGCCCAGCCATCACCGCTTCTTTCACTCCTTGGATACTGGTGAAAATAAAGGTTTTCTTTATTTTTAACTCCAGACTGCTCAGAAGTTTATCGGAATATGTACGGGTTCCCGATCCTTCCTCCCTAAGTACCCATGTTTGGTTTTGGAGCAAAGTGCCCTCGATGAGATCCATCTGTGAAAGTGGATGAATCGGGGGGACGACGACGATCATCTCGTCATTCATGAATGGTCTGACATCTATATCTTTATAGTCCGTTTCACCTTCAATCAAGCCGATATCAAGCTTATTCGATCGTATCCCTTGAATGACTTCATTAGAATTCGAGATGATGATTTGTATGTCCACCATCGGATATTGAGCCGCAAATTCTGCTAAAACTTTTGGAAGGTAGTATTCCCCTATCGTGAAGCTTGCACCTATTTTCATCGTTCCGCTAACCACGTTATTAAATTCATTTATTTCTCTTATTGCTGTCTCATAATGATTAAGCATTTGCTTTGCATGTCTATACAGAATTTTTCCCGGCTCTGTTATTTGTACTTGTTTTGGAGAACGATAAATTAATTTCGTTCCTAACTCATTTTCCAGATTCCTTATGTGAAGACTGACTCCTGGCTGCGACAAGTTCAGGATATCCCCTGCTCTTGAAAAGTTTTTCTGTTCGATTACGGTGACGAATACTTTTAACGGATCCATGGTTACCTCCCTATTTACCTATGCGTTTCATTTTATCATAAGTAGAAGTAATCATTGAAATAGCAAAAATATATTTCACTTATTTTTAATTAAGCTTTAAAGTTAAGGCATCAACATAGATGGAGTGATCACACTGGAACAAACAATCGTTGAAACTAAAAATCTTGGATTTACTAAAGGAATTGCATTGACTTTGCTAATTGCCATTGCAGCAAAATACTTAGCAGAGCTTCCATTCCTTCATATAATGGGACAGTTAGTCATAGCGATACTGATTGGTGTTGTTTGGAAATCGATAATTGGCGTCCCTGCTTACGCTGTTGCAGGGACAAATTATTCAAGTAAAATCCTTTTGAGAATGGGCATTATCTTATTGGGAATGCGCTTGAACCTAAAGGATATTATTAATGCCGGTCCGAAAACATTTGCAGTTGGTGCCATTAGTCTTGTATTTGCTATATTAGTAGTTTATGGATTGACCCGCATATTTAAAGTTGAGAAAAAGCTAGGCATATTGACAGCTTGTGGAACGGGAATTTGTGGAGCTGCTGCCATTCTGGCAATTTCCTCGCAAATAAAAGCAAAAGAAAAAGATACAGCAATAGCTGTAGCGACGGTTGCTGTTTTAGGTACAACCTTCACTTTCGGATATACGATCCTATATCCATTATTGGAGTTATCCGATCAAGGATATGGTATTTTTTCGGGTGCGACACTCCATGAAATTGCTCACGTCATCGCTGCAGCAGCACCAGGGGGAAATGAGGCAGTCGACTTGGCAGTGGTGGTCAAATTGACTAGGGTGGCCCTGCTCATTCCAGTTGCCATTATAATTGGATTCATCATGAATTGGAAAGAACGATCAACAAACACCGGAAAGAAATTTTCTTGGAAGTCCATTCAAATACCGTGGTTTATTTTTGGATTTTTATTAATGAGTGCCCTTTACTCTACAGGTGCAGTTCCTGAACCATTCGCCGATAAACTTGTTATGCTTTCCTATATCCTCATGGCTATGTCCATGGCAGGACTAGGATTGAATATTGACCTTGTAACTTTTAGAAAATATGGCGGTAAACCTTTTATAGCTGGACTGATCGGCTCTATTTTATTGACTTGTCTTGGGTATGTATTGGTTCAGGTTTTCCATTTAAATTAACTTTTCAATTAAAACAAGCATCCCTTAATCGGCATGCTTGTTTTTTTCTATTGGATGTGGAACATTTGCACCATAAAAAATTTCATCCATCTCCGTTTGAAGCCTTTCTATAATTTCTTGCCTTTCCTCTTTATTCAGCTTTTCTTCTGAATAACCGAATAAGTAATTATTAATATCGAATCTTTTCAGCTTACATTTTGTATGGAATATATTTTCTTGGTATACATTCACATCAATCATGTCATATAGACCTTTTACTTCATCAGGAATATAGTTTTGGATTGAATTAATATCGTGATCAATGAACAATTTCCGCCCATCTTTATCTCTTGTAAAGCCTCTTACACGGTAATCAATCGTTATAATGTCGGTATCGAAGGAATGAATGAGATAATTAAGGGCTTTAAGAGGTGATATTTCTCCACAAGTAGAGACATCGATATCGGCCCTGAATGTGCTAATGCCTTCATTTGGATGGTATTCAGGGTATGTATGTACGGTAATATGGCTTTTATCCAGTTGCATAACCACATTATCAGGTAAAGGCCCTGGTGATTCCTCATAAGTTCCCGTAGGCACTTCGACGACAGGTCCTTCTGAAACAAGAATGGTTACACTGGCTCCTTGAGGGACATAATCCTGTTTCGCCGTATTTAAAACATGCGCCCCTATTAAATCAGAAACATTGTGCAAGATATTCGAAAGCCTATCTGCATTATATTGTTCATCGATATAATCCAGGTAGGCCTCTCTCTCTTCCCTGGTTTTTGTGTAACAAATATCATACATATTAAAGCTTAAAGATTTGGTAAGATTATTAAAGCCATGAAGTTCAATACGTTGCTCTGGTGTAAGTTTCATGATTGATTCCCCTTAGATTTTTTTACGACTATCCTTATAGTTACCCTTTTTCTGAAATAAAAAACTATGTCTGCCGTCTCAGGTTCTGTCTTCTATTCGGTAATCGTTATTTTCTGCACAAGAAAGAGCCCTTGCATTAATAATGCAAGGGCTCTTTTATTATCCTGATCTGTTTTAGGCAGTATGAATTTTTTTCTTTTTTATCGGTGAAAGGATTCTTTCCAGCCATCCGAGTAAAAGATCTGAGAGAATGGCCATCAATGCCGTCGGGATGGCTCCTGCAAGTATGATTGCCGTTCCATTTGAAGCATTCGTTCCCCTGACAATGATATCCCCCAGTCCGCCAGCCCCTACGAATGTACCGACAGCAGTTACTCCTATTGCAACGACAAGCGCTGTACGTAAGCCAGCCATGATTACAGACAGAGATAATGGCAGTTCGACCATTCTTAGTAACTGCAGCTTCGTCATCCCCATTGCCTTGCCAGATTCTAAATAAGCATGATCTATACTTGTAATTCCTACATAAGTGTTCCTCAGGATTGGTAGTAAGGAATATAAAAACAATGATAAGATTACCGTATTTGTTCCTAACCCCATTACTAGCATAAGGAGAGCTAGCATAGCCAGTGCTGGTGTGGTTTGTATGACATTCGTTATTGAAAATACCCAATTACTCAATTTCTTATGTTTCGCAATGAAAATGCCTATCGGGATGGCTACAATTGCTGCAAATAAAACCCCGTAAGCGGACATTAAAAAGTGACGATAAAATTCAGTAAGTACATACATCCAATTTTGGGAATAATAAGTTCCCAGCTGTTGCAAGGTTTCCATTAGTTTGCACCTCCCATTTATTCAAAATAATTATGTGTTTTAAGGAATTCCGATGCTACAACCGATGGCTCTTTCAAGTTTCCATCAACTTCATAGTTCAGTTCCTGCATGGTTTCAGTATTGATTTCGCCAATTAACTTGTTAAGTTCGTCTTCAATTTCAGGATATCGTTCCAATAATTCTTCGGTAACGACCGGTGAACAGTCATATGGAGGGAAATATTGTTTATCATCTTCTAAAAGCTTCAAATCATTAACCTTAATCCGTCCATCTGAGGAATATGCAAGGACAATATCCATCTGTCCATTTTTGACTGCATCGTATACCAAGCCAATCTGCATCGGATAAGTTTCCCCAAATTCCAATCCATATGTATCGACAAACCCTTTATAACCATCCCCTTTTCTTTTCAGCCAAGCACTATCTACACCTAACCTTAAATCATCTGCATCCTTTTCCAGATCAGATATTTTCTGATACCCTTTTTCCTCTGCCAATTTGTTTGAAATCGTAAATGCATAAGTATTATCGAATCCATAAGAATCAAAAAATTTGAACCCATATTGTTCTTTGAATTCCCTTTGAACAATATTCATCGCTTTTACTGGCTCCTTTTCGATTTCCTGTCCCAGGACACTCGTTAAATCAGTCCCTGTATATCGAGTTGCGGCTATATCTATATCACCGGTCTCCATCGCTTTTTGCTGAACGAAATTCGAACCTAGATTTTTGATGATTTTCGTATCAAATTCCGTATTCCTTTCAAGGAGTTGAGCGATCATGTTCGCCAAGATTTCGGATTCGGTCATGCTTTGGGCACCGATCTTTACAGTGGTTTCAGAAGATGACCCTAAACCAGGCAAGGAACAGCCGGTGATCATTAATGAACAAACTAAAAGGGCCATTAAAATTGTACTTTTTATTTTTTTATACATGGTAATCCTCCTCAAGCAACTTCCTTCATACCTTTCAATCCTTTTGGTACGACTTTTCGTTCTATGATCGAGAATACATAATCCACCAGGATAGCCATGATGATTACCGGAACTGCACCTGCGATGATATATTCTGTTTGGTATAAATTCAAACCGATAAAAATGTAATCTCCAAGTCCTCCGCCTCCAATAAAGGAAGCTAAGGTGGCCCATCCAATTAAATAGACGGAAGCCGTACGGATACCAGCCATAATGATGGAAAGTGCAAGCGGGAATTCAACCAGACGAATTCTCTCCCAGCTTGTCATCCCGATGCCGCGGCCGGATTCAAGCAGATTTTCATTTACGCCTTTGATGCCTGTGTATGTATTCCTGAGTATGGGTAAAACGGAATAGAAAAATAACGCAATAATTGCGGGTGTTTTCCCAACGCCGAGGAAAGGAATGAAAAAGGCTAGGACTGCAAGGCTCGGCAAAGTCTGCATAATGTTTGCGATTCCGATTATTAGCGAAGCGCTCCTTTTCATTCGCGTCAACATAATCCCTAGTGGTACAGCGACTATTATTCCAAGGAAAACAGCGATCATGGATATATATAAGTGCTCCCATGCTTTATAGATCAATTCTTGCCAGTTCGTTTGTAAAAAATCGAGCATTGTTTCCATCTTATACACCTCCTAAAACATTTCTGCCATTTCTACCACTTGATTTTCTTCCTCTCCCCATATGCTGTCATATACGATGTCGACCAATGTAGCCCTAGTTACAATTCCGACCAAATGTTTATTTTGGTCAACTACTGGCACGTATTTGAAGCCTCGTTTTAGAATCTTTTGAACAGAATCGCGGATTAAAGTGTCCTGTTTCACAGAATAGACTTCAGTATTAATGACTTCACTGATAAATTTAGCTTTTTTTCGATATTCACTGATCGTTTCAACATCTACAAACCCTTTCAAAACATTTTGCTCATCCACCACAAGTAAAGAGTCGACCCTTTTCTTGCGCATGATCGTAATAGCATCGGTAAGGGATTTTTCCTCTGTAATGGATATTGGATTTCGACTCATGATTTGTTCAACCAACTCCACATTGGGTCTTGTTTGAAGCAAACGATCTTTGCCGATGAATTCTTCCACAAACTCATTGGCTGGGTTTCTGAGGATTTCATCTGGTGTTCCCACTTGGACGATTTCACCAGCCTTTAAGATGACGATCCTGTCTGCTAGCTTAATGGCTTCATCCATATCATGGGTAACAAAAACGATTGTTTTATCAAGTGTGCGCTGCAGATTTTTAAATTCCTCCTGAAGGGCATCCCGGGTGATTGGATCAAGTGCGCCAAAAGGTTCATCCATTAAAATGAGAGGAGGATTGGAAGCAAGTGCTCTGAGAACGCCTATCCTTTGTTGTTGCCCACCGCTCAATTCGTAGGGATACCTTTCCAAGTATTCGGGCCCCATATCGACAAGCTGAAGCAATTCCAGTGCGCGTTCCTTTTTCTTCTGTTCATTCCATTTAAGAAGTTTTGGAACGAGGGTGATATTTTCAAGAATCGTCATGTGAGGGAAAAGTCCGATTTGCTGGATAACGTACCCGATCTGTCTTCTTAGCTCGACTGGATCTTTATCCATAATATTTTCACCATTAATAAGTATCTTGCCTTCAGATGGTTCGATAAGACGGTTAATCATTTTCATTGTCGTTGTCTTACCACATCCACTCGGACCAATGAAGCATATGAACTCCCCTTTTTTAATATCCAATGATATATTCTTTACAGCTTTCTTTCCTCCCTTATAGATTTTCGATACATTTTCGATTTTTAACATAACAAGCACCTCCATCATTCGCATACAATTACAAATTTTACAAATATATTAATTTTCTATATGCACAGTCTCTTGTACCCATAAGGTGAACTGTATAAACCTTTTTATTAAAAAAACTAGTTCGTTGTAATTATATTGAAAAAATGGTATAAAAAAACCACCTCATTAAAAATGAGGTGGTTGATAGATTTATAAGATGAATTAAAACCCGATATTTTTAGCAATCAGAAGTTTTACGGTTTCATCTGTCCCTGTAAAGAATGTTGTCAAAGGCATGCCCCGGTGACGCCGTGCAATTTTATCGTCACCTATATTTCCGTAACCATCATGTAATTGCATGCACTTATCAGATATTCGCTTAGACATCTCCGTTACCCAATATTTAGCCATCGATACTTCAGTTAAGATATTCTCCCCATTCATATGTTTACAGATCAAACCATCAACAAACGTTCTTCCCAGATGAATATCTGTCGCTATTTCGGCAATGGTAAACTGTGCATTTTTTAATTTACTTATTTTCTTATCAAATGCTTTTCGTTCTTTTATAAAATTCATCGTTAAGTGAAGCATGTCTTTCGTTGCCATTAAAGTCCCGATCGCACACATTAGTCTTTCCTGCTGCAGTTTTTGAGTGATATATGAAAGACCCTTCCCTTCCTCCCCAAGGAGGTTGCCAACAGGAACTGAAGCATCATCGAAAAATAGTTCGGCAGTGTCTGAGCTTCCCTGTCCTGCATTACCAAGCTTTCTTCCTCGTGAAAACCCTGGGGTATCTTTATCAATGAGCAGCAAACTGATTCCGTCCTGGGAAGGAACAGAATTAAGATCAGTTTTGCATGCTACTATCATGAAGTCAGCTTTAAAGCCATTTGTGACAAACGTTTTTGCTCCATTCACAATATAATGCCCATCTTTCTTGATGGCTGTGGTGTGTATATCCGCTAAGTCCGAACCCATTCCGGGCTCTGTTAATGCAAAGGCAGAAATCATTTCTCCTGAAATGAACTTTGGTAAATATCTTTGTTTTTGATCTATTGTTCCGAATGAGGCAATATAAGGGGCTACAACATCAGAATGAATTGATATTCCTCCTAGCTTTGGTCCAACCATTTCCAATTCTTCTCCCAGCACAACTGAATATCCAAAATCTGCTGCTTTCCCACCGAATTCCACATCAAGCCACGGACATAAAAATCCATGATCTCCAATCTTTTTCCAAAATGAGCAAGGTATCCCCCCCTCTTTTTCCCATTGATCATAAAATGGGACAGCCTCCTTGGCGAGAAATTCACGAATTGATTGTTTAAATAATAAGTGTTCTTCCGTTAGGAAGGTACGGGAATCATCCTTATTGATCGCCATCGTGCTAATCATGGGTTAACCTCCATTCTTTAATGATTTTGTACTTATAATCGACTACCTTGAACAGGTTAAATTTTTTAAACGCCTCGGTGTAAACGGTTACAATAGCAAATATCAAACAGTAGAAATGTTCCACAATATTCATGTTCAACAAAAGTATTGAATTCCCTTTTATAAATTCATTTTTTACTTTTTTAATTATTTGATTATTACTTAATTGCTTTGAATATGGTTTTATCTTGTATTCTGTCGAGGTTGTTTTTGGAATATAATTGGTACTAATTTAACAAGACTTCTTTTATTACGCTCAATTCTCATTGTTTTCCCTTTTAACTGCATAATAAAATGGTGTTTACTTAACGGGATCATGTCCCACGCACCGGTACGTCCTACCTTGGCTACTGATATAAAATAGATTCTATTAAAAAAGGTCAACCAGTAATTTTTACTGGTCGACCTTATAATACGAAAGCACCCGTTAGTTTAAGTAAGACATTTCACAAACTTGCTAATCTGACGCGTTTGTTCAATTTATCCGTTTTAAAAGCAGCAATTTGTATTTCTTCTCCTGTATGTTGGTTTCGCAAACTTGTGCCAAATCTAATCAAATTAGAGCTCATAAAAGTAAGGACCTCGATATCTATTACACTATCTTGGTTCCAGAAAGCTTATCATGCACGTTAGCACCATGGCTTTGTTATGACCTTGCACCCATTACTGTGGTCCAACCGCTATATCTTTTCCTTCTATAATATGTATTCTCTATTCCTTCACAAATTTTAATCTTGGATTTTTCCATTAATGACAACACACTTACCATTTGTAGGTTGCTTTATCATCCTTCCATCCATGATGTATACAGTGTAAGTATTATTGACTTTAGCATCTAATCTTGCTAGGTCTCTCGTTCTTGCTATGATATTTTTGACAGCTTCCCTCTTCAGATTATTCATAAATTTCTTTTTCCATTGCCTTATGTTTTTTTTGCTTATTTTCATCAACCATCAGGATTCCATCCTTTTTGTTTGATTTATGTTTTCTCCTGATATTAGAGTATTATATTTTTATCATCTTGTTACCCTTGTGCTTTTCCTTATTAATCCGTTTTGGATTCTTTTTTTGTTTTATAACAAACAGGTTACCGTAAAATTAGTGAATGATTCAGGTACTTTTTTTTTAGCAAAAAATAATCAACGGTAACTAAGCAAGGATTTTCCTCGTGAAAATGTTTTATGGTATGATAGTTAGATTGTTTATCTACCCTGTGACACATTTACATTCATCTAAGAAAAGAGGTATTTATGCACGACACAGAATTATCCAAGCGACATTGGCTACTCATCTTAACACTTACTTTATTAACATTTGTTCTCGGGACAAGCGAATTTGTTATCATCGGGATCTTAACCGATATTTCCTCGAGTCTCCATATGACAAATGCAAAAGCAGGTACACTCGTTTCTGCGTTTGCGATTACGTTTGCCATTGGCACACCACTCGTGATGTCGGCAACAAGCCATTTTCCAAAGCGTAAATGGATGTTGTTTTTGATAGGTTCGTTCATCATCCTGAATGCTTTATGCGTGATTTCGACGAGCTACTTCATGCTCCTTGCTCTTCGGATGATGACTGCGATTGTAACAGGAGTTTTAATTTCTCTTGCCATGATGGTTGCAAGCGAAACCATGCCAATCGCAAAACGTGGACTTGCTATATCATTCGTTTTCGGTGGTTTTACTCTTGCAAACGTAATTGGGGTACCAATTGGCACTGTCATCGCTGATTGGTACGACTGGAATGCAACCTTCCTGTTAACTACTTTTCTCGGTGTAATTGCGTTTTTGGCATCTTTCTTCATTTTGCCTACTATGCACAGTACATTTCGCAGTTCAATGCGTGAGCAATTTTCTTTGTTAACACACCCACGAATCTTAATGGCTTTTTTCATCCCATCTCTTGGATTTGGAGCAACGTATGCCGTTTATACGTATCTTGTTCCGATCCTGAAAGGAATGGAAGCACCAAGCAGTTCAATCAGTTTGATCTTGTTTGGCTACGGATTTATTTCCATTTTCAGTAACATACTCGCTGGTAAAATTGCCAGCTACAATGCTATCGGACGCCTCCGGTTCGTTTTTCTCGTTCAAGCAATTGTTCTGATCAGTTTATATTGGACGACAGATAATTTTATCCTTGGATTGGTTAATATTAGCTTGATGTCATTAATGGCCATCCTTTTAACAACATCTACCCAGCTTTATTTGATAGACCTTGCTGGTATTTATCAACCAAAAGCTACAGGACTGGCTGCTTCACTGATGCCAGTAGCAAGCAATGTCGGTATCGCCTTTGGGTCCGCATTAGGTGGAATTGTTTACCATCAGGGAAATTTGATGAGTGTGACATTGGTAGGTGGGCTTGTTGCTATCTTTGCAAGTCTTCTAACTTTCCTAAGTCATCGCTTAGACCAAAAACAAAAGAAATTAGCATAAGAGAGAAGCTATGAGCGCCTTGGTATGCTTCCTATGGTACCTGCAATGGCATAACGAGACTACAGTTAATCCTCCAATAAAATTGAAGAAAGAAGTATCAAAAACGTTGAGTTGTTCTTTGATACTTCTTTTAAAAATAGGAATAGGTGCTTACCTCTAAATTCAAGCGGACAATTGCAAAAGAACTTATCAAGATCAATGTTTCTGATTAAAAGAAATATTAATCTAAGAATCGAATTTCTCTTCTTAGAAATACCAATTTTCTCGAACGATTTATTGTATTTATTTTATATGTTCATGAAATTGCCCTGTTTCTTAAAAAGCATGTACATCTCCATAGTTCATTTTATTCTTTATTTTCTGTACGTTGCTCAGTTCATCGGCAAACGAAAGAAATGACTCCCTATCATGTGCATCGAGTGCTGCGTTTACTTTAAAGCTCAAATGGTTAATTTTTAGGTTCAAATCCAAAATCGAGCAAATGCTACCCTTGGAATACAGTTCCTCAATATCTTCCACTTGCATAAAAAACTGAAACTCGTTGTTAACAACTATTAAAGAGTGCCAACCTAGGCAATCAACGTATTTCCGTTCGTTTGTAATTGTCCAAACATCACCTTGAAGAAACTCAATGATATGTTGGTGCCTTTGCTCCGGACAACAGCAGCTTACTTGATGCTGAAATTGCTCTAATATTATAAAATTTTTATTCATAGGTGTTCCTCCTTCACTCACATTCAGATTTTTTTGTATTCTTCTTCAATCTTATCTTTTTGTTAATCAGACTGTTTTTCGTCAAAGTTACCGTCTATTATGTTAAGATTGACCTAATTTTTAGTTTTTCTTCCTGTTCCAAAACTGTTTATTCAATATTGTCGCCATTTTTATTTCGAAATTCTTTTTATTGACATGCAATAGGAATATATAAAATAATAATTGGAATTGATAATCATTTTCAATTATTATTTTATATGATAATGATTATCATTGTCAATCTGTTTTAGCCAATTGACCATAGGCATCTGCTCTGTCAACTCAACTCTTCAATTTCTTTTAGAAAGTATAATATTGATCCAATTCCTCTTTGATATGCTTCATTGAAAAGCTAATCACATACAGTTTAGATGGATCTCAAAATGCCTGAACTTGGCTCTCTTCTTTTGCCATATCCAGACCAACAATAACCAGCCTCATACATGTTTCTACAAGTAGGGGGCGGACAGTATTATTCACGGGATCAAGTCCCACGCATCCGTAGTTCCTACCCTGGCTACTGATATAATAGATTCTATTAAAAAAGGTCAACCAGTAATTTAGACTGGTCGACCTTTTAATACGAAAGCACCTGTTAGTTCCATAGCTACTTACAGTATTTAATATTACTTCTTAATATAATAGGTCCCAATTTTTCAGTTTTTGAATTAGAAAGTCGCACCTGCACTTCCACATTTTCCATTTTCGCTGTAATTTCATCAAATCTTCCAGCCCAGGTTGGACTTTCTTTTTCTGGAGAAGGATAAAGCCTGAAACGCCAACTAATTTCGTCTGGTATTAAAGCAAAACCTTCATAGCTATCGTAATTCCCATAAGAAGATGGTTCTGGAAGGTGTACCCCAAGAATACTTACATTAGTTCGTGCAAAACTTGGTGGGCGTAACTGCACTTTATAAACCAATGCTGTTCCCTTTGAATTGGTAAGCTTTTTATCAATTGGTTCCAATACCATACTACAAGGCTTAGTTGTTGCATTTGTTTGTAACGGAGAAATAACAAAAGTTAAGATAATAAATATGCCCAAAACGAATTGTTTCAAATAACACCTCTTACAATTATTTTACCCTTAGTATGATCTAAATATAGATAGTCCTTCTTCAAGTAACATGTCTCTCTAGTTGTATAAGAAAAGAAGCTGCTGATCAGCTCCTGTTAATGAAGCACCATTCCTTATAGTTTAAGTACAATTTTCCACAATCTTTTCAGTAGCATCAACATAAATGTCCATAAAAAAACTCACCTTTAAGAACTAGAGGTGAGTTGATATGAATTCAATCAAACTTTACATAATCCCCTTCTTTGATTTGATTCTTTTCAAACCATCCAAGATTCACTTCAATTGCATAATGATAAGAAAGTTCTGGATCATAGGTAGGGCATATATCCTTTTTACAAGGCTCCATATCAAGTATTTTTAGAATTTCCCCATTTGAGTCAAGAAAAGCAATTGATAAAGGAATTAATGTGTTTTTCATCCAAAATCCTCCATATATTGGTTCTGAAAACACAAATAACATCCCCTCGTTTTCGGGTAATTTCTCAACAAACATTAAGCCCTTGTCTCTTTTTCTTTGAGTATCTGCAACTTGAACGGTTAATCTAATTTCTTTGTTTCCACTGAGTATCTTTATCATTCTTGTTTTCATTCTATTTTTCATGTTCACTCACCTTCGAGTATTATTATAAGCAGGAAAGAAATTTGATGTTTTTTAAAAGAAGTTCATGAGATTGAAATTTTCTTTTTTCGAAAAAACGTCTATTCCCTAATAATAAAAAGGAAGAAAGTTGGAGATGAAAATAGATGAAAAAAATAACTAAGCAAGCTCCACTTTCACTTCTAATACTTATTCCATGTTCTTAAATTTAATACTTTGTTTTCAATAAACACAGAAACTATATATAAAAACACAGGTGTGTTTTGGAAGATATCATGAACATAAACATTACTTTTAGTAGTTTCCTCCCTCTTCTTCTGTAATGAATTGAGGAAAACCTGCTGTCCATGTAAGACCTGGAAGGACTAAGTTAACGGTTACTCCAGTTCCTTTAGTAATATCGGCAAGTCCACGGGAAAGTGTTATTAAAGGTGTCTTAGAGGCTCCTTAATGAACCAGTTCGGAGTATCCATGCTATATAAAATATATCTTTATAACATTACTATGCCGTGGTTAAATATGGGTATTTTCTTTTGTTTTAATGTTCGATTTTATGTATATGTTAAATGTCTAGTTTTACTTTTTAAGACTTCATCTTTTAAGGTTCTTTTTTTATTGGGCTTTTCTCATTGGGGACGGCCTCAACATGATCGCCATTAGGGACCCTTTTAAAAAACCTCCCTATTTAGCACCTTTCATAAGGCCCATCCTAGGGCCTGTACAACTGTACTACGTAACGTCATACGGTATCAGCAAGGCTACTATATAGGGGGATTTGGAGAATTGGATTGGAATAGTATATTATATGATCAATATTCCAATTAGTGTCGAATAGTAATAAATATCAGCATCAGCCCCGATACCCTACCACACACACCCTCATACCCAGCTCATGTTTGATAAGTACCCTGTTCACCCCCATTGGCTTAAGACGATCAATCTTGATTTCTTAGAAGGGTATTTATGACTCCGAAAGGCTGGGTGCTAGATTTAGATTGATAGACAAAAAAGGGTCCGCATTAC
Organism: Peribacillus sp. FSL E2-0159; assembly: GCF_038643155.1. Taxonomy (NCBI): domain Bacteria; kingdom Bacillati; phylum Bacillota; class Bacilli; order Caryophanales; family Bacillaceae; genus Peribacillus; species Peribacillus sp. FSL E2-0159. Next base: position 2,986,409 of record NZ_CP152053.1, read on the forward strand.
TTTACATAATGAATGCTGACCCTTTTTATTACGAAGATCCTCAGAATGAGAGTCATTCTTTAAAGCATTTTATTGATTCTTCTCATAAAGTCTTTCATAATGGTGGATAATTTCCCTTTAGCTTCCTTCATCGAGCTTCCTTGAACACCGAAATAAAATTTAATTTTAGGTTCTGTTCCCGAAGGTCGTAAACATACCCATGTCCCATCTTCAAGAAAGTATTTTAATACGTTCGATTTTGGGAGCTTGATGTCCTCTTCTCTATTTGCCCCAAACATGTATTTTTTCCTGCTGAGATAATCCTCTTGAACCACTACTTGATGACCAGAGATTTGATCTGGTGGATTTTCACGGAATTCATTGAGAATTGCTTGAATTTGCTTGGCACCTTCAATTCCTTTTAAAGTCAACGATTGCAAACCTTCCAAGTAATATCCATATTTATTGAAAACATCCAGTAAACCTTCGTACATCGTTTTGCCTTGCTTTTTGTAATAGGCACAGACTTCCACAGCGAGAATAGTAGCCTGTATGGCATCCTTATCTCGAGCAAAATCTTTTATTAGATATCCATAGCTTTCTTCATAGCCAAACAGAAAAGAATGTTCTCCACTTGTGTGGTATTCATTGATTTTTTCAGCAATGAATTTAAATCCAGTTAAAACATCTACGGTTTTTAAACCGTTTTGCTCAGAAATCGCCCGTCCTATTTCTGAAGTCACGATGGTCTTTAATACGACTCCATTTACAGGAAGGGTCCCTTTCTTTTGTTTTTGTGAAATTAAATAATCTAAAAAGAGAGCTCCTGTTTGGTTTCCTGTTAATACGACATAATCTCCAGCATTATTCTTCACGCTAATTCCGAGCCTATCCGCATCCGGATCAGTAGCAATCAATAAATCAGCGTCGACACGGCTTCCTAGCGCGATGGCCAATTCAAAAGCAGCATGTTCCTCTGGATTGGGCACTTTAACAGTAGGAAAGTTAGCATCGGGAAGTTCCTGCTCTTTAACAATATGGACATTTCGATATCCTAGATCATGTAAAGCACGTTTTACTGATTTATTGGCTGTACCATGAAGCGGTGTAAACACGAGCTTTACATCGATTTCATCTGCTAACTTTGGATCTTCCGGAATAGTGAGCAAATGCTCATTATAAGCAGTATCCAGCTCCTCCCCAATGATTTGAATGAGCCCTCTGTCCTTTAGGATTTCTTCTTCCTCCACTACAATAGAAAGTTCACTTTCAATCGCGTTCACGTAATTAATGACTTGATCCGCCGCTTTAGGAGATAGCTGTGCCCCGTCTGATCCGTACACTTTATACCCATTATATTCAGGCGGATTATGGCTTGCTGTAATGACGATACCGGCAAATGCACTTAGCTTACGTACGGAAAAAGAGAGCTGTGGGGTAGGCCGTAATTCATCAAATAAATAAGCTTTAATTCCCTTTGTTGCCAAAGTCTTGGCTGCTTCCAAAGCAAATTCGGGAGACTTATGTCTTGAATCGTAAGCAATTACGACTCCTCTGGATTTTGCCTCGTTTCCAAACGATTGAATATACTCCGCAAGTCCTACAGTTGCTTTTCGCACGGTATAAATGTTCATCCTATTCGTACCTGGACCAATTTCCCCTCGCATACCACCGGTCCCGAATTCCAAATTTTTATAAAAGGCGTCTTCCAAAACTATCTCATCATTCTTCATTTCTTCAAGCATTAAACGCATTTCATTATCTAAATTTCTGTAACTTGTCCAAATAGTATATACAGACTTCCAGTCCAAGAAAAAACAGCTCCTTTCAGACTCTAGTTTTGCTTCGTTTGGCACGTCTTCGCTCTTTACCCTTAGTAAACATTGTAGGCTCTCAATTGAGTATGGGGTCGATCTAAAAGCCATCGTTCCTAAAGTATCCAATACGAAATCATTTTTAGTTTCCTGTGTAGTTATCCATCATGCAACAGAGTTGTAGAATCGCCTAATATCCTCCCTCCCAAAGTAGGTTGGTTCATACATATTCCCAACCAATACTTTGGTAAGAGCGTCAATTATTCTTTGGAAGAAGAGCGAAAATCGGCTGGTTTCGAAAAAATTCAATTGCGAATTCTTGAAAAATTATATCGGGATCCATATCTTCTGGCAGCTGATTGATCGGAAAGAATTGTACAGCACTTCCTTCTTTAACATCAGGTTTCAAGGTCCCTTCGATAATTATTCTCCTAACTCCATAAGTTCCCCCTGTTAAAATGACTGGCCATTTTCCCACAAGCTTGCATAAATCTTCAATATATCCCATGTCACTCCCCATTCTGCTTAAATGATAACTATTGGGTATCCAGCTTTTTTTCGAAATGATAAATTTTGTTTTTTAATTTTCCTTACTTGATTTATTTTTTCTTTTTCTTTTTCTTTTTTTTCTTTTTCGTTTGCGTTTGCGCTTCCGTTTGCGTTTGCGTTTCCGTTTGCGCTTCCGTTTGCGTTTCCGTTTGCGTTTCCGTTTGCGTTTCCGTTTGCGTTTCCGTTTGCGTTTCCGTTTGCGTTTCCGTTTGCGTTTCCGTTGTATTAACGAAAGAATATAATCTTTGTTGCTCCATAATTTGTTTATTGACATCAAATTTTTCTTCAATGACTCTCCGTGCTCTTTCCGTATAGTCGTTCCAAATCTCTGGATGTTCTAAAAAGAATTGTATGCCTTTCGCTAACTCAATATCATTTTTTTCTGGAGCTAGGTATCCTGTTATCTGGTGTTCAATCAATTCAGGGATTCCCGCATGTTGAGTGGAAACGACAGGTAAGCCGCTAGCCATGGCTTCTTTTAAGGCATTAGGAATGCCTTCGATATCACCATTTTTAGCAGTCTGACTTGCAAGACAGAAGATATGAGCTTTTTTCAATTCGCTCGAAACTTGTTTTGAATCCATAGCTCCTCTAAGAATCACAACATCTTTAAGGTGAAATTCTGTAATGACCGATTTAATTTTTTTCTCATTTTCACCTGCTCCAATAATATGCAGTCTAGCATTTGGATATTGTGTATAAATCCGTTTAAATGCTTTTATAAGAGTAACAAATCCTTTTTTTTCTACAAGTCTACCTACAGATAAAACTCTTATTTCGCCTTCTATAGGAAGAGTGGGGGTAGAATAGGCGAAAAGATCTAATTCGATGCCACCATATAACACATGAATTTTTTCATCCGGAATTCCTAAATTCCTTAATCCTTCTGCAAGATATTGGCAAACAGAAAAAAAGTGTGCACCATGTTTTATTAATGATGAATATCGCTCAGCATTCTTTTCGAAAATTTCTGGTCTGTCAGAACCATCACGTCCTCTAATGCTAACAATTAAAGGGATATTATATTTTTCACATACAGGCAAAATTTCTTGTCCGTGTTTTCCGTGATGAGCATGAATGGCTATGATATCTTGTTCTTTGAAGAAATTTTCTAGATCTATAATCTTGTTTATATTATAGTAGTTTTCAAAGGGAAATTCTGTATGATTGGTATTGTCGAATGGGCCGATTACGATTGAGCGATAGTTACTTATTTTTACGATTTGATTATATATAAAACGTTGGTGTGTTTTAATGTTTTCACTTACAAAATAAGCAATGGTTTTCATCCCACCTCAGTCCCTTTATCAAGAAATTCATATTTGCTCTTCTCACGTTCTGCTAAAACTAATAGTTCTTGATAGTTGCCTAATTTTTTTATTTTTCCTTGTTCAACAATTTGTTTCACTTGCTTGTGAAATTCATGAGGGAACATAGAATCAGCTTTATAAATGTCTTTGTATGATAGGTCTTCAGAACAAACATTAAAGTAGTTTTCAAACAGAGGATTTAATTTGAATAGAGGATCTTTTGTAGAATTACATGTAAGGGACGTCATAAGAAAATCTGACAAATTATACTCCTTAAGAACTTCCAACGGAATTTTCATATTTTCAGGATTCAAATTACTTTCTCCTTTTAACAAATTTTTAATTAATCTTCTTTACTTGCATATAATTCACCCATTTACCATCTCTTTTTTTTGATTTTGGGTTTTTACTCATTAAATTTTTAATTATATGGAACTGGTCAGCCATGTACACTTCAAATCTACTAATATCGGTTCTGTCTCCATAAATCGTTTTCCGATAGACATTTTCTGATTTTCAGCATTTCATGAATGGCATCTGTTATTTGACCTTTCATCACCAACTACGGGATTTATTTTTTCTAAATAAGAAAAAATAAATGGTGTCAATGACAGCAAAATTTGAAGGTGGTTCGATCGATGGTTTTCAGCGTTATTGAAACTTCACCTACACCAATATTATATTTTCCCATTCTGCAACACTGTAGTTTGACAACAATTGTTTTCCAACTTCACCTATGCCGAGTTTTTTTCCTCAAGGCATGACGCCATTACCTCATCTTTTGTTTCATTATCAAGTTGAAGTGATTGATATTTTTTCATATCACTGACTGATGCAGAGATTCCATCATTATTTTTTATGACTAATATCCCACTTAGTAAAATTCACTACTTCTTTTTCCTTATTTATTGTACTTATTGTACCAATTCACAAAATGAGTTAAACCTTCTTCTATTGTTGTTGAAGGATAGAACCCCACATCAGCATGCAAATCGGCAATATCTGCATATGTCTCCTTAACATCTCCCGGTTGCATTGGTAAGAATTCTATTTTTGCCTTTTTGCCAATTAGTTCTTCCAATGTGTTAATGAAATCCATTAATTTTATGGGCTTATTGTTACCGATATTATAAATTTTGTATGGGGCATAACTTGAACTTGGATCAGGATTAGCTCTATCCCATCCAATATTACAAACCGGTGGTTTATCAAGTAATCGGATTATTCCTTCAACAATATCATCAATATAAGTAAAGTCTCTTCTCATATCTCCATTATTAAAAACCTTTATTGTATTCTCTTCAATAATATTTTTAGTAAAAGAGTAATAAGCCATATCAGGTCTCCCCCATGGACCATACACCGTAAAGAAACGGAGTCCTGTGGTTGGAATATTATATAAATGACTATACGTATGAGCCATTAATTCATTTGACTTTTTAGTGGCAGCATATAAACTTACTGGATGATTCACTGGGTCTTTGGTTGAGAAGGGGATATTAGTATTTGCTCCATATACAGAACTTGAGGATGCATAAATTAAGTGCTTTACATTATTTTGTCGACAGACCTCTAAGATATTTACAAACCCAACTAGGTTGGAATTAACATAAGAATCCGGGTTGTCTATGCTATAACGCACTCCAGCCTGAGCTGCTAAGTTGATGACTATATCAATGGTTCTGTCTTTAAATAATTGATTTAATTTTTCTTTATTCAACAAATCCATTTTATGGAATTCGAAATCAGGGTTTTCTTCTAATATCTTTAGTCGATTGTTCTTTAAAAAAACATCATAATAATCATTAATATTGTCTACTCCTATAACATTGATATCTTGAGCTAACAATCGTTTTGTTAAATGGAAACCAATGAAACCTGCAGCCCCTGTTACTATAATGTTCATATTATTATTCAATCCTTTCTATACAATAGGATTTTGACACCTTTCTGGAACACTGAGTAAGCATTAGTATTTATATATATATTGATACTTTCGTTCAATAACAGAACAGTGTTCATTATGACGGATATAAAGAGGAAGCAAACTCAAAATCTTCATGGGGGAGAGACTTACGTTTTATTCGTAATCCACCAATAATGACATGATATCCTTTTTCGCTTTAAGCCTTATGAGTTTTCCACTCTTATACCCGCTGTGAAATAGCACCTACGAATGAAGTTTATGCGAAAAAACGATCTTGGAAACCGTTGAATGCAACATCACCATAGGTTTTGATATGCTCATTTTTTGTGATAACTAAAACTTCAACAAATAGGAGTAATACCTTTTTAAATTTTTCCGTTAGGATTCCAGTTACATAACTATGACTATACAAGTGTATTATCATTTTCAGTTAATGGGATTGGTGTTTTAGTCCATTCAGCATACGTACCAGGATCTAACGCCTTCACTTGTTCTAGAAAAGAATCTAAAAAATTTCTTTCTCGCAGGTCTTTAAATAACTCGAGAGGTCTTTTTTGTTCACGTGAAAACGAGTACACATGGTCGACTAATTTAAAACCATTCCTGGTTATAATAATATGCCGTAATGGGGCATCAATTTGTTTGAAACCTGATTTTTCCATTGTTTTTAATATAAAGAGTAAGCGTTTTGTTATGTCCTCAGATAGTGCAGATTGTTTTTTTAGAAACGTATTTAAATCTGGTCCTAATAGATATTCCATTAAAATATAATTTGGTCCTGTTTCAAAGACTTTCGGGATAAAAGGCAAGTCTTGACTTGATAAAAGAACCATTTTTTCCTGATTTGCATGTTCAGTTTTTCCGTAAAGTTTGACGCATGTGTCTTCAGACACTCGATAAACAGCACCTTGATGCCCTTTTCCAATGAGTGTTTGTGTTATTGCGCTATCCACTTTCACTCCATTCCCTGACCCTCCTGAGAGAACTGGAATGTTTCTATAGTCCAAACTATTTTGATTGAAATAATCCTCCCACTCATTGAAGGTGTCCGGTTCGAGCTTTTTCACTTGGGTTAAGAACGAGTCCTTTAAAAGGATTATTTTTAAATCCCTTAATAATTTTAATGGTACAGGATGCATTCTTTTAAAGGAATTTACATGGTCAATCACCTTAAGTTCCTCATTACCAACGACAAAAATATGGCGTAGGGGGGCATCTATCATGGTGAATTTTGCTTGTTTTAATTCCCTTAATATATAGAGAAGTTTCTTAACTATAGAATCAGGGATATACGTACAATTTCTCAGGTATTCTTTTAAGGTTGGAGCATTAAAATATTCCATGACGATATAGTTTGGACCTGTTTCATATACCAAAGGCATAAAGGGTAGATCTTTTCCTGCTTTAAGTGCTTCTTCCTCCATTTTTGCTTGTACTGGGTCTGAATAGATTTTTACACATTTATCTTCTGAAAGTTTAAATACTGCACCTTGAGCACCCATTCCAATCAGCGAAAAGGTAGTGGGATTGTGAATTTCCAAAGATTTTTCACCTTTGGTTACAGTAATGTTTTTAAAATTCTCCATGATCTCCTCCTAACTGCTCATCTATGGCCGTCTGTTGAAATTGTTGAAACTGTTGCATTTTATTAAGGGCTTTTTTTACTTTTTCGGCTTTTTGACTTTTTTTTTCTTTTTTACGAGTTGCCGTTGTTTCATCATTACCTTTAGCCTTCTGTTGAATTTTAGCTTTTTTGTCATTTTTATTAGATGCTACAAGTTCATCTTTGACCTTATCTTTAGTCTGCTGTTGAAGCTGTTGAAACTGTTGAAGCTGTTGGAGCTGCTGAAGCTGTTGGAGCTGCTGAAGCTGTGGAAGCTGTGGAAGCTCTTGAAGCTGTTGGAACTGTTGGAGCTGTTGGAGCTGTTGGAGCTGTTGAAGCTGTTGAAGCTGTTGGAGCTGCTGAAGCTGATGGAGCTGTTGGAGCTGCTGAAGCTGCTGAAGCTGTGGAAGCTGCTGAAGCTGTGGAAGCTCTTGAAGCTGCTGAAGCTGCTGAAGCTGTGGAAGCTGTGGAAGCTGCTGGAGCTGCTGGAGCTGCTGGAGCTGCTGAAGCTGTGGATGCTCTTGAAGCTGCTGGAGCTGCTGGAGCTGCTGGAGCTGTGGATGCTCTTGAAGCTGTTCAAGCTCTTGAAGCTCTTCAAGCTCTTCAAGCTCTTCAAACTCTTCAAGCTCTTCAAGCTCTTGAAGCTGCTGAAGCTGTTGAAGCTGTTGCATATAAAAAAGGGCTTTTCTGGCTAAATCGGATTTTTTTCTAGTCGCTAATGTTTCGCCATCATACTTACCTTGCAGTTGAGGCTGTCTAGTCTCCTTAAGGGTTTCTATATCTATTTGGCGAGGTGTTACTGAAATTTGTTTACCTACTTTATAAGGGGCTACAAGTTCATCATAAAATTCAGCTTGTTGTTGAAGCTGATTGACGAGGTTAAAGTTTTGTTCTATTTTTTGACGAGCCGCCACTGTATATGTTTCCCATCTCTCTCTGTTAGTTAGCATAAATTCAAGGGCCTCTGCCAATTCATCTACATTGTTTTCTTGTACTAAAACCCCCTCTTTGTTATTTGTTATTAATTCAGGGATGCCGGCATGATTGGTCGAAATCACTGGTACCCCAATCGCCATAGCTTCTTTTAATGTATTAGGTATTCCTTCTACATCTCCATCAGCAGCTTCTAAGCTCGCGGCGCAAAATATATCTGCATTGGTCATTTGTTCTCGTACTTGAGCTTTAGGGAGATGATTTAATAAACGAAAAGAGTCCCCTAAATTAAGTTGATTTGCCAAAGAAATGAGATATTCTTCAAGCTCCCCTCTTCCGATGATCGTCAGGGTTGCATTTGGAAATTCACCTCTGATTTTTTGAAAAGCTTGCATTAAGATGTGATGTCCTTTTTTTTCCACCAACCTACCGATGGATAAAATGTTTTGAGAGCCCCATTTATGTGGAGTCCGGTATTGGAATTCGTTAAGGTCAACGCCCCCATATAGCACTCTAATTTTTTCTGAAGGGCAACCCCAAGCAATTAACCTATCAGCTAAATAATGACAAACTGGAAAAAAACGCTCACCTCGATCAAATAGCATTTTCATGTTTTCTAGATAGCCAATGGGCTGTTTAGCTAGGGTTGCATCCCTGCCTCTAATACTTGTTACCAACGGAAGGTTTGTTTCCTCTTTAAAAGGAAGTAATAACATCCCTAATTGACCATGGTGAGCATGTAATAGGGAGATATTATTTCTTTTCACATATTCTTTTGGTGAGAAAATTTCATTGAGATAATGAACCTTCTCATTTAAAAGGGAAAGATCAGTCATATACTTAGGTTGTCGTACCATATGAATATAATCATAATCAGGAACTTCTCGAATCTGTGAGATATATTGGGTCGGGTCAACTCTTAAATTCAAATGCATAACTGTTTGCAATTAAATGTTCTCCTTTCAAGCAAAGTAAGCAAACTTCCTGGACCTTTTCAAGTATATTATGCAGGACCCCATAGGTACGCATGGACTAATAACATACAGTAAAGCTAAATGGCAGTGAGTATGCGTTTGCCTAATATAAAGGGGATGTAAGAAGGTGCTATGACACAAGATTATTTGCAAACAATGATAATAATAAAACATGTTAATAGTTGACGTTAATCTATGGCTCTAATGGTCGATGAAGTCTATTCAAAGAAATATAAAAAAGCACCCAAGAATTATCAAAGGTGCTGCATTGCCAATTTATCCGCCTATAGAATAACAACTCCCACTTTGAATGGTTAAGTTAACCTAATATATGTCTTTAAAAATCATGTTCGAGTTAATGAAGTGTTAGAAAATGTTTTCGCTTTATGTCATACCAATAACAATTGCTGGTCTCCCTATTGGATAATATTCAATTTTCTTACACGCCCTGATTCGATCTTCTTCAAGACAGTTTCTACCATCAAAAACGATCGGTTGTCTCATTGTGTTCATCAATGTCTCCAGATTTAAATTTCTAAATTCATTCCATTCGGTAACAATAAATACAGCATCCGCATCTACTGTCGCTTCGCTGATTGAGCTTGCAAATCTAATTGTATCCCCTAATATGTTTTTCGCATTATCTATTGCAACCGGATCATAAGCTACCACTTCTGCTCCAAGTTTGTTTAATGAACGCGCAATTTTGATTGATGGCGCTTCCCTCATATCGTCTGTCTCTGGTTTGAAAGCAAGACCAAGCATTGCGACCTTTTTCCCTTTTAAATCCCCAAAGCGATTTATTGCTTTAGTTACAAGGAGTTCCTGCTGAAAATCATTAATCGCTACTGTTTCTTTTAACATGGAAAAATGTACTCCATTTAATTTGGCAGTATGAAGCAACGCTTTAACATCCTTTGGAAAACAAGATCCTCCATAACCAATACCGGGCTGTAAAAAAGCTTCTCCAATCCTTTTATCTTTTCCCATTCCCTTTGCTACATCTTTAACATCTGCACCTACTACTCCGCATAAATTGGCAACTTCATTGATAAAGCTAATCTTAGTCGCCAAAAAGGCATTAGAAGCATACTTAATCATTTCCGCACTTCTTATACTTGTTAGTATAAATGGTACATTTAACGGACGATACATTTCTTGTACTTTCTTAGCCGCCTCATCATTTTCAGAACCGATGATGATTCGATCTGCTTGCATCGTATCCATAACGGCTGACCCTTGTCTTAAAAATTCAGGATTTGAAACCATATTAAAGGTGACCCTTTCGTTACAAAGCTCTTCCATAATTTTTTTAATAAAATCATTCGTACCAACTGGCACAGTACTTTTTATAACGACTACTGAACTTTGTACTAAGTTTGCAGCAATATCCTTCGCGGCTTGCACAATATACGATAAATCTGCTCCCCCATCCTCCATTTGCGGTGTTCCTACGGCAATGATGATAATCTCGGCACCATTTATTGCTTCTCGATGAGATGTTGTAAAAAGCAGTCTACCCGCTGCAGCATTTTGAGCAAGCAAATTCTCCAGACCCGGTTCATATATTGGAGAAATCCCTTGACGTAGACTTTTAATTTTCTGTTCATCCGTATCGATACAAATGATACTATGCCCTATTTCTGACAAACAAACACCAGTGGACAGCCCGACATAACCTGTACCCAAAACAGCTATTTTCATATTATTCAAGCTCTCTCTTTATAATCTGAAGTTTTTCTTTCTTATTTACATCCCTTAAATAGGAAAGTACCTCGTCTCTTATATCATCCCTGCGCAGAGCAAAGTCTATTGTTGCCTTAATGAATCCAACTTTATCACCAATATCATATCGGTTTCCTTCAAAGTTATATGCTAATACGGCCTGCTGCTTATTTAGCTCATTTATGGCATCAGTAAGTTGTAATTCATTACCATGTCCAACCGGAAGCTTTGATAGTGATTCAAAAATCTCAGGTCTAAAAACATAACGCCCCATTATCGCATATCTTGAAGGAGCCTCTTCCCTTTTCGGTTTTTCCACCAAAGATTCGATATGAAAAAGGTTAGGTTCAATCATTGTCCCTTTTGGCTTAATAATTCCATATTTACTGACATCCTTTTCCGGGACATTCTGAACAGCTACGACAGAACTGTTGCAATACTCAAAAACACTGATGATTTGTTTCAGACATGGTGTATTAGACATAACGATGTCATCCCCTAATAAAACAGCAAAAGGTTCATTTCCAATGAAGCTTTTAGCACAGAGAATTGCATGTCCTAGCCCCATCGGTTCCTTTTGACGGACATAATAGATATTTGCCAAGCTAGATATCTTCTGAACTTCCTCTAAAATATCGAGCTGATTTTTTCTTAAAAGTGCATCTTCCAACTCATAGGATTTATCAAAATGATCCTCTATTGATCTTTTTCCCCTACCGATTATGATAATAATTTCCTCTATACCCGAAGCTACTGCTTCTTCAACAATATACTGAATCGTTGGTTTATCAACAATCGGCAGCATTTCCTTAGCCTGAGCTTTAGTTGCAGGCAAAAATCGGGTCCCGAGGCCTGCGGCCGGAATAATGGCCTTTCGGATTTTCATAAGCTGCCTCCCTTTTGTCATTCATTTATCCTTTATATGCAATAGGACCACTTCCGGTCTAGTTAGTGGCCTAATTAGTCCATTTTTATTTAACAGGGTCTAGTAGGGCAAACATGTAACAATCCCAATCTGGCTTTGGCAGAGCCCCGCAACCTGTCGGTTAGTGTCAAAATAAAAACTCCATTACACTTTTATGCAATGGAGTTAACATGGTTTTGGTGTAATGGTCGATATACGTTTTGGATAAACGTGTGAGCTTTTTTGCAGTTCAGTAAACTAAACGATTTCCTGGTCAAGGAAGGCAAAACAAAAAAAACGTGATATGTATATCACGAAATGCTTTCAGGAGGTTATTGCTATGCCAAAAACGTCAAGAGTCCCTAATTATTTCCGTCCAGTACATCGCATTCCCCTAACTCAGGCCAACAGGCAGTTTAGGCTGCAGGGTTTGCAGGGTTTGCAGGGTTTGCAGGCGTTGAGTGTGTCAGAAATCATACCTTAAGAAATACATTTGGCTATTGATTTTACAAAGCCAAGAAGGAAGGAAATTGCCATGCTTCAACAGATCCTGCACCATTCCCGTCCTTCTGTCACCCTACGATACATAGGTATTACTGAGTAAAGAAACTGCACCTTTTTACAGTAGTATTGGTGGCGAATATACTAGTTTTCAAATAAAGAAGAAGGGGCTTTCTCAGCCTCTTCTTCTTTATTTAGTTTCATCTTCATTTTTATTACTACTATTGCTATTTGCTATAAACATTGCAATCTGGGCCTTTTTTTCTACATCTAAATCAAGTGTATCGATTATGCTAAAAGGCGATTTTAACAGGAGGGGTTGTGGTTGTGAAATCTTCGTTATTTCGTCTAAGATTTTATTTGAAGTTTGATCTTGTTGTTTAATTAACTGATTCTGAAGTTGAATCTGAAGTTCCTTCTGTTGTTGTTCTTGGAGTTGGAGTTGGACTTGAATATTTTCTAGTGGTTGTAAACGCTTCGTTATTTCCTGTAAGACTTTATTTGAATTCTCATCTTGTAGTTTAGATAACTTATCCTGAAGTTGAACCTGAAGTTCCTTCTGTTGTTGTTCTTGGAGTTGGAGTTGGACTTGAATATTTTCCAGTGGTTGTGAAACCTTCGTTATTTCGTGTAAGATTTTATTTAAAGTCTCATTTTGTTGTTTAATTAACTGATTCTGATGTTGAACCTGAAGTTCCTTCTGTTGTTGTTCTTGGAGTTGGAGTTGGACTTGAATATTTTCTAATATATGGTTAAAGTCAGCATACTTTTTATCATCTTTCTGACCCTTATTATATTTCTTCTTTTTGTCTTCCTTGTATTTATCTGTTTGATCATTTTTACCCATAAGGTTCCCACCCTTTTACATTTATTAGTTATGGATACACACTTGAATTTCATATTGTGTAGTAGGAAAAATCGTCATCTCAATTGACATAGTATTCACCGTTTATATTTCTAATAAATCACTTTCGTTGCGGAACCAGTTTAAGGACAATCGTAGATAGCTATTTCACCATTTCCTAGTGTTGTTATCGACATGAATATGTTGCGGTTTCCGATTATAATTACAGCAATGTTCTTGTTATTTATTGTATCGTCCACATTGATGGTGTACGCAGGAGTAGCACCTAACATACCAGAGGTGTCGGCAGTCTTTGACTCGTTATTTTCACAGTGCTACTCGGACAACTAGGAACCTTTAAGGTAGTTGCCGTAAAAAATTAATGCAGGGACAACAATTGATCCACCATAATCAATGAAGTTATTAGTTGGTGTGTCCTTAAAACAAATGAAGCTTTTCTCACTCAGAATTGATGCTGGGAGCGAGGTCTAATTCTTCAAGAGTAATGAAAGCCAAAAGAACGGTACATTCTAAGCAGTCTTAATCGAAATGGGTTGGTGTAATATTATGTATGTTTGGAAAAGACAAAATGATTCACCTTTTTTTTAGTTTAGGAAACTATACATAAGTGTATGGGTTTCCCATTTTGTTATTTCCATGGACAGAGATCTTTAATGGATAAACAACTATCACCATTCTTTCTATAGTTATTCAACATGCCTTTGAATGACTGAGCGTTGGTCACGTGTAAACGTTAAACTTATATCACCTTGTAAAAAAAATTCAAAAAAACCACTTTATAAAGGAAAAATCGTAATCCGTATGTAAAAATATAATTTTATCAATATTGTAATTTGTCCTTAAAACTGCCGTTTTTTACGTTCGTTAAAGTATATGAGACCAGGCTCGGATTTTGGACTTTCTTCGATTGACCACACAATAGATCCCTGACCTCAAAGGAAAAAAAATAAAATCTCCGAGACAAAGAAGGCAAAACGCAAAAAATTCGCGACATGTATATCGTGAATTGCTTCCTGGAGGTCTATAATTATACGAAAAACGTCTAGAGTCCTTACTTAGGAAGAGGCAGCCCCCCCTAATACTCCTACTCAGGCCTACCGTCAGTTAAATAAAACCGTCGAGTTCGTTGACGGCGGAACATATCGGCAACATACCTAAAAACGTTTGGCTATTGGTTTTACATAGACACGAAGGATATTGCCATACTACAACAGATTCTGCATCATTCCCATCCATCTGTCACTCTACGCTAAATAGGTATTACCGAAGAAGAAACAAAAAATGCACTAAAACATTTAGCGTATTCATTTTAAAAATAAAAATGCCGCATTCAAAACGTTCGTACAATGTAAACTAGTTTGTAATTTTACGAACGTTAAAAATGGTTCATGAGAAAAAGCCTCCGTTCCCGAACGTGCACATTTACGAACGGGAGTAACAATGCTATACTGCCCATTACGCAAATTTTATGTCTAAGAGAATTCCAACCTAAAAAGTCGAACTCCTTTACGTTAAGGAATCGACTTTTTTAGATTTTCATGCTTGTATAACACAATGGGTTTTGTGAGGAATTCATCATAAATTTCTTTGATGTATGCCATACTTGCACCGGTTAGAGCCTTTGCTGGAGCCACTTCCCCATTTTGTCATCCTATGGGATAGGTTTCCTATATCGCATTGAAATCGATATTTTTCTGCCAGTCTTCATATGATTCAGGATCGATTTTCTTTGCTTGTTCCAGGAATGTATCCAATAACCCCAATTTTTTTAAATCACGAAACATCTTCGGATTATATGGATCATTCATTGTGAGGCCATCTGAATGATCAATCGCTTTCAGCACATTTCCCTTTGTTACGACAAAATGTCCAATTGAGGTCTTGATTCTAATAAATCCAACTCTCTTTAGTTCCTTTCGAATCATTATGATTTGTTCTGTAACCGATTCGGGAATATCTTGCTTTCCTTTCAAATAATCTTTTAGATTGGGCCCTTTTAAATACTCCATAATTACATAGTTTGGTCCGACTTCATATAATTTCGGAACAATATTAGTTTCCTTCGCTGCTTCAAGTGCTTTCCCCTCTTTAGTTGCTGCATTTGGATTGACATAAATTTTTACGCAAATATCTTCATCAATCTGAAAAACTGCACCTTGACTTCCTTCCCCAATCAGTTTTAATGTGGTTGGATTATGAATAATAAGTTCCTTTTTACCGTTCTTTTCTATTCTCTCAACCTTTATTAATTTAAAATCATCCATCTAATCTTTCACCTCTTTCCTTCTTTTTAATAACGACAATCTATAATATGAAATCCTCGATTAGTTGCTTTAGGTTAATAACACTTTTTTACAAAATTAAGTCATACCCTCTTTTACAGGGTTCTAAGGACGAGAAGAAACCTATTAGCAATTGGTGCATAATTCTCTTAAGGCAAGCTTTTCCTAACATTTCTTCAGTGTCTTATGCTCATACACATACAATTAAGAACTTTACAAAAAAAATACAAATATATGTACTTGTCCGTTTCGAATCTTTTCTATTTTGCATTTACTATAAAAGAGGGATAACCAGAAAGGAAATGATTAGAAAGGAGACTTGTGATGGGCTACATTGAAGATTTACGTGCTCTCGTTGGGACTAGAGCTTTGATACTTACTGGTGTCACCGTTTTGGTTATCGATCAAAACAGCCGTTTTCTTATGGTACAATCCGATGAAATGTGGAAATTGCCAGGCGGCTTTATTGAATTAGGAGAATCTGCGGAAGAGGCATGCAGACGCGAAATTTTGGAAGAAACGGGAATCAACATCGGCAACCTTCAATTAATTGGCGTTTTTTCAGGGAAGGAATATTTTACGAAGCTGCCTAATGGTGATCAATACTTTCCAGTCAACATTGCTTACGTGACCGAAGACATACTCAGCGGGGATTTAAAACCTGATGATAAAGAAATACAAAAGGTACAATTTTTTAAATGGTCCGCCTTTCCGAAAGATTTAACTGAACGAGATCGACAAATATTTCAAAGTTTTATCGAAAATTTGATTTTAGGGGGAAGGAAGGGATTGAAATAGTGAAGACAATCGCTTTTTACATTAGAGAACCTATTAAAATAAATCAAGGATTTATGTACAATCAGATCATTATGTTGGATCAATATCGGCCTATTGTAATCGGCCCTTACCCAAATAGCGACAATGTTCAATATCAGTTTGAACATTATTATAATTTGAACGAAATTCAAGACCTTGGGGCCTTCTTTAAGGAGCAAAATGTAGTTGCGATTCACGCTCATCAAGGGAAACATTCCATCGATATTTTACCAACAGCTATCGAGTATGATATTCCTTTGATTGTGCATTTTCGAGGACGTGATTCATCCACTCAAACTTATAAGAGGTTTCGCAAAAATGTCCTCCGATATCAAAATTTAGTAAAACATGGAGCTGGTTGTTTTGCAGTTTGCGATTTTCTTGCAGATGAATTAATGAAATTAGGATTTAAAGAAGATAAAATACATGTATTATATGGCGGTCTAAATTTAGATTTATACCCATTTGTCCAACGTTCCCTACCTAAGGAAGGAGAAATCCGAATCTTGTCTGTAGCCAGACTTGTCGAGAAAAAAGGATTCCTTACGCTTTTGAAGGCCTTTCAACGGATTCATCAGGAATATCCCAGAACGACACTGCACATCATTGGGACAGGTGAAGATGAAGAGAAGATAAGAGTTTTCATTGATGAAAATCAATTAAACGAACACGTTTTTCTTAGGGGGCCAATGGATTCCAACCAAATTTCTAAGGAATTAAGAGATTCCCATCTCTTTTGCCTAGCCAGTGAAACGGGCGAAGATGGAGATGTAGAAGGGATCCCAAATGCATTAAAAGAAGCCATGGCAAGCGGTTTACCTGTCATCTCCACCTTTCATGGAGGGATTCCGGAATTGATTGAGCATAAAAAAACAGGATACCTTGTTCCTGAGAAAGATGATTTAAAACTGGCTCAAGGTATAAAATATTTCCTGAGTCATCCAAGAGTATGGAAGAGATATACCAGAAGTGCAAGACAGGTTATTGATGAAAATTTTGATTTGAATAAACAAATCATCGAACAACAAAGGCTATACAGCTTATTAGAAAAAAATAACGGAGTTAATTGAATTGGAAACCATGGGTCAGTCCAAATATCCAGTTGAGCACGTACAAACATTAATTGGTGGGGCGGTACATGTCATTCTTTTTAGCGATGGTAAAAAGTATGTAGTGAAATGAACGGTACTAATAACAGAGTCAAGTAAGTAGTAAATGAGTAAGTGGTCGGTAAATTAGCAATGTTCCTTCCTTTCTTTTATCCCCTTCTGACTTGTATATACCCCAGTCGAAGTCATAAAAAATACTTCTAAATTACATTCCAGAAAATATAAATTTAGTTCAGGATGCCAATATACTTGTTTATTTATCGAAAACAGTTTTGTACGAGATGAAGTATTTAAAGCTTTTCCATCCAAGATGTAAGAGAAAAATCACGATATACTTGCCGGAATGGTGGTATTCGACCTTAGGGTGAATAACATCGATTGGCCATAAGCATTTTCCTTCGAGTACAGCTTAGTGAAGGTAGCTATTTTGTCCATATGATTGATCATGGAACATGCTTTTCGGATGGATATCAGTAGTCTGAAAAACGCTTTCTCAGAAACTGAATCCCTTACCAAGAAACTTACCGACGCGCCTTCTATATGCTAAATGAAGAAGTTTTCACATCATTTGTATAAAAAATTTTATCCCTTCTAAACGAATTAACTATGAAGTTACCCTATCCATCCCTGTAGATTGGGGAGTCTCAATGGAGGAAAGTGAAGCGCTGTACAAATTTCTTGTAGAACAGAAAAGTCATTTACCGAATCTAATAATCTATTTTATCGATCAATACTAGAGCAATATGGTTAATAAAAAAGAAAAAGAGCTAGACAAATATTATTAAAGGAGACAAAGTGATATGACAAAATATCCAGTTCAATATGTACAAACATTAAGGGGCGGAACCGCACATGTCATTCTTTTCAGCGATGGTAAAGAATATGTCGTGAAGTGGTTCGATACTAAGAAAGGAAGAGAAAAAGAAGTGGTCAATGAATACCTGATCGGCAAATTGGCAGAGCTCCTTTCACTTCCCGTTATCCCATTTGATCTTGTATATATACCGGAAGAATTTATTAAGAAAACTCCTGAATTACAATCCAGTAAACTCAACTATAGTTCTGGATACCAATATGGCTGTGTTTTTATTAAAAACAGCACAGTTTTCGAGAATGTTAGAGAAAATCCTCCCACTAAGACGGATGTTAAAAACCGGGATATGCTTGCCGGTATAACGGTATTCGACCAATGGGTTAATAACTCTGATCGAGGTACGATGAATGTCATTTTGGAAAATCTCAGTGATGGCGGCTATTATGTCCATATGATTGATCATGGCAGAGTTTTTCCGGGACGTTATCAATGGTCTGCTCAAACGCTAATTGAAACACCGGTATATAACTACCATTGGCCTTTTTATAAATGGGCCTTCTCTCTTCTCGATGATCAAAAAGAGCTTACAACGTTTATAGAAAAAATAGTGAACTTGCCTAACAAATCGATCTATCAAGTGATCGAATCCATCCCTAAAGAGTGGAATGTGAGTACGAAGGATAGAGATGCTCTCTACAAGTTTCTTTTAGAACAGAAAATTAAATTGCCAGATATCGTTGATCGTATCATCCAGCATCATAGCAATCCAAAATAACGCTGGTTTTTCCACAGAAAAAAGTAACTCCTTTTTAGCATTAAAGGAGTTACTTTTTTTATTTATAAATCTTTCCATTCCATATAGGATTCGGGATCCATTTCTTTTAACTCTTTCAAGAACAATGGTAATAGACCCAACTTTTTTAAACCTTTGAATATCAATTCTGGCCTGTTTCGAATCCTTGTATAGGAGCTATAATGATCTATTACTTTTAATTCCTCTTCCTTAGTTACAATAATGTGGCGCAAATCGGCATCCAATCTGGAAAACTTTAAACGCTTCATTTCTTTTAGCACAAAAAGAATTTGCCTGATCAATTTTTCGGATAGGACCCCTCCAGATTCTAAATACTGGAATAAAGTTGGACCCTCAAGATATTCCATAATAATATAGTTTTGCCCCACCTCATAAAGCCGTGGAATAGCGGGAGACACCTGTGCAATTTTCAATACATTCCCCTCTATAACGGCATATTCTGGTTTTGCACAAATTTTCACACATTTGTCTGAAGAAATTTTAAAAACGGCCCCTTGCGCCCCCTTACCAATCATTGGAAACGACGTTGGATTTTTTATTACATCTACTTTTTTAATCCCTTCAGTAACACAGATAGATTTAAAGTCCTCCACTTTCGATCACTCCTTCACATTTCCTATCATATTATTACTTTTTATCCTTTTTTACTTTTTCTCTAAGTTTTCTTGAACAGCTCCGTAGTGGTGATAACAGGTGATTAACCTGCGTCCCCTTATCATTGTGCACATTGTGAAAGAAAACGTCTTCCATAAAGATTAGTGAAAGAATGGCTGATATAAAAATATTTTTTTGAAAAAGCCCTTCTATAATAGAAGGAAATAAATTCACGTAAGGATTTTGGTGAAAATGCACACATGAAAATCTATACAAAGAGACCTGTCCATATTGTGAGCTTACTATATTTTATGTAAAAGATTAGAGTTTGCTATAGTCAAGTGCCAGGTCAACAAGTAATGTTTAATTGTCAACCTCATATTACGAAGCACTGTTTGCAGAAATAAGAAACAGTTATATAACAACGTTCATGGTATAATTAATATAGAAAAACGCTTACAGAAATACGATAAACTAACTGTTCGGAAAATTCATTTTTTTGGGAGTCGATGAAAGTTGACAGTGGATAATAAAATATGTAAAGAACAAACGATTTTTAATCATATTGGAAATAAAATCAAAACGGAAGATAGAGAAATTAATGTGATTGCTAAATTAGAAGAACCTTTAATTGTAGTTTTAGGAAATGTTTTGAGTGACGAAGAATGTGACGGTCTTATTGAATTGTCAAAAGACAAAATGCATCGTTCCAAAATTGGAGTTACGCACGAAGTAAATGAGATAAGAACAAGCAGTAGTATGTTTTTCCAAGAAAATGAATATGACATCATTACCAAAATTGAAAAAAGGATATCAACAATCATGAATATCCCCATTGAACATGGAGATGGTATTCAAATTCTTAAATACACTCCTGGTCAAGAGTATAAAGCTCATTTTGATTTTTTTTCATCTTCAAGTAAAGCAGCAAAAAATAATAGAATTAGCACAATCATCATGTACTTAAATGATGTTGAGCATGGAGGGGAAACTTTTTTTCCAAAACTGAATTTTTCAGTGTCCCCGCGAAAGGGGATGGCTGTGTATTTCGAATATTTCTATAACAATAAAAACATAAACGAACTAACTTTACATGGTGGAGCGCCCGTTATCACTGGGGAAAAATGGGTTGCAACACAATGGATGAGGAGACAAAAATAGTCTGCAGCTTGATAATGTGTAAACGATAGACTTTAAAGGCCTCAAATTTAGGTACCAAATGAACAAAGGCCACCTTTTCGTTCATTTGAAATCTGTTTATTTCATATGGCCAAACGATGAAATCAAAAAAAGAATGATCAATAATCTAAATTAATAACAATGGTTCGGCCTTGAACTTCAAAATTCCCGAGCTCTCTTGATCCTAACAATCGATTCGCCTATCAAGGTTTCAAAACACGCTTTTACCCTAGGATTTTCGTAAAGTTTGATTTGAAAAAAATCTGCATGTATATAAACACTATTCATTTACCTTTGTTGCTCTTTCTAAAATTATCGTAATCAGTCTTAATGTAATGAAATACTTTAGCGTTGCCATTATGGTCTGGATGAGTTATTTTTAATAACCCTTTATATTCTGCTAATACTTCTTTATTGCTTGCCATTTTAGAAAGCCCTAATTTTTTACTATAATCATTTGATTGGGTAGTGGATTCAATATTGTAATTGTTTCTGATGTTTTCTTTTAATTTTATCAATTCATTACGTAATTCAATATTTTCTTTTAATAAATCCTTTGTTTCATTTTGTAATTCACTTTTCTCATTCTTTAGAATGGCAACTTCCTTTTTGAACATATCCCTTTGCTGAATCAATATTCTTTTTCCAGTCTCATGAAGTTCTTCGATTCCTTCTATATGCTTATCTTGAGCTTGTATTTTTAATTTTAATCGGTGTATGATTTCGTCCTTATTTTGATCTATACTATCATTTATAGCCAGCTTTAAAGCTGTGTCATTACTTATGTATCCAGTGTTCCTCATTCCGTTTCCCGCGTATTTAATCTTACCTTCACGAAGCCAGCGCTTAACAGTTTGTACACTATTACTTTCTGTTACTCCTGCATCTTTTAACATTTCAAAAGCTTGATCTGTGTCATCCATTATGTATCCAGTTTTTCTATTTCCGTTTCCTCCCTCATATTTAATCTTACCTTCACGGAGCCAGCGTCTAACAGTTT
Organism: Peribacillus sp. FSL E2-0159; assembly: GCF_038643155.1. Lineage (NCBI taxonomy): Bacteria > Bacillati > Bacillota > Bacilli > Caryophanales > Bacillaceae > Peribacillus > Peribacillus sp. FSL E2-0159. The sequence goes on from NZ_CP152053.1 coordinate 3,008,101, forward strand.
GTATACTACTGCTTTCTGTTACTCCTGCATCCTTTAACAGGTTGAAAGCTTGATCTGTGTTCACGTTGTTCCCCCCCCTTTCCCCTTATTAAGCAATGTAAAGTTACTTCAAATATATTAGCCTATTAAAAAGAATATATTTTAGAAAGAATGCGGCTAATTTGTATGTCAATGTTTTAAATAATAGCATAGCCATTTTCTAAACAAAGAACAAATAGATGAAGAATATATGACGAATATCACAGAGAGATAACGATAAGGTATCAAAGTTAAAAGTGTGGAACCAAAAAAAATTATCGGTAACTACGTAAATCATTATATCAATTGTGGAGTTCGGTTTTTAAGAGCAAAATATATACATTCAGATTGAATCCAGGATTTAGGGACAGTGAGAATGAACGCCTACATTATACATAAACGTGTTATCTTACATGCTATGCTACCGTGCGGGATGATCTTTGGCTGCATATGAAAAGAGATAAGACTCATACCTATAATTCCATAAGGAGTACCTCAAGCAAAACGTGGATTTACTACGTTAATGAAATTCCATTATTAAAAATCCCAATCTCTCAGTGATATAAATGAGAAATTGGGATTTATTTATTCAATAATACAGTTGCAACTAATAGTCACCAAAACTGCTGCTATTATTTGAACTAGGGAAAATTATTGTTGACCCTCTGTATAAATTTGAAAGGTTACACCGAATTTGTCTGATACAATCCCATAAGCAGGGCTGAAAAAAGCTTCCTGCAGCGGCATTTTCACTTCTCCGCCTTGTGACAAATTTTCAAAGATTCGTTTTGATTTTTCAATATCGTTTATTGAAATACAGATCGTGACTTGATCTCCAGATTGACTGGTTTGACCTGGAAACGTATCGGAAAACATGAGGTCCGTTTCCCCCACCTTTAACATTGCGTGCGCCACAAGATCCTTTGCTTCTTCTGGCAGAGGAAATTCCGGGTTTTCTGGCATTTCTCCAAAGGATTGATTAAACAGGACTTTTGCATCCAATGCTTTTTCGTAAAATTGGATCGCTTCCTTCGCATTTCCGTTCATCATTAAATATGGAGATAATCGCATGGTCATAATTAAATAGCTCCTTTTGCTTTATTTTTTTGCAAAACTTTCCAACCTTACTTTTGAACTGGTCAGTGGTAATAACACTATACCATTATTACCCATGATTGTATTTTATAATACGGAACGTGTGTTCGTCAATGAAATTTCACTGAAAACTATCAATTTTTTTGGTTTGTTAACTATTGAATTGAAATTCAAAGGTTATTGGTTCAACCTTACAGTATTGTCATTTCGCAAGGTATGTCACGTTAATGCAGTCATGGAAAACTTCTTTTGTACCAAAATCTGCTTTGATTTATTATCGGTTTTTCTAATCATGAAGCCATTTCAAACAAGAACAAGGTGAATTGAAAAAGGCATGACCCCAGTGATTGCCGGTTTCATGCCTCAAGATTGTCAAAAAAAGTGTTTAATTTTTTGTGCTATCGTTTATTAATATTAACTTGCTATCATTTCTGAATCTTGTCTTTTTTTAAGGTTAGGTAACTTAGAGTCTATAGATAGGAATCGGCTTCCATTCAATACTAGGTGAAGAGCAATAATCATAAGAACGAGATCCAGTTCGTACCCTGTACCTTCTCCATTCCCCATAAAACCTGCTGGGAATTTCACATACACAATTGCACCAGCCATGATGAATACAAGAAGAGCAGAAATTATTCTTGTTCCAAGACCTATAATTAAAGCAATTCCTCCAACCAATTCAATAATACCGACTACATAGGCCATAAATCCCGGAATGCCTATACTTTGAAACCATCCTGAAGTGTTATCCAATCCACCCTTGAATTTTGACAAACCATGCAAGAAAAATGAAATTCCCAACATAACTCTTAATAAAAACGTTCCGATCTCTTGTTTATTCATGACACATCTCCTTTTGTTTTATTTTACACTACAAAGTGTAGTGTAAAGTGGTAAAAAAATCAAGTGAAAGTCATCAGACAATCACTATAGTCATTCCCAAAAGTATAACCAAAACATAAATAGAAACAAAAATCGTGGTAGTTTCAGCCCTCAAAGGAATTGTTTTACGGGGATCAATTAATTGCTGAAGTCTATAGTTTACCGATTCATTGGAGAAATGGACAAGGACAGGCGATGATTTATCAGTGCAACCATGTTTAATTAATTTCAACAAAGCGGCACTTATGCCTAATTCAGTCCCCATTTTATTAATCGCACTTTCGTCGGCTGATAATTCACTTATTATTTTGTAATTTTTATGACACCATTTTGTCAGTGGGACAAACCATAACGCATCTGAGATCAACTGTAAAATGAAAATTACCAGTGGATCATATTTTTTTTGGTGAAAGGCTTCATGCTCTACTACCGCTTCTAGCTCATCAAAATCCAATAATTGAATTAAACCAGTACTGAACACAATGAAAGGCCTCCTGAAACCAAGCGTAAACGCAAGAGGTTGTTCAGCGTTCACAACTAAGATATCATTGTTGACCCGATTGAATGTTTCATTTATAGACCTTGTCATTTCAATGTTTTTGGAAAGAAAAAGCTTTTGATTAAACCTTCTGGATAAGAAATATTGCTCTGCAATCTTGAATAAGGTGCTCAATATACTATAGGATATTATTATACTTAGCAGGGTGACGACCACAAAGTAGTATACTGAATCTTCCTTGAATAAACTAAAACAAAATTTAAAAAAATTGGCTTTGATATTTACACCAAAAAAGATGTGTACCAAAAAAGCTCCCATTTGGCACCATACTACACAGGCAATTAAAAGACTCAGGCTTATCACAAAATAAGACTTTCTCTTCCACCTCATAATTTATCCTTTTTTAACGATTGAATTTTTTGTTCCAATTTTTCAATTAAACTTTGGTCAGCGTCTTTCATGGCATCCAGCATGTGGCTTATGACGGCCCCACCAAATTCATCCAGTAAATTCTCAGTCAGTTTCTTTGACTGCTCTTCTAAAAACTCCGCTTTGGACTGAACCGGGCGAAATAATGAAAGCCTTCCTTCAGACCTCTTTTCAAGAATGCCTTTTTCTACTAAACGATTCATTACGGTCATTACTGTGTTGAAATTGATAGGTTTGTCAAGTTCCAATGATTGCTGAACCGATTTAATGCTCTGTTCACCTTTATCCCATAAATATTCCATGATATTAGCTTCCAATGGCCCAAAGAAACGATTCAGTCCAACTTCATCATATTTAAAATTTTTAATATTCATCCTTTACCACCTCCCACTACAAATTGTAGTGGAAATCCTTGTTACAATCAAGTTTCATCCAGAAGATTAGTATCTCAGATTTCTCTAGATGACATTAATTGCTTTTCAAGACCCTATTGACCATACTTTACCAAGTTCTTCTGGTTGTCCACCTCTATTACACTCCACTACCTTTTTTCAGAAGCAAATGTTCATCCGTTCTTTTTTCCTTTTAAGCTGGGATCAAAATTTGCTTTCAAATTAAAAAATGAGCCTGTTGGAGGCTCGTTTCACTAATTAATAGTAACTCTTTGTGCAAGTTTCTCTATTTCATCAGAATTATAAAAATGATATCCTTTTGTCGTCGTTTGGGCTGCAGCGTACATTGCAGCAGCTACTTTGTTTGCTTCTATTGCACGATAAGGGCGTAAAGGGCCTACAAAGACAAATTTAGCAAAAGTACTTAGCAGCCCAGAAATCTTTTCACCTGCCCTGAATTCCTTGCGTTCTCCAAGAAGTAAGGAAGGGCGGAATATATGTACAGTATTCAATTCCAGGTGTTGAAGTGTTCCTTCCACATCGCCCTTAACACGACTGTAGAAGAACTTTGATTTAGAATTGGCTCCCATGGCCGTTATGACGAGTAATTTTTCAACATTGGATGTCTTCGCCATTTTAGCGGCTTCGATTACATAGTCATAATCTACTTTACGAAATGCTTCCTTCGTTTTAGCCTTTTTGATCGTTGTACCCAAACAAATGTATACATCTGAGACGTTGAACAAATCGGCATACTTGGATAAATTTTCGAAATCTGCAACATGTAATGTGCACTTGGGTTCCGTGAATTTCATTTCCCTTCTTGTCAGCAAATGGATTTCTCTATAAATTTTACTGTTACTTATTTCTTTAACCAACTGGGTGCCGACCACACCTGTAGCCCCTAAAATCAATGCCGTCTTATTAGTCATGATTTCCTTCTTTCTATAAGTAGCTCTCCTCAATATCAACCATATTTATTTTAACTCTAACCAAGTTTAATAGGACTAAGATAAATGATTCACTTGATTGAAATCATCAATTATCCAAGAATCGACTTCAAATCTAATCGTACTCAAACATGCATTGAACAAGCGCATTTCGTTGGTTACGAATGACTCCTTTGACATCAAGCGTAAAATAAAATGAATGACGGCTCCATGAGCAACAAGTATAACTTTCTTCTCAGGATACTCCTTCTGAATTTCCTGGAGCCCATTCATCAGCCTGTTTCGTAAAGATTCCTGATTTTCCTGACCAGGATATTCTTTATCCACGAATGCTGACTCCCTTTCAGCTGCTGTCATTCCTTCAGCGAAGCCAAAATTCTTTTCAATGAATTCCATTTTTTCAATAACCGGGACTTCAATATATTGCGAAATGATATCTGCCGTCTCCCTTGCCCTTTTTAGAGGACTCGAAATAATCACATCCCAAGAAGCCTCTTTTGACAAAAATTCACCACATTGCCGTGCCTGTATCTTTCCTAGTTCATTTAAAGGGATATCAGTTTGCCCCTGCAGTTTCCCTAATGCATTCCAATCTGTTTGACCATGCCTCACTAAACAGATAGTAGTAATTGTCCTCAAACCCTTCTATGTAGTTTGTTATTTTTTCACTTCTTCAATGATGGAATGTCCTTCACTCTGTTCAAGATCTGACCATTTCCATTTTTCGTGCAAGCGTATTCTTCCATCTGGCAATATTTCAGGGGTGGAAAGACAGCTGCCTCCTCTAATTTCACCTTTTTCATTGATATGATTATACCTGAATTCTAGAGACCCATCCATATTGACAAGCCCTATTAAAGTCCCTTTAACAATCTCTCCACCATGATAACTTGCTGAAAGAATTGAGCCTTCTTGTGTATAGTGGAAGGAAGTATTACCTGATACTTCTCCATTTTCAGAATTGACTTTAGCTTTGAATATCCGACCATCATAATTAAACATCATCATTCCCCCATATAAATTAATAAGGATAATGATACCAAATTAATTAAAAAAAGAATATTGAAAAATCTTATTGAATCTTAATTCAGTGTCTATTTAAATGCCACAAAAAATACATAATATTCCCCATTGAATTCCCCTATTATGTTGTGGTTAGATTATGGAAGATGTTACTTATGGAATGAACATTCTCCAAGTAGAAACGTCTAATCAAACTGGAAGATGTTGGTGAGGTGCTCAATTGAAAGAAATACTTCTGATTCTACTATTACAACTTATTTATGTTCCGATTTACACGTTGCGAACCATTTTCTTAGTAAAAAATATTACCATACTTGCCTCGATACTGGGTATCGCAGAAATGTTAATATACGTTTTTGGATTATCCCTAGTATTTGGCGGTGACCAAAGCATACTCGCCATGGTTGTATATGCAGTCGGTTTTGGAATCGGAATAATTTTTGGTACGAAAATTGAGCAAAAACTTGCCATCGGTTTTATTAATGTAACCGTTAATACTCAAACCAAAAATGAACAGTTGGTAGATACATTGAGGAACAACGGATTTGGTGTAACTCTTTATACGGGAGAGGGCAGAGATAGCAACCGTTATCGGATGGAAATCTTGACAAAACGCAATCGGGAACAAGAATTGATAGCAACTGTTGAAAAGTTTGAACCTAAGGCTTTCATCATTTCATATGAACCACGTTATTTTAAAGGTGGATTTTTATTGGATCGATTGAAAAATAAAGCAAGTTGAATGAAATGCAAAAGCCCATCTTTCAAGATGGGCTTTTGCATTATTTCGTTTTTGACTTTCTAATCTTTACTGCCCTCGTTACTGATTGTTTTTTAATCCACTTTAACTATTTTTTTAATGCTTCATCATCTTTTAGCAAAAGCACCGTATATAGTCGAATGGCCAGCTCTCGGTTTGAATAAAGTGCGTGAATCTGTTTATGACATGATTTACAGAGATAGGCTATTGGTAAAAGGCTGCCGCCTAATTCTCTAGGTGTTAAATGATGGATGGTAAGTTGTATCTCGCCCCTCTCACAAAGCTCACAAGTACCTTTCATCTCATTACTCGGCCGTTACGGCTTAACTGATTTTCCTTCTTCAACAATATGAAACATCAAATGGGCAAGGTGGTGGATCGGTCCATACTCTTCATTGTCATCCTCTTCTTCATCCTCCACTTCATCCATACCTTGTAAATAAAGTGCCATGAACTCATAAAAATCATTTTTAGTAAAGGAGTAACAATCACTTGGATCCTGATTATCTTCTTCATACTGTAAAACTAGATGGGATAAATCACCCTCATCATCTTCAGCATCAAAAAAAACGAAATACCCGATATTTGTATCCAGTTCAAATAATCTGCGAAATCCGCGTGATGTTGATTTTTCAAACTCAGCCGACGTCAATTTTTGCACTTGCATGCTGTCTACATTATCTTCTTGATGAAAGCCCACGATAAATGTGTTCATAATCTAACCTCCTGTTGAATATGGATAACCATTAGTATCCCCATTTAACCGAATTTATTCGATTTAGAGGTTTGTTTCCAAGACAACAGGGCAATGGTCACTGCCCATGACATCACAGTGAATGTTAGCCTCAATTAAAGAATCCGCCATGCGTTTAGAAACAATGAAATAATCGATTCTCCACCCGATATTCCGCTCTCTTACTTTAGCCATGTATGACCACCAAGTATAGGCACCTTCCTGGTCCGGATAAAAATGACGAAATGTATCGATAAACCCTGCATCAAGTAATTCAGTCATCTTTCCGCGTTCTTCATTAGTGAAACCGGAATTACCAATATTGGGTTTCGGGTTTTTTAAGTCGATTTCCTGATGTGCGACATTGAGATCCCCACAAAAGATAACCGGCTTCACCAAGTCCAGTTCTCTAAGATAATCTATCATCCCATCTTCCCATTCGAGACGATAATCAAGCCTTGATAAATCCCTTTTTGCATTTGGTGTATAAACATTCACCATGTAGAAATTCTCGAATTCAAGTGTTATGATCCTGCCTTCCGGCTCCTCGCCCAGCTCTCCTACGCCATATTTCACTGTAAGCGGTTTTTCCTTTGTGAAAATAGCCGTACCTGAATATCCTTTTTTCAATGCATAATTCCAATATTGATGGTACCCTTCCAACTCAAGTGAAATCTGCCCTTCTTGAAGCTTAGTTTCTTGAAGGCAAAATATATCTGCATCCACATCTTTAAAGTAATCTAAAAATCCTTTTTTAACACAAGCCCTTATTCCATTCACATTCCAGGAAACCAATTTCATAATCTCTTTAATTCTCCTTATGGCCAATTAATTTATTTACATTTCAACTATACTATTTAACTGCTTTTTTTCCCATTAGAGAACATTCGAAAACAATCTGGCAAATGATTCTTTTGAACGTTCCAGTAAGCCACGATTGTTATACCCGATAGGATCTATTTTGTCACTATCCATCATATCCTCTTTGTAATGAGTGACAAGATCATCAATTGTACGGCTGCCCATAAGAAAGACATTCACTTCGAAATTCAGATGAAAACTCCTCATATCCATGTTTGCCGTTCCTATGGAAGCCATATCACCATCAACGATAATAAGTTTCTGATGTAGAAAACCTTTTTTATACGAGTATACCTCTACACCGAATTGAAGCAGCTCCCCGAAGTAGGAACGACTGCCATATTGGGTTAAAAATCCATCATTTATTGCCGGAACCATAAGCCTAACCTGTATCCCCTTAATTGCGGCATGTTTAATTGCTGCTTTAATCGCTTGATTGGGTACGAAGTATGGACTTGCAATCCAGATTGATTCAGTCGCGCTAGTGATAAGTGAATAGTAAAAATCACTCATGATTCCCTGTTGTGTATCAGGACCGCTTGCAACCACTTGGACAGCTCCATCCCCTTGTTCCACTGTATTCTTGAATTCTGGACGGTCTTGCAATACATCTTCCCCACTGACATATTCCCAATCCAAAAGGAAAACAGTATGAAGCATATATACCGCTTCACCTTTAAGGACCATGTGTGTATCTCTCCAAAATCCGATGTTTTTATTTCGTCCTAAATATTCCTCTCCTACGTTTAAACCTCCCACAAAGCCAACTTCCCCATCAATTATGATGATTTTACGGTGATTTCTAAAATTAAACTTTTGATTGAAAAAACCGTGTTTCAATGGGGAAAATGGATAAGCTTTTATCCCTGCATTTCTCATTCGTTTAACCTCATTATTTGAAAGGCTTAAACTACCGGCCGCATCAAAAATGAATAAAACTTCTACACCATTTTTTGCTTTTTCAATAAGGATATCTATAATTTCCGTGCCAAGCCTATCGGAACGAAAAATATAATATTCAATATGGATGAATTTTTCAGCTTTTTTTAACTGTTTAATGATTTCTGTAAACGTTTCTTTACCATTTTTCAATACTTCTGTTTGTGATGATGTACTAATGGTAGTTTCAGATGCATTTTTGGCAAAAGCTGCGAATGATTGCTGATGATTATTCAAGAACGATAAATCTGGCGATGATACCTGTGTGACAAGACTCTTCCATTCTTCGCGATCTTTTTTCCTTTTACTTCGAAATAAATACCCTTTTAGATAGAGCTGACCTGAGAATAGATAAAATACATATCCAAATACCGGGAAAAACAAAAGCACATACATCCATAAAAGGGTCTCGTGGGCAAATCTATTTTCCAGCATGAGTGAAATCATGGTGATAAACATGACAAAAATATATAATCCAATAAAAAATAGCTTCACGTCGAAGCTAACATGAGTGAACAGGATCATATAAACTGCAGTAATTAAAATAAATAAAAATACAAATTCCATTCTTCTTCTTTTCATCTTTTCATTCTCCTACACAGCAATATTTTATATATATAAACATATACCCATATTTGATGGTAAAAGAAACAAAACACTCACGAAAACAAAATTCGCAAGTGTTTTGTGTATTACCTATCCAATTATTACTTCATGACAGGAATCAAACTTTCATATAGCTCAATATACTTTAAGGAAGATGATGTCCAACTGAAGTCTAACTTCATTGCACTTTCGGCCATTTTCCTCCATCTTTTCGGTTGGAATTTGTACAGACCAACAGATTGCTCAATTGTATGAAGCATATCGTGTGCATTGTAATTCGTAAAACTGAAGCCATTACCTACACCAGTAAATTGATTATAAGGTATGACCGTATCACGAAGTCCGCCAGTTTCCCTCACTAGAGGCAGAGTGCCATAACGGAGCGCTAAGAGCTGGCCGATACCACATGGTTCGAATTGTGATGGCATCAGGAATAAATCTGAACCAGCATATATCCGTCTTGCTAAACCTTCATCAAAATATGTATTTACTGAAACCTGATTTGGATATTGGTCAGCTAAATGGCGAAATGCCGATTCATATTGCTCTTCACCTGTACCTAAAAGAATGAATTGAACACCTTGGTTCATCATTTCATGAAAAACATGAAGAATAAGATCGATTCCTTTTTGATCAACAAGCCTGGTCACCATTGATATAACTGGAACTCCATCATTGACAGGAAGATCCAGCGATTCCTGTAACTGACGTTTATTCTCCATCTTACCCTCATAGCACTCGAATGGAACAGCAAGAAGTTCATCTGCCGCAGGATTATATTCCTCATAATCAATTCCGTTGATTATCCCTTTAAGGTCACCATTTCTTTTGCGTAAAAACCCATCCAGATTTTCCCCAAAATAGGGACTCTGAATTTCTTCCGCATAACTTGGGCTTACAGTTGTGACTATGTTAGAGAAAGCTAATCCGGCTTTCAAATAACTGACATTTCCATGGAATTCAAGACCATCGATATTAAAATATAACTCACTCAAATCCAGTAATTCTGCTAAAACAACTTTAGGATAAACTCCTTGATAGCGTAAATTATGTATGGTAAATATCGTTTTAATATCCTGATAGAACGGATGGTTTTGATAATGAGCTTTCAGCAAAACGCTGACAAGGCCCGTTTGCCAATCATGACAGTGTATGACATCCGGCTTTTCTTCTAAATAGGGTAAAGCCTCTAAAATTGCACGGGAAAAGAAGGCGAACCTTTCGCCATCATCAAAGAAACCATAACTCCCATGCCTTTTGAAGTAATACTCATTATCCAGGAAATAATATGTAATTCCATTAGCAACAAGTTTTTCGATGCCGCAAAATTGCTGGCGCCATCCAACAGGAACTTCGATGCTCGTCAAATGTTTCAGTTCCTGTTTGTATTGGTTAGGAAGATCCCCGTATTTAGGAAGGATGACACTTACATGGACTCCCTGTTTTTTCAGCGCTTTCGGGAGCGCGCCTATAACGTCTCCGAGCCCTCCCGTTTTTATAAAAGGGGCGCATTCTGAAGCAGCAAATACAACATTCATTGCCGCACCTCCTCTATTAAATTACTTCCGCTTTTTTTATTACAGTAGGCTGTTTTAAACCAATAACTGATTTTTCACTAGTAATTCTCACTTCTTTATCAGTTATGATATTTTCAACGATAGCTCCTTCTTCAATCACGCCTTTTTGCATGATGATGCTATTCTTTATTATCGCACCCTTTTTCACCTTTACCCCACGGAAAAGTATACTGTTTTCGACAGTTCCTTCAATATCACACCCGTTGGCTATCAATGAATTCGTAACCTTCGAAGAACTTGAATATTTGGTCGGTGCCTCATGTTTGATTTTTGTATAAACATCCCAAGTATCCCCGAAGAAAGAACGGATTACCGAAGGGTTTAGGAAATTCATATTACTGGAATGAAAGCTTTCAATGGAATGGATGAATGGCATATCTCCAGTAAAATTGTAGCCTTTAACTGTAAAACGATGAAGATTGGCTTTCACAGCGTCTTTCAAAAAGTCATATTCCCCACTGGCAACACAGTTTTTGATTAAGTTCACCAATAGCGTTTTGCTTATGATGAAGGTTTCTAGACAAACATGGTCACCAGGTCTAGGGATGGTATAAAAGCTAATGTCAGTAATGTCCTCATCCGAATCTACCGAGCAGGTGTGATAGATTGGTTTCTCTATCAATTCCCCTACATAATCCTTATATACCACCGTGATATCCGCTTTATGTTTTTTGTGATAATCAAGCACTTCATTAAAATCCAATTTGCATACATGGCTTCCAGGGGAGATGATGACAGTATCTGCCTGTGCACGTTCGAAAAAGCTGAGATGATCATAGAATTGCTTCATATCGCCCGTTACTGTTTCATCCGGATGGATAGGGGGCAAGATATATAAGCCTCCTGAACGCCGATCCAAGTTCCATTCTTTACCTGAGCCAAGATGATCCATAACTGAAAGATACTTTTCTTTTGGAAAAACGGCTACTTTTGATACATCTGCATTAATGAGATTAGACATCGTAAAGTCAATCAAACGGTAACGTCCGCCAAATGGCACAGATGCTACATTACGGTGAGCAGTCAGATCTTTTAAATGTTGTCTTTCATTGATTAAGTTAATAATACCCAACACATTTTCCATAGCCATCTTCCCCTTTTTCTAGTTAAGAGTGATCTTTTTTTTGTTTGGATTGGTAATGGTCTGATTTTCACCAATTAAGGTAATATCGGATGTAACTGCTGAATTGCCTACTACTGCACCATCTTCTATAACACAATTGCTGGCTATGATGCTTCTTTCTATATGAACGTTTTTACCAATCGTAACATTAGGCATAATGACTGAATCTTTTATGGTTGACCCATAGCCCACCTGTACATTATAGGATAAAACCGAATGTTCAATGTTCCCATGTATCATGCACCCTTCATTGATAAGCGACTGACTGACCTCGGCATCCGGTGATATATATTGCGGCGGGTGATTTGCATTGCGGGCAAAAATTTTCCATTGCTGATCATCCAACTGGAAATTTGGCGTATCCTCCAATAAGTCCATATGGGCCTGCCAAAGGCTTTCGACCGTTCCAACATCTTTCCAATAATCATTAAAACGATAGGCATATAGCTTTTTTCGGTCTTCAAGCATCTTTGGAATGATGTTGCTGCCGAAATCATTGGAAGAATTTTCATCTTTTTCATCGTTTATTAAATACCGTCTTAGGGTCTTCCAATTAAATAGGTAAACTCCCATGGAAGCGAGATTACTCTTTGGATACTTTGGTTTTTCATCAAATTGAGTGACTTTATCATCATCATTAGTATTCATGATACCGAAACGACTTGCTTCCTGCCACGGCACTTGAATGACAGCTATGGTTGCCTCGGCATTTTTTTCAATGTGAGAATCCAGCATCTTACTGTAATCCATCTTATAAATATGGTCACCAGAGAGAATCAGTACATGCTCCGGATCATAGTTATCAATGTATTGGATATTTTGATAAACAGCGTTTGCCGTTCCTTTATACCACTCACCGCCTTCTTTCCCTTGATAAGGGGGAAGAACGGAAACTCCGCCAACATCCAGATCAAGATCCCAAGCTTTGCCATTACCAACGTAATCATTTAGAATCAATGGCTGGTATTGGGTCAGTACCCCAACCGTATCAATACCAGAATGAGTGCAGTTACTTAATGGAAAATCGATGATTCTATATTTACCGCCAAAGGGAACAGCTGGTTTTGCCAAACCGATTGTCAATTCACCTAACCTTGAACCCTGGCCTCCTGCCAATAACATTGCTATCCATTTTTTCGCTCCCATTATTCGTTCACTCTCCCCCGTCTTTTTTTTGTTTGCTTCATAAAAATAGAAATGCCTAATGGAGGTACAGTTATTTCCATGCTGAATGGTTGATTGTGGTATGGATCCTTTTTGACATTAATGGGTTCTTCATTGATCTGACCCGATCCTCCGAAAGCTGGTGAATCACTGCTGAAAACCTCTATATATTTACCTTGGGATGGTACACCTATTTGATAATGAGCATGAGCCTGCGCAGAAAAATTACAGACAACAATGCAATAATCGCCTTTGCGTTTACCTTTTCTCATAAAGGTAATGATACTCTGTTTACTATTGTTCGGATCTATCCATTCAAATCCTTCCTGGACATGATCCAGTCTCCAAAGGGAGGAAGTTTGCCTATAAAAATCCTGGAGGGTACGGAAGTAATATGCCAGCTTTTCGTGGGATTCATATTCCAAAAGCAGCCAATCCAATTGTTCCTCATCTTTCCATTCTATGAACTGGCCAAATTCACCGCCCATAAATAGAAGCTTCTTGCCAGGATGCGTCATGAAATACCCAAGGAGTAACCGTAAATTTGCGAATTTCTGCCAATAGTCACCAGGCATCTTATTCAATAATGACTTCTTGCCATGAACCACTTCATCATGTGAAAAGGGCAAGACGAAATTTTCTGAAAAGGCATAGAAAAATGAAAAGGTTAAGAGGCTATGATGAAATGGCCTTTCATCCGTTTCAAGTTTCATATAACGAAGGATATCGTTAGTCCATCCCATATTCCATTTGTAATTAAAGCCTAGGCCTCCTACATCGGTAGGAGAAGTTATAAGTGGCCGATCTGTTGCTTCTTCAGCCATCATTAATGCATTGGGATATTTCTTGAATACCACTTCGTTAAGTTTTTGCAAAAATTGAATGGCTTCCAGGTTTTCCTCACCGCCAAACTGGTTTTTCAGCTTGACCGGCAATGGATTATCATGATTTAAATAAACCATTGACGAAACTGCATCAACACGGACCCCATCAATATGGTAAACATCCATCCAAAACATTACATTTGATATAAGGAAACTGACTACTTCCGGTTTGGTAAAATCAAAATTGTATGTCCCCCATAACGGGCGATCTGCTTTAGCATAATCAATTGGTTCATAGAGAGGCGTACCATCGAAACGGGAAAGTCCATGTGCATCTTTACAAAAATGGGCGGGAACCCAGTCAAGGATTACTCCTATGCCCTTTTGGTGGCAAAGGTTAATTAGATATTTAAAATCTTCCGGTGAACCGTAACGGCTGGTTACGGAATAATAGCCCGTGACTTGGTATCCCCACGATTTATCAAATGGGTGTTCCATTATGGCCATGATTTCAATATGTGTAAAACTATTATCAATCACATAATCAACTAATCTATCAGCCAATTCACGGTACGAATAAAATTCGCCATCTTCTTTCTGTTTCCATGTTCCGGGGTGCACTTCATAAATGGACATGGGCTTATGATAAATATTTTCCTTTTTCCTATCAGCTATCCACTTCGAATCTTGCCATTCAAAATCATCCAGCCTTTTAATGACCGAGGCTGTATTTGGTCTGACTTCCGAATAAAAGGCATATGGATCGGCTTTTAGGATACGTTTATTTCCAGGTGTATGTATTTCGTATTTATAGATTTCCCCTTCTTGTAGTCCTGGTACGAACAACACCCAGATACCTGAACGCTCGATCCGTTTCATTGCATGATCTTTTCCGTCCCAATTATTAAAATTACCGACAACTGAAACTTGCTTGGCATGGGGGGCCCAAACGGTGAAGCGTACTCCTTCAATACCTAATGATGTTACAATGTGTGCCCCAAGCATTTTATAGCTTTCATAAAGGGTGCCTTCATGAAACAAATACAAATCGAAATCGCTTGGATAATTCTCTTGCAGCTGGTCCATAATTGTACTCAATAAAACCCCTCCATCAGTATTAACTCGATAGTATTTTACCCATCCTTCCCCAGTTATTATATATATTCGGTAAAAATGATATTAATCCTTCAAATGGAGGTGAATATATTGTAATAAATGCCCGTTTTTTTGAAAATTAAAACATTTTTTCGTGAAAAATAGACATTTATTGTAAAAATATTATTATTCCAATAAAAGCTCTCCCCATTTTTTGGGAAGAGCTTTAAGTTATCATGTATGAATTCTTCATGTTATTTGTTCAGTTCGAATCATCTGAGTCTTCGTCAAGAATAAATACGATAATGAGACTGACCATGCCAAAGGAGTGTTCCTGTTTGGATTATTTCTGCCTCCTATATATAATTCAGGAACTTCCCAATTTTCCGGAATGATCATTTTCGTTTTATCTATATATTCCTTCACTTTGTTCATCATGCCAAGTTCAAGGTAGCATAAGCCCAACCACGGAAGCCCGAAACACCATTCCGCTTCTTGACCGTCATTATAATAAAGGTCCTTTTCATATCTAATACAACCTTTTGTTCTTTCTAGGCGCTCTGTGACATTTTTCAATATTTTAAGTGCTAATTCACGATCTACCAGCCGATAAGGATAAATTAAGGATAAAAGGGCTAAATCCGTCTCTTTTGAATAACTTTCCCTTGGAAGCAGGAAACGAAGTGTTTCTTCTCCCTTTTTAATCAGTTTCTCCTTGACGTTGACCAGCATTTTGACTGAATTCAAACCAGCAACACATGCACCTATGCTTGAAGCGTGGATTTCTATATTTTCTTCCCACATCCCGTTATCTTCCGACTGCCAATATTGCAGGCATTCCAAGTAATTGACCAACTTTTGAACGATTTGTAAATCACGTTGATTTCTTATCACCTTTTTACCATGCCTATACCCTTCACCTACACCCCATAAAAAGGCACCTATCGCATCATTTTGGGCATGCCCCCACTCATCGGGCAGTTCTTTAAGTTCAGTGGAATACCGAGCATGTATATGTTCAAATAGAAACTTGGGTTTCTGTTCCGTATGAATATCTATTTTCCACTCATAGGATTGAAATAAGTCGAATAAAGCATGATATGCTTTCTCGTAACGATTGGATGAATCATTTATAAAAGGCAATACTGTATAAACGACATCCCTTATCCAGACATAATTATAATCATCGGAAACGCTTGCAGTATACGCGCCATTAGGAAGCCGCATGCGATCAAGAACCTCTAGGGCACCATTTATCTTCATTAATTGAACACCTCCATAGTTATTTGCTTATTCCCATTGTTGACAGACTCCCATTTTCTAAACGTTGGTTGTTTCATTTTCAATTAAAAGCGCTTTCAATTCAGCTAACCAAAATGACTTTTCAGAAGTACATTCACCCTAGTTTATGTAATCACTGCCCTTTTTGATAATCAAGCTTCCAATGTTCATTAAAAAGCGTCATTAGCCTAATCGAAATGAACGAACTCAAAAAGTTACCGGTTAAGAAATATGTTCTTGGGAAAATAAAAACCCAGTAATGGCATTCCATTACTGGTCATATCGGCCTATCATTTAAATGTTTAGTACTTTTTAGTACTTATTAAAAGAAAAATCGTAATATCATCAAGGAAAGCACGCCAATCATAACTGTCGCCAACAGACTCCTCGTAAAAATGGCAACCAGGAAAGCTGGTAAAGCTGCTGCCAAATTCAAAGCATTATCCTTAATTGATAAGACCTGTTCCGATAATAGAAGTTCTTGAGCCAACAACGCCGCCATTACGGCCACTGGCACATGCTTTAGCCAATCGATGCCCCATTCAGGAATCTGCATTTTACTAAGCAGCATCAAAGGGACGACTCTAGGTATGAAAGTTACAATCGAAGTCCCTAGGATGACAGCAAGGATATATCCGCTTACTTCCATCTGCCAATCACCATCCCTATCGTTGAAGCTACAACCGTTGCAACTATGACCCCAGTACTGCCTGGAAAGAAGAAACTTACTGCAACAACGATTAATATGCTGCTAAAAGCGACTGCAAGATCTATGAAAAAGGCCTTTTTACTTAATATTTGTAAAACTAAAAGTCCGATGAACATAGCTGGCAGGGCGAAGTCCATCCCATATTTTTCGGGATTTGGAATCCATTGGCCAAAGAAACCGCCAGCCATATTTGCGATGAACCAATTTAAATAGGCTGCAAGATTCAGACCAAGCATCCATTTAAAATCAAGTTGTTTTCTCGTCTGTGCCGCTGTGACGGCCACTCCAAACGTTTCATCAGTTAATAAGGACCCAGTTATCAGGTTTTGTTTCAAACTTTGCTGCCTGAAATACGGTGCCAATGCAGCACTAAGTAATAGATGACGACTGTTAACAAAAAAAATCGTAAAAATTATGGCCGATACTGGATGACTTGCGGCTATCATCCCTGCCGCTATGAATTGTCCAGACCCTGCATAGAGTAAAAGCGACATAAGTGCCACTTCAATCATACTTAATCCTGACGTTTTTTCGACGACCCCTGCAGCAAAACCGATACTTAGGTACCCCAATAAAGTTGGTATACAATCCTTTACTCCTTGCCAAAAGCCTTCCCCATCATTGACCTCGGAAAGACATTCGCTTTTCCATTCAGCACTACCCTGACTCATATAATTCCACCCTTGTATTAATAAGTTCCTTCATTTGTTTTCCGGCTTGCCAAGCAGTATTGGCAACTCACTATATATTTCGATGATCTCATCTATCGGCATTCTAACTAAACCGCTGGAAGAAGGGGCAACGAATTCCATGGTTTTATTCGATGAAGGATTTTTTTGCAGCCCCCAAGAGATTTTTCGTAATTGACGATATTCCTGATAAACTCCCTTGCCTACAAAACAAACAAGTTTAGGTTTATACTTTTCAATTTTCCTTTTTAATTGCTTCCTTCCTTTTATGTACTCTTCTTTTGTGATTTCGTCGGCACCTTTTGTAGGCCTGGAAACGATATTGGTAAAACCATAACCTAAATCCAGTAATGACGAGTCTTCAGTTGGGTCATATTTCCTTGGTGTCAGGCCGGACTTGAAAAGGATTTTCCAAAAGCGATTGTTTGGATTGGCATAATGATGGCCAGTCTCGCCTGAACGAATGCTTGGATTGAAACCTACGAACAAAATATCCAAATTTTCCTTTAAATGATCAGAGATGCCTTCCATTTTAAAACTCCTATTCATATTTGCTATTTAATCATTGTACAAAACTGAAAAATATTTAACTACCTTTTCCGCCATTTTCACAAACTTATATTCAAAAACTAAAAAACGCTTTAATTAGAATCAATAGACGGCAGCCAGCTAAAGGACATTTATAATGTGGTTGCGAGCATCCAATTTTTATGTAAGGAAAAGTTCAATCATTTCACTGGGGAACAAAACAATGTGAAAGTTCACTTGGTGAACATGTTGTTGGTACGGGCAGAATTGCTTTGGAAGCAATGGCATATAAGCCTCTATCAATCAAACGCCGGTGTTCAAACAGGCAGGAATTTAAATTTAATAGTAAAAAATAAATATTACAAGCTTATTGAATTATATGAAAGTACAATACAATCATTAGAACAGCAGCAGGCCCTAAATTAATGGTTCTGCTGCTGTTTTAAATCTCTCACGATGTCTGACTTTATTGGGGGTACTATTGATTCTTTGTTAGGAGAATAAACTACATAGATATTGGAGGCATAGGTCTCTCGATTATTAAGAGCGCTAAAAAACGGGTCAAAAAATATATGAATCTATTAACTAGGGTCAAGAACCTTTATTATAACCGAAACAACTTTAAAGGCGGAATCCCATTTGGCAAATGACTTTACTCGTAGGTATTTATGTACCTACGAGTTTTTAAGTTACGTATCAGAATATGCTTTTGTATAAATTCGCTTCTTTCAAACTCGCGAATCAGGAAACATTCTGCCGTTGTTCGATATGATCATGTTTTCTCGCATTGGACATCTTATTGATGGTAAGAAGAATTCCAGAAAGCCATATAATCACGATGCCTGTATAGATATATATATGGGCTTCAATCGGAATCCATGTTGCTAATAATGTTCTTACATTGATTAAGATAATGAAACCACCCACTAAAACACCCATTAATTGTGCAGGAAGCATTCTGACGAGCCAGGCTGCAATTGGCGCGGCAACCACTCCACCAATTATCAACGCTACGACCCAAAGCCAATTGACAGCTTCCCATCCAAGTGAAATGATAAAGCCAAGACTTCCGAAAAAAGCAATGGCAAATTCACTTGTATCTACAGTCCCTACGGCTTTTCTCGCCGTCATGCCTTTTTTTGACAATAAAACGGGCGTTGCAATCGGTCCCCAACCGCCTCCGCCTGTTGCATCACAAAATCCTGCAAAAAGGCCTAACGGAATGGATTGTTTTGCGGTCAATGGCTTTACGGTTTCATTTTCCTTTGAAGGTTTAAAAATAAATAAAAAACGGAATAAAACGTATACACCAAGGCCAAATAAAAATATGGCAATATAAGGTTTAGCTAATTCGGCTGGTAGGTTGCTCAGGAAACATGCACCTACAAATGCACCAACTGAACCTGGAATGATCAAGCGATAGACCATATTTTTATCCACGTTCCCAAACTTTATATGTGAAGCTCCGGATACTGCTGTGGTCACTACTTCCGATAAATGAACGGATGCTGATGCTACTGCAGGGGCAATCCCGAATGTCAACAATAAGGACGTGGAACTCACTCCATACCCCATTCCAAGCGAACCATCGATTAATTGGGCTAAAAACCCGATAAAGGCCAAAACGATTAACTTTTTCATGACATTCCCCTTTTTTCACTAAAATAGAACCTATATAACATCGACCCTATGGTACCGTTTGCCTGTATAAATCATTTAGATTTCCATTAGACACAAAGAGACACCTAACCAAAATGAAATGACATGTTGGTTAGGTGCCTTCAGTTTTTCTGATCAGCCCAATGATATATTTTCTTCGGCTTCTACTGGTAAAAGCCTAGCTAAAAAACGATATCTTTCTTTTAGGGAGTATTTATAAATATCCTCTATTGAATCTTTCAGTAACTTAGATTTTTCCTCTTTTGAAAATGAACCATTTTTTATAATCATCCTTGCTTCAAAAAGGAATTCAAGATATTCTTCATATGATTCATCATATACTTTACCTAGGTCATTCCGAATTTTTTTTGCGAGTGTTGGGCTTGCTCCATTGGTAGAAACACTTATGGAAAGCATGCCTCTATTCAATGTGGCCGGAATATGAAAATTACCCAACTCATGATTACTAATAACGTTCACCAACTGACTTTTGGATGCATTCTCGTACACTCGTTCATTAACTTCAGTCGAATTTGTTGCAACGATAATTAAAAACGCATCTTTATAGTCTGTTTCTTCCACTTCTTTAAGTAAAACTCGAATCTTACCTTCTTTCTCCAACAGTTGAAAACCTGTGCAAATCTCGGGGCTTACGACGGTCACTTCAGCACCAGCTTCCAATAAGGGGCCCGCTTTAAAGTAACCTATTTTACCACCGCCGATGATTATACACTTTCTGTTCTCAATATTAAGCGTAATTGGATACATAAGCTCCCTCCCCACTCACTTCATGAATTCGTTCCGATATTGCTTGTTCAATCTTTGGGTGATAACCTAGATATCGGCAAAGTATGAATTTCTGCTTACCCTTTTTTTGAATCTTTTTTATACCATTTTCGATGGACTGCATTAGGAGACCGGTAAACAATAGGTAAGGAATGATAAATACTTGGTTTCGTCGAGATTCCTCTGCGAATTCCAATGCTTCTCCAAAGCTTGGTGTGGCAGCTGTCAAATAACACTCTTGCACACGGATTTTTGGAAACCTGTTCCTTAGCAAATCGGCCAGTCGAGACAAATCCCTTTTCACGTCGGGATCACTGCTGCCCCTTCCAACCAATAAAACCAAGGAATCCTCCGTAACCCTTACATTGGTTTCCTCCAACCGTTCGACTAAAATGTCAACCATTTTATCACTAACACCAATCGGCCTACCGTATTTCAAGTCAACGGCAGGGTATCGTTCTTTCATTTTGTTTAATATGACTGGAATATCATGTTTTGCATGTACAGCTGTTAACAATAGAACTGGAATGGCGATGATTCTCGTCGCACCTTTTTGTACGCATCTTTCGTAGGCCTCTTCTATCGTAGGAACTTCCAATTCTAAGAAGCAATACTCCTGAATGGAATTTGGCTGTGCTTGCATACAAACTTTAATAAAATCAATAGCTTGGGCTGAAGCTTCTTTAACACGGCTGCCATGGCAAATATATAAAATGGCTTCCATTAAAAGGCCTCATTCTCCAACAAATTTTCGGTTTGTTTTCCTTCAAACCATTTGATTTTTTCTCGTAAATTAACGACATCGCCCACGACTATCATGCAAGGATTCGAAATCTGTTCGTTATTGGCGGTTTCTACTACATTAGCCAAAGTACTGACAGCTGTTTTTTGCGTTTTTAATGTCCCCCAATGAATAAGGGCTACAGGAGTCTCTGGACTTTTTCCATGCTCCAAAAGTTTCCCTTGAATATAGGGCAGGTTTTTAACACCCATGTAAATGGCTAATGTATCGATTCCTTTTGCAAGGGATTCCCACTTGATATTATCCTCTTCATCCTTTTTCCGATGACCGGTAACAATTGCAAAAGATGAAGCATGGTCCCTATGTGTAACTGGAATTCCCGCATAAGCTGTAGCGGCGATTCCAGCCGTAATTCCTGGAACGATTTCAAAGCTCACGCCACTTTTGGCAAGGGCTTCCGCTTCCTCCCCGCCTCTCCCAAAGACGAATGGATCTCCGCCTTTCAAACGAGTGACTATTTTTCCCTTTTTTGCATATTTGACAAGAAACCGATTGATGGTATCCTGCTGCAATAAATGATAATCCGGCAGTTTACCGCAATTAATCAGCTCTACACCGTCTTTTGCATGATTCAAAAGTTCTTTATTGACAAGTCGATCATATAAAATGACATCAGCTTCTTGAATGCATTTTAATCCTTTTAATGTAATTAAATCTGGATCTCCGGGACCGGCTCCTACTAGATATACTTTCCCCATTTATGCAACCTGCCTTCCCTTAGAGAATCGTTTCGAATTCCGATAAAACGAAACCTGCTCCATTTTTAATTTTCCTTTTTTCATATAATGAGATGTCATCCACTTCAGGCATTTTCAAAAAATGTTTTTCCAGCTCGATATCAACAAGGTCAAACGCCTTTTCATCCGAATCGGCAACAATGATGACATGGATTGGTTTTTCCTTGATAGTGACTTCGAAACGGTATAAATTCATGGATTGCTTACCTTCCCCTATTAAACGGCCACTTCCGTTAATATATCATCTAGCTTACTTTGTAACTGGGATATCCCTACCCTTTCCACAAAATCAAGAAAGGTTTCGGATAGAAGTTTTGTTTCTTTGAAAAATAGGATCAGTTCTTTCAGAACATGATAGAGCTGTTCAGCTTCCACTTTTCCTTTAAGTTTTTCATTGAACTTACCGCCTTCATTCAGCGTTCCTCCGACGTATATCTCAAAAGCTTCGACCATCTTTTTGTCCTGGTTTTTCATTTTTATGCCTTGAAGCCCAATTTCGGCGATTGCTCTTTGACCGCAATTATTCGGACAACCCACCATATGCATTCTTACAGGAACATCGAGATCTATTTCCTTGTCCAATGATTCAGAAATGGTCCTCATTCGTTCTTTTGTTTCAACGAGTGCCAGGTTGCAATACTCGATGCCTGTACAAGAAACGGAATAACCAATGAATTTTTTTGGTTGATATGGAAATCTTTCAAAGATGGATTCCTGTTTTAATTCCTCAAGTTTTGCATCCGGCACATTTGGAATGATAAGATTTTGAGAATTACAGTTTCGGATTTCACCATTTCCATATTTCTTCGCAAGTTCAGCAAACTCGATCACTTCGTCTGGATTTAGACGACCAACTGGTATATTGACTCCAACATAGTTCAGACCATCTTGTTTTTGTTTATGGATGCCGTAGAAATAACCTGCATTCCATTCCTTCACCGCACTTTCACCCTTTTCAGGAAGCGGACCGGTGTACTCCAGCAATTTTTCCTTGAATTGTTCAGGACCCCAATCAGCTACAAGGAATTTCAAACGCGAGCGATGACGTTTTTCACGGTACCCAAAGTCACGGAATATCGTCGTGATGGCGGCCGCTACTTCGACTGTTTTTTCAGGTAAAATGAATAAGTCAAGTTCTTCTGCCAGCATCGGAACGGAGGATAGCCCACCGCCTACTTTTACGTGAAAACCAACTTCCGTTACTCCATCAATTACTTTAGTAGCCGGATTGAATGAAACACAGTTGATTTCAGCATTTGAAGCATTATGGATATTAGCACTTATGGACATTTTATATTTCCTAGGAAGGTTTGAATAGTCTTCGTTAAGGCGGAAATACTCAAATACATCATAAAGTACCTCGCGTGTATCAAAAAGTTCGTCAGGATCGATGCCTGCCAATGCATTACCGATGATATTACGTGTGATATCACCACATGCACCGGCCGTAGTCATTCCAACCTTTTCCAAACGATTTAAGATATCCGGGACTTGTTCGATGGTCAACCAGTGGAATTGGATGGCTTGACGGGTTGTAATGTCATATACACCCCTCCCATAATCTTTAGCGATGTTAGCTAGAGTTATCTGTTGATCATAAGTCAGAATACCTCCGGGAATAACGACACGCATCATCCAGTAACCTGCTTCTTTTGGCCGTTGCAGGTATAGACCTGCCCACTTGAACATATCCCAATTCTCTTTAGGGATGGAATCAAAACCATTTGCAGCGTAATGTGGAATATCATCGAATATCTTCAATCCGTCTTTTTCCAATTTCCAGATTTCCGTTTTATTTTTAGCGATTAGTGGATTTTCCGACCAAAATTTCTCGTAAACCATTACATTTCCTCCTTGATTAGATCGCTTTCTTTGCTGTCAAATAGCCGATTACCTGTTCAACGCACTCTTCAATGCTGTATTGGTCGGATTCTAAAGTGATTTCCGGTTGTTCAGGTTCTTCGTATGGAGAGTCGATTCCGGTAAAATCTTTAATGATTCCTTTACGCGCCTTGTCATAAAGACCTTTTGGATCACGCACTTCGCACTCTTCGATCGGACACTTTATGTATACTTCAATAAACTCCCCTTCATCGAGTAAATCACGTACAATCTGCCGATCTGCCCTGAAAGGTGATATGAAGGCGGTCAATACGAACTGCCCACTATCCACGAATAACTTGGAAACCTCACCGATTCGCCTAATATTCTCGGTTCGATCCTCTTCAGAAAAACCTAAATCTTTATTTAATCCGTGGCGGATATTATCACCATCCAAAACATAACTTCGAATATTCCGATTATATAACTCTTTAGCGACCGCGTTCGCAATCGTTGATTTTCCGGAACCCGAGAGTCCTGTAAACCATAGAACTGTGCTTTCATGCCCGTTCTGCTTCCGGCGGAGCGCCTTGGTCAATGACGTTTCATGCCACGTGACATTCGTACTTTTACTCATATAATAATCCCCCTCTTCTTTATGTGACACTTCAATTTATATCCAATCAGTTATAAACTTCATTCTTTTTTAGACCTTCGATCAACACCTCGATGACTTCTTTACGGCTAAAGGTAGCTGGAGGAATTTCTCCATTACGCAACATTTCCCTTACCTTCGTTCCAGACAGGATGACATGGTCTTCCTTGCCATGCGGACAAGTTTTAGCGGAAGCCATATTGCCACATGCTTTACAGTAAAAACTATGTTCAAAGAATAATAGAGTGATTCCTAACTCATCTGCGTTAAAATTCCCAAAGATTTTTTGAGCATCATATGTTCCATAATAATCGCCCACACCCGCATGATCACGTCCAACGATAAAATGGGTGCAACCATAATTTTTACGGACCATCGCATGGAAAATGGCTTCTCTTGGTCCTGCATAACGCATGGCAGCAGGGAAAACTGCAAGAGAGACGCGATCCTTCGGATAATATTTTTCTAGCAGCACTTTATAGCTTTCCATTCTTACATCTGCCGGAATGTCATCGGATTTAGTGGCACCTACAAGAGGATTCAAGAATAAGCCGTCGACAATCTCCAATGCTGTCTTTTGAATGTATTCATGAGCACGGTGAACAGGGTTCCTCGTTTGGAAACCGACAACTGTCTCCCAGCCTTTTTCAGCAAAAGCTTTCCTTGTATCGACCGGGTCTAAATAATGAGCTTGAAATAGCGGACGCTCTATTCTCTTGATCAACTTTATTTCCCCGCCGACATATACATCCCCGCGGTTATATAAATTTTTCACTCCAGGATGCTTCTCATCATCCGTTTGATATACTAATGTCGCTTCCAATTGCTTATCTGGAGTGTATATATCGGAAACGGATAGAACCCCGTATGTTTCACCTTCATGAGTCAACGTTACTTCTTCACCTATAGTAAGGGTTTCTGCAATTTCTTCGGTCAAAGGCAGCGTAATCGGGATGCTCCATACATGTCCACTGCTAAGCCTCATATCCTTGACCACTGTCTCATAGTCACTTTTTGTAAAGAATCCTTTAATCGGACTGTAGGCACCAGTGCCTATCAATTCAAGATCACTTAAAGCAATTTCATCGATTTCGATTGACTTTGTTATTTTACTAAAATCATATTTTGGTTCCCAAAGATCGATTAATGTTCCTCCGTGCGGTAGACTGATTGTCATGCTAATTTCCCCCTATGGTTTCTATTTATTTAAGATAAATGCAATCCGCATTCCGTTTTTTGAGCTCCTTGCCAACGGCCTGAGCGTAAATCATCTGCATTGAAGGCAGGTGCAGTACATGTTTTACATCCAATGCTCGGATATCCATTATCATGCAGGATATTATATGGAAGTCCGTTTTTATGGGCGTAGCGCCAAACATCTTTCCACGTCCAATGTATGAGTGGACATATTTTAACTGACTTGAACTTATTATCCTTATTGATATACTCGGTCAGAGCCCTTGTTTCGGATTGCTCCCTCCGCAGTCCCGAAAGCCAGGCTGTTGCCTTTGAAAGCACATCGGTAAGCGGAATGATTTTACGGATGTTACAGCACTTATTGGAATCACTAAGCCATAATTCATCCCCATATTCCGCTGCTTGTTCCTCAAGCGTCAAGTCAGGTTTCTTCATTTCGATCGAAAGCTTTGGATATCGCTTTTTCACTTGCTCGATCAATTGGTAAGTTTCCTCAAAATGAACATCTGTATCAAGGAAAACTATTTTTGCCGATGGATTGACCTTCGCCAATAAATCCGTAAGCACGATGCCTTCAATACCAAAACTACAAGCATAAATCAGTTTGTTTCCATAATGGTCATTCGCCCATTGCAGAACTTCCAAAGCTCCTTTTGTCTCACTGTCTTCAGGAAATACAGGTAAATCCCCTGTGTTGAAATTGTCATAGTTTATTAATGCAGCCAACTTTGTAGCCCCCTCTAAAAACTTGCTGTATCAGGTTAGAGTAACTGTTGATCAATACCCGTTGTAATCTTCTCCGGCTTATTTGATTCTAGGAAAAAGAGACGAATCTAACCAATACTCTCTTTATATCAGTTAAACCCGCCTCTAGTTTTTCTAGTCAGCAGATACCTTATTTAATTCTTAATTTTTCATTTCTTTCCATTTGAATGATTTTACCATCCTGGACAATAAGTGTAATGGATCCATATTTCATTGAATTAAGCATTTCTTGAAGTCGTTCAAATATTTCTTCAAGCTGATTCTCTTTATCCAAACCAGTTCCTCCTTTAAGAAAATCCGCGAATATTTTATTTTCAACGGTGATTAAATGAATTTCTTAGATTTATATAATTCCATACAACCTTACATTGTTATGGTTTGCATACAATTTTTCAAAAAAAACAAAAATCTTTCCATGATGGAAAGATCCCAAGGTAAATATCTTTACCTTATCTTCCAAAATGATCAACATTTTGTTGGAGGTAGCACCTTGCATCCATCATGCAGGTTGCTGGACTTCAAAGGGCCAATTCCCTCCGTCGCTCTGGATAAGTTTTATTATTTTAAATATTAACATATATTTAATCCTTGTCAATGGAGTTTTCTTATAAAATAACTTGGTTTAATATTATGGATGAACTGTTATTTTTATACACACTATTCAATTTTTGATTTTATGTTCATATAAATACGAAAATAGACTCGTCTTTTTAGATAAGGTCTCCAAAAAATTAAGTCTATTTTCATAAAAAACCTATTATTGACGCATGTCCTTACTTGAAAAATTAATTTCTCGAATTCCGGTCCTTTTGTAGAAAGGATTACTTGAAGTCATTAATTTCTTAACTGTATCGCTTCTACAAATTCTTGAACTTGACTCTGGACGCGATCAATTAAATGCAAATCATTAATCGGTTTTTCTGAATTCTGTTTATCTATTTCCTTATCAACAAAATAAATGCCCTGCAGCGGCTCACCTTTTAATATTGAAATTAATGGTTTAAGCGCATAGTCAATCGCCAATAGATGCCTGTTACTTCCACCAATCATGATTGGCAGCACTGGCTTACCCTTAAATGCTCCTTCTGGCAGCAAATCAATCAAGGCTTTCAATACACCTGTATAAGAAGCCTTATAAACCGGTGAACCAATAATGATTCCTCTAGCTGCTTGAATTCTCTCTGAAAGCTTTAAGATATCTTCGCTATTATATTTCCCTTGAAATAAATCATCTGCTGAGAAATCCGTAATTGAGAAATAAGCTGTGGTAAATCCTTCGTTTTCAATTAATGATTGAATATGTTTTAGTGAAATGTCCGTTCTTGATGGTTTAGCGGGACTTCCTGATAAAATTACGATATCGCTCATTTAATACCCCTCCAATGTTACATGATTTCCAGATAAAATTTTCGTGAAGCATTTCTTGCAGTATGCATTTATCGTAATAGTCTGAAAAATATAAGTCAAATCTTACACTCGGGTTTAATAAATTCACCAGTTGACTTCATCGTCTCTGAATGAAAATAAAAAGGTCATATTTGCGGCTTGATGCTCATGCCCTTCAATATGACCGTTTCATTATGTATGATTTTGTTTACCATGAATACCATATACCAAAAGTTGAGCAATGCTCTTAATTCGTTCAGAAGTAAAATATGGCTCCTTTTTTTGTTGATGGATCTCATAATGTGTAGATAATGCCAATGTAAAAGAAATGATCCCTACATTAAATAGGATAATATCAGAGATATATTTTATCTCTCCGCTATCTATTCTCTTCTGTATTTCAATATGCTTGGCATTTGGCTTGAAAATCTGATCTACATATTGCTTTGAAATATCTTGATCGAATTGTGTTTCCCTAAATAAAATCGAAAACTGTTCTTTATTTTCAAGAATTTTTTTTATCATGGTGGAAACATGATTTTCCACTAGATCATCCGTTGATAGATGGCAAGTCCCATCTTCAGCTTCCTCTTTTTCATTAGGGGTAATAGTAGCCAAAAGCAAATCTTTTTTGCTGTCAAAGTATTTGTAAATAGTAGCTTCGGAAACATTGCATGCAGAGGCTATTTCATTTGTTCTTGTCATGTCAAATCCTTTAGTGGCAAAAAGAGTCCGGGCTACATTTATGATTCGTTCTTTAGTTTGCTGCCCTTTTTTCAAAAATATCAACCTTCTTTTATAAAGATAAGACCGGTTTCACCAATCTATTTTCCATGATATCTCGATGGTATCAATCGGTCAACATATTACCTTTGATCTATTAGAATTCAATATTCCCATATATCATAAATAGAAAATCACTTAAAAGATGCATAGCCATCATCGACCATGACTACACTTCCATTAATCGCATCCGCTTCCTCTAACGATAATAGATAGACGGCATTTGCAATGGCTTCTGGCTTAATTAATTTACCGCGCATTTGACTTGCATTCAATTTATCGATGATTCCCAAATCTTTATAGCCTTGTATGATAGGAGTATCACCCCCGCCTGGTGCAATGCCCACTACGCGTATGCCATATGCACCCAATTCCAAAGCTACTGTCTGAGTCATCATTCTTACAGCGCCTTTAGTCGCCTGATAGGCAAAAGTCCCATGGGAAGCTAAGTAGCCAAACACAGAAGCGGTATTTATAATGACACCCTTGTTACCTAGCTCCTTCATTTTCCGTCCTGCTGCCATAATACCAAAGGCAACTCCGTGCTGGTTCACTCCAATCGTTTTGAGGTAACCCTCCATATCTTGATCGAGGATCATCCCGCCTGCACCAATGCCGCCATTATTAAACATGATATCGATCCTTCCGTATGTTACTACTGCTTTATTGATTAACGATTCAACATCTTCCTGCTTAGAAACATCCGTTTTAACAAAAATGGCCTCTCTACCATTCGCTGTTATCTGTTCAACAGTTTCCTGTCCCAGTTCTTCATTAAAATCCGCAACAACGACCTTGTCCCCCTTTGCTGCGAATTTCAAGCATGTTGCTCGGCCAATTCCGCTTGCCCCTCCTGTAATAACTGCAACTCTTGCTGTCATATACATTCCCCTTTCAACACCAAAAACAAGTAAGTGATTACTTATTTTATAAGTAAAAAAGTAAAGAATATTAAATTCAAGCAATATGTATTTATTTTTTATAGCGTTTTGAGCATCCAAAAGTAAAGCTGTCCTATTAATAGGACAGCTTCATTTGTTTAGCAGGTTTTCAATTCGACCTTACTTACTGAGGTCTTCACCATTTCAATGAAAAGTTGCAGAAAACGATCATCACCTGTTAATTCTGGATGAAACGCACTGACGAGGACATGGTCTTGTCTCGCAGCCACTACATTTTCTTCATAAACAGCCAATACTTCTACACCTTCTCCAATTCCATCAGCAAATGGCGCCCGGATGAAAACTGCCTTATAAGGCTCTTCCATTCCTTTGATTGATAGTTCAGCCTCGAAACTATCCCGTTGACGTCCAAATCCGTTCCTTTTCACGGAAATGTCCATTAGTCCAAGATAGGCCTTCTCATCGCCAGCCAATTCATTGGCCGCCAATACCATCCCTGCACATGTACCGAAAATAGGTTTTTTACCTTCGAAGAAAGTTTTGATCGGTTCCATAAATCCATAACGATCCATTAGCTTCCTCATCGTTGTGCTTTCTCCGCCTGGAATGATCAAGCCATCGATTTCAAGCAACTGTTCCGGTTTTTTTACAATAATTGCTTGTTCGCCGGCACCTTTGATTTGGTTCAAGTGTTCTTCAACTGCTCCCTGTAATCCCAAAACACCGATAGTTATCATATTACCATCCACGTTCCTGCATCCGTTCTGCCGGAGCTAGTTTGGAAATATCAATTCCTTTCATTGCACTGCCCAACTCTTTGGACAACCGGCCAATCAATTCATAATCGGTGAAATATGTAGTCGCTTGAACGATTGCCGACGCGAATTTTTCTGGAGTTTCAGATTTAAAAATACCTGACCCTACGAAAACTCCATCTGCTCCCAATTCCATCATCAATGCTGCATCTGCTGGAGTGGCAATTCCGCCAGCCGCAAAGTTAACTACAGGTAATTTACCTGTGCGTTTGATTTCTCTTAAAATTTCATAAGGGGCTCCGATATTTTTTGCTTCTGTCATTAATTCATCATCACTCATGATGCTCACTTTACGAATTTGTGACTGGACCTTTCTCATATGACGCACAGCTTCCACAATATTACCCGTACCTGGTTCTCCTTTTGTACGAAGCATTGATGCTCCTTCACCAATACGGCGTGCAGCTTCTCCTAAATCACGGCAGCCACAAACGAAAGGTACGGTGAAATCACTTTTTAGAATATGGTATTCTTCATCGGCAGGAGTCAGCACTTCACTTTCATCGATATAATCCACTCCCATGGATTCCAGGACTCTTGATTCCACAATATGGCCAATCCTTGCTTTAGCCATGACCGGGATGGACACTGCTTTCATTACTTCCTCGACAATTCGAGGATCTGCCATTCTAGCTACCCCGCCAGCCGCACGGATGTCGGAAGGAACTCTTTCCAATGCCATGACAGCAACAGCACCGGATGCTTCTGCGATTTTTGCTTGTTCTGCGTTAATGACGTCCATAATTACGCCACCCTTTTGCATTTGTGCCATTCCTCTTTTTACTGTGTCAGTTCCTAATAATTTATCCATTTCTCTTCCCCCTAATATTTGCATTTTTTAGATTTGTTAGATTTAGTATAAAAAATAGTTGACCGCATTGAAAGTGTCAGTTTTAATAAATTTAATGGGGTCAGTAAAATTTTTTTTAAAAGGTGGCAACAAAATGAATATGCTTTCTTGTGATTTAAATCGGTTAAGTGAAGTGCCTTTGTACGAACAATTATATTCATATATTAAAAAAGAAATTATCGATGGCCGTCTTCTTTACGGCACAAAGCTGCCTTCCAAACGGAAATTGGCAGAGTTCCTCCAAATTAGTCAAAATACTGTCGAGACTGCATATGAACAATTGACTGCTGAAGGATACGTTGAAGTTATACCAAGAAAAGGGTACTATATTCAAACATTCGAGGATTTAGAGTATACACAAACTAACCAAGTATCAGTGGAACAAATCAATCATAAAGAAGGGGAATTGCTGTATCATTTTCATCCCAGCCAAATTGACACGGAACACTTCCCATTTGAAAAATGGAGAAAATACATGAAAAGCAAAATCGATGAATCACATCAAGATCTTCTTTTACTGGGGGATTCTCAAGGGGAATATGAATTACGATGTGAAATTGCCCATTATTTGTACCATGCACGTGGTGTACAATGTGTTCCCGAACAGATCATCATTGGTGCAGGAATGGAGATCTTATTGCAGCAGCTTGTCCTTCTATTCGATAAAAATGCCATCTATGGTGTTGAAGATCCTGGGTATCACTTGATTCACCGGATTTTACGCAGCTACCCAAATGAAGTCCATCCACTGCAAATTGATGAAGAAGGCGTAAAGGTGAACCAAATTGAAGATTCAAAGATCGACGTCGTTTATGTCACTCCCTCACATCACTTCCCAAATGGGACGATCCTTTCCGTTAACAGACGGACGCGCTTGTTGAACTGGGCTCAAGGGGCAACAAACCGCTATATTATCGAAGACGATTATGATAGTGAATTTCGTTATAGTGGAAAAACAATACCTTCCTTACAAAGTATGGATGCTAGTGATAAGGTGATTTATTTAGGTTCATTCTCAAAATCATTGATGCCATCAATTCGGATCAGTTATATGGTTCTTCCCGCTCCATTGTTACAAATGCATCAACAGGAATTATCTTTTTACCATTCAACCGTTTCTAGGATTGACCAGCATGTATTGACACAGTTCATGAAGGAAGGGGATTTCGAAAAGCATTTGAATCGGATGAGGAAAGTTTACCGTCGCAAGTTGGATAAAGTGATCGATCTGTTTAAACCCCATCAACAAATAAAAATCATTGGAGAGCGGTCAGGATTGCATGTCGTCCTCATCGTTAAGAACGGCATGGATGAACAGACACTTATTCAAAAGGCAAACGAAGATCATATTAAAATTTATGGATTATCGACATATTCGATCGAAAAAATTAACGAACATCCTCCAAAAATCATATTGGGCTTTGCAGGGATCCCTGAATCCGAATTGGAAAAAGCCATTCACCTTTTATTGATCTCATGGGGTTTATAAAGAAAAAAGAAGTTTACTTTCGTGAACTGCTTTAAGTTTGTCGAACAAAATGGGGTTCGGAATGGTCTCATCCCAATTCCCTTTCACGATTTTATCGGAATGATTACCATGATTTTAAAACAACTTTTTTCTGTGATGAAACCACACTGGATTGGAGAAATTTGCGACACTCCTGCTGAATGTCTGGAGCCTCCTCACCGCTAGAGAGCTTGCGGTGAGGAGGCTTGGCAGTAAGTCGACGAAAAGGGAACGGAATCAATATGTGAACCGCAAAATGAATGCTCCGGGTACGAATACTGCGGATGACGGTCAAATAAAGCGCGGTTTAGGACGAAAAAATTGCTCCGGCTGAAGGAACGTTTTTAAATAAAAAAACTGCGGACAAACTCGCTTTTCTTCGAATTTGTCTACAGTCTGAGAAGTTCACTCTCGTGAACTTTTTTTAAGTTTTAGATAAATATTGTTCCATCCTATCCTTTGGCACCATGCTCCCGCCTGTCGCCCAGTTGATATGAGTGGACTGATTCATTTTATCCAGCAGTTTTTGATCCCTTCGATATTCCCTTCCTTCTGGAGCTGACAAAAGTTGTATCGGACCAAATGCTCCCGCTAGGGCAGATGGTTCTAAATAATGACCTTCCGACTCTGCCATTTCCCTGAGCAGTTCGAATAACCTTGTATCCTCTATGGTATAGCTGCCGCTTAACACGGTCGTCATCATACTGGAAACCGATTCTGAAGGCCTTCCGACAGCAAGACCATCCGCTTCCCTCTTATTATCAATTCCAAAGTCCTACACCGAGACTTTGTCATGAAGGCCTGTCATCAATCCGAGTGTCATGCATGGTGAATGTGTCGGCTCTGCAAAAAAACAATGTATATCATCTTCAAAGGCTAACTTGAGCCCATATGTTATACCACCGGGCCCGCCGCGCCGACTCCACTTGGTAAGTACACAAACAAAGGGTGATCTTCGTCTACTGGTATGGACATATCTTTCAGTTGTTTCTTCAGGCGCGTTGCAGCCGTCGCATAACCTAGTAGCAGATCCATGGAATTTTCATCATCAATAAAATGGCAATCTGGATCAAGTGATGCTTCAATACGGCCTTCTTCTACAGCTTTAAAATAATCATCATCTACTACAACTCAACTAACTGCATTAAAGATTACAATTTTCACTTTTTTACGAATAATCAGCTTAGAAAGTTAAATTCACTTTTAATTTCCCTCGTACGCTATTAATAAACCAAATTTCCTCAGCGTTATTTAGGTCATCCTTTGAAATGGATTTTCCCTTGATTTCCTTCTTCCTGATCAAGTCTTGACGAAATGTTCCTGCAAGGAGACCTGATTCCACAGGAGGGGTATAGTGGTCACCATTTATCTTCACCACTACATTTCCGTTCGTGAATTCCGTGATGAACCCTTCTTCATTCCAAAGCAGAACATCATGGAAGTCGGGATTATTCATTTGAAAGCCTTCATATACATCACGATTGGTAGTCTTATGAAATAGAAATGGATTTGCACTTGAAATTGGAGTTTCAGCCAAGATGGCCGTAAATTCTGAATCAAGGGGCTTGATTGCTTGTCCGGAGACTTCAATTTCACCATTTTCATTAAGTAGTACCCTTACCTTTTGCAACGTCCCATGGTTTAATTCCGCATACTTTTGGAGCCGATCTCTAAGATACAATTCAGAGAACCGAAAATCGAAGTAATCAGCGGATTGTTTCATCCGGTCGATATGATCATCCAACAAATAATATTCGCCATCGCTGAGCTTCATCGATTCCAATAGTTTGTAAGCAGGCCTTGCCACCGTCAATAATTTAGCTTTTAAAAATGCTTCGTCATATTCTTCCGATAACTCGGAATCCCAAGTGATTCCCCCGCCAACCCCATACTCGGCTTTCCCAGTTTCCATATCGATCACGACCGTACGAATCGGCACATTAAAAACGGCTTCGGATTCAGGGGAAATAAACCCGATTGCACCGCAATAAACTTCACGTGGTGAATTCTCGATATCAGCGATGATCTCCATCGTTTTAATTTTAGGTGCACCTGTTATCGATCCACATGGAAAAAGGGCCTTGAATATATCAATTATTGTTGTTCGTGGATTCGTATCGGCTGTAATCGTGGATGTCATTTGCCAAACTGTCGGATATTTTTCAATTGCCTTAAGCTGTGGAACCTTGACGCTTCCTGGTTCTGCAATCATTCCCAAATCATTTCTGAGCAGGTCCACAATCATGTAGTTTTCAGCTTGATTCTTTTCCGAGGCTGCTAACCAGTCTGCATTGAGTTGATCCATTTTCTGTGTCGTTCCCCGCTTTACCGTTCCTTTCATTGGCCGAGTAATCAGCTGACCATCTTCCCAACGGAAAAACAACTCGGGTGAAGCCGATAGGATTCGATGAGACCCCACATTTAAATATGCACTATAGTTTGAGCGTTGAGCTCTCTTCAAGCGATCAAAGAAAGCGTAGTCATCTCCTTCGAACTGGGATTGCAAACGAATCGTATAATTCACTTGATACGTATTGCCTTTCTCGATTTCGGATTTTATCCTTTGAAACCCGGAATGATAGGTTTTTGAATCCGTTTCTGATTGCCATTCAGCTAAATTAAAAGCCCCGGTCATTTTTTCAGGTATTTCTTCTTCCGGTTTATCAAAAATCCCGAACCATAATAATGGCATTTTGGCTCCATCTTTTACTTTAAAAGATTTTTCAAAAGCAGGTGCTGCTTCATAGGAAACATATCCGGCTGCATAATGCCCCTGTTCGATCGCTTCCTGGACTTTTTGGAATTGTGGAATGACATCCTCAATTGAATGGGCGGTGAACACTTTTTTCGGGTTTGTAAAATATAGAGGCCGGCTGTCACCTTGTTTATCTGTGAAGTGAAATATTAAGGATAAAGGATCTTCTCGTTTCATTACTCTCTCCTAACTTTGTTGATGAAGTCAATCGGTATGTATTTTTGATAAAAAGCTTGCAGACACGGAATCTGCAAGCTCATTCTTTGACACTTATTTCATTCCAGTAACCTCTGCAATGATTTCATAAGAACGAAGACGTGCATCCTGATCATAAATGGCAGAGTTTATAATCATTTCATCAGCCTGTGTTTCATTTAAAAATGCCTGCAACTGCTCTTTAACCTCTTTTGGATTCCCTATAATGGAAGCGTTCAGTTGCTTCATGACAATGGCCTTTTCATATTCTGTCCAAAGGCCTTCCATCGTATCAACTGGAGGAGCAAGTTGACCAGGCGTGTTCCGTATCAAATTCAAGAACTGCTGTTGATAAGATGTAGCAATTCTTTGCGCTTCTTCCGTAGTATCAGCTGCAAATACATTGATACCAACCATGACATAAGGTTTATCGAGAACGTCGGATGGTTGGAAATTATTGCGGTAACGGGCTAAAGCTGGTTGAGTATTTTCAGGTGAAAAATGGCTTGCAAATGAAAATGGCAATCCCAGCTGTGCTGATAATGCTGCACTGAAGCCGCTTGATCCAAGTAGCCAAATCGGGATATCCTGTCCTTCGCCAGGGATGGCGCGAACACGATTATGTTTAGAATCCGCATCTAAATAGCTACGGAGCTGTGCCAATTGTTCAGGAAAATCCTGACCGTTATTACGTACATCCCCCCGGAGTGCCATGGCTGTAAATTGGTCGCTTCCCGGAGCACGTCCCAGTCCTAAATCTATTCTACCAGGATACATTGCTTCCAATGTTCCAAATTGTTCTGCGATAACCAGCGGTGCATGATTCGGTAGCATTATGCCTCCAGAACCCACGCGAATTCTTTCCGTCCTACCTGCAACATAACCTATAAGCACTGAAGTTGCAGAGCTTGCAATCCCAGGCATGCTATGATGTTCCGCAACCCAGAAACGGTTGTAATTCCATTGCTCCGCATGTTTAGCTAATTCTACTGTATTTTTAAAAGCTCCCGAAACTGTGCCACCCTCAACGATAGAAGCCAGGTCCAGAACGGAAAAAGAAATGTCGCTAAGTTTTTTTGCATGTTGATCAGCACTCATATCTTCATCTTCTTTCTTTCAATTATGATAAATTGGACGCAAAGTCATCATATAGAAAATGCACACAAAATGCACACAAAATGCTCGAAAGGATTAACTGTTAAGAATTTCCCTGGCAATCAAACGAAACGAATTAAGCCTATCCTCCAACTTATGTGTGATGGTTATCAGCATGATTTCATCTGCTTGATATTTCTCCTGAATCTCCAATAGGCGATACTTCACTTGTGAAGGGGTACCAAAAATCAGTTTTTTATGCATGGTTTCCATCAATGCTTTTTCTTTTTCAGTCCAATCATGATTCCTTACCTCTTCTATACTTGGAACCTGCTTTCTTTCCCCATGTCCACTTTGTATTTTCCATAGGGTATTGCTAAGGGCGATTTCTTTCGCATGTTCCTCCGTTTCTGCGCATATGGCCGAAACCGTAACAATCGTTTTAGGTTCTTTAAGTAAACCTTTTATTTGAAAGTGCTCACGGTACTGGTGAAAGCTCTGCACTCCATCATTTTCACTCATGAATTCACCAAACGCGTATGCAGCACCATTTTCAGCGGCAAGCTTTGCACTTTTCCCGCTTGTTCCCAATATCCATGGTTCAGGCGGTACCATTGGGACAGGAGCGGCAGAGACATTTGAAAACGGATGTTCTTTCGGAAATTCACCTCTTAGAAAATTCAACAGTTCTTGAACAAGTTCAGGCATTTTGTAAACATTCTGAAGAAAATTATCGGATAATGCCATCGTTGCTTCAGCAGATCCACCAGGAGCACGGCCTAGGCCCATATCAATCCGTCCTGGAAAAAGTGTGGCAAGCATATTATAAGTCTCTGCTATCCGGTACGGCTTATAATGTGGAAGCAGCACTGCCCCTGATCCAATCCGGATATTTTTTGTTTGTGCACCAATATAGCTTATCAAAACTTCTGGAACGGAACAGGCCAATCCCGGCAGATCATGATGTTCAGTTAACCAGATTCTGCTATAACCCAGTCTATCTCCTTCTTGTGCTAGTTGGAGTGAAGCCTGCAAAGCTTCTTGTGCTGATTGTCCAGATGCAATTGGGGATTGATCCAATATGCTTAGTTTCAATTTGTTATCTCCTTTCTTTGTCTTTCGTAACTAAATGTTAAATCATAACTAGTCGAAAGTCGCCTGAAACGCTTGCTTTGTTATTTTAGTTTGCAGCCTTTAGCAGAAAATATAAGGAGTTGAATCTATTGGGGAGTATGAGGCATAAATATATTCTAGCGAGGTCTTTGTTTAAATATATTAATTACGCAGGTGACTCAAGTTGGCATCACTTATTCTACCGAGGTCTTTTTAGGGATATATGTAAATGAAGAAAAGCCCTTTTTAAGGGCCTTTCCTGAGCTATTCACTTTTTTTGAATTGAGATAGTAATTCATCTGCCATTATTTGTGAATCCAAACGAGCCGCTATAAATGGAGGCTGGACCCGATTATTGGACTCTACGGGCAAACCCAGCCAGATAACTCTTTTATCAAATATGATAAAGGAAAAGGAAACAGGTGAACAAATAAAATGATCAGAGTTGATATCAGGGTTTCTTTTTGCTGAAATGATCGTCAATTTCACTGCAGGGTTTCGTTTTGATAAATATTGCTGCCATTCTTCTGACAAACTGTTCAAATCCGGTACAGCGATAACCATCTCTTGTTTTGTTGATTCAATATCTTCCTGAAAGTCCCCCAATTTACGGGCATGCATCCATTGTAATTTCGGGTGCTGGTGCTTAACCCATTTTCCAATGTCTTTCTTTGGTACAATTTGATCATTTTGAATTTGATGATCGACAAGCTGACGAAGTGTTTTGCTGCGATATACATGTTTGTTAACAAATGAAGTGTCACATACATGTACGAACTTACCCTTAGTCCTTGTTATGGCCACGTTAATGAGTCTTTCACTTTCTCTCCCTGTCAATAACATTCCTGCCCTGTTTTGCGGATAACTATCAACTGTGTCAAAGATCATCATCTCACGTTCACTTCCCTGGAAACGATGAACAGTTGCAGCGATGATATCCGCCGTTTGCCGTTCTTTGTCATATAAGTCATCCAATAATTTTTCCATCAAGTCTGCCTGAGCACGATATGGGGCGACATAACCAATTGACCTTGACCCGTCGACATAAGCTTCATGAATCAGTTGAAAAGATAAAAGTAATTGCCATAAATTCATTCTCGAGTGGGATGTCCGTTCAGTGATGCAATATTCCCCTGATAAGCTGGTATCGAGAAGAGCTGCTGCTTTATTGGCAAAAGGTTCCGCCTGCGTTATGCTCTCCCTGCTAGTCGCAACACTTATATGATCGCCAACAAAATTGTTATAGACGACACGATTAGTGAATGCTGAAATATCCGGATGCATGCGGCGCTGTTCCTTTAATAGGAATAAATGACGATGAAGTTCTCCTTCTTCAACAGACTGGGCGACACCGGCCCGATGAAAAATGTCTTCCTTTAGCCAAAGTTTCACGAGGGAATCACGAGCCGAAGCAATAGGGGGCAATTGTTTGAAATCACCACAAACGATAATATGTTTGGATAACGCTGCAGCAAAAGCCACCTGAGGTACGTAAGCCATACTCGCTTCGTCCAAAATAACCAGATCATACTCCTTTTGATAAACCGTTTCATCATTTGCGGCTTTAGCCAAGGTCGTCCCGATGACCTTTGCCTCTTTTACGAATTGAATCTCTTTTTGGCGGATTTTCTCCAAGACTTTGGCCAGTTTTTTCTCTATTTCGATTAATTGATCTGTATCCCTTTTACTGAAGGATCCTGCCAAGTCATGTTTTAATAGACGTTTTTCTTCGCCAAGCTCTTCTTTTTCTTTAAATAATGTCGGTTCATGTTTACCTAATAATTGCCCGGTAACAATATCATCGTGTATGGCAAGTGATTCACCGATTTGAGATCCATAGCGAAGCACATCGCCTTCTTTGAAACGATCTTTCTTTTTAATGAATGCCGAAATTTCAGCCATCAAAACATCGACAGCCTGGTTGCTATGGGACAAAACCAGAACTTTTTTATCTTGTAAATAATGATTGGCTACTGTACGTGCCAATGTATAGGTTTTTCCAGTTCCCGGGGGTCCCCAAACAAAAGTGACAGGATTGAACTTAGATCGTGCATATAATTCTTTTACACTGCTTTGTTTTTCATTTGAAGGATGTTTTTGCGGCATGGACGGATCCATCAGGCGCTTGATCCGAAGCCTTTTCCTTTTGCTTCTTTTGATTTCATCCAAGCGGATAATTAATTGTTCCAGCAATTCCCAGGGGTCATGATATAAAAAGGCTTCACCGATCAAATCGCCTAACGAGCGATCAAATACAATGATTATACTTTTCCCTTCCGATGAAAGGATCCTTCCATCCTGTTTAATCCCTCCCCATTCCAGTCGAACGAGGGAACCGACAGGGATTTTTATCGATGAACCTGTTTCAAAATAATAGTTGAAAGAACCGTCATCTGTAAGCAAATGGCCGTTCGAAACCAGGTATTTTGTGCTGCCATATTTTTTCAAATGCAGGATTTCAAGTTGAAGTGCCTGCTGCCATTCTTTTATATAATTAACTGTCGAATTCATTTTTCACTTTCCTCACAAAATATGCCATTGAAGTACAAAGAAACTGGCCCACTGGCTAGGCTCCGATGTTGAAATAACGCTGTCACCATGACTTTTTTCACGCATTACCTGTTTCTTCAGCATATAAAATAAGGCCCAATCTATAGATTGGGCCTCTCCTACGCCAATGTTTTAACTATAGCATTTTTTATAACAACATACCATGGGCTCTTTTGGAAGAAATGGTTTAGGTTAGCCTTCTGTCAATTCAGTGAATTGGTCGACCAGATCACTGAAAATCTTCATTGCATTTTCAATCGGCTCAGGTTTAGTTAAATCTACTCCTGTTTTCTTAAGTAGCTCCAATGGGAAATCCGAACTCCCGCTTTTCAAGAAAGTCAAATAACTTTCAAGTGTTTTTTGGTCTCCAGAAAGGATCTTATCAGCGATCGTAATGGCTGAAACGTAACCAGTAGCATATTTGTAGACATAAAACGGACGATAAAAGTGTGGGATACGTGACCAGCCATACTTCACTTCTTCATCGAAAATAATTTCATCTCCATTATATGCACGAAAAATCGATTCATAGGCTGTATTAAAAACCTCGGCATTTAGAGGTTCATCATTTTCAGCTTTTTCATGTACGGTCTTTTCAAACTCCGCAAACATCACCTGTGTGAAGAAAGTCCCTTTAAAACTATCTATGAAATGGTTAAGTAAGTGTTTTTTCTTCTGCACGTCTTTTGTTGTCTTAATTAAATGGCGGATCAACAGGATTTCATTCACAGTGGAAGCAACTTCAGCGACAAAGATGGAATAACCTGCACTTATTTGCGGTTGGTATTTTGAGCTATAGTATGAATGCATGCCATGTCCAGATTCATGTGCAAGTGTAAAAACACTGTCTAAATCATCACGGTGGTTTAATAAGATGAACGGGTGAACACCATAAAGTCCTAAATTGTAAGCACCTGAACGTTTTCCAGGTGTTTCCCTGACGTCGATATATCTTTTTTCCTTAAAGGTTTTCAGGATTGTGATATACTCTTCGCCAAGAGGTTTCAGAGCCTCCACCATCAAAGAAAAACCATCATCGTAAGAAATCTCTTCTTTAGCTCCTTCGACTAATGGTACACTTAAATCATATGCACGCAATTCTTCTAAACCCAGCAATTTTTTTCTTAAATGAATGTATTTATGCATAGGTCCGATATTTTGCTTAGTTGACATAATCAAATTATCATATACCTCTTTTGGAACTTGATCTCCAAATAAGGATTTTTCCAAGGCAGATGGATAATTTCTTAGTTTTGAAAGATTCACATTATTCTTGATTGCTGTGGAAAGTGTGGAAGCGATTGTATTCTTCAATTGTACATATGGCTGATAATAGGCGAAATAGGCCTCTTTTCTTTTATCGCGATCATCGTCTTCAATCAATTTGGAATACATTCCTCGCGTTAGCTCTACTCTTTCGCCGTCTTCATTCGTAACTTCCCCAAATTTTATATCAGTATTGTTGATCATCCCGAACGTTTTTTGAGGTGCTGAAAAGGCTTCGCCTATTTGGGAAAGCACCTCTTCTTGTTCTTTCGTTAACACATGGGCTTTATAACGGAAGGAATCCAGTAGATCCTCTTCAAAATATTTCAAACCCTCGATTTCTTTTATGTACCCTTTTAATGTATGTTCTTCCAGGCTCAAAAGAAACGGCATGAAAAATGCAGAAGCATTACTGATTTTCTGCCCTAACTTACCCGCTCGATCCAGTAATGCTTGTGATGAGGTTACCCGAGTATCCAAATCCGCTTGCAGCATGGCAAATACATATAGTTTGTTATAAATGTACCCAAGTTCCTCACTTAAACGTAAATACTCGAACAAATCTTGAGCTGAGTTAATATGCCCATCATAAGTTTTTAATTTTTCTGTCATCTTCAGAACTTCTTGATAATCTTTTTCCCAGTTGGCCTGATCATTGTAAATATCCTTTAAGTTCCATGTTTCTTCTATTTTTATTTCGTCACGTGATTTAAACGTTTGCATATTTCCTGCACTTCCTTTCATGCTTATAGCTTACCCTTTATTATAATCGACTTTCAGAAAAATCTGCATAGAAAAACCAGTATGCTAAAAATACATACTGGTTTTCCGTTTTATAATTAGAATTTTGCTGCAGTTTCAGCAACTTTCGCCAATCCTTTTGCAACGATATCCTGTGAACGATCTGGATATTGATTATGTCCTTCGATTACGACTGTTTCTGGGTTTGTTATGCCCCATAAGTTCAAATTCATCGTTACGTATTTCTCTGCCATTTCGCCAGCATCCATTCCAGGCAAAGCATAATCCGATCCGCGTGCATTAAGTAAAGCCACTTTTTTACCTCCAGCTAAGCCGACTGGGCCTTCAGCTGTATATTTGAATGTTGTTCCCGCTTGAGCAAGATATGAAATATAAGTTACCAATGGTGCCGGAACCGTTGCGTTCCATAGCGGGAAGGCAAATACTACTTTATCTGCAGCAAGAAATTGATTCAAGTATTGTTGCACGATATCGGCAATCTCCACTTCTTCTTCAGTCAATTCTATACCTTGGCTGCGTTTATATAGGGCAGTAATTGCTGTATTTCCGTAGTAAGGTAAGTTCAGTTTAAATAAATCCAATTCAGTTATTTCATCGTTACTATTTGCTTCCTTATATGTGTTCAAAAACGTTTCATACATTTTGACACTAATTGCTTGATCCGCTGGGCGGTCATTTGATTTAACAAATAATACTTTAGACATTTTTGTTCCCCCAATTGTTAATTTTGTATGTTTTTATAAAAATAGCATTTAATCCATATATCTCGAATTAACTGCAATTGCTACTTTCACATTATAAAACTGAAAATCCAATAAGGCAAGAGATATGTTTTTTATTTTCAAATGTACATTTCAGGAATTTGCGCGAATGAATTTTTTATCCCCGACAGACGCGAAAAAAACCGAGAGCAATTTGCCCTCGGTTAAGTTAACTCTTTATGATGGAATGGACACTTACCTTTTATCGGTTCTATATCATCCCCAATGAAAAATTGTTTCCATTCATTATGATTCACATCTCCAAAGTGACTGATATCAGGATGTTTAGGAAGGTTATCCCACTTCTCAACTCGTTCACGAACCTTTTCACGCGACATGATTCCGCCTTTTTCCGTTCCTTCCAAGCCTTCAAAAATCATCCGGGGTTGGAATCCAAGTACAAGGCTATTCCCTAAATCTCGGGTTTTACGCTGTTTATAAGCAGGTGCATTACCAAAGACAAAGATTGGTTGCCCTGCAAAATGATAGTCCCATAAATAATGCTCGGGATCTTTCGGCTTTTCGATTGGCCAAGGTTTTTCATCTGCTTTATGCAGATATTGCAGGATATCCCAAAACCTTTTACGGTAAAATTCTATATCACCCTCTATGGATTCAGGCTCCATAAAGACGAAAAGGCCGTGCCTGATATATGGTGGTTCCTGAAATAAATCAAGAAAGCTTTCCACTGCTTTTGGGAGATTGGACCAATCTTCCTGTGTGATATATGCATAACGAAGTTCCCCTTTATTTTCAGCTTTCATACCAAAATAACATGGAAAGGTTTTATCGGTAACTGTATCATGGAATGTTTGATATTCCTTAATTAGCCATTGCGGCACTCGATCGGGATTTGTCATATCCTCTTTTGTTAACAAACTTGAATTAGCAGTCAGCATCATTTTTCTCCTTAAATCGTTTTATTATAAGTTACCCGCTTTAAATAAACTAAAACTTCATCGAACCGCAAATCAACTCAATCCGTTGCATCCTTTATAATTATTTCTTTATGTAAGAGTTTATGACTGCCTCAGGGTTCATCGGGATTCCCTTCATGTTAATCATTTTCTTTACA
Organism: Peribacillus sp. FSL E2-0159; assembly: GCF_038643155.1. NCBI lineage: Bacteria > Bacillati > Bacillota > Bacilli > Caryophanales > Bacillaceae > Peribacillus > Peribacillus sp. FSL E2-0159. Next base: position 3,052,515 of record NZ_CP152053.1, read on the forward strand.
TTAGGATAACCTAAGAAAAAAATAGGAGTGATGCTTAATGGCAAGGAGAAGAAAAATTCTAGTATCTGAAGCGCGAAAAGGACTCGATGATTTAAAAGCCAAAGTTGCTGGTACAAAGAATCCCGAAGAAGCAAAGTTTGAAGTAGCAAAAGAAATGGGCGTACCCCTGAAAAAAGATTATAACGGTGAACTGACATCCAAGCAGAATGGAAAAATAGGCGGAAAGTTAGGCGGAGGAATGGTCAAGGAACTTATAAAGATGGCACAGGAGAACTTAGGAAAAAATCATTAACAAGTGTCGATTCCGGTTGGGGTTGCTCTTTTAAAAGATCATATATCGAAACGAACTGACTGAACGAAAAATTTTGGGACTTAACATATGGCAATTATTACACAACGCAAAAAAGCCAACCTTTATGGGTTGGCTTTTTTTAGTATTAATTAATTCTCACGGGTGAAACTTTTGAAACTCTTGAAACTACTGACATTATTAATTCCTCTGACATCGGGTAATTAGTGGCAGCTGGATCCGTCATTACTGCTTTAAGAACCCTTTCCATATCTGACTGGTTAATTCCATAGGCGCTGAAGTCGGAGGGCAGCCCAAGATCAGATAGGAAAACCCGGAGCTTTTCAACCACTTTCGCTAGGATCCCTTTTGAATCTTCATCATGTATTTTCACACTAAAGGCTTCGGCTATCAAATGGGCCTTTGGAAGATATAAATCCGGGGTTGATTCCATGACGGCCGGTAATAATACGGCATTGGCCAATCCATGCGGAATACGGAATAACGCCCCATACGCGTGGGCAAAGTTATGAACCGGAATCGCATTCAATGCACTACAAAATGCAGTGATTCCCATCATGCTTCCATGCAGCAATTCCATTCTGGCCTCAATATTCGTTCCGTCCTTTACTGCCCTCGGTAAATTTCTTTCAATAACTCGAATGGCCTGAAATGCATAAGCATCGGTTATTGATGTCGCTGCAGGTGAGACGATCGCTTCAATTGCATGTGTCAATGCATCTGCACCAGTAAACGCCGTAATATCATTTGGCAGTCCGACTGTTAACTCGGGATCTAGAATGGCAATATCAGAACTTAAAAAAACATTGTATATATTCATTTTGACTTTTTTATGTTCATTATATATGACTGCGATCGGGGATACTTCAGAACCGGTTCCTGCTGTTGTGGCTACGGAAATATGCGGGATATTCATAGATTGGGCTTTTGGAAAACCCTCATACAGATAACCGCTTGGTATCGAATCATTAATATCCGCAATTCCTTTATATAATCCGAATTTCAATGCTTTTGCGGTATCAATGACACTCCCTCCACCAATGGCAAGTATGGCATCGGCATTCACTTCGCGAGCATATTTCAATGCTTCGTTTACACATTCACTCGCTGCGTCTTGTGTAACACCCAGAAACTGTCCAACTATTTCAGCTCTGGCACCTAATTTCTGTTGCTCAAAAGTTTCGGCAACCTTTTTAACGACACCTGCATTTTCCAACCCGGCATCACTCACGAGTAGAATCCTTTTGGCCCCGAGACCATTGAATAGGTCCGGAATGAGTGAACGGGTGTTAGTGCCACTGTAAACTGAAGACCTTAACCAAAAATTCGAATGAGCGTTTACCATCATAAAATTTCACCTCAGATATATTAGTCTATATTCGCAATTAAGAATTGTTCATGCCCTGCCACCAAGTTTCTGATGGCCAGTCATTATCAAATGTAAAATGGACACTAAACTTGTCTCTTTTATTGGCTTTACAAAACCCCATATTCCTTTTCGTTAGTTTGATAGATCTCTTCAATCCCCTTTCCTTTTGCCCTGGCTAAAATCTCCATCCGCACGGATAATTGTTTCATGGTAAAATTCAATATAGCTTGTTGGTCATTATCAAATGGATTTCCGAACCGATCATATCCCTCCGTATTTAACGCGATGGCCAGTGGTGAAAGTTCCTCCATTCTCTTTTCAACCTGTTTAAAGATATGTGGATGTTCACTGATGATTCTCTGCAGCAGGAAGGTCCCATAAGCAATATGGCGTGATTCATCCTTCTTCAACAGACCCACGCCTTTTAATAGACCAGGCATCATTTTATTAGCTTCGAGAGTCTGATAAAACCCGAAATATCCAGTTTCCGCAAGAACGCCCTCGGTAAACATATTATAAACAGTGGCTGCCTCTGCCAACGCTTCAGGGGATTGATCAGATAAAAGTTTCTCCATCGCTTCAGGCAATATTTCATAAAAAATCGATTTATAAGTGTCTGAGTGATAAACCGTCAAATCACCCGTTTCACCTATTTGATCTAACGTATAACGAAAGAACTCCATATGCTTCGCTTCCTCGAAAAGGAATGTCGTTAAGTACATTTCTTCTTCGATCCTGCCTTCCTTGGCTATCGTCATAATGAGCGGCAGCAAATCCAACGTCACCGCTTCTTCTCCGCCCTGAAAAAGGGAAATGATCCTTAATAACACTTGCCTTTCAATATCAGTAAATGACTTCCAATCTTCTTTATCCTGGCTGAAATCAATGTCACGAGGATTCCATATCCCGAATTTCTTAGCCTTTTGATAAAGTTTAAATGGTAGGGAACCTTCTCTAAAACTCCGGCTGGTTGTCGTTAAATTCATTCTTTTCATGGTAATGCCTCCTTGAAATTATGAACTTTTGAATCTCTGGATTTTTTTAATTTGTAAGAGTTTTCATTATATTGTAAGATATTAGTAGCATTTATCCTAGCACTGAAAATGTAGGGAGGAATAAAGTCGAATGCTTGAGGAAACTCTGTTGAATCATGTAAAAAAGATTTCCCAACAAAAAGATATGGCAAATAAATCACAAATGATCGTAAAGGGCTGTGTGGATTTTTTTTCATTTCAACGAGCATCTTTATTCAGTTACTCATGTTTAACGGGAATGGGTGAAGGAATATGTGCATGTACAAGTGAAGATACCTTTTCATTACATAATGTTAGAGAAAATATTCATGATATATACCCCATCCACCAAGCAGTCATCCATAACGAACCCATATTCTTAACCATCCAGCATGCAAAATCCTCCATCCCTGCAAAATACGTTAAAAGATTTTCCATCTCATCATTGGCAATCATTCCGATAATTGTGAATGACTTGGCCATCGGTTTAGTTTTGGTCGACCCCATTCACGCCAACGAGCCAATTACCAAGAATGATTTAATGAAGCTTTCCCATTATTTAAAACTGGCTTTCGGTTCAACAATGGATTCCGCCCCTCCCACTTACCTTCTAAGCAAACGTGAAGTGGAGGTCCTTCAATATTTAGCCAATGGAATGGGATTAAAGCAAATGGCACCAAAAATGAGCGTTAGTGAATTTACCGTCAGAGATCATATTTCTTCTGCTATCAGGAAATTGGGAGTGAATCATCGGACAGAGGCCGTCGCGGTTGCCATAAGACACAAAATGATTATGTGAAAACAAAAAAACCTTCTAAGAAGGTTTTTTTTGTTTAAGTATCATTGAGTCACTTTTTCTTCAACTTTCGTAGTCCAGTTCAACTCGTCTGCGACTTTACCTGTTTGCACACCTGTCAGTGTATCATAAAGCTTTCTAGAAAGTTCTCCAGTTTCCCCGTTTTGAACAATCATTTCTTCACCATTCCACAAAAATTCACCAATTGGTGATATGACCGCGGCTGTACCCGTTCCAAATGCCTCTTCCAATTGACCTAATTTATAGGCTTCATGGACTTCCTCCATCGAAATGCGTCTTTCCGACACCGGAAGACCCCAATGTTTCAGCAATTCAATAATGGAATCACGAGTAATACCCGGAAGGATACTTCCATTTAAAGCAGGAGTGATAATTTCACCATTAATTTTGAAGAAAACATTCATGCTTCCAACTTCTTCGATATACTTCTTCTCTACTCCGTCTAACCACAGAACTTGGGCATAACCCATCTTTTCGGATACTTCCTGGGCTTTTAAGCTCGATGCATAATTACCGCCCGTTTTGGCTTCACCTGTACCTCCATTAACTGCACGTGTGAAAGCTGACTCCACTGCAATTTTAACTGGATGAATGCCTTCTTTGTAATACGATCCCACTGGAGACATGATGATGATGAACTGATATTTATCCGATGGAGAAACTCCAAGATAAGGCTCAGTAGCTATAATGAATGGCCTAATATATAATGATGTCCCTTCTGCCTGGGGAATCCAATCCTTATCAACGCTAATTAAAGTCTTTAAGGCCTTCAACGCAAAATCAACGTCGATATCCGGTATGCATAATCGGCTATTTGAACTATTTAAGCGTTGGAAATTCTTTTCCGGACGGAATAAGATAATTTCTTCCTCTGGTGTTGCATATGCCTTCAATCCTTCAAAAACGGATTGACCATAGTGAAAAATCATAGCTGACGGCTCTAATGAGAGCGGTTGATAAGGAACAATTCTTGGATCATGCCACCCTTGCCCTTGTGTGTAATCCATAATAAACATATGATCGGTAAACTGCTTACCGAACTCAAGCTGGTCCGCCTGTGGTTTTTCTTTCTTTGTTGTACTAAGCGTGATTTGCATGTCATGTTCCTTCATTACCAAAACCCCTTGTTGATTAAATTTACAAGATTTCACTTCCATAAAATCTATCTTTAATTAGTTTACTCCTATCAGGAATCATAGTTCAACCCTTTAAGACGAAATTTTCGGAATTTTTTTAAAATAAATGGAATTTTTTTGATTTCCAGACTATGATTCCTGAAAAAAGAATTAATTATTCCTGAAACCTCTCAAAAAATATCAATTCCGATTGTTCGCTATGGTGTCTTGAAATCGTGAATATTAGATTATTTTAACAAAATAATTACAATAAAGCCAATGAGAATAATTCTAGTTATTCCATCATGGCACCTTAAGTAAATTCAATCGTTTCCCTTTTGGTAAACAGGAACATCGATAAATAAAAAGATGTGCAGCAAGTTCGTGATTACAGGTGCTCTAAAAACACTTAGAGCTGATACCTACAAACTTATATGTATATTAAAAACGTAAGAAAATATAACATTTTTTATTCTGATTCATAAAGTTGGTTTTTTTCTTGCCATTCCCAATTTTAATCCAATGGAATATAGAGGGAAATTTTTCATGAAATTCAATTTAGTAGTTTACTACTAAATAATAATCTTATATACTTATCCCACAAGATAGATAAAACGCATGCAAAACGATATATTATAGATAAAACGCATGCAACTTTCTTATTTTTGACGAAAAGGGGTAACAACATGACAAAAAACAGATGGTTAATCGCTTTATCCGCTATCGCCATTCACCTTTCCATTGGTGGTGCATACGCATATAGCGTTTACAAAAAACCATTAGTTGAGACTATGGGGTGGACAGAAACTGAAGTAACGTTAGCATTCACAATAATGATGGCGCTTGCAGGAACTTCTGCTGCCTTCTTTGGTAAATTCGTAGAAAAAAATGGCCCAAGAAAGTCAGCTTTGGTGGCGGCTGTTTTATTCGGTTTAGGACAAGCTGGTTCCGGTTTGGCAGTAATGGTCGATTCACTTCCGCTTTACCTATTGACATATGGGGTTTTAAGTGGACTTGGTATGGGGATTGGGTACATTTCACCAGTATCCACTTTAGTCAAATGGTTCCCAGATCGCAGAGGATTGGCAACAGGAATGGCAGTATTAGGTTTCGGTGCCGGAGCTCTCATTACAGCCCCAGTAGCTGCAAGCCTTATGGAATCCGTTGGCATTTATACTACATATTATATATTAGGCGCAGGCTATTTCATACTGATGTTCTTAGGTGCATCCTATATTGCACCTCCAAAGGCCAACTGGCTGCCTGAAGGAATGAAGAAAGATATTGAGTCCGGTAAGAAAGAACTGAAGAAAGACCTAAGGCAATTAACTGCAAAAGAAGCGGTTAAAACAAAACACTTCTGGATGTTATGGTCCATGAAATTGATAAATACAAGTGCAGGGATCATGATGATTTCTGTAGCTTCACCTATGGCTCAAGACGTTGTTGGTCTGTCTGTAGCAGGTGCAGCAACATTAGTCGGCATTATGGGAATCTTTAATGGAGGAGGAAGACTTGGCTGGGCAGCAGCATCTGATTATATTGGCCGTCCAAATGTTTTCGTCATTTTCTTCATCATTCAAATCGGAGCGTTCCTTTTACTTCCAACGACTACAAATACACTATTGTTCCAAGGACTCATCTTGCTGGTCGTTAGTTGTTATGGAGGAGGATTTTCAAATCTCCCTGCGTTTGCCGGGGATTTATTTGGAACTAAGGAAATTGGGGCCATCCACGGTTATCTTTTAACTACGTGGTCTCTAGGCGGGGTTTGCGGACCAATGTTGGTTACTGCAATCAGGGAAAGTACGAACAGCTACATCCCGGTATTCTACGTTTTCGCAGTATTAATTGCGATAGCATTCGCCATCTCCATCTGGCTGCGTCTCGACATCAAAAAAATGCAAAGTAAACAGAAACAAGGAGTAACGAACACATTTAGTAAAATATCCTAATTTAAAACCTTGCAAAAAGGCATTTTCAAGTAAACTTCCCTAAACGGAATTTACCTTTGATGATGCCTTTTTTTAGTTTGTTTATGGGCATAACGGTGTATCTTTTGGAACTGAAGCACACCGGAGATTTTATGGATTATGTCATCCCCTCCGGAACCTTTGCTCGTGCAGTTGTGATCATTTCTAAATTGAAACATTACAATCGAATTAAAGTTGAATGATAAACGTTTATCATTATAACATGTTTTGCACCAACATTTGAACAAGTTATATAGTTTAACATTAAGCTAAATCAGGGAATCATGTAAGAGATGGAATTAGGAGGGATAGTCTTGTGGATCAATAAACCGTTTTTCAAATATGCATGCGCGACCATATTGATCATTTTAATTATTTTTTTACTAGGTAAGATTGATTACGTTCTGCTGCCGCTACAAAAAATCATTGCTGCCATGTTTTTTCCTATTATTGTGGCTGGACTTTTATACTATATATTACGGCCAGTCGTTAATTTTTTAACTGAATTTATCCCGAGGTCAGCTAGCATCTTCATCGTGTTTTTGATTATATTTAGTTTAATTGGGATGGTAAGTTACTTTGGAAGTCCTGTAATAGTGGACCAATTTCAAAAATTATCTGAAAACCTCCCCAGCAAAGTCAAGGAATTCTCTAAAGAATCTGAAGTTATGATTGAAAAAAATGATTTTGGAATGGTTAATATGGAAGATCTGAAAGAAAAAGCGGTCACGCATTTGAAAAATTACTCGGAAAAACTCATTATGAATGTCAATACCATTTTTTCCACAATCACTAGTGTATTAACAGTATTGGTCATTACTCCATTCATTTTATTCTATTTCTTGAAGGATGGAGAAAAATTAAGACCATTTCTATTAAAATATATACCGAACGATGTAGAATCAGAGGGGAACACGATTTTAAAAGACGTCGATAAAGCCCTTTCAACTTATATTATCGGTCAATTCATCATTTCAATCGTCATTGGGACCTTGATGTATATCGGCTACCTGATTATCGATCTCGATTATGCACTCGTATTAGCCTTATTCGCCATGACTTTTACCGTTGTACCATTCCTTGGTCCATTAATTAGTATCATCCCTGCCCTTTTCATAGCCTTACAGCAAGACATCGGGTTGGCAGTGAAAGTACTCATTGTCCTTACCATTGTTCAACAGGTCGAAGGGCACTTGGTTACACCGAATATTATGGGAAAACGGCTTAACATTCACCCCCTTACCATTATCTTATTGCTGCTTGCTGCAGGATCGATATATGGTTTCATTGGCATTTTAATCGCTATCCCCACTTATTCCGTAGTAAAAACGATGATAGGGAATTTCAGGAAGTTTTATAGATTACGTAAAAGGATTACATAAACAGGTATGGTTGTCTACACACTTAATTAAAGGAGCTGTATCATTAAGAATCCTATTATGAGGTCTTTTCTATCAACGTTTCAGACTGTAGACAAATTCAAAGATGAGCGAGTTTGCCTGCAGTTTATTCTTTCAAAAAAGTTCCAGCTGATTTCAGAAATCCGCTCCCTTTCCGCCGACTTTCTGCCAAGCGTCTGTGGGCTCTCGGCTAGCCAGTTACTCGGCAGGAGTGTCGCCAATTTCTTGGTATTAAAATCATGGTTCAGGGTGAGACCATTCCGAGTCTCATTTTGTAGACAAACTAAAAACGTTGATAATTCTATCAACGTTTTTTTAATAATTTTTTAACCCACCTTTTGAAAAAGGCCTTGTAGCTTTTCTTTTTTATAACTTGAATGGCATGATTTTGCTTCTCGATATAAATTTCTTCTTTGTTTATGGCATTATTTTCTGCTAATACCAGACCCAAATTGGAATTATGCTCTTTGTTTAGGACGATTTTGTAAGGAATATTATGACTCATTGCCAATTTAATATATTTCCCTAGATATTGATAGTCCATCTGACCATTTAAAAACAAATTTGAACGGGGATATTGCTTCATCATTTGCTCTATCTCTGGATATACATTCGTTTCAAAGACTTGGCTTTTTTTTAGAACGATGATGACGCGCTCCCGTAATGTGCTCAGAAATTCCCTTCGTTCACCAGGCTTAATTTCTTTTGGACCATGGATGCCTTGTTCTAGATAGTCCTCCACCTTTAGGCGTGACAATTCTTTCCCACCTCCGCTTTCACTTCAATAATGTATGTAATATGGCCAAAAATAGTGCCCAGCATTCTCTATGTATGCATAAAAGGAGAAAATGGTCTAGTTTTGAAATTCCCATAGTTAATTAGTCTACCCTTATCTTAAAAAATTGTCACATTAGCCTCACTTCATGCATAGGATAGTATATGTGTAAATGTAGGTTGCTTAAATGAGGGACGGGGAAAAACATGAAAAAATTAATGGTATTTGTATTGTTATTCGCCTTTAGTTTTTTGGGATTCAGTAATACTTCAGATGCGGCAGCAAGACAACTGATCATCATCAATAAATCCAATAATCAGCTTGCCTATTACGAAAATGATAAATTGGTGAGGGTATTCATCGTGGCGACAGGAAAGAAAACCTCCTACACTCCTGAAGGAAAGTTCAAGGTAGTGACAAAAATTGTGAATCGTCCCTACTATAAAGGCAACATTAGAGGTGGAGACCCAAAAAACCCTCTAGGTAAAAGGTGGCTGGGGATCAATGCAAGGAATACACCAGGAAATACGTACGCAATACACGGTAATAATGATCCTACAACCATTGGGAAATATATAAGTGCCGGTTGTATTCGTATGTATAACGGTGATGTTCAATGGCTGTACGATAAGGTGAAAATGAACACTGTAGTCTTGATTGCCAATTCGAATAAATCTTTTGCCAACATAGCTGCCACGAATGGATATAAAGTGAGCGGATCTGTGAGCCTACCTGTAAATACAAACGCTACCCTGAAGAAAGGAAGCAGTGGCCCCCAAGTAACAGAACTGCAAAAAAGATTAACTAAACTTGGATACAGCACTAAAGGAATAGATGGGTCATTTGGTAAGAACACCGAAACAGCCGTAAAGAAATTCCAAAAATCCAAAAAACTCACTTCTGATGGGATCGTCGGACCAAAAACGAAAAAAGCGCTTGGACTTAAATAATTTTCCTTACCGATATCCACTTTTAGAGGATATCTTTTTTTATGTATTATCTGTACAACCTATACATTATTACCCATATCGTCTTTAATTTTCCACCATCAGTTATTGACTTTATGTTATAATTTATACATTAACAGCTAATCATAATCGCACTGTCATTACATACAAGGAGGTAATAAGAATGTACGATGAAATTCTCGTAGCATCCATTAAAGCAATTTTTGTAATTGGAACCATCGCGATGTTTGTGATTTTAGGATTCGTAAAAGGACGCCGGTTTTAACTTTATCTTAAATATCCTCACTTACCTGATTACATGTATAATTTTATATGGGTAATCAGGTTATTTTCACTCAGAAAAAAAGCATATCCTCTCTCGGCATGCTTTTCCTTACCAATTCCAATAATCCGTTTTATCTAAAAGTTGATCAATGTCAAATGTATCTAGATGGAATGGAACTGACTCTTCTGCAATCGCTTCAGTTGCTAATAATAATTGGTCGATATCAATAATGGCCAAAACAGTCCTCTCCCTTTTTTTAATGGTGCTTACCCTCATTTTCAATACATTAAACACTTCGTTCAAAAGAAATTTTATTAGAGGGTATCCTTTAAATTTCACATTTGACATTTAATTAAGATGCAGTGAATCTTTTTCAGATCCTTCCGGTGAAAGCGTATGTATCAATTTAACCAGCTTATAAAAAGTCCCGCTGCAGATTGTTACCTCTGGCAGATTATGAAATATTGATTTTTTATTAATATGATAATTGTCTTTCTCAGGTGAATACACTATAATTTTCTTATTTAAAGATAATGCATACCCAAGCTCATATAGATTACCTTTGCCTGCAGTTAGGAAGATCAGCATGAAGTCGGCTTCTTCAATCCCCTTTTTTTCATATTCTCCAATACCGTCAGTTATTTGGTTTTTCTCATCATTCGTAATTAAATTGAAGTCATTCACACAAATAAATCCTTTTGAAGTCAATTTCTTGATCAATGATTTTACTTGTTTTAAATTTTTTTCGTCTGATGCTATATAATATTTCACACATACACCTCCAAAATATATAACTATTGATACTTTTTACCTATGTTACCTATACTATACATATTCGTTATAAAGAACGCAATATCCTTTCCCCAAAAATTAAAAATAATTAAAGGGAATTTTTAAGCGAAACAAAAAACCATCATTCCTTTTACAGGTAATGATGGTTTTTTAAAAAATTTAACGCCTGGGTATTTTAAATAATGATATCATTATCACGTCGTTTTCACCTAACTACAAAAAATAATATACTATGTACTAATTTTATGCTCTGACATTCCGGAATACAAAATGTTCGTTGAATTTCAAGAAATACAAAATAAAAACCTTGTCCTCTAACCGGCAAGGTTTTTTTATTTTTCATATGTGATATTTTCTATTTCAATCCTGAAGGGTGCAGCCTCACATATATTAATTCCCCTATCAAGATTCACCTTTTCCATTTCACTAGCATCCGGGATTGTTTTTTTATCGTGAATAAAATGTTCGACCATGGATTCCAACAGTTCTTGAGCACAAGCTAAGGCATCTACCCGATTCCTACCGCTAACGGAAGAAATGATTCCTTTTCGCTTAAAATCCGGGAAACAAACTTGAACGGAAAATGAGTCGATAATCAACGGGTGCTTTTCATAATAGAATACGGCTGGATACTCAAAGATTTGAATGGTCAAAATATCATCCCTTCATACAATATTTAGGTTTTTATATTAATTATAACATGAATTTCCATTTTATACAGGTTTAATTTACTTTTCCTAGTTTGTCAAGTTAATACTTACATTTAATAGGTTGTTATGTTTGTATCAACTACAAAATAAAAAAACAACAGGAAAATCAGAATCATGAGAACATTCAAGATTATTCCAATAATGCTGCACACTTTTCCGGCTGTAACTAATCCCTTTCCAGATTCACCAGTAAGCTTAATTTCTTGTTTACTCTTCGATGCAAATATTAATCCTAGAATACCTAATATGATGCCTATGACTGGAATAAACAGGGATAATACCCCCATGATAAATGATACAATTGCTTTGCTATTGCTTTGTTTAATTTCCGACATATATTCCACCTTCTTTCTTCTTTTATATATACGGTTATTAAAAGCAAAAGATTCATTTTTTATGTACTCATTAATCACTAATATTCCAGTTGATTTCAGAAATCTGCTCCCTTTCCGCCGTCTGTCTGCCAAGCTTCTATAGGGTCTCGGCTAGCCAGGTATTCGGCAGGAGTGTCGCAAATTTCTTCAATCTAGTGAGGTTTTATCCCATATAAATGAATAAAATCTTGGAGGATAACCAAGTCTACTTTTCTAATCATGGTTCGTTGTGGGATCAATCCGAACCTCCTTTTGTAGACAAATAGAAAACGACTCATTTCTGAGTCGTTTTTTTAGGTTCGTTTTAATTCAAGTCTCTGGGCTACCAAAGATAGACTATAGTTCACAATGAAGTACATGAGTGCCACCAGGATCAAAATCGGTATCAAATACTTTTGACTTTGTCCATATATGATTTGACCATGATGAGTCAGCTCCGGCAAAGAGATGACAACAGCTAAAGAGGTATCCTTTAATAAAGAAATGAATTGGCTGACAATGGGAGGAACCATGCGGCGCAGCGCTTGGGGCAGAATAATATGTATCAATGCCTGTGTATAGCTCAAGCCTGATGAACGGGCAGCTTCCATTTGCCCTTTATCAATGGATTTAAGCCCACTTCGAATGACTTCAGAAAGCATGGCTGACTCGAAAATTGTCAAGGCAACAATGGCTGCTGGAATGATTTCCAGTTTAATCCGTACCTCCGGCAAAGCAAAATACGTAAAAAATATTATTAATAACAGCGGTAAATTACGTACCGTTTCTACAATCAAAGCTAATATTTGTGATAACACAGGCACTTTTGCGTAACGGATTATACCTACAAGCCCGCCAATAATGAAACTTAGAATAATGGATATAAAAGCTACCTGGAGCGTTACCCAAAATCCTTCTAATAAAAACTTAAGATTATCTGGTGTATAGGCACCTGCAAAATCCATATCATATACCTCCCTCAATTACTCTTAGCCAGACGTTTTTCCAAATAACCAACGCCAAAACTTAAAGGAATGGTAAGTATTAAGTAAAACGCTGCAACGAAAATATAGACATCAAACACGACAAATGTCCTTGAAGAAATCAAATCCCCGTGGTACATAAGATCGAGTCCTGCAACGACGGCTAAAATGGAAGAATTCTTAACTAGATTGATAAATTGGTTCCCTAAAGGAGGAATGACTATTTTAACGGCCTGTGGCAATATGACGAGCCTCATTGCCTGACCATATGTCAGACCTGAAGAACGCGCAGCTTCCATTTGACCCTTTGGCACGGAAAGTATGCCGGCTCGAATTGCCTCAGCTATGAAAGATGAAGTGTAAATGGTCAAGGCTAATGTCCCTGCGTATAGACCGCTTAGTTTAAGACCGAGAAAGAAGAAAAAGGTAATGATCAATAACGGTATGTTCCGAATGAACTCGACATAGGCGGTACCCAGCCAGTTTAGTGGCTTTATCGGCGCAATCCGCATGATAGCAATAAGCACACCAAGAATCAAACTCGCTACCAACGCGATCAAACTCGACATGATCGTATTTTTAAAGCCTAATAAATACATATCCAGATTCTCTGTTAAAATGGAGAAATCAAGCACGGCATACACTCCTTTAACTAGTAAGGATGAGCAAAGCGCTCATCCTTACAGACAAATGTTCAAATGTTATTTAAGGCCAACATCCATTATACATTTGCTAAAATGTTTAATGTTTAATCCATTTATCATGGATTTCATCGTACTTGCCTGAATCTTTAAGTGACTTAAGGGCTTTATTCAACTCGTCAACAAAGTCAGCATTTCCTTTTTTCACGGCAATTCCATAAGGCTCTTCAGTAAATGTACCGCCAACAAGCTCATAACTTGGATCTTCATCTGCCATTCCATAAAGGATGGAATCATCCGTGGTCAATGCATCCCCTTGTCCGGATTTAAGTGCAGCGAACGCTTCGGAATAGTTTTCAAATTCAAGCACTTGTGCTTCAGGAGCTTTTTCACGGATATTTATGGAAGAAGTAGAGCCCTTGACGGCCAATACCTTTTTCCCTTTTAAGCTATCAATCCCCTTGATATCGCTGCCCTTTTTGACTAACAAAGATTGTCCGGCATCAAAGTAAACATCAGTGAAGTCAACTTCTTTTTTACGATCTTCCGTGATTGTCATGGTCGCTACAATCGCATCGATATCACCATTATTCAATAATGCCATCCTTGTCTTAGAAGTCACTTCTTTAAATTCAACTTTATTCTCATCACCAAGGATTTCTGCTGCAAGAGCTTTGGCGATATCAATATCAAAGCCTTCTACATCTCCAGTACTAGGATTCTTCAATCCGAATAGCCTTGTATCATTTTTTACACCAAAAACGATTTTATCTTTTTCCTTCACTTGCGTGAGAACATCTTTTTCTTTGTCTTTGCCTCCACCCTCTTCAGCTTTGTCTGAATCCTTCCCTCCGCCGCATCCAGCTAATAAAATGACAGCCAGTAATGATAGCAAAGATAATTTTAACCATTTCTTTTTCTTTAACATGTAATTCACCCCTGTTTTTTATTTAATGATTTAAAATACGGCTAAGGAATAAACGAGCCCTCTCTTCACGAGGATTTGCGTAGAACTCAGCCGGTGATGCCTCTTCTAAAACCCTGCCTTCGTCCATGAATACGATTCGATCCGCTACTTCACGGGCAAATCCCATTTCGTGCGTAACCACCACCATCGTCATTCCTTCATGGGCAAGTGCTTTCATTACATCCAGTACCTCGCCAATCATTTCTGGATCCAAGGCTGAGGTAGGTTCATCAAATAACATGATTTCAGGGCCCATCGCCAAACCTCTGGCAATCGCTACCCTTTGCTGCTGTCCACCTGAAAGCTGAGAAGGAAATGAATTCGCTTTATCACCAATCCCTACTTTCTCAAGATACTTTTGTGCGATTTTTTTCGCTTCCTCTTCGGATTGTCCTAAAACTTTCCTGGGAGCAAGCATGATATTCTCAAGCACGGTTTTATGAGGATACAAGTGAAAATGCTGGAAAACCATACCGATATTCCGACGGAGTTTGTTTATATCCGTTTTTTTATCCGCTACATTTAAACCATTAATGGACAGGGAACCTTCCGAAATGGTCTCTAGACGATTAATGCATCGAAGCAATGTACTTTTCCCTGATCCGGACGGTCCAATGACCACCACCACTTCTCCCTGCTTAATTGTAAGATTAATTTCTTTCAATACATGGAAATCGCCAAAATACTTATTTACTCGGTCAAAAACTATCATAATTAGCCTCCCTGCCTTAATCAATCTTTTAAATCTGAAAATTTTAAATAATCAGAATTGAAAAAGCCTAGCATTCTCTTAACTCGACCCAGTTCTTATGTATAATCCTTTCTTCGTTTATTATTTCCCAATGTAACATTAGTGGTAGTGAAAAGACCTTTTTTATTGTTATTTTAAACTAGTAATTTAAATAATATATTAAACATTCACATAATTCATTATATATAACATTGCTTAAAATTACCATATAATCTTTAAATTGTTAAAAACGATACCGTATTTTATGATATTATTGCTATATTTCATAAAACATTTATATTTAAACAGATATCCCCCTAACCTTTACCATTTTTTTGAAAAAATTCTTTTATTTCCCGTATGCATAATACCGGATATAAATTAGCTTTAAAAATACGCACGAAAAAAAGACAGCAGTCGCTGTCTTTTTCATCTTTCCTTTAATGCATCTTCAAATGGTGCTAAATATAAACCTCTTGGCGCCAGCATATCCGTATCCGATTCGCGGATTTGCCCACCGAGAGTATATGGACCTGCTGGAAAAAAATCAAACATTTCACTTTCCTTATGTATGATCAAGAAATAATCGTATAAATCATCCATAAGTTCCTGATGTTCATCTATTTTCAAGATTTCGCCAAATTCATCAATTTCAAAGTTTTCATTAATCGCATCTTGAATTTCCTCATTATTTGAATACGCGATATAAAAATCGACATCCCCGCACTCCATGCATAGCAAGAGTTTTTCTTCTAGTGCTTCTTCATAAGTTTTCAGAACGATTTCATTTAAAATGGCATCAATCTTTCCAGTATTGGTCAGTTTAACTTTAGTCTGTAACACAAAACCCCTCCAATCAAATATAGGCATTTAAAAAGTAAACGCCAGTTTAACAAGCTCACCTTTAAATATCAAATGAAATTGTTTAAAATCATTTTCCAATTAAAACCTATATCCAAGTCCCTAATTTCGTTCACTAACCACGATGGAAAACTAGCCCAACACCTGGTCATCAAGGGCAATACATGTAATCTATCCGGATCCCTTATTTTTAATTAGATAGCCCGCTTCGTGTATATAATAAGTTTGCCCACATAATTAGAATGATAATCTCCTATAATACAAAGAAAAAAATGATTGGAAGCGTAATCAAGCTTAATGATGTACTAATGAACGTAGCACTTGATACGAATTCAGGCTCCGTATTGAATTGGAGCGCATACATCGTAGTGTTGGCTGCCGTTGGCATGGCAGCTACGATTATCATGATATGCCTGACCATTTCACCCACTGGTAAGGCAAGTGATAACAGGAAGGCAATGGCTGGTGAAACGGCAAGTTTAAGAAGCAGCGAAACTGATAGCTTTCGATAGGCAATTTTTTTCAGGGAAATGTTGGCCAGCTGCATTCCCAGTGTAATCATGATTGTTGGGATCGCTGCATTTGCAACAAGGTTAATAGCTTCCATAACCGAATTGCTTAAAGGTATGTTCACGAACTGAAATACTGTACCTGCAATAGCTCCATAAACAATTGGCATCCGACATACTGCTTTAATCGCTGTTTGAACTCCGTTACCTTCCGGGCTGCCCTTTGCTGCAAAATAAATGCCTATCGTGCTCATCACTAACTGCTGTCCCACCATAAGGATGATTGCATAATCGAGTCCTGCGGCTCCGAATAACAGGAAAATGACGGGTGTTCCGTAATTCCCGTTATTCATGAAGGCCGACGCCAATATCATGCCGCTTGTCTCAGTGACTGTATATTTTTTAAAAAAAGATATGATGTAGACTACCAGTATGAGAGAAAGACAAAGTACTATCGTGAATAAGAACAGGTAAAAATAATTAATCGTAAATTCTGCGGAATAAAAAGTTCGGAATACAAGAAAAGGTGACATTAAATATAATGCCATCGTGGAAATCGATTTTGTATCAAGTTTAAACTTTTTCTGACCGATGAAACCTAAAACAAATATACCGAATATCGGTAAAAGAACTCCCAAAAACCCCATGCATATCACCTTCATAATTCTAATGATTTTCTTCTAACAATATCAGTTTTATAATTATTTGTAAAAATTCTTTTAAACTACTTTAGATTGCTGTAATATATTCTAACACAAAATGATTTTTCTTTATTTTCAGAAAATAACACTCTATTTCCGCACGTCCATATGGTATATTGTTTATTATATTTACGTTAAAAAACGTAACATTAACACTTTTTGGTAATTAATCTATGAAGGGGTGTTTATAGTGGATGTAAAATTCATGGAGATGGCTGTTCGGCTTGCATATGAAAATGTTTTGGCAAAGAACGGAGGACCTTTTGGTGCTATAATCGTAAAAGATGGCAAAGTCGTAGGAAGAGGATGTAACAATGTGACAACAGCCAACGATCCTACAGCCCACGCTGAAGTACAGGCGATTCGTGATGCATGCAGGAATCTCGACAGCTTCCAGCTTACAGATTGTGAAATATACACTAGCTGCGAACCTTGCCCCATGTGCATCGGTGCTATTTATTGGGCACGTCCAAAAGCCATTTATTACGCATGTACTAAAGAAGACGCTGCACTTATTGGCTTTGATGATCACTTTATATACCAAGAACTTGCCTTGCCAATGGAAAACCGCACGATTAAAATGGAACAAATGTCTTTTAATGACCACGATTTACCATTCCGAACATGGGAAACCAATACTGAAAAAGTGAAATATTAACCGGATATTTTTTTTGCTAAAGGGGTTACGAATATGAAAAAAAGCTTGCTCAAAAGGAGAATAGACGTTGCGGCGGGCAGAACACCTGCAGATTGCGTCATTAAAAACGGGAAAATCATAGATGTTTTCAATGGTGATACCTATACAGGCGACATTGCTATCGTCGATGGTTTTTTTGCTGGAATTGGGAGTTATGAGGGTATTTCAGAAATCGATGCAGCAGGAAAATTCGTATGCCCTGCATTCATTGATGGCCATGTCCATATTGAATCTTCAATGGTCAGGCCTTCTGAACTCGCAAAAATCCTTCTTTTACATGGTGTGACCAGCATCGTTGCAGATCCTCATGAAATTGCCAATGTTTCTGGCAAAAAGGGAATGGAATATATGATTGAACAATCCGATCAACTTCCTTTTGACTTTTACTTCATGATGCCATCTTGTGTACCTGCTACGGAGTTTGAACATTCTGGTGCCGTCTTAAGAAGTGAAGATTTAATTTCATTTTATCAAAACCCGAGAGTGCTCGGTTTAGCCGAAGTCATGAATTTCCCGGCCGTTTCAGATACAGATGAGGATATGCTGCAAAAATTATACGATGCAAATAGACTAGGCAAAAGCATTGATGGCCATGCAGCAGGATTATCCGAACAACAGCTCGATGTTTTTATAAGTGCAGGCATTAAAACGGATCATGAATGCACTACAGCGGAAGAGGCAAAAGAAAGACTGCGTAAAGGAATGTATCTTATGATCAGGGAAGGCACCGTTGCCAAAGATTTAATAAACCTGATTCCAGTTATTAATGAGAAGAACTCCCGCCGTTGTTTATTCGTCACCGATGACCGGCACCTAGATGATATTGTATCAGAGGGGAGTATCGATCACAATGTTCGACTTTCCATAGAAACAGGTGTCCCGCCAATTACCGCCATTCAAATGGCGACCATTAATGCAGCTGAATGTTTTGGTTTAAAGGAACATGGTGCAATTGCACCTGGATACAAGGCAGACTTTCTTCTATTGGATGATCTTGATTCAATCATCATCCACTCGGTCTTTAAAGAGGGAAGGCTTATGGTGCAAAATAATCGTTTACTTAACTTTCCGGATGTAAAGGAACAGGTTATTGACGACGGATTGAAGCACTCTGTTCAATTTCATGAAATAACGGAGAATGATTTGGCGATACCTTTTAAAAATGAGTTCGCTAATATTATTGAGATAACTCCAAACAGCTTGATTACAAAGCATTCGATTGAACCGGTCACACTTAACCACGATGGTCTATTCCAGTTCTCCGAACATGTTGATCATATAAAACTTGCTGTTATTGAACGGCATCATATGACGAAACAATTAGGTCTTGGAATCGTCAAAGGGCTCGGGTTGAAATCAGGTGCAATTGCCACGACAGTAGCCCATGATTCACATAATTTGATCATTGCCGGGACGAATGACCAGGATATGCTAATGGCAGCTAAGGAAATCAAAAAAATGCAGGGTGGATTGACCGTAATCCAAAATGGGGAAATACTTGCTTCCCTTCCCCTTCCAATAGCTGGATTGATGAGTGAATGCAATTATATGGATGTCGTTCACTCATTGAAAAAAATCGATGGAGCCCTATTGAAACTCGGTGCAAACAGGAATTTCAACCCTTTTCTTACACTTGCATTCTTGGCATTACCTGTCATCCCTGAAATTAAACTGACGGATCAGGGTTTATTTTCCGTTTCTGAGTTTAGGCATATTCCTATCGAAGCCTCAAAGCCAGTCGATAAAATTTGACCCCCTAGTCGGGGTTTTTTTCTTATCACCCAAAATTTTTTTAAAAAAAGGTTCCAACTCAACTTAAACCGGGAAAAGGATATAATGGCTATCATCTATGTTAAAATAAAAATAAACACAAATCTTTTTTGGAGGAGATAAATATGGCAAAACATGATCAACAGAACTTCATTGGATACATAGGTACTTACACAAAAGGAAACAGCGAAGGTATATACCGCTTTACTCTAGATACAGAAGAAGGAAAAATCAGTACACCTGTTCTTGCAGCAGAATTAACCGATCCGACTTATGTCGCCATCAGCCAGGACAAAAAGAATCTCTACGCCATTTTAAAAGAAGCGGGAAGCGGTGGAGTTTCAGCTTATTCGATTAATGAAGAATCAGGTGTGCTTACCTTCTTGGGCAAACAACTGACACCAAATGGCTCTTCTTGCCATATTAGTGTCGACAGCAAGAAACAGGTATTGGTCACTTCCAGTTATGGGGAAGGCCTGATTGAATCATATCCGCTTCATGACGATGCGACCCCTTTTCCAGTATCATCCACTGTTCAACATGAGGGTCAAGGACCAAATGAAGAACGCCAGGAAAAAGCACACACCCACTTCGCTGGTTTCACACCGGATGAAAGGTTCATTTGCGTTGTCGACCTCGGTATAGATAAAGTAATAACCTATAAAATACATAATGGGGTTTTGGAAGAAGTAAACAGCTTATCTGTTGCTCCAGGCAGCGGACCACGGCATTTGACCTTCCACCCAAACGGAAAATTTGCGTATGTCATGGCAGAACTTGTACCAGAAGTCATTGTTTTGAGCTTCGATGGTCAAACTGGAAGTTTTTCTGAATTACAAACGGTTCGGACCGTCCCGGAAGATTTCAAGGAAAATAACCAAGGAAGCGCGATTCATATTTCTGAAGACGGGCAATTCATATATGCAGCAAACCGCGGACATGATAGTATTGCCGTTTACCAAATCAATCAAGAAACAGGCAAACTGGCATTCGTGGAACTGGTTTCAACCGAAGGACATTGGCCACGTGATTTTTCATTGGACCCTAGCGGAAAATTCCTGATCGCTTCTAATGAACAATCAGGAAACCTGACACTATATGCACGGAATGAACATGACGGAAAATTAACATTATTACAAAAAGATGTTCAAGTTCCCTTCCCTGTCTGCGTAAAATTCTTATAATCTATAATAAAAAAGGATGGAAGCTTGTACTACAGCTTCCATCCTTTTTTATTATCCTTCTTTAATTCCATTTCTCCGCCATTTCGGGAAAATCTATAAATGGGTTACGATTACCCTGCATTTCATGTATAGCCTGGTTTCTATGTTTTTCATAAGTGCTGACCGGAAAAAGCCGATGCCATTCCAAAAGCAGTGCCGGGTCAATTTTTCCGCTATCGATGATTCCCTCATATCTGAGTAAAAAGTACAAAGTAGCTCTCGCCACGATGCCTTTTCCGTATTCAGGCTCGAATTTACCTTCGTCTGATTTCCCGCAACCCGCTTTTATACCGGCAGCCGATTTTTCAGGGATATAATCCTCAAAATCATGGTATGGAAAGTTACTCCGACTGCTGTTACACGTTGGTTCACAGGCGAACAGATGATGCAAATCACCCCTCATCGGTTCTTTTTTATCGAACCATGATTGAGGTACGACATGTTCACAATTAACGAGAATGTTCTCCGAATTTGTTGATTCAATGCCTCTTGACAACGCTTCTAGAATACGGATATCTTCCTCAATGACTTGTACAGGATCCATCCCTTTACCGGAATACAGACTTTTCAGCTGGCCATTTTCCTGCAGGTCCACCCATGGGTAAACATGGCGATGCGGTGAGTAGTTCAGCTGGTTTTTATGGGTTGCCACAAGTAGGTCCTTCAATCTTGCCCGGTCCAAGGAACCATCTTTGTAGTATGCTAGCTTAAGTTCCTGATCTTTGGTTTCATCATAGTATTCGCGGTTTTCATTGAAGTTGACTAGTGCAGCCATTGCCATTTCCCGTTCTTTTTCAAGTACTTCAAAACTATACTTCATCCACTCATCCCCCCGCTTCTATTAAAATCTAACTTTTACCATAATTAAAGTTTAATGGAAATCAACCTAGAAAAAAAGGTGCTTTAGAAGGGTCTAGCGAAGAATTTCAATAAAATGTGTAAGTATTTTCGCCGTCATTCCCCATATTACCCGACCATTATATAAGTAAAAATATTCTTCCATCTGTTTTGGCTGCCATTTATAATTTTCCCCGCCAACGACTAAATCATGGGGAAAGTTTTCATGCGGTTCTACTTTATATTTCACATGATAAATTTCTGGCGGTTTTTCCATGAAAAAGGATAGCGGGACCGTAAAAATGGTTTCTACCTCAGCTGGATTAGGTATTATCCGATGATGGTTACGAACAAACCCTGCATAAGGATAGACAATCATCCCAAATGGGGATACCAAATAATCGATCGGAAAGACATTATCGATATCTTCTTTTGTCAAATTAAGTTCCTCATATGTTTCCCTTAGGGCAGCCGCCTGCTCATCATGGTCCAGCTTGTCTATTTTCCCGCCCGGAAAACATATATCCCCCGGCTGCCTCCTCAGTTTGTGTGAACGCTCTTCAAAAAGAACATGAATTCCATCTTCTTTCTCTATAAGCGGTACCAATACAGCATACTTTGAAAAATTCCCACTCCCTAAAATTTCAGGGATATGTAATGTTAGTTTTTTTGTTATATCATCATTATTCATGTCCCTCACCTCTTCTGCCGGATAATATTGATTTTCTACTACTCCTTATCATTCCATTTTCGAACATCCGCTATAACTAAGCAAGGAAAACGATTCCAAAATATCGCCTTTAATTCATAATAGATTTCTTTTCCTCTTATTCTTCCTTTATCATAGACAAAAGCACCGTTCAAAGTTCTGAACGGTGCTAAAACTAAACACAGCAGTCTCATTTAAAAAGCAAATATGGATGCAATCTTTCTTAAATAGTGGGTATCAAAACGTACATATAGAAACATAACTGCATGCTGATTTTTCAGTTTTTTGCTATCACCTTATTTTCATAGTTCAGCTAGCGCTCGCTTTACCGTCGTTGTGATGAATGAAAAATCCTCTTCAGTTATACTAAGTGGGGGAGCAAGAGTCAGGACGTTATTGAAACCTGCTACTGTATCACCATTTTTACCTATGATCAGTCCCTTTTCTTTGCATGATGCAATCACTTTATTGATTTTGGAAAGTTCGATCGGTTGTTTTGTCAGTTTATCTTCCACTAGTTCAATGCCTACCAACAAACCTTTCCCACGTACATCCCCAACATTGGGATGAGATTTGATTTCTTCAAACTCTTGCAGAAAGCGTAGCCCTAACTCCTTAGACCGTTCTATAAGTTTTTCATTTTCATATATTTCAATATTCTTCAAAGCAAGGGCACAGGCAGCCGGATTGCCGCCAAATGTATTTACATGTCGAAAGCGATCATAAACGTCTGAGCCAATATACGCCTCATAAATTTCACGTTTGACGGCTGTAGCGGATAATGGCAGATAAGCGCTCGTGATTCCTTTAGCCATTGTTACGATGTCTGGTTTTACATCATAGTTCATAAATCCGAATTTCTTACCAGTACGGCCAAACCCGCAAATGACCTCATCCGAAATAAGAAGGACACCATTTTTCTCACAAATTTCTTTGACACGTTTCATATAACCATCAGGCGGCATCAAAATTCCGCCCCCAGTGATGATTGGTTCCATGATGACCGCAGCCACCGTTTCGCTCAACTCCCATGTAATGGTACGTTCAATTTCCGCTGCACTTTTTTCACCGCTTTCATCCTCTGGATTTCGGTAAGAATCTGGCGGTGATACATGAAGAAATCCTGGGGCGAGTGGTTCATATTTATATTTTCGCTGCGCCTGCCCGGTAGCTGACAGGGCTCCCATTGAATTGCCATGATAGCCGCGATAACGGGAAATGAATTTATAGCGTCCATGTTCACCTTTTTGCTGATGATACTGCCGCGCAATTTTAAAAGCAGTCTCATTTGCTTCTGAACCGCTATTAGAGAAGAAAATCACATAATCCCCACCAAGCCATTCATTTAATTTCTCTGCTAGCTTAATAGCCGGAATGTGGCTATTCGTTAAAGGGGCATAAGGAAGTTCCTTCAGCTGCTCGTAAGCTGCTTCAGCTAGTTCCGTGCGGCCATAACCAACGTTGACACACCATAAACCTGACATCCCATCCAGGAAGCGATTCCCATCAACATCCGTAATCCATGCTCCTTGACCGTTTTTAATCACCATTGCCCCAGGGATGGGTTCAGCCCCTTTCATATGATGCCACACATATTTACCATCCAAAGCTTTAAGATCCTGACCCTGTTTTTCTACCTGCATAAGCTACACTCCTCCTAAAATAATGTATAAAGGAAGGCCGACCACAATTGCGTCGACCCCCACTTTCCTATCAGTATCTTGCCGTTAACATTTTCTTTCTAGTGTAAAATTCTACGCCGTCTTTCCCATTGGCATGAAGGTCTCCATAAAATGAACTTTTATAGCCGGAAAATGGAAAGAATGCCATTGGCGCTGGTACCCCAAGGTTAATACCAAGCATCCCTGCATCAATTTCTTCACGAAATTCCCGGATGGCTTTTGCGCTATCCGTATAGAGGCAGGCACCATTGGCAAATTCGGATTGATTGGTCAATTCGATTGCCTCTTCCAGGGTATTAACTCGTACTATGGATAAGACAGGAGCAAAAATTTCATCCTTCCATATTTTCATGTTTGTTTTTACATGATCAAATAATGTCGGTCCAACGTAATAGCCATTTTCCTGATCGCCTTCATTCCTGCCATCACGAAGGAGGACAGCTCCTTCTTTTTCCCCGATTTCAATATATTGTTCTGTTCTCTTTTTATGAGTATCACGAATCACAGGTCCCAGGAAAACGTCCTTATCCATTCCATTTCCAATCTTTATGTCATCCGCTGCAGCCTTTAATCTCTCAACAAGCGAATCTCCCACTTCCCCCACTGCAACAACCACTGACGCAGCCATGCAGCGCTCGCCTGCAGATCCGAAAGCGGCATTCGTTATGTTCGTTACCGCATTATCCAAATCCGCATCAGGCATGACGATTGAATGATTTTTCGCACCTGATAAAGCCTGGACACGTTTTTTATTGGCAGCTGCCGTTTTGTATACATACTCTGCGACAGGCTGGGATCCAACAAATGATACCGCTTTAATGTCTTCATGTTCCAAGATCCCATTCACGACATCGTGGGCACCATGGACAATATTGACAACACCATCCGGAACTCCGGCTTCTGTCAATAATTCCACAAGACGGTTTGCTAAGAGCGGTGTCCGTTCTGAAGGTTTTAAGATAAACGTATTTCCACAAGCGATTGCCAGCGGGAACATCCAACATGGCACCATCATCGGGAAATTAAACGGCGTAATCCCGGCAACGACTCCCATTGGATATCGATACATGCCAGATTCAATACCTGGGGAAATATCAGGAAGCTGACTGCCCATCATCAAGGTAGGCGCACCTGCTGCAAACTCCACGCACTCAATCCCACGCTGAACCTCACCATATGCTTCTGTATAGCTTTTTCCATTTTCGATCGTGACAAGCTTTGCAAGCTCATCCCAGTGTTCTATCAATAATTGCTGGTAACGGAATAAGAAGCGAGCTCTTTTTGGAACGGCCACCTTTTTCCATTCTTTATACGCCTTTTTAGCAACCTGCACAGCTTGGTTTACATCTTCCTTTGTTGATAGGGGAACGATTGCCAAAGCTTCTCCCGTTGCCGGATTAGGCACTTGTTCATGTTTCGAAGTTGTGGAATCCACCCATTTGCCACCGATATAATTTTTCAACGTTTCTACATCATTGATAACTGTCATTAAAGAAACCCTCCATTTCAACACGATTTCATATTTTTATTATATTTTTCAAACGGACTTTTTTCATTAGACGTTATGTATAGTTTTTGATTCAATATTTGAACATATTGTTTGTTTTGATTTTCCCATATTCATAATAATCTGGAACGGAAATTCACGCTTTCAATTTCCTTATTGCTTTCTCTTTTATCAGCAGAGTTCACAGCCATCATTTAATAATGGAGTATATCTTTAGGTCTTGATGCTCACCCTTAACAAACATTCCTTTTCTTATGATTCCCTCTAAAGACATACCAGTCTTTTGCATGACTCGCTCTGAACCCAAATTTTCAACGAAGCAGCGTGCTTGTATTCGAACTAGGTTCATATTTTCGAAGCCAAAGGCGATTATCTTTTGGGCTGCCTCCGTCATCAAGCCACCCCCCCAATATTCGGGTGCAAGCACATACCCGATTTCTGCACTGTGATGATCAACCTGCCATGAAACAAAATCAATAGTACCAATCAATTTACCACTTTCCTTGTGTTCTATGCCCCATGGAGCGATTTTCTTATCCTCATAATTTTGTAGGATTAATCGGATAAAATCCCTTGTATCACTTAGAGAACGATGTGCTTCCCATGTGACGTAACGGGAAACTTCACCGTTGGATGCATAAGCGAACATGTCCTCGGCATCATTCATGGTCAATTTCCTCATAACCAAACGTTTTGATTCTATAGTAGGCATCTGCCCATATATGTCTTTCACGTTCATGTATACACCCCATTCCATTGATTATTAGTATTATAGCAAGATTGTTAAGCAATCGCTTTCCCAATTGAAATATTATCGAAATTTACGTATAATTCAGAAAAAATGATACAGGAGGATAATTATGCCAAAAAGGAAACTAATAATTAGCCAAAATTTGAATGAGTTCTTATTACAGAAGATCAAAGAATTGGTTCCAGAGTGGACTGTTATCACTGGAAGATCTCCGGCACTATGGAAGGATCATATAGCCGATGCTGAAGTGATCGCAGGATGGAAATCGGAAATGTCTGAATCGATTATCGAAAGCGAAGTAAAATGGATCCAGACATGGAGTGCAGGAGTGAATGCTTTACCCCTGAAAAATTTAGAACAAAAGGATGTACAAATTACAACTGCAAATGGCGTCCATGCGTATCCCATTTCAGAAACGATTTTTGCGTTAATGCTTGCCTTAACAAGAAAAGTAGATACATATATTAAGCAACAGCAGGCAAAGACTTGGCATCACGCACATATGAAGCAGGAAATTCATGAAAAGACCATCGGGATCATCGGTGTCGGAAAAATCGGAAAGGAAACCGCTAAAATTGCCAAGGCTTTTGGCATGACCGTATTAGGAATGCGCCATTCAGGTAAATCAGAAGAATTTGTCGATGAAATGTTCACACAAAAACAATTGAATGTTCTTCTTCCTAGGTGCGATTACATTGTCGTGACATTACCATTGACCCCAGAAACACGGAATATGTTCGGAAAAAAAGAATTCCAGTTAATGAAACCCTCCGCTTTTTTCATTAATATAGGAAGGGGAAATATCGTCATTCAGAACGAATTGGTTCAAGCGCTTAAACACAAAGATATTGCGGGTGCTGGACTTGATGTGTTTGAAACGGAGCCACTTCCTGAAAATAGCCCATTATGGGAGTTGAACAATGTAATCATCACACCGCACACATCCGGAAATACGGAATTTTACGACCAAAGGCTTATTCAGGAAATTTTCATGCCGAATTTAAAGAACTATCTAAATGGTAAAACACCTTCAACAAATTTACTTGATTACAAAAAAGGGTATTAATAATTGTTCATTGTCTGTGTACATAAATAATCTTCCCTTGTTAGCTTGCAGATTCCGACATTATCTGTTATATTTAAAAAGAATTATTTTTGTTCGGGAAGATTGATAAGTGAAAAACTTTTCGTCTAATGATTGAGCAAGGGTAGTAACACAATGTGTGGATTCACACTAGGAGGCAACAACAATGGAACAAGGTAAAGTAAAATGGTTTAACGCAGAAAAAGGATTTGGCTTCATCGAACGCGAAAACGGAGACGATGTATTCGTACATTTCTCAGCTATCCAAAGCGAAGGATTCAAATCATTAGACGAAGGTCAAGAAGTTACTTTTGAAGTTGAGCAAGGTCAACGTGGACCCCAAGCTACTAACGTTCAAAAAGCGTAATTTTAAATACAATATATAACAGACCCTACTTGTAGGGTCTGTTTTTTTGATTGAAAAAGCAAACATAAAAAAACCCTATTCACAGGGAATAGGGAACATGAAACAAGTTTAGTAAATGGTAAACTCAGTATAACACACTAAGAAAAGAAACCCTAATTTATCCGAAAAGTAAAAATTATCACTCACTTCCGAAGCCCTGGATTCCCTTACCTTACCTTTCATTTCTTATCCACTTCATATGTTCGATCCGTTCCCCATGGATAAAACGGAGGCATATCAGTGCTGCTTTTCATTTTGAAATCGGCTTTCCTTTTTTCGAGGAAAGCTTCGATACCTTCTAGTGCATCCGCTTGTTTTCCGGTCCAATGAATCATTTTCGATTCTATTTTGTGTGATTCAACAGGATGGTTTGCGCCGAGCATGGTCCACATTAACTGTCGGGACAGCGTCACAGAGACGGAAGATGTATTTTCCGCAATTTCTGTTGCAATTTCCATTGCAGCAGACATCAATTCGTTTGGCTCGACGATCTTGTTTACCAACCTTCCCTCATATGCTTCAATTGCCGAAATCATCCTGCCGGTAAAAATCCATTCGGAAGCTTTACCCATTCCGACAAGCCTAGGTAAGAACCAGCCGCTGCATGCCTCCATCGTTATCCCCCGCCTCGCAAATACAAAACCCATTTTTGCATCTGTTGAAGCAATTCTAATGTCCATGGGCAAAGTCATTGTTATCCCAATCCCGACTGCCTCTCCATTTATGGCTGCTATCATAGGTTTCTTCATCTCAAAAATCCGTAATGACATCACCCCGCCTGCATCGCGATATTCAACCAAAGGAGTGTGATCCATAAAGGTTTCTGCACCTTTTTCCAAATCCATTCCAGAACAGTAAGCATCCCCAGCGCCAGTTAAAATGACGGCTCGTACGTCATCATTTTCATCCGCTTCATCAAAAGCGTGAATCATCTCCTCACACATCTTTTCATTGAAAGCATTCATTCTCTCAGGACGATTAAGAGTAACAATCATGACACGATCGACGATTTCACTAGTTATCGTGGAATACAATAACAGTCCCTCCTTCTCTCACAAATTGAAACATTCAACAGAATTTAATTTTACATATAATTACATATTATATGTTTTATTTTCAGATTCCTAGTTATTTATTTTGATATACTGATAAATAATTTAAGTCGGCAGGATAATCGCTTTTATTCTAAAAATATTTTACATAAATGTGTAAAAAAAGACCAGTCGCAAATGCGACTGGTTTTTTTGTTTACCAATATAAATGACAAGCAACGAAATGCCCCGGTTTTTGTTCTTTCCATTCAGGTACAGCACTGGAGCATATCTCCATCGCTTTAGGGCAGCGAGTCCGGAATACACATCCGCTCGGCGGATTGATTGGACTTGGTACATCTCCTTTAAGTACGATTCTTTCCCGCTTAATAGTGGGGTCAGGAATTGGCACTGCAGAAAGCAAGGCCTGAGTGTAAGGGTGAAGCGGATCTTTCGTTAAAGAATCACTATCCGAAAGTTCCATCATCCTTCCAAGGTACATGACTAAAATGCGATCTGAAATATACTTGACCATCGATAAATCATGTGCGATGAATAAGTAAGTCAATCCCATTTCTTTTTGAAGCTCTTTTAATAAGTTGACCACTTGAGCCTGTATCGAAACATCCAAGGCAGAAATAGGTTCATCACAAACGATGAATTTAGGATTTAAAGCCAAAGCCCTTGCAATTCCAATACGCTGGCGTTGTCCACCACTGAATTCATGCGGAAAACGAGTGATATGTTCCGGACTTAAACCAACCAGCTTTAACAGGTCTTCCACCCGTTTTCTTCGCTCTTTACCTTTTGATATCCCATGAATGGCAAGTGGTTCCCCAATCAATTCCTCCACCTTCATCCTTGGGTTCAAGGATGCGTAGGGATCTTGGAAAATCATTTGTATTTCACGTCGGATATGTGACATTTCCCCGGGTTTGTAATCGAAAATATTTTTCCCCTGAAAAAGAACTTCTCCATCTGTCGGTTCATAAAGTCGAGTGATTGTACGACCTGCAGTCGACTTACCACAACCGCTTTCCCCAACAAGACCAACAGTTTCCCCTGGATAGATTTTGAGATCCAAACCATCCACCGCTTTCAGAGATTGAGAACCAATAGGAAAATACTTCTTCAGATTCTTTATTTCAACAAGAGGAGAATTTTCGTTGTCTGTCTTTTCTTTTTCGGCCTTATTTTTCAGTGAAACCATTGGTTCTCCTCCTTTATACGTTAGTCGTTGCTTGTACCTGTGCTGCCTTTGCCATTGGGTGGTGCAGCCAGCATGCGGCTGTCTGACCTTCTTCCACTTCTTCAAGCTCCGGATCATGGTCTTTGCACACTTTCATTGCTGATTCACATCTTGGATAAAATGGGCATCCTTTTGGCGGATCCAATAAATCCGGTGGTGAACCGATTATGGGAACCAAGGGAGCCGTTTTTTCCATATCCAGCCTTGGCACCGTTTTAAGCAGACCTCTTGTATATGGATGCTGCGGGTTTGAAAATATAGCTTCTACTGTCCCCGTTTCCACAACCTTGCCTGCATACATGACGACTACCCGTTCACAAGTTTCCGCAACCACACCTAAATCATGAGTGATTAAAATGATGGAAGTATCCATTCTACGTTGGATATCTTTCATCAGTTCCAAAATTTGCGCTTGTATCGTTACATCTAAAGCAGTTGTAGGTTCATCGGCAATCAACAATTTCGGTTCACATGCAAGGGCCATCGCTATCATCGCCCTTTGGCGCATACCACCTGAAAACTCATGCGGATATTGCTGCATCCTTTTTTCCGGCTGAGGAATACCTACCAATTTAAGCGTTTCCAACGCCCGTTCGTATGCATCATTCCGGGACATGTTTTTATTATGCTTTAAAATGCCTTCCATGATCTGGCTGCCGATTTTTGTAGTTGGATTGAGTGAAGTCATCGGATCCTGGAAAATCATGCTGATTTCATTTCCGCGAATCTTCTGCATTTCCGTTTCACTCATTTTAAGAAGGTCTTTACCGCCAAAGTTTATCGCCCCTTTTCCATACTCTGCTGGAGGTGTTTCCAGTAATCTCATGATAGATTTCGCTGTAACACTTTTGCCGCATCCGGACTCCCCAACAATGGCAACGGCTTCCCCTTTTTTCACTTCAAAGTTCACGCCGCGAACCGCTTGCACTTTTCCTGCATAAGTATGGAAGGTGATGTGTAAATCGTTGACTTCTAATAGGTTCTCCATCATCGTCCCTCCTATTCTAGTAATATCAAATCTTTATGTTAGGACTCAATTATTTCCGTAGTTTTGGATCTAGGGCATCCTGCAATCCGTCACCAGCCACATTGAACGCGAACATGGTTAAGGAAATCAATATTGCAGGGATTAAAAGTTGATAGAAATTCCCTACCAGAATGCTTCCCAGAGCATCACTTGTCAATGTTCCCCAGCTTGCCTGAGGAGCCGGCACTCCCAGTCCCAAAAAGCTAAGTGTAGCTTCGGCAAAAATAGCAGTAGGTACAGTCAACGTTAAATTGACAAGGATCGGTCCCATTGTATTTGGAATCATGTGCTTTCTTAATGTCCAGCTCGTATTGGCACCAGAGATGGTTGCAGCATGGATATATTCATTCTCTTTTAGTTGTAAAACCTGTCCCCGTACTAGTCGCGCCATCGGAATCCACCCTGTAATCGACATCGCAATGATGATCGGCAGAATACCAGGTTTTAATACGACCATCATTAAGATAACCATCAATAGGTATGGGATCGCATAGATTACCTCAGCAAACCGCATCATGATATTATCTGTGCGTCCACCGCGAATGGCTGAAATCCCGCCATAAATGACACCAATTAAAAAGTCAATCAGCGCTGCCATCAATCCAATGAACAAGGATATCCTCGCACCATACCAAGCTCTCGTAAATAGATCCCTTCCTGATGAATCCGTGCCAAACCAATGCTCGCTATTTGGGCTAAGATTCTTTTTCTCGAAATCTTGTCCATAATAGGTATATCCGTTAATATATGGACCAAAAATCGCCATCAAGACCAAGAGGATTATAAGAACAAATCCCGTCATCGCCAGCTTATTTTCTTTAAACCGACGCCAGACGTCAGACCAATATGAAACTGTAGGTCTGGCTATTTTTTCAGCTTCCTTAAAGTTGTCTTCTGCGGGTTGGAACATATCTTCAGTTAAATGCACTTTATCTGCCATTATTTCTTCTCCCCCGTCACTTTAATTCTAGGATCAATCAACGTATAGGCTATATCAACAATGAATATCAATAGGATAAGCACCGCACTATACACAATTGTGGAACCAAGAATGACCGGGTAGTCTCTGTTGGATATTCCCTTTACGAACATATCTCCCATGCCTGGAATACCAAAAATACGTTCAATGATGAAGCTTCCTGTCACGATATTGGCCGTAAGGATGCCCAGAATCGTGATAATCGGCAATAACGCATTCCGAATCGCATGTTTGATTATGACACCGCTCCGTTTCAATCCTTTGGCCTTTGCTGTCAAAATGTAATCCTGCCCCATTACTTCAAGCATGCTTGTCCGCATCAATCTTGCGATGAAAGCAAGCGGCATCATCGAAAGGGCAATG
The DNA here is from genome assembly GCF_038643155.1 of Peribacillus sp. FSL E2-0159. Lineage (NCBI taxonomy): Bacteria > Bacillati > Bacillota > Bacilli > Caryophanales > Bacillaceae > Peribacillus > Peribacillus sp. FSL E2-0159. The sequence goes on from NZ_CP152053.1 coordinate 3,085,082, forward strand.
GATGGTAAAATGGTATGCTGCCATGTCGCCCATGTAGCAACCGGGAATATATTCCATTTTATCGCAAAATAATTGATTAAAATAGTCGCCAAGATAAAGTTAGGAACAGAAATCCCTACGATGGCAATGATCATTGATAAATAGTCGGGCCATTTATTTCTTTTCAGTGAAGCCACTACACCCAAAATTAGCCCAAAGAAGATGGCAATCACCAATGCTTGTGCCCCTAAGTGCAAGGACACTGGAAATCCCTTCAAAATGTAATCATTCACAGAAATGGATGAGGATTTCAATGAAGGACCAAAATCAAATTGAACGACTTCCAATAAATAATTTCCATATTGGGTCAACAACGGCTTGTCCAATCCATAGTGGACTTGAAGGTTTTCATAAACAGCAGGAGGCATAGCTCCTTCTTTTGCAAATGGATTTCCCGGAATCGTATGCATTATGATGAACGTTAATGTAATAACAGCCCATAAAGTAATAATCGCCCATTTAAAACGGTTTAATGTATATCTCAACATGGTAATCACCCCAATCATCGATTTTCTAAGGAGTTGAAAACGGAAATGAATTCATGAAATATTCAAATTCGCAATTGAAAAATGGGGTATGTCCTTTATCGGACATACCTCCCATTTCACTTTTATCCTTCTCTTACTTTTTATCCGCATAAATAAAGTTCGGATAAGCGTTAATCGGAGCATAGACTCCAGTAACATTCGATTTAACCATATATGGTTTTGTATAGAAGTAAACCGGAAGGATCGGCATTTCTTCAATCAGGACTTCCTCTGCTTTATGTAAAGCAGCCATGCGTTCTTTTGGATCCATTGTAGATTTTGCCTCTTTTAATAAACCATCATATTCTTTGTTCGACCAATTTGCATCATTATAGGCACCGTCCGTTTCCCAAAGCATGAAAGTCATTGGGTCAACATAGTCACCAACCCACCCTGCACGGGAAATTTCAAAGTCGCCAGCTTTTTCACGGTCAAGCTTAACTTGGAATTCTGCATTTTCAAGTGTCACTTCAACACCCAGGTTATCGCGCCACATTCCTTGAACGGCTTCAGCAATTTTCTTATGAGTATCTAAAGTGTTATACAAAATTGAAAAATCAGGTAATTCTTTCATGCCTTCTTCAGCAAGACCTTCTTTTAACAATTTCTTGGCTTCAGCAACGTTTTCCTCAAATAGGTTACCTGTATTTTCCTGGAAATCTCCAGTTGCATCAGGAATGCCCGGCGGGATTACTCCATAGGCAGGCTTTTGACCGCCTTGAGCAACATTTTCGGTAATTTTTTTGCGTTCGATCGCCATTGAAAGCGCTTTCCTAACCTTTGCATTATTGAAAGGTTTTACTTCCGTATTAAAGTTGTAATAGTAAACGGCAAGTTCTGCGCCATTTTTGAATTCTTTGTCTCCAGAATTAACTAATTGACCTTGCACGTCCACTGGCAGTGGATAAGCGATATCCAATTCGCCACTCTGATACATTTGCCATGCTGTATTTTCATCTTCAATTAGAGCAAAGTTAACCGCATCCAATTTGATTTTATCTTTATCGTAGTAATTTTCATTCTTTTCGATTTTCAGGCTTTCTTTATGTTTCCACTCCGTTAATTTGAACGGACCGTTTGAAACGTGAGTTTTTGCATCCAAAGCCCATTTTGGATTTTCTTCCTGTACCTTTTTATTGATTGGATAGAAAGTATAGAAAGAAGTCAAGTCAAGGAAATATGGTGTAGGCTGTTCCAAAGTAACGACTAATGTATGTTCGTCTGTCGCTTTAACGCCTACGTCCTCTTCCTTCCCTTTTTTACTGTTGTAAGCTTCCCCGCCTTTAAGATAATAAAGTTGATAAGCATAATCAGCAGCTGTTTCAGGTTTCAAAGCATATTTCCAAGCATATTCGAAGTCATTGGCTGTAAGCGGATCTCCATTTGACCATTTCAAACCATCTTTCAATTTGAATGTCCAAGTTAATCCATCTTCACTGATTTCCCATGATTCTGCAGAACCAGGTACGATTTTGCCTTCTTCTGTTTTCTTTGTCAGTCCCTCAAACGTGTGTTCAAGGATCCATGATTCATGAGTACCTTGCGCATTGGCAGGGTGAAGCGAACCAGGTTCACTTGAGTTGTTTACGTTTAATACTTTTGATCCGGATGAGTCACCCGAGCCGCCTTCTTTTTCATTCGAAGTTTCCTTCGAACCACCGTTGCATGCCGCAAGCATAAGCATGATGGCCATAAGAAGAGCAAGCACTGAAAATTTAGACTTTTTCAAAAAATATTCCCCCTCATCTTTAATCTTTCTTAGGATATTCCCATTTAAGAGATTATCCTTCTACCACCTATTAATCTTCCGTATAGTACATATAATGTCAGCGAGGAAAGTTAGAAGCATTCATTGCAGGAATTCACCAAAAACAACTAGCGAACCGTTTGCATAAATCTGTATTTCTCCCTAAAAAAAGCATTAATGCAGTTTACTAGTAAAAAATCACCCTCTTTTCAACCTCGCTAAGGGTACTATACCTCGAATTAAAGATGTTGAATTTTAAGTATATTACGAATAAATCAAAAAATCAATAAACCGATGAGTACTTTTTCACAAGATAGTAATTATTTGCTAATCAATTCGATCTAGATACTAGGTAAAAAGAAATGATAACCAATTTGATATAAAATGACTTCCGACTTCCAAAGATTTTTTCAAACTCATTTATACCAGTATTCATATAAGTTCGCTCGTCTATTTTTTCTAAATTTTCTAATAATTTTAGTGAGGTTGGTTACTAAGACCACTTTCCTAGCAAACCATTCCCAATTCAATAATATATTTTAGTAGAATAATATTTTTTCTCAATAAAATATTGAGTTCTTTCCAAAGATATCCCAATTAATGGATAATAACTATGTAGGAATAGAAATTTTCCATCAGTTTTTCACTTATATATACTCGTCAAATCCAATGAATAATGACCCTTCCTTATTTATGATTAAATAAATATAATGACACGAAAAGTAAGCAAATGCCTGCCACCTTTTTCGCATCCAATGGGATGCGTACGCCCCCAAATAAACCGAAATGGTCAATGATTGCCCCGATCAGTATCTGCCCTGCGATTACCCCGACCAATGCAGGTGCCACACCAATCTGAGGGACGACCAACACTATCACAATGACATAAATAGCCCCTAACAGTCCGCCTATTAATTGCCATTTTGGTACAGTCGCAACGGCAGAAATATTTCCATTTCCTGCAAACAAAACAATGAATAATAAAGCGAGTGTTCCGATTCCAAACGAAATGAAAGAAGCCTCAATAACTCCCACTTTTTTCCCTAACCCACCATTGATTTGTCCTTGTATGGCAATGGTGATTCCGCCTAGGACCGCAAGCAACGGAAATAATATCTTCACAATGATTTTTCTCCTTTTTATGTCCACCCGGACTTAATAATGAATCCGCATTCTAATTTTAACATGAAAAATATGTATATTGTCCCTTAGTGATATAAAATGATCCTAATGGGAGAGATATTATACAAATAAAAAACTGGCACTATCGGCCAGCTGCAATCTTCTATATAGTAAACTAATATTCATTTTATAATGATCAATGAACACTTTGTTGCAGTAACTGACAATACTCTGTGCTTAACAAGGAAAATACCAGGGCATCATGCGATTGTTCACGAAGAAATAGATAACTTCGGAGACTGCCTTCCTCTTTAAATCCAAATTTCTTCAATAGGTTTCTGGATGCAATATTATCCTTGAAAGTTAAAGCGGCGATTCTGTTCAGTCTCAATCCTTCAAAGCAATAGCGCAATACTTCGTTGACAGCTTCAGACGTAAAGTGTTTCCTCCAATATTCAGGATGGATTTCATACCCTATTTCAGCGCGTTTGTTGGCAAGACTCAATTGATTCAGGCCAACGGTACCGATGAATTTATCTGAATCCTTTAAAATGACTCCCCACCGCATCCCACGTCTGTTTATATAAGCACTTTTAAACGAGTCGATTAAGCGGCGGGCATCTTCAACTCGAGTTAAACTTTCTATCCCATCATATTTGGTCACTTCATCCTTAGAGAGTATTTCAAACAGACTCTCAGCATGATGGTAACCTATTTCGATTAAACGCAGCCTTTCTGTTTCCAATTCCTTAAACCACATCGAAGAATCCCTCCGTATATTCAGCTGTCTACTTTATTCTATTCACGAAGAAGAGATACCTGTCTTAATGGATAAAAATTTTTGAAAAATCCCTTTCCATAACATACAATGCCGAGTCCTCATGTCCTCCCTTTGTAATCAAATCCCTTATTATTTGGGAAAGAATAGCACTTTAAGCCATCCGTTTCCGCCATAACAATTATAAATGTACTAATAGGATGATATTTTTCACTTAGTTCCATATAACTATATCGTTTTGATGTTCTTATTATTTAACCTGACAAACATGGCCTGCAAACGTAAAATGATTCTTTTTCTACATGAAACAAATCTTCCAATCTATCAAAAAGCCCTATGATTTTGGTTTACCCTTAACACTTCCAGGTTATATGGCCCCTTAACATTCATCTTCCCATTCGATACCTTTGTCCCATACCAACAAAGAATGTGAATGAGCTAATTTTACACAAAACTATTTTTATAGCATACTATACTTCCAATCCAGATATTCTACTAGGAGGAATTAAAATGAAGAAAATCATCCTTTTTTCAGCACTGTCACTATCCCTATTATCTCCAAAAGTTGCTCTGGGAGCCACTACTTACGAGGTGGCAAAAGGAGATACCTTAACGAAAATAGCTTCTGAATATGATGTCAGCATTGACGAATTACTTAAAACGAACTCTGCTATAAACGATGCTAATCAAATTCGAATCGGACAAATTATAAATCTTCCCACATCCAACCACACAGTTAATCGTGAAGAAAGTCAATCAGTTGAACAACAGGTCCTTAGTTTAGTGAACGAAGAACGGTCAAAATCGGGGCTCCCTTCACTTAAAATGGATACAGCCATTTCCAACGTAGCAATTCTGAAATCTGAGGATATGCGAGATAGTAATTATTTCAATCATACAAGCCCCAGGTATGGATCGCCTTTCGATATGATGAAATCCTTTGGGATCAGTTACAAGTACGCAGGTGAAAATATCGCAGCAGGTCAGCCTAGTGCGGATGCTGTCATGAAATCATGGATGAACAGCCCTGGACATAAGGCCAATATCCTGAACAAGAACTATACACATATTGGAATTGGGCATGTGACCGGAGGGAAATACACCCATTATTGGACCCAGCAATTCATTGGAAATTAAAAACGTTAGAGGTGGCAGATTGCCGCCTCCTTTTTTTATCCTTTAATTCCAAATCTAAAGCTTGCTATTATCCGTTGACTATAGACTCCAAGAAAAAAATGCAGGGACCTTTCTCACTTTATATAGAAAAGAAGTCTTGCATTTGATCGCTTCAATATTTTTTGTTGGTAGGGTACGCAAGGAAAACACGTAATGTAGTTATACTGATAAAATCAAATTATGTTAAAATAGAATTCTATACATAGGTACAAAGGGGCAATTGTAATGAAAATAGAGGTTGGCTCCGTTATCAACGAATTACGAATAAAACAAAATCTTACAAGAGAATAACTGGCTAAGGATATAAGTGAACCTAATGTCCTGTCAGATTTTGAAAGAAGCATCACTTCTCCAACCATTGGTGAATTGGCACTTTTTGCGGATAAACTTAAAGTTGACCTGCAGTATTTCTTCACTACCAAAAATGAACCGATTTATAATTACATAGAAACCATTAAACTTTTGATTAACAAATACAAACGTACACGTAATTATGAAGCAATTTATGAAATCGTCCAAAAAGAAATGGCAACGGAACCCGAAAAATCGATATCATTTTATCAATTCTTGAAATGGCATGAAGGTATCTCTTTTTTTTATTTGTACAATGACAAACAATAGTCTATAGAATTATTGAATGAGGCCATTCAGATTACCATGGGTAAACGAGTCATTCTTCATCAACAGGAAATAGAAGTTTTAAATAGTATCAAGATCATCTATTTTAAAACGAAGAATTATGAAACTGAACTTCATTATTATCAGGAATCATTAAATTATACCCTTAAAGGTATCAACATTTGTAATTCGATAGAAGCATATATTTATATGCGGAACTCCATCTTTTAACTGTAAGAATCTGGTTCATCTTCAACAATCTGAAGAAGGACTGCAATATATAGTCTTCAAAAAAAAACGAAGAATTCATACAAATTGCCGAACATGAATTGGAAAGCATTTTGCAATGCTTATGAACTACTATGGATTAAAGAAGATAGAGATTGCTTTGAAAAAAGCAATCTCTATCCTCTTTTTAGCATCGTTAGTTCACCCTTGCTCTTAACAATCATTTTTAAGGAATGCCTAATCTTTTTCACGTTAAAAATGATACTTTAAAACAATCATTACACTTTCAATAGCTATCCTATGTCAGCTATAATAGAAGAATGTAACCCAACTGGAGGAAAAAAAATTGTCTAATAGATTAGGTTTAGTGCTTGACGTAGAAACAACTGGTTTACGTCCCTCTTCCGATGAAATTATCGAGCTTGCTCTTATACTCTTTACATATAGCAGTGAAACAGGCGAAATTATTAATCTTATTGATCAGGAATCATTTTTAAGGGAGCCTCTCTCCTATGGAGCAAGAAGGGATTATGATCAAGCATACAGAGTTCATGGAATTCCATACAGCTCCGTCGAAGGAAAAAGTTTTCACGATGAAAAAATTAAATCTTTCTTTGCCCGTGCCGATTCGATTTTTGCACATAATGCTTCTTTCGATAGAAGTTTTCTCTACCAAATGTATCCGGAAATCAATGATCAAAAGTGGTTCTGTACGATGCGGAATGTACCTTGGAAGCAATACGGGTTTGAGAATAGTAAACTCTTAACATTACTGCAGGCACATAATATCACCAATTTCCAGACACACAGGGCTCTGGACGATATTTCTTACCTAATGGAACTTATGAGAAAACCCGGTCCTTCTGGTCATCCTTATTTAAAGGATGTCATTGCTAAAAATCCGATGAAGAAATATGCACCTGCTTCTCAAAAGACAAGGGTATAGATGATTCAATATTTTTAATTCCGCGTTCAGGCTGCACCAAAGTTTTGTCACAAACAAACCGTTTTATCGCAAATTGCTATTCATGAGAACAGGAATACATATCTTTACGCTGGTGTTATTTAAGGTGCACTTTTATTTTCCTGCGTTTCAATTATTACCTGATATTGATCAAAAAACAGCGACCCGTCATGGGTCGCTGTTTTTTGATCAATGTACAGTTGCATCTTCCTGTTTTTCATTTAATGCGCCGTTCAATTTCTTATACCGATAAATAAAGTAAAGAAGTGATAATATTAATGCCGCAACGAGGAATATGGCCAAGATGCCAAGATTATGCCACATGAAGCTATAATCTCCTGTTGAGATGACTGCACGAAAAGCATTAATTGAATAAGTCATCGGTAAGAACGGTGTGAATCCTTGCAGGAAGCCAGGAACCAATTCATTTGGGAATGTTCCGCCACTGCTGGTCAGTTGAAGAATTAAAATCAATAATGCTATGAACCGGCCAGGGTTGTCAAAGGCTGAACCCAGGAATTGAATGATTGCCATGAATGTGCAGCTAGCAAGAATGCTTACTGCAAAAAATAGCGGCAGGCTCGTAACATTGATTCCAAGACCTAAAATTAAAATCGAGTCCACCAAAATGGCTTGACAAATTCCTATGATTGCCATGACGCTGTATTTACTTATAAACCAGCTAAATCCATTTGCAGGTTTAACAGCAGGATCTCTTAATGGGAATATGATCGTCAGAACGATAGCCCCGATAAATAAACTTAATGAAATTAAATATGGTGCAAAACTAGTGCCATAGTTCGGTACATTATTAATTGGTAATTTATCCACTTTAACTGGGCTTGCAAACATATCATATACTTCTTCATTGGATTTTATCTTGCCTGCTTCGTTTGCCCCATCATTCAATTCGTCATGTAATTCTGCAGATCCATCTGAAAGTTTGGCGATTCCATCTTGTAACTTAATGGCTCCATTCGCCAGTTCTCCCATACCATTAGTAAGGCTGGATGAACCTTCCTTCAACTTATCCGTTCCTGTAACCAGTCCTTTCGAACCTTCGGAAAGCTGTGAAGTTCCACTTGATAATTGCTTTGAGCCATCTTCAAGCTGATCAAGCCCACTTACCAAGTTATTGCTGCCTTCGGTTAATTGTCCAAGCCCACTCTGGGCTGAATCTATACTTTCACCAAATGTTGTCAAACCTGACACCAATTGACCTTGACCATTTTTCAGTTCATTCGCCCCATTGGCAAGTTTATCCTGAGCCTGCTTCAATTGAGTGAAACCACCGCTTAATGCACTTGTACCTTCACCTAACTGATTAGCTCCATCACTAAGATTATTTGAGCCTTTAGCAATTTCACTTGCACTGGCTGATAGTTTCCCTACTCCTTCAGAAACTCCTTTACTTCCTTCACTGATGCGGGTTAGAGAAGAAATCACTCCCTCCAAACGCGCTTTCTCGTTAGGATCATCCGTAGCTTCAGATTGTTGTTTCAATCCTGAAATAACCTCATCCAAACCTGCCGATACTTCAGATGCCCCCTCTTTTGCTTCGTTCGATGCTGCGCTCCATTCAGACAATGAACCTGAAAGCTGAGCAGCGCCAGCAGCCACACCATTTGCACCCTCTGTCAAAGCGGGCAGCTTTTCTTCAATTTGATTGAAGCCCTCTATTGACTGTTGCAGTCCGGAGGCCAATTCACCAGTTCCAGCTTCAGATTTCTTGGCTCCTTGCAAAAGCTCTGATTGCCCATCCTTCATTTGTCCAACACCAGAGCTAAACTGTTGTAACCCTTGATTAAGTTCTTTTGATCCCGCAGCTGCCGAACCGACCCCATTCGAAAAGGTCAATGATTTTTCAGCTAACTTTTCCAGATTTTCATGGATTTCAACAGAACCTGAATGAAGGGAATCAATTCCTTCATCCACTTTTTTGGAACCTTCTTTAGCTGAGTTAATCCCTTCACCAAGTTCACTTGATCCGTTCTTCACTGTATCTGTTCCATCTTTCAATTCACCAGCTCCATCACTGGCACTTTTGAGTCCGTCAGCCACTTCGTTCAAATTATCGAACATTGACTCCGCATAGGTTTTTGTAACGGCTGACGAAACTTCCCCTTTGATTCTCTCCGAAGCTGCGTCACCTATTTTTGTGGATATATAGTTGAACCCTTCATTGGACGTATAAATTAAATCAAGTTTTTCCGGATTGTCATCCTGTAAGGTCGTTGCATTTTTCGAAAAGTTTTTCGGGATTTCTATTTTCATGTAATAATCTTGATTTTTCAGGCCTTCATTGGCTTCTTTTTGACTGACGAAATGCCAATCGAAATCCTTCTTTTCCTTTAACTCCTTGACTAAATCTTTTCCTATTGTAAGTTCCGAATCATTGAACTCCGCACCCTCATCCATATTGACAATGGCAACAGGCAATTGGTCCACCTTACCATATGGGTCCCAAAATGCCCACAGGAACGTGCCGCTGTATAATAAGGGAATCAGAATGATCCCTATTATGGAAATGAGTATCATAGGATGTTTTATTATGGCTAAAAATTCACCCTTTAAGGATTTTAACACGCTTACCAAGCCCTCCTATACGACGAATATGCCGTTTATTTAATCTATCTCGGTGAAAAACGGATTGAAGAATACATATTTAAGTCATTTGCTTCTGCAATATATATTTAAAATTCTTTATCTTAAACCTTTAATATATATTACTTTTTAAACAAATAATAACTAATGACTATATTGTTCATTCGGTCATTATCACGAAAATAATATAACATTTATCCGTCTTTTTATCAATATTTTTTCTCTTTATATCCTATGTGGATTGCCTTTTTAGCTGAATAAAACCTTACTAGCTGGTAAAATTACCTCTGATATTACGTGGCAAAAAAGGGTATCCATAATGGATACCCTTTTTAATTAGCTATATTTGCATAATTAAATGAAGCGCTTTCATATCATTTTGATATAATGCCCTTTAATTTTTCCGCCTGCCCGGTCAATTTCTTTAAGGACTCCTGATACTCTTTTTCTAATTGTTTAATGATGCCGGCAGCGGTATCTATTTTTTTAATCGCCCCTACACCATGACCCGCTGACCAAATATCACGCCAGGCTTTAGAATCAGATGATTTGGACATGCTGTCAAAATCGACCTTTTCTTTTTTAGCTAATTGTTCTGGGTCCATGCCTTCCTTTCTGATGCTCGGTTTAAGCATATTACAATTAACGCCTGAAAATGCATCAGTCAAGATTATGTCATCATGATTTGAATCTACAAGCATTTCACGATATTCATCATTTGCCCTGCTCTCTTTTGCCACGATAAAACGAGTACCCATATATGCAAGATCAGCTCCTGCAGCCTGAGCTGCCAGGATACTGTGACCAGTACTGATGGATCCAGCAAGCAAAATGATTCCGTCCCAGAATGTCCTTACGCTGTCAACGAAAGCAAAGCTATTTATCTCACCCGCATGACCACCGGCTCCCGCAGCAACCAAGATCAATCCGTCCACACCTGACTCCGCAGCTTTTTTTGCAAAATCCACAGAGCTGACATCAGAAAAGACCAAGCCGCCATAGCTATGTACGACATCCACCACATGTTTTGGTGAACCTAAAGATGTAATGACGATGGGAGGCTGATGCTTTTTGACCAATTCCAACTCTTCTTCAAGACGGCTATATGTACGGTGAACAACCATATTCATTGCCCATGGAGCAATCTTTGAGCCTGGTTCTTTAGCCTTTGCTTCAATCAATGTGTCGTTTATGTCACCCATCCATTTATCCAATACCTCTATCGGCCGCGCATTCGGCGCTGGAAAAGAACCGATCACCCCATTCAAACAGCATTCTTTCACTAACTCAGGACCGGATATTAAAAACATAGGTGCTGAGATAACTGGTAAAGATAATTGATTCCACCACTGTTCAGGCAAACTTCTTGTCATCTTGAAACCTCCCATTTTTAATATATTACCAAAATATAACACTACTAGATTATCATACTTCTAAAATACACAATTTTCAAGAAATTAATTCAACGGCAGAATCTCTTTGTCATGCAGCGCCATTTCAATAAAAAACTGTATATGGAATACGTCCCATATACAGTGTCGATTCAATTTGAAAGCGCCCATTTACGAATGGCCTTAGCCACACCATCTTCTTCATTTGTTGCTGTAACCCAATCTGCTTTTTCTTTCACAATTTCTTGGGCGTTTCCCATTGCCACACCCACTTTTGCATCAGAAATCATTGCAAGGTCGTTAAGGCTGTCACCTACTGCCATAACATTATCCATAGTAATATCGAGCAATGAACAAACAAGCTTTATCGCTTTCGCTTTATTGACGCCCATGGCATTCACTTCAATATTCGTTGGGCTTGAATTGCTTATTTCAAAGTTTCCTTTTGATACCAGTTCACCCATGATGATTTGGCGGACTTCATCATCATTTGTATCAAATCCGAATTTAAGCCATTGCGAATCATGGATTTTTTCAGGCATTTCAGCCCTGTAAATATTATCGCAACTAATTGCCCAAAAATGTGTACCATGTTTTTGACTTAATTCCCACATCCATTGTATGGACTCACTATCGACGATATTCCTTTCCACCAGTTTTCCTTGATTATCGTATATTTCGCTTCCGTTTACCGTAATGAGGTATGATTGGAGTTCCATTGACTTTGCAAAATCACTGCATGTCGCAAAGGATCTTCCTGTGCTCAATACAACAAAAATCCCTTGATCTTCGGCTTCTTTTATCGCTCTCCGATTTTCTTCAGATATCTCTCCAGCCTTATTGAGCAGCGTGCCATCCATATCAAGTGCAACTAGCTTAATATCTTGTTTCTCCATTCTTATTCACCCTTCCATAATCCTTCTTTATGTAACTAAGTCCATGATAGCTTATAATGCATACGGAAGGAAAGTACGTGAAGAATTGAACAGGCATTACCATTAGTGTCATGCTTTTTATAATCAACCAAATATCCTTATCCGGACACTTTGTATTCCGCCAATTTAAACATATTCTACTCCATGTTTTTTTTCATTTCATTCAATTCTTTTTTTATCTGACCTTCCCATTTTGGAACACCATCATTTTCATCAAATTCTATAATGACATCCGTTACTCCTCTTTCCTTGAATATCTCATTAAACAACCGATCTTTGATGTCATCCGCCTGGGCGATTGAAATATGGGGATCAAGTTCAACTTCAAGTTCAACATGAAAGTCTTCCCCTTCTTTTATAACGGCCAGTTTCTGTATATCCCTAACGTCTGGATCATCCATGACCATAGTTCCAATTTTTTGGCGCATTTCAATATCGGCTTCCCCAAGAGCACCTGCAGCATTATCAAGAAAAACCCTTCCAACCACATAGAACATTCCAAGACCGATCATGACGGATGCAACTCCTTCCGCTTGAATGAAGGGCGTGAAGTTTGCTAATAAAATGGCAATTATCGCAAGTACCCCACCACCGGTTGCTACCATATCTTCCATGAATACTAATTTCGTCGCTGGTTTTGCTCTTTTTAAACCAGAGAAGCTCTTAACTATGACGGCTGCTCCTTTAGCTTCGATTCCAGTTTCATGCACCACTTCTTTCATCGCTTTAAATAATACATATGATTCCAACACAACCGCTAACGAAAGGACGGACAAGTTAATAAGGATACCAGTTGATTCTGCAGGGTGCAAAATGTGATGGAACCCTTCTTTAATCGTTTCATAAGACATGATCCCGACAACCAATACTGCCCCTAATAATACGAGGTTAACCAAACGTCCAAAACCATCAGGGAATCGATCAGTTGGTGACTTTTTACTTAGTGCGGAACCAATGAAGACGAAAAACTGATTCGCAGCATCCCCCAAAGTATGTAAAGTTTCAGCAAACATAGCGACATTCCCTGTCATGAAATAAGCAATCCCCTTTAGCACAGCGATGATACTATTCACACAGGCAGCAATGAACGCCGATTTATTACCTTGTTTTAATAACCGAAATAATTCTTTCATATAAAAACCCCCCCTAATCTTTTTATAAATCCATTATCATAATGTATTATCCCCAACACTGGAATATATGAAACCACAAAAGCGAAACCCTTAACCATACGATTGGAGAATGGTTATAAGGTGTATCTCCCACAAACGAATATATTCCAGGAATGAACTCATCTATTCTAATAAGTTCACAATGGGCATTCATTTCTTTAGAAAACTGATTAATGCAACAAAAAAGGGAGTAAGCGGTGGCTTACTCCCTATCTTCTGCGTTTAAGCTTCCATCCCCTTTTTCACTAACTTAGATGGATTATTTATTTTATACCGTATTTCTTTATTGTATTTTTTGTCGACCACTTTTCCATCAAATTCGATTGCGTCCCCTTCTTCGAGCTCAGCTTTTTTTAGTGTTTTGCTATAACCACACCAAGCATCGCCGATAGTCAATTCAGGTTCCGTTGTCACTTTGACATTCTCCAAGAGTATTACTTCATCTTCTTCACCAGTGAAATGGTTCATTTTCGCCGTGAACTCCTTGACGGTTGCAGTGAAATGCACTTTTTCCCCAGGTAAGTCCAACTTAGGTTTTGCTGTCGTCTTTTTAGTTTTGGTTTTTGCTTTTTTTGGTTCTTCACTTAGCTGATCGGAGTTTTCCGTAATTGGTGCTTCAATCACCTGCTCAGTTTCACTTGGATCTGCAGATGTTTCGGAAACCGGTCCACTTAACAATTCTTTTCCGAAACTGGAGCTTTGCATTTCCTTTAAATAGGAAGGGTGAATGCAACTAAGCTTACCATTTTCAAATTCAACGACTATTGTGTCAAGACCATTTCCATATTGCTCATAACCTGCCAATTTGACTTTTGCTTGTAAACTGCCGCTTTTATATAATAGTTCTCTTTTTACCGAACGGGCAGTGAATAATTTCCATTCCAATCCTTTAGCGATATAGTCCGTATCATCTAAAAAAGGGATATACTCTCCTTTTGGTGCAATATAATGAATCAAATCCTCAGCTGGAGTTTCAGCCACAGTCACCACTCCTAATCTTTTCTATAGATTATATTCTAGCAAAGGATTTCAAAGTTGCAAATGAATGAGTATCATAATCTACTACCACTCTAATAATCCTCCAGGTGTGATAACAGTCATAATTCTGAACACCCTCAAATCCCCCCTGAAATGCGATCATTTTTTGGACCAGAAAAAAGCTGCCCACTAAGAGCAGCTCAGACTGAAGACAAATTCAAAAGAGTCTTTGCCTGCAGTTTTTTTATTTTAAAAACGTTCCAGTGATTTCAGAAACCCGCTCCCTTTCCGCCGACTGTCTTCCAAGCCTCATCAAAGCAAGCGCCTACGGGGTCTAAGCTAGCCAGTTATTCGACAGGAGTCTCGCAAATTCCTTCAATTTAGTAAGGGTTTCATCGCTATAATAAAAATCAAAAAAACATGAAGAATAACTAAATCTTCTTTTAAAATCATGGTTCAGGATGAGACTATTTCGGAACCCCTATTGTCGAGAAGCGGAGCTGCCCACTAAGAGCAGCATTTTATTAGAATAGTCAATCTTTTCTTTCTGTATTTGCAAAAAAATCGACTACATCCGTTACCCTTCCTTAACGTGAATTTTTTTTAGTGTTGCTTCTTGTTCAGGAGTTATTACTTTTTTCTTATGATAAAACAGAAAGTATGATCCAATTACTAGCATCGTGAGAAGGGTTGTAAGAAAGAATTGCAATCTCATGGATTCAATAAACGCCTGAGCAACGAATATAATAAATAATACGGCAATTGTCGCGTAGGTTAAATAAGGGAATAGCCACATTTTCACTTTGAGTGTCCCGGGATTTTCTTTTTCCGTCTTTTTCCGTAAATATAGATGAGAAAAAGCGATAAAGATATACATGATCATAGTAACTCCTCCAGAGCTGTTTGCGAGAAAAGCAAACAATTTATCAGGAGAAACAAATTTAAATGTCGTGCACACATAAGAAAAGAAAACACTTGCCATTAACGCCCAAATCGGGATTCCCCTCTTATTCACACGAGAAAGGATTTTCGGTGCATCACCTTTTTTTGATAAAGAATATAACATACGGGAGCTTGTATATAGCCCTGAATTCAAAACAGAAAGCAATGAAATGAAGACTACGATATTCATTACTTGACCCGCTGCCGGAAGGCCTGCCATATCAAATACGCTAGCATAGGGGGTTTTTAGTAAATCTTCAGCCCCCTGGGGGATTACGAGAACCAACACGGTCACTGAACCAACAAAGAAAAGAAGCAGACGCCATACAACACTGTTTATGGCTCTAATAATATTTTTTTCAGGGTTTTCAGACTCTCCTGCAGCAATGGCAGCTACCTCACTTCCCGATAAAGAGAAGGTAATGAATATCACACTAAGTAGGACAGGCAGAAAACCTTTTGGTAAAAATCCTCCATCCCCAGTAATGTTTGAAAGTCCTGGTGAATCATATCCTGGAACAAATCCAAAAATCATGGCGGCACCCAGGAAGAGGAATATAACAATGGCAGCCACTTTCATGAAAGCTAGCCAGTATTCAAATTCCCCATAAGCTTTGACTGAATAGATATTCGTAACCATCATTAATATAGGGAAAGATAGACTGGCAGCCCACATAGGTATACCAGGAAACCAATCATGAATCATAGTACCCAATAACGTAGTTTCAATAGCAATGATGATAACCCAGTTGAACCAGTATAACCAGCCGATCGTGTATCCGGCCCAGGGACCAAATGCTTGATGTGCATATGTTGAAAAGGATCCGCTATCAGGATTTACCACAGCCATTTCACCCAGCATGCGCATTATAAGTACGATCATCAATCCTGCGATTATATACGATAAAATAGCACCAGGTCCTGCTGAATCTATTATTGTTCCGCTTCCGATAAATAGTCCTGCCCCAATTACCCCGCCAATAGAAATCATTGTGACATGCCTGGTCTTGAGACCATGTTTCAATTCATTTGTTTGAAGTGCCACTATTGTCACCATCCTTTAAAACTGTCTATTTACCGTTTTGTAAGCAGTAAGCCACTGCTCATGGGTACCCTAGTAGAAATCTTTCATTCAAAAAAATGTTACAACCTTATCTCGTTTCATCATTAGTTTTAATGAGGCCAAATTCACAATTGATATATGTATATTGCACAGTATATACTCTATTAACTGTATCCGCTTTCTTTTTATACTCCTACCATTAGCCCCTCAACGAAATACACGGAAAGTACAATGTTCCGGTTGATTTTGCACTTTTTGCTTTTTGTTGAGTGAAGTCCTTTTATGTGAAAATATAGTTACCCAGCTCTATTATTCCTTCCTCTCTCTTCTTTTTTTATAAAAGCACCCTCTCTCACTAATAATTTTATACATATATTTATAAAAGCAATATCCATGCCAAAAAAAGGATAGTTATTTTAGTAGTGTTTATCGCTTTTATGAATTTAAAACGATTCGATATTGAATCATTAATTCAATTTTCGATTCAGATATTAATTATTGGCCCTTTTTGATTCACAATCGAATTAAAAAATGACAATTTAATTGTTTTCTTTTAAAATTTCGACAAACATATATATTGAAAAATAACAGGGATAAAAAAAAGATGCTAAAATCCACATTATGATTTCTTGGCATCTTCCAAATAGATTTATTTTAACTGAGAATGATTTATGTAATATACCGGCAGACCCGGAATGACCTTCCACTATTAATCAAATATCTATGTACAAGCGTCGAAAATATGATATGTATATAATGCTGTATGTAATGTCACTATATGTGTATTAACCCCTAATAAATTCAGTTCTGAACTTTGGGGAAATGGATGCTGAATGTGGTTGAATTTTCATTGGAGACACAATTCATATATCCATCATTACTTTCAATGATCTTTTTACATACGTATAATCCAATTCCCGTTCCTAACTCCTTCGTTGTGACAAAAGGCTCAAAAATAGATTCGATCAATTCACTGGCAATGGCCGGTCCATTATTTGAAATTCGAATTATTCTTTCATTCGCCTCAATTATAGAGTTTATCCTCAAAATTCTAGGATGTTCCTTATCCTTTAAGGCATCAATGGAATTTATAAAAAGATTCAAGAACACTTGTTTTAACCCATCCTTGCTCGCTGTCATGACAAAGTTTGGATAAATATCTATTTCCACATTAACGCTGGCATCCACAATATTTGCATAAGTCAGTTCTTGTATTTCTTCAATTAACTTTAACACGGAAATTTCCTCTCTTTGTTCCTCATTAAAATCAGATTTAGAGGTATGGAGGAATTGGGTTATCCTGAAATTCAGCTGATTTAACTCATAATCAATGATATCCAAATATTTCAAGCTCGGATTCTCCCTCTTCAATAATTTATTGAACCCCATGATAGCTGTAAGAGGGTTTCGAAACTCATGTACAAAGCTTGATGATATCTGACCCAGTACCGCTAATTTATCCTTGTGATTTTCACTAATATAAGACTTTTTTTCCTCAATCACTTCATTTGTAAGATTCGTATATCTCGTTACTGCATGGTAGCTGAACGTATCAAAGTGCAGGTTGATGTCATTAATGAATTTCTGCATATAAATAATTGGGATATTGGCCCCAAAAACATTTCTGATTATGATATTTCTTCCCAAATTGATATTATATAGAAAATCCCCAATGTTGATATTTGCTTCAAGACGTTCTTTTGCAACCTGGTAAGCCAATTTTATCAGCACATCATCAGACAATACCTCCTTGAACGTTTGGATGACCAGTGAGTACATCCCATAACCATTTTCTTTAATCTTTTCTTTGTAGGGGTCTATTTCATTGATCTTAATAGTCTCGTTCCATTCATTTAAAAACGCTAATTCATTTTCTTCCAAATATTGAATCAATACATGTTTATACTTTTTATGTTCTGATGACAACTTCATACTATTGACCACACATCCCTTGCGGAATTTTAGATACTATATCAATAACATCATTCTATATGAGATTTTGATTTCCTGCACTTCATTATTTATTGTTTTTCAAGGTGAAATGTAGCTTATAAGGAGACAAGGTATGCTGGTCCGCATATAGTTACTTACGATAACAAAGAACCGACCAAATCAGGTCGGAAATCCGACATTGTCATAAAAAGGAAACGCATCATACATGTTTTTTTATATACGAAGAAACTCTTACTTTTGATAGTTGATTCCATATTTTTTCATTTTTCTATAAAGCGTATTTCGGCCGATGTCAAGTTGTTTCGCGGCGTTACTGATATTTCCATTTGTTTGTTCCAATGCATTTCTGATAAATTGGGTTTCTTGTTCTTGAAAGTTTCTTGGTTCTCGATCGGCATTTGCCCCTTCCTCATGTGTAATAGAAGAAACAGGACAAAGTGCCACAAGCAAGTCCCTTCTAATCGGGCCATTATCTGCTAGGAATGCAGCCTGACCGAGCACGTTTTGTAATTCACGGAAATTTCCTGGCCACGAATATTCCAAAATGAATGTTTTAGCTTCGTCTGTTAGTTCGGTATGTTCGCTCTTATAAGGTAAATCCGCTAAAATGTATTCTGCTAACAGCAATAAATCTTTACGACTCCTTAGATTTGGAAGTTTTAAAGATAATCCACAAAGGCGGAAAAATAGATCTGCACGGAACTCTCCAGCTTCAATTTCTTTTTGTAAGTCTTTGTTGGTGGCGGCAATGACCCTTACATCAATGGGAATGGAAGCATGTCCGCCGACACGCGTCACACATCGTTCCTGAAGCACACGGAGCAGTGTCGCTTGAGCTTGAAGCGGCATATCCCCGATTTCATCCAAAAACAGGGTTCCGCCATCTGCCGCTTCGAACTTCCCCTTATGCCCGCCGCTTTTTGCGCCAGTAAAGGCACCCTTTTCATACCCAAATAACTCACTTTCCAATAAGTTTTCAGGAATTGCGCTGCAATTGATGGCGATGAATGGCTTATCACTTCTTAAGCTAACCCCATGAATGGATTGAGCGAACAGTTCTTTTCCCGTTCCGCTTTCTCCAGTGATTAGCAGGCTGATATCAAGCGCTGCAGCTCTTTTAGCAATGGATATGGTTTGATTCATTTGCGGATCATTACTTATTATATCTGTAAATTGATAACGATTAGTTGTTAAACCATCATTCAGTTTTTGTTTTTTTAACCGCACAATCACGGATGATTGATGTTCTATATTATTGCCAAGGGTTTGAACCAAAAATTCCTGGTCTTTAATTGATACCTTCTGTTCTAAAACAAGTGGGTCTGTTCCTGATATTATATTCGATACCGGTTTTTTCAATGTGCCTATAACATGTGACGCCGCTAAATTGAGATCTGTAACTTTCCCCTCTTTATCAAGAGTAATTAACGGATCAGGGTACGAATCATAAATAAAATAAAGGTTTTTCTCCCTTTTTTGTGTATGGGACAATAATAGTGCTTGTTTGATGCTATCAGCCACCCTCTGAACTAAACTAATGGAAAAAGGATGATAATTCTGTTGATGACTGCTTAAGTTCAAAACACCCAGCAGATGCCCATCGGGGTGATAAATGGGTGATGCGGCACAAGTAAGGAAATGGTTATCCTGATGAAAGTGTTGACTGCCATGAATCAATACTGGGTTTTTCTCTACTATGGCAGTTCCTATTGCATTTGTTCCTTTTGATTCCTCTAGCCAATTGGCCCCTTTTCTCAGGGAAACATTATCTGCATGGCGAATGAAAGCTGGATCTCCAACTGTTTCGATGATATATCCTTCAGGAGCAGCAAGTAATAATATGGACTCCAAACCATTAATCGAGTGATAAACTTCTTCTAAAATGGGGGAAGAATGGTACAGGAGTTCAGCATATCGATCGTGGTATTCGGCCAACTCAAATGCTCCAAGCATATCTTCCTTATCCATCATGCTTGGCTGGAGTCCCTTTGAAATGCACCGCTGCCATGATTCTTGAATAAATGCCGGTATGGTTCCTTTATCCGCGCTAATATTAACAGACATTGAATAATCCTCCCGTATGTATAATCCAGTAAAATGGCCACTGTTTTTTATTCAATTTCATTTATGAAATTCTATGCAAAATTTCAGAGCATTTAGGATTCGTTCATTCAACTTAATTATAACAGAAAATTCAGATATCCACCAAAGTGAAAGCAGCCACCTGCGAACTACTTCCCTTTTTTGTTCCATATTGGAACACCTGACTGTTCCAATATGGAACAAAACGGCACCTTCCCATATCCCTCTACCACCTTCTTTAACTGGTTTCATTGGTTATTTGTTATTGGCATAAGTCTTGCATAATTACATGTCGAGAAATTGATTCCTTTTTGATAAGGGGGGAACGAAGTCAAGTAATCCCGTTTTTAAAGATATTGAGACATGCTGCAAGCAGCTAAAGAGAAATGTATCGAAAACATAAACTTATACCTGATCCTTTTACTTAGAGGAACGCCATTGCACAGATTTTATGATCGAACTTAAAATCCAAATGAAAAGGGGTATTATACATGGAACAAACTATTAAACTTAATCCACGAGTGCAAGAATTCTTGAAGGGTACTAAAAAGCTTTTGATTAATGGGGAATTGGTGGAAGCTGCTTCAGGAAAAACCTTTGAGACTCTTGATCCTTCAAACGGCAAGGTTTTAGCGGTTGTGTGTGAAGCAGGTCCGGAAGATGTAGATAAAGCAGTCAAAGCAGCCCGTAAGGCTTTCGACAACGGTCCTTGGAAAAAAATGAGTGCATCGGAACGCAGTCGCCTCATTTATAAATTAGCGGACCTCATGGAGGAACATAAAGAAGCTTTAGCACAATTGGATACCCTGGATAATGGCAAGCCAATTGGCGAAACGACTAATGCCGATGTCCCCCTTGCAATCGATCACTTCCGTTATTATGCTGGTTGGACCACTAAGATAGTGGGACAAACAATACCTGTTGCTGGGAATTACTTCAACTATACCCGCCATGAAGCAGTTGGAGTGGTTGGGCAAATCATCCCTTGGAATTTCCCTCTACTTATGGCCGCATGGAAATTAGGCGCAGCCCTGGCAACCGGATGTACGATTGTTTTAAAACCAGCGGAGCAAACGCCGCTTTCAGCATTATATTTAGGTCAATTGGCGCTTGAAGCTGGTTTTCCTCCTGGCGTTCTTAATGTCATACCTGGATTTGGGGAAACAGCAGGGTCACCGCTTGTAGACCATCCAGATGTCGATAAAATTGCCTTTACCGGTTCAACCTCAGTAGGTAAAATGATCATGCGCCAAGCATCGGGAACTGTGAAAAAAATCTCGTTGGAATTAGGCGGAAAATCACCTAATATCATTTTACCGGATGCAGATATGAGTAAAGCCATTCCTGGTGCTTTAATGGGCATCATGTTTAATCAAGGACAAGTTTGCTGTGCCGGTTCCCGCCTGTACATTCAAAAGAAATCCTATGACAACGTGGTAGCTGACTTAGTGTCCCATGCAAAAAACATTAAACAAGGGGCCGGTCTTGATCCAACTACCCAGATAGGGCCGTTGGTATCCAGTGAACAATTGGAAAGAGTGGGCAGTTATATTGAAAAAGGAAAGTCTGAAGGAGCCGAAGTGGTTACCGGGGGCAATTACGGACAAGGAGAGGGTTATTTTGTAACACCTACAATATTTGCAGGCGTTGAAGATGAAATGACAATCGCTAAAGAAGAAATCTTCGGTCCAGTTGTAGCCGCCATGCCATTTGACGATTTGGATGATGTGATAAACCGTGCAAATAACTCTGAATATGGATTGGCTGCTGGTTTATGGACACAGGATGTAAAAAAAGCCCATTATGTGGCTAATGAATTAAAGGCAGGTACAGTTTGGGTAAACTGTTATAACGCCTTCGATGCCGCTTCACCATTTGGCGGTTATAAACAAAGTGGAATCGGACGGGAAATGGGCAGTTATGCTTTGGATAATTATACCGAAGTCAAAAGTGTATGGATTAACTTAAACTAATAAAAGAATGAACGCTCCATATGATCATTTGTCTCGGGTATCGTGATTGGAATGCATGTTATCGATTCCTTAAATATTTGGAAAAGGGAGTACCAAAGTGCGGACTTTGGCACTCCCTTTTCTTGTTTTGCAACTTTTATCATTGAGGGCATAGAAAAAAAGAGAGACCTTTCATTTTAGAAAGGTCTCTTTGTGTCCATTATCCATTACGTTCGATTTGCATTTTCTCTCTGTTTGCTTTTGCTTTTTCTATATTTTTCTGTCTTGAAGTCCCTGCAACCAGGATTCCAATCACCACTATCGCTTCAAATCCATATTTAATGAAGGGATTTGCAAAATAGTCGTGCATGAAGGGTTCAGCTACAATCATTTTAGCAGCTGTCCAACCAAGTATTCCCGCACCAATTATTATGATGACTGGGAAACGTTCAATCAGTTTCAGGATCAAAGTACTTCCATACATCACTACTGGGATAGATACAAGTAAACCGATCACTACTAAAGTGAAGTTACCATGAGATGCACCTGCAACCGCTAGGACGTTATCCAATCCCATCAAAGCATCCGCAATAATGATAGTTTTTATAGCAGCCCACATAGAGTCTGCAGGCTTCAAATCATGTTCCTCTTCTTCGATAAGGAGCTTATAAGCAATCCATACAAGAAGTAATCCCCCGATTAAATGCAGTCCAGGCACCTCTAAGAGCCAAACAACCAGCAGCGTGGCAATGATCCTTATCACTATTGCCCCGACCGCTCCCCAGATTATCACCTTTTTTTGCTGATCTTTTGGAAGCTTTCTTGCAGCCAATCCAATAAGGATCGCATTATCACCGGCTAGAACCAAATCTATCATAATGATCGCTAAAAGTCCTGAAATGAATTCACCTGTTAAAAAATCCAACATATTTTCCTCCTTTATACAAAAATAAAGAGACCTCTGCCATATATGGCAAAGGTCTCGCTAAGCACTAAATGAATTAGGCCAATAAAGCCGGTGGAATTCCCACGTAATGACGACTTTATTTCAGGTTATCCCTGACGCTACTCCCCTTCACGGGAATAAAGAATATGTAATTCCTTTGATATCTTTCCATTAGGAAACTACCAAGTAATTATATCACTTATCCAGTATACCAAAAATACAAATAAAATAAAGAAAAAAATAAGAGATAGGAAGGATATTCATGAACTTAACTTTGCCCGAATCCTTTCAACGGATAATCTCCATCAATCATTCCTTCTAGATATTGGCATAATTCGTTTCCAAGGTTCGGGATACCGCTCAAATCCTTCCCCCATAGATATTGATTACTTAAGGTGGCTTCTATCAATTGTCTAAGCGGGATTTCTCCCCTCTCATAACCAAGCCATTGTTCCTTGAAAAATTCAATAGTCTTTATATCATCTTTAACAACATAGACTTTGCCCGCGAAGCTTTTACCAATATAACTCCCTTTTAGTTCATGAACCTTATAAAATCGGATCAGGCCCGAAAAACCTCGGACGATACAGTCGGGCAGCTTGCCTTTCGCCATATGATATTCCTCTAATGTAGGCAGAAGACGAACCTTAAACTTCGAAATACTATTCAGCGAAATGTCGGCCAGGAGGTGATGTACAAAAGGATTCTTAAATCGCTCAAGAACACTTTCCCCATATAGCATCATCTCATTTTGATCAAAAGGTAATGAAGGAATTATTTCCTTTTCGATGGCATTGCTCAGGAATCGGTTGAAATCAGGATGATCGATTACCTGTTTTACTTCTTCCAATCCAGATAAAATGCCTAAAGGAGCCATCAAGGTATGTGAACCATTAAGAATCCGTACCTTCCTCATTTGATAAGGCACTAAATCTTTAACCCAACGCACATTTAATCCGGATTGTTGTAAGGGAAGACGTTCATCAATAGAAGGGTCACTTTCAATAGCCCATAAATGATAGGGTTCTGCCGTATTTAGCAGAGTATCCTTATATCCCCATGAAGCAAATAGTTTTTCCGCCTCATTAGCTGGGAATCCTGTAACGATACGGTCTACAAGCGAGTTTAAGAATAGATTGTTCCGGTCCACCCACTCCATGAAGGGCTTTGGCAAATCCCAATCCCTGCTATGGTTAAGAACACATTGCTTCAATGAATCACCATTTCTCTCTAAAAGCTCACATGGAAGCATGGTGAGTCCTTTTTCCGCATCTCCATTGAAATGCAGATAACGATGATATAAAAAAGCAGTCAGTTTTCCTGGAAAAGATTCAATCGGGATTCCTTCTTCCAAAGGAATCGGCTGGTAATTGAGTCCTGCTTCAGTCGTGTTGGAAACTACAAATTCCAATGTAGGGTTTTCTGATAGTGCTAAAAAATCCATCCATTCTCCATATGGATCAATTACCTTCGAAAAAACGGAAATGATCTCTGTATGTTCCACTTTCTCCCCTTGGTGAAAACCACGTAACATTAATGTATACAATCCATCTTGCCGCTTTACTTCCTCTATTTTGCCTTTTCCTGAGGGGCGTGGCTGGGTAACTGCAATACTTCCCAGGAAATGGCCTTGTTTATTACATTCATAAATCATCCAATCAAAGAAGCCCCGAAGAAAATTCCCTTCCCCAATCTGCAATACTTTTATGGGAAAATCCATCATATGTGAATATTGGACAGCTTTTGTATCTTTACTCAGACCCTTCAGTTGGCTTTTATTAAAGTTCATGTCCAAAGAACTCCTTTCTAACAGAAATATCCAATTCGAGTGTGGTTTCAAGTGGTTAGCCTTACGACAGCAAACCTAATGCTTTTGCTTATATTTCGACAATGGCCTTGATCACTTTAGCTTCAGGAGTTAACCACCCTTCAAACTGATTGATCATTTCATCCAAATGTGCGCGGTGTGTAATATATTGACTCATATCCAACTTATCATTTTTCAGCGTATTCACGACATAATCAAAGTCTTCCCTTGTTGCATTACGGCTTCCCATTAACGTAAGCTCTTTACTGTGGAATTCAGGATCATTAAAGGAAATATCCGCTTTAACTAAACCTACATATATCAATCTTCCGCCGTGAGCAGGATATTTAAATGAATCCATCATTGATCTAGCATTACCTGTCGCATCAAATACCACGCTTGGCATATCTCCATTTGTCAATTCAGCTAATTTCTCCATTGGATTCTCCAAAACGTTCAAAGTATAATCGACATTTGCCCATTTGTCAGCAAACGCAAGGCGTTCATCATTTACATCCATTGCGATCACCTTCGCACCCTGTTCTTTAGCGAATGCCATGACTCCCAAGCCAATTGGACCAGCACCAATTACAAGTGCAAATTCCCCTTTATGAATAGCAGCGCGCCTAACTGCGTGAGCCCCTATACTTAAAGGCTCTATCATTGCGGATTGGTCAAGTGTAAGACCTTCAGTTTTCACCAAATGATTATAAGGAACCGTCATCCACTCACTCATGCCGCCTTCAGCATGTACACCCAACACTTTCATATCCGTACAGCAGTTCGTTTTTCCACTTCTGCAAGCCAGGCATTTTCCACATTCCATATAGGGGATGATCGATACCTGATCCCCGACATTCAGCCCTGATTCATTCTCCGGTATGGACTCAATATAACCGGAAAGTTCATGGCCAAGTATTCGAGGATAGCTAAAAAAGGGTTGATTACCACCATAAGCATGAATATCCGTTCCGCATATTCCTATGCGCCGCACACGAATCAAAGCTTCCCCTGAATTTGGAACTGGTTTTTCCGACTCGATCATCTTAAATTCAAAAGGTTGTTCACAAACAATACTTTTCACTGAATAACACTCCTTTTTAATAATTTAATAGATATGTACACCCGTTATAGAATGACGCCTTCTTTAAAGATGCTTATCTCCCTATATCCGAATTTTTCATTATTCGTTTTCTTTTTACCTGATGAAAGTTCAAGAATGTATTGGAATAAATCGTCCTTTAATTCATCGATCTTTTGACCTTCAATCAACCGCCCGGCATTATAATCAATCCAGTGTTTTTTACGATTGGCTAAATCCGAATTCGTTGCTATTTTCACAGTTGGCACCGGTCCGCCAAATGGTGTTCCCCTTCCCGTAGTGAATAGAACGATATGTGCGCCCGCTGCTGCCAAAGCCGTTACTGATACCAGGTCATTGCCGGGGGAATTGATCAAGTTCAAACCATGCTTCACTACTCGTTCTCCATATGGGCTTACATCCACCACCGTGGCATGGCCGCCTTTTTGCGTGCATCCAAGTGATTTTTCCTCCAGCGTACTTATGCCGCCTTCCTTGTTTCCGGGTGAAGGGTTTTCATAAATTTCCTGATCATGGCGAATGAAATACTGTTTGAAATCATTAATAAGGCCAACGATTTTATTAAAGGTTTCTTCATCTCTTGCCCTGTTCATCAATATCGTTTCCGCTCCAAACATCTCAGGAACCTCTGTCAATATCGTTGTCCCGCCATTTTCTACAATAAGGTCGGAAACCGCACCAACCAACGGATTAGCGGTAATGCCTGAAAAACCATCAGATCCCCCGCACTTCAAGCCTATTTTCAACTTTGAAACCGGTACGGGCATGCGTACGAACCCTTCCGCATATTCCACTAATTCTCCCATTAAACGTAAGCCGCTCTCCAATTCATCTTGAACCTCCTGGGCTTTTAAAAATTTAATCCGATTTGGAGGAAATTCGCCTATGACTTCTTTAAATGCCTCGATTTGATTGTTCTCACATCCTAATCCTACAACC
Organism: Peribacillus sp. FSL E2-0159; assembly: GCF_038643155.1. Classification (NCBI taxonomy): domain Bacteria; kingdom Bacillati; phylum Bacillota; class Bacilli; order Caryophanales; family Bacillaceae; genus Peribacillus; species Peribacillus sp. FSL E2-0159. The sequence continues at coordinate 3,112,147 of NZ_CP152053.1, forward strand.
AAAACCCCTGCTGCATTTGGATGTTGAGCCAAGGCCGCCAATAGTTTCTGTGTATGGGTCAAATCATCTCCCAATTGAGAACAACCGTAGGGGTGGGAAAAGTGATGAACCCCATCAATTTGTCGATCTTTAAATTGCTCATTTCCCATTTTAGCGAGAACTTCACATGTTTTATTGATGCAACCAACCGTGTTGATGATCCAGATTTCATTCCGGATACCCACTTCCCCATTTTCACGGATATACCCTTGGAAGGTATGATTTTGACTTTGCACTTTTGTATATTGACTGCAAGGTTGATAGGAATAATCCAATATACCATGCAAACCGGATGCTAGATTATGGGTGTGAACCCAATCGCCAATTGAGATATCTTCTTTAGCTTTTCCGATCGAGTAACCAAATTTGATTACGTCCCCGCCTCGTTTTACCGGTTTCACTGACATCTTATGCCCTTTAGGAATGTCAGCACTTGCCTTTATATGGATCATTCCCATGTCTTCTGTTTGAATCTGGAGGCTCTGTCCTTTATGAATGCCCTCCAAGGAAATAACAACATCATCATTTGAATGCAATTGAACAAATCTATTCATTTTGTCCCCTCCTTATCATGAGTGAAGACGTTCAAAACCAAACGTCAATTCATTCAGAAAGCCCTTTCATTTTCCCGCTTGAATTTTTTTAATTTTTAAATCTATTATAATTTTAACATCAATTTTTGAAATATTAATTGCATATTTTGCTATAAATATACTCATTCTTGTTGTAATATACATTCAGGAGATGAACGAAATGAAAAAAATCCATAATGCATTAAATCATGATTTACTCTTCCCATTTTCTTTTGTCTATCAAGATACGAAAAGTCCTCAGAATGAATTGTCCGATCATATGCATGACTATTATGAAATTGTTTATGTTTATAACGGTAAAGGAACGTTTTTTATCGGTGATGTGTTTTATGATATGCAACAAGGGGATGTATTCCTAATCCCCAATAATACCATTCATAGGGCATTACCCAATAAGGACGACCCTGTTACCTCCACCATTATTTTTTTCAGTCCCACATTAATATATAAAGATATGGTTGATGATTCTTTTTCTTATTTAAATTTGTTTGACCTGACAAAAAAGAGTAAGAATTACAAAATATCAATGCCGCAAAAGGAACAAGTAAAGATGGAGGAACAGCTACAACTCATCCTGCAAGAAACAACTAGCCAATCAATGGGCTCAAGGCATGCTTGTTTGCTGATCGTTCATCAAATCATACTTGATTTATACCGTACCCGGAGAAATGGCAAAGAAGATTTACCCGAGGGCAATAGCTATAGTTCAGAATGGATCAAAGATATTTTAATCTATATTAATGAACATTTGGATGAACCATTAACGCTCACGATACTTGCACAAAAAGCTTTGGTCAGTCCCGCTCATTTCAGCAGGGTTTTTAAAGAAACGACTGGAATTGGGTTAATCGTGTATCTAAACACGAAAAGGATCATCAAGGCAAAGGAACTTTTACTGGAAACGAATCACACCATTGCCAACATTGCCGAAATGTGTGGTTTTGAAAGCATGCCCCAATTTTATCGTACCTTTAAGAAATACAATGAAAAGACACCAGCTACATTTCGTAATGAAAACCGTATCCGCTAGGCATGTCTAATAAACATGAAAAGTTTTAATTCATTAAAAATGGAAGTGTCTTCCCCTGATATTTCCTTTGGGAGACACTTCCATTCTAACAATCTATTACGCAGGCTTTACTATCGGTCGTACAAAACGGATGACTGCAAGCGATGCAACGATGGCCAATCCACCTGCAAGTAAGAATGCAACCGTGTATGTGCCTGAGGTATCGACAATGTATCCTGTTAACGTCGGTCCGATGATTCCTGCAGTATTTGCCAAGAAATGCATAAAACCTCCAACAGATCCAACATTACCAGGGTCGACAACATCGTTGACGATTGCCCAGTAAATGGCACCAGTCAAATATAGGAAGAAGACGGAAAGTGCGACAAGTGTTACCGCACTGACCGTTGTGGATACAAGTCCGGCAAAACCGATACATACAGCTGATAAGAACAAACATGTTACAAGCACGAGCTTACGTGAGAATAAAACACCTTTTTGAGCGAATTTTTTAAAGAAGAAATCCGACACGAATCCACCCAAAGCAAGTCCGATGAATCCAAAAATCCAAGGAATCACTGTAATGATACTCATATTTTCTACACTTAGGCCACGTGCATCCACCAAATAGCTTGGGAACCAAGTTAAGAAAAAGAAGAGAATATAATTGTAAGAGAAAAAGGCAAGAGCTGTAAATAAAACCGTTTTTTGTTTTAAATAAAAGGTGAATTTCACCTTTCCTTCCGATGTTGCCGCTACATAAGATTTTCCCGTATGTTTCTGTTCTTTTGACTCTTGTGGTTTTTCTTTAACGAACTTCCACCAGCAAATCGCCCATATAAGACCAATTATCATAATGGCAATGAAAGAAACTCTCCATCCATATGAGATGGCAATAAATCCAACTATTGGACCTGCAATCGCGCCACCAAGCGGCGTCCCGCTATTCGTCAAACCAACGACAGATGCCCGCTGATTCGCCGGGAACCAGTTATTCACCATTTTATTGATGGTTGCAGAAAGAGGGCCTTCTCCCATCCCAAACAGTATGCGGATGACTATCATACTCGCAAAACCGACAGCCAGTACAAGTGCACCACTGAATAAAGACCAAACGATCATCGCCACGAAAAGCGTAAGCTTTGCACCCCATCTATCGGACGCCATTCCTCCAAGGAAGTTAAATATGGCATAACCAACTGAAAAGCTACTAAAAATAATTCCCATCTGTGTTGCTGTTAAAGATAAATCATCTTGGATGAACGGAGCTGCAATAGACAGTGCAGATCTGTCCAGATAATTTATTACCCCAGCCAAGAATAAGAAAACGATGACCATTCCTCTACCATTTGAAAACATAAAGTACCCCCCTGTACGCTTCAATAAATGCAGCTGCATTTTTGGAAACGTTTCCATTTAATAACCAAGAGTAAAGCCTATATGACCTATAACTAAATCGGTTTAGAATTCCCGTAAAAAAGCGCTTTCTTTTTCACGGAAATTCTTACATCCGGTTCTAGCAAGAATTCCTTGAAAGCAAAGTCGGTTTCAAGCGATGCACACTTGTATCCTCTTTTCCTGTTTTATTGATTTGACTCAGCAGTAACTCTGCTGCCAAGTTGGCCATTTCAATGGCTGGCTGATTGACCGTTGTGATGGTCGGTGTATAGAAACTGGCATACGGTACATCATCGATTCCTATGACCGCGATGTCATCAGGTATGTTGATTTCGTACTGTTTCATATAACGCAATACTTCATTAAGGACGATATCATTTCCTGCCAAAATGGCCTGAGGCGGCTTTTCCAATTCGAAAAATTCTGAAAGTGCAACAGGAATTTCATCTGCGTTCACGGTTTTAATATATTCAGAATTGAATGGTATCCCATGTGATGCCAGTGAATCCTTGTACCCTTGGATCCGTTCGATTCGTGGACTGATATCGCGTATTATTGAAGTGGTCATGATTGCAATGTTTTCAAAACCCTTTTCAATAAATCGGTCGATCGCTAACTTGGAAGCAAAGTGATTATCGAGCATGACTGTTGCAATATCCAATTCTTCGATCGTTCTATCCATGAATACAATCGGGAATTGATCACTCTTCATACGTTGATATAAGTCAAGATTGTCACCTGTGGGGAAAATGATGATCCCATCCACTTGTTTAGCTCTCAGCATTTCAATATAATTCTTTTCCTTTTCAGGGTTGTCATCTGCATTGCATACGATTATATGAAACCCTTGTTCATAAAAGTAGTTTTCTATCGCTCTAATAACTTGCGTTGAAAACGTGTGAAGGATGTTGGCAACCACCACCCCAACGGTAAAAGTGGATTTTTGTTTTAAACTGCGCGCTATTATATTAGGCTGATAGTTTAATTCTTCTATAGTTTCTTCAATTTTTTTCCTGGTTTTTTCACTCATATACTCATATCGCTTGTTCAGGTATTGGGAAACTGTGCTTTTTGATACTTTCGCATGATTGGCGACATCAGTAATTGTAATGGTTTTCATTTCATTCATTCCTGTCGTGTGATTTCTTTTCTCTGCCTAATTCCATAAAACAATATGGCTTAGTATATAAGGAATATTCTATTATAATAAGTAAAGCATTACAATCACCTTCTGATGCAGTAAAAAAGTCAATTTCCCATAACGTGTAACAAATTCAATCAACTAATGTACAATCGTCACTTGATTGCCTTTTTATTGGCTCTGAATTCAATTCAGACGCCTGAGTATGCCATGAAGCCCCCATCGACTGGTACCGTAATTCCTGTAACAAAGCCCGAATAGGATTCATCAACGAGCCAAAGCAAGGTACCAAGTAAATCTTCAGGCTGCCCAAAACGCTTCATGGGTGTTGAAGTTATGATTTTATTTGACCTTGCCGTCAGGCTGCCATCTTCATTAAGCAGAAGATCCCGATTTTGCTTCGTCAAAAAGAATCCTGGAGCAATGGCATTCACCCGCAAACCTTCTTCGGCAAAATGAACAGCCATCCACATGGTAAAATTATTTATCGAAGCTTTGGCAGCACTATATGCTGGTACTTTAGTCATTGGAGAGTAAGCACTCATGGAAGATATATTTAGGATAACTGGTGCTTCCACTTGCAATAACTCTTTCCCAAAAACCTGACTGGCCAAAAATGTACCGGTGAAATTACTGGCAAAAACCTGGGAGAAACCATTTTCATCTAAATCAAAAAAGGATTTTCCTTCTGCTTTTTCCCCATATTTCTCTGGAGCTGTAATGGCATCAGGATGATTGCCTCCTGCTCCATTTATTAATAGATCCACTCTTCCGAATCTTTCTATTATTTTTCCTCTTGCATTCTCCAAGGAGGTTCTGTCCAAAACGTCTGCCGCAATGGATATCGCAGTGCCCCCTGTTTGTTCAATGAGTTCGACCACTTCTTGCCCTTTTTCGGCCGTTCTGTTCAATATAGCTATCTTGACACCATGACGTGCCAATTCCACAGCCATTTTGGAACATAAAACACCGCTGCCTCCAGTGATCACTGCCACCCTGTTCGATAAGTTTTCATGGATGGGAATCATGATTCCCCACCTGATTTACCAGCTTCATATGCATCCCATAATCCGAGCAAATACATGATTCCCAGTGCTCTGTCATATAAACCGTAACCTGGGCGGCAAACTTCACCCCATATATGGCGGCCATGATCCGGTCTGACATAACCAGTATAATTTTGCTTATTCAATTCTTCCACGACGCCCTGTATATTGATGGATCCATCCTGGGTATGATGGGATGTTTCCACAAAGTCACCATTTTCATAAATCTTCACATTCCGTATATGGGAAAAAGGCGAACGGTTTGCATACTTTTTAGCCACCTGGACCATGTCATTTTCAGGGTTTGCCCCCATCGAGCCTGTACACATGGTGAACGCATTCGATGGTGAATCCGAAATCGAGATCAGTTTTTCATAGCTCGACTCTCCGGTGATGATTCTTGGCAAGCCAAAAATGGACCATGGCGGATCATCCGGGTGTATTGCCATTTTTATGCCGCAAGCCTCGGCAACAGGTAATATTTCTTTTAGGAAGATTTCTAGATTCGCCCATAGCTGCTCTTCGTCCACAGTTTTGTAAGCTTCGAATAATTCAGAGATTTGATCCATTTTTTCTGGTTCCCAACCTGGTAAAGTTAAATCTGAAGCTTCGGTTACAGTACGAATTAAATCTTGTGGATCTAACGTATCCACTTTCGCCTTTTCATAAAACAGGGCAGTTGAGCCATCTTCCAAAGGATGGAACATTTCCGTCCGAGTCCAATCAAAGATCGGCATGAAGTTATAACAAATGACTTTCACTCCTGCTTCCGAAAGATTCCGGATCGTCTCTTTGTATTTCTCTATATATATCATGCGATCTTCGTTACCCAATTTAATCGATTCATGGACATTTACACTTTCTACGACATCCGTGTGAAAACCAAATGATTGGATATACTCGATTTCTTCTTTAATTTCTTCCTTTTCCCATACCTCGCCAACAGGTTTTTGGTGTAGTGCCCAGACAATCCCTTTCACTCCAGGAATCTGTTTAATGTGCTCCAATGTAACAGTATCATTGTCTTTCCCGTACCATCTAAATGTAATGTTCATCATGCACCTCCATCATTCCGCAATTTTCTGCATGTATTTTCTGCTTAACTCCACTGCGGCCTCATAGCCGCCACTCTGATAGGCTTTGTTCAAGTCACTGCCGATCCCGATTGCTACCGCGCCAGCATTAAGCCAGTCCTTCATGTTATCCAAATTAATTCCGCCGGTTGGCATGATCCTTATATTGGGCAGTGGACCATTAACCGACTTGATGAAAGAAGGTTCGAAATGGTTTGCCGGAAATAATTTTAAAACATCACAGCCTGCTTCCAATGATGTTGCCATCTCTCTAATTGTCATGCATCCAGGCATATAGGGAATGCCGTATCGATTACAAAGTTCGGCTACGCCATTGACAAAATAGGGACTGACGATAAAATTGGCGCCAGCTAAAATCGCATGTCGTGCCGTTTCAGAATCAAGTACGGAGCCTGCTCCTAAAAGTGCATCAGTATTTTGCAGTTCTTTGAAAGCTTCTTCAATTCCCGGTGTTGTATAAGTCAATTCGATTGCCCGAACACCACCTTCCACAGCTGCTTTTGACAGTTGTGCCGCCTCCTTTGCATCCTGTCCCCGGATAACAGCAACAACTTTCGTTTCCGTTATTTGATGTAAGATTGAATGTTTATCCATGTTTCCTACCCCCTTAATTAAAAACGATGATCGCTTTTCGAACTTGTTCGGGATGATTTTCAACAAAATTAAATGCTTCCTGGATATCATCGAGCGAAAATGTATGGGTAACTAAACCTTCATGTCTGAGTTTGCCTTCATTCAAAAGTTTAACCACTTTTGGAAACTGGTCAGTTTGCAATCTAGATCCTTTCACAGATATTTCCTTTTTAGTGATTGGTAGCTGGGAAACCGATGAAGGACGTTCATCAAAACCGAGTACCACAATCCGCCCCGCCGTTGACACGACATCGAAGGACAATTCAAATGTCATCGGCAAGCATACTGCATCAATGACGACGTTGGCCCCTTCGCCATTCGTCCATTCTTCTACTCGTTTTTGAACATCTTCTTTTCCCGCATGGACGATGATATCTGCACCGCTTTCTTTAGCGAATTCCAAACGCTCATCACTTAAATCCGTGATCATCACTGATGCTCCTTGCAGTTTTGCCATCTTTAATATGCAAATTCCAATAGCCCCAGCTCCCTGGATAAGAACGGTTTCCCCTTCCTCCACTTCGCCTCTCCAAACGGCCTGTGCGCCAATTGTGTATGGCTCAGCCAATACTATTTCTTCCCAGGCTAAAGCGGAATCCACAACATGTAATTGTTTCTCGGGAAGGACGAACCATTCCCTCATCCCACCATCTTCATGCACACCAAAAACGGAAAGTTTTTCACAAACATTTTGACGACCTTTACGGCAAGCGTAACACTCTCCGCAATAACTGATGGGCTCAACAACAACGTGGTCCCCCACTTTTATGCCCGTGACACCTTGACCTATTTCCACAACTTCTCCCGCTACTTCATGCCCAACGACCCGCGGAAGCGTTGCAAGAGGATTCGTACCATGGTAAATATGCATATCCGATCCGCAAATTCCTACTCTTTTTACTTTTACAAGGACATCCGTCGAGTTCGAAATCCGTGGTTTTTCCACTTCTTGAATGATAAGTTCATGAGCTTTCCGTACTTGAACCGCTTTCATTTCCCCACCTACTTTGTAAGAAATTCATAAACACTTGATGCTATCGTAATACCTTGTTTCAGGTTTTTTTCTTCATTGATTTGTTCAATTTCACCCGGTACATATACCCGATCGAACCCTGGAGCAGGTTCAACCTGTTGCAGCTCTTCGATCATTTGATCCATTTGCTCTAAAAATATGTCAGTATCCGTAAAGAACGAAGGATTAATTACACAAAAATAGTGTCCCAGCTTCCGTTTCTTATCAAGATCGTCATACATTTTCCCAATGTGCGGACCAAATGCCGCACCGGCCAATAATCCAGAAAATACATCTACAATTACGGATAGTCCATAGCCTTTCGGGCCTCCGAAAGTGGAAAGGGAAACGACTTTATTCGGGTCTGTGACCGCAGCTCCATTTTCATCCACTCCCCATCCTTCAGGTATTTCCTTTCCTTCTTCGCGTGCCTGGAGGATTTTCCCCAGCGCAACATTGGATGTTGCCATATCAAGAATAAAGGGTTTCTTCGTTTTGGCAGGAACTCCGTAAGCGATTGGGTTGGTGCCAAGAAATGATGTTTTTCCTCCGAATGGAACCACAATTTTATCTGTGTGTGACATCGCGATGCCAATCAACTTTGCATCAGCAGCTTTTTGAACGAAATAGCTTAGTGCTCCGCAATGGCTGCTATTAAAAACAGTCACCATGCCCACGCCATTATCTCTAGCCATTTCGATTGCATGGTCCATGGCCACGTCGCCAATCACATGCCCAAAACCATCATCTCCATCAACTACACCGGTAACGGGACCTGTCTTTTGAAAGGAAATCTGTGCATCGGGATTTATGCCTCCTGCCTGTAAACGGTTCACATAATGTTCTGTTCGCAAAACACCATGAGAATTGACATTTCTGAGATCGGCATGAACCAATACTTCCGCGATTTTTCCGGCATTTTCTTCATTTAAACCCACATTGGTCAGCTGTTGTATGACTAATCGTTTTGCTTCCTCGGCTTGTATCGTTACTGTTGCCATTTTCTCCCCTCATTTCTTTTCAGTCATCTATCTTTCTATAACAGCCTCATTCTGTATGAAAGGTATTACTTCATCCAAATATGGTAATCCTTCATTGTCCCCTGCAACAGTGGTGACAAGGGCTCCTACACCATTTGCGAATGTCAATCTTTCATCAATTGTTAAGCCATGAAGATATCCGTATATATAACCGGCATCATAACCATCTCCCGCACCAACAGTATCTACAGGTATAACAGGGAAGGCTTCTTTTTCATGCCATTCACTTTTGGTATATAGTTTTGAACCATGTTTCCCGTCCTTAATGACAAGCTGATCAATATCATTCACCTTTGCGAATTCCGCCAATGATTCTTTAGAGTCAGTTCCGGTGATCAATCTTATTTCATCTAAACCAGTAAGCAAAATATCAACAAATGGAAAAATATTATAATAAACTGATCTTGCTTCCTCGATGGACCATAGCTTTAAGCGGATATTCGGATCAAAAGAAACAGGTATATTTTTTTGTTTTGCAATTTCCATTACCCTTTTGGCAATTTCCACATTTTTGGGATCTATAGCCAAAAATACTCCAGTAAGGTGAACTATATCAATCTCTTCAAACATTTTCTCTGTTATATCTCCCGGCAATAAAGTTAAAATAGGAGATTGATAGCGGTAATAAAATGTCTTTCCGGAACCATCCTCCCGAATTTCTTTAAAGTTAAGAGATGTTGGATATCCATTTACATAGGCAACATCACTCATGTCCACGCCTTCCCCACGAGCGAAATTATATATAACTTTACCGAACTCATCCTTGCCTAAACGGCTTATCCATTTTGCCCGCATGCCAAGCCTTGCACAGCCAATCGCAAAATTCAGTTCAGCGCCTCCAACTTTTCGTTCAAAACGGGTAACGAATCTTAAAGGTCCTGTCTCTTCCGGATTTAGCGTAATCATGGCGTCGCCCAGCGTTAAAACACCATATTTTGATGTCAATACAGTACCTCCTTCTTTCGAACAATCACAAATAAAAACAAAACATTTGATCATATCACTTTCATTAAGCTTTATTGCTAAATCGATTTAGTTAATTACTAAACCGGTTTGGTAAATCATAAGGAAATTGTAAATGAAAACCCTACCAAAAACAATAGAAAAGTTTGATAATTTGTAATTTTATTTTTATTTGATGTTTTTTCAGATAACACTTCAGCTAAATTTATGATAAAAAACCATATTAAGGTAAAGTGGAAGGGATTATTTCTTCCCTCTTTTTTTAATATTAATAATTTCTGATTTTTCATCCTAGGGATTTCAATCAAATTTTACTCTTTGCTATTAATTTGTAGAAAGTTGTATAATATATCAATTGTTAAATAAGTTTGAAAGGTTGTTTGGAATGAGTTTTTTGAGAATATACATCTTACTTACCGGAATAATGATCACATGGGGGTTAAATGTCTCAGTTATTAAAATTTTAGTTGCGAATACGCAGCCCGTAACAATAACTTCTTTGAGAATTTTTACTGCATCCCTTATAGTCATTATTATCCTTTTCTTCTTTGGATTAATACGTCTTCCTAAAAAAAGTGAACTTTTTTACGTTTTTGGAGGAGCACTTTTGAGTGTCGTTTTTCATCATTATTTTTTAGCTGAGGGATTGACGAAGACTTCCGCCTCGAATGCTGGACTGATTTTGGGCATGGGGCCAATATTGACTGTCATCTTGACCATGATATTCTTTCGTAAAAAGCCCACTTTAATCCGGCTTCTTGGCTTTATTTGCGGTTCTCTAGGTGTGAGTTTTACCGTTATGGCAGGAAGTGGAGGAGTTCATTCTATTAATCTGGGAGATGTGGATATTTTACTTTCCATCCTTTCACAGGCATTGAGTTTCATACTCATTAATAAAGCCTCAAAAACAATGGATCCACGATTACTAACCGGCTACATGATGCTTATCGGGTCTTTTATTCTTTTTGCCATCAGCTTATGGAAGGAACCAGAGGGCTTATCTTCACTGGCAACGGCACCGCCATCCATCTGGGGAGCTTTCTTGTTCTCCGCTATTTTTGCCACTGCCCTGGGGCACATGAGCTATAATTATGCCATTGGTAAGGTAGGCGCAGCTGAATCATCCATATTTCTTAACTTAAACACCTTATTCTCTTTATTAGGGGCAGCATTTTTCCTCAATGAAGCCATTGTGCCTGCACATTTCATTGGACTTATCTTCATTGTTTCAGGAGTATTGCTTGGCTCAGGTGCAATTGAAATATGGATTCTCCAAAGGAAAAATAAACGTATATCTGCCTAGCGGCAACAGCAAAAAAGGCCCTATGACACTACCATTCTGAAAAAAATGGCTTAGCAGTGTCATAGGGTCTTATTATATATGTCCATCCTCTCCTCCATTTACAGATAATAATAAACCTTGAAACATACTTGCAGTATAATAATTAGAGATTCATATCCGTAACAATATACCCCGAAAGTTGCCTGGACATGTCCATTGAAGATTCCCATTAAGACAAATCTTTTGTCAGTTGTGGTCCTTTTCTTTCTGAGAAACCTCCTTGAAGACATATTGTCTACTTAATATTGGTTTTGATGAATTTATAAATATAAAAGAGACTGTCAATGGGTTACAGACAGCCTGAGATTACAGTCATGCTTATAAAGTAAATCAATTAGCCCAGAGTGCAAACAAGCCTTCTGTTACACCCAATTTGTATATATAATAAAGTCCGAACGCAAAACTTATAGCTCCCGCCAGTTTGATGAAGATTCGGTTTAAAACGATGTCTTTTCCATTCAAAGCAAACGGTATGCCTAGTAAAGTTGTAAAGCACAGCATGCCAATAATTGTCCCTGCGCCAAATATAATGATATAGATGGATCCTTCGCCTATACCGGTTACGGTCGACATCGTTAGGATGACCATTGCGGCACTGCCCGCGAGACCATGGACGAACCCAATTAAAGCAGACACCAAAAAAGGACGGAATCGATCTTTATCGTTCGTGATATTAGGCCGATTTTTAAATAAACTTTTCGCCCCTAGCATAACAAGCATAATACCAACGCCAAATTCCAGCGTCATACTTATCGACTCCGGAATTTCCCCTTTCATCCAAATGAAAAGCATCCCTATAAGAAACAGCGTACATGTATGGCCTATTCCCCAATACACCCCCGTTAGAGTGGAACGCGATAATTTTTTCGTATTTCCTGCCGTGGTTGCTACTGCAATTACGTGATCCGGCTCTAACGAATGCTTTATCCCCAATAGGAAGCCTAATGAGAGAATTGACACCAAACTCATTTCTCTACCACCTCCCCGAGACGCTTCCATACTTCTTCATACACTTGTTTAAGCGGTATATTGTTCTGTACGGCAATTTTACGGCAATCTTCATACTCAGGTGCCTGCTGCATGGGTAAACCCTCATGGAACCCTCTCTTTATCGTCACTTCCCCCCATTGTGTATGTACAGTGAAAAAAGATCGTTCGAGCCTGTGCACGGTAAGAGGATAGTAGCGTATACCGAGCGTCGTCGTTTCAGCAAATAATATCTTCTTCATTTTCGAAATCATCTGATGTGAACAGAGAAGTTGCAATAACACCCCCGGTCGATTTTTTTTCATAAAAATTGGCGTATAATATACATCATTTGCTCCCGATTCAAACAGCAAATCCATTACATGTCCAAGCCATTCACCGGAAATATCATCAAGATTCACTTCCATTTTTACCATTTGTTCATCAAGATGCTCATGATCAGGTGGTCGGTTCATTGAATTTCCCCAATGATAATGCGAAGGACGTTCGGATGATTTTCAAATGTTTTTGTTCCCGCACCATAGCCAATCGATTCGACAGTCATGGCTGGAAGCGAGCCAAATGTTTCAGTTAAAACAGCAGCGATGGCAGCACCGGTCGGCGTTGTCAATTCAAATCGAATATCGTTTGAGGCAATTGGTACCCCCTTTAATATTTCAAGAGTGGCAGGTGCAGGAACAGGGTATATGCCGTGATCAATATGTATATGTCCAGTTCCCGTTGGAATGGCTGATGACTGAACTGATTCAATCCCTAGCTGATCGATTAAAATTGCAGCTCCGATAATATCTATTATTGAATCTACCGCTCCTACCTCGTGAAAGTGAACTTTTTCAAGAGGTAGCCCGTGTATGTGCCCTTCCGCTTCACCAATCTTCTTAAAAATGGCGAGTGACCTGTTCGTAACCGATTCATTAAAGTTCGCCTCATTGATAGCCTCCACAATTTGTTTGTAGGTACGGCTGCCATGATGATGGTGAAGCACATGGCTATGGTTGTGGTTGTGGTTGTGTTCATGACTGTGGCTGTGTCCATGCTCTTGACTGTGTTCGTGTCCATGACTGTGGCTGTGTCCATGTTCTTGACTGTGTTCGTGTCCATGACTGTGGCTGTGTTCGTGTCCATGACTGTGGCTGTGTTCATGTGTTTGCTCTGATTTACTGGTAAGAATGACATCAAATTTAGTACTCGTAATGCCATTTTTGACGACCTTCCCCCATGACAGTTTATATTCTTCATCTATGTTCAGCTTTTTTAACTCTTCTTCCATTTGTACAGGGTCTGCACCTGCATCAATCAACGCACCAATAACCATATCTCCGCTTATGCCGGAAAAGCAGTCAAAATATAAAGTCCTCATCACAATTGACCTCCTTTTTATGTACAAGTTTGTAAATAATTGCTGCATTGTAGGCTGCACCAAATCCATTATCGATGTTCACTACACTTACACCCGATGCGCATGAATTGAGCATCGATAAAAGTGCCGATAAACCGTTAAAATTAGCACCGTATCCAATACTTGTCGGTACAGCAATAATTGGATTCGTAACAAGGCCTCCTAACACACTTGGGAGTGCCCCTTCCATCCCTGCGACACAAACTGATACTGTAGCCCCTCGTATCTCGTCAATATTATCAAGGAGGCGGTGCAGTCCAGCAACACCCACATCGTATATACGCCTGACTGGAATACCTAGAGTTTCGGCCGTCACGGCTGCTTCTTCAGCAACGGACAAATCTGATGTCCCGGCGCACACAATTGCAATATATGAACCAAATGATTTCGGCTTTTCTTTAACCCAAGCAAGTGTCCTTGCCATATCGCTATACTCAAAATCACTACATTCTTTTTGTACAAATACTGCTTTTTCCCGAGATATACGAGTCACAAGCACAGAATCATTCCTTGTCCGCAGTGATTGTACAATCGTCAAAATTTGTTCAGCTGTTTTTCCTTCTCCAAAAACAATTTCGGGAAAGCCTTGTCTCCTTTTACGATGATGGTCGATTTTTACAAACCCTAAATTTTCATAGGATGCAAGTTTTTCCTTTGCTTCCGCGACTGTCAATGACCCCTTTTGAACCTGCTCCAAAATATCGTCAATCATAACATTTCTTCCTTTTTAAGCGCTATATTCATACTTCCGCTTGTATAGCCCGTGAGATCCATTGATACATACTTATAACCAAATTGCTTCAGCCGTTTCGTGATCGCCACATGGTATTGAAGCACTCGCGGCATATCATCGGGTTCAACTTCAATTCGGGCTGTATCCTCATGCGTCCTGACTCTTACCTGATGAATATCCAATGATTTTAAGTAAGCCTCTGATTTATCTACTTTGGTCAATTTTTCCTTCGTAATGATATCGCCATATGCTATTCGTGAGGATAGGCAAGCAAATGACGGTTTATCCCAGGTTGGCAAATCGGCTTCCCTAGACAATTCTCTTATTTCTTCTTTGAATAAATCGGCTTCTAGAAGAGGACCCCTTATTCCTTTTTCTTTAGCTGCTTTCATGCCTGGACGAAATTCGTTTGCATCATCAGCAATAACTCCATAAATAATATTATTAAAGTCATATTCTTCAAGAATAGGAAGCAGGTGGTCAAATAAACTACTTTTACAAAAGTAACAGCGATTTTGATTATTTGATGTATATCCAGGAATGGCCAACTCTGAAGTTTGAATGACACGATGGTTGGCACCAATCCATTTTGCTAGCATAATGGCTTCTTTCAACTCACTCGAGGGATAGGTTTCCGAATCCGCTGTAATGGCTAACACATTATCATAACCCAAAGTATCAACCGCGACTTTTAGCAAAAAGGTGCTGTCCACCCCTCCTGAAAAAGCGACCACAACCGACTCCATTTTTTGGAGAATACCCTGCAGATTTCTGTACTTTTCTAGTAACATAGCACTTTTCCCCTTTCTGGTGATAGTAATTCCTCCGTCATTATGCTGGCTGCCGAATCTTTCCGATAATAATAAACTCGAGTATCATTCAGCCGTCTGAATTCTTTAAAAAAGACTTCGGTAGGCGCATCAGGGGCTCGGGTCACAAATGAAACATCACCGCGAGTAAACGATTGCATGGCATCACCAAATTCATCCTCGCCGAGACGGCTTATTCAACGTGACCTATGACCGAGTCTGCTTAACCTGATTGCGACATTGGATTCCACACCGCCAAACTTCATCGAAAAAGATCGGGCTTGGCGAAGCGGCCCTTCTTCATTCGTGGAAAACACTGTCATTGTTTCTCCGATAGTTACAACATCCATACCATCATCTTTTTTCTTTCTTGTCAGGCTTTTACGTAGTTAGAAAGCGTGCCGATCCTCTCAATACTGACGTTCATCCGGTCACCGTTTTTCAACCAGATTTTCGGATTCCGTCCCATTCCAACGCCAGGTGGTGTACCTGTTGCAATCAAATCACCTGGCTTTAGTGTCATGGACTGTGATAAAAATGATATGATTTTCGGAACCGTAAAAATTAGGTTGCTTGTATTTGAATCCTGCATAATTTCACCATTTAATTCAAGCGAAATCGCTAGATTGTGGGGGTCACCCACCTCATCATGTGTAACGACAACAGGACCAAATGGAGCAAATGTGTCCGCCGTTTTGCCTCTTGACCACTGGCCGTCCTGAAATTGCAAATCTCGGGCGCTAATATCATTCATAATCGTATAGCCAAAGATGTAGTCATCCGCCTCTTCTTCTGACACATGTTTCGCTTCTCTTCCAATGACAAACGCAAGCTCTGCTTCAAAGTCGACCTCGGTTGAATTAATTGGGATTTCAATCGCATCATTATGTCCGGCAATCGCATTCGCATATTTTGAAAAAATGACCGGCGATTCTGGCGGCTCCATCCCGGTTTCCTTGCAATGATCAAAATAGTTAAGTCCTACGCATATGATTTTATCCGGCTTTGTGAATGGAGGCAGGATCTTTACTTCTGACAGTTTGAATATTGCATCGTCATTTATCCGTTGCTCGATTAACTGTTCAGCACGTGAACGCAACTCGCTGCCTCGTTCTATAAATTTTTTCATACAAGCAGGAAATTCTTCTGGACCGAGAGCCGTTAAGCTAATAATTTGATCATCTTGAACAATGCCGATGTGCTGTTCGGTTTGCACGGAAAAAGTCGCTATTTTCATATTTTTCCCCTTTCTTAGGTTAATGCGTAAGGTGTTTTTTCTCCTTTTAAGACCTGAACGATATTTCTTGCTGCTTTTTGACGAAGTTCAACCATCGCTTCCTCAGAATACCAGGCGCTGTGCGGTGTAATGATGACATTGTCCATTGTGAGTAGCGGGCTATCGATGCTGACTGGCTCATTTTCTGTCACATCAAGTGCTGCACCTGCAATTATCCCTTTTTCAAGTGCATAGGAAAGTGCTTTTTCATCGATTATCGGTCCACGTGCCGTGTTAATGATTACCGCATTACTCTTCATTTGTTTAAGGCGCTCCTCATTGATCAGGTGGTATGTATCATCAATTAAGGGCACATGGATCGACAAATAATCTGCTTCGCCTATAATTTCGTCGAGATCCATTTTTTGTACCCCGACAGCGGCCATGTCTGCCGCCGATACGAAAGGGTCGTAAGCAGCAGTTTTAAAACCGAGCGGTCTCGCCTTTTCAATGAAACGGCGCGGAATCCGGCCAAAGCCAAGAACCCCAACCGTTTGCTCGTTAAAACGATGAATCGGTACACACACTTTAAAGTCCCAGTTACCATTTTTCACTTCCTTGTTTAACAGTGTCACTTTCCGCGCCGACGAAAGTAAAAGTGCCAATGCATGATTCGATACTTCTTCCATGCCATAATCCGGTACATTGGCGACAGTAATCCCCTTTTCCAGAGCCGCATTGAGATCAATTGTATTGACGCCGACACCATAGCGGGAAATGATTTTGGTATTCTCAAGCGACTCAATGACTCGGCGTGAGATAGGAGCATATTGATTTAAGATTGCATCCGCTTCTTTTGCCTGCTCCATTACTTCTTCCTCCGTTTTACATTGCGCTTTGATGAACTCGATATCTAGACCGCTTTCTTGAAAAACCTTTTCTTCATATTGCAAATGCTCAAATTCGTAATCCGTTAATAATATTTTAAATGTCATTTGGGCTCTACTCCTTAATAGTAATAAACACCAGAATATCAGAGGGGATCACTCTCATTAAAATCATCTATTTTGCTGCTGCCTTTTCGATTTTCGCAATTCCGAGTCCTTCTGCACCGAGTTTCGATGTTTTTGCTTCTGGAAAGTATCGTTCGATCATTTGAATACCAATTGCGGCCCGGCGTACACGTTCTTGAGCGAGTGAGATGTTCGTACTTTCCCATTGTTTCCCTGATGGGTATACATCAGGGTGATTACGTAGACCAAATTTGATGTATACAGGCGCCAATACACGGATTATTTCTGGTATTTCATAATAGCGAAGAAAGCCGCCGAAGGTATCCGGCACTTCAACGTATAAATCAATTGGAATGTTTATTGATTGTCGGATCGCTGCAAGTTTAGACAGCGTTAATGCAGGTGGCACGTTGTAGGTATCCGCTCCGATGTCTTCCATTAATTTAACGGATACTGGATTGGCTGAACCCATTTGAACCGATACTTTAACAACAAAGTCTTCCGGAAGCTGTCCGTATTTTTTCATTTCTTTCGTTAAAAGAAGGAGTCCTTCATCCGCAACTAACGCACCGCGAAGACCAAGTGCAGCTCCTCTTTTCAAGTCTTCCATGGCATAAACAAGCTGGTCCGATCCTTCATGACGTATTCCCTGAGATTTACCTCCTGGCGTAAGCGGTCCTGCACTGACATCCCATGAACCCCTGGGACCGACAAACAAACTCAGTTCCATTCCGCGCTCTGCTGTCATTTCACACATTTCTTTAATTTCTTCATCCGTTTGAAGCATGATGCCGCTGCCCTGAGATATTCGGTGAATAGTCAAACCGAGTCGGTCAATTTCTTTCAATGTTTCTTTTAGGGCAGCTGGACCCTCTACACTTGGTAGTTCAATGCGGTATTGAGCGCCATCTGGAAATGTTTTCGTTGATGTAGGAAGTTCTTTAAGATCAGTAGATGGGTAGCCTAATTGTTCGAGCAAGTCGCGTGATTCTTTCATTTTTGGACGCCTTCTTTCATATCTATATTTTTTAAGAGAGCAGCTACTTTGTCACTCAAATCAGCAGGATATACATCGCATGGTGGACGGTGTCCAGCCGCAATGTCAAACCAGCGCTGATGAACGGCTTCTTTCATGGCTGTAAAAAATGTCGGACCGTAATTGTACACATCCATCAGTTTTGAAATCACTTGATGATTTTTCTGTGCTTCCTCCAGATCACCTTTATGATACGATTCATACAATTGAACGGATATTTCGGGGGCAAAGACAGCGCTTCCATTAATGCTCCCGGCTGCACCAATCATTTGAGCCGGAAGCAAATGTTCGTCAAACGCAGAGAAGACTCGAAAATCACTGCGAACTTTCTTCACTTCCGCCAGCACTTGACGAAGGTGGCCGAAATCACTGACCGTCTCTTTAATACCCGCAATGTTAGAATGATTTTCGGCTAATTTTTTAATCAATTCGATTGATAAATTTTGTCCCGTCAAGAGCGGGATGTTATAAATGAAAACTTGCAGATTAGTATGATTCGCTACGCTGGAAAAATGTCGGTATAATTGCTCGTCAGACAGCTTCCAGTAATATGGGTTGACTACGAGAACGCCGTTCGCTCCATGCTCTTCTGCATAAGAAGTCAGTTCATGCACCTCTTTTAATGCGGTATGACCGACTCCGACCATAACTGGCACTCGTCCGTTAATGTGCTTTATCATTTCGCGTACGTATAATTTTCTTTCTTCTGTTGTAAGTGATGAGAACTCACCTGAACTACCCATTAACAAAATACCGTCAATATTCCGGGAGATTAATAGGTCGATATACCTTCTGTTCAGTGCCATATCTAAGTTCCCCGTTTCATCAAATAAGGTGACTACCGGTGGAATGATGCCATGAAAGTCCATTATTTTTCCTCCTTTTATTACCATTCAGCGATACTTCCGTCTTCATTACGCCAAATAGGGTTTTTCCAATCATGTCCGGTTTCTGCTGCCTGCTTCACTTTTTCCTCATCAATTTCCACACCAAGACCCGGCTTATCCGGAATATTCACATAACCATTTTCATAATCGAATAATTCTGGATTTTCATATAATCGAGAATGTCCATCGTTGTAATGAATACCAAGGCTTTGCTCCTGAATATTGAAATTCGGTGTCGTTGCGTCCAAATGAATCGATGAAGCAAGAGTCATCGGAGCGGGCAGTGCGGCGCAGGCTGCATCATACGCTTCTGCCATTGCGCAATTTTTTTCCTTCTAAAATACCACCTGTATGAGACAGATCCGGCTGTATTATATCGACATAACCATCTTGAAGTAGCTGATTAAAAACAGCCCATCGGGGTCAAACTTTGTATAAAGAAATTTTTATGATTTTCATCAAGCACTTCGCAATGATTTTTTGGAAGAAAGAGAGATTTTCAAACATAAAAACCTCCCTTGCACTTGTTAAGAACCTTTAATAAAAACCGTTTTTATGGCTGTATAAAATTCTTTCGCCGCTTCACCCTGCTCTCGCGATCCCGTGCTCGATGCTTTCATGCCTCCGAATGGAGCTTGCAACTCTACGCCCGCGCTTTCTGCGTTAATGCGGACAAGCCCTGCTTCAATTTCATCAATGAATTCCAGAATTGAGCTAATATTTGATGTAAAGATTGATGCACTCAATCCGTATTTCGTATTATTTGCCAAGTCAATCGCTTCGACAAGATCGGTTGCTTTTATAAGCGCGATAACTGGCCCAAAAATTTCTGCCTGTGCAATCTCCATTTCGGACGTCACGTCTTCAAAAATCGCTGGTGTAATGAAAAAGCCTCTATCGTAGTCTCCGCCAGTTAATATCTCCCCGCCATGTATGAGTTTTGCGCCCTCCTGCTTGCCTTTTTCAATGTACTCTGTCACCGTATTGAACTGGCTTTCGCTTGCACATGGTCCCATCCAAATACCTTCTTGAAGACCGTTGCCGACTGTAATTTCCGCTGCTGCTTTTACCAGTTTTTGTTTGAATTCATCATAGACCGACGATTCAACAACAACACGACTTGAAGCTGTGCATTTCTGTCCGGAGGAACGAAATCCACCGCTGATGACCGCCTCGACAGCTTGGTCGATGTTCGCATCTTTCGTTACGATGACTGGATTCTTGCCACCCATTTCAAGCTGATATTTTATCCCGCGGGCGGAAGCTGATTTTGCGACGCTCTGACCGACACTTTCAGAACCGGTAAATGTGATCGCATTTAAAAGCGGATGATCGATGAGTCCTTGACCGATGATCGACCCCTTACCGGTAATGAAGTTCACTACGCCCTCAGGGAAGCCTGCTTTAGTGAAGCATTCCATCACTTTCGCTGCTGTAACGGCTCCCTCTGTAGCGGGTTTCCATACGATTGAGTTGCCATATACAAGAGCAGGAGCCATTTTCCAAATGGGAATTGCAACCGGGAAGTTCCATGGCGTGATTATCCCGACAACACCAAGTGGGGTGCGTTTCGTAAACATTAAGGCTTCTTTATCGGATGATGGAATAACATCGCCGTCTTTCCGCATCCCTTCCCCAGCATAGTAACGCAGGATTGCAACACCCCGTGCCGTTTCACCTTTTGCTTCCGGTAACGTTTTACCCATTTCGCGAGTCATGGTTTCCGCAATTTCATCTAGATTTTCTTCCAATACATTGGCCGCTTTGAAAAGGATTTGTCCACGTGCAGACTGCCCAAGCCTGCGCCAATCCCTCTTTGCTTTATGCGCAGAAGCTACAGCTTTATTCAAGTCATCTTCCGTTGAGCTTTGAACGTAGCCAACCGGTTCTTTGTCCGCAGGATTAATGCTTTCGATTGTATTTCCAGAAGATGCATTCACCCACTCATTATTAATGAAATTTTTATATGTTTTCGTTGCAAATGTAGTTGATATCATAATCTTTAGCTCCTTTTTCGTTTTAGAATGTCGGTCCAATTCTCCATATACCAAAGTCATGCTGCTTTAATATCTCCGCTTTTGTTAGTTTTCCGTTTGAAACATGTTGAATTTCTTCCATAATGCGCCTGCCCACTTCATCAACGGTTTCTAAACCATCGACAATCGTACCAGCATTTAAATCCATATTTTCATTCATCCTGTCAAACATTGGTGTATTAGTTGAGATTTTTATGACGGGTGAAATGGGAGAACCCGTCGGCGTGCCTCTTCCACTTGTAAAGAGAACGATTTGGGCACCGCCTGCGACCATTCCCGTCAATTGCTCAATGTCGTGGCCAGGCGTATCCATCCATACGAGCCCTTTCTTTGTGGGCACCTGGGCATAATCAATGACTTCTTCCAGTCTGGTTGTACCTGATTTTGTCGCTGCCCCCAGGGATTTTTCTTCGAGTGAGCTGAGACCTCCCTCAATGTTTCCCGGACTCGGATTTCCGGTGCGGATGTCTACGCCCATTTGAATCGAGCGGTCTTCCATCATTTTAATAACCGCATAAGCTTTTTTGGCTACCTGGTCGTTTGCCGCCCTGTTAGCGATCAAATGCTCTGCACCGATGAGTTCAGTCGTTTCCGCTAATATTGCGGTTCCCCCCTGCTGAACAACCAAATCGCTTGTACGTCCGACTGCGGGGTTAGCCGATAAGCCGGAGCACGCATCCGACCCACCGCATTCTGTGCCGACAATCAGCTCGCTAAAATCACATAATTCCCGTTGCACCATTGAGGCATCCTGGACCATTTTGACCGCAATTTTAGCTACTTCGGCAATTGTTTGAAGAGTGCCACCATGATCCTGAATCGATACAGTTTCCATTGGTTTACCGCATTTGGCAATTTCATCTCCAATGCGGTGCGCCTGATGTGTTTCACAGCCAAGTCCGAGTACTATGACTCCATATACATTTGGATTCATGCCCATTCCCGCATAGGTTCTGGCCGTTTGATCATAATCAATACCCACTTGCGCACAGCCATGCTGATGAATGAATGTGACGGTTCCGCTCACCAATTCTGTGACGCGCTGAGCTGTTTGAGTTGCGCATGTTATCGTTGGCAAAATCAGTACATGATTCCGGACACCGACGCGGCCATCCGGACGGCGGTAGCCCCAAAACTGCATTTTTTCATTCAGCAATTTTGTCACCCCTTCCTCTTTTACCTTCTAAATTGTGTACATGAACATGTGCACCAGCGGGAATAAAAGCTGAGGCTGCACCAATGACTTCCCCATATTTAATTATGTCTGCTCCTTGTTCGATGGATTTGACTGCGAACTTATGTCCAAAACGAATCGGTTCAAGAATGGATACGGCAAGTTCTTCAAGCCCTGTCTTCACAACTACTGATGTGTTTTCAGGGATTTCGGATAAAGCGACAGCTACACTATCTTTATTACTTAAGTAAAGTGTTTTATATTCGCTCATTTTGTCACCCCTTAAATTGTTTGGACTGCTTTACTTTGGATAACCGGGTTGTTTAATACTCCAATCCCTGGTATTTCAATTTCGATTCGGTCATCGCCTTTCAATGTAAATTCATTTGGCGGAACCACGCATGTACCTGTAAGTAAAACTGATCCGTCAAAAACAGTGTTATCTAAGACTAAATAGTCGACAAGCTCTTCCAATTTTCGTTTCAGTTGGTTTACTTTCGCTTCACCTTCAAATACTTTTTCTTCATTTCGATAAATACGGCACATGATTTTAAGCTCATATGGATCCGGAACAGCCTCTTTCAACAAGATGGCCGGTCCAATGGAGCAAGAATTTTTCCATACCTTTGCCTGTGGAAGATAAAGCGGATTTTCACCTTCAATATCACGGCAGCTCATGTCATTACCTGCGATATATCCGAGTACCGTTCCCTCTTTATCGATGACAAGACCAAGCTCCGGCTCAGGAATTTGCCATTTTGAATCTGAACGCAAGTATACCGGATCATTCGGGCCCACGGTCCTTGCTGCAGTCGATTTAAAGAAAATCTCAGGACGCACTGCATCATAAACTTTGTCATAGAATGTTTGGCGGTCCAGCTTTCCTTGCGTTGCTTCATAGTTACGTGCTTCCTTGCTTTTTTTATAGGTAACGCCAGATGCCCATACTTCTGGTGCGTCGATAGGAGTTGTTAATTGAAGACCTTCCAATGGCTGCTTTTTCCCTTCGGCGGCAATTTGTTTTACAATATCAAATGCTGTTCTGTTATCATGACGTGCCGTTGTAATCAACGACATAAAATCCGTAAATGGAAGGTCCACCACATTGTTTTCGTTTGTCACGGCAGCAAGTTGTTTCTTATTTTCTTTTACATAGCGAATAATTCTCATTTTATAGTTCCTCCTATATGGCAGGCCTCATTTATATTTTTTGATATTCATAACCGAGCTCCTGCGAAATTTTACTGCTGCATTCCTTTAAGAGACGTACATAATACTCATGTGTTTCTTCGTTTACTTTCGATGCTGGCATCGATACACTCATTGCTGCGATTACCTTTCCTGAATAATCTTTAATCGGTACAGCCAGACAGAAAATGCCCGGTTCGTTTTCTTCATTATCCATTGAATAGCCATCAATGCGTGCTTTTTCGATTTCCGCTAAAAACTGCTCCTTGGATCTAATCGATCTTTCGGTCGGACCCGTATAATCATATCCGTCCAAGAGCAAATCCAGTTCACTGTCCGTTTTAGTTGCAACAAGAGATTTCCCAACAGCACTCGTATGAATCGGAACACGCCGGCCAATACGGGAATAGAGGACCGTTACCCCCGTGCCCTCCACTTTATCGACATAGACACCTTCCTGACCGTCTAATATGACAAGGTGTAGCGTTAAATTTGTTGTTGCTGAAAGCCATTCAAGATGTTTTCTTGCTACGTTGCGCAAATCGAGATGGGTCACAACAACGCTTCCCCTCTCCAATAGCTTTAATCCTAGCGAGTATTTTCCATTTTCTTCGCCTTGTGAAATATAGTGATGCTCCTGTAAGGTTTTTAATAGTGAATGAACCGTACTTTTATGTAAATTCATTCGTTTACTTATCTCTGTGATAGTTAATGCGCGCTCACGCTCATCAAATAAATCCAATATTTTCAAGGCACGCTCCACCGATTGGATGATAGGCATCGTTCCTCACTCCTTTTATTCTGTCTACCTTTATATTATCGGATTTATGACGAGCATTCCTCATTTTATTTCTACTTTTTTTCCTTGAAGTAAAATATCCTGTTCATAATCCAGTACCGCATCCTCAATGACAGCGATAGGGACAACACCATTTGCTGCATCTGTATGTCCAAACATCCTGTTGCTGGCTGCAACCATTTTTTGTCTTACCTTCATACGCAGCTTGCGTTCAGTCGCCAATGATTTCCTTTCTTCTTTAAAATGATCCGCAAAATCATGAACAACCTTTCCTGAATGAAGTTGAGTGGAATCGACAAAATCAATCCGTCGATCACGAAGCTGAAGGTGAATTACATCCCCTGATTTAAGTAAGCCAATGCCGCCACCTTCATATGATTCCGGTGTCATATGTCCTATAGCAGCACCATATGTGACTCCTGAATAGCGGCCGTCGCTAATGATTGTAGCGATTTTTTTCATAACACGATTTGCATTGATGTGTTGCATTGGTGTAAACATTTCCGGCATTCCGAATGCCACTGGCCCCTGCCCTGAGATAATAACCGCAATTTTCAATGTGCCTTCTTCAACCATCCTGTCAAATAACTCCCCATAGGAAGCGTCTTTTAGAAGAGACCATTCCGGCTCATTGTTGTATTTAAGAGATTCGAGCAATAGATTATGTTCGAAAAGCTTTTGCTCTTTTATTTTTGAAAGCAGATTTGAATCGAGCAGGCTTTTATTTGCATCATCTTCATTTTCGTAATAAAGGACAAATGCCAGCTTATCATCGAATTGGTCAAGCTGTGGTGTCGGCATTCCGCTGATTTTTACAACAGCGCTTTCAAAGAAGTTTCCTTTTAATACATCAACACCGCTGAACCCACGGCGTGGGTTGGATAAAATGACCTGATTTTTCTTTACATTCAACGCTTTTAGGCTGCTTGTAATCGAAAGACGTTCTTTCCAAGTTTTTGCTGCGACAGTCGGCGCATCCTGATCCATTGGTACACCATTTTCAATAAGTTCATAAAAAAGTGTTTCCATTCCTCTGCTTGTCCCGCTGCAACACTGCATCGCAAGTGAATAAATGTCTCTTCCTTCCGTCAAACTGTAATCAAATAAGTCAGGAATCGGATGTGAATGATGAATGCGGTCAAGGTCCCATAAGCTGAATTTGAACCCTGCATAAAGCATGCCTGCGACAATATGCATCATTAAGTTAGTAGAACCACCTGAAGCGCTGTGAATACGGATTGCATTTTTTATATTCGCAGCGACAATGTTGGCCACGCCGTAGCGCTCTTCGTTTATCATGCCGGCAAAGCTATCAAGCACCGAGTTAATCTGGCGTTGTGTTGGTGGATCGGTTAACAGCTCCACGGCTGGATGAACGAGACCCATGCCTGCCACTAAATGACGTGAACTATTCCCCGTACCATTGAAGGCACATACACCTCCCTGTCCGTCACATGTTGCGACAGCAAGTCTCATTTCAAAATATTTATGCTGTTCCTTCGTCAATATTCCTCGTTCATAGGCCCGTTCAAACACGCCCTGAAATGCAGTATTCGATGAACATTGCAATATATATGCCATCGTATCTCGTAAATCAACGGCTACATCAGTAGCTCCTTTACTTTCCGCTTTTTTCGCAAGAGTTTCCAATTCTTCAATTACGTCAGCTGGAATCGAACCGCCTTCTAATACGTGAGCAGGTGCGAATGTTGCGAAAAAGGGTGCTTCACCACGGTTTCGGCGAACACGATCAACATGTGCGAGTGCACTTACAACACCTAGAGGCTGCTTATCACACCCTTGAATGACGAATGCACCATGATAACTGTGAGCCTCTAGCTGGTTAACAACCATTTGTGCAACCGCGTTGCGGCTCTGGAGAGAGTAACTCATTCCTTGATTGTTTTGCGCAGTGCCATCACACATTACCGGTGTAGAGAAATGAAACGGAACGCCGCCGTTTTGCCAGATGCGGATTGCTGCCCGTGCCGACGTTTGGTAATCCATTATATGAGCTGGATGATCAGACGAACCACCGATAATCGCGATACGCGGGGCATTCCTCTCTAGCCTCATATAAATTTCTTCAAGCGTCCAATCAGGCTTGCCCCCTTCATATGTGGAGCCAAGCGTCAGCTTCGAACGGTCCAATAGACCCGCAACCGTAATGGGTTCATTTGCTTTTCCCTGTACATTATCGCGGTAAGGGTTTATTTCGTTATCAATAAGTGGATATAGGTGTGTCATTTCAGCACTCCTTTTCTGATTTCAAATGAATTCTTCCATTCTCTAAAAATATTAAAGAAGGTTTTTAGTCTAGTGCCAATCCTTCTGGTTCTGACAGGATCTCTATATTTTTGTTTTTTAAAGCTTCTTCCATCATACTTTCAGAAATCCAAATTTCACCGATATCAAGCGTGTTTTTTATCCTTACTACTCTCGCTTTATTCAAATCGAAGGCATTGCACGTTTTGATAGCAGCTTTAACAGCCAATTCCTGCGTATCTAAAAACATCGGGAGCTTTACTACATCTGTCACTGTGCTTGTGAGTGCATTTGCATAGCCTTTTTCCCATTCGATTTCATTCATGACGGCCTTCGTCGTCATATCAGCCATGCCGATGCCGTTTGCATTACCGTGAGTTTTTTCAGTAAGTCCAAGTACAACGGTCCGTTTAACGTCTGGCCCCCCGGTAGCATATGGAGTGGCGAAGTTACCCGTAATATTCGGATCCATTCCATCACCCGAAATGTCCTTTCCGAGTTCATTTACAATAAGTACATCCATCGAATCGAAATGTATTTTTGGCATCAATGATTTTGCTTCAAGCAATAGTCCCGGCTCTACTTCCTCCAGTTCCTCTGCTGGGACTGCGATGATTTTCGCTGGTTTATCATAGGCATTTTCAATAGTCGCAAGACCAAATATGATAGGAGCTTTCGCTAACGAAATTTTCGCCATTTCAGGGACATGTTCCGCCATATACTTAAAGCTGTATGCATGTGCAGCTTCGGCTCCCTTTTGCTTGCCTAAACCGATTGTAATCATTTTCATAAGTCCGCTTTCAACCGGTCCACGAAATGCCGTATGTGGTTTTATCCGATTAATGACTATGATTTTATCCGATTCATATGCAAGCTTATCAATATAGACAGGGAGCCCATTTGGCAATTCATCCAGTTTAATAACTTCCATCGATGACATGATTGGCGCTCCAACCGCTTCTTCTGAAATACCCAGCTGATGCAACACATCGATTTGGCCTTCCGCTGTAGCACCTCCATGACTTCCCATTGCAGGGACTATAAAAGGATTGCCACCAGCCTCCATAACGGCCGCTACCGTTTCTCTTACTAAAATAGGAAGGTCCGCTACCCCTCTGCTTCCTACTGCAATTGCCACCCTGTCATCTTCATTAATTCTTGATAAGACACCAGCTTCTTTTATCGCCTTCTTCACCTCACCAGCTACATCAGCGATTTGAGGTGTACGAAATTTCTGTCTCACCTTGACCATTCTCGGTAATTGGATTTCACGTAAAAGTTCAGAGATAATATCCATTTTCTATCCTCCAAACAGTCTGGATTATTTACCGCGTACTTTTTCAACTTCGCTCATCATTTCTTTTACTAGATCCTGACCAAATTTCTGAG
The DNA here is from genome assembly GCF_038643155.1 of Peribacillus sp. FSL E2-0159. Taxonomy (NCBI): domain Bacteria; kingdom Bacillati; phylum Bacillota; class Bacilli; order Caryophanales; family Bacillaceae; genus Peribacillus; species Peribacillus sp. FSL E2-0159. The sequence continues at coordinate 3,140,388 of NZ_CP152053.1, forward strand.
CATATTCGTCCGTTACTGGTTGGATGACTTTCTTCATTTTTTCCATTTCTTCCGGCTCTACTTCATTGATTTTCATTCCTTCTTCTTTTAGATACTTAAGTGCTTTTTCATTTTCTTTTTGGTTAACTTCCCGTTGATACTTTCCAGCCTCTTGTGCGGCCTCACTCATGATTTTTTGCTCTTGTTCTGATAGGTCATCCCAGAACTTTTTACTTACAAGGAATACAAATGGTGTATAAACATGATTTGTAAGACTTAAGTAGTCTTGCACTTCATTATATTTTTGCGTTTGAATTGTTGCGAGTGGATTCTCCTGCCCATCAACAGTGCCAGTTTCCAACGCAGTAAATACTTCAGAGAAGGCCATCGGCGATGGATTCGCCCCTAACTTTGAAAATGCATCTAAATGCACTTCATTTTGCATGGTACGAAGTTTAAGACCTTTGAAATCATCAGCCGTTTTAACAGGATGTTTACTATTGGTTATGTTTCGGAAGCCGTTTTCCCAGTATCCCAAACCTACTAAATCATGTTCCGGTAACTTATCCAATAGTTTTTTGCCTACTGCACCATCAAGTACTGTATAAGCTTCCTCTTCATTATTAAAGACAAATGGGAAGTCATAAATTCCAAATTCCTTAATCATACCAACAAGTGGAGAAGTTGAAGGCACTGTTACTTCCTGTAAACCGCCTTGAAGTGCTTCAGTCATTTTCTGATCATCTCCAAGAGTGGCATCAAAGAAGTTTTTGACTTTCATTTTCCCACCGCTTTTTTCTTCAAGCAGTTCTTTAAATTTTTCCATCCCCTGCCCTTGTGGGTGCATTTTACTATTTCCGATTCCTGCTTTGATTGTTCTTTCCTGTATACCGTCAGCTGTAGCGCTTTCACTTTGTCCGCTTCCGCAAGCACTTAATAGTAGTACTGAAGGCAGTAAAACTCCAACCGCCAAACGTTTGAACAAATTATTCATTTTCATTTTCCTCCCATAAAATAAGATGAATATCAGCATACTGACCCAATTACTTGTTTAATTCCGTTAGGAGGTAAACCATTCTAGAGGAACCATTACTAAGGAAGGAAACAAAATCAACAAGATCAATACAATTACTTCCACGAGCAAGAAAGGCCAAATCCCCTTCATGATTTCTTCCATACTGATCTTACTTATGCCGCACATGACATTTAAAACGGTTCCGACCGGTGGTGTAAGTAAACCGATGGCGTTATTCAGGATAAACAGGACACCAAAGTAAACTGGATCAATACCTGCAGCGACCACCAAAGGCATCAAGACAGGTGTAAGAATAAGGATCGTCGGCGTCATATCCATAGCAGTTCCAACTACGATGACCAATAAATTTATCATTATTAATAGAAGGAATGGATGATCCATAAATGGTTCCAGCAATCCAATTACCTGTCCAGGTAAATCGGCTACAGTTATCAGCCAGGATGACACGAGTGCTGCAGCCACCAGAAACATGACAACACTCGTCATTTTTCCTGCATGAACAAAGACTTCATACAAATCTTTCACTTTCATTTCGCGATAGATTACAAGTCCGACAAATATTGCATAGACTGCAGCCACCACTGCCGCTTCAGTCGGTGTGAATAAACCGAATTTCAATCCACCAATGATAATGACGGGCAGGAATAGAGCCCAAATGCCTTGACGAAGAGAAGTAAGTATTTCTTTTGCTGAAGCTCGAGGGTTTACGGCGACTTTATCTTTTCGTGCAACAATGGCCCAGGTAACCGTAAGTCCAACCGCTAGTAAAATACCTGGAACGATTCCTGCCATAAACAGCTTTGTAATGGACACACCACTCGCGACACCGAAAATGATAAAGCCAATACTTGGCGGAATGATCGGGGCAATGATACCACCAGATGCAATCAACCCACTTGACCGGTTCACATCATAACCAGACTTCACCATCATTGGAATTAGTATAGCCCCAAGCGCTGCCGTATCGGCAACGGCAGATCCTGATAAACTCGCAAACAACACACTCGCAATGATCGCAACATAGCCAAGGCCTCCCTTGATATGGCCAACCAAATTCATTGCCATCTCAACGATACGCCGTGATAAACCGCCCCGATTCATCGCCTCTCCTGCCAGCATAAAGAACGGTATGGCCATTAGCGGGAAGTTATCCGCGCCACTGATTAGATTTTGTGCGATAATTTGACTATCAAAAATACCAAGGAAATACATTAAAACCACGCTACTCACAAGTAAGGCAAAGGCAATAGGTATTCCAAGTCCCATGGCTCCCAGTAAAGATCCGACAAATACACCTATCATCCCTGTTTCTCCTCCTTGCCGACCCTAATATCTGAAGCAAATTCATCAGTATGGAGAGAAATTAGCTCTTCTGACTCACTTATCATCACCAATTCTTCGTCTTTAATTTTATTGAAGAAAATCCGATACAAATTGTAAATGATCATGCTGCCCATTGAAACACTCACAAGAATACCTGTCCCATATACAAATGCCAGTGGCATGCCGGTAGCTGGTGCAGTACTATCAATGTTTATCAATGTCATTTTCCAGCTACCATCCAGTATCAGGAGAAGAACGAATAACATCATCAAATCACTAATAACAAGAACCACTTTTTTCATCTTATTCGGGAGCCGTTTGATTACCATGTCGACACCTAAGTGTTCTTTGTTTTTGAAAGCTCCGATGGCGCCGAGGAACGTCAACCAAATAAAGAGATACCTTGACATTTCTTCTGACCAAGTAATCCCTGAATTAAAGAAATAACGAAGAACTACATTACCAAACACAAGAACAACCATAATTGCTAACGCAGCTGCCATAATAATGTTCAACGAATTTTCTAAGGTTCTGGAAATTTTATTCACCTATACATCTCCCCCTTCCTATCTAAAGCGCCTGCTTCATTCTGCTTTTATTTTTCCGACAAGCTCCTCCGCCCAGTCATTTTCCTCAAAGACTTCATCATAAACAGGTTGAGATGCTTTTAACATTTTTTGTGAAAATTCTTCGTCAGGCTTAGTAAATTTGATTCCATTATCCTTAAGATATGCTTTGTCATCTTTATAACTTTTTTCCATCAAATCAAACTCATATGCTGCCGACTCTTTTGCTGCTTTTTGAATGATCGTTTGTTGCTCCTTTGTTAGACCTTTATAGAATTTGCTATTGATAATGTAAATATTGGGGCTGAACATATGCTTGGATTCTAGTACATCACTTTGAACTTCATTCCACCCCGAGGATCTAAGCGTGGCAATGGGATTATCTTGAGCATCAACTACCTTTTGTTCAAGTGCGGTAAAAACTTCTGAAATAGGTAATGGGCTAACGTTTGCCCCCAATGATTCACCTAATTTTATGTAATTTGGAATGTTCGGCATTCTGAGTCGAAGTCCATCAAAATCTTTCATACTCTTAATTGGACGATTACTCGAAAACATCCTAAATCCATTTGCACTCCATGCGAGCGGTGTCACTCCATGTTTTGGATCAAGCTCTTCTGTCAATTCATCTCCGATAGGTCCATTCAATACCTTCTTTACATGATCGTAATCCCTAAATAGGAAAGGCCATTCCGGAACACCCATTTTCGGAATGTCCGACTGCATAATTAGTCCTGGAACACCCATTTCAATCGTTCCGTTTCTGACGCCGTCATAAAATTCTTTTTCTGCACCTAATGTACTGTTCGCATAAATCCGAACCTCTAGTTCACCATTACTCTCCTTTTCTACTATTTTTTTGAATTTTTCTTTCAAAGCAATGTTTTGAGGATGATTTTCAGCAAAATAATTTGCCACTTTAATTGTTTTCTTTTCAACTCCAGATCCACTGGTCTTTTCTCCCTCACCTCCACCACATCCTGATAAAAGGACTGCCATTGCAAGAGTTAAGCTTGTGGAGAATACAAAAAGCTTTCTTTTTTTCAATAAAAACCCTCCCAAAAGTTTTTTTGTAAGCGTTATCATTAATGACTGATTTTAAGAACTTCTCCTCACCCTTGTATAAGCCAAAGTTAAATTGTTTTATATTATAAAACTCCGTTTTTGTTTAATTCGGAGTAAGGAAAACACTTCACTTCTATTTGCGTTTTCACAGTTGATTCATGAATTTTTAAACAATTAATTTTAATAAAATGAAGAGTTAATTTGTTCTATAATATAAAACTCGGTTTTTGAATTTGAAATCTTACGTTGATTATAAGCTTCCATTTTTACTAATGTCAAACCATTTTTTGAATTTTATAACAATTTAACAAATGCTCTATTTTTCACTTTAGAAGATCAACATTTATTAATCTTATCCTTTCCAGTCAAGATTTATAGAATTAGAACGGGAAAGCTGATTTTTTTCTATACTAAGATATTTATAGGGTAGAAAATCAAACATAACAATAGGGTTTTCCTTAAAATACATTCCTCTCCTTTTAATTGAGCTTTTAGTCGGTAATTTTTGTTTTTCCTGCTGAAAAATCTGTCTTTAGGAATTACTTTACTTTCTCGGGGAGGGCGACATGATTCGAATGCAATTCCATTATCTCGTTTATAATTTATTTCATTATCAACCCTACTCTCCGAGAAAAGGAATGACCCTTTTAATCAAAATAAAATAAAGATATAAATACATTTTTAAAGATTTATACTTTTTTCACTTTTGAAAAACTACATTCCATTAATTATATTGAGATCATTTCATAATGAACCTCTCTTACAACAGGTTAAAGGAATAAAAACTCCAACCGAAGGTTTTAAACAGGTCTCATTAAATATATTTAATTATTTCCGATATATAAAACATGGTTAATATATAACATGGGGAAGGAATAAACAAAGATGAATAGACTCAGTACGAAAATAGGTTTTGTTCTATTAACAGGCATGATCATTACATTAATTGGAAGTTTACTATTAATGTATAAAAGTACAAATGATACGGTTGAGAAAACAATCGCTATGAGCAGCTTAGACATAGCAAGCAACATCTCTCAAGGAATAAATCCAACATCTTATGCTGATTTTATAAGTAATCAATCCGAAACCTCTGCATATTGGGAGATACGCGAACAGTTAGACGATTATAGACAAAAAACTGGAGCATTATATGTATATACATTGGGGATTAACGAAAGTAGCGAAAAAGTCCATATTCTTATAGATGGAATAAGTAAGGGAGATAAAAAAGCATCTCCCATTTTAACCCCCACAACCGCAACTTCATATCAGGATGTAGAAAGCGTCATGAAGGGAAAGGTTTCTACCACTTCCATCGTTCATGATCCTGAATATGGTGACTATTTATCCGTTTTTGTTCCCATAAAGAAAGGTGACGAGGTCATTGGAATACTAGGAGTGGATATTAATGCCAGCAAAGTCGATGCTACGGCCAGCAAGGTTCTGGGTGGCATCCTTCCCCTGACTATAATAATCAATGTAATCTTAATGGCGATCGTGGTGGGTGCCTTAATATGTTTCTTGACTAGAAAATTAAGCCCCCTTCTCAAGGTCAGCTTGGCTGCAAAGGAAATCTCAAATGGAAATTTATTAACAGCCAATAAACTGATTAGCAACATCAAAGTAAATGGAAACGACGAAATCAAGGTTTTAGTGAAATCCTTTGAAGAAATGATTACAAATACGATTATGATCGTCAACTCCATGAAAAGCTCATCATTCCAGATTTTGGAGTCATCAAGTGATATCGAACACAAAATCAAAGAAATGGACACTTCCACACAATATATCGTTAAAGGCATTCAGCAAGTTGCACGAGCTGCGGAAGTACAATTGCATAGAAGTGAAGAATCATCGAGGGTCATCGAGGAAATGACCATAGGGATACAAAGAATTGCCGAAGCTTCTTCAGAGGTAAGCGAACAGACAAATCATGTTTCAACTAGGATGTCCATTGGAAATAAAGATATAAATGAACTCTCAAATCAAATTCTGCAAGTAAAAGATGTGATGCTGCAAACAAGTTCAGAAATAAAGAAATTGGACGAACAAGCAAATGAGATTGTGAATATTGTACATTTAATTACTGGAATTGCCGAGCAAACAAACCTGCTATCACTAAATGCGGCAATTGAAGCTGCTAGGGCCGGTGAACAGGGTAAAGGATTTGCGGTGGTTTCGAACGAGGTACGGAAATTGGCAGTAGGCACGAAGGAATCAGCAATCAATATACAAAAGTCTCTACTTCATTTTAAATCCATCATAAATGAGTCAGTTAAAATGATGGAAACTGGAACTAAAGAGGTAGAGGAAGGGACAAAATTTGTCTTGAATACAAGACAAACTTTTAAACAGACGATAAAATCTTTTGAGCATGTTAGTGATCAGATTCAAGAAATATCCGCCATTACAGAGCAAATGGCAGCAAGTTCTCAGGAAATCAATGCTTCAATAGAAGATTTTGCAGGGTTAACAAGGGAAACTGCAGTGGCTTCAAAGCAAGTGGCACAATCAACCGATCAACAGGCGAAATCCATGGAGGACATCTCCTTCTCAACCTCCTCGATGGTAAAGCTCGCTAATGACCTGGAAACATCCGTTGAACAGTTGAACAGTTTAACGCGTAATATCTTGAAACACTATTCTATTACTATATTAAGAAAGGGATTTTGCATTTTTGCAAAATCCCTTTTTATTTACTTAGTTGATTTTAGTTTCAAATCACCTTCATAAGGTATATGTTCAACTGTTATCATTATTTCTTTTCCATCTATATCTTTACCCATTCGTTTATAAGTGAATTTATTTTCATTAAGCTCTGTAAGTTCAAGAACTGCGCCATACTTATTTTCCCCTTGTGAAACATGGGCTCTTATCTTATTTCCATGAACAACATCGTAATAGCCGTAATCACCACGGCTTTCACCGGTTTTAGCATCAAAAAATTCATACTTATTTGTTTTATCATCATATTTTGCCAGTCCTAAATAATTCGAGTTATATCTTGATACATCATTTCCCTTTTCATCCAATGCCACTGTTCCTTGCCATGTGGTGCTAGATAAAATTTTGTCTCCATCAACGTCTGTATCTACTTCCCCTGTGTAAGTTTCCAAAGTTTTATCTGGATCAGTAAAGGAAAGTTCTGTTTCAGTATAAGGAATATGATCAACAAACACTTCTACGTCATTACCATTAGCATCTTTACCCATTCTTTTATAAGTAAACATATCCTTATTCAGTTCTGTTATTTCAACAACGGCTTGGTAACCCATTGATTCTGAAATTAACACTCGCATCTTCCCGTTGGTGATAAAGAAAGTTCCTTTATCACCACGACTTTTTTTTGTATTTTTATCAAAAAATTCATATCTCGATGCTTCATCGTCATATTTTGCTAGACCAATAAAGTTTGCATTCTCTTTTGTTAAGTCATTATTATTCTTATCATAAACTTTAGTTCCTTGCCAATTCGTGCTACTAAGAATTTTAGTCAATTCCTGTCCTGTGGTTAACTTATTTTCTTGTTTACTCTCTTTAGATGTTTGTTCATGCTTCTGTGCACTAACATTTTCTTGTGCGTTTGTGTTACATCCTGTTATGACCAATGTTAACCCAAGTAGTATAGATGATGAAATTTTTGCTTTTTTGTTCATTTTTTCGTCTCCTCATTATATTGTGGTTTTAATTTTGTAATGCAATCGACATTACAAATTAGAAGTATCAGCGATCTGGTTATTTTGCTCCTGCTGATAGTAAAATTTGTTCAATCTCTTTAAATCCTTTCTCACGGGCATGTTGTAAAGGGGTCACATTATTATTATCAGGAATGTTTACGTCTGCCCCATGATCTACTAGCAATTGCACTGTTTGCTGTTGTTTTCCATCACCATTATTCAAAATGATAGCTTCTAGCAAAGCTGTCCAACCGAGATCATTTACATGATTCACATCAATATCAGTTTTAGTAAGCAGTTCTTTAATAACTTCAACATATCCATGTTCCGAAGCAGGGATTAAAGCCGTTCCTCCATAACGGTTGGTTATAGACGGGTCCGCACCTGCTTCAATGGCAAGTTTAAGTATATCTACATAACCTTCAGCACCGGCATACAAGAAGGGGCTATTTTTCATGTCATCCTGAATGTTGACGTCTGCACCCGCTTCAATAAGGATTTTTGCAGTCTTTACATCATTGTTATAAGTCGCAATCATAGTGGCGGTTCGCCCTTCCGAGTCCTGTGTATTAATATCTGCACCCTGCTCAATCAAACTTCTTATTCTTTCCGTTTCTTTTCGTTCTACAGTTTGAATCAGTTGTACATCCATTCCCTTTCCTGTCTCCTTTTCTTGTTTATTTAGCTCTACTTCGTTATCTAAGGCACAGCCTTGAAGGATGATAAGGCATCCGATGACAATCGTTAACCGTCTCCACATGAAACACACCATCCTTTCTCACTTTTGTACATCTTCTGCCCCAAAAGGATTTTCCGTCATTTTGATGTACCAAAATGGCTTGTTCCAAAAAGCTTTTTGAGGTAGCATGAGGAATTTTTCTCCCTTTTATTTTTAGTTGCTTACTTATTCCGTCTTCATTATTTTAGTGCTTAATCTTAAACTCCCTCTAAACAATTTCTTAAAAAATGATTAACTTATTAATAAAATTTCTTAATGTTTATAAAAAAATCCCGCCACCTTCGTGACGGGTCATGAAACATACTATTTAAACATTAAAGCGATACCCTGCTCCCCAAACGGTTTCCAAAAATTTAGGATGTGCAGGATCTCTTTCAATTTTTTCACGTAGTTTCCTTATATGGACGGTGACAGTCGAAACATCTGCAGCCGATTCCAATCCCCAAATATTTTCATAAAGCTGTTCTTTGCTTAATACTTGATTCGGATGCATGACAAAAAACACTAACGTATCGAATTCCTTTGTAGTAAACGGGACCACCTCTCCGTTTATGTGAACTCGGCGTGCTGACTTATCTATTGAAATTCCATGAACATAAATTGAATTAGATTTGGGGTGACTTCCTGATAAACGTTCATAACGCGCTAAATGCGCTTTCACTCTTGCAACTAGTTCACTTGGACTAAAGGGCTTTGTAATATAATCATCTGCCCCTAGACCAAGCCCCCGAATTTTATCAATATCTTCCTTTTTGGCGGATACAAGCAATATAGGGATATTTTTGACAGCACGTATTTGTTTGCATATTTCAAATCCATTCAACCCTGGAAGCATGATGTCCAAAATGATTAAATGATAATTTCCTTGAAGGGCCTGTTGGAGACCTGCATCACCAGTATGTTGAATATCGACACTAAAATCATTAATTTCCAAATAGTCCCTTTGCAATTCAGCAATACTGACTTCGTCTTCAATAAGTAATATCTTTTTCACATTTCCTCACCTTTCTTTATGGAAAAGAAGACACTTGTACCTTTTCCTATCTCGCTAGTAGCCCAAATATCTCCTCCATGCTCGCCGATAATTTTTTTTGCAATCGCAAGTCCTAAACCACTTCCACCTGTCAGAGAATTTCTAGATTGCTCAGCACGATAAAAGCGGTTAAAAATATAAGGCAAAGCAGAAGTTTCTATTCCATAGCCATTATCTGTTACTTGTACGACTACATCATATAGTCCTTCATGCAGAGAAATGGAAATGTGTTTTTCATCTTTATTCATATACTTTACACAATTGCTGATTAGGTTGGCCAATACGCGTTTTAGTTTCTCTCTATCCGCTGTCACGTATATCGGTTTATCAAGCCGTTGAAGTTCAATCTGGATTCCTTGTTGAAGTAAATCCAGTTGAAGTTCATCTACGTAGTCTTTTAAATATTTATCTAGTCTGACCGTTTCAAAAGTGAATGGTTCCTTTTTTAAATCCAGCTTGGAAAATAAAAACAATTCATCTATCAATGAATCCATATCTCTTGCTTTTAGGTATACAGTCGATAAATACTTGTCCATTTTCTGTGGGGTGTTTGCTACTCCGTCTTTTATCCCCTCAACATATCCCATAATCGAAGTGATCGGTGTCTTCAAATCATGAGAAATATTAGAAAGAAGTTCTTTGCGATTTTCCTCATACTGAAGCTGAAGGTTTACGGACTCTTTTAACTTTTTTCTCATTTCCTCAAACGCCCTATTCAATTGTCCTATTTCATCATTCGAAGTCGCTTTGATTTCAAAGTTTAAATCTCCTGATTTTATACGCTCTGCGCCTTCTTTAAGTATTGAGATAGGTTTGATGATGCTTCTTGAAACTAAATAATTTAAAAGTCCAATAATCATTACAAACAGTAATAACAATAGCGCGAATAAAATGGGAAATGACTCGCGGGTCAGCTCAGCAAAGGAACTTGCCTTTCTCAATACAAAAATACTTCCTTCACTTTTATCAGAAAAATAAAAATCAAACTTCACATATGTGAAAAAAGTGTCTTTCATTTTGATTGTGTCCCGCGTATTGATGTTCGTTTCTTCGAACACCGGAAGTGATTGAACCAAGCCTAGCTTATCAAGTGTAGGGGAAGTATACTCAATGTTATTTCCTTTTCTAACGACAATCTTAATATCTCTATGTTCAATCTTCTCCAGCTGTTCTTCGTTCAGAAGCTGCTCTGGATTATTTTTTGCCAAAAGCTTTAAATCGAGAAACACACTTTCTTCTACTGCAGTCAAAGGTTTTTGGAGATAAGATTTTTTGTATAAATGCTCTATCGATTTTATATCACCTGTTATTGCAAAAGTAAGTAAAAATCCAGCTGCTAAAAATAAAGTGATGGAAATAAGAATTACGCCAACGTAGGACAACAGAAACCTCATTTTAATTGACAAATAATTTCACCCCATATTGATCTCTCGTTTACTCTTTTATAGAATAGTTCACCGTTTATTCGTTGTTCTTGCATGAAAAATGTTTCCCACGAATTTTACTTACAACTTAAAAAAACCATATCACACAAATCTTAAAATTTTCTAAAATACCTAGAAAAAATCTAATCTATTGTCGGTCTACAATTTTTTATTTAAAAACGTTCCAGTTGTTTTCTGCTGTACGGATAGCAGCTTTCAATTCAGTAATGCTGATTTCTTCGCCGCCAAGGTATTTTTCCATAAGTCTTCATTAACTTCTGCCATTCCCTCAGTAAAATTATAAAAGGGATTCGGGATGAGAGCATTCCGAACCCTATATTGTCTTTAGTTTTTTATTTAAAAAACGTTCCAGCTTGATTTCAGAAATCCGCTCCTTTCCGCCGACTGTCTGCCAAGCCGCATCAAAGCAAGCGTCTGTGGGGTCTCGGCTAGCCAGTTATTCGGCAGGAGTGTCGCAAATTTCTTCAATCTATTGAGGTTTCATCCCATATAAATGAGTAAAAAATCATGGCGTATAACAAAGTCTACTTTTAAAATCACGGTTTAGGTTTATACCATTCGGGACCTCCCTACTATAGATAAATTCGAAGAAAAGCCAATTTACCTACAGTTTTTTACTAAAAAACAGAACAATTGATTGGAACAGAAGGTACGAAACTCATGCGGAAAAAGCGAGTCCAAGGGAGACCCCGCAGGTACAAAGGCGACGAGGGCTGCCCCCCCGCGGAAAGCGAGTGCCTGGAGTGGAAATCAACTATCAGATTTTAAACCTTAAAGAACGTTCCAGATTGATTTCAGAAACTCGATCCCTTTCCTCCGACTGTCTGCTAAGACTACTTGATGCAAGCGTCAGTAGGGACTCAGCTAGAAAGTTTTTTGTTAAAATATTTTTTAATTATACCTTTTATAATAATGATATTATTTATAAATTATCCAAGAATTAAATAAAGCTGCATTTCAGTATTTGATAAATAATAACTATCCCTTCATTTTGATGTATTTTCTTCACAAAGATACGAAATTAATTAAGCGAGAAACCATTATCACTCACACGGAAAAGACCATGTAGCTGCTTTTTAGTAGTTTACTATTTAGTCCAGTGTTTGTAATACATAGAGAAAAAGCGAACTTTCTCCTTAAGGAAAGTCCGCTTTTTACTTCTACAAATTTTTTAAGAAAGTTCACCTGTTCTTCTCATTCATTTGGTGAAACGATCATTTGGTCATCCAATCTAATATCGTCAATCGACCAAAACCAATTATTTTTCGCATTATGCATTCTCCATTGTAATTTCATAGAAGAAGCATCTTCAGGAACCTTAATCGATTTTACTTCATATTTATTCAAAACATGTCCATTTTTATTATCCGAATCAGCTTTATTGTCATAAACGAGAACTTGTTGTTTTTCCCCATTATCAAAGACAGCAGTTACTTCAGCTGTTTGCGTTCCTTCTTGTTTATAGTGAGATGCAAATCCTAAGTATAGATCTTTTGCACCATCAACTTTTACAGAAGGTGAAGTTAATGTACTATCAAAAAAGCCTTTTGATTATGGATTTAACCGCATACCATGCTTTTTCTGCATCAGCGAAAATACGATCGCGAGCTTAATGAATAATAGTTTGGTAGCTACTCAGTTTGAACCAAGACAATTTCGTCAATAATCGGAATCTCTCTTTTTAATAAAGATAAGAGAGTGTCATCAATTGTATTGTCGATTTCACAAATCGTTATTGCAGCACCATTTATTTTGGAACGTTCATTGGCCATACGGGCTATATTGAACCCTTTTTGATAAAGAATATCCGATAATTCGGCAATAACCCCTTTTTGGTCGGAATGGCGAATCACAAGTGTTGGCCGTTCCCCTGAAAATTTAAATGGATACTCATCGAATTCCTGAACCTCCACTTTACCTCCGCCTAAAGAGCTGGCCAAAATCTTAACAGTACTTGTGACCCCTGTCAATTCTACGAGAACGGTATTCGGATGATAGCTTCCAAGCACCCTTTTCGTGAATTCATATTGTAAGCCTTTTTCTTCAGCAATTTTTTTTGCATTTGGAATGCCATCATCCATGGTAGATAACCCAAGAACACCGGCTAATAGAGCCAGGTCTGTTCCATGGCCTTGATAGGTTTCGGCGAAAGAGCCCATTAGCGAGAACGTTGCATATAATGGATATTCGTTTAATACCTGGCGGGCAATATTCCCGATTCGGACAGCCCCGGCTGTATGAGAACTCGAAGGGCCAACCATTACGGGACCGATGATTTCATACGCGCTTTGGTATTTTGCCGGCCCACAGCCACTAGTTTTTCCGCTTAGAATCTGCTTCTTTAATTTTTGCCCGGTCGGAGTTCCGGCAAGACCGCCTATCCCGGTTTCTCTCAACGATTCGGGCATTTGCTGTCCGACTTCATGCATCACATGAATCACTTCATCCGGTGGAATGACGCTGGCTATCCCAGCTAAAGCCATATCTGCAGCAGCTTGGGCGGTAATTGCATGTAAACCGTTGCGGATGATGCACGGGATTTCCACCAACCCAGCAACTGGGTCACAAACCAACCCCAGTGAATTTTTCAAAGCAATTCCGACGGCATTTCCAACCTGCATTGGTGTTCCACCGGCAAGCTCTACTAGGGTGCCGGCTGCCATTGCGGTTGCTGAACCGATTTCAGCTTGGCACCCGCCGGCTGCCCCTGATATCGAAGCTTTATTTGCAACAACTAAGCCGAGGGCAGAGGCAGTGAATATTGACTGTACAATCTGCTCTCGGGTGAATTTCCCGCTGTCAAGTGCATGAACGAGGACAGCTGGCAAGATTCCCGCTGACCCAGCTGTTGGGGTCGCCACAATCCGCCCCATTGCAGCATTTACTTCTGATACCGCGAGCGCATTTGCTGCAGCATTCAATGTCCTTGGATTGACAAAGGAATTCCCGTTTTGGGCATACTGATAAAGACGGTTTCCATCCCCTCCCGTTAAACCAGTACGAGACATGACTGGACTCATTGTACCTCTGCGGACAGCCTCCTCCATAACAGTAAATTGTTCCGACATTTTTTCGATAATCGTCTCCCTGGGATAACCTTTCTGGTGTACCTCTGTTTTTATCATCAATTCCGAAATCGATGTTTTCTCCTGCTCTGCTCGTTCAATTAACTCTTTTAAATTAGTAAAAGACATGTGATCACTCCTGTACAAGAAGAAGGTCCCCACGCCGCAAGCATAAGAACCGTTCCCGTTTTTCTTTTGTTTACTTCTGTCCAAAATATTCTGCAACAACAGCTGCCATTGCTTTTGCCGCGATGATAAGGCTGTCTTCATTAATGACAAATTTAGGATGATGGTGAGGATAAACAGGACCATCCTCCGGCTTTGCTCCAACATAAAACATACTGCCGGGAATCTTTTGCAAATAGTAAGCAAAATCCTCTGACCCAGACATTGGCGGCGTTTCCACTAACGCTTTGATTTCAGGAATTTCGGCCTTTTTAATCCCATTTACAACCAGTTCTGTCATGGTTTTATCATTCACTAAAACAGGGTAATCATGTGAATATATTAAGTCATAGGTAATGTCAAATTCTTGAGCAAGCCCCGCCAAAATTCGCTTGAATTCCGTTTCCACTTTAGCACGAACTTCGCTGGACATGGTTCTAACATCTCCTTCAAGTTCCACGCTGTCCTTAATAACATTAAATGATCCCTTTCCATCAAACGAGCCAATCGTTACTGTCGCCATATCAAATGGATTGATTCGGCGACTGACAATCGTCTGGGCTGCTACAACAAAGTGGCTTGCTGCGACAATGCTGTCATTGCTTGTATGCGGCATCGAACCATGTCCGCCTTTTCCTTGGATTTTCACTTTGAAATACGAGCGTCCGGCCTGCATTTCTCCAGCACGATAAGAGACTTCCCCGGTCACCGATGGGGACATAAGGTGAATACCGAATATACTATCCACACCTTCTAAACATCCATCTTCAATCATGGCAATTGCTCCACCAGGAGGCGTTTCTTCCGCAGGCTGATGCAAGATAACAACGTTTCCTCTTAATTGGTCTTTTATTTCGATTAATGCTTCGGCCAAAATCATTAAATAGGCAGTGTGTCCATCATGACCGCATGCATGCATAACACCTGGATTACTCGATTTAAATGGTACATCTGCCTCTTCCGTAATTGGCAGACCATCAAAATCAGCACGCAGGGCAACTGTTTTACCTGCGAGTCCGCCTTCGATTGTCACAACCACTCCATATCCGCCAACATTTGTCCGTATTATTACATTTTTATCTTTATAAAAATCTGCAATGTATTGAGCAGTCTTTTCTTCTTTAAAAGATAATTCAGGATGTTGATGGAGATATCTGCGTATTTCAATCATTCTTTCTTTTTTCTCTTCAAGTTTTTGCAATAGTTGATCTAACATCATATTCCCTCCTATTATTTTTCTGTTTTAACGGTAAGTATAACTAGACCGCATATTACAACGGCTATTGCCAAGGTGATAAATACGATAGAAAACGATCCACCGGCCATAGAAATTAAAGCACCGAATGCCATTGGAGCAATAAAGCCCCCAAGCGTTCCACCCGTATTGACGACTCCAATGGATGACCCAATTACTTTCTCAGGTAAAATCTTGTGCGGCCAAGAGAAAATCCCCACAAAGATCGTGGTTAATAAAAATGTAAGCACATATAAGAAAGCAATGGAAAGGGCCAATGAATTTGAAAATACTAAACCAAGAAACAACAAGGATGAAATAACTGAACAGCACATTAGCAATAACTTTTCCTTGCCAGCAAAATATTTTGTTAATAATACACCTGCAAATATGGAGGCTAGCGTTCCTCCAATAGCGTTCACTGCCAGGATTATTCCAACCGTACTAATGGATAGTGAAAATTTTGTCTTTAAGAAAGTTGGCAGCCATGACATATTTCCATAAAAGGCTACATTCGCAAGCAGCATAGCAACGAATAAAATAATTACATTTCGATTGGAAATCACTGATTTAAAGCTAACTTGTTTCTTTTCAGTTTTCGTTTTGGCAGTTGGGTCGCTATTAGGTACCATAAAGGCAACCAAAAGTAACGAGATGGCAAACATTGTCCCCAGTGCATAGTAGGCATAATGCCAATTCAAGTCAATCAGCCGTGCCCCAATTACAAAAGCCAAAATTCCGCCAATTCCACTCGTTGACAAAATGAGCGATTGAACAAAAGTCCGTCTTTTTTTCGGGAAATTTTCGGCGATTCCTTTTGAACAGCTTGGAGGATAGCCTGCATGGCCAATACCAGCCAAGAAACGAATCAAAATAAACATCAATAAGCTTCCAGCAAGGCCAAATGCAAATGAAAATATTGTAATAAGCGAAAGCGAAAGCATTAGTACCTTTTTATATCCAATCTTATCTGCGAGCCATCCCCCAGGTATCTGCATTAACGAATAACCAAGGAAAAATAAACTCATTATCAAACCGGTTTGACTTGTTGTTAGATGGAATTGTTCTGCAATTGGGATAATTGCAGTCGAAATCATGTTTTTGTCCATGTAAATCATGGAATAACCAGCCATTAAAGCTGTAGTCAACAAAACTCCACGGGTATTTTTTTCCTTTGATACCGAAAGTTTTGCTTCGCTTTGCTTCTTAATCGTTCCTTGAGAAACAGACATAAAAGGCTACCTCCGAAATAATATTTATGTAATCGCTTTCTTGTCTTCATTATAAATATTTTAAGTATTGAAAACATTCCAATCATTGTCGAAAACATACCCCTTCATTTGCCCTTTTTCAATACTTGGCTTAACCGGACAACAAAAAAAGACCATTAAGTTTTAACCTAATGGCCTAATTTCAAAGAGATGAATGGCATTTAACGTCAAAGTGGATTGTAAAAAGAGCTCCGAGTCAATGTTTTCCTCATAGATTTGCAAATCTGGATAAGCTCGCTGCTTGAGATACGTAATGACCTCTTGGTCATAGATATACTGCTGATTGAGATTGAGCCAATTAAAGTAAAATGCACCGTTATTTCTATCGAGAATGTGTTTGCGAATTTGATAAGTGCCAGAAGGCAGCCCTGAAATCATGATTTTCTTTTCCTTGGTTAAGGAGCTCAAAAAGAAACTTTCGACAGAATAAGTGGGATTAACATAGGAATTGTTATAAATAGCTAATTGGTACCCTTGTTTCCCCTTCGTCAGTACAAAGTCCTCACCTTCAGCTAAAATCTCTAGTCCAATTTTTGCAATTAATTGCATGTTAAAAAACGCAGGACGCTTTATTTGATAATAATAGAGCAGGGCAATTCCATTCATTGAAATATTTTCATTATCCATATTACTTTTTTCTAATGAATGGGTATCAATCCAAAAACCCAAACCGGAAATCTCTTTTATAACATCAAGCATGTCTTTAAAAATGAGAGCTGATCGAAAAAAAGTTCCACTTAAATTTACTGTATTACCGTATAGTGTATTCCAGTTTGTCATGTAAATTGGTTTGCCAGCCAAGCCAGCTGATGAAAGGTTTGCTTTTAATTCAATACAAGATTTCTTTATATAATCTTTTACTCCCTTAAAGGAACTGTTATCCATATCGGTAAAGTCAACTTGTTCATTTGGATTGCAGCTAAAGCAAACCAGGTCAATTTGATCACTTTGCTTTAAAAATTCATTAACAGGGACTGATAATCCTTTTTCTAAGGAAAAAGGCACATGAACTCCGACTTTTGCGGTGGAAGCCCGCTTTTTCACAGTTTGAAAGTGTTGTTGATAAAAAGTCCTTGCTGTTTGATCCCACTCTGAGAAAACCAATTCAAATTGCCATTTCCCGACAAAGGCATCGTCAAAATAACTGACAGCGTGCTGTAAAAATTCATCTAACATCTTTATATAATCCGGGCAGCTTACGACTTCCTTTTCAATCTCCACACTAATGAATGGAATTAAACCCAGCCTTTGAAACTCGTTAAATAACGCATCGATCTTATAATACGGCCCTCCTATTTGCAAAAGCGGGTCGATTGTCGTAAATGTGGGGGAAAATAGGTTCGTGAAATAGGCATAATCAAAATGGAGCTGCTCCTGAATAAGCTTTAATTCTGCTTGGACCTCTTCATTTAAGGCATATTCCAGCTGTCCAATCACCAGTAAACGCTGGGCTTTATCCCGAACAAGAACAGGCTCTTGCGGCAGGTTGATATGTACCGCCGAAATTCCCGATTCTTTCACCGTAACATTTTGGTCCTTTTGCGAAATATACTTGCTCAATTCAATTAAAAAGTCCGGCGAATTCACCAAGGTATATTGTTCGCTTAAATTATTTACTTCCTGTAATGGTTCTTTTTTGTGAAGACCTCGATATTCGGCAGGTGTTTGATTGTACATTTCCTTAAAAGCCTTGTTAAAAGCTTTCACATTTGGAAAACCATTATTTAACGAGACTTTCATAATATTATGATCGGTATATAACAGCTCATGAACAGCTGATTTCAAACGGATTTGTTTTACATATTGTGAAAAACTAACACCAACAGCCTGCTTGAAATAACGAGACAAATAATATAGGGATAGATATTGCCGTTTGGCAATCTCTTCAAAAGACATCTGTTTGCGATAATTTTTTTCAATAAAAGAAAGAATATCCCTAATTCTTTCATCCTTTATTTCAATAAATCGATTCTGCCCGAGATGTGTGGTTTTGAAATTCCGAATAAGGAGTGTAACTAACTTGTAAATCTGGCTGTTGATTTCAAGTTCACTTCCATCCTGCTCTTGGTAATGTGCGATCAATATTTCAGCCATGAGTTGACGGATTTGATCAAAAAGAAGATATAACCCGTTATCCTCTTTGGATGAATGGCAGTCGAAATAACACACATGAATATCCGGATAAAGCTGCTCGATGGAACCAAGGGGAATTTGCAGCAATAGAACTACATTGTCTTCATGCCCCTTTACGGTATGGACATCATTAGAATTAATAAGCAGAAGATCATTTTCCGCCAAGTGAATGGAATCTTGATTGACCATAACCTCAATTTCTCCCCGGATCACGAAAAGAATTTCAATTCCTAAATGGATATGCTGTGAGTGATGGCGAATATTTTGCAAACTGATTTGGTAAGAATCTTCTATTACTGGTTCAGACATGAACATTCACCTTTTTTACTGGGATTTTACCACTGCCCATCAAGCTTTAGCAAATCAATATCAAATGCTATTTTTTAAATATGATGGTAAGAATGGTTTTCTAATATTTGTAAGAAAAAGCCACAACTCCCCGCTTATTGAATAAGCGGGGAGCTAAAAAACAGTCACATATAAAAGTATATGTAATAGGTTTTTCATAACCAGTGTTTTGGATACTGTCTTGTTTGAAATAAATTATTATAAATCATCGATATAAAAACTAATAATAAGGTTCCTATTACAATCGGAATCAGGAATCCCCAACCAGCTTGAGAATTGATTGAAACAAGGGCACTAGCTGCTGCGGGGGGGTGAACGGTTTTTGTAAAAGTCATTATAATTAATACAATAGCTAATACTAGACCGATAATGAATAGGCTTTTACCAAAGATGCTCCAAATGAAAAGGGCTGATGTTGTAGAGATTATATGTCCTCCAATAACATTACGGGGTTGTGACAAGAGACTTTTATGCGCACCAAAAACAATAACACAGCTCGCCCCAAGAGGAGCTAATGCCATTGGATATCCTAAATAGACAGCTATAAAACTAATAATGATAATGGCAATGAGTCCACCTATAGCTGAAACAAAGGAATCCATATAATCAATTCTGTCTTTTTCTCTAGCTTCGCCCTTCATTTTCTTAAAATATGCAGTTAAACCTGCGTTTTGTTGATTACTCCAACTTTTTTCAAGACTTTTTTCGAATTCCATAATTTATGTTTTCCTCACGTTTTCTAAGTAAGTCGACAAGTCGACAGGGTTTTTTATATATTGATATCTTACAGGAAAACAATGAATTTTTAAATATATATCTGAATTTTCATTGTTCGTTTCCCATAAAACAGTTAACAATCCCCCCTTAGTCTGTGAAACTTTCATTATAGTTTGTTATTTTATTGAGGATTTGCCGTTATTAAAGAATATAGATTAGTATCAAATGAAACATCATTTTGGTACATATAATTTCTCAATATCCCTTCTTTTTTGAAACCTAAATTTGTCAACAACTTATTGGATGCTTTATTTTCAATAAAAACAATTGCTCCAATACGCGTTAAGTCAAGCTCTTTAAAACCATAAGAAATCACCTTACTGACAGCTTCTGTTGCATAACCGTTACCCCAATAATTTGGTAAAAGTGCATAGCTCAGTTCTGCTCTCTTGTGTTCATGAGACCATTCTTGAAATCCAATTGTTCCGATAATGCCATCCTTCCCTTTCAATGCAATTCCCCATTTAATTCCATGTTTTTCATCGAAATTCTTTGAAAAATTCCTAATGATCTGCTTCACCTGTTCTGTATTTGTTAATGGAGTTTGCCCATAATATCGTAATACCGCTGGATTGGAAAAACATTTTAATATATCTAATGCATCACCTTCAACCAATTCTCTCAAGACCAACCGTTTAGTTTCTAATATAGGAAACATTTTTCCACTCCCTTTGCTAAAACTAGAGCTATTTCGTTCCAGAGGCGCACCTCAATTACACCCGTATGTACTACCCTGACACATATCAGATTTCCATTTTTAAAAAAGGTCAACCAGTATAAACCGGCTAACCTTATAATTAAGAACGCACCCATTTGCTTAAAAGAGCTTGATTATTATCTTGTTTCATTTATTAGGATTTGCTATTATGTTCCATAGTTATTATGACATTTCCCTTCTTGTGTCCTTTCTCTACATATCTATGGGCTTGAACTATTTCTTCAAACGCATAATATCTGTCAATGACCACTTTTAACTTCCCCGCTTCAACAAGTTCTTTGAGGAAGTTTAGAGCTTCGGGGGTTTCAGGTGAATTTTGACTCAATATCAGCTTCTTGCTGGTTGTCAATTTAGTCCATAACATTCGAACACCGGGTACCGGTACGGTGACATTTAGATAGGTTCCGTCCTTCTTCAGCGATTTCATACAAGCTGAAAACGGACTCTTGTTAACCGCTTCAAAGATAACATCATAGGTCTCACCATCTCTGGAAAAATCCTCTGAAGTGTAATCTATAACCTCATCGGCTCCAAGAGATTTTACCAATTCTAAATTCGCGGTACTGCAAACCCCTGTAACTTTTGCTCCGTAATACTTGGCAATCTGTACTGCATAACTTCCTACACTTCCTGAAGCACCATAGACAAGAACCTTTTGACCGCTCTGAATGTTAGCCTTTCTAAGATAAAACAATGCTGTACGTGCCCCAATTGGAATGGCTGCGGCTTCCTCAAAAGATAAATTATTGGGTTTAATGGATACTGGCCCGTCTTCATGCAGACACTTATACTCTGCATATGCACCATAACCCATTTGGGAAGCTGCAAAAACCTGGTCACCTTCCTTAAACAGCTTGACTTCTTTACCTACTGACTCAACTTCCCCAGATAACTCCAAGCCCAATATGGATTTTTTTGGACCACTAAAACCCATTATTATCCGGGCAGGCAGCCAAACAGAGAGGGGAACTGTAAAGCTCCGTGACCGAATATCCCCCATTGTTACGGTTGTCGCTTTTACTTTTACCAGTATTTCATTTTCCTTAGGAGTAGGTTTTTCTACCTCTTTCAGTTGAAGAACGTCGGGGGGACCGTACTTGGTGTACACGATTGCTTTCATTAATCCTCCTCCAATTCGTTATATTCACTTAATATCTACGAATCTTCAATAACTGTTCATGAACTCCCTCAGTTTAATAAAGAATAACCTAATTGCCAAATAATGACAATCCAAACTAAAAATGATGTTAAATGGAATTCTTGAATGTTATGTTATGTTATGCTTTTCACTTTCATTGCATTATTTCGGATCCTATCCAAAAAGCGGCCACCTTAAAAAAAATCTCCTTATACGCTTTTACATTAGCATACTCGCCTTCATTTATCTTCATGCCTCTAACAAGAAACTCAGCCACCTTAGGACGCGTAAACTCAAGTATTCCATCTTAACATCAGCAGGTATATCATCTTTTTCGTTTCACTGACAAGAGGATGCAAAAATAGTCCATCAACGGATTCCAATGCAGTTTTTTGCAAGTATTATTCACGGTCTCTTTTTTAAAAAAACGAAATAACGGCAAATGTTTCTCCTATTTCTCGATTATTTCATTAAGTGGATTCATAAGTTGTATATGGTTATGTTTGTTACCCTTTTTAATGTCATTTTTTGAAATTATACGAAATCATTATTGATTGAACTCACTCCATTCTATTAAAAAAGCTATATGTCCTTGTGAGGACATATAGCTTTTTATCATTTTTGGAATTGTAATTGATGCAGATTGGCAAAAATGCCCCCCTGCTTAAGTAAGTCATCGTGACCGCCCTCTTCAGCAATTCCTTCTTCCGTAACAACCACGATCTTATCAGCGTTTCGAATAGTTGCCAATCGATGTGCGATGATTAACGTAGTTCTATTTTCAGCTAGTTCAGTAAGAGCCTGCTGAATTATTCTTTCCGTCTCAGTATCGAGTGCAGAGGTTGCCTCATCGAGAATTAATATTGGCGGATTCTTCAAAAACATCCTTGCTATTGCAATTCGTTGTTTTTGTCCCCCCGATAATTTCAAGCCGCGTTCACCTATTTGAGTTTCATAACCCTCTGGAAGTCCTTCAATGAAAGTTTCTAAATGGGCTTTCCTTGCGGCTTCCAGAATTTGTTCATCCGATGCGTCAAGCATTCCGTACGCAATGTTCTCTTTTACAGTTCCTGTGAAAAGAAACACGTCCTGCTGGACAATGCCAATTTGTGAACGCAATGACTTTTTCGTCATCTCACGAATATCTATTCCATCAATGGAAATTGTACCGGCATTAACGTCATAAAAACGTGGAATCAATGAACATATGGTCGTTTTCCCTGCTCCTGAAGGCCCGACAAAAGCGATAGTTTCACCCGCATTAATAGTAAGATCAATACCTTTTAAAACCGGCTTTTTGTCTTCATAGTTAAAAGAAACGTCTTTAAAGGAAATATCACCTAAAAGGGTACTTACCGCTATTGCATCCTTTTTATCCACGACATCAGGTGCGACATCTAGAAGTTCCGTAAAACGTTTAAAGCCGGCCATTCCTTTTGGATAGAGTTCCATCAACGCACTGATTTTATCGATCGGCTTAAATAATACGTTAACGTATAAGACGAATGCAACCAGTTCACCATAAGATAGCTGCCCATGAAAAGTTAGCCAAGCTCCCATCACCAACACGGCAAGGGTCATAAACCTCGTCATCATGTAAATGCCTGAAAGGCTAAAGGACATTACCTTATATCCAAGAAGTTTCGCTTTACGGAATCTGCGATTATTCGTAGAAAATCTTTTCATTTCATATGTTTCATTAGTAAAGGATTGGACAACCCTCACGCCTGAGACACTATCTTCCACACGCGCATTTACATCTGCAACTTCTGTATACATTTTCTTCCAGGCTTTATTCATCTTTAAATTACTTATGACAATTAATAAAACGAGGAACGGTAAAATACAAACCGATATGAGTGCCAGTTTCACATTGATTGTCAACATAATCCAAAATGCGCCTATAAAAGTCATAAAGGCAATGAATAAATCTTCGGGACCATGGTGAGCAAGTTCACCAATATCGAACAGATCATTGGTTATGCGACTCATAATATGGCCGGTTTTCGTGTTATCAAAAAAACGAAAAGATTGTTTTTGCACATGCTCAAATAATTCTTCACGCATATCAGTCTCGATATTGATACCCAATTTGTGACCCCAATACCCCACGATAAACTGTAAGAAGGTACTAATTATATAAAGGAGGAACAAACCGACACTTACCGAAACAATTGCAGACCAATCGTCGCCAGGCAGCAGTGTATCTATAAACCACTGAACAGCTAGCGGAAATGCAAGTTCAAGTACAGCCACGACCACTGCACTGAAGAAATCAATAATGAATAACCGCTTATGCGGCAGGTAATATGAAGCAAAACGTCGAATCATCAAATTTTTCTCCTTTTTTACATATATTAAGGAGTATAATTCCATATTCAATATTCAGCAAGCATTTCAGAACCCCCATGTTCATATTATGGTAAAATCATCTATATACATCAGCCCAACCCGGCTCTTGCAATCTATTAAATTAAGGAGTGAATCCAGTGTAAAAAAATAACCATTCTTAATATCCATGAACTTTATTTTCGTAAAAGGATGGTATTCATGAAAAATACATCTTTTCGATGCCTTTGGATCGGTCAGGCGTTTGCAAATCTAGGGGATATATTTTATGTAGTCGGGTTGATTTCACTATTATATACCTTGACGGGATCTGCCTTTTATTTGAGTTTGCTTCCGTTCACTACAACGATTTTTCGGTTTATCAGCAGTTTACTTGCCCCCCTTGTCATCGACAGGTTTCCTTTAAAAAGAATCCTTGTACAATCTCAATGGTGGAAAACTATCTTACTCGTTTGCCTAGGAATCTATATAACAAGTTTCAATTATGGTTTTTCTGTAGCCGTCATTTTCTTCATTGCCTTGATTTCATTATTGGATGGAGTCGCTGCCCCGGTCAGCGCAGCTTTGGTTCCTCAATTAGTACCAATAGAAGAACGGATGAAAGCGAATGGTTTCTTGAATGTGATCACCCAGACCATCTTTGTAGCAGGATGGCCACTAGGTTCCGTCTTATTGATAAGTACCAACAGCAGTTTCATTATTTGGCTTACGGTCATGCTTTTTGCCGTTTCAACAATCTATACAATGAGAATCGAAATATCAGAACAAACGACGGACTCTGTTGCTCCGTCAAACTGGGGTTCGATTAAATCCGGATGGGTTGCGATTCGCCAAATCCCAACTATCCGTACCCTCATTTCCATTGATTTTATAACTACTTTAGCTTCAAGCGTGTGGGTGGCTGCTGTTATCTATATATATGTGGAACAGAACCTGCAACTTGGTGAGGAGTGGTGGGGATATATTAACACGAGCTACTTTGTCGGCATGATTTTCAGTGGGTTGATCGTCATCCGTTTTGCCAAGTTACTAGAAAAATATATTGGATTCTTCATCACTTTCGGGCTATTTCTCAGTTCACTGCTGATCCTGCTTTTTGGAACTACCAGTATTCCAGCTTTGGCTTTGCTGCTGGCATGCTTGTACGGCCTCCCAGAACAAATCCGCGAAGTGATCTACACCAAGCTATTCCAAGACCATGCTTCGGAAAAGACACTTGCAAAAATTTATGCCGTTTGGGGAGCTGTCATCAATCTTACATTTGCCGGCTCTGTCTTACTATTAGGCTATATAATGGAAACATACAGTGTCAAAACAACGTTCCAATTTTCTTCCACCCTGATTTTCCTTGCCTTTCTTTATGCAACTTTTAAAAGGAACGACTTACAAGGGAAAAAATCTGATCAATCACTGTCAAGTCAGTCATCTAATATTCCTAGATGATGCACTTCTTTCGATTCACCATAAAAAAGGAGCCTTGGTTTTCCATGGCTCCTTTTTTATGGTTTCAAGGCCCGTCGAACAATATTGTCTCTCTTTAAAATCTTGCTCGGTGTGATTGGCTTGCCCCTGATAAAAGTTGCACAACCAAACGAGGGAAAAAAATATATCACACTTCTTTTCACCGCCTGCACCCATTCATTCTATTTGATAATCCAGATATTCTTATCTATAAACACCCAATTCTGCGGGAATTCCAAACCAATCTGCCAATAAGTTGCACCTATCAGTTCATATGCATCAATCATTTCATATTTTGCGCTTATCGATCGAATATCTTCAAACCAAACGACATGGTTCGAATTCTCACTTCGATAAGAATAGGTAGGTGAAGCCGCTGAGGTGTCAAAAGTTATTTCAGCGCCAGTTGCAATGGCAAGATTTTGGGCATTTTTAGCTGATAAAGCTTTCGTCTCGTGGCTTGGTACTATCCAATCGTATCCATACATTGGAAATGCCGACTGCAGTTTATACTCAGGTATATTCGACAAAGCATAACGAAGAACCTCGCCCATCCACCAAAGTGGGGAAATGGGTTCAGGCGGTCCAGTTGGATACCCATAATCAATGGTCATCACGGCAACAAGGTCGGCTGCCTCTCCGATCCCCCGATAATCATGGCCGCCTACAATTCGATTATCAGGATTATCCGCTGTTTTTGCATGTACGTTCACATGCAGGATCAGTTCGTTCAACCCCTCCTTTAATTCTTTTAAAAAAAGCACATAATCGGAACGCCTGGCAGGTGGGATGAATTCGATGTCCATACTGACACCCCCATAGCCTTTCTCTTTAACGAAATTCAGCATACTATTGATTAAATTCGCTCTGTATACTGAACTAGCAAGGACATCACCCGCCAAATCAGCATCAAAATCACCACCTTGAAAGTTCCGGATCATCAATAGCGGCTTCACCCCGGTCTGCTCGCATTTCGCGATAAGTGGGAGATCATCACCATCAACGTATGCATTTCCTTCCTTTGTAAACGAATAAGCTACGATGGCTAAATAGGATAATTTATCACCATTCTCCTCAAGAGTTTCAAATACTACTCCACCTGAAGTCGGGAAGGCAAAACCCAGCGTAATCAATTGATTTTTGTAATGAGACGGAATCAATAGTTCCGTTCCGACTATTAGCGAGTTTGCAACGATTCCTGGATTTGCCTCCATGATTGCCGCTGCACTCGTTCCAAAACGACTGCCAATTCCAGTGAGGGTATCCTGACTTTTAATTATATACCTTCGATTCACCGCTTTTTCATCAGGTAAATACAATGCCAGGCCAGGGACCAAAGCTGTTGATTCCAATCCGTTGACTTCAATTATCCTCGATGGGTCAACTTTATTTTTCGTGGCAATTTCCCAAAGACTGTCACCTTTTTTCACAATAATGATCGTCATTCAAAACCCTCCAAACTCCCTCCAAAAAAGTTTATGTTATTCAGGTTATTGGATAGAACGAATTATCACATTTCCTAATGATGATATCCTGGTTTTTTAGACGTTATTTTAAATGGTATAAGGATAACTAAAAAAAGAGGCTGCCCAAAGGGACAACCCCACGCTATATGCCATCAGTTGATTTTTCGTTTCACATACTCCTATGCATCAAAGTAAATTCTTAATATCGTAGAACTTCCCATTCTCCAAATCTTCCGCTTCAAGAAGCTGTAAAAGTTTATCTGCCACAAATTCGGGGCTTCTTAACATGCCCTTCTCTTTATATTCATGAAATTTGTCTCGATTGGAAAAGTCCCGTTCTTCTGCAGACCGGATTGTTCCTTGCATCTCCGTATCCATTACACCTGGTGAAAAAGATATGAGGGACGTAGGGAAAGACGTTTTATCCTGTTCCAACCCTGCAACCCGTGTGAACATTTCTAGCCCCGCCTTAGTGCTGCAATAGGCTGCCCAGCCATGATAAGGTTTTTTTGCTGCACCTGAAGATATGTTGACCATTACCTTCTTTCTGTTCCAGTCCTTTGTCTGTTTAACGAATTCATCAGCCAATACGATAGGTGCCATGAAATTCACCCGCATGCTTGTTTCCAAATTTACCATACCAAGGTTTCCTACCGGCTTTATCGGTTCAATGACACCTGCATTATTAATGAAGTAAATGTCACTTGTTTCATCGACAGCAGCAAGAATTTCATTGACTAAGGAAGGTAACTTTTCAGTTTCATTCAAGTCCATCGAAATAAATGTAAGTTTCGTCCCGGATTGGTCAGCCATGTTCTGCATTTCAGGATGGGTTGTACGGGAAACTAAAATGCAATGATCACTTGTCTGCAAACATCCTTTGGCGATGGCAGCACCTAAACCTTTTGAAGCTCCTGTGATTATAAACGTTTTCACGGCCTTTCCCCCTTTTACGGATATAAACTATTGTACCAAAACGGAGTTCGGAATGGCCTCACCCCGAACCATGATTATAAAACAAGACTAGGTTATACTTTATGATTTTTTACTGTTTAATGAAATCAACATTGGATTGAAGAAATTTGCGACACTCCTGCATAATAACTGGCTAGCCGAGACGCCGGAGGCGCTGTCGGCTAGGAGTTTGGCAGACAGTCGGCGGAAAGGGAGCGGATTTGAAAACACCGGAAACCTTTTCAAAGAAAAAAACTGCAGTCAAACTCGCTTACTTCGAATTTGTCTACAGTCTGCGCGGCCCATATAGTAATGGTCCGCTTATTTTTAAAATTATAATATGGGTGATACCAGCCTTGCAATGGACTCTTTAAAACGAATCCATTTTGAACGCTTTTCAAAATCTTCAATTGTAAGTTGTCTGCATACTTCGACATCCTTATAAAAAATCCTTGTCAGTGTTTCGGCCATTCCTTCATCATAAATGAAGGCATTGACTTCAAAGTTCAGTTTAAAACTTCGGACATCAATGTTAGCTGTTCCCACCGAGGAGACCTCTTCATCCACCACGATCATCTTCGCATGAATAAAGCCGTTATCATAGATGTATATCTTTGCTCCCGCTCTTAATAACTGCCCTGCATTGAAAGTTGTTGCCCAATAAACGAAAAGGTGATCAGGTTTATTGGGAATCATGATTTTCACATCTAACCCTGATAAGCTGGCAATTCGGAGTGCATCCAATAAACTTGCATCCGGTATAAAGTAAGGTGTTTGAATGAGAATCGATTTCTTTGCTGAAGAAATTAATTTAATATAGCCATTTTTAATTTGTTCCCATTCAGAATCCGGCCCACTTGTCACTATTTGCATATCTATATTGCCTTGAGGTTTTACGATAGGGAAATAATGAGGCTGATAAGTTATATCATGGTGCTTTGATGCCTGATTCCAATCCAGGATAAAACGGGTTTGAATGGCTTTGACAGCCGCCCCCTTTATTCGAAGGTGTGTATCACGCCAAAAACCGAATTTTGGATTAAGTCCTAAATACTCATCTCCAACATTAAAGCCTCCAACATACCCTATTTCCCCATCTATGATGACGAGCTTTCGATGGTTACGGAAATTCAGCCGTAAGTTTATAAATTTTAATTTGGATGGAAAGAATGCCTCCACTCTTCCTCCAGCCTGCCTAAATTCCCTGAAGAAACGTTTAGTCATCCCTCTAGAACCCAGCTCGTCATAAAGCAGCCGAACTTTGACGCCTTCATTCGCCTTTTTAGTCAAAGCTTCAATGAATCGTTTACCCAGGCCGTCCCTTTGAATGATGTAGTATTGTATATGTATATGGTTTTCGGCCGCTTCAATATCTTTAAAAAGCTGGTCAAACTTATTTTTTCCTTCAGTAAAAATATCGACTTGATTATCTTCAGTAAGCA
Organism: Peribacillus sp. FSL E2-0159; assembly: GCF_038643155.1. Taxonomy (NCBI): domain Bacteria; kingdom Bacillati; phylum Bacillota; class Bacilli; order Caryophanales; family Bacillaceae; genus Peribacillus; species Peribacillus sp. FSL E2-0159. Next base: position 3,169,775 of record NZ_CP152053.1, read on the forward strand.
CGGCATCATTGTTCCGGAGATGCATATAAATCAAATCACGGTAATTACTTGAAGAAGCATTTCGAAAAGGAAAATGATCCGTTGAAAGCTCTTCCATCTGTTTATCAAGGATTTCTTCAATCCCGATTTTCTTCTTGTCCTCCCATTGGAATAAGTGGGCGTGTCTTAAACTCGTACCAAAAAGAAGATATAAAATAAAACCGACTACAGGCAGAAAATATAACACCAATAACCAAGCCCAGGTCGTGCTCGCTTCCCTTCTTTCAAAAAATATGACAACCGTGGCAAATAAAATATTTAGAATGATGACGAGGCCGAGCAAAACCGATGTAACATGCGTAAATTCCATAGTATACCCTCACTCAATTTTTATCCCTTTAAGGATACCATGCAAATTCTTTATATCAAAGGATTTGCTTATCAGAAATGTAAACAGAGAATTCACAAAAATGGACCTCTTCCTGTAGAGGCCCATTTTAAAAAAATCCATCCACCCCTGACACTTAAAATTCTCAGATTGGTCAGGTCGTCTTATAATCATTGCCTTAAAAATTTCAATTCAACAATAACAATAAAATATAATTGCTTACCGGCTTTTCACTAATAAATTCACAGCTTCTTTCACTAGCTCTTCGGGATTCTTTTCTCCGGTTTCATTAGCCTCCCTGACGCATTCTACAAGATTGGAACTTACTATTACTCCAATTGTCCTATCGATGGCAGATCTAGTGGCAGATAACTGCGTTACTACATCTCTGCAATCTTTGTTTTCCTCCATCATTTTCAATATCCCACGAAGCTGTCCTTCAATTCGCTTCACTCTATTTTTAACTTGCTTATCATATTCCATGTGAGGCCTCCTACCCTGCCAATTACTTATGAATCCTATCCAGACATCCATCATAAAACCCATTCAGTTTGAAATGATTGCTTAATAAAAATCTTACAATTTATAATACATACCACTAAGGTATAATTGTCAAGTGCCAATATCCAATAATGATAGCTCCAATATGTAATGTCTATTTTTGTACAAGGAGACTTTGTGCAACTGCCTCAGAAAATTCGATCGTCATTTGGGGAACGTAGGTTTTTAACAAAGCATTGACGATAGGGGCTTTGGCTCCTTTTGCCGTAATCGCCAGACAGCCAGTCATTTTAGTCTGCCCAATTCCGCACTGTTCTGCTAAAAAATATCCATGTCCGCCAAATTTTTCATTTATTCCCTTTAATTTAAATGTTACCTTATCGGGTTCCATCCATTCCAATATATTCACTTCAAGTTTAATTTTCTTCTTCATTAATCCCAATTCGCTTTTAAACTCCCAAATAAGTGTCCCCTCATTTATCATCTCATGATTAATATATCCTGGGACAAGAGGTGCCCAACGATCTATGACACTGACAAATCCCCATACCGTTTTTATTGAAACAGGTAAAATGATACTATGCACACCTTCTGACAAAGCAGTTCCCCCCTAATCATTCTCCTTACATCTTTTTAATGTATGGCTGAACAATATTGATTAGAACGGTAAGATCAGATTTTTAACCCAATTTTCCCGGTGGTGCTGTTTTATATACAATAAACCATGAAAAGATTATAACAGCTCAGCACGTTATATAGTTATGGTTAATGAAAGATCTCCAACCATCAAAGAATCGCCCCTCGCAATAAAGGGACGATCCTTTTTTGTCGTTATACTTATTAATCTGACGCAAGTTCAACAGTATACATTTTCAATCTTGGATCTGGGTTAATCCAGGCGCTTTCAAACACGAAGACCACTTTATAATTTTTGTAATCGGTATAGGTGACATAATACATTCCTTCTTGCTCCACTTCACTTACAGGTTCACCAATCAATTCCTTCAACATGGATAATTGAATGGTTTGCAATTGCGGATCAAAATCATCAATGGCGGTAATCGTCTTTCTACCTGCTGATCCGTCATAGAAGAATCGAACATTATGTGACCAATAATTTGCCGCAACAGTACTTAAATCTTCCGGTGAACCCCAGGCTTTTTCCACTTTCTTCAACGAATCACCTACAGAGAATGGGCCACTGTTAATGGTTTGCTGGGATTCATAAGCTAAACCCATGATCTGCCGAATCAAAAGGTCTGGCGTGGATTGTGATGTTAATGAATCTGATGAAGCAAAAGCGGCCTGCCCACTAAACATGAGAATTGCGAGCATTAGAAATGTAACCCTTTGGATAAAACGATTCACTTGTTTCAAAGGTATCCTCCCTTTCCACCTGGAAATGACTAATTACATTATTTTAAATATCTTAACAAATATGAAAATTGCGTATGTCATTCCATTTGGTTTTACCTTTACTATTAATATTCATTGGAACTCCGGACACATACCAGTCATTCAGAAAAAACCTTTAAATAAATATAAAATCCGATTAAGCCAATTCAAGAGAGCCACATTTAATTAAATATTTATCCTGATTAAAACTGGTCCTAAAAAGGACTTAGTTAGCTTAACTTGATGTCGACGGTGCCTACTTTGTATGGGCACAAAAAAATGTTGACAGCGTTTTCTTATGAAGATAGTATAATTATTACAAGTTAACGATGGTGGAGATTTGGAGACTCATGCTTTAATAGGACCTTTTAAACAAAAAGGTTGCTATTTTGGTATGAGTTTTTTTATGTGTCATCATCAATACTTTACTTAATTAGGTTCAAAAATATCATATTAAGGAGGAATTGGATGTTCAAATTATTTAAGCCTGCTCTACCCGTTGAAAGATTACCTGAAGGAAAAATAGATTCTGAATATAAGAAACTCAGATTACAAGTTTTCATCGGTATCTTCATTGGTTATGCAGCGTATTATTTAATTCGTAAAAACTTTTCCATGGCGATGCCATATTTAAAGGAGGAGGGCTTTACAACTGGAGAGCTAGGTCTTGCATTATCAGCCATTTCGATTTCATATGGGATAAGTAAGTTTGTAATGGGAACTGTGTCAGACCGAAGCAATGCAAGGTATTTCTTGCCAGTAGGTTTGATACTTGCTGGAATCGTCAGCTTACTTATGGGTCTTGTTCCATTTTTCACATCATCCGTTACAATTATGTTTATCATGTTATTCATTAATGGATGGTTTCAAGGGATGGGATGGCCTCCATCAGGACGAGTACTTGTTCACTGGTTTAGTGTGAGTGAAAGAGGAGGGAAAACGGCAATATGGAATGTTGCCCACAACGTGGGTGGTGGCTTAATGGCACCATTGGCGATTGCAGGTGTCTCCATCTTTGCAACTTTAATGGGTTCTTCATATGCAGGTTATGAAGGGATTTTTATACTACCTGCTCTAGTTGCCATATTAATAGCAATCATTTCATTTATCTTAATACGTGATACACCACAATCAGTTGGATTACCACCGATAGAAGAGTATCGTAATGATTTTCCAAATAAAATGAAAAAAACATTTGAAACAGAATTGACTACAAAAGAGATATTATTTAAATATGTATTAAATAACAAATGGGTCTGGGCGATTGCGATTGCAAACATCTTTGTTTATTTCGTCCGATATGGGGTACTTGATTGGGCACCAACCTATTTAAGCGAAGAAAAAGGCTTCAACATGGATGAGTCCAGTACGGCTTATTTCTTATACGAATGGGCAGGCATTCCGGGAACTTTATTATGCGGTTATATCTCGGATAAAGTTTTTAAAGGACGTCGAGGACCGGCCGGGGTTGTCTTTATGCTAGGAGTATTAATCGCAGTCCTTGTATACTGGTTTAACCCTGCAGGCCACCCAATGATTGATATTATTTCCCTAATTGCGATTGGATTCTTAATATATGGACCTGTAATGTTAATAGGTCTGCAAGCACTGGATTTAGTTCCTAAAAAAGCTGCAGGCACTGCAGCAGGACTGACTGGCTTATTTGGATATTTAGGTGGATCTGTAGCGGCTAATGCTATTATGGGATATGTAGTTGACTTTGCAGGCTGGGATGCAGGTTTTACATTAATAACGATTTCTTGTGTTCTGGCAGTAGTGGTATTTGCATTTACTTGGAATGTTCGTGGACAGGAAGTAGTAAAGCGCTAAAACAGGCATATTATTGAGCTCAAGCTTCCCCATTCACCCTAGATATATTCTAAGGGGGATGGGGTTTCTATAATAGTTAAACCCCTCCATGATTAGATCAACAATAAATAACTGAATATTCAGTTATTTTAGTCCCCGCAAGCAGTTAACGGATGTTTGAGGGAAATTTCATTTTAGAATGTATATAATAAATGACTATGCCTTTATACCAACGGTCCTAAAGGCATAGTCATTACATCAAAAATCATATAGATTAATGTTTTCTACTAATATACTGGTTATTGCCGATCAAAAAGAGAAGCTCCCGCTATACCGGGCTTTGTCATCTCATAAGGATTTAGAATCAGATCCAATTCTTCTTCTGTCAACACATCATATTGTAAACAAAGTTCGCGAACTGATTTGCCTTTTAATATCGCTTCACGCGCAATACGTGAAACCACTTCGTACCCAAGGTGCGGATTGACTGCTGTAATCACTCCAACACTTTGTTCGACATAATCTTTTAAATGTTGCTCATTAGCTTCAATGCCTTCTAAACAATAATCTGTAAAGACATTGAAAGCATTGTTCATAATGCTGATTGATTGCAATAAATTGAATACAAGTACTGGCTCCATTACGTTCAACTCTAGTTGCCCTGCTTCTGATGCTAAGCAAATCGTATTATCGTTCCCGATCACTTGGAATGCGACTTGATTAATTAATTCTGGCATTACTGGATTTACTTTTCCTGGCATGATCGATGAACCTGGTTGACGAGCTGGAAGTGTGATTTCTCCTAATCCCGCTCTTGGTCCTGAAGCCATCAAACGTAAATCATTAGCAATTTTAGACATATTCATCATACATACTTTTAATGAAGCTGACACTTCAGTATATGCATCCGTATTTTGGGTTGCATCTACTAAATGTTCTGCTCCTACAAGCGGCAAGTTACTGATTTCAGCTAAATATTTAACAACATTTTCAATGTAACGCGGATCTGCGTTCAATCCCGTTCCCACTGCTGTTGCTCCCATATTCACTTCATATAAATGTTGACGTGATTGACTGATTCGTTTTATATCCCGATCCAACACGCGACTGTATGCCTCGAATTCTTGACCGAGGCGAATTGGCACTGCGTCCTGAAGATGTGTCCGTCCCATTTTGATAACATGATCAAATTGTTTTGCTTTATTCTTTAGAACCGCACTCATCTTGGTCATTGTTTGTAACAATTGCTCCAAAAGTCGTAGTGTTGATAAATGAATGGCAGTTGGAAATACGTCATTCGTTGATTGCGACATGTTAACATGGCTATTTGGACTAACATGTACATAATCACCTTTTTGGTGTCCCATAAGTTCTAACGCCCGGTTGGCAACGATTTCATTAATGTTCATATTCATCGATGTACCCGCGCCGCCTTGAATTGGATCAACGATGAAATATTCATGCCACTTTCCATCGATCACTTCATCAGAAGCTTTGACGATAGCGCTTCCAATACCATCATATAACCGTTTGGTATCCATATTTGCTAAAGCGGCTGCTTTTTTAATCATGGCTAGTGCACGAATCATTTCTTCATTGACTTTGTAACCTGTAATCGGAAAATTTTCTACAGCACGTAGAGTTTGTATTCCATAATAAACATCTGCTGGAATTTCCTTTTCCCCAAGAAAGTCTTTCTCGATTCGGTATGTTTTCTCTTCTATCAACATTTCCTCTTGCCCCTTTGTTTGTTCTATAATGTAATGTCCTCTGCAATCGGTGTTTCCATCATTTCCTTCACTTTTTTTGGATCCCGTGTCTTGGCTAATATCCACATCAACTTAGGAACGATGGCTTCTGTATTCATATTTCTAGAACGAATGATGACATTCTTGTTTACTTTTCGTCCCACTTCGTAAATATCCATATCTTCCCCTTCTTCTAAACATTGGGTAGTGATGACTACGGATATTCCACACTCGACCAACTCATGCAATTTCTCTAAAATATTTCTTCCTTGAAATGGAATACCGCCGCTTCCATAACTTTCAATTACGATTCCCCGATATTGATTTTTCAGGAAATCAAAGAATTCAGGCTTAATACCGGGATGCAGCTTAACCAAAGCAACATCAGTACATAGGGAAGCATCTAACTTAGCTTCCTTTTTCTTTGGTGAATGAACTGGCTTTAAATACTCAATTTTATCTTTGAATATGGAAGCAATATAAGGATAGTTAATACTTTCAAACGAATCATAGCTTTTCGTTCTCAATTTAATGGCCCTAGTACCCTGGATGACTCTACCATCAAAAACAACATATACTCCTCCAATATCTTCACAAGCAAACCGAATCGCATCAGAGATATTTCTTTTGGCATCTGTCTTTTTGAAGGCAATTGGGATTTGAGAACCTGTAATCACAATTGGTTTCCCTAAATCTTGTAACATATATGAGAGCGCAGCTGAAGTGTAAGCCATTGTATCTGTTCCATGGGTAATCACAAAGCCATCGTAATCATGGTAGTGCTCATGGATCGATTGTGCCATTTCTGTCCAATCTTCCGGCTGCATATTTGTACTATCAATATTCATCAAAGGCTTACTATCAATCTGACATAGTAAATCCAATCCCGGTAGGTGACCTAAAATTTCGTCAGCTTTCATCTCTGGAACCAGTCCATTTTCTCCTTCTAACGATGCAATTGTACCACCTGTTGTAAACAACATCAACTTCTTCATTTTTGAATTCAAGTTCTCCAATATACTACCCCCTATAAAGCCTCCTGTTTCACAATCATTCTAATCATCTCAGAAAAGGATATTTTAGTTGAAAATGTACATGTTACGCGTACACCACATGTTATTATAGTCATGTTTCAGAGTGAAATCAAGCTAAAGTTATTCATTACGCGTACACTAATTTCAAGTAAGATGTTATAATGGATTTATATAAAAGGAGAGTAACAATAATGATATTAAATAGATTAACTACATTAAGGAAGGCCAAAAGGTGGTCTTTGCAATATACCGCTGACAGACTCGGAATCGCCAAGAGTACCTATGCAGGTTACGAATCGGGCCATCGCCGCCCTTCATTAGAAACGATTAAACTATTAGCAGGCTTATATGATACATCCACCGATTACATTCTAGGTCGAGTGGATTATCCAGCCTTTCTGCCCAAAGATATTTCCACAGAGTCACCTCAAGTCATGGAATTAACGGATCTACCAAATATGGAGCTAGCTGTCGATGGAATCTCTCTTTCTGAAGAAGAAACGATTCAATTCATCGCTTTTATTAGAGCTAAACGAGAAGTGGAAATAAATCGCGATAAACAAAACGAAACATAGCAGACATTGCGCTTATGATTGGTATATGGGCAACGAACCGTATTTCATCAGCAGGTTCATTTTCACGATTTACCTGGCATGATTTATATTTAAAAATCTAACTTGCCTGAAAATTTTCAGTGTTTTTAAACAGTTAGGATAAGTCGGCCTGGTTTTGAATAATCGTTAAGTTCGCCCTGGTTTGACGATACCCATAATCATTTCTGGATGACAAGAGAATATGTAGTTATATTTTTACTTGTCTTAGTAGCTTTGGGAATTCTAATTCTGTCCCAAGACTAGAAATTTCAGTTTTATTTATTATATAGAAGAAAGTCAACTTATTAAATGTCATCGAACATCATTATTCTGTTTTCCACTATTACTTACTTCTATTGCCTTCAAGGGAAGATTGATTTAAGTTTAAACTCCGATTTTTCCTCTTGATTTATTGCAACGAAAGAAAAAACCATTGCAAAACTCATGGTTTTCCCCCGTATCTAAATGAAAATTAAGCCAAGAACAAGAAGCAACATGAAGAGGAAGTTAAGTCTTTATTTCATGTGCTTCTTATATTGGAATGCGAAATTTAATAATCTTTAAAGGAATGGAAAATTGCTCAATATAATGTCTCAACAGATATACTGCATCTCCATATATTAAGGCATCTCATCTTCTTTTTCCCGATTTTTGAAAGCTTCATGTGTGACAATATCCTCAATCTGCTCATACTGGCGGCTGTGTTCCTTCTCTTCGCTAATTCTATTATTGGGTAAATTTCCTGGATGTCCTTTTTCTTTGTGATTAAAATTTTTACCACGACTCATTACTCATTCTCTCCTTTCTTTTCATTGTTTGTATAGTTTCCCCCAGCACGAAAAAAATATGATTTAATTTCTCTTTTCGCTATTTTTTGCAGCACGATTCTTTTTTAGCCGAACTGCTTAGTGACAAAAAAAGAAAAGGTATGAGTCAACATAAAACGATCCTTCACTCCCGTTCTCGAGCGACTAACTTCTGAAGCGGCAAGAATTAATAAGCAATTCGGCCTTTTCACTCGAATCAGAATAATGAGCTCAAAAAGAACAGGAACCGCCGGATTATGACGCTTCCTGTTCTTTTTATTTAAGGGTTTCTCCACTACTTACATACCTTATAACAGTTTGATAACAGTAAAAGGGCTAGGAGGATACTACCACGGAAGGTCGCCACTTTCTTGAAATGTCTGCAATATGATGAGGTTCAGTTCTGCAACATCCTCCAATTAAACGTGCCCCAGTATGGTGCCATTCTTCAGATTTCAAATCGAGACTGTTACATGATTCTTGGCCATGCCATGTTTTAGTTTCTGGATTATATGATTCACCAGAATTCGGATAAACAATAATCGGTTTATGCGTGTTTGCACGCAACACCTGTATGGCCTCCGTGATACCTGTAACAGGAGCACAGTTGATGCCAATTGCTGCAATTTGCTTACTGTCCCCAAACAATCTCGTACACTCCTCCAGCAATGTACCGTCACTTATCGCTTTTTCATTTTTCAACGAAAAGGATAGCCAAGCATAGACTTCTGGATAATCTTTCAATAATGAATGTAATATTTTTGCCTCTTGCAGGGAAGGAATCGTTTCAAATGCTAAAATATCAGCTCCTGCTTCAATCAAAGCCGATATTCGTGAGCGATGAAATGCCGCTAAAGTTTCATCTGAAACTCCATAGTTTCCTACATACTCTGAACCATCTGCAAGATAAGCCCCATAAGGTCCAACTGATGCAGCAACCAATGGTTTAGGTCTAATCGTTTGATATTCTTCCTTCCAAAATTCATCTCTTGCTTTTCTTGCAAGTAAAACCGTTTTCCGGATTAGATCCAAAGCCTCTTTTTCTTGTATTCCTCGTAGGGCAAAACCTTCAACTGTTGCTTGGTAGCTTGCCGTTATCGCACAGTCAGCACCAGCACGAAAGTAGTCATAGTGAACCCGATAAATCACTTCTGGATTTTCAAGTAATACACGTGCAGACCACAGGGGATCGTCCAAATCACACCCATGCCTTTCAAGCTCTGTAGCTAAAGCTCCATCCAAAATCATGACTGAATGATCTCGTAAAATTGCGTCAATTGGGTTCATTTTATTCTTCATGATCTACTCCTCTTTTCTTTATAGTTTGTGTCAGATAATAACTTCCATAGCAAAATAAAATAAACGGAATGCCACAATATAGTGCAATTCTTTGTGTAGGATCAAATGCAATTCCGATGCAAGAAGCAAGACATAGCATAAAAGAAACGATTGGTACGAGTGGATATAATGGTGTATGATAAGCCAAATCATTTACTGAATTTCCATCTTTTATAAATCGTCTGCGAAATAGAAACTGTGACGCACTAATACTCATCCAAACTACAACCACGGCTAGTCCAGAAATGGATACAAGCACTATGTATACAGTATCCGGTGCAATGATACTCGAGAAAAGGGCTAAACCACCGCCCACCATACTGAAAATGACTGCATTTACCGGAACACCCCGTTTTGTCAATTTTGCAAATATTGGTGATATAGTTTTCTTATCTGCAAGTGACCAAAGCATCCTGGATGAGGCATATAGTCCTGAGTTTGCAGCAGACAAAATGGCAGTTAATATAACAAAGTTCATAATATCCGCTGCATATGGCACTCCGATCCGTTCCAGAACTGTAACAAAGGGGCTCTCTGATACACTTGCATCCGAAATAGGCAATAATGCGGATAATACAACGATGGTTCCTACAAAAAAGATAATCAATCTCCATAATGTCATACGGATTGCCTTTGGTATCGTTTTTTCTGGATTCACAGTTTCTCCAGCTGCAATTCCGATTAATTCAGTTCCAGAAAATGCGAAATTCACTGCGAGCATCGTCATTAGAATGGCAAAAGCGCCATTCGGAAATAAACCTGCACTTGTAAAATTGGAAAATAACGGAGCAGATTGTGAATTAATTATTGGAATAAAACCTACCATTGCCGCAGCTCCCAGAATAATAAATATCACAATAGCAAATACCTTTATAGACGCAAACCAGAATTCGGATTCAGCGAAAAACTTAACGGTCCACACATTTAATGCCAAGACCAAAATGGCAAATAGAGCACTCCATATCCAGACACTTATTGATGGAAACCATCTCTGCATCAACAATCCTGCAGCCGTGAATTCCGAACCTAGTGCAACAGTCCAAGTTAGCCAATACAACCAGGCTACTGTATACCCTGTCCCTGGTCCGATGTATTTGGCTGCGTAGCTATGAAACGCACCTGTCTCGGGCATATGTACTGCCAGTTCACCTAGACATAGCATGACTAGATAAACCACTAATGCTCCAATCAGATACGAAAGGATGGTGCCAAACGGGCCAGCCTGGTGAATCGTATAACCTGAACTTAAGAATAAACCAGTTCCAATCACCCCGCCAAGCGATAGCATTATTATATGCCGTGCTTGCATTTGCCTTTGAAAATCATGCTTCCTTTTGTTCTCCATTCTTACTCTCCTTAATCTTGCATCCAGAAAAAACGAAAACGCACTCTAAAAAGAGTGCGCTACTGACAAATAAACACGTACGGTCTTATCTATCAAGGTTTCACCCTCTGGAATTAGCACAGTGTCTTTTTAGACCTGTTGCTGAGGTTTCATTGGGCCAGTCCCTCCACCTCTCTGGATAAGAAATTATTTTTTTATAACTTTATCAATCTATGAAAAATTTGTCAAGTTTTGTTTCGGTTGTAAAGACTTTCTTAAAATACTAACAATCATGGCACTTCCAGAATTAAAATGAGATGATTTCTATTTTTGGAACTGTCGCTCACCGTATTAAAATTGATGATAAAGCTAACCCGGATATTTTTGGTTTAAAAAATGACGACATCTTAAAAGATGACGCCATTTTTTTCTTTTCCCTTAAGGACGTTCTATTTCAAATAATTCTCCTAGTTTTGTATAAGTATGACCCGCTAATCTTGCTACAGGTTTTAGCCCATTCTGGTCAATTCGCCCATTATGGTAAATATCTTGCTCTATATGATAGCAGACTATTTTCCCTATCAATAAATCACAACCAGGTGTATTCTTGGAACCTGCCAATGGTATCGCATGCTCTAATGTACATTCAAAGCGTACCTTCGCTTCTTTCAATCCAGGTACGGATACCTTATCACTAACAGCTGGCGTGAAATTAGTAAGACCCAATTCACTTTCGTCAGATGGGAGTTCCTTGGCCGTTCGATTTGCATCAGCAACATTATTTTCATCCGTGATATGAACAACGAATTCACCTGTTTGAATTGCATTTCGGGCTGTGTCCTTTGAAACTCCTTCTTTCCGTTGAACAGAAATGGAAATCATCGGAGGATTGGAACTGACTATGTTGAAAAAGCTGAACGGCGCTATATTGATCGTACCGGTTTCGGATTGTGTCGTAACCAGGGCTATAGGTCTCGGTATAATGCTTCCAGTCAAAAACTTATAATTTTCCCGTTCAGTCAGACTTTCAGGATTAACTGAAATCATCTTCATTCCCTCTTTCATTCTTATATAAAGTTCTTATGAAACCATGAACCTGCTGCCTCGACCTCTGAACGTGTTAACTGATGACCGTAATTTTCCCAGTGAACATCCACCTTAGCACCAGCTTGCAGTAAAAGTTGATTAAGTTCATCAGTTTCTTCTGCGGGGCAAATCGGATCGTTTTTACCTGCAGCAATAAATACAGGTATATCCGAAAGGGGCGGCAAAGCAATCCCACGTCTCGGCACCATTGGATGATGAAGAATCGCTCCCTTTAGTGCCGCTTCGAAATGGAACATCAAACTTGCGGCTATATTTGCACCATTAGAATAACCTAATGCTACCACTTTGTCACGATCGAAGTCATATTGGCCGGACGCTAATTCCAAGAAGTCATAAAGCTCCTTCGTACGGAAGATCAAATCTTCTTCATCAAAAACCCCTTCAGCTAAACGGCGGAAATAACGAGGCATTCCGTTTTCAAGTACATTTCCCCGTACGCTCAATACAGATGAACCCGGTGAAACCATTTCCGCTAACGGCAAGAGATCTGTTTCCGTTCCTCCAGTGCCATGTAAAAGCAAAAGTAAGGGTGCTTCCGGATTACTTCCTTGTTGAAAAATATGCTTCATCATTTATCCTCCTCTAGTACTCTCGGCAAAGCCGGCAGTAACGTTTTCTCCATGATCTCCCTTTTTTCTTCCAGCCATGGCGGCAGCATTAATTTACTACCCATCGTTTCCTTCGTTTCATCATGAGCAAAGCCAGGTGGATCTGTGGCAACTTCAAAGAGTATGCCTCCATCTTCCCGAAAATAAATGGCATCGAAGTATTGACGGTCTTTAAAGGGTGTCACACCATAGCCATGGTTTGCGATATGCTCTCTCCATTCTTGATGATCTTCATTATCGATTGCACGCCATGCAAGGTGATGGACAGTTCCCACTCCTATTTTCCCATTTGGCAAAACCGTTTTTTTAACATCTATCAAATTTCCGACGTCCGATGTGGATTTGAAGCGAATGTAATCGCCCTCTTCCCCAATCATTTGCAGGCCCATCACTTCCTCTAATAGATTCATCGTTTTGATCGGGTTTGACGTCAATAATACGGCACCGCCGAATCCCTTGACCGCCTTATCGGCTGGTACACCGCCGAATGACCACTCGCTATTTTTTCCTTCTTTACGCTCAACCAGCTCAAGTTGCAAACCATGTGGGTCTTGAAATTCCAAATATTCCTCACCGAAACGTGAAACCTTTTCAAAATTTATGTTAAATTTACCCAAACGCATTTCCCAAAAGCCCATTGACCCTTCCGGAACGGCATATATTGTAACCCCCACTTGTCCAGAGCCAATTGTCCCCCGGTATGCTCCTGGCCAAGGAAAGAAAGTGATGATAGAGCCCGGTGAACCTGATTCATCTCCGAAATATAAATGATAAGTGCCTGGATCATCGAAATTAACGGTTTTCTTCACCATACGCATTCCCAATACTCCAGCATAAAAATCCACATTTTCTTGAGGATTGCCTACAATTGCGGTTATATGATGTATTCCAGCATTTTGCTTTTTCATGCCGATTACTTCCTTTCCCGTTGATTAATTTGTTGATTTTGTATGCAGTGGTTTTAAATTCGATTCAATATCCTTTCTTTTCGGTTCTAAAAAAGGCGGCAGGGCAAGGTTCTCACCTAGGTGCTGCTCGGCTTCATCCACTGCAAAACCAGGCCCATCAGTAGCTAGTTCAAATAATATGCCATTCGGCTCCCTGAAATAGAGTGAACGAAAATAAAAGCGGTCCACATATCCCGAGTTCACGAATTTCGATTCACTGATTTTCTCTATCCATTTTCTCAATTCTTCTTCATTATTCACACGGAAGGCAACATGGTGTACTCCACCCCTCCCTAACCTTTCCCGAGGTATGTCATTCCTTTCTTCAATATGGAGTTCCGCTCCTGTTCCTCCCTCACCTGTCTCGTAAACGACAATCGGGTTTTGCCCCCTAATTGATGATGGGTATGTGCCTAATTTCCTAAATCCCAATACCTCGGTAAGAACACTTTTTGTTTGTTCAATATTGGGTACAGTAAGTTTTACTGGTCCTAATCCAAGGATGGAAAACTCTTGCGGTACCGGGCTTCCATCCCACGGTAATCCTCCTTGAACGCCGTTATTATCCTGATCGGAAACCAGAAGAAGCCTCTGCCCTTCAGGATCTTTAAAAGAAAGCACCTTCCTTTCAAAACGGCTCGATATTTCATCATGTTCAACATTAAATTCCACAAACCTTTTTTTCCAATATCCTAGCGCTTCATCATCTCTCACCCTTAAAGAAATTTCTGAAATGCTATTGTTTCCCTCATGAGTGCGGGCAGCATTGGGAATTTCAAAAAACGTTAATTCCGTCCCCGGTGAACCAATTTGATCTCCATAAAATAAGTGATACATACGAACATCATCTTGATTCACCGTTTTTTTGATTAATCGCATCCCTAAGACTTTTGTGTAGAATTCAAAGTTATTTCCCGCTTTTGCTGTAATAGCCGAAACATGATGTAATCCTTTTAATTCCATCCGTACCACTCCTATCTTTATAAATTTACCCTTACGTTGATGAATTAATCCGCAAATAATATCTCGAATTCAAAGTATTTAACCTAGCACAATACTTTTAATGCAAATATCTTGAATTAAAGATAAACGACAGTGATATATTTGTCAACCATTTTCATTCAAATAATTTCAGCCGTATTCAAATAAAAAAATCAGGTCAAAATAAATCGGAATATAGAAGAATGGGAGGTGTGATATATGGTTAAAGATTTTTTTAGCGCAATTGAAGATAGACGCTCTTATTATTCCCTTAGCAAGGAACGTGTTGTCCCTAATAAAAGGATTAAAGAAGTTATCGATCATGCCGTTCAATATTCCCCTTCAGCTTTCAACTCCCAAAGTGCAAGAGTGATTGTTTTAACTGGTCAAAGCCACGACCTATTATGGGATATCACGAAAGAAACATTAAAAAAAGCTGTCGGTGACAAAGATTTTGAAAAAACTGAAGAAAAAATGAAGTCATTTATAAATGGTTATGGTACGGTTTTATTCTTTGAAGACCAGGCAATTATAATTAGGCTTCAAGAACAATTCAAAACCTATTCCGAAAACTTTCCGATTTGGTCGAACCAATCGTCTGCCATTTTACAATTTGTCGTATGGACTTCCTTGGAAATTGAGGGTTTTGGTGCAAGTCTTCAGCATTATAATCCTTTAATCGATGATGAAGTGAGAAAGACATGGGATATATCACGCGATTGGAAACTCATCGCACAGATGCCTTTCGGAAAACCCACTGCAGAACCTGGCGATAAAGACTTCTCACCACTTGAAGAACGAGTGAAGTATTATCAATAATACAATGGGGGCTGGTTCTACATACCGAGCCAGCCCTTTCATTTATTTCACTTTAGTAATCCGGAAATGATGCAAAAAATTTTGAAAATACCAATGACGCAAAGCCTATATATTCCAAAACCGGCATGATTTTGATATCCTCACTGGCGTTCAACATGTACATTTCACCCCCCCCTAGTAACCTATTGAATTGGTGAAGAACGCCCTGGTAGCCATTCTTTCAAATAATATGGGAGTACACCGGAATATTTTTTAGCAGCATGTCCACTTTTTATTAGGCTATATGTCTTATCTTTACATGTTAAATGCTTCATTACCGGATAAATCATTTCCTGTGGGACCAATCGATCATTCTTACTCGCTATTACCAAAACACTAGCATCAATTTTCGATAGCTTAGCTTTTTTTCCCCTTACCTTAAATCCCCCATTAACCAAGCTATTTTTTATCAAAAGGTCTTTGGTTAATTGTTTTGCGGCTGCTCCGGATAATGGTACATGCCCATTAACCCAAGCATTGAAGCGGCGCCAATTTTGAACATATTCATCATCATCCGCTTGATTCAATAAAGATAAATATGGTGATATATAGATAGGAGATGTAATTAACCGGATTCCATATTTAACTGCACTGGCTGGGATCGTTTGATAAATATCAATCGTATCGTTAAAATCCGCGGTACCTTCTTTTAACGCTTCCTGCCATTGATCAAAAAATTCTGAGGCACTGAAATCTACCGGTGTAGCGGAGAGGATCAAATTCTTGATTGGCTCGTCTGCAATGGCAGCATATATTGCGGCTATTGTACCGCCGAGGCAAAATCCCATGACTGTAATTTCTGATGCTCCAGAGTGGCGTAATGCACGCTGTACTCCTTTTTGAATATAATCGACGATATAATCTTCGATCGATATTTCACCATCTTCAAAGCCCGGACTTCCAAAATCAAGCAAATACACATCAAAACCTTCATTACCAAAAGATTCTATTAAACTATTCCCGGGGGACAAATCAAGAATCAAAGGAGTATTGATTAGTGAATATATAACAAAAACCGGCACATCATATTTTTTTTGTGCTGATGGATAATACCAAAGTGTTGATTTGTTTTTTTTCCACACCGCTATTTTCGGCGTCAGTCCCATTTCAGGCATTGGCTGATTGGGAATATCCATAAAATTTTTCCATTTAGATATGGATTCGGATTGATTTTTCGGCACTTTCCGCTTAGACATTTGAATTACCCTGTCCAAGTGAATCGAACTCAGGTAACTGCGAGCTTAACAATAATGAGTTATTTATAAAATCCGATAATCTTTTTTTACGCCCTTCCATTTCATTGGATTCCCGACTTGACTTCTTTTTCTTACTGCGCGATGAAAAAGCATTGCGTTTATTACTAACTGAAGAATTACCTCTGACGTTCCCGCCCCTATCCTCTACAAGTGTTGAGACCAGCTCTTCTAACCTATCAATTTTTTCTTCGAGCTGGATGACTAATTTCGCTACACTCGCTACATCTTTTTTTGTTGGATAATTCATGATGATGGACATTCTTTCTGAGGCTTCCTGCATTCTATTTATTCTTGGAATCTGCAATCGGGCATTGTCGCTTACTGCTTCTATTAACTCACGATTATTTAGCAAATCCTGAATTTTACCATTAAGCTGTCGCTCTTTTTGTGCGCCTAGTAATTTAAGCCCTTTATAAAAATTTGATTTTCCCGCCATATATTTCTTCCTTCCTTCCTCTTCCGTTTACACTAATGCCGATATTCCACCGTCTATGATCAAAATATGACCAACCATATAGTCAGAAGCCTGTGAGGCTAAAAATACGGCGGCACCCTTTAAATCATCCTCTTCGCCAAACCTGCCAGCCGGAGTTTTACCTAATATGTCATAGTTAGACTTTTCAAGAATTTTCTTTGTGATTTTAGTCGGGAAAAATCCAGGTGCAATTGCATTGACTTGGATCCCGTATCTAGCAAGTTTAACTCCTAAATCCTTGGTCATTGTAATGATGGCACCCTTACTGGTGTTATAAGCTATCGTATCCAATAGCTCAGGAAACGTCCCGCCAAGACCTGTCACCGATGCAATATTTATGATTTTCCCGGAATTTTGCTGCTTCATGACCTTCGCTACTGCCTGTGAAAACAGGAATGTACCTGTAACATTAACATTCAATACTTTTTCCCACTTATCCTTGGGAAGATCCAAAAGCGGACCTGACCAGGACGTACCGCTATTATTGACAAGAATATCAATTGTGCCGAATTGAGCAACCGTTTCCTGGACGACATGGTCAATGGCACTCTCATCCGTGATATCGCATTCAAAGGCAACGGCATTAACACCCATCGCTTGCAAGTCTTCACATACCTCCTTACATACAGGAAGATTTCGTGAAGCAATGACTATATTTGCACCAGCCTCCCCCAACGCCATGGCGATCTGTTTGCCCAGTCCTCTGCCGCCGCCGGTAATGATAGCCGTTTTATTAGTCAAATCGAACATATTATTCAATGTAGTCAACTTTTCAGCCCTTCCTTAATGAAGTATTATTTATATAAAACCGTCTATATCATTATAGAAAAGCCTATCCAATATTGTGCTTAAAATAGCCTAATGCCTCTGCCTTTTGTTTCAACAACATGTATCCTTTATATCAATAATACCATTACGTTCGAATGCTTCGGTGGCTGGCGGAAATTTGCCCTACCAGGAACTAATTCTGCTTAGCGGTAGAATATTTGTTCGATTAGCTACTTATTCACGCCGTTTGCCGGACTAATCGACTGAGTGAGCAAAATCGGATACTTAACCTGTTTAATCGTTTACACTATAGAATAGTAAGGAGGTTAAAAAAATGACGATACATCACTTTCATTTAACCGCGGAATGGCCCGGCGGCAGAAATGATATCGGCACGATTCATTCAGGGAATCTTCAAACACAGATAAGTATTCCTACTGATATGGAGGGACCAGGGATCGGCACTAATCCCGATGAAATGCTGCTTGGGGCGGCATCGACCTGCTATATCATTACCTTTGCTGCCATGTTAGAGCGAGCCCATATAGAAAAGCTGAGCTTGACCATGCAGTCGGAAGCGTTAGTGGATGTTACGAATGGTGTATTCACCTACAAGAAAATCATTCATCGCCCTGCACTCATATTAGTACCGGGTACTTCTGAAAAAGTGGTTGAAAAAGCGAGGAAACTTGCTGAAAAAGCTGAAACTTCATGTATGATTTCTAAAGCGATCAAAGGTAATGTAGCGGTGGAATTGATTGCGACAATTTCCATAGCATAGTACCCCGAACAGAAAAAGTGCCTAACCCCATATCGGTTTAGGCACTTTTTGAACTATTGAATGGCGTTCACTTTATTTTCAACCTCGCGGCACACTTCATCAGCCGTTAAACCATTTGCCTCAATGATAGACGCTTTTAATGAAGTATCGCTTATACCCATCATATTACTTTCCAAACCTGTTACCACACAACAATCCACGTTTTTTGCGTCAGCTTCTTGTTTAATCTCCACAACATCAAAACCTTTTTCACGAAGTGCTTCCTGAATATTCGTTAATGATTCTTCAACACCGATTTTTGACATCAACACACACCTCCTCTACCCTCTAACCTGTCCTTTTAACCTGCAATATATGTATAGGATGCAAAGGAAATAGGGAAAGTAATATCGAGGTGATAAACATGAATGGAAAAAACAAGAAAGATGCTTCACAAACTCGTTTAGGTTCTTCTCAGGTAGAGGGGCAAGGTACCACTACGAAAGAAACTGGTTCCTTCACTCAACCCTCTTCTCATAAAAAGCAAAAGCGTACATGATAAAAGAGAATCCTAAACCACCATGGAATACGCAAAAAAACGCTTGGTTTAATCGCCAAGCGTTTTCCTCTGCATGATCCTGTGCTATTTTACTTTGAAGATCGGGGACTTGTCTTATATATTTTGCTTCCTGATTTCCCTTTGGATCTTTAGATCATTCAATTGATCTTCATCAATTTTTTTTGAATCCATTTTTGCTTTATCGGCTCCACCTGGGTTTATATCACTTGCCCTTAAATTATTATTGAGAGCTGCTTGCTCGTTCCATTTGGTCATCATGATCTCCTCCTCAGTCCTTTATCCTTCCCAAACCTAAGAATATTCATGAATACACCCCATCATTTATTGCAAAGATAGGAATGGAGGTGGTTTTATTGGAACCAAACAAACCCGGTAATAAGAATATACCGGATTTTAAAGAGTTGAACGACCGTATCATCAGAGAATCATCACAGAGTCCCCGTTTAGTGATTAAAACAAATTTGGATGCAAAGAATGTAAAGGATGAGAATCCTTATGCCGATCGGATTAACAGTGAAGGATTTTCTGATTTTTTTGAGGAATAAAACAAACCACTTTGTACAATTTGGACGTTGATTTCCACTCCAGGCACTCGCTTTCCGCGGGCGGTCCGGGAGCCTCCTCGGCGCCTTTGCGCCTGCGAGGTCTCCCCTGGACGCGCTTTTCCCGCAGGAGTCTCGCACCTTCAGTTCCAATCAACTTTGTTTTAAAATTTAGATAAAATCCCTTTTGTCTACAAAATGAAACCGGCTTAATAAGCCGGTTAATCTTAAAAATATTTTTTCTTCCAAAAAATGAATGCCGTCGTGCCCGCCAATGTGATGGCAATTAATAATGTAAATATGAAAGCAAACCGATTATGTTCAAATGGCAATTCCACATTCATTCCGTAAAAACTTGCCACCATCGTCGGTAGCGTTAAAATAATGGTCACTGAGGTTAGAAACTTCATGGCATTATTGACATTATTGGAAATGATCGAAGCGAATGCATCCATCATGCCGCTAAGAATGGATAGATACACTTCTGCCATTTCGATTGCCTGAGCATTTTCGATGATTACATCCTCAAGTAATTCTTTATCTTCTTCATACATTTTCAAATAATTAAAACGGAGGATCTTATCAAGCACTACCCGATTGGATTTCAATGATGTCGTAAAATAAACCAGGCTTTTTTCCAAAGCAAGGAAAGTATATAATTCTTTATTTTTCATGGACTGATGCAATTCACGTTCTGCTTCATTAGTCATCTTGTTAATCTGTTTCAGGTAACGTAAATAATAGGATGAAATCTCAAATAATAATTGTAAGGCAAACCTTGTTTTCTTATTGGTGAAAAATCCTTTGATCTTATTGTTTTTGAAATTCGCCAATATCGGTGTTTCTTTCAAAGATACCGTAATGAAACAGTCTTTGGTAAAGATCATACCTATGGGAATCGTTTCAAAGATCGGTAAGTCGGCTTCGTCCCTGGTCAAATATGGGAAGTCGACAATAATTAAAACATTATCATCCTCTTTTTCGATTCGAGGCCTTTCCTCATCATCCAGCGGATCTTTCATGAAATTGATCGGTAAATTCAAAGTCGTGCATATATAATCTATTTCAGCTTCAGTGGGCGCGACAATGTTCACCCAGGAACCTTTTGTCATTTCCTCGATATTGTTTAGGTGACGGTTTTCATCCGTCTTATACATTTCAATCATTTCTTGACCTCCTCTTCTATAGAGAAAGCCTTATTTACCTTCTTCGAGCAGATACTCAGGGAGAATAACAGTCTCGACTTCTAGCATCATATTGGCTTCCTCTTGCTTTCTGGGTTCAGGATCATAAGAACTGCTGCTCACTCGTATCCACTTCCTTTCGATTCTTTAATCTTAATCCTTATTCATTTAAAGCACAATAAAGAATTTAATACCTTGAATTCCTGTTTTGAATTCGCAATTTTCTGATATCCCAAGATTGAAAAAGATAATAAAAACTACCACAAAAAAAACGCTTGGGTCCCCCCAAGCGAGTCTGATTATTTTATACATGCTTAACATTATTATAATAGTGAACACCATACATGGCGCCTTCATCTACCATTTTATTGTCTTCATGATCATATGGATCAGGGTGACCTGCCTTTTCAATTACAGGATCCAGCTCTGAAGCCGTCCTATTCCAAAAGCCTACTGTTTTTGCTTTAGCATTGGACCATATGTCCTTCACTTTTCCTCTGTTCGTTTTATTCGATAAGAATGAGACTCCGGCAACTCCGACTCCTAGTAATACCACGTTTCTTCCTAATGCCATCATTACCTTCCCCCTTATTTATTGGCTTGCTATATATATACCCTACGCAAGTTATTATAAACCTTTATTTATATGGTGGAATTTGATAAAAGAAATTAGGTTTCATTATTTCATTGTTATATGGCTTATGAAAAACGTGTGTTGTGGCTGGAGACACCGGTGGAATTAACCAGGTCCAGTCCCCCGTTACTTTCCGGTCACAAGAGAGTTCTTTTTCTTCGAATTTCTTGAATTGTTTAGCTGCTGTATGGTGATCAACAATGCTGACTCCGTGTTTTTTAAACGAATGAAGGACTGCTTCATTCAGTTCGATAAGGGCTCGATCTTTCCATAAACTCGAATCACGTTTAATATCCAAGCCCATCCTCTCCCCGATTGCCGGTAACATATTGTAGCGTTCTTCATCAGCAAGGTTCCTGGCACCAATTTCCGTACCCATGTACCACCCATTAAATGGTGCAGCTGAGTAAGTAATACCGCCAATTTCCAGCCTCATACCAGATATGATTGGAACTGCATACCATTTAATTTGAAGATCTTTGAACCAAGTCAGTTCTGGGTGGGTGATTTGAACTTCTTTAACGAGGCATTCAGGTATATCATGAAAACTAGGGGTTTTTCCGTCCAATTGGAATACAAGGGGTAAAATATCGAAATGTCCGAATTTCCCTTCCCATCCTAATGCCATACATTGCTTGGTGAATTCTATTGAACTTGAATCGCCGATTACGCCATGTTCCGTCTCATATCCTGCATACCGAATAAGCTGATGATTCCAAATATCCACTTTTCGATCATGATCTTCCTGTTTGAAAATTGTAATCACAGGCCTGATGCTCCCATTATTCGTAGCATATTCGATATGATCAAAGAGAGCCGATACAATTTCTTCTTCGCTTTGAATCATCCTTTTATCAATCACCCTCAGCGACTCCCAAAAGAAGCGCCCAATGCATCGATTGCTATTACGCCAAGCTAATTTAGCACCATAAACCAATTCTTCATATGTATGTTCATATATGCCTGTTTCATTTATTTCCTTTTTAATTTGTTCGATCCTGCCATTTATGTCCTCTTCAGTTTTCAATAATTCCGGGTAACTTGTCCTGATAAAGGATACGGCCTCTTGCAGTAAATCACTCATCTTTCCCACGGATCCTTCCATTACAAAACTTTAACTTCAATATTAAAATAACATATTTTTCATGGTATCTCTAAAAAACACAATTTTTTAAAGCGCATTTTTAAAAAAATGTGGCAATTCCGAGGCAGATACTTTTCATAATACTTAAAGTAAGCTCATAAATTTCTTATACTATAACATCTCTAGTAACTAAATAATTATCGGTAAAGTTGTTACATATGAGGTAAATGCATTATAATATATTAATAATGAGGTGATATGATGAATAATACGACACTTTGTCCACGATTTGAAAAAGGAATGCAAATCTTGAGTAAACGCTGGACTGGATTGATTGTCAATCAATTACTTAATGGCCCTCAACGGTTTTGTAATATTGAATCTGCATTCCCGATAAGCGGCAGGATTCTTTCTGAACGTTTAAAGGACTTGGAAATTGAAGGTATTGTTAAAAGGGACGTATATCCAGAGACACCGGTCAGGATTGAATATTCTTTAACTGAAAAAGGCAAGGCTCTCGCGCCGGTAATGAACGAAATTCAAAATTGGGCACAAGAATGGCTCGAACCGATACAGAATCAATGATATAAGCATTAAAGAAAGGGAGGAAGGTCTGCCAGCTGCGGACCTCCTCCTTTTTTGTTTAAGCGCCAGCGACTAGTGGTATATTTTTTACATATAGAATAACACTAGGTTTATTCCTAATTTATGGGCGGTGAATTCATGAAACAAGCAGATTGCATTATTATTGGTGGAGGTATAGCCGGTATTCAGGCAGCCATCCAGCTCGGAAGATATAAACATAATATTATCGTCATTGATTCTTCTCAAGGGCGCTCTTCCATTGCCAAGGCTTACCATAACATTCTTGGATGGCCGGAAGGGGTTAGCGGCAAACAATTAAGGACGCTTGGCAGACAGCACGCTGAAAAATTCGGTGTCGAATTCTTGGATGATACAGTGACATCTCTTGAAAAAAAGCAGGACAAGTTTTTTATCCAAACAAAAAATAACAGGGAATATCAAGCAAAAATGATTTTTCTTGGTACCGGCATAACCGATAACATTCCTCCAATCAAAAACATTTATCCAACCCTTGGGACATCCACATATATATGCCCTGACTGTGATGGGTATGAGATCATGGGTAAGCAAACTGTTGTCCTTGGAGGCGGAAATACGGGTGCGGTCATGGCGCTTACTCTATTATATTGGTCAAAAGATATCATTTACGTAAATCATTTGAAATCTAAAATTGATGATGTGTATAGGGAAAAGTTAAAGGAAAATCAGATTCCCGTAATCGAAGAGGAAGTTTGTGAGGTTCATGTTGATGCCAAACAGCAGTTAAAAGCCATACAATTAGTATCTGGTAAAATTATCGAAGCTGAAAAGGCATTCACGGCGTTTAAAGGGAACAAACTTAATAATGACCTAACATTACAATTAGGTGTGCAAGTCAATGAAAACAATCATGTCGTGATTCATCCCCGGACTAAAGAAACGAATATTAAAGGGGTCTGGGCAGGCGGCGACCTCGTTGCCCATTCCGAACAAGTCACCATTTCAATGGGGGATGGGACCCAAGCAGCGATTTGGATTCATAAGAGGCTGTTGGGACAGCCACTACCATATGATTGACAGACTAATTGAAATTTAAAAGGCGACCTGTTCACCAGGCCGCCCTTACATTGGTATTTATAAACTTTTCCACGTTAGCCTTCGATTCATATCTAAATTCGCTTCCTTCCCTTAAAAACTTTAACCAAAATGAGAATGACCGCGATGATAAGCAAAATATGTATAAAGCCTGCAGCCACTTTAAAAACTAAACCAAGAACCCATAATAATATTATTAATCCAATGATTGTCCAAATCATGATAATCCCCCTTTCTTCCCTTCTTTAAAAGATTTTTATTAATAAGAAGTTAAAACAATATTTTCTGCTTACATTTAAATTACCCATATCTTTCTGTACCAAACCCTTACCTAATTTTTTTACATAAAACTGTAAATGCTGTAAATGATAATAAAGAAATAAGGAATCTTCCATATTGAAAACATTCACCATAAGGAAGAGACTTTCAGGTTTTAAAGGTTCTACAGCTCTTAATAAGACAGAAAAAAAACAAAAGAAGGAGTCGATCATTCATGAAAAAGTTTTTAGTCATCTGTTTGACAGCCTGTTCCCTATTTTTAGTCAACCTGAATCACCCGGCTGCAGAGGAAAATAAAGCAAAACCGGAAAGTGTACAATTTACTGACGCTCAAAAATCGGAAATCGCTAAGATCCAAAAGCAGATACTCGCTGACAAAAAGAAATTGATCGAAAAATATGTCGAGTATGGTGCGCTTTCGAAAGAAGAAGCCGATAAAATGGTTTCACATTTTGAAAAACATTATAAAATGATGGAAGAACATAATTTCCAAATACCGCCGCACCGCCCACATACACGACACATGCAAAAATAGTTGTAAGTTTTTTTCATATAGCCTGATAATCCGACCTGATGAAAAGGTCGGATTTTTTTCATTACTTTCGTCCTTGATAAATAAACATTCCGCGTTTACCATTTACTAAAGGATTTATATTTCTCTTTAGCGAAATACATAACTATGAGAAATGAAAGGGTGAAAAGGATGAACAAAATAGGTATTACAGCAAGAGACTTATTTCACTTGAAATCAGTGACCGATCCAAAGCTATCACCGGATGGCAGCATGGCGGTTTATGTCCAAACCAGAATAGATGAAAAAACGGAAAAATATATTTCCAATCTGTTTATGTTCAGCCTGATTACGAATGAAACAAAGCAATGGACGTTTGGGGATAACCGTGATACATCACCAGCCTGGTCCCCCGACGGAAAGCATATCGCATTTATATCAGACAGATCAGGTAAAAAACAAGTCCACATTATTGGGAGCATTGGAGGGGAAGCACAACAGCTCACCCATTTCGTTAACGGTGTATCAAAGCCTATTTGGTCTCCTTGCTCCACCAAGCTGCTGCTTTCTACCGGGTTAAAGGAGGGCGAAAACCTTAATACGGTTAAGGAAAATGATCTATCCAAAGAAGTTAATAGGTATGACCGGATTAAGTATAAATGGGATGGGAGAGGCTATTTTGATCAGTTATATCAGCAGCTGGTTATAGTGGAAATTTATAAGGGAGAATCCACATTGCTAACGGAAAACAATATTGATCATTATCCCAATGCATGGTCCCCAGACGGTCAGCATATTGCATACATAAGCGGGGATGCAGAAAGAAGTGATGATGAACTTTTTTCCGATATTTTCATCATGGACCTTGAAACGAAATCTTTAGAGAAGATAACGGATGGTACAGGTTTCTTTAGGGATCCGAAATGGTCTCCAAATGGGGAATATCTATCTTTCATTGGCCATAATAAAGAATTCGCCGGTGCCACCTTTTCGAATATCTGGTTATATTCCATTTTTGATCATACGACACAGTGTTTGACAGATGGATGGGACGTCCAAATTGGAGATTCCGCAATTGGGGATTTCCAAATCGGAGCCGTCGACCCAGGTATTTTATGGACAAATGATAGCCAAGGATTTTACTTTTTAATAAGCGATTACGGAAATACCGGAGTATATTATGGTTCGATTGAAGGAGCTATGTATCCATCAATCCTTGACCCGCAGCATATATATGGTCTGACTATTGATCCCGAAAGCCACCGTGCTGTCGTGGCCATCAGTACACCTGTTCATCCCGGCGATCTCTTTGCTTATAACCTTACCAATGGCGATAAGGAACAAATCAGTTTTGTTAATGAGGAATTTTTGAAGGATAAACATTTGTCCATGGCTGAACCCATTACTTTTCCATCTGTTGATGGACTTACCATCCACGGCTGGATCATGAGACCGACCGATTTTAATGGTAATCAAAAATATCCACTCATTTTAGAAATCCACGGCGGTCCGCATATGATGTATGCCAATACCTATGTACATGAATTCCAGACACTGGCTAATGAAGGGTATACTGTATTGTTCACTAACCCGCGGGGGAGTGTAGGATATGGCCAAGACTTCGTAAATGCCTGCCGAGGCGATTATGGAGGCATGGATTATAAGGACTTAATGGCTGGAGTGGATCACGTTTTAGCTACGTATGATTTTATAGAGCATGAAGATTTAGGGGTATCCGGAGGAAGTTATGGAGGGTTCATGACAAATTGGATCATCGGACATACTAACCGCTTCAAAGCCGCTGTGACTCAGCGTTGCATTAGTAACTGGCTAAGTTTTTATGGGGTCAGCGACATTGGCTATTATTTTACAGAGTGGGAAGTAGGCGGTGATATCGTTAACTCTGCTGAAAAATTATGGCAGCACTCTCCTTTAAAATATGTTTCCAATGTGAATACCCCTTTACTTTTACTTCACGGTGAAAAGGATTTCCGCTGTCCCATTGAACAGAGCGAGCAATTTTTTGTCGCTTTAAAACGGCAAAATAAAGAAGCGTTACTTGTTTCCTTCCCAGATGAAACTCATGAGGTATCCCGAAGCGGATCTCCAAAAATGCGCCTGCAACATGTTGAGGAAATCAAAGGATGGTTCAATAAGTATCTTTAAAAACAAAAACTCTGTTAGCAAAAGCTAACAGAGTTTTTGTTTTTAGTGTTGAATTTGGTCTCTGTCCTCGGAAATTGAACTTAAAGCATTTCCCGCCATTGAATTTGTCTGATGGTGTACAGCAAGATCACCTAATGCCACGACTCCGACCAGCTTGTCATTCTCAATGATAGGGAGCCTTCTGATTTGTTCGGTAGCCATTAACTCCTCAGCTTCATCCACTGACATATCAGGTGTGCCTGTTACAAGGTTGGTGGAAATGACATCTGTAATTCTAGTCGAATTCGGCTTTTTCTCGGCAACACAGCGAATGACGATATCCCTGTCTGTAATGACACCAATTAAATGGTTATTCTCCAATACAGGAATAACACCAACATCATCATTCTTCATTTTGACTGCTGCTTCATATATATTATCTTCAGCAGTGCAACAGTCCACGTCTGTTGTCATGATATCTCTTATTTTAGCCACGAATATCCCTCCATTTTTCATAAGTTGCTTGTTTATTTTTGACTTCTGAAGAGAAATTATTCATGAAACACGTTCACGCTTCATTCCACATATTTCCCATGATCCGGTTTAGCTAATGAATCGAATTCCTTTGCCAGCTTTGATAAACCCATTTCCAGTTCTTGCCCTTCAACTGGATACCCGTGACCCGTTATGGCAACAGCAGGCTTCAGACTTTCCAATGACTTTACCGATTCTTTGGCAGCCTCCCAATCGGTTGTCAAATACCGCGGCGGTCCTGATATTTCTTTCTCCTGAGTGATAACCTTGTATAGGGAATCTTGCCTGACATTCACAAAAGCATCTCCAGCAATCAAACTTCGGTCACTTTCGCGGAAAAGTGAAATATGTCCTTTTGAATGGCCAGGGGTGTGAACCCATTTCCAATCGCGTAGCCCGGGAACACTATGATCATCAGGCAATGGCTGAACTTTTTCATCAAGGTTGATCCCCTCATTCGGAAATATCCATGAAATTTTTGCTACCATCCCCCCTTCAACAGTTGGATCCGGTTCGGGATAATTTTCCTGTCCCGTTAAA
Source organism: Peribacillus sp. FSL E2-0159 (assembly GCF_038643155.1). Lineage (NCBI taxonomy): Bacteria > Bacillati > Bacillota > Bacilli > Caryophanales > Bacillaceae > Peribacillus > Peribacillus sp. FSL E2-0159. The sequence goes on from NZ_CP152053.1 coordinate 3,198,142, forward strand.
TAAGGCATTTCTTTAATGTGGGCATAAACAGGAGCCTTCCAATACTCCATTAACTCAATCAGTGCACCAACATGATCGAAATGTCCATGTGTCAAAATAATGGCAGCAGGCGGATTTTGCGGTCCGTAGATTTCTTCAGCAGTTTTCTTTATTACCTCTGCTGAACGCGGCATCCCAGCATCTATCAATACCCATTTTTCATCTTTGGGTGACCCTACAAAAATTACATTAACGATTTGGGCGGACAGACAATATATATCCTCATTTATTACCTGTATATCTCCACTGGAAACTGAAGTCATTGGCATCAATTTTTCATTCAAATGATTATCTTCCATTTATCATCCTCCTAATTTTGAACATACTGTTTTAAAAAGGATACCCTGTACAAGTAAATAAAAAACAACCTATAATTTATATAGGCTGTTTCTCAGTATACATCCCTCCGGGTAAACACTGTAAAAGATACAATTAAAGCAAGAGCCCACCAAACGAGCAGGGTAATGACAGAGGATAATAAAGTCATCCCCTCTATCGGTGGAGCCGTACCACTAATATAAGCAGTCAACTTCAAATTCACCATAAAGAAATATTTCGCTGATTCCCATGATGACACCATATTGTTCAATATAGCCCCGGAAATCAATGCAGCCAGCATGATGCCCATGCCTGCAGGGGTGCTTCTCACTAAAACCGAAAGCATGAAAGAAAGGGTCCCTACAACCACCGCCACCAGCCAGACAAGTCCTAAATCCATCAATAGGAATTTCCATTGTTCAACTAACCTAACTTGACTGACATCCACATCAGCGCCCTTCAATTCGAATCCGGTTATTACGGGGGCGTCCCATCCTTGATACCCGAAAACGATTCCTGATAAAAGGTAAGACAATAAGGCGGTCATCGCCACGATAATCGAAACCGATAATAATAATGTTACATATTTGCTCAATAAGATTTTCCAGCGCTCCACTGGCCTTGTCAGCAGAAGCTTGATCGTGCCTTGCCCATTTTCGGAAGAAACCATATCACTAGCCACAATCATGATCAACAGCGGAATGAACAAATCAATTGCATTTTCCAAAAACATGCGTGTAAAAGTGGCTGCGCCTGGCTCTGAGGGGTTGATATCATGATCAAGATAATATTGCTGCTGCTTCAGACTTACTTGCAGCTGTTCACGCCACTCATCCAGCATCCTATTCGAACCCAATCGATTTTGAGTATCAATGATTTGCTGCTGAAGCGCTGCACGCCAATCATCAGTTCCCAGCTTCTCCCGCTGCTCTTCCACTTGTTTGTATTGGGCATATGTAAACATCAGCACTAAAATTCCTACGATGATACCGATTATGATTAGCCGTTTCTTTGCCAACAACTTCATCATTTCATTTTGAACCAAGTTATTCAATGCCTGCACCTCCGACACCGGTAACTTGCAAAAACAACTCTTCCAATCCCGGGAGCTTTCGATTCATTTCATGCACCCTCACCCCTGCTTGATTAAGTGCAGCATTCCATTCGGGTGTTTTGAGTTCATCATAAGCTGTAATGATAAATTTTTGATCCAGGGTAATATCGGTGAAGCTGCTAAGAATTTCCGCTCCCTTTTGAATAGGTTCCACACGCCAAATTATTCGCTCCTGCGTGGATAATAAGTTTTCCACTGTATCCGTTTTGATAATTTCCCCACCTTTAATAATTGCGACCCGGTCACAAAGTTGCTGTATTTCACCTAATAAGTGTGAAGAAACCAGAACACTCATGCCTTCTTCTTCAGCCAACTTTCTGATGAATTGTCGCATTTCACGGATTCCGGCAGGATCTAGACCGTTAGTCGGTTCATCCAAAATTAACAACTTAGGGCTGTTCAGCATTGCCTGTGCGATTCCTAAACGCTGCCTCATACCTAACGAATAGGTCTTCACTTTATCGTGAATTCTCGCTTGCAGACCGACGAGTTCAACAACCTCGATCATTCTTGTTTCGTCAACTTCAGGTAACATTCTTGCAAAGTGGAGCAAATTATTCCACCCGCTCAAAAATGGATATAACTCTGGGTTTTCAACAATGCAGCCCATTTGCTTCATTGCCTTCGTAAATTCCTGACGAACATCATACCCGCATATATGGATGGAACCCGAGGTTGGCTTAATCAAACCGACCAACATACGGATCGTCGTCGTCTTACCTGCTCCATTCGGTCCTAAAAAGCCGAAAACCTCACCTTCATTCAACTCAAAATCTATTCCCTTAATAATCTCCCTTTTGCCAATCTTTTTTTTCAAGTCCCTAACAGACAATGTCACCTGTTTCATCGTTCCACATCCTCCCATTTTATTAGAGGAGCAACTCTATCAGCAATTAAACGATACCCCTTTTTATTAGGATGAAATTTATCTGAATACAAATACTCATTTACAGACAATTGGAATAAATCAAATGTTGGAACGAAAATTGCATTTTCATAAAGAGCAACAACTTCTGCCGTTTCATTATTCCAGTCCCGTACGATGCGGTTCGTATCAAAGTCTTCATCCAAATCTATAAATGGATTATATAGGCCAAGCAACAAAATGGTAGCTGTATCATTAACTTTATTGATATCTTTAAAAATTTCATGTAAATTTCCCAAGAAATTCTTTTGTGATACAGATACAGCTTCACGATCATATTCAAGCAGGGTCTGCCCTTTTTGAAATAAATCGTTACCCCCGATTGTAACTAAAATAACATCAGCTGCCTGGATTTGGCGCTTCACTTCCGGTTGTTTCACTTGCTGTACCAATTCTTTAGACACTTGTCCATTAATTCCGAGGTTATGAATGATTGGTTTTCTATTATATTCACTCTTCAAATCTTCAACAACAAGTCCAACGTAGCCTTTGCCTGTTTCATCACCTGTGCCACGTGTCAATGAATCACCAATCGCCACTACGGTAAAATCATCAGGAAGATCATTTTTAATGGTGGTTTCTTCAATTGCTTCCGTATCGGAAGTTCCTTTTACATAATGGTCAATAATCGCCCATCCAAGGCAAAATAAAAAAAACAGTCCGATAAGAGCTGATACGATGGTAGTAGCCAACACTTTTGGTTTGCTCAAAAACACTCATCCTTCCATTCATTCTCTATCTTCCATTAAATCATATTTTTTCCAAAAACGAAAAACTGATTGATGTGGTTAAAATTACCAAATTTCCTTACCCCAATCGTTAACAACATTTCTTTTATAAACTGCGCTCTTCTCCTTTTTCAATAAAAAAGGCAGAAAGGGATTAAATGAGTCCCATTCCGCCTTTTTTGAATTACTGTTTAATCGTTTCTTGACCTCATGGAATTCCCTATGATTTTGTCAGCTCTTTTTGACCAATAGGTTGCAGGCAATGGCCCGGAAATATTTTGCCAAACACTGAAGATGGCACACGGGACGTCCGCAAGGGATAACATTGACTTCTGACAATTAACCTGTCATTTAAGCATGTTTAAGCTATTTATCATTAAAGGAGCCGTTCCCAAAAACCTGTACATGTACAAGTAAAAAAAGACCTTTTCACCGTGGAAGGTAAAGAGGTCTCTCGCTTTGAATAAGAAAAAATTTCCAAAAGATATTTTCCATCATTTTTCTAATATTCCTATGGATTTTCCCATTACTTTTAATTTTTTATCTAACCTCATGAGCCATATTGTAAGCAGCATCCCAATCAGCGTGAGTAAACCATAAAATAAATAGACCGCATATATACCTGATTTATCCAAGATTATCCCGCCGCTGAAGGTACTGAACCAGTTCCCCAATCCATTGCCAATGGCGGAATAAAGCGTTATTGCTGTTACTGTTATACGTGCAGGGACAACTTCCCTGATATATTGTAAAGCTGCTGGAATGAATAAGCCAAGTGAAAACCCTTGAATGATCGAAGTCACATATACGGTAGCCAAAGTGGGTTCTGTGAAGTACAAAACCCAGCGGACCAACGAAGCCGTTCCAGCCAATAAGGTAATTGGCAGCAGGCCTATTTTATAAATCCAAGTACCTGCCATTCTCATAAAGGGTATTTCCGATAATACAGCTAAAAGGAACGCAATGCCAATGCCTGTATATGTTCCGCCTCTTGCCTCTACAAACAAACCATAGTATACATTATTTGCAAGATTGGGACCAAAAAGCAAGAACGTTATAGCAAGAAAGATAAGAAAACGTTTCATAGTAATCAATTCTTTCATTCCACCGAAAAGTTTCACCTTTCCCCCAGGTGGCTCTTCGGGCAAACGAAGAGCAAGACAAGCCGCGATCAACAGACCGAAGAAAAAGGCATAAAATATAACGGAAGGGCCCATGAAGGATTCAGATAACTTTCCCATTACAAAAACGGCCACACCGTAACCAAGAGATCCGAATAAACGGATTTTCCCATAATTCGATTTGATTTTTGTTGTATATTGAAGAGTGATGCTATCTGAAACTGGTATTATCGCACTTTGAAAGATAGCCAAAGCGATTGCGACGGATACTATAAGTAAATAGTGCTCGAACAGCAAGTATCCTAAACCAAATACACCAGCAAGCAACGATGTCATTGCAAGTATTTTGGCTGGTTTCCCACTCCAATCACAGACAATTCCCCAAAAAGGTTGAAAAACGATCATCACTATCGGTCCAACAGACATGATCGTACCTATTTCAATACCGGACAAACCTGCCTCATTGGCCAAATAAACGCTTAATAGCGGTGTTAAACTTCCCACTGCAAAAAAAGAAAAAAGGTAAAATACCTTCAAGCTAATAATATTGACGTGCTTTTGTTTTTCCAAATCCAGTTCCCCCATGCAGACATCTTCTACAAAGTGTTGATTTTTTTCATTACTTCCTATTTAGTCATTTTAAACAGGAAGCACGATTTTAAAGATTGTACCTTTATTGACCTCACTCTCAACAAAGACATTCCCCAAATGGCTTTCTATAATTTTAAAGCTGATCATTAGACCTAACCCATTACCAGATTTTTTCGTTGTGAAAAATGGTTCTCCTAGTCTCTTAAGCTGTTCTGGCGGCATTCCAATTCCTGTGTCGATAATGGATATATGCACTTTATCCTCTTTAAGTTCAGTGATGACTTTTATGAACCCACCATCAGGCATAGCTTCCATTCCATTTTTTATGAAGTTCAATATGACTTGTTTTAATCGATTCTCATCACAACGAACGAGGATCTCTTCTACATTACAATCCGAAATCAGTGTGATGTTCCTCTTCCTGGCTTCAAACTCCGTCAAAGATACAACGTTTTGAACGATCGGCACAAGATTCTTCGTTTCCAATATCAAGGCCTGTGGTTTGGCCAATTGTAAGAACTCTTCAACTATCTCATTCACACGATTGATTTCGTCCATGATTATTTCTAGATATTCTTGTTTATTTTCGTCCGTTTCATCCAATTGTAAAAATTCCGTATACCCTTTCATGGAGGTGAGCGGATTCCGTATTTCATGTGCCACCCCAGCAGCAAGCTGACCGACAGCGGCTAATTTATCCTGCCGATGGAGCATCTCTTCCGATTGTTTACGCTCAGTTATGTCATATCTAAGTGCCAAAAACTGAAATGGCTTTCCTTCTTCGCTGAAAAAAGGAACAATTGTTGTATCGACCCAATAAAAACTACCGTCTTTCGCCTTGTTTCTAATTTCACCTTTCCACACTTTCCGTTCATGGACGGTCTTCCACATTTGTTCAAAGAATTCCTTTGAGTGGTATCCAGAATTAACTATCTTATGGGTATGTCCTATCAATTCACCTCTTCCATAACCGGAAACCTCCGAGAACTTTTCATTCACTTCGATTATGACTCCTTTATAATCGGTAATCGCCACAATCAAGGATTGGTTGATTGCATAATGCATATCTTCCAGTTCCTTGATTGACCCCTTTAAGGCATTTTCTGCTATTTTACGACTGGAAATATCCGAACGGATGGAAATATATTGATATGGTTTACCCTTTTTCATAAAAGGAACGATAGTTGTATCCACCCAATAAACATTACCATCTTTAGCTCGATTGCATATTTCACCATTCCATGTTTTTCCTTGGGTGATCGTCAGCCATAAGTCAGTGAAAAATTCTTTTCCATGATAACCAGAATTGATGATGGAATGATTTTTCCCTATTAGTTCATGTTTTTCATATTGTGATATTTCCAGGAATTTTTCGTTAACGTATGTAATGATTCCTTTTGCATCCGTGATGGCGACAATTGCCGATTGATCTAAAGCATAACGGATATCGCTCACAGTATTATCACTTTTTGCCAACCGCCGGCCTACGATCGTACTTGAAGCTATCAAGCTGGCAAGGATGAATAATGAAACAAAGCATGTAAGATAAAGCATAAATGGAGTGAGTGGAACAAATTCACCCGTTTCACTTTTCGCGTTCATGGGCAATACTCTCAAAAAAAGATAATAGCCTTCAATGATTGCCCCACTCATCATGAGTGTACTGACTGGTTTTAGCGAAGATTGACTTAATTTATTAAAATAAAATAATATTGCAAGCGCTGCTACGAATAAAATAAAGATACTGAAAAGCGTACTAAAGACCGACAATGGGCTAAAGTGCAAAGAGTGGTTTAATGAAGATGTTCCCATTATATAGTTAGATAATATGGCCATCGTAAACATAAAGCCGCAAAAAACGATTTGCAGCACTTTTGTTTTATACGATATGGCTAATAACCCAACCCCTGCGAGAGCAATCGCCAATGCTAACGAAAAAATTATTGTAGAAAATTTGTATGCTGCCAATCCTGAATTATCGAGGGTGAATATGATCACAAAATTAAGTGTCCAAATAGCCACTCCCATAGAGCAGCTGCACCCTATATACACCAGACGTTTATATTTCTCTATCGTCAATAATGTTGTCAGTAAATCCAACGCCGTATAACACGCCATTATTATCAAAAGTACTGCAATCATAAAGAGGACAGGATTTGATGCCACTATTGAATGTTCCATTTTTTTACTCTATCACCTCAACCGTTCTATTCTCCTATATTGTAATGGAAATCCATAGTACCTCAAAGGTTTTTTATTTCCTAACTCCTATATATTTTACACACTTATTCTTTTGGTGCACCCCTATCTCAAGAAAATGCAGATTTCTTTCATAAAATCAATAAAATGAGAAATACTATTGTTTTGTATGGAGTAGAATAGGAATACATGTAATGACAAGCTTTCACAAATCCCTGCTTCATCATTGCGGGACATTATCAATAAAAATAATTATTCAGGAATATATTAATCAAGAATGTTAATTACTTTATTTAATTATACCTATACGTTTATAATTAAATAGAACTTATATATAGAGAGAAGGAGTGGGGGGCATGATTATGTCAGACCTAGCGGGTGCAAGTACAACAGAAATTATGCAAAAGAAGACCCAGCATAAAAAATTAACACTGAGACAAATATTACAGAGAGGTCTATTAATTACAATCGGTGCGGTTTTGATGGCTGTCGGCCTCGAGATTTTTTTAGTGCCGAATAACGTAATCGACGGGGGCATAACGGGTATATCGATTATGTTATCTTACATCACTGGATGGAAGCTCGGTATCTTTCTTTTCATTTTGAATCTTCCTTTCTTTTTTATCGGTTATAAACAGATCGGAAAAACCTTCGCATTATCTACTCTTTATGGAATTTTAGTCCTTTCCATTACCACTACATTGCTTCATCATGTACCAGCTTTCACTCAAGATATCCTCCTAGCGTCCGCTTTCGGCGGAATGATTCTTGGCATTGGTGTTGGAATGGTCATTCGATATGGCGGCTCATTGGATGGTACAGAAATACTTGCCATACTCGCCAGCAAGAAGCTTCCTTTTTCCGTTGGGGAGATCGTCATGTTTTTTAATTTATTCATCCTTGGCAGTGCGGGCTTCGTTTTCTCGTGGGATCGTGCCATGTATTCGATCATAGCTTACTTCGTGGCATATAAAACGATGGATATCGTCATCGCAGGTTTGGACGAATCCAAATTTGTTTGGATAATCAGTGATGAATTTGATGATATCGGCCAAGCCATTATGAATCGCCTTGGACGGGGCGTAACCTTTTTAGCTGGCGAAGGTGCTTATTCTGGTGATGATAAAAAAGTCATCTTTTGTGTAATAAACAGGCTTGAGGAAGCTAAACTTAAAGAGATAGTCAAAAGCTTCGATCCATCTGCATTTCTTGCCGTAGGGGATATCGCGGAAGTTCGAGGCGGTCGATTCAAGAAAAAAGATATCCACTGATCATTCACTTGCTTTTTGCCGCATCCGATTGGCAAAAAGATAAAAAAAGCTGAAGGGGGAATCCCCTTCAGCTTTTTTTATACAGCCTTAATAGTTTCTTGGATTGTTGATTGCTTGAAGCATTCTGGTGCCGGGTTTCATCTCGCTGCTACATAGCGGACAAACGTGTTCATCATTACTTGTAAAGTTATCGCGAATCCAACCTTTGCAATCTTCTGATGTACATTCCCACACCTTTGTTTCTTCAGGAATGATTTCTTCCGTATTATTTCTTCTATACATGTATCTCACTCCTTAGAATTGAATTGACTCCGTCCTGAATAACAGATCACAAGCCATAAAGATAAAAGAAGAATAGATGGCGTTTAATCTAAATTGTGAGTAAATACCCATTCGCAAATCTAAGTTTTGATAATTGTCCTTTCATCCAAACTTTTTGAATGGGAAGAACTTGAGATTACGACATGAATTTTTAATATCTCTTTATCCATTATACCATATATATGCTTTATATATTTGAGTAAAGATTCTAAATAAGAAATGATTCCTTTAATGTCTGTTCTAATCCAGAAAATAAAACACAGTCCCTGACTTACCCTTCAAGATAATAGAGACTGCGCTGTTTAAGAATCCATTCCATATGGTTCTTCCTGCTCATTCGGTGAACATTTCAAAGCGAATTGAGCATGAGAGTAATTTTTAGTGCCAAAACCTAAAACAATGAAAGCCCTGCCTCTCTCCCATCCATACGGTTCCTAGACCGTGCCTGCGAGAATCAGATAAAAGCTTGTAAGTACATGTTTATTAATTAAAACCGTCCGTAATTCCAATTGGGTACATTAAATTCCAAAAGATAAATGGTACATAGAAGTAAGTTAATGAAGAACAGAAATGGATCGAGGAAAATACTTGGTGATTACATGTATTTCTTTTTTCTAGATGTGTTTAACTTGTTTCTACTTCATCATGAAAATGATGAAAAATTATTTTATTAATAAAAATGTTACTTTAAATTACCCTCCAGTGCATTCTTTTCATAACACTGAAATTTAATAATACCATACATATTTTTATATGTAAAGCATTAATCGAGAATGAAACCACTCCGGCATACTTCTTTCTTAAAATAAAAAATAAAGAGGCTATGATTCACCTCTTTTATTTAAACGCATTATACTCATTTTCAATTTTTGGAAGTTCCCTAACTTCCTCAACTAATTGACTTCCACACATTGGGCAATCATAGTTTTCCGAGGCAAAGTCTTTTCTCATCCAACCATTGCAATCTGCTGATCCGCACGCATATACTATCGTATCTTCCATAACGATTTCTGGTTCCTCTGAATTCTTTTTACCAAAATACATGAGCAACCTCCTCTTTTTATATATAGACTCTGATTATAAAGGCGCGAAATTTCACCTTTTTATCATTCCTAGTATACGCATTAATCCAAATTCTTATTTATTCAATGAAGAAATTAACAAAAAAACCTTAACACCTTTCGTTTTCCAACCCTGCTTTAACCAAGATCGCTTTAATCATGAAGTAGGAAATATGCTCAGGCAGTACTTCTTTTAGTGGTTTCAATTTTTCAGAATCCAATTGTTTCGCAGTTTCCAAAACAAGATCATACTCTTTATCCAAGAATATCTCTTCCCATTTGATTTCCAAGTGTTCTTCTGCACACTTTAATAAATGATTTTCAATTGAAATGGAAGACAGCCCTCTCAATGTCCCAATTTCCTTGATTGATTTGCCTTCCTGATATAAGCGATAGCTTTCTAAGTGAGATGGTTTAGTAGCTCGCTTTACCGTTTCCTTTGTAACCATAGTATTCGTTTCTAATTCAGGATGTGCCTGTACATACTGGGAAATCCCCTGTAAGAACATGGATCCGAAGCGTTCAAATTTCTGCATGCCTACACCTTTAACTTCCAGGAATTCCTCTTCCGTCCTCGGCAGTTTGAGGGCCATATCTTTTAAAGATGCATCGGAAAAAATAATGAATGGAGGTACATTTTCCTTACTTGCCAATTCTTTTCTTAACTGTCTCAACTCTTCGAACAACCCATGATCCGCACTGATGCTGCTTACTTTTTTTATTTCCTTACGCAGAACTTTTTTCTGTCCCAATAGCACTTCCCTGCCAGCATTGGTAACCTTAAGGACCGGAAACTGCCCGCCCGTCATTTCGATGTACTGTTTCGCAGTCAGGAAATCAATGAAATCACCTACATCCTTCGCAGATTGATCATTGATGATTCCATAGGTTGAAAGCTTCTGGAATCCGAACTCTTCAATTTTCTTATTGCGTGATCCCGTAAGCACTTGGGAGATCATCGTTTTACCGAATCGCTCACCCATCCGTAACATACATGAAAGGACCATCTGTGCCTGTGTAGTCACTTCAACAGAGTCACGTTTGTCTGTACAATTTTCGCAATGACCGCAATCTTCAGGGTTTTCTTCTCCAAAGTATCGCAGAATGAAGGCTTGCAAGCACCCCTCGGTAAAACAATAATCCTTCATTCTGTTCAATTTCTTCAATTCCTGGGATTGCCACTCCTGCGAGGGATTTGATTGATCAATCAAGAAACGCTGTATCTGCATATCCTGAGGGGAATATAAGAGGATACATTCACTATCCAAACCATCCCTCCCTGCACGGCCCGCTTCCTGATAATAACTCTCCATGTTCTTTGGGGTTTGGTAATGGATGACGTATCTAACATTAGACTTATCGATTCCCATCCCAAAGGCAGAAGTCGCTACCATCAAAGGAACGTCATCACGAATGAATTGGTCTTGCTGTTCCGAACGGTCTTGTTCATTCATACCAGCATGGTATCGACCTGTTTTGAATCCGGCTTTAATAAGCTTGGCATACAAGGAATCGACTTCTTTCCTAGTGGCTGCATATATGATACCCGATTCATTTTTATTTTTCTCTAAATAGCGCATTAAAAACCGGCCGCGATTTTCTTCTTTCACAACGGAAAAGAACAGGTTATCTCTGGAAAATCCCGTTGATATTGTATGCTGCTTTGATATTCCGAGCGACTGACATATATCATCGGTCACATTCGGTGTGGCCGTTGCCGTTAATGCCAGGACAGTCGGAGCTGATGGCATGTTTTTCAATAAGGTTTTGATCTTTAAATAGCTTGGTCTGAAGTCATGTCCCCATTGAGATATACAGTGAGCCTCATCAATGGCAACCAACGAAATTTCCACATTAAATAGATCCTGTTGAAATGCAGGATTTTCCAATCGCTCAGGTGCCACATAAACCAACTTATATCTACCGTGCTTAATATCATTCATTCTATTGGATGATTCTAACCCAGAAATGGAGCTATTAAGAAATGTGGCATCAATCCCATTTTGTTCGAGGGCATCTACTTGGTCCTTCATCAAGGAAATAAGTGGGGATATCACGAGTGTTACACCTGGTAACAGAAGGGCTGGAATTTGGTAACATATTGATTTACCACCGCCAGTAGGCATGATTCCCGCTGTGTTTATTCCTCCCAATACCTGTCCGATAATCTGTTCCTGACCTTTTCGGAATGACTCATAACCAAAGTATTCTTGTAAATAATCACGTGCTTTTTTCATCAAATTACTACTCCTCCTCTTTACCTTGTAAGGATTTATAAGGATCTATTTCTTTCATTGTACCTGCTTTTCCCGTGAACCAAAAGTAAAAGCAGACACATTATGTCTGTGTCTGCTTTTTTCTATATATAAACATGTTTTGCATGGTTTAATTAATTCAGGATTTGAACTTTAACGTTTTTAACGCCCCAATTCACGGCATCTTTTTCGTTAGGTACAAAAATGTCCACTCTATTCCCTTTGATGGCACTGCCTGTATCAGCTGCCGTCGCGTAGCCATAACCCTCTACATAAACTTTAGATCCAAGCGGAATGACTGATGGATCGACGGAAATCACTTTTGCATCAGGATTAGCTTTCAAGTTAACTCCTGTGGCTGTTGTTCCGCTGCAGCCTTGACAATCAGCCGTATAGGCAGTTGCTCTGACAGTGATCTCTTTTTCGATTCCTGCTTGATCGTTGGACTCATTTGTGTCTGCTTTTTCTGATGATTCTGCTGGTTCCGATTGTTCTACTGGCTTTGTTTGTTCAACTGGTTCCGATTGTTCTACTGGCTTTGTTTGTTCAACTGGTTCCGATTGTTCTACTGGCTTTGTTTGTTCTGTTTTTTCTGCTTGTTCTACTGGTGCAGATTGCTCTGATTTCTGCGCAGGCCCTACACTTGCAGCTTCGACTTTGTTAGCTGCAGGTTTAATGACCATGTCTTGACCAGGATGGATTGTATCTGAATTTAAACCGTTCCAAGATTTAATATCATTTACTGCTACATCATATTTGTCTGCAATTTCCGATAATGTGTCCCCTGACTTTACTTTATAATGCTCTTCTTGAGAAATATGTATGGTTTCTCCGGCATAAATCATGTCTGAAGACAAATCGTTCCAAGACTTAATATCTTCTATTGATACTTTATAAGTTTGAGATATCCCCCATAATGTGTCTCCATCTTTCACTTTGACATCTTCTGCTTGTACCGGAATTGTGAATGCACCGGATATTGCAGCCGCTGCCGCTAACGATAAGATTGATTTTTTCATATGTTGTTACCTCCTTGTGAGCTACTTTATAAGCTACGAGTTAAATCTTAACATAGTTTTTTCCTATACAAAGAACAAACAGATAAAGAATAGATGACAAACATCACAGTAAGATAACGGGACTATAACAATAATTTATAATATTCTGAAAAAACATCATTTTCCAGAAAATTTCCTTTCCAGACCAGGGGAGTCATATTATGCATTACCCAGGCATAAAAATTAAAGGCTATATCTTTACAAAGGAGGTATTTTTGTGACTCGCGAAAAGACATTTACCTTAGTTAAGTCATATAAACCTTTCCATAGTAAATTCGATCCTTGCCCGCCTATTGGGAGAAAGTACTTCAGGACACCTCCTAATTTGTATATTACTTTTCAACCGCCGAATTTGGAGCAGTTCACACCGGAGGAAGCTTTGAAATCCGGTACACTTTGGAAATTCTTTTATGATTTTTATGATAATCCATATCGGGAAAGGGAGACATAAATGAATAAGAAACTGGATGATGAATATTATCAGTTGCTTGAACAAATACAAGCTGCGGATTTCGTACTTGTCGAGTTGACTCTTTATTTGGATACACATCCTAACGATCAGCAAGCATTACAGCAATTCAATCAATTTCATGAATACTCCAAACAATTGAAATCGGTTTTTGAGCCTAAATATGGTCCATTATTGGGTTTTGGAAACAGTCCAGGCGGTGAAAATAAATGGGAATGGGGCCAAGGCCCTTGGCCATGGCAGGTATAAGGAGAGATATCTATGTGGGTTTATGAAAAGAAGCTGCAATATCCAGTTAAAGTAAGAGACTGTAATCCTCAATTGGCAAAATATTTAATAGAACAATACGGGGGTGCTGATGGCGAGTTGGCTGCAGCACTCCGATACTTAAATCAACGATATACAATTCCTGATAAAGTGATTGGCCTGCTTACGGATATCGGAACCGAAGAATTTGCCCATCTGGAAATGATCGCCACGATGATTTATAAGCTTACAAAAGACGCCACCCCTCAGCAGATGGCTGCAGCAGGCCTAGGTGACCATTATGCCAATCATGATAGTGCCCTTTTTTATCATGACGCAGCAGGAAATCCATTTACTGCCACATATATCCAAGCCAAAGGCGACCCTATTGCAGATTTATATGAAGACATCGCCGCTGAAGAGAAGGCCAGAGCAACCTATCAGTGGTTGATCGACATCTCGGATGATCCTGATATCAATGATTCACTCAGGTTTTTGCGTGAGAGGGAAATTATCCATTCGATGAGGTTCAGGGAAGCTGTGGAGATTTTAAAAGAAGAAAAAGGTAAAAAGAAGTTTTATTAATGAAATTCACAAAAAAGCAGCGGAGAAAATTTAAAGATATATTAGATACAGGAGTATGGATAGTAAGGAATGATATTCCTACTGTCTTACATTCCATCTATGCTTATTAATCAGCTTTGTGTGTTCAGAAAACCATTCTAAGCGATTTTCAAACTTTCTAATGATGATTGATAAGCTAATTTTGTCTAAGGCTAACTCTAACTCATCATCTATCTATTTTTTTATATAAAGAATTCCATAATTGCGTAAACCTGTAAACCTTTTAACCTATAAACGTTGATATAGTAGGTTTTTTATAGGTTTACCTTTAAGTTATTAGAAGTAAATTCAGCGCATTGGTATTCCCTGACTTTCTTTGAGTGTGGGGTGTTGAGAAAGTATCTTGCTGAAAAGATCGAGACTTATCTTTTTATTCAGCTACCAAGCCAAGTGAGTATCCAAATGTTTTAAAAATTTCTGCTGGAGTTTTGTCACCGAATCTGAAATTTATGGGAATAATAAACTCTATCATCAATTAAAAAAAGAACTTCGAATAAGAAAAACATAGGGAGATTTTAGTCTTCCTATGTTTTCATTCATATTATTTATCTGTTTGTTTTTGCTTCTTTTTCAAATACTCCGCACGTATTTTTTCAAGTTGCTGCTTTTTATCAAATTTGGCAGGCTTCTGTTTTTCATGAAACTTTGTCACAGCTACCTGACCTTTGTAATCCAATTGATATTTTCCCACTTTGTTCACCTACTTTTCTTGTCTTTAAAGAGAATCTATTCAACAAATATAATATACCTTATTTTACTGAAGTAAACCTTTATTGTTTTTTTGCAAAGTCTTTTTACTACTTGTTTTAAAAAAATCTACATCCCCAATATTTTTCTCCAAAAAATCACCCCTTGTTATTAACTTTTCTACTTATATCTGCCTTAATCCAAATATTACCTTATTCAATTAACCTACCCCTATAGTTTAATTACATTTCTTCACAATCTTATAACGACATTAACATAAATATCCATTTTTTTGTTTAGGAGTCTTATTCCATTAAATGGCCCGATTGCGGAACAAAAAATTCCTGCATATCAAATACAGGAATTTTAATCAAACTTTATTGTAAATTATCTAATTTTTTTACAAATTATCAGACTTTATTTTAAATCAACACCTGTAACGATAATTACTTGATAATTATCGTTACAGGCTTTTATTATCAAGCGAAAACGGGCTCTATATATTTTTAATTAAAACCCGCTGCCTTTTTC
Organism: Peribacillus sp. FSL E2-0159; assembly: GCF_038643155.1. Lineage (NCBI taxonomy): Bacteria > Bacillati > Bacillota > Bacilli > Caryophanales > Bacillaceae > Peribacillus > Peribacillus sp. FSL E2-0159. The sequence goes on from NZ_CP152053.1 coordinate 3,213,700, forward strand.
ATTTACGGTCTGAAGAATATGTCCATCCATCTTCCTGGTAAATCTTTTCTTCCTTCATCAGTTTACCGAGAGCACGCTTGAACGCTCCCTTGCTTAAACCGAAGTGAAACTTGATATCATCAGGTGGCGTTTTGTCGCCATAAGGCATTGCACCGCCGCGATTCATTAAATAAGTGAAAATGACATCAGCATCTTCCCCCATTAAATCTTGTTTAAAGGGGATTAAAGAAACGTTAAGCGTTCCATCTTCTTTACTATCAATGACGCGCCCTTCAACTAATTCACCAAGACGGGGCTCTTCCTTGCGTTCACTTTCGTGTATGAAACAGCTGTATCCTTCTTGTGAAATAAAGAAAGACCCAACCATAAGCAAACGATAGACATTTCCCTTAATACTGGTGTTTCGGACTCCTTTTAAAGGAGCTGTCACTGCAATCTCCTGAATTACATCTTCCGTTGCAAGTTTACCAAACAGGCGGTCATTACGATCTGTCTTAAGGGATACATATAGACGATCACCAACCTCAGGCCATAAACGATCAATATTCGGAAGGTCGTCAAGGGATACAAGAATATCTTTAGAAAGACCGATGTCCACAAAAACACCCAGTTTCCTTTTCACATTGACAACTTCCGCCCAGCCATACTGATCAATCTGAATTTCGGGTATCTTCATTGTCGCTGTTAGCCTTGCTTGTTTGTCATGGTAGATGAACACAGTTACTTCATCCCCAAGCTCAAGTTCCGTTCCTTCACTCATTTCATTATGATGAAGTAAGACATCTTCTGAACCATCCGTTAAAAACCATCCGAAATCAGCCTTACGTTCCACTTCTAACTCTACAGCCATGCCGGCCTGAATTTTTTGCATGTATAAAAATCCTCCTGTAACTTACCTTTACCTACAATTGTACCCAATTATTTATTTTTCCAACATATTTGAATTTATCATTTTTTTGTTGTTCTGTATACCTATTACGGTTTTTTATTTTTTAGCCTTCGTATTCTTCATGAGATGCCTGCGGGATCAGAATCTGCCCTTGTTTACCGTTACTTAACATTGGCTCGGTTTATACGGTTTAACTAAATAATCCTTAGCTCCCAAGGAAATTCCCTTCTCCCTGTCGTCAAGTGCGGTCGAAACAAAAACGGGAATCTCATTCAAGTCAGTGGATCCCTTTAATTCCCTGAGGATCGTCCAGCCGTCCATCTTCCCTCTTCAAGAAGGATATCCAGTACAATGGCATCCGGAGGTGAGGTTTTTAGCTTTTGAAATGCCTTTCTACCACTTTTGAAATAGCTGACGTGGAAGCAACTGTCCATCAATTCATATTTTAGCAGTTCCGCCAAGTTAATATCATCTTCAATGATCATAATTTCATGGCTCAGTTTACTTGACTGTCCATCATTGTTCAGCCCCACTTCTTTCAGGGTTACTCTAGGTAAGGATCTGGTAAATGTAATTCCATGTCCATTATTGGAAACCACAGTAACATTTCCGCCGTGTGACTTTATGATTTCATCAACAATGGCTAATTCAAGGCCCGTTCCACCAATCCGCCTGCGATCTGAATTATCGACCCTATAAAATTTCTAGAATAAATGCGGCAATGATTCTTTTGGGATATCTAAACCCTCATCATGGATATCTATGGAAAGCATATCGTCCCAGCTATATACACGGACAGAGATCCTGCCCCCATCCGGAGAATATTTGATAGCATTGCTTAACAGGTTGGAAAAGGCTTGTTCGATTTTTAAGCGATTCCCTAAAATCATCAAATCCTTAGTTTCGATATGGAGGCGAATATCATGCTGTGCTGTATTTATTTCGGAAATGTTCAATTACCTTTTGAATTAATGGAATGATATCCACATATTTTTTTTCATATATCTGTTTACCGGACTCCATTTTTTGAACATCCAGGAAATCATGGATAAGTGCGGTAAGCCTTTTTGCTTCATTTGATTGAATGCAGAAAACGGAATATCTCTTGAGCCGGAATGGCCTGTCCTACATCCAGCTCTAGCCAATCAGAAAGTTTGTTTTTAATATTTCCCAAATAAGCTATTTTTTCATATTTACAAGATTCACCTTATTATCACTTAACCCTTTCTTCCTTAAATGATACTATGGTTATCCTATTCCTATCTATTTTACCAATGACTTTTTAACTACTCAACTCGATTAAACCTTCATTAATTAGGTCTAAAGTATATAATTTCAGGAATATTTTACATCATATAGGTAAGTCTATAAATAGAATATTGCCATCTTGCACAATTTATTTAAAATTTGTCATAAAGTTTACTAATTTACCTGACTAATCATCTAAACCCGCAATTTCAAACTCAGGTATTTCGGTGATATAATTTAATGATCAATTGAAAGGAAAAAGAAATCATCTATGACAAAAAAATTGTATTACACTTCAGCCAAGACTTCCGAATGGAATACCAAAATCCGAGAGACCTTTGAAGAAAATGGCTTTTACTACATCACCCTTGAAGAAACTGCTTTTTATCCCGAAGGGGGCGGCCAGCCTGCAGATACAGGTAAAATGGAAGGAATCACCGTTCTTGACGTTATAAAAGGCAATGATGGACAGATTCTTCATAAGACGGAGAGACGGCCAGATTCAGAGATCGTTCACTGTGCACTTGATTGGTCCCGCCGCTTCGATCATATGCAACAGCATAGTGGCCAGCATTTACTCTCTGCTGTCTGCAGGGAACTGTTCGACTCTAATACGGTCAGTTTTCACCTTGGAAAAGAATATTTAACGATCGATATCATGTCAGGATTTCAATGGACTGAAGTACATACGGCTGCTGCTGAAAAGCTAGTTAATCAATATATCATCGAGAATCGCGAAATACTTATCTATTACGTGACTAACGAGCAATTACAGACACTTCCTGTCGTCAAAATGCCTAAAGTTTCAGAGAATATCCGTATAGTTGAGATAGAAGGGATTGAATATAACCCTTGCGGTGGAACCCATGTAGGGCGTACCGGTGAGATTGGCTTAATAAAAATTTTCAAAGCTGAGAAGCAGAAAGAACATACCCGTCTCTATTTTAAGTGCGGCTTCAGGGCATTGGACGATTATTCCGAAAGCCTAGGCATTCTTTCAGCATTATCGAATAAGTTCAATACCGGACGTACAGAGATACTGAATAGGGTGGAAAAACTGGAAAATGACTATAAGCAGCTGCTATCGGCAAACGAAAACTTAAAACTTGAAAATGCAAACTTTCTTGCTGACTCCCTGCTTGCAGAAAATGCCTGGGGATTCATCTCTCATATTTTCGAAGATAGCTCAATGAAAGAACTGCTTTACCTTGCAAGTACGATTGTAAAAAAGGAAAAGGTTACCGTATTATTAGCATCACGTAAGGAGCAAAAGGTCATCCTTTCACACAGTGGGGACATCCCCTTTCATTGCGGACAATATTTTAAAGCGGAACTCAGTTCGTATAATGGGAAAGGCGGAGGGAACGAACAGACTGCACAAGCAGGTTTTGCGTCACAAAATGACTTAATCGCATTTTTCCAATACACAGTTGAAAATTTAGGCCATCATCATGGTGCATAGAACTTCTGCGAAATAGTCTATGCTCACTCGTAATGAATTGGAATTTATTTTTTACGGAAATAAGAGGTTTCATCCTATATAACCCAGGAAAATTCATGGAGTATTACCAAGTCTTGTTTTAATATATGATAATCTTTCCCTCGAAAAAATGGTAAAAGGGATTGAGACCATTCTGAACCTCATTTTGTCGAGAAACTGGAGAGAGGACAAATTAAGTCCTCTCTCTTTTTATTCTTCTATTTTCAATTTCGCTAATCCGTGTTCTTCAATATGAAGATGATATTTTTCTTCGAGTTCCATGATACGTTTAAACGCTTCCTCATGATTGTATTCATGGTTTTCCGACTCCTCCGCGAACTCTTTTCTAGCCATATGATAGGCAAGCTTATCCCTGAACACTCCTTCTTCATACTTATCTATGACTTCATGAAGTTGATCCTCCAACTCCCTGCTCAAATCATAAATTTCATATTCCTTCACAAACTGTACACCCTCCATGCCGAAATCTTTGGCAAAGGAATTGAGATACTGTTCCATCTCACTGAATTCTTTATTATCTTCAGTATCGGAAGCAACCCAATATCCGTACTGTACCATTTTGAATAATGTTTCATACTGTTTCTTGGTAAAATTGATTTTCATTGTCCATACTCCTTTTCCCGTTTCTTTACAACAAAAAGAATAAACCGCAAAGGAGCAAAAGTCCAATGCGGTTTATTCTCAATCCAATATTTCCGTTACAGAAAAATAAGCTGCTTTTTCCGTATCTACGACATAATGGCAATCGCCTTTAACTAAATTATAATAACGGTGCTTTTGAATATTTGAAATCATTTGAGTTGAGTCATCGCCTTCTACCTCATGCTCTATTTCTTTGCCACCCGGAAAATAAAAACCAACTTTCAATTTCATCTTTCTCATCCTTCCCTTCATCTGGTTGAATCACTCTTTTAATTCTTATCCTTTCTCATGCAGTTATAAACATAAATTAAATGCTTATTCCCTTTTTCCATGATATTCTAAGGAAAAATACGAAAACCAGAAGGTGTTTTTATGAAGATAAGGAAAGCTGTGGAAGAAGATGTAAATGGAATAGCAAATGTACATATAAACAGCTGGAAAACGACTTATAAAGGAATCCTTCCGGATCAATATTTGTTTTCCTTGAATCCGGAAGCCAAAAAGAAAAACTGGCTAAGAAATTTAAAGATGCTGCATAATGCCACCTTTGTAGCGGAAAACGCCAATGGAGAAATCATCGGTTTCGCTGCCGGCGGACCTGAACAAACGAATGATCCGCATATTCAAGGTGAAGTATATGCCATTTATTTTTTAAAGGAATACCAAAGACAGGGATTCGGCCGAAAAATGATAAAAGCGGTCATCCATGAGCTTATGAAAATGGAACATAGGAATTTAATAATCTGGGCATTAAAGGATAATCCTTCATGCGGTTTTTACAGAGCCATTGGCGGTCAAGTGATAGCTGAAAAAACCGTTAAAATGGCAGGCATCGAGCTCATCGAAGTCGGTTACGGGTGGAAAAATATTAAGGATATCCTTTTGCATCTGTGAGCATATCCCAGAGGATGGTTACATTCCCCCCGTCCCCCCTCATGCCTCTATAAGGAAAGCATTTTTCTCATTACCTAAAAAATAAAGCCGGTGCAATGGCCTTGTCATTGTTACGTACAGCAGTTTGATATCAAGCTCATTTCCATGGCAATATGCTTCCTCCAGGGATATTGCAAATACGACATCGAATTCGAGACCTTTGGCTTGATAGGAAGGAACAATCAACGTTTTATCTTTAGGGATGTTTCCCGCTTCATCTATTAAATGAAAACCTTCATGAATTCCACTTAGTTTCTCGTTTGCCAGTTTGCAATCTTTCATCGTTTTGGCAATAATGGCAAACGTTTTAAAACCTTCTCCTTTAAGGCTTGTGATAAGTTCGATAAGCCCTACTTCCCAACCTTCCTTTTCAATGGAAATGAATTCTGGATCCTTGCCATGACGGACTACAGGTTCAACTTCCGGGAAATCGTATGTTAACAACTGAAGTATTTTATTAGCTCTTTTCATTATTTCAACAGTTGTTCTGTAGCTTTTTTGTAATTCAGTATACGTCGCCCGAGGGAAAATACGACTGTGAACCTCTTCCCAAGTTTGAAGTCCGCGGTATGAATGGATGCCTTGTGCAAGATCGCCTACAAGTGTAAACATATCAGTATCAACTGCCGTCTTGAGTGCCTGTAACTGCATGAAGCTATAATCCTGTGCCTCATCAATGACGACATTTTTTGCTTTGTTTTCTTTATCGACACCAAAAAGCCGCTCCTGAAGATATAATAATGCTCCTAAGTCCTCCATCTCATAACTTTTAGCTGAAAATAATTTATGATTATACTCACATAAAACTCTGGCATCTTCGACATTTAGTTTACCGTTGCTGTAAGAGGCGAGACGTTCTGGATCTTGGTATAATTCCTGATAGTAATCCAGGAGATCTTTACTTTTGAATTGCTTAAAATAGCCTTTTACAGAAGAACGGATCGCCTTTTTGATCTGTCCTATCCTTTCCTCTTTTTTATCGAGGCATTTTGTAACAAATTCCTTACGTATGACTGGATCGATATTTTTATAGAGAGCTTTTTCAATTTTGGCATCATAAAGGTCAACAACACGTTCAAGCATTGTTTTCTTTTTCAATTTCACTTCATTTTGTAAAATGGCCTTCAGTTTGTCCAGCCTGCTGTATAACGGTAAATACCAATAATCCTCTTCCAGTAACCTAATGAACTTCTTTTTGGAATAGAGGCGATATTTATCACAATAAAAATCAGCATTCGGATGAAATCCACTGAAAATATCCTTTACATATTCGTCCAATATATATTTAAAGACAGGGGAGCCCTTCAGTCCTGATATCCAGACGGCTGATTTAATTTCTTCATCATCCTTTTCCAGCAATCGAGTTAATTTATCATCCGCTACAAGCTTCACTTGCTTTCCTATCGCTGCCTGAACATACTCGGAAAATGTGAATTGTTTTACTTTTTCAACACCCAATTCAGGTAAAGCTTCAGATATGTAATCAATGAAAACCCGGCTAGGAGCAAGAATCATTAATTGTCGCGGATCGAACAAGTCTTTATAGTGATAAATGAAATAAGAGATCCTATGTAAAGCAATTGTAGTTTTACCACTGCCAGCTGCACCTTGGACAATGATCGGTTTATTCAAATCTGCACGAATGATTTTATTTTGTTCTTCCTGGATCGTAGTAATGATATCCGTCAATCGATTGCTGGAACTTTTAGATAGGGATTCCTGCAACAATTCATCCGTTGTTGTCAAATCAATGTCCCTTATCTCCTCCAAGACACCTTCTTCTATCATAAGCTGTCTTTTTAAAGTGATGTTCCCGCTGAATGTTTCCCCTTCCGCTTCATACTCAATTTCACCAATCCGTCCCTCGTAATAAAGGTTTGCAATCGGTGATCGCCAATCGACGATGATCTGTTCCTGGCTTTCCCTCTGATAAAGCGATGTTTTTCCGAAATAAAGGACTTCGCCACTATCACTGTCATTCCTTTCATAGTCCACTCTTGCAAAGTAGGGCTTTTTACTTGCTTTGCGTAAACTTTCAAGTTCGGTTTTCGACATCTCAAAAAAGTTGGCCGTCGTCAGCAACTGAGAATATAAGCCTGATTCAGACCAATCGGCATCACCAAAAGCTTCTTGCATATTCCGCTGAAATTGATCTTTGCTTGTTTCTGATGTTTTGATGACTACATCCATATAACGTTTCGTAAAATCCAGCCGCTGTCGTTCCTGTTCAAAATCAGGGTGATTTCCCAATAAAACCACTTCCCCTTCCTTGTTTATTTATCAAACTAAAAAAATGCCGATGCTAAGACGAAATGGACATTTATACTACCAGAAAAGTCAATGGTTGACAAATCTGGAGACATAGAATTATATAGTTGAAAGTTACCTTTCCTGTTATTTCATATTTAAAGAATAAACCATAAATTCCAGATTGGATTTGACTATAATATTTCGGCTTATGAAAGAGCATTCAAAACGCTTTCAAGAGGAAAATATTATTTCCAGAAATACCGAAGATGAATATATAATATTTACATCTTGGAAAATGTCATTACAATCCTGGGAGTAGGAAGTTTATTTTTATTTCATCAGTGGATATCACTTTTACCGATGGCATGATGTTAATGGCAATTATACTATTCTCTTTATTCATAATGATATGCAGTGAGCTTATTGTATATCAAAAAGATGTCAAACCCATCAAACAGGCCATGGAACAAATGAACCCTTCCCTGCTCTACCTACAAACCGCCTATAAGACTGCACAAAAGTTTCCGTTGTTAGCATTCAGGCGAACCCTGATCGTGCATTACTTAAGGGCAACCAGACCTAACGAGTTACTTCTTATTATATTTATATATTGGGAAAAGCTGAATTCAGGCACTTTGGTGCTATTGGATTGATCGTTTGTGTATTTATGTCTGTGATGCACGCTTTAATTGACTTTTTCTTATCCGTGAAAGCCGTCCGCCCTATAATGATCGAACTATCCATGTGGGCAGAAACCTTGTACGGGAAAATGGAAAACTACAAAGTAATGTTTTTATAGGCATAAAACAAAACTACGGGCAAGATCAATTTTCCTGACTTTTTTCCTATACTATTATTCAGTTTGTTTTTAATAGTGATTCTAGATGAAAGAGCCGCATCCTTTTAGGCGGAGTTTTCCGTAACATCGGGACTATTTTCTTCATTATCATACTTATCGTTATTGGAGGAGTATATCTTCTTACCGATCATATCCTAGCACCCATCCCTACTCTAAAAAAGGCATATCAACTTTTCAAAATGGGAAATTTCATGCTCTCGATCATTCATCTTAATCTTTTATTTGAAAAAGTTGGGATACTGGGTCATCTTTATTTGATCGTATTCCTTTTCAGTTAGCTGCCCTGTTTTTAAAGGTACCTTTCTTCTACAATTGACATCAATTCTTAACATAAATTACGCTAATTTAATGTTTTATTGGAAACTCACATTATATACTTAAATTACAATTAAATAATTTTTAAAGAAAGTGGGTACTGTCATGGAAATAAATGAAAGACAGCCAATGCTATCCCCTAAATTAATCCATGAACTTGAAATTTTATCATCCAAAACAAATATGCCTATCTCCGAATTATTAGAAATATCTGTAGTATCGCTGCTAGAAAAAGTGAATAATACCAAAGAACTAAATGTTGGACTTAATAATAAGGAAATGATTTTAAGAAATAAAATCATCATTAATCAAAATAAAGAGGTTTTGAATAACCAAAGCACTTGACCATATAGGTTAAGTGCTTTTTGGTTCCTAGCTGCCACTTATTTAATGCATAAATATTCTATCGTGGTTTCTAGTGAAATATAAATCCCTTAATATGCCCGCCAAGAAAGTAATCATCAAAATTCCCTGCATTCTTTAACAAATCATAACGGTTTGAATGTGTATTTTCGCATAAAAAAAAGCAGCTATTAAACTGCTTCAGTTTGTAGACAAAAAGGTTTCGAAATGGTTCGAATTGCACCAAGGTTGATCTTGATGAATAGTATCATGTTTAAGCATCCTTATCACCATCACCCATTTTAATCCAAAAAGACTGTAGGTAAAAGGAGTTCTATCTCCACACTCGCTTTCCAATCAAACGTTAGAATTTTTACAAACCCTTAAAAAACTGTAGACAAACTTGATTTTCCAAGTTTGTCTACAGTCTGAAACAGCTATTATACTGCTTAACAATTAATCATGGTTTATTTGATGTCACGTATGTACCTGCAATGAAATCATGTATCGCTCTATGATCTTTCCTTATGCCGACCATGAATGCACTAACAATAAACCCTATCCCTAATGTAATGGCATAAACCAAAGCAGCAACTAGATACCTCAATAGCATTGTGCCTATGCCTAATTTTTTGCCGTCCATCCTTACTATGCGTATTCCCATAATCCTTTTACCCAATGTATAGCCATACCATAATATCGGGACAATCATCATGTAAAGAAAGTTGAAAAACGTTGAAAAGTTTTCATTTTCCCAATCTCCGGTAATCAACCCGAAAATTATCGCTAATGGTAAAGATACTATTATGCCATCCAAAAATCCTGCAAAAAAACGTTTCCAAAAGCCTACTGAATCGCTCATATATAATCCTCCTGTTGCGTTAGTTACAGTTACCTATATTACCAATTATAAGGTTGTTGCGTAATAAGTCTTTATACCTATATTTTTCTTCAACAAGAAATACTACTTACATTTTTGGAGACAATTTATAAACAAAATTAAATGCTGGTGTAATTTTTGCTTATAAACGTTTGTTTTTGCTAATCTGCCTTTAATTTTCCTAAGAAATAAGATACAATTTAACGAACGGCATTTAAAAAAATTATTGAACATAAACTGCTGTTTGTGTGAATCAGCGTAAAACTAATGAAACAAAGTGTTGGACACGTTGAAACAAAAGTATTTTGGAGGAATGTAAATAAATGATTACAGTAAATAATGTTGGTTTACGTTATGGAGATCGTAAACTGTTTGAAGATGTTAATATAAAATTCACGCCTGGTAACTGCTATGGCCTGATAGGTGCGAATGGTGCGGGTAAATCCACTTTCTTAAAAATCCTTTCCGGTGAAATTGAAGCTCAATCCGGTGATGTCCATATGGGACCTGGCGAACGCCTTGCCGTTCTAAAACAAGATCACTTCGCTTATGAAGAGGAAGAAGTCCTTAAAGTTGTCATTATGGGACATGAAAGATTATATGAAGTCATGCAAGAAAAAGATGCCATCTATATGAAGGAAAACTTCACGGACGAAGACGGAATGAAAGCGGCCGAACTTGAAGGTGAATTTGCCGAATTAAACGGCTGGGAAGCTGAACCTGAAGCTTCAATCCTCTTAAAAGGTCTTGGCATTGCAGAAGACCTGCATACAAAGAAAATGGCTGAATTGAACGGTGGCGACAAAGTTAAAGTATTGCTTGCACAGGCATTATTCGGTAAACCGGATGTTCTTTTACTGGATGAGCCTACCAACCACTTAGACTTAAAAGCAATCAAATGGCTGGAAGAATTCTTAATCAACTTTGAAAACACGGTTATCGTAGTTTCCCATGACCGTTACTTCCTTAACAAAGTTTGTACACATATCGCGGATCTTGATTTCGGTAAAATCAAAGTTTATATCGGTAACTATGACTTCTGGTATGAATCAAGCCAGCTTGCCCTTAAACTGACTCAAGATGCCAATAAGAAAAAAGAAGAAAAAATCAAAGAGCTTCAAAATTTCATAGCTCGATTCAGTGCCAATGCATCCAAATCGAGTCAGGCGACATCCCGTAAGAAATTATTGGACAAAATCAGCTTGGATGACATACAGCCATCTTCGCGCCGCTATCCTTATGTCGGCTTTACACCTGATCGTGAAATCGGGAACGACCTGCTTCGTGTAGATGGAATCTCGAAAACGATCGATGGGGTAAAAATATTGGATAACGTTAGCTTCACGATGAATAAAGGCGACAAGATTGCATTTGTCGGTAAAGATGAGATCGCTAAAACAACAATGTTCAAAATCTTGGCAGGTGAAATTGAACCGGATAGCGGCTCATTCAAATGGGGCGTTACGACCTCTCAGGCATACTTCCCTAAGGATAATGCTGAATTCTTTGAAGGTGTCGATTTAACTCTTGTCGATTGGCTCCGCCAATATTCTCCTAATGACCAGAGCGAAAGTTTCCTGCGCGGTTTCTTGGGCAGAATGTTATTCTCTGGTGATGAAGTCACGAAAAAGGCAAGTGTACTTTCAGGGGGCGAAAAAGTCCGCTGTATGCTTTCCAAAATGATGTTAAGCGGTTCGAACGTCCTAATGCTTGATGAACCTACTAACCATCTGGACTTAGAGTCGATTACGGCATTGAACAACGGTTTGATCAGCTTTAAAGGATCCATGATCTTCTCTTCTCATGATCATCAGTTCATCCAAACTATAGCGAACCGAATCATTGAACTTACACCAAAAGGTACAGTCGATAAGCAAATGAGTTATGATGAGTACCTTGAAAATAGCGAATTGCAAAAACAAGTGGCTGAAATGTACAAATAATACATTTATGAAAGCACATCCTGATTGGATGTGCTTTTTTCGTTCCCGATACTTGCTATTTGCATTTATTTCATACTATTAATGCATTGAAGGTATAAAAAACACATTGCAATAAATATAATAATATTCCCCGTAAGATGATCACTGAATAATTTCATCGATAAAAAGGTATATTGGTAAGGAAGGAGTGAGTTTAAATTGGATGGTCATACAGTGAAAAATATTTTTGATGATACAGGATACCTTTTTTTATATGATAAATTCAGTTATCAATTTTATGTATCCGGATTGTTCGACTTAGTGGATCAAGAAAAAATAATCTCGGATTTTTTAAATACTTATGGCTTCGATGATAAAAATCCTCTCTTTTTTGACGACTTTTCCTTTTACTTTAATTGTTTTCATTATTCCCAACAAAAACAAAAGATGATAAATTACTTAAAAACCGAGTATGACGAACATATTTGTTAAGTATAAAAGGCCCGGTGAATTAATCCGGCCTTTTTTTAAACGAGTACTATTCAAAAAAAGGTAAGAGCAAATAAGTGCTCTTACCTTTCTTCATTTTATTCTTCACTGTTACTCTTCCCTGCCTGCTGCCATATTCATGTTCGCTTCGATATTCTCCTGGTTGATGGTGGAAAATGGTGAATTTCGCTTTCCTGAGAAATTTTCAAGCAAGTCTTTGACATCAGTTCCTGAAGATGCCTTTAATGACTCCTGAAATGTTGACATTAAATCCATTACATATCCAGTCTCTAAAAAAAGAACTGACAACTTTCTCTATTACATTCTTTTTGCTCCTAAATATCTTTTCTTCCAATAACTATTATCCATAGAGGAAATGCTTACACCATTTGATGAGGAGCTGTGTATGAATTTATTACCACCTATATAAATACCAGCATGTGAGGCACCAGGTTTATAGGTTTCATAAAAGACCAAATCTCCAACTTGTGGTTTGGACACCTTTGTCCCCTTTTTATAGATTTCCGATACCGTTCTTGGTAAAGTGACATTTGCCCCTTTATCGAAAGCGTATTTTAGGAATCCGCTGCAATCAAAACCTTTTGGTGTAGTTCCACCCCATACATACCGTACATTCAAATGTTTTTTTGCTTCATTCACTATCGCAGAAGATTTATTGCTTAAATTAGCTACGTTGGATGTCTGCTTTTTTACCCCCAAAGCTTTATATGTATTCGGACCTACAATACCATCAGCTTTTAAGCCTTTACTTTTTTGGAACTTTACGACTGCACTTTTAGTAACGGTCCCAAAATATGTAGTTGTATTATAACTCTTAAAATATTCTTTTTTCTTTAGAACCTCTTGTAATTGTTTTACTTCTGTATGAGTCATTCCACTTTTTAATGTACGATCGCCCAATGCAGCATTACTAACCAACGGATTTGATAGTAACAATCCAGACACTACAAAAGATGCTATAATTTTTTTCATTTTCTCCCCCGATAAAATCTCTTTTTTTATAATTCTATCATCTTTAAGTGACACACATATTTACCTAATTTTACATTATCATTACAAATTTATACATAAAGTGTGCATTAAATACAAAATATCTAAAATATACCTAACGTTCCCGAAAAGTATTAAGACTATGGACTATGGTTCATTTCTGTACACTTCAAAGATGTGTTCGATTTTTGGAAAGTATACATCATCACTTTCTGTTAATCCAATAGTCCTCGGGATTGGCTTGTTTAATTCTTCGTTTGTTTCCGGTATACGCCGGCTCCATGTATTCCTGCCAATCCCGGTTTCACAATAGTGAGGTCACAATAAAATTTCCTGAATTTCACATATGGATATTCGGATGGGACAATACTTGATGGTGAAATAATCGTGACTGATCTACATGGTAAGCCTGATTTTGAAGCAATTATCTTTTTCTAATACTGGAAGAGTGATGAGACAACTGTCTATTCTTTATTTACATATAAACAAAGATAATGTAGTAGTTATAAGATTTTATAGCTCACAAACACCGTTCAAATAATTTTGAACGGTGAAGTTTCTATATATCAAATTTTTTATTTCAAGTCGGGGTAGCGTCAGGAAAATGCGGATTTACAACGTTAAGGAAATTACCATATTAAAAAGCCCAATTTCTCAACATTTATATTTGAGAAATTAGGCTTTTTTCGTTGCTCCGTAAAAGCGCCCTTTTATTGAATAAGAATTTTCTTCAAATCGAGACGGATTGGCATATAACGTTTTCGCATTCACGAACCCTGCGAGACTTAGAACGAAGTTCTTAGGCTCGCAGGGTTGTCGCCTGAATCTGGCTTCCCTGTTTCTTCTCCTGGCGACCAAGGGGCTCGGAGAGTCCCGCAGCGTGAATGCTGTGTTATATGACGTACCCGACTTCTTCGAGATACTTTCACACTGCTTTTCTGTTTCAATTTTTACTTCAGTAATGTATATTTCAGTAAAGGCTTTTTATAAAACGTCACTTACTTATTTGTTACCGAGTTGTTCCGCCAAACCGATTAGAAGTCCTTCGGTTCCACGAATGTAGCAGAGCCGATACGAGTCCTCGTACTGAACCACTTCGCCAACGAGCTGAGCACCATACTTAGTGAGTCTGGATACCATTTCGTCAATGTCTTCAACGGTGAACATGACGCGTAGATAACCGAGGGCATTTACAGGAGCAGTCCGGTGATCTGATATAGTAGGTGGGGTGAGAAATCGCGAAAGTTCAAGTCGGCTGTGGCCATCTGGGGTAACCATCATAGCAATCTCTACGCACTGAGAACCCAATCCGGTTACGCGACCAGCCCATTCACCTTCGACAGTGGCTCGCCCTTCGAGGTTCAGGCCAATCTCCTCGAAGAAAGAGATTGCGTCATCAAGGGATTCTACAACGATGCCGACATTGTCCATTCTTAGTAATTTGTTTTTTTCCATAGTTTTATCTCCTTATGTGTAAAAATTTATTATCTGATCATCTTCATAATTATTCTATTAAAAAGTTACAATTCCTTCCTAACAAAAAACACCTTGTCACAGTTCATGACAACAAAGAAAAGTCACAGTATGGGAAAATGTGAAATTGGGTTTTCGGGTATTTGTTAAGAACAACACTTCGTAAACCCTCTACTATTGGAATATTCGTGAACCTTATTTGGTGAATGCCATCATGTTCAAATAGTTTCTAAAAATTCGATACCGTAGTTGCTATTCGATAAAACAACTTCGACTTCCCCACAAAATATTCCTGCCCTGTACTCCATTAAATGGCCCTTTAATGGAATAAGGAACGATTATTGTTTCCCTTCCGTCAGCTTTCTATATAATGAAGCCCTAGAAACATTTGTAATTTCACAAATTTAGGACGGGGTTAAAAATATAGTTGTTTAATTTTTGATGTAAGATACTTCACTACACTAAAAAATATAAAGTCCTTTAAAAATCTAAGTTTTATGACTTTTAACGATTTAGGTCTTGATACTTGAAAAACGGTGCAACTTTTTTCAAAACTACAATATTTTCATTTGTGAAAATTAATAAACTATGTGTCTTAACGTGTGATTTCCTGAAATAGTACCGTAACCACTCAATAGAGATTAAAGAGCCGTCCAGCCGCCGTCAATAACCAATTCAGATCCTGTCATAAAGCGAGATTCATCAGAGGCTAGGAAAAGCGCACCATAGGCAATATCTTCTGGTTCACCGAAGTATGGAAGTTGTGTATATGTTTTATAGTAAGGGAGCGCGTCTTTCATCGTTGGTTCTGTCATCGGTGTGACAACGATTCCTGGGTGTAATGAATTGACGCGAATTTTATCTTTTCCATATTCAACAGCGGCTGATTTTGATAAGACACGAAGTGCGCCTTTTGCTGCTGTATATGGGCTTGTACCAGCCATACCGACAAGGCCGCCGATTGAAGAAATATTGATGATTGAACCGCCGCCTGCTTTTTTCATTTCAGGGATAATATATTTCATTCCGATTACGCAGCCATTTAAGTCAATATCCAAAATTTTATTCCATTCATCCATTTCCATGTTTGCAATTGTTTTTGGTGATGAAACGCCTGCATTATTAACAAGGACATCGACTTTTCCGTATAATTTTACTGCTTCCTCAATGACAGATTTCCATTCCTCTTCAGATGTAACATTATGTTTAATCGCGACAGCTTCGCCTCCATTTTCTTTAATTTCCTTTACGACTTGATTCAAGGGTTCTATTCGAACATCTGTAGCAATCACTTTTGCTCCTTCTTTTGCAAATAGTTTTCCTTCGGAAGCACCCATTCCCATCGCAGCTCCAGTAATGATCGCCACTTTTCCGCTTAATCGGCCCATATATAAACACCCTTTCATTATTTAAAATTAAACAAAAAATACTTTACTTACCAATCCATTTTTACAGAAAATACCAGAAGAGTATATTGTCAAAACATATTCGATTCGGTAGACCAGGTCGCATTCAAGTAATTGAAAATCCCTCCTGAGATGTAAAAGATTCAGGAGGGATTTCTTAATAAACCTTTTCGGGAGATATGCAAAAATCCCCAACTTGAAGCTTCCTCGAGAACAATTAACCTTTAACCTTTTTTTACAAGAGAATGACGATTTAGTACATATTTAACCGCACCAATATATTCGGTCAGTGCCCTTTGACTTACTGCAGCGGTTGGCACAACACCTTCAAATCCGTGATAACAACCAGGATACAGATGGAATTCAACATCAACACCAGCCCGACAAAGGCGGGTTACGTAATCGAGTGTTTCATCACGAAATGGATCTAATTGTCCTACACATGTATAGGTGTAAGGCAGACCTGATAAATCAGTTGCTCGCGCTGGGGCTGCATACTCGGATACATGATCTGTACCATTTTCACCATTTAAGTACATAGTCCAACCTTTTTGATTCAAATCATAATTCCACACCATATTACCTGTTATTTCTATACTAGATGGTGAATTATTACGATCATCTATCATTGGATATAATGGCATTTGGAAACATAATTCGGGACCTTTTCGATCTCTTGCAAGTAAAGTAAGTCCTGCAGTTAATCCGCCCCCAGCACTTGCCCCCGCTACTCCAATCCTAGAAGCATCAACCCCTAATTCAGATGCATGTTCAGAAAACCATTTCAGTACTGCATAACAATCTTCTAATCCTGCTGGGTAAGGATGTTCTGGAGCAAGACGATAATCTACGGAAACTACTATACAATTCGCTTCTGTCACAAACCGTTGGCACAAAACATCATCCCCTTCAGGAATACCAAGAACATAACCGCCCCCATGAATCCATAATAGGCCAGGTAAAACACCATTTTTTTTATTCGGTTCATATATTCGTATCCTAACGTCAGGTTGATCCCGTGGACCCGGCACCATTCTGTTAGAAATTGAAACAGACTCATCAATGGGGATTTCAATAGATTGCGAGATAAGCGCCATCCCCTGTCTTGTTACCTTAAGATTGTCCAAATCAAGCGGCGGAAATAATTCAAGTGCCTCTCTTAATTCAGGATCAATTCTATTTTTCATATATCCATACCCCCTAAATCAATATTTTTTCTATTTGAGCTTATTCAGAGAAATGCAATGTATACGATTACAATTCATTAAACTATTTACTTCTCCAAAAAAATTATGCTGTTAATCCACCATCGATTGTAATAATAGAACCATTCATATAACTAGCTTCTTCTGATGCCAAAAAGCAAACAACATTAGCTATTTCCTCAGGTGAAGCAGGTCTTCTAAGTGGACCATTCTGCTCAGGGTTATTTATATCCATATGTTTCGTCATATTTGTTTCGACACCGCCTGGACAAATAGCATTTATCCTTATCCCTTTTGATCCATATTCTACTGCGGCCGTTTTCGTTAGACCTACTACCCCATGCTTGGACGCGGAGTATCCGCCTAAATAAGCTGTGCTTTGGACGCCTGCTGTCGAAGCTGTATTGATGATCACCCCAGATTGTTGCTCCTCCATGACCTTTAATACATGTTTAAGTCCTAGAAAAGCACCTTTTAAATTCACTGCTATCACTCGATCAAACATTTCCTCGCTATAATCGGCTAATAGGGTTGGTTTACTTAGAACGCCAGCATTATTAAAAAACACATCTATTCTTCCATACAGATCCTTTACAGTGGAAACATATTTTTCTACATCAGAGTATTTCGATACATCTGCTTGAATAAAAATCCCTTCACTTCTACTATCCTTTATGAGACCAAGTGTTTCTTCTCCTCCTTTTTCATCTAAATCAACAACAACAACGCACATTCCCTTTTCTGCCAATTTCAAACTTACAGACCTGCCTATGCCATTTCCAGCTCCAGTAATTACCGCTACACCATTTTTTAAAGACATTTATATACTCCCTTTCTCCGATAAAACATCTTTAATAGACAAAGTAAATCCATTGTACCCCGAAGCAGCAACTTCATTACACTTGTGCTTATATGTGTCAAATCCCCCAAGATAAATGAGGAAACTCCGTGGTTTACCTGCAATATTTGCACCGGTGTACCAAGAATCAGTTTTCACATAAAGAGTCATTTCCGCAACCTCTCGGCAATGCTTGCTCCAAGCTTCTTCTGCCTCTACCGTTGGTTCGAAAATTTCCACATTATGTTCACGCAGGTAATCTAAACAATCGGTAATCCATTCAACATGCTGCTCAATCGCTGTTGGCATATTTACTAATACGGACGGACTCTCAGGCCCCGTAATCATAAAGAAGTTAGGGAAACCGGCAGTTGCAAGACCGAGATAAGTTCTTACCATAGAACCTTCTTTCCATTTTTCCTTAAGTGACACTCCATCTTTGCCACGTATATCAATTTTAAATAATGGTCCTGTCAGCCCGTCATAACCGGTAGCAAAAATAAGGATGTCGAGTTCATACTCCTTTTCCTTTGTTCGAAGCCCTTTTGGGGTAATCTCTACGATTGGCGCCTTCTTGACGTCAACTAACGTGACGTTTTCCCTATTATAGGTTTCATAATAATCGGTGTCCAAGATTGGACGTTTCGTGCCAAAATAATAATTTGGAAGCAGCTTTTCAGCGATTTCAGGGTTACGGACGATTTCTTTTATTTTCGACCTTATAAAATCAGCAGCGGTATGATTCGCCTCCTCATTAATAAAAAGATCGTTATAAGCGGATGTTAAAGCATAACCCCCTTCTTCCCAAGCCTTTTCATATACCTGATGACGTTTTTCCGGTGGATCCGAGAGAGCTGAGATGGTACGAATTTGGATTCCATTACCCGTTGGGGATTCGCGCATCTGTCTTTTAATCTCATTGAAGTTTTCTTTCGTTTGATTAATAAACTCTGGAGCATAAGGGTGGTTTCTGGCTGGTATTGTATATTGTGGGGTTCTCTGAAAAACAGTTAGGTGATCCGCTTCTTTTGCAATAACAGGGATTGCCTGTACACCACTTGAACCCGTGCCAATTACCCCAACCCGCTTTCCTTTAAAATCCACCTTTTCTTGAGGCCATTTGCCGGTATGATACCACTGTCCCTTAAAACTTTCTAAGCCATTAAATTTAGGTAGATTGGCAGCAGAAAGACATCCTGCGCCTGAAATGAAATACTTTGCAGTCACACTTGTACCATCATTCATTTGAACCTTCCATCTGTTACTTGTCTCATCGTAATGTACTGCAGAAATGCGTGTATTAAACTGAATGTCCCGACGCAAATCAAATTTATCTGCTACAAAGTTAAGATAACGTAAGATTTCCGGCTGTTCAGGAAATCTAGAAGTCCAAGTCCACTCTTGGTAAAGTTCTTTAGAGAAAGAATAGTTATAATAAATACTTTCGATGTCACAACGTGCTCCAGGATAACGGTTCCAATACCATACACCACCTACCCCGTCCCCGGCTTCATAGACACATGTAGAGAAGCCCGCCTCTCGTAAACTATGGAGCATATATAAACCAGAAAAACCAGCTCCTAGAACGACTGCATCCAAGTAATTCACTTGATTTGTTGACATCATTTACCTACCTCCCCAATTTTCAATCAAAATGAAAATAACATCTTACCTGTTTTGTTTGAAAAATTCCCCTCCTTACACCAAGACTATACCTTTTTGAAATGATTGAATATTCCGTATTTTTAGAGTATAATATCCCTAAAAAAGGGGAGGTTTTATGGTTTCTTACTCTACCATTCAAGAATCTATTCAGGGGCTTGGCTCTATTTCAAGTCACGAGGAGCAGCTTTTTAAAATATTAGAGATTTACATGGAACTCTTCCCTGTCCAAAATTCTTATTTGCTAAGATACTCTCCTCTAGGTCATCTTGCTGAAGGAGTAATTTTCCTCGATTCAACCGGGGGTGTACATATTGGTGAAATTCGTGATGATATTCGTTCTATTCCCATTATTTTTTCAGCTATTAGTGAAAAGAAAGCAAAATTTTGCAAAGGGCTTGAATATCTTAAACAAATGGGCACCAAATATACCATTCCATCCAACTTCAATTCCCTGTTAGTTGTTCCGATTTGCTTTGGTTCGTTTGTCTTCGGTTATATATGCAGCTCAGATTTTGAAGAAGGTACAATGATAGATGATCAACTGCTATCATCTTTTACCCTTTATGGGAAATTAGTTGGAAAAGTCACCGCTAATTGGAATAATGAAGAGGGAATGCAATTCCTAAGTCGGAGAGAATTAGAAGTAATGAGAAGGATATCATATGGAGAAAGCACAAAAGAAATGTCTGATCATATGAAAATTAGCGAATTAACGATTAATCAATATGTAAAGACAGCGGTTAAAAAGCTCGGCGCAAATAATCGTTCACATGCTATTGGAGAATTATTTAGAAAAGGAATTATTTCATAGCGTTAAATTGAAAGCGTTTTAATTAATCTATAAGAAGGGGTACCATCACATTCCCCTCAAGCTAATTGAGCAAAAATATGCCCAATTGAAGAACCACTGTTAAGTACTCACATACACTACAAGTTTTACAAGTAAAGTAACTTAAAAAACAAGTCTGATGACATCAGACTTGTTTTTATTAGGTATAATAAGAAAATTATTTCGAAAGGAATGAAACCGAAGGTTGATGACCACCAGCTGACCTCTCTACTTCATGAAAGAACTCTAATAAACTACCTTAACCTTCAGAGTGTTTGATACTAAAGCTCTTACGATATGGTTTTCCTTTATCTCAAAATGCTTGGACCTGACTTTCCCCTTTTGAAACATCCAGACCAATGACTTAATTTATACTTTATCTTCGCCTAAAATATTAAATTAGCCGGTATCTCCTTATGGCTCATTGTAATGTCATAGGTCCGCTTGTTAAACGGGATCGTTGTCCCAACTAGCCTGAAACATGTTTATACAAGGAGGGGATGAACAGTTTAGCTGACGGGATTAAGTCCTACGGGTACAACGTTCTACCCCGAATACCGTTATAATATGACCCTATAAAAAAAGTCAACCAGAATATCCGGCAAATCTTATATGACAAACGGGTGCAATAGTTTAAGAACCGAGCTATCTTTTAAGGCTTTCAATTTAGTAGTTATTTTGCACTTATTTTCCCTTTCAAAAGTGTGTTCAGAAAAGGGAGAGCTTTGTAACAAATAATATTCTATAAAATTAGGAACTTATTTATGAACCAAAATACCAGATAGCTAATAGTGTTTTTTAATTTAATCCAGCTTTCAGGCCAAATTATGGAATAATTCCTTCAAATAAAGTAACTTAATAACTAAATTATTATATTGGAAGCATACAGATAGCCAATAATTATTTTCATTAGAAAGGATTGAAATAGTATCGAATTAAGACATTTAGAATATTTTTTAATGGTCAGTAAAGAACTACATTTTACAAAAGCAGCTGAAAAATTAGGAATTTCGCAACCAACTTTAAGCCATCAAATTAAAATGCTTGAACAAGATGTAGGCTATGCACTTTTTAACCGTATTGGTAAGAGGATTGAACTTACTAAGGTGGGAGAAATCGTACAACAAGAAGCATTGAAGATTCAAAATTCCTTACAAAGTATATCTTCTCAAATTAAAGCACTTACAAAAGTAGAAGTCGGGGAATTGAAAATTGCTGTGTTACCAGGAGAAATAACTGATTTGGTATCCACTTTGTGTATTAAATTTAACCAATTGTATCCAAACATAAAAGTGTTTGTTCAAAGTACGGATCAAGTGGAAAAGGCTGTTTTAGAGAATCAAGCTGATTTTGGTATTGGTTTTGAATTCAATCGCTATGATATGTTGCTGGTGACGAAGTTGTATGATGAAGAATTTTACCTGATTAGTAATCAAAGTAATGGAGAGCAGAAGGTTTCATTTTCCGATGTTTTAGACAGTTCTCTTATTTTATTTCCAAATAACCATCAATGCAGAAAAATACTTGATAAAACGAGTCTTGAAGTGGGCAGGCAGTTAGAACCTATTGTCGAAACGTCTAGCATTGAATCTATCTTGAAGCTCGTTCGAAATGGGGTTGGCCGCAGTTTTGTTTCGCGTACATTATATGAATTTTATGATACAGAGGATTTATTTTTCCAACGTATTGAAAAACCATCTTTGACTAGATCTGTTTATCTCGTAATGAAAAAGAATTGTTTTATCAATTATGCAGCACGTAAGTATATTAAGTTATTATTATGTGAAATCGAAAGGCTGCGTTTTCATACAGAAAAAGATGAGATAGCTTCTTTGAAAAGTTCTATATTATAGTTTTTATCTATTATTATCATAGAAATGAATGAATAGATAAATGATAAATTCCTCTTTACAATGAATACAAGTTCATGAGGATGAGAACTATCAAATTGTAAAGGGGATTTTCAATTATGTTTCAAGAAGTAGCAGGTATTAAAATTCCAGATTCTCGATTGGCTAGAGAAGCAGCAGATCTTTTACGCGAGCATGGGGACGACTTGTTGTGGAATCATTCAAATCGTGTGTTTTTATTTGGTGCAGTCAACGGAAAAAAAATGAAGCATAATTATGATTTAGAGCTGCTATATGTTAGTGCATTATTTCATGATTTAGGCTTAACAAAAAAATTCAGTAGTCCAGATTTACGATTTGAAGTAGACGGTGCAAATGCAGCGAGAAGCTTTTTACAACAGTATCAAATTCCAGATGAGTTGATTCGTCTTGTATGGGATGCTATTGCGTTACATACGACACCTGGCGTTGCAGAACATAAAGAGTCTGAAGTGGCACTACTCTTTTCAGGTGTTGGTTTAGATGTGATGGGAGATGGCTTTGAACAATTCCCTGACGACTTGCGTGAAGAAATTATAAAAGCCTTCCCACGTAACAATTTCAAGAAGGACATTATTCCAGCGTTTTATGAGGGCTTTAAGCATAAGCCAGAAACTACTTTTGGCAATATGAAGGAAGATATTATTGAATACTTTAGACCGGAATATAAAAATAAAAATTTCTGTGATTGTATTTTGCATTCACCATGGACAGAATAGGGAACAAAGATGACAACGTAACAACGAATCGTGGTAGAAAGTTTGTACCAAAAGGAGATGTCAACTAAGGAAGCTACTAACTTAATTAATGATGGTATGGACTTTAAAAAAGATTGATTTTTTTGATGAATCCATGTAGATTCTTGATGAAAAATAAAGCACACGAAAGCCACAGAGGCGCAGTTATTATGACAACAAATCCTGGCTGCCTATTACAGATGAAATTTGGTATTGAACGTGAAGAACTCATCCAATCAATGCTTGCCCTTCATCTAATTGATCTTTTAGCTGAAGTTGCCGGATCGGGTTATTAAATTCCTTCATATGTTTGTTTTCTATTGGGCAAGGACTCCAGCCCAATAGAATTTTTAGTAAATAAGGGCTTATCATTTTTAAAACGTATTCCACACTTTTTGTTGAACATTGTATAACCGTATTTCACAGATGTTTCAACTCCCTCATAATGTTTTGAATAGCGCGCTCATCTACACCGCCATAGAAGGATATTTCAGCGTTTGCCGTTTTGATTTTGCAAATGCCAGTTAAGGATCAAGTAGATCGTAAAGATTTTTTATTTTCGGCATGTAATGTAACGGGGACAATCGTTAATTTTTGTTGCGGCATAGGAAAAGCACCTCCTTTGATTGATACAAGTATCGTACCAGGAGGTGCTACCGTATTTAATATGCGCTTTTTAATGGGGACTTACCTTTAACCGTTGTTTACGACCCACTATCTAACTGTTTACGCTTAAAGATATAAGTTGTCCTCTATCCTCCAAAACTCAGTTCGAGTGAGTGGCTAACTCTTATTCGGCGGGAATCCCACCCGATATATGTCAAAACCTATGCTCGATCGCTCTGACAGGCACCGGATGCTGATCCTAACTAGCAGCCGAATCTATGTGAAATTATCGAAACCAAATCCACCTATTCAATACTTTACCACACTAACTGGAAACTTCAGCTGAGTGGGGTCCTGACCTCAATTTTGTATTTTGTTTGGGAAGTATAATTTTCGCCTGCTAAAAGAAGAATATCTCCAAAATCTTCAAACTCAATCGCTCCTGGAGCAGCTTGGGTTTCAAACGTTATTCCGCCGTGTTGAATTAATTTTTCTCCGTGCATAAGTGGCACACCTTTCACAAAGTTTGCAGTGTAAATGACAACCGCAGGCTCTTCTGTATATACCTCTACTGTTATTTTCTGGTCAGGACTAATTAATTTGGTTGCAGTTTGATCAAGTCCTGAGCACGTAAGGAAGAATGGATGGTCGATTCCTTGAACCTTTTGAACTTCTGCGTCAATGGCTTCAAAGGTTGATTTTAATTTCTTTGGGATTCGAAAATCATAAGGCGTGCCAATTGTGCTTCGCTTTTCCCCAGTTACCGTGGTATCTTCATTTACTGGTGCAAATTCTTCAGAAAAGATTTGTAAGAAATGATCATCGATTGGATTGCTGGGATGCCCTGTTAAGTTAAAATAGACGTGATTGGTCGGATTAAAAATTGTGTCTTTATCACTATTTGCTTGATAGCTAACTGACAAAATATTTAAGTTGTCTAATGTATATGTCACACTTACTTTCAAATTCCCCGGAAAACCATTCTCGCCATCAGGTGAGTGGGTTGAAAAGATGATCGATGCACTTTCATCCGTCTCCTTCACTTCATATTCCCAGATTTTTTCATCGAATCCAGGGTTGCCACCGTGTAATGTATTCCCTAATTGATTTACAGATGTTTGGTAACGTGATTCACCAATTGAAAATTCGCCATTTTTTATTCTTCCAGCGACTCTTCCTATTGTTGCTCCATAATATGTTTCTTTTTTGTAATCCTCAATCGAGTCAAATCCCAATACGATATTATTACGACCCGTTTCCGTTAGGACGAACAGATTGACGATTCTTGCACCAAAGTTTGTAACTTCTATTCTTACTCCATGATCATTTTCTATAGTAAACAGAAAGACTTCATTTCCAAACGAGCTTTGTGATGCTTTCATTTTTTTCGGATCCTTCCCTATTAAATTCCTTCATATAAATAAAAGCTAAAACACCATGAATTGCAAAAAAAGTTCAGCAAAACATTTTTAATAGTTGAAAAGCCCGAAGTTGCAACTTCGGTCTTAAGAAAGGGAATCATATGAGTAAATCAACATGTTCATGATGTGTATGTGTAGAACATAATTACAGAAGTATTTTCCCTTATGACCCCCTGATTTAAAATGCATGCTTAACTCTCCGATTTGCGTATAGCTTCTTTGAATTCTGCTCCAAATCTCATAGGTCCAATTTAAGCACTTTTTCCCTTTGCTTGTCTACTTTCTCCAATTTTTTCAATTTCCTCCAAAGTATGACCTCGAGTTTCAGGAACGCATGTCCGGATAAATAAAACACCAAGTAAACAAATAGCACCAAAGATTGCAAAAACAGCTTCTTGAGACATCGAAGCGGTCATGATTGGAAATAGCAATCCAACCAAGAAAGAACCAATCCAGTTAAATGATGAAGCTAATCCTGACGCACGTCCGCGAATTACCAGCGGGAAAATTTCTCCAACTATAACCCAAGTTAAAGGAGCCCACGTGAATGAATAAAGTGCTACATAGATACTTAAAAAAACAACCATCATCATCGGATTTGCATTAGGAATTAATAAATTCAATATTGCCGGCAAAATAAAGGATAGCCCCATAATAGTTCCGCCTATTGTTAATAAAGTACGGCGATTAAATTTATCAGCAATCATAAGGAATATTAATGAACCTAGTACGAGAATAACCCCTTGAATAATTGGCCACATCAATACTGAGCTGGCTTCATGCCCTGTTGCTTTTTCCACAATCATAGGAATATAATAAAAAATTGCGTTTGCGCCCTGGAATTGTTGAAACGCAGCAACACCCACACCAGCAATTACTAAATAACGGTATTTATTACTTAAAAGTGTACCCCATGATGCTTTTTGATTTACCTTTGCTTCCTCTTTAACAGTTTCTTGAATTTGTGTTATTTCAGAATCAATTTGTTCTTTTTTAGAGCGAATATAGCCCAACACCTTACGAGCTTCATCAATTTTATTGTTCTTAATTAAAAAACGTGGTGATTCGGGTAACCTTGACACTCCAATAAATAAGATCAAAGCAGGTACGGCAGCCAAACTAAGCATCAACCGCCATGCCATTGTTCCTGGTAAGTCTTTCAATAAATAAGCGACAATGTACGAAAGCAACATTCCAGAGACAATCATTGTTTGATTAATTCCTGACAGACGTCCACGTAAACGTGCAGGCGCCATTTCCGACATATAGGCTGGGACCAACGCAGAAGCAGCACCAACAGCCACCCCTAATAAAATCCGAGCAACAATCATAAAGAGGATCCCATTATGAGGGGATATTCCTGCCAAAATGGATCCAACAGCAAAAATGATAGAAGATATTAAAATCATTTTGCGCCGTCCTAAACGATCAGAAAGTTGTCCGGCCATGGCACCTCCAAAAATAGCTCCAAACATCAACGAAGAGGTAATCCAGCCAATAGCACCAGGGTTGTTTTGAAGGTTCCAATCATGTTGCAGAAAAGGCAAAGCACCCGTCATAACGCCGATATCATAACCGAAGAGAATGCCTCCAAAAGCCCCAAAAAAATAAATGAATCCACTTGAGATTTTCTTTTCATTAACCATTAAAATTCCCTCCTCAGGTTTTAAAATTATATTTTTAAAAAATCCCACTACTAAAAATATTGATTGCTTTTTAAGAAAATAATAATAGTGTTTTCAAACCACAAAAACATGCTAGTTTATTCATCCTAAAAATTATTTTTAGGATGAATTCTGTGTCGTTATTGTGCTATTAAAACGCTTTCATCTTTTTCCTGAAAACCACGAACACGCTTAAGAATAAAGGGATCATACTAATGGTTACTATTTTCATTCCTTCAACTTCTGGAGTACCTATTTTTTCCCTCCTAGGAAGCAGAGCCTCCTTGGAGGGGAGAGACATTACTTGATAACTACGTATTCCAAGCCAACAAGTTTTGCATACGTTATGATTTGGTCTGTTGTTAAATTCAATGAAACAACTGTATGGTGACCGCCACCATTCTCAAGCCAAGCTTTCACTCCATCTTGGAAGTTTGGCTTCACTTCCCAAAGTACCCGGGCCACTGGAAGGTTTGGTGCTGGAACAGTTGGCTCAAATGCAGAAACTTCATTAATCAAAAGTTTATAGTTTGTACCAAAGTCAGCCATGGAAACAACGACACCGTCTCCTGCTTTGCCGTCGAATACTAAACGTGCTGGATCTTCACGATCACCTATACCTAATGGAAATACGACAATTTTTGGTTTGTTACTTGCTAAAGATGGGTCGACTTCAAGCATATGTGATTGAAGGATTGATTCTTGTCCAGCAGCTAATTCATATGTGTAATCTTCCATAAAGCCAGTTGATTGGTTATGGCTCATCACTTTCAGTAAGCGATCAAGTGCTGCCGTCTTCCAATCTCCTTCACCCGCAAAGCCATATCCTTGTGCCATCAAACGTTGGACGGCAAGACCAGGAAGTTGTTTAATCCCATATAAATCTTCGAAGTTCGTTGTGAAGGCCGTGTAACCACCATCATCAAGGAAACGTTTAATCGCAATTTCATAGCTTACCTGTACCTTTACGCTTTTCTCCCAATCTTCCCTACTGTAGGTACCATAATCAAATTCATAAAGGCCTTCGTATTCCGCAAATAAAGCATCAATTTCTTCATCAGTAACCGCATTTACATATTGAACAAGGTCTCCGATTCCAAAATAGTCAACTGTCCACCCAAATAGGATTTGCGCTTCAACCTTATCCCCTTCGGTTACTCCAACGTTACGCATGTTGTCTCCAAAGCGAGCGACCTTAATGTTGAAGCTTTCGTTATAAGCAACCGCTACGTCCATCCATTGTGCAATTTGCTGTCGCACTTCAGGGCGTTCCCAATAACCTACAACAACTTTATTTTGTTTTTTCAAACGGGCATTGATAAAACCATATTCACGGTCACCATGAGCGGATTGGTTTAGGTTCATAAAGTCCATATCAATCGTTGCCCAAGGAATACTTTCATTGAATTGTGTAGCTAAATGAAGCAATGGTTTTTGTAATAATTTTGTTCCACGAATCCACATTTTTGCAGGTGAGAAAGTATGCATCCAAGTGATGACACCGGCAACTTCGTTACGATAGTTGACTTCTTTCATGATGCTTGTGATTTTATCTGCACTAACAGCTAAATCTTGCAATACAAGTGGATAAGGTAAAATACCGCTTTCATTTAATGCATCGGTTAACGTTTGTGCATGCGCCTTGACCTCCGCTAACGCTTCTTCCCCATATAGTTGTTGTGATCCTACGACAAACCAAAATTCCTTTTTTTCTGTTGTTAACATAATAATCCTCTTTTCTTAATTCTAATGGTTTGATAATTTGATAGAGTTAATCTTACTTTTGACCGTAATAAGCATATTTTCCATGTTTTCGTAAATAGTGTTTATCCAATATATTTTGTGGTAATTCTTTTGCAAAATGATTTAATTCCCGTGTAAATAAATTCATTTTCGAAACTTCATCCAATACCACACTATTCATTACGGCGGATTTTGCATCTTTGCCCCAAGTAAACGGACCATGACCATGAAGTAAGACACCAGGAACGGCTAAAATGTCTAACCCACGCTCTTCAAAAGTTTCGATGATTAACTTCCCAGTCTCCACTTCGTACCCACGATCAATCTCCTCTTGTGTTAGGTAGCGGGCACATGGGACGGATCCGTAAAATGTGTCTGCATGAGTGGTCCCCATCGCTGGAACATCAAGACCTGCTTGAGCCCAGATTGTCGACCAAGTTGAATGAGTATGCACAATGCCGCCGATTTCTTGGTAATACTTATAAAGTACTGCGTGAGTCGCTGTATCTGATGAAGGCCTCAACTCTCCTTCAACAATATTGCCATCTAAATCAACAACAACCATATCACTGGCTTTCATCGTTTCGTAATCAACACCACTAGGTTTAATAACAAATAAACCACTTTCACGATCAATGGCACTTGCATTTCCCCATGTATATTTCACGAGTCCATATTTAGGCAAGTCCAAATTTGCTTGAAATACCTCTTCTTTCAGTTGTTCTAACACATCAATCCCTCCAGTTTTCCACTCATAACATCAAATTGTCTACAGCGGCCTGCTCAATCACTAAACCCTTCCTGTATCTTTCAATAAATGCTTCAAATCCTTTAACATCTACTTGATCAGGATAAATTTCTTGCCCATCAACCTCTTCGAATACTTTTTTGTCGAGGAAGTCTTCTAAACTTTCTTTTTGATCTTTATTCATCATGTAAGATGCAAGAATCGCCATTCCCCACGCGCCGCCTTCTCCTGCTGTTGACATAATTGATACTGGAGTATTCATTGCAGCGGCAACAATTTTTTGTCCAACAAGAGGGGTTTTAAATAAACCACCGTGAGCCAAAATACGATCAATTGCAACATTTTCTTCCTTTGTCAAAATACCCATTCCGATTTTCAAAGCACCGAAAGCAGTAAAAAGGTGAGTCCTCATGAAGTTTGCTAAATTGAAATGACTCTCAGGCGAGCGAACAAATAATGGTCGCCCTTTTTCTAATCCTGTGATATTTTCACCTGAGAAATAACCGTAGCTAAGCAAACCGCCACCATCTGGATCCGCTTCCAAAGCCTTATTCAACATTACTTCAAATAATTTATTTGTATCAATTTTTTGTCCCATTGCCTCAGAAAATTCACGGAACAATCCCAGCCAAGCATTGAGATCACTTGAACAGTTATTCGCGTGAACCATTCCAACTGGACTTCCGTTTGGTGTAGTTACCAAATCAATTTCTGGATATACTTTTGAAAGTTCTTTCTCTAGTACAATCATGGCAAAAACGGAAGTTCCTACTGAGACGTTTCCGGTACGTTTCCTCACACTATTCGTAGCAACCATTCCAGTTCCAGCATCGCCTTCTGGTGGGCAAATTGGGGTGCCTGGTTGTAAATTTCTTGATCTATCCAGGATTTTCGCTCCAATTTCGGTTAATTCACCCGCTTGCTCGCCTGAAATGTAGACTTTAGGAAGAATCTCTTTTAGCTTCCAAGGATAACCTTTTGTCTCAATTAAATCGTCAAACTGCTTGACCATTGATTCATTGTAATCTTGCGTTGATTCATCAATTGGGAACATGCCTGAAGCATCTCCAATGCCAATTGCTTTATTACCAGTCAATAACCAGTGAATGTATCCAGCCAAAGTCGTAATACAATCAATGCGAGGCAAATGTTTCTCTTCATTTAATATTGCTTGATAAAGGTGAGCAATACTCCATCGTTCAGGGATATTAAATTGAAATTGATTAGTTAATTCTTTTGCTGCAACACCAGTTGTTGAGTTACGCCAAGTTCGAAACGGAACAAGTAGCTCCCCTGTAGTGTCAAAAGCCATATACCCATGCATCATTGCAGAAAATCCAATAGAACCTATTTTTCGAATTGTAATTCCGTAATTCCGTTCAACTTCTTGCTTCATTTCACTATAAGCTGTTTGCAGACCAGTGATAATATCCACTAAGTTGTACGTCCAAATTCCATCTTCCAAGAGGTTCTCCCACTCATAACTTCCAGATGCGATTGTTTCATAACGATTATCAATCAACACCGCTTTAATACGTGTGGATCCAAATTCGATTCCAAGTGAAGTTTCTCCGTCGTTAATCGCTTGTTTAATTTTTAATCGATTCGTTTGCACGTTAATCCCCCTTCTGGCAGCGCTTTCAATAAAAGGAGGCGCTTAAATTTATTAACAACCATATTATATTTTTTGTACGTACATTTGTCAACAGTCAATATTATTTATACTTACAACTCTCGAGAAAAATCCTCCATCCTCACCTTGAAATTAGTAAATTAGTAATAAAGGAATTTATATGACATAAAACCTAAATGGTAAATAGGGAGAATTTATAACTTTTCAATAATTTATACAAAAAACTTAGGTGATTTGTTTTAATTCATTCAAAATTATGTTAAAATATGTCCGCACAAATATTTCAAGCAAATAAATTAGAATGCAAACAACTATGAAAGAAGTGAGGTTTAATGAAACCAAAGTATCAGGTAATCATTGATGATTTAAAAAATAAAATCCTTACAGGTGAATATAGTGTAGGGGAACAAATTCCTACTGAAACCGCCATGCAAGAAATGTACAACGTTAGCCGACACACTGTACGAAAGTCCATTTTAGAATTATCAAACGAGGGATTCTTAAGAAGTGAAAAAGGATCTGGTACATATGTTAGTAACCAATATCAATCAAAATCTGGTGGCAATTCCAAAAATAAAACGATCGGTGTAATCACGACCTACATTTCTGATTACATTTTCCCTTCTATTATCCGCGGAATTGAAAGAAGATTGAAT
Organism: Peribacillus sp. FSL E2-0159; assembly: GCF_038643155.1. Taxonomy (NCBI): domain Bacteria; kingdom Bacillati; phylum Bacillota; class Bacilli; order Caryophanales; family Bacillaceae; genus Peribacillus; species Peribacillus sp. FSL E2-0159. The sequence goes on from NZ_CP152053.1 coordinate 3,245,494, forward strand.
GAAGATAATTATTCGTTACTATTAGCCAGTACAAATAATGATGTCGAACAAGAAAAAAAGGCCTTGGAAATGATGTTGTCATTTGGCGTGGATGGTTTGATAATTGAACCTACAAAAAGCAATCTATACAATCCCAACATCGCTTACTACCTATTGTTTAAGGAACAAGAGGTTCCATTCATCATGATCAACGCTTATTATGAAGAATTAGAGGTTCCTTTCTTTTGCCTAGATGATGTGCAGTCTAGCTATCTCGCAACCAAAGAATTGATTTCGAAAGGACACACCCAAATTGGAATCATTTCGAAAATGGATGATTTACAAGGAAAGTATCGAATGAAGGGATATATAAAAGCACTTGGAGAAGCCAAATTACGCTTTCAACCAGAGCATTTGCTTTCGTATACTACAGAAACTAAGCTAGACCTATACACGAACCTGAAAGGGTTCCTAAATGAAAATAGAGACGTGTTGACTGCCATTGTTTGCTATAACGACGAGGTAGGGTTGGAAGTGGCTAATGTATGCAGACAACTTGATATTTCTATTCCCGAACAATTATCAATTATTGGCCAGGACAATTCTTATATTGCGAAAAATGCTAATATCAAACTAACGACATTGACACACCCACAAGAACAAATGGGACATGATGCAGCTGATTGGGTCATTAAGAAATTACAAGGAAAGAAGGATTTACCAAACGAAACCTATTATCAACCAGTGTTAATTGAAGGAGAAACTGTCAAAGAGTTAGAAATACAATAATCTTAGTGTGTGATCATTCACTTTATTAATGGAATTAAAGGTTTTTGGGAATGTTTGTCTAATTCTTATAGGTAACCAATCATACCTATGTGGAGGTAGTCAAATGATGATTTATCTTCCCCCTTTAGTTGTATAAAAAAAGAGCTGTTCATCACAGCTCTCTAAAGAACTAAACTTAAAGTCACCGGATCCTCGCGCAGTTCCCTCAACACCCGAATGGGAAACTAACTTATTTTTATAGAGATTACTTTTAATATTATATATTCTAACGAGGTTCATGGTCTTGAATATGACCTTCTTCCAATAATAAAAAATTCATATTTACTACAATTTGGTAAAATGATTTAGAGGATAAGGGTAGTTAATCATGAAAAAATATTTAGGGGTTATTTCGTTTGCTTTAATTATCTTGATTATTTGTTTCTTTCCTGGAAATATAATACAAGTAATTAATCCTGAAGTAACAACTTTTCGTGTAGTGATGATATGTGGATTTCGAGTGATAAATCGATTAAGAGAACCGATGTCGATATATCAGTTCTCTAGTGAAAATTTTTTTCTATATTCTCTTTTTGTTACATGAGAAGAAATTTATAGTGGAATCAAAAAAGATCAGTCCCTACTGAAACTTCCCATTATTCTTTCTTATCATTACTCTCTTGGTTATTCTTTTCTGAAATTCGTCTTTGTTTGGCTTTCGTCTCAGCATTCACATGGTTTGCATCATTTCGTTTATTTTTTTTAGAACCTCTTGCATCATTACTCATACTTATTCACCTCCTACGGCAGCTTATATACGTATGTTAGCTTACTCTTGCCTCCAAATTTTATACTCCTCACCTGGATGTGGGACATCGCTAACTAGCAAAAAGGCATCCCGTACAGACCGCGGACAACATTATTTCAATCACATAAAAAGAGCAAACCCGTTTAGAGTCCACTCTTGTATGATTTAAAAATATCCCCATCAAAACTTGTATCCTTTCGATGTTCAAATTCAAATTTAATTGCACCCTATTCACTACGTGATAACCAAAAGAGGTCCTCGTGCGGGTAGCACTACAGACTGTATAGAAAGGAAAGAACCCTTCTTTAAATAATTATTCCTATTTCATCCTCTTCATGAAAGAGTGTTTTTAAAAAAGCGCTTCCACCTTCTGATTGTGCTTCTAAAGGAACGTTAAAGAAATGTGATAACGTAGCTGAATTTAGAAGTTCTTCCTTGTTTCCTTGAGCATATACTTCTCCATTTTTTAATAGAAGTGTTTTATTGAATATAGGTAAGATTTCTTCAATATGGTGTGTAACGTAAATCAAAGTTAGCCCATTTGCTGAAATAAAGAACCTTCTTCGTAGTTCATCTGTTCGAATTTCCACATACAGTCTTCCTTTCGAAGGTTACATGTATAGACTGCACCATAAACCGGATTCTCTATAGTATCTTCAGTTGGTCTAAAAGGTTTCAGACGATACATTTTTAATATAGCTTTTTCTTTCTTTATTTCAATTCCATGTGGTTCTACTGCATGATGAAAAGTAGGTCTACCTGAACGGGAAATTTTTAACTGACTAATAATAGTCTTTCGTCCTTTAATTTCACCAATAGGAACCATATTTATCGTAGCATCCTCAGTAAATATATCGTTAAGCAAACTAAAGTCTCCTTGATCAAAAGCCCAAGCATAACGATTAAAAGTTGCTACAACTTCTTCCTCATCATAATTACTCTCTTCAGATTCATGAATAACTCTCCAGGGGGCTTCTAACTCACTAAGAATTTTTGGATTTTCTGTATTTGGAGTCCACCCTAAAGTACGACGTGCAGGTTTCCATTTACTTGTATACGGACTTGTGCCATACTGCCAGTCTAGGTCAAATCGTAGGTGAGCGATTTTCCAACCACTTTCAGTCAGTTTATACGTATTAACATAGTGTCCTCCAAACCAAAATGGATTCATTTGTCCATTATTCATATGAATAAATAAGCCTGTTAAATAATTGCTTTGCTGACTCAGTTCTTCCTTTATTGCTATATTTTCATTAGTTACTTAATGTCGAACAATATCTGGGGTCTCTTCTTTATTTAATAGGCCATCTATTATAGCTTATACACCTTCAAATTCCCCATACATGCTAAAGCTTGCTTTGGCATTAGGAAGTAGAAGTTCTCGTAAAGTTAAAGTATTCCCCTCTTCAAGGGCTTTTGAAAACTTAGAAAATACTTCGCTAATAGTAGCACGATTTATACTTGTATAGTTCACTACATTGTGAGTTATAAACATGAAAATAGAACCTCCATAAGGGAAATAATAAATAAACTTCTTTATTTAAGTTATAAAATTTTAGTTTTCTGAATCCAAAAATCATGTAGTCTACTTGTTACTTTGCCTCTTCCTTTTCCAAATTTATCGGAACCCTTATCAGGTCCAAATGCACATTTAAGAAATTCAATAATATATAATCTTCTCTCTGTAATACAATGGATATCCTTTTTATAAAACCACTGATCAATAGTATTATAGACACCTCGATTTATACCAAAGTTATCTTCACAGTATCTAAAGAAATGCAAATCAGTTTTATTGATAATTTTCTTTTGTAACTCATCCATATTAATACTCCTTAATACTATTTACTCGAATGTCAGGATAAATTCAGAAAAAGATAATCATAATTATCCTTTTCTAAACTCTGTGTCTACTCTATTTAGGAAAGAGTTTTAATCAGATGCCTTAAATGGATAGGAAGAAAAGTTATATAGAAACAACACTAAATTATGAAAAATAACCTTTCCCTTTTCCTAATATCTAACGTATCGATATTTCTCTTCTTAATGCTTATATCTTACTCATGCAAATCAACTATTTTAAGATAGCGCTCTCCACTATCATGAAGTTTTAATTTGTATTGTACAGAAGAACTTAGAACCTCTCCTTTTATAACTCTTTTCCATGTTGCTTTAATTTCAACTAACACTTGATTTTCACTCACCGTTTTAGTGTCAATACTTTCTATTTGATAGCGGCCATATTGTGTTTGAGCTGATAACTGTTCCATGAAATTAGTCCACTCTTCAAAATTTTTTACATCCTTACTTTCAGAGAAAATAAAAGGCTGTCCATCATTTACTAATAATTCTTTAATTCCTTCAGGATTAAAAGTTTCACGTAAATAAATCCATATATATTAAGGAGTGAATGCGATTTTCCTGGTATGAATCAGCAAATACTTTGTTAGGGGTATGCTCAGCAGGAGTTTTATTTATGATTTTAAAAAGAGCTGAGTTATCTTCAGTGAACGTTACCAGCGTCTGATAATGAATGATTGCTCCCCCTATTTGGTTATCTGCCTGAATTACTTGATATGTCACTTTCATTCTTACTTCAGCTAAATCCTCACTTAATGGATTATAGATAAACTCTGTAATAAAATGAGAATCTACTTCCTCAGGGATGTTTGCCACCCATTCAGCCGCAGAGTTTCTTCAATCAGCTAACAAGTATGAAGAAGCATGTAGAATCTTTATATCATCACTTAAAATTTCTAATTGTCTGCTTACATTTTTATTTTTCCCTTCAAAGTAAGCAAACCAACGATGTGCAATATCACGTGCAGCATGTTCTCTAATTTTTTCTCGAGAAGAAATATCCATTTGATGACCCCTTTCTTAACATAAGGTTGGTACAATATAAGGCAATTTTAACTAGTTATTGGTTAGATAAGTTAAAAGCCTCTGCTAATAACTCAATTGACTTCATTCGATTATGGGCTCCAGAAATATTAGGTAATATGGTTATTTCATTCGTGTCATAAAGCTGAGCTAGTTTTTCAATTTGATTTTTCACATTCTTTGCATCCCCAACAAGTACACGATTTCGATTTCTCGAAATACGTTCTATTTCATGTGGACTATACTGATAGTCCATCGCTGTTTGAATAGATGGATAAGAAGTTGGTGTTTGTAATGACTCAGCTTTGAGAAGCCACAAATCAAAAGCCTTAGCAATCTCTTCTGCCTCTTCATTTGTTTCAGCCACAACGGCAAATACCCCGATCATTACTTTAGGTTTTTCAAATAAAGAAGATGGTTTAAAGTTCTCTCGATAATGTTTAACTGCGGTTAAGCCATCTCCAAATGGATTAATAAAGTGTGCGAATGTAAATGCAGTGCCATTCTCGGAAGCGATCCTTGCACTGCCTCCACCAGCTCCTAAAATCCACATTTCTGGTTTTGTATCAATAACAGGCGTAGCAGTCAATTCATTAAAACGATGGTCTGCTGAAAACTCATCTGTTAAAAAACTTTTTAAGTCTACTACTTGCTGCTCATATGGAAGAGGTCTTGATTTTTCTTCGTTTAAAGCATAGGTTACTAAACTGTTTGCTCCAGGTGCTCTCCCTAGCCCCAGGTCGATACGATTCGGATACAATGCTTCCAACATGCGAAAGTTTTCAGCTACTTTATACGAACTATAATGCGGAAGCATAACCCCTCCTGAACCAATTCGAATACGCTCAGTTGATGCTGCTAGATGCATCATCAACATTTCAGGATTGCTACCAGCAAGTGATAACATTTGGTGATGCTCAGATACCCAAAATCTTCCATAACCAAATTTATCAGCTTTCTTTGCTAATTCAGTTGTTTGAATTAACGCTTCACGTGCATTACTTCCTTCATCTATTGGAGAATAATCCAGTATGTTTAATGAAATCATTATTTTCCACTCCCTTTTTGACTAATATTAATTGCTTTACTTTTTGTTGATATGGTTGCATTCAAAAAAAAGCTTATTTTTATCTATATTTAAATGTCAGCATAATCAATATAAAGATGATTATTGAAGCAATATTCTATTCAATCTTTCTTGACGCTTCCCCTGTAAGTGAAAGACTGTTACATCACAATTACCTATTTAGTTAACAAAATTAACTGCATGCGCGTTGAATTGTTTTTTATAAAAATATTTAGATAATGGTAATTCGTTTTACTATCTACTGCTAGGGATTAGTAATAAAAAGTATAATTCTCTCCTTTAATTGCATGCGCATGCATTGATTAATTTTCACTATAAAAAGTCAAATAGATAAAGCTCAAGAGGAAGTTAATTCTTAATTATCCCTTATTTTTACCGTGTAACCAGTAAGCAGTGATGAGATATAGTAAATTGCGTTAATACTCAAAATATGGCCTAAGGGTAAATAAGACCAATTCAATTGGAAAATAGAATAAAACCTCAGTGGTAATGCCTATGATTTCTGACCAAAATCATTATTTTTCAAAAATAGTTATGACTGCTTATTAAAACTATTTAAGATTTTCAAATTAACTTTAATGTCACTATTTTGACGCGTCTTTTCAATTCTTCTTCAAACGATTCTAATACTTCTTCAAAAAATTGTTCCCCTTTTTTAGTCATTGTTGTATAAACACCTCGTCTATCGTCTCCATATCCATGACGTCTAATTACTCCACAGCTTTTTGATTCCATTCTAACTGCAAGTCTAGACATAGCACTTTGGCTTAACCCAATCATATTTTGCAACTCTTGAAGGGGTAATTGTTTTTCAGGTGTTTCCGCAAGAAATAGTAATACATAAAATGCTTTTAAAGCAAGCTTATATTTCGTTTGAAGAAAATGTTCAAGTTCCTTTGAAACAGTATCATGAAATTGTGTGAAAGATAACCAACTTTTTATTAATTCTTCTTGTTTATTATTCATTTAAAAATCGCCTACCTTTTTTTAATCAATTTACTTGATCATATTCCATGAGGGTTTCAATAAATAGAAACTAGTTTAATAAGAGGGATTTTCCAAACTAATATTTCTAAAAAAGGATAATTTCAATACAATAGTTAAACCTGCTAATATTGCAAACAACATACCACTTAGTAACAGGCTTCCAGTTCCAAAGTGAGAAATAAACCAACCAGCTAAAGATGAGCCTATTGTTATTCCAAAATTAGAAAATGACATGTATAAACTGTTACCAAACTCAGGTGCATCAACTGTTTCTGTACTTAACCAGGTTTGACTAATTATCAAGCCTCCAGAATGCACCGTTCCCCATACAAAAATTAATACAATCATAGGTATTGTATACATACCAGCGAAGTTAATAAATCCGTACACGATAAGGTAGATAATTGGATATAACATAACTGTACGCAATAAATTTTTTTGCAGTAAATTACTGAACAAGAAATTACCTACTAGTCCAAACAACCCAAAAAGCATTAATAAAATACTTATCCAAGCTCCTTGCACATGACTAATTTGTGTCACATATTCAGCAAAATAGCTATAAACAGAAAACATAGTAGCAAAAACAAACATTACAGTTAACAAATTTAACCATACTGGTAGTTTACCTAAAATAGAAAATTGTTTTCCATAAGACAATTTCTCGTCGACTGGCATAGTCGGCATAAAAAAAGCAATTCCTAAGAAAGATACTGCACTCACTGATGCACAAAATAAGAAAGCAGTTTGTAAAGAAAATTGATCGGCTAACAAGGAAGTTACAGGTACGCCTAACACTAAGCCTAATGTAACTCCTGCGAACACTTTAGCACTTGCCTTTCCCTTCTGTTCAGAAGGAGCTAATTTTACAGCGACTGAAATAGCTAAAGAAATTAACAATGCAAGAAATAATGCTGGGATTATTCTAAATAAAAGAGTTAATCCAAAGCTTGAAGAATAAGCATTGACTGTATTTGCAATAGTTAGAATGAACATAATAAATAATAATGATCTTTTACGGTTAAAACCTGAAACAATTAACGTGACGAAAGGTCCGAAAAGCGCTACAACTAAAGCAAATATACTTACTAATATACCAGCTTGCGATGTTGTAATTTGAAATTTCTCTGTAATTTGTGGTAGTACACCTACAATACCCATCTCATTTGTTATGGCAGCAAAAACACTTAAAACTAAGATAAATATTACGACTCCATTTTTTTTCATTTTAAAACTCCTTCACATTTCTAAAGTTCGATAAATCAAAATTGAACGTAAATGAAATAATTTTATTAAAAAGAATAAAAGGTCCCTTAGTACGCACAGTATTTTACTTTAGCAACTTTTCATTTCTTCTCTCTTTTCTTCCTTTAACTAACTCCACTCATTACCCTAATCATCTGGTTCTTTGCTCACCCTCATATAGTTAATGTGCATGCGCATGCATTTATATAGATTTTTAATTATTTTTAAAATAGTCTTTGAAATCTCATTATTTAATTGAATTTAAAGCGTCTTTTATAAATTAATTTCCATTTTTCATAAAGTAACTTTTTGTTGAATAAGTACACTTGCAACATCCTGGCTTGGCGAGTAATTAGATATTCATTAGGGTCACCTTTTAATTCTACAGAAACATCTATTTTTCCAGTTGGTTTATCATTTAACAACGGACCAGGATGGATAATTGTATAATCAAGTAAAGATTGTTTCACATAGAAATCTAACACATGCTTTGCTACATCATAAGGTCTCATTTTCTCAATTGCCTCATCAGGATTTAAATATTAGTGGCACTTAATTGAACAAAATGCTCAATATTAAATTGTTCGGCAAGGTTTACAGCTTTTATTGCTCCCCACAAATCAAATATTATTGTCTTGTCAGCGCCAGTATTTCCACCTGAACCGGCTGTAAAAATTACAACATCCATGTCTTTAAAGGCATGAGTAATATCATTTTATATATATATATCTAGAAATATAGATGTATATTTTTAAAAAAAAGCACCTCCCTTTTATAATTCATTTTGAACATATTCAGTAAATTGACGAATGGTCTTCTCGTTTCGTCGATAATACGTCCACTGTCCTACTCGTTCAGATTCTAATAACCCAGCTTTTTGCATGGTTAATAAATAACCAGAGATCACAGACTGCGCCATTCCAGCCTTTGCTTGTATATCTCCAACACATACCCCAATTTTAAAATCAACATCTTCAGGAATATGACACTGTACCTCGAAATGCTCGGCGGGATTCTTTAGCCAATGTAAAATTTGATGACGTGTTTCGTTAGACAAAGCTTTGTATATTAATAAAGGTTCCATAGGTGTTATTATATCTATTTTTATAGATATGTCAATATAATGCTCATAATATCTTGATAACATGTTTTTTAAGCTGATTAAAAATCAAAATAGTTTTGAAAAGTGTGCTTTTACGAAAGGTTGCAACAATGCTATACCGCCAATTTCGGAAATTTTATACACTAAGAGAATTCCAACCTGAAAAGTCGATCTCCTCTACGTTAAGGAATCCGTTAGTGTAAGTACAATCCTTCACAAATTCTAATAATATAAAAATGAGCTACCTTAGTAGCCCTATATAAAAGAAACTTTTAACTGCAATTCTTCTGCTAAGATTTCAAAAAGGTCTCTTCTCTTTGGATACTATCATTTCTTAAGTACAATCTTGACCGAATTGTTCTAACATAGTCATTATTGGAATTAATTTCTCTCCCTTATCAGTAAGAGAATATTCAACCTTAGGGGGTACTTCAGGAAAAACCTCTCTTTTAATTAATCCATCTGCTTCTAGTTTTCTTAACTGTTTCGTTAATGAACCCTGTGAAATTTCATTTAAGATATTCTTAATTTCTCCAAAACAATATGCTTTATCTTTAAGAAACAATAAAATTAATAATTTCCAACGCCATGAAAGAATATGCTGTACATAAACAACCCCAATATGCTCCTCATATTCGTCGAATTTTTCTATCTCAAACCCCTTTTCACCTTCCTTTTTAGCTAAATCAATTCCTTCTCGTTGGCGCATTCGAATCGAATCAAATCACGTTCTAATTGATTAACTCCACCCATGACAGTCATTAAAAATTGGCTATATGGATTATTTTCTGATAAGTCTAACGTTAGAATCACCTTCACAGAACCGATTTACATAGTAAAGTTTAATAAGGAAAAGCATAAATACCCCCTAAATCACAAAAAGATTCAGGGGGTATTTTTATGCTAAGCGAAAATCTTCTCTTAGGAGATTTTTGACTTCTATACTTCCTGTTAGCCCACCATGCAGCGCTGGTCGTGCGCTGCATGGTGGGCTAACAGGTGCGTTAGTTGTATAAGACAAGAGCTCCCCGAAGATCCTATGCTTAGAAAATTCGGTGTTTTATTTTTCGTGCGTTTTCCCCAGTTTTTTCATCTAGACCACGATTAGAGCTGTTCAAAATAGCTATCAATCACCCGTTTGTAAAAGTACACTTTTACAGACTTTAAATATATTGCTACTAACATTTTGAATAGATCATTTAGGTCCTATGTAAAGAAGATGTTTAGACATTTTCTAGTCTGAACATCTTCTTTTCATTTTTCACATCAAAAGAGGCTAAGAAGGTCCAAACGTATGAACCTGAAGGCTCACTTCTTTGCAGATCCTGATGTTCCATAATCTTTAATAGTTAATTTTACATGGTAGTTGATCGGAATTTCACTAAATGTTTGGTCCCAATCCTTTTTGACCTTCTTCCATACTCTAGGATGCTCAATTCTCAATCGATTTCCGAAGCCAGCAACGTCGACTCGGTATTCTTTTTGCATTTTTTCTACTACATTCCTCACCAAGCGTTTCACTTCTTTTTCAGAAGCTTTTTCTGCTTTTTTTAGAAATTCATTTTTAAAAGGATTTCCCGAAACTACCCAATTTTCAGATAGCCTTCCCTCTGATTCAATGTTTACATCAAAAGAGATGTTGTTTCCTTTAACTCGAGGTTTAATACTGCTTTTCATAGATTCTATATCATACACAATCAGTTGACCAGTCTCTTTATCAAAGCTTTTCACTAAACCTCCTTTCCCCTTACCTGTTATCCATGTTACGCCCTCTAGTTCTTCCTCATTCAAAAAACCAGTCATTTTGTTTGTCTTCCCTTTAATTATGGCAGCTCCCGCAAATTTGACTTCTCCATTTACTGATATTACATTTTGCAAAAGAAAACTGGATTCTGATTTGATCTTGCCGTCCAATTTATTAAGCGACATAGGAGGCAAAATCCTCGTTGTTCGATATGCATTGTCTACAATACCAACCAGACGAAACGCTGGAATTTCTCCTGCTGCCTTTGTTTCTAGTGTGTTGCTTGCTCTTCCTTTACTAAAGAGCACAATACAGCTTGGTCTAATATCATTATCGCGAAAAACTTGATCAAGTAATTGTTCCAAATTAAACGATCGTGCAAGATCTTCACCTATAACAATCACTTTCATATGGTGACCGGTTATGGGTTGTTCACTTCTCAATGATAATTCACGAGCCATTTGAAGGACGGAATTTCCCGTTTCAGAAACATTAACATAAGATTTCTTTTGTGGTCCGGCTTGTTTAGTTGTTGAACTTGCTACTTGTGGAGTGATAAGTTGATAGGTTGAAGTAATCAGGTCTTTTCCCTCCTCTTGTTCATTTAACTCTTTCTCAATGTTGGACTTCTTGCCTTTATCGAATGCCACACCTATACCTAAACTTTGCTCTTCAATTTCATGACTGCTCCAACATCCTGTAAGAGACAAGAGCAAAAGAACGGACAGGGAAACGAAGAGAAACCGTACATTGTTATCTGTTTGCTTCATGATTTTTCCCCTTTACTTTTGAGATAATGAGTAGAAGTAGAGGCAGTAAGCCAAATAAAAACAATGCAACATTACCAATGAAATCCCCAAGTTTAAATGCATCATTGATATTTTTGGGAATCATAGCAATGAGGTAAATAATCGGAAGTAAGCCATACATAAATGGATGAATGCTCTTTTGGAAAAGTTGGGACAGACCCAAAGAAGCTGCATAGTAGCCAACGGTAAAGCAAGTAAACATTTTCATAATCCATATCACAAGTAACAAAGATTCAAACCGTTCAAAAATCAAACCAGAGACTTCATAACTGCGTATAAGATCAATCGTCGGCCATGTTCTCGTGACCACTACATCGACAGATAACGCGCCGATGACCATCACGGCGGTTATCACGTAAAAAATCAAGGGAATAAAAACTCCAACCAGGACGACTTTTACTGCTTTATTTGGTTGTTTCATAAATGGTAAAAGCAGCAACATGATTTCAGGACCTGTAAATGCGAGAGCCGTTGCTTTTACCCCTTTTAGTACTGGAATAGTTCCCAACCCTAATACCGGGCGTAAATTATCGATCTCAAATAATTTGAAGCCCATAAAGGCAACTAGTAAAAAAAGAATAACCGCAATTGGTAAGATAATTTCAAACAGACGTGCGATCGGATTTATGCCACCCCGGATTAGATAAAGACTTATCCACATAAATGGCATCATGATGGCCCAGGATGGGGTACCTTCTAACAAAAAGTAACTTGTTACTTCTGCTAAGGAACGGGTATGAAACCCAGCGATTGTTAAAAAATAACAAATGATAAGTAGACTAAGTAATTTACCCACCCATTTTCCTACAATTTCTTGGGTGTATTGATAAAAGGTTTTTTCAGGAAACTGTTGGCTTAATTTGACCATGATCACCCCTGCTATCATCGCAATCAGGCCACCTAAAATAACGGTTATCCAGATATCTGGTGTTTTCACCTTCTCCGCAGATGTTCTGGGCAAGGTGAGAATTCCGGTTCCAAGTATAAAATTGATAACGATTACCGTCGCTTGTGAAGTCGTAATTCGGTCTTTTGGACTAACTATCATCGCTGGTTCACTTCCTTTCATAAGGAGCTATCCTTTACGTGTGGGATCTTTCGTATTCATCATCTTCGGACGGCGTTTCATCATCATAAGTGGCATGCGAACCATCAGGTCTTTCCACTCACTTAAGCGATAAGGAACGGCTGGACTCAAATAGGGCACACCAAAGCTTTTTAATTTCACTAAATGACTGGTCATGAAAAGAATGAATAGAATGACCCCGTATAATCCTAATATGGCAGCACATAGCATAGCTGGAAAACGCAGAATCCGTAATGTAATCCCAATACTATAATGCGGAATAGAAAATGATGAAATAGCGGTTAAGGCTACTACAATCACCAAAACAGGGCTAACGATCCCGGCCTGTACAGCAGCTTCCCCAATGATTAAACCGCCGACAATTCCCATTGCGGGACCGATTGGCTTAGGTAAGCGGAGTCCTGCTTCTCTCAAAATTTCGATGGCTATTTCCATGAATAATGCTTCGATAAGTGCTGGAAACGGAACCCCGGACCTGGTTCCGATAATGGAGATGGCCAGTTTGGTCGGAATCAACCCTGAATGAAAGGAGATAAAAGCTATATACAAAGAGGGTGTAAAAAGGGCCAGAATAGCTGCGAGGTAACGAAGCATACGAATGAATGTGCCAGGAATCCACCTTTCATAATAATCTTCCGGTGATTGTAACATCATGCTTAAGGTAACCGGAACGATCAAAGCGAATGGCGTCCCATCTAACAAGATGGCCACTCGACCTTCCATCAAAGCAGCGATCACGCGATCAGGACGCTCTGTATTCTGTACCTGCGGAAAAGGACTAAGGTAATTATCTTCAATAAGTTGCTCTACATAACCTGATTCAGGAACACTATCAATATCGATTTTCTTAATTCGGCTTTCCACCTCTTGAACTAATTCGGGATCAACAATATCTTTTATGTAAGCGACAACTAAGTCTTTTTTTGAACGCTTTCCTACTTGGAATTTTACTAACGATAAATTCTCAATTTCACCACTACCCCTTAAAAAAGATGTATTATCACTCAATGATTCAGTGAAACCAACCCGTGGACCTCTGACTAATGCCTCTGATACTGGCTCTTCAATAGTCCTTGTTTTAAGTTTTGTTGTTCCAACGATTAGCGCATCCAATAATCCATCAATTAAAATGGCGGTAGAACCAGTTAATACTTTTAATGCTAACTCTTTAATAGAACTAACCTCTTCTATCTCACTAATAGATAACACTTGATTTTTTATAAATTCTTTTGAAATGCTTCCTTTGACGTAAGGTAGTTCTTGTTTATATTCAACTGTAAAATCCTCCATCAATGACTTCATAATATTTTTATCAATGAGTTCTTTGTCTGATAGTCCTTCTACAAAAACAATGGCAGCTTGAATACCGGTACGTCCTATAACAAACTCTCGAAAATGCACATCCCAATTATGACCAATTTCTTGTTTAATTGCTTCTAGATTTAAGACTAAGTCGTCTGTAAACTGATCTGTTGAATCTTGAGATTTAGATTCTTGTTTATCCTCATTTTTAGTAGCTTGTTTTTCTGTTTTTCGAACCTTTGATTTCCATCTTCTCATTCTCATCACACTTCCTCTGATGTACGGATCCAATTAAACAATCGTGAGATAACATACGGAATAAAAAATACAATAAAAGCTTGCATAAAAACTTGCCAGTCTGGAAGGTAGGAAACTATCGTTTTCCACATTTTCATCACCCTATTCATGCCCCATATCAACAGCTAACATCAGGAGCAAACCTATAAAAACTGTTATTATTTATTTAATAAAAAAGTTCATAGTCTCTCTGATAGCATTATTACCATGTCTGAAAAATTTAAACTAATCGGAATTAGGTAATCACGTTCTGGCGGGTGTCAGCTAAACCAGTACAATGAATGTTTATTTGAAATAATTCCTTCTTAGCCTTTTCCTTATTTTTAAGCGACCATATAATAATTCCGACCCAATAAATTGCTAAGAATATATAACTTGAAGTATCCATAAAATCACCTCTTATAACAATTTTCTTTAATCACTGTTTAACTATCATTCTTTCATTAATCTGCCCCGTTTTTTCAATATGAAAGGATCGCACCCTATAGATTAATTAACGAAGTGAATTAGTGGTCTTTTTTTTAAATCCTTTAATAGTTGTATAAATAGGATATAACAACAAGAAAAAGGTTGCCGCAGCAACCTCAATTATTGAAGTACAAGTCCTCTCTTTTCTATTTTTTGATAATGTAAAAGTTTATTTCTCATAAACAATAGGGACTAGATCCATCCCCACCCTTTGAGCTGCAATATATCGTCTGTAACCATCCTTAAGGATATCTTTGTATCCTTATTAATCGTAATGGGTTCATTCTAAGCAGCCTGTCCGTTTAACATGATTTAAGACTTGCTGTGTTTTTTCAACACTCGGATTCGAATTTAAAAAATCTTCCGTTACAACAATCTGATTTAGTAAAATAAACTCTTCTGTTTCTTCTGGTTTCATTTTTATTTTCACCCCTATCTGGAGTCTAATTATATACTTTATTCACCTGTTATAAGACAAAGTTAATCAAGCTGTTCTCACTTTCTTCGTCCTCCAACATTAAAGCAAGCAATCTATTTAACATCAGTCAGATTATCAGAAGCAAAAAAATTAAAGGATCAATGAGCTAAGCTCACTGATCCTTTATTAAATATGTATCCAACACGAGTACGTAACGATCTACCTTGCACTATTATGAATAGTTGATTACCTATTTATAATCTTTCGACCATAAATAAACAGTTCACCACCCATAATAATGGTTCGTTCGACCATATAAAATACCTGTACACCCGTATACAACCTTTCGGCTGTATAAGAACGTTAACTTTAATTGAATCGTTTGCTCAATGGAGTCTTCGGCACTCGATATGATCTTCGCTCGACCCTATATGATAAGTTGGGACCTTATGACAATAATATCTTCTAGAGATACGACTTTCATAAAACCTTTCTTTACCATATAAAATCTTCCTCTGATTGCATAAGATTATTTATTTCTAAATCACCTATATACAATCTTTGGCTGAATTATATAGATCCTTTTTAGGATCTATATAATTTCGGGCTCAACAGTTACGTACTCGCTACCTATATAATGAGCAAGTTCAGCCTAATATATACGGTGTTGTAAGGGATTATTTTTGTCTGTTATTTGTTTATTGTAGTGAAAGTATTATTATTGTAAGAATCATACTTTCAAAAGGCCGCCAATTGGCAGCCTTCTTATGGCGCTAACGCACCCGTTAGAAGGAATGATTCAATACTCAACTATATTTAGCCATTGACCAGCAGGTTTATCATTTATCTCAAATAAATTGACACCAAGCTCTTTTAATACTGCCGTTTCTCTAGCAGCACCACATGCGAATGCAAGGAAACTCTTCTTTCTTTTTATTGCGATGTCCCCTGTAACATTTTAAAAAGTCGGCTCATCTATTTATGAATATTTTCATTTTTGGTTATTAAGAATGCAGGCACATCCTACTGGACATCATTACACAACTGACCGATTTTCTCGACTTCCACAACGACCACATCCCCCGACTTGATCGGGCAGCTGCCAGATGGTGAACCCGTGGCCAAAATGTCACCGGGCTCAAGTGTCATCACCTGTGAAAGCCAGCTGATTAGAAACGGAATGCTTAGAGACATTTCATTGGTATTTCCGTCTTGGACAACGCGGCCGTTTAAAGTGGTCACAATCCGCAAATTAGTGGGATCTACCCCGGTAACGATGCACGGCCCCAAAGGTCCGAATGTATCAAATCCTTTGCCCCGCGTAAACTGAGGATCTTTTTTTGTAAGATCTCTTGCTGTGACGTCATTAAATATCGTGCAACCAAATACATAATCAAGCGCATCTTCTTCTTTGATGTTTTTTCCGCGCTTTCCAATGACCAGTGCTACTTCCCCTTCAAGCTCCACTTGATTGGATAGCTCGTTTGGAGGAAGGATAATTTTCTCCTTGTCTGCAATAAGCGAAGATAATGGCTTTAAAAATAGAAATGGTTCTACAAGGTTTGCCTCTCCCCCTGTTTCCTTTGCATGACCTGCATATGTCCAGCCGAAATTAACAACTTTCGAAGGTTTTACAGGTTCCAGAATTTTTACGTCACTATATTTCAGCTCTACCCCGTCATACTTTATTTCCTTGTTGACAAGTTCAGCAAAACTGCTAGAAAGTTGTAATATCATCTCATCCTCAACAATACCGTAATGTATTTTGCCCTGTTGATTCTGATAGCGAACTATTTTTTGTGTTTTTTGTAGCACATGCATGATGAATAAACTCCTTTGATGAGTAAGATATACTTACCTCAGATAATATAAAATTCGGCCCTCCTCATAATCGCAAACAAGCCCCCTGTTGTCATATTCTAATCCTCCATATCATATAAAATCAGCACTGCTATCAATCCATAATCCCTTTATTTCAAAGTAAAGGTTCAATCTCTCTCAATCAAAAATTGTGCACAGTGTAAAGTCAATAGTTCATTTAGTCTATAAGTGATTTCATCATCGATTATTTGTTTTCCGTGAAAGCTTTTTTCTGTAATGAAAACATATTGTTGAATAATATGAGCCTTCATATAAGATAAAATTGGTTTTAATTGCTGTTCTGCCATCAAGAAATGCTTAGATGTTCCTGCTGTTACAACTATTCCCACGACTTTGTTGCGAAAGGCATTAGCTGGTAACAGATCAAATATATTTTTCAACGTAGCAGGTATAGATGCTTGGAAAGTTGGTGTCCCTATTATAATAGCATCTGCTTTCAAGATTTTTTTGATGACCAAACTTGTACCCCCTTCATATTGAAGATAGTTTCTGCCGTCACTGAAATGAATATAATAATCTGCTAGATTTACTATTGTAAATTCTACTTCAGGGTAATCTCTATGAACTTGTTCCTCTATATATCATAATGCTGTGACGGTTTTTGAACCTACAACTGAACCCGATAACCCTAATACTTTCAATTTCTACACCCTCTTTAGTCGTTTAATACATATTGGATATTATGGATAAGATAAAAGTTAATTGAGATGATAAACAATCGCCATTTATATAAATAGTCGAGGTACTGTTCAATGTGCACTTTTTAGCTTAATAAATTGTTTGTATATAATTTGGAAATATTTAGTCAATCAAACTTAACTTTATTTACTTTCTATAGTAAAAGTTGAAATTGTGTCAATGAACACTCTAGCATGGTCGATTGCCTTTATTGCTGTTGGAGCAGAAAACGCAGCATCCATACTTTCTTTGTCCTTGAACCAAAACTCTACAATCCCATCAATTGGAAGTTCTTCGTGTGGTACAAATTTACCTGAAATACTTCTATTAATGACTAAATTTTGCGTATAGCCTAAGGCACCCGGAAGTGTATGTGGAACCATTTCTGCATGCACCTTACACCACTCGTATTCGAATTTTTCCGGACTAACGTCAGCTGGACGTCTCAAAATTTGCATCATCTTATAAATACCTTTTTCTTGTGCTGTAGGTATAACTATGTTTTGCTTTGTTACAACTGATTTTAATTTACCCAAGTCATCAGTATTATTTAATGCATTGATTGCATTAGAGCTTAAAGCTTTCTCTGCTGATGACTGGTCATCAAACCATATTTTAGAGAAGGCATCCACCTTTTCAGAGCTTCTAGGGTAGTCTTTGTTGCCAAGACCTGATGGTTGTGTAGATTCTACCACATAATTTTGTTCGTACTTTTGAAATCCACTCATCTGGGACATATTAACCTTATGGTCATTTAAGTGTTTACGGAAAGTGTCAAAGGAAACCCCATCTTTTTTATTAAATAAATCTATTCTTGCAATCATTGTTTACATCCTTTCTGTTTTTAAAGATCTCAACCGTTTAAAATATAAATAAGATAAAAAATAGGCCTGCTATTCACAGTACAGCATTAAGCTGCTAAACATTATCTCCACACCAATTTCTAGTTGTGAGCATCATGGCTAGTATGGGCTTTAAGTTATCGACTTAAACCTTAACTCTTTCAAATACGTTACCCTCGTTGTAAAAGAACTTCTCAAATTTCCACTTACCGTCAATCTTACGTAAGTTGCAATCATAAGTGGCACTAAAAAAATTACGGTTAATCGTTTCTTCTGTAATGTGAACTGGAGTGCGTCTAAATATTTTCATACCTGCAACATCCCCATACACTTCTATTTCATAGTCTCCAATTGCATGATGTGAAGAAACACGACCTGACCTAAAAGTGGAAATTGCAGTCATTAATTCTCTCTTATTATCGATTTTCCCAATAGGAACTAAATTTGCTTCTATTTTTTCTGTAAATATGTCTTTCATAAGACCGATATCATGATCAGTAGCCCAAGCATACTGTGTATAAGCATCTAATATTTGTTCCTCATCAGAACCTAACTCATCCGATTGTGGGAACACACGCCATGGTGAATCTAATTCGCTAATTATCTTGGGAAGTTTCATGTTTGGTGACCATCCAATGGTTCTGCGAGGTTCTTTCCAATGCTTAATAGCTGGGTTTGATCCTATTAACCAGTCCAGTTCAAATCGTAGATCAGCAATTTTCCAGCCTTCATCTGTAAATTCATATGAGTTCGTAAAGTAACCACCAAACCAAGCTTCTTGGTTATCTTCTTCTAATGTATCTGCTACAAAGCCAGTTAGATATGCTGATTGTTTCCCTATATTCCCTTGTGTAGCAGTATAGTTATTTGAAATAAAGTGTTTAACAATACTCTTCGAAACTATTGGGTTGGACAACCCTTTAATCACTTCCTGCTTACCTTCTAAATCACCAATATTACTAAAACTTAACTTCACATTATCGGACAATAAGCCTTCTATTGGTGAGATGTCTCCAGCTTCCATACCTGATGAAAATTGCGCGAAAACTTCTTCTATCGCAGCCCTTTTTATTTGTTTTTTCATGTTGTCTTACATCCTTTCTATTTGAATGCTTCATAGCTCAATATATTAATCACTACACCGTATCTAATGCACTGATCTTCAAATAACTCTCTGCGGTGTCCTGTAGAGAAATATTTATTTTTTTCTCTTCAGTTAAGTCACCATTAGTACCTCTAACAGTTAACCCTACAGTTAGATTCACCCTGTTCATTTCATCTACAGAGATTGTTAGATTATTTTTTAGTGTTTCATACGCAAAGGTATTCCATTCTTTCCAGATTGATTCATCAAGACACAATTCATAAATGTTCTGATATTGAAAACCTTTAACAAGAAATAAAAGTCTGTTAACGAAAGCTTTTAAACGATTATCCTTAAACGAGTCTTTGTAAGTGGTACTAGGATTTGGATGGATAGGCGTCTTTTGGATAATTCTAAATGTCGCCTCATTATAATTATCAAATACTACAATTACTTTGTATTCAATAATAGCTCCACTTAACGTTTCATCAGGATTGACTATTTGATAAGCTATCTTCATGGTTCCTTCAGCTGTTTTATCATCAAGATGTTTTAAATCTAAGCTTTTTATAAAATGAGAACCCGTCTCTTGCGGGAGATTCTCTAACCAAAGTTTAATTGAGTCTAGTCCGTCTGCGAGCAAATACCTTCCTGCATGTATCAATTTAATATCTTTTTCAAAGATCTTTAAGTGGCTCTCCATGTCATTGACATCACCTTCAAAAAAAGCAAACCATCGATGTGCAATCGTTCTTACAGCATGTTCCTTTATTTGGGCTGTAACTTCATCATTCATCATTTTCCCTGCTTTCTTTCACTATTCTTTAAGTCCAAATTCATTCGCTAGTAAGCTGATAGCTTTTTTTCTATTCTTAAATCCAACAATGTTAGGCAGTATAGTTATTTCGTTTGTGTCATATAAATCGGCTAACGCTTCAATATCCTCTTTAACTTTCTTAGGGTCACCCCAAACCACTCTGTTACGATTATGCGCTATTCGTTGCTGCTCATATATTCCATACTTTTGCTCTGCAGCTTCTGTCAATGTCGGATAATACACAGGAGGGTTAGCTGATTCGCTTCTTAGAAGCCACAAATCAAATGCTTTTACAAGTTCTTCTGCTTGTTTATTTGTTTCAGCAATTAATGCAAACACCGCAACCATAACTTTAGGTTTTTCAAGGATTGTTGAAGGTATAAAATTATTTCTATACTCTTTAACAGCTTCTAATCCATCACCAAAAGGATTAATAAAATGAGCAAAAGTAAATCCAGCTCCATTGCTTGCAGCTATTGATGAACTTCCTGTGCTGCTTCCCAAAATCCACATTTCCGGTTTTGTTTCGATTATAGGTGTAGCTACTAAACCATTAAATCTATGATTCGGGGGTAATTGATCCGTTAGAAGCCCTTTTAAATCTTCAATTTGCTGTTCGTAAGACAACGGTTGTGACTTTTCCTCATTTAAAGCAATAGTTACCAGACGATTTCCACCTGGTGCTCTCCCAAGTCCAAGATCTATACGATTTGGATACAATGCTTCTAGCAACTTTGCGTTTTCAGCAACTTTGTATGAGCTATAATGGGGAAGCATGACCCCGCCAGATCCAATCCGTATTTTCTTCGTCGAAGCAGCTAAGTGCATCATGAGCATTTCCGGATTACTACCTGCTAGACCTAAAAGTTGGTGATGCTCGGAAACCCAAAACCTTTTATACCCTAATTCTTCAGCAGTTTGGGCCAGCTTGGTTGTTTGCAACAACGCTTCTCTACCATTACTGCCTATATCAATTGGAGAATAATCTAATACATTTAATGAAAGCATTTTTTTTACCTCTTTTTTTAAAATTTCTGTGATCATTCATAGCTGAAATTGTCTTAAAAATGTACAGGATACACAGTTATTATCCTATTCAATTATGCATGTGCATGCATAATTGATACTGACAAACAGGTAATATTCTCCTGACCTGTTTGCGATAGATACGTCAAAAATTACTCGCTCGTATAGTACGCTTCTTCAAGCGTTACCTCAAATGTTTTTAACACATCATGAAAGAAAGCTTCCCCACTGTCTGTCATTGTTGTATAAACCCCTCGTTTGTCGTCACCGTAACCATATCTTCGAATGACACCACAATCTTTGGATTCCATTCTTGCAGCTAAACGTGACATAGCACTTTGACTTAATCCTACTTTGAGCTGCAACTCTTGAAGAGGAAGTTGCCTATTAGATGATTCAAACAGGAACAAAAGTACGTAAAATTCTTTCAAAGAAACTTTATGTTTTTCATGCAACTTTTGTTCAAGATCCTTAGAAACATTGTCATAGAAATACGTTAAGCCTATCCATTTATTGATCAGTTCGTTATTTTTTTCTGCCATATATATGCGCCTTTCGCTAAGATGTTAGTGCTAAAACGTATATGACGCTAAGCCCCTTTGCTATATTAAAGATTTAATAATTTAATACTTCAATGCAAGCGAAACTTCCTAAAAGGCATTTGCAAGGTTTATCTATCAGTTCAATTTAAGCGCTTCTTTTATATCGGTATCACCACTTTTAATAAAAATCGATTTATTCTTAAGACCTTCATTATCAATTGCTTGAATCAGTACAGATGCAACATCATTACGCGGAATTTGATAATTATTTGGGTGTTCTTCTAAAGAGAGTGATACCTTGATTTTGCCAGTTGCTTCTTCATTTAACAACGGACCTGGCTGTATAATTGTATAATTAAGCGATGACTGTCTAATGTAACGGTCTGATATGTGTTTTGCTACAGCGTATGGTCTAAACTCTTTTACTTCTGCATCTGGATCCGGACTATTTGTAGCACTTACTTGAATAAAATGCTTTATGCCTGATTTCTCAGCTATATCAACAGCTTTCATAGAACCCCATAAATCTACAAGAATTGTCTTATCGGCACCGGTTTTCCCTCCGGATCCTGCTGTAAAAATCACAGCTTCTACATCTGAGAAGGCGTGAGAGATATCCCCTTCTAAGTCGCCAATCACAACTTTATCAGCCCCAAGATCCTTGAGATCAAATGCTTGTTTTTCGTTTCGTACGAGTGCGACAGACGTGTGTTCTGTGTTTTTCAATTGTTGTATAACTTGTTTTCCAACTTGTCCATTCGCTCCAATTACCAAGATATTCATTGTATCCCTCCCTATAATGCATGCGCATGCATATATATATTTTATTATTTTTAGAAATAGTCTTTGAAATCTCATTATTTAATTGAATATAAAGCGTCTTTTATAAATTAATTTCCATTTTTCATAAAATAACTTTTTGTTGAATAAGCACAATTGCAACATCCTGGCTTGGCGAGTAATTAGATATTCATTAGGGTCACCTTTTAAGTCTACAGAAACATCTGTTTTCCAGTTGGTTTATCATTTAACAACGGACCAGGATAGATAATTGTATAATCAAGTGAAGATTGTTTCAAATAGAAATCTAACACATGCTTTGCTACAACATAAGGTCTCATTTTCTCAATTGCCTCATCAGGATTTAAATATTAGTGGCACTAAATTGAACAAAATGCTTAATAATAAATTGTTCGACAAGGTTTACAGCTTTTATTGCTCCCCACAAATCAAATATTATTGTCTTGTCAGCGCCAGTATTTCCACCTGAACCGGCTGTAAAAATTACAACATCCATGTCTTTAAAGGCATGAGTAATATCATTTTATATATATATCTAGAAATATAGATGTATATTTTTAAAAAAAAGCACCTCCCTTTTATAATTCATTTTGAACATATTCAGTAAATTGACGAATGGTCTTCTCGTTTCGTCGATAATACGTCCACTGTCCTACTCGTTCAGATTCTAATAACCCAGCTTTTTGCATGGTTAATAAATAACCAGAGATCACAGACTGCGCCATTCCAGCCTTTGCTTGTATATCTCCAACACATACCCCAATTTTAAAATCAACATCTTCAGGAATATGACACTGTACCTCGAAATGCTCGGCGGGATTCTTTAGCCAATGTAAAATTTGATGACGTGTTTCGTTAGACAAAGCTTTGTATATTAATAAAGGTTCCATAGGTGTTATTATATCTATTTTTATAGATATGTCAATATAATGCTCATAATATCTTGATAACATGTTTTTTAAGCTGATTAAAAATCAAAATAGTTTTGAAAAGTGTACTTTTACTAACACAATAAAATGACTTTTTTCGAATGCCCTTACAAAAATATCTAGAGATTTTTCACTTTTAGGCTAGGCAAATTAAATGATTGCCTGTTCCCATTTAATCTATTTGGAGAAGTTTTGGTCGGTGCTATGATCGTGCAAGAGCTGTTGCTGTTGTTATAGAAGTACGTGATTCTTAATTTAAAATCATTTTATTGTAATGTTCCGTATTCCATATATAATTATATATAGATAAATATTTTGAATATTTTAACAAAAATAAATTTCTTATTACCTTACCTAGCTATTATTTAATTTTCCTTTTTAAAGCGTTTACATAAGGAGGCACAAAAAGAGCATGGCAGGATTTAATCTTACAACTAATCAAAAAAGGGTACGTAAGTCTTGGGAAAATTTTATAAATGATGGTGTTGTCGATAATCAGCTTTCTCATTATATAACGCAGTCATGGATCTATAGTAAGCAGCAAAATATAGATCCGTTTATTTCTAGTCACCCTGTTGACTATAATAGTTATGAAAATTACGTAAACAATAACAATTTATTTTTGAGTACAGCTGACGAGACTATTGAACAACTTAAAAACTATTTAGAATCTTCTTCTTCTATTATTGAATACTTTAACTCAGATGCTATGTTGCTAAAAGTTTTTGGTGATCATTCACTTAGAAAGCGGCTAGAGATGATTGGTATCGCTCCTGGTGCAATAGCGAATCAACAATTAATCGGTACAAATGCTATTTCATTAGCCTTAGATCATGATCGGCCTATATTTGTCTCCGGTGCCGAACATTTTTGTGCACTTTTTCATGACATCAGTTGCTTTGCCATTCCTATACACAATAATAAAACTAACAAAATTATCGGTGTTCTAGATATTACTGGACCTCAAGAAATATTTACACCTCATACGTTTGGTTTAGTGCAGGCTAGTGTGTACGCTATTGAGGAAAGATTAGAGAAACATTATCTAAAACAAGAATCCACATTAATAGATTACTACATTAGCCAATTATCTCAAGGTGCTAATTCTATACTAGCTATTAATAAGGATGAACAAATCATCCGTTGTTCTGAACAAGCTCTTCTCCTTTTAGGGAAGAGTTTACAACAGGAGCCGACTAGAAATTTAGTTAAAGCTTTAGGATTGCTAAATCTCAAAAAATATAT
Source organism: Peribacillus sp. FSL E2-0159 (assembly GCF_038643155.1). NCBI lineage: Bacteria > Bacillati > Bacillota > Bacilli > Caryophanales > Bacillaceae > Peribacillus > Peribacillus sp. FSL E2-0159. The sequence goes on from NZ_CP152053.1 coordinate 3,270,323, forward strand.
GAAAACGAATGAACCTGAAATTGAATTTTATGATACATTTCCAAATGGCCTGGAAATTCGTATTATTTTAAAACGCGTTTGGGATAACGGTGAGTTTATTGGTTGGATTTTAAAAATGTATCCTATAGGAAGAAAGGCAGACAAACTCATACAAAAAAAAGCTTCTTCTTTTGATGAATTAATTGGAAGCAGCCCATTTTTCCAAAAAGCAATTCAAAAAGCAAAACAAGTAGCTACAAGTCAACCCAATATATTGATTTTAGGCGAAACTGGTACAGGAAAAGAAATGTTTGCCAGAGCAATACACCAAAAGAGCGAAAGGAAAACAAAACCATTTGTAGCGGTTAATTGTGGTGCTATTCCAAAAGAATTAATTGGCAGTGAACTTTTTGGATTTGAAGATGGTGCTTTTTCAGGTGCTAAAAAAGGAGGACAAAAGGGAAAATTTGAGTTAGCCAACAAAGGGACAATTTTTCTCGATGAGGTCGGGGAACTACCATTAGAACATCAAGTTTATTTATTAAGGGTACTACAAGAAAAAGAGTTTTATCGTTTAGGTGGGAAAAATCCCATACCTACCGATGTGCGAGTGATCGCTGCTACAAATGTAGATCTCCTCGAAGCAGTAAGTAAAAAGCAATTTCGTGAAGATTTGTATTTTCGATTAAACGTTGTTAACTTAAGGCTCCCAACTTTAAGCGAACGCGGAAAAGATGATATTATCCAGCTCGTGAACTATTTTCTAACCCTATATAATCATCAAGAACAAAAAAATGTTTCATTAACCAAAGAAGTATTAGAGTATTTAGGTACTTATCCTTGGCGTGGAAATGTAAGAGAACTTGAAAATAATATCTATCGATTAGTTGTATTAGCTACTCAGGACACAATCGCTTTAGAGGGTGTTCTTGATATGTTAGATGATGATAAGCACACTGTAATGCCAACAGAAAATAAGGGTGGTTTACGTACTATCGATGAGATAGAACGAAAAGAAATTTTACGGGTTCTTCATTACTATAATGGAAATCTTACAAAAACAGCAAAAGAACTGCAAATTTCTCGTGCTACGCTATACCGTAAAATGGAAAAATACAGTATCACCAAAGGACAGGTTATCCAATAAAATAACTTGTCCATCAATTTTATGCCGGACTTTGAAGGTTGTTTAAGTCAAAAATCTTCCTAAACGATGGACAAGTTATTTCGCTTGATTTAGAAATTAAGCAACACCTGAACAGAATCAAACCTTCACATTTTACAGCATTCAAAAAACTTTCTCATTATCATAGAGGTGAGGAAATTGAACAATAACTGATTCAGAATATATTTGAAGATGCTCATGAATTAAATGTTTTATTTAATACAGCACTTTCAACTTGCCCTGTAACAGTATTAATGGAGGTCATATACGACCTCCATTAATACTGTTATGCTATTTAACACTTTAAATTTTTGAAAAATAGGCAGCGATTATGCTTACTAAAGTAACAACCCCAATAAAGGCCATTGCCATTGTTACACTTCCTGTTGTATCAATAATTATTCCTAAAATAGGTGCAATGACCAGACCTCCGATGTTTGAAATTGTGACAATAAAACCACCGGTCTGATAGGTTGCCTGAGGTTGGGATAATTCTGGAGCCCATGTCCAATAAGTTCCACCATAAAGAGATGCTGCAGTAAACATAATACAGAGGTAAATAGTCAAGATGCTATTGGGTACTGTAGGCAATAATAAAATCAAAGTACCTGCTAAAAGAGCTCCTATCACATTTGTTTGATATCTTTCGCTTTTGAATACTTTATCCGAAAGCATTCCTCCGATGGGTGCTGCTACTAATTTAAAGAAAAATGTGGTTCCTAAAATTGAAGATGCTACAACCAAACTTAAGCCTCTAGATTGCTCTAGATACAATGGTAAAGCATAAGTTAGTCCGTAGAGAGTTACTGCCGTACCGGCACCGTAAATGCCTGAAAACCAAACACGACGGTTTCTCATTACTTCTTTCATATTGCCCGGCTTTGGTAAATGATCGAACCTCGTTGATTTTTTATTTTCTGCAACAGGTGGAAGAAAATCATCCATGGATTTGACAAAAGGATAGGCCTTTTGAAAGTCTTTCACCGTAAAGAGAAATAGTAATACGCTAACGAAGCTTGGAACGAAAACCATCCATAAATTAGCCATTTGCCAGGTCATTCCACTTTGCAGGAGAATGGGCCCAATAAATGAAGCTAAAGTAAATCCGATACCGAGGAACCCCATTAATATACCCGTTGCAAGACCACGTTTATTTTTAGGGAACCAAAGTGATGCATGGGCAGCAAGAGTAGAATTCATTAACCCCCCTGTACATCCTTGAAGAAGCTTTAAAAAGAGAAGACCGCCAAAAGCTTGACCTACAACAGGCAGCAGCAAAGCTGAAAGAATATTTATAAGCATACCGATCAAAACAATCTTCTTAACGCCGATTCTTGCAGCCCAATTCCCTGCGAATATTGGGACCACAGTAAACGTAAACATAAAAGCTGTTGTTAAAAGTGAAAGCTTTGTCGCACTAATTCCCCAATCTTGTTGGATAATAGTTCCAAACACAGAGGTCATAGCTAAACTGATAAAAGATGTCATAAAGCATAGTAAGCTTACCACCAATACCCACCAACTGTATAATGGGGTTTTCTCTAATTGAATAATCAGTTCATGCTTGTCCGTGTATTCGGGAGTTGCCACTTGTAAATTATTATCCACACAATCACCCTTCTTTCAGCAAGTTAATCCAATGCATAATTCTTTAGGAACTTTTTTAACATTTTCATCCATTAATCTCGAACTTTCTTAAAAGGCGCCTAAAGGTTTTAATTTTAAATAATTTGCTTTATGAATTCCTAAACATCTCATCTTCATCTACCTAAGTTATTCAAATATCTGCCGCTATCGCCATTACCGTGTTAAAGTTTCTGACCGTCTTGTAATAAATGAAGTACCCATTCTTATCAGCTTTCCAAGCTTTAAACAAAGCTACGTTAGCATAAACGGCTTTTCTAAAACGTACTTTACATTATCAATCCACTTTACTACTTTTCATCACCCGAAACGGCTTCATTAGTACCTGCTTCATTTTTCAAATCAACAGCTATCACTTTAGCTCCTTCATTAGCAAATGCTTGAGCTTTCCCCATTCTTTGAGCAGCACTAGTATTAAAACTACTTGTGCAGTGAATCTTCTCATAATTCATAACTCTTTTTCTTAATTACTTGTTATTGTGCGGTATAACCACCATCAATAACTAAATGTGCCCCTGTAACAAACTTCGATTCATCTGACGCTAAGAACAATACGCCATATGCTACATCTTCTGGTTCACCCAGACTATTAATTGGATGTTTCTTTACCATTACTTTTTCATATGCTTCGAACCCGCCTTCACCTCTTGATGCAAATTCTTTAACGAGAGGCGTTAATATTGTACCTGGATGAACGGAGTTTACACGAATTTTGTCTTTTCCATATGTAACTGCATCTTTTTTAGTCATAATGGTCACGGCTCCTTTTGCAGCATGATATGGAGCAAGTTCATGAGATCCTACTAGTCCATAAATGGAAGAAAAATTAACAATGCTTCCTTTTTTATTTTTCTTCATATACGGAATGACATGCTTGGTTCCAAAGAATACCCCTTTTACATCTACCGCAAATACATTATCCCATTCTTGCTCTTCCACTTCATGAGTAGGCTTATCGATACCAAGAACCCCTGCATTGTTGATTAAAATGTCAATTTTCCCAAACGTTTCATATATATTTTTGAAAATGATTTCCACATCACTTTCCACAGCAACATTTAATTTCCAAAATTGTGCTTGTCCACCGTTCATTTGAATCTCTTCAGCAGTTTTTGTTCCTAATTCTTCATTAATATCTGTAACTGCTACTACTGCTCCTTCTTTAGCAAATAATTTTGCTACAGCCTGACCCATGCCAGTTGCAGCTCCTGTAATAATTACTACTTTATCTTGTAAACGACCCATTTTTATTTCCACCGCCTGATTTTTAAATTTAGGACTTTTTATTTCATGCATTTTCCTTTTCAATATGAAATTACAATTCAAATTCCCTTACAACTTTTTCAGTTAGTCGTACTGTGCCACAGGCCATATTCTCAGCTTTTTCTCTACTTTCAGTGGATGGCAATTACATTATAATCATGGCCAAGGTATGCCCAGGAAGGCTAATTGCACGAATTTCCTGCTCTCCATAAGGAATTATATATTTGATACCGCTTACAAAATAGTCTGAAGAAAAAGAAGTTATGAGCCTTCTTTCTTTCAGCCTCTAATTGGATAAAGTAGGTCAATTCTTTTTCTTGGACTAGGACTTCTGTATCTGTTTCCGCAAAAAGACACGCATTCCCTGCATGATTACAATGTAGATGGCTAGTGTCCAGATTCAACTGTTTTAAGCGTGATTCGAAAAAATTCTTCATCCGAAGGATTATACTCTGCTCCATCCTGCTATTCTTGAGGCCATTTTTCCTACCAGTTTCTCCAAATCGATGCATCAAAAAGTGTTTTACCATTCGGATAATCAAACGTAAGTAAAGGAGGGACATACGTACCATTCACATGGTTTCTCCTTGTTGTGATCATTTATCTTCCATCGGTTAGCAATGCATCTTTTTCTAATCCTAAAGCTCCGCATTAAAGTGCTTTTATTTAATTATTTTCCATATTATTAACTCCTTTCTCGTAAACCCAAAATGAAATCACTCACCTTTTATATTGCAAATAACGTGCCAACATAAAAAAACATTAAAAATGCTTATTAATATGGGATAAATAATTAAAAGGGATAAAGTTGAATAAACATAAGTTAGTATAGTACGTATCAATTTAATACAGTTGTTTAAAAACTGTCTCAAATAAGAAGGGAGTGTCCAGTATTGAAACATATTTTTGTCATTATTTCGACCTAAAAAAATTATTGTGTTAAGTAAAAAGGATTATTGCAGCTTGGTTTCGGATAAATGTGGCTTATCATTACTTGCTCGCCGCTATTTCCAAATCGTTCAACTGATGAACGGTCCAATGTAATCGTATGTATAATAAATATTAGATGCCGCAAGACATTCATTAATATAAGGTAACACTTTAAATCTCAGATTAAGTTACTGTCTAGATCTTTTAAAACCGTACGTAAAAATGCATACCTCAACTAAAAAATTAAGTGAGGTATGCATTGATAATACTAAATTATTTTATTAATATTTATTAAACATTCAAATTGCATAGCCGTTCCTACTAGATGAGGCACTTAAGGAGGTGTTGAGCATGTCCTATTGGAAAGGGACACGTTCGCAACTGCTTTAACCGAGCCACTGCTGACGAACCCACCCCTCAGTCCACTGCGATGCCTGGTGGATAACGCCGCTGAGTTCCTTAAAGTACCACTTTCCATTAATCTTGACGAACTGATCAACATAGTTTCCAGTTAAGATGACGGCGTCCTTTTGGGACCTGTCATTTTCACGAATAATGCTGCAGAGGCATAGCAGATAAAACTTGCCGGTAGCACTATTTCCATCCGAAGCCACATCGATTTCGGGTGCCAAAACGTAGTGCAAAGCCCAAACAATGTCCTTAGCCAAAGCAGTGAAATGTTTCTTCATCTCTTCATGACCAGTAGCCTCGCCCCCAACACCCGTTACGATCCAATGTCCATCATCGGTAAATAAAGAAGCAATCCCATCCGGATTATATTGGTTATCGCAGTAGCCTGCGTATTGGTACTTAAGCTGTTTGATTGCCTCGATATCCTCAAGCCGGGTCAGTCTTTGTTCCAGGCTGAGTTTTTCCCCTGTTAATGATTCGTTAAAATTTGACATTTTTGATGTTCCCTCCCTCTAATGATTTCCACTTTATTTACAATCAAAAAATTAGATTGTTTAGATTTAGAAGACTCGATGAGTTTCTGTCGTGAAAGTCGTTATTTCTTCTATAAAAATTTTTGCGTGGTTTATGGCCTTCAGCGCAGTTGGAGCAGAAAAGGAAGACTCCATACTATCTTTATCCTTGAACCAAAGTTCAACGATCCCGTCAACAGGCAGTTCTTCATATGAAACTGATTTACCACCGATACTTCGATCGATGACCAGGTTCTGCGTATAACCTAAAACACCCGGCAGTGTATCCGGAACCATTTCTGCATGAACTTTACACCATTCATGCTTAAATTTCTCAGGACTAACCCCTGAGGGACGCTTGAGAAGTTGGATCATCTTATAGAACCCCTTATCGCTTACTGTAGGTACCACTATATTCTGCTTAGTTACAACTGTTTGTAAGTCTGCAATAAATTGCTTTCCATCGTCAGCGAGTTCCTTCATAACATTTGATTTTAAAGCAGTCTCCATTGAAGACAGGTCATCAAACCAGAGCTTAGAAAAAGCGTCTATTTGATTATAGTTTCTAGGATAATCTTGGTCACCAAGCCCAGTGGGCTGTGTAGACTCACCCACATGATATTGTTCGTACCTATGCAATCCTGGAATCTTTACAACGATCTGACCATGAACCTCCAGATAATGATTTCTGAAAGTTTTGATAGAAAGTTCCTCTTTCTTTCGTAAAATACATATACTTGCGATCATATGGCACATCCTCTCTATAATTCTCAAAATATTTCATAAGAGAGGTACATAAAAAAAGCAACTCTCTTACCCTTCCTTCGCAGTTACTTTATACTCTTTTCCCATATCCTTTTTCTTCTGGGACTTTACAAATAAAATAAGAATAGCGGCAATAAAATAAACAATAGCTATAAATCCCATTCCACCGTTAAGTTCACTTCCTCCAGTTTGACTAGCTTTAGACATTAACGCACCTACAACTACCGGTCCTATAAATCCCCCTAAATTCCCTACAGCAGAAAAAACACCTGTTAATCCACCAAGTAAACCGGAAGGTATTAAATCCGATAATGATGAAAGATAAACGGCCGATGCCGATACTGCACCTGTTACTGCAATAGTAAGGAATAAGATGGTCAGCCAGAAGTTTACGGTAGAAACAACCAGCAAAAGTAGAATCGATACTCCTGACATGGTTTGAAGAATCGCTAACAGCCCTTTTCTATTTCTCCATTTATCATTTATTATTCCTACTGCAATCATTCCTACCGTAGCTGCTATCCATGGCAGCATAGAAATAAAACCAATCGCTGTATATCCTAAACTTGATGTTTTTTCTATAATGACGGGCATCCACATAAAAATACCGTAATTTCCAATTACCATCCCCAGCCAGGCCAATGTTGTCAAAATAAAACTTGAATTCAACGCTGCCTTCCAGTATGTTTTCTCTTTTACAACTTTTTCTTCTTTTGCCTCTCTATCTAATTCGGCTAGAAGATATAATCTTTCTTGTTCAGAAAACTTTTTACTTGTTGCCCACTTCGGATGGTCTGGCACCACAATATAAAAAACGATAGCAAAAATAACAGCTGGAATTCCTTGGAGGATAAACATCCATCTCCAGCCCGGAAGTTCCGCCCAGTTAAGGGAGGCGACCATATATCCGGAGACAGGGGACATCACTAAGGGAGCCAGTGCTTGATAAAGCATGAAAGTACTGGTTGCACGCCCCCGCTCTCTTGCAGGAAACCAGTTATTAACCAGAACATACATTGTAGGAAGCATTCCGCCTTCGGCTACTCCCAGTAAAAAACGCATAATGATAAATATAGTAATATTATTTGCAAAGCCTTGCAGAGAGGAAAACACACCTAACAGTATACCTAGAATTAAAATGTTTCGTTTCGCACTTTTATGACTGGCCAAGTGACCTGCAGGAACTTGTAAAATCATATAACCAATAAAGAAAATTCCTGTTATAAAACCGCTTACCGATGAAGTGACAGCAAATGATTCTTCAATTCCAGATAAAGCGAATGAAATATTTGTTCGATCCAAATAAGCAAACATATACATCACTAACATCATTGGCGCTATTACCTGCCAACGATAACTTTTTAATATCCCTGTGCCTATTGAATTTTCATTTTCTATTTGCATCAAATTTAACCTCCTAATACAAGCACTTTAATAGCATTTTGCATTAACATAAAGGTAAGTAGCAAATTAGCATGAGTGTTCAGTTTTCGCGCAGTATCTTTGAAACCGATTGAGTCCACAATTTGATTAATTTCGTTATCAGGAAGTTTTGTGGAATATTATTCATAATCATCAGGTATAATAGATTAATTTCCCAATCTATTTTTCTAGTTCATTTACATTCTCAGGCGACAGTTTAGCAATATCCACTGTTTGCTCAACAGGCACTAGTCCAAATACTTCTTCTTTGCGCAAACAATAAGAAATATCCTCAAACAGCCTTTTTACGGAAGCGCTTTCAAGACATAATATATTTCCCCCAGGTTCAATATTTGCCTTTTCATATTCTCCAGTGAGCTATTGAAATAAAATTCTATAATACATTAATCAATAGTAAGTTTTATATACTACTGACTATTCTTTAATGGGCATTAATGTCTCTCTCCCCGTAGCCCATCTTTTTCCTAAGTCATTGTCTTTTTTCTTGGGTAACACTTCTTTCCAAGCCATACTATATTGTCTTGCAGATTCAATAGAAGTTCCTAAATCTCTCGCTGCTTGCAATGGCCAAAAGGGATTTCTTAACAACTCTCTAGCAATAAATACTAAGTCTGCTCTATCATTTCTTAATATTTCTTCTGCTTGAACTCCATTTAATATAAGACCAACTGCACCTGTTGGTATACCTGAAGCTCTCTTAATTTGTTCAGCTAACGGAACCTGGTATCCTGGATATGATTCAACTTTATTTGGAATAATAGCTCCTGAACTAACATCAATCAGATCTACTCCCTGTTCCTTCATTTTCTTAGAGTAGTAAATATAATCTTCTATTGTATTGCCGTCCTTATGATATTCATTTGCAGAGATACGTACAAACAATGGTCCATCCCAAACACTTTTTACTTCATGTATTAATTCTCTTAAGAAACGATACCTATTTTCTCGTACACCTCCATATTCATCAGTCCTTTTATTTGACAATGGAGATAAGAATTGATGTATCAAATATCCATGTGCGCCGTGTAATTCAATTACATCAAACCCTGCTTCTTTAGCTCTCAATGCTCCTTTCTTAAAGTCATTAATGATTCTCTGAATATCCATAGCAGACATTTCTTGAGGTACCTTCATCCCCTCTTGTGGAAATGAGATTGGAGATGCTGAAATAATAGGTCCAGGTACTATTGCCTTTCTGCCAGCATGAGCTAGCTGAATCCCAATTTTCGCATCATTCTCGTGTACTGCCTTAACTATTTCTTTCAATCCCGATACATGCTTATCATTCCAAATGCCTAAATCTGTTACCGAGATTCTCCCTTGAGAGTCAACTGAAGTAGATTCCAAGAAAATCAGTCCTACTTGACCTAGCGAGCGACTCACATAGTGATGAATATGAAAGTCATTAACTTTTCCATCCTCATTCATTGATGAATGCATACACATCGGTGACATTACAATCCGATTTTTAAGTATCAAATTTTTGATTTGATAAGAAGTGAACAACTTACTCATTTTTTCCCATCCTTTCGAATATCTTTAAAAATAGAGTTGAGAATACACTTTTGCGAATTCTTACGCTTTCACCTCCTTAAAATATTAAATTTTGAATTTTCTGAAATTTATTACGAAAAATATAATAATTTTCCTCTATTATAGATGAGACTTTTTTCATTTCTGATGTTTAAATGTTTGTCAAAATATATAACAATTAACAACATGAGACCAACTGGTCATAAAGATTAACACCTAACACAGTGTTTAAAGATACTATTGATCCAACTGACAAACCAAAATTACTACCATTCATTTTTGAATGTTACAGCGCAAGCAATTTTCCCTATAACTGCAATTTTCTGTAAAACATTTTTTTATATTTTTTGACGTTTAAAACTTCGGGTTTGACAAAACAACCACAAGTAAAAACAAATCTGCTAAAATGGTATTTCTTTAAAAAACAGATTCGAAAGTTGTGGCCATATTTTTTTCTAGTATTAACTTACATAAATCCCCCCTTTCAATTTTCAGTGTTGAACCGATCACCAACTTAGTGTTGAAATAAATGTGAGAAAAGAATTTGCATTATGTTTTAATCCGAATTATTCAGTGAAACTCTCTGAATAATTCGGATGATATTCTATTGAACAATATTCAAATAATTCCCTTTTAACTCTTAGACCAGTTTATTTTAATTTCTCAACTAAAATGAGACATGACCCCTCTAAGAACTATATTTTTAATCTGCGTGAATTCTTCCATTGTGTAAGCCGTTCCTTCCCTGCCAATTCCGCTTTTCTTATATCCACCGAATGCGCTGCAATCTGGTCTGTAACAATTTCCACCGTTTATGGAAACCATTCCAGCTTCAATTCGATTTGCGGCTTCCATAGCTTTATAAATATCCTTCGTAAATACTGCTCCACCTAATCCAAAAGAAGAACTGTTTGTAATCTCTATAGCTTCATCGATACCTTCAAAAGGTATTAGACAAAATACAGGGCCAAATATTTCTTCATCTTTTGCTATATCCATATGTTTACTAGCTTCTAAAACTGTTGGTTCAACAAAAGCATCCTTCCTCTTTCCGCCCAGAAGTAGCTTAGCACCATTAGAAACAGCGTTGTTTATTTGACTTTCAATGTGTTCTGCGGCTTTAACATTAATAACTGGACCAATATCACTATTATTATCTAGTGGATCTCCGTATTTTTTAATAGATACAACTTCAATTAATTTCTCTTTAAACTCATTAAATCGTGATTTTTCTACTAAAATTCTTTTAGTAGATACACATACTTGACCATTTCCATATAACCTTCCCATTACTGCATGCTCTAAAGCTAAATCAATATCAGCATCTTCAAAAACCGTAAAGGCATCATTTCCACTTAGTTCTAAGAAAGTCCTTGTAATATTTTTGGAAGCATTCCGAGAAATGATTTCTCCTACTCTACTACTCCCTGTAAAACTAATTGCGTTAACTTGAGGACTCTTTGACAAATAATCTCCAACTACTTCACCATATCCTGTTACAACTTGCAGAACATTGCCTGGGACTCCAGCCTCTAACAGCATTTCAGCCATGCGAATACAAGTAAGAGAATCATCCTCTGGTGGTTTTACGATTATTGCATTTCCTGAGGCTAAAGCAGCTCCGACCTTCTGTGCGAAAAGTTCTGCTGGAAAATTAAATGCTAAGATACCAACAATAACTCCTAACGGTTCCCGTTTTGTTAAAAGAAAATCACTTTCTAAGCCAGGTTGAATGTCTAGTGGAATAGTTTGTCCAAATAATCTTTTTGATTCTTCAGCAAATCCTTCAAAAATCCTTGCAGCTGTCGCAAGTTCATTTTGTGCATGAGCAAGAGGTTTACCGCTTTCTACACATAGTAGCTGTGCTAATTCTTCAGAATTGCTTCTTAAATTTCCCACAAATTTTTTAATAATATCTACTCTTTTATAGGTAGGAGTAGTGGACCAAATCTTAGCTCCTTCTAAAGAGGCCTCAATTGCTTCTTGTGCATCTTCAATTGTCCCAGCAGGAATTGTGTCAATTACTTCCATAGTAGCCATGTTTAACGTTTCAATTACGATGTTATTAGATGCATCTTTCTTTTGACCGTTTATTAACATTTTCATATTAAAAATCCGCCCTTTTCATTAAATTTTGCATTATTTCATAAGCTCGCTCTTAAAACATTAATTTATTCCCAACGGTTAAGTACACTTACTCCAGCTGAACTAAAATCTCCCATGGACATTAAAATTTCCCCAGCTTCTTTAAGCCCTACAGTGTTTGTGATCAGTGCTCCTGGCTTTAAAATATTACTCTCAACCATACGTAACATATCTGGATAGCGAGAAATTGGCATATTAGCAGAGCCAATTACTGAAAGCTCACTAAGGACGATATTATCAATTGGTAGTGCGATCATACCTTTTTCTTCTTTTGAAGTTAGCCCAACTTGTAAAAGACGTCCTCTTTTTCTTAAGCTACTGATTGCATTTTGACAAGTCAATGCTATCCCTAAAGCATCAACCGCGACATGTACCCCACCCTTTGTAATTTCCTTAATTTCATTTACTGCATCCTTTTCTTTTCCATTTATAACAACAGACGCCCCCAATGATTTAGCTAGTTTAAGAGCTTCGTTATTAATATCAACCGCAATTACTTTTGCTCCAATAGCCGATGCTATGTGGATTGCTGAAAGTCCAAGACCTCCACAACCATGAACTGCAACCCATTCGCCTGGACTTACGCGAGCTTGATCGATAATTCCATGAAAAGCAGTCATAAATCTGCAGCCTAGTCCAGCTGCCTCTTCAAATGTAATGCTATCAGCTAAATGTATAAGATTCCGATCTGCATCTGGGATATGAACATAGCGACCATATCCACCCCAATAATTCGTTCCAGCAAATACTACGTTATCACATACATTGCTATAACCACTTTGACAATAATCGCATGTGCCATCTCCATGTGCATGAGGAACAAGAATTCTATCACCTTTTTTAAATTTCGTAACATTTTTACCTACCTCTTCAATTACACCTGAAAACTCATGGCCCATAACATGTGGAAGTTCTAAGTTTAATCCAATCCAATCCCAGTCTCCCTTCCATAGATGCCAATCGCTTCGACAAATCCCATTAGCCTCTACTCTCACAATTACACCGTTTTCAGTCAGTTCCGGATCTGGCAGGTTCAAAATTTCTAAATCTTTACTAAATTCTGTTAATGTTAATGCTTTCATTATCTTTTCTCCCTTCATTTCACTAAATTGAATTACGAAAATTAATGTAATATGATTTTGTATTTATTAAACAATTTGATGTGTTTGCACAATAAAAGTAGTAATTTCTCCGATAAAAGTTCTCGCATGAGCCATTGTTTTTTGTCCAGCTTCAGAAGCAAATGCAGACTCTAAACTTTTGGTATCCTGGAACCAAAGTTCAACGACGCCATCAATTGATTCATCTTCATAATTTACCGACCTGACTCTTTCAATATCTCGTTCCAAAACATAGTTCTGTTTATACCCTGCAACACCAGGCATTGCTTTCACAAGTTGAGAATGAACTTCTGCCCATTCACGTTCGAACGTCTCGATATCTATATCTGATCGACGTTTGAGAAGTGACATTCTTTTAATGAGCGGCTTGTCATTGGCAACTGGTATTACTTCATTTGGCTTCAATGAAATTAATTGCATACCTCCTATGAAGTTCTGTTCATCTTTGGCAAGTGTATTAACGGTGTCGGCTGTAAAGCTGCGTTTCATAGACGACAAATCATCAAACCAAAGTTGAGAAAAACCATGAACAGAAAGAGAACTTCTAGGAAAGTTAATGCCCAATTGTTCAGAATCAATCACATGATTCTGCTGATACCTTTGTAACTCTGGGATCTTTGCGGCAATTGGACCATGGACTTCAAGCCAATGCTTTCGGAATTCCTCGGAATTAAGTTTTTCTGACTTCCGCAAAATACCCATTCTTACGATCATATTGTTTCCCCCTCACCATATTTCAGCTAACCTTCAATGTTTTCGTGAATTTATTGCGCCGTATATCCACCGTCAATTACCAACTCACTACCTGTCACAAACTTGGATTCGTCTGATGCCAAATAAAGAGCACCATAAGCAATATCTTCAGGTTTTCCGAGTTCTGGCCAAGGAGTTTTCTTCTTTAAAGGATGACCGTCATCCGTCACTAAATCATTACTCATAGGTGTTTCAATAACACCAGGGTGTATAGAATTCACTCTAATATAGCTTTTGCTTAATTCAACTGCAGCAGCTTTACTCATCAACCTTACTGCTCCTTTCGAAGCGTGATAGGCTATAGAGCCTTCACTACCTACTAAGCCATAAATAGAGGAAATGTTTATAATTGATCCACCACCTGATTTTTTCAATAGCGGTACAGAATATTTCATACCAAGGAAGGTTCCTTGAGTATTTACAGATTGAATTTGTTCAAACTCTTTTAAAGAAGCGACTTCTAATCCATTCCTTGAAAGAATACCAGCATTATTGACCAATATATCTAGTTTTCCGAATTTCTCTATTGCAGTGGCAACAACATGTTCCCACTCTTTTTCTGAAGAGACATTTTGTTTGATAGCAACGACTTCTCCACCGAGATCTTTTATTTCACTCTCAGTTCTACTAAGACCTGTTTCATCTACATCAGTTATAATTACTTTTGCTCCATGCTTAGAAAATAGCTTAGCTTCTGCTTTTCCTTGTCCACTGGCAGCACCTGTTATAATAGCTACTTTATTTTCTAATCGCTTCATTAGGGTTTCTCCTTTCTTCCAAACTGCAATCTTGTAATTTTACGGTATTAACAAGTCAATATCCAAAGGGCTTTTCATGATACAGGGTAAACGCTTTCAGAAACTTCTTTGGATTACTACATATTTATGAAAATTCTGTATGTTGCTGTTGCCTCATAGGAAATTTTTTTGACTTCTAAGAGTATCTATACATCGGAATGCTTTGTCCTTGTTCACTGATCTATCGCTATATGCTTAATACCCATCTATATTCTTAAAGAAGGAGAAGACATTTTTCTTTTCATTAATAGAACAATTTCTCCTTCTGAAACTAGTTCTTTACGTTGGTTGTAGACATAAACACTACGGGTTAACACGCCTCTATCTTTTTTTGAAGTTTCTTTCTTTTCTTTAACAACAAATTTTGAATAAATTGTATCTCCTGGAATTACTCCTTTTTTAAAGGTCCAATTAATCTCCAAAAGACCAAGAGCTGTGTTATTAACATTCCCCATCATTGCTTGTAACCCCGTAACTACTGAAACAGATAATAGTCCATGGGCCACCCTTGTTTTAAAAGGGGTTTCTTTAGCAAATTCCTCATCAATATGTAGTGCATTGAAATCACCAGACAGACCTGTGAATTGAACAACATCAGTTTCTGTAATTGTTCGACGCGGAGAAATCATTTCATCACCTAGAGAAAAGTCATCAAAGTAGAGTTCCATTTATTTCGCTCCTTTTAGAATAATGGTTTTCAATAATAGTACTGATAAATTAAATTGTTAATTCCTTACACAAAGTAATATAATTATCAATTTACTAATTTATCATTTATTTACATATAGGTTAATTCTGAATGTATACGCACAGGGGTATACATTGACTTGTGATTATATTCTTAACATGTATTTGAAATCCAACAAGTTATCGCCCTGTCCAAACAGGATCTCTTTTTTCTTTGAATGCTGTAAGCCCTTCTTTGTAATCCTTTGTTCGACTTAATACAACAACTTGATCGCGCAAATATGTCAAAGACTTCTCATACTCCATGTCCTGAATCATATACATTGCTTCTCGTCCGTAACTAAGGGCTACAGGGTTTTTTGTTGTTAATTTCTCTGCAAAGTTATATACCTTTTCTTCAAAGTCTTCGTCGGTAAATACCTCATTAATTAATCCTATTTCTTTTGCCTTAGCTGCCTTTATACGATCACCGGTATACATTAATTCTAGAGTTTTTTTGTAACCAATAGCTTTTACCAACGGGGCACTAATCATCATCCCCCATAAACCTACATTTATTTCTGGGGCACCAAATTGAGCAGACTCTGTTGCATATGCAAGATCACATGAAGCTGCCAATCCCAATCCCCCAGCTAATGCATATCCATTTATTGCAGCAATAACAGGTTTATTTAATTTATGTAAAGCAATTAAACAATTCTTATATTTTGTAACATGATTTTTAAATTCAATGACACTATCTTCGTCACTATCCATCCCACCAAGATCTGCACCAGAACAAAAGGATTTTTCCCCTGCTCCAGTTAAAACTACAACTTTTACTTCATCATCCTTTGATAGCTCCTCACAAATACGCACAAATTCAAGCATCATTGCTCCGGAGAGTGCATTATGAACTTTTGGACGGTTTAATGTTACGGTGGCTACGCCATTACGCATTTCCAAAATAATGTCATTATTTTTAGACAATAAGATCACTCCTTAATCTAATCTTCAATATTTGTATAATTTCATAATGTGTTTCACCTTGAAAATAACAACTATTTACAAGGTGAAACTGTTTTCTCTTACATTAGAGTTTTGAATGAATTAAATAATTATTAATAAAATTGGTGGTCGTATTTCCTAATTTGTACTCAGGATGATTAATAATTTTTTTCAAAATAGGAATATTAGATTTAATACCTTCGATCTCATATCCTTCTAATGCATCAATTAAATTATTAATTGCCTCGTTTCTATCTCTTCCTTTTACAATCAATTTTCCAATCATCGGATCGTAAAATGGTGTTACTACTGACCCTTCTTCTACTGCCAATTCGTGACGGATATTTTCACTGTAAGGCAACTTAAATTTAACGATTTTACCTGGGGACGGGAAAAAAGTGTCAGGATCTTCAGCATAAATTCTAACTTCAATAGCATGCCCGTTTAATTCAATATCTGATTGACTAAATTCAAGAAACTCTCCATTTGCTATTTTAATTTGCTGCTCTACTAGATCCAATCCTGTTATTTCCTCAGTGACAGGATGCTCAACTTGCAACCTAGTATTCACTTCTAAGAAATAGTAATTTTTTTCTTCATCCATTATGAACTCAACGGTCCCTGCATTGCTATAACCAATTGCTTTAGCAGCTTTAACGGCCGCTTCACCCATTTCTCTTCTAGTTTGATTATCAATAAATGCAGAAGGCGCCTCTTCAACTACCTTTTGGTGACGTCTTTGAATTGAACATTCCCTTTCCCCAAGAAAAATAGTGTTCCCTTCATTATCGGCTAGAATTTGAATTTCGATATGTCGTGGATTTCCAATTAATTTTTCTAAAAACATAGCACCATCGCCAAAAAAATCAGCTGCGCGTTTTTGACTTCCACTAAAAGCCTTCTGTAGTTCATCATTATTATTAATTACTTGCATTCCAATTCCGCCCCCCCCAGCGGATGCCTTAAGCATAAGAGGATATCCAAGCTCATTCGCTTTTACTTCCGCCTCTTCTAAAGCAAACAGAGGCGTACTATTTCCCGGAACAATAGGAACTCCTGCTGCTTCCATTGCCCTTCTTGCTTCAATTTTGCTACCCATTTTTTCAATCACATCTGTAGATGGACCAATAAAAACCATCCCATTATCTTTGCATACTTTAGCAAAGGAGCTATTTTCCGACAAAAAACCATACCCTGGATGAATTGCATCCACATTTGCCTTTTTTGCTACTTCAACAATTTTATTTACATTTAAGTAGCTTTCATTAACCCTTGGTCCACCAACCAGATAAGATTCATCAGCTAGTTTGACATGAGGTGCTTCTGCGTCAGCTTCTGAGTAGATTGCAACAGCCTTTATACCCATTAAATGACAAGTCCGAATGATTCGTGAAGCAATTTCGCCACGGTTTGCAATTAAGATTTTTTTAAACATAGCGCTCACCTTTCTATATCATGGATTATTTTAGCTTTAAAATTACATCTCCATCACTAATAAAATCGCCCTCATTTACAATAATTTCTTCTACTTCACCTTCACTAGTGGCAGTAATAGGTATTTCCATTTTCATTGATTCTAAAATAACAACCTCTTGATTAGCACTAACCTTATCTCCTTTATTCACAACAATTTTCCATACACTTCCTGACATATTTGATAAAACTTCCATATTATCACCTCGTAAATTATTAAAATATCGATTGAATTTTTTCTTGTTTATTAACAAACCATTCTTTCAATTTAAACTTTTTTACCTTTCCATTTGAGGTCATAGGAAGATCCGTGTCTTGGATAAATTTAATATATTTTGGGACTTTAAATTTGGCCAAATGATTTGAAGTGTAGTCAAATACTTCTTTCTCACTTAATGAAACTTTTGACTCAAGTACAATCCAAGCCAACCCTACTTCCCCCATTACCTCATCAGGTACACCAATTACATATGCTTGATTAATCTTTTCATGACTGGTAAGTACATCTTCTATTTCTTTAGGTGCCACATTCTCTGCACCTATTCGATATATTTCTTTTATTCTTCCTGTCAAAGAAATGTATCCAGATTTATCAATGACAGCTAAATCTCCAGTTTTAAACCAGCCTTGTTCGTCTAAGGATCTCGCTGTTTCCTCGTGTTTCTTATAATATCCACTTGTGACCAACGGGCCTTTACATACCAGTTCACCTTCTATTCCGAAGGATTGATATTCACCAGTATCTATATCTTTGACTTTAAAATGAATACTATTACCATTCAAATCACTTAATCCGACATGACCGCCTGGAATAGCTCGGCCAACGTATTTGTTGAGATAAGAAATATCATCAGTTGGGTGAGTTTGTAAAACTCCAGCTGCACATTCTGTCATCCCGTAACCAGTGATTAATTCTTCAATGTTTAATACTTCTTTTATGTCTTTCCACATTTTTGTAGATACCTCAGCACCTGCACAATACATTGCTTTTAAACTAGAAAGATTACGGTTTTTTTCCCTCTGTGCTTCTAATAACCTTAAGCTAATTGTTGGTACGCAAAGAATATCATTAGCTTTATGTTCCTCAATCATATCTAATGCATGAGATTCATTAAAATCAATTTGGGGAATTAATGCCCCTCCGACCATACTTACAGCAATGAAGCCTTCAATGTAACCAAAGCAATGATAAAAAGGTATCGGTATAAAGATTTTCCTACCCTCTTGAAAACCACGATTAATACAACTACCTAGTGCACTGCGCCATATCATATCATGTGTAATAAGAGCACCTTTTGGGAAAGAAGTTGTTCCAGATGTATACATAATATCTGTAACATCATTTACCTCTCCCTTTTGTACACTATTTACTGTCTCTTCTACATGAGCCTTCTCTGTAGAGGATAATAAATCATAAAAATCTATTGTACCTGGATATTTTTTCCCCTCTGGCGAATAAACAATTATTTTCCTAAGATTCGGAAATTCTTCAGATTGTTCCCCCTTGAAAACCTCAGGACATAATTCTTGTAACATTGAAACATAGCTTAATTTATTCCATACATCTAAGGTAATAATATAAGAAGAATCTGACTGGTTAATTAAATATTTAAATTCTTCTTTTTTCAAACGATAATTTAATGGGACTAGAATGCCTCCAGCAGCAGCCACACCAAATTTTGAAAGTATAAATTCTGGGTGATTCGGAAAAATTAATGCAACGTGCTCATGACCTTGTAACCCCAGGTTAATTAATCCTGCCGCCAATTGCTTGCTTTTTTCCTTTACATCGGAGTAGGTCCAAGTCTTTTTCTGACTAATAATGTAATCATTATCTTTATATATTTCAGCCATGCGGAAGAAAAATTCATGAACAGGTTCAGGAGTCCATTCTTTACTTTTCTCCTCAAATGTTTGTTTTCTATTTATAAGAGAATCCATTTTTATCCCCCCCCCAATTAATTCTTTTTTATTGGTATAGCTTAACCCCTTCTAACCACTGTTTTCTTTTCAGCAATTCCTTCTAAGACATTTCTGTTCTCACAATAAAGTTCGTATCGATTTATAAGATCTTTCCGTAGTCGATCACCCGGGACAACATCATCAATAAACAATTGTGAAGCAGGGCTCCATACGTTGATATCACTATTAAACTTTTCACGTTGATCTAAAATGAATTTCTGACGTTCTTCAGGATTTTCAATTGACTGAATTTTATTAAAGTACATAGCATTAACAGCTGCTTCAGCACCCATTATAGCCGGCTGAGCTTGCGGAAGTGCTATGCACGCGTCTGGTTGCATAGACGCCCCTGACATTACCACATATCCAGCACCGTAAGCTTTTCTTATAATTACTGAAATTCGTGGAACGGTCGCATTAGCAACTGTTGATAGCATTCTTGCACCTCTACGAATAATTGCTTCTTTTTCTACCTTACTTCCGACCATAAAGCCCGGTAGATCAACCAAAAATAGTAAAGGGATATTATATGCATCACACAAGGAAACGAAATGAGCAGCTTTTTCGGCTGATTCCGGGAAAATAACCCCACCTTTAGCTTTAGATTGATTGGCTACAATTCCAACCGCTCTTCCGCCGATTCTACAAAAACCAGTGATCATCTCTTTAGCATATAGTTCTTTAAACTCAAAGAAAGAATCAGCATCCACAATACGGTAAATCACTTCATACATATCCATTGGAACACGTTGATTTTCTGGGACAATCTCTTCAATACTTTTACCTGGGACCGGCTCAATGGCTTCTTTTAAAGGCACTGTATCTCCCCAATTTTGAGGCATATATTCCAAATATTGTTTCGTGGCATCTAAAGCTTCCTGTTCAGTTTCAACTAACATATCACCTAATCCACTAACTTGGTTATGCATTCGGGCGCCGCCCATCTCTTCCATTGTTACCTTTTCTCCCGTTGCCATTTCTGCCATTCGTGGAGAACCTAGATAAACACTTGCGTTTTTATCTACCATAACAACAAAATCACATAATGCTGGAAGGTAGGCACTACCTGCGGGCGAAGCACCAAAAACAAGTGAAACTTGTGGAACAACCCCCGAGATTCGCGCCGTATTATAAAAGATTTTGCCTGCATGTCTTCGATCAATAAATGTATCAAATTGCTCATTTAAGCGAGCGCCCGCTGAATCAATCATATATATTAGAGGGATTTTTCTTTTTTCCGCAAGTTCCTGCATTCGCATAATTTTTTCTATGGTCTTGGTACCCCAAGTTCCGGCTTTTACAGTTAGATCGTTAGCAATGATCGCAACAGAACGGCCATTTATTTTAGCAACAAGGGTAACTACGGCATCACCAGGTAAAAACTGTTCATCATTACAACGAGCAAATACTCCATCTTCAATCTCCATACTGTCCTTATCAACTAAATATTCAATTCTATCACGAACAAACATCTTTCCTTGTGCTTTTAATTTCTCATAGTAGGGACGATTTGATGACGTTTTTATTTCTTTTAATTTCTCATATACTTTACCGTCTATTGACGAAATTTTTGTTTCTTTCGAATTTTCAAATATTTTATCATCTATTTTTTCCATATTAAATGCCTCCTGATACTTCTTAATTGAGTAGTTCACTAGATCCAAACAGACCTCTTAACTTAGTCGACTTGTATTTTCAGAATTTATTACTTCTCTCAGGTTAAACTAAGATATTATGTCTATAAGAGGATAGGGTTCTTCCTTTAGCCACCTTGCTTGGAAGTTCGCGACCGAGTATTTTTTCTGCTTCTCTAGTTACCTCGACAAGTTTTTCCAAGTCAATACCGGTTTCAATCCCTAGCTCATGACACATATGAACCAGGTCTTCTGTAGCGATGTTTCCAGCAGCACCCTTAAATCCACCGAATGGGCACCCTCCTAATCCACCTACCGAAGCATCAAAATAGCTAACTCCCATTTTCAATCCAATAAAGGCATTTACTAATCCCATACCTCGAGTGTCATGTAAATGCAAATTAATCTTTTTATCTGGCCATCTATCTTGGACTTGTCCGACAAGATTCTCGACAGAAACCGGATTGGCCCACCCGACTGTATCCCCAAGAAGGATATATTCTGGATCAACACCATCATCATTGGCT
Organism: Peribacillus sp. FSL E2-0159; assembly: GCF_038643155.1. Lineage (NCBI taxonomy): Bacteria > Bacillati > Bacillota > Bacilli > Caryophanales > Bacillaceae > Peribacillus > Peribacillus sp. FSL E2-0159. The sequence continues at coordinate 3,292,054 of NZ_CP152053.1, forward strand.
TTTTTTATTGCTCGGTCGATTAATTTAATTACATGCTTTGGATCAACGTCCCCTTCATAGTTACAACCAAAGGCTGTCATTACAGCAAGTGTGCTGACTGGAACATTAAACTCTCCCAGAACAGCAATACGATCTTTCATTTCTTCAAAGGTTTCTTCTATCGAACGATTTGTGTTCTTTTTTGAAAACGTTTCGCTTGCAGTTATGCTAATTACGCCTTCCAAATCAAATTTACCTGTAGCTTGAGCTCTCTCAATTCCTTTAGAATTAAGGTATACGCATTGGTACTCTGTACCTGGGCGTCTTTTAAATCCTGCAGCCACCAACTCTGCATCAGCCATTTCTGGAACCCATTTAGGACTCACAAATGAAGTAACTTCAATCACAGGAAGGTTACATTCGGACAGTAAATCAACTAATCGAATCTTATCCTCAGTAGCTACAGGCGTCTTTTCAATCTGCATGCCCTCACGAGGCCCTACTTCACGTATCTTTACTTTTTTAGGAAACGGCAATTATATTCCCTCCTATGTAATCTATTCGTTGATCTATGTCATGCTTTTAATGGAAATTCAATTCAATTCAAGCGATGCAGTTACTACCTCTTTTTGCTTTAAAGCCTTTAATACAATGTTGAAATATCAATATTAATATTAAATATTTTTCATTATGACCTTATAAATTATTTAGATACTGTTAGCTATTTTAAGTTGACTACAATGTTTCTTGGATTACGCGCAGTCAAAAACTCTACTGGCTCGAGATTGCTCACATTTCGTTCAATATGCGGCAAAAATGTAGGGACTCTAAGGAAATCGCCAGGGTTAAGTTCTTCATAGGTTTCATAATTTTCACCATATAAGATTTGAGTTGTGCCGCTAATAATGAATCCCGCTGTCTCCGCCTCTCCATGATGGTGTGCTCCAGAATCCTTGGACGGTTCCCCAGTTACACGTCCAATCCAAAGATTTGGTGCCTGAACAGCGGTTTTCCGAGGCATGTTTTTCGTTTGATTAGTTAAATCATTTAAGTCTGATGCTCTTACGATTGAAACCCCTTCCCCATCTTTAATATCTTTTGGAATTTCAACCTCTTCGTTTTCATCTACATTTACTACCTGGTAGTCCGGAGCCATTGTTGTAACAATATCAAGTGATTTAGTGCTGCTTGCATTTTTATAGATGTACGTGTGATAAGGTGGTATATAAATGAAATCACCCTCACTCAACTCTACAGAATTCCCGAAGTTTTCCCCGTAAAAAAAGATCCCATTCCCTTTTAATACATAATGAACAGTATCGGATTGTTCATGGTGTTGCGCACTAGATTTAGCATCGGGCTCAAATGCCGTATGGCCCATCCATATTTTTTCTCCAACAACACCCGTTTTTATCGAAATGTTCAAATGTTTTGTTTTTTCAACTGTTAAGTCCTTCCTTCTTTTAACCCCGAGTTTACTGTTATCTATTTTATGATCCAACATATTTTCACCTCGTTAAAGTTATAATAATTCTAAAATAAAACTAAGAATATTAGGTTAACCTTTTATTAAAGGACATTTTCCGCAACAATTTGGTTTTTGATGCCTCCAATTTCAGGAATATGTACTTCTACGACATCTCCTTTTTTTAATAACATTGGCGGGTTTTGTTTCAAACCTATGCCTGATGGTGTCCCCGTGAGAATAATGTCTCCAGGCATTATTGTCATTGCTTTTGAAATGTCAGCAATAATTCTATTTATAGGAAAGATCATAAGGCTTGTATTACTAGATTGAACAGTTTTACCATTGACTTTACAATAAATATCCAAGCTTTGAACATCAGTTATTTCATCTTTTGTTACGAGCCACGGACCTAAAGGACAAGACTTATCCATGCTTTTCCCCATAAACCATTGACCACCATGAGATTGCTGAACATCCCTTGCAGATAAATCATTCGCACACATATATCCGAAAATATAATCGGAAGCTTCTTCCTCCAAAATATGTTTTCCTTCACGTCCAATGACAACAGCAAGCTCTGCTTCATAATCTAATTGATTGGTGAAGTTTTCAGGATAAGGAATGTCTTCATAAGGACCAGCTACAGTGCTTGTCGCTTTTGTGAAAATCGTCGGTTTATCCGGGAGATTAATATCTTGACGGGTACGTTCATTAAAATGCTCTAGGTAGTTCCATCCCACACAAATAACGTTTCTTTCCAATTTAGTTATTGGTGATAATAAATTCTCACTTTTTAACACCTTTTGTTCAGGGTTAGAATTTAAGATCTTGTTAATTCTCTCTATTCCTTCACTACCTGCTTTAATTATTGATAAGACGTCGGGAAATTGGGCACTAACATCAATCACTTTTTTATCTTGGATTACACCAACACTAATTTGATTTTCCTTAAGGTAAGAAATTATCTTCATTTAGAAACATACAGCCCCCTTTTCTTCTAACACATATTTTTTGCAGGTCCCTTTATCATTTCTTCTGTTTTTATAAGGTTGTAATTCTCCGTGTCTCACTCACAGCAAACTCATCTAAGAAGAAAGCTTGTTGTTTCATCCTTAAAATTTCGAGCATTGTGCTTCAAAATATTTTTTCTGCTATCGCATTACATTTTTGCAATAAAGCCCTATAAATCTCTTTACGTTCTGCCTTGGAAAGGTTAATGTGATTGTCATTTTCCTTATACGATGACCCCTCGAGGCCATTCTTACTGGCAGCCTCTCCAAATCGAAGCATCAAAAACATTTTGCCATCCCGATGATCAATAACGTAAATGAAGGAGGGATATGCGTACCATCCATGTTGTTTCTCCTTGTTGTAAACATCTAATTGTCCAGCAGCTAGCAATGCATCGTTATATAACCGTAAAGCACCGCATTGAAGTGCTTTTATTTAATTATTTGCCATCCTATTTACTCCTTTCTCGTAAACCCAAAATGAATTCACTAACCTTTCATAATGCAATTAACGTGCCAACATCAAAAATGCTTACTAAAAAGGGATAAAATAATTAAAAGGGATAAAATTGAATAAACATAAGTTAGATAGAATGTATCAATTTAATACGATTGTTTAAAAGTTGTCTCAATTAAGAACGGATTGACCAGTATTAAAACATATTTATGTCATTTCTTACCTGAAAATAAAGTCTAGTGTTACGTGAAAGGGATTACTGCTAAAAAGAAAACAAATGAAAACACCTTTACGTAACGGACTGGCTATCGATAAATCAAAAAAAATCAACCAATAAAAAACTGGCTAATCTTAATTTATGCACCCGTTAAGTGCATAGCTACTTACAGTATTTGATATGACCTATAGACCGGGTCCCCATTTTCCAATTTTCAGAAATCCATTTTCACAGTAAAATCAAATCTTCCAGCTCAAGTTGAACTATCTTTTTCTGGAGAAGGATAAAGCGAGAAACATCAACTAATTTCGTCTGGTATGAAAGCAGAACCTTCATAGCTATCTATTTTCCATAAGGAGAGGGTTCTGGAAGGTGTACCCTTAGTTAGTTCGTGAAAAACTTGGTGTACGTAACTGCACTTTAAAAATCAGTTCCGTTCCCTTTGCATTTGTAAGCTTTTTATCAATTGGTTCCAATACCATACAAATAACAAAAGTTAAGATAAAAAAATACCCAAAAAAAATTGTTTCATACTTACGCCTATTACAATTATTTTGGTTTTTTAACCTCATTTCATTTTTCTTTTCCAAAAATAAAAACACCGCGGGAAACGGTGTTTAACTCGGATCGTTAAGTTCGGGTTAAAGCCCTGAGTAGTCAAATTAATTATTGTCACAAGAGGGGCACCCCGAAGTCTTAAGAGGTTTTAACAGCAATAACATCATTTACCTTGCCGTATCTTTATGAAAGGCCTTCGAAGCTTTGTTAAAGTAGGTATTATCTAATTCGAAACCAATAAAGTTCCGATTTAGATTTATAGCAGCTTGTCCTGTTGACCCTGAACCCATAAAACAATCTAATACTGTTTCACCTCTATTAGAATGTGTTGCAATTATTTTTTCGAGAACAGCAACTGGCTTTTGATAAGGGTGAAATCTCACTTTTCCACTAACTATAGGTGCTTCATAAGAAGCCTTATCATAATAAGAATTAAAAGTTCTTCTAGTCCCTTTAGTATAGGAAATAAAATATTCTCTTGAGTTTGACAAATAATTTACTTTTGCATTAATGGGGACCGCATTCGTTTTCTCCCAAATTCCCATTCTTTGTTGTTTCAACTTCAGCTTATCTGCAACTTTTGATATATCTCTCATTTAAAAATATCGTAAAAAATGACCATTGTTCTACCTGGAACTAGTACTCTTTTGAATTCTTATCGCTTCGCTGATTAAAAATCCACTATTATTTTACTAATTTTCTTTTTATTCCCACCAAAAACAGAAGCTGATAAATTACTTAAAAACCGAGTATGACGAACATATTTGTTAAGTATAAAAGGCGATAATTTTGATCCTGCCTTTTATTTAAACGAGTTCAATGTTTGATCATTTTTTTACAATACAATAAATTGACGGCTTCAATACATGATGCGATTCTTCATTAAGAAGGATCGCTTTTTCTTTGCGCATAATCTTAAGGGAGAGCGGGTTTCAAACACCGATTGATAGTTGGAATTTAAAGACTAACGACTCATTTACAAACTATTCAGTTAAATACATAATTAGGAATATTATGAAGAAGGAGGGATTATATGTATAGAAAATCACTAACAGTACTATTAGCTGCGGGTATGGTTCTATCAACTGGTACAGTATTTGCACAAACAAACGGAGCAACAAATGCCCAGTCTGACACAGCTTTTGATAACAAAGTTATCAAAAAAATTAGTGCGGACAATATGTATAATACGATTGCCTATCTATCAGAGCAACCGAGGGCTGCTGGTACACAAGGGGAGCTCCGTGCAGTCAAATACATAGAAAGTCAGTTTAAGATTCTTGGTTTTGAAACAAAGGTTCAGCCTTTTCCCATCTATGATACGGTGCAAAATGTAAAAGTGAAAATTGGTGACAGTGATTTAGGAGGAACACCGCGTGCCATTAGCGGCAGTATCAGCGGGAAGGTAACGGCCGAACTTGTTAATGTTGGTAAAGCAAAGCCAGAGGAAATTGGAGAAAATGTATCTGGGAAAATTGCACTAGTTGAACGTGGGGACATTACCTTTGTTGAAAAGGTTCAGAATGTCCTAAATAAAGGAGCGGTTGGCGTTTTAATGTACAACAACTCACCATCAGGAAATAATTTCGGACAAGTATCAGCGGGGCAAAATATACCTGCTGTAGCCATTACCCAAGCCCAAGGGTTAGAGTTGGTCGAACAGCTTAAAACTAAACAAATCACTTCCACTCTGGAAGTGGGTAAAGCTGAAAGAATCGAAAAGACATCCTACAATGTCATCGCTTCCCTAAAACCAAAAGCCAATAAGGATAATGGCCAAATCGTGACTGTTGGAGCCCATCATGATTCAGTCCCGGGCGGCCCTGGTGCAAACGATGATGCTTCGGGTGTATCAGCTGTGCTGGAACTGGCAAGGATCCTGGCCAAAACGCCAATTGACACTGAAATTCGCTTCCTCACGTTCGGATCTGAGGAAAGAGGGCTCGTTGGATCATCCTTCTATGCAGATTCCCTTCCCAAAGAGGATGTAGACCGCATGGTGGCTCACTTCCAAATGGATATGATAGGCGGACGTGATGCTGGCGAGGATAATCCTGCAGGTGGTTTGATTATGTATACCATTGATGGAATGAAAAACCTTGTGACGGACCTGGGTTCCTCAGCAGGGGCCAGAACGATGGATGTTGCGATTCCTTATGGACAGCTGGGCAGGAGTGACCACCAACCATTCCATGAGCTTGGCATTCCATCCGCTTTGTTTATCCATTCCCCTGTAGAGCCTTGGTATCACCAGCCTACAGATACACTGGATAAGATATCGAAAGAAAAATTGCAGCAATCAGCTGAAATTGTCGGTGCCAGTGTGTATCAAATTGCCCGTCCGGAAACTCCGGCATTAACAAATGCACGTGTAGCTCCTGGCACGGTAGACTATGATTTTGATGACCGTCCGGTAGATTAAATACTTCATTGTACAGAATTACGAGATTAATAATGGATCTTGGAGAAAATCAGGAGGGTATCTGAGTAGTTTACAGATGCTCTCTTCTTTTTATCGGCCAGCGCCTCGTGCTTAATTTTTTCACTATTTCTAAGCTCTAAGTCTAATGAAAATCCTATATGAAATTTTCATTGCCCATTAAAGGGCCCTTAATTTGAATAACATCTATTTCTTTAACTGCATAAATAATGCAGGATCTAATTAGTATTTAAGTCTTTCTCCAAATTTTTAATTTATAACCAGCTCTTTCTTGCTAGCATCTACTAAACCAAGCCAACAAGAAGAAGCAACAGATTGTATATCTGTTGCTTCTTCTTGTATGACCCTATTGCTCTTAATGGTCAAATCTTCAATATTATTTATGTTATTTAAATATTTATTTGTCTTTTGCACCAGCTTTTATTTTATGTGATGAACAGTATGATTTACCTTTTACTCTTCCTTGCTTGCTGCCATATTCATGTTCGCTTCGACATTCTCCTGATTGATGGTGGTAAATGGTAAATTCCGCTTTCCTGAGAAATTCTCCAGCAAGTCTTTGACATCAATTCCCGAAGATGCCTTTAATGACTCCTGCAATGTTGCCATTAAATCCGTTGCATACCCAGTCACTTTATTAGCCCCGCCATTCACACCGCTTCCACCTGTATCCACTACAGTGATCTTGTCAATATTACTAAGCGGGCTTGCCACTTGTTTTGCATATTCCGGCAGCATTTTCAAAATCATGTCCATTACGGCCGCTTGACCGAACTGTTCAAAAGCTTCAGCGATCTTCTGCTTCGCTTCTGCCTCTGCTACCCCTTTTAACCGGATAATTTCCGCTTCTGTCGTACCTTGTGCCCTTTGTGCGTCCGCTTTAGCAAGACCGTCCATACGAACACGTTCCGCTTCCGCTTTTGCCATGGCTTCAATTTTATACTTATCGGCATCCGCTTCTGTAATCTGTTTCATCTTGTTAGCGGAGGCTGCCTGCTCTACTGCATAACGGTCGGCATCCGCCTTTTTCTTCACTTCTGAATCATATTGCTTTTCACGGCGAAGGATTTCTTTTTCCTCCAGCTCAATTTGCTTCTGCCGCTCGATGATCCTGATTTGCATTTCCTGTTCTGTTACATCCTGTTTAGATCTGGCCGTTTCAAGATCGTAAGCTTGGTCAGCTCGTGCTTTGGCAATATCCTGTTCGCGACGGAATTCCGCAACCTTCAGCTTGTTGATTTTCTCGGCTTCGGCTATTTCAGTTGCCCTTTCAAGTTCGGCACGCTGTGCTTCCTTCGAAGCTTCGGCACGCTTGATTCGCGTTTCTTTCTCTGCTTCAGCGGTAGCTATATCGGCATCCCTCTTCACTTGTGCAATTCTTGGCTTACCAAGGGATTCAAGATATCCATTTTTGTCACGAACATCTTTTATTGTGAATGATACGATGATGAGTCCCATCTTTGCCTTATGAATAATTAGTTTATTGATTATTGTTACAAAGCGTTATTATAACAGGATTATACTTTCTTGATTCTTCAATATTATAGTTTTGGCATATATAATATAAACTTTTATTTTGAACTCTAGTAGTAAGCTTCGGAAATCCTTCTAGTTGTTGTCTAGATGTGAAATTACTAATTGAAATATTATTTATTTTTTTGATACTGCTAGCAAAAGGCTTAGAACATATAAAATCAATTGAAAACTATAAAGAGGAATTGTTACCCTATATTTCACCGTTTGGATGGGAACACAAAATTTAGGTGAATGTTAGTTTGACTCCTTTCATTCCCCAGCAACAAATGCTTCCCGCCCATTAAGAATATAGGTAAGACACTGTGAGAATTATACGGCTGTCGCAGTTCTATAACAATAAAGTTATTTAAAAAGATAGAATTTACTTGGATTTCATTTCTATCTTTTAGATTTTTCTAGATATAATAAATATAAGAATAAAAGCCGATTTTCATCGCAGAAAGTCGGCTTTTTCTACAATCTCATCTCTATCTTAATATATATCCCTTAGCGTACAGAGGTATTTGGCTATATTTATGTCGAAAGCTACTTAGCGTACAAAATTCCCGAAAAGTTGGCGGTATCCCTATAAGCATATTCAACAAATGGATGGATTTAGTTCAATAGTATTTAAACAACTTTTTTATCAATGTTGATGGAATGAAAAGGATAGAATAATATAATTAAAATAACTTTAAAGAGCCTTACTACATATGTAGTAAGGCTCTTATTCTTTTACGCCAAAATTGAACGATATTATTATCTTAATACACCGTGAACTTCCATCATCCCAATGCCTTTTTCTTTATAAAGTAATGCGTTGGTTCTTACTTAAATATCACAAATAAATTCAAATAGAATTTCTTCCCTCCATTTCAATCAATAATGTATTCATTTTATTAAAATATATAATTTTAGATATCGAGGGATAGTATGTCAATGTCAAGATAATTATTAAGGAGGAACAAAAATGAATGTAGAGTTATTCATGAATGATGCAACTGATAATTTTTCTACTGCTAGTGGTAAGGAGACTCATTATAATGATACTTGGCTTGGAGCAAAGAATATGATACACTCCCCATCATCAATAGATAGTGATGGAAATGCAGATGGATTTATGCGAATTAATGGTGAAGGATCTGGAAGCTTTATAAATTCTTCTTTAGAAAAAAGATATACGATTAGAGAAGAAGAGTTTGGTTCACTTCTTTTAAATCAGTCAAACAGCAAAGTATATAAATTAGATCCTGAGAATACCTGACTAAAAAACATCACTGTATTTGGTTTTAAAATCAAAACCTTCTTCAAACTTATTGCGGGCATCCTCTAGTAATTTCTTATGCTCGGATCTAGCATAATTTCTTTGATGACATTGAGGGTTATGGTTAATCTCTGAGAACAGTGTTTCATACTGGTTTTTGTTGAAGTTTTTGTAATATGGCTCTATACAATATTCATAAGCAATATCCGCATATGCAAAATGGCCACTATGGTAATAATGACTAATCATTAAATCATAAAATTCCTTTAATACATTGTACTTCAATCCCAATTCAGATAAGAACTTCACATCCTCTTTCCCAAAGCGATAATAATGTATATATGGCTGATTAAAATACATATGAGCTTCCCCATGAAATTTGTTATCTAATTTTTCAAAATGGTCATAAACAGATTCAGATAGAAAATGGGATTTAACAATTAATTTATCATGACTTTTTATTCTGTTTTCAAGTAATTCTTTTGTGTGAACCTTAAATAACTTATATATATTAGGATATTTTGAAAGGAAATCTACTAACTTATTTAATATGTTAAGGTTTTCATCTAAAAACTCACTAAAAAAGCTATTTTCCTTTTCAATAAATTTTTCTAATAACATTTGATTTTTCTCAAATATTATTAGTAAGACTTTATAGTTTATTTCTCTATTTTTCATTTCAAGTTCATTATCATTTTTAAAAACTGATTTCCATAAGTGTTTAAAAATATATTCCGTTAATTCAGCATTAAAATGCTCTAAGAATTTTGACTCAATATATGAAGTTAATCTGTCATCATTTGGAAATTCATCTTTAATTCTTGCTACTTCCTCCATAAAAGGTACGAAGATTTTTTTAGTAAAAATCGGGCTTTTCGTCAATAATCCATCTAACATATTTCTCATATGTGATTTAACTAAATCTTCGTGGGGTTCATAAAGTATATCCAGTGAATTTAACACTGGGTGTGCAGAAAGGTTTCTGTCCTTTTTCAAAGCTAATATATGCGTGTAAACATCATTTTCTAAAATTTTTGCTTCCTTAAAAGACTTTTCAACCAATTCATTCTCCCAGTCAGGCGAAACCGGATTATCTTCTTTATCTTGATTTAAATCAGACAATATTTTTTTAGCCTTTTCATCACTGTGTATATCTCTCAAATCATAAAGCTTATAAATTAGGTCACAAACCACTACTGAGTATAGCATTACTACCGATGATCTAAAATTTTTGTTATTATATGAGCTCATAACTTCCTTAAAGTATGCTTTAGTTTTATGATGGTAGATTTTTTCTATTTGTTCTGGTATTGAATATGGCAAATTAGCCACTACCTCTCCAATGGTTTATTATTAGGATTTTACTTGATTATAATTTTTCTTGATTTTCTTTGTTATAGAATAATATAAAACTTAATTTACTTGCTTCTTTTTTTCTTGTTGAAATTGATAAGAGCTTATTACAAAGAATGTAAAGGTTTTAGCTGCATTTACTGCCAATTCCACGTGATGTTTAGATGGTTTATACTCACGTGCATGTGAATCACTTGCTTTTGTTCGGAGTTGGCCAAACTCCAATGACTATACTATTGAGTCCCGTCAAAATTTGCTTTAAAGAATCATTCATGCCTTTAGTGGAAGATCAAAATTCATCTGCTTCTTTACCCGATTATACAAATTACTTATATCACCAGTATTTTTTCCCTTTTCCCTATTGTTTTCTCTTCTACAGATAGCAATACTTCTTCAACTAAACTTCTAGCATTTGTAATAGCGCCATCGTAGTCATTATTTAGTATTTTATTATCACACTTTAAAATTTGTTGATTTAAAAACTCTGTTGATAATACATTTAATTTTTCTTCTTTTATAATAATCTGGGCTGCTTGTAAGTCTTTAAGTTTATATTTATTCTCTTCCCTTAAGATTTCATATTTATCAAATTTAAGATACTTGTTCCAATGCTCAATTATAAGATCCTGAGTGCTATATTCTTTCTCATGATTTTCAAAGTACAAACTTTCATCAAGAGAATAGTTTATAAATTCTAAAAATCGCTCTTGTGCAAGGATTTCTCTTAGCTTGTCTTCAGTGTACTGCCACCTAGAAGGGAAGCCTCTTCCGTATGTGTCATTAAAACCAAACTCATTAAAAAAATCTACCAATGTATATCCACTTCTATAAAATGATAAATCATTGTCTCCCGATATAGTCTCTGCTATTACTTTTATTGTTTTTTCACGCAACTCCATAAGTTCACCTCTAAATTTTACTTCGTATGGAATATTATACAATATTCGTGATATTAGATATAATAATTGGAATCTTTGCCTGATAAGAAAAAATGGGATTTAGTAAGATATATAGAATCCCTTGTTCCTCCAAGTATTGAATAACAGGAGTATGGTAATGCCCTGTAGATTCTAAAATGACCATAGGCATCTGCCCTGTCACCTCTTCAACCTCTTTTAAAAAGTCTAAAAAATGATCTAACTCCTCTTTGATATGTTTTATTGAAAAATCTCTTGCCATACGGTTTAGATTGATCTAAAAATGCCTGAACTTGACTCTCTCCTCTTACCGCATCCAGACCAACAACTGGATTCATTGTTTTTTCCTCCTCTACTTACTAACCAGTACCCCCTAGTCCTCCATGTAATGTCATAGCTTCGCTTGTTATACGAGATCTACGTCCCAACCAGCCTCAAACATGTTTCTAAAGTAGGGGGCGGACAGTTTAGTTCACGGGATCAAGTCCCACACACCCGTACGTCCTACCCTGGCTACTGATATAATAGATTCTATTAAAAAAAGGTCAACCAGTAAAATAAACTGTACCCTATAGAGTAGACACTAAAAAAAGGTCTGCTCTGTAGGGTACTTTTATGTATAATGAAAAAAACGGGAGAATCGGAGAACAATTAAATGCCAAAAAAGCTCTTTACTGAGAAAGAAATAGAAATACTATCTAATAATCCATATGTTAAATATCTATAAGTTCAAAGGGTGTTACATATACAGACGAATTTAAGAGGATTTTTATAGCTGAAAATGAAAATGGTAAGTTGCCAATGCAGATTTTCGAGGAGAATGGTTTTAATATTGAAGTCATAGGTATTGTCAGAGTACAAAGGGCAGCCTCCAGATGGCGTACTGCTTATAAAAAATCAGGAGTATTGGGACTTAGGGATACGCGTAGTGATAATTCGGGGAGACCAACTCAGAAGGAGCTTTCTCTAGAAGAATAGAATGCTAGATTAGAAGCACAAAATCAATTGTTGAGAGCTGAGAATGAGTTACTAAAAAAGTTAGACATGATGGAAAGGGGGATGAAGAAAAACGAGTAAAAGTCTCTGCTGAACAGAGTTTTCTTTTAATACGTTCAGTAATAGAAAAGTATCTACTTAAAAATATGGTGAGTTTCTTATGCGAAATTGCGGGAGTTTCTCGCTCTGGTTTTTATAACTACTTTTCTTCACAAGCTCAGGAAAGAAGAGAGCGAAGAGAAGAAAAAGACTTGATACTTAAGGAAAATATTTTAAATGCTTTTCATTTTAAACGCCGCAAAAAAGGTGCACGCCAGATTAAGATGACGTTAGAAGGACAGTTTCGAATTACATATAACTTGAAGCGAATCCGAAGGATTATGAGGAAATACAAGATTGTTTGTCCTATTAGAAGAACCAACCCTTATCAGAAGATGTTGAAAGCCACTCAAGAACACACCATTCTGCCGAACTTATTAAACCGAGAGTTTAAACAAGCAATTCCAGGAAAAGTATTACTTACTGATATTACATATTTATATTATGACAATAGACAAAAGGCTTATTTATCCACGATTAAAGATAGTTCAACGAATGAAATACTTGCCTATAATGTGTCTAGCCGAATTACATTAGATTTAGCTACAGATACATTAGTAAAGTTAACGAAGAATAAACGAGTAAAGTTTGCCGAAGGGGCCTTTATTCACTCTGATCAAGGAGTACACTATACTAGTCCCACTTTTCAGAAACACGTAAAAAAACTAGGACTTGGACAATCCATGTCTAGAAGAGGAAACTGTTGGGATAACGCTCCCCTAGAGTCCTTCTTTGGTCATTTCAAAGATGAAGCCTATATTAAACCTTGTAATACTATAGAAGAACTTAAAAAGGAAATAAGAAGTTATATGACGTACTATAACAATTTCAGATATCAATGGAACTTAAAGAAGATGACTCCTGTTCAATACAGAAATCACCTTCTCCAAGTGGCATAACCTTTTTTTAAAATGTCCTTTACATAGGGTACAGTTTAAAAACTGGCTAACCTTATAATACGAACGCCCCAGTTAGTTCCATAAAGAAAAGGATTACCACAGCAATCCCCTTGTAAACTCAATAATCCGTTACTGAAGCAGAGCAGAATTAGTTGTGAGCAGTGTTTCGTCTATACCAATCCTCTAATGACATGTCTCCAAAGTATCCCTCAAAGTCCAATCTTAAAGGAGCAACCAATTCAAGAGCATTTCCGTCTGGGTCATCAAAATAAATAGCTGCGTGAGCTTGTGGATTGTTATCAAGAACTAAAGGTTGTTGTTCTTCAGTTAAGTCAAAGGTTGTACGAATTTCGATTCCTTTACTATTTAACCAATCTTTTGCTGATGTCATGTCCTCTATATCTATTTGTAAAGCTACATGTCGTATTGAAGGATGGTACGGAATTTCTACATGGTTTGTTTTCCAAAGACCAAGCCAACTTTTACCTTTCTCAATCCAGAAGAAAGCTAATTTATCATTTTGATATGCAATTTCTAAATCTAACTTTTTATAAAATTTTATTGAGTTTTCAAGATTACTTACAGGTAAATGTGCCTCGTAAAGACCCTTTATCTTTGCTCGTCCCACCTCGTTATGATATCTATAAATTCCTTATATTTACTTTATCATACCAATATTTGGATTCTCCAGATATAAGCCTGAATCAAGCTACATTTATAATCGTAGTTTTTGAGTTAAATCAGAATTTTTTTGAACTATTCTGCCCCGTTAGTTGCATAAGAAAAAACCAAAATCAATGATTGATTTTGGTTTGCCATTTTTATAAACATTTAAACTTTTTTATAAAGGCTTCAATAGATAATGGTCCATGTTAATAAACAAATTTTAATTTTAGTTACTACCTAATAATACATCAACTGTTACAAATTCATAGCCTTCTGCTCTTAATTGGTCAATCATTTGGGGAAGTGCCTTCACTGTTCCTTCTAATTTAGGATTTTGGAAATTGTGCTGCAAGACAATTCCACCGGGTGATTTATCCCTATTCAAAATTGTCATAATTTCCTCTGCGGATGTACCACTCCAATCGAGTGTATCTACTGACCAAAGAATATTTTTAAATCCTAGTTTTTCAAATACAAGGGCATCTGCAGGTGTAAAGTCGCCATATGGAGGCCTAATTAATGTAGCTTTTACTCCTGTTACTTTTTCAATTATTTCGTTAGTAGATTTAAGTTGTTGAATAACCTGGGACGTATATAGTTTGGAAAGTTCCGGATGATCCCAAGAGTGATTTGCAATGGTATGTCCCTCGTCTACCATTCGTTTTGCCAATTGTGGAAAATAGGAAACTTGCTCCCCAACAACGAAAAATGTGGCAGGAACACCTTTTTCTTTTAATATATCTAAAATTTGAGGTGTAATAAGTTTGTCAGGACCGTCATCAAAAGTTAATGCAATTTGCTTTTTGGTTGTTTGGGCTTTTTCGTAAGCGATAGGCTTATTCGCTTCTGGCGTGTTGGTCTGAATAAAGGTTCTGTAAATCTTTGGATCATAGGTAACTGTCATTCCCAATTTCTGTGCAGTCACTAATAACGGAACATATGGCCGGCCATCAATTGTGGTTGTTGTCGTAGCCAGGTACTCACGGATCCATTTGTTTTTTCCCTTATCGTAATAGTCCATATATGCTTTATCTAATGGCAGGGCAACAATATTATTTCTCTCAATAGCGATAGATTGATATTTTTCATTCCGGTCAACAGTAGCACCTGTATGCTTGAAAAATATATCTGGTACCATCAAACGGCCATTTTGCATATAATAGCTCGTCTTAATAAGCTTTCCATCGACAGAAATAGAAGCGTATGATACTGTTTCGGCTTTGGCTGGCGCTACACCAAAAAGGCCTGATACGATGAAGGAAATCAGATTTGGTTCATACCATGTTGGCTTTAGTATCTCAAAATCTTTGTGGTCTTCCAAAACAACGTATAATCGTGTTATCATTTCATCTAATTGTTCTGGTACAAACCTTAAAGACCATACTACAGATGAAAAGATAACCATTCCAACATAGATAGAATAATGCAACCAAAAATCATCGGGAACATTATTATCAAAATATCCTTCAATTTGTCCAATTGAAAATGGAACACTTAATTCTCTTTGAAATAATGCTACTTTTACATAGTCATGAAGTGGGTCTCCCCAATCAAAATTATTAAAATCCATTACGCCAGCGTATTGCTTATCCTTCACAATGATATTTTCTAGATGATAATCATCATGCTGAAAGTGATTTGAGCGATTTTTTATATGCTGCTTATTCTTCTCAATAATGGGTACCGCTAGCAAAACGCGGATTTACAACGTTAAGGATATTCCAGTAATAAAAATCCCAATCTCTCAGTGATATAAATGAGAAATTGAGATTTAATTATTATAGTGATAGGTAAGCTTTTGAAGTTATTGTTGCTTTGTAAAAAAAGTTTGATTAAAAATGCTCGATAAACGCTGATTTATCGCTGTACTAATAAATCCGTTTTGAAAAAAGATTGATGAAAATGGATTCTTTTCTTGGGAATCGGTGTGCAATTTTTATAAAAAAGTTCGATCAAAATATTTTATAAACCCTGATATATCAATGTTTTCTTTATATCTATCCTTCTAAAACGATTTATATTTTTTCAAAACAGTTAAACTTTATTTTAAATTAACACATGAAGGTATTTTGGAAATATATCCGATGATATAGTGTATAAAGGATTTCCCTTGCTAATTAAATATGTAAGGTTTAGCTGTAAACAGTTCAGATGAGTTATTTTCATTTGAATTATAGGATATTTGGGTAAAGGTCTACTGTATTGTTAAGAACTTTATTTCTTCATCCTAATTCCATTACATTTGAAAATCCTTCGCTGTTCCAGTTAAGAACTTTTTATAGTTAATCAATTATTTTAATCTTGTCAGGGGTATTTATTTATAATTAATGGTTATTTATTTTTGGTTGAGTTTTTAACATGATCGTTTATTACAGAAGCAATTTTCATGAAGTTTATAAAATCTTCTGTCGAAAATTGATTGAGTCTACTCAACATTTTCCCATATTCTAATTGATCAAGTTCTTTGTGATATTTATAAACTTGTTTTCCCTTATCTGATAACTCTACGATGACTTCTCGACTATTAGTTGGATTTCTATACTTTATAACCAAACCTTTTTTTAATAATTTATCCACCATCTGAGAAATAGCACCTTTAGTTTTGTTAGTAAGCTTTGCAAGGTGAGAAGGACTAACTTTATTTTTTTCCCCTATTAAATTAATGGTATGTACCTCAACCATATATAATTCATCTTCCGTTCCATATTTACGAGGTATGCTTTCATATGCACTCGTACTACGAGAGACTTCATAAATAGATTCTATTAGTTCATTAAAAGCTTCTTCTCTTGTCTTCATACATTTCATCCTATCACTTTAGTTATTTACCCCTCAGTATACTATACCTATTTATTTTTATTTGAACATGAACAATATATCAACATATCTAAACATTAACATCGAACTGCTTTAAGGGCCCATATTGAAATTGACACCCTATAGTTTAGGTGCTAAACTATTCAACGGAAATTAATTAATTATTTAGAAAGGATAAGTTAAAGGTATGTCTCTTAAACAATTTAGTATCTTAATATTGCTAGCTAGCCTTTTTGGTGCATCATTTTTATTCATGAAAATAGCCTCACCTTCATTAGGTCCTTTATTTCTTATTGAAAGCCGTGTATGTATTGCAGCGATCTCACTAATCATTTTTGCAAAGTTACTAAAACAAAAGATAGAAATCAAACATAAATGGAAAGAGTTAATGGTTTTAGGTGCAATTAATGCAGCCATTCCATTTGTTTTAATTGCTTACGCTGAATTAACCCTTTCTGCATCACTTGCTGCAATTATTAATTCTACAACGCCTTTGTTTTCAGTAATCATATCTATTTTATGGCTTAAAGAAGGTAAAAATATGCGAACTCTTTTTGGAATTATTATGGGGTGCATAGGAGTAGGAATTTTGGTTGGTTGGAGCCCTATTCAATTAGATGTAAAGGTTATATTATCAATAGGAGCGATCTTTTTAGCAGCTTTATTTTATGGAATAGGAGGCGTATATAGTAAAGTCGCTTTTGAAAATATGAAGTCTTTTGATTTAGCTATTGGACAGCAATTAGGAGCCAGTATTGTTTTACTGCCTTTTGCAATCAGTGATATTCCTAATGAGTTACCAAGTATAACTGTTACTATTTCTGTTTTAGGATTAGCCATATTTTCTACAAGTATTGCTTATCTCCTCTATTTCTATCTGATAAAGAATATAGGACCAACTAAAACCGTTAGCGTAACCTTATTAGTACCAATATTCGGTATAATCTGGGGTGCTTTATTTTTAAATGAACGAACTACCTTAAGCACTTATATAGGCTTAATTTTAATATTGATAAGTATATTCTTAGTATCTAATACGAAACAGAAAATATCTAATATATCAGAACAAGTAGTTAAATTTAAAAACTCTTCTTATATAAAATAAGAACTAAAAGTACAAAAAGAGTTCTTAAAAGAGTGCCCTTTTTAAGGATTCGGTGCAAAAATTCAGCTGACTTGAAACTAATCTTTAAAGTCAATTTAATAAGTTAAATATATTAATCTACAATGATATCAAATGTTTTTTATTTAGAAAAGGGGGATTGTATATGCGTATTTTAGTATTAGGAGCTGGAGGAGTCGGCGGTTATTTTGGCGGTCGTTTAGTTGAAAAAGGAGAAGACGTTACTTTTCTCGTACGTAGTAGACGAAAACAACAGATTAAGAAAAATGGTTTAGTCATCCGTAGCGTAAACGGAGATTTCTCTTTTACACCTAAAATAATAACAAAAACGGATACTGTAGCTCCATTTGATGTAGTGTTATTTTCAACAAAAGCTTATCACATAGAAGAAGCAATAAACGATTTGAAACCATTTATAGGCGAGAAAACGGTTATTATACCACTATTAAATGGTATAGTTCATCTATCCCCATTAAAACAGGCATTTGGTAGCGATAAGGTTATTGGAGGTTTGTGTTTTATTGAAACAACATTAAATGAGGATGGAGATATTGTTCAAACAAGCGTTGCTGACCGACTTGTATTTGGTGAAATAGAACAGCCGGATACAGATCGGATAAAGCAGATTGCTGATACATTTAGTGGTACAAAAGCAAATTTTGTTTTGAGTGATCATATTGCGCAAGACATGTATCACAAATATTTAATTATTGCTGTTGTATCTGGCGTGACTACACTTATGCGTGCACCAATGGGACCAATTCGTGAAAGCGATGGGGGACAAGCCTTTATTCAACATTTACTCGAAGAAATAACACAGATTATGAAAGCAAGTGGGTCTCCGATTGCTGATAATATTGTAGAAAAACATATGCAGACGATCGAGGAACTTTCCTATGATATGAAATCCTCTATGCTACGTGATATGGAAAAAGGCTTGTCCATCGAAGGAGAGCATTTACAAGGATATTTATTAAAATTAGCAAAAGAGTTCGGTGTAGATGCATCATTGTTGAAAGTCGTTTATCAAAATTTAAAAGTATATGAAAAGATGCTGTAAGAAATAATCTAAAGTAGCTTATTTCATTATCAAGACTAAAGGTGAAAATTTATTGATTTTAAAAGGTCCTCAAATATTAGATATGTATAATATATGCCCTTGACTTTGAACCTTGCAGGGTCGTGTTTCTCCTGGATAGGGAGCAGGTTACCTTAGCTCCAACACCTATCAAGGTTACACGACCCTATGTGAAAAAACATTTTGAACCTAGATATTTTTTTCTGGCAATTGGCATCTTAATCGCAGTGGTTTCACCAATATTTCTATTGATTACTCCCCAAGCAATAGCAGATGCAGTTCATTATAAAACAGGGATTTGGCAAGTCTTTGTACCAGGAGTGAATTTTGTTGTTTATGGTATGGTTGTTCTTTTTTAGTATTAGCAGCTCTTGTTCTCTTTTTTTTTAGATATTAAGAAAGTTTCTATAATTCTATGTAGTTTTTTGATGTTGTTGAGTATATCTTCCTTTTATGTAGCTTCTCAATCTTATAAATCATTATCAAAAGATTCAATTTCATATTCTACCCTTTTATCTCTGAAAGAATATACTTATTCATGGGAAGATGCGGAGAATATTAATTATTATGAAGGAAATGATGATGAATTTTCAGAATACGTATTCTTTTTTAATGATGGAAATAGCTTAAGTTTAAGTGAAAATGGATATATTAAGAAATTAAAATTCATGATAATTATTAAAGCTGAAGATTTAAATATAAAAATGGAGAATATTGATAAGGATTAATCTAATCATTTAAACTACTGGATAAGGGTTAGGAATTACATAAATGGGTTATTGAAATCCTTATCTCCTTTAGTGAACTATCCTGCCTGTTAGCACAATAAGCAATACTTATCAATAATGCATAAAAATTAGCCTCTATACGGGGTACCGCCAACAAAATGCGGATTTCGCTAAGGAAATTTCATTACTAAAAAGCCCAATTTCTTTGTATTAAAATGTAAATTGGGCTTTTTAATATTTGAATTTCCTTAACGTTGTAAATCCGCATTTTCCTGACGCTACCCCATTGCCATCAAGTTAAAGTTTTGTAGTACCCCCAGAATGAAATTTTGGACTTTCTTGTAACTTATAAGCTCAATTTATCGTTTTTTTTGGGGGGACCTATTTTCTTAGCTTGATGGGCATGGTACCCCCAAAAGTAAAAATTGATATGGATGAAGTGAGAACAGTTGCAAATAACTTAACTAAAGAAAAACAAGTCGATAAGGTACAATCACCTAAAGTCTTTTCAGTGAAGGGTGTTCAAGAAATAGCTAGAAAAATTAAAGAACAAGAGCAGAATAACGACAAAGATAAGAAACGCTCTCAAACTCTTTCAAGATAATTGATTCCAAAAAACGATAGCCGTATTTTACGTCTATCGTTTTAATTTAATATCAAAGTAAAGGAGTGTTTATCTGAGGAAAGTTATAATGTTGTAATTAACTTTCCGTCAGAAAAGTACCCGGAGACAGCTGAGCATATAGAAGATGCCATTGCTGATGGAAGTTCCAATATTTGTACCATTGATAGAAATGGAGCAGACGAGAATCGTGATGAATCTTTGGAAAATATTCAAACTAGAATGGGATATGATCGTGATGAATACCCAATGGCCATGTGTGAAGAAGGGGGAGCGGGAGCAGATATTGAGTATATAACCCCATCAGACAATCGTGGTGCTGGCTCGTGGGTATCTCATCTTTTAAGTGACTATCCCGATGGTACAAAGGTTTTATTCGTTGTAGAGTGAATTCAGTAGAAAAGTTATGAGAGTCTTGCTACATTAGATTAAGGCTCTTTATTAAAAAAATCTGATGACTGTATTCCTCTTTTATTTTTTACTAAGCTACCACTTGTTCAAACACACAAAAAAAGCACTCCTCTTGAGTGCCATTTTTCAATTTAGTGGTCGGAACTGGCCTTTAACCGTTCAGACTAATAAGCTGCTACATAGTAGAATAATATAGAGATAAGGAATGTGAAAGATAAGGTAAACCAAAAAGTGTTCTTCGTATAATCTTCCTTATTTAATTTAATTTTTTGTAGTATAGAAATGAAATTTAGACATAAAATAATACACCATACTGGTGTAGTTAAAAATCCAAAAAAGTCTAAGAATATGTTCATAGAAGCAACCCCTTATATAACAAAGATAAAGAAAGGATAGCATAACTATCCTTTCTAAGCAAAATTAGGTGTTACCGAAGGTGAAACTATATTCAACATAGATTTCATCTCCAGATTGTAACCACTTGCTTGGAATATCCACAGAAACCGGCCCGATTGACGCACTTAAACCTGAAATATTGGTATATGTATGGAAATAAGTTGTTTGTACGTAAGCAGGTTCTCCTTTTTTGGATTTACCCACCCGCACTTCTCTACTCATATTAATATTTTGATAGTCGCCGCCACCTAATGATACAGTCACATATTGACCGTAGGCTTTCGGGCTTTTCATACTCAATTTTTTGTCATCAAAAGTCCAAGTTGTACCGCCTTTGCCGTCAGCAATCTCTTTTCCTTGATCCCAAAAACCTGAAAATGTGTCAGCTTTAGCAACAGCTTCCTCACTCCAAGCGGACCCTAAAATATCGGTCTTAGTGCTTAATGGTGTATCATTCCAATGAGCATTTGAAACGAATGAGTATTTATACTGAGTACTAGTGGAACCAAGATAAATCACTTGTTGGGTTAGCTCCAAATCGCCCTTAATTTTTGTTTTAATTCCGTCTTTCGGCAAAGCAGCCATTAAAGAGATTCCAGAATTTTGTTTCACTTTTGACGGATAAACATTCTCGATTTCTAAAGACTCTCCTGTTGCTTCATTGTAGGTTTTTAGATCTTCAATCTTTTTTTGCGTTATGAGTTCTTCATTCTCTTCAGTGTATTCCGTTTTTGTACCATCGAGTGAAACATAATAAGACTTCTCTTCCACTTCTACTTCATCAACGACCTTACCGCCTTGGCTGGCCATATAGACCTTTTCTTTCTTCGACATATCATCCAAGTTTTCTTCTTCCAAGCCAATGGCATCTAGTACACTATCCAATTGATTTTCAGATAATAACTCAGCATTTTCCACAGGCTTAACTCTACCATCTTTCTCATAGTTGATAACATTCGTGTCAGCATACGCACCGTTCGGTAATAAAGCGGTTGTCAATAAAAATAAAAATGCTAGTATAAAGATATTTCTCTTTTTCTTCACTTGTTTTCCCCCTTTTCTTATAGCAATATAAGAGTATCATTGTTAACTAACAAAAAATACCACTATAATAAAATAATGTAAAAATATGTATAATTACCTAGATTATTCTCAGTTATTTCGTCCTAATAGGGGTACCGTCACATGCCCATCAAGCTAAGTTTAAACAATACCTTCAAAAATGAAAAAACGCTATGCTTATCGTAAGAAGTTTACGAGAAAGGATGGTGTTTTTTTATGAATCCTATCGTCTCCAGTGAACTGACACTTTTTGCGAAAGAATTACAACGCTTTCTATCTCCATTAGTCCTACAAGAAACGGCCAAACAGATGGGCTTTGTACAGCGATCTAGTAAGTATCAAGCAGCTGAACTCATCGCCCTTTGCGTTTGGCTCAGCCAAGAAGTCGCTAGTACATCACTTACACAATTATGTAGTCGTTTAGAGGCTTCGACGGGTGTACTAATGAGCCCAGAAGGGTTGAATCAACGCTTTAATCCAGCAGCTGTCACATTCCTCCGAGAAGTCTTTACTTCGCTGTTAACACAAAAACTCTGTTTAAATCAATCACTTTCTTCAGACATGATTTCTACTTTCAAACGTATTCGGATTTTAGATGCGACTGTATTTCAGCTACCTGATTCCTTTGCTACAAATTATCAAGGCTCTGGAGGGAGTAGTAATACTGCAGGGGTGAAAATCCAATTGGAATACGATTTATTAAGTGGCCAATTTTTAAACGTACAACTAGGACCAGGAAAGAACAATGATAAAACATACGGTACAATTTGCCTTGAAACTGTTGAGAAAGGCGATTTATGCTTACGTGATCTTGGTTACTTTGATTTAGGAGACTTACAAGCCATTCATGATAAAGATGCTTACTATATCTCGAGATTAAAGCTTAATACACGTATTTATATCAAGAACCCTGAGCCAGAATTCTTCAACAATGGCACGATAAAAAAGCAAACAGAATACATCAAGCTTGATATGGCACAAATAATGTCCGGTCTAACCCCTGGTGAAACGATGGAAATCCCCGAGGCATACATTGGCCAAAATCAGAAGCTTCCAGCACGTGTTATTATCCATCGTTTAACCGATGATCAAACACAAACACGCCTTATAAACCAAGCAATACGAGAAAAGAAGAAAGGCATTGTCATGAAGGAGAAAAGTAAGCACTTGATGGGGATGAATGTCTATATCACGAATTCATCGCCAGAAGAAGTTCCCACTGATTATGTCCATTCCCTCTATTCCCTGTGTTGGCAGATTGAGATTTTATTTAAAACATGGAAGTCATTCTTTGAAATCGATGAATGCAAAACAATCAAAAAAGAACGCCTAGAGTGCCATTTATACGGCCAACTTATTGGCATTCTCCTCTGTTCTTCTACCATGTTTCAAATGCGACAGCTTTTGCTTGAAAAGAAAAATCAGGAGTTGAGTGAATACAAAGCGATTTATATGATTAAAGATTACTTTCCGTTATTGTTTCAAGCAATAGCAATTGGTTCAGAACAGCTTTTGAAAATTCTTCATCGCCTTTTTCAGCTACTCAAAAAGAACGGTCGAAAATGCCATAGGTATAAGAAGATGACTGTCTTTGATATTCTAGGGGGTGTGTATCAAACGACGGTGAAGGATAGACAAGCTGCCTAGCAAAAAATATCGCTTTTTTAAAGGTTTCTTTGACATGCCTAATTTCCCAGTACTGGGTAGTTTTGAATCAATATTATTTGGCTCTATTAATTTATGTTGTTAGCTTGATGGGCATGTGACGCTACCCCTATTTGAATTAATCGATAACATACGGGGAAAAAAAGTAAGATTAAAATCACTAAAAGATACATGGCTAGATTTATCAGAAGAGAATCCATACAGCCAATTCTTAATTACGGTAATGGCTGGTGTTAACCAATTAGAGCGAGATCTTATTCGTATGCGACAACGTGAAGGGATTGAGTTGGCTAAAAAAGAAGGAAAGTTTAAAGGTCGATTAAAGAAGTATCATAAAGATCACGCAGGAATGAATTATGCAGTTAAGCTATATAAAGAAGGAACTATGACTGTAAATCAAATTTGCGAAATTACAAATGTGTCTAGAGCTCCATTATATAGAAAGCTATCAGAAGAGAACAAATAGTCCTTCCTTACCCCATATTCCAGAAAAGGGCCATTAAGTCGAGCAAGATTAGGGTCAATGATGGTTATAACTTGAGTAGAATATAGCAAATAAAAAGGAAGAATCTACATTTTCCAAATTGCAATAAGCCTGCTTTTAAGGATGTCCATAAATGCCTTCATACACCCAAAATAGAGGGCTTTCGCCCCCATATAAAATTTCAGATTTCTACTCTATTAAACTTGGGGCATTAAGCAATCTGTTTTTATACCGCTTACCTTTTGCAACATTTCGCATATTCTTTTTAGTCCCTCTGTCAAAATGGATCTCGGACATGCCAAATTAACACGAATATAACCATCTGAATTGGCGACAAACATATTTCCTCCTTCTAGAAGCACCCCAGCGTTGTTGGCAAAATATAAAGGCAAATTTTCCTCGTCTGGTAGATACGCACTAATGTCCACCCATGCTAAGTAAGTGGCCTCGGGAATACTAAATACAGCTTTAGGTAAATGGTGCTCTAAATATTGCTTGGTAAATTCAAAGTTGCCATCCAAATAATCTTTTAATTGTTTCAGCCATTCATCACCATGCTCATATGCAGCCAGCGTTGCTGCAATGCTCAGCGGATTTTCAAAATCGTAGTGGCGTTCCTTCCATGCAGCTCTAATTTCATCTTTTGGAATAATGATATTAGAGAACATTAACCCAGCCATATTAAATGTTTTGCTTGCGGACATGGCAGTAATGATTCTATCTGTTTCTGGGAAAACCTTTGCCAAAGGAGTATGAACCATTCCATTACGAAGCAAGTCACAATGAATTTCATCGGAAATAATCGTTACATTATTTTCAAGGCAAATGTCGCCAAATTTCTTTAATTCTTCTGGTGTCCACACACGTCCTGATGGATTATGAGGATTACAGAAAATACATAAGGTGACTTTTTCATCTTTCGCTTTCTCCTCTAAATCATCGAAATCGATTGTATAATATCCCTCTTTGTTCACTAGATCAGAAGTTACCAGTTCAATATTATTAAATTCTGCAGCATACTTGAAATATGCATATGATGGGGTAACGATTAAAATCTTCTCGTCTGGTTTGCTAATATATTCAATCAACTCAAACAAGGCGGGAATAATACCATGCGAAAACACCAAGTGCTCTTGTTCGAAGTTCCAGTTATAATGCTCCTTCGTCCAATTCGAGAATGCACGATAATAGTTTGGATCAAATACTTTTGTATAGCCAAAAATCTGCTTATCCGCACGGTCTTTGATCGCTTGGATAACTTCAGGAGGTGTAGCAAACTCCATATCAGCTACCCACATACGAATAAATTCTTCATCTTTGTAAGGAAAAACCATGTCTTTTGTTGCTTTAAAAATATATTCCCTAAAGCCATCTGTATTCATGGCATTTGTGCCTCTACGTTCAATGATTTTGTCAAAATTGTATTTCATTTTTTCCACTCCTTATCAATACTAGTATTTTTCTCATTTTTTCAATAGAAGGAGGACCTTGAATCTCCCTTCAAAAAAGGCCTTCGCTTCGATATTTTCACCAAGATTCTAAGATCGGAGAAAGAATTAAAAGTACTCCAATAAAAGCAATTAGGATTAACGATGGTTTCCTATATTTTGCTAAAAATGGCACTTTACATACTAAATAAACAGGTATGATGCAGGCAACTAGAGCGATAATTGCTCCATAGTATTTTAAAAGTAGTAGTATCGGCAGATTCAATGCAACAACTGACCATGCAAGAAGGACCGCAAAAACAAGAATACCAACGGATAATACTCTTTTATTAATGCGCTCTTCTGGCATAAAACGGCTAAGGATATTAATGGCTATCCCCTGGCATGATTCCTTGAAACCTAGGAATATACCGAAGAAAGCAGTCATGACGGCAAAGATATTCAAGACAAAGCTAAAAACTTTAATCATGGCGCCATCATTTCCTTGTGCCGCCATCGCAAGCGCGGAAATGTTTTGCTCAGCTGCTATGGCAGCCTGTTCATGTGACATTGCAAGGTTGAAGGATATCGCATAAAAAAAGACCGAAAAGAACAGAACCCAGAAGGCGATTTTCATAGTCCGATGTGCTTTATAACGAGCCACCTCAATAGATTTATTATGCGAACGATAAGAAATAACCATTGGACTTAAACTTTGGACAAATATGATGGAAAATACAGTAAACGGCATCATGATAATGGTTTGCTTCACTATGTAACCAAGGTTCGGAAATGCCCCGATATTGGCAATATCCCAATGTTGAATCATAATAATTCCCAAAAGAACCACCACAGCTAACTTGACAAGTACCATGCCTGTAGAGATTTTAAAAAGTACCTTTTCGCCACGGGATGCTAATGCAACCAGAATACAGAGGAGCACTAATCCATAAAAGGGATTGGTTGATAATACCATATCAGTTACACCGAAGGAGTGTAAAAAGGAGGCACTATCATTTGTTATAGCTATTGAATATGAGAACAGTCCCACTACAATCATCAAAAAGTATAAGATTCCTAATAAGAATCCCCAGTTTTTTCCTAAATATTGGCCAATAACACTGGGATAATCCTCACATTTTGGTGATACTACCAATGTATTAATAAATAATTTTTGTAGCAAGTATAAAGCAGGGTACGCAATTGCTGACGATATTAAAAATACCCATATCCCAACCAAACCAACTTGGACAGGCAAAAATACAATCCCTGCACCGATTGCCATACCAATACTCATAATGATCCAGCCCCAATCGGTGCTGTCAAACTTTGTCGCTGCTTTCCATTCTGCTTCGGTCATATCTTCTCTTTTATTTTTTGCTAAGGTAAGTTCCTCTTCCGGTTTAACTATGCCCATTATGAATGAAGCCTCCTTCTTCCGGTTTGTAAAAAGGATTTTTTGGAAATTCCATTTTAAGGGTTCTAGTTTTTATCAATCTATTATTCTGTCAATCTTTAAATATTATCTCACCTAATAAAGCGCTTACAAAATAGGATGTAAATCAATGGAATCTACCTTTTCTACAAAGTTATAAAAGGTTTGTAATGATTAGGGAAACAGTAAAACCATCTTGACATCCTAGAGTTGGGCAATTTACTCAATTTCTACTAATGCACCTTTGGGTAAAGCAGCAACGTGAAACGCTGATCTTGTAAGGTAAGCGCCTTCAAAAACGCGAGTATAAACCCCATTCACTGTACCAAAATCCAAATATCCGCAAAACATTCACCTTATAATCAAGGAGCTTGAAAAGACTCAAACCTAATTATAGGAGGTCCTTTCATTTTCAAAAGGACTTGTCATAATTTCAACTGAATTTCGGGATCTTTTTTAAAGATATCTTGATAAATGAAAAGTTGATTTAACGCAAAGCTAATGAATAACTATATTTTAATTTAGCTTTCCTGGAAAAACAGCAATAGCTTCTATCTCACAAAGAACACCTTTTGGCAGCTCCTTAACCGCAACACAGCTTCTGGCTGGCTTTGATACAAAATACTTTGCATAAACTTCATTAAAGGCTGCAAAATCAGCCATATCTGTTAGGAAACACGTTGTCTTAAATACATGTTCAAATCCACTTCCTGCCTCTTCAAGGATCGCTCCTACATTACGGCAACTCTGTTCCGTCTGGTCTTTAATAGAATTACCTATCGTTCCATCTTGCGGATTTACTGGAATTTGACCGGATGTAAATACAAATCCATTCACAACAAAACCCTGTGAATATGGTCCAATTGCTCCTGGAGCTTGTGCTGTTTCTATTACTTTCATCATTACTTTCCCCTCCTGTATTGTGATAACTTTTTACAAAATGATTATCTCATCCAAAAAGAGGTTAGACAAAAGAGTATAGTTCTATTAAGATGAAACAAAGCGATTATTTTGTTTCCTCACAATAAACAAATGACCAAATAAATAACGCTTTTCTAAGAAAAATATAAAATCCTCTTTTTTTAAAGCGCTTTACATATTTTAAAGAAACAGTATAGAACATCAACCATTCTCTTTATTAGTCGTTAATCATTTAACCTGGAGATGATAGATATGAATAAAATTAATCAGGAAGTGGGAAAAAAAATCAAAGCCTTTCGCAAATCAAAAAATATGAGCGTTCAACAATTCGCCGATGTCATTAATAAAAGCAAGGGAACTGTTTCTAAATATGAAAGTGGAGATATCTCAATTGATGTAGTAACACTTTATCAGATTGCTGGTGCTTTGAATATTAGGGTGGAACAACTTCTTTATTATGATCTTAGACAAGCCTCCAGTTTGAATACCATTCCATCAACTTTCTTTAAAAATTCCAACCGACTTTTTTCATATTGCTATGATGGCAGAAGTAAAGAATTGATAAGGTGTGTAATGGACCTTTTACCTGAGCCAGATACAAACCGTTATAAAACCATGTTCTATATGAACGTTAGGAGTTTTGAAAGTTATCAAGAATGTGAAAATACATATTGGGGGTACACCGAGCACTACGATTCGATTACCACCATTATTTTAAAAAACCAGGCAACCCCGATCGAAAATATGACGATTAATATTTTGGCGTCTTTTTTGGAGACTGAAAAGAAATGGGGCTTAATGTCTGGGGTTTCTTTCCGTCCGTTTATGCCGATTTCCTTAAAAATGCTCTTTTCCAAAATTCCATTAGTTGAAAATCAAGAATTAATTAATGAACTTAAGATTTCCAAAGATGATATACGAATAATGAAAATATATAACATGCTAGCGATTACATAGAGGCCTGATTGCGGTCTATATCGGAAGGATTTTTAACGATTTAATATGATAGAGGTATAAGACAACTTTTTCAACTGAGAGTTGAGATTTTTAACAAAAAACAATATTACCATTGTTATAGGGGCATCAAGCGCATTTACTATGAAGTTTTTCTCTTGAATTATTGTCCCTAAAACGAATGAGGCCTTTTACTATAGCGTTGTAATCCCAGGTAAAAAGTCTGAATGAGTTAAGTAAGATGGATACTGTAGAAATTGAAGTGGAGAATAACTTTCAAACGATTATTCGCTCGGGAAAAGCTGAATTTAATCTAAATGGACTGGATCCTGAGAAATATCCACATCTTCCGATCATTGAAGAAGAAAATATTTTCAAACTTCCAACGGACCTTTTAAAGACCCTTATCCGCCAAACCGGCTTTGCAGTGTCCACGTCAGAAACACGCCCCATCTTAACAGGTGTAAACTTAAAGGTATTAGAGTAATTTTCATCAATTGTTTCTGGAGAAGGATTTCCTGAAATTTTGCATTCATACAATACCTTTACTGCATACCATTCCCATTCATTGGACATTTTTTTCCGAAGCCTTTTTTTCATGTTCCCCCTCCTAATGAAAGTCACCTTGTCTTATAAAATCTATTATATATTAAATTTCTTATGGAACTAACCTGCCCCGATAGTTTCATAAGAAACTTCTATGGCGGCGATCCTCGCCACCACCATCTACCACGAAAATCTAAACTCAAAATAGAGTCTAACCCATTAACCCCTTGACAATAATGGATGATAACAATACAACCAGGCTGAACTTTTTTTGGTGGATCTTAAGGAAGATACCCTGTATAAGAAACTGGTTGTGACAGTATGGAAGAACCATTTAGTGTACAGCTAGTACGTATACAAAAATTTTTGTAACAAATCCCCTGTCATATGTATTGTTAATCTTTTTTTGAGGTGATTTCTCCTATGGAAGCAATGATTGAACGGTGTGCTGGCCTAGATGTACACCAAGAAACAGTAGTAGCCTGTGTAATATTTGGTCCATTAGATAAAAAGCCAAAGACCTCTATTGAAACATTTTCAACTACAACAACGGGACTCCTCGCTTTAAGTGATTGGCTCGCTACCCTTCAGGTATCCGATGTTGTGATGGAAAGTACCGGAGTCTACTGGAAACCAATATGGAATATACTCGAAGGTTCTTTTCACCTTGTTCTGGCCAATGCCAGACATGTCAAAAATGTTCCAGGGCGTAAGACTGATGTGAAAGATGCCGAATGGCTTGCCAAGCTTCTAAGATGCGGACTTATTGAAAGCAATTTTGTTCCACCGGAGGATATTCGTGATTTACGAGATCTTACTCGTTATCGAAAAAAATTGATTCATCATCGCACCTCAGAGCAGAATCGCATTCACAAAATTCTTCAAGATGCTAATATCAAGCTAACATCCGTACTATCAGACATTTTTGGTGTATCGGGACGCCGTATCCTTGAAGCGATTCTAAACGGTGAAAAAATAGAGACCGATGGTCTTCGAAAAATGGTGGATTGGCGAACAAAAGCAAGTATTACTGACATTGCCAGTGCAATTAATGGTCGTATTCGCCGTCATCATCGTGATATGTTGCGTTACCATTGGGAGCATATGAGTTATTTAGAAAAAGCCATAGAAGAATTGGAAAAACAAATCGATCAACTCCTGTCCCCCTATCGTAAAGAAGTAGAATTATTGGATGGAATACCTGGTGTGAACAAAGCTGCCGCAGCTACTTTTATTGCAGAGATGGGCGTTGATATGTCCGTATTTAAGTCAGCTAAACATCTTGCCTCTTGGGCTGGTGTGAGTCCTGGAAATTACGAAAGTGCTGGTAAAAAAAACGAGTAAAACCACACAAGGTAACAAAGCTTTGAAAACGATGGCTGTAGAGTGTGTACTAGCGACATCAAGGCAAAATAATCGAATTGCTTCACATCGAAAAAGGATTACCAAAAGGCAGGGAAAAATGAAGGGACGAATCGCTTCTGCTCATTTACTACTAACGATTGCTTACAACATCTTAAAAACAGGGGAACCCTATCAAGAACTAGGCTCAAATTACCTTGAAGAAAAACAAAATAACAAAGAATTAAAAATGATCGAATACCTAAAAAAGAAAGGCTATACAATCAATCCATCTGAACAACAAACTGCATAACCAGTTAAATTAACGACATAGTACATTTACGTCCTTCAAAAAAATTAGAATATGGTGGGCTTATTTAAGTATGGCCTTTCACTAAAGTGTTTTCATACAAAAATGCTGCCTTAAAGACAGCTCCAATCTTCAGCTAACGCACCCGTTAGTTTAAGTAGATTTCTTCACAAACTTGTTCTCTTTAAACTTCATTTATTACAGGAATGCTGCCCCTTAGTTCCGTAATAAAAAGGTTACCGCAGCAACCTCCGTTAAGTTACTAAGCGAAAAAATTTAGAAAAATTTATTCACTAATCAATAATTCTGAGTATAGTTAGAGCAGTAATCAATGAATCCTAATCATAAATTACTATTGCGTGTCTTACGCTTACAAAAATGCATCGCGAACTAAACATTCCCGTTTTCAGGAGCGTTTCTTTTGGGCATTGTTAGCGGTTTTTGGAACATAAAGCTTCTCTCTTTGTCATTAATATTAAGCTCTTTTTCTTTCATAGATTTGAGGTGTTGAAAAAAGTGGAGATAAAAATTTTAGTTGTAAAACAAAATAAGAAAGGCAAATTTTATACAGTTAAATTTGAATTAAACCGAGATAATAACATCACTAAAAATTGGGCTACAATTGCAAGAAAAGGTAATAAATATATCTTTAATAGTGTGATTTACAAGATTGATCCGGAGAAAGCTGTGTTTTCTAAAAAAACGGTAAAATCACCTGACCCAGAGTTCTATTACAATGCGTCCTTGACAGAAGAGGTATTTAATTTAATATTAAAATCTCAAGATTTTACAAAGTACCGAGAAAAATACAATATAAATTTTGATTTAATTAAAGTATATGACAGTAAGCAAATAACAGAGCGAGAGGAGAACCTTAAGAATATTATTAAAGTAGCATTAGAAAGAGATGATTACATTGGTGCGATTTGCAATGCTGGAAAATATTATATCCCTTTGTTTAAAATGGATCCTGGTTGGCATATTCAATCATTTCTCCCCAATGGTGATGAGTATAATGATTATTTAAAATACATTGGTTTTGATAAAGAGGCTGAAATCATAAAACATTTAATTTGGGTCATAGATCGTTTAAATAATGCTTCAAAAAACGTGTATGCGGTTAAAAATGAAAGTTTTCTAGAAACTATAGTTACCAATACAGGAGTAGAAGAAGAGTTTGGTTCTTTGTTTGGCTGGGACTTACCAGAAGACACGATCTTTTATGATGAAATTTTCTATACGGAAACGATAACTAGGCTTGCAAAAGAAATGTTGGAGAATAATGAAGAAGAAATTATTGAAGCTGCTTTAGTCGGGAATCCAGATGTGTTGGATGAAAATATAAGTGAATATTACATTGCTGATAGTGTAATTTACGATGATGAATCTTATTTTGTCGATAAAATGTATGATTTTGCACTCAACAAAGCATCCTATATAGCAAAAATAAAACAAGATTTCTCTTCATATCTGGATCTTAACACGTTAGATAAGAAGGCTCGATCAAAAAAATCACGGCTTTAAACACGCGGCTAAGTTTAGGATTAGCGGCTAAAAGAATTGATGGCCAATCTGCGCGTTAATTACCTAACAAAATTAAAAACTTATTCTTCTAAGTTAAAAAGCATTGCTAACAGCAACGCTTTTTTTAATACTTGATATTATAGCCAACACCAATAACAAAGAGGGATAATTCTTCACACCCCTCTACTTTATATATTATTGAAATTCCATATCTTCTTAGCTATGCCCGCAAGATACACACTCCTTATATTTATCTCTTCGAAGGTCCATTTGTCTTCTTGGCAAATTTCTTTGGTTAACATTATGATGGATTGCTCATATTTTTTTTTCTTTTCAAGAAAAGGATAATTAGAAGCAGTAATATTTAATTCGCTCCCAAGCAGCGTAAGGTTCCCAATTCTATTAACAAACATTGAGTATTCAGAAGCTCTTGTCCCTAGTTCTTTTTGCCAAGAATTTTCAATGATTTTATTTCTTTTCCTTAGTAATTCCCTTGGCATAATATGTTCGATGTGAACATCACTCCGACCACTTATAGTTTTTTCTCTTGTGTTGTTTGTTAGAGCATTTTCTATCATTTCTAAGATATATTTCGTTTGTGCTGACCTTGTAAAATCCCGGTTCTGGAAGTTTAAATAGAATTCAGTATCAGATGGGGTTCTCCTCTTAAGATAATCAACAATATAAGAAACTGGCATTTCTTTATTGAACGATTCTAAAGCCAAATGATTGTAAATTCTATCAATGTCTCGTGTTGAAATATTACATATACTTCTTCGCAATGTAAAAACTTCAATAGCCTCCAAAATTGATATCAATTGCTCTTTATTAAGATTCTCGGAGAGACACTTAATTAGAAGGGGGTAGCTGGTAGTTGCTTCTATACGCACTAACGTATTTAGCCGATCATCCACCTCCTTTATGCCTAATAATCCATTATACAGCTTTAAATACATTTCAGATTTTAACCATATATCTTCAACTAAACTCAATAAATTATCATTTGAATCAATCAACTTTTGATATTTCGAATAAAGTTTAGGTATTGGGACTACACCATATTCAATAGAGAACAAATAATGTCTAAAGAAACGAACCTTATCGTGTCGGACCGACTCAATATCCTCAATATTTTCAATGATACTATCCCAAATATCAATGCATTCATCCAACATTGATTCATTGGCTGAAAATTTACTTAGTAAATAATTTTTAATCAAATCAACGGACGAAAGGGATAATCCGCGGTTATTTAGGGTCTCAAAAAGCCTGAACGCGTCATAATATGAATCAGTAACCATTAATACAAGATCCAATGACCCCAATAACTTTGTATAGATGTGCTGCCATTGCAGTTTACTATCCTGTAACTTTTCTAAAAAGAAATTATAAGCTTGAATGATTTTTTCATTTTTTATTTCTTCCCTTTTAATACTTTTTTCAACTAATTTTTTGAATAATTTGTTATCCTTCCTTCCTAATATTAGCTTGGCTTCAATTTCATCTATTGTAGAACTTTTTAAAAAGTAATTATTTATATAGGCCGCTCGATCCTTGTCAATTTTTTCTGCTAAATCACGAATTGCAGTTAAAAGTATTAGAATTGTTGTAATTCGTTGTTGTCCATCAACTACCTCAAAATACCCAAAACCTTTTTGCCGTTCTTGGCTTATGGTAATGATAAACCCCAGAAAATGTGTTTGGTCACCATCTAATCTGATTAAATCTTCCCATAGATCATTCCATTGATCTTTACCCCAATTATATGGCCTTTGATATAAAGGTATTCGAAAGACTTCATTAACACTCCCTAATAACTTTCCAATACTGAGTCTTTTTGTATCTATTGACATTTTCTCACCTCCAAGAACAACTTCTAATGTTCATTATAGTCATATATGAATATTTTTAAACGTAAAATAGTCAACTTCGACTAATTGCGTTTTTTTAATAACAATTTTGCTATGATGTTTCCACTTATATAAATAAAAAATTCTTTTTTTATAAACAGTATTAACGGGGGATTTATTATGATAAATTTGGGTGAAAAATTGAAAACTTTAAGATCAGCTAAAGGTATATCTAGTACCCAACTTGAACATTTATCAGGAATTAGTCAGTCCAATATTAGTAAAATAGAAAGGAATGCTATATCTCCAACTATAGAAACACTTCTAAAAATTTCTGAAGCGTTAGAAATTAGCATTATTGATATATTTGAGATTAACGATGATACGCCTAGCGATTTGGTTAATCTAATCAATACAGCAAAAAAGTTATCCTCTGATCAACGGCAAAAGGTTACTGAAATGATCCAATCTTTTTTGAAATAGCTATTGTAGAAAAGTGAGAGAAAATGTATAAATAAAAACACCGTAAATTGAAGTGAACCCAAAAAGTTAGACACTTTATTTGGTTAAGCAACCTTGAGGGCATGAACCCGGTAATCAACCGGGCTCATGCCTTTTAATTTCACCTTAATTCGTTGGTGATTGTAATAATAAATATAATCTTCTAGTTCTTGTTTAAAATGCTTCATGCTGTCGAACTTCTGTAAATAAAGCAATTCGGATTTTAATAAGCCAAAGAAGTTTTCCATGACAGCGTTGTCGAGACAATTTCCCTTCCGAGACAAGCTTTGTGTAATCGCATGTTTCTTCAAGGTATGTGAATATGGTTTCATTTGGTAATGACAGCCTTGATCCGAATGAAGGATGGGTGAATCTTCCGAATCCAATCGCATTATGGCTTGGTCTAACATCTTGGAGACTAAAGGGTAAATAGGACGTGATTCGATATTGTAGGCGATGATTTCTCCATTAAATAAATCAAGACTGGGCGATAAGTACAACTTCTCACCGTTTAGATGAAATTCCGTCACATCAGTGACCCATTTTTCATTTGGCTTTGTTGCCTTAAAATTTACGCTCGAGAATATTGGGTGCAATCTTTCCAACCTTACCTTTGTACGAACGGTATTTTTTCAAACGTACCAGACACTTTAACCCCAGCTCATTCATCAATCGAAGCACCGTTTTATGGTTAATCACAATGCCCCGATTATGTAATTCTAAGGTGATGCGTCGATATCCATATCTCCCTCTATTCGTCTGAAATATCTCTTCGATGACAGACTTTATCTCCACGTATTTATCCTGACGCTCGAAGGCGTTTCTCCAATAATAATAGGTGCTCCGTGCGATATTCGCGACAGAAGTAGCTTTAAATTAAATTCTCCCCTTAGTTCGTACACTACTTTCGCTTTTTCTTGCGTTCTTACGATTCTCTTTCCTGAACTAAGGCTTTCAACTTTTTTAAAAAGGCATTCTCCGCACGCAAACGCTCATTTTCAGCCTTTAATGCTTCTAATGATCCTTCTGCTAGTGGTTTCTTCGTTTCTTTTTTCATGGATGGACGCCCCTTTTTCTTTGGTTTAAGGGCGTCTACTCCTTCTGCTTCACATTGTTTTTGCCAAAGTAATAGGGTAGAAGGTGACGGAATATTGAAAACCGCAGCAGTTTCACGGAGAGACGTCCCCTGTAAGTTCATATAATCAAGTACTTTCAGTTTATCTTCTACCGTATAAGTTGTATAGCGTTTTACAAATGCACTCTCTCCATGAAATTGGTACTGTCGAATCCAAGTGTTTAATACTCCAGAGGTAACACCAATAGATTTAGCTATGCTTTCCTGTCCCTCTGTACCTTCAATATATCTTTGTACGGCTTGTATTTTCTGTTGTGCTGTAAATTTGGACAAAAAGAAACTGCACCTCCAATTGTTAGATGTGTCTAACAATTGGGGTGCAGTTCAAATTAGCGGTGTTTTTTTTTAGTTATACATACAAATAGCCCAAGTGTAATTAATTACGTTTCCTCTTCAATTAGAGAATCTAATAGTTGCATAACTAAACCTGTAATGCACCCCACAAATTACCAGAAAACAAAAAGGATCCCATAAGGCAGACTATAATGAGTATGGAATTTCATACTTAATACGTGAGTAAGCTATCAATTGATAAAACAAAATCACCTAAAAGTTCTACTCTTCACTCTGTTCTTTCTTCTTTATAAAACTTTATCCTCGTCATTCCTTTCTGATCAGCTGTTAACATCACAAGTTATCAGGTTAGTAAGTAGATAAGCAGGTTAATGATTGTTTTTGAGTTATAAAAAGTCTTTGTTAACTTTTTAAGTATTTAATTTCAATCCCCTATTCCCCCATTTTTAGCTAAATGTATGATTTATCCTTACTATTTCTTTGCTTTATTTCTTTAAAATGGAATCAATCCTGAAATAGTTTATTCTACAACCCTTTTTTTTTCTCCAGCTCTATATCATTTA
The DNA here is from genome assembly GCF_038643155.1 of Peribacillus sp. FSL E2-0159. Classification (NCBI taxonomy): domain Bacteria; kingdom Bacillati; phylum Bacillota; class Bacilli; order Caryophanales; family Bacillaceae; genus Peribacillus; species Peribacillus sp. FSL E2-0159. Next base: position 3,329,079 of record NZ_CP152053.1, read on the forward strand.
ATAGATACTCATAGAATGTATCCTTATCAAACTGTTTCAAGGTTTTCACTTGGGCTGCTAAGATGTGCATAAGAATCCATCTTGTTTTGTCGCTCAAATTATTTGAATAACATAAAGTTTGTTCTAATAAATTACGAAACAAATAATACTGAGCCGGTATGCTCAATTCCTCTACTTTGTTTATAAATTGATCTTTCCAATCATCTGCTGAATTACTAAAAGTCATTTTATTTTTCCCCCATCGATATTTTCTCTTAGCTGACTAAGGTCTATGAATTAAATTCTATTTTTATCTAAAAAACAAGGGATACTAGAAAAAGTCATTCAATTGAAAAGACCGATCTATTCCTCATGTAAGGAATTCTAAATTTGTCTATCCCACACTATGAGGCAGTCTCTCCACTCTAAGACTTGAAAGAACAAAGAAGTCTAGGTGGAGAATAACTAACCTTAAAAGTCCGGTTGAATTAAATACTAGTAGAGGCTGGAAGAAAACCCTCTAACAAAAGAGTTATTTTATATGTATTATACGCAAGATTCTTTTAACACTCTTCATCAGCGAAGCCAAATTGTATTATTTAGTAATTCCAACTTGGTCAATTTCAACATCTACAGTTGATTTAAATTTCAATTTGCATAAATGGTTTCTCTTTTTGAGCACTAATTTGGTGAATAAGTGTTTCTAGATACCATCTCCATTACCTCTGCCTCCCCAAGAAAACTCATTACCAATATGTATAGGAAATGCCAAGTATCTTAACAGTGATATTTGTTTCAGAATTCTAATCTGTCCTATTTGAATGAAATAAAACTGTATCTTTTCATCAGTTCAGATTTTGTTTAAATATAAATATACTCACTTGAAAGGAGAGGAGTATTAATCTCATAAATGGATTGACACTACAAAGAGGAAAAAGTAAATCATTTAAATGAATGGTGAACATTGTTTCACGTCAACTACTATTACTAGTTTAAGGTAGTTTTAGAAAGTAGAGTAAAGTCATTATTTAATTTTAAAGGATATATATATATGTGGTTTAAGAGAATGACAATTGAAAAGGAATCACCCGAGGAGCTTGGATACGAAAAAATCAAGTATAATTTGTCGGAGAGCTCAATCGCTGATCGTCGTTTCGCTGATTTAGATTTTACCTTTGAAAATCTCACCATCTTTTATGGGGATCATAGCGGCAAAAAAGAACTCCGGGAAATAATAGCCCAAGAACACTATAATATGGAGGCGGATCAGGTATTTATCACCAATGGTGCTTGTGCGGCATTGTTTATTATACACTCAACCCTTCTTAATCCGGGTGACCATATATTAGTAGTAAAACCTAACTATGCTACAAACATTGAAGTTCCAAGATCTTTGGGAATAACCACTAATTTACAGAACCTCAACTTTGAAAATAACTTTGAGGTTGATACGGATGAATTAAAAAGCTTAATGACACCGGAGACAAAGATAATAAGCATCACATATCCACATAATCCAACTGGAGTCATGATTTCCGAGGCTAAGCTGAACGAACTTATTGAAATTGCTGAAGAACACGGTTGCTATTTGGTAGTAGACGAAACCTATAGAGATTTAACCATTGGAGAGAAACTGCCAACTGCAGCCTCGCTCAGTTCGAAAGCAATCAGTGTTGAATCGCTATCAAAAGCTTATGGGCTGCCGGGAATCAGAATGGGTTGGCTTACTACACGAGATAAAGATTTAAAAGAGGCCTTTTTGGCAACTAAAGAGCAGATATCCATATGTAATTCGGTGTTTGATGAAGAAATTGCTTATCATGTCTTTAAGAATAGGGACAGGTTCTTGGAAAGTACAAGAGCGGATAATCTATTGAAATTCAACATAGTGAAACAATGGATGAACGAACAGGATTATATTGAGTGGGTTGAACCGCAGGGAGGAGTGATTTGCTTCCCAAGGATAAAATCTGATGTAAATATTGATACAAACGAGTTCTATAAGGTTTTATTTGAAAAGTATGGAACTTTGGTGGGTGCAGGCAGATGGTTCGAAATGAGTGATAGGCACTTTAGAATCGGGTATGCTTGGCCTACTGTGGAGCAGCTAAAAGGCGGATTAGAAAGTATCATTAAAACCATTGAAGGACTAAAAGAGTAAGTTATCACACGCATTCCATGCTAATTCGAGTTTCCATAAAATCATCAACTATGGAAACTCGATTTTGAACTATTTATTCAAATACTAAGTTGCATCCTTCAGATATGTTTTCCCCTATATTTAAACCTGATTCTTATCGAACGGAATGAGTCGAGGTTTAGATACATGAAAAGACAGCAATGCTTCCTTGATGAAGCGCTCGCAGCCTTTTTTGTCACCCGTTTTACTGAGAAAAAAATTAGGAATCCACTGCACGATACAGATACATCCATTGACCATTTACTTTGATATACGTTCATCGACGCACCAAGAGTCATTGCTTATAAGTACGCCGTACTCTTTCATCTAATTCCGATCTGTAATGATGAACCCGCGCATAATGTTGAGTGAGTCATCGATACGCCACGTGCTTCCATCGTCACCAGTAATTTACGAAAGCTCAAGTAGTACCGTAGATACCATCTCTCTGTTCACAAAATCATGTCAGGCTGATAATGTTTCCACTTAAATAAATTTTATTTTCCCATAACTAATCATCGGCCTTTTTTAAATTAATAGTAACAATGTGTCCATGATTTAGAGATTAATTGTAATTATCTTGGAGTTATTGTACCAGAACCCTTTTTTATAAGCCGCCAATCAATTTCAATATCTCCTCTTATTCTTTGAATAAGATTTAAAACTAATTTCTGTTCTTCAATATTAATACTCTGAAGAGCTGTTGCATTAAAGTGTTTCTCTTTTTTTTCTATCAGTTTATATATTTCTTTTCCTTTTACTGTAGGGAATAGTTTTTTTATTTTTCTATTCTCCTTATCACCTACTCTTTTTATAAATTCATTTATTTCTAACTTTTTTATAGCGCGAGCTGCTGTAGTTCTGTCCACTTTAATCACTTCAGCTATCTTTTCTTGAATTATTCCAGGGTGTTCACAGATTTGAATGAGATACAAGTACTGTCCCCTAGAAAGTTGAAAATCTTTATATACTATATTACTGAGTGCATCTAAACATCTTGCAATAACTTTAATCTCTTCAATAATTCTTTCCATAATTCTTCCCCACTTATTTTTTCAAAATAGATTTATATGGAGCGTAATCTAGTATTGCTCTCTCTTTATCCAAAATAAGTCATATAATAAGACATTATTAATGCTAAAAATCTATGAAACTCTGAGATTTATTTAATTTTGATGTCCCTTTTAACAACTTTTTAGTTTAGTGTTTTTTCATAATTTGATAATACTCTATCAAGCTTAACCCTTTATCGAATTGTTCTTTACTAGCTGTTAACAGAGGAACCTTTGAATAACTTCACTTTTGTTTCTACAGAAATAAAATAGTGCTCCCTGCTCTAAAGAAAAAATCTAAAATTCTATTCATAGCATCACCATCTGTTTTACCTGTATTAGGATTAATAATTTCATTTCTAATCATTAATCCTAACCCAGGAATACGCCAATGATTTTTTATTCTTTAGGTTTTTCTAATTCCAAATAAATTCTCTTCTTTGTTTTATCTCGAGAGTTGCTAAAGCATCTGACAAATAGGATGATCTTTGGCCATTGTATTTAAAATTTCTTTAAGATAATTTTAAATATCAATTATTTAAATGTTCGAAGGTATTCTGATACTTTTTGAAGCCCCTGTTCTAAAACTTCTGTTTTGCAGGCGTAACCGATTCGAACATGACTTTCTATATCAAAACAAGAACCAGGCGTGAGAAATGCACCGTTTGCTTTGAAGAGGCCAATACAAAAATCTTCTGAAGAAACAGGAAGATCATATTTAAGCATAGCAGTTGTACCAGCACGTGGTTTAACATAAGAAATTAAAGGTTCTTGTTCGACCCATGCGTCTAAAATAGTTAAATTTTCTTTAATTATTTTACGATTACGATCTAAAATTTTGTCATAATTCTTCAAAGCATGTACTGCCAAAATATCATCTAACATACCACAACTGATCGTTGTATAATCACGATGTCTAAAACACTCGTAAATTACTTCTTTTGGTCCGGCTATCCACCCAAGTCGTAAACCCGCTAATGAGAGCACTTTTGACATACTAGATGTACTTATACCTTTTTCGTATAAATCTACAATAGAAGGAACTACTAGATCGTCTTCTTGTAATAACCTACGATATACTTCATCACAAAGGATATAAGCATCATAAGAACGAGCAATCTCTACAATCTCTTCAAGCATTTCTTTTTCGATAATAGCGCCGGAGGGATTGTTGGGATTATTAATTATAATCATTTTTGTTTTTTCATTCACTAAGGATTTCAGCTCATTTAAATCCGGTAAATAATTATTTTCTTCTCGTAAAGGCAATAAGTCTACAGTTGCGCCAAATGATGTAGGAACTTCATATAATTGTTGATATGTTGGATGGACAGCAATTACATGATCGCCTGGTTGGATAAGAGTATAAAGTAATAAAAAGTTTGCACCAATGGCACCATTTGTTACTAGTACATTATCAGCATCAAGAGATTGATACTGATTTGCTACTAATGTTCTAAAGTCTGGAGAGCCCTCAATATGCCCATACGTTAATCTGTTCTTGCCCAAATCAACTAGAAATTTTTCTGGATCCGTTCCATCTATTGAGATTAATTCGTTTACTGTTATCGAATCTACACAAGTCTCTGCAATATTATACACAGCTTCCACTTCGTATTCATTCATCCATTGTTCAACTGCAAATGTTTTAATATTCATAATAAATCTCCTTTGTATATATATATTAAAGTGTTGTAATAAGACCAAGTTTCTTTTCAGTTGCTTGTTCTAAAAGATAGTTAGCTGTTAATAAATCTTGTAAAGATATTCCCGTACTATCAAAAATCGTAATATCTTCATTAGTAACACGACCGGCAACCTTACCTAAAATCACACTACCTATTTCTTCCTCAATTTGATTCGTTGCAATAAGTCCTTTTTTATACGGAATTTCAGTCTCACCGACACTAATGGCTTGACCCACATCGTCTACAAACACTCTTGAGTTAACAAAAAGGTTTTCATCAATTTCTTGCTTACCTTCCATATCTGCACCTATACACGATATATGCGTTCCTGGTTTCACCCATTCTTTTTTAATTATAGGTTTACGGGCTGGAGTTGCAGTGATAATGATATCAGCTTGTTCTGTTGCTTGTTGAATATCTTGTGTTGCTTCAAATGAAATGTTAATTCTTTGAAGCATTTGATTATAAAATTCTTCATCTATAACTTTATAAGGAGCAAGAAGTTCCAATAATTTATCCTTAATCGATTTACAAAAATCATTAGCATGTTCAAAAGAATTAGCGTTGTAAACAGTTACCTTTTTGATATTCTCCATACTCATCAAAGTAGCTATAATTTGGTAAGGTCCTAAATGTCCTGAACCAACCAAAACGAGATACTCTGAATCTTTTCTTGCCAAATATTTGGCTCCTATACCTCCAGCAGCTCCAGTGCGCATCATAGTAATAAACTCTCCACTCATGATACCTAGCGGCGCTCCTGTACGACTATCCAACACTAGAACTGTCCCTACAACGGCCGGAAGGTTTTTAGAAGGATTGTCCCCAAACCATGAAACTAATTTAAGACCAAAGATATTAGCACCTACTAATTCTCCTGACTTAATATCCATATCTGCTTTACCAGGTTTAAACTCATGAAATACCATCGGAAATAAAGAAGCCTCGTCTTTCTCCTTCAACGTATAAGCTCTTTCTACCAACTCTATTGCAGTTCTCATGTCTAATAAATCTTTAATATTTTCCTGATTTAAAACTCTAAATGGGAACAAAGTTATTTCCTCCTTTAATTTTTTTATCTTCAAAGTAGTTGCCACTACTAAGTTCCAATTAAATCTATCACAGTCTTAACAAAGTGAAAAATTGATTAATTTAATAGTATCTATTAAATAAACTTAGTGATTTAGTATCTCCAAAAATTAATTATAAAATTAAATAAAAAGAGGCCCAGCACATATTCTTATTAAATATGCATGGGCCTCTTTTTCCTTATAGTTATTTTTAGTTTTTATTCAACCTTTTATTTTCGATTGTAATGCATTAATGTAGCCTGTTAAAATAAGGATTTCCCACAACAAAAAGATTGCAAGAGATTCTAATTTATCCTAATTCAGTAATCAGCTATAAACGTATAGTTAGCTAATATATTATCAAGAAACAAGCCAACTCCCTAAATTACTATTAATAGTTGCAATTATCTTAATCCCCCTTTCAGTATATGAGTTTGATTTAACTTAAATCTATTTAACTATAAAGAGTTTTAAACCCTCTATATTGTAAGATGATCCTAATTTTAATTATACTTTTAATTTTCAATGTTAACCCAAGAATTTTGCCTTTATATTCATCTTCTGATAGTATGAATATCATCTAAATTGTGCCCGTAATAAATTTATCACAGGTTAAAATAGGGATAAAATTAATTAATTTAATGGTAACCATAGAAAAATTTAATAACTGTTAAATGCAAATTTTATATCTATTTTTTCAGGTATGAAAGGAAAAAGTATGGAGCTTAGAAACTTGAAAACTTTCCAGGTTGTTGCTCAACAACTGAATATGACAAAGGCAGCTAAAATTTTAGGATACACACAACCAACTATTACGTTACAAATTCAAGTATTAGAAAGAGAACTTGGTCATTCACTTTTTACTCGCATTGGAAAAAATACTTTTTTAACTCCCGCAGGTAAAAAGTTGCAAAAACATACAGATAAGTTGTTTAATGTTGTCGAGGAATTAGAAAGAGACCTGGAGGAATTGAATGGTCCATCTGGAAGACTATCTATTGCTGCATCTGAATACTACTGTAGTCACTACCTATCCATTTTGGTAAATGCCTATATTAACCTTCATCCACAAGTTAAATTAAAACTTATTCCTTCCAATAGTCTGGACGTTATTGAAAAAATCCTTAGTAATGAAGCAGATATAGGAATTATTGCTTGTGAATGTAACCATAAAGATATTGAAAGTCATGTTCTTGGTGAAGAAAGGGCAGTACTTGTAGTTGCTGCAGAAATATTTAAAGATAACACTAAAGAAAAAATATTAGAAAAATATCCTTTTCTAGCCTTTCATGGAAACTGTAGCTTTGATACGCTAATTAAACAATGCTTTTTTGAGATGGATTATAGACCGGCATCTATCATCGAATTCGGTGGAAGTGATGAAACCATTAGACGTGCTGTACTTAATCAAACAGGGATTGCTTTACTCGGAGAAAATGTCATTAAAGAAGAACTTGCCAACGGACTACTTGTTCCTTTACATTATTGTACTCAAACGATTGAAACATCTTTAATTTATTTAAAAACACGAACAGAAGGTGCTACTATTAATTCCTTTAGTGACTTATTAAAGGATGCTTGGGTAGCTACCATATAGTAAAGAATGTGCTTTGCTTTCTATTCATATTAAACAAAAAGTCCTCGAATAATATATTTGATGTTATTCAGGACTTTTTTTGTTTAATACTGTTTGAATATTCTTTAGTAAATGCTATCTTTTCAACAAATGATCCAAATTGGACTATTCGTCATAATTTAGTACAAGTCCTATGAATAAGTTTATTGCCGTCTCTAAAACATCCTCATCTAAGTCAAATTTGGGGTGATGATGTGGATAGGCGCTCTTTTCTCCTCCAGTTCCTACAAAAATAAAAGCTCCTTTTCTTTTTTCTAAATAACAAGAAAAGTCCTCCGATGCCATGGTAGGTTCTACGTGAACTAATACTTCTGTCCCAAACACTGTTTTGACTGTCTGCCCTACAAAACGGCTCATTTCTTTATCATTAATCACAGGAGATAATCCCCCGAACAATTCTAAATATCCATTCGCTCCAAAACTATTACAAATTCCTTCAATTACTTTCTTCATTTCGCTACAAATATAATGTCTTGTATCATTTGATAAAGTTCGTATTGCCCCATACATGGATACCTTTGTAGGAATGATATTGTAAGAAGTTCCTGCTTCTATTTTCCCAACAGATATAACAGCTGGATCCAGTGGATCAATTCTTCTACTGATAATAGATTGAAGTGCTCCTATAATATGACTTGATATATAAACAGAATCTACTGTTTCATGAGGTGAAGCACCATGTCCTCCTTTTCCTTCGATCGTAATACAAAAATCATCTACTGATGCCATCATCGCACCAGAGCATATTCCAATCTTCCCCTTCTGAAGGGGTTGCCACAAGTGAATTCCAAAAATTATATCGACTTCATTTAATACCCCTTGTCGTATTAAAGATTCAGCACCACTAGGAGACATTTCTTCTGAGGATTGAAAAATAAAAACGATATTTGGTTTTACTTCCCTTCTATGTTCGGACAACCACTTGGCTACCGCCAATAACACAGCCATATGTCCATCATGTCCACAAACATGAGAAACTCCAGGTTTTTGTGAAATATAACTTTTTTCACCCTCTTCTACAACAGGAAGTGCATCCATGTCGGCTCTAAGGGCAATAGTTGTGCTACCTTCTGTACCTTTAAGATATCCTACTATGCTCGGAGGTTCATAATCTAATATTTCGATATTCAACTTGTCCAAATGCTGTTTAATATATTTACGTGTTTCAAATTCTTCGCCAGATAATTCGGGATACTGATGAAAATATCGCCTATGTTCAATTGCCCATTTTGTTAATTTATTCAATTCAGCTGTGACCATTTTTATTCCCCCTAGTAACTGATTTAAATTCCAATTCGCATACAATAGAATACTCTTTATTGTTAAATTGTATATAAATCGTTGTAATACAACTAATTAAAAGGTTTTATGGTTGTAATTGAAGTTTTTTATAGTTAGTAAACATTTATCATTAAAATTAGAATTTATGGAAAATTAATAAATTTACTGTTTCATTTAATAAAACGAAAAAAAACAATACTATTAATTTATCAAATTGTAACTATAGGATTTTTCAATTTGTTAAATAAACAGAATAATTCTAATATTTTAATAACAGATGAAACAAAAGTAATGTTATGAATTTAAAGAGAGGGAGGAAATAACTTGGTTCAATTACAACAGAAAATAGAAGAGGTGAAGAGTGAAAAAACAAATAAAAGTAAAACAATCGACGTATTTGTTTTGCTGCTATTCGTACTATTGGTTGCCACTATACTGACCCACATTATTCCGGCAGGAGAGTATGAAAGGGTTGAACAAAACGGACGTGAAATAGTAGATGCAGGATCCTTTACCAGAATAGATCAATCACCCGTTCAATTCTTTAGTTTTTTCAAAGCCATACACACCGGAATGGTGGAAGCAGCCGATATCATCTTTTTTGTTTTTATTATTGGAGGTACATTCGGTGTCCTTACAGCTACCGGTACAATCGAGACTTTAATGGTAGTTATGTCAAGAAAGTTCGCTAACAAGGAGAAATGGTTAATTCCCGTTATGATGTTATTCTTTGCATTGGGAGGATCTCTTATGGGAATGGCTGAAGAAACCCTAGCCTATATTCCAATTCTTATTCCACTTGCCATCGCTCTAGGATTTGATGTATTTACTGGAACAGCCATCGTATTAATAGGAGCTTCGATTGGTTTTACAACGGCAGTCATGAACCCTTTTACCGTTGGCATTGCCCAAGGAATTGCTGGCCTTCCCCTTTTCTCTGGAATCACATATCGGATTTTATTGTTTATTGTGATGTATGTAGTAGGGGTTGGATTTGTTTACAAACATGCCATGAAAGTCAAGAAAGACCGTACTCTTGGGTATTTTGGGGATTATCAGGATATAAACTTAGAGCAAATACTGAACTCCCCTGTTATTTTTGAAAGAAGACATAAATGGGTTCTCTTTTGTTTTTTACTTAATTTCATTTTTTTAGCATTTGGTGTAATCAAATTTCACTGGTATATTACAGAAATTGCAGCTCTCTTTATTATACTAGCAATTCTCATAGGTCTTGTCGGCAGACTTTCAGCAGATCAAATCGTTCATTCATTTATGAAAGGTTCAGCTGGGTTAATTACAGGAGCCCTAGTTATTGGAGTATCTAGAGCAATATTAATCGTTCTTGAACAAGGACATATCATCGATACGATTTTACATCATACTTCCTCTGTCCTTCAACATGTTCCTTCAGTGTTTAGTGCTGTAGGAATGTTTATACTCCAAGCTCTTATTCACTTTGTAGTTCCATCTGGAAGTGGACAAGCTGCTTTAACTATGCCAATTATGGGACCATTGGCAGATTTAATTGGGGTTACTAGACAGACAACTGTACTTTCTTTTTCCATAGCGGATGGAATTGGGAATATTATTTTTCCAACATCAGGGTATTTCATGGCGGCTATAACCCTTGCAGGGATTCCTTGGATACGTTGGGCAAAATGGGTCTGGCCACTGATTCTAATACAATATGGAATAGGGATTATAGCTGTAATTATAGCTCATTTGATTAAGTACGGGCCATTTTAACACACCTAAGTTCAATTAATTCCTACTATTATATACAATAGTAGGAATTATCAAAATTATCAGCTTGATCCTAATAGGAATTGAACTTACTGTTTAGATACTATTCAAATAGATTAATAGTTTACTTTTATCTACTTCTAGTAATGTTTTAAATCAGTTTTCAACCGTTTCATAAGTTATTTCTACTGTTATAATATCCTCAAATTTTTATTTTCATTATGTATTCTTTTTTCTTTATCCAACTCTAAATAAATCATCTTAGTTATTGGATCTAAACGATGTATTACCCCTGTATACTCTCAGTTAACCCCCTCTTTTCCCCTACAGTAAACTTTGCAGGGGAAACAAATTCCATTGCAATGTGTAAAAATAATCCTTGTTCATTTTTATTTGAAAAGCTTTTTGTTCAGGTAAACTCAAAGCTGCCTTCCACTTTAGAATTCCTTTGTCACAGATTGTCATTTGAACATCTCCATCCACACCAGACAAGCGTTCTTAATTATTCATAGAAATTTTCACCTAACTTCCACATTTCATTTTTCTTTTCAAAATAAAAACACCGCGGCAAACGGTGTTTAAAACAAATCGTTATGTTCGGGGTTAAAGCCTTGAATAGTTCAATTAGTAATTGTCACATGAGGGGTACCCCGAAGTCTTCGGAGGTTTAAAGCGAAACAACATCATTTAGCTTCATGTATCTTTATGCAAAGCATTCGAAGCTTTGTTAAAGTAGGTGTCATCTAATTCGAAACCAATAAAGTTCCGATTTAGGTTTATTGCAGCCTGTCCTGTTGATCCTGAACCCATAAAACAATCTAATACTGTTTCACCTTCATTAGTATGAGTTGCAATGATTTTTTCGAGAACAGAAACCGGCTTTTGACAAGGGTGAAATCTCACTTTTCCACTAACTATAGGTGCTTCATAAATAGCCCTATCATAATAAGAATTAAACGTTCTTTTTGTCCCTTTAGTATAGGATATAAAAAATTCTCTTGAGTTTGACAAATAATTTACTTTTGCATTAATTGGGACCGGATTCGTTTTTTCCCAAATCCCTATTCTTTGTTGTTTCAACTTCTGCTTTTCTGCAACTATTGATATATCATCCATTTTAAAAATATCGTAAAAGATGACCATTGTTCCACCTGGAACTAGTACTCTTTTAAATTCTTGTAATAGGGAAAACCAGTTTAAACTATTCTCTTCTAAATCCCATTCACCAAATTCCATTGAAATAGAACCATATTTTTTTTGGTCACCGCCACCACTTTTAAAATTCGTCTTTCTAGAAATAAAATACGGCGGATCCGTACAGATTAAATGAATAGAATTACTATCTATCTTTTTAATTTCATTAAAGACATCTCCATTTATTAATTTCAATTCTCCTGCTGATTTACTTACAGTCATTTTATTTATCCCCAATCTCGAATTAATTCTCTTAGTTAGCTAAGGTGTTTGTATTAAATTCGATTTGTCTAATATAAAACAAGGGGATAAGTAAATTATTTTATAAATTAATGATTTCTCTCAAGAATTGTCCAAAACGAAAGAATACCGACTAAACTTTTCTCATTGTGTTTTTAACCGAATATGGAAAAAAAACCGGACTTTTTTTTACTGAGTCCATTATTCAAGAAATAGTTTAGTTTATGCCCATTTTAAAAACCAAAAAGGAATAGCCATAATTACAACTCCTAACTTCATATAAAACCTTAAAAACCAATAACCTTTATTTCGAAGCATATTTTCTTTATCTTTCTAATTTATAAAAAGATACCGTGCACCCACATCCAATACTATTAAAATCCGTGGGGTTTTGCATCTTTGACACTTATCGCTTCTGATTTGGCATAACGTTGAGCCACTTGTGCCTGGTTTATTAACTAAAAAAAACTGCATTTAGAGCATCAGCATACTCTAACGCTTATTTTCTCCCATCATTATTTCAACACCAGCGGTGAAGTAATAACATCAAAATTAAACAACTTTTTTTAACCCCTTCCTCACTCAGAACAGGGTTATGCAACTTATTCCCGCCTGATTAGTAGTTAAGAATGGTGTAAAGCTAAAACGGCTGCAAAATGCAGAGTGGGTAAAGGATTTTTCATCTTCATAATAAAATTTTAACCATTTCTTATCATTCTGAAGACAAGTTGCTATTAACCAGAAGCAAGATTTGAGTATTCTTTTTCTCCAATAAAAAGAAAAAATAGTCCGGCGTTAGAAAGATAAGTCAATCTCATTTTATTACTCCCTAAGATTGGCTATACAATTATGTAACAAGCCTTGAGAAACAAGATTATTGCAGCTACATACAATGTTTATCTAGATTCTTCACCTTTATTAATTAAATTTCACCCTATTATTAAAAGTCTACAAAAAAAGGGGAAAAACGATTTCCCCTTCTCAGTTAACAGCCTAAGGACTTCCTGTTTCCTTAGGCTCAATTTTTATAATATTTATATTGGTTCAATTTTATCATATCGAGTTATTACCTTCTTCATTAGTTTCTCTATCAATATCTCTTGGTTCAATACCTTCGTTCTATACACTTTTAGTTTTTGATCTCTTATTTTCAATTCTTCTAATAATTGCTCAATGGTTAGATTTCTTAGAGTTTCAAGTGAAGTGATATTCTTTTCGGTCATAATCTCCTGATTAATCTCATGAACCTCATTTAGGAGCTTATTATACCATTCATCTAAGTAATCTTTACGTTCTTTAATATTGTAAAGACTTTTTGTAGTAACATGTAAAAGAGAAGCAATTTTTTCTATTGCTTCCCCTTTAGTAATCTTACGATCGATATATATTCCGTTTTTCGCCTTTCTAATAAAGGTTCTCTTTGCACTTGCTGCACTTCGTGTTAATTCTTGTTTAGTAAAGCGTTTATTAGCCAACTAAATCACTCCATTTTGTATAAAATTAGTCATTTGTGTTACCGTAGGAGAAGGCATTTTTTTGTAATATTTAGATATATAAGACTTGGCTTTTTGATGGACCTCTTTTTCAATTTTCTTACATTCGCTTTCTAAGAGCTCAAACTTTTGAAATAATTCTATAAAAGTTTCATCCAAATCTCTCTTTATATCAGTAATTCTTATAGGCAACGACTTTTTTTCATGTAAATCCTTACTTTTTTTAAGCATATTTTCATTATGATGATGGAATACGACCCATCTTACAAGCTCCGCTTTATGTTCTAACAACATATCTAAGTCAGGACTATATTTCTTACACTTATAGCATTTCAGCGTATGATGAAAACATGTCACTTTAGAATGAGCATTGCAGTTATGAGTTTTCATTGGAAATCCTCTTGGAATTTCACCCTCCATTTGAGAGTCTTCTGTAGTAAATTCAAAATCTTCAAGGTCTAACATTAATTTATCTAAAAATAATTTTGCAGTTTCTTCATCTTGAATGGTATCTAAAATCATTGAGGTTACGTGCAAAGCTTTATTTTCATCGAGGACAAATGTAACATTTGAATCATCACATGCTGTCTCTACCGCATCTATTCCATATATACCCTCGTTTGCAATTTCATTAAAACTTTCTAATATATCGTTTGAAATTGTTAGTGTATAGGTATATTGGGACTGCAAATTGTCATGTCCCAGTTGTTCTTCAATTTCTTCATCGGTATTGCCTTTAATTTTCAAGTATGTAGCACACAATCTTCTTAGGTCATGTGCTGTTAAAAATCTGCCTCCTGGTAAATTCTCACCCCATATTTTCGTTTGTAAATTAACCAAATAATTTGTAACAGATGAACCATTGAAGGGAAATTGCCCGGAACTATCGGACAATAACCTTGTTTCTTTCAAGTCATCTCCTCCCCTATATACACTTGAACTCATTTCTATAGGGTAAATTGGAGCTACTTTTTGTAATTGGTCCACCCATTTTACAGCCTCTTTTGTTAATTTAATGCTATGGTTTTTCTTAGTTTTTGTCTTATGAAATTGTAAAAAGTTATCACCATAAGTGTTGGTTTTCAAACAATTGTACTTTAAAATACTTAATTCATGGACTCTTTTTCCAGTCTCCAACAAAAGTAATGAGGCTCGTCTGAGTCGAAAATAGTTTATTCTATTATCTTCATGATAGGGAGATTGATCATCATATAAAACTTCAATTAATCTCACTGCTTGTCTGAAATTAATGTGATTCCCGTATTGTGTATCGTAAGTTCCCATCCGAACATTGGGCAGCAAGCTTTTTTTATTTACATTTAACTGATGTTCATTGTTATAATAATCAAACCAGTTTCTAAATGATGAAACAATTCCGGTAAAATATTTTTTGCAAACATCATCTTTTAAATCAGATAATATATTTAAGATTTTTCCATCAAGAACATCCTGAATTGTATGAATACTATTAGGATTTAAATATTCGAAACATAATTTCCTTAAACGCTGTGATTGTGTATTCCAGTAATTCGGATTAATTTTTTCATAGGAAATTGTACGTTTTTCGCCTTTCCTTGTTACGTAATTCTGATAGCAATTGTTCTTTGATCTTTGGAGTAAAAAACCAAAAACATAATTCTTAATTTCACTAATTAATTCGCTATTCAGAGCATGCTGATTTTCTTCCCATGTTCTTTTTTCCAATTCATAAAAGTCCGTTTTACCCCTGAATTGTACAGGTTCAGTGAAAGCTGAATCCTTTGCTTTTGATAATAGGAAACTGAACAAAACTATATTTCTATGCGTTCTTTCCGTATTATTTTTATATTTTAAACCGAGGTCAAGTACTAGTTCCGGTGTAATGCTCGCATACCCTAAACCTTTTACTAAACCATAACCAGCTAGCCAATATCTTAAAGCAATTGAAAGAATACGTTTTTTATCTAAATTTATTTGCTTTTTGTCATTTTCATTTAACGGGAACCATTCTAAATAGTGCTTATCGAATAATTCAGAGATAATTTGAAAATTAGGTAAATTTTCAAAATCCAATCCAAATTGATTGTCAAATTGCATTGAATATTCAAGAGGGAATTTATACCTTTGTAAAAGAGCCAGTCTAGATAAATAACTCAGAATTAATCTTTCATGAACTGTTGTTTTTGAATTTACGAAATTCAGAACTGGAAATTGAATAATTTGATTAAAAGGAGTATCGAGAATAAACTTTATTCTATTGCGGTAGGATTTAGAAGCGATAGCGGCCCATTCCTCCTTTGTGAAATGGGCTTCTTTAAACATTTCAATAGCAACACTATTTATTCTAATAAAAAAACCATCATTATTACGTAACTGGTTAAAGTTAAT
Source organism: Peribacillus sp. FSL E2-0159 (assembly GCF_038643155.1). Taxonomy (NCBI): domain Bacteria; kingdom Bacillati; phylum Bacillota; class Bacilli; order Caryophanales; family Bacillaceae; genus Peribacillus; species Peribacillus sp. FSL E2-0159. Next base: position 3,345,004 of record NZ_CP152053.1, read on the forward strand.
CATTCTGAAGTGCCTCCTTAATATCCCTTCCTGACAATTTAAGTTTAACCATCTCCCATATCCCTTCCGGTTTGACACCTAAATCGGTTAATCTTTTTTGAATAAGGGCTATCGTCTTTATAGAATCTGCGGCAACAGGATTTTCATTCGTATAGTTTTTACTAGATTTAATTAAATTTTTGTGATGTACAAAATGCTTTGCAAGTTTAATAATTGCTTCTTCAATTTCTTCCTTCCGAAGGATAAAGTGATGGCAGCCCCAACACCGATAAAAGTTCTCACAACTTTCTTCTGTCATACACCATCCCATATCTCTTTTACGGCCATATTGCTTAAGAAAATTGGACAAATCTGTTTCTGATGTTAGAACATCAAAAAGCTTTTTATCCTCAATTGTAGAGTCAGCCCATAACTCTATTATTTTCAGATAGAATTTACCGGATAAAGTCTTTTTTTCGTATCCATCAATTATGGAATAAAGAAGTGTATTCCTGGAGACTCTACTTCTTAAATATTTATAAGTTATTTTTATATCATGATGTCCTAATATAAATTGAGTTGCTCTCGTATTACTTGTTCTAGCTTGAACTATGGTAGCAATATGATGACGAAAACCATGAGCACCGATTTTAAATAATTCTCCATCATTTTCTGCTTTGTAGTTTTCTAGATCTTGAATACCAGGAAGGATTTTTTCATGTAAAAACTTTCTAACTGTATAATCACTTAGAAAACCACTTTCAATTTGAAACAAATGAATATATGTTAAATTGTTCTTAGGATTATAAATTGGTTTAAAGCCGAGTTCTACGCACCTTTTTTGGAGTCTTCTGACAGCTTGAATTCCAATTTGATCAAAAAAAGGAAAGTGACCATGTATATTACCTGCTTTATCTCTATAATCAGATATTAATCCTAAAAGTCTATCATCATTTAACATGGGCTGTAAGCAATCATGTGACAGTGAAATGGCAAATTCAAAACGCACTGGACATGTACCAACAATTAACCAGAAATCCCTACAAAGTGCTTCTATTTCCGTCTTCGGAGAGTAATCGTAGCACTTAGAAATTATTATGTTTGCTAAGTTTTCTATCGGAAATGCAAGTCCATCGTTATTATCATTATGGTCCACAGATGCTTTATTAAGTGATGCCAATAATTTATTTGGACAGTCAATTACTTTTGGAAAGGAGGGGTAATCGTTTAAACCCCATTCAATAAATAATTTGGTTTCAATAACCTTGTTATATATAACAGAAGGATTCTTATATCTACAACTTAACCAATCTCTGTATTTTAAAAAATCATATTTGTTAAATTGCCTTAATTCTACTTCTTGTTCTACCAAAAACGACAAAAACGTGGCTAAAGAACTGTTTTTTTTTCTGATAGTGTTAGATGCATAGCCTTCATTTTTAAGGTGAATTTGAAAATCCTGAATTTCTCTTGTTAAAAACGGATATTTTTCTACGAGGTACATAGATTGTGACTGAGATTTTATTTTTGCTTTTATTGTATAACCAAGAGAGAATCTAATATTTTGTATCCCCTCTCTAGACGTTACCCCTCTGGTAAAAACCCAATCAATAATTTCATCCTGTAAATCTTTATCAGTAATGTTTTTGAAAGGCTTGCCATAAGAAATACAAATTCTACTTATTGTGTTAATAACTAAATTTGTTCGATTTGGTCTTAATTCCTTAATTTTTTCAATTTCTTCCTGAGTTATTAAACTATAATAAAGGGAATAATTGAAACAAAGAACGCCCATTTTATTAGTTTGTTTACTTAAGTACTTTATAAACTTTTTTCTATAATTAGGATCTTCCGTAAGTCTTCGTTCAAGTATCCAAGCGATTATATATGCATATTCTTTTGTATTTCCGCACAGAATAGTTTTCTTTTTTTCTAATGGTGTATTTAGCCAGTCGGTACCTGTTGGATACTCACGTCTTAATTTCTTGATAAGACCAGGTATTCTTCTCATCTCTGGTGTTTTAGAATTCATTTGAGGAAAATCTTTCATTTCTATCCAACTTGTATCCATAGATTAGTTACTCCTTCTACCATTAATAAAAGTTTTAGGCATGTCAGATACTCTGCTTTTTTCCCTATTTTGCTCCTCAACATTAGGTAAATAGTGAAGATAGACCTTTTTGGTCGTAGATTCAGATTGGTGTCCAAGGAAACGAGATACATCGCTAAGCGGTATACGCTTAATGCGAATTAAATAAGTGGCAAAAAAATGCCGAAATGAATGAGGAGAAAAATTCAAATAGTATTCTTCCTTATTTGATCCGGAGATTATAGTTCGATATTTTGAATATATTGTTCCTCCGCATATTGCTTTGCCTTTAGAATTATTTGAGTTGGAGTAAAACAAATAATCATGAGTCTGTTTTGAAGATTCCAACCATAATTGTCTTGCTGTAATATGTTCTAGTAATAAACTGGTAAACTCACTCTGTGAAAAAAGAAGTGGAATTGCTCGATTTGCACTTTTATTTTGACACTGGAAATTTTCTGTCTTTCTTTTTATTACATTACAGACCCAACAATTCATTTTTTTATCGAATGATATATCACCTTTAAATTCATTTAAAAGCCATTGTCTGGCCTTATTAACGTCCCAAAGATATAAATCTTTAGGTATTCCTTTAGATACAATCATTAGATTTCGTGCTTCTGACCTACGTAAGCCAAAACTAATCAGGACATAGAATAAAAGGTTCGTTTGGAAGTCACTAGAGCGGATCATTCCTCTGAAATAAACTATATCTTCTATAGTCATCACTTCCACTGAAAGTGGTTTAATGCCTCCTTTGTCATAATTCCTAATATTAGCATCCTCTAAAATTGCATGAGTATCAGCAATTAGTTTACGTGATTTCCTATTTGTTGTACCGGTTAAAACAGTCTCGAATTTCTTATATTTATATGGTATTGGCGAAAGATCCAAATTTACATATTCCTTAGTGTCATCCCTTAAAAACTCCATGAAACCGCATGCAGTTTGTACACAGCTTTTAATTGTTTCATATTCATAATCCTCAAATACTTCTTGTTCTAGAATTCCTTGATTATTTAGTCCGAGTGATGTTAATTTACCAAACAACACTGCCTTATCATGCAATGGTAATTTATCCCTTAAAGACCACTCAATTGCTTTATAAGGAACTGTTTTAATTTTTTTTAATAACCTTAAATAGCTTACAAATGCTTCAATCACTATTAATGTATTAACCTGTAACAAATCTAGTTTCCAAATCATTATAAAATCAAGAAATTTCCTAAGATCTTGTGCCATTCTTAGAACCGTGTTTATCGGGTTATTCATGTATTTCCCATTAAGTAAGTAGCTAGTCCCGTAATAATGTAACTCTTGGTTGGGTGTGTATATATGAATAATATTTAATTTGCTATTGAAATCAATGTAATGCATACCTGCTATTTTTAAAGAGGAATAGTGCTTTGCAAAAGCCCTTAACTGATCATCGGGGTCCAGCATATTTTTAATATCCCATAATTTAGTGTACATTCTGAATTCACCTACTTCCCAAAAATACAGTATTTATTGGTTACTATCTTGCATTTGTTACAAAATTACCATACCTAAAGGTTTTCCACAATAGGTTTAAGTAAAAAAACTGAATAGTAACAATATTCAATTCCTATTTATTTTTTTTGCTTATTTTTAAAAAAACCTTATAAACAAATAAAAAAACCTATCAAAGTTATAGGTCTTGATAAAAAGCAGCCATAAGATTCGTGCGAAATATTATTTTTTCAAAATAATTTAGGTTATTTGTTATAAATAAAAAAACATCCTAAAGTTAATAGTAGCACGTTTATAAAATATTATTATGTATAGATTTTCACTTAGGATTAAGTTCCTCGAACAAAATTCCGTCGATGCTCACCTCGTACCCAGTCATTGTACCCCCACACCAAAAAGTACGCTAACTTATACATTTGCAAGGTATCATACTTCAATAAACAATAAAGGAAAAAATGAATTAATAAAATAATTAGTGATTTTATGGCGAAAAAGAATTTTAAAAGATGTCATTAGATTTTAACTATTTATATTTAGCTAAGTCCTGCGAGGCTACCCTCTGAACTTCCTGGGAAAACTTTTCTCGGTTTTTATATATTTCCTCGACTGTCATCGACCCAAGGATGGAACAAAGATGTCCCTCCAATACTTCCCGGGCTTCCTGTTCACGGTCATCTTTGGATTTACCAAGGAATTGCTCTGCCGCTGTGGCGATATCGGTGATTGAACCGCCAATCTTGATTATCGATACACCATCAGCGATGAAAGGAACTCCCTGTTCTGTATATTATCTTTATAAATCATTGTACATAATTATAAAATCTTAAACGAATCGTTCATAATAAAGCATAAGTAGATAGAAAATCATTGTACATTATTAAAAAATGTACATAATATCCTTATCTTTTACCAGATAGCTTGTAATGCCTGATTTTTTACCCATCATTATCCCCCCACCTTCTTGCTTTATATATTTGTCAGCTTGGATTTCGTCATCAAATGGTCCAAGGATATCATATTTTTATCGGTTACCGTGGTTGAATGTATTAATCTTGCTGCGGCTCTTGCCAGAGATAGAAAATAACTGAATGATTGAATCCCTTATATCGGGAAAAAACAGTGTTAAAGTAAATCTATACTCATAAAGACTATTAATCTAGGAATTTTCTTAGGATATTAAAACTTTGTGGTACTTAAAATAAAGAAACATGGTTATCTATATATTAGGGAAATGTTCCGGATATTGCTATAAATCAGATATAAGGCCATTTTTACTGTTATCAAAAAATCAGCTGAATAAAGATTGCAGTTTTTGCTTCACTAATTTAAGTTAAGATTGTTGCCGCAGCTCATATTCCTAATAGTAAAAGCAAAGGACCACTTATGTTTGGTTTGTGGTGGTCCTCCTCATTTTTACTTATTAGCTGTTAATAACCTTATCAAGACCTAAATTTTAAAAACCTTAAAAATAAAGAAGAACACATATTAGTCATATATAATATGTGTTCTCGTTTTATTAAAATAAAAGCGCCCGATTCAAATCGTTGAACTTATTGAAAACTTTAAGTACATTTGTTCACAAACTTGTCCTTATCACACTTTACTGTAGTTAAATGAATTTAGAAACATTCTGTTAAATAAGTGCATTCATAGAATGAAAAACCCGGCTTCTTGACTACCGGGTAATTGAAACAGTAATTATTCATCATGTTTTATTCTGACATTCTTCCTTCTTTCACTAAATTAGAATATTTTTTATTGTTTGTGTTTTTTTCTTCAGCTACCTCAGTTTGTATCGTAGTTCCCTCAACATCAATATTTGGAAGAATTTTATCCATCCAGCTCGGTAAGTACCATGCTGCTTTTCCCATTAATGTCATTACAGCTGGTACTATTGCCAACCTTACAATAAAAGCATCAAAAACAATCCCAAAAGTTAACGCGAATCCCATTGATTTAATGATTGGATCGGGGGCAAGCATAAAGCCTGTGAACACAGAAACCATTATCAGACCTGCAGCTGTCACTACTCCTCCACTATCTTTTAGTCCTGCTAGTATAGCTTTTTTTGCATCTTTTGAATGTGTAAATTCTTCACGCATTCTGCTTACTAAGAAGACTTCGTAATCCATGGCTAAACCAAATAATATACCTATTACTATAACAGGTAAAAAAGCTAAGACAGGACTTTCAGTAGGAAAACCAAATAAGTTTATAAGATTTCCATCTTGAATTACAAATACAACAAACCCCAAAGTTGCTCCAAGTGAAAGTAAGAAACCTAAAACAGCTTTTAATGGGACAAGGATTGATCTAAATACTAAAACCAAAAGGACAAACGCAAATCCCACAATTAAACTAGCAAATAACGGTAATGCGTCGTTCACCTTTTCAGATATGTCTATATTAACAGCCGTTGAACCCGTAACTAACAAATCTAATTGATCTTTATTAGTCAGTTTATCTGATAATTCTCTTATAGAGTGTACCAAGTCGTTCGTTTTTATATCGTTAGGCCCGGTTTTTGGAGTAATTGATATCATGTAGATATTTCCTGATTTATTTGGAATTGGTGGACTTACACTGTCTACATTCGATAATTCACCTAATTCATCTATCACTTCATTGATTTTTTGTTGTATATCTCCACTATTTTTATCTGTTTTTGCCAATATTACTAAAGATGAGTGGTACCCAGGACCATATGCTTCAGATAGTAAATCATATGCTCTTCTTTCTGTTGTTTCTTCTGATTTTGTTCCATTATCAGGAAGACCGAGTTGCATATGAAAGAATGGGATACTTACAATTATAAGTACTAAAACCCCTAAAATAGTGACTGTCCAAGGTCTTTTGGTAACAATATCCCCCCATTTACTTGATTCATTTCTTTTCCTTTTATTCGTTAGTCTTTCTAAAAATTTATTTTTTCTAGAAGGACCAATTTTATCCCCCATAACCCCTAAAATAGCTGGAACAAAAATTACCCCAATAAAAATTGCAAATAAAACACAAATTGCTGCAGATATTCCCATCATAGTTAGAAATGGAATTTTTGCAACAGCTAATCCTAAAAGAGCAACAATAACTGTTAACCCAGCAAATACAACCGCACTACCAGCAGTTCCAGTTGCAATAGCTACTGCCTCCTGCAAACTATGCCCTTTTGAAAGTTCTTGCCGGAATCTTGAGATAATAAATAAAGCATAATCTATCCCAACAGCAAGTCCTAACATAGCGGCTAAAGAAAGCGCAAATGACGGAATATCCAAATAATTTGTTCCAATAAGGATTGCTAAAATTCCTATTCCTAAACCTACTACTGCTGTAATGATTGGCATACCAGCTGCCAAAAAGGATGTAAAAGTAATGGCGAGAATGACGAAAGCAATAACTACTCCAATTACTTCTGTTATTCCACCTATCTCTAATTCAGAAAAGGCAACTGTGCCTGCTAACTCTGTTTGGATACCTGCATCTCTTGTTTCCTCAATACTGTCCAGTATTATTTCCTTTGATTTCTCTGTTACTTTATTTGCTAGGACATCATATGTCACTACCGCATATCCAATTTGTTTATTTTTATTAAAATTACCTAGTTCTGCAGGTGTAGCAACAGAGACAACAGACTTATCCTTTTTAATCACATCAAGTGTCTGATTAATGACATCTACTACTTCTTTAGATTCTAAGGTTTGATTTTTGGGTGCTTTTAGAACTAGATTTACAGTACCAGGTGTTGGTTCTTTTGAAGTTTGAAACTCCTTTTCTAATATTTTTCCTGCTTGGGCAGATTCAGTACCCGGTATAGACATATCCTCACTAAAGGAAGGACCCAAACTTATTGCCGCGATAGTAATTATAATGAGAATACCTATCGTTCCACCTATAACTTTCTTATTTTGATTTACTGCCCATTTTCCTAGTTTATAAAGATAATTCGCCATTTTTAACTCCCTTCAAATCTTCATTAATTTCTTTACATTCTAATAATAATGGACTAAATAAAAAAAAGAATCGTACATATGGGCAAGCTCCATATGTACGATCGGGCAATTTATTTATACTAAACGGAATAAGCCATGATCAATTGCAATAGCAACAGCTTCTGCTCTAGAGTTAACACCAAGTTTATTGTAAATATTAGTTAAGTGCGCTTTAACAGTACGTTCAGCAATCCCCATATCAAAAGCAATTTCCCTGCTTTTAAAACCTTTAGCAACTGCCTGTAATATTAAAATTTCTTTCTCTGTTAAAGGAGCATTTTTAGTATTAGTATAATTATTAGATTTCTTTTCCTTGAATTTTAAAAGTTTTTCCATGAATTCAGGCTGTAATAGAGTTTCTCCTCTAATTGCAGATTCTAACGTTCTAAATAGGTTTTCTCTGCTTGTATCTTTTAATAAGAAACCCTTGGCTCCTAACTTTATTCCTGTCACCATTAATTCATCTTCATTATATGTTGTTAAAATAATAACCGGTATAGTAATACCTTGTTTATTCATTATTTTTAATGTATCTAATCCACTCATTACGGGCATATTTAAATCCAATAAAATAATATCTGGTTTTGTAACATCAATCATTTCCAAAGCAACTTTTCCATTATTTGCTTCACCTGTCACTTGAAACAAATCATTGGTCTCTAAGATTAATTTGATCCCTTCCCTAACGACTAAATGATCATCTACTATCAAAACTTTATATTTCAAAAGTATTTACCTCCCCTACTCAATAGGAACTGTTATATTTAATTTTGTGCCTTTTCCTTGAGTACTTTCAATTAATAATTTACCTCCTACTAAACTTACTCGTTCCTGCAAGCCTATAAGGCCATATTTACCTGTTTGTTTTCCAATATTTTTTGTATCAAAACCAATTCCGTTATCGGAAATTTCCATATATAACTGCCCATCTTTTTGTTCAATCTTTATTCGTACCTTATTTGCTTCTGAATGCTTCGCTATATTTGTTAGGGATTCACGGAGTATATATGTTCCATATTCCATTGATAAATTAGACAAAGAATGAACTGGATTTATTTTATGTTCTACATAGATAGCTGTTACTTCTTCAAATTTTCTTATTTCATCTAACACTGCGGAATGGAAATCAATTTCATCTAATGACTCAGTTCTTAAATTATCAATTACTGTTCTAGCATCCTTTAATGTATCTCTTGCCTGTTGCATTGATCTAAAAATAATTTCATTCGATCTAGTAATATTCCCATTTCTTATATGAACGTTAACAGCTTCTAATTGCATAATCAGTCCCGCTAGACCTTGAGCTAGTGTGTCGTGTAAGTCTCTAGCCATTCGTTGTCTTTCATTCAATAAAGTTAGTTCCTCAACTTTTTGGTATGCCAGTTCTAACTGTTGTAAATAAAACTCCATACGCAATCTTGCACTAACTTGTCTGTTATAAATAATCGTATAGAATATGATTATAACTAAAATGACGAAAAATATGGAAATAAAAATAGGAAGCTCACTCGCCCCATAATTCATAACAATAGCAATACAATATAAACCATAAGATAATATAAAGAAAATTGTAACTTTAATATTATTTTTAAGAATAACAATGCTTTGTGCTATTAAAACTGGCAGTAAACCAATTAATACAACGGGAGACCCTTTAGGCAATATTAAAGCAGAAGCAAACAATACACAGTCCTGTATAACAAAGTAAAACCAAATATTACTTTTATAAAATACACGGGAGAATAAATATAATAAGGCATGTACTATTAAAATGAAACTAAAAAACAAACTAGGTAAAAATAAGGGTTGTTGTATATTTTGCAGTACTAATGCTCCTATATATACAAAGATAATCCAAAAAAAAATAGGCATTTGCGAAAATATTATTTCTTCTTTTGGTTTTTCGGTTGGTTCATGATATAGCGTTTTATTTAAATTTAATTTCTCCATCTACCCTCCACCACCTTACTACCATTTTATACTATTCAATTCTTTTATTAACTGTCCGTTAGTACATGCCCAAAAGGGCAATAGACTCTTTATTATAGTCCCTTAACTACATTGTAAATATTTATGTACAAAACATATGCCAATTTAAAGTATTCCCTTAGTAAGTTTATATTCTTTTATTAGCTTCAGTTTTTGCTTAAGGAGATTAGTGATAATTAACTTGATTGACTGTTTTTTCAGTTCTAATGGATGATTCCAGCTCAATGGTACTTACTTTCGTTGTTCGCTATTGATTTCTTAACCATGACACAAATTCCACTAAGTCCTCAAATCGTACATTTATGTATTCCTTTTCTATTCCTTGCAGAACTCGAAATAGTGTTTCAAAGCATAGCAATATGTTTTTTGAGTGTTGTAGCTTTTTTTACAGTATCCAAAGACTCAAGGTATTTTAATACTGGTAATATCGGACGACCTTCTTTATTTAATAACATATACCGTTTTTTATTGCCTTCGATGATTACTTCTTGAACCCTCAATTTTGTCCTCCCCCTCTTTTATAAGTCTCTATACAATTAGACATGCCTTTGTCATCATCTCCCACTTAAATGGAGTTGATATCTTTCAAATTATTGAGTCAGTCTTAGCCATGAACAACCTTCGACACGGAAATTTATTTGGGGAAAGTATTGGAAAAAAAGAGCTATGCGATTCATATGTGGAAATCTGATGTATTTGGAGAGTGTATATAGAAGAAACACGTTACAAATAAGTTTACGTTAGATATATTTTTATTTTTTTGGAATGGCTGCCTAAAGGAACATTATGCAAGCTTGCACACCCCTGGCTTATGTAATTGCAGATGCACGATTCATTCTCGTTGACGTGAATCAAGAATACCTTTTAAACAGCCAGCTGTCGTTTTTGGACCAGCGGCAAGCTGCCTAGTTTTCTTTGAATAAGTATATTAAATAGCGGATGTATTTCTCGGCCTTAATCTCATTTATAAATCCCTTATTTTTATTTATGTAGCAAGGTTATCGCTATTACATTTATCTACTTTTTAGAATAGACCGGGTAACCAACAAACTTGAAATCTTTCCCCACACTTTCAACAGTTACATCTGTTAACTCTACTGCCTCTCCCATTTTTTTAATTCCCGTTCCTTCTAGGAAGGTCGGGGCTTGCTGCCCGCCAATTAATTTAGGAGCAATATAGAGCACGGCTTTATCAATCAATTGACTTTCAAAAAATGCAGCATTAATGTCCCCTCCCCCTTCAATTAATAAAGAAGAGACAAGGTTCTCACCTAGTATGGTTACAACTTCGTTTGGGTTTACTTGGTTCGCTCCATTCGTATGAAAAATCTTGATTCCTAAAGACTCTAGTGCTGCTTTCTTTTCTTGGTTATAGTTCAGGCTGGTGAAAATCCATGTTTCAGCTTGTTTATCTGTAATTAGCTTTGAATCCAAAGGTATTTTTAAGGAAGAATCCATCACCACTCGAATAGGATTACGTCCATTAGGAATTCGGGTTGTCAGTTCTGGATTATCTTTAATCACGGTAACAACCCCAACGAGTATAGCCATATGTTCATTTCTAAGTTGTTGGACGTCCTTCCTTGCTTGTTCAGAAGTAATCCATTTGCTATCAGAAGAATGAGTGGCTATTCTTCCATCTAAAGTTATTCCGGATTTTAATGTTACAAATGGCTTTTTTTGAACAATAAACTTATTAAATACTTCATTCATTTGTTGAGATTTCTCCATACCGATCCCGATCACGACTTCTATCCCGACGTCTTGAAGTATCTTGGCCTTTCATTGCTCGCGCATTTTTTAAAGCTACATCCATATAAAATTCATCATTAGTCATTTGGACAAGTCCCCTCTTCCTCTAAGTGACCGGAACGTTTTATTTTTGTCTGAAGATAGTTCTCGTTAAATTCTGAAATATCCCCCCATAACGGCTGTCTGCCTGACACCTTCAAACCAGCATTTTTCAATGCTTCTAGCTTTTTGGGGTTATTGGTCATGAGTGTAACCGGTTCAGATCTTAGTGCTTTCAGTACTTTAATTGCATCACCATAATTTCTGGAATCATCAACAAACCCTAGTTTTTCATTGGCATCAACCGTATCGTAGCCATTTTCCTGAAGAATATAAGCCATTGCCTTACTAAATAACCCGATTCCTCTTCCTTCATGGTTAGCTAAATAAAACAAAGCACCTGTTCCATGCTCCACAATCATTTTCATGGAGTGTTTCAATTGATATCCACAATCACATCGCTTACTGCCAAATATATCGCCAGTATGACAAATGGAATGCATTCTGATAATGGCATCATCCCCATACGAAAAGTCACCATATACTAAAACACTTGATTGCTGCAGTTCAGCTAAGTTGGCAGAAGATAATTTTTCAATTATTCTCTCATAATTTTCTGTTACTTCGTCACAATTCAACCAACAATACCATTGGAAAACCACTGTCTCACCAGATAAATTAACGGGCAATCGAATAGGCCCAACTAAATAAATTGCGCTCTTATCCGTTTTAATTAATTGAATTTTGTTTTCCAGAACAGAAAGAACTTTTGAATCAAATTTTGTTTGTGTCATAAATACTGCTCCCTTTTTTACTTAGTTTGTATTTTGATGATGTTTTTTATTATTTTTTATTGTTCTGTTAAATTAAAGGTTGAGGATAGGCAGTATTGATTCAAAACCTAACTCCTGGCTGGCATCGTAACAGAATTTGCTGGGTTCCCAAAACCGCTGAAATTTCCCCGTGCGCTCTTACCTCTCTATTTAAGGCCATCGATACCCCAAAATAAATAAACTGCAAAATCTTTAGGGCAGAATAATTGGCTCCCCCAATTGACCCTTGATGCAGAAGTGTTATCAGCAACAACATCGGGTAGTTGAAACTGAAAATTCTCATACCGGCTGTATTTTTTTCCAAAACCTACTCGCCAGTTATAAACATCCTCAATCGTAATTACTTTTATAAAACCATCTTTATTTATTAAAAAAACCTAAATCTAGTTGGGAATACTCACCCTTATCAATGATTGATAAGAAGACCAACTACATCTTAGAAAATTCCTATTGATAAATAAAGAAAGAACTGCCATAAAGACAGCTCCGACTTTCAAATAAAGTACTTTTAGCCTTTCTATTCATTCAATTTCAACAGTTCAGCAATAATATCTGAACTACCTGACATGAACAAAATAATTGCGAACGATAAAAAGAATAATAACAAACTTAACTGACCAGGTGCATTTTTCCATAGTGCTCTCGCAATAAGAGTGGCAAAACAGATAAGTGATGGGTTAACATCGGGTGAAAAAACTGCAATGCAATTTCCATAGAAGTACATTAAAAGAAGCAATTTTGATAACCATAAACATAAAAAATCCAGATTTAAGATGAACTTGACTCATAAAAACACTAGTATTTTATTCGAAAATAAACAAATAAAGGAGCTTTTTATTGTGAATCAATAATCAGTATAATGTAAACTAACACATCAGTATCACCTATTTAGAATAAAATCACAAAATATCTAAAACATCTTATTCTTTTCCCTTTTTTCTTGCTTTAGCAATCATAAAGGTTAATTCATCACGATTAATTAATCGAATATTGTTTGCATCCTCCAGTTTAACTGCAGCTGGTGTAAAATATATAGCGTTTTGCCTGAACAGCTATCTTCTTTCCTTTTCGACGTAAGGTTAGGTCCGTACCGAAATCACCAGTACCCTGTGTGACCACTGCACTATATCCGTGAGATTCGAAAAGTGGACCCAGAAAATTTTCAAACTGAAATCCGTCCATTTTGTCGACTCATATATTTCTCTAGGATTGTTAGAGGATACTGAAGACTCTGAAATAGCTATTGAGGGAATTATTGAAGATATTGAAGTTAAGTCAGAATTACAAACTCCGGCAATACAATGTAAATATCATGAAACAATTGAAAACTTCACTTTAAGTTGTATTTATAAGCCAGTGTTACAAATGATGGATCATTTCCATGAAAACCAAGACCCTAAAATTCAATTTAGATTATCCGCTCATTTTCCAAATGAGAAAATAGGAACAACATCCTTTTTAACCCATATGGAGATAAATGAAACACTTCCGTCCAAAGATAAGTGCTTAAAGAAATTCATAGACAAACTAAAGAATAAAGTTAACATGATTGAATTCACTGATAGGTTTACCTTAGAATTTGGTCCGTCATTAGATGAACTGATAGTTAAAGTCCAAAAAGCTCTAGTATCAAATGGAAAATGATATAGATACATTAATATATTCTAATTCAATTCAAATATTAGAGATTTATCTATACCGGATTTAATTAAAAATATATAAATCTAAAAATACAAAAAATCAGTTTTCTTGAAAAGAAAGACTAGTAAAAATAAATTTCTAGACCTCTTGTCAAATTAATTTGGACGAGTTTCTTCTATATATAGTATCTTATTAAAGTCTTTTTCATAATCCTTAACCAACTGAAAAAAGTCGTCTTTTTAACGCCTAATTCCGCCATGGCTTTAACGGCTGTCTTCTCTCCTGCTTTCCAAAGATTATAAACTTCTATAAACTCTTCAGTTATTTGAGCTTTCGGTCGGCCGAAGGGCACACCGTTTTGCAAAGCTCATCTACCCCTTCTCGCTGACGTTTTCTAATACGGTCCCGTTCCTCTTCTGCCATCCAAAAAGAATCTGTAAAACTAGATCTGCAATGAAAGTCCCTAAACTATCCTGAAATAAAGTTGTTTCCAACAAAGGCATATCCATAATAACGATATCTACTTGTATATTTTTCGTGATGTCATTCCATTCTTGTAGAATTTCTTCTTTGTTTCGTCCAAAACGATCGAGTGAATGAATATACAGGACATCACCTTTCCGGATCATCCGTTTTAATAGTTGATATTCTTCTCGGTCAAAATTCTCCCCACTTTGTTTATCCATAAAGATATCTCGTTCATCAAGCCCCTTTTCTTTTTCATGGCCTGAAGTTGTCTTCCTTCATTTTTGATTTTTGCTGCTAACTCTTATGTATCCGATTATCCATTTTTCACTCCTATTCTACTTTTATCTCTCTTATTCCATCAAAAACGTGCGTAAAAGTGTATGTTAAATAAAGAACGTTCGTAAAGTATTTTAAAACTTTAACGAACGTTAAAACAAGACTCTATGGGCTTTTCTTTTTACAAAAGTGTACTTTTACCAATGGGATTAAGTTAAGGTTGAAGCTACTTTTATATTGAATGTTATGGGAGTGATGTATATGAATTGATTAGGAAGGAGTGACTAACTTTATCATTCTCCAAATTTATGTCTATCAACCATCGGTACCCTTTTTTGATGCACATGCTAGGCACACTGAAAAAGAACAGCTTCTCATATATATAAGTAGAAGAAGTCTGTCAAAAATCAGTGGTAATTCTTTGATTTATTATTTAAATTAGTACGTAAAAATCGATAAACCAAAGATTTTGTAAGCCTTCTCATTTTTTACAGAAAATCTCTTTACTTAATACTCCTAACATAATCATCCGTTTCATTATAAGAATTTATCTGATTCTTATTTCCTCGATTTTTCATATAGTAGAAGAGATAGCATAAAATAATAAAAGGTACTCCACAATACAGAGCAATTCTTTGGCTCGCATCAAAAGCAAGACCTATACAAGAAGCAAGACACAAAACACAAGCAGCAATGGGTACAAAAGGATAAAGTGGTGTACGGAATTTTAAATTTTTAATATCTCCACCCATTTTCAAAAAATGTTTACGGAACTTATATTGTGATAAAACAATCCCTATCCAAACTACAACTACTGCAAATCCTGATATAGCCACAAGTACTACATAAACTGTATCAGGTGCAAATACACTAGATAATAGAGATAAACAAGCTACTGCCATACTTACAGCTAAAGCATGCAATGGTACTCCATTTGACGTTACCTTTCCAAAAAATGAACTTATCATTTTTTCATTTGAAAGAGACCATAACATACGAGTAGATGCATATAGACCAGAGTTTGCTACTGAGAGTAAAGCTGTAATAATAACAAAGTTCATAATATCAGCTGCATAAGAAATTCCGATGTTGTCAAAAACCATCACAAATGGACTTTCAATGACTCCTGCTTCTTTCCAAGAGATTAACCCTGATAACACAAAAATTGCACCAACAAAGAAAAACATTGTTCGCCAAATTACATTTCTAATAGATCTAGGAACGTCTTTTTCTGGATTTTCACTTTCTCCAGCAGCAATGCCAATAAGTTCTGTTCCTGAAAAGGCAAAATTAACAGAAATCATAGCCATAAAAACTGGAAGCAGACCATTTGGGAAAAGACCTCCATCTACAGTGAAATTAGAAAGCATGGGGGCAGAGGCTCTATCATCCATTGGAATAAATCCAAGCATTGCAGATCCTCCAAGCGCAATAAATAAGATAATAGTAATTATTTTGATACCTGAAAACCAAAATTCGGTTTCTGCAAATATTTTTACTGAAAAGGAATTAAGTAAAAATATTAGAATCGCAAAGACGGCGCTCCACAGCCAAACAGAAGTGTGAGGAAACCACCTCTGCATTAATAGTCCAGAGGCAGTAAATTCGGAACCTACCGTTACCACCCAAGTAAGCCAGTACATTAAACCAATAGTAAATCCAGTAGCAGGACCGATATATTTGGTAGCGTAAGTTTGAAATGAACCTGTTACTGGCATAGCAACAGTTAGTTCGCCCAGGCATAACATGACAAGGTACATGATTAATCCGCCTACTAAGTAAGCGAGAATAGTACCTCCTGGTCCAGCTTGGCTAATTGTATATCCACTGCTCAGAAAAAGACCCGTTCCAATTACACCACCTAGCGAAATCATGAACAAATGCCTACTTTTCATTGAACGTTTCAACTGGTTTTCATTGGTATTATTTGTGTTAGGCATCTAGTCTCCTCCTCGTTATTTACTCTCTGCAAGTACTTATTTTAATAGACAACAATATACAAAGTTTATATTCTTACAGAAAAATCAGAATATTTAACTTACAGACTGACCTGCACAGGTCAGCCCTTATGTTATCATATTGTTTTATTATTAACTTTAAAACAAACAACCTTTGGTTCAGTCATTTCTTGAAGTGCAAACTTAATTCCTTCACGACCTAAACCAGAACTTTTTACACCTCCGAAAGGCATCGCATCAATGCGATAATCTGAGCTATCATTTACCATAACTCCACCTACATCAAGTTTACGTATGGCTCTCAATGCCTTATCTAAATCACGAGTGAATATACCTGCTTGCAATCCGAAATCTACACTATTAGATTTTGAAATAGCTGTATCAAGATCAGGAACATTATAAATGGTAACAACTGGGCCAAAAACCTCTTCAGTTGCCAATTTACAATCTTCTGGTACATTAACTAAAACAGTAGGTTGATAAAAAGTTCCTTCACGTTTTCCACCACAAAGCAACTTTGCACCTTTCTCAACAGCTTCATTTACCCAACTTTCAACACGTTTTGCTTCTTTTTCGGAGATCATTGGTCCCATATCTGTTTCTTCTAATAATTTATCGCCTACTCGATATTGTTGAGTACGATCAATAAATTTACCAATAAAGTCATGATAAATACCTTCTTGAACATATATTCTCTGTACCCCTAAGCAATTTTGTCCTGCTGCCCAAAAGGCTCCAGAAACAGTTGATTTCACAGCTTCTTCTAAATCAGCATCTTTCAATACAATAACTGGTGAGTTTGATCCAAGCTCCATACATATCTTTTTCAAGCCTGCTTTTTGAATAATTGCTTTGCCAGTGGCAAGTCCTCCTGTAAAAGAAATCATTCGTATAGCTGAATGAGTAATTAGACTATCTCCCATGTCACTAGGATAACCGGTAATGACGGATAAAACTTTCGGTGGCAAACCGGCTTTTTCAAAAGCTTCTGCCAATAAGAGAGCACTTAATGGTGTTACAGTTGCTGGTTTTACAATAATAGCGTTCCCAGCAGCAATAGCAGGACCCACTTTATGTGCAACAAGATTTAAGGGATCGTTAAAAGGTGTTATAGCTACAATAATTCCAATAGGAAAACGATAATAGTAACCTATGCGATCTTCGCTTCCTGGCATTTGATCAAACGAAATGGTTTCTCCATTAATTCTCCTTGCTTCTTCAGCACTTATACGAAGTGTTTCAATACAACGTAGTACTTCTTTTCTTGCTTCTTTAATTGTTTTACTTCCCTCACGAGCAATAGTAGTTGCATATCTTTCCTTATTTTCAAAGATCCAGTCCGCGGCACGATGAAGAATAGCAATTCTTTCATGTGTTGACATATCTGCTGCTATTTTTACTCCTTTTTTTGCTTCTTCAATAGTATAAATGACGTCTCTTTCATTAGCAGCAGGAACCGTTGTGATTAAACTATGATCCTGTGGATCCAAGACTTCAATGCTTTTATCACGAGATACCCATTCCCCAGCAAGAAACATCTTATTTTTATTTATTAAATTGTCAGTAAACATCATACAAAATCACCTCATGATAAGTAATTTTTAACTAATAGCTTTAAGAATGAAACGAATTATAATTATAATTGATCACGGTTAATGTTGATTAAATCAATAAGAATCGAGAATCCTGTTTCTTTACGTCCAGCTCCCGCTCCAATTAAGGTAATTGGGCCAGCTAAATCACAATCATAAGTAATAGCATTTTGTGCACCTAAAACTCCAGCTAGAGGATCTGTAAGAGGGATAGCTTCAGGTCCTACCTTTGCAATGACTTTATCACCATCCTTTATACATTTAGCAATTAACTTCCATCTCTTACCTTCTGATTTTGCCCACTCAATGTCCTTGTCTGTAAGATGACTAATCCCTTCACATTCTACTTCTTCTCGTTTCATTGGAATACCCATTACAATGTTAGCAAGAATGGTAGCTTTATATTGAGCATCATATCCCTCAACGTCGCTAATAGGATCTGCCTCTGCATAACCAAGAGCTTGTGCCTCTGACAATGCATCTTGATAACTCAATCCTTCTTCCATTTTAGTTAGGATATAATTAGTTGTTCCATTCAAAATCCCTCGTATTTCAAAAATGCTATTCCCTGCCAATGAACTCAGTGGCATTCTTAATGCTGGGGTTCCACTCATAACTGTTCCTTCAAAGCCCCAACGAACATCATTTTTTTTTGCTAATTCAGCTAACTCTTGATAAGCCAGAGAAACCGGACCTTTATTACTCATTACTACGTTCTTTTTGCTTTCAAATGCTGCTTTACAATGATCAATGGCAGGTTGTCCTGTTTTTACATCAGTAAAGGTAATTTCAACAACAGTGTCTGCATTACTCTCACGTATTGTTTGAAAACTATCCCACCCTCTTTCCAAGCTAGGAGTCTCAGGGTAACTATCTAATTTTCCTGTTTCCTTTACAGCTTGTAACGCTAAAGAAAGATCCAACCCCTTGGGATCATAAATGGAACCTTTCATAACATCAGAAATAGCAACGATTTTTGCATCAAAGTTAAACCCACTACGTAGTGACTCACTTTTATCTTGTAAAATTTCAGCTAACCCTTGACCAACTACACCAAATCCAAGTAATGCTATCTTATGTGTCATATTTCAATACCTCTTCCATTAGTAATATTTTATGCTTTCAACTTCAGCTAACAGGGTAATTGGATTCTAAGTAAGAAAAAGCTTGCTCTAAATCTGCTATAAGATCTTCTGTATCTTCGATACCTACAGAGATACGAACTAAACCTTCTGGTATACCAAGGGCTTTACGCTCTTCAATAGTACATTCAACATGGCTAGTCGTTCTTGCAGGCCCATATATAGTTTCAACGGCTCCAAGGTTTCCAGCTTTGTTTGCATATTTTAATTTTGATAATAAAATTTTGATTGCCTTCATTTCATCTTTTAATACAAAACTTAATATCCCACCGAACCCTCTCATTTGTTTCTTTGCGATATCATGATGTGAATGCGCTTCCAATCCCGGGTAATAAACTGCGTCAACAAGCTTATTCTTTTGAAGATACTTTGCAATTTCCATTGCACTTTTTTCTTGTTGCCGTACACGAAGCTTTAACGTTTTCATCCCTCTTAAAATAAGGTAGGCTGACCATGGGTCCATAGTTGCTCCATTAATTTCACGATAATGATAGACTTTTTTCATTAAGTTTTCAGAGCCACATACTATGCCACCTAATGCATCTGCATGTCCACTTAAGAATTTAGTTGCACTATGGATTACAATATCAACTCCTAATTGAATAGGATTTTGATTAATTGGAGTAGCAAACGTATTATCTATGATAACTAATGCACCCACTGATTTTCCGACTCTTGCTATCCTCTCAATATCAGTAACTTTCATAGTAGGGTTAGTAGGAGACTCTAAATATAGCACTTTACACCCTTTTACCACTTCAGCTTCAATTTCCTTATGGTTTCCGGTATTACATAATGTCACATCCACATCAAGATTGGGCAAGAATTCAGTAAAAATTTTATTGGTTCCTCCATAAGTATCTTTAACTGATACAACCCTATCTCCTGGTCTTAGAAATGTATATAATGTACTACTAATAGCAGCCATTCCTGATGAAAAACCTACAGCTTTCTCTGCCCCCTCGAGTATCCTTACTTTTTCTTCCAGAGCTTGAACAGTTGGATTTGCCATTCGATTATAGGTATAACCAGGTTTATTTCCAAGGGCAACCTCTTGCCATTCGTCTACGTCATCGTAATTGTAGGCTACACTAAGAACTACAGGAACTTGGGTTGCATTATAAGCAAGAGATTCTTTTTCTCCTGCCCATACCGCTTTTGTTCCATCTTGCACATCTTTAAAGTTATTCTCACTCATATTTTTCTCACCTCTCTAATTTTATTTTGTATATAATATATTGTATATTTTATACTCCAAAAAAATCCCCCTTCTACATTACAGTTTTTACCTAATGTTTACTTTGGTTTATTTCTTAACATTAAAGTATCTAATACAAATAGTTTAAAAAACTTAAAACAAATGCAAAAAATATACTTTATATTGTATATTGTATATAGTACAGAATAATCAGAAAATATTTTACATATCGAATTATACAATTAACTTATCTATTTTTCAATGCTTTATTATTTTATTCTTAATAATTCTTTAAACGGCCTTATTTCTAAGGCTATATGCTATATCAACTTGAATAACTAAAAACAACATTTCATATATAAAAATGGAAGTAGGAGTCGGTTTATATCTTGAATATAATAATAAATAATAGAGATATTGAAGTCTTTAAAAGATGGTGCTAATATAAAAGACAAGAATTTCTATTTATATATTGTATACTATATATAATTTATTTTTTGGCTTAGGAGGAAACACTATCAAAAATAGATATCAATCATTAAAAGATCTCGTATATGATTATATAACTGAAAGAATTCAGAACGGAACTTTACTTCCTAAGCATAAGATAAATGAATCGGTATTATGCGAAAAATTAGGAGTAAGTAGAACTCCTGTAAGGGAAGCTTTGATACAACTAGCTTCAGACAATTTGCTCGAGTATCTTCCTAGAAAAGGATTTATTGTAAAAGAAATTGATACCAAAAAAAAGCTAGATGTTTTTCGAATTGTTAGTGTATTGGATTCTTTAGCAGCCTCATTATCTTTAGAGCATATTACAGAAAGTGATATTGAAACTATGGAAGATTTGGTTAAGAAAATTGAATATTCAATTTCAACAAAAAACTACTTAGATTATCAAAAATACCAAAATCAATTCCATAAAGTATATATTGATAAATGCAATAATCCTACATTAATCGATCTTCTTGATTCTTTACAAAATAGTTTTGTTAGACAAATTTATTTAAGTAATAATGAAGAAAAGCTTTTTACCGTATTAGAGCAAATGAATGAAGATCATAAAGAAATTATCAATTATTTTATAAAAAGAGATAAAGAGAATTTAGAGCAAATTATTAAGAATAAACATTGGGAAATAACTCATTTAGATATGATTTAATTCAGTTAACATTAGCAACTTATAGGAAATAAAATACGAAAAAGCCCTTTTTTCTTCTATTAAGGGCTTTTTCTTGTCGTACTTTTACGAACAGTAGCAACATTGCTATACCACCCATTTCAGAAACTTTACACGCTAAGAGAATTCCAACCTGAAAAGTCGATCTCCTCTACGTGAACTGCACCCCAATTGTTAGACACAACTAACAATTGGAGGTGCAGTTTTTTTATGGCGAGATTTTCTTCAGAAGAAAAAATACAGGCAGTAAGACAATATATAGATGGTAATGAGGGAGGACAAACCATTGCTAAATCTATTGGTGTTCATCCGAGTTTACTCCATCAGTGGATTAAACAATTTGAACTTTTTGGTGATGATGCTTTTGAAAAACGCTATACACCCTACCCTGCACAGTTTAAACTAGATGTACTCAATTATATGAACGAACAAGGGACGTCTATCAGGAAAACAGCAGCGATTTTTAATATTCCATCTTATGAAACGCTTCGAAAATGGAAAGTTGCTTATGAAACAGAAGGATTTGATGCCCTACAATCAAAGAAAAAGGGGCGTCCATCCATGAAAAATAAAAATAATAAGACATCAAATTCTCAATTACCCGATGAAGGATCAATAGAGGCTTTACAGGCGGAGAATGAACGTTTACGTATGGAGAATGCCTATTTAAAAAAGTTGAATGCCTTAGTTCAAAACAAGGAAAAATCACCAAACAAGACAAAGCACAAGTAGTCTATGAATTAAGGAATGCATTCTCGGTGAAAGCACTTATACAGCTCGCAGACATTCCGCGTAGCACGTATTACTATTGGGTGAAAAACTTCGGTCGTCCTGATCTAGATGCAGAACTGAAAGTATTGATTAAATCTGTTTTCGATGAACATGAAGGTCGTTTTGGTTACCGTCGTATTCGTGATGAACTTAGAAATCGAGGACACAAAGTAAACCACAAAAAGGTGCAACGTATCATGAAAGAACTAGGGCTAAAATGTCTTGTCCGTATGAAAAAATATCGCTCTTACAAAGGATCTGTGGGCAAGATTGCACTAAATATTTTAAATCGCAATTTCAAAGCTGAACAACCAAATGAGAAATGGGTTACGGATATTACAGAGTTTAAATTATTTGGAGAAAAGCTATATTTATCGCCGATATTGGACTTATTTAATGGAGAAATCATTACGTATACAATCGGTTCAAGACCAACCTACTCACTCATTTCAACGATGTTAGATCAAGCTTTTGAACGTTTAACAGACGACGATACTCTCCTTATTCATTCAGATCAAGGCTGGCATTATCAAATGAAACAATTCCGTGATGCCCTTAGGGAACGTGGCATTACGCAAAGTATGTCTCGCAAAGGGAATTGTTACGATAACGCTGTTATGGAAAATTTCTTTGGTATCATGAAATCGGAACTTCTTTATCTAAAAGAATTTGAAAGTGTGGAACACTTTAAACAAGAACTAGCAAAATATATAGAATACTATAATCACAAACGAATCAAGGCAAAATTAAAAGGCATGAGCCCGGTACAATACCGAACGCATGCCCAACAGGCTGCCTAACGATATAACCTGTCTAACTTTAGGGGGTCAGTTCAACGTTAAGGAATCGACTTTTTTACTTCTTCTTATAGAACTAAGACTTAACAATATGGATTCCCCTTTCATTAATAAACCATTACAAATTCCCAATAAGTTATCTACAAAAAAATTCTTCAAAGGAATCATGTTACCTTCTTTAAGTGGGTTGCACCGATAGTTGCATGAAGAAAAAGCTGCCTTTAAGACAGCTTCGATCTTCAGTTAACGCTCTCGTTAGTTCACAAGGAACCAATCTTGTTAGATTCACTATTACAGTTTTATTTTATCTTTTCTTGAACTTCACTCCCGTATTTCTCTCCTACTAAACAGCTAATTGAATCAATCTCATATTCCTCACGGATAGTTGCTTCTTTAGTTCCACTTCCATTTTCCAAAGCTTGCAGAAAATTTCGGTCATCATACCGAGGGACGAATAAAACCTCTCCTGAGAAAAAAGCAACTTCCTCGCACCACGTCTCCAATTATCATAATTCCTACACCTGAACCTTTTTGACCGGAATACCTATATATAAGAGATTAATTGTCCTTAAAAATAATGAACACAGTAAGGTAGTTTAAAACTTGTTACAGAATTACATTCTCCCCCCTCTTTTTTGTTGTCCGTTGAGTAGAAATAAAATTTAATACATGTCGTTTTCCAGGTGCTGCCTGAATAGCTCCTTTTACGGAAGCAGTGAGTGCTCCACTTGCATTTGCAAAAGTAAGTAATCGTTGATGATTTTCACTCACTCTTTCACATAGATTTTCATTAGATATTTCTAGTGACACTAGTTCGGATAAGAAACCTCCCATAAATGCATCACCTGCCCCTGTTGTATCCGAAACAGTTACTTTAAATCCTTTGTCTTCATATTCCTCTCCATTTTTCAAATAAATATTTGCGCCATCGCTTCCTTTTGTATATACGACTACTTTCACGCTACCGACAAAAAGGGAGTTTATCGCTTCTTTTTCCTTATTAATATTTGTTATAAAATATAATTCTTCATCGGATACTTTCACAATATCAGCTAGAGGCAAGAATTTTAGTATGGTACGCCGACAGCTTTCTTCATCAGGCCATAAAGGCAGCCGGACATTAGGGTCAAAACTTACAATTCCACCTATTTTTTTAAATCTGTCTATCACTTTTATATGAGTTTGTTTCATTGGACTTTCAACTAAATCCACTGAGCAAAAGTGAAGAAGATCTCCTTGATTAAACCACTCTGACTTCACCTCATCTGGTGAAAGTAATAAATCAGCTGTATTCTTTCGATAAAAATTAAAACTTCTTTCTCCGAAATTATCTACAGATACAAATGCTAATCCAGTTTCTCCTTCATCGCTTCGAATAATATAGGAAGTGTCTACATCATTTCCTTGAAGCACGTCCATTAAATAATCACCAAAATTATCATTAGCTATCTTGGTTAGCATGATGGAATTCCCACCATATTTTGCAATTGCAATCGCAACGTTCATAGGAGCTCCACCGGCAACACGTTTAAAACCAGTAACCTCTTTTAAAGATTTTTCTTTTTGAATAGGAATAAAATCAATTAATGTCTCGCCAATACAAAAAACCTTTTTCAATGTATTCACCCCTAAACAAGGAACAAGTGTCTAGACACTTGTTCCTTGTTATTTTATTTCCAGATGTCTTGTAGGTTCCAATAGGTTATTTCCTTGACTTGTACATCACCCTTCTCAGTAAATAACTCAATTCCTAGTCTATCTTCATTCGGATAGATACGACTTGTCATGGTCGTTTGTCCATCATTCACAAAGACTTCAATGGAAGATCGATCAATAAATACACGTAGGGAAAGCTCTTTATTTTTCTCAAGTATTGTGTTTCTAACACCATTTTCCACTTTTCCTGACTTGGAACAATCAAGTGTTAGTTGGTGTTTATCTAAGTGATACGTTAATACTGTTTCTTCTTGGTTAACTCCACGAATCTTTAGACCTACAGATTGAGCACTACAATTAGTTAAGTCAAACACTGCTTTCACTTCAAGTAAATCCTCTTTTGTTTCTATCAAATAGCTTTCAGAAATGGATTGATTTGTACACTCAATGTGTTCAGAATCTCGTAATAAGATTAATTCCTCAACAGGATTCATTAAAATCTTGTTATGATCCCCTAGCGTTATTTCGCGTGGTAATGTTAAGGCACCACACCATCCATCTGCTTTTGTTGGCATGTTTGACTCCCACATATCCATCCAACCAATCGCAATTCGACGACCTTTATCATCTAATAATGTTTGAACTGCATAAAAGTCATGTCCATTATCCAGTTCAGTAAATGATCCATGAACAAACTCGTTTGTTTCGTAATTATAATCTCCAACCAAATAACCTGTTTGGAATAGATTATTATATAAATCTCCATTTGATTTAATACCTTGAGGAGAGATCATTAGAATATATTTTCCATCTAATTCAAAGAAGTCCGGGCATTCCCACATATATCCAAGGGAGCCATCACTTTGTGCAAGAACGCCAATGTATTCCCAATTCAGTAGATCAGAAGAACGGTATAAAATAACTCTTCCGACATTCTCCTTTGTCGAATTTCCTAAAACCATGTACCAGGCATCATTGTGTTTCCACACCTTTGGATCACGGAAGTGATGTGCACTATCTACTGGTGGTTTAGCAATAACCGGATTTTCTCCAACTTTCTCAAATGATATGCCATCCGTACTGACCGCAATATTTTGATTTTGATAGAAGAGATCTTTTTCCTTGTCTGTATAGTGATGTCCTGTATAGATTAGGGTTAGTTCACCATTATTATCAACGGCACTTCCTGAGAAACATCCATCTGTATCACAAGCATCCCCAGGAGCTAAAGCAACAGGCAAATGCTCCCAATGAACGAGATCTTTACTTTTTACATGGCCCCAATGCATAGGTCCCCAATTTGCATCATATGGATGGAATTGATAAAATGCATGATATTCCCCTTTATACTGCGCGAAACCGTTCGGGTCATTCATCCAGTTAGCTGGAGCCATGATATGGTAACCTAATCGATAACGATTATTTATTTTTTTCTTGGCATTCTTAAGTGCCTCTTCAGCTTGCTTAATTCTATTAATTGTTAACATCTTAACATCCTCCTATATTATCTTTCGTAACCTTTCCACATTGCCATTTAAGCCTTTTCTTTTTTTAGAACCTTTTAAAGTAAAGATTGAAATAATGGTAAAACAAAAAACCATGATTCCCATGATGAGATAGGTATTACGAAATCCTACACTGTCATAAAATCCACCTGCAAGTGGTGAAAGAATAGATGCACCTACCTGAGATGCAAACTGGAAACCAACTAGATAAAGCACAGAAGATAGACGGGTATCGAAATTCGCTGCTAAATATTTAAAAATAGCAATTAGCATAATAGGCAATTCTAGAGCATGAATTAATTTCATCGAAGAAATTCCGATTGGCCCAACAACAATTCCAGAACCGATGATTCGGAAGGCCATTAAAAATCCTGCTAGAATTAAACTATTCTTAACACCAAACTTATTTACGATAAACGGAGCAAGAAACATCATTCCGGCCTCTAAAAATACTTGGAACGAGTTTAGATATCCGAATACTTGATTGCCTAACGATTCAGTCGGAAATAATGAGGCGTAATAAAGAGGGAATTGCTGATCATAAACACTGTAGACGCATGTCACCCCAATAATGTACATCATGAAAAACCAGAAATCTTTTAATAAAAAAAGTTGTCCAACGTCTTTTAATTTAATAGAATCGGCTCTATTCATCTCTTGATCCGTCATTTCTATTTTCACAGACATAATAATGGCCACTAATATGATTGCTGAAACAGATGCAACCCAGAAATTGATATTTGGATTAATATTAAACAGCTGTCCTGCAAAAAATGTAGCTGCCGCCCACCCTAGAGATCCCCACATTCTCGATTTTCCATATTCGAAATCATATTTACGGCTAATCTTCTCAATATATGATTCAATCGCTCCAATACCAGCTAGAAAAGCAACTGCTAAATAGATTCCTCCAACAATCGCGCCCCAAAAGACATTGTATTTTAATAATGGTCCATAAATGAAAATATAAAATGGTCCTACAAATACGAGTAGCAAACTAATGAAAGATAATATTTTTTTCTTTAAACCTATTTTGTCAGATAAATAACCATATAGTGGCTGCATACATAAGGCGAAGATAGCGTTTACAGAAAAGATTATACCTGTAGCTGACCCACTTAAATTTATTTCTTGTCCTAACCAAATGGAAAATAAAGAGTAACTTGAAGACCAAGTAAAAAAGAAAAAGAAAAAATAAGCACTTAACTTCCAATACAGATTTTTTGAAACTTCCAATTTAATTGCTCCTTTTACTAGACATGTGAAAAGAAATGAATAACTAGTTATCGATATGAAAAAGAAGAATCAGCAATGTGAATTTAAGTCCATACATGGTTGTTAATGGTGACACACTCTCTATTTAATGCCTGTACCTGAACCACCAATCCCCTCTAAAATATAACGTTGAGCCACAATATAGATAATAATCAATGGAACGGTGGATATCGTCAGAACAGCCATGACTTGGTTAGTATAAACCGGATCTGTACTATTAATTGCTGTAATCGCTACTTGGATCGGAAATTTCGACTTGTCTGTCAAGACCATCAGAGGCCAGATGTAGTCATTCCAACTTCCGATAAAAGCCAATGTCCCAACAGTGGCTACGGCTGGTTTAGACATCGGTAGCATGATCCGCCAGAATACTTGCCATGTATTTGCCCCATCCAATTTAGCCGATTCAATAATCTCTTTTGGAATAGCCATAAAAAAGTTCCGGAACAAATAGATATTGAATGCCCCTGCCAACGCTGGCAAAATAACCGCAAGACGTGTATCCACTAATCCAATGCTATGAATAATGGTAAATTGAGAGATTAAGATGGTTTCAAATGGCACGATCAAAATAGCCAATAAAAGACCAAACAGCACTTTTTTCCCACTAAAATTAAGTTTAGCAAATGCATAGCCCGCCATCCCATTGATAATTATAGAACCAACTGCTACACACAAACCATAAAACAAACTGTTGCCGATATAACTCAGTAAATGAAATCGTAACAGAACTTGCTTGTAGGATACAAACCAGTCTGATGGATGAAATGATGGCAGGAAAGCCTTAATGTTGCTCATATCGTTATAAATTTCCGCTTCTGGTTTCATCGAGGATGCGACCATCCAAAACAGCGGAAAAATAAATAGCACTGCGAGCAAAACCAGGCAAATGTATTCTAAAATTGTTAGAGGCCCGAATTTCCGTCTCATCAATCTTCATCCTCCTTCACCAGTTTACGCTGCGTAATCGTAACCAATCCGATAATCGTCCCAAACAAGAGAGCAATTGAACTGGCATAACCAACCATACGGTCCGTAAAACCAGTTTGATAAATATAATAGACAACCGTCATGGTGGAATTCACTGGTCCGCCTTGCGTCATAACCATTGGTTGAACCAACAGCTTGAATGCGCCAATTAATGTGGTAATAAATATAAAAATTGAAGTTGGTTTCAACAAAGGTAACGTAATGTATATAAAACGTTGCCATTTATTTATTCCGTCTAACTGTGCCGCCTCATAAACATCACCGGGGATATTCTGCAGTCCTGCTAGAAAAATCAGCATCTGAAAGCCAGCTCCTTGCCAAGCTGAAACCACAACAATTGTAAATATCGCCTGCTTAGGACTTGTCAAAAACGGTTGCGCTGAAATGCCGAAGTATGTGAGTACGTTATTAATAATCCCTTCATTTGGATTCAACAAATACAACCATAGAACAGAGATAACGACAAGTGACATGACAACTGGACTAAAGTAAGCTACTTTAAAAAACGTGTTTGCTTTACGTTGTTTATTTAACAGGAGGGCCAGCCCAAGAGCTGCCCCTATCTGTAACGGAATCACCCAAACGACAAATTCCAGTGTGTTCACCAAGCTTTTCAGAAAAATTGGGTCTTGGAATAGATTGATGAAATTGTCCAATCCGACAAATTTACGCATATCTGGTGTCAATAAATAGTAATCCGTAAACGAATAATAGACTGACATAATAGACGGAATAACAAGGAACATCGATAAAAGTAACAACGCCGGTCCCAAAAACGTATATGCAACTACATTTTCTTTCCACCGAATTTTATTCTTGGTTCTTTCCTCTGGTCTCAGAAATGTATAGACATTCCTATTTTCTTTCCATCCAATTTTACTCATAGCTCCTCCTTCTAATTGGCCTTATCGATAGCTGATTGCATTTCTTTCGCATGTGTATCCAATACTTTTTGGATATCTTTATTTTGATCATAGAAGCTGATGTCATCGATTGTTTGTTGGAAAGCACGCGTTACTTGCGGATAAGCCGGTGTAACGGGACGTGCGTGTCCTGTTTCTTTCAATTGTTTCAAGAAGACATTCATTTGATCTGAGAACTCTTTTGCCATCACTTTTTCAGAAGAGTATCGGACTGGCAGTGCTGCAATCGTACGGCTCAGTTCCACATTCGAATCTTTGTTTGTCATCCAGTCAACTAATTTTGCAGCCCATTCTTTATTTTCGGACGTTTGTGTCATCGCAAATTGCCAACTACCTGAAGGAGAAACTAGTTTCTTTGTCTTTGGTGATACAGGATATGGCATAACGCCATAATCTACCTTTTGGTAGTTTGTTTTCATATCAGTTACTGTCCATACTCCACTAAACTTCATTGGATATTTTTCCGTTTCAAACGCTTGTTTGACTGGTGTTCGTGTCGTATAACCTTCTTTCAACATTGTTTGAATAAAAGTCAACGCTTCAACAGTAGGTTTTTTATTGAAGACACCTTCTGCCTTCTTTCCATCTTTCGAGATGATATCCCCATCAGCTGACCAGACAAACGGAGTTAGCGCATACGTCAACATTTCGTCTTTTGACTGTAATTGCATATCAATAGCTGGTTTGTCGTATTTATCTTTCAACGTTTTACAAAGAGCAAGGAATTGGTCCCACGTCCATGGATTATCAACTGTTGGCAGCGTATTCAAATCGACGCCCGCCTCTTGTAACATTCTTTTATTGTAGTAAATCCCAACAGATGATTCACTAACACCAATTGCATACAACTTGTCTTTATACGTTCCTTGTTGCTTAATACTTGACAGCAAATCCTCTTGATCTTTTACATACTCATCCAATGGTGCAATGACACCAGATTTCGCGTAAGCAGCTGTATTTGGACCGTCCAAAGTAATAACATCCGGCAACGTGCTGGTTGTAAGGGCCGCGTTTACTTTGTCTTCATAACCACCGCCATTTCCGCTACGTGGAATAAATTCAATTTTAGCTTTGATATTGTCAGGAGCATACTTCTTATTGAAGGCTTCTACCCGTTTTTTATACACTTTTCCTTCTTCATTTTCATCAGATATGTGTACCCACATCGTAATCGTCTTTTTACCATCACTATTTACGCTTTCGCTTTTGCTGCATCCCACCGCAGCAAACATCAGTAATAAAGATATACTTACTAGCAGCCATTTCTTCATACCTCTCACTTCCCCCTCATATGTCTTTCGTCTAAAAAAACTTATAAAAGCGCTTTCAATAGTAGTTTATGTCAACCGGTTACATATGTCAATCGGTTGACAGCTTTTTTTTGAAAAATCAGACATTACCTTTCGGGTTATTTGTCTCTAACCCTTGCACATATTAGTACTTTTCTCTAAAATAGGTGCGTGATCAGACTAATCTGAAATTATTTTATTATAGGGTTTTCCTAGTAGGTGACAGATTATGATATGCTATTAAACAGTTTATTAATGGATTTTTCATTTTTATAACCTTCGCTCTTTATACAATATTGATGCCAATGTTTAATATCTCTGTGAACCAACTGAAAAAATCTCAGTATCCAATCAATGGACATGAAAACTTTATTCAAATGAGTAGTTAAAAAAGTTAAATAATAATGGATGTTTCTTAATAAGGTAGGAGGACATGAAATGAAGCCTAACATTCACGATGTGGCAAAAATAGCCGGTGTTTCATCAACAACAGTTTCCCGTGTATTAAATAACCGCGGTTACATAAGTGAAAAAACAAAAGAAAAGGTTTATAAAGCGATGGAAGAGATTAATTATTTTCCAAACGATTTAGCCCGTTCTTTATTTAATAAACGAACTAATTTAATAGGACTAATTATCCCAAATTCAAGTAACCCATTTTTCGGTGAACTTACCTTTCATATTGAAAGTATCTGTGCTTCATTAGGCTATAAATTGTTACTTTGTAACAGCTTAAACCGTATAGATAAAGAAGAAAAATATTTAGAAATGCTCATACGTAATCAGGTAGATGGAGTAGTCGTTGTGACATATAACCGAGGTATACTAAATTATGAGAAGCAGAATCTTTCTGTCGTAGCAATTGACCACTACTTATCGAAAAACATCCCTGTTGTTGGCTCTGACAATTATAGCGGAGGAAAAAAAGCTACTGAATTATTAATAAAGAAAGGTTGTCAGCATATTGTTCATATAAATGGACCAATTGAACTGCAAACACCAGCAAACTTAAGAAGAAAAGCGTATGAGGATGTTATGAAGGAACATGGTAGACTTCCAAATACATATGAAGTTTCACCTCTTCAAAGTCATCAAGAAGTAATCTCTAAGCTTTTTGATGAACATCCAGAAGTAGATGGTATCTTTGCAAGTGATGATTTAATCGCGGCATCTGTTATAACTGAATCTAAAAAACGCGGAAAAGATATACCAACGCAATTAAAAGTTGTCGGTTATGATGGAACAGAAGCAGTTCAAGTTTTACTGCCAGAATTGACAACCATACAACAACCAATTGATTTAATTGCCAAGACAGCCATTGATATTTTATTAAAAGAAATTAAAGGTGAATTTAACGATTTTCCGTTGGAGACATATCTGCCTGTTAAACTTTTAGAAGGTGGAACGACTTAATTTATTGTCTTTGTATGATGTTTTTTAGTGTGGGAATTTTGTGATAACTCCAATTAATCTCTCTTTTATTTTTAACGAGACTTAAAATCCCCTTTAAATGGAGAATATTTACTAACTCCTGTGAAGCCCATAGAGTGCATTAACTCCATGGGCTCTTCTTGTTTATAAAACTTTTCATTCTTTGCTGATTGATCGACTGTTAACTTTGGCGACCAGTTGGCTCCAAAATTTTCGAGAAACTTTGACAAATAGGATTTTCCATTAGTCATTACCGTGATCATTACAGGGCCGGGAAGCATGATAAAAAGTATGAGTAGTAAGTAAGATAACTTCGAAAACCCCAAGTTCCCCAATAGATGCTATTAAAAGTGGTTATTAAATCTTTATTTAGATGGGCTCAGGATGAAAATTTAATTAATGGAAATCCTGTTTAACAATATACAATTTCGTGGTCTCCATGTTTTTCACGCACTTCTCAATATTACCCATAAATTAGTTCAGTAGCAATATGGGTATCGGAGCAAAAGTTCCAGAAATTGCAATCGTACCAACAAAAGCTTTTATATCCTTAATATATGTAATATGTATTGGAATCAAACTGTCCCTACCGTTTGGTACATAATTAGTTTATTAAAATTTATGAGGAAAACCCAAGAAAATGATATGAGACAGTCTCATATCATTTAGAAAGATGATATTGTATCCTAATTAAATCTAAAACATTTGTGAGGAAACTTATATCTTTTTGATTTTTCATTAATAAAACTCCACCTTCAATCGTGGCAACGATTGATTGAGCATGTTTTTTCGGATCAATAGTAGATGAAAGATGTTCTTGTTCTATAAGTTCCTTTAATGTTCTCTCTACTGAATCAATCCACTGATTAAAGATATATTGTAGTTTTAAACGAAATGTTTCATCATGTTCGCTCATTTCAATAGCTAAGTTTCCAATGGGACAACCCGATTTCCCCTCTCTTTCTGTATGGAATACCAATGTTCTGTCTAACATTTTGTTTAATTTAGTTATTGGATCAAGTTGGGATTGAAAAATTTCTAAAATAAGTTTCTGTTCCCATTCTTGGATTAGGTCCTCTACAACAGCTAATCCTAAATCATATTTCGATGAGAAGTAATGATAAAATTGACCTTTTCCAATTCCAGCAGCATCAAGGATATCTTGTATTGAAGTGGATTGATATCCTTTAGAGTAGATAACTCCATTTGCAGCTAAAATAATCTCTTTCTTCTTAGACATATCAACACACCTTTAAGTTTTATAAGATAATTATATTATAACTCAAAATCTCTTCTCATTTTTAAGTATACCAAATAAAAGAGGAAAATCTAAACTTGAAAGGAAGGTGCTTGAAATCAGAAATTTAGTCAACTTTACGGATATAATGTAGTTTTCTTATCAGGAATCTATAATGAAATGTAATGTCGCTGTTTAGCACTCGTAAAATAAAAATTATTGTATTAATATCACTTTTATATCGACTGTCATTCGCTTTCCTTAAGGATTAAAAATAATTACTCTTCCAATAAATTTAATAATATAAATGTTGTGATTATTGTAAAAAGGTGAAAAACAGGTGTATTTATAATGTTGGTATAATTCCAATCCCACATAAAATCCCCATATCCTCTATATATAAAAATTGATTTTGTTTTGAAAACAGCACACTTTATAGAAAGATAAGGTTAATACCGAACATTTAAGATTTTATACTATAAAAATTCGGTATTAACTTTTTTATTATGAATAAAAATGGCCGTAGGGCAGGTAAAATTCATAGTACTTTAGCTGTTTGCTTCTTTTCGCACCAGAATCATCATTTAAATATTAACTAGAATTAAATTCAACAATCAGTTACCCACACAGTTGAATTCTACAGATACTTTAGTATTCTTTACAATCTCAACTGATTGATTGACAATAACCTATTTACATCAACCAAGAGATCAAAAAGGGAAGGGAGACAAGAGACATAAGCGCACTAATAACAAAAGCAGAGGCTGTCTCACTTGCTAGATTGTCAAATCTCACCGAAATCATAGCTGCTACTGCAGATCCTGGGAATGCTACTAATAAAATTAATTTTGTTACGTCATCTGAAGATAATCCTATTGCAAGCGCAATTCCAAGCATGACAAGTGGTTGAACAATTATTTTAAGAAGCGCAATCCCAAATGCAGTTCGGCTAAATTGAATTCTACGAATTCCGATTGTGACCCCAACTGCAAATAACGCTGCGCCCGATGTAATGGAACCAATTTGTTCTAAACTATGCTCTAATAAATCTGGTGTATGGAACCCAAACAGCACTAGAACAACCCCAACTAAAGGAACACACGCTAACGGCTCTGAAAGACCATGTAAAATTGATTTAACAGTTACTTTAAAAAGACTTTCTTCTTCGTCATTCCCTTTATTCTGACGTTGACCTACTGTGCCAATAATAGTGGCTAATGGATCTAGCATGGCATTCACAACGATTCCTGTAATGGCAATTGGAATCGCAACCACATCTGCTCCAAACAAACTTCCTAAAACTGGAATCCCCATAAACGCAAAAGTTGGTTGGGTTGAGTTTAAAGAAAACATTGATGCTCCTGTTAATGAAAATTTAAATGCGTATTTAGCTATTAACAGGAAAACAATATAAAAACCTACTATACCAATGACTAAGGCAAGTAAAAATGGCCATTTTTCAATTAATGTTTGCTTAGATGTTGTTGTAATCCCCACAAACAGATGGGCTGGTAATGCAAATTTAGTTACTAATGTATTTAATCCTTTTGATGTCATGGCATCAAATTTTTTAAAATATCCAGCAAAATATCCTAATGCGATGACAAAGAAAATAGGTGTTAGAATAATAAAGATTTGACTAATATCCATTTTAAAATCCTCCATCTTTCACTTTTGATCTAAACCATTTAACTTCAAAGTGAATGGTCTTTAATAAATACCAATGTCTATCAAGGTGACAAGCATTGACTTAAACTTACATAGCTATCTCCGTATTTTCACTAGCTTTGATTGGTTTATAAGTTGGATGCCACATGACATCTTTTACAACTTGTTCAACATTTTCTGGAGCATGCTGAGAGACGCCCTCTTTAATAGTTGCTTTTGCAACCTCATATTGTACCTACCGTTTGGTACAATATGAGGTTGCCATGTTTCTTCACTACTTAACTCTATATGTTTACAATATAAAATTTCTATATTTCTCATACCTTATTAACATGAATTTCCATACAATATGGACTACCAGTAACGTGAGCTACTGCCACAGCCATTAATTCCTTTAATTTAGATGATAATTTCCCTTGAGCTAAGGCCTTA
This sequence comes from Peribacillus sp. FSL E2-0159, assembly GCF_038643155.1. Taxonomy (NCBI): domain Bacteria; kingdom Bacillati; phylum Bacillota; class Bacilli; order Caryophanales; family Bacillaceae; genus Peribacillus; species Peribacillus sp. FSL E2-0159. The sequence goes on from NZ_CP152053.1 coordinate 3,380,591, forward strand.
TGATCGAAGTTGACAAATTCACGAAATGCTTTACCGTTTAATTTACTAAATTCCTCTAAACGATTAATGTCTGATTTTAATATAAACTATCTTTACCTATTATATCTTTTCCTTCATCTAATAAGCATTTTGTGTATTGATACTTTAAGAATTATACGGCACCACATTATGTACCTACCGTTTGGTTCATATTCGGCGATTAGCTCTCGATTTTTGTTAGTTGTTCTGTATGTGCTTTAACAATTGCTGAATCAATTTTAATGCGTGCCACACCTGAATCCATTGCTGCTTTTGCTACAGATTCCGCCACAGCTGGCGCTACACGAGGATCAAATGGTCCAGGGATTACGTAATCTGCGTTTAACTCTTCTTCAGTAATCAGACCAGCGATTGCTTCAACAGCCGCTTTTTTCATTTCTTCATTGATATCAGAAGCACGAACGTCTAACGCTCCGCGGAAAATCCCAGGGAATGCAAGAACGTTGTTTACTTGGTTCGGGAAGTCTGAACGCCCTGTTCCGATAACTGCCGCTCCTGCTTCTTTTGCAGCGTCCGGATTAATTTCCGGATTAGGATTTGCCATCGCAAAGATAATCGCATTGTCATTCATTGATTTAACCATTTCTTGAGATAGAGCATCAGCTGCAGATACACCGATAAATACGTCTGCGCCTTTAATCACGTCGCTTAGCGTGCCGCTTTCTTTGTTTACATTTGTATAAGAAGCAACTTCTGATTTTACTTTATTCATGCCTTGCGGACGGCCTTCATAGATTGCTCCTCTTGTATCGCACATGATCATGTCGCGTACGCCGTAAGAGTAAAGAAGCTTTGTGATCGCAATGCCGGCAGCTCCTGCTCCGTTTAAGACAATTTTTAAATCTTTCATTGTCTTGTTTACGATTTTTAGTGCGTTTACTAGTCCTGCTACTGTTACAATCGCTGTTCCGTGCTGATCATCGTGGAAAACAGGGATATCCACTTCTTTTTTCAATCTTTCTTCAATTTCAAAGCATTGTGGAGCTGCGATATCTTCTAAGTTAATGCCTCCAAATGTGTGAGCCATTAACTTTACTGTTTCAACAATTTTATCTGTATCTGTTGTATCAAGCGTGATTGGGAAAGCGTCTACGCCTGCAAAGCTTTTGAATAGAATTGCTTTTCCTTCCATAACTGGAAGTGAAGCTGCAGGTCCAATGTTTCCTAACCCAAGAACAGCCGTACCATTTGTCACAACGCCGACCATATTTCCTTTCATTGTGTAATCATACACCGTTTCTGGATGTTCATGAATCACTTTACAAGGTTCTGCTACTCCTGGAGAGTATGCTAAACTTAAATCTTGAGCGTTTTGAATTTCGACTTTTGATTTAACTTCTAACTTTCCTTGTTTTTCTTGGTGCATACGTAGTGCTTGATCACGTAGTGACATCATATATTCTCCTTTTTTTCATATATACTTTTATTTTTGTAATGAATTTATTTAACACTAGCATTTTATCGTCGTAATTGTAAGACAACCTGACCGAATAAATTCACTGACAAGTGCCAAACGACTTGCCACCTGGCACCGATTAAATATCGATGCCAGCATAGCCTTTTTTAGTTGTCTACTTGACAGGGGTAAGTCCAGATTGCTCCTTTTTTTTATTTTTATCTTAATCGAGCTGTAACTCCACCATCAATTGACATAATAATGCCTGTAATCCATGATGATGAATCATCCGCAAGGAATAAAATTGCATTTGCTACATCATCTGGAGTACCATTACGTCCAATGGGGTGAAACTCATTAAAAGTTGGTAATACTTCTGCTACTTCTTCTTCTGACATAAAAGTATTGTAAATTGGTGTTTCAACAATTGCAGGTGCTACTGCATTTACTCGAATGTGATCACCAGCGAATTCTACGGCTAAATTTCTTGTTAAAGCATGTCTTCCTGCCATTGCAGCTGAGTAAGCTGATGAAGGAGTTGCTTCCACTGCTTGAATAGCCCACATTGAACCAGTATTTACAATTGCTCCTCCTCCACGTTTTTTCATTTCTGGTATAACTGCTTGAGAAGAATAGAATGTTCCTTTAACGATTGTATCTAAATAGGATTGTAGATCATCCTCTGTATGGTCAAGGAACGGTGTTGGATTAAATTTTCCTGTATTATTAACTAATATATCTACCCCACCAAACACTTCTACTGCTTTTTTAACCAAAATCTCCGAAGTTTCCTTTTTACTGATGTCACCGGCTACATATAAAACTTTTTTGCCAGTTGGGTCAATTTCTAAAGCCGTTTCCTTTAACACATTTTCTCTACGTCCATTAATAACCACATTTGCTCCTTCTTCAAAAAATCTTTTTGCAGTTGCTTTCCCAATCCCAGTACCTCCACCCGTTACGATTACAGTTTTCTTTTCAAATCTCATTATCATTCATCTCCAATTTTTATTATTTAGTTCAGTTGTTCCATCAATCACTATTGGAAATTCCTTTTAAGTTCATTTCCACCGATAAACCTATTATTTAAAGGGTTAGTTACTTTAACATAATTCATTTATAACAGGTAAATATATTAACTATTTATCTAACTACTAAAGGTGGATTTGATTTAAAAAATTTCATTTACAATTCATGATTTGACAGGATAACTGATCATCATGAAAAAACTTATATTATCCAATTATTCAATTGTACGATTGATTAATTGAATTATAGCATCAGAATTCCGACTCGTCAATTAAGATTGTTTCACCTAATAAGGATAACTTTTCATAGTAATTAATATCCAACAAAATGAAAATATACATGATATTTTAGAAGGAACGGAGTCATTTAAATCCGTCGCAGATAGATTTAATGTCAATTTAACTCCTTTTAAAAATTGGGTTGCGCTTTATGAAAAACATGGATTAGAAGGATTAACGGCTACCTATAAAAACTATGATTTTAGTTATAAAATGTACTAAAATATATGAACGATTTTGGAGCGTTCCTCACGCAAGTAGCTGTCGTGTTATATTCCTTCTCCTCCGACTCCGACCATCCTAAAATGGAAAAAGCAATAGGACACTAACGGAATAGACGCTCTTGAACCGAAGAAAAAGGAGTATCCATCCATGGTTAAAAGAAACGAAGAAAATACTAGCAGAGGGATCATTAGAGGCATTACATGCTGAAAATGAACGTTTATGTGCGGAAAATGCCTATTTTAAAAAGTTGAGGGCTAAAATAAAGTTTGATTAGAAATGTTATGGGATTCTTTAGTTGAAAGTAACTAAAAAGAACCCATTTTGAAAAATATCATTCAAAATGGGTTCTTTATTATTTTTTAAGCTCCGCGATTAATATAATGTGTCGATTGCCTCACGCGTAAACGGAAGTAATTCTTCTGTTCGTCCATCTCGGATCTTGTTTACCCAGTCAGGGTCAGCTAACAATGCGCGACCCACCGCTACCAAATCGAATTCTTCACGGTCTAATCTCTCGATTAAATCGCCCATCTTGTTGGCTTTGCCATTAGCCTGTTCCCCGGTAGCAAAGAAATCCACGAAGTCAGCGCCATCAAGACCGACAGATCCAACTGTAATTGTTGGTTTTCCTGTCAGTTTTTTCATCCATCCTGAGAGATTAAGTTCAGATCCTTCAAATGCAGGTTCCCAAAAGCGACGAATAGAGGCATGAAAGATGTCAACGCCTGCATCAACTAATGGCGTTAAGAAACGTTTTAGTTCTTCTGGAGTTTCTACTAACTTTGCTGTATAGAACTCATATTTCCACTGTGAGATTCGGAACACGATTGGAAAATCTGGTCCAACAACACGTCGGCAAGCTGCGATGACCTCACTCGCAAAGCGCGTGCGCTTAACTATGTCGCCACCGTATTCATCGGTACGTGTGTTTGTTTTTTCCCAGAAGAACTGATCGATTAAAAATCCATGGGCTGCCATAATCTCGATGCCATCAAAACCAACTTTTTTAGCATTGGCTGCTGCCTGTGCGAAAGCTTCAACCAATTCCGAAATTTCTTGTTTTGAGTAATCATTAGCGTTGCCTCGTGCACCCATGTGCCACATTTGAGAGAAAATTTTCCCACCGGCCTCGTGTACTCCATCAACTACTTTTGACCAACCGTTTAGCGCCTCTTCTCCGTATAAGTGTGGTACGTCCTCCTGCCATGCTGGCACCTCGGATGCAACATCAGGATGGTTGATAAACGTACCCTCTGTCAAAATAAGTCCAACACCCTTTTCAGCTCTACGACGATAATACGCAGCGACATCCTCCCCTGGTACTCCATTTGGAGAAGAGTTTCGCGTCATAGGTGCCATCAAAATACGATTAGATAGTTTCAGATTTCCCATTTCGAATGGTTTAAAAAGAGCTTCAACTGATTGAAAATTGTTCATAAAAACCTCCAAGTTTTATCACTTAATGTGTTATTTTATAGTATAGGCGTATCGTGGTATTATATTAGGAATAATTCAATCAACCTAACTAATTCCCATCAGTACATATTAAAAAAGACCAAATGCACCCTCGCCTTTATTTAATGTTTTGCTTGCTCATTTTATCTTTACAGTACAGTATTAATTCTAGGCCAACCACATTGGCGATTTAACTAGAATTAACAAATTATCTCTGACGAGCTGTTACCCTACCACTTAAAGTTAGTTATACAAGGTAAAGTAAGATCGGCACAGTTCTGAAGCTTTTTACTTATTACGTTTAAAAGTTGAATTTACTTGAACATTTCTTTGTAGTGAATTTTTTACAGGAGAAATTTCCAGTGCTTTTGAAACTAATTCTTCAAGTTGTTTATCATCTGCGTCACTATCCACTGTGAATTGAACATCCACTTCGTTAAAACCTGGATTTCCTTCTTTTAAGCCCAACAATACATTTAAATCTAATTGTCCTGAAGCGTTAACTTCTAGGGAAGTCACCTTAATACCCATTAAACTAGCTGTTGCAATAAATGAAATGGATAAACAACCACCTAATGCACTTAATAAAAGTTCACCGGGGTTTGGACCCTTATTAGATCCTGAGAACCAATCTGGCTCATCAATGAGAACGGGTTTGTGATCACCTACTTGTGCTTCAGCGTAAAATCCACCTTTCCATTTGACCGAAGAAGACCATCCTACAATTCCTTCCTCAGGATTTTTCTTATAATTTTCTACTATGTTTTCAATAACTTTTGTATCGACGCCATTAATTTTTGTCATGTTTATATCTCCTTCATTTGGTTTTTTTATTAGAATTATCTCTTTACACTTTCGTTATCTAATCTAAGTTTTTACAAAGCCCTTTATTATGATTTTTTAGGGGGAATGACACAGCTGCCATCCGTACATACCCCTCCATTAGGAGTATCCGCCGATAGAGTTTCTAATTTGGGTGCTGGATTGTCTTCTTCCCACACTTTATCTAGTACTTCAGAAAATGCTTGCGCTGGCTGTGCTCCTGAGACTGCATATTTTTGATTGATAATAAAGTACGGAACGCCATTAATACCATATCTCTTGGCTTCATATTGATCATCTTTTACGTTTTGTGTGTATAGTTTCTTATCATTTAATACGTTCAATGCTTCGTCTCTATTTAAACCAGAAGCTTCTGCAATATCAGCTAGTGTGTCTAGATCTCCTACATCTTTAGACTCCGTAAAGTGTGCAGAAAGTAACTTTTCATTCACAATGGCTTCTTTACCTTGAGTTTTGGCCCATTTTGCTAGGCGGTGAGCATTAAATGTATTCGTTGGTTTCATTTCATCAAAGTTAAAAGTTAAGCCCACATTTTTCGCTTGTTGAGTTAATTGAGTAATAAACTGTTTTGCTTGCTCCGTGCCACCAAATTTGGAAGCTAAATTCTCAACATATTTTGTTCCGTCATATAGTGATGCATTCGGATCAAGTTCAAAACTTTTGAATTCCACGTCTACTTGATCTTTATAAGGGAATTTAGCTAACGCATTCTCTAAATTTTGTTTTCCAATATAACAGAATGGACATGCAATATCAGACCAGATTTCAATTTTCATACTTTCACTCCTCCATAAGACTTATTCATCATATGCAACTAATGCATTCACTCCATGAGAAAGGGCAGACCCTGCTTTTAATGCGGTTGCTACCATAATGGATTCAGCCACTTCTTCCCTCGTTGCTTTTGCTTTTTTGGCTGCTTTAGTGTGGTTATCAATACAATAAGGGCATCCTGTTGTATGCGCCACTGCTATAGCAATCAACTCTTTTTCCTTCACACTAAGTAATCCCGCCTTCATCGCTTTTTGGTCAAATGTCACAAACGCTTTAAAGACATCTCCATCTAACTGAGAAAACTCTTTTAGTCGGTTGATATAAGAAGCTCGATATAATTCATCATCAGCGGTTCCATCATAAGCGTTTAAAGCATTGACACCATGAGCAAGAGCAGATCCTGCTTTCAGGGCTGTTGCTACCATAATGGATTCGGCCATTTCCTCTTTGGAAGCTCCATGTTTTTTAACTTGTTTAACATGAAAATCAATACAATGGGGACATCCAGTCGTATGTGCAACTGCCACTGCAATTAATTCCTTTAATTTAGCTGTTAACTTTCCTTCAGATAGCGCTTTTCTGTCAAAGGTTACAAATTCTTTAAAGATTTCAGGTGAGAGTGTACTAAATTCACCTAAACGGTTAAAGTGTGACTTTTTGTATAAACTATCGTTCTGATTCATAATTAATCCCTCTAATTCCTTTTTATTTTTTGCATCTAATTGTACCTACTGTTCGGTACAAATGTAATAGTAAAGCACCAAGGTAGTTCAATGATGTCAAAATTATTACATTGTCTTACTTACTTCAAGAAATATAAGGTTTTCTTTAGTGCCTCAATATTTAGCATCAGCCTAAATCGCATCTTTCTACATAACTGTCTACCCTAGAAGAATTTTCATGCAAACCTTATCTCCTTTTATTTAATAATTAGAGAATAACATTAGATCTTCCTTATTCTTTAAAGGGATCATTGTAATCCTCCTCCTATCAATAAACAAATACCTGTACCTACTAGTTGGTACAATTTTATAATAGCATACTTTTTTTGAATATGCAACCCTTTATCTTCAAGCAAGATAGTAAGACCGATATTTACCATTTTTATTTACAAAGCACAATGGACGTAGAGCTTCATTATTGCTATCACTGAACAATTTATCTACCTTATTTAAAATGATGGTACAACAGAGTAGCATTGTTCATGATTTCTCCTATTTGCTATTTTCAGAATTGGTTTTTTAACAGCATTACCTTACTACAGTTCGGTACAATCTTAATGCGCTACATCATCTAAATAGTGGCAATAAAAAATTGAGTGTCAGAGAGAGTATTGAACTATTTCCGCATACCATCAATAACATTTCTTAAAAAATTTTGCAGATTTTTCATTAGGAGAGCCCCTCCCAATTATATCTATCATTATTTGAACAATTTCTCATAGCAATGATTAAGCGGACAAGCTGTTAAGGAACGTTTCGATTTCTTCTTGTGTTTTCCGAACCTTGCTGACAAACCGCCCTGCTTCTTCTCCTTTGTGATAAGCGATAAAGCTTGGAATACCAAATACATCCAGTTCGATGCACAAATCAATAAAGTCATCCCGGTCTACATAAATAAACTGATATTCCGGATAATTTGCTTCAATGTCCGGCAAAATCGGCTCGATCACCCGACAGTCTGGGCACCAGCCCGCTGAAAACATAAAGACAACGCGCTCTTCTTTTTTTAACTTCTCAAATTGATCCATTGATTGTAATTTTTCCATCATGATTCCCTCCAGTTTTTTCATGTACATAATCTTCGTATTCTTTAGCACTCATAAGGTTTTATCATTTACATTATCCATTTGAACTTCTAATATCCACCCTTGATCATAAGGTGTTTCATTTACATATTCAGGACTATCCTCTAACTCTGTGTTTACTTTTAGAATTTGACCGTTAAATGGTGCGATGAGTTCGGATGTATTTTTAATGGACTCCACATCACCAAAGCTATTCTCTATCGATAATGAATTCCCTTCCTCTGGAAGATTTAAGAAAACAATTTCACCAATCGTTGTTTGAGGATAATCTGTAATACCTAAACGTACCGATTATCTTCAACTTTTGCCCAAATATGGTCTTTGAAATAATACAGTTCTGTTGGTGTATATTCATTTTAGAAAGATCTGGTCCTAAAACATGATCAAAACCAGGATAACTTTCCACGTCTTTAGTGTTTGCCATTTGTCCACCAGGTATTCCTCGTTCAATAAGCAAGGTACTTAGGTTAGCCCGTGAAGTATGGACAGCTGCTGTCATACCAGCAGGTCCAGCCCCCACAATGTAACATCATATATCTCCTTGTTTTCCAAATGAATCCCCTCCTCTTTAAAGAAATTATTTATATAATACAATGTAGGTTTACTTTTACTATTGAGGGGCAATATGTTTGTTTATTGTCCTTTAATAGCCAATACTTGTTTTTTCAGCTCTTCTAAATCAGCAATTCCAACAAAGGATTGACCGAATTTATTTTTAAAGTAAAAGCGTGAATTAGGAATGCTCATGACATCAAATTCTTGAGCCAGTTCTTCGTTCTTATTGATATCAACCTTTACGATTTGTACCTGATCTCCTAATTGTTCGTCTAATTCCTCTAAAGTGGGAGCAAAATAATTACATGGACCACACCAAGTAGCTGTGAAATTTAATAATACTACTTTATCTGTTTGTAAATGTTGTTCTAATTCTCCATTTTCCACATAAATAATAGCCATTTTTCTTTCTCCTTTTAATTAGATATGATTTCTTGGTTTACTTAAATTTGTATATAAAAATTAGCTTTCATCATAAGCATTTAAAGCATTAATGCCGTGAGCAATAGCAGAACCTGCTTTTAATGCGGTTGCTACTAATAGTTTCAGCCATCTCTTCTTTTGTAACCTGAGTTTTTTTAGCTCCTTTTACATGAGCTTCAATACAATTTGGACAACCTGTTACATGAGCTATTGCAATAGCAATAAATTCTTTCTCTTTCTCTTTTACACTAAGTTTTCCCGCTTTCATTGCCTGTAGATCAAAGGAAACAAAAGATTTAAAAATGCTTCTCCATGTAAGGAAGAAAATCCTTTTAGGCGGTTAAAGTTCGATACTTTGTATAATTCATCGTCACCTGTCTCATCATAAGCATTTAAAGCATTAACGCTATGAGCCATAGCAGAACCTGCTTTTAATCCAGTTGCTACCATAATAGCTTCAGCCATCTTTTCTTTTGTAGCTTCTTTCTTTTTAACTTGACTAACATGAACTTCAATACAATATAGGCAACCAGTAACGTGAGCTACTGCTACAGCTATTAATTCCTTTAATTTAGATGATAATTTCCCTTCAGCTAAGGCCTTATGATCGAAGTTGGCAAATGCACGAAATGACTCACCACTTAATTTACTAAATTCCCTAAACGATTAATGTCTGATTTTTGATATAAACTATCCTTACCCATTCTATCTTCTCCTTCATCTAATAAGATTTTGTGTATTATACTTTAAAATTTATAAAGCACTTTTTTTCTGTACCTATCGTTTGGTAAAAGAAATTTTCATACATTCAGAGGATAAGCAAGCAAAAAATGATATTTTTCATTTCAGTCATTTTTACAAATTTTATCTTCCCTTTCCTCTAAGATTTTGTGTATTGATACTTTAAAAGATCTATAAGCGTTATTTTCTGTACCTACCATTTGGTACAAAATGAACTTATCATACATTTAGAGGTTAGGCAAGCAAAATGATTTTTTTCAAAGTCATTTTTTTCAAATTTTATTTTCACTTTTCTTCTAAGATTTTGTGTATCGATACTATAAGATCCATAAAGCACCATTTTCTGTACCTACAATCCGGTATAAAAATGAGCTGATCATACATTTAGAGAATAAGCAAGCAAAAATGATATGAGAAAGTCTCATATCATTAAGAAAGACGATATTGTACTCGAATTACATCTAGAACGCTTGTAAGGAAGCCTATATCTTTCTGGTTCTTCATTAATAACAATCCACCTTCAAGCATGGCAACGATGGATTGGGCATGTTTTTTCGAATCCATCGTAGATGGAAAATGCCCTTGTTTTATTAGTTCATTTAAAGTCTCTTCTATTAAAGAAATCCAACGGTCAAAGATGTATTGTATCTTCACTCGAAACGTCTCATCATGTTCACTCATTTCGATAGCTAAGTTGCCAACGGGACAACCTGATTTCCCTTCCTCGTCTGTATAGAATACTAATGTTCTCTCCAGCATTTTATTTAATTTAGTGATTGGATCAAATTTAGATTGGAAAATCTCAAAGAAAACTTCTTGATCCCATTCTTTTACTAAATCTTCTACAACAGCTAAACCAAGATCATGCTTAGAGGAAAAGTAATGGTAAAACTGTCCTTTCCCAATGTTAGCAGCATCAAGAATATCACTGATAGAAGTAGCTTGATATCCTTTAGAATAAATAATTTTTCTTGAAATTGTAATAATTTCTTGTTGTCTAGACATATAAACACACCTTTATTAGTTAATTTAACCAGTCACTCTATATACAAATATAGAGTGGCTAAATCAGTTTAAATATACTTTCTTCAAATCATACAACAGAAGTATGACCTGTTACTATTGTATTAGGTATTCCTTTTTAACGATAGTAAAAACAAATGAATTTCTTTTATAATTACTAATTTGATCGAATTTAAATAATGACCTAGTTTATTTAGTAAAGATTTCTCCTTGAACTTTTTTAGTCGGTTCCCTACGACGCAACCCTTATCAGCCGCCGCAAATAATCTACTGGCTGATTGAATTTGTTTTTCTGTTGAACTCTCGGATAAACCCATACGAGGGTGATGTATAATTTAAAATTCATCATCAGATATAAGCCCGTCAGAATTTAAGCTCACTACTACAACAGGAAGCTCTCTTGATTCAATCATAAATACAAAAACTCCATTGCCTTTTACTCCATCATGCCAAACGACATCTGCGTTAGTTTTCATATTAGCCATATGAAACAATCTTTTAAGTAATTATTTCTGGCCATATTATAATGTAAAATTCATCTAAATTATTTACTGTCTTTAACGCACTAAAAACAGTTGAAATTTACGATCAAAAACATTAACCTCATTTATACTAACACTATTGTTCAGAGGTGCAATAACTTCTATTTTTTTAAAGGTAACATGTACATGAAAACATGAGAATTCAATTTACAAGACTTTTTGGAATCAGTTTAAAAAATTATTGGTATTTATCATATATTCACGCAAAACTTTACCTACTGCTTGGTACAGAATAAAATTTAACATAGTTATTATCACTTTTCAACTAAACTACTCAAGAAAAACTCACCATAAATCAACGATTTCAATATAGCCATTATGTTAATACGCAAACTTGTTATAGTATTTATTAATAATAATCAATCTTGATTCGCTTCTTTAATCTTAAAACAGTAAGAATTTTTTTTGATATTTGATTATTCTTCGATTCTCACATTTTTATTCATTATACATAAAAGTACCCGATAGGGCAGACCTTTTTTAGTGTCTACTCTATAGGGTACAGTTTACTTTTAAGTTAGAAATGTATACCAGTCCTGAACCTACTTTCCAAGAAGCTAAAGAAAAAACAGCCTTATGAATGGGTTTCGCGGTCCAATCATAAAGCTGTCCTTACCTACTAATCGAAGGTTTTCCAAAAAACGGAACATTGTTTATAAATATCTTTCCATCAACTATTATTAATAACAATTTCCATCTTTTCTTCTTCAAATGATTACTGATGAAAAAGAATACGGTTACAAACAAAGCGCCAATGGCAATATTCATAGCCCGTAGTGACATATACCGGGCCACCTCAATTGATTTATTATGCGAACGATAGGGAATTACCATCGGACTTAAACTTTGGTTAAACAGTATGGAGGTTACAGTTAAACGGCACCATGATAATGGGTTTGTTTTAGCAAATAACCAAAGTATGGAAAGGCTCCAATATTGGCTAAATCCCAATGTTGAATCATAGTTACTCCCAAAATAGCCACTATACATTTAATGCTAGGTTGATAAACCTAATGACAAAAATAAGCCTGATTATCAGATCCTCATTTTTATCCGATAATCAGGTTCTTAACTCTATTCCCTATATTTATTACTTTATTTTAGAGCAGCAATTACTTCTATTTCGATTAATACATCTTTTGGAAGTCTGCTTATTTCAACTGTAGATCGAGCAGGGCGATGTTCTCCCAAATGTTTCCCATACTCTTCATTTACAAGTGAAAATTGATTCATATCGCTTAAGAAAATGGTTGTTTTTACAATATTTTTAACTGATAAATCTTCACTTTCTAATATTGCTTTTATATTTTTCATTACTTGGTTTGTTTGTACGATAATATTATTTTCAACTACTTCATTTGTTTCTGGATCTACCGGTATTTGTCCTGAAAGAAAGAAAAACCCACCTGCTTTTATTCCTTGAGAATATGGCCCGATGGCTTTAGGGGCCTTTTCTGTAAAAATTACATTTAACATGATTTCCCTCCCAATTCTTGGTTTATTTTTTTATTCACCGTATGCATTTATGCATTAACTGGCAATTATATTCAACCATGTGATGCTTGTAACGGAAAAAGAAGATGATAATTTAATTAATTTATCTTCAGTCTTCAAAGAAATATGACCAATTTTATGGGCAACTGCAATTGCTTGGTGCACAGCAGCGGCCGCATTTTTAATTCTTCGGAATGATATTTCTGACGAACCTTGACCATCCATTTTTACGTAATAAAAATGGTATTGGTCAGATTCACTCCCAAAAATTATCAATCTTCAATAACTAATTCAGGAACAATCGTAATAGCATTAGCAATCGTTGCCCGATTCGGTGATGTCTTAATCACAGCTTCATGTAATTTTTCATACTGCTCTTTGGTTCCGTTTCCTTTTACTCGAATCGTATATTTGACCTCTTTGAACCCGATAGGTGCCTCTGGATCCACCTCTAGGAATCCCCTTAAATCTAAGCCAGCTTCCAGATCTATTTCCAACTTGTCAAGCGTGATGCCCATTACGGAAGCACCGACTGAATAACCGATCATCATGCATGCACCCATCCCCCCCAGCAAATATTCTTGCGGTGTAGGATGTGTATTTTTCCCTAAAATTTGTTCAGGTTCATCAATAATAAAGGAAAAGTTCCTTTCTAAAGATTGATCCCCTAATTGTATTCCTTTAGTTGTAACCTTTGCTTTGGTTCCGCCCTGCCACTGAAGATTGACTTTATAGTCAATCATGGCACTTTTAGGATTTTGCGTAACTTCTTCGATATAACCCTTCAATGCTGGTACATTAATTCCGTTGATATGTGTTTCAATCATGCTCTACACCTTCATTCTTAGATTTTATTTGAACTACATATTTTTAAAGGATCCCTTAGGCCGCTCATAAAAGTGTTTTATAGTATGAACTAAAAAAAAATATAAGCAGTTTCATTTTACATGATTAGTTTCTAGCACCTTATGCTGTACCTACCATTCGGTAAAGAAAAAAAGAAAATGATTGTTTAATCAACTTATGTTCAGCGATATGCGGCCAATCTTATAACGTTTGATACCCTTTTCACTACCCTAAATTACTTGATTACCTCGCCAGTACCAACCATTAGGTACAAATTAGGAAACTCACCAGTACATACAGCTCTTTTTTTATTCCCCCTCCCCTTTTTGGTACTTCCTAAATTTTAGAAAGTTTCGAATATTGTTTCGCTTGCGTTTATTCTATCAAGGTGCATTCGAAAAATCAAGATGTTTTTTGGATATTATTGGCGTTGAATAATAATAGGATTTTAATCCTATTCTAGCCATTTGTGAGGTCTGATGTTCTGATTTTTGACACGCCTGCAGCTAAAGCAGATGGAATTCTAAATAAATCCCATGAACGTTAAGTCTTCTGAGATGAGAATTCTTGAGCTGTGTCTTCCTATGTCATATAAATCCTCGGTTCATAAAGAACACCTTCAAAACGCTGTACAGTGTTCGTTAGGCTAGCCCCGTCTGTCCGACGGTTAGAAGGCGTTTCCCTTCCTGGAGAATGTTCTTCGCAGCATTTTCGTCTCTACGTGCTGACCACCGGCTCTAGACTTCTGTTCCGGCTGAAACAATCCGGTATTCGTATAAAGTGCAGGTGCCCCGCCTGAGTGGACAAATAAAATCCGCTCGCCTTTTTTAAACGTCCCTTTTCGGATCAAATCGATGATGCCAGCGACCGCTTTTCCGGTATAGACGGGGTCAAGTAAAATCCCTTCCGTTTTTGCCACAAGTCGGACGGCTTCTACCATTTCCGGTGTTGGCAGAGCATAGCCTGGGCCGACATATTCATCAAAACAACTGACCGCCTCCCGCGGGAATGAACCTCTAATTCCAAGATGTGCGGACGTCTCTGTTACTAGTTGGCAAACTTTCTCTTCCTGCTCCTTCTTACCCCGGCTTACATTGATACCAATGACAGGAATTTTACTGAGAAAGCCATGAAAGCCCGTAACCAACCCCGCTTGCATGCCGCCGCTTCCGCTGACACAAACAACTGAATTCAAATTGATGTCTTGATCGAACGTCTGACTGAGAATTTCCTGCACACATGCAGCATATCCTCTTGTACCAATAACATTACTGCCTCCAACTGGAATCATATACGGCCGGCGTCCCTCTTTTTTAACCTGTTCAGCGATTTTCACCATTTCTTTAATTAAATCCGTGCCATTTGGCACAATTTTAATATTCTCCGCCCCAAGCAAATGATAGAGAAAATAATTGCCGTTAAAAACCGGGTCATTCTTTAATTCCATCCCCTTTTCCAGCACGAGAATACACTTCAGCTTTTCTTTTACAGCCGCAGCTAATGTTAACCGGCAAAAATTCGACTGAATACCGCCGCATGTAATGATCGTGTCTGCACCGTTTTCGAGAGCATCGGCAATCAGGAATTCCAATTTCCTTGTTTTATTTCCCCCAGCCGTCAAACCAAGCAGATCATCCCTCTTAAAATAAATCTCAGGCCCGCCAAGAGCTTCCGTCAATTGCGGCATCAAATCAATCGGTGTGGCAAATGACGTATAACGACGCCTAGGAAATCGCGCTAAATTCATGCATCCTCTCTCCCTCTATTAATGTTGATTTATTAACGGTTTAGCAGTTAATGCAGTGTCAAAAAATGGTTTCCAACTTGATTCCTTACAAAATTTTATATTTTTAAAATCATTACGACACGTAGGTACGCTACCCCGGTCACTACTAGTTAATGATGATAAGTAGCATTAGGGAGTTATGCGACGCACAAGTGATCTCTGCGTAGCTTATGATGAAGTAGCCTCCCCTGTACCTTGGCACATACGTGTATCTAGTGATGTCAATAATGGTACAACCTAGCATAAAATAGATAAAGGGCTCCCTAAGGTTAAGAAAATTCCTTTTGGACACCTCCATTTATCTTTTATTTGAATGGTCCATATATAGTGTATTTATTTCAGATAACGCCAGATTGACTTTTACCCTCTTCATCTCCAATTTCATCTTCAACATACCAAATAAATTTATTGGTATACCCATAAATTGTGACAAGTATTATTGCTGCAAAACTTAACCACATGTAAGGTATATATTGCAATGTTGGAACACCAAACATCGCGGCCATAAATATTCCATTATCTGACCATGGCACCATAGGCGAAGTCATCGTTCCACCCACCTCTGTATTTCGGGATAGAATTCTTTGATCAATTTTTAATCGGCTATAATGTTTTTCCATAATTTTCGGAGTCAAAATTAATGAAACATACATGGCGCAGCTGAATACGTTGGACAAAAAGGCTGTTGCAAGTGTGGCAACAGATAAGCGACCAGTATTCTTGATAAAATTCGTTAAAGAATCGACAATTACTTCTAATGCGCCGATATAACTTAACAAACCGCCAAATCCCAATCCAAGCAAAACAACCACCATAGACCCCAACATTCCTACAATACCGCCACGGTTTAACAATTCATCCATAAATTCATTTCCAGTTTGCAAGCTAAATCCTTCATAAGCGGTACGTAACGCTGCTGTCCATTCCATGTCTTGGAAGTATACGGCCCAAATCACTCCTAACAGAGCTCCAAAAGTAATAGTCGGAAGAGCGGGCTTTTTCATAGCTAATAAAACAATGACTACCACTACTGGAACCAATATCCACAAGTTAATATTAAATGTACTTCTCAAAGCCGTCATGATGGATTCTAATCTATTTAAATCCATATTATCAGGGGAATAAGCAAATCCTGCGATTGTAAAAGCAATCCCACTAATTACTAATGCTGGAATGCTCACATAAAGCAAAGATTTAACATGTTCAATAATATTTACTTTGCACATTGAAGAAGTTAGTACAGTACTGTCGGATAAAGGAGAAAGTTTATCTCCAAAATACGAGCCTGACAATACTGCCCCCACAACAATTGGTAAAGGGATACCCATCGCTTCTCCAATTCCTACCATAGCTATACCGGTTGTTCCGGCCGTTCCCCAAGATGTTCCAGTCGCCAATGAGGTAATAGTACAAAGTATTAGAGTAGCTAACAAAAACACACTAGGATGAATAAATCCTAACCCGTAATAGACAATACTTGGCACAATTCCGCTTGCAATCCAGGTACCGATGAGCGTGCCGACAGCTACAAGAATTAGAACAGCATCTAGGCCACTAGAAATACCGTCTTTAAGTGCTTCCTGCAAATCATCGTATGAATACCCTAGTCTTAATCCTAGTAAAATCACCAAAAACAAAGCGATAAACAACGCTAATTGAATAGGTAAATTAAAAAATTCAGTGAACGAAAAAGCAAGTGCCAAAAATAATACAAGTACCATGCTTACTTCTAAAATACGAGGTTTTCTCACACTATTTTCTTTATTATTATTCATTTTATTTCCCCTTCCCAGGAATGTGTATATATGTCTACTAAATATGAATACTTAGAAGGTCTATCATATACCCTTTTCATTGGTGTCGAAGGTGATGGCATGTGGAGCTATGAGTAGCTTACTCCCAATTTTTTATCTGAAAATAATAGTGTAATTGCTAACTACCTCTAAATATACCGAACAAGATAACAAGCGGGATAATTGGAACATGTCCGAACTGACTTTCCAATTTGTACTACTTTTATTGTTGTGATCTGGTTACTTAAACAAATGTGTATCAATATTGACCATTGGAATATTGGGTTCTGATACAGGTTAAGGTTTTAGCACTGTATAACTATTTACTGCCTTTTCTATTCGTTTCAGCCCTTCTTCCAAAACGGATCGAGGACAACCTATATTAATCCGGATAAACCCTTCACCTCCCGGACCAAAACCGTAACCCAAACTAGGCGCAACCTTCGCTTCCTTCAGCATAAATTGCTCCAAGCTTTTGTCATCCATACCTAATTCACAACAATCGATCCAAACAAGATAGGTTGCTTCTGGTTTGATTACTTTGAGTTCTTTAATATTGCTTTCAATAAAGTTTGTCAAGAAATCTAGGTTTTGTTGAAGGTAATCTATGCATTGATCCAACCATTCATCTCCATATTTATAAGCGTTCTCCGTTGCTGCAACACCAAACGAGTTCATAAACACTAGAAAGTTTTTGTTCATTGTTTCCACGAATGTTTCTCGTAAATGGCGGTTAGGAATAATAATATTAGACGTTAGCAGACCTGCCAGATTAAATGTCTTGGTCGGCGCTGTGCAAACAATTGTATTTTGGGTGAATTCTTCCGAAAGGGAAGCAAACGGAATATGAGTATGGTCTTTATAAATTAGATCAAAGTGAATCTCATCGGAAACGACTAGAACTTTATGTTCCAAGCAGATTTCCCCTAATTCTATCAGTTCTTCTTTGGTCCAGACTCTGCCTCCTGGGTTATGTGGACTACAAAGAATCAGTAACTTTACCTGGGAATCTAATTTCGTGCGTAAATCATCGAAATCCATAACATATTTTCCGTTTTCAAATTTGAGCGGATTGCAAACAAGTTCACATTCATTCTTCTCTACAACTTGGCTGAATGGATAATAGACAGGGGGTTGAATTACAATTTTATCCCCGGGTTGTGTAAAAGCTTGAACAATAAAGCTCAATGCAGGAGCAATTCCAGGACTAAAACAGATCCAGTCTTTTTCTATATTCCAATTATGTCGCCGCTTCATCCAACCGGCTACAGCCTCGTTATAAGATTCTGTTTTAACCGTATAGCCAAAAATCCCATGTTCAGCTCGTCGTTTTATCGCGTCAATAATGAAGGTAGGAGACCTAAAGTCCATATCCGCCGTCCACATGGGGAGAACACCCTTCTCCCCGAACATTCTTTCTGCTTCATCCCATTTATATGAACTTGTATTATAACGATCGATTTCTTTATCAAAGTCAAATATCACCTGATACCCTCCATTCTTTATCACTTACCTATCTCTCATATATTGATTTGTAAGGCCCCCGACTCACTTCCCAAAAATTATCAATCTTCAATAACCAATTCAGAAACAATCGTAATAGCATTAGCAATCGTTGCCCGATTCGGTGATGTCTTAATCACAGCTTCATGTAATTTTTCATACTGCTCTTTTGTTCCGTTTCCTTTTACTCGAATCGTATATTTGACCTCTTTGAACCCGATAGGTGCCTCTGGATCCACCTCTAGGAACCCTCTTAAATCTAAGCCAGCTTCCAGATCTATTTCCAACTTGTCAAGCGTGATGCCCATTACGGAAGCACCGACTGAATAACCGATCATCATGCATGCACCCCCCCCCCCAGCAAATATTCTTGCGGTGTAGGATGTGTATTTTTCCCTAAAATTTGTTAAGGTTCATCAATAATAAAGGAAAAGTTCCTTTCTAAAGATTGATCCCCTAATTGTATTCCTTTAGTTGTAACCTTTGCTTTGGTTCCGCCCTGCCAATGAAGATTGACTTTATAGTCAATCATCGCACTTTTAGGATTTTGCGTAACTTCTTCGATATAACCCTTCAATGCTGGTACATTAATTCCATTGATATGTGTTTCAATCATGCTCTACACCTTCATCCTAGATTTTATTTGAACTACATATTTTTAAAGGATCCCTTAGGCCGCTCATAAAAATGTTTTATAGTATGAACTTAAAAAAAATACAAGCGTTTTCATTTTATATGATCAGTTTCTAGCATCTCATGCTGTACCTACCATTCGGTAAAAAAAGAAAATAATTGTTTAATCAACTTATGTTCAGCGATATGCAGCCAATCTTATAACGATTGATACCCTTTTCACTACCCTAAATTACTCTATACCTTTCCAGTACCAACCGTTAGGTACAAAATAGGCATAAAAATGGTATTTTAACACTCACCATTACATACAGCTCTTTTTTTATTCCCCCTCCCCTTTTTGGTATTTTTTAAATTTTAGAAAATTTTGAATATTGTTTCAATTGTGTTCATTTTATCAAGGTGTATCAGAATAATCAAGATATTTTTTTATAATATATTGTTAATTTTTAGTATCAACAGGAAGATACAGACTGAAAATTATAGGAGAGATACACAATAGAAGATTACCTCCATCTGCGCCAATCTCTTTTGCGACTGTTGTATAACTTTCATTTGCTTCTAAATAGCGTTATTTCGACCTGATTTATCTTCACTAGTAAATTTAACCATTAGAAACTTCTATGGCGGCGATCCTCGCCGCCACCATCTACCACGAAAATCTTCTCTTAACCCAAAATAAAGTCTAACCCATTAAACCCTTGACAATAATGGATGATAACAATACAACAAATTGAACCTTTTTTGGTGGATTTTAAGGAAGATACCCTGTATAAGAAACTGGTTGTGATAGAATTGAAGAACCATTTAGTGTACTGCTAGTACGTATACAAAAATTTTTGTAACAAACCTCCTGTCATAGTCCAATAAATCCATGGCCCCGCACAAACTGAAGCATACGTACGGGACAAACTTAATGGAGCAGTCAGGAGACATCAATTTGCTGATGACTCAACTTGGTCATACCTCCACCACAACGACTGCCCTATATACAAACCATGAATTGGAAAAGGCTAAAAAGGCTGCAAAAAAGTTGGGAGAGAAAAGAACCAATTATCGTGAAAAGGATTAAATGAAAAAAGAAGAAGATTTTCTAGTCTTCTCTTTTTTAGTATTTTAGTAGAAATGAAAACATAAGATACCATCTACGCTTCCAGATTATTCAAAAAAAGAGGCTCTTCTTTTTCTGATTGGAAAGAGGTCATAGTATGTATTAGGCATAAAAAAGACCCCCAACATTTTGGTTGGGAGCCTTGGATCATTTATTATTAAACATTATGAGAACTGACGGTGCACAACGCACACGTTTAAGACCCTACTTTTTTCGTTCTTTATTTTATATAAATAATAAAAAGAAACTCAACTTATCATAATTACTATAAAGCTTGATTTAGCAAGCTTTATAATAGGTGAAAAT
This sequence comes from Peribacillus sp. FSL E2-0159, assembly GCF_038643155.1. Lineage (NCBI taxonomy): Bacteria > Bacillati > Bacillota > Bacilli > Caryophanales > Bacillaceae > Peribacillus > Peribacillus sp. FSL E2-0159. The sequence goes on from NZ_CP152053.1 coordinate 3,401,193, forward strand.
TTAATTTATTGTTTCGTTTTCGAAGAAGGGACTAAAAACAATAGGATTTTGAACTATTCCACGAAAAAATTATTACTACTATTTTTGTTTCTTTATTGATTTTCTTTGCCTTCTTCTCTTCATTAGTTTTTTCCAAATGTCCCTAAAACTTAATAAGACTTTCTCTTCAAGACCTAAATAATCGATTAAAATCGCTTTATCAACCATGTCTAACATTTCTTCAACATTTCCGTTATTTCTTATAGTATCATCAATACAATGCAACAGACTGTCCGTGGCACTTTCATCAAGGTCATTGATATTAGGTAGAATAATTTTTTCTGCTTCACCTGGTAAACCTCTAAAACTCCTCCACCATAGCTTCTTCCTTCCATTTCAGTAAAAGCAAATGTAATGCTGTTATAGTAAGAAAGTAAAGCCTTTCGACGATCAATACCTTCAAAAAATCTAATTCTGTGCATCGTATCTGTACTGACTGCTTCTAAATCATTGAGAACAAATTTTGGAAATGTATCATTTATTCTTAAGAAAAAAGCATCAGGTGGATATACAGATGGTATATGGTACCAATTCTTTCTCAAGCCAAGTTTATAACCTTCGCTTTGACCACTTTCGACTCCTTGTTCATTATAATCCTGATGTCCTTCTGGAAATCCTTCCAGTGGAGCATTAGGAAAATAAGCAAGTTGTGCGGGTAAACCTTTATTAACATTCACTGACCAATCTTCTTCTGTAAAGAATATCCCATGAGCATGTGCACTTCTACCAATTAACGGTAATGTAATCTGACTTAAATCGTATCTTTCAACAGTTTCATTGGTCACAGAAAAGAACTTATTATTACCTGTAGTAATACCAGTATCAACTTTTGATATATCGCTGAATTTAACAAATTTTTTATCATTAATAATAAAAATATTGTCCACTCTACTAATAAGCAAATTTCGATTCCAGATTTTCTTTCTCATCATGAAGAAAAGAGTAACTAGAGAGCAAACAGCATGCAGGCTGGTTGACTCTCCAGTTTTCAACTTCCATAATCACTGTATTTCAGTGATTAATAAATGCATCATTCCAGAAGGGGTCATGACTACTACATTATCATTTAATTTGTGACCAATTAGACTTTTGCCGATTGGAGACTCATCGGATATATAGTTTTCAGATAGATATGATTCTGCCGAACTCACAATTTTAAGCTGCATTTCATATTTTTCTGTCACTTCTTTAACAGTGACAATTGATCCAATCCCTACTTCTCGTATATTTGTATTTTTAATTATTTTTGCTTGCTTTATAATGTATTCCAAATCAATTATTTTCTTTTTAATTGTTGCAAATTCATCCACTGAAATTTGATACTCAGGATCTTTTTTAAAATCACAAAAATTTCTGCTCTCTTGAACTTTTTTACTAACCTCTTTCCATCTTTTTTCCTTTAAATAAAGTAATTCTTTCTTCAACGCATTATAACCAGTTTCCGTAAGTAACTGCTTTTCCATCAATCATTCACCCTCCTTTACCGAAACTACTTTTCTCGGCTTTGTTGGTTCTGTTACATTTTGCATAAAGAATACACCAAACACTAATCGATAATCAGTAACGGTAGTGAAATCCAGAAAATCCAGTGCCGTGTTAAAGTTTTTAAAATCAAGCCTGATTCTTTAGATCCAACAACTGGCGCGAATATAATTACAAACCCCATAATTCCCATGAATCTTCTACGCTTATGCGGTGGAATAATAACAAGAATGGTGTTAAAAATAAGTGGCACAAGCAAAGCTATTCTTATTCAATTAACGGTTTGCTTTAATTAAAGAACAAAGATTAAACAGGTAAAAAAGACAAGAGAACCCGTCAAGTTCTCTTTAAAACGAAAAATACATGCCATTAGCTAAGCGGTTAATGACACATGTGATTTCCTTAAATTTTTCATTATAATAACCGCCATAAGCTTCCCTGTATGTTGCACTTCGACCTAAGCGATCACGTATAGTCTCCACCATTAATTCGGGTTGAGTTGTAATAATTTTAAAGGTTTTAGCGTCACTTAAACCTATTTCAACGATGTGAACCACTTTAGAAACAATAAAATAAGTAATTGCTGAAAGAATCGTCACTTGTAAACCCAATGCGGTTGAACCGAAAATAAATAGAGATCACTTGTCGCAAATGGTAATTTTCGAGTAAGCAGTACAGCTAATAAGTCAATTCCATCTAATGCTAGGCCATTTCGTTATGCTAATCCCATCCCAAAACCGAGGATACTACCACCCACAACGGTGACTAATAATGTATTCCCTTCAATAATCGCTAGGGTACGGTGCATGAGGCTTGTACCAAAAGCTAATGAAGCTATTCCGATAATTGAATAAATCGCGCAACATTTACCATTTGTTGATATCCTAACTAGATAAAAGGAAGATTTATAACGGCAATTAGAATTCCTAATGGTAATCCAATTAGTTCTGAACCAACAATACTAAGCCCCGTTACACCCCCATCCGATACATTGTTTGGGATTAATACGGTTTTAGGTCCATATGCTGCAATAAATCCCCCAATCATTTCTAGTATCACTTGGAAAATCATTCTATTTCATTAGGCCTACGCCTATGCTTTGTGATGGTACTCATATAATTCCTCACCTTTGCACCAATTGTAGGTAATAAAAAAACTTTTTAGCAGACTAGTGAAATACTTTACACATATTGAAGCTGAAAATAAAATCTAGGGAAGAAAACCGTTACTATGTTAAAATACAAAATGAGTATATCGTTCAATGTTTATAACGGATAAGTGAAATCATTGCCAAAACTCCTAGAACAGGACCGATCGCAAGGATTGAAAATGCCCATTTCCACCCTACGATATCTTCAAAGACCGGAATCAAATATATAGAAAAGACAGTAATAAGAAAACCTATAGCCATTTGAAATGTCAAGGCAGTTCCTACACATCCTGATTTTGCGAAATCTGCAACCATTGCTGAAAATTGTGCCGAATCTGCAACAACTGATATCCCCCAAATGATTGCTACACTAACTGTAATCCATATAGAAAGACCAAAGGTAAATCCGATACATATAGAAGATACGGCACTAACAATCATGGCAATCATAGAAAGGCGAGCTTTTCCAAATTTATCAGCATATACTCCACCTAATATTGAACCTATAGCCCCCGAAATTCCAATGGTTAAAAATGCGAACAACGTACTGGCCTCTTGTAGAGCTGTCCCCTCTAAGGATACTTTAAAGCTAGCTGTTAAGAAATATGGAAGCCATGTCCACATAGCATACAATTCCCACATGTGACCGAAATAGCCATAGTTAGCTAACATTACAGGGCGATCTTTTAAAATATATTTGAGTGTATTCATCGACACAGTAGCTGCTTTTTCTTTAGATGCCGGAGCGTCCGGAAGAACCCACTGCATAATACCAGCTGCGACCAATGCTAATAAAGAGCTAACCAGCATTAATATCTTCCAGCTGACATTGGGAATAAATAAATTAAAAAGATGCGGCAATGAGGAACCTAATGTAAGAGCTGCAATTAGAATTCCAATACCAAATCCTCGTCTATCTTGAAACCAAGTAGAGAGTAGTTTCACGGCAGTAGGATAAACACCTGCCATAGTCATTCCTGTTAGAAAACGTAAACTTAATCCCACTACCATTCCAGGGCTTAAAGTAAATAAACTATTGATGACAGCTCCGAATATACAGGAAATAGCAAATATTTTTCTTGGGTTATAACGGTCTGCTAAACCTAGAAAAGCAGAACAAATGGCTCCGACAATGAACCCAATCTGTACGGATGTGGTCATCCATGACCCTTCTGTTGCACTCATTCCCCATTGACGTTCTAATTGGGGAAGAACAGCTGAAGCGCTAAACCATAAACTGAGGGCAAATAGTTCAGCCAATGCAATCCAAAATAGAGCCCTCCATCTGTTAATACTTGTGTTAACTTCAGACATGATGGTTCTTTCCTCCTCTCGCGTTTCCAATTCTATCTGCAATGTATAAGAACGTAGACATTACACATGGAACATGTCGCGTAATATCTACGTTCTTTTTAAAGTTAGTTATACAAGGTAAGGTAAGATCGGCACTGTTCTGAAGCTTTTTACTTATTACGTTTAAAAGTTGAATTTACTTGAACATTTCTTTGTAGTGAATTTTTTACAGGAGAAATTTCCAGTGCTTTTGAAACTAATTCTTCAAGTTGTTTATCATCTGCGTCACTATCCACTGTGAATTGAACATCCACTTCGTTAAAACCTGGATTTCCTTCTTTTAAGCCCAACAATACATTTAAATCTAATTGTCCTGAAGCGTTAACTTCTAGGGAAGTCACCTTAATACCCATTAAACTAGCTGTTGCAATAAATGAAATGGATAAACAACCACCTAATGCACTTAATAAAAGTTCACCGGGGTTTGGACCCTTATTAGATCCTGAGAACCAATCTGGCTCATCAATGAGAACGGGTTTGTGATCACCTACTTGTGCTTCAGCGTAAAATCCACCTTTCCATTTGACCGAAGAAGACCATCCTACAATTCCTTCCTCAGGATTTTTCTTATAATTTTCTACTATGTTTTCAATAACTTTTGTATCGACGCCATTAATTTTTGTCATGTTTATATCTCCTTCATTTGGTTTTTTTATTAGAATTATCTCTTTACACTTTCGTTATCTAATCTAAGTTTTTACAAAGCCCTTTATTATGATTTTTTAGGGGGAATGACACAGCTGCCATCCGTACATACCCCTCCATTAGGAGTATCCGCCGATAGAGTTTCTAATTTGGGTGCTGGATTGTCTTCTTCCCACACTTTATCTAGTACTTCAGAAAATGCTTGCGCTGGCTGTGCTCCTGAGACTGCATATTTTTGATTGATAATAAAGTACGGAACGCCATTAATACCATATCTCTTGGCTTCATATTGATCATCTTTTACGTTTTGTGTGTATAGTTTCTTATCATTTAATACGTTCAATGCTTCGTCTCTATTTAAACCAGAAGCTTCTGCAATATCAGCTAGTGTGTCTAGATCTCCTACATCTTTAGACTCCGTAAAGTGTGCAGAAAGTAACTTTTCATTCACAATGGCTTCTTTACCTTGAGTTTTGGCCCATTTTGCTAGGCGGTGAGCATTAAATGTATTCGTTGGTTTCATTTCATCAAAGTTAAAAGTTAAGCCCACATTTTTCGCTTGTTGAGTTAATTGAGTAATAAACTGTTTTGCTTGCTCCGTGCCACCAAATTTGGAAGCTAAATTCTCAACATATTTTGTTCCGTCATATAGTGATGCATTCGGATCAAGTTCAAAACTTTTGAATTCCACGTCTACTTGATCTTTATAAGGGAATTTAGCTAACGCATTCTCTAAATTTTGTTTTCCAATATAACAGAATGGACATGCAATATCAGACCAGATTTCAATTTTCATACTTTCACTCCTCCATAAGACTTATTCATCATATGCAACTAATGCATTCACTCCATGAGAAAGGGCAGACCCTGCTTTTAATGCGGTTGCTACCATAATGGATTCAGCCACTTCTTCCCTCGTTGCTTTTGCTTTTTTGGCTGCTTTAGTGTGGATATCAATACAATACTTTTTATTTTTACGCCCACTTGTACCTACCGTTTGGTACAATTGGGTCAGATTTAATACTCTGTGTTAACTTTTAGAATTTTACTATTAAATGGTGCGATTAGTTCGGATATAGTTTTAATTGACTCGACATCACCAAAGCTATTGTTTATAGTTAATGAATTCCCTTCCTCTGAAGGTTTAAGAAAACAATGTTATCAAAAGTTGTTTGAGCACTACCAATCGTACCTATCATTATTTGAACGATTTTTCATAGCAACGATTAAGCGGATAAGCTGTTAAGGAACGTTTCGATTTCTTCTTGTGTTTTACGAACCTTGCTGACAAACCGCCCTGCTTCTTCTCCGCTGTGATAAGCGATAAAGCTTGGAATACCAAATACATCCAGTTCGATGCACAAATCAATAAAGTCATCCCGGTCTACATATATAAACTGATATTCCGGATAATTTGCTTCAATGTCCGGCAAAATTGGCTCGATCAACCGGCAGTCTGGGCACCAGTTCGCTGAAAACATAAAGACAGCGCGCTCTTCTTTTTTTAACTTCTCAAATTGATCCATTGATTGTAATTTTTTCATCATGATTCCCTCCAGTTTTTTCATGTACCTTCCATATTAGAGAATAACATTACATCTTCCTTATCCTTTAAGGGAGCTTTGCCACGACTTCCTCTTTTTGCAACAAAAGGAGATGATCTTCTTTTAATAACCATTTTTTGTACCTACCAGTAGGTACAATTTTATAATAACATATTTTTTATTATATGCAACCCTCAATCTTCAAGATAACAAGACCAATATTCACCATTTATTTTAGCACAATGGACGTAGAGCTTCATTATTCTTATCACTTAACAAGTTATCTACCTTATTTAAAATGATGGTACAACAGATTATTGTTTATCTTCTTATTCGCTACCTTCCAATTTATACATTTTTACCTACCTTATAGTAAGAGCGGAACAACTTATATACCTACTATTAGGATAAATTATATTGTTGACGAATCACTTCAACTACATTTAAAAACCATTTCATATCCTGCTGGCTCTTCATCAGTAATATTCCCCCTTCAAGCATAGCAATGAGGGTCTGAGCATGTTTTTCGGTATCAATGGTGTCATTAAATAATTTTTTTTCTACCATTTCATCTAACACGTTTTGAATTCCATCTATCCACCGTTCAAAAAATTGTTGAATCTTTAATCGAAAATGTTCATCGTGTTCGCTCATCTCAATTGCGAGGTTTCCAAAAGGGCATCCAGTTTTTGAATCCATTTCTGAATGATAGCTGACAGTCCAGTCCAGCATATTGTTTAATTTTGACACAGGATCGTCACCTGATTTAAGAATATCTAAAATCAGTTTTTGGTCCCAGTCTTGAATAAGGTTTTCTACAACTGCCAGGCCAAGATCATGCTTGGAAGAAAAATAATGATAAAATTGACCTTTACCAATTTTAGCAGCGCTTAGGGTATCACTAATAGATGTAGCTTGATATCCTTTAGAATGAATAACTTCTCTTGCTATAGTGAGAATTTCTTGTTGCTTAGACATATTATAATCACACCCTTATTAGTGAATTTACCTATTTTCTACATGCCTAACCGATTGCACATATTCATTTGTTATCTAATGTAATTATTTACTTAAAACTCACCGGCGTGTAATTTTTACTGTTCGTTTATTTAATCCTCTATATTTTCATTTAATGACTCCTTATTTATGCTCAAGGATTACCTTGGCACAAAAGGAAATTGATGTTTGATTTACATTTTTATATGTCATTCATTGTGACACAAGGTATATGAATACATAAATTGATTAATATTAACTGTTTAGCCAATAAGTGTTTCCTATATTAAAACATCCTCTATATATAAAGGAGAGGGTAGCTTAACGCTACCCTTTATGATCTAATTTATGTTGTAAAAATTTCTCCTTGAACTTCGATCTTTACGTCTGCTTTTTTTAATAAGTTTCCTACAACACACCCTCTATCAGCTGCCACAAATAATCGTTCTGCGGATTGAACTTGTTTATCTGTTGCATTCTCTGATAAAACCAATTGAGGGTGGTGGATAATTTTAAATTCATCGTCAGATATCGATGCTTCAGAATCCACACTGATTTCTACTACAGGGAGCCCTCTTGATTCAGCCATAGATACAAGTACAGATGTATAACAAGCTGTTACAGATGCTACAAGAACTTCTTTTGGGAATGCACCATTCCCACTACCACCTAATACTGTTGGAATAGCAACCTTAGCATCAAGAAATTCTGTTTTAAGCACTCCGTTCCCTTTTACTCCATTATTCCAAACAACGTTTGCATTCGTCTGCATATTGGCCAAGTTAAAACACTCCTTCAAATACTTTTTTCACTTTATTGTAGCCATGAGAATTGATTTTTATGATTTACTGCTTTTATCATGAAAATTTTCGAACATAAAGAATAGAAGTACTACCTATACTAATTTCAAGATCTTATGTTATGAATAGTAGCAAGGGGTTGTACCTACTGTTCGGTACAGAATATACATTAACATACTTACTAGTACTTTTCAACTAAATAGAACGTCCATTATTTGGTACATTCTATTTTCTATACACCTCTAATAATTGTCACCCACCAAACACATCATCAACTCTCAAGGTTTTCAATATAGTGTTGTACGCTTTGAGCCGCTATTGATCCATCACCCGTAGCTGTTACAATTTGGCGTAGGGTCTTATCACGTATATCTCCAGCTGCATAAATACCAGGAATTTTTGTAGCCATTGCTTCATCCGTCACTACATAACCTTCTTCATTGGTTATATCTAGGTTTTTGAATGCACCATTTAACGGAAGTGTACCCACGTAAATAAATACACCATCTGCAGGGAATTGAGATTGTTCACCTGTTTTTGTATCTTTTAACGTTACGGTATTCACTTTTCCATTTCCTTCATTTATACTTGTAACTTCTTTATTCCAAATGAATTCAATCTTTTCATTGCTAAATGCTCTTTCTTGGAGTATTTTTTGGGCACGTAATTGATCTCGACGATGGATAATAGTTACTTTTGAAGCGACACGTGTAAGATACATAGCCTCTTCTACAGCTGAGTCTCCTCCGCCTACAACAACAAGTTCACGTCCTTTGAAGAATGCTCCATCACATATGGCACAATAAGAAACCCCTAGACCACCAAGCTCATTCTCCCCTGGAACTCCAAGCTTTTTATGGTCTGCCCCAGAAGCGATAATAACAGATTTGGCATAGAACTCTTTGTTTGTAGTTACTACTTTTTTTAGACGACCTTCATCTACAATTTCTTTTATATCTCCGTATTCATATACAGCACCAAACTTTTTGGCGTGCTCAAACATTTTATTAGAGAGATCTGGACCTAAAACATGAGCAAAGCCAGGATAATTTTCTACGTCCTGTGTATTTGCCATTTGTCCACCAGGTATTCCACGTTCAATAAGCAATGTGTTCAGATTAGCACGTGAAGTATAAACGGCTGCGGTCATACCAGCAGGACCTGCCCCAACAATAATAACATCATACGTCTCTTGGTTTTTCACATTAATCTCCTCCTTTAATATCATCTGCTTTTCCTTTCATTTAGGTTTGGTATACGCATTACTTTGCTTTAATACGTAGTACCTCTTCTTTTAATTTTTTTAAGCTGCCACCAAAAAAAGGTTGTTCAAATTGATTATTAAAGTAGAAACGAGAGTTAGGAATTCCCATTACGTTAAAACCTTTAGCAAGCTTTGGATATTTATCAATATCGACTTTTACAATCTGTACGCTATCTCCTAATTCCTCGTCTAATTGCTTTAGAATCTCTCCATAACGAATACAAGGAGCACACCAAGTGGCTGAGAAATTTAATAATACTACTTTATCTTTGTTTATATACTTCTCTAGCTTATTACTTGCTACATGAATAATAGCCATTTTATTCCTCCTCTACAACATATAAAAAATCTCATAATATCTACAAAACTTCTCAATAAGTATTGCTGAGTTTCCATAATTCGCTGCTTTAATTGCCATTCAGTTCTAAGATTTTCTCTTTTAATACATGCTTTTGATTTATACCTACCATTTTATCTACCAACTCGCCATCTTTAAACAGAAGCAATGCCGGAATACTCATTATGCCGAATTGTATAGCTAATTCAGGATCATTGTCCACGTTAACTTTGGCAATTGTCGCTTGTCCTTTCATTTCATCAGCTAACTCTTCTACAATTGGAAGTTGAACTCGACAAGGCCCGCACCAAGGAGCCCAGAAATCCACCAATGTCACACCTGATTGAACGTGGTTTTGAAATGTCTCTTTTGTCAGTGATATTGCTCCCATAGAAATAACCTCCTCTATTTTTTTACTCATGTTAATGAGATACAATTAATTCACCTATAAAACAACTATTCAATTGATTAATTGAATTATACAATGGGAAATACTTTTCGTCAACCCTAATAAAAGTAATCTTTATTAGAAGAAAAATATCCATATTGACGTGATATAACCCAATCAAATAAAAAAACAACCAGGCTTTTTATGCTTTTTGTTACAATAAATGAAATTGATAAACAACCACCTAATTAATGCACAATAAAAGTTCAGCTGGGTTTGGACCCTTATTAGATCCTGAGAACCATTCTGGCTCATCAATGAGAACGGGTTTATGATCACCTACTTGTGCTTCAGCGTAAAATCCACCTTTCCATTTTACCGAAGAAGACCATCCTGCAATTCCTTCCTCAGGATTTTTCTTATACTTTTCTACTATGTTTTCAATAACTTTTGTATCGACTCCATTAATTTTTGTCATTTTTATATCTCCTACCGAAGTAGAGCTTTTCCTTAAATCTTAATGTCCTAAATACGCACGCAGCATCCAAGCATGTTTGTTTAAACTTTTCTTTATGCCTGTCAGCATATCAGCCGTAACCGGATCTTCTTGTTCCGCAACTTCGATAATTTCCAGGAACTCTTCGGAAAGCTTCTCAAAATCACTGATGACGCTTTGAACCATATCTTCTGTATTTTCGTCCCCTGTCGCTTCTTCGATCGTGGTTAATTCCAAGTATTCTTTAAGGGTAGCGACCGGTTTTTCACCAATGGCCAATAGTCTTTCCGCCAATTCGTCATAATTGGTTGTCACTTCTTTATATAGCTCCTCCAATTTTTGGTGAAGTTCAAAGAAGTGCGGTCCATTCACGAACCAGTGGTAATTATGAATTTTCGTATAAAGAACACTGAAGTTTGCAACTTCCTTATTCACTAAAGTTCCTAATTTTTTCTGAGCCATAAATATCTACCTCCGTAAGTTGGTTTTGGTTTTTTTATTAGAATTATCTCTCTTTAAATGAATTGTACCTACCGTTCGGTACAAGATATACATTAACATACTTACTAGTACTTTTCAACTAAATAGAACGTCCATTATTTGGTACATTCTACTTTCTATACACCTCTAATAATTGTCACCCACCAAACACATTATCAATTCTCAAGGTTTTCAATATAGTGTTGTACGCTTTGAGCTGCTATTGATCCATCACCCGTAGCTGTTACAATTTGGCGTAGGGTCTTATCACGTATATCTCCAGCTGCATAAATACCAGGAATTTTTGTAGCCATTGCTTCATCCGTCACTACATAACCTTCTTCATTGGTTATACCTAGGTTTTTGAATGCACCATTTAACGGAAGTGTACCCACGTAAATAAATACACCATCTGCAGGGAATTGAGATTGCTCACCTGTTTTTGTATCTTTTAACGTTACGGTATTCACTTTTCCATTTCCTTCATTTATACTTGTAACTTCTTTATTCCAAATGAATTCAATCTTTTCATTGCTAAATGCTCTTTCTTGGAGTATTTTTTGGGCACGTAATTGATCTCGACGATGGATAATAGTTACTTTTGAAGCGACACGTGTAAGATACATAGCCTCTTCTACAGCTGAGTCTCCTCCGCCTACAACAACAAGTTCACGTCCTTTGAAGAATGCTCCATCACATATGGCACAATAAGAAACCCCTAGACCACCAAGCTCATTCTCCCCTGGAACTCCAAGCTTTTTATGGTCTGCCCCAGAAGCGATAATAACAGATTTGGCATAGAACTCTTTGTTTGTAGTTACTACTTTTTTTAGACGACCTTCATCTACAATTTCTTTTATATCTCCGTATTCATATACAGCACCAAACTTTTTGGCGTGCTCAAACATTTTATTAGAGAGATCTGGACCTAAAACATGAGCAAAGCCAGGATAATTTTCTACGTCCTGTGTATTTGCCATTTGTCCACCAGGTATTCCACGTTCAATAAGCAATGTGTTCAGATTAGCACGTGAAGTATAAACGGCTGCGGTCATACCAGCAGGACCTGCCCCAACAATAATAACATCATACGTCTCTTGGTTTTTCACATTAATCTCCTCCTTAAGTATTGCTGAGTTTCCATTATTCGCTGCTTTAATTGCCATTCAGTTCTAAGATTTTCTCTTTTAATACATGCTTTTGGTTTATACCTACCATTTTATCTACCAACTTGCCATCTTTAAACAGAAGCAATGCCGGAATACTCATTATGCCGAATTGTATAGCTAATTCAGGATCATTGTCCACGTTAACTTTGGCAATTGTCGCTTGTCCTTTCATTTCATCAGCTAACTCTTCTACAATTGGAAGTTGAATTCGACAAGGCCCGCACCAAGGAGCCCAGAAATCCACCAATGTCACACCTGATTGAACGTGGTTTTGAAATGTCTCTTTTGTCAGTGATATTGCTCCCATAGAAATAACCTCCTCTATTTTTTTTACTCATGTTAATTAGATACAATTCATCTACAAATCAAATATTCAATTGATTAATTGAATTATACAATGGAGAATACTTTTCGTCAACCCTCATAAAAGTAATTTTTATTAGAAGAAAAATATCCAATTGACGTGATTATAACCTAATCAAATAAAAAAACAACCAGGCTGTCTTATGCTGTTTGTTACTATAAGAATGATTGCTATAGAATGAAGACAAAAAAGTGGTTCTTTAAGAACCACTTTAAGTTATGGCCTTTATTAATGAAGTTTAATTTAAAAATTCACTCAGAAATATTCAAAACAGCACGGAATCTTGTAGATGCTGACATCATTTTATCGTATGCTTCGTTAGCACGTTCTAGAGGAAAAGTTTCAATCATTGGTCGTACATCAGTGAGAATACTGAAGTTAACGGCTTCTTGGATTTCCTTTGCTTGTCCAGTAAATGAACCTCACCGTATTGGGTCCTTTTAAAAAGTCCATTGCTGACAATTCCAATTGCTCACCAGAACCAGCTATAATAATTAGTTCGCTGTCTGAACCAAGCCCATTGATCAGAGAAGATTTTGTCATTTTTATATCTCCTACCGAAGTAGAGCTTTTCCTTAAATCTTAATGTCCTAAATACGCACGCAGCATCCAAGCATGTTTGTTTAAGCTTTTCTTCATGCCTGTCAGCATATCAGCCGTAACCGGATCTTCTTGTTCCGCAACTTCGATAATTTCCAGAAACTCTTCGGAAAGCTTCTCAAAATCACTGATGACGCTTTGAACCATATCTTCTGTATTTTCGTTCCCTGTCGCTTCTTCGATCGTGGTTAATTCTAAGTATTCTTTAAGGGTAGCGACCGGTTTTTCACCAATGGCCAATAGTCTTTCAGCCAATTCGTCATAATTGGTTGTCACTTCTTTATATAGTTCCTCCAGTTTTTGGTGAAGTTCAAAGAAGTGCGGTCCATTCACGAACCAGTGGTAATTATGAATTTTTGTATAAAGAACACTGAAGTTTGCAATTTCCTTATTCACTAAAGTTCCTAATTTTTTCTGAGCCATAAATATCTACCTCCGTAAGTTGGTTTTGGTTTTTTTATTAGAATTATCTCTTTACACTTTCGTTATCTAATCTAAGTTTTTACAAAGCCCTTTATTATGATTTTTTAGGGGGAATGACACAGCTGCCATCCGTACATACCCCTCCATTAGGAGTATCCGCCGATAGAGTTTCTAATTTGGGTGCTGGATTGTCTTCTTCCCACACTTTATCTAGTACTTCAGAAAATGCTTGCGCTGGCTGTGCTCCTGAGACTGCATATTTTTGATTGATAATAAAGTACGGAACGCCATTAATACCATATCTCTTGGCTTCATATTGATCATCTTTTACGTTTTGTGTGTATAGTTTCTTATCATTTAATACGTTCAATGCTTCGTCTCTATTTAAACCAGAAGCTTCTGCAATATCAGCTAGTGTGTCTAGATCTCCTACATCTTTAGACTCCGTAAAGTGTGCAGAAAGTAACTTTTCATTCACAATGGCTTCTTTACCTTGAGTTTTGGCCCATTTTGCTAGGCGGTGAGCATTAAATGTATTCGTTGGTTTCATTTCATCAAAGTTAAAAGTTAAGCCCACATTTTTCGCTTGTTGAGTTAATTGAGTAATAAACTGTTTTGCTTGCTCCGTGCCACCAAATTTGGAAGCTAAATTCTCAACATATTTTGTTCCGTCATATAGTGATGCATTCGGATCAAGTTCAAAACTTTTGAATTCCACGTCTACTTGATCTTTATAAGGGAATTTAGCTAACGCATTCTCTAAATTTTGTTTTCCAATATAACAGAATGGACATGCAATATCAGACCAGATTTCAATTTTCATACTTTCACTCCTCCATAAGACTTATTCATCATATGCAACTAATGCATTCACTCCATGAGAAAGGGCAGACCCTGCTTTTAATGCGGTTGCTACCATAATGGATTCAGCCACTTCTTCCCTCGTTGCTTTTGCTTTTTTGGCTGCTTTAGTGTGGTTATCAATACAATAAGGGCATCCTGTTGTATGCGCCACTGCTATAGCAATCAACTCTTTTTCCTTCACACTAAGTAATCCCGCCTTCATCGCTTTTTGGTCAAATGTCACAAACGCTTTAAAGACATCTCCATCTAACTGAGAAAACTCTTTTAGTCGGTTGATATAAGAAGCTCGATATAATTCATCATCAGCGGTTCCATCATAAGCGTTTAAAGCATTGACACCATGAGCAAGAGCAGATCCTGCTTTCAGGGCTGTTGCGACCATAATCGATTCGGCCATTTCCTCTTTGGAAGCTCCATGTTTTTTAACTTGTTTAACATGAAAATCAATACAATGGGGACATCCAGTCGTATGAGCAACTGCCACTGCAATTAATTCCTTTAATTTAGCTGTTAACTTTCCATCAGCTAGCGCTTTTCTGTCAAAGGTTACAAATTCTTTAAAGATTTCAGGTGAGAGTGTACTAAATTCACCTAAACGGTTAAAGTGTGACTTTTTGTATAAACTATCGTTCTGATTCATAATTAATTCCTCCAATTTAATACATGTTATAAATTTCGTCTATTCTCTAAATCAACAAAACGCGCTGCTCTAAAAGATTCATTTCTTTTTACAAATAAAAGTAAGGATGGTACATAGCAACAGTAGCATCAAGAAATTCTGTTTTAAGTACTCCATTTCCTTTTACCCCATTATGCCAAACAACGTTTGCATTCGTCTGCATATTGGCCAAGTTAAACACTCCTTCAAATAATTTTTTCACTTTATTGTAGCCATAATGATTGACTTTTATGATTTACTGAATTTATCATGAAAATTTTCAATCATAAAGAAGTACTACCTATACTATTCTCAAGATTTCAAGATCTTATTTTAGTGGTTATGACAAGCAGTAAGCACAATGAATTGTACCTACCTTTTGGTACAGATTATACAGTAGTATACTTACTAGCACTTTTCAACTAAATAGAACGACCATTATTTGGTGCACTTTACTTTTTTCTTTTACATTTCAGCTTCTATTTTCAAAGATGATTCTTCGCTGAACTTTTCCTTATCCAGATCGCCCGTTATTTTACTAGTCAGAATACCGGAAGTCATGCTTCCGCTGACATTCACGGCAGTTCTTCCCATATCGATCAATGGCTCGACGGAAATCAAAACTCCAGCCATGACGATTGGCAAGTTCATTGCAGATAATACTAGAATGGCAGCGAAGGTTGCTCCTCCGCCTACACCTGCAACCCCGAAAGAGCTAATGGCCACGACGGCAATCAACATGGCTATAAAGGAAGGCGATAGTGGGTCGATTCCCACCGTTGGAGCGATCATGACCGCTAACATGGCCGGATAGATTCCGGCACAGCCGTTTTGACCGATCGACAAGCCGAAGGATCCGGCAAAGTTGGCAATTCCTTCGGACACGCCTAGTTGTTTCTGAGTTTGGATGTTCAATGGCAGAGCTCCTGCACTTGTTCTTGAAGTGAAGGCAAATGATAATACCGGGAAAGCTTTTCTCAAATATACGATTGGATTCAATCCTGCAATCATCAGCAATAACAAATGGATGAGGAACATGACAATCAGGGCAACATAAGAGGCACCGACGAATTTCCCCAATTTCAGGATGGCATCCAAATCACTCGTAGCTACTGTCTTCGTCATGATCGCCAAGATTCCGTATGGTGTTAAACGAAGGATCAATGTGACTACACGCATGGTGATGCTGTGCAATGTATCTACTATTTTAGCAAAAAATTCAGCTTGTTCAGGCTGCTTCCTTTTGACCCCTAAATAGGCAATCCCAAGAAATGCAGCAAAAATTACAACGGAAATGGTTGAAGTCGTACGTGCTCCCGTTAAATCAAGGAAGGGATTGGACGGAATCAATTCAAGGATTTGCTGCGGCATCGTTTTATCCTGAATCGTACCGTAAGTTTCCGTTATTTCATCCCCGCGGCTTAACTCTGCATCCCCTTGGTCAATTTGAACGGCTTCCAAATTGAACACAGTTGCCGAGGTAATCCCGACGGCTGCTGCAATCGCAGTCGTTCCAAGCAGGATTCCGATGATCAGGACACTGATCTTTCCGATATTGCTGGTTAGTTTCAATCTTGTAAATGCGGATAAGATCGAAATGAAGACAAGCGGCATAACGATCATTTGCAGGAACTTAACATAGCCTGAACCTACAATGTTAAACCAATCGACCGATTTAACGATCGCTTCTGACTGGGGTTCATAGAAATACTGCAAAAGAAGTCCGAAGACAATCCCTAAACCAAGTCCAGTAAAGACCCTTTTTGTAAAAGAAACATGTTTCTTATTCATGTAAAATAAAACGCCTAAAAGAACCAGCATTATGGCAAGATTTAAAAACACATATATAATCATATCTATTCCTCCTAGTTCCGATTAACCAAATGAGAATAATGAATATCCGGAAACTATGATACATCATCCGTTGATTTTTGACTTTTGAAGCAATTCATGTATATATCCTAACAGATTTGGCTTAGAACTCTTTGTTTGTAGTTACTACTTTTTTTAGACGACCTTCATCTACAATTTCTTTTATATCTCCGTATTCATATACAGCACCAAACTTTTTGGCGTGCTCAAACATTTTATTAGAGAGATCTGGACCTAAAACATGAGCAAAGCCAGGATAATTTTCTACGTCCTGTGTATTTGCCATTTGTCCACCATTATGCCGAATTGCATAGCTAATTCAGGATCATTGTCCACGTTACCTTGGCAATTGTCGCTTGTCCTTCCATTTCATCAGAATAACTCTACTACAACTGAAGTTGAACTCGACAAGGCACGCACCAAGGAGCCCAGAAATCCACCAATGTAACACCTAATTGAACGTGGTCTTGAAATGTCTCTTTTGTCAGTGATATTGCTCCCATAGAAATAACCTCCTCTATTTTTTTACTCATGTTAAAGAGATGCAATTAATTAACCGTTAATAAACTATTCAATTGATTAGTTGAATTATACAATTTAAAATACTTTTCGTCAACCCCCATAAAAGTGATTTTTATTAGAAGAAAAATATCCATATTGACGTGATATAACCCAATCAAATAAAAAACAACAAATGCTGTCTTATATACTGTTAGTTGCTATAGAATGAGACAAAAAAGTTTCGGAATGGTCTCATTCCGATACATTTTGATTTTTTATTGGATTTGAAGCAGTTATAGAGAATAGTTGACCTCTCCGAGGTCATTATTTAGCCATTTCTGGTCCTTGCCAAGTCTAGTTGGCCATCTTCTTTAAATTCATGGCAACGAAAGTAAGCATCGCCTTCATCGACAATTTTTACGGGAAAGAATCCTTATTTTGTGCGTGGTCGTGTATATGATAAGGCAGGTGTAATCTCATTTTCAAATAAGTATCTCGTAATCGCGGGTGTTTTATAAGCTGCATCTGCGGCAACAGCTTCTGATTTCCCAACTTTTTTCAATTACTTGTTCAACAAGTGGTTCTAGATGTTACAATCGTCCCAAGTACAAAACCGTTTCGATCTGAGGCAGCATGGAATGATAGGCAAACTGCTTTGTACGTTCGTCTTTGACGTATGACGTAGTATCCACTCTCTGGATCGGTTGTACTTACTTTAATTTCTTTCTCTTCTTTCTTATCGAACTATGGTCTTCGCGGTCTTGGTTAATCTCACTTTGAAGACGTTCTCGATAATCCACGTGTTTCCTTCCGAACAATTTTCTTTTCAAATTTGCGTTTATTCGCATTAGCCTACATGTGTGGAATCAACGAAAACGTGTTCTGCACTGAATAACTTTTTCTCAGTAGCAGTCTTTAATATACGGTAGAAAATCTGTTTAAACAGTCTGTATCTGTAAAGCGGCGCTCGTAGTTTTTTCCTAAGGTAGAGAAGTAAGGCACTTTATCATGAAAGCAGTAACCTAAGAACTAACGATAGGCCATGTTCGTATCTATCTCTTCAATGGTCTTACGCATCGAGCGAATACCGAAGGTATATTGAATGAATGTCAGTTTAACTAAAATAACTGGATCAATACTTGGGCGTCCTACCTCTGAATACATATCTTTCACCAAGTCATAAATGAAAGAGAAGTCAATGGAGGCCTCAATTTAACGAACCAATTGATCAAAAGTAATCATTTCAAGTTGATCTTCCTGAATAGAATTATATTTAGAAAGCATCCTAATCACCTCAAGTTTTAATACTTCTTTTTTAAAACAAAAAAGACTGTCGACAAACTCGAGTTTGTCGACAGTCTGAAGTGGTCCTTAAAGAACCACTTTTAGTTATGGCATTTAATGAAATTTAATTTAAAAATTCACTCTGAAATATTCAAAACAGCACGGAATCGCGTGGATGCTGCCATCATTTTATCGTATGCTTCGTTAGCGCGTTCTAGAGGGAAAGTTTCAATCATTGGTCGTACATCAGTGAGAACACTAAAGTTAACGGCTTCTTTGATTTCTTTTGCTTGTCCAGTAAATGAACCTCTAACCGTATTAGGTCCTTTTAAAAAGTCCATTGCTGACAATTCCAATTGCTCACCAGAACCAGCTATAATAATTAGTTCGCTGTCTGAACCAAGTCCATTAATTAGAGAAGAAATAGCTTTAGCGTTCGGTGCAGTAGCAAGAATTACTTTAGCTCCGCCTAGTACCTGTAATGCTTGAGCTGGATCTTCTTTTTCTGAATCAATGTAGTGGTGTGCTCCAAGTTGACGTATCAGTTTTTCTTTATCGTTACCACGCGAAATGGCAACAGTGCGAAATCCTGCTTTCTTTGCAAACTGGACGGCTAGATGCCCAAGTCCACCAATTCCCTGAATGGCTACAAGATCGCCAGGTCGAGCTTTGCTGTTTCTTAATGCACTAAACGTTGTTTCGCCAGCACACATTAGTGGTGCTGCTTCTAATGCAGATAATTCATTTGGAATGCTAGACAAACTATCCTCATAGGCAACCATGTATTCAGCGTAACCACCGTCCATTGTCAGACCCGTTACATGGTTGTTCCCTCCATGCCATCCAATACCGACACGTTCACCAATCTTCCACTTCGTCGAACCTATGCCAAGTTTTTCAACTACACCAATCACTTCATGACCAGGAATGCGGGGATACTCTGGAGAACCCCCTTGAATGGCCATTGAGTCTCCATTACATACTCCGCATGCTTCCACACGGAGCAGTACTTGTCCTTCTCCAGGCTGGGGAACTGGAATCTTTATCAGTTTCATCTTTTCCTCTTTGGATGGAATTTGTATAGCTTTCATCATTTTCATCATTTTCTACCTCCCACAGTTCATTAATAGAACTTTTTTAGTATAAGATAAAAAGATAAATTATTCAATTGTTTAATTGAATAATTTAATACAAATATTAAGCTACCTTTATGGTAAAAGATTAACAAATGTTCCTTTAGTTTTCAGTTATTACAGGACTGCTGCCCCTTTAGTGCCATACAAAAAAGGCTGCCTCAGCAACCTTCCTTATTGAAGTAAAGACCCTTAGTTGAAGAACAAAGTATTATTATACAAAGTTAAACCGTTTATAAAAAGGTGAACCGAAAGGATTTTTTGTGTTCTTAATCAACTAACGCACCCGTTAATATTTAACAATCGTAGATTAGTAAGCACGAGCAAACCAAACCGTATGTTTTGCTTCTTTACCACAATGAAGGCATGTGTGCTTTGTTGTCGGTGGGTTAAATGGAATGTTTCGTGTTGTGAATTTTGTTTTTTCTTTTACATTTTCTTCACAAGGATCCTCTCCGCACCAACCAGCTAATATCCAACCAGGAATTGTTCCATTTTGTTCGGATTCTGCTAGATGTTGTTTTAACTGTTCGATTGTATCGATATGTGTGTGTGAATTCTCCGCACGGAAAGCTTTTGCTTTTTCAAATAGACGAGTTTGCATTGTTTCAAGTTCTTTTTTAATGCTTTCAACAATTGATTCTAAAGGTACGGAAATTTTCTCCTCTACATCACGTGCTTTCATTAAACCTTGATTATTTTCTAAATCTCGTGGACCAAGTTCAATACGTACAGGTACACCTTTTAACTCCCATTCATTAAATTTATAGCCTGGTGATTGATCAGAATCATCAAGACGAACGCGAATTCCTTTCGCTTTTAAAGCTGCAAAGATTTCATCTAATTTCTCCATAATTGCATGGTTCTTTTTCCATGGACCAACTGGAATCAAAACAACTTGAGTCGGTGCTATTTTTGGTGGTAAAACAAGACCTTGTTCATCGCCATGAACCATGATGACCGAACCAATTAAACGTGTGGACGTACCCCAAGATGTTGTATGAACATATGCGTGTTTATTTTCTTTATTTAAATATTTTATATCAAATGCTTCCGCAAATTTTGTACCTAAGTAGTGTGAGGTACCTGCTTGTACGGCTTTTCCATCTTTCATCATTGCTTCAATGGAGAATGTATCAATCGCACCAGCAAAGCGTTCTAATGGTGTCTTTTGCCCATCATAAACTGGAATCGCAAGTAATCCTTCTACGACTTCTTTATAAATAGTTAACATTTGCATTGTTTCCTTACGCGCATCTTCTTGATCCACATGAGCAGTATGACCTTCTTGCCATAAAAATTCAGAGGTACGGATGAATGGAAGAGTTTTCTTTTCCCAACGGAATACATTTGCCCATTGATTAATTAAAACTGGAAGATCTCGATAACTTTTAATCCAGTTTGAATACAAATGTCCAATCATTGTTTCTGAAGTTGGACGCAGTGCTAAACGTTCTTCTAATTTCTCTCCTGCTGCTTCTGTTACCCAAGGAAGCTCTGGTGAGAATCCTTCAATATGATCCTTTTCCTTTTCGAAGAAGGATTCTGGAATTAACATTGGGAAGTATGCATTGCGATGACCTGTTTCTTTAAACCGTTTATCCATCTCTTCTTGAATATGTTCCCATAGTTCATAGCCATCTGGCTTAAATGCAATACAACCACGAACTGGGGTGTAATCCATTAAATCAGCTTTTTGAATCGTATCAATATACCATTTTGAAAAATCGTCTGTTTTTTGTGACATCGTCTTTTCCTCCTGAGAAAATGAAATAACTTTAAAAAATAAAAAAAGCATAAAGAGTCCTTAAAAAAGGACGTCTTTACGCTAATAGACGTGGTACCACCTTAGTTCAACATTAATAATAAATATTAAGTCCTCTAAACGTTTGTAACGAAACGACTCGGTTAATTTTTATCAACATCTCCGTGGTAGGGTTCAATAAGAAGGGGTGATATAGCTTTCAGCCAAGGCTATATTTTCTGTTTCACAATCCTTATTTACTTGATCACATCATTGATTACATATTTATAAATTAATATATCAGTTTGCTAAAAGTAATTCAATTATTACTGTAACACAAACAAAAGCTACTAAAATAACTAAGCAGATAAAAATAATAGAAGCATTTAAATATTTACTCCTTCTTATAATCATAAAAAGAAATGTTTTAATTTTTGCTTATTGAATTAACCTGCCAGTTACTTTAAGTATAAAATTTTACAATCTCTTCAAAACTTTAACCTAGAAATCCAATTTTCTTTAAAGGCGTTGCTCCATAATCTGGCCCAATTGTTGAATAAGATCAAACAGCACTCTTCAACTATCCTGCCCCGATAGTTCAATAAAGACTTCTTCAATATTAGCCTTATTCCTTTATGGATTAAAGAATGTTATCGTTCAAGCGTATTTCGTCACATATTAAGTAAATTAAGGCAAACAGAAAAAGCCGTGATCACATTTACTAAACCACGGCCTTAACGTCTGTTATATTAAAAAATACAATTTAATTTAAAAGATAACGTGATACCATCCCCCCTTAACTCCATAACAGAGGTGTTTCCTGCTATTTATTTACCTTCAACAATTTCCTTAAAGATTTGATATGACCGCTTTTGTTTCTCAGGATTAAAGATAAAGGAAACAGCCATTATTTCATCTACATTATACTTCTCTTGGAAATTTGTTAACTGTGCTCTTACTGTCTCTTTACTTCCCATTAACGCTTCACTGGTCATCGAGGAAGCCATTTCTTTCTCAGGTTCGCTCCATAGGTTATCCATGCTATCTACTGGTGGCTGCAATGGAAATTGTGTACCTTGTACTATATTTAGGAAAAATTGTTGCATCGTTGTTGATTCTCTTTTCGCTTCCTCATCTGTTTCAGTTGCAATCACATTTAAACAAACCATCATGTATGGAGAATCAAGATAGTCAGAAGGTTGGAATCGATTTCGATAAATCGAGATGGCTTCCTCCATATGCCTAGGTGCAAAGTGTGAGGCAAACACATATGGCAACCCTAATTGAGCAGCTAAATTCGCCGAATCTGTCGATGACCCCAAAATATATAATGGAATTTTAGTACCAACACCTGGATACGCTTTGACATAACCCTGTTTTTCTTCAGGTCCAAAGTATGTAAGCAAGGAATTTACGTCATTAGGAAATGTATAAACTGAATCGTTCTGTGAACGTCTTAACGCACTTGCCGTCATCATATCAGTACCAGGTGCTCTTCCAAGTCCTAAGTCCAAACGGTTTGGATAAATGGTTGCCATCGTTCCAAATTGTTCGGCAACGACTAATGGAGAATGATTAGGCAGCATAACCCCGCCAGATCCAACACGGATGGTTTTCGTATGCTCCAATGTATGCTTAATTAAAATGGAGGTAGCTGAACTTACAAGTGTAGGAGTATTATGATGTTCTGCAATCCAATAGCGATTATATCCCATTTCCTCCGTAGCTTTTGCTAAATCAACCATCGCATCAATTGCATCTTTAGGTTCCTGTCCTTGACGAATCGGGGAAAGGTTTAAGACAGAAACCGGT
Source organism: Peribacillus sp. FSL E2-0159 (assembly GCF_038643155.1). NCBI lineage: Bacteria > Bacillati > Bacillota > Bacilli > Caryophanales > Bacillaceae > Peribacillus > Peribacillus sp. FSL E2-0159. Next base: position 3,424,591 of record NZ_CP152053.1, read on the forward strand.
ATATTTATATTTGTCATTTCATTGGCTCCCTTTCTAAATCAAAATACATCACTATAGTCAATAACAGGTTTAGAATGAAACTGTATACTTAGGACCACAGTGAATCTTTGGTGGTGATTTTTTGAATATACCTGTTTAAATGATGAAGAAATTTTACAAAAATACTGACTTGACATTGGAAAAAAAGTGATTACTTGATAACATTAATGTATATATAAATGATATAAGTGACGGGGAAGTGAATCCCTCACTCGGGTTTGCTCTCTGCAGAATTTGTTCACGCAAGACGGGCTGAGCACTGATTCCCCCGCCAATCGCCATGATTTCTGGATATAGGATATACTGTAAATTTTTGTGGCTAACTGAATACAATATTCTTCAAATACAACCAATGCTTCTTTGTATTGGTGGGGTGGCCTATTTGTTAAACCGCATAACACCAGAGCGTAATTAATAATGTCTACTTTTCATTTAGAAATAAACAAAGAGGATTATGATGGTCAATTGAGATCATGATAATCCTCTTTCTATTGTGCGACCCTGGTATTTTGCCTGTATAGGATTTTCTTCACGATCTGATAAAATTCCGCCACCTGTGAAAGGGCTGTGGGTGATCATATTAATTTCATTAAATGAAATCCAGTATTTGACCTTCTTCTTTATATCGCTTAAAAACGGTTTCTGCATAGCGAACAAAGTGATCAATCGTTTCCTCCTTGTATTTAAGATGAGTTTGATTTTGCAATTAATCAATTGAATAATTGAATTATAGTGTTAGATATCCTTTTCGTCAAGTAGTAAATATTCCTCTTCTTTATGCTTTTTTATCATTTCCTAATTTGTGATAACAATACATAATCCCTATAGCTAAAACAGCTGAATGGTATTCTTTGTCTATGGATCTTTTGGTTGTTAAAATACTTGATGTTGTCATTGCTTCAGGGCTATTTGCTATTTCTTGATTAGGAAAAATTGCATATATCATATCATCTAAATATAAGCAATGATGAATAAATTCGGGATAAATTACTTCTGCATAGTCTTCTATTTTCCAGTGCTTTGGTGGATGTAACCAAATTACAACGATAGAACTAGATACAGATCCCCCAAACCAAAATCTTGACCATTCCCCAAACACCGGTCAGATAATCCACTTCATATTGAAGGAATTCCTGTACATTGGCATTAACCGAACTCGGCTCAGGGAACCAAAACATGCTTGTAAAAATGCAAAACAGGGTAAACGAAATCCCTGCCAAGCTTCTTTTGAAAGCAAAGAAGCAAAAAGGAATAATGAAAATCGGTCTAATAAACCACGAAAGTTGATTGTGGTGTCGGGCGAATGCCCAATCAAGAAAACATTAACCCCAAACCCTTGATTTATTTTACCATAAAAAATCCAATTTCTTTATACAACTATCCTGCCCCGATAGTTGCATAAGAAACTCCTATGGCGGCGATCCTCGCCGCCACCATCTACTACGAAAATCTACACTCAAAAATAGAGTCTAACCCATTAACCCCTTGACGATAATGGATGATAACAATACAACCAGGCTGAGCTTTTTTTGGTGGATCTTAAGGAAGATACCCTGTATAAGAAACTGGTTGTGACAGTATGGAAGAACCATTTAGTGTACTGCTAGTACGTATACAAAATTTTTTGTAACAAATCTCCTGTCATATGTATTGTTAATCTTTTTTTGAGGTGATTCTCCTATGGAAGCAATGATTGAACGGTGTGCTGGCCTAGATGTACACCAAGAAACAGTAGTAGCCTGCGTATTATTTGGTCCATTAGATAAAAAGCCAAAAATCTCTATTGAAACGTTTTCAACTACAACAACGGGACTGTTGGCTTTAAGTGATTGGCTCGCTACCCTTCAGGTATCAGATGTTGTGATGGAAAGTACCGGAGTCTACTGGAAACCAATATGGAATATACTCGAAGGATCTTTTCACCTTGTTCTTGCCAATGCCAGGCATGTCAAAAATGTTCCAGGGCGTAAAACTGATGTGAAAGATGCCGAATGGCTTGCCAAGCTTCTAAGATGCGGACTTATTGAAAGCAATTTTGTTCCACCGGAGGATATTCGTGATTTACGAGATCTTACTCGTTATCGAAAAAAATTGATTCATCATCGCACCTCAGAGCAGAATCGCATTCACAAAATTCTTCAAGATGCTAATATCAAGCTAACATCCGTACTATCAGACATTTTTGGTGTATCGGGACGCCGTATCCTTGAAGCGATTCTAAACGGTGAAAAAATAGAGACCGATGGTCTTCGAAAAATGGTGGATTGGCGAACAAAAGCAAGTATTACTGACATTGCCCATGCAATTAATGGTCGTATTCGCCGTCATCATCGTGATATGTTGCGTTACCATTGGGAGCATATGGGTTATTTAGAAGAAACCATAGAAGAATTAGAAAAACAAATTGATCAACTCCTGTCCCCTTATCGTAAGGAAGTAGAATTATTGGATGGTATACCTGGTGTGAACAAAGCTGCGGCAGCTACTTTTATTGCGGAGATGGGTGTTGATATGTCCGTATTTAAGTCAGCTAAACATCTTGCCTCTTGGGCTGGTGTGAGTCCTGGAAATTACGAAAGTGCTGGTAAAAAAAAACGAGTAAAACCACACAAGGAAATAAAGCTTTAAAAACGATGGCCGTAGAATGTGTATTAGCGACATCAAGGCAAAATAATCGAATTGCTTCACATCGAAAAAGGATTACCAAACGGCAAGGAAAAATGAAGGGACGAATCGCTTCTGCCCATTTACTATTAACGATTACTTACAACATCTTAAAAACAGGAGAACCTTATCATGAACTAGGCTCAAATTACCTTGAAGAAAAACAAAATAACAAAGAATTAAAAATGATCGAATACCTAAAAAAGAAAGGCTATACAATCGCTCCATCTGAACAACAAACTGCATAACCAGTTAAATAACGACATAGTACATTTACCCCCATCAAAAAAAATGAGAATATGGAGGGTTTATTTTAGCATGGCTTTTTTACTATTGTGTTTTCATACAAAAATGGAGCTGTTTCCAGCCCCATATAGAAGTAAAGGAACAGTTAGTTCAACAAATAAATTTAAAATGAAAGTTAGTTTTTAAGTTTATTCATGTTAAATCTTGCTATTTCTTGGTTTCCGATTGTTACAACTAAAAAAGCATTAAATGCATACTCTTTAAGTTCATCTAATTTTTCTTTTGAAGGTATAAGTAGTGGAACTTGGGAGTTTTCTTCGCTTACACCTAAATCGTAGTTAAGAGTATACTTACCCTTTTTAATTTGTCTTTGGGCTCAATCTTAAGTTCAAATCCTTTATCAACTTCTCTAATACCTACTGTTTTTTATCACCTAAAGTTACAAAATTAGGACGTTATTGTATTGAAAAGAGTGTGTCATAAAGACCTATTATTTAAATTAATGATTTCAAAAACTGCCTGCTCAGCTGCCTGAAGTGCACCTTCGAGATGTCCACCAAATTGTGAATTAGTCTCTGTTCCAGAAAAAATAATTTTCTTTTCCCATATCCCTTCTTCTGGTGGTTGACCATAGCTTGGGTAATCTCTAAGCGGCTTGAAGTCTTCCTCAACAGCCGTTTCGGAATCTCTGGACCAATCCTTGTAAAGGATAGAACTTACGTTTTTGGCGGAGGGTCCAAAGAGCCTAACCAATTGGTCAATGACTAATTTTAAAACTTTATCCTCACCGAGTTCTCGGCGCATCTTCACTGGCATTCCAAAGAAACCAAATAATGCACCAGAGCCTGTAGGAGGGGAAGCATCATGGATTTCCTGCAAGGGTCCAACCCAACTCGATACGAAGCCAGAAAGTCCTGATTCCCTCCAAAAGGGACGATCATAGATTGCAATTGCCTTAGCCTGTCCTGCCATCCACGTAGGCTTGTTGACAAGATCAGTCATAAGATCTGGAGGGAGAGCAGGAGAGAATTCAATATGACGTGCCACAATTCGAGGCGGCAATGCTAAGATAACAGTACTTGCAGAAACATTTTTTCTCTTTCCATCAGCAAGGTCTGCTTCAAGCGTGATAGCACCAGCTTTATCTAGTCGAATTGCAGTAACTCGCGTTTCTAACTCGACTATCCCTGGCGGCAGAGTACCTGCTACAGCATCAATAAGGGACTGCACCCCTCCTATGAATCGAATTGACCTTGCACCAGAGTTTTCTGGCAGTATATAACGCTCTGGTGGTTCGTTTAGAAATCGTTCTGAAAGCATTTCCCCTTTGGTGTATTGGTCGAAAGTTCCTAAATTCTGTTCTTTGATGAGATTGGTAATAGTGCTCTCGTACTGCGGCCAGAACCATGTCGGCCCGAGATCAAATTTGCCTAGGTCAGGTCTGTTTGGATCGGCAATACTCAAGACCCTACCGCCAATTCTATCTCTAGCTTCTAGAACCCTACATTCGATGCCCTGTGCAGTAAGCAGAGACGCAGCACGAAGGCCACTTAAACCAGCACCAACAATGACTACAGGATTGTTCATATTCTTTCCTCTTTCCAACCATGTGTACGCTGTCTAAATGTACTTATGAAAGAGTTATTCCTTTTTGTATTAGCCATTTCCAAATAAGCTTTCCCAATGTAGCAAAATGGGATTTCTATATTCGACCAAATTTCAATCTTCATTAATATTCCCCCTATTTTTTAGCACGGTATTGTTGAGTTAGAAACTTCAAGGTTAAATTGCTGTTTGTAAAAAAATATGCCTATACAAAATTACTCAATTAATTAATTAATTGAGGGAATAGAAATATGCTATTGAATATTTCTGTAGACAAGGGGAAAGTATCTTTTTCTTTTTTCTTACCTTACGTTGGATTAGGTATGATTGGCGCACAATCCACCTTATTCCTTGGTTTTTTATCCTGTATGAAATACAGATTTGATGGGAAAACATTCTCTTTATATGCAGCTGACCTTTTGGGCTTAAGTTATGAGAAAGGTGCCAACCATCCGAAATTTCAACTGCTTCTGAACATCTGTCTCTAATTCCTCTGGTAAACTCTTTTCAGCCAACTCTTATTACTATTTCAGCTAAAGTGTCTGCCTTAAACCAGTCTGATATTTCTTTACAGTCCGGCTTATACGAAGGATAATAAGTTTAACTTCACTAAATTTACTGAGAACCCATATCGTTTCATTGTTGACGAATTTATTTATTACACAAAAAAAGTAGCTGTAAGCTACCCTTTATACCTTATAAAATAAACTATATAAATAATTTACCTTCTGCTTTTTTTACTTTCTGAGTAAAACCATATACCTACCAGTCGGTATAGAGTAGTTTTAATATAACATCTAAAAATTTATTATTAAAATATATGTCAGTAAGAAAGGTGGCGCATTTTATGAATCACATCGATGAAAGAACATATTATAAAATTGGCCTTTCGAATATGAACAATAAGAAAAGTATTGTCTAATCACTTTTTCCATTCTTACTGACATTAAAAAGTATTATTTGTTTCGCTAAAAAAAAGCCTTGGTTTAATAATATATCGGGATAATATATCGGGTCTCGCCATTACTTAAGATATGAATTCAATTTGCACTTTGGTCTTATAAAATTATACAATACAAATTAAAAGCATACGAAAGTTCATGAACTATAGTGATGTAATATATTTTAATGTTTAAGTTCCAGATACTTCTGCCATTCATGAATGCTTTCTGCCATACGGTAAGCCTTAAACCCTTGCTTTTTCATTTTTTGCGCAGCTATAGCTGAAAAAGCACAGAACTGCCCTCTACAATAAGCTACAACTTCTTTATCTCTCGGTAATTGTTGAAGATATAAATCCAACTTCTCCATAGGGACAGAGACCGCGTCTTCTATATGCCCAGCTTCATATTCATCTGCCGGACGCAAATCTATGAGGATAATATTTTCTTTTTTTAACTTTTCGTACACTTCATCCATTGTAAGTGTATATAATCCTTCCATGTGACCTAAGAAATCTTCTTTAATCCGAGTGATATCTGAAAGATGATTTTCTCCAAGATGCCATAAGGAAAATAAAAACTCAACTACAGATGGATCAGCCAATGAATAAATAGCATATGTTCCTTTTTTAGTAAACTTAACTAATCTTGAGTCATTGAGAACTTGAAGATGACGAGAAACATTTGCCACATTCATACCTGTATCTTGCGCCAACTTTTCAACTGTTTTTGGACCATGAGATAGTAAATTCAATATCTCAAGTCGTTTGTCACTCGATAAACACTTTCCAACTCTTGCTAGTTGTTTATACAATTCATCCTTATAATCTTTTGCAGAAGAAATGAGCTCTTCCATACTAATCATCCTTTATAATCAATTAATTACATTGTTGATGATACTATAGTTAAAGTAAGAATAACAAGATAATGATTTCATTATCTCATACTCAATCTGCAAGAGAAAACATGTGTAAATTAAAGGGGTAATTATAGAGGCTGTTTTTCTTTTGCAGGTTAGCAATAACTTCTAACAAAATCATCATTTACAATGCATAGATCCATTAATGTTACTGTTTCTATATTATTATGGTTAGATACAAGGTTATATTATTAAAGGTAGAAAACTTATTTCTACTTTTCGATTAGTTCAATACTGCTGTCATATGTTCAGTCGTAACCGACCAATGTGATGAAGTCCAATATTTAGATTGATCCTTCACAAAAATCACTTGTGGAGATTCATGCTTGACGCTCAAATCCTCCGCAATTTTATTAGAAACCGCGCGTGACTCGATTACTTTAACAATAATGTAGTCTACATTATTATTTGGTGAACCTTCTAAATAATGCTCGTATTCTTTAAGTGCATTAGAGCTCACGGGACAGGTAGTACTTTAGAATGACCTGTCCACGTTTTGTAGACTTCTCTAAAATATCATCCCACTCTTCTAATGTTGTTATTTATTTCCACTTCATTTCATTCCCCCCCTCAAATTAAGTTAAATTTATTTAGTATTCAATTGATTAATTGAATTATAGTACTGTTGTTCTTATAAGTCAAGTAAAAATAACCACTTTATCTCTATCCAAAGAATATATACTTTTAAAGAGAAATTTACCTTCCTAATTAGAAACATTTAAAGTTGAATTATGAGAATATAATATCTAACCTCCCTGTACCAACTGATAGGTACAGGGAGGTGATCATACTAATTAATTCGTTCTGCCACTCGGCCATTTAAGTTATATTGTTGACGAATTAATCAAACATTCTAAAACCCTTTCATATCCTTTGACTTTTCAATAATAAAATTCCACCTTCTAGAATATCACTTATATAGTTTGAGCATGATTTTCGGTATCAACTTTCTCGTGAAGTAACCACGTTAATTCTATTACTGATTGTACATTTCATAAATTTTCTCTATTCTTTTCTCTAATTCATCAAAGTGAACAAACCGAGCATCTCTTAATACTTCTTTTCCATCTATAAATAAAAGTAGTACAGGTACAGTAAAAATAGAGAATTTAGCTGCTATTTCTTCTACCTCATAGGCGTTTATATGTCCTAAGTGGATAAGTGGAAACTTGTCCAGTAATTCTCTTAGCTTTGGTAAAACAGCATGACACACACCACAATCTTCTCTTGACACGTATAAAAAACTTAATTCATGATTTTTCAAGAAATCTTCTATCATATTCATCGAAGTTAATTCTTCTAATTTTTTCATTTTCTTGCTCCTTTATTGATTTTTTAGACTTCTACTGCATGATTTACTTTTACTTTTTAATACCAACGAAATACTTATACCTGTAATCGTATAAAAATAATCAAATTAGTTACCTCTAATATTCTTAAGGATAGGTGTTTTTTATCTACTCTTAACTAATAATTCAATGGCTTCTTTTACTAAATTCTCTGTTTTTCCATCCTGCTTAATACTTTCTCTGGCACATTCTTCAAGGTTAGTGCTAACCATTACACCTATTTCTCGATTTAAAGCACTGTTGGCAGCTGACAATTGAGTTACAATCTCTCTATAATTTTCCCCTTCCTCCACCTTGTTTAATACACCTTTCATTTGTCCTGCAATTCTTTTTAAACGATTTTTAACATGTCGATTATACTCCATGATCCAACATCCTTTTCTTTTGGTTAACAGTGCATGGATATTTGGTTAATTCAAAACTATTAATCGTAAACCCTTTTTTTATCAAAAAACGTAATCCTAAGTTCAGTTCTAATTTATCTTCAGCTATAACATGTACTTTACCCTGGGGGATTTCCATATAAAAGCGCTTTAGGTAGGCAAAAGGAATATTTAAGGTATAGTCCTCGGGATATTTTGAGGTTTCATTATAATCCCGAATATCTAATACAATGATAGTAGAATCTTTTAATTTATTTTTTTTAATACAATGAATTCCTTTCACTGGGTAATATCTCTTATATAGTATAAGTAATATGGGTATTACTAATAAAGTGACCAAATAAATAATTTAAAAAACCTCCCCTTTAATAAGTATTGATTCATCCTCCTTAGAAAAGATGAATTTAATCTATTTCACTATTCTTGATTATTAAAAAAGAACAACCATTTCCATGATTGCTCTTTTTTCATTTTTATCTTAATCGAGCTGTAACTCCTCCATCAAGTGGCATAATAATACCTGTAATCCATGATGATGAATCACCCGCAAGGAATAAAATTGCATTTGCTATATCATCTGGAGTACCATTGCGTCCAATGGGATGAAACGCATTAAAAGTTGGTAATACTTCTGCTACTTCTTCTTCTGACATAAAAGTATTGTAAATTGGTGTTTCAACAACTGCAGGTGCTACTGCATTTACTCGAATGTGATCACCAGCGAATTCTACGGCTAAATTTCTTGTTAAAGCATGTCTTCCTGCCATTGCAGCTGAGTAAGCTGATGAAGGAGTTGCTTCCACTGCTTGAATTGCCCACATTGAACCCGTGTTTACTATTGCTCCTCCTCCACGTTTTTTCATTTCTGGTATAACTGCTTGAGAAGGGTAGAATGTTCCTTTAACGATTGCATCTAAATAGGATTGTAAATCGTCCTCTGTATGGTCAAGGAATGGTGTTGGATTGAATTTCCCTGTATTATTTACTAATATATCTACCCCACCAAACACTTCTACTGCTTTTTTAACCAATTTCTCTGAAGTTTCTTTTTTACTGATGTCACCGGCTACATATAAAACTTTTTTGCCAGTGTGGTCAATTTCTAAAGCCGTTTCCTTTAACACATTTTCTCTTCGTCCATTAATAATTACATTGGCTCCTTCTTCAAAAAATCTTTTTGCAGTTGCTTTCCCAATCCCAGTACCTCCACCAGTTACGATTACAGTTTTCTTTTCAAATCTCATTATCATTCATCTCCAATTTTTATTATTTAGTTCAGTTATTCCATCAATCACTATTGGAAATTCCTTTTAAGTTCATTTCCACCAATAAGCCTATTATGATCATCTTGAAAAAACTTATGTGGTTCGAAATTCAATCACTCAATTGAATAATTGAATTATAGCATCAGAATTCCGACTCGTCAATAAAGATTTTTTCACCTAAAAGGAATACCTTGAGCCTTCTGATGAATAACCCTGAGTTTAAAGCCGTCCATTCCCATAATGTGATGGTAAAGAAGATAAAGAAAATGAAATCAATCATGAAACTGATAGGTAAACTAGCAAGGATTTTTGTAGGAATAGCACGACGAAACGAGTCTTATTGTCCAAATAAAGTCCAAGTATTAATCACTTTAGCAGCATAGAAATAAAACATTAGTTATAAAAAATGTATCATTTTAAAATAGTCAACTTTAATTTTGAATGTTGTCTTATTCGTAGGATTTCAAATATGTACGGAGTACCAGGTTTGTTGAATAAAAAGGCACTGTGACCCATCAGGTTAGCATTACTGGCCTCCCCCCTTTGGAGAGGCATGACGAAGGAATGAGAGGGCAATTGAACCGGTGTGAAGATGTACATTGATGGAAAAATACGGATTGTTAGCTGAATCCTTTATTTAAATATGCCTTCACGAAGCGTAACTGATTTGAACTCATTTCATTTACCCGTAAGTCTTATTACATCTTAACGTTTTAAGGGAATAGAATATAAATAAAGGTAATTAAAATTAAAAAAGTAAAAGTATCCTATTTGTGCTTCTTGGACTCTCCCTTGTGATTGGTGTTGTAGGGACTATGTTACCTGTTCTGCCGGGCGGTCCATTTTACTTATTCGCTGCTTTTTGCTTTGCGAAAAGTTCCAAGTCGATTGAAATTGGTTAAAAAGTACCTCATTATATGAAAAATACGTTAAAGCAATCCTACAAAAAAAGGTATGACTCAAAAAGAGAAAATCAGAATCAATTTAGTTGCCGATTTCTTCATCATAATTTCTGTATTTTATGTGGACTTCCTTTTAGTGAAAAACCTGTTGGTAGTACTCGCCTCTACAAACATTATTATTTCATTAAAAAAATTAAGACAATTGACCGAAACAGTACGAAACAAAGAGCTTCTTGAAAATTTTCTTCAAATAACGGGTGCTTTACTTCAATAAGCGAGTTGCTTCGGCAGCTCTTTTTCTTATGGAGCTAAAGGGGCAGAATAGTTGAATAGAAGATCAATTTATATAAAAAAGACCACTCATGTTAGAGTGGCTACTATTCCTTACTATCTATACGAATAACCTGTCTAATATTCGTAAATCCATCTTTCTCCATTAATATCAAGTATCACGAAAATAATTTAACAAAAATCACTATATAATAGAATAAATTCGTAAAAAAAAGTCTTTGCTTAACCGGGCAAAGACTTTTAGAAATTGGTCAAATAGATTCTAACTAGTTTAAACATGCTTTTACTGTTTTAATTCCCCATTAGAGAGACGATAAATTAACACATATAAAACCTACCTTTTTTACATCAGACTTCAGTTTTATCAACTGTGACTTCATTTTGAACTTTTAAGGGGGCCTTTTCCACCAAAATCATGTGGGGAATTACTCTCTATCAAACAGCTCAGCTCCAGCAATACCAGGGTTGGTCATCTCATAAGGATTTAAAATAAGATCAAGTTCTTCCTCTGTTAACACATCATACTGCAGGCATAGTTCACGTACTGATTTGCCTTTTAATATGGCTTCTCGTGCGATACGCGCTGCCACTTCGTATCCAATATGCGGATTAACAGCCGTGATAATCCCTACGCTTTTTCCCACATTCTCTTTTAGACGATCTTCGTTTGCTTCAATATCTACCAAACAGTAGTCTGTAAAGGCACGGAATGCATTGTTCATAATGCTGATGGATTGAAGCAAATTGAACACAAGCACAGGTTCCATCACGTTCAGTTCAAGCTGACCTGCTTCAGATGCCAGGCAAATGGTATGGTCATTGCCAATAACCTGGAACGCTACTTGATTGATCATTTCAGGCATGACCGGGTTGACTTTTCCCGGCATGATGGATGAACCTGGCTGACGAGCCGGCAAGTTAATTTCCGCAAGGCCCGCACGAGGACCTGAGGCCATTAAACGTAGGTCGTTCGCGATTTTGGACATATTCATCATACATATTTTCAATGCGGCAGAGACTTCTGTATAAGCATCTGTATTTTGTGTCGCATCAACAAGATGCTCCGCCCCAACAAGCGGAAGCCCGCTAATATCCGCCAAATGTTCAACCACACTTTCGATGTAGAGAGGGTCTGCATTTAATCCTGTTCCCACCGCTGTTGCACCCATATTTATTTCATATAAATGCTGGCGTGATCGTTGAATGCGTTTAATATCACGCTCTATTACACGGCTATATGCTTCAAACTCTTGACCAAGACGGATGGGCACAGCGTCTTGAAGATGTGTCCGTCCCATTTTAATCACATGGTCAAATTGTTGGGCCTTTTTCCTGAAGATAGTAAGCATATATTCCATCGTATTTAACAATTTTTCGAGTGAAATAAGAGTAGCGATATGAATCGAACTAGGGAACACATCGTTTGTTGATTGTGACATGTTCACATGGCTATTTGGACTTAATTGAACATAGTCCCCTTTCTCTTTTCCAAGCAATTCGAGTGCTCGGTTAGCAATGACTTCGTTTGCGTTCATATTCATGGATGTACCTGCACCGCCCTGGATGGGATCCACGATAAAATGATCATGCCATTTGCCTTCGATTACTTCGTCTGCTGCCTGAATGATCATCTTACCAAGACCATCGTACAAGCGTTTAGTATCCATATTTGCTAAAGCCGCTGCTTTTTTCACGATAGCCAACGCTTTAATCAATTCTTCATGAATGCGATAGCCTGTAATCGGAAAGTTTTCGACTGCACGCAATGTTTGGATACCATAGTATGCATGCACTGGTACTTGTTTTGATCCTAAGAAATCTTTCTCAATACGGACGTTATGATTTATATGGATTGTTGACATCGTGTTTCCTCCTTTATAGTTTAGGCTACGTCTGATTGTTTAATTGAATCAACGTAATGGTTTGCCTTATCCTGGTCAAATTCGCCTTCCCACTTCGACATGACAATCGCCGCCAATGAGTTCCCTACGACATTTACCGCTGATCTTCCCATATCCAAAATTCGGTCGATACCGGCAATGAACGCAACACCTTCCACCGGCAGTCCCATAGAACCAAGTGTTGTTAAAACAACAACAAATGACGCACCCGGAACGCCAGCCATTCCTTTTGACGTTAACATCAGTACTAGTAACAAAGTAATCTGTTGTGTAATGGATAGATCAATACCATACATTTGTGCCACGAAGAGTGAAGCAAGTGCCTGATATATCGATGAGCCGTCTAGATTAAACGTATACCCTGTTGGAATAACAAAAGAAGTAATGGATTTCGGGCAGCCAAACTTCTCCATTTTGTCCATAAGCCTTGGTAATACCGACTCTGAACTTGCTGTTGTAAATGCTAAAATCAGTTCATCCTTTAACACTTTCAGGATAACAAAAATGCTTGTCGCAGACATTTTCGCTATAATTCCAAGAATGACGAACACAAAGAATGCCATTGTCACATAAACAGCAATTACTAAGTTCCCTAAAGGAATTAACGTTGCAACTCCAAATTTTGCAACGGTTACACCAATCAGCGCAAACACACCAAAGGGGGCAAATTTCATGACTAAATTCGTCACCCAAAACATTACTTCCAACACACCTTCAAAGAATCCAAGAATAGGCTTTCCTTTTTCTCCTATCGCAGCCACACCTAAGCCGAATAAAACAGAAAAGAAGATAATCGGTAATAAATCGGCTTGAGCCATTGATTCAAATACATTTTGAGGAACAATATGAGAAATTGTTTCTCCAAAGCCACTGCTTCCAGCCGTCTTTGTTGTTTCTTCATATTTTGAAATATCACTTTTTTCAAGATTGCTTGTATCTAAACCAGACCCCGGATGGAACAAGTTTGCCGCCAGCAATCCAATGACAATGGCAATTGTAGTGACAATCTCAAAATAAAGAAGGGTCTTCCCGCCTAATTTCCCTAGTTTTTTAAGATCGCCGACTCCCGCTATGGAGACTACTAATGCAGCCATGACAATCGGGATGACAATCATTTTAATTAAATGAATGAAAATATCGCCAATAGGTACCAAAATGGCCATGACTGTTTCATTACCATGGAATAAAGCACCGACAACGATACCTAGTACAAGTGCAACAAAAATTTGAGTAGCTAAGCCAAACTTTTTCATTAAAAATCCCCCTAAGCGGTTGTATTTATTAACGCTTTAAATATTTAGATTATTCCTATTTTATAATCCGACAACTGACACCTACTGATACTCACTAGTGACGATGGAAATATCTCATATTCATTACCGCGTAGGTGCAAGCCGTTATAACCATGCCTCCCCCGCCAGACCGACGTTCATAATAGTTAACTTCGGCATCGGTTACAACCCCGTCAGGATTCGAAGAGAAATTTGTCATAGGCGCTATTTTTCACTTCTATCCCTTTTCCTAGATTGAATGATTCAAATAATGGTGTAAATTTAGAATTCATTTAGTAATCCCCCATTTTGTTACCAACCCTTTACAGGAATTGAAAGGTATAAGTCCTTAATTACAATACACATCATGCATGTTTTGCAATTAAGGCCGCAATGGCTTCTTTTGGCTGGAAGCCAATAGCTTGATCTACCTTTTCTCCATCCTTAAAGAGAATAAGGGCTGGAATTCCCATCACTCCATATTCGCTTGCTGTATCTGAATTTTCATCCACATTAAGTTTTACGATCTTAACTCGATCACCCATTTCAACATCAATTTCATTAAGCACTGGGGCAATCATTTTACATGGACCGCACCACGGTGCCCAAAAATCAACCAGTACTAAACCTTCCTTGATTTCACTAGCAAAATTATCATCTGTTACATGTTCTATTGCCATGATCATGTCCTCCTTGTATTATCCGAAATATTTATGGTATTTGACTTATCATCTATTTAAATCGAGTTTCCCGATTCTATTTTCCGGGATAAGAACCCTGATTTCCTGGTATTTATTTTCGGATGGATTTTAATGGATTCCAATTTACCGGATACCTCCATTAACCATGTTTCATCTTTAGAAAGTAACGCCAAATCAATTAAAGCCAAAAGATGATTTTCGTTACTGATTTCTAGATCCGGCAGTTTTTCAGTCCATTTACTCGGAATCCAAATCGATTTCCCGACCGCTTTTTCATTGTCACTTTCCACCACATTCACTTTAACGATTTCTCGATTATCGCTTACGCTTTCAATGAAACCATGGATAAGTTCTCCATCTCTTGATCTTCCCTGTACCCAATCCCCATTATTAAAATGATTATTTTCGGCCATTCATAACCCCCCTTTTATGTTCAATCTACTATTATAAGATATTAACTGTAATAATAAAAAATACAGTAAGTAAAAAAAAAACTAAATCAATATCACGGACATTGTTTAATTTTTTCCAAAAAAGTGCTTAGAGTTATATCTTCTAAATATTTTTCAAAATATAATTCAGCTTCATCAAATATTTGATCCATGACTACCTGGGTATTGGAAGATATGACACATTTTTTCTCCGGATCACCTGTACTCCACTTTGGTTTCAAGGTTCCATGTGAGACCGTTATATAAATATCTGCCAAACTTACCTCTTCAGGGTTACAGTCCAGAATATAGCCTCCGCCAACACCTTCTTTAGTCTTAACAAATCTTTTATTTCTTAAGCAGCTCATCATTTTCCGAATCCTGGCCGAGTTTGTACCAACGTTTTCTGCGATAGACTCACTGCTTGCCATATGATCTGGTAGATAAGCTAAATAGACCAAACTATGCACAGCTATTGTAAAATCACTATTCACTTTTTGCATCCTCCTCAAGGAGCCTAGCCTCTTTTTTTAAAATTGTCCTTTACAAAGGGTACAGTTTATATTGGGGCCGCCTATTACATTATCATATTTTTAGAGTATACCTTGAATCAGCATAGCATCTGCTACTTTAAGGAAGCCAGCAATGTTTGCTCCGACAACTAAATTGCCAGGCTCGCCGTATGTTTCTGATGCTTCTACACTGTTTTTATAAATGTTTTTCATGATACCTTGAAGTTTGGCATCGACATCCTCAAATGTCCAAGGCACTCTAGCACTGTTTTGGGCCATTTCAAGTGCAGAAACGGCAACGCCACCCGCATTTGCAGCTTTAGCGGGTCCGAATAAGATGCCATTATTAAGGAATATGTCAATAGCCTCAAGGGTAGAAGGCATGTTGGCACCTTCACCTACTGCCTTCACGTTGTTTTTAACTAGCAATTTTGCTGCTTCTTCATCAATCTCATTTTGTGTTGCACACGGAATGGCGATGTCGCAAGAAACAGACCAGATACCGTAACTTCCTTCATTGTATTCAGCTTCTGGATGAGCATCTACATACTCACTCAGACGTTTTCTTTCTACTTCTTTTAAGCGTTTAACTGTATCTAGGTTTAAGCCATTTTTATCGTAAATGTAACCATTGGAGTCACTACAAGCAACTACTTTAGCACCCAGCTGTGTTGCTTTTTCTATTGCATAAATAGCTACATTACCAGATCCTGAAACAACAACAGTGCTTCCGTGAAACTGTAAATCATTATCTTTTAGCATTTCTTCGACGAAGTAAACCGTTCCATATCCAGTTGCCTCTGTACGGGCTAAGCTTCCGCCATAACTTATGCCTTTACCAGTTAAAACACCTGCGTGATAGCTTCCTTGCATCTTTTTATACTGACCGAATAGATATCCTATTTCTCTTGCTCCAACTCCGATATCTCCAGCCGGTACGTCCGTGTCCGGTCCGATATACCGAGCTAGTTCTGACATAAAGCTTTGGCAAAAACGCATGATTTCAGCGTCTGATTTTCCTTTTGGATCGAAGTCAGATCCGCCTTTCCCGCCGCCGATTGGTTGTCCTGTAAGAGAGTTTTTAAAGATTTGCTCGAAACCAAGGAACTTGATGATGCTGGCATTAACTGTCGGGTGGAAGCGTAGACCTCCTTTGTATGGTCCAATTGCGCTGTTGAACTGCACGCGGAAACCACGGTTCACGTGTACATTCCCAAGGTCATCAACCCAAGGAACACGGAAGGTAATCATTCTTTCCGGTTCCACGAGTCTTTCTAATATCCCATTTTTCATATAGGCTGGATGTTTTGCAAATACTGGAACTAATGAAAGGAAAATTTCCTTCACTGCTTGATGGAATTCACTTTCATGAGGATTACGCTCTTTTACTTGTGCGTACACTTGGCTTACAAATTCTTTAGCCACTTGTAGATCATCTTTTCGGACTTCTTGTGATGTTATCATTCCTTTTTTACCCCTCTTTTTTGTTATATAGTGCTTCACACCTTGAAACGGAAAAAAAATCATTTAGAACAGCTGAATTTTAAAATCCTTTATCCAAAATCCCAGAATGCTGTTTTTGTTTTACCTGTGCTTGAACATCTCTAAGTGTTAAATCCAACCCAATGGCAATAGCATCTACTTTCATTCCTGTACCGTACTGCTTTATGATTAAGTTAAACTCATTAAGTATTCAATTGATTAATTGAATTATAGTATTCATGTTCTTATTAGTCAAGTAAAAATAACCGCTTTATCTCTATCTAAAGAATATAGACTTTTAAAGAGAAATTTACCTTCCTAATTAGAAACATTTATAGTTAAATTAAGAGAGAACATAATATCTAACCTCCCTGTACCAACTGATAGGTACAGGGAGCTGGTCATAAAATTAATTCGTTCTGTTACTTCCATTTACTGTTAAGGTAAGTTATATTGTTGACTAATTACATCAACAATAATGTAGAATCCATAAAATTATTTTAAATAGACTTAGCCTTTATTAAAAATAATAAAGCTGAAAGGAGGAACTAAATTGGTAGGAACTGAATTTGAATATGTTTTAGATCACGTTGGAATTGCTGTTAGAAGTATTGATGATGCTCTTCCCTTTTATCTTAATGTATTAAATGGAGTATTAGAGGACCGTTATACAAGTGATACACCTGGTGTTGAAGTACACGTTGTTGTTGTCAGAACTAATGATAAAGTAATTGAATTATTGGCACCAACCAACAAGAACTCTCCAATGGCTCGGTTTATAAAGCAACGAGGAAAAGGAGTGCATCATATTGCATATCGAGTTGACGATTTGGACAAAGCAATACTCGAGGCAAGTAAAAATGGAGTTCGTTTTCTAGAGGACACACTACGTACAAACCCACGCGGGAGAAGGCTCATTTATGTTAATCCCGTATCAACTGATGGAACTTTGATTGAACTTTGTAGCTATTCAAATAATTAAAGAAAATTTAATTAGATTTATCTTAATTTGTAGAAGCAATTCAAAGAAACACTGGGAGAATTAACGTGAACTTTAAATAAATTATATCGATGTCCAACTCCCATGAAAATTAAAAAAGCTCAAAATCCAGAAAAAACCACAACAAAAAAGACCCAGTACAAACGCTTTTTAAAAAAGGATGAGCCTTCGGAATGGTCATTATTGAGTCGGCAGGTAATCAAAGTATAGAAACGACTGGCGCAACGACGAAAAAAGGATTAAACTCCCAGAGAACTACCCCTTATAGGGGCGCGACAGTCGGTGGTACACCGTGGTTGTTGGATCAGACTAACAGATGGGCTCTAAGACACCATAGATCAAAGACCTTCTTTGCAAGCCATTAAACATTATTGACCCGGAAACCCATTTTCATCCTCTGGGTGCAGCGCCGGTTTTGCGCTGCAAGGATGGCTATCGGGTGCTTTAGTAAAATAAGAAAATAAAAAAGTGGATTCCTTGAAACTGGGAATCCACTTTTTTTATTGGGAGAAAACTTCCTTAGCGTTGTAAATCAGCATTTTCCTGACTCTACCCCATGCCCATCAAGCTAACAACATAAATTAATAGAGCCAAATAATATTGATTCAAAACTACCCAGTACTGGGAAATTAGGCATGTCAAAGAAACCTTTAAAAAAGCGATATTTTTTGCTAGGCAGCTTGTCTATCCTTCACCGTCGTTTGATACACAACCCCTAGAATATCAAAGACAGTCATCTTCTTATACCTATGGCATTTTCGACCGTTCTTTTTGAGTAGCTGAAAAAGGCGATGAAGAATTTTCAAAAGCTGTTCTGAACCAATTGCTATTGCTTGAAACAATAACGGAAAGTAATCTTTAATCATATAAATCGCTTTGTATTCACTCAACTCCTGATTTTTCTTTTCAAGCAAAAGCTGTCGCATTTGAAACATGGTAGAAGAACAGAGGAGAATGCCAATAAGTTGGCCGTATAAATGGCACTCTAGGCGTTCTTTTTTGATTGTTTTGCATTCATCGATTTCAAAGAATGACTTCCATGTTTTAAATAAAATCTCAATCTGCCAACGCAGGGAATAGAGGGAATGGACATAATCAGTGGGAACTTCTTCTGGCGATGAATTCGTGATATAGACATTCATCCCCATCAAGTGCTTACTTTTCTCCTTCATGACAATGCCTTTCTTCTTTTCTCGTATTGCTTGGTTTATAAGGCGTGTTTGCGTTTGATCATCGGTTAAACGATGGATAATAACACGTGCTGGAAGCTTCTGATTTTGGCCAATGTATGCCTCGGGGATTTCCATCGTTTCACCAGGGGTTAGACCGGACATTATTTGTGCCATATCAAGCTTGATGTATTCTGTTTGCTTTTTTATCGTGCCATTGTTGAAGAATTCTGGCTCAGGGTTCTTGATATAAATACGTGTATTAAGCTTTAATCTCGAGATATAGTAAGCATCTTTATCATGAATGGCTTGTAAGTCTCCTAAATCAAAGTAACCAAGATCACGTAAGCATAAATCGCCTTTCTCAACAGTTTCAAGGCAAATTGTACCGTATGTTTTATCATTGTTCTTTCCTGGTCCTAGTTGTACGTTTAAAAATTGGCCACTTAATAAATCGTATTCCAATTGGATTTTCACCCCTGCAGTATTACTACTCCCTCCAGAGCCTTGATAATTTGTAGCAAAGGAATCAGGTAGCTGAAATACAGTCGCATCTAAAATCCGAATACGTTTGAAAGTAGAAATCATGTCTGAAGAAAGTGATTGATTTAAACAGAGTTTTTGTGTTAACAGCGAAGTAAAGACTTCTCGGAGGAATGTGACAGCTGCTGGATTAAAGCGTTGATTCAACCCTTCTGGGCTCATTAGTACACCCGTCGAAGCCTCTAAACGACTACATAATTGTGTAAGTGATGTACTAGCGACTTCTTGGCTGAGCCAAACGCAAAGGGCGATGAGTTCAGCTGCTTGATACTTACTAGATCGCTGTACAAAGCCCATCTGTTTGGCCGTTTCTTGTAGGACTAATGGAGATAGAAAGCGTTGTAATTCTTTCGCAAAAAGTGTCAGTTCACTGGAGACGATAGGATTCATAAAAAAACACCATCCTTTCTCGTAAACTTCTTACGATAAGCATAGCGTTTTTTCATTTTTGAAGGTATTGTTTAAACTTAGCTTGATGGGCATGTGACTCTACCCCAATAAAGAATAAAATAGACCAACCTCTCATTTGTAGGTCTTTTTTATACGTGTTTCTAAGGCGCTGAAATCTGCAATTAATGAGCTATTATTCGTAAAATAAAAGTTAATTGCGTTAGAAAGCATTTCTCTGCATGTATAAAGTCATAAATAACTACAAATGGAGAGTTATTCTATAGACTTTGATTTTAAAATGCTATTCCAAGAACTTTAATTATGTTAAGTGAATACTAAAATGTTTCATAAGAACTGATAAATATTTCTATTCAAACGTCTAATCACTTATGGAATGCCTATTGGCGTGTGGTATTCCAGTTAAATTACATAAGTGAGCGAATAAAACTATAGCCATGATAATTGGAATAATACTAACCAATAACACGCCTTCCCCTCCAATTTGTTGTGCAAGCCACCCATAAAGGAGAACCCAATATTGCCTCATAAATTCATCCAACCAGAGTCAGATCCTGAAGTAGCTATATAGTATTTAAAGAATAACAACTTCGTACTCTTATCAGTATTCATTTGTTTAGTGTTACCCCATGAATACAAGCTTTAAAATCACCTTTTAGCAAAACTAAAAGGTGTCTTTTATGTAACTTTATTTTAAATTACAGGTTTCTATCTAATGAATATCATGTTTTCTGAAATTACCACCCTTAACTTCTGCTACGTCATATACTGTAACAAAAGCAGTTTCATCAATCTCATTAATAATTTCTTTGATTTTGCTTTCTTCTAAACGGTTAATGACACATGTGATTTCCTTAAATTTTTTATTGGAATAACTGCCATAAACTTCATTGTATGTTGCACTTCGACCTAAACAATCACGAATGGTCTCGACCATTAATTCGGGTTGAGTTGTGATAATTTTAAAGGTTTTAGAGCCACTTAACCCTACTTCCACTATATGAATCACTTTAGAAGCAATAAAGTAAGCAATTGCAGAAAGAATTGCTCCTTGTAGACCGAATACGGTTGAACCGAAAATAAATACAAACATGTTTAAGAATAGGATGAAATCACTTGTCCCAAAAGGTAATTTTCGAGAAAGTAGTACGGCTAGCATATCAATTCCATCTAATGCTCCGCCATTCCGCAATGCTAATCCCATCCCAAAACCGATGATAATACCACCTACAACGGTAACTAATAATGTATCACCTTCAATAATCGCTGGGGTATGGTGCATGAGGCTTGTACCAACAGCTAGTGAAGCTATTCCGATAATCGAATAAATCGCGCAACCTTTACCAATTTGTTTATATCCTAACCAGATAAAAGGAAGGTTAATAACGGCAATTAGTAGTCCTAATGGTAATCCAAATAGTTGTGAACCAATGATACTAAGCCCCGTCACCCCCCCATCAGATACATTGTTTGGGATTAATACGGTTTCTAGTCCATATGCGGCTATAAATCCCCCAATCATTACTATTAATCCTCGTAAAATCATTTTTAGCTTATTTGGTTTATGCTTTTTGATTGTGCTCATATAATTCCTCACCTTCAAACAAATTTTTTTAATTAAGCTTACTATAAACTTCTTCTTTAACTATTCTGCCCCTTTAGTTGAACAAGGAACAATGTGTTAGGCAGTCTTGTCTACTCTCAAATGTAGAATATTCTACACTAGGCCAACCACTAGCATATAATAAAAGAGTACATATTCCAAAATCATCTAATCATCACCTACCCCAGTATATTTTCTATTTTATTTATGAAAGTAGACAGGCAAGCTTACTGAGTTATTTACATAGTATCTAAAGGATAGCTACTACATTCATTAATTAATATCTATTTCTGTATATTTCTGTAGTGTTACCGCGTTAATACAAGTCATATGTACGTAAAGCAGATGTTAAATTAAAATAAAGTTTGATTAGAAATGTTATGGGATTCTTTATTTGAAAGTAACTAAAAAGAACCCATTTTGAAAAAAATGGGTTCTTCATTATTTTTTAAGCTCCGCGATTAATATAATGTGTCGATTGCCTCACGCGTCAACGGAAGTAATTCTTCTGTTCGTCCATCTCTGTTGGTGTATTTATTATAACCTTCCTTCTATCAACAACTTTTTTGTACCTACCAGTTGGTATAAATTTATCATGCTTTTTTTTCAACCTGTATCTTTAACTTAGGATTAAGTTCCTCGAACAACATTCTGTCCATGTGCTGACCTCGTACCCAGTCATTGTATCCCCACATAAACAATTAACTATTAAAATTCTTTTTCCCCATGAAATCACTAATTATTTTATTACTTCATTTTTCCCTTTACTGTTTATTGAAGTATGATACCTTGCAAATGTACAACCTACCGTACTTTTTGATGTAATTTGATTTTAACTATTTATATTTAGCTAAATCCTGCGAGGCTACCCGCTGTACTTCCTGAGAAAACTTTTCACGGTTTTTATAAATTTCCTCCACTGTCATCGAGCCAAGGATGGAACGAAGATGTCCCTCCAAAACCTCCCGTGCTTCCTGTTCACGATCATCTTTGGACTTACCAAGAAATTGCTCTGCAGCTGTGGCGATATCGGTGATTGAACCGCCAATCTTGATTATCGATACACCATCAGCCATGACAGGAACTCCCTGTTCTGTGTATACTTCAGGAGTTGAGACCTCGAGCTTGCTTGACAACAAGCTTAGCGGTTCCGCTTGCTGGAACACCGGGAGAACGAAAGCCCCCCCGCCGCGGACGATTTTAATTTTATTTCCTGATTCATCGATGTGAACATTCTTGCTTCCTAAGTAGCTTCCGGTCACGATCAATGCCTCATCAGGACCAGCCGTGCGGTATTTTGTAACAAAGACAGCAATAAGTGCGATAAGTAAAAATGCAACAATG
Organism: Peribacillus sp. FSL E2-0159; assembly: GCF_038643155.1. Classification (NCBI taxonomy): domain Bacteria; kingdom Bacillati; phylum Bacillota; class Bacilli; order Caryophanales; family Bacillaceae; genus Peribacillus; species Peribacillus sp. FSL E2-0159. The sequence goes on from NZ_CP152053.1 coordinate 3,447,560, forward strand.
GCGACAACAATCCAAATCAAATCAAACATACACTACCTCCTACCTTTTTTTAATCCTGGTGTGGCATAACATAGACAACACCATTTTTAACTTCGATGATCAAGACCCTTGTATCCGAAACAATTCCTTCATTCTTATAACTTGCCGCAGTTTTCGCGATGCTTCCGCTGATGCTTTCAATCAGGACTTCCCCAAACCCGTCAACCGGGATTGATGTCAGAACCCTGCCGACCCTCCCTCTCAGGTCATTGTCATGAAATGTCAAACTTTCTTCAGCAGATGAGATGGGAATCAAAACAAATACATTCAGTAAAGTGACGATGGTAAATGCAATGAGCAAGGAAATGCATACACTTAATCCAGCATTAAGTCCTGAAAGCGATTCAAGCAAAAACCCACTCGCAAAAAACACGGTCAAAAAGCTAAAAATGAGAGTTGGATTAAATATATCCGGTAATTCAAGGCCGGAAAAAATATCATTAAACATAATAAATAAGAATGTTAGCCCCCCGAATATAATTAATCCATATAAATAGACTGTTTCTAATGGAACCCCAAATAACTCCATCTTTTTCATCCTTTAAATTCAATTTTTCCAAGCCGCTCACTACCTTAAGGACCTGGGACAAGCGTTTTATCAACATTGATAATCCGTGGTTATAATCCCCTCCATTTACTTTACTTCCCATTAATACGAATGACATATTCAAAAAGTTTCATTTATTTTCCAAGTTTTGAATTTCACCCTTGTTTCACTTACAAACATTGTCATCTAAAAAGACCATTATTGAAATAAATTTCATAATATCATTGACAGTGTTTACTTAACATATTAAAATTCTTTATATGTTAACTCGTTACACAACTAGGTTTACATTAGGGGGAAGCACGATGAAGGAACGTCATGAGAAGTTAAGAATGATGATGGTTACAGCTTTATTTGCCGCACTTATAGGAATACTTGCCCAAATTACAATTCCACTGCCCTTAGTACCGATTACAGGACAGACTTTAGCTGTTGGATTGGCAGCTACAATACTGGGTTCACGTTATGGAACCTCTTCCGTTTTATTATACTTGTTCATAGGTGCAGCGGGAGTACCAGTATTCGCTGAAATGTCAGGAGGACTAGCTAAGATATTCGGTCCGACTGGCGGTTATTTATTATCCTATATCCCGACAGTATATATAACGGGTTTGATATTGGAAAAAACGCGTTTCTCAGTTGCAATGGCTTTTCTTGCAAATACAATCGGGATGATACTTACTTTGGTCATCGGTACGGTTTGGTTAAAATATATGAGTTCATTATCATGGCCAGTGGCATTTGCCAGCGGTTTTGCTCCATTTATAATCGTAGGCATTTTAAAGGCATTCCTTGCATCTTGGCTTGGCATTACAATCCGTTCAAGGTTAGCGTCAGCTAATATGCTACCAAAGAAAAATGCACCAATTTCCCAATGACAGGTAAATGAAGAAGAGGGTACCGCTTGTGGTACCCTCTTCTTCATCTATTTACTTTTTCCTCATAATTACAAGTTCCCGAACACTTACACAAAAAAAAGACTCTTAAAAAAGAATCTTTTTTGCAAGTATTTATTGCGGTCCTATCCCCATAAGTCCGAATATGAATAGCAAATGTATATTATCCCCTTTGCTAACCGTAATCATTTTACTATAGGAACAGTAATTTGACAACTATTGAGGACACACATTAACATGCTACCATTTTAATACTTAAGGAAGAATATTGTAAACGGATTTAGTTACTTATTATTCACTTTATATTCTTTTTTCGTGCCATCATCGAAAACGACCTCTAAATCAAATTCTTGATAGTCTTCCTTCAAATCAAAAGCTTTTGTCACTTCTTGAATGACTTCCTCCTCTGTTGAATCTTTGGTGAAAGTCAATTTTTCTAGGATTGGGGTCAATTCTTTCATTGCTTCATCACCGTGAACTTCATGTTTGTTAGGTTTGTCCTCGATCGAAGCTTCTGTTTGAGCTCCCATTGTATCATATTCAGCTTCGTATTCGTTATCATTGCCTGTATAATCCACTTCTAATTGAAAATCCTTATAAGTGAAAGGCAGTTTTTCATTATTATCCGTTCCTGTTTCAGGATTATTTTCCGCTTGATTTTCATTTTCCTGAACCGGCGGGTTTTTCACTTCATCGTTTTCTTCGCCGCATCCAACCAAAACAAGTATAGCGGCAAACGGCACTGATAATATTTTGATTGATCTTCTCATTAGTTTTTTCCTCCTTTAGTCTGTATACCTTATTTATTTCCTAATAGGAGTCATTTAAAACCAAAAGAACCTCTCTCAGATACATCAAATCGACCAAGTGATCATAGTGGAAGGATATAAAACAATACCGCAAAAAAGTGTGTGACAGATCCCCCAAGCACGAATACATGCCAAACCGCGTGATGGAACGGAAAACCCCGCCAAACATAAAAGATGGCTCCAAATGTATAAAGCAATCCCCCTGCAATCAGTAACTGGATACCAGCTGAAGGCACCGTTTCTGTAAGTGGTCCCCAAACGATAACGATCATCCACCCCATTGCAATATAGAGAATCGTCGATAGGAAGAGGAATTTTTTTACATAGAAAGCTTTGAAGACGACGCCAATGATAGCAACTCCCCAAATTATACCTAGCAGTGTCCAGCCTAGTGACCCTTGGATCACAAGAAGCATGATGGGCGTATATGTTCCTGCAATGAATATATATATGGCTGAATGATCAAAGATTTCAAATATATCCTTTGTTTTTCCCTCTGGAAAACTATGCACTAAAGTGGAAGAGACGTATAAAAGAAGCATGGAAACACCATAAATGACTGAAATGACTATATGCCAAGGCGATCCTGTTTGGGCTGAGAATATGATTAAAAACACAAGTGCGGCAATACTCAACAAAACGCCTACACCGTGGGTTATCGCATTGACCACTTCTTCTTTTTTTGTATAAACATGTGTATTAGCCATGTTACAGCTCCTTAATTGCGGAAAATTTTTTAGTATTCACCTAAATTATACATCAGATCTGCCAAGCAATATAGAAAAGTGAATATTAACTTGATTATCATCCCCTAATTAGATTATTATCTAATTAGATAATAATCTAATTAGGGAGGGTAAAAAGTGCAATTAGAAAAATTGGTCGCTTTCCACAAAACGATTGGTGATGTGACCAGGATTAGGATTATATCCATCCTGGCAAACGGTCCAAAACACGGACAGGCACTTGCGGGTATATTAAAATTGACGGCCCCGACCATTTCACACCATTTAACTAAATTGAAGGACATAAATTTAGTGAAGGATCGGAGAGAAAAAAATACTGTATATTATTTTTTGAATGAAGATGTCCTGCAGCATTATTCTTCAGCATTACCTAAAATGGTTTCAACTAAGGGGGGCTCCAATAAAATGGATAATCAAAAGCTGATTTTAGAGCATAAAAAGATCCTTGAAAACTTCTTTACACCTGATGGTCGTTTAAAAACCATACCAGCACAGAGAAAAAAGAAAATGATCGTTCTTCATCATATTGCCAGCCTTTTGGAAAAGGGACGTAAATATCCAGAAAAAGAACTGAATGAATTCATCAAGTCATTCCATGATGATTATGCAACGATAAGGCGTGAACTCATTATCGGAAGCATCATGTACCGTGAAAACAGCATTTATGAACTGAACCCCCTCGAGATGTGGGCCGATATCGATTAACGGAAGGATTCATAAGTAAAAAAACCGGCCTCCCATTTGGTAAGCCGGTTCTTGTGATATAGTTTATATGGCAAAATGGTGGCCGCCGATGATTTTTATGACCTCTAATTGTTTCATCCATTCGCTGTCCGAAATACTAGGATTCCAAAAATATAAGGCATCATTTGTGTAGCCATGAATCGCCAATGCTTCATTGACAGCTCTCTTGGCATCTTCTCCAGCTGCTTTGTTAATACTGCCATCACCAACGGGAGAGAATTGGTTTTTTTGATAGATGACTTCCCGCACCGTATCAGGGAATTCATCGCTATCAAGGCGATTCAAAACTACTCCTGCAACCTCGACCTTTCCTCTGTAGGGCTCCCCTTTGGCTTCTGCATGCACAAGCCTTGCTAATAATTCTTTATCTTTTTCATTCATTCCATGTGGAATAATCAATGTTTTACCAGGTTCGGCAACATTATTTATATTATTATTGACTTCTTTTAACTTTTTGATCGGGACACCGTACTGCTTCGCAATATCCCAAATCGATTCACCTTGTTTAATGACATGTTTGGTTGCTCCATCAGAAGCTATACTGGTCGTTCCCTTAGGAAAAGCTATCCCAAGTACGATGACACTTAGAGTCATTATCACGGTTATTAATACTGATAATTTCATCTTGTAACCTCCTCGTTAAGCATCTTCCTAGGATAACAGACCATATAGGAGAAAACAGTGCTAAATTTTTTCCAAGGAAATAAAGGAAAAATTTTCACTTGGCAATTAACCTCGAATTTTTAATGTTTCCCATTCTTCCCGTAGCATTCCCATTCTGATTGAATCATAATAATGCCCCTCATAATAACGGCATTTTCTCATTCTTCCCTCTACTTGCATGCCTAGCTTTTCCCCAACTGCCATCATACGTTCATTACCTGACCAGGTCGTCAGCCCAACTCGCTCAATCTCCATTTTTTCGAATAAATAGCCTATGAACAACATTAACGCTTCTGTTCCATAACCGCCATTCCAATACTTGGGCTCAAAAATCGTAATTCCGATTTCAAGCCAACGTGAAGATTCATGTTCCCAGTAATATACAACAGAGCCTATTATTTGATCGTTTTTTTCCATTAATAGCTCAGAGTAAACCTCCATTTTTTCATCATAGGTTCTATGCTTCGTTTCTTTATCGATATACGTATGGAAATCAATGAGTTCAAGAGGATGATAAGGTGCATCCCACTTTTTCCATTCTGGATCGGCTTCTCCATATTTCAGGCTCCATAAACGTTTTAAATCGGCTTGTTTAACATTCCTCAATATTACTTTGCTTCCTTCAATCCAAACATCTTCCAATCCGCTTCCTCCCACTTCATCCTTGCTTGAACCTTCCATTTTACCGGTCGACACATAATTTAATAAAATATTGCCTTTCTCTGGGACCATCGAATTCACAAAAATATACACCCTGCCAAGTACCAAGGATTAAGCTCCCTTTATGGATGATCACTTGTTGTGAAGAACCAACCGTACTTGATTTCAAATGGGCTGCTGTGTTTCCTTCCATATGTAAATCCAATGTATGATTCCATGGGTATTGCTCATCCAGTCTTCTTAGCATATCCTTTTTGACATCGGGATCAGCATTTTCATTAATCGTGATCCCTCCTGTCGTATGTGGACAATATATTAGAGCTATCCCCTCTTGAATCCCATTTTCTTTGATGAATGCCTGTACTTCTGGCGTAACATCAATCATCTCATCCCTTTTCGTCGTTTTTAAGGTGTTTTTCTTCAGCATGTACGTTCACTCCTTTTGTTCATTTTAATACTCCTTTACCCATAAACATTACATTCATGCTTTCATAAACGATTCAAGATTAAAAATATAAGAAGATCTTATCGATAGCTTATTAAAAAATTACCTATTCTTATTGATCTTTTTATTTCAAAATTGGATATATAAGGAGCTAGGAGGAGTGGCAAGGTGAACTTCATTTTTAAGTCAATCGACCATTTCTAATTAGCCTCTCCTAAAAATAACATGGACCCATTGAAGAAGTTTTTCACTGAGATTCTAATGTTAAAATAGAAACCGGCTGCCTTAAAATCTATGGGGAGTATAGTTTGAATCCGGATCGATCAATTGAGGAAACATTCATCTCTGCGCGAAAAAGCCAATCCAGCGCTTGAAGTTGAAAATCTTTTTGGCTTCAAACCACATTTTATAAATAATCATTTATCTTTTAAATAGACGCAACGTTTCCTAAAGCGAACCGCTTTAATGTATCCACCCTTTCTGCAACTGGATTGAAGTTTTGGATTGGATATAAGAAAAGCGGATCCGATGTAATTGGACACGCTTCAGACTGTAGACAAACTCACTCGATAATAATTGAGTTTGTCTACAGTTTTTTTGGTTCATAAAATTTGACCCTTGATTCCCTCTTCAGGCACTAGCTTTCCGCAAGAGTCTCGTACCTTCCGTTCTAATCAACTTTGTTTTAACCGTTAGATAGAACTCCTTTTACCTATAGTCTTTTTTTTAGGCTATGTTAATTTTTATTGTAATTGAAAAAACATCTAATCAAATAAATGAATTTTATCCCCTTGTGTACGTTGCCTATATTTCATTAGTTCTCACCCAATTCTAACTCCATTATGGTCGTGCCATCAGTGGTTAATCGAAACAGTCCGAACATAACTGGATTAGCTTGCACCAATCCTTCACGCATTAAACCTTTAAGCGACTGATTTACACAGGATAGATTTCCCCATTCTTTCGGAAGACGACCAGCAATTTGAATCGGTGTCTGCCATTCAGTGGTTAATGATAGCAACAAGGTTCGTTGTTTTGCGGTCAAGTTCATACTTTCTTCCTCCCTGTTTTTTTAGGTCAACATTACTATATTGTACGTTCTTAATGACTGTAAGTTTCGTTAATTGGTAACGCCTTTAAGAAGTAATAAATCAAGAACGTGGAAATAAGCCTTTTCCTCCAGATAAATTTATCAAGTAAGAAAACAAGGAGATTAAAGAAATTCCACTGATCCTGAGAGTGGCTACTATGTGAAAGATGAACGAACAAAACAGTTTGCCTATTTGTTTCATGCGGCGGCAGCAGACCACAATGGATTTGTATTGAGGACGATAGTAACGCTCGGAAATACGCATGATAGTCATATCTTAGAGCCTCTATTTATAACTACTACAAATCCAATAAAATCAAAAAAGGTTTCGGAATGAGACCATTCCGAAACCTTTTTGTCTACAAACTGAATACGGATCCAAGTAATGGAAACCGCATTCAGTTTTTTTATTTCTGTTTCTTTTTCCAGAACCCCAATATTAAAGCGGTAATGAGGGCTCCTATTAAAATCGCCAGCAAATAGCGGAAAGGATGATTGACTAGGGGGATGACAAATATTCCCCCATGTGGCGCTGGCAAAGTTACACTAAACGCCATTGACAGGGCTCCTGCCGTCGCTGCCCCAACAACACTGCTGACGATAACGCGCAATGGATCCGCCGCCGCAAAAGGAATGGCTCCCTCTGTAATGAACGAAGCTCCCATGAAGTAATTAGTGAATCCGGATTTCCTTTCCATTTCACTGAATTTACTTTTAAAGAATGTAGTTGCAAATGCGATACCTAGTGGGGGAACCATTCCACCAGCCATTACTGCAGCATGCGGTCCGAAACTTGATGCCTCAATGGCAGCAAGCCCAAAAGTGAAGGCTGCTTTATTTAAGGGGCCGCCCATATCCACGGCCATCATACCCCCAAGAATCAAGCCAAGGAATATTGCATTCGTACCGGATAAGCCCTGCAGCCAATTGGTCAGGCCCGTGTTAATTGCTGTTACTGGTTCATTTACGAGAAATATCATGATAAACCCTGTAATTAACATCCCGAATACAGGATAGAGTAAAACCGGTTTAATGCCATCGAGTGTTTGCGGTAACCTGGAAAATAATTTTCTTAAAAGTAAGACGACATAACCTGCAAGGAAACCGGCGATCAGTCCGCCAAGAAAACCGGCATTAGCCTGTGCTGCCAATAATCCCCCTACCATACCAGGAGCAAAACCTGGACGGTCGGCTATACTTGAAGCAATGAATCCTGCGAGTACAGGGACTAGCAAGAAGAAGGCACCATTTCCCCCGCCAATATCACTTAATGCTTTGGCAATGGGATTATAATCAGGATTTGCCGGATCGGCTGCCTCGATTCCAAAAAAGAAAGAAAGCGCAATCAAGATACCGCCCCCGACGACAAATGGAAGCATATTACTTACGCCATTCATTAAGTGCTTGTAAATCCCCAATCCTCCTTTTGCTGAATCACCTTCATCACTTTTATCATTTCCTGTTCCTTTGTAAACAGGGGCATCCTGATTCAAGGCTCTTGTTAACAGCTCCTCGGTCTTCCGGATCCCATGGGCAACAGGGACAATAATGACATGTTTTCCATTAAAACGATCCATTTCCACCTGTTTATCAGCTGCAACGATAATCGCATCTGCCTCATCAATTTCTGTGGCGGTTAAACCATTTTTGATTCCTGTGGAACCATTTGTTTCCACTTTGAAATCGATACCCATTTCCTTCGCTTTGGCCTTTAACGCATCAGCAGCCATATAAGTATGGGCTATTCCTGTTGGGCAGGCTGTAACGGCAAGGATTTTACCTTTACTGTTACCACTGGCACTGGAAGAGTTACTTGCTTGCTCCTCTTCTCCTACTTCTTCATCGGCTTCCATTTCTTTTTGATTGATTATCTCTAACACTTCCTCACCAGAAGAAGCAGAAATCAATCGGGCTCTGAATTTATCATCCATCAGTAATGAAGAAAGCCGGGAAAGGGTTTCCAAGTGATCTGCATTCGCTCCTTCACTTGCTGCAATCATAAAGAACAAATGAGCTGGCTGCCCATCAAGCGATTCATAATCCACACCACTGACCGATTTGCCGAAACAGATGGCAGGTATCCTTACTGCATTTGTTTTTGCGTGTGGTATGGCTATCCCTTCACCAATCCCTGTTGTGCTTTGCTCTTCACGTTTTAAGATGGCAGCTTTGAAACCCTCCAAATCGTTTAACCTGTCTGCCTCGGCTAACTTCCCTGATAGTTCATCAATGACCGCTTGCTTTGTAGCACTTTGCAGATTGATTATGATTGTATCCAATTTTAACAAGTCTGTAATTTTCATAGAGTCAGCCTCCTGTTAGTTGATTGATAGCAATTTGCGGTAATAACTCTTCAATTTTATCCAATGTACCGAGATCGGATGAAAAGGCTGTAGCACTTCCTGCTGCAAGACTGAAGCGGAAAGCTGATAGAATATCCCCTGTCTTTTCATATGTCCCGATGAAGCCTGCGACCATGGAATCACCGGCACCCACTGAGTTTATGACGTTCCCTTTTGGAACATTTGCGGAATATGACTCTCCATCGGAGCAAAGCACTGCCCCTTGTCCCGCCATTGAAACAATAACGTTTTGTGCTCCTGCTTCAATCAATTTAGCGCCATATTCTCTAGCATCATCAACCGTTTTGATTTCGGTAGAAAAAAGCTCACCCAGTTCATGGTGATTAGGCTTTATTAAAAATGGCTGGTGTGGAAGGACATTCATTAATCCCTTGCCACTCGTATCCACCACCACTTTAATGCCGTTATGGGAACAAGACCTTGCCATGGCTTCGTATACATCCGAAGGAACGCTTGAAGGGATGCTTCCTGACAAAATAAGGATATCATTATTATTCAACTGTTCAATCTGACTAAATAATTGTTGATAATTCCCTTTTGAAATGACTGGCCCTTGGCTATTTATTTCGGTCTCCATCCCTGTTTTCAATTTAATGTTTATTCTTGTATCTCCAGCTATCTCTGTAAAGTCCGTGAAAATCTCTTCCTGTCTTAAAAACCTTTTTACAAATTCACCTGTTTGTCCACCGATGAATCCTAAAGCTGTCGTACTATTTCCAAGCCTTTTAAGCACTCGGGAAACATTGATCCCTTTCCCTCCAGGGAATTTTGCATCATAACTGGTTCTATTCACCTTGCCCATTTGAAAACTCTCCACCTCGACCAGATAATCGATGGATGGGTTGAGTGTCACTGTATAAATCATTAAATGGTCACGACCTTTACCTTTGGATTTTTATAGAGTTGAGCAACAGCCTCTTTATCATTGCTGTCAGTAAGTATTATGGCATCGCTTACATCTGCCACCTTAGCGAAAGTAGCTTCATTAAGTTTTGAACTATCAGCAAGCACGTAGGTTTCGTTAGAGAGTCGTAATGCCATCTTCTTCAGTAGAGCTTCTTCCGGGTCGGGTGTTGTGAAACCCAGATCTTGATGAATGCCGTTCATTCCCAAGAAACATTTATCAAAACGGTATTCATTCAAAAACTGTACAGCATTACTTCCTATAACCGCATTTGTCGAGAATTTTATCGTTCCGCCAACTAACACTGTTTTGATCTCCAATTCGATGAGTTTCGGAATATGCATAAGACCATTTGTCAGCACCGTTATATTTTTACCCTTTAAATAAGGAATCATTTCCGCAGTTGTCGTGCCTGCATCAAGATATATACAATCATTTTTCTCTATGAATGACGCCGCAAGCTTTGCTATAAGTTGTTTTTCAGCTCTTGCTTTGTTTTGCTTTTCCATAGTTGTCGGTTCAAGGCCTTTTCTTTGAAGTAAAGAGGCCCCGCCATGCACGCGTTTCAAGAGCTTCATTTCTTCGAGTTGCACTAAATCTCTCCGAATGGTCGACTCCGAGGCTTGTAACTGATCTACAAGCTCCTGCAGCTTTACCGTTCCTTGTTCTTTAAGGATCGATAAGATGAACTGGTGCCTTTCAGTTGTCAACAATTCGTCCACCTCACTTTAATATCATCATCATATATGAAAACGAAGGAATAATCAATCACAAACGTTTAAAAATACTCAAATTCATTCAAAAATACCTTCAAAAACATTCAAATTGATTAAAAATAACCTTTCTTGAATCCCATTATCTCTTTTTCTATGAAAATATCCTTTCAGTTCTCCACACAAAAAACCCCCATGTCATGATGACAGGGGGGGTCGTATTACTTTATTAGCCTTGAAGTAAAAGTTGTTCTGGATCTTCCAGCATATCTTTGATAGCCACTAAGAAACCAACAGCTTCTTTTCCATCTACGATACGATGATCATAAGATAATGCAAGGTACATCATTGGTCTGTTTTCGATTTGATCTCCAACAGCGATTGGACGAGTCTTGATTGTATGCATGCCCAAGATCCCAACTTGAGGTGCATTCAAGATTGGTGTAGATAATAGGGAACCGAAAGTCCCTCCATTTGTGATGGTAAAAGTACCACCTGATAAATCTGAAAGTCCCAGTTTGTTGTTACGCGCTTTAACAGCTAAATCTGAAATGTTCTTCTCGATTTCAGCAAAGCTTTTGCGGTCAGCATCCCTTACTACCGGAACTACAAGACCTTCATCAGTGGATACTGCTACACCGATATCATAAAAGTTCTTTTTAAGGATATGGTCGCCTTGTATCTCAGCATTCAATAACGGATATTTTTTCAATGCGCCAATGACCGCTTTAGTGAAGAATGACATGAAACCAAGTTTAACATCATTAGTTTTCACGAAAGAATCTTTATGGCGGTTACGCAATTCCATGACTGCAGAAAGATCGACTTCGTTAAAAGTAGTAAGCATGGCTGCTTCGGATTGTACTTGAACTAGACGTTTGGCAATGGTTTGACGACGGCGTGTCATTTTAACCACTTCAATGCGGTCATCATTCACTTCAACAGGAGCGGCTGCTTTTTTAGCTGCAGGAGCTTGTTTTGGAGCTGCCGCTGGTGCTGCAGCAGGTGCATTACTTGCTGCTTCTACGTCTTGTACACGTACACGACCTAGTGGATCGGCTACAGGAACTTGAGTCAAGTCAATTCCTTTTTCACGAGCCAATTTCCGTGCAGCTGGTGAAGCAATAACTTGTTGAGTGGATGATGCTTCTTTCGCTTCTGCTTTAGGAGCCTCTTTAGCAGGAGCCGCTGGTTCAGCCTTAGCTGGTTCTGCTTTAGCTTCTTCAACCTTAGGAGCTTCCGCTTTTGGAGCTGCTGCTGCCGATCCATTTTCATCAACGATAGCGATAGCCTGTCCAACTTGGACAGTATCGCCTTCTTCCGCTAAATGTTCAGAAAGTGTACCCGTATAATCTGAAATGATTTCTACGTTCACTTTATCCGTTTCAAGTTCAAGGACATATTCTCCTTTTTCAACGTGATCACCGGGTTGTTTTAACCATTGCGCAATAGATCCTTCAGAAATTGATTCTGCTAATTCAGGTACTTTTACTTCAGCCATTTTATTTCTCCCCCTCATTATTGCGTGTAATTGCTTGAGACATAATCCGTTGTTGTTCATTTTTATGGACAAGTGGATCTCCCTCAGCCGGGCTTGATCTGCGCTTCCTTCCTATATATGTTACTGAAAGATTGCCAGGAGCCGCTGCATTTAGGCGAGGTTCAACAAATGTCCAAGCACCCATGTTTTTAGGTTCTTCTTGAGCCCAGAAGATTTCTTTAAGATTTGTATATTTTTTCAAAGCTTCTTGAACTCCAGTGAATGGGAATGGATAAATTTCTTCGATACTGATGATTTGTAACCAATCCGTATTTTTTTCAGTTGCCGCTTTTTCACGAAGTTCAACCGCCAATTTACCTGAAGCAAAAACAATGCGTTCAACCGATTTAGGTTTTTTACCCAAAGCTTTGGTTTCTACGAATGATTCAAAAGAGCCTTCACTGAATTCTTCTGCTGTAGAAGCCATCACTTGATTACGAAGCATACTCTTCGGTGTCATGATGACAAGCGGACGTACTTGCTCTTGATCCAAAATCTTAGCTTGTCTTCTAAGGATATGGAAGTATTGAGCTGCCGAACTTAAGTTGGCAACTGTCCAGTTGTTTTCAGCCGCTAATTGAAGGAAACGTTCAAGGCGTGCACTTGAGTGCTCTGGTCCTTGTCCTTCATAACCGTGTGGAAGCAGCATGACAAGACCTGATTTTTGGCCCCATTTTGCACGGCCTGCCGCGATGAATTGGTCAAAGATCACTTGTGCTGTATTAGCAAAGTCACCGAATTGGCCTTCCCATAATACAAGTGTCTCAGGTGCAAATACATTATAACCATATTCATAAGCCAGAACTGCCGTTTCAGTAAGCGGGCTGTTATGAACAGCGAATGATGCTTTGGCAGTTTCAAGTGTGTGAAGTGGTGAATATGTTTTTCCATTAACACTATCATGTAACATGATATTACGTTGTGCGAATGTTCCACGCTCTGAATCTTGTCCTGTCAAACGGATTGGAGTGCCGTCACTCAATATGGATGCAAATGCCAATGTCTCGGCATGAGCCCAATCAATTTTTCCGTCAGCACCAAAGGAATCCAAGCGACGTGATAAAATCTTTCCTAATTTTTTATTAGGAGTGAATCCTTCCGGCCAATTAACAAGTTCTTCGTTAATTGTAACAAGTTCTTGTTTCGAAACTGCCGTTTCAATGGTTGGAAGTCCTTTTTCAATAATCCCAGGAGGATTACACTCTTTAGAAGCTTCCGGTTTATTTCCGGAAATTTTCGCATATGCATCTGCAAGCCTTGTATCCACTTGCTCAGCAATCGCTTTAACTTCAGCTTCAGTGAACTCGCCAGATTGAATGAGTTTTTTCCCATAAAGCTCTTTAACGGTTGGGTGCTTATGAATTAATGCATACATTTCAGGTTGAGTCACCAATGGCTCATCCATTTCGTTATGGCCGAAACGTCTGTAACCGATCAGGTCGATCAAGAAATCCTTGTTGTATTTTTCACGATATAGGTTAGCAAGGTTCACAGCAGCCATACATGCTTCTGGATCATCTGCATTCACATGGACGATCGGCACTTCAAAGCCTTTTGCCAAATCACTAGCATATAAGGTTGAACGTGAATCTTCACTTTCCGTTGTAAAACCAATCATGTTATTGGCGATGATATGGATAGCGCCGCCAACTTGATATCCGCGTAAACGGCTTAAGTTAAACGTTTCAGGCACAATTCCTTCACCTGGGAATGCTGCATCACCATGAATCAGGATTGCAAGAGATTTGGAAATGTCTTGTACCGGGAATCCTTTTTCTGAACGGTCTTCTTGAGCCGCACGAGAATACCCTTCCACGATTGGTCCGACTACTTCCAAGTGACTTGGGTTATTGGCAAGTGTAATCCTTGCTTTTTGTATGTTAGCTTTAGTAATCTGTTTATCCAGACCTAAATGGTATTTAACATCACCGGTCCATCCATTGTTAATGCCTGTGGAACCTTCGGAAGGAACCAGATCTTTATTCGGTGAATGTTGGAATTCAGAGAAAATGACCTCATAAGGCTTTCCTAATACATGTGCAAGCACATTCAAACGTCCTCGGTGAGCCATGGCAATATTCACATTCCCCGTTCCGTTTTGAACAGTTTGTGAAATCATTTCATCTAAAATCGGAACCAAAGCATCTAGTCCTTCAATAGAGAAACGTTTTTGCCCTACATATGTGCGGTGAAGGAATTTCTCGAAACCTTCAACTTCATTCAATCGTTTAAGTAATAGTTCTTTTTTCTCTTTTGCCACTTCCGGGAACATGTTTCCGGATTCGACCATATCAGTAAGCCATTGCTTTTCATCCAAGTCATTAACATGGTGAAATTCAAAGGCTATCGTTTTTGTATAGAGTTGTTTTAGGTATTGTACGGCTTCGTATCCGTCTTTCACGTCTTCAGGTGATTCCGGACAAATAAAGTCAGCCGGTATTTTCCTTAAATCATCTGCAGTCAAGCCATATTTTTCAAAGTGAATTTGTTCAGTGTCTAGAGCTTCTTCTTTTAAAGGATAAATATTTGCAGCAAGATGTCCGTAAGCACGGATATTTTCAGCTAACTTTACTGCAGACATAATTTTCTTCATTGGAAGAACTTCTCCAGTTTGTACAGTTGGTGCACTTCCAATCGTTGTTTCTGCCGATACATCGAATGAAGGAGGACCTGATACTTCAAAAAAGTTTTTCAGTTCCGGATCTACTTCTTCCGGGTTGGCTAGAAATAGATCGTATTGCTCCATGACATACCCAAGGTTTGGACCTGAAAAAGTTTTCCATTGGTCGTATGCCTTAGCATCATTGATGGTCATTTTGTAAACCCCCAAATTTTTCTCATAATTTTTTTCATTTCGTTTTATCCATCCCCAAATTTCTTTCTTCTAAATTTTCCCCAATTATATGATATATATAAGATATATAATAAATAACTTTGGTCATTGAATAATAAAATTTTAAAGGATAAAACGTTTTCAGATGTTATATTAACATGTTTTTGTCGAAATATCCAAAGGTTAAACCACTTTATGCAACCTTTTTGAAACTATATTTCTGTTTAATTCGTCAAAATACGCTTTAAATAGACTTTTTTGCTCATTTAAGTCTTTTTTTCGCTAAAAAAAGATTTTTGTATTTTTGTATAATGATTATTTTTCAGGTAAATTTAACTAGTTTGAAAACCCTTTCAGTTCAATCAAACTTCCAAGCTGTTAAACTCAGATTGCCATATTGAAAGCTCCTGTGCAGGAGAGCTGCTTTTTTTTTGTCACCCCCTGACCCCATTGCGATGACCAATGGAATGAAATGCTCTTTGGAAGGCACAGCCTCTGTACTATAAGGGGCGATTTTTTCATAATTAAACAAGGATTTCAAATCCCATTGCATGATTTTCTCTTCGACCCAGTTCTCAAACTCGATTGCCCATCCTTCTGCAACATGCATATCCTCCTGAATTTGGGTAAAATTATGGACAATTCCACCGCTCCCGATGATCAGGACATTACTTTCCTTTAATTCTCTTAATGTTTTCCCGATTTCATACTGCTTGTCCAATGGCAGCGCAGGACTAATGGACATAGATACGGTCGGGATGTCAGCTTCGGGATACATAATATGCAAAAGCCCCCATGATCCATGATCCAGGGGGCGCCTTTCATCAAGTTCCCCCAATACCCCTATCCTGGACAATAAGGTTAAAATTCGATCGGACAGCTCAAGGCATCCCCTAGCTGGATAAGTTATTTGAAATATTTCTTCAGGATACCCTGCAAAATCATAAATGACTTCATGCTTCCCTACTGCTGAAATCATTTGTTCTTCACTTTCCCAATGTGCTGACAAAATAACGATGGCAGCAGGTTTCTTCATAGTTTGCATATAATCCTTCAAAAAAGAAGTGTAGCTATTCTTTTCCAAAGCTAATAGCGGTGTTCCATGTGATAAAAACAATGATGGCATCATAGAAACGATAAATCCTTTCGCATTGTAATCTCTTATCTTATACCTTAATTTACTATAGATAAACAATGTGTTCATCAATTAAATTGTATTTTTGGGGTTGTCTCATCAATAGTATCAAAGATATACCCTTCTTTTTCAAGGAATTCAATTATATCAGGCAATGCTTTCACTGTATTTTTCATACTATTGATATCATGCAATAAGATATTAACATGCTTTTGATTTTTCGTCCCTTTTTGTACAGCAGAAATGATTTTTTGTTCACTTATTGACGGACTGAAGCCATCTGTCGAGTCAATGGTCCAATCAATGTAAATATACCCTTTTTCTTTTAGTTGTTGAAGGATACCATTGATGATGGGTTTCGTAGCAGCCTGATGCCGCAGATGATTATTCGAGCCGCCAGGAAGTCGCACAATACGGCTTTTTATCCCATACTCCTTTTGCAGCATGGTTTCAAGCCTATTTAAATCTTGAAAGAAACTCTCAGTCGATCGATAAACGATGGAATAATCATGTGTATAAGAATGAAGGGCAATCGCATGTCCACGGGAAATCATTTCCTGATAACATTCCTTTGCGTATGGTTCTTCATTACCTTTAACGAAAAATGTTGCCTTAACATGATAGCGTTCCAAAATATCCAATATCTCCATGGTATTCAAAGATGGTCCGTCATCGAAAGTCAAATAAGCGATTTTCTGATTTTCCCTACTTTTAATGAGCGGTGTCATCTCTTCAGGAACCATTGCATGTACTTGAATGCTCTGCACATCCACACTAAACAAAATAATAATGAAAGAACCGGCCACGGAAAGAAATAATTTCAGCATATTCTTCATAGGTGTTGCATCCCCTTCCTTTTGACCATTAAGATGTACCAATTAAGGGGTTTCATGCGCAATAAGGCAGCGGTAAAAAATACCGCTGCCTTTATTAAATGAGTTATCGATCGACATTAAAGTAACGGGCTTCAGGATGTGCAAAAACAATGGCTGAAACGGAAGCCTCTGGTTCCATCATGCATCCTTCAGTCAATTCCACGCCAATATCTTGAGGTTGTAACAGGCGGAATAGCTTCTCCTGGTCTTCCAGATTAGGACAAGCAGGATAACCAAATGAAAACCTTTGCCCGGTGTATTTAGCGGCAAATCGCTCTTTCATGGACATTTCAATCGGATCGCTTATACCTAAATCATCCCTCATTAATTGATGAATTCTTTCCGCGAACCCTTCAGCTGTTTCGAGAGCAAGTGATTGAAGGGCGTGATTTTTCAAGAAATCACCTTCAAGCTTTAGTTTTTCTGCCCATTTTCTGATCCCTTTTCCGGCAGTGACCAGGAAGAAACCAACATAATCCATCTGCCCGGAGGAGGTCGGTTTCGCGAAGTCCGCTAAACAAAGATGCGGATTCGTATCTTGCCGGGGGAAATCGAAAGTTTCCAAAACCTCATGATGATTGTCCGGGTTGTATACCAATAGCTTATCTCCTTCACTTTGGGCAGGGAAAAATTGATAAACGGCATTCAAGCCATAATCAGGTTCCGCCTTTAGGAACTCAATCAATTCATCAACGAGATCATTGAGCTGCACTGCTTTTTCATTCCCTTGCTTAAGCAGCTCGGAAACCTTACCTTTTAACCCCAAATGATGACCAATCAGCATTTGCCTATTTATATAAGGCTGGATGACATCCAATGGATAGTTTTTCAGGACGTGACGTTTGATGTCACGCGGTTTTTGAACAGGAGCATCGCTTAAAGGGGCAGCTGTGGACTGCTTACGAACAGGTTTTTCCATCGTGGCAGCAATGGCGGCATTTGCTTTCGATCTTTCTCGCTTCTCGACTAACTCTTCCAAGTACACCACTTTTTTGTCAGAGTCATGTAAAATATTCGTTACAGCCAAACCATCCATCGCATCTTTGGAATATAAAACCGGTCCTTCATATTCAGGTGATATTTTAAAATCGGTGAATTTACGTGATAATGCTGCCCCTCCGACTAAAATTGGGGTATCTATTCCCGCTTGCCTTAAATCCTGTGCGGTTAAAACCATTTGCTGTGCAGATTTGACAAGTAACCCTGATAGGCCAATGATGGTTGGTTCATGTTTTCGAACCTCTTCAATGATTTGTTGCGGTGCGACCTTAATTCCCAAATCAATGACTTCATAGCCATTATTGGACAGGATAATATCCACTAGGTTTTTCCCAATATCATGCACATCTCCCTTGACAGTCGCCAACAGGATTTTTCCTTTCTTAGCACTATCTTCAGCGTTTTCCATTAGTGGTTCAAGGTGAGATACAGCCGCCTTCATCGCTTCAGCACTCTGAAGCACCTCTGCGACGATAAGTTGGTTGTCATTAAACAACCGGCCCACCTCACTCATGCCATCCATCAGTGGTCCATTGATGATTTCCAATGGGCTATCACCGCGCTCAATCGCTTTATTTAAATCGTCAACCAATCCTTCTTTCGTTCCTTCGATAATATAGTTACCTAAACGTTCGTCCAAGGGCAGGACCACACCATTATCCTTCTTCTCCGCTTTTTTTCCACGATAAAATTCGGTAAAGATCGCTAAAGTTTCTGTAGATGTCTCAAACAGGAGTGCCTCAGCCAATTTCACTTCCTCTTTAGGTATCAGAGCGAAACGTTCAAGTTTTTCTGTATTCACGATAGCATAATCGAGACCCGCTTTTGTACAATGGTAAAGGAAAACTGCATTTAATATTTCCCTTCCCCTCGCTGGCAGACCGAAAGAAACGTTCGAAATGCCAAGTATCGTTAGGCATTCCGGAAACTTTTCTTTAATCGCCTTTATTCCATTCACCGTTTCCAAAGCAGATCCGATATATTGTTCATCCCCTGTGCCTACAGGAAATACCAGCGGATCAAAAATGATGTCACTTTTATTTAGCCCATACTTATTAACGAGCAAATCCACAGATCGTGTAGCCACTTCCAATTTCCGTTCAGCATCGACGGCCATCCCAATTTCATCAATGGTTCCTACGACAACGGCAGCACCATATTGATGGACGAAAGGTACTATTTTTTCAAATCGCTCCTCACCATCTTCAAGGTTTATGGAATTAATGATCGATTTTCCTTGTGAATGTTTTAATGCTTGTTCAAGTACGGCTTCATCCGTAGTATCGATGACCAATGGGACTTTCACTTTTTTGACGACCTCTTCTACGAATTCCTTCATATCGCCAAGCTCATCCCCATCAGGATCAGCAAGACAGATATCAATGACATGGGCGCCTTTTTTTACCTGTGCACGTGCAATTTCGGCAGCTGGCTCGTAATGCTTTCCACGAATCAGCTCCTTGAATTTTCGGGAACCGATAACATTCGTTCTTTCACCTACGAATAAAGGACGCATTGAATCATCATAAATGAGCGGCTCTATTCCTGATACGGCATGTCCATGGGCTGTTTCAGTTATGGTACGGGGCTTCATGCCTTCGAGGACCCTGGAAAGTTCTTTAATATGTTCCGGTGTCGTACCACAACATCCGCCAATGATATTGACCCATCCCTTTTCGGCAAATTGCTTCATTTTCTCTGCCAGGGAAGTAGGTGACTCATGATAGTGACCTTCTTCATCAGGGAGCCCGGCATTTGGATAACAACTGATCGCGCTATTTGATATATCTGCAAGTGTCCTGATATGGTCTATCATGAATTCCGGCCCTGTTGCACAATTAAGGCCGACAGCAACGGGCTTCATATGTTCTACTGATAAATAAAAAGCTTCTATGGACTGTCCAGCAAGTGTCGTGCCCATCGGTTCGATTGTTCCTGAAATGATGACTGGCACATCTTTTCCTGTTTTAGCGAATGCAGCTTTGATTCCAGAAAAGGCAGCCTTGACATTAAGCATATCCTGACAGGTTTCCACCAATAGCAAGTCTACCCCGCCATCCAAGAGACCCAGTGCCTGTTCTTCATAAGAATCGGTTAAAATATCAAAAGTCGTCCCTCCTGTTACGGAAAGCGTTTTTGTAGTGGGACCCATTGAACCAGCTACATATCTTGGCCATTCATCATTGGAATATTTTTCACATGCTTTAACGGCAAGCTCAGCTGAAATTTTATTAAGCTTGTAGGCGATCGTGCTTATTTGGTATTCCTCAAGAACGATGCTGGTCGCTCCGAAGGTATTTGTTTCTATGATATCTGCACCCGCTGCTAAATATTTTTCATGGATGGATTGGATGATTTCTGGTTGCGTCAATGATAAATATTCATTGCAGCCCTCGAATTGTTCCCCTCCAAAATCCTCTGCTGTCAAATTCTCAGCTTGAAGCATGGTTCCCATCGCCCCGTCAAGAAGGAGAATCTTAGAATTTAACTGATCTTGAATCGCTTTTTTATTCATGAACTGCCACCTCTGATGTATGTTTACTATCGACTTTTCTAATATATTTGGTAAGTTCCGCCGTCATTTCATAGCGAAGGAACGGAGTGATTAAATATATGCCCTTGAATTTTTCCCTTGCAGCGTCCACTAGCTCTCGTGCGATATTAACGCCTTCAATCCTTGACTTTACAGGGTCATCCCCGGCTAAAGCCATTGCCCTTCTAACATTATCAGGCAATTTGATTCCTGGGATCTCATTATGGATGAATTCGGCATTCCTTGTGCTTGTCAAAGGCATGATACCGATGAAAATCGGGGTATCTAAATGTTTTGTAGCCTCATATACTTCTTCGATCTGCTCCACCGAATAAATTGGCTGTGTCAAAAAGGATTGAGCACCACAGGCAATCTTCTTTTCCATTCTCAGTACGGCTTTATCCAGATATTTCACATTGGGATTAAAAGCTGCTGCAATTTTAAAATTGGCCCGTTGGCCCAAACTTTGACCGGAATAGGAAAGACCTTCATTAAATTGTTTGACCATGCTTATTAGGTCAAAGGAAGATAAATCATAAACCGAAGTGGCACCCGGGAAGTCCCCAATTTTTGAAGGGTCTCCGGTGATGATCAATATTTCGTTCAGCCCCACCGTCTGCAGACCCATTAAATGTGACTGCAGGCCAATCAAATTTCGATCACGGCATGTTATATGCACCATCGGCTTTATATTCAATTGGTTCTTCAGTAAATTAGCAAGTGCATCATTCGATATCCTTGGTGAAGCAAGTGAATTATCCGCTAATGTAATGGAATCGACCCCTGCTTTTTTCAAAACCTCAGCACCAGTCATGAAGCTCTCTATTCCCAGCTTTTTCGGTGGATCAAGTTCAACAAGAATCGTCCTTTCTGTTTTGGCCTTTTCGTAAAGGGGAAGTTCCAATTCTCTGTCGTTCACTTCAATTATTTCTATTTGGCGGGATTTCGTAAATTTCTCTTTCACGGGAGACAAACTTCCAATCGCATTCTTTATAGCTTGTATATGCAGGGGAGTCGTTCCACAGCACCCTCCTATGATCGCAGCACCTTGCTCACGAAGTTCCAGGGCACTTGAACCGAAATATTCCGGCACAGCTTTATAAACGAGCCTTCCATCCACATAATCTGGGAGGCTGGCATTAGGATATATGGCAATCGATGCTTGCTTTGGCAAACTCACTTCTTCCAAGGCTCGAATCATATGATGTGGACCGAGACGGCAATTCACCCCAACAACATCAGCACCCAATTGCTCGAGTTTTTGAAAGGCTTCATTTAAATGAATTCCATTTTGAAGATTGCCTAGTTCATGCATTGAAACATTTGCGATGATCGGCAGTCCGGTTTCATTTTTAACGATTTGCAAGACGGTTTCCAGTTCTTCCAGGTCATAAAATGTTTCCAAGAGAATCCCATCAGGGTTTTCCATCAACAGACTGTATAGCTGTTCACGAAAACCCCGTTTTATCTCTTCCAAGCTTAAATCCGATTTCCTGATACTCCGCTGTGCCCCTATGGTACCGAAGACATATGCCTTTCCTTTTGCAGCTTTTTTAGCAAGAATGACTCCCTGGCGATTGATTCTGCTTACTTCATCTTCAAGTCCATGCCGTTTCAATTTGTTGAAATTGGCTCCGTATGTATTCGATTGAAGGATATCTGCCCCAGCTTCCAGATAAGCACGATGGATGGACTCTATTTGATCTGGGTTCGTGCAGTTTAATTCCTCATAACATTGATCGATGCCATTAGAGTACAGTAAGGTCCCCATTGCCCCTTCCCCAACCAGCATTCTTTCTTTCACTTCTTTACGAAAATTCATCATTACACCCTCTCTCAAAAACAATCCTGTTTTTGCCGTATTTTAAGAGTATGAGAGAAAAGGAAAAAAAACCTTCTCAAAGAAGAAGGTTTATTGAAACATTCTCCTCATCTATCAAGCTCTGCTTGCTGGATTTAGCACCTTTGCCTAAGCTGGTTGCTGAGGTTTCTTCGGGCCAGTCCCTCCACCTCTCTCGATAAGATCCATTTATATAATTTTCACAAGATTTCAAAATTTGATTATACTTAATTTACATTAATAATCTGTCAATTTCAATACCTGATCGACATTTTTTTCACTTTTGCAAAAATCATTCAATCTTTTGCAGCTTGAACCCTCTTCAAGATCCTCTGTTTCCAGTCTTCCGCTAACGAGTCTAGTGTAAGTAAAGCGTTTGCTCCTTCAAGGCCATCTCGTTTATGAAGGATTACCTCTGCTGCATAATGAACTGAAATTTTTTCTTGCAAGCGATCTATTAGCACGATCTCGTTTTGTTTATTTATCGTTCCTTCTTGAAGTATTCTTGCAAAATAACCAGTAAAACTCGTTTTCAGCACGAGTTCCAAAAATTTAGGTTCTTGATTGAATTGGGAAATGGTCGAACAAGGTATCCTCCCCTGGTTAATTTGAACAATCACATTGCCTATTTGATAAATATCGCCGATATACGTTGTTTCTTCCCTCATCCCCGCTATGGTTAAATTTTCACCGAATGCAGGGATATCCAGCTTTTTAGAGAATTTTTCATTCCATAATGAATAATGCTCAATGGGGTAAAAGCACAAAGCCCGATCAGGACCTCCATGGAACTTTACATTACCTACCCCATCACCAATTATGCCGGATTTAGTCACTGTCACATTATCCTTTGCTTGTTTATCCATGGCTGAAAAGATATCGATATTCGAAAAAATTTCATGTTTCGGCTTCCCGGCATGAAGTGATTTAATTATTCCATTTTCCATTTTGCATCTTCCATTCATAATTAATTTATATCAACCTATATGTATAAATTATACTAAAAATCCATTTTATTCTGTAGTTTTTTATAAGAATATAGCAAATCTGACTATGCAAAAGCCACATGAGCCGTTAAGTGGGCAAAATATCATTGATTTCCAGAAAAATTCATAGGTTAGTTTCAGTAATTTTGTTGCTATTTCAGAATTAAATATGGTAGAATATGAACACAATATATAGTCGAAAACTACAACCGTTCGCCTATATGTTGATTTTCACGATTGAATTCCTCATTGTCGCTCTTTAGGGAGCGAATTTTTTTGCCATCATTTCCATCCATCATTTTCTTTTAATTCCATTCAATCCCTTACATCGTGATCCACCTACCTATTTGTAATTACCTTCCCTATGTAATTCTCTCCCTGTTAGTCACGTTCATTACCTTATTAGAAAGCAAGACACCGTTCTAAAACAGACAGAAAGCCGAGCGACATCATGCGTCTTCCGCTCAGCTTCCTGTTTAAGCTTGTTTCTTTTTTTTCGGTGCCGCTTTCTTTCGGGTTGTCTTTTTCTTTTCCGGTTCATCATGTTTCGTACGGTCAATGGATGCCTGTAATGCCTCCATTAAATCGGTTACATTGTTGGAAACTGGTTCTTTTGTTTTGGCTGTAATCGTCGTCTGTCCCGTTTTCTTTGATTCAATCAATTCAAGTAACGCGGTTCGATAGTCATCGGTGTATTTTGTCGGATCGAAAGTAGTCGTTAATTGATCTATCAATAATACGGCAGTATCGATTTCTTTTTTTACAATGGTATCATTGGCAGGGATATTCGGAACATCCGCTGTGGAGCGGACTTCATCCGGATAATGAATCGTTTCCATCACCAAGGTATTATCAACCACTCGTATTACCGCCATTTGTTCTTTAGAGCGAATGATGATTTTCGCTAACCCTGCCTTATTCGACTCCTTGAGGGCCTGCCTCAAAAGGGAATAAGCTTTGATCCCTCCGTCATTAGGGGACATGTAATAACTCCGGTTAAAATAAATGGGATCTATTTCTTCAATTTTAACGAAATCCACGATTTCCACGGCTTTTTCTTCGTTTTGTTTTTTCAGTTGTTCTAGTTCATTGTCTTCCAATACAACAAATTTTCCCTTTGTATACTCAAAAGCGCGGACTATATCATCCTTCCCCACTTCTTTCTGGCATACCGGACAAACCTTTTCGTATTTAATCGGTGAATGACATTCCTTATGCAACGTCCTTAAAGAAATATCCTTATCCTCCGTTGCAGCATGAAGTTTGATCGGAATGTTCACCAAACCGAATGATATGCTCCCTTTCCACATCGTATGCATATTCATCACCTCATAACTTATTTTTAAAGAGAAGAACAATTTTATTATTCCACTTTGTTCAAAAAAAACCGAAAAAACAATTGCCAACTCTAACACTTCGTTTTTTTGGCAAAATAATGTTAATCAATTATTTGCGGAGGTAAATAAAAAAATGAAACCGATGCTGCCAACCTATTACCCCGATGCCCCCAGCTCCAAGGATTGGCGTTATGAAGTCAAATATGACGGCTTTAGGGCTATTTTAACGATAGACTCCGACACCTTAAACATTTCGAGTCGGAACGAGAAGGAATTATCACCACAATTCCCAGAAATCAATGCTTACATCAAAGATCTGGACCTGGAAGATTTTCTCCCGCTTCAGTTAGATGGAGAATTGGTCTGGCTTACCAATCAGGCGAAAGCGGACTTTTTTCAAATACAGTGGCGAGGACGCCTTGGGAAACAATCGTTAATTTCAGAAAAAGCCCGCTTATCTCCATGCCGGTTTATAGCGTTTGACTTGCTTCGCATCAGCGGAAAAGACGTAGCAACTAAACCTATGGAAGAACGAAGGGAATTGATGTTGAATATGGGGGCAAAACTTGGCTTTCCTATGCCGCCCGATCCCAACGATAAGGCTTTGATACAATTAATAGAGAGTTTTGACGTTTTGGATAATGCCTTAAATAAGGTCACCCTATTAGATGGCGAAGGGGTTGTCGCCAAGGAAATTCGGGGTACTTGGCAAGAAGGAAAACGTACTACATCTTGGATTAAAGTGAAAAATTGGAAGACCGTTTCTTGTTTCATTACAGCCTTGCACAAAGAAAATGGTTACGTTACCCTCGCAGTTTTCAAAGAAGGTGCCGTAACGAAAATCGGAAGTGTTAAAAATGGACTGAGTGCTCAAGATAAAAGAATATTGCATGAACTGATCAAGCAAAATGCATCAGATGAAGACGCGCAATTTTTTTATATCCATCCATCCATTTGCATCGAAGTTCAATTCTTACACGTATATGAGGAAAATGAATTGCGTGAACCTCAGTTTTCGCAATGGCTTTTACAAACGTCTCCCGACGAATGTACCTGGGAGAAATTCGTGCTAGGCCAATACACATTTCCAGATACTGTACAAATAACTTCCAGGGATAAACCGCTTTGGATAACAGGAGGTAGACAGGTGGTAAAAGTTGAATACCTGCATTATTTAAGGGAGGTTTCAGCTTTCTTCTTACCCTTCTTGAAGGATAAGCTGCTTACGACGATCCGCTATCCTCATGGCACTTTGGATAAAGAAAGATTTTTCCAGAAAAATAAACCTGATTATGCGCCAGCCTTTATTAAAACTTTCATGGATGAGGATATCGAATATATGCTGTGTAACGATATTGAAACGCTTCTTTGGTTCGGTAATCAACTTGCATTGGAATTCCATGCCCCATTTCAGAAAGCGGGTAAAACACGCCCTGACGAAATCGTCCTGGACTTAGATCCTCCTTCCATCGAATTTTTCTCCTTAGCGATAAAGGCCGCACTGGAAATAAAAAAAGTGATGGAATCATTAAGGATAAAAGCTTTTGTAAAAACTTCAGGTAACAAAGGACTGCAAATTCACATCCCTCTGCCTGAAGACAGATTTACTTATCAGGAGACACGTATTTTTACCGACTTTCTCGGTGACTACTTAACAAGTTCCAACCCAAATGATTTTACAACGGAAAGAATGAAAATAAATCGGCATAATCGACTTTACTTGGACTTTGTGCAGCATAGTGAAGGAAAAACCATCATACTGCCTTATTCCCCACGAGGAAATTCTTTCGCTGGTGTGGCTACACCTTTGTTTTGGGAGGAAGTGGACGAAAGTCTCCAGCTAAAGGACTATACGATTGAAACCATACCAAGCAGAATAAAAAGGGAAGGGTGTGCATTTATGGATTACAGACTCGTCGATAATGGACCAGCCTTTTTGGATGTATTGTCGTTCTTAAAACAAAAAAAGACCAACAACTAGTTGGTCTTAGGGTGTGTAAAATGGAACGTTGCACAAAAAGGGGTTCGCAATAGTCTCATTCCGATCCATGATTAAGAATAGATTATACTTTATGGTTATTTATTGTTTTATGAAACTCTCACTGGATTGAAGAAATTCGCTACACTCTTGCCGAATAACAGGCTAGCCGAGACCCGCAGATGCTTGCGACGAAGAAGCTTGGCAGACCATCGGCGTAAAGGGAGCGGATTTCTGAAATCACTGTAACGTTTTTTAAATAAGAAAACTGCAGGCAAACTCGCTTTTCATCGAATTTGACTACAGTCTGAAAATTTCTTTATAATTTTGTTTTCAAATAACTTTGCACTTCATCCTGCAGCTTGGCATATAAACTTGTTTCCAATTCAAAATCCTCTTTTTCAAGCATTTCAAATTTTTCAGGCTGATCTAAGTCAATTTCAATCGATACCTTGAATTCATAGGTTGCGTTCCCGATTAAATCAATTGAATACTTTTGGCTTTCTTCATCATGGTGGACCACGCATTTAACTTTACCGCCATTATTGTAGACAGATATTTCACTTTCCAACGCGTTTAAACCAACAGAGCATGTTACTAGGCTTGAAGCCGACATCGCCGTTCCACATGCATTCGTAAAGCCTACTCCCCGTTCAAATGTCCGCACATAAATGCTCCCTGACTCCAGCTCTTTCACAAAGCTGACATTGACACCATCAGGGAAAAGCTCATTCGGTTGATTGACCTTTGTTGAAAGTTCGTCCTGCAAATCACTTTGCAAAACATCACTATCGACGAGCGTGATCAAATGTGGATTAGGAACCGCCAATGCCGAAAATAATAAGGTATCATGAAGTTCCGGCAATAATTCGTTTTGCAATTGTTCTTTAGCCAATACAAGAGGTAAATCCTTCACATTAAAACTTACCGGGGAAATTTCCACCTTGAATGTCGGAATGCCCTCATAAATATCTTCCGTTTTTTCCACGAGTAGATTTGCCTTCATGGTTTCCACGATCATTTTATCGAGCCCTAGAACGTCGTTCGCGTAACGTGCAACACAGCGAAGTCCATTGCCGCACATCGAGGCTTCCGATCCATCCGCATTAAAGACACGCATCCGGCAATCAGCATGTTCACTTTTCATTACGAACAAAATTCCATCCGCTCCAAGCCTCTCCCTATCGCATAGGGCCTTCGCGAAGTTTTTCCGCTCTTCTTCAGTAAACGTCAGGGTCGTAGTCAATTCATCAATGATTAAGAAATCATTTCCTGAACCATGGCTTTTTAAACCTTCAATAATCATCCTGTCACATCCTCTAATATGCTGCTTATCATTTATCATTTTTTAATATTCTATATCATAGCATTTTCAAGATGGATGTGTCATCGCGCAAATCACAATAAATCCATTTTTTTCGACGAAAAAACCAAAAAAAGAGCGGTTGGAATAAGAGTTAACTCATTCCAACCGCTCTTTTAAATTATTAACCGATTATACCAATGATGAAATAGACGATAAACATTCCGGCACTCACATACATCGGGGCTGACACTTCTCTCGCTTTTCCGGTTACAAGCTTCAAGAACGGGTACAGGATGAAACCGAATGCCATTCCATCGGCAATACTGTAAGTGAAAGGAATGATCGTGATGATCATGATTGCAGGTATACTCTCGGTTAAATCGCTGAAATCCAGCTTTTTTATATTTCCGAGCATCAAAATGCCAATGATAATTAAGATGGGGGCAATGGCGCTATCAGGTATTACTTTAATCACCGGTATAAATAGCAGTGATAGAATGAATAGCACACCAGTCACTACTGAAGTAAAACCAGTTCTGCCTCCTGATGCGATTCCAGCTGCCGTTTCAACTGTAGCAACGGTAGGGCTCGAACCGAATATACCTGAAAGCAGAACGGACACACTTGTAGCCTGCAGAGACTTTTTATAAGCATCCTGGCGGTTTATACTGTCTACATGCCCGTGTACAAGACCAATATTTTCAAAAACAAGAACCATCGTCATCGCAAATACACTTATCCAGAATTCAATCCGATTCGCTTCCAAGAACGATAATGAAAAGAAGAGATCACCGTAGGAAGCTGTGTCTATGCCTGAAAAATGGATATTTGACAGTTGAACCGTCCCGAACCAATAGGCTATGAGGCTACCTGCCAGGATGGTAATCATGAAATTACCGGGGACATTCTTGATGAACAGCGTGATTGCCAGTAAAAAGGTCAACACCGTTGCACACACTGCTGGATCGCTTAAATCTCCCAGTGTGACGATAGATGATGAACCTCTCGTGATTATCCCGCCTTTCTCGAGCCCGATTAGCATCAAGAATAAGCCGAGACCGACAGATATGGCTTCTTTTATTGAACCTGGAATTGAATCACTGATTACCTTAGAGAATTTTGTAAAAGCGATGACTACAAAAATAAACCCTGAGATAAACACAGCACCAAGAGCAGATTGCCAAGATAGACCCATTCCTTGAACCATGGTATAAGCAAATAGGGCATTTACGCCCATTCCTGGAACGAGGAGAATTGGGACATTCGCCCAAAGTCCTATCATGACACAGCTTAAAGCAGATAAAAGAATCGTCGCAATCACTGCACCATTAATCGGAATGCCCGCTTCCGATAAAATCAGGGAATTCACGATGAGAATATAGACTATTGTAAAATAGCCGATCACTCCAGCAAGGATTTCACGTTTTCCATTCGTTCCATAGGCGGAAAAATGAAAGAACGTTTCCAAGTTTAATTTCTTCATGTTGTATCCTTATTAAATTTGTCCCTCGCCCACCCGTTTGTATTAGTGACAAACTACACTTGGCGATTTTAACAAAAAAAAGGATAAAAATAAATAGAAAAGATCAAAATTTGAAAAAAACTGTCGGAAATAATCCCGACAGCCTTGATGAATTTATTATTTTTGTCCTACTGCGTACCCGTCGACTACCAATTCCAACTTCCCTGTATCAGGCGAAATGATTAGACCATGTACAGGAATATTTTTAGGGATCAAAGGGTGTCCTTTAATCACTTCCACACTGTTCTTACAACTTTCATAAACATCATCAAATCCGCGAAGCCAACTGCGGATATCGATTCCTGCAGCTCCCAGTGTATCGATGGTGCTCTTAGGTATATCACGTTCGATCATCTTGTCTACTACAGAATCGGCATCTACTGATGCCATCCCGCAGTCATGGTGAGGTATGACCAATACTTCATCTGCCTTTAGCTCATAAATAGCAACAAGGATACTCCGCATGACACTTCCGAATGGGTGGGAGACGATTGCCCCGGCAGTTTTCAGGATTTTGACATCGCCATTTTTGACATTCAAGGATTTTGGCAATAGTTCAACGAGCCGAGTGTCCATACAGCTTATGATGACCATACGTTTCTCAGGAAACTTATCCGTTCTATACTTAACATATTCACCTTTTTCTACAAACTGTTCATTATAATCAAGAATCTCATTAAGTAAACTCATATTTACCACCTTTTTATAAGTATTTAAACTATGTATTCCACTATGATTATATCAAATATTTAAAAGATTTGCTAAAGGGTAACCCTAGTCAATTTGAACGATGATTTAGAGTGGCTGCACAGAACCCAAAAACGATGATTTTAGGAATTTCAGCAACATTTGATGAAAAAGAAAGTATGGGTGTATTTGTCTTGAATCGTTTCCCCCACTCCAAAGGCATCCAGCCTTCTTGGTATGATACGATCTTTTTCCCTTCTTTTGTGACAATCTCGAAAGAATTCACGCTTCCCGGCGTTTCAATGGGCATCCATTCCGTACCATCTTCCTTATATATCATTCCATTAATTTTCACGAATGACCGATTTTCTTGATACGATCCAATAATGGCGCCCTGATCATCCATGATCGTCATTTTATTGAAAAGTCCCCTTTTGATATGGTACATAGCCAGCAAACGCCCCTCATGGTCCACCAACTCATATCGCTTGGCCAGGAGCATCGACAAGAAATTAGGAATCATCCACATGAACCACTTCATATTCAAATCCCTTATCTCGCCCATTAGAGTCCCATCCGGCGCAAAGAGAAGCAGGCGCAATGTCGGTGCTGGCATAAAAGTCAATAAAACATGTTCATTTTTAAATAACCCGGCATTCGTGCCGATGTGTTCAACAGGCAATTCCTTCAATCTATTTTCATATATACGATGACTGACAAATTGGGCAATGCTAAAGAAAATAAAGGGAGACGTTATCAATAATATATTGCCAGGTATCATCGCAAAAATATGGCAAATGAAAAATACAATGGCCAAAAGAAGAGATATCCAAGATGCATGAAAATTTGAATTGCTCGTTTTCTGATAATATTCACGTATATTCATACCCTGCTCTGCTCCTCACTCCTTACAAGAAAAATTGCCGCCTTAATGGCGACCATTGATTAACAGTACCACAAGCCGCCCGGCATCCACTTCCTAAATGTGCATTGAAGTAAATATCATAATACTTTATTCGCTTTAATCTGATCTATTCCCTTTTTTAATGAAGGGCAATTCCCAACCTGGTTCATATAAAAAAGGACTCCGAAATGAATGGAATCCTTCTACATCATTCTATAATATCCTGAAAATCAACGGGAACCTGTAATCCGTTCCTTCATAAGCCCTAACAGCAGCAATGATGGTGAATACGACTAATGCTATCCCGATAACTGGCAATAGCAAGAAACCAACCAATACTATAGTGAGTATCCCTGCAACTATCGAATATACGGTGTAGGAAATGAAAAAATTCAGGTATTCCCTTCCGTGATAATCCACAAATTGTGACGAGTCCTTCTTCAATAACCAAATCACCAAAGGACCGATAAATGCTGTAAAAAAGCTGATCACATAAATAAGGGCAGCAAACACTCTTTCATCTTTAGTAGGCATAGTGTCTTCTCCTCCTTTCTCATATGAATAATTACGAATCAAATGAAAAATAGTTTCATTTTTCCTCTCATTATATTCGAAAAAGGTAAAATTGGACTGCCTTTTCTCCATAAAATCCAATTGGCAATATATATGACAAAAAATCCGAATATGTTCATCCGTCTTATGCATACAGTTTAAATAATGGATTGTCCTATACGTTATAGAAAGGAGTGATGTTTTTTTGCTGAACGAATTTCAAGCCTTCATCCTTGGGATCATTCAAGGCTTGACTGAGTTTTTACCTATTTCGAGCACTGGACATTTATATTTAGGACGGCATATATTCCATCTTGACGAGGCCGGCATCTTTCTGGATACCATGCTCCATATCGGAACCTTACTGGCGTTATTGGTCGTCTATAAGAATGACATTATTGCCATTTTGAAAAACCCTTTCTCCAAAATGACTCTGCTTCTCATTGCTGGGACAGTCCCTGCAGTGATTGCCGGCATTTTACTCGGGGATTGGTTTGATGGCCTTTCAAAAACAGGCGTGACCATAGGCTGGGAATTTTTAGCGACAGGACTAATTTTATGGATAGCGGACGGAGTAAGAAAAGGCGGCAAATCCCTTAATGAAATTTCAATTAAAGATGCCTTGATCATCGGTACATTCCAAGCTGCAGCCATCATGCCTGCTCTTTCGCGTTCCGGACTTACGATAGCCGCTGGCCTATTCTGCAGGCTGGATAGGGCTACTGCAGCCTATTTTTCCTTTTTGCTTTCAATTCCTGCCATTACCGGGGGCATTGTATTTCAGATGAAACCGATTTTTACAGGAGAAGTTGAAAGGCTTCCACTCACTGCACTTTTCGTCGGAACCTTGGCGGCAGCAATCTTTGGTTATATAGCTGTAGTATGGATGATCGATTTCTTAAAAAAGCGTTCACTGAAAATATTCTCTATTTATGTATGGGCACTCGGCGCAATCATTTTATTCATGCAATTCACAGGTGAATTTTAAAGAAAAAAAGCGGGCGAAAAAATCATTTTTCCATGGAAAAATGCAGGCGTTTGCCCTCCTATTTCACCCTTCATAAAAAAGTTGAAATTTGACGAAAAAAAAAGGCAAAAAACCTATTCCCAAACCGTTTTTTTTTTAGTATTATACCTTCGTAAGGTTCTTTAGATTTGCATATTTTCTGACAATAAAAATAGGGAAGGCAAATGGTGCGCCACCGGTTTTCCGGTTCTAGTGGGTTCGATTCCCACCCCGAAATTTTTTGATGAACGACTTAAAAAATTTCGAGGGTGGGCAGCGACTACGCATAAGAACTGCCCTCAAACGGAGGGACGGAAATGTTAAAAAAGAGAGATTTCACAGATTGTTTTTCTCTTTATGAACAAATGACGCATCCAGATGTCTTCCCTTTCGTGCGCCATAAGGTAGATTCATATGAAGAATATGTTTTCATTACTAAGCAAACGATCGAAGCCGAAGATGCTGGGCAACTCATTTCACGAACAATCTTGGATGAATGGGAAAATCCCATCGGTTGTATTTCTTTATACGATATTGAAAATGGTGCAGGTTTCTTAGGCACATGGCTTGGCAAGCCTTATCATGGAAAAGGGTATAATGCCATTGCAAAAGACGCTTTCTTTAAAGAGCTTTTTTTCGAGCTTGGTTTGGAAACGGTCTTCATGCGTATTCGCAAAAAAAATATCCGCTCTATAAAAGCCGCAGAAAAGCTACCCTATGCCGTCAATGCCAACGAAACAAGAAAATCCCTTTATGATCAGATCAATCATGAAGAAGATATCTACGATTTGTATGAAATCCCTAAAGATTTATACACCTTTCATATCCTTAGACAGCATGATGATGACGAACAGCAGTTACTTGAAGCATAGAGCGAAGAACATTTTAACATGGCTTTGTTTATCTTTTCATATAATGGCCGGAGCTTCCAAACCTGGAAAGCTCTTTTTTCCATTTTCACAGGATGTTTAAGATAGATTGCTGCAAATCCCTATTCTTTTTAGGGATATTTTTTTATAATGAATACAAT
Organism: Peribacillus sp. FSL E2-0159; assembly: GCF_038643155.1. Lineage (NCBI taxonomy): Bacteria > Bacillati > Bacillota > Bacilli > Caryophanales > Bacillaceae > Peribacillus > Peribacillus sp. FSL E2-0159. The sequence continues at coordinate 3,481,242 of NZ_CP152053.1, forward strand.
TGACCAATTCAACAATATATTCAAAGCGTCTTTGAAAGGACTTAATCATGAAAAAAACATTTGCTTTTATCGTGCAGCTTATCTTCCTGCTCATCATTTGCAAGCTCGGCTATTATTTAGCCCATTTACTTCATTTACCTATACCAGGCAACGTCATCGGCATGATTCTTTTATTCGGTTTATTACAGACGAAGGTTATAAAAGTCGAATGGATTGAACTTACTTCAGGATTTTTGGTAAAGCACCTAGCCTTTTTCTTCATTCCCATTTCAATCAGTTTAATGACTATGGGATGGCTTTTCATTGAATTCGGTTTGCCACTGGCACTTACATTGGGAGTCAGCCTGATATTTGGATTCATCGTTTCAGCTTGGACCGTTCAGAAGCTATCCCATAGAGGAGAGGTTAAGCAGCATGACAGCGTTCATCACAACTTATAGCATCTTGATAACCATCCTTGCCTATTTCATTGGAAGGAAAATATATGCTAAACATCCATCACCTTTTACGACTCCCGTATTTTTCAGTACGGTTACAATTATTCTCGTACTGCTGATCAGCGGTTTGGACTTCGAAGATTATTCACCAGGAAAAAACATCATCACCTATTTCCTAGGACCAGCTACCGTTGCTTTGGCCGTACCACTTTATAAAAATAGAAAAATAATCGTTAAATATGCAATGCCGGCAATTAGCGGCATGATTTTTGGTCTTCTGGTCACCTTGATCATTGCCTTCGCCATCGCTAAAGCATTTTCACTTCCGCAAATCATACTCCAAGGATTGGCGGTTAAATCCATTACGGTGCCCATCGCTGTTGAAATCACGGAACTTTATGGCGGAAATTCCAATATATCAGCAGCCTTCGTCATTTTGACTGGGGTGCTGGGTACGATGATCGCTCCAAAAATGATGGATAAACTGAACATTACGATGCCCTTCGCACGTGGTATCGCTTATGGTACGATCGCTCATGGTCTCGGAACGGCTCAAGCTGCCCAGGAAAGTGAGTTTACCGGTGCTGTCGCAGGTGCGGCAATGGCTATCGCAGGTATCCTTATTTCCTGTTTCTTTCCTTTTATTAGTAATTTCCTATAAAAAAGAACCGCAACGCCAACGACGTTGCGGTTCTTTTTTATGATTTATCTTTTTGCAGATCGTCGTATAAACGCCTTAGGATATAAGTTTTATACAGCTCGAGTTTTTTTTTCTCAATTGGATGATAGCTAATCCCTGCGGCTTTTAGCTGCTGAATGAACCATCCTTTGGAATATTCATAAGCCATTCTACCCCCTCCTCTGTTCGAAAAAGATATGCTACATAGAGGGGAATGATACTTATTTTTTTGCACCCATTACTTTAAGTAGTAATTCATACATTTCAGCTGCCGTTTTGAATGGGCGTTTTTGACGCATTTTATCCTTATATTCATCCGATTGTTTCAATAAATCCGCTAATGTTGCATTAAAAATCCGGTCATTTAGCTCTTCTTCTTGAATGACTTTACAAAAACCCTGTTTTTCAAAGCTTGACGCATTCAGGATTTGATCTCCACGGGATGCATTGGCACTTAGAGGGATAAGCAACATCGGCTTTTGCAAACCAAGGAATTCAAAGATTGAATTTGAACCTGCCCTTGACACAACGACATCAGCAGCCGCCAAAAGATCGAATAATTCTTCGTGTACGAATTCAAAAGGAGCATATCCTCTTTGTTTCAATTCCGATTTCACATTTCCCTTACCGCAAATGTGAATAATCTGATAATCCTTTAATAAGGCATCAAGGTTATCTGTAATTAAATTATTGATTTTAACGGCCCCAAGGCTTCCGCCCATAACGAGTAACACCGGTTTGTTATTCGTGAATCCACAAAATGCTTTTCCAGCAGAAGCGTTTCCCCTGAAAATCCCGTCGCGCAATACAGCGCCAAGATACATGGCCTTCTCTTTCGGAAGATCTTTTTCCGTTTCCTGGAAGGTAGTGAAAATTTTCGATGCAAGTGGCATGGCAATCTTATTAGCCAGACCAGGCGTATAATCCGATTCATGTATCGCAATCGGTATTCTGAGCATCCTGCCTGCCAAAACGACTGGAACCGAAACGAATCCACCTTTAGAAAAAATGAAATCCGGCTTGGTCTTTTTTAATATTTTTCGTGCATCAAAAATCCCTTTTATGACACGGAAAGGGTCTTTCATATTTTCAACAGATAGATAACGTCGGAATTTCCCAACGGAAATCGTTTCATATCGGACCTCGGGAAATTCTGTTTCGATGATATTTTTTTCAATGCCTTTTTTTGAACCAATATAAGTAACATCCCAATCATGCTTTAAAAATTCCGGGATGATTGCTGCATTAACAGATACATGACCGGCAGAACCGCCTCCGGTAAATACTATTTTCTTAGTCAATATTTCCACCTTCCAAACTTAAAAAATCACTTTGCATCCATATTACCATATATCCTTGCCATTAATAACTTGAAAAAGTATTCAGTGAACCGTAAAATCCCAATGATGAATGTAATCATCGATTATTTTTCCTTTTTCAGCATGAATATATTATAATCTTAGTATTCTACAATACTACAAGATACATTGGAGGAGTAATACATTGCAAGAAGTTTCTGATTCTCTCCATCAATTTGATGGAATCGAAGCCTGGACCAAATTAGGAATTTCCATAGGAATTTTTCTAATCTTCCTTTTGCTTCGGAAAGTATTCACTACATATATATTCAAATTCTTTCTTCGAATTGCAGAAAAACGTAAAGTCGAATTTGCCGCTAACTTAGTGCTCGCTATAGAACAGCCGGTAAGATGGCTTATCGTTTTGATTGGTGTTATCATTTCACTGCACTATTTTCCGATTGACTCACCTTCGCTTGAATTAAGATCAAAAATATACAGATCATTTTTTGTATTCTTAATAATTTGGACGATTTTCAATATCAGTTCGATCTTAACTATTTTATTTCCGAAATTAGTAAGTAAATTCGGGCTTGAAGTCGATCAAATCGTCATGCCGTTCTTTACGAAAATCATTAAACTAATCATCATTGCTTTTGGTGCCTCCATCATTGCGGAAGAATGGGGATTTAATGTCGATGGATTTGTCGCAGGACTTGGTTTGGGTGGATTGGCTTTCGCCCTTGCGGCTAAAGATACCGTCAGCAATTTCTTTGGGGGTATCGTCATCGTTACTGAAAAACCTTTTACCATAGGAGATTGGGTCAAAACACCAAGTGTGGAAGGAACCATTGAAGACATCACATTCCGAAGCACCAAAGTTCGGACTTTTGCCCAAGCATTAGTCACTGTCCCAAATGCGACCCTTTCGAATGAACCGATCATCAACTGGTCCAAGATGGGCAAAAGACAGATTGCCTTCCATTTGGGTGTGAATGTCACGACACCAAAAGAAAAGTTGGAAAATGTCATTAAAGATATTGAAAAAATGCTTATTGATCATCCAGAGGTACATCCGGAAACGATTTTGGTTAAATTTGATGAATTCAGTCATTCCGGTTTCAACCTTTATCTTTATTTCTTCACGAAAGCGACGGACTTTGGAGGATATTTATCAATCAAGGAAGATGTGAATTTTAAAATAATGGAGATATTGGAACAGGAAGATGTACAAATTGCCATCCCTTCACAAGCTTTCATTCTTCAAAAAGAATCAAATATGGAAGCCATGAATGATTTTGAATCCATGCGCGACTGACAAAAAGACTTGCCCTAAAACGGCAAGTCTTTTTTAGCTTCAAATAAAAACTCTTAAAACATCACATGCTTATGTGATATAATTCTTTCATTGTGTTGAAAATTCCAAATATTGATATTGAGGTACTTTGATGAATCAGACTTATACTAAAACACAAAAGATCCGCCTGCTATTTTATATATTGATACCTATCCTGATCACCCAAATCAGCATGTATGCCATGACTTTTTTTGATGTGATGATGTCTGGACAGTACAGCACTCAGGACGTTGCTGGCGTCTCGATCGGCAGTTCGCTATGGACACCCGTGTACACGGGGCTGAGCGGGATATTGATTGCCTTAACGCCAGTGGTTTCACAGCTGGTAGGTTCCAGGCAGTCTAAATCCGTTTCCTATTCCGTGATGCAGGCCATTTATTTAGCTGTAGCTTTAGCCATGTTCATTTTAATCATTGGGGCGTTTTCTTTGAACCCCGTATTGAATGCCATGGACCTTGAAGATAATGTCCACATGGTGGCCCATGATTATTTGATCGCCCTTTCACTCGGTATCATTCCGTTATTCGTTTATAATGCGCTGAGGGCCTTCATTGATGCTCTGGGGCAGACCAGGATATCCATGATCATCACCTTGTGTGCACTCCCGGTGAACGTCCTATTTAATTACCTGTTAATATACGGAAAGTTTGGATTCCCCGAACTTGGCGGTGTCGGTTCCGGTTACGCCACTGCCTTTACTTATTGGTTAATTGCCCTGGTTGCTATCCTTGTTGTTGTAAAAATCAATCCATTTTCAACATATAAGGTTTTCAATGAATTTTTCCGGGTTTCCTGGAAAGAATGGAGGGCCTTATTAATAATTGGGGTACCCATCGGACTGGCTATCTTTTTTGAAACAAGCATTTTCTCGGCTGTAACCCTTTTGATGAGTAAGTATGATACCGTGACAATTGCATCGCATCAGATTGCCATGAATTTTGCGTCACTGCTCTATATGATACCGCTAAGTATATCCATGGCATTGACGATTGTCATTGGATTTGAAATTGGGGCAGCCCGTTATAAAGATGCCAAAGAGTATAGCTGGATTGGCATTTCGATGGCATTGACGATGTCTCTCGTTTTGTCTACCATCCTATTCCTCTTCCGTGAACCTGTGGCCTCTTTATACACTAAAGATCATGAGGTAATGATGCTGACATCACATTTTTTAATATATGCCATCTTCTTTCAGATTTCGGATGCCCTGCAGGCACCTATTCAGGGTATTTTGCGTGGATATAAAGATGTAAATGTCACATTTGCGATGTCACTGGTCTCCTACTGGATTCTCGGGCTTCCAATTGGCTACTACTTTGCAAAGTATACGGATATGGGAGCCTTTGGGTATTGGATCGGCTTAATTTCCGGTTTAGCTCTCGGAGCTATAGGCTTGGCGGCTCGCTTACGGTTCATACAGCAAGTAAAATATAAAAAAATGGCGTAAAAAAAGAGTGGGGCTGGATTACACCGGCCTCACCCTTTTTCATTCTGAATTCAAACCCTAAACCACTAGGCTTTATATATTTTCCCAAGAACATCCTTACCGCCTGTTACAGGTATGATGCTGCCGGTAATGAAATCTGATTTTTCATCACAAAGGAACGTGATGACCCTCGCTATATCTTCCCCGGTACCTGGTCTGCCGACTGGAACCGTATCATCCTTTTCTGCCCTCGCGACCCTAATTTCCTCCTCTTTCCAATCACCTACGATATCACCAGGACAGACCATATTCACGGTGATGCCATGTGTAGCTTCTTCGGCAGCTAAAGTTCTTGTCAAAGAGGTCAATCCGCTCTTTGCAGCGGCAAAAGCCGAACGATAGATCCAACCTGGTGCAGTTTCACACCGTTCAAACCCTAATGTAATGACTCTACCCCAGTTTCTACTGCGCATTTGTGGAATAAGTTCCTTCGCAAAATAGAAAAAACCATTTAAATTTCCGTCCATAATGTACTTCCATTCATCACTTCCATATTCAGTCATGGGTTTACGATCATGCATATATGGCCCAGCATTATGAATGAAGATATCAACATGGCCAAATGCCTCCGAAATCTTTTGCAAAATATTCCGGCAATCTTTCTCACTTGACGAGTCACCTTGAATCGCAAGTGCCTTAACATGGTACTTTTCCTGTAATTCATCCACTAATGCAAAAGCTGCCTTTTTACTTTTTCGATAAGTAATGATAATGGACATTCCATTATCAGCGAGTGAAAACGCCATCCTTTTGCCGATTCCCGTTGCTCCACCAGTAATAAAAGCTACTTTTTTATCCACAGGCGTTCCCTCTTTATCTAATGGATTTTACTTAATTATACATAAGTTTATTCCAATTTCTATAATTTAGTAATTATAGAAAAGAACCTATGGGCTATAGCTGCATAAAATATAACAAATAAACCTGTCAGACCATAAGCAGGAGAGAGGAATTCAAAATGTTTCCCTGGAATTCACTTTTTTCTTTTAAGAATAACCCGAACCAAAAGGACTTCATGAAAAATATGCAGCAAAGTGATGTACAATCATTCATTGAAAAAGTATTTTCACAAGTCATCCCTGACAATATGCAGGGTATGATGAACCAAAATGATGGCGGCTTTCAAAAAGAAAATGCCAGATCTGAACATCCTTTACATGCCGAAGTATTTGAAACCCACTTATTTGTCTTTGTAAGAATTCCCATAGAAGATGAATCTTGGCTAAAGAAAATGAAACTTTACCATACTTCTAACCAATCCATCATCGAGGGGATACCTGAAGAGTCAGATCGGCATGTCATAACACTCCCCGCACTTGTTAAGAAAAAAGGGGCATCAGCCCAATATAAAGAATCAACATTGGAAATACGTCTTCAGAAAAGTTTCAATGCACAGTATTCAGAAATCGATGTATCAGAGATTTAAGTTGCTTTACTGGGACCTCACTGATGATAAGGTGCGGTTCCAGTTATTTCTTGGTCTAATTTTTTTAGATTTGGGTACATTATAAAGAACCAATCAATGTCACAATTGATTTTATTCCATGTAATGGAATAATCTGATTCATTCTCGCAAAAAAAAAAAGCGCACCCATGTTAATGGGATGCACTTTTCTATTAATCTATTATTTTCCGATGAATTGTTGAGTCCAGTAGTTACCAGATTCTACGTAACCTACTCCAATATGAGTAAAGCTAGAATTCATGATGTTTTCACGGTGTCCTGGGCTATCCATCCAAGCTTGTACAACTTCTTCAGGTGTTTGTTGACCTTGTGCGATGTTTTCGCCAGCTGTTTTATAGCTGATTCCGAATTGTTTCATCATATCGAACGGTGAACCGTAAGTTGGGCTATTGTGGTCAAAGTAGTTTTTATCTTTCATGTCTTGAGACTTGATACGTGCAACTTTGCTCAACTCAGTGTCGATTTTAAGAGCTGCCAAACCTTGTTTTTGTCGTTCTGCATTAGTTAATTTAACAACTTGTTGTTCAAAAGCACTTAATTCAGAGCTTGTCTCTGGTTTTTCAGTTGATTTATCAGGTGTTACTTCTGGTGCAGCAGGCTTAGCTGCAGGTTTTGCAGCAGGCTTTGCTTGATTAGTTGTTCCAGTTTCTTGCTGAACTGGTTGCTGAACTGGTTTTTGAACCGGTTTTTGAACTGGTTTTTGTTGTGCCTGCGCTGCAGGTAAAGTGATATTGTATTTAGCTAGATATTGGTTAAGGACTTTTTGCATATCCTCTTTATTCGTAGATTTATAAGTTACTTGTTTCACTGTATCACAGTTGGCTGCTTCAGCTTGGTTAGCTCCTACTCCTGTGAATATAATAGCTGCAGCCGCTGCTGCTGACATAATCATTTTCTTTTTCATTCGTATTTCCTCCTGTGATGTTCATTTTTTGTTGTGCTTTGCTTCTGGAATTATCATAACATGCATTTTTCGTAATAAAGGCACCATCAATTTCCAACAAATTCACAGGATGCGAATGAAAAATCCAAGTTTCAGAGAAAGCGAGCAAAAATGCTTTACCTATCTATGTTTCTGCCAGTAGTATAAATACTTATATTTTCCCAGATATTCCTTGTCAATGGTAGTTACATAGAACTATTTCCATGGAATACTAATAATTTTTAATTGACATATCGTTTTTAACCAACTTATTATGACTTTCTTTACTTTTATGTTACAAATTTTTCGATTTAACTTCGTCATTTCGTCATTTTTCCTGATTATTCCACACCTATCGTCTTGAACATTTTTCCAAATAAAAAACAATCCGGATTCACTCCCGGATTGTTTTGGTTTTGATAAGCAACATCATTTCATTTCTTCATCATTCTTCTCGTCCATTTCCGTCTTTCCACCATTTTGTTCAGGAGTGCTTGGTTTGCCTATGACGAATTCTTTCTTTGGCATATTGTGCAAATCCCTTGCCGTTACATGGGCATATACATAATAGGTTCCTTCTTCATCAAAAGTCTTTTCCAATTCATAAATGCCGTTCCCTTTATGTTTTACGGCGATCTTGTCATGGTCATCGCTATTCGCAAGCCAAATTTCAAAACTGACATCATCCGCATCTGTCACTTCTTCTTCCCCATAGGTCACTTTTGCCTGAAATTTCACAGGCTCATTCACTTTACCTTGAGTAGGATCGACAGCTAAATCGACATTCAACATTTTCGGAATTTCCTCTTCCTTGCCGCATCCAGCCAAAAAAATTAACGCCATGCAAAATAACAAGATTTTTTTCATTTTTGAACGTATCCCCTTTTTATGAATTCCATTCTTCTTTTATTAACGGTAGGATGACCCTGACTTTTGTTCCCTTTTTTTCCTTGCTTTCTATTTCGATTTTACCTTTTTGTAATTCCACCAATTTTTTGACAATGGACAGTCCTAGCCCTGACCCGCCATCAAAACGGCTGCGTGCTTTGTTCACTCGGTAAAAACGATTCATGATATATGGCAGATCCGCTTCCGGAATTCCGTTACCCGTGTCAGTAACCAGCAGTTCACAATCATCTTTATGCTGAATTAGGGTAATATGGATCGACCCTCCTGTATCCGTGTACTGAATGGCATTATCAAAAATGTTATGTAGGATCTGTTCCATCCGTCCTTCATCCCCAAATATAATCGGGTCTGGATCCAGATCTATCTGCAAGCCCAATTGCTTCTCTTTTATTATCGGTTCATATTTCACAAGTACATCTTCAATAAATTGCGCATACGCAATCGGGATATTATTTAACAAGAATGGATCACTATCCATTTTTGATAAGTCCATCAAATCTCCCACAAGCCGCTGCAGCCTAAGGGCCTCCCTTGAAATGAGTTGAAGGTATTTCCGTTGCTCTTCATCATTTTTCACGACACCATCCAATATGGCCTGCGTGTAGCCCTTTACATAACTAAGCGGGGTTCTGAGCTCATGTGCAACATTTTCTAGAAATTCTTTTTTTCTTTCTTCTTCCAAATGGATGGAATTGGCCATATCATTAAAGGCTATTGCCAGTTTACCTATTTCATCATGACTCCTTACCTCAACCTGTATATCATAATTCCCCTCTGAGACACGATGGGCTGCAGTCTCGATTTCCTTAATCGGACTGACTAACTTTTTCAACCATTTCGTAGTAAACAAAATCGCGACAATCATGAATAATAGTACCGCCGCCATCCATTTTGCGGCAAATTCCTTAAGTAAGACCGTAATGGAATCTACAGGAATATATGTATAGATGATACCTTCGAGGCGATCTTCGTCAATCAGGGGTATGATCGCCGCTACGATGTTCTTTTCAAACCTTTTCTCATATCCCTCTTTTTCAACGGCTTTCCCATCTAAAAGCATTTGCCGTTCTTCTTCAGAAATAAGGGTGTCATAATTGATTTCAAAAGGCAGACAGGCACTCAATTCCCTGGGGTTATTGACGACAAAGACCTCGCTGTCATTCTTACTGTTAAACCATTCAACTTTTTCCTTGAAGTCTTCACTGATTTCACCGCCGGAATAATCCGCCCCTAGCAATGACGCTTCATTGACTAAATCTGTTTTAAGCTTCTCCACATAAAGATTTTTATAATAATATTGAGAAAGGGAGTAAGCGAACAGCACGGATAGGATGATGGCGGTGATGATGGTTACCCATAATTTAAAAGAGAGGGTTCGCCATTTATTGATCATTTCTTTTCCTCTATCTTATAACCGATTCCCCAGACGGTTTGAATGTAATCGGCCGCTCTTAATTTCATTCGTAACGTTTTGATATGGGTATCCACGGTACGTAAAGATCCACCATACTCCCCATTCCATACATTTTCAAGCAGTTGTTCACGGCTGAGTGCCTGGCTTTTATGACGCATGAGGAATAAAAGCAATTCGAATTCTTTCAAGGTTAAATTGATTGGCTTCCCTTCCACCAGAACCGTTCTGGATTGTAAGTTCAAGCTAATTTTACCGAATCGGACATGGTTTTGATTCTCTTCATTCAATGATAATTTCCCTGTCCTTCGCAATACCGCTTCGACCCTTGCGACCAATTCTCCTGGATTGAACGGCTTGACGATATAATCGTCGCCGCCAAGCTTCAGCCCTTTCACCTTATCCCACTCTTCACCTTTCGCACTGACAAATATCACAGGAATCTCCCAATTTTCACGAATTTTTTCACAAACGGAGAAACCGTCCATACCTGGCATCATGATATCCAATAGGATTAAATCCACTTCCTCTGATTCAACCATACTAATAGCTTCTTTTCCATTCGCAGCTTGAAGGCATCGATAACCTGAGTTCAGCAAATACATTTCAACTAGATTTCGCATATCTTCTTCATCATCCACGACTAAAATGGTGTAAACATGCATGTCATCTACTCCCTCAACATCAATTGGAACGGACCTTCGCCGACTTTAATCGTTTTTTTAACTTCGACTGTTTCAGCATCCATTACATACACTTCATCACTATCATATCCCGCCACGACCACATCTTCGTTAAAGTTCGCCATTTCAAAGGGGTTGACGCCGACCACTTTGCTTTTCACTTCCTCATATTGATCATTCAATTTATATAAGGAGCTTGTACCGTGACTAAGGACAAATATGCCTTCAGCATTCTCCAGGAACTTTATCGGCATGGTGGGGGCCTTCAGCTTTTTCTTCAACTCTCCCGTTTTTGCCGAATAAATATATAGATCTTCTTCGACTTGGTCCCCATCCCCGTGTCCTCCGATCCATATTTCATCCTTTTCTTCCCTTAATAATGAACCTGTGCTCGAACTATGTACGGGAAACTCGAAATCGACCTTTTTCGTTTCAAGATTTATCACTGAACATTTGGTATCACCAAAATTAATAACATACAAACGATTGGCTCGCTCTCCTTGAAGGACGGTCAAGGGGCTTTTACCTACCTTGACAATATCTTGTTCCTCCCCATCAGCATTTAAAAAATGAATGGAGTGATTCGATTGGTTCACTGCCACGATGCTTTTTCCATCACGTAACAACTGCATATTGACAATCCCTTTCCCAATTTCCCAACTGTTTAACAGTTTTCCTGCTGATAAAGAGTACACTAGGACTTTCTCCATCTCTTTTCCATAAAGCAGGATAGTATCTTTGTCTGCCAGGAGCAGAGCTCCTGTAAATGGTTCTGAAATATCCCATTTTGCAAACGGATGATAGTTTTCATCTATAAAAGTCAGAGAGGTATCCTTGATATTGACAGTCGCCAGGAAAGGTTCACTTTTATTGATTTTAGTAAATGCGTTACCGCTATTACACCCAGTAAGCAGTAAGATGGCAAGAAAAAGCCCAATGCCCCACTTCATATTTTAAGCTCCTTATTCATTAAATATCTATTTTTTAAAAATTTTAACAATGATTTGTGAAAAAAGTATGAAGCAGAAAAGAATATTTGCTAACAAGCATCCGTATCACAACCGGAAATCATAATCTTTCCAATTCAGTGATATAGGCCACGACGATCGCATTTTTCATTTCTTCCGATAGCGAAGATTCCATCACGCGTTTAATACAGAGGTAAAATTTCTCCAATACCGGTTTTCGGGCACGGGGATGGGCATTTTCATCCAAAAGCTCACGGCGGATGAGCTCCGATAACACTTCCCTTCCACCTCCATCGGTCACCTTACGATTGTTCCATATACTTAAATAAGCCACCAGTAATTCTTCTTGCCTAACATTTTCTTTCATAATATCCCTTCCATCCATTACTAATTTATACATATTAATGATCAAGTTTGTAAAGACTATCTTAATAATACGATTATGTTTTTCAAAATTCAAAAAAGGAGTGAGTATAATGTCTCAAGTATACCGCTGTCCGAATTGCCGGACAAATAAATCTCGCTTCAATCTCATTCAGCAAGTAGCAACCCCCATTAAAAAGGATCCGCAATCCGGTGAGATTGTCGAACAATATTCGAACGATTCCCTTCAGCCATTCCATCTAGCATATAATGGTCCTGAAGTTCGGGTGCAATGTGCCGCTTGCGGATTAATAGAAGACGAAAAGACATTTGCCGCCTTTGGAATGCAACAATAAAAATGGTCAGACCCATAAATGGGTCTGACCATTTTTTCACTCTTTTCCCACCGACATCTTAGCCCGGTCTATGGCAATTGGAATGGCTTTTCCATCCTCATATCCTTCATCCAATAATGCATTCGCGATCTCTATAGCCTTTTCCCTGACACCTTTATCTAGATTCTTCATCGAAATTGGGTAATCGCTCTTATTCCAAGGCACTAATACCGCCTCCTTGATAAGAAAGTCTTCTTATTATGTTTCCCTTCTTTAATGGGCGGTAAACGTTTATCGTGCTGCTTTCGCTTCCAAAGCTTTCAACTGACCGATCAACATTTCCTTATCCAACTTTTCCCCGATCACAACGATATTCAATGGCATTTTCATCATTTCATTCATATACATCGGCATTCCATAGGAGTATTGGAATAAATGTGGGTATTGTGAATGTGTAAAGGAAATATATCCTTTCATTCGATAGACTGTTTCCGGTAGGGCCCTAAGCCACTCTTCAAAGTCGGTTTGTGCCACGGCACCTTCAAATGTATGAACGACTGCAGTTAAATGCAAATGGTCATGTACATCAAGCTTTTGATGTCCATTATGCCGTTTTCTTTGCATCTGCTGCAATGATATCAAGGAAACGGCTGCAAACTCCGTCAATAAACATACAGCATCCGTATTCAGCGCCTGTATCGTATATATCAGCTGTGCGGCCTCCATCTCACTTACTAAATCCGCTTTATTCAATAATATGAAATCGGCATGGTGGATTTGCTCGGCAAGCAACTGTCTAAGCTGCGGAGACAGTTGCTCCCGATCGCGCCACCTTAATAAATCGACAACCGTGATAATCCCTTTATACTCCAGCCTTTTGGCGAAAAGCGGCGACATGATGCCATCCAATACTTCAACTGGATGAGCTGCGCCCGTCGTTTCAATATAAACTGCATCCAGTTCATTTTCGGTTAGCAGTTCATGAAGCTGAACCTCCAGTTTATCTTGAATTGTGCAGCAGATGCACCCGTCAAACAACTCCTTCAGAGGCACTCCATCACCAATGAGTCCGCTGTCAACCGATACACTGCCGAGCTCATTTAAAAGCACGGCCACTTTTCTACCCGCTTCACTTTCCTGTTTTAAAATATTTCGAAGAAGCGTCGTTTTCCCGCTGCCGAGAAAGCCGCCCAATATGTACACTTCGGTTGTTTTCATTCTTATCTGCTCCTATGATCCGGTTAAATTCGATTCCGTTAAATTTTATCATACTTATCTTACTAAAGCACTTGCCGGATCCACATAAAAAACCAGCTCGTAAGCTGGTTTCAGACATAGACAAATTCGAAGAAAAGCGAGTTCGACTGCAGTTTTTTATTTAAAAACGTTCCAGTCGATTTCAGAAATCCGCTCCCTTTCCGCCGACTGTCTGCCAAGCCTCCTCGACGCAAGCGTCTGTGGGGTCTCGGCTAGCCAGTTATTCGGCAGGAGTGTCGCAAATTTCTTCAATTCAATAAGGATTACAGTAAAAAACCATTAAGGATAATCTGGTCTTGTTTTTTAAAATCATGGTTCGGGATGAGACCATTTCGATTTCCCTTTTGTCGACAAATTGAACCCAGCTCGTAAGCTGGTTTTTCAATAATGATTCATGCTTGAACTTCGTCTTTTTCGTAAATCGGAACCCACCCAGCCGCTGTAACGAAGATACGGACAGCAACAGTTTTCCGATCTTCTGCCAGCGTGAAATAATGTCTTGTTGATTCTGGTACACTAATAAGATCTCCTGGATTAAGACGTACATCAAACCACTGTTTATCATTGCCTTCAATGGCAAAGATACTCGTTCCGCCTGCTATGAAACGCACTTCATCATCTTCATGGTGGTGTTCCTGCTTAAAGTTTTCAAGCATTTGATCCAAGTTCGGATTAGCATCGGATAATGTGATGATATCATGCGCTTTATAGCCTCTTCTTTCGGAGATTTCCGCTATCTCCGTTTGGAATGTTACAAGGATTTCCTCCTTGTCAGCATCTGTTAGATCGTATTTTTCCACAAGATGGGCCGGTAATTTAGAAATGTCCCATTGCTCATAAATAACCCCTTGTGTTTCTAAAAATCCTTTTACCTGTCCACCGTTTTCAATAACCTCGTTTGTTTCATGGAATCTGATCGTCGCCATCATTCATTCCTCCTCTATGAGTGTTTATCTTAAAGAACCTGCAAACGCCTTATGTTGATTAAGCAACAGTTGATATTGAAATAAAAATTCGCAAGCTTCAAGTATTCTTTTAGCTTCGAGTCCGCTTTTTCCCCAAACCGTAATACCATGATTGCGGATCAGCACGGCGCCAGAGTCTTCTTCGACATGTGGCTTGAACTTATCGGATAACAGCGGAATATCAGCGTGATTATATATGATTGGAATCCGAAACTCCGAATCCTCTTCCCACCGACCGGTCGCTTTAATGATTTCATGATTACGAAAGGAAACTTGGCCTTCATCTCCGTACAATTCTGATATCACATTATTTTCCACTGTATGGACATGGAGTACACAGTTCGCATTGGTTTTCCGGTAAATGACTGTATGAAGTAAAGTTTCGGCCGATGGTCTTAGGTTCGTCTCTTCAACTGGTTTTCCTTTTAAGTCCACCAGTAAAAAATCCGAATCCGATTGCTTTCTTTTATCCTTACCGCTTGCCGTAATATAAAAGAAGGGGCTTTTGGGCTCGCGGATGGACAAGTTCCCGCTAGTTCCCATAAACCAATCCCTTTCAGCCAATTCAGCTTTAATATCTGCCAACTCCCGCCATTCTTTAGAATGAGTGTTCACGCTTTAACTACCTCCTGCTGCTTTAAAATGTCAATTACATCAAAAAATGTTTCAAATCCTTGATGTGGAATTCCTTCCCTATCGCATTTTTCAAGCAATATGTCACGGGCTATGACAAAATCGGCCTGTTTTGCCGCTTCAAAGTCCGTGACTGAATCTCCAATAACGAGTTTAAAATCTTCCGCACCCGCAATTTCCCTCATAATGGATGGCTTGCAGCAACCGCAAGCATTATTACATTGATCATCACAGGCATTTGGCCACTCAATATAAATCTTTTCCTTATCAAAAAATGCATGGTTACAATAAACGGACTCTGTTGGCAAGATATCATTTAGAAAAGGTGCAATGAAAAAATCCATGCCCCCGCTTACAATATATAAAGGGATATTGGCTTGTTTCGTATACTCAACGAATTCATAAAACCCTGGACGAATGCCAGCCGTCTTTCTTACATATTGGATGATGTCATCCTTCAAGCCACTATCAAGCAGGGAAAACATATCCCCAACTCCTGAAGATATACTGATTTTTTGCTGAAGGACACCGTCTTTCAACGCTTCCCATTCCGGAGGCGCAAACTCTTTCATGATGGAAATGATATTATCTGTGTTGGTGATCGTTCCGTCAAAATCACAAAAGATGATCGGTTTCATTATTTCTTATAGGCCTCCCCATAATACAAGAGCTTTTTTTAGTGTTTCTTCCTCAGCCGCTGCTTCAGATAGATCCTTTCCTGCTAGAACGGCTTCCACAGCAGAACGGAAAGCCTTGGCCCCGCCCTCTGCTCCGTCAGGGTGTCCGTGAATTCCACCTCCGGCATTAATCACACTATCGAGTCCAAAATCCTTGATTAGGTCCGGAACCATGCCCGGATGAATGCCTGCAGAAGGGACAGGGAAGGCTTTTTTCCAGGAAAGTTCATCTTTTGTCAGAGCTTCAGCAATTGCCAATGTCTCCTTTTTTTCCAATGCGACATTTCCATATGGGGATGGGAACAAGGATAAATCCGCACCTGATAACCTTACTAATTTACCAAGTAATAATGGATAGCCGATCCCATAAAATGATGAGGATGCCAATGCCCCGCTATATGCGGGGTGCGCCATGATCGGCAGCTTGATACGATCATGTTCACTCAAGGCCTGCAATACATCCAAACCATATGTATGAACGTTGAACAATAAAGCATCTGCCCCTGCTTCAGCCGCTTGCTCTGCCTTATCCAATAATTCAAATGTTTTCCCTGATAGATTGACAGCATATAAAGTTCGGTGGCCAGTGGTTTCATAGACTTCATTCAATATTCTTTTTCCCGTTTTTATTCTATCGAAAAATGGAGTCAGTTCCTGGTCGAAGAGGATCTCATCATCTTTAACTAGGTCGACACCTCCTAATGCTTGTTGCCTCAGTTGCTCATTATGGAATGTTAGGTCCCTTCCTAATACACCTTTAAAGATGCTCATCACCAGGGGCCGGTTAAATACGCCAACCTTTTCCCTTATGCCTCCAATGCCAAATTGCGGCCCGGGAAAGGCTTTTTGAATGTCACCGACAAAATCCAAATCGATAAGTTTTATTTCTCCATCCAATGAAAGTTTGCCGAAGACCGTCGTGAGGATTGCAGGGAAATCATTGGAGAAATTCCCTGCCGGATAGGCAATTTTAATAAGCGAACGGTATACTTTACGATTAAAGTAGCTGTTTGCCCTCTCTTCTTCAGAAAGTGGTGTCACCGATACGACGCGTCCCTTATGTTTTTCCAGTTGTTTCTGGACCAAATTGGGAAGGTCCGTCCATGTCCCGACAGTCAAACCTAAGGCAATGCTCTCTGCTTTTTTCTCATGATTTCCATTGAAATCATGAATTAAATAAGTAGCGACTATCTCGCTCATCTGATCACTCCTATATCACGTTAGTAAACTCTCGATGTCATTGACCTGAAAATGGTCTCAAAATGGCAAAAGCCTCTTCATAAAGAAGAGGCTTTAAAAAGCCATCTTCTTATCTCCCAGCCATTGGCTGCAAGAATTAGCACCGTGCCTTGTGGATTTCAAGAAAATCCGGCGAAGAATTCCGCCCCATTTTACAATGGAATTACGGTCGGTTGCTGGGCTTCATAGGGCTAGTCCCTCCACCTGCTCAAAATAAGAAAACGCTGATATATAAATTGCATTCAAGTATCGAAAGATTAAGAATTTATTTTGTATTCTGACAGGTAATCCCTACTTTGTCAATAAGTTTTAACGATTTAAAGGTGAATAAATCGGATATCCCATTGCATCGTTAAAATAAATTTAATTTACGTATCCGTTCCACGGCTTCTTTCAGCCGTTCTTCCGTAGTCAGTAGCCCTACCCTGACGTAACCTTCGCCAAATTCTCCGAATCCATTCCCTGCGGCAACGGCTACGTGGGCATGCGTTAATAAATAGTCTGCAAAACTCTCAGACGTAAAACCTTTAGGTACTTTGAGCCAGGCAAAAAACGATGCCGCAGGAGCTTTGACATCCCAGCCGATTGCCCTCAATCCCTCAATAAAAACATTCCTTCGCCCCTCGTACATCTGCACTAACTGCTCTACACAGCTCTGCGAGTCAAGCAAAGCGCTTGCCGCAGCTTCTTGTATCGCCGGGAAGAGACTCACATAAAGATGGTCTTGTAATAGTTCAAGAGCTTCTATTACACTCTTATTTCCCACTGCGAAGCCGACTCTCCATCCTGCCATATTGTATGTTTTCGATAGTGTGTATATTTCTATTCCTACATCCTTCGCTCCCTCTGCCTGGAGAAAGCTTATCGGTTTTTTTCCGTCGAATCCTAACGCGCCATAGGCGAAATCGTGGACCACGCAAATTGAATGCTCTTTTGCAAAGGAGACGGTTTCATCAAAGAAACTTTCAGTTGCAGAAGCACCTGTGGGATTATTGGGATAGTTCAAGAACATCATTTTGGCTTTATCAAGAACTTCTTTATGTATGTCGTTGTATTTCGGAAGAAAATCATTTTCTTCTGTCAAGGGCATCAGTTCTGTCTTTGCCTGGGCTAAAACAACACCGGAAAGATAATCCGGATAGCCGGGATCTGGAACAAGGATCGTATCGCCTGGATTCAATAAACACTGCGGCAGTTCGACAAGACCTGCCTTTCCCCCGAAGAGAATCGCTACTTCACTATTCGGATCCAGCTTGACACCGTATTCACGTTCATAAAAGACGGCAGCAGCATCTTTTAAATATTGATGTCCCCGGAATGGCGAATATTTATGATTAATCGTTTTTTCAGCGGCAGACTGCAAACTTTTCACGATATGTTCTGGCGTCGGCTGATCAGGGTTTCCCTGGCCTAAATTAATGACATCATGTCCTTGCGCCGTGATCGCATTGACTTTTGCGACTAGTGAAGCAAAAAACTGCTTGGGCAGGTCCTGAAGCTGTCTGGATTTTTCAAATTGCACCATTTATACACCTTCTCTGAAATTTCTTGAAATTCTAGTCACAAATGATATATGTTTATCATAGTCTTGTAAAGCATTTTTTACATATGGTCGTTTTAAGCGATGAAGTGGAAAATAGCTTGTATTCAAATGGATATAGCCTTCGGGCAACCTGATTTCAATTTTCAGGTTGCAGAACAATGGATGGAAAAAGCTGCACGGTCAGAACCCGATATCGTCATATTACCAGAGCTTTGGACAACCGGATACGACTTGACCAGGTTAAATGAGATTGCTGATCAAGAGGCAGAAAAGACGAATGAATTTTTTAAAAGACTGGCAAAGAAACACCAGATTAACACAATAGGCGGGTCCATTGCGAAAAAGACAAGCAAAGGGATCTATAACACCATGATCATCATAGATTAACATGGAAATCTCATTAAAGAATATGATAAGCTTCACTTATTTCAGTTAAAGGATGAACATCATTTCCTGCAGCCAGGAGAAAAAGATGGTTTATTTACTCTTGATGAAAAAATATGTGCTGGATTCGTTTGTTATGACATCCTTTTCCCTGATTGGCAGCGAGTCCATACCGTACAAGGCGCGGAAGTTCTATTCGTTACGGCTGAATGGCCAAAGCCGAGACTCGATCACTGGAGAGCCTTATTGATTAGCCGTGCCATCGAGAACCAAGCCTATGTTGTAGCCGTAAATCGTTCAGGTTCGGATGTCAATAATATATTTGCGGGTCATTCCTTAATTTTTGATCCATGGGGGAATATCATAAGTGAAGCCGGAGAAGGAAACGAACTCTTGACAGGCATCTTGGACTTCAATAAAGTTACGGAAGCCCGTAACAAAATACCCGTATTCGAACATCGCCGCCCTGATTTTTATTAATTTACCCATTGACAAACTATTTAAAATGTTGATATTATTTTCCCGAAGATTAAAATTTCAGAAAACATTTACTCTTATCAAGAGCAGGCTGAGGGATAAAGGCCCTATGAAGCCCAGCAACCGACTGTAATACCATTGTGAAATGGGGCGGATTCACCGCCGGATTATAAAATCCACAGAGCACGGTGCTAATTCCACCAGAATTCATTTTCTGGAAGATAAGAGGTCCGAAGCCAAAACTTCTGCCTCTTTCTATTTGAAAGAGGCTTTTTTATTCTTATTTTGAATCTGGAGGGAAAAAGAATGACTCAAAACCATTCAAATTTTAAGAGATTGACAAACGAAACAGCTATAACCCTTGCAAAAAAACTTGGGTTGGTCAATGCGGATGCAAGTTTAAAGTGTAAAGAAATCGGCGATGGAAACTTAAATTATGTTTTTCATATTACAGACACAGTCACAAACAAAGGAATAATAATCAAACAAGCGGTCCCTTATGCCAAGGTACTTGGTGAAAGCTGGCCGCTGACATTGAAAAGGGCTTCCATTGAAGCGAATGCACTGATTCATTTCAGAAGCTATTGCCCCGAATTCGTACCGCAAGTCTATTATTCGGATGAGCAGCTTGCCATCACAGTCATGGAGGATTTATCACACTTGAAAATCGTAAGAACAGGATTGATCGATGGCGATTCATATCCTTTGCTTTCACAGCATATTGGTGAATATGTTGCGAAGACGGCATTTTATACATCCGATTATCATTTAGAAC
This sequence comes from Peribacillus sp. FSL E2-0159, assembly GCF_038643155.1. NCBI lineage: Bacteria > Bacillati > Bacillota > Bacilli > Caryophanales > Bacillaceae > Peribacillus > Peribacillus sp. FSL E2-0159. Next base: position 3,501,505 of record NZ_CP152053.1, read on the forward strand.
CATCCGCGAAAAAGGAAGTGGCCCGGCATTTCACCAATCCGGAACTCTGCAAAATCACTGAGGTCTTTATTTTCACAGATCCATTTTTTGAGGAACTCCCGGGAGATTTCGAGGTGGAATTGACTGATGCCGCCAAAAATATATGGAATGACCAAGATGTGATACTTGAGGTCGCTAAGCTGAAACAAAGCTTTGAAACCGAGCAGGAAGCCTTGCTTCATGGAGATTTACATACTGGAAGTATATTTGCAAGTGAAACTGAAACAAAGGTTATTGATCCGGAATTCGCTTTTTATGGGCCAGTTGGTTTTGACCTTGGTCAATACACCGCCAACCTTCTCTTTCAAGCAATTACACGAAATGGCGCTGGAAAGGAAGAGATTTTCTCACACCTTCATGAATTTTGGAATGCCTTTGAAGAAACTTATACCGAATTATGGGAAGACCAAAATAAAAGCCCATTCCGTCATGTGAAAGGGTATCTGCCTTATTTACTGACAAAATTCAAAAAAGATGCATTCGGTTTTGCCGGCTGTGAACTGATTCGGCGAACCATTGGCCTTTCCCATGTTGCCGATTTAAACGTCATTGATGATAAAGAAACAAGGATCGCTGCCAAAACGGCAACATTGGAAATTGGTGCTTTTTTAATTAAAAAACGGGAAGAATTAGATGTTCCAGCTGTCATTGAAGCATTGAAGCAACGTACACTGCCATCTTATTCAACCATTTAAAAGGAGACCTGCACATGACTACACTAGCACCCTTACCATATTCGGTACAATGGGATGATACCCATATTACATTATTAAATCAACAAGCCCTTCCTTCCATAACTGAATTTATCGAACTTCATTCTGTTGATGATGTATATGACAGCATTTTGACTTTAAAAGTTCGCGGTGCCCCTGCAATTGGACTGACGGCAGCATTTGGTGTTGCACTTGGTGCCAAACAGGAAACAACCGCTGAATTAGAGGAGTTCAAGAAAAATGTAACGAGGCATATTGAAAAACTCGCCTCTTCACGGCCAACTGCAGTCAACCTTTTTTGGGCTTTAAGGAGGATGGAAAACACCTTGCAAGCTGCGCAAAGCATTTCAACTGCCAAGGAAGCACTTGTATCGGAGGCTAAAGCAATCTTTGCTGAAGATGAAGAAATGTGCAGGAAAATCGGGGAACATGGTTTATCCTTATTCACTAGAGGAGATTCCATTCTAACGCATTGCAACGCTGGGGGAATTGCCACAGCTCGGTATGGCACAGCCTTGGCTCCCTTCCACCTGGCTAAAGAAAGGGACTTTCCGCTAAAAGTGTACGCATGTGAAACCAGGCCTGTCCTACAAGGGGCGCGTTTGACTGCTTGGGAATTGATGCAAGCGGGGGTTGATGTCACCTTAATTTCTGATAATATGGCTGCCCATACGATTCACCAGAAACGAATAAATGGAATTATCGTCGGGGCCGACAGGATTGCGGCTAATGGAGATACAGCCAATAAAATTGGGACATTGGGATTGGCCATATTAGCCAAGCACTTTGGTATCCCCTTTTATGTGGCTGCACCATCAAGCACATTCGACCTATCTATCGAATCCGGCACATCCATACCGATTGAAGAACGGAATGAAGCGGAAATCACCTTCATTCAAGGTGTAAGGATCGCTCCGGAAAACGTGAAGACTTTCAATCCAGCCTTTGACGTTACTCCGAATCATCTAATTACAAGCATCATTACCGAAAACGGCATCATAACACCTGATTTCATCAAAAACATTCCTCATTTTGTTAATTGATCAGGCTCCTTTAATGGTGATAAAAAACGAGAAGGATTTCGTATCCCTCTCGTTTTTTAAAGATGATCGATTATGATTATTCTTGCGAGGTCTATATTACAATAATTTAAGTGAATTCGAACATATTCGCTTAATATAAGGATGTTTTCGATAACAAAAGAGAATTGGAAATTCTTATTATTTTGAAAAGAATTCCTGAAGTTCCTTCTTATTTTTAGTGTAGTCCATTTCCAAAACAGCTCCGGACTGGGGATATATTTCATCTTTAAAGCTTCCTTCCACTGGAACCCTTAAGGTTTCGACAGTGTCCGGTGTATGGATGACAACTTTTGGACCCATCTCCATTATTGTTTTCAGTCCAATATCTGTATCCAAGTACGAGAGTCCTTGTTCGATGATACTAGGAAGGGCTGCCATCCCTTCGAAGGATGAGATCTGATTTATAAACGCTGTTTTTAATTGAACCATTACTTCTTGTTGACGCTCTACCCTTCCAAAATCACTTTCATCGTCATGTCTAAAACGGACATATTTCAATATTTCCTCACCATGTAAAACATTTTTACCGACGCTTGCTTGAATGCTCATATCATCAATGATTTCCTGATCCACATTCACCGCTACCCCCTCAGGTGCAAGTAAATCGACCATCTTCACAAAACCCTGGAAGTCAATTACCGCTACATGATCGACCTTCACACCGAAATTTTCCTGTATGGTTTTCTTGAGCAGTTCCCTTCCACCATAATAATAAGCTGCATTTATTTTGTTGTATCCTGATTTATTCCCGGGGATTTTCACATAACTATCACGCATAATGGAAGCCAGCTTCAGTTTCCCCTGCTCAGGAAAGTATTTTGCAAGGATAATCGCATCTGATCGAGATTTTTGCTCTCCCCTTGTATCAACACCGATTAACAGAAATGTTTTCACGCTTTCCTGGTTCTCTTCTTTGGTTAGTTTTTTTTCCGTACCTGCATTTCCATTTTGTTTGGGTAAAGGGGCATAGGTGCAGCCTGCCAGAATCAAGATCAATAGATATATGAACAATACCTTTTCTTTCATTACCTCACCTCATTGGAAAATTACCCCTATTTTCCGCCTAATGTTGGAATCCTATGCATTAAACGACAAAAAAGCCGGCTAACGATAATCGTTGGCCGGCTTTTCGGGCAAAATCATTTATTTGATTTCTTTCTTTAATACTTCTACCGCTTTTTTCACTTGTGTGTCGTTCTTAAGGATTTTCTCACGGATGACCTGCATCAATTTCACGGTAGTATCATCTTTAATCGTGCCAGTTTCTTTAATTTTTTGTTCCTTTTGGAATGCTATGACCGCATTCGAAGTTGCTTCATCAAAGAATCCATCTATCTTACCTGGATCATGACCCGCTTCCTTCAGCATCTCTTCAGCAGCTTTCACTTCACTCGAAGAATCGGATGCTTTCAATTCCTTGTCAGGCGAAATGTACGGAAGGCTGGCATAATCAGGAAGCTTCACGGTAATATCCGGCTTGATCCCTTTTTTATGAATCCAATTACCTTCAGGAGTCAACCATTTAGCTGCCGTATATTTGAAATTAGATCCATCTTTAAAGTCTTCGGCAGTCTGCACTGTCCCTTTCCCAAATGACTTGACCCCAATCAATGGGATGTCCGCAGATTCACTAACAGCCGCTGCAACGATTTCAGAAGCACTGGCACTTCCGTCATCAATCAACACGACTACCGGGATTTTCAGTTCTCCATCATTCTTCGATTTTTCGACTATTTTTTCCCCGCTGCGATCCTCAACTTGAAGGACCACTTCCCCATTAGGTATGAACAGGCTTGCCATTTCTATTGCTTGATCAAGCAGTCCCCCCGGGTTTCCCCGCAAATCCAATACGAGACCCTTCATATCCTTCTTGGACATTTCTTCAAGCGCCGTTTTCAGCTCTTGGACTGTATGTTCGGAAAAACTGGTCACTTGAATCTTGGCAACTCCATCATCAAGCATTTCCGCATATACCGTTTCAATCGGAATTGTATCCCGTTTAATGGTGAGCTCAAGCGGTTCCGACTCACCAGCTCTTGAGATGGATAGATCCACTTTCGTACCCTTCTCGCCCCTGATTTTCAGGACAGCTTCAGAAGAGCTTAGCCCTTCAACGCTTTTACCGTCCACACTTAAAATGATATCATTCGGTTTTACCCCTGCTTTTTCTGCTGGGGACCCTTTTATCGGTGAAACGACCATGATTTGTCCATCCTGCTCCTGAATCTCAGCACCGATTCCTTCAAAAGATGAAGAGATGCTCTCATGGAAACTCGATGCTTCCTTTTTATCCATATAAGCAGAGTAGGGATCATCCAATGATTTGATCATTCCATTAATTGCGCCGTCAACCAGCTTTTCTTCATCAACCTCTTCATAATAGTTATCTTTTATCTTATCGTATGTAGTATACAGCTTTTCAAATTCCGCATGCTTATCCGGTGCTAATGACTCTACTTTTTCATCTCCAAAGGTCAAGGCTATTGTAGTAATCCCTGCAGTTAGAAATATGACTAAGAAAATCCCCATAATGAACGTAAACTTCTTTATTTTAATGAATTTCCCTGCCTCTTTTGGCTGTTTTTGATTTTCTTCTTCCACTGAAGCCTCACCACTTTCATTCTTCATGACGATATAAACGATTTCTTTCTATTTTATCAGCTTTCATGCAAATCGAAAAATAATAGTTATCAAAAATAACAACTTATGTTCATATGTATTTTTTTACCCCTTCACAAAACGTTCAATATAGAGAAAACCTCCAAGGGAAACAGGCATCTCCTGACATTACAAAAATGCGGATACCAAGGAATAAATGAGCCTGTATCCAAACTGTCATTATACAGCATCACTTATTCCTGGTCACCCGCCTGTCATTCACATCCAATTATCAGTCCTGGATAGCTGCTTCCAATGCCACTTCAACCATTTCGTTAAAGGTTGACTGGCGCTCATCCGCCGACGTTTCCTCACCGGTTAAAATGTGATCGGAAATAGTTAATACAGATAAAGCTTGGCGGCCAAATTTAGCAGCAAGCGTGTATAGGGCTGCTGATTCCATTTCTATCGCAAGTATTTGGTATTTTGCCCATTTTTCCAATTCACTATTATCGTTATAAAACTGATCGGCCGTAAATACATTACCGACCTTCAATTGCAAGCCCTTAGCCGTGCCGGCGTCATAAGCTTTTCTTAGTAATTCGAAATCTGCGGTTGGGGCAAAGTCCACCCCGCCGAAAGTCATGCGGTTCATTTGGGAATCGGTGGAAGCACTCATGGCAAGGATCACATCCCTGACTTTTACATCTTTTTGAATCGCTCCTGCAGTTCCCACACGAATCAGCTTCTGGACATTATAGCTATTCATCAATTCATTCACGTAAATCGAAATGGATGGGACACCCATGCCTGTACCTTGTACAGAAATTCGTTTCCCTTTATATGTCCCTGTATATCCAAACATGTTACGAACTTCATTATAAAGTTTAGCATCCTCTAAAAATGTTTCAGCAATATATTTTGCACGCAACGGGTCCCCAGGAAGTAAGACCGTTTCCGCAATTTCATTTTCTTTTGCACCAATATGTACGCTCATACGACTATGTCCTCCTTAACTTGTGGTTGAAATGATATTCAAAAACTACTATACCATATCCACCACAAGTTAGGAAAATTGAACCTTATCCTAGAACTTGAAAAACTGGAAATCAGGAAAAGCCTTTTGGCACCCTCCCTCTAAACCGCAAACAAAACGGCGGAAGTCCGCCGTCTTTTTTTTAATGGTTAATAAAATTAAGGGAAAGGAAGCTGCTAACCGTCTAATGACAGGTTACTCATCGACTTCTTCATCAATTATGCATTTTTCAAGAAGATATTCGAATGTGATGTCAGCAAGATCTTCAACTTCAGCTTCTGTTGGAAGATAGCCCCGTCTTATCAATTCTTGAAAAAAGAATTCCGCTATCTCTTCTGTATCAATAAAAACCTCAATTTCTCGCAAATCATCGCCCCCTTATTTAAAGGTCTATGAATGTGTAGAGACAAATATACCAGTAAGGCATCCCATAATGGAAAATCATATGAAGTACCTATAGTTATCATGGTCCATTCGTGTTCAATTTGAATGGATGCTTCTATAGGACATTTAAAAATTGCCCTTTAAAAAGTTTGGGATATCTTTCACTTCGTTTGCTTCTTTTTATGATCTGGATAAATTTCCTCTGCCGCTTTTTCAATTTTAGCGAGGGCAATCTTCATGATATGACGATATTCATCATCGCCAAAATGTTCGTAGAGCTTACAATAATCATTATATAAATCCAACAGTCCATCAATCATTTCCTTTTTTTCATTTTTTGTCATTGTCATATCTCGCTCACCTTTACCAGGGTTGTTTTGTTTAGCAATGATAGCAAGCTCATTTTTCTTTTTAGGAAGGAGCAGACCCAACTTTTTAATGATTCCATCTGCACGTTTAGCATCGGCTATCAATGTCAGTTCTTCTTCATGCGCTTCAAGCCATTCACCATCCGAGATTCTTGATAACTCATAGATTACATCCTCCCAGGCATTTTCCTTATAGCGCCAAATTTCTGTTCGATAGCCGATAATCTTGAAATAATCCTGTTCATATCCATCCACCTGGACCAAGTCACCTAATAAATATTTATATTCAATATCGATTTGCTCTTTTTGATAAAGGATTTCACCTTCATATTCATTTATCGATTGCAATGTTTTTTCGATATAAAGACCTTCACTATAGTTCACTTCATACACATAAGCACCATCGAGAAATTTTACATCGGTTATATTCCCGACTGTCCCATACATTGTTATTACGACTGTATCGCCTAATTTAAATTTCGGCTGTTTTTTTTTGCCCATAAGAGACATCCCCCAATATGGTCCTTATCGTTTGATTAGTAAATTATATGCACAAACAAACATGGAGGTTAATGGAAATGAGAGGGCATTTTGCTCATTTAGATAAGTAACCTGCCAATTTATTAAAAGGCACTACAACCAAAAACCGCCTCATTTAATGAGACGGTTCGTAGTGGGGATGATGAGCGTCACTTTCGTTCCTTCGTCGAGAACGCTCTCAATTTGGAATTTCCCTTTTAATTCCTCCATTATCTGAATGCACGTCGCCACACCTAATCCGTTTCCATCCGGTTTGGTAGTATAAAAGGGCATACCGATATTTTTTAAATTCTCTGGACTGATTCCTTTTCCATCATCACTGATCACTAATTTTACATATTGGGACACCGAGGTCTGTTGAACTTCAATCTGCCCCCTTGCTTCGATGGCTTCACAAGAGTTATTCAAGACATTCAAGAGAACTTGCCTTAACCGGTTCCTGTCTGAATAAACAATGACGGATTGTGTCACCCTATCAATTATTCTTACGTGATAACTCGGCATTGAGGAAGTATATGTATCTATAAGTTCATCAAGGAAATCCTTTAAATCGATTCTTTCCCATTCCAGTTGATGTGGTTTTGCCAAATCAAGAAGTTGTGTCACGAATACATTCACCCGATCCACTTCATGAAGCATGACATCACTATATTTTTCTATTAATGTTTTATCATGATCCTGGCTCTTCAAAAGTTGGAAAAAGCCCTTTATTGTCGTCAGCGGGTTCCTGATTTCATGGGCGACACCGGCAGCAAGCTGGCCAACATATTTCAATTTTTCCGTACGGACGATTTCCTTCTCACGATCTTCTATCGTTTCCATCATTCTTAGAAAGGCAAGGTTCAATTTTTCCATTTCCTCGAAGCTTCTTTTGTCGGAAATGATGAATTCCTTTCCTCCAATGAAATCCTCTGTCGCTTCGACAAGCTCCTGAACTGGCCGCACGAGGGTCTTTGTTAGTAAATAGACAGCCAGAATGATAGATACAAAAACGATGCTGTAGATGGTCAGGTACCGTGTTAATAGGTCATTCAAAGGCTGAAACACCTGTTTCTTATCAGCACCCACAACAACAAACCATTTATTCTCCGTTTCTGCTATCGTATGGACAGGCTGGATGGAATATATTTTTTCCCCATTCTCTGCGCTGTACAAGTTATCCGATACCGAAGCTTCCATCAGCTTATCTTTCGTTAATCCCATCTCTTTCAAGGCAGAATCCTGCATGACGCCATGCGGGTCTTTTTTCGAAATCATGATACCTTCTTGATTGATCATGAAAAAGTTCACTGGGTATTTATCGCTAATTTCATTAGCCTTTTTCTCTATCATCTCCCAAAGGCCTTCCAATCGGAAAGCTGGAGATACGACACCGATCATTTTCCCTGCATTATCATATACCGGCGCACTCAGAGCTATTATGGGTTCTGAGTAAGCCCGGGTTTTATAAACGTCAGAAAGGAATTCATGACCCTCTATGGCCTCTTTGAACCATATTTTCTCCGCTAGGTTGTCCCCGATCATTTTATTGGATGTATCTGCAATGACATTTCCTTTCATATCCAAATGCAAGACACCGTAATAATTTCCTTTTGCATCGATAAACTTTTTTAGTTCATCTGACTTCTCTTCTTTTGAATGGCCAGGATTGATGATTACCGAATTTGCACTCATTAACTTCACATCACTGATTCGTTCGTTCAAATAGCTATATGTTTCATTTACTATATTCAGTGAACCTGCATTCAGGGCATTTTCTGCTTCCTTTTCCAGCAGGGACCTTTGCGATCCATAGGATATGATCCCCAATATCAGAAGCGGAACACTTGCTATAAGTAAAGAATAAAGCAAAATACGGGTTTGAAGGCTTTTAAGCATCCTTCCGATCCTCCCTATTCCTGATCTCCCAATATGAGTCCTTCTTCTATTTGGACATACTGTTCCCACGTTTGATCGAATACTGACATACTTTCGAGATAGTCTGCATTCAATTCCAAATAACTGCTCAGTTCATTATAATCAGTCGATTGTTTTGGGAAGCCATGATCCTCATAGGCATGATTGGCAAATTTAGTGATTGCATCAATTTCCTTTGGTTGTCGAAATTTCATTAAATATAAATAAAATGGTCTCATGATGTCGAGCCCCCCCTAAAATAACTATGATTTCTGCTTTAATATATCGGAAACTTTCGCTTCCGTCCACTTTTTTAAAAATCAATTTGGTTTTTTCTTCCTCATTTTATGAAATCCACGATTTTTCAACATAAAAAGCATTCGTTATATTACGGAATTACACTTAAATATCGTACTCATTCCATATTGATTACATCCTTTCGATAAAGGAAACAAAGTGTTTCAAACTTTTTTAACCTACTTCTGCAATCAAATGCCCAAGTCCCATAAAAACAGGCGGAGCATGTTTTGTCATGCAGCTTGAAGGATGGCGGAATTTCTTCAAAACCTTATTTTCCAATTTACCCGCAGGCTTTCATTTTGTGAAAGGGAAAATCCCCTTCATCTAAGATAGAAATAGTGGTTTACACTGTTCTGTCTAAAATGAGGGGATTTATTCATATATGGAAAAGTAATACACCCTGCCACTAAAAGTCAAAGTAATTACGTTTCAACAGCCTTTTCATGTTCATTAGCTCACTGTACTTCGTTTGTTTTTCAAGCTGTTTCGAATCAATTAAAAATAGTTGATTTTCAATTTCCTTCACTATTTCATCACTTTGAAAAAGAGCATCGCAACTCTCGCAATGAGATGAAGGGGTTTCCGTAATTTCAACCGCCCTCGTACCATCCGGCAGTTCCCAATACACAGTCCCCTTTACTGATGAAAGCTTACCTTTCTCACACCATGGACACGTCTCCATGCTATTCATCCCCCTTTGGAGTGCTCTTTTTTTGCTGTGCCTGGAATTTCTTTTCTTTTAACAGATCCCGCTTTTCCCGTTGGTTTTTCAACGAAGCATGCTCTGGGTTGGTCACGTAATTTTCCCGTCGATTCATTCGCTTCAGCCCTTCAGGCACTAAATTGAATTGCTTGTCGTTCATTAAACCCGATACACCTATATCTGACTGTTTTTCTTCCATATCAGGATATACCCCTTTGAAATAATCATCTGCAAGTCCCGGTGTATACTGCTCAGGTTCTGGATATGTGGTTATCACACCTTCAAAATTACGCAGCACCGTTTTTGTTGGAGATTGTGAAAGGATATAATTCGGCTGCAGTGTGATTTTCCCTCCCCCTCCTGGGGCATCGACGACGAAGGTGGGTACAGCATACCCGGATGTATGGCCTCGGAGCCCCTCGATGATTTCAATCCCTTTTGAAATGGGAGCCCTGAAATGACCGATGCCTTCCGATAGATCGCACTGATAAATATAGTAAGGGCGGACACGGATCTTAACAAGATCATGCATCAGCTTTTTCATGATTGCTACACTGTCATTTATCCCCGCTAAAATAACTGCCTGGTTGCCCACAGGTACACCTGCATCGGCAAGCATCTCACATGCTTTCTTTGACTCCTCGGTAATTTCTATCGAGGTATTGAAATGAGTATTCAGCCAAACCGGATGATATTTTTTTAAAATGGCACATAAATTTTCAGTGATTCTTTGAGGAAAAACAACCGGAGCCCGCGTACCTATCCTGATTATTTCAACATGAGGAATTTCCCTTAAGTTTTTGAGGATATATTCAAGGATCGTGTCATTGATCAATAATCCGTCTCCGCCGGAAATAAGAACATCCCGTACTGCCCGTGTGTCACGTATATAACCGATTGCTGCGTCCAATTGTTTTTTTGGCACACCCATGCCAATTTGGCCTGAAAAGCGTCTTCGCGTACAATAACGGCAGTACATGGAGCACTGATTCGTCACCAAAAAAAGTACGCGATCTGGATATCTATGGGTCAGTCCCGGTACAGGGGAGTCCTCATCCTCATGAAGGGGGTCTTCCATGTCATATTTGGTTTTATGCATTTCTTCCGAGATTGGGACCGATTGCATTCTGATTGGACACCTTGGGTCATCTTTATTCATTAACGAAGCATAGTATGGGGTGATATTCAATGGAATGGTTTTTGTGGAAATCCTCACACCTTCCTCTTCATCCGGAGTCAGGTTTATCACTTTTTTCAAATCATCAACAGTTCGGATCGTATTCGTAAGCTGCCACAGCCAGTTATTCCATTGTTCTTCGGTTACATCTTTCCATAGCTCTATATCTTTCCAATTGCGATCTGGCTTATATAAGTCAAATAACATGGTTATACCTCCTGAGTTATGATAGTAGTATTAAATGCAAGAAGGGTGCCAAAATGACCCAAAAATTCGAAGGCCCATAAAAAAAACCGGACTGCTGGCTGCATCCGGATTTTTTCCATTCAAATATGTTTTTTTATTTTATATTGCAAGGTCTGTCTTGGAATCTGCAATAGCTTCGATGCCTGAAAAACGTTACCATTCGTTTGAAGAAGGGCCTCGGTAATCAATTTCGATTCCATCTCAATCATGGCCTCACGAAGCGGAAGTATTTTTTCTGATGAAGAAGTGATGCGCTTTTTTAAAAACTGGGGGAAATCTTCATGGTTCAAAACATCTTTCTCCGTATGGTTCATCATAAATTCTATCGTATGTTTAAGCTCCCTTACGTTTCCAGGCCAATGATATTTCCGAAAAAAAACCTTTGTCTTCTCATCCATGCCTTTTATGGACAGTCCTAATTTACTGTTAAATATTGATATGAAATGTTCAGTAAGAAGCTCTATATCATCAATCCGCTCCCTTAGCGGAGGCAGCTCGTAGCTCAATACGTTCAATCGGTAAAATAAATCCGGCCTTAGCCTGTTTTCCGATACGGCCTTTTTAGGATCTATATTCATCGCTGCCATGATCCTGACATCCACCTGTACACTCTTTGTACCGCCTATCCTCCTGATGAACCCATCTTCAAGCACACGCAGAAGCTTTGCCTGCAAGTCAATCGGCATCGATTGCAATTCATCCAAAAATAAGGTTCCGCCATTGGCTAATTCAAACAATCCCTGGCGTTCCAAAGCACCAGTGTAGCTTCCTTTAGCGGTACCGAATAGAAGCGATTCCAATAGATTTTCTGGTAATGCCGCACAATTTTGCGCGATGAATGGTTCTTTACTGCGGCTCGAATCCTGGTGGATACTTTGAACAAAAAGCTCTTTCCCCACACCGCTTTCCCCATAAACCAATACCGATGAGGAGGAGCGGGCAGCCTTTTTCCCTTGTGATATCAAATCTTTAAACCCAATATCACTTGTCATGATTTCAGTGAATGAATACAATCCGCCGGTCCCAGGCGTTTTCCTTTCAGGACTCTTGATTGTCTTGAGCGAGCTTTCCAGGTCAGCTAACCTTTCAGATAATTGCTTCAAGCTTGAATAATCCTTGGCAATTTCTATTGCACCTATCATAAACCCATCAACATATATGGGGAGCGTCGTATTTAGCGTCTCAATGATTCGCCCATGTGCATTTACGTACGATTGACTATAGTTGTAGATTGGTTTTTCAGATTTAATGACCCGGAGTAAGGTCGATGATTTGTGATTCAAAGAAGGGAAGGCTTCAAGCAACGGTTTCCCAAGTACCTCACTTCTTTGCATCCCATCATGATTGGCCGCCACCCTGTTATAAAAGATGGTCTGTCCTTTTGGATCTATCACATGAATGCCTTCATCAATGGTTTCTAATATCGCTTCCAACACTTCACTTGTATTAAAAAATTCACTTGGCAAGAATATCCCTCCTTAAGACCTTCTTGCTAGATGTATATGAGGAAAATGCCAAAAACTTGTCATGAACCGCCTAAAAATGAGCATTCAAGTAAGATTTTTCACCCAAAGGTTCATATCTTCCAGTTTATCGAAAATATAACAATTATTAGCTAAACGTCCACGGTACGAGTATCCATGCTGATGCAATGCAGCATTCATGCCGAATGAGAGCGACCGGGCAATCGAATAGATACAATAAATCCCATGTGAAATAAGATAGTCTTCAAGCGCGGAAATCAAGTGTTTCATCAAGCCGTACTGCCGATGTTCCGGCAATGTCGCACAGTCAGTGATTTCTGCATTATGGTAAAAGGAATCAATTTCTGCGGAAGCAGCACTGACGATCCTCTCTTCATGGACATAAATATAAAAAACCGTTCCCATTTCCATGCACTTTTTCACATATACCGGATCATTCATCGGTGTGGGATACACTTCGAAAACCTTCCCATACAATTGGGCAAGCTGAAGTGCATCGGTAACTTCTGCTTTACGGCCTTGATAGGCTGACGGCGGATCATCTTTTCCGGATTTTATCGGCAGACTCTTAACATCGGTAAGGATTTGATCTTCCTTTTCCCATACTGCACTGTTGCGCCTTTCATTCCGGTTATACTTAACAAGGAAGAAACAATCGCTTCCCAAAAAGAATTTATCTATGCTTCCTTCATATAGAAAGCCCTGAGCAAGCAAGTCCATAACGTTTTCCTTGCGTGACTTGAAGATGATTTTTTCTGCTGATATGCTTTTAGCCACCTTCAAAGATTCCTCCACACATTCTTGAAAATGACCAAGATAATCATCAACCCTTATTCGCTTATTAAAATGGTCGATCGTAATATGTATGGTACACCTTGGCTTTTGAATTCTTTTTTCAATGATTCCAGCCTCCATTTGTCCCACTCCTTTCACATCTTCGAAAATTGTTGCGAAAGGCCTGACCCCTCCTGGAATCAGACCTTGGGAAAAATGATTATTCCTGGTCCACCCCACACCATTCAATAATGGTCAATGCGATGATTTCCGCAACCTCCATCATTTTATCCACCTCTATATATTCGTTCGAATCATGGGCCATCTTCGTTTCCCCTGGTCCAAACACAACTACTGGGGTAGAGCCAATTGATGAAAGATACCCTCCATCCGTCGCCCAAGGGGATGCTTCGACAAGCGGTTCTTCCCCTACCACTTTTTCATAGTATGTGCCAATTGTCTTCATGAGCGGGTGATTTATTTCGAGATTGCCAGGCAGCCATCTGGCCCCAAACCACTCTAATTCAATAGGTTTTTCTAAGAACCATGCATCACTCTGGTTTAAAGCATCTATTCGCTCCTTCAGCGACTTTTGTGCCTCTTCCATGGTTTCTGTCGGGGCGATGCCGAATCTACCTTCCAGAACGGCTGTATCCGGCACGGAGGAAGGCCAATTCCCGCTTTGAATGCTTCCTATGTTGATTGGAATGGGGATAGGGACATTTTTATAGAGTGAATGACGGAGTGACTCATTCCGTTCTTGTTCAAGCATCTTGATTTCCTTCATTACACCAACCGCTTTATCTATTGCACTGACACCTTCATACCTCGTGCCTCCATGTGCAGACTTGCCTTTTATTCTCAGTCGAAACCACATCGAACCTTGCTGTAATGGGAATAGCTTCATATTTGTAGGCTCTGGAATGATTGCACCATCAGCTTTGTACCCCCGTAAGACTGCCGCAAGTGTGCCGGCACCGCCGCTTTCCTCTTCAATCACACTCTGGAATATCACATCTCCCTTCAATTGGATTCCAGATTCGACGATCGCTTCAATGGCCAGCAATAAAGATACATTGCCGCCTTTCATATCTGCAGTTCCCCGCCCGAAAACTTTCCCCTCTATTAACTTGCCGCTATAGGGTTCATCGTGCCATGCTTCAGGATCTCCTTCAGGAACTACATCAATATGTCCGTTTAAAATAAGGGATTTACCCTCGCCTGTTCCTCTTTTAATAGCCACAAGGTTCGGATTTCCTTTAAAATCCCTGCGGTCGCAATAAAAATGGGGATGTTTTCTTAATTGTTCATCCCCGATTTCCCAAAGATCTATTTCCAGACCAAGTTGTCTGCACTTCTCGACCACTATGGCTTGTGCACTTCCTTCTTGCCCCCTTTTGCTCGGTTCCTGAACCAGTTTTTGCAAAAGCTGAACCCCATTCATCTGATGTTCATTCAACCATGTTCTTATTTTTTCCTCATACATATCCATTCTCCTCTCTCATTCTTTTAAAATATGGATGTTTTCAGAGACGGTAAACGAGGCTTCGGTCCGATGCCTGATTTCCTGAATGTTGGACGTATCAAATACATCAGTTAATAGGAGGCCCTCCGAAGTTACGGAAAACACGCCTAATTCGGTGATGACCATATGTACGCATTTCTTGGCAGTTAACGGCAACGTACATTTTTCGACTAATTTAGACATGCCCGTTTTATCGTTATGTTCCATCAAGACAATGACCTTTTTTGCCTTTGCAGCCAATTCCATGGCACCGCCCATGCCTGGCACCCGCTTTCCCGGTACAATCCAATTAGCGAGATCCCCCGCTTGACTTACTTGAAGGGCTCCTAGAATCGTGATATCCACCCTGCCTCGCCGTATCATCCCAAATGCAACAGTACTGTCGCAGTACGAAGCCCCCGCTCTAATGGTGATCGGCAGTCCCCCAGCATTGCAAAGATGGGCATCTTCCTTCCCCGTTTCAGGAGTACTGCCAATACCCACAAGGCCATTTTCAGCATGAAACATAACTTTATGGTCACTCGAAAGATGATTCGGTACAAGTGATGGAATGCCAATTCCCAAATTGACCAGCATCCCATCACTTATTTCTGCTGCTGCCCGTTTTGCTATTCTATTTCTATCTTCGGTTCCCAAGCCCATTTCCAATCGACTCCTTTTGATGGAATGATATAATCCACAAAGGCACCCGGTACAATGATGTCCTCTGGATCCAAAGAGCCAAGCGGAACGATTTGCATGGCTTCGACTATAGTGATTTGTCCGGCCGCAGCTACGATTGGATTCGTGTTCCTGGCACTTTTATCAAATATAAGATTTCCATAAGGATCTGCCATTTCTGCGTAAACAATGGCGATATCTGCAGTTAATGCCGGTTCCACCAGATAATTTTTCTTACCTAACTTTACGGTTTGCTTGCCGTCCCGGACGATATCGGCCTCCATTCCAATATCGGTCAATATCCCGCCTAGTCCCATCCCTCCGGCCCGGATTCGTTCGACAAGTGTCCCTTGCGGAGAGAACTCCACTTCGAGTTCTCCATTGTTCATTAGTAGTCCTGCATTTGGATTGGAACCGATATGGGACACGATGATTTTTTTTGCACGGCGTTGGGTGACCAGTCTTCCGATTCCGATATCAGGGAAACCTGTATCGTTCCCAATCAAGGTTAAATCCTTTATGCCTGATTCCAAAATCAGATTGATCAATCCCGGAGGCGTTCCTATGCCACCGAACCCCCCAAACAGGATGGACTGATCATCTTTAAAGTGATGGCGGACATCCTCCAAACGACAAATCTTCTGGAATGTATTTTCCACCCTATGACTCACTTCCTTGTTGTGATGGCCGTTTACCTATCGATTCATTAAATTGCCCAAAAGTTATATCGACTCTCATTAACAATTCAGCACACTCCTCTTCCGATATCGTTAACGGTGGGGAGATGATGATGGCTGCCCCGGTTACACCGTCAAGTCCTGCTGCAGCGGGATAAAGAAGTATTCCATTCCTCATTCCCAATTCAATGATTTCATTGGTCACGTCGGCCTCCTTCGGAAATGTGACCTTCGTTTCTTTTTCCTGGACAAATTCGATGCCAATCAATAAACCTCTCCCGCGTATATCACCGATAAAGGAATACTTCCCTGCCAACTTTTTCAGGCCCCTAATCAGGTAATTCCCTCTGTCGGCTGATTTTTCGACAAGTTCATTTCTTTCGACATATTCTAAAACGGCCAAAGATACCGCACACGATAACGGATTTGCACTAAGCGTATGGCCTCCTATTATTGACTTCGAGCCTTTCATTATTGGCTCCATCACGTTTTTGGTCATAACTGCGGCCGCTATCGGGGTATATCCGCCACTCATTCCTTTACCAAATGTTACGATATCAGGTTCCACATCCCAATATTCGGAAGCAAGCATCTTACCGGTACGTCCAAATCCGGTCATTACTTCATCGGCAATGAATAAAATATCATTGTCTTCGCAGATTTTCTTGAGTTTTCGAAAATAACCATCAGGAGGAACAATGGCCCCTCCTGCTGCGCCGATAACTGGTTCTGCAATGAACGCCGCTATATTTTCACTGCCAATTCGCCTGATTGATGTTTCCAATTCCGAAGCACAAGCCATTCCGCACGTATGTGGATCAAGTTGAAGTGGACACCGGTAACAATATGGAGGCGATACAGAAGGATATGATTCAAGCAACGGAGTAAATCGTTCCCGGCGAATCGGATGGCCAGACATGGAAAGAGCTCCCATCGTGATGCCATGGTAGCTCATCCACCTCGATATAATTTTTTGTTTCTTGGGCTTCCCTTTTTCCTGCCAATGCTGAATGGCAATTTTCAATGCCGTTTCAGTCGCTTCGGAGCCGCTGTTTACAAAAAAGCTGTATGTCAGTTCCCCTTTGGTCAATTCAGCAATTTTTCCGGCAAGTTTCTCTGCAGCATCGCTGGTGAATTGGGAACGATACACAAATGAAACCTGTTTAGCCTGTTTTACCATCGCCTCTATGATTTCCTGGACTCCATGGCCAATATTGGCTGTAACAGCACCGGAAGAAGCATCTAGGTAATCCTTTCCTTCTTTATCGTATAAAAACACTCCCTGACCATGACTGATAGTCGGATAGGCTCCTCCCAGGACCGGTTTGATCAATGAAGACTGCTCCATAAGCCCACACACTCCTTCTCTAAAAAAACAAATGCAATATAGTAAAGTGTATGTCCAGATTAAGTCAATCTTGCTAAGGAAATTGACCAAAGCATGTAAATTGATAAATTTCTTGGTTTCATGGGGGTGTCCAAAAAATGGCGACAAAAAAAGTGTATCCGCGAGAGATACACTTTTTTCTTACAATGCGCTATTTAGTTTTTCTTCACGAATTGACTCCAAAAAACTTTCATCCTTTAAAACAGCCAGCACATTTTTATAAAAAGCAGTTTTATCGATAACTGAAGTATGCACATATTCATACTCTTTTAAAGACGGATGACGCAAAACATTTTTCATGCAGGAATGACAAACTTTTTTAGTTCCTAACTTATAGTAGTTTAAGTTACTTGCATCCCCATTAGAAGTGTCTTCGTTACAAACGAAGCATGTATGGCTCACACGGCCTTTTTTATTATACTCGGCCAATGCCCCTTCTAAACGAATGGATGCGGGAATTGTTAATAACACATAATCACCTTTTCTATTTTAAATCTCTTAGTATTATATCAGAAAAATATAGAATTTGAACTATTAGACTCATATTCCCTAATAATGCTTGTAAAATAGGACATTTTCCAGGGCTGACAAGAGGAAAGATTCCTAAAATACACCAAAATGCAAAATATATTCATACAAATCCCGAACAGAATAAAACACCGTCCACTTTTTGAACGGCGTCTTCAAACTGTGTGTCATGAATGGATCTGGATCGTCGCTTTTCCGTTCTTCACTTTCATTACAGCTTTTGAACCAACCGGCACCGTTACGAATGGATGAACATGACCAAAGTTGGCATTAGCGATCACAGGTATGCCATTTATCTCCCTTTTGGCAGCGATGATTTCCTGCAAAGCATATTCAGTCATTCCTGAATCCTTTTGGAAACGGCCGATGACAATTCCTTTAATCCCACTTGCATCTGGCTGATGGAGCAAGGATTGTAAATCCCGATCAAAACTGAAAGGATGGCTTTCTTCATCATCTTCTATGAAAAGGATGCTGTCCTCTAATGAAGGCATGTACTCTGTACCTTGTAATAGATTGAGTGTACAAAGATTCCCCCCAATGATTGTCCCAGCAGCGTCACCTTCCTGAATGACCATATATCCAGCATTCGGGTGGAAAGTTCGGTCATCCTGTTCCAAATGCCAAGAATCATCACTCCACGTCTCACTTGGATCAAGATAAAAGTCTGCACTTTCAATTACAGCCTTTTTAAAATATTCCATCGTATATTCCAGACCAGCCTTCATCCCGAACGTCGAGAAATCTGGACCTGAATATGTAGTTAAGCCTGTTTTATTATAAATGGCCAATAAGATTGCGGTTATATCACTATACCCGATCAACACTTTTGGATTTTCCTTAATCAAATCATAGTCGATATACCGTAACAATTGGTTAGCGTTATACCCCCCGATTGCTGTAAAAATCCCCTTCACATTCGGATCCCTGAACGCCTCATGCAAATCCTCGATCCTGTCTTCAATCGAATTCGAGAAAAAGTCATCATGGAACAAAGCCGTTTTACCATATGTCACTATAAAACCAAGCTCAATCAATCTTTCTTCTGCCAATCTGCGTTGTTCTCCTTTGACAATCGCCAAGCTTCTTGAAGGAGCAATTACGCGAATTTCATCCCCTGCTTGTAAACGGGAAGGTTTCATATCTTTATCCCCCTAAATTAATTACATTCTGTCGTTATTTTAGCAGAAATGGTGAACAAAGAAAAACCAAGACCCTTTGGTATGTCATTCACACAACTTATTTTCCTTGCAGAACCTTTAGACCTGTTTTTCCACATCATTTTTTCATCATACCCGTTGTGCCGGTATCTGGATTGGAAAAAGGAATGGTTATGTATCGCCTGTCCCATGATTTCCTGGATTTATCCATGCCTTTTCAGTCAACTGCCATGGAATCAGAAAGCTCCACCGTCAAACCTCCATTTTCCTTACATAAAGAAAAGACCAGCTTTATCAACTGGTCTTTGGGTTATTCAATTAGCAGCAGAATGAAGCACCGATGATAATCAATAGAATGAACAAGACAACGATTAATGCGAAGCCTGATCCAAATCCGCAGCAACCACCGCCGTATCCGTATCCACCTCCACCTCCACCATAACCGTACCCTGGTCCTGCAACGTTTCCACCATATCCGTACATTAAGTTTCACTCCTTTTAGAATTCTGATTTCTCTTTACACCTTACCATATGTCATTACGCCCGCCTTGGTCTGTGTATTTGCCTATTTTTCTTGATTTAAGATAAAACTTCAATCAACACCTTCATCACCGTTCATCATTCAATGGCTGAAATACCAAGAGTAACCATGAAAAATGTCAAAAAACGTTTCATTTTTATTGTGTTACTTTAAAATTGGGATATAATAAGGAAAAAACAATTCTTAGCCTCTTAAAGCTATCTCATACCCAGTTAGATACATAAAAGGTTAATACGGGGGAACATAATTGAAAACGAACGCAAAATCCTTCATCCCTTTCGCTGCAATCGCCACGATCCTTCTAATCAGCTATATCCTTCAAAAAGTTCCAAAAACATATGGATCAGATGATTCGATAAATGTTTATCAAAAATTCCAATCAGGCCAGCCCATTCAGTATCTCGTTATTGGTGACAGTATCGGAAGAGGGTCGGGGGCAGAAAGGCCTTATCTTACATGGTTCAAACAGTTAGAAAATAAGATGAATGAAACCAATGATATTCCTTTACGTGGAGACTACGTGGTGCAAAGCGGAGCCACTGCTTTTGAAGGTCTATTCAAGCTTTCCCAAAGAAGGGAACATGATCATAAAGATCTGATTTTCTTCGTTTTTGGTGAAAATGATCGCAAATATATGAATGTCGATGATTTTACCATGACATATGAAGCTTTAATGAGAAAGGCAAAACGTCTCCACCCTAATGCTGAATTATTCACTATAACAGAGAGTTCCTTGAAATATGAGGAATTTGCGTCTGCAATTGGAACTTTATCCAAACATTACGGTGCAACTAATGTCGATATGCGACCGATATTCAAAAATTCAGGATATACGGAAAAGCAGCTGACCAGAGATTTGATTCATCCAAATGGGCTTGGTTATAAATTATATGCTGAAGCAATTTATGAACGGTTCCTCGATAACATCAAACGGGAGAAGGCTGTAGCAGGTCTTCCATCTAAGCTTCATGCCCGTTCTGGATTTGAATTATCGGAAATTGACCACTATCAAAAAATGAGCGGTTTCCGTCCAAGGGGCGGCTATTTCACAAGTAGTGAAAAGGGTAGTGTGATTGAATATAATTTCAAGGGAACTATGCTTGGTGTGAAACTGCTTAGAAGTCCTGATGGCGGGGAAGTGAATGTATGGATCGACGGAAATGAAATCACGACTTTGAATACGTGGTGGCCATTTGCCCGTGAAAGATATTTATTTGTCAAAAATGGGCTCCGTCCCGGTTCACATACTGTCCGTTTTGAGGTGACTGGCAGGACTAAAGCAATGGAACTTACCACCATTCCATATGTCCGGATCGCGTCAATCATCACAGATTGAATATTACCCAATAAATAACCCCCTATCATTATCTGATAGGGGGTTTTCCATTCAATCAAAAAGCTTTTTGTATTCTCCGTACCCTTCTTTTTCAAGATCTTGGAGCGGGATGAACCTTAATGATGCAGAATTGATGCAATAGCGTAATCCCGACGGTCCCGGCCCATCATTAAAAACATGACCCAGATGAGAATCGGCAGTTTTTGAGCGAACCTCGATCCTTCTCATTCCATAACTCGTATCGAGGTTTTCCACCACTTCCTCTTCTTTAAGCGGTTTAGTGAAGCTTGGCCAACCGCAGCCTGAATCGAACTTTTCCTTTGAAGTGAAAAGAGGATTACCTGAGACGATATCGACATATAATCCTTCCTCCTTCAAGTTCCAATATTCATTGTTAAAGGCTGGTTCCGTTCCATTATTTTGCGTGACTTCATATTGAATCGGAGTGAGCTTCTGTTTTAATTCTTCTTTACTGTTCATTTTTTTCCCCCCAGTGATGTTGTATAAATGCTTTGCGTCCTGAGCCAATCGAATATCTTTCATAATGCTCAGGTTGCTTTTTATAATAATGCTGGTGGTATGTCTCGGCTGGATAAAACGTTTTGGCTGGTATAATCGGAGTTACGATCGGTCCGGAAAATTTCCCGCTCGCCTGCAGCTTAGCTTTGGATGCTTCTGCAATTTCACGTTGGTTTTCGTTATGATAAAAAATGGCCGTTTGATATGAACTTCCCCGGTCATGAAATTGCCCGCCAGCATCTGTCGGGTCAATTTGCTGCCAAAATAACTCGATTATCTTCTCATATGGATAAACGTTTGGATCAAAGGTGATCTGAACAGCTTCATAATGTCCCGTGGTTTCAGAACAAACTTCTTTGTACGTGGGATTTTCCTTAGTCCCGCCTGTATAGCCAGAGATAACGGATTCGATGCCAGGCTGTTCATCGAACGGTTTCACCATGCACCAGAAACAACCACCTGCGAATGTTGCTTTCTCTAATTGCTTTGTCAAATGAAAATCCTCCTTTTTTACAAACAATCCATTGAATGCATTTTAACGCTTTTATATTACCCTGTAAAATAATATGCTGATTGACCCATTTTACCAAAATGATCCCTCCCTTTTTAAATGGTAGAAACACGCCCAAGCATAAAAACATATGATAAGAACATATTGGAAAAATGAGAGGTGTTGGAAATGAGCGATAAACAATCATATTCACAAAAATCGGTAACATATGATTTACTATCGTCTTATTATAAAAACAGCAATCCGCAATTGCATGATTATTATTACCATAAGCATTTGAAAAGTCTCGAAAAATCAACACAACAATTAAGATATGAACAAATGAATGTCCTACTGCCTGCACAAATTCGCTTTTTACATGCTGCCCCAACAGCTCCCTCATTTGATGTTTATGTAAATGAAATGAGTATCCTCAAAAATTTCTCATATAAAGAGACCAATGGTTATTTACCACAGCCCCCTGGCAAGTACCAATTGGATATATACCGCAGAGGGCAAAGCACCTCACCTCTATTAAGCTGTGAAGTGGCTCTCGAAAGCGGGACTTCCTATACCATTGCCCTAGCACCTACCCTGGATTCTGAATCGTTGAAAATGTTACCTTTCGAAGATAATCCAACTGTTCCTCCAAATGAAGCAAAGGTTCGATTCATCCAGCTTTCACCTGATTTACTATCGGTGGATATTGCCGTCAAAGATGGAGATGTCGTTTTTGATCGACTCCATTTCAGGAAGGCAAGCGAATATCTTAATATTCATCCCATGATAGTAGACTTCGAAGTGAGGATAGCTGGGACAAAAGAGATCGCATTCCCTTTGCCAAACAGGGCCTTCCAAGAAAATACTCCCTCAACCATTTATATAATCGGATCGAATCGGCAATCATCCTCACTAGAAACCCTAACGCTCTCTCCATAAATGGAAAAAAACCAGGATGCATCGATCCTGGTTTTTTATCCATTTATTCACTATCACTATCACTGTAATGATGATGGGACGGTCAACAAAAATGAAATATCATCATTTTCTAGATCGAATTCTTTCGCCTTCACCCTAACATCGCTTTTCAGTTCCATATCCTGTAATGACACATAAATACTTTCGTCATTGGGACTGATGCTAACCCAATCCGGCATGTTATAACGCTCATTTATTAAATTCATTACATATGAAACAGGAAGGTTCAATTGCCCGACTGCAATTGATTTTTGTTTTAGGATCAAATCCCCATTCTTTTGGGCAATTGGTTCAAAAGTCAATTTCATTTCCACTTCACGGTTGAAAAATGGCATTGTTCCATATAACTCGACTTCATCCGTTAAATACACTTCATAGTGCATGGATCCAGTCAACCCCTCTTTATCCAGATACTGGTTGATTAATCTTGTCAAATCTTCCCGATTCGTGTGAATTTGAAATTGGATATCTTCTTCGTGGCTAACTTTTGGTATCAGCTCTTTATCTTTAGTCGGCAGATTAACTAAAATCGTTACAAATAGGATGACCAGGATGTTTAGGGCTAATAGGGAAATAAACAAAGTCTTCCATTTGACATTTGTCATTCTTGGTCATCATCTCCTTTGGCACTCGCTTCCAATGTGTCCTTTCCGATAGTGGTAATATCCATATCATTATAGATTCTTGTCGCGATTAATTCATATCCGCGGTCATTTGGGTGAAAATAATCCTCGGCATACAGCAAATCTTCTTCGGAATTCTCGAAAATGTCTGCAATTTCAATAAAATAGGCTGAATCATATTCTTCGATAATCTCTTTCCCGCTTTCATTCCAATCATTCATGATCATATCAAGTTCATAAAAATCTGCGAACCATTTGGAAAATGGATTATAGACGCCCACCAGGTAAATTTGTGCATGATCATTTTCGGAACGAACCTTATCAAGTATCTGCCTTAATCTTTTTTCATACCCTATTTTTGCCGAATCAAACTGATTCAGTTCCAAGTTCGAGAAATTCTGCTTAAAGACCTTCATGATATCATTTCCACCGATTGTGACGACAATCGAGTCAGCTTGCTTTATGTCTTCTTTAATCCTAGCTTTATCCAGTCTTTTCAATAGTTGGTCGGTCCTATTTCCACGAATGCCATGATTAATCATCTCAACGGAAGTAATCGATGGTTCTTTTTCCAGCTTATTTTGTAGATAAGGCAAATACCCGCCATTATCTTTACTATCACCGACACCTTGAGTCAAGGAATCGCCAATCGATACGATTTTAACAGGGTCCGGAAAAAAGCTGGCAGGAATGGTTTCCTTTTTACTCAGCTCAACTATGCTTTTCTGCTGAACAGATGGCTGATTCGAGGCTGTTTCGCTTTGACCGCAGCCTGAGATCCAAACTAGGCATATGAAAAGACAGGTGATTCTGTACCTCATGACCCTCACCTTCCTACCCATATATTATATCATGCAGAAAACGTAAGATTGCAAACAATATACCTTCGTTGTACTTCTAGCTTGAGCATTCCTTACTATACGATATGAAAAATGTAGTGATTTAAAGCTAGTCCTATAAAAATTAGCATGTACTGAGCATTCAAAATCATTCTTCGCTGCCGCTGTTTCTTCAAAAACAAATTGCCTCATTTTCACCATCGCTAAAGCTTTAATGAAAACATATTAAAGACTGGATGAAAACAGAAAGAACAGGTCATTTAACCTGTTCAATAATTCTGTAAAATCTTTATATGCTTAATGATTTCATCAAAGGGAATATCCTGCAGACCTGTGTAATCCATGATGATCTTTCCTTCTTGATCGATTAGAAAAAAGCTGGTCCCATGAATCACCTGATCTTCTGCTTCTGGTTTTTTGACGATCGTTTTAAAGTTATCCAACGCAAACTGCTCGATTTCTTCCTGACCATAACCGGTCAGAAAGTGCCAATTGCCGTAATCCACATTAAATTGGTCACCAAACCTTTTTAAAACATCAGGTTTGTCAATTTCCGGGTCCACGGAAAATGAAACGAACTCTACATCCGTAATACCTTCATCCTTCAATTGCTGCTGTAGCTTCGACATATTCGAAGTCATTGGGAGACAGACAGTCTCGCAGCTTGTGAATATAAAATCCGCTACCCAAACCTTTCCTTTAAGATCACTTTTTGAGAAAAGTTTACCCTCCTGATCCGTGTAACTGAAATCTTCCAGGTCCCAATTTTTAGCATCAGGTACACCATTGGAACCGCATGCTGTCAACAGCAAAAAAATTGATGCTCCCATAGCTGCCATAAGCAAATGCAGCTTTCTCATCCCTACCCCGTCCTTTATGTATAAAATATTCTGTTACTTCATTTATTCTAACAGACCAATTGGAATGAGAACAGCAACTATTTCTACGAATTAAAGACAATTGTAAGTGACCAAACCTCCGCGATTGACAGTTTATAATGGTTTATCCATATCAGTCCCAATAATACATGATTGCCATAGCGCCTTCACCTGTATGAGTACTGACAACAGCAGTTGTTGCTTCTATCTTTATATCTTGATATCCCGATAAGTCTGCAATGGCCTGGCGGACCTTATCCGCTATTTCAAGACCATTCGCATGTACAAATCCAATGCCCCTAATATTTTTGCCTTGAGTATCTTCTTTGAATTTCTTGATGATGAACTTCACGACCTGTGACTGGCTCCTAGCTTTGGATACAGGATTCAATACACCCTCGTCCAGAAGCGCAATCGGCTTTATGTGCAGCAATGAACCGATAAAAGCAGAAACTTTGCCAATCCTTCCACCCTTAACGAGGTTATCAAGTGTTTCTATGACAATGATTAAACTTGACTGCTTTTTAATATGTTCCAGTCGATCAATTATCTCCGCTACGGATTTCCCTTCCTTGGCCATCTTCGCTGCCTCGATCACCTGGAATGACATCGCTTTTGAAATGAATTTCGAGTCAAGAACGGTAACCTTCGCTTCGGACATGCTAGCTGCGCTTTCCGCTGAGCGAACTGTGCCGCTCATGCCACCTGTCATATGTATGGAAATAATCTCGCTGCCGTCCTTTCCGAGTTCATCATATACCTCCACAAAGGTACCTACGGCCGGCTGTGAGCTTTTTGGCAATTCTTTTGACTGGTTCATCCTTTTCAGGAATTCTTCTTGTTCGATTTCAACCTTATCCAAAAAAGTCTCTCCATCTATAAAGATCGATAAAGGGACCATTGTTATATCATATAATTCCAGTTCCTCTGGTGTCATATCTACTGTCGAGTCTGTTACTATCTTTACTTTATTCATCATTACACATCCCTAAGTTAACATATCTATTGTATTATACCTATTCAAGGTACGCATTCAAACCAAAGGTCTTTTTTTTTTCAAGTGAAATGATACTTATCTTTTGAAATGATTACACAAAAAAAAGACCGTTCCATGGAGCTAACCTGAACACATGCCGATTTATTCGTAACTTCATGGCATTCGTGTCATCTCTTTTAACGGAGAAGTTAGCTATGGAACAGTCCGCATTAAGCATTATTGAGTAAACTTCCAAAAAAAAGCTTGTTATAAACGGGCCATTTGAGTACAGATGCTAAATAATGCTTAAATGAGTAATTTTCTTTATGATCTTTATTGGCAAAAACCTTCTTAACAAATATTTCCAAACGCACGGTCAACATAAAAAAATTCGGATCACTAGGCAGTAAGACAGGTATTTCTGAAATTGTGACCTTATGTCCAAAACAATCTTTGAATTCCAAGCATTTGAACATCAAAATATCAATCCTCATTTTTTACCGATTGCTTATATTATACACAATAAATCCAAAAGTATAAATATTCAAATGTGTAAAAAAACAGATAAATCAGATTGACTTTCATTAAAAAAAAGACCCATAAGGGCAAAATGCCATTATGGGCTTCTTTTTATAAACCTTCCTCGTAGGTGCCTTCCCGCAAGCTTTCACGTTTCACCCTTCGTTTATAGACGACTTTAGATAAAGAAATACTGATTTCGTATAATAACAGCAGTGGAACCATCACCATAAAGTCTGACATAAAGTCAGGCGGTGTAATCGATATCGCAATGACAACCAGTACAAAGTATGCATATTTCCTTAACTTTTGAAGCACATAAGGATTAATTATGCCAAGTGAGGTCAAAAACATGGTAACGACTGGAAGCTCGAATAAAACAGCAAAAGGTATCGTCATATTAAATACGAATGAAAAGTACTTATCCGCTGTAAAACTGGTTATGAACATCCCATCGCCCAATTCAATCAAAAATTGAAGAATGGTCGGGAAGATGACAAAATAACCGAAAGCAAGCCCTCCGATAAAAAGCAGGAAAAGTGCTGGAATATAGGCAAGGGTCGCCCTTACTTCATTTGGCATCAAAGCGGGTTTAACAAATAACCAGATTTGCAGAGCAATTACCGGTATCGTTGCCGCAATGGCTACGACACCTGAAAGCATAAAGTAAATCCAGATAATATCACTCGGTCCCAATACCATCAGGTCAAAATCGAGATCTTTCACGAACCAATTATAAATCTCCTCAACATAAATAAAACTGGCGATAAAAAAGATGACAAACGCAACAGCCGTTATGATGAGCCGTTTTCTCAATTCATCGAGATGATCGATGATATTTAATTCTTTATCTTCCAAAGTTGATCACGCCTTCATCTGAAAATCCGTATCTTTGTTCCAGCAAAAAGGCGCAAGACGATTCCATCTTACGCCCAGCATTCAATCATTCATGATTTTTTTGTTGTAGCTTCTTATCCTCTTCATAATCACCTTTTGTTAAATCACTCGTGGACTTTTTAAACTCACGAAGTGTTTGTCCAAATGCGCGTCCAATTTCTGGAAGTTTCTTCGGCCCAAAGATAATTAAAGCCAATATTAAGATGAGAATTAGACCAGGTACTCCAATGTTCGACATGGATACATCCCCTTTGGTGTTGTAATTAGACCTACCCCGATTATAATACCATTTCCAACCAATTGAAAGGAAACTGGCAATTCGTCATAGAATGGTAACAATTATCGATAGTATGCCCATATAGGACTGGGCCGGCAGAATAATATGTAAAAACATAGGTATTATTCTATCCTAATTTAACATTTAATCCATGATTAAATCAATAAGTGAAATAAATTACTGTCTTTATTGACCTCTACGAAAGAGAATCCTTTCTTGTTCATCCTCTGAATGAGCCCATCATAATCATTTTTATCTTTTAGTTCTACACCAACCAGGGCCGGACCGCTTTCTTTATTATTTTTCTTCGTATATTCAAAACGGCTTATATCGTCATTCGGTCCTAACACCTCATCAAGGAATTCCCTTAAAGCTCCTGCACGTTGTGGAAAATTCACGATAAAATAATAAAGCAGCCCTTCATATAATAAGGATTTCTCCTTAATTTCCTGCATACGCCCAATGTCGTTATTCCCTCCGCTGACCATGCATACAACCGTTTTGCCTTTGATTTGTTCCTTGTATAAATCCAACGCGGCTACAGATATAGCCCCTGCCGGTTCAGCGACAATCGCATGCTGATTATATAAATCGAGAATCGTCGTGCAGATTTGGCCCGAAGGTACGACAACGATATCTTCCAGGTTTTCCTTACAAAGCTGATATGTCAACTGTCCCACACACTTGACAGCTGCCCCGTCAACGAATGTATCTATGTTTTCAAGCTCAGAAACTTTTCCTTCCTTGAAGGAGTATTCCATCGAAGCAGCACCTTGCGGCTCAACTCCAATGCATTTCGTATTTGGGGAAACCGATTTGAAATAACTCGATACTCCGGCCATTAAACCGCCACCGCCCATAGCGGCAAATACATAGTCGATTCCATCTTCACAATCATTCAGGATTTCTACAGCCGTTGTACCCTGCCCGGCGATTACCTTTTCATCGTCAAATGGATGGATAAAGGAACGCTCTTCTTTTTCACAGCATTTCATCGCCATGGCAAATGCATCATCGAAAGTATCCCCGACAAGGATGATTTCCACATTATCCCTTCCGAATAACTGCACTTGATCGACTTTTTGCCTTGGAGTTGTAGCAGGCATATAAATTTTCCCATGGATACCTAATTGGCTGCAGGAAAAAGCTACTCCTTGTGCATGGTTTCCTGCACTGGCACAAACGACTCCATTCTTCGTCTCTTCCTCGGTCAGGCTTTTCATTTTATAGTAAGCCCCTCTTAATTTAAAGGAACGTACGTGTTGTAGGTCCTCGCGTTTTAAATAAACATTACAATCATATTTTTCAGAGAGCCTCTGATTTTTTTGTAAAGGAGTATGCAAAACGATTTCTTTCAGTTCTCTATAGGCAATTAGAATATCTTCCAATTGAATCCCCCTATTCTTAGATGCAGTCTGATTCATAAAATCCCTCATTTCCTTCCTTAATGAATTCAATCATTATAGCACTTTACTGTTATTAATGTAATTGATTTTTCTAAAAATTCTTGCTTTTGTTCGTTTCATACCAAAAAAATCCGATTATGGTCATTTCCCCATAATCGGATTAGCACTTTATTTTTTTTGTAGAATAATAAAATCATGTGCATACCGATTTTTTTCATCGATGCTGCCTGGGTTTGAGGAGATTTTATCCCATTCATTTTCATCAATCACGGGAAAGAAAGTATCACCTTCAAAGTTTTCATGAATTTCCGTTATATACAGACGGTCGGTAAAAGGAAGGATTTCCTTGAAGATTTCGGCTCCGCCAATCACGAATACTTCCTCATCATGGTTATCTGCAAACGTTTTGATTTGGGCAATATCATGTAAAACTTCGCAGCCTTCCGCTTTAAAATCCTGATTGCGGGTAACGATAACATTTTCCCGGCCAGGCAGGACCCTGCCGATCGATTCAAATGTTTTTCGGCCCATGACGATCGGATGGCCCATCGTCACTTGTTTAAAATACTGCAAATCTGCCGGTAAATGCCATGGCAGTTTATTATTTTTACCTATCACACGATTTTGATCCATAGCCACTATCAACGATATCATATGCTTACCTCACCTTTTATATGAGGATGGGCTTCGTAATTTTCCAGAACGAAGTCCTCAAAGCTAAAATCAAAGATATTTTTCACATCTGGATTGATTTTCATGATTGGCAATGGTTTAGGATCACGAGTCAACTGAAGTTCCACTTGTTCAAGGTGGTTAGAGTAGATGTGGACATCCCCGAATGTATGTACAAATTCGCCAACTTCCAAATCACACACCTGTGCGATCATCATCGTTAAGAGCGCATACGAAGCTATATTAAAAGGAACACCTAAGAAGACATCCGCTGAACGTTGGTATAGCTGGCATGAAAGCTTGCCATCAGCCACATAGAATTGAAAGAAAGCATGGCAAGGCGGCAAGGCCATTTCGTCCAGTTCCCCAACATTCCAAGCACTGACTATCAATCTTCTTGAATTTGGATTCGTTTTGATTTGGTCGATCAATTCACTGATTTGGTCGATTTGCCTTCCATCGGCCGTTCCCCAAGAACGCCATTGATGACCATAAATCGGACCTAATTCCCCCTTTTCATCAGCCCATTCATTCCAAATGCGCACGCTGTTTTCCTGAAGGTAGCCAACGTTTGTATCACCCTTCAAAAACCATAATAGTTCATGGATAATCGCTTTTAAACTAACCTTTTTCGTTGTAAGTACTGGGAATCCATCTTTCAAATTGAATCTCATTTGATATCCGAAGGTACTGATCGTTCCTGTTCCCGTACGATCACCTTTTTGCGATCCATTTTCGAGTACATGCTTACATAAATCTAAATATTGCTTCATGATAAACCACCTTTTCTACTTTCATTCTCCTTATTTTAACGTATTATTGCCCAATGTTTAATCTAATTGTTTAATAAAATTATAAGTCTTGGGTGCTTTTTGTCTTAGCAATTGATTTTGTTCATTGTTCACATAAAACATGGCAAACGTTTCTGCAAAGTATTCCTCAGGGTAATTGGAAAAATACGTCTGTCCAGGAAACAGCCCATCCACTTCCTTCCCCCAAATCTTCAAATAATCCATGTCTTCACGGATTCCATCAAACACTATATTATCAATTGAATGCCCCAGCTCATGCAATTCCAAATTAACGGAGCCATGCCCATTGCCCTTGTCACTTGCTCCGATTTTAACCAATACCGTATGTGATCCGCCCATACCAGGCACATCATCCCAAGTTGTTTCTTTATTCAAATACCCCCGCGGAGTTTTCCCCTTTAATTTTGCCGCGGATTGATTTTCTGTTAAATCACCATCGAACAGTTTGATCCTCACACCACTTTCAGCAGTTTTCACCAAAAGGGAATGAGGCAGTTTATTAATGGTTCCAGCAATTTTAAGTGCTTCCCCTTCATCGTACTCCTCTTCTGGAAATAAAAATATTCTTTGCAATTCTTTATTTCCCTTAAAAAGTTCCGCTTGTCTTAAAAGATTATCTTTGGGTAAATTCCGCCATTTTACTCCTTCACCCTTCGCTAATGAATAGGAGAGCATTGAGAGTAAAAAGACAAATAATGCAAGTATGGATAACCATTTCTTCCTTTTCACACTCCTCTCCCCTTTCTTTATTCCACATTATTGTTAAGAAAATATATGTAATTTAAAATCTCTAAATCTTTCATACTATTATATTAGTATAACATATTGTCCTATTGTAAAAACTCTATGTTTTTTTGGTAATTTCGGTTGCACAATCATTAGGAGAAGAACCATTAATCCGTTCTTTTCATATATCAACAGTATATAAACGTAAAAGGTTTAAGGTGATCGCATGGAAACCAATAATAAAAAAGCCATCTTGAATGAGCACCGTGAACTTGCTGAAGAAGTCCTTGATATTTACAGTTTAAGAGTGTTTATCATTCTCGACCTTTTTCTGTTCTCCATTTTCTTTGGCATACTGCTGCATCCGCTATTGTCTTCTCTCTGGCTTAACTTTTTATTGCCTTTACTTTTCTTCACTACATTTACAGCCCTTCTTCAAATACTTGATATTTTCCTAAAAAAAAGCTGACATCATTTTTGATGTCAGCACTGACTGTAGGCAAACTCGATGAAAATCGAGTTTGCCTACAGTTTTTTTATGGGTGTACAATTTTTGATTTCCGCTCCAGGCACTCGCTTTTCGCGGGCGGTCCGGGAGCCTCCTCGGCGCCTTTGCGCCTGTGGGGTCTCCCCTGGACGCGCTTTTCCCGCAGGAGTCTCGCACCTTCCGCTCCAATCAACTTTGTTTTAACTTTTAGATTGAACCCTTTTACCTAAAGTCTTTATTTTTTTGAAATAGAATTATTAAAACTTGAGGTGATGAGGATGCTTTCTAAACATGATTCTATTCAGCGAGATCAACTTGAAATGATTTTCAAAAGGGGTTCGGAATTTTTTAATTCCGAACCCCTTTTGTCTACTAACTGAAGCACCGTTCATTAAACTGTGCTCTTCCCCATATTTATCTTTATTAACTAATTGTACTAAAGCTCACCGTTAGTTATATGAACATCCATTAATTTTGAACGGTTTTCTGTAAAAAAGTAGTTGAAAAGGCAAAAACTTGCCCCGCTAAAAAAAGGGAAAGATGATGAAAATTATTTTTTTATATAATGAAGCATAGCAAGTTGACCTAATTTTTCTACTTTGGTTAATGTGTATTTTAGAGTAATATCATCTCCGATATAAAGGGAGATTCCTTTCCCTAAAATAATTGGTGCAATGGCTAGTTGGAATTCATCAATTAAATTTTCTTTAAAAAATTCACGAGCTAAGTTTCCTCCACCAATTAACCATATATCTTTACCAGGCTTTTGTTTTATATTTTTAATGAAAGTTTTGACATCTTCATCAATAAATGAAGCATATTCATCTGATCCACTTACTGATTTAGAAAATACATAATTTTCATAATCACTATAAGGGTATTTCATATCAAATCCACGAATGACATCATAAGTTCCTTTTCCCATGACAACAGTGTCAATTCTTTCTAAAAGTGAATTGTAGCCAGAATCTCCTTCTACTTCTGTTGATTCTAACCACTCTAATGTACCATCATCATTTGCAATATAGCCATCAATTGAAGTGCCAATGTATAAAATAATGTTACGCTGTTTTTTCATCAACCAACTGATCCCCCTCGGAACATAAACTTGATATTTCCTCATATAAACCATCGTTAATTCCATTGATACTTCCTCCAGGTAAGATACCAATCGTAACAAGAATAATTCTTCACTAAATTTAATTCTCCTTCTTTCACTAACGAGCGTTGCTAGTTCATGATAAAGTACCGCACTTTTATTCGCTAATGCAAAAGAAAAACATAGCATTCGGTTGGACGACTTTTAAAGGACTTTAAAAATGGACATGCAGGCGATGCTGATTTTTGCTGCCATGAAATTAAAGAAAAATACTAACTGGCCATGGAGAGATCGGGAAATGGTTAAAAATTGAAATTGGAGAGGTCTAATTAAGAGAAATAAAAAAAATCGTGAAAGTGGATCGCGATGAGACCAATCCAAACTCTTTAATTAACAAAAAGCTGACATCATTTTTGATGACAGCTTTTTAACTAGGGCTCAACCATGTTCCTTGAGCCTTTTCCTTTTCTTCAAATGAAATACGATCGTGGTGCCGAAAATCAGCAAAATAAAGGCAAAAAAGATCGGAGGCGGGATTTCGATTCTAGCAACGGCCATTAACATTTTTATTGCAATGAATCCGATAAGGACATATGCGGCAGTTTCCAGTTCAGGAACCTTATCTATCAATTTTAGAAATAAACCCGCCACTCCCCGCATCATCAAGACACCAATCATTCCGCCTGTCAAAAGGACCCAGACTTTTTCACTCACTCCGAATGCGGCCAAGACACTATCGACGGAAAATGCTATATCCATCAATTCTACAGCTGCAACCGTTCCCCAAAATGCACCAAACATACGGATCAGTAAGCTGTTTTTACTCATTCCCTGGATATCTTCATCAGCTTGTTTTTTTCTTTTATCCCTAAAGTATTTAAATGAGAGCCAACCAAGATAGGCGGCTCCAATCACTTTCACCCACCAAAGCTTAATGAGGAATACACCGATTCCAATCGCTATAAATCTAAAAGCGTAAGCACCTAATAAACCGTAAAAAAGTGCTTTTTTCCGTTGTTTTTCCGGAAGGTGCCTGACCATTACAGCTAATACCAAAGCGTTATCCGCCGATAGCAATCCTTCCATTAATACGAGCGTTCCAATCAATCCCCAGCTCACCGGGTCGGATAAAACCTCCACCCACATATGCCAGTCAAAAAATTGAGCATACGTTTGTATGATGTTATTTAACAACTCTGACATGATAAAGACTCCTCTGCTACTATAACAGCAAAATTAGAAAACCTTTTAAAATAACATTGTTCCCCGTTATGATAAAAAGTCTACTTTTATTTACACACAAAATAAATACGTTGCATGACAACGTATCATTCGATGCTTATTAATAATTCATTTTCTTTTCATCATACTCTTACACTAAAATAAAATCAACGAAACCAACCACTATGAGAGCCTTTGTTTACTCGTCCACTCTGGCGGCGTATTTTTATCCCAATATATTTTCCCTATATTATAATGGGTGGCAAATGAATCATGATGGGTATGATAGTGAAAATCGAACCAATACCCTTCTAGTGGAGGATTTTCCTGCCTGACATGGAATCTGATGATATCCTTGCCGCTGTTGGAATCATAAATATGAAATATTTTCTCGGCCCTGCCCGCACTCGGCTGCTCAGTGATGGTTAATTGCTGTAATTTTTCATCTGGAAATTGAGCAGCCATTTCTGTAATGGCTTCTTCCATTTTTGGTAATATGGCCATTTTGAACTCATCGCCAATTTTAGGATTGATCTTATCGCCAAATTTCATAAAAGCGTTTTCCTCCGCCTTATTCAGAATGCCCGATAAAAATTCTTCCCGGTTGAATTCCTCTTCAGTTGAATTCTGCGAAGGAAGATAGGCTAATCCCTCTTCTTCCACTAACCCTTTTTTAGTATCCTTTAACGAATCGGCTTCCGCAAGCCACGCCAGATCTGAAGGAGTGACAAGACCAAACGTCAAAACGGATACTAAAATGACGAGACTTTTCCTGAACCAAACCGCTGCTTTCAACTCACACTCCCCCTCCTTTTTTTGTATTGTCTTTATATTTAGTATACTTTTATTTTTTGGTAATTACGAATATATAGTTACCCATGTTTTAAAAATCAAAAAAAAGGATAAATACCTATATAAACCTTATGAACCCGTACTTTTTTATTAAATATCAACAATTTTACAATATTATGAAGGATTTTGACGATTTTTGGAGAACTTAATTAGATTCAAGTCTTTTTAAGGAGGGGTCTTATATGGCTTCGACTGCCATGGTGGCTTTATGTCTTGTAACATTAGCATTTTTCGTATATTTATCATTTGCTGATTAAGAATAAATGAATACCTACGAAAAATCACCTTGTCATTTTTCTACAATGGCAAGGTTTTCTTTTCACTCAAACATAAGACTTACCTTTTGGCAGATAAAAGGGCTGAATAATGGAGGAATCATTTTGGAAAACAACAATGAAAACATTAAAGATAAGGATTACAAAAGGGAAACAGCGAAAGGAAACGCAGGTATGGTCGTTACAGCTCATCCCGTAGCCACTTCCATAGGGGAAAAAATATTACGTGAAGGTGGAAATGCTGTCGATGCGGCGGTCGCCATCCAATTTGCCCTAAATATTGTGGAACCCATGATGACTGGTATCGGCGGAAGTGGTTTCCTTATGGTATATAACGCTAAAGATAAGGAAACGAAAATATACGATGGCCATGTAAGAGCACCTAAAGCCGCACATCGAGACATGTTTCTTGATGAAAAAGGAGAAGTCATCCCATTTAAAGAAAGATCAATCAAGGCTACAGCTGTTGGCATACCCGGAATACTGAAAGCTATGGATAAAGCACTCACCGAAAATGGAAGCAAGCCATTAGCTGACCTCATCGAGCCATCCATTGAATTTGCTGAAAAAGGGGTTCCCGTCAATTGGGTTCTTTGCGATGCTCTTAAAAATTTTGAATATCGATTAGGCGATGAAGCGCGTAAATTCTTTATGCCAAAAGGAAAACCCTATCAGGAAGGTGATTTGCTGATAAAAGAAAAACTGGCGAATACCTATCGGATTTTACAACGTGAAGGAATTTCCGCTTTTTATGAAGGTGAAATCGGAGAGGGCATCATTTCATGTATACAGGAACTTGGAGGGTTCATGGAGCTTTCTGATTTAAAAGACTATAAAGCTACAATCGATGAACCAATATATGGGAATTATAAGGATTATCGAATTGCATCATCAAATGCCCCAAGTGCTGGCGGATTCACGGTCATCCAAATCCTGAAAATATTGGAGAGCTTCCATATAGAACAATATGACGTCCGTTCTTGGGAAAAATATTATTTAATAGCAGAAGCGATGCGTCTGGCTTTTACAGACAAAAAGGCATTTCTCGCTGATCCTGAATTTGCCGAATTGCCATTGGCAGGTCTCATGCATGATGAGTATATTGCTAAACGCCGCTCATTTATTAATTTCAAAGCAAGGAATAATGCCATTGACTTCGGAAACCCTTGGATTTATGATTCCGTGCAACAAAGGGAAGTCATTCCGCAGCCTAATGAAGAAGATATCAGTGAAACGACACACTTCACTGTCCGTGACAGATGGGGCAATATCGCAGCATGCACTTCTACAGTGGAACATCCATTCGGATCAGGCATCATGGTTTCCGACTATGGTTTCATGCTGAATAACGAACTGACTGATTTTGATTCCATTCCAGGCGGCATGAATGAAGTGCAGCCCAATAAACGCCCCGTCAGCTGTAAAAGCCCGACCATCATCTTTAAAGACGGCGAGCCGATCTTGACGTTAGGTTCACCTGGAGGACCAACCATCATCAGTTCAGTCGTACAAACTATCATCAATGTCCTCGATTTAAAAATGAATTTGAAAGTTGCCATCGAAGAACCTAGAATTTTCACTCCAATGGGCCCTCATATTGAATGGGAGCCTGGAATGGATATGACTAGCAAAGGCCACTTGGAATCAATGGGCTTCGCCTTTAATGAAGTTCCTCACTCTATAGGGAATGTCCAAGCGATTCAAATCAACCCTGATGGCTCGAACTATGGTGCTGCCGATTCTAGCCGAGAAGGCTGTGCCATGGGTCTGGACGAAACAGATTATAAATCGTGATCACTGGATGGAAATGAAGCCAAAATGGAATTTGGATGTTTTTCTCTTTATTACCTCAAATCCAAATTCCTCAAAGCGGGAGCTGCGAAAATGGTCTTTCAACACGACTCTCTTGCGCGCAACCCGCTTGGCTTCTTTCATTATTTCCACAGATAAATCCTTACCTTCCGCAAAATGAGTCAGTCCTCTAATTCCATTTGATTCCTGAATCGTTTCTTCAAACATAGGATCGAAATATACGACATCAAAATGATTATCGGGCAATGTTTTCAAAATTTCGTAATGATCACCTTGCATGACCTCTATTCTTCTCATCGCAGAAATCATTTTTTCTTCTGCATCGTCCCATGTCTTCATCCCATGGTTCACGAGCAAGGCCAAATATTGATTTCCTTCCAATGCGACAACCTGTCCATGTTCACCCACTGCGAAACTTGCGACAATTGCATCAGAGCCCAAGCCCAAGGTACAATCGAGCACAGAATTCCCTTCATTTATATCTCCGGCAATGAGAAATGGATCACTTTCGCCGCGAACTATTCTTTTTAGACGGATCATCGCCAGGTTCGGGTGAAAAAAGAATGGTTCTTTTTCCTGGTATCGATATAACTCCATCTTCTTTTTACCAAAAACAAGGCAATCATCTTCATTCTGTTCCGATTGGATATCTCTCACCGACCGTTTTCTTCGGGCTATAAAGGGGATATGTAATTCTTCAGCTAATCTTTTGGCTAATATCATCGTTTCTTTATCGGCTCTTCCTACTGTTGTGACAAACATGAATCCTACCCCTTCATACTCTCTTAAATTTGAAAAGAATGCCCTGTTTCCAGGACATTCCGCTACATCACTTATTTATTTGACTGAAAGCTGCCAATAAATTTTCCATAATAGCTTCCATTGGCTGTCCTTCTATATCATGGCGTGGAATGAAATGTACGACCTCTTTGCCCTTTAAAAGAGCCATGGATGGTGAAGAAGGCTCTATTCCATCGAAGTATTCCCGCATTTTAGCTGTTGCTTCCTTATCTTGGCCAGCAAATACAGTTACCAAATGATCTGGCTTTTTGTCTGCTTGGAGTACGGCTTGAGTAGCAGCTGGACGGGCTAACCCGGCAGCACAGCCGCAAACTGAATTCACGACCACAAGTGTTGTACCTTCTACCGATTCCATAAAGTTTTCAACGGCTTCAGCGGATTCCAACTCATCAAAACCAGCTTGCACCAGTTCCGCACGCATTGGTTTCACCATTTGTTTCATATATTCATCATATGCCATCGACATAAAAAAAACCTCCTTGGTTACAATTCTTCATTTAGTATAATCATACTATATTCTTGAGAGCATATGCAAAAATGACGCTTAAAGCTTTGGAAAATTTAATTGTTCTTCACAAAGAAACATGGTGACAGAATCCTCTTTCATTCTGCCACCATGTTTTAGTCATCCTTTTAACTTAAACTTTCATTACTCCGCCTGAGCTCGCATTCGTCACAAGTTTGGAATAACGCGCTAAATATCCTGTCCTGACTTTTGACTCGAAGCCTTTCCAATTGGCTTTGCGTTTTTCGAATTCTTCATCGGAAATTTCCAATTGGATTTTACGATTATTCAAATCCAATTCGATGATATCTCCATCTTCAACAAAGGCGATCGGGCCTCCCTCAGCTGCTTCGGGGGATATATGACCAATGCTGATGCCTCGGGATGCGCCTGAAAAACGGCCATCAGTGATCAAACCGACTTTCGCTCCAAGTCCCCTCCCGACGATTTGGGAAGTGGGTGCCAACATTTCCGGCATACCCGGCCCACCTTTAGGTCCTTCGTAACGAATGACCACTACATCCCCTTCTTTAACTTTTCCAGTAATGATCCCGGAAAGTGCATCTTCCTGGGAATCGAAACAAATGGCAGGACCCCTGTGGTAGCCACCAACTGATTCGTCAACCGCCCCCACTTTTACGATGGAGCCTTGAGGAGCAAGGTTACCAAACAATACCGCAAGCCCGCCACGCTCAGAATGCGGATTATCCAACGGATGGATAACATCCTTGTCCAATATTTCACAACCGACAACATTTTCGCGGAGCGTTTTACCCGAGACAGAAAGGCAGTCTCCATTAAAGGCACCTGGTTTTTTGAGTAACTCATTAATGACGGCACTTACACCACCGGCATTATGTACATCTTCAATATGATAATCGGAAGCCGGTGCGATCTTCGCTAAATGCGGTACGCGGTTGGCTATTTCATTAATGCGTTCCATTGGATATTCAAAACCTGCTTCATGTGCCAATGCAAGTGTATGCAAAACGGTATTGGTAGAACCGCCCATCGCCATATCCAATGCAAATGCGTTATCAATTGCATCAATCGTTACGATATCACGAGGCTTGATATCCTGTTTGATTATCTCCATCAACTGTTTAGCGGATTTCTTAACGAATTCCTTACGTTCTTCGGCTACCGCCAAAATCGTTCCATTTCCCGGAAGCGCAAGTCCCAATCCTTCAGCCAGGCAGTTCATGGAGTTTGCAGTGAACATTCCTGAACAAGAACCGCAAGTAGGGCAGGCAACTTGCTCGATTTCCTGCAAATCTTCTTCATTGATATTACCTGCTTGATAAGCACCCACCCCTTCAAAAACGGATGTTAATGAAAGAGATTTACCGTTTTTATCTTTACCTGCTTTCATGGGTCCGCCGCTTACGAATATTGTAGGAATATTGACACGAAGTGCTCCCATCATCATTCCCGGCGTTATCTTGTCACAGTTTGGAATGCAAACCATACCGTCAAACCAATGTGCTGATACAACAGTTTCCACGGAATCTGCGATGATCTCACGGCTTGGCAATGAATAGCGCATACCAATATGACCCATCGCAATTCCATCGTCTACTCCAATCGTATTAAATTCGAAAGGAACACCGCCTGCTTCGCGAATCGCTTCCTTCACTATTTTTCCGAATTCCTGAAGGTGGACATGACCTGGAACGATATCGATATATGAATTACAAACCGCGATGAACGGTTTACCGAAATCTTCTTCTTTAACCCCTGCTGCCCGCAACAGACTTCTATGTGGAGCTCGATCGACCCCTTTTGTAATCATGTCACTTCTCATATTTGATGTAGACATTTGTTGTACCCCCAATTTCCACTAAATGTTTAATGATTCAATATAATATAATTTTTAGTATACTCTAAAAATTCTAACATATTTACATACAAATGCAACCATTCAACACTAAATATCTACAAAAATCATTTTACTAAAATAATAGAGATCCAATTTATATCTAAAAAATTTCTGTATATCGAAAAATTGGCCATTTTGAATGTTTTTGAATTCCACCTGAGGGGAACTAATTTCATACTACTTGAAGATCCGCTTCAAAAATAAAAAGGCATGCGAATGAAATCATTCGCATGCCTTTTGCCTGTACCATTTTATATCCCATTAAGTTACCATTAAATCTCACTTGTCATTCGCTTGTCTTGATTCTGTCATTTGCTTCCAAACCGAACCTTTTGCTTCTTCCCCATTTTCTATACGGTCAATGGCCATCTTGACCTGCAGGGCCACTTCGAATTCAGGGTCCTGTTCCGCTTGTTTAAGATAAGGGAGGGTCGTTTCATTTCCCGCTTCGTATAAAAACATCGCCGCCCTCCATCTAACCAATTTATTTTTATCTGAAAGTGATTGAGACATTTCCCCCATCGCTTCTTCAAAGCCAAGATCGGATAAACAATCACCAGCCGTACGTCTTACAGCTGCACTTTTATCTTTCAATGCTTTATACAAACTCGGAAGCACTTTTCTATCCTCGATCATACCCAAGTATACAACCGCGAGCCTTCGAATGGAGACCTTAATGTCGGAGAGTGCCATATCCAATACTGGAATATCATCAACTGTTGGATCTTCCATTTGTTCCAAAGCCTGATAACGCTTTTCCCAGCTTTCGTCATTCAGCATTTCTGCAGTCAGTTTAATTTTCGGTCGTTTCAAAAATGCCTCCTTCGTATCCACTATTTCTTTTGCAGCGGCTACTAGCCGATTAATTCGTTCTTCCGGATAAGCTGCAATCAACTCATCCGATACTTCCTTCACGATATCTTCCATATCACCATATCTTACGCCATAATCCTTCCATTTTCGAAGCAGGACTACATTATCATCTTCCTTTTGGGCAGCGGCAATGCCCTTTATGAAATAATCCGGTAAGGCAAAACGTTTTTCATGTTGGCTATCACTCGCTTTAATTTGCATCGGAATGCCCTTGAATTGTTGAATGGCTACACTTACTTCACCGTAATGTTCATTTAATGCCGTTTGTTGATTTTGTTCTTCAGTTTTTTCCCCGAAAACCTGACGGATTTGGACCAAGATATCTTTCCAATCATATTTCGCATTTCGCTCAACGGCTAAGAAGTCCGCAACATGATATACCCCTTTCACTCCCTCGATCGTAAATAAATCTTTGATCAGTTGGGGTGCTTGGTCAGCTTGATCTTTCTTATAATTATTGCTTTTACCAGCTAATAGCTCTTCAGTTAAATTGATTTTCATTGTATTCGGACTTGGTGTAGGTTCTATCGACTTAATTTTCAATGCATTTCTCTCCTTTTACAAGACGTTTCCATGTACTAGATATTATCACATCGGCAACAGATTCTCATGCAATTGAGATTGGCTAAAAAAAGACCGATCCAAGTTTGCTCACTTGGACCGGTCACCACGCTCATTCTTCTTCCAATTTTTCCGCTAAATACGTCCATCTTTCCATCAAATGGTCTAATTTATCCGTCAGTTCCTTTTCTTCTTCAAGCAGCAGGCGGACTTTTTCAAAATCGCTTCCCGCTGCTGCCATTTCTGATGTAATGTCTTTCAGGCGCAGCTCGGCCCGTTCCATGTTACCTTCTATCTCTTCCCATTCCTTGCTTTCCGCATAAGTTAGTTTTTTCTTTTTCTTTTCGGTCCTGTTCAGCTGAGGTTCCGGTGCTTTTACTGGCACGGCCTCTTCCGTCTTTTCTTCCAAGAACTCTGAATAATTGCCGTAATAGAAATCAATTTCACCTTTATTCTTGAAAACAAGAAGCTGATGGCACGTTTTATCCAAGAAATACCTATCATGTGATACAGTAATGACTACACCTGAAAACGTTTCTAAATAATCCTCCAGAACGGTCAAGGTTTGCGTGTCCAAATCATTTGTCGGTTCATCCAAAAGAAGGACATTAGGTGCCGACATCAATATGTTAAGGAGATATAAACGCCTTTTCTCCCCTCCGGACAGCTTGCGAATTGGCGTCCCATGCGATCCCATTGGAAACAAGAAT
The DNA here is from genome assembly GCF_038643155.1 of Peribacillus sp. FSL E2-0159. Classification (NCBI taxonomy): domain Bacteria; kingdom Bacillati; phylum Bacillota; class Bacilli; order Caryophanales; family Bacillaceae; genus Peribacillus; species Peribacillus sp. FSL E2-0159. Next base: position 3,544,346 of record NZ_CP152053.1, read on the forward strand.
CTTTCAAGCATCTGCGCAGCCGATATGAAACTACCATCTTTAAGGGCGATTGAATCTGCCGTTTCACGAATATACTCTATCATGCGCAAATTCTCATCCATATCGACGCTTTCTTGCGTATAGTAGCCTATTTTCACAGTTTGCCCTTTTTCCAAAATTCCTTCCTCTATAGATTCCCGTCCGGCAAGGATATTTAACAAGGTTGACTTTCCACTGCCATTATTACCGACGATCCCAATCCGATCACCTGGTTTGAAGAGGAAAGAAAAATGGTTGATGATGGTTCGATCACCGAAGGATTTAGAGACATCCCTCATCTCGAGTACCTTTTTCCCAAGACGGGCACCGCTTAATTCCATTTCCAGGTTGTCGGTTTTTTGCTTATCCTTTACACCTGATTCCAATGTTTCGAAGCGTTGGATCCTGGCCTTTTGTTTCGTTGTACGGGCCTTGGCACCTTTACGGATCCAGGCCAGTTCTTTTTTGAATAGACTTTCCTTTTTCGTTCTTTCTGCCGATTCATTCTCTTCACGTATGGCCTTTGATTCTAAATAATCAGCATAGTTTCCTTTGTATTCGAAAAGCTGCGTTTGGGCAATTTCCCATATTTTATTGGACACACGATCAAGGAAATATCGATCATGGGTTACAAATAAAACAGACTTTTGATATTTCCCCAAATATTCTTCAAGCCAAGTGATGCTTTCGAAATCGAGATGGTTCGTAGGCTCATCCAAAATCAGTAAATCAGGGGTCTCAATCAAGGTTTTTGCCAGAGCCGCACGTTTCTTTTGGCCACCTGACAGTTCCCCCAATTTCCTTGAATGATCAGGAAGACCAAGCTTGGTCAGAATCGTTCTGGCATTGGCACTAGTATCCCAGGCGCCAAGCGTGTCCATATCCTGCTGCTGTTTTAACAAACGGTCCTGTATTGCGCTATTCTGCGGGTCTATCTGGAGTTGAACGAGCGTCTTTTCATACTCTTTAATCAATGAAAATACAGGAGTTGAACTTTCATACATATATTCCATGATCGTCAATTTCTCATCAAAATGCGGATCTTGCGATAGATAGGAAATCGTATAATCATTCGGATGATCCTTCGTTCCTAAATCACTGTCTTCCAACCCTGCGATGATATTCAATAATGTCGATTTACCGGTGCCGTTTATACCAACGATCCCGATTTTTTCCCCTTCGGTAATGGAAAAAGAGACATCTTTAAAAAGCAGCTTTTCCCCTTGAGTTTTCATTACATGTTCCATGCTAAAAACTTTCATAATCGTACATCCCATTCCTTATTAAATTCCTCTAAAAATCCAACCATAAATTCATGCCTTTCACTTGCAATCTTCTTGGCTGTACAAGTATTGAGCATATCTTGCAAACGCAATAATTTTTCATGAAAGTGATGAATGGAAGAGCTTTTACCATTCCTGTATTCCTTCTTGGTCATGTTTTCCCTTATGGGCAATGCAGGATCATACATAAGTTGTCCCTTTTTTCCGCCAAATGCAAATGTCCTGGCTACGCCAATGGCACCAATTGCATCCAAGCGGTCCGCATCCTGAACAATTTCAGCCTCGATCGAAGGAAGCTTCAACTGCCCTGCACTATATGAAATTGTATTGATGATCTGTTTGATGGCATCCACACTATCAATATCCAACTTTATTTCATCAAACCAAACGTCAAGCTTTTTCCAGCCTCCATCGGCATCCTGGTTTAGTTTATCATCCGGGATATCATGAAGCAGAGCCGCCAATTCAATGATGAACTCATTTCCTTTTCGTTCTTCTTTTGCAATATGTAAAGCCAGCTTACGAACCCGATCGATATGGAACCAATCATGGCCGCTGGCATCAGAATTCAGTTGGTCATATACATACTTCTCCGTTAATTCAATCATCTTTTGTTTCATTTCACCACTCCATGTCCTTTCTATTTTACCATGGTTCTCAATAATGGTGTGCTTTAATCTTCATTGAACCAACTGATCCCAATCGTCTGTTCACCGGTATGCACCCCGATGGCACTGCCCAGTGGGGATACATGGGTCAACACATGTGGAAATTCTTCGGAAATCATCTTTTTCCATCTATGTGCCTGCTCCGAAACTGCACCATATAATATGGTGCATTCTTTTACTTTTCCCGCTTCGACTGATCTGCGAAAATCAGTGAAGATCTGTTTTTCCGCTTTTTTAAGGTTCCGAGGTTTGGATTTAGTATGAAGCAGACCGTTTTCGATTGAAATGATGGGTTTAAAGCTCAATAGGCTTCCTAGAATATACTGTGCGTTTGTTAACCTGCCGCTGCGGTGCAGCTGATCTAAAGAACCTATTAATACATAGGTTTCATGGTTATCCGCATACATCCTCGTTTTGACGAAGGCCTCATTGATGGAATCGCCATTATCAATATAATGCATGAGCTTTTTCAAGATTAATAGCATTGGAAAGGAAATAAGTAAAGTATCAAAAACGTCAACGGGGATCGTAACCATTTGTGCAGCTTGCCTGCTCGCGGAAACAGTCCCGCTCAATTCACTTGAAAGGTGTACGGCTATGATTCGATCATAGCTTTTTTCAAGCTCCTTATATAACTCTTGGAATCTGCCCACCGAGGGCTGTGACGTAGTGGCGGTGATTTTTTCCTCACTCATCCGCCGGTATAATTCCTCAGGTAATAGGTCGACGCCATCTTCATATTCCTTCCCATCGATGATGACGACCATTGGAACGACGTATACATGTTCATTCAATGATAATTCTTCGTCTAAAGTTCCCGTACTATCTGTTACCCATGCAATTCGTTCCATGGTTTCCCCCCTTATTTGTGTCTTCTATTATATTCAACATCCCAAGCATCTGTCCCCTTTAAAAAACGGATGCATGTATTAAATTTCTTACCTCAAAAAAAGAGTCCAACTGATGCTTACGTTGGACTCGATATCATTCTTCATAATATTTTTTTTAAATCCTCTTCCATTTCCAAAGGTTTTGTTTTAGGAGCATACCGACTGACGATATTTCCATCACGATCAATCAAAAACTTTGTAAAATTCCATTTTATGGATTTAGATCCCATCACTCCAGGAGCATTTTCAGTCAGATAGCTGAATAAGGGATGGGCTTCCTTTCCATTGACATTCACTTTTGCAAACATCGGGAATGTTACACCATGATTCAATTTGCAGTATGAATCGATTTCTAGATCATCACCAGGCTCCTGATTCAAAAACTGATTACATGGAAAACCAAGCACGACAACCCCATCCTCTTTATATTGTACATACAGGCTTTGCAAATCATCATACTGTGGCGAAAAACCGCATTTGCTTGCGGTATTCACTATAATCATCACTTTCCCTCTATATTCCTCAAGCGAGATGGTTTCGCCATTGATTTTATTGACTTCAAATTCGTAAATGGACATGTATGATCTCTCCCTTTAGTATGATGATTCATTTTACCGTATTTAAAGGTAAGTTTACCAACTTTTATCCTTTTCCTATCATCCCGGAATCTTCACTGCTTGTATGGATTGAATCAAATACTCTACCATGTCTTCCAAATCATCCATTTGCTCTTCTTTTACAAGCCTTCCAAATGAAACTTTATATATAGAAGAAGTAACGGGTAGCATTTTTTTACTGACCGTATCGCTGGTCGTCACTGTAATGATTCTCTGATCTCCCCAAATTTTTTCCAGATCGTTCAACAATTGTTCCGCATTCACTTCATCAAGCTTTTTGGGAAAAGAAATGAAAATATTGACCGTGCAGCCCGAATGCATATCATCATTATCGGCATCGAGTAACTCCGAACTTAGGTTCTTGAGTGAAGCGTGTAACTCAATGGCACCGCTAATCGAAATAGGTACGATTGGTTTTTTCAATTCAATCTCAATCTTATATGATCTGGACATGGTTGAGAGATTCACTATATCATCACGGTTTATGACCAATATATCTCCAATGAAGTCACGATCGTAAACCGCTCCTTCCAATACCACTTTCATGTTCTCAAATGCTGTAGGATCAAACAATCTCAAAACACCTCTCCAACCTTCATAGTTTATGTATTCATGATCTTCCCATTTTACCATTCCTAGGCCATTTCCTTCGGGATTTACAAGAAATTATTAAAATAGCTTTTCTATTCAATAATTTTCTATATAATTAAAATATTATGATTTTTGAAGAAGGAGGCTAATCATGCCAATCAGAATTCCGGAACAACTGCCAGCAAGGGAAATTTTAGAACAGGAAAATATCTTCGTAATGGATGAGGAAAGAGCTACCAATCAGGAAATCCGTCCATTGAATATATTAATTTTAAACCTAATGCCAGAGAAAGAAAAAACGGAGGCCCAGTTACTGCGCTTTCTTGGCAATACTCCGATTCAAGTAAATATATCATTCCTGCGCTTGAGCACACATGAATCAAAAAACACAAGTAAATTTCATTTAGATCAATTTTATAAATCATTTAATGATATCCGCACGAAGAAATATGACGGCTTGATCATTACAGGCGCTCCAGTAGAAAAGCTGGAATTTTCAGATGTTAATTATTGGGAAGAACTGCAGAGTATCATGAACTGGTCAAGCGAAAATGTCACATCCACCCTACATATTTGTTGGGGGGCACAAGCTGCCCTGTACCATCATTATGGAATAGGCAAATACGAACTTCCAGAGAAATGCTTCGGGATATATACTCATGAGGTCCTTGAACCGAATGAAAATCTAGTCCGCGGATTCGATGATTATTTTATGGCCCCTCATTCTCGCCATACGGATATTGACTATCAAAAATTAGTTAACCATCCGGAACTGAAGGTTCTCGCACAGTCCGATCAAGCTGGTGTATTGATTGCTGCTTCAGTTGATGGAAAAAGAATTATGGTTACCGGCCATTTCGAGTATGATGCCGATACCCTTGGTGAAGAATACAAGCGCGATAGGGAGCGTGGAATCAATACGCAACTCCCTGAAAATTACTTCCCTGATAACGATCCGACCAAGGTACCTCTTCACCGCTGGAAGAGCCATTGCAGCCTGATGTTCTCGAATTGGCTGAACTATTATGTCTACCAATCAACCCCTTATGAGTGGGATTGAAAGGGTAAGAAAAAAGAAGCTTTCACTTTTAAGTGAATCGTTTTTTGGGCAGCCGATTCCGATAATAATGGGAAACAACCTGAGTTTCTGACTCAGGTTGTTTGTTTCAAGATTCCTTATTACCGAAATAAACCTCTTCAAAAGGTTGGACGACCACAAATCCTTGACCTTCGAATTTCATTTGAACGGATTCGCCGCTTCCCCTTCCAAAAAACGACTTCAGTGAAACATCCGTTACGAATTCAGGCTGCAAATCCCCTGACCAAGCCACTGTGGCATTCGGATCCGTATAGACCGGATTCCCATGTTCCACCATTAAAGTAAGCGGCTCATAATGGGAAGTGAATGCGACCATGCCTCTCCCTTCGAGCCTTACGTTGAACAATCCCCCCGCCAATAACCCGGCAATGCGCCGCATCATTTTTATATCCCATTGAATTCCCGGCTCAAATGCAAGTAAATCATTTCCGTTAACACAGATCGATTCACCATTTAATTGTAAAATGGAAATCTTCTTTCCTTGATCCGCGACGTATAGCTTGCCGCTTCCGGTCGCTTTCATCAAGGATGCACCCTCACCAGTCAAAGCTTTTTTAAAGAGCTTACCAAGACCATGCTCCAAGATACCTTCCCGTTCGAATTTAATATGTCCGCGATAAGAAACCATCGTCCCCATTTTTGCCCAGATCTGCTGTTCCAAATTAATCTCCAGAATTCGTTCCGTTTCAAGTTCGAATAAACCTTGCCCTTTATCCTGCTGTTTCGTCTTTTCAACGAATTGATCGATTTGATACTTTTCCATCACTGCTCCACCTCTTTTTGAAGGAGAAAAAGCCACATAAACGATACAGCTTGCTTTAATTCCTTTGAAAAATGCCCCAGTTTTGTATAGTCCACCCCTCTCTTTGCAACTCCGGTATCAGCCACTGCCTTCCATCCGGTTTCTAAAGCCATTTTTTCAAATTCCCAAGGCTGCATTGTATTCATGATGACTTTATCTCCTAATAACCGTTGAAAACTGAATTTTTTTCGTGGTTCAGCTGTTGGACCAAGTATTCCAAAACAGACATAACCGCCAGGCTTTATTACCCGTTGAATTTCCTTCATCACCGTTAATGGTTCACCCGTATATTCCAAAGAATTAATGACCATTGCCGCATCCATTTCTTCATCTTTGAATGGAAGATTATAAAAATCCCCTTGCAGGAAAGAAAGTTCTGGTAGTTGAGCGGTTTTTCCCTTTGCAAATTCGATCATCACATTGGATAAATCAACTCCGGTCACTTCAAATCCCGCTTCGGCCAATTTCAAGGAACCAACTCCATCTCCACAGCCAATGTCAGCCACCTTCACTCCCGAAGGTACATATTCAGAAAAGAAAGGAATAATGTTTTTCCGGCTCCCCGTTTCCCACATTTCTTGCGAATTCTTCACCCACATAGGTGCAAAAACATCCCATTCCTTCTCCGACTCTTTATGCCATGTATGTAAATTCATCAGAAATTCACCCTCCCATTTAACCCCTAATTAAATAAGTTCCTGAAAAATATCTTCCCGAATCAAAATACCGGGGCTTCTTTATAGCTATTCTGCTCATAATTAAAAAATCCTCTTTTAATAAGTCGCTGCCTTGTACACCTTATTCGTAAAATGAACAATGCCCGGTTCAAGAAAACAGATGATTTTCAAATACATAAAAAAAAACTGCCAGCGGCAGCTTATTTTGAATTTTCTTCGTTTCTTTTTTGTATCTTTCTTAAATCCTCGACACGGTCAGAAGATTCTTCAAAGAATTCAACCAGGTCTCCAATCCTATCGATGGCATTCCAACTAAGGTGGTGTTCAATACCTTCTACATCATGATAAATATTTTCTTCCTTGACCCCAATCAACCTTAGCATCTGTTCTAAAAGTTCATGACGGTATACGAGCCTTTTACCAACTTTTTTCCCATTTGCAGTTAAAACGAGGCCCCGGTACTTTTCATATATCAAATATTTTTCCTGATCAAGTTTTTGAACCATTTTAGTAACAGAAGATGGGTGGACGGAAAGATTTTCGGCAATATCGGAAACTCTTGCATATCCTTTTTCTTCAATAAGTAAATAAATTTGTTCTATGTAATCCTCCATGCTCGGTGTAGGCATTCGGAATCCTCCCATTCAAACGCATATCTAAAAATTTTACTATATAAACGACCCCGAAACAAGAAGATATAAGTCTCAGGGCGCCTTTAATGAAGTTTCTTCTCAAGTTTGCTTGACGTTTTGTTCTGTTGGGAATGTAAAACTGATCTTCTTTTCAGAATCGGACCATGATAAAATGGCATCGAAGGTCTTTTCCCCTTTTGTAAAACCGCTTATCAAATCCGTTTCACCGCTCGCCAACAGCTTTTTTATATTTGCTTGACTGATTTTCTTATTGAGGATTTTTTTGGAGATAGTGAAGTTACACTTTGTTTTTTGATAACTTACACATCCATAGAATTCCCCTTTATCGACAATCTTAGAACCGCATAGTTTACAGCTGCCCATAGATGCCGAGCTTCTCTTTTTAGGTCCGCTCCGTTGAATCGACTCGGTGTCCAGACCCTGAAAATCCCAGCTTTCCGATGACTCCACGGCATCACTGATAATTTTTGCCGACATCTTTTTAACAGCTTCCATAAAGCCGCCTGCTGAAGCCTTTCCTTCACCAATTTCCCTTAAACGCTGTTCCCATTTGGCTGTCATCTCGGGTGAAGCCAGGATTTTCTCCCCGATGGCAGTAATCAGCACTTTCCCTTTATCTGTCGCAAACACCTGGTTTTTTTTGACATTGATATATTTACGGTCTTTGAGCATGGTAATGATGCCAGCCCGAGTTGCTTCGGTTCCAAGACCCTCGGTTTTCATCAAAACCTTTTCTAACTCTTCATTATCCAGATGCTTTCCGGCAGTTTTCATCAAAGTGATCAGCTGACCTTCTGTATAGCGCTTAGGAGGCTGGGTTTTTCCTTCTTTCACTTTTATATTGGCGACCTTTCCGGAATCCCCTTTTGAAACGGACGGCAAAATGATATCATCATCATCCTTGTCATTTTGGAAAATCACTTTGCGCCAACCCTCTTGGATCTGCTGCTTGCCTTTAGAAATGAATTCGGCACGCTCATCGACTAGCGTTTTAATGGTAGTGTAATCGAAAATGGCTTTCTCATAATGGGCCGCAATCAACCGGCGTACCACCAAGTCATATATATTCCGTTCTTCAGCGGAAAGCCGCTTAGGGTCGGTTACTTGCTCCGTCGGGATAATTGCATAGTGATCAGTCACTTTCTTTTCGTTTACAAACCGTTTATTATTCATGATGTTCGGTTGTGGCAAAGGAAACAAGGATTCATATTCTGAAAATCCACTTAGTTTTTGCAAAATATCGGGAAATGTTTCGGCTTCCCCCTCCGTCACATAATTGGAATCTGAACGTGGATAAGAAACAATCCCTTTTTGATATAAACTTTGTACAATATCAAGCGTCTGTTTTGGTGAATATTTATAAATCTTGTTTACTGTCGCCTGCAATGACGAAAGATTAAATAACAAAGGCGGCTGAAATTCTTTCCTTTCTGTATCCATTTCAGCAATTTCAGCTTCCTTACCCTTGCAAAAGGCGGCAATTTTTTCAGCCATTTCTTTTGTCTTGATTCTCGGATCATTGTTCTGCTGCCATTTTCCCTGATACTTCTTTCCATCCATCTTGAAGTCAGCGAACACTTCCCAGAACGGCTCGGACTTGAATTGCTCAATTTCCAATTCCCGCTTCACAATCAAAGCAAGAGTCGGTGTCTGGACCCTTCCAGCTGAAAACACATCCGAAACGCCCCTTTGTTGCAATAAAATACTATACGCTCTCGACGCATTCATTCCCACAACCCAATCCGCACAAGCTCTCGTATACGCTTCATAATAGAGCGGCCTGGTTTTTTCTTCGTTCTTCAGATTTTGGAATCCCTCATAAATCGCTTTTGGGGTCAAAGAGGAAATCCATAACCGTTTCATCGGTTTATTGGCATTGCATAAATTAACGATATTGCGTACAATCAATTCTCCTTCACGCCCGGCATCACCTGCATGAATGATTTCATCGACTTCCGGTTTCCTAAGCAACGTCTTTACGACATTGAATTGCTTTGCCTTCTGTCGGGTCACTTCATATTGAAATTTCTCAGGAATCATCGGCAACGTTTCCATCGACCATTTTTTCCATTTTGAATGATAGGTTTCCGGCGAAACGAGTTGACATAAATGCCCGACGGCCCAAGTTACATAAGCTCCATCGGGAAAAAGTTCATTCGGCATGATTTCTATATAGCCTTGCTGTTTCTTCGTTTTAAATTGAGCCGCTAGCGTTGAACCTTGATCTGGTTTCTCCGCAATGATTAGCTTCATGATCATCTTCACCTAATCCGTTACAAAATATCTTTCCCCTATCATTATACCTTAAATATCACAATCGGCTAGAGATGACTTCGTTTTTACTGAACTGTTCTATAGTAAACATTTAATGATTGCTTAACTTCGGTGAATAGTTTGCGCCAATGTCCAGTTACTTGAATAAAAAAAAAGCTCTGTAAAGTTTCCTCTTAACAGAGCTTACAAACATATTAAAGTATTTACATCAAGTCTTTTCTAGCACTCAAGCAAATACTCTCACTAACTATATTGGGTTAACACCAGGACTATCTAATGGCTTACTTAGGATTCCCCATCCCCACTATCAAAAAACGAATCAAATCCTCCATCAAGATCTTCTGTTGCTTCTTCAAACATTTCCTCAACATCAAAACCATCCATCATCTCAGTAATTAACATCGACCCTAAAACACCCACTGCTAATCCACCAACCATTCCAGGTATAGCGTTTCCTAATTGGGAAGCGAGACCATGATGATGGTTTGTAGAATAAGAGAACGGCTGTGTAAAAGCATAAGGCTGATCAATAGCTTCCGATATATATTTTCCAAGTAGTTTTTCAAGTTCGGCTTCCTGCTCGAGAACATTTTGATCTAAATGAAACTCACGTTTTGCTTCAATTTCCTTATAGCCGCTTTTACAATCAACTTCCATCCAGACCCGGATACCTGTTTCTTCATTGGCAAACCGCATTTCAACTTCATTTACCTGTCCCATGAATTGTTGAGTGGGAAAAAAAGCAAATTCCTGTCCATATTGGTCGAGTTTACCCGAGTTGGCAGTCTCGCGAAAACCTAATTGATTCATTGCATTAAAAATGGATTGGATAGATTTCTGGGATTGGATGACTAGCCGGTCTACATCTTTGCGGTCAACCCCACCCTCAATATCAAGATGTGTATCTAGATAGTATGAGACAGTTCCCCTTGAAATAGGTATATTAGTAGGTAGGACGTAATGAAAAGGAATGACCTTACGTTCTTTGGGCTGAATACAATCTCGATTAACTAATGGTATATTGGCAACTTCCTTAGAAACGCTTCCTTGTTTTAATACCACATTCATCATAAACCGGACAGTCAATTGATTAATTTTCTGTTCCACCTCACCGCCTTGAATGACAACCTCCCCTTCAATGCTTTCTCCCGCTTGATAGTTACGATTACTACATTGTAAATCTACAGTTGCGGCTCCTTTTCCTAAACTTGCTAAAATTTTTTTGAACATGCTTCCTCTTCCTTTCGAAATTTTCTCAAACCGTCTTAAGAATATAAGTAATATGGCCCTAAGTAAGAAATGACAAGAAATCTATTCGTATTTCATGAGATTTCAAAAATGATCCCTGATAGTAATACGTCGTAAAATGAAAATAGTTTCAAATGATTTTACCGCAGTAGGTGATCTTCATATGATAATGGAGTACGTCATCTTTTTTCTGATGCTAGGTTCACCTTCTCTAAACGCCGAGATAGCTGCTTCAATTGCATAACGATTAACGTACTTTTTTTACACTGAGGTTTTCGCAATACCATAAAAGATACTTCCACTTGAAAATACTATCACTGAAAGAAATATCGCAACTTTCCTTCAGTGGATCGGTGAAATCAAACCTACGCGTTCGTAATATCTGAGTGTTGCTTGTGTTAGGTTAAATTGCCTTGCTTCTGATGCAATATTCATTTTCTTCACCTCACTCTCCTATAAGTATCGAACTTATCATTTAAAGCTAACATTACGTCAAGGAGCAATTTCTTAGGCTGTAGAAAAAAACTTTTATTATTTTTGTTGACTTAAAGTTTACTTTAAGCCCTATACTACACCGTGTAACGAATAGAAAATGAATAAATGGAGTGATTAAACATGGCAGAAAAACAAACAGCTGGACGAGACTTGTTGGGAGAGTTCGCTCCCAAATTTGCTGAACTTAACGATGACGTTTTATTCGGTGAAGTTTGGTCACGAGAAAAAGAACTAGCTCCACGTGACCGCAGTCTGATTACGGTTTCTGCATTAATTGCTGGAGGAAACTTTGAACAATTGACGCCACACCTTCAAAAAGCGAAAGCAAACGGAGTGAAGAAAGAGGAAATTGCGGAAGTCATCACTCATCTTTCGTTCTATGCAGGATGGCCTAAAGCTTGGTCAGCATTTAACATAGCAAAAGAAATTTATAACGATTAAAAGAAAGTAGGGATTAAATATGGCACACGAAGAATTAAGCAAGAGCACAATCTTTCCATTGGGAGAAAAAGTTGAAGCGAACTTTATAGGAGATGCGTACTTACAAATGGTATTCACCGATGAGAAGCCACTCAATGCATCAATCGGGAATGTAACCTTTTCTCCAGGAGCTCGCAATAACTGGCACTCTCATAAAGTTGGACAAGTTTTGTTAGTGACAGGTGGTGAGGGTTGGTTTCAAGAAGTAGACAAACCAGCTCAATTACTCAAAAAAGGCGATGTAGTAAACATTCCGCCGCATGTAAAACACTGGCACGGTGCGACAAAAGACAGCTGGTTTGTACACTTAGCAATGACGCCGGGAGAAACAGAATGGTTAGAACCTGTCGATGATGAATGGTTTAATAAATTATTAAAATAAAGCATCGAATCTATAGAATCGATGCTTTATTCAATTTATGTGGCAGTGGGAGAATACAGAAACTACATACTTCACCGTACGATCATTCTCCAGTGCATAAATAATAGCTGTTGCAACATCTTCACGAAAAATTTGCCCATATGCAAAGTCAACTGCCACTTTTACCTTCCCAGTTCCAGGATCGTTCATCCGCGTAATACTTGGCCGCGCTATGGGTATGCGGTTCACTATAATCGACCAATTCCAATTGAGGAGGCTTTTCTCTCGCAATATCTCCAAACCTCGGTGGAACATAACATTCTCTCTCTGCACTCATGGAGTTCTTTACGGCACCATAACCTAGAACTGCTGCATTGGGCTTAATATCTTCAGGTGAAACACCTAATTTTTCAGTTTTCTCTTGATTGTTCCATTGTTGAATAATTGTATTCATAATTAATTCATCACATCTTTTGAAATACCCTTTCAATTTAAAGTCGACTTTAAGTCAACTTAAAAGAGGCTGGAAAAAACCAAATAGAATTCTACATCATGATTATAGGCTTTAGAGTTTGCATAAAAGCTGCTGGTAAAATTAAGTGAATTTTTCATCTTCACTAGATCAATTAGTTGATAATTTGGCTTTGTATCATTCAGTAAAAATATGTTAAGAAAAAAGACAAAAGAATTTAAGGAAAATTCCTTGCTTTAAAGTCCACTTTAAGGATTAAGATAGTTTTGTCACTGCTTAAATACATTATGAATAATGAGTTGATGTGATTTCTTCAGTGAACTTAATATTTTTATTAGGAAAGGATTGTGTTTTATTTTATGTGTAATAATCATAACAACGTAAATTCGACACGTGTTCTAAGTGCTCCACGTGCAAAGGCGAAATTTGAACATACTACTATTGAGCGTAGAGAATTACGACCAGATGACGTCTTAATCGATATTAAATTTAGTGGTATCTGCCACTCTGACATTCACAGTGCATTTGATGAATGGGGCGGTGGGATTTTCCCAATGGTTCCTGGTCACGAAATTGCGGGGGTCGTAGCAGCAGTAGGTTCAGCCGTTACAAAATTCGCGGTTGGTGAACGCGTTGGCGTTGGTTGCTTTGTTAACTCCTGTGGAGAGTGCGAATACTGCCTAAGTGGTGAGGAGCAATTTTGTACAAAAGGCGTTATCAACACATATAACTCATTAGACTATGATGGAAATCCAACATACGGTGGATATAGCCAAAAAATCGTCGTAAAGGAAGGATTCGTTGTTCGTATCCCGGACGGTTTGGAAATGGATGTGGCAAGCCCACTCTTATGTGCAGGTATCACCACATTCTCTCCTTTGAAACACTGGAACGCTGGTCCAGGTAAGAAGGTAGCCATTGTGGGAATGGGAGGTCTCGGACACGTGGCTATCCAATTTGCACATGCTATGGGTGCTGAGGTAACGGTCTTGAGTCGTTCTATAAATAAAAAAGAGGAAGCTCTAGGTTTTGGCGCAGACCATTACTTTGCAACCAATGAGCCTACTACATTTACTGAATTAGCTGGTCGTTTTGACCTCATCTTAAATACTGTGTCGGCAAATCTGAATGTTGATCAATATTTATCCTTGCTTCGTGTAGATGGAACACTTGTCAATGTCGGTGCACCAGCCGATCCAGATCAATACAGTGTGTTTTCTCTAATCATGGGTCGTCGTAGTATTGCTGGTTCACTTGTTGGTGGAATTCGCGAAACACAAGAAATGCTTGATTTTGCTGCTCAACATGGCATTGCTCCTATGATTGAAGTAATCCGTGCTGATCAAGTAGATGAAGCGTATGAGCGCATTCTCCGTAGTGATGTGCGTTATCGATTCGTTATTGACATTTCTACCTTGTAATTCGGAAAGATGTCTTCTGGCATCTTGTACAGTGCCTGATGAAAGTTGGGGTAGCCAATTGAATGGGCTACCCCAACTTTATTTCCTGAAATCGCGTTCTGAAGGTTTTCTTAATTATATAAATAAAAATCTGGACATACTTACCATGATATATATAGGGGTTAATACAGCTAAAAATACTGCACAAGTGCTTTTGAAATAGAACTTGCTGAGGACGTTACTATTAATGAGTTGATCATTCGTCCTAAAAATCAATTAGCTTAATATTTTTATTTTATGTTATCTCAGTATACATCTCGGGTTTGAATCAATCACTCTCTGCTCTTACAAGAATATGAAGATTATTTAAGAAAATTGATATATTAAGCAAAGTTTTATAATTTATCATGAAAATGGGAGAGGAAAATGATAGCTAAACGAAATAATTTACTTCATGAAGTTAATAAAGGTGAGATAGATTCTGAGGGGGGTCTCCGTACCATTCATTAGCATTTAAACAACCATACTATAGCAATAAATGAAATGATCTTACAAATTTCCCCAAAAATCATTTTTACTGTTTTATACATATATTTATTCCCATTACACTCTAAAGTACGCCATAAAATTTAGTGCACTTTGTCCAATGGCTAAGAGAAACGATCTGTTAATTTCTTAATTAAGCTTTAGGCGACACACTTTCTTTTTCTTCTTGATACATCTTTTCTAATTTATCGTAGTACTCTATTTTCGTTTCAATTTTTTTAAAAGCTGTATCCAATTCTCTTTGTTTTTCCATCATTTTCTCTTTATGTTTTTCAAATATCTGTTTGCGTAGGGAGAATGTACAATCACCTTCTTGTGTTAACTCAACAATCTTACGTAATTCCGAAAGAGCGATATCAGTTTTCCGTAAACATACAATAAACTCTAACCACGTTAAATCTGCCTCCTCAAAAATACGATTTCCATTGACATCTCTTTTTACATAGGGTAGAAGACCCTCTTGTTCATAATATCGAAGTGTATGTGTAGGTAAACCTACCCTTGCAGCAGCCTCTTTTATATGAAATTCCATTCCATTAACCTCCATCGTTATTATTAGTACATTTCAATCTCAAAAGCATCATTTTTATGATGAGAATTAAAGTTGATTATCTCCTCTTCTATATCCCTTCCTTTCCTCACTTTGATCAGATAGATATTGTTCCCTTCAACATTAATATAAGCGTTAAAGTAAACTTTAACACAACTCATAATATTAAAATAAAAATTAAAAAAACGCCTTGCCTTAAAGATGACTTTAACGATTAACCAGGAATGGAGGAGAATCTTTATGTATTACATAATCCGTAAATTGGAGAGTGACTGCTAGAGAACTTGCAAATAAAGGCGCAAAACTTGTTTTAGCAGTCTTAATCAATTAAAGGCGAAAAGGGAGTGTTTGCGATGAAAGTAAAATAGGCATGATAAGTTGTTTCGATTATGAAAAGGGCGCCTTTGAAACTTTAAGGAGCTTTATGCATTCTGATAAAGTAAATAATTTTCTCATTTAGTGACTATTGGCCCTCTTTGGTCCATTTCATCAAGAGTTTTTATAATCCAAATTCAACATATTTGTATAAAAATTGCCCTTATACTCTCACGGAAAAGGAGTGAACGAAAAAGGCATAGTATCCATTCTTAATCGTATCCAAATTCACGACAATGTTTTTTTATCACTTTTGAAAGTTATCACGATTTTCTTTAATTCTTCTTTAAGATTTACTTATGCTAAGCAGAATCACCCCCAATCTAAGTAAACATTCACCTTACTTAGGGGGAGACAACCGACTAAGCATATTTTCGCTTTGAATATTCTTTTTTCTTTAAATGCATGCGCTTACATTCAAATCCGGATTAGCACTTCTCTTTTTGTCAACAAATCAGTTCATTTATACCTTACTGGGCTAAAGGTATATTCCTATCTAATATATATAGAAATAACCGACTTCACTTATTACATAAAAAATGTAAGAACCATATTATAATTTCTTGATTAAAGAATGTAATTCATCTTGAAGGTTTCCTTTTGAAAAAGCAGAGTGCAGAATTTCATGAAAAGTATTTAAGGAAATTTGTAGTTTTTCTTCACCTAATGTGGTTAAACGTGTGTAGATGCCTCTTCGATCATCTTCACATATATGCCTTTGTAATGCTCCGCAGCTTTTTGCTTCTAACCTGCCTACTAGCCTAGATATAGCACTTTGGCTTAATCCTACCATCTCTTGTAATTGTTGTAGCCTCAATTGTTTATCACTTGTTTTGGATAAAAAATAAAGAACATAAAACTCTTTTAACGAAAGGTTATGATTTTTTTGCAAAGCACTTTCTAGCTCATTCGTAATGCTCATTTGAATATTAGTAAGAGATAGCCAATTATCTAAATACTTCTTTTCTTGGTTGTTTTTCATGCACATTCCACCCTGTTCTATCCTTTATAATTATAATATGGTACTTTAATCGATTATCATTATGCATTTAAATGGTTCTAAAATATTCCATAAAAAATAATTTTACCAAAGCCAGAATTTAATGGTCAAACTTTTTTAAAAAGTGCGTGCCATATTGGCAGTTTCCATGTATGCAATATTGTTCTTTTCATTTTAGACGAGTTTCTTCTTTTTGTCTAAAATTGAGTTATTCCATAAAAAAAACAGTCAAAATGACTGCTATTTTTTTATGGAATGCAATGTGATTGAACATGATCCTATTTCATTTCCACCCCAGTTTAATGAAAGCTTGTCTTGATCTGAAAGAGGACCGACGCCACTTGGAGTACCGGTAAAAATAATATCTCCTTTCCCAAGCCCAAAATGCTCTGCTGTAAATTCTATAATGGTTTGCAAATCAAATAGTAAGTCTTTAATATTTCCTACTTGTACACGCTCTCCATTTTTTAAAAGTGAAAAATCTAATTGTTCACATGCTTCGACACCTGGAAACGGAATAAATTCACTAAGAACAGCTGAATTTTTGAATCCTTTAGCCAAAAGCCAAGGATGCTGTTTTTGTTTTAACTGTGATTGAACATCTCTAAGTGTTAAATCCAACCCAATTGCCATGGCATCTACTATTTCATCTACTTTCATTCCTGATTCGTACTGATTTGCGATATGTATGACAAGTTCAGTTTCAAAGTGAACGGAACCCTTATTACTCGGCAACATAATGGACTTACCATTTGCTTCCACAAGCGAATGAGTTGGTTTTGAAAACAAAAAAGGGGAAGTTGGTATTTCATTATTCAACTCTTTTGCATGCAAAGCATAATTTCGACCTACACAATAGATATTTTTAATGTCTTTCATCATAAAACTCACTCTTTTCTTTTAAGAAATGTAATTTCAAAATAAAAATTTTAATGATTAGTAAAGCTTGTTCTTACAATCGTAAGCTAAATTTGTTCCCATAAAATAATCACAGAAAAAACCGATTTGAATATATTTTATATTTTTCTGACTTTTTATACAATGATTAATATAATTCCATGTTCGTTTTAGCGGACTAAATAAAAAAGCACACCCCTTTATTAGAGAAATGCGCCTAATTGGTGAAGTAAAAATAAATCCACATATCAACAGTTCATTATGACAAAAAAAGAGCCAACAAGTTGTTGACTCTTTGATTTAAAAAGTAGAGGCTAAATCTTTTGATCGTGCTATAGCATTTTCTTTTATTTCTTGTGCTTTATCAGGCATTGCTGCATGTCCTTCAACGAATACACCTTCAAAGGAAGGCACTCCGAAGAATTGCATAATGATATTTAGATATCGGTGACCCATTTCCATTTCAGCCGCAGGCCCTTCTGAATAAATACCTCCACGAGCTTGAATATGCAAGGCTTTCTTATCAGTCAAAAGACCAACTGGGCCTTGTTCGGTGTATTTAAAGGTTTTACCTGCAACTGCAACGGAATCAATATATGCCTTCATTACTGGTGGGAATGAGAAATTCCATAATGGTGTTACAAATATATATTTATCGGCAGCTATAAATTGCTCACATAACTCTGAGAGTCGACTAACTTTCGCTTTCTCTTCAGACGAAAGTTCTTCAAAACCCTTTCCAGATTGAAGTTTCCCCCAACCACTGAAAACATCTACATCAATTGCAGGAATATTTTCTTTATAAAGGTCAATATTCACGATTTCATGGCTAGGATTTACTTCTTTATAAGTGTCAATAAATGCTTTTCCGACGGCCATACTGTAAGATTGTTTGTCATCATGAGGATGAGCAGTGATGTACAATACCTTTGTCATTCTGTATCTTTCCTTTCCTTTTACATATTTGAACATTCTAGTTTGTCTAGGAAATTCAACATTTATACGTTTACTCGAACTAAAATATCTTTAATTGATATGCATTAAATTAAATGAAATTGTTTTCGAGGGGCAGCACCAAGCTTTTTTTATATATCCTAGGCAGATTTAAGGAAGGTATAAATCTTCTTTCAATTTGTGAGGAAGAATGTGAATTTTGGATATGATAAAATAAGACAATCTGGTTCATTTTAGGAGGCCTAAAGAAATGACGAATTCAATTAAATTTGATCTGCACACTCACCATGATCGCTGTGGACATGCTATCGGCACAATTGAGGATTATGTAAAGCAAGCCATTGAATACGGCTTGCAATATATTGGGATTTCTGATCATTCTCCATATTTTTATAGTGAGGAAGACCATCTCTACCCAACTATTGCAATGGCTAAAAGTGAACTTGTCCCTTATATAGATGAAGTACTTCGCTTAAAAGAGAAATATGAAGGTAAAATTCACGTGTTATTAGGAATGGAAAGTGATTTCTTCCCTGATCACATTGAGGTCTACCGTGATCAATATCTTTTACACCCTTTTGACTACATAATTGGATCTGTTCATTATGTTAAAGAAATTAGCATTTTTAAAAAAGGGCGTTGGAATGGTTTAACGTCTAAAGAACAGTCAAGACTAAAAAATGAATACTATGAATTAATACAGAAATCTGCAAAAAGCGGAATGTTTCAAATCTTAGGCCATATTGATGCAATGAAAGGGTTTTATCCAGCCTTTTCATCCATTGAAACAGACAGTATTGAAAAAACGTTAAAAATCATTAGTCAGGAAGATATCGCCATTGAAATCAATACCTCTGGTAAAACAAAAGATTGCGGCGGGTGGTATCCGGCAGATGACATTTTAGAACGAGCTCATTTCTATAATGTGAAGGTAACATTTGGATCAGATTCACATACACCTGAACGTATTGGAGATGAATTTGAACAAGTTCAAAAAAGACTAAAGGAAATCGGCTTTTCTGAGTGGGCTTACTTTATTAACAAGCAAAGGATTCTAACTTCACTTTGATCTTCTTTAATAGAATAGAACTTGTCCAACCGCTTGAGCTTCCTGTAACAATGTGTATCGGAGGGATGGAATGATGTTTTTCAATCCTTTTGCTACTAATAAGGGCGATGCACAAAAAATAATTCGTGGACAGGTATCGATAATGATCCTGCATGGAATTTCACCCCCCCCTCATCTCATCAATCAAAAAATCGGTACCAATCTTTTTTATGAACATAAAATAATCATTAAGCATTCTGTAATAAAAATTTTAGCACGATTGCTTACAAGTTCTTACCCGTTCATTTCAACGAACCCCAGTCATCATCATATTTTTTGCATAAAATCAAAATATTTAGGGAATTAATAACTTACCATTCGTAAATCTTATAAAAAGGAGTTGATTTGGGTATGATTGATAACCCATTGCATAAAGAGAATGACGAAAACTCTGTAGAGTCAGTTGAAGGTAAGGCTGTTTTCAACTCTTCAATAGGGCGATCCGAAGCCCCTCCAATAACCCAGTCAAAAGATCCTGAATTCGATCTTTTTGGCACAGTATTAAATGGGTATCCGTTTTAATTAATACTTCCTTATTCAATTGTGAATGGTATTAGAGCATTAGATTTTAAGACCTACAACATTAAAAATTCCTATAAAGGAGAGCGCATATTAGTCACGTATAATATGTGCTCTCCTTTTATTAAATTCAAGCGCCCTTTTAATGATAATTCCTTTGCTCTTCTGGTTAGTCTATCTCACCTGGTACTTCACCTGGAATTAACACTTCTCCAATTTTATCAATTGAGTCAACTATCGGCACTTTTTTTAACTGCCTACACCTTTAGTTGCATAAGAAACTTCTATGGCGGCGATTCTCGCCGCCACCATCTACTACGAAAATCTAAACTCAAAATAGAGTCTAACCCTTTAACTCCTTGACGATAATGGATGATAACAATACAACCAGGCTGAACCTTTTTTGGTGGATCTTAAGGAAGATACCCTGTATAAGAAACTGGTTGTGACAGTATTGAAGAACCATTTAGTGTACTACAAGTACGTATACAAAAATTTTTGTAACAAATCTCCTGTCATATGTATTGTTAATCTTTTATTGAGGTGATTCTCCTATGGAAGCAATGATTGAACGGTGTGCTGGCCTAGATGTACACCAAGAAACAGTAGTAGCCTGTGTATTATTTGGTCCATTAGATAAAAAGCCAAATACCTCTATTGAAACTTTTTCAACTACAACAACAGGACTCTTGGCTTTAAGTGATTGGTTAACTACCCTTCGGGTATCCGATGTTGTGATGGAAAGTACTGGAGTCTACTGGAAACCAATATGGAATATACTCGAAGATTCTTTTCACCTTGTTCTTGCCAATGCCAGACATGTCAAAAATGTTCCAGGGCGTAAAACTGATGTGAAAGATGCCGAATGGCTTGCCAAGCTTCTAAGATGCGGACTTATTGAAAGCAATTTTGTTCCACCGGAGGATATTCGTGATTTACGAGATCTTACTCGTTATCGAAAAAAATTGATTCATCATCGCACCTCAGAGCAGAATCGCATTCACAAAATTCTTCAAGATGCTAATATCAAGCTAACATCCGTACTATCAGACATTTTTGGTGTATCGGGACGCCGTATCCTTGAAGCGATTCTAAACGGTGAAAAAATAGAGACCGATGGTCTTCGAAAAATGGTGGATTGGCGAACAAAAGCAAGTATTACTGACATTGCCAGTGCAATTAATGGTCGTATTCGCCGTCATCATCGTGATATGTTGCGTTACCATTGGGAGCATATGAGTTATTTAGAAAAAGCCATAGAAGAATTGGAAAAACAAATCGATCAACTCCTGTCCCCCTATCGTAAAGAAGTAGAATTATTGGATGGAATACCTGGTGTGAACAAAGCTGCCGCAGCTACTTTTATTGCAGAGATGGGCGTTGATATGTCCGTATTTAAGTCAGCTAAACACCTTGCCTCTTGGGCTGGTGTGAGTCCCGGAAATTACGAAAGTGCTGGTAAAAAAAAACGAGTAAAACCACACAAGGTAACAAAGCTTTAAAAACGATGGCTGTAGAGTGTGTACTAGCGACATCAAGGCAAAATAATCGAATTGCTTCACATCGAAAAAGGATTACCAAACGGCAGGGAAAAATGAAGGGACGAATCGCTTCTGCTCATTTACTATTAACGATTGCTTACAACATCTTAAAAACAGGGGAACCCTATCAAGAACTAGGCTCAAATTACCTTGAAGAAAAACAAATGAACAAAGAATTAAAAATGATCGAATACCTAAAAAAGAAAGGCTATACAATCGCTCCATCTGAACAACAAACTGCATAACCAGTTAAACTAACGACATAGTACATTTACGTCCTTCAAAAAAATTAGAATATGGTGGGCTTATTTTAGTATGGCCTTTCACGAATATGTTTTCATACAAAAAGGTTGCATCAGCAACCTACCTTTGAAGTAAGCCCTCTCTTTCATTAAAAAGCTGAAGCTAGTCGTTTATTTTTCCCCATAGTTCGCCTCGTTTCCCGGCTGTTGCACTTGTACCTTGTCCCCTATTTCAATGGACAACAAATCCTCACCTACTATAATTGTTCCTTCATATGTTTTTTTTGTTCTTTCGAGCAAATTAGCTTTTTCTTCTGTTAATCCACCCAATAATACAATATGTGAGTACACAGCAAGTTTTGGTTGTATTTGGCTAAAGACTTTACCTGCTTCCTCGGGTGTTGTGTGAAGATCAAGTATATTTGCTATTGATTCTGATTCATTATCTGGTCTTGCAGCTGCAACCTCATGAATAACTACGTCAGCACCTTTAGCAAATTTAATTAGATTTTCATTATAGCGGGTGTCACCTGAGATAACTACTGAATGTCCTTTGTAATTAACCCGATATCCGAAAGCAGGCTCAATTGATTTATGGTCAACCTTGAATGCTATCACTTCAATTCCCTTTTTGTTATAGACAATACCCTCCTTGATATCATTTGCGGCAATACTTGCTCCTTCAACGTTTCCATTTCCAGAATCATCTCTTGCATCCAAATCGGCTTTAAATGCTTTATTCATATGTAACATCATTTTCTCGGTTCCCATAGGTCCCCAAATCTTAAATGCTTGCTCTCTTTTCCCTCCTGTTGGTAAAGAACCTGTAAGCCATATGTCTGGTATGCCGATTGTATGATCCGAATGCAAATGAGTAAGAAATAACTTGTCAACACTGCCTGGTAGCATATTCGCTTTATATAATTGTAAAGCAGTTCCACGTCCAGCATCAAAGAGGAGTTTTTCATCACCAACTTCTACAAGTGTGGCTGGACCAGATCGAGATGTACTTAAAAGTGGAGAACCTGTTCCTAATAGAGTTACTTTAAAATCCGTTTGCTGTACAGCTGTTTGGCCAAAAGAAGGCAGAAATAATGATAATGATAGAATTCTTGAAACTACCAACAAAGAGCAAATAGAAGTATTCCTTATTCTTTTCTTCATAACAAAAACCTCCTGTAAGATTATTCAAGGAAAATCGAACTGATTGTTTTGAATATAAAACTCTGTTTCGTAACTGCATTCACAAATTAAATATCACAATATTTATAATATTCAGTCAATAATACCCAAAATAAAATCATTTATACTTTTTCAACCTTCCATCAAGACAACAGAGCTCAATTCTGGAAAAAAGCTGAAATAATCTTACAGTATATTGGATTTCATTTTGGACCAATTGTTCATACTAAATTAAAAATATCTTTTAAAGAAGGAGTTTATATGCAAAACAAAAAAAATAACATCCATAATCCAGCTCAACATAAAAGTCAGGTTAGTAAATTAAATAACGACGTAATGGAAGTGGATACAGATGTCAATGAAGATCCTAATCGGGAGAAATTATTAGATGACTCAGTTGATTCTTTTCTAAAATCGAAAGAAGGACAGGAATATTAGGGGAGGTATTGTAGTCGCTATTGACTCGTTTTAAATCGTTTTTATATTTTTTCTTCAAATGGGCCACTCATGAAGCTTTTGAGCGGCCCATTTTGTTTCTTTATCAACGAATGTTTTTCTTCTTGGGGTACCGCCAGCAAACGCTGAATTATGATGCGAATTGCACTAAAGCTCCCATTAGTTGAAAATGACGATATAATGTTAGTGGAATGATTGTATTCGCAAAAGGAGGTTCGTTTCTATGAATATTTTAATTTTGGGTGCAACTGGACGAGTTGGGGGTCAATTAGTTACTTATGGTCTGGAAGACAGACATCATGTTACAGTTTTAGTTCGCACTCCAGAGAAGATTCAAATAAACAATGCCAATTTAACCATCATTCAAGGTAATGTTTTAAATAAAGATGATATCGTACGTGCCATGCATGGAATTGATGTAGTTATTAGTGCACTGAATACTGATGGGACAACCACTTTATCAGCAAGTATGCCACTAATTATCGAAGCAATGGAATACGAAGGAATACAACGAATTATAACCATTGGAACAGCAGGTATCCTGCAAAGTAGAACAACCCCAAATTCTCTGCGTTATCAATCAAGTGAATCAAAGCAGAAGTCTACACGTGCAGCGAAAGAACATCATAAAGTTTACGAGATGCTTAAACAATCAACACTTCACTGGACTATTGTCTGTCCTACGTATTTGCCGGATGGAGAAAGTGTTGGTACATATCGTGTAGAAGGTGAATTTTTGCCGGAGGATGGAGTTGAAATATCCGTGCCGGATACAGCAGAATTTGCATTTAGCCAAATAAATAGTAGCGATTATTTAAAATCCCGTGTAGGCATTGCCTACTAAAAAATAATTAGCATTACTCCCCTTCGAAAAAGTTTGTTGAATCAAATAGAAGGCAAAAAACCGCCACACTGATAGAAAGCGGTTCAATTATCTTCGTATGCATTGGAATTTTCGTTCTGCACAGTCATCTGAACCAGTACCAAGAATAATTTCAGCCATCTTTTGGGCGAAGATTCGCCCGTACCTTGTTCATGAACCTCCAATGTGCTATACTTCTCCACCAAAAATAGCCACATTCTGCCGGTCAGGAACAAACGCTTGCCCGTTCCATTTCAATACGGTCTGTACAAATCCTAGAGAGTCGGCATTATACCTCCCTGCGATTCTCTGATACGCTTCGAGTTCATATATGCCATCCCTATTGTAATCAACCGGATATAAACCTGATAAAGGATTGACCCATCCTTCTATCGGCGCCTTCAATACACCATCCTCGTTATAAATTTCAGATAGATATTCCTTATCCTTATATGTAAGGTCAAGAATGTACATTTCTTTTAGGTAATAACTGTTCAGCTTTACTTTGTATTGGTTTTCATATTTAACATCGTATTTAAAGGTTTCATTGAATGTATCTGAATTAAAAATGGTCATGAGTCGACCGTTAAGATATGAAAAAACATACGCATAAATGGAACCACCGCTCCCTCCTGTATCAATGACCACTAAAATGTCCTCCCCCTTATTACCTGTAAAATCACCAAGAAAAAGGGTCGGATTATATCCTGCGTTATTTTTCATGGGAACTTGTTCATATTGATTAGTCCTCCCATTTTGGATAACCAAAGTTATATTCCTCCAAAAAGGGCTATCAGGGGTTTTGTTTGCGGTAAGAAAAACATTGTCCTTTATCCCGTCCCCATCAATATCGCCTTGCTTTGAGGTCACTATGACTGTTCTGCTCAAGTTCATTTCTCTTGAAAGAACAGTTTGGAGGTTCAATTGCATGTCTAGCAGTTCCTGCCTTGAAGGAAAAGGATTTGGAAACGACAAGGCGTTATCAATCGTTTGCAGTGCTTCATTCGTTAATCCGGCCCTACTTTGAGTCTCAGCCAAACAGTACCAATAATAAGGATGATTCGTTTCTTGTATTTTTGCGCAATAGTAATGAATCACTTTTCTGATGTCATATGTATCCAACTTCATCCCACCTGTCTCATTATTATCCATATAGAAATATATGCGGGAATTTAGTGAATAGCCTTGATTGCATATCTAATGATTTCTGTTGCAAAATACCATTGTATAAACTTATTCGCTTGCATATATTTATTTAATTTGCTATTATAACTGACGAACGTTCGTTAAATTATGAGGTGATATTATTGAAAAGTAACGAAATTAAAGAAGCCGCTCTTAAATATTTCACGATTCATGGTTATGAAGGAGCCTCGCTTTCTCAAATAGCTGAAGAAGTCGGCATGAAAAAGCAATCCATTTACGCCCATTTTAAAGGCAAGGATGATCTATTTCTTCAAGTTTTACGTGATGCGAAAGAGACTGAGCTATCTTCGAAACTCCAATATTTCAGTAAAGTTGATTCAAAAAATCCTGAAAAAGATTTATACGGATTCTTACAATTGGTCATCGATCTTTTCCAAAAAAATGAGCATATAAAGTTTTGGCTGCGTATGTCCTTTTTTCCGCCAGCGCATCTTGAAAAAGAAATCGGGCAGGAAGTCATAGATATCGAGGAAAAGGTGCAAGCGATCCTGGAATGTAAGTTCCAGGATTGGATCAATGCCAAATTAATCGTCGAAGATGCAGCCATAACGCCGACCTATGCTTTCTTGGGAGTAGTGGATTCCATTTTGCTTGAACTTGTATACGGCAATGATGAGAAACGGCTGAAGGATAAATTAGCTGCCTCTTGGAAAGTGTTTTGGAGAGGGATTTCACAAAAATGATTCACATTGAAAGAGGTGTTACTACATGATTAAACCAATTAAAGAACAAAAGGCGGTATTGATTATTCTACTAAGCAATATATTCATTGCTTTTCTGGGAATTGGACTCATCATCCCCGTTATGCCGTCATTTATGAATATCATGCATTTATCAGGAAGTACGATGGGCTATCTGGTTGCCGTATTTGCGGTATCACAGCTCG
The DNA here is from genome assembly GCF_038643155.1 of Peribacillus sp. FSL E2-0159. Lineage (NCBI taxonomy): Bacteria > Bacillati > Bacillota > Bacilli > Caryophanales > Bacillaceae > Peribacillus > Peribacillus sp. FSL E2-0159. Next base: position 3,570,698 of record NZ_CP152053.1, read on the forward strand.
TTATGTCGCCATTCGCAGGTCGTTGGGTTGACCGTTACGGCAGAAAGAAAATCATCATCATCGGTTTATTCCTTTTTGGTGTTTCAGAACTTATCTTCGGTGTAGGGACAAACGTATCGGTGTTTTATTTATCAAGGATCCTAGGGGGGATCAGTGCCGCCTTTATTATGCCAGGTGTTACTGCATATGTTGCGGATATTACATCCGTTAAGGAAAGGCCAAAAGCAATGGGCTATATTTCAGCCGCCATTAGCTTGGGCTTTATAATAGGACCCGGGATCGGTGGCTTTATTGCAGAATATGGTATACGCTTGCCCTTCTTCCTTGCAGCAGCCATTGCTTTTTTAGCATGCCTTTCATCAATATTCATTTTAAAAGAGCCGCTGACAAAGGAACAGCTTGCAAAAGTTTCTGCTAATACAAAGCAAACAAACTTTATAGGCGATTTAAAAAGATCACTTAATCCGCTTTACTTTATTGCGTTCATCATTGTATTTGTACTCGCTTTTGGTTTATCAGCCTATGAAACTGTTTTTAGTCTATTTTCTGATCATAAATTCGGCTTCACGCCGAAGGATATTGCAATTATCATTACAATAAGCTCTATTTTCGGAGTTGTTGTGCAAGTATTTATGTTTGGTAAACTGGTAGATGTTCTCGGCGAAAAGAAGCTTATCCAACTATGTTTAATCGTCGGTGCAATTTTTGCGGTAGCGTCCACTATGATCTCTAGCTTTTTGGCAGTTCTTGTGGTAACCTGCTTCATCTTCCTTGCATTTGACTTGCTTCGTCCGGCATTGACGACATTTTTATCAAAAGCTGCCGGGAAAGAACAAGGATTCGTTGCTGGAATGAACTCCACCTATACGAGCTTAGGGAATATCGCCGGGCCATCTATGGGAGGATTACTATTTGACGTAAACATCAACTATCCTTATCTTTTCGCTGCTGTGATTATCGTCATTGGCCTGGGCATTACAGTCATTTGGAAAGAAAACCGATTGGTAGAAAGCTTAGCGAAATAATTAAAATCCCGGATTGTTATTCCATAATTTTCAACGTTTTCGATTTGGAAAACTCACAAACTCGAAAAATGATATTCTACTAAAAAACCCCTTGTCCATATTGGGCAAGGGGTTTAACTTATCCAGATAAGCTATTTTTGCTTAAGAGTGGGATTTGTTTTTTTAACGCTCCAAATTAATTCTGAATTTATATCGATCTGCACGGTAGACAGATTTGACAACCCCAAGTGGTCGATTGGTATCCAGGGTAATTCTTCGTTCTATCAGCAATATAGGGGAACCTTCGATTACCTCGAGCATTTCCGCCTCTTTTTTTTGAGCAATGGAGGCTTCAATAACCTGGATGCCATGCTGGATTTTTAAGCCAAATGTTTTTTCTATATAGTCATGAATGGAAGTTACGGCTATTTCTTCCGATAGATCCAGGGCAAGATCTTTAGAGATGTATAGCCTTTCATAAGCCATCGGCAACTGATCAGCAAGCCTTACACGTTCCAGTTCGAAAATAGAAGTTCTTTCTTCAACCTCAAGCTTTGCAGCAAGTTCATGATCAGCATTGCCCTCCGTAAAACTGATAACTCGTGTACTTGGTTTAAGTCCTCTTGAAATCATATCCTCTGAAAAGCTTGTTAATCCTTGCAAGGGCGGCTCCAATTTTTGTTGGGCAACGAATGTTCCTTTTCCGCGCTGCCTGTATAAATAACCTCCATTCACAAGGTTTGATATTGCCTGTCTCACCGTCATCCTGCTTATTCCATATTTTTCAGTGTATTCTTTTTCTGAAGGAATCATCTCTCCTGGCACCAATTCAAGACTTTGAATCGCTCCTTTAATCTCCTCCTCTAGTTGATGATAAATGGGTCTCGGAGAATTCTTTTGGATCATTCAGCATACATCTTCCTTTCATCGTGATGTAAATTTTACAAGGCATCCTGATCGGAAACATCTCAAGCTAAAATACCGTCCATTGATCTTATCAATGCTTATAAACACGATAAGATAAGACTCACCTTTCTAAGTATCCAAATTCCTTTTTGTGAATTTCAATACCGATTCCCTTGAACGTTCGATTTCATTTTTATTTTCATTATAGAATTTTGAAACATACGCATAAAAAATAATGCTGACCGTTAGAAATTGTGCAAAAAGCGAACTTGTTGCAGCACTTCGGAATTTAGCCTCCGGTGCACGTACATGATTTAAGGACATATCAACTTTTTTAGTTAATCCATTGTTCCCCAACCGCGATAAACCAATTGTTTTAATTCCATATGCTTTAGCAATATCAACGAGTTCCAGAACTTCTTCAGTTTCACCACTATTGGAAATACAGAAAAAAACGGTATTCTTTGATGATGCAGCAAGTGCAGTGGCTGTAATATGCGGGTCTTGATTGGCACTTACAATCTTTCCTAACCTTAACCATTTCTGTGTAATATCTTCGGCAACGAGCCATGATGCCCCTAAACCATAAACATAAATTACATCTGCACTCCTCATAGTTTCAATGATATTGTCAAGAACAGCCTCATCCAGATAATGTGCAGTTTCTTGTATAGCTTGGACAGAGTTGGACACTATTTTATTTTTAATGGATGCTATTGTTTCATTAGGCTCAATGTCATGGAAACCTTTTTTCTCCGGTTGGGAAACCAGAGATGATAGAGATACCTTCAGTTCTGAAAAACTGTTCACTTTTATAGAATGACAGAATCTCGTCACTGCTGAACTGCTGGCATTGGCATGGTCAGCTAATTCATGTATCGTCATTCTTATAATATCGTTTGGATTTTCTAAAATATATTGTGCAATTTTCCGTTCTGATTTAGGCAACTGGTTCAATAAACTTTCAATTCTCAATATAATATTTTCGACGTGCATATGATTTACTCTCCTTGATCTTTACTTACTTTAAATGCTTCATTGCTATGTAGTAACAACCCAAGGTAGCTGATACGTCTTCTAAAACAAATTTCACATATGGGTTTTCAAGTTTAATATGATTGATGAAAGAGCTTTGCACCCATGGTATATTTGTCAATATGCTACCTTTTATTGCAATTGTAACATTCTCACTTAACTTTAACTTCTTGATAACCTCAAGCGTTTGTTTTGAAAGGTGGTACCCGGCCTGATTCAGAATATTTTGCGAGAAACCATCGCCCTTCTCCGCAAGTTGGACAATAAGGGGAACAAACGCGGCAATCTCCGATTTCGTGGCTGAATAAATGAATTTCTTCAGTTCCATAACACTATGATACCCAAGTTTTTTAAGTATTGTCTCGGTTAACTGGCTATAGACATATTCCTCATCCTCTTCTTTCGTCATTTTTATAAAAGCCTGCATGGCGATCCAATAGCCACTTCCTTCATCCCCAAGAATGTGTCCCCAGCCACCAGCCGATTTCTCGATACCATTATGGATACCGATACTTACAGATCCAGTTCCGGATATGGTTAAAATGCCATCATTTCCTTTTAGTAAAGCAGCATGAGCGATAATTCCATCATTTACAATCGTGAACGGGGCATTAAATGCCCTGCTTAATGCACTTTTTATGCCCTGAGGATTTTCAACACCTCCATACCCGGCTAATCCTAAGCAAATGTAATGGCAGCTACCATTATCAATAGGAGTCATGCTTTGTTCAATTGCCTGTATAATGTTAGCGATGGCTTGTTTTTCATTAATAAGGAGGTTTCCAAACCCCGCTTTGCCTTCACTTATTTTATTACCATCTAAATCATATGCCACTGCTTCAGTTTTAGTGCCTCCGCCGTCAACACCGATAATATAATTCATATCATTCTCCTATCAGTAAAAAAGGAAGGAATATCAACGTTCCTTCCCTGATCAATTAACATTGAATTGGAATTTCCCCCATGGATCCAAATAATCGAGGAGAAAAATTTCCTCTTCTGCTATTCGGCCAATTACATTTGTTTTTCCCGAATTCTTCATTTCCTTCAATGCAATCTGCAATTCCCCTTTATATTGTCCATAGAGCTCATTTTCAATTAATATATCACCGCGTCTAATATCAGGCGTATATGTTGGTTTAAATTCTTCGCTCTTATATTTCACGCGTGATTGAGTCGAGCGAATAAGATAATCGGAAACATCTCCACGGTAAAAATGGAATTCTTCCAATACTATTTTTTTCTCTAAAGCTGTTATGGTTTCGTGAAGCTTAACATTAAATGTTAATAGACCGCTGTTTAACAGGCTAAGCTGTTTCAATTCTTCTTCAGATGCGTAGGCATTTGCAATAATTACATCATCAATCAACCCTGTCGCATACAAGTGTTTCGCTTGTGTTGTAATGGGTAATTCCCGGTGCATTTCTAATGTACATAATCCTTCCATTATAGGCCAAGGTCCGTACGTTGCTGCATGTGAGCTTACGAAAGCTGCCGTACGGATATTATGTTTTTTGAATGACTCACAGCATTTTATAAAATGTGGATAGCTCAATCCTGCATAGCGATGAGGATAGAAGTTATGCGATCCAACTAAATTCTCTTTATTTGGTTTGTAATCCATAATATTTTCTAAATATTTTGTTGCATTGCTCATGTTTATTTCAATTTTTAGATCATTTGGATTATGTGTCATAATCGACTCTTCGTTACCTGTAAAACCCATGTCTAACCTGATTCCATACGCACCTAATTCTGCAAAAAACGATAAGTCATTATAAGAAATGCCTAGTGAACCGAATACTCGGGGAGCAATATCGACCATTACTTCCATATTCAATTGATTGGCATAACGAATCGTTTCTTTAAATTCTTTTAAAATCTTCTCTTTGTCACCTTCGACAGAAAGCAGGCAAGTAAAGATCTTTTTGAATCCATATTTGTGTGCAAGTGCAATGTATTCCATGTCTTTTTCAACGGTTGAATGCTCTGGATAGATAGATATGCCGAGTTTACCCATTATTTAATCACCTCTTTACTGTTGTGGGGCTAGCTTTTTTACAATGCGAATCATATGTTCAATTAGTTTTTGTTCACTCATTGCCGTCATCAAGTGATCCTGGGCATGAATCATTAATAAAGTTTTCTCACTTGGAACTCCATTCAATTCTGCTTGAATTAGCTTGGTTTGTGTCTTATGGGCCAAGTTCAATTCTTCCTGACCCTGTTTAATTAGTTCCTCAGCCTTTTCAAAATTAAATTCTTCCGCTTCTTTCAGTGCTTCGAACGCTAATCCTCTTGCATTTCCACTATGTGATATTATTTCAAAAATTTCCATTTCATTATTGTTCAATTCAGTTGACATATTACTACACTCCCATTTTATGTTAGATTATGATGTTTCATTTGCTTACTGTCCATTCACTTGATGTTCGGTACAGCACTTTCACTGAATTGCGGTAAGTATTCTTCATGCGCCTTTAACAGTTTTTGTAAAACCATTTCCGCCAGGTCATCACTTGGAATAAGCGGGTTAATCGTTAAAGCTAATAACGCTTTATCATAAGAACCTGTAACGGCTGCCTCTGCACCAATTCTTTCAAATGATTTGATTTGTTGAATTAAGCCATGCACTTGTACGGGTAATTTACCCATAGCCAAAGGAATTGGTCCATTTTTGGTGACAATACAGCTTACTTCGACTGCTGAATCATAATCAATATCAGTAAGCGATCCTTTGTTTTGTACATTTAGCACTTGAATGTCTTTTTTATCATTATAAATAGAAGAAATGACGTTACACGCTGCATCGCTATAGTAAGCTCCACCGCGTTGCTCTAATTGTGGAGGTTTGATGTCAAGGGTTTCATCCTTGTAAAGGTCAAACAAACCTTCTTCTAATTTTTTCACAATTTCAGCTCGAGTTTCCCCTGATTTGAATGCTTTCAACTCTTCTTCTAAAATCGTTTTTGTTTTGTAATAATAACGATGGTACGGGCAAGGTACCACTCCTAAAGATTTCAAAAATCTTCTGTTCCAAGCCAATGGGGCAATATTCTTCATCGTCAGTTGAATTTCAGGATTGCCAAGCATTTCAAGCACTTTATCTGTTACTTCTTGATCATCAACGAACACATGCATCCCGAATACCATATGGTTTAACCCGGCGAAATCTATGTGCACTCTCTTCATATCAACACCAAGCATGTTAGAAATAGAGATATGCATATTAAAAGGAACATTGCATACACCAATGACTTTTTTATGTTTGCTGTAGCGGAGAAGGGCTTCCGTTACCATCCCCGCTGGGTTTGTGAAATTAATTAACCATGCATCAGGGCAGAGCTCTTGCATTTCTTCTGTAATTTCCAGAAGAACGGGTATAGTTCGTAATGCTTTGGATAATCCTCCTGCACCATTTGTTTCTTGACCAATTAATCCTAATTCCAACGGGATCCGCTCGTCCTTGATTCTTGCATCAAGTAACCCCACCCTCATTTGCGTTGTGACAAAGTCAGCATTTTGCAAGGCTTGACGGCGGTCTAGCGTTAGATGTATTTCCATTGGAAGTCCTGCTTTTTCAACCATACGTTTTGCTAAGCTTCCTACAATCTCAAGTTTTTCTTTTCCTGCCTCAATATCCACTAACCACAGTTCCCTAATAGGCAACTCATCATATCGTTTGATAAAACCTTCTATTAGTTCTGGTGTATAACTAGAGCCCCCACCTATTGTGGCAATCTTCAACCCTTTTTTCATTTCCATTCCCCTAACACCTCATAGTAAGCTAATCTGAATTTTTTATTTAATTATAGATTATTGCATAACAAACCAGTGCGCTTACCGCTAATATAGACAAGAATAATAGTGATGCTTGTTTCTTGTTTTTAAACTTACCTTCAACAAAACAAACAACCATCGTCAACCCTGCGCTTATGGCAAAGGTATTTCCTAAGTACAGTGATAATTGTTTATTTATCTCAAAGGCATCCGTTAATGTGTTAAAGATAAAATTAAAAACAAGAATGAAGCTAAAAAATAGAAAGGCACTTTTGTAACTAAAAAAGTGAATTCTGGATGTTGAATTCATGTCCTTTCACCCCTCTCAATTTATTAAAGGAGTTTGGAGCATTTAGTCCCAAACTCCCTTTTAGGTATTCCTTATAATGCGATATTTTTATTATCCGTTGTTGTTTCTACCATGTTTTCCTGCGCCAATAGCTTTTTATCGTACATTTTAAAGAATGGCAGATAAATAATAACGGAAATTGCTAAATTCACCATCACGAGAACAATGGCTCTCCAATCGCCGCCTGTTGAAAGGTAGGCACCTATTGGAGCGGGCAATGTCCAGGGAACCATTACATATGTCGGGTTCACCAGACCGATGGACGTTGCTATATATGCAAGTGTCGCACCAATTAGCGGTGTAATGATAAATGGAATAATCAGTACCGGGTTTAGGACAATTGGCATCCCAAAGATAACAGGTTCATTGATGTTAAAAATGCTTGGCACAATTGTTGCTTTCCCCATTGCTTTACTATAGGTGGACTTTGCCGTTAAGAGCATAGCTATTACTAAACCCAATGTTGCACCAGACCCACCAATCCAAATAAACCATTGGAAGAATGTTTCAGGAGCTATGTGGGGAATTGCCTTCCCAGCTGCAACTGCTGCCGAGTTATTCCCCAGGTATACTTCCCATACCGGACGAGCAACGGCACCTACTACTGATACGCCATGAATACCAAATGACCAGAAGAATGTAATCAAAAATACTGGAATTAATACACCTGGCAATGTATCGCCTGCACTGATGAGTGGTGCAACCGCTTTATCAACAAGTGAATGTAAATCAACAGCAAAAACGACTGTAATTAAAGTCATTACAAGCAGTACAATTGTAACTGGTATTAATGCTTCAAATGAACGGGCTACTGAAGTTGGAACGGAATCCGGCATTTTAATTGTGATATTTTTTGTCTTACAAAGACGTAAAATTTCGACAGCAAAAATGGATACAAGCATTCCTACAAAAAGGCCATGCCCTCCGAGATTTGTCATTGGCAAAACAAAACCCACATCATCCATCATCTTTACGCCTATTGTGAACAAGAAGGCTGCTAATGATAGTAAACCTCCAGATAGCGGATCAAGTTTATAGCTTTGAGATAAACTGTAGCCTATACCAAAAGTAATATATAGCGTCATGATAAACATCGTTAATCGATAGGGTATTAAAATTTCAGCTATATGTTTTGCAGACCATTCACCTAACGCAGTATCTGCTGCAACGGGCGGAAATGCAATGATCAAGAATAAACTGCCAAAGATGATGAATGGTAACGCAGAAACCACACCATCCCGAATTGCGCGTAAATGTTTTTGCTCAGACAATTTAGCCATAGGTGTTGAAAGATTATTTTCTAAAAAAGCTACAAACTTGTCCATTCGTGTTTTCCCCTTTTACGTTTAGTGAAAAGAAATAGTAGTTAGTTTATTATTTTGCTAGTTCGGTTACAAGTTTTAATAGTTTAGGTCCGCCAAGAGGGCTGTAAGCTTGAGCTGGAATGGCTTCACATGGGACGCCCGCTTCGTCTGCAGATGCCTTAAAGCCATCGAAACGATGTTTGACTTGCGGAGCTACCATTGCAACATCCCAGCCATTTCGTACTTCTGCATCAAATTCTTGGGTACCGACTGCCAATACCTCTAAGGTTACACCCTGTTTTTCCCCTTCCTTTTTTAAAGCGCTTACAACGATTGCACTAGACATTCCACCTGAACATACGAATAATACCTTCATTATTTGTTCCTCCAATTTTTTATTTTTTTTATAAAAAGCGTTAAATCGTTTTTCTTATGAATCCTTGTGCCTTCACTAAACGATTTGAAGCTTCTTCATATGATACATTCGTTAAAATCATGACAATTGCAATTTTAGGCTGGGCATGCGCCTTTTCTAAAAATTCATCTGCAATTTCATAGCTACAGTCAGTAGCGTCCATGATAATACGTTTTGCACGTTCAACTAGCTTTTCATTAGTCAACTGTAAATCTACCATTAAATTACCATAAACTTTTCCAACTCCAACCATTGAGGCGGTGGAAAGCATGTTGCATACTAACTTTTGCGATGTTCCAGCTTTTAAACGTGTAGAACCCGTCAGGACTTCAGGTCCGTTTACAACTTCAATCGCAACTTTTGCAATCTTACCTATCTCAGAACCTTTGTTACAGCTTATAGAAACAGTTCCTGCACCAACTTGATTGGCATATTCCAATCCAGCAATAACATATGGAGTGCGTCCACTAGCCGCAATGCCCACTACAACATCCCTGTTTGTTAATTCGATTTTCTTTAAATCTTCAGGACCTAATTCAAAACTGTCTTCAGCACCTTCAACCGCCTTAATGAAAGCCTTTTCCCCACCAGCTATAAGACCCACTACTTCACTCGGATCGGTATTGAATGTTGGGGGACATTCTACTGCATCCAATAAACCGATGCGCCCGCTTGTTCCTGCACCCATGTAAATTAATCTGCCGTTTTTATTCATAGCTTCAACGATCATCTCCACCGCTTTAGAAATTTGCGGTAATTCTTTTTTTACACAATGGGCAACTTTAATGTCTTCTTCGTTCATTACCTCTAAAAATTCAAGTATTCCCATCTCATCTAAACTCATGGTCTTTTCATTACGACGCTCTGTCGTTAAATGCTCTAGCATACATATCATCCTTTTTTATTTCAGTGGTGAAAGTTGTGAAACTTTTTTAGCTATACAGAATATATCACTATTAAAAATTAATTTCAATAATGTGTATACATTTTTAAAAATTAATTTTAAAATAAACGTAAGGCATCTAAATGATTGTTTTCTGTCTATTAAAATTTAAAAATGTAAACTGACTAACCATTTTATGAACCAAACCTACGATTCTTTTTATTGTTAGATCTTATCTCACTATTCATAGATGACAAATTCATATATTCATTATTTGTTAACGCTTACAAATAATTAAATATAAATATTAGTAATGAAATGAGGTTCTACTATTGATGAATGAAAGAATTACAAAGAAAAAATTTGGTTCATTGGCGCTAGCCGCTTTGGTGGGAGGATCACTTCTCTTTCCAGCTGATTTAATTGCAAATGCTGAATCCGGGACTATCCCTCAGCAAACGACTTATGTAAAACAGGAACTGCGCGCAACTTGGATTGCAAGTGTGTTAAATATTGACTGGCCGTCCAAACCTGGTTTGTCCATATCAGCACAGAAGGAAGAATTCATAAAATATTTGGATGAACAAAAAGCAATGGGGATGAATGCTGTCGTTATGCAAATTAAACCCACTGCTGATGCTTTTTATCCTTCTGAATACGGTCTCTGGTCAAAATATTTAACAGGAGTCCAAGGAAAGGATCCTGGGTATGACCCTCTTGCATTCATGGTAGAAGCAGCACATGAGCGTAATATGGAATTTCATGCGTGGTTTAATCCATACCGCATTACTATGCCTTTAGGTAAAACAGCTGAATTATCGGATATTGATAATCTTCCAGAATCTCATCCTGCTAGAAAGCACCCGGATTGGGTCATACCATATGGACAACAATTGTACTTTGACCCAGGCATTCCTGGCGTACAACGGTTTGTGATCGATGGAATAATGGAAGTTGTTAAGAATTATGACATCGATGCAGTCCATATGGACGATTATTTCTATCCTTACAAGATTGCAGGAGTTCCTTTCCCTGATGAACATTCCTATCAAAAATATGGAGCAGATAGATTTACAAATGTAGAAGATTGGCGCAGGGATAATGTAAATAACCTTGTTAAGCATATAAATGAACAAATCAAGGCAGAAAAATCATATGTGAAGTTTGGTATAAGTCCATTTGGAGTTTGGCGCAACAAAGCAGTTGATCCCACAGGATCTGACACTGCCGCTGGACAAACGAATTATGATGATTTATATGCGGATACCAGAACGTGGATCAATAATGGATACATTGATTATATTGCCCCTCAATTATATTGGAATATAGGACTGCCGGTAGCTGACTATGCCAAACTTCTTGATTGGTGGACAAAAGAAGTCGAAGGTAAAAATGTTCAACTCTATATTGGCCAAGGAGACTATAAAATTAATACAGAGTCCAATGGTGTACAAAACTGGTTTAATCCTGAAGAAATGCCAAACCAGTTAAAACTGAACCGAACATATAAAGAATTTGATGGAAGCATGCATTTCAGTGCCAAAGATTTACGGAAAAACCCCCTTGGGATAGCAGATCGCTTAAGGGAGGATATTTATAAGCACCCCGCATTGGTTCCAGCCATGCCTTGGATTGATGATCATGCCCCAAAGGCTCCAAAGGTCAGCAAGGCAACACAAGCAGGAGATGGAATACAATTTGAAATTCACGATCACAAGCAATCAGATGCATCCTATTATGCCATTTATCGTTTTGATGGGAAGAAAAAAGGAAACATAGAAGACTCAACCAACTTACTTGCCACAGTGCATAAAGAAAATAAACGTCAATTGTTTAATGACGGCAGTATAGAAAAAGGAAAGACTTACACATATGTTGTGACTGCCTTAGACCGCACCCACAATGAAAGCAAACAAACTAAACAGATTAATATTAAAGTAAAATAATCTTCAAGAAATTGCTTTACAGTTCAAGAGACGCATGTCAGTGAACAATGAACGTAAGGTTTTCATTAAACAATATGTTAGAAATGGTTTTATCTTAGTATCATACACTGTTGCATATGATGCTAAATCAGGATTATAAAAGAATTGAAGTAGGTGGAATGACGATGTACATAGTTGGATTAATGTCCGGAACATCTCTGGATGGAATTGATGCGGCACTTGTTCGGGTGAATAATAGTGGACTCGAGACTGAAATGGAAATGATTGAGTTCATGACATGCCCTTTTCCAAAAGATATTGAAAAAGAAATTATGCAGTCTTTATCTGCAGACACATCCAATGTGCAGTTAATATGCAGTTTGAATTTTAAATTAGGAAAATTATTTGCCAATGCGGTAAAGGAAGTTTGTCATAAAGCAAGATTTCCCATTAATAAACTGGATCTAATAGGATCCCATGGACAAACCATTTACCACCAGCCTTTAAAGGAACAGAATTATATACCCTCCACTTTGCAAATTGGGGAAGCTGCAGTAATAGCTCACGATACAAACACACTTGTAATCTCTAATTTTCGTACGATGGACATGGCTGCTGGTGGGCAAGGGGCTCCTCTTGTTCCCTTTACCGAATACATTCTTTATAGAAGTGAAACGAAGGGAAGATTACTTCAAAACATAGGTGGCATTGGAAATGTAACCGTCTTACCTAAGCAAGCATCTCTGAATGACATGTATGCTTTTGATACAGGACCTGGGAATATGATCATTGATGAGGTATGCCGCCAATTGTTCAATTTAAGCTATGATGCAGGTGGTAACATAGCTAAACAAGGACAAATTAATGACGAGCTTCTATCTTATTGTATTAGTCATCCTTATATTATGAGCCCTCCACCAAAATCGACTGGTAGAGAATTGTTTGGCAAGCAATATGTAGTAAAACTATTAAAGATGTTTGAATCACTTCCAAATCAAGATATTTTAGCAACAGTAACGATGTTTACAGCAAAGTCCATTGTGGAGAACTATCGAAATTTCATCTTTCCAAAAACCATTATTGAAGAAGTGATTATTGGCGGCGGTGGCAGCTACAACAAAACGTTATTAAATATGATTCAATCACTGCTGGGAAATTCTATTAAAGTCTTGACTCAAGAAGAGTTGGGATACTCTTCTGAAGCGAAAGAAGCGGTGGCCTTTGCATTACTTGCAAATGAGACTTTCCATGGTAATGCAAGTAACGTTCCCAAGGCTACCGGTGCTGACTCCAATGTCATCCTTGGAAGCATGACCTTCCCTCCTTCAACTCTGAAGGAACGTAAAAATGCTTATTAACCATTGTAAAAGAGTAGAAGGCACATCGATAGTTGATGTGCCTTCTACTCTTTTTTTTGCCTGAAGAATCATGGCGGACTCTTCTATTTATTTACTGGCCTATCAGCATGGATACATACTTCACTTCTAAATATTCATCCATGCCGTAGTGTCCACCTTCTCTGCCTAAACCACTTTCCTTCATGCCTCCAAATGGTGCTTGGGCAGTGGATGGGGCACTGTCATTAATACCGACAATCCCATATTCTAGACCATCCGAATAGGCAACTGCCTTATTTAGTGACTCGGTATACACATATGCTGCCAAGCCAAAATTCGTGTTATTGGCTCGATCTATCGCTTCTTTATCGGTTTTGAATGTACTGACTGGCGCAATTGGACCAAACGTTTCTTCCTGCATGCACAGCATATCATCCGTTACATTGGAAAGTATGGCTGGTGCGATAAAATAACCGTGTTTTTCATCGACTTTTGAGGTTTTATGGATGAAAGCCCCTTTACTTGCAGCATCCTCTAATTGAAGCTGAACTTTTTTTACTGCGTCTCCATCTATCAATGGACCAAGATCATTTCCGTCCATTCCATTTCCAACCTTCAAAGTTAAAACGGCTTCTTCAAAAGCTTGTAAAAATGGCTGTTCAATTGTCTCGTGGACGAATATTCTGTTCGCGCAAATACATGTTTGTCCCGCATTCCTGAATTTCGATTGAATCAAACCTTTTACTGCTTCTTCGATATTCGCATCCTCAGCAATGATGAACGGTGCCAGTCCACCGAGTTCAAGCGAGACTTTTTTTACTGTTTCTGCCGCCTTTTTCATTAGATGTTTCCCTACAGGAGTGGAGCCAGTAAATGTGATCTTTTTAACACGTGAATCATTCATCCACACGTCTGACACATCTCCCGGTTTTTGTGTGGTTACAATATTTATCACACCGGCCGGAATGCCTGCTTCCTGGGCACTTTCAACTAATAGCAAAGCGGTCAAAGGCGTTTGTTCCGCGGGTTTGATGACCACGGTACATCCTGCAGCAAGGGCTGGCGCCACTTTCCTCGTGATCATGGCAGCAGGAAAGTTCCATGGGGTAATGGCAGCAACGACACCGACTGCCTGCTTTTGCACTAAAATACGCTTTGAAGCAACGGAGGCTGGTATGATTTCCCCATAATTACGCTTTGCTTCTTCAGCATACCATTTCACGAAACTTGAAGCATATTTCATTTCACCTTTCGCCTCGGCCAATGGCTTACCTTGTTCCAATGTCATGATCGTTGCTATTTCATCCAGCCTGTTCTCAATGATCGTGTACCACTTCTCAAGTAATTCCGCCCTATGATATGCGCTAGTTTTCGACCAAGTCAGAAAGGCAGCTTGAGCTGCATCCACAGCAGCCTTTGCCTCTTTTTCGTTAGCGTCCGGAACATAGCCCACAGGCTCCAATGTTGCTGGATCTTCAACTACAAAATGATGCTCTGTATGAATGGGTTCGCCGTTTATATAAATTGGCCATTTCTCCACTACTTTTTTCATCCTGCTTTAATCTCCTCTTCTTCTTCTTCATGATCTGTAAAAGTATTATCTTTTTCACCTTTGAAAAAGTCCTTTCCATATATTAGGACACATAATAGGATTCCTGCTGCAAATGCCATTCCAGCACCTTTTATAACAAGGATGGCAGCAACGACCCCTGCAATTCCCAAGTCGCGTTGGCTCTTCGCCTGCATAACACCGACGCGCACGCTAACATATCCTTGAACCAAAAGCGTCAAGGCCAAGGCCACACCGAGAATTGGTTCAACCAAGCTGACGACCGGCAATAAGAATAACCCTGTATTCGTACCCCAACGGAATGAGCCAGCACCGCCGAAGAAAGAGTTCATAGCTTTCTTGCCATTCTTAAACCGTTCCACTACCACGACCTGCATGGCCGCCCACAACGGACCGCACATTGTAATATCAGGTCCGATAAAACTCATGATCACATTTCGACCACCAAAAATTAAATGAGCTCTGTTTGGATTATAATCAACTTTTTCATCCTCCCGAACCTCATCGGATTCAGAAAGCAACGCTTTTGTTTTCAACACATCCCCGAATACGACTAAATAGGTAGCAAAAACAGCTGGAATCGCACTTAAAAAGAAGGTCAAGGCAGGAAAACCTAAACCAAACACAGTATAGTCCGACCAAAGGGTAGCAAAATCCGGACTGCTGAATCCCCATTGAATATCAGGCCATTTTGCTTCTCCAAAAATTGGGGCTACAAAGACCGCAAGCAAGATAGCTGGCAATATCCCTAAATTGCCTATGAATACCCAAACTTTATTTCGTATTTTTAATTTCCCAAAACTTTTCGAGAAAAGTAGATAAAAGGCAAAGCCGATACAAATGCTTATTGTATAAGGAAATAAATCAAACTTTCCACCCACTTCAAAAATGGAAACGACAGCACCAATTCCCGCTCCTAAAATAATGCCTGATTTAATTGCATTCGGCACTAATCTAACGACCTTACTGGCAAGTCCAGTCATTCCAAGCAAAATCGATAAAATACCTAAAGTTAATTGAAACGCAACGAGTGCATAGACCCGGTCAGGCCCTTCCGGAAATTGACCGACGAACAATACAAGCAATGGAACCGCAGGTGTAATCCAACCTGGTATAACTGGGTCCCCGAGTAAATGATGTGCTAAGTATAATAATCCATTCAAGACAACGACTGCTAGTGCCACATCAAAAGGCATTCCCAGATGGTCTGCAAGCAGTGTAATCGCTCCAAGGTCAACTGCACACATCAATAGGCCTTGAACATAGTCAGGCCACTCAAAACGATAATGGACAAATGGCAGTCTAATTTTAAAAGGTCCCGCAGGTATATACGATGTCTCTTCTCCGTAGCGACGGTTTTTCCATTTCATATTGTTTCCTCCACTTAAAAGCCATAGGCTGAACGGTATATTTTTTCGATATCCCGAACGTTTAATGCACGGGGATTATTGCGAAGTAAACGAACTTGTTTGATGGCTTCGGCAGCCATTTCACTTAAAGCAGATTCAGGAATGTCAAATTCACTTAGTGACTCAGGTATATCCACGTAACGACATATTCTGGTCATCGCTTCTATAGCTTTATCAGCTGCCTCATCATCATTTAAATGATTGACTTTCTCTCCAAGTGCTTCAGCAATGTCACGGAATCTTTCTAAACATGCAATTTTATTCCACTTCATCACAAATGGCAGTAATAATGAATTGCTGACTCCATGTGATAAATGGAAGCGGCCTCCAAGCGGATAAGCTAAGGCATGGACAGCTCCAACACCGGCATTTCCAAAAGCTAACCCTGCCATTAAGCTTCCAGTGATCATGGCTTCCCGCGCTTCCAAATTAGCTGGCGCAGCATAAGCCTTTGGTAAATTTACAGCGATTAATTTCATGGCCCCAATTGCCAAGGCATCCGTGACGGGCGAAGCAAATTTGGAAATATAAGCCTCGACCGCATGAACAAGTGCATCCACTCCACTCGCAGCAGTCACACTTGGCGGGCAAGTCAGCGTCATGACGGGCGATACGATCGCTACATCCGGTAATAGATATGAACTTACAATTCCCTTCTTAACCTGTTCTTTCTTGTCCGATAAAATTGAAATATTCGTCACTTCAGAGCCGGTTCCGGCTGTTGTCGGTATGGCAATTAAAGGTAGTCCTGCAACTTCAATCAAGTTCGTACCGAAATATGTTTCGATGCTACCCGAATTCGTAGCCATGACGGAAGAGGCTTTCGCAATATCCATCGCACTACCACCGCCTACCGCAATCAGTCCATCATGTTTTCCATCCCTGATTGACCGAACACATTGCTCAACGATTTCAATTTCCGGTTCAGGATTCACATCCGAAAAAATACCGTATGCTGAAGAAAGTAAATCCTCAACCTTTTGCACAACCCCAGCACCCACTAAAATTTTATCTGTAACTATCAACGGATTCTTCATCCCTAATCGCGTAACCTCATCAGTCAGCTGTTGTAAAGAATCTGATCCTGTCACCAATTTGTTAGCCATTGAAAAAATAGAAATATTCATGGTTATCTCCCCTTTCATGTTTTTACTAATGCAGGAATCATGCCAAAGTGAAAACGCTTAATTTATAAGGGGGACAACCTTTTTTTCATGGGTAACAGCAGAAATAACGAGTAGAAAACAAATCAAAAAAACTAATTCGATTCGTTTTCTAATCGAATGTGAAATTTTTTCATTTTTTGCACCAAAGCGCTTTGACTTATATCCAAAGAGATGGCAGCCGCCCTTGTAGTCCCATATTTTTTCATCGCATTCAGGATCAGGGAACGCTCCAGCTCGGAAACGGCCTCCTTCAAAGAATGTGTTGTAGTTTTTTTTGATAAGACCGGCTGGATGAACGATGGTAAATTAGGCAAATCAATCGTATCATCATAAGTCGTGACGACCAGTCGCTCTGCAAGACTCGCAAGCTCACGTATATTACCAGGCCAGGAATAGTTCGTCAGCCATTCATAGCATTCCGGTGTCATCTTTTTCTTTTCATTATATTTTTCATTGAATTTTTTCAAATACATTTCTAAAAGTGGGATCGTTTCTTCCTTTCGCTGGCGTAAGGGCGGAACTTCAAAGGATACGATATTAAGCCGGTAATATAGATCTTCGCGGAAAGACCCCTCTTGAACAAGGGAGGCCAAATCACGATGAGTGGCTGTAATTAATCTGACATCCACTTCTTTCATTTCGGTAGAACCCACTCTCATAAACTTGTTTTCTTCTACCACTTTCAAAAGTTTCACTTGTAACTCTAAAGGTAAATCCCCAATTTCGTCCAAAAATAACGTGCCACCATTCACTTTCTCGAAAATCCCCATTTTCCCATTCTTAAGGGATCCGGTAAATGCCCCGGGCTCATATCCAAAAAGTTCAGATTCCACCAAGTTTGCCGGGATGGCCCCGCAATTTAATTCAAGGAAAATCTTTTCCTTCCGGGAGCTTTTGGCATGTATGTACTTGGCGATCAAACTCTTACCTACTCCCGTTTCTCCCTGTAACAAGATCTTCGCATCCGTTTTAGCTACCTTATCAGCCAGCTTGAATAAAGGAGTTGTAGAAGGCCCAATGATTATTTCCTGCAAATTCACCTGTTCCGAGCCTGGCAATAATTGAGAAATAGGTTGGAAAGATAACTTTTGGCTGTCGATCGTGTATTTCATCCGGATTAATTCAGTAATATCCCTAACACTATTTATTACAAATATGACTTCATTCTGTGGCGATAGAATTGGTGTAGCCGAAACGATAATCTTTCTTCCATTTCTAATTCTTTGTGTCAAAGTAACTTGATTCTTCGTTCGAATAGAGTCCAATGAAGCAGAAACGGATATCATACCTTGCTCAATTAAATAACTCATCGGTTTTCCGATGATTTCCTCTTCTCTTATTCCGGTAATACGCTGATAAGCTTGATTGATATATAATGTCGTTCCTTCCCCATCCGTGATATACACGCCATCATACAGGGCATTAAATACAACCCTGCATAAATCACTCTCGAAGAATGCTTGAAATTGTTCATATGGTATTGAGTAATTTCGTAAATTTTGTAGCGGTGCATTCACAGTAATGAAATGGGAAATAGGCTTCGTCAAATCACTCTGCTGCACTGCCGCAGATAACGCTTCTATCGTCAGAAAGCCGATGAAATCTTCCGAATCGTCCAACACTTCCACTTCATTACTTCCGATGGGAAAACTTGAAATCGCTTCCTCCACTGTCATATCCGAATAAAACTTTTTCATCAATATCCACTCCTACCGTGATCCCTGACTGGTCTTTTACATTTGATAGAACGCTTCCTCCTTGATTGGAGTACTCTTTGATAGTCTAGTCTACTACCTCTCCTTTTCATATTAAAGAAAGGCAATGAACATCATTCTTATTAACTTATTTTGTGAGCAATATGTTATGTCATATCCTGTTTAATGATACTATGGACGACAATCAACGACACCAAGAATAAATACTACACTGGTAAAGACGATTCAATCTCCATATGCTATTTCTGATTAAAAGCGATAAATAGCATTGGTATGTTACTTTTATCATATCAATGGTGTTTTTTATGCTCAAATCCATTTTCACTCATCACAGGAAAACTTGTCCTTTTGTTGTATAAGAAAAATGCCTTTGATATAGCTAATTCCTTGAGAGTGGTCAACTCACAGTTATTTTAAGCTTAAGAACAATTTGTTAAGTGCTTTAAAAATTTTCTCGGCAGTTTGAAAAAACCTAATCCGTATTTGGATTAGGTTTCAAACTATGGTCAAACTCGATGAAAATCGAGTTTGACCATAGTTTTTTTATGACTTGTAAAATCTGATCGTTGATTTCCACTACTACAGTCTTTTTTTTAAAAAATAGAAGGATTAAAACTTGAGGTGATGAGGATACTTTTTAACCATGATTCTACTCAGCAAGATCAACTAGAAATGACTTTTCACCAGTGGATAAACGGGCCATTTTAGAAGAGCAAATAAATCAACGGCTTCGTTCCATTGCCGTTGTAACCGCAGCTATCATTCCAGCTGAAGAGATTATCAGTCTGCAAAAAAATATGAACCGGCAAACTTCCTATTCCCAGAAATCAAAACAAAAACTTACCATGATTCAAGAAAAAGAAGGCGTAATTGAATGGGTCTTTATATTTATCATGACGGAGGATGGACGTCTGATTCACCTCGTTGCAGACAAAGGCTTTGTAATTGAACCGGGGGAAGAATATATTGGTCCCCCTGAAATGGTTAATGTCGCTAATCAGGCGTTTAATGGTAAAGCTGGTGTGACTCCCATATACGAAGACAGGTACGGTGAGTGGAAAACAAGCTTTGCGCCAATTATTGATGATGAAGGCAATATCGTCGCTATTGTAGGATGTGATTACAGCAAATCCTATTTCAATTCGGAAATGCAGCGACTCCGGAAGCAGCTCAATATACATGTTTGATTTCAGGATGCAGTCATATTATCAAATTGAAGATTAGGGTAAAAAAAAGAAAAGCTGATTACAGGAGCCGTTTTGAACGGGCTTCTGCAGTCAGCTTCTTCGTTGTTATCAAACCATAAATACATCATGAACGTTATGAAGGAATTAAAATGACAGTAAGCTTATATAGGCAATATTGTACCTTGTACTCCACCATCCTCCCTCAAAAATGAAACGGTTAAGAGGATTTGGCAGAGCATATGGATACTCATTGCAAAGCTATTAGGGAACGACCCAAAGACTTATTCCTATTATACAAGTGAGTGCTCATAAGCCTTATTGCCATGAAACCTATATAACTTTCTCTTTATTTTCTCTTTTTTTCACCAAAAAATAAGCAGTAATCAAGGCTGTAATAGGAATTATCAGGGCTACTCCTGTTCCAGCACAAAATATAGTGATCATTTCAGCACTGAATATTTTTGAGTTTACGATTTCTCCAACAGAATAGGATAAATCTTTAAACCATATAAGCAATGCCAAATAGCCTCCAAAGAAAGCAAAAAATAGTGTATTCGTAGATGTTCCTAAGATATCCCTCCCAATACTTAATCCAAATGTGAATAATTCTTTCTTGCTAATGGATGGATGGTGATGATACATTTCTCGCATGGGAGATGCAATGGCCATGGCTGTATCGATAATCGCGCCAATAGTACTCATAATAATTACTGAAGCTCCAATTTTAACAAAATCTACTCCAATATAAAGGGAAAAGATACTAAGCTCTTCTATTTCTTCTTCACCGAAACCTTGTATCATCGCATTTTCCGTCACAATGACAATAAAAAAGAGTACAATAACAATCGTGATAATAGTAGAAATGAATGCTGTTTTTGTTGTACTGTTCACTTCGTTAATAAAAAATAAATTAATATAACTAATCACCGTACATGCAATCAATGTTACGATATACGGATCATTATTTGGATTTGTCATAAAAATGATGGTAAAAAGTAACACACCAAAGTTTAGGAACAAAGCAAAAAATGAACGTGCCCCTTTTTTTCCGCCAATCAAGATCATCAATATTAATAGTATAAACGCAAGCAACACTAATACATTCATTATCTTTCCCTCTTTCGATTAATGAAAAAAATAGAGACATATAGACCAATCGGAATAGTTAACACGATTCCTATACCACCAGCTAGGGCACGGGCCAATTCCAATGTAAGGTTCATGGAAAGGGTAAATCCCAATGCAGAAGCATTTTTCAAATATAAAATAATCATAGGAATGGAGCCACTTATATAGGCAAAGAACAAAATATTTGTCATGGTTCCCATTATGTCTTTTCCAATCTCTAATCCTGAAGTTTTAAGTGCTTTTACTGTTATGTTGTTATTCTTTTCATACAAACCAAAAATTGAAGAAGACATGGTAATGGCTATATCCATTACGGCTCCTAAAGAACCGATAAATAACCCTGCCATAAACACCATTTTATAAGGCCGAGTGATAAATTGCATCTCTTCATATCGAAGTCCATTTTCGGAAGTTAACCACATAACAAGATAAGTGATGAACAGTGATAAAAAAGTCCCTAACAGTGTCGCAATAACCGCTGCATATGTTTTTTCATTAAAACCGTTAACGAGTAAAAGGGAAAGAACCGTAAATAGAATGATACTTATACTGCATATCAATACCAAACCAATGTCTGATGTATTCAAATAAAAATCTAATGCATATGACAACAATATGGCATTGACTGCCAAACTTATAATTGAAAACAGGCCTTGCTTTTTTCCAACGATAAGTAATGTAAAGATAAAAACCCATGCTACAATCAACACAAATTTATCACGCTTTACATCTTTTATGGTTCCAGTCAACTCTGAATTTCCTTCTGTTTTCGTATCAATCGAAACAAATAAATCATTTCCAATTCGATATTCTTGATCAAAAGCTCCGGATGAGGAATATTCATTCTTTAAATGAATAAGTTTTCCTTTTTCTTCTCCATTTTGTAATTCGGCTATTATACTCTGAGTAAATAGTCGATCTTCATTTTGATAC
Source organism: Peribacillus sp. FSL E2-0159 (assembly GCF_038643155.1). Taxonomy (NCBI): domain Bacteria; kingdom Bacillati; phylum Bacillota; class Bacilli; order Caryophanales; family Bacillaceae; genus Peribacillus; species Peribacillus sp. FSL E2-0159. The sequence continues at coordinate 3,592,744 of NZ_CP152053.1, forward strand.
ATATCATTCAATTCAGTTGTATTTTCCAGATTTGTTTTGATGACTTTGGCTATTGGAAGTTCATAGAATGAATAATTGTGATGAACAAAGAAAACAGAAGCGACAAAGCAAAGTGCTATGACGGCGTACAAAGAAACATGCTTGTAACCCATTTTTTTAAATTTTTTTACTATAACATTCAAAATAAAACCTCCAAATATCGGGTGGGCAAAAAAGGCAGGGAGGAGCCAGAATTGACTGACTCCCCCCCTTACTAGTATTTGATTTATTTATCTTATCATGAGTAGATTTAGTTTGCGAACATCGTCCGATTTACCTCCTTTACGTCTCCCCTGGTAAAGTGGGAAGAAGCAAATTTCACAAAATACTTGTCAAGCCCCTTCATTCCTGATTTTCTCACTTTATCATCAGTTGAAAAACTAAGGGCAATACTACAATTCGTAAGTAGTATTGCCCTTATATTCGTATAATTATCGTTTAATAAAATCGTGAATGTTTCAAGAATACAAAGAAGATCCTCTTAAAATGTAATATCTCCTTTTTTCAGGTAGAGATGCATGGTTGATTTTTAGAGCATGACTACTTCCATCGCTCCAACTTTGTAAAAAAATTGCAATTAATTTAGGTATTTTCATTTTTTCCATCAAATGTTTTTGAACAAATTCTTGCATTTCAATTGCAGTAATATTTTGTGTAAATTCACCATTTAATTGACAATGACTACAATTTCAGCACTTTTACTACCATCTTTTTCAGTTCCTCCACCTAATTCATCTTTAGAAAACGGCATTTCATCTCCATTTACTTTTTAACACAGTACTTCAACGTTAAATCCTCCAGGCGCTTCTACATAGAACGTATATCTGTGTAAGTGTTTTGGAGGCTTTACCATGAATCCATCATCCTTCAACCGCTGATTGATCCTGTTAACTTGTTCTTCATTTTCTTGTATGAAACCAACATGAAATGTCTTGGGGTATTGTACATCGCTTCCCTTCATTAGTGTCAATATGGATCCATCATCATCTTTCATTGCAGCAAACCCATCTCCTCGGCTCCCTGCACATGACAATCCAAAGTATCTTTCTAAAAACTCCCTTGATGCTGTAACATCATTAACTGTTAAATTTATATGATTGATCTTCATTACTTCCCCCAATTTTAATATTATTGTTTTCTTTCCGTCTCTCGGTAAAAAAGTTAATTCTCCACAGGCTCGTTGTGATGTTGTTTTTAGTCACTTTGTAATCAAGCTTGTTAATTCCCCCTTCCTATTTTCTAAGATATTCCTTCCATTTCGTTAAAATGTAAGTTTTCCCGTTCCGATTCAGTAAATAATCATCCAAGTGACTGCAATTTCAAGATTTAAAAAGGCCAACCAGTAAAAACTGGCTAGCCTTTGGTGTAACTCAATTACAATATTTTTTCATTTTCAAAGTTAGTGTTTGACTCTACTTTCTTAGCCAATTTAAATTTATAGAATAATATACAGGCTACCAAAAATCCTATCCCATAAAACAGTCCGACTCGTTGAGTAGGGTCAAAGGCAAGGAATACTAGAATCAGCAAACAAAAGCCTAAACAAAACAACGGGACAAATGGGTAAAATGGTACTATGTATTGTAAATCTTCCGTTTTACCACCCGCTTTTATAAATTTCCTTCTAAACATATATTGCGATAAAGCAATTCCCATCCATGAGATCGTGACGGAAATACCCGCTATGGACATAAGTATCACGAACACTGTATCCGCCGCAATGAAGCTAGTCAATAACGATAGGAGCGAAAAACAGATCGTAAAAAGAAGGGCATTCAATGGCACTTTCCTCTTGGATAATAGACCAAACACCTTGGGTGCCATTCCGTCATGAGCCATCGACCAAAGTAACCTTGTGGATGCATAAAGACATGAATTCCCCACAGAAAGAATGGCTGTCAAAATAATGAAATTCATGATACCTGCTGCATAAGGAATCCCGGCTATCTTCATCAAAGTTACAAAAGGACTTTCCAATAAGCCTAATTCCGAAGAAGGGAATATGGCAGAAAGGATGATAATGGACGAAATGTAGAAAATAATGATTCTAAATAGTACGTTTCGAATGGCTTTAGGGATATTCTCTTCAGGTTTTTCACTTTCCCCTGCCGCTATTCCTATTAGTTCTGAGCCTTGATAAGAAAATATTACATTCATCATTGTCACAAAGATGATTGTAATCCCCCCTGCTGGAAATAGACCAGAAGGAGCCAAATTCTCAAAGAATGGGGTTGGACGATCAGATAAAGAGACAAAACCAAAGATGCCCGCGATTCCAATCAAGATAAACAAAATCACTGCAACGATTTTTATTCCAGCGAACCAATATTCCGCCTCTGCAAAACCTCTTGTCGTTAATGCATTCAAAGTAAATAAAAGCACTATGAATACAGCACACCAAATCCAGGTAGGACTATTGGGGAACCATTGTTTCATCAAAATTCCTGCAGCCGTGAACTCTACTCCTGCTGTTGCGGCTGAACCTACGAAATACATCCATCCTAGAGAGAAACCAGCGGAAGGCCCTATATATTCGGCAGCATATTTCTGGAAAGAACCTGTAACCGGCATATGAACGGCTAGCTCGCCAAGGCAGACCATTACCATATACAAAATAAGACCGCCGGCTAGATAACCGAGCAGGGCCCCTCCTGCCCCCGCTTGGTTAATTGTATAGCCTGCATTTAAAAAAAGGCCTGTACCAATTACGCCGCCGAGTGACAGCATAAATAAATGGCGTCTTTTCATTGAGCGTTGCAGCTGATCATTATTCTCCAGTCCATACCCCATGTAATCACTTCCTTATCTTATCTATTATCCTATGCATTGCCTTCTCCTAAACTATCTTAGAACCTCAAAGAGAGACAACTAAGTCCGCCATCTTGTTTTTGAAATTCAGTCATCTCCACTTCAATCACTGTGTATCCCAAATCTTCAATTTTTTTCTTTGTACCATCAAATCCTTTCGGGACAATAACGCAGTCGTTCATTCTGACGCAGTTACCCGAATATTCTTCTTCCTGTTTTACGATTATTTGATTGAAGCCAGAAAAAGCCTCGTGATTAATGAATTCTCCGGCCACTAATAAATTATTGTCTCCCAGATAATTGACACCCGTTTTTAAATGAAAGAACTTCTTAAGAGGAATGATGGTCGTATCATAACCATATTTAGCCATAATATCTTTGAACTGAAGAGCACCTGCTTCATTTGTTCTTGTTGAAAGGCCAACATAGAAGTGATCCTCAACTTGCATTACATCTCCCCCATCTAACATACCTGGAGATTGAATATATTCGATTGTGTCATAAAAGTCCTTTAAAACTTCTTTCATTTCATTAATCTCACCATTCCGGCTTTCTGCACCAGGATTGGTTACTAGGGCACATTTTGTCGTTAACACGGCTGTATCTTCCACAAACGTAGAATCAGGGTACCTTTCATCCGATTCGAGAACGGTCACTTTCACACCGCAGCGTTTTAATGCTTCTACATAAGCCTCGTGTTGTACAAGTGCTTTTTCATAATCCGGGTTTCCTAAATCCGATGTTGTTAAGCCATTTACAAAACTTTTTCCAATCTTTCTTACAATCGCGTGTTTAAACATATATATTCCTCCTAAATAGGTAGCTTATTTTTTAAAATGTAGGATATTAACCTTTTTGAACCAGCCGTTCTTTAAATTTCTTTTGATCACTTTGCTGAACTTAACCATTCCAGTAGCATAAACCATGGAAAAACAGTCATGATAGGAAGAAGAGACAACCGAAGGTTCTCTTAATCTATAACGGGTGTCTCTTCCAGCCCAATGTTTTCTCAATTATTTTGATGACCGCATAATTTATCCGCTATACCTACAAAATATCTTACTCCATACCCTAAAGCCTTCTCATCGATTTTAAATTTAGGATGGTGTAAGGGGTAAGCTTTTCCAAATTCATCATTATGAACGCCTAGAAATTGCATGGAAGAGGGTACGATTTCGGAAAAAGCCGAAAAATCTTCTGTTCCAAACATGGGATCATCAACCTGGATGATATTATTTTCTTCAAATATCCCTTCCATGACCGTTCTTGAAATATCGACAGCTGCTTTATCATTTACCACGGCTGGATACCCTAAATACCAAGTAATTTCACATTTTGCCCCATGCGTTTCTGAAATCCCCTTAACGATTTGCTCTAGATACTCCCTTGCTTTCACTCGGCTATCAGCGTCTAAGGAACGAATGGTACCACCGATTTCTGCATATTCAGGTATGACATTGAGTGCACTTCCGGAATGGAACTGAGTGACTGAAATGACGGGTGTCCTAAGAGCTGAAATTTTTCTAGAAACGATATGTTGAATATTCGTCGTAATTTCTGCACCAATGATAAGCGGATCTACCGTTAATTCCGGAGTCGACGCATGACCGCCCTGACCAATAATTTTTATTTCAAAATCATCGGCTGCTGCACAGAATACCCCTTCCCTTAAACAGATTGTTCCTGTTCGTTCATAAGGAGTAACATGCAGTGCAAATGCATAATCCACTCCTTCCATGACCCCTTTTCTCACCAATTCCTGAGCGCCCCCTGGCAGAACCTCTTCGGCGTGTTGGAAAATAAACCTGATTTCTCCATTAATCGCATCTTTTTTCCCAGAGAGTACTTTAGCAGCACCTAATAACATCGCAGCATGTGCATCATGTCCGCAGGCATGCATAACCCCGGGATTTTTTGATTTATAATCAATTTCTGCTTCTTCTTCAATCGGGAGTGCATCAATATCTGCACGAAAGGTGATGGTATTCGATTTTCGGGCAGATTTTTTAGTTCCTTTGAGAACCGCTAAAACGCTCGTCTCGGTAGGTCTCGTCACTTCTAATCCTGTAAAGGTCTTTAATTTCCTGTAGATGAATTCAGAAGTCTGGTGCTCTTGATATGAGAGCTCCGGATTTTCGTGAAAATGACGTCTCCATGATATCACTTCATCCACAACTGTCTCCTGTATTGTCTTCATCATAAATGCCTCCTCGTACACTTAGTGCCAATATTCAGACTTTTTAAATCTTTAAAAAGGGCCATACTGTATGCTTTGAGCAATGATCAAAAAGATAATCGCTACCGCAACCTGAATCAAAAGAAATGGAAACACCCATTTTACCCATTTCGTAAAGGATATGCCTGCCACTGCCAGTCCAGCCAATAGCACTCCAGAAGTCGGAAATATCATATTCGAAATCCCATCCCCTAATTGGAAAGCTAACACTGCCGTTTGTCTTGTCACACCCATTAAATCCGCTAATGGAGCCATAATCGGCATCGTCAATGCTGCTTGTCCACTTCCGGATGGAACAATGAAGTTAAGAAATAATTGGACAATGAACATTCCGATTGCATTTATGGCGGGAGGAAGCTGCTCAACCAATCCTGCAGCATAATATAAGATGGTATCCAGCAATCCGCCACTTGTTATGATGACTAAGATTGTCTGCGCAATTCCTATTATCAATGCCCCAGAAACCATATCGCTTGCTCCTGAAATAAAACCATTAGCCATTTTGGATGGAGTTAAGCCGCCAATTATGCCCATTATGATCCCGCTTAATAAAAACAAGCCGCCAATTTCACTTATATACCATCCTAATTTAATAACTCCATATACTAATAGGATGAAATTCACCAATAAAATAATTAAAGCAGCGCTATGTCTTTTACTCATCTTAAAGTTTTTATCAAGATGTGCATGTTCTTCACGCCTGAATTTCCCATACTCCCCCAGTTCAGGGTTTCTTTTAACCTTCATTGCATGAAAATAGATATACAATACTGTAACGACATAAAACACTGCAAGAAGAGCGATTCGCAATCCCATTCCCGAATACATGGGCAGTTCTGCAATGCTTTGGGCAACTCCTACATTAAAAGGGTTCGTAATGCCCGAAATGAATCCAGTCGCCAGTGTTCCAAGGATGACGATCGCAAAACCTGTAAGTGCATCAAAGCCTAATGCAATCGTCATCGGAACAATGATTGCAATATAAACCAATGCATCTTCAGCAGAGCCGATCAGTGTCCCTAATGATGCGAAGATCAATACCATCAACGGAATAAGCAATTTCTCTTTTGTTCCGAATCGGACAGCCACAAATTTAATGAAAGAATCCAGTGCACCTGTTGCCTGCATGATTCCCAGTGCTCCGCCAAACAAAAAGACGAACAAGATAATTGACGCTCCTTCAATCATCCCTGCGTGAATGCTGCTGAACATTTCCAATAATCCCACTGGTGTTGATTCAACGAATTCAAAAGAAGTAGGATCGACTACACTTCGGCCATCCTTTTCAATTCTTTCATATTGACCTGCGGGTAAGATATAGGTTAAAACCGTCACTATTACAATTACGATAAACATTAATACGAAAGGATTAATCCCTTTTTCCGGTAACTCCGTTAGTTGGTTAAGTGGCTTATTATTCTGATTAAGCGGCTCGGAAGTGATTTGACCATTAGGCAGGTCATTCATATTAATACCCCCAGTTAAAGTTTAATACTTTTAATCCAGTTTTCCTGTCGGAAGGGATAAATCCCCTCCATCACTTCTCAACCAAACACTTAAACATACTCTTTATTAACTTCTCCAGCATAACGGGCGTATGGACGAAGGCACTATCGATGTGAAGGCGCTCAGTACGCTGATGGGCGTCCTTGCCGAACGGACCCACATTAAGTACGGGTGCCTGAAGTTTTTTCATATCAGCAAAAGGAATGCTGTAAGTATCGCCCCAGACTGGTGTATTTTTTTCAAAAGCTGTCCAGCCATCAGACTCATCACTATATTGAACATAGCTTAAATCGCAAAGGCCATTAAAATAATGAATTTGGCTGACTTCTTCACCAAGCATACTGGCAGTTTCCTTCATTAATTTCACAGATTCCATGATAAGCGGATCATCGGACGTATTGACGGCTGGATAATATGGGGGTGCGAACAGCAATACAATGGCGGGTGAAAGCTCCTGACATTGTATCATCAATTTTTCAGCGATCCGCACTGATTTTTCCCGCTCATCCAAATCCATGTTCCCATTTACTTCACTCTTTATTTGCTCAATAATACTCCCTCCAAATTTGCCCTCGGCATATGAAAGTAACTTTTCGTAGCGCAATACTTGTACTTCACCTACACCTTCAATTTGTTCACGCAGACAAAGCTCTTTATAAGATTCATTGCATTTCATCGCTGCTTCGTTTGCAACCTGTTCGAATAGGTCCATTATTTCTGCAGCTGTCCTTTTCATAATGAACACATTATAAAGCGCGGCTGCCCGATAAGGTGTCTGTGTTGAATATTGTAGTTTTAGATCTTTTTGCTGAAGCGATACCGGTAAAGGTGTTTCCTCACCAAGATCACTTTCCAGAAAAAGAGTGTTCCACTCCATGAGCTGCGTGAGGAACGAGGCTATATAGTTAGCCGTCATGCCCTTTAATGGCTCACCTACATGAGTTTCTTTCCCATAAAAAAGGGCAGCTGGCATGATTTTCCCCAAAGTTCCTGAATAAATATAATGTCTATTATCGCCCGGTTTCTGTGAAAAGGACGGTTCACTATTAAAAAACATTTTATAGGAAAGGCCATATTTATCACGTAAAGTCACAAGTTCTTTAACTGCAGCCCTCATTCCCGCAGAATTCACTTCCTCATCAGGAACCGTTAACAGCAGGAGATTAATCGGCCATTGTTCGATGCTTGCCTTTTCGATGATAGCCATATGAAGGGCAAGCCCCATTTTCATATCCATCGTTCCTCTGCCAAACAAGTACTTTCCTGATTCAAGATCAATGCGCGCTTCTTCCGGTAGTTCAACTTTCCTGTCATGAAGTTTTTTCGTGAGCTCCTCTGGTTGAAATGCAAGAGTCTCGAGATCACCGTATTCTTCAGTATGAACCGTATCAAAATGGCTAATTAATACAACGGTCTCCTTTGCATCAGGATGTTTATAAAAGGCATTGACAAAGTTCCTCCCTAAATCAGCCTCGTGAAGCGATAAGTGCGCCGGATTCCTTTTAAAATATTCAAGCTCCCTCAATTTCTCTTGCACCTTATACGGAAACATCCGTTCCCCTTGTGTAAGAGTACGGCTATCCCAGCTAACAAGTTCACATAACAAAGCACGGAGAGTTTCTGGAGTACCCCATAGTAATTGACTCATCCCAATCCCCCTTCATTAATATTTGTACGCACCACAGGGCAGGTTAAACAAGTTGGACCGCCAGTGCCTTTGAAACTGATCTCAGTTCCTTTGTATTCATAAACCGTTGCTCCTGCATCAATAAGCTTTTGCTTCGTGTAAGCGTTCCCAGAAGATATCACGCAAACCCGCGGAGCAATGGCAAGAACATTACATCCCAAGGTCAAGTACTCATCAACCGGCACTTCGATAAGTTGTATGCCTCGTTCAATCAGCAGTTTTCGAAAAAAGACAGGCATAAGTCGGGAGTGAACAACTGCTAAATCCTGGTCGACCATGCTGATGAAAGACATAAGATGGAGACACTCTCCCTCTCCTTGATCATGCGGAAGCTGAACTACGATGAATTCATCCACAAGATGAGCGGTCATTTCTTTTAATTGCCGAATGGCTTCAGCGTTTGTACGATAACCATGTCCTACAACTAGGGTCTTATCATCAAGCCAAACGATATCACCGCCATCCGCGACCGCATCACCCGTTAAATACCCAATGATTGGGATGTTCTTTTCCTTGCAAAATTCTTTGTATACATTAGCTTCAGTCTGTCTCAATTCTTTCCCGGACTTTAAAATAATGGCTCCTTGGCTAGTGAATTTGACCGGGTCATGAGCATATAAGGAGTCAATGCCGACTACCGAAGATGCTGGCAAATAATCGATGTTTGGAACATATTTCTCCAAAATGGAAATAAAGTCACCATACTCTTTTTGTGCTTCGTTGAAATCCGGCTCTTCCGCAAAGTTGAATTTCCGCCATGCTTGACTTAAATGCTCTTGACTAATAAAAGCTTCTTTCGGATGTTTTACAATGACACGTTCCAATGGTTTGTACATGGACGAACAATATGTCACTGCCTCCCCCTCCTTTTCCGCATAGTGGAAAACGTTTCCGCTAATAGGAATTTTTCTTTTATTATAAAATTAACTTTGGTATAATGTCAATATGTTTTAAATATTCAAATAAATCAAAGTTCTATTCAACTTGTAATGAAAGATAGGTGGTTTGTTTATGCAATCGATCGACCGTGCCATGAACGTTATAAAGGTGCTGGTTTCCAATTCATCGGAAAACTGGCTGTCAATTACGGAACTTTCCCAAGAATGTGATCTTCCTGTCAGCTCCATGCATCGTTTGTTAAAAGCGATGTCCTTGCATGGACTAATCCAACAGGACGGTCAATCCAAACAATATGGTTTGGGGAATATTTGGCTCGAATATGGATTACGTATGTATGACAAAATGGATTACATCAGCCAAATAAGACCTGAACTGGAAAGGCTGATGAACAAAGTGGAAGAAAGCGTATATCTTAGCCAGCCAATAGAAATGGAATCACTCGTTATCGAAAGAATCGACAGTGAAAAAAGCCAAATTCGGGTTTATGACCAGCTTGGCTCACGAGTACCTATGCATATTGGGGCTGCCAATAAAGCGATGCTCGCCTATATGCCATATAATCAAGCGAAAAAAATCGTTGATGCTCTTCTGCCGATTCAAGAAAGAGCAGCATTTTGGGATATATTACAAGAGACTAAAACGAAGGGACATGGAATCAGCCATAGTGAAAGAACAGAAGGAACATGTTCTGTTGCAGCGCCGATACTGAACCATTTTGGGGAAGTTCACGGGGCCGTGAGCATTGGTTTTGTCAGCTTTAACCTGACAGATGAAAGACTTGATTTCCTCATTAAGAATGTTATGGAAACTGGCAATCGGGTTTCTGCAAAATTGGGGTATAGGGGAACATGAATAAGAGAGCAGTGGAGGATTATCGGATAAGCCGAAAAAGAAGATGAATCATTTCATCTTCTTTTTCGTTTTTATATTAATCGCTGCCGGTCACAAATAAATCTTCTTTAAAATAGGCGAGTACCTCGCCGGCCACCACTGGTTCACCCTCCAATACCTCCAATGATTCTATTTTCCCGCTGAGACCAATATCAATGATTTCCACACGTCCATCTGCCTTCCTAATCTGAAATAATTGTTCCCATTCGTAAAATCTGGAATTTTTAGATATTGAAATTTTTTCAATCCTGCCTTCACATGGGCTAAGAATCACATCAACGTACATTTATATCATTCCTTCCTTCAGTATTCTTCTAAATGAAATGGGGTTTGTAAGACCAGCTTGAGAAAGTTTTGAAACTCATGTATATCTTCTTGTTCAATCCCAAGCGTCGGAGCCCAGTACTGATCTAAATTAATATCATTGGCACAAAGCAGGATCATTCTTCCGCTTTGCATGGAAGTCACCATTGCTTTACCGAAAAACTGGGCCGAATATACAATGGTCACATCATATCTATAATCTTGTGACAATAAGCAATAATGATGAATTGCCTGGTTTTCTTTATTTTCGGAAAGAATATCAAAATTCAACGGATTGCCTCCTTTCTTGTAAGCCCTAATTCGCTCAGAACCTGACCCAACCTCGAAGCTGGGATGCTTCTGCTATTTTGCGAATCCCTTCAATATAAGCAGCCACTTTCATATTCACGGAATATTTTTGTGAAGTATGGTAGACATTTAAAAAGCTGGCCGTTATCTTTTCCTTCAATCGTTCATCCACAAGCTCTTCCGTCCAGTAATAACCTTGGTTGTTCTGGCACCATTCAAAATACGAGACTATCACCCCTCCTGAATTTGCCAAAATATCCGGGACTAGCACTATACCTTTATCATCGAGAATCTTGATCGCTTCCTTTGTTGTCGGCCCATTTGCTGCTTCGATCAGGATTTCACATTTTATTCGTTTTGCATTATCTTTATTCACCACTCCGCTAATAGCTGCAGGAATCAGCACATCACACTCTTTTTCCAGTAATTCTTGATTGGATAATGAATCTTTGTATAAGTTCGAAACGACCCCAAAAGAGTCCCTATTATCCAAAAGGTAAGGAATATCCAAACCATCCGGATCATATAAGCCTCCAAGCTCATCCGCTATTCCGACAACCTTAGCCCCCATTTCATGTAAATACAATGCTAAATGACTGCCAACATTCCCGAATCCCTGGATGATGACCCGCATGCCTTCAATAGGAATCCCCTTTAAATCACATATCATTTGAAGTGTATATAATACTCCCTTGGAAGTGGCCTTTTCCCTTCCCTTCGATCCTCCTAATCTCAGAGGCTTTCCTGTAATGAAGCCGGGTGAATCGAATTCCCTGATGTGATCGTATTCATCCAGCATCCAGGCCATGATTTGTGAATTCGTATACATATCAGGTGCCGGAATATCTTTTGTAGGGCCCACTATTTGACTTACTGCCCTGACATACCCTCTGCTTAATCGTTCTAGCTCAGATGAACTCATCTGTCTGGGATCACACACAATTCCACCTTTTGCCCCTCCATATGGAAGATCGGTTATTCCGCATTTCAAGCTCATCCATCCGGCCAATGCCTTAACTTCTTCAGGAGTGACATCCGGATGAAACCGAATTCCCCCTTTCGTTGGACCGGCTGCATCATTATGTTGAGCCCGATACCCTTGAAACATCCTTGTCTCCCCATTATCCATTTGAATAGGAATACAGACTTCCAGAAAACGCATTGGCGCTTTTAGAAAATCAAAAACCTGATCTGGATAGTCCAAAACATGAATCGCTTCTTTTAATATATCCTGGAATTCTTGCAGTGGATTATCCAATTGACTTTTTTCAATTACCTTTATTTTCCCTGTCATTTTAGCACCTCACTTTTATTCTTATAACTTACTTAAGCAACTTTCATGCCAGCTTTGAAGATATCGTGTGGATAGCCATATACCGCCATTTGCAATCATCAATATCACCATACAATCATCAGGATATATGTATTAATTCATAAGCAATTCAGGTTTGCATATGTAAACAGTGATGATTAAATACATAAAAAAAACATCCTTATTCGGATGTGTCAGTCGGTGACAAACTAGATGAAAATCGAGTTTGTCTACAGTCATTTAAGGGGTTGTACAATTTGAACGTTGATTTCCTTTTCAGGCAAGCGCTTTGCGCCTGCGGGGTCTCCCCTGGATGCGCTTTTCTAAGCAGGAGTTTCGTACCCCCGCTCCAATCAACTTTGTTTTAAAATTCAGTTAGAACTCCTTTTGTCTACAAACTAGATTGAGAGGGGATTTTTAACACAAAACCCTTGGTTATCCTTTTTGTATTTTTACTGTTTTATATGATGAAAACTCGCTGGATTGAAGAAATTTGCGACACCCTGCCGAATTACTGGCTAGCCGAGACCCCGGTGACGCTTGCTTTGATGAGGCTTGGCAGACAGTAGGCGGAAAGGGATCGGATTTCTGGAATCAACTGCAACTTGAAATAAAAAAACTGAGTCGACAAAGAGGTTCGAAATGCTCTCACCCCGGACAACGAGGGGACTTAAAATATTGTTGATTGCTGCGACGCCTGCTTTCGCTGCGATGAATTTAAAGAAGAAGGCCAACTGGACTTGGCAAGGGGGCCGAGGTCAACTATTCTCCATACTTGCTTCATTCAAATAAAAAACCAAAAAGGTTTTGGAATGAAACTATTCCAAAACCTTTTTGGCTACAAACTGACTCATCCTTATCGGATGAGTTTTTACTTACAAAGTCTCATAGCTGAATTTCTTCAACTTGGTATTGGGGCGGAGCCTTCCGGAATGCCTTTGTGATATATAATAGATAACAAAAACCAATAATGAACCAACTTATCCCCATTATTAGGGAACTTGTCTCAAGGTTGATCCAAAGAATGCCAATTGCTATAGCTCCAATTAAAGGCATTATTAAGTATTGAATACACCCCTTTATCGTTCGATGTTTCTTTTCCCGAATGATAAAATGGCTGATCACTGACAGATTTACAAAGGTAAATGCCATTAATGCTCCAAAGTTGATCAGTGACGTTGCTGTCACTAAATCAAAGAATAAAGCCGACAATGAAATGACACCAACTATGAGTACATTAATGGCTGGCGTCTTCCACTTAGGATGAATAAACCCAATCCATTTTTCAGGAAACACTTTATCTCGTCCCATAACATACAAAAGACGGGAAACACTGGCATGCGATGCTAGTCCCGAGGCTAGTGTATTGACGAAAGTCGTACAAAGAAAAATGGATTGAAATAGCTTCCCACCTACATAAAGGGCGATTTCCGGTAATGCTGCATCTGGTTCCTTAAAACGGGATATATCCGGAAAAAAGAGCTGAATAAAGAAAGATGCGGTAATGAAGATGATTCCACCCCAAAGTGCAGTTAAAAATATCGCTTTTGGAATTGTTTTTTTCGGATCAGGCGTTTCCTCAGATAGTGTCGTTACCGCATCGAATCCCAAAAAGGAAAAACAAAGGATCGTGGCCCCGGTTATTATTGCCGAAAAGTCCATTCCTTCAATTACGAAAGGCTTTATCGTAAACACTTCTCCTGTACCTTCTCCATCATTTAAACCTTTGACGACAAGAATAATGAACACTGCCATGATGGCAATCTGAATTAAAACAAAGAGCGCATTAAAGTTTGCAAGTACATTGACGCTCCGGAGATTGAGAATGGTGACGATTGCTACGAACAACACTACCCAAATCCATGTAGGAACTCCTGGAAATAATGCTGTGAGATAAATTTTGGTCAACAATGCATTTACCATAGGTAAAAACAAATAGTCTAACAGCGAAGACCATCCTACCAGGAATCCTAAATGCGGGTTTATGGCCTTTTGCGTATAAGTGTAGGCAGAACCTGCAGCAGGAAAAACCTTTACAAGTTTTCCATAGCTTGCAGCTGTAAAAAGCATCCCCACCAATGCAACGATATAGGCAGTCGGCACATGCCCGCCCGTAATCCCAGATACAATGCCAAATGTATCAAATACGACCATGGGGGTCATATAAGCTAACCCCATCATAACGATTTGCCATAATTTCAGTGATCTTTTCAATGTAACCTCATTTTCCACCTATCATTCCTCCTTGAAACCGCTTTCAAATCAGTGAGTTCAATTTCTTAACTAGATAAATCTCCATGCCTCCCTCTTTTTTAAAAGTTTTCCTGTATACCTTAATGCAATTTCTGTGCCATATGATTTCGGTTTACTTCGAAAAACGAACTAAGCCAAAAGTGCTTTTAATTCCTGTATTCTTAACGGCAAATGATTGATTCATAGAAATGAAGTCTTTCAGCATCTCTTCTTCGGCGATTCAATTTCCCATAAATTATTCACCTTTGCATACCCCAAGCCAATGTTATCTGGTAAAAAACCCTCATTAAATCACTACTGTGACTTGGCATGATATTTGCATAATTAACCATCTATAGGAATTCATCTATATGAGTTTCAAGACTATAAAAGTTATAAGAAAATGGAGGAATAGAAAAATGAAATATCCTTTATCCCCTGATGTTAAACCAGAATTTTGTACCACCGGATCATTTATGCGCTTACCTTCTTCAAGGGAAAATGCCAAACTGGCAGTGGTAGGTATGCCTTTTGATACAGCTGCTTCATTCAGGGTAGGAGCCCGTTTTGCTCCACAGGCAGTCCGTCAAGCATCCATGACCTTGTTTCCTTACCATCCCATTCAAAAGGTATTTCCGTTTGACGAATGTAATGCAATCGATATTGGGGACGTTTCGGTGATTCCCCATAATATACATCGAAGCTATGAGTTAATTGAAAAGGCCATGGCAGACTTGATGAAAAACGGTATCATTCCAATAGGCATCGGAGGAGATCATTCCGTAACATTGGCTAATCTAAGAGCTGCCGCAAAAATACACGGTCCTGTTGCACTTCTCCATTTTGATTCACATACAGATACCTGGGATACTTATTATGATGAAAAATATTGGCATGGTTCCCCGTTTATCCGTGCTTATGAGGAAGGTTTGCTCCAAACAGATAAAGTTTTCCAGATTGGCATCAGAGGTACGCTCAATCATCCAGGAGATATAGATTCCAGTACGGATCTAGGCTACAATGTGATAACTACGCCCGAGCTAAAGAAAAGGGGAATCGAGGATGTCGTGAAGGAAGTCAAGAAAACCATTGGGGATACACCATGTTTCTTGAGCTTTGATATTGATTTTGTTGATCCATCCTGTGCTCCTGGGACTGGCACCCTTGAGGTCGGTGGTCTAAATAGCTTTGAAACCCTAGAGATGATACGCTCTCTGCAAGGATTCAACTTTATTGGGTTCGACCTGGTGGAGGTCCTCCCGCCATACGATCCAACACAAATTACGTCACTATTGGCTGCCACCATCATTCATGACTTTGCCAGTTTAGTAGCCTTACAGTTAAAAGAAGAACAAAAAAAGGAGAATTCACAAGATAATAAAGTCATGAAACAATAGCAAAATGGGTTCCATATCCAAAAGGCATCTGCTCTTAGTGAAAGCAGATGCTTTTTCCTATGTGATCTCTTATCCCCCATTTCCAATTTAAAGAATTTCATATAATATGATGAACAAGTTCGAGATTCAAAATCGGTGTGGGAGAATTCAAAAAAAAACACATCCCATTCTGAATGGGATGTGTCATCATTTTATTCGTCTGATTCTGCTCCAGAACGATTCGATTGTGTTGGCAGGGTGTCCCAAAAGCTTGCATCAACAGTTTCAATTGAATCATCGGCAAGAGCTCTTACAGCTGCATCCAAAGTGGTTACTGTTTGCTTTATTAGATAGCCATTACTTTTTTGTCCAAGCGCTACTGACTCGATATTGTGGTCCGACATACCTCGCATCTCAAAGAGTAGTGTGGCAATATCATAACGAACGGCTGCACCATTACGGCCTATATTTTCTCCAGAACCGCCATCATACTTACCAATATGCCCCCAACCAGTTGGTTCAATGGAGTTATATACAACAGCACCCAGTTTTTTTGACGCTTCTAACACTTCAGGCTTTACTTTAGCGTTTGTAGGATAAAGAATTGAACCTGAAACAAGTTCACCATCTGTTTCGCTTAGTGTCCCTTGATGATGTAAATCTATCATGTAATCTATATCGTATTTCGCAAATACATTTTCGTGTAAAGCTTTTACCTCTACTTGCATGGAATCAGTTTTTTTATCATGCTCACGGTTTAAGTCGATCCCATTTGCATTTGCCCGTGTTAGATGTCGATCACCCTTTGCTAAATAGTCATCAAGAGGGAAATTAACATCTCCCATGGCCCCATCTGCATTTAACATGGGAATGATCAGTATATTAACATTTTCCAATAAACCTTTCGTTTTATTCGTGCCTAGATGTTTAATGAATTCGAGGGCACCCTCAGTAGTCAGTTGTTCATTTCCATGCTGTTGAGTTAAAAATAGAATAGTAGGATTCTTAGGATTTGAAATGTACTTCGCTAGGTAAATATCCCTTCCTTTTACCGTTTCCCCGATTACTTCCAGTGCCAGCCTTTCTTGTTTAGCATCCTGCGTTTCAAGATATCTTACCAGGCTTTCATATGTATGAAGATTTGAAGTTGTCACTTGGCCATTTCCAGCACTGGGGCCATTTCCAACCGCTCCGACTGGTAGCGCAACAGCTGTTACTGCGCTTAACGTCATCAAACTAGATAATGAAACTGATAGAACTTTCTTTTTAAAATTCAATAAAAACCCTCCTTATCAAATTTAATAACCAGGAAAAATATCCATTACTAATATTCTGACATTTTTAACACTTTATGTTAATAGTGAAAAGTAACTATGTTTCCAAATAGTTTTCTTCTACACAATATAACTTGAAAGGAATTACTTCTACAAAGGCGATATTCAAAAAAGCATTTTCTGTTTGCCGAAACCGTTCATGAAGAAAAACCAGGCGGCTAGCCGTCTGGTTACTTCAATCTCAACTGGAAGTTGATAAAAATATCATTTCTTCTCAATTTTTATTGCCTGCCCTCCGTCAGTGGAATTGACTCGTATTGTTCCGGATTGATTTTATATACAGAACCATCAGTAACTCCATCAATTATTCCATATAACCCTCTTTCCACTGCTTTAATAAGCATGCCTTTTTTCTTTTGGCCAAAAGACTGTGTTTGGCCTCTAACTTCAAAGAGTACTGTCCCACTTCCGTTTAAAGCAAAGGCTCCTAAAGCCGTTCCAGGAAGGTTTTGATTTTGTGGATATAACGATATATTTCCATATGGAGAATTTCCTTGTTCTTTCATAGCATTATATACCGCTACATTCAATTGTCTGGAAAAATCATAATTATAGTTTTTTGCATATTTGGCATACTCTTGTCCTGAAGGCGAGCTTGGATCAGGAACAAATTGAGCGGAAAGCGAGTATGTGACTAAATCATCCGTTCCATCAACTTCATAATAGGGAGCTTGGTGGTGCAAGTCGACAAAAATCTCCACCTTTCCGTATTGCTTCAGGAGAGACTTGTAAACATCACGTGATGCTTGTGATTCAGGTGTTATGAACCAACCAGGGGTGGATGATTTTCCAGGGAAGTCTTTAGCTTGAGGAATATAATTTAAATCAGGATTAAAGTCACGATTGACATCGAAGCCAGGTTTGGACTCATAATCGAATGATTCATTTTTGTATGTATAATAGTTCCAAGATGGTTTCGCTCCTGCTAACTGTGGAAACTGTTCCACGACCTCTGACCAGGTCATATCATTACCCCGACGGTTCAATTCAGCACCATCCGGATTCATTTTCGGCAAAGCCACTAGGGTAATTTCTTTACGAATTTTCTCCGCTTCAGGAGAATTCGTCCCCAAAAACTTCAAAATATTCAAGATGGCATCCGTACCAGTTTTCTCATTTCCATGAATCTCACTTTGAATTAAAACGACTTTGTCACCTGTTCCCACGGTTGCTTTATAGATTTCTCTATTTCTATTAGAATATCCAGCTACATCCACTTTTACTTTACCTTGGCTATTACTCGCAATTTGTTCTAGCTTTTTCCCTAGTTCAGCATGATCTGTAAAACCTGAAACCGAATAAGTTTGTTGAATGGGTGTTCCTGGGGATGTTTCATTCGCTGCAAATGTTGGTGCCGCAATACTCGCCGATAAAACGGCAACTCCTAGAGCTGAAACAAGTTTCCTGTTTTTCATATTACAACAATCACTCCCTTAAAATATTTTTCTATCTCATTATACAAAACGGCAAAGTAGAAATATGCTGGAATTTGATGTCGTATTATGACTTTTTATGATTCGGGCATCCGCTTTATCTATAAGATGGGTGCTACACTCCCTTATTCAGATCGTAAATATATGCTTTTTGAAAAGTGCCGATTTTTCCATGCAAAAAGATCCGCGACATGTGTATCACGGATAGTTCCCGGAAGTAAAAATGTAAAAAGTTAGGCTGTGATTCCGCCATGTGGTCGCTAATCCTTTCCCTTTTGGGATTAATTCTGTAAGCCGCATCCAGAGCAACATCCACATGAAAATATCTAATGTGATGCAAGTTGTCCCTACCTTCCCCTAATTTTCCCGACCACTAATAATAACAATGGCAGAAAAAAACAAATTGTTAAGGAAAAGGGTGTCCAAGCTATAGCTATAAAGTTTTGATAATGTACTATATCGGGATGAGAAAAGATAGTAAAAGTGAGAATTAGAAAAGCTAATGGGAATAGAAGAATTTTGTAATTTTGCATACCTAGCAATTGAGCTAGTCCTAAGGCGAGTCCATAAAAGCAAATGGTCAACTTAAAATACTCTGTAAAAACCCAAATGAATGCCACAATGACCTCGACCCTTTCAAAAAAATCACCAATGCTTATCCTCATCCCCAGTTTATAAGAAGGATAGATTAATCTTGCTGTATTAGCAGGATCCAATACGAGGATACTGAAAATGATCACTAAGAAAAGAACACCGCCACCTATTAAAGTCCCTAAATAAAAATTTTTCTTCATTTCAGCCTTTTCATTTACATATGGAGTGATCATTAAAAAGAAAACAAGCTGAACATAAGGCAGAGCTAAAGAGTGATATGATCCCTTCATTATCGGTTTCAAGCCTTCTTCAAATATAGGTTGCATATTTTCGATTTTGATATCGGGGATAAGAAATACGAATAATATGAAAAGCAGCAGTACAAGCCAAGGAAAAAAGATTAATGCAGTTCGGCAGATGACCTCCAATCCTAGCCGTGCACCAAATAAGCTTGTTAATATAAACAAGATCATTATCATTTCCATAGGTGTCTCAACCAGAACCTGTGACGAAAAGAAATTCCCAATTTCACTTAGTAACGCAGAAGAAAGGTAATAAATATATAACAGGAATAGCAGGGCAGAGATTTTCCCAATCCATTTGCCAAATATTTTTTCATTAACTTCTATATAAGTCATGGATGGGTAAAGTGAGGCGAGTCGGGTAAATAAGAAAACGAAACATAAACCGATGAGAGTAGCTAATATATAGGCAATCCAGCCATCCTGTTTTGCTAATGAGACAAGTCCGGAAGGTAAAGTAAGTATCGCTCCTCCTATGTTGAATATGATGACTAAAATAAGAAATTCACCAGAGCTGATTTTTCCTTTTTCAAGCATATTCGATACCTCCCTAGGATAGGATACGATCCATGAAATGAGCGAGTGGACTATATATTTTTGTTATCCAATCTATAGGAGTGGGAATGGTAATATCCTTGATTATTAAAATGCTCAACGTCATGCCAATTAAAAGCAATAAAATAAAAATGACAATTTCTTTCCAGCATTTCTTTTTAATAAGAGGAGGTATTTCAAAAAATGAAATAATAGCTCCAGTACACACTGTTCCAATAATTGCCCACATTGATCTTTACTCCTCGATTTCTTTTTGAAAGGATTCTGATATCGTTCCTAAATTACGAATCTTTGCTTTAACGGTTACATTCACGTCCAAATTTGCGAATTCCCGTTCCCAATTTTCTTCTAAACGTTTCCATGCTCTAGGATTAGTTCTATGGATTTCATCACCAAAACCGAAAATGTCACTTTGATACTTCTCTTGAAGCGTTTTTATCGATCCTTCTATTTTAGCTTTAATATCTTTTGCGTATCTTTCATTCAATTCTTCGATTTTTTCGGGTTTAGTTAAATCGATTGAGCATTCTACTTCACCAATACTCCCTTCTGTCGTGACATTTATATCAATTTTGGGATTTCCTTTTTCCATTTTCCCCTTGATTTTCGTTTTTGAACTAGTCGTGTTGATCGTAATTTGCTCACCTTCACATGGAATATTTACCGCAGTAGACTTAACATGATCTGTAATGTAACTAACACCTTTACTGTCGTTCCTGTTTAACCAGCCGACAAGTTTATCCTTCTTGAATACTCCAAGATAATCCAAACGCAAACCGGATTTCGGGGAGATATTTTGTGCATTCGTAACATTGCTTCCTGATTCGGGATCACCATAAACGTAAATCCCCGTTAGCATGGCCTGTCTGCCTTTGCTGACGATACTGCTGACCAGCTCATCCAAAGTGACTGTCCTAGTCGGTGCCCATCTTTTCTCTGAATTTTCCAAGGAGTCAAAGACTTTATTTGCCGGTATTTTTTCAAGAGCCGTTTGCACATTAAGCGTATCATAAGCAGTTGAACCCTTAGCAACGGTCATATAGAAATCGGAACGCAACTCCTTTAGCCGGGAAAGGAAATCCAGAGGTTTTGCAATTCCTTCCCTGGCCATTTCCTCACCAAAGACAACTTCGCGAAGATGTGCTACATATAACCTCCTTGGTACATCAGTTGATAGGCTTCTAAGGGCTTCAAAAATGGTTTTACCACTCTTCCTGAAGGTTACAACTTCCGTGCGACCAGACCTGGCATCACCTGCCAGCTCACTCGAATTCAGAACTTGGACGGTTACCAGATACCCATCTTCTGTTTTATCAATTCCCATGGCAGTAACGATGGCTAGTTCATTCAACTCAATGCTGCTCCAACAGCCCGATAAACAAATTATAGGTAACATTAAAAATACCTTTAGCATTTTTTTCATCTTGAACCCTCATAATCTCATCATTTTATCTAGGTGGTTTCGGAGAACTTACATCTCCTCTGTCTGTATCATTTTTACTGATCAAACGAGGCCGCTTTAATAATGACCAGTGTGGCAATCGGATGATATTGTCTTTTTGATCTTGTAAAATGAATGGTGCATTTGGAGCTAAATATGGTAATCCAAAAGATCGCAAGCTATTTAAATGTAGGACCATCACGATCAGCCCCAAAATGATCCCGTATAATCCAAATGTAGCGGCAAGGATCATAAACAAGAATCTAAGCATCCGAAAAGCCATTGCCATACTATTGGCTGGGAACACAAAGCTGCAGATGGCTGTTAAGGACACAATGATAACCATTGTTGCTGAAACGAACCCTGCTTCGACAGCAGCCTGCCCAATAACTAATGCACCTACGATGGAAATGGATGAACCGATTGCCCTAGGCATCCTCACACCGGCCTCACGCAAGATTTCAAACACTACCTCCATTATCATCGCTTCTACAAAAGCTGGAAAAGGAACACCCTCTCGTTGTGAGGCTAGACTTATGAGTAAAGGTGTAGGAAGCATTTCTTGATGAAAGGTTGAGACTGCTACATAAAGGGACGGTGTAAGCAAAGCAAGGAAAAAGGATAAATACCGTAATACCCGAATTAATGTTGCAATGTCTGCCCGTTGATAATAGTCTTCACTGGACTGGAAAAAATGTACCATAAGTGCTGGAACGATAAGGACAAACGGCGTTCCGTCAACTAGGATTGCAATCCTTCCTTCTAAAATGGCAGCGGCTACCGCATCAGGACGTTCCGTATTATAAACGGTTGGAAATGGAGTGTATACTTCATCCTGAATAAGCTCTTCAATGTAACCACTCTCAAGAATCGCATCTATATTGATTCGATTTAACCGGCATTGCAATTCTGAAACCGTTTTATCATTTGCAACACCTTTTAGATACATGATCGCAACGTCTGTTTGCGTTCTTTCACCAATCTGTTTTGTTTCTAGCCATAGGTTAGGATCTTTTATTCTCCGTCGTATTAAAGCAGTATTTGTTCGTAGCGTTTCAGTGAACCCATCCTTCGGTCCTCTAACTACTGTTTGGGAGGAAGGTTCCTGAACTCCGCGATCGACCCAATCTCTTGACCCGAGTGCTATTCCTTTTGGGGAGCCGTCCATCAATAACATCGTATCTCCCGATAAAACATGGTTAAAAAGCTTTTGAAAATCAGTTATTTCCACTATTCCACCTATAGGAAGAGTATGTGATTTTATCATTTTAAAACAGTCAGAGGGATTAAGGACCGCTACGTCCAAGTCCGAGTTCCGAATTTCAACCATCAAAGTGTCGAGGATGAAATCTTGGATGGAAGTTGAATCAGTTAATCCATCGGTGTAAACGATGCCTAATTTAATTTGCCCATTTTTACCTGCTTGAAAATCCCTTATAACTAAGTCTGAACTATTTCCTAACGTTTTCTTAATATGGTCTAAATTAAAATGAAGGTCAGAAGATATAAGTTTTGTTTGATGTTTCTTTGAGTCTTTACTTCGGTTTTGGGCTTGTTCTGGATTTTGGGCTTGATTTTTAGATTTGCTGGAGTTTGAATTTCCGCTTTGATTTAGGTCTTCATGTTGGTTTTTATTTTTCACTGATTGTTTATCTTCAATTAACTTCCTCAATGGGATAGGAACTCGAGATTTCAATGCTAACCCCCTCATAACCAAAAGCCTGTTAAAATTATGTTTTCACCTTGGCTGCAATTATATCCATCTAAGTAAAATAAATTGCAATTCATTGTGGACTTGATAATCTTTATCAAAATCCTACTTTTTTGTGTTCAACAAACACGCTCTTTTCTTGAAGATCGATAATTTAATTAAAGGATGCTGAAGGTTGTTCGGATATTAACCCTTCTGAACCTAGACTTTCTACAAAATTAAATCACGGTAGTTATTAACCACTTCCCGCCATCTCTGCAAACTCGGAAGCAATTTGTCTTATGGAATCAGATCAGTAGGTATAATTCGATATTAAAAAAGGATTTTCTTTTACCCTCTGCCTTTTGGGCTTTTTTTCCTTTTTATTGTGGTGTAAGTAAAACTTTTAAAAAAATCCGAAGGGCGAGTAATACAGTTTATATTAGGTGTTTTTGATGAATAGCTGATTTTCTATATTTTCGGAAAGAATATCAATCCCCCTTCAATAGATTGCCTCCTATCATGAATATGGCAAAAATAATCCACCTCAAGACTTTCCTTTTCACTTAAGGTAATTTGGTCTGGTAATTGTCTTTTATTAATCTCCAATTTTCTTCCTTTGGCGACTGTTCCTCATCTAATCGTTTAAAGGCGTCTTGAAGCATAATCTCAATCAAATTTAAGTTATGTTTCAAAATATCCTATGAGTAAATGCATAGATTGCCAATATTCGCATAATCTATTATCATTTTTGAGAGCAACGACTTCAATTTTTTCTTGTTGGACTATAGTTGGATGGGTTAGGGGCACAAAAAAGAGAAATGAAGAAAAACTCTGCAGAGATTTCTCTCCACAGAGTTTCTATGAGCTTTCAACTAATTTTCGGATGGCAGGGTACCTTCCCTTTGAATATGTGGATAGAATTTACTTCCTTAAACTTGTTCAGATGTTTGTTCCATTCCAAGTTTATTCATACCTGGTTTTTCCAACCTTAACTTCATAGTTGTTGTTTTATCGTAATTTTTCCCACACTCTAGAAGTCGTAAAATTTCATTGCTGGAACATATGTACGAAAAAAGAGCTGCACCCAATAGATACCATCCGCTTCCTAAAAAAATTGTACATCTATTGTGTCAAGGCGCCTAATTCAAGATTCCAATGTAATATATTCAGCTCCATGTTCTTTTGCCCAATTATTTATATAACTGAGCAGACTATATCCAAGGCCACTAGGACGATGATTTACATCAGTAACCAAATCTTGTACATAAACATAGCGTTCATTATATGAATCTTCACGCCAGCTAATACCTGCTAATGCTACGATGCTTGTATCATGATATAAAGCAAATAACTGTTTACCCTCCTTACGCATGTCATTTAATAATTCTAGATATACCTTTAGAGTCAAATCAGAACGTAACTGACTCAATATAGGATAAGCCTGTAAGTATTGATGTTCGACCGTTAACTCTACTATATTTTCCACTGGTATTTTCATACTAATATTCTCCTAACCTTTATAAGTTTAATTGCTTCGCCTTCCCTTTATAAATCCATATTCATTTTCTGACATATAAATCTATCCAATATGCAGTTTCCTATTCTCTTCCTTTCTCCATATTTAGATATACCAATAAATTATATGCAAGAGTCATGCCATACCAAAGGAAATATGCAACTTATAATAATAGTAGCAATTAATATGCTTAAAAAATTATTACTAACATTTGTACCAATGATGCACCTTTTCCTTAATTGACAAAACGAGGCAGTTTAATCAGAAAATCTCACCAAATATACATCGACTAGGAAAATCGCAAAGGACCGTATCAGTAAGTACAAGGAGGATTTGATGAAAAATTTAGCGACAGTTAAAACACTAATTTCACTTGGACAAGAATTAGATGATTGATAGGAGAAGCTACATAAAGGAAATGAGGAAATGGTTTATCCAAACCCTAAAAGTGCCTTTATTCTAACTGTGGAATATTCTCTATTATTCGGATGGTTTAAGAAAATAGGGACAAGTAATATTTTCTTCTATACATGCAATGTTTTGTCTTGCGAATTTATTCATCAATCAATACCACTCGTTTATTGAGTAGAAAAATTATCTAACTGTATATATTCATGACAATTGCATGAACAGTTTGTCGCGGATTTGAGAACTGCGCCAAACACACTTTAGATTTCTCCAATAATATTTTTTTAGAAGCTATAAAACAGTGTAAAAGGATAAGATTTAGCTACTTTAAGGAAGTTTTCTATCATGACAAAAAACAATCAACAGCAAAAAATGGTCTGTCATTAAAAAGAAAACACGCGTACATCATACATATCGGAGTGCTACACTTCCTTCAAATACAGTTTGTTTATTTCGATTTTGATTCTGGAAAAAGAAACAAGAATAATATGAAAAGCAGCACTAAATAATTTGTAATGCAATTCATTGTTTTACTTTTAAAGTGATTTCACGATATATTTTTATACCTTTACCAATGGAATCGGTTCTAATGAATATCTTAGAATTTTCAGGAAAAGGCAAGAAAAATTGAGACCAAATGAAACGGGGATGGATTGTTGAAGAAAGGCAATTAATTTCTGTCTGAATAACTTTTACATGAATAGCGAAAAATAAGAAGTATTAAGAAGGAAGGAACAAACAAAAAGGTGAATAATAATGCCTGGTAGTTTCAAAATTTCATCACATCAATTGATGATTTTAATCCTTTTGTATTCGGTAGGAACCGTTATTTTACATACTCCTTCTCCTTTAGTTAGTTTTGCAAAGCAGGATGCGTGGCTTGCTGCATTACTTGGGACAGGTATCGCATTAATTTTTGTATGGTTTTACATCAGGGTTGGAAATTTATATCCTGATCTCGCTTTAGATCAAATAAATGAAAAGGTTTTCGGTAAGTTAATCGGAAAGATGATCAATCTCACATTTTTTTCTGGTCATTTTCCACTGCTGCCGAGACAACTTATTATGTGGGGAATTTCATTGAAACTTTTTGGATGCCGGATACTCCACTTGTAGCATTAAATATATTGTTAGCTGCAGTAGTGACCTTTACAGTTCGCCTTGGTATTGAAACTTTTACACGCACGTTGGAAATATTCTTCATACCCGTATTAATTTTACTGACCATTTATTTGGTTTCCATCATTCCTCAAGCAAATATCCAAAATATTCAGCCAGTATTTGAAAATGGAGCAAAACCTATTATAAGGGCGACACTTTTTTACGTCAGCGTGTTCACGCTGTCTCCTGTTATGTTTTTAATGATTTTCCCTTCAAAAGTCAATGAAAGTAAAAAAGGGGGAAAAGCCTTTTATATTGGAACATTGCTCGGAGGAATCATTTTAATTCTTGTTATCATGCTGGATATCTTGGTTCTTGGACCCGATACCACCGCAAGAAATATCGCTCCAAGTTATACGATGGCAAAAAAAATAAATGTAGGGAATTTCCTAATGCGGATTGAAGCTCTAATTGCTACGATTTGGATCTTTACAACCTATACCAGGACGGTGATGTATTTTTATGTATCAGTTGTTGTATTTTCAAACATATTCAATATAAAAGATTATCGTCCATTTACTACAGCATTAGGGATGATAATGGTTTTTTTTTCATTGATTGTTTTTCCGACGGTCCCATTATCCGGGGAATTCAATAAAAATATATGGTTATTCTATGCATCAACTTATGGTCTGGTCATGCCTTTTTTATTGTTTATCACGGCTAAATTTAAAAACATCATTAAAAAGCACCATGTTAGCCAACAATGATAATAATAATGTGAGTTGGAGAATTAAAAAAGAACATCATAAAAATACCCCAAAAATTCAATTTTGCCGGCATCTGGCTGAATTGGATTTGATCGTAATGAATATTTACGAATGAGGTGAGTATATTGAAACATAAAATAATCATTATTTTTAGTCTGGTTTTTATAGCATTCATGACTGGTTTATTCATCTTTTACCTCATAAAGGATGATTCTTCCCGATGGATGGTAGCTCTTGGGGGAATATTGGTAAGTGCCTTGCCCATTTCATTACTGTTTGTAAAAAATAATCCCTTTAATATTCCAACCATAATCGGTTATTATGTTTTTGTTTTCTGTACCACATTTTTAGGGTCTATCGCAAATTTTTATGTTGATTTTAAATGGTGGGACTCTGGCCTTCACTTCTACAAAGGTATTTTCGTGGGTTTTGTTGGGATTGCTCTTTATAAACTATACATCCCTCAAAAAGCGAGAAAAGATGTTTCAAGGTTTGTCATCTTTCTTTTTGTTCTCTCACTTTCAGTCATTGCCACTGTTCTTTGGGAAATATATGAGTTCGCAGGAGATCTCACTTTTACTCATACGATGCAGCGAGGCGGTAATAAAGATACCATGTACGATATAATTTTCGGTTTTACCGGCGGCATAATTATCTCCCTTTATTCTAGTGTACAAAATTTAAAATTATGATGATTTGTTGAGGTAATCATATGAATCGTAAGCTAGTTATTTCATTAAGTTTAGTGTATGTACTTTTCATGGCAGCTTTATCTATTTTTTACTATACAGCCGATGAAACTTTCAAATCACTGGTTTCGATCGGCGGTGTGGTATGTGGGGCAGTTCCACTTTTATTGGCCCTTTTTACCAAGCTTCAATTCAATCTGCCAATTATCATTTCCTATTTAATCTTCTTATTCGCTTCACAATTTTTAGGATCTATTTTAGGTTGGTATGGACTGGGATGGTGGGACACATTCTTACATTTACTAAGCGGTTCCCTTCTTGCTTTTACGGGAATTGCTTTATATGAACGATTGGTATACAGAAATGCAGGCAAAGAGATATCCCCTTGGTTTGTCTTTTTGTTTACCCTCTCTTTCTCAGCACTTGGTGGTGTCATATGGGAGATCTACGAATTTAGTTCTGATCAATTATTCGGAATGACACTACAAGGCGGGGGAAATACAGATACAATGATAGATTTAATCGCGGATACTATTGGAGGACTTATCATTGCAGTGTGGGCTGGAGTGCGGACAAAGATTAAGGTCAAGAAAACATGAAAAAACCCTTGGTTTAATCATAGCTAACCATTTCTTAGAAGGGTATAAAAAACGACCATCATATCTAATGAATGGTCGTTTTTATGTTCATTTAAATATGATGGAAATTATTTTTTCCGTCGTCATCGCACTATCTACCACATATGTTCCAGGACGCAATCCGTTGGCCTTGCCTTTCTTTTCAACCGCATCATAAAATTCATAGGCATTTTTTATGACTTTAGCCTTTTGTAGGGTTTTACCCACATCGATGCTTGTCGAGCCTTTAGACACAGTTAGAACAGTACGGTATATGATTTTTTCTGTTGGTTCTTTTACCGTTTCTTTTTCCGCTTCCGCTTTATCTTTAACCGACTGTGCTTCAGCAACCTGATCTTTCCATTCTTTTTCGGAATGTATGACATACCCTTCTGAAGCCAGAGACTCTTTCATTTCATCTTCTGATAGCTTCTCCGAGGTGCCGGTCGCTTCACCTGGACCAAAGAAGTACACTGCACCGCATATGCCTGCTGCAACAACAAGGCCTCCGGCAAAGCTGCGCATGGATTTAGATGTCATTGGCCACATTTCTCCTTTCATTCTTCGTTTTTATGTAAGGAGTAAGCATGCTTTCAATTTCATCTTCCGACTGTTTTGTCTTCAGTGCGATGCTTTCAAATGAATAGCCTCGCTTATGTAGGTCGAGTACTTCACGCAACAAGTTCCGCTTTTCGGAAGACATTGCAAGAATGCCTGCCTCTTGCACCGTAATTTCAGCATCTATCTCGATGTTCCTGATTTTTTCCTGTAATACATTCATTTCATCCCCAAATGTGATAGCAACCTGTTCCAATTGACTGTCAACTTTTGCAGAATCCTTTTTAATAAACGATAAAATGAACAGTAATACTGCTGCACCAAACAAAATGATCAAAGCCCATTCCATCATTCTATGTCCCTCCTTAATCTTTGAATCTAATATCTCGCTTTCTAATTATATATTGATTTGTTCCAAAACTCGATTTAAAAGGATTTAAAAGAACAAAATACCACAATAGTCACGTATTTATGACAAAAAAAGGCGCGGGATGGCTGTCCATAAATATTAATAATGAAAAAGTGGGTAACACAATTCCATTTAAGGACCATTTTACCATAACCTATTCATCATTTATACCATTGTTAGTATATTAAGGCAAATGATCTTTATTTGCCTCCACTCATACTGCAAGAACGCTTTCTAATTGGGTTAGTTCAACATATATAACTGGGCATTCCATTCATCAAACACATGCGTCACTGCTTTTACTTTTCCCTTAAAAGAGTTCAAGGGGTATATTAAATGACAAACACGTTTCCAAACTATAAGATATATATTATTAGGTCTCTTTTCCTGTTTCATTGAATAGGTACGATTTTCCCAGTGCCATATACTTATTGAGTGCATGCAAGATAATAAGGAGGAAACAATGAATATCAAAATAAATAATATACCGGGATTCATGCAAGCCGAACTCGAACAACTTCAATCAACAATTTCCCCCTTGTTGAAGAAAAATATGAAATACGGTTTTTTTTCGACGGTGATGATAGGCTTTTCCATCATTAATCTTTTTTTTCTTTTATTTAAGAACGACTCTTTAGCCATCTCGAAAATCGCACTTGGAATCTATGCATTGGTGGGAGCTGTAGGGTTTGCCTTATTAAAAGAAAACAAACACAACCAAAGAGAAATAGTGAAAATGAGTCAAAAATATATGTTGGAGAGAATCAAAAAAAGCGGCTATTTAACAGATGCCAGAAAAAGTAACTACGTTATAAGAGTAAATGAGCATCCGCTTACTGCCATGAATGTTTTTTTTGAGTTTCTTGCTGAAGAACAACAATGGAAGAACAAATCCTCACACCTGGAATAAATAAAAGGCAGTTCGCAAATTTCATAACTTTATCGGTCGTCCAAAAAAGTCATCACAAATAAAACAACTCAACCAGTATGCTCCGGTAAACTACCGAATCATACTGGTTGGTTGCTTTCACTATTAAATTTACAAATTCTCTATGAACGTTTCTTTTTTATGTGCATTCCAATTGGCAGCACAGTAGTTAGTTCTGGAGGTTCTTATCAATAAGTTCATGAAAATAAACTGCAGCATGTTCAGTTGGAGAAAAGATACCATTTGTAAATGCCTCGGAACTTAATCCTTTTTGCAATTTTTCCACCAGTTCAAAATCTTCCTGCCGTACTTGATCAACAAATTTAAAATATTCTTCTTTTTCTATCGTTGTTTTTTCATCGAGGGAGTAATCACGATAAATACCTAACGACGTCTCAGCATCAACAGGAATTACTTGAATGGTATTCACATTCCCATCTCCTGGATATACGTTAATCATCATATTTGGCCAAACCCAATAAAAACGCGCTTGGTCACCTTCAGCATTCTTGCTCGCTGCCATATATTGATAGGTGAATTTGTCGTGTGTCGTTGTGCAAAAGTTCGATATATCAAAAGATTTTGCAAAGCCAGGATGGGCAATGGAACAATGGTCACATTCAAGGTAGTTGTCAACAACAGCTTTCCAATTAGCTTTAACTTCACGCCGGGTTTCCCTAACTAGTTTCAGTGAATCAAAGAAGGGATACTCTTTCATTTTCTCTAAAAATTCCTGATAGGCTTCTGCCATAGAAGGTGCATTTTTGTCTAGATTGACAAAAATCATAGCATTCTGAACTTCTAAGCGAATGGATTTCATGCAGCTGTGCATCCCCAGTTCGTTCGTTTTAAAATTAGGAGCTCTATATACACTTCCGTCTAATTTGAACGTCCATCCATGGTATCCGCATTGTAAAATTTTTTTATTTCCTTGATCGGAGTTTTCTACTTTCATTCCGCGATGAGGGCAAATATTGTAGAAAGCACGCAGTTCACCATCTGTACCGTGAGAAACGATAATAGGCTCTCCGGCGATATCTAATGTGATGAAATCGCCTACTTTTTCAACTTGGCTTGCATGCCCAACTAATATCCAATTTCTCCTGAAAATCTTTTTGCTTTCTTCATTGAATACCTCTGGATCTACATAACGTGAATAAGGTAGTGTAGGGCTGAACTGTACATTTTCTTTAGTGGACATAATGAAAATCCCTCCTGATAATTATCTGATTTTTCCCCTAAACCGCTTCGTGCAATTTTTTTCTAGTTATACCCGATCCATATAGACTGTCTTGACTTCTGTATAGAATTCAACGGCACTCTTCCCTTGTTCACGGCTGCCTGCACTTGAATTTTTACATCCGCCAAATGGCATTTGCGGTTCAGTTCCTGCTGTTTCCGAATTGACATGGACAAGACCCACTTCGACATCTTCAATAAACCTTTGAGCCGCCGTTAAATTATTCGTGCATATTGCTGCGCTCAATCCATATTCGGTATCATTCGCCATCTTAACTGCTTCCTCATAATTTCCTGCCTTAAACAAGGCGATGACTGGTCCAAAGATTTCTTCACGTGCAATGCGGGCATGCTGAGCAACATTTTCAAAGATAGCCGGTCGTACATAATAACCGTTCGCCAATTCCTCTTCTGCCGGAATCTCTCCTCCACACAAAAGCGTAGCTTCCGATTTCCCCGTATCGATCATTTCAAGCACTCCATCGCGTTGTGATTTGGATACAGCGGGACCGATATATGTTTCTTCGTTGAGCGGGTCGCCCACTTTTAATTCTTTCGTACGAGCGACAAGACGATCACGGAATGCTTCATATATTCCTTCTTCAACAATCACCCTGCTAGTGGCTGTGCATTTTTGCCCAGTGGACTTAAAGGCTCCTCCTACAGCAATTTCCACTGCTTTTTCTAGATCAGCATCAGCTAGTACGACAAGCGGGTTTTTCCCTCCCATTTCCACTTGCACTTTCTTCCCATGTTCAATCGCTTGTTTTTGAATTTGCTTACCTACTTGATTCGAACCAGTAAAAGATATAGCCTTCACATCAGGATGTTCCACTAATACAGCACCAATGACGGAACCCCTTCCGAATACACAATTAAGGACACCAGGCGGAAGACCCGCTTCATCAAATGCTTTTATCACATGATAGACCGACTTAGGTGTAAGATCAGCCGGTTTAATCACGACTGTATTCCCGTAAATCAAGGCAGGCGCCAATTTCCACACAGGGATGGCAATTGGAAAGTTCCATGGTGTAATCAACCCCACCGGTCCTAACGGAGTACGAGTTGTGTACAAAAATGTATTGGCATTCGCTGAAGGAATTACTTCCCCGAGTGGCTGTCGGGATTCAGCAGCATAATATTCAAGAATGCTGGCAGCTCGATTGGCTTCCCCCATCCCTTCCAGAAATGTTTTTCCTTCTTCCTTTATCAAATCCCGCCCTACTTCCTGCATATTCTTTTTTAAAATATCAGCGGCTTTCTGCAAGTATGAAGCCCTTTGCTGAAACGATAGTTTTTTCCAAGCAGGAAATGAATTTTTTGCGGCAGCCACTGCATCATGTAAATCAGCCGCCGCGCTAGATGGAAATTCCCCTAAATTTTCTCCATTATGGGGACTAAGATTTTCCTTATACTCCCCTGTAGTGGGTTCTTGCCATTTTCCGTTAATATAATTTAAGTAACGCATAATATTTCCTCCGTATTCTATTTTTCTACATTTAAATTATAGTTTTTCTTATAACTGGAACTTCTAAATGGATCCTTCAACGATCCCTGCATCTCGAACGTTTTCTTTTGTCTGACATATTAAGTATAATCCCTATTGAACAAAATCATTTGGCGGTTCATTCGATAATGCCGGAACCTCTATTTTCCTTCTCGTATATCTAAAATAGTAAAATATATAGCTAGCAACGACGAAACCTAAACCCCAATACAACGAAGTGCGCTGTGTCGGATCATATGCGGTGAACACGAAAATGCCAAAACACATAAGTATGCAGAGAATCGGGACAAACGGGAAGAAAGGTACTCTAAACTTCAGATCTTCAACCTTTCCGCCTGCTCTGATATACTGTTTACGGAATCTATACTGTGCGAAAGCAATCGCCATCCAAGTAAGCACCCCTCCAACCCCGCTTATGGAAAGTAGCACAACAAATAACGTTTCTTCCGCTACTACACTAGTAAGTAGAGACAGCAAGGCAAAGACCATGGTGACGAGTAAGGCATTAAACGGTACACCGCGCCTATTGAGCTTTCCAAATGCAGAATGCGCCATACCATTTTGGGAAAGGGAGAAAAGGATCCTTGTACAAGCAAACAGACCCGTGTTCCCAACAGAGAGTACCGCAGTCAAAATTACAAAATTCATAATGTCAGCTGCATAAGGAATGCCTACCATTTCAAACACGGTAACAAATGGGCTTTCCAGTACCCCGACTTCTTGCCACGGAACGATAGCCGATAGAACAAAGATTGCTAGTACATAGAAAAGCAGCACACGTATTACGATGTTTCGAATCGCCCTCGGAATGCTTTGTTGCGGGTTTTCCGTCTCTCCTGCTGCAACACCCATGATTTCTGATCCCTGGAATGCGTATACGACTGTCATCATCGATATAAACACACCCGTGAATCCTGTAGGGAATAGTCCATCACCTATAAAATTGGAAAAGAACGGGGCAGGTTGTGCATCCTCCATATGAATCAATCCAAACATCGCTGCCGCACCGATAATTATGAATAGAATAACGGCAAGTACTTTAATCCCGGAGAACCAATACTCTGTCTCTGCGAAACTTCTCGTTGTTAATGCATTTATAGTGAATAAAAGTACCGTAAATATCACACACCATATCCATACTGGTATATCGGGAAACCATCTAGTCATGAGCAAACCGGCCGCTACAAATTCCAAGCCTACGTAAAGAGCCCAGCTCAGCCAGTAAATCCAGCCAATGACAAAACCAGTGGCGGGTCCAATAAATTTCGTTGCATGGACCTGAAAAGAACCGGACACCGGCATCACTACCGACAATTCACCGAGACAAATCATCGCCAAGTACATTAATAAGCCACCGACCAAATAGGCAACAATCGCTCCTGAGGGTCCAGCTTCACCGATTGCATATCCTGATCCCAGGAAAAGACCTGTTCCAATCACCCCGCCTAAGGAGAGCATGAATAAATGTCTACTCTTCATTGAACGCTGTAATTCTTTTGGCTGACTTTCATGTTCTGTTTGCATGAATTCCTCCCCCG
This sequence comes from Peribacillus sp. FSL E2-0159, assembly GCF_038643155.1. Classification (NCBI taxonomy): domain Bacteria; kingdom Bacillati; phylum Bacillota; class Bacilli; order Caryophanales; family Bacillaceae; genus Peribacillus; species Peribacillus sp. FSL E2-0159. The sequence continues at coordinate 3,626,978 of NZ_CP152053.1, forward strand.
TTTCTGATCGATAAACTGCTAAACACTTTTATGATTAACACAAGTTAACGAGTGTTCCCCGATAACGCTTCGGAAGGCTCTGCATATTCTGGCAAGTCGCTGATTGTCGGTTTAAATATTTCATAAGCGACTTCTCTTTGATATTTATTTTGGTTTTTAGCTTGTGTAAACAAGTGATACGTATTTTTCCTGCATAGTTTTTCAATATCATCAACGACAGCTTGTGGATTTGGTTTAACTAGTCCGAAAATAACCACATCATAAAATCTTATCGCCCCCAGGTTTGCAACGAAATCATTGACAACATCAATTCCCCTTTGTTTTATGATTTCGTCTCCCTCAGAAGAAAGGGGAATGTTTGCCGCCTCCACAATCAAGCTCGCTTTTACATTTTTAGCATTAGATCTGTGGATGACATCCTCCAGTGCGGACGGAATTAAAATGTCGCAATCTATGTCGAGCCATTCCGTGTTTGGCCTTACATCATAATGCGGTTCAAAAAAGGCTTTATCCATTTCTCCGTACATATTCTTATGATCAATAAGCTTTTGGACATCTAATCCTTCTTCACACGTTACCAAAAGAGCTGCATCGGAAATTCCCACAACTTTATAACCTAACTGGGACATTTTCAATGCGCAGCTTGCTCCTACACAGCCGAATCCTTGAATGACAACTCTCGCTTCACCTTTTCCGCTTTTAAATTTCCATGCCTCATCTGCGGAAAATGCCACACCATAACCAGTTACGACATCGTTTAATAACAACCCGTCGATTTTTGTCGTCAATAGTTCATCGAAGTCTTTTATCCCTTGCAGAACATTCGGATTCTGCTTCATTGATTTCGTTAGAGGGATATCAATACCAAATTCATTAAATATTTTGAGCACATCTTCATATTTGGTACCTAAATCACTTCCTAAAGATACCCCTATATCTATATAAGGCATCATTGCAATCAGAAATCTTCTTAACACTGCATATGCGTCTGGCGCTTTATAATCATAGGCAATACCCGCTTTACAACCGCCAGTCGTCTCAGACTCACAGGCTACATACTTATATGCCATAGCCTCGGCCAACCTTTCGACCTCTTCTCTTGTAACCGTTGGGTGCATTCTTGTACCGCCGCCTGTGTATCCTTTTACAAAGTTATGGACGACCAGCCAGCCTTTAGCATCTGTTTCCGTATCATTCCATTCCAAAACTAAATATGGTTTTAACAACAATGAAACCTCCTTTAAATATCTTTATTGGTTGCTGCTAACCTCCAATGCAAACAATACCAAAACAGTCATGCTGGCAATTAATTGTTTGACACTAGCTTTTCGTGTACTTCCTTCTTGTCTTGGCCTACAGATAGAATGTTTGGATTGACTGCAACTTCGATTACTGCCGGTAGCCCAGAAGTAATCGCCCTTTGCAGCGCTGGCGCAAAATCACTATTTTTTTCAACCTTTTCACCATGCGCTCCAAATAAGCGGGCCAATTTGGCAAAATCAGGATTAGACAAGTCAGTTCCAACCACTCGTTTTGGAAAATGCTTTTCTTGATGTGCACGAATTGTTCCGTAAATATTGTTGTTTACAACAATTGATATGGTCGGAATTTTATACCGTACAGCTGTTTCAATCTCTTGGAGAGTCATCATGAAGCCGCCATCGCCTGAAATTGAAACAACATGTTTGTGAGGCTGCGCCAGCTTTGCCCCAATCGCAGCAGGCAGTCCATATCCCATAGCACCCGACGTTGGTCCCACGTAAGTGTTTTCTTGTTCAAAACGGTAATATCTGGATAGCCATCCGAAAAAGTTGCCAGCATCATTTGTAATGATGGTATCCTTCGGCAGACAGACGGCAAGATCATGCATCAATCCGTCCATATCAACGAAATCTTCTGTGTAGTCCGCCTTTGGTTCAGAAAATTCCATATATTTATCGTGCAATTCTTTCAAATGATCTTCGCTTGAAATAAAAGATTCTGATTCTGGCGCTTGCAGAGCTTGTTCCAAGAAGCTCTTGGCATCTGCCTCAATGGCAAGAGAAGGAGCATATACTTTACCAAAAATATCCGGACAAATATCCACATGGATCAGCTTGGAATTTTTAGAAAGCAAGGTGTAATCTTGTGTTCCTACTTGAGAGAATCGTGTCCCTATTGCCAAAACTACATCTGCATCCCGGATTGCATCAAGTAAATATTTAGGTGTCCCAAACCCAAGCCAACCTGCATAGCAAGGATGTAAGTTCGGAAATGCGTCAAATCGACGGAAAGCTGTAACGACAGGAAGTTTCATTGCCTCTACAAATTGTACAAGCAACCTGTAGGCCTTAGCATGAATCACACCTCCACCAGCAATCAATACGGGGCGCTCCGCGTTTCGTATCATATCCATCGCCTGCTTCACATCTTCCATATGGGGTCGAGGAGGAAGCGAGCGATAAGAAGGATTTATGTTCAACTCTCCCTCATCTTCTAACATGTCATGCGGCAAAGCCACTAATACAGGCCCCGGACGCCCCGATCGCGCAATATGGAAAGCCCGTTGCAATAATTCCGGGATTCTTTCCACACGATCGATCTCTACCGTCCATTTACATAAATGACTGAAAAAACCCGTCAAGTTCACTTCCTGGAATGCCTCCTTTTCTTTAAAAGGGCGTTCGACTTGGCCAATAAGCGCAACCAATGGGGTTGAATCTTGAGCTGCAGTATGAATGCCGATAGCTAAGTTTGTAGCACCCACTCCACGCGTTGCCATACAAACTCCTACCTCTCCTGAAGCCTTGGCATACCCTTCCGCCATAAAAGAGGCACCTCCTTCATGCCTGGCGGAAATAAGTTCTATTTCAGGATGTTGATATAGTGCATCCATTACACTAAGATAACTTTCACCTGGTACACAAAAAGCTTTTTTTACCCCTTCTTTAGCCATTACTTCTACGACTGCTCTTCCTCCACTGACTTTCATAATCAAGCCTCCCGCTTTCAAGTACGTGTTTTTGTTCTAGTAATTTATGATTATATTAATATTGATCATTTAACAAGTTTTTCTATTCCTGAAGCTTGTTTATTATCTTCTTCCATCCCAATTGAAGTTTTTCTTGTAACGGCACTCACTCCCAGAGTTACTGCAATGTTGATGAATAATACAGCTAACCCTACATCAAGATCTTGTATTACTTGCGGTAGTGATGGAAATAATGTAGCAAGTGTCGTACCTGAAGTAGTCGAGTATATGACAATTAGAATTCCAACTATCATTCCGGCAAAAGCTCCTTGAACGGTGACAGGATTCTTTTTCCACAGACTGAAAAATAGCGCTGGGAACAACTGTGCCATGAAGCTATATGCCATAAGATACAACGTAAAAATTGACTCCCCGCCATTAAACGTAAAATATAGAGTCACTATAGAAATGACAGGTACTAACATCCTGCTCAGTCTTTGAAGCTGTTCATCTGATGTATTCGGCTTCCACACTTTATATACATTCTTTGAAAGTATTGTGGCAGTAGCCGTCAACACGAGTGAACTAGGTATAAGGGCGGCCATCGCGCCTGATGCTCCAATAACTCCAACAAACCAGGGATCAAATGACATCTTCGCCAGTTTAAATAAGGCCAAGTCTGCTTCTGCCCCCTGTAAATTCGGAACTTGGAGAATCGCAGAAAAACCAATAAATAACGAAAAAATGATGATTACTTGATAAATTGGCATAACCCCAGCATTCCAACGAAGTGATTTTGGACTTTTTGCAGAGAATACTCCCGCCAACATATGAGGAAACATATAGAATGCCAGTGCTGTCATGATCGTAGCTGAAATAAACCAAGAGATACTCAAACCTTGTTCCGGGAAAATTAAAAAACCTTGTTTTGCCGTATCGATTGCTTCAAACATCGGCTGTAAACCACCGTAATAATGAAGTGGAAAATAAATCCCCATAAAGACGACAACAGTCAGAATCATGATATCTTTAATGACCGCAGTCCACGCTACTCCATGCATCCCTGAAGCAGTTACATAAATTGTGATCGCAATGACACTTACAACTATAGCCACATTTGGCGAAATGGACCCATAGGAGGCTTCCGATACGATAATTCCTAACCCTTTTAACTGCATGATCAGATATGGAATAATTGAAATGACACTAATTACCGCCACAAGAATTCCTAAAGCCGGACTATTGTACTTTTTATCATAAAAATCAGATTGAGATATGACATTATTTTTTTTTGCATATCTCCAAATAGGCGGCAACAGCCAATAGGCGATTACAAAATAGAAGCAATTGAAAGCGTATAAGGCAGGAGGCATACCTGATCTATAAGCTCCGCCGCTTGCCCCCAAAAACGTATATGTCGTAAACATTTCACCTGCTATCAAGAAGAAGAGCAAAAAGCTGCCGAAACCTCTTCCGCCTATTGCCCATTGTTCCAAACTCATATTTTTACCTTTTCGAGCTTGAAGCCCTAACCAAATACACAGAACCAGAAAGAAAAGGATAACAAGCAGGGCTTCATTCATCAGTCTTCTTCCTCCTCGGTTACAGGATCAAGTTTATTGGCAATTATTAAAAACACTGATGTAAGACAAACCCATAATATGGCCCAAAAAAGAACAAATGGCATCCCTAAAACATAAGGTTCAACCCGATTGATAACCACAAGCGAGCCAAGTGCCGGTATTGCACTTATCACATAGATTATTTTCTTCATTTGTTCACCATCCTTATCAACAAATGCCAAACTTGAACCATCAAATCCTTCGTTTTCTGAAAAAACAGATAATTTTTTCTGTATTATTACATTGACAACCCTTTAGTTAAGGGCTCATTTACAGCCCAATTCGGTTGCAGGCCTGTAAGAACTTGTTCCACTTGCATTGCTGCATGTACAGCCATGCGTATCGAGCCTTCCTTCGTCAATGCCGCATTATGAGGACTGACTATCACATTGTCCAATTTAAAAAGGGGATTCCATTTATCAGGAGGCTCAACTTCAAATACGTCTATTCCAGCGCCGGCAATCTGGCCCGCTTGCAAAGCATTTACTAGATCACTTTCCTTCACTACACCGCCCCTGGAAGCGTTTACAAAATAGGAAGAAGATTTCATCCAGGAAAACTCACGGCTTCCTATTATCCCTTTTGTTGTTTTCGTTAACGGCAGATGCAGGCTAATAACATCAGAGTTTCTTAATACCCATTCTAAATCTGTTGCTATCTCCAACTCCGAATTCGTTCTGGCTGTAACATAGGGATCGTAGCCAAGCACTTTCATATCGAAGCCTTGGAAAGCCTTTTTTGCCAGTATTCTACCGATTCTCCCCAGTCCGATAATCCCCAAAGTCTTGCCTTCCAAGTCCATGCCAAAAAGTTGATTACGAATAGCAAAATTCCCGCTGCGCAGCTCTTTATCAGCCAAGCTTAAATTTTTGGACAATGATAAAATTAATGCCATTACATGTTCAGCTACAGAATTCGCATTTGCCTCTGGTGTATTTGTTACATAAATGCCACGCGCTGTAGCAGCTTCAATATCAATATTGTCCAAACCCACCCCGTACTTGGCAATTACTTTGAGGTTTTCAGCTGCTTGAATAACTTCTTTATTTATTACAGCCGTTGATCTCGTTAGTACTGCATCACAACCCTTGATTTCTTCCATAAGAATTTCTTGCGACAGATCAGACCCTACTTTAATCTTAAAGCCTTTTTCTACTAAATAACTTTTCCCCTCTTTCTCAATATCTTGAGGAATATACACTAAATGACTCACCTGCACACCAACCTTTCATATTAACCTTGAAGGAAAAATCTTTCCTATTGCATTGTTATATATACAATTATTGTGCCAACATAAAAAACATCAGTTTATTCAAGAAAGAAGCCAATTAGTTCTTATATTAAGACATAAATAAAGTTTAACAAATTGTTTCAAAATGAATTAATTAGTTTCATTACGTTTCAATTTGTTTCAATATTCAAGTCTTTCATCTTTCTCCATAAAGTCGTGCGACTCATCCCTAACTCAAAGGCAGCTTTTCCTTTATTAAAATTAACCTTAATTAACATTTGAACGATTCTCTCACGCTCGGATAAATGCATTCCAGGTGACATATCCATCTCTTCGTTTTGTTTCGACAGCTGTATTTTCTTTTTACTTCTATTGGGAAAATACATTTCAATATCGTACACATCAATTAACTTGTCTTTATAAAGAGCGCATAATCGCTCACAAAAATTTTGCAATTGGCGAATATTTCCCTCCCAATTCTCTTCGCTCAGCTTTTTCATGGCAGTATCCGTGATCTTAATTTGCTTTTGATCCGAATGAGCTTTCTGAATAAAAGCATTCACCAATAACGGAATATCTTCTCTACGTTCCCGAAGTGGAGGCAATACAAGGTCCAGTACACTCAAGCGATAATACAGATCCTCCCGAAAGTCATTACTTTTCACCATTTGCATGAGGTCTTTGTTCGTTGCCGACACAATTCTCACATCAACCGGAATTACTTTATCATCACCGATGCGCATGATTTCCCGCTCTTGGAGGACACGTAGCAGCCGGCTTTGCATTTTTGGGGAGATTTCCCCTATTTCATCTAAAAAAATCGTACCTCTATGAGCCAGTTCAAAAAATCCTTGCTTTCCGCCTTTCATGGCTCCCGTGAAAGCTCCTTCTGCATATCCAAAAAGCTCACTTTCCAATAAATTTTCGGGAAGGGCCGCGCAATTAATGGCTACAAACGGGTTATTTTTCCGGTTGCTATGATTATGTATGCTTTGGGCAAATATTTCCTTGCCCGTTCCAGTTTCTCCAATTATAAGAATGTTTGAATCTACTTCACTATAACGTTGTGCTGTTTCAATCGTCTTCTTAATTTCGGTACTTCGATACAATATATTATCAAATGTGTACTTAGCCACATGTCCACGTGAATGAAGTTTTCTAAAGAACTTCCCTTCCATCTCTTGAATGCGTGTAACATCTTGAAAGGCGACCATATCCCCCACTTTTTTACCTTTTAAAAATATCCCAACTTTTTTTACCGATAATTGAATCGATTGGTAAGCAACGGTATCTTTTTCGTATTCATCTTCGCTTAAAAGCATATTACGAAATTTCCCGGGCTTAATTATATCGTATATTGAATTTCCAATTAAGCTCCCCTTGGAAATGGATAATATCTCCTGAGCCGCCGTATTAAATACAGATATTTGTCCTTTTAAATCTATAGCAATAACCCCTTCATAGGCATAATTAAGAATCGTCTGGTAACGCTTAGTCTTCTCCTGTTCCCTTCTGCTGACAAGAGCTACTCTTTTCGCCTCAATCAACGCCTGCCGAAATGATTCCTTTCCAGTGTCAACCAGAATGGCTCCCAACCCTATCTCTTCAGCATATTTACAAGTACTTAAACCACTTAACACAACCTCACAGCCATCGCTGGCTGCCAAATCCACTAAACTGACTGAGGACTCGATATCATTTAATATATAGGACTGAATCGGCAAATCAACAATATCCGAAAGGTTTTCCACGCCATAAATCATGTTTAATGCTCCTATAACGGCCACTTTTTTACTGCCAAAACGTGCCTTGCAATCATACAGGGAACGAATGAGGTCAATACCTTGTACAGGTATATCAACGATAGGAATGAATTCATTGCTTTCTTTTAATAGTTTCGTAATTAATCCCCTTGAAATGATTACATCAGCATCCAGCTTCAACTTCCCAATCTTATCGGCATCCTCAACTACCTCCTCTAAAACAAACTTCACTGAACCGTTATCATTGTTGTCCGATTCCTCCAACTTGTTGAATTCCTCAAATCTTTCAAAAGCATCCGTAATATATCCTTTTCGAGGAACAACGAGTTTTATTTTTATCAATACACCCACCTCCAACGTAAAGTCATTTTGGTTTATTGGATATAAGCTCAATCAACCTGTTATTCTAGCCCTAAATACAAGGACTTGGTATAATCGAGTAAGCTAAGAATGCCGCAAAGGTTTTCATTCAAAACCGTAATAAGAAAAGCAATGTGAGACTTCTAAAATCGTATTTCTGCATTTTATTTAGCTATTAGATATTTCACTTTATAAAATGACTTTGAAAAATAAAAAACCCTTTATCGTGGGTTTTTTCATCATAAGAATTTCGATTGGTATGTAATATGGATATTCAGGTTATGACATTAAAGCTTGCTTTTCTTTAATAGCATACGCTTTTTAACATTAACATCAGTATAATGATTCTTAAGGTGAAAATCATCAAAAAAAAATCCTCTTTAATTTCTTAAAGTGGCATCGTCATCTACTTTTTCCCATAATTCCCCTTCCTTTCTCGGTAATAGGACTATATTCCTTTAATTCTTCATACAAATGTGGAATTCCTTTTGATTTTATAGTTACTGACAATAAAATTAGTCTACAAACATATTAACCCCGTTCAAGAAATCCTGAACGGGGTTTATCAATAAATATTTATTTTGAGTTTTTGCGGGCATTGAGCTCCGTTGTCAATCCTCGTAAATCTGTTCATTCAAGGTAGTTTACTTACGAACTTAATAAGGATCGGCGATGACAAGGATTTTCCCTGCTTTAATATCCTCCACATATTGGTCGACTTCGGCTTCCTCAAGTCCAATATCCAATAATGGCTTTCTCAATCCGCCTGCTCCCGATGCTGCCCCGGCTGCGGCTCCGCCAAAAGTGGCGAAAATTGGTCCTGCTGCCAATATCGGACCAATTCCTGGTATGGCTAATGCACTCATACCAATAAGCAGGCCTGTCAATCCGACAGCACCACCCGCTGCCGCCCCAGCTACTAATCCATCCGTCTTTGCCGGGCTGACTTCTTCGGCTTCATTGGGTAATTTATCAATGTTTTTCGCCACTACTGATATTTGATCGGATGTATATCCTTGTTCCTTTAAATTTTCGACTGCTGAAGTCGCTTCATGTTCATTTTCATATATTGCTATAAACCTCTTGTCCATGGTATCTGCTCCTTTAAAAGTAATGTAGTATACAATACCCTTAAATGAGTTTTAATAACCTTCCATGAAAGGAATGAATTTCACTCCCGGGTTTGCCCCTGGCCATAAATGAAGTACTTGCTTGATGTTAAGGCCGGTAAACCCATTGGTCCACGTGCATGCAGCTTTTGTGTGGAAATACCGATTTCTGCTCCATAACCGAATTCAAAACCGTCGGTAAAACGGGTGGAAGCATTGTGATAAACGGCTGCGGCATCTACTTTATTCAAAAATGCGGAAGCGTTTTGTTCATCCCTCGTTAAGATTGCTTCAGAATGCTTGGTACCGTATCGGTTAATGTGTTCAATCGCATCGAATACACCTTTTACAATTTTCACGCTGATTTTTAAAGCCAGGTACTCAGTTGACCAATCTTCCTCCGTAGCCGTTTTCGCTCTCGGAAAGGCGCTGCAAACCTCTTCATCTCCATATACTTCAATCCCCTTTTCGTCCAGGAGTTCCAAAATACTCACTCCATTTTCTTCAAACCATTTTTCATGAATTAGAAGCCCCTCGATAGCATTGCATACGGATGGACGCTGAGTTTTACCATTTAAGACAATTTTCTCGACCATCGTGATATCTGCGGTCTGATCGATGAAGATATGACAATTGCCTGCTCCTGTTTCAAGGACGGGAACAGTGGACTCCTTAATGACCGTTTCAATTAAATTCTTTCCACCGCGAGGAATCAAAACATCTAAATACTCATTAAGATGAAAAAGTTCCTTAGCGGTTTCACGACTCGTATCCTCGATCAACTGAACTGCTTCTACAGGAATCTCCGTATTCTCCAATGCTTTATGAATGGAGGAGACTAGTGCCATATTGGAGTATTTGGCTGACGAGCTGCCTCTTAATAGGACGGCATTCCCCGTTTTCAAGGACAATGTAGCTGCATCGATGGTCACGTTTGGCCTGGCTTCATAAATCATTCCTATTACCCCGATTGGGACCCGTAACTTTTTAATCAATAAGCCATTCTCTTTTTCGATCGTCTCCAATTGTTCCCCAATCGGATCATTTAAATCGATCAAAAGCATAATGGCCGCTGCCATGTCATCAATACGATTAACATTTAACATAATCCGATCTAATGTAGACTCACTGTAACCTTTTATCCTGCCTTCTTCAAGATCCTTTTGGTTTTCTTTTATCAAAAAATCTTTATCGATAATAAGTTGCTTAGCAATTTTTCCAAGTGCCTCATTCTTCTTTTCCGTCGTCAATCCGATTAGCTGATAACTGGCTTTTTTGGCTGCCTTTCCTTTCAAAGTCACTTCACTCATTTCCAAATGCCCCCTTTTCTTTCTCTGATATTGATTATCTATGCTTTCACCCATTTATCGCGATGGATCACTTCTATGGAAGTGATCACAAGCTCGGATGTCCTCTTTCCCATCGCCTGTTTTAATTCTTCGTCGGAATAAAGGACCTCACCCCGCCCCAATAATCCATTTGCACCAAAGACTTCGACAACATCGCCCTTATTGAAGACTCCTTTAATTTCATAAATTCCAGCTGGCAGCAGACTGCTGCCATTTGAAACTAAAGCCCTTTCGGCACCTTCATCAACGAAAATTTTCCCGGATACTTGTGAGTGAAGGGATATCCATTGTTTGTTTTTCGTTACTGTCGTCATGACATCATTCCCAATATACGTGCCATCACCATTGCCTTCAAGGATTGTTAGAAGTTTTTCACTCCCCAAACCTGATCCGATGAATACTTTCACCCCAAGAGACAATGCAGTTTGCGCTGCAATCAGCTTCGATTTCATACCCCCGGTTCCGACATTAGACCCTGCACCTTCTGCCATTTGCAATAAATCCTCCGTTACTTCGGATAACTTTTCAAATCGTTTCGCCCCTGGATTTGTCTGTGGATTGGAATCATAGAGCCCATTAATGTCCGTTAATATGATCAAGTTGGTGGCGTGGACCAACCCGCTTACTAAGGCGGATAGCATATCATTATCACCAAAAGTCAACTCCTCGACCGATACTGTATCATTTTCATTTATAATCGGAAGGATGCCGCGTTCAAGCAATTCCATCAATGTCGCATATGCATTTTTATATCTATCTTTTTTCGAGAAATCTTTCCTTGTTAATAAAATCTGCGCCGGAACGATTCCAAAGTGCCCTAATTGTTCCATATATGATTGAATCAATAGGCTTTGACCTACAGCTGCAGCAGCTTGTTTTCCCTTGAGTGTGACAGGTCTCGTAGGGTAGCCGAGCTTGCGAAAACCTGTCGCCACAGCACCTGATGAAACAAGGACAACTTCATGTCCCGCCTTCCTTAATGCTGCCACTGCCTGGATATGATCGGAAAATTTACTTTGGTCGATTTCACCTTGTGTGTTGGTCAAAGAACTACTTCCTATCTTTACAACGATACGTTTCTTTTCCATCGATTACTTCCTCCAATAAATATCTAAGACATGAAAAAAAGCCCTTTTCATCCTCGAAATAAGGACGAAAAGGGCTGCTCTCCGTGGTACCACCTTCATTGAATGCAAGTTCATGCATTCCACTTTGCCTGATAACGCCAGGATTTGCGCCTATGTTTTGCATAGGACTCAAGAAGCAGGTTCTGCGCTTTCCTGTCGCGGGCCTTCCAGCAATTGACGCCGCTCTCTGTCACAGTGATTCTCGCATACTAATCTTCTCTCAACGTTCATTGTTTTAATATAGTATGCAAAATTATCTGCTTGATGTCAATAACATTCCTACGATGAATGAACCTTATAATGCCATGGCCGGTCCGAAGAACTCATAGTGAATTTTATCCGTATCTATCCCCAATTCTTTCAGGTAAGTAATAATGGCCTTCATGAAAGGAACAGGGCCACACACATAATAATCAGCTTCAGGTTTAACAAAACTGCTCAATAATTCTTTATCGATATACCCTTCCTTTTCAAAATTCGGCAGGTTCTTATCATCATCACTCGGATTTTTAAAGACAAAAGATAAATGATAGCTGGCAAGCTTGTTCGTTAGTTCTGTCAGTTCCATTCTGAACGGCTGTAAATTGCCATTATCAGACGCATGAATGAATTGGACATCACGCTCAGGTGTTTGTTCAGCTACCGCTTGAACCATACTCATGAAAGGCGTTATACCAACGCCTCCGCTCAAGAATACTGCCGGTGTCCGTTTTTCCAAATCGATGGTGAAATCACCTGCAGGAGCCGTTAAGTCTATACTGTCACCCATCTGAATGGATTCATGCAAGTAGTTAGAGACCCTTCCATCAGGAGAGGTTCCCGGCGTTTCTTTTTTAACGGAAATCCGGAAGTAATCTTTTCCCGGAACATCAGACAAACTATACTGACGGTTGAATAAATAGCGTTCACCCGGTATCTCGATACGAACGGTAATATATTGTCCAGGAAGAAATGATGGAACCTTATCTCCATTTGATGGCTTTAAATAAAAGGAAGTGATTACGTCACTTTCCCGTACCTTTTCCACTACTGTGAATCGTTTGAAATCAGACCATCCGCCGACCTGATTGGAAGCTTGGTCATACATTTCCTTTTCGATGCTAATGAAAACATTGGCAATGACTCCATAGGCCTCCCCCCAAGCTTGGAGGATCTCTTCTGTAGCCGCATCTTGTAACACTTCCTTGATTGCACCTAATAAATATTCTCCAACAATGGGATAATGTTCGGCTTTAACTGCAAGACTTCTGTGTTTTTGTGCTATTTGCTTTACGACAGGTATTATCGTTTCAAGTTGATCTATATGTTTAGCTGCAGCCAAAACCGTGTTGGCAAGTGCATTTTGCTGGCGCCCCTTTTTTTGATTGGCATGATTAAAAATATTTAATAATTCAGGATGTGCTTCGAAAAGATTTTTATAGAATACAGTTGTGATAGTTGTACCATGAACTTCTAATACGGGTACGGTTGATTTGATAACATCGATAGTTTTCTGGGATAGCATAGTTAAACCTCTTTTCATAAACAAGTATTTTAAATACATGTTTATATTAGAACTTAAATGAATTAAAAGCAATATTTTTTATACATCTTTTCAAATATTAAGTTTTCATGTTTATAAAATGTTCACATTTATGATATAGTCAAATGGGGATAGAATGTGAGGCGATAAACATGAGGTTGACGAGTTATTCCGATTACTCACTTAGAGTGTTGATTTACCTGGCTTCCCACGATCAAAGCAAATTATCAAATATTAAAGAGATTTCTGAAGTCTATCAACTGTCTAAAAATCATTTGATGAAGATTGTTCATAATTTAGGTAAATTAGGCTATATTGAGACGATACGTGGAAGAAATGGCGGTTTCCGGCTTGCAAAATCACCCGCTGAAATAAATGTAGGGGAACTGGTGCGGAGAACCGAAGAAGATTTTTATCTAGTGGAATGTTTTAAAGATCACGATAACTGTGTGATTTCTCCCGTTTGTTCATTGAAATTTGTCCTTAATAATGCCTTGGATGCTTTTCTACAGGTCCTTGATCAATATACGATTGCAGACTTCAGCGAAAATAAAGTAATGCTCAAAACCTATTTTGATTCGGTAAAGCAGAATGACGAAGAGCCCGATTTTTTATAATCGGGCTCTTTTCCATTCGCAAATCTATGATCCCTTTACTGGTTTTCAATAAACATAACTTCTTTTCCGACCAAAGTGGACATTAATCGGCTTACAAACTCCACCAGGATTTCTGGATTGAATTTACTGAACATATCGCTGTTCATTTGCTCAATCACCTTATAAAACGGCATGGCCTGTTTATATACACGATTTGAAGACATTGCATGGAATACGTCGGCTATAGCGTCGATTTTCGAGTGATGATGGATATCAATCCCCTTCAGTCCAAGTGGATAACCTTGCCCAGCTTCCCGTTCATGGTGCTGAAGGGCTGTTAATGCTATCGATGGTGGATTCCAGGGATGTTTTTAAGTAATCATAAATGGTATAGCGTTTTATTTCTTCATATTCTGCCGCAGTAAGTTTACCTGTTTTTTCCAATAGGCTATCCGAAATCCATTATGAAATCAATTTCAGGTATGGTAAGAGGCGAATTCGCTTCATTATTCAGCTTCCCTTTTCTATTTTTCATGCTCTCACACTTTTCTCTTTTTTTTTACCTATAATCCATATCCTGTATTTTCCTATGTCATAATGAAAGCGATTTTTAGGCACTTAAGATCGGTCACTAAGTTCATTGCCCAGCTGTTTTAATTTTTCACCAACCGTACATTCTGAAATACAGAACTGATGGGCATATGTACGCCCCTTCTCTTTTCGAAAATGCTTTCGTAAAAAACAATCTTGACAGAATGAAGCGAGAACAACTTCCACTTCTTCATATATTTTTTTCCTGTTCATTGTTGTTATGGCTCCTTTGACCCATCAATTTCTATTTTGCTGAAAATGGCTTTTCCCTGCAGCGCTAGAGTTGCCAGGCGATCGGCTTCCTGGTTTTCCTTTCGAGAAATTGGCTTGCAGACCGGAATGATTTTTAATTTATCCAGTTTCGCTTCAATGCGGTCCAGCCATTTATTTAAGTTTTCTTCCATACAGGGCCATTCACCGGAAAGTTGATTTAAGACAACTAGAGAATCCCCTTTAAAGACACAGCTTTGATGGTGGATTCCAAGTTCGTCCATCTGCCTGACCGCTTCATGAAAGGCCGCATATTCCGCTTCATTATTCGATTCGAATTGCTCCAATTTCATATTGGTGCGCAGCCGCCAGAACTTCTTACCTTGACGAAAATAAATGGCAACACCGATTCCTGCCACCTTTTCATCCTTTTGAAAACCTCCATCAAAAAAAACCGTCACATCTTGCGGCTCTTCCTCAACTTCCGTCAGGAGTTTCTTTAGCTCCTTCTTGGTCCATGTTGTATCGAATTCATCCTTGAATTCCACTTCCTTCAGCCTTCCTGCCTTTTCAAGATCTTCCGTAATGACCAGTGCAGTCCCGGCATCAAGCCAATCCGAAACGAAATCGGCAGATGGTTTTTTTGAAGCATGATATGTCCATTGCATAATTACCTTCAAAGATTTCCAGCTCCTTATCCATTCACCATTCATGCAGAACAGCTTACAATTTTCATACCTTTTTTTCGTCATACCCTTTATAATATATTGTAAGCATTTGAATCACTCTTTTTAATTATAGTTCCCATATCAGCCTGAAATTCTCATGTTTCAATCTTAATTTTATATGAATCATTTTTTTATCAAAGCATATTAACAGTTAAACTCGAGGAGGAGCACATCTTGATCGAAGTGTATATTGATGGTGCCAGTGCGGGCAATCCAGGGCCGAGCGGCGCAGGTGTTTTCATAAATAATAACGGTGTGGTCGAGAGGCATTCCTTTCCGCTTGGAAATATGGAAAACCATGAAGCGGAGTACCATGCTTTAATCAAAGCATTGGAAATTTGCGTTGCCAATAAATATCAAATCGTTTCTTTTCGGACTGACTCCCAAGCCATCAACCAGGCCATTGAAAAAAGATTTGCAAAAAATAAGTATGCCATTTTGCTGGAACGGGCGCTAAAGCTTTCCGACGAGCTTGAATTGTTTTTCATGAAATGGATTCCAAATCTCGAAAACAAGTCCGCGGATGAGTTGGCAAGACGGGCCATTCGATTGAATAAGGCTGAGGAAATTCATGAACAAGACAGCTGATTTTTCTTTATTATTCGTTGTATTCATCTGGGGCGTCACTTTTGTCATGGTTCAAAATGCACTATCTTTTCTTGACCCTTTCACGTTTAATGCCGTCCGTTTCTTCATGGCCTTCGTTTTCCTGCTCATCCCTTATATATTTACTTCTTTACACAAAAAGGGGAAAACTTGGAATAAGGGCCTTTTTCTAGCTGGGTTTCATATAGGAGTTTGGCTTTTTCTGGGGTATGGGCTTCAAACAATCGGATTGAATTATACAACTCCTGCGAAGACAGGCTTCATAACAGGATTAAGTGTCGTCATGGTCCCTGTTTTTTCCTTGCTACTTTTAAAACATAGGCTTTCCCGCAATACAATAATAGGTGTCGCAGCCGCAACCATCGGGCTTTATTTAATGACTTTCGCTGACCGCTCCAATTTGAATATCGGTGATTTACTGGTATTTTTATGCGCAATCAGTTTTGCCATGCAGATCATTACTACCGCTAGATATGCCAGGACCCTTCCTGCTTTACCGTTGACGCTGATTCAGGTTTCCACCGTATCTTTATTATCATTTGTTTCAGCCTTTATTTTCAAAGAAAATCATTCCGTCATCTTCAGCTCAGAGGTCATGTTACAGAAGGATGTATGGACTGCTTTATTGGTTACGGCAGCTCTGGCCACGGCGTTCGCCTTTTTCGCACAAACCTTCTTCCAAGCCTATACAACACCTACAAGAGTGGCGCTGATTTTTTCAATGGAACCGGTTTTTGCTGCGTTATCCTCATACATATTGATAGGGGAAAAATTGACTTCCGCTTCCATCATCGGCTGCGCATTCATTTTCTTGGGAATGATATTTGCTGAACTGCCTGTTAAGAAAAAGAAGCCGGTGACACAGGAGTTTTCTTGAAAAGCCCAATAAAATAAATCGGACTTCCAGTTACGAAGTCCGATTTATTTAAGCAGCCCCTGTTCTTTTGCAAACGATACCGCTGCACTACGCGTTTCAATGCCATTTTGTTTTAAGTTTTCCAAAAAGGAGATATAAAAGCTACCATCAAAATTCTTTTGTACCTTCAATGTCAATTCTATTGCTGCATTGACTAAAATATCACTTGCATCCGTATAGCGCTTACCAAAATAAATAAAACCAATAGCGTCATTACCAAAAGTGAATCCCTTACCCTCTAAAAAACTAACATACTCTTCAGTTGACTTCGCCAATTCTGCATCCACTCCATACTTCATGCCTTATTTTCATCTTACCGTATATCAAAGATTTTGACTATCCATTTTTCGACAAAAAAATCACCATACAAAATAAAGGAGCTCCCATTGGGAAGCTCCGCTTATTTGATTAGATCATTCGCAGTAAAGCCCTGAATTCATGATCATTAGCCAGATTTTTGACCTTCTCTCGATCATACTGATAGACCGCATCGTCCAAAGAACATGAAATTGGTACATCACATTTTATTTCTGCTAGCTTTCTGGATAAATGAAGCATATCGACGGCGGATTCAATTTTAGCCCGCTGCCCATTTGTCAATGAAGCAACGTTTTCAAGAATCCCTTCGATACTTTGATACTGGATCAATAATTTCAACGCAGTCTTCTCCCCAATTCCTTTAACTCCGGGATAATTATCAGCTGTATCACCCATTAAAGCTTTTAAATCGATCATTTGTCTTGGTGTGATCCCTTTCCATTCAAAAAAGCTATCGGGATTATGCACTTCATAGTTACCATACCCTTTTTTTAATAATAGTACGGAAATGTTTTCATCTATTAACTGGAGCATATCTTGATCACCAGTCAATATACCCACCCGGCTATGTTGGGCAGATGCCTTGGCAATTGTTCCTATACAGTCGTCCGCCTCATATCCTGAGAGGCCTATGTTAGGGATATCAAATGCTTCAACCGCTTTTTTCGCTAGGTCGAATTGAGGGATCATTTCGACTGGAGCTTCTGATCGATTAGCCTTGTATCCATCAAATAATTCATTTCTGAAAGTCTTGCTGCCCATATCCCAACATACCGCTACATGACTAGGTGAAAAGTGATTCACCGCCGTCAGCATATGCTTCAAAAAACCTTGAACGGCATTAGTCGGGATGCCTTTTGAGTTAATCATGAATTGACCAGTAACGGCCGTTGCATAAAAAGCTCTAAATAAAAGCGCCATCCCATCGACAAGCATAAAGGAAGGATGCTGCTCATTTTCTTTCATTAACACATTATCACCTCTATCATGATGTACTTCCATTTTAACATAACTGGCCCTTTTTTTAAGGATCGTTTAATTGGAAAAAATATTATTCAATTGGATTATCAACATACGAGATCCAGTCACTGAAACTGCCAATATAAATCTTCACATCTTTAAAGCCTGCTTCTTTCAGGGCGATATAATTGGGTGATGCCGTTACACCTGAACCGCAGTACACAATGATTTCCTTATCTTTACCGATGCCTGTGAAATTTGACTGAAGATTTTCCTTCTTTTTAAAATAGCCATTTTCCAGAACGTTCGTCCACACCTTATTTACTGCACCAGGTATATGGCCGGCTTTTTTATCAATTGGCTCCTCGATGCCCTCGTAGCGCTTAGATTCCCTTGAATCCATTAATACGATAGCGTCAGGCCTATTCATTGTGTAATCCTTCACTGTTTGAAAAGATGCAAATACGGACTCATTTAAATCGATATGATATTCTGTAGGCACATATTTCGTTTGATTCGAGTCAATTGGATAGCCCGCATCCCTCCAGGCTCGAAAGCCCCCGTTAAGAACAAAGACTTTCTGATGCCCAAGATAGCTCAGAAGCCAGACAAACCTGGAAGCAAAAGAACCTTCCCCGCCATCATAAGCAATAAGTACCGTATCATTGGTTATTCCATTTGATTCCAGTTTAACTTTAATGGTCTCCAGGTCAGGAAGAGGATGTCTTCCCCCATGTTCTTGAACCGGCCCCGATAAGTCCTTTTCAAGATCGAAATAAACAGCGCCGGAAATATGGTCTTTTTTATATTCATTATATCCTGCATCAGGAGAGCCTAGCTGAAAGCGGCAGTCACAAATTTTGATATCACTGGAATTCAACAACGGCAACAGCTCTTCTTTTTCGATTATAAAACTCATCTGAAAAACCCCCTATTTCAAAATGGTCCAAATTAATTCATTAAGCTCCGTTTCCATGTTCTTCGCTTTATGTAGCATAGTTATCTCATTCTTTATGGAAAGCGATTTCCCTTCTAATAGCGAAAGATTCTTTTCACTTTCATTGTTGCTTATACTTTCTTCCATTTGTTTTGCTTTAAATATCCGGGTCATCCTGGTTTTCAGTTCTTGATCAATCTGAACTAAATCAAGTAATTCCCATACCGATAAAGGTGGCAGCGAACCCCGTTGGATGATATATTCAAGGATTAAATACGAACGGTATACTTGTACCCATATTTTTAGTTCTTTTCTTTCGGAATCCCTTGGTTTTGTCAATTGTTGAAGATTGTCACTCATCATCCGATAGTAATGGTGTCCCAGTGCCTTTTTGGAATAGCAATCCGCTATCAAACCATTCATCTTCCTATAATAATCCGTATGGGTTATCAACTTGATTGGCGATTGAAATAATTCAAAAAGAGCAGGATTACTCTTTAAGGTAAGGCGGGATGATTTAAATAGATCCCAGCCTTCAATGTCAAATAGGCCTTCTTTCAAATGAATGACTTCAACTGGCTGACTCAAGCTGAGGTATGATCGCTTATCATTATGAACATAAATAAACCGAACATCGTAATCCGATTGTATCGATGATAAACCAAAAGAATGGCTGCCAGTAACAGCAGCCATCAATATGGTCATATCCTCTTTCTTTTCCAGGTATCTCAATCGTGAAATAAGGTTTTCTTTCATGAATGAACCTCGTTTCTATTTCGAATGCATTTTAGCCAATTCCGCTACGGCATTTTCATAATACGGTAAATCGACCGTTTCCTCCAATGCTGCACGTAAACCTGCAAAGATATCCGATATTTCCGTCTTAAATTCTTTTTGAATCGCGAGTAACTCTTGGTCGAGGACTTCAATATACATTTCGAAAATCCGCTCACCCTGATCTTTTACATATATAAGGGCAGGTTCATCTAAACGCTTCTGAAGCCCTTCGCTCATTTTCGCTTTTTCATTTTTTTCAAAGAAAGATTTTGGATTTTTAAATAATGCCAATTCTTTTTTGAATTCCCCCGTATCTAATTTGGCAAAAGCTCTTGTAAATTCAAGGGACTCCCTCTCATTTGGTTCATATGGCTGTAATGAAAGGGTTCTTCTTATTTTTTGCATTTGCTGAAGCAAACTGCTTTGTTTCTCATTCAGTAATTTATTTACGAACATTTCCGTCCTTAAAGCCGTTGCCCGCATTTCCTGGGCAAGGTCAAAGCCTAACGCATCCAATAAGTTCTTCATCGATTGCTTGAGGACAATTTTCAAATCGCCTCCATCATCTTTTAGAACAGCCGGATTGAACGATTCTTTAAAGAAATCATTAAACCGGAAGAAGACGCGTTGTTTACTATAGAATGTCAATTCGTCTATCTCTTTTTTCAAACGTTGCTTCTCTGCATCCCCTTTAATGACAGAGAGGAGTTCCGAAATGGACTGTGCCTCATGAGAAAGGGTCTCCAAGGCATTTCGTTTCGCTTTCTCATCCTGCCTGGAAGCTGTAATTACATCTCGTAGCAGTTCTTCCGTTCTTTTAACAGCCGCTTGAGCCGATTCAATTGCAAGTCCAGTTAAATCGTTTTCTATGAAAGAATCGAATTGGCCTTGGAATTCCGAGATTCCGCTATTAGGAAGGAACGAATGCTTAAACGAACCAGGCGTTTGTTTTTCCATCAACGCTCCCTTACTCGTAAGCGGGAACAGTTTTGGAAAACGGATTCCGAATCCATTCAATTGATCTGTGACATAATCCATCACTTCGTCCAATTCGTCAGTGGTTTGTGCCAGATCGACGGCATTGACGATGAAAAACATCTTATCCATGGCGAAAGAATCTTTCACACGTCCAAGTTGTATCAAGAACTCCCTGTCTGCCCGTGAAAATGGGTGATTATAATAGGTCACAAATAGGATGGCGTCCGAATTCTTAATATATTCGAAAGCTGCTCCTGTATGTCGTGCATTTATCGAATCCGCCCCAGGTGTGTCAACAAGGACCATCCCCTGTTTTGTCATTTCACAGTCATATCGCAATTCAATTAGATCAACAAGACACGACTTGGACTCTTCAGCAGCAAAACGTTTAAATCCTTCAAGATCTACCGTTACCACATTTCCTAAATCATTTTGGTACTCGGGAAGCCCTTGATGAAACGCCCTAAGAAAGGATAAATGCGTTTTCCCCTTATCAACTTCCCCCGCCTTTGAAATGATTGCACCGGCTAGTTGAAGTGCTTCATCTAGATTCTTTGCCGATTTATCAAAAGCTGCCAACGCCAGCCTAACATCTTCCAACAGCATCGCTTCCGTCTTTAATTTGACGGTTGCCGTTCCATGTGGATGCTCAGCGTCTGAAGACATGATTTTGTTGATTGCGGCAGTTGTCGGATTTGGTGAAACAGGAAGGACGCTTTCTCCCATCAACGCATTGGCGAAGGAAGATTTACCCGCACTGAATGCACCGAAGAGGGCAACCGTGAACGTTTGCTGTTCCAAGCGATTTGCCTTCTCTTTCAATTCTTTGTAAAGTGATTGAAACCCTCTCAAAGGTTGGATCAGTTTGGCCGCCTGTTGTAAACCCGTTGCAGTCTCCATCAGCTTTTCTTTTCCGCGTAAATCAGTAGCATCAGATGTAGAAACAGTTACGGAAGGTACAGCTTCTTTGTTTTCTTTATCATGTTCCGTTTCAGGTTCGTTGACGGATCTTGAATTACTTACGTTATCCGTTTTCATGATTTTGACTGTAATATTTTTTTCTTCTTCATTCCATTGAGTTAAAAGCATATCGATATCGCGCTCATCGACTAATGATTCAGTTTGTTGAGCAATGGCTTCTAAACGTTCCGTTTGGTACTCAATTTCCGCATTCATCGCAGCAGTAACTTTAAGGGCTTCCGCAAACTCAGAAAAACCTTCAAGCTCCTTATCGATGGAATTAGACTGCTGTTCCACTATTCCTTCCATAACGGTAACCATATTATTCAAAAATCCTTCTGATACATCACGAGCTTTCTTTTTGATGGCTGATGCTAAATCATTCGTATAGTTTAAAACGTATTCACCCGTAATATCAACTTGAGGCTTCAAAGAGTTTTTTATGTAAGATTCCGTTACCTCAATCTGAAGTGCCTGAGCCGTACTTTCAAGTGTTGAATCATGGATCTCCGCTTGATTAAGCGTTTTAACCGCCAACTCTTTAAGATGCCATTCAAGCTGGGTTTTCACCTTTTCTTGTAAATCGGTCAAGAACGCCTTGATACGGGCCTCACGTTCGGCATCCGTTTTTTTCTTAGCAAATAATAGACCCATTTTAAAGTCCGGCTGAGCAGATTCCAAGAAAGATTTACCTAGGTCCCGTGTAGCCGCGGGCATGATGTACGCACCTTTTAGTATGGTTTCTAATGCATCAGCATATTGGACCTTGATTTCCTCTATACGTCCAGTTAATGATTTTTTTTCTTTCAATAGGCTGTCCACTTGATTCGTCAGGTGTATTCGCTCTTCATGAGGAAGTTCTGTTAAAACTTCAAAATCATCGGCATGTTCATCTTCATACTGCTCCTTCAGCCAATTAAGATGCCTTTCGACAAGCGCATTTGCCGATTGCATGATGGCATCTTTCCCATCATTTAGACCTTTGCCCGCCATTTCATATATGAATTGCTTGACCACATCTATTTCATTTTCACTATTGTTCAAGTCTCTTACGGATGTATAAAAAATACCATCTGGATATACATTCCAGTTCGCAAATGCTTCAGAAACGGAAAGCTTGAAGTCTTGAAAGCTAAGCTCGTTCTCATCATGCTTATCGATCATATTGATAATTAAGTATGTCGGTTTTTCAGCCTCTAACAATTCTTTAGTGAATAGGAAGTTCACTTCTGATTGGACGTGATTATAGTCCATGACATAGAAGACGACATCAGCTAGATGCAAGGCAGATTCCGTAGAAACTCTATGTGCATCATCTGTCGAATCAATTCCTGGCGTATCCATGATCGCACACGAATCCGGCAGTGAAAAATCATTGGAACTTATCGTTATAGCCGATACTGAATCTCCATCCTTGGCAAATTTCTTTACCTCTTTAAAATCATAAGGCGCAGGAAATAAGACTGGTGGCTGATGATGGTAATAGACTTTGGCATAGTCTTCCCCTTTTTGGACTTTTACCGTATTTGCACTTGTTGGAATCGGACTTGAAGGCAATACTTGATCACCAAGGAGAAAGTTGATCATACTAGATTTCCCCGCTGAAAAATGCCCGCAAAAAGCAATGATGAACTCCTCGTTATTGACTTTCATGATTAACTGTTTCAGTTTATCGGCATTGCCTGTATCACCTGCCGATTGAAATTTCTCATACATGGCAGTCAAAATCCCCAATTTGGACTGTTGCTTTAATGTTTCTTGAATCATGAATCCATACCCCTTAATCTATCGTCATTTTGATATTCTTATTGTAAACGATTTCGTTTATTATTCATACCATCAGCTTTATTTTTACTATATGATTCATTACAGGCCGTGTTCAAAAAAAAAACCACCGAATGGTGGATTCATGTAGTTTGTTTCATATATTGGCTTTGAAATGCAAAAAAAAACCAGGATTTTTACCTGGTTGTAGGGGTGGGGTTAAATGCAGCTCGGTTTTCCATTGGTGACTCGGTATAAGGTTTTACTGCCTTTGCCGGTTTTTGAATATTATTCAATACATGTTTCATCACAAAACCATATGTAGCGACTGTCAATAAAATGAATACCCAAACCATTACCAACACCATCCTCTTATATATTGATTAGCTTTTAGTTATTAGTTATTAAAATAAATTTATCAAAATCCTAATGAGAATAATTTTCATCTTCATTTAGAATCTTATCACGAACGATAATCATTTTCAATAAGAAATTAAATTTTTTTATTATTTTCCCTTAAAAACCGCAGAATATTCCGTATGTTCCTTTAATGCCTTCTCTTCTAGTGGGATTCTTACCGTCATCATCCAAACATTCAATAAACTAAAGATGATAGCAGTATAGTATGCATTGAATAGCAAGGAAATAACTATAATCTCAGTTGCCACTATGATATAGTTCGGATGCTTGAAATATTTATAAGGACCTTTTATGACTACATCGGCATCAGGAACCACTATGATTTTTGTGTTCCAATGTTTTCCCAATGACCGGATTACCCAAATCCTGCCTGACTGCGCAATTATAAAAAGGGTCAGCCAAATTGGCCAAAGTCCAGCCACATCTCTTTCAAGCACGACCACTTCAATAATGAGAATAATAAAAAAACTAAGGTGCATCAGAACCATCCATCTGTAATGGGACTCACCGTATTCTACTGCTCCTGCAACTTTCAGCTGTTTTTCATTTTGTTTGGCGATGTATAATTCAACCAGGCGCTGAATAGCAATCAAGATAATGAAAATGGCGAAGATCATCACTTCCACCTCATTAACACAAGTTCTGATGAAAAACCAGGCCCCAATGCAGCGGCCAAGCCAACCTCACCTTTATTCCCGCCACGCTGCATGAACCTCTCCAGGACATACAAAATGGTTGCTGAGGACATATTGCCAAATTCCCGCAATACATTCATTGACTCTGCCGTCATACTTTCATCGAACCCGAGGGCTTCGTGATATGCATCAATTACTTTTTTGCCTCCGGGGTGAGCAATGAAATCTTTTATATCCCTCAGATCGAGACCATTCTCCATTAAGAACTCTTGAACATTAGGTTTAAGCCAATCTTTGATGATTGTAGGGATATCTTTCGAAAAGATCACGTATAGCCCCTGATCTTTAACGTCCCAACCCATTACATCCAATGAATCCGGCATTAGCGTAGATTGCGAATCCAAAAATTGCAAATGACTTACTTTTTTTGAAAACTGTTCATCCGGCACTTCATCACCGCAAACCAAAACACAGCTTACTCCATCAGAAAATAAGGAAGTTCCAATTAAATTGCTTTTGGAAATATCATTCTTTTGAAATGTCAGACTGCATAACTCCACACTTAAAACAATAACCTTCGCCGTCGGGTATGCTTGGCAATATTCAAAAGCACGAGATAGACCACTTGCTCCCCCCGCACAGCCAAGTCCCCAAATCGGAATCCTTTTAACATGAGGGTTAAATGTAAGTTCATTCATTATCCTGGCATCAATTGTCGGGGTAGCAATCCCAGTGCTTGAGATAAAGAAGAAAGCATCTAGCTCTGTTGCCTGCAGTTCTTCTTTTAAAAATTCTGTATTGGCTAAGCATTTTTCTATTGCTTCTTTCCCAAACTTGACTGCCTGCTGAATATATAAATCATTCCGATCGGCAAAAGCATGATCCTCTTTAAACCAATCAAGATCATTTGAAAAATATCGATTTTCTACTTGTCCATTCTTAAAGGCTTTTAGTAACCGTTCTATATTCTTAAATGAGGCTCCAAATATTTCTCTCGAAAATTCCATGATTTTTTCCTGAGAAAGTAAATGTGGCAGCTTTATATGAGATGCAGATAATAAATACGGCATGATTCCACCCCTTATTATTCATGATATGGTTAATATACCCACAGGGATATCATTTATGCTTTATCGCTAAATGGTCATATTTATTGGCTGTTCAGAATATTTTTTCTTTTTTTCTAAAAAAACCAGGTAAAAAAGACTATGTATTTGATAAAATAGTGAACATAATCTTACAAGCGGAGGAACGAAAATGGAAATCGACACTATAATCACAAAAGTGTTAAATGGGGACCATCCTGGCAGTTAAGTCCGTTATCCCTTTCTCTTTGGACGTTTAAACGCCGTCCTCATTAGACAGCCTTTCGAACAGGAATCATTAGCGTCCTTATTGGCATGACAGGGGATATCCGCGGAAGAATAATTATTGAGGAAACAAACGGATGCATGATCATAATAGGTGAAAGCATGTTTGGCATACCCTTAGAAGGTGAAATGCTTGAATCTTTTGCAGCAGAACTCGGCAACATGCTTGCCGGTAATATCGCCACCTCTTTAGCAGGAGAGAATACATTAATTGATATTACCCCTCCAACCTTCATTGTGGGCAATACTCATGAAGCAATCAATTTACCCATTTCATTAAAAGGCGTAGGTACTCTTCATATCATCTTAATGATCGAAATGTAATCATGTAACATAAAACCCCCTTACCCATAATCGGTAAGGGGGCGCTTTCATTCTTCTTTCTTTACTGAAGATTGATTTTGCACTTGAATTATTATATTTTGAAACTCCTCTTTTCCACAAACACTGCACCTATACTCCTGGCTTAGAATAGTTCGACAATGAATACAATATTTTTTCTCCATCCTATCACTACTTTCCTGTACATATACTATCAATATATTCAAAAAGTGAATAGAGTTTCCTTTTATCTGACAAAACTCCAAATTCTATATCAATGATATGCCTTCGGCCACAATGAAAAAATGCCCACAATCCTCATCGCCTGAGGATTGTGGGCATTTAAAAGGGCGAATCTATCAAGTTTACCGAATCTATTTTTAATCAGGCTACATTTTGCCCTTCAATACGCGCTTCCTTCACCTTCCCTTTTGTAGGAATGATGTTAAAGACGATATTCAAGAAAATGGCTGTCAAACTTCCTGCTACAATACCGTTTTCCGTTAAGATTTGAAAGCTTTCCGGAATTTGCGCAAATAGTTCAGGAACGACCGTCACCCCAAGGCCCATACCTACGGAACAAGCGATGATCAATAAATTTTCTTGAGAAGCAAAATCTACTTTGCTCAACATCTTAATTCCAGCGGCAATTACCATCCCGAACATCGCAACCATTGCACCGCCAAGCACGGATGAAGGGATAATGGTCGTGAATGCACCAATTTTCGGAACAAAACCAATGAAAATAAGAATGCCCGCTGTAGTGTATATGACATTTCTCGTTTTAATGCCTGACAATTGAATCAATCCGACATTTTGTGAAAAAGCCGTATATGGAAACGCATTGAACAAACCGCCAATCATGATGGCAAGCCCTTCAGAACGATATCCGCGAGCTAAATCGTCTTCTGAAATCTCTTTGTCCGTTATTTCACCAAGGGCATAATAAACACCAGTCGATTCCACCAAGCTGACAATTGCCACCAAAGTCATTGTAATGATCGCCGTGACGTTAAATGTCGGAGCTCCAAAGTAGAAAAAATGAGGCATATGCAGCCAAGTGGCACTGACCACTGAGCTAAAATCCACTTTTCCAAGCAAGAAAGCTGCAAATGTTCCGACTAACAGCCCCAATAAAATAGAAATGGAGCGGACGAATCCAGACGAAAATTTATACATGAATATGATGAATAACAAAGTTCCAAAACCAAGAGCTACATTATTCAAGTCACCAAAATCAGCAGCCCCTTGGCCTCCACCAAGATTGTTGATGGCAACAGGAATAAGCGTAATGCCAATAATCAAAACGACCGATCCAGTGACAATGGGTGGGAAGAACCTTGCCAGTTTTCCGAAGAATTTACTAATGATAACGACGATCAATCCCGACACCAATATAGATCCATAAATGGAGTTGATTCCATATTGTGTACCAATTGCAATCATCGGGCTAACTGCTGTGAATGTGCAGCCTAGGACGACCGGAAGCCCAATTCCAAAGAATTTATTTTTCCACACTTGCAATAAAGTTGCTATCCCGCACATCAAAATGTCTATCGAAACTAAATAAGTTAACTGCGCTGCAGTCAATCCGAGCGCCCCACCGACAATCAATGGAATGACGACTGCACCGGCATACATGGCAAGAACATGTTGTAATCCTAAGGAAGCTACTTTTAATGGTGATTGATTAGACATTGACGGTTGCTCCTTCCTTTTCGTCAGCGAACGTTATCTCACCGAATTTCAACTCAGCAATTCGCGCAAGTGATTCCACTTGAAAACCTTGTTCCCTAAGATCCTTACCACCACTTTGGAATGCTTTTTCAATCACGATGCCGATTCCGGCTACTTCTGCTCCAACCTGCTTACAGATTTCCACCAAGCCCCGGGCTGCCTGTCCGACCGCAAGGAAATCATCGATGATCAAAACCTTATCTCCAGCTTCAATATATTTATTGGATACAGTAATGGTATTGGTTTCTTTTTTTGTAAAGGAATGAACGGACGCCGTCACTAAATCATTTGTTAAAGTAAGTGATTTACGTTTACGGGCAAAAATTAGCGGAACTTCCAATTCCAACGCAGCCATCAAACCAGGTCCAATGCCTGAAGATTCAATCGTCAGCACTTTCGTTATTTCCTTTTTTTCAAAACGTTTTACGAATTCTTTACCAATTTCTTTCATTAAGATAGGATCCATTTGATGATTTAAGAATGAATCTACTTTTAATATATCTTCTGATAAAGCTTGACCCTCGGACAAGATTTTTCCCTTTAAAAGTTGCATGAAGGTTCCTCCCAATCTTGGATGTTTATTGACCCATAAACACGCAAATGTTTCCCGGCATATAAAAAAGCCCAAGAAACATTGCGACACTTTTTTGGAGTGAAGCAATACTTCTTGGGCATGAATGAAAAATGAATCAGCAAAAGCCTTCATTTACGCAACAAGATCTATTACTCACCCATAGTCGAATTATTTACGGTAATCCGGTAGAAACTTGCAGGCCATATCCCTGCTATTATACGAGTGGAACTTTATATTTTATTAATATATGAATTATAACAACGCTGGCTTTATTTGAAAAGTAATTTTTGATAAAAAACCGAACTTTCAATTAAAAAAATAAATCATCATTCGTATTATTAGAAAATTATGAAATCACGAGGACTAAATAACATGAATTTTCCTATCAAGAAAAACATCACGTTACAGACCCATAAAAAAGGAAGAAGGCCTTGACATTTAATCCAAGTCCTTCTTCCTTTTAATTCATTTGATTTTATAAACTTCTTTATATTTATTTTCAAGATACTGTATTAAATACTGAACATTCAGGCCTTCCCCTGTCGTTTCTTTCAAAATCTCAAGAGGCTTTTTTGTTTTTCCGTATTTATGTATCTTTTCATTAAGCCATTTCCTGATGGGCTCAATATCACCCGCTTCCAACAGTCCATCAAAATCAGGCAAATCTTTAAGCATCGATTGCTTGATTTGGGCTGCATACATATAACCCAATGCATATGAAGGGAAATACCCAAAGCTGCCATCTGCCCAATGTACATCTTGCAACACACCCATTGCATCATTTTCAGGCACAATTCCCAAATAATCCTTGTATTTTTCATTCCAGACTTCCGGTAAATCCTTCACTTCAAGTTCTCCATTAAAGAGAGCCTTTTCCAGTTCATACCGAATCATAATATGTAGAGGATACGTCAGTTCATCTGCTTCAATACGGATGAACGATGGTTTTGATTCGTTAATGCCCCGGTAAAATTCATCCAGCGTCACATCAGTGAATTGTTCGGGAGCATACTCTTTTAATAAGGAAAATTTATTTTTCCAGAAGCTATGGTTCCGTCCAATGAAGTTTTCGAAAAACAAAGATTGTGATTCATGGATCCCCATTGATGTCCCGCTATCGAGAAGTGTTCCGGTTAACTCTTCGGCAATATTCTGCTCATAAATGGCATGTCCACACTCATGAATGGTACCAAAGATTGCCCCCCTAAAATCATTTTCATCGTATCGGGTCGTCACCCGGACATCGCCCCTATTTATTCCAGTCGCGAAAGGGTGAACTGTTTCATCCAGCCTGCCAGCCTGGAAATCGTATCCTAGCTGTTTTAAAACTTCCAAGTTGAGTAGATGCTGTTTTTCTTTTGGAAATTCTTTATAAAGGAACGCTGTTTCAGGTCTATGTTCGCTTTCAGCAATTTGTTTTACCAAAGGAACGATCCTCGAACGAAGCTCACTGAATACGCTGTCAAGTATATCTACAGTCATACCTGGTTCATACATATCTAAAAGGGTATTATATTTCGTCCCTTCATATCCCCAGTACTCTACGAACCTACGGGTATAAGCAACAATTTGCTCCAGATAAGGTTGAAATAAAGAAAAATCCGCTTTTTCCCTTGCCTCTTCCCATGCACTTTCAGAACGCGATTGTAAAATGACGAATTCCTTATATTCGTTTGCAGGAATTTTCTTATTCCTTTCAAACTCTTTTTTACACTCTAGTACCATTTTATTCGTCGTTTCACTAAGAGTGGCTTTCTCCATCGAAAGTTCTGAAATGAAGGATTCCATTTCTTTACTTGTGCTCATATTAAACACCTCGGAGGAAAGCACGCCGATAACTTCGGAACGCTGCTCAACTCCCTTTTTCGGTGAACCTGTACGCAAATCCCAAAAAATTAACGCGAGAGCTTCATTATAGGCCGAGATTTTCTTTACATATTCTTTAAATTCTTTTTCTATCAGATCGAAACCCTTTTTTGTCATATTCACTGCTCCTTCCAACTACACTTTACCATATTATACAAAAATCTTTCATTTCAGAACCACTCCGATTAATAAATTAAAATAAGAGCCAAGGGGCACCTTGGCTCTTATTTTGGATTGGATTGAGTTAAAGCGTTACAGGAAGAACAGATACAATCTTCTCTTTCACCTGTTCCGAAAGATCCTTTTCAATCAAAATCTGGACTGTTCCCGTATCATTGCTCGTCCTGATCAATCGCCCTATTCCCTGGCGCAATCGAAGGAGCATGTATGGAAGATCCACTTCTTCAAATGCGTCGGTAACCGAGTTGCGTTTGGCCTCGAAAACTGGATCGCGTGGCGGGAATGGAAGAGAGTGTATCACTACATTTTGTAATGAAGGTCCTGGAACATCAAGCCCTTCCCATAAATGATAGGAGAAAAGGACAGATTGCTCATCTTCTTGGAACTTCTTAACAAGCTCGCTGATTTCCGCTTCCCCTTCAAAATAAAATGGATAAGAAGATATTGTGCAGTTTTCCTTGAACCAATGCAATTCTTCTTTTGAATGAAACAACACTAGTGTTCGACCTTCATTTTCCTCAATTGTCTTCATTGTATATTGAAGTTTTGCCAATTGATCTCCCTTTTCGAAGACCGGCATGTTCATTTTCATGACTTCATCGTAATCAAATGGCGATTCAACGGAGAAGCTGTCATACTTTTCTATCCCTAAACTATCTGCAATATATTGGAAGGATTTATTATCCGATAATGTTGCCGATGAAAAAATGTAAGGGATTTTTTTAGAGAATACCTGTTCAGACAAAATATCCTGTACAAGCCTTGGCATGATGACCAATGTTTTGGTCATTTCATTTTCTTCAAACCAGGAAACGGCCTGTTCATCCTTCACAAATAGAGAAAGGGAGTAGCCCAGCTGCTCTAAATACTCTTCCGTCACTTTTAAATCATAATCATTAATCGTGTACATTTCCGCTTCAAAAACAAGGTTCTCCTCTAACTCTTCAACCTTTTTGTGAAGCTTTTGGGCAAAGCTTGTTATTTCTTTGGACATCGGGATTTCATAACGATTAGATCCGCTGACATGTATCGCTTTTTCATCCAATAAATCAAAAAATTCTTCATTGATATCAATCAAGTCCTCAATGATGTATAAGGTTTCTTCACGAACCTGATTGGCTGTAAGCAATTCCAAAACTGAAGCAAGGGTTTGTTCCCCAACTTTATAAGTTAAAGCCTTTTGAGCAGCAAATTCCAAAAGATGACCTTCATCAAAGACAACGCAGCTATGATCAGGCAGCAATGGTAACTGTCCTTCACGCTTACGCTTTTCCTTAGTCCATACATGCTCCATGAAGAAGTCATGTGAACAAATGATCAAGTCACTTGATTTTCGGTAGTGGTCCCGTGATAAGGTTTGCCCACAACGATGGCGTTTATCACAAGTAAAACAGTTTTGAAGCTGATCCCATCCAACCTTAGACCAGTCTTCATCATTTAAATATGGATACTGTTTACGGTCACCATACGCTGTATAGGCGTTCATGGATGAGTTATCATGGACAAACTTGGGAAGTTCATCATAGAGCTGATCTATTCCCTCTGAATCTTCATGATTCACTGCGTAATCCAATTTCTTAAGACATACATATTGATCGTGATATTTAGCAAGCCGAACATCCACTTCAATACCTAAAGCATTCTTGATTTTTTGGATGTCGCCTTCCTCTTTGACAAGCTGTTCAATCAACGTTTCATCTGCACAAGAAATAATTGCAGGTTTATTCGTATATCTCGCATAACAAATCGCATATAGTAAATAGACCAATGTCTTACCGGTCCCTACCCCTGCTTCAGCAAAACTTACATTCTTTTCTTTAAAGGCTTTTTCTAACTGAAAAGCCATGAAGATTTGTTCGTCACGCAGCTCAAATCCTTTTTCGGGAAGAATATCGTAAAAAACATCTCCGATCCATTCTGAAAGCTTATCGTAAAAAGAATCTTCCTTTGTTACCGAAAAAGGCAGTGTTTTAAGCATCATGGTCTCCCCTTTTATCTATCATCAGTATATAGAATCCGAAACATTATAATCTTAAGCAAAAGTATATTATCCTTTATTTCACATTAATAGTCAAGATATTTACCAACTATCAGCAATGAAACGTATTATGTATGTTTTTCTATGTAAGCTGCTGGTTGCCCGATTCGTAAAATAAAAGACAGGCCCCAAAAGAGAGCCTGTCTGTAAATAATATAGGGTTGAATTAAGCTTTGTTTACGTTTGATGCTTGTGGTCCACGTTGACCTTGTTCTACATCAAATGTAACGTCTTGGCCTTCTTCAAGTGTTTTGAAACCTTCGCCTTGGATAGCTGAGAAATGTACGAATACATCGTCTCCACCTTCACGTTCGATGAATCCAAAACCTTTTTCTGCGTTAAACCATTTTACTTTACCTTGTTCCATTTTTGTTGCCTCCTAGTGTGTTCTCCACACATTATATTACTATCCTTGCTCAAAAGAATATTAAGGTATTCCTTAAATCTGAACAAAAATAATTCATTATTAGAATAACAGAAAAGGAAATGATAAGCAAGACTGGAACCTATTATGAATAAATCGTCCTGACTATCAAAATCCTCCGTTATATTCTACCTACTCATTCACCTTGAGGCTGCCTTGGCGGCCTTTTCCCCCAATATTGATAAAGGTCAGCACGGATGAAACCATTGAACAATTTCCTTTTTTTCGTTGCAGGCTTACCGTAATGCTGTTCGAAGTCAGGATTGGAGGTAATCATGTATACTGACCATGTATCAAGCTTCTTAAAGGCTTTGCCCATTTCTCTATACATCTGCTCAACCGCTTTTTTCTCACCAAGACGTTCTCCATAAGGCGGGTTCCCGACAATGACACCATACTCTTTCCTGGTCGAGATATCCCTCACCTGCATTTGTTTGAATTCAATCAGATCACCAAGACCGGCTTCAAAACTATTCGCTTTAGCTATATCGACCATTCGATGGTCAATATCACAACCGGATATGTCCAAGTACTGATCATAATCGGCTAAATCTTCAGCCTCAATCCGTGCTTCATCCCAAACCTTACTGTCCATCCATGACCAGGTTTCAGAAACGAATTCCCTGTTAAACCCAGGTGCTATGTTCTGCCCGATTAAGGCCGCCTCGATGGGAATCGTTCCAGATCCACAAAATGGATCTATGAAAGGTTTATCCGGTTTCCAATTGGTCAGCATGATTAACGCAGCCGCCAATGTTTCTTTAAGGGGTGCCTCCCCCTGCCCTGTCCGATATCCCCGTTTATGCAAACCCGCGCCTGAAGTGTCCAAGGTAAGTGTCACTACATCTTTTAAAATAGACACTTCAATTTTAAACAAAGGGCCAGTCTCTGCAAACCAAGATACTTGCTTATATTTGCTTTTCAATCTATCAACAATCGCCTTTTTGACAATAGCCTGACAATCAGGGACACTGTAAAGCTGTGACTTAACTGATTTTCCACTCACGGGGAACTCGACATCGGCTGATAAGTAATCTTCCCAATTCAATGCCTTTGTTTTTTCAAACAACTCATCAAATGAATATGCTTTAAATTCTGCGACTTTAATTTTCACCCTATCGGCACTGCGCAGCCATAAGTTTGAGCGGGCAATGGCGGATTGGTCCCCTTTATACGTGATTTTACCATTTTCGACTTGACAATCGTAACCAAGATCCCGAACCTCCTTGGCAACAATTGATTCCAATCCCATTGCTGATGTTGCGATAATATCGAATTGTTTCATTAATCCTGCACCTTCTTTCCATTAATCCAAATCAATGGCACCTTTTCCCGAATTTCTTCATTTTTTGTAATTAAGAATCAGGCATTGATTTTTTACATGTAAACCTTATTTAAAAGGTCCACCGTCTTTATATATTTTAGTTAGAGTTCTTCATTGTTTGCCTAGCTTAAAAGAACATTTATTAATTACCGTGAAATAAAGCTTTACTCAATTATCCATGTACCTTAAGATACACGCTGCAATTATATGAAATAATCCAAACCAATTATGTATGCTTCCCATCCATTATCCTGAAATTTGAAGTTCTGTCTTGATACCTTCATTTTAGGGCTTACAGAAGAGTTAAGGAACCTGTATAAATAGGATACCCAGAATCAAGGAAATGCCTAACATTCCAACACTATTTTTAAAAACGCTACCGACAGACTTCATTTAAGCCATTTACTTTTCGCTTGCGACTTTTCGAATGGAATGGAAAACTTGCCAAGTTCTAAGTTTAACACAGCGGTGTTTCAGAAAACGAAAAATAAATGGAAATGCCCAATCTTTTTATAATCGGGCAATCTCCATAAACAAAAACTCCCCTTTAACAAGGAGAGTTGTGCTTTTGGTGTTATATGATAACGTTTTGTAAGCCATGTTTTGTTCCTCAGTACTGCAAGCGACTCGCGTCTCGTACTTCGGCGGTAATCATCTATCTACAGAAGCATGTGCTTCTGTCCTTCTCCTCGTTCAATTCCAAGGAAGAAAGCGCCCCTACCATTAATTTGGGTTTCTCGCTCGTGGGGTTTACCTCGTTCCACCCTTTACATTTCTGTAAAGGCTCCGTCACTGTGGCACTTTTATAGGTATTCATGCCATATCCAAAAGGACTTAGGCATTTTCCCAGCCGTCAGCAATCCAAGATTGCTGCCCAAGCTTATTTTTTCGCCAGGCACGAACACTACGGACATCGCAGTCCGTGCGAGCATGGACTTTCCTCTACTGCATAAATGCAGCAGCAATTACCCAAACGTTAACATAACATAATTGATTATACTCCATTATTCATGAAAACACAATACCAAAATCATTTTCACTTTTACAATGCAAAATCTCAGTCAAAAAGCTTGTTACCAAAAACGTGTTTTTCCAAGTTGGATAACCGTTTAAGGATGTCAAAGTTAGTGGTTCCCGGAGTGGCACTTGGAGCAGGTTGATTTGGACGTTTTGTACTCTCTTCGGCTAGTTTTTTTAATTTAAGATTTTCTTGTTTAAGATCTTCAATTTCCTGATGGAACACTTCATAATCTTTAATGATCAGATCCAGGAATTGATCCACATCTTCAGGTTTATAACCTCGCATGGCTGTTTTAAAATCTTTTTCAAGAATATCTTTAGCCGTTAATTTTATCTTATCGGATAGCATAAGACTTCACCTCAATACTTTCGCCAATACAATCGACTTTTTATTATTTTTTCAAATCTGCTTGGGTTTGTCAACGAAACACCTTTTTAGTATGCTTACTGTTTCAGTGAACGATATGTATTCCCATTAAATCTGTATCTAAATTTCATCATAATATGATTATGCTTTAGAAACAACTTTTAATCCATAATTATTTTCACTCCATCATTCTTCGGACCAGCTGGCTTCTTCCGCAGCCAGTTGCAGATCATCAAAGTTTATCTGAAAGATGGGGTATGGCTGTGTTTCCGCTTTTTTCATCGCCTCGAAATAAGGATATCGGGCTGATCCCTCTTTTTCGGCTTCGAAAATGATGAGCATGGCATCGCTTTTATGGACCATATACCTATTTTTGATTTTCAGCTGTTGTGGACCTTCATATGGTTTGTTGAAAATGGACTCAACAAAATCCGCACGGGCCAATATGGATCGGTAATAGTCTTGATTCGTCTCGTTCCAAGACTCTTCCTGTTTCAGGAAAGGAGTAAGCACCCCTAATTTAAGCTGATTATATTCTTCCTGTAATTCGAACACCACTTCTGCACCCCATAGTTCCGTACCCAACTGACCTGAGATGATCACCCATTCCAGCCCATCTTCCGCCAATGGAAGGAGACGTTGCTTCATCGCTTTCTTTATATATTTTACGGCTTCATGGTCATTTTTGAATATCCCGAATTCAAAAGCCTTATAGCCCGTCATATACAAAACCTTCATCGCTTGGCTAATCTCCTTTTAACATGATTATGTAAGAAAACAAGGGCTTAATAAGCCCTTATTTTTTAATATCCGAAATGTCTAGGCGGACAGCATGGGTTATGCGGCGGCCTTCCACAAATCAAGTGTTGATTATAGCACTCGTTCACCACGGATTGAGTATGCGGGAAATAGTGCTTATACGTGTTCACATGTTTATTGACATTTGTAGTATGTGATGGATGAACGACAGGAATCACTGTGTTCGATACATTCGTATTGACATATTGCTGTGTTGGAGAGACTTGCGCTGGGGCAACTTGAGATGGAGATGTTTGTGTTGGACCATATTGCGCTGGAGACACAGCAGATGGACCATATTGCGCTGGAGACACAGCAGATGGACCATATTGCGCTGGAGATACAGCAGATGGACTATAGGCTCCCATTACGTTAGAGTTTTTACCGGTTGACGCTCCCATTACGTTGTTGGGGTGTTTACCGGCCGACGCTCCCATTACGTTGTTGGGGTGTTTACCGGTTGATGCGCCCATTACTCCAGGTGCGTTCCCGTATGCTCCCATCACATTGTCGGATGCTCCCATTACATTGTTGGATGCTCCCATTACATGGGGTTTATTTCCTCCACAATTACGAAAATACATTTATAATTCGTCCCCTTTCATCATGATAAGTTTAGTCTTACCATTACAGACTATGAAAAAAAGGGGATACGTGTACTGATGAAATGACCTAATTATACAGAATAAGTATAAAACGATGTATGGCTGTCGATAAGTACACTATTATATTAATGCTATCCCTTCAATTGTACTGAGGGTAATTTTCTACAAAAAGGAATAGAGACTGTCTTTTAATGAAGTAAATAAAACAATTGTTAAACAAAGGACAACAAAAAATAGAAATAAAGTCGTTTTATACATTTCTTCGCTCCGCTTTCACCTTGAATTTATGATGTAAAGGAATGAAATGAACGCTTTGGAATTTCACCCTCAACTCTTTCCATTTTACACATAATAGTTGAAGGCTACAATAATTGTATACATATTTTTTATTTTCAGCCTTTAGCACTAAAAGACCATTTCGATTCCCATATTTTATACATAAATACCCTTAGATTTCTCTTTCTTTTTGAGCCGATGGATTCTCTTTTCTAATTCCAATTGTTTTTTCCCCGGAGTGGTCCCTTCTCTCTCCATCTCTTGAAGTGCGATTATTGAACATTTTAGAGCAAGACCGGCGTCCTTAAATTGATGTTCATATAATTTTGCGCATTCAATCTGTGCCTGTATCCTAATTTGCACATTCCCTTTTAAGGCTACTTCCTTCCAAATTCCCAACGCTTCATTGAATTGTTTTTGCTTCTTCTTCTGGAAGGCTAAGGCATGGCCAGCTATTATCCGGTCTTCCTCATTCCCTGCTTCCAATATTTTTTGATATGTCTCAACTGACTCTTCTTTTTTTCCCAAATATGCGAGCCATCGCGCGATTTCCATGGACTCTTCCGTATATCCATCGATTTGGAGGATTTTTCGGGACAAATGAATATACAATGTGATCAGTGATAAGATATCCAATTCATTATGCTTCATGATCCCAAACAAAATTTCCGGATTCTTCCTCTCAACAAAATCAAAATAAATCATCGGTGCCAAATATCCAGGAATATCATCTTCCCTATGTACACCTAGAATATCTGTTTCGACTGCTGATAATTTCACTCGTTCCAATTTGTTTCTCCAAAGGCGTCTTGAAGCATGGTACAAATCGAAATGTCCGAATTCCGGTAGTTTTGGTACATGTTCTTTTATCAAGGTATGTCTGGTTTTTAGCTGGGGCCAATCAAAGGATTTACCATTATATGTGACAAGCGTTTCGTAATTGATGTTTTCCAGAAAGCTTTGATAAAGCGGGATTTCACTTCCAGGCTGCGGAAGGATATGTTGCTTCACGACTACTTCTTCTCCTTCTAAATAAGCATAACCAAGTAAAAAAATGGTATTGCCGGCTCCGCCTCCAAGGCCTGTCGTTTCCGTATCGAAAAAAAACAGGTCTTCACTATTGACGCCCCTAGCGGATAGCGGATGCTCCAATGAAGTTTGATTCCACTCTTTTACGATCGTTTCCAGCTCGGAAAATGCATATAACCCGTGTTTGTGATTTATAGGGTAGCGGACTTCCCTAATGAAACAATAGTCACCATCGAAATGGAAGGAAACGGTATCGTTCTCCAGCCACTTTTCAATGTAAGGAATTTCTTCATTCACTGTCTGGTCATTTCCATCTACAGGAGAAGGATTTTTCCCTAGGTTCATATGCGTTTTCATACGGTTCAATTTATTTTTTAAAGACATAAAATTACACCTCTTTTCTCTTATCACTGCAATCTATTAATGTTTTTGCTTACAAAATTGACCCAATAATTGTTTGGCATCACTCTTGGCTGTTTTCGTTGCGGATTCCGTCCCGATACAGGAAGGACAGCCGCTTTCACACGTGCAATTTTCGATCATTGATATTGTTTCCTGCAGAATGACTTCAGAGTTTTCATATACTTTATCACTTAACCCTATGCCCCCCGGATAACTATCATAGATAAAAATGGTCGGTTTTTCATTATGCGCTGCCTTAACCTGCGGATAAACATGAATATCATGCAGATCGCACATAACATAAAGCGGAATCATGTAATTAAGAGCATGGGAGGCACCTATCATTCCTTGTTCTATTCGATTTTCGTCCCACTTAAATATATCGGAATCCATAGAAAGCATGGCCGAACTCGTGTGCAGTTCCATCTCCGGGAGACTGATTGGTCCTGAACCAATATTTTCATGAGTTTCGAATTTGATTTTTTTGAAGATCGTAGGCATCGCCCGGATTGCGACATCACCAAAAGCAGCTGCTGTGGAAGCGAAAGTGCGCTGTTTATCGACTTCCAATACAGACAACTGAACAGCTAGGTTTGCATCCGTATAATAATCTACATTGACTTCACGTACATAAGCTTTCTTTTCATCCCAATCAAGTTCTTCCACCTGAAATTGGATTCCCTGGTGCAAATAAATGGCTTCATCATGGAGAAGGGTCATTGCACTGAACGTATCCATTTCCCCTATGACCCGATTAACCGGTGCATTCGTTTGGTCGATGATCACTACATTTTCCTGTGCCGCTGAACGCAGGCTGATATTGCTTGCGGGAAAAGCATCATTCATCCAATGCCATTTGTCCCCATTCAGGTGTAAGACCCTTTCTTCCGTAAGGAATTCAAGAACGTCCATAATCTCCGTTTTCCCAAAGGTATCGTCTTTTTTAAATGGCAGCTCATATGCTGCACATTTTACATGATCAACCAAGATCAAAAGATTATCCGGATTGATTCTTGCAGTTTCTGGATTTCTGGTAAAGAAATAATCGGGATGCTGTACGATATATTGATCAAGGGCACTAGAACTGCCGACCATGATGATCAATGCTTCACCATGCCTTCTTCCTGCCCGACCCGCCTGTTGCCAGGCACTCGATATGGATCCAGGGTAACCAGTCATTATGCAAACCTGAAGCTGGCCGATATCGACACCCAACTCAAGTGCATTAGTGGAAACCACTCCATAAATGGAACCATCCCTGAGGCCTTGTTCAATTTCTCTACGCTGTGTTGGCAAATATCCACCGCGATAGCCTCTGATCGATTTTGGCCCCAATTGCTTTGACACAAGTTCCTGTAAATATGTCAATAGAATTTCCACACGAACCCTGCTTCGCGCAAAAACGATGGTTTGAATTTTATTTTTCAAAAATTCATTTGCCAGCTTCCTGACTTCCAAAACCGCACTCCTACGTATGTTCAGCGGTTTATTGACTATTGGGGGATTGTAAAACACAAAATGCTTTTTCCCACTTGGGGCTCCGTTATTATCGATAAGGACCATTTGTTTTTCCGTAAGCTCTTCTGCCAACTCTTTTGGGTTATTGATCGTAGCGGAAGTACAGATGAATACAGGGTCGCTTCCATAAAACCTGCAGATCCTTTTTAACCTTCTTATGACGTTGGCGGTATGACTTCCAAAAACGCCGCGGTAAATATGAAGTTCATCGATGACCACATACTTCAAGTTTTCAAACAAAGAGACCCATTTCGTATGATGGGGCAGGATTCCTGAATGGAGCATATCAGGATTGGTGATCACGATATGTCCGGCTTGGCGGATTTTTTGCCTGATATTTGAAGGTGTGTCCCCGTCATATGTATAACTATTTATCTCAGCATCCATTTCATGAATCATTTCATTCAATTCGCTTTTTTGATCATAACTCAGTGCTTTTGTCGGAAAAATATAAAGCGCCCTAGTTTTTTCATCTTCCAGTATTTTTTGAAGTACTGGCAAATTATAGCATAATGTTTTACCAGAAGCTGTGGGTGTGACCGCTACAAGGCTATTGCCACTGACAGCAGTATCAAATGCAGTTGCCTGATGGGTATATAACCCATTTATCCCCCGTATTTCAAGAGCATGCTTGATCTTATCATTCATTGCATCGGGAAAAGGAACATGTTTTGCCTGTTTCGCTTCAATTACTTGCCAATGTACTATATTATCTTTAAATTCTTCATTTGTTTTTAAATCTTTGATAACTTCTTTTAAATTTTTTCGCAGTTTCATATAACCACCTCATACTCCTATTCTACCGAATGAACGTTCTATGCAAAAGGGAAACTATTTCCTATTCAAAAAAAAAAGCTGGAAACGTCAACATCTCGTTTCCAGCTCGGTCTTTTATCACTTATTCTTCTCGACAAAGCGAATGATTTCTTCGATTAGTGTGCTTGGAGCTTCCAACATTCCCATATGGCCGCTGCCCTTAAGTATAACTTCAGTGATATGGCTCCCTTTTACAGAAAAGGTTTTTTCAATGGGAATCACCTTATCCTGTTCACCTGCAACCAATAGGACAGGTAACTTCGTATCTTTTAGTACATGATTTCTGTCTATTCTGTTCCTCATGGCATGTAAAGACCCTATCGCACCAATTTCACTTGTTTTATATCCGATTTCCTTTGTATGGTCAATATTGGGATCATCGGAATTAGCGAAAAGCTTTGGTATAAGTCCGTCAATGAAAGCAGGCATTCCCTCACTTTCGATTTTCTCGACAGATTTTAAGCGCCCCGCCTTTCCAGTCTCATCGTCCGGGAAAGCTGTAGAATGTACCAATGAAAAACCAGACAATTTCCCAGGAAACCTTTCTGCGAATGCCAAGGTGATATATCCCCCAAGCGAATGACCAAACATATATACCTGTCCGATTTCCAGTTCTTCCAAAAATGACACAATATCA
This sequence comes from Peribacillus sp. FSL E2-0159, assembly GCF_038643155.1. NCBI lineage: Bacteria > Bacillati > Bacillota > Bacilli > Caryophanales > Bacillaceae > Peribacillus > Peribacillus sp. FSL E2-0159. The sequence continues at coordinate 3,668,709 of NZ_CP152053.1, forward strand.
TCAGCCATATCTTCAATCGAGAATGATCCCCCTATTTCCTCACTTGCACCATGCCCCCGTAAATCAACGGCAATAACCCGGTATTCATCCTTTAATTCAGCAATGATGTCACTCCAATATTCATGGCTTCCGCAAAATCCATGGATAAACAACAATGTTTGATTTCCTTTCCCGGTATCTATGTAGGAAAGCTTGCTATTATCTGTCATATTAATCCCTCATTTCCTTTACTAATCATTCAGTAACGTTATTCCCTATAGACCTGTATCTGAAACCCAACAGTGCATTCACATTTCTTCATTCCTCACATAGCCTATAGGCAAAGGAATTTTTTAGAAAGGAGTAACGTGATGACCTCTTCTGAAAAAAATAATAATCAGAATCGAATAGAACCCTTTACCCATTTCATTAACAAAATGGATCGGCTGTTTTCTGAAAGGCCCCCTAAAGGCATGCTGCAATCTCTTGACGATTTCTTTGGTTCGGCGAAAGAACGCAGCTTTCCTGTTGATGTTCACGAAACGCATTCAGAATATACCCTTACCGCCACGTTGCCCGGAATTGCACGCAGCCAAATATCAATTGATGTACTTGACCATTCCGTAACCATATCTGCAAAGCATGTAGATCGAAAGCATAAAAATCAAGGATTGTTCCAAAAAGAAGTTTCAGCAGGTACTTTTTCAAGAACTATTTCCTTTCCAAAACCGATTGATGAAGCAAAAGTGACCGCTCGACATCGCGATGGCATCCTCACGCTTCACATACCCAAAATCAGAGGGAATCGGGTTGAAATCCAATAGGCATAAATAAAAGCAGACTTAAAAAAGTGGCTGGTCACTTGTAAGTCTGCTTTTCCTTTATTCACCATCTAAGCTTTGAAGAAGCCCCCTACCCCTTTGACCATTGAAGATACTTGAGAAACTGTATTCATCATTTGTCCAGCTGTATTCATCATCTTCGTTATATCCATGGAACCATCTTGTGTTTTGAACTGATTCATGACCGATTTGAAACCCGAAGGCTGAGGTTTTTGCATGAACTGCTGCTTGGGATATGGATTTTGAGCCTGCTGCTGACTTTGCGGAGGTCTTTTAGCTGGCTGTAACGGATTGGCGAACGGACTAAAAGCTTGCGGCGGCTGATTGGACTGGATTGGGTGCATTTGTGTCATTGGCTGCATTTGTGCCATTGGCTGCATTTGTGCCATTGGCTGCATTTGTGCCATTGGCTGCATTTGTGCCATTGGCTGCATTTGTGCCATTGGCTGCATTTGTGCCATTGGCTGCATTTGTGCCATTGGCTGCATGACACTGCTGACCGGATAAGCTCCCACAGGCATCACCTGCTGCTGGACAGGTTGGAATGGGTGATAGGCCGCCTGCTGATAATGATCATGATATGGCGGCATATAGCCCCCTGTATCCTGGAGATGGTAAGGATACATAAATGGTTGTTCAAGATTATGATTATTTGGCGGAGGATACGGCATTGGCTGTTGGTATCCTCCCCAATTTTCCGGCATTGATTGAGGAAACTGTCCTTGATTTGGGGAGATTTGGTTATAACCGGATCTCATCATGTCAATGAGCCCTCCTCTTTTTTCATTACATGGTTCTGATAATATATGAAAAAAGAGGTAATAAGTGTAGGTGTTTTTATGATAAAATCCGATCGATTTCCGTTTTTACATTATTAAGGATGAATTCGACCGATTGGACATGGCTTTTAAATCGCTTATAACTTGTTTTAGGAAAAAATGCCTGAACGGCCACATCAGAAAGGTTATGGGCGGTTTGTTCGATTTGCTCGGGGAAAAGATGCCTAAATTCGGTTTCTTTCATCCACTCCTTCATTCCGGTTTCCCATTCGATGCATACGGTCCTGACCTGGTCTGCAAACGGCTTGACTTCCGAAAAGAAATCCTTTTCCTTTCCTTCCATGCGTACACCCTCATAAATATCATCCGCTTGGTCCGTATATTTTATTAATTGTTCTGTTAATAGCTGCAGTTTTTCTTTTTGCACAATATATTCCTCCGTACATTTGTTTCCCTTAGTATAATCCAGTTCTTTATAAAATGATATTCCTCCGGCTTATACGTGCAATTCAGTGAATACCTTGTGTTTTATTATTGTTTTTTCCGGGACAATGGAAAAGGAATGGTTCATACCTTCAGCATTTACCCAATAATCTTCGGCTTTCTCAATGGCTTCCTGGGCTTCATTAACTAATGTATATTGCTCTGCCCATAGTTTGCACCGCACTGTATTTACAGTTTCCCCATATGAAATTTCCAAACGATCCAGGCTGGTACTGATCTCAGCTATCATCCTTAATATCTCTTCTGTTGCGACACTTTTATTGACCATGCTGATCCCTCCCATTCTTTACCTGTACTATTCTTTTTTTTATCTGAAAGCCCTTCATGACTGACAAAACTAGAAGGGAATCGGCAAAGAAAGTGCATTTCACTTAATTTATTATGCCCTTCGACAACAATGGCAGAATGAAGAATGAAGTTTTAAACAAGAATACAGACAGGAGGTGATTTTATGCAGTCGAATGAAAGCAGACAGCAAAAAAACGAAAAACGACAAAAGCCGCCCACTGCAAAGGCAGGAACGGGAAACCCGAAACTTAGTGGAGAAAACCGCCCCTCTACGTAAGACATAAATACTGAACGATAAACAGGGAAGGCTTAATCGGCGCCTTCCCTGTTTCCTATTATAAAATCCAATTTTTGATCATTGCTGCCGTGTGCAGCTGCTTTTGTTTATGGTCATACCAATCGGTCAAATGCGGGTCTTCTTCCCATTCGGGTTCAATGAACCATTTTTTTTTAATCCTTTTCTTCACATCCCATTGCTCTGTCTCCCCTTCCTGATGATGAATCAATGGATATACTCCCCTCAGCACCGGGGTTTCATGGTACCTAGGCTTTTTCCGATATTGTTCATAATCATATCTGGCACCCGTTGGTTCAGTCCGGCAGGAAAATTCATAAAATAGCGGAAACAAATCATCAGAAAATAAAAGGCCAGCCAACCTTTTCCCCAGTTCAATCCTATTATCGAGATTTCTAAAATGCGAAACGGATGAGCCATACAGTTCTCCATTGCAGGTAGGAAATAAAACAGTGCTAAAATGCATCCAGTCCTGCAGGAAAAATAACAGAGAATGAAAAACGAAAGATTGCTTTTTAATAACCGGTTCTTCAATGATGTTTTGTTCATTTATGATAAGTGCAGTGACTAATTTTTCTCGATTTCCATTTTTCCAAAAGGAATACCATTCGTTCGTCATGAATTTGGTAATAAAAAAATAATGACATAAGTGAAACAAAGGGCGTCCATACTTCGTCGAATAATGATAGAGAAGTAATTGCGGATAAGCGTCTTGGAATATTCTCCAATTTGCTTCCTCATAAGTTAGGAATAAGTGATCCCTGTATTTAAGGCCAAGCAAATGGGAAAACCAAATCCCTTCAAGATCACACATATTCCAGCCTGCATTTCTAGAAACCATCCCAGCTAAAAATGACCATTGGATTTCTGGATGCATTCTAAAAAATTGTTCATATGCCTTTGTTCTTGATATATTATCCCTATTCCCTTTAGCAGTTTGGGCTTTTATGGAATGGAGCAATTGCTTTTCCGTCTTTAACATTCGCATTTATGTGTCCAGCCTTTCTAAAGCGATGAATTGTGACATATAGTTGTACATAAATCCTATCGTTCTAAGAAACAATTCTTTTTATTCACATATTGGATTCTTTTTTTGCTAATATAGATAAGTGAAAAAAAAGGAGGGGTAAAAGTGGCATTTCATTATCCCAACGGACGAAGATTTGTACCGCAGGCTATGAAAGAAAAGAAAAGCCCACTAAAAAAAATCAGTTACAGCAACCGGGGAAAAACATTGGAAGACGATTTGAACGAAACCAATCAGTATTATTTAGCACACGGCATTGCCGTCATCCATAAAAAACCGACACCCATTCAAATTGTCGATGTCCATTACCCGAAAAGAAGTGCTGCAGTCATTAAAGAAGCCTATTTCAAACAAGCATCGACCACCGATTACAATGGTGTTTATAAAGGAAAGTACATTGATTTTGAGGCAAAGGAAACAAAAAACAGCAGTTCTTTCCCTCTGAAGAATTTTCATGACCATCAAATCGAACATATGAAACATATCGTTCAGCATGACGGAATTGCTTTTGTCATCATCCGGTTTTCCGCAATGGATGATATATATCTAATGAGTTCTGAACAACTGAGTTTTTATTGGAAGAGAATGAAAGACGGCGGACGCAAATCTATAACTCTTCAAGAGGTTGAAAGCAGTTCACGAAAGATTACTCTTGGCTTTCAACCGAGAATTGACTATATTAAAGTAGTAGATTCGCTCATCTCAGAAAATTTTTAGTTTTTTTAGAAAGGCAGGTTAGCTGTAATGGCTGAAAAATATAATACTAGAGAAGAACGCCGAAAGCAGGGGCAGACACAAAAAAAGGGACCGAAGAAAGGTCCTAAAAAGCCAACCAATATGCTTAAGCGCATTTTCCTTATACTTGTTACAATCGGAATAATAGGCTTGGTTGCCGGAGGAGCTGCAATGGCTTACTTTATAAGCGACGCTCCAAAACTTGACGAAAAGCTTTTGAAAGATCCGGTCACATCCAAGATTCTCGATGAAAATGGTAAATTGCTAGCTGAAATCGGAAAGGAAAACCGGGATTATGTAAATTATGAAGACATCCCCGATCTTGTCGAAGAAGCTTTCCTGGCAACGGAAGATTCCCGCTTTTATGAACACCACGGGGTCGATTTCTTACGTCTGGGCAGTGCCGTCATAGCCAACGTCAAAAACGGATTCGGCTCAGAGGGTGCAAGTACATTGACCCAGCAGGTTATCAAGCGTTCTTATTTAACACCTGATAAGACCATTAAAAGGAAAGTCCAGGAAATGTGGCTATCCATACAGCTTGAAAGAAAATATACAAAAGAAGAAATCTTCGAAATGTATGTGAATAAGATATTCTTTGCAAACCGTGCCAACGGGATCTTAACTGCATCGCAAACTTATTATGGAAAAGATCTTAGCGAATTGAAATTGAACGAAGCGGCCATGCTTGTAGGATTACCGCAAAGCCCAAGCAGGTATGACCCGTATAAATACCCAGAACGTGCGAAAGAACGCCGTGATATTGTCCTGCACTTAATGAATAAACATGGTTATATCACCGAAACGGAAATGAAAAATGCACAAAGCATTGATATAACAGAAGGACTTCAAGAAATCGATAAGAGCCAAATCGATACGACCGCATACGATGCATTCATCGATTTGGTAATTGAGGAAGTCGGGGATATGGGTGACTATAACGTCTTTACCGATGGTTTGGAAATCCAAACGACCATCGATAAAGATGCCCAGGAATATGTCTATAACATGTTGAACAGTGATGAAATCATCAATTATCCAAGTAAAGATCTCCAAGCAGGAGTCACATTACTCGATACAGAAACTGGTGAAATTAAAGCAGTGGGCGGCGGCAGGAACACGACGGTTAAACGCGGCTGGAATTATGCTACGGATGCCAAGCGATCACCTGGTTCGACCATTAAGCCGATTCTGGATTATGGTCCTGCCGTAGAATATTTAAATTGGTCCACTTACCATCAAATCAAGGATGAGGAGTATAAATACAGTGATGGAACACCGCTTAAAAATGCTTCCGGACGACATTATGGTACTGTAACCACTCGTGAAGCACTGGCACGGTCATTAAATATTCCTGCCTTAAAAACGCTTCAAGCAGTCGGCTTGGACCGGGCGCGTGATTTTGCCACCGACCTTGGCATTCCTTTTGACAAGGAAATTACCGAATCGGCAGCATTGGGCGGCGGTAAGGATGTTTCAACACTTGAACTTGCCGGTGCATACAGTTCATTCGGAAACAACGGTATCTATAATGAACCGCATAGTGTGAAAAAGATTGTTTTACGTGATAAAACAACCATCAAAAACAAGACGGAATCAAAACCGGTCATGAAAGATTCCACAGCTTTCATCGTTACGGACATGTTGAAAAGCGTCATGAAAGAACCTTATGGAACAGGAAGGTTAGCCAATATACCTAGTCTTCCGGTAGCCGGTAAAACGGGGTCAACCAATTTCACGCCTGAGCAGCGTGCAGCGAACAACATCCCATCTTCCGGTGTAAAAGATAGCTGGATGGCAGGTTATACAACCAATTATACAGTCGCGGTTTGGGCTGGTTATGATAATGCATCTGGTGAGCAAATGGAATATCTGGGTGAATCATCTCAAAGAATCCCTAAATCCATCTTTAAGAATTTAATGGAACATATGGCTCAATCAAAAGAAACGAAAGACTTTGATCAACCTGACAGTGTTGTGAAGGTTGGAGTCATCAAAGGTTCGAATCCAGCTGTTAAAGCCAATGAATATACACCAAGCAGTAAAATCACTTATGAATATTATGTTAAAGGTCATGAGCCAACACAAGTGACGACAGAATATGAAAAAATCGACTCACCTGGCATTAACGCTTCTTACAACCAGGAAAGCAATGAAATCAATCTATCATGGTCATATCCTAAAGGTAATGGCAATACTCAATTCGAGGTTAAGATGTCCGTTGATGGCGGAGCACAGAGCGTATTAAAAAAATCGAAGGATACTAGTTTAACGATCCCTAATCCAACCCCTGGAAGTAAATATACTTTCTCAGTGGTAGCTCTAGTGGATAACCAACAAAGTGATCCTGCGAGTACATCTGTCAAAATACCTGCTGAAGCGGTAGTCCCTGAGGATACTGAGGACGAGGAGATTGAAGATCCGGCCGAAGGTGAGGATACGGAACAAGAAACTCCTGCTGAAGGCGAAGAAGATAAAAAAGACGAAGACAAAAATAACAATGGCGAAAACGGCAATATCGACAATAACGGTAATAATGGCAATAACGGCAATAATGGAAATGGCAACAATGATAACAATGGTAATGGTAACGGAAATGGCAACAACACTGATGACGGAAATGGGAATAAGGGTGATGAGGAGGTCGAAGGCGGAGATGATGCCACTGACCCTGGAACGGTAGAAGAGGAAAAACCAGTTGAAACCCCTGCCCCGGACCCTAACCCAGACCCAGATCCAGACAAAGATACGGAATAAATAAAGATTGACTAAAAAAACGTCTAAGCTTTTAGCTTAGACGTTTTTTTGGCTGTTCTTGTTTTTGATCATGAACTTCACATATTGTTTTTCGAATTCTCGGAACAACTCACTAAGCTGTCTATAAGAATGAAAAAAAGCGGGTCTTGCCAGGATGAAAGAAAGCCTTTCATCCATGTTCACTGGAATATTGTTAAAGGTTTCTATTTGGACCCGGAAATCATTCAATACCACTGGCTTCCCATGCATCCAGAAGACTGCGGTTAAAAATAAACCGATACCCTGCTTCATGAGCCCCAAAGTCTGTCCCACTTTTCGCTCAGAAAATAGCAAACTGCATTCTGAATCAATTCCCTTCCATATTTCCAGCAGTTCCTTTACATGCATTGCCCCCTTAGTCCAAGGAGCATACGCCTCTACATTATTATAATAAAGTAACTCATATGGGAAAGCCTCGAATGGGATCGATTCACTCCAACCTGCATATCGCTCTTTTTCCAAGATGGTTTCCTTTTCAGGAAAAAATAAAGGATGGTCCAGTTCTTCATGGACTTTTAATGATATGGACTGCGTCAATTGGCTTCTTTCCTTTTCATTCTTTTTTTTCCTTCACGGCATAATTCGAGAAGCGGGCAGGTTTCACATTTTGGTGACTGGGCCTTGCAATGATAGCGTCCAAAGAATATCAGGCGGTGATGCGTAACGGACCATTCATTCTTTGGTATCTTAGCCATCAACGTTTTCTCAACATCTAGGACACTATCCTTCCAACGGCATAATCCCAAGCGCTTGGAAACACGCTCTACATGGGTATCCACAGCAATCGCTGGCACATCAAAAGCAACAGAAACGACTACATTCGCCGTCTTTCTGCCAACGCCAGGCAATTTAACAAGCTCATCACGATCTCTGGGAACTTCCTTACCGTATTCTTCGATCAGCATGCGCGACAACTTTTGAATGTTCTTGGCCTTGTTACGAAACAAACCGATTGAACGAATGTCATTTTCCAACTCTTCAATCGGAACGCTTATGTAATCCTCAGGCGTTTTATATTTCTGAAATAAATCCTTCGTGACTTTATTGACTAATACATCCGTACACTGAGCTGACAGGGCAACAGCAACCACCAATTCAAATGGATTGGAGTGATTCAGCTCACAATGGGCATCCGGAAACATTTCACCCATCGTATCCAGACAATATCGAATTTGAGCTTTATTCAACATATTGGTTCTCCTTCAATTTACATTACTGCTCGAGCCAGTTATAGAAAGGCACATCTTTCAATGGTTGTGCAGTTTCCGTCTTTCGGTCCCTCTTTTGGTGAACTCTAAATTTTTGTCCTTGCTCCCTTGCCTGTTCCAAGGTTTTAATTCCATTCTTTTTCCACTCAAATAAAATTCGATCAATGTATCGGAAATTCAATTTTCCGGAAATGACAGACTCCCTTAGAGCTGACTTAATGATCTCAGGTTGATGGTCGTCCTCCATCCACATTGCCAATGTCTCACATTCAAATGGAGATAAAGGGCGGCCAAACTCCTGTTCAAAAATCGTATAAAGGCTCTCCCCCGCTTTTTGGATTTCATCAGACTCTGACTGTTTCAAAGTTTTCAAGAAACAGTCCATCATTTTTTCATAAAGTGGAGACAAGGAATATTTTTCCTGTCCGATTTCTTGGTTCCCTTCAACCACCATTTCAACAAATCCCCTTTGGACCAAACGCTGGATTAAGAAGAGACATTCCGTTTCCTGCAATGTCATTCTGTCAGCAAGTTGGGATGGTGCAGGGAAATGGTTACCTTTATCGATGAAGCTTTGCAATTGTAATAATAGGACCATTTCTTGTTCATTCAGTCCCATCGTACTATAGTTAGTCAACAAAAAGGATGGAATCGTTATCGTTCCTTCCTTAAACCAAGCATATAAATGTTCTTTATTCATGTTTTTGGACACCTCTGGTTAAGTATAACATGAATAAGGCTCCTCGAATAAGTTTATAATTTTAACAAAAAACGGTTATCTGCCCAATATGGCAAGATAACCGCTTCATTACGAGATCAAGGATATAATCGATTTAATAGACGTGGGAACGGGATGGTTTCTCGGACATGCTCGACTCCACTGATCCATGCAACGGTGCGTTCTAAACCCAAACCGAAGCCTGAATGCGGTACAGAGCCATATTTTCTTAATTCCATATACCATTTGTAAGCATCTTCGCTCAAGCCATGTTCATTGATTCTCTGTTCAAGCAATTCCTGATCATGAATCCGCTCTGAACCGCCAATTATTTCCCCATATCCTTCCGGGGCAATCAAATCGGCACAAAGAACGACTTCTTCCCTGTCAGGAGCTGGCTGCATATAAAAAGGTTTAATTTTGGTTGGGTAATGAGTTATGAAAACGGGCTTATCATAACTTTCCGCTATCGCAGTTTCATGCGGAGCTCCAAAATCATCACCCCATTGGATATCGTCAAATCCTTGTTCATGAAGGAACTTAATGGCTTCATCATATGTAATACGCGGGAAAGGAGCTTGAATTTGTTCAAGCTTCGCTGTATCACGGCCAAGTGTATTCAACTCAAGCTGACAGTTTTTCAATACGGATTGGATGATGGAAGAAACGAATTGCTCCTGAACCTCCAGGTTTTCTTTAAATTCGATAAAAGCCATTTCTGGTTCAATCATCCAGAACTCGATTAAATGCCGTCTTGTTTTGGATTTTTCTGCCCTAAAGGTAGGACCAAAGGAAAATACCTTCCCAAGTGCCATGGCAGCCGCTTCCATATAGAGTTGACCACTTTGTGAAAGGTAAGCATCCTCATCAAAGTATTTAGTCGCGAACAATTCACTCGTTCCCTCTGGTGCGCTTCCAGTTAAGATTGGGGGATCCACTTTAACGAAACCTTCTTCATTAAAGAATTCATATGTAGCACGGATTATTTCATTCCGGATTTTCATGACTGCATGCTGCCGTTTTGAACGCAGCCACAAATGGCGGTTATCCATTAAGAATTCAGGACCATGCGCTTTAGGGGTAATGGGATAATCCAATGATTCATGAATGATTTCAATATCTTTCACCTGTAACTCAAAACCGAACGGCGATCGTTCATCCTTTTGAATGACACCTGTTACATACAAGGATGACTCTTGCGAAACCGATTTCGCACGAGCGAAAATTTCTTCACCCACTTCAGCTTTCACGACCACACCTTGAATGAAGCCAGAGCCATCACGGATTTGAAGGAAAGCAATTTTCCCACTGGATCGTTTGCTGGCAAGCCAGCCTCCAATTGTAACTTCTTGATCGACGAATTTGCTAGCATTTTTTATTGTAATTTTCACGGAATTTACCTCCAAAAATAGCTTAACTTACTAATGAATTTACTCTACTTATTATACCCATAGCCCTGCTTACAAGCAAATAAATCAATTGAAGCGGAAGCTCCATGCCTTTTATATCACTCTTATTATGTTCGTATTCTCCAGATTGCATGGTAGATTACTTTTCACTAACGCCCAAGCTCTTATTACATAAAATCATCTCCGTATATGTATCGATCGACCATTTCCATTTTTAAACAAATGGTTGAATCCAATCAACCAATGGTAATCATTTTCGCCTTTAAAAGGGTTTCAAATGATGCATATAATTGAAAAGCACTTTTAGGATTTCTTATTTGGCAGGAAAGCAGCTCTTCAAGTCTTTTGATCCGATAGCGTAAACCACTCATTGAAATGTTCAATTCTTTCATACTGCATTCAAGATTTCCACCGCATTGCAGAAATACATAAAGCGTTTTCAATAATTCATTCATTTTGGGATCATCTTTCATCAATAAAGGACCCAGCATTTTCTCAGCTTTTTGCAGGACCGCTGGAGTACTCCCAGTATGCATTAAAATGGATAGCAGATCGACTTCTTCAAATTTAATGATATCCCGAGTTCCTTCATTCATATTCAAAGCGGTTAAAGCTTCTTGAAAAACATCGTGAGCCCGTTCCAATTCATCACTTATTGTACTAAGTCCCATTTTAAAGTTATATCCGCTGAAAACAGTATATAAATGATTGATGCATTCCTTGGTTCGAAGTTGAAATTCATTTCCAGGACTTAGCGGTATAAGCCATACGATATGACCATCCCTTATGGCTGTTAAGACGACTTGATTCCGCTTCTTAAAGAAACTATTAATCTCTTCGATAATTTTCTGCTGAATGAAATAGTCATTCTCTGTCCCCCGATCGGGGGAAAAACGATAGCCCAGCACCGCAATGGTGAAAGGGTGATCCAATGAAGCGTCTAAATACATGCTTTTTTTGATTATTTCTTCTCTAGTAGCAAACTCTCCATTTAATATTTGCTCAAGAAATAAACCTTTTACCCTTTCAAGTGCTTCAAAACTGCTTTTCTCATTTAAGAGGAATAAGGAACCAGTCATGGACACCCTCTCAAGAATCATTCGATTGATTTCCAGGTTCGTTCTTCCTTCGACTTGATTTGATTGCGCAAAGGCACAATAGCCGTAAGTTTTATTTTGTAACGTAATGGGGGTGTAAAGCAGCTCCATCCCATCTTTTACGATTCTTCCGGTCTCCAAGGTGACAGGACCATTTTCCCTCATCAGTTTGAGCTGATTCCTGACTTCCCTTACCTTCCCTTTGTGAAACCCAGCATGATAAACCTGATTGCCATTGAAATTCTCCATCAACAAAGGTATTTTTGTTTTCTGATAAACCATCCTCACTATCGATTGAAGGCTTCTTCCGTTAATTAACTCTTCTGTCAGCAAATTATGAATATCCATCACTTTTGACAAACTATTGCGTTCCTCCAGCAACTTTTCATATGTTACGGCAAGCTCTTGAACAATCGGTTCGGCTTTATAATATTTCAACTCATCCTGAATCTCCATGCCCCATAAATGTATCGATTTACCTTCGTATCTACACTCTGATTGCCCTGCTCCCTTACAGGCACTTTCCTTGAAAATCACTTCATGACCGCAGACCGTTGAATAAAATCCACTTGCATAACCCGTCAATGTATAACAAACTGGCTTTTCCGCGATGCCTGTTTGGGTGATATGTTCCTGTGCATAGGAATTCACCCAAACCCCTTCCACCTTTACAGAGTGTACTTCCGATTTACTATCCATCGATAATTCCAGATTCATAGTATTAACTTTTGTATAACCTTGCAGCATATGTAAAATGGGGCCTTGCCTCAGTATCTCCTTAACCGTTGACAGATTCCCTTTTAGTGCCTTTTTAGCATCATTAACTCCGATATTCCAGCCATAACGTATTAAAAAAGACTTCATTCTTTCAAATCCAATATTCTCGATCAAGTCCTTTCTTAAGGTACCGAAAATTGAAGAGGAAGTCAGGATCATCCTCTCATCATTTAAATGAATTTCACCATCATCATTCTTAAGATTCAAAAGATTCGTCATGATTCCCCCCGGCTTTCCTTTTACATAATATTATACTTTTTCCACACCTTACCTATCAAGATAAATGTAAACGCATTCATATCATGCAGTGGTGGAAAAACCGGTGGGATTCCGATACAAACCATTCTTTTTCACGTTTTCTTAATCAGATTAATTCATTCGGAGATGGATCAAATCAGCATTAATGCCTTCATCTGCATTTATCCACTTTTCATTTGTCCAGCCATGAAGGTCATAATCGTCCATTGCCAAGTCCACAAAAGATTTGAATTTATCCGATTGTCCATTTAAATCTGCCATTTTCATGGTTTCCAGCCTAATATTTTCATGGTTACCCGCATAATTGATTTCATATAACTCATTCCTGCCACCAAATTCCGTTCCGATAGAATCCCATATAAGTTTCATCAGTTTTACCCTTTCCACTGCCGAAACCCCACCTGAACCCTTATAATATTTATCGAGATACGGACGAACCTCAGGGTTTAAAAAATCCTTGGAACTTGATGGGAGTTGAATGAGATTACCTGCTACAACCTGTTCAAATATCTGTTTCACCTTTGGCCAAACCATAGGTGCGAACACCCTATATGCAGTTGCATATGTGCTATTGGGGAGAACAGTGCCATTCGGTCCTTCCACCGGATCTGTAGCCATCGCTGTCGAGATTGCCCAAAATATATTCCTGTAAGCAAGCACTTCCCCGATATTGGCTTGAACTCCCCTAAATTGATTCGTTCCTGCCATTTCCGTAGCCTTCATCAAAAGCCCAGCCATAAAGTCCAATTTCACCGCATAGCGTGTGCAGCCATGAAATGTATATCGATTCATCCACCCAGTCTTGGATCTAAAACCATTTGCAATTTCCACATTATTATACGCGAATACATTCTCCCATGGGATGAATACATGATCAAGGACGATGACTGTGTCATTCTCGTCGAACCGACTAGAAAGCGGGTAATCGAAAGGAGTGCCTGTCCTCGCAGCCGTTTCTTCAAAAGACTGTCTGCTGATCATTTTTAATCCCGGTGCATTCATCGGCACAAAGAAAATCAATGCATGGCTTCTATCCCCTTCCCTAAGATCGACAGGAGAATAATTCGCGACAAAATTATAATTCGTAAGTGCTGCAGAAGTTCCAACCATTTTAGCTCCACTTACTATTATTCCATCATCCCGCTCTTCCACCGTCCGTACAAATACCTCTTTATTTTCATGTAGCGGTTTATTCCTGTCCATTGCCGGATTTATAATTGTATGGTTACAGAAGGGAACGTCCCTAGTGGTTTTTTCATACCATCTTTTCGCATTATCTTCAAATCCCTTATAAAAATCGCTATACGGTCCCAATGATCCTGTAAAAGCAGCTTTGTAATCAGGGGTACGACCCATGAAACCATAGCTGAATTTTGACCATTCTGCTATGGCATCCCTTGCTTCAAGCAGCTCTGCTGCGTTCTTTGAGGCCTTGAAGAACTTATGGGTAGTATGGCCTTCATCTGTCTTAGTCGTTAAAATCCGTGCCGTAACCGGATCATGGAGAGCATCATATAGTTGGGCAATTGACCTGGCAGAATTGCGATATGCGGGGTGTGTCGTCACATCATCTACCTTATCGCCGTTCAAGAATACCGTTCTTCCGTCTCGTAAACTTTCTAAATACTCATTGCCATTCATCATCGGAACATCCCCCATTCACAATCTTTCAATTTGAATTCCTAGCTTTATACTAACTAAATGTTCAAGGCGTTTTTCTGTTGAAACCCATCTTTTTTCTAACATTTTTTGTCTAATTTTACTGAATAATCTAAAAATGTTGAACTTAAACAAATAATCATATACGATATCATATATGATTATTAATAAAATCAAGGGGTGAGTGTCCATGGCAAAAGCAAGAGTGAAACTCCAAAAGTCAGATTATTCGGAAGAAATGGAAATACTGTCGCACCGATATATTTTAATGAACGGTGAAAAGTATGAGCTATCACAAATCAAGTTGGATAACCCTATTTCAGGAACGGTATATGGCACATTATTAAATTATAAAGGATCATTGGAAGCGTTGAAGGGAAAGATCAACCATCCTCCTTATAATGAACCTCCTAAAGGGCCGATCCTATATATTAAACCTAGAAACACGTTTTCTTCTTTTTCAAATCCAGTTCCTCTTCCAAACGGCATACCTGAATTGGAAATAGGGGCAGCACTTGCAATAGTAATCAGTAAAACGGCCACAAGAGTCAAGAAAGAACATGCGATGAGTTATATAGAAGGTTTTACGATCGCCAATGATGTTAGCGTTCCGCATGAAAGCGTTTTCCGTCCAGCCATCCGCCATAAAGCCCGTGATGGATTTTGCCCGATCGGTCCATGGGTCGTATCTAAGGAATCCATCTCCAACCCCGATTCTTTAAGAATCCGTGTATATATAAATGGAGAGCTAAGGCAAGAAAATTCAACTTCAAATCTAATTCGCTCCATATCCCGACTTATTGAGGATGTAACAGACTTCATGACTTTAAGTACGGGTGACGTCCTTCTAGTTGGAGTTCCAGAGAATGCACCGCTGGCAAAAGCCAATGATCATGTCAGAATAGAAATAGACGAAATCGGATATTTGGAAAATACTATCATTTCCGAGGAAAAACTATCACTGGAGGGGATTTTATGAAGAGAGCACGTGTAGCCTATGCAGGTGCCATACATCCAGCAAGTGAATATTATGGCCAGCTCAAATTGGCGGATGGCCGGGTTGTCAATGAGCAGGATGTTGTCTGGCTTCCCCCTGTGGAACCACGAACTGTCTTCGCGCTTGGCCTGAATTATGCAGACCATGCGAAAGAGCTTGCTTTTAAAGCCCCGGAAGAACCCCTTGCGTTCTTAAAAGGTCCCAATACCTTTATCGGCCACCGGGGACAGACAAGGCGACCTGCTGATGCAGCTTATATGCATTATGAATGTGAACTGGCAGTCGTCATAGGTAAAAAGGCGAAAAACATAAAAAAGGAAGAAGCCTTTAAGTATGTAAGTGGATATACGATTGCAAATGATTTTGCAATACGGGATTATCTGGAGAATTACTACCGACCAAACTTAAAGGTCAAAAATCGCGATACCTGCACCCCCATTGGTCCTTGGCTAGTCGATGCCGAAGATATTCCAGATCCTTCGAATCTTACCATTAAAACTTACGTCAACGGAAAATTGACTCAGCAAGGTAACACGAAAGACATGATTTTCGGCATTGCTGATTTAATTGAATATTTCAGCAGCTTCATGACTTTGAGCCCAGGCGATATCATATTGACAGGCACACCTGAGGGATTGGCGGATACCGCTGTAGGCGATGAAATCATCACTGAAATTGAAGGTATCGGGAAACTTGTTAGCACAATAGTCGGTGACGATATATTTACTGAAGGCGGGGATCGGCCGCACCTAAAAATCCATAATTAACGGAAGGGACTAATCACATGCCTCATATTATTATTGAATATACGGATAATATCAAAGATGAAATCCAGATTGACAGCTTATTAGAGAAGGTGAATGATGTACTGATATCCTATCCTTCCATCTTTCCAATTGGCGGAATTCGATCCCGGGCCATTGAATTGAAGCATTATCGTGTTGCCGATGGTACAGAGGATGATGCGTTTGTTCATGCCATACTAAAAATTGGTGCTGGGCGCCAGGACAGTGATAAAACCAAAGTATGTGACCAACTTTTCGACACGATGGAATCCCATTTGGCTTCCCTCTTTTCAAAAAGATATCTTGCCCTCTCCATGGAACTTACGGAATTCAGTGATTTTGGCACATATAAAAAGAATAATATCCATGATCGATATAATAAATGAACAAGATTTCATATTTAAAGGCCTTCCTCATCATCGGGAAGGCCTTTAAATTAAAATGTTTTGCTACTGCTACCGGGCTCAGTTGATTTCTGCAAGATTTCCAGTACGGTTCAAGAACTCCTTGACACGGTCCACATATTCCTGTTTATCATAGCCGTTATATAAAGCGCTTGCCATACGGACCGGATCCCCAAAAAAGAATCTTTCGTACAGTGTTTGCCTGGATCCAAATGAACTCATGCATACATCCCATGCGAGACGATACAATTTAACCCTGTCATAGGCTCCACCATTCGCGGCTTGAAGATATTTATCCAAATCCGGTCGAAGTTCCGAATTGAAATCAGCTTCATTTGGTATCGCCATTAAGCCACTAGCTCCAAGCAGCTGCATTATTTCACTGAATCTAGGGTAAATCTTCGGATAATAATTACGGGCAATGTTTAACGGTGTGAAATCAGGTGTCATCATTCCCCACTTATCCACTTTCGCGTTTGCCTCCGAAGCTATAATGAAAGCCTTTACCGTTTCAAGTGCTATGATGACTTCCGAGATTTTCTCTTGAACATGCTGGTATTGCCCAATATTGATGGTCTCCACCATTAGTTGCAAAATCCCCAGAATGAACTCGGTTTTTGCGATATTCTTCGATACCACCTGATGGGTCATATGAACAACTGCATTGCTTTCATTATATGCCTGGTTGCAAATGCCGACATCCCCATATGCAAATACCCGATTCCAAGGAACGACTACATCATCAAAAACGATAATCGTATCCATTTCCTCAAATCGTGAACCAAGTGGATGGTCAAAATGTGATTTGCCATAGTCGAATGATTCACGACAGATGAATTTCAACCCCGGTGTATTATTTGGTATGGAGAATGCGAATGCATAAGGGTTTTCTTCTTCTGATTGTTTAAGCAATGTTGAAGGGAAAACCATGATTTCATCCGTTATTCCTCCTTGTGTAGCTAATAATCTGGCTCCCTTTATAATAAGCCCTTCTGAATTCTTGCCAGCAATCCGTGCAGCGATGTAAGGGTCAGGAAGCTTGGCGGCACTAACTCCCCTATTAACCTGGGGTTGAATCAGGGTATGTGTCAGCGACAAATCCTTTTCCCGGCAGAGCTCATAATAATCTTTCATATTTTTAGCAAATGCCGAATCCTGAGTACCAAACATATCAGCTGCAGTACCGTACGCCATCATCCCACTGTTGATATAGTCAGGGGAACGTCCCATCATTCCATTATTATGTCTTGCCCATTCTTGAATCATTTTCCTCCTTTTTTCAAGGTCTTCCTTAGTCCGCGGCTGCATGAATGAGGTCCCTACTCTTTCGTTTGAAGTTGGTGAAATATAAGTCATGATTTCATTTTTTGCGGAATCATGCTGTAGATCGTATAATTCGGCCTGTGTTTTCATGACTCCTTTAAAAGCTGGGTGTTGACTGATCTTATCTTTTACTTGCTCTCCATTGATCCATACATTCGCTTTTGCTTTGTCTACCCTATCGATATATTCTTTACCTGTTTTAGCTGGCATGCTTGCATCCCCCTTGGTTTCAATATAAATGAAGCGCTTACAATTAAATAAATTCCAAATATTGAATTAATTCCTATAACAAAATATACCATGTGTTATGATATATATAAAATACTTAAAAAATTCAATATGTATATGTAAATCATATGTATGAGGTGTATAAAATGGACATCCGGCAGTTAAAGTATTTTGTGACAATCGTTCAGGAGGAACAAGTAACCAAAGCCGCAAAAAAATTACATATGGCTCAACCACCTCTTAGCCAACAACTTAAATTAATGGAAATGGAAATCGGTGAAAAACTATTCGATCGGAATGGAAAGAGACTTGAGCTCACTGAAACTGGCAAGGTCCTATATAAAAAAGCTGAAGCCCTATTGAATCAGTTTGAAGAAACACTTCAGGAAGTGAAGGAAGTCAGTAAAGGGGTAAAGGGCACTCTTTCCATTGGGTCAGTAAAAACTTGCTTTTCTTACATTCCGCAAAGGATGAGAACCTTTAGAGTAAAATACCCTGAAATACGCTTCAAGTTAATGGAAGGTGATACATTCCGTTTGACGGAAGGGTTAATAAACAGGGAAATCGAGTTGGCCATTGTACGGCTTCCAATTAACGGTAAGCAGTTCTCAACGGTTAACCTTCCCCCGGAAGATTTTGTGCTTGTCACCCCAAATGATTGGGATATCCCTGACTCCATCGAATTTAAACAAATTAAGGAATTTCCCCTCCTATTGCTGCATAGGGTAAGCGGTCAAGGTACTTATGAACTTATAGTGGATGAATGCTTCAGACATGGATTTGAACCTACGATTGTATGTGAATGTCCTGATGCTGCAATGATTTTATCTTTGGTGAAGGAAGGAATAGGCGCTACCATCATGCCACGAACCACATCTAAATCGTTTTCAACCCAGGGTATTAAAATAGTCGAATTGATAGATTGTGAAGTACAATCGGAAGCCGCTCTCATTTGGCTCGAAGAACGCTATCTTTCCAAAGGCGCCGTCAAATTTCTAGAAACATTTTCTGAATGAATGACCAGTTATCCTTTTAATATTATTGCATCTGTACCTCTTTCTAATAATCTTTGGTGTTTGTTTGAATTTCTTTATTCAATGAAAAGAAAAAAGCAACCTATCAGTAGATGGCTGCTTTTTCGATCAATTCTCATTTCCCGATGACCTGCGCATTATTTACTGGCATGCTTTTACACCATTCAATGTCGCAAAACACCCTTAACATCATGACCGGTATTGGACTTTACGAGGATTTCATTATAATTGTCTTTTGTAACCGTTTTAAAACCTGCCCTGCGGTTACCGAACAGGGCACCTAAATAGCATGCGAGGAACCCAAGCGGGATGGATACTATTCCTGGTGAATTCAAAGGGAAAATCGGGTCACCTGTCATAATGGTGGCTCCGGGGACCGGGTTCCAGACATTTGGACTTAGTGCCACGAGCAAAAGTGTACCAAAAAGACCTGTCATCATACCGACTATTGCACCGGTTTTATTGAATTTTTTCCAATAGATTGTTAGAAGGATGACTGGCAAATTCGAACTAGCGGCCAATGTAAAGGCAATCGATGCCAGAAACGCTACATTGAATTCCTGCAGGCCTAATGATAAAACGATCGCAAGTGCAGTCACACCAATGGAAGCCCACCTAGCCATCGTCATTTGCTGTTTTTCTGTCGCTTTTCCATCTTTTAATATTTCATTATAAAAATCATGTGAAAATGCCGTAGCACCTGTTAAAACGATTCCCGCAACAACTGCGAGTATCGTTGCAAAGGAAACGGCCGCAATAAATGCGAATAAGATGTCCCCGCCAACAAGTTGGGCCAATAAAGGTGCAGCCATGTTACCCGCTGGATTAGCGGCCATTATATTCGATGTTCCAACCAACTTCGCAGCACCGAATCCGAGAAAAATGACCATGATATGAAAAGCACCCATAATCCACATCACCCAAACAACCGACTTTCTTGCCACTTGTGCATTCGGGACAGTCAAAAAACGTATTAAAATGTGAGGTAGACCTGCCGTTCCCAGAATTAGACCGAGTGATAAGGAAGCTGCATCCCACCCACTGGCATATTTAATACCTGCTTTCAGGTAATCTGCACCCATGGGTGTCGCCGTTTTCATTTCAGTGAATATTCCGATGAAACTAAAATTCAACTTCCACATGACGATCATGAATAATATAAACACTCCGCCTATCAGTAGGATGGCTTTAATGATCTGCACCCAGCTCGTCGCCGTCATCCCCCCAAATAGAACAAACACCAACATGACAATGCCTACGATGATGACAGAAATATTATACGGTATGTCCAAAAGCAATTTAAATAAAGCACCTGCTGCAACAAGTTGCCCCAGCATGTACATGACTGATATCACCAGGGTATTAAATGCGGTCACTCCCCGGACCTGTTTATATTTAAACCTTGTAGTCACCATATCAGCCAAAGTGTATTTCCCTAAGTTCCTCAAAGGTTCAGCCACGAGGAATAACACGACAAGAAATGAAACAAGTGCTCCATACATCAGGAAAAATCCATCATACCCCGTTAAGGAAAATGCTCCAATCAATCCTAAAAACGTGGAAGCCGACATAAAATCCCCGGCCAATGCAAGTCCATTTTGCCTAGCGGTCAACCCGCCACCAGCCGTATAAAAAGAGCCTGCCGTTTTAGTTTTTTTGGAAGCGAAATACGTGATGAAAAGGGTACCTATCGACATTAGCGCAAAGAGAATAATAACTGTCCAATTCATGATTCAAAGCCCTTCTTTCTCGATGATTTCTTTTATTTGTTCATCGATTCTTTCTGATTTCCTTACATATATGCTGCAAACCCATACAGACATAACCGTAATGGAGACACCGTACACCCACGCCCAGGTTATGTCTCCAATGAAAGGGTAATCCAGGATATCTGTGTAAAAAACTAAGAAGGGCAAAAGCAGGGAATATCCCATAAAGAAAATCGTAAAAGGGATGACGAATTTCTTTTTATCGGAAAGCATATTCTGAAACTCTTTGGAGGCAACAATCTTTTCATAATCCACTAGATTAGTTTGTTCCGATTCATCAAGGTTTTTTTCCAACCGAACCATCACTTCACACCTCTTCTGGTATTTATTTTTCCAAGGACGGTACTTTATTCAATGGCACATGTCCCCTCCATCCCAAAATCCAAACTCATCTACTGCAAGCGGGTCTAAAGCCACGTTCCCTTAGCTCTCCGGACTCCTTTTGAACAGACAAGGCAGCAGTAGGTCACCACTGCTGCCCTGTCCCAGACCAAATCTTTTAGTAGGCGTGCACTTTCGAAATAGACCTGGCTCGCTTATCCGTCAACTGGTTCAAATTCATTTTACTTTCACTTTTCCATTTGATATGAATCTTCTTTCCTTCCAAAGGAAAAGAATCATTGAACTGTAAGTGCCAATTCTCTTGAATGGATTCGTCCATTGTTTGATAGGCAATTCCCTCATAAGCATTTCCTTCGTTTTGAATTTCGATTAAATAAACGCCTGGCGGGGGTGTCAGGAATGTTTCCGATAATGTAACTAGAACGTGTTGATTATCCTTGAAATAGATTGTCCCTTGACTTTCAAAATATGTGCCAAGGTATGACGGGATATCTGCGAACCGACCATCCGCAATCAAGTTTCTAAGCATAGTGGAACTTACTTTTTCATGATCAATTTCAAATTTTTTCATTTCCGTCACTTCAAAAAATCGCTTACCTTCGATTTTCAGCGTTTCCATATTTCCTTCCCCTTTATGCCCATAACGGAAATCGAATCCAGCCACGGCATGTTTGCAATTAAATCCACATAGATAATCCTCGATAAAACCAGAAGGTGAAAGATGGGCAAATGCGGAATCGAAGTTCACGACTATCAAGGTTTCTATACCTAAACCCTGCATTTTTTTTACTTTTTGCTCTAAAGGAGTAATGTATGTGTGGGGCGTTTGATCGTTTCCTATGATTTGCTTTGGATGTGGAAAAAATGTCATGACTGCTAATTTCAAATCTTGCTGTATAGCAATCCTTTTGGCTAGATTTATCAATTCTTGATGCCCTACATGAACTCCGTCGAAAAATCCAAGAGCCAGCACACACGGTTCTGCTGTATATATACTGGAAAGTGGGTGCTGATCATGAATGATATCCAAATCCATCTTCCTTCCTTTGCTTCTTGAAAGGTACAATTTAAACTCAGTAAACAGACCTTCCTTGATCCAGCAGTTTTCCCTAAACTATTCACCAATTCTGTTCCCTTAAACGGTGGCAATAGGTCTTGGAACAGGTATATATCCACTATCGCCCAATCCAAATGAACATGAGAGTCAATGTAGGTTTTGCGAAACGCTCGATCATTCATCCTAAATCCCGCTTCTTTTTTAGATGATGAATTCAGGCTTGCTTTTTGCCAGAATCGGTTCTTCAAGAGGAACTTCTTCACCTGATATAATATCAAGAACGGCAGAAGCCTCATCAAACCATGAATCAGGAGCTTTGGCTCCCCAGAATGTCTGACGCCTTGGATCATTTAAATCCCAATGAATCGGTTCCGTATCCGGGTCAGATGTTAAATAATCCCCATTGTATAATTCAATCCTGTGACCGTCCGGGTCTCTTAAATATAGGAAGAATGCATTGGATAGGCCGTGCCTTCCTGGTCCGCGTTCGATGGACTCGGAATATCCCAGAGATGCCAGTACATCACAGGCATGGATAAGTGCAAGGGGGTCAGGCAGAAAGAAGCCTACATGATGAAGTCTTGGTCCGATTCCGTTCATGAATGCCTGGTCATGGACCGTTTGCTTTCTATGTAGCCACGTTGCCCATAATTTGCCCGATTCATCCACTGTGTCTTCCGAGCAGGCAAAACCTAATTCTTTCACATAAAAATCATGGGCTTTTTGCACATTTGGTACACAACAATTCACATGATCGATTCTTTGGACCCTTGAACCCCTATGCATATCGAATCGTTGAAGCAATCTCTCGGCTTTATCCATTTTGCTGAAAAACTCCACTGGCAATCCTGAAATATCCTGAACTCGTAGCGACTTGCCCAGTGCATGCTGTGTTCCTTCCTGCATCCACTTCATTTTCATTCCCTTGGACAGAAAAAAAGATTCCAATTCTTCAAGGTCTTCCTCTTTTTCAACCTTATATCCTATTGCTTCAACGCTTGGCTTTTCTGCCTTTTGCAAGATAAGCGAGTGATGGTGCGCTTCCTCTAAACCACGTAAATATATGTGATCATTCGTTCTTTCCGTTTCAATGAAACCTAAAGCATCCACATAAAAGGCTCTTGATTTATCTAAATCTGTTACATTAAGTATCGTTCTCGCAACACGAATAATAGAAAAATTCATTAGTATTCTCCCCTTCTTTAATGAAACACGGATTATTTTTCAGCAGAAGAAACGGCATTTTGTTTTACGTCTCCAAATTTCGGAATGTGATGTTCGCCAATTGCTACGTGGATAACTTGTGTTTCCGTGTAGAATTCAAAGCTATAATGGCCACCTTCACGTCCTACGCCACTATATTTCGATCCTCCAAATGGTATCCGCAAATCCCTGACGTTTTGGGAATTCACCCAGACCATCCCGCTATCGACAGCTTGTGCAAACCTATGTCCACGTTTCATATCATTGGTCCATACATAAGCCGCTAGCCCATATTTTACATCATTAGCCATTCTCAGTACTTCCTCTTCAGTCTTGAAAGGAATGACTGCCATGACTGGTCCAAAAATCTCTTCCTGTGCTACTGTCATATCATTTGTACAGTTCAAGAGAAGCGTCGGGGCAATATAATTCCCTTCCTTGAACGCACTCGGTATGGCACCGCTTACAATTTCCGCCCCTTCATCTTTTGCTATATCCAGATAACGGGAGACATTATTATAATGGTTACGATGGATCAGCGGTCCGATTTCCGTTTCTGGGTCCATTGGGTTTCCAATTTTGATATTATGAACACGTTCCTTCAATTCTGCAACGAACTGGTCTATTATCGATTCATGGACAAATAATCTAGAATTGGCTGTGCAGCGCTCCCCATTGAATGAATAGATTCCCCATACCACTGAATCCAAGGCCTTTTCCAGATCGGCATCTTCAAAAATGACCGCTGGTGATTTACCTCCGAGTTCCATGGAAAAACGTTTCATTGTATCCGCACCATTTTTAATGATTTCAGCGCCAGTCGTCGTTTCTCCGGTAAAGGATATCAATTGGACATCAGGATGGGCAACCAAGGACGCCCCTGCTGTCTCCCCAAAACCGTGAACGATATTGAATACGCCTTTTGGCAGACCGGATTGGTCAATGATTTGTGCCAATTTATTGGCAGTCAGTGGGGACCACTCCGCCGGTTTAAGGACACATGTATTACCTGTAGCCAGGGCCGGGGCGATCTTCCAGGTCTCTAACATGAAAGGCGCATTCCAAGGAGTGATTAATCCTGCCACTCCTATCGGTTTATGAATCGTATAATTGATGAAAGTGTCATCCACTTGATACGACTCTCCTATTAGCCTGCTTTTCACCATCTCAGAATAAAAACGGAAATTCTCCGCTCCCCTTGCCGCCTGTTTTTTTGTTTGGCTAATCGGCAACCCTGTATCAAGGGATTCCAAAAAGGAAATTTCTTCTGCATTTTCTTCAATTAAATCAGCAATCCTATTAATGTACTTCAATCTTTCTTCCACTTTCATCGTTCTCCATGGGCCATTATCGAATGCAGATCTTGCGGCAGCTACCGCTTGATCGATATCCTCTTTAAACCCTTCTGCCACATTATTGATTGCTTGATTATTAAAAGGGCTTAGATTTTCAAATGTTTTTCCTGAGATACCATCGACAAATTGACCATTGATGTAATGCTTGACATCTTGCACGGGAAAAGTTTGCATGATAAATCCTCCTTTAAAAATTAATTCGGGAAGATGACAATAATCGATTAGATTTGTGCAATCTTCCCAATCTAGCAATTATGACTGGATTATTTGGTCAATCAACCCGTATGATTGAAGGGTTTCACGCAGTTCTTTTTCCAATGGTTCCGAAGGCGGTCCCATAGGCGGCCTTAATGCAGGATTGATTTTCCCCATCATCCCCATCGCAGCTTTTAATGGTCCTGGATTGGTTTCTTTAAACAAGACATCATTCAATGGCATTAATTTGTAATGGAGGTCAAGTGCCTTATCCACATCACCCTCCACCCAAAGGTTATAAATTTCCGCAACTTCTTTAGGAGTGATATTTGCAGTAGCACTTATATGTCCTGCCCCTCCAATAGCCAACATTGGATAGCATAATAATTCGATGCCCGAATATAAGAGAAAATCCCTTCCGCAATTCAATAAGACACGGTTCACATGTTCGAAATCTTTATTAGATTCCTTTACACCAATAATATTTTCACAATCTTCAGCAAGACGTGCCAATGTCTTCACTTCTAAATTCGTCGCCGTTCTTCCGGGAATGTTATAAACGATAAGCGGGATATCAACAGAATCGGCTACCGTTTTAAAATGATTGTAAAGTGCCTGTTGATTCGGTTTATTGTAATAAGGAACGATGACTAAAGCAGCATCCGCGCCCATTTCCTGTGCCCTTTTTGTCAAATGCAACGTTTCTTTCTGATTAGCAGATCCAGTACCGGGTGCAACTGGAACACGGGCTTTTGCTGCTTTAATTGCCGTTTCCATCACTAATTCCCTTTCCTCAATTGTTAGTGAACTCGGCTCACCGGTAGTCCCGCATACCGAGACACCATGGGAACCGCTTTCAATATGCCAGTTTACTAGATTTTCAATTGCCTTTACATCCACTTCCATCTTGTCATCAAACGGAGTGATAATGGGAGCGATGGATCCTCTTAAACGACTTTTGATTTCCTCGTACATTATTTCTACCACCTTTTCATTATTTGAATATTCCGAATAATCCAAGTGAAAAAATCGGCTTTGATTTTATGAATAATCGATTGACTATTATAAAACAAAGCCTGGGTAATCAAAGTGCCTGATCGTGATTAGTTTCCGCCCTCTGCTTGAATGTGCTGATGGCATTCAGTTTATGTTTTCTCACCAATGATTCAATTTCTTCAAAAGATGCTTTTTCCTTTAGAAGCTTTATGATGCTTTCATGTTCGCAAATCGATTGGACTGCGCGTTGCGGCACCATGGTGAACATGGACTTTCTGACTCTATTCATTCTTTGTTGCGCTTGTTTAATTTCTTCCTTTAAAAAGGAATTTCCGCACTTTTCATAAATTTCCGCATGGAAGCATTCGTTTAACTTACCAAACAGCTCTAATTCAAAGTTATGGAGGGCTTTTTCCATTTCTTTGTTTAAATTAATTAGATTTTCAAAATCATGATCATTCATCGTTAAAGAACTGAGGGCAGCTGCATATCCTTCAAGCAAAGATAAAACTGAAAGAGTTTCAATGTATTCGCTTTCATTAATGCTTGTAACCACTGCTCCACTATAAGGCTTATATTGAATAAGGCCGTCAGATTCCAGTTGTCTGATTGCTTCCCTGACAGGAATCGGACTTAAACTTAGTTCTTTTGCTGTTTGATCGATAATGATCCGCTGTCCAGAACCATATGTTCCATCCAAAATTAATTTACGAAGGTGCTCATAAGCTATTTGCTTTTTACTGGGGTTTTTGTTTTTCTCTTCCATATTTTTATCATATATGAAATCATATATGATTGCAATCGATTTTTATTAAAAATCATATATGATTTTTTCTTTACAAGCTTGTTGTGCCATATATAATGATCAGTTCATTTGAATAGTCTGAATGTAACAAAAATCAAGTGGTCCACCTTTTCCTTTGCCATAGTGAAGTGAACTAAAATGCTTATCATGCCTTCTTCCCGAAAGTGCCATATCGAAATATAATCCAACAAAAAAAACCTGCAGATCCTGATGTAGCCAGGTAGTCTGCAGGTTATTAAAAATTTATGCCATTTTTGATTTAACGAATGAATGTATTCTTTCAACGGCTGCTTCCAGCAGCTCCAATGAAGTTGCATAAGAGAGTCTGATGTTATCAGGTGCACCAAACCCTGAACCTGGAATAACAGCCACTTGAGCTTCTTCCAGTAACGCAGTCGTAAAATCTTCGACATTGCTGTACCCTGTTAATTCAACTGCACTTTTAACATTCGGGAATAAATAAAATGCCCCT
Source organism: Peribacillus sp. FSL E2-0159 (assembly GCF_038643155.1). NCBI lineage: Bacteria > Bacillati > Bacillota > Bacilli > Caryophanales > Bacillaceae > Peribacillus > Peribacillus sp. FSL E2-0159. The sequence goes on from NZ_CP152053.1 coordinate 3,696,045, forward strand.
TGTGGTTTAATGCAGCTAAAGCCTGGAATTTCAACCAATTTATCATATATCTTATTCAAACGGCCTTCAAATGCCTGACGCATTTCTTCAACAGGCTCCTGAGTACCTTCATAAGCGGCAATCGCACCATATTGAGCAGTTGTGGTAGGATTGGATGTACTATGGCTTGCAAGGTTCGTCATTGCTTTAATGATTGACTCATCACCGACTGCATAACCAATTCTCCAGCCAGTCATCGAATGCGATTTAGAAACACCATTGATGATGATCGTTTGCTTTTTCAATTCAGGTGAAATCTCTGCAATGGATGTATGTTTAGCATTTCCATAAACCAATTTTTCGTATATTTCGTCGGAAACGATCAAGATATCATGAGCCAGGCAAACTTCCCCGATAGCCGCCAATTCTTCCCTGGAATAAAGCATGCCCGTTGGATTGCTTGGAGAGTTGATGATAACCGCTTTCGTTTTTTCGGTAATTGCTTGTTCTAATTGTTCTTTAGTGATTTTATATTGATTTTCTTCCGTACCGACTACATAAACTGGCTTACCGTCAGCAAGCTTGATTTGCTCAGGATAGCTCACCCAATATGGTATCGGAACAATGACTTCATCTTCTTCATCCAGGATAGCTTGAAACAATGTGTAAAGCGCATGCTTTGCACCTGAGCCAACTACAATTTCAGACGTTTTGTATTCCAAGCCTTGATCACGCTTCAACTTAGCCGCAATTGCTTCTTTTAGCTTCGGCAGACCAGCGGATGGCGTGTATTTAGTTTGACCTTCATTCATGGAAAGAAGTGCTGCATCTATGATATGTTTGGGCGTATTATAGTCTGGTTCACCAGCACCCAAACCAATTATATCTAGACCTTGTGCCTTAAGTTCCTTTGCTTTTGCCGTGATGGCCAATGTTGTTGATGGCGTTAATGACTGAACGCGGTTCGCTAATTTCATTTTAAATCCTCCATTCTAAATGCTTCGATAATACTTTAGCCATTCCCCAGTTTTAAAATCATAATAGTCATAGTTAAAACGCTCGGATTCATCAAGATACGTTACTTCCCAAAGCGGAACGTTCTTTTCCATGCCTAGCTTAACCGAAATGATTTTTTGGGGATTAAGCTTTTCTTTGACAATGTTTAAGATCTCTTTTTTTGATTTACCATCTTTATAGTTTTCCACTACTATTTCTTTCTTCTTGTCCTCAGGAAGCCAGACTATTTTTTTAGTCCCTTTTTCCCCCTTACCAATGATGACGGAGTATGAATCCTGCCCATTATAAAGGTAAAATTCTTCCATTGTCACAAGGCCGCCCTCTTCCTTTGCCTTTTTGAAAGCCTCATTACCAGCCTCTTTTTTAGGCTGCAACGCTTTAATATATGCCCCGCTGACAAATCCGATAAAACAAAGGACCAGAATAGAAGCAATAATCAACCATTTTTTCAAAGCTGCTTTTCCTTCTTTCTATGTACGATAAATTGTAAATATCGCTTTTTCTTGATCTTGGGAATCCAGTGCCAGGCCGAACATTAAGTCATCTTTTTTCAATGTTCGGTTCAAAGAATCCACAATTTTATACAGATCAGGAGAATGTTGCAACCTGACTGTTGAAATTACTTCGATTTTACTTTCCATGAAAACGCCCCTCCATTTTAATAATTTGTCAACAACCACTGGTATGAATAGGATTTGAAGGCTTTACTACCTATCACATTATACCAGCTCAAAGGTTATTTTTCTTTATAAATTCATAAAAATTCATTTTGGATTAATGAATAATCTAAAAATTAAATCCACTCTTCTATCATTTCAGCCATTTCTGTTATTGAGGCTTGGTGCCAGTCCACTTCCGGAATGGACTTCTGAAATTCAGATCCATATTTGGCAGTGATGATACGGCGATCAAGAATAACCAATACCCCTTTATCTTCTGGAGTGCGTATAAGCCTGCCGAATCCTTGTCGAAACCTTAACAGGGCTTCAGGTAAAGAATACGCAGAGAAAGGATTACGCCCTTGCTTCTCGAGAAGTTGGCATTTTGCAGCTGTCACTGGTTCATCCGGTGGCGAAAAAGGCAGCCTGACAATGATTAAACAAGATAAATCCTCGCCGGGAATATCCACGCCTTCCCATAGGCTGGTTGTCCCAAACAGGACGGCTTTCTCGAAGTTTTGAAAATTCCTGAGCAGCCTCATCCGGCTTCCGCCAGAAATCCCTTGCGCAAACAGGGTGAACTCATCCAGAACGCCACAATCTTTGATGGAATGATAGGTTGCCCGCAGCATTTCATGCGAGGTGAATAATACCATCATCCTCCCTTTCGCTGCCTGAGCGGCTGCAATAATATGGTTTGCCACGGTTTCGGAGAATTCCTCCACCGATAAGCAATTAATATCTGGTAGATCATTGGGAACCAGTACCTTTACGAGTTCCTTATAAGGAAAGGGTGAAGGAAAACTTGCTGTCTGCATTGGCTCATTCTCTAGACCGAGTTGTTCTTTAAAATACTTAAAAGAATCCTTCACCACAAGGGTGGCCGATGTCATGACCACACTTTTTTGGCGCCCGAAATAGGAATCCCATAACCGTTTACTTCCTGCAATCGGCTGAACCGTCAAAGTCACCCCATGCTGGGGCGCTGCATTTGTATAATCAAGCCAATAAATATTTTCCTCATGCGGCTTGATGAAAAATTCATGCAAGGAGTCCCTGGTATCCTGTAAATGTCCAAGCAGCACCTCGATATCATTCAAGTGAAATAATGAATTTTTTCCTAAGGGGGACTCATTATTCAATAAAAGGGCCAATCTTTTCTCTAACTCCGTGATGATGTATCCTAATAAATCCACCAATCGCTCAGCAACAAGAATAGCTTTACCCCATCTACCATCATCTATTTTGAATGAAAGCCGTTTCGGACGCATCGAACGTGAAAGTTTTTCCGACTGATTGGAAATGTAATAAAAAAGCTGTTCGAATTCATACGAAAAATCACTAAGCTTTTGATCTAAGTCATACGTAGACTTCCCATCCGTCAGTCCATTATTTAAGAGCATCCTGTCCAATTTATATAATAATTGCTTTTGATCTGATGTCCCTAGCCTGTTCAAAACCGTCTTCACCGAAATGTAATTAAGCCTGCTCCCAAGCTGTTTAGATGCTGCCTGTTCCAAATGGTGTGCTTCATCGAGAATCAAATACCCTTTTTTTGGAATCAAGGCGTCTTCTGTAAGCAGATCCGTCATCAAAAATGAATGATTAGTAATGATGATATCCGCCTTGGCAGCTGTTCTTTTTGCCCGTTCAAAAAAATCCAATTCAAGCCAGGGCTGTTTTAAGCCGGCGTATGTAAGACCATCACTTTGAAGCCTATTCCAAAATAGTTGACCGCCGCTTGTAAGATTCAATTCATCTTTATCACCTGTTACGGTTTCAGTAAGCCAAACCAATATCTGCATTTTCGTTAATGCCGTTTCATAATTATCTTCCTTCTCACGCAATGCCCTTTCGAACTTTGCCAAGCTCAAATAATTACTTCTCCCCTTTAGCAAAACAGCTTGAAAGTTAAATGGAAGGATTTTCTTAAGCTTAGGAACCTCGTTTTGAAGAAGTTGATCCTGTAGCTGAAGCGTATACGTCGAAACGACGACAGGTTTATGATGTTTTTTTGCAAAATAAACGGCCGGAAGCAGATAGCCAAGGGATTTTCCAATACCTGTCCCAGCTTCAATGATTGCATCCTGGCTGGATTCGAAGGAATGGTGAATCATGTTCATCATATCAAGTTGTCCGCTTCTTGCTTCAAAGGCAGGGAATGCACTTTGGAGCATGGCTATTTTTTCTTCATCATCGAGCGGGAATTTCGACGCCGTATCTTTATGATCACCTTCTTCTTCAGCCTTTTTAAATGCAAGGCCCCTATAAGTAATGAGATCAGGTGAATGGACTTCTGCTTTAGCAAGTTTGCTTGCAATGCAAGCATCTATTAATTCGGAAACCTCACTTTGTAAGGAATAAGATAATCGATATAACTGTTTAAGTGTCATGACTGGAAGATTCATCAGCTTTTTTTTCAATTCCAACAATAATAAAGCGGTGGCATATGCATCACTATCCGCTTGATGGGGCCTGGAATGATCTAGGTTTTCTTCTTTAGCCAGCTGGTGCAGCTTATATCCATCGGATGTTGGTTTTAATATTTTCGCTAACTCTACTGTATCAAGGGTGGAGCCATAAAACGGCTCAAACCCGCATCGTACTAGTTCTTCCTGTAAAAAAGATAAATCAAATAAAACATTATGGGCAACAAAACAAGCCCCTTCTATAAGCCGGGCAATATTTTCTGCAACATCTTCAAAGTCAGGTGCATTTTTTACCGTCTCGTTGCTTATTCCGGTCAATTCTTCAATAAACAAGGAAATTTCCTGTCCAGGGTGGATGAATGTCGAGTATTCATCCACAATTTGGTCATTTTCGATGACCACGCCAGCAAATTGAATAATCCTATCTCCTTTTTTCGGAGAATTCCCTGTTGTTTCCAAATCGACCACTACATATCGTTGCATCATGAATTGTACACCTCAAACTTCGCTTTCTCCACTTCCTGATGGAATTCTCTTATCTTTTTTATACCATAATAATCGTAATAAAGGAAACAAGCCGTTCATCAACAGACTAAAAGGGCCGGCACCTGTATGCATGATTCATGCACATGTGCCGGCCCTCCGCTTACATGATTGTAGCCGCAGGTTCGTTTGAAATCAAATCAATGATTTTGTTGTTTTCATCCATGATCGCAACTTTTGGTTTGTGATCACCCAGTTTATCCTCTGAAACCATTACGTAAGAAATGATTATCACGATATCATCCGGCTGCACTAGTCTAGCTGCCGCTCCATTCAAACACACGACACCGCTGCCCCGTTCACCCGCAATCACATACGTTTCAAGTCGTGCACCATTATTATTATTCACGATGGCGACTTTTTCATTAGGCAGAATACCCACCGCATCAATAATGTCTTCATCAATCGTAATACTGCCTACATAATTCAAATTAGCTTCAGTTACCCGTGCACGGTGGATTTTTCCATTCATCATCGTTCGAAACATCTCTATTCCCCCAGATCTTCTTGAATTATTCTACATATAAGGTGATATTATCAATTAGTCTTGCATGCTCGAACTTTACAGCCATTGCAATGATGACGTTTCCTGCCAGCGATTCAAGTGGTTTAAGTTCAGGGTATTGATAGACTTCAATATAGTCGACCACTCCGCTTGTATGGGCAGCAATATGTTCACTTACTAAGGCCAAGACGGTTGCTGCATTTCTTTCACCTGATTTAACCGCCTCTTTGGCCTTTAATAAACTTTGGTACAGCTCTTTAGCCTCCATGCGTTCTTGATCTGATAGGTTAACATTTCGCGAGCTCTTCGCTAACCCATCTTCTTCGCGAACCGTATCTACAGCAACAAGCTGGATAGGGAAATTAAAGTCTTTGATCAGTCCATCTATCACGGCGACTTGCTGTGCATCCTTCTTACCAAAGTAAGCTCTATCCGGAAGGATGATATTGAAGAATTTCGTTAAGACTGTCGCTACACCATCAAAGTGTCCAGGCCTTTGTCTCCCGCATAAAACATCCGTCCTGCTTTGGACAACAACTTTCACAGATGGTTCTTCACCGTACATTTCGTGGACTGTTGGATAGAAGAGATAATCCACTCCGCCATTGGCTGCGACATTTTCATCCCGTTCCAAATCCCGCGGATATGTTTCAAAATCCTCATTGGGTCCAAATTGCATCGGATTCACAAAAATACTCAATACCACAATATCATTTTCTTTGCGCGCCTTTTCCAAAAGGGTGGCATGCCCCTCATGTAAAAACCCCATTGTCGCTACATAGCCAATGCTTTTGTGATTGTTTTTTTCCTCTCTAAGTGCCAGTTGCAAATCAGCTGCTGATGTAAAAGTTTTCATCTTTTCCCTCCGTAAAGTTCAGAAAGCTGCTCTTCCTTCATCGTAAAAGTATGTTCTTCCGACGGAAAATCTTTAGATTTCACTTCATTCACAAAACTTGTTATCGATTGGCCAATCAGTTCATTTGCATCTCCATAAACTTTTACGAATTTCGCTAGCCGGTCTACCCCATACTTGATAACATCATGGTAAACGAGGACTTGACCATCCGTTTCTACGCCTGCCCCAATTCCAATGGTTGGAATTCCGAGGTTCCGTGTGACGAGTTCCCCCACTTGATATGGAACACATTCAAATACTACTGCCATCGCCCCCGCCGCTTCACACTTTCTCGCATCTTCCAAGAGCTGTGCTGCACTTTCGGCATCTTTTCCTTGCACTTTATATCCGCCCAGAACGCCGACTGATTGAGGAGTCAAGCCAAGATGGGCTACAACCGGGATGCCCGCCTTGGTCAATGCTGATATTTTTTCAACAACATTATCAGCTCCCTCAAGCTTCACGGCATCCGCATGACCTTCCTGCATGATCCGGGCTGCATTCTTGAGCGTTTCATCCATAGATAGGTGATAGCTCATAAAGGGCATATCCGTCACGACAAAAGTATCTGGTGCCCCGCGTTTTACTGCCTTTGTATGATGGATCATGTCATTCACCGTAACTGGAATCGTTGAGTCATATCCCAATACGACCATTCCTAAAGAATCGCCGACTAAAATCATGTCTACACCTGATTGTTCGGCTAACTTTGCTGACGGGTAATCATAAGCCGTCAGCATGACAATTTTCTCTTGGTTTTGTTTCATTTTCAAAAAATCTCCGGACAATTTCATTACGTTTCCTCCTTTTGATGGAGGAGATGAAAACATCAGCGAAAACTGGTGTCTATACATTCATGCGCAAAAAAAAGATTGACTAAAAAAGTATCTGTTTCGCTACGAAAAATGGCTTAAAAAGCCAAATATCGATCAATAAACAGACTTATCTTTTTAGTCAACCTTAGTTTCATCAGAAGTTTCATCCCTCCGTCCCCGTCCAGTTCTCTGGATCAAGGCAGATTTTCAAATAATTTGGTATTGATGGGGGTGCAGTTCACATGAGATACTGCCCACTTGCATTATATCAAGCCAAATTGAAAATTTCTATTTAATTTTCACGAATTTGACAAAAATCTACTGAATTTCAATATCTGCAGAATATATCGAATGTACTGTTCCTTTTCCGTCTTCAAGAAGTAAAACGCCTGAATCCGTTATTCCTAAAGCTTTTCCGACAATCGTGTCATTAACGGTACTGGCTTTGATAACCTGACCAAGACTGATCGCATAACTCTCCCATAAATCCTTTATTGGCATGAAGCCTTGATCTAAATAGAGTTCGTACAAATTTTCCAGACGAAACAATGCTCGTTGTATGACCTTGGACCTTGAAACCGTCCCTCCACTTTCTATGAGAAGGGAAGACGCTTTTTCCTGCAGTTCTTCAGGAAAATCCTCCAATTGCTGATTGATATTCATTCCAATTCCGATAATGACAGAATGGATTCTATCAGACTCCGCCTGCATCTCCGTCAGGATGCCCACCACCTTCTTGCGATTCACCAAAATATCATTCGGCCACTTTATTTGTGGCTTCAAATCAGTGGTATCCTCTATAGCCTGAGCAACTGCGACCGCGGCCAATAATGTAAGTTGTGGAGCCTCATGAATCGGGATTTTCGGTCTTAGGATGAGACTCATCCATATGCCGCTGAATTTTGGGGAATGCCAAGATCTCATTAGCCTTCCTTTTCCGGATAACTGCTCCTCGGCAACGACGACGGTTCCCTCCTGAACGCCTTCATTTGCTAGTTGATGCGCAATTTTTTGAGTGGATTCTACAGTTTCCTGATAATGGATCATCTTGCCGATCGTTTTTGTTTCCAAGCCAAGTTGTATTTCGCTCTCGGAAACTTTTTCAGGCGCTGATATGATCCGATAGCCTTTTTTCCTAACGGCTTCTACATTATAACCTTCACTGCGCAGGTCTTCTATATGCTTCCAGACGGCTGTACGCGAACAGCCAATGTATTCAGCAATTTCCTGACCGGATATAAACGCACCATCCGCTTTTGAGAGGGCTTCCATCAGCTTCGTTCTTAACTCAGATTGCATTTCACCAGCCACCTCTTTATTTCTTCTTTATCATTTCTTAATTCTTCATTCAAGACAGCTTCCAATATTTTTTCCAAGTATTCTTTGACCCATGGACCTGGCTTTTCTTGTTGCCAATTCAATAAATCCGTCCCCGTAACGGCAAGATCCGACATTTGTTTTATAATAAGTTCATTGTAGCGTCGATGTGCATTCTCCTCCGCATCCGATACATTACCGCCAGTCAGTGCCGCCCTGACTTTAGCAGCTTGTACAGTTACCCCATGACCTGCCTGAAATACATCGATGGCTGATGATTCTTTCTTCACTAGCTGTATCGTACGTTGAACGTTTCTTATGGTTTTCACTGGCAGCTTCCATTCCCTCAAAGCCTCTTCCATTTCCTGATCCTTTGTGTGAATCATGATTATGGACCATATTTCTGCCGCTTTTAGCTGATGAAGCGGCAGGTTCAGCAATTCCATTAAATGATCTTTTTTACTGGAGAATAGAGGCAGGTATTGATATAATCCGCTTTCCAGCAAGAGTGAGAAAGCCCTTATCTTATTGGAGCCGGCCACTAGCTTCTCAAATTCAACCAGGATTCTTTCGACAGCGATTTCACTGATGATCTGGGCGTTCTCTTTAAGGGAATCAAAGGTTTCTTGATCCAGTTCAAAATCAAGTTGACTGACGAACCTTAGAGCACGCATCATTCTTAATGCATCCTCATGAAACCTTTCATGCGGGTTGCCAACCGTAATAATCCTTTTTTCTGCCAAATCACGCTTACCATTAAATGGATCTATGATCTTTCCTGTCTTATCCATTGCCATTGCATTCATCGTAAAATCTCTTCTTTGCAAATCCTCAGTCAAAGAACGGACAAATTGCACAGTATCGGGTCTGCGAAAGTCCGAATATCCGCTTTCTGTTCTAAACGTTGTAATTTCGTATGTATCCGTATCCGTAATAACAAGCACTGTCCCGTGGTCGATCCCGATATCAGCCGTATTAGGAAAAATCCTTTTTATTTCCTGGGGTGTTGCCGAAGTAGCGATGTCCACATCGTTTATGGGCCTGCCAAGGATATAATCCCTTACAGAGCCGCCAACGAAATAAGCCTCGTATCCTGCTTCTTCAATCAATTCCAGAATGGGTACTGATTTTAAGAATAACCGATCCATCAGCATCCCCTCCCTATTCCATGGATTTATCTTTAAGTGCTTGAATGTAGATGGCTTCATATTCTGACATGATCGTATCGGAGTGAAAATTAGTATTGGCCCTTTCCAGCGCAGCTTCAGAAAAGCGTTTATGTAAAATCGGGTCGCTTAAAAGTCCAATCGCTTTTTCAGCAACCATTGTGACATCTCCCAATTCACAAATATAACCAGTCTCCCCATCAACGATGACTTCAGGAATTCCCCCGATATTCGTACCTATACAAGGAACTCCACATGCCATCGCCTCGAGCAGCACAAGACCGAAACTCTCTTTTTCCGATAACAGGAATATCAAATCACTGATTGAATATAATTCGGCAAGGTTATCCTGCTTACCAAGAAACAAGACCAAATCATCGATTCCAAGATCTTTAGCCAATTTCAATACGGTTGTCACTTCCGGCCCGTCTCCTACGAGTAGAAGCTTTGCAGGCGTTTTCTTTTGAGTTAAATAAAACGCCTGGATGACGTCTTTCACTCGCTTGACCGAACGGAAATTCGAAACATGTATGATCACTTTTTCATCTTCACTGATTCCGTATTCATCCTTAAGGTAATCGGAATCAGATTTATGGTAATCTCTTTCATCAATAAAATTATAAACTGTTTTGATTTCCTTTTCAGGCGCGATTAATTCGTGCGTTTGCTGAACAAGGGAATTAGATACTCCCGTAACGACATCGGATTGCTCTATCCCGAATTTTATCAAATTGGTCAAAGAGGGATCATGGCCTAATACGGTTATATCCGTACCATGCAGTGTGGTTACGATCTTTACTTCATTACCTGACATCTGCTTTGCAAGGATCGCACAAACAGCATGGGGAATTGCATAATGAACGTGAAGGATATCTAATTTCTCCCGTTTTACGACATCCGCTATCTTGCTCGCAAGCGCCAGGTCATATGGTGGATATTGAAAGACTGAATATGAGTTCACTTCAACCTGGTGATAAAAAATATTACAGTACATCTTATTCAAACGAAAAGGGATGCTTGAAGAAATGAAATGTATTTCATGTCCTTTTTCTGCAAGCATCTTACCTAATTCAGTTGCTACGACACCAGAACCCCCAACTGTAGGGTAACAGGTAATTCCAATTTTTAATTTCATAAGATTATTTTTCTCCTAACAAGTCGGCATCGATCATAAGCGGTTTTTTTGTCATGAATCCCTCCGCATAGGAGACACCCACTTCTTTACCGAACATCCGCTCCCGGGCCTCGACAGTCTCGATATAGCCATTAACTAGCGGTGTTTCAACAGATACTTGACTTTTTTCGAATTGGCTGCCATATGCCCTAAGGCTATCCAGCTTTTTCGATATTGTCGAAGTGATGTCCACGACGAAGTCCGGTTTGTGAAACCCATTGATCATATAATAGTACATATTTTGGACACGATGAGAATCAAGGCCTTCTTCTTCCATATACTTTCTTACTCCTGCCGAAAAAACTGCTTCCTCGACTAATTTGGCACAGTTACCATGATCGGGATGGCGATCTTCAAAAAATGGTGCAAATACAAGGGCTGGTTTATATTGGCGAATGACGTTAATGATTTGATTTATGTATTCCGCTTTCATGTAAAGTCCCCGGTCGGGTAGATCAAGGGAAATCCTCTTCACCCCAAGGATTTCAGCAGCTTTATGCGCTTCCTCTTGCCGCAATGGAACGGTTCCATTGGATGACATTTCAGCTTTTGTCAAATCACAAATGACAATTTTCCTGCCTTGTTGCACATATTTAGCGATCGTGCCACCCATACCGATTTCAACATCATCCGCATGTGCGCCGAAAGCCAGAATATCTATGTTACTTTTGTTTATCATTTATCTCACCTTGTTTTTGCCGTAGTTTTAGCCAGTCCATATACCCATGTTTCAAACCTTGTATCAGCACTTCTGCCGTGCCCATATTTGTAGCCAATGGAATTTCATATACATCTGAAAGGCGTATAAGCGCCGATACATCAGGTTCATGTGGCTGTGATGTCAATGGATCCCGGAAAAATAGGACCATGTCCATTTCTCCGCGTGCAATCATTGCACCTATTTCCTGATCCCCTCCAAGAGGTCCTGAATGAAAACGATGGACGGGCAATGATACTTCTTCCATGATTCGTTTCCCGGTCGTACCTGTTGCAAATAATTCATGCTGTTCAAATACAGTTTTATAAGCTGTTACAAATTGAATGATATCTTCTTTTTTCTTATCATGGGCAATTAAGGCAATTCTCATCGTAAATCCTCCTGATCCCTATTCGATAATATTTTCCAGGCCGTATACAAGAACATCCAATTTCATGACGGTATCGACAGCAAGTTTGACACCTGACATGAAGGACGCTCGATTAAAGGAATCATGCCGAACCGTCAATAGCTCTCCATCACTTCCGAAAAGCACCTGTTGATGGGCAACCAGTCCCGGTAGCCTTACACTGTGGATATGCATGCCATCTATATTTGCACCTCTTGCCCCCTGGATGGTTTCTTTTTCATTAGGGTGCCCCTGTTGTTTTGTTTCACGTACCGCTGCAATCATGTCTGCCGTTTTGGAAGCAGTGCCAGAAGGAGCATCCAGTTTTTGATCATGGTGCATTTCTATGATTTCTACATCCGGAAAATACTTTGCGGCCATTTGGGAAAACTTCATCATCAGAATGGCTCCAATTGCAAAGTTTGGCGCGATGATGCAACCAATTCCCTTTTCCTTTGTTAATGAATCAAGCTTCGCTAAATCTTCCTTAGTAAAACCAGTTGTTCCCACTACAGGGCGGATGCCATGATTAAGTGCCGTTTCGGTATGGAACATTCCCACTTCTGGTGTGGTCAAATCGATCAATACGTCCGCCTCTATAGATGAAAAGCATTCATTTACATCCGAAAAAACTGGTGCTTCAATACCGTGAAAACCTTCTATTGCGGATAGGCTTTCCCCGTTATGCTTGCGATCTATGACAGCTGCCAATTCAAACCCTTCTGTCCTATGTACAAGCTTCACCGCTTCATTTCCCATTCTGCCACGTGGACCAGCTACAATCACTTTCACTTTACTCATCTTTACCTTCCTCCTCCATTTTCTCTTCTTTTCTTGTCCATCTATCTTTATCGCGGGTTGTAAACTTCTCCATGACCAAATCATGCGAGTTTTGAAGGTCTATCCCTAAAGAATTGGCAAAACAAATCAACACAAAAAGCATGTCCCCTAATTCCGCTTCAATCGTATTCTCTTCCTCTGTTGCCTTCTTAGGTTTTTCACCATGGTAATGATTGACTTCCCTAGCCAATTCCCCAAGTTCTTCAGACATGCGGGCGAGCATGGCCAGAGGGCTGAAATATCCTTCTTTAAATTGTCCTATGTATTGGTCGACTTCCGTTTGCATTTGTTGGATCGTCTTATGCTTTTCCATATAGTCACCCATTCTTGATTTTCGTTTTCAAACATCATACCTTCTCCATGTTAGCTAAAAGTGAAACAGATGACAACAGATACGTTCGCAAATTCAAATTGCCCATAGTTGGTTAATTAGTTATAATAAGTAAATTAATGATATGCAAACCTTTGGAGGTATGGGACATGCTTTTGGGCTTAAAATTGAAAAATATTATATTCATCCTTTTTGGGGCTGGAATCTTCGCCTTTGGCCTCGTGCATTTTAACATGCAGAACAACTTGGCAGAAGGCGGATTCACCGGTCTCACCTTGATTATATATCAACTTATCGGGATAAATCCTTCATATTCTAATTTGATTTTGAATATTCCTTTATTTTTAATAGGGTGGAAATATTTAGGGCGAACATCTTTCTTTTATACGATTATCGGAACGGTTGGCCTCTCCGTTTGGCTATGGGTTTTCGAGAGATACCAAATCGAAATCGATCTCGGAAACGACTTGATGCTGGTGGCATTGTTTGCCGGGGTCTCTGTTGGTGTCGGGCTGGGCATAATCTTTCGTTACGGCGGGACAACAGGCGGAGTGGATATCATCGCCCGTTTTGCCCATCGTTACTTAGGGATGGGCATGGGACGGACCATGTTCATCTTTGATGCCGTCGTCATTGGCCTTTCAATCCTTACCTACCTGGATTACCGGCAAGCGATGTATACCCTCGTTGCCGTATTTATAGGTGCTAGAGTAATTGACTTTATGCAAGAAGGAGCCTATGCTGCTAGAGGTGCAATGATCATTAGTGATAAAAACAAGGAAATTGCTGAAAAAATAATGAATGATATGGAGCGGGGCGTAACCGTATTAAGGGGATATGGGTCCTTTACACGCAATGACCGGGAAGTACTCTATTGTGTTGTTGGGAAAAATGAGTTAGTCCGCTTAAAAAATGCCATAACATCGGTGGACCCTCACGCATTCGTATCTGTAAGTGAAGTGCATGACGTATTGGGTGAGGGCTTTACCCTTGATGAAAACAAGAATCCCATTGAAAGGTAATCCAATGATTTGTGGCATACCGATGGAATGCAATCCTTATGAATGTTGCCCTGTCTAACTGAATTTTATTAGCAATGTGCAACAAATACTTTTAAAAATGAAAAAGGACCCCATCCTAAGATGGTGTCCTTTTTCAAATTAATCTTCTTCCCGCATTCCTGTATACATAAGCAGAAGACGAACCAATTCCAGTACGGCTACAAGAGCGGCAGCAACATAGGTCATTGCAGTAGCACTTAATACTTTTTTCGTTTCCCGTTCTTCATCATTCCGGATGACCCCAGCGGAAACGAGTTGATCCATCGCCCGAGAAGAGGCATTGAATTCAACCGGCAGTGTTATCACTTGGAACAATACTGCGGCTGCCATAAATACGATACCCGCCAATAGCAACCCAGGAATTGAAGCTAACATCCCGATTAAAATCAAAATCCAAGATATGTTAGAGCCAAAATTAGCTACCGGTACTAATGCATGGCGGAAACGCAAGAATGCATATGCTTCTTTATCTTGAATCGCATGTCCAACTTCATGGGCTGCAACCGCTACACCGGCAACTGAATGGCCGTGATAGTTTTCCGTTGATAAACGCACCGTTTTATCCCTTGGGTCATAATGGTCCGAAAGCATTCCAGGTGTCTCTTCAACTCTGACATTGAACAGTCCATTTTGATCCAAAATGGCCCGCGCCGTCTCAGCACCATTCATACCAGATGAGGCCGATACCTTTGAATATTTTTTATATGTGCTTTTCACTTTCATTTGTGCATAAATCGGGATTAAAATGATAATCGCCAAATAAATGAAATACATGGTATCCTCCTATTACTATTATTACTCTTAATTCTATGGATTGAAGGCAACCGTGTCAAATATAGTGTTCTCTTCCCCTGTCTTTTTAATCATTATGTTCTTTCCTTGGTTTTTCCCTATCACCTTTATATTTTCTCCAGCCTACATAAGAAAGCGTCATGATAATGATTGAGCCTGTCGATATGATGACCCACCAAAGGGAAGGATCTGCATCATCTTCCCCCATATCATCAAAAATTGAGGTTAGTTCGCTTTGCAACGCATCCAGTTCCTTTTGACTTTCTCCATCATTGATTACCTCCGGACGGTATTGGTTGATGTATTGAATCCTCGTGTCCAGTTGCTGCATCGTTTCTTTAGAAAGGTCGACTTTCAAGCTTGGATATATCATTTCATATTGTGATAGGAATAAGTTCAATTGGCTATTGAATGTAATTGTGTCTTGATTGATCGCGGCATTCTTTGTCTGCTGGAAGGAATTCATCATTTGATCCTCCATCTCTGTCCAAAGGGGCTGATGGGTAGACTTAACCGCATCAACAACAAGCCGGAACTTTGTAACAGAATTAACCTTTTCGGAATCTCCCTTGTTCATATCCTTTATTGTCATCAACGCTTCATTATGAGCTACAGTGATAATTCGAAGTTCGTCCATGTCAAGGATCTGCTCTTTCGCTGTCTCTTTTAAAAACCGGTCAGAAAAAAACGTCAGCATCTTTTCCGAATCTCCATATCGCTTCAACTTGGTCATTTCCAAGGCTCTATCGGAAATGTTATCTAATTGCTCCAAACTTGAAGAGGATTCTGCATAGACAGGGAAATGTAAGACGACAAATAAAACAGCAATGGTTAATATGAATTTTTTCAACATGCTACTCGTCCCTCCTCATATCTCTACTAAAACGATATGAAAGAAAAAACATGAGTAGACCTCGTTCAACATAAAAAAGTTAACCCTGCTTTTACAAAGCTTATGCAGGGTTAACTTTTTAATGGATGAAGGATAGGGTGATTCGCTTTTTTCTATATCCAAAGTACCAGCCGACAAAAATGGAAACTATGCTGAGCCAAAAAGTGAAATAACCTATCGAATTCATATATACCAATAAATCACGGTATACGGGCATCATTTCAAAAACATAATCGATGATGTCATTATGTATGGTCCAAATCCCTGCCACTATCAAATGCCAAGGTTTTATTCGATAAAATGGTGCATATAATACTCCTTGAATCGCCATTCCCAAATGAGAAGCCATTAACATATAACCTTCCCATGGCAATGAACCTGTTGTCACGAAGGTCATCAAATTCATTAAAACTGCCCATATGCCATATTTGAATAGTGTTATTATCGCCAATGCTTCCATAAGTCCGAAATTCCTTCTTAATAGGAACCCCAATAAAACAAATACAAAAAACAGGCTAGCTGTCGGGCTGTCCGGTACAAATGCCAAAAAAATCGCAGGAGTGTTTTCCAATTGACTACCGTACCAATAATATCCATAGGCAGTTCCGAATATATTTATTAATAATAACAAAACGAGCATTTGCCGATTTGCAAGCCAACTGTAGATAACATTCATTCTTTTACCCTCACTTACATTCTCATGTATACTCATTTTACAGGCCATCAACCAGAAAACCAAGTATTCATTTCAATTTCTTCTCATTAACACTTCAATTTACCAATAAAAAAGCCGACAACCGTGGTCGTCAGCTTCTTTTGCAGCATATGAAAGAAAATCTGTTGATGGCTATATTATTTTGTCGATAAACCTGATACAAATTCAGCTAATGTTGCCAATTCTTCATCTGTACCTTTGAACATGCCAGCTGGCATGGCGCCCTGGCCTTTGACTGCGATCTTAGAGATTTCTTCTGGCTTTAATCCAGTGTCAATTAAGCTTGGCGCTCCTGCTCCACCAGTTAATTCTGCTCCGTGACAGCTAATACAGCCATTAGAATCCATCAATTTATACCCATCGCTCTCTTTATCAATGTCTGCACCTTCCACGATTGCTCCTTGCTTCTTGGAAGCTTCCCAATCGTGATGGGCTGCGGACTCCCATGTTAAATAAAAAACGCCTGCCATTGCCAATAGCATGAAGCCTACAGCAAAAGGACGTTTCGCTGGGCTCCGCTCTGGACCACGATCTAGAAAAGGTGCCAAGAGCAATGCCCCGAAAGCCAAACCAGGTATTACCATGGACCCGATTGCATTATAAGGACCTGAAGCATAGGTATACTTAAGTAATTGGTAAAGGAATAGGAAATACCAGTCCGGCAGCGGAATATACCCTGTATCTGTTGGATCTGCTATCCTTTCCAATGGTGACGGATGTGCGACTGTCAGGCAAAGATAACCTACAAGAAATACAGCTCCTACCATCCATTCTTTTAAAAGGAAATTAGGCCAAAATGCTTCAGTTTTCCCAGGATATTCTGAATAATCTTTCGGAATATTCGGTTTACGGTCCGCGGAGATACGCGAGTCACCTACGAATTTCATACCTTTCCCACGATGCATTGAACAATTCCCCTCCTTTATGAAAAGGTTTTTTTGGTTTTTGGTTCACCATTCTTTTATAGCGGACCTGAAATACCTTGTTTTCGGATCATCAGGAAATGAGCCGCTAGTAAAGCAAATAAAGCTGCTGGCAGGAAGAATACATGAATTGCAAAGAATCGTGTCAATGTCTGTGCTCCAACGATGGTTGGATCTCCTGCTATCAATGTCTTGAGTGCTGGTCCCATTAACGGTACCGATTCGACAATTGTCAAAGTAACTTTGGTTGCGAATAGCGCTTTCATATCCCATGGCAATAAATAACCAGTCAAGCCTAATGCCAGCATGATGAAGAAAATCAATACGCCGACCATCCAGTTCAATTCACGCGGTTTTTTATAAGCTCCCTGGAAGAAGACACGAAGAGTATGTAAAAACATCATAACGATAACTAGACTTGCTCCCCAGTGATGCATACCACGGACAATTTGACCGAAGGCAACTTCATTTTGCAAATAATAAACAGATTCCCAAGCGTTTTTAATGTCCGGGACATAGTACATCGTCAAGAACATGCCTGACAAGATTTGGATGACCGTAATAAAGAAAGTTAACCCACCAAAACAATATACGAATGCAGAAAAATGATGTGCGGGGTTAACATGTTCAGGAACCTCATGGTCAGCAATATCCCGCCATAACGGCGTAATATCTAAACGCTCGTCCACCCAGTCATATAACTTTGTTAGCAATGTTTACGCCTCCCCGTGCGGTTTTAGTTGACCCAAATAAAGTATTCCATCTTTTTCTTTCGTGTCAAAGACATCCAATGGTGAAACTGGCGGTGTCCCTTTGACATTCATCCCATCTTTCGTATACCTGCCATAATGGCAAGGACAGAAAAATTGATTCGGATTAGTCTTATCCGTATTCCAACCTACCGTACAGCCTAAATGCTTACAGATTGGAGATAAAGCAACGATATTACCATCATCCGTTTTGTAAACCCAAGCTGTATTTGTTTCTTCAGACTCATACCACCCATCGACCTGTTTAAAACTAAAGTCAACACGGGTTGGTTCGGTAGTCAGTTCACTTACCTTCTGTTTAGTTGCAACGTAGTCCCCGCCTTTATCTGCTGATAATACAGGATCAATTGCAAACCTAACCATAGGCATCAACATACCGGCCGCCATAAATCCACCAACGCCAGTAAGTGTGTAATTAAGGAATTGACGTCGTGAAACATTATGCTTGCTCATGCGTTTTCCCCCCCTCTATTACTATACTGAGAGCCCAAAGGACCAATTAATAGCGACACTATAAAACTAGGACATTTCCATGATATCTCAATAATTTACCAAGGTCAATATTTGTAAAACCCAAAAGGTGGCAACTATGTGTCAAATAATGAGAAAAATCCTACTTTTTTTCATTATTCCAATTATAAGAGAAAATATCAAGGATTTGGAGAACTTGCTGGTTAATCATTTCCTTTGCTTGTTCAATTTCAAGCCCCTCCAAGGGGATGGCAGGAATCCATACTAAATTATTTTCCAATACCCGCTCTTCCTTTTTCCACTCAAAATCCGATGTTAGAAAAAAAACATGCTCGAAATCATTTTCTTTCAATTCATTGGCCCAACGCTTTAACCGCTCAACTTTATCCATTTCACCACTCAAATAATGAAATGTTGGCAATAAAAGAATTCTTCCTTTCATCTGCTTTTCAATTTCCAAACTTAAAATGGTAAGAAATTCATTCATTGAGCCCGTTTGCTTCATTTGCCCTTTAAAAGATAGGGGAACCAAAGGAATCAAAACGGTATCCACATACTCTTTTGATTGCATATACATGTCAAGATCTTTTGCTGTCCACTTCATGTTTTTTCTTCACTCCCGATTTTTCAAATCAACTCCTTATCATTTTACCATTATTTTTATAACATCTTTACCATATACCCATAGTCTTTACAAAAATGTGGATTTTATCAATGTTTTATAAAAAATAAAAACCTTTCCTGATTACGGAAAGGTCAATTTATTTTATCCAAGTACTTTTAATTGATTCAATTGTTCGGTTAAGTTCTTAAATGCTTGCTCATCATGCTTATCAAGTGCTTCATCGATCTCCTTAAGCAGACGGTCCCTTTGAAAATACAACATGCTTCTTTCTAAAAATTGTTCAGCCAGCAGCTGATCTTTTTCATTTGATGCCGTTGATTTCGGCATGAAGGGATTGTGCTCGAGTACCGCTGCATATTGATAGGAAGAGTATGACGATTTAAAATTGAGCTGAATATATATGTCTTCATCCCTATTTAAACGGATATCATGAAAAGATTTCTCTGCATCGGTCGTCATGATATTGGACTTATAAAACCTGAAAGGGACTTCATCCACACAATGTGTCGACATAATCAGTCCACGTGGGCAATATTGTGCATTTTCTACAAAATGAACCTTTTTCATTAGTTGGTCATGACTCATTAAGTAATTCAATATCCACACGCATTCTCTTCGTTTCAGTTGATAATGATTTAAAAACCACCGAATAAAATCCTTCTTCTCATTCACAGAAACAGGGGCAGCCACCATGAATTCCCTCCTCTGTCTTGATTTAGTTTTGTTTCGCTTATCTACATTTGATCTGTACTTTCACCTAGCCGCTCCAAAATCATCGCATACTCATCATTCGCCGGGTTCATCTCAAGCAGCTTATTAAATACTTCTCTAGATGTGGCTCTGTCTCCTTCTTCAATTAAAAAGAAACCATAATCTTCAAGGAAATCTTGATTGTTCTTGAATGAATTATATGCTTTATGATAGCTGGTTAATGACTCTTTAAATTGTTCAGTATGCTGATAGGATACAGCAGCTATCCATTCAAACTGCGGATCATCTTCTCCATATCGCCTAACTTCACCAATACACTCCAAAACATCTTCATACCTTTCGTGGTGCATATACAATTTCAAGAGCGTAAGTGCAGCTTCCAGGTATCCCGGATCAATGGCAAGTGCTTCTTTAAATAGATTTTCCGCCTCTTCTTCATGCCCGCTTTTCAAGGCTATTTTTCCGCCGAAGAAGTAAAGTTCCTTATTGAATTCATCAGCCTTGATTCCTTCTCTGACCGTTTTCAAGGCATTTTCCAGATCTTCAAGATGCTCATAACTCTTTGCCAGGTACAAATATAAAGAATGGTATTCATGATCTAATTCTTTCAGTTCAATAAACTTTCGTACGGCTGTCTCATAAAGACCTGCCTGAAAAGCTGTAAATGCATATTCAAATAGGGTATTGATTTCAAGTCCATCATTTAAGGCCTTTTCAAAGTGCGGAAGGGCCTCCTCGAACTTCCCCGAACTGCTTAATGCTTCAGCAAGCCTCTGATTGACATTAACACCAGCGATCTCTTGTTCCTGTTCCAAAACCTTTATGTAATTTGCAATGGCTTCCTGATCCCTTCCTTGATGAAAGAACAGTTCAGCTAGTGCAAAATCAATGATGATCTCATCTGGAAGCATTTCCTTGGCCTGCAGTAATTTCCGTTCGCTGACCTCATCCATCCCCTGTAATTGATAAAGGTCCGCTTCCAAAAGCAAAGCACTTGGATATACTTCATCATCTGCACTTACTTTTTCAAGCATCAGCATCGCTTCATCTTCCTGGTCCATGTCAATCAGGATCTCCGCCAACGAAACAATCAATTCTCCTTCATCGGGATAGAGTTGCAGCAGATGTTCAAAAAGATCCTTTGCCTCCTCCGCAAAACCAAGCTGGAGCATTTCTTCGGCCAGCAGCAATATGTCCTCTGCTGACTCTGATGATTTAATTCGATTTATATGTTTAAGAGCTTCTGTTAATTCCCCTTTTTTTAAATGCTGTATAACTTGTTCCACTGTGTTCATTGTTGAATCCCCTTTTGCATGATAGACTTGGTCCCTAGTCATACACACTCACGCCATAATGTAACATACCCTGCCAATAAGAACAAAATACCCATGTAATCGCGAGATGCATAGTAAACAGTATTCATTAGTTTACCATACTGTAGCCCTGTATTCCATTGATGAAGTCCCCTCCCATTCTCATTAAAAAAAGGTTACTAGTTAATTCTCCACGCTACGGTAAATCTCCTTTTTGATCATGAACGCCTTTTTCATTATTTTCATGATTAATACAGGTTCAAAAAGCCAGAATGTTAGCGCTTTCAACACTTTCAAGCATTTAAAAAAAGTTTACAGACCAAATAAGGTATGTAAACTTTTTTTATATTTACTTTATCAATTGCGTCAAATGCCCAAAAAATTGTGGATATGATACATCTATGGCATCAGGATCAGCAAGTTCCACTTCACCATCCGTTATCAAAGCCGCTACAGCAAGCATCATCCCGATACGATGATCTCCGTGGCTTGTAACCATACCTCCATTCAGGGATTTACGTCCTTTGATGATCAATCCGTCTGCTGTCGGGGTTATATCCGCGCCCAGGATGGAAAGCTCATTTGCAACAGTATCAATTCGATTCGTCTCTTTCACTTTAAGTTCTGCTGCATCCTTGATCGTCGTTATCCCTTCAGCCTGTGTTGCCAGAAGTGCTATTACCGGTATTTCATCGATGAGACGGGGAATTAAATCACCGCTGATGGTCGTTCCTTTTAGTCGGGAGCTTCTGACAGTTATGTCTCCTGCAGGTTCACCCTCGCTAGTCTTCTTCTCTATCGTAATATCCGCCCCCATCGATTTCATGACTTCGATGATTCCAGTCCTTGTCGAATTAAGGCCCACATTCTTTAACACCACTTCACTATTTTCCGTAATCGCTGCAGCTACCATGAAGAAGGCCGCTGAAGAAATATCACCCGGCACATGGATGTTGGTCCCTTTGAAGACTTGATTTCCGCTTACTTTAATCGTTTGACCGTCCTTTTCGATTTTGCCGCCAAACTCTTGGATCATTCGTTCTGTATGATCACGGGTCTCTTCCGGTTCGATAATGATCGTTTCACCTTCTGCCTGTAAACCAGCCAAGATTATCGCTGATTTTACCTGCGCACTTGCCACAGGCAATTCATAGCGAAAACCTTGTAATTTGCCTCCTCTTATGAAGAGCGGGGTGTATTCGGCTCCTTTTCGGCCATCAATGATCGCTCCCATCTGGCGAAGAGGGTTGACTACCCGGGTCATTGGACGTTTGGCTATCGATTCATCACCCGCCAAAACAGCAGAAAATTCTTGCCCTGCCAAAATGCCCATCATTAACCTGATTGTGGTACCAGAATTTCCGACATCCAGCACTGATTCTGGTTCCGTTAATCCTTTAAAACCTTTGCCTACAATTTTGACGTGCTGGCCATCTTGTTCAATATGGACTCCAAGCTGCTTAAAACAGGAAATCGTACTTAAACAATCCGCTCCTGGAAGAAAATTAGTGACTGTCGTTTCCCCCTCAGCAAGGGCTCCGAACATTATCGAACGATGGGAGATCGACTTATCTCCAGGTATGGCAATCGAACCACGTAATGTTTGGATGTTCGTTTGTAATTTTTTTGTATTCATAAAACCATCCTCCCCTATTAATATTATGCCAGGATCGTTTCATAATCTGTATGTCTTGAAATACACTCCGCAGCTTTAATGCGATCAACATCCGTTTGGAAGCTGATGACCAGCACACCGTATATCTCTTCCCTGGTTTCAATGATCCTTATGTTTGTAATGCTGATACCTTCTTGTGCCAAATATCCCGTAATCTCAGAAATTATTCCGGCATAATCCGGTATATCGATATATAAATCATAAAATGCTGGTATGGCGCCTTTCGCAGATGTTGGCAAATCATCCCTAAAAATCTTGGCATCGGTAAAGAATCGAAGGATTTCTTCACTATCTTCATTCGCGACCAAACCTTTTATATGCTCCATTTCATTCAGCCAATCATTCATTAATTCAAGTAGCACATCCCGGTTATGTAACAAAATGTCACGCCACATTTCCGGACTGCTTGAAGCAATTCTTGTAATATCTCGAAATCCACCAGCTGCAAGCCTTGAAATCAACTTATTTTCCTTACTGTAATTTTCTGCCTGCTTAACAAGCCCCGATGCGACAATATGCGGAAAATGACTAATGACCCCAGTCAGCTTATCATGTGTGGCAGGACTCACAACCAGAAAGTTCGCTCTTGTCCCTTGCAGCCACCCTTTCAGCTGCTCAACTTTTTCTTCTTCGATGGAATCTCCGGGAGTAAGCAAATAAAATGCATGTTCGAATAAATGCAATTTGGCTGCCGCAGCGCCGCTTTTATGGGAACCAGCCATAGGGTGCCCCCCGATGAAGGCCACCCCTTTATCTATCAATGGTTTTGCTGCCTTAACGACTGTATCCTTCGTACTTCCTGCATCCGATATGAGTACATCACTTTTTAAATTCATATCAGCCAATTGAGCTAAAATCTTCACGGTTTCATTGACAGGCACAGCAAGTAGAATCAAATCAGCTTCACATGCTCCCGCTTCCAAAGATGATACAGAATCATCAATGATCCCTAATAGCATCGATAGTTGAATATTCTTTTCACTTAGGTCCGTACCAACAATCACTGCTTCGGGATGCGCATGGCGTACAGCCATGGCCAGTGAACCGCCAATTAGACCTAGACCTATTACAAAAACCTTACCCTTCACTCTTCTCTCCCCCGCATCTTTTATGCTCCTCTAGGTTTGATGAAACGTTAAAGCAGCGAATCAGAAGGTGCCTCAACTTCATTCAAAAAAGTTTTAATAGCATTAATCATTCCTTCATTTTCTTCCGTAGAACCAATCGTTACCCTTAGGCTGTTAGGAAAACCGAAAGATTTCCCCGACCTTGCGATATACCCGCGCTCAAGCAAATATTGAAACACCACATCTGCATCCTGTTTAAAATGGATAAAGATGAAATTACCTTGTGACGGGTAATAAGCTAAATTTTCCTTTTTGCAAAATTCATAGTACCGATTGAGCCCTTTTTGATTTTCTTCCTTGCATTTTTCAATGAAGGCTTGATCTTCCAAAGCGACGATAGCAATATTCTGTGCGAATGTGTTGACATTGAATGGTTCCCGGGAAGGATCTAGTTTCTGAATAATATCCTCATCCGCCAAACCGTACCCAACCCTAAAACTCGCAAGTCCATAAATTTTTGAGAATGTCCGGAGTATGATCAAATTTTTATATTTATTAATCCATTGATTCGTTCTCGGGTAATCCTCAGCCGTTGCATATTCACAATAAGCTTCATCCAAAACGATAAGAACATCTTCCGGCACTTTTTCGATGAACGATAATAAGTCCTGTTCCGAAATGTATTTACCTGTTGGATTATTTGGTGTACAAAGCCAGACAACCGCTGTTTTATCATCTATTACTTTAAGCATTCCTTCTAGATCATGAGCACCGTCAATATGAGGAACTTCCCTGATTTCCGCACCTTCCAGCGTGGCATTATGGCGATACTGCGAAAAAGTGCCTGTTGCCATGACCGTATTCTTTCCAGCTCCCAATAGACTCCTGGAGATGATTTGAATGTTCTCATCAGATCCATTTCCAAAAATAAGCTGAGTTTCTTTCACACCAGTATGTTTTGCAACAGCTTCCCTAAGCATCGTTGCATATCCATCCGGATAGATGGCAAACGAATGGGTAGAATTCCTAACCGACTCCTTGACCTTTTCCGAACAGCCAAAAGGATTTTCATTTGATGCTAATTTCGTGATTTTTTCTAACCCGTATAATTTTTTCACTTCATCAGTGGATTTTCCCGGTTGATAAGACTTCAAGGAAAGGACCGCTTCATTCCATTTCATGTCAATCACCTCTATTTTTTTATCACTTTAAAGTAAGAAAGTGTGAGAATAGTATATCATATTCATAGCTTTATAATCATCTTATATCTGCTTTGTCAAATCTGGCCGTAATACCGTAGCCCCTGCCTGGTATACATGATGTATCTCTTGTTGAGATTTCGTCGTATTTACGTGGATCATGACCCGGATGCAAAATGGCAAGGAATTGCTCACCGGTATTTCTTTCATGCATGTAACCGGTACATAAGTCCAGCCTTCGAATTTCCTCAAGGCTTTGGCAGGGAAGACAGAACGTATCTCTTCCGTAGCAGAAAAAAATACAGAAGCTACCATATCGGGATCAATCTCGTTGACCTGAATGATCTCTGACATCAACTTTTCGACAGCTGAAATCACTTCCATTTCTGTGTCTCTCTCTACTGTAGTGGCACCCCTTATTCCTCTTATCACACATAGTCCCCCTTCTTCAGAACTCTATATCATATCCGCCATTTCCTCTATCAGCTCAGAGTCGGCTATATCCATTAATAGCGGTGACCCCACTTCGTTTAACAGAACAAAGGTAGCTGCATCATTGACCGATTTTTTGTCTGTTTTCATTAAATCAAGTAGCATTGCATGTTCAAGTCGGGTTGGAATGGTTATTTGATAACCTAAAGAAGAAACCCAGTCAATAAACTCATCTAGTTTAAAATCGAGATCCACTTTCTTTCTGCTTAATTTAAGAGCATATACCATCCCGATTAAAATGGATTCCCCATGCGTAAAGTTTCCGTATCCCATTGAACTTTCCACTGCATGTCCAAGCGTATGACCAAAATTCAAAAAAGCACGAATGCCATTTTCCTTTTCATCCTCTTCGACAATTTTAGCTTTAATGCCAATTCCTTTTGTAATCATTGTCAGGAATTGCTCATCCGTTATATCATTCAAATCAACAATATTCGACTTTAACCATAGATAAAACTCATTATCTGCTATCAAGGAATGTTTAATGACTTCCGCAAAACCTGACCTTAATTCTTTAAGAGGCAGAGTTTTAAGAAATTCAAGATCATAAATGACTGCTTCAGGCTGATGAAAGGCCCCAATCATATTTTTCCCTAGCGGGTGATTGATGGCAACCTTGCCGCCCACTGCACTATCGTGGGCGAGCAAAGTCGTCGGAACCTGTATAAATGGAATCCCTCTCATAAAAGTGGCCGCAACGAATCCAGCCAAGTCACCGACTGCACCACCGCCAAGGGCGATAATCAATGACTTGCGATTAATCTGTTGGGATAAGCAGAAGCTTTGGCATTCATAAAACACATCGAAAGTTTTAGCATGCTCCCCTTTTGGCACTACATGATGCAGGACCGGTTTTCCCGTCTTGATCAGGGCGTTTTTCACAGTCTCCAAATGGAGTGCCGCCACTTTCTCATCAGTTATGATCAGAATCTTGTTTAGATGATTTAATTCATGTGTTATTAATTCTGGCAATTCATTTATTGCCTTCTTGCCAATTAAAACCGGATATTGCTTGGAAGCCGTTTTTATTTGGATGGATTCCATGATTTAAAACCCCTTTACTTCTTCCCGATATGATCTCATGTATTCTGCTAATTGCTCATACCGATCTGAAGGGAATTGATCAACGATGGCAGCCGCCAGCTCCCATGCCACGACCGCTTCAGCAACTACTGCTGCTGCAGGAACCGCACAACTATCGGAACGTTCGACACTTGCTTCAAACACTTCCTTCGTATCAATATCAACACTTTTCAAAGGTTTATATAAAGTCGGTATCGGCTTCATCACACCGCGTACAACTATCGGCATTCCAGTTGTCATACCGCCTTCAAAACCGCCAAGGCGATTGGTTTTCCGGTAATAACCTTGATCTTCGTCCCATGCGATTTCATCATGGACATCACTGCCGAATAGATGGGCCGCTTCAAAGCCAAGACCTATTTCCACACCTTTAAATGCATTGATGCTCATTATCGCTGCGGCTAGTTTTGCATCAAGCTTACGGTCATAATGCACATAACTTCCCACACCCACCGGCATTCCTTCTACAATGACTTCAACGATTCCGCCGATGGAATCTCCTTTTTGTTTCGCTTCATCAATTGCATCCTTCATCTGCTGCTCTACGTTTTTGTCAAAACATCTAACAGAAGATTCTTCTGTTACTTGTTGCAATTGCTGAATCGTTTCGTATTTTGGCGGTTCTGCCTTCACTCCGCCAATTTCCAAAACATGTGATGCCACTTCTATCCCCAATAAAGACAATAGCTTTTTAGCGACAGCACCTGCTGCCACCCTTACTGTCGTTTCACGGGCTGAAGAGCGTTCCAGAACATTTCTCAAATCGCGGTGCCCATATTTAATCCCACCGTTCAAGTCGGCATGACCAGGACGAGGCCGGGTGATTTTACGTTTAATTTCCTCAGCTTCCTCTTCTGAAAGCCCTTCACTTCCCATAATCTTAGTCCAATGCTTCCAGTCATCGTTCTCAACCACCAAAGCAACCGGTGAACCGAGTGTGTAGCCATGTCTGATTCCCGAAGAAATAAAAGCCTGATCTTTCTCGATCTGCATCCTTCTTCCACGTCCATGCCCTTTTTGCCGGCGTCCTAATTCTTGATTAATATCCTCATTCGAAATCGGCATTCCTGCCGGTAATCCTTCAATGATAGTAGTCAGTTGCGGACCATGTGATTCTCCCGCTGTTAAATATCTCATCTTCCAGCCCCCTTTTAGCACTTTAAAGTGTATATGTATCAATATACCACAATTTTATGAAATGTGGGTATATGTAAAACGTAAAAACCATATTGTTTGAATTTAATCACTTTTCATTCAATTTTACAAGTACTTAAACATTTTCGATATAGTTTAATCTTTCAAATTGAAGTTCTACTGTATTTGCTATTTACACGTCAAACGAAAAGGGACTGAATGCTCATGTGCAGAATCAGTCCCTTTTTTCAAAAGTATTTACTTTTTCTTATAAAAAAATGTGTCAATCGTTTCAAATTGATATTTTCCTGGTGTGAATATTTGCTCAGTACTTCCTACAAAAAAAACACCGCCGCTTCTTAGTGATGCACTGAATTTTTCATATAATAAATTTTTGGCTTCTTCAGTGAAATAAATTAAAACATTGCGGCAAACGATTAAATCGAGCCCCTGTTCGAATCGGTCTGCGAGAAGGTTTTGCTTTTTAAATGTCACCCTTCTCTTGATTTCATCATCGACACGATAAATATCCGCTTTTTTTTCAAAGTATTTCCTTTTGATTTCTTCAGGAACTTCATTTAAGGAGCGTTCAGGATAAATCCCCAATTTTGCTCGCGCCAATACAATTTCATCCAGATCCGTCGCCAATATCTCTATCTGGTTAAGTGGAACCAGATTGGATAATATCATTGCAATCGTATAAGGTTCCTCGCCAGTTGAACAGGCCGCACTCCAAATTTTCAACTTTTTTTTGCTTGCTAATAACCCAGGAAGGATTTTCCGCTCCAACACTTCCCATCTTTTCGCATTTCTATAAAATTCGGAAACATTGATTGTCATTCTATCCAAAAACTCATTTAAAACTCCGGGATTGGTTTGAATATCTTTATAGTATTCACCAAATGAGTGATATCCTCTTTTTTCATAAAGAGATGTTAGTCGCCTTTTCATTTGCCCTTCCTTATATAAGGCTAAATCAATGCCTGTCAACATTTTAATATTACGAATAAACTCTTCATATTCTTGAGGCATTCCTACGACTCCCCTGCACATAATTATTTTAAGTTGATCCTTCTCTTTATATATCGGAGAGTGCCATATTTTCTTTAAACTAAAATAATTCCTTACGTTGCTGCCCGAAACTAAAAAAGCAATACAAAAAAGCGGGTTCCATCGCATATTGACGATGGAACCCGCTTTTTATAAAGTGATCGTATTAATTAATAAACCCACTCGTTTACAAGTTTAGAATACTCAACAAGCTCTTCTTCTTTGAAGAATAAACCGATTTCACGTACAGCGCTTTCAGCTGAATCAGATCCGTGAATGATGTTTTTGCCAACAGTTACGGCAAAATCGCCACGAATTGTTGCTGCTGCTGCATCTTTAGGGTTTGTGGCACCCATCATTTGACGTGCAGTAGCGATTACGTTTTCACCTTCCCAAACCATTGCGAAGACAGGACCTGAAGTAATGAAGTCCACTAATTCGCCAAAGAAAGGACGTTCTTTGTGCTCACCATAATGTTGTTCAGCCAATTCCTGAGAAATGACCATTAATTTTGCTCCTGCAAGAAGGAAGCCTTTCTTTTCAAAACGGGAAACGATTTCACCGATTAAATTGCGTTGAACGCCGTCAGGCTTAACCATTAAAAATGTTCTTTCCATGAATGTCACTCCTAATATGTATCATTGTTATTTGCCTATATAAGGCAATACTTTTAGAATATTACCATTGTTTGATGAGTTTCGCAACTCCCATTATCAAAACTTTCTTTTTCCGATATTTTTCGCGATATCCGATAAAGTTTTTCTTGCTTTAATGGCCGGAAGACCTTTCAACTCAGTAAAAGCCTTTTCTAAATACATATCACTGATCCTCGCTGCTTGTTCAATGGCACCGGAAGTTTTTATCGCATTGATTATATGGGACATTTCGTCTTTTGGCGTATCTTCCTGAACTGTTTCGATAAGTTTTTTTAACTTTGGATCTTCCATAGCAATCAAAACGGGTAAAGTGATATTACCTTGAATCAAATCACTACCGGCTGGTTTCCCAAGCTCTTCTTCCGAAGCCGTAAAGTCCAATATGTCATCGGTGATTTGATAGGACATACCGACATAATATCCGAATTTAAATAGCTTTTGGTGAATCCTCTCTTCAACACCTGCTGAAATGGCTCCCAACTGGCAGCTGGATGCAATGAGCAAAGCCGTTTTCCGTTTGATCCTTCTAAAATATATCCGCCAATTCTGTTCGAAATTGTACTTATCTTTTATTTGTTCAATTTCCCCAAGACATAGTTCAACCATGGTATCAGCGAGAATTTGATGCGCAAGCGGAGACTCGATAACCGCCATCATTTCCAGTGCACGAGCAAAAATGAAGTCGCCTGTGTACATGGCGACACGATTATCCCATTTTGACTTAATGGTAGCAGATCCCCTGCGTAAATCCGCATCATCCACAACATCATCATGTACAAGGGAAGCCGTATGGATCAGTTCCAAAGTCGCTGCGACGTGCTTTACGACATGAATATCATAGTTGCCAAACTTCGCGCCCAATAGGACGAATACCGGACGGATCCGTTTTCCACCGGATTGCAGTAAATGCAGGGAAGCTTCCCTTAAAACCGTGGAATCCGCTTCAATTGCGGCTTCCAGTTCTTTTTCTATTAATTGCAAATCTGCATTCAAAAATGAATACATCATTTTAAATTTCATACATTCCACCCAGCTTTGTCCATTGCTATTATGCTTATTTTGAAGGCTTGTACCCGAAATGTGTTGCTGCTACACCACCGAAATGGGCCTTGTAACTGACATTTTCCATTCCTGCCTGCTTGAACATGTTTTCAAGCTTTTTCATGCCAGGGAAATCTCGAGCTGATTCCTGTAGCCATGAGTATTCGCTATAGCTTTTTGCGAATAATTTGCCGAACATGGGCATGATGAAACGGAAATAAAAATAATAGCCCTGTTTAAAGCCAAGCATCGTTGGCTGTGAAGTATCCAGGCAAACGACCATTCCACCCGGCTTGGCTACCCGGTTTAACTCTTTAAGCACTTTCATGTAATCGGGGACATTCCGCAGCCCGAAACCGATCGTGACATAGTCAAAGCTATTATCCTCAAAAGGAAGCTCCATTGCATTCCCGTGCATTAGGGACACTTGATCTAGATTGAGTTCAGTCACCTTTTGTTCGCCGATTTTCAGCATGTTCTTACTAAAATCCAGACCAACAACTTTTCCTTCTGGTCCTACTTCATTAGCAAGGGCAATGGTCCAGTCCGCTGTTCCACAGCATACATCCAGTGCATGGGCGCCTTTTGGGACATTCATGATGGCCATTGTAGCCTTCCGCCATTTAAGATGCTGTTTAAAGCTGATGAGGGAATTCATCTTGTCATAATTTCCATAGATCTTTTCAAAGACATGATGAACTTTTTGCTCTTTAGACTGCTCCATGATTTACCCTTCTTTCACATATGAATTTGCTATACTCTCTGTTTGTTCCAAGATGGCCTTCACTCTTTCCAGAAGTTCATCATCCAACTTTGCCAACTTCCGCATCGAGCGCTCTACGGATTGCCTTGCATCCCTCAGGCACTTGTCGAATTGGGTGCGTACCTGTTCTTCTTTTTCCGAAATGGGGACTTCCTCACTAATCAAGTCATCAAAAGGCATTTCCCTTAGGACATCAAAAACTATCGATTGCCCCGACTTCATATAACTGCTCTTCTCGGCATGCAACCGTTTTAAAAGCAGCAGATCTTCCGATATTTCTATCCAGGCAGGCTCATTATAGTAATCCGCCAGTTTATGAATTAGCGAAGCCTCGATTGCTTTTATCGTCATTAAAAGCGTTGGTACATCATTAATGGACCCTTGTTGGTAAAGAATGATTTTATTATCATTTATTTTTTTTATCGCGCTTGAAAGTATACGGATCATATCAACATTACCTACACTGGCAAGCCCTTGATAATATAAGCCACTATAGTAATCACCGGCAAGCACTTGTAATTGACGATTTTTCAATACCTCGGGCAACTCGATTCCTTCACCTGAATTCGAGACGATTTCATGGGTATCCAGAGCTACTTGCACTAACATGGTGGAAATGATGTATTGATTCCGTTTCTCGCTTGTAACGTCCAAATCGTTAAACAATCCCCAAAGCAATATCAGTTTATCTTCGTCCAAGCTTGGCTTTTGTATATGCTTCAATAAATATGGATGTTGAGCTTTCGTTTCTATTAATCGTTTTAATTGCCTTATGTCGTCCGTTATGTTTAACAATTGAGATCACCCTTGCATCCCCGAAAGATAATTTTTTTCATACATATTGGTTTCTGTCTGTGTATAATACACATTATTATACCATAAAAACAATCAGATGAAATGGTCAACGTTTATAAAATGAAACTTCCAAAAATAAGGAAACCATCGTCTTTTGCACTTCAAAAAATGGATGCGGGAAATTTACAGCTTGTTAAACGCGATATCAGATGATTGATTTACTAATTAACCATGCATTGAGAAGCTATCATTTATCAGGTGAATTCTTTTTGGAATCACTTTCTATCTCTCCGAATGGAGTATAGACTTTTGCATGGCCCCTGATTTTAATTGCCGAGGTATGCTCCGTGAATTGTGCGATCATCACTTCACCTGAGTCAAGTTTTTCGGAGTGATGAAACTTGGTGTCCGTTCCCCTTGTCAACCCGATAACATTCACACTATCCTCAATGGCTTTGATTACGACAAAATCATTCTGAATCTTTTTTTCATTCATTTTTTCCTGCCCCCATGTCCTTAGTCTTTAATGAATGCCAGCACTTCAGCTCTAGTGCGGTGATCCTTCGCAAACGTTCCCCTTACAGCTGAAGTCACTGTTTTTGATCCAGGTTTTTTTACACCCCGCATGGTCATGCACATATGTTCAGCCTCTACTACAACCATTACACCATGAGGCTCGAGCTTTTCCATTATCGAGTCAGCAACTGTAGAAGTGATGCGCTCTTGAAGTTGCGGACGCTTCGAAACAGCCTCAACCGCCCGTGCCAATTTACTTAAGCCAGTCACTTTCCCGTTTTTCGGAATATATGCTACATGGGCTTTCCCGTAAAAAGGGACTAAATGATGTTCACATACTGAGTAAAACGGAATATCCTTTACAAGTACGAGTTCTTCATGGTCCTCTCCAAAAACAGTATCGAAATATTCCTTTGGATCCTGATTAAGTCCGGAAAAAATTTCTTCATACATTCTGGCTACACGGCCAGGAGTATCCAGCAGTCCTTCCCTCGTTGGGTCTTCCCCTACAGCCTCAAGAAGCATTTTAACCGCTTCTTCTAATTTGGCATGATCAACATTAGCCATTTTTTGTACCTCCTAAAAGTCAATAATATTATGTATTCAGATAAAAAATCCAAGGCGTTGCACCCGGATATCCTTAATTGCAATTATTAAAGAAGACCCATTCCCCCATACATGACGCCTCTGAAAGTCAGTTTCGTCGGAAGCGGTTTTCGGATGGGTATTTCCTTGTGACGGATTTACCATCTGCAGCGTTTCTAAAATATTCACTGTCTTTTATATTATCACAGATGGAAATTAAGAAGCAAAAAAAGGGCCGCGTTTTCACGCGGCCCTTTTCGGTTAAGCACCCGTATGTAATGGTAGAATTACTTCACTGCATCTTTCAGCGCTTTACCGGGTTTGAAAGCTGGCACTTTGCTAGCTGCAATTTCGATTTCGTCACCAGTTTGTGGGTTACGGCCTTTACGTGCCGCACGTTCACGAACTTCAAAGTTACCAAAACCAATCAATTGTACTTTATCACCGTTTTTTAGAGCTTCTAAGATTGTATCAAAAACAGCATCAACAGCTTTTGTAGCGTCTTTCTTAGAAATTTC
This sequence comes from Peribacillus sp. FSL E2-0159, assembly GCF_038643155.1. NCBI lineage: Bacteria > Bacillati > Bacillota > Bacilli > Caryophanales > Bacillaceae > Peribacillus > Peribacillus sp. FSL E2-0159. The sequence goes on from NZ_CP152053.1 coordinate 3,729,668, forward strand.
AGTTGCTGTAACAACTTCATTAATCAATTCTGTTTTGTTCATGCCATTCACCTCCTCCCAAAAGGAATCTTTATAAAAAATCATTATTACAACACTATAATAGTGATTTGATATTAGCTTCGGTTCAAAAAATTTCATTCCCTGGCAATCAAGGTTTACCAAGCCGAATTAATTTCCAAATAATTCATCCAGAAATTTATAAATAGGTTGAAATCGCTGATATAACGCGTTTTCTGTATGTAGATTATCACAAATCCTATTAGCTTAGCAAGGGAATTCAAAAAATAATGGGAATCTTTTCATTAATAATTGTATATATTATAAATTTTGTCTTTCGCTATTCATCATTTCCCTTTTTTATAGAAATTAAACTTATTATATTGCTGAAAATCGCTTAACCACAGGGTTTTTTCAAGATTATACTAAAAAACAGCAGATTATTTCAAATATTAGCGTTCATAAATGATATTTTTCTTGCGAACCTGACGTCAGTTGCATGCAAAAAGACCAATCCATAAATGGAGTTGGTCCAGCTTGTAAACGTTTTTTATAAGATGATGGCAATCAATCCGCCACTGCCCTCATTAATAATCCTCTCCAGTGTTTCTTTCAATTTATAGCGCGCATTGTCTGGCATCATCGCTAATTTTACCTGTATGCCTTCCCTTACGTAGGAACTTAGGCTTCTGCCAAAAATATCGGAGTTCCAAATGGAAAGTGGATTGTCTTCGAAATCCTGCATCAGATACCGGACTAATTCCTCACTTTGCTTTTCCGTACCGATGATTGGCGAAAACTCGGATTCGACATCGACTTTGATCATATGGATGGAAGGAGCTACGGCTTTTAGCCTGACACCGAACCTGGCTCCCTGACGGATGATTTCCGGTTCATCAAGACTCATATCGTTAAGGGATGGGGCTGCGACACCATATCCAGTTTGTTTGACCATTCTCAATGCATCGGCCACCTGATCATATTCTGCTTTCGCATACGCAAAGTCCTGCATCAAAGATAACAGATGATCCTTGCCCCGAATCTCCACACCGACAATTTCCTTCAGAATATCATCATAGAGTTCATCTGGGGCGTATAGGTCGATTTCTGCAACCCCCTGCCCCATCTCAATGCCTGCAAGCGCGGCACGGTCAATGAACTCGAATTCATTGAAATGACCGACTACACGATCAACATCCCTCAGGCGTTTAATATCCTTAACGGTCTCTTTGACCGCTTCCTGGTAACTTTCCCTTAACCAATGATCCTCGCGAAGAACCATTACCCAGCTCGGGAGATTAACATTGACCTCGAGAACAGGAAATTCGTACAGGGCCTCGCGAAGTACGCTGTAAACATCCGATTCTCGCATTCCTTCGACACTCATGGCCAATACAGGGATATCATACTTTTCCTGCAGGGATTCCCTTAGTGCTACCGTATTCGGGTGATGAGGCTGAACGGAATTGACAATCATGATAAATGGCTTGCCAACCTCCTTCAATTCTTCGACAACCCTTTCCTCGGCCTCTAAATAATCACTTCGCGGAATTTCTCCAATTGATCCATCCGTCGTAACGACTACGCCTAATGTGGAATGATCCTGAATTACTTTGCGAGTACCGATCTCAGCCGCTTCATTGAACGGAATCGGCTCTTCATACCAAGGCGTGTGAATCATGCGTGGACCATTTTCATCTTCATACCCTTTAGCTCCAGGTATTGTATAACCAACACAATCGACTAAACGGATGTTCACGTCGAGACCTTCAGCTACTTGAATCGATGCTGCCTGGTTCGGTACGAATTTGGGTTCCGTTGTCATGATCGTCTTTCCAGCTGCACTTTGAGGCAATTCATCCTGTGCTCTGGCACGGTCCGCCTCTGAAGGAATATTCGGAATGACAACTAGCTCCATGAATTTTTTAATAAATGTGGATTTTCCAGTCCTGACGGCACCGACCACCCCCAAGTATATATCGCCACCGGTCCGTTCAGCTATATCTTTAAAAATATCTACCTTTTCCAAGGTATCCCCTCCCGAATTAGAGTTTTGGGATTTCGTTTATCCATTTGCATTTATTTAGGACATTATATATCTATGATGTTGTCCTAAAAATTTATTCCAATTATTTCCCTGGTTCAATCCCTTCCTCCACCAGAAATTTTATATAAGGGTTGTTATTTTAAAAGTAAGATGAAATAAAGATAAAAGAAATAACCCTTCCCCTACAATATATTTTGCAGAAGAAGGGTTATGCCTATTTTGTAAGAAATATTGGATTATTTGTTTTTTCATCAATTGTATATGGTAATGAATAGGCAGGGACGAACTCCGAACCCTGAACCAGCAGTTCCCGGATATCTTCACCTGGCTTGATTTTCCCCTCATGCTTCTTCAATGCCTCAAGTAAGTCTGGGGTATAATCAACAAAAATGCTGCCTTGACCATCGACTACAAGATATAAGTCTTTTTGTGAAAATGGGCTCGTGACCGTCGGAGCTTCCTTCAGGCCCATTTTCTCATAATCAAGCGTGAAGACATTATCAGATAACCTTTCCTTAAATGGCGGGTATCCGTTGCTTTGCTGATAAGCAGTCAATCTCAAGGAAACATCCTGAATCTTCTGCGCCATCCTGACATCCAACAGCTTTACAGTCGGATCCTTTTCCACATTAACGAGGATGTATTGAAAGACACCTCCTGATTCAAAGGCATTGTCAGGTGGTTCAGCCATATACCTCGGTGAAATCTTAGAAAATTTTATGACATATTTTTGATAAATCGGTGTAACTGCATCTTTTGTAACGATGGGCAGTATGCCGCCTTCATCTTTCTGAAATTGGTCCACTGCACTTTGGACAGATTGTATTTGCTCTTTATAAGGCAGTTGGTTTTGCATTTTTTGCTTCTCCGGATATAAACAGCCAGATAATGATACAGAGATGCATAATAAACATAATATTTTGAAAAAATTTCTCATCATTTCTCCTCACCTATCAAGTGGTTGGCCCGCTAAGAACAACGATAAGGATGATCAAGCCGGCTAGAATCATAAGTATGTATGCGATAATTGCTGTCAAGACTCTCCAAAAACCTTTTAATTTATAACGGCTTAAGTAGATTAGAAATATAGAGATAACCATAAAGCCCATAGCTATAAAGGATATCCACATTTTTTGCAGAGCAGGTGTCATATCTTCATCACTCCTTTTTCCAGAAATTATTATAACATACCAAATTACGTTAAAGGAATTAAATCCTTGTCCAATCTGTGTAATTCCCGTTTTTCATGACTCATTTTCGCGAAAAAAATTTTTGAGGTACAGGTATATAACAAGAAATATGTATAGTAATTTCCATACCTTCAATCAACAAAAAAACAGCCCAAAGGCTGTTTTTCTGCTTACTTAAATTAAGATTGAAGCGTCGGCAAGACCTCTTTGAACGCTTTAATGACTGTATCGACTTCATCCAACTGAATAGTCAAAGACGGCTCAATCCTGATTGTTTTGGAATTTATAAGCGTACCTGCTACCAAGATGCCTTTATCAAAGAGGGCTTTTGAGAATTCATAACCCACTTCGTCTTTATGGAACTCAATACCAATCATCAAACCTTGGCCGCGAATCTCCAAAACCTTATCTTTGTGCTCATCAGCCACTTCCTTTAACCCATTTAAGAAGTATTCACCAACTTGTGCAGCACGCTGCGGTAAGTTTTCTTCCAAAAGAACATCGATAGTAGCAATGGCCGCAGCACAAGCTAGTGGATTTCCTCCAAAAGTGGTAGTATGCATGAATGGATTGTCGAACCAGCTTTTAAACACTTTCTCATTGGCTACGACAGCCCCTGCAGGCATTACTCCGCCACCAAATGCTTTCGCTAAACAAATAATGTCCGGAACAACATCATATAGCTCAGAAGCGAACATTTTACCTGTACGGCCCATTCCTGTTTGCACTTCATCCAAGATCAATAACGCATCATATTCATCACATAATGCCCTAACCTGCTTTAAATAACCTTGCGGAGGAAGGATGACCCCACCTTCGCCCTGGATAGGCTCCAACAGCACAGCAGCAACATCTTCACCGACCAACGCACAACTTTCAAACGTTTTTCTCATCATATCCAAATCACCGAAAGGTACATGACGCACACCTGGTATCAATGGAATGAACGGTTTTCTGAACATGCCCTTTGCCGTTGCCGACAGTGAACCAAGGCTTTTCCCATGAAATGATTTTGTCGTGGAAATGATCGTGTAACGGTCACTGTACATTTTAGCAAGCTTAAGTGCAGCCTCCACACTCTCTGTACCGCTATTCGTAAAGAACGAGTATTTTAGATCTCCCGGCGTGATTTCGGCAAGGATCTTGGCAAGCATTGCACGTAATGGATCAAGTAAGTCCTGGCTATGAAGGGCTTGTCTTTGCAATTGATCGGTTACAGCCTTTACTACTTTAGGGTTACGATGGCCAACATTATAAATACCAAAGCCACCTAAACAATCAATATATTTTTTTCCATTTACATCCGTAAAACAGGAATCTTGATCAGACCACTCCACCGAAGCGAATTGTGTGTCTTTAGTGACCGTCTTCCGGTATTCCAAAAACCCTGGGTTTACATGGTTACGGAAATTCTCGACCGTTTCTTTTGTTACCCACTGCGCATCTTCTTTTGAAATTTCTTTTTGTTCGATTAATTGAAGCACTTTTTTAATATAATCTTGAGTTGCTGATTGGTTAGCTTGAGTGTTTTTACTCTCTACGTTAATTGACATTTTAAAATCTCCTTTTTTTATAACTTTAGTTGATGGTTAATTTAAATTGCTTCTTTATGAAACTTTGATGCTTACCTCCCTTTTTTCTTATACTTACTATTCAAGCAAGAACCATGCCAAGTTAATTGACCAATAAAATCGCATTTTTTTTGAAAAATCACTCTAAAACTATGCAAATATGCATATCACTATTTCCCTTTGCATAATCATCCTTGGAATATCATAAAAAAAGCTTCCCAAATGCTTGCATAAAAACAAAAGCCGTTGACAAGTGAATTTCATCACTCGGCAACGGCTTTTATTCAATATGCATTTTTTTCGATTTTCTTACTCTGTTCAGCTAACACTTTTTGATACTTCCTGCTCACTGACGATTGACTTATCCCAAGCGCTTTTGCCGCTTTGGTCGTAGTTTTATACTGTTTCATGGCAAGCATGATCAATTGTTCTTCGACATGATCCTGTGCTTCCTGCAGTGGAAGGATTCTCGTAATGATTGGTTTCGTTTGTTTAAAGTCACTGCCCACAGGTATGAACCTTTGAATGAAGTCAGCATCGATCATCTCTTCATCTGCAGAAACAACCAATCTTTCAATCATGTTCTGTAACTCACGAATGTTCCCCGGCCAGGTATAGACTTCCAGTATATTTAACGCATCGGGGGAAAAGTGGTAATTCCGCTGATACCTTTCATTCAATTTTTGCAGGAAATGAAAGGCTAGCGGTGGTATATCCTCCGGCCTTTCCCTTAAAGGGGGCACATGTATGGGTATGACGTTCAATCGATAGAATAAATCTTCTCTGAACGTCCCCATCTCGACCATTTTTTCCAGACTCTTATTCGTGGCCGCAACAATTTGAACATCAATAGAAATGGGTGTAGTGCTGCCAATCGGAATCACTTCCTGTTCCTGGAGGACCCGCAGCAGCTTGACTTGCAGATGTATAGGCATGTCACCCACTTCATCAAGGAATAAAACACCTTTATTGGCCTGTTGAAAGTATCCTACCTTCCCATTTTTATCCGCTCCTGTAAAGGAACCCTTCGTATAACCAAACAATTCACTTTCGAGGAGGTTTTCGGGAATCGCCCCGCAATTTATCTTCAGGAAAGGTTGCTTGGATCGCCTGCCCATTTTATGAATGGCTTCGGCTATCACTTCTTTACCTACTCCCGACTCCCCGTTGATTAACACAGTAGATGAAAAATGTGCGATTTTCTTGACTTGGCTGATTATCTGCTCCATTTTAGGACTTGCAAAAACCAACTCTTTATAAAACTGATCCTGTTTTTTGAAAGAGTCCAGCTCTTTCCTCATTTCATTTAATTCCGTTTTCAATTGTGTCGTTTCCGTTATATCCCGTGATGCAATGACTATTCGATCTATATCCCCTTTTTCATTGAACACAGGGGTGCCGACGGAAAGGACTTTCTTATTCATTTTCGTATCTTGTACAATCGATACTTTCTTTTTTTGTTCAAGGACTAACCGGGTGACCGAAGGATTAAATATCCCTTCATCTTCTAATTGCAAGAGATTCTTCCCGATATAATCTTTTAAATCCTTCCCCCAGAATCCTGAGATGATGCTGTCACTATAGCGCAGCAGCTCTCCTTTTTGATTGACTACAAGTATTTCATCATAGATATTCGCTAAAATGGCATTCAAGTCTTTATTCGAACTTTTTATCAATTCTATTTCCATGGCCATTTCCTCAACCATCGGTAAATCCTGAACGATGATGATCAGGCCTTCGACTTCTTTTTCATGGTTCAGAATCGGGCTATAGTCGACAAGCACACTCATGACATCAGTAATCTCCAGCTGATTCAAAATACTGCTCCCGCTGGCAAACACGCTATGTATATGCTGCTTATTAAAGATGTTCGCAGCAGGTTCATTAAGGACTTGTTCTGAAGGCTTTTTTATCATCTTCAAGCCTGATTCATTGAAATTCACGATATTTTTATCTTTATCAGCCACAAAAATCCCCATAGGAATGGAGGTTAAAATAACATTTAGCAGGTCTAAATTTTGTTTGCTGTCCTGTTTGAATAATTCAGCTAACACATCTTCCCTTTTTACATAACCGGTAAGCAGGCCATCATCCATTTTTATCAGTACGATAGGTTCACCGATAATTTGAAACAGAAGCGGCAAGGAAATGTTAGGAGTTAATTTACAGACATTATCAATCGAAAAAGCATACTGTAAAAGCTGATCGACTGTCGTTATTTTTTCATTTAACGGGAGGTCATCCATGCGGATATACGCAAACACTTGATTTTCCTTCATAAGAAAGAAGAAAGGTTCCTGTATCTCATGAATTTTTTTGTCTGATAATGTAGGCTGATCAATTGTTATAGTTATGAATGGTCTTATTTTATCATCCGGAATAGATAACATAGTTTCACTCTCCTTTTGTAACCTAACCTATATTTTATCACAATTCTGAATTGCTAGATAAAAAATAACATGCACCATTATCCATATCCAGCATTTACCTTTATTCGATCCACAACAAAAGGGTCCTTTAACGGACCCTTTTAACCTAAAAACCAGATATGCACCTTATTATAGAGGACCGTTAACCTTTTCTTATAAATTCTAATCAGGTTAGCCTTTGCTTAACCTGATTGTTATGATTCGTGGATGGTCTTTAGTACTCGTCGCCCTAGGCTTTTTATTAAAGATAAGTCAGCTTTAACCATCAATACAGTTCCATACCTGTTTGCTATCCATAAAGGTTAATAAAACACTTTAAGGACCCAAGGGTACATGCCTTCAAAGCTTCTGCTACCGTCACTTTTACTTCTTCATTCATGTAATTTCATTGATAGATAAAACAATGAATATGACCATGAAAAGCAAGGCGACGAGCTTTAGTACAGCATTTGTTTTCGTAGCTATTCTCACCCTCATGACATAGATAAACGTCACAATAATCAGTAAACTCAATATCCATGCATTAGCCGGTACCGAAGGCAAAGCTACTGAAAAGAAAATGCTGAAAAATAAGGAATTGACCATTGGAATGAATAATTAATCCATCAGACTCGATTAACCTACAAGAAAACCGGTATATGTATTAATAGACTCTTTGCGTATACGCATTTACCTGCCATCAGTCCATAACTGTATGCAGTGAAAAGCATCACCATTATATCCGAGCTCGCAGTCTCCCGGAACCATTCCATGTGACATCTATGCGCAATCCCATAAACGTTAAACATCCTTACTAACGCCAGTACGATAGAACAACAGGCATGAGCATTATCGACCTCTTCACTTTCTCATCAGCCATATAACAACCTCCTTCGTTTCATGAATCGAGTACATTCACTGTGCTTCTTCAAAACGGAATAGCGGAGGGGATTCCGTAAACCATTTTGTTCGATACAGAAGATAACCAATCCCAATTACCGCCCAGACAATTCCTAAAATCAAGGAATTTATCTCGAGATTAAGCCAAAGGATGAACACCGAAGCCGCGCCTAAAACCGGGGACAGAATAGTTGAAAGAAATCCTTTAATCGTTCTGAAGCTTTTGTTTCTTATTGCATGGACGATTACGCAAATATTCACGAAGGTAAAAGCGATTAAAGCCCCAAAGTTTATGAGGGAAGTGGCCGTAACCAAATCAAGGAATAAGGCAACCAATGATATGGACCCAACAAATATGACATTAAAAAACGGCGTGTTGTATTTGGGGTGGACAAACCCAAATAGTTTTTTCGGGATCATTTGGTCACGCCCCATGACATATAGCAACCTAGAAACACTAGCATGAGATGCAAGACCGGAGGCAAGGGTACCGCATAAGGTTCCTGCAAGGAAGAAAGACTGAAATAACTTCCCGCCCACGAAAAGGGCAATTTCCGGAGAAGCTGCTTCAGGATCGCTAAAACGGGAAACATCCGGAAAAAATAACTGTGTAAAGAATGATGCCGTCACAAATAAAACCCCTCCGATAAGGGCAGTCAAAAAGATGGCCCGGGGAACCGTTTTGGATGGATTCGGTGTTTCTTCCGATAAAGTAGTGACTGCGTCAAACCCCAAGAAAGAAAAACAAAGGATTGTAGCACCAGCTATGAGCGTCGACATTTCCATATGAGGCCCGATGAATGGCTGAACCGATAAGACATCTCCAGTCCCTTCTCCACCCATGACTCCTTTAACGACAAGTGCCACAAAAATTACGATGACCAACATTTGAAAAAAAACAAGGAAGCTATTAAAGTTGGCTGCAAAATTAACATTGAATAAGTTAATGACTGTCATTAAAAGGACAAATGCCACCACCCATATCCACGGGTATACTTCCGGAAAAAGAGCAGTTAAGTATATTTTTGTTAAAATGCCATTCACCATAGGTAAAAATAAATAATCAAGTAAGGAAGACCACCCGACAAGGAAGCCTAAATGTGGATTGATCGTTTTTTGTGTGTAAGTATAGGATGAACCTGCCTGAGGATAAATTTTCACCATTTTCCCATAACTGGCTGCAGTAAATAACATCGCTAAAAGAGCGATGACATATGCGGTTGGCACATGCCCCCCTGTTTTTCCGGAAACTATCCCGAATGTATCAAAAACGACCATCGGAGTCATATATCCAACACCAAGCAATACGATATGCCATAATTTTAAAGACCTTTTCAGTTTACCTGTTTGCATGTATCATTCCCCTTCCTTTTTTAACGAGAAAAGTTAACCAACTTTTCTCGCCTCCCATATATTTTTTTGGTCATATTACACTACGCAATTTTCATACCAAAAAAAATAGTCGATTTTTAACAAAAAGCAAGGAAATATGTAGAATGCTTTATGCAATTTTGAATAACTTATTCAATTATTCATAAATCAAAAGAGAACAGATGATTTTTTGCCCATAAAAAAAAGCAGAAGATATCTAGATATCTTCTGCTCATTTGACTAAATCCCCCGTGCCGAGGTCAAATTACTAGTTTACTTTCGTTGCATTGTATGCTGATACACGGCAAGGCGCATCATCAAATGCCTAATTTAATGAAATTCTTTTATGAAAATCAACAGATTGGAGGTTAATCTTGCTGCCTGCTATCCAATATGTTAAAAAGTTCTTCCATCTCATTCGTTTTTGAACGATTCATCAAAAGGTCAACTGCCTTTTTCACTTCTTCCCCATTGAATAAAACATCGTACAAGGCTTCAGTGATCGGCATGTTCACTTCGTACTTTTGAGCTAGTTGATAGGCGGCTTTAGTGGTTCTGACACCTTCAACGACCATACCCATGTTTTCCAAAACTTCTTCAAGCTTTTGCCCTTTACCAAGCATATTCCCAGCTCTCCAATTACGGGAATGGACGCTTGTACAAGTGACGATCAAGTCGCCAATTCCAGCTAAACCTGAAAACGTTAGTGGGTTAGCCCCCATGGCCACCCCTAGACGGGATATTTCAGCCAATCCTCGTGTCATTAATGCAGCTTTGGCATTATCCCCGTAGCCTAAACCATCCGTAATGCCGGCAGCCAAAGCAATGATGTTCTTTAATGCCCCTCCGATTTCAACACCAATCAAATCCGGATTTGTATAAACACGGAAATTATTATTGATAAAGATGTCCTGAACCCTTTCGGCAGCTTTCATATTCTTTGAAGAAACGGCAACTGTTGTCGGGTGACGTAGACTGACTTCTTCTGCATGACTCGGTCCTGAAAGAACCACTATATCTTTCAGCCAATCCGCCGAGGAGACTTCTTCAATCATCTCCGATATACGAAGCAGGGAATCAGGTTCAATCCCCTTACTCACATGAACGATTGTCAATGGCTTATCATGAGCCTCTTCAATCTGACCAAGCACTTCCCGGTAGGCTTTGGTCGGCACAGCCAAAATTATTATTTCAATCCCGACCAATGCTTCCTTAATCGAAGAATAGCCTTTAATCCCCAAAGGTAATTCAATCCCAGGCAAGTATTTTTCATTCGTATGATTTTGATTTATTTCATTGATTTGTTTCTGATTATGTCCCCATAATCTCACTTCATGCTGGTTATCAGCGATTACGAGCGCTAAAGCAGTTCCCCAGCTCCCAGCTCCAATCACTGCGATACTTTCTTTATCTTTCACCATGTTATAACCACCTTTACTATTTCCTCTGGCGTCCAAAAATTCGTATTGGTGTTCCTTCAAAACCAAAGGCATCCCTAATTCGATTTTCTAAAAATCTCTCATATGAGAAATGCAATAACTCCGGATCGTTAACGAATACAACGAAAGTTGGCGGCTTGATCGCTACCTGAGTCGTATAATAAATTTTCAAACGGTTGCCATTATGTGTCGGTGTCGGATTCATCGCCACGGCATCCATGACCACTTCATTCAATACATTTGTCTGAACCCGGATAGCATGATTCTCACTAGCCTGATCAATGACCGGTATTAAGGTATGTGTCCGTTTTTTCGTTAAGGCAGAAAGATAAATGATTGGCGCATAATCCAAGAATAGGAAATGGGCACGGATCTTATCTTCAAAATCCTTCATCGTTTTTTCATCTTTCTCGATGGCATCCCACTTATTGACGACGATGATGACCGCCCTACCCGCTTCATGGGCATATCCGGCAATTTTTTTATCCTGCTCACGAATACCTTCTTCAGCGTTCAGGACCACAAGAACAACGTCTGAACGTTCAATTGCCCTTAATGCACGAAGTACGCTATATTTTTCCGTGCTTTCATACACTTTACCTTTTTTCCGCATCCCTGCTGTATCAATAATGACATATTCTTTGCCATTGTATTTATAAGGAGAGTCAATCGCGTCGCGAGTCGTACCTTCAATATCACTTACAATGACACGTTCTTCACCTAACAATGCATTGACCAGAGATGATTTACCTACGTTAGGTCTTCCAATCAAACTGAATTTAATGACATCATCACCATAATCCTGGCCGCTGAATTTAGGGAAATGTTTGGCCGCTTCATCCAGAAGATCACCAAGACCAAGTCCATGAGACCCAGAGATCGGGAATGGATCGCCAAAACCTAACGCATAGAAATCATAAATTTGATCTTTCATTTCTGGGTTATCGACTTTATTTACTGCAAGGACAACTGGCTTCCTCGATTTATAGAGTATCTTAGCGACTTCTTCATCAGCAGCCGTTACCCCTTCACGACCATTCGTCATAAAAATTATCACATCGGCTTCGTCGATGGCAATTTCAGCCTGCTGGCGAATTTGTTCTAGAAACGGCTCGTCACCGATATCAATTCCACCTGTATCAATAATGTTAAAATCATGTGTCAACCATTCACCAGAACTATAAATCCTGTCCCGAGTTACTCCAGGAACGTCTTCGACAATCGAAACCCGTTCTCCAACTATCCTATTAAAGATTGTCGATTTTCCCACGTTCGGACGACCGACTATCGCAATTACCGGTTTTGGCATTGCTATTCACCCTTTCTGCTACTATATCTCTGTCAAAGTCACGAAATTCATGAATGCATTTATTACGGTTGCTTTGCATTATTGATTTTCATTATTTCCTTTAAAAGGAAAAGGCTGTATCCATCATCATTTAAAGGAATCTTTCATCAGTATGAAAATCCCAACTGATGTTCAGTTAATCTCATCTAGTATTCACGGGCAGTTTGTCCACTTGACGCCCCAGTTCCTGAGGTGACGTGAAGCTGAACCCTCTGCATGCTCAAACTTGATTATAATCAGCCCAAAAAAATGAAGAAAGCTTCGACATACGGCTTCCTTTTTAATTGTTTAGAGCATTTTACGATTTATCTACAGACCTCTAACTATCCTATAGTAACAAATTTCTCGCCAATCAACAATGATTGTATGAATAAAAGCCTTCCAATTCCAATTGGTTCCATTTATACTTCTGCCTTTTGATAAAGCGGCTAATACCCCATACTTATTTTTCAGCATACACTTCATTGATTAAAATTCTCTTTTCCCTGTTTTGATAAAAATCTCGATTGGGATATTAAATAAATGTATTGGCCAACCAGTTCCAACATTCTCCACAGTATGTTTGCGCCCAATACCAGCACTGCATTATCATGCCATGCGTAAGCAAGGGCCACATAAGGTAAAGAGTGGTAAGCAAGCAATCCAGAATATATGATATCTCCCATCATCATCCCAATTAAAAGGACGAATAATCGATGTTTCCAATTTTTAAAAAGTAGTAGGATAAGATAATTCAGGAAAATACACAAAAGATAAGAGGGTTTCATAATAAGCCATATCGGATCAAGCAAAGAAAAAAGTTGAAAGCTTGCATAAGCGAGAGTGATAATAAGACTTCCGCTGATCAGTTCCATTATCTTGATGATTGATTTCTTCCTAATATACACAAACAGTATAAAGAAAAGATACGGACCGCTCAAATGCACGGAAACCAAAGGAGCCTCCAGTTTATAGCCCGCTAAAACCATTACGGCTAATAGATGAAAAATAAAATCAAAACGAAAGGGAACCGTTTTCGGAATAAAAAACATGACAATGACCCAAACTATCCATGAAATCCAATAAAATATAATTCCATCCATGCTGCCGTCCCCCTTTTAGGAACATTATGGCTTGTTTATTCAAAGTATAAACGTAAAGCACGGCATTTGATGAGGAAAACCTTCCCCTTACCATTTAAAAAGGAGGTGTGAACATGGGAAAAGATCGGCAAGAGAAGAAATTGAAAGAAAGTAAACGGGTGGAGTCCGACAGGGACCAATCACTGGATCATAAAGGGGCAACAAGAATGGAAAGCCCTGAAGAGGCACGAAAAAGGAATAGTTAAGTCTATTCCTGAACAAAAAGAAGCATCTCAATTCGTTTCAAATGAGATGCTTCTTTTGTAGTCATTCATTTAGCATAAGCCGAACAATCAATGCCTCTTTGAGACAACCAATGATAGGTATTTCCTTTGATGACTAATTTCGATTTCCTTAGCTCTGAGATATTAGCGCACCCGAGTGCAGTCATGATGACCTTCAAGTCTTCATGTATGTAATTTATTTCTTTAATCAATTTTTCCAGGCCCAGCTCTTTATAGAGCTTGAGGAAATGTCCGGCCAATCCGACACCTTTCGCTCCTAATGCTAGGCTTTTTGTAATTTCCAAAGGGCTTTGGATGCCACCCGACCCAATGACTGATAACTGTGGTGAAACATTAACTGCTTCGACAATCGAAGCGGCTGTCGGTATGCCCCATTCATTAAAATATCCGAGTATTTTTGCTCGTCTTTCATTCTCGATTTTAGCAAAATTCGTTCCGCCAAACCCGCCTACATCAATAATCGAAACACCCACGGAATGTAATTGCTGCACCGTTTCCATACTCATCCCAAATCCAACCTCTTTTACGATGACAGGAATTCCGATCGTTCTGCTGATTTTTTCTATTCTCGAAAGGGTACCCGCAAAATCCCTGTCCCCTTCAGGCATCGTCAATTCTTGGATGACGTTAATATGAATCTGAAGGGCATTGGCCCCGATCATTTCGATGGCCCGCTTAGCCTGTTCGACTGTTGCTTCACCACCTAGATTACCAATCAACACACCATCAGGATTTTCCCTCCTTACAACTTTAAAAGAAGCTTGCTGGCTAGAATCCTTGATGGCTGCCATTTGCGATCCTACCGCCATGGCGATTCCTGTTTCCCGTGCAGCAATGGCTAGGTCACCATTCAATTTTTCGGTTTCAGGGCCTCCGCCTCCGGTCATGGCATTTATAAAAATTGGCGAACTTAATTCAAGTTCGCCAACTTCTGATGTGAGGTTCACATTATTCAAGGAAATACCTGGTAAGCTTTGGTGAATAAACGAAATATCTTCTAGTCCGGTTTTATGCTGCTGTCCTGTCTTTAGCGCAAATTCTATATGATCTAATTTTCGTTGTTTTCTCTCCAAGGCCATCACCATTATAATCTTATTTTAGTTTTTTCAATTGATCACCGATCATTTCACCTAGCTGAAATCCCTTCGATTCTTCAGGGAGCTCATAATCTGATGTGTTGTAATTGGATTGAGGTTCTTCAAGTTCCTTAATGCTCAATGATAGACGTTGATCCGTTTCATTGACTTCCAGCACTTTCACTTCCACAGACTGGCCTTCTTTAAGTACTTCTTGCGGTGTGGCAATATGCTTGTGCGAAATCTGAGAAATATGGACAAGCCCTTCTACTCCTGGAAAAATCTCCACGAATGCACCGAAAGAAACAAGGCGTTTAACGATACCTTCCAGTGTTGAGCCTTTGGCCGCTTTTTCTGCAATGCCTGCCCAAGGTCCCGGAAGGGTATCCTTAATGGAAAGTGAAATCCTTTCATTGTCACGATCGATGGATAGTACTTTCACCTGCACCTTATCCCCTTCGGAAACGACGTCGGATGCCTTGTCGACATGCTGATGGGAAAGCTGGGAAATGTGGACAAGGCCGTCTACTCCTCCAATATCCACGAAGGCACCAAAATCGGTAATCCTTTGGACCACGCCCTCAAGCAATTGCCCGCTTTCAATCTTATCCAAAACGTTTGCTTTTTGCTTTTCCTTTTGGTCTTGGACCACTGCCCGATGTGAGAGGATTAAGCGATTCTTGTCTTTCTCAAGCTCAACGATCTTGAATGTTAAAGTTTTGTTTTTGTAATCAGAAAAGTCTTCAACGAAATAGTCTTCTACTAGAGAAGCTGGAACAAAACCACGTACGCCTAGATCTACAACAAGCCCGCCTTTGACGACATCTTTAACTTCAGCCTCAAATACGTCTCCATTTTCAAATTTCAATTCCAGGTCATCCCATGCTTTAAGAGCGTCAATTTTACGTTTTGATAGAATGAGAGCTTCTTCTTCGACTTTAATTACTTCCAGCTCCAATGCATCACCTTCCGAAACGGCATCTGACGCCTTTTCGACATGCAGGCTTGAAAGCTCGCTGATGGGTATGATTCCATCAGTCTTGCTGTTTTCCACATCGACAATGACCTGTTTTTCTTCTACCTTTGAAACGGTTGCTTTAACTTGATCCCCAACTTTGTAATTGTTCACTTCTACCTGGTTCATATCTTCTGTCATTACTAACTCCTCCTTAACCCATGACTGATCAGCAAACTTCCTCTTCATCGGCCACATATTTTATTTAAAGTGGTTCAATAAAAACACTTTCCTACTAAAGATAAAAACAGTTTTTTTAGAGTAATAAAAGTTATATTCCCATTCATCCGCAATAAGGAACAATACCCTTATTTTATAAATTCTAACAAAATCAGAAAATTGTCAAGTATGAACGACTATTTATGCTTGGAAATCAATTTCCCAATTTGGTCCATGATGATTTTTGTAGCTTCATCGGCTGATACTTTCTGTTCGCGATATTCGGTAAAATTTATCGGTGGACCGTAAACGACTTTCAACGGACGCAAAAATTTATATGGGCCGATGATTGCACAGGGTATGATAACGGCATCAGACCGCAACGCGAAAAATCCAGCACCCGCCAAACCTTCTCCCAATTCACCAGTCTTGCTTCTGGTTCCCTCGGGAAACAGACCAATCGCCTTGCCCTCCTTCAAAAGCTTTAAACCTTTTCTAAGGGATTCACGATCGCTATTGCCCCGCTTAACCGGAAAAGCATTCACTCTGGGTAATATCCCCTTTAAAACAGGTGCTTGAAACAACTCTTCCTTCGCCATGAAATGAATATCCCTTGGAGATGTCATGCCAACTACAGGCGGATCCAAATTATCAATGTGATTGGCACAGATCAATACTCCGCCATCTTTAGGGATATGTTCCTTTCCGAGCGTCTTAACCCTATACGCAGGCGTTAAAACGCCTTTTACGACGTTTTTGGCAAATGTGTAAAAATCCAATTTTATCTTTTCCTCTCTTCTATTAAAGACATGATACTTTCTGCAACTTCCTGAATCGATAAAGAAGTCGTATCAATTTCGATAGCATCTGCCGCCTTTTTCAGGGGCGATACCTCGCGTTCCGAGTCCAGCTTGTCCCTCGTTGCAATTTCTTCCCTTAATTTTTCGATATCTGATGGAAAACCTTTCAATATATTTTCCTGATGCCTCCGCTGTGCCCTTTCATCCACAGAAGCGATTAGAAATACCTTTACTTCGGCGTTTGGTAAAACATGCGTACCGATGTCCCTGCCATCCATGACGACACCGCCATTTTCACCAAAGATTTGCTGCCTGCGAACCAATTCTTCCCTGATGCTCCGGTGCTTTGCCACTTCCGAAACGGAACCAGTCACTTCATTGTTCCTGATTTGGGCTGTCACGTCCTCATTATCCAAGAACACCAACTGTCCATTTTCACTTGGTCTTAATTCGATTTCCGTATTGATGAGAACTTCTGATAATGCTTGTTCATCATCCAGGCGAATCTCTTGATTAAGGGCCTTATAGGTAAGTGCCCTGTACATTGCACCTGTATCCACATATATGTAATTGAACTTTTCTGCAACAATTTTAGCAACCGTGCTTTTTCCAGCAGCAGCTGGTCCATCGATTGCGACTGATAATTTTTTTTCCATAAATCCTCCCAAAAATCCTACAATCATGCTGATTATTTAGTACCCTTTCATTTTATCACAACTAGCGGGAAAATCATTAATAAAAGGGATGTGTACGTTCAAAATCACTTTTGTTCTTTTTTTTGATCACTACAGCCATCAAAAGTTATCCTTTACCTGAAAATCTTCATACAAAAAAAGCGGAACACCGCTTTTACTTATCGGTCCCATTGAATGTTTCAATGATTTTCGTATAATTATTGCTAGTGACACCTTCATACCTCGAGAGCTTGGTCAAATCAAAGATTTGATCCTCCATGCTCAAAAGGAACTGGAAAAAAAATAAGCAGGCCAATTGGATGATGATCACTTTAATTAATAGTCTTTCAAATGTTTTCAAAAGCCGCACCCTCCATCTGTTTATATTAGCAGTATGGATGGAATCGCTATTTTTCATTCAATCATGTTAAACATACAAGCCTTTTTTCTTTAAATCGACCTGCTTTTCAAATATAAATCTCATTAATGACTGTACATCATTTTTTGTAGGTTCAAGAAATTGGACGTGCAGAAGCATATCTCCATGTTCTTTCTCCGTTACGCGAATGACTTTGCTTTTTAACTTTTAATAATGAATCTCACCTGATTTTTAGCGTAAGCGCCATCCACAGGTATAATTGCGAAACCGATTGTAGATTAGTTCCTTTTATAAGCCTTATGGAAGCTCCGCCTGCACTGATATCCTCCGTTAATGCGCAAAAGGGGTAAACTCGGAATGTTCTGGATGATGGCAGTATCCAAGGTTACATGCAGTCCTTCTGTGATGGATATTTCGGTTCGAGCATTAATATATCACCAATTTTGAACATCGTCGTCCACGTCCTTTTTGATAGGAAGGAAAACACATAATATTACCCATGAATTTTCCCATATAATCCAATAATCATTTAAGGTATTATTTCATGAAATAAGAAAAAGGGAAAGTGACTAAGCACATTTCCCTACAATTAATGATTCGTGATAAAAATTTAAATTAAATTAAATTCTCGTATACAGGTTCGGAATTCTTTAATTTATCCACCTTTTCTTCTTGACCGGTATCTGCATTAATGAAAATACGGTAGGTATCATCTTTAATCGTACCGAGAAATTCATAACAAAGAACTTCTTCACCAATATCATTGGTGATTAACGCCTTTCCTTCTTCCATTATTTTTACATTACTGTTTATTTTGTCCTTGGCTTCTTTCTCGGATATGTTTGGATTCCCTATTTCCCTGGTTTTATGTGATTTTAAATACTCGTCGGCTGAAAACCCTATAACGGATCCATCATCCAAGGCGATTTTGACCTTGACTGAATCAGGATAAATCTTGACGCCATTTTCTGATGTCACGAAATTCAATAATGCGATATTATCGTACTGAGCACTTTCAAATAACTCAAGTGAACTGAAATCATGTTCCTTTAAAAAATCTTCGGCTTTTGTATAGGCTTGATTCAAATCAATATTTGTTTTGTTCACGTCCCTATTATTTATATACCAAATAGGATAACCGCCTTTTTTTGTCAAATCCATATTCAATTCGGTATTGGAATCTTTATCGAGGATGCTCACACTATAAAATCCATAATCGGAACCTTTTCCATTCTCTTCAACATTCACCTGCAAATTTTTGCTTTTTGAGTGTGCATAGTTTTTTGCCGTCGCAATTGCTTCTTCCTTTGTAATGGTTTCACCTTGCAAATTTTTGAAGTTCTCATCCCTCTGTTGTGCAGAAGTAAAAGTCGGATTCATCTCATTCGTTTCCCCGTACCCAGATACTTTTTTCTCTACCGTCTTTAATCCGTCGATGATCGTGTTATCCGAACTTTCTTTCCCTGATGCAAGAGCCATTTCGACATCCATCCATCTTAAATTGTTTTTAAGGACCAGATACTGCACTTTTCTTAACTCGCCCTGGATGTCCCCTGCCTGTGTGTACAAGGATTGTAGAGTCGCATATTCCTTATCATTCAGTGGTTCTTTTTCAAGGTCACGTACCGCTGTTTTATAACTGAAGTCCGCAATTTTTGATAAGAATTCCTCTGTCTTATTAAAAGGAAGCAATGTCAATGGCAACTGCCCGACATCACTTTGGGCTTCGGAAGTGATACGCCAAACATCTGTTAAAGCCGGACTTAATGAATAACGTGAATTCATAGCCAAAGTACTGCCGACCTTATCGTGCAATAAATCCACTTGATAGCTTAAATCATGAAAGGCTCGCTGATACGTATTTTCCGCGTTGATTAATACAGCATTTTTTTCCTTATGTTCTTGATAGCCCCAGAATGCAGTTCCCGCAACAACTACAACAAGCAGGGCAATCACTATATTCCTGATCATTTTCCTTCACCTCTTTACTTACAAAAGATATGTTTTCCGATTCTTTTAATTTGTTGTCTTGACCAGATCCATTTGCTTGTTGCCGTATCGGGATTAAAATAATATTCTGCATTACCGCTTGGATCCCACCCATTAATAGCATCCACCACGGCTTCTTTCGCCCTTTCGTTCGGTGTCAGCCAAATCTGTCCATCCGCAACAGCCGTAAAGGCCCCAGGTTCAAAAATCACTCCCGAAATGGTATTAGGAAAGGCAGCACTTTCCACCCTATTCAGTATTACTGCTGCGACGGCAACCTGACCTGTATACGGCTCCCCTCGTGACTCTCCATAAACGGCATTCGCCATCAGCTGTATATCGTTTTGAGAATATCCTCCTGGAAGATTGGCTGATGTCGTTGTTTTGGAAGGGGCCTTACCGGAAGTTGTCCCTCCAGACGAAGATCCCTTTCCTTTCGCTTTTACCTGTTTCTCAATGGGGACTCCCCCATAATAGGTGAACTCGTTCCCTTTATTGATCTGTTCATGAACAAATTGTTTATTGAAATTAGAGGCATTCGCCAACTTCTGTTTTGTTGTGGTCCCTGCCAAACCATCGATTGGAAGACCGAAATCTTGTTGAAAGTTTCGAAGAGCCCAATAGGTGCCCCACCCATAGACTCCATCAATCTTTCCATTATAGTAACCGATGTTTTGTAGGCGTGCCTGCATTTCAATTACATCATCACCAACCGCACCCTTTTGAATAACTTGGCTCGAAAAGGCATTTGTTCTTGTTTCCGGGTAAATTCCGAAACAAATAGTTATACACGAAAACAGCAAAAGCCATTTCCATTTTGACGAAATTCCTTTCATCAAAAACACTCCTCTTTTTCTTGAATTAATGTAATTCTATTTTCTTCTTTACTGGCTTTTTTATTCCAAACATAAAAAAAACGGAGCGGGCAAAATATGCCAGCACTCCGTTTTGATAATATTCGTCATTTACTAAGGTAATGATTTTGTGAAAGTTTTTCTGCGTGAAAGTCAGACAACAAACGTGCTTTCTTTACTTTTTTCATACCTAGCCACCATAGATAAATCATGAATGGCATGATAAAGTACACCCAAAATTTTTGGGAAACTAAAATATAATCGTAAACCCCATGTAAAGAAATTGGTATGATCAATGCCAATAATAAATAGACCCTATTATTCGAAGCCGAAAATTTCGCCTTGCCCAAATAATATCCCATGATCACACCGAACAAAGCGTGACTGGATACTGGGAGAACGGCCCTGAGAAAAGCGTGTTCCACCCCGTTGGCCAGCAGGTACAAAATATTCTCCATTGTAGCGAATCCAAGGGAGACTGCAGCTCCGTAAACGATACCATCATATGGCTCATCGAATGCCACATGCTGATAAATTACATATATGAGTATGAACCACTTGAAGAATTCCTCAAGAAGTGCAGCCCATAAAAAAGCATTTGCTAAATCAGTATTCAAGATATGTTCGGTTTCGAGCACATACTGTATGAACATAATCGGCAATACAAGAAATACACCGAATAAAAATGTTTTGACCACAACCGATATCGGTTCGGTTTCATATTGATCTTTCAAATAGAAATAGCTCAGTAGCGCCAATCCTGGCGCAATGGCCGCTGACAACATGACCAGCATTAGCTGACCCTCTTTTCATCTTCTTTTCCTTAATCGTACCATGGAATGAAGAAAAACTGAATCCAAGAATCAAGTCTTCCAAATTTTATTTAATCCTTCAGTACTTAAAGAAGGTCTCATCCATAGGGTTTTCGCTTGCCAGCATGACAGCTAATTTAATTCTAGCCTTCTTGCTGTCATAATCCGCGCCTAATATCACACCGCGTTGTTTTAAATCAAATGCACTGCCTTCATAATCGTAAGCTGGGTAAACTTTTCCTTCTTCTGCACTTGTAGTCATGATGATCGTTATGCCTTTATCGATTGCAGCTTGTATGGAATTTACCATTACAGGGGTAACTTGTCCCCTTCCTACACCCTCGAGCACGATACCTTTCGCTCCGTTTGCAACCGCAGCATCAATAAAGAGGCCATCAGCGCCTGTATGGCACTTGATGATATCCACCCTGGGGATGCTTTTCTGAATATCATAACACTCCCTATGTAAAGGTTTTTGATAGATGCTGACTACATCATTATCAATTATCCCCAAATATCCATAGCCAAAAGATTCGAACCCCTGCAAATTGGAAGCATGCACTTTTTTGACATACTTTGCTGAATAGATCCGCTCATTAAAAACGACCACTACGCCAACATCCCTAATAAGATCACTCGCAGCGCATAATATCGAATTCCTTAGATTGGAATATACATCAGTACCCACCTCTTGAGGAGACCGTTGGGAGCCGGTTACTACGATTGGACGTTGATCCTTACTCGTGACATCAAGGAAATATGCCGTTTCCTCAAGTGTATCCGTACCGTGGGTCACGACGATTCCCGTAACTTCAGGATCCTCCAGTTCCTTTTGAATGGCTGATTTAAGCTGTTGCATTTTCTCAAAGGACATGGACATGCTTGAAATCTGGAAAATATCAACCACTTTAACCTCGATATCGTTGGGCAATTCGCAAAGTGATGCCAACTCATGGCCAGTCAATGCACCAGAGGCCAACATACCATTCGCAGTTTCTTTACTGGCAATAGTCCCCCCAGTCGTTATTAATGATATTTTTTCCATACGGTCCCAGCTCCTCATTTATATAAAATTATTTTTCTTTAACAGCCAAATGATAAGCAATCAATCCACCATGAAACCTGCCGTTCTCGATGAAGATTTCGTTCGCATTATTTCCGGCTGCCAGAACTCCTGCAATATAAAGACCTTTAACGTTCGTCTCCATCGTTTCCTCGTTATATGCAGGCCTTCCAGTCTCCTTATCAATAGTAATGCCCATTGAAGCTAAAAAGGAATGGTCAGGATGGTAACCAGTCATTGCAAATACAAAATCATTTTTAATAACTTTTTCCTCATCACCTACATGATAGATGACACTGTCTTCCGTTATCCTGTCAACATTCGCATTAAATTCCATCTTGATCGTTCCATTGCGGACTAATGATTCAAATTCCGGAAGGATCCAAGGTTTGATACTTGAAGAGTAATCCGATCCTCTATAAAGGACTGAAACCCTTGCTCCTGATTTGACTAATTCCAGAGCTGCATCCACACTTGAGTTTTTGCCACCGATGACTGCAACATCACAATTAAAGTAGGGATGGCCCTCCTTGAAGTAATGAAACACTTTAGGGAGCTGTTCACCCGGTATGCACATATAGTTAGGATGATCATAGTACCCGGTCGATATGATCACATGTAGAGCTGTATAGTCACCTTTCGATGTTTTGACTAAAAACTTCCCGTCTTCCCGTTTTTCCACCTTTTCCACTTTTTCGAATTTATTGACCCGTAATTCTTTCCTTCTGACTACCTCCCTATAATAGGCTAGCGCCTGATTGCGGACCGGTTTACGGTTTTCGATTATAAAAGCGATATCACCAATCTCCAGTTTTTCACTCGAACTGAAAAATGTTTGATGTGTCGGATAACGGTAAATGGAATCAACCACATTGCCTTTTTCAATGATCAGGGACTGTATTCCCACTTCTTTAAGAGCGATTGCAGCAGCCAATCCACAAGGGCCCCCACCTATGATAATGACTTCTTCAACATTCATCTTTATTCCACTGCCTTTCCATGCACTATGTAATTCGTTCGTCTAAAAAATAAAAACTCCTATCAATACATGATAGGAGTTTTTACAAATCATTTCAATGATAATGCAATGAACATGATTTTAACTATAAATTTATACACGATTTGAATCTTTTAGATCCAACCACGGAAGCGAGAAGCTTCAGCCATTTTTCTTACGCCAATCATATAAGCCGCTAGGCGCATATCAACACGTCTTGATTGTGCAAGTTCATAGATATTATTAAAAGATTTAACAAGAATTTTTTCCAGCTTTTCGTCCACTTCTTCTTCAGACCAGTAATACCCTTGATTGTTTTGTACCCATTCGAAGTAAGAAACCGTTACACCGCCAGCAGAAGCAAGGACATCAGGAACAAGAAGGATTCCGCGATCCGTTAGGATTTGTGTCGCTTCAATTGTTGTAGGTCCGTTTGCTGCCTCGACAACGATCGATGCTTTGATATCAGCAGCATTTTCTTCAGTGATTTGGTTTTCAATTGCCGCCGGAACTAAAATATCACATTCCAATTCAAGCAGTTCTTTATTTGAAATTGTGCTTTTAAACAATTTCGTTACGGTTCCGAAACTATCTCTCCGATCGAGAAGATAATCGATATCCAATCCTTCAGGATCATGAAGAGCACCATATGCATCCGAAATCCCAATGACTTTAGCACCTGCGTCATGCATGAATTTAGCCAAGAAACTACCTGCGTTACCAAAACCTTGAATGACGACCCGTGCCCCTTTAATGTCGATGCCGCGTTTCTTGGCAGCTTCATTGATACAAATGGTTACACCTTTAGCAGTGGCTGATTCACGGCCATGAGAACCACCAAGCACTAGCGGTTTACCCGTAATGAAACCTGGCGAATTGAATTCATCCATACGGCTGTATTCATCCATCATCCAAGCCATGATTTGAGAATTTGTAAATACATCAGGTGCCGGGATATCTTTAGTCGGCCCCACGATTTGACTAATTGCGCGAACATAGCCCCGGCTCAGCCTTTCAAGCTCACGGAATGACATATTACGAGGATCACAAACGATACCGCCTTTTCCCCCGCCGTATGGCAAATCAACGATGCCGCATTTCAAACTCATCCAAATGGATAATGCCTTCACTTCACGTTCCGTTACATTAGGGTGAAAACGGATACCACCTTTTGTAGGCCCAACAGCATCGTTATGCTGTGCACGGTAACCTGTGAAAATTTTAACCGAGCCATCATCCATACGAACCGGTATCTTCACCGTTAATAAACGCAATGGTTCCTTCAACAGCTCAAAAACTTCTTCCGGGTAACCCAGCTTATCCAAAGCTTTATGTATTACAGTTTGGGTAGACCTCAGTACGTCGTGTTTTTCTTCTTCATTTACATGGCTATTGTCTTTTGCCGATTCCATTAAAAGTACCTCCTAGAAAATCTCATCCATATATAAAATTATAATGTACAAATAGTCCTCTTCATGTGCTAGTATACACCTTCGTTACATTTATGCAAGAGTAAAAATGGGAATTTAAAAGTTGGAAATATTCTAAAAATGAAAACGTTATCATATCAACTGTTTTCTTACTCTTTTACCGTTTATCTTCTTCGTCCGAAAGTTGAGACAAATAAGGCAAACCGCATTGTTTTACCATAATGTGGCTGCCTTGTCTCATTTGTTTTACTCAGCTAAAGTGTGTGAGCAAAACATGTATCGCTTCATTTTCGATTATACATGTTCCATATTCATTGATGCGGCTGAGTGTCAATGTAGATGCATGGCCATACTCAGCCGCTAAAGATATGACCGTGTCATAGGTCGTTTCTTTAACATTTTCGATAAGTAAATAGTATCTTCCCTCAAAATGATAAAGAGTACTCTTAAGCAAGCCTTGAAAAGATAATCTAAGAGATAATTGGACGATATCTTCAAAGTCATTGAAAACATACAGAATATGGGGGAAGTCATCAATTTTCACTTGTAAATCCAAGAATTCCTCTTCGTCAGTCAATAATTCCTCTTCATCCTTTGTCACAATGATTATCAACCCTTGAGCAGGCAAGGAGAAAATTTCGATTGCAATGGAACCACTCATTTTAAAGCTGAGTTCTTCGCACGCTTCTTCGACCATATCCTGAAATAGCTTGTGGACCTTTAAGGAATTACCTAAAATATCTTCTTTTGTTATACCTCTATCAATTAAATCATCAAGGGTCAAAAAAATCTTGATTTTATTATTAGTTAATCGCTCCAGCTTCATAAAAAAATGCCCCCTGGTTACCATCTTCATACATCATATGAAGCCTTGGTCGCAGGGTGCATATCCATTATTTCGCCTAAGCAGCGGGCCGCTAACCTTTCAGCCATTCCTCCCATTTAGATTGCGTGTCCCCCATTAAAACTCCGCTGAAGGCCGTACGGTATTCTTCGGAAATAAGGCTCAGCGCCGCACCGCCAAGACCCACCTTCAAATCCGGGAAATCCTTTATTAACGCTTCAACCAGCCTAAATGTTCCATCAAGATTCTCTTTCAGTGAACATGACATGAATAGGTAAGAGGGCTTTATGATGTTTAATACGGTGAAAAGGTCCTTATCAGCAATAGATTCACCTAAATAAATGGTTTCATACCCTTTTCGCTTCAAAAAAATGGTGAAGACCAACAGTCCAAATTCATGTTTTTCACCGGGAGCACAAACGGTAAGGGCTTTCGGAAGAAAACCATTAGTCGGAATCGTATGCATAACTGAACTGATCCGGGATTTTAGGATGTTTGACGCAAAGTGTTCATGAGCGGAAGTAATTTCGCCTCTTTCCCATTTATCCCCAATCTGAATCAATATTGAACCGAGGACATCAACTATGGTTTGTTCGATTGTATACATGCTGAATGCTTGGCTTATCAGCATATGGGCTTTATTTTCATTGAAATTCAATAGGGCTTCAATTAATTCATCCGATAACTTAATCGCTTGTTCATACTTACGGTTCGTTTCAGAAACTTCAGGCGCTAGAGTGCCGGTACTTTCGAGAAGTGAAACAGCTTGGCTTATTGTAAAACCTTGCTTTGTTTTATTAATGAGCCACTTAAGGATTTGCAGATGTTTTTCAGTATACAGCCGGTGCCCTGATTCATTCCTGACAGGTTCGATAAATTTATAGCGCCTTTCCCATGCCCTAAGGGTTCCCGACTGAATGTCTAGCAGTTTTGAAACTGCCTTTATATTATATTTACCTTCTTGCATGGTTTTACAAGGCCTCCAATAACTGTACGATCATTTGTTGAAATTATAGTGGATTTTTCAAAGTCTGTAAAATCCCGATATGCTCGATTAAAAGCAGCCTAATAGGTTTTTACCACTGCTTCGCCTATTTCAGTGTCTGTCCCCCTTTTCAGGGTGAAGAGGTGCGTTTCCGGCTTAGCCTCAAGCCTTAAAGGCACTGCGCTTGTCCCATAGCCGTTACTCGTCATATATAAACAGTTCCCCTCTTTTTTAATGCTGCCGATCTGATAGGGCCCGAATCCGAATATGCGAATCTGCCCGCCATGGGTGTGACCTGACAGGACGAGACTAATATGGTGTTCCGGAGTCAACTGTTTCTTGACCAATGGATTATGGCTCACCAAAATCCGAAAATCTTCATTCCCGCAATCCGACAGGGCAAGGTCAAGTCTATCACGTTCTTCCGATATATCATCAATGCCCAGAAGAGCGATTTTGCTGCCATTTTGAGACTCAAAAGAAACAGCTGTATTATCAAGGATTTTCACACCGTGTTTCAAAAGAGCCGCATCCAGTTCATGGAAGTCTCCTTCATAATCATTATTACCCCAAACAAAATATAGGGGACCAAGTTCTTTTAGTTTCAATATATTTTTTTCCACGCGTTCCAAGGGAACCCCGCTTTCCCTAATGTCACCGCCGATTATCACCAAATCTGCCTTGTCACGAGCTTCCTCAATTAATTTGTCCGTAACGATCCGTCGATGAAGATCGGATATGAAAAAAATCCGAACATCGCCAAAGCCTTCAGGAAAGTCTTTGAAATATAAGTCTTGAAAAATAACTCTATCTTGCATTGCCGTACGCCACATGTAAATGATCGTGGCAAATGACAGCAGAATGATGACTAAAAATAATCCAGATAACCATAACATCTTAGTTAAACCTTCTTTCCATCCTTATCCCAAACGTACTTTCATATAACCATAAATCCATATTACCCGCAATTAAATATGATTTAACGCGATCATCATTTATTTTCATGATATAAGTTAATATCATAATTCTTCTTCATCATTTCAAAAATCTTATGGCGACTTTTCCACTCTTCCTCTTTTTCCCATAACTGCTTGCTTTTATTAATGATTTCACAGCGTAGCAATTGAAACTCCTTTTCAGCCTTATCAAGCTTTTTTTTAATTAAAACCATATATCCATATAGACCAATTGCTGCCGCCAAAAAAAGGAAATGGCTAAAATGGTCGACGAAAACACTAAACATACTGAAAAAGGAATAGGAATAAGGTACAACGATATAAAAATAAAGATAAATCATAAAAAAGGCAGCAACAATCATGGTCGCCCATAAGCTTTGAAGGTGTTTCTTTTTAAGTGCCTCGAATTTTTTCTTTCGATCCACGACATTCTGCAGCATTTGTTTTGTTGCTTGATCCGTTTTCTCATCCAATAAAATGATTGTCGGTTCCATCGCATTTCCTCCTCTACTCTTTCAAATCATGATATGAAAGAGTAGAGGAAAAAATGATAAAGTACATATCACGTTTGCCTTGATACTGAACCAAGTCAAACAATTAAAAAACACCCTGCCTATAATAAAGACAGAGTGCCATCGTTATTTCTTGATCGGAATTTTCAATACCTGACCTTTGGAAATTTCATTGCCATTCAGCCCATTCCACTCCCTGATCAGAGCAATCCCTTCCTGTGATTTGTAGTAATTCATGGAAATGCGAAATAATGTTTCTTCACCTTGAACAGTATGTAAGACAACTTTATAACTCTCTTTATCCGATTTCGCTGTTTGAACATTCTCGGCAGCCTTTTTCTTTTCTGCTGCTGCCTTCTTTGCTTTTTCGTCAGCTATTTGCTGTGCTTTGGCTTTTTCCTCAGCTTCTTGCTCCGCTTTGGCCTTTTCTTCAGCTTCTTGCTCCGCTTTGGCCTTTTCTTCAGCTTCTCGCTCCGCTTTGGCCTTTTCCTCAGCTTCTTGCTCCGCTTTGGCCTTTTCTTCAGCTTCTTGCTCCGCTTTGGCCTTTTCTTCAGCTTCTTGCTCCGCTTTAGCTTTAGCCTCAGCTTCTTCTTTTTCTTTCTCAGTTCCAGCCTTTACCGATTCTTTTTCCTTTAAATCATCTGCCGTTGCTGTAGTTGGAATCGATTCTTTATCTTCAAAGACGACTTGGTCACTTTTCGTATTAGGTACAGGCCTATCCTGCAGATATGTATAAAGAGTGTAAAATCCAATTGGAAGTAAAATAAAAAATAACGCTAATAATTGTATCATCGGGAACTTAATCTTCACTTTACTTTTTTTCTTTTTATTCTGGTGGACTTTGCTCCGCTTGGGCAATGATGACTTAGCCTTCTGACGTTCAATTCGCGAACGAAGTTCACCAGCCTGATCGTTTTCTTTTTCATTCTTTTGTACTCGGCTCATTCAAGTCACCCCCTTTCTTGCTAAACCCTCTTTGTTTTTTGTTCCTGATTAAAATACCAAGGATAAAGTCAATCAAAAAGTGGGCCGTTATCGTCACGATGATATTATTAGTCATTTCAAATAGAAAACCGATAAAGAAGCTCAAAACCAAAACATTTAAAAATAAAAACCAATTAAAAAGGTAACGATAATGAACGGCTGCAAAAATGAGGCTGGTAAGTAGCAAACCAAAATGTGTTTGCAACACTCCACGGAATAATACTTCTTCACTTATCGCTACCACTAAAGCTACGACAAAAATCATCGGGTATGACAAATTACTGAAAATGCGTTCGTTAATTCCACCATCATCCTGATAGGAAGATGGCGTCACTTTCATAAGCAATAAGTCAATTAACACGACAATGACTCCAGCGGGAATTCCAATCAGTAAAATGTTCAGGTCATCAAAGATAAATAAGTCGAAAAAAGCAGAACGGTCTTTAAATAAAATAATACCTAAAAAGATGGCTAACGTTAAGAGAATAATTTGTGTAAGAAATAAATTATATAGCAACTGTTTATTTGTAAGTTGTTTAATTATTTCAGCTTGTTTATTTTTCATTGCCATTTTCCTTTTTTAATAAGATATAAGCCAATTCCTTTTTCCACGTGGTAAAGGAATTGACCGGATCCACCTTGACCTCCGGCCATACATCAGCCATTTTTTCGGCATTCATCCCACAGATATCACAGCAGATGGGGTTTACTTCCCGATGCTTTTCTCCAAAGTAGTCCAGTATCCCTAAACGGCGACATTCCTGTGCATATATCCAGTGAAGGAATTTATGTAGCTTTTCTTGATTCCTGGATTTTCTCTCTTGACAATACTCTTTCATCTCTGCCACTTGTTGTAAGTTATTGCCCGTAATAAATTGAGTAAAAAAACGTAGCTGGATTTCGTTCAACGAAAAGGATTGAGACAGCTGTTCTTTTTCTGAGAGGGTCAAATTCACCGGAATTTTTTGTGATGCATTAAGGAAAGTACATACACCTTCTATTTGCGAATCCGTAGGCAGCTGTTGCTCCATCAAATGAAGGGGGAGTCCTTCATCCCCTTCGCTATATAATAAGACAGCCACACTTTGCTTCCGATCCCGTCCCGCCCTGCCTATCTCCTGAAGATATGCTTCCATCGTCGATGGGAGGTGAAAATGTATAACATATCTGACATCAGATTTATTCACACCCATTCCAAAAGCACTTGTTGCACATATAATTTTTAACTGGCCGGAAATGAATTGCTGCTGAATGAGCATTCTTTGTTCCTGTTCCATTCCACCGTGATAATAATTGACACTATCGATCCCGTTTTCCTGTAAAAACCCAGTGACCGATTCAGCCACTTTTTTAGAGGAAAAATAAATAATCCCGCTTCCGGTAAATTTCCTGACAAGCTCCAGCACACGGGCTAGCTTCTCATCATAGCTGAACATTCGCTCGACAATAATTGCAATATTTTCCCGATCAACAGATGAAACTGTTTCCTTGACCTGCCCAATGTTAAGTTTACCAACGATGTCCCTCCGGACCTCATCGGTTGCAGTTGCTGTCAAGGCAAGAGTCAACGGATTGTTCAATTCACGCCTCACTTCTCCTAAATTCAAATAATCCGGTCGGAAGTCATACCCCCATTGTGAGATGCAGTGTGCTTCATCTATGACGAACAAACCTATTTCTATGGATTTTAAGGATTTTATCACACCATCCAGGCTTAGCATTTCAGGAGATAAAAAGATAAAACGATAACTATTTAACCGGTCGAAAGCTTTCCTTTTTTGATTTAGCGTCAAAAAAGAGTTGAGCGTCAATACACTTTTTTCGCCACTCATCTTCAGTTGATCTGCCTGATCCTGCATTAATGATAATAACGGGGAGACAATTAAGACGGTCTTATTTAAAAGATAAGCCGGCAGCTGGTAACATAATGATTTACCTGATCCGGTCGGTAGCATCGCTAAAGTATGACGGCCGGACATCAATGATTCAACCACTTCCTTTTGTCCAGGACGGAATTCATCAAATCCGAATTTTTCTTTGAGGACTCTTTCTATATTCATCATCCATCACCTATTTTCGCAAGTACAAGTCTTATTTGGAAAAAGCTTATCTGTTTATTATCGACCATCTGCTTGATTG
This sequence comes from Peribacillus sp. FSL E2-0159, assembly GCF_038643155.1. Classification (NCBI taxonomy): domain Bacteria; kingdom Bacillati; phylum Bacillota; class Bacilli; order Caryophanales; family Bacillaceae; genus Peribacillus; species Peribacillus sp. FSL E2-0159. The sequence goes on from NZ_CP152053.1 coordinate 3,760,973, forward strand.
CTTTAAGCTTTTTCGTTCCAAGTTCCTTAATAGCTACATCAATTTCCCTCTCATCCTCGATAGTCACATAATCTGAAATCGGAAAACTCTTGTCCGATAAAACAATTTCTACGAGGTGATCTTCAATGGTGTTGACTTTCAATCTACGGATTTCAGATATTTCGCCCAAATTTTTCCCTTCCTGGATGTATCGTAAAGTAGTCTGTGTAGATTGTGTCAAATGAGGATTCCCGCTTCTTTTCCAATCATTGGTTAATGTGGACAAGAGAGGGTAATCCTTTCCCGTTTCCATTTCTGCAAGCATTTGATGCAATGAGTCAAGGAATGTATAGCGAACATACTCTTCTTCTACATCTTTCCTTTTTGCAATCTGTTCAAATGTAAGTCCAATCCTGTTTATTCCGGTTAATTTCAAAATGAAAATGTCTCGTTTCATTTCACTTTGATTTTCTAAAAGGGATATCAGTTCATCATATAGATGTTGAGCAATCAAGGCTCGATCCTGACGATTAGCATGTAAAAATTCCTTTACGAAGATTTGGATTTTGGGATTTCGTTGTATCGGATAAAAACGTCTTTCATTGTGGACAATATGGGATATGGTTTGAATGAGTAAGTTTAACCTCCCCCAGAAAACCGGGGTGATATTGTGATACTTCCAACCATTTATATACGTCGGAAATGGATTATTATTAAAGTAATCGACTAACATTCCCTCACCTTGCATACTAATTTCATATGCATCTGATTTATCCGTTAAATTAATCAAGTCATGCTTAAGTAAATGTTCAATGTTTTGATTTAATTGCTGACGGGTAAATCGAGGTATTGTCCCAAAAATATCCGTTAACCCGAATAAATGGGCATCCTGGATTGTTTGTGACGATTTCTTTCCCTGCAGCATATGGTATATAGCATAAATGGAACGTTCGCCTTGAAATTTTTTTATTGCATATAGAATGATGGCCTGTAGATAATTATTCATGGGACTCACATCCTTGTTTCATTTAACCAATAAACCCATTGTAACAAAAAACTGCAAAAATCGCCGTTATTATTGCTGAATACAAGGGCAATTATGTGACTAAATGACGAATCAAGGAAAGAACAAAGTTAATTATTTCAATGTTTTTTGTTGACATTCCGCTACTGATAGTCATTATCAATACAATTTCTATTGAAAAGTTTGGCATTCGGTCTTACAATAAGAAAGAGATAATAATCTGAAATAAAAAGATTATCAGTTGTTAATCAACTTAGGAGGGGTTATATTCATGGCTAAATTTACTATTGTGGATAAAGAAACATGCATAGCTTGTGGAGCTTGCGGAGCAGCGGCACCAGATATATATGATTACGATGACGAAGGGATTGCATTTGTTACCCTTGACGATAATGAAGGAATCGTTGAAATTCCAGATGTACTTATAGATGACATGATGGATGCATTTGAAGGATGCCCAACGGATTCTATTAAAGTTGCTGACGAGGCATTTGATGGAGATGCACTAAAGTTCGAATAGAGGTACAAGCCATTTTCAATCGAGAATGGCTTTTCTTTTTGCCAAAGTCGCATTACATGCTCTCATACCAAAATTAATTAGAAATAAAAAACAACCGAATATGAATATCCGGTTGTTTTTTATTTCTATCGTAAATGCCATTAAGCATTTTTATATAATGTTTGCTTATTGATCCATGTCTGTAATTTAATGAACAGCAACATGAATACAGATGTGATGAGCACGCCTTTTATCACGTTGAAAGGCAATATTGCCGTCGTAACGAACTTTCTTGACTCGGGTGCCGACATTGCATCCCATCCCATAAAGAAGGTATAAGCCGGTAAGAAGACAAAATAGTTTAAAACACTCATAAATACTGCCATGGAAACTGTCCCCGCAAGTAAAGCGAACGTCATCCCTTTTTTTGAATTGATTTTCTGAAATACATAATAAGTTGGCAAGACAAACAGTATTCCGGCTATAAAGTTAGCGATATGCCCCACAGGTACAGCAGTCAAGGTCCCTGTCATGACTAAATCCAATAGGTTTTTAATGAACTCGACTAGAATTCCTGCCATCGGACCGAAAATCAATGCCGCCATCAGTGCTGGTATGTCGCTAAAATCAACATTGAGAAAAGGCGGGAATCCTGGAAACGGGAAATTTAAAAGCATCAATAAATAAGAAATGCTTCCCATCATGGCAAGTGTGACCGTTTTTTTCACTTTGTTCTTTTTCATAGTTCTCTCTCCTTCTTTTCCGATCTACCTGAAAAAGAGGTTAGGGTTCCAAAATATGTTGATGCTCAATAAAAAACCTTTAATTCCAATAGAATTAAAGGGATAAATTAAAGGTTACATCAAACAAACGTTCAGCAAATAACTGTTGAAACGCACTCAGGAACCTCCATCTTCTCCCATCCAGACTATACTGTCGGCTTTGGAATCACACCAAATCCTGCCTTGTAAGGCTCGCGGGCTTAGAAGAAGAAATTCCTTCATCACCGCCGGTGGGGAATTGCGCCCCGCCCCGAAGATAGACCTATAAAATTTTTTATACTTCCCATTATATCTGAAATTCCTTTTTTTTGATAGCATTTTTTCTCAGTTGATGCTTTTAGGATGAATATCGATCGTCACAGTGAATGGCTTAAAACACATAGCGGTATACTAATTGACAATTCTAAATAATGAAAATTATTTTTTGTATTACGTAAACGAAGACGAATCCTTTTATATCACGGCATTAAACAATTGATATGATGATAATTATTTTATTAAGCGCTTACATCCAGATAAGCCAAATTGACATAACAAGCTTTCCAATTGTAAAATTAACTGAAATTTAAGATAATTCTTTTCCCTAGGAAGGTGTTTAGACGTGTATCGGATTTTAGTAGCAGACGCCATTAAACCAGAAGGACTTGGACCGCTATCAGAGGCATCCAATATTCATCTCATTCAGAAGACCGTAGAGGAAGCTGCAAACGAACTTGATCAAATCGATGCAATTCTTGTGAGAAGTGCGACGAAGGTTTCGGAAGATTTAATGAATCGTATGCCGCAGTTAAAAATTATAGCACGCGCTGGTGTCGGTGTTGATAACATAGACATCCCTGCGGCAACAAAACGCGGGGTTGTCGTGGTTAATGCACCTGACGGCAATACTATTTCAACAGCTGAACATACATTCGCCATGATGGCTTCATTAATGCGCCACATTCCGCAAGCTTATGCTTCACTGAAAAATGGGGAGTGGAAACGTTCTTCATATACGGGAACTGAACTTCGTGGTAAAACATTAGGTATAGTTGGCTTTGGACGTATTGGAGGGGAAATTGCCAAACGTGCTAAAGTGTTTGGCATGAATGTCATTGTCTATGATCCGTTCCTGACTGTCGATCGTGCAAAGAAAATGTCCGTAACGGCCCTGCCATTAGATGAATTGCTTCCTAAAGCAGACATCATTACTGTTCATACACCACTAACGAATGAAACTAGAGGATTAATCAATAAAGAAAAACTGCTTACCTGTAAAAAAGGGGTTTATGTACTGAACTGCGCCCGTGGTGGAATTCTAGACGAAGATGATTTATATGAAATGTTAGTTGAAGGACATGTTGCAGGGGCTGCACTGGACGTTTTCGTCGAAGAACCTCCAATTGGCCATAAACTCCTTGAACTGGATAGCGTCATTGCTACACCGCATCTAGGTGCTTCCACAAAAGAAGCCCAATTAAATGTTGCCGTACAGGTTGCCCAAGAAGTATTGACCTATTTCGAAGGGAATCCAGTCTCAAGTTCAATCAACCTTCCAGCCATATCTAAAGAAGTGTTTGAAAAATTACAGCCATTCTATCAACTTGTTCAGCAAATGGGATCCATTGCTTCTCAGTGCATGAATGAAGGTATTCAGGAAATCTCCGTTACGTATGCAGGGGAATCATTGGATTTCGATACAGCGATTCTTACAAAAAGTCTAATCTCTGGCTTTTTCAGATCAAGAGTTGATGCATCAGTCAATGAAGTGAACGCCTTGTTGATCGCAAAAGAGCGTGGCATAACCGTTGGTGAAAAAATCTCTGCGGACTCTTTAGGTTACTCGAATTTGATCAGCCTTAAAGTAAAAGGTGACAACCGTGAATTAACAATCAGTGGGACCTATATCGAAAATTACGGTTCTCGGATTGTAAGTTTGAATGGTTTCAAAATCGACTTTCATCCAGAATCGAATTTACTTTATATCCAGCATACCGATAAACCTGGTGTAATCGGTAACGTAGGTAAGGTCTTAGGTGATCACGGAGTGAATATCGCCACCATGCAGGTTGGCCGAAAAGAAGCTGGCGGGGAAGCCATCATGGTTTTGAGCTTTGATTTACCATTAGAAGACAACATGAAACAATTTTTAATGGAAACAGAAGAAATTACATTCATGGCCCGTATTTCATTATAAGAAGAAAAAAGTGCCCGTAAGCGCGGGCACTTTTTCTATGAATGCAAGGGGCTTTTTCCAACCATTGACAGGGTGTTTACAACGCACCATCATATAGTTGCATCAATTCACTTGGTTCGGTGCTTTGGGCACCAATATATCTTCTGTTAAATTCAGCTGGCCAACCTCTTCAATAGGAGCATTTTCAAACTTCACTTTTTCAAAACCAAAATCCTTAGCTATGAAGAGTATGGCTTCTAATGCTTGAAGGGATTCCTCATTATTTTCAATGGCAGCTTGATCTGATAATTGAATGATCACAAGATCTCCATCAGAGCTTATCCTTTTCCATTTCAGGTCATGCGGGATTGCAGGTGAAATCCCCTCGATGTCCGCCTCCCCTTTTCCAGCTTGCAGCGCCTCCTCAAAGTCCTGATAACCCATATTGCTTGGAACAAGGAAACTTGGGGAAGTCTCATCCCTTTGGTATAGAAGGTATGTGCGATTTTTTTGATGAGGTATATCCTCTTCCTTTAAATATCCCGCATGCGCAAACATGGCACCCTGCTTACCACCTGTAGAAAATGTCATTTTCTCTATATTGGTATAGGAAAGCGTTTCCTCCATCGAATGGAGAAAAAGGGTATCTTCGTCCAATAATTGGCTTTTTTCTTGAAAATCAATATTAGCAGTGGTCATATCGTTTCCTTGGCTAATCTTTATATCAAGCGGAAAATAATCAGATAGCCCATATTGCTCCTCATCGATTTCGGACATTTGATTAACTAACTGATTCAGTGTATCACTTTCGTCATAATGTTTGAGTTTAATTGAAATGGGAACGATGAAATTCATTTGATCATCTGGGACACCCATCGTAATGATTGATGCATTTTTAAGGTCATCTTGATAGATTGCTTGTGCAAATGTTTTTTCCTTTCCCCTTTTTCGAGGTTCCATTTCTGTAACCTTGTCTTTAGATTCGATTTCTGCTTGCTTACTCGAAAACTCTTGATTATACTGTTTATCTTCTGAAGGATTTTCTTTCTTACTTGCATCCTGCCGTTCAAAATCTGCCATTTCCTTATTTTCAGATATGGATAATTTCCCACTACTGCCGCTGCCCTCTTGACTTGTCGTTCCTTTTTTTTCAATAATTATCGAAGATCCCAAAACAACCATTAAGAATAAGGAGGCAACACCCGCAATTAGAGGTATCCAGTGTTTCTTTCTCTTCTTTTCATGTATTCTCGCAAACACCTCTGCTCTGGTTCGGTCATCTTTTAATTTCGGAAGCTCGCGTAGCATGTCTTCAATTTCGTTTTCTTTCCAACGGGTTCTTCTCAATGCGGTGGCCCTCCTTTCCTGATAATTCTTCCATCAACTTTTTGATAGCCTTCAAAGCACGGTGCTGGGTCGTTTTCACCTTACTTTCACTCCAATTCAATACTTCAGCAGTTTCCGTAATGGACAATCCCTGAATATATCGTAAAATGATGACGGATCTTTGATCGACGGTGCACCGGTTTAAGCATTGATAAATATCTTGGATTTCATCGTTCATGATAGCCACTTCTTCGGGAATGGGCTCTTTATCTATTATCAATTGCCTATCCCAATCAAAGTTAGGAAAGATTTTGTCTTTCCACCCTTTTTGTTTCCGAAAGTAATCTATCGTCACATTTCTTGCAATCGAATACATCCACGTTTTTTCACTGCTTTTTCCTTCGAAGCGTTCATAGGCCTTCATCACCCGGATATAGACCTCCTGAACAAGGTCTTCAGCCGTTTCTCGATTTTTAGTCATATAAAAAATGAATTGATATATTTCCTGATGATATTTTTCATAAAGATCGTGGAAAACGGAATCCATCATTTCCCCACATCCGTTCATAAATATAGTCGTCAATCCTAAATAAAAGTTACATACCTCGGCTTCAATCTTATTATAACATTCCGTTAATTTCCACTTAACAAAGACTTCGTATCTTGTATCCTAAAAAAAACAAAGACAAGTTGGAAAGAAATCCAATTGCCTTTGTCTTCTCAGTTCCTTATGAAACAAGATTTTTTGGCATGCCACCCGTCATTCATTCAGCATTTTCCATAATTCGAGGCAGAATAAAACTGAACGTCGTCCCTTTATTAGGTAAACTGTTTACCGAAATGTAGCCATCATGGGCATTGATTATATTTTTTACGATTGCCAAACCCAATCCGGTACCCGAACGGCCGCGGGTCCTTGCTTTATCCGCTTTATAAAACCTCTCGAATACAAAAGGTAAATCTTCTTCGGGAATTCCAGATCCTGAATCCCTCACATCAATGATCAGACCCCTTCGATCACTTGTCCTCTGAATGACATCAATGTTACCGCCTGGAGGTGTATGACGAATCGCATTATCAATTAAATTGGTCAAAACCTGTTCGATACGGTCGGGATCGAAATGCCATTCGATTTGATTGTCTTGCAGACTGGCTGATATTGTAATCCCTTTTTCTTTGGCTAACCCGGAAAACTTACTTGTAATCCTCTTTAAATAAGGCGAAATAGGTACACATTCATAGCTAAGGTTCATTTTACCCGATTCCAATTTAGCTAGATCGAGGAGATCATTGACTAAACGTCCCATTCTCAAAGACTCATCATAGATGATGCGGGCCATTTCCACCTTTTCCTCTTCACTGCTCGCAATGTCATCCACGATCGCTTCACTATAACCTTGTAACATTGAAATCGGCGTTCTTAACTCATGAGAGACATTCGCTATGAAATCCGTCCTAAGTTTGTCCATACGCCGTTCATCACTCATATCCCGTATGATGGCCACCGCTCCGCGAATATTGTCGGCATTTGTATATAGCGGACTGACAATAAATCCCCAATCACGGCCCTGCAAGGTGATTTCACCGACTTGCTCCTTATCGAAGGACTCTGATTCATCAAATAGATTCATCAAAACCAAGGGGACATTCACGTCATCTTCCCGGTTAAAGCCCTTTTCAAAGTACCAGGATTGCAGAAACCTTTCCGCTGGCGGATTCGTTTCCAGAATTGTGCCATCTTTATTGAAGGTAATGACCCCATCAGCCATACTGCTAAGGATGCTTGAGAGATGTTCCTTTTCCTGACTAAGTGCATTCATATTGAATTTCAGTTGCTTCCTCATCTGATTAAACGCTATGGCCAGCTCACCGATCTCATCTTGAGTCAGAATCGGGACCTTCGTATCAAATTTCCCCCGGGCAATCGCTAGTGCTGCTTCCCTCATCTTCACCAATGGGGCATTGATTCTTGTAGATAAAAAGAAAGCAAAAATCGTTGTCAAAATAATGGCGATGCCCGCTGCCAATAAAATGAACTGTGTAGTGGATTTTGTGGTTTCTTCCATGGACTCCAACGATTGAAATAGGAAAACTTCATCCTGTTCCCCGTTCAATTCAAGTGGAATGCCTACAACGATTGCGGATAATTCCCCGTTACCTGCATCATCGGATAGTGCCATTTCCTTTTTTACAGTCTTTCTTTCCGTAAAAACCTTGAGCAATTCAGAATCATTTTTAATGGATTCCGGCGTGATTTCAAACTCATTATCTCCCCCGATGGATGAGAATACCATTTTGTCATCATTAAGAATGATCATTTTTGTTTCGTTGCCTATTAATTCCGAAGCTATTTGTAAAACCTCGTTGCTGGATCCCTGATGTTCATTGGTTACCTTAATGATTTGTTCAGCCGTTTTGGTTAAATCATTTTCAATATTTTCAATTTGGAAATTCTCAAAGAATTCGACCAGCAGTACGGTTAAAACGATTAATACAAACGACACGAGCAAAAGGATCGTTGCCCATAGCTTCCCTACAACACTACCCCATAGCATCAGTCATTAATGACTTCGAACTTGTAACCTACACCCCAAACGGTGACAATCATCTTGGCTGCGTTTTCGGATATGCGGTTTAATTTTTCACGTAAGCGTTTAACATGCGTGTCAACAGTTCGAAGATCTCCAAAGAATTCATAGTGCCAAACTTCTTTTAACAATTGCTCCCGATCGAAAACCTTATCTGGGGATTTCGCCAAGAAATATAATAATTCATATTCTTTTGGTGTTAATGAAACTTCTTTGTTATCAGCAAGTACACGGTGTGCATCATTATCTATGGTTAGATGCGAGAAGACGATCACATCTTTTGCCGTCGTTTCCGTCTGCATGTAACTTGTGCTTGAAGATCGACGTAATAAAGCTTTAACCCTTAATACGACTTCACGAGGACTGAACGGCTTCACGATATAATCATCGGTCCCCACTTCGAACCCTTGTACGCGGTTCACTTCTTCCCCTTTAGCAGTCAGCATGATAATCGGTGTCGTTTTCTTTTCCCTTAATTCACGGCAAACTTCGATTCCATCTTTACCAGGCATCATAATATCCAATAAAATTAAATCATAATCATTTTCAAGGGCTTTCGATAAAGCCATATCTCCATTTTCAGCTTCATCGATTATGTATTCTTCCCTTTCCAAATACATTTTTAGCAGCCGGCGGATTCTTTCTTCATCATCCACCACGAGAATTTTAATAGCATTATACATTATGTAATCAGCCTCCTATCATATATTCTACAAAATGAAAACTTCCATGACTAATAATTTTTCCTTACAAAGTACGATAAAGGGCCATTTTCACATAGCTTCCATGAACCTTTCACCATTTTGTCACAAAAAAAGACTTCGACCGTTCACTAAGAGTTCATACATGCTATTTCACCTAAATATTATTATTAAAGGGAGTGACGGAAAAAGGGATCATTCTCTAGAAAAATCGATAAACCAACTCCTCGACGTTTCTATCAAAAGACCCCCTTCATCTAAATATTACAATACAGAATCAAGCATATGAATGCAAACCAGCAATAACAAGATTAACGAATATCAAGTTAAACATTATGATGGCAAAACCGATGACGGCAAGCCAAGCTGATTTTTCCCCTTGCCACCCCTTTGACATGCGCAGATGCAAGAAAGCCGCATAAAACAGCCAAGTAACCAGTGCCCAGACCTCTTTCGGATCCCAGCCCCAGAATCGTGTCCAGGCCACTTGAGCCCAGATCATTGCAAAAATGAGAGCACCGAGTGTAAAGATCGGAAAACCGATAAGGACAGAACGATAACTAATCTCGTCCAATAAATTCAAATTCACATTTTTAACGATCGGTTTAATCAATGCTGCCACTCTTTTGCGAGCAATCAACCTTATTAGACCATACAGGACGAGTCCCATACCGACTGACCAAAGTACAGTATTCAGTTTCTTGGCATTGATCAGTGCAGGCATGTCCACCAGTGGTTCAAATCGATCCGTCTCGATAAGTTTCCCTTCATTGGGACCTACCAATGCCGGTAGGTTGAATTCCTGTTTGACCTCGGCACCTTTTTTATCGACCCAATCAAAATTCGCCTTATAATCCATGGCAGCAAAAGAAGAAGTGCTGATGACGAAACCGATGGTGCAGACTAATATGAACATAATGACTTCAAGCCAGAACGTTCTTTTGCTTGATTGTGTCTGATCGACAAATTTGATTAAATAAATGATGGCAGTAACGAAACTTATGGCAAGGATCGACTGTCCTGCCGCTGCAGTCGTTACATGAATATGAAGCCAATCACTCTGCAAAGCAGGAATGAGTGGCGAAATTTCTGTAGGGAACATACTTGCGTATGCGATTATCAATAACGCAATCGGTAAAGCGAATAGCCCAAGGGCAGGTGTTTTATAAAGAAAATAAATTAATATGAAAGCACCGACCAGCATCATTCCGAAAAAGGTCGTAAATTCAAACAGGTTACTTACCGGGGCATGGCCCGCAGCAATCCATCTAGTGATGAAATACCCAATTTGCGCCGCAAAACCGAGAATGGTGATCAAAATGCCCAGTTTAGCCCATCTGTTTTGTTTCTTTTCCTCCTCTCCGCGTTTATCCTTGATCGATCCCCCAAATAAAAAGGTAGCGATCAGATATAATAAGAAAGCTGCATATAAAAAGTTACTGCTTAATTCAGCCATTTAAAACTTCCCCCTTACTAGAAGATTTCTCCTCTTCAAGTTGATCCATTGGTTCGGAAAGTGATGTTGATTCTATCGCTTGTTTTATATCTCTTTTAATACCGTGCCAGTTTTTGTTTGTATGGCCGGCCATTAATATCTCATCATCTTTCCTCTTAATCCATATACGCCGGTGATTCCAATAAGACCCTTGGACAACGCCGATCATGAAAATGATACCACCCGTGAATAGGATCCAAAGCGTTAAATCCTTCCTGACGGTCAAAGCCGTGACATCTTGGGTTTCCACACCATTAAAAGCCATTTTATAAGTGTTTTCCCCTAAAGGCTCCACAGTCTCCTTAATCGCTACGAAACTGACTTCACCCTCTGGCTTATCCGGAGTATGCATTTTAAAGATAAATGCTGGATTATTCGGAATTTTCGATATCGTTCTAGGTTCGCCTTTTTCATCGAACTCGAAATCGGGGAAGTAACTGATCAAGTCAACGGAATATCCTTCTTTCAACTCGTATTTCTTTTGAGGATTATTCAAATCAACCTTTAAGCTTCCATATTTCTCTTCGGTTTTTTTATTTATCAAATTAAAAGACATCGTACTGAGCTCATCTAGTTTATAGTCTACTTGGTAGAGGGCATAATGATCATGTTTCAGAGGTTCATTGACTTTGATTTTATAATCTTTAAGCTTATCAAGGTCCACTTTTTCCCCTGGTAAGGTTTCTCCCTTGCGCTCATACAACGTAACATCGGATTGATAGGTTTTTGCGATCGTTCCGGTTTTATCAATTGCAGCACTGTACTGCTCATCTTCTTCATTCTCTTTGTCATACACTTCTAAGGTAAATTCATTATTCTGGAGGTAATATTCACCATTTGTACCCGGGATTTCTTTTCTCTCGCCTTCACGCAGCCAAAGTACTTTGTCGATATACATCCCAGGGACGGAACGCAATAATGCTCCAATTAAGAAAATGATAAGTCCAATATGGTTTACATAGGGTCCCCAACGTGAAAAACGACCCTTTTCGGCAAGTATATGACCGTTTTCCTCACGTATATGATAACGCTGCCTTTTTAGGCTATCCTTTACTTCTTCAAGGTTTATATCTTGGTCTTCAAGCTTTGTCACCCCATAAATCCGCTGACGTTTCATGAAACCGTCATGACGTGTGACCCCTTGTTTTTTTAACGATCGATATAATGGAAAGAACCGATCGATACTGGCAATCAATAGTGATATGCCAAGCATGCCTATGATAATCAAATACCACCATGAACTATACAAGTTATGAAACCCAAGTTCATAATACAACGTACCGAACCAGCCGTATTCCTGTTCATAATGCTCTGCAGGCGTCGCTGTTGAAGGGATGTACATTTCCTGAGGTAAAATCGTCCCGATAGCTGAAGCGATCAAAGCAATGACAATAAGCGTCACCCCTACCTTAACGGAAGAAAAGAAGTTCCATATTTTATCGATGATCGTTTTTTTATATGTTTGTGAACGCCTGGCACTTCCTTCATATCTCATATCAATAAGCTTGTTTTCTTTTTCGTTACCAAGCACCATCCCGCATTTCCCACAAATCTTTGTGCCAAACGGATTTATATGACCACAATCGCATTTTACTTCTTTCATGTCAAAAACTCCCCAATATTATGGTTTAATTCTCTCCATATGCTTTTGGATGCTCTCTTCTGTCAAAGCCCCGGTGATGATATCTATCACTTTCCCCTCTTTATCAACCAAAAAGGTGACAGGCAATATATCCACGCGATAAGCATTTTCCACTTCCCTACCTTTATCAATCATGACAGGAAAGGTTAGATCATGCTTTGTAATGAAATTATTGACAGCATAGTCAGATTCCCCGACATTAACCGCCAATATCTCAACGCCCTGATCTTTAAAGTTTTTATATTGATTTTCCATATAAGGCATTTCATATTCACACGGCTTGCAATATGTACCCCAAAAATTCAGGAAGACGCCTTTTCCCTTGTAATCGGAAAGTTTATGCTCTTTGCCTTCCATATCAGTCAAGACGAAATTGGGTGCATCGGATCCTTTTCTCAGGCTTTCATTCTTATCTTTAGTGAAGTTTGTATAAAGGGCAAACACTAAAGCTGCACCTAAAAGCAGGAGAATGATGGTTCTGCTAATTAGGCGTCGCTTCTTTTTATCCATAGAAATCCTCCTAATGCCACACTAAATTTAACCATACCATTATACCATTTAACGCCATGTCCTTTTTATTTACATTTCTGAAGGTTTTGTGACATTCTTTCCCGATTCATGAAAGAAAAGGTATTTACAGGTTGTTTTCCACCACCTATTCTTCCAGGGGAAGAATGGGGTAGTGGTTTCAACCTATTAATACAGGAAAAATTCTTACTTACATTCTCCGCTGTTTAGGTTCAGTCGTTGCTAAAGTCCGCATTAATTTAACTTCATGTGGAGTCAGCTCCCGGGAATCTCCTGCTGTTAAACCGTCCAAGGTCAAGAAACCATATTGTTCCCTCTTCAATTTAATGACGGGATGGCCAATTGCTTCGAACATCCGGCGGACTTGCCTGTTCCTGCCTTCATGTATTGTGATCTCAACTATCGCCGTTTCCTTTTTTTTGTCGGTAGACAATACCCTTGTCTTGGCTGGTGCAGTCTTGCCATCCTCCAACTTGATACCTTTATCCAACTTTTTCAAACTTTCACGCAAAGGCATCCCTTTCACTTTTGCCACATACACTTTATCCACTTCATGCTTCGGATGCATTAACGTGTTTGCAAATTCCCCGTCATTGGTTAAAATCAACAAGCCCGAAGTATCGTAATCCAAGCGGCCAACCGGATAAATCCGTTCATTAATGTAAGGGAAAAAGTCCGTTACGACTTTTCTATTCTTATCATCAGAAACTGCCGAAATGACGCCACGCGGTTTATAAAATACGAAATAAACCGGGGCTTCTTTTTCAAGCGGGACTTCATTAACCTCAACCTTATCATTAGGCCCAACTTTCACACCTAATTCCTTCACTACTTTGCCGTTCACTTTTACCTTACCTTCTAAAATCAACTCTTCTGCTTTACGGCGGGAAGCCAGTCCAGCATGTGCTATAACCTTTTGTAATCGTTCCATCTATCTTCACCCCATAGTATAATCATTCGTTTGTTATTGTCTATACATACACAATCATACAATTATTACATATTGAGAGGCAAAAACAAAAGGTTTTTCGCGATTAAGAGCTTTTCTTTTATTATTACACCAATAATGGGACGGTTAAATGGGTTGGTTTCCATAATGAGTGTAACATAGCTTATTTTTCCATACAAAAAAATGTTTCTTTTAGATGAAAGTTTGAATCCGCTTAAAAATGGAGAGCTTAACATAGCGATTGTTTAAGAAAAAAGACAAAAAAAAAGAAATGGAATCGCCCATTTCCCTACCTTTAATTCATGCCGAAAACCAGTGTGACGACGATAACGGCAGCTATGATTCCGATCAAGTCCGCCAAAAGACCGACCTTAAGGGCATCTCCCATTTTTTTGATCCCGACTGCTCCAAAATAAACGGTCAATACATAGAAGGTGGTATCCGTACTTCCCTGAATCGTGGCAGCCAAGCGCCCAATAAAGGAATCCGGCCCATAAACAGATATCAGGTCGCTGGTTATTCCTAAAGCGGCTGTTCCGGATATTGGTCTAATAATCGCAAGGGGTAAAACCTCAGACGGAAAATGAAGAAGGGAAAGCAAGGGGTTCAGTGATTGTACAATGAAATCCAAGGCCCCTGATGCCCTAAATACTGAAATCGCCACAAGCATCCCTACCAGGAAAGGGATGAGTGAAAAAGACATGCTGATTCCCTCTTTCCCCCCCTCAACGAAGGTCTCATAGGTGGGGACTCTTTTCAATGTGCCGTACAGTAATATACAGAGGATCAAAATCGGTATCATCCAAATTGAAATGGTGGTCATCCAGTGCAACATCCTATTCCCTCCCGTTCCTCTTTCTCCTGTAATAAAAATATCGATCTATCGCGATTCCTCCAACGGCAGAAATGGCCGTTGCTATAATGGTCGGAAAAACGATGTCCGTCGGGGAGTGGGAATCGTAATTCATCCGAATCGCAATGACAGTAGTTGGAATCAACGTTACGCTTGATGTATTGATTGCTAAAAAAGTGACCATCGAGCGGCTGACCGTTGCTTTTCCTCCATTTAGTTTCTTTAGCTGTTCCATGGCTTTTATACCAAGAGGCGTAGCTGCATTCCCCAATCCAAATGTGTTTGCCATCATATTGGAAAGTATATAACCCATAGCGGGATGATTAGCAGGCACTTCAGGGAATAGCCATCTCATGAACGGTTTAAACAAGTTGGATAGTTTATCTAACAGCCCCGATTCCTCCGCTATTTTCATCAAACCTAACCAAAAGACAAGTATGCTCATCAGTCCCAGGCAAAGAGTGACCGCTTCCTTTGCGCTGACAAATAGAGCTTCATTCACCTGATCCATCGTCCCATTAATCATGCCAAAGACAATACCGATCACAAACATACCGACCCAAATGTAATTAACCATTGCGTCCGATTCCCAATACCGCTTCAAATACATCAGCCCATGAAGATTGGAATGATTGTTGCTTGAAGCTTTCTTTTGATTCCCCATAAAAAATCGAACGCGTACCTATTTTCTTACCATCGAGATATATGGATGCTCTGCCGACCACTTCCGGGATCTTCCTTTTATCTTTCCAAGCCTTCTGGGGCTTCAACAATTTCATTTTCACATTGACCAATTCTCTCTCTTCTTTTGTTAGTGGGTACGAAAAATCATTTTTAATGTAAACATGTCCTTTATATATTTTATTTTCCATATTTTTCACCATGCCTTCAGGTAAAATTTCTGTCGGCTTGTAATCCTTAAAGGCTGATTCGTACATTTGTATATGATCATTCCAATCATCCGGACCATTCAATGTCACAGCAATCAGGTCATGCTCGTTTTTTGTTGCCGTCGTGACCAAGGTCCGTTTTGCTAGTTTGGTATACCCTGTTTTCCCCCCTGTGCAATACTCATATAATTGTGTAAGCAGGCGATTTTTGTTTTTCCATACATAATCCCATTGTTCTGTGGAATTAGGTGCCCTGTGTTCCTTTGTGCCGGAAATCTTTACATACGTTTCATTTTGCATGGCATAACGAGTGAGTATGGCCATATCATATGCGGTTGAATAATGGTTCTTCGTATTATCCAAACCATGTGGATTTGAAAAATGGGTATTTTTCATCCCGATTTCTTCCGCCTTTTGATTCATCATCCAGACGAACCCATCCAGGCTTCCGCCAACCTTTTCACTGATTGCGACTGCTGCATCATTACCTGAACGAAGCATCAAGCCATAAACCAAATCTTCGAGCTTAATTCTTTCTCCTTCTTTTAAATAAAGGGAAGAGCCCTCCGTCCCGAAGGCATTGCTGCTTACCTTCACTGTTTCATCCATTTGTCCCGATTCAATAGCCAAGATAGCCGTCATTATTTTCGTAATGCTTGCTATGCGATTCTTTTCATGGGCATTCACTTCATAAATGACCCTTCCGCTATCCTCATCCATTAAAATTGCACTATGGGCACTTACGGATACATTTGCTTTGGCGCTTTGTACAGGTGCCATAAAAGACAACAGGAGAATGACGATACACAAACTTGATAACCCTTTATATGGAAAACGCATGAGTGCCCCCTCGTCTCTATACTTGTTTTTGTACAAGTTTATGCAAAGGGACAAGGGTTATGAATAAAAGAATGTAACCCTCCATGATATCTACTGATTTTCATGGGCATAAAAAAATCGATAGGAGGACATGCCCCTATCGATTTAGTGTTCTATCATACTAATAATGCAGCGATTTCATCAATTTTCTTAGCTCCGAATACCACTTCTTCATCATTGATGATCATGGCCGGCACGCTCATGACTTTATATTTCTTCTTGATTTCCTGGAAATTGCTTATATCGACCATTTCAGCTTCAACGTTAGGGTTTTCAATCGCTATGCGCTGCGCACCCACTACAACATCTGGACAGTAGTGGCATGCCAATGAAACCATAACCTTAATGTTCGCTTTTTTACTGATTCCCTTAATTGAATTCAGTACGACTGAATCCAATGCTTGACCAGGTCCCGCCAGGTTATAGATAGCCAAAATGAAGGAATTCAACTCATGGCCGCCTGGTACACCGTGGTATTTGACGCCACTGTATTCACCATTCGCATTTAAGAGGGAAACGACAGGGAACTTATCTGCATTGATTTTTTCTTCAATTTCCGTATTTTCCCCCTTGTTGTATAACTCAAGATGAAGCTTATCTCCTAATTCCGCAACATCCAACAAGAAGTCTCGCAATTCGACTGATTTTGGCAAACTTTCATCGACGATGGACACCAATGTAACGTCGCTCTCCATCTTGCCGAAGATTCCCTTTAATTGGCCACGTAACGCATCACTTAATAAAGCGCTCTTGCCTGCTGGGACAGCGGCCTGTTCTTTTTTCGCCGGTTTTTCAACTTCAGGTTCATCTTTGATTCCTAGGCGATCTTTTTCTTCTTCAATATATTTACCGGCATCCGTTGCTGCAATCGCTCCATCAGATACAGCTGTGATAATCTGGCGTAAGGATTTTGGCCTTAGGTCGCCCGCCGCATATACACCATTCACATTAGTCTTCATATCATCATCGGTTAAAATGTAACCTGCATGATCCATTTCGATATGGCCCTTGAAAATCTCTGTTTTCGGCTCGTAACCTATGAAAACGAATACTCCAAACGTATTGTCTTCTTCCTTAGCCTTATATTCAAATTCTTCTTTAGTCGCGTTATTGATGAAACGTGCACTTTGAATCATCCCGTCCCCATATACCCCAAGGATTTCCGTATTGAATTTCACTTCAATCTTATCATTTGCCATTACTTTATCAACAATGGACGGGGCACACGAGAAGTTTGATTCTCGGGCGATGATTGTAACTTTTGTAGCAAAGCGTGTCAGGAATATTGCTTCTTCAGCGGCTGCATATCCTGCCCCGATAACGAAAACTTCCAATCCTTCAAAGAATTCACCATCACATGTTGAACAATAAGCTACACCGCGGCCAGTAAATTCCTCTTCACCTGGAAATCCTAGTGTTCTTGGAGAAGCACCCGTTGCAATGATGACCGCGCGTGCATGGTAGGCCCCGCCAAGGGTTTTAACGACTTTCACCTCACCGGAGAAATCCACGCCCGTTACATCTGCTTTGGCGAATTCAACGCCAAAATCTTCGTTTTGAAGCTTCATTTCTTCAACCAACCTAGGGCCCGATATATGACGGATACCAGGATAATTGGCTATTTCCGACGTAGTTGCAGCTTGTCCGCCGCCAGTTCCTTTTTCAAGAATTATTGTTTTTAACTTAGCTCTTCCTGCATAAACGCCGGCTGAGAGGCCAGCAGGTCCGCCACCAATAATTAATAAATCATATATTTTTTTCATCTTTTGTGCTCCTTGCTGAATGATAATACGTGCTAAACTGATTATTTTTGAAAAACAAAAGGCACTTATTTTAGTAAGTGCCTTTTGTCATAAGATCTTGTAGTAGGAATTGTCCCAGTAATCGTAATCAATGCTGGGTATGTCCATTACCTGTGGAAATGGACCATCCCATTAAAATTAAAGTTTACCTACAAGGTCTAGGCTTGGTTCAAGAGTAGCTTCACCTGGAGTCCATTTTGCAGGGCAAACTTTATCTCCATGTTCCGCTACGAATTGTGCAGCTTGAACTTTTCTTACAAGTTCTTCAGCATTACGGCCAATTCCTAGGTCATTAATTTCGTATGCTTTAATTTGTCCTTCTGGATTTACGATGAAAGTTCCACGTAGAGCCAATCCATCTTCTTCAATCAATACACCGAATTGACGGGATAAAACGTTTGCTGGGTCAGCTAACATTGGATATTGGATTTTACCGATTGTATCAGTAGCATCAGCCCATCCTTTGTGGCTGAAATGAGTATCTGTTGAAACTGAGTAAACTTCACAACCAATTTCCTTGAATGTTTCATAGTTATCTTGAAGATCAGCTAATTCAGTTGGACATACGAAAGAGAAGTCAGCTGGGTAGAAAAAGAATACTGCCCATTTTCCTTTAACATCTTCAAGTGTAACTTCTTTGAATTCTCCTGCATGGTAAGCTTGTACTTTAAAATCTTCAACTTGTTTATTGATCAATGACATAATAAATTCCTCCAATAGCTATTTTTTTATCTGCTCCTGTTTATAATAATTATTAAATAGAAACTAGTCAATAAATATACCTTAATAATTTTTAAGTTCACAAATTGGTCACAGTTTTTATATTGATATAAATTAATTATTTTTAAAAACCCATAGTACTTAAAAGTAGCATTTTTAAAACATTTCCAATGTTATTTCAAGGATTTAAATAAGACACATGCTCATTATTTCGTGAGATGATATCATCTCCTTTTCAATCTAATTATAATATCCAAATGAGAATCATAAGTCGCTTTCAAATAAAATTTGCTGCTCCCTCTTCATACCTTTCCCATATTTTGCCTAAAAAATTCTTGATACAAAATTTCAGGCAAAAAAAAACGAAACTTCACGGCTCGTGTCAGACTGTAGACAAATTCGATGAAAATCAACTTTGTTTTAACATTTTGATAAAACTCCTTTCACCTACACTTATTTGTTTTGAAATACAAGTATTAAGGTGATAAAGATACTTTTTTCAACGAGATCAACTTGAAATGATTAGTTTAGATCAACTGGTACCATCGTCGTAAAATGGAGGGCGCCATTGATTTCAAAAGGGTTTCGGAATGAAACAGTTCCGAAACCCTTGTCTACAAACTGAAACTAACCTTCACGGCTCGTATTTTTGTAATTGGCACTCCCAAAGACTTTCCTATATTTTATCAATTATTGCTTTTTCCAAATAAGCTTTTTCGCTTCGGTGAACCTTACGGCTGTTTTTGGCCAGTTTACAATGTCCCACCATTTGTCCACATATGCTGCCCGATTATTTTTATATTGCAGGTAATAAGCATGTTCCCATACATCAAGAACAAGGATTGGGATCGTATCCCACTGGGTCAAAACCATATGCAATTCCGATTGAAGTATTTCTAGCCGCCGCGCACGCGGAACCCAGACTAAAATCGCCCAGCCAACACCTTCTACTTGCTTGGCAGCTTCACTAAAATGACTTTTAAAAGCTGCAAAGCTTCCAAAATCCATCTCAATCTGTTTAAGTAAATCCCCTCTTGGCTGTCCGCCCCCTCCCGGAATCATAACTTCCCAGAACAGCGTATGGAGATAATGGCCTGATCCATGAAAGGCTGCTTCCTTTTCCCAATGTTTCAATAAGGAAAAATCATTCGTTTCCCTCGCTTTTTTCATCATCAATTCCGCTTTATTCAGACCATCGACATATGCTTGATGATGCTTATCATGGTGCAGATACATGATTTCCCTTGAAATCGTCGGTTCCAACGCATCATAGGCATAAGGTAACGGCGGTAGCGTATGTTTCCCAATCGGAACTGATTGCCTTTCCTGTATATTGAATTCCCTAGCAAGTTCTTCAATTTCCTCGTAGACCCGAGCCATCTCTTCTTCAATCAGGACCATATCCTCATAATCCATTTCTTCCTCATCCATATCTTTTGTCAACTCGGAAAGCCGTTCAATATTTGACAGCAATGGCGAATCGGTGATATCGATCTTCTCAAGATATTCCATCACTCCATCAACCCAATCACTTACCTCTTTAGCATAATCTCTTACTTCAGACATCTTGCAACCTCCTCTTAACCTTTATGCACATAAATCATCAAAGTATTTTATGTTTCGATTAAGCGGAGATTCCATTTATAGCTAAAAAAAACAGCAAGGCCTATTAAGCCTAGCTGTTTCATTATCTTGACTGTAACATTTTCGTCCGGTAATCCGTTTCATAAAACTCCAATTCTTCACGCATGGTCTGGAATCCACTTTCCACGGCCTTCAGAATGGATATTATGCTGTCAGGTACACTTTGGTGAAATTTAATCGAGTTTTTTCCTGTATAGGCAGATCTGCTGTCCTCAAACCACCGATCTGATTTTGGGGAAAAGTATTCTTCGATACATTGATGATAAACTCTATAAAGCGTCTTTTCAGCTGCTGCTTTATTGAAAACATCATTTTTCAGAACGATTTGGCAAGCCTCCAAGCCCTCTTCACAACTTACAAGCATTCTTCTTAAACTAGAAAGGATCCCTTTATAATAGGTTTCATCCCCGCTTTTTTCCTCTTGCAGCTTAGAATAGGTCGTCTCATTTATAAATTCTTCTAACTGAGCCACTGTCGTTTCTAAAAAGCCTTTTACATCCTCAAGCTGAGATTTTACCAATGTATTCCCCAACCGTGAACCCTCCTCAAAATGATTAAGATTGAATAAAATAGTCAACATGTGATTCTATATCATATGGTTTAGCTTGGTCAATAGATATAAACACTTTCTCCAATTTTTCAAAATCTATATTTTCGAAATAACCAGCCAGCTCTTTTTCTGCATTTATATATATACGTTTTCGGTTAACCAGGCTCGGGTCCTTGAGTAGACAGACCATGGCAATGATATCAGCCATATAAATATCTCTGTTAGGGCTTTTGAATATAGGATTGGCGGGATATGGGGTCCAACTAGTGACCATCTCATCAAAATAGCGAAGATACAGTACATTCAGCGTCTTTTCTTCTCCATCCTTTATGTATTGTATAACGGATCGATTAAAGAAGTCCTCAGGTGAATTTGACTTTTCCTTTTCAAGCCCAAATCCATTGCATGCTACAATTTGCACCCGCAATCCCCCCGCATTCATTTTTTTCTATATTATCACAATTTAATGAAAAATGTTATTCGATTGTTTGCTGAAATTTTTCAAAAAACAGATCGGCTTCACCATTTTCAAAGCTATCATCCGAATTATCGGCGAGAGGCGGTAATTCATCTATGGAATTCAGGCCGAAGTAATCCAAAAACTCTTTTGTTGTCCCATATAAATAAGCCCGGCCGGAGCCTTCAGCACGTCCGACCTCTTTGATTAAGACTTTTGTGACAAGTGTATGAATGGGGCGTTCCGTTTTCACTCCGCGAATTTCATCAATTTCAGCTCTAGTAATTGGCTGCTTATAGGCAATGATTGCGAGTGTTTCCAAAGCCGCCTGGGACAAGCCTTGAGTGCTTGATGTTTCCACTAATCTTTTCAAGTAATCCGAGTGCTCTTTCTTTGTTGTCATTTGATAAACACCCGCTATTTCAATCACCTGAATCCCGCGTACATCCGATATATATTCTTCCTTTAAACTTTCAACGATGTCCGTTGCTTGATATTCCGTAATTTCCAGGACAGAGGCAATTTGTTTGACGGAGAGCCCTTCATCTCCGGCAGCAAACAATAATGCCTCAAGAATCCCTTTCCAATTAATAACTTCCAACTGGTTCTACACCTTCCTTAGCAGCAATCATGATCTCCGAAAAATTATCTTCCTGTTCAACGATGATTTCATTCAATTTCATCAGTTCCAACACCGCCATAAAAGTGATGACGATATGCTCTTTAACCGGGAGCGAAAACAGTTCAAAAAAACTTTTCTTCCCTTTAATTGATTGTAACTCAATCATGATTTCATCCATTCGTTTCTCTATCGATATCTCTTGTTTCGTTACTTTTGTGTAAAGCGGCTTTTGAATTTTTTGCCTTCGCAGCAGTTTTTGCAGAGCTCCTAACATATCGTATAGACTTACGTTCAACTCTTGTTTATCACTTTCCGCTTCTTTAACATAAACAGATAAATCACTTGGAGGTTTAGTGAACATCAAGCTGCGCTCTTCTTCCATCCCTTTTAATTCTTCAGCTGCAAATTTATACTTTTTATATTCTAATAGTTTTTCCACAAGCTCATCCCGTGGATCTTCCTCAAATATTTCACCATCTTCATCAATCAATTGTTCATCCTCATGCTTTGGCAGCAACATTTTACTCTTGATGGCAAGCAGTGTTGCAGCCATCACCAGATATTCGCTGGCTACATCCAATTCCAGATGCTGCATCGTATGGATGTACCCTAGGTATTGATCTGTTATATCAGCCATCGGAATATCATATATGTCTATTTCCAGGCGATTAATCAAATGCAGGAGTAAATCCATCGGACCTTCGAAAGCGTCAATTTTTATATTATAACCCATTAAATTACCTCATTTAAATCTAATTGGCCGATAAAGGCCTATTTCTTTTACTTATCAAGTATAGTGGATTGCCGCCCTTTATCCAAATAATAATTTATTGTCCTCAGAAAAGTTATTTAAATGGATTTCCGACAAATGGGTTGATGCCCAATCACATTCCCAAATCCAACATAACCTAGAATTGTAAGAATAGCAGAACAAAGGAGGTACTCATTATGGGTGCAGGTGGTTTTGGACACGGCGGTGGATTCGCGTTTATTGTAGTATTGTTCATTTTATTAGTTATCGTCGGTGCTTCTTGGTGTTAATTGAAGACTGATGAATCAAGCTGATTGCCTTGCAATCGGCTTTCTTTATTTTCCAAGAAAAAATTCTATGCTAAACTTATTGAGTATACACAGCGTGTGTTAAGCTATGAAAAATTGCTTTTTGCCTTAGATTCCATCAAACAAAAGGGGTGCTCCTATTGAATTACGCGGAAGACTACCTTTCTTTCCTTTTCCATTTCCATGGGACAAGGGATTACTTCGAATGTCATGAAATTCTTGAAGAATATTGGAAGGAAACTGCACCAAAAGAGCGTGACTCTCATTGGGTCGGGCTCATTCAAATTGCGGTTGGCCTGTATCATGACCGCAGGGGAAACAAAAAAGGGGCTGCAAGGACCCTGTCTAAAGCCCTGGCAAATCTCCGTTCTAAAAAGACCGAGCTCCTGAAGTTGGGACTCGATCCAGAACGACTGTTCAAATTGCTCGAAACCACCCATGAGCGAATGTTATCACAAAAGCCATATGAAAGCATTAATCTGCCGATAGCGGATGAAAGCTTGATCGAAAAATGCCAGTCAATGTGTTTGCATGACGGGTACATATGGGGTGCAGATAGCGACATGGCTAATTCATCAATAGTCGATAAGCATCTAATGCGTGATCGTTCGGATGTCATTTCTGAAAGGGCTCGGCAGCTATCCCTTCGAAAAACAAGAATGGAGGACCGCCCTTAAAGGTGGTCCTCCATTCAAGCTTCATATTCAGAATTATTCACACCTGTCAAGAAAGCTTTCCGTAAACTCATTCGCTTTTAAATCTTTGTCAGGATATTGTTCCTTGATGGCCCTGACCATCGTTTTACCGATACCTTGCTTCCGAAAGGATGGATTTACAGATATATGTTGTATCTCAATGTGGTTTGGAGAGACTTCTATCCCGATCAAGCCAGTAATCTCTTCATCTTTCCATAAGAACAGCTGTAGATTTTCATCCGTTTCATAATTCTTCATCGTATTTCGAAGCGTTTTTATCTCTTTTTCATTTGGCATGAAAGATAATAATCCCATGGCAAACTTCTCATAACTTTTCTTATACTTAATCAACATAATATCCCTCGTTACTAAATAACGTTTTTATTATCTTCCTGTTTCCAATTAATTTGCTTTGAATAATAATCCTCACATATAACATTTACATCATACATAAAAACCTCGTTCGTTTCAACATCACTTTCAGCACTTGATTTATCGATGTGCTATGTGCTAAGCGATAAATAGCCAGTATACGATTCCCCACATCAAAGCGATAATAAGCATCATAAGTAAAAGAGCCTTATTACTTTTCCTCATCCCATACTCCCTTTATGAATGGTCCAAATATTTAAATAACGAATTCATTCTACTATAACTTAACACAATCTGACAAATATCCTTGCAATCTTGCTTCGATTTTACTACATTGGTAAAGTGATATAGGTTCATAGAGTGCCCTCTTAGGTATAAAAGACAAAGATACACCCAACTTCTTCGTTAAAAAAACGTAGCTTTCTTGGGCTATATAAATTTTTTTCAGGAAAATATGTATCTTTTTTATCCTTTGTTTCGTCAAATACTATGAATCTGATATAAAGTGCCGCCCTTTTATTGAAAGATTCCCAATTCAGCAGGAAAAGTTAAGGAGGATTATCATGAAAAAAATGAATAAATGGGTCATTGTAACCATTTTATTATGTCTATTATTGCCATATAAGGCTTTTGCAGATGCAGCTGTTGGTGAAATGATCGTCACACTTGGTGAGAATTTGACAAATGAACAAAAAAATATGATTTTATCAGAAATGAAAGCACCTAGTGATGTTGAGGTTCTAACGGTTACAAATGCGGAGGAACATGAATACTTAGGAGACTATATCGCTAGCCGTCTGATCGGTACAAAAGCGATTTCATCTTCTGCCATTACTTTGGAGGAAAAAGGTACCGGACTTAAACTGGAGTCGAAAAACATTAACTGGGTTTCCGATGAAATGTATATCAATGCACTGGCAACTGCTGGAGTAAAAGATGCTACCATTTATGTCACTGCACCTATACCCGTTTCCGGTACAGCGGCTTTGACAGGGGTCATTAAAGCCTATGAAATCTCTGCCGACAAGAAGATTCCCGAAGATGTGAAACAGGCAGCGAATGAAGAAATGGTGAAAACAGCAAAATTGGGTGACGAAATCGGTACAGAGGAAGCCTCTGCACTGGTTACGAAAATCAAAGAGGAAATGGCTGCAAATCCACCAGCCAATACTGAAGAGGTCCGCGAGGTTGTCGAGTCTTCAGCAAAAGACCTTGGAATCGCCTTAAATGATGATCAAGTCCAAAGCTTAATTGATTTATTCAATAAGTTAAAAGAGTTGGATATTGATTGGAACGCTGTCGGTGATCAGCTTACTGCAGCTAAAGATAAGCTTTCCAATTTTCTTGAATCCGAAGAGGGTCAATCGTTTCTTGATAAATTGAAAGAAGTCTTCAGTAGTTTAATAGACGCGATCAAATCACTTTTCAGCTGAATCAAATAAAAAAAGGATGGCCAATGCCATCCTTTTTTTATTCTTTATTGACGACTGCCGCTTCATGAAGGGCCAAATCCAAATGGATAAGATCTTCGTACGTCTCGCGCTTGATGACCAACCTGGCTTCTCCATTTTCCGCAAAGACTACAGCGGGTCTCGGAATCCGATTGTAATTATTAGACATGGAATATCCATATGCCCCTGTACAAAATACCGCCAAGACATCACCGCGGCCGGCTTTTGGCAATGGTAAATCCCAAATCAACATATCTCCGCTTTCACAGCATTTCCCGGCAATGGACACTGTCTCTTCTACAGGGTCAAGCGGCCGGTTTGCAAGAATGGCATCATACTTCGCTTCGTAAAGAGCGGGACGTATATTATCACTCATGCCCCCATCAACGGCAATATATTTACGGACATTAGGCACTTCCTTTTCAGACCCTACCTTGTACAGTGTCACCCCGGCGTCTCCGACTAATGAACGGCCTGGTTCAATCCAGATTTCTGGCATCACTAAATCAGAATCAGCAATCAGGTTCTGCACTTCCCTGACGATTTCCTCGACATATTGAGACGCAGGTAGCGGGTCATCCTCTTGTGTATACCGGATCCCGAATCCTCCTCCGAGATTCAATACCTTTGGTTGAAACCCTATCGAGCCATGCCAATCATTCAGCTTACCGATAATTTTTTGGGCTGCAAGAAGGAAACCTGTCGTTTGAAAGATCTGTGAACCGATATGACAGTGCAGTCCCAGAACTTCCAGAAATTCACTTTGGAGTGCTTGTCTAAGGGCTCCTTCGGCCTGGCCGTTAATAAGATCAAAACCAAATTTCGAATCTTCTTGCCCTGTCAAGATATAATCATGCGTATGGGCTTCGATACCTGGTGTTACACGAAGTAGGATTTTCACCTTTTGTTCACGGTTTGTACAAATTTCCTCCAACAGTGTCAACTCTGAAAAATTATCGACTACTATACAGCCAATGTCATTATCCAAAGCCATATGTAGCTCTTCTTCACTTTTGTTATTTCCATGAAAGTGAATCCGTTCAGTTGGGAAATTTGCCTTAATTGCCGTATACAATTCCCCCGCCGATACAACATCGAGAGAAAGTCCTTCTTGTTCAGCCAACTGGATCATGGCTATCGAAGAAAAGGCCTTACTTGCGTAAGCAACTTGAGCTGGGATCCCCAATTCCTCAAAAGTTCTCTTGAACCCTCTTGCCCGTTCACGAATTAGCTCTACATCATAAACATATAATGGTGTACCAAATTTTTCGATCAGTTCGATCGTGTCCACTCCGCCAATCTCCAGATGTCCACGTTCATTGACACCACCGGTTCCGTACAAATGCATATAGCCTCACCTTCCTGACTTAAAACTAAAGATTAATAAGAAATGAGGCAGCCTCAAATAAAGAAACCCTGCTGTAAGTGAAAAAGGGTCCTCTATATGAACAAGCCTCATCCGAATCCTAAATATTGTTCTCTATGACTGCTTAGTAGTTCGAAGGGAAAGACAGATTGGTTTAAACTCCAAAGAGTCATAGTAGCTCTATCTCTTTGTGAAGCCTAACATTACCGCTTTATCCGAATAAAATTAAATTACCACAACTTTTCGACAACATCAACCTTTAGATTTTCTCGGCTGCCTATATATATCCTGGGGATGTACAATACTCGGACGTTCTATAGTACCTGGATAAGGTCTTCTAAATATTATATGTGACAAGGCCTTCGGCTGAAATGGGAGAAGCGGCCATAAATAAGGTGTATTCAACGTTTTTATACTAGTAAGCATAATAATGTAGAGTGTGATGCCTATAATTAAGCCAGGCACTTTAAATAAAGCAACCAACACTAGCAGGACTAAACGGGAAATTTTATTTGCAACCCCTAATTCCAAACTTGGAGTGACAAATGTACCGATTGTCGCTACGGAAGCGTAGAGAACCACCTCAGGAACAAATAGGCCAACATCTATCGCTATCTGTCCTATCAAAACTGCCGCAACCAAGCCCATTGCCGTAGAAAGCGGGGTCGGGGTATGAACGGCTGCCATCCTTAAAAATTCTATCCCAATATCGGAAATGAAGATTTGGATCACAATGGGTATATGCGTTTTTTCATTCGGCCCGATATACTCGAACTTCTCCGGCAGGAGGGAAGGCTCTAAACAAAACAATAACCAAATCGGCAGTAAGAATAACGAAACGAAAATCCCCAAAAAACGTACCCAGCGCACCAAGGTTCCAACAGCAGGCGCCTGCCGATACTCCTCAGCATGTTGCATGTGATGGAAAAGAGTGGACGGGGTAATGATGACACTCGGTGACGTATCCACATAAATAAGGACATGCCCCTCAAGTAAATGTGTTGCAGCTACATCTGCCCGTTCCGTGTACCTGACAAGCGGGTATGGGTTATATTTTTGCTTGACGACGAACTCTTCGATCGTTTTATCAGACATCGTTATGCCATCAACCTCAATACTATTCAATTCCTTTCGAACGATATCTATCAAATCGGGATCGGCAATATCTTTAATGTAGCCGATGGATATATCCGTTTTCGATCGTTCCCCTACATGCAACATTTCGAAACGTAATCTTTCATCACGGATCCTCCGTCTTGTTATCGCTGTGTTAACGATGATATTCTCAACAAAACCATCCCTTGATCCACGGACGACTTTTTCCGTATCAGGCTCTACTGGCTGTCTCCCGGGATAACTCCTGACATCAACAACCAATCCTATTGGTTTACCATCAACAACAATGACGATTAAACCGGATAATACCTGATCAACAAGCTCATCCATCGTCTTTATTTCCTCAACGGATTGGTGTACGAGCAAGCCTTTGACTGCATCAAAAACTTTAGTAGTCACGATTTCAGCATTTTTGTTATGAATAAGAGATTCGAGGATTTCCATGATGAACTCTGTATCCGTCAGCCCGTTTATATAGTAAAGATGCACATCTTTTCTAAGGACCTTTATCCTTCTTACCCCTAAGTCGAAGCTGACGCCCAGACCTACTTTCTCTTTCATGTACGCGTCAACTTCCGCTACCCTATCCGGAATCGGTTTCATGTTTTCAGGTTTTTCTGAAGTCATCATGACCACTCCTTTCCAAAATGATTTCCACCGCTAGCTTCGTTATCGGTGCTCCTCTTTTAAAATCGTCCTGATGGGACATTTTTCCGATATCCCCTATCCCCACTACTATGGGAACATGTAATTGATCAATGCAATACACCGTGTCTCCTGTAATCTTACCCAGTTCGAATTCCTCGGCGCCGTATTTATCAACCCCGTTCGGTGTCAAATTACCATCACGGTCAATACAGATATCCACCTTGGTCCATTCTTCCCTTCTAGTCTTTGAAGCGACCGCTATCACTCCAAGGACATTAATATCAGGGTGACCGGCAACTACCTTCATTGCCTGTTCGCCGGATCCTTCACCGATAAAACCGCTATCATCAAACATGACCAATACAGGATCATACTTCGCCTTTTTTATTAATTCAACTAGCTCCAAGCCCGTATATCGTGATGGATTACCCTGGGACATGGAGATACATCTTCCCCCAATTTCCTTGGCTACATGCTCGACAGCCCGTTTCGCATACTCATCTCCATCCGTAATCAATATCACTTTTCGTTTGGTCACCATCTTGGGCCTACCTTTCATCATCAGGATTAGTTACCACATAAACCTATAAATCGACAAA
Source organism: Peribacillus sp. FSL E2-0159 (assembly GCF_038643155.1). NCBI lineage: Bacteria > Bacillati > Bacillota > Bacilli > Caryophanales > Bacillaceae > Peribacillus > Peribacillus sp. FSL E2-0159. The sequence continues at coordinate 3,790,364 of NZ_CP152053.1, forward strand.
ATATATCCATTGGAATAATGATCCGGCTATTTTCCCCAATACGAGTGCCATTAACAGATAAATGATTTTCTCTTGAATTCCGATTCGCTTTGAAAGAACCGGAAATACATTCAGGACTTCAGTTAAGGCAGCAGCAAGCATCCCATTAAAGATCCCGTCAGCCAAACCGATCGGAATTAATAAAAAATGCGGAAGGGAAAATTCCGTTTCCTGTAATCCTAACCATGTTCCTGCGACAACGCCGGCAATGATAGCTCCTTCGTAGTAATGTATCATTTTCATTGTTTTTGTCAGCTGAGTCAGTCTCGGAATCACCCCAAGTACAGTTAAAAACGCTACAAAACCGGCACCTGTCGCAAAACCCCCGGCTAAACCGACAAAGATTCCGAAGATGATTTTACCGGTCATCAAGGCGGCGCACGTTCTCCTTATTTTCATTCATGATTACATAACGGTCCAAATCCTGCTGATAGTTGAACATTTCAACCTCGAGCGGACTAGGTTCCTCATTGAAGCGTTTTTTAAAGAAGTGATTAAAAAATAGAATCATGCCTATACCAAGACCGAAGCTGTATGGGATTTGGATCAATAACGGCTTATCTTCCACTTTTCCCGTTATTATAGTAAAGATTTTTTGATGCACTTCCCCCATGCTGACATCCACATGAAAATTCATGATCGTCATCCCGCCTCCGACAAATAACAAAAACCAAACTAAGGCGAATGTCAGGTATGACATTTTCTTTTTCGAGAGGATGATTTCGATGATCGTTTGGGAGGGCCCGAATGTCTCCACTTCAATAGTCTGATCCATCTTGCGGATGGCCATGATAACTTGAGCCAAATCAATGACAATAATATTCTTATCTTCCTTCTTGACCGTTAATAATATGATTTCTTCAATTGTGGTAATCACTTCTTCAGGTCCAATTATCCTTGCAATATCTTTTATCCTCACCGTTTGATTTCCCTTTACTTGTACACGGTTCCTCATCCTGATATATACAACTGCCACTATCATCACATCCCGACCTTTTATTTCCTTATGCTAGTAGTATGGATTGGAAACCAATTGAAAATGCAGGAAGTGAACCATGTCCAAATATTACTAAATTGAAAACAAAAAAAGACACGCTGCAATGACAGCATGTCTTTTTGATTTACATTCATACATTAATGAGTCGGGAAGAAAATCAGCTGAACCAAAAATATCAATCCAAAAATATAAATGAGCGGATGTACCGATTTTCCTTTTCCACTGAATACCTTCATAAGGGGATATGTAATGAACCCAATTGCAATCCCTGTAGATATACTTGAAGTAAGCGGCATCGTTAAAATGATCGCAAATGCCGGAAATGCTTCATCAAAAATTTTCCAATTGACTTTAGCCAGTCCTTCCATCATGAAACATCCTACGATAATCAAGACGGGAGCTGTAATTGCTTGAACTGAAGAAATTGCCGATATCAATGGAGAAAAGAAAATCGATGCAGCAAACAAGATTGCCACGACAGTAGCGGTTAATCCCGTACGTCCGCCTGCGGCCACTCCCGTGCTTGATTCAACATAGGCCGTTGAAGGGCTTGTACCAAACATCGAGCCGACTGTCGTCGCAATCGCATCACCTAAAAAGGCTTTCTTGGCACGAGGGATTTTCCCATCTTTCGTTAGTCCTGCCTGTTCCGTCACGCCAATCAAGGTTCCTGTCGTATCAAAGATCGTCACAAGTAAAAAGGCGAAAACAATTGAATATAAAGAATTCGTGAAGACTCCAGCAATATCGATATCGAAAAATACCGGTGTTGGAGGTACAGATAAGACCCCATCGAAGTTGAGCAAACCGATAAAGTAGCCAATGATTGCCGTAATGATCATACCAATGAAAATTGCCCCTTTAATATTACGGGCCATAAAAACCAAGGTAATAAATAAGCCTGCTAACGCTAAAACGGTTCCAGGCTGATGCAAATCGCCAAGCGTCACCATCGTTGATTCATTAGGCACTACGATTCCAGCATTTTTCAACCCGATAAACGCAATGAATAAACCAATTCCGGATGTGATGCCATATTTTAATGAGTTAGGAATCGCATCAATTATCATTTTACGCAAGCTCGTCACACTAATTAATAGAAATAGCAAACCAGCAATGAAAACCGTACCGAATACAGTCTGGTATGAGAGGCCCTGTGCCCCCACCACGCTGGCAAAATAAGCATTCAAACCCATACCTGGTGCTATCGCAATCGGGTATTTTGCAACGAGCCCCATGATAAGGGTACCAATCACCGCTGATATGACCGTTGCCATGAAAACTTGTTCAAATGGAATTCCGATTGAAGACAATAAAGCCGGATTCACAATAAGGATATAAACCATAGTTAAAAATGTCGTAACACCCGCCATGACTTCTGTACGGACATCCGTCCCATTTTCTTTCAGGGAGAAAAACTTTTCCATAAACATATTTTAGACCTCCAGATCTAAAGGAAACACCGACAACCGTTTGCACGAAAAGGCAAGGTGTCCTAAAATTGTACTGCATCGACGCTTTTCGTGATCATTATTCGTTGATAGTATGATAAAAAAAAACGAATGAAAAACGCGACCTTTACTATAATATTCGTTTTTAATCCTAAATTCAACTAAAAAATTTGGATCCCACCCATATTTTTATCCTGCCTGATAAGGAATCACTTTTACTTTTTCCTAAAATCAAGATTTATTTTCAGCTCAATAAAAAAACCACATGAATCACTGATTCATGTGGTTTTTCATTTGCTGAAGAATCTTCTTTTCCAGCCTTGACACCTGGACTTGGGAAATGCCAAGCCTTGCCGCCACTTCCGATTGCGTCTGATCTTTATAATACCTTAGGAAAACAATCAGCCTTTCACGTTCATTCAATTCATGTATGGCTTCTTTCAAAGCGATTTGATCGAACCAGGATGTTTCATTATGGTCGGCAATCTGGTCAAGAAGAGTAATCGGATCTCCATCATTTTCGTAAACCGTTTCATGGATCGATGAAGGGCTCCTGCTAGCTTCTTGGGCCATGATGATTTCCTCTGGCGACAGCTCAAGGTGTTCCGCCAATTCATTGACGGTCGGAACACGGCCATACGTCTTTGAAAGTTCCTCTTTGGCCCTGCGAATTTTATTCGCCATTTCCTTTATTGACCGGCTCACTTTAACCGTTCCGTCATCACGGATAAAACGTTGGATTTCACCAATGATCATAGGCACAGCATACGTTGAGAATTTCACTTCAAACGATAAGTCAAATTTATCCACGGACTTCAACAGACCAATACAGCCTATTTGATAAAGGTCATCCGGTTCGTAACCTCGATTGAGGAATCTTTGCACTACTGACCATACAAGCCTCAGATTGCTATTGACAATCAGATTTCTCGCATCTTGGTCACCGCTCTGGCTGCGTTGGATTAAATTCCGCAATTCCTCATCTTTTAAATGGGGCTGGCCTTTCTTGCTCTTCTCGTTTTTAACCTCCACATCCATATGCAAGTCTCCCTTAATTGCACAAAGCTCTGCTTGTAGTTAAGTGCTTTTTTAATCGAATGATCGTGCCTTCACCCTTATGAGAAATTATATTGATTTCATCCATGAAGTTTTCCATGATGGTGAATCCCATACCGGAACGTTCAAGTTCGGGTTTTGTCGTAAATAACGGCTGTTTAGCCTCCTCGACATCTTCAATGCCCAGTCCCTCATCTCGGATGGTCAATTCCACAGTATCTCCTTCGATGACCACTGAAATGTAGACCCAGCCTTCCGGGTCACTCTCATACCCATGAATAATCGAATTCGTAACGGCCTCCGACACGACAGTCTTGATCTCTGTCAATTCATCCATTGTCGGGTCCAGTTGGGCGATGAAAGCCGCAACAGTTACCCTGGCAAAAGATTCATTTTGGCTAAGTGCAGAAAATTTCGTTTCCATTTTATTTTTCATCTTAGGCAACCCCCAGTCTTTGCAAAGCGTTTTTTTCGGATAGTTCCATTTTAACAATTTTAAACAACCCTGACATCTCAAATAACCGCTTTACTGCTGGAGAAATTGCACAGACCACCATTTCACCTTGCTTTTTGTTTACCTGCTTGTATCGCCCTAAAATAACTCCGAGTCCTGAACTGTCCATAAAATCCAATTCTTTCATGTTAAGGATAATATGCTTGATATTATGCTTTTGAATGGCTGCCTCTGCCTGGTTTTTCAATTTTTCTGCTGTATGATGATCTAAATCACCTTTGAGACGAATGCACAATACGCGATTTTTCGCCTCCATATTAATCGTAAGACTCATTATATACAGCCTCCTTCACTGTCTTATAAAGAGTCAAATTCTCTTTTTCACCTGCCGATTCCTCCTTACTAGCAAAACTAGTGGAGTTTCGCCTAAATTAGTACGATTAACAGGCATTGCGACAATTTATTCTATTTCGCCTGGGTAAACATGCCGAAAGCCCGTTTATACAATTGCCACCAGCTGGCATTTTCAACAGTTTCCTTCGCAACAATCGGAGATTCGACATACACCTTACCATTTTTCTTCAATTCAAGCGTACCAATTTCATCACCTTTTTTAATCGGGGCATCCAAATCTTTATCAAGCGTGATTTTTTTTGTGAAGTCCTTTGCCGTTCCATTTTTGGCTGTCAAAACTGAAATAGGTTCACTTGTCACTCCAACCACGGTTTTCTTTTGACCTTTACTTACCTTGGCTTCACCTAACACCTCGCCGCGTTTATAAATCGGGTATGTGATGTATTGTGAAAATGCATAATCCAGCATCTTGGTGACCTGAGCGTTTCGTTCCTTTGGAGAAACAGCTCCGAAAACGACGGCAATGACGCGCATATTCCCTTTTTTGGCAGTCGCTGTCAAACAATATTTCGCTTCATTTGTGAATCCTGTCTTCAGTCCATCGACCCCAGGATAAAATTTCACCAATCTGTTCGTATTGACAAGCCAGAATTTCTTTTCGGTATTTTCACGGAGATAATCTTCATATGTACCCGTGAACCTTGTAATCGTATCGTATTTCAATAATTCCTTCGACATGATCGACATATCATGTGCAGAACTGTAATGATCTTTAACAGGAAGGCCTGTTGCGTTTTGGAACTTTGTATTTTTCAACCCGAGCTCTTTCGCCTTGTTGTTCATTTTCCTAACAAACTCTTCTTCCGATCCTTCAAGACGTTCAGCCATCGCTACCGATGCATCATTCGCTGAACCAATCGAGATGCCCTTGAGCATTTGTTCTGTGGTCATTTCTTCACCAGGCTCGAGAAAGATCTGGGAACCGCCCATCGATGCTGCATACTCACTAGTCCTGATTTTCTCCTTCATGCTAAGTTCGCCTTTATCGATTGCCTCCATGATCAGCAGCATCGTCATGATTTTCGTCATGCTAGCCGGTGAAAGACGAACATCTGCATTTTTATCATAGAGAACAGTACCTGTATCCCGTTCAATCAAAATAGCGGATTTAGCATTTGCCGCCAATTCGACTCCTTTTTCTTCAGCTGCTTTTGTATGCGGGATGCTAAAACCCATTGCTACCAATACGGTTAAAAATAGAGAAAGAATCCGCTTCATCTCCATACCCTCCAATCTTTATAGGTTTTATTTTTTCCATTAAACCCATTTTTATACAAATAAAGATGAATTTTGAACATATACTGGATAACAAGTAACAAAAGTTAACCAAATTAAAAGAGGATGCGCATGGGCATCCTCTTTTAAACATTCAATGAGATAGACGTAAAAAGGCCGCTCAAAAGCGCGGCCTTTTTTGGAAAATGTTTATTCCATGATCTCTTTATAGATCAATGTAGGTTTTTCTATTTTCTCTTTTGAAATCGCAATGCTCTCATACAATTTTTCTTTTACTTTTGAAACATCTTCAAAATTGCTGTAAATCGTCACAAGGGATTCACCTTTTGTCACGGTTTCCCCGATTTTTTTACGAAGTACCAGTCCGACTGCCAAATCAATCTCTGATTCTTTTGTCGCCCGCCCGGCACCTAACAGCATGGCTGCCGTTCCTACTTCATCAGCGATGATTTCCGATACATATCCGTCCTCTTTCGCTTCCAGCTCGAAAGTATGAGCAGCCTGTGGTAGTTTTTCCGGCTGATCTACAACCGAACCATCGCCTCCCTGCGCTTCCAGGAAAACTTTGAATGAGTTAAGTGCAGAACCATCCTTAATCGCATTTTCCAGCAAGGTTCTTGCTTCTTCCAGCGAGCTTGCCTTTTTGGCAAGGTATACCATATGGCTTCCCAGTGTTAAAGAAAGTTCCGTTAAATCTTCCGGTCCCTCTCCTTTAAGCGTATCGATGGCTTCCTTCACTTCTAAAGCATTTCCGATTGCATAACCCAACGGTTGGCTCATATCGGAAATGACAGCCATCGTGTTTCGCCCCACATTGTTTCCAATGCTAACCATTGCATGCGCCAACTCTTCGGAATCTTCGAGAGTTTTCATGAAAGCGCCTGCTCCCGTTTTAACATCAAGTACGATTGCATCAGCACCAGCGGCGATTTTCTTACTCATGATCGAGCCAGCAATCAGGCCGATACTGTTAACGGTAGCCGTAACATCGCGCAATGCATATAACTTTTTGTCGGCTGGAGTCAGGTTACCACTTTGTCCAATGACAGCTATCTTATTTTTATTAACAAGTCGAATGAACTCGTCATTTTCTATTTCGACATGAAATCCTTTTACAGACTCCAACTTATCGATCGTTCCGCCTGTATGGCCAAGACCGCGTCCTGACATTTTTGCCACTGGAACACCTACAGCAGCAACCAATGGTCCAAGCACCAGAGTTGTGGTATCGCCAACACCGCCTGTAGAATGTTTATCGACCTTAATTCCTTCAATCATCGATAAATCAATTTGATCTCCTGATTCGACCATTGCCATGGTTAGATCAGCACGTTCCTGCTCATTCATGCCTTTGAAATAAACAGCCATTGACCAAGCGCTCATTTGGTAATCCGGAATCGTTCCATTGGTAAACCCTTTGATGATGAACTGTATTTCTTCTGTAGTAAGAGCCTTTCCATCACGCTTTTTCTCGATTAAATCTACCATTCTCATATTAGAATCCCCACTTTTTTAAAGACACCGCTTCTCTTTAGGTGTACTTATATTTTTTTTGGTTCGTTTTATATGTCTTTAACGATATTCTTAACAAATTCCAGAAAACTGCTTTTCACTTTTTCCGTCGTTTCAATTACCTCTTCATGCGACAAAGGCTGATCCAGAATGCCTGCGGCCATATTGGTAAGGCATGAGATCCCGAGCACCTTCATATCACTATGCCTTGCTACGATAACTTCCGGAACTGTCGACATACCAACTGCATCCCCGCCAAGGATCCTTGCCATTTTCACTTCTGCCGGTGTCTCATAGGTCGGTCCTGTATTTCCGATATAGACACCTTCTTTAATATCCAATCCTAGTGAAGCTGCTATTTTTTTTGCTTGCGCCCGAAGGTCTTTATTATAAGCCTCCGACATATCAGGGAATCTAGGGCCGAAACGCTCTTCATTAGGACCAATCAATGGGTTTGCCCCCATTAAATTAATATGATCTGTAATGAGCATCAAGTCGCCTGGTTCATAGCTTTCATTAACGCTTCCGGCAGCATTCGTTACAATTAGCTGCTCAACACCAAGAAGTTTCATTACACGTACAGGAAAAGTGACCTTCTCCATGGAGTAACCCTCATAAAAGTGGAAACGTCCTTGCATCGCTACAACTTTTTTGCCACTTAAATGACCAATGACAAGTTGTCCAGCGTGTCCTTCAACAGTCGATACCGGGAATTCCGGAATTTCGTGGTATGGAATCGTTATGGGATTTTCAATTTCATCCGCCAATACTCCAAGTCCGGAACCAAGGATCAGGCCTATCTCCGGAGTGCCTTCAATTTTACTTTTTATAAATGACGCAGCAGTCTCTATTTTATTAAACATCTATTTAATCTCCCCTAAATTTAGATCGCCCAATATATTTTTCCCGAAGGCAGGCATTTTCACATCAAAATTAGCAGCGACCGTCGCCCCAATATCAGCAAATGTATCTCTTATCGGGAGTTCGGCACCTTCTGTAAATCGTTTGGAATAGACTAATAATGGTACATATTCACGTGTGTGATCGGTTCCTTCATGGACCGGATCATTCCCGTGATCTGCAGTGATGATCAATAAATCATCCTCTTTCAGTTTATCAAGGACTTCCGGCATCCTAGCATCGAATTCTTCCAATGCCTTACCGTATCCCTCGGGATCGCGACGGTGACCGTATAAAGCATCGAAGTCGACCAGATTAAGGAAACTTAACCCTTTGAAATCCTGTTCTACCGTTTGGATTAATTTATCCATTCCATCCATATTGGATACGGTCCTTAATGATTCAGTGACGCCTTCCCCATCAAAGATATCCGAAATCTTCCCGATTGCGAGCACATCATATCCAGAATCTTTCAATTCATCCATTACTGTCCGGTTAAAAGGCTTCAATGCATAATCATGACGGTTTGGCGTTCTTTTGAAGTTGCCTGGCTCACCTGTGAAAGGTCTGGCAATCACGCGTCCAACCTTGAACTCATCAGCCATTGTTACTTCACGGGCAATTTCACAAATCTTGTATAATTCGTCTATCGGGACGATATCTTCATGTGCAGCAATTTGTAATACGGAATCAGCTGATGTATAAACGATCAGCGCACCCGTTTTCATATGTTCCTCGCCAAGTCTTTCAATGATTTCCGTGCCGCTTGCCGGGACGTTCCCAATAATTCCCCGACCCATCTTTGCCTCGAGTTCATTGACTAATAATTCCGGAAAACCATCTGGAAATACACGGAATGGAGTCGATATATTCAATCCCATGATTTCCCAATGTCCAGTCATCGTATCTTTTCCTGTAGAGGCTTCCTTCATTTTCGTATAGTATGCGAGAGGTTGCTGAGCTTTATCAATTCCCTTGATTTCACGGATATTGCCTAAACCCAATTTTGCGAGGGTCGGCATGTTCAATCCATTCATTTTTTCTGCGATATGGCCGAGTGTATCCGCCCCTTTATCACCGAATAAATCAGCATCAGGTGCTTCGCCAATTCCAACTGAATCCATAACTATTACAAATATTCGTTTAAATGCTGAATTCCCTTTCATGAGTCATTCCTCCTAAAATAGTAAATCACTTTTTATACCCTCTATAATACCCTTATTCTGCTCAGTTACTCTTCATTTAAATGAAATCGCGAGAACGTCAGAAGTCTGACCTCTCTACATTGTAAACGATTACCATGATAGAGACAAATAATATATTTCGGAATGAATCAAAGTGCAATTAGACGTGGCAAGAATCATCGGCAGCCATTATAGCAGGAAAGTCCACAATGAAAAAAGGCTACTCCTTCAACTGCCTCGCAGTTAAATTCACAACCTCTCTATCATTCTACTATTCTTTTAAGCTCGCGGATGGAATTTTGAATATACATCCTTGATCCGTACGTTCGTAATATGTGTATAAATTTGAGTTGTCGAAATATCCGCATGACCAAGCATTTCTTGGACGGCACGTAAATCAGCCCCATTCATCAATAGATGTGTCGCGAAAGAATGTCTTAGTGTATGCGGTGTTATTTCTTTTTCTATTTGTGCCGATTTTACAAGTTTTTTTAGAATCTTCCAAAATCCCTGCCTTGTCAGCCTGTTTCCATGATGATTCAAAAAAAGTGAATCTGTCCTGTGCTTAGGGCTAGCCATTTTCCCCCGGGAACTTTCCATATAATGTTGAATCGCACCCAATGCAGTTTGTCCAATCGGAATGATCCTCTCTTTATTCCCTTTCCCTACACAACGGACAAAACCCATCGATGCATGGACATCACTCATATCCATGGATATCAACTCACTGACACGCATACCCGTCGCATACATCAGTTCTAGCATCGCCTTATCGCGTAAACCGAATTCATCCATTTTCTTCGGTGCTTCCAATAGTGCTTCAACCTCTTCCATGCTTAATACCTTTGGAAGGCTTCGTTCCGGTTTTGGCGTTTCTATATGTATGGACGGATCCTGATCGGTTACTTTTTCCCTTAGAAGAAATTGATGAAAAGACCGAATGGAGGCTATATGACGTGCCACCGTCTTTGATGATTTCCCTTGATCCTTCAAATGCACGAGAAAATGCAGGATGTTAACCCGGCGTGAATCATTCCATTCGTCAATGGTTTCAACATCTTTCAGATAGCTCCAATATGATCTTAAGTCACGCTCATACGAGACGAGCGTGTTCTTGGCAAGTCCTTTTTCGATGGTTAAAAAATGAATGAAATCCCTAATTTGATTCTCCATATCCATTACTCCCCGTTTAAATAAAACAACATTAAGCGTTCAAGCCATGCATCTTCACCCGTATCAACAGCCTTCGATACTTTTACAGCCATGCCTTTCGGTTCATCATAACGATGATAACTTTGATATTCCTGATTTAACCATACCATTCCTATATAAAAAAGAACAGTAAAGCTAACAAAGAGAACCATCACTTTAGCCGTGTGCAAAACAAGCGATAATGATGTTTTCATCATCTTTCCCCTCCCATTCGATCCTTTGTATCAATCTATGCCCAACAGGACAAGTTTTATACGTGTTTCGGAAAGGAGAAAACAAAAACAGCTCTTACTTGAGAAAATAGGCTTTTAAAATGCAGAAAACCTTCTCCATTAAATGGAAAAGGTCCAACTTCATTCACCTTAATTTTCTTCTTTGTCATGACATCGATGACAAATGCCATGAAAGGTTAATCTATGGTCTTTTATCTTGAAGTTCCAGTCGCGTTCCACAATGTCTTCTACGTCTTCAAGTAGGTCTTCCTGGATCTCATCTACCGCACCACATTCCACACAAACAAGATGATGATGGAAATGCGCAGCTCCTTCTTGTCTTAAATCATAACGGGAAACCCCGTCTCCAAAGTTAATTTTATCTACTATCTTCAATTCAGTCAGCAACTCTAGCGTACGGTAAACTGTTGCCAATCCTATTTCCGGCGACTTTTCTTTGACAAGGAGGTAAACGTCTTCTGCGCTTAAATGATCCTCTTCATGCTCAAGTAAAACGCGGACGGTCGCTTCTCGCTGAGGCGTTAATTTGTAGCTGGACGAGTGTAACTGCTTTTTTATCCTATCAATTCTGTTTTCTATTTCCATACCTAATATTCCCTCCCGCGCCGCTATCCTATCCATTATATCAAAAGAGGGAAAACTGTCAAAATAGATTTCTTGTTAATGATAAAAAAATTTCCACGAACGGTAAATTTTCATCAATGACCCAATAAACTTACGACATTTTTCATTAAAGAAGGGGATAGGTACGCTTCAAATGCAGCAGCTGTAATCAAAAATAACCCCGACAAAACCAATGAGAAAATATACCGTGAAATTATCGGCTTCAGCGGTTCACGAACCTGCTTAAGGAAAATCCGGCTGATCATTTTCATTGATAGCGAGACGGCAAGGACGGTTATTACGATGAATATCGGGACGATGAATATATTTTGGGGCAGAATAGCGACAAACGATAATAAGAACCCGCTCCACCCCATTTGATTGACTAAAAAGCCGACTGTGAATCCAACAACCATCCCTTTTATAAATAACAAAACTAGGATGACAGGCAAACCGATGACCGATATTCCGAGAATCCAGATGACCCCAATATACTTTATATTATGCATAATACTTTGGCTGAACATATCATGCGAAGATGCAAATTCACCTTTGGATACTTGTCCGAAAAATTGCGATAAATAATAGAACAAGTCTTCCTTTTGGGTAAAGCTCAAACTATTCACCAATATTGCCCCAAAAATGACACCCATCAAAAAAAGCACAGTGATAAAGACATATAATGAGGAATGTTCGTTAATATGTTTCATTACGGCATTTTGTACGACAGATTTTTTTTTCATCTTTCATCCTCCCAACTCCGCTTACTAGAATCTATGTTTTCACTCTCTCGTTTATGCTAAGAAAACTTACCCATCAGCCGAACACCTTGAACCTAATTCATGTTATAATTTTCCATACTGATGATATGGAGGCAGGATATGAAAGCTATATTAATGGATTTCCCCGAAAAAATTGAAACCCCACGATTATTTCTAAGACCTTGCCAGCCTGGCGATGGCCTGGACGTTCACGAAGCCATTGTCCATTCTAAACCTGAATTGAAACAGTGGCTGCCGTTTGCCCATCAAGATGTTTCTTTGGAAACTTCTGAACAGAACGTCCTTAAGTCCTTTGCGGACTTTATTTTAAAAGAGGATATTAGACTCCATATTTATAGGAAAGAAGACGATCAATTCATCGGTTCCACTGGTCTGCACCGAATTAACTGGGATATTCCTAAATTCGAAATTGGCTATTGGATTGATACGAGATACAGTAAACTAGGCTACATAACGGAGGCAGTGGAAAAGTTAACTAAATTTGCCTTTTACCATTATGGCGCAAAACGAGTCGAAATCCGCTGTGACCCTAATAATATTGCCAGCAAAAGTATTCCCGAGAAGCTGGGGTATACCCTTGAAGGAATTTTGCGTAATGACTGCCTTAGTGCAGACGGCAAGGAAGTACGGGACACCTCCATTTATGCAAAAACAACAAACTAAAAAAGCCCTGACAGATCTCATCTGTCAGGGCTTTTTTTCAGGTTAATTCCTTTTTGACCTTTCCGTACTTTCCTCCGCCCCCCACTTCAAAAGAAAGCGTTCCTTTTCTGGCAGAATCGATGTAGACCGCCAATTTTTCAGGAACGATTTCCATGAGCTGTTCAAGCGTAACTTCATGAAGGATATTCATCTCTGTTCCAAATGCCACCAGCAGTTTTTCCATGGATTTAGGTCCGAGTCCTGGAATGAAATCGAGTGGTACTTGATGGATATATGGCGGCCTTTCCCTTCCGTATCTTCCTTCTATCTCGGAAATGGAGAGTTCTTCGATCCTGGACGATACCCCTTTAATAATGGATTTATTACCACATTCGGGACATTGTTCACTTTCCCTCAATACCTGATGTAAACACCCTGAACATACGGTTTGATGATACTTTCCCAATAAGGGGTTCAATCCATAATTAACGGTCACCTTACGATTCCCTTTTTCTTTAAGGGCTTTTGCCAGCTCATTGAAACTTGGTTCTTCAAGCAGGACTTTTTGATATTCACGAGCGATTTTCCCAAGCGAATGCGCATCGGAATTTGTCACGAATACATAGGAGTCCAACTCCTCGATATCCTTGACCATTTCTGTATCTGAACTTAAACCAAGTTCGATGGCATCAATTAGCTTCGGATCGAATACTTCTGTCAGACTGGATCGCACCCCTTTTCCATACAAGCTTTTAAATGGGGTGAAAACATGTGCCGGGATAAATAGGCCGCCCAGTGACTTCACGATCTTTTGCAGCGTTCTTCCATCACAATAAATCCTTTGGGAGCTCAAGGTGATATTTTTAACATGTCTGCTCATCCATGAGGAGAATTCTTTCATCGCTTTTAAAGTGGGAAAATAGGCGAGGACATGGATAGGTCCATTACAATTCTGATCATAAATTTCAATCTCCGAGCCTGGAATGATGGTTGTATTCTTGTATTGAAGTCCGCCTTCAATCTTTTCCGTAATTTCGCCAACCAGAATCCCCGCTTCGATCTCTTCGATAACTTCAGGAGAATGGCAATCGATTATCCCGATTAGATCAAGACCCTTCCTTTCACTTGCCACTTGCAGCACATTGCTGAAGGTTAACGTTTTAGCACCTGTTATTTTCACGGCCCTTCCGCTTCTCGTTCTGCCTATATGGATATGAAGGTCAGCGTAAAACTCCTTCATTTATGATGTCATCGCCTTTTTCAACTGCAGATACTGAACTGCATATGCCGTTTTGGCATCCTGGATCTTCCCTTCATCCATGTAAGTTTGAGCTTCCTCCAACGTGAGTTCAAGCATCTCAACAAATTCATCTTCATCCAGTGGGGCCGCGTTTTCTTTCTTTTTCAAATTGTGGGCCACATACAGGTGGACCAATTCATCGGCGAAACCTGGGGATGTATAGAAGGATATGATATGCTCCATTTTTTCACATTCATAACCTGTCTCCTCTTCTAGCTCCCGTTCAGCAGACAGAACCGGTTCTTCGCCTTTTTCCAGCTTTCCTGCAGGAATTTCCACCAAGCTTCTCTCCAGCGCTTTACGGTACTGTTCAACCATAATGATTTTATTTTCTGCCGTGAGAGCTATGATGGCAACCGCTCCCGGATGTTTGATTATTTCACGTTTACCCGTTTTCCCATCAGGAAGCTCTACATCATCCACTTGCAGGCTGATTACCTTTCCTGTGAAGATTTTTTCCGAAGACAGCGTTTTTTCTTCAAATTTTTTCATCCTGACCACTCCTCTGTTCTAATTGCAGCATGATTCCTCATACATTTTACCATAATAGAGATGGAGGGCGATTTAATGAAAGTTTACGTATTGGAAAAAAGCGTTACTTTATCCGGAAAGAGTTGGGAAATTCTTCAAAAACTAAAACAATTACAAAATCAATATGTCTATATCAATGATTGGATTGCCGACATACACGATCAGGTGCCATCCACTCCTTTAAAACGGATCAAGTGAATTCTTTGAGTGAAATGGATTTCTCCTTTACAATGAATGTAAAGGGAGTGGATAACATGAAAAAACGCAGACTAGGAAATTCAGACTTGCTAGTTTCTGAAATCGGGCTCGGATGCATGTCATTGGGGACTGTTGAAAATCAGGCATCCGAAATCATACAGGCCGCTTTAGATGAAGGAATCAATTATTTTGATACTGCTGACTTATATGATTTCGGTATGAATGAAGAAATCGTCGGAAAGAATTTAAAATCTGTCCGCGATAAGGTATACATAGCCACCAAGGTCGGAAACCGCTGGAATGAAAGTAAAGATGCCTGGAGCTGGGATCCATCCGGCGCTTATATTAAAACGGCAGTAAAAGATAGCTTAAAAAGATTGGGGACTGATTATATTGATCTTTATCAGTTACATGGCGGCACCATTTCAGACAATATCGGAGAAACGGTAGAAGCATTTGAAGATTTGAAAAAAGAAGGCTATATCCGATATTATGGAATTTCCTCGATTCGTCCGAATGTAATCAAGGAATTTACTGAAAAGTCGGAGCTCGATTCCGTGATGATGCAGTTTAATCTACTTGACCGCCGCCCAGAAGAGTGGATGCCCCTTTTGGGCAACAAACAGATCAGCATCATCGCCCGTGGCCCCCTTGCCAAAGGGCTGCTCAGTGAAAAAATGCTTGAAAAGGCAAATGAGGATGGATACCTTGATTATAGCTATCACGAACTTAAAGATTTGCTTCCGCAAATAAAGGACAAACTTTCTGATAGGAAGTTGAATGAAACGGCACTTCAATATGTATTGTCCCATCCTAGCGTTGCTACAGTTGTACCAGGAGCAAGCTCAGTACAGCAGCTCCGTGAGAACTGCCAGGCCGCTAACAGCCCTTCACTGTCCAAAACCGAGTTGGATATCTTGAAGCAGTTGACCAAAGCGAACAAATATGAAAGTCACCGGGATTAAAAAGAATAGAACATAACTGAATAATGTCAGGACGACCTTTAGGCTGCACTATCTCCGTTTAACCAACGTGATAGGCAGCCTTTTTCCGTTCCATTTTTTCGCCATACTGCTTCTGTACCGCTTTCGAGTTTCCTATCATTCCAATCCCTCTCCAAACCAATTTTGATTGATAACTTCATACAAATGTTTTTTCAACTTTTTCATTGGACAATCTAAAGTTAATGTTGTACAATTCAGTTGTGCACAATTCAAAAATAAAAAGGTAAGGGAGAATAAATGATGACAAAAACATTATTTACAACGTCTGTAACAGTTGATGGCGGAAGAGAAGGAACGGCAATTTCTGCTGATGGCAACTTCACGGTTGATATTGTGATGCCTGGAACACCAAGGGCTAAACAGATGCCTGAAGCATCTAATCCGGAACAGCTTTTTGCAGCTGGATATGCTGCATGTTTTGATAGTGCTTTGCAATCAGTTGGTAAAATTGAACGCATTTCTTTCGATTCCAAAGTCACCGCAAGCGTCAGCCTATTGATGGGTGAGATGCATCAGTACAGCTTGGCTGTAACTTTGGCCGTGAAGGGATCCGGGGTCGACAAGGAGACATTCGAAACCCTTGTTCATAAAGCACATCAAATGTGCCCTTATTCAAAAGCAATCAACGGCAATGTTGACGTCGCATTTGAAATAGATGTAGATTAACGACCTTCTTCGTGAATATCCGACAAAAAGACGCTTGGGCTTACCAAGCGTCTCAAACTGTAGACAAACTCGAAGAAAAGCGAGTTTGCCTGCAGTTTTTTATTTGAAAAAGTTGCAGTTGATTTCAGCTGAGACAGGCATGTTCTATTGTCGGTCTACAGTTTTTTTAGGGTTATTCGTGTTCTATCTAAAAGAAAAACAAAGTTGATTGGAATGGAAGGTACGAGACTCCTGCGGGAAAAGCGCGTCCAGGGGAGACCCCGCAGGCGCAAAGGCGCCGAGGAGGCTCCCGGACCGCCCGCGGAAAGCGAGTGCCTGGAGTGGAAATCATTTCACAAACCCTCTTACGGAAATCCCCTTTCCACCGATTGTCTGCCAAGCCTCATCAAAGCAAGCGCCTTTGATGTCTCGGCTAGCCAGTTATTCGGCAGGAGTGTCGCAAATAATAAATCACGGAATATAACCAAGTCTGGGTTTAATGATTTGGTTATAATTACTTCAAACTGAGACTGACATGCTATTGTCGGTCTACAGTTTTTTTAGGGTTGGTTATTCGTGTTCTATCTAAAAGAAAAACAAAGTTGATTGGACTGGAAGGTACGAGACTCCTGCGGGAAAAGCACGTCCAGGGGAGACCCCGCAGGCGCAAAGGCGCCGAGGAGGCTCCCGGACCGCCCGCGGAAAGCGAGTGCCTTGAGTTAATCATTTCACAAACCCTCTTTCCTTTCAGAAATCCCCTTTCCGCCGACTGTCTGCCAAGCCTCATCAAAGCAAGCGCCTTTGATGTCTCGGCTAGCCAGTTATTCGGCAGGAATGTCGCAAATTTCTTCAATCCAACAAGGTCATTTCATATAGAAAGGTAAAAATTCTGAAGGATAACCAAGTCTTCTTTTATAGTCATGGTTCGGGGTACAGACCATTCAAAATCTCCTTTTGTCGACAAAAAGACGCTTGGGGTTACCAAGCGTCTTTTCTTTGCTAAAATTCCTGTAATGTTTTCAATAGTTGGATCAGTGAAGCCTTTAAATCCTCAACAACCTTCTTATCCTCACCCGACATAGCTGAAATGCGATCGGGAATGAAACAGGCCTCTTCCTGTAATCCAAGTCCCTTTTCCGTCAACTTAATCATGACAGACCGTTCATCTTCAGTCGAACGTTCACGAACAATCAAGCCATTCTGCTCCATTCGTTTCAACATGGGGGTAAGCGTTCCTGAGTCGAGGGCAAGGAGCTCCCCTAGTTTTTTTACTGTAAGTGTATCCTGTTCCCATAATAGAAGAAGAACAAGATATTGAGGATATGTCACTTCGAGTTTATCAAGGAGCGGTTTATATTTCTTCGTCATTTCCCTTGAACTTGCATAAAGCAGGAAACATAATTGGTCTTCCAGTACTTTTTCTATTTTACTTTGCATCATATCACCAGCTAATAGTAGTCCATCCGATATGAAAGCATATCGAACTTATCTTTAATATAATCGTTATACTTTATAAAATAAAGGAATATCAGCAAGGAATGGTCTTCCTGAACAGAAAAAGGGAGCCAGCCCTCTTAAAACTTAAACTGCTCCCTATTCTTCATTTATAGTTCTTCCAGTTCAGATTGCTTTCACCCAATAGCTCTTCGAATGATTTATTCTTCTCCCGCCGCTTTCTTTCTTCGCGTTTTTTTTCTTCTTCCGCTGCCCTTTTTTCTTGTTCAGCCTCATTAAGTTCCTTTTGCTTTTGACGAAGCTGGGACATGATATCTTGATTGATCATATCACCAAGTTTCAATGAAGATGAATCTTTATCTTGGCTTTTGCTTTGATTTTGATTTCGCTGCTGTTTCTTTTTCATCCTTAAAACCCCCTGGCCATTTATGAAATTATTATATCACGACTGCCGTTTTCCTCGTCATGGTTTTCAAACAGTGTTTTCCCATTTCCCTCATGGTAAAATAAAGAAAATCAACCGAGGAGGACCTTTCATGAAGAAATGGTGGTTTACACTGGCTGGAATCCTATCGTATATTATCGGCGTCGGCATTTATTTTTCCAATCGGATCATGTACATGAAAAAGAAGGAAGATGATTTTATCCAGAATCGTGAAATCATGGCTAAACGCCTGATCACGGAGGATTTTGATAATCTGCCTAAAACGGAAATTTGGGTATCGTCTCCATCCGGATATTCCTTGAAATGCTTGTTTATCGAACCGCATGATACCAATAAGTGGGTGGTCATTTCTCATGGTGTGACGGAGAACAAAGTCAATTCGATTAAGTACATGAATATTTTTCTTAAGCGGGGCTTCAATGCAATCATTTATGACCACCGCCGGCATGGGGATTCCGGTGGCAAGACGAGCAGTTATGGACATTATGAAAAATTCGACCTGAAGGCCGTAATCGATGAATTGAAAAGACGTAAAGGTCCCGACCTTCATATTGGCATTCATGGAGAATCCATGGGGGCCGTAACCCTGCTTTTATATGCCGGAATGCTTGAAGATGGTGCTGATTTTTACATTGCCGACTGTCCATTTTCGAATTTCGAGGATCAGATCAAACACCAGCTTAAGCATGTAGTCCCACTTCCCTCTTGGACCGTGTTTCCGCTTGGGCGTACGTTCATCAAACTCCGTGATGGATATTGGACCAATGAAGTGTCCCCAATCGATTATATGAAAAATATCCTAAACCCCGTGCTCTTCATCCATAGTGAAAATGACAGTTTCATTCCCGCTTCCATGACAGCGGAATTATATGCAGCAAAAGAGGGCCCAAAGCAGCTGTACATCGCTAAAAAAGGGGCCCACGCTCAATCTTATAATGAAAATCCAAAAGAATATGAAGATCAAATCGATCAGTTTCTAAAACTTGTCTGAGAAGAAAAGAGAGAGGGTATCCCAGATTCCCTCTTTGGCTTCATTTAGATTTTATTAAAATAGCTCATCCTCGGATTTAAGATTTGATTCGGACTTTTTAACTGAAAGCTGTTCGCTTCCGGAACAAAGTCTATTTTCATGACTTCATCAAGAAAAATCATTTTTGATTTCTCCACATATAGAGGAATTCCGTTTGTTTCCACTTTTTCGGCACCTTCTTCAGGTTCGTTGACCCACCATAGCGCCGTCACACCACTTACCACGCAGCCACAGCCATCAGTATCATATTTCAACTGTAAATATCCTTCTTGTCCCTGTACCTTATCGGCTATTTTCTCAGCCGCTGTTTCCGTCCATTCAATATACATGATTGCACGCCTCCCGATGTCTTTGCATTCCCCCATTATAAACGATAAAAACGCTTCTGTTAAAGAAACTGCTTCCTTTTGCAAGATCAGCCCATACGAATATCACATTCTTCATGGACTGTGCTAACAAATGCTGATTCTCTTATGTCACGTGATTCCTCCTTCACGATGTCGTTTCGAAAATGAAAGGCTGTTCCTTGGGAACAGCCCTTCCGCCCATCATTCCATTATCCTTACATCCGCTATATCGGAAAGCCTGATATAGTGAGCCTGATCAAACCGATCAACGATGTGAAGCTTTTGGTTAAGCTCATTATAATAATGGATCCTGCCGATTAACAGCTGATACCGGTTTCCTTCATAATGAGCAATCGTGACATCCTTTCTTTCCTCCATCGCTTCCCCCATTACCGCATTCATTTCTTCCAGTTGCTGCTCATCCAGGATGCGCTTCGTTTCATAGCCATCTTCCACCACCCAATCCCGAAGCATCTTCACATGCTCCGGCAACATCATCGATGTCCATTTGATACGGCCGCGATCACGAATCATTCTTTTTTCCCTCCCTTCAAAGTCACCCTTACGCCTTATGCCCACCAAGCAGCCTGCTTCGGTAAACGGCTGTACCCGCTTCCGTATATGAAACTGCACGTAATAACGATTTGGCTCCATATTTATGGCGGATTCGATCAACCGTGTAACTCAATTCCCGCTTCTTCCAGCGCGAAGCATCAAATAAAGTCAGCTGCATTTCGTTATCATCCACAATATTCGAGAGTCTGACCTCTATGCTCCGAACCGTTTTTTGCTTATAGTTCTCATGAAAAAGCTCCAGGCACACTTTATATAACTCCATCGTAATGTTGGTCGATTCGCTAATCGAACGCGAACGATGGAAACCTCCGCCAAACTCATCCTTGCTGTAACCAATGCTTAGGCTCACCGTCCTTCCTGCCTTACGATGGGTGCGTGCCCTTCTTCCAACTTCTTCGCAAATTTCCAGCATGACCTGCTTTACCTCATGCTCCTCCTTATAATCCCGCAGCAGGATTTGACTTTTGCCGAAGCTGACCTGCCCTTCGATGATCGCTGCCCCCATATCAGATAAATCTATTCCCCACGCATGGTGGTAAAGCTGATTGCCCATAATTCCAAACTTCTCTTCAAGTAATTCAAGATCATAATTGGCAAGCTGCCCAACCGTAAATATTCCCATTCCATGAAGGGTTTTTTCTACGCGCCTGCCGATCCCCCACATTTCACGAAGCGGGGAAATCGGCCAAAGTTTGCTTGGCACATCCTCATACTTCCATTCGGCAATCCCTTTATGTTTGGCTTCCAAATCAAGGCAAAGTTTTGCCATAAGCATGTTCGGTCCAATTCCAATGGCACAGGGGAGCTGTAATTCCCGTTCGATTTCATCTTTTATCTTTTCAGCTATCATCCGGGCATCTCCCCATAAAGAAGCGGCACCATCGACTTTCACAAAACTTTCGTCCACACTATATACGTGAATCGCTTCTTTGGGCACATAACGGTTGAACAAGCGGGTGATTTCCGTCGAGACCCTTAAATAGGTCGCCATTTTAGGTTCAACGACCACAATCCTTGGATCATTCGGAATCTCAAACATCCGCGAACCTGTCTTGATGCCAAATTCCTTCTTCATCTTTGGAGAAGCCGCAAGCACAATGCTCCCTGTCCTCTTCAAATCACCAACCACCGCCAGATAACAATCAAGCGGGTCCAGACCAAGCATGACCGCTGAACAGCTTGCATAAAAACTTTTCATATCGATACACATAATTGATTGTTTCGGCATCGTCCCATAATCCATCATTTCTTCACCCTAACAAGAATATACGTTCGCTTTTATTATATTCATAACTTTAACCGAATATACGTTCTTATTCAATGGAAGTTTTCATACAAATTTCTACTTTTTATCGTAATTCCCTTGAAAAATATAATAAATACTAAAAATGGGTATAATACCAAATTTATACTATAATTCCAAATAGTTTTTTTGGAAAAGAATCAATTGGTAGCTTGAATAATTCTTAATGAGTCCTTATGCTTAGTTTTTTTAATTTTTTTCACCATTTTCAACAGGCTTTCGTCTACTTAAACTTTAGTCTTAATACTCATTTTTTGTAATGAAACTGTAACCAAAATTATGTCTAATTGTCATAATGGTATTGTAGGATAATATTGTTAAGAATAATAGAGAGATAGATAGAGAGGAAATGAAAATTATGAAGAAATGGATCGCTTCAGCTGCTGTTGCATCTGCCATGATGCTAACCCCACTGCAAGCCTTTGCCAATATTGGAGACCAAACCCTCAGACCCGGAATGACACATAGTGATGTCAAACAACTACAACAACTTTTAAAAACCAAAGGTTATTTCACATATTCAGGTTCACTGACTACATATTACGGCACCTATTCTGTATCCGCAGTAAAAAAATTCCAAAAAGCTAAAGGGTTAACTGCCGATGGAATTGCCGGCCGTGGCACATTTAATGCGCTTGGTGTTTATAAGGTCAATAATACAAGCTTGATCAGCTATGCAAAGACGTTAATAGGCAAACCCTACAAATGGGGCGGAACAACACCAACTGGATTCGACTGCTCAGGCTTCGTCTATTACGTATTCCAGAAATCACAAGGAATTACCTTACCGCGTACAACATCCTTGCTATATTCCAATACAGGATTAAAAGTATCTTCACCAGCTAAAGGTGATCTTGTATTCTTTGATACTTCTTCTGGAAGAACAGGAGTATCCCATGTTGGGATTTATATCGGAAATGGTCAATTCATTAGTGCTACGTCTTCTAAAGGAATAACCATCACGGATATGGATAATTCTTATTGGAAACCAAAATACTTAGGTGCGAAAACTTTATAAAATCCAGGACATGAGCTCATCCTTGTGAGCGAAATCCCATAAAAAAAGCGGACTGAATTCATAATGATTCAGTCCGCTTTTTTTGATTTATTTTATAAATAATATTTCATCCGTTAAATCCTCTACAGTCACCATAAATGATGAATCCAAGTTGGAACGATTCATCATTTCGATATTATAAACATGCTCTGAGGGTAAATGGACGACATCGAGAACCATGAATCGCTGACTATCCGCTTTGCTGACATGATCGAGGGCAGCAGTGACCGCCCTTTGTTCGGCTAAGCTTTTTTCATCCGTCAAAACAAGAATCAATTCCGCTTCCGCTTTCCCAGGAAATGATTTTTTCACCCCGCCCCGATGCCATGGTTTCACTTTCATCCCGATCTCCAGGTCAGAGAAATCGAGGTCATTACCATGTTGATCTTGAATATATGTATTATTGGTCACCTTATAGTACGTCCCTTTAATCAAAATCCTTTTATCGTCAAGATCCGTAATGAAACCTTCTTCCCCCTTATCTATGGCTTCACGCATTTTCCAATCAGAGGATTGACAGCTAGCCAGAATAAAGGCAACAATTATATATATAAAAAGGTTTACAATCATCTTCATGAAAATCCCTCCTAAGAAATAGACGGATTCCCTATGAAATAGTTACCAATTTATTCAGAATAAAACTTCCGTTATTTCATAAAAAAGGGGAATGTCATCGACATTCCCCTTTGCCTATTATAGATCATCTTTCGCCTTTTTGAAACTAGCCTACTTTTTAAAAAATGCTTTTTTCCCTAATTTTTCGGTGATCTTTGGGAACATGTTATACCATTTCCCAGCTAAATTCATCCAGCCAGGGAGATTGATTTCCCTCTTATTGGTCAGCATCGCCGCTACGATTTTTGTAGCGACATCTCCAGGCTTAAGCATGAATTTTTCAACGTTCTTTAAGTATGTACCTGATTCATCTGCAATGTTAAAGAAATTCGTTTCTATGGGGCCAGGATTGACGGTGGTCACAAAAACATGATCTTCCATCAGCTCGAGCCGAAGTGCGTTTGAATATCCAAGAACTGCGAACTTGGTCGAAGAGTACAATGTTGATTTAGGAGTGGCGATTTTACCGGCCTGTGAAGCGATATTGATGATATGTCCCGATTTTCTCTGCTTCATATACGGAAGAACCAGTTTAGTGCAGGCCATTAATCCAATGACGTTGACAGCAAACATTGCTTTCGTTTCATTCAATTCCGTATCCTGCGCTTCTTTAAACGTGCCGAAACCAGCATTGTTAACCAACACATCCACTTCACCTATTTGCGCATGGATGTCATTAAATACATTTGTCACCTGATCAGTGTCCGCAACGTCAAGCTTATAGGCATATGCATCAATCCCATATTGGGTGATCAGTTCATTCTTTAGCAGCAATAATTTATCCATGCTTCTGGCCAAGAGGACGAGACGGCCTCCCTGCTTTGCACTTTGGATGGCAACTTCCTTGCCAATCCCTCCGGAAGCACCGGTAATAACAATAACTTTGCCTTGCAACTTATTCAAAAAAGTGGCCTCCTTGCGAACATTAAGCGATTGAATACAGAATGACCCCTGATTGGATTTCTGTTTGGACTTCACCCAAGTCTTCTAAATAGTCCAGCTGACCGACCGTTTCCGAAAGTGTCAGGCCCACTTCCTGAAGGTATACTTTCGGAAACAGCTGCTGACACACTTCAAAGGCCGATAAAGGCTTATCTTGAAGCATGCTTTTCACCTGCATGGCACGGTTATGCTGCCGCTCGAATCTATATTGAATCAAGTCGGCAACCGCATCTCCTTCCACTTCAGATCCATGTCCGGAGTAAACAGTGGATATGGAAAAATCCAATAATTTCTGAAGTGATGCATTATATTGCAGTAACGGACGAGGCCTCATCCCTCCGGGAAGTAAAGGTGGTTCCATTAATGGATTAGGTGAAATCTTGGCAAGCAAGTGATCGCCAGCGATCATGACCCCGTCACTTTCCCGGTAAAAGGATAAATGGCTTTGCGCATGACCTGGAGTCTCAATCACTTTCCAGCCTGGAAGACCAGGAAGCTCATCTCCCTCAGCCAAATATCCATGCAGCTCCCGTTCACTAAGGAAACTGATTTCGTCGCGGTTATGGATCAGTTTATTTTTCAGCTCTTCTGCCACTCCGAACTTTTTGGCATAATCAAGGAAAAAACGATTATGGGTTTCAAGGAAATCATCACTAATAGTCAGCCAGCGCTGATTATTTTTGTGTCCATAAACCGGGATTTCCTTTTCAAAGAAATCGAGTGCACCAGCATGATCAGGATGATGATGGGTTAAAATGATTTGTTCGATATCAGTCAGTTTCAGACCCAAATCCCCAAGTCCGTTAGTCAAGGCTTCCTTTGATCGTTTTGTTTTCACTCCGGTATCGATTAACGTTAAAGCATCCCCTTTAACTACATAAACATTCACATCACCCACTGCAAACGGTGTGGGCAAAGCAATTTTTGCAATATCTCCATTCCAATTCGCCATAATCTTTTCCACCTTAGAAAATTATATTTATATAAATCTTTTTATACACTAAACAGGATTCTAAGTATACTTATCATGTATAATTACCATTTTACATGTATTTTTAATTACTGTCATTATTTTCACATAATTCATGTCTATTTTTTATCGTTCGTGCATATATTATCATTGACAGAGTACTGATATATCCTTCATAATCACAAGTAATTAAAGACGGCGTGGCTTTGATTAAGGCCAAGTAAATTATTGATGGCGTAAAGAGAGTGAAGCTCGGAATGTGCTGAAAGGCTTCATCGCCCCCTCATTATTGAACCTACCTTATGAGCCTTCAGGAAAACCTGACGTAATTCCCGCGTTAGAGGAATCAAGTGCAGCTTTTCTGTTTTTATAATGGAAAAAGTTGAACAAAGGTGGTACCACGGAAGCAGACCTTTCGTCCTTTATTGGATGAGGGGTCTTTTTTGTTTTTCAAAAAAGGCCGAAATTTAAAAAAACAAGGAGCGGAAAATATGAAAAAAATCGCGTTTATCGGAGCTGGATCGATGGCAGAAGCAATTATTTCGGGGCTGGTGACCCAACAGGTAATTGAACCAGCAAATATTTTTGTAACAAATAAATCAAATGATGATCGGTTCGATTATTTAAAGAACCAATATGGTGTAACTGCCACAAGATCGCTGCAGCTATTGGTACAGGATGCAAACCTTGTCGTACTGGCTGTGAAACCGAAAGATATTTTAGAAACGATGCAATCAATAAAAGAATACATTCGTGAAGAAATGCTGTTCATTTCCGTTGTTGCCGGGGTTCATACAACAAGCTTGGAGGGAATCGCCAACAAGCGGTTCTCGATCGTCCGTGCCATGCCTAATACATCGGCAGCGGTAGGAAAATCAGCAACGGCCCTTGCAGCTAACTGTCATACGAAAGAATCGCAATTACAAACGGCGATTACCCTTTTCGAAACGGTAGGTACGGTGGCAGTCGTCGACGAAACCCAGCTAGATGCAGTAACAGGCTTATCAGGCAGCGGTCCGGCTTATATTTATTACTTGGTCGAGGCATTGGAAAAATCAGCAGAAAAAATAGGTCTCGATTCCGAAACCGCTAAGCAATTGATTCTTCAGACACTGATGGGTGCGGCCGATATGTTACAGAAATCACCTAAAACACCTGCCGTACTAAGAAAGGAAGTAACTTCACCAGGCGGAACGACTGAAGCAGGTCTGAAAGCACTTCAAGCACATCAAGTGGAAGAAGCATTCATTGCCTGTGTACAAGAAGCGACGGAGCAATCGAAGCGAATGGGCGATCAAATAAGTAAAGAACTAGCCAAATATGTAGTTTCACAGTAAGAGCGCATGCTGTTGCCTGGCCACTCCCGTACGGCTGTGGCCAGGCAACAGCCCTTTTTATGATCCGGACTTCTTATAAGGGGTAATCCTTCCGGCGTGAGCATTACTTTATAATCAGCATATCATTTTTATCGAAACTCCAATCCTTCGAATACGCAACTTCCCAATAATAACCATCGGGATCTGAAAAATATCCGCTGTATCCTCCCCAAAAAACACCCTGAGGAGATTTCTCGATTGTCCCTCCGGCCTTTTCAGCCTTGTTGATCACATCATCCACTTCTTCAATGGATTTAGCATTATAAGCGAGCGTAAGACCCGGAAAACCATTTTTCTTAGGCGGTTCTTTCTCATTGATGTCTTTTGCTAGCTCCTCTAAAGGATACAAAGCAAGTTTCGTTCCGGCATTATTAAAAAAAACGATTGCGGGTTCGTCCTCTTTAATCGATGTATGGAATCCCAACCCGTCCCGGTAAAACCTTAATGATTCAGTAATATCTCTGACACCTAAAGTTATAATGTTGATCCTGTTCATACTAGTCCTCCTTTTTCCATGTTTTAAGGGTAATTCGACATCTGGATCACTTTTCCCTTTTTAGCTTGATTGACCGTCAGCCACATCATCACAAATGCTTCTTAAAGTTCCTAACAACGCTCACCATTTGCAAAAAACGGCTCCAAGGGTCATTCCACCTTCGATTGCTCTCTATGCAAATTACGTAGGAATTCCACTTTCTTTGCCGAATGAATACATGTTTTGTCATCTGTAAAGGAATTCCCTCGTACTTATCGAATTCAACAACCAAAAGGGGGAATTTCGATGAATACAAGTGCAGTTGCCCGGTTACTGAATGTTTCCCATAGTACGATTCAACGCTGGGTCACCCAATTGAACATGGAAGTAGAACGGAATCAACTTGGCCACTACCAGTTTTCGGATGAAGACATTGCATTATTGAGAAAAATCCAAGATCAGCTGAACGAGGGCATCATTCTCCAAAAGGTCAGCATCTCAGAGAAAAAGATTAGAAAAGCAACCATCCAGAAACACTCCGAACCGAATAAAGAACATGATCAACTGCTTGAACGGATCCTCAGGCTTGAAAATGGACTGAAAACAAAAGCGGACGATGTTGTATCCTATCAGATTTTACAGCACAGAAGTGAAATGGAAGAAATGCACAAACTCGTTAAGCAGCTCGAAGCCCGTATCGAAGCGTTAGAAACACCAATGGGTCAGCCATTTGATTATTTCCTCGCGGCTGAAGAAGCTGCTGCCACTAAAAAGACGAAGAAAAGGCCATTCATAAAAATGATTTTTGGAAACAAAAAGAACGATAGTTCATCATGGAGTACAGCCGACAGCGATTAACATTCAAGATCGTTCAAGAGCACCCCACGAAAGCCATTTTTCTTATGCCAAGCATTTCTTCAGTAATAGAACCTGACCTGATTAATTACCCCAAAATAAAAAAGGCCCTGACCCAAGATTAATCTCAACTGGGTCGGGCCTTTTCATCATCTTAAATTAACACTGCACGGTCATTGAGCATTTTTTCGCCTTTGATGCGCTGGAATTCGTTAAGCAGTTTTTCAACGGTTAGCTTCTGCTTTTCAGCGCCTCTAGCTTCAAAAATGATCTGTCCCTTATCCATCATGATCAAGGAATTTCCAAGATCGATTGCCTGCTGCATATTATGAGTCACCATCAACGTCGTTAACTGGTTCTTTTCGACGATTTCCTTCGTCAGATTTGTAACGAGCTCTGCCCGTGAAGGATCAAGTGCTGCTGTATGTTCATCAAGAAGCAGGATTTTAGGGTCGGTGAAGGTCGCCATCAGCAATGATAGTGCCTGGCGCTCCCCTCCTGATAATAATCCCACTTTTGCAGTCATCCGGTTTTCCAAGCCTAAATGCAGGGTACCCAAACATTCTTTAAAAAGTTCTTTACGTTTTTTTGTCACCCCAAAGCCTAATCCTCTTCTATTGGTTCTGCCATAGGCAATCGCCATATTTTCTTCAATCGTCATATGTGGTGCCGTACCCAGCATGGGATCCTGAAAAACGCGTCCAATCATTTTAGCACGGGCATGTTCTTCAATTGCCGATACGTTTTCACCATCAATGATGACTTCACCGGCATCAGGGAGAATCTTACCGGAAATCATATTCATCAACGTCGATTTACCTGCTCCATTACTTCCAATGACTGTTACGAATTCACCTTTTGTCATCTGCAGTTCCAGATTTCCAAGGGCTAGCTTTTCATCTGGTGTTCCCTCATTGAAGACCTTATAAATCTGATTTAATCGAAGCATATTCTTCCCCCCCTTTCGATAAAGTCCCATCATGACGCATCTGTATTTCTTTAAGCCGCCTTTTCTTACGGCCTTTTTCCTTTTGTTTATCGGAAATTTTAGGAATGACAAGTGCCCCGACCACAATAAGTGCCGTAATTAATTTAACATCACCTGTTTCAAGGAATTCTACGCGAAGTGCCAAAGTTACGACGATTCGGTAAATGATCGCCCCTCCAATGACCGCAAGCGTCGCACGCGCAATCGTTTTTGCACCAAATAAAGCCTCACCGATAATGACGGAAGCCAACCCGATTACAATGATTCCAATCCCCATGCCTATATCGCTAAAACCGTTATATTGGGCAACCAAGGATCCCGAGAAAGCCACTAGTGCATTTCCGATTGCAAGTCCCAGGATCTTCATGTTGCCGGTATGGGCGGAAAAACTCTTGACCATGGCTTCATTATCACCAGTCGCCCGTAAAGCAAGACCAATTTCCGTTTTTAAAAAAGCTGACATTCCAGCTTGGATGACTACAGCCACAATCAGCATAACGATTAATATTGCCCACGTTTTTGGCAGGCTGTCACCGAGACCCACGAATGATAAAAGACCATTCAACAAATTGTCCAGCCCAGTGGCAGCCCAGGCATCCTGGATATTCGTGATAATGGTTGTTTGAGAAAGCAACGGAATGTTGGATGCACCCATGATCCTCAAATTGATCGAGTAGAGCGCAATCATCATTAAGATACCTGCCAAAAGAGGATTGATTTTCCCTTTCGTATGCAGGAACCCCGTTATCGTCCCAGCGATGAACCCGGCCACCATTGCACTTAACGTGGCAACGATCGGCGAGAAACCGTTAACGATCATAATGGCAGCAACAGACGCCCCTGTCACAAAACTGCCTTCCACTGTCATATCCGGGAAGTCGAGAATCCTGAATGTTAAATAGACACCAAGTGCCATGATCGCATAAATCATTCCCGACTCAAAAGAGTTGAATAAAGCTGAGAACATTTTTTTTCTTCCTTCCCCGAACAAAAGCAGAGTTTATTTTACAAACTCAGCATCTGCTTTCCATTCTTCTTTTATTTCAACACCCATATCTTTTGCTGCCTTTTCATTGATGACCAATTTCAGTTTTTGTGGATATTGAACTGCGATATCTCCAGGCTTTTTGCCATCCTTCAAGATTTCAACCGCTTTTTGCCCCGCTTCATAACCAATATCATAGTAACTGAAGCCATATGCCGCAAAACCACCAGCATTCACGGAATCAAGCTCACCAACAAACAATGGAATATCTTTATCATTTGCCACCGAAATGACCGATTCCAGTGCAGAGACAACGGTATTATCCGTAATGATATAGAAAGCATCGGCTTTTCCGATTAATGATTCCGTTGCCTGTTTAACCTCGGCTGAAGTGGAGACGGATGCTTCCACGACTTTCAATCCCGCTTTTTTCGCTTCCGCTTTCACGTTTTTTATTTGGACGACGGAATTTTGCTCCCCTGTATTATAAACGGTCCCAATTGTCTTGGCGCCAAGTTCTTCTGCCAGGAATTTCATTGATTTGGCAATGGCCTCAGGATGGGAATCCGTCGTACCCGTAACATTTCCGCCTGGCTTATCCAAAGATGTAACGAGCTCCGCCGCTACAGGATCGGTAACCGATGTAAAAACGATTGGTATATCCTTTGTCGCATTCAAAGCGCTAAGAGCACTAGGAGTAGAATTGGCAAAGATTAAATCCACTTTATCCCCAACAAAGTTATTGGCGATCGTTTGACTGTTATTTTGGTCACCCTGTGCAATTTGAAGATCATATTTGGCATTGATGTCACTATCCTTCAATGCCGCCTGGAAGCCTTCATAAGCCTGATCCAGCGAATCATGCTGAACGATTTGTGTCACCCCAATGTTGAAGGTATCCTTTTTGCTTTCATCCTTCGCCGTATCTTTTTCCTTGTCATTTCCACAGCCAGCCAATAATAATCCTGCGACCAATGTCATAGCTGCAGTTGAATATAATTTCTTTTTCATATTTTCCCCCCGCTTTTTTCTTATTTAAGATTAGGTTTTTTCTAGCGACGTCAACTTTTTCGCTTTTATTTCCTAAATTATAATCGTTTAGTCCCAATTATTCCAATATATTTTTTAACTTTTTAGAATTTTTTGAGTTCTGAATGTAAAACATGAAAAAAGCTGCTGTGAAAGGTATGGTAACTTTCACAGCAGCTTTATGAAAAATCAGTGTTCGACAACCTGGCTGACAATTTCGGTAACTGTAGCACGATCAATTTTTTCTTTGCCTTCTTTTAGGGCCTTCAATGTGGCTTTTGCCAATTCCAAGGGTATTTTACAGAATTGGATGATCTCTTTCGTTTCAATTTCTCCAATGTACGCATCCGCTAATGCAAGATTATGTTCCGTATGGGCAAGCATCTCGTCGAAACCCCAGCCATCCGGATAAAAGTTCACACCACGTTCTGCATCTTCCTCACGGTTACGCAGGATATTGACTGTTTGGAGTCCACGGCCAAATGCGATGGCAAGTTCACGGTCCGTTTCGGTTCCATCGTACCAGTTCCACATATCAGACAGCATGACTCCCACTAAACCTGCAACATAATATGTGTAATCATCGAGCTCTTCTTCATTATGGATTTGCCAGTCCTTAGTAACCCATTTTGCCATGCCTTCGGCCATTTCCTTTGTCGACTCCAAGACTTTGGCTTTTGCACCGGGAGGACAAAATTCAATCCAATCCGAAAGAAGCAGGGTCACTTCGGGCAGATCATCCTTATACGGTTCAAATAACGATTGAAGATCTTCTTCCCTGTAATCCGCATCAAGCATCCCACTAAGAGCTTGTAACAGGGAAACCTTATTATCTGCAGGTAGACCGGGGTGATCCTCGATTTCATCGATGGCTCGCATGCAAAGGTATGCAGCTCCAATGGCCTCTTGTAATCCCTTTGGAAGATAGCTGATTGGAATGAAAAAAGTCCGGCTAGTTTTTAAGAGAAAATCCATTGCTTTAGTATGTAGGGCGCTATTATCAGTCATATTTACACTCCTTTAAGTCTCCAATGAAACAATTGATTAATTATATCAAACATCGGCTTTGATTTCAGCTGCCCGATTCCTCTGAATATAAAGGAACTTTAATTGCCATTAGATCTTCACCCATTATCGTGTTTGAAAAGATCGCTTCGCTTTCCTTTCTTAACCTCTCAGCATCCTCCGGAGTATACCGTGAGCTGATATGGGTAAGGATTAGATGCTTGGCTCCCGCATTCAAAGCCGTTTCTGCAGCCTGAACGGTGGTCGAATGATAATAGGCTGAAGCCAATTCAGATTCTTCCGCCGAAAAAGTAGCTTCATGAACAAGGTAATCCGCCGATTCAGCAAGAATGAGAGCATTGCTGCACATTCTTGTATCACCAAGAATCGTGATGATCCGGCCTTTTTGCGGAGCACTGAGGTAGTCCTTCCCATTTAAGACACGGCCATCGTCGAGACAGACCGTTTGTCCATTTTTCAATGCTTTAAAAAGCGGCCCCGGCTTCACACCTTCGGACCGTAGCCGATCAACCAGTAAGCTTCCCGGACGATCTTTTTCCACAATCCGGTAACCGATGCTGTAAATGCCATGATCAAGCGACATGGCCGTCACTGTGAATTGGTCGTCCTCAAACACTGTGCCTTCCTCTATTTCGATGATTTCCAAGGGATATTTTAAATGAGTTCCACTCACCTGTAAGCTCGTCTTAATAAATGCATCTATGCCTTGTGGACCATATACGGTCAATTTCTCCACCCCGCCCTGAAAAGATCTGCTGCTTAAAAATCCAGGGAGTCCAAAGATGTGGTCACCGTGTAAATGGGTGATGAAGATTTTTTCAACCTTTCGCGGTTTGACCGCCGTTTTTAAAATTTGATGCTGTGTTGCTTCCCCACAATCGAATAACCAAACCGTCCCTCGCTCTTCCAATAATTGAAGGGCGATTGATGTCACATTACGCGCTTTAGCCGGAACGCCAGCGCCTGTACCCAATAAAACGAAATCCACGATACTACCTCCGTTGCAAATACTTTATGACTTAACTATAGCATAACCAAGGTGCTCTTTCATTTATGACCCGTTAAAACCAAAACCCAATTTAAACTTTTAATGAAATATGAGAAAAAATGCGCAAATTGATTGCTTTGAGGGAAAGCTAAACGTAAAATTAGAAATTGGTACACATAGGGGAATTCCAACTTTATAGACAGATTTAACGGAAAGTTGAGGTTTTAACATGACAGAAAATAATAAACCCACAGCATTGATCATGATTTTTGGTGCTACCGGAGATCTAGCGAAAAGGAAATTGTTTCCTTCCATATATCGACTATTTCAAAAAGAGAAAATCAATAAGTTCGCCGTCGTTGGAGTGGCAAGGAGGCCATTGACGAACGAGGAGTTCCAAGCAAGTGTAAAGGACTCGATACTTACGTTCGGACATGCGGAAGAAAGGGTCGATGAATTCATTTCCCATTTCCATTATCACTCCCATGACGTCTCCAGTTCGGAATCATACCTGCAATTAAAAGACATTGCCAAAAAATTAGACGGACAATATCAATTAGAAGGAAACCGGATCTTCTATTTGGCGATGGCACCTGAGTTTTTCGGAACGATTGCCGAACAGATTAAAGCTCAAGGCCTGACTGACACGAATGGATATAAGCGCCTGGTCATAGAAAAGCCATTTGGACACAGTTTCGAAACAGCGCAAAAATTGAATGAGCAGATTCGAACTGCATTCGCCGAAGATGAAATCTACCGTATCGATCATTATTTAGGTAAAGAGATGGTACAAAATATTGAGGTAATACGTTTTTCCAATGCCCTATTCGAGCCGCTTTGGAATAACAGATATATATCTAACATCCAGGTTACTTCAAGTGAGACACTTGGCGTTGAAGAACGTGGCCGTTATTACGAAACCAGCGGTGCCCTAAGAGATATGGTCCAAAACCATCTGCTGCAAATGGTGGCCTTGCTTGCCATGGAACCCCCGATCGCTTTGACGACAGAAGAGATTCGAAGCGAAAAAGTGCGGGCATTGCGTTCACTTCGACCAATGGAAGTGGACGATGTCAATCAATACTTCGTCCGTGGCCAGTATGGTGAAGGAACGATAGGCGGTCAAACACTTCCGGCCTACCGCAATGAACATAACGTAAATCCCGAATCCAACACAGAGACCTATGTTGCGGGTAAACTGATGATTGATAACTTCCGATGGGCCGGTGTTCCTTTTTATATCCGTACCGGTAAGAGAATGGATGTCAAATCAACGAATATCGTTGTTCAATTCAAAGATATCCCAATGAATCTGTATTATAAAACGGAAGAAACGCTGAACCCGAATCTTCTCGTTATCAATATCCAGCCTGACGAAGGTATCACACTGTATTTAAATGTTAAGAAATCCGGGACGACATCCAATACAAAGCCAATGAAGCTGACCGTCTCAAACAAAGGGATCGAACACATCAATTCTCCCGAGGCATATGAAAAGCTGTTATTTGACAGTATGCGCGGGGATGCTACAAACTTTACGCACTGGGACGAGGTTGCCCTCTCATGGAAGTTCGTCGATACCATTTCCAATGCATGGGAAAACACTAAAGACGAGTCTTTCCCTAACTATGAAGCGGGATCCACAGGTCCACTTGCATCCGATGAACTCCTGGCAGAAGATGGACATATTTGGTGGCAAGTCAAGAAAAACGAAAATAATGATGATTGAAATGAAGAAGGGACGCAGATTTGAATCTGCATCCCTTTTTTCATTCATGAAACACTCTTCCTCAGCAATTTATCAAGGATAATATCAAACATTTCCTTGGGCTTAGACTTTTCTTCCTCTTTTTCTGAATTAAGCCAAAATGAAACACCAGATTCTAAGGCAATGAAAAATATAAAAATGGCTACAGCCCACCAGACGATGAACATAAGTCATCCGCTCCTTCTCTCTTCTTTCTGCCTACTGTATCCTACAGTCCGTCCATCTCATTCAATGTTTATATTCCTTTTTCCGGAGGTGTTTAAACCTAAAAAGCAAGTATTAAGACATACATCATACTACATTTTCCCTAAAAAAGGTAAATTAATTGGCACTATTTACTACTAGTTCGTTTTTACCATTTTCACCCTTTTGATTTCTTTATTGAAAAAGAATGGTAAGGCCTGGCTGAGGTTACACTAGAAAAGGCGCTCGTGACGGCACCACTAACTTCGATGTGGAGGGATTAAACGATGGACATTCGTGAAGGATTAATTCCAACAGCGTTGGGCACAGCCGTGACAGTTGCGGGTTATGCAATGAAGCAGACCCGGGGCTCAAACAAAATGGTAGCTAATACGGTTTTTGGTTTCGGTTTGGCACATGTTGTATTAGGGGTCATTGACCTCGTAGAGCATCGGAGATAGTACAAAAGAGGGCGCATGGGAGCGCCCTCTCAGTTTGTAGACAAAAGGGTTTCGGAATGGCCTTGTTCCGAAATCTTTTGATTTTTTATCGAATTTGAGGCAGTTATAGAGAATAGTTGATTGTGTTTCCAAAAATCGGTATTGCTCTACAATATAGTCCTTACTCAACTAAGTAGCTCCACAGTAAATCCGCCTGGGCTTAAACATAGCATGTCCATCGATGAGCCTTTTGGGCAGTTTCACATCAAATCCATCATCCTTCAAAAAAGTAGATTCAGAAATCAATAAATGGAATGAAGTTCCCTTGCTTTAGATTGATGTTAAGACCTCGGTTATTGATCGAATTGTAGATTAAAAATAACCTAATTTACTGTTAAGGCTACCCTTATATGCAAAACGGGCTCTTATCTTTATTCAGAAAATGCGCCCGTTTGCTAAGAGAATCAATAAACTTATATTAACTTGTATTCTGATTCATAAACCTACAGTTTCCAAAGACTACGTTCTCTCCTTCCAAAGCTTCATTGGATTTTCTTGCCCTTCATCTAATGGCATTTGTATCATCGAAAGTGAGCGTTCTGCTTTTGTTTTTTGTAAATCCTCATATATAATTTTAGATTTACCTAATCCCACTTCAACCGCATTCTCAACTGAAGCACAATAAAAAACCTTTTCGATTCCAGCAAGGTACATTGCCGTTAGACACATCGGACAAGGCTCCCCACTTGCATACATTGTATAGCCTGATAGGTCATTCGTCTGTAAATGCTCTTGCGCGCGTCGGATAGCCAGTAATTCCGCATGTCCACTAACATCATAAGTTTTGTGCAGCTCATTAACACCTTCAGCTACAACATTGTTATTCTTCACAAGTACTGCACCAAAAGGTTGTCCACCCTCACGAACATTTTCTACCGCCAGTTCTACTGCTCGTTCCATGAATTTATCCATTTCAAACCTCCATTAATGATTAAAATAAATACTGTTAATGTAATTATAAGACATTAACAATGGCCTTTCTGAATCGTTGTTCACCTAAACACTGGTGCTCTTAAGAAATGGCTTATCAACATCACGATGCAACTTGTTCAGTCTTCTTAAAAGAAACACTATAATTCTTTGTGACCATGCTTACAACGGTCATAACTATTACATTTAAAGTAAGTGCTATTATCCCCACATTTATATCCTTCACCCACTGAGGAAATAAAGGAAACAGGGTTCCTATAGTGGTTTTCGAAAGCGTAATGTATGCTACCGTTGCTTCCCCCATGATGATTCCCGCGAATGCCCCATGCTTTGTCACGAAATTATTCCTCATTAAGCTAAATATCATAGCTGGAAACAACTGTGTTACCAAACTAGACCCCATTAATAATAAAGCCACAATCGTACCACTTTTAAACGTAAAATATAATGATACAAGAGCAATGACAGGTACTAAATACTTAGCTAAACTTACAATTTGCTTATCAGTAGCAGAAGGAACAAATACACCATATACATTTTTGGCCAGCAAGGTAGCAGCAGACATTAAAAGCATCGAACCCGGCACTAAGGCTGTGAGCACTCCTGCAGCACCAATCACTCCCATTACCCATGGATCGAATGCTAGTTTCGATAGACGTAATAAAGATAAATCAACCTCATCCCCCTTCAAACCGGGAATTTGAAGAATAGCGGCAAAACCGGTAAAGAATACAAAGAGTAAAATAAGTTGATATATCGGCATAATGATTGTATTTTTGCGGAACGATTTTTCGCTTTTTCCTGAATAAATAGCACCAAATACATGCGGATACATATAAAAACCAAGAGAAGTTAGCAAAACAGTTGAGATAAACCATGATATGCTTAATCCCTGACTAGGCAAAGTTAAAAAATCAGGCTTCACTTTATCGATCGCTTCAAACATGGGCTGATACCCACCATAATAATGGAACGGTAAATATATACCTAAAAATACGGTAACTCCCAGGATCAGAATATCTTTGACGACCGCTGTCCAAGCAGAACCATGAATTCCTGAGATCATCACATAAATTGTAATAACAATAACCGCAATCCATATCGCTATTGTAGGCGAAATCGCTCCGTAAGATGCCTCTGAAACAATACTCCCCAAACCTTTCAATTGAAGAACTAGATAGGGGATGACAGCGACTACACCCACAATCGACACAAGGACACCTAAATATGGACTATTATATTTACTAACGAAGAAGTCCGATTGTGACATTAGCTTCTTTTCTTTTGCATATCGCCATATAGCCGGAACATACCAATACGACATAATCATTGCCAATGTACCATATATTAATATATAAAAAGTAGGGCCGCCTTTGCCATATGCCCAACCGCTTCCTCCTAAAAAGGTAAAAGTAGAATACGTTTCACCTGCCATTAACAAAAATATAAAAAACGTGCCAAAACCGCGGCCTCCAACTGTCCACTGTTCAAGGTTCATATCTTTACCTTTACGCGCTCGAATACCAATGGTAAGTGCAAAAATTATAGTGGCAATTATTATAAGGAGTGATACATTCATTATTCATTTCCCCTCCTATTTTTAGGATCTAGTTTAAATATAATAGCCATAATTCCCGATGTAATAATCACCCATAATACAATCCAAAAAAGAAAAAAGGGCAATCCAAAAATATAAGGGTTAACTTTATTCACAAAGGGAATTCCTCCGATAAATCCAATAAAAGGGATTATCGCCAAAATACCAATAAACCTCAAAATTATTCCTCCTTCTATTTTCTAAAAAAAATAGATTCCTCTCATTAATTTACAAATCTTCTTATCGAAAGATATGAACCTTTCATTAAAAGGTTTTTTAAAAAATTTCATACTATTGATAGACTTAATAATAAGCAAGAGGTTCTCATTTTTCTCATTATAAAAAATATTAAGATAATTCACTTTAAAAATATTTACTAGTATTTAAATTATCTTTACTATATTGGAATCCTTTCCTTCCAAGTACTGCAAAACCACTTACTTTATTTCAAAAAATCTCCCCATAAAAAATACACCTCCAATTGCTAGACTTTTGTCTAACAATTAGGGTGCAGTTCACTTTTAAGCCGGATTGCTTTTTATTTTTCCATCCATTCGGTATGGAATGTTCCTTCTTTATCAATGCGTTGATAAGTATGAGCTCCAAAATAGTCACGCTGAGCTTGAATCAGGTTAGCTGGCAGCGTTTCTGTACGATAGCTGTCGAAATAGGCAAGTGCAGATGACAAGCAAGGAACCGGGATTCCGTTCATCACAGCCGTTGACACTACCTCACGTAAAGCTCCTTGATAGCTTTCGACGATTCCTTGGAAGTAAGGATCTAGAAGAAGGTTGTTCAAGTTCGCTTCACGATCGTACGCTTCCTTGATTTTTTGGAGGAATTGTGCACGAATGATACAGCCGCCACGGAAAATCATCGCGATTTCCCCATATTGCAAGTTCCAGTCATTTTCTTCTGATGCTGCTTTCATTTGTGCAAATCCCTGTGCATATGAACAGATTTTGCTCATATAAAGTGCTTTACGGATACTTTCAATCAATGCCTTTTTATCGCCTGTAAATGATTCGGCCTTTGGACCACGAAGGATTTTACTCGCTTCAACACGCTCGTCCTTAATTGCTGAAATAAACCGGGCGAATACGGATTCCGTAATGATTGGAAGCGGAACACCAAGATCAAGCGCACTTTGACTTGTCCATTTCCCAGTACCTTTTTGGCCAGCTTTATCTAAAATGACATCGACCATCGGCTTGCCGGTTTCTTCATCATATTTCTTGAAAATATCAGCAGTGATTTCAATTAAATAGCTATCAAGTTCCCCTTCATTCCATTCAGTAAAGACTTCATGGAATTCTTCAGCAGATAGTCCAAGGAGATTTTTCAGAAGGAAATAAGATTCGGAAATCAATTGCATGTCCCCGTATTCAATACCATTATGTACCATTTTAACATAATGACCTGCCCCATCCGGTCCGATATACGTGCAGCAAGCATCACCATCGACCTTAGCTGAAATATCCTTCAAGATCGGTGCAACCAGTTCATATGCTTCTTTTTGACCTCCAGGCATGATGGATGGACCTGTCAGAGCTCCTTCTTCCCCTCCTGACACGCCTGTACCGATGAAATGGATGCCAAGCTTGCTTAATTCATCATTGCGGCGCTGAGTGTCCTTGAAGAAGGTATTCCCCCCATCAATAACGATATCACCTTTTTCAAGTAACGGTTTTAATTGCTCGATTGTTGCATCTGTTGCTGCTCCGGCTTTAACCATCAATAAAATTTTACGTGGTGTTTCCAAAGAATTGACGAATTCTTCAAGCGTATAAGCAGCTGTTACGTTTTTGCCTTCCGCTTCCTTCATCATTTCGTCCGTTTTTGATCCTGAGCGATTATAAACGGAAATTGAATATCCCCTGCTTTCAATATTAAATGCAAGGTTCTTGCCCATTACGGCTAGTCCGATAACGCCAATCTGTTGTTTTGTCATGATTCATCTTTCCCTTCTCTATATCTTTACACAGCTTGTACGCTATTCTTTGTCAAAAGAAGAATCATTCCTCCTGGATTGCTCAAAGAAATCTTTACTGAAGCTAGTGTCTGTTCCAATAGAACGGTTTTTCAAGGGTAATCCCTTTTTAATAATATTTTCTCCGTACTTATTTTGCAAGTGTTCCATCGCTTCATACAGAGGTTCTTTTTCCGCATCCTCTTGAAAGGAGAAAATATCCAGTTGCTTGAAGGCCGACTCTTTTTCGATGACATCATAGGCAGTGACACCAAGAAGCCTGATTCCTTCCCCATTCCAATTTTTCATAAAGAGATCGATAGCTCCATCCAAAATATCCTTTTTTTCAAAAACTGGATTAGGAACCGTTCTGCTTCTCGTTATTGTGCGGCGGTCTTTGTAACGGATCGTCACACCTATTTTTTGACCAAGCAGGCGTTTATTTCTCAAACGGACGGCTACCTTCCCGGAAAGCTTTTCCAATACACCGATCAGTTCTTTTTGATTGGTGGAGTCATGCGGGAGAGTTGTCGAGTTCCCAATGCTCTTATGCTCAAAAATCGCTTCGGGATCCACTACCCTTGGGTCGATTCCATTAGCCCTATCTTTCAAACGGATGCCATTGATCCCAAGAAGCTGTTTAAGTTGACTATCATTGGCGTGTGCAAGATCCCTTATCGTCATTATCCCGATGGTTTGAAGCTTTTCCGAGGTCTTATCCCCGATGCCATGCATCTCACCCACTTGTAAAGGCCAGAGCTTTTCTGAAATGTCCCGTTTCCTTAACACGGTGATTCCCATGGGCTTCTTCATATCTGAAGCAGTTTTGGCCAAAAATTTATTAGGGGCAATCCCGATGCTGCAAGGGAGATCCATCGTATTAAAAATTCTTTCCTGAATGCTGTTGGCTATATCTAAAGGCGAACCCAATTCGGCGCATTCACTAATATCCAGATACCCCTCATCTATCGAAACCGGTTCAACCATCTCTGTATATTGCCTCAAAACATCGAAAATAGCCAGTGATGCCTTTCGATAGCGCTCGAAATTCGGTTTCTGAATGACTAATTGAGGACATAGTTTTTTCGCCTGCCAAATCGGCATGGTCGTTTTAACCCCGAACTTCCTCGCCTCATAGCTGCAGGTGACGATTATTCCCCTTCTCTCTTCAACATTGCCTGCAATGGCAAGAGGTTTGCCTTTCAATGAAACATCATATGACATTTCCACTGAAGCATAGAAACTATTCATGTCTACATGGAGAATGACCCTGCCATTTTTGGGATACATGTCCTTCATGTTTGACCGTCACATCCTTGTAAAAATAAAAAGCACCGGATAATAGGGCCAACAAAAAACCATTTCTATTAAGGTACCCCTATTTATCTTTGGTAACCACGGTGAAAGATGCTTCCACTCCAAGAAAAACAGCCATCATGTCATTGATGACTGTACATAAATTCCTTCAATACTTTGAACACCTTGGCAAATATATACGAGTTTTATTGCTGATCAATAATCAGTAATAAAACGGCAACACATTGAATATATTTTGTTTTTTTATAGCTTAATAAGACTCCGTTCAAAGGGTATTACAGTAAAAATCAAGGATTTCACGGGTTCCTGGACAATGGTCTGATGGAGAGGTTATCCGTCGTTTTTCGATGGAAGCACGGATTGAATCGGCAAGGCATATTCCTCGTCCTCTACAAGAAATACGACAACCTTTTGGATTTACTCAGGAAACTCCCCTCCATCTCCCTGTCATATTACGGGTGATTATTCCCCTGATACTTCTTTGATGATACTGACAACCATTTCAGCTAGCTTCGTTAATTCCTCAACTGGAATTCTTTCATTCGTAGTATGGATATCTTCATAGCCCACTGCGAGATTGACAGTAGGGATGCCAAAGCCCGCAATGACATTCGCATCGCTTCCTCCGCCGCTTTTAACCAGCTCGCATGGACGGCCGATTTTCTCTGCTGCTTTTCTTGCGATTTCGACTACATGATCACCAGCACCATATTTAAAACCAGGATACATCACGTTAACTTCAACTTCAGCACGTCCGCCCATTTCAATTGCTGCAGTCTCGAATGCCTCTTTCATTTTCGCTACCTGTATTTCCATTTTTTCAGGAATCAAAGATCTTGCTTCTGCAAGGATTTCAACATGGTCACAAACAATATTGGTTTGCTGTCCACCCTGGAAACGTCCGATATTTGCTGTAGTTTCATCGTCGATTCTGCCTAATGGCATTCTAGAGATTGCTTTGGCAGCGATCGTAATGGCCGAAACGCCTTTTTCAGGAGCGACACCAGCGTGAGCAGTCTTGCCTAAAATGGTTGCAGACACTTTCGCCTGAGTAGGTGCAGCAACAACCACATTGCCCACTTTTCCATCACTATCAAGAGCAAAACCGAATTTAGCCGTTACAAGGGAGCGATCCAATGCCTTTGCCCCCACCAAGCCAGACTCTTCACCGACGGTAATGATGAATTCGATTGTACCATGTTCGATGTTCTGTTCTTTTAACACTTTAAGCGTTTCTAACATGACCGCTAATCCAGCTTTGTCATCCGCCCCTAAAATGGTCGTTCCGTCTGACACTATGTATCCATCTTTGATGGAAGGCTTGATTCCATTACCTGGTACAACCGTATCCATATGGGAGGTGAAATAAATGGTATCCACGCCTTCTTTCGTACCTTTTAAAGTACATACTAAATTCCCTGCACCATGACCGGTAACTGCTGTTGTATCATCTTCAAAAACCTCTACACCCAGTGCCCCGAATTTTTCTTTCAGCACTTTGGCGATGGCTGCTTCATTTTTCGTTTCGGAATCAATCTGCACCAATTCCATAAATTCATTAACTAAACGTTCTTCATTAATCATAAAATAAAACCTCCAAAAAAGTTTTCCTCTTTAATTATACTTCTAAAAGCGGCGCCCCGGCAAATAATGTGAAAAGGAAGACCCCAGCTTTAAAAAGCGTGCTAGTCATTTCCCTGCCAGAAGGCCATTTTAAAAAGGTGAATGATGACTTATAAATGGTTTTCTTTAAAATGATATCTTCCCCAGTATGGAAAAGAGCCCAAAACAGATAGTTTGGGCTCCTTGCAATGTTGAATCACAACGGGATATTTCCGTGTTTTTTCCATGGTCGAGTTTCTTTTTTGTTGCGTAGCATATCAAGAGATTGAATGATCTTAATCCTGGTTTCACGGGGATCAATAACATCATCCACCATTCCAAGACTTGCGGCAACATATGGATTGGCGAACTTCTCACGGTATTCTTCAATTTTTGCTGCACGAGTCGCTTCCGGATTTTCGCTATTTTGAATTTCACGGGCAAAAATGATATTTGCCGCTCCAGCAGAACCCATTACCGCGATTTCAGCATTTGGCCATGCAAACGTAAGATCCGCGCCGATGGATTTACTATTAAGAGCCACGTAAGCTCCCCCGTATGCTTTACGCAGAATGATCGTCAATTTTGGCACTGTTGCCTCCGAATAAGCGTATAGCAGCTTTGCACCATGGCGAATGATACCGCCATGTTCTTGTTTAACACCCGGGAAAAACCCTGAAACGTCTTCAAACGTAATTAGCGGAATGTTAAACGAGTCACAGAAACGAATAAAACGGGCAGCCTTATCTGATGAATCAATATCAAGTCCCCCTGCCAACACCTTTGGCTGGTTACAGACAAGACCCACTGATTTCCCTTTGATCCGCGCCAAGCCGACCACTATATTTTTCGCAAAGCCCTCTTGAACTTCCATAAAGGAATCCTCATCAACAACCTGCTTCAATACTTTCCGAACATCATATGGACGGATCCCTTCATAAGGGACTACATCCGTTAAGTCCGGACGGTAGTCATCTCCATCATCGGCTTCCAAAACTGGCGGCTTCTCTTCATTATTTTGTGGAAGATAGCTCAGGAGACGTCTAACGTCCGCCAATACTTGCTCCTCAGATGCTCCCTTGAAATGGGCATTACCGCTTATGGTATTATGTACAGTCGCTCCGCCCAATCCTTCAGATGAAATCTTTTCACCCGTAACCGTTTCAATGACTTTAGGACCTGTTATGAACATTTGGCTCGTTTTTTCAACCATGAAGACAAAGTCGGTTATGGCTGGGGAATATACGGCTCCGCCTGCACAAGGTCCCATAATAACCGAAATCTGTGGAATGACCCCTGAATAAATGGAATTCCGGTAAAATATTTGGCCATATCCGTCAAGCGAAACCACGCCTTCTTGAATACGCGCACCACCGGAATCGTTCAAACCTATGAAAGGGGCTCCATTTTCTGCTGCCAAATCCATAACATTGGCAATTTTCAGAGCATGCATTTCACCGAGTGCACCGCCAAAAACAGTAAAATCCTGTGAAAACAGATAAATGTCGCG
Organism: Peribacillus sp. FSL E2-0159; assembly: GCF_038643155.1. Classification (NCBI taxonomy): domain Bacteria; kingdom Bacillati; phylum Bacillota; class Bacilli; order Caryophanales; family Bacillaceae; genus Peribacillus; species Peribacillus sp. FSL E2-0159. Next base: position 3,834,595 of record NZ_CP152053.1, read on the forward strand.
GCCGTTGACCTTTCCGTAACCGGTGACGACGCCTTCTCCCGGCCCTTCTTCCTTTTCCATGCCAAAATTGGTATTACGGTGTTTGATAAAAGGATTAAGCTCTATGAAGGTACCTGGATCAACTAAAAGTTCAATTCTTTCCCTTGCAGTAAGTTTTCCCTTTTCATGCTGCTTATCAATTCTTTCTTCACCGCCGCCCATTTCCACTTTGCGGCGTCTGTCATATAGGTCATTGATCGTATCATATATGTCTGTCATTCCTGCTCCTCCTTTGATAATGCTTGTTCACATAGCTCATATAATACACCCGCGGTAGACTTGGGATGAACGAACGCAACATCCGCATTGTGCGCTCCCTTTCTTGATGAATCATCAATCATGCGCAACCCAGCTTCTTTAATTTCTTTTATTCTATCCTCGATGTCATTGACGCCAAGTGCCACATGATGAATCCCTTCACCGCGTTTTTCGATGAATTTGGCGATTGGGCTTGCAGGTGATAACGCTTCCAACAACTCCAAACGGGTATTGCCTGCCAAGATGAAGGCCACTTTCACTCCTTGGCTCTCCACTGTCTCGATTCCTTCAAGTTTCAATTTCAACGTTTCCGTGTAAAGCGGCAAGGCTTCATCTAGTGACTTTACGGCAATACCGATATGATCGATATTTTTAATCATCATAAAAACCCCCATGCTATGTATTATTGGATGACTCCATTAAAATACTACTAATCTTGCATTAAAGCCTTTTAAGATTCGGAATAATATGAACATTATACTTTTACTTGTTTCTACTAAATGTTCAAGTTAAAATAAAATCAATTAAACTGTATTAAGGGAGAGAGAGCATATGGGAAACAAGAAAATCAGAAAGATCGTCGTGTATTTAATGCTTATCTCAATGTTATTAACTAGCTTATTATCAGGTATCGCATTTCTTCTGTAATAGACACCGTACTGGGGAGGGGAGCAAAAGCTTCCCTCTCTTTATTTTATCGCTCCGTTTTTCTTTGCCAACGTTTTGAAATCCTCGTTCGATATGGTGATCAACACCTTAGTGCCGATGGGGACTTTTTCGTACAAGCGCTCTACATCGGATTTATGCATCCGTACACAGCCATTTGAAATATATTTACCAATTGATGATGGCTGATTCGTACCATGTATGCCGTAAATCCTCCCATCGGTATTTCGTGCATCGAATCCAATCCACCGCGACCCCAGAGGGTTTCTGGGATCGCCGCCAGGAATATTTTTTTTCCGGTAATATGGATTGACCGCTTTTACTTTGACAGTGAAAATCCCTTCAGGTGTCAGTTCCTGACTTTTACCCGTACCGACCGGCATAATCTCCTTGACCTCGTTATCATCAATGAACGCCAATTTATTGTTGGCTTTATTGATGATGATAAACGGATCGCCTGGCTTAACCGATTGAGGTTGGGCTTGTACCTGCAATGGCCACAAAGATAGCATAAGCAACAAAGAAAGGATCCATTTCATTTGTATCAATTCCTTTTACTTTTTTGCTTAGTTTAAGCCAAGTGCCTCTTTTTCATTCGGTTGCTGGTTTGCTTGGGTAATCCCTTGAAGGAATGCTTCAACAATAAATAGCGCTCCATTTCCTTCATGAGCTGCAGTAATGCAGCCCTAGATTCGAACTCTTCCCGTGTCTGCGGCAGTGCCATTCCCCTAAAATGAATCTCCATTTCTTCAAGCTTCTTCAGATAAAGGATAGCCGTATTTTGTGGGTGGACGTTTTCTGCCAAATCTTCTATAAAATCAGCAACTATCCCGCTTTGCTTGACGACCAATGGAATATTCGTGACCAGGGGAAGAATTCGTTCAATTATTTCAAATTGCTTTTCACGCATTTTAAAATAATGGTAATACAGGTCTTCTTCCCTTAAAAAATGATTTTCCACGTCCCTGAAGGCAAGGCTTTTGGCTTGATTAAGAAGATTGGCTGTTTCGGTGATTTCCTTACCATCCCATGTGTGATCATTATCCCTTAAATAGCGGACAATTCCCATCAGGATCGCACTAAAGTTCGTTTCGATACTTTCCTGATAGGCCAGCAGTTTGTCATCGACACTGGGCATGTACAGATTCATGACAAGCGCCACTCCAACTCCAACTGCAATTAATATCGTTTCATTGATCAGCAGGGACAAAGTGATGTCACCCGCCCCGTATAAGTGCATGATTATGACGCTGCTCGTCACAATCCCCTCATTAATCTTCAAGGCAACTGTCGTTGGAATGAAAATCAAGAGGATCAAACCTATTATCAGCGGATGAAATGCGATGAACTGAAACAATAGGGATGCATAGGCCATAGCGATCAAACAAGCTAAAAACCGGTGCCAGGAGGCATACACCGACTTCTTTTTTGTAACTTGAATGCATAAGATCGCAATGATTCCCGCAGCAGAGAAATATTCGAGATTAAGCATTTGTGCAATAATAATTGCCAGGGTGGCCCCCAAAGCAGTTTTAATCGTCCTGTATCCGATTTTAAACATTGTTATGTATCACCTGGCTCTTTCTCTATCTATTATAATACTATCAGGAAATCAGATATTTTCACAGTCCTTTACGAGTTAAATTTCCAATTTTTCTACATACATTCACGCAAAAATACGTTATAGGAAAAAAATAAAAAAGGCAACCTAAACGTTACCTTTTTTCACAATTATATACTATTTTCTTTAGCTTATAAAACTTTTTCCAAGAAGTCTTTTGCACGCTGGCTTTTTGGATTGGAAAAGAATTCTTTCGGAGCACTTTCCTCAACGAGCAGACCCCCGTCCAGGAATAGTACCCGATCGGCCACTTCTTTTGCAAATCCCATTTCATGCGTTACGATCAGCATGGTCATCCCTGTATGTGCCAGTGACTTCATAACCTCGAGCACTTCTTTTACCATCTCAGGATCAAGCGCTGAAGTGGGCTCATCGAAAAGCATTACTTCCGGGTTCATTGCCAATGCCCGTGCAATCGCGACCCTTTGTTTTTGCCCGCCTGACAGACGATTCGGATAAGACGATTCTTTATCGGCCAAACCGACTTTATTCAAGAGCTCACGAGCTTGTTTTACAGCCTCAGCCTTTGATAATTTTTTCACCTTCATAGGTGCATATGTCAGATTCTCCAGAACTGTTTTATGTGGAAATAAATGAAAATGCTGAAATACCATTCCGACATTTTCACGCACTTTCATGATATTGGTCTTTTTTTCAGTGATGATTTGATCCTTAAACCTGATTTGACCATCAGTTGGAGTTTCAAGCATATTGATGCAGCGTAAGAAAGTTGATTTTCCCGAACCGGATGGACCGATGATCGCTAACACTTCACCCTGCCCTATCTCGGTGCTGATTCCTTTTAATACCTCGAGCTTACCATAATTTTTTTTGAGTCCATCAATTTTAATCACTGCGTCTCATTCTCCTTTCAATCACTTTGCCTATGATGGTGAGAACCATGACCATCACATAATAAATGAGGCCGGCAAATAATATCGGCTCGAAGAATTTATATGTCTCACCGCCGACAATATAAGAACGGCGCATGATATCCCCTAATCCAATAATTGTGACAACGGCTGATTCCTTCGTTAAGGAAATCAATTCGTTCACAAGGGACGGCAGGATATTCTTGATGGCCTGCGGAAGGATAATATTAAGCATCATCCCTGAATAGGGAACCCCAAGTGCAAGCGAAGCCTCTCGTTGGCCTTTATCGACAGCTAAAATGCCTCCCCTGATAATTTCAGAGATGTAAGCCGCTGAATTTAGCCCGAATGCTAAAAATGCTGCTTGGAACGCTTCGATTTGAATCCCTAATATTTGTGGTGAACCAAAATAAATCAGCATTAATTGCAGTACCAAAGGGGTACCGCGAAAAATGGATGTATAAAAGTCAGCAATCCAATTTAAGGGCTTGATTCTGCTGATTTTAAGTATAGATAATAATATTCCCAAAACAAATCCGATTACTGCCGCTACCGCTACAACCTTTAATGTAGTCGGTATTCCCTCCAGGATATATGGAAGGGAAGGTATAATCCTTTCAAATTCCAGATTCACTCCATTCATCCTCTCTTATGAAGGCCGTTATCTCAGGTCCTTCCTCCTGCTTTATTTTACTAACAATAAAGCGCGGAAAAACGTTCAGAAGGCACACTAAATCTCTTCTGAACGCTTTTCATCTCTCTGTATTATTCAGTTTCACTGCCACCGAACCATTTAATTATTAATTTTTCCATTTCACCATTCTCTAACATTTTTTTCAACTCGGCATTGAATTCTTCAGTTAACTTGCTTCCTTTTTGGAAAGCGATTGCCGAACCGGCATCTTGTTCACCTGACTCGATTAAATGGCCCACCAATTCTTTATTATCTTTCATGTAGCCTTTTGCCACAGTATCTTCCATGATCACGGCATCAAAACGTCCTGTTGACATTTCTTGAACAACCTCAGGAATACGATTCCGTTTTTCAACTTTCATCCCGATATCTTGGGATTTATTCAAGTCATTTGCCAATGTCTCCTGAATGGATGCAAGCTGTACGCCTACCGTTTTCCCTTTTAAATCTTCAACAGTTTTGATTTTACTGTCCTTTGTCGTGATGATCATGTTTTTAGCTGTATAGTAAATATCACTGAAATCGACTGATTGCTCACGTTTTTCTGTCGGAGTCATTCCAGAGATAACGAAATCGACCGATTTATTCTCCAGAGCAGGCACAAGACTATTAAAGTCAATGTCCTTCACTTGGACCTCATAACCTAATTTTTTTCCGATTGCTTTAGCGATATCAATGTCAAATCCTTTAATTTCATCACTTTTAGATGTTTCAACAAATTCAAATGGCGGATAATCCGCAGATGTTCCCATTACCAGGACCTTTTTGTCTTCTTTTTCAGCTGTGTTCTTATCTTCTTTTTCTGATGTTCCGCATGCCGCTAAAATACCTACTAATAAAACAGAAGTAAGCAACAATGCTAACTGCTTTTTCAACTTCATTATTATTCCTCCAAAATGATATTTTCAATTCTCTTGTTAATAAATTTGGTTTAGTTAAATTTCGAATAACTAATATTCATACACTAATGTGTATTTTAACACACTCTAATAATTATTCAATAACGTAAATAATAGATTTATTTTTCAGAATATTGCTATAATTTTATTTCTGAGATTCGCGCTTTTTCACCAAAGGGAATATTTCGACATCCTTATCTATCTTCTTTCCCAAATGTTCCTGACTTATACAATTTCATGAATAAAAAAAACCGCCGATTGGGCGGGTTTCAGACTGGACAAACTAGAAGAAAAGCTAGTTTGCATACGGTTTTTTTCTTGAAAAAATTCCAGTTGATTTCAGAAATCCACTCCCTTGCCGCAAACATCTAGCGGGGTCTTTGCTAGCCAGGTTATTCGGCAGGAGTGTCGCAAATTTCTTCAATCAAGTGAGGGTTTCATTCCATTTAAAAAGTAAAAATCATGAAGGATAACCAAGTCTTCTTTTATATTCTTGGTTCGGGATGTGACCCTTCCGAGCCCCTTTTTGTCGTCAAACTAAAACCCGCCGAATGGGCGGGTTTACTTATCGCTATAGGTTACACTTCTTCGCAATATTGATCGAAGTAGTCTTGTAATTTTTCTACTACAGACATCGGGTGGTGCCCTTCAATTTCATGGCGTTCTATCATGGTGATGATTTTGCCATCCTTCAGCAATGCAAATGATGGGGATGATGGCGGATATCCTTCGAAATAATCACGGGCCTTCTCCGTCGCCTCTTTATCTTGCCCAGCAAAAACGGTTACAAGCTGATCTGGACGTTTATCATTATGGATTGCATGAGCCGCTGCAGGTCTAGCTATTCCCCCAGCACAGCCACAAACGGAGTTTACCATAACAAGTGTCGTTCCTTTTTGTGCAAATACTTCCTCTACTTCCTCGGGAGTAGTCAATTCTGTATATCCAGCAGTCTTTATCTCATCGCGAGCCTGTTTGACTACGTCGTTCATTAAAAAATTAAAATCCATATTCATGGCATTTGCTCCTTCCAAGTTTTCTCTTCAATCCTATCATAACAATTGCCACTTCGTGATTCAATAAATTTACCTGTTAAAACCGCATAAACCGTTTCCGAACATGTTTAAAACGAAATGGAAGCGGGAATTATGTGTGTAACAACAAGACTTACAAAAGGATGGGGCATGTTTGGGAGACAATCCACGCATGCCCCATCCTATTTCTTTTTTATTCTTACTTAAAAGTATCGGTAAAAGATTGAAAGACCTGCTTAACAGCAGCAGTAACCGTTTTATTCCCTGACATCACTTGATTTTCGAGTATTGGGAGAAGACTCTTGACGGTTTCATTTTTATAAAACATCGTTTTAAGCTGGTGATCCATCAATGAATAAAGCCATTCCTTAGATTGCATTCTTCTCCGTTCTTGAAAAACACCTGATTCCTTGGTCATATCGGAAAATTCATTCAATACATCCCAAAGCTCAGGAATTCCTTTACCGGTTATGGCGGAACAAGTATATGCCTTTCCTGCCCATCCCTTTGTTGCTGGCTGAAGGAAGTGCAAGATTCTACTATATTCGGACTTAGTTCGATTGGCCAGCGGAATGTTCTCTCCATCGGCTTTATTGACCACAATTCCATCCACAAGTTCCAGAATCCCTTTTTTCATCCCTTGTAATTCATCTCCGGCACCTGTAAGGACAAGGAGCATGAAGAAGTCTACCATACTTCGAACTATAGCCTCACTCTGACCGACCCCTACAGTTTCTATCAGTATCACATCAAATCCTGCAGCCTCACAAAGCAACATCGTTTCCCTCGTTTTGCGGTGAACTCCTCCCAGAGTGCCTTCCGATGGTGAGGGTCTTATGAAGGCATGGGGGTTTTTTGCCAGCTCCTCCATCCTTGTCTTATCGCCTAGTATACTTCCGCCATTGATCGAAGAGCTTGGATCGACGGCTAAAACAGCAACCTTATGGCCCCTGTCACATAAGTAGGTTCCGAACGTCTCGATGAAGGTACTTTTTCCGGCACCGGGCACTCCAGAAATCCCGATGCGAATCGAGTTCCCTGTATGAGGAAGGATGGCATGCAATAATTCCTGTGCATGATCTAAGTGTTGGGATGCATTGCTTTCAACCAATGTAATCCCTTTAGCTAGCTTGGCCCTGTCCCCTTTCATGATTCCCTCTTTAAGTTCATGGACCGGTATGTTTACATTATGTTTTTTGACGAATTTGCTTTTAGAAGGTTTGTTATGGTTTGCTGCTAATTCCACACCTGGCTTTAATGAAGAAGCAAAACCTTCCTGATTGTTAAGATCGACCCATTCGGGCTTCTTGTCTTCACTCATTATTGGGCCACTTCCTCATATCCGAGGCGATTGTATATTTCCTGAAGCACTTTCTTTGCTGCCTGTGGAATGACCGTACCAGGTCCAAAAATGGCTGTAGCGCCATTTTCCATTAGGTAATCATAATCCTGTGCAGGGATGACGCCGCCTACGATCACTATAATGTCCTCACGGCCCAAGTTCTTCAGTTCCGTCATTAGCTGCGGCAACAATGTTTTATGACCGGCAGCAAGCGAACTCATTCCGACTACATGCACATCATTTTCCACGGCCTGGATGGCGGTTTCCTTCGGTGTTTGGAATAATGGACCGATATCGACATCATAGCCTAAATCCGCAAACCCCGTTCCTACTACTTTAGCTCCACGATCATGACCGTCCTGACCCATTTTAGCCATTAACAAACGCGGTCTTCTTCCTTCATTTTCAAGGAACTCTTCCGTCATGCGGACGACTTCCTCAATTTCCGCTTCTTTTGAGTATGCGGAGCTATATACGCCGCTGATAGAACGGATCGTTGCTTTGTGACGTCCAGCCACCTCTTCGATCGCATCGGAGATTTCACCTAATGAAGCCCGTACTCTTGCAGCTTGCACAGCCAGTTCAAGAAGGTTACCTTCGCCAGTTTTGGCAGCCATGGATAGCGCTTGAAGAGCTTCATCCACCATTGCCTGATCACGTTTCGCTTTTAATTCGCTCAAACGCTTAAGCTGACTTTCGCGAACTGCTGTATTATCAATCTCCAGTATTTCAATCGGATCTTCTTTTTTCAAACGATATTTATTGACGCCAACGATCGTTTCATCTTGAGAATCGATTTTAGCCTGACGCTTTGCAGCCGCTTCCTCGATCCTCATTTTTGGAAGGCCAGTTTCAATTGCCTTCGCCATTCCTCCAAGACCTTCGATTTCTTCTATGTGAGCCCAAGCCCGATCGATCAATTCATTTGTAAGCGATTCTACATAGTATGAACCCGCCCATGGATCGATTACTTTCGTGATCCCGGTTTCCTCCTGCAGATATAGCTGTGTGTTACGTGCAATGCGTGCCGAGAAATCCGTTGGCAGGGCAATGGCCTCATCCAATGCGTTCGTATGCAGGGACTGTGTATGCCCAAGGGCAGCCGCATGCGCTTCAATAAGGGTCCTTGCGACATTGTTAAACGGATCCTGTTCGGAGAGGCTCCAGCCGGAGGTTTGGGAATGAGTCCTCAATGCCATCGCTTTATTATTTTTCGGTTCGAACTGTTTCATCAGTTTTGACCAAATGAAACGAGCCGCCCTCATTTTCGCCACTTCCATGAAATAGTTCATTCCTACAGCCCAGAAGAATGACAGGCGAGGTGCAAATTTATCGATATCAATACCTGCTTTCATTCCGGTACGTGCATACTCAAGCCCATCCGCCAACGTATAGGCAAGTTCGATATCAGCCGGCGCCCCCGCTTCTTGCAGATGATAACCGGAGATGGAAATGGAATTGAACTTGGGCATATATTTGGATGTATACTCGAATATATCAGCTATGATTTTCATGGACATTTCAGGTGGGTAGATATACGTATTCCGAACCATGTATTCCTTTAAGATGTCATTTTGAATCGTGCCTGATAGCTTATCCTGTGTTACGCCCTGTTCTTCAGCTGTAACGATATAGAATGCAAGGATGGGTAATACAGCACCGTTCATCGTCATTGACACGGACATCTGATCAAGCGGAATGCCGTCGAACAAGATTTTCATGTCAAGAATGGAATCAATGGCAACTCCCGCCTTCCCCACATCACCTACAACGCGTGGATGATCGGAGTCATAACCGCGGTGTGTAGCTAAATCAAAGGCAACTGAGAGCCCTTTTTGCCCCATCGCCAGGTTACGTCTGTAAAATGCATTGGATTCCTCAGCAGTCGAAAAACCTGCATACTGACGTACCGTCCAAGGACGATTGACATACATCGAAGGATAGGGCCCTCTTGTAAAAGGAGCGATGCCTGGCACACTTTCCATATGCTCCAAGTCACGATTATCTTCCTCAATATAAAGCGGTTTGATTTTTATTTGTTCATTGGTTTCAAACAGAAGATCCTCAATGTTTTTCCCAACTGCTTTTTCAGCTTCCTTTTTCCATGCTTCCACCGTACCTTTAATCTCAGACTTAGCAGGATTTATAGCAGAAAAATTCGGTTTTTTCATTTTAGTTCACCCCCAGCTTCTGCAATAATTCCAGTAAAATGGCTATTGCATTCGTTTTAACATGGATAAAATCTTGGACTCCGGCTTCACTTAGTGTAATCTCCAATTCTTCTTCCTGCTTGCCGGCACTATAAATAGTGATTTCAGGGAATTGCTTTTTAATTTCTTTAATGGTGATTGGCGCTAATTCCGAGTAGTCACCATCACTGCCGCAGACACAATAGATCGGGAGCCTGGTCGCAGCTACATAATCGACTGCTTCCTCAACCGTTTGACACCCCTTACTGCCGATTGTTTCAATACCACCTGCTGCAGCAAGACTTTTAACGAAATCTGCACGAGGTTTATAGGATTTGAGATTTTTCAAATTAATCAAACCAATAGTTGGGGCCGTTCCACTTATTTCTTTATACTTTTCACTGCGAAGTCTTATCTGTTCAAACTGAATGGATACCCGATTCCTAGCAAGTGGGGTAATGCCAACCGGCTTATCAACTTTCATATATGACACATGGTTATCCTGTGTCGGGGTTTTAATCTTATCAGCCGGATTCGGATATACATTCGTTCCGATGATACTTTCTTTTCTGAAAGCCGCATTTTGAACTCTTCCTTGGTAAACTTCAGCTATTTCTTTCTGAAGGGTGCCTTGTTTAATTAGCTCTAAAATCCCTCCGGCTGCATCGATTTCAAGGAATTTCGCCCAAGCCTTTTCAGCCAATTCATCCGTTAATTGCTCCACATACCATGAACCGCCAGCAGGATCGACCACTGATGTGATATTTGTTTCTTCTTTTAAAATCAAGTGAGTATTACGGGCAATTCTTTCTGAAAAATCATTGGTTTCACCACTTGCATGTGTAAATGAATGAATTTGAAGATATTGAATGCCTCCAATAGCTGCAGCGAAAGCTTGGTTTGTGGTCCGAAGAATATTTACATGCTGATCATATAGCGTTTCAGTCAATTCGGACGTAACGGCGTGAATGGCCATTTTAAAATAGTCCGGAGCTGTATCAAAGGCTTCAGCTAGACCGGCCCATAGCCTCCTGGCAGCCCGCAGTTTAGCGATGGACATGAAGTAATTGGAATCCACAGCAAAAGAGAAAACTATTTTTTTGGAAACCGAATCAATAGAAAGCCCTTGTTTTTGCCCTTCCAATAGATATTGGACGGCTGCCGACAATCCGTACGCTATTTCTTGTACAGCATTGGCTCCTCCATTATGATAGACTGCCGTATTAATCAAAATAGTCTTTAAATCCCTGCCTACCTTCTGATAACCTTGGATCGTCTTCAGCCAGTCCGCAAAATAGTTATCCGTATCTTCTGGCAGCTGACCGCAAATGAGCCATTCTGCAATGGGATCCTCAGCAATAACACCTGTCAATTGAGTATTTTGTGCTTCGGCAACAGCTTTGAATTGAGGGAATGATCCTTTTTGTTTCCCCTTAAGGTCCATGAAAACCGGGATTTCTTTTAATGGGATATCCTTAAACAATTTTTCAGCCCTTGCTCCCTCAGCAAGCAAACGTGCAGGGTATGCCACGACATTTTGACCGCGCTTGAATGTTGCCTTCATCTTTTCATTTGCTTCTTCTGCCGTGATACCGCTTACAGGTTGAACGGCAAGCCAAGGTTTTTCATGATAACCCGTTGGGAACGTTCCTCTGGTGAAAGGGAAGAATCCTGGCAATTCAGCCACTTTTTCCGTTGAATCCGCCTTTTCTGTATAGAGCGGATATAAAGTGATGTCCTCATATGTATTCGTTTTTAATTTTTCTACACTTTTCCCTTTTAAACTTGCTTCCGCAGCTTCTTTCCACTCTTCAAAAGAAGGCTTAGGAAAGGTTATGTTTTTTACATCTTTCAGTTCCATCTGTAATCGCTTTCTTATCTTCTGCCGCCTCATACGCCCTGTCCTTTCATTGGGAGAACGAACGCTCAGTCAGTTTTGGATAAGAAAACCACCCTCCCGTCAATTTGATCTGGATTATACTAACATTCTACCATAATTTTCTTGAAATTTAAGACAATAGAAATTAGTAAACCTGTTATTAGGGAAACCACTAGCCTATTTCGCCTCTTTAGAAATCAAGTACAGCCCCTGATCTGTATTAGAACAGTTCTTAATAAAATAATAGCAAAAATAAAATTTTTGTCGATGTTTTTCTATGTAAAAGTGAAGTACAAAACAAAAAGGAAGGACCTACCGGCCTTCCTTTTCTTCATTTTAGTATATGGAAGTGTTATCTTTGGAAATCTTTTCGATGATTTCTTTAACCCTCGCGAGGAATCGGCCGCATACCAGTCCGTCCAAAACACGATGATCAAGTGATAAACAGAGATTCACCATATCTCGTACTGCAATCATGTCATTTATGACAACTGGGCGTTTTACAATCGTTTCAACTTGTAAAATGGCCGCCTGTGGGTAATTGATGATTCCCATGGATTGGACAGAACCGAATGAACCGGTGTTATTAACAGTGAACGTACCACCTTGCATATCCTCTGCTTTTAACTTACCCGCTTTCACTTTGGATGCGAGTTCCTGTATCTCCCTTGCTATACCTTTGATTGATTTTTCATCTGCATTTTTAATGACCGGTACAAATAAGGCATCTTCAGTTGCAACGGCTATTGATATATTAATTTCTTTCTTTTGTATGATTTTTTCGCCTGCCCACATTGAATTGATCTCTGGAAATTCCGTAAGGGCTTGAGCAACCGCTTTTACGAAAAAGGCAAAGTACGTTAAATTATAGCCTTCTTTTTGTTTAAAGTCGGATTTTAGATTATCACGCAACTTCACCATATTGCTTGCGTCAACTTCCACCATCGTCCAGGCATGTGGGATTTCGTGCTTACTTTTCAACATATTGGACGCAATTGCCTTTCGGATACCGGTAACAGGTATTTCCTTATCACCAGCCGCAGTAGTCACGTTTGTTACTGGACTGGTTTGTCGATTAACTTGAGGAGCAATCTCTTCAGTAGCCGAGTTGGATATTGCGGAAGGCTCATCCGCCTTAGGAAGATTCCCTGATTCAACAAGTTTCAGTAAATCTTTACGGGTGATCCGTCCTTCATTCCCCGTCCCTTTAACTTTTGAAAGATCGATTCCATGCTCCTGGGAAAGTTTTAACACAGCTGGCGAATAGCGAGCTTTCCTTGATGGTTCGGCCGCTTGCTGCACATCTCTTGTAACAGGTGCATCAACATTTTCCTCACTACGAGAAACTTGCCCAGCATTTTCGTTATCCGTCTTTGCCGTTTCAACTTCAATCGAGCAAATGACTTCCCCGACTGCCAATGTTTGATTCTCATCCGCTTTCAATTCCTTGATGATGCCGGTGAAGGAAGAAGGAACCTCAGCATTTACTTTATCCGTCATCACTTCAGCTAGCGGGTCGTATTTCGTGACATGATCTCCAGGCTTTACAAGCCATTTACTGATGGTTCCCTCTGTGACACTTTCGCCTAGTTGAGGCATCTTCATTAATTCCATAGCCATTATTCGTTCCTCCTTCTTAACAGTCATTAATACTCGGCCAATTCCCTCATAGCTTTTTCCACCTTATCAGGATTCACCATAAAATGTTTTTCCATCGTAGGCGCATATGGCATGGCAGGTACATCAGGTCCGGCCAATCGTTTTACAGGGGCATCCAAATCAAAAAGGCAATGCTCGGCAATGATTGCCGCGACCTCACTCATGATGCTTCCTTCTTTATTATCTTCCGTAACCAGTAATACTTTCCCCGTTTTAGAAGCTGCTTCTATGATGGCATCCTTATCCAAAGGGTAGACGGTACGCAAGTCAAGAACATGTGCAGATATTCCATCTGCAGCTAATTTTTCTGCTGCCTGAAGGGCAAAATGCACACAAAGGCCATAGGAGATGACAGTAATGTCTTCCCCTTCCCTTTTCACATCCGCCTTACCGATTGGAAGTACATAATCTTCAGTGGGTACCTCACCCTTGATCAAACGGTATGCGCGTTTATGTTCAAAGAAAAGCACTGGGTCTTCATCGCGAATGGCAGCTTTAAGCAAACCCTTTACATCATACGGAGTGGAAGGCATCACAATTTTCAAGCCCGGCTGATTAGCAAAGATTGCTTCAACCGATTGTGAATGATAAAGAGCTCCATGAATCCCTCCTCCATATGGAGCACGGATTACCATAGGACAGCTCCAATCATTATTAGAACGGTATCTAATCTTGGCTGCCTCTGAAACTATTTGGTTAATGGCAGGCATGATGAAATCGGCAAATTGCATCTCAGCTATCGGCCGAAGCCCATACATGGCTGCTCCAATTCCCACTCCTGCAATTGCAGATTCAGCGAGCGGGGTATCGATGACCCTGGCTTCACCGAATTGGTCGTATAAACCATTAGTGGCTTTAAAGACCCCACCTTTTTTTCCTACATCTTCTCCCAATACGAATACACGGGAATCTCGTTCCATCTCTTCCCTCATTGCCATTGTCACAGCATCTATATAAGAAATCACTGGCATTCTATTACCCCCTTACTTTTGTGCATACACATGATTCATAGCACTTTCAGCCTTCGGATATGGAGCATTTTCAGCATAATCGGTTGCTTCGTTGACTATCTTCATGACTTCATCATTCATTTGTTTCTCAAGGTCCTCACCCATGATTCCCACTTCTTTTAAATACGCTCCAAATGTCATTATGGAATCTTTCGTTTTGGCTTCGGCCACTTCGTCCGCTGTCCGGTAGCTTCGGTCATCATCATCACTTGAATGAGGTGTAAGCCTGTATGAAACGGTTTCTACTAGTGTAGGGCCTTCTCCCCTTCGTGCACGGTCAGCTGCTTCTTTCACCGCTGCATACACTGCCAATGGATCATTGCCATCCACCGTTATTCCAGGCATCCCATAGCCAATCGCCCTGTCGGAAACATTTTCACACGATAGCTGTTTCGAAATAGGAACGGAAATCGCATATTTATTATTTTCACACATAAAAATGACCGGTAGCTTATGCACACCTGCAAAGTTGGCCCCTTCATGAAAATCGCCCTGATTGGATGAACCTTCTCCAAACGTTACGAATGTTACCAAATCCTTACCTTCCATCTTCCCTGCAAGGGCAATTCCAACAGCATGAGGGACCTGTGTCGTTACAGGCGATGAACCAGTGACGATCCTATTTTTCTTTTGCCCAAAATGACCAGGCATTTGGCGCCCGCCGGAATTGGGATCTTCCTCTTTCGCGAAACCTGAAAGCATCAAGTCTTTTGCGGTCATTCCGAAGGTAAGCACCACACCTACATCCCGATAATATGGCAGTACATAATCCTTTTGCCGATCAAGCGCAAACGCTGCCCCAACCTGTGCAGCTTCTTGCCCCTGGCAGGAAATCACGAAGGGAATTTTCCCGGATCGGTTTAAAAGCCACATGCGCTCATCAATTCTGCGGGACAAAAGCATTGTCCGGTACATATCTAAAACCGTTTCCTCATTTAAGCCTAATTGTTCATGACGATTCTCTACCATCATAAAACCTCCTGACCTTATTCTTTATGAATGAATGGCACGTCCATCGACAGCAAGGGCTGCCTCTCCGATTGCTTCAGAAAGACTTGGGTGCGGATGAATTGTCTTGCCTATCTCCCAAGGTGTCGCATCAAGCACTTTTGCAAGTCCCGCTTCTGAAATCATATCCGTAACATGTGGCCCGATCATATGAACGCCCAGTATATCATCCGTTTTCTTATCGGCGATGATCTTGACAAAACCATCCGCTTCCCCGAAAACAAGGGCCTTACCAACTGCACGGAATGGGAATTTCCCTATTTTAAGGTCATAGCCTTCTTTATTTGCCTGTTCTTCCGTCAAACCGACACTTGCAGCTTCAGGGCTTGAATACACACATTTTGAAATGAGCGAATAATCCAGCCGTTCCGGTTTTTGGCCTGCTAAATGTTCAACGGCCGTAATACCTTCATGGGAGGCAACGTGAGCCAATTGCAGACCGCCGATACAATCACCGATCGCATAGATATGTGATTCCTTCGTTTGGAAGAAGTCATTGGTTTCAATAAAACCTTTTTCTTTCACAATTTCCGTATTTTCAAGGCCGATCCCTTCAACATTTGCTGATCTGCCTACGGAAACCAGCATTTTTTCAGCTGTGAATTCCTCTACCGAACCTTTGACTTCAGCAGAAATGTATACTGAAACATCCGTTTTCAGGGTTTCAGGCAATACCTTGGCACCTGTAACGAATTTGACTCCTTTTTTCGTTAGGAGACGAAGCATTTCACTGGAAATATCATCGTCCTCAGTCGGGATGATTCTATCTGCATATTCAAGTACTGTCACTTCCACGCCAAAATCATTAAGCATCGAAGCCCATTCAATACCGATAACTCCCCCGCCTACAATAATCATTGATTTTGGCAGGCTCTCTAGCTTTAGAGCTTCATCCGATGTAAGCACAAATTCCCCATCAATCGTCAAACCAGGCAGTGTCCTCGGACGTGAACCGGTGGCAATGATGACATTCTGAGGAATGAGCATTTCATTTTCACTGCCATTATTCATTTCCACGGAAATTGTTCCAGGCATCGGTGAAAATATAGATGGACCAAGTATACGTCCTAACCCTTCATAAACCGTTATCTTCCCTTGTTTCATCAAGTGCTGGACACCTTTATAGAGTTGATCGACCACTTTATTCTTTCTTTCCTGCACCTTAAGGAAATCTACCTTTACATCCCCGGTAACAACACCGAATTCCTCACTTTTCACTGCAGTCTGATAAACTTCCGCACTCCTTAAAAGTGCTTTTGAAGGGATACAGCCTTTATGTAGACACGTTCCGCCGAGCTTGCCTTTCTCCACGACAGCCGTTTTCAATCCTAATTGAGCAGCCCTTATCGCTGCCACATACCCGCCTGTTCCTCCGCCGAGGATAACGAGGTCAAATTCTTCAGCCAAAACCGCTCCTCCTCACAAATACATACTATTGTCACCATTTTTACTTGCCCTATGTTTATTACGTTATCCATGTTGAAAATTCCTGTGTTTATTAAAAAAAACACAGGAATCTATATCTTGTAAAACTACATTCATTTTCTTCCATTCAAGATATGTTTTTCATTTTGCAAGAATTGGCTCCTTGAATTCCTCATGCGAGCAATGCGCTCCTCTGCCATCCTATCCGCTGCTTTATAAGTTGGGATTTGATCACGTTTTGCAATCTCGATGACTCGTTCAATTGTATCATAAACCGTTTCCACTTTCTTAAGGGCTCTTTCCCGATTATACCCTAGAAGCTCATCGGCTACATTTATGACTCCACCTGCATTAATTACATAATCAGGTGCATATATAATACCTTTTTCATGAATTTGATCGCCATGAACAGGTTCCTTTAATTGATTATTGGCTGCACCTGCAATGACCTTCGCCCTGATTTGATTGATTGTATGATCATTAATGACCGCCCCTAACGCACATGGTGCATAGATATCACAGTCAACTCCATAAATTTCATCAGGATTCACTGCAGTCGCCCCAAAGGATTCAACCGCACGGGCCACGCTTTCTTTATTGATATCCGTAACGATCAGCTTGGCGCCTTCCTCATGAAGGTGACGGCATAAGTTATAAGAAACATTCCCGACGCCTTGGACTGCAATTACCTTGCCTTCTAAAGAATCAGTTCCGAATGCTTCTTTTGCAGCAGCCTTCATACCGCGATACACCCCATAAGCAGTTACTGGGGAAGGGTTACCCGAAGAACCGAATGCAGGGGAAATCCCAGTGACAAAATCCGTCTCCTCATGAATGAGATCCATATCCTCAACCGTTGTACCTACATCTTCAGCTGTTATATAACGCCCATTCAGCCCTTGGATATACCTTCCGAATGCACGGAACATTTCTTCATTTTTATCCTTACGCGGATCGCCGATGATGACGGTTTTCCCCCCGCCTAAATTCAAGCCGGCAGCTGCATTCTTATATGTCATACCTCTCGAAAGCCTTAATGCATCTTCAATGGCTTCTTCTTCAGATGCATACGTCCACATCCTTGTGCCTCCAAGCGCAGGCCCTAATGTTGTATCATGAATGGCAATAATCGCTTTCAAACCCGATTGTTTATCCTGACAGAATAGCAGTTGCTCGTAATCATACTTCTCAAGATATTTAAAAATTTCCATAAAGGAATCCTCCCTAGATGTTTTAATACATGTCAGATATGAGGACACTAAATTACTCCTCATTCTTACTTGTTCCTACGTTCATTTTAAATGAAATCCGCTACTCACATGATATTTTCCCCATGGGGAATGGTCCCTTGAAAAATCCATGCACTTTCTAAATATGCAAATAACATGCCAATAAAATACATTATGAGAGCCTTTTTATCCAAAAAAAGGAGATGCTGGTTAATATGTTGGGCAACTATAGCCTATAACAAATTCAAAAAAATTTCATGTTAGAAGTGGAGTCTCGCTTAAATTAAAATAAATCAGAAAATTCCGTGCAGTTTTTTTCATAGCGTGCAATTGTTTGCGTGCAACAATTTTCACAGTTTTAGTTTTTCCATTTTGTAATATAGATTTCTAACTGAAATCCCTAGTGCTTTTGCCGTAAGTGTTTTATTTCCCTTGTGGGTATGGAACGCTTGCTGAATGATTTCGGCTTCATACTGGTCTATTATCTCCGAGAGCGGTTTCCCCGATACGTAGCCAGAAGGCTTCATTACTAATTTCTCCTGTTTTAAAGGAACCTCTTCGATAAAATCCGGAATATGATGTATATCAATGATGGTCTCGTTCAATTTCATGAAAATGATTGCCCGTCCTAAGATATTTTCCAGTTCCCTCACATTACCTGGCCAGTTGTATATTTGCATCTTATGTATAGCTGCTGCTGTAATTCCCTCTATGCTCCGTCCATACTCTTGATTGATTTTATTAATCAAATGCTCCGCCAATTCTCTCAAATCTTCTTTTCGCTTTCTTAGTGGAGCAATAAAAATAGGCATGCGGTTCAGCCTGAAATACAAGTCTTCCCTGAATGATCCGGTTGCGATGGCCTGTTCAAGATTGATATTCGTAGCGGCTATGACCCGGACATTGATGGGAATCGGCTTCGTCCCACCCACTCTGATGATTTCCTTTTCTTGTAAAACCCGAAGCAATTTAGCTTGGATGTTTGCTGGTAATTCTCCAATTTCGTCCAAAAAGATACTCCCTTGATTTGCCTCTTCAAAAAAACCGACCTTTCCGCCCCTGCTTGCCCCTGTAAAGGCTCCTTCATCATAACCGAACAGTTCACTTTCAAGTAATGATTCCGAGATGGCCGCACAATTTACACGTACGAATTTATTGAATTTCCTATCGCTCGCATTATGTATGGCGTGTGCAAATAACTCTTTGCCAGTCCCTGATTCCCCTCTTAATAAGACAGTAGCAGGTGTTTTTGCCGATAACTTCGCCTGTTCAATTGGAAGCTTCATCTCTTCGGAAGCCCCAATAATATCATCAAAGGAATATTTAGCCTGTAATGTACGAATAATCTGTCTTGCCCGATTCAGTTCATGTGTCAAGGCTTGAATTTCCGATACATCATGAATGACGCCAACGCTCCCTTTCAGGCACCCATCCACGATGATTGGGGCAACATTCACGATCACTTCCTTATGTTTTGGGCCGACACGCATATTGACACCCCGAACAGGCTTTTTAGTCTGAAGCACTTTCATATGCATACTTTCACCTTCGTAAATATCGATGGAAGCCGGCTTACCAATCACTTGGGTCTTTGTTAAGCCAGTGATTCTTGTATATGCCGGATTGATCAAAAGCCCCCTGCCTTGATCATCGACAACAGATATGGCTTCATCACTGGATTGAATGATGGCCTGGAGCATCGTCTGTATCTCTTTTAAATCAGTGATCTGCTCCGCCAATTGTACAGCCTCCGTTTTATTCCTAAACACGGAAAAAGCCCCTATGATTTCCTTATCGGCATTCACCAGAGGTATCCTTGTCGTTATGAGTTCCATCCCATTGCTAAGGGTGATTTCCTGATTTACTTCTTTTTGGTTCGTCTGCATCACTCGCAGCAATCCAGTTGAAGGGATGAAATCTTTGATATGTCTGCCTATCACATCCTCGCGCTTTGTGTCAGAGGCACGTTCCGCACTATCATTGAACATGATGATGAATCCTTCATGATCAATCACCACCATCCCTTCACTGGTCGTATTAAGGATCAAGTCCATTTTTGCCGAGGTATTCTCCAATTTACTAATTAAGCGATTTTTCTCTTCAAACAACTTAGCCATAATGAGGGCGACACTTCCAGGAATAAGAATCGTTTGTTCGCCCATGTCCCTTTTTATCTTATTATAGACAGACGAGTCACCGGTCGTATCAAAAATGATGTCCAAATCCCGCTCCAATCCCATGCTCCAATTGGTCACTGTAGGAATCTTTCGTTCCTTTGCAGCAAGCATCCCTTCAGCGGATTCATTCGTATCAGCCATACAAACAATGGAGAATACTTCACTTTCCGATAGGAGTTTCAACACTGTTGTCCCTCCCACTCCTCCCCCTACTATCATGACCTTTTGCATGAGCCATCCCCCTTAAAATATAATTACCCCTTTTAATTGATCATTCCCTGCAATTTTTTTCATACTCCACACCATTTTACCATATCGGTACCCTTGAAAAACAGCCACCAACTCCCAGTCATTATCTAGATTCCCGAAACTTGACAAATAATTTATATCCTTTATCATTTTTTAAAGACGGAATTTTCAGAAGGGATTTGACCGCATGAAACGTTTAATCGCTTTTTTGATTCTTTTTATACCCGGTGCCTTTGCTGCCTATGGCATAAAAATAATGAGGGACATGGTGTTCGGTATTTTACAGCCTCCCTATCCAGTCCTTTGGCTGCAATTTTTAATCGGACTGCTCATTACGATTGGCGGAATAGCCTTTATCGCCGGCTTCGTCCTTCATCGAGATCGAAAACAAAATAAGGTCCAAAGCAGGTTCAATAAATTTTAAACGCAAAAAAGAAGGTGCCATGTATCATATGGCACCTTCTTTCTTTATCTGATCCTTACGGATGCCTCGGGAAAATCGGTTATGATGCCACTGCATCCCAATTCGAATAAACGCTTCATCTCGTCTTCTTTATTAATGGTAAATGGCCGTACTGGAACACCCATACTCACCGTATACCTATAATTATAATCTGAAAATTAAGAAAAGGAGCTATATAGCACAAAACTTCGTCTAAAATAATTTTGTGGCGCTGTTCAATCAAACAAAAACGCCTTTTATTTATGGGATTTCCTGCAAAATCCAATAAATAAAAGGCGTTTAATTTTTTTACCCGCAGCGTAAAAAATTTTGAAGTTGCCGATTAGAAAAAATCACGAAGCAACTTCTTCCTGTCCTTTACCTCCAGATGGAGAATTCCTATTTATATTTAGCGGCTCTAGCCTTTATATGGTCAATTGTTCCCCTAAATCTTAACAACCGGTGACCCCTACCCCTGTCAAGAAGCTTTATGTTCGAGACGCAGCTTATCAGCAACCATGGCAATGAATTCGGAATTTGTAGGTTTTGCCTTAGTCATGCTTACGGTATATCCGAAAAGTGATGAAATGGATTCTATATTTCCACGGCTCCAGGCCACTTCAATCGCATGCCGGATAGCACGTTCAACACGGCTGGCCGTAGTATTGTATTTTTTTGCGATATCCGGATATAAAACTTTGGTGATAGAACCCAATAGTTCGATATCATTATATACCATGGATATGGCTTCCCTTAAATACAAATAGCCCTTAATATGTGCTGGCACTCCAATCTCGTGAATGATGCTTGTGATGCTGGCATCAAGGTTCTTCGGTTTGGATTCATTTTGGGGACGATAGCTAAATTGACTATGATTTTTTAAAACCGCCTGCCCTTTACCGCTTACCTGACGTATGTGATTGGCCAGATTTTCCATATCAAATGGTTTCAGTATAAAGTAAGACGCGCCCAAATCAACAGCTTTTTTCGTTACATCTTCTTGACCAAAGGCAGTAAGCATTATCACATTAGGCATAGAACCCCGTTTTACTTCACGAAGTTTTTCAAGTACACCTAACCCATCTAAATGAGGCATGATAATATCGAGGATTAATATATCCGGATCAACGCTTTCAAGCATACCCAGGCAATCTTGACCGTTATGTGCCACCCCAATTACTTCCATGTCTTCCTGTGCAGAAATGTATTCTTCCAGAAGGCCAACAAGTTCTCTATTATCATCTACAACGCACACCTTAATTTTTTTCACGCTTGATTTCCTCCTCAACTACAATTGGTCTTTTTTTCTATATGACTAAATTCTATTGTAATTGAACTTTTCGACAATGGAAACTAAATTCCTTTTATTTTTGAAAAAATATAAGGAATTCAATATTATTCTCCGGATATCTCTTGTTTTCGACTTCGTTTGCTATTCAAATAAACCGTTTGTCGAAAAATCTTCATATCGTTTTCATTTTATCACATCGTTTCAAAAAAACCTCTATTTTTTGAAGAAATCAAATTTAATTCCTACCCAAACCTACGCTATTTATTAATTCCCATTAAAAAGGGGCATCCAAAAGGATACCCAGATTCTTAGCTTGCCTTTTCATAATTATCTTTGTCGTATATATTTATACCGGCTTCGTTTAACATCCATTCGATATGGACTCCATACCCACTTGTAGGATCATTAACGAATACATGGGTGACTGCACCGATTAATTTCCCATTTTGTATGATAGGACTGCCGCTCATACCTTGAACGATCCCACCCGTTTTTTGAAGCAATTCTTTATCCGTCACTTTTAAGACCATTCCTTTAATTGCAGGAAACTTCTGTGGGATGGAACTGACGATTTCGACATCGAATTCCTCCACTTCAGAACCATCCACCACTGTAAGGATTTTTGCTGGTCCTTCCTTTACCTCATGGGAAAGGGTGATGGGGAGTGGCTTTTCGTTAATTCCATTTTTAAAATCCTGATTTAATTTCCCAAAAATTCCAAAGGGGCTATTGCGATTGATATTTCCTATTTTTTCTTTATTGGAAGAAAAGCGTGCCAATTTTTCTCCCGGATCACCATTACTTCCCTTTTCAATGGATGTAACTGTCGATTGAACAATCTGTCCGTCCTTAACAACAATCGGCTTTTTTGTATCCATATCGGATATGACATGTCCCAACGCCCCATATTTTTTCGAATCCGGGTGATAAAACGTCATCGTTCCTATGCCAGCTGCCGAATCACGGATATACAAACCTAATTTGTAAGTTCCTTCATTCTTATCTTTTAGAGGTAATAGGGTACTATGAAGCACTTCATTATCACGGTTAATGACAAGATTCAACGCCTCACCCTTTTCGCCTGCCTGCTGAACAAAAGGGGTTACATCCCCCATCTTCTTTATCGTCTGACCATTGATTTCTGTAATAATATCACCGATTTCAATTTTCGCCTTTTCTCCCGGTGATTTTTTCCCCTGCGCAGTATCAATAAGATGATGACCTACTACAAGAACCCCAAGAGTATTAAGCTTTACTCCAATGGATTGGCCTCCAGGCATGACTTTAAAGTCTTTTAACACCCTGATGTCGACCTTTTTGGCAGG
Organism: Peribacillus sp. FSL E2-0159; assembly: GCF_038643155.1. Lineage (NCBI taxonomy): Bacteria > Bacillati > Bacillota > Bacilli > Caryophanales > Bacillaceae > Peribacillus > Peribacillus sp. FSL E2-0159. The sequence continues at coordinate 3,857,903 of NZ_CP152053.1, forward strand.
TAAGCCTGCTACATCGAGTAACACTTCATTCGTACCTGGTTTCTCAGCACCAAGCGTAATCGAAGCTTGTTCATCATGAAGTGAAATTCCATCACTAGATCCCGAAGTTTTTGCAGAAACAGGCAATGATTTGGAAATACTATATTGACTTCCTTCAAATAGTACAAGATGATTTGGAATTAAAAAATATTCACGAGATGGCTGGTATAACCCTAATGTTAATAGCGAAACAAGGAGAATTCCACCGATGATCCTGTTTATCCATACAAATTTCAATCCATTCACTCTCCTCGCTCTCTGAAACTTTATGGCTACACCTTTAATTTAGCCCTCATGACAGTCATTTATAACAGGTGCAAAAAATAAAAGCTATCCGTTTTTGGATAGCTTTACAATGAATGCTTATGATAATTTTAAATAATCTTTCTTACCGGCCCATCAAGATGTAATCTTCAGCCGTTTGGCCAGCTGGATTAATTCATTGGCATGCTGCTTCGTCAAATCCGTTATCTCTACTCCTGAAATCATCCTGCCAATTTCTTTTACTTTTTCAGTTTCAATGAGCGGCTTGACCGAGGTATTCGTGCGTCCAGCCCTTACATTTTTAGCTATGAAAAGGTGAGTATCCGCCATAGCTGCCACCTGTGGCAAATGGGATATGCACAGTACTTGTGATCCAGTTGCCACTTTATAGATCTTTTCGGCAATGGATTGTGCAACCCGTCCGCTCACACCTGTGTCCACTTCATCAAATATAATGGACGTTATGCCTTGGTGCTTGGAGAAAATGCTTTTCAAAGCCAGCATGATCCTCGACAGTTCTCCGCCAGATGCGATTTTAGAAAGAGGTTTTAACGGTTCACCTGGATTGGTGGAAATATAAAATTCCATTGAATCCAGACCTGACTGATTAATGCCCCTATCTGACAATTCATCGAAGGTATAGGCCGTTTGAAGGAAATGCGGTTCGAAAATTGTCTTTTCCATGTATAAATCTTTTAATTCCTGATGGATCTTTTTGGTTAACTGCTGAGCGAATTTCTGCCGAAGTTCAGAAAGATTCTTTGCTTCGACAATTAAATCTGCCTTGATGGATTTCATTTCCTTTTCAAGCTTCGCTATATGGGTTTCCCTATTTTGCAGTTTTTCTACTTCTTCTTCTATAGCGGCTCCATATTCCAGGATTTCCTCGATGGTCCTCCCGTATTTACGCTTTAATTGATTTATTTCATTAAGGCGACTTTCAATGAATTCCACACGTTCAGTATCATAATCCAAAGAGTCTAATTGGTCTCGGATGTTTGACACGGCCTCTTCAAGCAGGAAGTAGCTATTTGAAACGGTCTCAGAGCTGTTCTTTAAACCTTCATCTAGCCCTGCTGCTTCCTCCAAATTATTCATGGCTACAGAAAGCCAATCAATTGCATGCTGCTCACCATTTAAAGCATTATAACTGGTCTGCAGCGCTTCATGGATTTTTTCGAAATTATTAATTTTCTTCCGCTCTTCCATCAATTCTTCATCTTCGCGTAATTTCAAATCAGCTTTTTGGATTTCATCGAATTGAAATTGGATCAAATCAAGGCGGTGGACCATTTGCTGTTCATTTTGGCTCAAACCATTCAATTGTTTAGAAGCGGTTTCATAACGTTTATATAGCTTTTGGTATTCAGTGAGTGCAGATGCGATTTTTTCACCGCCGAATTGATCGAGTAGCGGGAGATGGAGTCGTTCATCCATTAATTCCTGATGTTCATGCTGACCATGGATATCTATCAATGTCCGTCCTATCTCTCGTAAAGTGGAAATCGTTACAAGCTTTCCATTTACCCTGCAAACGCTTTTGCCGCTCTGTGAGATGTCCCTTCGAAGTATCGCCATCCCATCATTCATATCCAGGCCAAATTCTTCCGCTTTGGCAAAGACCGGGTGTTTTTCATCTTCAATTTGGAATAATCCTTCTATTTCGGCCTTAGACTCACCATGCCGAATGAACTCTGCAGAACCACGCCCCCCAACCAAAAGATGAACGGCATCTATTATGATTGACTTCCCTGCCCCTGTTTCCCCTGTCAAGACCGTCAAGCCTTTCTCAAATGAAACGGACAGGCTGTCTATGATCGCAAAATTCCTAATCGATAGTTCTGTTAACAAGCTAGGTCACCTCACAAAATTATTAGAGCATGTCCAAGAATTTGCCGGAAATGATCTTTGCATCTTCCTCAGAACGGCAGATGATTAAACAAGTATCATCGCCGCCGATCGTCCCGAGTATTTCTTGCCAATTTAAATTATCGATCAATGCACAGATTGCCTGGGCATTACCTGGGAGCATCTTCATAACCAGTAAATTGTTGGCTGAGTCAATGCGTACAAATGCATCGACAAGGATTCTCTTTAATTTTTGAAGTGGGTTGAAACGTTGGTCGGCCGGCAGACTGTATTTATACCTTCCATCCGTTAAAGGAACTTTTACAAGGTGAAGCTCTTTAATATCCCTTGAAACAGTAGCTTGCGTTACATTGTATCCAGCTAATTTCAATTCTTCAACTAGCTCATCCTGAGTTTCGATATCATTATTCGTTATAATGTCCCTTATTTTTATATGTCGTTGTCCTTTATTCATAAGTAGAAGCACCTCTTCTCAACTGTTGCACATTTAATGGTAACGTATCACTTTCATTCCTTACTTAAGCAAGCTGCCCAAATATGGGATTGCTTCGGTATCATCAGTACGTGCAAATAGGCCGCTTTAGAAAGTGGCTAATATTAATGTTATCGGATTTTTATGCAATTGTACAACTTTTTCTCTAAAATGAATGAATACAAGTCTATTTTATGTATCCACCTATATATGATTCAAGTGCATGCCGCACAATGTATAGTTAAAAAGCTCCTTTAGCCAACCATTCAGCCAAAGGAGCCCATACAAATTTCTAGCTATTCTTTTTTAAATTGGGCATGAGCCTCTCCAACGATGTCATCAACCGTTTTCGAAAGCAATATCGCTCCATCTTCCTTCGACCCTTGCCAGTGTAAATGAAGTAAGAATTCAATATTTCCATCACCGCCGGTAATCGGTGAGAAGGAGGCATCCTTAATATCATAGCCTTCCTTTATGGAAAAAGAAATGATCTTATCCAACACTTGTTTATGGATTTTGGGATCACGAACAATCCCCTTTTTACCCACTTGATCCTTCCCAGCTTCGAATTGCGGTTTAACCAATGCAACCACATCACTATTCGGGACGAGCAATGTCTTTAGCACCGGTAAAATTAATGTAAGCGAGATGAAAGAAACATCAATGCTTGCAAAGTTTGGCATCTCCCCATCGAGATCGGCAGGTGTAACATAACGGAAATTGGTCCGTTCCATTACTTTAACCCGCTCATCCTGCCTAAGCTTCCAAGCAAGTTGATTATAACCCACATCAAGCGCATAAGACATTGTGGCACCATTTTGCAAAGCACAATCCGTGAACCCACCAGTTGATGAACCGATATCAAGCAGTATTTTTCCATTCACTTGCAAATCGAATTCCCTTAATGCCTTCTCAAGTTTAAGACCGCCCCTTGAAACGTAAGGCATGACTTTTCCTTTGATCGTAAATTCAAGATCGACCGGCACTTTTTCCCCCGGTTTTTCGTACCTCTCTTCATTCGCGTAGACAAGGCCAGCCATAACCATACGCTTCGCTTTTTCACGTGTATCGGCCAAGCCTTGTTCTACAAGTAATACATCTACTCTTTCTTTCATCACTTTCATATTGTCAGGCCCTTTTTTCTTTTTTGGGTGTTATCATTTTAATCTTTTTGATGGCTGTCTCAGTCGTTAAACCGATTTCTTCAAGAAGTTCATCGACACTTCCATGTTCAATGAAATAATCAGGTATTCCCATTCGATCTATAGTTGCCCCATAAAACCCTTGATCATGAGCATATTCAAGAACAGAACTACCAAAACCACCTTGAAGAACCGCTTCTTCTATTGTCAAGATAGGCATTTTTTCACCTAGGAGACTGCTTAGCATGTTCTCATCCAAAGGCTTAATGAACCGGGCATTGATCACCTTGACTGAATAATCCTCTTTCTCCAGCAGTTCTGCGGCTTCAAGAGCCATGGGAATCGTAGTACCGAACGTTAAGATGGCCGCATCCGTTCCTTCTTTAAGAACTTCCCACGAACCGATTGGAATTTGCTGTAATTCGGTATCCATCACAACTCCCCAACCATTCCCACGAGGGAAACGCATAGCAATCGGACCATCATTATATTTCAAGGCCGTATTGACCATATGCTGACCTTCGTTTTCATCTTTCGGCATCATCAACACCATATTCGGAACGTGGCGTAAGAAAGCAATATCGAAAACGCCTTGATGCGTTTCACCATCGGAACCAACCAAACCGGCACGATCGATCCCTATGAATACATTCAAATTCTGACGGCAGATATCATGCACCACCTGGTCATAAGCCCTTTGCAGGAAGGTTGAATAAATAGCCAGAAAAGGTTTCATTTTTTGCGTTGCCAATCCGGCTGCAAAAGTTGCAGCATGCTGCTCGGCGATCCCTACATCATAGAAACGCTCTGGGAACTCTCGGGAAAAGCCCACCAATTTCGAACCTACGGGCATTGCAGGTGTAATTGCGACAATCCGCTCATCGTCACGTGCTAGCCTGCTGACAGTATCACTTACAAGAGCGCTCCAAGCAGGACCTTTACTAGGCGATTTCACGAAATCACCTGTCTCGATCTTGTATGGGCCTGTCCCATGCCAGTTTCCTGTTGTATCCAACTCGGCAGGTGAATATCCCTTGCCTTTTTTCGTGATGACATGCAGCAGTACAGGTCCTTTCGTTTTCTTGGCATATCTTAAATTCTCCAGCAATTCCTCATAATTATGACCATCTACTGGTCCAAGGTATGTGAAACCGAGCTCTTCGAAAAAGATACCTGAGACCAATAAATATTTCATGCTATCCTTCAAGCGTTCAGCTGTAGCCGCAAGTTTACCACCGACTGCAGGAATTTTTTTCAAAAGCAACTCCAATTCATCTTTTGCCCAGTTATATTTACCTGCTGTCCGCAATCTTCCCAATATCGTGTGTAAAGCACCTACGTTAGGGGCTATGGACATTTCATTATCATTCAGGATAACGATCATGTCCTTTTTTTCATCACCGATATGATTCAACGCTTCAAGCGCCATTCCGCCTGTTAGGGCACCGTCCCCGATTACAGGCAAAATAAAACTGCTTTCACCTTTGATATCACGGGCAGCCGCCATTCCCATTGCAGCTGAAAGGGAAGTCGAACTATGACCCGTTTCCCAAACATCATGGGGGCTTTCAATCATTTTAGGAAAACCGCAAAGACCTTTATATTTCTTTAAGGTGTCGAACTCTCCTGCTCTGCCAGTCAGGATTTTATGGACATAGGATTGGTGTCCGACATCCCATAAAATTTTATCATTCGGACTGTCGAATTCTTTATGCAAAGCTATAGTCAATTCGACGACACCTAAATTGGGACCAATATGCCCACCGGTCACCGATAATTTTTCCACAAGGAATTTACGTACTTCCACACTTAACTCGACAAGCTCTTCATTATTCATCTTCTTCAAAAAAGAAGGGTCTTTTATAGATAGAAGATCCAAACAGGACCACTCACTTTCTGTCATCTTCGGTTGTAAGCATAAACAAAGCCTCATAAAAGAGGGCTATGGAAGACTTGACCGAAAAATTGGTTTTAAGTTAAAAAATAGCCGCCAACACCCAGGTGATTTCGGCGGCTTATTATACCTATTTTATCACGTTTCTCAATTAAAAAATTCATTTTGATTTTCACATATTTTTGCACAATGAGTATACCATAAAACCTCAATTGATAACAAATTTAGCCACAATCAATGGTTACGGTTCGCTATTAAATCAGTAAGTTCATTCAACAAACCCGTTTGTAAGTTTGTTTTTCCTAAAGCGGCATGGGCAAGTTCTATATGATGTTCCAACTTTTCCTTTGCCCCTTGAAGTGTAAGTAAAGAGGGATATGTGCTTTTATGATTCCCCACATCACTACCAACCGGCTTGCCGATCAACTCGACGGACCCTTCAATATCCAGAATATCATCGCGAATTTGAAAAGCAAGCCCCAGGTGGTATGCAAAGTCACGTAAATGCAGTTGCTGTTCTTCATTCGCTCCAGCTAATATAGCTCCAGAAAGGATGCTAGCAGTCAATAACTTCCCTGTTTTATGTTCATGGACATACTCCAATTCCTGAAGTGTCAACTGTTTATTTTCCCCTTCCATATCGGCAACTTGACCGCCAACCATTCCTTCGGCTCCGGCAGACTTCGCAATTTCACTTACAAGGTTCAGCTTCATTTCAGCCGTCACCTCGGGATCGATCATTTCCGTCACCAATTGAAAGCTATATGTAAGAAGCGCATCACCTGCCAGTATTGCTACCGCTTCACCGAACACTTTATGGTTCGTCGGTTTTCCGCGGCGGAGATCATCATCATCCATCGCCGGAAGATCATCATGAATCAAAGAATATGTATGAATCATTTCAATGGCAGCCGCTGCAGGAATCCCCATCCTCAAGCTTTTTCCAAAGGCCTCCAGAACCGCAAAGACCAATAACGGGCGAATCCGTTTACCTCCTGCCTCCAGTGAATAGATCATGGCTTCTTTGACCACTGCCGGGGCTTTAAGTTTATTGACATATTCCACGATTTCCCGTTCTATTACCGCCTTATATTCTTGAGAAAACATTTCAAAGGACGCCGTACCCATGTCATTCTTCCTCCTTTACAGCGAAGTTTTCAAGTTCCCCATCTTCGCGTAAAATTTGAGTCAACTGATCTTCAACAGCCTTAAGCTTTGAATGGCAAAGCCTTGATAAATCCATTCCTTGTTTATATATGGAGATGGCTTCTTCCAAGGGCACATCGCCTTCTTCCAACTGTTCTACAATTTTTTCGAGATTCTCCATCGCTTCTTCAAATGTAGCTTCCTGTTTTTTTGTCATGGTTCAATCCGCTCCTTTATTCCTTTAATTTCACATTCAAGGGTTCCATCTTTAATCGAAACCGCTATCTTATCCCCTTTGGATACTTGCTGTGTACTTTTCACTAATGTCTCATCCTCAGTAAAAACCAATCCATAGCCCCGTTCCATGATTTTTAGTGGACTGAGGGCAGACAAAGTGGCTGTAATATGGACGAACTGCTGTGATTTTTGCCGATAGATGGCTTCCATGGCCCTCCGTAAAACCTTTACATGCTGCTGCCATTCATCTTTCGCATTTTTCACCGCTTGTTCAGGATGCTGCTTTTTCAGAATATCGGTCAGCTGATTCAGCCCATCTCTCTTTTTCATGAAATATCGCGTGCTGGTCCTCCCTAGCCTGTCCATCGTCTTGTCTAGCTGTTCAAGCTTCTGTTCATACATTTTATGTGGGTAACGGAAAGCATAAGACCTCTCCATCCTGGTCAAACGGGTTCGTTCAAAATTGACCGCTTCTTGAATGGAGCGGGTCAATCGATTCTTGCGGTTCATAAGGCGTTCGAGTATTTCATTCAAGTGAGGAACCGCTAACTCTGCTGCACCAGTCGGTGTAGGAGCACGCATATCGGCGACAAAATCAGCAATTGTAAAATCGGTTTCGTGACCGACAGCAGAAATAACCGGTATATCGGAATCATAAATCGATTCAGCCACTATCTCCTCATTAAAGGCCCATAGCTCCTCGATCGACCCGCCGCCCCTTCCGACAATGAGAACATCACTTTCCGCCCTTGCGTTAGCCATGGAAATTGCCTTGGCAATCGATTTAGCGGCATTATTCCCTTGTACAAGTGCTGGATAAACGATGATCCTAGCGATTGGATATCTCCGCTTGATGGTTATCAGGATATCTCTTAGTGCAGCTCCGGTCGGCGATGTTATGACACCTACAGATTTAGGGTACTGGGGAATCGGCTTCTTATGTTCGGCCAAAAACAAACCTGCCTCCTCCAGCTTTTTCTTCAGCTGTTCATAAGCAAGATACAAATCCCCCACACCATCAGGGGCCATGCTTTTCACATAAAGCTGATACTGTCCCCCCGCTTCATATAATGATATATCGCCCTTAACAAGTACCTTCATACCACTCTCGGGCAGGAATTTCATCCCTTTATTATTGGCGGCAAACATAACGGAGAGGAGTCGGGCCTTCTCATCCTTTAAAGTAAAATACATATGTCCGCTTGTATGTTGTTTAAAATTTGAAATTTCACCTTTTATGTATACATTTTGCAAATGGGGGTCGGCATCGAACTTCCTTTTGATGTACTTTGTTAAAGCCGACACACTCAAATATTGTTGGTTGCTCATATAATGTCTCCTTCCGATGGAAATCGGATATAAAGAAAACTCGCCTATAGATTACACTTAAAACTTGATTAATCCATGAATGGAAAAAAAGCGGTCTCCCGTTATTATAAAACAAGAGGTCCGCTTCTTTAAAATAATTTAACGTTTTTTTCAGCTTTTTAATGCTTGCTTGTTTTGTTCAAGTGCTTTTTGAGCAGATTTGACCGTATTCTTCATAAGCATCGTAATCGTCATGGGACCAACGCCTTTAGGAACAGGTGTAATGTATGAAGCCTTATTTTTCACTTCATCAAACGCCACATCACCGCAAAGCTTCCCTTCATCATTCCTGTTCATTCCGACGTCAATGACGACTGCGCCTTCTTTAATATGGTCACTCGTGATCGTGTCCCTCTTTCCGACAGCTGCCACAACGACATCGGCTTGCTTGGTATAATATGCAAGATCCTTTGTCCGTGAATGACAGTAAGTAACGGTTGCATTTGCATTTAAAAACAATTGTCCGGCTGGTTTTCCGACGATATTACTTCTCCCAACGATGACAACATGCTTACCTTCAAGGTCATAGTCGATATACTCAAGCATCACCATGACGCCGTATGGAGTACAAGGTAAATATGCATCCTGTCCTGTCATCATCCGCCCAATATTAATCGGGTGGAATCCATCTACATCCTTTTCAGGGGAAATCGCTTCAATGATCGCTTTTTCCTGAATATGTCCAGGCAATGGCAGCTGCACCAATATACCATGAATGCTGTCATCCTGGTTTAATTCAGCAATGCTCTGAATTAATTCCTCCTGAGAGAGTTCCGCAGGCTTTTTAATTAATACGGAATGCATGCCCAAGTCCTCACAGGCCTTTTGCTTATTGCGCACATAAGTTTGTGATGCTTGATTGTCACCCACCAGGATTACAGCCAAACCCGGAACGATATTTTTTTCACGTAACTGTTGAACTTCCTTACTGATTTCCTGCCTAACTGACTCTGCAATTTCTTTACCATTAATGATTTGAGCTGACATGTGTTTATTCCTCCCAAGTTAATTTTTGCTAAAGAAATTGCTGAGAGAATCCTTGTTCAAGGCCGCAGCTTCAGCTGCCGCTTTTCACCTTTATTTTGGATAAAACGGCATTTACAAAGCTGCTCGATTGATCATCACCGAATTTCTTAGCAATTTCAATAGCTTCATTCATTGCAACACTTACAGGAACACCTTCACTGTGAACCATTTCATAAACCGCGATCCGCAGTAAATTCCGATCAATGTTCGCCAGTCTTTCCAACGTCCAATTCTCTAAATTGTCCCTGATCATTCCATCAATTTGTTCTCGATTTTCCGTTATCCCCATTACTAATTTCTTGAAATATTCATCAGTAGGAGCACCATCCAGTACGCTTTCCATTGCTTCTTCTGCATTCGAGTTGGCAATATCTATCTGATATAGTGCTTGAAGGGATTTTTCACGGGCTTCTCTTCTTTTCATAATCTTACTCCTTTAACATCTACTATTATATATGAAAATGCTAGAACAAACGAACATTAAATAACATTTTTTCAAAAATATTAAGATTTTCGCTATATTATTTAAAAAACAAGCTAAATCCCACTAAAATTAAGGCCAAAAGACTCAATATCTTGATTCAAGATAACATCTCAAGATTACTTTCCAATTAAACGGCCAACACAGTCCCATACTTTTTGAAAGTGTCAAAAAGCTCATGCCTAGCTTTCATGCTCATATTTCACCTTTTACACTCTAACAGAAATCACCCTTGAATTAAAGGGAAACTTCCAGACACCGCCTTATTATGTTCATTTAAATTTAATATTATAAGCAGGCTCCAAAAGCGGGGTATCATGAGGTATACATTCAAAAAAACAAAAACCCGGCTTTTTGCCGGGTTTTTGCAGGTGTGAATCGAATGAAGCCACTTACACTTCTTGTTCGTAATCCGCTTCTTGTTTAGCGTTTTCAAACGCAATGCCCACTACATGAATGTTCACTTCGCCAGCGTCGATAGCGGTCATATTCAACAAAGCTTCACGAATGTTATCTTGCACTTCCTGAGCAACTTTCGGAATTGAAACACCAAACTTCATGACACAATAAAGTTCGACCTTGATGGATTCTCCCGTTAAGTCCACTTTAACACCTTTGCCGTGGTTCTTTTTACCAAGCTTTTCAACAACACCAGTAGCGAAATTCCCGCGCATATGTGCAACACCTTCAACTTCCGATGCAGCGATACCCGCAATCACCTCTATCACCTCAGGCGCGATCTCCACTTTGCCAAGCCCACTATTATAATCATTCATTTCGAGTAATTGGCCTTCCATTTCACTCATTCAAAAGCACCTCCTGTCTTCCTTTACATTATGAGTTCATTACATCATATATTTCAAGGAATTTGGTATTAAATTCCCCGGAAACAAATTGTTCATGCTGAAGTAACTTAATATGGAAAGGAATTGTGGTACTGATCCCTTCAATGACAAACTCACCTAAGGCGCGTTTCATCTTCTCGATCGCCTCTTCTCTAGTCGGTGCATGGACGATCAATTTAGCGATCATGGAATCGTAATATGGCGGTATCGAGTACCCAGGGTATGCCGCGGAATCCACACGAACTCCGTAGCCGCCTGGCGGTAAATACATTTGAATCTTACCTGCGGAAGGCATGAAATTCTTTTCTGGATTTTCCGCATTGATCCGGCATTCGATAGACCATCCGTTAAAAGTGACATCCTCTTGCGAAAGCGATAGTTTGTTACCTGAAGCAACTTTGATCTGTTCTTTAATCAAATCCACGCCCGTTACCATTTCTGTAACTGGGTGTTCAACCTGGATACGTGTATTCATTTCCATAAAGTAGTATTTTCTATTCACATAGTCATAAATAAATTCTACTGTTCCGGCACCTGAATAGTTAACGGCAAGTGCAGCCGTTACTGCAGCCTGCCCCATTTCCGCACGTGTTTCACCATCCAATGCTGGTGACGGGGTTTCTTCAACAAGTTTTTGCAAACGTCGCTGAACCGTACAATCACGCTCACCTAAATGGATGGCGTTGCCATGATTATCTGCCATGACCTGTATTTCAACGTGACGGAAGTCCTCGATGAACTTTTCAATATACACGCCAGGATTCCCAAATGCCGTAGCGGCTTCCTGCTGCGTGATGTTAATGCCTTTAATGAGATCTTCTTCCGTCCTTGCGACTCGGATACCTTTACCGCCTCCGCCGGCAGTAGCTTTGATGATGACTGGATAGCCCATTTCATTAGCCAGGGCTACACCCTCATCCGTATCTTTAATTATGCCTTTAGAACCTGGAACGATCGGTACATCAGCTTTGCGCATGGTTTCCCTTGCTACGTCCTTTGTTCCCATTTTATTGATCGCTTCGGGGCTAGGACCGATGAAAATGATATTGCATTCACGGCATAACTCAGCAAAGTCGGCATTTTCAGCTAGGAATCCATATCCTGGATGAATAGCATCGGATCCCGTTTTCTTGGCTGTGCTGATAATGTTCGTTGTATTTAAATAACTGTCTTTTGATAATTTAGGACCGATGCAATATGCTTCATCCGCAATTTGAACATGTAATGCTTCTTTATCTGCTTCTGAATAGACCGCAACAGTCTCGATTCCTAATTCCTTGCATGCCCGGATGATTCGGACAGCAATTTCCCCACGATTGGCAATTAATACCTTTTTAATCATTTAGAAACAGCTCCTCATTCCGGCTTTACTAAAAATAATGGTTGACCATATTCTACAAGCTGACCCTCTTTTACAAGGACTTCAACGATTTCACCGCTTACTTCGGCTTCGATTTCATTGAAAAGTTTCATGGCTTCCACGATGCAGACGATGGAGTCCCCCGTTACTTTATCACCTGTTTTTACGTATGCAGGTGAATCCGGTGCAGGTGATTGGTAGAATGTCCCTACCATCGGAGAAGTGATTTTATGTAAATTTTCCTGTTCAATGACGGCAGCAGCCGGTTTTGCAGGTTCAACAGCTTTCGGCACTGCAGGCGCTGGGGCTGCTGCGGGCTTGACCTCTACAGCTGCATTGGCTTGAACAACTTCTGGAGCAGCTGCTGGGTGTAATACTGTACCCGTTTCAGTTTTTTTCAATTTAATTTTCGTTCCTTCATTTTCAAAAACGAATTCATTGATATTTGATTGATCGACTAGCTTAATAATTTCACGAATTTCTTGCACTTTCATTTTGTGGCACCCCTTGTCTAATTTAATATGAGTTTGTGAGGCAATAATATTTTATGTAACCTTACCCTTAGCTTATCCTACTTTGTCCAATACTGCACAAAGTAGCCGCTTTCTTTATGGGAATGCGAATAAACCGAATACAAACCTCATCTGTATTATAACAGATATTTCACTTTCTCAAAATATTGTTTCCCTTAGAGAATTGAAAAGTTTATGACCAGCTTCTAACATCATACAATATTAGCTTATACAAATTCAATGATAGATTAGTTGTGACTTATTATCCATACTTCTATCTTACACCTTTATTATAATATTGTGAATATTTTTCAACTGGGGCAGCATAACGCTTACTCTTGTATTTTGCATTTTACTAGTAGAAAAACTGCAATAATATCCATTATAAATACTTTTCTAGAATATTACGGTTAATCATGATCGCCATTTCTATTTGAGTTCCTGATACCAATTTACATAAAAAAACTTTTCCTCTAAAGTTTCCCGGTTGTAAGATGGTTAAAAAAATCATAATAAAAAGCCCCTCTTTTTTTATTAAGGGGGGCTTTCAAATTTTTATGATGTTGAACTGTTCTGTATCAGTACTTTTTTTCAGTATGTGTATTTACTTTTCCGGTTGGAAATCGACCACTACATTTTGTGCATCGCTCACTTCTTTCCTTACGAGGCGGATAATGTTATTGGCCTCTGTTTTCGTTTGTTTATCGGCCTTGACACTCACCTTTACATCCGTTCCGTCCACCCGGACCAGTGCAGCATTGTAATCCATGGCAACAATTAAGTTTTCGATGATATTTTCTTTTACTTTCGTTTCACTTAATTGTTCGATTTTTGCATAAGCCTCGTCTCTTTCTTCAGCTGATAGTTCTGTGTTGCCCATCTTTGCAGTCAATTCTTCATTCAGCTTCGCCCGTTCATCTTCAATCTGCATCCTTAACGATTCGAACTCATCTCCAGATGCAATGGTTACAGAGGAACCTTCTGTATTTTTGGACGTTTCTTTTTCACTTTTATTTTCACCTTTTGTATCCGCTTTGTTCTCTGTTTTACTTTCTGTTTTATTTTCTTCCTTTTCCATTTGCTCTGTTGCCGTCATATCGGCGGCATTTTCTTCAGGAGCGGTTAAATAATAGACTGAAAGCACAACGACCAGACTTAGCATAGTCAATAACCAAACGGTTTGTTTTTTTAATAACATGTAGATTTTCCCCCTTATTTTTTAGGCATGACAGAAACCCTGTGACTCGGTACATCAAGTGAGCGTGTGACAGCCTCGATGATCCACTTCTTTATTTGAATGTTTTCGGCCCCTTTAGCGACTACCAGGACTCCTCGTACACTAGGTTTTTTCGTTTCCGAAATGATCGGTCCTTCTTTTTCACCGCTCTTGACCAAAACTAGCTGTTCATCAACAGACGTGTCTTCGACCGTCCTTTTGCCGCCTTCCTGGTCGGTTTCTTCAGTGACTTGTTTTTGGGTGACTTTGTTTCTTTCATATACTTTTTTCTCGGATGCATCGACGTAAATTACGACTTTTACATCCTGGACGCCTGCGATGGACTCAAGCGCCTCCTTCATTTCATTTTGAAGATATATTTCATAGTCTTTTGTTGTCTTGAATTCAGATTTCTTCTGGCCGAATGTTTCAACATCCCCTTCATCATCCTGCTGTTTATCATTATTGAATACAGACTTCACTTCAGGTGTTTGTCCCGTCTGGTTGGTGGTTAACAAATTCCCGGCCATCATGATTCCCGCTCCCAAAAGGACAACTATTAGAGCATAGACATACAGGGAAGGTTTTTTTTCCTTAGGCTCTTTTTGGTCAGGGTCTTTATTTAATAGTTTTTGCAGCCAGGATAATGGACCTTTGTCTTTGTTCAATACTCAGTCACTTCCTTTCCCCGGCGATTTCAATGATCTCTTCATCTACAGACCAACTTGTTGCCAGAAACCTTTTGACAGCATCCAGATCGGCATCATTCGAAGTGGATGGGCTATCTGCATTGATATCAACCTTCGCTACTGCCTCTATCTCCGAGTTTTCTTCCCCTTCTGCTTTTTCCAATGAGATGGTTATGTTCTGCAGATCATCAACACCCGGTTCTTCCTCATCCTTGACCCCTACATCAATTGAACTAATCTTCATGTTATAGTCCACCATCAGCTCCTCTTCCACTTCTGCCTGTAAGTCAACAGCCATTTGTTTTAAAATATATGCACCCTGGGTAGCTTGTATTTCTTTTTTCTTCATTTCTGTCAAATTTCCTAAATCTTTTTTTTTCTGATCCTCAAATTCACTAGTGGCCGCAGAGAGGATATCGTCGAAATCCTTATTGAATAATCCCAATATAGGAGTGATGATGATCGCAATCAGTAAAAGTCCGATGACCATTTTGGCATACTTCTGTAAAGCTGAATTCGGAAGAAGCATATCGATCACAGTAGCCAGCAATACAAATATGATGATGTTGGATACCCAGCCAGCTAAAAAACTCACCAAGCCCTCCTCCTTTCTAACGAACCATCAGGGTAATGTTTCCAGAGGCGATAATTACCGTGATACTTAAAAAAAACATGAGTGAGACAATGGCCAATGCAGCGAAAATATAAATCATGCTTTTACTTATTATGTCAAGGCATTTTATTACAGGTCCTCCGCCCAGCGGCTGCAAAAGACTCGCTGCCAATTTATAGACAAAAGAAATCATCAAGATCTTTATGGCAGGAAATGTGGTGATGAGCAAAAGAATGATAACGCCTGACAAGCCCACTGTATTTTTCAAAAGGACAGAGGCACTAATGACCGTATCCGTTGCATCAGTAAACATGCGCCCTATTACCGGTATAAAGTTACCTGTCACGAATTTGGCTGTCCTGATCGTCACTCCGTCAGCTACAGCTGAGGATGCTCCCTGAACGGAGATCACACCAAGGAAAATGGTCATGAATGCTCCCAGGATACCGATGGCAAAATTACGGAGAAGTTGTGCCATCTGTGTCACTTTGTAATGTTCGGTCAGCGTGCTGACTATGCTTAAAATCGCTGCAAAGAATAATAAGGGAAGGACGACAAACTGGATCAAGATGCCGCTTGTATTCATCAAAAACATCAATACCGGATGAAAGAAGGCTGCTGATACAAGTCCGCCTGAAGCAGCTATCAAAGCCAAGAGTAAAGGGATTAGCGCCATTAAAAAGGAAATCATCAAATCTATCGTATCTTTTGTATATTCTATCGCCACATGAAAACTGTTAAGTGCCAAAATGATCAGCACCATATAAACGATTGCATAAGCGACCTTACTTACGGAGCTTTGCTCGAACGCATTCTGCAAAGACTGGAGGAACATGCTAAAAACGGTTAACAAAATGAGAGATCCCAGCAGCTTCCCATTCACGAGCAGTTCATGAAAAATGAATTTTGTCATTCCCTTCATCCATTGTTCAAAGGAAAATTTCTTATCACCGCTTACAAAATCCATGAAGCTCCCTTTCTGGCTTTCCGGTAAAAATCCTCCATATTCCGTAACGATGTCATCCCAATATTGTTTGAGCTCATCGACACCCAGCCTTTCTATTTGGGCTTGTACCAGTTCGGACTGCATGATCGGCTCTTGATCGATTTCACCATTTTCGGGATTTTCGGCAGCTTGTCCAATAGATGCATGCAAAAAAAAGAGTAAAACGAATAGAATGGATAAGTAAGGCATCCGCTGCTTCATACATTCACCTCATTGACTAGTAGGAGTAATCCGTTAACTTGGGAGCATCTGTAAAATCGTTTCGATAATGACCGTCAAAATCGGAATCGCCATGGCAAGAATCAAGATTTTCCCGCTCAATTCTATTTTGGAAGCGAGCGAACCTTGCCCTGCATCTTTTGTAATTTGAGACGCGAATTCTGCAATATAGGCAATTCCGATTATTTTTAAGATGGTCTCTAGATACACGGTATTTACATTCGCATTTACCGCAATTTTTTCTAACATTAAAATAATTTCGTATATTTTGTCAGCTAAAAAAAGAAAAATGGAGCATCCTACAAAAACGACAAGCAGGAATGCGAAATTTGGTTTTTGCTCTTTGACGATCAGTGCCAAAAAGGTGGCAACTAGGGCAATGGCCACGATTTTTATGATTTCAATCGCGAATCCCTCCCTTATTGAAATAGAAATACAGATTTAATTTTTTGAAATAAATCCTCTACTACAGAAGCTACCATGAATAAAATATAGATAAATCCGAAAAGTGTCACCCACTGGGCATATTCCTTCTTCCCAACCTGATCGAGTATCGTGTGAAGAAATGCCACAACTAGCCCCACACCCGCTATTTTAAATATGATGTCCACATCAATGCCCATTTTCATTCCCCCCACATATTCCTACATCAGCAATATGATCAATAATAGCCCTGATAAAAAACCAAGACTTTTCATCATTTTTTCATATTTCCCCTGTCGGTCGAGTGCATCGCTCTCTTCCCGTTCCAAGTGTGCCATGGTTAGCATGATTTGCTTTTGCTGATGATATTTATCGCTTTTTCCAAGCGTCTCCCCAAACTGTGAAAGAATCTCGAATTCTCCCTGTTTTAAAGCAAGGGATTGCCATATTTTCTTCAAACTATCATCCCATGCTTCTTTGACGGTGGTCTCTCCTGACTCGAGTCGATTCGCAAAAGTTTCGAAAAAGATGGATAAAGGTTTGGCCATCTGTTTAGAAAGTTTCCTTGCCGCTTCTTTCAATGGTGTATGACCATACATGATTTCAGCTTCAAGCGATTGCATGGCGACTTTCAGCTGTCTCAGTTGACGAGGCCTCATACTTAATTTTTTCGCGGCTTCGAAACCTGCCCATGTCGTTGCAATAATAATTATCGCTGCTCCTATTAACTTAAACATGCCGGGTCACACTTTCTCCCAAGAAAATGGGAACCCCTGCTGCATCAAGGACTTTGAAGCTCCTCTTACCGGATTTACTTTTCTGTAATTCTATAAAACGCTCAAAGATGTTTTGCTTTAATATTTCCGCGATAAAAGGTCGTTTCTTAACCTCATCCAGTGTATGGCCATGAGTAGTTATCATGAGTTTAATACCTGCGTTCACTGCTTCTAGCACAGCCTGTGTATCCGCTGCACGGCCTATTTCATCCACGATCAATACATCCGGGGACATCGAACGGATCATCATCATCATCCCTTCCGCTTTAGGACATCCATCGAGCACATCAACCCTTGTTCCAAATTCGAGCTGCGGCACTCCATGAACACATCCGGCAATTTCCGAGCGCTCGTCCACTATCCCCACCTTTTGAGGGGCAATGCCGCGTTTTTCATTACCACTGGATATCATTCTTGCGATATCACGTAATATGGTCGTTTTTCCCGTTTGCGGAGCACCGATCAACATTGTATGTTGCCATTCCCCGTCATATAAATATGAAGTGAGCGGTTCAGCTGCACCTATTTTTTCACGTGCAACCCGAATATTGAATGAGGAAACATCCCTGATCGCTTTGACTGCCCCATTTTCCAGGATCACCTTGCCAGCAAGCCCCACACGATGTCCGCCCGCTATGGTTATATATCCCCGCTTTAATTCTTCCTCAAGTGTATATAACGAAAATTGACCTATTTGATTCAATAATTGATCTGCATCCGAATGGGTCACTTCATAGGAAAAGAAAAATGGTTCCCCTCCTACAATGACCTCAAGCGGCCTTCCAACCCGAATTCGCAGCTCTTCCATCTTATCGATCATCATCGGTGTCATACCCCGGAGTTGCTCGTATAATTTTTTCGGTAAAAAAGAAAGAATCGTTTCCATTTTGACAATCCTCCTGTATACACCACTTTCAATAAAATATATGCCGACCAGCCCGCAATGATGACAGGCTATTAAAGAAACCGACCATTTATTGATTTTTTTTATAACTTCCTGGATCTAAAAAAGACAAAAAAAAAGACCGAGAAATTAATCTCGGTCTTCTTTCATTTATGCACGTGATACGTAAGAGCCTTCATTTGTATTGATCAATAGTTTGTCACCTTGGTTGATGAAGAATGGAACTTGAACCGAAAGGCCCGTCTCAAGTACGGCTGATTTCGTGCCGCCTGAAGATGTATCGCCTTTAATTCCCGGCTCAGTCTCCGCCACTTCAAGTTCCACTGTGTTTGGAAGCTCGACACCAAGTGTTTCCGCTTGGAAGGTCATGATATGCACTTCCATATTTTCCTTAAGGAATTTAAGTTCACGTTCAATACTTGAAGCAGGCAGTTCGATTTGGTCATACGTTTCGTTATCCATGAATACATGGCTATCTCCACTTGCATAAAGGTACTGCATCTTGCGGTTTTCGATATGTGCTTTTGCAACTTTTTCACCAGCACGGAATGTTTTCTCTTGGATTGAACCCGTACGAAGGTTACGAAGTTTAGAACGCACAAAAGCTGCACCTTTACCAGGTTTAACGTGTTGGAACTCGATAACCTGCCAAATTCCATTATCTACTTCAATCGTAACACCCGTGCGAAAATCGTTTACAGAAATCATAAATTTGTCCTCCTACATGTACATGTTTACAGAATGATTAACTCTTTGGTTGAATGAGTAAGTGCTTCGTTACCTTCAATTGTAACGATTGTATCATCTTCAATCCGCACTCCGCCTACCCCAGGTAAATAAATGCCCGGTTCAACGGTTACAGCCATACCTGGTTCTAAAATGATATCAGACCTAAAGGATAATGCTGGACCTTCATGAACTTCAAGACCGATTCCATGTCCGGTCGAATGTCCAAAATACTGCCCATACCCCTTTTCTTCAATTAGAT
This sequence comes from Peribacillus sp. FSL E2-0159, assembly GCF_038643155.1. NCBI lineage: Bacteria > Bacillati > Bacillota > Bacilli > Caryophanales > Bacillaceae > Peribacillus > Peribacillus sp. FSL E2-0159. The sequence continues at coordinate 3,877,392 of NZ_CP152053.1, forward strand.
TACGAGTTAGTGCATCCGCTTCCCTGCCAGTCATACCGGGTTTGATCCCAGCCATTCCTCGCAGTTGAGCTTCTAAAACAATGTCATAAATATTAATAAGTTCTTCACTCGGCTTGCCAACTGCTAATGTCCGAGTGATGTCAGACACATACCCGTTATAATATGCCCCGTAATCCAATGTAACAAAATCGCCTTTTTCGATGATTTTATCCGTAGCCACTCCATGCGGAAGTGCGGACCTTATACCGGATGCTACAATAATATCGAATGAAGAAGAAGTTGCCCCTTGTTTCCTCATAAAGAATTCAAGTTCATTGGATACATCCAGTTCAGAGATCCCTGGACGCAGGAAATCCAGAATATGTGTAAACGCAGCATCAGCAATAGCAGCCGCTTCCTTTAATATCTTAATCTCTGATGAAGTCTTTATCAAGCGTAAATTCTCAATAACCCCGGACACCGGCAAAAGTTGCCCATCAATGGCCGCTTCGTATGCCTTATATGTAGCATAAGTCAGGTGTTCTTGCTCAAAGCCTAGCTTGCCGATATTCATCGCTTCAGCCTGCTTACCGACTTCTTCGATGATGGTTCCTTTGTGCTGAACGATCTCATAGTCCGGTGCCTGCTTGCCCGCTTGTTCCACGTATCTGAAATCAGTGATGAATTTAGCTTCTTTTTGGGAAATAAGGACAACGCCTGCACTTCCTGTAAAGTTGGTCATGAATCGGCGGTTATATGTACTGGTGATCAAAAAACCGTCAATGCCCACCTTTTCCATTGAGGCTCTTAAGCGCATTAGTTTATTCATTTAATTTCTCCCCTTTGCAATCTTTGTGATCGCCTGCAAAGCCAATTCATATCCGTGTATCCCCAAGCCGACAATCTGTCCCGCCGATACCGCTGCGGTCACTGATTCATGCCGAAAGCTTTCACGGGCATGTATGTTCGAAATATGCACTTCCACCACTGGAACATCAATTCCGGCTATTGCATCACGAATCGCATAGCTATAATGAGTAAAAGCTCCAGGATTAATGATAATCCCGTCGATCCCATAATCCTCTGACCAATGGAGCTTGTCGATAATCGCTCCTTCATGGTTAGTTTGAAAAGAGGTTAATTCCACATTTAACCCTTCAGCTTGCTGCATTAATTGCGCTTCCACATCCGCAAGCGTCGAGGATCCATAATGCGTAGGTTCCCGCTTCCCCAAGCGATTTAAATTCGGACCATTGATTAGTAAGATTTTTGTCATCATAAAACACCTGCTCATGTTAAAAGAATGCTTTCCAAGAACATTCTATCATAATTACAAATTGTCTTACTACTTTTTTACAACCAAGAAGCAATCAGCTTTCCGATTGCTTCTCGGTTTTGTCTTTTTGACGTATATATTCCTGATGATCGTATGATATAGAAAACCCTACAAAAAGACCGTATATAATAAAAATGCATAAACTTGATACAACCGTATTTGCTGACATTTTAGAAAAGGTTGGCAAATCGATGAACATCGGTTTTAGGACAAATACCAGCAAAGCCCAGCAAACCACTCCCAAAAAAATACCCGTAAAAATACTCTTCATCCTTTTAAAAAGACTATAGTATATAAAAGCGATCCCCACGGATAGAATTCCGAATAAAATTATGGTCATTATCGTACCTAGCCAATGGTCGATCCAGGTCATATTTGACCATGAAGTTAGTATGAATTTTGGGCTAAAATCCATAAAGTTAAGATAATGGGCTATGATTCCGATAAAACTGGCTAAAGCCCCCCCAACAAAACCGACAGCAAGTACATTGTAGATCAACATGTTTTGATATTCCTGTTGAATTTGTCCATTTTCATTAGAAGACATATCAAACACCTCCGTTACGTAGTATGCCCTTTGTTAAATAGAACTATTTTTTTTTATTGTTAGGGAGGAGAATCACTAGAGGTTTTGTGATTTATTCTGTATGATTAAATCATAAATAATCTACTTTTTTCAGAGGAAAATACCCATCCTCTGTTGAAATTTATAATGTACACAGGATAATACCTTCCTGTGATTCAACATTCATAAAGTAATTACAGGGTTAAAGTCGCCATTCAACTTTGGAGGACCGCGTTTTAACCCTTGTGATGCTTGATAATAAACATGTTAGCACCCTTGAGAGAGCTACGTGAATAACTATTAGGTTGGTGTAGAAATGTCTGAGGTTCAAAAACCCGTTTATGGAGGGCAGGCTGTAGTGGAAGGCGTCATGTTCGGCGGCAAACATCACACAGTCACAGCGGTACGCCGCAAAGATTCGACGATTGTATATTATCATCTGCCGCGTGAATCGAAACCTGTTGTCAACCGCTTAAAAAAAGTACCGTTTCTACGGGGTATCGTTTCACTGATTCAGTCAAGTGCAACCGGCTCGAAACATCTAAACTTTTCAACTGAACAATATGAAGAAGAAGGGGAAAAGCAGGAAGAAAAGAAAAAAGAAACGAAGGAACCTTCTAAAATAAGTGTATGGCTTGGAGTTGCCGTAATCGGTGTTCTTTCCTTCCTATTCGGGAAGCTGCTTTTCACTTTGATTCCAGTCTTTCTTGCCGAATTGACAAGACCCTTCTTCAGCGGCCATATGGCCCAGGTTTTAATAGAAAGCTTGTTCAAGTTGATATTATTGCTGGTATACATTTATGCAGTATCCATGACGCCATTGATCAAGCGGGTCTTTCAGTATCACGGGGCAGAGCATAAAGTGATCAATTGCTTTGAAAGCGGAAAAGAATTGACCGTAGCAAATGTGCAGGCAAGTTCACGCCTTCATTATCGCTGTGGCAGCAGCTTTATTTTATTTACAGTCATTGTAGGTATGTTCGTCTATATGGTTGTTCCGACCGATCCATTATGGCTCCGTGTCGTGGATCGCATTTTGCTTATCCCCGTAGTGCTTGGCATAGCCTTCGAGGTATTGCAGTTGACCAACAAAGTAAGAGATACTCCACTGCTTCGTTACCTTGGCTATCCCGGCCTTTGGCTTCAGTTATTGACAACCAAAGCCCCTACAGATGATCAAGTCGAAGTCGCATTGGCATCCTTCCAAGAACTGTTAAGGATGGAAAAAGAGACTGAAAAAAGTTTAGAATCGGATGTAATTGTGTAAAACATCTATACACATTTTGATGATGAATAATCATATACTAACTAAGGGAATGATCTTCATTTTTTCAAATATTTTACATGAAGAATGTTTAAAATAAGCAAAAACTGCTTATGATGCTCTTAAGGAGGTGTCTTTGTTGAAACGTTTCATATCTTTCATGATATACGGAATCATCGCCCTCGGAGTCCTCGGACTAATGAGCCGACTATTTAATGACCCGATTGGCTTTTTTAGAAACATTCTCATAATAGCCATTGTCGCAGGGATTATTTATATGATTTATACCGGATTAACAAAGGGAAAACCAGTTAAAAAAGAGCAGCAAGCATTCCGAAAGGCTGCCCGCCAATCGAAAAAAAGGCTAAAAAACCGAACTTCGAAAAAAGATAATGTGGCTAGCTTCTCTGCAGCAAAATCATCAAAGAAAATAAAATTGAGAAAGAAAACCGATAGTCACTTAACCGTCATCGAAGGGAAAAAGAATAAAAAGAAAAATCGGGCTTCTTTTTAAGAGCCCGATTTTTTATTTATCATTAATAAGTCCATTTTTTCAGGAATTCTTTAGTGCACTGCCTGCCCCTATTCATCAATTCACCCTTTTTTTCATCATTCAGATTGAAATCCATTGCAGAAATTCCCTTCATCGGGATAAATACGATATTATGGACGTGTTTCTTGGAAATATACCGTGCATCATGGGAATCTTTCATCGTTTTGAATAGTGCGGAGAACAATTCAACCGCATTATCCACCTCATGCGGTTTCCATATCTCATCTACACTTAGCCGCAAGCCTATAACCGGCCTTTCCTTTCTTACATGATCTGAATTGAATAACCACATTGGAAAATTGCTTAACACACCACCATCAACAAAAAGGATTTTGCTTTTTCCGACATCTAGTTTGACTGGCTCAAAGAAATAAGGAATGCTACAACTCATTCTTACTGCCTTTGCCACTGGAAAAGTGCTCGGATCAATTCCATAGTTCGGTAAATCATCAGGCAGTACCACCAATTTCCCATTTGTAATGTCAGAGGTTATGATACGGAGGGATTTCGGTCGAACATCCTTAAAGGTGACAACATTCCTTACGGCTAGTTTACTGGCTACCCAGGCTTCCAAAGCGTCGCCTTTATAAAGACCAAGTTTCCAGTATAAAAGGAGCCATTTGGCAAACGGAATAGGCAAAAGACCACGCCTTTTGTCCAGCAGGCCGCTTAAATCTATATCAAGAAAAAGCTTTTCCATTTCTTTACCTGTGTACCCAGCTGCTACGAATGCTGCAATTATGGATCCTGCACTTGTACCGGCTGTTCGATGGAATACAAATCCCCGTTCTTCTAATTCCTGCAGGGCTCCCACTAAACCATAGCCTTTAATCCCGCCTCCGGAAAAAACGCCGTCAATAATCATAGCTGCCCTCCCCTAATCCGGTCTTTACATTTCTAAGCAGGATTAGAGCGATTTATGACAGTTTTAAATAGAAAATTGCCTTGATTCAGGTAAAATACTGAATTTCCGCTTTCGGGAAGAATTCCGCTATATACCCACGAATGGTCGTTTCCAGTTCTGCGGCTTCCTCGTTTTGATATACATATTTACCGATTCCGTATCGGCCCCATTTATATTTACGCTTCGTTTCGTCTAGTTCCAATTTTGTTTTTGGGTAGTTTTTTTGAATCACTTTTTTTGCTGGACCAGTAAACCGATGCTGGATTAATTCAAAAGTCAAGTCAGGGATATCCACCCCTTTTAACGCCTCACTCAACCGTTCGAATAATTCATGGTAGCCCTCCTTCCATGCTTCATGACGATATATGGGAGCTACGATAAAACCGAGGGGATATCCGGCACCTGCCACTTTACGTGCCGCTTCCATCCTTTCTTCGAAGCTCGAAGTGCCGGGCTCGAAATTCTTTATCACATAACGTGAATTTATACTGAAGCGAAATCTTGTTTTTCCATTATGTTCAGCATCCAATAGATGGTCGACATGATGAAATTTAGTTACGAACCTTAGAACCCCATATTCACTTTTGCCAAAATATTCTATGGCCCTTTTTAACGAATGTGTCAAATGGTCAATTCCGACGATATCCGATGTACAGGCTGCCTCAAAACGGGTAATTTCAGGCTTTCTCTCATTTATATATTTTTCGGCTGCTTCGAAAATCTCATCAAGATTCACATATGTCCTAATATATGGTTTTGATCCGAGTGTGGTCTGTAAATAACAATAGTGACAATGCCCCATACACCCTGTAGCAAGAGGTATGGCATATTCAGCAGATGGCTTTGAGGAATCGAATTTCAATGTTTTTCTGATTCCTACCACAAGCGTCGATTTGGCGACACGATATTTTTGCAGATCATTTTCTCCAGGAAGATCCCTAATTTGGTTATGCGATGTGGTCTCACGGATTTCAATGTTCAAATCTTCGAATTTCTTTTTTAACTCCCGGCCAAGCGGGTATTCCAGTGCCCTTGGCTCAATATATACTAACTGTGGCATAAATGGTTTCATTTCGATCTCCATTCTTTTATCGATTTGTTCATATTTTCAATCGAACTACACAATCTATTTTATAAGGATAGTTTTTCTTTATTCTGTTAGCCTCATGATTGTTTTTACTTGGAAATTCAAAATGAAGGAGATGCGATATGGTTAATAAACGAGATTTCTTGACAAATGGAATGGGGAAACAAACGATTACCGTCCAAACAGATAATAAATATCCAAATCCCAGGAATATACCTGGAGACTCGGTCGATGAATTTTCGGTATTGAAGGACGGAAATCAATATCTAGCCGAAAAGGAAATAAGGCAGCAAAATGAAAATGGTTGATTGAACGCAAAAAGAAGACCGATCTTCATGATTCGGTCTTCTCTAATCGTATATAATTGAACAGACTGTCACTAACCACTTTTAAGACACTAAAAAAGCCGTTAAGATAGCTTTGCAGCATACTTAACGACTTCCCTTACATCAGCTTATAGCCCGCATTTTAATTGCGCTCCGCAATTCGTGCAAGTATTGCATCCGCCCATTTCCTGGACTTCACCCTTACGGCAGACCGGGCAAGTGTTACCCACTTCCGACCCAATCGTAACATTCGTCGAACGCAGTTCATTTATGGTATCAACCAATACAACTTTTTTCTTTACTTCAACATCTGTCAATTCATCCATTTCAAGCTGCTCGTCCATTTGGTTTTCTTCCGCTTTGAGCGTAAGAACCTGACTGTCACGGCTGCCATCCACATATACAGTACCGCCTTTTGCTCCGCCTTTATATAGACGTTCATATACTTTTTCAACTTGTTCGACAGTATATCCTTTTGGAGCATTGACCGTCTTACTGATCGAGCTGTCAATCCAGCGTTGAATGATGCATTGAACATCAGCATGTGCTTCTGGAGCTAATTCCATAGCGGAAATGAACCATTTTGGAAGCTCTTCTGTATCGGCCTCTGGATGACGGTCCAAGTATTCCTGTACAATGTCAGCCTTAACTTCAATGAATTTACCCAGACGGCCGCTGCGGAAATACGTGAAGGAGAAATATGGTTCAAGACCTGTTGACACCCCAACCATCGTTCCTGTGCTTCCTGTAGGAGCCACTGTCAATAAATGAGAGTTACGGATGCCATGTGCAGCAACACTTTCCCTGATATCTTCCGGCATTTTTTCCATAAATCCGGTTTGTGTGAAGCGCGTTCTAAGCTCATCGGTTTCTTTGTCGGTTGACCCGTTCAAGAACGGGAAACTGCCTTTTTCTTTAGCAAGTTCCACGGAAGCCCTGTAAGCTGTAGTCGCAATCGTTTCAAACACCTTGTCAACCAGGATATTTCCTTCTTCAGAGCCATATTCCGTTTCACAGTAGATCAACAGGTCATGCAGACCCATTACACCTAGTCCAACCCGTCGCTCGCCCAGTGCCTGTTTTTTGTTTTCATCCAAGAAATAAGGAGTTGCGTCAATGACATTGTCCTGCATACGCACACCGACTTCGACGGTCTGCTTAAGTTTCTCGAAATTAACCGTTTTGCTATCTTTATCAGCCATTTCAGCCAGATTGACTGCCGCAAGGTTACATACTGAATATGGGGCCAATGGCTGTTCGCCACAAGGGTTCGTGGCTACGACTTGTTGACCGTATGCTTTGGCATTCGTCATTTCATTAGCATTATCGATAAAGAAAATACCTGGTTCAGCAGAATATGTTGCACAAATGTTTATTAAGTTCCAAAGCTCTTTAGCTCGGATTTTACGGTAAACACGGACTTTGTGACCCATTTTCTCCCATTCACGAACATCACCGACTTTATGCCATTCTTCATTGTAAATGGCCATTTCTTCGGCATTATAGCTTTCAACATCAGGAAAACGCAATTCGTATTCAGCATCTTGTTCCGCCGCTTCCATAAATTCCTTAGTCAGGCAAATCGAAATGTTGGCTCCAGTCAGGAAATCCGAATTATGGACACTGTATGTTCCCCCTGTACGGATCTTTTCCTCTGCATCCCTAATGATTTTCTCGCTGAATCCACCTTGGCCAGGAATCTCCTTATAATTGATGATCCCTTGATACATAGCAGTTTCCTGTTCAGTGTGCGGCGTGAATTTCAATTTATCCGTCGCATATTTCTTGATGGCTTCATCTTTAGTGTTTTCCACTAGGTAACGCAGAATCCTTGGATTTTGCATTTTAGAAATGATGAACTCTGCAATATCAGGATGCCAATCAGCAAGCATGATCATTTGCGCGCCCCGTCTGCTACCGCCCTGTTCAACAAGATGCGTCAATTTCGCAATATCGTCAAGCCATGACACTGAACCCGAGGATTTTCCATTTACGCCTTTTGCCAGAGTGTTTCTTGGACGCAGTGTCGATCCGTTCGTACCCACTCCGCCGCCGCGGCTCATGATTTCCATCACTTGTTTCCTATGTTCTGAAATCCCTTCACGTGAATCCGGTACGAATGGCATTACATAGCAGTTGAAATAAGTAACATCCGTATTGGAACCCGCACCGTATAATACTCGACCTGCCGGGACAAAATTAAGGTTCTTTAATTCTTCATAGAATTTATTGAACCATTCCGTTCTTTTTTCTTCCGTGGTTTCCACTGATGCCAAGCCCGTTGCATTACGTTTCGCAATTTGTTCATAGTATATTTCAAGCGGCTTTTCGATTATATCCAACGGACGGTTTACAATCCCCGTCTCCACTTCTTCCGGATTATCCAATACGCCACGGAATTCTTCATCCACCAATACCTTGGCTTTTTTTGTTTCCCAATCTATTTCAACGATGTAACCGAGACCCCTTGCCGGGAATTTCGGATCTTCCTTAATCGTCAACACGACGAAATCGCCTGCCGAGAGTGTGATTTTTTCAGTATCCTTAAAAGAGTAGCGGTCAAGCATGACTAGACGGGACACTCCCTTATGCGCCATTTTCATATCAGCAGTTACAGGGTGAACCTGGGGAAATAAAGAAATATCCTTATTCAACCTTTCTAGATCAACCTTTAAAGCTTCTTTTATTACAACCGACATAATTCCCTCTCCTTTATATGTTTCAAGATCCGTTCTTGCTGCCGCAAAAATCCTTATGTAGCCTTACATGTCCGTTTCGCTTAACAAGTACCCTAAATTTATCATAGCGAAACTCAAAAATCAATATATAGTGTCGTATTAAATATTTCAACTACTATATATTGTGTTTGTTTTGAATAACTTTTAATTTTGTCAAACGGTAAATCAATTAATATAGTTAGCAAAAGGGAGGAAAATGTCGATTTACAATAATTTTTCATCAGATTTCAATTAATTTGGACCTTGCTTTTTCCCCATCCCTTTCAGGGCTTATCCCTGCAAGGGATAGCTTATTTGGTCAAACAAATCTGAAAAATCTTTTTTATTATCCCGCTTCGTCTATCTCATGAAATTCCATTCATCGCTTTCATATTTGCTTTCTGCAATGGCTTTCACTTCCTGCAATTGCTTTTCGGTGAGGACGTATGGCTCTAAATCGATCGAGAGTCCTTCGGCAAAACCTTTTTCAAAAGCTTCTTTCGCTTCAGGGATGGTAACCTTTCTTCCGGCAACGTCATTTATGGCCACAGCTTTATTTTTTAAGCTTTTTTGCATTCTCTCTTTAACCCTGTCATTTGAGAATTTAAATACGCTAAAGAGCTTTTCATCATCAAGTTCAAGCAAAATGGCCCCGTGCTGAAGGATGACGCCTTTTTGCCTGGTTTGAGCGCTGCCAGCGACCTTTCTGCCCTCAACGACCAGTTCATACCAGCTTGGAGCATCAAAGCAGACGGAAGACTTGGGCACTTTTAAAGCCGCTTTTTCCTGCTCGGTTCGAGGCACGGCAAAATAAGCATCCAATCCAAGATTCCTGAACCCCATTAATATCCCTTCAGAAATGACACGATATGCTTCAGTAACGGTAGTTGGCATTCCCGGATAGGATTCTGGAACGATTACGCTATAAGTCAATTCATGCTCGTGCAGTACCGCTCGTCCTCCTGTTGGTCTGCGAACAAAACCAAGACCCTGCCTTTTGACCTCTTCCATATCAATTTCCGCTTCTGCCTTTTGAAAATAACCAATCGACAATGTCGCTGGATCCCAGCCGTAAAAGCGTATGATTGGCGGAATCTCCCCTTTGCTTTGCCAGTTTAACAGTGCTTCGTCCAGCGCCATATTAAAAGCCGGTGAACAATACCCCGAATCTATAAAACCCCATTTTTCTTTAGTCATCCTTACCCCTCGTTTCAATAAACTGTTTTTTAATACCCCACAAAAAACTCACATGTAGTAGTTTAACAGACTTTAACACTCTAAAAAAGAAAGTGCTATCAAGTCGATGAAGAATTTGATGAAAATTCTTTTTGATTATTAGGTAAAGCAATTATATAATAAAGATTGTCTGTATTCGTTAAGGTAGAAGGGAGTTTTTATGTTTGGAAATATTATATACACTGCTCATCATCTTAGGAGTGGTTATTGCGTATTCACTTTTTAATTGGTACCGCCAGCGTAAAATCGTTAAAACATTAACACAGGACGAATTTATCGCTAACTACAGAAAAGTGCAGCTAATCGATGTGCGGGAACCGAATGATTTCGATAATGGTCATATCTTAGGCGCAAGAAACATCCCTATGACTCAAATGAAAACCCGCTTGGTCGAAATTAGGCCGGACAAGCCTGTATATTTGTACGCTCAAAGCGAAATCATCAGCGGCAGAGCTGCAGCCATGCTATACAAAAAGGGCTACAGGGAACTTTTTCACCTAAAGGGCGGTTTCAAAATGTGGACCGGGAAAATCAAAGCAAAGAAATAAGACCCCATCTCCGCATGGGCTCTTTTTAATTAAAAAGCCTTCATGTACATCATGCGGGCTCTAGGAAAATGAAAGTTAATTGTTGGACTTAAATGAATTCTTACATAAAGAAAAATCCCCGCCGGCAGGCAGGGATTTTTTTCGTGTAAGCTATCAATCTAGGCTTGATAACGCAGAACAGGTTTTCTTGCAGCAAGAGTTTCATCAAGCCTCTTTATAACAGTTGTATGCGGAGCTTCCTGAACGATTTCCGGGGTTTCTTCCGCTTCCTTGGCAATCTGGATCATCGCATCGATGAACGCATCCAGAGTTTCTTTTGACTCGGTTTCAGTCGGTTCTATCATCATTCCTTCTTCCACGTTCAACGGGAAGTAAATGGTTGGAGGATGATACCCGAAATCCAGCAATCTTTTGGCTATATCGAGAGTCCTTACCCCCAATTTCTTTTGCCGACGGCCGCTTAATACGAATTCGTGCTTACAATGACGATTATATGGTAAGTCAAAATAAGGTTCCAACCTACGCATCATATAATTGGCATTGATGACCGCATTCTCGGTGACGGCTTTAAGGCCATCAGGACCCATTGAACGAATGTACGTATATGCCCTCACGTTTATCCCGAAATTACCATAATAAGGTTTTACCCTACCAATGGATTGCGGACGATCATAATCAAGAACGAATTGCTCACCTTGTTTGACCACAAGCGGTTTAGGCAAGTAAGGAATCAAGTCCGACTTCACCCCTACAGGACCAGAACCCGGACCGCCGCCGCCATGCGGGCCTGTGAATGTTTTATGGAGATTTAAGTGAACCACATCAAAGCCCATGTCACCCGGACGTGCTTTTGATAGTACTGCATTCAAATTGGCTCCATCATAATAAAGCTTCCCGCCTGCGTCATGGACAAGTTGTGCCATTTCCAAAATATTTTCTTCAAACAATCCCAATGTATTAGGGTTCGTCAGCATCAAAGCCGCCGTATCAGGTCCGACAACTCGCTTTAAGTCTTCAAGGTCTACTAACCCATTTTCATCGGATTTCACTGTAATCGTTTCAAGTCCGGCAACAGTGGCCGAGGCAGGATTCGTACCATGTGCAGAATCAGGTACAATCACTTTCGTCCGTTCTGTATCGCCATTGGCTTCGTGAAAAGCGCGAATCATCATCAATCCTGTCCATTCACCGTGAGCACCTGCTGCAGGCTGTAATGTCACTTGGTCCATCCCGGTGATTTCCGTTAAGTGCTCCTGCAAATCAAATAATAGTCCCAATGCTCCCTGAACAGTAGCTGGATCTTGATATGGATGGATATGGGCGAAACCGTTGAAACGTGCCACATTTTCATTTATTTTCGGATTATATTTCATCGTGCATGAACCCAGCGGATAAAAACCCGAATCCACCCCATGATTCCGTTTGGAAAGTGCTGTATAGTGACGCATGATATCCAGTTCGGACACCTCAGGAAGCTCTGCCTCTTCTTCACGGATGTAGTCGGCAGGAAGAATTTCTTCGAGCGGAATAGTTGCAACATCCATTTCTGGCAGACTGTATCCGATTCGACCGGAAGTACTGATTTCAAAAATGAGTGATTGATCTTGATTATTCATGTTGATCCCCCAATTCCTGCGCAAGTGCATCAATTTCTTCTTTTGTTCTAAGTTCAGTCACCGCAACCAGCATATGGTCTTTCAGCTCAGGATAAACCGTCCCTAAATCGAATCCGCCGATCATCCCTTTTTCAAAAAGGTTTTTATTGATTTCTGAAAACGAAGCAGGCAGTTTAATGACAAATTCATTAAACGAAGGACCGTCGAATATCACTTCCACCCCTTTTGCCATAATTGCTTTTTTCGCATAATGCGCTTTTTGAATATTTTGCACGGCCATTTCTTTGACACCCTTTTTCCCAAGCGCGGTCATTGCAACAGAAGCTGCCAAGGCATTCAAAGCTTGATTGGAACAAATGTTGGATGTGGCTTTGTCACGGCGAATGTGCTGTTCACGAGCTTGAAGCGTCAGCACAAATCCCCTTTTTCCATTTTCATCCACAGTTTGACCGACGAGTCGGCCCGGGACTTTCCGAACAAGTTTATTAGTAACGGCAAAATATCCACAATGAGGTCCACCAAATGCCGCTGGTATGCCGAACGGCTGAGCATCCCCCGTTACGATATCTGCACCGAGTGCACCAGGCGATGTCAAAGCTCCCAATGCAAGCGGATTACTTGAAACGATAAACATGGACTTGACGCCATGAATGATTTCTTCCATTTCCTTCAATGGCTCGATACGGCCAAAAAAGTTCGGATATTGCACGATCACCCCTGCAATGTCATCATTCGCCAATTCCCTTAAAGCAGCTAAGTCCGTCACACCGTCTTTAAATGGAATTTCGATTACTTCTACACGTTGCCCTTTTGCATATGTCTTGACAACTTCTCTTGATTCAGGATGAACCGCTCCTGAAATGAGAATCTTCTTGCGTCGTGTCTGGCCTGAAGCAAGCATGGCTGCTTCAGCTAGCGCCGTCCCGCCGTCATACATGGAGGAGTTAGCCACATCCATGCCCGTCAATTCACAAATCATTGTTTGATATTCAAAAATTGCCTGAAGCTCGCCCTGTGAAATTTCAGGCTGATAGGGTGTATAAGCCGTATAAAACTCAGAACGCGATAGAACATGATCGACGATGACCGGTGCATAATGGTCATAGACACCCGCACCAAGGAAGGAAGCATAGTTTTTAAGATCCGCATTCTTGGCAGCAAGCCTTGATAATTCTTTCATTAATGCAGGTTCTGATTTAGCAGGCTTGATATCGTATTCTCCTTGAAAACGAACGCTTTCAGGGATATCGTTGAAAAGTTCTTCTGCAGTAGATGCCCCTATAACTTTCAGCATTTCTTGTTTATCTTGCTCAGTCATGGGTAAATAACGATGTTTCATCTAATGACCATTCCCCTCTATTTACGTGGTTTTTTATAAAAAGGTGTTTGTATTATAACGGCTTTCAAACGTTTGGAACGGATTTCCACTTCGACTTCCGCATCCAGCACCGAAAATTCCTTATCGATAAGTACCAATCCCACGTTTTTCTTCAACGTTGGTGATTGGGTACCAGTCGTGACCTCACCAATGACTTTGTCACCGCTGTAGACCTTATACCCATGACGTGGAATGCCACGGTCAATCATTTCAATTCCCACAAGCTTGCGGGGAGCCCCTTTCTCCTTTTGCTCAGCAAGAACGGCCTTCCCGAAAAAATCAACTTCCTTATCCACTTTTACCGCAAAACCAATACCGGCTTCTATTGGGGTGATGTCCGCTGAAAGCTCCTGCCCATACAGCGGCAGTTTCGCTTCAAAACGCAGGGTATCACGAGCACCTAAACCAATCGGCTGAACCCCCTCATCCTTTCCGGCATCCATAATCGCCTTCCAAAGGGCAGGACCATTTTTACTGTCGCTATATATCTCAAAACCATCTTCACCAGTGTATCCAGTACGGGATACCATCGTGGAGATACCGCTTATCATGACATTTTCCTTGAACTTGAAAAATCCAATGTCACTTAGGGCAGTATTTTCCGATAGTTTTTGTAATATCTTCTCTGCAGATGGTCCTTGAAGTGCCAGCTGTGTATAGTCACTCGATACATTCGTAATTTGGACATCTTCCGTTAAATTAGCTTGCAGCCAATTGAAATCTTTTTCTGTATTCGCTGCATTGACCACGAGCAGGTAATCGTCCTCAGCCCTTTTATACACAATAAGATCATCAACCGTGCCTCCGTTTTCATAACACATGGCTGTATATTGGGCACCGCCCTGTTGCAACTTTGAAATATCATTAGTCAGCATCTTCTGTAAAAAGGAAAGGCTCCCAGGACCCTTAACATCGACTTCCCCCATATGGGAAACATCGAATAACCCCGCTTTTGTACGTACGGCTTCATGTTCGTCCTTTATACCCGAAAATTGGACAGGAAGTTCCCAGCCGCCAAAATCAATCGTTTTACCTCCGTATTCACGATAAACCTCAAATAGTGGTGTTCTTTTTAAATTGGTCAAAAAATGACCCCCTTCAGATTTTTTTAAATTAATTGGCTTCATTATCAAAAGCTTCTTGTCATTACGCATCAGATATTTCCTGATTCATGATGTGAAAAAAGCACAAAAAAGGACAGAGAAAGCCCGTTTGAGCTTTTTCTCTGTCCTGAAACCTGAAAGTTTACCTATATAATAGGTTTTCCCCTTTGGTGGCCGTCCCAAAACGGGCGGCGCTCTCCAGAGTTGCGTCCAATAAGAGTTCTTTTGCCTGAGAGATTCACTGCTAAGTTTGCTCCTTCGGCGCTACATCCGTAGTCTCTCCCCTTATCTTCACCCGCATATAAATGGTCTACCAATGAAAGTAACCGAATAAGCCCCAAGCATCGGTAAAACCTTTGAGCAACATGGAATGCATTCTCTGCCAATTCTCCTAAAACTCCAGAAACCGTTTGAGTGATCTCCTTCAGTAATCTTGGATAAATTAGGAGCCTATAGCCCATACTAAGAAAACGCGAACTGCAAAATCGATGTACAAAGATTCTTTGTAGCTTTTGGAAATTGGAATTTTCTAAATATACTTATATCCTACCCTAAGAAACTTAACTCTGCAATATCTTTTGAAGAGAAATATTTTTCTTACTTCACATATGAAATGTTCGGGTTTTGACCTTTTATTAAGGAATTTATGATTTAAGAGGGAGTTATTTCTATGAAAATCAATATATCCTTCAATTCTGAATGGAATGACGAGTTTCTGCAAAAGATGGAAAATGACGGTCCATGGGGAAATTGGGAGCTTTATAAATTGGCGGTTCAAATGGAGGAAAATCTTATCATCCCTGATTTTGAAGGTTTACAGGCGCCTAAACACCTTCCGCAGTTAACCCCGCTTCCCCATCAATTGGAAGCAGCCAAGCAAGTGGTGGAAAAGATGAATGGAAAGGCCATTTTAGCTGATGAGGTAGGTCTCGGAAAAACAATTGAAGCAGGCTTGATCCTAAAAGAGTATATGATTAGAGGCCTTGTAAAAAAAGTATTGATCCTTGTTCCGGCTTCCCTTGTCACACAATGGGCTTTTGAATTGAATACCAAGTTTCATATTCCGGCAGTCGTTCAGAGAAAAAGTTATGTTTGGGAATCCTGTGATGTGGTCATTTCATCCATTGATACAGCGAAACGCGCCCCACATCGAGATATCATTTTCAATCAGGAATATGATTTCATCATTATTGATGAAGCTCATAAACTTAAAAATAATAAGACGAAGAACTATGAATTCGTCCAAAATCTGAAAAAGAAATTTTGTTTACTCCTGACAGCGACTCCGATTCAAAATAAAGTCGAGGAAATCTTTCACCTCGTTTCATTATTGAAACCAGGTCACTTGGGAAATGCCTCACTCTTTTCTGAAAAGTATAAAGGGAAAGGCCGGAACATAATTGAAGATGAACACCTAAAGGAACTGGTCAACACTGTCATGATTCGAAACCGGCGGGCCGATACTGGTATTGAATGGACAAAACGACATGTGGAAACCATCACCATTGAATTTTCTCCAACGGAACAAGCATTGTACGATGCTGTTTCAAAATTCAAGCCTATTTCGGACGGATCAAAAGGAAGCGCCTTTTCTGCTCTCACTCTCCAAAGGGAAGCATGCAGCAGCAGAGAGGCGGTCTTTTATACATTAAAGAATATGAGAAATAAATATGATCAGCCTTCCCCTGACTTTTTGGCGAAGCTTGATGATTTATTTTCTAAAGTGAATGAAACCGTTCAGAACTCCAAGGCTGAAAAAGCTTTGGAACTGATCAAGAAGATTGATGACAAAGTAATTATCTTTACCGAATACCGGGCGACTCAGCTATATCTTCAATGGTATCTACAGCAGAATGGAATTTCTTCAGTTCCTTTCCGAGGCGGTTTTAAGCGCGGAAAGAAAGACTGGATGCGAGAATTATTCCAAAAGAATATACAGGTTTTAATTGCAACCGAAGCTGGCGGGGAAGGGATAAACCTTCAGTTTTGCCATCACTTGATAAATTTTGACCTGCCATGGAACCCCATGAGGCTCGAACAGAGAATTGGACGGATTCACCGCCTTGGTCAGGAAGAAGATGTGATGATTTATAACTTTGCCACGAAAAATACAGTAGAAGAACATATTCTGAAGTTGCTATACGAAAAAATTAATTTATTTGAAAAAGTAATTGGTGAATTGGATGATATTCTAACCAAACTGGATATTAACAACATTGAAGAATATTTAATTGATGTGGTCGGCGAGTCCAAAACAGAGGGAGAAATGAAAATCAAGATGGATAATTTTTCATCGTTAATCCAATTCGCACAATCAATGAAGGAAGGTGAGGTACATGCAGCAACAGGAAATTCATGATTTTTTATTAACTTACTTTAAAGCCAATGATTGTGAAATACTGGATAATACACCAAACCACCTTACAGTCCAATTGACAATCGAAATGGATAAAGAATTAATGAACAGACCCTTTTATTGGCACTATCTCGAAAAAACAGGTGGCGTTCCGAACCCGGCCCAGATGACGTTCATTACCGATCCCGAACAAGCTCCATCCGACTTAAAGGGAGAAATGATTCATTTTGGCTCCCCCCGCCTTCATCAAATTGTACAATCAACCAAAAAGCTTGCAGGGTATACTAGACTTTTTGAGGATACTCCTCCATCAAAAGGCGGAAATAATCCTTTGTTTCCTTGGCTGACCCTGAATGTGAAAATATCCTATCAATGCGACCGTAAAAAAGATACCTTCATGTCGATCGGATTGAATTTAATCTCGGGTGAAATCATGGAAGGGTTTCACCGTCGGGTTTTACCGATTAAGGTCACCCCAAAAATACCGGATTACTCCTTTACGCTTTCACCGCTCATCATGCCCAAGAGTGGATTGGCAAGACTGGATACATACATAAGAACCAGTTTCGAGGATGATGATCATACCTGGGCGGAGGAAGCAATGCTGCGCTGGCAGAATGACTTAAATTTATTGGAGCATTTTTACAAGGATATGGACGAAAAAAGTGAGAGCTATTTTACCGAAAAAGAAGCCTTAAAAGCTCAATATGAACCCAACATCCGAATATCCATCATCAACGGAGGATTATTTTACCTTTCAGATAGGGCGTTGGGATAAGTAAAGAACGATAAAAAAACAGATGTCCTAAGTTCGGACATCTGTTTTACTTTTTGATATTTTTCCTTACGAACATCGACAAAGCAAAAGGGACAATGCCAAACCAATGGGACATTCCATGATTTTTATCCTCTTTTCTATGACGGCGCTTTTCTTTTCGTTCTTTTTTCGTCAGATTAAAATACTCGACAAGCTGCTGCGTCAGATATTTAATATAAGCGTTTGTAGACATATAAAATCATCACCCTATGCAAAGTATGCCCGGTTTACGCTACTTTTATTCCTGCGCTTTTTCCCTAAACACACGTAAACCTGTCGTTTTCCGTTTAAAAGAGTGTTGATTTTTCGTTTTACACAGCCTGCTTTTCCAACCATTCTTTCACTTTCCCCGCTTCTTTATCGTATTGAATGATGACCCTGCCCTCACGGTCATTTTTAGTCGTGGCAGAAAACTCGATATAGACATAAGGACCTTCTTGCTTCATTAAGGAATACCGCACCTCACCATTGGGATATGAAATTTCCCCCTCGATGATTTTTGGGATCTCGTCGCCCCACTCTGCCGTCACATCCTTGATGGCCAGATGGACAAGATGGTCGGCCACAAGCGATTCTTCCACTTCTTTATAAAACTTTTTATCAATGATAAACTGATCGATCATTAGTATCGTGAACATGATGAAAACACTCGCTACAATCATGACCATCGGGAAAACGACTCCTTTTTGATTATTCATCGACTTTCGTAACATTCCTAAAGAAAGGATGAAATCTTCGACTGAAAGTAGTCCCTGCTTTATCCGTAATATTTATAACAATGACACTGCCATCCTTCTCAACCCGGAATTTCGAAATGTTCTGCAAGATGACCTCATGCCCCATACCATTCACTCGTCTTCGGACCTTATCTTCATATTGTTCAAACGATGATAATTGTTCACCTGTAAGCAAATATAATTTATTTTCCATTACATCCTGAACTTTGGAACTCCGGACCTCCTGCTTCATTTGCATGGTAAAGACCTCCCACTCTTTAGGATGCAATTTATCAACGGACCCCATCTGGGTGTTAATGATTGAAAAAAGCTGTAGAACAAAAAGGGACGTCGTCATTAAAATCATTAAAGAAAAAAGCATTTCGATCATCGTAAAGCCATCATTTTTTCGCAGCATCACAAATGGATTCCAGATTGCCCGATTCATCTTCATAACGTACACACCCTTCAATCATTCCCGGAAAATCCCCATGGTCCTTCCAAACCAATTCATAGGATCTTTTTTTGTATATGATTTCCTGACCAACTGCTTGTATCTCCCCTTCCATGAACGCCGTCAATCTTTCATATAATAAATGGTGGGCTTCTGTCCTTACGGCAATATCTTTCCGATGCGTCAATAACTCTTCAAGAATTGGTAAAATGGCAAGGACCAGGAATATACAAACGGAAAATGCGGCTATCAGCTCAAGGTAAACGTAACCTTTACAATTTCTCAATCCTGAACCTCCCTTTACCGATATTGAGGACCAACTTGTACTTTCCCTTTGAGGTGTCAATCATAATCGTTCCGGCTTTTGAAGCATTTCCATACTGATTAAAATGAAAGCTGAACCCCAAAGTACCACTTAAAAACTGTATATCCTTTGGGATGCTTCTCTCTAGAACGATCCCCTCCTTATAAGACGAAACGGTATAAACCTTTTTGGTATTATCAATATGGAGGTAAATCAAACTCTCATGACTGATGGCATACTGTTGTGCATAGAAAAGATCTTCATGGAATTGAGAAAGGAATAGCCTATTTTCCATTCCTTTAGTGAAGCTAGGATATAGATTAGGGCCGATGGAAATCAGAAGTACAAAAATAACGAGGACAATAAGGGTTTCAGATAGTGTATACCCCCCATTGGAATGCCGTATATTCACTTCTCTCCTACTCAACGACCGTTATCTTTCCTTTACTATCCAAACTAATATCATCCCCATTAGGACAGGATGTCTGTTTGAGGTAGCCTTGACTTTCCAATTCACTGATACTTCCGGGCAGTTTAGCATTGTCGATCTCATAAGCCTGTACCTGTGCTTGGGCCATCTTCACGAATGCTTCACATCCTTTAGACTGGATTGTGGATTGGTTCTTCGTAATATTGGGGATTGTTATAATCAAAAGGATGGAAATTACCAGTAAAACAATAAGCATTTCAATTAGTGTAAAACCACGTTCATTCATCACTTTCTTCAACATATCTTCATGCTCCTGAAACCATCTGAATACCAGATGAATTTCGAGCATTTTCACCTCCAGAATACAAAAGTAAAATCCTATATACCTTCGAGCAGTGAGAACATCGGCAGCAAAACTGCCAAATAAATGGATACAATCAAAAGACCTATAAATGAGAACATAAGAGGCTGAATGATTTTCAAGATTGCATTCATTCTCTCTTCAATTTTCTCCAGTAAAAAACGACTGTAATGAAGCAGCTCCGCATCAAGTCTGCCGTATTTTTGACCATTTGCAGCGACCACCGGTAAATTCCCATCAAAATATGGGAGCTCCCGAAAAATCATTTCAAGTGATCTGCCCTCGATCAAATCATCCTTAATGATATTGCATAGTTTTTGGTAAAAAGGCTGCTGTTGATTTATCGAGAATAATTTGATGCTATCGTTTATCGATAGCCCTCCGGAAAGTAAGCCACTGAATTGGCTAGCAAAAAAATAAGTTTCGTATAATTTGATGAAGGTCCCGAATATCGGAATTCTCATCAAAATCCTTCGCTGCCTTAATGGGCACAATCCGTTAAACCAAAATCGTTTGAGTATATACAAGAATAGGAGCAACCCGAGTAAAAAGAAGGGGAGTGCTGGAAGAATGAATGTGGAGGCTGCCATTAATTTTAAGAGTGTGTGCTGATCGACATCCATCGTGAAATAGATTGTCTGGAATTTGGGCAGAAGAACACTCTGAAGAATATAAAAAACGATGCTTACAAAAAAGACTAAGAATACGGGATACACCATTAACTTTTTTACTTTATCCATATCCTCGGTTCTTTTCTTCCAATATCGCCCTCCTTCTTTCAACGCCCGTTCCAGGTCGCCATATTGTTCTCCATAAAATATATAACTTACAAGCTGTGGATGAAAACCAAGATGGGTCAGCACCATGTGCAACGGGTAACCGTTCCTTAAATCGGCTTTAGCCTGAGTGAAGTCTTCCGCTTTCTTCTTTGATTCCTGAAACTCAAGAAAATGTAAAGCGTCCGCCAAAGGATAACCATGATTCAATAATTCACCTAGCTTCGAAATAAAGACCGCCTGCTCTTTTACCTTCCATTTACTTTTTGGTTTCATGGTATACCAGCCGTTCATATTCCCCGGAATCCACATAGCCCATCGCAACCGCTTTTCCGATTTCATCCTTCAATTGGCGGTAGCTGACCGTTGCCTTTCCTTTTTCATCTCCCATTATCCGGAGAACATCAGCCAGGCTTTTTCCATATAGCAATTCATATACACTTGCCCTTTTATTCCTGGCAGTCATTTTGCAACCTAAATCACAGTCCCCTTTACATGGAAGACATCGCAACTCAACCAGCCGCTGTGCTGTCACGCCAATTAAACTCTGTTCAACCTCAAGCAAGCTGACACCAAACTCCAGTAACCTGGAGATGGCGCCCTGGGCGTCCCTTGTATGCATGGTTGTTAGTATCAAATGACCGGTTAATGCGGCACGCACTGCGATTTTTGCAGTTTCTGCATCCCTGATTTCCCCAACCATGATCACGTCAGGGTCATGCCTCAGGACAGCTTTTAGACCAACAGAATACGTAATCCCCGCCTTTTCATTGATTTGGACTTGCAATACCTTTTGGGATACATTTTCAATGGGATCTTCAAGTGTAATAATATTTCGATTGATCATCTCATGCGCATGGTGAAGCAGGGAATATAGTGTCGTGGTTTTTCCACTGCCGGTCGGGCCGGTAAATATGAGCATGCCATGGGAATGCTTCAGGAGAGCAATCAATTTTTGAACGGTGCTTGGAAATAAGGATAACTGTTCGAGAGGAAGGATATTCTGTTGGGGTATTAAGCGGATGACCAAACTTTCGAGATGGGCAGTCGGTAAAGTGGAAAGGCGGAGTCCGACCACCTGGTTGGCCAAATTGATGGTGATGGCACCACTCTGGGGCCTCCTTTTCTCCCCTATATCCATCGAGGCAAGGAACTTCAAATGAGCGATCAGCCTCTCTGCTTCAAAGAATGATAATGTTTCTTTTGGAACAAGCTTATTATCTATCCTGAATTGGATGAGAGGACCCTCCTTGCGAAAAAAAATGTGGATATCCGATGCCGATTCCTGTACAGCACGGGTCAGTATTTTTTCTGCGGTCTTTTCAATCGATATCAATTCATTCATCACCTCCTATGATTCTTGTTGTATGGATTCGACAATCCACGACAAATTCCTGCTTCAGAATAAAAAAAATTCCCGAAAAAACTTCGAGAATCGTCTCACATGCTCATTTTCAAATCAATCTTATGGGAAACCAAATTCCTTAATGCGTCTACATTATGACCAATCACCAGTTTTTCCCCGTCTATGAGGATGGGTCTTCTTAATAACTTCGGTTCCTTTGTTAATAATTGGATTACATCAGAAAGCATCATTTCGTCAATATTAACTTGTAAGTCTTTGTAAGCTTCACTTCTTGTTGCTAAGACTTCATCAAGGCCTTCCGATGTCAATTCAAGAATTCTTTTTAACTCTGCTACAGTTGGAGTTTCTCTGAATAAATGCCGCTCATCGAAGGAAACTTGATTGGCCCTTAACCATTTTTTTGTTTTGCGGCAAGATGTACAACTTGGATACGAAAAGAAAGTTAACTGTGCCATACTAATCACTCCCCGTTCACATTTTGTATACATTAATAACCTATATAACTATTGTATAATATTTGTACAATCATTGTATAGATTTTTGCTTTATTAAACGGTTTTAATTGTGAACTTTTTTTAAACTAAAGGGAGTTTGCCCTTTCTCTTATTCCATTTTTTTATGCCTGCATTATAATGAACATAGGAAAACTATGGAATAGCAGGAGGGTGTAATGGAACAAACGTTAAAAATAACAAACGTGTTAGCTGATCCCACCAGATATTATATATATCAGCATATTGTGAACAACCATGGTGATGTATCGGTACAGCAAATCGCCGATTCATTTAACATCCATCCAAATGTTGCCCGTCTACATTTGTCAAAACTTGAGGATATCGATATGTTGACATCGGATGCCCGAAAGACCGGGAAAGGCGGTCGCCCCAGCAGACTTTATCGACTATCCGATAAAGTCATTCAGCTTCATTTTCCATATAGGAATTATCAGCTGCTTTCAAGGATCGCTATCCAGACGATGATGACATTAGGGGAACAAGGAAAACAGGCTCTTTACGAAACGGGAAAAGTATTCGGGGAGGAATTGATCAATCAGCAACTAGCCCTGAACTCGACGACGATCGATCGACTTGCTTTTGCGGAAAAAGTCAACATGCTTAAAAATGCGGCTACCATCGCAGGGTTATCTCCTGAAATACAAGCAAGCGAAGAAGAAAATAAAATATACTTCCGTATCTTCAATTGCCCGTTTAAGGAAGTTACTGAAGTGGAGCCAGGAACAATCTGCTCCATGCATAATTCATTTTTAAAAGGTATGTTCGAAGCCTTGTTTGAGAATGTCAATATTGTGGAATTAGAAAATATGATGTCCAATTGTGCAACATGCTCTTACCAGGCTTCGGTTCTCACATAGAAACAAAAGGCATCCTTTACATTACCTTACAATTTCATTTATAATTATTTAGAATGTACACGTCTAGACATAAGGAGGGATTCGGGTGGAACGCATGTTCAGAGTATGTGGATTTTGGACAGGAATTATGGCAATTTTCTTTTATCTTGGCCATATGCATCAAACGTCTTTGCTTTTCTTTGCACAAACGATCTTTTTTGTACTTTTAAGTTATTTGAAATTATCTGAGCGCATGTATATTTATGTTTTCGGCGCCTATCTTACCGTTTTCTTTGCAGGATTTTCCTACTGGAGCGTATTTATGATGACTCCGGGTGCTGCGCATTAAGAACAAGCAATATTACATAACCCATGAATTTTGGATTCATGGGTTTTTACTTGTCACCATTCAGGAAATATTCTTACATCTTCTGCTAAATTCCTCGATTGAAGCAACACTTTGAAATGTTCACTAAATCCCCCTGGAACGATTAGCCCTCGAATTGCACGATTACGCTTTGCCGTTTTCGAGAATGGATCAGTTCCTTGATGATCCTTCAATTCCTCTAATATCCCTGCTTTAAGCAAAAATTCATTTTGAAGAAAAAGCCCCTGATTGGAAAGATCCTTTCTTTTTCCAATCTCGATTAATGTGTCAAAATGGATATGTGTCGTCAAATCCATATCACCAGGATACATAAGTGCATCTTTAATCATTTGATGCTGATAATAGCCCCTCAAGCTCCCTTGAAGATGAGCTGGCTCCTTCCATTCCCTATCGGTATAGCCATAATCAATTGTAAGGAGAATGCCCGATTCGATACTGGAAACGATCTTCTCATATTCACGGACCATTTTTAATGGAACTTCATATCGTTGTTTTTCATTTAAGGTGATAGATCGTTCAGTAAGGTAAGATAGAATGTCAGGGTTGTCCAAAGGTTCCCTCTCTTCTACCAAATCGCCTTCCTTTTCAGTGACGAATACCTCTACCAGGGCCCCCTTATACTTTTCAATGACATGTACAGGCAACGCGTCGAAAAGTTCATTTGAAAAGACGATTCCATTTACATTCGTCCATTTTTCTAAACTGGCAGCAGAAACTGCCTGTTTGAACATCCCTATACGTTCCTGCTGAATCTTTCTATGAAATGGACTGCCATCCACAAGGATATAAGTCAGAGAGTCCCATATCTGCGGTTCCATTTCTTTTATGAAAACGAGGATGTCATAAGCCAGCTTACCGTCCCCTGCACCGACCTCGATGATTCGTGGTGATACTCCACACCTTTTTATCAAATAAACGAACCATCTGGCCAGTGATCTCCCAAATGCATCCCCAACATTGCCAGACGTATAAAAATCCCCTCTTGAGCCAATCTTCTCTTTTGCGCGTGCATAGTAGCCTATATTTGGCGTATATAAAACAGCATCCATATAGTCATGATAGGAGATTCTTTTTTGGTGGCTTCCTGCAATCAATTCCTTCAAGTGATTTTCCAACACAATGCCTCCGTCTCCATGATCTTCCATCATATTGAAAAATTAAGCTATCCTTTTTCTTTATAAAACTAGGTGCGCTGACATGAATAAGTTTTTTTTTCGCCAATCATACTCAAAACCAAATTTTAAAGATCACAAAAAATTTTCAACTTACAGTCATAAGAGTGCATCCTTACAAAATGAATATTTCCAACAAGTGTTAATATATGCCACTTAACTTCAGAGCAGAATCAGAAAAGTCATGCACACTAGGGAAGACCCCGGTTTTTTATATTCAGTATAGTTCCGGAAATGAATCATTTCAATATTTTTACATAATTAAGAAGCAGGTGCCATATGGCACCTGCAAAAGTCATTATCTCAAAAAGGGATTGGTATTCTTTTCATCTAGAATGGTCGTGACAGGCCCATGACCAGGAAAAACGATAGCATCATCAGTAAGTGTCAGCAACTTCGTTTCAATGCTATTTAACAGCACTGCCTCGCTTCCGCCTATTAAATCGGTTCTGCCAACGCTTCCTTGGAACAAGACGTCCCCTGAAAAGAGAAGACGTTGCTCCTTCGCATAATACGAAACGCTCCCTGGTGAGTGTCCGGGGGTTTCGAATACTTCGAAAGTGAATCCTCCAATAGTAAGTTCTTGCTCATTTGCTAGGATGTGATCGGCAGGCTTCATGCGCATTGGATTTTCAGGGAACCAGTTTTGGGAACCATTCAATGCGGGATCAAGTAGCCACTTGGCCTCTTTTTCATGAATATATGCCGGTATCCCATAATGATCCCGAATAGCATCAAGAGCACCGATGTGGTCAAAATGTGCATGTGTTAATAAAATCGCCAAAGGCTTTAATTTTTTTGTTTGTATGTACTGTATGATTTTCTGAGGCTCTTCACCCGGATCGAAAATGATGCAATCCTGTCCATCGGAAACTACATAACAATTCGTTTGCAGCGGGCCTAGAGGAATTTGTGTCCATTTCATTTCCATCAACTCCAATATGATTTTCTATCTTCATCTTACACTAATTAAGCTGCTAATGTTAATCCAGATTACTCAAGTCATAGAAGTGTCACCTTTTAAACCTCGACAAATAATTGAAAAAATATTAAGATATTAACAAATGCAATCTTTTCTACATATTTTTGGTAGTTGCTTTATTCTCTGGGTATATTATTAGGGATTAGGTATTCATTACGAAAAAGGGGGTTTTGACATGATATTAATGGTTGTTTTCGGACTTGTGGCTATTTTAGCAGTAGCAGCTGTGTTTACCTCATTAAAAAAGAGAAACTTCTTAGGATTCATTTTTGCAGCCGGCAGTGCAGTCGTGTTTGGCTGGTTCACTGTAATGACTGTCATCAACAGCGGTTTTCCTGTTGCCCATTGAAGAAAAAAGCTCGCCATCTGGCGAGCTTTTGTTTTAGGTCATCATGTTTGTTTGAACAATCTTTGTATTTGATGGGTTTTCATATCAATGATTTTCTCAAATTGATATCCATATAAGCAGAAGTTGCCATCAAGCGAACAGCTTAATGGTTCATTTTCCATGTCCTTCATCAATTCTTCTTGTGTGCCTTTTTCCCAATTAAATTTAGTTAAGGTAAACCTTCCCTCATATTGGTCCGCATCTTTTGATTCATTAGGAATAAACGTTATGAATTCCTTGTTTTTTTCAATGAAATCATAGGATGGAATCACCCAATCTGAAAAGCTTTTCAATAGTGGCACGGAAAAAGAGTGGATCGGCTTGTTTGTTTGATCATAAAATGCATATGTACCCCGATCTTGTTTTTCTGTCTCCACTTGAATCGTCATCAGCGCTTGTTTCATTTTTTTAAAGTGAATGACATCGAGCATAAGGCTGTCAGCTCCATCCTCATTCAGCGCTTTTTTTTCTAGGGGAGCCGTCAAAGCAGGTTCTTCCCTGTCCCAATCGAGAAACATCAATTCATTTTCACTTGCCCATTGAGCAAAGGGCTGCGGAAAGTCCAATGTTTCCATTGTTTGTTCATCTGGGTTCAACATATAACTGTTGTATGTCCAATCTTCATAAAAACTCGATAAAAACAACCGGCCATCTTTATATGAATTCCACTCATAAGCTAATTCATAGGCTGGTATCGCCACTGAATACAGTGGATTTCCCGTTTTATCAAGTATGGTGATTGATGCTTTACCCGAAGAGGTGAAGGACGATAACAAAATATGCGTACCAGACGGACTGATCGATACTTCAGAAAACGCAAAAGCCGGCTGATAGAATACGGAAGTATCATTCGTTTCCAAATTCCATGCCATCAACTGGGATAATTCATTACCATCCCGCTTAACAGAATATAAAATGGTTTTAGAATCCAGCCATCCAAAAATGGCTTCGATTTTTTCCAATTCTGCAGTCGGGACCTTTAAATTGCTTACTGAAGTTTCCAGGTTAGATTGGGAGTGTTCTTTTTCCGTATCATTTACGGGTTTACTAAGGTCCTTGGAAGGCTCACAAGCCGAGATAAGAAGGATAGTGGAGATAAATAATGGGACGAAACACAACATCTTACAAATGGAAAGCCGCATACAAAGTGCCGCTTTGGATACTTTAATCCCCACACACCTCCCACTTCAAAACTAAAAAACGCCTGGCATTTGTGAGCAAGACATTAGAAAGAGAGTAAGGAATAAACCAATCGAATCCTTACTCTCTTTCATTATAAAGTAAAAAAGAGAAAATGTGGCGGATAATTATCTTATATTTTTTTGGAAGTATATTCCTTATGGGGATGCATCACATATATAGACCTGCCATCAAAATCTTGACAGAATCTTTATATATACCAGGCAAATGGGATAGCGGAAGCGGATTGATGCCTTTTCCCAGTTCGATTGTGAATCCGCCGCGTTTGAATTCCTGAATGAACCAATCTTTATACCCAGCATGGCTGTCAACGTATTGTACGGCCCGATATCCGCTGCGCTCCTCAAACTCCCTCGCAACATTGGCTGCCTGTTCAGGTTCATGTCCCTCATATCCCCAATAGAATTCTTTTCCCTGGGTGTGAAGTGCAAGCACTCTTTCAAAATTCCGTCTTATTGCCAGCTCCTTCATGGCCAATGCTTCTGGTTCTGATAACGCGGTCTCTCCTGGAAAATCTCTCGGGGCAGGCGTTTTTGGAATCTTTCTACGCTTTTCTATCTCCCAATTGGCAGGATATTGATTATTCAGATCTACACCGCGGATATTGGCTTTCCAAGCATAAAAGGCAGGATTACCATTATTTATTTTTAAAACATCAACCTTCCCCTCTGCCGCCTCCTCCCCCTTTAGGACAAGCTCGACTCCATCCGGATTCACCATTGGAACTATCGAAATGGTCATATCCCGATAGAAGGGCATACAATCCATTCCGCATAGTGTACGATCATTCGTTACTGCCAGCAGAAAATCATTCAGCCATTTCATCAAAACCGTCGAAGTGATCCATTCATTGGCATGGAATGAACCGTTATAATGTATGATCTTTTCACCTTGACCGATTCTTACCTCAAGGAGTTCTTTTCCCAACACACTCCTCCCGATCGATTCAACCTTAATAAAGGGATAATGAAAAGATAGAATATCAAGATCGTCAAGAAGTGATTGATATCCATAGGGCTTGTCGGTGACAATCATGGGATTCATCACCCGGACAGGTACAGAAAAAGGTTTTTGTCCATCTTGATTCAACAATAATATCCCATCGATGGGCAGGTGATATTGTAAAGCGATTTCGGAAAAATCGATATCTAACCGGGACTCTTCCTGAACAATGTATCCAGGTATCTGTACTTCCACGCCAATTGGAAAAACACCGCCAGTAATGGCGGGATTGGCATCCTCTATCAAAACCCGAGGAATTTGGAACAATTGACTGTAATATGCCAAATCATCCCCGCTTCTGCTTACAACTTTCATTCTGCTCCGCCCCTTTCATTGTTTTATCTTTATGAATCGAAAGACAGAAAGATGTTCAGGAAGTCTCACGTGTTTCATAATTGTATGGGTACTGATTCTCCTGAAATAAACAAAAAAACCTGGATTGCGCCAGGTTTCTTTTTCAATGTTGCTCATAAAATCGGAGCAAATCCCCGTAAATGATTTTGTCGGAGTAATCAAGCTCCTGCTTTGCCTTTTCCAAATACTTCTCACATGAATCCTTTTCAGTCGCCACTCCGGTCTTTTTATCATAGCAGGTATCCATCGTATATAGATATTCCTTCGTGATGAAACTGCTATCGCGAAGAACGGTGAATTCTAATTTCTCTTCAGAAAATAGATCTTTGCCGAATTCGATATAATCATCATTTTCAATTCCCAATAAATGAAGGAGAGTCGGCCTTACATCAATTTGGCCGGAAACGGTGGAAATCGTTTTTCCTTCCTGCCCTGGGACATGTATGATGAGCGGGACACGCTGTAGTTGGATGGATTCGAAAGGCGTGATTTCCTTCCCAAGGAACTGGCTCATGGCAGAGTTGTGATTTTCCGAAATTCCATAATGGTCTCCATATAGTACAATAATGGAATCCTCATATAATCCATCACGTTTCAAATCGCCGATAAATCGTTCCAAGGCTTCATCCGTATAACGCACGGTCGGAAAATACTGATTCAATGTTTTGGAATTCGAACCGTATGGTTCCAATGTTCGGTCTTCTTCATTCAAAGTGAATGGAAAATGATTGGTTAGCGTTATGAACTTGGCATAAAAAGGCTCAGGCATCCTCTTCAAGTGAGAGATTGATTGCTTGAAGAACGATTTATCATTCAAACCCCAATTGATGGAGTTCCCTTCAGAGATTTTGTATTCATCACTATCATAAAACCGTTGGTACCCAAGAGAATCGTACATTATGTCACGATTCCAAAAGCTCTTATTATTGGCATGCAAGGAGGCCGTATAGTAACCTTTTTCCGTTAAGATTTCGGGGGTGGCTTTGTATTCATTTTGCGCATGAGTGAAAAATACTGCACCTCTACCTAAAGGATAGAGAGAATTCTCAATAATGAATTCTGAATCAGATGTTTTCCCCTGACCAGTTTGGTGATAAAAGTTATTGAAATAATAGCTCTCTTTAATGAATTGGTTCAGAAAAGGAGTGATTTCTTCACCGTTGACCGTTTTATTGATGACAAAGCTTTGAGTGGATTCCAATGAAACAAGAATCACATTTTTGCCTTTTGCCAGACCATAAAGGTCATCATTAGCCTCTTTTTGATTGGCACGGACATAATTTTCAATTTCCGACAATTCACTGCCATCCGCAAGGGCACGTTGAGCTGATGATTTCGTCTGTAATATTGCATCATAGAGGTGATAATGGTATGTACCGATATTCTTAACGAGGATTTCACGGTCAAACGTTCTTGTCAGGAGTTCAGGACGCGCCGCTTCCGCTAAAGCTAAGTTAAAAAATGTCACTCCTAAAGCCATTAACAAAAAGAATTTACGGTCTTGGGGATTGTATCGACTTTCTTGGAATGTTTTTGGTTTATATTTCAGCAGAAGCATCAAGAACAGGATATCGGCAAAATACAAAAGGTCACTCGGATTGATCAATTCATGTACACTGCTTCCAAGGTCGTTCATATTGCTCGTTTGAAACAGAACGGGAATGGTTAAAAAGTCATTGAAAAAGCGAAAAAAAACAAGGTTGGCAAAGAGAACGAAGGTGATGAAAAAACTCATGATCAATAAGTATGCAGTCCTTCTATTTTCTTTTAAAAATATATTAACGCCAAGAGTAAGTAAAAGGAAACTGACAGGATTAATGAATAGTATGAACTCCTGGATCCAATTATCAATATCTATCTCAAAACTTGTTTTATAAGCAATATATGTTTTAAGCCAAAGTGAAATTAATACGACCCAAAACAATGAATATCCCTGTTTTTTGAAGACCCTTTTCAAATCCTGGTCCCTCCTCATCGAAGAAGCGCTGGAGCTATTGATCCAGAGCGCCTCAATCATGGGTCATGGTTCTCTCCCCCTATACAAAAGCAGGAACGATAGCCCCCACCCCTCAAAACGGGGAACTTTTTGAAGATTCCATCTTTTTTTCTTATACCCCTGTTTGCCACAGGGCAGCAAGGGATTACGTATTCAGTTGGCTTTTAATGAGCCAGGCTGCACCTATTACCCCTGCATCATTGCCTAGTGTGGCCAGGCTGATTTTCGTTGATTTACTAACCCGTTTGAATGCATACTTTCCGAAGGCAGAACGGACAGGATCAAGCAAAATGTCTCCCGCTTGTGAAACGCCCCCACCAATGACTATTTTATCTGGATTCATGACATTCCCAACATGTGATAGTGCCAGCCCCAAGTAATTGCCTACCTTATCTACCACAGCTTTGGATAAAGGATCACCTGCTGCAGCGCATTGGAATAACAGTTTGGAAGTAACCGAATTTCCCTCTTCGACTTTCTGCTGAAGCATTGACTTTTCATCGGCGGCATTCAAGGCTTCTAAAGCCATACGGACGATTCCCGTTGCCGAAGCAACCGTTTCCAAACAACCAGTCTTGCCGCAATTGCATGGTGCCCCTCCGTCCGTTACGACCGTTATATGCCCTACTTCTCCAGCAGCCCCACTGGTACCATGCACGATTTGCCCATTATGGATGATCCCGCCGCCTACACCCGTTCCTAGAGTTATACAAACGAGGTCTTTGGCACCATTACCGGCACCTTTCCACATTT
This sequence comes from Peribacillus sp. FSL E2-0159, assembly GCF_038643155.1. Taxonomy (NCBI): domain Bacteria; kingdom Bacillati; phylum Bacillota; class Bacilli; order Caryophanales; family Bacillaceae; genus Peribacillus; species Peribacillus sp. FSL E2-0159. The sequence continues at coordinate 3,909,170 of NZ_CP152053.1, forward strand.
CTCCCAAAGCTGCCATATTGGCATCATTATCGATAACTGCTGGAAGAGATGTCTCCACCTCCAATAAATCTTTTAACGGATAGTCCTTCCAGCCAAGATTGACGGCTTCATATATGGAACCGTTAACAAATTTCACAGGGCCGGGAGCCCCCATACCTATCCCTACTATCTTACTCTTCGGTTCATTAAGTTCAACGAGCTTCGCATCAATTGCTTTGGCTATGTTAATCGTAATGAATTTTCCCTTTTCGGAGATGTCCGTGCTGATTTCCCATTTATGAATAATCTCTCCGTATAAATTGATCAGAGCAAGTTTGGTAGTTGTACCGCCTAAATCCACACCCATTAGCCACTTTTCCATCATTCTCACCCTTTTTATCAATTTTTTTTCTGTTTTTCCCTTTCAAGTGACAATTGCTGCCTAATTAAAAGGAGTGCCATTTGATAATCTTTCGTATCCATCATCTGCATACGGTGGATTTCCCTTATTTCGGCTTCCATCAGTTCAAGCTCGGCTAAGCGATCACCAATATAGATAAATGTACCGAATCTTTTCAAGTATTGTTGAAGATCATAATATGTTTTCATAGTAAACCTCTTTACTCTTTTCTATATGAAAGTATATCGAATCAGCCTCTTTGTAACAAGCGCCCATTACCTCTTTTGATAATTTCCCCCATCCCCCTCATACATGTCCAACTGTATTCATATGATGAAATATCAAGATTGTGGACTCTTTCGATTTGATTTAGCAGCTTAATGTTTTTAAACCATTCATCACGCGTGAAAACGGAGGGGAAAAATGAAAGTACAATTGAAGTATACCGTCTTTTTGGTCTTAACCACCATTTTTGTCATCCTTTATTTATCAAATCATAAACAGACAGAGGAAACCATCATTTTTTTTCCCATCGATTCCTCGCTCCATTTTGAACATGCTTCCACCCGCCTGACTCCGAAGGCTATCGGGGATTCCACCTATACCATCACTTGGAGGGTGGATTCTTCGTTGGACCGGCCTGCTTACTTACGTCAGGACGTATCGCTTTTATACAAAAATGGAAAATTGACAGGAGCTTTAAAAAATTGGCGCCAAAATAAACAAGACCTCTCTCAAAAAGCGAAATCTAAAGAATCCGAGAGTGGGCGCTATGAAGCGGTAACGTTTCATTATGCCGAGGTTCATCCGAGTGACACAATTTTCACCAGTGCCCAGCAGCTCAGTAAAGATAAACTCTATACAGTTACGACACCGGTTTTTCAATTTTTCCACCGTCCCCTTTCAGAAGAACAGATTCAATGGAAAAAAACGCTGGACGGTTTGACAGATCAAACGGTTCGAAATGGTTTGGAAAAAGCCGGTCAAGCATTTCAGCTTGATCTGGATCAGTACAAAATCATCTCTTTAACAGATTTGCCCGCAAAGAAAAATCAATGGCTTGCTGCCTTCCCCCAATTCAAACGGGAAGAAATTGTGGGAAAACTGTGGGAAGGACTTTACAAAAATTATGTGTTGGGAATAAAAAAGGAGGATGGATCCACTGTGAGTCCACAAGGTAGCACCATCCCCCTATTGCTTATGGCGAAGAATCAAAGTGAAATACTTGTCTTGTTTACCCTGAAAGACGGTACCCCAATCATGCTGCGTCAAAAGTTATAGTTGCTTGTCAATTTCCGCCAGCAGTTTAGTGTAAGACTTATTATCCGGGGCAAGCTCAATAGCCTTATCAGCTTGCTCCTTAGCTTGATCGAGTGAATCTAGATTCATGTAAACTAAGGCAAGGTTGTAATGGGCTTCATGCAAGTCCGGATTACTTTCAATCGCTTTTTCATAATAATCCCTAGCTTTGTAAATGTCCTTTTTATCATAAGATAAATTTCCTAGCATAAAAAGCGATAGCGGTGCATCAGGATTTGCATCAACATAATTGAGTAACATCTCTTCCGCTTTATCCTCTTCATCATCATCAATATACTTTTGGGCCACCATGGCCATGGTATTATCATCTATGGCTGCACTTTCCTGATGATTGAAACCAAATTGAAGCAGGGCATTGGTCAGTATTGCCGTCCCTAACAGAAAAGCTAGCTGCCGAAAGATATTCTTGGATTTTGGCAGATGTACCACTCCTGCAGCCAAGAACCCTCCGATCAAACCTCCGATATGCCCTGCATTGTCAATTCCCGAAACGGTGAAACCGTATATTAAGTTAATGATGATCAATACGATCACCGATGAACCCATCGAGCGCATGAATAATTTCGGATAGACGATGCCAAAGTACAGAAGTGCCCCAAAACAGCCAAAAATGGCTCCGCTCGCTCCTGCGGAAAGATTCGGGGTCATGATGAAGCTGCCTAGAGTTCCAGCGAAACCAGCGAATATATAGATGAAAAGGAACCTGGCATTACCGTAAATCCTTTCAACTTCAGCACCGATCAAATACAATGAAAATGTATTCATCAGTAAATGAATGAACCCAATATGGACGATCATCGGTGTAAAGAACCGCCACCATTCCCCTTGTATGATATAAGGGGAAAATTTAGCGCCAAACTCAATCAAAGTTTTGGAATTGGTGCTGCCCCCGTTAAACTCCATCAAGATGAACACAGCTATTTGTATCGCCATGAATATATATGTAAAAAATGGCTTATTGGCATTTTGAAATACCTTCTGCTCAGCCTTAGCCTTTTTGACTGACTCCGAGATGGCGTCCTTCTTTACTGCGAGAACCTTTTCCTCATCTATTTCATTTTCTTCAAGAATTTGAATTGAAAGTGGTTTTTTCAACACATGTTCAAGTTTTTGCAACGAATCATGAACGTTTTCACAAGTTAGAAGAAACGTGTTAACATTCGTTTTATTAAAAGAGGCCACCCGTGAACTAAAGTCATGATCATCCACCGGGGCGAATTTACTAACATAGATACTTAATATGTTTATGGGCTTTTTGTATAATTTCCTTCTGATTCTTTCCCCATTCTGCAATGTTCGTTCGATATCGCGTTTCAGCCAATTAGCCCAATCCAAATCATGCCGAATGAGCCTTATGACTGGAAACTCTTTATTCTTATCACTCTCAAGCCAAATCTCCTGATGGTTTTCCGTGACAGTGATCATTCGATAATCATAATGGGCAGACAGCTCCCTTATGGTTTCCCAAAACAAATAATCCTCTTTAAATCCCAATGCCTTCCCTACTTTCCAATGAAACTTAAGCTTCTAATTCCTGTTTCTTTAATTAAAACTATAGACGAAATCATGTAAAAAGTAAAAAAGGAGACAGTTTAAAATCCACTCTCCCCCTATCCTTATAAATAAAAAAGGAACCCCTGATCAGGTTCCTTTTTAAGATGCCGGCAGCCTCATTTGGTCTGAGTGAACATGCTTTGCATCATTTTATCCCTGAACATTGGCATATCCAAGGATTTAGTCACTAGAAATCTTCTCAGTATGCCGTTGGACAGCACAACATTTATCAGGCGGTACCGGTTTTGGTAACCTGCATAAACAACTAAACCAACCAAGAAGATTTGAATAATTAATCGAAGCATAACAATCCCTCCTATCAATAGTTTGATACAGGGCAGGATTTTTATGAGCTAAAAGTGATAAATAATTAACTTCTTCTTAATGGGCGTACGTGCGTATAACCCTGGATGGGGTAATGAGCTTGCCGACCGCTATATCATGTACCTCTATCGGGAGTTCATCCATTAATTGAAGCTCGTATGTAAGGGCCAATGTATATCCTCGGTAATAAGATAGGAAACGGTCATAATAGCCCCCTCCAAAGCCTAGGCGATACCCTTCCTTGGTAAAAGCAAGACCGGGTACGATCAATGCATCCAATTCCTCTTTGCGAGCCTTGGCTGCTTCAGCCACTGGTTCTAGCAATCCGTAATAAACAGACTCCAGCTGATTGAAGGACGAAATTTTTTTGAATTCCATTGTCTTTTTTTCAGGATCACATTTTGGTACAGCCACTTCTTTTCCTTCACTCCATGCTTGTTCGATGATTCGTACCGTTGGAACTTCAGGAGGAATGGAGATGGTGATGCCAATTGTTTCAGCTTTTTTCCATTCCTCAAGTGAAAATAAGTTTTCAGCGATTCTGTTCGATAGTTCTTCATGTTCTTTTTTAGTCAGCTCCATTAAACGGGACTTAACTTCTTGGCGGAGCTTATTCTTGTTTTCTCTCATCTTTTCCGACTCCTTTAGTCAACTTCTATCATTATCTCATAATATTTGTTCATTTACGAAAATACGGTGCGGAAATCGCTGAATTATTAGTGCATTCTGAAAATATTCACTAAAGGAAAGAGAGAACGAGGAATTAAAAAAAATGCATAAAAAAAACAACAGGAAAAATCCTGTTGCTTACTTTGTTTCACGGTGAGTCGTGCTGCGTTTTTCTCTTGAGCAGTATTTTTTAAGCTCAAGACGGTCTGGATTGTTACGTTTATTTTTTTTAGAAATATAGTTACGGTCTCCACATTCAGTGCAAGCTAATGTAATATTCACGCGCATTGTGTATTTCCCTCCAAACATATTGACTTTTTCACATAGGACTTTTCTATAATAGCATTATTCAATGCGAATTGCTAGTATGTTTTTTGGGAAATCCAACATTAACTTTTTTGAATTCTTAATTGTTCACGTTTTGCATCGTCAGAAGGAGCTGATTATTTATAACTTTCGCTTCTTCTTTCGTTTCAGCATGAATGACCCAAGCCACAGCTTCCACACATTCTTTCGGTAAAATTTCCGTCTCTAACGTAAACACGCTAGTAACTTCCCCTTTGGCCAGCGGTGAATAAGCCAGGAGCCCTTCTTTCAATGATTTGAAGCATCCCTCTTGATAAAGGCTTCCCTTTCCTTGAATGCAATATTGAGCGATGCTCTTTCCTTTCACCAATCCACCCAATAAGGCAATCGATTGAGGGGCTACATGTAAAATCGCCCGTTCATTCGGGCTGTAAAAAGCGACCGCTTGCCTTTCGAAAGCGTTTTCATAGTGAAAAAACACTTTAGGGCGCTTAGTCTCGAATGAGGTATTCCTAATCGTGAACTTCGAAAAGGTCACCTGTCCTTGGGTATATGTTTGTGAAAGTGTCCGGATCTCTCCATTAGGATGACTCATCATATCTTCCTCAGGATACCAATCAAAACTCTCATCCATCCATAACCCAGCCTTTAATCCTTTACGAAATATATCCTGGTTATCCTGCGGCATATACGCGAATAGCGAATTCATAATAATCATCCCTTCCCCTTCTTTATCCTTATATAACTTATCGTTAGGCGCTGACAGTGAAACTATCCACTTTAGAATCTGCACACCATTTTCTTATAGGTTCATCAATTTTTAACTATTCAAAATATTTCGTTTTTTCGATTTATTCTATCTTTATGTTAGCACTGAATTGGCCGATGGACAATAAACACTTTTTGTCGAATTTTATGTATGTTATCTCCCAAAGGTTTTTTTCCCATTTTAATACCTAATTTTTTTTCTTCAACGACGGTCATAAGGCTTTTCGACAATATTTTTAAAAAAACAGACAACAAATGAAATATACGGCCCACTTTGAATATGAAAATCTCCATTTTTTTAAAAATATGTGTAAAATATAAATATATTGTCGAAATTTATCTTTTGAGGTGAAAACATGGAAACACTTATCATCCTCCTTTTTTCATTAGCGATCGTCCTTCTCATCATTTCCTTTTTCGGTAAAGATAAAGTTACCAAATTAGAAGAAGATTTAGAACAGATGACACTAACGTATATGCAGGATATCTACCAATTAAAGAAGAAGGTGAAAATTCTTGAAGAGGAATTCGTTATCCAGGACGACCCTGTTCCCCCTGTAAAGAATAAATCAACTGTCAATTCCAATGATATCGAACCTATTCATGAAATTCTAAAAAGCCAGGTTCTATCTTTATATAGTCAAGGTCTTTCTTTAGACCAGATCGCTAGACAATCCTCATTAACGAAGGAACAAACCATTTCAGTGATCGAGCAGCAAAGATTGCGGGGTGAATGAGAATGAACAAAGCAAGACTGCAAGGTCTTTCCGCCGGTATCATTTTTACAACAACAATCTTTGCAGGCTTTTATTATGGCAGCGGATTATTCGAAGGCACCACTCCTACTACAGAGGAAGCTAAGGAATTGCTCGTGAAGCAGGGATTCGTCGTTACTCTTCCTATGAAGGAAGCTAAAAAGACCGTCCAACCTGAGGATCCGGATAAAGATTTAATGGAGGAAGAGGCTTCAAAAAAAGATCCCTCTATTCTCTCCTATACAATTAAAGTGAAAGCTAATATGACCACAACCGAAATTGTCGATAGCCTTTCCAAGGAAAAAATCATCGATGATTCTGCTGAATTTGAAGCTTACATGAATGACCATGATTTCTCAAAAAAAATACAAATCGGCGAGTTTGTTGTTACTAATAATATGACATATAGACAATTGGCCAATACTTTGACCCATTAATGAAAAGAGAGACTTTTTCTCGGACATGGTCCATTTAAAAGCCTCTCTTTTTTCAGGATGGGTTCATTCATTCCTGCCAATATATCTCCCTCTTACTAGAAAATAAATGTTTTCAGCTATATTCGTTGTATGGTCAGCCGTTCTTTCTAAATAACGGGCAATTAAAGAAAGTTGTGTGATCTGCTGAAGGTTTTTTTCATCTGAAAGTCGAAGGAGACTTCGAATCATCTCTCCATAAAAGCGATCGACCTCATCATCCATTTCAATGATTTCTCTTGAAAGAACAACATCTTCCTTCTCGAATGCATCTATCGAAAGTTCAATCATCTTTAATGTAATATCATGCATCTGCTTTAATGGCGTTAAAGGCAGAATAAATGGCTGGTCACCGATTCGGATGGCTGATTTAGCGATATTGACGCCAAAATCCGCCATCCTTTCAATATCTGAAGCTATTTTTATGGCAGCAATGATACGCCTTAAATCAATCGCAACCGGCTGTTGCTTAGCAATCAGTAAAATTGCAAAGTCATTAATTTCCTCTTCTAGTAAATCAGCTATTGTATCATCATCAATAACTTCAAGAGCCTCTTCAACATTCTTGTTTTCCAGTGCGGTAAATGATTTTGATATCGCACCTGAAGCTAAATTAGCCAACTTCACTATTTTCTCTTGCAATTCTTTTAATTGAAGCTCAAAATTTTCACGAACAACCATTGTCGCATCTCCTTTTCATTAGCCAAAACGTCCGGTAATATAATCTTCTGTTCTCTTATCATTCGGGTTCGAAAAGATGGTGTTAGTGTCGGAATATTCGATGACTTCCCCATTTAAGAAGAAGGCCGTTTTATCAGAGATACGTGCAGCCTGCTGCATGTTATGGGTAACGATGATGATGCTGAAATCCTTTTTCAGTTCTTGGACCAGTTCTTCTATTTTCAAAGTGGATATCGGATCAAGGGCAGAAGTCGGTTCATCCATTAAAATGACATCTGGTTCGATTGCCAAACATCTGGCAATACAAAGGCGCTGTTGCTGTCCACCTGAAAGTCCATATGCATTTTCATGAAGACGGTCTTTCACTTCATCCCAAATGGCTGCCCCTTTTAAACTCTTTTCAACGATCTCATCAAGAATTTTTTTATTTTTAATTCCATGGATCTTTGGTCCGTATACAACATTTTCATAAATTGATTTAGGAAAAGGATTAGGCTTTTGGAAGACCATCCCCACCTGTGTCCTTAAATCTTCCACCTTATAGGACTGATCGAGGATATTCCTGTTCCTATATTTGATCTGGCCTGTCGTTTTAACATCCGGGACTAGTTCTATCATTCGGTTCAATGTTTTGATGTAGGTGGATTTCCCACATCCTGAAGGCCCTATGATGGCCGTCACTTCATTTTGATGCATATCCAGATTAATATTTTTCAAAGCATGGTTTTCTCCATACCATAAATTGAGATTGGATGTTTCATACACCTTTTCCGTCAAGGCTGCTGATCCGACATGATCGATCCCGATTGCCGGTGACTCTTGTTCTCTCGTTAAGGTCATATTCATGCTTCCTTCCTCCTATCAGTATCTTTTCTGGAATTTATTTCGAATTATAACCGCTATTGAATTCATGAAGATTAACAGGAAGAGTAAAACGATGATTCCCGCGGCAGCCACCTGCTGGAATTCCTCCTGCGGACGAGATGTCCAGTTATAGATTTGCATTGGCAGTACTGTAAATGTATCCATGACCGTTTGAGGTAAAAAGGCGATGAACATTGGTATGCCAACAACCACTAATGGCGCCGTTTCACCGATTGCCCGTGACAAAGCAAGTATGCCCCCAGTTAAAATTCCAGGTATCGCAGCAGGTAGAACCACTTTCAAAATCGTTTGCCACTTTGTAGCACCCATTCCAAATGAAGCTTCCCTTAAATCACGAGGAACTGCACGTATGGCCTCTTGGGCAGCAACTATGATGACCGGGAGAACCAGTAGGCTCATGGTCAAGCCTGCTGCCAATATGGACCGGTCCAAGGCTAGAGCACGAACGAAAACCGTTAAGCCCAGCAGTCCAAATACTATTGACGGGACACCAGCCAAATTGGAAATATTCACTTTGATAAAAGTGGTGATCCAATTCTTCCTGGCATATTCCTCTAAATAAATGGCCGTTCCAACACCTAGCAGCAGGGAAACTGGAGCCACCACTACCATCAACCATATTGAACCGATCAGCGCTGCCTTTATACCAGCTTCTTCAGGTTTCCTGGAAGCGAAATTCTGAAGGAAATCCCCATTCAGACTACCAATTCCTTGAGTGAATATCCGATAAAATAAGATGGCCAATACAATGAGGCCAACCAATGTTGCCAAGAAGAATAATCCTTTACAAATCGTGTTAACAGCCAGCCTAACGGGCATTTTTTTTGCAACATGACTTTTGTTAATCAGTTTCATGTCTTAATATTCCTCCCTGAACCTGCGAGAGATGAACTGCGCCAGTAAATTCATGATAAGCGTAAAGACGAACAGTGTCATTCCAACCGCATATATGCTGTAGTAAATCGTTGTCCCGTACCCTGCATCCCCCGAACTGACCTGAACGATATAAGCGGTCATCGTTTGAATCGATGATGTTACATCCATGTTCATATTTGGTGTCGAGCCACCGGCAACACTCACAATCATGGTTTCCCCGATCGCTCTGGATAAAGCAAGAACGATGGATGCCACAATACCTGAAATGGCTGCTGGCAATACCACTTTAATTGTCGTTTCGAGTTTCGTTGCTCCTAAAGCATACGCACCTTCGCGAATCGACTTCGGTACCGATACAAGGGCATCTTCCGACAAAGAGGCTATCATCGGCATGATCATGATACCTACAACGATCCCAGGACTTAAGGCATTGAACATGTCAAGGAAAGGAAATAAATCCCGCAAAACCGGTGTTACAAAAGTTAAGGCAAAGAAGCCGTAAACGATAGTAGGAATCCCAGCTAAAACTTCTAAAATCGGCTTGATGATTCTCCGTGTTTTCTCAGATGCATATTCACTCAAGAAAATGGCTGTTGCAAGCCCGACTGGAACTGCAACCACCGCTGCTATGACTGTTATCTTCAACGTTCCAACAATAAGGGGCATAATCCCAAAGGAAGGTGTAGATGCAAATGGCAGCCATTTAGCTTCTGTAAAAAACTCGACGATAGATACTCTGTCAAAAAAGATAAATGTTTCAAATATAAGCGTCAGGATGATCCCGATTGTAGTGAAAACGGAAATTGCCGCCGTAAGGAACAAAAGCTTAGGTATGACTTTTTCCATATTCATTTTTTTCTTACTTTTCTTTTCCAGGATCATTTGCTGTACAGAATAGGTTTCTGTTTTTCTAAGTTCCAACTTGCATCCTCCATTTCAGACACGCAATATTTGGATTTACAAGCTGTTACCCCCGCCTTAATCGAGTCAAGGCGGGATATCAGTAGCCTGTAATATCGTTTATTTTTCCAGTTCTTTTAATTTATCAAGATCTTTCTTGTACTCTTCTTCCGGCAGGCTGATATAACCCACTTCTTCAGCAAGCTCTCCTGCATTTTCAATGACGAATTGAGTATAATCTGCAACTTGTTCTTTTTCAGCTACCGACTTATTAGCTACATATGTGTAAAGTGGACGTGACAATGGTGCATACTCCCCACTCTTAATCGTTTCATGCGTTGGCTCTACTGCACCTTTTCCGTTGTCGATGGAAATGATCTTTAACTTATCTTTATTTTCAGAGTAGTAGGCATAACCGAAGAATCCAATCGCATTCTTATCACCTTCTACACCTTGTACAAGAACGTTATCATCTTCTGAAAGCGTAGCATTTTCCACCATTGGTTTTTCTTCAAGGATCACTTCATTGAAATAATCATATGTGCCTGAATCTGTTCCCGGAGAGTAGAATTTAATTTCTTCCTTCGGCCATTCAGGACGTATATCAGACCATTTCTTCACCTTTCCATTATCAACCCAAAGTTTTTGAAGCTCTTCGACTGTTAGTGAATCGATGAATTCATTATCTTTATTGGCGACGATTGAAATACCGTCAAATGCCAGTTTCAATTCTGTATATTTAACTCCATTTTCATCAAGTAAGGCACTTTCTTCTTCTTTGACCGGGCGGGATGCATTGGCTAGGTCCGTATCACCAGCGATGAATTTCTTGAATCCCCCACCTGTTCCTGACGATCCCACTGAAACCTTCACATCAGGCTGTGTAGCCATATATTCTTCGGCAACTGCCTCCATGATCGGAAAGACCGTTGAAGAACCATCCGTAATAACTTCGCCCTGCAGTTGATCTGAAGCCGCTTCATTTCCTTTACCGCTGTTTGAAGTATCATTAGATCCACATCCAGCTGCCACTGCGATTACTCCACCCATTACTGCGGTCATAGCCATAAATTTGAAACGTCTCATTTGTAAATCCCCCTAAGAATTTTATATGAATATTTTGTCCTACTCTCACATCATACGTTCAGACTGTAAATTCCGTTTAAAGCGTTTGTAAATATTCAGTAAACAATTGTGTGTTAATTGTAAAGACGAAAGAACTGTACTGATCCAGTCCTATAAAATGCAAAAAAAACACGCTTTCGGTTTTACCCAAAAACGTGTTTTAACCTTTTATTCATTTTCTTGACTTTCCCTAACTTCAGCCTGGTCCTTTTGAACGTCTTTACCATTCTCCACTTTCAAATCAGTCGAGGTTTCGGTATTTTCCTTCTTAGCCCGTTCTTTTTTCAGTTCGAAATAAGTATCCATAATTTCTTCACCTATCTCTTTACTCATGCTGTGGCCCGAATGTCCTTGATAAGCCCACGGGACAACAACAGCAAAAGCAACTTCCGGATTTTTAGCAGGGGCATAGCCGACCAACGTGATATTCATCGTATCTTGAGGTTCGCTATAATCCGCTCGGTTCGGACCATCATAGAACGCTTGCGCCGTTCCGGTTTTAGCCGCTACCGTATATGACTTATTCCCAAAGTAAGTATAAGCTGTTCCGCCTTGTTCCATCGAAACTTTCTCGAAACCGCTCTGCACACGTTCTATCCATTCTTCCTTCATCTCAAGACGATTAAGGACAGTTGGTGAAACGTCTTCCGCAACAGGACCCAATTCCTCATTATTATCAACAGGATCACGGATTTCCTTAACCATATGCGGCTTCATGCGGTTACCGCCATTTGCAATGGCTGAAACATACTGCACAAGCTGCATCGGTGTGTACGTATCGTACTGTCCGATAGCGAGGTCAAGCAGCTTACCTGGTGACGTTTCCGAACCTTTGAATCCACTCATTTCATTCGGGAGGTCGATCCCCGTTCGGACACCCAAGCCAAACTGGGCAAATGAATTACGCATGGTTGAAAAGGCGCTTGAACTTATATTTAATGGTTCGTTCGGAACATATTTTGCACCTGCAATATTAATTGCCGTTCTGAACATATAAACGTTCGAGGATACTTTCAATGCGGTCAAATCATTAATGTTCCCGAAGTTACTATATGAGCCTTTTTCCTTTGTACCCTTAATCTTCAGCTTCGTATCATAAAAGTATGTACCTGGCTGAATGGCTCCTTGCTGATAACCAGTCAAAACAGTTGCGCCTTTTACTGAGGAGCCCATTGTATAGGAAGTCGTGATATTTCCTAATGCGAAGTCCTCAATCGAGGATTTCCCCGTTTTTGGGTCCTTCTCATATTTCTTCCCAGCCATCGTTAATACTTCCCCTGTATCGGGATCCATCATGACGACAAAGGCCCTGTCCAAGAATTTGGTGTTACCCATTTTTTTCTTGGCAATCAATTGCTTTTCAATGATTTCCTCTGTTGCAAGCTGTAAATCCATATCAACTGTCAATATAAGATCTTTTCCTCGCGAACCTTCAGTAATCACTTCGGAATCGACAACATTTCCTGATTTATCGGTCACATTCCTTACTTTCGCTTTCTGCCCTTGGAGGATATCCTCATATTGCGCCTCAATATAACTCTTACCTACACGGTCATTCCGGCTGTAATCACGTGCAAGGTAGTAGTTCAGGCTTTCACTAGGCAACCCCTCTTCAGATGAAGAAACTTTACCCAATACAGATTTAAGTGTTTTATTATATGTATAAAAACGATCCCAATCTGTAGATATATCGACCCCAGGGAGAGAATCAAGGTTTTCACTCACCTTGGCGAATTCTTCTTTTGTTACTTTCTTGTTTTTTACAATTTGCGGGGTAAGGGCATATCCGCTTGCAAATTCCCTATAGATGGCAAGGACTTCCAGATCTTTTTCCGAAAGCTTCATTTCATCTAAAGTAATCCGATCAAGCTGAAGCTTATACAAATCACTTTCTTCCATCTCGCCCTCTTCCACTTTTTTCCGCTCTTTATCCGTGATCTTTTTCTCGGCCAACTTTGGATTATTTAAAATCCAAAAATCCTTTTTATCTCGCTCAGTCACTTTTTTTGTGTCCTTTTCAATCAACTTCGCGAGTTTCTCAGCCGTTTCCACCATTTCCGTTTGTTTCGTACCTTGCTTTCGTGTATATGTAATTGCATCCAGTGGTTGGTTATCGACCATCAGTTTTAAATTACGGTCATACATTTTCCCACGGGGCACCGAATTATTCACGGTCACTTCCTCTGTTCTTTCAATCTCACGCCGGTAATCATCACCATAAACAATCTGTACAACACCCAAGCGTAAAATTAAAGCGGAAAACAAAACAAACACTAAAAAGAAAAGAATATTCAATCTGAAAGGCACATGCGTCTTTTTCTTTTTCTTTTTATTCACACTAAGCCACACATCCTTTTTACATAGTCATAATAGTCCTATACTATTCTATAGAACATTTATATTTTTTTCTACCTTAGTGTTCTAGAAATATTAAACATCTAACGAACTTTACATAAAAAGTGACTTACGGCTCATAAATCCTAAAACCATAAGTCATGTATATTGAAAAGAGGCCGCTAAGGCCTCTTTTTCAATCTTGGTCAATGATATCGATTTTCCGTACAAACCAATATATCACGGTATGCCCTGCACCGACGATTAACAGATAAATCGGCAGTAATTGCTTTAGGTCGAAAAACATGACGGAAAGTATGAATCCTGATATGGATACAATCCTTCCAATATGAACGAACAGTTCCCGGACAACGATATATTCAATCCTCATTTCCGCTGCTTTCCAAGCGCGGCCTATAATGTCATAAGTCAATGATATATAAGGTACCAAAAGAATAGGATAAGCGGTAGCGACAATTGCCCCATAAATGAGAAGCTTCCCGAATGTGATATCAAATGCAATCAATAAGACCCCTGCATACAACAGGATTCCTCCAATAAGAATCGCTTTTTTTCGCATCGGCTGTTTTATATATCGTGAAGCAAAAAAATACGCAACGAATGATATAGCCGAATTTAACAGACCATAGCTCCCTAAGGCAAGTTCACTATCCGTCTGAATGAAAACAGTAATCGAAATGATGAACATGAATGTACCTTCTCGTATCCCTTGAAAAAAGTGAGCACGAGTGATCAAAAGCCAATTCCGATTGTTTTTCCTTTCCTGCAATATCCTAAGGAAACAGTATCTGCCATGCGCTGGACGTCTTTTTAACGAAAAGCTAAGAAACACCGCAACGGAAAACAATAGTAAAGACAATCCGAATACAATAGAATATCCCGTGAATTTTTCAAGCCTCGAAATGATGAACCCTGAAAGAATCGGACCGACCATTCCCCCAAGTGATGATAAAATCCCTAAAAAACCATTGAAGAAATCCCTTGTTTCCGGTTCAGTTATCTCAAAAGTCAATACATTATAGGCAAGCCAATAAAACCCATAACCGATTCCTAATAGTCCTCCAAGCAACCAAAGGAAATCTGTTGCCCGTGTGCCGACCAATAGGACTGATAAATAAAATAGGGCCAAAAAGATAACACCTAGACGCAAAACAATAATTCGATCAACCTTTTTCGCCAGCCTGCCAGCAAAGACAAAAGTAAGCGGTTGAAAAAGCACCACGGTTAGATTATATACGGCAATATCAACAATTTGACCGGATTGTTTCCACAAGTACACATTAACGAATGTATTGGATAAAGCAATACTTAGGCTGTACAGCCCGCCAATAAACAAAAGGAGGTGCAGATCCTTCTTCCCTCCCGCTTCACCCAACCATCTCTCTAAAATACCCATTGTTTTAACTCTCCTTTAAATTCCACTCTAGTGTTTGAAAAAACAAAAGAATTTATGTAAAAAAAGGTAAAGAAAACTCTTCGATTGGCGAAGACAGAGAAGTAGTTGCCCTTATACTGGTTTCCTTAAAAGCTCTTCCTTTTATATCAAGAACAGTATAAAGAAAACTCTTCGATTGGCGAGACAGGATGGCGAAGACAGAGAAGTAGTTGCCCTTATACTGGTTTCCTTAAAAGCTCTTCCTTTTATACAAAACAGTATAAAGAAAACTCTTCGATTGGCGAGACAGAGAAGTAGTTGCCCTTATACTGGTTTCCTTAAAACCTCTTCCTTTTATATCAAGAACAGTATACAGAAAACTCTTCGATTGGAGAGACAGGATGGCGAAGACAGAGAAGTAGTTGCCCTTATACTGGTTTCCTTTAAGCTCTTCCTTTTATATTAAGAACAGTATAAAGAAAACTCTTCGATTGGAGAGACAGGATGGCGAAGACAGAGAAGTAGTTGCCCTTATACTGGTTTCCTTTAAGCTCTTCCTTTTATATTAAGAACAGTATAAAGAAAACTCTTCGATTGGCGAGACAGGATGGCGAAGACAGAGAAGTAGTTCCACTTACACTGGTTTCATAAAAGCCATATAAAAGAAACAAAAAAAGACGGGCTCCCCTGAAAAGGGGATTCCCGTCTTTTGTTAACTAATTACAAATTATTTTGCAGCGCTGTAACGTTTTGCAACTTCATCCCAGTTTACAACATTCCAGAAAGAATTGATGTATTCAGGACGGCGGTTTTGGTAGTTTAGGTAGTAAGCATGTTCCCAAACGTCCAATCCAAGAAGCGGTGTTTTACCTTCTGATAATGGATTGTCTTGGTTCGGTGTACTTGTTACTTCCAACTCGCCATTGTTGACTGCAAGCCAAGCCCAGCCAGATCCAAAACGAGTAGTAGCCGCTTTAGCGAACTCTTCTTTAAAGCTGTCAAAGCTTCCGAATTTTGAAGTGATAGCATCCGCTAATTCACCAGTTGGTTGTCCGCCGCCGTTAGGTGAAAGGATTTCCCAGAATAAAGTGTGGTTAGCATGTCCGCCACCATTGTTGCGTACAGCTGTACGAACAGCTTCAGGTACTGCGTCAAGGTTAGCGACGATTTCTTCAACGCTTTTGCTTAGAAGTTCTTGGTTGCCTTCTAGCGCATTGTTCAGGTTTGTCACATATGTGTTGTGATGTTTAGTGTGGTGAATGTTCATTGTTTCTTTGTCGATGTGTGGTTCTAATGCATCATATGCATACGGTAATTGTGGAAGTTCAAAAGCCATAATAAAATTCCTCCCTATGTAAGCTGTTTTTTTGAGGGCTTCAGTTCTCGAAAGATACCTAAAGCTCGCTAGCAATAGAGTATCAAATTTTTGTAACCGTTTCAAACCTTATGCCTCAATTTTTCATTTTTCGATTATATTTCCTATGAGAATACCACGAATATAAAATATGCAATCATCAGAAGTTGAATGATGCCTTTTGTAATTACGCTGCTTATAAAGCCTACAACGGAACCAAGGCCGATTTTGGAAGCAGTGACCGGGTCTTTTTTATGTACTAGGATCTCTGCCAGGAATGCCCCGATGAATGGACCTATTAGTATTCCGACGAACGGAATCACGAATGGCCCGACCAGAAGCCCAATCGTACTTCCCCAAATTCCCGCTTTCGTGCCGCCATATTTTTTGACCCCGACCATGTTCGCAATGTAATCAGCTGCGAATAAAAGGATGACGAATAAAATTTGGACCGTCCAGAAAAACCAACCAAATGGTTCAAATGAATAAAATAGTCCATATAACAATATTCCGCCGAAAATGAATAAAACACTTGGGATGATCGGAAAAATCAGACCGACAAAGCCCATTATGAACATGAGGATAATTATTATCCAAAATAGTGTATCCATAACTAAAACGCCCCTTTCTCATTTCATTTATAATTTGCCTTTATCTCTCCATAATTGCCTCTTTACTTATGGTTGAAACCAATGAAGCAGAATACAGGTTGTTTTATTTTTCCCATATAGTTAAAATTGGTTAGGAATCTTATATAGTTAGGTGCTGAAAACATTGAACATATTCAAACAACTGTGGGTAAGCTTATATTCTCCTAAAGATATCGCTTCCTTTCAAAACCAAGGTATCGGGAAAACGATTTTATTCGTATTCTTTATAAGTCTCATCGCCTTTCTCCCTTCAGCTTTTTATTTCGGTACAATGATAGTTGACGGGATAGATACCATGCATGAAACAGTATCTGAGGACTTACCGGCATTTGAAATCAAAAATGGCACGTTGACGACTGAAAAAGATGAGCCATTTAGCCTGAATAAAAACGGATATCAAATTTTTGTAGATGGTACGGGGACCTTGACCCCGGAAGAAGTAGCTGCAAAAGCTGATGAGGCTGTCGCGCTTTTAAAGTCTGATCTGGTTTTCGTATCTGGAGGCAACGTACAATCCTCTCCATATTCCGTTCTGGAGGGAGATAATCAGGAAATATCCACTTGGCTTGATTCAGTTGAATCTGTGCTGCCGATCATCCTTCCATTGCTTCTACTTATATTATACCTGTTTACCGCTAGCGGTATCTTCATTAAAGTGACAATCCTTGCCGCTTTCGGCCTTCTTTTCAAAAATGCTCTCGGCCGTTCTCTTTCCTATAGGCATCTTTGGAGAATTGCTGCTTACAGCATTACGCTTGCCACCATATTCTTCGCCATCATGGATGCTTTTCAAGCTATTGTACCATTCGCTTCAATCATTAGCTGGTTTGTGACATTGATGATGTTATATTTATCCATTAAAGAAACATCTGCCGATAAAATCGGAAATTGACCCTAAAATGCAAAAAAGATCCGGACTCACCTGGGCCGGATCTTTTTGCTTGCTTAAAATCGGGTAATCCATCCTTTTTCCTGCATATGACTATAGTCATCATTTTTTATATCTACTTAATTCGACAAAATACTCACCAAGTTATTCCTATAATTATGGTTGAAATAGTATTTAAGAGGTGATTGACGTGAAGGAGAATAATATTGATATACAGTGGTTGTTGCTCATAATGGAGGCAAGAGAGATTGGTCTGACTCCAAAGGAAATTCGCTCCTTTCTTAGCATCCATTCAAATGATAAGGAAGTTACTCAACTGAAATAGAAAATTTGAATGGTCACTTTTACATCCCATTTGAAAAATCGCCCATTTTTAGGCATATTTTCAGCCCCCTCCAAGTATAGATGAATTAAAGACAAGCTTGGGAGGATGGAAAATTGAAACGGCTACTGCTTTTTATCTCATTCTGTTTCACTTTATTTATTATTTATTTCGATCTGACTACGGGTACCCTGCCGGCTTCCCATCCACCTGCCTCTTCAGGCGAACCGGCCATGCCGGCCAGCCAGCCTGCATCCGCACCATCTGCTGCTTATAAAGAAATCACCATGAAACCCGGGGATACCTTACTCTCCATTGTTGAAACGGAAAAAGGCGCATCCAATCAGCCAATCGAAACGATCATCTCTGACTTTCAAAGTTTGAATGAAGGATTGAATCCCGAAAATATGCAGATTGGCAAATCATATAAGATTCCCGTTTATAAATGACTGTCAAATGGAGTTCTGCGCCTTCACAAGAACCATTAAGAGGGATTTCTAAGCCTTGGATATAACTAAAAATTAGGAAATGATTCGTATCGAAAAAAGAATAGCGTCCTATTTCCTTGTCAACTGGTATGTACATTGATACAATATTTCAGAGAAGCAAATTAAAAATCAAAACTGATTTTTTCCTAAAGGAGAGAATTCCACTTGAGTGAAATCATACATCGCACCAAGACGCGGCCAATTAAAGTTGGAAACTTAACGATTGGCGGCAATAATGAAGTTATAGTACAAAGCATGACAACTACAAAAACACATGATGTTGAAGCAACGGTAGCAGAAATCCTTCGTCTTGAAGAAGCGGGATGTCAAATCGTACGTGTCGCCTGTCCGGATGAAAGAGCAGCTGACGCAATCTCTGAGATAAAAAAACGGATAAACATCCCTCTTGTAGTCGATATTCATTTCGATTATAAACTTGCTCTGAAGGCAATTGAAGGCGGAGCGGATAAGATCAGGATAAATCCTGGTAACATCGGACGCCGTGAAAAGGTTGAAGCAGTGGTGAAAGCTGCGAAGGCTAAAGGAATCCCAATCCGTATCGGGGTCAATGCTGGTTCTCTCGAGAAGAAAATCATCGAGAAATACGGCTTCCCTACTGCTGATGGAATGGTGGAAAGTGCTTTACACCATATCAAGATCCTGGAAGATCTCGATTTTCATGACATTATCGTTTCCATGAAGGCTTCCGATGTGAATTTAGCCATCGAAGCATATGAAAAAGCTTCAAAAGCATTCGATTATCCTTTACATCTCGGGATAACAGAATCAGGTACACTGTTCTCCGGGACCGTAAAAAGCGCTGCCGGACTAGGTGCCATCCTAAGTCAGGGTATCGGAAGCACGATGCGTGTTTCCTTAAGTGCTGATCCTGTCGAAGAAGTGAAGGTGGCAAGGGAACTTCTAAAAGTATTTGGCCTTGCTTCTAACATGGCCACTTTAATTTCCTGCCCTACTTGCGGTCGAATCGAGATTGATTTGATTTCCATCGCCAATGAAGTTGAAGAGTACATCCAGACGGTTAAAGCACCAATCAAGGTATCAGTGCTTGGTTGTGCGGTAAACGGCCCTGGAGAAGCCCGTGAGGCTGATATCGGCATAGCCGGTGCCCGTGGTGAAGGTTTACTGTTTAGAAAAGGTCAAATCGTACGTAAAGTGCCTGAAGAGACGATGGTCGAGGAACTGAAAAAGGAAATTGACAAAATCGCTGAAGAGTACTATGAAAAACAAAGAGCGGAAGCTGCTGCTGCAGCTTTACTAAATAAATAAAACAAAAAATCCCGAATTTTCATTATCGGGATTTTTTGTTTTTTTCATTTGAAAAACCCTTTGATGCATTTTGGAAAATGACATCAAAGGGTTTAATGATGCTTAAAAGAACGGCAGGATGAATATGCCAACGATGATGGAGACTGCACCAATGCCGATGGCCCAAGTACCCAAGTTCGATCCCCGGCTTCTGGCCACTATCCCTACAATGATACCCACAATCCCTAAAAGGAAAGGCATCATAAATAAAGATAAAATGGAGATGATCAAAGCTATGACACCAATCGCTTTCCCTCTTGATGCCACATCCCCGGAACCATCAGCCTCTGCAGGCTCATCCTTATAAGACCTGATTAGCTGAGGCGGTGTTGAAATTTCAGCAGACGTTTCTTCCTGATATCGGTTATCCATATTGGTTATGGTCCCACGACTTTCATATCGTCTGTCATCTTCAGGTGTATCTTCATTATAATACCGCTCATGAAGCTGATCATCCACAACGTTTGGTTCACTGCCCTCTTTCGCCAATTGCATTTCATCGTCAATACTGGAGTATTGATCTTTTTCCATTCGTGCATCCCTCACTTTCGTTTGTGAAGCATTTATAGTGTATGTAAAAATTGCAGGAACCACCGTGAAAAAGGTTTCATGTCTTGGAAATAAATATGGGTTCTTGCCAAAGCTATGATGGGATATGTTACACTATTACAAGTATTGAAAATGAGGAGAGATTCATCATGAAAAAACGTTTTGGCATCGATATAGACGGGACTGTTACAAGACCTGATTCCATGGTCCCCTTTTTAAATAAAGCTTTTCAGCTGAATTTAGCTTATGAAGACATTACCGAATATGACTTATTCCCCTTCGTGAATGTTCCAAAAGAGGATTTCACTAAATGGTTCATTGAGAGCGAGCCACTCATCTATTCCGAATCATTATTGGCTGAGGGTGCGAAAGATGTATTGGAAAAATGGACAGAACAAGCTAACCTTTATTTCATCAGTGCCAGGAGCAACCGTTTATTGGATGTAACCAAAAATTGGTTCACAATGAATGAAGTTCTATATGATCATATAGAGCTTGTAGGTTCACACGATAAAGTGGCTGCAGCCAAAAAATTCGAAGTCGATCTCTTTTTAGAGGACAAGCACGATAATGCAGTGGCGATTTCAGAAGAGTGTAAAATACCCGTGATTTTATTTAATACCCCCTATAACCAAGATCCCGTGCCTGAAAGGGTGATTCGGGTCAACAATTGGCAAGAAGCCTCTGCCTGGGTGAATAATTGGATGTCAGGGAAACCAGTAACTATAAAATGAGACAAGAAAAAACCATTGACTGAAGGTCAATGGTTTTTATGCTTCCAAAGATACGCTACATGCGGGACAGCGTCCGTAAATTTCGAATTTATGCCCCGAAACATCGTAGTCCTTCAAGCTTTCCTCAAGTTCCTGCATCGGGCACAATTCGATTTCTTTCGTTTTTCCACAATTCAAACAGATGAAGTGGTGATGGTGGGAAGAATGACCGCATGTAAAACGAAAATGCTTCTCCCCTTCCAACTCGGTCGTTTCAAAGATGCCCAGGTCGACAAATAAGGAAAGATTTCTGTAAATCGTATCGAAGCTTAAACCAGGATAATCCTGTTTCATATTCTCCAATACATCTTTTGCCGTTAAATATTTATCGCTGGAAGAGAAAAGCTGAAGCATTTCTTCCCTCTTTCCTGTATGTTTAAAACCTTTATCTTTTAATAGTTGCATGGCTGTAGTTACGTTCAAAATACATCACCCCATCTATCGATTTTTCCACTTATCAAACAAAATTGACAAGATGAGAATTAGCACAGCTATTATTACAATGGTCCCACCAGGAGCGAGATCAAGGTTGTATGATAAAAATAATCCGCCTATGACAGAAACTTCACCGAATAATACCGAATAACCAATCATCTGCTTAAAGCCCTTCGCAAAACGGAGACTAGCAGCTACCGGGAGCGTCATGAGCGAAGAAACAAGTAATATGCCAATGATTTTCATGGAAGCGGCAATGACCAATGCGACCATGACAATAAAAATAAAATGAATCGCTTTATAAGGTATTCCAGACGCTTTGGCGTGCTCTTCATCAAAAGATAACAGAAATAATTCTTTATACAATAAGGTGAGCATCAAGGCAACGACTATCCCCACTGCCATAATGACATACAAGTCCGCCCGGCTGACGGCACTGACACTGCCGAATAAATAACCATATAAATCGGTATTGAAACCATCTGCAATGGATATGAAAATGACACTAAGTCCCATGCCGCCGGACATTATGATCGGGATTGCAAGCTCTTGGTAATGCTTGTACACCCCTCTTAATTTTTCAATGAATAATGAACCACCTACAGAAAACGCCATTCCTATATAAAGTGGATTCAATCCTGCTAGAGATAGAAAGCTCTTCTGCAGCAATAAACTAAACGCTATACCAGCAAGCGCTACATGACTGAGCGCATCGGAAATCATCGACATCCGCCTTACCACGACAAAAACGCCCACTAATGGCGCAATCGCTCCGATGATGATTCCGGTCAAGAATGCGTTCTGCAAAAATTCAAATTGCAATATCCCCGATATCATTGGGCTATCCTCCAAAACATATTAATGATCATGATTTAAAAATTGGACTCCATGTCCATAAATGGACGAGAGTTCACCTTCATCCAACCCATTATATTCACAGGCATCCCCGTGAAAATGAAGCTTTTTATTTAAGCAGGCGACATGTGTGACTTTATCGGTCACAGTACCAACATCATGAGTTACTAAAATCAGGGTTATTCCTAATTTTTTATTCAACATCTCAAGCATTTCATAAAATTGGTGGACGTTTTTTGAATCAACGCCAACCGTGGGCTCATCCAATATCATCAATTCCGGCTCGCTTACCAGTGAACGGGCAATGAATACCCTCTGCTGCTGGCCTCCGGACAATTCCCC
Organism: Peribacillus sp. FSL E2-0159; assembly: GCF_038643155.1. Classification (NCBI taxonomy): domain Bacteria; kingdom Bacillati; phylum Bacillota; class Bacilli; order Caryophanales; family Bacillaceae; genus Peribacillus; species Peribacillus sp. FSL E2-0159. The sequence continues at coordinate 3,931,898 of NZ_CP152053.1, forward strand.
GATATTACGGTTCTGATATTCAAGCATGTCCACAGATTCCAGAGCCTTCTTCACCTTTTGCTTATCCTCTTTGCCAGCGAACTTGAATAAGCCTATTTTTTTGGTCAAACCGCTCTGAACCACCTCAAATACAGTGGCGGGGAATCCTGAGTTGAAAGAATTCGCCTTTTGGGAAACAAACCCGACCTTTTGCCAATCTTTAAAGCGTCGAATGTCTTCCCCGAATATTTCAATTTTCCCCTTTTGGAGCTTGAACAGACCAAGCAACAACTTCAAAAGCGTTGATTTACCGGATCCATTCGGCCCGACGATAGCTAGGAAGGCCCCTCTGGGAATATCAAGCGAAACATGTTCCAGCACTAGATCTTTTGTATATTTGTAAGATATATCTTCAAATTTAACTATGGGGTTTACTACATTATCCAAAGAGATCACCTATTTTTTAAGAATCATTACGATTAACAATCGTTAGTATAAATCAAAGAAGTCCAGATGTAAAGAATCCGGTCCTTTGAACAAGTGCCGATCCACCCTGAACCAAAAAAAAAATGTTAGCTTAAACAATTTCCCAAAAATCAAATAAAGTTCATGTTCACATACGTCTTCCCCCTTCATATGTATTAACAAAGGAGGAGATCGTTTGAAATTATTTGAAATGATGGTCAATCATAAAATCAACAGTATACGCCCTGATGAATTGCTTTCCCTTGCTAAACAGCATAAGGTTGCACTTACCCAAAAACAAGCACAGGATATTACTGCACTTCTAGCAGGTAAAAATATTAACATCTTTGATATACGTCAAAGACAGAATGTACTTGGTCAAATTACAAAAGTTGCCGGAGCAAGCACAGCCAGGGAAATAGAAGCCCTTTTTAACAACCTTACTTCCACTTTTTAAAGGATCTTAGCCTACTTTCCGCAGTCTTTGAATGGGCATACTTAAACCAAATGCAAAATGAAAGGACGATTCATCTTTATTTCGATGAATCGTCCCTTTCTATTATGATTATTGTTGGAATTTGATCTTTTCCAATAAATCTTCTTCGAATTGATTATTCTTGAACATATCAATTTCAAATTTATATGGTGCCTTTTTGTCTTTTTTGTCTTCCCCTACATAAGGTGTTTCCAGGATTTTCGGAACGGTGCTTAATTGCGGATGGTGGACAATATCATTTAACGCCTTAAACCCGATATGACCAAATCCAATGTTCTCATGGCGGTCCTTACGCATGCCGCGTTCGTTTTTGCTATCGTTAATATGAAGGACTTTGATGCGGTCAACACCAACCAATTTATCAAATTCATTCAGTACGCCATCAAAATCATCAATGATATTATATCCGGCATCGTGAGTATGGCAAGTATCGAAGCATACCGATAATTTTTCATTATGGGTTACACCATCAATGATCATCGCCAGCTCTTCGAAAGACCTGCCACATTCAGTACCTTTACCCGCCATCGTTTCAAGGGCAATCTGAACTTTATCGTCGGCTGTCAGCACTTCATTCAAACCCTCGATGATCCTCTTGATTCCCAGTTCACTGCCTCCACCAACATGCGCACCTGGATGAAGTACGATCTGCCTTGCGCCAATCGCTTCGGTCCGATCGATTTCGGTGCGTAAGAAGTTGACTCCAAGCTCGTATGTGGCCGGATTCGTGGTATTTCCTATATTAATGATATACGGGGCATGAACAACGATATCGCTGATTCCATTCTCCTCCATATGCAGTCTTCCGGCTTCGATATTTAAATCCTCGATTTTTTTACGTCTTGTGTTTTGAGGGGCCCCTGTATAGATCATGAATGTGTTGGAGCCATACGAAGCCGCTTCTTGACTCGCAGCAAGAAGCATACCTTTCCCGCTCATTGAAACATGCGATCCAATCTTCAGCATCTGATTTCTCCCCTATTTCTTTCTCTGTATACGACGTTCGCGTTTTTTAAAGTTTTCCACATCTCGTTGAATTTTCTTCTTGTATCCTGGTTTGACTTTAGTCGGCTTCTTGACGTGCCTGCTCGCTTTAACATCGATATCAGATTTTTGTTTTTTACGGTTTTTCCGTTTATTACGCTCATCGATATCAACCCAATCACCGTTTTGGATATCGGCATCACGGAATTCAATGCCCATTTTTTCAAGGCGGTTCAATGAATCTTCATCAGATGTATCGTAAATGGTAGTGGCAATGCCTGAATATCCGGCACGAGCCGTCCTTCCCGTCCTATGGATGTAAAAATCCAAATCTGAAGGTAATTCATAGTTAATGATATGACTTACACCTTCAATATCGATTCCACGGGAAGCCAGATCTGTCGCAACGATGAATTGATACTCCAAATCATTGATTTGCTTCATCATTTTTTTACGCTCACGAGGCGATAAATCACCATGAATACGGCCGACATTCAACCCTTTTTCGATCAAGGAGTTAGCCACATGATCCGCCATTTTCTTTGTGTTCGTGAAAACAATCGCCAAATATGGATTATAACGAACGATGATATCATGAAGTAACTGCTCTCTGTTACGGTGGCGAAGCGGTACAAGAACATGTTCAATTTTCGAAGCGGTCGCCTGCTTTGGATTCACTTGAACATACTTTGGATTCTCCATATATTTATTTAAAAACGGCTTCAATTTTTCTGGGATGGTTGCCGAAAAGACAAGCATTTGAATTTTTTCAGCCATACGTGATGCAAATAAATCGACATCTTCAATGAATCCCATGTCTAGCATAAGGTCCGCTTCATCGACTACAAGCATTTTTGCTGTATACACCTGTAGTGCCTGAGCTTCTACCAAATCCTTGATCCGGCCCGGCGTACCGATTACCAGTTGCGGCTGTGTCTTCAATTTATCTATCATTCGCTGTTTATCAGTACCACCGATGAAACAACGGACTTGAATCTGCTCATCCTCAGGGAAATGGTCAGCAATTTTCAAAGCTTCTTTGTAGATTTGGTTCGCTAACTCACGGGTTGGTGCGGAAATAATCGCTTGAACCTCATTTTTACCGGCATCAAGCCTGTTCATGATCGGCAGCAAATAGGAATGTGTCTTTCCTGTACCTGTCTGCGACTGTCCAATTAAGCTACTTCCCTTTAAAAGCGACGGAAGCACGCGCTCTTGAATTTCCGTCGGCTTATCGAACCCTAAAGTACGAACCGCATCTAGAATGTAGCTTTTCAAATTAAATCGTTCAAATTGATTTTGTTTCATCAAAAAACTCCTTTATCCTGTCAGTCATTAGACATGTCCTGTTATTATAATAAATTTTACACAAAAAGCGCAAGCGCCTGGGTTGCTCGTGAAGAAAATAGGGATTGTCCCAAAATGGGCAGGCAATCAACTTTTCTCACTGTGACCCATTTACTTAAATCACAAAAGCGCATGCGCTGAGGCTAGTTCTCTTAAAATGGACTCCTGCAAATGAAAAGCCCCTGTCCTGGTCATAGCGTATCCCCCGCAGACATGGAGCTAAAAGACTACCGTTACCATCTTACCTTCTTTCCGGTTACTTCACAACTGCCCAGTCACTCTTTCCTCAAACCTTTTTTGTCGAGTTGCATAATTTATATAGAAGATTACACCAGCATATAAAATTTGAGGAGGTGAAACCTATGTTCCCAAATAATAATCGTCAACCCGGACCCGGTTTTCAGCCACCCAATGGTCGAAGGATGCAGCAGCACCCTGCTCCATTCAGACAGTCACCGCAAATCCCCCACCCTTATCAGCAGATGCAGCGGCCGATGGTTCCAAACAGACGGCAGGGGCCACAGGGACCACAAGGATTCCGAGGACCTTTCATCCAACCCCAGCGGCAGGAAATGCCGCCAGCAAAGAAAGAAGGGTTATTGTCAAAAATACTTGGTAAGTCAAAAAAAAATGCGGCTTCACCCAATTTGTTTGCGCCAGCTGCTTCCACTAACCAAAGTTCTTCAAGAAGCAGCGGAGGCGGTATCTTAGAAACATTAAAAAATCCCGATTCACTTAATAATATGCTTTCTAACACGCAAAAAGTGTTGCAAGCAGCAGAACAATTCACGCCTATGGTGGAACAATACGGACCGGTGATTAAAAACCTGCCTTCCATGTGGAAAGTTTTCCGGAGCATATCATCAGCCGGTGATACCGAGGACCAGGGAGCTTCCGTTGAAAGCGGGCCAAATGTTGAGGCACAAAAAAACAATGATGTAAAAACGGATTCGAAGAAAAAAGAAAAAGCTAAAGAAGCTAACCCCATCACACAAGTTCATACCGAAACCAAAAGGAAAAGATCATCCGGTCCCAAGCTTTATATTTAAAGTCTACAAAAAATTCACCATAACTGATTTTATGTAAATATGATGTTTTGTAATATCATCTATGGTCTTATATAATAGAAAGGTATAAAAAGTGAGAGTTTCTTGCCTTGAAGGAGGACACATAGATGAAAGTAATTAAAATTTCCCCGCGCGGCTATTGTTATGGCGTTGTCGATGCCATGGTCATCGCCCGAAATGCGGCTTTAGATAAAACCTTGCCACGTCCCATTTACATTTTAGGAATGATCGTTCATAACAAACATGTGACGGATGCGTTTGAAGAAGAAGGCATCATCACATTGGACGGCAGCAACCGCAACGATATCATCGAACAAGTGGACAGCGGAACCGTCATCTTTACTGCTCACGGCGTTTCACCTGAGATTAGGAAGATCGCTGAGAAAAAAGGTCTTGTCACCCTCGATGCAACATGTCCCGATGTTACCGCAACACATGACTTAATTCGGGAGAAAGAAGCGGAAGGCTATCAAATCATTTATATTGGCAAAAAAGGCCATCCGGAACCAGAGGGTGCTGTCGGAGTTGCTCCCGATGTCGTTCACCTGGTTCAAAAAGATGAAGATGTGGAAGCTTTGACTTTGAATAGTGATAAGATCATTGTCACCAATCAAACAACGATGAGCCAATGGGATGTTTTGGATATCATGGATAAGGTCAAGGAAAAGTTCCCACATGCCGAAGTCCATAAGGAAATTTGTTTAGCTACACAGGTTCGCCAAGAAGCGGTTGCCGAGCAAGCTGGCGAAGCTGATGTTTTAATCGTTGTCGGTGACCCCAAGAGTAATAATTCAAATCGCCTTGCACAAGTTTCCAAAGAGATTGCCGGCACGAGAGCTTATCGGATAGCTGACATTTCCGAGCTGAACCTTGAATGGCTAAAAGATGCAGAAACGGTTGCCGTCACTTCGGGGGCTTCTACACCAACACCGATTACCAAAGAAGTTATCGCATTTCTAGAGCAATATGAAGCAAATGATGAATCGACTTGGAATACCGAAAAGAAAACGCCATTGCATAAGATTTTACCTAAGATTAAAGTGAAGAAATGATTGAACAAAAACAAAGGCAGCCACTAAGGGCTGCCTTTTTCGTGTTATTTAAATGAAGCGGAAAGGGTCTGTATTCAGTCGGGATGGAATGAATTCCACATCATAGTTCCTTTCGCGGCACATTTTTTCAAGGATTCGTGCTACACCTTTTTTCATCACCTTTTCAACATTGTGGCCTGGATCCACGATATTCAATCCAATCATCATCGCGTCATGGGCTGTATGGTAATACATGTCACCTGTAACGTATACATCTGCTCCCTTGAATTTCGCTGTCGTAAAGTATTTATTGCCGTCCCCGCCCAAAACGGCTACTTTTTTTATTGGACTTTGCAAATCTCCAACGACACGCACCTTTTCAACATCGAGTGTCCGCTTCACATGTTCGGAAAATTGTTCAAGTGTCATTTCTTCAGCAAGTACACCAATCTTCCCTAACCCAAGAGACTCCCCTTTATTCTCCAGCTTATATATATCGTGTGCAACTTCTTCATATGGATGGGCTTTAATCATCGCAGCTAGCATTTTCTTCTCGATATTTTCCGGAAATATCGTTTCAACCCGCATTTCAGCTACTTCTTCAAGCTTTCCTTTAGAGCCAATTACCGGTTCACTGCCTTCACCTGGCAAGAAGCGTCCGGTACCTTCCCCCGAAAACGAACAATTGCTGTAATTCCCAATCGCTCCCGCCCCTGCCTTACCTAGGGCTTCCCTCACCTTCTGTTCGTCGGTCTTTGGAACATATACGACCAATTTCTTTAGAGCTGTCTCGTAAGTTGGAATCAATACCTCTGTGTCCTGCAATTGTAGCGCTTCGGCAAGTAAATCATTCACCCCGCCCTTAGCAACATCCAAATTGGTATGTGCAGCATAAACAGCGATATCATGTTTGATCAGCTTTTCGATGATGCGGCCTCCAGCTACGTTTGTATCGATCCTTTTCAATGGTCGGTAAATAAGCGGATGGTGGGCGATGATCAATTCCACGCCATATTCTATCGCTTCGTCTACAACCTCTTCCAGCACATCAAGGGCAATCAGCACTTTAGTAACCGGCTTATTGAGCTGACCGACATGCAGCCCGATCGGATCTCCCTCCATTGCATAATGCTTTGGGGAAAATTGTTCAAACGTTTCAATGATTTTGTGACCATTCACTGTCTTCAACCTTTAAGCACCTCCTCAATTACTGAAATTTGGGATTTTAATTCATTGCGCTTCGTTTCCAGCCCGCTTCTTCCGCTTTCATCCAATTGTTCGATGATTCTTTCCAAATGTTTTTTCTCAAGCTGCCATTTTTTTATGAAAATGTCACTGAATTGCTCTCTTAGGTATGGACCGAAAGTGAGGCCGGCTTGCTTGTTTACCCCATAAGGCCTGAGCGGGTCTCCTTTTTCGGCAATTAAGATCTCGTAGATTTTCCCATCTTCCTCAAGGATTTCCTCTCCACTAAGTTCCCAGCCGTTATCGATTAGCCAGCTGCGAACATTCGCAGCACCGACATTAGGCTGAAGGATAAGCCTTTTTGCCTTGCCGAGTTTCCCTTTTCCGCTTTCCAATATACTTGATATTAAAGTCCCTCCCATGCCGGCAATCGTAATGCATGTCGCTTCATCGGGATTCAATACTTCAAGCCCATCTCCTTTACGGACCTCTATCTTGTCCCCAAGCCCCGTCATTGCCACTTGCTTGCGTGCTGACTGATAGGGCCCTTCTACAACCTCACCAGCTATAGCGCTGTCACACAAGCCGTTAGTCACCGCATAGCAAGGCAAGTAAGCATGGTCTGAGCCTATATCTGCAAGGATGCTTCCTTTTGGTATATGTATGGCAACACGTTCTAATCTCATCGATAGTTTTTCATGATTCATATTTATCAACTCTCTTAATTCAAATAATGTCTTACTATAATTAGTTTCCCATTCGATTATACCAAGTTCAATCGAAAAATTACAGAAAGGAGAAATAGGCTCTTTCTATCAGTGGGCAATAGAAACCATCCATCCGGAATCTTCCTTTTCTGAATAAATGAAAAACTGACTCAAAAAGTCGCCTTCCAACGATTTCTTGAGTCAGTTTCATGAATTATTTCAGTCCATGAATATATTCGGCCATGGCGTCAATGTTCTGTTCTTCGACTAAACCTGGTGGCATTCCACCTCGTCCATTAGTGATCACGTCTTTAACCTCGTCAACCGACAGACGGTCGCCAACTCCTTTTAGAGCAGGTCCGACACCGCCTTGATAGGCGTCACCATGACATGAGATACAAGTTTGCTTATAGATGTCCTCAGGTGATGCCGAAGCGCTTTCTTTTTCCTCTGTCTTTTCGCCGCCCTCTTTTTCCTTAGCAAGATCTTTGGCATCACCCAAACCTTTAAACGAAAGTAAAAACATAAGTCCAATACCAAAAACCATGATAATAATAAAAGGCATTACTGGATTGCGATTCATAGTATTTCCTCCCCTATGTAGAACCTTAACTTACCATATTTAATATTATATACAAACAGCTATATATTATTTTACTTGAAAAGAGTTTCAAGTAAAAGCCCAAAAATAGAAGATATTATATAATTTCTTAAATTTGTCAAAAACTTATGTATATTTCCAAACAATTTTACTTTTTCTTACATATGTTTCATACTACCCTAAAATCATTATTTAAAACCGCTGAAATCTCATGAATTTATATTAATAAAAAATAAAGAGTGACCAGTGCTCCCAGGCCTCCCGCTATGGAAAAATGGAGCAGCTTCAGTTTATTGCCCATTAGAATCCAGAGCCCGCAATTAATGGACAAGAAAATATAAAGGATACTCACTTTGCCGGGTACCATGAATTCCGCCAAACTGACAGTTAATAAAAGCAATGATAGCGCCATTCCCATCAACGCCATTTGAAAAATGATTTTCCTGCCGTTTACGGCGGACCGCCAGCCCAAAGACAAGCATTGAAATTGTTGTCATAAGCATTTGCATTCTTATGGGTATTTCAGTAAAATAATTCAAAAATACAATTAATGCAAAAAGGGTCCCAATCAACACCCCAGAAAAGACGTTTTTTTTGCTCCGGGTTTTATTCGATTTTGATGGCGGAAGTTCGCCTTGACAGGATAGTGCAAGCAGGTAATTACAATATTGCTCCGGAATCATACGACTTTCCTTCCAGGAGTTTATTTCTTGAATGATGATTTTCTTTCTCATCTCATACATGAATCTCACATCCCCATGATGATCATTTCTTTTAACGGCTTAGCTTTTTGTGTAAATTGTTTCTTTTGTAAAATTAATTTCCATTACACATAAAAATTGATAAGTATTGTTCTTCCAAGGATATTTTTACATCGGAGCAAAAAAAGAGCCGCTCCCGAACGCTGGGCATTCAAAGAGGGCTCTGTTAAGGGCATATATATTCTATTCCAGGAAATCTTTCAAGCGTTTGCTGCGGCTCGGGTGTCTCAGTTTACGTAGCGCCTTCGCTTCGATTTGACGGATACGCTCGCGGGTGACCCCAAACACTTTACCTACCTCTTCAAGAGTACGGGTGCGGCCATCATCAAGTCCAAAGCGGAGTCTCAAGACGTTCTCTTCACGGTCTGTAAGAGTATCCAATACGTCTTCAAGCTGTTCTTTCAATAGTTCATATGCTGCATGTTCCGATGGGGAAGTCGCATCCTGATCTTCAATGAAATCACCTAAATGTGAATCGTCTTCTTCACCTATTGGCGTTTCCAATGAAACAGGCTCCTGAGCTATTTTCAAGATTTCACGAACTTTTTCCGGAGTTAAGTCCATATCCTCCGCAATTTCTTCCGGAGAAGGTTCACGTCCTAAATCTTGAAGAAGCTGTCTTTGGACACGGATCAATTTATTAATGGTTTCCACCATATGCACCGGTATCCGGATCGTTCTTGCTTGGTCGGCAATGGCACGGGTTATCGCTTGGCGAATCCACCATGTTGCATACGTACTGAATTTGAATCCCTTGCGGTAATCAAATTTTTCCACTGCTTTGATAAGTCCCATATTACCTTCCTGAATCAGATCAAGGAAAAGCATTCCGCGTCCGACATAGCGCTTGGCTATACTAACAACAAGACGAAGGTTAGCTTCTGCCAAACGGCGTTTCGCTTCTTCATCTCCATCTTCAATTCTCGTCGCCAAAGAGATTTCCTCTTCTGCAGATAAAAGGTCGACCCGACCAATTTCCTTTAAATACATGCGTACCGGGTCATTAATTTTAACGCCAGGAGGAACACTTAAATCATTTAAGTCAAACTCTTCTTCTTTTGCAAGTTTCTTCTCATCTGGATCATCTTCATCCTCGTCTTCCTCACCATCAGTGAGTATTTCGACGCCGTTTTCTGCTAACACCTCATAGAACTCATCCATTTGATCGGAATCCAACTCAAAACCGCCAATCATTTCAGCGATTTTTTCTAAAGTCAAAGAGCCTCGTTTTTTACCTAGCTCTAGTAATTTTTCTTTCACCTGTTCAAGGCTAAATTCATTATCAACTTGTTTGGAACGTGCTGGTTTTTCAGCCATTAGTTCCCCTCCTTCCAGGACTTACACCTAAACGACTACAACATTTTACGCAATTTAATGATTTCCATGGCAATTTGTGCAGCAGTGACATAATCACTTCGTCTAACTGCATCTTTTTCTTCAACTTGTTTTTCTTTTATCTTTAACAACTTTTCATATTTCAACACTTGATTTATACAATCGGTCAGTTCTTTATCGGTAACTTCCTCATTCACTGACATCATTTCTATTTCCGAAACGATCCTTCTCAAGTTTGGATCCGGTAAATAAGTAAGGAAAAAGCTTGTATCCGGTTCGTGTCCATCTTCATAGAACGCATATAAATAGGTGATGATTGCCTGATGTTCATCTACATGAAAGACCGTTTGCCCAAGCAACTGCTGAATTTTGAAAGTCATATCCCGGCTTTTTAGCATATGGGCAATCAACTTCGTTTCAGCATTATGGTGAGCAGGCTTTAACTTATGCTCATATTGAAGGGCCATTTTCTTTTGGGCTGCTGGCTGCGGCAGTGTCCCCTTCTTGCGTTCCGTAAAGAACACCTGACGCTGCTGCTGTTCCAGCGCATCCAATGAAAGGGAAAATTCAGAGGATAGCTGCCGAAGATAATGATCCCTCTCCACTGCATTAGGCAATCGCGAAATTTCTTTAAGGACTTCTTCGATATATTGAATTCGATCTCCTTCATTATTTACATTTTTCCCTCGACGCAAATAATGCATTTTGAATGCCATGTAGGTTAAACTGGCCCCTATTACTTCAGAAACAAAGCTTTTTTCACCGAATTCCTTTATGTAGTCATCGGGGTCCAAGTTATCAGGCATAAGAGCGACTTTCACGGAAAACTCATGGTCCTGTAGCATATTAACTGCACGATTGGCAGCGTTCAATCCCGCAGAGTCCGAATCGTAGCAAATAAGTATCTGGTCAGTATTTCTTTTTAAAAGCTGGATATGCTGGTCCGTCAGGGCAGTACCCATTGTAGCGACCGCATTCTCTACACCTGCGCCAACTGCCGAAATGCAATCGGCAAAGCCTTCAAAAATGACTACTTGTTCTTTCTTTCGTATGTGTGGTCTTGCATGATGGAAATTATATAAAGTTTTACTTTTATTAAAGATTGGCGTTTCAGGACTATTCAAATATTTGGGCTCATCGTCCCCCATCGCTCTTCCTGAAAACGCAATCGTATTTCCTTGATGATCCATAATTGGAAACATGACTCTATTTCTGAAACGGTCAAAATATGACTCGTCTTTTTCCCTGTAAATAATAAGCCCTGCCTGCTCCATGTATTCCGCTGGAAACCCGCGTTTTAAAAGAAACTTGGACACGAAGTCCCATGAATCCAAAGAGTAGCCAATTTGAAACTTTTCTATCGTCTCTTCAGTAAACCCGCGTTTAAGTAAATATTCGAGAGCATCCTGCCCCTCTTTTGTATTCACGAGGAGATGATGATAAAACTTCCTCAGCAGGTCATGGGCTTCAACCATTTGCTGTGAGCCTGCCGGCATGTTAGAACGCTTGGAATCCTTATTGATTTCAACATCCAAAGGAACATTCCCTTTTTCAGCTAAAACTTTTGCAGATTCCACAAAGCTGTAGCCTTCTATATCCATTAAGAAGGTAAAAATATTTCCGCCTGCCCCGCAACCAAAACAGTGAAAGATTTGTTTTTCCGTTGAAACGGAAAACGAGGGCGAGTTTTCACCATGAAAAGGACATAGGCCAAAGTAATTGCGTCCCTGCTTCTTCAGCTGGACATACTCCCCAATTAAATCAACAATGTCAACAGCTTCACGAATTTGATTAATTTTCTCATCTTCTATACGGCCATTTATCATTTTTCCACCTTGCAATATTGGTGATAGTTTCTAATTCGATACTGTTTCCTAATCCCCTGCAAAGTTCGACAATGTTTTCAAAAGTTTATTTGTAAAACTTGCACGATCTTCCTTTGTGAATGCTTTCGGCCCTTTCGTATGCTTGCCCTGCCTGCGGAGTTTCGCCGACTGATAACGCATATCCAAGAGCATGAAAATATTCTCGTCTGTGTATTCTTTTCCCCTTGGGGAAAGGACATAAACGTTTTTAGGAAGCAGGGTCCCAGCCAAACCAATATCTGCAGTAACGACAATATCACCCTTTTTTACTGAGTTTACTATATAAAGATCTGCCGCTTCTTTGTCTGCATCGACATAAACCCATTTACCTTCAGGGTTATTCATCATATTTTTATATGATGCAACAAAACAGACTTCAACATCGTGCAAACTTGCACAATGAAGGATTTCGTCTTTCACCGGGCATGCATCGGCATCGACGTGTATCGTAGGTTTATTATTCATACCTTCTAATTCTACATCTTTCTGCATAATCCTTTTTCTCCCCTAAACTTTATGAAGTTATGGTGAATTTCAGCATCGATTCAGAGGGTTCCCTCTAAAAGAGCACACATTATTCTTCAAAGAATACCTGGTTATTTAAGTGAAAGCGCCTCTTTTGCCTTGAAAAAAGACCAACCCCTCCTGAATTATACGGAACATGTCGAATTATTTTTATGATAAAAACCTTGACATCTCATTAACCTTTAGTTTATTCCTTATTAATTAAGTCTAAACCTTAAGATTACTTTTTTCTCACAATTTTTTATTATAGTCTATTTGATTAGAAGATGCCAACATTTAAATTCCGAATGTGTTTCCATGCAAATCAATGGATTTACATTTGGAAACCAAGAGGAATTTTATGTAATTATTTTGAACTTATTCTTATTATTCCCTTATTTGACCTTGGCATTAAAATGTGAGCTGACACATAAAGTGTCTAGCTCACATTTTGATTTGCCTTAATTATAGGGATCAACGATTTTTGTTTTGAAGGATATTGATTATCAAATTGGCTGTTTCTTCAACAGCTTTATTGGTTACATCAATGATAGGACAGTTCAATCTTGATATGATTGTATCAAAGTATGTCAATTCTTCTTTTATGCGCTCCACATTTGCGTAAATGGCATGATCATTAAGCCCAAGTGACTTTAATCGTTCTTTACGAATATGGTTCAGCTTTTCCGGGCTGATCTTTAAACCAATGCATTTTTCAGGAGGTACCAGGAACAGCTCTTCTGGAGGTTCCACTTCAGGCACTAAAGGTACGTTCGCAACTTTATAGCGTTTGTGGGCTAAATACTGTGATAATGGCGTTTTGGAAGTGCGTGAAACACCCACAAGGACGATATCTGCACGTAAAATACCCCGAGGGTCTCGTCCATCATCATATTTTACAGCAAATTCAATGGCTTCCACACGCTTGAAATAATCATCATCCAGCTTTCTTACAAGACCAGGTTCATTAAGCGGCCCTTTTGGCGCCCTTTCCTGAAGGATGTCCATGAGCGGCCCTAAAATGTCATAAGCAGACAGATTTTCTTTCTCGACCTGTGCTTTCATATACGCTCTAATAGCTGGCTTCACAAGAGTGTAAGCAATGATTGCCCCATCCAACTTAGCCAATGATATCACTTCATCCACGTTTTGTTCATCTTCAATATACGGAATTCTCTTTATGGAAAATGCAGATCCCGAGAACTGACTTGCAGCGGCTTTTGTAACCAATTCCGCTGTCTCCCCTACCGAATCCGATACAACATATATAATAGAACCGTTCATATTCTCCGTCATTCCTTTTGCAAGCCCCCTAATAGCCTTCATCAGCCAAAGCTACGAATGCTTTCGTAATATTGGTTTTTGTAATCCTTCCAATCACTTCATAGCCTTTTTCTGTGTCTTTGACGACCGGTAATGAGTCGATTTGTTTATCAATCAATTTTTTGGCAACATCAATCAAAAGGTCTTCTTTTGAACACATTGTAATATTGGGCATCCTAGTCATGATGATATTGACTGGAATGGAGTTAAGCTCTTGTTTCCCAATACTCGCACGCAACAAGTCTTTCCTTGATAAGACACCAACAAGCAATGCATGCTTATCGACTACGAACATTGTTCCGACATCTTCTAAAAACATCATGACGATTGCATCATATACGGAAATGCCCTCGTCAACAACGACAGGTATCGATTGGTAGTCTCGTACATAAAGATGGTTAAGGCTATCTGTCAAGAGCTGTGTTCCTGACCTGCCTGTATAGAAATACCCCACTCGGGGCCTGGCATCAAGAAAACCTGCCATCGTTAAAATCGCTAGATCTGGACGAAGTGTCGCCCTGGTAAGGTTCAATCTATCCGCAATATGTTCTCCAGTAATCGGTCCGTTTTCTTTTACAATTTGTAAAATTAGTTCCTGACGCTTATTCAATTGGATTATAATCACCACCCCACTGCTTTCGCAGAGTAAAGTAACAAAAGTTATTCATTTAATAATTATATACTAAATTATTTAATTAGGGCATTTTTGTCCTATTTATTGACCATTTATCTTTTTAAGAAATCGGAAACCCTTATTTAAAGGGTTTCCGATTTCCATACATCCTTTCGATCATGAAAGGATGATTTTATTCATGGCAGCAAAACCTGCAACTAAATCACTGATTTCCTTCATTAAGGATAAACGGTTATTACGGATTGCTTCATCATCTGCCATGACCATTGTATTCTCGAAATATGCCTCTATTTCCGATTGAAGCGAAACAAGCTGTTCAAATCGCTCATTCTCATCTTTAGATTCATTATAACGCATTGCCACTTTTTGATAGTTTACGTATAACGCATTTTCTTGATCATTTTCAAAGGCACTAGGGTCAACTGTCACCTTATTGTCACATTTTACGGCAATATTCATGACCCGACTTAAAGCTTCCAGGCTTTCTTTAAAGCCTGCTTCGTCTTTTTTCGCATCCAAGACGTGTGCACGTTCCACGATAGAGTGGATATAACCGATCTCATTGAAAAGGACTGCATCAATCAAATCGTAACGGATTTGCTGTTCTTGAAGCAGATGTTTGACACGGGCTTTAAAGAATGTGAACATATCTGCTTTAACTTCTTCAAGATCACGTTTTAAAATGTCTTTTGATTCCAGTCCTTTAAGGCCTAAAACAATAAGCTCCTCTAAAGAAATATTCCATTTCTTCTCAGCTAGAATTTGGACGACACCGCTCGCCTGCCTTCTTAAAGCGTAAGGATCCTGGGAACCTGTCGGAATGATGCCGATAGCGAAGAATGAAGACAAAGTATCAATTTTTTCAGCCAAACTCACAACCGCTCCAATGACTGAAGGCGGTACATTGTCATCCGCATGTCTTGGCATATAATGTTCATTGATAGCCGCGGCCACTTCTTTTGCTTCCCCTTTTAAGAGCGCATATTTTTCACCCATATACCCTTGCAATTCAGGGAATTCATAAACCATATGACTCACCAAATCGAATTTGGCAATTGCCGCTGTACGAAGCGCCATTTCTTTTTCCGCCTTTAAATTCAAAGCATCCGCCAGGGCACCGGTCACTGCAGTTACCCGGGCAGTTTTCTCGGCCAATGTACCAATTTCTTCATGATAAACGATGCTGTCAAGCTTTTTCAAAGCATCCGAAATCTCTTTTTTCTGATCTTCTTTATAGAAGAATGCTGCATCCGATAAGCGGGCACGCAATACTTTTTCATTACCTTTAGAAACCTTATCCAAATGGCGGTCATCGCCGTTCCGCACGGTTACGAAGTAAGCAAGCAGTTTCCCGTCCTGATCTTTAACAGGGAAATAACGTTGGTGTTCCTTCATTGATGTGATAAGTACCTCGGCAGGAAGCTCAAGGAATTCTTCTTCAAAATGTCCGAATAACACCGTTGGATACTCTACCAAATTATTGACTTCTTCAAGCAGATCTTCATCGACTGGGATGATCCAGCCTTTCTCCTGCTCAAGCTCTTTAATCTGGTCCAATATAACTTGTCGGCGTTTATCTGGATTCGCCATTACAAATTGTTCTTTTAGCGTATCTTCATACCGTTCCGGCTGCTCGATGATAGCACTATCGCCCAAGAAACGGTGTCCTTTTGTTTCACGGCCCGTTTCCACATCAGCAATGCTAAAAGGCACAATGTCATTGCCGAATAAGGCAATCAGCCATTTAATCGGACGGACGAAGCGGAGCTCCTGATTGGCCCAGCGCATATTTTTCGGGAACGTCATGCCGCTGATGATTTCCTGCAGCTCAGATAAAAGCTGAACGGTCTGCTGTCCTTTTATGAATTTATTAACATGGGCATATTCCACACCCTTGAGTTCTTTAAAATAAATGTCCTCTGAAGTCATGCCTTGACCCCTGACGAATCCCAATGCGGCTTTAGACCAGTTGCCTTCGCTGTCCAAAGCGATTTTCTTAGCCGGACCTTTTGCTTCTTCTTCGATATCCTTTTGGGATTCTTCCACGTCTTTCACCAATACGGCCAAACGTCTTGGTGTGGAAAAAGCTTCAACCGTTCCGAATTCAATCGCTTTTTCCGTTAGCCATTGCTGCACTTTATCTGACAACTGTTTCATTGATGCTGTCACAAAACGGGCAGGCAGCTCTTCCAATCCAATCTCCAATAACAAATCACTCTTGCTCATTTGTGTTCTCCCCTTTCACTTTCAGGATCGGGAAGCCTAATTTTTCCCGCTCTTCATAGAAAGTTTTAGCAACCTTACGCGCTAAGTTACGGCACCGGGCAATATATCCCGTTCTTTCCGTCACCGAGATGGCACCTTTTGCATCCAAAAGGTTAAATGTATGTGAACATTTCAAAACATAATCATATGCAGGATGTACAAGTCCTTCTTCCATTTGGCGATGCGCTTCCTTTTCATACATCGTGAAAAGCTGAAACAGCATATCAAGGTCGGAGGTTTCGAAAGTATATTTCGAATGTTCGTATTCCGGCTGTCCAAATATATCCCGAACTGTGAATCCATCTGTCCATTCTAGGTCAAATACGTTCTCCTTATCTTGAATGTAAGAGGCGAGACGTTCGATCCCGTATGTAATTTCCACGGAAACCGGCTTACACTCAAGGCCGCCCACTTGTTGGAAATATGTAAATTGCGTGATTTCCATTCCATCAAGCCACACTTCCCAACCGAGACCAGCACACCCTAGTGATGGATTTTCCCAGTTGTCCTCCACAAAGCGAATATCATGCTCAAGCGGATTTATCCCTAAAGCGCGTAATGAATCCAGATATAACTCTTGGATATTGTCAGGCGATGGCTTCATGATCACTTGGAACTGATGATGCTGATACAGTCGATTAGGGTTCTCACCATAACGACCGTCAGCAGGACGGCGGGAAGGCTCTACGTAAGCAACGCTCCAAGGCTCCGGTCCAATGGCTCTCAGGAACGTGTATGGGCTCATCGTTCCAGCCCCTTTCTCTACATCATAAGCATTCATTAATATGCAGCCTTGTTCAGACCAATGCTTTTGTAACGTTAAAATCATATTTTGAATATTCATCGTACACCTCCAGGTTATTTAAAAAGGCTCTTATTAAAATTAAAGGTCGGAACCCAATACATTTTGGCAAACAAAAAACTCCCGTCCCTATGCGAAATGCATAGGGACGAGAGTATACCCGCGGTTCCACCCTAATTGCCGTTTATAAAACGGCCTCTTTTCAAAGCAACATGCTCCGGAAACGCCCTTCCCTGTAAATCCATATCCCGGCTTTCACCGTCCCGGGTTCGCTTTTTATGGAGAATGACAGATACTCTTTTCCATCAACGCAATCTTCTTATTTTGATGATTAGAATTTTATACAAACTAGCATGGAATGTCAATAGGTCGAATCCTAAAACATATCTTTCATCGTATCAATCTGTTTCAGGAACTTTTTTGATTTCAAATGCAGACCAGAATATTCCTCATAATAAGCATCGATGATCTTCTGCAATTCTCTTTTCGTTTCAGGCTTGACGGAAATGTTACCGAGCCTTGATAAATCGAAATAATAAAAGATCCGCAGCAATTTGACGGCAGCAGGTGAAATTTTATAATGATAAGGGTCTTTCCCCAGACAGCGGTGACAGATAAAGCCCGCTTCCCGAAGCGAGAAGGAGAATTCCCCTTCCGTTTCACCACATACAGCACACTGATTCAGCACTGGGTTAATCCCATTGACGGGCAGCATCTTCATTTCAAAAATGAATTTCAAAACCTCTGCGTCATATTCTTCGTTTATGTAATGCAAGGTTTGCGAAAGTAATTCATACAAATATGGATTCGGTTTCTTATCCTCGACGCTTTTATCAAGCAATTCAACAATATATGAAGCATAAGCAGTGGCAAAAAGATCTTCCCTTATGAAACGGAGTGAATCGACCATTTCGCCTTGCTGAAGACTTCCGAGTCCGGTTGATGTGGTTACAAGAAAATACCCGGAGCAAAAAAGCTGTGTGACGGCAGAAAGCCTGCTGTTAGGTTTACTGGCTCCTCTAGCCATAACGCCAATTTTTCCTAGCTCACGGGTATATATAGTAATGATTTTGTTATTTTCTCCATATGCAGTTCGCCTTATGACAATGCCCTCACATTTTTGGAGCATACCAAGACACCACCCATGCTCGCCAAGACTAACCTATGAAACAGGAAAATCAATTTCTGCTAGCTCATTATTCAATACCAAGTGTCTTTCCTGTCTCTCGACTTCTATCTCCTTAAACAGCAAATAGGTGTCCACATTACCTGTTTCACTAAATAATTCCCAGGTAAAATCCAACATATAAAGCCCACCTTTCATTTTTAACTAGCAATTATGAATATCCGACCATATGATTAGCTTGACCGTTTTCCAAGCTTTCATGACGCGTAAATTTTGTTAATTAATACTCGCTCTCATTGAAACCATAATCGCGGAGCTGGCTTGCTTTGTTACGCCAATCCTTCTGCACCTTCACCCACAGTTCCAAGAAAACTTTCGAGCCCAATAAGTTTTCGATATCAACTCTGGCACGGCTACCGACTTCTTTAAGCATTTTCCCTTGCTTTCCGATGACAATGCCTTTTTGCGAATCACGTTCGACAACGATCGTCGCCATGACATTAATGGTGTCGCTGTTGTCCATTTTTTTAATTGAATCGATGACAACAGCCACCGAATGCGGAATTTCTTCCCGTGTCAGGTGCAGTACCTTCTCGCGAACCAATTCGGAAATGATAAAACGCTCCGGATGGTCGGTCACTTGGTCAGCTGGATAAAACTGGGGACCTTCAGGCAGATGTTCCTTAATTTGTTCAAGCAGTGTATCAACGTTATTCCCTTCAAGCGCTGAAATCGGAACGACTGCCGCAAAAGGATAAAGCTGTTGGTATTTTTCAATGATCGGAAGTAACTCATCTGGATGCATCGCATCGATTTTGTTTACAACTAGGAAAACAGGCGTTTTTACGGATTGAAGTTTTTCGATGATAAACTCGTCACCGCGTCCGTATCCTTCAGTCGCATTGATCATGAAGAGAATCAAATCGACTTCTTTCAATGTATTCGTTGCCACTTTCATCATGAAGTCACCAAGCTTATGCTTTGGTTTATGAATTCCGGGTGTATCGATGAAAATCATTTGTGAATCGTTTTGCGTAAGTACTCCCTGGACTTTATTTCTTGTAGTTTGCGGTTTATCGCTCATAATGGCAATCTTTTGACCGATGACCCGATTCAGAAATGTACTCTTTCCAACATTAGGTCGTCCAATAATTGAAATGAAACCTGATTTGTAACCTTTTACTTGTGTATCATCAAATAGTTTATCCATTTAAATCCTCCGGTGAAAAAGCTCCTGGAAGCAATTCCTGTACTGTTAGTTCTTTTATATCTCCATTTAAGTTGGTCAAAACGACCGGCATATCCTTTTCGCACAGTTCTGAAATAACCTGCCTGCATGCCCCGCATGGAGAAACGGGACCATCAGTATCTGCCACGACTGCAAGTTTAGTGAATTTTTTATCGTTATGGGCATAAGCGCTGAATAAAGCTGTCCTTTCGGCGCAATTACACATGCTGTATGCAGCATTTTCTATATTACAACCATGATAGACCTTTCCATCAGCTGTTAAAAGGGCTGCCCCCACCTTAAATTTGGAGTAAGGCACATAAGCTTTATCCCTTGCTTTTTTAGCTTCCTCAATCAATTCTTTTGTATTCAATTCACATCTTCCTTTCAAATTGAGTACCATTTCGGCAACCTACAGGCCAAACTTAGGCAAAAAGATAATCAATCCAACTATTATAGAAAATATAGCATATATGAATACAGCTCCGGCTGCAATATCTTTTGCCTGCTTGGCAAGCGGATGGATTTGATCCGTGACCAGGTCCACTACCCTTTCAATCGCTGAATTAACGAGCTCCAACGTGATCGTACCGGCTATGGCTGCCAAAATGAAAAGCCACTCCATCCCATTCAATGAGAAGTACCAACCAAAGAATACGACGATTGCCGTTAACGCGAAATGAATCTTGATATTGCGTTCAGTCCGAACAGCCTCCAAAATTCCCTGACAGGCAAAAGAGAAACTTTTTAATAAAGGATACCTTTTTTTATCCTTCTCTTGAAAGTCCATATTCTTCCAAGATCTCCTTTTGTTTTGTGAACATCTCTTTTTCATCTTCTTCATTCATGTGGTCGAATCCCAATAAATGAAGAAACCCATGCAGCGCTAAAAATCCAAGTTCCCGGTCAAAAGAATGACCATATTCTTCAGCCTGTTCTTTCGTACGTTCAATGGAAATGATGATATCCCCTAACATGCGGGGCATTTCCGCTCCGACAATTTCCACTTCATTTTCTCCCATTTCTTCAAGTGCAAAAGAAATGACATCTGTAGCTGAATCTTTATTACGATATTCTTTATTGATTTCCCTAATCCTATCATTGTCTACAAATGTAACGGACAACTCGGTGTCTTTTTCAATGTTTTCTTTTCTTGCCGCAAATTGCAGAATGCTTTCAACAAGCTGCTGAGCTTCCTCCGTTACTTCATTCGTTTCATCCATTAAATCGATAGCCAAAATCATTCTTTCACCTTCTGTCCTAATTTATCCGGCTCCGGATATTCAATCCTGGAGTGGAAGATACCATTCAGCGATTCACATAAGGAATGCTTCACGATACTCAATTCTCTCATAGTAATGTCACATTCATCAAATTGACCATCTTGAATCCTGTCCTGAATGATGAAACTTACCAGCTCTTCAATCTTCTCCGGAGTTGGGTGCTTCATCGATCTCACTGCAGCTTCAACACTATCGGCTATGCCGATGACGGCTACTTCCTTCATTATCGCCCTCGGACCTGGATATCTGTAAGCCGTTTCGAGTGTGGCCTCATCCTGTTTTTTTGCCTTATGGAAGAAAAACTTCAATAAAGTGGTCCCATGATGCTGCTCTGCAATATCCACAATCTCTTTCGGGAATTTGTGATTGCGCAGCATCTCCCCGCCATCTACGGCATGGGCAATGATAATATCCCTGCTCGTTTCCGGCTGCAGCCGATCATGCGGGTTCTCTTCACTCATCTGATTTTCGATGAAGAAGTGCGGCCGCTTCGTTTTACCGATATCATGATAATAACTGCCGACCCTTGCCAGCAATCCATTCGACCCGATGGCTTCACAAGCCGATTCCGCCAAATTGGCGACCATTACACTGTGATGATATGTTCCCGGAGCCTCAATCAAGATCCTCCGCAGTAACGGATGATTGGGATTTGCGAGCTCGATAAGCTTAATCGATGATAAAATCCCGAAACCAGCCTCGAAAAACGGTAACAGGCCCATTGTCAAAACGGCTGAACCCACTCCAGAACCTATGGCAGCAGCAGCATAATACAAGTACTCCATTCTAGTATAATGGCTGTCCATAATAAAAATGAGCGAAAAAACAAATGCCATATTGATTAAAGACAATAGCAGACCCGCTACCAGCACCTTTGATTTGAAATTGGGCCTAGATAGAATGATGATCGCCGTCAATCCCCCGAAAATGATATAAAGCCCCATCGAGAAATCCAGATTTCCAGGTGTATCACCATTAAATATAATCGTACCATACGAACCTAACAATATGATCATTGCTACCGCTAACTTATCATTCAATAATATCTTGATGAGCATCGCCGCCATGGCACCCGGGAAAATGTATTCCAAATTCGAGTTTTTCAGGTCTGCCAGAATGCTGACCGTTTTCATGGTAGCCATTGAAAGGATAAAGACAAGACTGAATATCAATAACTGATTGTACTTGTTATCCTTTTTGGAAATGGAATAGTAGAAAAAGTAATAAAAAGCGGCAAAGGTCAGGAATATGAATAACAGCAGGCCGATATACGGATAAATGGTAGACTCCGTATTTAGGAAGCCTGCCAGTTCAAGCTGCCTATATACATCCCTGTCCACTAATTGATTTTCTTCAACGATGATCTGACCTTGAAGGATCCTGATTGGCTCCACGCTTTCAACCGCTTTCCTTCGCTGTTCCTCGGTTTTGTCCTTATCGAAAAATACATTTTGAATGATTGCCGTACGCGCAAGGGAAGTGGAGGCTTTTTTCATATCGCCACTAATGCTCATATAATCCAATTCCTCTACAACCTTTTTCTTGGCATTTTCGACGTCACTTGCAGCGATTCGGGAACTCATCACATTATTCACGGCTGTAATGGTTGAATCCTTCGCTATTTTCAACTCATCTTCATCCGCCTGAACTAAAGCAAGGAAAACGGACTCCTCGATATTTTTATTGACTTCATCGGTCAATTTTTCTTTTAAAATGGAAACTTTTTGAGCATCCGTCTTAACGACCTCTTTTTTATCCTCTTTTCCCTCATCTTCTTTATGATCTTCATTGGGGTCCGTTTCTTTATTCACCTCTATCGCTGAATCGAAAATGGATGAAATCAGATCGACTTTATTTTTGGCATATTCTTTTTTTAAAGAATAAACATCCGCCACCTGTTTTGAAATCTCTTCTTTTTCCTGTTCAGTCTTATAGGTATCTTCCACTGTCTTGGTTGAACGGATCGTTTGTTCCGCAGGCTTAAAAAGCTCTACCTGGACCCTTTCCGGCTTAACATTGGAGAACATTAACCCATAAGCAAACAACCCAAGTATGATAAACAATAGCACTTGAAAAAAGCGATGGACCAACAGCCCTTTTATTTGAGTGAAGAATTTCTGGATACGATTCAAGGAAGGTCCTCCTAAAAAAAATGATGTTTAATATTCTAGATATGTAAAATCATAACAGTTTTCATGTAAATTTTCACCTTCGTATTGATAAATGTAAAGCTTCTTTCGTTCCTTATCCACCTTTTAACCAAAAAGTTTGTCATTTAGACACATCACGAAAAATCCGCCGATTGAAATGGCGGATTTTTTTCTTATGACTTCGCCTGCTCGTAAGCAGTAATGATTTTGGCGACAAGCGGATGTCTCACAACATCACTTTGTTCAAAATAAACAAAGGAAAGGCCTTTAACATTCTTCAAGATCTCTTCTACCCGAACCAGACCTGACTTCATACCTTTTGGAAGGTCAATCTGGGTCCGGTCTCCCGTAATGACCATTTTCGATCCGAAACCAAGCCGGGTCAAGAACATCTTCATTTGAGCTTCCGTCGTATTCTGGGCTTCATCCAATATGACAAAGGCATCTTCAAGCGTACGGCCCCTCATATAAGCCAGAGGAGCTATTTCAATCGTTCCGCGCTCTATCATCCTTAGCGTCTGTTCCAACCCTAGGAGGTCATGGAGAGCGTCATACAGCGGCCTTAGATACGGATCTACCTTTTCCTTCAGATCACCCGGCAGAAAACCGAGGCTCTCCCCTGCTTCGACGGCAGGCCGTGTCAGGATAATCCGTTTAACATGTCCATTTTTCAATGCATTGATGGCCATCACTACAGCAAGATATGTCTTTCCGGTTCCAGCAGGCCCTATTCCAAATACAAGGTCCTGTTTCTTTATTGCCTGGATATAGTACCTCTGCCCGATTGTTTTGACTTTAATGGATTTTCCCTTAGCCGTTTTAGCGATTTCCTCATCATATAATTCACCGAAATACTCCAATGTGCCTTTTTTTGCCAATTCAATTGCATAAAGCACATCTCTGGAACTGATTGCAATTCCTTTTCTGATAACTGTCAATAATGCCTTAAGGATTTCCTCCCCCATCGTTACCCGCTCGATATCCCCGGCAACACTCACCGCTTCACCTCGGGTTATGACGGAGATGCCAAGCTCCTCTTCAAGCACTTTTACATTTGAATCCCCATTGCCCAATAACGCGATCGCTTCATTGGGTGATTGTATTTCGAGCTTAATTACTTTCACATCATCTGCCATTCGTTAGTCTCCTTGAATGATTGGTTGTCCAATCGCTATATCTTCAATAACTTGGTAATGTATAGATAATTTAACTTTACCATTCTCCATGCTTTCGTGCAAAATTTTTTCTTCGACTATTTCATCTTCCTCATCCAAATGCTTTTTCAATTCTGCTTTAGCCATTTTCCTGCCTTCCTTCACCGCTTCTTCCTCCGTATAACTTCGTACAATATCTTCTTTGCTCCTTAAGGTCACTTGTTTATAGTAAATGGGCAGTTCCCATTGAAGAAAGTGAAACGGCCTCACTGTCGTTTCTTTTTCTTGTTTTTCGTATCCCGGATCCTTGAACCCCCATACCGGCAGGGAAAAACCTCCCATTTTCAAAAAATGCCTGCTCGTTTCATTTCCGTTAAAAACGGAAAACTTGGTTTTTAATGGAACCTCCACCTTTGCTTTATACCAAGTTTTCCCTTTTATTACTCCCTGTGCGGATACGATTTCCTGTTTATCCTCTTTTCCGATCAGTCCTGAAACAAGAAGTTGTCCTTTTCCTACATAATCATTCACATTAACAATAGATTGTCCCTTTTCAACGAACATATCAGTGATGATCGCCTTTTTTGACGCTACCAGATTCTGTGGAGATGTTTTCTCAACTTCTTTTGGCTGCCGCTTTTCTACAACCCGAAAATGGTATGTCGTTCCCTTCAGCTCAACCCCTACCCATGTCAATGCACCAATCCGGTCCGACAGCTTTCGCTGAATCGTATCCACATCATCAACAAAGAATTGCACTTTACCGATTTTCACGCCCATCTTGTCCAATTCTTTCCGGATGGCATGCTCGGTTGCCGGTTTGGCATCTTGAACCTCGATGCCCCATACCATATTGGAAAGTACAAATATGCAAAGCAGGAAAGCGATCATCCCCGCTAAAAACCCGCTGTTTTTCATGACTCTCTTCATTAGGAAAGGGAAACCCTTTCCTTGCATGAACTTTACTTTACAATCGCTCTTACGCATGACCTGACGGAGTTTGGGGATATCCCTGACATCCATATGGAAAATCAGGGATTCGCTTCCGACACGCTTCACATCCCATATATGAAGCCCCCTTCTCGTCAGCATATTAATCAGCCGTTCTGCACCTTTTCCATAAGCCTTCACCTTTACATAGCCTGTATAATAGTTTGTCCATTGGTTTTTCATGGAGACCTCCCGGGATCATTCATTGATAAAATAAACCTTGTCAATTTTGCCTTCGAGCATGATTTCTTCCGGCAAAATCGTCTTTATGACAAAGGCATTTCCCTTTATCAGCAATTGCCCATTTTTCAGCATCAATCGCACTTCGCTGTCTGTAAAAGCCAATAAGCCACGATGGTTTTCAATATAAATATGTAATTGTCCGATCATTGTAATTCGCGGCAGGTCCATCATGACATCTTGCGGAAGGTCCATTGTTTTGGTCATAAGCTGTTTCACTTTTTTTCCCCAATTGCGAGCCATAAAAAAGAACCCCCTTTCATCTCAACGCATGAGATTACTTACAGACTGTAGCTATGATATAAGTTAATCTTAATACCATACTATTCTATAGGAGTTCATAACATGCTAATTAAAACAGTAGCCATCTATAATCGAATCTCAAGTGATAATAATGAATCTGAAGCTGTTCTACTCAATCACAGGACAATCACTACAAGATTATGCGAATCAAAATCATATAAGTACTCATAGTTATATATCTGTTGGACAAGTATAGCTTCAGATTCAACGATAACGAGTTTCTTATCATCATTCCGCTTGTATCCTATTGGCGGAGTACCCTGAATCCATTCGCCACGTTTAGCACCCTCTATCTTGCCGTTCTTCATTCTGCGAGTGATAGCCTTTAGCTCTTTACTTGATATCATCGATGCCACATCAAACATAAAACGGTCTGATTCATCGTTCAGGTTGAATAATTTGCTTGGAGTGATGATAGGAACATCATTCTCTTCTAATACCTTTGCAATCATTTGTGAATAGAGATTATCACGATCAATCCTACTGAGTTCAACTACAACTATTCCATCATACAAGCCTTGTGCAATATCTTTAAGTAATTGTAATAGGACTTTTCTCTCTTCAACCTGCCTCCCGATTCAACCTCTTCATATAACTGCTCATAAACTAATTGATACCTTTATAAATGAATTCCATTTCATTAAATCATTTAGTTATGAAAAGTGGCAAAAGGCATTGGAGTCTACTGAGACGGTTTCTAAAAGTAGTCTTGCTCAACAAGTCGAAGAAATGAAAAAGACTCTAGAAAAGCTGAATGCGAAACTAAAGCGCATCCGCTCAGCATATCTTGACGAGGTGTTTTCCAAGGAAGAATATTTGACCGAGAAATCCAATACTGAATCAGAACTGAAGAGGATCTCTAATACAATAGATAATTTGCTTAAAGATATCGAATCAACCGATAAAGTATCAATCACATCTCAATATGAAGCTTTGATTGAGAAGATTGATCAATTCTACTATCTATATAATACGGAAGCTTCTCCACACCATATAGCAGAATGTAATCGATTATTGAAGCTTATAATCAATAAGGTGCTTTATGCAAAAGGTGATGCAGAGAGTATAATCATAAGTCCTGTAGAGAGATATAAAGCTAGCCAAGGCATAATCAAGGATTATTTTGTGGTGTTTATAGAACCTAAATGAGGATACTCCAAGTAGGGGTATCCTTTTCTTTACTAAGTGGTTTTAATATTACTTTTAAGCATTCTTGATAATTCTTTTGAAAATAGATCTCATTCATTGATTCTTACTACTCAATTGAGAGAGTGGTTAAAAATGGATGAAGATTTCGAATTGGATAAATCAGAGAAACAACTTGGAGGGGGCTATATCCGATGGCCACCTTTTAATGGCTAAAAGGCATACGAAATAAGATTTTTTTACTGTAATAAGCAATGCGTACAAGCCAATTCCTTCTATTTTAAATATATTGATAACATAATTTGAAAGGAGATGATATATTTGGATCCAATTAATAAGAGATGCTCATGCATACATTGCAACTCATGTATTCCGTGCGGACCTAAGGGGCCTCCAGGGAAAACAGGTCCTCAGGGGCCTCCAGGGAAAACAGGTCCTCAAGGTCCTGAGGGACCACAAGGGGCAACAGGCCCTCAAGGTCCTCAAGGACCACAAGGTCCTCAAGGACCACAAGGTCCTCAGGGACCACAAGGTCCTCAGGGACCACAAGGTCCTCAGGGACCTCAGGGACCTCAAGGTCCTCAGGGACCTCAAGGTCCTCAGGGACCAGGCGGTGCTTTGGCTTATGGATCATTGTACGATCCATCTGGAACTTTTGTCCCAGTGTCTCAGGTAAGTCCACCTGCTTTAGGGCAGAAGGTTGTATTCACTACTCCTGGGCCGTTATTAGGAACAGCTCCATTTCCTCCTGGTCCTGGCCCTTATACTGACCTTGAGGTTTTAACTGCTGGGGTATATGAGATCAGCATGGATTTAACAGCTAGGCTTATTAATGCTTCTAACTTGGCGTTTAATACCGAAGTGCAGTTCAGGTTATTCATAAACGATACAACTCCAGTTCTTGGAAGCACTTTTGAATCCTTTAATCGTATTACAGGCGGACCAGGCGGTAACCCATCGCAAGTTGAAATTAGAAACACGATAGGAAAAACAATCCAACTGCAATTAGCCGCAAACGATAGGCTAAGTATTAGGGTAATATCTGCATCTCTCAATGTAATGTATAGGTATCCTTCAATAGTGGTTACAAAAATTGCCAACTAATTGCCTAAATGGGACAAGACAAAGTCCGTAAATAGGAGAATGAAGAGTCCCAACCCCAAGGTTGTGGGCTTTTTCTGTTTTACAACTTTCAGATGCTTATTGAACGTGGTGGTTTTTAGTTTCACAGGTAAATTAAACGAAGTCTCCCCCTTCTTCACCTAAACTCCCCCGTTAGTCCATAAAAAAAACCGCCGAAAATGGCAGCTGTAACTGAAGTAATTTTTCTAAACTTAGGCTATAGGTGCAGTTAGTATACATCTTCTTCAGGTTTATAAAGACGGAATCCTACTTCAGAAAGCCTATCCTCATATTCCTTTTTCCAAACCACATTTCTTTTATTTATATGAGCTTGAGTAATCACTCTTTCATCTGAATCTGTTGGTTGATAAAATTCATCAAAGATGTTCTCAAAATAACTACCTAAAGTTTCTATTGTTTTATCAAGGTCATATAACAATATTTTGTATGTTACTGAATGCTTGAATAACCTTATCCATTTGGATAGCTAAAAAAGTACTGTCGTCTACAACTGTTCTTAGTTTGTTTAAAGACTCCCTTGCTCTACATCTGTAGTTAGACTGCATATAAAAAGAACCCTCTTTAAAACATCTCAATGTATGAAATGAAAGAGGGTTCTAGCACAAAATTATAAGGGATTGAAAGTCTATTTTTTCAGGATGTACTGAAAAAAGTTAGGGATTCCGAATTACCTTCTGGACCTCTGAAGACTTCGCTTCGCCCTTGGCGGTCCCAGCACTTCTGACATGATGATGCCATCAATCAGCTGCTTTTTGCCAAAAGACGGCCCTTTGCGATAGACCGGACTGTTATTATCAGAAATCGCTGATGTAATTTGATCCGCTTTCGCTTTTTGATATAAACGCTCTTGATCGTACTTCTGCTGAAGCCGTCTAAGCTCCGCAATCCTTTTGTTCGCTTCGTTCTTCGTCTCATCGATTACTTCAAAAGCCTGTGTTGCCTGCTGATCGACTTTCCTTACGGGAGCAGGGGCAGGCCTTTGCTGCTGTTCCCCTTGCGACATTTCGCCCTGAAGCTCCCGCATGACCTCCTGCCATTTCTTTTTCGGAGGCGTGTTTGGATCAACATTTTGCTGCTTTTTCTTTCCTAACATGGACGTTAAGATACCGATCAAGACAATGATAAGGAATGGGTTCTTGAGAAAGAAATCAATAAAATCTCCCATTTAAAGACCTCCCTTCCCTGACCTAATTATTATTGTTATTGTTATTGTTGTTGATATTATTGTTATCCTTTGGATTTTCGGATATTTTACTGATGGAGCCGCGCATATCCGTATCGGCCGTGATATTTTGGATATTCATATAATCCATCACTCCAAGATTTCCGCTTTTCAGTGCATCGGCCATGGCCAACGGAACTTCGGCTTCGGATTGAACAACCTTCGCTCGCATTTCCTGAACACGGGCAACCATTTCCTGTTCAAGTGCAACAGCCATTGCACGCCGTTCTTCGGCCTTCGCCTGGGCTATTTTCTTATCTGCCTCGGCTTGATCCGTCTGTAATATGGCCCCGATATTTTTCCCGATATCCACTTCAGCGATGTCAATGGAAAGAATTTCGAATGCCGTTCCAGAATCCAACCCTTTTGATAAAACCGTTCTAGAAATCAAATCGGGATGTTCCAGTACATCTGTATGCATTTTAGAAGCACCGATCGTCGATACGATCCCTTCACCTACACGGGCAATGATCGTCTCTTCACCGGCACCACCGACTAGACGTTCAATATTGGCACGGACCGTAATCCTTGCCTTCGCTTTCACTTCAATCCCATTCATCGCTACACCAGAGATGAACGGAGTTTCGATCACTTTCGGGTTAACGCTCATTTGAACGGCTTGAAGAACATCACGACCTGCCAGGTCAATAGCTGCACCCCGTTCGAAAGGTAAGACGATATTGGCACGTTCTGCAGCAATTAAAGCATTCACTACGCGATCAACATTACCCCCTGCAAGGTAATGGCTCTCCAATTGATTCGTTGAAACATTGATTCCAGCCTTATGGGCCTTGATAAGGGGATTAACAACCCTGCTTGGTATAACACGGCGAAGCCTCATCCCAACTAATGTAAATATACTGATTTTGACTCCTGCCGCCAAAGCGGAAATCCATAACATTACTGGTACGAATGTGAAAAACACTGCCAATACGATGATGGCAGCAATCACTGCCAGTACAATAAATATCGTTCCTGAAGTTATCACTTAATGATTCATCCTTCCTGTATCTCTTAATTTTAATTTGAATCCGGAATTTCCCGGACGACTACCCTTGATCCTTCAACTTTAATGATAATGATTGACGAACCTTTGGAAATAAAGCTTCCTTCGGTCACGACATCCACTCTTTCTTCTTTGACCAAGGCCGTTCCTGAAGGCCTCAAATCTGTAAGGGCCTTCCCTTCTACACCTAATAAATCCAAACGATTCGGATTGCTGACATATCCTTGTTCCGTTTTTGTTGCATCGGTTAATATCATTTTCTTGAAAAATTTCATCTGTTTTCCAAACACCTTTACAAGTAGGATGAATACCAAAATGGATACGGTGACCGCAATTAGCAAGGAGATCGTCATATGGACCGGATCACCTGTCGCAAGGAACAGACTCCCCACTATCGCTGTAAACCCGAGCAGCCCGATAATCCCCCCTGGGATAAAAAATTCAACTAGTACGAGAATGACCCCAATGATGAACATCGCTAACGATTCGTATCCGGTGATACCGGCGACAAGATGACCATAGAAGAATAAGACAAGACTGGTGATTCCAATGACCCCCGGAATACCAAAACCGGGTGAAAATAATTCCATCACAATCCCGATTCCCGCTATCGTTAATAAAATTGGGACGACGATCGGGTTGGTCAAAAAGCGGGCAAGTTTCTCAGGAAAGCTTTCTTCGATTGACCGAATATCAGCATCCTCAACTCCAAGTATACTATACAACTCCGCTTTCCCAGAGACGGTGCCTTCACTATATCCAGCCTTTTTTGCCTGTTCAGCTGTAAATGTCAGCAACTTCCCTTTTTCCGC
This sequence comes from Peribacillus sp. FSL E2-0159, assembly GCF_038643155.1. Taxonomy (NCBI): domain Bacteria; kingdom Bacillati; phylum Bacillota; class Bacilli; order Caryophanales; family Bacillaceae; genus Peribacillus; species Peribacillus sp. FSL E2-0159. Next base: position 3,963,052 of record NZ_CP152053.1, read on the forward strand.
TCCATATTCGGGTAGATCGATGTCAACATCCGCCATTGCCTGGGCGTATATGGGATCACGTCCATTTTGTTCTGCAGCTGTCTTCATGGCAGCTAACCAATAAGATTGCGCTTTCTTACTTGCAGCGTTCCCTGTTGAATCAATCACAGCGGCAGATCCCATAGTGGCACTCGGAACCATATAGATCTCATCTGCACTTAGAGAAATGTATGCCCCTGCAGATAAAGCCCTGTTATTGACGTAGGCAACAGTCTTGATTGGTGAATCCGACAGTAACTTTGCAATTTCCCCTGCTGCATCCACAGCACCTCCAGGGGTATTCACCTCGAAAACGACAAGATCTGCATCAGCTGCTTCAGCAGTGGTCAGCGCGCGTTCCAAAAAGGCCGAGAGTCCCTTTTCCACCGTTTCTTCAATTGGTACATGGTAAACGATCTTCTCGTTTGCAGATACCGTAGATCCCCCAAAAGAAGACATGGTGAACAGCAATCCAAATAAGAGTACAGATAAATAACGCCAAATTTTCAACGGAACGCCCCCTTTCCCGTATTAAACGCGGTAAGTGCCTCCAGTATTCAGGAGGAAAACCTACCAGTAAATTCAGCACACAACTAAAATTCGAATAAGGAGCAAATGAAGCAACCCTTTACTCTGTTCTTTAGTTATTACGTATGTATATGAAAAAGGTTTCAAAAAAAGCTAATAAAATTAAAAGTGCCCCTATTATCTTGGGCTTCGTTTGAATAATATACGCATAAAAATCATGAAATACACAAAAACCACAGGCAATTTGCCTGCGGTTAGGTTTCGAGTTTTAAGTTTAGAGTTTAAGATAGATGTTGTTGTACTAATTTGTTTACTAGAGAACCATCCGCTTTACCTTTAACTTTAGGCATTAAAGCTCCCATAACTCGGCCCATATCTGCTTTGGATGTTGCATTGACTTCTTCAATCGTTTGTTTAACGATTTTAGAAATGTCTTCTTCTGAAAGTTGCTCAGGCATATATGCCTCTACGTATACTAGTTCGGTGCGGACTTTATCCACGAGATCTGAACGACCTGCGTTTTCAAACTCCTGGAGGGAGTCTTTGCGTTGTTTTAATTCGCGAGAGAGCACTGTCAATTCTTCATTATCTGTTAAATCTTGTCTCTGCTTCAGAGCTTCGTTTTGAATAGAAGCTTTCAGCATCCGAATAACAGATAGTTTGTCCTTTTCCTTGTTCTTCATCGCTTGTTTCATATCATTATTTAAACGCTCGAGAAGACTCATCTTTCCACCCTCTCTTAGAATTTACGTTTTCTTGCAGCTTCAGACTTTTTCTTACGTTTTACGCTTGGTTTTTCATAAAATTCACGCTTCCTAGCTTCCTGAAGCGATCCTGCTTTAGATACAGTACGTTTGAAACGACGAAGAGCATCTTCAAGCGATTCGTTTTTACGAACGACGGTTTTAGACATCTCTTTCCCTCCCTCCGAAAACAACACACTAACTCAAGTTGTCAACATGTTATACATGTACTAAACAATTATAATATATCATCTTTATCAGGTCAACCAATAAAATCAAACTTATTTTGAATATCATCACGTTATTATCATAATTTTTCACTAAACAATTATGCAACTTGCATGAAAATCCAATTTATAGCATGTCTCCCGTTAATGGGCCATAAGCTTACTAAGGGGTGACAGTCATGCATGAGCTATTTTTATTCCTTTTATTCATTGCGATATTTTTGGCAGGTATGTCAGTTTTACGAATCGGACTGTTCAATATGTCCGGTGCAGCATTAAAAACTTTTCTTTCAAAGGTTACGGATAAGCCCTGGAAAGGCTTCTTGGCCGGAACCATCTTTACGGGGATCCTGCAGAGCAGCTCGGCGGTCATGGTCATGACGGTCGGCCTCGTTTCCGCAGGAAGCTTAACGTTCCCGCAAACAATCGGGATTATTCTTGGAACGAATATCGGATCCACCTTTACAGCAGAGTTCATGACCTTCTCTTTGGATCGTTGGATCATTCCCGGTGTCTTAAGCGGCGCTTTCCTTTGCTTCATGCCAAAAGCATTACCGAGAAGCTTAGGGATGTCCCTGATCGGAATCTCGGCCATCTTCGCGGCGATGAGTGGTTTTAAAACGCTTTCGACACCGATTGCAGCCTATCCATCCATTCAGACGATCATCCATTACATAGAGGGCCATATGAGTTATGCCCTATTAGCAGGGATATTATTGACAGCACTCATTCACTCCAGTTCGGTAACCATCGGGATAGCCATGAGCTTTTTGATGAATGGGGAGTTATCCGTCTCCTCCGCAATCATCATCATGCTCGGATCGAATATAGGCACTTGCATCACCGGATACATGGCCAGCATCGGTTCTGGTAGACAAGCCGCCTTCACAGCTTATGCACATATTTGGCTAAACGTCATCGGGGTTGCCGCATTCCTGCCTTTTGTGGACATCCTGGAAAGCACAGCTGCCTTTTTCACCGAAAACAAGGGGACACAGCTCGCTCATGCCAGTGTCATTTTCAATATCTTGAATTCTTTGGCCGTCTTGCCATTCGCACGGCAATTCTCCAACCTCATTCTTATGGTGCATCGGCCACACTTAAAAAAATAAGGAGCTGTCCAAAAGTCGTTGGCAACTGACTATGGGACAGCCATAAATAAGATATACATAACCTAAACGCATAGATATTAAGGGCGGTAAACGATTTCAGCTAATCTTTTTATAATTAGTTTTATGGTTTAATAAGCTCAAACCACTCAATATAACAGCAGCTACTATCAAAACGATCATACCTTTACTAGAGAAAGAAGTTAGATAAAAAAACGTTACTGCCATTATAAATAGAACGGTTATTAAAGTGTTATATACCCAAAATTTCACCATATATTTCACCACTCATCGTAAGTAGTTTTAGTTTTACCTTTATAATTTTTTTCCTTATAGTGCACTGTTTTAATTATACCAATCTTACCAGATTTCGTATTCCTTTTCACGTAAGATTTATAAGAAGCGTATCCGTATAATTCTTTCACACCTAATGCAGTTGCTGAAAGGAAGGAAGGTATCCCAACTCCAGGAATAAGACCACCAGCACTAACGGCCGTTATACCAATGAATACCCCTTTTGATCTATCTTTATTACTAAACATTAATTTATAACTTGTAGGTAAAGTAGATCTGGACATACATTTGTATGCTGGATAACATGCTTCTGCTTTTTTAGGTACAGCCATTGAAACGCTAATTAAAGAAAAAGCTAATGTTATTGATAAAAGTAAATTAAAAACCCGTTTTTTCATTTTCCTCCCCCTGTTTATGTATTTAATATAAGCACGTTTACTCCCCTCTTTTCCCCCTACTATCTATTAAATCCACAATAAGCTTATTTTTGAATTTATGGGTTCCAAAAATGACAAGTACAAATCCAGAAATGATACGAGGCCACCTTTTTCAGGAAGAAATAGGGGCAATGCACAAAGGCATGGGATATAACCAGTTCAATTACAATCCGATTAACTTATGGAAGTAATAATAAAAAAGGCGGAGAAAAATATTTTATTTTTCTCCGCCTTTTTTATTTTCAGGGACTTATTATACGTCCCTTTTTAAAATCAATAATCGGAATCAGCCGTTAAGCCCTTTACGATGGAGACACCTGCACTCGCTCCAATTCTTGTTGCACCAGCTTCAATCACTTTCTGGGCATCGCTCGTGTTGCGGACTCCGCCTGAAGCTTTGACACCGATATCCGGGCCAACCGTTTTTCTCATAAGCGTGATATCTTCAACAGTCGCTCCGCCGGTCGAAAAACCAGTTGATGTTTTCACATAATCCGTTCCGGCTTTTACGGCCAATTCACATGCACGGACTTTTTCTTCATCAGTCAATAAAGAAGTTTCAATGATCACTTTTGAAAGAGCCTTACCAGTGGATGCCGCTACAACAGCACGAATATCCCGCTCTACCAACTCATCATCCTTGTCCTTCAATGCGCCGATATTGATCACCATATCGACTTCGTGAGCGCCATTGGAGATGGCGTCTTTCGTTTCAAAAGCTTTGGTTTCCGGTGTGGTTGCACCTAGAGGGAAGCCGATAACCGTACAAACTTTCACTTCTGAACCTTCCAAAAGTTCGCTTGCATATTTCACCCAAGTTGGGTTTACGCATACGGAAGCAAAGTTATACTCTCTCGCTTCTTCGCATAATACCTTTATTTGCTCTTTGGTTGCATCTGCTTTTAATAACGTGTGGTCAATTAAACCTGCTACATTTTGTGACATTAATAAATCCTCCTCAAAAACAATCTATAACTAGTTGTACGTACCTCTCATGATACCATAGTTTATCCACTTTGACGATATATATAGTCTTTACCCGAATGTACCAAGATAACACATCTAAAAGAGGATAAAAAAAAGACAGCGGTTTACCGCTGTCTTAGATATTGGATGCTTGTTGCAACGGAAAATCCTTCACGACCGTCACGAACTGTCCTTCACTAAATGGATAGCCAGACTTTGTAATTTTCACTTTGACGATTTCGCCAACCATTTCTTCCGAAGCAGGGAAGACGACTTTCATGTAATTATCGGAATAACCCTCATAAAGTCCATTTTCCAACTTCGTTTCAGGAATGACTTCAAGAACTTCCCCCTCGAATCGGGAGGCGTACTCTTTTGCCAGCTGATCCGACAAAGTGATAAGGCGGTGGACACGTTCATTTTTGACCTCTTCATCCACTTGATCTTCCATACGGGCAGCCGGAGTCCCTGTCCGTTTTGAATAAGGGAAAACATGAAGTTCGGAGAATTTATATTTTTCTATAAAGTTATATGTCTCCATGAATTCATCTTCGGTTTCACCTGGGAAACCTACGATGACATCAGAGGTAACTGCAAGACCCGGAAGTGCAATTTTCAACTTTTCGATTCGATCACCGAAGAAATCCATCGTATATTTACGTCTCATCCGTTTTAGCACTGTATCGGAACCCGATTGGATTGGTATATGCAAATGACGTACCACTTTTTTCGAATTCGTCAGCACTTCAATGATCTCATCTGTAATTTGGCTGGCTTCAATGGATGAAATTCGGATACGCTTCAGCCCATCGACTTTTTCCAAGTCCCGCAGCAGCATCGCCAAATTATAGTCTTTTAAATCGTCTCCGTAGCCGCCAGTATGAATTCCGGTGAGGACTAGCTCTTTATAGCCTGCCTCGACAAGCTGTTCAGCCTGGTGAACGACTTCTTTTGGATCGCGGGAACGCATCAAGCCACGAGCCCAAGGGATGATGCAGAAAGTGCAGAAATTATTGCAACCTTCCTGAATCTTAAGTGAAGCGCGCGTACGGTCTGTAAAAGCAGGTACATCCAACTCTTCGTAGACACGGTTTTTCATGATATTTCCTACGGCATTGATTGGTTCACGTTCAACCTTGAATTGCTCAATGTAATCAAGGAGTTTAACCCTATCTTGTGTTCCTACAACAATATCCACACCTGGTATGGCCATGATTTCTGCCGGCGATGTCTGTGCGTAACAACCCGTTACCGCTATGACGGCATTCGGATTTTTACGAATGGCACGACGGATGACCTGACGGCTTTTCTTATCGCCAGTGTTTGTCACCGTGCATGTGTTGATGACATATACATCTGATGTATTTTCAAACTCAACACGATCATATCCCCCAGTTTTGAATAATTGCCATATAGCCTCTGTTTCATAATGATTCACTTTACAGCCTAATGTATGGAAAGCGACCGTTGCCATTTTTCATCACCTCAAAAGTTCTACATGATAAGAAACAGCGGATAGTGCATATAAAGGTGCTGTTTCAGTTCTTAATATTCTTGGTCCAAGACCGCAAGCCATAAAACCGGCATCAGTCAGTTTTTCAATTTCCTTATCTGCTAAACCACCTTCAGGCCCAAATACGAATAGGATGGATTGCCCAGCGGTAATATCATTCAAGACAGAAGCGAGTACAGAAGTTTCCCCCCGTTTTGCTTCTTCCTCAAAAGCGATTAATTTATGATCGAATCCAGAAGCATACCCAGCAAGCTGATCTACCGTCATCGGTTCCTTGATGGTAGGCATAACCGTACGGTGGGATTGCTCAGCCGCCTCTTTTGAAATCTTCTGGAGCCTCTCCAATTTCTTACCTACCTTTTTGTGGTCCCATTTTACCACCGAACGAGCAGCAATAAAAGGGATAAATTCAACGGCACCCAGTTCAGTACCCTTTTGAACGATATATTCCAACTTATCCCCTTTAGGCAGACCGCTCGCTATCACTACCCTCACAGGAAGTTCCTTTTCTTCATTCTTCCATTCGGTAACGGTCCCTATAACAGCATCATCAGTAATTTCCGAAATTTCCGCGACCGCCGTCATACCATTACCTTTCACCGTGATGATCCGCTCCCCTGGTCCCATTCTCATCACCCTGGAGATATGGTGAAAATCATCGCCTGATATCGTCACCGTGTTTCCATTGATGTCTACTTCGTTAAGAAAATACCGTTGCACACTGCCACCTACTTCGTCTAGTCTAAAAAAACTCACAGGCTAACAGTCAGGAATCCAGAATGCAAGCCGTGCAAAGATTCAAGCTAAAAAAAGGTACTCTGACTATCCAAATACCCGATAATCAGAGTAACTTTTTCAATTAATTATTTCTTTTCGCGATTATTGCCACCCAATCTTCCATCAAGATCGTTTCTTCAACGGTGAAACCAGATGCTATAATCGCATCCTTCACATCTTGTTTCTTAGTTTGAATGATTCCTGAGGCGATGAAATATCCGCCAGGTTTAACCACTTTCGCTACATCATCCGTAAAACGCATGATCACTTCGGCAAGAATATTAGCCACGACGATATCCGCTTGTTCATTCACACCATCCAGCAAATTGCCTTGTGAAACGGTCACTTTATCCTGCACGTTATTTAGTTCCACATTTTGTATGGCTGACTGTACTGCCACTTCATCCAAATCAAGGGACTGAATTCGTTTTGCGTCCAATAATGCAGCTGCAATGCTTAGAACACCGGAACCCGTTCCAACATCAACGACTAAATCCCCAGGCCGTACTGTACGTTCCAGCGCTTGGATGCACATGACCGTCGTCGGGTGTGTTCCCGTTCCGAAGGCCATGCCTGGATCAAGTTCAATGATCAATTCGTCGCTGCTTACTGGAGTGTAGTCTTCCCATGTTGGCACGATGGTAAAACGTTCGGATATTTTGACGGGGTTATAATATTTTTTCCAAGCCGTCGCCCACTCTTCTTCATTCACTTCGCTAATTGAAACAACATTTTTCCCAAGGTCTATATCAAAAAGGAGGAGAGTATTGATTGATTCCTTAATAGCATCAATGGTATCGCCAAGAAAGCTGTTAACGGGCAGATAAGCCTTAATAACTACACCTTCATTCGGATAATCATCTGGGTTTAAGTGGTAGATTTCGCCAAAAACGTTTTCACGTTCCTTGACTAATTCTAGAGGATCCTCAATGACAACACCACTCGCACCTGCCTCATGAAGAATATTCGAAACAGGTTCAACCGCTTCATTCGTTGTTTGGATTGCAAATTCAGACCACTTCATAATCTACCAACTCCCAATTTGTTCTTTTACTTTTATTCACCTATCTTTAAAAGCACGCTTTACTTTTGAGAAAAAGCCATCTTCTTGTTCATCAACACCTTGCCCGCTGATATCACTGAACTCACGTAGCAGGTCCTTTTGTTTTTCCGTTAATTTCTTAGGGGTGACCACTAATACGACCACATGCTGATCTCCTTGGCCATATCCTCTGACATTCGGAACACCTTTCCCTTTTAAACGGAAACGAGTGCTTGTTTGTGTACCTGCTGGAATCTTCAGCTTCACTTTACCATGCAGCGTCGGAACTTCTATTTCATCCCCTAATGCTGCCTGGGCAAAAGTAACCGGCATTTCACAATAAATATCATCGCCATCCCGCTCAAAGAATTCATGGCTGCGCACATGGAAGACTACATACAGGTCTCCTGCCGGACCGCCATTGATTCCTGGCTCACCTTGGCCGGTTACACGCAACTGCTGGCCATCATCAATTCCTGCTGGCACCTTGACTTGAATCTTTTTACGTTTTTGGACTTTCCCGTCGCCGCCGCATGTTGAACATTTATTAGGAATGATTTTTCCTGTTCCTTGACAATGGTGACATGCTCTCCGGTTCACAATCCTTCCGAACGCTGTGTTTTGTTCAACATTCAATTGACCGGTTCCATGACAATGTGAACAGTTTTCCACTTTTGTACCTGGTTTAGCACCGGATCCTTTACATGTATCACAATTCTCTTCACGCGGAATTTCGATCTCAGTATCTTTTCCGAATGCAGCTTCTTCAAAAGAAAGTGTCATCGTATACTGTAAATCCGCACCTTGACGCGGCGCATTAGGATCTCTTCTGCGTCCGCCGCCACCAAAGAAGCTACTGAAAATATCTTCAAAACCGCCGAAACCGCCAAAGTCCTGACCGCCAAAGCCCTGATTGGGATCTGTATGCCCGAATTGGTCATAATGTGCCTTTTTCTGCTCGTCACTCAACACTTCGTAAGCTTCCTTGATTTCCTTGAATTTATCCGCAGCATCGTCAGCTTTATTAATATCAGGGTGATATTGTTTTGAGAGCTTTCGATACGCTTTTTTGATTTCATCCTTCGAAGCACTCTTCGAAAGGCCTAACACCTCATAATAATCGCGTTTACTCATATCTAAAATCCACTCCCGATTCGATTCACATAAAGGTAATATTATCACTGAACGAAGATAATAATCAACTAGAAAAGTACAAACGGCTTTAACACATTTTTGTAAATGCTATTGCCAGCCCCAATTTGCACATATTTTTCTCTAAAATCCACGATTCCCCATCAGTGATTGTAGCACTTCCCGACAATGATTCAATCCACTGTAAAAAAAGCCAAAGTCAAGATAACCTGACTTTGACTTTTTTACAATGGCAGGCAGAAATACTGCCCAATATATCAGTGGCCCGATTGGGCCACTTTTTATTTTTTCTCTTCTTCGTTAACTTCAGTGTATTCAGCATCCACCACATTATCGTCTTGAGCAGACTCTCCAGCACCGGCTTCGCCAGCTTGCTGAGCTTTTGCCGCTTCTTCATAAAGCTTCATTGTCAAAGCTTGAACGATTTCGTTTAGCGCATCTTTTTTCACGCGGATTTCTTCAAGCTCATTTTTCTCGATTGCAGCTTTCAGTTCATCCTTCGCTTCATTCGCTTTTATTACTTCCGCTTCGTCCACTTTGCCTTCTAGATCTTTTAGCGTTTTTTCCGTTTGGAAAACTAACTGATCAGCTTCGTTACGAAGTTCAACTTCTTCTTTACGTTGCTTATCGCTATCGGCATTTTCTTCCGCTTCACGTACCATGCGTTCGATCTCTTCATCAGAAAGTCCTGAAGATGATTTGATAGTGATCGCTTGTTCTTTGTTCGTACCAAGATCTTTCGCACGAACATTCACGATACCATTTTTATCAATATCGAATGTTACTTCAACTTGTGGAACTCCACGCGGTGCCGGCGGAATGTCACTCAATTGGAAACGACCAAGAGTTTTGTTATCCGCTGACATTGGACGCTCACCTTGAAGGACATGGATATCAACTGCCGTTTGATTATCAGCCGCCGTCGAGAATACTTGTGATTTACTTGTCGGAATCGTAGTATTACGGTCAATCAGTTTCGTGAATACTCCGCCCATCGTTTCAATTCCAAGTGAAAGTGGAGTTACATCAAGAAGGACAACGTCTTTAACATCCCCTGTTAATACGCCACCTTGAATTGCAGCACCCATAGCAACAACTTCATCAGGGTTTACACCTTTGCTTGGTTCTTGACCGATTTCCTTTTTGATTGCTTCAACAACCGCAGGAATACGAGTAGATCCACCAACAAGGATTACTTTGTCGATTTCAGATGCTGAAAGACCAGCATCTTTCAATGCTTGACGAGTTGGTCCCATAGTACGTTCCACAAGCCCTGTAGAAAGCTCATCGAATTTAGCTCTAGTCATCGTTACATCCAAGTGAAGCGGACCAGCGTCTCCAGCTGTGATGAATGGTAAAGAAATTTGAGTTGACGTTACGCCGGAAAGATCTTTTTTCGCTTTTTCAGCTGCATCTTTCAAACGTTGAACCGCCATTTTATCTTTTGAAAGGTCGATTCCGTTTTCTTTCTTGAATGCTTCAACTAGGTAATCGATGATGACTTGGTCGAAATCATCCCCACCTAGACGGTTGTCACCAGCTGTGGACTTAACTTCGAAAACGCCGTCTCCAAGTTCCATGATCGACACGTCAAATGTACCGCCGCCAAGGTCGAATACAAGGATCGTTTGATCTTCTTCCGTTTTATCCAAACCGTATGCAAGTGCTGCAGCTGTTGGTTCATTGATGATACGTTCCACTTCAAGACCGGCAATTTGACCAGCATCCTTAGTTGCTTGACGTTCTGCATCATTGAAGTAAGCAGGTACTGTGATAACCGCTTTAGTAACTTTCTCGCCAAGATACTCTTCAGCGTATGATTTCAAGTATTGAAGGATGATTGCAGAAACTTCTTGAGGTGAGTATTCTTTTCCTTCAATTACTTCTTTATGATTGGTACCCATATGACGTTTAATGGAAATGATCGTGTTAGGGTTTGTAATCGCTTGGCGTTTTGCCACTTCCCCTACTTGCCTTTCTCCATTTTTGAATGCCACTACGGATGGTGTTGTACGGTTTCCTTCTGGATTCGGGATTACTTTTGGTTCCCCGCCTTCAAGTACAGATACACAAGAGTTTGTTGTACCTAAGTCAATACCAATAATCTTGCTCATAGTTTCACTACCTCCCAATTATTTATATGTAAAAATCCTATTCGTTCACTTTTACCATTGCAGGTCGAATCACACGGTCTTTAAGAAGGTATCCTTTTTGGAATTCCTCGACGACGATGTTCGAACCGAAGTTTTCATCTTGAACTTGCATGACCGCTTGATGCAAACGCGGATCGAACTCTTCGCCAACCGAACTGATCGGTTCGATGCCTTCTTTAGTCAATGCATCAGTAATCGCTTTATAGACCATTTCCATGCCTTGAAGCAAGGATTTCGTCTGTTCATTTTCCGCTTCGATTTTTGTAGCTCTTTCAAAATTATCAAGAGCCTCCACTAAATCACTAGCAATACTTTGAACTCTATATTTTTGAGCCGCCTCCATATCAAGCTTGGCACGGCGTCTTGAATTATCAAAATCGGCCTGCAGACGAAGATAACGGTTATCCATTTCTTCGATTTTCGCCTCAAGTTCAGCAATCTTTTCATGAGCCAATTGAAGTTCATCTTTTTCAACCGGACCATGGTTTTCTTCCGCTGGAATTTCTTCTTCAGCGAAAACTGCTTCTGCAGCGCTTTCCTCGATTGTTTCATTTTCCAATGTTTGTTTTTCGTTTTTATTTTCTGTCACAATCTCACCTCCCTAAAAGGGTTATACAATTTATGCTAAAGTAATATGCCAGGCCACGGAATATGCTCCTCCGCCACCTTAACAATATTACCTTTGCTACTATTTTTGATACAGTTTTGTCATCAGGGCCGTTAAATCCTTCGAAAAGAACGAAAGCAAACTGATCACTCTCGAATATTCCATTCTCGTTGGACCCAATATGGCCAATGTGCCCACTTGCTCCTGCCCGATTGAGTATGTTGCCGTTATCAAACTGCAGTCATCGAGCACTGTGTTTTGATTTTCACGGCCAATCTTGACGTGGATGCCCGATGGATTTTGAGTAATGAGTTCATAAAACCCCTGTTCCTGCTCAATCATCGATAAAAGCGTGCTTACTTTAGCAATATCATGGAACTCCGGCTGCCTCAGCATATTCGTTTTCCCGCCGAAAAATATTTTTTCGGGCTTTGTGTCCGTCAGCGTCTCCGCAAGGACGGAGACCATCGATCCATAGTTATGGATATGGCGGCTCAACAGAACTGCCACTTCCTTATAGATCTTATCCTTTAGATCAACTAGCGGAACATCGACCAAACGGGAATTCAATATGTTCACCATCTTTTCAATTTCGTTTATATCAAAAGAAGGCGGTAAGGAAATCATTCGATTTTCCACATGACCTGTATCCGTAATAATGATGGCTATTGCCGTTTCGGAACTTAAAGGAATGATCTGGATTTTTTTCAGCTTATGCTCATTCACTTTTGGCCCGAGTACAATCGCCGTATAATTCGTCAGTTCCGAAAGTATTTTCGCTGACTTCTGAACGATCTTTTCCAATTCATAAATTCGTTCAACAAAAACTGATTTTAATATCTTCATTTCATTCTTTTTCGGAGCTTGAGGAGAAAGTAAATGATCCACATAATATCTATACCCTTTTTCAGAAGGGATCCTACCGGAAGAAGTATGGGTTTTTTCTAAAAATCCCATTTCTTCAAGATCAGACATTTCGTTGCGAATTGTGGCAGAGCTGAACGTAATTTCATCTTTCTTCGACAAGCTTCGTGACCCGACTGGCTGGGCAGAATGGATGAAATCCTCGATTATCACTTGTAGAATCAATAATTGACGATCAGTTAGCATGTATGATCACCTCTGTTAGCACTCTGTCTCATCGAGTGCTAATATACTAATAAATTATCAAATGAAGCTTATGATGTCAACAATGAAAACCGCTAATTCATCGTTAAAATAACATAGATTTCTTTCAGTCGGAATCAATAACGCCTAAAAATGATTGGAACACTTCATTTCCTAGCAGTTTGCCCCGCTCAGTCAAGCGCACGAACCCGCCTTCCACCTTAAGCAGACCCTTTGCCGATCCTTCTTCGAGCGGTTTCCTGAAAATCTCCGTCATTTCAACAAAAAATTTATTCTTGAAGATTTCCAATGAAACACCTTCTGTTTTTCGGAGCCCCAAAAACATCTCCTCTTCCATCCGTTCATGAAGAGGTACCTGATGTTCCTCCAGTACAGGCAGCTCGTTCGCCAGCAATGGTTTAATATATTTCTTCACAGGCCCATGATTGGCCACCCTTTTACCTCCAGTATATCCATGTGCACCGGCACCAATTCCATAATACTCCACATTATCCCAATATGTCAGGTTGTGCCTGCTTTCAAACCCAGCTCGGGCAAAATTACTGATTTCATATTGATGCAGACCATGCTTCTCCATCTCTTCCATCAGCCTCTCATACATCGAAGCCTCGAGCTCCTGCGGCGGCAGATTTAATTTACCCCTTCGCATCTGATTATAAAAAACCGTCTTCGGCTCAACGATCAATGAGTAGCTGGAATAGTGCGGCAATTGAAGGGCAATCGCCTTATCCAGCGTATCTTGGAAATCCTCCATCGTTTGGCCCGGCAATCCATAAATCAAGTCGATGCTGATATTCGTAAAGCCCACATCTTGTGCCAAATGAATCGTTTCATATACTTCAGATGCCCGGTGAGTCCGGCCGATTCGTTTTAATAATTCATCATTGAAGCTTTGCACTCCAAAGCTTAATCTATTGACACCTGACTGATAAAGTATCTCGAGTTTTTCCCTCGAAAGATCCCCTGGATTGGCTTCGAATGTATATTCAGCCTTTTTTGGATCAAAAGGCAAGGTTTCATTGATTGCTTCACATAAAAATGCAAGCTGCTTTTCATCTAGAGAGGTCGGTGTCCCCCCACCTACGAAAACCGTATCTAATCCGGCAGTCGGGTATTTGGAAAGCTGCATACCCATTTCCCTTTTCATCATCTGTAAATATTCGTCAACCGGCTGTCCCTGCAAAAATACTTTATTGAAATCACAATAGTGACAAATATGTTCACAAAATGGGATATGGAGGTAGGCGCTTTTAATCATTGTGTTCACAACCTTTTAATCGAATGAGTCGATAGAAAAAGAGGCTAGATCTCCTCTACCCTCTTTTTTCTATCTATCGTTTATTTTATTTATTTCTTGGGTGTCGTATCATCCATTTTCAAAACAGCCATGAAAGCTTCTTGCGGAACTTCAACGGAACCTACCTGTTTCATCCGCTTTTTACCTTCTTTCTGTTTTTCGAGCAACTTACGTTTACGGGAAATATCGCCGCCGTAACATTTAGCCAATACGTTTTTGCGCATTGCACTAATCGAGGAACGAGCCACGATTTTTTGCCCGATTGCTGCTTGGATCGGCACTTCAAATTGTTGTCTCGGAATCAGTTTCTTCAATTTTTCAACAATCACTTTACCGCGTTCATAAGCAAAGTCCTTGTGAACGATGAAACTTAAAGCATCGACAGTTTCAGAATTCAGCAAGATATCCATCTTCACAAGCTTGGACGGTTTATAGCCGATCATCTCATAATCGAATGAAGCATAGCCTCTTGTATTGGATTTCAATTGATCGAAGAAATCATACACGATTTCCGATAATGGTATTTCGTAATGAATGCTTACACGAGTCTCATCAATATATTCCATATCAATGAAGTTACCGCGTTTATTTTGACAGATTTCCATGATCGCCCCGACAAACTCCGTAGGTGCCATCATCGTTGCTTTGACATATGGCTCCTCGACCCGTTCGATCTTTTGAGCATCCGGCATATTCGACGGGTTATCCACTTTCAGGACCGTTCCGTCTGTTTGGACCACATCATAAATAACACTCGGTGCAGTGGTGATCAGATCGATTTTGAATTCACGTTCAATCCGTTCCTGGATAATTTCCATATGAAGAAGTCCAAGGAATCCACAACGGAAACCGAAGCCCAATGCTTGCGATGATTCCGCTTCGAACTGCAGCGCTGAATCGTTCAATTCCAATTTCTCCAACGCATCCCGTAAATCATTGAATTTCGATGCGTCAATTGGGTATAAACCGCAATATACCATCGGATTCATCTTCCTGTAACCCGGCAATGGTTCTGTCGCACTATTCACAGCGCTGGTAATCGTATCACCAACAGTCGTATCACCAACGTTTTTAATGGCTGCAGTAAGGAAACCTACATCACCGACGTTCAGTTCATCCAACAGCTGGGTCTTAGGGTTGAAGACACCCAATTCGGTAACATCGAATTCCTTGCCAGTGGACATCATTTTGATTTTGTCGCCCACTTTAATGGAACCCTCAACAACACGGATATAGGCAACTACACCGCGGTACGCATCAAACAGTGAATCGAAAATAAGCGCCTTGAAAGGAGCATCGGGATCACCTTGTGGAGCTGGAACCAATTCAACTACCTGTTCCAAAATCTCCTCGATTCCGATTCCCGCTTTAGCCGAAGCCAAGACTGCATCGGAAGCATCCAATCCGATCACTTCCTCGATTTCTCCACGTACCCGTTCCGGATCCGCACTCGGCAAATCAATTTTATTGATGACCGGTAGGATTTCCAGATTGTTGTCCAATGCTAAATACACGTTTGCAAGCGTTTGGGCCTCAATCCCCTGTGCCGCATCGACAACAAGGACAGCACCTTCACACGCTGCAAGGCTTCGTGACACTTCATACGTAAAATCGACATGTCCCGGTGTATCAATAAGATGGAAAATATATTCTTCGCCATCTTTTGCGTTATATTTCAGTTGAATCGCATTCAATTTAATCGTAATTCCACGCTCACGCTCTAAATCCATGGAATCCAACAGCTGACTCTTCATTTCACGCTGAGTCATGGCGTTCGTTTTTTCAATGATACGATCCGCCAATGTAGATTTACCATGATCAATATGAGCGATGATGGAAAAGTTACGAATCTTTGATTGTCTTTTTAATTTTTCTTCTCTATTCATGACGTTCACTCCCACTAGTCGACACAATACACTATTTTTTATTATATCAATAGAAAATGCAAGATTCAACAGAATAGTTACAAAAGAAGCATCATTGCAGGGCCTTGGATAAAAAAAGGCTGCATTCCGGATTCGGATGCAGCCTTTTGGCAGGGCACACTCAACTTATTTCATACTAAATCATATCAATAAGTGCTTGAAAGGCACTTGATATGGTCTCTCCAAGCGTTTTGCCGATCGATGAGAAAAAGTTGAAGGCTTTCATTTCTTCAAGCTTTTCTTTTTTCGTCTCCAAATCATGACTCGTTACTTTTTCGCCAAGGATATCCGCTTCCATCTCCCCTTGGTCCGTTTGGTTAATAATGAATGCACTATTCAAAGAGGGATCTTCATACCCCTTCATTTTTTTCATCCCGTCGTTCGCTTGCTGCATCCCGATTAGAACACCTAAAAATAATACGAGCACAATCCCTGTACATTTCAACCAAAATCGAACCATGATAAGAGAACTCCTTTCAAATTACTTCGCTTCCGAATCCCCGGTTGTGTTATCCACTGCTTTGGCATCCCAGTAAAATTCACTGAAAACATCGGTAAAGGCATCAACGGTCAAGTACATTTCCTCGAAAGTATTATCAACACCGCCAATTTCAATAAGCATGGCATTGCCTGATAAATCCTGATTATATATACCATTATGGCTAGATCCGCCCTGTTTCATAACCCCTCGTGAAATACCTGGGTATTTTTTCTCCAATGCTTTATGAATCTTATTGGCAAGCGCCGCATTTTTTTCAAAGTTCGGGTTATTCCCCCCGATCACGAAGGCGATCTTGGCATACTCTTTACCTTGGATCGTAATTGTCGTATGTTTTTTCCGCTTTGAGTCGCGGTGAATATCGATCAGGTATTCTAAATCTTTATTATTGGCCAATGCCGTCTCGACTGACTTTCGGGATTCTTGATAGGATTTGGCATAATTCAATCCTTTATTATTCAGATTTCCCATGATATCCGTTTTATCGAGCGAGGAGCCAATCCCCTTATCAGCCAAATCTTCAACCATCCGTTCCCCGAGTTTCGTAATATTGATTTTCGAATGGTAGGCTAGGTCGGGATTGGTCACTCCTTTTAAATAGGGAAGATATGACTCCCGGTTATGGCTATGGTATATCTCGACCACTTTCCGTCCATTGGTCGTTTGTTTCGGCTGATCGGCCACTCCTTTTTCCGGTTCTTCAATCTCATCCAGGTTTTGCAGGGATGCATCCCTTTCTTCATTCAGGACGTCTACTGGCGGTGAGGATTCGTATGGCATATTCGTATAATTCGTTCCTTCCCCAGCAACGAGGATTTCATTATCAAAAATCGAAAAGCCAGGAAGTTCCCTGCCAAGTAAACTTCGCGGGTCCTCAAGTGAAATGTTGGTCGAGACTTTTATCAATTGATTCGTGATCATCGATTCCTGTTTACCTTCCGGCAGGGCATTAAAAAGATAATGATTTTCATTGGCCAGCATCGAGAACAGCATTTTTCCCGAGAATTGGTTGGCTACAGTATGTACGGAATTAGAAGATATCCGATACTCCGGTCTTAGGGAAGTCATGACCCCACTGACTGAAAAAACAAAAAGAAGCAAGGCGAGAATACCTAGAAAAGTTTTTATTATTGTTGATCCGTGAATGGCTGTTATGATTCCTGGGGAATTTCTTCTTTTCATCTTTCCACCCTCTCTATAGCTTGTCTATTAATACCTATGACTTTGCTAGAAAGGGTAGAACACCATTTTTGGGCACTGAAAGTGATTTAACGGGTATAGTAGCCGGTATTATCTTGATTTATTGAATGATGCAAGGCTGCATTTAACCCATTGGCTATCAAATTGGCCATATCCTCAATGAAAACATCGACTTCTTTCGGTGTAACCATTAAATTTTGACCAAGCGGTGACAGTACCTCATAAATCAATTTCCGTTTCTCTTCATCAGGGAGGACACCTATCATTCCCAAGAAGGTTTGGCGCTCCTTTTCACCTGGCATATCCTCTTCCGTCAGCTTTGTACGCTTCCCAAAACTGAATCCAGCGGGTGCCAACGAACGTGATGGTCTGTCCCCTTCATTCAGTTCCTTGCCAAAGTGCTTCAAAATATAATCTATCGTATCGCTGGCAATTGATACGGCATCCACGACAGTAGGTATTCCAATTGCTATAACAGGAACTCCCAGTGTAGCCTGGCTCAATTCTTTTCGTTTATTTCCAACACCAGACCCTGGATGGATGCCTGTATCCGTAATTTGAATCGTGGAATTCACCCGTTCGATCGAACGGGCAGCCAATGCGTCAACGACGATCAGGAAATCAGGATTACTTTTTTCGATGACTCCTTTTATGATGTCACTCGTCTCGATTCCCGTAATCCCCATTACCCCGGGGGAAATCGCACTGACCGGCCGATAGCCTTCCTTAACGGACTCCGGCTGCAATTCGAACAAATGTCTTGTGACTACAAGGTTCTCAACGACTGCAGGCCCAAGAGCATCGGGAGTTACATTCCAATTACCAAGACCGACAACCAAACAACTGCTTTCTTTGGTTATTTTATTCCGTTTCAAGAAGTAAGCCAGTTCGTTGGCGAACACCTTTTCCACCCGTTGCTGCGTATCCGTGTCCTGCTGGCGGATCCCCTGCACTTCGATGGTCAAATAGCTTCCCTGCTTCTTGCCGATTTCTTTTTCACCCTCAGCCGTGACCTCGACTAAGGATACCTTGAGATCATCCACATCTTTTTCCTTAATAATGACCCCTTCGATACGGGATACATCCACTTCCTCTACAACACCTTTATGTTCAAGGGCAATTTCCTTTGCTTCAATCGCCAAATCTGTACGAATTCCGTATTCACTAAGGTCCAAATTATTTTCCATAACGGCCTCCTGATGTTTGAATTGTATCTAATCTAGTATTTTCAATAGTCTCTCTTAAACATTCTGTCATTTTTGCTTTTTTATTATTCATTTTTTTGGTACAATGAGTAATGACGAGATGAATTTATTCCCGAAATTATAATTCCTTTTCGATTCTCAATCTGAAGTATTGCATATTTATGAGCAGTCTGATAGAATATCACTTGTGCTATTTGATATGGATTTGAAAAGTCGAGTTCATATAATCTCGATTTCTTTGTAGGAGGTGAACGGAATGCCAAACATTAAATCTGCTATTAAACGTGTAAAAATTAACGACAAAAAACGCGTTCATAACATTACTGTTAGATCAACTATGCGTACTACAGTGAAAAACGCTGAAGTTGCATTAGCTGGTGAAAACGTTGAAGCTGCTAAAGAAGCTCTTTTATCAGCTGCTGTGAAATTAGACAAAGCTGCATCTAAAGGATTAATCCATAAAAATGCGGCAGCCCGTAAAAAATCTCGTTTAGCGAAAAGACTTAACGCTCTTAACGCATAATGACAAAAAATTAAACGATCCAATCGGATCGTTTTTTTTGTGCCGTTTTTTCATAAAAAAGGTGACAGGATACCTGCCACCTTTTTTATCATCTAATTTTTAAAAGCAACAGCTCAAGCGTGATCGCCTTATCGGCTTGGCCGGTCTTCATTTTATAATCCGCTTCCGCTAAGTCGTTCATGATGCTCAACAGCTCGCGTTCCTGGAATTTCCCAGTCTTTTCAAGTGCCAGCTTTACCCTGTAAGGATGCACCTTCAGTTGACCTGCAATTTTTTGCTGGCTATACCCCTGACGGGAAAGCTCCTTCACTTGATACATGAGCCTGACCTGACCTGCCATGACACTCAAGATCTTGATCGGCTCTTCATTCTGCCTGAGAAGATCATGCAGTATCGTCATGGCACTCTCCATCTTTCGCTGTAACACATGATCAACAAGCGTGAAGATATTCTGTTCAAGGGATTTAGCGACCAGCTTTTCCACTACCTCGACCGTAATGTGTTTATCAGCTTCTGCATAAAGCACCATTTTATCTAGTTCATTCGTCAGCATCATCAGATTCGTTCCTGCAAGTTCAAGTAAAAGCTCTGTAGCCTGTTCATCTATTTGGACTGAAGAAGCTTCGACCCTCTCCTTCACCCACCCCTTTAACTCATGATCACCAAGCTTCTTCGCTTCAACGAGAACTGCCTTACGCTTCAGTTCCTTGGTGATTTTTTTCCGTTCATCCAGTTTCTCATAAGGTGCAGTCAATACGACAATAGAATAAGGAACCGGGTCAGCCAAATACGCTTCCAGTCTTTTAACATTATGTTCAACTTTTGACTTCGTCTTTTCAGCTGTCAAAAAAAATGGGTTTTGCATGAAAACAAGGCGCCTTTCCCCGATAAATGGGAGGGTTTCGACATCATCAAGCGCAGTTTCAACAGGCGTCTCTTCTAAATCAAATTGAGAAAAGTTAAAATCCATCTCATCTTCGTGAAGGATATTCTCGATCAATAGCTGCTTCGTTTCATTAATTAGATAGGCTTCCGTCCCATATAACAAGTATACTGGCGCGAATTGCCCTTTTTTTATGCTTTTCCAAACGTCTAATACCAATAGAATCCGCCTCTTTACTATGTATTCTTCTCTAATGGTATAGGTGGATGGACCATTTGACAAGCTATAAAGGGAACTAGCCCTTTAAAAGGGCTAGTTCCGGATCTATATGAACACTTTCAAGAAAGGCCCGGGTAATCTTCCTTAAAAGCGGGTAGAGTATTCATGTAGAACAAAAAATGAGCTTTTCTTTTTCGCTTGCTTTGTTTGTACTTTTATTTTGACCTCAAAGTCCCAAACTATTTGTGACAACTCTTGTCAGTAAAGGAAATGAAGGAATGTAGCCTGTAGATTTTTTTTTGGTAATGTTTTATACTATTAGCAGAAATAGGAGGGGTAAATAATGAACGAATTCGAAAAGAATGTTCAATCAAAGACAGATGACGTCGCTGATTCCGCTATAGGATTCATCGGTTCTTTTGTATTTTTCGCTGCCATGTTCACCATAGCTGTCGTCATTAAAGCTGTCGGATCCTGATTTCATTAACTACATGCACTTATTTTTCCTGATGGAGGCTGCCGCTGCAGTCTCTTTCTTTTTGATTTTCTACATACTATGGGAGAGTCTTCCGAAAGGTTCCACTGCTTTTGTAATACTTGTAAATAATAGAACCATCCTCGTCAGTCCTGAACACCTTTATGCCATTTCCCTCCAGATTCCCAATTACGTCTCCATGAGGGTGACCGTAGCCATTATCTTTTCCAACTGAAATAAGCGCCGCTTTCGGCTGTAGCTGTTCAAGGAAGGGCATGGAAGAAGACGTTTTACTGCCATGGTGTCCAACCTTCAAGATATCTACCTGCAACTGCGGAAATGTGCTCAATAGTTCCTTTTCCCCCTCTTCTCCCATATCGCCAGTAAATAACCATGACAATCCCCCAAGCTCCGTGAATAGAACTATGGATGAATCATTCTTATTCTCTTCTTTCTCATATGGACTTAACACAGCAAACGGCGCTCCACCCGCCACCCAATGGTCCCCCCTTTTCAGGACGGTCATTTTCATTTTTTTATCTCTTGCAATGGACACAAAATCCATATCCCTGTATTGCTCTTCACTCCAGCCTCCAATGATGATCTCTCCAACTTTAAAATTTACAATTAATTCTTTTGCACTTCCCATATGATCTGCATCAGGATGGGTTAAAATGAGTTTGTCCAATTGGTGGATTCCCTTACTTTTCAATAATGGAATAATGATATCATCCGCGGTGTTGAACTTCTTTCGCTTTTTTGCCCACGTGTCGATTGGAAATGTAATTTGCCCACCCGTATCAATCAAATAATTACCGCGATTGAACGGAAGGACAATTAAAATGGAGTCACCTTGTCCAACGTCGATGATCTGCACTTCACCAAAAGGTGAGAACCTTTGTAAATTATATTGCAAAAGTAAAAGGACAATTAATATACCGCACCAGAATTTACTTTTTTCAAAAGATACATCCCAAGTCAGGTATAACCCTAAAAGGGAAATAACAAGTAATGCCATCATGATGAAAGATGGTTTACCAAACGGAATGGAGGCCAGCGGCAAATCCGATGCTGCATCCGCGGCTTTATTGCAGAGTACGAAGGTGAAATTCAATAATGATATGAGGGGTTGCCCCAAGGAAGGCAGTAATAAATGAATAAGGAGGGAAATCAGTGAAAATGGCAGCAATATGATGGAATAAAGCGGAACATACAATACGTTCAGAAACACGCCAAGAAAGGATACTTCAAAAAAGTGAAAAAGCAAAATCGGAAGGGCTGTCAATTGGCAGATGGAACTGATGATGAATAGCTGCGTTATTTTCTTCGGGTATTGCAAGAAAATGCTTGAAGACATGATAATGGAGAAAGTGACTGCGAATGAAAGCTGAAAACCTATATCATAGAGCATATTAGGCCGAAAAAACAATAGTGCCATATAAACCGATCCGATTGCGGCACCCGCCGAGATCCGCTTCTTGAATAGCAGGAGTAGAAAGAAAAGCATAGCCATTAAACAGGATCTCACCACTGATGGACTGGCACCTGAAAGTAACATGTAAACAGGAAGGAAGATTAAAATGGCCACTATCATTCTTTCCCGTGTAATCCCAACCCTGATGCCGAAGTAAAATAACATCCCCGTTAAAAAACTGACATGAAGACCGGAAATAGCTAGTAAATGAACCAAACCCAACCGCTGATAATTAGTAAGGTCGCCTTCATCTATATATGTCTGGTCACCGAATATAAGAGCTGTGACAAAACCGCTCGACTCTTCCGGAAAGTGTTCTCTAATATACGTAATTCCCTTCAGGCGCAGATTACGAATCGAAACTAGAATAGAGTTTCCACCCTCTTTGCATTCTTGAAATGAAATGGAATCCGCTTTGAATATCCATTGGATGCCTTGACGCAAAAGATAACCCTGGTAATCGAAACTGTTTTCATTCCTGTTTTTATCGGGAACTTGCAATGTCCCTTCAGCCGGACATGATAAACCGATTCGCAGAAACTGACTCAGCTTTTCCTGTTCCAGTTCGGAGGTGATTTTATAACGAAGCACTAGCCGTTCGCCTTTCTCACTGCCCACGAATCCTTTTAATGAATTTCCATCTATATTCGGTTGGTCGGTAAATGTGATGATAAATTGGCTCTCCGTGCCATGATAGGCAGTTTTGATTCGGTGATCGGAGAAGGAGGCGGCCCCTAAAAATATCCCCATGATCACCAAATGAAAACTAAGGGCCTTCACACTTAACCCCACCAAAAAATAAAGGAAACAGAGAAAAATAAGGATAATGATCAGCAGCATTACATTTAAATAAGAATGGGCCGTAACACCATATGTGGCCGAAACGGCTAGTAAGATAAGATGTCTAGCCATGCCTGCCCCCGTCCTATTTAATTTTCAAATATCTGATTGGCCTGCTTTTCCAGCTCCACTAAATCTTCTTTTCCCATGCCTGTTCGTTCAAGTTGAGCTAGCAATGAGAATACAAAGTCCTTTTTTTGCTTTCCATTAACATCGATGGTCCCTTTTGCTTCAACCTTCTCGGTCTTTACACCAGCCTGTTTAAATAATTCCAGAGCATATGGATGATTTTTGTAATCCTCCGCATAATAAACAGCCTTGATGCCAGCTTGGATGAGTGATTTACAGCACTGAAGACACGGAAAGTGCGTCACATATATTTCCGCCCCATCCGTAGGCACCCCAAATTTCGCGCATTGTAAAAGTGCATTCATTTCTGCATGGATCGTTCTGACACAATGATTATCAATTACATAACAGCCGTCATCAATACAATGCGTCCCTCCCGCAATGGACCCATTATACCCCCCTGCAATGATTCGGTTGTCCCTGACGATCGTCGCCCCTACAGTGAGGCGTGTACATGTGCTTCTTAAAGCTAATAAATGGCTTTGCGCCATGAAATATTGGTCCCAACTAATTCTGTTCATGTTGTATCCCCTTACCACTAGAATGATTTTCTTCAATTTTACCCTCTTCCTGTCCATTTGTGTAGCATATTCAATCATTCATTTCACCGAAATGGAATCCCGTAACCTTTCAAACGTCTTATCGCCGATTCCCGTTACCTTCTTCAATTCATCGACTTCCTTGAATTTCCCTACCGTTTCCCTATATTCCAGGATCGCATTCGCTTTGGATGGCCCAATTCCCGTCAATGTTTCCAAATCTTCCTGTGTAGCAGTATTCAAGTTCACCAGTCCTCCTGACGTCCCCCCAGAAACGGCATCCCCAGACGACCCGACTTGCATATTCTCCAAGTACCCCTTGTCTTCTTCACCTATTTCCGGAACATAAATGACCATTTGGTCTTCGACAATTTGGGCAAAATTCACTTTATCCTTATCAGCCTTGTCCGTAAAACTGCCCGCAGCCGAGATCAAATCAATCACCCGGTCACCTGCCTGTGCTGTAAATATGCCTGGGGACTTGACCGCTCCTTTAACGTCTACTTTAATGATCACAGGTTCGGTATTCGTTTGATTTTCACTTTGTTCAATTTCAGCTTCTTTTGCAGCAATGGAAAATATATCTTCCGGATCAGCCGGATTATCCCCTTGTTGCAAAAAAAAGTAAATGCCCGCTGCCACAAATGCCACGGCAACGGTAATCATCGCCATTTTCTTTTTTGAAATCCCTTCCATTTCTTTACCTCCTTGTTGGGTTTCGCACAATACATTGTCATAGGACAGATTAAAAATACATAGTGTTTTTAGGAGTATCAATCGCTTTAAGTGAGAGGAGTTGATCGGAATTGAAGAAAATCGGTGTTATCGGAACCGGAAATATGGGTACCATTCTAATCGAGGCATGGCTGGAGGCAAAAATATTGAATCCGGCAGATCTAATCATTACAAATCGCACACTTTCCAAAGCATTGGTGTTGAAAGAGAAACACCCTGGTATCAAGGTTGCGGAAAGCGCAGCCGAAATCGTCCAACAAGCGGACTTTATCTTTCTTTGTGTAAAACCATTACAAATTAACAGCCTATTACAAGGCATCAAACATCATATAAAAAGGGATCAGCTGGTTATTTCCATAACAAGCCCGGTTTCAGTCTCCCAGCTTGAATCGGCAGTGAATGCCCCCTGTGCCCGTTTTATACCGAGCATAACGAACCGTGTGGGTTCAGGGGTATCGTTACTGAGTTTCAGCAAGAGCTGCAGTAAGGAGAAAATGTCAGCTTTATATGAATTGGCCTCCGCCATATCGGCACCGGTCATCATTGAAAATGATATCACCCGGGTAGCTTCCGATATCGTCAGCTGCGGTCCTGCCTTCTTCAGCTATTTAGCGCAAGCTTTTATTGACGCGGCTTGCCAAACGACGAAGATCGATAAAGAAACCGCTACGACTTTGACTGAAAACATGCTGGTTGGCTTAGGGGAACTGCTTGGTAAAGGAGTTTATACATTGCCGACCTTACAGGAAAAGGTTTGTGTAAAGGGTGGAATAACGGGTGAGGGGATTAAGGTTTTGGAAGCTGAAACCGGGGAAATGTTCCATCATCTTTTTCAAGCGACACATGAAAAGTTTGCAGAGGATCTATTCGAAGTTGAAAAGCAGTTCGGCCATCCTTATTAGTATTCGTAATCTATATCTCATTTCCTTCTAAAAATAAAAAAAAAGAAGAGGTCAGACCACCACTCGTACGTGTGTTGTACGACGGAGATCCTTGACCTCTTCATTATTTACTGGCTACAAACAAGATTCTTTCGGTTTCCTTTGCAAGCGGTGCTTCTTCAAGATCCGCCATAATTTCTGAAACCGTAAAACCTGCTTGCTCCAACCACTTTTTATATTGTTCAACCGGATAGGTCCGTTGATAATGCAACTCATCAAAACGGTCATACAGACCGCTTTCATCGTCCCTTACGAAAAAACTTAAATCATGTTCCACACTGTATGGTTCTTCCCCCGGGAAGCAGTCCCATATATAGGATACTTCTTCACCATTGACAGCAAACGTATTATCACGAAAGATTTCTTCCATTTTATAAATGGAATGGATATCAAACAAGAATAATCCGCCATCCTTCAAATGCTCATGAACCCGGTTGAACGTCTTGATTATATCCTCCTCATCGCGAAGGTAGTTCAGCGAATCACAAAAAATCGTGACACAATCAAATTGGCCAAGTCCCTCGAGTTCTGCCATATTCTGCTGGAAAAGCGGAATCGATAATCCAAGCTTAACCGCTTTTTCATTAGCAACAAGAAGCATTTCATCAGATAAATCCACGCCGGTGACTTCGAATCCGTGTTGTGCCAATTCAACGGTCATTTCCCCGGTTCCACACGCTAAATCCAGGACTTTCCTTCCAACAATTCCGTACTGTTCCAGCTTCGCCGTAAGGATCATCAGCCATTTTTCATAAGGTGCGTCCTTCATCAATTCATCGTATACATAGGCAAAGCGTTCGTAAGTCATGAAGTCAGTTCACTCTCTAGATCTTCAAAAGGTGCATCTCCCCATAAACGTTCGAGGTTATAGTAGTTTCTTTCATCCTTATGGAATATGTGGGCCACTACATCGCCAAGATCCACAAGAACCCATTTCGCCTCGTCAAAACCTTCAAGACGCTTTATATTGATTCCTGATTCATCAGCTTTGCTCTTCATTTCACGAGCGATTGCTTGTACTTGTTTTTCAGAATTACCGTGGCAAATCAAAAAGTAATCCGCTACAAGAGAAATACCTTGCATGTTCAATGCCACGATATCCTCCGCTCTTTTATCATCTGCCGCTTTTGCTGCAATTACAAGAAGTTCACGTTCAGTCATTACATCTTCTCCTTCAAATTCATGATCAAATCATTATATGTCTTAAATGTGTCAGGGTAAATTGCCTGATTTCTTTTCATTAAAAAAACAACTGTATTCCTTAAAGCCTGGATGACAGCATGATCCAAATTTATCTTTGCTGTCTGCCTGACTTCGTCGACACCGGGAAAAGAACGTCCCGGCTCAATATAGTCAGCAAGGTATACGACTTTATCCAAAAGGCTCATGCCAACCCTGCCAGACGTGTGATAGGCAATCGCATCCAAGACTTCAGCGTCCTGAATGCCAGCTTCCTTTTTCACCAGATAAGCCCCGACAGGAGCGTGCCACAGCTCCATACTGTATTCAAGTAACGCCGGGTCCATTTTTTCAGCGATTATAATTTGCTCCATTTCCTCTTTTGGGCGAAATTTAGCATAATCATGGAAAATGGCTGCCAGTTCCGCTTTTTTGACGTCGGCACCATACCGTTCAGCAAGTTCAATCGCTGACTCGACCACACCCAAGGTATGAATGTACCTGCGCTCGGTAATTTGTTCTTTGACCAGCGCCAATGCTTTCTCACGATTCATATAAACCATTCCCTTTAATATACTTCACCACTGGATCTGCTATTAAATATTTCACGGTTTTTCCCGTTCTTAACTTCCTTCGTATCATGGAAGACGAAATGAACATCTGGGGGACTTTCACCATCGTGATTGGGTATACGGTATTTTCATTATATCCAGGGCGCTTCACCCCGACGAAATTAACCATATGCACCAGCTCGTCGATACGGTGCCAATTCGGTAAGTACTCAATCATATCTGCGCCAATTATGAAATAGTACTCATTGGTTGGCTCAAGTTCTTTCAGCAATTTTATTGTGTCATACGTATAAGATGTGCCTTTTCTTTCTATTTCAATACCCTCAATATAAAAAGATGGGTTTCCGGCTATCGCGTTTTCCAACATGGCAAGCCTGTCCATATCGGTTACTTCCTCCGACTTTTCCTTATGTGGAGGAACGTGATTTGGCATGAACCTGATTTCATCTAACTCAAGGGCATCCAGCACTTCATTCGCTATAATTAAATGCCCGATATGCGGAGGATTGAATGTACCACCAAGAATTCCAATTTTTTTCATAGATAGGTTCCTTAAGGTAATTTAAGTTGTTTGTTTTCTTTTGATTCTTTATACAGCACAATTGTGTTGCCGATAATCTGAACCAATTCCGCCCGTGCACCTTTAGATAAAGAAAGTCCCACATCATTGCGGTCCTCTTCACAGTTTTGTAAGATGCTGACCTTGATTAATTCACGTACTTCAAGCGCCTCACCAATTTGCTTGATGAGATTATCATTGACGCCGCCTTTACCAACTTGAAAAATTGGATTGAGGTGATGGGCCTTTGATCGTAAAAATCTTTTCTGTTTTCCTGTTAACATGTGTTACCTCCTAGTTTGTTCAAGACAATATCTGTCATTCTTGCTGTATCCGGCATAATGCCTGTCCATATCTCAAATGCAAGCGCGGCCTGGTTGATGAACATACCCAGACCATTTTGCGTTTCCGCCCCTTTTTCCCCAGCTTCACGCAGCAGCTTGGTTTGCAGAGGGTTATAGATGATATCACTGACAATTGCACCGGTTTTAAGCTGGTCGACCTTTAACGGTGAATGATCCAATTCCGGACTCATTCCAGAAGAAGTCGTTTGGATGATTAAATCATATTGTGATAAGCTTTCTTCCGCTTCGATAATCGAGAGTGCCTTCGATACTTTATCATATGGGCAATCAGAAACAAGCTGGGCCGCTCTTTCCTTTGTCCGGTTTGCAATATCAACTTGCTTTACCCCTTCTTTTACGAGGGTAAAATAAATCGCACGCGCAGCACCGCCCGCTCCGATCACTAACGTTTTTTTAGCCTTGATGTCACCTGATATTTCATCGCATAAAGATTTAAAAAATCCTTTTCCGTCTGTATTATACCCTATAAACCGACCATTTTTGTTAACAACCGTATTTACAGCCCCGATTGCAAGGGCAAGTTCATCCACTTCATCAAGGAAAGGGATGATTGAAGTCTTATGAGGAATCGTGATGTTAAACCCTTCTATACCAAGGGCTTTCATGCCTTTCACAGCATCGTTCAAACCTTCTTTCGTCACATGAAAATGATGATAAACCGCGTCTATATTTTCTTTTTCAAATGCATCATTATGAATGTCCGGTGACATCGAATGTGCAATTGGATCTCCCATTACCCCATATATCTTTTTCATAGACTAGACGACCCCTATATTTAGATTAATGATTTGCGAACGATCACATTGACGCCCTTTGGAACATGTGCAACGATTTTCGCTCCTGGCTCATTGACCGTCACCCAGCCAAGACCAGAAAACACAATATCCATTTTACCATCTTTCAAGGAAAATTCATGTGGAATCAGCTTCGGAAACTCCTCGATTTGTTCAGGCCGTGGGGGCGTCAGTAATTCCCCGGCATGGTTTTTATATAATTCATCGGCATTTTCCAGTTTCGTACGGTGAATATTCAATTCATTAGAAAGGTAGCAAGTCAGTGAACGCCTTCCGCCTGAGACATAGTCCAACCGGGCCAATCCTCCGAAAAATAGCGTCTGCCCTTCATTCAGTTGGTACACTCTCGGCTTGATTTCCTTTTTCGGCATAATCACCTTGAAGTCCCGTTTGTCGACATAGTGAGCCATTTGATGATGATTAATGATTCCTGGTGTATCGATCAATGCCTGTCCATCATCCAAAGGAATTTCGATCATATCCAACGTAGTACCAGGGAAGTGGGAAGTAGTGATGATATCACCTTCACCGCTCACTTCTTTTATAAGACGGTTGATGAAAGTCGATTTCCCTACATTCGTACAGCCCACCACATAGACATCTTTACCTTTTCGATACCGCTCAATCGCATCAGCAGCTTCAAGGATGTGCTTTCCCTTTTCCGCACTGACAAGCAGGACATCGATCGGGTTAAGACCCAATTCCTTGGACGATTGCTTCATCCAATTGATCAACTTGTTCGGTTTTACGGATTTAGGCAATAAATCAACCTTATTTCCAATCAGAAGAACATCATTTCTTCCTACAAATCGATGCAGGCCAGGCAGCCAGCTTCCATTGAAATCAAAAATATCGACGATTTTGACGATTAAAGAGTCGGTTTCGCCTACTTTATTCAAGATTTTCAAGAAGTCATCGTCTGTTAAGGATACATCCTGAACTTCGTTATAATGTTTCAATTTAAAGCAGCGCTGACAAACGATGCTCTCTTTCTCCAGAGCCGATTTAGGGGCAAAACCCAACTCCTTAGGATCTTCAGTCTGGACCTTGACACCGCAGCCGATGCACACTAATTCTTGATGATTGTTCAATTGTGATCCTCCCATTCTATCATTCCTTTTCGTTTAAAAAACGCCATGATCTTTCTTTCAAAATAACGATTGATTCTTGTTCTGAATTCGTCGGTTTGTGCCACAGGGACCACTAAGATCGTATGAAACCCGCCTCGGTTCCCTCCCAATACATCCGTCAATAACTGATCGCCGATTACCACCGTTTCTTCTAACTTCAATCCCATTGTCTTACGGGCTTTATGAAAAGCTTTTGCCATCGGTTTTCTAGCCTGGAAGATAAATGGAATTTGAAGTGGATCGGAAAAAGCCCGAACCCGATTTTCATTATTATTGGACACAATCGTCACTAAAATCCCATGATCCCGCATATTGTCGAACCATTTGATTAAATCGGGAGTGGCAGTTGGCCTGTCCCATTCAACGAGAGTATTATCCAAATCGGTAATGACTCCCTTAATCCCTCTTTTTTTCAATTCTTGAGGATCTATATTAAAAATGCTTTTAACATGTTCACTCGGCAAAAATAATTTAAGCATATTGGCACCTCTATATTTTCATTAAAATTTACCGTCTCCATCATATCGAATTTTCAGCTCACTTTCAAAAAAAATTAGGAAAGAAGGGCTGACGGTAAAAAAACATCATAATGTATGTTTTCAGATATGGAAAGGCATTTTTTATTAAAGAATGGGAAATTTGCAGGCAGACCAGAACCAAAGAACTAATTATTCATAAAAGATTTCGACAAAAATTTCATATATTCAACCTGTGGATAACTTTACTAACATTTTCCATACTGATGTGCACCATTTCGTTCACCTTGTAAACAACTTAACCACAGGTTATCCACTTTCAACTGTGGATAAGAGAACGATTGTTCTCCACGTTTATTTCTGATACAGTAGGGGTACATCAAGGAAGACTTATCAATATATGCAAGTAAACACCAAATTATTCCTCGCAATCCCTACTGGAGGTGAGCAGCCGTAAATGGCGTTCTGATGCAAAAACTATCTGATGACCTGTTGCTTGAATCCTATTTTAAAGCGCAGACCTTAAAGTTGAGTACCGATTTCATCCGCCTCATAGAAACGGAAATTCATCGAAGATCCTTAACGCATAAAATCCGATCAATATTTTAATATGAAATACATAGGCTGACATCAAATGTCAGCCTCTTATTTTCATTTGAAGTTAGACGGCTCTCATGAATCCGATTGTTTCACCCACACGGACATCTGCGGGAATGGAAATGTTTCCTTCAAGTTCAAAACTGCCTTTTTCAAAAAGAAGCACCACTGTAGACCCAAAGCTGAAATAAGAAAATTCCTGTCCTTTTTCCAATTCATCCGATTCATCAGTGATGACGATCGAATTTATGAACATGGCCCCGACTTTCACCATTGCCAGACTTCCCGCTTCATTTTGAAGTTCAGTTATTGTCCGATAATTTTTTGATAATGGCTCTTTTCCATATTTCATACCCCATTTATTAACAGGGTATGATTTCCTTCCAAGGGTCCAACGTTTGACTACAGAACCCTTGATTGGTGCATGGATCCGATGGTAATGACTCGGGCTTAAGTATAACACGAGATATTTGCCGCCTAAGTACTTTTCCAAAAAAAGCTCATCCCCTAGCATTTCCTCCATTGAATATACCTTTCCCTTAACGACGATCTTTTTATCAGCGCGTATCTCCCCTGAATCCTCGAGAACACCGTCCACAGGACAAGCTACCGCAGAAGGAACTGCCGTTATTGGCCTGGCGTCCGCCTTTAACTGCCTTGTAAATAGCTCGTGAAGATTGGTATAAGCTTTTAACTCCTTACCAAATTCCTGTTGATTAAGGTTGAATGTTCTTACATAAAATAAAATTAAGGGCCTGCTCCAACGAGATTGGCTAAAATGCTTTAATAAACCTGATGAATACTGACCATTCGTCAGTTCAATAAGAATGCGATACAAAGACTGAAACAAATAAAACCACTCCAAATTGTAAAATTATTCTAAAATTCCCTTGCATAAATTGTGTTAAATAAAATATTATTATATAATAAATACTTATGTTTAATATACTTTGTTTTAATTTGTTTCATTTGAAAGGAGTGAAAAGATGTTTTTATTACACGCCCTAGATCAAACCATTAAAAAATTGAAAGCACAAACAGCAAATATACTTACTTTAATGAACTTATCCCTTGGTGGATTTGCAATAATTGCCGTGATGCACGGCCAATTGAATTTAAGCCTGCTTTTAATCTTCCTGGCTGCCCTTGCAGATCGCTTTGACGGTATGGTTGCACGGAAGTTCAACATTGAATCGGAATTGGGTAAGCAACTTGATTCCATGTGTGACATCATATCCTTTGGCGTCGCACCAGCTCTATTATTATACCAAGGAATATTAATAGAATTCGGAGCACCTGGCACACTCTTCACGGTTTTCTATATTGGCTGTGGCGCATTTCGTCTCGCCCGCTTCAATATCAGTGAAAGCAATGGATATTTTACAGGAGTGCCCATTACGGTTGCAGGCTGCATCGCTACGTTAAGTTATCTAGCCATCCCGTATTTCCATCCGGTCTTTTTCTTATCCCTCATGATTATATTATCATTACTTATGGTCAGTCCATTTAAAATGAAGAAAGTTTAAATAAGAAAGCGGATGTCCTTAACCGGACATCCGCTTTTTTCGTTCATATTCCAGCTAAACTCCTTCTTATGCTTTTCGGACTAGGGGATCGGTCAAACGCATGAATTCTTCTACATCCTCCATACAGGCATTGACCGCTTCTTCCCAAAAATCCCTGGTCTTTAAATCGACGCCTAAATGTTTCTCTGCCAAATCCTCGACCTTCATGGAACCGGTATCCTTTAATAGAGCGATATATTTTTCTTCGAATCCTGCAGGTTCCCTCAGGGCATTCGCGTATATGCCTAATGAGAATAAGTATCCGAATGTGTACGGAAAATTATAAAATGGTACACCTGAAATATAAAAATGGAGCTTTGAAGCCCAGAACGTTGGATTATAATCACTTAAAGCATCGCCATAAGCTTCTTTTTGTGCATCGACCATCAGTTCATTCAACCGTTCGGCACTTACATATCCTTGTTTCCTTTCATCATAAAACCTTGTTTCGAATAAGTAGCGGGCATGGATATTCATCAATAATGCCACGGAAC
Organism: Peribacillus sp. FSL E2-0159; assembly: GCF_038643155.1. NCBI lineage: Bacteria > Bacillati > Bacillota > Bacilli > Caryophanales > Bacillaceae > Peribacillus > Peribacillus sp. FSL E2-0159. Next base: position 3,996,361 of record NZ_CP152053.1, read on the forward strand.
GCTGAATCTTATCTTCTAAAAGCACCAGCTTTTCTTCCTCACTGGCCGCTTCCTTCACAGCTGCATCCGCTACGACCATTTCAGCAAATGTAGAGGCGGTTTCAGCCACATTCATTGCATATGACCGATTCAATGGATGGATATCCCTCATCGCATAAGAATGGAATGCATGTCCCAATTCATGAGCCAATGTCGATACATTGGATGGGGTGCCCGAATACGTCATGAAAATTCTTGACTGCTTATTTAATGGAAAGCCGGTGCAAAAACCGCCTGGTCTCTTACCTGGTCTGTCCTCAGCTTCAATCCAGCTGTCTTCAAAAGCTTTTTGGGTGAAGTTTGCTAATTGAGAGCCGAACTTAGAGAATTGCTGTATGATGAAGTCTGCACCTTCTTGATAATCCATTACTTTGGACTCTGCTGTAACAGCGAGCGGTGCATCCAAATCCGCCCAACTTAATTTATCCAAATCCAGTAACTCCGCTTTCCTTTGTAAAAACTTCACAAGCGGCTCCTTATGATCGGCGATTACATTCCACATGCTTTCGAGGGTTTCTTTTTTCATCCTCCCTATTTCAAGAGGCTCTTTCAAAATATCATCCCAGCCCCTTTTTTCATTCACACTGAGACGGAATCCTGCCAAGTGGTTCAAAGTCCGGGCAAAAAGGTCACTTTTTTCCTCCCAAGCCTGTTCCCACGCAGTAAATAATTCTTTCCGTGCCCTTTCATCAGGATCAGAAAATTTATTCGCCGCTTGACCTACTGAAAGCTTTTCACCCTTATAAGGAATGGTCATTGATCCGACGATCGTATCATACATTTGGCTCCAACCTTCGAAACCGTCCATGGCCAATTGGGTGATTAATGATTCTTCCTTCACGGAAAGCTTTTCCTTTGCCTTTTCCCGACGTTCATTCAATACGAATTTCAATTCATTCAATGGTTCTTTTTCGAGGATTTTTTTAAAAAACGCATCATCAAGCTGTATCAACTTTTCATCCAGCTTGCTTAACACCATTTTTAGTGAAGCGACTATCTTCATTTGTTTGATCCGCAGCTGACCAGCCTTTTTATCCTGCGCATTTTGAGCTTCCAGGCATCCAATGAAAGCACTTGCCTGTGAAGATTTCATATTTGTATTTTTAAAAAGATCAAATGCCTGGATTAAACTGATTTCATCATTTCCTTCTGGATTGATATTGCTTACAAGTCGGTCTAATTCTTTTACCTCATCGTTAATTTCATCTAAAAAAGTCAGGAACTCCTTAGAAGAGCTTCCTCCTTTAAAAAAGATATCCAAATCCCACGTCAAAGAATATCCCATCCTGCATTGCCCCCTTTTTATCACTAATCCCATTATAGAGGTTATTTCAATATTTTTCTAATTAAAAGGAATTTTCAGTATTTTTGTCAGAACATTTTTCTATATCCCGAATTAAAAGCATGTTATGATGAATATATTCTTGGGAAAGGGGTGGTTGATTCATATGAAATTCTTTATTCACATGTCTGCCATCATCCTGCTCCTTTGGACACTACCCATACAGTTCCATCATCATGCACAGCAGCTAACCATTGAAGAACATACCGATGTTCATCATTGGGATAAGGCAGACAAGAAACAGCCTTTCGTGCCTTCCTTTAGTTCCTGGCAGTCACTAATCATTATTCTCATTTTCGAATTTTCCATTTTAAGTTTTCTATATTTTCACTCAAATCTTCGCCAACGATATCTCAATCCGGTTTTTTTTCAGGCGAATTACGTAGCCTTACGCTCTGACATTTTATAAATAAATAAAATGGAGGAGTGATTCATATGTGGTTTCGACTAATTATGGTAGGTGTCTTTTCTTTAACCGCTTCACGTCTGTTCCTTTTTCAGGGAATCGAGATTTATCATGCATTTGCAGATTTGATCAGAAATAAATATTAAAAATAAAGAGTGCGGGGAAATTTCCCCGCACTCTCTTTAACTTTTACCATTCCTATCCTTTAGCTTTCTTTTCCTTCTCTTTTTCTGCTCTGTAAAATTCGTGGAACATCTTCATCAAGGCACGTTTTTCGATCCTTGATACATAACTGCGGGAAATACCAAGCTCTTTAGCGATTTCCCTCTGGGTTTTTTCCTTTTTCAAATCCAGTCCGAACCTGCCTACAATGACTTCCTTTTCGCGTTCATCCAAAATATCAATATACTTTTTCACTTTTTCAATTTCCATATTGAGCTGAATCGTATCGATGACATCTTCCGATTCCGATTTCAGTACATCGATTAAACTGATTTCATTTCCTTCTTTATCTTGACCGATCGGATCATGCAGGGAAATATCTTTCTTCGTTTTCTTTGTCGCTCGTAAATGCATCAAGATCTCATTCTCAATGCATCGCGCCGCATATGTGGCCAGCTTCGTACCCTTCCCATCCGAATAACTCTCAATGGCCTTTATCAAACCAATTGTCCCAATCGAAATCAAATCCTCTGTATCTTCGCCCGTATTCTCGAACTTCTTGACGATATGGGCAACAAGCCTGAGATTATGCTCGATCAGGATGTTACGGGCATCACCGTCTCCCTCACTCATAAGCTTCAGATATTTCTTTTCATCCTGAGATGACAAGGGCTGGGGAAAAGCGTTGTTTTTCACATAGGAAACGAATAAGTAAAATTCTTTGATAATATAACCGACAACTGTAAGTATTCCGGGCATTGGTTTCATCCCCCGTTTCTTTGGCTTCCCTATTCATACCTATGCAACATTGGGCTTGTTCGTGTCTGTCCCACTAAAAGAAATCATGAAAGTGTAAAATGTTCAAACCAGCTTGGATGAATTCCCAAACGAACGAAGGGAAATGTTCATATAATGATAGGGAAATTTTTAGGGAAAGGGGGTTTTTACAATGGGATATAACTATGGACCATACGGATGCAGCTATGGTTATCCGGCTCCTGCTCCTTGTTATGCAGGGGCCGGTTACGGCTTTGGTTATGGCCTGTTTATTGTCCTCTTGATTTTATTGCTCATTTTCGGGTTTTGGTGGTTGCCAGGATGTGGATTTGGTTATGGAGGATCAGGTCCGTGCTGCTAATTCAGGCAAAGAAAAAACTCGGCCTGAGTGCCGAGTTTTCCATTTTACATATTCATTTCTTATGTTGCAGTTCCGAGTTAATCTGCGTCATGACCATTAATCAACATACCTTCAATTTTTCATGTTTCCAATGGCCTTTTCCGCTGTATATAAACATACAAACCATGGCAATGCACCGGAAAATCCGTTAGCCGGTATCCTTCTCCTGCCAATAGCAACGCTTCTCTCCTTTTACGTATAACAATTTCATCATATTAACCTCCACCTTTCTTGAATACATTTTTATGAAACGGGATACCAACCTCGTATATTTTTAGAAAAAAGGACGATGCTTCATCGCTTTATCTAGATGTTCTTCTCGAATCTTGTGGATTCTCTCCTGTTGCAAACATTCCTCGGCAGTCATTTTTTTCATTTTAATCGTGATTGTGAAAAAAAGCATATTTAGTGTCATAATATCACCTCCTTTAAGGGAGCGGCCCAACAAAAAGGCATAAAAAGGCCGCAGAAAGTTACGTCCTCCTGCGGGATTTTTTAGAAAATATAAAAAGGCCGCAGGATAAAACACTTCTCCCTGCGGCCGCTATGTCTGAATGATTAATAAAGCCAAATTGCTTTAGAAATATTCCGCTTGGCACAGGTCGAATGGTATGTGATTGTCATTTGAAACGGACCGGCTAGTAGTGGCGACTCCATATAGATACAATGTCATTTTCTTCGACCTCCTTTGGAATATTTTTTATTACTTGGTAAGTATATCCATAAATTCAATATTTGTAAACGGCTTTTGCCCATTTTTTTGAAACTTCTATCTTTTTACCCATTTCCAAGAGCAATTATTACCTTAAAGGAGGCAAGTAGTATGATAAATCTGCCCCTATACTGGCAACAACGTCTGAAAAACAAAAAAACCTGATTCTTTTAAAGAATCAGGTTTGCTTCTATTGTTGTAAAGAGTCCTGGTCATCCATTTCGGCCAAGATCTTTTTATATTTTTTGGATAATCGGAAAAATACTATGGATATGCCCAGGAACATTATTGTCGCTCCCATATAGACATATGTGTCAATCATCGTTTTGTCGCCAGAGGGAAGGATGGTTCCTAAATAGAAGAACGAACCCACACATAACAAAGTGATCGCAAATTGTTTAAAATCGACCATTTTCGAACGCAGCATTGCCGCCGTTTGTTTTTTGCGGTTTTTCATGCCATTCCACCTTCTTTCAAGCTAATAAGATATCGATATCTCATTCTACCATATTTATTCCAAATGACAGGGTGTAAATAATGGCAGTCAGCTTTGAAGCGGTCCCTCCCCGATTATCCTTGTAGCGCTTGTTCCAAGTCTTCCAATAAGTCTTCTACGTCTTCCAGACCAACTGAAATGCGAATCAACCCATCGGTTATTCCAAGGTCTGCACGGCGCTCAGCTGGAATGGAAGCATGTGTCATCAAGGCTGGAATGGAAATTAAGCTCTCCACCGCCCCCAGACTTTCCGCAAGTGTAAAGAATCTCACTTTATTCAAAACGGACTCGGCTTTTTCGGCACTGCCGACATCAAATGAAACCATACCGCCGAATCCACGTGATTGTTTTTTGGCAATATCATGATTTGGGTGGTTTTCAAGACCTGGGTAATAGATTTTCGAAACATCTTTATGCCCGGATAGGAAACGTACGATTTCAGATGTATTTTTTTCATGTTCTTCCATCCTGATTCCGAGCGTTTTAATGCCTCGCATCAACAACCATGAATCCTGGGGCCCTAGCACGCCTCCTGTAGAGTTTTGGATGAAATGAAGGTCATTGCCAAGTTTATCATCATTCACCACGACAAGACCCGCTACAACATCGCTGTGTCCCCCCAGGTACTTCGTAGCGCTATGAAGTACGATGTCGGCTCCAAGTGTAAGTGGATTTTGCCAATATGGCGTACTGAAGGTATTATCCACAATGGTGAGGATGCCGTTTTCTTTAGCTATTTTTGATACTTCTTCCAGATCGGTTATTTTCAATAATGGATTCGTCGGGGTTTCAATGAACAGTGCCTTCGTATTGTCCCTTATCTCTTTTTCGATCGAGTCTATGTCACTCGTATTGATGAACGTAGCTTCCACCCCGAAGCGGTTAAGCACTTTAGTGATGACCCGGAAAGACCCTCCATACACGTCATCGGTCATCAATACATGATCACCTTGACTGAACAGCATCATGACCGCGGTCATCGCTGCCATTCCTGATCCGAAGGCGAAACCTCTTTTTCCTTCTTCGAGATCCTTGATCAACTCTTCGAGGGCATGGCGGGTTGGGTTGCCCGTACGTGAATATTCATATCCCCGATGATTCCCCGGACCATCCTGTTTATAGGTGCTCACTTGATAAATCGGCACCGAAACCGCTCCTGTTTTTTCATCACCAAAAATGCCGCCATGGATCAATTGTGTTTTTTTTCTCATTTTACATACCTCCCTGATAAATTTTTTTGCTTAAGTATCGTTCACTGGAATCCGGAAATATGACGACGATATTCGACCCCCGGGAAGCTCTGGCTGCTTCTTTCATGGCCGCTGCAAATGCCGCGCCGGAAGAACTTCCGACAAGCAGGCCTTCTTTAATCGCCAATTCCTTTACCATATGGAAAGCGTCACGATCGCTTATCGTATGGATTTGATCAAAATACGTTTCATCCATATAGGCAGGTAAAAATTCCATCCCGATCCCCTCTGTTTTATGGGGTCCTGCTTTGCCGCCATTTAAAATCGATCCTTCTGGTTCGACAATGACCGTTTTGACAGCAGCGTTCTTTTCTTTTATATATCGCGATGTTCCCATGAATGTTCCGCCCGTCCCGGCACCGGCAACAAACACATCCACATCGCCTTCCATCTGTTCCCATATTTCAGGTCCCAGCGTTTTATAATATGCATCAGGATTGGATGGGTTGGCGAACTGCTGGGGACAATAAGATCCCGGAATTTCAGCCAGCAGTGCCTTAGCCTTGGCGATTGCTCCTGTCATCCCTTCCTCTGTCGGGGTCTGGATCACATTCGCTCCAAGGGCACGCATCAATTCCTGTTTCTCGGCACTGAATTTCTCCGGAACGCAAAATATCACGTCCACTCCACTGTTTATCGCAGCCAACGCCAAGCCAATTCCAGTATTTCCGGCAGTCGGTTCGATGATCGTCCCGCCCTTTTTCACCTTCCCTGTCTTTAATGCTTGGGCTAACAGTTCTTGACCAAGCCGATCCTTCACACTGCCCCCCGGATTAAAGTATTCCAGTTTGGCAAATATACGAACTTCATCCTGAAGCGGGAAATGGGTGATTTCCATCATCGGCGTTTCCCCTATCAACTCATGAATGTTTTGAAAGACTTTCATATTCGGACATCCTTTCATAGTTATCCTACCAATTTAATAAGGATTATGCAATAAATAATGATCAGCAGAAAGGCTTCCGCTGATCACTTACCATTCATTTCATTTTTTCAACCATTTTCAAAATCAGTGCCGCTGAATGAAGAGCCGCTGTTTCCAGGAATTTATCAAAGGAAATATTCGACTCCTTACCTGCGATATCCGAAAGGGAACGAATGATGACAAACGGTGTTTTGAATTGGAAGGCTACCTGTGCAATGGCTGCGGCTTCCATTTCCACCGCGTATAAATCAGAGAATTTCCCTCTGACGAATTCAACCCTTACAGGATCATTCATGAAAGAATCCCCCGTCACGATCAACCCTTTCGCCACTTGTATATCCTCGATTTCTTTTGCTGCTTCTTCTGCGATTGCGAAAAGCTTTTCATCCGGGATGAAAGCTGCAGGCAGCTGAGGGACTTGACCGTACTCATATCCAAAAATCGTCACATCGACATCATGGTGCCGTACTTCCGTGGATATGACCACATCTCCTACATTAAGTGCTGGATGATAACCGCCGGCTGAGCCAGTATTGATGACAGCATCCGGTTTGAATTTTTCTAACAGGATCGCAGTGGACATTGCCGCGTTCACTTTACCGATTCCCGATTTAAGCAAAATGACCTCGACACCATTCAGTGTGCCTGTATTGAACTCGGAACCGGCAATGCTCACCTGCTCCAAACCTTCCAATTTATCACGTAAAATCGTAACTTCTTCTTCCATTGCTCCGATTATGGCTACTTTCATTAGTAAAAACCTCTTCCTATAATTTTTCCGCCTCCATAATCCAGACAAATTGATTGCAGCGCTCGAAGTTCACTTTATATCCATTTTCTTCAAGCACTTTTCCCAAAAAAGGAATCGTAGTATAATATTCCGTTTGCAAATCGTTCGCCAAATTATGAAAGCCTGCCTGCCTTGCATCTTGAATCGCTCGTTCATGCGCTTCCCTTGATTGATACATCGTATCCGCAAACACTATTTTACCACCAGTATTCAGTAACTTTCCATAGTTGACTATCGCTTTTTCTTTTTCTTCATCGGTTAAATGATGAAACGCGTACGTACTTACGATCGAATCAACCTGTTCCGGCTTCGGAAAATCAATAAAATCGCCATCTACAATTTCTGTTTTTCCGCGCAGCTTGCTTACCGCTATTTCCCTCATCGCGGGTGAAGGTTCTATTCCCGATACCTTTAGACCTTTATTCAAGAGCCTTTCCGTCAAATTCCCGGTACCTACTCCAAACTCCAGCACATGACCATGAGCCCGATCCGTGACGCTGTCCAATATGCTATCATAATGTTTAAAAACCTCTTGATACTCAATATCGTGTCCACCAACAGTATCATCATACGATTTCGACCATTCTTCAAATAAATCTATAAACTCTCTGCCCATTTTTAATCACCTTTTATTATAAGATAATAAAACCTATAAGCATACTATGAAATGAACACAGAAAAAGTTCTTGTTTTTAGGCAAATTCATTAGGTTCAGATTCGGTCAAAATGGTGTTAAACTAACAGTATCTGAATGTTGGAGGGGAACAGTCATGAGTTTTCAACTCGACTTAAACTTATTCGAAGATAAAATAGAATTTTTCGAGGCAGAAAGCATTAAAAATCTTGAAGAAAAAATTCAATCACAAATTGAAATCAATAAAGCGATCATGCTTCAAGTGGAATCCGTATCACACCAAATGTATGTAAGTGAAGAAGGCAGACGTTTTTATAGTGCCGTCGTCCACTTTAAAGCAAAAAAATGATCACCATGAAAAACCCCCGAAAAGTGGAATTCCTTTCGGGGGTTTTTCATTTATAAATTTTCAACCATTACCTTTTATCGTTTGTCTTCAGCTCTTCGACTTTTACAGGTTTCCAACCTGATCCGTCCACCCATTCAATATAAACGCGGAAGGTTTTAGGATTATCTCCTTCAGAAACGGTACCGATTGCCGTGGTAGGCGAACCGCCGTTTTGCAGCCACCATATCTTCATGCTGCCTTCATCGATTCCAGCTCCACTTGCTATGGCTTTACTCATTTCATTCCAATCGACCGAGCCCTTGTCAAAGCTTGTAGTGTGCTCTCCTGATTGCTCAGTTCCTACTGGTTTCCAGCCCTCACTTGTATATGTAGCCGCAACATTGCCATCACTGCTGCCTTCCACTTCCACAAGTTCGGCATCTCCTGCTTTTTCTGGATCTGCATCATCTTCAGCCTTCTCTTCTGCATCTTCCTCTGTTGCTTTACTATCTTCTTTTTCTGCATCTTCTTCTTTTTCTGCATTTTCTTCTGTTGCTTCACTATCTCCTACTGCGTCTTCCTTCTCTGAATCCGTTTCTTCCTCTTTGCCAGCAGGTTTGTCCACTTCTTTCCCCTTATCTGTCTCGGCGATTTGCTTTGGTTCAGTCGTGGCTTTTTTTGATTCGGTGCCATCATCACTTAAGAAAATCGTGACTGCGACAATGACGATTAAAATGGAAACGATGGTGATTGCAATATTATATATTTTATTTACTTTTCTTTTTTGATCTCTCTGATTGAAACGTGAGCCCAAGGTCCATTCCTCCCTTACCATTTCTTACTGCCTCATTTTAACATGATTTAGCCAGATATAGAAGGGAAGGGTTTCCTACTCTTTTCGTCAATTCTCGCTATTGTCCTGGTCCTTGGAGTACAGGACTTTTACAATATCTGAAAAAAGAGGCGTCATGCTGGAACTGTTTTCCTTCGTTTCAAAACTTACGGTAACAAGAGCATATTTCGGATTTTTATATGGAAAATAGCCCGCAAACCATTTATTGAGCTCCCCTTTTTCGATATTGGTCTGAGCTGTTCCAGACTTGCCAGCAACCTCAACAGGCAAATCTCTCAAGGATGCGCCCGTCCCTTTCTCTTCCGTCACGACCTTCCTAAGAAGATGCTGCATCTTCATCGTTGTATATGGAGACAATGTTTCGCCGCCAATTCTTTGATTGGGAAAGTCGACTACGGTCGTACTATTGTTAAATTCAACCTTGGAAACGGCTTTGACCTGTTCCTTCTTGCCGCCACGGGCAATCGTTGCCATCATATTCGCTATCGCTAATGGTGTCGTTTGGACATCCTGCTGGCCAATTGCTGTTTTGGCAATCATTTTGGGATCTTTTTTTAAATCGTCATCATGCCAGACCTTCCCGGTTTGTTCATGATGCAATTGAGTAACTTCGGTGTGATAGACGTCCCCTTGCCAGCCCGTTTCACCAACCAACCCTAACATTTTTGCATATTTATCCAAAAATTCCGGATCCTTTTCAGCTATTTCCTGTGACAACTCGGCAAATGTCCTGTTGCAGCTTTGGGCAAAGCTATTTTCAAAATTAAGCATGCCCAGTTCCCTCTGTTTATCCGTTTTGCCGTCTATCGTCAAATTACAATTAAATGTCCGGGTGGGACTAGCCACTTCATAATCGATGGCCGCTGCTGCCGTGACCGTTTTAAAGACGGAACCCGGCGTTTTTTGAGTCAGCATCATATTGACGGCCCCTTCGCCATTTGGATCTTTTATATTAAGCGCCGGACGTGATACCATGGCGACGATTTCACTTTTTTCAATATCGATCAGTACGAGACCGCCTTTTTTTACCCCGCGTTCATCGACGAGCTTCTCCGCTTTCTCCTGAATTTCTTTATCGATCGTCGTCACGACCTTCACCGGGTAAAGCGGATTCGCAGGTTCAACATATTTAACATCGACACCGAACATTGGGCCTCCACTGGCGTCCACGTGAAAAACGAGCTTTGATTCACCTGCGGAAAGCAAGAACTCATCGAAGGTCCTTTGCAGCCCCGTATTGCCTATTTTCGTTTCAGGAGATAAATTCATGTCCGGATAACGTTTTTTCTTTTCCGCATCAGATATATTCGTCGTTCCGATCAATTGCGCTGCAGGGGTTTGATCAGGATATAATTTCTCGTTCACGGCAAAGACCCCTGGAATCTTCAATTCATTGATTGCCTTCGATTGGCTGGACGTCAACTCTATCGGATCATCCCCGCCAAAGACGAATGGTTCATCCGCTTGTTCTATCGCCCGTTTTAACTCCACTTCCGATTTGCCTATAATCGAGGCCACTTCATCTATAGGCCATGTCATTTTTTTTAAAAATGGAAATAGGACGAGCGTTGGGATTTCTTCATGTGCAAGCGGTTCCCCATTTCTGTCATAAAACTTTCCGCGTCCATCATCAATCTTTAATATCTGTGAACGCTGATTCACGCTTGCTTCTAACAGGTTCACATCATGCTTTGAAAAAGATTCTGTCGATACAAGTTGGATGTAGGCAAGCCTGCCTATGAGCATCAGCATAAAAGTGGTCAAAAAAAGAGCCAGCAACCTCATTCGTTTCTTTTTCATAAAATACACCTCGTAACCATTGTTGACGAGGTGCGAATTTTTAAACAATTATGAACAAATTAACGCGGCATTTTTCCGATAAAAAAGAGGATGCCCCATGGACATCCTCTTTTGCATTTAATTAGCTGATGGAAACAATCTTGACGCTCATTTCGCCGCCAGGTGTCATGATCGATACCTTGTCGCCGACCCTTTTCCCTATCAGGCTTTTCGCGATTGGGGAATCATTGGAGATTTTCCCTTCGAATGGATCCGCTTCAACGCTTCCTACGATGGAATATGTTTCTTCGTCACCATTTGGAAGTTCCACGAATGTTACTGACTTACCAAGTGAAACTGTATCTGTATTCGTATCATTGCCTTCAATGATTTTTGCATTACGGATCATGTTTTCGATTGTTGTAATGCGTCCTTCAACGAAAGCCTGCTCTTCTTTTGCGGAATCGTACTCTGAGTTCTCGGAAAGGTCCCCAAAACTGCGGGCAATTTTGATTCTTTCCACCACTTCTTTACGTTTAACCGTTTTTAACTGTTCCAGTTCCTGTTCAAGCTTCAACTTACCTTCTTTAGTCATTGGATATTCTTTTTCAATTGCCAAAACCCTTCACTCCTTCAAATTCTTACAGCAAGCATTCGCTGTGACAAGTTTATGTACTATATAGTGCTTAACCCTGAAATCGAGTCAAAATATATAATTGCGCGACTTAAAAAGTACGCGCTTCGATACTAAGAAACAATCCGTTCCTTAGTATATAAACCGACTGCGATGAGCAGCCGGTTCGTTCTGTATCAAGAATAGAGTATTGCGTTTTCCAACATTTGTCCAGTCTTTCCCAACAAATAAATGGGATTATTTAAATAAACGATGGAAAATGGCACCTATCATTATTTATGCTATGTTATTACAAAAAAGACTTTTGTTCAAGGATTGTTTGAATTTTTGTCACCATAAGGTCAATCGCCACATGGTTCTGACCGCCTTCTGGAATGATGATGTCGGCATAACGCTTCGTCGGTTCTATGAACTGATTATGCATCGGACGGACTACACTGATGTATTGTTCGATGACGGAATCTATGGAACGGCCGCGTTCTTTAATATCACGGGTCATCCGACGAAGAATCCGCAAGTCTGCGTCAGTATCGACATATAGCTTCATATCCATCAGGTCTCGGAGGCGCTCATCCTCCAGCACAAGAATCCCTTCAAGGATGATGACATCCTGGGGCTCAACTGTGATTACTTCTTCTGAACGCGTATGGATCGAATAATCATAAACGGGTTTTTCTATCGTTTCATAACGCAGCAATGCGTTAAGATGATCGATTAGCAAATCATTATCAAATGCAAGCGGATGATCATAGTTCGTTTTCAAGCGCTCTTCAAAAGGCAGATGACTTTGATCTTTATAGTAATAATCTTGTTCGATCATCAAGATGGAATGTCCTTGAAAGAATTCAAAAATGGAACGGGTAACACTAGTTTTACCTGATCCCGACCCTCCTGTAACTCCGATGACCACTGGTTTCTTTCTTGTCATGTCAATTCTCCTTCCGCATCATATTGTTCACATAAACTCTATTATCTACTTGAATGCGGACAATTTGAAGCGGATGGCGGGCTGCCTCCAGCTCCTTACCTGACTCATCCCAGATCGTACCGATTTTTTGAGTGAAGTTTTCGATTTCCGGTCCAAAAAACTCCACTTCATCCCCAGGCTTGAAGAAGTTACGTTGCTGCATGGTAACGATTTTAGTTTCCTCGTCGTAATCAAGCACCAATCCAGCGAAGTCGAAGCGAGTCTTTACGGTATGATTCCCGAACATTTGCTGTTTATACCCAGGAATTTCCCCTTCCATGAACGATGATGCCGTCTCACGGTTCGCACACTTATCAAGCTCTTCCAGCCATTCTTGTTTAATCTTGAAATTATCCGGATCGGCACAATACGCATCAATCACTTTACGATAGACGCTGACAACTGTAGCGATATAGTGAATGGACTTCATTCTTCCTTCGACTTTCAAGCTGTCTATGCCAATTTCAATCATGCCTGGCAGTGATTCAATCAGCTTCAAGTCTTTTGGACTCATTGCAAATGGAGCATCTTCTTTATCGAATAAAGCCTTTTCCCCGTCTTGATCCAACTCATATAAATCATAATCCCAGCGGCAAGACTGACAGCAGCCGCCGCGGTTCGAATCACGTGCCGTCATATGGTTCGAAAGGGTGCAGCGTCCAGAATAGGCAATGCACATGGCCCCGTGAACGAAAGCCTCGATTTCGATATCGACCTTCTCCTTCATTTCACGGATTTCATCAGCACTCGTCTCACGTGCCAAAACAACACGCTCCAAGCCTTCCTCTTTCCAATACTGAACAGCCTTCCAGTTCGATAGCGACTGCTGCGTGCTTAAATGGATCTCGACGTTCGGAGCGACCCGTTTACAGGTTTCGATGATTAATGGATCGGCGACGATGATACCATGAACCCCAGCCTCCTGAAGTCCTTCCAGATATTCATCCAGACCATCTATATTTTCATTATGTGCGAAGATATTTGTGGTTACATATACTTTAGCACCATACTTTTTAGCGAATTCGACGCCTTCCTTCATTTCCTCAAACGTGAAGTTGCCGGCATTGGAACGAAGACCATATTCCTGACCGCCAATAAAAACGGCATCCGCGCCGTAATGAACGGCAATTTTTAATTTTTCCAGATTGCCGGCAGGAGCCAGCAATTCCGGTTTTTTTACAATGACTCTCTTTCCATCAACGATCTTGGAAATTTTATCAGCAATAGCATTCAAGGCTATTCCTCCTCTTTCTCTTACCCTTTTCTTTAATAAACCGATTCTTTAAAGAAGAACCCGGTATCCAACTCACGGCTATCCGGCTGAATCGCTTTGACTTTTTCAAAAAGTTCCGATTTCATATCATCATACCGGTCAGGGTCTTCAGCACATACGTCAATCGCTTCCCGATATAACTTTGTCATTTCCACGATATATTCCGGTGTTTGTAATAACCCTTCGATTTTCAGCGAATCAATTTCCGCTTCAATCAATTCTTGAAGTTCATCAATCATGCACATATCATTCGGACTCATGATATGTGTACCATTTTCATCTTCATAAATCGGGTATTTATTTTCACGTTCCTTATCATGCAAGAACATATTTCTATGTTCCTTCCGATTTTCCACTTCCAATGCCTTGCCTTGGTATTCAAAGTAATTACCTAGGAGAGTACGCTTCGATTGGAACATGCATGTCATGCCGTGCACTTGCACTTCAATCTCCACTTCGGCATTTCCCTTCATTTCCACAATCTCGTCCAGACTTATCTCACGGGCAGCCACGGCACGGACAGCACCGCGTTTCCCCCAATAATTACATGTATACCAGTTCGTTACCGTCATCTCTGTATTCCAGTGCAGGGGCATATCAGGTGCCACGGCACGGACAGCCATTAAGACTGCGGGATCTCCAAATATGATCCGGTCGGCACCAGCCTGCTTAAGGAAAGTGACATACCCTTCAAGCTCGTCCACTTTTTCATTATGAAAAATGGCGTTCATGGATACGTATACTTTCTTTCCCGCGGCATGTGCAAGCTCAATCGCCTTCTCTACATCTTCACGTTTGAACTCCCCTGCCAGCCTAAGCGCATAACGTTGTTCGCCAATGACGAAGGCGTCAGCGCCAGCATCGATGAGTTCTCTTATATGATCGACACTTGTCGGAGTCACGAGTAATTCAGGCTTTTTCATTTTTGTCACCTCTATGTTTACTAATGGCCACACCATCACCAATCGGCAAAATTACCGTATCGAAATTTGGATGGTCATGTAACCAGATGTTAAAGTCTCTGATTTTTTTGATGAGAGCTCGCTTTCTTCTCGTCATTTCCATTTCTTCAATGTTTTCGGCAACCAGGCCTTTGAATAAAACATTATCTGTAATGATAATGCCAGCACCAGCAAGGAATGGTTCAAACAGTTCAAAGAATCGCTTGTACTGCCCTTTAGCTGCATCAACGAAGATGATATCAAACGGACCATGTTCCATCACTTTCGGCCCCGCTTCAAGGGCATCCCCTTCAATGAGGGTGATCCTTTCCGACAGTCCCGCCTTCTTGAAGTTAGCTCTTGCCTGCTCAATACGGGCTTCATTCCGTTCAAGTGTGACGATTCGAGCTTCCGGAAGGGTCTCGGCCATCCTTATGGCTGAATAGCCAATCGCCGAACCTACTTCCAATATCGCCTTTGGCTGATGAAGCCTTAAAATCTGAAGCAGCACCTCAATGCCTTCAGGCTCCATGATCGGCACATTATTTTCCATCGCAAAATCTTCCAACTCCTTAAGTAAACCCGTACGCTCCGGAATTAAGGAATGAAGATATTGTTCTATTTTTCCGTTCAAAACGTTTCCTCCATTTATAAGGAAAACAAAAGCGCTTGGTCAGTAACATGAAAAAATTGATTGAACAATTTCTTCACAAGGAGCTGAAACAAGTATGCTTGACGATCTACATTTCCTTATCTTTCAAAATAAAACCCGGCATTCGCCGAGTTACGTCACCGATAAAAATCGGATCAAAAATTCACTTGTACTATTCTATCATAAAAACAAGGGGAAAGTAATATCTCTCCCCCCTCAGTCTCATTGCATTTTTTTATTTATTTATTTATTGGAAATATGCTCTGCCTTTTTGTTATTGTGGTCATCCAAGGTCTTGGAGTAGAGGACTTCCCCTTCAGGTGTTGCCAAAAAGTACAGATATTCCGTTTTCTCAGGTTTCAGTACCGCATCGATCGATGTCGTTCCGGCATTGGCAATCGGCCCTGGCGGCAGCCCCTTGTTCTTATACGTATTATAAGGGGATTTCACCTCAAGGTCTTTATAATACACCCTGCTCTTATGTGAACCCTTCGCATACAAAACGGTCGGATCCGTTTGCAGCGGCATGTCTTCCTCAATACGATTATAAAAGACGGATGCTATCTTTCCGCGATCGACTTGCGCCGTCGCCTCTTCTTCAACAAGCGAAGCGAAGGTTAGCATCTGATGTACGGAATAATCGTTCTTTTCCATTTGGCTCTCGTAAGCCTGCAATGTCTCTTCCGTTTTCTTCAGCATCTCGATGACGATCGATTCCAGGGTCGGCTTTTCCTCATAAAAGTCATAAGTAGCTGGGAAAAGGTACCCTTCAAGCGGATATAAAACCTTTTCATTTTCAATTTCCGAGGTCAAGAGCTGCGGAAATTTCTCTTGCATGGAATTTACGAACTTCTTATCATTCAATTTCTTAAAGACCTTTTTCGGGTCTTCACCTGTCTTCACTGCGATGATATCGGCAATTTGGATAAGCTGCTTTCCTTCAGGAATCGTTATCTTCATTGCAGCTTCCTTCATGAGTTTTCCGGTTTTGATGCTTGTGACGATATCTTCAATTGGCATGGAAGGTGATAATTTATACTCCCCTGCCTGAAAACCGGATTCATTGCGGAATTTAATATAATATTTGAATACGCGTGCGTCCTTGATTATTCCCTGCTCTTCAAGCAGTGTTGAAATTCCGTTAACGGTAGAACCGATTGGGATTTTCACTTTCTTGATGGTGTCATCATCTGGATCGACTGGTTTCATGGCTGAGTTGATATATAAAAAGCCCACAAGACCAACTATCCCAATTAGTAAAATAAGCGAAGCTATCGTAATCATGATGATTTTACGAACCAGCTTGGCTTCTCCTTGCTGTTCTAACAATTTCATTTGGATATGTTCCTTTTTAGATAATTTTTTATCTTTTTCATCCATTTTCATTCCCCCTGCAAACTCACACCAACTACAGAACGGTTTCTAGGTGATGCTTTCTCTAATTAATCTTTGCTTCGAACATTATACTAAAATCAACAAATAATTACATGTTTTTTGCAAAACTACATTCATCAATACTCTATTTATGGCAAAAACGCACTAGTTTTGTCAATATACAGGTATTATTTAATAGGAAAATAGTGATATCTTATTTCTTCAGATTAAAAAAATGCACTCAAATTTGTTTCCTGCAAGTGTTAGGCATTTCAGGCAATGACAGGAATATCCATGTAGGAATGGTATTATTAATTTAAGATGAAGAAAGGTGTGAAGGAGTTGGATAATTCTTATTTTGTAGGTTGGGGGACATTGGCACTCATAAACGCCGGACTTGCTCAAGGTAAAAATAGAACGGCGTTGAATTGGTTCTTGTTATCATTATTTTTGGGTCCGCTCGCTACATTTATACTTTTATTCGCAGAGAAAAGATAAGGGCGTACTGGTACATAAATGAAAAAACCGGCCTTTAGGGGCCGGTTTTTTTCTAATCTTATTCTTCTTCTGCTTCTTCTTGGTCAAGGAATGTATTTAACATTTCTTCGACAAGATCCCATTCTTCTTCTGTTTCGATCGGTGTAAGTTCACCATCTTTATTATCTTCGCTTGGTACGAATGATGAAGCGTGGATTTCAATTTCTTCCTCATCATCTTCTGCAGACATCGGATAGTAAAGTACATAAGATTTGTTGAATTTATCTGAGTCGAATGTGAAAAGGATTTCGCAAAGCTGCTCGTTTCCGTTTTCATCTACTACTGTAATGTTGTTTTCGCCGTGTTCCATTTGTATTCACCTCATAAAGAATTTGTTTGTCTGTCCAAGAATCCTTGCAGAATCATGACAGCTGCCATTTTATCAATGACTTTCTTGCGTTTGCTTCGGCTCACGTCCGCCTCAAGAAGGACACGTTCAGCCGCCATAGTTGTCAACCGTTCATCCCAGAGAAACACCGGCAGCTTGAATTTGTTTTCTAATCGTTTAGCGAAATCTTGGCTGATCTCGCCTCGCGGTCCAACAGTCCCATTCATGTTTTTAGGTAAACCGAGGACAATTTTAGAAACATCATGCTCTTTTATAATTTCATTGAGACGTTTAAAGCCGAAGTCATTTCCAGCTTCGTTAATTTTGATCGTTTCCAATCCTTGTGCAGTCCAACCCATCGCGTCACTCACGGCAACGCCGATGGTTTTTGAACCTAAATCAAGTCCCATTGTGCGCATTAGTATTCCTCTCGATGGTTCTTAAGATACGACTTAACCAATTCTTCGATGATTTCATCGCGTTCAAGCTTACGAATAATGTTTCGAGCATCCATATGGCGCGGGATGTAGGCCGGGTCACCAGATAATAAATATCCGACAATCTGGTTTATCGGGTTATACCCTTTTTCCTGAAGTGCAACATAAACTTGAGACAATACTTCTTGTACATCTCTTTCGAATGGTTCTTCGGGAAAATTAAATTTCATCGTTTTATCAAAGGAACTCATTAACATGCACCTCTCCTCAGCGTCCAGAATCCACTATTACCTACATTGTACAACACTTTCCATTGATTATGAAATCGATAAGACCCATTCTTCAACAAAATTAAGTGCTGCATCCAATTTTTCAGGGTCTTTTCCGCCGGCTTGGGCCATATCTGGACGTCCGCCACCGCCACCGCCGCAACGGGAAGCAACTTCTTTGACCAATTTACCAGCATGGAAACCGCGGTCGATGTAATCCTTAGTCACCCCGGCAATCAAATTGACTTTATCACCTTGGGCCGAACCTAATACGATAATGACAGAATCAAGCTTTTGTTTCAAATCATCCGCCATGGCACGCAGATTATTCATATCGGTAGCTTGAACCTTTGCCACCAATACTTGAACGCCATTTACGTCTTTAACGTTAGAAACAAGGCTGCTTGCTTCGATATTACTTAACTTTGCAGTAAGGCTTTCATTCTCACGATGAAGATCCTTCACTTCAGCTAGAACCGTTTCAATTCTTGAAGGTACATCTTTCAAGTTCGTTTTCAATTTAGCAGCCGCGTCTTTCAAGACACCGATTTGATCAGTCATCAATTTGTATGCCCCGGCACCCGTTACCGCTTCTATACGGCGAGTCCCTGCACCGATGCCGCTTTCGGAAACGATTTTGAACAAGCCGATTACCGCTGTATTCGGAACGTGGACACCGCCGCATAGTTCAAGACTGTAATCGCCTATTTGAACGACACGGACAATCTTGCCGTATTTTTCGCCGAACAAGGCCATTGCGCCCATAGCTTTGGCTTCTTCGATGTTTTTATAGTCCGTATTCACTTGTAAGCTTTGCCAAATCTTTTCATTCACAATCGTTTCGATTTGTTCAATCTCTTCCGCCGTTATCTGACCAAAATGAGAGAAATCGAAGCGAAGGCGCTCAGCCTGTACAAGTGAACCAGCTTGGTTGACATGTGTACCAAGCACATCTTTCAACGCTTGATGCAGAAGATGCGTCGCTGTATGGTTTTTCGTAATATGGATACGATTTTCTTGATTTACTGTAGCAACGATATTGGAATCTGATGTTAAAGTGCCGGCTGTAACTGTTACACGGTGTAGATTTTGGCCATTCGGAGCTTTTTGGACATCATGGACATCAACCTTCACGGATTCACTGGCCATCGTTCCGATATCGGCTATTTGTCCGCCGCTTTCCGCGTAGAAAGGAGTCTTGTTCAGTATCACTTGAACTTCTTCTCCTTCTTCTGCCTCCGTTACAAGCTCGCCATTTTTTATGATGGCAGCAATTTTGGCTTCGACAGCAACTTGATCATAGCCGACAAATTCACTTTCAACTTTAATATCGCCCAATACCCCGCCTTGAATTTGCATGGAATCAACATCTTGACGCGCTGAACGGGCACGTTCACGCTGTGCATCCATCTCTTTTTCAAATCCAGCTTGATCGACCGTCATGCCTTCTTCTTCTGCATATTCTTCCGTTAACTCAATCGGGAAACCATATGTGTCATATAAACGGAATGCATCACTGCCCGGAATAGTCGTACCGCCTTTTTCCTTTTCCTTTTTAATGACTTCAGAAAGGATGGACAGTCCGTCATTTAGAGTTTCATGGAAGCGTTCCTCTTCATTTTTGATTACTTTTGCAATGAACTCTTTATTCTTGAGGACTTCAGGGTAGAAGTCTTTCATGATTTCACCGACGACCGTCACAAGCTCGAACATGAATGGTCGATTGATGTTGATTTGCTTAGCATATCGAACCGCTCTGCGGAGTAAACGGCGCAGTACATAACCACGGCCTTCGTTGGATGGAAGAGCCCCGTCACCTACTGCAAAGGCTACCGTACGAATATGGTCGGCAATGACCTTGAATGCAACATCTTTTTCTGAATCAACACCATACTTCACATCGGAAATCTCTTCGACTGCCCGGATGATTGGCATGAATAAATCTGTATCATAGTTCGTAGCCACATCTTGAACGACGGATGCCATACGTTCAAGGCCCATTCCTGTATCGATATTTTTCTTTGGAAGCGGTGTGTAAGAACCGTCTGGATTATGGTTGAATTGAGAAAACACAAGATTCCAGACTTCCAGATGCCGTTCATTTTCCCCGCCTGGATATAGTTCAGGATCATTCGGATCATCGCCATATGCTGGTCCGCGGTCATAGAAAATCTCTGTATTCGGGCCGCTTGGACCCTCACCGATATCCCAGAAGTTTTCTTCCAGGCGAATGATCCTTTCAGCAGGAACACCGATTTTCTTATTCCAGAGTTCGAATGCTTCATCATCTTCAGGATGAATCGTCACAGCTAATTTCTCTTTGTCGAACCCAATCCATTTTTCATCCGTCAAAAATTCCCATGCCCATGTAATGGCTTCTTCTTTGAAATATTCACCAATGGAGAAGTTTCCGAGCATTTCGAAAAACGTATGATGACGTGCCGTTTTCCCTACGTTTTCAATATCGTTTGTACGGATGGCCTTTTGAGCATTTGTAATCCTTGGATTTTCAGGAATCACCCGTCCATCAAAATATTTCTTTAACGTCGCCACCCCGGAATTGATCCATAGCAATGATGGATCTTCATGAGGAACCAATGACGCACTTGGTTCGATGTTATGGCCTTTTTCACTAAAAAAATCTAAATACATTTGGCGGATTTGAGCACCAGTTAAATACTTCATATATATATCCTCCTTTTAAAATTATGTAATTTTGAGCACACAAAAAACCCCCATCCCAAAAACAGGGACGAGAGTTGACTCGCGGTACCACCCTGATTACGGACGCAGGAATTCATCCCAGGCCCATCACCTTCATAAAAGCCTTAACGCGGCATGACGGCAGGTATTAGCTGCTCTCAGGACTAGCTTTCTGCTGCTCTTCACCTGGCAGTCCCTTTCAGCCTGGGGGACACCTCTCTTTTAGATGGACTTCAGCATACTTCATCCTTCAACGAATTATCTTATGTAATGGATTATATTCACAAGACTTTTATTTGTCAATAAGGGGCGGCTTCTTTCTAAAGTGAACGCGGGCATGAAGGACAAATACTTTCAACACAGCCAAGATGGGAATCGAAAGGACCATGCCTGTGATACCGCCTATTTCACCTCCGGCCAATAATGCGAGCATGATAAACAGCGGATGCATATGGAGGCTTTTACCGACTATTAGCGGCGACAGGATATTCCCCTCAAGAAATTGAAGTACAAGCACGATTACAGCGATGATCAACACCATTTTAACTGACATTGTCGCGGCGATAATCACTGCGGGAATGGCCCCAATAATCGGTCCGAAATACGGAATGACATTCGTTATTCCGATTATCGCCCCCAATAGAAGCGGATATTGCATTCCGACTACCCAGAAGAGCAGCGAGGAAATCAAACCGATCACGGCACAGACGATGATTTGTCCGCGGATATATCCGCCAAGCGACGCATCCACATCACGAACGAATGCCCGTCCCTGCTTGCGCCACTTCTTCGGAGTCATATACCATGCCATTTTTTTTAAAGCTGTGAAATCTTTCAGGATATAAAAAGCAATGAATGGTATCAACGCAATCAGGAGTATGAAATCAATCATCCTCATTGCATACTCCATCGCCTTTTCAGGTATACGCTTCAGCCAATTTTCGAAAAGGGTGACACCTTCTTCGAATCTTTCATGAATTCCGAACGGCCAGGCCGCCGTCTGATGGTTGAGTTTATCAATTCTGCCCCGGTACTGTTCAACCAGTTCCGGTACGCTTTCTGACAGCTCGCGTACTTGGCTGACCATCACTGGAATACCTTTATACACAGCAAAGCCGATCCCTCCGAAAAACAACAAATAGATGATCGTAATCGAAAGCCAGCGACGCATCCCTTTCTCATTTAAATATTCCACAACAGGATGCAGCAAGTAACTGATGAACGCACCAATCAAAAAAGGCAGCAGTACCGTCACACATACAGTAAAGGCAGGTCCCCACATGGGCTTAAGTTTCATAAAAATATAGATAACGAAAAATAAGAGCAATAAAAAACCCAGGCGATAAAACCACTTAAGACGAATACTCACTATAAACACCTCCCGCTCATTTATTCTTCGAAAGGCGGAAGGTTTTCATACATAAAAAAGAGTGTCCTCATTATCAGGACACCCATTCCCGCTATAATAATGACTTTAATCTTTTGCGTATTTTCTTCATGTTCCGCTTGATCATCTTCGAGTTCATCAAGTCCGAACCCATATTCATTAGAGTATTCCGTGAACGTCTAGCCATTGTAAACACCTCTTCCGTTAAATTACATACTGAAGCGGCGGTCATTTTCCTCAAACAAATCGTCCAATGAGCTTAAACTTCCATCTTCCTCGACTTGGTGCGTATTAATTAGGCCTTCGGATAAGGTCATTTCAATAAAGCAATTCCAACAATAATATTGATTCACGCCAATCTTCCCAACATCTTTACTGCGGCAATTCGGACATTTAATTTCCAAAATGGACACCTCACTGTTCATAAACTGAAACAATGATGGTATCCTTCCCTAATGCAGGCGGCTGTTTTGATTCTATCACTGTCGACTCCGAGAAAAACCCATCCGTTGTTTCATACGCTATAATCGTGCCCATTTTCTCCTTGAAATATACATCCTGCAGTAAACCCAGTTCTTCGCCCATTTCTGAAAAAAGCATGCGTCCCAATATTTCGTCCTTCGAAAGGCATATGGAATCCGCAGGCACTTTCCTTAAGCTTGAATCCTGTTGCAAGATGACGATCCCATCTGGACCGAATGAAGAAATATCGTCAAGTTTCAAATGAAAAGCTCTTTTGAACAATGCTTGCTGATGAACGACCAAGCCTGTTACTTGACCCATTTCAGATAATGATAAATCGTGGACCGTGCCGACTCTTTCTCCCTTGATTGTAAAAACCGGCATCCCTTTCAATAATGAAAACGTCCGCAAGGTCATCCCGCCTTTCCGAACATTCTTATTATCTCTTTTCTGCTGAAAATAGATGTGCTGAAAGGTTTTCCATTGTTGCTCGATCTTCCGGAAATACAGGGAACAGGCATAAAAAAAAGACCGGTTTCCCGGTCAGATCCACCTGTTTTACCATCCCCTGCTGGCACCTCCGCCACCGGAACTTCCTCCGCCGCCGCCCCGTGGACCGCCGCTGCCGCCTCCACGGCCACCGCCGCCTCCGCGACTGATGATTATCAAAAGGATATTGATTAGCATTTGCAAGAAAAATCCTTTAAAGAACTTGGCATCGAGGATGAATACGATGATGACTACGATGATAATGAGGAAAATCTGTAAACCTGATGGCTGAAAGTTTTCTGACTCAGGCTGAACGGAGAGATCTTGATAAAATTCATCACCTAGGTTGTATTCTTTCGTGACATCGTTATATACGGCTTTATAGGTTTCCGTCAGAGCAACATCATATTTACCCTCTTTCAGCGCAGGGATAGCCACATTGTCCAAAATCTGTCCAGATTTTATATCGGTAATGGCCCCTTCCAAACCGTAACCCACTTCAATACGGATTTTTTGTTCTTCCATGGCCAGAACAATGAGGACTCCATTGTTCAACTCGGCATCACCAAGCTTGAATGATCTCAATGCCTCGACCGAGTACTCCTCGATCTCGGATCCTTCCATCGAATCAACCGTCAAAACGGAAATTTGTGCTTTTGTGGCATCATCCAAGCGTTTTCCAAGTTCGATGAGTTCGGATTTCTCCTGATCATCCAGGACTCCGGCGAAGTCCTGAACATATATATCCCCAACTGGTTCAGGGATGTTAGGTTGTGCTGCGACCACGTTTGCTAAACTGCACGTGAGAATGAAGAATAGCGCAAACACAGCGAGTTTTTTCATTATTTATCGCTCCCGAAATCTACCTTTGGCGTTTCTTTTTCTTGATTGGTCACTTCAAAATATGGTTTGGCATCGAACCCGAATGCTCCTGCCATCATATTCTTCGGAAATCGTTTAATCATCTTATTATAATTGGTAACTTCATCATTATAGTCTTTTCGTGCTACCGTCAGCCGATTTTCCGTTCCTTCCAAACTATCCATGAGACCCTTAAAGTTCTCATTGGCCTTTAAATCCGGATAGTTCTCGACAACCACCAAAAGACGGCTCAAGGCCCCACTCATTTCTTGATCGGCTTCAATCGCATCTTCAGTCGAATTGGCACCGGCCAGCTTCGAGCGTGCATCACTCACCGCTTTAATGGCTTCCGTTTCATGCGAAGCATAACCCTTCACCGTTTCAACAAGATTCGGAATCAAATCCGCTCTTCGTTTTAATTGGTTATCCACCTGTGACCATTTATTGTCGACGTCTTCATTGGCACTTACAAGGCCGTTGTACGAAGATGCCCCATAAATGACAAGTAAAACGACAACGACTATCCCTATTATCCAACCTTTTTTCATCAAATCCCCCCTGCTCTTTCACATTTAAGTTATATTCTATAGTTCCACCAAAACTATGAAATTTAAACAAAATTCATCAAATAGAACCAGCTACATAAAATCATATGGCGTGACATTCTCCATCCCGATCATCGGATCAGCATGCATGAGAATATCAAGATAACTTGATTGTTGATGTGCCTTTTCCTTTTCCACCGGCATTTCTTCTTCACTCAAAATCTCCCGCAGCTTTTCACGCAAAGTCGTTTTCCGGCGCATTTCATCATTACGCTCGATCCCTAGACGGAATGCATCTTCTTCACCACAAAGGATCAAGAAATTTTTACTGCGGGTAATCGCCGTATACAATAAATTCCGGCGGAGCATCCGATAATAACTTTTCACTACAGGTAAAATGACAATCGGGAATTCGCTTCCCTGCGACTTATGAATGGAGCAGCAATAGGCATGTGTAATCTGGTTCAAGTCCTGTTTCGTGTATGTCACTTCGATGCCTTCGAACGATATGATTACTTTATCGACATGATCGGTATTTTCTTTAGCGAACAATATGGACACGATTTCACCCATATCGCCATTAAAGACACCCTCCTCTGGCTGGTTCACCAGCTGAAGAACCTTATCTCCCGTTCTATATATCACATCTCCGAATTTTATTTCACGCCGCTTTTCATTCGCATTGCTATTGAACACTTCCTGAAGCATTTTATTCAGGGCATCAATCCCTGCAGGCCCTCTATACATGGGAGCCAGCACCTGTATATCCTTGGCCGTGAAGCCTTTCGTCCTGGCGTTGGCAACCACCTTCTCGATTACTTGGGGGATTTGACCTGTTTGGCAGCGGATGAACGATCGATCTTCTTGCTGTTTCGTGACATCATCCGGAAGCCTTCCTTTTTTGATTTCATGGGCCAATTCAATGATCGATGAGCCATCAGCTTGACGATAAATATGTTCCAGACTGACAGTCGGTACACAATTCGATGCAAGCAAATCCTTTAAAACCTGCCCAGGGCCAACAGATGGCAGCTGATCTTCATCACCAACCAATATCACTTGGACATTTTCCGGCAGAGCTTTAAACAATTGATGGGCCAGCCAAGTATCCACCATGGAAACCTCATCGATAATTACGATACGGCCATCCAGCTGATTATCCTCATCATGGGAAAAGCCTTCACTCCCGTTCCACCCAAGCAAACGATGGATCGTAACAGCTGGGAGCCCAGTGGATTCGGCCATGCGTTTCGCTGCACGGCCGGTAGGGGCCGCAAGTACGAATGGAAATGGATCGCTTCCTTCTTTTTTATAATCGTTAATATCCATGGATACACCATGCAGCTCTGCATATAGCTCAACGATGCCTTTGATGACTGTCGTCTTACCAGTACCAGGTCCGCCCGTCAAGATTAACATGGGTGATTGCAGGGCTGTTTGGATCGCTTCCTTTTGGGCCGGGGCATAGGAAACATCCAGCCGCTCTTCCAGCTCCCCAAGTGCCAGCAAGAACTCCGATTCCGGGAACTGGTCCTCATACTCGGTTTGAGCAAGCAGCCTCTTGATGTTCATCACGATTCCCTTTTCCGAATAGAATAGCGAAGGCGGATAAATTCGTTGATCCTCGACAACTATTTTCCCCTCTTGCGTCAATTCGATTATTTCCGAGGAAATGTTAGTGAACTCAATGCGATCCCGTTTATTTTCCTCCAGCAGACGTTTGACAGCCTCCAATAGCTGCTCGGCTTCTATGTAGATATTCCCGTCCTGGAGGCATTGTGATTCAAGCGTATACAAGCACGCCGCCTTGATTCGGTCGGGATGACTGCCGGAAATACCAAGATGATGCCCAAGCTCATCCGCCCGTCCAAAACCAATCCCTTCAATATCCTCCACGAGCTTATACGGATTTCCCTGAACCATCGTGATCGTATCCTGTTTATACATTTGATAGATCTTCATCGACAGCTGCGGACCGAAGCCATATTGATTCAGGGCGATCATCACCTGCTCCAGACCTTGATGCTCTACCAATGTATCATAAAGGCCCTTTGCCTTTTCCCCGGATAGCTTCGGGATATCATCAAGTAGCGAAGGCTGAGCCAGAATTTTTGAAATTGCCTTTTCACCCAGTGTCTCAACAATGCTTTCGGCTGTTTTTTTCCCAATGCCCTTGAAAAGGTCACCTGATAAATAACTGACGATACCTTCCTTGGATTGAGGCAAATCCTTGCGAAAATGCTCTACATGATATTGAAGGCCAAAACGCGGATGTTCCTTCATGGCCCCATAAAAAATATAGATCTCATCCTCATGCATCCTTGGAAAATAACCTGTTACGACCGCTTCCTTCTCTTCATAATTCAGATTCGTTTCATGCACGCGAATTCTTACAACCGAGTACATATTTTCTTCATTATGAAAGATCGTCACTAAATGACTTCCTTTCATGAACATTTTCTCTTCTGAAAATAAATCCAACGAATCTTGCTGGCTCAACGCTTCTCCCCACCTTTCCATGCATATGCCGTTTATTTACTCAGCATTCATTTCTTCCAACAGTTTCTTACCGTGCGCAGCAAGCATATGGTCAGGCTGTGCTTCCAAAGCCTTATCAAAATAAACCATCGCTGCTTTCGCATCCTCACGATACCCTGCAAACGCAACGCCTAAATTATAATAAGCATCGGCATGGCCCGGATCCTGTTCGACAACTAAATTCAGTTGATTGATCAATTCATCATATAATTCTGCATTAGCAAGACATAGTGCATATTGGAATCTCGCATCAACATCCTCAGGGCTCAGCTCCACCGTTCTCTGTAAATAAGGCATCGCCAATTTCGGTTGATCCAACGCCATCAAAGTCAATCCAAGCATGAAGAAAGCATCGCTATTATCCAGCCCCAATCGGATTGCCTTTTCAAACATATCCTTCGCTTCGATTAGTTTAGAATCTGATTCATAATATAAGTTTCCTAATGAATAGTAAGCCGCTGCTGCATTTTCATCCAGCTCGATCGCCTTTTTGTAAAACTTGACCGCTTTATCCGTTTCACCCACGGCAGTCAATACATTCCCAAAGTTTATGTAAGCAACAGGCTCATTCGGATTTTCCTCGATCGCCTCATTAAAAACTTTCGCCGCTTCTTCGTATTTCCCTTGCTGCATAAATTCAATTCCTTGTTGATTCTTATCCATATCCAATCACACTCCATTTTTATATTAAAAAATTATAGCATAAGCCAGTGGTCGATTTCAGGCGGTACACCCGCAATCCAAAAGAAGTCCCCAACCGCAAACACAGCTGGGGACATGCTTATTTTACCCTACGTAAGTCAGTTTTTCACCTTTTTTAAATACTTCATCAATCGTACCGCCACCAAGGCACACTTCACCATCATAGAATACGACTGCTTGTCCAGGTGTGATCGCGCGGACTGGCTCGTCAAAGATGACCTCGACATCACCATTTTCCAAGACCTTCACTTTAACACCACTATCCTCTTGACGGTACCTGAACTTTGCCGTACATGTAAATTCACCAGCTGGTATATGTTCCGCTACCCAGCTGACATTAACTGCACGAAGGGAATTGGAATACAGCACATCATTATCAAAGCCTTGACACACGTATAAAACATTGCGTTTCAAGTCTTTTCCCGCAACAAACCAAGGTTCGCCGCTGCCGCCAATCCCTAGACCATGACGCTGACCGATGGTGTAATACATCAATCCGTCATGCTTGCCCATTACTTTGCCATCCATCGTGACCATATCACCGGGCTGAGCTGGGAGGTAATTGCTTAAAAACTCTTTGAAATTGCGTTCACCGATAAAACAGATCCCTGTAGAA
The DNA here is from genome assembly GCF_038643155.1 of Peribacillus sp. FSL E2-0159. Classification (NCBI taxonomy): domain Bacteria; kingdom Bacillati; phylum Bacillota; class Bacilli; order Caryophanales; family Bacillaceae; genus Peribacillus; species Peribacillus sp. FSL E2-0159. The sequence goes on from NZ_CP152053.1 coordinate 4,024,969, forward strand.
TCTTTTTTCGTTGCCGTGGCAAGACCCGCTTCTTTCGCAATTTCACGGACTTCCTTCTTATCAATGTGTCCAAGCGGAAACATGACTTTTTCCAACTGTTCTTGAGTAAGCTGGTTCAAGAAGTACGTTTGATCTTTATTATTATCGACACCGCGAAGCATTTTGTATTCGCCATCCCGGTATTCAACCTGTGCGTAATGACCTGTAGCCACATAATCGGCACCAAGGCTTACGGCATGTTCAAGAAAGGCCTTGAACTTGATTTCCTTATTGCACATTACATCCGGATTCGGGGTACGGCCCGCTTTATACTCATCCAAGAAATAAGTGAAAACTTTATCCCAATACTGCTTCTCGAAATTGACCGCATAATAAGGGATGCCGATTTGATTACAAACGGCAATTACATCATTATAATCTTCCGTTGCCGTACAGACTCCGTTTTCATCTGTATCATCCCAGTTCTTCATGAAAATCCCGACCACATCATAGCCTTGATTCTTCAATAGCAGGGCTGACACAGAAGAATCCACGCCTCCTGACATACCCACGACGACGCGGGTGTCCTGTGGTGCTTTTCTCATTCTGTCACCTCATTTATTTAAAGCAGGAATTATCTTCCCACTAATCTATTAACGATTTTAACGGTAGTTTCAGCCGCCTGCCTTACTTCCTCTTCCGTGTTATTCAGACCGAAGCTGAAACGAATCGAATTCTTCGTCCGCTCCGAATCTTTCCCGAACATCGCCACAAGCACATGCGACGGATCGATTGACCCAGCAGTACAAGCGGATCCGCTCGATACCGCAACACCTGCCAAGTCCATATTAACGAGCATCGATTCCACATTCGTACCCGGAAAACTAACATTCAGCAAATGCGGCAGCGACTGTTCCATAGATCCGTTAATTTCATATTGTACATCCGCCTCATCAAAGACGGCAAGCAATACGTCTTTAAAACGCATGTATTGCTCCTTTTTCTTTTCCATCGTGCTTTGCGCAATTAAAACAGCTTCTGAAAAACCGGCAATTGCCGGTACGCTCTCCGTACCAGCACGGCGTTTGCGTTCTTGTTCCCCGCCATATAAATGCGGATTCAGCTTCAAGCCTTCACGAATATAAAGAAAGCCGATTCCCTTGGGACCGTTAATTTTATGCGCGGATACACTCAGCAAATCCACACCCAACTCACGGACGTCGATAGAGATCAAACCATATGCCTGAACCGCATCCGTATGGAAAAAGGCTTGATGACCCTTGAGCAGCTGTCCAATTTCAGCAATCGGCTGGATCGTACCAACCTCATTATTGCCGAACATGATCGAAACCAAAATCGTGTCGTCCCGCAATGCCGCCTTTAAATCGGCAATTGAAATAAGCCCCGCTTCATTCACAGGTAAATATGTGACCTCAAAGCCAGACTTCTCAAGGTATTGGCATGTATGCAAAACCGCATGATGCTCAATCTCCGTTGTAATGATGTGCTTACCTTGTTCTTTATAAGCATTCGCAACACCAATGATCGCCGTATTATCAGCCTCGGTTCCACCGCTCGTGAAAATGATTTCATTCCGCCCCGCACCGATGCTCGCTGCAATACTCGAACGTGCCTCATCCAAAACATGGCGCGCCTCCCGCCCGAAAGCATGAATGCTCGACGGATTTCCGAAGTCATGACTCATGACTGTCATCATCCTATCGACCACATTTGGATGCATCGGTGAAGTCGCAGCATGATCTAAATATATTCTGTCCACTTTTTTGTCGCCTCCATTAAAAAACGCAAGCGCCTACATAATAGGCGCATTGCTAATCACTTAAATATAGTACATATAAGAATCGATTTCACCCGTATCCTTGTAGCTCGCCAAATCCATAAGCGTCGTATTATCCAATACATCCTTCACAGCATCGCGAATCCGGATCCAAAGCTGGCGCTTCACCGGCTCCTCATCCTCAATTCCTTCAACAGGGGTAATCGGCCCTTCCAATACACGAATGACATCACCCGAAGTAATCTCCTGAGGATCTTTAGATAGTACATACCCGCCATACGCACCGCGGACACTCTTCACCAACCCAGCATTACGAAGCGGCGCAATCAACTGCTCCAAATAATGCTCCGACAGATTATGCGTCTGGGCAATCGATTTCAAACTCTTCGGGCCTTCTCCATAATGTTTAGCAAGCTCGATCATAATCGTTAAACCATAACGGCCTTTAGTAGATATCTTCATACATATACACCTCAAATTATTTATCCGTTTCTAAATTCTTTTGAAATTATAGCATATTCCCGCTGGAAATGCATTCACCCGCCCTTCATTTGTCAAATTATCCTAATTGGAAAGGTAGGAAAAATAAAAATAAAGAATGGAAGGCAACTAATTGGATGACGAATTTTTATCGGTTGGGGTCGGATTTTAAGGTTAGGACGATCGATTTTTTGCGCGGACGAGCGGATTATTGTGGCGCTTGGTCATATTATTCCGCTAGGTAGGTGGATTTATCAACCTTTACATCACAAATTAAATCCCCAAACGGACTACCATAATACGAATTCGCCCTCTTTTACAGCATAATCAGCGCATTTCCCCCATCAGTTGTGATACCTTATATAAAAAGGAGAGGTGCGCAATGAATATAAAACCGCTTGCTTTCCGGATGCGGCCTCGATCGATTGATGAGATCATCGGGCAGGAGCATCTGGTCGGTGAAGGAAAAATTATCGCTAGGATGGTGAAAGCCAAACAGCTTTCTTCCATGATACTGTATGGTCCGCCGGGAATTGGCAAGACTTCAATTGCAAGTGCGATTGCCGGAAGCACGAAGTTTGCTTTCCGGACGCTGAACGCGGTGACCAATAATAAAAAGGATATGGAAATCGTGGCAGCCGAGGCTAAGATGTCCGGGAAAGTGATACTGTTGCTTGATGAGGTTCATCGACTAGATAAGGCGAAGCAGGATTTCCTATTGCCTTATCTTGAAAATGGGATGATCACCTTGATCGGTGCAACGACCAGCAACCCGTATCATGCAATCAATCCGGCCATCCGAAGCAGGTGCCAGATTTTCGAGCTCAAATCCTTGGAAACCAATGATATAACCAAAGCTCTAGAACGGGCACTTCATGATGAAGAGCGGGGGCTTGGTGCGTATAAAACCGATGTCAACTTTGATGCCCTTACCCATTTCGCGACTGCTTCGAACGGAGATGTCCGCAGTGCCCTTAACGCTCTTGAGCTCGCCGTCATTTCCACCGAACCCGATGAGTCCGGAACGATTCATATAGATCTGCAAATTGCCGAGGAATGCATGCAGAAAAAAAGCTTCTCGCATGACAAGGATGGAGATGCCCATTATGATGTTTTGTCGGCTTTCCAAAAATCAATTCGCGGCAGTGATGTGAATGCAGCCCTTCATTATTTAGGGCGCTTGGTCGAAGCCGGCGATCTTGTCAGCATTGCCCGCCGCTTAGTAGTCATCGCTTACGAAGACATAGCACTTGCCAATCCCCAAGCTGGTCCTAGGGCACTCGCTGCAGTCGAAGCCGCTGAACGACTCGGTTTTCCTGAAGCGCGGATTCCACTTGCCAACTCGGTAATCGAGTTATGCCTATCACCTAAATCGAACACGGCCATTGTCGCAATCGATGCAGCTCTGTCCGACATTCGCAGCGGCCATAGTGGAGATGTACCAGATCACCTTAAGGATGCCCATTACAAAGGAGCCACCGATCTCGGACGCGGCATCGGCTACCTTTATCCGCATGACTACGAGAATGGCTGGGTGAAGCAGCAATACTTACCGGACAAACTGCGCAGCAAAAAATATTACAAACCGAAAAAGAGCGGGAAATTTGAACAAGCCCTTGCCTCGGTCTATGAAAATATCGAGAAAAAGAAATAACTCCGGATCAATTCAGACCCGGAGTTTCTTTATGGTGGAAATGAAAGCTTTTAACTTGCCTTACGCTGACAAAAATCGCCTCCCCTTGAACATTTGGTGACCGCCATTCTGTAAAAAACAACTTATATCCACCAGTAAGCCATTGTGTCCAAATCAAACACAGGCAGTATGTACAATTGTCATCCAAACGCTCCGGCTAGGCTTTCTTAGGTTGAAACCCGAATGTTCCATTTTAATCGCCTAGCTTGGCTAGTTCCCCCGGAAATCGTACGCAATCTGTTAGGGTTTCATCAAGGGCAGAAACAACCTATCAATATATGATTCTAGCCCGCTAACTTTTACAACATTTAAATTTAGATTAGTACAGATTGCAATCCGCGTACTTTTAGCTGCAGAAAAATCAGGCTCCTCGTATCCAGTAAGAGAATATGTCAATACGAGTGCTAGGAGCATGTCCACTCTTCATATGAAGGCACAACAACTTTTTAGTTGCTGTACCTGTATGGTCAATCTTCTTTATAAATACCCTTCGATGCTTTAATCATATTATCCAGCCACATTTTCTTAAATACATTCACACGACGAGGACTGGCAGTCTCTTCACCCTCAGTTGAATTTTCAACTTCTTCTGCGGTGTCGGAAAGGATTTCATTTGAATTGCCTTCATATGATGAGCTTTCCGTTGAGCTGCTTTCATCCGATGAGCTTTCCGTTGAACTGCTTTCATCTGATGAGCTTTCTGTTAAACTGCTTTCATCTGATGAGCTTTCCGTTGAACTGCTCTCGTACGACGAGCTTTCTGTTGATTCACTCTCGGTCGATGAGCTTTCCGTTGATTCACTCTCGGTCGATGAGCTTTCCGTTGAATTACTTTCGTATGGTGAGTTTTCCGTTGAATTACTTTCGTGCTCTGAACTTTCAGTTGAATATTCCATTTTTTCTTTAGCCTCCCATATTTATTAATCCTTTAGGGATATCCGTACTGCATATATACGCGCCTGCTTTTTAATAGTGACTTTGCTTATCACCCATTTTAAAGTAAACCCTCGTTATAATTTAAATATTAGTTAGTCTGTTGAACTTTCTGTTCCATCACTTTCATCTGATGAGCTTTCAGTTGAATCACTCTCGGTCGATGAGCTTTCTGTTGATTCACTCTCCGTCGATGAGCTTTCCGTCGATGAGCTTTCCGTTGAATTACTTTCGTACTCTGAGCTTTCAGTTAAATATTCCATATATTCATTAGCCTCCAATAATTATTTATTCTTTTGGGATATCCGTATAGCAATATATGCGCTTTCTTACTATTAGGGACTTTGCTTATCACCCATTTTAAAGTAATACATCATTCACATGGAAATATTTAGAAAAATATATTTTACCTGGTCAAATTCATTAGATTCAAAGGCTTTTCTCCTTGCAAACAAAAAAAGAACCTCGGAATCCTTTCCGAAGCTACTTTATTATTTTTCCTTCATATTAGCCATGATGTCCCATTAGCCAACCGACCACCGATTTCCCACTACTTACACGAAGTACCTCGACATTTTCCTTGGAGATGATCTCGCCATCCTTAAATCAGAATGACTTCATTAATTTTGTTCTGGATTTCCTCGATTTCATAAGTGGCCATTATAACCCTTTGCTCTTCAAAATTGAAATAAGACAGCAAGCTCCGTACAATCCACTCCGACTGCACACTTGTGTCACACACCATCAAGTGCAGCAATGCTGACATGATTACCAATGTGCAATATAAAAAAGACCTGCAACCTCTAAATATCTGGATGCTAAAAAAGAAATAAACACTAGGCCAAATTGCACAACCAAAGTGTGGATTTTCCGATCAGCCAATCCTTTAGCATTAAACCTTTAAATGAAGAATTGTTCTTGTTAAATCACACTAAAATATGCCAAAGGTATTATAAAATAGTAAAATATACTATTATTTTATTATGAAATTAAATATAATGGATGAAGTGGTTAAAAATAGAGGAAGGAAGTAAAATATGAGACATGAAAAAAAGAAGAAAAAGAAACGGACATGGCTGAAGGTAGTTGGTATTATTGTCCTACTTTTTATATTAGCAGGCGGAGCCTTTGCCTACTCCGTATGGAATTCACTGACAAAAACCGTTGACACGATGCATACACCAATAGACCGTACCACAGATAAACGAACGAAAGACCTCGCACTATCAGATCAGGAGCCATTCTCGATGCTCATGCTCGGTGTCGATGAACGTGATGGCGACAAAGGCCGTTCAGATACTATGATCGTCTTGACAGTCAATCCACAAAAGAAATCGGTCAAAATGCTAAGCATTCCGCGTGATACACGGACTGAGATTGTCGGTCATGGTACACAGGATAAAATCAACCATGCATTTGCCTTCGGCGGCGCGAAAATGTCCATGGATACCGTTGAAAATTTCCTTGATATCCCAATCGACTATTATATGAAGATCAATATGGAAGGCTTTAAGGATATCGTTGACGCAGTCGGCGGTGTGACCGTACAAAACGATCTGGATTTCACTTATGAAGGTGTCCATTTCGCAAAGGGAAGTATTAATCTAAATGGAGAAGATGCGCTTAAATATTCGCGAATGAGATATGAAGATCCGAATGGTGATTATGGCCGTCAATCCAGGCAACGTGCCATCATCGAGGCAGTCATCAAGGAGGGCGCTAGCCTTTCATCATTGACGAAATACGATGATGTATTCGATGCCTTAAGTAAAAATATCCAGACGAATTTGACGTTTGATGACATGATGGACATCCAAAAGAACTACAAGGACGCAAGCAAAAGCATAACCCAAGCAACCATTCCAGGAAATGGAACGAAAATCGACGGAGTCTACTATAATATCGTGTCGGATGAAGAAAAAGAAAAGGTCCAATCCGAATTAAAAGAACAATTATCCATAAAATAAGAAAAAATGAAAGAGCTGTCCGGACCCGCATCCTGACAGCTTTTTCATTTTTCCCGTCCAATATTCTGACAAAAAACGAACACCAATTGTAGAGATTTGTTGGAATTTTTGTTGTTTACTAGGCATAAAAAGACGGTATAATCTAATATGAGCTGACAATCCATCTTCCCCTTGCCCCTTTCATCACTTGACACTATTATTCTTTGGACCCGGAATTCCATCAACCACCATTCATCAACTATAATAAATAATCCTAAACAAAAGGAGTGGATTTAAATGAAAATCAAAGCAGGCAGCTGGGCTATGCTAAGCAAACAGGACAAAATGTTTATTCTGAAAGCCATCAGTGACCGTTCAAGAATGAAATATGTTTCATGAGAAGTAAAACTATTCGGCATTGCATGAGAGCATCGCCTCTCCCTTTTCAATAAAACGAACTTGAGCCTGAAAAAGGAGAGGAATCTATTTAAACTGATTTCCATAACAAACGCCATTCGCCTTTTTCTCTTACGACATAGCAATTTTGTTCCAAAGTAAACATTCCATAGCGAGAATTGAAGACCTGTGTAACTGGAATTTCATAGGCGATTTATGCTGCCTCCCAACCTTATCCAGACCAGTTCTTCACTATCTTAGTGCGGCCAACATCATACTGAAAAGTCTCCACATCAATATGCTGTAAAAATACGTGTGACCGATTTTGCACATAATCTGCCCGATTCGGAAACCGCTGCTTCATTTCAGAACTTAACAATTCCCAGGACTTCCCGAACTCCGCTTCACTTTCATACTCATAGAAATCTTCAACCACGCTTTTTGATCCGCTCGGAAAAAGAAAAATGATACACGCTCCTGCAGCTAAAACCATGAGAATAGCCGTCAATACTCCTATTGGAATCTTACCTTGTCTCCTCACCCTCATCACCCTCACAGGTTATCTTTCATTTATATATAATGGAAAACGATAAAAAAGAAGCATGTTGTTAAACATGCTCCTTAAGTATATGTACTTGAAATAATTTCTTAGATTCATTGACGCCTTCTCCATCGATACCAGAAAAGAGAAAAGAAGATTCCCAGCAAACCGCCAAACGTGTCCAGCATGACATCCTGCCACAAGGGAGTTCGGCCACCGGTTAGTTTTTGATGCAGCTCATCTGCACTCGCATAAAAAAGGACACATAAAAGAGCTCCTGAAAACGAAAGAATAGCATTTTTCACAAAACGGCCCCAAACCCGATACGTCAATAATCCAAACACAAAAAAGATAAAAAGATGGGCACTCTTCCTAAGGAAAAACTCCAGAAAGCCATTTACTCCAGCTGTATGAACACTCACCTCAAGCCCACCAAACGTGAATGAAATGCCACTTAGCTTATCATACCAATATGGCGTATTGAACTTCGCTAAAAAAGGGGTAATGCTTTGCTCCTCATACGTCTGCGAGGAAAAAAAGAAGATGACCATCGCCCATGAAACGAGCAAAATGAGGACGAGATATCTACGGATCATATACTATCAGGTTGTTCAATGATTCCGCTTAATTTCTCCTTAATCTCTTCCACAAGTTCATTTACAGAAACATCTTGTCCAGACTCACCCTTGGCAAAAGTGTCTTTTAAAATATCAAAAAAATCCATTCGAAATTTCCACTCCAATATATAATTGAGCCACCATTTCATACTGTTGTCCTAATCCTTTTTTCAAAAATAAGGAATATAGCTCATTTATTTGATAATCACATATATAGTAGGGTTTGGCAAGCAGAATTTAATATATTATCAGAAAAGTAACTAAAAATTAACATTTCCTTAATATTCAAGGGATTGAATACTACTAGTCAATATGTGTGGATAAAAAACAAAAAAGGCCGATTCCTCAGCCCCTTCGATACCCCATATTATGCTTGTCCCATAAAATAAGTCATTAATGAAATTAAAACTAATGTAATAGTAATATAAGTCCCAATAAAAATTTTCTTGCTTCTTTGTTTCTTTTCATAAACTTCCTCGAACGTTATGAATTTATTTTTTGTCATCAAATAATCTCCTTCTATTTTGATGGCAGCTATCTGACATCGCCTTAAGCGAAGTCCCTTTGCTTGTTCTCTATAGTGTAATATCGGCACATAATCAAAAATATTTAAGTATTATTAACTAGGCTATATTTCTTAAATCTAGTAGAATGTCGCGACTAACGCATTATGTACATTAACTAAATTCTATGATTATCATGTTAAATCCTACCTAGGTATTTTTATTATAATCTAAATATTAAGCGCTTACTTAATAAAATTCATGATTATTTTTATCCAACCAAAAAATGACAACCATAACGGTACACTGAATAAGGTCCCCCATATTAAGCCCTTCATAAAAGCATTAAGTACATCCAAAATAAAAATCCCTCTCATTTAGGTTTCATTTTTATTATTGTGCACATGTACTTTATTCTAGATACCTTTTACGGTAATTTTCCCGATAATGAAAATAAAAAAAGAAGACTGTATAACAGCCTTCCCTAACGTAATGTTTATCCCCTGATTTGCTTTTTTCCCGTTCATTTTCCCTTGATGAACTCCCGCACATCTTCAATAGATAATCCTAAATTTTTAGCTTCCAAAATTAGATATACCCATTCTTCCCGTTCATTGTTAGCTTCCATGATAAATCCCACCCAACTTGTGGTAACATAGCCGTCTTAGTATTTAGCCTTAGACCTGTAATTTTGCGTCCCTACTTTTCAATAGGTTTGCCTTTCTCAAGAATATTTCACATTAATTATTCTCCAAGATTAATAAATCCCTTGAATTCCCTGTTTCCATGGGGCTAAATAAACCATCATGCCCTCAAAAAATTCCCCTTAATTAAAACTATATTAATGTTAATTATACTTAAAAACGTAATAATAGCTCTTAATACTATTCGTTTTTTTCTGTCATTTTTCAACATCATTCATCAAAAAGTGACATTACAATGTAAAAACACTGGTATAATGCGCTTTCTTTACAGCTCTTTTATTAAAAGTAGATTTATAATAGCATATATAAGCTCGAATTTACTATTCCACAAAAATAATATTTCGAAATAAGTGGACTAAGTGATTCAGTTTTAATTTATTTTCCCTAAGAAAAAAAGCCAGCTTTACAAACCATAATATGGCTGTAACCTGACTGTTCAAGAACTTCAATAAATATTTATCCTCTTGATTCCATTTGGATACCTAAGGAGAGCTCCCTGCATACTTCATCATTCACCTTCTTAACACAAAAAAGGACTGATTTCTCAGCCCTGTTTAACACCCGTTATGATTTACCAAGAAAAAAAGTCAATAATGAAATCAATATTAAAATAATAGTAATATAAGACCCAATAAAAATTTTCTTACTTCTTTCTTTCTTTTCATAAGCTTCCTCGAAAGTAATAAATTTGTTTTTTGTCATCAAATATTCTCCTTATATTTTGATGGCAGCTTTCTGACAGCGCTTTCTGTGAAGTCCCTTTGCTTGATCTTCATATTAAAGTATCTTCAATTTGGAAAAATATTAACTGTATTATTCACTATTTTTATACTGAGCTAGATTTTATAAATTAATATCTGTTCTTTACTATATAGTTTACTATAAATCATACAAAATACACTTATTAAAATATTCCATTATACCCAAAAGTCTTTTATACCAAGATAATAATGTTAAGCAATAATACCTACTGTTCCATAGAACTGTTTTATGGCTGCAATTTGATTAATCCCTATCGATTTACTGATTAGTAAATAATAAGGATATAAATTCACCTTTTGCCAAAAATAACAAAAAGGATATCAACGGGAGGAAGAGAAAAATGGATTCAGAAATGCAAGAGAAATGCGGGGTATTTGGAGTATTTAATCACCCCAAAGCAGCCGAATTAACTTATTACGGACTTCATGCACTTCAACACCGTGGTCAGGAGAGTGCAGGAATTGTGGCTAGTGATGGGAAATCATTCAGGAATCACAGGGGAATGGGATTAGTTACCCAAGTATTTTCACGGGACATCCTTGATGGACTAAGCGGAAATATGGCTATTGGTCATGTACGATATTCAACTTCTGGTGAAAGTTTACTGCAAAACGCACAACCCCTCGTTTTTAAATATAGCGAGGGGGACCTGGCTGTTGCTCATAATGGCAACCTCGTAAATGCAAGGATAGAACGGGATGTGTTACAACAGCAAGGAAGCATATTTCAAACAACAACCGATACTGAAATTATTGCTCACTTAATAGCTCGTTCAAGTAAAAAGCATTTCGCAGAAAGCGCACCTGATATGCTTAAACGTATCGACGGTTCATTTGCCTTGATTATAATGACTGAAAAACAAATGCTAATTGCCCTGGATCGTCATGGGTTACGTCCGCTTAGCCTTGGAAAAATTGGTGAATCAATCATCGCCTCCTCAGAAACATGCGCTTTAAATGCGGTTGATGCTAAGTTCTGGCGGGAAGTTGAACCGGGTGAATGGCTTCTTATAGATGAAAATGGAATTCAAACTGGAAGATTTGCGGAAAAAGGTAAGGTTTCCCTTTGTTCCTTTGAATTTGTCTATTTTGCCCGTCCGGATAGCGTTATTCAAGGGAGAAGTGTCTTAACAATCCGGAAGGAATTAGGTAAAATTCTGTCAAAAGAACATCCGACACAAGCTGATGTTGTCGTTGCAGTTCCCGAATCAAGCGTCCCTGCCGCCATTGGTTTTTCCCAACAATCAGGAATTCCATATGAAATGGGGATTATTAAAAATCCTTATGCTGGTCGTTCGTTTATTGAGCCCACGCAAGAATTGCGCGACTTAGCTGTTCGACTGAAATTAAGCGCTGTTCAAGAAATCTTGGAAGGAAAAAGGGTGGTTTTAGTCGATGATTCGATTGTTAGGGGAACGACAAGCAAGCGCATTATCCAATTGATTAGACAAGCAGGTGCCAAGGAAGTCCATGTAAGAATTAGTTCACCTATGGTTAGAAACCCTTGTTTTTATGGAGTGGACATGCCAACTAAGGAAGAACTATTTGCCAACAAACACGAACACGAACGAGCCATGGGACAGGTTATCGGGGCAGATTCATTAGCCTTTTTAAGCACCGAAGGGTTATTAGAGGCTGTAGATGTGGATCTTGGAGAAACTAGCAGTCGCTGTGTAGCCTGTTTTAGTGGTGCATACCCAACTAATATTTGAAGTGATACAACTTAAGTAGGATAAAAATGGCAGGCACCGCACAAAAACAACCGTCTTTGTGTGATGCCTGCCATTTTCCTACTATTAAACCTTGGAATTTGTCACTGTTTTCTCTTACCACTTACAATTACTTACCGCTCTCTTTCTTTCTCTCTACAAATGGATAGGCTACACTTATCTAGACAACTTATTTAAGGTGTTCAAGTTTATGCTGAACTGGGATTTAAGAGATTCATGTTACTAGGCTTCTTCTCCCTACTCCAAAACCAATACTGATCCGCATTACGAATCGTCTATAACCGATGAGCAATACAATAATGGCCAAGGTTCCATTGAGTCTTTTAACACAGCCGTCTTAGCATAGCCTTAGACCTGTAATTTTGCGTCCCTACTTTTCAATAGGTTTGCGTTTCTCAAGAATTTTTAACATTATGATTTTCAATTTAGTTTCATGGCACAAGCCATCATTCTACAATATTCTTCAAAAAAACAACTAATTATTAGGAATTTTTGATTCATCACAAACAAGCTTAACGCGCAATAATATTAAGTAATGCATTACTTTAACTTTCTTCGACGTTTATTAAAAACTTTCATAAAAATACTTCCTTCTTCTGTTTTAAAAAACTTAACTCCAACTAATTTTAAAGGTGTCCATATTTCTCTCATTTGGTATAAAGGCATTAAAAATCATCCTTTCTTCTATAACTTATTAATTGAGCTTTTGCTTTTAATAGGTATATATATAAATAGTAGAATTTTTTTACATTTTTTGTATTTCATTTTATATTCTGTGATAGAATTTTTATATGTTACTTCATAACCCTTAACGAACAAAGCGTTCTTTATAAAGAATAAACAAATTGAACTTACCATCTTTATATTATTATGTCAATTGGTTTCATTATTAAAACTATTTGCATATCTAGTAATTTGTTTCCCTCATTACAGGAATAATAAACATCACCTGTATGTCTAATCCTTAACTTGCTAGAATCCCCAAACTTCCATATCTTAAGTAAATTTAGGGAAGTGGGAACAGGATTTATTCATTGGCCAAAGGTCTGAAATTTCTTATTAGAGCATGATGTGTTCCGACTTTCAACTATTCTCCTTTTTATTAATGGCCAAAAGTTTTTATTCGCCCATAAAACATCTCAAAAACGAGCATCAAAAATAGGATGTAATGTTAACTTTATATTTTTTGTTTGTTTTAAAGAACTAACTATACTTTATTGAGAACAAGTGCTATATTATAAAAAAAACGGTTCACATGGAGGAGGATATGACTAGATATGAGGAATTCGACTCATTAAGGGGTTTAGCCGCTCTAATTGTATTAATCGGGCATTATTTGATGGTATATCCTTCATATGCTAATTATCAGTATGATTCAAACAGCTCCTACTTGATTTATTTGTTCAAGGAAACTCCTCTACGCCTTTTTTTCAGTAGTGGAAATGAGTCTGTCATTCTATTCTTTGTATTGAGTGGTTTTGTTTTGTATTTATCAGTTAATAGTGCTAAATTCCACTATTCTACATACTTAATAAAACGAGTGTTTCGGATTTATATACCATACCTAGTAGCAATAAGTGTGGCTATATTGGCTAAAATGCTTTTAAGCCATATTGATTTGCCCTTTATCACCAACTGGTTTAGTAAATCTTGGACAGGCCTGGATACTCCTTCCTTATTAATAGAACATCTTTTGTTTATTGGGCAGTACAATACAGACGCCTATAACAATGTTATATGGTCCCTTGTACACGAGATGAGAATTTCGATTATATTTCCTGTACTGATTTTTTTGTTTGTACGAAAAAAGCTTAAATACTCTTTATTATGGCTTTTTGTTTTAATTTTTTCATCGACTTTTTGTTTATATTTAGTTGGTTCCAGTGTGGATATAACCAACATTCTTCTAAGTTTCCACTATAGTACTCTTTTTTTAATGGGAGCTATATTGGCGAAATATCGGCATGAACTTTTTGCGTATACTTTGAAAATGAAAAAACCTGTAAAAATTGTATTGTTGTTGGGGGCAATTATCTGTTTTATGTACGAAGGCATCATTGGCGAAGTGGATTTATTAAACAATTATATTTTCAGGGATTATGTGGTCTCGTGCGGTGTTTGCATGTTTATCATCATGAGCGTATGTTCTCAAAAGGTTTCAACCGTCTTAAGGTCTAGATTGCTGACTCTTCTCGGGAACATTTCATATAGCCTTTATTTGTATCATCTCATATCCTTATTCTCATTGATGTACTTATTCTATAACAAGCTGCCTACCGGTTTAATATTGATTTTTTCCTTTTTCTTTTCATTTTTACTCTCTACAGTATCCTATCAATTTGTGGAAAAACCATGCATAAGGCTCGGATCGTATTTCACGAGAAACAAACAAAAAACAGTAATAACCAAAGATCCGATAGCTCTAAAACGCAAAATAGGATAATTGCTTACTATTCTATAAAAATTCTCAGCAAGTTTTGAACATATTCTTACTATCTCTAAAAAAAGTGGTGAAATCGATGAATGAAAAGTTAAAAATAAAAGATTTTATACGAATCTTAAAGAAGCGAATATTTATCATTATTCTTTCTACACTTTGTATTACTGGTTTCATTATTTTTTCTTCCATGTACCTTATGAAACCAACTTATCAGTATTCCACTCAAGTTCTGGCAGGATCTTTAAGCATGGATGAAAAGGAAGCTTCGATAAACAAAGTTCAAGAAAACAGACAGCTTGCCCTTTCATATATGGACATCATTAAAAGTCCGCAGATAATGATAGGGGTTAAAGAGGAATTGAACCTTAAGGTTTCAAGCTATGACTTACTTAAGCAAGTTTCCATTACAAATAGAGATAATTCCCAAATCATCACGATTACCGTCAAGGATTCGAATCCTGAATCTGCTAAGGACATTGCCCAGACTGTCGCGAGGCATTCCATATCTAATTTTAAAGACCTTACAAACGTTAAACAGATTAGTATTCTCAATGATAATAAAATGGGACAAGCAGAACTTCTTTTCCCAAAACCGAAATTCATCATAGCCATTTCAATCGTAATAGGCTTTTTCGCTGGAATAGGTTTAGCACTTCTTAGAGAACATTTTGATGATTCGACCTATTCCGATAGAGAACTTGAACTTCTTGGAATTCCATTATTAGGAAGGTTGGATTTAAATAAGAAGAAAAACAGAAAAAGTAAAACAGCTTATAAAACCTTACCTTCCACAAAACGGGGTGAATATAGTGAATATTAAATTCACAAAGAAACAATCCTTTTTCTTAAATGAAATCAATAAAGAGCAATTTTATTCAATATGTAACAATATCGAGTCCACCCTTCATAAAGACGATTCGATATTAATGATTACATCACTTTCTCAATCACAGAATATTTCCAATGCTACCGCGTACTTAGCACTTGCCTTTTCTGAGCATCGTAAACGAGTGCTGGTAGTGGATGCTAATCTGCGTCAACCTTCGCTGCATCAAGTGTTTAATATTGATAATTCATTCGGTTTGACCAACTTGCTTTTAAATGAGAAGCCCAATATTAACGAACATGCTATACATATAAAGGGTCATTTATTCTGTATACCTACAAGCGAAGTCATTTATGAACCTGCAACATTATTAACTTTAGAAACCCTTCCCACTCTGATTGAAGAGTGGAAGAAGGATTTTGACATCATTTTATTTCATACATCAGACAGTTTAAATAAACCTGATGCAAATATTGTTGCTAAATATTGTGATGGCATAATTTTAGCGATACAAGAGGGAAGAGATAAGTTAGAGAAAATTGCAGATGTGAAAATGCAATTTGAACGGGCAAATCTTGAAATTTCAGGATCAATGATCATTACTTAATTCAGGGAGGATAACCAGTGGATTCGAAAGTCAGAGTCGATAGGCAGGAAGAAACCCTGACAAAACCACTATCGACACCATCTAATTTTACTATAAAGCGCGCTATGGATTTAATCATCTCGTTTTTTATGCTGATACTTACAGCACCTATTTTACTTTTATTCTGCAGTCTTATCCCTATTGATTCAACTGGCTCACCTTTTTTTTATCAACAAAGACTAGGCCTTGATGGGAAGCCCTTCAATATGATTAAACTGCGTTCCATGGGCATCGACGCCGAAAAAAATGGGCCTAAGTGGGCAAGTGCAAATGATTCAAGGGTTACCAGAATAGGAGCCTTTATACGAAAAACACGGATTGATGAAATCCCACAGCTTATTAATGTTTTAAAAGGAGATATGTCGCTCATCGGCCCTAGACCTGAAAGGGAATATTTCTATAAAGAATTCGAAAAGTTTTTGCCAGGCTTTAAAAACCGTTTATATGTGAGACCTGGAATAACAGGGTGGGCACAAGTAAATGGGGGTTATGATTTATCACCAAAAGAAAAGCTGGATTTTGACCTATATTATATTCAACACCGCTCATTTGCTATGGAAATCAAGATTTTGTTCCGAACATTGACCATAGTCTTTACTGGTAATGGAGCTAGATAACTAAAAAAGGGGTAGTGAAAAATGAATAAAGTACTAGTAACTGGGGGCTTTGGATTTATTGGCTCTCATATTGTAGATACATTAATCCGTAATAATTATGAAGTGGCTATATATGATAACCTCTCTACCGGCTCTATCGGGAATGTCCAAGCCAAAGTCACTCCCTTCTTTGGGAATGTTGAAGATGAGGTCCAGCTTGAAAATGCGATGGAGACATTCAGGCCTGACTATGTCATTCATCAAGCTGCACAAGTGAGTGTACAACAATCCATTTCGGATATTACGAATGATGCAAGGATCAATATCATGGGAACGATAAACATCGCTAAGCTCTCTCAAAAGTATGCCGTAAAAAAGATCGTGTTTGCTTCATCTGCGGCTGTATATGGAAATGCTGATATCATGCCAATCACCGTATCCCATATTACTTCTCCATTATCACCCTATGGTGCATCAAAAAAAACGGCTGAGGATTATCTAAAGCTTGCAAAAGAATTATACGATTTAAATTATGTGAATCTTCGATACAGTAATGTATATGGACCAAGACAGACAGCAAGCGGCGAAGGCGGTGTAATATCGATCTTCACTAATCTTGTGATTAATAATAAGCGGCCCGTTATTTATGGAGACGGTACTCAAACGAGAGATTTCATCTACGTAAAAGATGTGGCAGATGCCAATCTGAAAGCGCTGGAATCTGAAGGAAGCGGCACATTCAATATATCTTCAACCACTAGTACAAGCATCAATCAATTACTCTCCATTATTCAATCATTTGGCAGCCATGATTTATCTCCTATTTATCAGCCAGCGAAAAATGGTGACATCAAAGAAAGCTTACTATGTAATAAAACGACCATTCAAAAATTGGGTTGGCACCCCGTTCATTCACTTGATAGCGGTCTTGCAAGCACATATGAATATTATTCAAATCAAAATCAGCCTTCTTTAACCACAACGGCACTTCATTCACCTGCACCACTACTCAAGTCAACGACTTTATCGTCATAAAATCAGGAGCGAAAAAAGTGAATACAAAGAAGAACTCTATTTTTAAAAATATTGTCCACTTATTTTACAGTACAATTCTTTCCAATGTTCTAAATGCGACGACTCTCATTTTATTAGCTAATTATTTTAACTCAAAGAACTATGGGATTTTCAGTGTGGCATTAGCTCTTGCCATGGTCATGAACTTTTTCACGGACCTCGGGACAAGTAATACTTTTCTAAGGGAAGGATCAAAAAAGGAAAACTTAGGAAGAACGTTTTCTTCCTATATTAAGATTCGGATTGTTTGCTCCCTTTTGATCTTTTTTGTTTTTTTTGCCGGCATTCACATTCTTTATCAAGAACAACAAATTCTTTATATGATTTATAGTCTAATGATCCCGATGGTCATTGGCCTGGCGATGCAAAGTATTGGAATAACCTATTTTCAATTAACTGAAAGGATGCAATTCATCGCGTCGATAAAAATCTTCTCTTCTTTTGCGTTAATACTTTCAACCACGGTGAGTATGGGCTTAAAAGTGGATGTTCACCTAGCAGCCTTTTTATATGGATTCTCGTATTTAGCCGGTGGATTTTACAGCCTTTATTTACTGCTGAAAAAAGCGGAAATAAAATGGAAATCTCCTTTTGAAAAACAATTATTAATGAATCTCAGTCCGTTTTTAATCAGTGGGTTATTTATTATGCTAACGCCACAATTGGGTCCATTGGTGTTAGAAAAAACACTGCCTTTAGCGCTTGTCGGCCTCTTTGCAGTAGCCTATCGGATTCCTTCTGCTTTATACCAAATTCCAGGAGTAATCGCAGGTGCTTTTTTTCCACTTTTATTTAAGCGATACAACCAAGGGGAGCTTGCAGAACACACAAGATTGAATATCCTGCAAATGAAAATCATGTCCTATATCGGCATGTGCATGACTATAACCTTATTCTACTTGGCCACTTATCTCGTTACCATTTTATTTGGACCCGAGTGGGGATCTGCGGTTCAGCCTTTAAAAATATTGGCTTTTATAATCGTTCTGCAAGGCTTTAACATTGCCATTGCTGACGGTCTCACAACAAGGGGATTACAGAACCGGCGTACAATTGTCCAGTTCATAACCATCACCGTTGGTTTGGTTTCCTTCTATTTTATGAGCGTTAACTATTCAGTGGCTGGCTCAGCTTTTGCCGTCCTTACCATGGAAATCGTCTCATTCATTGGCTATGTCGCTGCCAACCCAGAAAAAAGAGCGGTGCTTTTCAAGGTCATCCTGCCGTATGGTACCTTCTTTTTCATTAGTTTCATCCTAGTTTACAACTTATTATCCAAGTATCCTTTTATAGCCATGATTTCTACCATCATTTTCGTCACTGCTCTAATTTTGCTGCTCGATAAGAGCATCAAGCAATTAATCGTTGGCTTTATTAAAAAGAAACCTGCTACCGAACATTTACAAGATGGGAGACAAAAAGAGAATGGAAAGATTGCTAATTAATAAAAACACCTCTATATGGTCAGTCTTTCTCTTGTTATTTTTTATTACGCTCAGTAAATATAATATCTCCATCGGTTTCTCATTAAAAATTTACATGATTTTTCTAGCCATTTTCTTTTGCATTCATTTTCGGGATTTTTATTTCCATACCCTTTATCATTATGAAATTTTATTGCTCTTATTTTATTTCACCTATTGTCTGAGCGGCGCTTTTTCTCAGTATCCTGAATCGAGCATTCGGGTCATTCTAGGAGTGATACTCGTACTCGGCTGTTATTTCATCATGAGATATGTATTGGAGCTAACTTCGTTAAGTGCGATTGAGAAATCGATTGCAAATGTCGGAATCATCTTTAACGTTATAAGCCTATTATTATACATCATAGGTATACAGGTGACAGGAAGATTTCCGACAGGTGTTGAGATTACCTCTTATGGATTATTATTAGACCGGGATTATCCAAGATTAATCGGTTTGCTGGATGATCCAAATATATTCATTTTTTTTAACACAATCTTTTTTTCCTTTTATTTAACTAATTTAAAGGGATTCAAGCATTCAATTGGATTCCTCCTATGTATGATTACTTCCCTTCTTACTTTTTCTAGAGGTGGTATTTTATCGCTTGTACTGGTGGTCTTTTTGTACATGCTGTTAGCTAATTTCTCAAAAAAAATCAAAATGTTAGCTGTTTCCTTATTATTTCTATCGGTAATATATTTTGCTGGATCTCTTATCAAAATAGATTTTAATGAAATCCTCACGAGCCGCATTACTGACTTTTCAACTGATGGGGGCAGCGGCAGGTTTGAATTATGGGGGCAGGCGATTAACTACTTTATGGCAAATCCCCTTTTTGGCATTGGCGCTTTTAACTTTTCCGATTATTACGCATTTGATTATAATGAAAAGCTATATGTTCACAATACGTATCTAGAAGTCTTAGTAGAGTCAGGAATCATTGGTTTTCTTTTTTACCTTTCCTTTATATCGATGCTCGTTATCACCTTATTCAAGACTAAATTACATAAGGAAAAACCGTTCATTGTGCTTACACTTTTTGCTTTCTTAATACAAATGATGTCCCTTTCTCTCATGATTAATGAAGCATTTTTTTCCTTTTTAGCACTAACTCTAAAATATATATCCGTATATGAGAGAAAAGAGGGGGAATATAATGACCTACAGGAAAAAGGATGACCGACTTTTAGTTTCCGTGATAACTCCTTCGTATAATAGCACGTCTTTTATTACAGAAACGATAAAAACTGTCCAAAATCAAACCTACTATAACTGGGAGATGATCATTGTTGATGATCAATCAAAGGATGACTCGGTTTCTGTCATTAAATCCTATGCAGAGAACGATTCACGGATAAGGCTTATCCCTTTATCCAAGAATGTCGGAGCTGCCAGGGCAAGGAATATAGCCATTAAAGAAGCACATGGAGATTATATCGCGTTTCTTGATAGTGATGATTTGTGGCTTCCAACTAAATTGGAGGAACAAGTCGCATTTATGCAAAAGGGAAATCTCGCTTTCTCTTTCACCTCTTATTCTTTAATAGATGAAGAAGGAAATTCTCTTGATGTTGAAGTAAAGGCACCTAAAGCTGTGGATTATAAGCATCTGATTGGAAATACAACGATTGGCTGTTTAACAGTGATGCTGGATAGGCTGCAAATCAAGCATATCGAAATGCCCGATATTCAGCCTGAAGATACTGCATTATGGCTGTTACTATTACGACAAGGATATATAGCTCACGGCTTACCGAAAGTCTTATCCAAGTATCGAATTGTAAGTAACTCTACCTCAAGAAATAAATTTAAGGCTGCTTACCGATATTGGAAGCTGTTACGAAGCCAGGAAAAATTAAGCTTTGTAAAAGCTAACTTCTATTTTAGCAAATACGCCTATAATGCATACAACAAAAACAGAGGTTCACAGCCTGCCTCTTTACTAAATGGAGGGAAATAAGGTATATGAACAATGTCCTTTTACTTACAGATAAACTCATAACAGGCGGAGCTGAGATGTATTTCTGTAAATTAGAAAACCATCTTCAGGATGAAAACATGACGTTTTACTCTGCTGCTGCGACGGGTGAATTGTACAAGCAAATTCATAACAAACAACAATTCATTCCTTTAAGTTTAAAGAACCACCTCGCCAATCTTAAAATACTGAGTAAACAAGTTAGCTTAAAACACATTGATGTCATTCATGCCAATAGTTTACGAATGCTTTTATATTCAATCGCCATCAAGAAACTGACCAGAAAAAATATCAAACTGGTGTATACCAAGCATAATGTAACCATTCTAGAAAAAAAGGTGCCCTTTCTATTTAAAAGGGTGCTGAATAAGCATGTTGAGCAAATCATTGCGGTCAGTAATTTTGAAAGAGATAACTTACTTCAGCTGGGTGTTAGGAATGAGCTTATTCAGACGATTTACAACGGCGTGGATGTTGAACACTTTTCTTTTAAACAACTACAGCCTAAAGAAACCTTCAATGTGGGAATTTTAGCCCGCTTATCAAAAGAGAAAAATCATGAACTTTTCTTGAAAATCGTTAATGAGTTAAAAGATGTACCTAATGTGATGTTTTATATTGCTGGAGATGGACCGGAGCGAGAATTTGTAGAAAAAATGATTAAAGACTTAAAGTTACGCCATAAAGTGATGCTCCTAGGCAATGCCTCCAATCCATATGAATTTATATGCAATATGGACTTACTTCTTTTAACATCACTTAGAGAAGTCTTTCCAATGGTCGTCCTGGAAGCAATGGCAGCAGGAACGCCAATCATGTCAGTGGATGTAGGCGGCATTAAAGAAGCGGTTGTGGACCATGAAACCGGGATTCTCATTTCACAACATTCAGAACAGGAATTTGCCAAACAAATTAAAACGCTTCAAGATAATGTGGATTTAAGACAACGCTTGGGAAGCAAAGCAAGACAAAAAGTAGAAGAATCCTTCTCCCTCTCGAATATGATTCATTCTACACTGAAAACCTATCAATGAACAAAAAAACAAACGATGACCTCGTTTGTTTTTATTTTTTATACCTATACATACTTTTTTGGACAAGCATATGCTATATAACATCACCATAAAAGGAGTGTTATATATGGCAGACCCACTCAACCTCTCTGAGGATTGCCAGAACAGGGATGTTGCTAATATTGATTGTTTTGGCGCCAATCCGAATCTAGCGGATAATTCACCAGCCATTCAAGCAGCGATTGATTTTTGTGTAGATAATAACTACTCTAAAGTTGTCATTACAGGGAAGAAACAATATACCCTTTCCTCCCCCATTGTCATTAAGCAAAACGTCCATCTTGAAATTGATCCGACGATAACATTAATAGTTAAAGGTAATTTCCAGGTTTTTGAGCTACAAAAGGATGCTTCCTTCTCTGGCGGGACAATTGAAGTTGTGGATGATAGCTTCAATTCATCCGTCATTTTTCTTTCCGGGGCGCAGCAAATAGAAATCCATAATCATACAGCTATATCCAATATCAATATTATTAATCGTACAACAACGTATCAAGGTATAGCCATCCATTTATACTGTAACAAAGCATGGGATTTCATCAGTTTCTTTAAGGCAAGCTACCTCCAAATCACAAACTTCCATACAGCACTTTATTTAAAAACCGAAAAACTTTTAAATGTAGATACCCCGTGTTGGATTAATGCCAACTCCTTTGAGTCCATTTTTATAGATGGCTGTCAGTACGGTATCGAGATTGTAGGAAACAGTGATCTACCTTACGAAATTTCCGGCAACACCTTTACTGGAATTCAAGTTCAAAGCCGAAAACAAACGAAAAAAGTCATTCGATGCTCGGGTGCTTATAATATATTTGAAGGCATCATATGGGATACCTACCGTATGGATGATCCCCCGCTCGTCATTGAATTCTCCTCCACTTCCCATCACAACTACCTAAGCTCAAATCAGGTATCCACCTCCATCCTTGATCGCGGCCAATACAATCGATGCACATCTCCTCATGAAGAATCGCTCCAAGTATATCCACCTCTTGCCTTAGGAAAAGCACATCTGGTCGGGAATCAAGACGATATCTTAGTAAATGCAAACGTCCGCTATGCTGTACGTCAGCTTTCTGGAAAGGCTCCTTATGGAGGAAATATCAATAATTGCTTCAATTTACTCGATGAGCAAAGTGTAAATTACCTCGATGTTCCCAGTTACCAACCAGTTGTGATTGAATTGGATTTTACCAAACAGCCTATTAAAATGCTAAATTGCTTTGGTATTTATTTTGGTTGGAATGAAAGTCCCAGTCGAGTATTGATTGAATATCAACAAAGCTTAAATGGACCTTGGACAGTTGCAAAAAATCTCCCATTTAACGCCGGTAACACTGTTATCTCGGAAGCAAGAGCAGAAACACTGTATAAAATTAGACTAACGTTAAGCGGCTATACACAAGAGCACAAACGATTCCGAATTAATCGGATCTTCGCAAGTTCATCCTTACAGCAAGGTGCAGCTTGGTTGCCGACTACAGGCGGAACATTATATGGAGATTTAGAACTTCAAAAAGGGAAAGCTGTGACAATGACATCACCAAACGGAACAAGGTGGAAAGTAAGTATTAATGATCTAGGCCAAATTATTACTACAAAGCTATAACTTTTAAAATTAAAAAAACTGGTATATATACTCGTTATCCATAGTGGAAAGGATTATTCCCCATAGATAAAGATCAATAGTACCAGTTCATTAATGGTTATTAATGTTATCTCCAAATTATATTACAGGGTGTGTGCCTATCTATTAGCTAATCACCCTTTTCACTTTTATTATTGATTCAAGATATTGGCTTGGCCTCTGTCAGCGATTCGACTTTCAGGCAGAGATGGGATCTCGATGCTAGTACCCATGCTATTATCCTTAAGTTCAATAACATCGTTTTGAAGTGTGATTTTGTCCAAATCCCAAACCATGCCCTCAAACTTATTGTATTGCCCACTTACCTTCAAAATGCTCTTTGTTTTGCCTGAAGGCTGTATCTGTAAGTTGGTAAATTGATTACCACTAACCTCATTCGGTATAGTAGAATGACTATCTATGTAAATCATATTCACACAATCTTCTAATGAAAGATTCAAAAAACGATTAGCATTGATCCAGGCCTTACCAGAAGACGGTTCTTCAGCTATTAACTTTACTCCAGTCTCCATCCCAGCAACCTTGACATTTTCAAAGTTCACGAAAGAAATCTCATGTTCCTTACCGCCAGCATATAAAGATATCGCTGTACCCTGATTACTCTCAGACCAATTAATGATATTTACATCCTTCACATGCGTTTTGTTCCAGGTATTATAATATTTATACTTACCATCTAAGTATATAACCTCTGAATCAAAATCAGCATCATTTATCACTACATAAGCACCTTCAATGGAAGCATTCTGCTCAAGCTCAAGCACCCTAAAATTCCCCTCAACAATAAACTTCGTCCCGTATCCAAATAGCAGCTTAACACCTTTCCTAACTTTGATCGGTGATGAAATCGAATACTCCCTATCATCCAGCATTACTGTTTTTAATTTATTGGCCTTTGCATGATCAATGGCAGCCTGAATCTTCGCAGAATCATTAGTCCCTTTAAAATCTTCAGCGAATATCTTTTCTTTATGATTAGATAGAGAATGTCTCTGCTGAAAAATGAAGAAAACAATCAGCAAAAAACATATGAAAAAACCAATAATTTTTCTCATAAAATACTTCCTTATTTCGATATTTTTGTTTTTCTACTTGTTAATGCTCTATTATCAATGTATCCTTTCTGCATACAATCATGTCTTTCACCTATAGGAGATAAGATCAAGATGTCCCATTACATTTTCGAGCATTATCAGTATTAGTGAAACGGATCGTTTACGTTAACAAGGCCAACATAATCTAAGAAATCACAAAACAATATTGAATTAGGACTATTTGTTTCAGCAATTCCAGTTCTTATACAAACTCTATACTACAATACGTTTTTTCTATCAATACATAAATTTTTTTTAAAAATAAAAAAGCAACATATTGTGTTACTTAATAAAAAATGACTGAGACCTTTTTTGTACATCAATAATAGAATTATTTTACCAGAAGAGAGCCAGTTACTTACAAGTGTAGAGGATAATACCCGAGGTATGTATATAATAATAATAGAAAAACCCTTCACGGCCATGAAATTCGACTCTCTAAAATGTTCTTTAATAGGAAGGTTTGACTGAATATTTCGCTTATTAAAATTTAGTAGCAAAGGCTCAAAAAGTACGCATTTCCGGGAAAGGAACAATGTGACGCATTAAACATGCCAAGTTTTATCGGACTACTTTAAAAGAAAATATGATGCCCTGTTTTAATGTCACATCCCACTCTATTTACAACAACTCATTTGTTTAATTTTATTAACTGGAATGTTAAATATTTCATATCATTTCGGTTGTTTTTTCAAACAATGGTCCTGCAACATTTCAAAAAAATGCCGGATTAGTTTTTTTGGTGTTAAAACTAACATCCTTTCTACCCTTCAATTAAAACCTGAAGTGCTAATGTTATTCCAAAATGAAAAATCATATTGATAACCCACCAAATATACATTAGACATCGTAAATCTACCTTCATGGTTTAAGCCCAAAACAATTAAAAAGTCGGAGTTCAGACTTGAATAGTAAAAAACCGTTTTGATTATTTTAGATAATGTTAGATCAAGATTACATACTTTTAGATAAGCTTTGATTTTAGAGGAAGCGCCTTTAATTATTTGTTCTAAAAAATCGATTATACGACTTCTCATGTCTTTATCATTCAACGCAAGATCAATCGTAGTTTTCACGAACCCTAACTTTTCTCAAACATCATATCTTTCCCCTTCGAATTCATAGGCAAAAACGTGATGTATTGCTTTTAATTTTTTGTATAACATCTGTCTGCTGAACTCTCCCCCTGCCCCTGGTTCTAGATTTTCTAAAACCTAAATATTTCTGGCGTCAAAATTCAAGTCCCATAATCGCTAAGTTGGATGGTATCATTCCATTTTATGGATTTGTGCAAAATTGTTTACCTAATAACGCCATATTGATCAAATAGGTTTAATAATTCCGTAACGGTGTGCTTCACTTTCTGGAACTGTTTAAACTCCTGTGACAAAGATTTCGTTTTATCAATAAGAATTAGGCCATTTTGTCATAAAAAAACTACACATCCAATTGTTAGATGATGTCTAACAATTGGGGTGCAGTTCATTGATAGTCTTCTTCTCAGTTATTTATTCTATGCCTTTTCTTATTACTAAACATTTACTCTAAATCTTTAGTAATAATTTCTGGCTAAATATGCTATCACTATATCATCAATAGATAGATAATCATAAATCTCTGACTGCAAGGTTTATATGTAGTAGATTTTATATGGGATAGACTAAGAATATATAATAACGAAACATCTAATATTTTTTAAACTAAATTTTATTTCTGTGGAATTAAAGTCTCCATAAATCAATAGATTCTGGACATTCTAATTTATTGAGAGTACTCTTGATATCTACTACTATACCTTTTCCATGTTTCAATAGTTGATCAAACTGTCCCCAACCGCGTTCTAAATATTCTCTATGTGAAACTGCAACAACAACTGCATCTGCAGGTAGGAGGTCATTATAGTTCGTAAGGCTAACACCATATTCGCGTTCAGCTTCTTTGTTGTCTGCTTCAGCATCTGTAACCTGTACATCCATTCCAAATTCTTGTAATTCACGGATAACATCAATTACCTTTGAATTTCGTAAATCTGGTACGTTTTCTTTAAATGTTAAGCCCAGAACCGTTACCCTTGCCCCTTGTACAGGCATATTTCGCTTTATCATTTTTTTAACTAAGGATGTTGCAACAAAACCTCCCATATTATCGTTAATTCTTCTGCCGGCTAAGATTACTTCCGGATGATGTCCTACTGCTTCAGCCTTATGTGTTAGATAATAAGGATCTACTCCGATACAGTGTCCACCAACAAGACCAGGTGAGAAATTCAGGAAATTCCACTTTGTTCCTGCAGCTTGTAAAACTTCTGAAGTATCGATATCTAAGCGGTCAAAAATAAGCGCAAGTTCGTTCATTAATGCGATATTTACATCGCGTTGAGTATTCTCAATAACTTTTGCAGCTTCTGCTACTTTAATCGAACTTGCTTTAAAAACACCCGCAGTTACTACACTACTATATACATCTGCCACTATATCTAATGTTTCTTTATTTTGGCCAGAAACAACTTTTGTAATTGTTGTAAATGTATGCTCTTTATCACCGGGATTAATACGTTCTGGTGAGTATCCAACAAAAAAGTCTTTACCGTATACCAATCCAGAAACTTCTTCTAAGATAGGAACACATACTTCTTCCGTTGCTCCTGGATAAACCGTAGACTCATATACAACAATCGTTCCATTTTTCATATGTGAAGCAACTGTTTCAGATGCTTTAATCAATGGGGTTAAGTCTGGTTGTTTGAACTCATTTATTGGTGTAGGAACAGCAACAATTATAAAGTCTGACTCAGCTAATTTCTGACCTTCAACTGTAAATTCAATAGATGAAGAAGTCAGTTCTTCATTACTTACTTCGTTTGTATAATCAATTCCTTGCTTAAGAGTAGAAATCCTATGCTCATTAACATCAAAGCCAATAATATTTTTTGATTTACCAAATGCTACTGCAACTGGCAATCCCACATATCCTAATCCTACAACTGCTATTTTTCTATTCATAATATCCAACTCCCTAGTTGTTATAATTTAATTTTGTAATAATCAAGGTACCAATCAATAAATTTATTTACACCATCTTTAATCGATGTTTGTGGTTTAAAATCAATGTCTCTAAATAAATCTTCAACATTCGCGTACGTTTGAGGAACATCCCCTGCTTGAAGTGGCATGAAATTCTTTTTAGCTTCAATTCCAAGCTTTTCTTCGATTGCTGTAATAAATTCCATTAATTTAACAGGACTATTATTACCGATATTATAAATCTTATAAGGCGCTTTACTTGTTCCAGGGTCTGGTTTCATACCACTCCATTCAGGGTTAGATTTTGCTTTTTTGTGAGCTAGACGATAAATACTCTCAACAATATCATCTACATAGGTAAAATCACGCATCATATCGCCGTTATTAAAGACATTGATTGGTTCACCATTAATAATTGCCTTGGTAAATAAAAATAACGCCATATCTGGTCTACCCCACGGACCATAAACTGTAAAAAATCTTAAACCCGTCGTAGGTAAATTGAACAAATGACTATATGTGTGAGCCATTAATTCATTTGATTTCTTTGTTGCCGCATATAAGCTAATAGGGTGATCCACATTATCATGAACTGAAAACGGCAAAGATTCATTTGCACCATATACTGAACTAGAAGATGCATAAATAAGTTGATCGACTTTGTTATGTCGACTAGCTTCAAGGATATTCGTAAACCCTACAATATTAGAATTAATATAGGCGAGTGGATTTTCAAGACTATATCTAACCCCTGCTTGTGCTGCTAGGTTAACTACTACTTCCGGTTTATGATTTGTAAACACATCATTTACACCATTATGATCCTCTAAATCTAACTTATAGAATGTAAAATTTTCATCTTTTAACAATGCTAAACGAGATTCCTTTAATGTTGGATCATAATAGTCATTTACATTGTCGATACCTATAACCTCATGGCCTTCATTTAAAAATTTTCTTGATAAATGGCTCCCTATAAATCCTGCAGAACCAGTAATTAGAATTTTCATATTACATTCTCCTTATATTAGTTTTCTATATATATGGTCGTACATTTTTACAATTGCGCTTATACTATAATTATCTAAAATTCTTTTACGAGCGTTTATACTCAAACTATTCTTGGTATCTTTTGAGAGTTCAATATACTTCAATAACGCATTTGTCAAATTAATAGTTTCAATTTCTTCGATGATATACCCAGTATTTGAAATAATCTCTCTGCAATCACCAACATCACTAGTAATGCAAGGAACACCTATTGCCATGGCTTCTCCAATTACGTTTGGAAATCCTTCACTTTTCGAAGGAAGTAATAACGCATCAAAACACTGCATGAGGTTAGGTATATCCCTTCTTTCACCTAGTAAAAAAATATTTTTTAAATCATATTTATTCACTAAAAAAGACAATCTTTCATTAGACATATCGACATTTTTCCCACATAACACTAAGTAACAGTTCTCATTTATTTCTCTTAATTTGTAAAAACTTTTTAAGATGAGATCATGATTCTTTAAAGGATGATACCTTCCTACATGTCCAAACACTATTGCATCTATTGGGATATTTAGATATTCTCTTATATCCTTTCTAACCTTGGAATTTGGGAAATAAAGATTTGTATCAAATCCATTAGGTATAACAAACATTTTTCTTTCTTTGTAGTAAATTTTTTTATGGTATTTCTTAGCTGAATTTGATCCGCATATAATGGCGTTGGGAATAAAAGATAATAAACCGCATATTTTTGCAATAATCACAGTCCTTCTTTTATCTATTCCCTTTACAAAGTTACTGTGTCTAATGTTCCAAAGTAGTTTAACTTTTGGAAACAAAATCTTAATAAATATACCTATAAAATCAGCATGATACATCCAAGTCTGTAGAATATCAGGTTTTTCATCTCTAAATATTTTGTAAAGCTTTTTTAGCTT
Organism: Peribacillus sp. FSL E2-0159; assembly: GCF_038643155.1. Taxonomy (NCBI): domain Bacteria; kingdom Bacillati; phylum Bacillota; class Bacilli; order Caryophanales; family Bacillaceae; genus Peribacillus; species Peribacillus sp. FSL E2-0159. The sequence goes on from NZ_CP152053.1 coordinate 4,054,852, forward strand.
AATCAGTAAACTACCTTTTGAACCCATATTTAGTGTATATATTTTTATACCTTTCTTTTCTATCGTTTCTCCCATCACGCCCTTATCTAATAATGATATAACCAGTAATTCATATTTATCCGCATCAGTATTGGAAATTAATTTTACGAGCATATTTTCTGCTCCGCCGTTTCCTAATCCTGTGATTAAGTGAACTAACTTTATCCGTTTCATTTTATGTAGTTCTCACTATTTGAAATGTCATAAAACTCCTCCACCTATCGATCAATTAATAGTGCGTACTATTATTTTCAAATAATATTCCATAGTTAATTATCCTAAAAAGAAATTTTAATGTAACATAAATATTTATAAAAATTGCCAATAAGGCTATTATTACATAAAAGGGAATATCATAATTAGTATTACTATTAATAATCTTTATAATTAATACTAATTATGCATTTTTTTTTTGGGTTAATTCATTATAAATATGCCTATATTTACTTTGGATTTCTGATAAATCAAAACCATTTTTAACAAGTGTTGCTCTTGCCTCTTTTCCTACTCCATTTAATTCTATAATGTTTTCACTTGTATACTTAAATAATTTTCTTAATTGGTCAATATTCTCATTTTCAAATAAATATCCGTTTAGATTATTTATTAATAAATCAGGATTGCCTCCAACTTCACTTGCAATTATTATTTTTTCAGTTGCCATTGCTTCAAGTAAGGAATTAGAAATCCCTTCATATCTTGAAGGTAAAATAAAAATATCTATTTCATTGAGCAATTTTAAAACATCATCTACTTTCCCTAAATGTTCAATTGAGGAATCCATATTCTCTAAAAAATGTTTTTCTCTTCCGTCACCTGCAATGAGAAGTTTATTTTTAGACAGAAATTCTTTACTCATACTTTCCCATGTATTAAGTAAAACATCTATCCCTTTAATCTTTTCTAACCTTCCAATAAAAGCGAATTTATTTATTTTTTCATTATCTATATTATTATTTTTTATTGGTGCAAACTTATCCAAATCTATTCCATTTGGAAGAAATACAATCTTTGATTCAGGAACCTTAACTTTCAATAAATCTTTTTCAATTAATTTACTTATAGCAATGAATTTTGAAATATTCTTTTTCATAAAAATGACTTTTAATTTGCCCAAAATTCCCGAACGACTTATTCTAATAATTTCACAACCATCTTTATTCCCACCACCAGCAATTTTTGCAATTGATGGGATTTTAAATAGACGAGAAGCAACAGCAGCAGTCAAACCCGGTGCACTTAGAGCGTGAGCATGAATGATATCTATATCATTTTTATTCTCGCGAATGAATTTAAGAGTTTTGATTAAAAATATAACCGGTGCTAATTTAGGATTTTTTGAAACCTTAATTCTATTAACATTTACCCCATTTATCTTTTCTTCTTTTCTTAATCCTTCATGCCATCTTGTTAAAACGGTAACTCTAATTCCACTATCTACTAACTTCTCACTTAATCTTAGTGCTTGTCTTTCCGCCCCACCTATCAAAGGATGAAAACTAGAAATTAACATGACTATATGCATCTCATTCCCCCCAAAATAAATTGGTTAAATATTCCCTTTTTGAAGTTTCTAGAACTTCGGGGAATATTGTCCGATTCTTTTCGCTCTTTTGTATATACTCCTCTAAAGACATTATTACTTTAGCAGGGCTACCTACAGCAACACAATTGTCTGGTATATCTTTTGTAACAATAGATCCCGCTCCTACAACACAATTATTTCCAATTTTTACATTTGGCATTATAATTGAATTAATGCCAATAAAACAATTACTACCTATTTCAATTCTTCCATACTTCTTTATGTGATTATATTGAGGCTCTCTTCTAAAGACCCAAGTCCCTCCATCATGATTTACAAATTTAACTCCACTAGTAATAGTACATCTATCTCCTATTTTTATTAAATAAGGTTCACTCCCAAAATTAGGAACCCCTAATATTCGACAATCACTTCCCAATTTTAATCCTTTTTTTATAGACTTGTTCAATAAATATTTTAACATTATTTTTCTTATCACAGTGCACCTCATCCTTAACTACCATTTTTAAATCTCGGTATTTCAATATTCGTAATATATAAAGCAAGAAAAAAATAGTACACACTAATATTAATTATGTTGTGAGTAAAAAATCCATTTAACAAGATAAAAAAAAAGAATACTGTTAAATTTAAAATTATTTTATTTTTCATACCTTGTTTAATCTCTTTGAAACTAAGATATATCAAAATAGAAACAACAACAGGAAATATTAAATAAATCAAAATGCCTGCTTCAGAAAGTATATGAATATAAAAATTATGAGAAGATAAACCTAGTATATTCTCATTAGTATTGCCAATACCTACCCCAAACAGAGAAGAAAATCCCAACTCAATTCATTTATTTAATGCGGCAATACGATCATCAATTTTCATATTTTTTATAAAAATCACCTTGTTCTTTTTTATAGTTCTGATAGAAGTGTTTTACTAAGAAACTTTTTTTTTCACCATAATTTAATTTTTTGGTATGAAAGGCATTACGTAATACTTTTTCTTCATAATCAGCCGTTTTCCTTATTAATCTCGCTGGTACACCCGCAACAATAGAATTCGCTTCAATATTCTTGGTAACTATTGAACCGGCAGCAACTACAGAGTTTTCACCTATCTTTACATTCGGCATAATTATAGAGTTAATACCTATAAAACAATTATCACCAATTTCTATAGGACCAAAAACATCAATATCTGGATACTTTTCACGAAGGATCCATACACCACCATCATGAGTAACGAATTGAACGTTAGCTCCCACAGTTACATGATTACCAATCGTTATTAAGTAAGGTTCTGAACCAAACTTTGCATTTTCAATTCTACAATCCTCCCCAATTTTCACACCTAAAGTTTTCAATTGTTTTTCTCTTAATTTATAAACTTTTTGAGCATATTTCTTTCTGTTGATTTTTTTTAACAATACTAGATATATTTTTATTAACATTATCTTTTCACCCTTAATAATTTAAGATCGATACCAAGTTTTTTATGGAATGATATATAAATAATAAAAATCATTCCTAAACCAAATAATAAGTTCAACCTATCACTAAAATTAATTAAAATTGTATTTTTTAAAGAGTATATACTTACCAGTGTAATTAGTAACATTAATGAATATTTAAAGGTAATTACTAAGATTAATTTTACATTTTCAATTACATTAAATTTATTTAAATAATATAACAACACAAAACAATTTATTATAACACTTATTGTTGTCGCTATTGCAATACCGATATGATAAAAATAATAACTTAGTATGAAATTGAAAACTAAATTAATAATTAGAGATAAAATTGAAACCAATAATGGAAGCTTAGTATTTTTTGCAGCATAGCATACCTTTGTAAGTACTTCTTTGATTACAATGAAAAATAGGCCCGCTGAATATGCCATTAAAGCCTGAGATGTCATTTCTACACCTCTTTCAGTAAAAGCTCCTCTAAAATACAATAATCTTACTATTTCTTCACTATATACAAACATCATAATAAAAATTGGAGAAATAAGGAAAAGTAAGTATTTTATTTGTTCTGTTATAAAAAAGTTGAATTTTTCTTTATTTTTTACATAGTAAATTGACAAATTAGTAAAAAGTATGTTGGTAACTACTAATACTATTATATTCAAAGGTAAATTTTTCAAAACATTTGAATAATGTAAAGCAGTGATACTTCCTTGATTTAAAAAAGATGCTACAAACTTGTCCGATAAAACAGTTAGCTGAGAAACCATACTACCAAATAAAATATATTGAGAATTTTTTATGAATTGCTTTATTTTATGGTAATTAAATAAGTTTTTTTCATTTTTAACTTTGTATCTTTTTATTCTTTTATGTAATCTTAATTGACCATACAATGCCTGGATAAAAGCACCAAATAGTAAACCAAAAATTACAGAATTAATTCCCATATGTTTATAGAATAAAAAAATAAAAGTTACAATAACCATGTTATTAAACAAATTTCCGTACTCAACTGTTTGAAATATATTCATAGACTGTAAAAAACCCGTAGAGATAAAAAAGACACCATATAAAAATATTATAAAAGACAAATATTTTAGAAATATTAATGCATAGGTTAGAGTTTCCCCACTTAATCCTGGAGTAATAATTTTTATAAAAATTCCAGGGAAAAAGAAAACTAATAAACTAGTCACAAACATAACAAGAATTAAAAATCGTCTAATTTCTTTGTATTCTCTAATTACAGTTATTGGATCTTGCAAAAAATTTGCAGAAAACATTGGAGCGAATGTTGTTCTAATTGTGGTGTTAAATATTGAGAATAAAAGGGTACAGATTGAAATTGCAACAAATATTGCATCGGTTTTTTCATTGAAACCAACATAATTTGTAATGAGAATATCCCTGAAGAATCCTAAACCTTTACTACTTAGTGATAATATTAAAACCACAATTAATGTTATTTTTAATTTAGCCATGCTTAGTTCCTTTTGTGTATATTTTTTAAAAATAAAAAAGTATACCACTATTTTTCTATATTTAATGCATTCACTTTTTAGTTATTTATCTTGTTAATATATTTTCAATTGCTCTCAAATACTCATCTATAATTTTAACCCTGTTAAACTCGACTTCAATTTTTCTTCTGGATTTTCCTCCCATTTCTTCTTTTTCTTTAGAATCAAGCCCCAAAAATTGAATGAGTTTTTCTTCTAATGAAGATACTGACTTAACTTCAAATAAATACCCATTATAACCATCTTCCACAATTTCCTTACAACCAGATATATTGGAAGCTATTAGTGGTTTACCCATAGCTGCTGACTCTAGCAACACATTAGACATTCCTTCATGATACGATGGATTAACTATACAATCAGCTTCTCTGATTTCATTTCTAACATCATTAGAAACACCTAAATAGTTTATTCTTTTATTGTTAGAAATAATATTTTTATAATTTTCTTCTTCAATAAGACCTAAAACCTGAAATTCTATATTAGGGTATTTTTCAGTTAGATTCCCCGCTGCTTCAAGATATTCATCGATACCTTTTTCCTTCATCACTCTTCCAATAAATAAGAACTTTATTTTATTATCATCACCTATTTTTTTTTGTGGTGTAAATCTTGTTATATTTACACCGGAACCAGGGATTAAAATCGCCTTATCTGGATGAAATATTTTTTGAGAGATAAAAACCCGAAAATTTTCTTGGTTTTGAAAGAAAATCGTATTTACATCTTTACAGGCAAATTTATATAAATTAATAACTATATGCTTTAATTTGGATGTGGTTAAAGACGTACCTACTCCAGTTATATTCATAATTACTGGTTTTTTAAGTTTTTTAGCCGCATATGCTCCATATATATTAGGTTTTATTGTATAAGTTAAAATGATATCCGGATTTATTTTTTTTATTAATTTATAGTATTTAGCAAATAAGATTAATTCATTTAGGGGATTTTTCCCACGTCTTTGGTAATTAATAAACTCAATCTCTACACCCATATCTTTAAAATATTTTAATTTGAATTCAGCTCCACTCACAGGCACACAAAGTACTACTTTATAAGATTTATTTAATTCTTCTATAAGTTCTTTTCTTAATGAATATACCCAATCAAGATGATTTGCTAAAATCAATACTTTTTTCATGACTTAACACCTTTTACTTTGTTTTGTTCCGAATTTTCAATGGAATTTTTTAAATTTACAACAGAGTATGATAAATTTTTATAATTGGATAAGCTCGGATCAATAATCAAACTACCAAAAACTTTATTCAATAATTTTATTCGATTTCCAATTAATTTTATACTGATACCGAGAATTACTGATAAATAGATTTTCCTTGAATTTTCTTGCGCAATTAGTTTTACCATAGTTGAAGTATTAACCAACTCTTTGTTTTGTGGAAAAAACAAACCAGAATCTTGCTTTTCTATTAATATTTTTATAAACTCCGATAAATTATCAATAAAAATCATACTTCTTAAATTATTCACTAATGGAAATATAGGTACTTTTATCGCTAGCTTTCTTAATCTTACATAATTACCTGGACATTTCGGACCATAAATCATTGGTGCCCTAATAATAGCGACCTTAAATTGCAAATCATTTAATTCATTTAACGCTATTTCGGCTTCAAGTTTGCTCTTTCCATATAAAGAATTAGGAATACATGGAGTTGAATTATTAATTATTACCTTTTGATTCATTTTACCTTCTATTCCATAAACAGATAACGTACTCATAAAGATAAATTGCTTGACTCCTGATTTTTTTGCTTTTTCCGCTAACTCAATTGTTAATTCTTTATTAACCTTGTAATATATATTTTCGGAATCAGGCTTTTCTTTCTTATGTACAATTGCTGCTACATGAAAAATCACATCATAAGTAGATAAATCAATACTTCTCCAATTTTCATTCCTTAAACTTACAACGTCTATATTATATGGTTCATATGAATGCATTAACCAATCTTTTAAACGCAAGCCAACATAACTTTTTTCACCAGTGATTAATATATTCATAGTAACCCCCTCAACTCTAGATTATTAGACTTAAATCCTTTTATTATTGGCTGCTTCCTTCTTTGACTCCCTCACTTTTAAGAACCGAGAAAACCGTTTTAATGAATACTTCTAAATCGAAAAGAATCCCCATTCTTTTAACATATTCTCCATCAAGTCTTGCTTTAATTTTAATAGGCAATTCATCTCTGCCATTTATTTGTGCCCAACCTGTTAGACCCGGGAAAATATAGTTTGCTCCATATTTATCCCTTTCTTCAATTAAATCATATTGATTCCACAATGCAGGGCGTGGACCAACAAAACTCATATCCCCTTTAAGAATATTTATTAGCTGTGGTAATTCATCTAAACTTGTTTTTCTAAGGAATTTCCCGATACTTGTAATAAAGGTAGATGGATCCTGTAATAAATGTGTTGGCATGTCTTTTGGAGCTTCAATTCTCATGGTTCTAAACTTCAATATATAAAATACACGCTTATGTCTTCCAATACGTTTTTGCTTAAAAAGAACTGGGCCATTAGAACTTAATTTAATCATGATTGCTATTATTAAAAAAAATGGCCACAATACAAATATTGCAAAAAAAGATAATAAAAAATCAAATCCACGTTTAACTTTAGGGTATACTTTCATCTAATCACCTTTTCACAAACATTAGTTTGCACAGATTTTTTCTACTAGAAGTTTAATTTAAAATAGGTATTTTAATATACTCATTTTTATTGTTTGCAATTTTTAAAACACAATCTCTTATCTCTTCGACTGTTAAATCACCCCAGTTTTCTAACAACTTCTCAACCATATCAAAATTACGAACTATCGCGTTTCCAATAAAGATCATTGGAAATACAGCCTCATTATGAATCTCATCTTCATTCAATAATTCCTCAAACAACTTCTCCCCTGGTCGAATACCAGAAAATTCAATTCCAATTTCATCAATAGAATAACCTGATAATTGAATGAGGTTTGTAGCTAAATCTACAATCTTAACTGGTTCACCCATATCAAGAACGAAAATTTCTCCACCTCTAGCCAAAGAACTTGCCTGAATGACTAACCTGGATGCTTCAGGTATAGTCATAAAATATCTTGTCATATCTGGATGGGTGACCGTTACTGGTCCACCGGCTTGAATTTGTTTTTTAAATAAAGGAATAACACTTCCTCTGCTGCCTAAAACATTTCCGAAACGAACCGCTACAAATTTTGTTGAGCTATTTTTTGCTAACTGCTGGATGATCATTTCAGCAATGCGCTTGGTCGATCCCATAACGTTTGTTGGGTTAACAGCTTTATCGGATGAAATCATCACAAACGCACCTACACCAAAAGTATCTGCAGCTTCTGCAACATTCTTTGTACCAAAAACGTTATTCTTAATTGCTTCACGTGGATTGTATTCCATTAGTGGAACATGTTTGTGTGCAGCTGCATGGTAAACAACATCGGGTCGGTGGGTGTCCATCACTTCAAAAATTCTATCTCGATCTTGAATATCTGCAATGACAGGTATGATCTCAATTTGATAGCCATATAGCTTTTTCAGTTCCATGTCAATCTGATAAATGCTATTTTCTCCATGTCCTAGTATTATAAGAGTTCCCGGAGAGAATCTGCATATCTGACGGCAAATCTCCGAACCAATAGATCCTCCAGCTCCAGTTACTAATATGGTCTTACCAGTTACATATTCAGAAATACTATTAATATCTAATTCGACTGGTTCTCTTCCTAATAAATCTTCTACTTCCACTTCTTTAAACTGATTAACAGCTACTTTCCCTAACATAATATCTTCAAGCATCGGCATGATTTGTGTTTTTGCATTCGTTTTCACACATTCATCAAAGATGACCTTCAATTCTTTCTTACTTAATGAAGGAATCGCAATGACAATATTATCTATATGATACTTTCCAACCATTTCGGGGATATGTTTTGAGTTACCGACAACGGGTATTCCTAATATGTCTAGCTTATCTTTTTTCGGATCATCATCAATGAATGCCACTGGTTTAAGTTCGGTATCATGATTATTGAGGAGCTGACGTACAACCATGGTTCCAGCAGATCCCGCACCAATAACCAATGTATTCCGTGTTTCCTTTTGATTATTTATTAAGCGGTCACGCAGCATTCTCCACGAAAAACGGGAACCGCCAATTAGGATGACATGCATCATCCACGTCAATGCCATAGCTCTTACATAAACATCTTGAAAAACCATTAATTGGACGGCAATAACTGTAATAACTGACAAACTAACTGCTTTAACAATGGACAGTAACTCTCCAATACTCGCATATTCCCAGGCCTTCTTATACAGTTTATAAATAGAAGCAAAAAAATGATGGCTGATTAATAAAGAGACTGATGTGACTAAGAGCGTTGGCAATTTAAATATTACCAAATAGGGATACAAGAATAAATAACTTACATAAATGGCCGATAATACTATTAATGAGTCTAATAGGGCCAGAAGTGTTAATCGTTTTCGGTAGGCCAACCACATTTCCCCCTTTAATATTGTTTGATTTCTCACTATTAAATACAGTATTTAAAGCATTGTATTCTATTTCACATGTATAACTTTTTGATATAAGAATGACTTATGCTGTATATCTCCTTTGCAACTTTTTAAAATGTCTAACCTAGGGGCTATTTGTCGTTTAACTAGTCACAACCAAAATGAATGTAATTTATCAACCTATATTGTCATCCCAATAAACTATACAACTTAGAACTTTACATGAAGACAAATTTTTTTTATAATATTGTAAGCGTTTCCTAGTTTTCTATCATTCTAAAAGATCCCTAAGATTTTCTTTTTGAATGGCACTGGTTTTTCAACAGCAGGACTTTGGTTCTTTAATAGTTGTTCAGCGTTTTCTTTGAAATAAAATGTACGTTCTATCCCATATACTTTTGTAATTGTTTCAAAGGCATGCTGTAACGTGAACCCTCTAGTGCCTATATTATGAGCATCTGTTGCAATAAAATGAGTCAGATTATGTTCGATTATTTTTTTTGAAAATGATTGAATACTTTTACCGAAGTTCCCGATGATACTGCCAGAGGTAATTTGAGTTAACGCGCCCTCCTGGACCAATTCAAATAATAGTTTATGATTCGCTATCAATTCCTTATTTCTTTCCGGATGTACGATAATCGGTGTTATTCCTTTCAGCAGCAGTTCATAAATTACTTCTTGTGTGTATGTAGGAACCCTTCCTGAAGGAAGCTCTAGCAGCAAATACCTACCGTTATCGTCTAGAGTTAGGATTTCATCCTTTTCAAGTGAAGTAAATATGTCCCGGTGTATTCTTACTTCTTGTCCGAGATGAAGGGTAAGAGGAATATTGTTTAGTAGAAAACTCTCATTTAACCTCAAAACACGATCCATGATGTCACTCTTAACATTTACATATTTCTCATTTAAGTGATGTGGCGTGGCAAAAACATGGGTAATTCCTGCTTCTACCGCTTTCTTTGCCATGTTCAAACTATCCTCAATGTTAGCGGATCCATCATCAACTCCTGGAATAATGTGACAATGTATGTCGATCAAATTTCATACACTTCCTTTATAAAACGAATAGGAAAAAGACCCGAATTCTGAAAATAGGAATTAATACCCTGACTAATAGTAGCATATTAAACTGCCATTAAACAGGGTGTTATTTTGTCGAAAATTGTTTTATTTCATTAAGATTGATAGTAATAATAATTGCTGTTATCCGTTTCAACGCCATTCAAAACAACTCCAAGCAAGGATGTGTTAGCTTTCATTAAAAGGTCCTTTGCTTTTACTGCACTTTGTTTGTTTGTCTTGCCGCTTGCCACTACCATGATCACGCCATCACATTTATTGGCTACAATCTGGGAATCCGGCACTACCAGAACGGGCGGTGTATCCAAAATGATATAATCATAGATTTCTTTTAGTTCATCAATAGCTGTTTCTATCGCTTTGGAATTTAATAACTCTGAAGGATTAGGTGGTATCGGTCCACTTGTTAAAATGTCTAAATTTGAAACATTTGAATTCAAGATAGTTTTTCTTAAGTCCATTTTCTTTGTCAATACGCTAGTAAGTCCATGTATATTACTAAGGCTAAAAGCATAATGAACCGATGGTTTTCTTAAGTCCGCATCCACAAGTAATACTTTTTTCTCTTCTTGAGCAAGCACAATCGCTAGGTTGGCAGCTGTAGTCGATTTCCCATCATTAGGCTCCGATGAAGTAACCACAATGGTTTTGATTTCTTTATCTACTGAAGAGAATTGTATGTTTGTCCTAATTAATCGATATTGTTCAGCAATAGGCGATTTTGGATTAGTCTGCGCAATTAAATTCACTTGTTTTTCATCTTTACTTCTCAAAAATCCCGCTTCCTTTCATACTGCATCTTATCCGGATTATCCTTTATTATGTACCTTTGTAATCTTTTGAATCGAACCAAGTATAGGTAATTCTAGAAGTTTCTCAATATCATCCTCGTCCTTAATCGTATTGTCCATATACTCCAGGAGGAATGCTAAGCCGACTCCAGCCATCAATCCGACCACCACCGCAATAGCTATATTTAATACTGGATTAGGTTTTACAGGCGAAGGATTCTCCTTTATTTCTGCCTTGGCAAGAACACTAACATTATCGACGTTCATGATATCCTTGATTTCCTTTTGAAAAGTTTCAGAAACAGTGTTTGCTATTTTTACTGCTTGAGACGGATTACTATCTTGAACTGTTAAAGAGAAGACCTGTGAATTTTCTTGACTGTTAATCGTGATTTTTTGACTAAGTTTATCTACGCTTTGGTCCAGTTTAAGCTCATCAATGACCTTCTCCAAAATCGCTGGACTTTTTATGATCACACTGTATGTATTGATCATATCGATATTAGACCTTATTTGTGTCGAGTCCAATTGGTTCTCCGATTGTTTTTGATTAACCAGGATCTGTGTTGAAGATTGGTATACGGGTGTTAATAAGAAATAAGAAATTGATCCACTAATCAAAGCGGCAATCAATGTCAGCAGCATGATTAGCTTCCAACGTTTCTTTAATGTTTTAAAAATATCTTTAATACTAATAGTTTCTTCCATTTCATCCTCCTGATATGTTAAAAATGACCTATTGCATTATACCATAATATTACCTATATTAATGTTTTTTTAAGGGAATTTACATGAAATTTACATTGAATGAATACTTTTCAAGTGCCAAAGTAATTTTACAAAAAAGAAAATGGTAATACAAAGGAAATAATTTCTAATTTTTAAATATTGCATTAATCACATATAAATAACGCATTTTCCAGAATATTTTTGTCTTAAATTTAATTAAACCTAAGTATAAACTCATTCCCATATTTCTTAGATGTTTCATCAGTTTTATAATATTTTCTTGAAATAGACCTAACTAAATGCCTACCAAAACAGGAAAATCCTTTTATACATATAATTTTGTCAAGTATTTTAGTGCCTAGTTATCATTAAAAGTGATAGGAAAATGTGTAAACTGAAAGTAATAGTTTAAAACAGTATATAATTTTCATATTAATGGTTAGGTGTGGTCAAAATGATAGGTTACCGAGTTAAGTCGCTTAGGGAAGAAAGGAAAATGTCCATTAGTGAACTCTCCACAAAATCCGGCGTTGCCAAATCCTATATAAGCTCACTGGAAAGAAACCTTCAAACAAACCCTACTATATTAGTTTTAGAAAAAATATCCAGAATCCTTTGTATTAAGGTCGATACTCTGTTGAATGAGCAAGCAGACAAGGGCATGGATGAAGAGTGGATGGAAATCATGCAGGATGTTATGGGGTCAGGAATATCGAAAGAGGAAATGCGTGAATTTATTCAAGAAAGAAAATTGATGTCTTTAAGGATTGAGAAACTATGATACCGCTTTCTTTCAGTGCAACGAGTAAAATTAAAGGGGGAAAAGTGGATATAGCCACTTTTCCCCCTTTTACTACTTCTTCAACTTAAAATATTCCTGTAAAACCTCGAACCATATGTAATGACCTTGGTCATTGGGATGGATGTTATCGTTTGTCAGTATATCAGCCAATCTCATATTCTTTTTACTTAGCCTCTTCTCTATTTCTTCTTTGCTATTTCAGATAAGTCCATTTATTCGTTTTGATGACCTGCTCGGAAGCTTGAATATAATTCAAATAATTCAAACCTAAACTATTCTCTGTTTTACCATTTGCGACTGGGTTTGGTGAAATGATAAGAATTTTTGCATTCGGCAGCTCATTTTGTAACTTTGTTATGATGCTTTCCAAATCTTTTCCGTCTGTTCTAAAGCTAAGTGTTTGCTAGAAAATCCAGCATCATATCAAGATCCTTGTAAGAAATATTTAAGTTTATTTTAATTTCATGAGAAAGCTGACTGATTCAACTTGTCGGCTTTCTCTTAAGGATTACATTGTAAAGTAATTGCCTCAAATGCCTCATATAAAAGGAAATCGTTTATATTTATAATTATCACAAGAAAACCTAGCCGAGAGCTGTGTTCAATATGTTAGGTGAAAAAATGAGGGAATTTCTTTAAAGGACTTTTGTTTGGTACATCTTATACGACGTGCCGCCTTTTGCGTTGGTTACTTTTCGGGCCCACCGTCGTCCGTCACTTCGCGTACAATGCGTTCTGTTCCGCAATGGAACGGTAAGCCTGCGCCATAATGATGTCGATCCCTTTCTCCTTACATACTTCGATTAGTTTCTCCGTGGCTTCGCGAACAATCGGGTGCAATCCGTCTAAATTTGCCATTTTAACATTCCCCTTTCGAATTGTACGTGCTATACTTACTTCAAGGTCGGCGCCCTAATTTGATTCGTGTCCAGCGAAGAGCTACGGCATGCCGACGTCCTATTGAAAAAGGATCGTAACCAATAGCCCAGCGATGGTTAAAATCGCCAGCACTATTAGCCCGGTCGCACATATTGTCAACTTCTTTATCCCATCGATAACCTTCTCCAATTCGGCCGTTTTGACCAGCGCCAAATCCGCCTTTGCCTCCGCACGTTCCGCAGTTTTCTTCGAATCCATTACGAAATCCATTTTCGTGTTCATTACGCCGACATCTACGCGCATTTGATTATAATATCGTACAGTTCACGAGTTGTAGGTTCCGCCATATGCCACACCTCCCTTCGATGAATTTAAGACAACGCCAAAAAGCCGCTCCGTGTTAGTGGGTAGCTCTTTCTTCCTATTGAAAGTTTGATTTACAATATTTATTTTTGACGATACAATAGTACAAAAACACTAAAAATAGAGAGTGGTATCGTTATATGATTAAAAGAAAACTTTTTTTAAGTTCATCAATTATTTTAATAGTTTCAGCTTTTCTTTTATTAGGTTATTCATTAATAAGTTCAATTGGGTCAGAGGAACTTATCTCATTTTTTCTAATCCTTATTTTATTGTGCGGTTTTTTGTTCTTTTTCTCCTTAGAAAAAGAACAACCTGTACCGAAAACAATTTTATTTTTAATCTTTTTTGGGTTTATACTCAGGTCTTACTATGCATATACTTTATACACGTCTATGTTTTCCCCTTTTCCAGACAGCTTTAGATACATTTCAAATTTAAAAGACCTTGTAACTGTTGGTAACTTGGATTTTTATACGATGGAATCAGTAACAGGAACTTCTCAATTTTTTTATTATTATTTGTTGTATTTTGCGAAACACATTTTCGAAACAAATTTTTCGCTTTACTTAGTTAATATTTTTCTTTTTAGTTTGTCTGCATTACTTTTTTACAGGATTATTTACAGTGAATTCGGCAAAAGAATTTCATATGTTTCGACAATATTAGTTATCCTAAGCGCTAATTTTTTATTGTTTACTAGTAACATTCTAAAGGATAGCCTAGTCTTATTCTTAATGATTTTGATTTTCCATATCTATAAATTCGGAAACAAAAAACACATATTATTAATTACTTTATTAATTGGGTGTTTAATACTTACGAGAATTTATGCTGGGTTCTCTGTACTAGCAGCAATTAGTTTTGATGTAATATTTAACAGAATTCATTTCAAGAATGTATTAAATAAAGTTATATCAACTTTATTTTTGATTGCAGTTGTATTAATTGTGTTCAATTTTACTTTCTTGTCAAATTACCTCACTCTCAGCCAAGAATTTTTATCAAACCAATCTTTACTCGGATCTATATTAACTATCCCGTACGGATTAATTAATATGTTTTTTGCGCCATTTCCTTGGGGAGTTTTCTCTGGTGAAAAAACAACCTATAGTTACGTTCAAATTGATTCTGGATTTGCTTTATTATTCAGTTTTACATTACTGATGTTTGCTTATAAATTCATTAAATTCAAATCATTAAGAAAAAAAATGTATTTATATTTAATTCCTATAATAATTCATGCTTTAGCATTGGGTATTGCCTATGAAGGAGGATCCACTCGCCAAAGAATTGGTGTTTACTGTTTTATAATATTAATATTTGTTGTCGGTCTTTTTTATAAACCAAATAAGAACAAGTAACATAGAACCCGAGAACTTATTCTCGGGTTTATTCTTATACTTTAAACGATATTCCCCATAACATCCCGCCATTGAGCACTGTCGTACCAAATTTGCTTGTTGATCGTATCAATAAAAACCTGACCTTTGAACGGTGCACTAGGACGAGCAGTTCCATTTTCTATTCCTACGTTCCTTAATGCTCCGGTTACTCCATCATACATGAAATATTCCCCGTTGTTATAAAGATACAATTTTGTTCCGCTTTTAACTATCCTGTTATTGTTATCCAAAAACGACATCACTAAAGTTCGCATCTTTTAAATATATATTCCCGATAACAATCGGTGCATATTGCAATGGCTGGTAATTGTATGTTTTTGTTTGTATAAAAGAGACCGCTTCACCGTTGAGGTATTTTTCCGTAAATGAGAGGTTGATTTTCTTGCATGACATTTAAACGTCATTTGAGTTATCAGAGTCAATGATAATATTATTCGCTCTAATTTTTGAAGTTGATGATATTAATAGCTGTGTTATATAAGAAAAAATACTGCCATGTTACGGTACCGTCTGTAGCAGTTCCACTAGTATGAGAAGGTGCAACGGTTCCACCTACTGTGACCTTATATGTGTTCTGCCCAACCATTACATAGTCGCCAACATTATAGACAGTTGAAGCTACCCATGCTGGTCTTTTTACTTGGTTTTCTATATAAAGGTTGTTTTTGAAACTATTCCTTGTTTTAAAGTTACTAAAATATATATAAGTTGTGGGTTTAGTTTCGGACGTAAGGTAAACGTTATGCCCCTGAGCATACCGCTATGGATTTCTTTTATTGGATGGATAAATTTCTCATTAATAGTTTATTTTAGAGCCCTAGGGCTCTTTTTATTTTGTTGTAGTCAATATTACTTAGATTTATAGTGATCTCTTAATTTTTATAGATTGTTCTCTATAACTTTAGTAAAATGAGAATGATAATTACTATCAATTAAGGAGAATGGCTGTTATGGGTGTACCTTTGCTAAAAGAAGAACTTCCGGTTGTAAATAAAATCTGGACTCGTGATTTTATTATGATTTTCTTGGCTAACTTTTTTGTTTTTTTATCCTTTCAGATGACTTCCCCTACCCTTCCGCTTTTTGTAAAGGAGCTTGGCGGAAATGAACGGTATATTGGGTTAGTTGCTGGCATGTTTTTATTTTCTGCCCTGATTGTCCGACCTTTTGCTGGACAGGCCTTGGAAACAAAAGGAAGACGTTTTGTTTTTCTATTCGGTCTAGCCCTTTTGGCTGTATCGATTGGTTCGTTTGGATTTATGATGAGTATTTTCCTTCTATGCGCCATAAGGATTGTACAAGGGATTGGCTGGGGATATACGACCACGGCATCAGGTACGATTGCCTCCGATCTTATTCCAGCAAGGCGTCGGGGTGAGGGAATGGGATACTTCACTTTATCGGGTAATTTGGCGATGGCTTTTGGTCCTTCATTCGGGCTGTTCTTAGCGGATGTTTTAACCTTTCAACATTTGTTTTTATTTTGCGGAGTATTAAGCCTTGCAGCTTGGATCATGGCTTCAACAATTACTTATAAAAAAGTAGATCATGCTTCTGTCCCAGTAAAAACTAATAGGTTTGACATTTATGAAAAAAGCGCTGTTGCTCCGTCCGTTCTTGTTTTTTTCATTACGGTAACTTTTGGCGGGACTGCTACCTTCTTACCGCTTTATACAATCGAAAAAGGTCTGACAGGTATTCAAGGATACTTTTTTCTTTACGCTTTAGCTCTTATTTTCACACGTATGTTTGCTGGAAAGATCTATGATCAAAAAGGACATCAAGCTGTCTTCATTCCATCTACTCTTTTTATCCTAGTGGCGATGCTATTGCTAGCCTGGATGCCAAGTAACATGATTCTCTATATGGCAGCTATTTTTTATGGCATTGGATTCGGTGCTGTCCAACCGGCTCTTCAAGCGTGGTCTCTTGAACACGCTGCCCGAAACAGAAAAGGCATGGCCAATGCCACTTTCTATTCCTTCTTTGATCTTGGAATCGGTTTCGGGGCCATCCTCTTCGGACAAATCGGCTATCTTTTCGGGTATATAAGCATTTACATAATGGCAGCAGTTTCTGTGGGGATTTCAATAGTGGCTTACCTATGGATTTTAAGAAAAATGAAGTAATTACACATTATAGGACATCTTTATGGATGTTCTTTTTTTCTGAAAATAGAAGTGCAGAACAGTTTATCGCATTTGAATCAGCACATTTTTTAACCCTATGTAAACTATGTTATGGTTTTATTTGTTTTAAGTAATGTTATTGTATTCCCTGTTTCCTTCTCTCTTTTTCGTTGTATGATAGAAAAAAAAGGAGTTTTGGGAATGATTATTCTGCAGTATATTGGAAAAGTTTTTTCATTCATGCATAAGGATATACCGGAAACTCATGTTAAATGCCATGTTTGTGCAGGTACAGGTGCTTACGATATTTATACAGATTGTCTTACCTGTAATGCAAAGGGATTAATTAGTAAAGTTGAGTATAATAGGAGGCTTGAAGAGGGTGAGATTTAAAAAATTTCATGAGGTCGATATATGTAAAAAAGAAGCAATATTGGCTATTGCTTCTTTTTTTTGTCCAAAACGGTGCCGTTTGCCCCATAACCTGTATTATTAAGGAATAAGTATTTCTCAAAATTGGAATTTATGGTTAAAGTAACCACATTCAAAAATATTAGTCGCAATACATGGTGCATGCTGCAACATTATTTTTTTATCAGTTGAAAGAACTTTTTTCTTTATTATTAAGTAATCGTTATCGTACAATCGGAGTTTAAAATCAATATAAAGCCATTGTTCGGGTAATATCTTGTTATAATAGACCAACGAAGGGAAGATGGTCGAAGAACTCTATCCAATTTGGAAATAAAACGATACCGTATACACTCACGAGAAGCTAACGTCGCAAAGTAAAGAAAAGCAATAAACCATGCGTCTCCAAGCCTGTATGATGCAAGGAATTACCGGTGAAAACCCCAAGAATGAAGGTTGAAAAAATTGAAGAAAATATCAGTCATCTTAGTTATTATTGTAGGCTCCATAGTGCTGTTCAAATTATGGAATCCTTTTTCACCTTCCACCCCGGATAGGTCTTCGGGAAAGAAAATAGAGCACTCTACAATTCAGAAACCTTTTACGGAGGAGATACTGCACCTTTTGCAAAAAGACTATAAGACAATCCCAGTATCAATCCCACACGGAAGTGATGCAAGTAAACAGATTCAAAAGGCATTGAATACTGCAAGAGAATCGGATACACCTATTAAAGTAATATTGCCTAAAGGAAAATACATACTGAAGAAATCATTACACATTTATAGTAATACATGGCTTAAAATTCCATCTAAAACAATTCTGCAAAAAGCTGACTCAAATAATGACATTATGCTGTTGAATGGAGATTTTAAAGCTACTTACCATGGTTATAATGGAAATTCCAACATTATTATAGATGGCGGGATTTGGGACGCTGGGGGAGCGGATATAAAACTACGTACTCCTTCTGTGTTTGGTTTTGCTCATGGTCATAATATCCTTATCCGGGATACCGTGTTAAAGAACATAGTAGGTGGCCATGCAATAGATTTAGCAGGTAATAAAAATGTTCTCATACGAAATAGTAAGTTTTTAGGATCTCGTTCGAGTAATGATGATTACACAGAGGCCATTCAGATTGATGGGATGATATCTGATAAAGCATTTCGACGATTTGGGAGTGTAGACTTTACTGTAACTAAAAACGTTAGGATAGAACATAACTATTTTGGGAATTCGCACGTAAGAAATATGAATCCGTGGGGGGTTGGCGTAGGCAGTCATTCAGCGTCCCATAATAGACCATACACAAACATTCAAATTATAGACAATACCTTTGAAAAAATGACATATGCAGCTATACGAGGACATAATTGGAAAGACATTCTTATAAAAGAAAATCAATTCATAGAATGTGCACAAGGAATTCAGATTGATAGTCTAGGTAACTATTACTATACGAAGAATGGAAAGGATAAAAGCTCAAAAGGGGCATTAGTGATTGCTAGGTTTGAAATACACAATAATGAATTCGTAGATACATTAGGTTCCCCAATAGTTCTATATGGGAAAACTATAGAATTTAGAAAGAACGTGAATGCTTCTTCAAACTCATTTATTAATTCACCCTCAAAATCATTAGAAACAAATACTGCAGCTGATTAGCCGGTACCTAATCCATAGGTAAAAGCCCCTAGTTCAAATACTAGGGGCTTTATTTTTACCGTTAAAATTTTAAACTAACGGCATTTCAAGTTTTCACCTTAATATATTTAACATGCTCATGCCAATCCGGCCAACAATTGGATTTTGCTTGTACTTTCTCCAAACATATTTAAGAAGGTAACTTTTTTTCAAGATTTTTAGAATTCCATCCGATTTAACAAGTGATTTTTCACGTTCACTGATATACTTATAAATCCTAGAGCTGTTATCGTGATCAACATGTTTAAAATAATTGTTTCTAATTGAACTGAATTCTTCTTTTTCTTTAAATCCATTGTTTATATAAACTCTTAATTTATCAACTAACTCTGAAGAGTTGTAAGCAACCTCTCCAAAAACATCATTTCTTAAATCCATGTAGCTACCCTGATTCTCTAAATACTTATCCAAATCAAAATGAAAGAAGAGAACGGGTTTCTTTTGATAATATGTCTCCCAAGCTACACTAGAGTAATCAGTAATCAGTAAACTTGAACGCATAATTAAATCATTAATTTTTGCCTCGCCAAATTGTATAACATTAATATGATCATGAAAACTAGTGAAATTTGCAACGTACGGCATAAATTTTGGATGGACATAGAAGTTTAATGTGATATCATTTTCCTTTAATAATTGGGAGAGCTTTTCTGATTGTATTAAACTGTTATATTCATGATAATAATCTGATAAAACAAATTTATCATCCTCTACCTCTTCAAGCCAATTTCTCCATGTAGGCATTAAGAAAATCTCTTTTTTTGTATTTTGAAGTGATTTATCCTCTAATGCATCCCATCTTGACAGGCCTGTAACAATGACGTTTTCTTCATTATATCCAAAATAGCTTTTTACGATTTCTTTTTCAAAATCAGAGGATACTACAAATAGGTCTGCACCGTTGGATGAATTTGCTTTAAATGTATTATCGACTCTTTTCAAACCTAGTACTCCATGTTGTAAAAACACATATTTCTTCTCATTTAAAAATTCACGGATAGCTCCTTGGGAAACCCTCCATGCATACCCGTGACCTTTTGTCTCCGAAGATACAATCAACTTTGATCCAAGTAATAGTAAGAGGTGTTTGACACTCATAAAATAAACGATGCGCTTTTTATAGGGGGCTAAATTTTTTTCATCAGCTGATCCCTTTTTAATCACATAGTAAATCTTTTTATTATAATGATTTTCATAACAATATTTGAAGAAATAGAAACTATTATCTTGAGCCGTCTCGGAATATTTTTCATGAATAATCCAAATTGGCTTCCATGCAAAGTACCCAGCCAATAAAATGTATAGGAAATAGGCCGTATACTCGTTAATCTTATGCTTGAAAGACTCAAATTCACCTATTTGTCGATAGGTTAAACTCAGACAATCATTCATAGTAATGTAGGGATAAATCATATATTCATCCGGGGTATTTATAGTATATTTAAACATACCATGTTTCAATTTTTTACTAATTAAATAATTATCATTGTTAAGACGTACATGGCGTTTATCACCATTACTTAGAGTAATTGTAATGAAAAAATCCCAATAAAATTGCTCTAGTTCTAACTGACTAATATTTAATTCTGCTTTAATCTTTCTACTATACTTGTCCTGTGACATCTCTTCAGCACAAGCAATCTGAATTACCTGGCTCTTATCATGTCGTAACCTTAGTGTTACATGATCTACTACAAAATCACTTGTTTCTTTTACATGAATAGAGGCAGTAAGTTGTAGTAATCCTTCCTTATTCATAGATACTTCATGGAGTTTTGTCTTTGCAGGATACTTTGAATTCATATACTGTTCTTCAGTACAAAAATAGAATGAGAACTCGTTATCTTTTGTCAGATATGGTGATATACCTACTGCTTCATTTAACATTAAGTAACCTACACGCTTATCTTTCTCTAACAAAGACATAACGTTGTAGTTTCCTATCCGTCTGTTTACCTTCACATGATCATGGGATAGTTTCATATACAAATCCCAACGGCTTATAACTGCAATCTTATCTTTCAACTGTGAAGCCGGAATGATGATCTGTTCTTTCCCCCCAGATACGGTCCTTTTTACATCAAGTGTTATTATTTCAGGCTCTTGTCTTTTCTTTAGATAAAATTCAACCTTATTTGCATGCTTCAATTCTTTTGACGATATATCAAATGTTATATATCCATCCTCAACCCTTAGATTTTCTGCATCCACTTGCCCTTTAATATGTTGAATAATCGTGGACATTTGTTTTACTTGTTTTCTTACAAGAAACTTCATTTCATCATCTTGGTATTTCACTTGAACATTTAAACCATAGCGTTCTAATATATGGCCTTTGGTAATTTGTAAATATAAGTTCCATTTTCCTTTTTGTGAAACCGTATGAAGGTCTTTTTTACTGACTATAAGAGTTTTTCCATCAGTATCTATATTCATGGGAAGAACAAAAACACTGTCTCCACTTTTCATAACAAGTCTCGTATCTGTTATTTTATTATTTATAGTCTCAGAAAAGTTGAGGAATATTTTTGTATCTGTCTCTTTTACACTCAATACTTGTTTAGAAAGACGTATAACATTATAACTAATGTCTTCCAGTTGCAGCATATTAGCACAGTGAATAGATAAACCATTTTTTTCTGTTAGATAAGGAATAAGAGCCTGAGTTCCATTATTAATAATGGGCTTTAAATAGCGTATCAATTCAGATGCTGGACGTGAAACATATAGGCCTATTCTCTTCTTATGAACACCTTTATTGCTTTCAACTTCAATAAAGAAGTCCCACCGTCCCTTGTCTAACCCTTCTAGTTCCTTTAAAGGAACTAGAATTATGTGCTCCTTTAAAAACGTTTTACGATTGTAAGATACAATTCTTTTCTTATTACTATACCGACTTTGAATTTGAAGTTGAAATGTATCTATATTATCTAAAATTTCTTTAGCAAAAGTAATTTGTAGATTTACCCCATCCCAGGTGACATTATTAAATGCCAGTTCATTTTCTTTTCTCTCACGCATTTTGATACTCCTACTCCTCTTTATTTTCCCCATAGCCATACACTCATTATCTTTTGTGTCATTAGCACTAATTGTTAAGGGAAGCACTGCACGTTGATTGAATTTTCTGATATGATTAGCACTGGCTCATATGAAGAGATAGCAAAAATTGATTATTTGTTATTCATGTATTTCTTTTTCACTTTGTCATATGCTTTTACAACTTGAGTTTCTGTATTGCTAGAAATTATTTTAGCTGGAATACCTACAACAGTGACATTATCAGGTATGTCTTTGGTTACTACTGAATTAGCACCAATTGCAACATTGTTGCCAATTTTGATACCCCCAAATATCTTTGCGCCAGGTCCTATGTACACATTATTTCCGATTTTAGGAACCTGACCTTTATGAACTCCAATATTAACTCCAGAATGAATTTCACAATTCTTACCGATCCGAGCCTTCTTATTAACAATAACAGAACCATTGTGAGGTATCTTTAACCCTGGACCGAAGGACACTGGATGTATTGAAATTCCTAGCCTAGATCCTACCTTTTTAAGTTTTCTCAATGACCTGTTATATCTCCACATTGAAAATGAACTGTTTAATTTCTTAGTCTTTAAATACTCTGATTTTCTAAGTAGACGTTGGAAATAAAGTTCTGGATGCATTACTTTATAGCCGTACTTCCACTTTTTCAATTTTCTTGCTACTAAATCAGATTCTAGATAAATGTAATAATCGTCGCGATTCTTAATTGCCAAAATGCTCTCTCCTTGATGATAGGTTACTTTTTCACTTTACTCTTTACGTTTTTTCTCTAATTCCCACACGAAGAAAAAGCCAGTAGTAACTAGCCTAATACCTCTAGAAAGTCTCCGTGCGGGGACAGAAAAATATAAATTAATTTAGTTAATCTGTAACAGTTCTTCTTTTTCTAAAATGCCTTTTAAATATCCAAGAAGTTCTTTCTTTAACTCTTCATTTTGCAATGCAAATTCTATAGTAGTTTGAATAAATCCTAATTTCTCTCCAACATCATATCTTGTACCTTCGAAATCGTAAGCGAAAACTCTTTGAATTTGGTTTAACTGTTGTATTGCATCAGTTAACTGGATTTCTCCACCAGCTCCAACCTCTTGTTGTTCTAAAAACATGAAGATTTCAGGTGTTAATATATATCGTCCCATGATTGCTAGGTTAGATGGTGCTGTACCTGGTGAAGGCTTTTCTACAAAGTTAAGGACCTGGTAACAATTACCTTCTTTTATTAGAGGATCAACAATTCCATAACGATGTGTCTCATTTTCAGATACTGTTTGTACACCAATTACAGATGAAGAAGTTCTTTCATACTCATTTATGAGTTGTTCCAAACAAGGTGTTTCAGCCTGGACAATATCATCTCCTAGTAGGACTGCAAATGGCTCATTTCCAATAAATTTACGAGCACACCATACTGCATGACCAAGACCACGTGGTTCTTTTTGTCTTATATAGTGAATATTCACCTTGGAAGATTCTTGAACCTTATCAAGTAAGTCATTTTTACCTTTTTCTAATAGATTCTGTTCCAATTCGACAGCGTGATCAAAATGATCTTCAATAGACCGCTTTCCTTTACCAGTTACAATAATTATATCTTCAATTCCAGATGCAATTGCCTCTTCCACTATATATTGAATGGTAGGCTTATCTACAATTGGCAACATCTCTTTTGGAATGGCTTTGGTTGCAGGTAAAAATCTTGTTCCGAGACCTGCAGCTGGAATAATAGCTTTTTTAACTCTCATCTTTTGGTTCTCCCTCTCTATTCTATAAGTAAAATCGTAACTTTTTTTATCTTTTGCTTGGAAGACCCATATGTTGTTCAGCTGTTATATAAACTTCGAATATGATGGTATATAACTTTAGAATCTTGTTTTAGATTTCAAAAGTATCCCCGGTATCTTAAACAAGATTTTTTATTTTGAGTATGGAAGCTACAAAATATCTCGAATTTGAGATAGGTAACTCAACTTTTCTCACCAAATCAAGCAGGCAAGTCCTGAGGTAGCTAGGTAAACCTGCAATCATTATAATAGTTAACTTTTCAGTAGTTTCTGTGTTTGCTTATTCGTTCTTCAAGGCATCTTAAAGAAGCTCGATCAATTGCTACAATGAACAGCAAAATCGAGTTCGTTGACTTCTTCACAAAGGTGATTATTCGTGTTTAAAAATTATTGTCAAGCGACGAATTTTCTATATCTGAGAGCATTGGTAAACTTCTGTAGATTTCAAGTTTTCAAGGTGAGAAACTTGAGTATATAATATAAACTGCAAAATTTTTATAGTATTTCACTATCATGATAATGCAATTTTTATTACCGTTCCTTATTAAGAATCATCAGCCCCTAGTGATAATGCCCGATGTACTAGTAGTTACAACTTAATAAAAAAAACAAGTGTCTTTTTAAGCATAAAATTTATTTTAACACACTTTTTACAATTAGTAACATTATTTTAATAATTGTCATAAATGTATTGTTAATTTCCTTGGAATATGAGTGAAAATCCTCCTTTTTTATTTGTTATTAGGTATTGGGACGTTAACAAAACTCGTTCAAATCTCATTTTCAGTCATTCTAGGAATGCTGCCCCGTTAATTCATCCAGAAAACAACAACGGCTATTTAGGTGCCTCTTTCCTAAGATCGTCTGTTAAAACTACATTAATCTTAATATCATCATCTATATATACGGATTAGCCCAGGGCTTCTTCCAATGATTAAAGTCATGAACTCATCCTCTTTGATGTTATATAGGGAATATAGACCATTCAGATTTTAAATAATTACTGATATAAATAAATATATTAGAAATACAAAAGAATTTTTAATTTATACAAACAATAATTAAGCCCCTCTCTATTTAGAGAAGGGCTTTAACAATGGAGGAGTACCTTCGGGGTAGCACAATAATAGAAGCGTGATTTGTGAAAAGCGCTTAAGCCTATCACATATCAGATTGGCTACTTATAGATTTTGTTAGTTTAAAAAATGATAAGTCAAGGAGTGTTAAATTTGAAAGTGGAAGGTGTATATACTTATTTATGTGAAAATTGTCAAACATTGTTTGGCGTAGTATCTCGTCTTTCTGTTATGGAAGATAGAGTTGATACTCTGACTTGTCCTAAGTGTTCTAAGAAAGTAGCAGTATGTATTGGAGAAGGGCATATAAATTACGTAACTCATGAAAGAAGGGAAAAAATAATAACGAACGAAACGGATGAGTTATCACAACTACCAGAATTATTAACTGTAGAGCATTTGGCAGATTATTTAAATGTTAGTGAAAGAACTGCTGATGAATATATGGGAAATCCCGATTTTCCTTTAATTCGTTTAAAAAGGTCCAAGAGGGTTTTCAGGGATGACTTTTTAGACTGGTTACAATCAAAGAAGGAATAACACAGGAAGAAGTCGTTTGGAACTTGTATGGCTAATAGAAATTCGTAAAAAAGCTGAGGTGCTACGAAATGGCAGCACCTTATTTGTATTTTTCTATTGAAAAGAAAGCAATTTCGGTAAGTTCTGATTTATTGAATTTCTGTTGGTTTTGAAGCTATGCAGCAAAGCCCGATCCTCCTGATTTATGGCAATTGTCTACCGCTTTTTACCTTATTGATACAAATCATTTCTACATGAGATTATGCATCGAACAATTCATTGAATGTTGCTTTACCTGGCTTCTTATCTGCAGTAATCTTATTAGCTTTCTGAAACTTATATAAATCAAACTTTGTAGCTTTACCAAAGTCCGAATCAAAAGAACTGGGTGTATAGTGTAGCTTCCTTGAAGAATCCAAGTAAGATTGCCTTTTACAACCTTTATCTAAAGTGACGACGATGGTAGCCTTTGTCTTAGTACCCATTTTCCATCTACAACTAGCTTTTTAATGAATTGTTTATTTAGTTTGAGTATTAGGACCATTAATTCCATTCGTTTCAAGGCCAGCATTATAACGGTATGTTTAACTTTTACTTGGTTTTTTCTTAGATACATAAGTAAGTTTTGTAGGTTACAGTGGTAACGTTTTGTGTAACATTATTCTTACCACACATAACAGTAATTAAATCAGCGTCACATTAGATTATTTCGGGCTATCTATTAGTCAATATTACTTAGATTTATAGTGATCACTTAATTTTTATAGATTGTTCTCTATAACTTTAGTAAAATGAGAATGATAATTACTATCAATTAAGGAGAATGGCTGTTATGGGTGTACCCTTGTTAAAAGAAGAACTTCCTGTAGTAAATAAAATCTGGTCACGTGATTTTATTATGATTTTTTTGGCTAACTTTTTTGTTTTTTTATCCTTTCAGATGACTTCCCCGACCCTTCCGCTTTTTGTAAAAGAGCTTGGCGGAAATGAACGGTATATTGGATTAGTTGCTGGCATGTTTTTATTTTCTGCCCTGATTGTCCGCCCTTTTGCTGGACAAGCCTTGGAAACAAAAGGTAGACGTTTTGTTTTCCTGTTCGGTCTAGCTCTTTTGGCTGTAGCGATTGGCTCGTTTGGATTTATGATGAGTATTTTCCTTCTATGCACTATGCGGATTGTACAAGGGATTGGCTGGGGATATGCGACCACGGCATCAGGTACGATTGCCTCCGATCTTATCCCAGCAAAGCGTCGGGGTGAGGGAATGGGATACTTCACTTTATCGGGTAATTTGGCGATGGCTTTTGGTCCTTCATTTGGCCTTCTCTTAGCGGATGTTTTAACCTTTCAACATTTGTTTTTATTTTGCGGAGTATTAAGCCTGGCAGCTTGGATCATGGCTTCAACAATTACCTATAAAAAAGTAGAACTTGCTTCTGCCCCAGCTAAAACTAATAGGTTTGACATTTATGAAAAAAGCGCTGTTGCTCCGTCCGTTCTTGTTTTTTTCATTACGGTAACTTTTGGCGGGACTGCTACCTTCTTACCGCTTTATACAATCGAAAAAGGTCTGTCAGGTATTCAAGGATACTTTTTTCTTTACGCTTTAGCACTTATTTTCACACGTATGTTTGCTGGAAAAGTCTATGATCAAAAAGGACATCAAGCTGTCTTCATTCCATCTACTCTTTTTATCGTAGTGGCGATGCTATTGCTAGCCTGGATGCCAAGTAACATGATTCTGTATTTGGCAGCTATTTTTTATGGCATTGGATTCGGTGCTGTCCAACCGGCTCTTCAAGCATGGTCTCTTGAACACGCTGCCCGAAACCGAAAAGGCATGGCCAATGCCACTTTCTATTCCTTCTTTGATCTTGGAATCGGTTTCGGTGCCATCCTCTTCGGACAAATCGGCTATCTTTTCGGGTATATAAGCATTTACATAATGGCAGCAGTCTCTGTGGGGATTTCAATATTGGCTTACCTATGGATTTTAAGAAAAATGAAGTAATTACACATTAAAGGACATCTTTGTGGATGTTCTTTTTTTCTGGAAAAAGTGATTTTGTAGAACAGTTTATCGCATTTGCATCAACACATTTTTTAACTCCATGTAAACTATGTTATGGTTTTATTTGTTTTAAGTAATGTTATTGTATTTCCTGTTTCCTTCTCTCTTTTTCGTTGTATGATAGAAAAAAAAGGAGTTTTGGGAATGATTATTCTGCAGTATATTGGAAAAGTTTTTTCATTCATGCATAAGGATATACCGGAAACTCATGTTAAATGCCATGTTTGTGCAGGTACAGGTGCTTACGATATTTATACAGATTGTCTTACCTGTAATGCAAAAGGATTAATCAGTAAAGTTGAGTATAATAGGAGGCTTGAAGAGGGTGAGATTAAAAGAATTTCATGAGGTCGATAGATGTAATCTAAGAAGCAATATTGGCTATTGCTTCTTTTTTTTGTCCCAAAACGGTATCGTTTGTCCCTCACCTTAAAAGGGTATTTTAGTTACCAGGGGGGATACATATGACAGCAATTACTCATGTTGGTTTGGCTGTACCTGATTTGGATGCGGCGATTAAGTGGTATGAGCAGGTGTTGGGATTCAGGTTATTGGCGGGTCCCTATTCGTTTGATGCAAGTAAGGAGAATAAACATAATATGACGAATGATCTTCTTGGTGATACTGTTAAAAAGATGCGAAATGCTCATTTGATGGCGGATAACGGAGTGGGGATTGAGCTTTTTGAGTTTGTGGAGCCGAGAATTAAAGGTGAGAGTCGCGGTTATGAGGGCTTTTTTCATATTTGCTTGATATCGGATGATATTGAAAAGCTGGCTGATGATATTGCTGCTTCTGGCGGAAAAAGGCGTAGCGATTTATGGAATACATGGGAGAATAAGCCCTATTATTTAATTTATTGTGAGGATCCTTTCGGCAATATCATTGAGCTTTACAGCCGAAGCACGGAATTGATGTATGGAAATAAAGATTGATACAATAACAGCCCCCAATTTGAGTATTGGGGGCTGTCCTTGTATCACTTTTTAACTGTTACTTTTCTTGATTCACTCACGTTTTTCGCTTTGTCTTTGGCATAGGTATATAAGTTCTTCCCGGCTTTTTGCTTGGGGATTTTAACCGAGAATGTGCCTTTAGTCGTTGCTGTGGCAGAGCCGATCACTTTTCCTGATGCTTTGATGGAGACAGTGGAGCTGGCTTCTGCTTTGCCGGTTACTTTTGTTGTTTTTGTCGTTACTGTGTTGACTGTCGGTTTACTTGGTGCTGTTTTGTCTGCGACGGTCACGGTTTTGATTGAGCTTATATTTCCTGCTTTATCGGTTGCTGTAACGGATAGGACTTTTCCGGCTTTTTGTTTTTTTGACATCGTTACGGTGAAATTCCCTGCACTGTTGGAATTTGCTTTGCCAAGAACCGTACTGCCGGTTTTGACGGTGACGGAAGATCCCGCTTCCGCTTTGCCGGTTACTTTAACGGTATTGTCACCTACCGTATTAACTGACGGTCTTGCAGGAGCCGTTTTATCTGCTACTTTAAATGAAACTGGGATACTTTTATTTCCCGATTTATCGATGAGCCTAGTCGAGATGGTCGTGCCGGCTATTTGTTTTGCGATAGTCGCTGTAAACGTTTTTTCGCCGTTGATCTTCACTGTGGCGAGTTGTTTTTTATCGGTATAAATGGAGACGGTCCCCGTTTTGAAATCAGTCGGGATTTTCCCATTGATCTTAGTGTCCTTATCGGAAATCGCGGTCACGGCCGGTTTGGTCAGCGTCTTCATCTCAAGTGCTTTTTTGGCATTGACCCGCCCGTTTCCATAGTATATGTCTTTCCCTTTTGTACCTAGATCCACCGCTGAATCGTAGAGGCGGTATTCGACCTCAGTTTTGTTAAGTTTAGGCTCATGGGACCAAATCAGTGCAGCTACACCCGCCACCATCGGCGTGGCCATTGATGTCCCGCTCATCCAGCCGTATTTACCATATGGCAAGGTTGAAAGGATATCATCTCCAGGGGCCGCAATATCGACTGTTGAATGGTAGTTGGAATAACTGGGACGCTTGTCCCTAGAGTCAGTGGCAGCAACGGAAATGACGTGGCTAAATGCCGCTGGGTATACACGCTGTACATTTTTCCCCATATCCCCTTCATTCCCGGCAGCCGCGACGATTAGTACGCCTTTTTTATAGGCTTCCTGGACGGCCTTGTTCAAGGCTTCCGAATAACTGGTGTCTCCTAAACTCATATTGATGATGTTTGCCTTTTGCTGAACGGCATAATGTATTGCCTCAATGATATCGGCAGTATCGGCATACTCTCCATCAAATACGTTAATAGGCAGTAGTTTAATGTTCGGAGCAACACCTGTTCCGCCTATGCCGTTGTTAGCAGAACCGGCAATGATGCCAGCGATATGGGTTCCATGCGCCCCTTTTGGTATGATGTGCTTCCGATTGTTTATCGTATCATAGGCATTTACGATTTTCCCTTTTAAATCTTCGTGGTTGCGATCGATGCCGTCGTCAATGATGGCCACCTTGATTTCTTGTGATCCCATTGATTTTGTCCACGCTGCATTCGTACCAAGCTTTTTATGATGCCACTGGTCTATGTAGGCTGGATCGTTCGGGCTTTCCATCTTCTTGAAAAGATAGTTTGGTTCTGCATATTCAACATTCTTCTGTTCTTCAAGTTCCTCGATTAGGTTGTCGGTTGTTTCCCCTTTAGGGACCTCCACCTTTTCTATCAACTCTTTGATCGGCTCATCGTTCGTCTCTTTATACTTGACGATAACACCATCGGATTGCGGTATATCTTCTGCAGAAGCAGAATCTGGCTTGTAGATTGGAAGAATCATAAACAGCAATAATACCGGCAGTAAAACCTGAATAAGCTTGTGCATGCAATCACTCCAAAAAATATGATTAAGAATAGCTATGGATGAATTTTGATCATGAACCCATTCTACTATTATCCTTAACTAGATTGTATACCGTCTGATTTGGTTTTACTAACCTTTTTATCTAGTTAAAATAGCTTATTTAAAAAACAAAAAACCGCAATAAAGCGGACTCAGTTTGTCGACAAAAATGGGTTCTTTCTAATTTTAAAACAAAGCGGTTGACTGTAGACAAACTTGATAATAATTGATTACTTTAAAATTTGTACTTTGATTTCCACTCCAGGCACTCGCTTTCCGCGGGCGGTCCGGGAGCCTCCTCGACGCTTCGCGCCTGTGGGGTCTCCCCTGGACTCGCTTTTCCCGCAGGAGTCTCGTACCTTCCGTTCCAATCAACTTATTCAGATAAAAACACTTTTGTCTAAAAAAGGGGGGCGAAGTATCTCACCCGAATCCTTTTTTAAAAGAAGACTTGTTTATCCTTCAAGTTTTTTACTTTTTATATGGATGAAACACTAGATCGAAGAAATTTGCGACACTCCTGCCGAATTACTGGCTTGCCGAGACCCCACAGCCGCTTGCTTTGATGAGGCTTGGCAGACAGTCGGCGGAAAGGGAGTGGATTTCTGAAATCAATTGGAACTTTTTAAAATAAAAAAACTGCAGGCACACTCGCTTTTCCTCGAGTTTGCCTGCAGTCCATCGCTATAAAACAGTTTAATGTCCACCTAAATAGGCATTCTTGATTTCTTCGCTTGCGGTCAGTTCCTCTGATTTTCCTGATAGGACGATTCTGCCGGTTTCGACAACATAGGCTCTGTCCGCGATGGATAGTGCTAAGTTGGCATTTTGTTCGACCAGCAGAATCGTTGTACCCGTTTTGTTGATTTCTTCGATGATATGAAAGATTTGCTTCACCAATAATGGAGCAAGTCCCATGGAAGGCTCGTCCAATAACAGAAGCCGGGGCTTGGCCATGAGTGCCCTTCCCATTGCTAGCATTTGCTGTTCCCCGCCGGAAAGGGTTCCGGATTGTTGTTTCAGGCGCTCAAGCAAACGTGGGAATAATTCATAGACTTTCTCCATATCCTGCTTGATGCCTGCCTTATCTTTGCGTAAATAAGCACCAAGCTGAAGGTTTTCTTCAACGGTCATGTTAGCAAATACCCGCCGTCCTTCAGGGACATGGGAGATCCCCATTTTCACGATGGATTGTGCTGCCTTTCCGCCGATTGATTGCCCTTCGTATATGATCTTCCCTTGTTTTGGTTTTAATAGGCCGGAAATGGTCTTCAGCATCGTACTTTTCCCGGCTCCGTTCGCCCCGATCAGGGTTACGATTTCGCCTTCATTAATAGAAAGCGAGATTCCTTTCAAGGCTTGAATGTTTCCGTAATAGACGTTGATGTCCTCGATTTTTAACATTATGAAACCTCCTCGCCCAGATAGGCCTCGATGACTTTTGGATTGTTACGGATTTCCTCTGGCTTCCCTTGAGCGATCAGTTGTCCGTGATCGAGTACGTATATGCGTTCGCAAACACCCATGACGAGCGGCATATCATGTTCTATCAATAATACGGTCAAATCAAATTTCTCACGGATAAGGGCAATCAGGTTCATGAGCTCATGCGTTTCCTGAGGGTTCATCCCCGCAGCCGGTTCATCCAGCAAAAGCAGTTTCGGGTTGGCTGCAAGTGCACGGGCGATTTCCAAACGTCTTTGTTTACCATATGGCAGGTTCTTCGCCTTTTCATCCTTGTATTGATCAAGGTTGAAGATCTTCAGGAATTCAATCGCCTTTTCATCCATTTCCTTTTCGCCTTTAAAATGGATCGGCATGCGGAAGATCGAACTTAAAATGCCATGCTTCGAAAGCGAATGGTAGGCAACTTTTACATTATCGATCACGGATAGTTCACTGAATAAGCGAATGTTCTGGAATGTCCGGCTGATCCCTTTTTGGGTGATTTTATATGGAGGCAGTTTTCTTAAGTTCTCACCTTCCAAAGAAATCGTGCCCTCTGTCGGGACGTAAACTCCTGTCAGCAAGTTAAAGAAAGTTGTTTTTCCAGCGCCGTTCGGCCCAATTAAGCCAATTAGTTCTCCTGGATATAATTCGACGTTAACATCAGAAACGGCTTTGAGCCCTCCGAACTGGATGCCGACCGAATCGACTTTAAGCAGCGGTGTTTTTATTTTTTTCATGGCTGCTTCCTCCTTTACGTTTGAACATGGATGTTATTTCTTTTGTCCCCATTAAACCTTGTGGACGATAGAGCATCATCACGATAAGCACAAGACTGTAGATGATCATTCGTGTTTCCGGATAATCTTGCAGGAAAGTCGTGACAACCGTCAGTAAAATCGCGGCCAATACGGCACCGGAAAGACTTCCAAGACCGCCAAGTACAACTAGGATCAAAATGTCAAATGATTTCAGGAATCCGAAGTTTGATGGCTGGATGATATAGAAGTTATGAGCGTAAAGCCCTCCAGCAATACCGGCAAAAAAAGCACCGATCGCAAACGCGACAACTTTGTAATAGGTCGTATTGATTCCCATCGAATCGGCAGCCGTCTCGTCCTCGCGGATCGATATGCAGGCCCTGCCATGGGTCGAGCTAGTAAAGTTTCGGATGACGATGATCGTAACGATGACGGAAGCGAATACCCACGGCCAAGTGGTCAAATGGGAAACCTGCATGCCGCTCGCCCCGCCGACATAATCAATATTCAAAAGCATGATCCGGACGATTTCCCCAAAACCCAGGGTCGCAATCGCCAGGTAGTCACCTTTTAAGCGTAAGCTTGGAATTCCGATGATCAAACCTGCCACCGCTGACGCCAAACCGCCAACTATCAATGCCGCATAAAATGGCATTTCCAGCTTCATCGTCATAACGGCTGAAGCATAGGCACCGACTGCCAGGAATCCGGCATGTCCGATCGAGAATTGCCCGGTTATCCCGATGATCAAGTGCAGGCTCGCTGCCAGAATGATATTGATCCCGATGAACATGAGCGTATTTTGATAAAAAGGATTTAGCGATCCGCCGCCGATTAACACTTGAACTACGGCGAAAAAGATCAATGATAGTGAAATCGAGAGCCAAAAACCTTTTGCTCGCTTAATTGTAGTCATTGCTTTGTCTCCCCTATACTTTTTCTTTTTTGTTTTTACCGAATAAGCCTTGTGGCATGAAAATCAAGATAAGAATCAGTACGACGAAGGCTACAGCATCACGCCATAATGAGTAACCGGCGGCACTGACCAAAGCTTCGATGACACCTAGCAATAGTCCACCGACCATCGCGCCCGGTATAATCCCGATCCCTCCAAGTACGGCGGCAACGAATGCCTTCAATCCCGGAAGCACACCCATGAGCGGCTCGATCTTAATATAGTAAATACCGAAAATGACGCCTGCTGCCCCAGCCAAAGCGGAACCGATTGCAAAGGTGGCAGAAATCGTGTTATCGACATTTATCCCCATCAGCTTAGCAGCATCCGCGTCGAAGGAAACGGCACGCATCGCTTTTCCTATTTTTGATTTATGAACGATGATTTGAAGGATGATCATCAGGACTACAGCCACTCCAAAAATCAAAACCGATTGACTATTGATGGAAACTCCAAAAATATTGAACTTGTCTGTCGGCAATACATCATTCGGATAAGCTTCCGGCTGTGCACCGCGGACGTAGATGAATCCGTATTCGATCAATAGGGAAACACCGATGGCAGTGATAAGTGCAGCAATACGTGTTGCGTTACGTAATGGCTTGTACGCGATACGCTCGATCAATACCCCAAACAGCGCACAGACCGTCATCGAGATTAATAGGGCTGGCACGAATGACAGATCCAGAACCGTTATCGAGTAAAACCCAACGAATGAGCCGACCATGAATACATCGCCATGTGCGAAGTTTATTAATTTAACAATCCCGTAAACCATCGTATATCCGAGAGCGATAAGGGCATAAATACTTCCTAGTGAAACCCCGTTTATTAACTGCTGTATCAATTCCATGTTCGACTCTCCTTGAAAATCTAAATTTTATAAGTGATAAGTCCAGGCGCTTTGCATTCCTCTTAGGGGATGTTCAGCGAGCTGGTATGCTTGAAAAATGAGAATTCGCCAGCACCTTCTTTTTAATGAAGGGCCGGCGAAAGGGTTGGAGTTGTTCTCCGAAATTAAGGATTGATTTTTGTGTTAAATACTTGTTTTCCTTCTTTAAATTCAAGGATGGTAGCAGATTTGATTGGATTATGTTTTTCATCCAATGTGAATGTACCCGTTACAAGCTCAAGGTCAGCTGTTTTTTCCAACGCTTCTTTGATTTTTTCTGAATCCGCTGAACCAGCGCGTTTAATCGCGTCTGCAAGGAAGTATCCTGTGTCATATCCTAGAGCGTTAAATGCATCCGGGGATTTATCTTTGTACTTCGCTTTAAACGCTGACACAAAATTCTGAATTTTCTCATCAGGATCACCTGAAGAATAATGGTTCGTGATGAACGTATTATTTAGAGCTTTTGCACCGGCAATTTCAACTAGCTTAGGAGAATCCCAGCCGTCGCCGCCCATGAACGGAACGTCAAGTCCAGTTTCCCGTGCCTGCTTCACGATCAGACCAGCTTCCTCATAGTAACCAGGAAGGAAAATGAAATCAGGTTTTGCCGATTTCAAACGAGTCAATGTGGAACGGAAATCAGTATCCTTCGCAATGTAAGCTTCCTCAGCTACGATCTTTCCGCCATTTTTTTCGAATTGTTCTTTAAAGGCTGCGGCTAACCCTTTTGAATAATCACTTGCGCTGTCAATATAGATGGCTGCACTTTTCGCTTTGATTTCTTTAGTGGCAAAGTTCGCAGCTACCGTCCCTTGGAAAGGATCGATGAAGCTTGTCCTGAAAATGTAATCATTCAATTTATCCTTGCTGAAAGTGATTTCAGGGCTTGTACCAGAAGGTGAGATGACTGGCACTTTATTATCTTGTGCAATCTGTACTTGTGCAATCGAGTTCGTGCTTGTCGCTGCCCCTACGATCGCAGCAACCTGATCTTGTGATGTCAGCTTGATCGCTCCGCTTGTCGCTTCGGACGCTTCAGATTTATTATCGACTTTAATTAGTTTGATTTTTTTACCGTCAATGCCTTCTTTATTGATTTCTGCAGTAGCAAGCTCTAGGCCTTCTGCAATCGATTGTCCATATGAAGCGACACCGCCTGATAATTCAAGGTTGACACCGATCTTGATCGTATCTCCATCCCCGCTTGATTTTTCAGATGAACCAGAGCCGGAACAACCCGCTAGCACTCCTGCAGCAAGTGTTAGAGAAAGGAATGCACTTGCTAATTTTTTCTTTTTCATAAATAATCCCCCCATTTTGTAATCAAGCTCTGATGCATGAATATTTATTCATAATGCTTCAGAAAAAAATTGATTAGATGAAATGTTTCAAATTAAATTAATATTTCGAAAAATAGTTTACCGCATAATTTTCATTCCGTCTATACAATAATTGCGAGAAGATTCCGCTAAATAGGATATTTTTCACAGGGAGTCTATATCATTTTTATCTTTATATATTTTAAATATTGCGAAAATAGGCGGTATAATCAAAAAAAACTGATAATTAAATTATATTGATATTTTAAACTCCTTATTTACTGATCAAAAAATTTTATTCATTCTCTTATTTTTTTCATCCTATTAATTACATTTTTGCCAAAATACAAGTATATTGATAGGGAATTAAACCCAGTTTTTTCGTGCTTTTTTAGTCTTAATTCCTATATCAAAATTGAATAATACTATATTGGATGTATAAAATCATGCATGAATCTCCTGAGCTTTTTTATCTTCCTGTATATTTTGCATATATCATTATCAAATAAAAAAACCGCCAAACGGCGGTTCAGTGGCCTCCTAAATAGGCCATTTTTATTTCTTCACTTGATGTTAGTTCCTCGGCATTGCCCGACAGGACGATTCGGCCCGTTTCAACGACATAGGCCCGATCTGCAATGGATAAAGCGAGGTTGGCGTTTTGCTCGACCAAAAGGATCGTTGTGCCGGACTCACTGATTTCCTGAATGATGTTGAATATTTGCTTCACCAGAAGTGGTGCAAGGCCCATCGAAGGTTCATCGAGCAGTAATAAACGCGGTTTCGCCATTAAAGCCCGGCCCATTGCAAGCATCTGCTGTTCTCCGCCGGATAGGGTGCCGGCCTGCTGTTTGATTCTCTCCAGCAGCCTCGGAAATAACTCATGGACCTTTTCCATATCTTTATTGATGCCCTCTTTGTCTTTTCGCAAATATGCCCCAAGCTCCAGGTTTTCGGCAACCGTCATGTTGGCGAAGACACGCCGCCCTTCAGGTACATGGGATATGCCCATTTTCACGATGGACTGTGCAGCTTTTCCTCCGATCGGATTGCCTTCGAACAGGACTTTTCCTTGCTTTGGTTTTAACAGTCCGGAAATCGTTTTGAGCAGTGTGCTTTTTCCCGCTCCGTTCGCCCCGATCAAAGTCACGATCTCCCCTTCGTTTATCTCCATGGAAACCCCTTTTAACGCTTGGATATTGCCATAATAAACATTGATGTCCTCTATTTTCAGCATCAGGAAACCTCCTCCCCTAGATATGCCTCGATAACCTTTGGATCGTTGCGGATTTCTTCCGGCTTTCCGTGTGCGATAAGCTGTCCATGATCAAGGACATAAATCCGTTCGCATACCCCCATTACCAGTGACATATCATGTTCGATGAGCAAAACGGTAAGGTTGAATTCCTTCCGGATAAAAGCAATGAGGTTCATCAATTCTTTCGTTTCATGCGGGTTCATCCCAGCTGCGGGTTCGTCCAGTAAAAGAAGTTTCGGATTGGCGGCAAGGGCACGGGCGATTTCCAGCCGCCTTTGCTGTCCGTATGGGAGATTCTTCGCCTTTTCATCCTTAAAATGATCGAGGTTAAATATCCTCAAGAATTCCAACGCCTTTTCATCCATTTCCTTTTCCCCGGAAAAATATCCCGGCAGACGGAATATGGAGCTTGGAATTCCATGCTTGGCAAGTGAGTGGTAAGCAACCTTCACGTTATCGATTACGGATAGCTCACTGAAAAGGCGGATATTTTGAAAGGTCCTCGATATCCCTTTTCTCGTAATTTTATAAGGCGGCTGCTTATTTAAATTTTCCCCGTTCAAGGCAATCGTCCCTTCTGTAGGGACATACACACCCGTCAATAAATTGAAGAAGGTCGTTTTTCCTGCCCCATTCGGTCCAATCAGGCCTACAAGTTCCCCTGGAAATAATTCCACGTTCACATCGGAAACGGCTTTCAATCCGCCAAAACGGATACCCACCGAATCTACTTTAAGCAACGGTATTGTGGCTTCCATCCTTTGGGCCCCCTTTCGTTTTTTTATGTGTGAACAATGATGTGATTTCTCTTGTTCCCATTAAACCCTGTGGGCGGAAAATCATCATCAAGATCAGAACAAGACTGTAGATGATCATCCTCGTTTCCGGATAATCCTGAAGGAATGTCGTCACGATCGTCAGTAAAATGGCAGCCAATACCGAACCTGAAAGA
The DNA here is from genome assembly GCF_038643155.1 of Peribacillus sp. FSL E2-0159. Lineage (NCBI taxonomy): Bacteria > Bacillati > Bacillota > Bacilli > Caryophanales > Bacillaceae > Peribacillus > Peribacillus sp. FSL E2-0159. Next base: position 4,093,261 of record NZ_CP152053.1, read on the forward strand.
CTTCCAAGACCGCCAAGTACGACGAAAATCAGTATATCGAAGGACTTCAGGAAACCGAAATTCGATGGTTGGATAATATAAAAATTATGGGCATAAAGCGATCCGGCAATTCCAGCAAAAAATGCTCCGATGACAAAAGCCGCCACTTTATAATAGGTCGTATTGATTCCCATCGCATCAGCCGCCGTTTCATCTTCCCTTACGGATATGCAAGCACGGCCGTGAGTCGAATTGGTGAAATTCCTGATGACTAAGACGGTGATCATGACACAGGCAAAAACCCATGGCCAAGTTGTCAGGTGGGATACTTGCATCCCGCTTGCCCCGCCTACATATTCAATATTCAAAAGGACGATCCGGACAATTTCCCCAAATCCAAGGGTAGCTATTGCCAGGTAATCCCCCTTCAGACGCAAGCTGGGTATCCCGATCACCATACCCGCAACAGCGGCTATTACGCCCCCAGCCAATACAGCTATGATGAAAGGAAGTTCCAGCTTCATTGTCATGACTGCGGAAGCATAGGCCCCTACCGCTAAAAAACCTGCATGCCCAATCGAGAACTGGCCGGTTATTCCAATGATTAAATGAAGGCTCGTCGCCAGCATGATATTGATGCCGATGAACATGAGCGTGTTGATATAAAATGGATTGAGCATACCGTTTGAAATGGTGTACTGCATGATTCCGAAAAAAATAAGTGCGAGCACGATCGAGAGCCAAAAACCCTTTGAATTCTTTAAAGTAGTCATCGCCATGTCTCCCCTATACTTTTTCTCTTTTATTTTTACCGAACAGTCCCTGCGGCAAGAAAATCAAAATCAAGATAAGTACGACGAAAGCCACACCATCGCGCCATAATGAGTAACCGGCTGCACTGACTAATGCCTCGATCACTCCAAGCAGAAGACCGCCGACCATCGCTCCCGGAATGATGCCGATGCCGCCCAAGACGGCAGCAACAAATGCTTTAAGGCCAGGAAGGACACCCATCAACGGCTCGATTTTAATATAGTAGATTCCAAAAATGACACCAGCCGCCCCTGCGAGGGCCGAACCTATGGCGAACGTAGCTGAAATCGTATTATTCACATTGATTCCCATAAGCTTAGCGGCTTCAGAATCGAATGAAACGGCACGCATCGCTTTGCCGATTTTGGTTTTATGGACAACGAATTGTAGGATGATCATTAAAATGACGGAAACCGATAAGATCAATATCGATTGACTGCTGATGGAAACTCCCAATATATCGAGTTTATCCATCGGAAGGACATTATTTGGATAGGCTTCCGGCTGGGCGCCCCGGATGTAAATCAGCCCATTTTCTATCAGAAGGGAAACACCGATGGCCGTTATCAAGGCCGCAATCCGTGTTGCATTACGAAGGGGTTTATAAGCAATGCGTTCAATTAAAACGCCAAAGATGGCACATGTGACCATCGAAATCAATAAAGCTGGGATGAAGGATAAGTCCATTACGGTAATGGCGTAAAACCCTACAAATGAACCGACCATGAATACGTCGCCATGGGCGAAGTTTATGAGCTTAACGATTCCGTATACCATCGTATAACCAAGCGCGATCAAAGCATAAATGCTTCCGAGTGAAATGCCATTTACCAATTGCTGAATCAGTTCCATATTGCACTCTCCCCGTTAAGGTGTTTTTTAAGTGAATATAGAATAGGGGGGACTTGCCCCCTATCCACGTAAGGTATTATGGATTGATTTTTGTTTTGAATTTTTGTTTGCCATCTACATATTCCAAGATGGTCGCCGATTTAATCGGATCATGATTTTCATCAAGGTTCAGCGTTCCGGAAACTAATTGAAGATCTTTGACATCTTCCAACGCTTGTCTGATTTTTTCGGGGGAAGCATCTCCAGATCTCTTGATGGCATCAGCCAGGTAGTACCCAGTGTCATAGCCAAGTGCGGCAAAGGCATCCGGTGTTTTATCGTATTCCTTTTCGAAGGCTGCAACGAAATCCTGGATTTTTGCATCTTCATCTTCCGGTGAATAGTGATTTGTGATATAAGTATTTTTTAAAGCCTCCGCTCCGGCAATTTCAACGACCTTCGGGGAATCCCAGCCGTCGCCGCCCATGAATGGAAGGTCTATGCCGTCTTCACGTGCCTGTTTTAAGATCAATCCGACTTCTTCATAATAACCAGGAAGGAATACGAACTCTGGTTTTGCGGATTTGATACGTGTCAATGTAGAGCGGAAATCAGTATCTTTAGTTACATAAGCTTCTTCCGCCACGATTTTACCGCCCTTTGCAGTGAACGCTTCTTTAAAAGCTGCGGCCAGTCCTTTAGAATAATCACTTGCGCTATCCACATAGATCGCAGCTGTCTTCGCCCCTATTTCATCAGATGCGAAATTGGCTGCCACCGTACCTTGGAATGGATCGATAAAGCAAGTTCTGAATACATAATCATTTAATTTTCCAGCTTTGTTGGTAATGTCGGGATTTGTTGCAGTTGGTGTAAGAAGAGGAACTTGATTATCCTGTGCGACCTGAACCTGTGCCAATGTATTCGTGCTTGTCGCAGATCCGACTACAGCCACAACCTTGTCCTGGCTGACTAACTTGATAGAACCGCTTGTAGCTTCTGCTGCATCTGATTTATTATCAACCTTGACGATTTCCAGTTTTTTACCGTCGATGCCTTCTTTATTAATTTCATCGATGGCCAGTTTTAAACCATCGGCAGCCGATTGGCCGAATGATGCCGTACCTCCGGACAATTCAAGGTTTGCCCCAATTTTTATCGTGTCACCCGATTTTGATGAGCCCCCGCCTGAACTGCTAGTTTTTGAGTCGCCGCTACAACCTGCCAGCGCCCCTGCAACCAATGAAAGTGATAGAAACACTCCTGCTAGCTTTTTCTTCTTCATTTGAAACCCCCTTGTTTTATATGTTCTTTTAAACAAATAGAATATCAGAATAAAAATAATATTCTGAAAACAGTTTATCTCATTCTTTCGACCCCGTCTATATGATATGGATAAAAAAGTTATTAAAAGGGAATATCTACTATTCGACAAAAAAAACTGACCCTTTATAGAGTCAGTTACTTTTTATCAATCGTTTACACGGCGAACTTCAATGTCTTTTAATATATCATTGATCACCCAGCTTGCTGCAATTAAGCCAGCTACGGATGGTACGAAAGCATTCGAAGACGGAGGCATTTGGGCTTTGCGGATTTTAGCCTCATCATTGCCGACCTCTTTTCGGACATCCTCACGAATGACAATAGGGCTCTCGTCGGAGAAAACAACGGGAATTCCCTTTGTTATGCCCTCTTTACGCAATCTAGTACGAATGACCTTGGCAAGCGGATCTGTATGCGTTTTGGAGATATCGGCAATTTGAAAACGCGTCGGGTCCATCTTATTAGCGGCTCCCATGCTTGAAATCACCTTGATATTCCGTTTCAGGCATTCCTTCATCACATGCATCTTATAAATGACCGTATCCGACGCATCTATGACATAGTCCAGGCCATAACTGAAGAATTCCTCAAACGTTTCTTCTGTATAGAACATTTTGAGAGAAATCACTTCGCAGTCTGGATTGATGTCGTGAATGCGATTTTTCATCAATTCCGCTTTCGGTTGACCGACTGTTGATAAGAGAGCATGGATCTGCCTGTTTACATTAGTGATGTCGACATCGTCTTTATCCACTAGAATAATACGGCCTACCCCCGTACGTGCCAATGCTTCGGCTGAAAAAGAACCAACGCCTCCTACTCCCAGGACAGCAACGGTCGTGTTTTTCAGTATATCGATTCCTTCCTTGCCAATTGCCAATTCATTTCGTGAAAACTGATGCAGCATATATATTCAACTCCAATAAATTCTGTTCTTATTTAGCTTCCCAATAAACAATATATCATAAACATCATTTATGACAAGCGAAATATGAGCAGTCTAATCGGAATTAGTGTACTAAGTCATTTTTGATAATTTTTGAATGACGGTTGCCAATAGGAGGGTCCTTTCAGTCAGGCTTGGTATTTCCAAATACTCCTCTTCACTATGCGCATTCCCTCCAATGGGCCCGAGTCCATCCACTGTCGCAATTCCCAAATCAGAAGTGATGGAAGCATCCGAACCCCCACCCGTGGCCGTATCCGTGATTTCGATGCCGATTTCCTTCCCAGCCTGACGGATCGTCTCTAAAAGCGAGTTCGTCTTCTCATTCTTTTCCATGGGAGACCGGTCCATTTTCCCGCTTAATGTCGTTTTCGTTCCTGAAATATAGGTTTCAGCACAGATTTTTTTCAGCTGCTTGAGGATGATGTCTTCCTGCTTTTTTTCCGAAATCCGCACATCCACAAAAGCAGCCGCATGGGAAGCTATCGTATTGACAGCGGAACCTCCTTCAATAATACCGACATTAACGCTGATTCCAGTCTTTTGATCATTCAATCGGTGTAAGGCGATGATCTTATGGGCCAATTCTTCAATTGCACTTCGTCCCTTTTCCGGTTCGATCCCTGAATGGGCGGCCACCCCCACGATATCCACTTTAAACTGACCGCAGCCCCTTCTTGCCGTTACAAGTGAACCGTCCGTCCTTGCCGGTTCAAGAATTAACGCGATCTTCTTATCGGCCGCTTTTTCCGATATGAGTGAAGCGGACGAAGGAGACCCGATCTCCTCATCACTATTAAGAATGATTTGGACATGCTTATAGCCTGTCTGCCCCGTCTGTTTCAAACAATAGATCGCATAAAAAAGCTCAACCAAACTAGCCTTCATATCAGCTACACCAGGACCGTATGCCCGATTTCCATTCACTTTAAAAGGACGTTTTTGTGCTGTCCCTTCCGGAAAAACCGTATCCATATGGGCGACGACCAGAATATGCGGTTGAAGCGCCTCACGATGCTGGATGACCAGTTGATTGCCATAATTCTGCTGCTCAACGGTATTCACAATAAAATCCAGGCTTTCAAATTTCGTTTTTAAAATCGAACCAATTTCATCAATACCCTTTTTCGTATGAGAACCACTATCTATATTCACTAGCCGCTCCACTAATTGAAGCATTTCCATCCTCTTTGCATACAATAAATCTTTCAAAGCCCTCACTACTTTCTATCCTTGGCTGACTATTGCTCAGCCTTACTATAATTTACGAATCTATATTGAGGAATGTTACTTAAATGGGGATATTTGAAGTTCATTCAAGGGTTTTTTTAATTTTTTCGTGAGTCTGGGGTCTTTATTCGTGAGTTCGCGGCATTTACTCGTCAGTTTGTGCCGTTTACTCGTGAGTTTGGCTCATTTACTCGTGAGTTCACGGCATTTACTCGTGAATTAATTCATCCAGTCTATAAGCTCTATTTTTAAATTGCCCCGAATAAGGCAAATCCAGTGCAGATAGCATCCGTTGCATGATATCAATTGAATCTATTTGTAAGAAGAGCCGTGCTTGTTTATTTGTTATATTGGGTTTTATGAGGAGAGCGAAATCACGAAGAGCTTGAATATGGGCATCTTTGGAAGTGTAAGAACACTGACCGCATGACCATTTGCCCCAGTGATATTGCATATGGAGAGTAGAACATTCAGGACATTGAACGCTGTTGAGCAGATCTTGTTCATCGATTTGGTACAATTCGAGTATATCAGGATTATGCGGAGTGTTTTTTTGCAGAATCGTGTTCGAAAGTCTATTGCTCTGCCTTTGGGTTAATTGCTCAGAAGGATACTTTTCTTCAAGGGTGTTAATTTTGGAGATTAGGGTTTCTTTTCCCGTGATTTTGTTAAAAATTGGGGTAAAACCTGGGGTAGTCCTTATTATGGTATTTGAGTTTGCATTGGCAATGAGTGTTTCAATCGGCAGCGAGGGGAATTTGTTAAAAGTAAGCCAATCATTTAATCGGGATTTTTGTACGTCAACCTGGATTAGCGGATCTAGATATGCCTGTTCCTGTCCATCTTTTGTCCGAATCAATTGGGGATAGTTGCGGTCAAAATAGAGCATTCCCGCAAAGTTTTTCACTTCAATGATGATACAGTAATTACGGGTGATTATTAGGAAATCCATTTGAAAATACCGGCTCCCATTGTAGCTTAACCTCAAATCATGTAACACTCGATATTCCTTTGTAAGATCCTTCAACTCTCTTCCGATACTCCGCTCCCCATTAAATCCTGTACGAATTTTCCGGAAATCGTTCCTTATTCTTTCCTGTTTTGGATGATTTGCTGATAGCCTCCTGCTTAATGCCTCCAGTTTGAGCATTTTCATAGGCTTTTCACACGGTTTTAGCACCCACACATCAACTCCTTCTCCTCTAGCTTCTTTGTTAATGCCCTTTTTTCCTGCTGGAACACTGAAATCAGGCGTTTTACCTGTTTAATTCATGAGATTTGTAGCTTATTCGAAAGTTCTCGTCATTTACTCGTGAGTTCTCGCCTTTTACTCGTGAATTTTGCTCGTTTACTCGTGAATTATCGCCTTTTACTCGTGAATTTGCACCATTTACTCGTGATTTCTCACCATTTACTCGTGAATTCGCGCTATTCACCCATCTTCGCTCGTAAGTTCACTATTTTTACGCACAAAAAAACCCATGTTATTTAACATGAGTTGCTTTGTAAGGTGTAAGAGTCCCAATTGTGCCGTTTACGCCTTTGTTTTGAACCCGCTCTCCGCAGGTGGGTGCTCGGTTCCTCGCGTTTGTAAGTCCTCTTCGAGGGAGGCTTTTACGCGGCCAGGAAACTAGTGCTCCCGGTAACTATAAGTGTTCGGTCAAAACTTATAGGTTAAAGAACGAACACATCAGGACTCTTACTTATTGAAGATATCATATCATAATGCTTAACTCTATTTCAAGAGAAAGCACCTAGGTATTTTTTCATATTTTTCCCAAATAAATTATTTTTTAAATGCTGCAAGTCTTAGGTTAAGTTCGGCCAATTGCTTGTCACTTACAGTACTCGGTGCGTCAACGAGCAGGTCGCTTGCGCTTGCTGTTTTCGGGAACGCGATGGTGTCGCGAAGGTTCGTGCGGCCTGCAAGCAGCATGACCATGCGGTCCAGTCCAAGGGCGATTCCGCCGTGTGGAGGCGTTCCGTATTCGAATGCATCCATTAGGAAGCCGAATTGTGCGTTTGCTTCTTCTTCGGAGAATCCAAGTACTTTGAACATTTTTTCTTGAACGTCACGTTCGAATATGCGAAGTGATCCACCGCCAAGTTCGTAGCCGTTCAAGACAAGGTCATATGCTTGTGCACGGACGCTTGCTGGGTCTGATTCCAATTTGTCCATGTCTTCACGGAATGGCATTGTGAACGGATGGTGTGCTGCATAGTAGCGTCCTTCTTCTTCGTCATATTCAAGTAATGGCCAGTCCGTCACCCATAGGAAGTTGAATTTGCTTTGATCGATCAAGCCTCTTTCTTTACCAAGCTTGTTGCGAAGTGCTCCAAGTGCATCAGCGACTATGCCTTTCTTATCCGCCACGAATAAGATTAGATCGCCTACTTCAGCTTCCAATACAGATACTAATTGCTCTTGACCTTCTGCGAAGAATTTGGCGATCGGCCCTTTTACGCCGTCTTCTTCAACTTTCAGCCATGCAAGGCCTTTTGCACCGTAAATCGCTGCAAATTCAGCCAATCCATCAATATCTTTACGGGAATAATCCGCATTTCCGTCCTTAACGACGATTGCCTTAACTTGTCCGCCGTTTGCAACAGCGCCGGTGAACACTTTGAAATCACTGTCTTTAACGATTTCGGAAACATCTTTAAGTTCCATTCCGAAGCGTGTATCCGGTTTGTCGGAACCGTAACGGCTCATTGCTTCATTGTATGTCATTCTAGGGAATGGAAGTGTTACGTCCAGTCCTTTAACGTCTTTCATCACTTTAGCCATCATGTTTTCAGCTGTGTTGATGATATCTTCTTGGCTCATGAAGCTTGTTTCAATATCGATTTGCGTGAATTCAGGCTGTCTGTCAGCACGTAAGTCTTCATCACGGAAACAGCGGGCAATTTGATAATAACGTTCGAAACCGGATACCATCAATAGCTGCTTGAAGATTTGCGGTGACTGCGGAAGTGCATAGAACTCACCTTCGTGTACACGGCTAGGCACTAAATAATCACGTGCTCCTTCAGGTGTACTTTTTGTTAAGATAGGTGTTTCGATATCAAGGAAGCCTTCACCGTCCAGGTAATCACGGATCGCTTTTGTTGTTTGGTTACGCATTTTCAACGTTTCGAACATCGCCGGACGACGCAGGTCCAAATAACGATATTTCAAGCGGATGTCTTCTGAAACATCCGTTCTTTCATCAATGATGAAAGGAGGGGTCTTTGCTTCGTTTAAAATTGTTACGTTTTCGGCTTGAACTTCGACGGTCCCTGTTGTTACGTTAGGATTGAAGTTGGCTTCATCACGTTTGATGACTGTGCCTTGAATATCCAGGACGTATTCATTACGGATTTTTTCGGCTGTTGCCAGCGCGTCCGCCGAAATGTCCGGATTGAAAACGACTTGGACGACTCCGCTTCTGTCACGTAGGTCGATAAAGATGACCCCGCCCAAATCCCGTCGTTTTTGTACCCATCCTTTTAATGTTACTTTTTCACCAATAGCTGCTTCTGTCACTTCACCATTGAAGTATGTTCTGCCAAACATGGTATTTCCCCCTTAAGCCTGTAGCTTTTTAAATTGTTCAACGAATGTCGCAAGTTCCATTTGGACTTGTTCACCGGTTTGCATGAACTTCACATTGATTTTATTATTTGCCAATTCATCATCCCCGAGTGTCGCCACATATCTTGCTTCGAGACGGTCGGCTGATTTGAATTGTGCTTTCACTTTACGGTCTTGATAGTCTTTTTCGACGGTAAAACCGGCATTCCGCAATTGATGGGCAAGTTTGACGGTATAATCCTTAGCTGTTTCGCCTAATGAGACAAGATAGCAGTCAATTCCCTTTTTGATCGGAAGCTCGATGTTTTCTGCTTGGAGGGCTGCAATCAGGCGTTCAATGCTAAGTGCAAAGCCGATTCCGGGTGTTTCCGGTCCGCCAAGTTCTTCAGCCAGCCCGTTATAACGGCCGCCTCCGCAAAGGGTAGTGATGGCGCCAAAACCTTCTGCATCACTCATGATTTCAAAGGCGGTATGATTATAATAATCCAAGCCCCGCACTAGAGTCGGATCTTCGACGAAATCGATTTCCAAATCGGTTAAATGCTGTTTCACCTTTTCGAAATAAATGCGGGATTCATCATTTAAATATTCAATGATGGAAGGAGCCGTGTTCATCAATTCGTGATCGTGATCCTTTTTGCAATCCAAGATACGCAAAGGATTTTTTTCCAGACGGTTTTGACAATCGCCGCAAAACTCGCCGATGCGGGGTTCGAAATGTTTGATTAACGCATTGCGATGCGCTGTCCGGCTTTCCTTATCACCAAGGCTGTTGATCACAAGTTTCAACTTTTTCAAGCCAAGTTCCTTGTACAGGTTCATCGCAAGTGACAGAACCTCTGCATCGATTCCGGGATCCTTACTTCCTAAAGCTTCGATGCCGAATTGAACGAACTGGCGGAACCGACCTGCTTGCGGACGTTCGTAACGGAACATCGGCCCGATATAATAAAGCTTGACCGGTTGATTGGCCCATCCGAACATTTTGTTCTCGATATATGACCGTACAACCGATGCAGTGCCTTCCGGACGAAGGGTTAAGTTCCTTTCACCGCGATCTTGAAATGAATACATTTCTTTTTGTACGATATCGGTTGTATCCCCTACACCACGTAAAAATAATTCCGTGTGCTCAAAAATCGGAGTGCGGATTTCTTTATATTGGTAACGGTGACAAATCTCACGCGCTGTGTTTTCGATATACTGCCAAATTTCCGTTTGGCCAGGCAATAAATCCTGGGTACCTCTAGGAATCTGAATAGACATGTGTGTTTCCTCCTTTAAAGCAAGGCGCCCTTTCTGATACGGCGCTATACTGATTTTTTCCAAACAAAAAACTCCCGCCCCTTGTAACTTATATGTTACAAGGGACGAGAGTTTGGATATCCCGTGGTGCCACCCTAGTTGAAGCACAAAAAAAGTGCCCCCGCTCAAAAACAGTTAACGCCTGTTTTACGTCCATCTCCTATTAAGTAAATCCGTTCGGAGTGAAGCCTACGGAGGGTTCTTTCATTAAGTCATCATGTGGAATGCTTTCAGCCTCGGCATTTCCTCTCTTTTCATGTGTTTCTTAATTACTCTTCTCCATCATTGGTTATTGCAGTAATAAGTCTGATATTTTATAATCATACGGACGTTAACTTCAAATGTCAAGGCAGACTGAGGATTTTGTCGCATTTTATTGGTTCAAATGTTTTTTCAGATTTTTGATCGCCCGGACATTGACTCCGAATTCGGATGCCAATTCAACAAGGTTTGCGCTTTGTTCCTTTTGGATGAAATCGTGAAAATCGACACCCAATACTTGATTGCCTCCGCTTAAGCTCGTTTGATCTTTTTCGCTGAATTTCATGTGGTTTCCCTCCTAGAGTTATATAACCTTTATTCTTTCCTAAAAAAAATGTTTTTTGCACATGGAAAGAGGGAAATTTTCATTGAACGAGAATACATACATATAGACATTAAAAGGGAGAGACAACTTATGAAGAAGAAATCGGGTTTATTCGGCCTGACACTGATGCTGATATTATCAGCGATTTTCCCCATCAATCACGCTTTTGGAAAAGATGAAGGGGAAAATATCGTGACAACCCAAGTGGTCAATGTCCGAGAAGGTGCAGGTCTCAGTTTCCCTATCGTAAAAAAACTGGCAAAAGGGGAATCGTATCCCATCCTGGATGAAAATGGCGACTGGATCGAAATCCGGATTGGCTCCGGCAAAACGGGATGGGTTGCCAATTGGTTAGTGGAGAGACAAACGGGGTCTGATACCAATCAGGTCAAAAAGGAATCCGGACAAGGTATGATAACAGGAAGCTCGGTCCGCGTCCGTACAGGTCCCGGCACTACATTTCAAACGGTTGGGTCCTTAAGTAAAGGAACGGCTGTTGACATCATTGAAAAGAATGAAAATTGGATAAAGGTCAAAATGGCGGATATCGAAGGCTGGGTTTCTTCTGACTACCTTAAACTTCCCGCCGCATCAGGAAATGCAGCGAAGAAAGATTCAACTAAGAAAAAAGAAACGAATCAATCCGTAAAAACCGGAGTAACTTTGGTGGACCGGCTCAATGTTCGTTCGGAACCATCGAAAAGCAGTGCCACGCTCGGAAAGCTGAATAAAAATACGTCAGTGACCGTTTACAGGGTTGAAAATGAATGGGCTGAAATTGATTTCCAAGGAGTCCGCGGTTGGGTAGCTGAACCTTACATACAAGTAAGCGAAGATAAAGATGATATAAAAAATACGCCGGCAGGCGCCACTGCAAGGGTGACCGCTACGGGTTTAAATGTCAGGAAAGAAGCCTCTCTCTCAAGCAAGGTCATCGGTTCGGTGAACAAGGATGAGACTTACGCCGTGCTGCAAACAAAGGGAAATATGACACAGATAAAGCTCTCCAGTTCAAAAAAGGGCTGGGTCGTGAGTTGGTACCTGGAAAAAGAGAATGTTGAACAAACGACGAAGGAAAAAAAGGTTGATGCAAAAGGAAACAAGATTACCATCATTCATGATGGTACGATCCTTAGAAGTGAGCCTGATGGCAACTCGGAGATTGTAGAGCAGGCCAATGCAGGTGAAACGTTCTCCGCATCAGGTATGGAAGGCGACTGGTATTCCATTAAACTAAAGAGCGGAAAAACAGCTTATGTGGCCGGATGGATCGTGACGATCGAAGGGAATTCAGAGCAGATCCAACGACCTGGCGTCGAGAAATACTTAAAGGATAAAACCATTGTGATCGATCCCGGCCATGGCGGCAGGGACAGCGGTACAATCGGCGTCGGAGGAACACTTGAGAAAAACCTGACGATGCGGACGGCAGAATTGCTGCGGGACAAACTTCAGGCGGCAGGAGCTAAAGTGATCCTGACCAGAAGCGGGAATACCTATGTTCCGCTCCCTTCCCGGGTCAGCACTTCACATATACATAACGCGGATGCTTTCATCAGCCTCCATTATGATAGCACCAAGGACCAGATCACCAGTGGGATAACCACATACTACTATCATGACTACCAGCATGCATTGGCGGCAACACTGGCCAATTCACTCGGTTCGACCATGCAGGTGCCCAATCGCGGATCACGATACGGGAATTTTCATGTTACCCGTGAAAATAAACGGGTAGCTACACTTATTGAACTAGGTTATTTAAGTAATCCAGTGGAAGAATTAACGTTAACATCGAATGAGTATCAAGAAAAAGTCACATCGGCCATCTATAATGGATTGGCGCGGTATTTTAAATAAGAACTAGAAAAGCCAGCTTCGCATCGAAGCTGGCTTTTCTAGTTTTTCCCAAACAAAAAACCTGCCGGAGCAGGTCACTTTTTGCTTTCAAGTATTAATGTAACGGGACCGTCATTAGTAAGCTGAACATCCATCATGGCACCGAATTGACCTGTTTCCGTATGGACGCCTTTCTTGCGGAGTTCCTCGTTAAATACTTCATATAATTCATTCGCCTCTTCTGGACGGGCGGCGTCCATGAAGTTGGGTCGACGGCCTTTACGGCAATCGCCGTATAAGGTGAATTGTGAAACTGATAAAATCGAACCTCCCACATCCAATAGTGAATGGTTCATCTTTTCATTTTCATCTTCAAATATTCTTAGATTGACAATCTTATCGGCCAAATAGGCGGCGTCATCGATGGTATCCCCATGGGTGATACCAACCAACAGGACGAGACCGCTGTCGATTTGCCCGATTATTTGGTCTGCGACAACGACTTTTGCCGCTTTGGAACGTTGTAAAACAACACGCATGGCAATAAAAACTCCTTAGTTCATTATCCTTCTGACGGAATAAACATCTGAAATTTGTTTTATGCGGTCGACGACCTTTTGTAAATGGGCAATGTTATGAATATAAATCGACATGTGAATGGTCGCCACCTTATTCCTGTCGGATTTACCCGAGACCGCTGAAATGTTGGTCTTGGTTTCATTGACGGCTTGCAGCACTTCGTTTAATAAGCCGCGACGGTCATAGCCGCTGATTTCAATTTCAACGATGTATTCCTTGCGTTCGTTAATCGTACTTTCCCATTCAACCGGTACAAGGCGATGATCGGCATCCCCGCTATCCAGGTTCGGACAATCTTGTCTATGAACTGAAACTCCACGGCCTTTGGTTATATAACCAACGATTTCGTCCCCTGGAACTGGGTTGCAACAGCGTGATAAACGGATAAGCAGGTTATCAATCCCCGGTACCTGTACGCCTGAGTCACGTTTTTTAGATGTATTGGAGAAGGTTTTCAGATCGGCTACCGCTTCAGAAATATCTGCTTCTTGCTCGACCATCTTCTGCTTACGCCATTTTTCGGTAAGGCGGTTAGCTACCTGAAGGGCTGTTATTCCGTTATATCCGACTGCTGCATACATATCCTCTTCATTCAGGAAGTTGAATTTATCCGCAACACGCCTGATATTCTCGGCAGCCAGGATTTCCTTCAGGTCGAACTCCATATCCTTGATTTCCTTTTCAACAAGCTCTTTGCCTTTTTCGATATTTTCTTCCCGGCGCTGCTTCTTGAAAAATTGGCGGATTTTATTTTTCGCTTGAGATGTTTGCGTTAGCTTAAGCCAATCCTGACTTGGACCATATGAATGCTTCGATGTTAAGATTTCTATGATGTCGCCAGTTTTCAGTTTATAATCCAGCGGTACCATTTTCCCGTTCACTTTGGAACCAATCGTTTTATTTCCGATTTCCGAGTGAATCCGGTAAGCGAAATCAATCGGGTTGGATCCTGATGGCAGTTCGATGACATCGCCTTTTGGAGTGAAAATGAATACCATATCAGAAAAAAGATCTATTTTAAGGGATTCCATGAATTCCTCGGCATTAGTCGCATCATCCTGGAATTCAAGAATTTCCCGGAACCATGTCAATTTTTCTTCCAGTGAAGGCTGTTCACCGACATCTTTTCCCTCTTTATAAGCCCAGTGCGCGGCAACCCCGAACTCGGCAATGCGATGCATATCGGAAGTACGGATCTGCACTTCCAGCGGATCGCCTTTCGGTCCGATCACCGTCGTATGGAGCGATTGATACATATTTGGCTTCGGCATCGCGATATAGTCTTTGAATCGGCCAGGCATCGGCTTCCAGCATGTATGGATGATCCCTAAAACGGCATAGCAATCTTTTATGCTATTGACGACGATCCGAACTGCAAGCAAATCATAAATTTCGCTGAACTGCTTATTCTGCAAAGCCATTTTGCGATAAATGCTGTATATATGTTTCGGCCTGCCGGATAGGTCAGCCTTAATGTTGACTTCCTCAACGTTTTTACGCACTTCATCAATGACTTCTTCTAGATAGTTTTCACGTTCTGCACGCTTTTTCTTCATCAGGTTGACGATTCGGTAATATTGCTGAGGATTCAGATACCTTAGTGCAGTATCTTCAAGTTCCCATTTAATCGTGCTGATACCAAGACGATGAGCAAGCGGTGCGAAGATTTCCAACGTCTCGTTCGATATCCTTCTCTGCTTTTCCTGCGGCAGATGCTTCAAGGTCCGCATATTATGCAGTCTGTCCGCAAGCTTGATCAAGATGACCCGTATATCCTGAGCCATCGCCACGAACATTTTCCGATGGTTTTCCGCCTGTTGCTCCTGCTGTGATTTATACTTGATTTTCCCTAACTTGGTCACGCCATCCACAAGCATGGCGACTTCAGGACTGAAATTTTCTTCAATATCCTTCAGAGTGATCTCCGTGTCTTCAACAACATCATGTAAAAAACCTGCCGCAATGGTTGCAGGGTCCATTTCAAGATCAGCCAAAATGCCCGCCACTTGAATCGGATGAATAATATACGGCTCTCCCGATTTACGGAATTGTTCTCGGTGAGCAAACTCCGCATACTTAAACGCTCTATGAATAAATTCAGCTTCTTCCGGCTGAAGATATAAGCTGGCCCGTTCTACAACCTGCTCGGCAGTCAATATTTGATCATTAGCCATTTAATCACCTTAACCCCACTTTAACTGCCACCGGATATCATCCGGATTGAGTATGATTGGTAGCACTTCCCTTTATTCTGCAAAACGTGACAATTTTTGCGAAAAAAAATAAATCCGCTTAAACGGATACAAGTGCAAATAAACTTATTAGCAGAAAAACTCTTTATTATTACTATTATCGAAAAAAAAGGCAAGGATGTAAAGAGTAAAACGTGTATTTTATTAAGAATAGTGCATTTTTTCACTGGAAATTCGACAAAATCCAGTTAAAACGAGTAAAACAGAAAGAGCACCCTAGTCAGAGTGCTCTTCTTTATTAAAAGCTCATTAATGTCAAAACATCATAGCCGTCTAATTTATCTTTTCCATCCAAGTCAGTCAATTCAATAAGGAATGCAATCCCGGCTACAATTCCGCCTAGCTGTTCAACCAATTTGATTGTCGCTTCGATTGTTCCCCCGGTAGCAAGCAAATCATCCGTAATCAGGATACGCTGTCCCGGTTTAATGGCATCTTTATGGATTGTCAATACATCCTTGCCATATTCTAATCCATATTCTACTTTTATCGTTTCACGTGGAAGTTTTCCTTCTTTTCTCACTGGCGCAAAGCCCACTTCCAATGAGTATGCGACTGGACATCCGATAATGAATCCGCGTGCTTCCGGCCCGACCACCAAGTCGATATTTTTATCGCGAGCGTACTCGACGATTTGGTCTGTTGCGTATTTATAAGCTGCGCCGTTATCCATTAATGTTGTAATATCTTTGAAGACAATACCCGGTTTTGGCCAGTCTTGCACAATTGTTACATATTGCTTTAAATCCATTGCTTTGTTTCCTCCTCAAGGTCTGTTGCCTCATGAACTAAATAATGATTGAACCAATCGAATAATTGCTGATAGGAAGAATAAACAAGCTCTTGTTCAAGCTCAAATTGCTCTTTCTTTCTTGTATACGATTCAGATTCACTGAGATCGCGTTTTTTCGCATTGGTTGTGAGCATAATTAACCCATTCTCTATTGTAACAAAATCAAGCTCAAAAAACACCTTAGAAATGAAATCCACGGTATCTCTAGACCAGCCGCGATATTTGGCTAGGTTATCACCATATCTTTTCACGTCGAGCGGCCCCTTTTTGGCAAGGAAGGCATAAAACCATTTAAAATGATCCCTTGTTGGCATCGTACTTAAGAAATGGTCCTGTTCATGGGAAAGGTGAGCGTAGATACGCGAAGGGTTCTTATTGGCAATCACCCGTTTCAAATATTCTCTGGACGGCGGCATGTCCATTAATACCAAATGACCTTCGAAGCAGTCGAGCTGCTCTGCATCCAGTTCATTCTTGATATGAACGAGATCTGGATGGTTTTGCAAAAATGGATATCTGCTATAAATACCTTCCGAGAAAATGACGATCTTCCGGGTTTGTACAGGAATTTCGGCAAGCCACTTCTCTGCCTGTCCCTTGCCGCGGTAATCGAATAACTGCCAATGGTTTACCGAGACATCCTGGACAAAGATCTGGGGCTTTTTCATATTATTCCATTCATTGATGGAAAGCTCACCAATAACCGAGACTTCAGCGTGCGGAGCTATTTCATCGACAAAATGACCGAGACCGAAGCCCACACCGTCAAGTTTGTGATTTTCACCATCTTCCAGCTGGACCTTCAAGTGATTTTGGTTGGCACCAATTTTGCGGACACTTGAAAGCTGGACGGAATCTATCAAAATCTTCGGCTTAGGATTCGTAACCCCAAATGGCGCCAGCAAGCTCATTTCCTGAATCGTTTGAATGGAAATTTCTGCTAAAGTCGTTGCTCCGTCCAAGTTTGTAATGGGTTTGAAGTCCTCTTCATTCAGTTGTTCCTTCGCAATCAAGTTCATGCGGTCCCTAAGCTCCTGAACATCTTCAATTTTCAATGTCATTCCAGCAGCCATCGGATGTCCACCGAAATGAGGCAGCATTTCACGGCAGGCGGAAAGACTTTGAAAAAGATCGAAACCGGCGATGCTCCGAGCAGAACCTTTAGCTAATCCCTTTTCCCGGTCATAGCTCAATACAATCGTGGGCCGGTAAAAGCGTTCAACAAGTTTAGAGGCCACAATCCCCACAACTCCGGCGTTCCAGCCTTCCCTTCCGATGATGAGCACGCCATTGGACTCCGGAGGGAAGTTTTCCTCGACTTCAGCAATCGCTTCTTCCGCCATTGCTGCAACCATTTCCTGCCGCTCTTTATTGATATCATTGATTTCATTGGCAAGTTCCGTTGCTTCTTCCAGGTTTGTGGACATCAATAAATCCACAGCGGGGTCGGCATCTCCAAGGCGCCCGACAGCATTGATCCGCGGTGCCATCGCAAAGCCGATCGATTCTTCATTCAATGCTTCCTGCTGAACATTCGCCACTTTCATTAAGGCAACAAGTCCCGGGCGGCGCGTCAAACGTAACTGCTCGATGCCTTTCGCAGCAATGACACGGTTTTCCCCTTGTAAAGGCACTAAATCCGCTATCGTGCCGATTGCCGCTATTTCAAGCAAATCCTCAGGCAATTCCCCAAGCAGGGCGTGTGCCAGCTTAAATGCAACCCCTACTCCGGCAAGGTCTTTAAATGGATAGGAACTGTCCTCAAGTTTAGGATGGATGATTGCCAATGCCTCAGGCAGTTCCGGTCCCGGTTCATGGTGGTCGGTCAAAATATAATCCATGCCAAGCTCGCCGGCAAGTTTCGCTTCATCGACTGCAGAAATTCCGGTATCAACGGTTATTAATACCTTCACCCCTTGCTCAGCTGCAAGGCGGAATGCCATCGGATTCGGACCATATCCTTCTGTAAACCGATTCGGGATATAAAAATCAACATCGGCACCCAATCTCGTCAGCGCCGTCATCATCACTGTGGTCGATGTCACGCCATCCGCATCATAATCACCGAATATACGTATTTTTTCTCCATTTTGAATGGCTTCTCTTATTCTATATACCGCTTTATCCATATCCTTCAATAAAAATGGATCATGAAAAGTTTGATTTTTTACAAATAAAAATGATCGGGCACTTTCAATCGTATCCAAGCCTCGATTCACAAGCAGGGCTGCAACCAAAGGTGTGATATGAAGCTCTTCAGCTAGTACAGCAACTTTGTTTTCATCGGCAGTTCGTAAGTTCCACCGGGTTTTTGGCTTTAACATTTATTCACCCCTCAACTTACTCATTATACAAAACGAATATACCAGATTCAATTTTATTTTAAACTCATAATTGGCTGTAATTCCCTATTCAATAAACTAGGTTCAACAAAAAGAAGGCTGGCATCATGCCAGCCCTCTCTCACCTTTTAAACTTGTCCTTCAAGACTTTGTTTCTTTTCTTTTGCGGTATTCAGCGGACCTTTCTTCTTCAATTCCCTGATTTTCAGATCAAGCCAGAATTGGGAAGCGATCAATAGCGATGAATACACGCCGCATATTAAACCGATAAACAGCGCAATGGAGAAGTTACGGATAGCTTCACTACCGAAGATCATCAACCCGATAACCGTAATGAGAACGGTCAGAACCGTGTTAATGGATCTCGTCAAAGTTTGCCTGATACTGATGTTCACAATGTTCTCAAGTTCTTCGACGGTTTTGATTTTACGGCTGAAGCGCAGGTTTTCACGAATACGGTCAAAGGTTACGATCGTATCATTGATCGAATAACCGACGATCGTCAGAACCGCAGCAATGAAGGTGATATCCACTTCGAGCCTGAGTAAGCTAAAAATCGTGATGATGAAGAATGCATCATGTATAAGCGCGACCACGGCAGGAACAGCCATTCGCCATTCAAATCGTATCGATACATACAAAATGATCCCGATTGATGCAATCGCTAACGCAAACATGGCATTTTTCGCAAGCTCTTTTCCTACAGTCGGTGATACGGTGCTCACATTCGGTTCTGCTCCGTAATCCTCCTTGAAATGGTCCTTCAATTCAGCGATTTCCTGTTTATCGAGGACACCGACTGTCCGAACGACAGCATTTTTATTTTCTTTTCCAGCGAGCCTGACATCCTTGATATCCTTCTCATCAATACCGACCTTGCCCATTTCGGTTTTGACTTGCTGAGTCGTCAAGACATCTTTGGACGCAATCTCGATTCGGGTACCGCTCGTGAAATCAATCCCTAGATTCAATCTGAAGACGAGCAGGAAAATGATCCCGATAATGGTGACACCGATTGAAATGCCATAAAAGACTTTCCGATGTTTGACGAAATCGATTTTATCAAAGCGTGTTGGCAATGACATTAAATCAATTTTCTCGGATAAATCGTGAATGTATTTCTTCTTCACGCCAAACCATGTTGTACGTTTGTCAAGGAACCCGCTATTCACCCACAGGCTCATGAAGAGGCGTGTACCATAGACGGCTGTTATGAAACTCATTAAAATCG
Organism: Peribacillus sp. FSL E2-0159; assembly: GCF_038643155.1. Taxonomy (NCBI): domain Bacteria; kingdom Bacillati; phylum Bacillota; class Bacilli; order Caryophanales; family Bacillaceae; genus Peribacillus; species Peribacillus sp. FSL E2-0159. The sequence continues at coordinate 4,112,887 of NZ_CP152053.1, forward strand.
AAATGATCAAAGTGGTGGCAAACCCTTTAACCGAGCTTGTTCCATAATAGAACAGAACGGCTGCAGCAAGTAAGGTCGTTAAGTTCGCATCCGTAATTGTAGAAAGTGAATTTTTCGTACCTTCTTTATATGCCGCTTTAACAGATCTACCGAGTTTCAATTCATCCCTGATTCGCTCGTAGGTTATGATATTGGCGTCGACAGCCATTCCGACCCCGAGTACCAATGCCGCAATACCAGGCAGCGTAAGGACCGCATTCATCCAATCGAACACTAATAGCGTCAAGAAAATGTATATGCTTAAAGTGACGACTGCAATGAATCCCGGGAAGCGGTAATACACAAGCATGAAGATAAAAACAAGTGCAATTCCGATGATTCCCGCAAAAATAGTATCATTCAGTGCACCTGCACCAAACTGGGCACCTACAGAAGTGGAATACTTTTCTTTTAAATCTACAGGCAAGGCACCTGCATTCAGAAGGGCTGCAAGCTCTTTCGCTTCTTCAACCGTGAATTGACCGGTAATATACACCTTCTTCGTATTGAAAACCTCACTTACAGCTGGTGCGGATATCATATTGTCCTGTGAGGCTGTATCCTTAATGGAATCTTTTCCTTCCTCGAAATCCAGCCAGATTGCAAGTACATTAGTCGGACTTTCCATCGAGGATATTTTTTGGGTGATATTCTTAAACTTATTTACATCTTTCAATGTGACTTCGACAACCGGTTTATTATCTTGGAACGTTTGTTTCGCGCCGCCTTCTTTCAGGTCGGCACCGGTCATCATTTCCTTATCGTTGTAGTCACGGAAAGATAATTTTGCTTGTGTCGAGAGAATCTCACGAGCATTGTTTTGGTCTTTGACTCCAGCCAATTGAACGCGGATCCGGTCTTTCCCTTCGATTTGAATGTTAGGTTCGCTAACGCCCAAAACATTGACACGCCGCTCAAGTGAGCTTACTGTAGCCCGTAAAACATCCGGGGTGATCTTTTCCCCAGACAGAGGTTTTACTTCATACAACACTTCAAAACCGCCTTGAAGATCAAGACCCAGCTTGATATCCTTTAGGATTCCTTTTGAAGTCGTCCCCATCGCTGCGAAAATCAATAGTGCGATTAGAAAAAACGCAACGATCCTGCTTCTTTTTACCATTATGTAGTAGGCCCCTTTCTATAATACGCCTGTTCCTGAAGTTAAAAAAACTGTCATTTTTAGTTTATATGATTACTGCATACCCTTTGTTTCTTGAGAAAAAAAGACACAGCTTCCCATGCTTTTTCCAAAAAAAGCATAACCATATCTATTATGAGACATATACAAACAGCTGTCAATTTTAGTATATCTTTGCATCATTCTTTCAAAAGTTCCTTCAGTTCCTCTTCAGAAAGCGGCTCAAATAGGTTTGGTGATTTATAAGCTTCGACCATTTGGAAGGTCATAAACTGGTTGCTTGAAAATGTCACGATATCTGCGACAAGTTCATGAAGGTGAATGTTTTCCTGCGGACGCTTCCATTTATTTTTGGTTAAGGTTCCCCATATGTCTTCCTCTGTTACGGCATTCAATCCGATCATTTGAAATTCCTCACGCTTGCTCTTCAAAAATGGACGTACCTTTAAATAATACCTTTGATAGGGATGATTCTTTTTTACCATCACTTTGCCTCCAGTAAAAATGATTCTCAAATGAATGCGCATTTTCTTAGAAGGATTTCGATCATTTGTAAGAACGCAAACAAACACTTTTGTCATGCTTTGTCCAAGTACAAGCATATAGATAATTGTATAGCATAACCGCTTTTTTGAGAAGGCAGGGAGGGAGTTCAATGTCCAAATTTTTAAAAGGGACGCTGATTTTATTAATCGCAAGCCTGATTACAAGGGTTCTTGGTTTCATTAACCGCATTGTCATCGCCCGCTTCATCGGCGAAGAAGGCGTTGGTTTATATATGATGGCTTTACCGACCCTCTTTCTCGTCGTGAACATAACCCAGTTAGGCCTGCCAATCGCCATTTCGAAATACGTGGCTGAGGCCAATGCCAGAGGCGATGAGCGGAAAATCAAGAAAATCCTTGTCGTCTCTTTGGCCTGCACCTTTACTCTATCGATGATTTTCACTCCTGCTATGCTGCTTTTCGCACCGGCTCTCTCAGAATACCTATTCACTGACAAACGGACGGTATGGCCTCTAATGGCGATTGCCCCTATCGTACCGATCATCGCCATTTCATCCGTACTGCGAGGTTATTTCCAAGGCAAGCAAAATATGAAACCCTTCGCTTTCTCACAAGTTATCGAACAGGTGGCCCGAATCACTTTCATAGCCGTCCTGACGAAGGCCTTTTTGCCATATGGAATCGAATATGCTGCAGCTGGGGCGATGTTCGCATCGATTATCGGTGAGCTTGTATCTCTCATCTACTTATTGACCAGCTTTAAATTAAAGAAACATTTTAAGTTCAGAAAGGGTTTCTTCAAGAATGTCAAATCCGGAAAAGGAACGTTCACCGAATTGATGGGGATTGCCCTTCCTTCCACCGGGAGCAGGATGATTGGATCGGTTTCGTGGTTTTTCGAACCGATAGTGGTCGCCCAGAGTTTGGCACTTGCCGGAGTCACCGCGGCCGCAGCCACAAGTCAATACGGGGAGTTAACAGGGTACGCCTTGCCTTTACTCATGCTTCCTTCCTTCGTTACATCTTCATTGGCGACGGCACTTGTCCCGGCAGTGAGTGAAGCCCGTACGACCGGAAACTTTTCACTCGTTGAACACAGGCTTCAGCAGGCCCTGAAAATCACCTTCATCACAGGCTGTTTAGCTATCGTCATTCTGTTCATCTTTGCCGAACCGATTTTACAAGTCATGTATGGCTCTTCGCATGCTGCTGTTTTCATTAAATTCCTGGCACCTTTTTTCATCCTTTATTACTTTCAATATCCGCTGCAATCCATGCTGCAAGCACTGGATCTTGCAAAGGCCGCAATGTTCAACAGCCTGGCTGGGAACATCCTTAAAATCGGTGTGATCTGGCTGCTGGCGTCCAAGGAAAGTTTCGGGATCATGGGAGCCGCAATCGGGATAGCTGTCGGTACGATGCTCGTTACCTTCCTGCATTTTTCAACCGTGCTGAAGGTCGTCCCTTTCACGCTTCATTTCCGCAGCTATATGTCAGCATTGGTCCTTGCTTTAATTTCCGGATGGGGCGGTTATTATCTTTATCAATTCCCGCTCTCCTCACAGCCTCTGGGCATACGGCTTTTGCTTTCCGTGACGGTCGTTATCCTGCTGTTCACATTTTTCCTGCTCATGACCGGCAGCATAAAAAAAGCGGATCTGATCAGGATTCCTGTAGTGGGCGGTTTTTTATCAAAATTCGCTTGGAAATAAAATGAACCGAAGCATTAAAAGGCTTCGGTCATTTCTTCGTTTCATTTTTATCAATGTAAAATTGGCCATCTATGTACCCGCAAATCGAAATCTCTTTAATATTCGTTTCTCCCAATTTTTTCAACTGGTGCCGGAGCCAAAAATGATTTTTCCCAATTTTATCAAGATTTTCTTCCTGTATCTCTCCGTCGACAATTAGCGGGAATGGAACCTGACTTTCCGACCTTTCTTCGTCGCATTTTTTAATCACTGAGAGCCTTCCTGAAGTTTCAAGGATGGCAAATTGAACTTCGTTTAAATCAATAATTCCTTGTTCACGAAGCTGGGTCAATAAGTCATCAAAATTATATCGTTGTCTGCGCATTGCTTTTTCATCTATTTTCCCCTGATTAATGATGATCTGCGGCTTACCGTCCATGAAATAGCGAAGTTTGACACTTTTCAATGAGGCAAATGCCAATGTAATTTGGAGGATCGCGAGGACAAACATTGGGATAGTCTGTCGGATAAACGGTTTTTCCAAATCTTCAAAGGATAGCACAGCAATGTCCCCTATCATGATGGATACCACTAAATCAAGAACGCTCAGTTCCCCAACTTCCCGCTTACCCATCATTCGAAAAAGGAACCAGATGACTAGATAGATTACCGTCGTTCGAAAAATAATCCCTATATAGATATCCACTTCAATAACACTTCCTTCATCCATAGCATGGCTTGGGAACTGAAAAATTACTCCATAATCTTTGCTAATTTTGCGGGAAGCTTCTTAAACCTGGTCTAAAGGTTAGATACGGGGAATATGCTTGTACAAACACATAAACAGGCTAAACGTATCAGCCTTTTAAAAAGGAGGAATACCCATCGAAACTAAAAAAATGAGTGTCGCCGTAATTTATGGCGTAGGCTCCATCTTTGCCATAGCGATGATTGCAAGTTTAATCGTTTCCATCCTTCTTCGTTTTACTTCACTGACGGAATCATCCCTGACATACGTGATCATGATCGTGTCCTTTTTATCGCTGTTCATTGGTGGATTCATTTCAGGCGGCAAAGGGAAAAAGCAAGGATTATTCTTGGGCGGAAGCACTGGGCTGCTTTATCTGTTGGTCGTGTTCCTTTTTCAATATTTAGGTCACGATGCACTTTTCACCATCAAGCAATGGATATACTATGGCTGTTTCGTGATTACGGCCATGATGGGCGGCGTACTTGGGGTCAACATGAGTTCCGACTCCCGCACCGATTAAAAAACACAGCAAAAAACCGGGCACATGGCCCGGTTTTCGTTTGTCTTATAGAGTTGCTTCTTTATTTGGTGCGCTTTCAGTAATTTCACGGATTGCAGCACGGTCAAAAGTTAGTTTTGAACCGTCTGATGATTTAATGACGATTTGCAGTTCATCGATTGCATCGATTGTTCCGTGCATGCCGCCGATAGTCGCAACCTTATCACCTTTTTTCAAGCTGCTTTGCATGTTTCGCGTAGCTTTTTGGCGTTTTTGCTGAGGGCGGATCAATAAGAAATAGAACAATACGAACATTAAAATCAACGGAAGTATTTGTGTTAAAGAACCCATTTTGTATATTCACTCCTTTCGTTCATTAAAATATTTATGGAATTAGAAGTTTCTCGCATTTGGTTCATTGAAACCATACTGCTCAAAAAACTCTTCCCTAAAGTCTCCAAGACGATCTTCTCGAATAGCTTGTCTGACCTGTTCCATCAAGTTTAACAGAAAATGAAGATTATGGTAAGTCGTAAGACGAATCCCAAAGGTTTCTTCACATTTAATCAAATGGCGGATATATGCCCGGCTATAATTCTTGCAAACATGGCAATCGCAATTTTCATCGATTGGACCGAAATCGCGTGCATACTTCGCATTTTTCACAACCAGCCGCCCATTGCTCGTCATGAGCGTACCATTACGCGCAATTCGCGTCGGCAGTACACAGTCAAACATATCGACACCGCGGAGTGCCCCATCGATCAATGAGTCCGGTGAACCGACCCCCATCAGATAACGCGGTTTGTCAGTTGGCAGCAGCGGACTTGTAAATTCAAGGACGCGGTTCATGATATCCTTCGGTTCCCCTACGGATAGTCCTCCAATAGCATAACCCGGGAAGTCAAGGGAGACAAGGTCTTTTGCACTTTGTTTGCGAAGATTTTCAAACTCCCCGCCTTGAACGATTCCGAACAGCCCTTGGTCATTTGGACGCTCATGTGCATTTAAACAGCGTTCCGCCCAGCGCGATGTCCGTTCAACCGACTTCTTCATATACTCTTCAGTCGCCGGAAATGGCGGACATTCATCAAATGCCATCATAATATCAGAGCCAAGCGCATTTTGTATTTCCATCGCTTTTTCCGGAGATAAAAATAATTTATCGCCATTCAGATGGTTCCTGAAATGTACGCCCTCTTCTTCAATTTTGCGGAACTCGCTTAAACTGAAGACTTGAAAACCGCCTGAGTCGGTCAAAATCGCCCGATCCCAGTTCATGAACTTATGCAATCCGCCAGCTTCCTTGATGATTTCATGCCCCGGGCGCAGCCATAGGTGGTATGTATTGCTCAGGATGATACCTGCCCCCATTTGTTTCAAATCTTCCGGGGACATCGTTTTGACAGTAGCCATCGTTCCAACCGGCATAAATGCCGGCGTTTCAAAAGAACCATGCGGCGTATGGACCCGGCCTAGCCGTGCCCCTGTCTGTTTACATGTTTTGATTAACTCATATCGTATTGCAGTCAACGCAATAACTCCCTTCAAGAGCTTCTCACTCTTATATATTACTTAATTAACATTGCATCTCCAAAACTAAAGAACCTGTATTTTTCTTCCACTGCCGTTTCATATGCATGAAGGACATGCTCCCTGCCTGCAAGTGCAGAAATAAGCATGATTAAAGTCGATTTAGGCAAATGGAAGTTCGTTATCATCGCATCTATCCCTTTGAATTCATAACCAGGATAAATGAAGATGCTCGTCCAGCCATTCTCTTCCTTGAAAACCCCATCATTTCGGGACGCAATCGTTTCCAAAGTCCTTGTGGACGTAGTGCCGACCGTAATGATTTTCCCGCCTTTTTCTTTCACATCGTTCAGTAATCTGGCAGTGCCTTCCGTCATTTGATAAAATTCCGAATGCATTTCGTGGCTGTCAATATCGTCGACACTTACTGGACGGAACGTACCAAGCCCAACATGCAGCGTGATGAAAGCGATGTGGACACCCATCCCTTTAAGTTTCTCGAGCAAATCCTCCGTAAAATGCAGGCCAGCGGTAGGTGCCGCTGCAGATCCCCGTTCACGCGCATAAACTGTTTGATAACGGTCCTGGTCGTCGAGTTGTTCCTTGATATATGGAGGTAATGGCATTTCGCCAAGCTTCTCTAGTATTTCATAAAATATGCCTTCATATTTAAATTCAAGGATACGGCCGCCATGCTCGAGTACACCTGTACAGACGGCACTCAGCTTACCATCGCCAAAAACGATTGTCGAGCCTTCTTTAATCCTTTTGGCTGGCTTCACAAGCGTTTCCCATACATCATCATGCTCTTGCTTAAGCAGCAATACTTCGATTTTTGCACCCGTTCCTTCTTTACTGCCGTATAGTCGTGCCGGCAGCACCTTCGTATCATTCAACACCAGGCAATCTCCTGGTTTGATATATTCCGTGATATGGCTGAATACATCATGCTGGAGCTTACCAGTTTCTTTGTCCAGCACCATCAATCTACTCGCTTCTCTATCCTCCAAAGGAACTTGGGCAATCAGTTCCTCCGGTAAATGAAAATCAAACATATCCAATTTCATCTGTTCCACTTCCTTACGTGTCTATCAAGCTGTAATCATTATTTAAAACGGCCGATCAAATAAAAAATCGCGGACAACACAACACTGACGATGATTGATGTAACGATAGGGAAGTAAAACGTCGTATTCCCCTTTTTCAGTAATATATCTCCCGGCAGCCTGCCGAGATGAATATATTTCATCGCAAAACCAATCACGAATATAATCACACCCAGAATCATGACTATCTTTGGTATATTCATCATTCAGGCATCTCCATGCCGAAATGCTCATAAACCAGCTGTGTTGCCATCCGGCCTCTTGGGGTCCGCTGAAGAAAACCGACCTGTAACAGATATGGTTCATACACATCTTCGATTGTATGTGCCTCTTCGCCAATCGTTGCAGCAATCGTTTCCAGTCCCACGGGTCCGCCACGGAATTTTTCAATGATCCCTTTAAGTAATTTATGGTCAATATGATCGAGTCCTAAACGGTCGACCTGCATTAATTCAAGCGCATAATCGGCAAGTTCGGCCGTTATCGTACCATCACCGCGTACCTGGGCGAAATCCCTGACCCTCCGTAAAAGCCGATTAGCAATTCTCGGGGTGCCCCTAGACCTTCTTGCCAGCTCAGCCGCTGCTTGGTCATCCATTTCCGTATCCATGATTCTTGCTGTACGGATGATGATATCGGTCAAATGATTTTCCGTATAATATTCAAGACGGCTCAAGACGCCAAAACGGTCCCTGAGCGGTGCAGACAATGAGCCTGCACGTGTCGTGGCACCTACGAGTGTGAACGGCGGCAAGTCGATCCTGATCGAACGGGCTTCCGGCCCTTTACCGACTACAATATCCAGACAGAAGTCCTCCATAGCCGGGTATAGCACTTCTTCAACGACACGAGGAAGACGGTGAATCTCATCAATGAACAATACATCACCCGGTTCAAGTGCACTCAAAATGGCCGCCAGATCTCCCGGCCGCTCAATGGCGGGACCGGAAGTCGTGCGGATATTCACACCCATTTCATTGGCGATGATGACGGCAAGCGTCGTCTTTCCAAGGCCAGGAGGTCCATATAAAAGTACATGATCGAGCGTTTCTTCACGCATCCTTGCCGCTTCGATGTATACACTCAAATTCGCTTTCACTTTATCCTGTCCGATATATTGCTTTAAGTTTTGCGGCCGCAGGCTTTGTTCAAAGGACAGTTCGTTCAAATCGGCTTCCTGATTGAATATTCTCTCCTCCATTGCGCCACTCCTTATCTTAACATCATTTGCAATGCTTTCTTAATATATTGCTCGGTCGTCATATCTTCAGCTTGCAATTTCTTGGCAACCTTTTGGACTTCCTTTTCAGAATAACCAAGAGCCTTCAAGGCAAGAATGGCTTCAGCCAATTCCTCCGAATAACCATTTGGACTGAGTGCAGCCGTGACGCCTTCGTTAAACAAGCTTGGAAACGCATCCGGAATAATATTCTCAAGTTTCCCTTTTAAATCGAGAATCATCTGCCGTGCCGTTTTCTTTCCGACTCCCGGGAATTTCACCAAGAACGATTCATCTTCATTTTCGATTGCCTGCACCACCTGATCAACTTGGCCTGATGCCAATATGGCTAGAGCACCCTTCGGCCCGATTCCGGTTACATTCAATAATTTTGTGAATAACGCTTTTTCTTGACGAGTCTGAAATCCGTATAATGCAGCCATATCCTCACGAACATAATGATACAAAAAAACTTGGACTTCCTTCTGGTATTGAGCGGAAAAAATAAAAGGATTCGGCGTCATCACTTGATATCCGATCCCCCCATTTTCCACAACTATGTATTCAGGCCCAATATAATCGACCTTGCCTTTTATATAATCATACAAATTAATTCTCTCCCTGATTTTGCTGTACCTCTCATTTTATCATAAAAAGGGTGGGTTGTTCATTAAAAGTTATTTAGTTGGCGCAATGACTTTTACAATGGAGGATATCCTGTTTTGCATATGGGGATTTTGGTTTTCCGTTGAAAAACAAAAGAGGACGGGTGTCATCCCATCCTAGTTTACCGAATATGGCTCATATTCTTTAATGAGCTGTTTATATTGGTCTTTATTCATGATCGGAATCCCTTTTTGGAGTTCCTCCTGCTTGTATACTTCAAGTTTACCAATGTCTATTTGGTAGAAAGTATGAATGATCTTGGCGTGTTCTGGCCTTCCGATAAAAATGGATAACGTACCATCTTCCCTCATCCCAAGGTAACCATTCGCTTTTAAAAGCGGAGATATGTCATTTTCAATTTTCTTCATGACAATCTGCTCTTCATTTTGATCAACTACTTTCCATCCTTCATATTTTGACCAAAAGTCCTCCATCGACCAAATTGTTTCTGTCAATTTCTCTTCACTTAACTCGCCATCAAGATACATACGCTGAAGAATGACCTTCCTTTCAATTGGATCATTTTCCTTTTGAACGGTTTCTTCGGCAAAAACGGTTAAGCAAAATGGCAATATGAAAAGTGTCATGAAAAATTGGATTCTAAGTTTATTAGTCAATATACTCACCTCTTAAGGCGTTTACTTTTTAAGTAGTTTGACCCCAAATAAGGATTATTAACCAGAAAAAAATCAAAAAGAGCTGACACCATATCGCGTCAGCCCACTAATTATTTTAAGTGATTTTCGTGAATGTTAAGGTTATCGAACATGTCATTGGCATCCAAAATGATTAATTCCCTCGTATCGCCATCCCGAAGATCGTTATCCAGTGTCATCGTCCTGAAATAGACACCTTCATCGGTGGTGACATATAGGGTCCGGCCATTGGTAAGCGGCCCGATTTCATTCTTGATTCTTTCTTTAACATCTTTTGCTTGACTGTAATCATCAAGCAGCAAGGCTACCAGCATTTCGTCTTTCATGATAATTGTCCTGGCATCGGTAACCGGCTCGACTTTATTGGCGACACCATTGACTTTGTCGGCTAAATCGCCTTCATAAGAATTATAATAAGATGATCGTGCCTTAAGCGGTTTACTTTCATGTCCATGGTAGTTACGGTCACTCTTACTGTACGAACCATCTTTATCGTATAGACCTTGCACCATATTCTCATAATTGATGTTGCGTACCAATGCATCTTTTTCATGGTACCCTGTTTCATTCGTGATATTTTCATTTTCCGCTGTATCATTATTAGCACATCCAACCAAACTGACGGCGGCCAATACCGTACAAAGCGGCAGTGCCCATTTTATTTTCTGCACCAATGACCCTCCCATTGCAATAGAATGAGCTATATTCCGCTCATAATTAGCATGGGTGTCGAACGGGAAATGTACTCTGTAAGTTATGGCCAGAAACCCGTTTTAATTCCTATTTAGGGAAGAAATCCTTTTCGCCAATTTTTCATTCATCTCCATCCGCTCCGAAAATCCATCCACTGACATTTTCCAGACCGAATGAAGCTGAGAAGAACTTTTATTAAGACGATTCCATTCACGGAAAATATCGGTAGGATAAGTTAAAGCATATAAAAAGGCCAGGTCTGACTGATACCTTTGCAATTGCGGCACTTCCCACAGCTCGTTGGCCGCATCTTCCAAATGATTCAAAATTCGATTTGCATATTGTAAATAATCAATGCACCTCGGGGCATTTGCCATTAAGTCAAAATCGATTAAAGTCAAAGTGCCGTCCGCTCTCCGCAAGAAATTGTGGTGGGCACAATCACCATGAATGATGACTTTCTTTTCCTTATTCCATAAAGACTGATTTTTATCAAACCCCTCTAGCGACCATTCACCCCATCTGATCCATTCCTTGATAATATCCTCGGAAACATATTGGCGAACATAAGAAAAGTTCTTTTTAAATAGTGATAAGCGTTCTTTCCACTTTTTTGATTGATTGAACGCAGGCGCGTTAATGGAGAGATGTTCCGACACATCATGGAAGCTTTCCAGTAACTGAATACCCTCTAAGCGGTCCTTATGATTGGAAAATCTAAATTTTTTCTTATTCGGCGGAAAATAGTCCATACTGCCATACCATTTCCCTTTAAATTGAAAGGGCATTAAATTCTGATGAATATAATACGTTTGATGAAATCCCTTTTGTTTTAACAAAGAAGTCAATTCTCTTTGCCGATCCCATTTTTCAAAACTGTCGAATCCTTTAAGGATCATTGGATGACCCTTTTCAAAAGTTATTAAATAGACACTGCTTTGAATATGGTGGACTTTCTTTGGCTTACGATTTAAATAAGAGAGGAGACGAGTGTTAAAAACACTGTCTCCTTGATAATTAGTAGTCATCGCTTTCATCTGCATATGTCGGTATCCCAAATGTTTCAGGCGCACGTACGCCCCCGAATTGGCCTGGCTGGCCTCCCATTTGTCCTGGTAACATAGCTTCCGGCTGACCACCAAACTGTCCCGGCATCATCCACGGCTGACCACCGAACTGCCCCGGCATCATGCCCCGCTGACCACCAAATTGTTCCGGCATCATACCCCGCTGACCACCAAACTGTTCCGGTATCATACCTGGCTGACCTCCGTTTTGACCACCCATCATCATACCTGGCTGGCCTCCGTTTTGACCGCCCATCATACCTGGCTGGCCTCCGTTTTGGCCGCCCATCATCATACCTGGCTGGCCTCCATTTTGACCGCCCATCATCATACCTGGCTGGCCTCCGTTTTGACCGCCCATCATACCTGGCTGACCTCCGTTTTGACCACCCATCATCATACCTGGCTGGCCTCCGTTTTGACCGCCCATCATACCTGGCTGACCTCCGTTTTGGCCACCCATCATCATACCTGGCTGGCCTCCGTTTTGACCGCCCATCATACCTGGCTGACCTCCGTTTTGACCACCCATCATCATACCTGGCTGGCCTCCGTTTTGGCCCCCCATCATCATACCTGGCTGACCTCCGTTTTGGCCACCCATCATCATACCTGGCTGACCTCCGTTTTGGCCCCCCATCATCATACCTGGCTGGCCTCCGTTTTGGCCGCCCATCATACCTGGCTGACCTCCGTTTTGGCCGCCCATCATCCACGGCTGGCCTCCGTTTTGACCGCCCATCATCCACGGCTGGCCTCCGTTTTGGCCGCCCATCATCATGCCTGGCTGGCCTCCGTTTTGACTGCCCATCATCATGCCTGGCTGGCCTCCGTTTTGACTGCCCATCATCATGCCTGGTTGGCCTCCGTTTTGCCGCCCATCATACCTGGCTGACCTCCGTTTTGGCCGCCCATCATCCACGGCTGGCCTCCGTTTTGACCGCCCATCATCCACGGCTGGCCTCCGTTTTGGCCGCCCATCATCATGCCTGGCTGGCCTCCGTTTTGACTGCCCATCATCATGCCTGGCTGGCCTCCGTTTTGACCGCCCATCATCATGCCTGGCTGACCTCCGTTTTGACTGCCCATCATCATGCCTGGCTGGCCTCCGTTTTGACCGCCCATCATCATGAATTCATCATATGATTCTACTGACTCATCATCATATTGATATGGCATCTGAGACTCTTTAGGTGACATCCCTGGGTATGAGGCCTGTTGTTGCTGCTGTGATTGTACGGATTGATATTCGTGATAGTCTGGATGGTGTTGTGCCTTTGCATCCATTTTTTGGTTTCCTTGATACTGCCCCTTCACTTCCGGCCCATAAGTTCCAAGTAGCCCCTTATTACAGCCGCAATCTTCTTCTTCTTCACCGGCAGCCTGGTTATACTGCTGAGGGAAGTTATTGTTATTGTATAAAGATGGCGATTCGTCTGGTGACTCAAAATCTTGTGGCATATATGAACCTGCCACTTGAGCTTGTTGATTCATCCCTCCATAATAATGGTGCGGAACCGGTGCGGAGGCTTGATATGGATAATGTTGCTGGCTTGGTGTATTCATGCTCGCCCCTTGAACGAATCCTTGATCCATCATTTGCATGTCAGGAGATTCTCCCCAAAGACCCGAGCTCTCTTCCATCATTTGATAACCATGTGTTTCCGGAGCCGCCTGATACCCTTGAGCGCCTTGATAAGGGGCTTGCATGTGCATATGCGCCCACGGTGGCGGCTGAATACAATAACCGCTTCCTGGCAAAATTGGCGTTACTGGAATACAATCATCCACCGGCTCAAACTCTTCCTGAGCTGGCTGTACAGCTGGCTTTTTCTTCTTCTTTTTAGTGACTGCAGGCTCTTCTTTTTTCTTAGGTAAAGGTGGTGGTGCAGGTGGCTTTTGCACACTCATATTGGTCATGTTGACCATATAATAATTATTGATATCGATTTCCGGTATCACTGGCATGGGCACCGGCACTTCTTTAGGAACGATTATTTGCTTTTCTTTAATGATTGGCTTTGGCTGAACGATCTGCTGCTCTTTCTTAGGCTGTTTAACAATCTGCTGCTCTTTGACTGGTTTCTGAACAATTGGCTGTTCTTTTACCGGTTGTTGAAATTTCGGTTGCTCTTTTATCGGCTGTTGAAATTTCGGTTGCTCTTTTACCGGCTGTTGAAATTTCGGCTGTTCTTTAATAGCCGGTTTTTGCATAACTTGCTGCTCTTTCATAGGTGCAGGCTGAACCTGGTACGGTAGAATTTGGGATTCTTTCATTCCCGGCTGAATATTCACGTTTGGTTTACCCGTTTCTTTTATTACAGCTCCGGATGTCCCTGGTATTTTAATTTTCATTCCGGGCATCATCATGTCCGGGTTGCTCAATTGCGTGTTAACTTTTTTAAGTTCTTCAAAACTGACGCCGTATTTTTTGGCGAGTTTCCAAAGTGTATCGCCTTTTTGGACTATATGAATTTTCACGCTGTTAACCCCTCCTGTGCATATGTCCATATATTCTATGAAGCAGTGGGTGAATTGCTATTATTTTTATCATGAAAACTTATGCGTGAAAAATGACTTTTATGATTGGATCAATGATTTAGGGAAATGGAAAGTACTTTTTTGGAGAGGAAATTAACGATTTGACATCTCTCTACCACAACTAAAACCATTGCATTCATCTAAGAAAAAGAAGCAATGGTTTATAGGTTAGGAAGCCATCATGTATGACGCTCCTTTTATGCTCCTGTCTAAACCAAGGGAAATCCGGGTATAAGAAAGTAAATGACCTAAGGCTTTGTCTTCAGGTACTTATCTTTTATCCTGGGAGGAATAATAATGAAATGGAAAGGTAGACAGAGCAGCTCGAATGTCGAGGACAAAAGAGGCATGAGCGGAAAAGGCATGGCCGGAATCGGCGGAGGGGTAGGATTGGTAATCGTATTGATCGTGACACTCCTTGGCGGTAATCCAAGCGAATTGCTAGGCAGCTTGAATTCTACTGAATCTAACAATGGCAGCACTTATGTCGAAACTGATGAAGAGAAGGAACTTGCGCAGTTCGTTTCTGTCGTCCTTGCAGAAACGGAGCAGGTCTGGACTGAAGAGTTCCGTAAAAATGGCCTGGAATATAAGGAACCGACCCTTGTCCTGTACTCAGGTAGTGTCGAATCAGCTTGCGGGATGGCAGCTTCTTCGGTAGGGCCATTTTATTGTCCGGGTGACATGAAACTATATATTGATCTCAGCTTTTATCAAGAGTTGAAGCAAGAATTCCAGGCACCCGGGGATTTCGCCATGGCCTATGTCATTGCCCACGAAGTCGGACATCACGTTCAGACACTTATCGGGACAACGGAAAAGGAAATGCCCGATCGTTCAAAGGTCAGTGAGACCGAATATAATAGGTACTCTGTCCGTCTTGAATTACAGGCCGATTATTTGGCTGGAGTTTGGGCACATCATGTGCAAGGAGAGAATTTGCTTGAAGAAGGCGATCTTGATGAGGCCTTGAATGCAGCAAGTGGTGTGGGGGATGACCGTATCCAAGAAAAGGCACAGGGGTACGTGGTGCCAGACAGCTTCACGCATGGTACTTCCGAACAAAGGAAACGGTGGTTCAATAAAGGATTTAAATCCGGGGATATGAATGAAGGAAATACTTTTAAAGCGAATAATCTTTAAAAGTTCTTACCTGCTTCGATTACATAAGGAAAAGGGGAGGCTTGCCCTCCCCTTTTCCTTATGATCCCAAAGTCTTTTTAAGATGGAAGGAACTTACTCAAACGCGTTCCAGCATTCTGTTTAAAGCTAGGATGGCATTATCCGCAATGCTCTTCTCCACTTTTATCGGATTGATGATTATACCTTCTTCAATTGATTCAAGCGCCCACAGCAGGTGAGGCAGATCAATCCGGTTCATTGTAAGACATGGACACATATTCGGATTTAACGAGATGATGTTCTTATCAGGATTATTGGCGATAAGTCGCTTGACAAGGTTCATTTCCGTGCCGATTGCCCAAGAACTACCTGGTTCGGCTCTTTCGATCATATTTATGATGTACGATGTCGAACCCGCATAATCTGACAGTGCGACTACCTCACGGCGACATTCGGGATGAACGATGATATTCATTTCAGGCTGCTCCGCTCTAAGCGTTTCAATATTCGCCGTTGTGAAATTTTCATGGACTGAACAATGTCCTTTCCAAAGAAGTACCTTCAGATCTTCGAGTTCCCCTTCATAGATCAATTCATCCTTATGCGGATCCCAGACAGCCATTTCATTCAATGGGATTCCAAGGTCAAAGGCTGTATTCCTCCCAAGATGCTGATCGGGAAGAAAAAGGATCCTTTCTTTTTGCGAGAGGGCCCATGAGACCATCCCTTGTGCATTGGAAGAAGTCACCGTCGCCCCGCCATTTTTCCCTACAAAAGCTTTGATGGCCGCGGTGGAATTAACATAAGTTAGCGGAAGGATCGTATCGCCAAATAAATCCTGCAGCTTTGTCCACGCCCGTTCCGTTTGTTCAATATCCGCCATATCTGCCATGGAGCAGCCTGCACGCATGTCAGGAAGGATAACCGTCTGCCCTTCTTCCGTCAGTATATCGGCTGTTTCAGCCATGAAATGCACGCCACAAAACACGATATAATCCGCTTCGCGATTTTGCGCGGATAGCTGAGCCAATTGAAGTGAATCCCCCGTTGAATCCGAAAATTGAATGACTTCCTCCCGTTGATAATGATGACCTGGGATGTAAAGACGGTTCCCCATTCGTTTCTTGATATCTCGGACCCGATTCTCCATATCTTCCTTTGTCATCGTTTTATACTTTTCAGGCAATGCATTTCCTGCTGTACTAGCCATCTCCAATATGTTCATTTTATTATCCCCTCACATTCTTTAACCTTTGCGCTAATATCAAGTGCCCTGACACTGTGCGTCAAGCTGCCCAACGAAATATAATCTACCCCTGTTTCCCGAAATGAGGCTAGATTTCCTAAATGGATCCCTCCAGAAGCTTCGGTTATGATGTGGGCGGGAACCAATTTAATCAGTTGCTTGATTTCTTCGGGGCTCCGGTTATCGAACATGATGATATCTGCACCGGCTTCCACTGCTTCAAGCACCTGTTGTATTGATTCCGTTTCCACTTCCACTTTAGTGGTATGTCCCAGTTTTGATTTTACCGTTTGAACCGCTTTCGTTATGGACCCAGCGAAAGAAATATGGTTGTCCTTTATCATAACTGCGTCATACAGACCATATCGGTGATTGAATGCCCCGCCGGAACGGACCGCATATTTTTCAAGCATCCGCAGGCCTGGTGTAGTTTTCCTCGTATCACAAGCTCTCGTCTTCGTACCCGCTAAAATCATGGCAGCTTTATGAGCCTGTGTAGCGATGCTGGACATACGCTGCACTAAATTCAAAACGACCCGTTCCCCTTTTAAAAGAGAGGCCATATCGCCGGTCATTTTCGCAAGCTGCTGTCCTTCTTCGAAAACTTCGCCATCTTGAACAAAAAGGAAAACCTCGATTTGCTCATCCAACAATGCAAATCCCGTCTTGATGACGTCCCCTCCACTAAAGACCCCACCTTCTTTTGCGATGAATGTCAAAGTTCCTTGTTCACCTTGATCAAAAATCGTATCACTCGTTACATCGCATTCCCCTATATCTTCCATTAAAAATTGTTGCAGCATCTGCTTAAGCTTCAATATATTCATATAGTCGTCTCCCTTTCACTCGGTTTTTTACATCCGTGCAAGCAAGGATAACCGAATTTTCAAGCCATTGGGTGTCATCCTCGTTTGGATAGTCACTGCGGAAATGACCGCCCCTGCTTTCCGTTCTGGTCAATGCGGATTCGGCAATCAGCCACGCCACGATTATGGCATTGATTTTCGTTATTTCTTGTATCGATAATGCCGTTACTTCCATATGCAGCAATTTTTCGATATTAAATGTCTCAAGATAATCCTTCAGTCGAGTTAAACCCGCTTCATTTCGAACGATTCCCGCTTCATTCATTAATTTTTCCTGTAATGTCGTGAGATCAGGTAAAAAGGAAATTTGACTGGAACTCTTGGACTGCTCTTTCTCTTCCGGTATCGACCTTGCCGGGGCTTTAGCTAGGAAACGGCCAAGCGTATTTCCAAAAACCAATCCTTCGAGAAGGGAGTTGCTTGCCAATCTGTTCGCACCATGTACACCCGTGCATGCCACTTCACCAACTGCATACAAAGAGGGTACAGAGGTTTGCCCCGATTCATCCACTTCAATCCCTCCCATTAGAAAATGGTTTCCTGGTGCAACCGGGATTTTCCCCAATTGAAGGTCCAGCCCGCTTTTTTCACACAATGAGCTCACTGTCGGAAAACGATTTTTAAAATCCTTAATCATCGAAATATCCAAAAATACCTTTTCACCGCGCTGCAAATAAGAAAAAATCGTCTGTGCAACAATATGCCTTGGTGCTAGATCTTTTAAGCTATGGACATCCTCCATGATCGGCCTTCCCATTTCCGTCACTAATCTCGCACCATCCCCGCGAACCGCTTCTGAAACAAGCCCTTTCGCTTTGCCATTCACAAAAAGCAGGGTCGGATGGAACTGTATGAATTCCATGTCACGAACTTTTGCACCGGCCTTGAATGCAAGTGCGATTCCATCACCTGAAACCGTTTGTGAATTTGAAGTAAAATGGTATAGGGAACCACAGCCGCCTGTAGCCAAAACCGTATGTTCCGCATGATAGGCAACAAGATCCCCTGCCTTATCAAGTGTTTTGACTCCTATGCAAGAATCATCTTGCCCTATGATCAACTCCACTGCAGCAACATTCTCCATCACAGTAATCGATGATTTTTTCAAGCGCCCTATAAGATGTTCCATCATGTACTTTCCTGTAGCATCCCCGTGACTATGAAGGATTCTTCGTTCACTGTGGGCGCCCTCCATGCCAAGCAATAGAGTTCCGTCATCATCATGGTCAAATCGCATACCCGATTCAATAAGTTCAGCTATAACCGAAGGTGCCTCTTCGACGAGTTTTTCCACTGCCTTCACCTTGTTATATCGCTGACCAGCCGCCAGCGTATCTTTTTTATGAAAGGATACTCGGTCACGATCAGATATTGCAGCAGCAATCCCGCCCTGTGCTAAATAAGAATTACCATGACGGATATTTGATTTTGTGATGAGTATCACATGCTTATGTTCACTTGCTTCCAATGCCGTTTTCAAGGCAGCAATCCCGCTGCCTATCACGATGATTTCCGCTTTTACCATTATTTCATTCCTCCTGTTTATGACAGGTGTCTTGACAACTATATTTACATATTATTAAACTATAATCAAGAGTTTTTTAAGATTAAAGGATGGAAGTGATTTCTTGATTTATTTGGATTACGCCGCTACAACTCCGATTGATGAGGAAGCTCTTGACGTATTCAGCCAAGCATCCCGGAAGTTTTTCGGGAATGCGAGCAGTTTGCATGATATTGGCTCTGAAGCGGCACGTTTATTGGATATGTCACGGCAGCAACTAGCAGAAATGCTGGACATAAAAAAGGAAGGAATCATCTTTACGAGCGGTGGATCAGAAAGCAACATGCTTGCCATCGATACATTCATCGCTTCGAAACCATCCTGGCAGAACCACTTGATTGTAAGCCGAACTGAACATGCATCACTTGGAAATTTCGTGGAAAAGCTTGAACAAAAAGGCTTCGAGGTTACTTATTTACGGCATTTGGAAGATGGACGTGTTGATATTGAACATCTGCAGGAATGTATGTCGGAGAAAACATGCTTGGTCATTGTCCAGCATGTGAATTCGGAAATCGGGGTCATTCAACCCATTGAGCAAATAAGTGAAATCGTTCGAAAACACCAGGCTTTCTTTCATGTGGATTGTGTCCAATCATTTGCTAAATTACCGCTTGGGAAGATTGCTGCCTCATGTGATGGACTATCCATTTCCAGTCATAAAGTTTATGGACCGAAAGGGACTGGGGCCGTCATTTTCCCGGCCATCCATCAGTTGAAGCCTTCGGTACCTAATATCACTCATGAATATGGTTTCCGACCAGGAACAGTGGACGTCCCCGGAATAGCTTCCTTCGTAACCGCTGCTAAGAAATTGGGGGATATCATGGAAGATGAACGAAAAAGGATTTCCACACTTAGGTTGCAATTGATTCAACGGCTAACGGAAAGGAAAATCGATTTTCAAATCATCGAAGCAAAAAGCGAGCAATTGCCTCATATTCTGGCTCTGACCTTCGCTGGATTGCAAGGACAGTACATCATGCTGGAATTAAACCAGAAAGGATTCGCTGTATCGACGGGAAGCGCCTGTCAAATCGGTAAACAGGATCCTTCAAAAACGATGATGGCCATTGGGAAGAGCGAAGATGAAGCCCATCAATTCGTCCGCTTTTCCTTTGGCAAAAACACGACGGCCGACGACATTCACAAGTTGGCAGACTGCATCGAAGGAATAGCTGCCATTCGATAAAACCGTCCATTCTGTGTTAGAATGATTGTAATTAAAGAGGTGAATGTTTATGGAAAGAAAGAAATTACTCGGGGAAGAAAGACGGACGAAACTCTTACATTTATTGCAAACAAGCGCGGAGCCAGTAACAGGCAGCGAGCTTTCGCAGATAACGAATGTAAGCCGGCAGGTTATCGTTGGTGACATAACCCTCCTGAAAGCGCGGAATGAACCTATCATTGCCACGAGCCAAGGCTATCTGTACTTACAAACGGGGAGCACTCAAAAGCCGGAAAGGATCATTGCTTGCCAGCACGATCCTTCCCGGACCCAGGAAGAGCTATATTTACTAGTGGATATCGGCATCACGGTGAAGGATGTCAAAATCGAGCACCCCGTTTACGGCGACCTAACTGCTTCCATCATGGTCAGCAGTCGTAAAGAAGTCCAGCAATTCCTTTCAAGGGTGACGGCAACGAACGCATCTTTTTTATCGGAACTAACGAGCGGCATCCATCTTCATACACTGAGCGCATCATCTGAAGAACTGCTCGACGAAGCGGAGTGTGCTTTGAGGGATGCAGGCATTTTAGTCGATTGAAATAACGAAAAACCCTCAAAAGCCTAAATTTTGAGGGTTTTTTTATTGGCCTTATGCTCTCTCATCATTGGCATTGCTATCATTTGAGCTGTCATCCCCGGCGTTTTCTTAGTTACTTCTCAACTGCCCTATAAGACTAATGACGGAGCCGACTGCCTGAATCCAGCCTCCCATCACTTGAACCAACTCAGCATCAGATGGCTTCTCTTCCAAATCAGGATATTGATATTTTTGTACTTCCTGCTCCTCCTTATCTTGTTCTTCTTGCTCTTGATCCTTTTCTTGGTCTTTATCTTGAACACTATTTTTAAGTTCGGCAATTCCACCTATCGCTTGCATCGAATTCCCAATCGCATGCAACAAATTTCCCGTAACATTGAAGGCCTGCTCCGGTTCATCTGGATTTTCGAATGCCCCCGCCAAAGCGGTACCGCCGCCCAACGCTTGAATCAGATTGCCTTTAATGATCAATTCCTGTTTGGTTACTTCATCGAAATCAATGACTAATCCTAAGATAACCGTCGAATTCCCGATCGCCTGTAATACATTACCCAATTTATCCAGTGACCAGGTTTCTTCTGCGTCCGCCAATAGGGCATTTCCTGTTGCTTGAAGTTCATTTCCAATCAAATCCAACTTTTCACGAAATTCTTCGTCCAAGACATTGGATGGTGTACCCGCAACAGCAGAAATGACAGTTCCTATCGCTTGAGTCCAAGAACCGAAAGTTTCTTTGAATTGACTATCCATCTCTGCTGACCACCACCCTCTCTCTCCATTTTTGATTAAAAAAAGGTGCATCCACTGTTTTAGTCATCACCGTATGTATTACTGTTCCTATTTCCACAGGTGGCCTACCGGGATTTACTTATTGTATTTGCGTTCATTACAATCGGTGTTTGTTTTTCATCCAGAATCATGTGCTCTATTTATAATGAAAAACTTTCGCCCATCATCCTCAAAATTAATGCCTTCCTGCCCTTTACCTGCCTATTTCTATATTCATAAAATGACAGCCAACCGTTTTAGGAACTTGTACAAGGTAAATATAAACCATCATAAAAAAATGCCCCGGAAATACTCCCGGGGCACTCTTCTTATTCATTGTACAAAACTCAGCTGAAGTTCAAAAATGATAAATCATCGTTGCGGTACTCCAGTTTGGACTTTAAAGCATGAATAGCTTCCCATGATCGAAACCGTACATCCTAAGGCCTCAAGCTCAGATATCGCTCCTGGGATGAGAACATCATCAAGGGACATTTCAATGTCGATGATGAAAAAGTAATTGCCTAATCCTGTTTTCATGGGTCTTGATTCAATCTTGGAAAGGTTAAGTTTCCTCCAGGAAAACGCGGAAAGGACTTGGTGCAGCTGCCCTGAGTGGTCGGCAGGCAGCTGAATCATCAAGGTCGTTTTCTTGTCCCCTTCAACGGTCAAATGCCCTTCATAGTCGACTTCACTGTTGGATACGACGATAAACTTGGTGTGATTATGTTCGTAATCATGAATATTTTGTTTTGTAATCGTCAAACCGTACTCTTCTGCAGCCATATCATTTGCAATCGCAGCAATATTGATATCAGGATTCTCCATCACCATCTTCGCAGCCGCTGCAGTGGATGTGACATACTCATACGGAATGCCCCTTAGCTCATTATGTAGAAATTTGCGGCATTGAGCGATGGCATGGGAATGCGAATAAACCATGTCAGGTTTGAAACCAGGATATGCATGATCCGGATGCACCATATAATGCTGTTGGATGGGAATCGTCACTTCGCCTTTCATCGGTAATGTGACTTCATGAACTAAGTAATCCATCGTTATATTTACCGAACCCTCCAAAGCATTCTCGATCGGCACGAGCGCGTGATTCACTTCCCCGTCCCGAACAGCATCAAGGCAGTCCGGAATCGTGTTCATCGGTATTTTTATATCATTAGGAAATAGTCGCGATACAGCTAAATCCGTGAACGTTGCTTTTGGTCCAAGAAATGCAATTTTTGATGTCATATTATAAACTCCTTCTCACGGAAAATCTACTGTTTATGTTATGCCATTTTCTGATTTTTTACAATAGTTAATCGTTAATTTCCTCTTACAAATGAAAACAGCCTGTACATGTGAAATGTACAGGCTGTTTTCATGCGCCGTTACCAATGATTTCGACTTTTTCGACGAACTCCATTTTACGCAGTTTAGTAAGCAGTTCATCAATATTCATCGTCATCCCACCTGTATTCAGGGATAGGGTAACATTTGCACGTCCTTGCAAAGGAATCGTTTGGTGGATGGTCATGATGTTGCATCCGGATGAGGCGACGAGCCGTAAGAGCTCCGATAGAGTACCAGAACGATCTTCGAGATAGAAGAACAGTGTAATCAGCTTTTCCTTAACAACTGTATGAAACGGAAAAACCGTGTCACGGTATTTGTAAAAAGCACTCCTGCTTAGGTCCACTCGCTGTACCGCTTCCCAAACTGATTCTGCTTTTCCCCGTTCAATCATTTCTTTTGCATCCAGTGTTTTTTTCATCGCTTCGGGAAGGACATCCTCTCGAACGAGGAAAAACTTCTGATCGGCCTTATTCAAACTCCGCACGCCTCCTTTTGCCTGCCATCATGGTTTACAATCAATCAACAAATTCAAATTCATATTCAAGGATACGGACGATATCGCCATTTGTCGCACCTTTTTGGCGAAGGCCTTCGTCGACTCCGAATGAACGAAGCTGTCTGGCGAAACGACGTATTGACTCTTCACGGGTGAAGTCAGTCATTTTGAATAGACGCTCGATCTTGAATCCTGATACGGCAAAGCTGCCATCGGATTCGCGTTCAATGTTAAATTCATCAGACTGTGATGTATGTTTATATAGAACCCGGTGGATTCCAGTATTCTCTTCTTCATGTTCAAGAGGGAACTCAGGCGTCTCTTCGATTTTATCGGCAATTGCATAAAGAAGCTCACGGATCCCTTCACGCGTCACGGCAGAAATCGGGAAGACAGGATAGTCCTCTTCAAGCTTTTCTTTGAATGCCGCTAAGTTATCTTCTGAGTCCGGCATATCCATTTTACTTGCTACAATGATTTGCGGACGTTCAGTCAAGCGCAGGTTATACTCTTCCAACTCTTTATTGATTGTTTGATAGTCTTCATATGGATCCCGGCCTTCAAGACCCGACATATCGATTACATGAACGATTACCCTCGTTCTTTCAATATGGCGCAGGAATTGATGTCCAAGGCCCACACCTTCTGAAGCGCCTTCGATCAGACCAGGTAAATCGGCCATGACGAAGCTGCGGTGATCTTCCGTTTCCACCATTCCCAGGTTCGGTACGATCGTCGTAAAATGGTATTCGGCAATTTTAGGCCTTGCTGCTGATACGACAGAAAGCAACGTGGATTTCCCTACACTTGGGAAACCAACCAAACCGACATCAGCCAATAGTTTCAATTCCATGACTATATCGCGATCTTGGCCCGGTTCGCCATTCTCTGCGATTTCAGGTGCAGGATTGGCAGGTGTGGCAAAACGTGAATTTCCCCGGCCTCCGCGTCCACCCTTGGCGATAATGGCGCGTTGCCCGTGCTCAACTAAATCAGCAATGACTTCCTTCGTTTTATCATCAATGACAACCGTGCCAGGTGGAACCTTGATGACCATATCCTTTGCGGCCGCACCATGCATGTTTTTGGACATGCCATGTTCTCCGCGAGGTGCCTTAAAGTGACGTTGATAACGGAAATCCATTAATGTACGCAAGCCCTCTTCCACTTCAAAAACGACATTGGCCCCATTACCGCCATCTCCGCCGGCAGGTCCGCCTTTAGGTATGAATTTCTCACGACGATAAGCAACTATCCCGTTACCACCGTCTCCGCCTTTTACATAGACTTTCGTTTGATCGACAAACATGCTATCACTTCCTTGTTTTCTGCAAGTCATTTCTTGCTGTATACTTCTCTAAAAGTTAATATCCATCTTAAAAAATATTTCATCCTCATTACATTCAAGAATTTCAATTGATTGCTCGGCCGTTAATGAACTTTCCAAAAACTCGATCACTGGGGATTGGTCAATGAACCTGCCTTGCATATGAAAAGAGCAGTGCATATCGCTCACTGCGTTTTTACACATGGAAACAGCCAGTACATTTTCAAAAAACGGGTCCAGATTCTTATCCAGCATTTTGAAGAAATCGTTTGTCCAGCGATACATCAGCCCGTCCATTTCAGTTGAGCCTTCAAAAACATCAATGATTTCATATTCGCAATAAAATGATCCATTATTCCAATTCGACGTCAACAACATCTCGGTGAACTTAGGTAAATTCAAACTGGAGAGGCGTGCTTCATTCTGGGTTTCAACAATGATTTCATCAATGATGCCCTTGACACGATCGATTCTGTTCAACTCCAGATTCCCTTTGATGATTTGAATTTTATTCAGCCAGTCATGCCTGGTTTGACGCAGAGTTTCAATAGTCGTCCAATTTTTATCCATTATTAACACCTTCAATTATGATAAAGAAACTTTTTTCAGCTCTATCATGTTGAATACTTCCATTTGTACAGTATATCAAAAAAACAACAAACAGGAAATGAAGCTCGATTCACATGCCTTCACATGAAAGCCCCCGTCCAAAAAATACAGCCGCACACCCTGTGTTCTTTGGACGATGGTAGAGCCATTTGAACAAAAAAAGAGAATGGGCCTTATTTATGCACCAATTGGAGATATTATAGTTGAATTGGAGTGTCTATTTGGTTTAACCAAATCGGATGGATGAGTAATCTTGGATTTCCCCCCCTGAAAGTTTAAGAAAGCCCGCCGATTGGCGAGCCTTTTGTAAGTCAGAGGTTGTTTTCCTTATACTAATGACTAAAGTCTCCTGCAAACTGCTGGTTCGTTCTTATAGTATAAATAAAGGGCCGGACCCCTTCATCACTATATAGCATACCATTATTAAAAATGACGCGGTATATAGTGTCTTGTAGAAGGAATCAGACCCTTTTGAGTCAGCCTCTGTTCAAAGATGCCAATTATGCTTCTTGTGCAACTGGATATACGCTTACTTTTTTACGGTCACGTCCGAAACGTTCGAATTTAACAACACCGTCTACTTTAGCGTATAGAGTATCGTCTCCACCACGGCCTACGTTCTCACCTGGATAGATTTTTGTTCCGCGTTGACGGTAAAGGATAGAACCACCAGAAACGAATTGACCATCTGCACGTTTAGCGCCAAGACGCTTAGATTGAGAGTCACGTCCGTTCTTTGTAGAACCTACTCCTTTTTTCGAAGCGAAGAACTGAAGATTTAATCTTAACATTTGTTCCACCTCCTATTGGTTGAGGATAATTTTCATGTATTTACCATAATCACGTTCGATGGTTTGCAGCGATATGAGCATGCCGTTCAAAAGCAGCTGAACCTTCTCTTCCGATTCCGGCGAAAGATTCCCCGGAATGACGCAGCGAAGATAGCCGCCTTCTCTCCCTTGCTCAATCTCAGGCTCCACGTCCGTTAAGGACATGATCGCATTGACTGCTCCGAAGGAAACAGCCGATACACCTGCACAAACGATATCAGAACCTTTTTTAGCAAAATTAGCATGTCCGCTTAAGGTGAACGAAGCAATCCGTTCCTGCGGAGCATCAAATACAACTTTAATCATCTAGAATCAGCCCTTACGCGTTGATTGCTTCGATAACAACTTTTGTGTATGGTTGACGATGACCTTGTTTTTTACGATTGTTCTTTTTCGCTTTGTATTTGAAAACAGTGATTTTCTTTTGCTTACCTTGTTTTTCGACAGTACCTGTTACAGTAGCGCCTTCAACTAGTGGAGCACCGACTTTCACGTCTTCGCCACCTACGAATAAAACTTTGTCAAATGTAACAGTTTCGCCTGCTTCTGCGTTTAATTTTTCAATGTAAACCGCTTCGCCAGCTGCTACTTTAATTTGTTTACCGCCAGTTTCGATAATTGCGTACATACTTGCACCTCCTTAAATGTCTCAGACTCGCCAATCACAGGCGTTTTACCAGAAAGGCAAAAGCTTAAAACCTGTTGTTGAGCGGTTGTAGCACGGGTGCTACAAACATAACATTAAAATCCTAACATGAAACAGGAAAGGCTGTCAATATATTTATAAGAATTCCTGCTCTTCATCCGAAAGCCCGCCCGATTTCCTGAATGCTCCCGAAGCGCTTGATGGAATAGGTATTCCTCGTACCTGGGATAAAAGATAGGAATATCTTTTTAGCGATCAATTCCTCCAGTGTCTGCCGATATGATTCCTTTTCACCCAGCAGCACGTCCGCCACCGCTTTACTGACCTCCACCCAGACTGCTTCTTCATCCGTCTTCCTGTGTTCCAGCAGTTCCCGTTCCAACCGGAAGGCCACCGTTTCCGGGCTCTCGATTTTACCGCTTCCACTGCACACGGGGCAAGGCACCGACATCATTTCACTTAAAGATGGGGAGGTTCGCTTTCTCGTCATTTGTAAAATGCCCAATTCCGTAAAGCCGATGACCTGGATTCGCTTCTCATCCCTCACCGCTTCCTTTTTCACGATTTCGATGATTTCCTGCTCATGCCGTGAATTGTCCATATTGATGAAATCTATCAAGATGATTCCGCTGATATTCCTCAATCTCAGTTGACGGGCGACCTCTTTCGCCGCAGCCTGATTAACCGCAAACAATGTTGCTTCCTTCGCCACCTTGCCGGTGAACTTACCTGAATTGACATCGATTACGGTGAAAGCTTCCGTTTCTTCAAAAATTAAATATCCGCCATTCTCAAGCCAAACGATTTTCTTGGCCATTTTCTCAACTTGCGCTTCTACATTCCATTCGGAAAAAATATTCTTCGGACCAGATACATGGGATATTACCCACTCCTTACGGTTTTCCTGTATCCACTTTTTCAACTCCCGATAAGCCTCGAAATCATCGATGGCAAGTTCCCCGGTTGCGGTTCCCGACATTTCTGAAATGATCATGTCAAGGTATGCGTCCCTCTCATAGAGAAGCGACGGGGCCTTGAGGGAAGCAGCCTTTACTTCAAACCCTTTATAGAGCTCCCGCAATCCAGTTAGCCTGTCAAGGAAGACCGATTCACTTTCGTTCTCCATCGAGGTGCGGACAATCAATCCCTCATCAGGATTTTTATATTGCAAGGCCGTTTCCCGCCACTGCTTATGAAGTTCATCGTTTTTGAATTTCTTTGAAACACCAACATAATCTATTCCATGTATGTATACGAGGGAATCTGTTGAAAGCTCGATCAACCCAGTCAATTTAGCTCCTTTGGTGCCCGTTTCATCCCGAGTCACCTGAACTAGCAGCTTTTCTCCTTGATGGACAAATTGACCGATGGATGCTTTCCCATCACTTTTTTTTGTCAGCTGGAAAGAGGGAATCTCGTCACGGTGTAAAAAACCATTCTTCTCTGCACCATAATCTATGAAGACCGCATCCATTCCCGGTAACACCTTCGTCACCTTCCCAAGATAAATATTACCGACCGTACTGCGCTTTTGAGGCGGCATGATTTCAAGTTTACGTAAAACACCATTCTCAAGTACGGCCACTCTTTTTTCGCGTGAAGCTAGGTTCGCGATCATTTTTTTCATCAAAAAAAATCCTCTCCTCAATTTGAAGAAAGGATAACATATTTAATAAGAATATAATAGGTCGCCGATTTTCCCGTTTGTCATTTTCTCTGAAAAATAAGCATGAAGGATTTCCGTTTCATCCAACGAGCCGCTCTCTTTCCCGTTTTTCATGATGATGACGGGGTGTTTACAGCCGCGTTGAAACAGTTCCAGCACTTTATAAATCGGTTCTTGTGAATCCACCGAAATCGGCTTCAGTTTCGCCAAATCATTCGTATGCCCGTAATGGCGCTGCAAAAGAAAGCGGATGAACGCATAGTATCTCTGCCGCCATTCCATGACGAGTGAGAGACTTATGAAAAAGATGATGAGCCAGATGTTCAAATTGAGCGGATCCAGAATGAGCCAGGTCAAAAAAGCCAGGACAGCGAATACTGCAGAAAAGTGAAGTGTATGTTTCTGCGCTTCCAGAAAGGTGCAGTATAGGGATACACCGATGAATAGCAGCCGTCCCCCGTCCAAGGGCCAAATTGGCAGCAGATTAAAAATCAGCAGCATAAGATTCATATACAAAAAGGGCTGATACAGCTCATATGGGATAATAGTAAAGAAATAGAGCAAAAAAGCTGCACCAATGAGCCAAACATGTTGAAGCGGACCGGCAAGCACCACCGCCAAATCCTCCTTCAAACTCTTATTTCCGTACTCCTCGGTCTCGACAGCCCCACCAAAAGGAAGCAGCTGGATTGACTTTATCCGCCATTTGAAGTGCTGGGCACAGACTGCATGCCCCATTTCATGAATGAAGACGATGAGCAACAGCATCATCACTTCAATGAAATGGGCAGTGAGGATGGCGATACCAATTACAAACCACAATGTCGGGTGCACCCTGATTTTAAACAGCAATTTCCCATATTCACTCAAAGGAAATCACCTTTTTGGGATCAACGAAAGCATCATTTTCTTTTATCGCTAAATAAAATCTGCCCTTGGATCCATCTTCACTTAGTGTAACCTGTCCGACTTCATTGCCCTTTTTAACGAACTCATACAATTTCACATCAATTCCTTCCAGCTGCCCATACCAAGATTCACTTTTATTGGCATGCTGAATGACGACAGTCTTTCCAATCCCCTCCTTTTCACCAGCAAAAATGACTACCCCTTCATTGACGGCCTCGACCTTTGAGCCTTTGCTCGTTTCTAATATGATTCCCTCACCGTTCGTCTCGAAGGTTTGGGTAATCTTCGCAGAAGCTGGCATTGCATATTCTTCATTCGAATCAACAGTTTCCTTATTGGCTTCATTCGGTAAAAAAGCGATCGGTTTACCAAACGCACTTTCATACCAGTTGGAGATTGAAGCGAACTGAAATTCCTTGTTCATGTTCTCCGTGACAAAACTTCTGGCAGGGTCCAGCCGCACAGAAGGGTGTTTGAACATCACCGCGATAATCAGGAACAGGCATACACTGGCAAGGATTTTAAAGAAAAAATATTCTTTCTTGAAGAGCGGATGATCTTTCTCGGAATACCCGTTATATGAATCAATCCCATATGGTTCCTCATTGTTGATCTCCGTCCAACTACTGCTTCCTGCCGGTTTATCATTAAACTTACGTCTCTTGGCAATACGATTGCGGATATCTTTCCTGCGATCATCCATTCCAGATTTCCCCCCTGCTCATGTCAAAGCGCTATATTACAACGTATGAGCAACTTGTCCGGACTATGACGGAGAAAATATTTTCTTTCTGCACATCCCTGAAAAAATTTTTTCAATGAAAAATTCACCGGAAACTTATGAATTTCCAAGGAGATTCGGGCATCGATTCAGAAAATCGAATAATTGAGATTGATATTGTTCCTCTGAATTTGTTATAATAAAGTGGTTTTAACATTATTGAGGGGGAACATTTTTTTATGTCAATCGAAATAGGCAGCAAAGTACAAGGTAAAGTAACAGGTATCACTAATTTTGGAGCATTCGTAGAATTACCAGGAGGCTCAACAGGTCTTGTGCATATCAGTGAGGTAGCAGATAGCTATGTAAAAGACGTAAATGACCATCTTAAAGTAGGCGACCAAATTGAAGTAAAAGTGATTAGTGAGAAAGACGGAAAAACTGCCTTGTCCATCAAAAAGGCTATAGATAGACCCGAAGGGCAAACCTCTTCTTATACCAAACGCCCACCACGCCAAGGGGATAGCCGTTCTAAAGATTTTCGTTCAAAAGGTAATTTCCAACCAAAGGAAAATTTCGAAGATAAAATGGTTCGCTTTTTAAAGACTAGTGAAGAAAATTTATCGACTCTTAAACGCAGCACTGAATCAAAACGCGGTGGCAGAGGCGGAAGACGCGGATAACCCGCTGGATTTTAGCATATTGAACAGGCAAGCCAATATATGGCTTGCCTTTTTTTATTTACATGAAGTTCCGTGCGCAAAAAAAAGCGAGGGCATCAAATGCTCCCCGCTTCTTGACATGAAATATAGATTTACCGCACGCTAAAGAATTTTTTCAATTTGGACATGAATCCCTTTGGTTCGCTGCCAATTGGAGTCAAGGGCACAGATTCACCAAGGATCCTTCTGGCAATGTTCCGATAGGCAAGCGAAACTCTATTGTCCGGATTATAGGCAATGGGTTCCTTTTTATTCGCTGCCACTATGACTTGGTCATCATCAGGAATGACGCCGATCAAATCAATCTTAAGAAAATCGGCAACTCCATCGATATCCATTTCTTCATCCTCATGAAGCAAATGGCCGCGTATCCGGTTAATGATCAATTGAGGCGGTTCAATATGCTCTTCTTTTTCAAGCAGGCCAATAATACGGTCAGCATCCCTTACAGCCGGTCTCTCTGCAGTCGTAACGATGATCGCCTTGTCTGCCCCAGCTATGGCATTCCTGAAGCCCTGTTCAATGCCTGCAGGGCAATCAATTATGACATAATCATAGTCAGGCTTCATATCGCTTATGAGTTTCCTCATCTGCTCTTCATTCACCACTGTTTTATCACTATTTTGCGGAGCTGGAAGCAGATAAAGCAAATCCTCGAAATGCTTATCTTTAATAAGTGCTTGATGTATCTTACAGCGCCCTTCGACCACATCGACCAAATCATAGATGATGCGATTCTCCAATCCCATGATCACATCCAAATTCCGAAGACCAATATCCGTATCAATCAAGCAAACCTTTTTGCCTAGAAGAGCTAAAGATGTTCCTAAATTGGCGGAGGTGGTCGTTTTCCCGACACCACCCTTACCGGATGTTATAACTATTGCCTCTCCCACGATTAGAGACCCCCTTCTAATCTATTTAAATTAGGTCTATATTTCTTTAAGACTTGCAGTTTTTCTATTATGATATTTTCATCTTCATCCATGAAGGCACATTCCAGGTCATGTCCCCATTTCGTATATTGGTCAGGAGATAAATTCACTTGTCCGGCAATGCGCAGCTGTGCAGGCTTCATGACGGAGGCAGCTATAATTGCCTCATTATTCCCTTTATATCCGGCATGGGCTATTCCCTTGAGCTGTCCCATGATATATATGTTGCCACCCGCACGAACCGTTCCGTCGGGGTTGACATCCCCAATTAGAAGTAAGTCTCCGGGAACTTCAAAAACCTGTCCCGACCTTATCACCTTGGTCACGGTCGTCACTTGGTTTTCATCTTTCCATCGTTTCGCTTCATCCTTCGTCAGGACATTCGAAATCATCTCATCTACGGAAAGCTTCTTCTTTTTATGGATGACCTCTTTAATCTTTTCTTCTTGTTGTTCATCAAGATAGCGGTTCCCTGTATGTACTTTTACGGAAATGGACGGGTCATTTTCTTGAAACTGATAGTTTGCCGAAAGCTTCACTTCTAACTCTTTCAATAATTCGGAAAATGAGCAAGAATCATCGAGATGAAGCATAAACCCGTCTTTTGTTCCCTTAATCATGACATTTTGCTGAATTCTTTTATTCATGACGTTTGTTTCACCTCAATGAAATATAATTCGACATAGGAAAACAAATTTCCTTTTTCTACGTACACGGAAAAGAGAAAATACATTTCTCACCTGCTTCTTAAGACACAGGAACGTTATTCCGTTTCACCTTGCAAATCAAGCTTTTCAATCATTCTCTTTAAAGGATAGCAGCTGATAATAATGAATGCGAGATTCAATAATAATGTCGGAATCAATCTCCGTTCCGCAAATTCACCAAATCCCATATCTGCAAATGATAGGATGATATTCATCTGAAAGATGACAACCTCTAAAACTGCCGTGGATAAAAGCGCAGTAAGGCAGGCAATCAATATATTATTTTGCAGGATTTTCATGCTTTTCGAAATCAGATAGGCAAGAAAAGGCAGCAGGAACATGTAAATCCCAAGGATTTCGGTATATACAACATCATAAGTCAATCCAAGAATCGCCCCATAAAGCATACCCATTTTCCTGGACCCGTACATGGTCAGGAAAAAAACGAAAATCATCATGAAATGGGGCACGAGGATTTTATCGGCCCCGAATGCATCGCCAGCGAACATCTGGGCGAAGATGCTTTCAAAAACAAAAAAAACCAAGGCTATAAAAGAAAGGATGAAATATCTCACTCAGCTTCATCCTCCCCTTCACTTTCTTTCGATACACCGTCCACTTCGCGCTGAACGACCATAACATTATTAATATCATAAAAATCCGTCGAAGGTTCAATATATGCGGTCTGGTTCAATCCATATTGATCCACTTTGACATCGACAACTTTACCGATCAGCAGACCTTTCGGAAAGATCCCTCCATAACCGGAAGTGATGACCAATGAATTTTTCTTGATCTTTTTATCATATGGAATCCGTTTCATCAGTAAAAGGTTCTTCTTATCATCGAATCCTTCAATCAAGCCATATGCTTTATCATCACCTTGAACGATCGCCGAGACACGGTTAGCTTTATCGATCGAACTTAAAAGTTGAACCGAGGCCGTGAAATCCGTCGCTGATTTCACCTTACCGACTAGCCCATTGGACGTGATGACAGCCATGTTTTTTTCTACCCCATTACGTTTCCCTTTATTAATCGTCAGCATTTCATGCCAGCGGTCGGGATTACGTCCAATGACCGTCGCCTGAGTGGGCGAATACTTCCGCAGGTCATCTTCTTTTTTGAGGTTATCGCGAAGTTCTTCATTTTCTTCCTTTAAATCTTGGACTTGGGTTTTCAATAATACATATTCATCCAAGCGGGCTTTTAATTTTTTGTTTTCATCGTATGTATGTTGAAGGTCTTTTAAGCCCCCTACAAAACCTGTTATACCCGATACTGGCTTATTAAACACATTTCCGACCCAGCCTGTCGTATCTTTCAGGAATTGCTCCGGCCAAGTCAACTCTTCTCTCTCCCTTAATGAAAAACCGATCAATGCCACGAGAACGATAATACTAACGAGCAAGAGAAGGAGCTTTTTATTAAAAAACTGTGGCATGGTGATTACACCTCTATCTAAAATTTACTCTATGGTCTTAAACTTACACTATGGATTTAATTAAACAGCAAAACATAAGAAAAACCGGCTCAAAATTGCACCTTTTGTTGAGCCGGCCCTATTTGAGAAGTATTGCTTATCGCGAATCTCTTGATTTAGTCTTGAATAAATGAATGTGATCCAGCGCTTTTCCCGTTCCGATTGCAACACAATCCAGTGGATTTTCAGCGATGATCACCGGCATTTGCGTTTCTTCACTGATCACTTTATCCAAATTGCGCAGCAAAGCACCCCCGCCTGTCAATACAATGCCTCTGTCCATGATGTCAGCGGCTAATTCAGGTGGTGTTTTCTCTAAAGTGTTTTTCACGGAATCCACAATTGCAGAAACTGTGTCGCTTAATGCTTTGGATATTTCCTCAGCTGTAATTTCGATCGTTTTCGGTAATCCAGTCAATAGGTCACGGCCGCGAATTTCCATGTTTTCTACGCCTTCCGTGTCTCCAGCAGAACCAATTTCCATCTTGATCGCTTCAGCAGTACGCTCACCGATCATCAAATTGTAGTTCTTACGGATGTAAACGATAATGGCATCATCCATTTCGTCACCGGCAATACGGATCGATTGGCTTGTAACGATACCGCCAAGGGAAATGATTGCCACTTCCGTCGTTCCTCCGCCGATATCAACGACCATGCTGCCTGTAGGCTCCCAAACAGGAAGGTCCGCACCGATCGCTGCTGCAAACGGTTCTTCGATAGGATATGCGTCACGGGCTCCAGCTTGTCTAGCTGCATCGATGACTGCACGCTGCTCAACTGCCGTAATTCCAGAAGGCACACAAATCATGACATATGGCTTGTTGCCGAATACGCCCTTCTTTTGAGCTTCCTTCATATAATACTTCATCATGGTAGCCGTCGTTTCATAATCGGCAATTACTCCATCCTTCATCGGGCGAAGGGCAACCACGTTACCAGGTGTACGGCCGATCATGTTTTTCGCATCGTTTCCGACTGCAACGATTTGCTTTGTATCTGTTTGCACAGCTACAACCGATGGTTCACGTACTGCGATACCTTTCCCTTTCACATAAACAAGCGTATTCGCCGTTCCTAAATCAATCCCTATATCTCTAGCGCCAATTCCAAACATTATGGTATCTCCCTTTCGTAAACAAAAATGCCTTTTTTATAAGTTCAAATAATAATTTGTCGTTTTTTGACAATAAGAGTTTTGAAAAAGTTTCCTCTTTTAAAAATCATAAACAATATTATATCGTATCGTCAAAAATTTTGATAGTGTCATAAATAACCTTTTTCCTTCAAACTAACATATTTATGTTCCCCGATGATGATATGGTCCAATACTTCAATCCCGATTATTTTACCACATTCGACCAACCTTTTTGTCACTTCAATATCTTCTCTGCTGGGAGAGGGGTCTCCGGAGGGGTGGTTATGAAGACAGATGATAGAGGCAGCGGACCTTTTGAAAGCCTCTTTAAAGACCTCGCGCGGATGCACGATCGAGGCATTGAGGCTGCCGATGAATACCGTAGTTTTTTGAAGCACTTGATTTTTCGTATTTAAATAGAGACAGACGAAATGTTCCTGGGATAAAAACCGCATTTCTTCCATGCAATAATTGGCTCCATCTTCAGGAGATCGAATCACATAACGGTCTTGATCATTCAAATTGTTAATTCTCCTGCCAAGTTCGACAGAGGCCAGGATTTGAATCGCTTTTGCTTCACCAATCCCTTTAATAACGGTCAGTTCTTCCACTGAGGCTTCTTTTAGCAGGCGCAGGCCCTTGAAGGAATTGATGAGCCTGCCGGATAATTGCAGGACTGATTCTTCCCTTGATCCCGTTCTCAATAGCAAAGCGAGCAATTCCTGATTGGAAAGACTTTGCGGTCCGTCCTGCAGAAACCTTTCGCGCGGCCTCTCTTCTTTCGGGTAATCCCGTATTAACATTTTTTCGCTCAAAAAATCAACCCTTCCTTAGAAAAGGGAAGATGCCAGAGGAAATCAGATTATCCTAACTCTTCCTGCATCGCTTTAAGTTCCCGGGCCAGTCTTGAGACCGGAAGCCCGACGACTGAGAAATAGTCCCCTTTGATTTGTTCGACAAGAAGAGACCCGTATCCTTGAATCCCATACCCGCCAGCTTTATCAAAAGGTTCACCGCTATCCAGATAACGTTCGATTTCAGTTTCTGGCAGCTCCCAAAATGTCACTTCCGTTTTTTCTGCGAATACTCTGCGATGCTTGCCGAATAGGATGGCGACACCTGTGTATACTTCATGTGTCCGTCCTGATAACATTTCCAGCATTCTTTTTCCATCCGTCCGGCTTGTCGGCTTACCCAATATCTCACCATCAAGGACAACAACGGTATCCGAGCCGATTACCCAGCTTTCCTGAAATTTTGCTGCGATGGCTTCCGCTTTACGGGAGGCCAGTTCTTTCACCGCTGCATCAGGCAACATGTTTTCATCAATACTTTCATCGACATTGGAATTCATGCTTTCAAAGGGGATTTGAAGAAATTGTAGAAGTTCTTTACGACGTGGTGATGAAGAAGCTAAAATCAATGGCTGCATAATATAAAAGTCACCTTTCTTTACATAGGGAGATACATATCTATCCTATCAAATTATGATGCAATCCACAATTATTCTTTACTAGGAATCGACAAATGCCTGTAAGTATTTCCCGGAAAATAAAAAAGGTGTCACAGATGATTTCATATTGGGGAGCTTGTCCCATTAGGCAGCCCCCCCTTTTTTTCTCTACTTAACTCGATATATTTTGGAAATTCAATAAAAAATCAAGCAGACTTTCCTGAGCCTGGAATAGCTTTTCTTCATTTTTGGAAGTCTCATATTCCTCAATTGACTTAGCGGCAGCAGTAAGGTCATCGTTCATATTCGAAAACTCCGGCGATAATTTCCCCGCCTTCAGTTCATCCATATTTTTTTTCAGGGTTTCTTCGCTTACCGTCCCTTCCTTTCCACGAAGCTTTGTTGCGGATGCTTCTGCCAACGAAGCATATACTGTCTTCATCTTGTCGAGGGTTTTCTCATCTTCTTCGCTTGTCCCAGCAGCTTCAAAATTGATTTCCTTCCAATATACGTCCACATCATAGGACTTTAAGAACAAGGCCAGCTCCTTACTTGCAACTAGACTCTCTGCCGATCCCAAGAATAGATAATAGCTGTCTTCCAATTTAAAAATTTCAGCAGGAACCTGCTTTTCAATGATTTTCTTTTGTATTTGCCTTGCCGCATCCTCGCTGCTGAATACTCCTCCCTGTACAAGGAATGTCTTCAGCTGGTTTCCTGGTTCAGTCACTGCCGCTTTTTTATCCTCAACAGTGGCTTCCGTTGGAATCGAGGGCTCGACCGAAGATACTTCGGCTTTTTCCTTTGTTATTGTTTTAACGGCGATCAAGCCAAGAATCGACCCGAAAAAAACAGCACAAATGACAGCGATCATGAATGTCTTGATCGGTCTTTTATCCAAACTTTTCAGCGAACTGGTACTAAAACCGATGAGCTTAGGCATTTTCTTCTTTGGAGGTGTGGGAACCAATACGATTTTGTTTTCGTTTGAATCCTCAGGGAGTATCCATTCGAAACTCTCATCTGCGTGTTCCTGCTCCTGCTCCTTACTCGCCGCCTCTTGACTTTCAATCTTTTTATCGTCAAATACTTTTTCTTCCCCATTTATTTTAATCGTTAGACCCTTGCTTTGTTCCGGCTTGCCCAATTTTTTTCCTCCCCTCCAGATCATTTTTTTCATCCTAACATAGAGGTAAAAAAAAATAACAAGACTTTTGTCGTCTTGTCATTAATAGGTTTCGTCAAATTTCCCTATTCATATATGGGTAACCAAAAAAGAATTCCAGGTACTGGTACTTCTGGTTCATAAACCATTCAATATCGCCTCTCACCAATTACATGCATTCCTCTATCATGTCATCTTCACTTGCGGCCAATTGGGGATAGTTCCCTACTGCGCTATTGTTCAGGTGATTTGTGACAAATTCCTCTTGGATCAGGATGGTCCTTTAAGCTCATCTTAAAAAAGTTACATACCAATGTAAAAGGGAATCGCCCCAAAAATAAGCAGTCAATGTCCCAAAAACGATATACGGTCCGAAAGGAATAAGTGTTTTCTTTTTTAGGATTCCGGTCAGCAACCCGATGATGCCAAAGAACGCCCCATAAAAGCACGCAAAAAGGAACGATAACAGCACCATCTTCATTCCCAGTACAAAGCCAATCACTGCAAATAGCTTGATATCACCGCCACCCATGCCACCCTTACTCACGACAGCGATTAATAACAGCAGGCTAAAGCCAACCGCTGCCCCGAAAATTGAATCCCACCAGGGTGACAGCGGAAATGAGACTCTTAAAACGATAAAAATCACCGTAAAGAAAAGCAGGATTTTATCAGGTATGAGCATATAGGTGACATCAGTCACGAAGATGATCATAAATAATGAAATCAATGTCCAGCCAATCAAGAGTTCGTTCGACCAGCCAATGAATATGGGAGCAGAGGCAAACAACACACCGGTCAGCATTTCCACTACCGGATAAAGGGGGGAAATCCTTGTTTTACAGCCCCGGCATTTTCCGTCTTGCAACATGTAAGAAATAACCGGTATCAACTCGAAGAATGTTAATGTTCGCCCGCAAGAAGGGCAGGCGGAGCGACGATTCGCAAATGAATGACTGGCTGGAACACTTAATCCGACAACGTTAAAGAATGAGCCTAAAATTAAGCCCAAGACGAAGAGATAGATATGGATAACCATCATTTATACAAAGTGCTTGAGGATTCGATTGCCTTGCTTTGAAACCCTAATATAAAAGTTCCTTCCACTATGTAATGAACACTTGGGTTCTTCATGATTATTCATTCCTCCCGTCTTTTTATTAAGTAGATCCTACTATTCATCCGTCATATAGAATCAATATATAAGCATATTTTAACAAATATACTTGGTGATTTGTTATCAATCACTCTATTAGAGTTTTTTCTTTTCAAGAGAATCTGTTAACAAGAGAAAAGGACCTTTAAAAAGGTCCTTTTCTCTTGTTAAGTTGATCATTCACTAGTTCTCTCTGCATAATAGAAGGAAAGATAATTAATCCGCAAGTAAGGCACATCCCTCACCACTCTAGAAAAACGTCAAACATTTCCTCTGATCAGGAACTCCCTCACAAGTGAAAGGAAATGAAGGGACCCTGTGATGACAAGAATCTCTTTTTCCCCCGTTTTCCTTCTGCCTTCCGTTATCGCCGCCTGCCAATCCTTGTTTAAGCTTTTATTTGGATGACTGCATTTTTCATATAGCGTTTTCGCATCCGCCGCCCGTTCATGGTCGAATTCGGTAATGATGATTTCCATCGCTTCCGTTTCCAATCCATGAAGCATCTCGGAAAAATTTTTATCTTTAAATGAACTGAATACGAATCGGTATTTATAGTCGGGGTAATGCACTTTTAGCGTTTCCTTCAGTACGTCGATGCCGGCAGGATTATGGGCACCATCAATGATCACCAACGGCTCATCCGATATTTTTTCAAAGCGGCCATCCCATTTCGCTTCCCCTATTCCTTTAATTATGCTTTTTTCATCGATATTTTCCATTCCTAGTGTAACAGCAGCAATGGCCAGTGCCGCATTCTCCATTTGATGACGGCCTAACATCCGCATTTCTACATTTTCGATGGATCTGTCGGCAAGCGAAAATGAGAAACTTTGCCCTTGTTCACTTTGCTTTATATTGCCTACATGAAAGTCTTTACCTAATTGGTAATACGGTACGCCTAATGATGACGCTTTTTCTTCAATTACTTTTGCTGGTTCCCCAGCTGTTACTCCGCTGATAATCGGTGCCCCGCTTTTAATGATGCCCGCCTTCTCAAAAGCAATTTCCCCAAGTGTGTTACCCAGGATGTTCGTATGTTCCAAAGAAATCGAGGTAATGATCGAAAGAAACGGCTGGATGACATTCGTTGTATCAAGCCTGCCTCCCAAACCGGTTTCCATCAAAACCAAATCCACTTCCTTTTTGCTAAAATAAGAAAATGCCATCGCAGTCAAAATTTCGAACTGAGTGGGACCATTCCCCTTACTGTCCATCTCTTGGATGATCGGCCAAAGCTCCCGGAAGACAGCGATAAAATCCTTATCGCTGATTTCATCCTCATTTATCTTCAGCTGTTCATTCATCCGTATTAAATAAGGCGAAGTGAAGGAAGCGACCCGAATCCCTTGTGCAAGCAGGATTTCTTTAATATATTGCAGTGTTGATCCTTTCCCGTTGGATCCTGCAATGTGAATATACTTTAGCGCCTTGTGCGGGTCACCTAATTCAGTTAACAATGCTTCCATCCGTGATAGGCCAAAATTCATGCCCAATTGAACTTGGCGCCGTTCAAAAAAATGATTGATTTCTTTCATGGTTGTTACCATTATCGTTGAGCCTCCTCTTTCTTTATACCGCTCTTATGCGTTAAGATTATTTTATCAATATATGAACGATTAACCTAGATGAAAGGTAGTGTTTTACCATGAAACCTTCAGATTTCCACTGTTGGATTGTCGTTAACGGCTATTTACAGCATGATAAGTTTTCCAGTTTAGCTTTGTTCATTAAAGAGGCGGCTGAAAGGAAAGATATCACGGCAACCCTTATCCGTAATTCAGATCTTATTCCCATAATCGAAAAAGGAGTGCCACTGCTTAAAGGAGCCTATGATAAGCTGCCTGATTTTGTTCTGTTCATGGATAAAGACATTCATTTGGCACGCCATTTGGAATTGCTCGGCATCCCCGTATATAACAGCAGTACAGCGATTGATATTTGCGACAGCAAAGCAAAAACACATCAAGCATTAACCGGACATGGCATACCGATGCCGAAAACCTTATTTCCCCCTTTTACGTACGAAGGGATTGAAAGGGTCAATATGGATGCTTTTATACAAATCGGCAATGAACTTGGTTATCCTCTTATCGTTAAGGAAGCATACGGTTCTTTTGGGGAACAAGTGTATTTAATCGAAACAGAGGATGAGTTACTAAAGACGATCCGTAATCTTGGCCACAAACCATTTATCATCCAGGAATTCATCGAGCACAGTAAAGGTCGGGATATTCGTGTGAATGTCGTGGGCAATCAAGTCATAGCAGCGATGCAACGCCATTCCGAACAAGACTTCCGAGCTAATATGACTGCCGGGGGGCATGCTGCACCATATATCCCCACCAGTGAAGAAGCACAACTTGCCATCCGATGTGCGCAAATTTTGGGTGCCGACTTCGCAGGCGTCGATTTGTTGTTCGGTGAAGAAGGTCCGCTTTTGTGCGAAGTGAATTCGAATTCGCATTTACTGAATATTTATGAATGTACAGGCATCAACATCGCTGATAGCATGTTCGATTATATCTTGAAAGAATTAGGAAAAGGAAGTGCATCTGATGAAAAAACAAGCAGGCTGGTTGATTTATAACCGTGAGGATGCCTTGAAAAATAAGGGATACATAGATTGGATGCTTGACGAAGCCAGTAAGCTTGAGCTTGATTTACACTTTCACTTTCGGGAAGACCTTAGGATCGGTCATCGTTTCAACGAGTTGTACGTGGAACATGGGACACAGCCAATTGCATTGCCAGACTTTGCTATCGTCCGGACAATCGACCCTTTTTTCACAAAGCAACTGGAGCAACTGGGGATTGCTTGCTTTAACTCCTCCTTCGTATCGGAAATCGCGAATGACAAAGCAAAGACGCATCAATATTTGTCCTCGCTGGGGATTCCAATGGCCGATACGGTATATTGTAACGGAAGGCCGAGTGCCGATGACATGGAGTTCCCTTTCATTGCTAAAGAAACTCGTGGCCGCGGCGGGAAACAAGTATATCTAATCGAGCATGCCGATGATCTTGCCGAACTGAATGATGGAAATTGGATAGTCCAAAAACCTGGCTTATTCGGAAGGGATATCCGCGTCTTTGTGGTTGGTAAAAAAGTGAAGGCTGCTGTACTTAGGGAATCCGCTTCCAGTTTCAAGGCAAATTATACGCTGGGCGGATCGGCTTCTCTATATGAGCTGAATGCATCCGAATTAGCCCTTGTTGAAAGAGTAATGAGGTCGTTTGATTTTGGCCTGGTCGGTATCGATTTCATATTTGCCGAAGATGGCAGCCTCATGCTCAACGAAATCGAGGATGTCGTCGGCAGCCGGACATTAAGTGCACTAAGTGATATGAATATCGTATGGGAGTACCTTACATTCATAAAAGAAAGAATATCTTCCTGACTGAGTATTTTTCTTGAATAGCGTTTAAACACAAAAAGGATGAACCGGCTTAAAGCTGGTTCATCCTTTTGTTTTACAGTTGTTTCAGTTCGCTGATCCTGTGGATTACAGAGTCGCGTTTTTCGCTATAGTCTTTTTCCTTGGCACGTTCTTCTTCGATGACGCTTGCCGGCGCCTTTTTAACGAAGCCCTCGTTGCCTAATTTTTTCTGTACGCGCTCAACTTCTTTATTAAGTTTGTCGAGTTCTTTTTCAAGACGTTTCACTTCTTCGTCAATATTGATCAGTCCTGTAAGCGGAAGGATTAGTTCTACGCCAGTTACGACAGCTGTCATGGCTTGAGCAGGTTCTTCGACTTCGATTCCGATCGTCAATTGTTCAGGATTACAGAAACGCTCGATATAGCTGCTGTTTTTCTGTAATGTCCCTAAGATGGACTCATCTTTCGCTTTTAAAATCAAATTGATTTTTTTACTTAGCGGTGTGTTCACCTCAGCACGGATATTACGAACGGAGCGGATGATTTCAACAAGCAGCTTCATTTCCTCGGCTGCAGCTGTATCTGTCAGCTCTTCATTCACTTCCGGCCAAGCGGCAACAGTGATGGACTCACCTTGATGCGGGAGATTCTGCCAGATTTCTTCGGTAATGAATGGCATGAACGGGTGTAACAATCTCATCGTGTTATCCAGTACATAAGCCAAGATCGAGCGCGTCGTTTTCTTAGCTGCTTCGTCTTCGCCATATAGCGGAAGCTTCGCCATTTCAATATACCAGTCACAGAAATCATCCCAAATGAAGTTGTAAAGCACACGGCCCACTTCACCAAACTCATAACGGTCCGCAAGTCTGGTTACGTTTGAAATCGTTTCATTC
The DNA here is from genome assembly GCF_038643155.1 of Peribacillus sp. FSL E2-0159. NCBI lineage: Bacteria > Bacillati > Bacillota > Bacilli > Caryophanales > Bacillaceae > Peribacillus > Peribacillus sp. FSL E2-0159. Next base: position 4,155,922 of record NZ_CP152053.1, read on the forward strand.
AAACGAGTCAAGATCCATTTATCGGCTACAGACTTCTCACCGCTTAAATCGATTTCGTCATAAGTCATGCCATTCATGTTCATCAAAGCAAAACGGGAGGCGTTCCAAATCTTATTGGAGAAGTTCCAAACCGCTTCCACTTTTTCCGTACTATAACGAAGGTCCTGGCCTGGCGAGCTACCCGTAGATAAGAAGTAACGCAGGGAGTCGGCACCGTATTGATCGATGACATCCATCGGATCGACACCATTGCCAAGCGATTTACTCATCTTGCGCCCCTGTTCGTCACGAACCAGACCATGGATCAGCACATCTTCAAATGGTCGTTCACCTGTGAACTCAAGAGCTTGGAAAATCATCCGCGATACCCAGAAGAAAATGATATCATAGCCTGTCACAAGTGCCCCGGTTGGATAGTAACGTTGGAAATCGACACTGTCCTTGTCAGGCCAGCCCATAGTCGAGAACGGCCATAATGCCGAGCTGAACCATGTATCCAGAACATCTGTATCTTGTTCCCAGTTTTCAGCGTCCGCAGGCTCTTCGTGACCTACATACACTTCACCTGTTTCTTTATGGTACCAGGCTGGAATGCGGTGACCCCACCAAAGCTGACGGGAAATGCACCAGTCACGGATATTTTCCATCCAATGCAGGTACGTTTTTTCGAAACGGTCCGGTACGAAATGAACTTTTTCCTCATCGGTTCCTTTTTGAAGTTCAACGGATGCATCAGCCAACGGCTGCATTTTAACGAACCATTGAGTCGAAAGATATGGTTCAACAACAGCACCGCTTCTCTCTGAATGGCCTACTGAGTGAAGGTGATCTTCGATTTTGAAGAGTACTCCTTCTTCCTGAAGGTCCTTGACGATCTGTTTACGGCATTCAAAACGGTCCATGCCTTCATATTTACCGGCCTTTTCATTCATCGAGCCATCTTCATGCATGACAAGGATGCGCTCCAAATCGTGACGGTTCCCGATTTCGAAGTCATTCGGATCATGAGCCGGAGTAATTTTGACCGCGCCTGAACCAAATTCCATATCGACATAATCATCACCGACAATCGGGATTTCCCGGCCTGTAATTGGCAGGCGGACCATTTTGCCGATCAAGTGTTTATAACGGTCATCTTCAGGGTGTACAGCAACAGCAGTATCACCAAGCATCGTTTCTGGACGGGTGGTGGCAATTTCAATTTCACCTGATCCGTCAACCAACGGATATTTCATATGGTAAAATGCGCCCTGCACATCTTTGTAAATAACCTCGATATCGGATAACGCCGTTTTCGTTGATGGATCCCAGTTGATGATGTATTCGCCGCGATAAATCAAGCCCTTGTTATAAAGCGAAACGAACACTTCGCGCACAGCTTTTGAAAGCCCTTCATCAAGAGTGAAGCGTTCACGTGTATAATCAAGTCCAAGACCCAGTTTTGACCATTGTTCACGGATATGGCTCGCATATTCCTCTTTCCATTTCCATGTCTCTTCTACGAATTTTTCACGTCCAAGGTCATAACGGCTCACGCCTTCCGCACGAAGCTTCTGTTCTACTTTCGCTTGAGTGGCGATACCGGCATGGTCCATGCCTGGTAACCATAAAACATCATAGCCTTGCATCCTTTTCATGCGTGTCAATATATCTTGAAGTGTCGTATCCCAAGCGTGGCCAAGATGAAGCTTACCTGTTACATTTGGCGGCGGGATGACAATCGTATATGGTTCTTTTTTATCGTCAACCGTCGTTTCGAAAAACTTTCCATCAAGCCACCATTTGTAGCGGCCTTTCTCTATCGTCTGCGGATCATATTTAGTCGGCATAGAAATTTGGTTCTCTTCCATATCATTTCCTCCTTTTTGGGCATAAAAAAAACTTCCATCATCACAAAAGGACGAAGGAAGTTGTTCGCGGTGCCACCTTTTTTCCGAAAAAGAAAAAAATCTCTTTCGGCTCTCAAATCGGATAACGGCTCTTCACCGGCCTTCGCTACTACGAGGTTCACGAAAACTGCTCGCGGACGACTTCGGATGCTGCTGCCTGGAAACCTCGCACCAATTTGGTTTCCTCTCTGAAAAGTGCATTTCATCTTACTATTTCCGGTCTTTGCATTGATTTATATTCATATGTAAAATCATTGAATGCATATAGTATATAGTACAAAAAATATGGGGCTCCAGTCAATCATCTTTTCGCTTACTTTCTCAGGAACCATCCCATTTCATACATTCAAGGTCATTTTCTTTATTTTATCCACCTAGAACAATGAATGTGACGGCTTTTTCACCTTTTCCACTACCCACCCATAGAATATAAGAAGTCCTATAAAGGAAGGTAATAATATGAAAAAGCGAAGATATACTCCCTACACTTTACCGCCTTGGATGAAGAAATTCCGCGGGGTCTGCCAGCAGTTCATCGTCCCCTTTATCGTATTCCAAGGATTACGTACGCTGATTTTCCCGACTTTCTTCGATATGCTCCTGCTAATCGCATTTATTTTTCTGGCCATGTCTTTATATTTCGAATGGATTTAATTATTCCCTTACAGCAAAAAAAATATACATGACTGGAGATAATCCAATCATGTATATTTAGCTTGGGGGTGATTGTTCTTCTTTGGCAGCCTCGGCAGCCGCCTTTTTCTGCTGTTCGATTTCTTCGATTTTCATCACCATATATTCAATATTTTTCAGCATCCAATATTGCCGCTGCAGTTGAGTGACATTATCAAGCTCTGAACGATGGCCCCTGCCATCGGAATAACCCTTCACTAATTCCAATGCTGATCCAGGGAAAGCCAGATAACTTTGCATGAGCAGCAATTCATCTTCTTTCAACGGAAAATAACGAAAATAGTTATAGAGCCAGTCAACGCAGTCATCACATTGGACAGGATAGGTCCTGGCCGATTTAACGAGAAATGGCAGTAAATCGAAATGCGGCGGTGCCGTATTCGAATTCTCAAAATTGATGAAGTAGCCATATCCCCGCTCATCATAAACGAAATGCTTCAAAGAAAACTTTCCGTGCGTGACCACGGTTCGAACCTTTTCACTTTCCTTCGTCTTTTCATACCAGGTTTCAAACTTCTTGATCGAGTACTTCAGCGCCTGTGAAATATCATTGTAGAAAGAACAGACCGTCAGTTCAAATGGAGACATATACCACTTCTTTTCACAGCTGACAATATACTCATCCATAAATTCCTTCTCGTTATTCCAGGCATCAAGCGTCCGCTCATAATGGGCTTCCCGTTCCTCAATATCCACTTGTATTTCCTTAACGGAAAGTGTATGCATCCGAGCAAGCTCCCTGAACATTTGCTTATGTTTTTCATCGCGCTCCCCGTCCCTTTCATTATTGAGCCAGGGCATCAAGTAATACAAACGTCCATTATGAAGAACGGCGTAACGCTGATCCATCGTTTGATAAATCGGAACGATCCGATTATAACCGCGATGGTACAGTTTTTGAACATTTTTGATAAAATCCATGCCGTTCTGCGGTAACATGGATTTCAAGGCAAATGTACCGCGATCACTGTATACTTTTTTTACACGACCGAAGTCCTCGATATATTGTACATACATGGCATATTCCTTCAATACGGTCTCCGTGTCCCGATCCCGATTGGCAGGCTGTTGATTCTCGTTTTCCCTCACGAGACTCACTCACTTTCTCTAAAAAAACTAAACAATCCGATTCCTCTAGCACCTAAAAAACAGGAGCAGACCATATGCTCTGCTCTCTGTCCTCGTCAATTCTTATATGCAACCGCCTTCGGTATATAGATAACTTGCCCTTCATGGACGTTCTGATTCGACTCCAATTCATTGCTGAAAAGTATCGATTGAACCGTGACATCATATCGTTGAGCCAAGTCATCAAGCGTTTCCCCTTGCTGAACAATGCAAACCTTCATCCTTACCAGTTCTTCTTCTTGTTTCCGTCCGAATAAATCCATGATGGAAGTCTGCTTTTCATCATGACCGGCCGTTTCTTTATCATCACGTTCCGCGGCTTGTTTCCTGCCTTTGAAATTCTTACTCTCCTTAGCCGGAGGCGCAGGTCTTTCCCTCTTCTTGAATAGATCGCTTATGGACGAATTGGATTCCTCTTCCTGCTCCACCTTCACATTCTCATTAAGGATAGGACCCGCTGCAACTTCATCTTCTTCCTGCCGGATGACATCCTCGGTTTCTAAATTTGAAATTGGGCTATTTTGATGATTGGTTACATGACTTGGCTTTTCTACTACTTCCTCTCTCATTGTCACTCTAGGAATCTCCATCTTTTCCATGGAATCCTGCCTGCTTGGTTCTTCCTCCAGTTTCTCCTCACCCATGGAAGGTACCTTTTCCGTGGAGTCAGGCGGATCACCAATCACATCTTCCTCTACAGCTTCAGCTTCTTCCTGTCTATGCACTTCCGTTTCCCACTCCTCCTCTTCAGGATATGGTGAAACGGGAATTTCAAAAACTGGGGCATTATGCTGATTGCTTAAATAAATCGGTTCCTCTTCTTCTTCTTCGTTTGCTTCAGAAACTCGTTTTGCCTCTGCAGAAAAAGGCGCGTATAACTCTTCTTCCTCCTCATCACGGAAAACAGGCTGAAAATCCGGGATTGGCGGTACTGCAGCTGCATAAGGAATATATGACTCATTTTCCCCATCCGTTTCTTCCTGTTCCTCTGCTTCCCCAACCTCCTGCTCAGTATCGAACCGTTCTTCCACATATGAATCATTATAGATTCCGGTTATCAAAAGGTCCGCCTGCAATTTCAAACAGTTATGTTCTGGCAGGGCATAATCAAAGCTTTGAATCGAGACATCGACCTCATCCAATGAGGCAATCCGATTATTCGGAATCGTTATATCAACCGGAAAACGGTGTGTGAACTCATTAAGTCCATTGAGATGCCTCTCGACCTTTTGAACCGCTTTTGGCAAAAAGGTCTGCGAAAACTCCTCTTCTTCACCATTTTGCGAGTCTTTGTATTCACCGCTTAAATCTAACGAGCCTCGTATAAAAACATATTGATCACTTTCTTGAATCGACACATTTGGATCAAGGGAAATAGAATATAGCTCAGCCACTTCCTGTCCCTTCTGGAACCAAACGGATTCCTCTAAAGTAAATCGTAAATACGATTCATTTTCTTGCGACAAGACAACTCCTCCTTTCAGCTTCAGGAAACGGTACCTATACCAATATCAATCTATGAGGGAAGGAAGCTGATTATTCCTTAATTTCATTTGCAACACTCCAGACCTTATATTTCATGAACCTATTAAAAAGAAGAAGATTCAATTCTTTCAGGCTAAAATTAATGCTGGATTGAATCAATCGTCCTGAAAAATCCGGCATGAAACCAATTATTCGGTCTACCGTCTTATTAATTGACCTAGCTTCATATCCTTCAACGTTTGATTCGGTTCTTCCACGTACTGATTGAATTCAAAAAAAACTGGCTACCTTTCTCCAAAAGTTTTTGGAAAAATTGTAGCCAGTTCAAATTTATTATTATCGAATATAGCAGTCGCTCATGAAGCCTTGCATCATTTTTTTAATTTTGCAAAAGCCTGTTCTGCCGCTGCAATGGTCTTTTCGATATCTTCATCACTATGTGCAGTGGAAAGGAATAAACCTTCAAACTGTGACGGCGGCAAGTAGATGCCTTGATTCGCCATTTCCCTATAGTAAGAAGCAAAGAACTCTAAATCGGATGTTTTTGCTGTTTCATAGTTTACGACTTCTTCATTAGTAAAGAAAAGTCCAATCATGGAACCGGCACGGTTGAATGTATGGGGAACTCCGTACTTTTCCGCTAATTCTCCTATTCCTTTTTCGAGCATATCCCCTTTTCGGGTGAACTCATCATAAGATTCTGGAGTCAATTGGCTCAGCGTTTCAAGGCCGGCCGTCATGGCAAGAGGGTTACCAGACAATGTTCCTGCTTGATAGATTGTCCCACTTGGTGCAATTTGTTCCATGAATTCGCGCTTGCCTCCGAATGCTCCGACAGGCAAGCCGCCGCCAATTACTTTCCCAAGGCAAGTCAGGTCCGGTACGATGCCAAAATAGCCTTGTGCACAATTATAGCCGACACGGAACCCTGTCATTACTTCGTCAAAGATCAATAGCGCTCCGTATTGGGTCGTCACTTCACGTAAGCCTTCAAGGAAACCAGGTTGCGGCGGAACCACGCCCATGTTCCCTGCAACAGGTTCTACGATGATACAGGCGATGTCTTCGCCAAATTGTTCAAACGCATATTTGGTTGCAGCAAGATCATTATATGCTACGGTAATCGTATTTTTTGCAATGCCTTCCGGTACTCCAGGGCTATCCGGTAATCCTAATGTTGCAACGCCGGAACCCGCTTTGATTAGCAATGAATCGCCATGGCCATGATAGGAACCTTCAAATTTCAGGATTTTATCACGGCCTGTAATGCCTCGTGCCAGCCTTAGTGCACTCATCGTCGCTTCGGTTCCTGAAGATACCATACGGATCATCTCAATCGAAGGCACCCGTTCAATGACCAGCTTAGCCAGTTCATTCTCAATCAGCGTAGAGGTACCAAAGCTTGTACCGGATTCCGCTACCTTTTTCAATGATTCCACGACACGGTCATTCGTGTGACCCAGGATTAGCGGTCCCCATGAAAGAACATAGTCGATATATTCATTTCCATCGATATCATACATTTTTGAGCCTTTTCCTCGCTCCATGAAAATGGGATCCATGTCCACAGATTTGAAGGCACGTACCGGGCTGTTCACGCCGCCTGGCATCAAATTTTTTGCTTCGGCAAACGCTTTTTTCGAGTTTTCATATGACCGCATGATTCAATCCCCTTTTTCCATTACAGGTTATATTTTTTATCATCATTGATTATCTTCGTTTATCCAGCGTGCTACCTCTTTTGAAAAATACGTAATGATCAAGTCGGAACCTGCGCGTTTCAAGCCTGTCAGCATTTCCATCACTATCGCTTTTTCATCAATCCAGCCATTTTGGGCAGCCGCCTTAACCATTGAATATTCACCGCTGACATTATATGAAACAATCGGAAGATTAAAGTTATTCTTAACGTCCCTGATGATGTCCATGTAGGAAAGGGCTGGTTTCACGATTAGGAAGTCCGCACCTTCAGCAACATCGGATTCAGCTTCACGAAACGCTTCAAGGCGATTGGCGGGATCCATTTGATAAGTTTTCCTGTCGCCAAATTGTGGCGCACCATTCGCAGCATCACGGAATGGGCCGTAAAAAGCCGAAGCATATTTCACCGCATAGGACATGATCGGAATATCTTCATACCCCGCTTCATCCAGACCTGCACGGATGGCCGCAACGAAACCGTCCATCATATTGGAAGGGGCAATGATATCAGCACCGGCCTCTGCCTGGCTGATTGCCGTTTTGGCAAGAAGGTCAAGAGAGGCGTCATTAAGGATTTTTTCCCCTTCAACGACCCCGCAATGGCCATGGCTTGTATACTCACAAAGGCAAGTATCCGCAATGACAATGACTTCAGGATATTGTTTTTTAATAAAACGGGTGGCCTCTTGCACAAGTCCGTTGTGATGAAATGCACCTGTGCCCTGTTCGTCTTTATCATGATCAAAAGGAACACCGAATAAAATGACTGACTTAATGCCCAGACTCACGACTTCATCCATTTCGGCACCCAGATTATCCATGGATAACTGATATATGCCTGGCATAGAGTTGATTTCATTTTTCACATTTTCCCCGTCGATGACGAAGATCGGATAGATCAAATCCTCTTTATGTAATTGTGTTTCACGGACTAAAGCCCTCATGCCAGCACTTGCACGCAAGCGACGGTGGCGATTGAATGGAATGTTTTTCATTTTAAAGTTCCTCCCTTTTTACTTCTTTTCAAAATAAAGCGTATTAACTCCGCAACCATGGCATCCGTCGTATAAACATCTGGACAGACATCGACGAATAGCCCATGTTTTTCAGCGGTTTTAGCGGCAATCGGCCCGATGCATGCGATGATGATCCGGTCTATGTATGTATCCAATTCATGACGTTTCATGATCTGTAAAAAATGATTGACTGTCGATGAACTCGTAAAGGTTATGATGTCGATATCATGGTTCTTTATAAGCTGAACCAGTTTTTTTTCACTGCTTCCAGGAAGCACGGTATGATAAATAATCACTTCATCGCAGGATGCACCAGCTTCATTGATAGCCTCCGCAATAACCGCCCTCGCGAGATTTCCTTTTGCCAGCAACACGCGGGACCCCGGATCAAGCAGGGTAATGAACTCAGCAACGAACCCTTCGGCAACAAACTGAGCTGGAACGAAATCCGCCTTATATCCATGTCGTCTTAGGGCCGCTTCTGTTTTGGAGCCGATTACGGCTATTTTCGGAAGCTTTAAAGGCTGTTTACCAAGAAGCTTAAAGAAGAAGTCCACCCCATTTTGGCTGGTCAGAATGATCCAGTCATATGTAAGCAACTCATCTAACCGCTGTTGTACATCTTCCATATGATCAGGAAGAGTGAACTCAAGCAATGGCACAAGAAGCGGCGTTCCGCCATTTTTCTCGATCGACTCTTTTAAACCATCTGCCTGTCCTTTCCCTCTGGTGATTAATACCTGATAATCCTTAAGAGGTTGAACGGGATTCATTACTGATCAAGCTCTTCTTTTACGCGATCGATCAATTCTTTACCGCCCATTTCACTAATCTGTTTGGCAGCAGCATGCCCAACCGCCTCGGGATCAGCTCCCTCAACCATTTCTTTATAAATCACCTTTCCATCCGGCGCAGCGACCAACGCCGTCAAGGAAACGGATCCATTATCTTTTGCCACCGCAAATCCGGCAATCGGCACCTGGCATCCGCCTTCCATTTTATCCAAAAAGGCACGTTCCGCTTCAACCGTTCTTTTCGTTTTTTCACAGGTCAATTTCGCAAGTTCCGCCAGCAGATCTTTGTCGTCTTCGCGGCATTCAATGGAAAGTGCTCCCTGTCCAACTGCGGGAATGCAAATATCTTCATCTAAAAATTCCGTTACGATGTCCTTCTCCCATCCCATTCTTGATAGTCCGGCTGCTGCTAAAATGATAGCATCATAATCTTCCGTTTTCAGCTTATTCAGACGGGTATCGATATTACCGCGAATCCATTTAATTTCAAGGTCCGGCCTTCTAGCCAAAATTTGGGCGCCACGGCGCAAGCTGCTTGTACCTATGATGGAACCGGGCTTCAGTTCGGAAAGGGTTTCATGGTTCTTTGAAATCAAGGCATCCCGATGGTCCTCCCTCGGTGGTATGCAGCCAATCGTCAAGCCTGGAGGCAGCACTGCAGGCATATCTTTCATACTATGTACTGCCATATCAATTTCTTTATCCAGCATCGCTTGTTCGATTTCTTTAACAAATAAGCCCTTTCCGCCTACCTTGGAAAGTGTAACATCAAGGATTTGGTCACCCTTTGTGACAATTTCCTTCACCTCGAACTCGTAAGGGACCCCAAGTTCTTTAAGTTGATTGATAACCCAGTTCGTTTGGGTGATCGCTAATTTACTACGTCTAGAACCGACAATTATTTTTCTCATAGTTTCCTCCTATGTATTCCAAAAGTGGAATGTTGAAAGGCTTCCGAAAAGGAAAAAGTTAATTAACACAATCATGAAAGATCCAATATTCAGAAAGGCTAGCGTCCTTCCATACATTTGTTTCCGAATTTTCAAGTATAAAAACACACTGTATCCGATAAGCAATATAAATGAGCCGATGATCTTCATGTCCAGCCAGGAAACCCCAGGAACTTTTATATAAGCCCATTGAATCCCCAGGATGAGGGAGACCACTAATAATGGAACGCCTATTACTGCGAGGACATAAGACATATGCTCGAGCTTTGTTAAATCGCCGAGTCGAAGCAGGCGTTTTCCCCACTTCTTCCGTTTCAATAAATCATATTGAATTAAGTATAAAAGAGAAAAAACAAAAGAAAGCGTGAATGCCCCATATGATAGGATGGCAAAAGTGATATGTATGAGCAATAGCTCTGAAACCAGTCGCTGGGCAAGCACTTGAGATTCTATCTGTACAGGAGCAAAGGTATGGATGGCCATAACCATGAAACCTAATACATTCGTAAAAAAGACCGTAAAATCGACTCTTAGCAATCGATTAATGATTAAAGATAACGATATGAGGACCCATGCATAAAAATATAAGCCTTCAAAAATCGTCAATACCGGGAACCTTCCCGTTTTCAACACATACAGAAACAAAAAAATTGTTTGCAGTACCCAAACAATAGAAAGCAACCAGAAGGCGACCCTGTTCGCCTTCTGGTTATTATTAAGGAAATCAATAAAATATAAAAGCATACTGATGGCATACAACAACACAGTGGCTTCATGCAATCTTGTCATTAGTAATTCCATATCTACCTCGTTACTGGACAGGAACTGGATTCAATAGGGATGCCTTGGAGCTGTTCCGTTCTTTTTCATCCGCAACCAGCTGGTCTTCAATCAATTCCTCTAAATTGAAGATTTTCACGAAATTATTTAATTGCTCTTTAGCATTCGGTTCATCTGCCAGCTCTTTTGCATAAAGAATCGGATCTTTCAGCATTTGGTTGATGATGCTTTTCGTATGCTTGTTCAGGACTTTTTTGTCGCGTTCGCTCAAATGTGGAAGCTTTCTTTCGATGCTTTCCATCGTTTCCTTTTGTATCGATAGGGATTTTTCCCGTAAGGAAGAAATGACCGGAACCACACCAAGTAAATTAATCCATTGGTTGAAGTCCACTATTTCAGATTCAATCATCAATTCTATTTTCTCGGCAGCTTTTTTACGTTCTTCGATATTGGCTTGCACGATCCCTTCAAGATCGTCAATGTCATACAAGAAGACATTTTCCAGCTCGGCCAATGTTGGATCGAGGTCACGCGGCACTGCGATATCGACCATGAAAATAGGACGGCCTTTACGAAGCTTATTGACGAAAGACATCATTTCTTTAGTTACAAGAAGATCTTTTGATCCAGTGGAAGTAATCAGGATATCAGCTTCCACTAAAGCGCATTGCAGCTCTTGAAGCTGTTTCGCCGTACCATTGAATCTCTCAGCCAGGTCGACCGCTTTCTGAAAGGTGCGGTTAATGACTGTAATGCTGTCGGCGCCATTGCTATGCAGATTTTGAATGGCCAGCTCACCCATCTTACCGGCCCCAAGAATCAAGACATTCTTGCCGTTCAGGCCTCCAAAGATTTTTTTTGCAAGCTCGACTGCCGCATAGCTGACGGAAACGGCATTGGTATTGATTTCGGTTTCCGAATGAGCTTTTTTAGCTAATGTAAGTGCTTGCTTGAAGAGATGGTTAAAAACGGTACCGATCGTATCTTCCTTCTGCCCTAACAGATAGCTTGAACGTACTTGTCCCAAAATCTGTGTTTCTCCCAGTATCATGGAATTCAAGCCGCAGGTAACTGAAAATAAATGCTCGACCGCCCCATCGCCTTCATAAATGAACAGATATTTAGAAAATTCTTCTTTATCGATATTAAACCATTCCGAAAGAAATTCCTTTATATAATACCTGCTAGTATGAAGCTGATCACCGACCGCATATATTTCCGTTCTGTTACATGTTGAAATGATAATATTTTCCAAGATGCTTTTTTTATTTTTAAGAGCTTTCATTGCCTCGGCAAGTTCGGCTTCGTTAAACGATAGTTTTTCCCGAATTTCTACAGGGGCAGTTTTGTAATTTATACCAACCGCTAGAATATGCATCCTTTTGTTTTGCACCCCCAAAATTTTTCATGTAAATTTATTATACCATGTACTAAAATGGTTTCACGCAAATAATATGAACAGTTTATGAAAACGTATGCTACCATGAAAAGACAGCCAAAACGCCTGAATTGCTACAAAAGGTGCCTAAGCGGGATTTCTATGTTACATACATATTTCGACATTGTGTACAAAAGTACCATATCAAAAATGGCAAAAAACTTCAAGTAATCGAATTGCATAGGAGGATAAAATGAAAACGCAGCGTATTTTCCCAGGAATCGTTTTAATCGGTTTCGGCCTTTATTTTTTTCTTGAACGCTCCCAAATCGAAATCTTTCCAGGCTTTTTCAGCTGGCCCACTTTATTATGTATAGTTGGTACCGCCTTCCTGATTCAGGCATATAGCGGTAATGAATATGAGTCCATTCTGCCAGGCGTCATCTTACTGGGGTTCGGGGCTCACTTCCACATCGTCGAGAATCTGGATATTTGGCCAGATAATATAGGTATCTTTATTTTAATCATCTCGCTGGGATTTATTCTCCGGGCACGTAAAACAAATTCTGGAATGTTTCACGGAATAGTCATCCTGATCATCTCGATCCTTTTCTTATTCTATGATAAAATCACTACGTCTTTCGGGATTGTTGAAACAAGCACTGCGAACATCGAAAGGTTTTGGCCATTTGCCTTGATGGCAATCGGCATTTATTTTTTGGTTCGAAAAAAATGAAAATTGCCGATCCGAAATGTATTACGAATTCCATAAGGAAAAAGGGTATTCCAGATGCGGAATACCCTTTTCTTTTACATATATTTCTTAAGGACTCCCCATGCTTGTTCCTTACCTTCGCCTGTTTCACCAGAGAATAGAAGCAATTCATCTTCTTTTTCCATATTTAACGTTTGGCGTGTGATTTTCAAATGTTTCTGCCATTTGCCTTTTGGAATTTTATCCGCTTTGGTGGCAATAACGATCCGGGGCAAATCATAATGCTTCAGGAATTCATACATTGCGATATCATCCTTTGTCGGCGGATGACGCAAGTCGACGATCAGAAGCGCAGCGCGGAGCTGGTCACGGGAAGTGAAGTACGTTTCGATCATTCTTCCCCAAGCGTCACGCTCCGTCTTAGATACTTTTGCATAACCATAACCCGGTACATCCACAAAATGGAGTGCTTCATTTATGATATAAAAATTCAAGGTCTGCGTCTTACCCGGTTTAGAGGATGTACGCGCCAAGTTTTTTCGATTGATCATTTTGTTGATGAAACTGGATTTCCCAACGTTGGAACGGCCTGCCAAGGCAAATTCCGGTATTGGAGTATTGGGATACTGTTCAGGCTTCACAGCACTGATGACAATATCTGAACTTGTCACTTTCATTCGTTCACACCTACCAATGCATGCTCAAGGACTTCATCGACGTGTGAAACTGGAACAAATGTTAATGCTTTACGGACACTTTCCGGGATATCATCAATATCCTTTTCGTTATTTTGCGGGATGATGATTTTCGTAAGTCCTGCGCGATGGGCCGCTAAAGATTTTTCTTTAAGCCCGCCGATCGGAAGAACCCGTCCGCGTAATGTAATTTCGCCTGTCATGCCTACCTCTTTTCTGATCGGCCTATTTGTAAGGGCCGATATTAACGCTGTTGCAATCGTGATGCCTGCAGAAGGACCATCTTTTGGGACCGCACCTTCGGGGACATGAATATGAATATCATATTTTTCATGGAAGTTCGCATCAATCTGAAGTTTCTCGGTTTTTGAACGGACATAACTGAAAGCAGCCTGGGCTGACTCTTTCATTACATCGCCAAGCTTTCCTGTCAGGATCAGCTTGCCTTTACCTGGTGATAAGGAAACCTCGATTTGCAGCGTATCGCCGCCTACCGACGTGTATGCTAAACCATTAGCCACACCGACTTGGTTCTCGACTTCAGCCTGTCCATAATGGAACATGGTTTTCCCTAAAAACTCCTCGACATTCTTTTCGGAAATGACGACCCGCTTTTTATCTCCGGACACGATGATTTTTGCAGTCTTCCGACAGATGCTTGCAAGCTGTCGCTCCAGACTCCGAACACCGGCTTCCCGAGTATAGTAACGGATGATTTTGGTAAGAGCTTCCTCACGGATTTGCAGTTGTGTCTTCAATAAACCATGGTTTTCCAGCTGTCTAGGCAGCAAGTGATCCTTGGCTATATGAAGTTTCTCTATCTCAGTATAACCTGCAATCGAAATGATTTCCATACGATCACGAAGCGGACCGGGAATCGATCCCAAATTATTCGCCGTAGCCACGAACATGACTTTGGAAAGATTGTAAGTTTCTTCAATATAATGATCACTGAAATTATGATTTTGCTCTGGATCGAGCACCTCCAGCATCGCTGCAGATGGATCCCCTCTAAAGTCATTGGACATCTTATCCACTTCGTCCAGTAAAAAGACTGGATTGATCGTTCCAGCTTTTTTCATGCCTTGAATGATCCGTCCCGGCATCGCCCCTACATATGTGCGGCGATGTCCGCGGATTTCTGATTCATCGCGCACTCCACCTAAAGATATACGGACGAAATTCCTATTCAGGGATGAAGCGATCGATTTAGCCAAGCTGGTTTTACCGACCCCTGGTGGTCCCACCAAGCAAAGTATCGGTCCCTTCAATGAATTGGTCAATTGCTGTACGGCCAAATACTCAAGCACCCGCTCCTTCACCTTTTCCAAACCATGGTGGTCCCGGTTCAAGATTTTTTCGGCTTTATGAATATTCAAGTCATCTTTGGTCGCTTTGCTCCAAGGAAGCGAGATCAACCATTCGATATAATTGCGGATGACAGAACTCTCGGCTGAGCTGGAAGGAACTTTTTCATAACGATCCAATTCCTTTAATGCCGTTTCTTTGATATGCTCAGGCATATCCGCTTCTTCTATCTTTTCGTTGAGGACCTCAATTTCCCCTGTTTTTCCTTCTTTATCGCCCAATTCCTTTTGGATCGCTTTCATTTGTTCTCGTAAATAATATTCCTTTTGAGTCCGTTCCATTGAACGCTTAACACGCTGGCCGATTTTTTTCTCAAGAAAAAGAACTTCTTTCTCGTTATTGATGATCTCGATTACACGGCTTAAACGCTCTTTCATGTCAATGGTCTCAAGCACTTCTTGCTTCTCCTTCAATTTCAAAGGCAAATGGGAAGCGATTATATCTGCCAATCGTCCAGGCTCTTCAATATCCGAAGTGGACGAAAACGTTTCACCGGTTATTTTCTTGGACATTTTTATGTATTGTTCAAAATAATCCAGTAGGGTGCGCATTAATGCTTGATGTTCAGCATCCTTTTCATCACTGTCTTCATATATTTTAATCTTGGCACCATAATGTGTCTCATAATCGTAAAATTCAATGACCTCTGCGCGGTTCAACCCTTCAACCAACACCCGGATTGTACCATTCGGAAGCTTCAACATCTGTTTTACCTTTGTTAAAGTTCCCATTGTAAATAAATCTTCTTCACCTGGTTCGTCCAACGAAACATCTTGTTGTGTCGTCAAAAATATAAGATGGTCTTCCACCATTGCTTTCTCAAGGGCTTGTACCGATTTATCTCGGCCTACATCTAAATGAAGTACCATCGTTGGATATACAAGCAGTCCTCTAAGCGGCAGGAGGGGGACGATGATTTCTTTATCAGTCATTTCCTGACACCTCCATCTAATTAGTATCGTCGTTGTAAACTATTTACCCATGTTCTCAACCTTTTAACAATTCTATCCTATTTATATAGAAGTGTCTATTCGTTTACCTTAACACGTTTCGACTGCTATTATTATCTCCAATATTAGATAAAAAAGCACGTCTGAATGCGTGTTTATTTTACGTCAGGTTTGTCGGGAACGCCATTATGGTCCTTAAAATGCCCCGGTTCTGTTTTTAGCCGGGGCACTTCCTTTATACACTTTCTTTTTTTGATAGGTCCAAGGTTGTGAGGATTTGTTCCGACATCAATTCTTTTTTCAGTGCCTGATCCAACACTTCTTTCACATTCGAAACGGGAATGATTTCTATATCCTTGATTTCAGATAGAAGTGGCTGCATGTTTTCGGCTGGGATGATCACTTTCTTTGCCCCGGCAAGTTTAGCTGCCTTGATTTTCGGAATGACTCCGCCAATCGGTTTAACGCCTCCATGAATGCTTATTTCTCCAGTCATCGCCACGGTGTGATCAACAGGGATTTTATATATGGCCGAGTATATGCCTGTGGCCATTGCAATTCCTGCAGAAGGGCCATCTACTGGACTTCCGCCTGGAAAGTTCACATGGATATCGAATTGACCGGCAGGCACTCCCATCGACCGTAAAACCGTAATGACATTTTCAATCGAACCTTTTGCCATGCTCTTGCGGCGAACCGATTTGCCACTCCCGCCGCCGATACTTTCTTCTTCAACGATGCCGGTAATGTTTATCGAACCTTTTTCATCAGAGGCGGCCATGACCGTAACCTCGATTTCCAGTATTGCCCCGCTGTTAGGACCATAGACTGCAAGACCGTTGACAAGGCCTATTTTAGAATTCGATTCTATTTTCCTGTCCATTCTTTGGGTCAGCTGGCTGCTATGGGCCATCCAATCTATATCTTCTTCTCTGATAAAAGTCCTGTTTTCATTAATGGATATTCCTGCAAGTGTCTGAATCATGTTGACAGCTTCCCTGCCATTTCGGGCATAATCCGAAATCGACTGCAAGCCTTTGTCACTGATGGTGATCCCCACTTTATCTGAGGCATTCTTAGCGACGGTGATTATTTCTTCCCGGTCAAGTTCACGGAAAAACACTTCTATGCATCTTGAGCGTATCGCAGGCGCGATTTCATTTGGCGTTCTTGTTGTGGCTCCAATCAATCGAAAGTCAGCCGGTAGTCCATTTTTAAAAATATCATGGATGTGAGTGGGAATATTTTGATTTTCCTCTTGATAATAAGCACTTTCCAGAAAGACCTTACGATCCTCCAATACCTTTAACAGTTTATTCATCTGTATTGGATGAAGCTCCCCTATTTCATCTATGAACAGTACACCTCCATGAGCATTGCTGACTGCACCCTGCTTTGGCTGCGGAATGCCAGCTTGTCCCATTGCCCCGGCTCCTTGGTAGATTGGATCGTGCACAGAACCAATGAGCGGATCGGCAATTCCTCGTTCATCGAACCTGGCTGTGGTAGCGTCCAATTCAACGAAAACGGCCGAATTCTTAAAAGGAGACTTGCCATTTTTCTTCGCCTCTTCTAAAACAAGTCTGGCCGCTGCCGTTTTCCCTACCCCTGGAGGACCGTAAATTATCACATGCTGGGGATTCGGCCCACATAAAGCAGCTTTTAAAGATTTAATCCCATCTTCTTGACCGATGATTTCATTAAAAGTGCTTGGTCTAACCTTTTCTGCCAATGGCTCTGTTAACGAAATCGATCTCATCTTCCGTAATTGGTCCATCTCCTTACGTGAATCACGGTCAATGGAAACTTTTTGTGTCCGCTGGCCTTTCAATAAGTTCAAAAAATACAATCCGATAATAATCCCAAAAAACAGCTGGATAAACAACGCCAATCCTGTCCAATTCATCGTATTCCCTCCTGCACTCTCCTAGTTTGTCATTTCTGTTAGTATCTCCTTTGGAAGGGCGAAATTATCCAAGAAATTCGTGTTGAAAATTTTGGCGTTTTTATCGTAAATAACAACAATTTTAAAAAAGGACAAAGAAAAAGACTGCCAGGATGAACTGGCAGTCTTGCTTTTCCTTATTAATCAAGCAGATGTTTTCTTTTCTTGTCCTTTGATGGTAGTACCGTCTTTAAGGACGAGCTTTGGAGATTCATTTTTCGAAATCGTGCTGCCTGTGATTACACATTTTGCAACATCATCACGGGAAGGAAGATCGAACATCACTTCAAGAATGATGCCTTCGATGATGGATCGCAGACCACGTGCACCAGTTTTACGTTCAATTGCCTTTTTAGCAATTTCACTTAGCGCTTCCTGTTCGAATTCCAATTCCACATCGTCAAGCTCAAGCAATTTTTGATATTGTTTAACAAGGGCATTTTTCGGCTTTGTAAGGATTTCAATCAAAGCAGCTTCATCCAATTGCTCAAGAGTCGCAATTACCGGAAGACGTCCGATGAATTCCGGAATTAATCCGAAACGAAGCAAGTCTTCAGGTAGGACTTTGGAAAGCAATTCTTTTTCTGCAATATCATCCTTTTTCACGTCAGAACCAAAGCCAATGACTTTTTGGCCAAGACGGCGTTTGATGATCGGTTCGATGCCATCAAAGGCACCGCCACAGATGAACAAAATATTGGTCGTATCGATTTGGATGAATTCCTGATGTGGATGTTTACGTCCACCTTGAGGCGGAACGCTTGCAACCGTTCCTTCAAGAATTTTCAATAAAGCTTGTTGCACACCTTCACCAGACACGTCACGTGTAATAGAAGGATTTTCCGATTTACGGGCAACTTTATCGATTTCATCAATATAAATGATGCCTTTTTCCGCTTTTTCCACATCATAATCAGCTGCTTGGATCAATTTTAGAAGGATGTTTTCGACATCTTCCCCAACATATCCAGCTTCCGTCAATGAAGTGGCATCAGCAATGGCAAAAGGAACATTCAGTAATCGCGCCAATGTTTGCGCAAGAAGCGTTTTCCCGCTTCCCGTCGGTCCAATTAGGGCGATGTTACTTTTAGAAAGCTCCACATCGTCGACTTTGCTATTGGAATTGATACGTTTATAATGGTTGTAAACAGCAACAGCCAAAGATTTCTTTGCCTGTTCTTGTCCAATCACATATTCGTCAAGAATTTCACGTATTTCCATAGGTTTAGGAACATCTCTGAATTCTACTTCTTCATCAGTGCCCAGCTCTTCTTCGACGATCTCCGTACAAAGTTCTATACACTCGTCACAAATGTAGACACCTGGACCAGCAACCAGTTTACGGACTTGTTCTTGTGTTTTACCGCAAAAAGAACATTTTAACTGTCCTTTTTCATCATTAAATTTAAACATGTACGTTCACCCCTTTAAATACTCTTCCAACTCTATTACATAGCGGTACCCAATCGTAATGAAAAAACTAGGCACACATCTACTTAAACATTCCAAAATCCCTAGTATGTTTTGCATTTTATCATGTTCTTGGAAGTTTAGTAACAAAAATGCTCACGGTCCGAGTTGTTAAATAAGTACAATAATCAATCAATATGTATTTGCCCTTTACCAGTATGCCCAAAACTTTGGATTTTTAAAAGCAGGATTTGCTGTATAAATATGTATATGCGGTATTAGAACTAATCTACACCGAAATCCAAAAAAAATCAATCAGGAAATAACCGATATTTGAAATTTACCTAATTCTCGATATGTATAAAACAAGGCACGATTACTCGCGCCTTGTTTTTTTAAAGAAAATATTTAAATCTACTTATTTATAAAAATTATTTTGCGTCAACAGTTTTGCTGTTTTCTACCAAGAAGTCAATCGCTTTCTTAATTTTAAGATCGCCTTTGATTCCTTCTAAGTTTCCAAGAGCTTGTTTGATCGCGTCAACTTCCATATTGTACATAGTAGCCATTTGTGCAAGTTCAGCTTCTACATCTTCGTCAGTCGCTTCAAGTTTTTCAACTTCAGCGATCGCTTCTAGAGTTAGGCTCGTACGAACTTGTCCTTCAGCTTCTTCTTTCATTTGCGCTTTTAAAGCTTCTTCGTCTTGACCTGAGAATTGGTAGTAAAGTTCCAAATTAAGACCTTGAGATTGAATGCGTTGAGAGAACTCATTCATCATGCGGTCAACTTCGTTTGAAATCATTGCTTCAGGAACGTCCATTTCTGCACCTTCAACAGCTTTACCAATTACAGTGTTTTGAATGAAGTTTTCTTCTTCATGTTTTTTGTCATGCTCTAATTTATGTTTTGTTTTTTCTTTAAGTTCAGCCAAAGTTTCCACTTCGTCGTCGACATCTTTCGCGAACTCATCATCCAACTCAGGAAGTTGTTTTGTTTTGATTTCGTGAATTTTCACTTTGAATACTGCTGGTTTACCAGCAAGTTCAGCAGCATGGTATTCTTCAGGGAATGTAACTTCGATATCTTTTTCAGCGCCAGTTTCAAGACCAACAAGTTGCTCTTCAAATCCTGGAATGAAAGAGTTTGAACCGATTTCCAATGAATGGTTTTCTGAAGCTCCGCCTTCGAATGCTTCACCATCAACGAATCCTTCAAAGTCAAGAACGACTGTATCGCCTTCAGCAGCTTGTCCTTCTTCTTTAACGACAAGCTCAGCTTGACGCTCTTGCAAAGTTTTCAATTCGTTTTCAACATCTTCGTCAGTTACTTCAGTATTGAATTTTTCAACTTCAACACCTTTGTAATCTCCCAATTTAACTTCAGGCTTAACTGTTACAGTTGCAGTGAAGATCAAGTTTTCGCCTTTTTCCATTTTCTCGATGTCGATTTCTGGACGATCTACAGGCTGAATTCCAGCTTCTTCGACAGCATTTGCATAAGCATCCGGAAGAATGATATCAAGCGCATCTTGGTAAAGCGATTCTACACCGAATTTTTTTTCGAACATTTGACGTGGCATTTTACCTTTACGGAAGCCAGGTACATTTACTTGTTTCACTACTTTTTTGAAAGCTGCGTCTAAACCTTCGTTTACTTTTGCAGCGTCAACTTCAATTGTTAGTACGCCTTGATTACCTTCTTGTTTTTCCCATTTTACAGACATGTGTTTCCCTCCAAAAAATCTATATACTTCAATAATAAGCATTGGATGAATATGCTTTGCAAGTGTTAACAAGTCATCCTTCAAATATACCCAAAAAAATATTGGGGAAATCGTCAAAATTAGACGATTATACATTACAACCACTACATTATACCACAGGTTTAATCTGTTACAACAGCAATAGCTTAAATAATGGGATAAGAAATTTCTTCAATTTCTTTTATAAAGGAAAGAATATCAGCCAAGCTTTCCTCATCAGCCTGGTAAAGGTCGGCTAAGTCCCTCCCGAAAACTTCCCCTGTCATGTATTCTTCCGCCAAGGCATGGTAGGCAGCTGCCCATGCAGGCAAGCTTTCAGGTCCGGGTTCAAAAGGAAACAATAAAAAAGAATGGCGTTCAATCAAACTATGAACCATTTCAAATAAGGTCGGGTTATCCTGACTGATTTCCTCTTCGGTCAGTCCGGTTACCTTCTTATAGAAGTCCGTCTCCTTCAAACTTTTCAATTCCCTTGGTATGACCGACTTCGATTGATTGAATTTCCTCAGAGTCAATTCCTTGTTATATTCCTGGTCGATAAGGATGTTAAGGAGCATCGTTTTAAAGAAAGGGTGTCCCTCATCTTTTTGTAGAAATTCTTCGATTTGAGGGATAAATGGTCGAATATTGATATTCGTGAGTTTTGAGATGACCAAAAGCATTTCATTATCCGTTTTCCCGTCAAAAAGTTCATCCTCCTGCAATTCCTCTGAGAGCTGCTGATTTTGCCTTTCCTTCTCCTCTTTTTTATCCTCAAGGGCCCTTTTACTGAACTGAAGCATCTTTTCGAAATGTTCCTCTTTATCAAAGGGAATTTGGCTTTCTTCAAATAACAGTTCGATCGTCGTGACCATTTCCTGATGCTCGCCTAATTGCAGCAGTACCATCAAATAAATATTGATCAGTTGAAAATAGTCGCCGATGCCTTTATTCAGCATCTCTATGCACAACTCTTTTGACTCCTCATAATACTCAAGTTCGACTAGTGAGACCACTAGCCCCATGCAAACTTCATCATTTTCGGGCTCATACTCCCTGGCTTGGCTGAAAAGCTGTGCAGCCGCTTTAAAGTTTCTGTTTCCAAGCTCATCCAGTCCTTTTACAATCAGCCTTTCACCGAGATTTGGAAAGGCGATAATTTTGGTTTCTCCGGCCTTCTTTTGGTTGTTCTCATCATCCATCCTATTTTCCGCCTCACCGTTCGCTTTTTGAGAAACAGTTTAGCATGTAATAACAGGAAACACAAAAATTTATACGGGCGGATGAACATCTTTCCTTCTTTCCCCGATAAAAAAAATCCCGCATCCTTTCAAATAAAAAAGGAGAACGGGAAATGACCTTCTTCTATTAAATACTCGATACAGCCTTTTTTTGAGATTCATATGCAGAAATCTCTTTATCATATTGAAGCGTTATCGAAATTTCATCCCAGCCTTTGATGAGCATTTCCTTCCAATATGGATGAATTTCAAAGCTTGTTTCAAACCCTTGACCATCATTCAATGTCTGATTGGGAAGGTCGATCGTCAACTCATAATCAGGTGCCGACACTCTCTCCATTAAATAGTTTACTTCAGTCTGGGTTAAAGCAATGGGGACCATGCCATTTTTCATGCAATTACTTTTAAAGATATCAGCATAAGACGGAGCGATGATGATATCGAATCCATAGTCTTTCAATGACCAAGGGGCATGCTCACGCGAAGAACCGCAGCCAAAATTTTCACCTGCTATTAAAATGGACGTGTTTTGATTATGTGGCTGATTCAATTCAAAATCCGGACGTTTCTTTCCATTTTCATCAAAACGCCAGTTATAGAATAAAAATTCGCCAAATCCGCTTCGCTCAATCCGTTTTAAAAATTGCTTTGGAATGATCTGGTCCGTATCCACGTTTTTACGGTCAAGTGCCGCCGCTCTTCCTTTATATATAGTAATGGGTTCCATTTTCTGCACCTCCGGTTAATTCGTATCCTTAATGGACTTGTTCAGTACTTTTCAAATTCCTAATATCGACAAATTTCCCATAAATGGCGGCCGCAGCAGCCATAGCCGGACTAACCAGGTGTGTTCTCGCTCCAGCTCCTTGCCTGCCTTCAAAGTTCCGATTACTTGTGGAGGCACAATGCTCACCGGCCGGAACCACGTCAGGGTTCATGCTCAGGCACATGCTGCAGCCCGATTCGCGCCATTCGAAGCCCGCAGATTTAAAAATCTCATCCAACCCTTCATCTTCCGCTTGCCTTTTGACGCTTTGTGAACCGGGAACGACCATCGCCCGAACCCCTTTTTGAACAGTTTGGCCTTCGATCATTTCTGCGGCTTGCCGTAAGTCCTCAATGCGTGAATTGGTACACGATCCTATGAATACATGTTGTACGGGAATTTCCGTGATCGGCATGCCTTCCTCAAGACCCATATACTCAATGGCTCGATTCAGTTCCTTAGGATCCATGATATCTTCTGCGAAGGTAGGTACTTTTCCATCCACTCCACTAGCCATTCCAGGATTTGTCCCCCAGCTGACCATTGGTGAAATCAGACTGCCATCAAGAATGATTTCTTGGTCATATACAGCATCCTCATCACTGGAAAGCGACTTCCAGTCCTGAACACATTGCTCGAACTCTTCTCCTTTCGACAAATATTTACGACCTTTCAAATAAGAGAACGTTGTTTCATCGGGAGCTACCAGCCCCGCTCTTGCCCCGCCTTCGATTGACATATTGCAAACCGTCATTCTCTCTTCCATTGACATATCCCGGAAAACTTCCCCACAATACTCAATGATATGTCCTGTACCGAAATCGACACCGAATTTAGAAATCACATATAAAATGACATCTTTCGCCATCACGCCATGACCAAGCTTGCCATTAACCTCAAGCTTTAATGTTTTGGGTTTTGTTTGCCATAGGGTTTGTGTGGCCAAAACATGCTCGACCTCACTCGTACCGATTCCAAACGCAATCGAGCCAAACGCACCATGTGTGGAAGTATGACTGTCTCCGCAGACAATCGTCATCCCTGGCTGTGTAAGCCCTAATTCCGGCCCGATAACGTGAACGATACCTTGTTCCGGGCTGTCTAAATCAGCAAGACGGATACCGAACTCCTTACAGTTTTGCTCAAGTGCCTCTAATTGTTTCCTTGCAATATCATCCTCGATGAAATAGCGATTAACTGTTGGCACATTATGATCCATTGTCGCGAAAGTACGGTCGGGTCTCCTGACTTTGCGTCCTTTTAATCTCAATCCTTCAAATGCTTGCGGAGAGGTCACTTCATGAATATATTGAAGGTCTATATAAATTAAATCCGGTTTATTCTCCTCTTCATTCACAATATGACGATTCCATATTTTCTCTATTATCGACTTTCCCATCTTTATCCCACCTCGATCAATCTTATATTTTTTTAAAAAACACGGCCTAATGTTAGGCCGTGAAAGAAGTTTATGCGTAAGCTCCCATGATGTTGGAAATTGCTTCCTGGTCTAAAAGATTTGCCTTTATTTCCGCAATCATCTCTGAAGTAGACGTAATATTTGGTTGGCCATTTGCGATATCGCCTGTTCTCAAGCCATATTCAAGAACTCTTTCCACCGCCTGCTCAACAGCTTGCGCCTCATCTTCCAAACCAAAGGATAGACGCAGCATGGAAGCTGCTGATAAAATCGTCCCAATCGGATTAGCCAGGTTTTTGCCCGCAATATCCGGGGCAGAGCCATGAATCGGTTCATATAGATTAGGCCCTTTTGTTGATATAGAGGCGGAAGGAAGCATTCCAAGCGAGCCAGTCAATACCGACGCTTCATCGCTTAAAATATCACCGAACATATTCTCCGTCACGATAATATCAAATTGTTTCGGGTTTTTGATCAATTGCATAGCTGCATTATCAACAAGCATATGTTCAAGAATTACATCCGGATAGTCCTTGGCAATTTCTTCAGCCGTCTCACGCCACATCCTGCTGGATTCAAGAACATTCGCTTTATCCACGGATGTTACCTTTTTCTTGCGATCCGATGCTAATGCAAAAGCAAGTTCAATGATGCGCTTCATTTCGCTTTTCTGATAGAAAAGTGTATCGACGACCGCCTCTTTCCCTTCTCTTTCAACGCGCTCACTTGGCTTTCCGAAATAAAGGCCGCCAGTTAGTTCCCTGACAATCACGAAATCCACATCTTCAATGAATTCCTTTTTAAGAGGAGAAGATTCCGACAAGCTGGAATAATAGCTGATTGGACGGATGTTAGCATAAAGATCCAAATCTTTTCGGATTTTCAATAAACCTCGTTCCGGTCTTAGGTGCGCAGGCTGGTCATCCCACTTAGGTCCTCCAACGGCCCCTAATAATACCGCATCGCTGTTTTTACAAATCTCCACTGTTTCATCCGGCAGGGGCGAACCTGTGTTATCGATGGCCCCGCCTCCAATCTCACCATATTGAAATTCAAAATCGTGTCCATATCTTTGGGCAACGGCTTCGAGGATTTCTACAGCGCCTCTTGTTACTTCTTTCCCGATGCCATCTCCTTGAAGCACCGCAATATTCCTTTTCATCGAAATCTCCCCTTCCTATAGTAATACTGCTTTTTCTTCCAGTTCCTTCATGATGATCACACGGTTCACAGCATTCAAATATGCTTTGGCGGATGCTTCCAAGACGTCCTGATCAAGACCGCGGCCGCTAGTTTCCACACCGTTATAATTAATTTTCACAAAGACCTGAGCAAGGGCATCCATTCCGCCACCTACTGATTGAATTCGATAGTCCAGTAAGTTGATCTCGCTGCCCAAACATCTTTCTAGCGTGTTATATAGGGCTTCAACACTACCTGCACCTGTAGCCGCTTCCTGAATCTCTTCATTATCGCCTTTTTTCAGTGTAACCGTCGCGGTCGCCGTTTGATGTGTACCGTGGGAAATCTGTAAGGAAATCATGTCATAAAAACTGATATCCGTCGCTTTCTCTTCAAGCACCAGCGCAACGATATCTTCATCCGTCATGGTCTTTTTATTATCGGCCAATTCCTTGAATTGGACGAATAATGAGTTCATTTCCTCATCCGTTACCGTAAAATTCAACTCTTGTAATCTTTCTTTGAAAGCATGCCGTCCTGAATGTTTCCCTAATACGAGTGAATTGGACGAAACCCCGACGAGTTCAGGTGATATGATTTCGTATGTCGTTTTTTCTTTTAACACGCCATCCTGGTGAATGCCAGATTCATGTGCGTATGCATTGGCACCAATTATGGCTTTATTAGCAGGAACTTGCATTCCCGTTAGGCGGCTAACCAAATCACTGGTCCTTTTAATTTCATTCAATACAAGATCCGTTCCCGCTTGATAGAAATCTTTACGGATGTAAAGGGCCATAGCCACTTCTTCAAGCGCCACATTGCCGGCACGTTCACCAATTCCGTTGATTGTGCCTTCGACTTGCGTAGCCCCGCCTTCGATGGCAGCCAATGAATTGGCCGTTGCCATTCCAAGATCGTCGTGGCAGTGTGCAGATAAACTGACTTTATCAATAGAAGGAACATGTTCACGAAGGTATCTGAAAATGTTTCCGTATTCGATTGGAGCTGCATACCCTACTGTATCAGGAATATTAATGACCTTGGCACCAGCTTGAATGACCGCTTCAACGATTTCAGCCAAGTAGTCAAGTTCTGTACGACTTGCATCTTCTGCAGACCATTGCACGATTGGAAAACGCGCTGCCCCGTACTTGACCATTTCAACAGACCTTTCAATCACTTGCTGCTTCGACATTTTTAACTTATATTCACGATGAATAGGTGAAGTGGCGATGAACGTATGCAATCTTGGTTCTGCGCCGCCCCTTAATGAATCCCAAGCTGCATCAATATCTCCTTTTACAGCGCGCGCCAGCCCTGTTACAGAGCTGTTTTTAATTTTGCGCGCGATTTCCTGTACGGAGTTAAAATCCCCTTTGGATGCTGCCGGAAAACCGGCTTCGATAATATCAACACCCAATCTTTCAAGCTGATAAGCAATTTCAAGTTTTTCGGTAAAATTCAAATTTACACCGGCTGATTGCTCTCCATCTCGAAGTGTAGTTTCAAATATATTAATTTTTCGCAACGGCTACCACTTCTTTCTCTTTTTGTTGAGGTTTTACAAATGGCATCATTTTTCTTAATTCACGGCCAACCACTTCAATTTGATGTTGGTTTTCACGATTATTGATAGCATTGAAGACTGGACGATTCGCTTGGTTCTCCAAGATCCATCCTTTAGCGAACTCACCGTCTTGGATGTCTTTCAAGATCGCTTTCATTGCCTCTTTCGTAGTTTCAGTCACAACGCGTGGTCCCGAAACGAAATCTCCCCATTGAGCTGTGTCAGAAATGGAATAGCGCATGTTTTCCATACCGCCTTCATACATAAGGTCGATGATTAATTTAAGTTCATGTAAACACTCGAAATATGCTACTTCCG
The DNA here is from genome assembly GCF_038643155.1 of Peribacillus sp. FSL E2-0159. Taxonomy (NCBI): domain Bacteria; kingdom Bacillati; phylum Bacillota; class Bacilli; order Caryophanales; family Bacillaceae; genus Peribacillus; species Peribacillus sp. FSL E2-0159. The sequence goes on from NZ_CP152053.1 coordinate 4,183,058, forward strand.
GCTGATATCCAGCTTCTGTCAAGGTTTCGAATCCAGCTTTCACAAGGGCAGTCAATCCGCCGCAAAGTACGGCCTGCTCTCCGAATAAATCCGTTTCCGTTTCTTCCTGGAAAGTAGTTTCCAAACCACCAGCTCTTAAAGAACCGATTCCCCGAGCATACGCAAGGGCCAATTCTCTTGCTTCACCCGTTACATTTTGATGGATGGCGAATAATGCCGGCACCCCTGCACCTTGTTCATATGTACGGCGAACAAGATGTCCCGGACCTTTTGGAGCGACTAATAATACATCTACGTCTGCCGGAGGAACGATTTGATTGAAATGGACGTTAAATCCGTGTGCGAACATTAACGCTTGACCTGCACGCAATACCGGTTTGATTTCTTCTTGGTATACTTTCGGCTGAGTTTCATCCGGTAATAGGTTCATGATTACGTCTGCCTGTTCAGCAGCTTCTTTCACTGTGAAAACATTAAAGCCGTCTTCCACCGCTTTATCGAAAGATTTACCTTTCCTGATTCCGATGATTACATCTACACCGCTGTCACGTAGGTTTTGTGCGTGTGCGTGTCCTTGTGAACCATATCCGATGACCGCTACCTTTTTATTGTTGAAAAAATTCTCGTTTGCCTCTGCGTTATAATATACTTTTGCCATAATAATTACATCTCCCTTTTCATCATTGTTTTTGTTTTTTTGTTTGATTTTGGTTTTATACGATTGTCGCACTCTTAGCGTGTGCAATTTGCATTCCACGCGGGATGGCGGCTGTCCCTGTCCTTGCCAATTCCTTGATGCCATATGGCTTGATCAGTTCAATGAAGGCTTCGATTTTTTCCGACTCCCCAGTGATTTGAACTGTCAGGCTATCTTTACTGACATCAATAACTGACGCACGGAAGGGTTCGATGACTGAATAAATCTCGGCTCGGGTTTGTGTGGTCACCAATATTTTAATGAGTGCAAGTTCCCTCGCCACAATCGATTGATTCGTAATATCATATACTTTCAAAACATCGATCTGCTTATTCAATTGCTTGGTGATCTGTTCAACGACAGCTTCGTCATCAACATCGACCACGAAGGTCATCCTTGAAATGCCATCCTGTTCGGAGGGTCCGACAGTCATGCCTTCAATGTTATAATTTCTTTTCGTGAACAGGTTCGTAATCCGATTCAGGACGCCTGGCCGGTTGTTCACGGTGAGGCTAAGAATTCCCTTCATTGATTAAACTCCTTCCATTTCATCAAGCCCTTTTCCTTGTGCTACCATCGGAAAGACATTTTCGTTTTGTTTTACTCGGAAATCAATCAATACTGGACCATCAGTCTTTAACGCTACATCCAAGCAGTTGCTTGCTTCTTCCTCCGTCGTCACTTTGTATCCCGGAATTCCATAAGCATCGGCCAATTTCACGAAATCCGGATGCGATTGAAAAATACTGTGTGAGAAACGGTTATCATGAAAGAGTTCCTGCCACTGTCTTACCATCCCGAGTGCTCCGTTGTTGACGATGATGATTTTGATTGGCAGATTCATTTCGGCAATGACTGAAAGTTCCTGCAGACACATCTGGAATCCACCATCCCCCGAAATGGAAAGCACCATCGCTTTCGGATTCGCCAGTTGCGCTCCGAGAGCCGAAGGTAAGCCAAAGCCCATCGTCCCCAATCCACCGGAAGTGACCCATGAATTCGGTTTGTTAAACGGATAGTATTGTGCTGCCCACATTTGATGCTGCCCAACATCCGTCGTAACAATGGCCTCCCCATTCGTTTTTTCATGAAGCATCTGGATGACCCGCTGAGGTTTCAGTACACCTTCTTCATGGGTATAACGCAATGGGAACTCTTCATTCCAAGCAGTCAGCTGTGTTGTCCATTCATCAATTTCCGGTTTCTTGCCATTTTGCGCAATCAACTCCGCCAGTGCTTCCTTGGCACTTCCAACGACCGGAATTTTTGTCGGTACATTTTTACCGATTTCCGCTGGATCAATATCGATATGGGCCACCGTTGCACGCTGTGCGAACTTCGCTAGATTCCCAGTCAATCGATCATCGAACCTGGCACCGATATTGATTAATAAATCACATTTCGATAACGCCATGTTTGCTGCATAGCAGCCATGCATACCACCCATTCCGGTAAAGAGAGGATGTTCCGCCGGAAAGCCCCCAAGACCCAATAAAGTGTGGACGACGGGAATGCCTTGCTGCTCGACATATTCCTTTAATAGATGGGAGGCCTTTGCATGCAGGACTCCTGCCCCTGCAAGAATGACCGGTCTTTTCGCTCCGCTTACTGCTTCAACAAGCTTTCTGATCTGTAAGTAATTCGGCTTGGTCGTCGGCTGATAGCCAGGGAGATTCATTTCTGGCTCCTTATCCGGCGATACACCTTCTATAATGGCCATATCCTTAGGTATATCGATTAATACTGGACCGGGCCGGCCGCTGGAAGCGATATAAAAAGCTTCTTTTATAATGCGCGGAAGGTCTTCCGGCTTCCTTACCTGATAGTTATGTTTCGTGATCGGGGTAGTAATCCCCAGTACATCAGCTTCCTGGAAAGCATCCGTACCAATTACACTGGTAGCTACCTGACCCGAAATTACCACAAGCGGTAATGAGTCAATCATTGCATCGGCCAAACCGGTGACAATGTTCGTTGCCCCTGGACCGGATGTGACTATGACCACCCCCGGCTTGCCGGTAATTCTGGCGTATCCTTCCGCTGCATGAATCGCACCTTGTTCGTGCCTTGTCAAGATATGGAAAAGTTCTGAACTGTAAAGCTTGTCATAAATCGGCAATACAGAACCCCCCGGATAACCAAAGATGACTTCAACATTTTCCTTTTTCAATGCATCCAGCAGAAATTCGGCACCACTATAATGTGTCTTTCCACTTTTCCGATCAGCAACAACTGACTTTTGTGTCATTTCGTAAAAACCTCCTTCGCTTTTCCGTTAAATATTTCTTAACATTCAGAATTTTCAGCTTTTTAAGCATACAAAAAAGCCTTTTCACCCCAAATGTACTTGCACTCGGCAAGATAAAGGGGTGAAAAGGCTTGATGAGCCACTCCACGGTACCACCCTTTTTCGCATGAGACTCCATGCGCACTTTGAATAGCCTACACTATTCTCTGTTTTGGTAACGGGTACTGGTACGCACCCGTTCAGCCCTACTAGTCTGACGTTCAAGCTGAAACTCCAAGGTGAGTTCATCTTTCGGGACAATACCGGCTCTCAGCTACCCGGCTCTCTGTGACTGCCTTTTTAAAAGACTACTTATCCTCTTCAATGCTTTTCGCATTATTCATATTTTTCGAAACGCTTATGTTTGTTGTCTTGTATTTGTGATTATCTTACGTGTATTTCAGGTAGTAGTCAACAGGTTTTTTGAAATTTTTTGATAATTCTAAATTGAAAGATTTGTTGTATACGCTTACATACCTATCATGACCACATTCTACAAAAAAAGTTTTTTCAATTTTTAATTTTTAAAAACATCAGATATCCCATTAAAATTATTAAAATAATAACAAACTAAATATCCTTGCATTACCCACATGATGCCAGTCAATAGTAATGGTTTTCTCAAATAGCGGATGATCCATTTTCCCTTTAAGCTCCTTTTTCACTGTTCGCTGACGCCACTCTTGATACAAGATTCGTCCTCAATTCCTTTTGAATACCCCTCGTTGATAAACCTCCTGACATTCCAAGATCCGGAAAATCACGGAACAATTCAAAATCCCCTCCCCTAACAAATCCCAGGGATTTTGCTATGACTCCTACCCTTGTCAACTTTTCGCCCTCTGTCCACAATGCCGCTTGCCTTCATCACTAACAATGACAAAATCTACAGCAAGTCCATAGTTATGCAGGATTGGCCCCTCTGGCAAAAGTCACGATTGGCTTTGATTTATTCTTTCTGCTCGTTCATATTGGAGAATTGAAGGGGTAAAGAAAATATCTAAAAAAATGACAAAGGGCTGAACACAGGTGATATTACTCATCTCCTGGTCCAGCCCTATGGTTCATTTAGCCAATACATCCTCGTATGCTGCATTTTTTTCAAATTGTTTTTGAACGAACGAACATACCGGAACAATTTTCAGTTTTTCCTCCCTCGCGAACCCTATTACCTTTTCAACAAGGGCATTTCCTACCTTTTGTCCGCGAAGCTTGTCAGAAACAACGGTATGATCGACCGTGATTTCATCATCACCTGATTTAAAGAATGTGATTTCCGCTAGTTTCTCACCAGATTCTTCGACAAAAAAAGATCTTTCACCTTTTTTGATATCCACCATCTTGATGACCTCCTTTTAGTTCCTCTTTATCATATCTCACAAAATGGAAATTAAACAAATAATTAAAACGTGATCGAATTGAATGAAGTAAAGTACTTCCAAGAGTTTTAAAGCTAGCATTACCCATGTGAAGTTTACTTACAAACTGAAGACGGCTGATAAATAATTTTTCAAGGAAGGCAAAAGACAAAACTTGATCGATCTTTTCCCGGCCGCTGATATACCCTTCCGGTAAAGCGTAAGTTTTACTATGGCTGACGTGTACAATACTGAATGAAATGTTTTAAAAGGTTTAAATTACTCTTTCATAACCAAAATGAAATTCAGTGTTTTTCAAGCTTTCGTTTTTTAATTGAATTTAATTAATGGAAGAAATCTTTCCGTAACGATGTTAGAATAAGTATATAATAGTAGAAACTAAAAAAACTGCCCTATATTGGTTAGGGCAGTTTTAAACTTTTATGAAAACAAAATATAAAATGATCATCGATAACAATATGACCATGAAAACAGCGATTAGAATTACGTGCGCACTTGATGCCTGGAACGTCCCTTCATCGATTTGCCGCTTCTTCTGAAGATAACCGAACGTCGCCAGCACTGTAATCACAAGGCCCAACGCACACGCAAACATCCCCAGCACGATACTGATCAAGTCAATCCGGGCATCCCGATGCACACCAATCGTAAAATGCAGGCTTGTCGCAAGAAAACCAACCCCCACTATCGCAATCACCGTTCTAATCCACGCTAAGAAGGTGCGTTCATTAGCCAGATGCTGCTGGGCATATTTCAATTGGTTTTTCTCCATGATATCACCTTAATCAAATGTTTTTGATCAACCTTAAAATCAGTCATCTTTTCAGGAGTAAAAAAGCCCTGAACATAGACCCGACGAACATTAACCCTGCACCGCCAAGCAATAAATATATACATAGTGTTTTATCAATAACATTCAAAGGATAAAGCAAGGCCCCCAGCGCAATGATTGCTCCTATCCCCGTTATGGCCCATCCTATTTTTTTCATCCGCAACTCCTAAAATTAATTATTTATTGAAGGTCCTCCACGGGTCCCCCCTATTTACAAACAGGTCCCTCATTACTAGCTTAAACCATTTAAAAACTAACAACAAGTGAGATCCCTGATTATCTTCCCACAAAAAAAGAGCCATAAATGACTCCCGGTTTTGAATACGCCCAAATTCAGCCGTTCTTTTTATCCTTTTCCATGTATTCTTTTATACTTCTTTCTCCCCACTAAGATCCGTAGTTTCCTTGCCTTGCGCAAGGGTAGTAATTCCGTGTATCAGAACATCAATCCCCCACCCTCCAAGGGGATAAAGGAACCACCAATACATATACGATTATATGAATGTAGAATGCCTTCAGATTTTCGGCCCTTTTTTTCGCCCGTAGATATCCATCTCCATTTTCCATCCTAGCACCTCCTAATCATAAACATTAAGATATATCACCATCTTCTTCCATAGAATGAAATGCATTAAGATAAATCGGAGTTGGGAATCTCTAAAGGCTACGTACAAGTCAGTTGGATTTCATTCTATTGTATCCCCGTTCTTCATATGGCTGTATTTTTTCCATCCACTTTTCTTCAAGTTTTTTCAATTCCCGTTTAACATCAAAAAATCCTGTTTCTTTCAGCTTCAATACCTCCAGTACCTCAAAAGAAAAAGCATCTTTCCCATATTGGTTCCACTCACCCTGCAGCACTTTATTGGTGTTTGTTCCCATTTCCAATTCAAATTGTTTCCCCTTCAACGTCTTTAAATTCCTAGTGCTTCCGATAAAGACTTTATTATTTACTGTATTTCTGATTTGGTAAACCCCTGCTTCAACTTTCGTTTCTTTATATAATTGCTTCAATTCTTTTTTACGATCCATCTTCCTTGCCCCCAGTCATCATTTCTTCAGCCAATATTGGCTCCCATCAGGCTTTCTATCCAAGAATCCATATTCTATTAAATATCTTCTCAAAAGAACATGATCATGATAAACGGCACCCAATATTTGATTGATTTCTTTTTCTTCGTATTTCCGCTCATTTTCAAAACGGTTCATAATTTCTTGGAGAATGATCAGCCTTTGTTTTTCCTTTGGGGGGAAAGACTTTAATACATCCTGACTGCCTTTAGGGAAGTATTTTTTCAATACAGTCACCTTTTCATCCTCGGTAACGTTATAACGATCATCGACCATCCTTGCTTTTTGATGAAGCGGGATAAATGCCGGCGCATGTTCATCTTTATCTTTCAAAAGTTCCATCAGGGCTAAAAACAACTTAGCCTGGCGCTCTTTCTCTTTCAACACAAAGCGATGGTTCCGAATGGTGGAAGGACTGCCAATTCCCATTTCCTCCTGAACCTCAGCATCATTCTTCCCTTGGTAAAAAAGGCGAAGAAGGCGATTTTGATGGTCCGTGAGACCTGTAAGTTTTTTATCGAGATCAATCAAGTATTCAAAAACAGAGCGGTGTGCCTGTTCAATATGAATTCGCATATACCTCTTCGCTTCATAAAGAACCCCATCTTTCGGGTATACTATCCCCTTTTCAATTGCATTTCCGCACAGCAAACAAACATATTGATTCTCACTTTCGATATACCCTTGTTTAAGTTCATCCTGGGATGCGCTCCAAAACATTTCAGCGTTCTTCATAAAACAAACACTTCCCTATAAAGTTTATAATATAATAAACATAATATTAATTTGTTTGCATTGTGTCAATATTTTTTCTGATTTATTTATAATTCCAGCAAAGTACCCAAAAATGACCTTGATAGTCAGAGGGGCTTCATATCAAACAGCTGTCAGGCGAATTCACCATCCATTAAACGATTCCCATGGCACTATGCCAATATTGTATATAGAATAACAAGCGTAATTTCCCCTGTCGAAATAGAGCCTTCTTTGTATAATTATCATCGCTCAATAATATGCTAAATAAGCGTGAATAAGCTTTAGAGGAGGATATATATTGAAAGATGAAAACGATGAGATTGTTCCTTCAGTCCATAACACCGATTTACACAAGGCATTACATCATTTATCTGAACAATACAAGGTATCACTGCCAGAATTACGCGATACGATCGATATACTTATACAAAACCAACCAAGCGCGATGATGCAACTTAATGAAGATGATGATAAAAGTTCAACCGTCGAAGAATTGAAGACTGCAATAATCAAAAACCGTGAAATCATCAAAAAAAATCTCCAAACATTAAATAGAATTTGATATAGAAAAAAGGCATCCGATTATGGATGCCTTAGTTTGTAGACAAAGGGGTTCTATCTAGAATTTATAATAATATTGATTGGAACATAAGGTGCGAGACTCCCGGAACACCCGCGGAAAGCGAGTACCTGGAGGCAACGTTTTACAAACCCTCAAAAAAAATGCAGGCATCCAATCATGGATGCTTGCATTTTTTTTGGAGCATACAAATATAAATCTACATTGGAGCTCATTAAGTATTAACTAGGAACAAACTTAAGTATTCCTTCCAGATAAACGCCTTGTTCTTTTCGTTTGCATTCCCTCAACTTGATTCTTCCTTCTTTTTCTAACTCTTTGGCTAATTGGACCACTTCAGTTCCATCTTCGGATATTTCGACTGAGAAGAAATTACCCCGAGTGGAAGTTTGAATGAACTTGAATAATCTATCTTTATTCATTTAAACATCTCCTTATTTATAACAAGTTCGACATAAAAGGCCATCCACCTGCGATAAATATGAAATAAAAAACTTCTTATCGTCATTCGAACATTAATGGTTAATAGGATGCAAATCGAAATTACCCTCGTTAACTTAACCAGCTCAAAAAAAAGTAAAAAAGCCAAAACCTTAGAAGGTTTTGGCTTTTTAAAGTTAGTGTCCCAGGAGAGATTCGAACTCCCGACCGACGCCTTAGAAGGGCGTTGCTCTATCCAGCTGAGCTACTGAGACGTTTATGATATAAGTTGCGGTAAAACTTATGTATTACCTTAACTGTTCCCTTAGGACACTTCTTATTATAGTAGGATATCAAAAGAAAGTCAACGGGTTTTTTAAAAAAGTTTTTTTCTTTTTTTATGAACTAGGAAGCGGGAAAAAAACGCTTCCTGTTCATTATACATGAAGTCATTCCATTTGATAAGCATTTCTTAGTTCTTCAACGATTTTTCCTTCAAGGTCATAATAGATGATTTCTAGTTGGTCATTTCCGATATCCAAAATGGCATAGGTTTTCTCTTTTCGTCCACGCGGCTGACGTATGCTTCCCGGGTTGATGAAGAGTTTGCCGTCTATCAATTCTGAACCTGCAGCGTGGGAGTGACCAAAGCAAATGATATCCGACCCAGTCTCTTCACTTTTATAAGATAGGTTCATCAGTGTCATATTTATGTTATAGAGGTGTCCGTGTGTAAGGAAGAAACGTTTGCCTGCGATGCTCTCCACAATGTCATTCGGATATGCCGGATCATAGTCACAATTTCCGCGTACAGCTAAGAACTCCGACATGTGGGGATCATTACTTCCCAACTCTGAATCACCGCAATGGATCATGGCAGCCACCTCATGTTTATGACGGTCGGTAATCATGCTGATTTCATGAGTTAAGCCATGACTGTCACTCATTATTAGCACTTTCATCGTCACATTCCTTCTTCCCTTTTTAGAAATAGATCAAGTTTTTCATCTAGAGCCCTCAATGCGTTGGCACGGTGGCTGATTTTGTTTTTTTCCTCTTTTGTCAATTCGGCATTTGTTTTGCCCAGTTCCTCAACAAAAAAGATGGGATCATAACCAAATCCATTCGTTCCTGAGGGCTGTTCTGTAATCAAGCCTTCCATCGTTCCTGATACCTTAATCGTTTCCTGGTTGGGTGACGCTAGTGCCAAAGCGCAATAAAATCTCGCCGTTCTATCCTCTTTTGGCACACCTTCAAGTTCACGGAGGACTTTTTCCGTGTTTGCTTCATCACTCTTGGACTCTCCAGCGTAGCGCGCAGAATATACGCCTGGACGGCCCTCCAATGCATCTACAATCAATCCGGAATCATCAGCAATGACAAAGTGGCCCAGCTGATGGGCAATGGCCTCTGCCTTCAGGATCGCATTTTCTTCAAAAGTTGTGCCTGTTTCTTCAACATCCGGAGCATCCGGAACATCGAGAAGTGTTTTGACTTCATATCCTTTAGCAGAGAATAAGCTTTCGAACTCCTTGGCTTTCCCTTTATTTTTCGTTGCAATGATTACTGTCTTCATTTTTCATTTCACCCTTTTTTATTTAATCGGCATGAGAGCACTTTTGGGGCTAAGAAAGAATTTGCTGTAACTCGTTATATGTAAAAGCCGCTACTTCTCCAGTGCCAAACGGACGAATTCAGCGCTGCCTTTCTTGATCAACAACGGCCGCTGAATTTTCCATATAAGTTAAGTCTAACACAACCCACTCATCTGCAATAACCCGAAACTTGTAATCTAACGTTTGTAATTTTCACTTTGTTCAATATGGATATTAACTTTTATGTTATTTATTGAAGACTTATCAAAGGAATTAATAATTTTATTATCCCACTTATTGACATGGTATCTGTATGCCTTTTCACTTATGTTAAAAACGTCTGTATTGATTCCCCCCCCAGTCTCCAATGTCTTCAAAATATCTTCCTTAACTTTTATTTCTACCTTTTTTTCGATTTTTTCCATATCCAAGTTATCTATATTTTGTTTCAATATTCCATTTGCTCTAACCTTTAAATCATACAAAGGTTTTTTTTCTTGTTCCAATACCTTGATGTTTGTTTTGGGATCCATGATTTCAACACTGACCTTTTGTTTGTTCAGGGAAAAAAACAATACTGTCGCCTTGTTTTCAACCCATTTTAAACCGATCAAATCTTGTTTGCTAACGAACCCTTTATACTGTTGTTTTGATAAAACATAGCCGCCATTTAACGTCGGTATCTTTTTTTCTTTTCCCTTCTCTGAGTAATGATGCTCATTTATGACCATAGAAGGAATTAAAATGGAACCAACCGGCTGATAAAATTTCGAAACCAGTTCACTGAATTTTAACGGGGAAATGAAATAGTTCTCATTAATAACGGTCTCTGGCCTTTGAATGATCGTGAATAAGTTTGGAAGATTAAAGAAACTATCACTGTCAAAAACTTTTTTAATATCCTCGTTTGTAGCAAACACCCATGAATTGTATCGCAACAAAGGCTCTGTCCCCACATACTCAATGAAATCCTTCACTTTCTTTTTGATTACATTCTCACTTAAAACGAAGGAGTTAATATGCCCGATATAAAGCGGTAATGCTGAATTTTGTTCTAATTCAGTATATGCTTCCTCGATACTTTCCCCTTTACCTTCCCCAATGACAACAGAAGATTTTTGTTGTAATACAGCGGCCCCCTCTTGTTTTGCTATATCCGCAAAATTTATCGCTTGAAAGTATAAGATGAATTCACCCTCTTTATAATCGATCCCTAAAGCTGATCCATATGTTTGAGCTTGAATTTCCTTCATTCCCCAGCATCCTGTCGTCAGTAAAAGTTGACAGCCAATAACGGTAACTGCAATTAACTTCCTCATTTGTTTGACTCCTTTTGCGGTTCATTATCACTGGACTGTATAGCTTGATTCCGCTGCCTTAACATCCCATACGGAAGCTTGAATAAGACTTTTAACATATCCGATTTATTTGGTTTGGAAAATGGATTCACAAAAGGCTGGCCGAAACTTTCCAAGGAAACCACAGCAATCAAGATAAGGAAGATTCCCATAAAGAATCCAAACAAGCCTAAAAACGCTGAACATGCAAATATGAATAACCTTATAATAACGATATTCCCAGCAATATTCTGATTGATTAAGGTATAGCTCGAGAGAACTGTAACAGCTACTATTACAAGCATGGAAGGTGAAGTAAGCCCTGCCCGAATCGCTGCATCACCTATAATCAATCCACCCAACACAGAAACCGTAGGACCTACAGCTTTTGGCAGGCGAAGGCCAGCTTCTTTAAATAGTTCAAACAATATGATCATCATGAATGCCTCCAAAGAAGCAGGTATGGGTAATCCCTGTCTAGTGATTGAAATCGTCGCAAGAAGCGAAAAGGGAATTTGATCGAATTGATAGGAAACTAACGCTATAAAAAAACCCGGTAACGTAACCGTTACAAATAAGGCGACTACACGAATGATGCGCATGAAACTAATATAAAAAAAGCTTGCATGTGCGTCATCTGCAGAATACAGTAACTGATTAATACTGGTTGGTCCGATTAAGCATGTGGGATTCCCGTCTACCAGGATGGCAAAGCGCCCTTGATTCAAGGATTCAACAACAAAATCCGGCCGACCAACATAATCCATTAAGGGGAAGATGGAAAATTGATTATCATATAGGAGTTCTTCAACTTGGTAACTGCTGACTATGATATCAACCTTTAATGAATCCAAGCGTTTTTTAATATCCAAAAGAATCGAGGGATTAATGATGTCATCTATATAAAGTAGCAATATTTTAGTTTTGCTTCTTTTCCCGATTGTATATTCTATACATTTAAGTGATGCCGTTTTAAGCCTTTGGCGAATTAAAGACATGTTATCCGATATATTCTCAACAAATCCATCTCTAGGTCCCCGAATGGAAGATTCTATATTGGATTCTTCCGGACTACGCTTAGGGGAATTAGCTAATGGTGTATAGTAAATTTCATTAGAAGATTCATTAATAATGATTAGGTCTCCTGAAAAAAGAATGCTTTCTACTCCCTCTTTTACATCGGAGCCCTTTTTAAGCATACTGATCTCCATAATATTGCTTAATTGATCAATTGTTAATTCCCCATTTTCTTGAACCGCTTTTGATATTGTAGGCAATATCACTTCATTGATAAATTGCATATCCACTAAGTTTGGCGCATATAAAAACCCCAACAAATAACGACCTTCATTATCAAAAGTTTTTGTTCTTAAAACAACATCAGAAGAATGTTCGAACCATTTTTGGATTTGGTCAATGCAAGAAGGAGCTCCATTCCATTTTCCCTTCTTCATAATGTTTCACCTTTTCCTTTTCCTTTTCCCTTTTTTATAATAAGAAATAACAGTATAATTGCGGAACTTAAAAGAAACAGACTACTGATTGGAAAGAAATATTTGTATATAAAATAAAAAAATGAAGTAGCATCCCAATGGATTAGCGTCCCAAAAACAACTAAAAAATATAAGGAAAGCAGTATCCACTTCTGATGTTTTGAATTCGAGATTAATTTATGTCCTATAAATAAACATAAACTTATTCGAATCAAGGCTCCTGAAAGCCATTGGAAAATGGAAAGGAAATCGAGTCGAGTAATATAATAGCCAAACCTTAACAACTTCCACTGTTCATAAGCCGGATTCCTCATTTTCACCGCTTCCACAGAACCGAATTCTGCAATCGCTCCCATGAGGGGCCCTAGCGTCAGCATGATTAAAATTACACCAACCAGTAAAAGCCACTTGGCTTTTAACTTATTTTTCAGGTAAGGAGTCAAAAATAAAAAAACGATAATTTCTAAATATCCTGCACTCGTATACAAAATTCCATTTAGAGTATTGCGATAACCGCTTTCAAATATCGGGAACAATAATTCGTAATTCTTATTACTCGTATTCCCCAGCCCCACAAATATCCCGAAAAAAGTGACGAACGGAAGAAACAAGAGAGCCAAAGTACTTATGGTGCGTATCCCTTTATAAGTTGCAAAAATACAAATAAAAGTGAATAGGCTGACGACTACGATGTTTGGTATGTCATGAGTATAATTAGCTTTTGCCCAAATCAAAGTAAATTTGACGGTAATGAAGGCGTTAATTATAAAGTACAATCCAAATGCTATAGTGAAAATATATGTAACAAAAGGTGTAGACCATCTTTTTAGAAAAGCGATGATATCTTCTTTATCTAGTTTTTTATAAATATAAAAAATAAATAGAGTCCAAACGATACAGGGAACAACACTTATTAAGACACTTATCCATGCGTCGCGTTGAGATGCACTTAAGATGTTGGGAAGGAGCAGGACATGTACCATGAATCCAGTATTCATAATGATTAAGACATATATGTGTAAAGCCTGAATTACCTTTTGATCCATAATATCCCCCCCATTAATTACATTATTAAAAGTAATTTCCCCTTTTAAAAATATATTTATGTAAAAACTTTCTCACGATACGAGAAATTGCTTGGCGGGGGTATTAGTTTTTTGATTCATTGTATGGTGGGTGGAGGTAAAAAAATAAGAGGCAGCTGTTGGCTGCCTCATTGTGCTTTTTCTAAATATACTTAAAAACTACCCGTGTTGACTTTCTCTGGGCGGACCACTGGTTCGGATAATTTCTTACCTTCTTCATTAAGAACATCGGCGCTGCCCTGCACTTGTACTTCGACGCTTTTAATTCCTTTCTGTTCCGTTAAAGACAGGACCAATGCATCAAGGACTTCCTGTGATACCTTTTTCTCTTTAAAGCTTCCAAGGATATTTTCGTTAAAATTGAGGCTGACCTTACCTTCTGCCACTTTAGGCTCGTCAAGTAAAGCTACATCACTCATGAACCCTGTTTGCAGGCTAGAACCCGAAGGACTCTTCGTTAATTCCTGAATGACGGCTGTTACATTATCAGACACCGTTTCGCTGATCCTGCGCGTCACCGGAACATAATAGGTGTACTCCTCGTCACCGCCTACATAATAAACGGTCAGTGCTTTGGTATTCGAAATGTCGACCACGTCACTCGTATCGATATTGATTCCTGACGACCTTGAGATATTCTCATCTATCGGTGTGCCATTGACCGGCATTTCGGAAATATCTTCCCCATTAATTCTCATTTGGATTTTATCGACAGAGTCGAATTGTGTCAGGGTCCATGTAATGGCTTGAAGGATTTTAAGTTCATCCTCTTTCTGATAGTTTTTGAACTCCGGCGAAAAGTCCGCCACAGCCACTCCGTCTTTAATGTTCACGCTTATTTGGGTATCGGCAGGAATGACGGCTCTGAACCCATTTGGAAGTTTATCCGTGACAGGTCCATTATCGACAAGGTAATCAAGGGCCTGTTTAGCCACAGCTTCCGATTTGGGAAGTTCCATTGTCTGTGGTACCACATATCCGCTTTTATCGATTAAATATAACTCCGTCTTCACTGTTTTCGTTTCAACAGCGCCTTCCTCTCCATCAGTCGCTGGCTTTTCTTCACCATTCGTCTCTGTTTCTTTTAATGAAGATTCATCCTCGACTAATGATACATCCTTTGGTGGATCTATTTCCTTTTTCTCTTCACCGCCAAATAATCCGCAGCCTGAAAGCCAAAAAGAAGATGCCAGAATGGTCACAACCATTGTTACTTTTGATTTATTGGACATAAAATCACTCCTAGGACAGTTTGTACTCCTATTTATACGAGCCCTAGGAGAAAATAGACCAATTATTTTTCTATCTGATAATGGATCTGGGCTATTTGCCCTCACTGCTGCACCTTTGTCAGCTTCTTTGGGATTTCGGGACTTCCTGATTGGAACAATCGAATCCCATCCCCCAGTATAATCGGAATGATGAACAGGATCATTTCATCCACCTGCGTTCCCCTCATGAAATCACCCACATCTTCGTTCACAAACCCCACATATCCGTCTTTCCCTTTCGCACTTCTTGAAAAGACATGGCATGTTTATCTTGATAGGGAAATTCTTCTGCCAAAGTATGAATCTGTTGATATGTCTAATATCCCATAATCACCATATCGATACTATTATAGAAATCGCCGTATCCATTGTCCCCTTCCCCTTCTGTCTCTCCAGGCCATCTATGCTTCCATCTTCTCTAGCGTAGCTATATACATAACAATATGCCTTTTCATATTTTCCCCTCCTAAAAAAAAGACTTCCAAATGGAAGCCTTATAAGTGATCAATTTTAATTGTTTCGATGGTATTGACATGTATACCGAGCCAGCTCGACGCGATGGAACCAAACATATCTCTTGAACCGGTCGTATAAAAGCGATGAACTGGACGGAGCTTGCTTCTATTAATTAACTTATAGTAATCCAAAATGACACTTGCCTCACGTGCCGTCTCTTCCCCAGAGGAAATGACTTGTACTTTATCCCCCATATAGGAAGAGATTACAGGCCCCAGCAGTGGATAATGGGTACAGCCAAGGATCAATGTATCAATCTTCGTTTTCTTCAACGGGTTCAAGGTTTGTGCCACGACCCTATTGACGATACCCCCTTGAAACTCCCCGCTTTCTACGATAGGGACAAATTTCGGGCATGCTAAACTATCTACCTTCACATCGGAATTGATGGAGGCAAGTGCATCGTCATAAGCTTTGCTTTTTACCGTTCCTTCCGTACCAATAACGCCAATATGCAATGAATCAGAAACTTTCAATGCCGCCCTTGCCCCTGGATGAATGACACCCAACACAGGAATCGGAAGTGTTGCCCTGATTTCATCCAGTACAGCTGCAGTCGCTGTATTGCAAGCGATGATCAGCATTTTTATTTCCTTCTTCATCAAAAACCTCGTCATTTGCCATGTGAAGGTTTGAACATCCTTTTTGGTCCTCGGCCCATAAGGGCATCTTGCTGTATCACCTAAGTAAATTATATTTTCATTTGGAAGCTGACGCATGACTTCTTTAGCTACTGTCAAGCCGCCTACCCCTGAATCAATGATGCCTATCGGTTGTTTCAAAAAACTCGCCTCATTTTTCTTTCATTTCTTGATGTAGTTTTGCTAGAATCCCTTTGAGGGACATGATGTCAGATTCGTTAAAATTGACTAACACGCCACTCAAGTATTGCTGCCGTTTATTAATCACTTCTTCGATAATCCGTTCACCTTCTTCAAGAAGGTGAATTCGAACCACACGTCGGTCCTTTTCATCCCTGACACGCTGGACAAGCTGATGTTTCTCCATGCGGTCAATCAGATCCGTCGTTGTGCTGAAGGCGAGAAACATCTTCGTGGACAATTCGCCAATCGTCATGTCGCCCGATTCAAAAAGCCATTGCAAAGCCACGAATTGAGGAATGGTAATTTTATAATCATGGAGAATTTCTCTTCCCCTTTGCTTAAGCCATGTCGATACATAGCGCAATTCCCTTTCGATATCGGCTACATATGCCGTCTGCTTCTCTTCATCCATACACACAGCTCCCCACTTCATGAAACTTATCATACTACCATTTTGGATGAAAGTGAAATGATTTTCAAGAATGATTGTCTGGAATCATATTGAAATCATCCACATAAAAATAAGCAGCATCCAAAGAAGTCAAAACAACCAAATTGTTTTGCCCTTCCTTATATGCTGCCAATGAACGGGAGAGAAATTATTTATAAGGCTTACGTATTAAGAGTTAACACATTAAAGCTTAAGTTCTCCCATACGAAGGAGTTCTATGACTGCCTGCGAACGTCCTTTAACTCCAAGCTTCTGCATCGCATTCGAAATATGGTTTCGAACTGTTTTTTCGCTTATAAACAATTCACCTGCGATTTCTTTTGTTGTTTTGTCTTGTACTAGTAACTCAAATACTTCTTTTTCTCTTTTGGTGAGTAGTGGCTTATGAGTGAATTCGTTCTCCTTCAAGTAATGTTACCCTCCTTGCCTTCACCAGCATAAAACCCGGAGTGGGTGTCTATTTAGTCAAGATATAGTATGTCGGCTGGGGCAATGGAGTGACTCTTTTACTTGTCTAAATGGAAATATTTTTAGGTATGTTCCAGCTCAGTATGCCACATCGATCGCTTCATCTCTTCCGTCCAAGGGATCGGCTTGCCGGTGGCTTTGGAGACTTGTACAATCGTCCCCCTGCCCGTTAAACAAAGTGAACCATCTTGTTTGGTCCCCATATAATGTAAGTCCACTGAAGAATTCCCGATATGGTCAGCTTTCACATGGATCGTCAATATATCATTGAAAAACACCTGCTTCAGGTAATCACACTGTAAATTGGCAACAACCGGCATCTCACCGCATT
Organism: Peribacillus sp. FSL E2-0159; assembly: GCF_038643155.1. Taxonomy (NCBI): domain Bacteria; kingdom Bacillati; phylum Bacillota; class Bacilli; order Caryophanales; family Bacillaceae; genus Peribacillus; species Peribacillus sp. FSL E2-0159. Next base: position 4,200,451 of record NZ_CP152053.1, read on the forward strand.
CAGCCGAGGTCCAATCCTTCATAAACCCCATACTGTTGAAATACTCAATCCGAGCTTCCTCAAAATAAGTAAAAGGAATCGTGTTATTCAAGTGCCCAAACATATCAGTTTCTGAAAAGCGGACCTTAATCTCATGTTTAAAAGAAAAATCATTGATCCACTCCGTTATATTATCGATATATGATATTCTGCCCAACTTGTGCACACCCTTTCTGAATTGAATGACTATTCACTCATTTTATAAGAAAACAACGATAATGAAAAGGATTTTCTATTGGAAGCAGGTTAATTTGCTTATTGCTCACTTTATTAATCTAATCCTCCAGCCGTTGCTGGGTGCCGTAAGTCATTTACACTTTGCTCCTAGTTATCATCGATTCCCAACCAAGTCTGCGTATGTAAAACAATGAGAAAAAAAGAACCCATATCATAAGATACAGGTTCTTTCATGTTCATTATTAAACTTCGTCGCTGCCGAAGAAGTTACGGAATTGTTGGATCGTAGTATCACGGTTCAACGCTGCAATCGAAGTCGTTAATGGAATGCCTTTAGGGCAAGACTGCACACAGTTTTGTGAGTTACCGCAGTTTGCAAGTCCTCCATCACCCATGATCGTATTTAAACGTTCAGCTTTGTTCATTGCACCCGTTGGATGTGCATTGAATAAACGAACTTGTGATAATGGCTGTGGCCCCATGAAGTCTGAATTGCTGTTTACGTTCGGACAAGCTTCCAAACAAACACCGCAAGTCATACATTTAGATAACTCATAAGCCCATTGACGTTTCTTTTCTGGCATACGCGGTCCTGGTCCAAGATTGTACGTTCCATCGATTGGAATCCATGCTTTTACCTTTTTCAAGGAGTCGAACATACGGCTACGATCGACTTGTAGGTCACGAACTACAGGGAATGTACGCATTGGAGCTAGACGAACCGGCTGCTCCAACTGATCGATAAGAGCTGTACATGATTGTCTTGGTTTACCATTGATAACCATTGAACAAGCACCACATACCTCTTCAAGACAGTTCATGTCCCATGCGATTGCTGTAGTGTGCTTGCCTTGTACAGTTACTGGATTACGACGAATTTCCATTAGAGCGGAAATAACGTTCATATTCGGACGGTACGCTAATTCGAATTCCTCATCATAAGGAGCTGAATCCGGTGTATCTTGACGAGTGATTATAAAACGGACTGTTTTAGTCTCAGATTTAGTTTCAACCATTTTTTTGCTCCCCCTCTTTAGTGTTTCGTAGTGTAGTCACGTTTACGCGGTGCGATCAGTGATACATCAATATCTTCATAATGGAATTCAGGTGCTTTATCCATGCCTTTGAATGTTGCCATAGTAGTTTTCATGAATTCCTCATCATTACGTTCTGGGAAATCAGGTTTGTAATGCGCTCCACGGCTTTCGTCACGGTTTAACGCACCAATTGTGATTACACGAGCCAATTGCATCATGTTTTGCAGCTGTCTAGTGAATGCCGCTCCTTGGTTACTCCATTTTGCCGTGTCATTGATGTTAATTTTCTTGTAACGTTCCATCAGTTCAAGAATCTTGTTATCCGTTTCTTTCAGCTTGTCATTGTAACGAACTACAGTAACATGCTGTGTCATCCACTCACCAAGTTCCTTGTGAAGGACGTACGCATTTTCGTTACCATCAAGAGACATAACTTCATTCCATTTTTCCTGTTCTTGTTTCTCGTACCCTTCATACAATGAAGATGGAATGGATTCTGAAGTTTTATCAAGGCCTTCAATATATTTAACGGCATTCGGTCCAGCTACTGAACCGCCATAGATTGCAGAAAGAAGTGAGTTCGCACCAAGTCGGTTACCGCCATGTTGAGAGTAGTCACACTCACCTGCAGCGAATAAACCTTTGATGTTAGTCATTTGGTCATAATCCACCCAAAGTCCGCCCATAGAATAGTGAACGGCAGGGAAAATTTTCATTGGAACTTTACGAGGATCTTCACCCATGAATTTCTCGTAAATTTCAATGATTCCGCCAAGTTTTATATCAAGTAATTTAGGATCTTTATGTGATAGATCCAGGTAAACCATGTTTTCTCCATTAATGCCAAGCTTCATGTTCATGCATACGTCGAAGATTTCACGAGTCGCGATATCACGAGGTACTAGATTACCATAAGCAGGGTATTTTTCTTCAAGGAAATACCAAGGTTTTCCGTCTTTATATGTCCAGATACGTCCACCTTCACCACGAGCGGATTCACTCATTAGACGAAGTTTGTCATCTCCAGGGATTGCTGTCGGGTGAATTTGAATGAACTCACCATTTGCATAATTTACACCTTGTTGATAAACGATGGATGCTGCTGATCCTGTATTGATCATTGAGTTAGTCGATTTACCGAAAATGATTCCAGGGCCGCCGCTCGCCATGATGACTGCGTCGCCAGGGAATGATTTGATTTCCATTGTAGTCAGGTTTTGAGCTACGATACCGCGTGCTGTTTGCTCATCATCGATAACAGCTCCAAGGAATTCCCAGCCTTCATATTTCGTTACAAGGCCTTCAACTTCATAACGGCGAACCTGCTCGTCCAATGCGTAAAGTAATTGCTGACCAGTTGTTGCACCAGCGAATGCTGTACGGCTATGTTGAGTACCACCGAAACGACGGAAATCAAGAAGACCTTCCGGAGTACGGTTGAACATAACACCCATACGGTCAAACATGTGGATGATCGATGGTGCTGCTTCGCACATCGCTTTAACCGGCGGTTGGTTAGCCAAGAAATCTCCGCCATAAACTGTATCGTCGAAGTGGATGTATGGAGAATCCCCTTCACCTTTTGTATTTACTGCCCCGTTGATTCCGCCTTGGGCACAAACTGAGTGAGAGCGTTTAACAGGCACTAAAGAAAATAAATCAACCTGTTGTCCCAGCTCTGCTGCTTTGATCGTAGCCATTAATCCAGCTAGACCTCCACCAACGATAACTATTTTACCTTTACCCAATTCTGTCACTCCCTTATTTCCATTAGCCAAGCTATGTTTTTCCTAATACTTATAAATGAACTCTATCTTCTTATACGAAAGCGAAAATTGCGCTAACTCCGATATAAGAAAGAAGAACGAAAACGATCAATGTAAAGTAAGTCATGATTCTTTGCGATCTTGGTGAAACTGTCAGACCCCAGCTCACTGCAAATGACCATAATCCATTAGCAAAGTGGAAAATTGCTGAGATAATACCGACAATATAGAATCCAATCATGAATGGATTAGAGAAAATTTCCGCCATCATATCGAAATCAACTGTTGCCCCTAGAGCTGCTTGAACTCTAGTTTGCCAAATATGCCAAACAAGAAAGATCAAAGTTATGATTCCAGTCAAGCGTTGCAGCATGAACATCCAGTTACGGAAGAATCCAAATCTTCCTAAATTGTTTTTTGCTGTAAAGGCAATGTAAATTCCGTACACAGCATGGAAAAGGATTGGTAGATAGATGACGACCCATTCAACCAAAATCTTTACGGGCGTAAATTCAATCAAATGAACTGCCCCATTAAAAGTCTCTTCTCCTTTTGTTGCCATAAAGTTTACCGATAAATGAAAAATTAGGAATAGACCAATTGGAATTACTCCTAGAAGTGAATGAAGCCTGCGATTCCCAAACTCACGATTCTTTGCCACTAAGTGCCCCCCCTTAATTTGTGAAAAATCATGCAAAGATAATCTGGTGGCTACCTTTTATCTCCGCGTGAAAATATAGTATAGAGTCAAAAAACTCCTCTATACTCCCTTTACAATTATGTGACATGTCCATTTTACTCCTGACTTCTATGTGCGTCAAGAAAACGGATACAAGAAATCTCTTTTTCAGAATAGATTTTATTGGATTAAATTGCCTATTTTTTATCTGTCAAGTATATATTTTGGAGAAATTACTAATTAATCTATTAATATCCCGGAATAATTTCTCATTTTTTTCCAATTGTTATTTAAATAAATAAAAAACAGTATAATTTGCAAAAGAAATACGTTTATAATAGATTTACAGAAAGAGGCGATAAATTATGAAAAAAAATATTGCTGCTGCGATAGAAGAAGAGATTCATACTGAAGAAATTCAAACTGAAGAATTCAAAGTTCCAGCTTTCGGGTACGAATTAATCAGAGAAGTTCTATTGAACGATATTCTCGGAAAAGACTCTAATCAAATCCTCTATTGGGCAGGTAAACAATTAGCAAGAAAATTCCCACTGAATGGCGATCAGGAAGTTATTGAATTTTTCCAAAGCGCGGGATGGGGCAATCTGGAAATCTTGAAGTATACGAAACACGAAATGGAATTATCCCTGACGGGTGAAATAATCAGCCGCCGCTTGGATTTACACCCTGATTGTCACTTCCAGCTTGAAGCCGGTTTCCTTGCCGAGCAGTTTACACTGCAAAAAAAATTCCTCAGCGAATCAACGGAAGAAATCAAACGCCGCGCAAAAAAAGTGATATTCACCATCCAATGGGATCCCAGAGATCCAATCTAATAAGCCCTTAAAACAGACTTACCCTTTTTACCGGAAGTCTGTTTTTTATTGGACTCCTTACACTTAAGCTAGCACATTTGCATGCTGACCAAGTTTAAATGCTTCATGAAGAGATTCAACCGCCTTCACCATTTCCTTTTCATTGACGACAGTCGAAACTTTAATTTCCGATGTGCTGACCATTTTCACCTGGATGCCTGTATTGGCCATCACTTCAAACATCTCGGCAGCCACTCCTGGGTTGGATACCATACCAGAACCGACGATCGACACTTTGGCCAACCCGCTTTCCGTTTCGACTCGATCGAATCCCAATTGTTCTTTATTATTTTCCAGCACGATCAAGGCCGCTTCTGTATCTTCGCTTTTTGTGGAAAAAGATAGATTGGTCGTATCCTCGGCAGTCATGCTTTGAATGATGATGTCTACATTAATCCGGTTTTTCGCAAGTGTCGTGAAAATTGTGGATAGTGCACCAAGTGACTGGGGCAAACCATATATTGTGACCCTCGTAATACTGTCTTCAAAAGCAATGCCTCGTACAATTAAGTTTTCTTCCATAGTTGCTTCCTCCTCAATGATCGTTCCTGATTCTCTCTCCATGCTTGAACGGACTTCAAGCGGAATTTGATAATTTTTTGCATATTCGACTGCCCTTGGATGAAGGACGCCCGCCCCCAGGTTGGCAAGTTCCAGCATTTCATCGTAAGAAATGGATTGGAGTTTTCGCGCGCCTTCTATGTAGCGTGGGTCTGTTGTGAAAACACCCGTTACATCCGTATATATATCGCATCTATCCGCATTCAGCGCTGCAGCGATGGCGACCGCCGTCGTATCGGAACCACCTCGCCCTAAGGTAGTGATTTCCCCATTTACATCGTTCCCCTGGAAACCGGCTACGACCACTATTTTCTTCTCCTGAAGCTGAGCTTGGATCCTTGAAGCATCGATGTTTAAAATCCGGGCATTCCCATGAACGGATTCCGTTTGCATGCCAGCCTGCCAGCCCGTATACGAAATGGCTTCATATCCTTCTTCAATCAATGCCATCGTTAAGAGGGAAATCGTTACCTGTTCCCCAGTAGTCAATAGCATATCCATTTCCCTCTTGCTCGGGGTTCCGGAAATATCCCGGGCCATGGAAACCAATTGATCCGTTGTTTTCCCCATAGCTGAAACAACGACGACTACCTCATTTCCATTCTCCGCTTCCTCGATTACCCGATTGGCAACATTTTTGATTTTTTCTACGCTACCGACGGATGTTCCGCCGAATTTTTGAACGATTAATGCCATCCTCATGCACCCTCTCTAGTTTTTAGGCAATAAAAAAAGCAATGAGAAATATCTCATTGCTGTGGTCACATATCTAATACTGTAAACACAGTGAGATAGCTCTCCAGGGTATAAACCCTGACAATCCGCCATTTATTAAATGTCGGACCAGGAGAACAAGGTATGAGTCTTGTCTTCCTTCGGCGTTATCCCCTTTCAAAACCTTTCATGGAAGCTCATACTTCTCCAGGTTTTTACTCTTGAATTCCGCACCTCTATCAGCACTTTTAAGTTGTCTAGTTAAAAATTCTTTTTAATCATAGCATAGAGATTTATCGGTAGCAAGATTATTCTTGTAATTTTCTAACGATTCCCTCGGCTACCCCTTTTGGCATGCCAGCTTCCATGATCTCCTCGGCTGTTGCCTCTTTGATTTTCTTCAATGATCCAAAATGCCTTAATAATTGCTTCCTTCGTTTTTCCCCGACTCCTGGAATATCATCAAGCTGTGAGTGAACCGCATTTTTCCCGCGCAGCTGGCGATGAAACGTTATCGCGAACCGATGCACTTCATCCTGAATTCTTTGCAATAGGTAAAATTCCTGGCTCCGTGAATCAAGAGGTACGAGTTCAAGAGGATTTCCGATCATCAATTGCGATGTCCTATGCTTTTCATCCTTAATGAGGCCTGAAAGTGGTATATCAAGGCCCAATTCATTTTCCAGAATATCCCGAACGGCTTCCACATGTCCCTTTCCGCCATCAATGATGATTAAGTCCGGAAGCGGCAGTCCTTCTTTCAATACTCGGGAATACCTTCTTCTGACCACTTCACGCATCGATTCATAATCATCAGGCCCCTGGACAGTCTTGATCTTATATTTGCGGTACTCCCTTTTTTCCGGCTTCCCATCAATGAACACGACTAAAGCGGAAACAGGGTCACTTCCCTGGATATTGGAGTTATCGAAAGCTTCAATTCGATGCGGGGTGTAGATACCCAGTTGGTTCCCGAGGTTTTCCACCGCATTGATCGTTCTTTCTTCATCCCTTTCAATCAAAGAGAATTTTTCCTGAAGGGCGATGGAGGCATTTTTATTCGCCAATTTAAGCATGTCTTTTTTCGCTCCCCGTTTCGGGTGAATCGTTTTGACACCAAGCAGCCCTTCGGCCATTTCGGCATCCACTGATTCAGGCAGCAAGATTTCCTTTGGTTTAAAGTGGTTCGTAATCTCATAAAACTGACCGAGGAATGTAAGAAGTTCCTGTTCGGGTTCATCGTAGACCGGAAAAAGTGAAACATCCCTTTCTATTAATTTACCCTGCCGCACAAAAAATACCTGAACGCACATCCAGCCTTTATCATAGGCAAAGCCAAATACATCCCTGTCGATGAAATCGGTCGTCATCATTTTTTGCTTTTCCATCGTAATATCGATGTGGGCAATCTTGTCACGGAACTCCTTGGCCCTCTCGAAATCGAGCTCTTCTGATGCCTCCAGCATTTTTTCAGTCAGTTCTTTTTTTATTTCAGTATGCCCGCCGTTCAAGAACCGGTTGATATCATCCACCATTTTTTTATATTCCTGTTCCTCTACTTCATATACACATGGGGCCAGGCACTGGCCAAGGTGATAGTATAGACAAACACGATCCGGTAAAGTATTGCATTTTCTTAGGGGATAGATGCGGTCGAGCAATTTTTTCGTTTCGTTAGCTGCAAAAGCATTCGGATAAGGACCGAAATATTTCCCTTTGTCTTTTTTGACTTTTCGCGTAATGATTAAACGTGGGTGGCGTTCCGCAGTCAGCTTGATGAAAGGATACGTCTTATCATCCTTTAGCATGACATTATATTTTGGGTCATGTTTTTTGATTAAGTTCAACTCTAAAATAAGAGCCTCGATATTGGAAGAGGTGACGATGTATTCGAAATCCTCAATCTCATTCACGAGCCGAAATGTTTTTCCATCATGGGATCCCGTAAAATAAGAACGGACACGATTTTTCAACACCTTCGCTTTGCCTACATATATGATCGTTCCCTGACGATCTTTCATTAAATAGCAACCAGGTTGATCGGGAAGAAGGGCAAGTTTATTCTTTATTTGTTGATTCATGCATTCAGCCTCCTGTTCTCCCATTTTTACAATCATTATATATCAAGATAGCGAAAAAAGCTTCAAGTCCGCAGACTTGAAGCTTTTTTTAGCTAACTTACTATTTATTACGCGTGTTTTGCAATAAGTTCAGCAAGTGCTTCTTTAGGTTGGAAACCAACAACCTTGTCAACCACTTCACCGTCTTTAAGGACGATTAATGTCGGGATGCTCATCACACCGAATTTTCCAGCTGTTTCTTGGTTTTCATCTACATCCACTTTTACGATTTTTGCTGTATCGCCAATTTCAGTATCAAGCTCTTGAAGAACAGGAGCGATCATTTTACAAGGTCCACACCATGGAGCCCAAAAATCTACAAGAACGACACCTTCGCTAGTATCTGTTGTGAAAGTTTGGTCAGTTGCATTTACAATAGCCATATATAATTCCTCCTCAAATTTACTCAAATAACTAAAGACAGTATATCATTGTTGTTAGAATCGATGCTAATATTTTGCTTCAGTGGTAGGATGTCCAAAAAAAGAATTAACATGCAGGCCAAAACCCTTGCCTCGCCCAAAGAAAGGGGCAAGACATGTAACGGCTTATGCCGCATGTCTTGCCCTCATCTGTATTATTTCTCTTACGCGTTAACTTTAAGTTTTTTGAATTCTTCCGTAAGTAATGGAACGACTTCGAAAAGGTCTCCGACGATTCCATAATCAGCCACATTGAATATGTTAGCTTCCGGGTCTTTGTTGATGGCAACGATGACCTTTGAGTTGGACATCCCCGCTAAATGCTGGATCGCACCGGAAATTCCGCAGGCGATATAAAGGTCAGGTGTTACGACTTTACCCGTTTGCCCGATTTGCAAAGAGTAATCGCAATAGTCTGCATCACATGCTCCGCGGGAAGCTCCTACCGCACCGCCAAGAACTTGTGCCAGTTCCTTTAATGGTTCAAAACCATCTTCACTTTTCACGCCGCGGCCACCTGCGATGACTACTTTCGCTTCTGAAAGGTCGACCCCTTCACTAGCTTTTCTAACAACATCTTTAATGATTGTGCGTAAATCCTTAATATCCACACTTAATGTAGAAACATCACCAGAGCGGGACTCATCTTTTGCTAATGGTTCAATATTGTTCGGACGGATTGTCGCGAATATCACGCCTTCTGTAACAATTTTCTTTTCAAATGCTTTACCGGAATATATCGGGCGGGTGAAAACGATATTTCCGCCTTCTTCTTCAATGGATGTAACGTCGGAAATCAAACCTGATTCAAGCTTTCCAGCCAATTTAGGTGCAAGGTCTTTTCCTAGGGCCGTATGTCCAAAGAAAATCCCTTCTGGCTTTTCCTGCTCGATGACGGCAAGCAAGCTTTGCGCATATCCATCTGAAGTATATTGTTTCAATTGATCATTTTCGACTGCAACAACCCGGTCTGCGCCATACTGGATCAATTCATTCCCAAAATTTTGAACACTGTCACCAACTAAAACACCTACGATTTCCCCGCCATCTGCAGCAAGTTTAGCCGCACCGATAGCTTCAAATGATACATTTCTTAGTGAACCGTCACGAACTTCGCCCAATACAAGAAACTTTCTAGCCATTTATAAAAACCTCCTGTGCTCTATTTTTCATTTTGTCGTGTTTTGTTGTTTTGAAAAGTGCCGTTTCGATTAAATCACTTTTGCTTCACTGCGTAATAATTGAACAAGTTCGCTAACTTGATCACCGATTTCGCCGTCCAATACTTTTCCAGCTTCTTTTTTAGCAGGAAGGTATATTTCAATCGTTTTTGTTTTTGCTTCAACGTCTTCTTCTTCCAAATCCAGGTCATCCAATTCCAATTCTTCAAGCGGTTTTTTCTTCGCTTTCATGATTCCTGGCAATGAAGGATAACGTGGCTCATTTAGCCCTTGTTGAGCTGTCACCAACAATGGAAGGGATGCTTCAATCGTTTCAGAATCCCCTTCGACATCACGGATAACGCTTACATTTCCATTTTCGATGTCCAGTTTAGTAATGGTTGTAATATAAGGAATTTCTAAAATTTCGGCAACGCGTGGTCCCACTTGACCAGAACCGCCATCGATTGCAACGTTCCCTGCAATGATTAAATCGGCATTTTTACCTTTTAAGTATTCGCCTATAATTTTGGCAGTCGTGAATTGGTCGCCATTTTCTATGTCGTCTTCTATATTTATCAATACCGCTTTGTCAGCACCCATTGCCAGCGCTGTGCGTAATTGCTTTTCAGCCTCTTCGGTTCCGACAGAAATAACCGTTACTTCGCCGCCTTGTGCATCACGCACCTGGATTGCTTCTTCAACTGCATACTCATCGTATGGATTAATGATGAATTCTGCTCCATCCTCATTAATTTTCCCGTTGGATAGTGTAATTTTTTCTTCTGTATCAAATGTTCTTTTCAGCAGTACATAAATGTTCACGATAATACCTCCCGAATAATTTGAGTTTTGAAGATTATGAATTTTATTGATATATAGTATTGTTCTTCATGTTTCATCAAAATCCTGCATGATATATAAAAATAGTTATTTATACCGTATCGTCATTTCCCTTTGAATACAGCTTCCCTTTTTTCAATGAAAGCGGCGATTCCTTCTTGTGCATCAGCAGTATCGAAAGCTTGGCCAAAGAGGGCTGCTTCCCTTTCCACACCTTTATGGTAGGAATCATGCTTGGAATAATTTAATAACTCAATGGCCGACTTTAAAGCCAGTGGGCTTTTCTTGGCAATTTTATTGGCTAGTTCCTTCGCTTTAGGAATCAGTTCTTCATCCGTGAAGGCATGATTCGCCAATCCGCATTGCACAGCTTGGGTTCCTGAAATAGGTTCACTTGTAAACAGCATTTCAGCTGCCTTTGCCATGCCCACATAACGAGGAAGACGTTGGGTCCCAGCAAACCCAGGAATTAAGCCCAACTGCAGCTCAGGCAAACCTAGTTTAGCCCTTTCGGTTACCAAACGGATGTGACAGGCCATAGCCAGCTCCAATCCTCCGCCAAGCGCCGCTCCATGGATGGCTGCAATAACCGGTTTTGGAAAGGATTCGATTTTCTCAAATACAGATTGCCCATTTTTGGTCAGCTTCTCGAAAGCTTTCCCGTTTTCCACTTCTGTAAATTCTTTAATGTCTGCTCCTGCAGAGAAGAATCTTCCTTCACCATGAAGAAGGACAACCCGTACGGCTTCGTCTTTCTCAATTTGATCGAAGGCCTGTGACAGCTCTCCGATGATAGCCGAGGAAAGCGCATTTGCAGGTGCATGATCAATCGTTATAAAAGCCACATGATTTTCGACAGAAAGCTTAAGGTATTCCATATCAATCCCTCCTGGCATGCTAGTCAAACTTTTTTGAAAATTCAATATGTATCACTTCCTGATAAAGCTGGAAGCAGGATTAACCGATTCTTTCGAGGATGGCTAGCCATCCTCTATTTAAATCGTTAACTTTTCAGGCCACAGCCGCCAATTAGAAGGCGGTGAACGTCTGGTGCAAGGTCAGGAAGCGAGTACTTTTGCTCATTCATGACCCAAGTCGTCACTGTTTCGTCAATCGTTCCAAAAATCATCTGCCTGGTAAGTAAATTATTTAAATCAGGCAGGAATTCGCCGTTCTCTTTTCCTTCTATAATGATCTGATCGATTAAATTTAAATACCCTCTTAACACATCATTAATTCTTAGGCGCAATTCTTTATTCGACTGTCTTAATTCCAACTGAGTGACAATTGCTAAATTCACGTCTTCTGAAAGGTTTTGAAAATGTTTTTGGATAAGCACATGAAGTTTATCCGAAGCAGTTTTCTTTCCTTTTAGTTCTTCTTCGATCTGTTCCACAAAATAGCCCATCTTTTCATGGAATAATGATATTAAGATATCTTCTTTATTTTTAAAATAAAGATATATGGTGCCATCCGCTACGCCTGCCTGCTTGGCGATTTTGGATACTTGGGCTTGATAGTAACCATTTTGGGCAATGACGATAACTGCCGCATCAATAATTTGATTATACTTAGGTCTGTTGCTTTTCACTGGATGTCCCCTTTCAGAAAATGAATGAACCATCATTCATATTTCTATCATAAAATGACGACCCTTTACTGTCAAGCAAAAACTTCTAAGAGTGACATTCCGCTAGTGTTCATTGTACAGCCCCCATCCATAGGTTGTCCAGTCGTTCTGCAAAACACGGAGCTCTCTTCCGCTGCTCCGTTAAAAGGGGGGGCTTGTTTAAGCTTCTTTTCTTTCCTCGGATATTTTTTTCTTTTCTTCCTCGATAAGGACTCTTCTCAGGATCTTTCCTATCGTCGTTTTAGGAAGTTCATCCCTGAATTCATAGCTGCGGGGCACCTTATAGGAAGCCAGGTGCTTTCTGGCAAATTCATTCAATTCCTCTTCAGTGGCCCTGGCATTTTTTTTCAGTACGACATAGGCCTTGACGGTCTCACCTCGATAAGGGTCAGGGATACCTGCCACAACTACTTCCTGTATGGCCTCATGCTCGTATAGCACCTCTTCCACCTCACGTGGATATATATTGAAACCGCCTGCAATGATTGTATCCTTTTTCCTCTCGACCACATAAAAGAACCCCTGCTCATCCATGTAACCCAGATCTCCAGTAAGCAGCCAGCCATTTTTAAAGGTTTTTTCCGTTTCATCCGGACGGTTCCAATATCCTTGCATTACCTGTGGTCCTTTTATGGCAATTTCGCCTATTTCATTCGGAGGAAGCTCTTCAAAGTTTTCCAGGGACAGAATCACCGAGTCAGTGTCTGGCCACGGCAGTCCAATGCTTCCTTTTACACGCGGCTGATCCCAAATGAAATTAGCATGGGTCACCGGTGAGGTTTCAGAAAGTCCATAGCCTTCAACAAGCTTCCCGCCGGTAATTTTCTCAAACTGCTCCTGGACCTCTAAGGGCAATGATGCAGAACCGCTTATACAGGCATTGATGGAAGAAAGGTCATATTTAGCGATATCCGGATGGTTCAAGAGGCCGATATACATCGTTGGCGCTCCTGGAAACATGGTCGGTTTCTGTTTTTGGATGGTTTTAAGCGTCGCTTCGACATCAAACTTTGGCATGATGATCATGGTGTTCCCTTCCATGACGGAAAGGACCAAGACCGTAGTCATACCGTACACATGGAAGAAAGGCAGAATCGCAAGGATCCTTTCCTCACCGCGCTTATTTTTATAAAGCCATGCATTACACATTTTCGTATTTGCCAGCAGGTTCTTATGGGTAAGCATGACCCCTTTGGGAAAACCTGTTGTCCCACCTGTATATTGCAAAAGTGCAAGGTCATTATGCACATCGATCGGCACTGTGACTTCTTCAGTGATCTTTCGTTTCATGATTTCGGAAAATAAATGATGATTGCCTGCGTGCTCCACATTGATGACAATTCCGTATTGCTTTTTTTGAATAAAAGGGTAGATAAGGTTTTTCGGAAATGGCAAATATTCCTTGATAGCGGTTACAATTATATGTTCTATATCCGTTCTTGATGCGACTGCAGTGACACGGGGAAATAAAATATCCATTGCTAAAATTATTTTCGCTCCGGAATCTTTCATTTGATATTCTAATTCACGTTCAGTATAGGTTGGATTCGTTTGAACCACGACTCCGCCGGCCATCAATATCCCAAAAAAGCTTATTACGCCTTGAGGGCAATTAGGAAGCATGACGGCAACGCGTTCACCTTTTTGAAGACCGATACTTTTTAAATAGGCTGCAAACTTTAAAGCAGATTCATGCACTTCCCGGAAGGTTAATTCTTTTCCCTGGAAATGAATCGATACTTTATCAGGGAATTCTTCGGCTGATTCCTTCAAAAAAGAATAAAGAGGTTTATCTTCGTACGACAAGACAGCAGGTATCTGTTCCGGATAAATAGCTTGCCATGGCTTATAGCTCATTTGCCCCCTCCTTCTGAATATTCTCAATACTCTTTATCATTATAATACAATCGGGATTTTCTTACAATTGCCGAATTTCAGAGTTTAAGGACCTTATGACGAGAAGCAGACCAGTAGATATGTCCTATACGAACCACAGAGAATATTGGATGAAACAATTAAAAAGGGAAACAAAAAAAGGAGTGGTTCTACTCCTTAGTTATAATTCTATACCCCCCCACTCTTTTTAATAGAAACCAAATAAAAGAAGCGGCATGATGGCCGCTTCTTTCAAGTGAAGAATATCATATAAATGATTCCTAACAGAAAAAAGATTCCGCAACAAACAATTAAGACTTTTGCAAGTTTCTCCACAGCTTACTCCCTCTCATGAAGGGCATTAAGAAATTCCGGCGCCGATGACAAAAGATAATGCGATTGATATGATCATCGATAGGAATCCAACTGCCCGATTATCTTTTTGTATCTCTTCATCTATTTTAAATCCAGGAGTCATAAATTCAAAAATGAAATAACCGACCAACAGCAGGACAAATCCGTAAACGCCCCAGCCAATCATGGTAATAAGCGAATTCTGATGGAGGATGGATTGTTGGAATACATAGGCGATTCCAAATATTTTACCACCTGTTGCCAACGCGACAGAAAGGTTTCCCTGTTTGATTTCCTCCCAGTTCTTGTACTTTGTGACAAGTTCAAAAATGGATAAAAAAACAATAATGCACAGAATAACGACACTGTAACGAGCAGCTATATATACATATTCATTTTCCCACATGTTCACCATGGTCCAACTCCCGAATGGTAACTAGCCACCCGGCTTGGCTGAATAGCCGGAGTGACCACTTTCCTTTATTTAAATTCCACCACCGTAACACCTGTTCCGCCTTCACCGGCTTCACCGAAGCGAATCCTTTTGACAGAGCGGTGATTTTTCAAGTATTCCTGGACCCCGGACCTAAGAGCGCCCGTTCCTTTACCATGAATGATGGAGACACTCGAATAACCGGCCAAAAGAGCATCATCAATATACTTTTCCACTCTTGATATTGCATTTTCAAAGCGTTCTCCACGAAGATCAAGTTCCACGCTAACGTGATAATCGCGGCCTTTGATCGTGGTCAGAGGCTTTGTTTCCTTAACTTTTGTGGCCTTGATGAATTCCAGGTCAGACTCCTTCACCTTCATTTTCATGATGCCGATTTGAACCTGCCATTCATTATTCGAGACCTTCTCTATCAAGTGACCTTTTTGACCAAAGCTTACGACCTTTACTTCATCTCCGGGTTTCAAGCTTTTATCCAGCGGCCTTGCAGCTTTATTTGATGTTTTTTTCACTTTAGGCGCTGCTTCTTCAAGCCGCTTTTTGGCATCTATCAGTTCATGCTCTTTAACATCGGCATGCTTTTCGAGTCGCAGTTTACGTAAGTCGGAAATGATCGCTTCCGCTTCCTTTTGTGCGATTTCAACGATTGCCGCTGCCTCTTTTGCTGCCTTTTCGACCATAGCATCCCGTTCTTCATGGTATTCACCAATTTGCCTTTGAAGGTCTTTATGAAGAATTTCCGCCTGTTCCAGGTGATTCTTGGCTTCCAGCTCCTCTTCTTCGGCCTTCTTTCGGCTGTCTTCAAGGGATGCTATCATATTCTCAACTTTATTCGTATCCTCACCAATATGACTGCGGGCGTTGCTTATCACGCTTTCTTCCAAACCAAGGCGCTTGGAAATTTCAAACGCATTACTCCGCCCTGGTACACCGATCAAAAGTTTATAGGTGGGACTCAAGGTTTCCACATTAAATTCGACGCTTGCATTAATGACCCCTTCCCGATCATATCCATACGCTTTTAATTCTGGATAATGTGTCGTTGCAATCACACGTGCTCCGCGCTTATACACTTCATCCAAAATGGAAATGGCCAAAGCGGCACCTTCCTGTGGGTCAGTTCCCGCTCCAAGCTCATCGAATAAAACAAGACTGTCATAATCGACATGCTTAAGGATATCGACAATATTGACCATATGCGATGAGAATGTACTTAAGCTTTGTTCTATCGACTGTTCATCGCCAATATCGGCATAAACAGAGGAAAACACAGCCGTTTCGGAACCATCCAGCGCAGGGATCTGCAGACCGGACTGGGCCATTAACGTACAGAGCCCAATCGTTTTGAGGGTAACCGTCTTACCACCTGTATTCGGACCGGTGATGACGATTGTCGTAAATTCATCTCCAAGAAAAATATCATTGGCCACGACAACATCACTCGGAATGAGGGGGTGTTTCGCTTTGAATAATTTTACGCGTCCCTCATTATTCAGAATCGGCTTGGATCCTTTTATCGCTTTTGCATACTTTGCCTTGGCGACAAGGAAATCGATTTGTGCAAGCACTTTGACATTATGAAGCAATTCAGGGGTGAACGCACCGACTTTTTCCGATAGTTCGACCAATATCCGTTCTATTTCCTGCGTTTCCTTCACTCGGGTTTCCTGCAGGACATTATTCAGTTGAACGATTGCTTGCGGTTCAATGAACAACGTCTGCCCTGATGAGGATTGATCATGAATGATTCCGCCATATACACTGCGGTATTCCTGTTTTACTGGGATGACGAATCGGTCATTACGGATGGTGATGATGGCATCGGATAACATTGTTGATGCATTGGAAGAACGGATCATGCTTTCTAGTTTTTCCCTGACACGGCTTTCGTTCGTCCGAATCTGGTTTCTTAAGGTACGAAGCTTGTCGCTAGCAGAATCCATCACTTCACCATGTTCGCTTACTGCATACGTAATTTCCTGTTGCAAATCAATCAATGGATGAAGGGAATCGATATATTCTGCTAAAAGCGGAACATCAATTTCCTGTTCTGCGAGTTCTTCGAAGAAACGGCTGAGGATCCTGCCGGCACGAATCGTACTCGCAAGTTCCATCAACTCCATCGGTGAGAGCATTCCGCCAATCTGTGCCCTTTTTGCATGTGGACGGATATCAAAAATCCCGCCCAATGGCAAGTTGCCTTTCAAACGGACGATTTTGGCTGACTCATCTGTTTCTTCCTGCCATCTCGACACTTCTTCAAAATCCGTGGAAGGCATCAATTGCTCTGCCTTCTCTTTTCCTATGGATGAGGATGCGTGTGAGATTAATTGTTCTTTTATTTTATGAAATTCCAATGTCTTTAAAGCTTTATTATGCATGGAGTTAAAGCTCCTCCTTATTTATGGGCAAATAGTTAATCATTTCTCTTTAAAAACGCTAATAATCCGTCTGTATCCCTTGCATTAAGAACCGTTGATTCTTTAATCCAGCCCTTTTTGGCCGAAGAGACCCCAACAGGCATATGTTCAAGCATGTCGATGCTGTGGGCATCCGTATTGATTACGACCGGAACACCTGCTTCCTGCGCCTTGCGCAGATGGGGAGGTGCCAAATCCAATCGGTTCGGATTCGCATTCAATTCCAAGGCAGTATTCGTTTCACGAGCCAGTTCGATCAGCATCTCTATATCAACATCATATCCGGTACGTCTGCCGATGATCCTTCCCGTTGGATGGGCAATGATATCGACATGGGGATTATTCAGAGCCGTTTTTAAGCGCTCCATGATCGTTTCCCGAGGCTGTGAAAAGCTTGAGTGAATCGATGCGATCACCAAATCCATCTCTGCAAGCAGCTCATCGTCATAATCAAGTGTTCCATCAGGAAGTATATCCATTTCAATCCCTGAAAGAACGGTAAAGTCAGCGTATTTTTCATTTAGTTCATGGATGATCCGCTTTTGTTCACGTAAACGTTCCACGGTCAAGCCGTTTGCCACTTTCAAATATTGCGAATGATCGGTAATGGCCATATATCGATACCCTTTTGCACGGCATGCTTCAATCATTTCTTCAATCGTATGGGCACCGTCACTCCATGTCGTATGCATGTGCAGGTCACCTTTGATGGCTTCTAAAGATATGAGAGGTTCCTTTGCATCATAATGCTCCACTTCCGTTCCGTCTTCACGCAGTTCTGGCGGAATGAAAGGAAGGCCAAAATGATTATAAAATTGTTCTTCCGTTTCAAAAGTTAATACATCACCGGTTTCAGTCACTTCCACCCCATATTCGCTGATTTTCTCTCCACGATCTTTAGCCAGCTGACGCATCCGCACATTGTGATCTTTCGAACCTGTAAAATGATGGAGTGTCGTGATGAATTCCTTATCCTTCACGATTCGGAAATCAACAGAAATATCATATTCATAATCAAGGACGACCGATACTTTTGTATCACCGGCCGCAATCACCTGCTTTATTCCCTTTAATGCAAGCAGTTGATTCTTAACCTCTTCAGGATGATCTGTCGAGATGATGAAATCGAGGTCCTTGATGGTTTCCCTCATACGCCGGATGCTGCCTGCCCTGGAAGAACGGATTATGTATTCCATGTTAACAAGTGCCGTTTCAATATCATCCGCAATCGGCCTCATGAAGGCAAGGGGCAGCCGATCGGGCCTTGAGCCCGCCTCGGCAATTGCAGACAGGATCTTCTCTTCCGTTTTTTTGCCGAAACCGGCAAGCGCCGCGACCCTGCCTTCCTCACAGGCGAGTTTAAGATCATTCACATCATTGACATGCAGCTCTTTATGAAGCTTGGCAATTTTCTTCCCGCCCAAACCTTGAAGCTGAAGGAGCGGAATCAATCCTTTTGGCACCTGCTCCTGAAGCTCTTCAAGTACAGTCGATTTTCCCTCATTTATATACTCTTCGATGACCGATGCCGTTCCTTTCCCGATTCCATTTAAAGCGGTAAAGTCTTCGATGGCCGACAGGCTCCGGTCATCCGTTTCCAAGGCGCCCGCTGCCTTTCGGAAAGCTGAAACCTTGAACGGGTTCTCTCCTTTTAGTTCCATATATATTGCAATTTTTTCTAATAATTTAATGATATCTTTCTTATTAATTGTCATTTAATTCACCGCCGGAAAAATTAGTAGGGTGTCCCATGTTCACTTTCTTAAAGATACCTTTCTTGGAGGTAAAGTACAAGCAGTCCGATTCCTACCTTTTGAATCAAATAGAAGGAAGTTACATGCTGCTACATAAAAAGGGGCCTCCCCCGTTCAAAGTATAGGAATCCAGGACTTTGAGAAAGGGAGGCAGGCCCACTTATACTGACATTAAGATTGTTTTACATCATGAAACCAAAGCTCCTTCACTTGCTCGGAAAGGAACGGCGTATGTTTCACGATCGATTCTGCCAGAAATGATCCCGTTAATGGTTTCTGGATGGAATCCATTGGCAGCATGGCAGCTATATATAATATAATAAACATGATAAGATAGACTTCTAGAAAACCTAGTATCCCTCCACCCCAGCGATTCAGCTGCTTTAATATCGGAAGATGGGTAATGAAGTTGAGCATGGATCCTATCATTTGCCAAAGAATCTTGGCAGCAAAGAAAATGATTGCAAAGGCAATAGCATTGTAATAAGCCGTATCAAGCCCGACTGTATCGAAAAACATATTAAGGGTCGAGGAATCACCCATCGTTGGAAACGGGATCCACAATTTCAAATTGGGAGCAAGATCTCCGTAAAATACATATGCGACGATGAAGGCCACTATGAACCCTGTCATATGAACCAATTGTAAAATGAAGCCACGCTTTAAACCGATTAATAAACCGATTAAAAGAATGGCCAGTATTGCTAAATCAAGCATGTACTCAGTCCTTCTCTCTCTTTAATTCCAGTTGAAGCTGGTCTAATTCATCTTTTAATTTAATATATTCGTGGACGGTATTTACGGCCGTTAGCACTGCTAGCTTACTTGTTTCCAAGTATGGATTTTTCATCCTGATCTCTCTCATTTTTTCGTCAACCATTGAAGCGACCAGGCGCATATGACTTGCGCTTTCTGTGCCGACGATTGTATATGGTTGTCCGTATATATCAACTGTTGTTTTATTTCGTTTATCGTCTGACAAAATGATGCCCCCAATCTAAACAATCCTAATTCTATCATATCATGAAGTTTTTCGTCACGAAAGAGAGTACATCGTCATTTCTTGCATAAAAATTTCAATAATTTGTCAAACGAAATCGGATTTAGGAAGAAGATTACCCAATAAACAAAATGAAGTTAGGAGCTTACCCATTATGTCCCATGTTGTTTTACTTATCAGTCCTGAACAAATAAAGGCGATGAAGTCCCATTATTCTTCATCCTTGGCCGCCAAGCTTCCCCCGGGGAGCATCTTTTCCGCCAAACCGCCGCTATGTACGGTGACCGCCTATAAATCCGGTAAGGTACTTTTTCAGGGTAAGAATGCCGAACTAGAAGCGGTAAAGTGGCAAAAGGGCACCACTGCTGCGGCTCCAAAGAAAAAAACGGCATCATCTGCATCAGTAAACGTCCATCGCTATTCGCCACCTGCAAATATCGGAGTCATGTCAGTGATTGGTTCCGATGAGGTCGGAACAGGAGACTATTTCGGCCCGATGACCGTCGTAGCCGTCTATGCAAAAAAGGAGCAACTAGCCCTATTGAAAGAGCTTGGTGTCCAGGATTCCAAAAATCTGAAAGATCCACAGATCATCGAAATTGCCAAACAGATTAAGGATGTAGTGCCATTCAGCCTGCTTACATGCGACAACCCGAAATATAATGCGCTGCAGGCAAAGGGAATGTCACAAGGAAAAATGAAGGCACTCCTCCATAACCAAGCAATCAAGAATCTCATGCAAAAAATCCAGCCGGAACAAGCGGAAGCGGTCCTTATTGATCAATTCGCTCAACCAGAGGTATTTTTCAATTACCTAAAAGGTCAAGAACTATTCCAAGCTAATGCCACCTATCTATGCACAAAAGCGGAAGGAATTCACCTTGGAGTAGCAGCCGCATCCATCCTGGCCCGATATGCATTCGTCAAACGCTTTGACTTGCTGAGTGAAAAAGCCGGATTCAAAATCCCAAAAGGTGCCGGATTTGCAGTTGATGAAGCCGCCGCAAGATTGATTCATGAAAAAGGAATCGAATCCTTACACGAATTCACGAAAACCCACTTCGCCAACACAGAAAAAGCGAAGCGTCTATATCAGCAGAAATATCATAAATAGAAGAAAGCGGCTGATCTTCCGGAACAGCCGCCTTTTACTCGTGAGTTTGCTCCGTTTTCTCGTAAATCCAAAAAGACAGCTCCCCAAGATTCAGGGAGCTGTCTTTTGGTTTTATCCTCTTAGTTCTGCGCCAGCTTTTTCCTTAACAGCTTCAAGAACTTTATCATGTGCTTTTGTAATGTCCTCGTCCGTTAGAGTACGTTCCGGATCGAAGTATTTCAGTGAGTAGGCAATGGATTTCTTGCCTTCCTCCATTCTTTCACCTTCGTATAAGTCGAAGATACTTACTTCCTTCAGCAGTTTGCCACCGGCTTCTTCAATAATAACCTGAATGTCACCGGCTTTCGTAGCTTGATCCACAACGAGCGCGATATCGCGTGTTGTTGATGGATAGCGCGGAATGGTTTGGTAAGCAATCGGCGCGACTTCGGCTTCAGCCAATGCTTTTAAGGAAAGTTCGAAAATGTATGTTTCTTTAATATCCAAGTCTTTTTGGACAGTTGGGTGCACTTGGCCGATAAAGCCAATTACTTCACCATTCAATAGTACTTCCGCTGTCCGTCCTGGATGCATGTCGTTGATTTCCGCTTGGCGATAACTGATTTGATCAGCTAATCCAAGTGTGTCGAATAATGCTTCGATCACGCCTTTGGCTACAAAGAAATCCACTGGTTTCTTTTCACCTTGCCATAGATGTGACTCCCATAAGCCAGTGATTGCTCCAGCAATATGTTCTTTTTCTTCAGGCAGTTCTTGTTCGTCACGCTTAAAGAATACCGAACCGATTTCATACAGTGCCAGTGAATCAATTTGGCGGGCATTGTTATATTTCACGACTTCCAGCAATTGAGGCACGATGCTTAAACGCAGCTGGCTTCTTTCTTCACTCATTGGCATTGCTAATCGTATGGATTCTCTTGCTTCCAATGCGAATTGGGACGCTTTTTCCTGGCTAGTCAGTGAATAGGTCACCGCTTGATAAAGGCCTGCGCCTTCAAGTGTACGGCGTGCCTTCCTCCGTTTAATTTGATAGTCAGTCAATTGGCCTGGGGTAGCAGAACCGATTGGCAGTGTAGCGGGAATGTTATCATATCCATATAAACGTGCAGCCTCTTCGACTAAATCAGCCTCAATCGTAATATCACCACGGCGCGTCGGGACTGTGATTGTGAACGTTTCATTGTCAAGTTCCACGCCGAATTGCAGACGCTTGAAGATCGATTCCACAACTGATACGGTCATGCTTGTTCCAAGAAGTGTGTTGATTTTTTCAAGAGTGATGCTAATGACCGCAGGTTCCATTGTCAATTCGTCAACTTCTGCTGCTCCTTGTAAGACTGTTCCGCCTGCATATTGTGCAATCAATTGTGCAGCACGTTCTCCAGCTTCACGAACACGGGCCGGGTCGACGCCTTTTTCAAAACGGGCACTAGCTTCACTGCGTAATCCATGGTCCTTTGAAGCTTTACGAACTACTGTACCTGCAAAATATGCACTTTCAATAATGATGTTTGTCGTATCATTTTTCACTTCAGAATCCGCTCCGCCCATCACACCAGCTATCGCAACAGGTTCGCTGCCATTTGTGATCACTAAATGGTCAGGTGTCAAAGCGCGTTCCGTTTCATCCAAAGTTACGATTTTTTCAGCATCCTTCGCTCTGCGGATGACGATTTCCTTTGAACCAAAGCGGTCATAATCAAAGGCATGAAGCGGTTGACCGTATTCAAGTAAAATGTAGTTCGTGATATCAACCACATTATTATGAGGACGGATACCTGCAGACATCAATCGAGTCTGCATCCAAAGCGGTGAGGGTCCTACCTTAACATCCTTGATGATTTTAGCAATGTATATCGGGTTATCTTCTTTCGCTTCCACTTTGACACTGATATAATCTGATGCTTTTTCAGCTGCCTCTGCTTTCTCGACAACCGGCCATTTCACTTCCCGGCCCAGAATGGCTCCCACTTCGTATGCAACACCAAGCATGCTCAATGCGTCAGAGCGGTTTGGAGTCAGCCCAAGTTCCAGCACTTCATCACTTAAACCAAGTTCCTCCAATGCATCTTTCCCTACTTCCACATCATTTGGGAAGACGAAGATACCTGTAGCATAATCCTTGGAAACGAGCTTGGATTCGAAGCCCAATTCTTGAAGCGAGCAAATCATCCCGTGCGATTCCTCTCCGCGAAGTTTCGCTTTCTTGATTTTGAAATTACCTGGAAGGACTGCGCCAACAGTAGCGACTGCGACTTTTTGGCCTTTATCGACATTCGGTGCTCCACAGATGATCTGAACGGGATTTTCGGCCCCGATATCAACTTGGCATTTATTCAATTTATCCGCATTTGGATGCTGTTCACGTTCAATGACATGCCCGATGACGACTCCTTTTAGCCCTTCACTTTTCTTTTCTACCCCTTCAACCTCAATGCCGCTTTTCGTGATTTTGTCAGCTAGCTCCGTCGCATTGATGCCTGAAAGGTCAACATAATCTTGTAACCATTTATATGACACAAACATGGTAGGTCCTCCTTTTTAAAATAAAAATTTATGCTTCGTGATGGTTGAATTGTTTTAAGAATCGAACATCATTCGTATAGAAATGACGGATATCGTCCACACCGTATTTCAACATGGCAATCCGTTCCACGCCGATTCCAAATGCGAATCCAGAGTATTTCTTGGAATCGAAGCCAGCCATTTCAAGGACATTCGGATGAACGATCCCGCCGCCAAGCACTTCGATCCAGCCTGTTTGCTTACATACGCTGCAGCCTTTACCACCGCAGATTTTACAAGAAATATCCACTTCGACGGAAGGCTCCGTAAATGGGAAGAAACTTGGACGAAGACGGATTTCACGGTCTTGCCCGAATACTTTTTTCGCAAATACGTCAAGCGTTCCTTTCAGGTCGCTCATGCTGATGTTCTCATCGATGACCAAGCCCTCAATTTGCTGGAATTGATGAGAGTGTGTCGCATCATCGTTATCACGGCGATATACTTTTCCTGGGCAAATGATTTTAACAGGACCTTGACCTTTATGTTTTTCCATCGTTCTGGCTTGAACAGGTGAAGTGTGCGTACGCATAAGGATTTCATCCGTGATGTAGAAGGAATCCTGCATATCACGTGCCGGATGGCTTTTTGGCAAGTTAAGTGCCTCGAAGTTGTAGTAGTCACTTTCGACTTCAGGACCTTCCGCAACGGTATAACCCATACCGATGAATAAGTCTTCGATTTCTTCCACGACACGTGTTAATGGGTGAAGATTTCCCTTGTTTATCGGACGTCCTGGAAGTGTGACGTCAATCGTTTCAGTTGCTAGCTTTGCATTGACTGCCGCAGTTTCAAGTGCTTTTTGTTTCTCCTCGATCTTTGTTGCGATCGCTTCCCGTACATCATTGGCTAGTGCCCCGATTTTCGGGCGTTCTTCGGCAGATAATTTACCCATGCCGCGCAATACCTCTGTGATTGGCCCTTTTTTCCCTAAATAAGCAACACGGACATCATTCAGTTCTTTTAATTCGGAAGCGGCGGCAACTTTTTGCAACGCTTCTTCCTGCAGTTCTAGTAATCGTTCCTGCATCATGTCTTCCTCCTTTATTTTCCTTTTGTAAAAATGAACACAAAAAAACCCCGATCCCTAAAGGGACGAGGTTTATGTATCGCGGTACCACCCTTATTAGTGCACAAACAAAAAAACTTATGCACTCACTTCATTAAAAATAACGGCTCTTCACCGGAACATTTTTCGGACATCCTGTCTTCCCAATGCCAACTCGAAAGGTGAATTCCCTTAAGCAGTGCCATAAAAATGCTTTCAGTCAAGGCATTTTTTCCCTGGATATGGTTAACTTAAGCTACTACTCTTTGTCATCGTTGTTTTCATTATAAAATTCTGTTTTATTATATTATAATTCTTCGGCCGTTTCAAATCGATTTTCGTAAATGGTACATTAAAATCCCGGCAGCGATCCCCACATTCAATGATTCGCTTTTTCCGTAGATGGGAATATAAAGGTTTTTAGTCGTTTTCTCCAGTAATTCCTTCGATACTCCTTGGCCTTCATTACCAACCAGCAGGGCAAAACGGGAAGACTTTTCCACTTCTTCAAATGGTGATGCGCCTTCTAATGCCGTGCCATAAACCGGTGTGCCGCTTTGCTTCAGCTCATCGATGATTTCGGAAAGGTTCCCTTTAATGACAGGCATATGGAAGAGGCTCCCTTGCGTCGAACGGACCACTTTGGGATTATACAAGTCAGCACACCCTTCGCCAAGTATGACCGCATCGATTCCAGCTGCATCCGCTGTCCTGATCATCGTTCCAATATTCCCCGGATCTTGGACGGCATCGATCAACAATAGTTTATTTGGATTGATGGACGCCATGCTCGTTGATTTCTGTTCACAAACCGCGGCAATTCCCTGCGGGGCTTCGGTATCGCAAATCGCCTTCATAATATCATTTTTCACATATATGAGTTCTGTGCCTTCCACCTTAAAATGTGCAGGCATTTCAGTTTCTTCATTGATGATAACTTCCAAGACGATTTCTTCTTTTAGGGCTTCTTCAACTAGATGAAAACCCTCGACTAAATATTTACCTGTTTTATCTCGTTCTTTTTTCGTCAAAAGTTTTTTCCATTGCTTAACTTGAGGGTTTTTTACGGATTCGATATATTTCAAGGGTAAACGCTCCTTTAACTTCACACTGATTTTCCTATTATAACGCAATTTATATACATATTGCATGCAAGTTTGTGAAATGCTATTACTGTCAGTCATTATGTGTTAGAGGAGGAATAATTATGAATTTAAACTTACGTAATGCGATCATCCAAAATGTATCTGGAAATTCGCAAGATCAGCTGGAAGATACGATTGTCGATGCCATACAAAATGGCGAGGAAAAAATGCTTCCTGGATTGGGAGTATTATTCGAGGTCATCTGGCAAAATTCATCTGAGCAGGAAAAACAGGAAATGATCACTGCCCTCGAAGCAGGATTAAAAAAATAACAGCCTTCAAAGGCTGTTATTTTTTGATTTCGCTTCGCCAGCCTTCAGTTCTTCGATGGAGACTTCTTCATCAAGCAGCAAGAAGAATTTTTTTGCACTCACTTCTTGAAGCATCACTTTTGTCTCAGCAAAAGAGTAGCCGTATTTCGTGAAAAAGCTGCGTAAATCTCCAGATCCTTCATCGGTGAAGTAGTGGAAGATTCTTAAAAAAAGAGTGTCCTCCTTATCCTGATTGGCGATTATCAGTATATCCGTATGTTCATTTCCAAGCTGCACATCTCTTTTTATATCAGCTGCCACTGTCATTTGGGTGCCAGACACGCCTTTAGCTTTTAAGTCTTGAATTGCAGCAAGTAGTTCCGGATTAGAGTCAAAAACACCATATACGTTTTTTTCCATGGTTCTCCCCCTCCTTGTTCCTTGTTACTCTACTTAAAATAAAATTCCTTTGTCATTATACCTTGCCGCTTTATCAATAAACAAGCAAATAGTCTATTGATAATTCCTGATAATGAATGAGGGAACCCTTTTCCTAAAGGGTTTCTTAAAAAATAACAGCCTGGTTCAGAAAGTTCGTTTTGCAGATAAAAGGGGGGCGAAAATATACCTATCAACAAATGATGTCTCCGAACCAACTGACCCAAAGCAAAAATCTTCAACTCCTCAGGTATGGATTTCTATTTAAATGTTATAACAAAGTTGGAGAAGTAGGTGTAAGACTCCTGCGGGACAAGCGTGAGGAGACCCCACAGGTGCAAGTCGGGGGCGGACCGCCCGCGGAAAGCGGTGCATGAAATGGAAATCAACGTCCAAATTGTACAGGCCATAAAGAAACTGTAGACAAACTCGATTTTCATCGAGTTTGTCTACAGTTTGAACTGCCTTGTTCAGGCTGTAATTTTTGTTCTTACAGATTATCGGTATTAATACGATTGTTGATGTATTCATCCTTCAGGCCTTCCTCTTGCTGACCACTTAGAGCATTCGTGCTCACGCTCCGATCCAGTGATCCTTGAGCATCCAGGTCTTTGTCAGTATCGGCAGAAAACGGTTCTGAATGAGGGTAGCTTGCTAATGTCCCTTCATAATTCCCTGGCTTTTGCTCCTTATATTTCTCGGTGGAGTTCCCCCTGATTTCCCTTTCTTGAGCTCGCTTCATATCCGGCTCTTCATTTTCAAAGATGTTGGCAGAATTTCCGTGAAGTTCTTCGCTTCTTCCTGGCTGTGCTTCGACTTCCCTTGTTTGATAGGCATTCGCTGTTGTTTCAGGAAAAAGGTTCGGGTCCGGATTATTCACCACTCCTGTTTTAAGCGGGTTCTCTACTGGTAGTTCGTCCGTATCCTGCGTGCGATTGGAAGTTACCCTTTCTCGTGCTGATACAGTTTCCGATTCTTCTAAAAGAATCAAGAATTTTCCAGACTCCACTTCATTTATATAAGCGGTGGCTTCACTATCGGCAAGCCCTAAGTCACCTAGTCGGTTCCTTATATCTTCAGAACCCTCGTTCAGGAAGAAGTGTTTCATCTTATCAATGAAGGAATCATCGTTCGAGTTAGTAACGACGTCGACATCGCCATCACGTTTTTCATTGACGAAATCCAAATCTTCTTTCTTATCAGCCATCACGGTTATTTCTCCTTCATGGACCCCCTTTTCCTTGAGGGATTGTATAGCCTGGATTACTTCTCTTTCCGTATTAAAAACACCATATAATGTTTTTCCCATGCATCTTCCTCCTCCTATTATTCCGCTATTTCTTCTTATGTGTATTTATACCCTTATGGGTGCTAATTAAACAAAAAATGGTCCATTCATAGATTTGCCTTCGCTAGATTCGAACCTTTAATCAGTCTTTAAATCAAAAGAAGCCTGCAGTTTTTAAAACTGCAGGCCATTTCCTTCACTCTTAGAAGCGGTCGGTTCTACGTTCAGTTTCCTTTTTCTCATTCACGATCGATTCATCTGTACTATCAAGCTGGATATCTTCCTTTTTAAGAGTATCCTGAACTTGTTCCGTTTCTTGTACAGCATGTTTCTTGATGACAATTTCATCTGTGACAACCGGTTTTTTCGAAACTTCCAATTTTTCTTCAACAACTGGGATTCGTAATGTTTCCCCATCTTCAATGCTTCCGGTTTCCAGATTCGCTTCACGTCCTGAAACTGATCTATGCTCGACTGTCACTTCTTCGTGTTCAACAGGGACATTAATCGTTTTATGTTGTTCATTGACTTCTTTGTTAATGACGACTTCATCTGTCTGAACTCTTTCTTTGTCAATGTTCAGCTGTTCTTCCCGAAGTGTAAGCGTCCTTTCATCCTCTGGCAATTCACGGCCTTGTCCGTTGACTCCATAAACATCTTCTTTGTTTAATGGATCGGTTTTTTCAGTACCGTTATAGAGTTGGTTGGTGGAGTTTGTATCAAGCCTTGTACCGGCAGTGTCCATTTTCCCGGTCGTGAATTTATCTCTTGCCGTTCCAAGGTGGCCTTCACCTTCTTCAACCAGAACCAGGACTTTTCCATTTTCTACATCAAAGACATGTTCAGCCGCTTCACTGTTCGAAAGGCCTGCATTCGCCAATCTTGTTGAAAGGTCTGCCGTATCTTCCGGCATGAAGAAACGTGCCACCTTGTCCATAAATGATTCATCGTTAGGAACGTTCGTCATTGTATGAACATCCGTTTCGCGTTGTTCGTTCGTGAAATCCAATGTTTCTTCCTTATCTGCGACGACCGTAATATCGTCCCCTTCAAAGCCCTTTGCCTTAAGTGCATTTATTGCTTGGATCACTTCTGCATTTGATTCATATACTCCATATACTGTTTTATTCATTTTACATTCCTCCTTAGGTTTTGTTGTATCGTTTAGTGGATGCTATATATAAACTCTACCCGCCATGTTCCTAAGTAAACGAGGAATCAATATTTCATTTATGTTATATCATTACAATTCGTTCTCAGCACAGAACGATTTTTCAATTGAAATACAGGCTTTACAAGGGTTTCCGCCTTTTTTTAAAATGTAATGTTTAATCAAATAATGCTATTTTCATTTTTTTCAAATACTTCCTATAATCCTTTTTCTTCTATTATAATGCCACAGCCTTTATTAGCAGGTCCGCTATATGCACCGCTTTCGTACATTCCCCCAAGTTTTCCCTCTCGATTCCCAGTTGCATTTGCAACAGACAGCCAGGGTTTGCCGTGACAACAATATCGGCCTGTGTCGATTTCGTATGCTCCATTTTAGAGTCGAGAATATTCATGGACATCTCTGATTCGACAATATTATAAATACCAGCGGAGCCGCAGCACCGATCCGCATCCTTCATTTCCCTGAATTCGATTCCATCTATCGATTGAAGGAGAATTCGCGGAGCTAAGGAGGTGTTCATCACATTCCGTAAGTGACAGGAATCCTGGAAAGTTACGGATTGAGCTGGCAGTTTCAAGCGAACTTTTTCCTGAAAACGCAAATCAACAAGAATCTGGCTGATATCTTTCAACTTATTTTTAAATGCGATTGCACGATCGTGCCATTCCGGTTCATCTTGGAGCAGATGGTCATAATCTATGAGAAAAGCTCCACAGCCGCCGGCATTCGTAATGATATAATCAACTTCCTCCGCTTCAAAAGCTTCTATATTACGCTTGGCCAGTTGCTTTGCACCTGCTTTTTCACCGCTGTGTCCATGCAGCGCCCCGCAGCACGCCTGGGATTTCGGAATCACGATTTCACATCCGGCCAGCTGAAGAAGCTTTAGTGTGGCTTTGTTCGTTTCCAAAAACATCGTATCCATCAAGCAGCCTGAAAAGAAAGCCACCTTTTTGAATGGCGTACCGATTGCAGGCAGCTCGGTTGGCCTATTTTTCATTTCTGATTTTTTCGGGACTTTCGGCAGCACTTTTTCCATTGTTGCCAAATTATCCGGAAGCATGTTGAGTACTCCCGTTTTACGGGCCATGTATTGCAGGCCTGATCTCTGATAGAAGCCAAGCAAACTTGTCATGGCCTGCATTCGCTCCTGGTGCGGGAATAATCCACTGAAAACGGCCTTGCGGATTGTTTTTACTGGGTAACTGTGCTTTTTATTCTGATGGATGATATCCCTTGCCTCTTCAAGAAGGTGTCCATATTTCACACCTGAAGGACACACAGGTTCACAAGCCCTGCAGCCGAGGCAAAGACTCAACGAACGTTCTACATCCTCATCGGGCTCAATCACACCATCCGCCACCGCTTTCATAAGTGCAATCCGGCCCCTTGGTGAATGGGATTCCTTTAGCCCCGATTCTATGTATGTCGGGCAGTGGGGTAAGCAAAAGCCGCAGCGCATACAATTCAACAATTCATCTTCATTCATTTTTTCCGCGAATTGAATGGCAATGGTTTCCCTTTCCTGAACTGTTGTCATGAAGAAACCACCACCCTTTTCCTTGTTTCCTTGGCAAATACTTTGCCGGGATTCATGATGTTATTGGGATCGAAAGCTTGTTTAATCGCTCTCATGGCATCAATCCCTTCTTTCTTCAGCTTCCATTCAAGATAAGGGGCCTTCATCGCTCCTACACCATGTTCACCGGTAATCGTCCCGCCAAGGTCGATAGCCGCGGCAAAAATGTCAGCAAAAGCGAGCTCCACTCTCTCCATTTCCTCATGATCACGAGCATCGGTAATGCACGTTGGATGCAGGTTCCCATCCCCAGCATGACCGA
Source organism: Peribacillus sp. FSL E2-0159 (assembly GCF_038643155.1). NCBI lineage: Bacteria > Bacillati > Bacillota > Bacilli > Caryophanales > Bacillaceae > Peribacillus > Peribacillus sp. FSL E2-0159. The sequence continues at coordinate 4,231,195 of NZ_CP152053.1, forward strand.
AAGTGCAAATGTCCACGTTATGCTTGCCAGCGATCTCATTAATCGCCCTGACCATTTTGGCAATTTCCGACCGGGGTACGGTGGCATCTTCCAAAATGGTCGTCGGCTTGAGGCGTGCCAGTGCGGAAAGGGCGGTCCGTCTTGCCGTTTTCAAGGCGACAGCGTCAGATTCCGTTTCGGCAATTTCCACGGAAACCGCCTTTTCCTCTAGACAGATATCGGCCATCCTTTTCATATCACGTTCAACCACTTCAGGCGGACCATCCTGTTCAATCAGCAGGACAGCTTCCACATTGGTGGGCAAACCGATTTTCGCGAAGTCCTCAACCACGATCAACGTCGGCCGATCAAGAAATTCCAATGTAACAGGAATGATTTTATTTGAAATGATTTTGGCCACTGACTGGGCTGCAGCATCCAGATCTTGATATAAGGCAAGCATCGTCTTTGTCGTTTCCGGCATTGGGATCAGCTTTAAGATCGCTTCCGTAACGATGCCCAAGGTCCCTTCCGATCCGACAAAAAGCTTCGTTAAATCATATCCGGCTACATCTTTGGCAAGCTTGCCCCCTGTTCGAATGATATCTCCATTCGGAAGGACAACTTCAAGCCCAATGACATAATCACGGGTGACTCCGTACTTTAATCCTCGCAGTCCACCAGAGTTCTCATTAATGTTGCCGCCAATCGTGGAGATTTTCATCGAACTTGGATCCGGCGGATAAAACAATCCCTTCTCTTCAACTGCCGAAATCAAGTCCAATGTGATGAGCCCGGGCTGTACGGTCGCCGTTAAGTTTTCCTCATCTATTTCAAGTAATGAATTCATTCGATTGAATAAAAGGACAAGCCCCCCCTCTGTCGGGCAGGTGCCTCCACTTAAATTCGTCCCAGAACCGCGTGGAACGATCGGAACATTGTATTCGTTGCAAACTTTGACGATGGCTGCTACTTCAGCTGTGCAGCCCGGTTTAATGACAGCATCCGGCATCGCTTGAAACCCTGGCGTTGCATCATATGAATAGACTAGACATTCCACTTTCGAGTCGTCGTAATTCTCCTGACCGACGATGGTAAGAAGTAGCTGCTTAACCTGCTTTGTTAACATGTATATCCTCCTCATATAAACAGATGGAATTCGAAATTTTTTATATGATTTAAGTATAAGAAAAAAAACATTCAACCTTCTATGTATGAACATATAGAATTTAGAGCTTTCCATAGAATTAATTTGTATGTTTATCCAATACACTTAATGCTAGATACATAGTGACTAAATCGGCTAGCTTTCTAGGATTCAGTTGGGTCAAATCTTCTATGCGCTTGAGCCTGTAATGGAGGGTATTGATGTGGATATGCAGGGCTCTGGCTGTCTCCTTCAATGAAAGATCACATGCAAAATACATGGAAAGGGTTTTAAGCAGCTCCTCATTAGGAAGCAGATCCTGAATAGTCCGGGATAAATATTCCTGTTTTGTCTCAGCGGTAACTTCATCAAGCAGGACCTCAAGCTTCAAGTCCTCGTCAAATATAATCCCCGATGAAGGAAACGCGATCTTCAAGGAACGCTCCGCTTTAAAAAAAGCTGACCTGAAAGCGGATCCTGATGCACGCGAACTAACTCCTGCACACACTTTATAACCCGAACTCTCTTCCAGCTTTTTTTGCAGTTCACTTAATTTCTTTAATTGTTGGTTTTTTGAACCATTGAAATCGGCTATTGAAAGAATGACGAATTGGTTCCTCCCCCAACGGACTGCGATGTCATTGGGATGCTGCTGACTTATGTATATCTGAAGCGTTCTCCACACATGAGGCTCAATGATTTCCTCAGTCTTAAATTCACCAAGGGTGATGATCCGGTCTGCATGAACATCGACCCCAAGCAACTTGGCCTTCTGAAGGAAAAGCTCATTGAAAGTCTGCAGCTGATGCCATTCAAATACAAAGAATTCCATCAGACGTGATTTGGATTCTGCTTGTTCGATGTGATAGCTTTCCTGAATGAACATCTCTGTCATCTTTTTTAAAAGTTCCGCATAGGGGGAAACATGTTTGGGGTCGCCCGTAATTCCAATGACACAAACGGCTTCCTGATTGAAGAAAATAGGTAGATTTATTCCTGCCTTCACTCCTTTCCAACTTCGTTCATCCTGTTTATTGATGATCAATTTCTCACGATTGTTGAAAGCGTGGATGGCTCCTTCATGATAAGATCCAATACGGCTGCTATCGGTGCTGGCGATAATCGTGCCAGCATGATCAATAATGATGATTTCCTCATCAATCAGTTTTCGAACCTCATGAACCAATTTTACTGCCACAGCTGCCAATTGCATGGTATGTCCTCCTTTTTGTAATGGATTTGGAAAATATTTCGAGGCTCCCTTTCAAAAGGGAGCCTCATTTTACTTATGGAATCATCCAGGAAAGGACGCCATTTTGCAAGAAGGTAATCACACAAACAAGCAGCAATAAGAAAATACTATGTTTGAGCGTGAATCTCAATAATTCTGATTCCCTGCCCGCCAATCCAACGGCGGCACAAGCAATCGCTATCGATTGGGGGGAAATCATCTTTCCCGTGACCCCTCCGGAAGAGTTCGCCGCTAGTGCCAGGACCGGTTCCATCCCAACTTTAAGAGCGGTCACTTTCTGCAGACTGCCAAATAAGAGGTTGGCTGATGTATCCGATCCGGTAATGAACACACCCAACCAGCCGAGAACCGGTGCGAAGAACGGAAATAGATCACCCGATTTTGCAAGGGTCATCCCTAATGTTGTCGACATGCCTGAAGCATTCGTTACATAGGCAAAAGCCACTACGGTAGAAATCATCAAGATTGGTTTTGCCAACTCTTTCATCGCTTCAACAAAAGTGCTATAAAAATCTTTTGCAGTCATGTGGGCGATGAACTTCGTCACGATGGCAGCTAATAAAATGGCGGTCCCGGCTGCTCCGAGCAGTTCTATTTTATAGAAAGCCGCAATCGGCAATCCATTGCTTCCGATTATCTCATTATGCAGACCTGGGACTTCGATTTGGAAGGTTAATAGTTTCCCGATTTCATTGATTCCGCCAAGCAACACATTGTTGCCTTCATAATGTCCTGAGAGTGCCGGCTTTATTGGGTTCATCCCCCATATTGTTATGAAAAGCGTTAACAGAAGAAATGGTGACCAGGCATGGAATATCTGCCATTTCGTGTATTTTGTTTCCGCTTCGGCTGTAGATAAAGGTTCAACAGCTGCTGCCGTTTCCTCGGATGCAAAGCGAAAGATCGTTTTGGGTTTCCAGAATTTAAGGAAGATCGCCAATGCAAATAGTGACACTAATGCTGAAAGGATGTCCGGTAATTCGGGCCCAAGAAAATTTGAACTTAAGTACTGTGTGATGGCAAAGGAAAATCCGGAAACCAAAATTGCCGGCAAGACTTCAAGCGACCTTTTCCACCCAGTCATTATTAAAATGAGATAAAGCGGAATGAAAGCCGAAAGGAATGGCAATTGGCGGCCGACCATTTTTGAAATCTCCATGGCGGCTATGCCAGTAGGGCCTTCCATGGCGATGATCGGTATTCCAACCGCCCCGAATGCTACCGGAGCGGTATTCGCGATCAAACAAATCCCAGCTGCATATAGCGGGTTAAATCCGAGACCGACCAAAAGCGCGGCTGAAATGGCGACCGGTGCTCCAAATCCAGCGGCACCTTCTAAAAATGCCCCGAAAGAAAATGCCACCAATAATGCCTGAAGGCGGCGGTCTTCCGTAAGCGAAAGCACCGAAGAACGAATGATATTGAATTGTCCGCTTTTAACGGTCATTTTGTACAAAAATACGGAAGTGATGATTATCCATCCGATAGGGAGCAGCCCATATACGGCTCCTTGTGAAGCAGACATCACTGCTTTTCCTGCAGGCATTCCATATATCAATACAGCCACTGCAAGAGCTACAAGTAACGTGGTTATACCAGCAATGTAACCTTTCATCCGTTTGATGGTAAGTGCCCAAAAAAAGTAAAGAATTGGAATGAGTGCGGCAAGAGATGATAAAACTAAATTATCGGTGATCGGCGTAAAGTTTTGTGTCCATGTCATTCATTTCGACTCCATTTTCTATAAATTTTTTAAAAAATTCAGAAATTAACCGCTAATTGAAACCCCTTACATATCCAAATATTCAAAGTCATCAGATGACTTGATGAGTACTCATTAAAATTAAATGATTGAAAATATAAAATCAAGATTTTTTTTATTTTCCGGTGATTTTTTTAACCTTCTGGAAGTGTCAAAGATCATTTGTGTTATATAATATTAACCAGAGAAACTCATAGAAAATAGAGGTGCTACTACTTGGTATATAAAAAAATAAAGCCGAAAAAAATTTATGAAGAAGTCAGCGATGAACTTTATGAAATGATTCGGTCAGGCAGCCTGAAACCAGGTGAACAATTGGATTCCATTCAGCAGCTTGCGGAAAATTTCCAAGTCGGGCGCCCGGCCATCCGCGAAGCTTTAAGTGCATTGAGTTCAATGGGTCTTATTGAAATAAAACAAGGTGAAGGAACATTCGTTAAAACCTTCGACCCTACCATCATGAACCATCCCTTGTCTGCCGCTCTTTTGATGGATCAAGACAATATCAAGCATTTACTGGAAGTTCGGAAAATACTTGAGTCCGGTACGGCAGAGGTGGCAGCGATAAAGAGAACGGAAGAAAACCTTATCGAACTGAAGGAAAGGCTTTTTGATATGGAAAAGGTATCCGATGATGAAGAGCTAAGTGATAAAGCGGATATCGCCTTCCATGTTGCAGTGGCAAACGCATCACAAAATGAGCTGCTTATTACATTGATGAACCACGTTTCAGAATTAATGACGGAAAAGATGCGTGATATCCGTCGGATTGCACTTTATTCCGAAGAGATGACACTTAAGCAGCTTTACCAGCAGCATGTCAGGATTTATGATGCAATCGTGGCACAGGATGAAGACGGAGCCCGCAGTGCCATGCTGTTTCACCTTCAAAGCGTCGAGGAATCACTGGACCGGGTCATCCAAAAAAATCAGCAAAAGCGTAGTTGAACTTCCTTTAAATTTCAAAAATACCCTATACAAAAAAGGATTAAATTGATATATTATTTTGAAAACGATTACTTCATTATAAAAAAATCTTGGAAATTGGTCTTAACCATTTCCTTTTTCCATTTTTTAGTCATCAGATGACCTGTTAACCTATTTGAAAAAGGAGGAGTTCAGATTGAAAGTTACTCTCTTTGCAACATGTTTAGTGGATTTGTTTCAATCCAATGTCGGCAAAGCGACAGTGGAGCTACTCGAGAGATTAGGCTGTGAGATCGATTTCCCGGAGTCCCAGATATGCTGCGGACAGCCCGCATATAATAGCGGGTATACAAAGGAATCGAAGGAAGCTATGAAAAAGATGATTAAAACGTTCGCGGGTGCTGAATACATCGTAACCCCTTCCGGTTCCTGCGCAGCGATGTTCAAAGAATATCCGGTCATTTTCAAAGGCGATGCCGAATGGGAAAAGAAAGCAGTATCATTAGCGGCTAAAACATATGAATTGACCCAATTCATCGTGGATGTCTTAAAAGTGACTGACGTCGGGGCGACCCTTAAGGGTAAGGCCACTTATCATACCTCATGCCATATGACACGACTGCTTAAGGTGAAGGAAGCCCCTGCCATATTGTTAAGCCATGTCAGGGGGCTGGAAATGACACCACTTCCGGATGCCCAAAACTGCTGCGGGTTCGGGGGGACCTTTTCGGTTAAGATGGGTGACATTTCCGGGCAAATGGTCGAGGAGAAAGTCTGCAATATTGAAGATACCGGGGCCGATTTTTTAATCGGCGGGGATGCAGGATGTTTGATGAATATCGGCGGACGGATTCAAAGGAAGGGGCAGCCGGTGAAAGTGCTTCATATTGCGGAAGTCCTGAATAGTATTTAAAGAAAGCGAGGAGGGAAAAACTTATGGCTATGAAAACCAGCTCTGCCAAATTTAAAGACCGGGTGGATGAAGGAATACATAATGATTTTATGCGTTTGGCCGTATCGAGTGCCCAAGAACGATTACACGGACGGCGGCTGACTGCCGTTGATGAATTGGGAAGCTGGGAGGATTGGCGGTCCCTTGGGGAAGAAATCCGGCAGCATGTGCTTAGTAACCTTGATTTCTATTTGCACCAGCTTGCAGAAAACGTTTCGAAAAGGGGCGGTCATGTCTTCTTCGCTGAAACGGCTGAAGAAGCAAGCGGATACATTAAGGATGTCATTTTAAAAAAGAATGCCAAAAAGGTCGTGAAATCAAAATCGATGGTCACGGAAGAGATCAATTTGAATGCAACTCTTGAAGGAGTTGGACTCGATGTCGTTGAAACGGACCTTGGTGAATACATTTTACAAGTGGATGATCATGATCCCCCTTCCCATATCGTCGCACCTGCTCTCCATAAAAATAAAGAGCAGATTAGGGATGTTTTTAAAGAAAAGCTTGCATATACGCAAACCGAAAAACCGGAAGAGCTTACCGCCCATGTGCGGGGCATTCTGCGGAAAGATTTCTTAAGCGCCGATGTTGGAATTACCGGATGTAATTTTGCAATTGCAGAAACGGGCTCGATCGGTTTGGTGACGAATGAAGGAAATGCCGATTTGGTCACTGCCCTTCCAAAAACACAAATTACCGTGATGGGAATGGAACGGCTTGTGCCTACATTCGATGAATTCGAAGTCCTTGTCAGCTTATTGACAAGAAGCGCTGTCGGCCAAAGATTGACCAGTTACATCACTGCACTTACCGGTCCGCGTGATGAAGGCGATATAGACGGGCCAGAGGAATTTCACCTTGTGATCGTAGATAATGGACGCTCCTCCATTTTAGGAACTGAATTTCAATCCGTTCTTCAATGCATCCGCTGTGCTGCCTGTATAAATGTCTGCCCGGTCTATCGCCAGGTTGGCGGTCATTCATACGGTTCAATATATCCGGGACCAATCGGTGCTGTGCTTTCACCCTTACTTGGAGGATATGATGATTTCAAGGAATTACCATATGCATCCACTCTTTGTGCAGCCTGTACTGATGCTTGTCCGGTAAAGATTCCTCTCCATGATTTACTGAGGAAGCATCGTGAAGTCATCGTGGAAAAGGAAAAAATGGCGCCATTTTCAGAAAAGATGGCCATGAAGGCCTTCGGTATCGGTGCTGCCTCGCCTATGCTTTATAAGTTCGGCTCCAAAATGGCCCCATCAGCGATGTCACCTTTTAAAACGGGGGATATCATCTCGAAAGGACCGGGACCACTCAAAACTTGGACAGAAAGCCGCGAGTTCCCTGCTCCTGGGAAAGAGAGCTTTCGGGACTGGTTCAAAAATCGGGAAAAAGGAGGGAAACCATCATGAATGGAACCATCCACAATGAAGGGACATTTTTAAACAAAATAGCCAAAAACCTGGGAAGGGCTCCTATTACGGAAGGCATCTCCGTTCCGGAATGGAAGCACGCCCCCCAAAAAGAAGTTTTGAAAAATGCGACACCAAATGATCTTGTCGCGGAATTGGAGGAGCAATGTAAACGGGTGCATACCCAGTTTCACGTTACCGACTCCAAGCAAGTGATGCATTGTTTAAAACAGGTGATCGAGGAACTTGGAAACGGACCCTTGATCATCCCTAAGGACGATCGATTTTTCGACTATGGGTTAGAGGGTATCTTAAAGGAAAAAGATGTCCATATATGGGATCACCAAGCCGGGAAGGAAAATATCGAAAAGGCAGAAAGTGCTAACATCGGAATCACATTCAGTGAGATGACACTAGCAGAATCAGCGACCGTCGTCTTGTTCAGCGACAAGGACCACGGCCGTTCCATCAGCTTCCTTCCTTCCTGCCATGTTTCCATCATTCCAAAAAGCACCATCGTCCCGCGAATGACCCAGGCTGCTGCGGCCATCCGTTCAAAAGTTACCCGGGGCGAAGTCGTTCCTTCCTGCATCAATTTCATAACAGGGCCGAGCAATTCTGCTGATATCGAAATGGACCTTGTCGTCGGCGTCCATGGACCCATCAAAGCGGTCTATATAATCGTCGAAGATAAGTAGAAATAGAAAATGGAGAGGACCTGATTAGGCCTCTCCATTTTTAACTTTCACTATATTACTCGTAAATGATCCGATCAACCGCTTCACGATCGAGGCGTTTAATCACTTCAACAATGAGCTTAACTGCATTCTCATAATCATCCCGGTGAAGCATTGCTGCGTGTGAATGAATATAGCGTGTGGCAATCGTGATCGCCAGTGCAGGCACACCATTTGCCGTTAAATGGATGGAGCCAGCATCCGTTCCGCCGCCTGGAATCGATTCATATTGATAAGGAATATTCATTTCATCAGCCGTGTCGGTGACGAAATCGCGTAATCCCTTATGTGCCACCATCGATGAATCATATATGACGATTTGCGGGCCTTCCCCCATCTTACTCATCGCTTCTTTTTCGGTAACCCCCGGTGTATCACCAGCAATGCCGACATCAACGGCAAAACCGATATCCGGCTGGATTTTGAATGTGGATGTTTTGGAGCCACGCAGGCCGACCTCTTCTTGCACAGCACCAATTCCATAAACTACATTAGGATGGTCGCTGTCTTTCAGCTGTTTAAGCACATCAATGGCGATTGCACAGCCAATTCGATTGTCCCAAGCTTTGGCGAGCAGCATCTTTTCATTATTCATGACCGTGAATTCAAAATATGGCACAACCATATCTCCTGGCTTGACGCCCCATTCCTTAACATCTTCTTTGCTGGATGCACCAATATCAATAAACATATCCTTAATATCAATCGGCTTCTTCCGCGCCTCCGCTGACAGGATATGAGGCGGCTTGGAACCGATAATGCCAGTTATATCACCTTTACTTGTAACGATCGTCACGCGCTGGGCCAGCATTACCTGTGACCACCAGCCCCCTACCGGCTGAAAACGCAAAAATCCTTTATCATCAATCTGGGTGATCATGAAACCAACTTCGTCCATATGCCCCGTAACGACGATTTTCGGTCCGTTTTCATCACCCGTTTTCTTGGCAATTAAACTTCCCAGGCCATCTGCCGATATTTCATCGGCAAATGGTGTTATGTATTCGGTCATCACTTTTCTTACTTCACTTTCATTTCCTGCAATGCCTTTAGCATCCGTTAAGTCCCGCAGCATCCTTAACGTTTCATCCAATTGAGCCATTCCTTTACCTCCCTATAACTTACATTACAAGAATAATTATACAGATAATCGATTGCATAAACAATCAGCAATCAATAGCCTTGCTTTTGCCTTTCGTAGTTCACTTCATTTTTGCTTACATATGCTTTTTCCACATCCATTGCTGAAAATCCAAGCAACTCTCCTAAATATAAATACGCAGCAAAAACCTTTTGGAAAGATGACTCTGTCAACTGTGTGCGAAATTCACTGATGTAGCCGTAAATAGCAGTAAATTGAACCGTCAAATCCTCCTGATGCATCTTGAGGGCGGATGGAACTTCCGGTACAAAACCCCGTTCAATCCCGAGTGACAAAATAAAATGAATGCCATCCACGTATTCAGCCAAAATCGTTTCCTTATCGGAGGGGCCTTTAAGACTCCAGAATTTAAAACATCTTGTTTCATTGGCAAGCTCTCCAAGCTCCACTAACAGAGCGAGTATCTTCCGTTCCACCAAGTCTTCAGCACCCAAATCATGCTTTGATTGTATATGCTCATCCAAAGCTGCCTGCATTTCCATTAATTTACCTATGTTCATTTTCATCACTTCTTTCCATCGTCTTCCCCTAAATTATATCAAATAAATGAAACTTATTAAAAACCCATACGTAAATGAAGGGAATCACTCTGTTTAAGGAGGTAGCTCCATGGTATTGATCATGCGGTTCATTCTTTTGGCTTTCATCATTTTCTTAATATATACAGTCATCAAATACCTATTTAATCCGAAAAGAAAATTAGAGCTGGCACATGAACAGAAAAAGTTCTTTCTGCTCGACGATACAGCCAATATACGAAAGAATTTTTTATTGACGTACAACGGGGTGATGTTTGAAGGGGAAAAGTATTTAGGGACGACGGAACGCTCCTTTGAGGTCATCTCCATCTTCATATGGCCTAAAAAAGTGGCCGGCCTGAAAGGCTTAAAGCGAAATGACTTCTTAAAAATCGAGGCAGCCATTAAAAAACATTATCCGGAAGCCGTTATCGATTGGAAGAGCCCGGTTAAGGAGTTTTTACAAAAATGAAAAAAAATCACGCGTAATGAAGAGCCTTGAGGAAAATGGACTCAAGGCTCTATATTAATCATCTGAACGAAAAAATTCCTTCCAGGGGACGACCGTCTGCTTCTCTCTCAATAAATATAGCAATAAGGTTAAGGATAATAAAATAATGACGATCAGCGTTGGACTGAAATCTGCAATATAGTGGCCAAAAACCGTGTATACGAATGCTACAGGAAGATTGGTCATGAAGGATAGATAAAAATAATTTTTCAGCCCTTTATTAGATTCCAATAAGCAAAGCGACAGTAAGTAAAAGTGTATGAATGGTATTAGCCTCAGTACTGCAATTTGCCTGCTGTTTAGCTTTCGGTTTCCAAACAGCTTATTCTTAAGCCGCAGCAGCCTATCCTTTGTTTTCGGAAATTTGCCTATCACGAAATAAAAGGCCATACTGGACAACGTCAAACCGATTACGGAATAGATGGTTCCAAAAGCTGCCCCGAATAATACTCCTCCAGACATGCAAACCACTATGACGGGAATGAATAAAAATTGCCTTAATAAATGAAAGGTGATAAAAATCAACGGTGCAAACACGCTTCCTGATTGAACGTAGCTCATCACAAGTGTCAGTTTATCATTCATGCTCTCCCTCCAGCTACTCTTTGCTGCTTCTACAAGCATATACATTATACGGGCTACATATTACAATTGAATGAATATCTTAATCAATAAGGCTATCTGAAGAATCATCAATATAGGCAGGCCCCACTTAAAAGCGGCATGCTTCGTCTTATGGCGGAATTGCTTCATCCCCAAAAAGGTCCCAGTCCCTCCGCCTATGACCGCCCAAAACCAAAGTGTCTTTTCGCTGATCCGGTACTCCCCATTACGCGCTTTCCTTTTGTCGATTCCCATTAAGGCAAACCCGATGATGTTTGTGATGATCATATAAGCAGCAATGAACCATACTCCTTGCATCCTCATTCCCTCCTTTAAATATGTAAAAAGCCACCCTCTTGAAAAGAGAGTGGCTGTATCAGTCAGACTTATTTGTCTAATTGTTGTTTAGCAGCAGTTGCTAATTGAGCAAAAGCTTGTTCGTCAGCAACAGCAAGATCAGCAAGCATTTTGCGGTTCACTTCGATACCAGCAAGCTTTAGACCATGCATTAAACGGCTGTAAGAAAGACCGTTGATGCGTGCTGCAGCGTTGATACGAGTGATCCAAAGTTTGCGGAAATCACGTTTCTTTTGACGACGGTCACGGAAAGCATAGTTTCCTGACTTCATTACTTGTTGGTTAGCTACTTTGAAAAGAATATGTTTCGCGCCATAGTAACCTTTAGCTAATTTTATTACCTTTTTACGACGTTTGCGAGTAACAGTACCGCCTTTTACACGTGGCATGTTATTTCCCTCCTATTTAACTCGATAAATCGAACTTATTTAATGTTGTCTAGCATATGACGAATACGTTTGAAGTCACCTTTGCTTACAAGGCTAGCTTTGCGAAGCTTACGCTTTTGCTTAGTAGATTTGTTAGCAAATAAATGGCTTGTGTAAGCGTTAGAACGCTTAAGTTTGCCGGATCCAGTCTTTTTGAAACGTTTAGCAGATCCGCGGTGAGTTTTCATTTTAGGCATAAGGTATTCCTCCTCATTACAAATTACTTTACAATTACTTTTCGTTTTTCGGTGCTAAGATAATGAACATGCTGCGCCCGTCCATTTTTGGGTGTTGCTCGATTGTAGCCACTTCTTTACATGCTTCAGAAAAACGAACGAGTACACGTTGACCAATTTCCTTATGCGTAATGGCACGTCCTTTGAATCGGATAGAAGCTTTTACTTTATCGCCTTTTTCAAGGAATTTAATACCGTTGCGAAGCTTCGTATTGAAATCATGTTCTTCAATCGTCGGGCTCAAACGAACCTCTTTCAGACTGATGACTTTTTGATTTTTACGTGCTTCCTTGTCTTTCTTTTGCTGCTCGAAGCGGTGTTTTCCGTAGTCCATAATCCGGGCTACCGGAGGCTTTGCATTTGCAGCAACTAAAACTAGATCAAGATTTACACGAGCGGCAATTTCCAATGCTTCGAATTTCGTTTTAATTCCAAGTTGTTCTCCGTTTTGGTCAATAAGACGAACTTCACGGGCTCGGATGCCCTCGTTTACCATCGCGTCTTTACTAATAGTTAGCCACCTCCAAAGATATTGGCGAATACGAATATTTGAATAAATTCGGTCACGCTCACAACTCGCTTACAGGATATAATCATAATAAAAAAGTGTGGATGCATGCTGCACCCACACTGATAGACTCATTCAGAAAGATCCAAATAATCAAATCATGACCTGTTAACTGCATTGTTTGCGTCAACCAGGTGAGAAGCGGGTGCTTCTTCTTTTCATCAAACACGTATTCAATTCACTTTAGAAATATATCATAAACACTGATGACTTGTCAAATGCTAAATTTTATTCGTTTTTCACAACAAAATTAATATTATCAGACATTCTGTTATTTGACAATACGTTTTTTTAAAGTAATTTGGACAAAAAATATTCATCATGATACTTTCCATCAAAAAACAGTGATTCCCGCTTTATTCCTTCCTTTTCAAACCCCATCTTTCGATATAAGGATAGCGCAGGGGAGTTGTTTGCAATTACGGACAATTCCAGGCGCCGGATTTCGTTCGTCCGTGCATGCTCCTCCATTTTCTGAAATAGCTCCGTACCGATGCCTTTTCCTCTGTCCTGTTCGGCGATGCCGATGACGATTTTGGCCGAATGCCTCGTTCGGCCCAGTTGATTGCCCAATAATATTAAGTAACCATTCAACTCATGCCCGCTCGCAGCAACGAGGATAACTGAAAGGGGATTTTTTTCGATTTGCTCCATTTGCTTTTCCACTTGGTTCCCGGTCGCTTTTCTTTCTCCAGGGTTGAACAGCATATACCCGGAATCTTCAACATGATTGAATAGTGCTGCCAAGTTACCCGCGTCTTCCCTTGAAGCCTTTCTAATCTCCATTTATCCCCACTCCCCCTTTGGTTACAGTCCATACTGATCGAAGCCATCAAATGTTAAGAGTTGTTCTCTTTTGCCTTTTTCTTTTTCTCAATGCTTTCCCAAGAAAATAGGGCTATCCAAAAAAGCAGGACCGGGACAATGGCATATTGTCGATAATCATCTAATAACAATAAGATGATGATGACAAGGAATGTCGGTCCGAATAGATAAGAAAATTTCTTTTTCATGCTGACCCTCCTTTTCATTGCTGTACAAATATTCACATGATGGTTTCATTTTATCATGCATTAAATGAAAAGAGGGACACAACTATATGTGCCCCTCTTTTTGCTGTTAACGGCTTACTTCCGCCTTAATCGCTGAAACGAAATCTTCAAAAGCAATCGTTTCGGATTTTTGTTCACCGTATTTACGTACATTCACGCTGCCTTCTTTGACTTCATTGTCTCCAACAACCAGCATGTACGGGATTTTTTGCATTTGCGCTTCACGGATTTTGTAACCGATTTTCTCGTCACGTGTATCCAGATCGACACGAATGCCCTGCGCTTTAAGTTTTTCCTGTACTTCTTTCGCATAATCCAAGTGCACTTCAGGTGAAACTGGGATCACTTGTGCTTGGATAGGTGCAAGCCAAGTCGGGAATGCCCCCTTGTATTCTTCAATCAAGTAAGCGACAAAACGTTCCATTGTGGAAACGACGCCGCGGTGAATAACAACCGGACGGTGCTGCTTGCCGTCCTCTCCGACGTAATTAAGATCAAAACGTTCAGGAAGCAAGAAATCAAGTTGAACAGTGGAAAGCGTTTCATCTTTCCCTAAGGCAGTACGCACCTGAACATCAAGCTTAGGACCGTAGAATGCCGCTTCACCTTCCGCTTCAAAGTAATCCAGGCCAAGTTCATCCATAGCGCCTTTTAACATGCTTTGTGCCTTTTCCCACATGTTATCATCATCGAAATATTTTTCTGTATCCTGCGGATCACGATAAGACAGACGGAATGAATAATCCTTGATATCGAAATCTTTATATACTTCCAGAACCAAGTTCACAACGCGCTTGAACTCTTCTTTGATTTGGTCAGGACGGACGAAAATGTGCGCATCATTCAATGTCATCCCACGTACACGCTGAAGGCCGGAAAGGGCACCTGACATTTCATAGCGGTGCATCAAGCCTAGCTCGGCAATCCGAATTGGCAGTTCGCGGTAGCTATGGATACTGTTTTTATAGACCATCATGTGATGCGGACAGTTCATCGGACGCAGTACAAGCTGTTCGTTTTCCATCTCCATGACAGGGAACATGCCGTCCTGGTAATGATCCCAGTGACCAGATGTTTTATAAAGGTCCACGCTTCCCATTACAGGTGTGTAGACATGGTCATAACCCAAACGTTCTTCCTTGTCCACGATATACCTTTCGATTGTCCGGCGGATGGTCGCACCTTTTGGCAACCACATCGGCAGCCCTTGCCCCACTTTCTGTGAGCTCATGAACAAGTTCAATTCTTTGCCGATTTTACGGTGGTCACGTTCCTTGGCTTCTTCAAGGAAACGCAGGTGTTCGGCTAACTCTTCTTTTTTATAGAAAGCCGTACCGTAAATGCGTTGAAGCATTTTGTTTTTGCTATCGCCTCTCCAGTATGCTCCAGCGATGCTCAATAGCTTAAATTCTTTGATTTTCCCCGTTGATGGGACATGAATTCCACGGCAAAGGTCAAAGAATTCACCCTGCTCATAAAGCGTTACCTGCTGATCGGCAGGAATCGCATCGATCAACTCCAATTTATACTCGTCGCCGATTTCTTTAAAACGGGAAATCGCTTCATCACGGCTCACTTCGATGCGGGAAATTTCCAAGTTTTCATTGACGATTTTCTTCATTTCCTTTTCAATCAAGGGAAGGTCTTCGGGAGTCAATGATTCCTCCATATCCATATCATAGTAAAAGCCGCCCTCGATGACTGGCCCTACGCCGAATTTAGCGTTTTTGTACAAACGCTTGATCGCTTGTGCCATCAAGTGCGCTGTACTGTGACGCAATACTTCAAGAGCATCCGCTGCGTCCTGTGTGACGATTTCGATTGTACCATCTTGTTCAATCGGGCGTTTCAAATCATATAATTCACCATTGAATTTTCCGGCAATGGATTTTTTCCTTAAACCAGGACTGATGGATGCAGCGATGTCTTCAGTTGTTGTGCCTTTAGCAAACTCCTTAACCGCTCCGTCAGGAAAAGATATTTTCAGTAATTCAGACATTCAGTTTCACTCCTTTTTATTGTTCAAACAAATTACAGGTTTTTGATTCCATTACAACACAAAAAAGCCCGCCCCTGTATAAAACAGGGACGAGCTTAGTAATAAATATCAATAACCCGCGGTTCCACCCTCGTTCCAGCTTGCTTTTCACGGCAAAATGGCACTTGTAACTTGGTAACGGCAGCTTCCCGTCAGCTCATATTCGCAGAATGCCTGCTTTCCGAGCCGAAGTTTAAAGGTGGTAAGTGTTCCATGCGAATAGGAAGCTTACAGCCTGTTGGCTCCCCTCTCTGATAATCGGCGACTAGAATACCCTTGTCCTCATCATAACTTTTAGTTTTTTAATAGTATGTAGGAAATTATAATTTGTTATACGGGGAAAATCAAGGTTAATTTTCTTTTTTCAATGAAAGATCATTCAAATGCATAGAAAATGACGAAAGTGGCAGGACAGTCGCCCGTTCTTCGAAAATCCTTGAAATGGTCTGGATCAGCCCCTCTTCCTTGTCATCGGTATAGATACACAAGTTTTCAGGAGCAATCGATAAAAGCGGGGCAAGTATCACCGTATCGAGAAAAAGTGAACTTTTGGCAAGAAGCCTCCTGTCGATCATACTATTGATTTTTGGACGGTCGAGTTTGCTGAATTTCTGATCATAGAAATGAAAACCATCCCGGTTGACCAGGTGCAGCTTTCTTAATTTCGACTCCTGCCCATGAAGGCAATCACGGAGCGTAGCAATGAAATTTTGATAGTCCTGTTCCAGCTTGTATTCATCAATCGCCTTGACGACATACTTTTCCAAAGTGTGCTGAAATGATTTTAAACGGAAGGTCGTAAAAGAATCGAATGAAAAAGATACCTTTCCAGCCAAGATGCTTTGAAGTCCTTCCTCAATCAATCGTTTTTCCGTACTGAATGCTTCATCTTGATTCCTGGCTCTTTCCACCTCGATGATTGATGATGCAATTTCAATGATGGCTTCAATTTCTTCCCGTTCCCTATAAAAAAATTTACCGACTATTATTTGCTCCAGAACAGGAAGCGTCTTTTCTTCCAATAAAAAAGAATGAAATGCATCACGAAGCAGAATTAGCCATTTATCACCTGAAGACTTCGTCATATCCACATGCATGCCTTGTTGCGGAAGAATTCGAATATATGCTTGAAATTCTGCCCCCAGTGGATGGACAGAAACGAAATTCAGTAATTTCAATGCCTCTGAATCGTTTTGAAACGAAATTTGCACTACGACATCCCCCCTTCCCCCTTGCTTCTTTTTTCATGTATATGGGGATGGGGACGTGTTTAGAAGTAGGATGGGCCTTGTAAGAAGAAAAAAGTGACCTCCATTAAGAGACCACTTTTCTTCATCTTCTCCGATTCACGCCATCAAGCTTGACCGGCTCCGCTAAATATTGAATTCTTTCCAGTACTCTGGCCGCCTTCACTTCTTCCTTCTCACCACGCTGTGAAAAGGTTAGGTGGTTCTCCAGGCCATTCAAGTCAAAATTCGAAGTGAAAAATGTCGGCAGGTTTTCCAGCATCCTAAATTGCAAAATCGGACCAAAAACCTCATCGCGTCCCCAGCTCGTCATGGACTCCGCTCCAATATCATCCAGCATGAGGACAGGTGCCGTTTTCACCATCTCGATTTTTTCATTGACCGTATTATCACCTATCGACCCCTTAAGTTCCCTCAAGTAGTCAGGGACATAGACAATAAGGGAGGAAATTTGCCTTTCTGCAAGTTCATTGGCAATCGCACCTAATAAGTACGTTTTCCCAACTCCGAATTTCCCATATATATATAAGCCTTTTTGCCTTTTACCTGGCTCATATTCCATAATGAACGAAATCGCCTTACTTAAAACACCCAAGCGTTTGTTTTCATTATCCGTTTGGGTAAAGTCCTCAATGGTCGCCTTTAAAATATCCTTCGGTACATATAGGCTGCGGATCAACTTTTCCCGTTTCCGCTTTTCATCCTCTGCCAATTTCCGTGGGCATATTTCATAATTCAGGTTCAGGGCCTTCCCTTGAACCACCAATTTGGGATAATACCCTTGCATCATATTGATGCAGCCATTCAAGCTTGGACATTTATCACACTTATTGCTTTGTGAAGTGAACTCATAAAGCTTCCCCAAATTTTTATCAATCATTTCCTTCGTAACCGTCGAACTGTTGGCATTCAAAAATAACCGCACTTGCTCGTCTTCAAAAATCTCCTGTTTCAGCTTTTCATAACGCTGTTGAAATTGGTTTGTATTGGCCAATTTATTAAGGGATCTATTAATCTTTTCCATCGTTCATTTCACCTCCTGCTTTCCACTGCTTCCATCTCTCCTGAAGCTCGAGTTTCTGGGCGTTCAATTCAGGCTGATCTACATTCTGCTCCTGCTGTGCTTCTTCTTTTTTCTCAAGCCACTCCGGAACCACTTCTTCCCGTATCGCCTTTTTCCGGCTGCCCTTAGCATTCCTGCTTCCTTGAGCCCAGTCCTGATATTTCCTATGTTCATTTTTAGCTAGTTCCATCGCCTCGACGACCGTAGAGACCTTTAGCCGTGCCCAATGGCCCGCCAGCTTTTCCACATAGCCCTTCGTAAACTTCATATCCGTTTTGAGCATGACATATTCAATCAAGACATTGACGACACCCGGATTCAGCTTTTGATTGATCATCACGCCCTCAACCACTTTCAAATCACCGCTTGATGGCTCTGCACCGCCAGACAATTGCATCAGCCGCTCCCTAGGAGAAATCGTCTCCAAATGACGGATTAACTCTTGTTCCTGTGTTTTCGGTTCTTCCTTTTGTGTCCGTTCACGAATAGGCTGCACCCGATTGACAAGTGAAGGCATATCAGCCTGCCGTTCGATCTGATACCAGTCCCTTGCCGCCTTTCTAAGCACTTCCTCATCGATCTCATCATCCAATGAAACGGCATCCATTACTAGTTTTTGCATTTCCAGCGGATCAATGCCATATAAAAAAGCAAGTTTGGCAATCGTACTTTTTATTTTCGGAGTAAAGGCCTTTTTCGGTACGATCGAGGATTTCATTCCAGCAAATAACAGGTCAAAATCAAATAAGTCATCAAATCCCGATGGCTCGACGCCTTCCGTCCGATCGATGAATTGCTGTTCAGGCATCGGTTTCCATTCGTTTTTGGCTTCATCCGTTACATATAAAGAGTCCAAATGATCTGATGAGAATACTTCCGCAAAAGATTTAGTCACACCTTCATATTGATCGGTTAAGATATGGTCATCACAAAAGAATCTTTTTAACCGATTGAATTGCGCTTTACCGATTTTTTTGTATAAGTAAATATTCAGCATTCCATCCGTGAAAAACTGCTGGGGGGAAAGCGGCGGGTTTATCTCATAGATAAATTCCTTCGTTTCATTTTTCGATTTCTTATATACATTCAACAGGCCGATTCCCTCAAGTAAAAGGCGCGCTTCGTAAATATCACCTAACTTAAGGCCGATGGTATTCATTAATTGATAATGCGAGGAGGTTTCCGACCATAGCCTGTTTTCCTCCAACTCACTCCATAACGTCATATATAGGCTTATGCAGATAGGTCCAATAAGAGGTTGATATAGTCGGGTAAGTATTTTCCGATCATAATCATGAAGCAGCCCCGCAGATGAGACCAAATATGAATCCGCTGGGAGCAATTCTTGCCAATGCATTGACATCTCCATTCAAACCTTTCAAAAGATGTAGTGAAAAAAGAGCCAAAGTAAATCTTCAGCTCTACTTTCTTTCTTTATTTATTAAATCTTTCAATTCATCAATAAAGACATTGATATCTTTAAATTGCCGATAGACGGATGCGAACCTTACATAGGCAACCTCATCGACTTCTGCCAGCTTGTCCATTACCATTTCGCCGACACTGTCGCTTTTCACTTCCGATATGCCCTGGTTGCGTAGTTCTTTTTCTACATAACTGGTAATTTGCTCTAGTTCTTTCAAGGGAACCGGACGTTTTTCACAAGCCCTGATTAAGCCACGCAGGATTTTATCACGACTGAACTCTTCCCGTGTCCCGCCCTTTTTCACTACAATAAGCGGTGTTTCCTCCACCTTTTCAAATGTCGTGAATCGAAAACCACATGCCTCACATTCACGGCGTCGTCGAATCGATTTACTTTCATCGACTGGCCTGGAATCGAGCACTCTTGTTCCGTTATATTGACATGATGGGCATTTCATCATTATCAGCTCCGTATTTTATGTAGGACTCCCCTATCTAAATGTTCCCCAAGGAATTACTTTTCTATCTTAATCTTATATTAAAAGGAACGGCCAGTACAAGTAAAAAGTGTAACTTCCAGCAGCAGGCACTTTTTGTTCTGCCCTTGAAGCACCGTTGCCTAGGTCTTTGTGCTACAAGGCAATCCTCTCCTATAAAGTGAAGCAGACTGCCGATTCATTGCATTAAAAAAGAGATGCACCCATGGCATCTCTGTGTATACGTGTTTTTTATAGGGCACTTATATTAGCTTTTTTCATTTGTACAGGACCTAATCCACGTGGTAATTCTATGTTTTCACGTGTTTGCGCATTCAAAGCTTCTGCAATATAATCTGCCGCAATATTCGGATCCAAGTTACCGCATGTATAGACATCAATGCTCGCATAGCCGTGTTCTGGAAAACTGTGAATCGTTAAATGTGATTCAGAAATGATGACAACCCCGCTGACCCCTTGTGGAGCAAATTTGTGAAAGGCAACTTCTCGTACCTCTGCACCTGATTTCAAAGCAGCATCAACAAAAATCTTTTCAATTAAATCGATATTGTTCAGTTTTTCAAAGTCACAACCCCAAAGTTCAGAAATGACATGTCTACCCATTGTTTCCATAGTGTAAGCTGTTTCCATATTAAGCTTCCCCCTTACCATGATTTAAAAATAAGTTCTGATAACTACCACGGGGGAAAGTTAGTCCAAAGAGGTCCTAACCCTTTAAGTAGCCATCATGCAAACCGCTTTTGAAGAAGTTCACGATTCATAGTATATATGGTTTGAATTTTTTTTGCAACTCCAAATTGAATTTTTGGAAAGATAAACTTTATATGTAATAGGGATATAGCGAAGGTTCCAAAGAAGAGCAAATTCTGTTTTCTTGTTTATTCAGCGCCATGAGTCAGCCAGAAATTGATTAATCACTGAATTAAAAATAGCCCGCTAAAAAATTTTAGCAGGCTCGATTTTTTCATTATTTTACTGATAATTCGACTTCGGAAGCTTTTTTCAACTCGGATCCAACCAATTTCACAAGGTCCACTACCCGGTTGGAGTAACCCCACTCATTATCATACCATGCAAGGACTTTCACTTTCCTGTCCCCAATCATCATCGTCGTCAAACCATCGATGATTGCAGAGTGAGGATTCGTTTTGAAATCACTGGAAACTAAAGGTTCCATCGTGAATTCCATAATTCCTTTGAGTTCATTTTCTGATGCATCAATGAAGGCTTGGTTCACTTCATCAATCGTGACATCACAGTTTAAATCCACAACAAGATCGACTAGAGATACGTTAGGTGTCGGTACGCGTAATGCCATTCCGTGAAGCTTGCCTTTTAATTGCGGCAACACTAGTGAGATGGCTTTTGCAGCTCCTGTAGTCGTAGGAATGATGCTTTCCGCAGCGGCACGGGCACGTCTTAAGTCTTTATGCGGGTTATCGATATTATTTTGATCATTTGTATAAGAATGTATCGTTGTCATTAAACCGTTGTTTATGCCGAATTTTTCATCAAGCACTTTTGCAACCGGTCCAAGACAGTTGGTTGTACAAGATGCATTGGATATGACGAAATGCTTGTCAATTTCCAGCACTTCCTGATTTACTCCCATTACAATGGTAACGTCTTCATTTTTACCCGGCGCTGATAAAATAACTCTTTTTGCTCCTGCATCTAAATGAAGAGCCGCTTTAGAACGATCATTGAATTTGCCCGTGGCTTCAATTACAATATCTATGTTCATCTCTTTCCAAGGCAATAGCTTTGGATCGCGGTTATTTATTAGTTTTACTCGGCGGCCATTCACTACTAGTGAATCATCTTCCGCAATAATGATACCGTCGAATTTACCATGTATCGTATCATATTTTAGTAAGTGTGCTAAAGTTTCAGCTGGATAGCTTGCATTAATGGCAACAATGTCCAAACTCTCATCTAATATGGCTTTTCGGAAAACCATTCTTCCAATTCTCCCAAATCCGTTAATCGCTATTCTTGAATTCATTGTTCGGACCCTCCAGAAAATATTAATGTTATACTTATTACCCTTCTCATGTAATTAGTATAACATAATTCAATGGAATTGTGCTAATAAAAATGCGGATTGTTCTTATTTTTTAACATAAAAAGAAGAAACCGGGTGGTTTCTTCTTTTTTATCATACTTATATGACATGCCATTCGCTAAGTACGGACTTCACTTGCCTCTTCGTTTCATTAATGTCTCCATTATTATCGATGACGGCATCCGCTAAAGCCTTTTTATCTGCCAAGGGCATTTGCGAATTGATCCTGGCAAGTGCCTCTGTCTCCGAAAGACCATTCCTGTTCATTAATCGTTGCAATTGAACTTGCTCATCAACATATACCAAAAGCGTCTTTTCCACCATGAATGTCAGCTTGCTTTCGAATAAGAGCGGAATATCCATAAACACCGTTTCTTCCCCTGATGATAGTGCCTCTTCCGTTTTGAGGCGCATCCAATTCCTGACGGCAGGATGCACGATGCCATTCAATAGCAATCTCTTTTCCTCATCATGAAATATGATCGATCCGAGCTTTACGCGATCTATATTCCCATCTGTCAATAAGATATCTTCACCAAATGCCTTCACAACTTGATGATAGGCTTCCTCGCCTGGCTCAACGACAGCACGGGAAGCCAGATCTGCATCGACAATCGTGAATCCGAGTTCCTGTAGATAGAGGCTGACACTGCTTTTCCCACTGGCGATGCCTCCGGTGATTCCGATGATTTGTCCCATAAGCTCCCCCCTTTAACCATGTTTCATAATTTGAATAAACCGATGAGAATCAATAGTACACCTGGAAGAAAGGTCAAATGCTGGACAAGTTTATTATTTGAAAGTAATTTCCCGCTTTGAAGCCCGCTCCAAATGAAAATCGAACTCATAATAGCGATACACCCTGCGAGGATAATCGGTGAAATCCCGATCATAGCCGCACCAACTCCAGCCCCGAACGCATCCAGCGAAAGTGCAAACCCCAGAACAAGCGCTTCAACACCCGTTATCGTACCTGATTTATCAAAATCGGCATTCAATGGTTTTTGTAAAATATTAATGACTACCCCAAGTGATTTAATTTCAAAATTAAAGATGATCTTTTCATGGTATCTATCATCTTTCAGATCTTTTTCAGGCTTAAAATACTGGTACACCATCCAGGCACCAAGAAAAATGAGGATGATGCCTCCCGTTTTTTCAGCCGCCCCGATAGATATGAGCTGACTGATGAATTGTCCGATGACCATCGCTATACCTAAACTCAATGCAGAACAAACCGAAATGACCGCTATTGACCTTAAGGGGATTTTCATCTTCCGCATACCAAATGTCAAACCTACACCAAATCCGTCAATACTAACTGCAAAAGCGAGAAAAATAATTTGTAGCCACATCGGAATATTACTCCTTCCCTTCACGTTGCTACCCTAGTATATGGAAGGAGCCCATCCGATGTGTTTGAAAAAACATTACCTATTTTAGCGGCTGGCATAACGGGCAAATATGTGTGCCGCGACCTGCAACAACCAGTTTTTCAAGGGGCGTGCCGCATGTTTTGCAGCTCTCGCCTTTCCGTCCATAAACATTCAGTTCCAACTGAAACATGCCGATTCGCCCCTGGGAATTAATGTATGAACGAATCGTACTACCGCCTTTTTCCACAGCTTCACCTAACGTTGCGATGATTTCTGCATGCAACGTTTTGATTTCCTGCAAAGAGAGTGAAGATGCGATTCTCTCAGGATGGATACCGGAACGGAATAACGACTCGTCCACATATATATTCCCAATCCCAACGACAACCGTTTGATCAAGGAGAACGGGCTTGATTTTCCTGTTGGTTTTAGCCAACTTCGCACTAAGCCCCTCGACAGTAAAATCTTCAGATAAAGGTTCAGGCCCTAAGTGCAACAAGGGTAACCGCTCAAGTTCTTCCCCTTTGGCAAATAGATGCATCGTTCCGAATTTCCGGACATCCCTGTACCGAAGTTCGCTGCCATCCGTGAAAGTGAAGATCACATGAGTATGTTTATCATACGGCTCCTCTTTTGGATGGACGCCGTATTTCCCCTCCATCCTTAAATGCGAAACCATCGAATAATCATCCAAGGTAAAAATGAGGAACTTGCCCCGACGGCCTATTCCCTGGATCGTCTGCCCTCTTAAAGCATCCTGAAACTGTTCGACAGGCTCAGGCGCTTTAATGATCTTTGGCCAGAAGACGGACACTTCCTTGATCTCTTTTCCGAGTACGAGCTGCTCTAACGTTCTTCTGACTGTTTCCACTTCTGGAAGTTCTGGCATTGCAATCACCTATCTTTTATTATTTGGCATCAAACCATGTTGGCCCGAAAGCATAATCCACTTTAAGGGGCACGTTCAATTCAATGGCATTTTCCATTTCCTCCGGAACGATCACTTTAAGGATCTCGAGTTCCTCAGGAGGAGTTTCAAAAATCAATTCATCATGCACCTGAAGTAGCATTCTCGTTTTAAGCCCTTCCCTTGTCAGGCGCTTATTCATGTTTATCATGGCAAGCTTAATGATATCCGCGGCGCTGCCTTGTATCGGCGTATTCATTGCTGTCCGTTCGGCAAAGCTCCTGATGTTGAAATTCCTGCTTGTTATCTCAGGTATATAGCGCCTTCTTTGCATTAAAGTCGTGCTATATCCTTTTTGACGGGCCTCATGTATGCTTTCTTCCATATATTCCTGAACACCAGGAAAGCTTCTTAAATACTTCTCGATGAACTCTCCAGCTTCTTTTCTCGTGATGCCAAGACTTTGCGATAGCCCGTAGTCGCTTATACCATAAACGATTCCGAAGTTGACCGCTTTGGCATGGCGCCTCATGTTCGAAGTGACTTGCTCTGCCGATACATGGAATACATCCATAGCTGTCCTCGTATGGATGTCCATCCCGGCCCTGAATGCTTCCACCAATCCGCTGTCATTGGCGATATGCGCCAGGACGCGTAACTCGATTTGGGAGTAGTCGGCAGCAAAAATGATCCAATCCTTTTCGGAAGGAATGAAGGCCTGCCTGATTTTCCTGCCTTCTTCCAGTCTGATCGGGATATTCTGAAGATTGGGATCTGTAGAACTTAACCGTCCGGTCTGGGTCAATGCTTGGTTGAACCGGGTGTGCACCTTGTCCGTTTGGCCATTGACCACTTTAAGCAACCCTTCAATATAAGTGGATTGCAGCTTACCAAGCTGGCGATACAGTAGTATTTCCTTAACGATATCATGCTTGCTCTCCAGTTTTTCCAGCACATCGGCTGAAGTCGAATAACCTGTTTTGGTTTTCTTCATGACCGGAAGCTCCAGCTTTTCAAATAGGATGGCCCCAAGCTGTTTAGGTGAATTGATATTGAAAGCCTCTCCAGCCAAATCAAAGATTCGAGCTTCGATGTTTCTTAAGCGAATGGCCAATTCCTGTCCCATGTTTTTCAGTCGGCCTATATCCACCTTGATTCCCTGCCATTCCATATTGGCCAGGATGATCGACAGTGGCAGCTCCAGTTCCGTAAATAGGTGAAGTTGCTCGAACTCTTGCAGCTTATCAATCATCGGTTCTTTCAGAGAAAGGATCGCCTTCGATTTTCTGGCAATATGCTCCCTCAATTCCGCTTCCTCAGGTATCTTGCGTTTTGCACCTTTTCCATAAAAAACATCATCCGTTTCAAGCCGGATAGCACCTTGAGTTTTCGTGATTTCTGCGACTTCGTCCACTGACTCTGCCGGATCCAGGATATAGGATGCCAAAAACACATCAAAATCGATGCCTTTTATTTCGACTCCTCGATGACGCAGTGCCACAACCGTACGCTTCGCATCGAAAACCGTTTTCTTTTTTGTTTCATCCTCTGCCCAGGATTTAAATGCCCCGGAATTCAGAGCATCATCTCCATGGAAGTAAAAATGACCTTGTTCATTACTGATGGCGACCCCAATTATATCTGCACGATGATAATTATCTTCTAAAATTTCAATATACAATGCACTTTCATCTGCAAACATTCCTTCTGTCATTTCAGCCGTGTGCACCTCTATTTTCTCCTGTTCAAGCGGTGCACTTTCCGTTACATCCAATTTATCGAGCAAAGTCGAAAAGCCAAGCTCTTTATAGAACGAGATGACTCGATCCTGATCCATGCCAGTGTACTCTGTCTCGTTCACGGAAACTTCAAGCGGCGCTTCCCTCGTTATTGTAGCCAGCTCTTTGCTTAATAGGGCCAGGTCTTTATGTTCTTCTATTTTCTCCTTCAATTTTTGTCCGCTTACCTCATCAATCGACTGCAGAAGGTTTTCTACCGTTTCAAATTGATGCAATAATTTAAGGGCAGTCTTTTCACCAACACCTGGTATACCGGGAATATTGTCGGAGGCATCTCCCATCAGACCTTTTAAATCAATGATCTGCAAGGGGGATAGACCGTATTTTTCATGTATATGCTTTGGAGTATATTCCTCAATTTCAGTAATCCCCTTTTTCGTTATGGAAACCGTCGTACTAGGGGAGGATAATTGTGTTAAATCCTTATCACCGGAAATGACCTTCACTTCAAAACCATCTTTTTCCGCTTGTAAAGACAGCGTACCGATAATATCATCGGCTTCGTAGTTCTCCAGTTCATACCTTTTTATTTGAAAACAATCAAGCAGCTCGCGAATGAAAGGGAATTGCTCGGATAATTCTGGCGGCGTTTTTTGGCGCCCTCCCTTATATTCTTTAAATGATGCATGTCTGAATGTCGTTTTACCCGCATCGAATGCCACAAGTATGTGCGTTGGCTTTTCTTCTTCAAGAATGCGGTTGAGCATCATGGTGAATCCGTACACGGAATTCGTATGGACCCCCTTATCATTATTCAAGAGCGGCAGTGCAAAAAACGCACGGTATGCAATGCTGTTTCCATCTATGAGTACTAACTTTTTATCCAAATCCGTCTTCCTCCAGTCATACAGGTTTATGTAGTTATAGCTTCTATATAAAAACGCAAAAAAGCCGTTCATTTTCTTTCTCTATTCTACCATGAGTAGAAGCGGAAAGAAAAATGACGGCATCAAGGTTATTTAGTATTTCCCATTAACAAGCTGGCATAAGGGGAATCCGAAGGAAGAACGATGACCGTTTGATCTCCAATCGTTTTTTTGTAGGATTCAAGAGTCCGGTATAGTTTATAGAATTCGGGGTCTTTGGAAAATGACTTATTATAGATTTTCGCTGCTTCCCCTTCTCCTTCAGCCCTGATCACTTCTGCATCAGCCTCTGCAGTAGAGAGCAATTCTTTCACTTTCCGATCAGTATCCGCAATGATACGGTTCTTCTTCGCATCACCTTTGGATAGGTATTCTTGAGCTTTCGATTCCCGCTCGGAAATCATCCTCTTGAAGACGGATGCTTCGTTTTCGGCGGGCAGGTCCGTCCGCTTTATCCGGACATCCGTCAAGCTGATGCCATAACTGTCCTTTTGCAGCAGATCGTTGACTTTTTCGGTTATGCGGTCGTTTAAACTTCCTCTGGATGACTTCTCATCATTGATGATCTCATCATAATTCAGCTGGCCCAGCTCTGAACGAACTGCCGAATAGATGAACTCTTCCATTTTCGTTTCGGCATTCTCAAGTGTCCTTGCATTTGTAATCAATTTCTTCGGATCTTCTATTCTCCAAACTGCATAGTTATCGATCAGCATCCGCTTTTTATCTTTCGTATTGATTTCCGCTTCGGAAACATCAGAAGTCATCTGATACTTCGGCAAGGTCATGATACTCTGAATGAATGGCACCTTCGCCTTCAATCCCGGGGTCTTATCGATCCTTACCACCTCACCGAATTGGCGGACGACTTTGTATTCGCCCTCTTTAACGATATATACATTGGTGAAGATGATTAGCAGCAACGCGATGAATATAATCAGGAAAATGCCGATTCTCACATATCCCCTCCAATGAAAATCCCCTTTTTTCAACTCAGAAAAATCTATTATTTTTCCGCTCATTGTTTAGTGCCCCCTTCCCCTGTCGCTTTTTCTTCCGATGCATTCCCTTTTTTCGTTTCTTCTTCAGGTATAGTGGCTTCATCAGGGGCAGGAGTTTTTTTCGTTTCCTCCTTTTCAAGAGAGCGAAGCGGCAAGTACTTCATTGTGTTTCCATCATCATTCATTATATAAATCTCTGCATTCGGCAATACTTCCTCAAGGGTCTCAATAATAAGGCGGTCCTTCGTAATTCCTTTATTGCCCTTATACTCACTGAGTAATTTTTCAAATACCGCTACATCCCCGCGGGCAGCTTCCGTACGGGCAGCTTTATCCCCATTAGCCTGTGAAATGAGGGCATCTTTCTCCCCTTCCGCTTCATTCATACGCTTATTTTCATATTTATCCGCTTCGTTGATTTTCGTATTCGCCGTTTCCCGGGCATCCGTTACATTGGTAAATGCTTTCCGCACTTCTTCATTCGGCAACTCCACGTCCTGGAGTTTAACCGCAGATATGGAAATCCCGACATCATATTTCTCCATTAGCTGTGACAATAAATCGCGTACATCCGCTTCGATTTGCGCTTTACCAGATGTAAGGGCATCATCGATTTTCGTGCTGCCGATAATGCTCCGTAATGCAGCTGAAGTCGTATCGTATAATATTTTTTCTGGATCATCCGCATTGTATAAATATTTTGGAGGGTCGGTGATTTTCCACTGAACCACTAGGTCGGCCAGCACAATATTTTCATCACCCGTAATCATTTTGGTCTCACTCGGGTAATCCGTCACCTCTCCATCCTCTTCCTTATATCCAAATTTAAGACTGAATGTTTCTTTGGATAATTTCTCGACCGATTGAATGGGCCAAGGCAGTTTAAAGTGAAGTCCTGGTTCCGTTATCGTCTGCTCCACTTTTCCAAACGTCATTATGACAGCTTGATCGGATTCATCAACCGTGTACCAGGTCGATATCGCAACTACACCTAAAATTAAAATAAGAAAGACAAGTCCTGTGATCGTATATATCCTTTTTAAGCTAACGATATGTATCACCCCTTCTTTGCAGTTATATCTTATTTACGCAAGAAAGGGCCTAAAGTTTCATAAAAATCAAATATTTTCCTAAAAAAATAGGATAGAGGAATGGTTCCCGGGGAATATAGCCAAAATTAAAGACAGAGACTATGTCTCTGTCAATGTTTAACTCCTTGGATGAGGGGTTGTACAACCATTGTACCCCTGCATTATGAAGTCCGTTTTAAGAAATTGTAAAGGACATGTAAATAAGAAACCCGCTACATTTTTCCTTTTAAGCTTTTATTTAAAGTGACTGTAAAAGTCGTCCCGGTTCCAGGTGTGCTCTCCACATTGATTTTACCTTTATGGACTTCTATTATATGCTTGACGATTGCCAGTCCAATGCCCGTTCCTCCTGAATCGCGGCTCCTCGCCTTATCGATCCGGTAAAACCGTTCAAAGATCCTCGGCAGTTCTTTTTCTTCAATGCCGATCCCGCTGTCTTGAACTGCAATATCGACTGTCTGTTCATTTTCAATGATATCAACGGTGACCCTGCCGCCATTGGGTGTATAGGTCAATGCGTTCGTAATCAAATTGATGAAAACCTGTTTGATCCTGTCAGATTCCCCTTCAATGAATACTGGTTCCAGTGATGTCTTAATTTCAAGGGATACTTCTTTTTCCTTCAGCTTGCCTATAAGCATCTCTTGTATTTCGCCAAGTACTTTCGTAATATCCACGACGCTTGCGTTTAATACGAATTCCTGTTGCTCCATTTTGGATAAATTCAGAAGCTCCTGAATGAGTTCTTGCAGCCGATCACTTTCTTTCAGGATAATCGATAAAAAGTGCTTTAAGGTCTTTTCGTCTTTTAAGGCGCCATCTAACAATGTTTCAGAAAAGCCTTTAATAGAAGTGATCGGGGTTCTCAATTCATGGGAAACATTAGCCACGAAATCCTTTCGCATCTGCTCGAGCCTTTTCAATTCGGTGATATCATGGAAAATGAGGAGGATCCCCTTCCATTCATCATGATTCCCGATAATGGGAGCTCCGTAAATCTCAAAATGCTTACGTTCTATGGCAAGCGGTATCTTCACCTGTCGTTTTATCGTTTTCTCCGTTCGAAATATCTCTTCGATGATGGCTATCACTTGCTGATCTTTAATGACTGAATAATATTCCTGAAACAAAAACGTAGCGGCGTTCACATGGAAGCTTTTCTTGAATTCCCGGTTGATTAAAGTGGTATACCCTTTACTGTCTATCAGCAAGACACCACTACCGATATTCTCAACAAGTGTTTCCAAACGATCCTGATTCATTTCCCTCGCTATCTCTGTTTCCTGAAGATTCCTCGCCAATATGTTCAAGGAAGTTGTCAGCATTCCCGTTTCATCGGAATGCCGCCCGAATGTCCGGGTTCCATAATTCCCTTTTGCCAGTTCAATGGCTGCCATCGTCGCCTCTTCGATCGGACGGGTATAATATGAAGTGATTTTGCTCGCAAGCATGAGAATGATGATCAAGGCAACCCCTAAACAAATGATCAATATTTGCCACATTTGTTTATTCACTTGATGGATGGCCTCTATTTCATTGCTATGAACGACAAAGCCTTCGATCTCTCCATCCTTTTCAACCGTCTTCCAATAATAATGGACATCCGATTCCCCTTCGACCACTTCATACCCTTCCCCATGCTTAAGCCCTTTTTCCAAAGTTATTTTACGAAGGACATTGGCATGGCTTTTAAGTATTTCATTGGATGATGTCGAATCGTATAATATTTCCCCATTCGTGGAGAGAATGGTTAAATTCGAATCTAAAAGCGGTGTAAGTTT
Organism: Peribacillus sp. FSL E2-0159; assembly: GCF_038643155.1. Classification (NCBI taxonomy): domain Bacteria; kingdom Bacillati; phylum Bacillota; class Bacilli; order Caryophanales; family Bacillaceae; genus Peribacillus; species Peribacillus sp. FSL E2-0159. The sequence goes on from NZ_CP152053.1 coordinate 4,261,957, forward strand.
TGCCGTCTTCCCTTTTTCCAAAAAGGACTCGATCCCGCCATGCTCCTGAATATATGTAGAAATGAAAAATGTTTCGTTCTGTATACGCTCATTGAAAGTTTTAATATAATAACTTTTGAACAAGTGCCCTAATAAAAAGCCCACGGCCATCAGGACGACCATCACCAATGTGATGAGGGTATATAAGAGCTTTTTACGATAGGTTGTCATTCTTTTTTAGGCTCCTCAAGCTTATACCCCAAGCCCCTTATCGTTTTAATATAGAGAGGTTTTTTTGTATCTTTCTCTATTTTTTCACGAAGATGACTAATATGGACATCGACGATTCGTGAGTCACCCGCGAAATCATAATTCCATACCGCACTGAGCAGTTGATCCCTGGTCAGCACTCTTCCTTTATTCTTCGCCAAGTATAAAAGTAATTCAAATTCCTTTGGAGTCAATTCTAATTGCTGTTCATCAAAGAATGCTTCGTATCGTTCCGGGAACACTTTCAATTCCCCTAATTTCAAGAGACCATCTTCCTGATCCTGACTTGAATCACTGCCGTTAGCTTGCAACTGGGATCTTCTTAAAATGGCTTTAATCCGAGCCACTACCTCCCTAGGACTAAATGGCTTGGTCAAGTAATCATCCGCCCCTAGTTCAAGTCCCAGCACCTTATCAAATTCATCGTCCTTAGCTGTCAGCATCAAGATCGGTATATTGATTTTTTGCTGGCGAAGCTGTTTACATACTTCTAGCCCGTCCATTTTAGGCAGCATCAAATCCAATACCACTAAATCGGGGCGTATGTCCACGGCAGCCTCCAGCCCTTGTTCTCCATCCGAAGCTGTGATTACCGAATAGCCTGATTGTTCTAAATTGTACTGAAGTAAGGTAACTATTGATTGTTCATCATCCACTACGAGAATTTTCTTTGACATTAGATCCTCCTGAATTATGTATTACCCAAAAGACCAATTTCTTGGTCTACTCATCCAATTCCATTATAAAGAATATTATATGAAATTTACACATAAAAAAACGGAAAGAAAGTTATTCTTATCTTCTGCAGGGAGATTATAAGTTCCAGCGGTCTTTTGAAGTCGATTAAAAAACTGCCCGGAGTTGGAAAAAGGCCTTGGCCTTTTCTTCCAATATCCGGGCAGTCTGATCATGATCTCTTATTGAAGGACTTGCATTACGGCTTTAACTGATTCAACTGATTTTGAAAGTGCCGCTTTTTCATCTTCAGTCAATTCAAGTTCGATGATTTGTTCAATACCGTTCGCACCTAGTACAGTCGGCACTCCAAGATAGATACCTTCAAATCCGTATTCGCCTTCAAGATACGCGATGGATGGAAGAACGCGACGTTGATCTTTAAGGATCGCTTCTGCCATTTCAACTAGAGATGCAGCTGGTGCATAATATGCGCTTCCGTTTCCAAGAAGGTTTACGATTTCTCCGCCGCCAGTGCGGGTACGAGCCACTATTGCTTCTAAACGATCTTGAGGGATCAATGTTTCCAAAGGAATTCCGCCTGCATAAGAGTAACGCACTAGAGGAACCATATCGTCTCCGTGTCCGCCAAGTACGAAACCAGTTACATCTTTAACGGATAAGTTTAATTCTTGAGCTACGAAAGTGCGGAAACGAGCTGTATCAAGAACACCCGATTGTCCGATAACGCGTTCTTTAGGGAAACCTGATTCTTTGTATACAGTGTAAGTCATTGCATCTACAGGGTTAGTCAAAACGATGATTGTTGTATTAGGGGAATATTTAACTACTTCTTTAGTTACTGATTTCATAACTTTTTGGTTAGTTTGAACTAAGTCATCACGGCTCATGCCGGGCTTACGGGCAATTCCGGCAGTGATGATCACTACGTCGGAATCAGCTGTTTCTGCATAGTCGGATGTACCGATGATGTTAGCATCGAAACCAAGAACAGGTCCTGCTTCCGCCATATCAAGAGCTTTACCTTTTGTAGGGTTTTCAGCTTGCGGGATATCAACTAAAACGATATCACCAAGTTCTTTTTGAGCTGCTAGGAATGCTGCTGTAGCACCAGTGAATCCAGCACCTACCACTGTGATTTTTTTACGTTTAGACATGTTATTTCCTCCTTAAAATATATACATACTTTTGGAATACTTTTAACATCCTCATGAAAATATATATAAGCCTCCTGGAAAAGCAGCCCGTTCAGGCACTTTTCCAGAAAGCATATAATGAATTATTTAAGGTTTTTGATAAGCTCGTCAGCGAACTCAGAACATTTAACTTCTGTTGCACCTTCCATTAGGCGGGCAAAGTCGTATGTAACAACTTTAGAAGCGATTGTTTGTTCCACTGATTTAGTGATGCTGTTTGCAGCTTCGTTCCAGCCAAGGTGCTCAAGTAAAAGAACGCCTGAAAGAAGGACTGAAGATGGGTTAACTTTATCAAGACCAGCATATTTAGGAGCCGTTCCGTGAGTTGCTTCGAAGATGGCATGTCCAGTTTCGTAGTTGATGTTTGCTCCTGGAGCGATACCGATTCCGCCAACTTGTGCAGCTAATGCATCAGAAATGTAATCTCCGTTCAAGTTCATTGTTGCAACAACATCAAACTCTTTAGGACGAGTCAGGATTTGTTGTAAGAAGATATCAGCAATGGAATCTTTAACGATGATTTTGCCTTCAGCTTCAGCAGCAGATTGTGCTTTGTTAGCAGCTTCAGTGCCTTCAGCATCTTTAATTTTGTCATATTGGTTCCATGTGAACACTTTATCGGCGAATTCTTGTTCTGCAACTTCATAACCCCAAGTTTTGAATGCACCTTCCGTGAATTTCATGATGTTACCTTTATGAACAAGCGTTAATGACTTACGGCCTTCTTTGATCGCATAGTTAAGTGCAGAGCGAACAAGACGTTTTGTTCCTTCTTCTGAAATCGGTTTGATTCCGATACCTGAAGTTTCAGGGAAACGGATGTTTGTAACACCGAATTCATTTTGTAGGAAGTCGATTAATTTCTTAGCTTCGTCAGAACCTTTTGCATATTCGATACCAGCATAGATGTCTTCAGTGTTTTCACGGAAGATGACCATGTCAGTGTCTTCTGGACGTTTAACTGGTGAAGGTACACCATCAAAGTAACGTACTGGACGAAGACATACGAATAAGTCCAATACTTGACGCAATGCAACGTTCAATGAGCGGATACCGCCACCGATTGGAGTTGTAAGAGGTCCTTTAATAGCGATTAGATATTCGTTAATGACATCAAGAGTTTCTTGTGGAAGCCATTCGCCCGTTTGGTCAAATGCTTTTTGTCCAGCTAAAACTTCTTTCCATTCGATTTTCTTTTCGCCATTGTAAGCTTTTTCAACTGCTGCGTCTAAAACGCGGGATGCTGCAGCCCAGATATCAGGACCGATTCCGTCTCCCTCAATATAAGGAACGATTGGGTTGTTTGGTACGTTAAGAGCACCATTAGTAACTGTGATTTTTTGGCTTTGTGTCATGTCTCTTACCTCCGATTCAAATTCAAAGGTTAGATGGCCTGCCATTAAATGAGGCAGAACCACTAACCTTTTTTACTCACATCTATTAATTTACTACAAATTCGATGAAATAAAAAATGATTTTTAGAAAAAACTTTTAATTAGCGTTTTTCAATCGGTACGTATTTTTGCATACCTGGTCCAACATACTCTGCACGCGGACGGATAAGGCGGTTGTTTGAATATTGCTCAAGGATATGAGCGATCCAGCCTGAAGCACGGCTTACAGCAAAGATTGGTGTGAATAGGTCATGCTCGATACCTAAACTGTGGTATACGGAAGCAGAATAGAAATCCACGTTTGGCGGAAGATTTTTTTGACCGGTTACGATTTCATGAATTTTGATGGACATATCATAATATTGCGGTTGTCCAGTAAGTTCAGTCAGTTTTTGTGACATTTCTTTAAGGTGTTTAGCACGAGGATCACCTTTACGGTATACACGGTGGCCAAAGCCCATGATTTTTTCTTTATTGGCTAATTTTTCGTTGATATATGGCTCAACGTTTTCAACTGAACCAATGTCTGTAAGCATTTTCATGACTTGTTCGTTAGCTCCGCCGTGAAGTGGGCCTTTTAAAGCGCCGATGGCAGAAGTAACACCAGAATAGATATCAGATAATGTAGCCACACAAACGCGTGCAGTGAATGTAGAAGCGTTTAATTCATGGTCAGCATGAAGAACCAATGCTTTGTTGAATGCTTCTTCTTCGATTGCCGTTGGTTCGTTACCGCTTAACATATATAAGAAGTTAGCAGCAAAGCTTAAATCTGTACGCGGAGCAACAGCTTCTTTCCCTTGACGGATGCGAGCGAAAGTTGTTACCAATGTAGGGATTTTTGCTTGGATGCGGATGGCTTTACGATAGTTAGCGTCTTCACTCATCACATCTGCTTCTTCATCATAAAGACCAAGAAGAGATACTGCAGTGCGAAGAGCTCCCATTGGATGTACTTTATCAATTGGGTATGTTTTGAAGTGATTAACCACTTCAGCTGGAATTTCAGCATTTTCAGCAAGTTGTTTAGTTAATTCTTCTAATTGGCTTTTGTTCGGAAGAGCTCCGTGCCATAAAAGATAGATTACTTCCTCGAATGTTGCGTTTGAAGCCAAATCATCGATGTCATAACCTACATACGTTAATGTGTCATCGATAATGGAGCTAACTGATGAAGTTGTTGCTACCACACCTTCAAGACCTTTTGTTGCTGTCATACTAAATCTCTCCTTTTCCTAAATATTCCCCTATGCCCTTGCTTTTAGCGTATAAATATAGCGCTTCCAAGAAATTAGCTATTGTAAACAACCATCTATTTTTTAGCAGAAGACATACATCTTGTATTGGAAGCGTTCACAGAATATGACCCCAACAATAGTAAAATGTACGATAATCTTTAATAAGAAATTCTAAAAATAATGCTTGTAGCTATTCCTAGTGAGCGCTTGCTCAATAACTACATCTTTTTTTTAAGATTCCTCAAAAATATCAATGATATTCTGAATCCCAATTTTAATAAATCAGAGCAGTTACATGATTATTATAAACAATAAACACTTTTTTGGGAATGAAAAGCACTTAAAATGTGAAAAAATTATTATTTTATTAGAAAAATTAGCTACATCTTCTCTTGCTTTTTTTAATGCGATCCAAAACGTTTTTTTGAAAATTTGCCTCCAAGCAGAATAAACGAAACATTAAATAGAAAATTTACATTCCCGTTACTGACAGACTTTTCTACCCTTTGCGACTCACTTCATTTAAAAAAATTGAAGATCTGCATGCATAAATAAGCAATTCCCGCCCCGATTAACGGACCGACAGCCACACCTTTGAATAATGCGACCGCCAGAATCGTCCCAAAAACAAGAGCCGTGGTAATGTGCGGATCATGTGATAGGAGCGTAATCCCATTTTTTGCTATGAGCGCAACCGCTATTCCAGATGCCAGCGCAATCCAGGCATAAGGAGATTTTATCGCGTCTCCGAGTTCCTTGAAACCTATCGCCCCGTTTGCTATGGGTATGAGTACGGAAATCGTAATGATCGTAACGCCCAGGTTGATTCCTTTCGCTTCCAGGTATGGAAAAACTTTAGCGTCGAGGCCAATCAGTTTCATGCTTAAAAGAAAACCCGCAGCCATGATCAGTGAGGTATTTTTCCCAAACCAACCGATTGCAGCAAGCAGAATTAAAAATACGACAGGACCGTTGATCAATATCCCTTCACCTTCTTCCTTCTGTTTTTGTTATTTTAACATAACAAACTCTCCTGTTTCCTAGGAGAAATATGATTTATGGAACGATGCATCGGCGGAAAAAAGTTAAGCCGAAAGATGAAAGAATCTTTCCTTTCTTTTCCATCATCGTTACAATTATAATACAAACTTTATGATTGAAGGAGGATATGACTTGAATCCGGTATATATGTATCGTTTCATTCGCTCTTTACTGGTCGTCGGAGGGATAATTTTAGGTGGAATTGCCTTGTTTTATTTATCTAAATATACATATCCATTCATCATTGCCTTGATAATCGCTTTCTTGATGAATCCTCTGGTCACTTTTTTCGAAAGGAAAGGAAGGCTGCCACGGGGTTTGGCTGTATTCGTTTCCCTTTTACTCATTTTCCTTTTATTTGCGGGTCTTATCACCTTACTGGTTACCGAAATCATTTCAGGGACCAATTACCTTGCCGGAGTCATCCCGAAACACATTGAAACCATCGTGGATTATATAGAAACATACATCGCTTCCACCGTCATCCCTTTATATAAACAAATAGCTGCCATGTTCAATAATTTAGATATCGAACAGCAAGACACAGTCCTCAAGAACATCCAAAATATCGGTGAATCCATCACAACCGGAGTAAGCGGCTTCATTCAAGCTTTCTTGAAGAACATTCCCACAATCATCGGATGGTTCCCAACTACAGCAACAGCACTCCTTTTTACCCTGCTGGGCACTTTCTTCATCAGCAAAGATTGGGATACCTTTGGCCGCATGACCGGAAAAGTGTTGCCTGATAAGATTTTTGCGGGTGCCAAGCGTTTATTCAGGGACTTAAAACGGGCTTTGTTCGGGTTTATCCGTGCACAATTCACTCTTGTTTCATTGACGACTGTCACGATTTTAATCGGATTTCTCATTTTGGGGGTGAATTATTCAATTACCATTGCCCTGATATGCGGACTGGTCGATATCATTCCCTATTTAGGGACAGGTACGATTTTCATTCCTTGGATCATCTTTGAATTCATCGCCGGGAATACAAGTCTTGCAGTCGGTTTATCCGTCCTTTACATAATCGTCGTTGTCCAGCGTCAGTTAATAGAGCCAAAAGTACTTTCTTCCAGTATTGGTTTGGATCCGCTTGCCACTCTCATCGCCTTGTTCATCGGCTTCAAATTGATCGGTTTCCTAGGGCTGATTGCAGGACCTGTCGTACTTGTCATATTCAATACACTTCAGCGTGCAAATGTCTTCAAGGCCATATGGACTTTCATCATCGGGGATACAAAGAAAACCACTTAAGTTAATCCAGACATCTATTAGCATTTACCCATTTCCATTTAAAAATCCGCCTTGGGTAAAAGGCGGATCTTTGGTTTTAGCTAAAATTATTTTGAAGTCTCGAATTGTTCTGTTTCAGTAGAACCTGCAAGTGCTGTTGTGGATGATGTTCCACCAGAAACGACTTGTGCCACTTCATCAAAGTAACCAGTTCCCACTTCACGCTGATGACGTGTTGCTGTATAGCCGTCAGGCTCACTAGCGAACTCCGCTTGTTGAAGTTCTGAGTATGCAGCCATGCCGCGGTCTTTATAACCAAGAGCAAGGTTGAACATGCTGTGATTCAATGAGTGGAAGCCTGCAAGTGTAACGAATTGGAATTTATAACCCAATTTACCCAATTCCACTTGATAATTGGCAATCTCTTCATCACTTAATTTCGCTTTCCAGTTAAATGATGGAGAACAATTGTAAGCAAGCAGTTTGCCCGGGAACTCTGCATGGATTGCTTCGGCAAAGCGGCGAGCATCCGCTAGATTAGGTTCAGAAGTCTCACACCAGATAAGGTCGGCATACGGCGCATAAGCAAGGCCTCTTGCAATTGCTTGGTCAAGACCTGCATTCGTGCGGTAGAATCCTTCTGGGGTCCTTTCACCAGTGATGAATGGTGCATCGACGGGATCAATATCATCGGTGATCAAATCTGCGGCATCAGCATCCGTACGGGCAATCAAGATGGTCGGTGTACCCATTACGTCGGCTGCCAATCGGGCGGAAACTAAATTACGTACTGCCGTTTGGGTTGGAAGAAGGACTTTACCGCCTAAGTGACCACATTTTTTCTCGGAAGAAAGCTGGTCTTCAAAATGAACGCCTGCCGCTCCAGCTTCGATCATGCCTTTCATTAATTCGAAAACGTTAAGGGAACCACCAAAGCCTGCTTCAGCATCCGCCACGATTGGAGCGAACCAATCGATATCATTTTTTCCCTCAGCAAAGCTGATTTGGTCTGCACGCTGAAGTGTCTGATTAATGCGTTTAACCACTTGCGGCACGGAGTTGGCTGGATATAAACTTTGGTCAGGGTACATTTGCCCTGCAATGTTAGCATCTGCCGCCACTTGCCAGCCGCTTAAGTAGATTGCTTTTAAACCAGCTTTCACCTGCTGCATGGCTTGGTTACCAGTCAATGCTCCTAATGCGTTGATGAAATCTTCTGTATTCAATAGATTCCATAGTTTTTCAGAACCACGGCGTGCCAATGTTTGTTCAATATCGATGGAACCTCTTAGTTTAATAACTTCTTCTGCCGTATAAGGACGTTTAATACCAGTCCACCGTGAGTCATTTTCCCAGCTTTGTTGTAATTTTTGCGCTCTCTCATTCATCATCATTATTTCCTCCTAATTTATAATATATATATATATATTTTGAATATTAAGATAATTTTTCGTATGCCGCGTTGGTTAAGAAATCTGCAAAGTCATCTGCTTCAATCAATTGTTCAAATAGTTTAGTAGACTCTTCAAACTTTCCTGATTTGAAAGTTTCTTCCCCTACTTCCGATTTAATGACCGCCAATTCTTCTTCTTTGATTTGATGGAATAATTCCTCGTTTATTTTCCTGCCATCTTCGAGAATGCCCTTTGGATGACGGATCCATTGCCAGACTTGAGCCCTTGAAATTTCAGCGGTTGCAGCATCTTCCATTAAGTTATTGATGGGTGCCGCCCCTCTGCCGCTTAGCCAAGAGGCGATATATTGGATGCCTACGTTAATATTCGTCCTTAATCCTGCCTCTGTGATCGTTCCTTCCGGTACAGTCAGCAATTCTTGAGCTGTTACATGGACATCTTCCCGTTTTCGGAAAATTTGATTCGGTTTTGGGACGAGCAGGTCAAAAACCTCTTTTGCCGTGCTCACCATACCCGGGTGGGCAACCCATGTTCCATCATGACCGTCTCTTGCTTCGCGTTCTTTATCTGCCCGGACTTTCGCAAAAGCCTCATCGTTCTTAACCGGGTCATTTTTAACAGGAATTTGCGCGGCCATCCCGCCAATTGCAGGAGCATTACGAGTGTGACATGTTTTGATTGCTAGTAAGGAATACGCCCTCATGTTCGGGACGGTCATCGTGACCTGCTGCCGGTCTGGGAAGATAACATCTTCCGAGTGACGGAATTTTTTCAGGAAACTAAAGATATAATCCCAGCGTCCACAGTTCAGGCCTGCCGAATGTTCTTTCAGCTCGTACAGAATTTCGTCCATTTCGAATGCAGCAAGAATCGTTTCTATCAAGACCGTTGCCTTGATGGTTCCTTGCGGAATTCTTAGATCGTTCTGAGCATATACGAATATTTCATTCCATAATCTTGCTTCGAGATGGCTTTCCATTTTTGGTAAGTAAAAGTATGGGCCGCTTTGTTTTTCGACCAATGCTTTTGCATTGTGGTAAAAGTACAGTCCAAAGTCAAAAATGCTGGCTGATATAGGCTGTCCATCCAAAAGGACATGTTTTTCCTCCAAATGCCAGCCGCGTGGCCTTACCTTTAGGACAGCTGTTCTTTCATTTAACTCATACACTTTGCCATTTGGATTTTTAAATGAAATGGTTCCGCGGATTGCATCGCGCAAATTCAATTGACCATCAATGCAATTCTCCCAAGTGGGTGAATTGGCATCTTCAAAGTCCGCCATGAATACATTGGCACCTGAGTTCATGGCATTAATGATCATTTTACGATCGACAGGTCCAGTGATTTCAACCCTGCGGTCTTGCAAATCATTCGGGAGGGGCTCAATCGTCCAATCACTTTCACGAATATGCTTCGTTTCTTCAAGGAAATCAGGAAGCTTGCCTTGATTCAGTTCTTCCTGAACGCTTTTCCGCCGTTCTAGAAGTTCTGCCCTTCTTCCACTGAAGTGCCGTTCAATCCTTTCGATGAATTGAAGAGCTTCCGCTGTAAGTATTTGATCATATCCTGGCTTAATGTTGCCTGTAATTTGTAAGCCTTTTGCTTCCGTAATCATGTTGCCTCTCCACATCCTTTCCAACTTTTATATGTTATAATACAGTTGTTTTATTTCCTGTTTGTATTATATAACACGTTGTATAAATTTGTCACCAGTTTTTTCTAAAAAATCTAAAAAAAAGATTTTCAAGCATGGAAAAGCCTGATTTACCAATGTTTTCAAGGGGTTAATAATTTAAAAATCCTGTTATTGTACACTTTTTCACTCTCGTGGAATTCATCATTTAATGGTGAAACAGGCAAAATCCGATTTACATTGAAAATCCCATTTCAATGAAAAGCAAAAAAGCACCCTATAAAAACTTGGATGCTTTTGTTTGACCTTTTTTCCAGACCAAAAAGGCTGCCTAAAAGCTTGAGCCTTTAGACAGCTTTATATTATTTATGCCTAATGATAGTAACTTTCCCTTTATTCATTCTGTTCATGATAAATCGGATAACAATCGGTTTGAGGAGATTCCGGGTTGGCGGAAACACAAGGATCAATCCCATGATATCCGATATGAGCCCAGGGGACAGCAACAGTGCAGCTCCGATAAAGATACAGATTCCATCAATGATTTCATTTCCTGGCATCATTCCGTAACGAATCTGTTCCTGTGCCTTTTTCCATGTTTCCATCCCTTGCCGTTTAGCCAAATAGGCTCCGATCAAACCTGTGGCTACAATCAGGAACAGCGTTGGCCAAAAACCAATCAGATTGCCTGACAGCAAAAGGACAATAATTTCAACGACCGGCATCGCAATGATAAACATTAAAAAATATTTCATCTACATTCCTCCTGCACAGCCCATTTCTGGTGCGGTACATCCATCTTACCTCATTGGCACGGAATCAGCCAAAATTTCGTTTTACAGTACGTTGGCATGTCCATCATAAATGACTCCACGACCTGCATCGACTGTTATTCTTTGACCATCCTTGAAAACCTTGGTCGCGTCCTCCGCCCCAACGATGACCGGTATGCCCAATGTGACTCCTACAACAGCTGCATGGCTTGTCAAACCGCCTTCTTCCGTAATCAAGGCCGCACACTTTTCAATCGCCGGCATCATTTCGCGGTCCGAACCGATCGTAACCAATACAGAGCCTTCCGTCACTTTTTCCAAAGCTTCCTTGGCATTCTTAGCGATAACCACTTCACCTTTAGCTGATTTCCTGCCGATTCCTTGAGCCTTCAAAAGAACCTCTCCTAACACATGAATTTTCATCAAGTTAGTCGTACCTGTTTCACCTACAGGCACACCGGCTGTAATGACGACTAAATCCCCATGGGAAACTAAGCCAGAATGCAAGCTTTCATCTATTGCGGTTTGAAGCATTTCATCGGTAGTCGTTGCTTTTGGACCAATCTGCGGATAGACTCCCCAAACCAATGCAAGCCCTCTTGTAACATGATCATTGGATGTAACCGCAATGATCGGTGCTTTAGGGCGGTATTTGGAAATCATCCTGGCCGTATGACCGCTTTCAGTAGGGGTGATGATTGCCCCTGCATTAAGATTAAGCGCGGTGTGGGCAACGGATTGGCCAATAGCATCAGTGACATTATGACGGTTCACTTTGCTTCTGACTGATAATATATCCCGATAATCGAGGGCAGTTTCAGCACGTGAAGCAATGTTATGCATCGTTTGCACCGCTTCGACAGGATAGGTTCCAGCAGCTGTTTCACCAGAAAGCATGATTGCATCCGTTCCATCAAATATGGCATTGGCCACGTCACTTGCTTCTGCACGGGTCGGTCTTGGGTTACGCTGCATCGAATCGAGCATTTGTGTAGCCGTTATGACTGGTTTCCCTGCATTATTACATTTTTTGATCATTTGTTTTTGGACTAATGGCACTTCTTCTGCAGGAATTTCCACTCCCAAGTCTCCACGTGCTACCATCAAACCATCTGAAACTTCCAAAATTTCATCAAGACGGTCTACGCCCTCTTGATTTTCGATTTTAGGGATGATTTGAATATGTTCCGCTCCATTTTGCTGTAATAATTCACTAACTTCAAGCACGTCGGAAGCCCTACGTACAAATGAGGCAGCAATGAAGTCGATACCCTGTTCGATTCCAAAAAGGATATCCTGTTCATCTTTCTCCGTTATGCCAGGCAGGTTTACCGAAACCCCAGGAACATTCACGCCTTTTTTGTTCTTAAGTGTACCGCTATTCAAGATCTTGGTATGGATTTCTTTTCTTACCTGATCTATCTTCAACACTTCAAGCCCGATCAATCCATCATCCAAAAGGATTTTAGATCCTGGGTGGACATCATGCAGAAGCCCTTCATAGGTAATGGAGAATTTTTCAGGTGTTCCCAGGACTTCATTCATGGAAATAATGACTTCATTGCCGGCTACAAGCTCCATAGAATCATTTTCCATATTATTCGTCCGTATTTCAGGCCCTTTTGTATCTAACAGGATGGCAACCTGTTTACCCACTTTTTCACTCGCTTCTCTGATATTGCGGATTCTAGCGGCATGTTCTTCATGATTTCCGTGAGAAAAATTAAGCCGTGCTACATTCATCCCCGCTTCTATTAATTGAACCAGCTTTTCTATACTTTCACTTGCGGGGCCAATCGTACAAACAATCTTGGTTTTACGCATGGTGTCATCCTCCTTTAAGGAAAACTCGCCGCCTGTCCACCTTTTGAAGACAGGGGCGCAGTGTTTTATGTCTTCTTTTAATACCCAATTCTTTGAAAAGCAATTCCTATCGGTCAATATGATTAAATGGATAGCTCAGAGGATAAATCATACATCTTCTTGTCAATTGTATGCGGTTTAGCAAGAGCTTCGATGATATCATAATCAACAAGTTGATTTTGTTCTATCCCGACAGCCCTGCCTCCTTTTCCTTCAAGAAGCAATTCAACGGCTTTTGCTCCAAGCCGGCTTGCCAATACCCTGTCATTTGCCGATGGAGATCCTCCGCGCTGAACATGGCCCAGGACCGTTACACGGGTTTCAAATCCTGCTTTCGCCTCAATTTTCCTGGAAATATCAACGGCACTTCCAACACCTTCAGCCACAATGATGATACTGTGCTTTTTCCCACGGTCATGTCCGCGGTTCAGCTTCCCAATCAGTTCTTCTATATCATATTCATATTCAGGACAAAGAATCGTTTCAGCTCCGCCAGCCAATCCAGCCCAAAGCGCGATATCGCCGGCATCTCTTCCCATCACTTCAACCACATAAGTCCTTTCATGAGAAGTGGCCGTATCCCGAATTTTATCGATAGCATCGATGACTGTATTCAGGGCCGTATCGAAACCAATCGTGAAGTCCGTACCCGGTATGTCATTATCAATCGTTCCAGGAACTCCGATACAAGGGAAACCCCTTTCCGTTAAAGCTTTCGCTCCGCGGTAAGAACCATCGCCACCAATTATGACGATGCCCTCGATACCAAGTTTATTCAATTGTTCAATCGCTTTCAGCTGGCCTTCTTCCGTCTTAAATTCCGGACAGCGAGCCGTATGTAACATCGTGCCACCTCTATGGATGATATCCCCGACCGACCCAAGTTCAAGCTTCTTTATATTTCCATTTATCAGACCTTGATAGCCATGATAAATTCCGAAAACCTCCATTTCATGAAAAATTGCTTTCCGGACAACTGCTCGGACTGCCGCATTCATTCCTGGAGAATCTCCTCCACTTGTCAATACACCTATTCTTTTCATAAATGTCACCTCTCTACAGCACTAATCAATTTTAAGCTTCGTTATATCATTGTACCCTTTTTCAAGCTTCAATAAGCAGTAACTGTTTCACTTATGCACACTTGATGTTATAAGCCTAACCGATTATCTTCAGAAATTGAAGTAAAATGGCGTAAAAGTTTACAATCTACACACAAACCATATTCTTTACTCGTTTCGATAATGAATACATATGCGCCCATGAAAGGATGAAAAAACGTGTTGCCACAGGCAGCACGTTTTTCCTTTTGCAAAATGTGTTTATGAATGCTGTTCCACTTCCTTAGGTTCTCCCTCAGGTTGTTTTGCAAATTCATATTCACCGATTTTCTTGAATTTCATATAGCGCTGGTTGATAAGATCATCACTATTCAATGGTAGAAGTTCATTGAATGAACGTTTCAGGATTTCCTTGATGGCTTCAGCCTGTAAATTTGAATCCCGGTGGGCGCCGCCCCTCACTTCAGGAATGATCTCATCGATTACTCCTAAGCGGTTTAAGTCGGGAGCCGTGATTTTCATCGATTCCGCTGCCCTCTTAGCCTGAGAAGCATCCTTCCAAAGCAAGGCTGCAGCCCCTTCAGGGGAAATTACCGAATATGTTGAGTTCTCAAGCATGAAAATTCGGTCTCCGACGCCAAGTGCCAATGCACCGCCGCTTCCGCCTTCACCGATGACAATACTGATGACCGGCACCTTCAGCCCTGCCATTTCGAAAAGGTTTTTCGCAATGGCTTCACTTTGCCCGCGCTCTTCAGCAGCTTTACCAGGGAAAGCTCCCTTCGTATCAATGAAACAGATAATCGGCCGGTTGAATTTTTCCGCCTGTTTCATCAGACGCAAAGCTTTTCGATAGCCTTCAGGATGGGGCATACCAAAGTTTCGACGGATGTTTTCCTTCGTATCTTTACCTCGTTGATGACCGATGACAGTCACGGCAAGTCCATCAAATTCTGCGATTCCAGCGACAATCGCTTCATCATCCCCATAATAACGGTCACCATGAAACTCGATGAAGTCATTGAATAATAGGGGAATGTAATCAAGCGTCGTCGGACGGGCTGGATGCCGGGCAATCTGAACACGATCCCACGGTTTTAGATGGTTATAAATATCCACTTCCAGCTTCTCTAAACGTTTTTCCAATGTTTCGATTTCAGCTGTAAGGTCTACATCAGCATCCTTCGAAATTGCCTTTAGCTCTTTAATCTTATTTCTAAGGTCCGTAACGGGACGCTCAAACTCTAATTCATAAATCATAACCATTCACCGCCCGGGGCATGGATTTTAAGGATCGTCGTCAATGTTTCCTTCATTTCCGTACGTTTGACGACCGCATCCAATTGGCCGTGCTTCATCAAGAATTCAGCGGTTTGGAAATCTTCAGGAAGCTCTTCATGGATCGTCTGTTCAATGATTCTTCGGCCCGCAAAACCAATTAGGGCTCCAGGTTCGGCTAGATTAATATCGCCAAGTGACGCGAAACTTGCCGAAACCCCACCTGTGGTAGGATGGGTCATCATTGAAATGATCAGTCCGCCTTCATTGCTGAACATCTTGAGTGCCGCACTTGTCTTTGCCATCTGCATCAAGCTTAATACACCCTCCTGCATCCGAGCGCCGCCTGATGCCGTAAATATGATGAACGGTATCTTCAATTCAGCTGCACGTTCAATGGCACGGGTAATTTTTTCCCCAACAACGGATCCCATGCTTCCCATCCGGAAATTCGAATCCATGATGGCTGATGAAACTTGGTACCCATTGATGCTTCCCACTCCTGTGACAACAGCCTCATTAATCTTGGCTTTCTTCTTATCTTTTTCCAATTTATCCAAGTAATCCGGAAATTCAAGCGGGTTAACTGAAATCATTTCTTTATCAAACTCATTAAAACTGCCCGCGTCGAATAAAAATTCGATGCGCTCATGGGAAGACATCGGATGATGGTACCCGCAATGCAGACAGACTTTCTTGTTTTTCACCAATTCTTTTGTATACATGATTTTTTTACAGCCGGTGCACTTTGTCATGATTCCTTCTGGTACATCTTGTTTCTCCCGATCTAAAGGAACCGTTGCATATTTCTTCTTAGACTTCGCAAATAGCTCTTTAAGCAAGCTTAATCCTCCCTTTACCACCAATTATCTATTTTATGATACTTGGTACAAACTATATCAGAAATAAAATTAGTATCGTGTAAAAAGGTGTCACTCGTCCTTCGACATATTTCTAATTCTAATAAGATACGTTTCGATGGCTTTTTCTTCATCACGTTCGAGCAAATATGTAAGAAGTGCCAGATAATCTTCTTTTTTCACATTACCCTGTACCATCTCTGATGTTCTAGCATAGCTGTTGACAATGCGCCAAATTCTTTCCAGCAAACGATTGCGATTCATAATGGCAATTCTTAAGAAGAAATCATCATCATGAAACTCATCCGCTTTGACCCACGCCATTAATCTTTTGATATCCTCAGCCGTAGCGAAAAAAGCGACGATCCGCAAACAGTCAATTTCAATCAGCCTTTTCGTCTCAGACAAATCTTCTTGTACTTTTTTATCTTGCAAAAAAAAGGTTCCCAGAAGCTCGACTAGCTTATGCTCCTGGAAATCCCTGATAAACGTCCCTTCACCACGCCTTGTTTCTATTAATCCTAATAGCTCTAAGGCACGCAATGCTTCACGGACAGAGGAACGGCCAACATTAAAACGATCCGATAACTCCCGTTCGGATGGGATTTTATCTCCCGGCAGGAGGCTGTCCGCTTCAATCATGCTACGTAGGCTCTCAACGACATCGAGATAAATTTTGGATGAAGAAGTACGACCTGCCAAATTAATTATTCCTCACTTTTTCCAATGATCGCTAATTTCCTTGTTTTTTCTTTAATTTCCTCGGGATCCACATTAATTCTAGCCACTCCCGTTTCCATCGCTGCCTTGGCAACAGCAGCCGCAACGGCAGGTGCTACTCTCTCATCAAATGGAGCAGGGATAACGTAGTCTTCGTTTAATTCATTTTCCTGTATTAAACCGGCAATGGCTTGTACTGCAGCAACCTTCATTTTTTCATTGATATGAGTCGCACGTACATCTAAGGCCCCACGGAAAATCCCAGGGAAAGCAAGGACGTTATTGACCTGATTCGGGAAATCCGAACGGCCTGTTCCAACAACCTTGGCACCCGCTGCTTTCGCATCTTCCGGCATGATTTCCGGATCTGGATTAGCCATCGCGAAAATGATCGCATCCCGATTCATCGAAGAAACCATTTCTTTTGTCAATGCACCTGCGGCAGAAACACCTATAAATACATCAGCGTTTTGAATGACAGTTTCCAATGGTCCTGAAACCTTATTTCGATTGGTCACTTTCGCCACTTGTTCTTTTGTATCATTCATACCTGTCGAACGGCCCTCATAAATGGCACCCTTCGTATCACACATGATAATGTCACGAACTCCATAGCTATAAAGCAATTTAATGATGGCAATGCCCGCAGCTCCTGCTCCATTCGCTACCACTTTAATTTCCGACATTGATTTATTCACAAGTCGTAACGCGTTTACAAGTCCGGCAACAGTAACAATGGCTGTACCGTGCTGATCATCATGAAAAACAGGAATATTCATTTCTTTCTTGAGGCGTTCTTCAATTTCAAAACAATTTGGTGCGGCAATGTCCTCTAAGTTCACTCCACCGAAAGTCGGTTCGAGTAATTTAACGGTCTCTACAATTTTGTCCACATCCGTCGTTTTTAAACAGATTGGGAAAGCGTCCACTCCAGCGAAGCTTTTAAATAAAACGGCTTTTCCTTCCATAACCGGCATAGCGGCTTCCGGGCCGATGTTTCCAAGTCCCAACACAGCCGTTCCATCAGAAATAACGGCAACAGTATTCCCCTTCATTGTATAGTCATAAACGGTTTCCGGCTTATCGTAAATATCTTTACACGGTTCTGCGACACCAGGAGAATAAGCCAGGCTTAAATCTACTGCATTCCTTACCGGTACTTTCGATACTGTTTCTAATTTTCCTTGATTCAAGCGGTGCATATGTAATGCTTCTTCTCTTAATGTCATAGTTTCACTCCTAAAACAAATTGGGTAAACCAAATCTTATATGCTGAAATCTAGTGGTCAGACCACAGCGGCCTGTTTTCAATATAACATAACTATTAAAGTTGTAAAACAGTTATTCTTTCTTGTAAACCACATTCCCTTTTCCGACCAAGTCAAATAGTGACTGCATTAGACTATCTGTAGGATTGACCCAATCCCAATAAGATAGCTGTACATAGCGGTTTTCCCTCTCGTAAAAAAGCATGACCTTGGTTTCACCGCTATGCTGCATTAAAATTTTTTTTATTTTTTGCAGTGTATCCTTCGTTTGCTTGCCAGCCTCTATTTTCAGGAATATTGTTCCGTTTTTTTCTTCTTTCATCTGCTTCACTTTTTCTAGCGGGTATACGTTCCTGATCAGGAGCTGTGTTTTTCCATCCCGTTCTTCCAATGTCCCTTGCAGCATAACGAGTTGTCCGTGATTCAAGTCGGCAGAGTGGTTTTTATAAACATTTGGAAATACGACCGCTTCAATATCCCCCTCTTCATCACTGACGCTCAAGAAAGCCATCACATCGCCCTTTTTTGTCCTTATGGTTTTAACCGACGTAATGTATGCGCCAAGTAA
Source organism: Peribacillus sp. FSL E2-0159 (assembly GCF_038643155.1). Classification (NCBI taxonomy): domain Bacteria; kingdom Bacillati; phylum Bacillota; class Bacilli; order Caryophanales; family Bacillaceae; genus Peribacillus; species Peribacillus sp. FSL E2-0159. Next base: position 4,280,446 of record NZ_CP152053.1, read on the forward strand.
GACTTTTGATTCCTTTTTATTAGTAGCTTCATCTATGGTCAAACAGCCGAAGTGCTGAAAAAGTTCTCTGTAGCTTGTCACCGGATGATTCGATAGATAAAGCCCCAATGCGCTTTTTTCCAATGAGAGTTTGTGCTCGATAGGGATCGGCTCGACCCGGTTGTATTTCGGTTTGAGTGAAAATTCGCCATCCGAAAACATATCGAATAGGTCATCATCCGGATTAACCAATTCCGTATGATTGATCGCTACATCCAAGCTCGCCAACAATGTTGCCCGGTCTTCACCAAATTCATCAAATGCACCTGAATGCACAAGTGCCTCCAACACTTTTCTATTTACGATTTTTCCCGAAACGCGCAAACAGAAATCGAATAAATCAGCGAACTTCTTCTGCCGCCTCGCAGCAAAGATTTCTTTTAGGACCGTCCCGCCTATCCCTTTTATAGCTCCAAGGCTATAACGGATCCCTTCCTTTTCCGGTAAAAATGGGTAACCGCTCCGGTTAATCGAGGGAGGCAGAACCATTATCCCTTTCTTTTTTGCTTCGCGGATATATTGCGAAATCTTTTCATCATTCCCGACGACCGATGTCAGGAGTGCTGCCATGAAATATTCCGGATGGTGGGTTTTCAAGTAACCCAGCTGATAAGCGATGAAACTATACGCCACCGCATGGCTTCGGTTGAATCCATAGTTAGCGAAGCGGACAATCAGGGAATATATCTCATCTGCCGTTTTTTCGGAGTATCCTTGTTTCAATGAGCCGCTCACAAAATGCTGCCGCTCTTGATCCAGAACATCCTTCTTCTTCTTCGAAACTGCACGACGGAGCAGGTCAGCCTCCCCTAATGAAAAACCGGCTAAGCGGGAGGCAATTTGCATAATTTGTTCTTGATAAACGATGACCCCGTATGTAGGCTCGAGGATATCCTTCAAATCCTCGTGCAGGTAATCAATCGGAGCCAGTCCATGTTTTCGCTCGATGAACAGCGGTATATTTTCCATCGGACCTGGACGGTATAGTGCATTGACCGCGACGATATCCTCGAATCGGTTCGGTTTCAGTTTGATCAAAACCTTCCGGATGCCATCCGATTCAAATTGAAACACTCCGGTGGTTTCACCTCTCCCTAAAAGGGCCAGCGTCTCGGGGTCATCCATCGGAATATGGGACAAGTCGAGCTTTTTCCCCGTTCCCTTTTTGATGTTATTTAAAATATTATCGATGAGCGTTAAATTGCGGAGTCCAAGAAAATCCATTTTAAGAAGTCCCAGTTCTTCGAGAAGGTCCATTGGATATTGAGTCAGATGGATGCCTTCATGCCCTCCTTGAATCGGGATATGTTCGGTCAGTGCCTGGTCGCTGATGACGACGCCGGCAGCATGTGTCGAAGCATGGCGAGGCAGACCTTCTAGCAATAATGCGGTTTGAAAAAGTTTTTGGTTCAGGTCACTCTCATTAACGAATTCCCTGAGCTTTTTCGATTCCTTGAAAGCCTCGGGAAGCGTGATGCCCAATCGGCCTGGAATCATTTTCGATACCGCTTCCTGTTCCTTTGAATTCAAGCCGAAAACACGTCCTGTGTCCCTTAACGCAGCCTTGGCAGCCAATGTTCCGAAGGTTATGATTTGTGCTACATGAAGTTCCCCGTATTTCTTCGCGACATAGGCAATCACTTCTTCACGGCGGTTATCCGGAAAGTCAATGTCGATATCCGGCATCGAGACACGTTCCGGATTCAGGAAACGCTCGAACAGCAAGGAATGTTCGAGTGGATCGACATCCGTTATCGACAGCACATAAGCGACCATCGATCCAGCGGCCGATCCCCTTCCAGGTCCAGTCAGGATTTGATGGTCCTTAGCGAATTTCATGAAATCCCAAACGATTAAAAAGTAATCGCTGAATTTCATCTTGGTGATGATATCCAATTCATATCGTAGGCGCTCTTCATATTGAATGGATGGCTCCGGCAATCTTTTCTTCAGCCCTTGGAAACAGATGGCTTCGAGCATTTCCTCGGCTGTGACTCCATCTTCAGTAGGGTACTTAGGAAGCAGTGAACGATGAAATGGAATTTCCAGATTGCATTGCGCGTCAATATGTAGTGTATTTTCAAGTGCATCCGGTCTGTCATGGAATAGTTCTGCCATCTGAGCCCGGCTTTTCAAATAAAATTGATCGGATTCAAGAACCGTATGCGTCTCATCCGCCAGCTTGTCGCCATTTCCAATCGCCAATAAGACTTCATGAGCGAGTGCATCGCTTTCGTTCAAATAATAGACCGGATTCGTCGCGACAATCTTTATCTCTAAATCTCTCGCCAGCTGACTTATGGCTTCGTTACCTTTTTCCTCATCGGCAATCGAAAGTCTCTGTATGGATACATAAAAGTTATCATGACCAAAAATTTGAAGAAATCGTCCTGCTGCCTGTTTGGCTTCTTCAGGATTTTCTTCTCTCAATAGCGTTTCTATTTGCCCCTCCGCACCCGGTGTGATTGCAATCAAGCCCTGGGAATAGGCTTTAAGCCAATTCATTGGAATGCCTGACGGGGATTTAGTTTTTATTGCACTGCTTATTTTAAGCAGGTTTTGATATCCTTGGAGACTTTTTGCCAATAAAAGAAGTCCATGTGCAGATTCCCGTTCATCAAGGACTTCCGCAAGTATGCCGACGATCGGCTTTATCCCCTGTCTCTTGCATTCTTTATAAAAATAGACCGAACCGTACATAACATTTCGATCGGTTAAGGCAAGACTTTTACAGCCATCAGCTTTCGCTTTGGCCACAAGTTCAGTGATCTTGACCGTACTTGTCAGCAGGCTGTATCCGCTCTGAATATGGAGATGAGTATACACGTTTTTTCTCCCACCTTTGTAAGGCATGTTTCTTTTCATTATAGTGTTTATTTCAAAAAAAGAAAATATGTTCTCATTACCAATGCCATTTAACTTCCTGATTTCCGGCGACTATCATATTACCTCTGAACTTCCCATATAAATGGAATAGAAGAATATCAAGCAAAAAAGGATGATGATATATGAATGAAGCATTTGTTCCAGCCTTTCTCAACAGCTTTTTCATAGCGCTTGGCGTATTGCTTGGCGGCTCGATAATCGGGGGCCTCGCCGCTTTTTTTACTGGACAAGCCCCGATGACGACTGTATTCCGGCTGTCGGACAGCCTTCGTATTTGGGCGATTGTCGCTGCAATCGGGGGTACTTTCGATATGGTCTATAATTTCGAACGCGGTATTTTCCACGGAGAAACGAAAGATATAGTCAAGCAGGTCCTATTGATTCTATCTGCACTTGGCGGAGCACAGACAGGAGCTCTGATCATAAACTGGTTCACCCAGGAGCATATTTCATCATGAGGATTCCTCCTTATCACCGGTCTCCCACTTGGCAGCGTTTTTTTGCCGGAGCCGCACTTGGCGGATTGATCAGCTGGGGGATTTTCTTTTATATGCATGGTGTCCAGCAGGAGAAGCAGATCCTGACCCTTCACGAACAAAGAGAAAAGATCAAGGATTTAAACGGAAAAATCGCAATTTGGGAGCAGGATTATAAAAAATTGAACCAGAAAAACGAGGAGATCCTGACGATTCAGGAAGTGGAAGTAACCATTACGAATGAAAAATACAGTCTGGATCGGCTGAGTATTGCAGAAGCTGAGGATGTGATTGAGGACGACCTTTCCTCTCTTCTCGCCAAAGATGTCGCCAGTGTCTATGACGGAAAGGTGCTTTTGAAAAAATCCATAGAAAATAAGATCGTGACCATCAATAAAAAGCGCTATCAACTTGAAGTCGTTGAAATCATGTTTTATACGAAAATGAATATTGAAATCAAACTAAAAAGAACTACTTCTTAATAATATCCACTAAATTTAAAGACCAAATCATATGCGATTTGGTCTTTAAATTTTTTTCATTCCGCTTTATTCAACTCTTCCATGTCGGCAAGGATATTATCCACTTCATCCCAAGAATGAATCGAAGCCCCTGCTGCAAGCGGGTGGCCTCCGCCGTTATATTTACGGGCAATCGTATTGATGATTGGTCCTTTAGAACGGAAACGGACTCTGATTTCTTTATCTTCTTCAATGAAAAATACCCATGACTTAACATTTTTAATCGAACCGAGCGAGGAAACGAGCTGGGATGCCTCAGATGTAGAAGCATGGAATTTTTCAAGTATATCTTTTGTGATGATCATTTTCCCCGTTCCATATGGAAGGATTTCAAAATGCTGCAGCACATAGCCATTCAACCGTACTATGCTTTCCTCGACGTCATACATCTCCTGATATAACTGCGGGCGGGAGAACGAATAGTGAATCAATTCACTGGCATAGGCAAATGTCTTTTCAGTCGTACTTTGGAATAGGAAACGACCTGTATCTCCAACAATTCCTGCATATAGAAGGCGTGCCGCTTCATCACTCATCTTCAAGCCCTGTTCTTTACCGAACTGGTAAAACTCATAAATCATTTCACTTGTGGAACTTGCGGATGTATCGACCCAACGCATATCCCCATATGGATCTTCATTAGGATGATGATCGATCTTAATCAGTTTATCCCCCGTCGTGTACCGTGCATCACAAATCCGGTCCGTATTTGCGGTATCACAAACGATGACCAAAGCACCTTGATATGTTTCATCCGAAATCTCATCGAGCCTTCTTAAGTAATTCAATGACGGTTCTTCTTTCCCGACCGTAAAAATTCGCTTTTCGGGGAAAGATGCTTTCAGGATTTCCGCCAATCCCCCCTGTGAACCATAAGCGTCCGGATCTGGACGGACATGACGATGGAGAATGATAGTATCATAACGCTTTATATCTGCTAATATTTCAGCTTTCATATTGATCTCCCCTTCACATATGTATCATCGAGCCTAATTAAGATGATATATTTCATTTAATCAAAAAATTGGGGAAATAGGAAGACTCATCTTGTTTACTGTGGCATTCTCTTTCATTTCCCGCTACAATAAAAAGGTACATATGTTAAATTGGGGGAATTTCAAACGATGCCTATTCTTGTCACCTTGATCGTTCTTTCACTAGGGGTCTATCTGTTTTATAAAATCAAATCGGTCCGAACCAGAATGCCGATGGAGAAAAAGTGGATTTCAGGGAAGTCATCCATTGCCCTTGGTGCCTTTGTCGCACTATTCGGAATCAATCAGCTTTTTCTATTCCACACGACCATCACTTATATCATTGCTGCCGTTTTCATCTTCGTTGGCCTATTCAGTATTTGGGGCGGCTATAAAATGTATAAATTTTACCTGCCGCATGCAATCGAAGAAGCTGCAAATCAAAAAGGATAATCGAATTTCGATTATCCTTTTTATTTTTCATGATCGGTCCAGCAATTGGCAAGTCAACATCGCCTTGCCGACAAGTTTGCCTTGGTTAAACACCTCGACATCCACTTTTCCGAATTTACGTCCTACATCAAGGACACGCGGATGGATTTCAAGCGTACTGTCGATCTGTACTGGTTTGATGAAGTAGATAGTCATGTTTTCCACGACCAAGTCACCGCGCTTATAGCTTCGAAGTGCACGGTTTGCCGAGTCGGTGACCAATGTCGTGAACACACCGCTTGAAATGGTCCCAAGGTAATTGGTCATCTGCGGAGTGACGCCATAGTTATACACTTCCTCGCCCTTGCCTCGATTCGAAGTCATCACTAGCTGGCTGGTGATCGTATCGTCGATCGTTTCGCCGACCTGAGGCTGCCTTTGACTCATTTGCAGTGCCTTCAGCACATCCTGCCTGCTCACGATACCCTTTAGGATATGACTGTCATTCACGACCGGGATTAACTCTATCCCTTCCCAAACCATCATATGTGCAGAAGATGCCACACTCATTTTATCACCTACGGTCATCGGGTTTTTCGTCATCACCTTATCAATGAGAGTCAGCTCTTCCTGTCCGATGATATCTTTTGATGTGACCATTCCTTGAACCTTCATATTGTCATCGACAACAGGGAAACGGCTATGCCCGGATTCCTGATTCAGTTCATGCCAAGTCTGAACCCGGTCACCGACTGTTAAAAAGGTCGTTTCCTGTACGGGTGTCAAAATATCCTCCACCAGCAAGATTTCCTTTTTGATCAATTGGTCATAGATCGCCCGATTGATCATCGTTGCGACGGTAAACGTATCGTAACTCGTTGAGATGACTGGCATCTCCAATTCATCGGCTAACCTTTTAACGGGCTCTTCCGTATCGAATCCCCCGGTGATCAGTACCGCTGCACCAGCTTTTAACGCATGCTCGTGGGCCTGTGTACGGTTCCCGACTATCAGCAGGTTTCCTGCACCTGTATATCTCATCATGGCATCCAGCTTCATTGCCCCGATGACGAATTTATTTAATGTCTTATGAAGTCCCGTTTTCCCACCAAGAACTTGTCCGTCAACAATATTGACTACCTCTGCGAAAGTGAGCTTTTCAATATTCTCTTTTTTCTTTTTCTCAATACGGATCGTGCCTACCCGCTCAATCGAGCTCACGTAGCCCTGGTTCTCCGCCTCTTTAATTGCCCGGTATGCCGTACCTTCACTAACATTCAATGCTTTCGCAATTTGACGGACGGAAATCTTTTCGCCAACAGGGAGCCCATCGATATGTTTTAATATTTGTTCATGCTTTGTAGCCAAGCGCTTCACCCTTTTCACGGTATTCCTATTCCCCATTATAAGGTCAAAGAGCCTAGTTTATCAAACAACTACTAGTATTGACGCAACCTTTTGTATTCCTGCTGGCGTTTTACCTTTTGTTTCTTAGGAGAATATAGTATGCCCGTCAAGTTTCCAGCTACCGCCAACAATGCAAACAACAGCCAGGATCCAGCAAACAGACTCTCCAGACCGCCACTTTCCAACGACAAACGCGGCACGGCATAATACAGCATCACACCGCATAAAAGCAAACACAGTAATAACCTCTGTTTCATCCAATCCCCCCCTTTTTTCATCTATTCATTTTATGCCTGAGAAAGGAAAAAAGACTTGGCTGCTGAACGAGACTTTACTTTCCTATCGCTGGAAACATCTGCGTAAAAGGCAAATGCTAAAGGGAAATCCATCAATTCGGTCGGCTATCCCCATTCAATCCACATAAAAAAACGGAAGCCCCTGCAGGCTCCCGCTCTTATTAAAATTCTATTTCATCCCCGGCTTCCATGATCAATCCATTTCCCTCTTCAAGCAAGTCGATGAATTTGTCAGGATCCTGTTTGATGACAGGGAAAGTATTGTAATGAATCGGCACGACTTGTTTGGCTTGAAGGAATTTCGCTGCAAGTGCTGCATCTTCCGGGCCCATGGTGTAATTGTCACCGATTGGCAAGAATGCCAAGTCAATCGGATGTCGCTCCCCGATCAGTTTCATATCGGAAAATACCGCTGTATCCCCTGCATGATAGATCGTTTTCCCTTCTATCGTAAGCAATATGCCAGCAGGCATTCCCAGATAAATGATTTGCCCCTCTCCGTTATTGAATCCCGTTCCATGAAAAGCTGGCGTCAGTTTCACTTTTCCAAAGTCGAACTCGAAAGCTCCGCCGATGCTCATCCCGTGGGTCTTAACCCCTTGAGCACCCAGGTAGTCGGCAATCTCTGCAATGCCGATGACAAGTGCATCATGCCTTTTGGCCAATTCAACCGTATCACCGACGTGGTCATTATGGCCATGTGTTAAGATGATCACATCCGGTTTCACATCTTCTACCTTCAAATCGGTCAATTCGTTTCCAGTAATGAATGGATCGATTACAATCGTTTTACCATTCGTTTCGACTTTTACAACTGCATGTCCATGAAAAGATACTTTCATTTTTGATGCTCCCTTCCCATACCCACTAATTTTTTAAGTAGCTTTCTTAGGCCTTTCCCATTTACTATACTTTTAAATATTGCTAAGGTAATTATATCTTATTAATGGAGGTACCGTCATGAATGAACGTTTGACAGAACTACAAAATTGGCTACAGGCCAATGAGACTGAAGCCGCTTTACTTACATCTACAGAGAGCATCTTCTATTTGAGCGGTTTTTTTAGTGATCCTCACGAAAGACTGCTGGCACTTGCCATTTTTGAAAATGCCGACCCATTCCTTGTCTGCCCGCAGATGGAAGTTCCGGATGCTAAACAGGCTGGATGGGCTGGAGATATCATCGGTTACACCGACATTGAAAATCCATGGGAAAAAGTTAGGCAAGCAGTGGAGAATCGCGGGTTAACCATTAATACAATGGCCATTGAAAAAGAGCATATGAATGTAGAACGTTATGAAAAGGTCCAACAATACTTCGGAGCACCAAAGCTCGTTTCCGCAGAAGAAAAACTTCAAAGGATGCGAATGATCAAATCGGAAGATGAAATGGTCAAAATCCGTGAAGCATGCCGCCTTGCCGACTTCGCGATTGAAGTGGGTGTCAGTGAAATTCATGAAGGTAAAACGGAAATGGAAATCCTTGCAGCGATAGAATACGAATTGAAAAAAGCCGGAGTTAGCCAAATGTCTTTTTCCACCATGGTCCTGACTGGTAAAAATGGCGCTTCCCCACATGGCACACCCGGGAATACGAAGGTTCAGCGCGGCGACCTTGTCCTCTTTGACCTGGGCGTCGTTCATGAAGGGTACTGCTCTGACATCACTAGAACGGTTGCTTACGGAGATATCAATGATAAACAGGCAGAGATATATGAAACTGTACTTAAAGCACAAGAAGCTGCCGTTGCAGCCAGTAAACCTGGTGTATCCTGTTCCGAGATAGACTTGACTGCCAGAAACATCATCAGGAATAAAGGATATGGTGAATTCTTCCCGCACAGGCTCGGCCACGGACTTGGGATCAGCGTCCATGAGTATCCATCCTTGACTGAAACGAATTCCCTCGAACTTCAATCCGGAATGGTTTATACCATCGAACCTGGCATATATGTTCCAAATGTTGCAGGCGTCAGGATTGAAGACGATCTACTGATCACCGATACCGGCTGTGAGGTTTTGACCAAATTCCCGAAGAGCCTGCAAATCATAAAGTGATAATCTATTGACCATTTAATATAACGTAACCCAGATACCCCCGCCTTCATTTAAGACGGGGGTATCTATTAATCAAAATTCATTTTACTAATCGGTCCGCAGTTCATACTTCACTGCTTTATCACGGCCGTCAAACCAAATGACCAGCCATTCACTATCTATTCTTATGATTCCCCTCTCAGCACCAAGAAAATAAACAACATTATCTTTCTCTAAAATATTCCGTTTCTGTTGGGGACCCCAAAAGCGTGATCACTTCTTCTTTTGTCATGCCTATCAATTCATGTTCATTCATTAAGTCATCAACCAGATATACTCTTCCTTCATCATCATTTAACCATCTTTCAGTGGTGAACCTTGATTCATTTTCATTTACCCCTAACAAAAAAACACAATAAAATAAAAGAGAAAAGCCAAGGATCGATATGACTATTAATCTAATTTTGATTTTCCTTTTATTATGCTGATCGGTATATTTCCATGAAATCCATTGAAAAAATAGTAAAAGAACAAATGGAAGCAGCATTGCTGATATACTCATTAAACTGATCGAAGCATGTACAGCATTGATGTAAAAAATATAAATGAAATATATCAAAGCATACAAAAGCACGTATAAATATAATGCATAGTTTAATATTCTTGAGACACTCAAATAAAAAACTCCCCTCCTCCATTAAATTTACCATAAATGAACAAATAAGGTAAAAAAGTCGAGAGTTTCGTTCATGCAATGATTGTGCTTATCTTTTCATCATAATAAGGTTAGAATCTTTTTTTTCATTTTGCGATTTCCAGATCATTGGCTAAAACATTCGCTAATTTGTTACAATTGAAATCAGATCCATTAGGTAAATAATTGTATAATAGGAATGAAATAGAAGGAGGAGATTCACTTGAATAGTATAGATTATAAAAATATTCTTGTAGCAGTGGACGGCTCGGAAGAAGCAGAGTGGGCCCTAAAAAAGGCAATCTATTTAGCAAAACTCAGTGACGCTACCCTTGTGCTCACACATATCGTGGATACAAGGAATTTCCCTACTGTCGAAGCTTATGATATGACTATCCGTGATCACTCTGAAACCTTTGCAAATGAGCTATTAGACAAGTATAAAACGGAAGCCATTGCATCCGGGATTGCAAAGGTCCAAACAGAAGTTGCATATGGTTCTCCTAAAGTTCAAATTCCAAGGGATTTAGCGAAAAAGCATTCGATCGATTTAATTGTATGCGGTGCAACGGGCCTTAACGCAGTCGAACGTTTCCTTATCGGCAGCGTGTCGGAAGGCATCGTTCGCCATTCTAACTGTGATGTAATGATCGTGCGTACGAATTGATAAAAGAAAATGATAAAAAGCTCGTTCACCAAATGGGTGAACGAGCTTTTTCCTGTTATTCACTTACCAGTTTTTCCGCTTTTTCTATCGCCAGCAAGACTTGGGCAAAACCTGTACCGCCCGCACTGTTACGGCGTTTAACTGCTTCATAAGGATTTAATGCATCATAAATATCCTGTTCAAACAACGCGGAAGCTTCCTGGAATTGTTCAATGCTTAGGTCCACTAAATAGCAGCCATTCTGGACACAGAACAATACAAGCTTCCCGACCACTTCGTGCGCCTTACGGAAAGGCATTCCCTTTGAAGCTAGGTAATCAGCTAATTCCGTTGCATTCGAGAAGTCATTTCTTGTTGCTTTTTCCATTACGTCCGTTTTCACTTTCATCGTTGAAATCATGCCGGCAAATATTTTAAGTGAACCAACAATGGTCTTAACCGTATCAAAAACGCCTTCTTTATCTTCTTGCATATCTTTGTTATAAGCAAGCGGCAGTCCTTTCAAAACAGTCAATAACCCCGTTAGGTTCCCATAAACCCGTCCTGTTTTACCACGGATCAATTCCGCCATATCAGGGTTTTTCTTTTGCGGCATAATGCTGCTTCCCGTGGAAAACGCATCATCCAATTCAATGAATTGGAATTCCTGGCTTGACCAAAGTATGATTTCTTCGCTGAAACGGGATAAATGCATCATCATTGTCGCACTGTTGCTCATGAATTCAATGGCAAAATCACGATCACTTACCGCATCAAGGCTGTTTTCGTAAATTCCGTCAAACCCCAATAGCTCGGCACTGAGGGCACGGTCAATCGGGAAAGTCGTCCCAGCTAATGCCCCAGCACCCAATGGAGAAACATTGATCCTTTTGAAACTCTCGGTGAAGCGCTGCTTATCACGCTCAAGCATCCAAAAATAAGCCATTAAGTGATGGGCAAATGAAATGGGCTGTGCACGCTGCAAATGTGTATAACCTGGAATTAGTGTTTCCACATTTTTCTTGGATTGTCCCAAAATCGCTATTTGCAAATCATTGATGAGTTCCAGAATTACTTTCGTTTGGTTCCGCATATACAGATGAAGGTCGGTCGCAACTTGGTCATTACGGCTTCTTCCTGTATGAAGCTTTCCGCCAACTGGACCGATTTCGCTTATTAGCATACTTTCCAGATTAAGATGGATATCTTCCATCTCAACCTTAAAAGTCAATTCACCCTTCTCAGCTTTTTCCTGTAAACTTTTCAGACCCACAATGATCTGATCCGCATCTTCTTCAGGTAAAATGCTGCATTGCTTTAACATGGTTACATGAGCTAAACTGCCTTGAATATCTTCAAGCACAAGTTCCTGGTCAAAGGAAATGGAAGCTCCAAACTCATCTACCCATTCTTCTGCAGATTTCGTGAATCTTCCTCCCCAAAGCTTGCTGCTCACACTGTCACCTTCTTGTTATTGACCATGCTGTTCACTTTCGTTGGAAGTCCCCATAACTTAATGAATCCAACTGCTGCATCATGATCGAATTCGTCTGCTTTTGTATAGGTAGCCAATTTTTCGTCATATAGGGAGTACTCGGATTTTCTTCCTTCAACAATCGCATGACCTTTGAATAGTTTCACACGGACCGTACCCGTTACATTCACTTGTGTTTCTTTCAGGAATGCAGCCAAAGCTTTTTGAAGCGGAGAGAACCAAAGTCCTTCATAAATCAATTCAGTCATTTTCTTCTCGATCACTGGTTTGAAGTGAGCCAATTCTTTTACAAGCGTGATATCTTCAAGTTCTTTGTGTGCAGCTATCAATGTCATCGCACCAGGAGCTTCATAGACTTCACGTGATTTGATTCCTACTAATCTATTTTCAACGTGATCGATACGTCCAACTCCGTGTTTGCCGGCAATTTGATTCAACTCGACAATCAGGTCAGCCAATTTATAGTTTTTATCATTCAATGTAACTGGAACACCTTGTTCAAAACCAATTTCAATGATATCAGCAGTATCTGGCGTACATTCAAGGCTTGCAGTCAAATCATATGCATCTTCCGGTGGAGCTGCCCAAGGATCTTCCAGGATTCCACATTCGTTACTTCTTCCCCAAAGGTTTTGGTCAATCGAGAACGGACTCGCCATGCCAATCGGAACGGGAATGCCATTTTTCGCTGCATATTCAATCTCCTCTTCACGAGACCATTTCCAGTCACGAACAGGTGCAAGAACTTGCAAATTAGGGTTCAAGGCTGAGATGGATACTTCGAAACGCACTTGGTCATTTCCTTTTCCCGTACAACCGTGTGCAACGGCTACCGCGTTTTCCGCTTCAGCCACTTCCACTAATTTCTTCGCGATCAGCGGACGTGATAATGCTGATACCAATGGATATTTCCCTTCATACAAAGTATGTGCCTGAAGAGCAGTCAATGCGAATTCATCAGCGAATTCGTCCTTCGCATCAATGACATAGGAACTTACCGCACCAACAGTGATCGCTTTTTCTTTAATGAAATCCAAATCTTTCCCTTCACCGACATCCAAGCAGCATGCCACAACTTCGTACCCTTGATCTTGTAACCATTTAATTGCAACGGAAGTATCCAAACCTCCGGAATATGCTAAAACAACTTTTTGATTTTTCATTTTCATCGTCCTTTCATGTGAATAAAAATTCATCGTTTGTTATTTTTATTCAATCTATGATTAGTACTTTATCATCTTTATTAAAGGAATACAAGGGGTATTTTAAAGATTTTGCTAAATAATCCGCTAATATTTTCAGGGAATTTACACATTGGATGCTTCCGCGAGAATATAGTAAACTAGTAGTATGAAAAATCGAAAAGCGGAGGGCATATGAAAAAGCTATTTACCTATGATGAACGGCTTGGCATCTCAATTCCCGATTTGAATCTGGAGTGGGATGAATATACAAAAGGCGAGCAACAGCAAATACTCGTACACTGGGAGAATATCCGGGGAAGCATCCCGGACCGCATCAAGGAACTGGAATCCACCATTAACCGAAAGCAGTTTCGGCTCTCCGATGAGAGTAATTTCGCCAAATCATGCCAGCTCAATTCCGAAATTGCGGAACTTGCTTCCATCATTAATGATTTATGGCTTTGGTATCGTGCCAATCAAGCCGTGAGTGAAAAGATGCATAATTAAGGCCATTTCCATGCAAAAAAAGCCACAGTTTAAAACTGTGGCTTTTTTTGCATCCCTCTTATAAATCCTTGCGAAGTTCACCAACGACATGTCCCAATTCCGGGAGAATCAATTTATTCATCGCAAGCCGAACCGCCCCTGATGAGCCTGGGGTGGAAAAAACCGCTTTGTTGTTCACGACTCCGGCAATCGCCCTTGATAGGATGGCGGCAGACCCGATATCCTCTTGATAGCTGAGCATTCGAAAAATCTCGCCAAAACCGGGAATCTCCTTGGTCATCAACTCTTTGACCGCCTCGATCGTTACATCCCTATTGGCGATGCCAGTGCCTCCATTTGTTAATATGACATCAACCATGCTGCTTTGGCTTCCAAAAGTGACCGCATCCTGAATCGCTTTCCGCTCATCTTTAACGATTACATATTCCGTAACTTCCTGACCATTCGATTTCAGCAATTCCATCATCAGTGCTCCACTTTTATCCGTTTCTTCATTACGCGTATCGCTGACGGTTATCACCATGCAGCGAACTGCCTCCGTGATGGCTTTTTTATGATTCTTGACACTCATTCTTCATCAGCCTTCTTCTTCAGCAAATAACGATATTGATAAAACTTCTGGGCAAATTCACTGACACTCCGGGTCATTTGATAATTGGATCCAGCCCCGATGGCCATGCTGATGAATGGTATGCCCCGAACCAGTTTTTTTCGAAAAACAGTAATGGATAATGCTTTCAACAGCTGCTTCAGCGGCTGTTCCATCCAGGTAGGGTTCGTCAGTTCTTCGATCCCCAAATAAAAATAGTCATCTTCTGCGGTCTGGACCTCGCGGATCAATTCTTCCCAGGCTATTCCTTGGAGCCTTTTTGGCATCGCTCCTGCATTGAATACCTTAAGGGCCAACATCATTTCAAACGGCGTATTCACCTCAACACCATAAGACATCGCAATCAGCTGTACGATCCTTACATTGATGACCGTCATGGCCGGAATATCGCTCCCTAGCAGAAGCAGACCTCCTGATCCGCTCATCCCGCCTTGTGCAAATGAATATAAGCGATGCTTAGCGATATGCTGATTGGCTATGTAATTCAACTGATCGATCGATAAGTGATTCAAATCACTCAACGTTTCTATTTCTTCATTAAACACGCGCGCAGATGCTAAAATCCGCTCTCTTGCATCTATTTGAACTTGTGAGCTCTGAACCATGGCATGCAAATGAAAAAGCCAGGTATCAAGCTTTTCAAAAAACTGTTGTTGGACGTTTTCCGGAAGCAGGGCGAACCCCTGCTCCAACCATTTATCATATAATGCAGCAAGGTCCGTTGGTTCATATTGATAAAGTTTTTCCTGCCATTCCCTAATTTCATTCCAAACTTTTATTTCCCGGTTCGTGAATTCCATGCATAAAGCCTCCTATGTACAGAATTGGTGGATTCTCCCTTAAGTATACCATAGAGGGAAGCTTTTCAAGAACAGATGATGGGAATCCAGGGTTTAAAGGGATGGGGTGCATGGTCGTATAATCCATGAGAAGGCGGATTCAAAGGATGAAATTTGATATCCTGCATTCACGGGAAAGACCCCTTACCAGAGAGGTAAGGGGATTAGTAAAAAAAAACAGGAAGTCATGTTTTCCAAGTTTCGCTCAAAGCTATTTTCACGGTATCCCTGACGATCATGATTTCTTCATTAGTTGGGATGACCATGACTTTCACAGGGGAATAGGGAGCATTGATGAAAGCTTCCTTACCCGAGGTGCGATTGAGATCCTTATCCCCATATACCCCCATGAATTCAAGTCCCTCCAAGATTCGCCCCCTAATGGTTTGACTGTTTTCACCGATGCCCGCTGTAAAAATGATGCCGTCCACGCCTCCCATTTTAGCTGAATAGGAGCCTATGTACTTGTGAATACGGTCTGCAAAAACTTTAAGTGCAAGTTCAGCCCGCTCATTGCCTTTATCCGCTTCAACTTGAATATCGCGCAGGTCGCTGGAAAATCCGGAAAGAGCCAGAATGCCGCTTTTCTTATTCAGGACATCCAGAACTTCATCTGCTGTTTTCCCCGTCTTCTCCATGATATAAGGAATCAATGCAGGGTCGATGTTCCCTGAACGCGTTCCCATAGTAACACCGGCCAATGGTGTAAATCCCATTGATGTATCAATTGATTTGCCGCCCTTAATGGCCGTAATGCTTGCACCATTCCCTAAATGGCACGATATCAATCGAAGCTGTTCAATTGGACGGCCAATCATTTCGGCAGCCCGCTGCGATACATATTTATGTGAAGTACCATGAAACCCATACTTCCTTATTCCGTAATTTTCATAATATTCAAGAGGTAAGCTGTACAAATAGGAACCTGCTGCCATCGTTTGATGGAAGGCCGTGTCGAATACCGCAACCGCTGGCACATCATCCAGAACTTGCCTAAAGGCTTTGATCCCGGTGATATTGGCGGGATTATGAAGGGGCGCCAACTCGGAAAGCTTTTCGATTTCCTCTATTACGTCCTCCGTAATCAAGACCGAGTCGCTGAATATCTCACCGCCATGCACAACCCGATGCCCTACGCCATCTATCTCTTCAAAGGAGTCAAGGATGCGATGGACAATCAGCTTTTCCAATAAAAGCCCTACAGCTACTTCATGATTGGGTATATCCATCGTTTCAGAAACCTTTTCGCCTTCGACGCTTAAGGTAAATACGGAATTTTTCAAGCCGATTCTTTCTACAAGACCTTTTGTAATTACTTTTTCACTTGGCATCTCAAAAAGCTGAAACTTCAAAGAAGAACTGCCCGCATTAATAGCCATGATTTTTGACATCCATTCTGCTCCTTTACTCTAAGCTAGTTCTTCCAATGTTCATCTCAACGAAACGTGCAGTGTATTGTACAATCTTATCATGGTAAGCAGATTCAACCAAATAATAATGAAAAATTGCAAATAATCACTCTTTCAAAAAAAATGAAAGCCAATGCCTGCGGCATCAGCTTTCATTGACTATTTTTCCTCTTTAAACCAATCGTCCATCTGTTGCATGACAGATCTGGTCGCTTCGAAATCCGACAACTTCGGAAGTTGTACGAGCAATGCCTTCTTCGGTGCTTCGATACCCTCTTTTTTCTTTTGGAGGATCAGGATGCTTTTCGCAGCCGCTTCACTCTTAAACATGGAAAGCGGCAGTTGCACCATCCCTTGGATATGTGTATGCTTCTTCAGGAAATCATTGAGTTTCGGAGCTTCCTCCGAGACGAACAGATTATTCGGGACAATGAAGAATAGGTGTCCGCCATCCTTCGCGTGTTTAACACCTTGTTCAATAAACAAATGGTGTGCATACGAATGTCCCTTATCGGCCTTCAATTCATATTCAGCTGCCCGCACATCATTCGGATAATAACCAATCGGCAAATCACTGACCACAACATCTGAAGGATCAATGAAAAGCGGCTCCAAGCTGTCCTGGTTAAAAAATTGCAGCGGGTGTTCTTGCAGGTTGGCACCTGCATAAGCAAGCTTAATCAAGGTTTCATCAATCTCGACACCATATGAAGCGATGTTTTTATCAGTAAGTTGATTCAAGATCGCAAATAGTAAGTTCCCCGTTCCGATGGCTGGATCGAGCATGACTATCTCTTTTTGGTCCTTGGTGAATTTACCGACTAAATAGCTGACGAACATGCCGACTGCATCAGGGGTCATATGATGGTTCGGCTGAACGCTCTGCTGCATGCCTTTTAAAATAGCAAGCTGGTACGCTTTACGGATTGCTTCCTTCTCATATTTCTCTGGTGAAAAATCTGCATAATGCTTCCCTAACCTTTTCTTCGATACTTCACTTATTTCCTCCTGCAGGACTTTCCCTTCGAAGAAATTCTCGCCCGTTTCACCCAGGGCATCCAGATACGTACATGATAGTTCACTTTGCAATATTTGGGCTGTTTCATCAAATTCATAAAATAATTGTTCAACTGGGGTAGACTTCACTTATTAATTCCTCCTGTTTGCTTCTGTCCCTATTTTAAAGGTAAGAACAAAGAGATACAAGCCGTACGTCCTGCATAACATTCTTCGTTTGTTTAACGTACTGTTTTCCTATTTGAAAGTTACATATATGGAAACTCTCGCACGCCACTCTTTTTCAAAATTTTTAACCATGTGTAATTAAAAGGTAAAAAAAATACAGGGTTATTGCCCTGTATTTTTTTATTTGGAAAGGCTCAATGAATGCCCAAACAGAATAACATACATGAGGTGGTGATCTTATGGATAATGAATATCAATACTATCATGGGCCGGTTAATCCGATAAATCAGCAACATGGTATACAGTCAGCAGAAGAACTTAACAGGCAGCAACATGGTACACAGTCAGCAGATGAATTTAACAGGCAGCAACAAGGGTTTCAACAAGGTTTTCGACAAGGATTTCGACAAGGGTATCGACAAGGGTATCGAGAAGGATTTCGAGCAGGGCAACAAGCGGGGTTTTTTCCAGGACCCCATCAAAGACAAATGCCGTCGTGGCCTAATGAAATTGACATAAAAGTTGGTACACCTAATGGTCAAGAGTGGTCTGGCAAGATTGTTTTACCACTGAATGGTCCGACTTTGGAGCCTTAACTAAATCCAGCATATAATAATTGAAACTCGTCAAAAATCATAAAAAACCAGTGTATTAGAAACGAATGCCCTGCCCACTTCAACGACAAGGTGTTTATCAACAAAAAAAAATTAAAACAAAAAACCGGGCACTTTGTGCCCGGTTTCTTAGAGTTCGCATCTTATTTTGCCGCTTTAGCCGCTTCGATTGCACCTTCGTAATTTGGATGGTTGGTACCTTCACTCACATATTCTACATATGTGATTTCATCAGAGCTGTTCACTACGAATACAGAGCGAGCCAATAGACGAAGTTCCTGCATGACGACACCATATGCTTCACCGAATGAAAGGTCACGGTGATCGGAAAGAACTTGAACATTGTCCAAGCCACTAGCAGCACACCAGCGTTTTTGCGCGAAAGGAAGATCGTTACTGATCGTCAGTACTTTCACATTATCTAATTTTGCCGCTTCTTCATTGAATTTACGTGTCTGTGCATCACATACACCTGTATCCACGGATGGAACCACGCTGATAATGCGGACAGAACCTTTGGAGTCGCTTAATGTAACCGGTGATAAGTCATTAGCCAATACTGTAAAATCAGGTGCTTTGTCCCCAACTTTTAGTTCTTGTCCCACTAAAGTGATCGGGTTGTTTTTAAATGTAACTGAAGCCATTAATAATTCCTCCCTTTTCTGCTATATGTACAAGCATAATAATATTTGTTTTGCCGGAATTTTGCAATTAATTGAATTAGGAAATGTGAATGGTGCCTGCACATGTCTGACATCCTAGCTTTTTATGTTGATGCAGACTGCAGCAAAAAGAAAACTCGGCGGATGCCGAGTCACAGTTAGAAATCTATATCCTGTTTAGGTTCTTGGTACCTCTTTACAGCCGGCTGACTGCCGCCTTGATTACTTCCTTGATTACTTCCTTGATTACTGCCTTGCTTTTGATTACTGCCTTTCTTGGATAGCATGGACTGAATCTTATCGACGACTTGTGGAGCTAAATCCATCATTTTTTCGAGAAGGTGCGTCCCTTCATCCAGATGAATCATTTTCACCCCATGGGAACCGACAATCAAAAAGGCAATTGGTGTTATGGAAACCCCACCTCCGCTACCGCCTCCAAAAGGCTGCTTGGAATCACCTTGCTGTCCTTGATGGTTACCGTCCATAACAAATTCGCTGCCACCGGCTGCAAAACCAAATCCAACTTTGGATACGGTTAAAATGACACTTCCATCCGGAGTTTCCACCGGATCTCCGATGATCGTATTCACATCGACCATTTCTTTCAGATTTTCCATAGCTTCTTTCATTAAACCTTGGATCGGATGATCTGACATTTAAATTCCTCCACTCTAGAACGATTGTTTATTGGAATCACCTGATAGCTTCGCTAGTTTCCTGGACTTGAAATGCGGCTTTCCGCCTTTCCAATAACGAAGCAGTTTTATTCCAGTCACCATAGCTTGCCCGATTCTAAATTGTAATATGCAGGAAATCGACGTGTTTGCCTGCCATCTCTGAAAGTCTGGTGTAATGGAATAGGAGGGCATGATCCGGAAGTTGAAATAGGTTGTCAGCAAACCGATGATTGAACCTTTAAGTGCCCAGCATGCTCCAGTTAAAACACCGGTGTGTGCAGCGTTTTTAGTACCGACCATACTATGCCAGGTGAATTTTCTGACTTGGACTTTCCCTGTGAATTGACGGACGATCCTATGAAATCCGATTATATGCTGAAGCATCTCCAGACTGTCTGCGAATCCGTCACGCAAATCTTCGGCTGTGAATTTTTTCTTTTCTTCCTTTTCGGTTTTTCCGGTCATTTCTTTCTCTTCCTTTACTACTATAGCTGCCGAGTCATCATCCATTTTGATGACCGGAACCTTGAATGTATAGTGAAAAAGCCCATACCAAGCTGATAATTTAATATGTATTAGGTCATTCGTTTGGACACGTTTGTAGTCGATCGACACTCTTACTTTAGTGAAAATAACAATTAGCAGCACCAAAATGAGGATACCCACAATCAACAAAAGCCACTTCATGCACCCACACCCCTTCAGCCTATCATTATCGGCATATGCAAAAAAAATAAACCTGCAAAAGCGAAAATACCGCTCTTACAGATTTATGAATGGAAGAAATCATCTTCTGATCAACACAACGCCCGTGTCTGCAAAGACATCATGCAAAGCTTGTTTCTTCGGTAATAGGCCTGCCAAGAGATAGCCAATCCAAGTGACTTTTGAAATATAGCGGCCAATCAGCTCCCTGAACAATATCGTACCCCATGAAATGTTTTTTTTCTCATCCTTCAATGCAACGACTTTCAGTCCAAAAATCATCTTGCCAAGGGTTTGGTTCAAGAATTTGGTCATCAAAACAAAGTATAAGAAGAATACGACTCCTGTTAAGAAGCCCTCTGCGGAAAACCAGAGATCATCTGTCCCTTCATAAAATTTGAAGATGGGATGAATCAAAATCCGGTTCAAACTTCCGATAACCAATAGATCGGCTAAATATGCCCAAAACCTCATCCAAAAACCAGCAAAATGCACTTTCTTGACTTCGTCATCATCCACGGCCTTCTTGGCTGGTGTAAATTCCTGCTGCTGAACGAGAACCTCTTGATCTGCCATTAGATTGGATGAAGCGATTTGTTCATTGTTTTCATTTCTTTCCGTCATCTTCAGCCCCCCTATTCCGCATACAAATACATTAAGCGTGGAGAATTTGAAGAGGAAAGGATTTTTGTCAAGACTGCCGTTTCCACATCATTTCCCAACATTTTTTGCGCACCCATACTGAATAATGAACCGAAACCTGCCTCATCTGTATAACGGATAACTTGAGCATCCTCTTTACCGATATCAGTTTTCATCGCGGCAATTACATCATCCAAATGGCCGAAATCATCGATAAGATGGTTTTCTTTAGCCTGACGTCCATCATAAATGCGGCCATCGGCTATTTCCCTTACTTCCTTCTCTGTCATGCCGCGTCCGTCTGCAATGACTTTTACAAATTGATCATAAGAATTATTAATCATATTTTGCAGTATTTCACGTTCTTCTCCAGTCATTTCCCGGGTCGGGCTCATAATATCTTTGTGTGGTCCGCTTTTGATGGTTTCGAACTCAACACCATACTTCTCGGCCAGCTTCTCGTAATTATACCCATGCATGATGACACCAAGCGAACCCGTCATCGTTTCTGGGCTGGCGTATATCTTATCGGCAGGTGCAGAAATATAATATCCGCCGGAAGCCGCCATGGACCCCATGGAAACATAGACAGGTTTTTTCACTTTCTTGATATCAAGGATCTTGTCATAGATCTCTGCACTTTCGACGACACCGCCGCCTGGAGAATTCACCCGAAGGATGATTCCTTTGATATCATCATTTTCCTCTGCCATCTTCAGCTTATCCATGAAGGCACGGTGATTATATGTTGCTGAACTAAGTAATGAGGCTTCTCCTGTATCTTGAATCGTGCCCTCTACATCAAATACGGCAATAACATTTGAATAATCATCACCTTCTATGACTTCCTCGTAAAATGCACTTTCGGAAGCAAATAATTCATCAATAATATTTTCCGTATCCGCTGTAAATAGAGTCGTAGCCGCCCCTACAGCAATAGAGACAAAAAATAAAACGGCTGCGATTCCAAGTGCCGCCCAACGCTTTCCATTCATCTGTTTTCCCCCTTAAGATATATGTATCCTTCTTACCATACGAACTAATGACGAAAATGTTTCATTCCATGATAAACTAAGACATTTAAAATTGTAGCAAATAATCCTCTAATTGGAAATGTATAGGTGCATTTTGCACAATTTCCATTTATCTTTCATCTCTATTTATACAAATAAGCGATCAGGATATACATGGAAATAAATATTTTTATTCCCCAAGTTATTCTTAGCCGGAGAAGTAAATGCCTTAAACGGAAAATCAACCAAACTAAAAAGCTGCCGGGATTCATCCCGGCAGCTTCTATATTTATTGCTTTGGAGCTAATTCAATTGCTGACTGAATGGCCGCAAGCATGCTTTTTTCATCAGCGATGTTCTTCCCAGCGATATCAAAGGCTTCATACGGGGCAATGATATGTACTTTCATACACATAACCTACTTTCTTATATATCCCAACCCTATTCACCATTTGGTCATATACCCTTTGTATGGCAGGGATTGAAAGAGCCCTTATTGAGAATTAATTATACCATCATTCGCTTTTCACTTCCTAAAAGGAACTGCTCGCTATCCAGTTAATACTGCTTCCACAAACGAATAACAAAAATGCTTCATTCCATGATAAACTATGTCATATAAAAGTGTACGAAATGTGCAGCTGCATTTTGTACTGGCGGCTTTCCCTTATCGAAAGAAAAGAAAGCCCTTTCATCATCATACATATTAGGGGGGAACATGATGAACACTCGAAGGAATATTTATTTTTTCCATGCACCGAATGCAGAGATGCTTAGCAAGGTTGAATACTTGTCAGACTTGGCGAAGCAACATTCGTATGAAGTCATCCAGGATTTCACAAAAGCAAACATCATTGTGAGCATCGGTGATGACGGCACATTCCTGCAGGCAGCCCGTAAAACCGGGTTCAGGGATGACTGTTTATATGCGGGCATTTCCATAACAGGTAACTTGAATATGTATTGCGATTTCCACTTGGAAGACAGTGATAAAATGATCGATGCCATGACAAGAGAGCAAATCGAGGTGCGTAAATATCCAACCATCGATATCCAATTGGACGATCAGCCCTCCTTTTATGCCCTTAATGAACTCAGTATCCGGTCTTCCATCACCAAAACGTTCATCATGGATATTTTCATTGATGAACTCCATTTTGAAACTTTTCGCGGGGACGGAATCATCATTGCGACTCCGACAGGAAGCACCGCCTATAATAAATCGGTCAATGGGGCCGTTGTCGATCCCCTTCTCCCTTGCTTTCAAGTGAGCGAGCTTGCTTCCATCAATAATAATACCTATCGGACCTTAGGTTCCTCATTCATCCTAAGCGGTGATAAGACGTTGACCGTCCACCTTGAACAAAACGGACCAAGCTATCCGATCATCGGAATGGACAATGAAGCCTTAAGCATCGACCATGTCGAAAAGATAAAGGTCCGGTTAAGCGGTAAAGTCATCAAGACCGTTAAGCTAAAAGACAATTCCTTTTGGGAAAAGGTTAAAAGGACCTTTCTATAACGAACTAAAGGTACCGGGTATGATAACCGGTACCTTTATATATGATAAAAATCTTTCGTATTTCGATAAAGGATTTCATAGACATCCTCAATCGGCAATCCTTTAATCGAAGCAATTTGACGCACACTGTCATGCATCATGCCGGGATGGGTCCATTCCCCATCGAAAACCCCTTCAAACGGCCATGGGCCATCCGTTTCAATCATCATCAACTTAAGTGGATATGCCGAAACTAATTCCTGTATTTCCCTTTCATAACAAACATCAGGTGTAATCGAAATGCTGTAGCCCTTTTCGACCATTCTTTCGACTGTCCGGATATCGCCTTTAAACCAATGAAAGTGTGCCTTTTTGATTTGATGCTTATCCAAAAGGTCGCAAACGATAGGTGCATCGTCATGAACGGCATGAAGGATAACCGGCTTTTCAACCTCTTTAGCTAAGGCCAGGAACTTCTCCAGTATCAATATATACGCTGAGTTATCAATATCGGGATTTTCCTGCCTTAAGTAATAGGGCAGCCCAACCTCACCTATGGCAACCATATCTTGCCGATGCTCCCGCATCCAGTTCAATAATTCGTTCACTTCTCCATCACTTGGGAGGGGCTGCTCTGGATGAAAGCCAAAGGCAGGTTTAATTCGTGCATCTTTGAGTGAAAGCTGATAATTGTTAATCGAAGAAGCCAAATTCATGGAAACAGTCAGCAAGGATTCCAAATGAACCTTTTCCATGTCTGTCAGAATCTGCTTCCGCTTAACAACATCATACCGATCCAAATGGATATGACTGTCGATGATTCTCAAGTTTATCGCCTCCCTTAAGTAGAAACAGTTGGCTTTAGTGCTGCATATAATTCTCTCTTCATATGAAAAAATTCATCACTAAGAAGCTGTTCTTCTCTTCTTGGCCGTGGAAATGGAACCTCCACTTCTTTGATGACAGCAGCCGGTTTTACTGATAACACATAAATTCTATCTGATAGGAAAACCGCTTCATCTATGCTATGAGTAACAAAAAGCACCGACCTCCGATTTTCTTCCCAAACCGACAACAGCCATTTTTGCATTTGCAATCTTGTCAGTTCATCCAAGGCAGAAAAGGGTTCGTCCAGGCACATCAAGTCCTGTGGACTTAAGATACTCCGAATGAATGCGGCCCTTTGCTTCATGCCTCCAGATAATTCATGCGGATATGCTTTCTCGTACTCTTCCAGTCCAGCTTTCATCAAAAGGGCTTTTGCCTTTTCTTTATCTCTTATCCCAGCAAGTTCACTTCCAAGCAAAACATTTTCCAATACCGTTCTCCAAGGTAAAAGGGAAGGCTGCTGAGGCATATAGCTGATATGGCCCTTTAAGCCATTTATCTTTTTACCATCCAGTGAAATGATGCCATGATCCGGCTTCAAAATACCGCCGATCAAGTGGAACAATGTACTTTTACCGCTGCCCGATGGCCCAAGGATTGTGACAAATTCCCCATCATCCACATGGAAATTCATATTCTCTAATATATTCTGTTTACCATCGAAAGAATAGGAGACGTCATTAATTTCCAGTTTCATCCTTTTCGCCCTCCTTTCTCTTCCAAGAAATTAAGTATTTCTCCAGGAAGGTGATGATTCCAAAAAAGATCAGACTCATTCCCATAATGATGAAAATGGCAACAAACACCCGATCTGTCCTGAACGCAGAGGAAGCGAGAGTCATATAAACACCAATCCCCGATTTTGCCCCAAGCCATTCCGAAATAACCGCACCCATTACACTATAGGTGGCCGAAATTTTCAGGCCGGAGAAAATGAACGGGATCGAGTGAGGAAGTTCCAGCTTCCAAAATAACTGGTTTTTTCCCGCTCCCATCATCTTGAAATAATGCTTAAGTTCATATGGTGTCTGGCGAAAACCGTCCAATGATGCAACCGCAACCGGAAAAAAACATACAAGCGAAATCACTATTAACTTAGGCAGCATGCCAAACCCAAACCAGATCACCAACAGCGGCGCCAAAACTATGATAGGTATATTTTGTGATAGTATGAGCAGAGGATAAACCGCGTCCTTCACACCTGGAAATAGGTGTAACATTGCCGCTATTAATAAGCCGATGCAGCTTCCAATAAAAAAACCCGACAACGCAAGCTCGGTTGTGGATATTAGGTGTCCGTAAAGATTGCGGGACGACTCAATTCCTTCCATGAAAATGGCCGATGGAGCGGGAAGCAGCCATTCTTCAACTTTCAATAAGACTGTCACTGACTCCCATACTATCAGCAACAATAATAAAAGAAAGAAGGGAGCCCCCTTCTTCCAAATTCCCCTTCCGATCATGCCCGATATTTCTCCGTTAACGTATCCATCGTAATCCCGCTTGGCTGATATAATATTTTCACTTGGGAAATGACATTCGGTGATCCAATCTCAATCATTCTTACATTCATTTTTTCTATCACGGCAAAAAGTTCGGAAAGCTCACCCTCCATTGTCGTTTCAAGCGGGTGAACCTCATACTTGACACCTGATTCTTCAATGATCTTGATTGCTTCATCCACCATAGGGATGACATTTTCCCCTTTAGGAATAATTTGTATGCTAATTAATGAATTGGCCATTGTATTTCCTCCTATTTTGGTAAAAATTCATTGGTAAATGCCTTTTCAGGATCGAAATCACCTTCAAGAAGCTTATTTTCTGTCATCCAATCACTGTAATTCTTCCAGATTTCAAGCTTTTGTTCACCCCATCGCGGAGCATCATCCTGATACTTGGCTGCAAGCCACTCCTGGCTTTTCTTCACTAGTTTTGCATCAAGATCCGGTGCAGACTTAACTAAGATGTCTGCTGCATCATCAGGATTCTTAATCGCAAACTGGTACCCTTTCGATGCTGCATGAACGAATGCTTTAACCGTCTCGGGATCCTCTTTTATCATCTTTTCATTTGTTGTCAAAACAGGCGTATAGTAATCAAGCTTATCAGAGTATTCGGTTAAGTAAACCATATTAAGCTTTTCATTTCGCAGCTCAGCCTCAATGCCTGTCCATCCATAATAAATCCAGGCAAAATCTATATCCCTTTTAACCGAAGTGAAAAAGTCCGTGTCTCCTGTATTGACTATGTCCACTTTATTTACATCCGCATTCTCTTTTTTCATGAGTGAATCTATAATGGCCTTTTCAACTGGAGACCCCCAGCCACCATACGTTTTCCCTTCAAAATCCTTCGGAGTCTTAATGTTCTTCGCTTCAGGGGAAGCGAATCCAGAGGTATTATGCTGGATGACGGCAGCTACCGAAACAATCGGTACGCCTTGCACGCGGGCCTGCGTAATGCCCTCCTGGTAACTCACGCCAAATTCAGATTTCCCTGAAGCGACAAGCTTATCAGCTCCAGCTTCACCTGGCATGATAATTTCCACATCAAGACCTTGTTCTTTAAAATAACCTTTTTCCTTGGCTACATACAATCCTGTATGGTTTGTATTCGGTGTCCAATCAAGCACGACCGATACCTTTTTTAATTCTTCATTTCCTTCATTTTTAGATACTTCTTCTTTTTCATTAGTTCCGCCTGCACCGCATCCAGCCAAAAGGAACAACGAAGTTAACAGTGGTAAGAATTTATTCAAGTTATTATCCTCCTACACATCATATAAGATCCATATGACGGAACCATAATGGGGCTCCAGGGTCTATTCAAATACTGGATGAAAAAGCAAAAAACGCCCGAAGATGAATTCGGACGTTAACATATAAAACAGAAAGTCAGTAATAATATGTTCCCTCCGCTGGCATCATCCAGATCAGGTTCAAAGAGTCAGCATCTAAAGGATGCAATCTCAGCCAGCAGTACTGGCCCCCCTACATTTCTCGCACATATGAACTTTTCTCTCTCATTATATCAATTCATGGGGAAAAAGGAATACTAATTTGCTCTTCTCACTAATTGGAAAGGTATTCCTTGCACTTTAGGATATCTAGCAAAACATCTTTTGGAATGAAAGAAAAAAATTCTGCAGCTTTTCATTCCAATCTTTCTTGACTGCAACGGTGGCAGACAAGTTCCAAATAGTCATTTCCTTGCTGGCATTCATATAATGAGCATTACCTGTAGACATTTTTGTTTACTGGTTTTATAAACCCTTAATTTCATAAGTAAAAGGTGGATATGATCATGATAAAGATTAATCACAAATGGTTAGATGTCAGTCAAATCCAGCCAGGAATAACATCTGCTAAATCGCTTGAAATTGTCCAATTGCTGGCGGAAGATTCTAACGTTCTTGAATACCGGAATTTTGGAGAGTTTAATTTCGAGATACAACTGAGGAACCGAGTCATTGCGGCAGCTATTGCGTTGGATAAAAGTGAACCAGAGTTTTCCACACTCGAGGAATCGGAAAGCAATAAACAATATTGGCGCCTTTCAAAGGATGGCACCTTTACCCTTCAGCCAGGGATTCTCCCTCATGCTGCACTCGTTGACATTTTCATAAATGGAAGGCTTTATGCTTTCGAATGCGGGACAGCGATAGTCGTCACTTTTTTAAAGGCCATTTTGGATTTAATCGGCCCGAGGAATTTCGACGACCTTTTTTCAAACCTAGTTTTATATGACTGGCACCCTCCACAAAATATGGCTCTCATCATTCATCAAGGAAGGGATTATTTACCAGGTGATTGCGTTTACTTCAAAAACCCTGATCACGACGAGGCAACTCCTGAGTGGCAAGGTGAAAATGCCATATTATTAGGAAGAAACCTCTATTATGGCCATGGGATCGGGATTACCAGTGCACAGGGAATCATCGATGAATTAAATAGCAATAGAAGGCCAAACCCCTCCATATCGGCCTTCCTGACAGATCATATCATTTTCCTGGATAGTTCCTTCTATAGCCAATTCCAACTAAATATCCCCCGTGCAAAGCCCGATCACAGTCCTGTCAGCCTTTCCAATTGTATTGTTTCTGAAATAGGTCCGAAGATTTACCTTACATGACCCCGGCATTCCCCCTATGCCGTAAAACCGTTTTATTAAATACTGGCATAAAAAAATGCTTGGGAGAGCCCTCCCAAGCATTTTTTTCTTATTCATGCACCAATATTCCCTTTGCCTTTGAACCTGCGGGCACTTGCCTGACCCCATTTCGTTATGGATAGTGTATAGACTGCCAAGGCTGACCATATGAACAAAAAGGCTAAAAGATGTGCTTTGGTAAAACTTTCATGATAGACGAATACCCCGATCAATAAAGATAAGGTCGGAGCGATATACTGAAAAATGCCAAGCATCGATAACGGGATCTTCTCCGCCCCTTTTGCAAAATATAAAAGAGGCAACGCCGTGACAATCCCGCCGCCCACCAACAGCAAGCTAGTGCTTCCCGCTGTAAAGAACTGCATTTCCGATCGGTTCATCAAGTATATCAGGTAACCCAGCGCCAAAGGCGTTACCATCATCGTTTCGAGCGTCAGCCCGATCGCCGACTCGGCCTTGATCATTTTTTTTGCCAGACCGTATAATCCAAAGGTCATGGCCAAAACAAGTGAGATCCACGGGATCGTGCCGAAATGAATGCCAAGGATCAAGACTCCGATTCCTGCAAGCAGGAATGAAATGATTTGCGCCCCGCTCAATTTTTCTTTTAAGACTATCACTCCCAATAGTACACTGACTAGCGGATTGATATAATATCCAAGGCTCGTGTCTAGGATCCGTCCAGAGTTAACGGCCCAGATGAACACTCCCCAATTAGCTGTAACAAGCAGTGAAGCCGTCAGTAATGCCGCAAAGAGTTTGGGGTTTCCCATTATGTTTTTGACATAATCAAGAAACGCTTGCCACTTTTTCATGAACATCAATAAAACCAGCATGAACACGAAAGACCATAATACCCTCTGAGCTAAAATTTCCGTTGCACCGACTCCCTGAAGGAACTTCCAGTAAATCGGCACGACTCCCCACATCATGTAAGAAAGGGCTGCATAGATCGCCCCTTCTTTTTGTTCATCGACTTTCATAACCTGCCTTCTTTCCATTTACATTCCTTTATCTGATTCCATCTAACAATCTTGTATGTCCATTTCTTTTTTTGCAACTGTTATTTTTTATCATACATGATTTTATCATCGATGACCGTCATGACAGCCTCGGCTTTTAGGAGATCATCCGGCGCAGCAGCAAAGACATCCAGATTAAACACGGTAAAATCGGCATCGAACCCTTTAATGATCACACCGCGACGTTTTTCGTGGCCGATTGCTGCAGCACTCCCTTTTGTATACAGTGCGAAGGCCTCGTAAACGGAAAGCCTTTCACCCAAGCCATATACGGTACTGTCCTCACTGTTGATTTTCATCCTTGTGACAGCTGCATGAATGCCCAAAATTGGATTCAATGGCTCAATGGGGGCATCAGACCCACCCGCACAAATGATGCCCAAATTCAAATAGGTTTTCCAGGCATAAGAGGATTCCAATAGACCGGCTGGAACCTTTTCTTCCACCCACGG
The DNA here is from genome assembly GCF_038643155.1 of Peribacillus sp. FSL E2-0159. Taxonomy (NCBI): domain Bacteria; kingdom Bacillati; phylum Bacillota; class Bacilli; order Caryophanales; family Bacillaceae; genus Peribacillus; species Peribacillus sp. FSL E2-0159. The sequence continues at coordinate 4,310,434 of NZ_CP152053.1, forward strand.
AAAATCGGAAGGGACGAAACCCGGTTGGATATCAAAGATAACCGGCAGCTTTGCCGCCCGCTTCAACAGCTCCGGCCGGACAATCTGCGCATGGATGAGCCGGTCCCTCTGTCCCTTTTTCGGGGGGAGGGCTTCAATTGCGTTCATGACGTATTCAAAAGCGAGATCGCCAATCGCATGGACAGCAATCGGCATTCCGGCATCCCTTGCTTTTTTCACCCATTCCCGAAGCTCGTTTTCAGTGAATATCGCGACTCCATTCGTATTCTTTTGATCTACATAAGGCTCGCTCAACAGGGCTGTGCGCCCGCCTAAGGAGCCATCGGTAAATATCTTCATGCTGTCGAATTTGATATATCGCGTACCTTTCTGATAGCCGCCGCCTGCTGCCAGCATTTCTTCAAACGCTTCGTGATGGACGAGCAAATTGGCACGAAAGGCCATTCCCCGGTCCTCAATCACCGATTTAAACGCCTGATAAGTCGGCATGAAGCCATTGTAATAATGGAGGTCCTCAGTATGTCCGCCAGTCAAACCTAGCTTATATGCGTCTTCTATGGCCTCTGTGAGCGCGTTTTCGATATACTCCTGATCAATGCCGGGAAGACTGTCTAAAATAAGGTTCTGCGCCTGACTTTCTTTAAATAAACCATTTAAACGTCCGTCAGGATAACGACAGATCACCCCGCCTGAAGGTTCTTTAATATCTTCTTTAATATCCGCTTCCAAAAGGGCACGGGAATTGACCACCAAGGCATGACGGCAGATCCTTTTCAATACGATGGGATGTTCTGTCGATATCGCGTCAAGCTCATCCCGTAATATCAATTCAGGACTCGGCCATTCGTTTTCATTCCACCCTTCGGCAACAATCCATTTACCAGCCGGGGTCTTTGAGCATTTATCCTTCAAGGATTTCATGATGGACTCCCTGCTATCCATCAAAGAGAGATCTAAACGAAGCAGCCTTTCACCATGCCCGACCAAATGAAGGTGACTATCCACTAACCCTGGCAGCATCGTTTGTCCTTTTAAGTCGATTTCCCTGGAAATATTGCCAGCATATTCGTTTTTCAAATAGTCCATGCTGCCGGTATCAACAATTACCCCCTTTTCAGTGAAGACTGCCTCCACTTGATCGTTTTCTTTAACCATCGTATAAATCGACCCATTGAACCATAACGTTCCCATTCTGGCTTTACACTCCTTATTAAATGATTGTTACTGTGCAGATATGCAGTAAGTGTACCATCTCATATCACGAATTCCCATATTTATGCTTTTATCCAAACCTCTGTTATATAAAAAAACGCCAGCCGGGTGGGCTGACGGTAATGCTTTCAATCAATTGTTAAGGAGTGCTTCTTCCCTTTTCCGTAAATCCACCCGTTTGATTTTACCTGATGTCGTTTTGGGCAGCTCTTCTAAAAATTCGATTTTCCTTGGATATTTATATGGGGCAGTCAATTCTTTCACGTGCGTTTGGAGCGTCTTGATCAAGTCTTGGCTGTTCGGATCGATATCATCCATCAAGACTACATATGCCTTGACCACATTTCCCCTTATTTCATCTGGACTTGCTATAACGGCACACTCTTTAACATACGGATGCTTAACGAGTGCATCTTCCACTTCAAACGGTCCAATCGTATATCCCGAGCTGATGATGATATCATCTGAACGACCCTCAAACCAGAAATAACCATCCTCGTCCTTTTTCGCTTGGTCGCCGGTGATATAATAGTCCCCCCGGAATTGCTGCGATGTTCGCTCGGGATCTTTAAAATATTCTTTAAAGAGAGCAGGTGTATCGACATGTACGGCAATATCCCCCACTACGCCAGGAGAACAAGGTTTACCGGAATCATCAATGATTTCCACATGGTTGCCCGGAGTCGGTTTGCCCATAGAGCCCAATTTAATTTCCATGCCTTTCGTTACACCTACCAACAGGGTATTTTCGGTCTGTCCATATCCATCACGAACCTCAATATGGAAATGGTTTTTAAAGACCTCGAACACTTTTTGATTTAAAGGCTCTCCCGCTGATACAGCACTATGAAGATGGGATAAATCATAGTCATCAAGGTTATCCACCTTTGCAATCAATCGATACTCGGTCGGTGTGCAGCATAATGCATTCACTTTGTAGTCCTGAAGCAGCTGAAGATATTTTTTTGCTTCGAACTTCCCATGATAGGCAAGGCCGGTCGCTCCTGTTCCTAGAACCGCAAGGAAAGGACTCCAGATCCACTTTTGCCAACCTGGGCCTGCAGTGGCCCAAACCACATCCGTTTCGCTGATGCCGAGCCAGTTTGCAGCAGACGTTTTCAAATGGGCATAAGCCCATCCATGTGTATGGACGACCCCTTTTGGATTTCCTGTCGTTCCGGAAGTATACGATAAGAATGCCATATCCGCACTCTTCGTGTCGGCCATGGCCAGTTGATCGGATTCCTCATCGGCAAGCTCATTCAAATTCAGCCAATTTTCGATTCGTTTTCCGATTGAAAATTTCAGGAGGCTATCCGCTCCTTCTATTTCATTCAATTCATGAGTATATTCATGATAACTGATGATTCCTTTGACATCACCATGATTGACTCGATACTGCAAGTCCTTCGCACGAAGCATTTCAGAACAAGGTATGACAATCATGCCAATTTTCAATGCGGCTAAATACACTTGATAAGCTTCCACTAAACGAGGGATTATGATAAGGACCGTATCACCTTTACCCAGTCCTTTTTTCTTGAAGGCATTTCCAATTTTATTTGCACTTTTTAATAAATTCTCATATGTAAGTTGTTTTTTATCTCCGGTTTCGTTCTCCCAAAGTACGGCAACTTTTTCTGGATCTTTTGCATAACGTTCCATTTCACTCACTAAGTTGTAATGTTCCGGAGCCAATAAGTCTTCACGCTTCATATTCTTCCCCTCCAATTATGAACTCTTAGTACCTACTCATTATACAAGATACTTCTCTAATATTTCTATGTATTTTTACAAATAAATAAAGAGAGCGGGTGTTAGAACCCGCTCTCTGTAGCCATATTTATTAAATTATCTTTTGAATCCTCCGCCTAATTGTTGTTCAGCCATTTGAACAAGGCGTTTTGTGATTTCTCCACCAACTGAACCGTTAGCGCGAGATGTTGTGTCGGCACCAAGTTGTACGCCGAATTCTGTAGCGATTTCATATTTCATTTGTTGTAGAGCTTGTTCAACTCCAGGTACCAATAATTCGTTTGAGCTGTTGTTGTTTGCCATGTGTTTTTCACCTCCTTGTGATTATAGAGTGTGTTAAAACACATGGCTTCATTCGCACTATTTTATTGGTAATTACAGGATATTAAAATAAGTCTTCCATCGCTTCTTCCTTATCGAAAGTTTGACCAGGTTTAACCGTCAATACTTCTGTTTCGGAGACCGCTTTTTCAATCAAGGATTCAAAGTCGACGAAGCTTTCATAGTAATTGACTTTTTCACGTTTCGGTTTCGTTTTTGGGCTTGCCGGCGTAAAGACCGTACAGCAATCCTCGTACGGCAGATTGGATATTTCAAAAGTCTCAAGCTCTCTTGCAATTTTGATGATTTCCGTTTTATCCATCGTAATCAGCGGACGCAGGATCGGTGTATTCGTCACCTCATTGATTGCAAACATGCTGCTCATCGTCTGGCTCGCAACCTGTCCAAGGCTTTCACCGGTAATCAGTGCCATGGCTTCTTCCTTTTCACGGATTCGATCGGCGACCCGCATCATTAAACGACGGGTTGTAGTCATTGAGTAGTTTTCCGGGATTTGTTTTTGAATCAATAATTGGATTTCCGTAAATGGAACGATATGCACTTTCATGCTTCCATTTATTTCTGCCAGCTTGCCCGCCAAATCAATGACCTTTTGACGTGAACGTTCGCTTGTGAACGGTGGGCTGTAAAAATGGATCGCTTCCACGTCCAATCCCCGTTTCATCGAAAGGAATCCCGCAACGGGGCTATCAATCCCGCCTGAAAGCATCAGCATCGCCTTTCCGCTTGACCCGAATGGAAGACCGCCTGCCCCCTGGATGATTTCACCTGTCAAATACACGGCTTCGCGTCTCACTTCCACTAGCAGGTTCAAATCAGGGTTCTTTACATCCACTTTTAAATCTTCTGTATTTCGAAGCAAATGCCCGCCGATTGCCCTGTTAATTTCATCTGTGTTATATGGGAAATCCTTATCCGCGCGTTTTGTCGTGATTTTGAACGTGTTTACCTCTTCAAGAGTATGATTAAGGTAATACAATGCTGCCGTTTTCATCACTTCCAGATCACGCTCTATTTTTATCGCAGGGCTTAATGACTGAATTCCAAAAATGCCTTTCAATCGGTCAATGACAGGCTTATGGTCCGCACCGTTCAGGAGAACGTACATCCGCTCCCGGTTGGCTGTAAGCACTACGCCTTCTATATCTTTTAAACTCCAGCGGATATGTGCCTTCATTTTGTCTACAAAGCCTTTACGGTTTCTTTTTTTCGTGGAGATTTCTCCATAACGGATAATTATATGATCAAATTTCATTTTGCAACCCTCATTATTTTTTCTAAATTAGCGACTATTTTCTGTATCGCCGCCAGAACTTGCTTTGCTTCTTCCATTTCATTGCCATAGGTAGTACTGATTCGGATGACGCTTTCGGAACGAGCTGAATTATGGAACATCGCATCCACCGTTTTGCTTACCGTCCTTTTTTTCGAAGAACAGGCACTAGTCGTCGAAACATATATTCCTTCCGATTCAAGTGCATGCAGCAATACCTCGGATTTAAGTCCCGGAACGGAAAAATTCACAATATGGGGTGCACCCTCTTCAGGACTGTTAACCAACACCCCGTCCATTTCCTTCAAACCTTTATATAAATAAGTTTTGATTTGCTGCAGCTTATCATGATACAGCAATTGATTGTTCATACTAATACGCAAAGCCTTCGATAAGGCAACAATTCCCGCGACATTCTCGGTTCCGCTCCTGATTTTCGTTTCTTGATTGCCACCATGGAAAAGCGGATCGACCCGAACGCCTTCACGAACATAAAGGATGCCCGTCCCCTTCAAGCCGTGCACCTTGTGGCCGGAGATTGTACATAAATCCACATTGGCATCACGCAATGATAACGTAACTTTGCCTGTACCCTGAACATTATCGACATGAAAGAGCACGTTTGGGTATTGTTTTAACAATTTGCCCACTTCAGCAATCGGCTGTATCGAGCCAACTTCATTATTAACATGCATGATAGAAACCAAAATGGTATCTTCCCTCAATGCATGCTTAAGATTCGTTACATTAATTTGCCCAAATTCGTTAACGGGAAGATATGTGATCTCATAACCCATTTTCGTCAATGATTGGCATGCATCTTCTACAGAAGGATGTTCAATCGCTGTCGTGATTATGTGTTTGCCGCGATTTCCCTGAGAGTGGGCGGCCCCTTTAATGGCAAGATTATTTCCTTCCGTCCCTCCGGAAGTGAAATATATTTCCGAACTCTTCACCTTCAATAAATCAGCGATCTGCTTTCTTGCAGCGGAAAGCAGTTTTTCGGATTGCACCCCAAGTCCATGAAGCGAAGAGGGGTTCCCGAAATAGTCCGAAGTTACCTTCATGAATGATTCGATTACTTCGGGATATGGTTTTGTTGTTGCACTATTGTCAAAATAAATCATGGGTTCACCTTCCATGTTTTTGTATCTATGATGGTCACTCTACTAAATATAAGTTTCAATGTTGCTGTTGCAACTTCTAATATTAACATAATTGAATTTGAAAGAGAATGTAAAACACTGGTCCATGAATGATAGGAGACGTGCTACTTTTTATTCCAGCTGAATGATTTAACTTCCCACCTATCTATTCAGGGTCCGGTAAAAGAAAAAAACCCGCCATGGCGGGTTTTCAGGAAAGGACTTCTTCGATGTTCGCCCCGATTTTTTGTAAACTGCCTGGGTCGACCTTTTCTATGGCCGTGGCTGCGGTTTCCAATGCGGCTTGATATTCATAGCTTCGGAATTTGGCTTCGGCTTCCCTAAGGCTCTCGGCAACCATATCGTGACTGCTTCGATAGCGATTTCCGAATTGGATCACCTTTTCGGCCAAATACATATGTTCGATCAATTCTTGCGCTTTTTCGTGGACCCTATTCACCTGTTGAACCGCTTTTTCCAAATAAATATAAACAGCGGCCATCTCAAGCGGCTTTTCTTCAAGTTTCCCCTGAACGTCATCCATGCATTCTTTAGCGTCCTGAAGCACCACTTTATACTCTTCTGGAAGACCTGGAATATTACTTTTTGTAATTAAGCGTCCAGTATCGACCATTTTGCGTTTCAATTCGGCCAGTGAATCCCTGGCATCCATTTCATCTTTTCGTAAAGCCTGTAATTTAACGGTAAAGTCCTTTTGATTTTCCTGTAATTCCTTCAACTGTACAGCCAGCCCCTGCATCTCTTCGCTGATAAGGGAACTTGCCATCACATTATCCTCCATTTTCAAGACGAGCAATTGATGGCGTTTCGAAATCTGGGTAATCTGCTTTTCCATTTTCCGTTGTGCATCGAGCTCATTTTCCGTCAGATGATATGTGTGTTGAACATGTATGGTTTCAACTTTAAGTTTATCGTTTTCATATTCTAGGTCACTTATCGTTTTCCTGAGAACTTCATCATTTTTCAAGATATACTGTTTTGAAAGTACTTCTTTTTCCAAAAGGTCATAAAGCACCTCAATGCTTTCGCGCATTTCTTTAATGCCTTTTTCCACAGCTTCTGTTTCGGCATTTTCCAATTGTGTTTTATATAGTTCCAGTTCCTCCTCAAGCCGTGATATTTCCTGCTCGAATTGGATATGACTCAACAGATACCCTTGTCCTGACATCTCCTCATAACCATCCTTCAATTCATGAAGCTGGGAATGCAGCTCGGATTGGCTATCTACCAATAATTTAGGGAGCATTTCCATTTTAACTGACAGAACCGCCAATTTTTCCTTAATGGATAGGACAAGCTCCCTCGCATTCAAATAATTGCCGTTCACGGTCTCTTCTTCATACTTCTGAAGGATCTGCAATACTTCATCCAAGGAACTTTCCAGCTTATCAGCCGCTTTACCGTAATTATGCCTGTGTGCAAGCAAGGATTTCTTCAATTGACGGTAGGATTCTTTGATATCCTCAATTTCCAATCGATTCTTTTCCTCACTGCCTACGAGTTCATTCAGTTCGTATAAGATCTTTTTGATCATTTCCTCGATTTCATTCAGCTTGACTGTAATTTTGCGCTGTACCTCTTTTGAACGGCTGAAACGGTATTTATCGACGAATTCCTCGGCATCGAATAAAAGTTCTTCGACTTCTGGCATATGATCCGTAATGATGGCGTCCCATTCAATGCGCCAGTTTTCGAACATTTCCTCTGTTTCACCTGTCATGTTCAATTGTTTGACTTTAGAAAGCTCTTCCAGCACGGGGCGGTGCGTGATGCTTATTTTCCAGGATTCCAGTCGATCGATTTCTTTAAAATATCTCTTTTTGAAAAAATAACCCCAAATGATGAAAATCAAAATTAATACAATTACCCCAATTATGTAATCCATGGTAAGCCCCCTGTTCTAGTCCTTACAGTCTTGCTCGTTTATATATCAATTTTAAAAAATGTTAAATTTAATGCTTTTATGATACCATGTTAGCAATAATTTTTGACGAGAAAAATGATTTTTTTGTAGAAAATTGCTACAAATACCTGTTTTTTGGGAGGGAAGGACTATGAAAGCTGACGGTCATGTGCACACTCCGTTTTGCCCTCACGGCTCTACGGATAAATTCGATGAATATATTACGCGGGGAATCGAGCTAGGATTAAAGGAAATCACATTTACGGAACATGCTCCATTGCCACGAGATTTTCAAGATCCTACGCCTGAAAAAGACAGCGGCATGGACGCTGCCCTGCTCCTGGATTACTTTCAAGAGCTCCGCGTACTGAAAAAACGCTATAAAGACAAAATCCTGATCAAAACAGGTCTGGAGGTTGACTTTATAGAGGGGTATGAAAAAGAAACAAAAGAATTCCTCGACGAAATCGGAGAATTCCTTGATGATAGTATACTTTCCGTCCACTTCATCAAGCATCAAGACAGTTGGCATTGCATCGATTTCAGCGAAAATGGGTTTGGTGAGATTGCCAATGAACTAGGTTCAGTGGAATCGGTGTATGCCAAATATTACGATACACTGGAAAAATCAATAGAAGCGGATTTAGGCATATATAAACCAAAACGGATTGGACATATTACGCTTGTCCATAAATTCCAGCATCGATATCCGCCGGCATCAAGTTTTGACGAGCGGGTTTACAAGGTTCTCGATATGATCAAGGCTCAAAGGTATGAACTAGATTATAATGGGGCCGGTCTTGTAAAGCCGCTATGCGGTGAACCCTACCCTCCTGAACGATTTGCAAAGCGTGCTTTAGATCTCGGCATTCCGCTTATTTACGGTTCCGATGCCCATCAGGCTAAAGATTTGGGTCAGGGCCATCAGGCACTGATTGCAGGGTTCAATGGTTAACTCATGTATACACTTCAGGCCGGCCGGCTAACAGTGGCTGTAGGTCTTCGGCGATGAAAAGGGTATCTTGCAGAAAACGTCCGACTTCATTGGCATAAATATTCGTGTAATAGGCTTCCTGCGGGAAGACATGAAGCACATCCATCGCATAATGGGTATGCAGGACAGGGGCCGTCAATAAACCCTTCAACTGCAGCATATACATGGGTACGGAGACCTGCTGGAAACTCCTGCTCTTGATCCCTTGTTCCAAAACATATTGAAAATAAGACTTTTCCTTTGTAAAATAAGTCGAATGAATTTCGCGGTTTAAATTGGAATCGAGTGATGATTCTCCATATATGAACCGTGCAGCTAGGAAGTTTTCCCTCTGGAAAGCGAGAATACCCTTTACAAGATTCATCAAGCAATGCTGCGGGCCTTTAAGTTCCAGCAGTGTCATGTTCGTCTCAAGTACCAGGATATATTCTTCTAAATAGGAAGTGAAACAGAATTCCAGCAACCCCTGCTTATTCTTGAAATAGTAGGCAATATTTGCAGCATTCACTTTCGCTTTATTCGCAATATCCCGTATGGATGTAGCATGATAGCCTTTTAAATGAAATAAATGCAATGCAGCTTCCACAATGGCTTGTTTCGTTGGCGTCTGGCGATTCATTCAGGCAATCCCTCGCTTTCTTTGAGACAAGTCTTGTGGACTACTTCTTCACGGAAGAGCCTGAATCCTTTAGTAAGTTCTCGACAATTTCCCAACAATAAAGCATCATGATTAGAAAGTGCTGTAAAAATATGCGGAAGACAGGTGAACGCTTTTGTTTAATGTCGAAATGTATCAAGGAAAAAAAGAAAAAAACTATGAACTGGTCCAAAAACAACTTCTTGCCTTAATCGAAGATGAAACGAACCAGTTAGCCAATTTAAGCAATGCGGCAGCTTTACTTAATCAGTTTCTCGATGAGATTAACTGGGTCGGCTTTTATTTATACGAAGAAGGCCAATTAATACTAGGACCCTTCCAGGGCCTACCAGCCTGTGTCCGCATTCCAATGGGCAAGGGCGTATGCGGAACTTCAGCGGCAACTGAAAAAACCCTGCGCATAGAGGATGTCCATCAATTCCCTGGACATATCGCCTGCGATGCGGCATCAAGATCGGAAATTGTCATACCGCTCATGAAGGATGGAAAATTGTACGGTGTCCTCGATATCGACAGCCCGGTCACGGACCGTTTTGACGAAATGGATCAGCAAGGATTGGAGAAGTTCGCTGAAATCCTTTCCAATCATCTATAAAGTTAAAGGGAGCGGCAATCCTTGCCTGCTCCCTTTTCCATTACAGGAGCCCACATACATGTATCCGGTCCTTTCCTGAATTCTTCGCAATATATAATGCCTCATGACATTTTTAGAGAACCTTTATTTCACTTTGAAATGATGCAAAAGAAACAGGATTGAACCACATCCATCGCAAGGGCTCCAAAGAAATGTCGGAAACCATCCATAATTCTGTATTCATATTTCATTAAGGCTTACAATTGAAAAAAACTCCCTAAAAATTGTATTTTTTAAATATATTGTATTTCCTGCTGCGATTCTCTTTATCTATTCCTTAATTAATCACAACTGTCCTTGACTCATTGAGCAGAATATTATACAATACTCCTTGTGTAAAATATTGCAGCCTATGTGACAGCCTTTATGTTCTCATTTTGTTCCTCAATACAGAGGTGTATCTCGTAACTCTCTGCTGCTAGGGCGAAGGTACATGAAAACAAAATGGTCATGATCGTACATTCACACGGTTTTTATTTTACCAAAATAAAAACATTTAAAGGAGGAGTCATCCTATGGCTCGTTATACTGGCCCAAGCTGGAAACTATCCCGTCGTTTAGGAATTTCCCTAACAGGTACTGGTAAAGAATTAGAAAAACGCCCTTATGCTCCAGGACAACATGGTCCTAACCAACGTAGAAAAATTTCTGAATACGGAATGCAACTACAAGAGAAACAAAAACTTCGTCACATGTACGGAATCACTGAACGTCAATTCCGTTCAATGTTCGACCGCGCTGGCAAACTTAAAGGTGTTCATGGTGAAAACTTCATGATTCTTCTTGAATCACGTCTTGACAACCTAGTTTACCGTCTTGGTTTAGCTCGTACACGTCGTCAAGCACGTCAACTTGTTAACCACGGTCACATCACTGTAGACGGAAGCCGCGTAGACATTCCATCTTACAAAGTGTCTCTTGGACAAACAATCGCAGTTCGTGAAAAATCACGCAACTTCTCAATCATCAAAGAATCAGTTGAAGCAACTAACTTCGTTCCTGATTTCCTTACTTTCGATGCTGAGAAATTAGAAGGTACTTTCACTCGTTTACCAGAACGTTCTGAATTGCCTGCTGAAATTAACGAAGCTCTTATCGTTGAGTTCTACTCTCGTTAATAACTTCAAAAACCCCATCCTTGGATGGGGTTTTTTTTGCACCTAAACACCCTTGCATGACAAAGCCCGGCTGGGATTCAGCCGGGCTTTGAACAATCATTTCACTAATGTGTATTTCTTCTTGCCGCGACGAACGAGGATGAACTCCCCTTCAATCTTGGCAGCTTCCGTCACTACATATTGCAGATCTGTCACTTTCTCCCCATTTATGGAGATTGCCCCATTCTGAATATCTTCACGGGCTTGACGCTTTGATGGTGAAATTTTCGCTTCAACGATTAAATCGACCAAACCGATATCTTCCTTGCTTTCGCGTTCGAAGCTAGGGACATCTTTAAAGCCCAATTTGATTTCCGCTGCACTTAAATTCTTCACCTCGCCGCTGAATAGGGCGGCAGAGATTTTGATTGCTTGGTCAAGAGCATCCTGACCATGAATCAAACGGGTCATTTCTTCCCCTAAAGCTTTTTGCGCTTTACGCAAATGCGGTTCGGACTGTACGGATTGCTCTAACTCTTCAATCACCTCACGAGATAGGAATGTGAAGAATTTCAAGTATTTCACTACATCAGCATCGGCTGTATTGATCCAGAATTGGTAAAATTCATACGGAGTCGTCTTTTCCGGGTCAAGCCAAATCGCTCCACCTTCCGTTTTACCGAATTTCGTTCCATCCGCTTTCGTTACGAGCGGGATCGTCATACCGAATGCTTTAGCATTCTCATCATTGGATTTTCTGATCATTTCAAGCCCGGTCGTAATGTTGCCCCATTGATCACTGCCGCCAATTTGCAATTTACAGTCGTAATTACTGTATAAATGACCGAAATCAATTCCTTGTAAGATCGTGTACGCAAATTCAGTAAAGGAAATTCCCGTATCCAAGCGGGAAGCAACCGTATCTTTTGCCAGCATGTAGTTAATGCCGATGTATTTCCCGTAATCACGCAAGAACGTAACCATATCGATTTTACCTATCCAGTCATAGTTATTGACCATGACCGCACCATTTTCACCGTCGAATTCAAAGATGTGGGATAGCTGCCCTTTTATGCAGTCTGCATTATAAAGTACTTTTTCCAGCGTTTGCAGCTGGCGTTCCTCTTTTTTACCGCTTGGATCACCAATAAGTCCAGTCGCACCGCCTACTAGCACAAGTGGACGATGACCGTGCTGCTGGAAACGGCGCAATGTCAAGAATGGCAATAGATGTCCGATGTGCATACTATCCGCAGTTGGATCTACACCACAGTATAAAGAAATTTTCTCTTTTTCTAAAAGGTCCTTAAAACCCTCTTCATCCGTTTGTTGATAAATAATCCCTCTCCACTCGAGGTCTTTAAGCAATTCCATTAAATATTCCTCCTCTAACTTAGAAAAACCCGCAAAAAGCACACAAAAACGCCCCTTCATAAAATATGAAGGGACGAATGAATTCGCGGTACCACCCAACTTGAGGACATAATATGCCCTCCGCTCAAGACGAATAACGGCCGTCAACCGTTTCCTGCTACTAATCATTTCACAGCAAATGCTCAAGGAAGTAATTCATCATACCATTTGTACCGATTTCCACTAACCACCGGCTCTCTGAAACAGGGATAGTCTGACTACTGGGTCCTATCATCGCGATCATTTAATCATTTTATTATTGTTAATAAACTTTTATCATACATAAGAATCATTGTCAACATCACCCTTACAGATTCTAGAAAAATAAGAAAGATGCCCTTTCCCCTACCTGTTATATGCTATAATATATGTGATTTCAGGGGGTATGATACGATGAATAATAATCAAAAAGATAGATTTCTAACAATCTGGAAGCAGCTGACCCGTTTTTTTCAAAATGAAAAAACACAAAAGAACGCGCGGGTTACATACCAAGTCATTTGGAATTTAACGCTGATCCTCATTATTGTCGGGATTCTAGGATTCTCATTCGCCGGCGGCGTCGGGGCCGGCTATTTCGCTGCCCTCGTCAATGATGAGCCGGTACGCTCAAAAGAGGATTTGAAAAAAGACATTTACAATTATGAAGAGACCTCTGAAGTATACTTTGCTGATAACGTATACTTGGGCAAGCTTAAGAGTGACCTTGAGCGTGAAGAAGTGTCCATCGATAAAGTTTCCGAGCATCTAAAAAATGCAGTCATCGCTACAGAGGATGAGTATTTTTATGAGCATGACGGAGTTGTCCCGAAAGCCATCCTGCGTGCCGTTTACCAGGAATTTTCGAATGCAACCGTCCAATCGGGAGGAAGTACATTAACACAGCAGCTCATTAAAAACCAGGTCCTCACCAACGAAGTATCATTTGACCGGAAAGCAAAAGAAATCCTTCTAGCGCTCCGGGTCGAAAAGTTCTTTGAAAAAGAAGAGATTTTGGAAACCTACTTAAACGTCTCCACTTTGGGACGAAACTCTTCAGGCCGCAACATCGCTGGTGTCGAGTCCGCCGCTGAAGGTATTTTTGGCGTGGAGGCCAAAGATCTGACACTGCCCCAATCAGCCTTTATTGCTGGATTGCCGCAAAGTCCTTTCGGTTATACGCCATATACCCAGAAAGGAAAACTGAAAGAAAATCAAGAGCCCGGCATCAACCGGATGAAAACCGTTTTAAAGCGGATGTATAGTAACGGATACATAACAAAAGAAGAATATGATAAAGCAAACGCATACGACATAACAAAAGACTTTATCGGTAAAACGGAGATGCCATCCGAGAAATATCCATGGCTCACCTATGAAATCGAAAAACGCTCCATCGAAATCCTATCTGTCAGTCTGGCAAAAGAAGATGGATATGAAGAGAAAGATTTAAAGAATGATGATTTAAAAGATCAATATTTAGCACTTGCCGATCGTAAGCTGCGTCAAAACGGCTATCAGATTTATACGACAATCAATAAAAAGATTTATGACAAGATGCAGGAAGTAACGAAAAACTATCCGAATTACGGATACGATAAGACGGCACAAGTCGTCGATCCTGATACAAAAGAAATGAAAACCGTGAGTGAGCCCGTTGAAGCCGGGGCCATTCTAATCGAAAATAAAACAGGAAGAATCATCAGTTTCGTAGGTGGCCGTGATTTCAAGCGGGAACAGACGAACCATGCAACCGCATCACTGCGATCGAACGGATCAACGATGAAGCCGCTGCTCGTATATGGCCCAGGAATAGAGTTAGGAAAGATCTCACCTGGAAGCGTATCGGCCAACGTACCCATTTCCATTCCAGCAGGAAAAATGTGGCGTCCAGGAAACTATGGCGGCGGTAGCTATACGGGAGTAACGACAGCGCGTGAGGCACTGAAGAATTCCTATAATATCCCGGCAGCGCTCTTTTACATGAAAATAATCAACCAAGGTCCAGCTTCCTATTTGGAAAAAATGGGCTTTACAACAGTGACGAAAGCGGATTACTCTAATCCTTCCATGTCATTGGGAGCTATGTCAAACGGTGTAACAGTTGAAGAAAACGTCAATGCATTTGGTACATTTGCCAATTCAGGGGAGTTCGTCGATGCCTATATGATCGATAAAATCATATCGAAAGATGGCGAGGTCATCTATGAACATAAAGCGAAGCCAGTGGAAGTATTTTCTCCGCAAGCCGCTTACCTGACACTTGATATGATGCGTGATGTCGTAAACAGCGGGACAGCCGCTTCGGTCAGGAACCGACTTGCTTTCTCGAGTGATTGGGCAGGTAAGACCGGAACTTCACAAAACTATTGGGACGCTTGGTTCGTCGCCACCAATCCTAATGTATCATTCGGTACATGGCTGGGATATGACACACCGAAATCCTTGCAAGGGACCTATAATGGTCTTGAATATAATAAACGTAATATGTATTATTGGGCAGATCTGATCAATGCCGCATATAAAGTCGACCCTAAACTCATCGACCCCGATAAGCGATTTGAAATGCCGGGCGGAATTGTAAGCCGTTCCTTCTGTGGCGTTTCAGGGCTGCTGCCTTCAAGTTCATGCCAAAAGGCCGGGCTTGTCAAATCGGATTTATTCATCGCCAAATATGCTCCATCCAAGGCGGATGATAGTTTCATAGATGGACGATATGTATCAGTCGGAAGCAAACGCTATGGAGCCCTTCCGCAAACGCCTGGCGAATTCACAAGCGGCGGGTTCATGTTGAATCCCGATTCATTTGCAGATATCGGATTGAAATATGTCGATGACCCGGGATCCGTGATTCCTGGAGGCGAAAAATCAGGAAATGTCGTCGGGGCGAAAGCGAAATTGAATGATAATGGCAAAGCACCCGATCCCCTATCCATAACGATCAGTAACGATAAGATTACATGGGGCCTGCAT
This sequence comes from Peribacillus sp. FSL E2-0159, assembly GCF_038643155.1. NCBI lineage: Bacteria > Bacillati > Bacillota > Bacilli > Caryophanales > Bacillaceae > Peribacillus > Peribacillus sp. FSL E2-0159. The sequence continues at coordinate 4,325,833 of NZ_CP152053.1, forward strand.
CATGAAGGAGATGTCGTCGGTTATCGTGTCTATAAAGACGGCAAAAAAGTGGCGAGCATCAATGCTGGGGAGAGTCTTGTTTACAAAGTCGGCTCAGGCGGTTCCTATTATGTAACGGCAGTAGACATAGTCGGTAAAGAATCATCCCCTTCTCAACATGTTGAAAGCGGCGCTAAAAAGACTGGTTCAAAAGAAGAATCCACAAAAAATAAAGATGATCGTGGAAAAGATAAAATAGCTAACGAGGATAAAAAATCAGATTCTAAAGAAGAGAACGGTTCAGATAAAGAAACAGATAAAGAAGCAGAAGCAGATAAAGAAACAGAAAAAGAAACGGATATAGATAAAAATAAAGAGCCAGCTCAAGACAAAGATCAGAACAAAGAGAATACAGATAAAGAAAATCCAGAGACCGACAAAGTTCAAGACACAGTAAATGATAAAGAGCAAGACACGGATAAAGCCGAAGAAGAGGAAGAATGACACTCTTTTTTGAACTAAAACAGGCTGTCGGTAACCCGACAGCCTGTTTTCCTATAATCACCCAAAAAGGCATCCATGCAATGAACATGGATGCCTTTTCTTTCTCAATAATCAGTATGACTCAGTTTCTCAATCCTCCATCGAGGATAAATCACCAGTTGGCAGATCAAGCTCCCAAGCTTTCAAGACACGGCGCATTATTTTACCGCTTCTTGTTTTAGGAAGTTTATCCCTGAATTCAATTTCACGAGGTGCGGCATGTGCTGCTAGACCATGCTTAACAAATGTACGAATTTCCTCAATCAACTCATCGTTTGCATCGTATCCGTCACGAAGGGCGATAAACGCTTTGATAATTTCCCCCCGAACTGGATCTGGCTTACCGATGACCCCCGCTTCAGCTACGGCTGGATGCTCGACCAACTTGCTTTCCACTTCGAAAGGTCCTACTCTCTCCCCTGCCGTCATGATGACATCATCAACCCGGCCTTGGAACCAGAAATAACCATCTTCATCCATATATGCGGAATCTCCGGAAACATACCAATCACCTGGCATAAAGTAAGATTCATATTTCGCTTCATTCTTCCAGACGGTCTTCATCATCGAAGGCCATCCTTTCTTAATGGCAAGGTTCCCCATTCTATGCGGCGGAAGCTCGTTGCCTTGATCATCCACTATTGCCGCTTTCACACCAGGAATCGGTTTACCCATCGAACCCGGTTTGATTTCCAGGCAAGGATAATTACAGATGACCTGGGCCCCGGTCTCCGTCATCCACCATGTATCATGGATCCGGTGATTGAATACCTTCATTCCCCAACGCACCACTTCCGGGTTCAGCGGTTCACCGACACTTAAAATATGGCGGAGAGAACTCAAATCGAACCGCTTAACGATTTCATCGCCTGCGCCCATCAACATCCTGAAGGCAGTCGGGGCACTATACCATACCGTGACGCCAAAATCCTCCAAGGTCTTGTACCAGGATTCAGGCTTGAATCGCCCGCCTACAATGACATTCGATGTTCCTGTCAGCCAGGGTCCAAAGATCCCGTATGACGTCCCTGTCACCCATCCAGGGTCCGCTGTGCACCAATACACATCTTCATCCTGCAAATCAAGGACCCATCTTGCCGTTTGATAATGCTGGATCATCGCGTTATGAACGTGAAGCACTCCTTTTGGTTTGCCCGTGGAACCGGAGGTATAGTGAAGAATCAGACCGTCGTTTCGATCCACCCATTCAATTTCGAATTTTTTGTCGGCTTCTTTTAACTTTTTATTGAAGTGATGGTACTTTCCTTCTTCTTTTATGTTTTCCCCCACCAAGAATATATGCTTTAAATGGGGTAATTCATCCACTGGGACGCGCGGCAAGAGTTCAGGTGTCGTCACAATCACACTTGCCTCACTATCTTCAAGACGATCCCTTATGGCGCCTTCCATGAAGGCTTCGAACAACGGCCCTACGACCGCTCCAGTTTTAATCGCACCCAACAATGCAAAATAAAGCTCCGGGGAGCGAGGCATGAAGATGAAAACACGATCACCTTTTTCAACATTGGCAATGTTCTTGAACACATTGGCCGCTTGGTTCGTATAATCTTTCATTTCCTTGAATGTATACTTTTCATTTCTATTATCATCTTTGTAATAAAGGGCTACTTTATTCTTTTTGTATGTTTCGACATGGCGATCAATGGCTTCATATGCAAGATTCACTTTACCGGTTTCAGACCAGGAGAATTCCTTTTCCGTCTCAGACCAGTCAAACTTCTTGTATTTTTCATCATAATTCTTTAAATTAAAATTACCTTCCACTACTGGTAACGCTTTCACATTCATACGACAAACTCCCCCTTCATTCGGCTCTATATTTTTATTATAGTATAAAGATAGAATTATCTCAATTTTTAAAATATTGAATACTTCCATATTAGGGAAAATCCCGTTTGCTGAATTTTGAAAATTCCTAGTATAGTGTTATATAGTTAATTTAAATCATATTGATGGCCGGGAAAGAAGAAGCACTGTAACAAAAGATTCAAATATGCCTTGAACTTTCTGAATTATGCCCCTTGTTTTCAAGTATAATTTATGTAAGCTTTCCATTCGGTCAAACTAGACATGCGAGAGTGTAAGATTACTATATAACAAGGGTGGTGAAAGAATGGAATATAATAAGACCTTTTATACTAAGGAACTGCAGACATTAAGCGGAACGCTCATCATCGAGGGGCCGTTAAGCGGCGAAAGAATGTCGGCTTATGAGTTTCACGAAGACTTGGTCGCCTTTCGCCCGCCTGCTTTGCAGCATAAAGCGTTAATAGAGATTGCAGACTTACCTGAGGGCAGGATCTTTATCGCCCGTGAAAATGAAACAATCGTGGGTTATGTAACTTACTTATATCCCGATCCCTTGGAGCGCTGGTCGGAAATCGAGATGGAGGACCTGATTGAACTTGGAGCAATCGAGGTCATCCCTAAATACCGGGGTGCCTCCGTCGGGAAGAACCTAATTCGCCTTTCAATGGAAGACGATTCGGTTGAAGACTTCATCATCATCACCACTGAATACTATTGGCATTGGGATTTGAAAGGGACAGGGCTGAATATTTGGGAATATCGCAAGATCATGGAAAAAATGATGAGTGCGGGTGGCTTGGTCTACTTTGCAACAGATGATCCTGAAATCAGTTCCCACCCGGCCAACTGCCTGATGGCTCGTATTGGCAAAAGAGTCCCGCCGGAATCCATCCAGAAGTTCGACCAATTACGTTTTATGAATCGGTTTATGTATTAAAGAGGCGAGTAAGAGGAGGAAGGAAAATGATTGTTGAAACAATAATGAATGAGGATATTATCACCCTCACTCCAACGGATACAATCCATAGCGCTGTCTTGATCATCAAGGAGAAGCGAATTCGCCATATACCCATTGTCGATGACAGCTTTCAACTTGTCGGATTAGTCAGCGACCGTGATATTCGGGATGCTGCCCCTTCTATATTCCGTACCGAAGAATACAAAAATGATTTACAAAAACCACTATCAAGCATCATGAAAACGGAAATAATCACGGGGCACCCGTTGGATTTCGTGGAAGAAATCGGGGCTGTTTTTTGTGACAACAATATCAGCTGCCTTCCAATTGTAAAGGGAAGGAAGTTAGTGGGCATCATAACCGGTTCTGATTTACTTCATTCATACGTTGAGTTGACTGGAGTCAATCAGCCCGGTTCCCAAATCGAAATCAGAATCCCGGATAAGGCAGGTTCACTTCATGATATTGCCCATATTTTCAAAAGGCGCAATACGAATATCCTGAGCACCCTTGTTTATCCTGAAAAAAATGGAACCGATTATAAAATTCTTGTGATTCGTGTACAGACGATGAATCCATTTATGGTGGTGGAGGATTTGAAGAAAGAAGGCTATACCATTTTATGGCCTAGTCTACCGGGGATTTCACATGAATGATACATCCCTTTTCGTCTATTCGGATGAACTCCTTACCTACAAATTCAACGATGAGCATCCATTCAATCAAAAACGGCTTAAACTCACGCTTGATTTATTAAAAAAACACCATGCCATCAATGATGACCAAATTATCAAGCCCAGAATGGCTACCGATGCAGAATTGGAACTGATCCATGATCACCATTATGTAAACGCTGTCAGATTGGCAGGCCAGGGAAATCTCCCTCCTGAAAAGGCAGTAAATTATGGGCTAGGAACAGAGGATACCCCTATATTCCCCAAAATGCACGAAGCAAGCGCCTTGCTTGTAGGCGGTACCTTGACGGCTGTTGATGCTGTCATGACCGGTCAGTCCCTGCACGCACTTAATCTTGGCGGTGGCCTGCATCACGGTTTCCGTGGGAAAGCCTCGGGCTTTTGCATTTACAACGATAGTTCGGTCGCGATTAAATACCTGCAAAAAAAATATGGGGCGCGTGTCTTGTATGTCGATACCGATGCACATCATGGTGACGGAGTCCAATGGTCATTTTATGATGATCCGGATGTATGCACCCTATCCATTCATGAAACGGGGCGCTACTTATTTCCCGGCACCGGCAATATTAACGAGCGGGGCCAAGGAAAAGGCTACGGCTATTCATTCAACATCCCGGTCGATGCGTTCACTGAAGATGAATCCTGGCTCGATTGCTATAGGGCTTCCTTTAAAGAGGTCATTGAGTTCTTCAAACCGGATGTCATATTAACGCAAAACGGAGCCGACTCCCATTATTACGATCCGCTCACCCATTTATCTGCCACCATGAAGATTTATAGGGAAATACCAAAGTTGGCCCACGAAATGGCCCATAAGTATTGCGAAGGACGGTGGATTGCAGTAGGCGGCGGCGGATATGATATATGGCGCGTTGTCCCGAGGGCTTGGGCGAGGGTCTGGCTTGAAATGACGAATAATGATATCTCAGGTCCCCTATCAAAGGAATGGCTCGATTGCTGGCAGTCTGAGTCCCCTGTTCCCCTACCGGATGAATGGGATGACATGGAGGATATATACGAACCCATTCCGAGGAAGCCTGAAATTACCGAGAAGAATGCCCTGACGCTTGAAAAGGTCCTTTATCCCCTCAGGTCTTCCAAGCAAACGTCGAGAAGCAATGAACAAAGTTAACCAAAAGATCGTTGAAAAACGATCTTTTTTGTTCGGGAATACATTTGAGAAACAAAAAGAGAGTGCCCTCGGGACACTCTCCAAACCAGTTTATTTCGTTGATTGACGGTTTTCAATCCGATGTGGCAGGATTACTTTTTCAAGACCTTCCTCCACTTGCTCTTTATTCATCAACTTTGTAAGAAGCCTCATCGCAACCGCACCTATATCATATAAAGGTTGAACGATCGTCGTGATTTGAGGACGCACCATCAATGTCAATCTCGTGTTATCGAAGCTGATAACTTCAAAGTCTTCCGGAACATTATACCCTTTGTCCTGTGCGGCATGGACAATTCCAAGCGCCATTTCATCAGCACCGGCGATGAATGCCGTCGGTCTGTTTTCAGCTTCCAGGTACTTTTCAAAAGACTCAATTCCTGAATCATATGTATAATCACCTTCAACTATATAACTTTCATCAAATGAAAGCCCAGCTTCTTTCAACCCTCGTTTATAACCAGTCAATTTCATTTCATTTATCAGCGCGGAAGGGTTTCCGCTTACAAAAGCGATATGCTTGTGGCCTTTTTTAGCGAAGAAGGTCACTGCGTCGAATGCCGCGGCCTCATAATCAATATTAACCGATGGAACTTGTCCGCTTTCATCCACCGAACCTGCCAGAACGATTGGAACCGGTGAATTCTTAAACTCTTTGACATGCTCATCAGAAATGTTGCCGCCCATGAATACGATACCATCCACTTGTTTTCCAAGCATCGTATTCAACAAATGGAATTCCTTATCTATATTCTCATCAGAACTGCTTAGAATGATATTGTATTTATACATGGTGGCTATATCTTCTATGCCCCGTGCCAATTCGGCAAAAAAGATGCTCGAGATATCCGGGATGATGACCCCGACTGTAGTCGTTTTCTTTGAAGCAAGTCCCCTTGCCACTGCATTGGGACGGTACCCTAACTTCTCAATCACATCGGAAACTTTCTTCCTTGTTGCAGGCTTTACATTAGGATTCCCGTTAACTACGCGGGAAACGGTGGCCATAGAAACATTCGCCTCACGCGCCACATCATAAATGGTTATATTATTCATTCATCCATTCCTCCATTTCTTTCATTTTCCCCATAAAAGACCCGAATTATTTCGAAAATAAATCTTTTATGCGTTTTCCTCTATAAGGAAGATTATTTTAGGAACGATCTGCCTAACAAAAAATGCAGTCCTACTCTCTTCTCAGTCAAATATTCAATACCCTATTCAAGTATAAAATTCACATAGAAATCACTTTATGTATGACTCAATCTTCCGAACAGTTCTCATTCTTGTTATTTATCATACGATAGTCGAATCTTTCCTGCAATCCAATAGTGCTTATTTCGAAGCTTTTTCTGCAAAAATAGGTATTTTACCATTAAAAAAAGCCCTTGCCAAGTTGGTAAGGGCCGTAAGTAGTTCATTTAAAGACTTTCCAGTTATACAGTTACCCAGTTCAAACGTTTAATTTCATCGTAGAATTCATCAAATTGTTTGAAGTCCATTTGCTGTGCAGAATCCGATAAAGCAACGGAAGGATCCGGATGCACTTCAGCCATAACACCGTCAGCACCGATTGCAAGAGCCGCTTTAGCCGTAGGAAGCAGGAGATCGCGACGTCCAGTTGAATGCGTTACATCAACCATGACCGGTAAATGAGTTTCTTGTTTTAAAATCGGTACAGCAGAGATATCAAGTGTATTTCTTGTTGCTTTTTCGTAAGTACGGATACCGCGTTCACAAAGGATGATGTTGCCATTGCCCTGCGACATGATGTATTCCGCTGCATGAATGAACTCTTCAATCGTTGCAGCCAATCCGCGTTTTAAAAGAACTGGTTTATTTACGGCACCTGCCGCTTTTAGCAAGTCGAAGTTTTGCATGTTGCGCGCCCCGATTTGGATGACATCGATATGATCGATCGCAGCTTCGATATCGTTGGCACTCACGATTTCACTGATGACAGCCAAGCCGTATTCATCAGCAACGCGTTTAAGTATTTGTAAACCTTCCAAACCAAGCCCTTGGAAGTCATATGGAGATGTACGTGGCTTAAATGCACCGCCGCGCATCAATTTCAGACCTTTAGCTTTAATGACCTCCGCCACCGCAGCTGTCTGTTCATAAGATTCAACGGCACATGGTCCGAAAACGAAGCTAGGGATCCCGTTACCGATCAATTCACCCTTAATGTCGATGATAGTGTCTTCAGCCTTTTGTTTTCTTGATACAAGAAGCGTTTTCTTCTGATCATCTTTTTGTAGCTCCAAGCCCAATTTAAAGATTTCTTTGAAAATATGTTTAATCGAACCAAGATCAAGCGGTCCTTGATTATTGGCTTCGATAAGATCCAGCATTGTTCTTTCACGGACCGGATCGTAACGGTTTACACCTTGTTTTTCTTTAACGCGACCAATTTCCTGTACAAGTTCAGCACGTTGATTAATAAGATGTAATAACTGAAGGTTCACATCATCCAGTTGATTACGAAGTCCATCAAGCTCTTTGTTGCTCATTACAAATCCATCCCTTCGTTTTTTAAAATAGAAATCGGTTCAGCGGACTCAAACTAAAAAAATCCCATCTGGATCCTCGAACATCCATCCCGATTGTTTTATCAATGAAAAATTTAGAATATTTCATGTATGATAAAATCAATTATAAATGAAGTGTCCATAAATGTCACTATATTTTTCTTTAATAATTAAACGCTTTTAAGCATTAAAGTTATAAATGCATAAATGCAGGTGCTGCTCATGCATGAAAAACGATTTGCACTGGATATTGGAACACGATCCGTTGTAGGAATTATATTGGAAATAGAACAGGAAAGCTATAATTTATTGATATTTTATCTCAAGAGCATTTGGACCATGATCAAATCGTCTGCCACTTGCCTGGAGCCATCCAGAAATGATTAAAGAGTTGCAGCTGCCTGAACTCTTTGCGCAGCTAAATGAACAGGCAACACCTTTCAAGAAAAGGTTTCCCCTGGAGACCGTTTAATAATCCTATGCCCACCAGATGGAATAATAAAAGGCCGGACCCCTTTTAAAAGGATCCGGCCTTCATAAATCATTCAGTAATGGCCTTGCTCAATGAATCATATGTAATCCGCCAATGAGATTCATTCCAGGCAGGTTTTCCACTTTTAAACAGGATGGCCTGAGGTGATTGATGTTTGACATCAAATGTTTCTGCCACATAATTGGATAGTGGACGAGCTTCCTGAACGGCTAAATAGGCCGTTTTAAGTTGTTCGTTCTCTAAAATGTACCTCTCATATTGTTCAAAAGCTTCAGCACTGACCGGGCATGTTACACTATGCTTGAAAAGCAGGAATGTATCCTCTTTTATAAGCTCATTGAATTGTTCTTCTGTTTCGATTTTACTCATGACCATAAAACCGTCTCCTTTCCTTGTCCATATAAATTTTACCATCAAAAAGGCGATGAAGCCATCGAAGCGCTTCACCGCCTTATTCTTCGTCCCTTTATGCCTCTTCATCCCCCTTAAAGGAATCCAAGGAGTTTATTTCTTTAGACTACTCTCTGTTTCATCAAATGCCTTTTTCGCTTCATCAAGTTTTAATTTTGCCGCATTCTTGTTTCCGCTTGTAGGATCTGCAGGATTATTTTCCAAGTCATTACCGTTAGCAAAGTTCGTTTCGACGGATACGATAGGAGAATCGGAAGTTCCGGTTACATCTATATCCTTATTGCTAGAATTCGTAGTATTATCAGCCGCGTCGCCGTTTTCTTTTCCCGTTTTTAAGCTTTTCACTTTATTGACGATATTTGAAGATTTGTTGGAAACGATTTCCGTTACGGAACTTGTTTTTTCTTTTGCAGTATCAGCAAGGACTGTACCTTTTTCCATCGCCGTTAGTCTTAATCTTTCTGTTTTCTCTGAAATGTTTTTAGCTTGTTCATTGAAGTCATTCCTTAATTCCTTGCCTGTTTTCGGGGCCATGAACAAAGCTGTAGCCGCTCCGATCATCCCGCCGATCAGGGCGCCAATCATAAAGTCCTTCGAATTGATCGAGTCGCGTTCGTCCTCATAAGATTTCTGATAGTCCTTTGCCGCAAATTCTTTTTGAGTCATAATACATTCCCCTTTCAATTTTCAGTTCATTTTTATTTAACTAGATTTTAAGATCTAGAACGTAAAAACCTTTTTTTAGGTAGGTTATCTGTTTCCAGTGCTTCCCTTTCTAACTCCGCCCTTTCGGTTGGGGTCGGGGCAGCCTGTTTGCTTCTGGATTTCCATTTGTCCCTGATTTCCATGGCGACATTGCTCCATTGTACAATTTGTGAGATTCGTTCTTGATTATTATCAATCTCAGCCTGCACTTTATGGGAAACCTTTTGGATGGAAGAATTAAAACTAGAGATGGATGTGCCCACATCCTTCACGGCATCCACCACCGTGTTCAGGTTTTCTGACTTTTGCTGCAAATCTTCAGCCAACGTATTCGTTTTATGTAATAACTGAGTAGTTTCGAGCGTTATGCCCTGCATTTGGCTCTCTAATCCTGTCAGCGTCCGGGCCACACTGTCCAGGGTAGTTTGAAGTGATGTCAGTACCTTTGTTAGGAAAATAACAAGTACCAAAAAAGCTATCGCTGCAACAGCAGCACTTACGTATAAAATAATCTCCATTGGAACACCTCCGAAAAAAATCGACTTATTTAATAGCTGTTAGATATTAATTACCCCTTCCCTATTATTATAAACTTATTTTTTTTTTGAATATACCCTATCAAACCCTAATCTGGAAATATTGTTGTCTACATCCAGTTCCTCCGTGAAATTCATGGGTGACACTTATGTCGGGAAATCGGGTATGATAGAAAAGATAAGTCGAATTTAAACAATGGAGGTATTTTTTATGAAAGATCCCAGAATTGGTACATTGGCCAAAAACTTAATCAATTATTCCGTGAAGCTTCAAAAAGGTGAAAGAATCTTGATCGAAAACTTTGGATTACAGCGTGAACTTGTTAATGCACTTGTGAATGAAGCCTATGCAGCTGGTGGTTACCCATTCGTCCTGTTAAAGGATCACCAAGTGGATCGTGCCTTGCTGATGGGTGCCAAAGAAGAACAGTACAAGATGATGGGTGAGTTTGAAGCTAACGTAATGAACCAGATGGATGCTTATATCGGGCTTCGTGCCGGGGATAATATCAATGAACAATCCGATGTCCCTTCAGAGAAGATGGCGATTCATGGACAGACAGTCGGTAAAGTACATAGAAATATCCGCGTGCCAAAAACAAAATGGGTCGTACTTCGCTACCCGACAAATTCCATGGCCCAATTAGCCAAAATGAGCACAGAAGCATTCGAAGACTTTTATTTCGAAGTCTGCAACCTCGACTATGGCAAAATGAGCTCAGCAATGGACAACCTTGTTGAATTGATGGATAAAACGGATAAGGTCCGCATAACTGGGCCCGGTACGGACCTAACCTTCTCCATCAAAGACATTAAAGCCATCAAATGTGCGGGTGAGCTGAACATTCCTGACGGTGAAGTATATACGGCTCCAGTTAAAGATTCCATCAATGGAGTGATTTCGTATAATACTCCGTCCCCTTATCAGGGTTTTACTTTTGAAAACGTGAAGTTAACATTCAAGGATGGAAAAATCGTTGAAGCGGTTGCGAATGATACGGAACGCATCAACAAAATTTTTGATACTGATGAAGGCGCACGATATGTCGGTGAATTTGCAATTGGTGTAAATCCTTATATTCTACACCCGATGCAAGATATCCTCTTTGATGAAAAAATTGATGGAAGTTTTCATTTCACTCCCGGACAATGCTATGATGATGCCTTTAACGGAAACCATTCAGACATTCACTGGGACCTGGTCAATATTCAGCGACCTGAATATGGCGGCGGGGAAATCCATTTTGATGACGTCTTGATACGTAAGGACGGACGCTTCGTTTTACCGGAACTGGAAAATTTAAATCCAGAAAATTTAAAATAACATAAAAACCAATAAAAAAAACGACCGACCCGCTACTAACGGATGGTCGTTTTTTTTATTTTACCTGCAGTGAATGCTCATAGGCTGCTTGGAACTTTTGAATGTCCCCCGCACCCATGAATAACACGACACTGTTTTCATGATGTTGCAATATTGATGTTGTGTTCTCCGTAATCAGCTCGGCACCGGGAATCTTATCTTGAAGGTCTTCAATCGATAACTTCCCTTGATGTTCACGAGCAGATCCAAAAATTTCACATAAGTATACTTTGTCGGCCAAATTCAAGCTGTCGGCGAATTCATCCAGGAATGCCTGCGTTCTCGAGAAAGTATGTGGCTGGAATACCGCAACAACTTCACGCTCTGGATATTTCTGACGCGCCGAGTCAACAGTTGCAGAAATCTCGGTCGGATGGTGTGCATAATCATCAATGATGATCTGACTTCCGATTTCCTTTTCGGAGAACCTGCGTTTAACTCCGCCAAAAGTCCGCAATTGGGCTTTCACAGCTTCCGTATCCAAGTTTTCATATTTACAAAGTGCAATGACACCAAGTGCATTCAACACATTATGCTTTCCAAAAGTAGGAATAGTGAATGTATCATAGTAATTGTTCCTTACATGCACATCAAAAGTCGTGCCATCCGGAGTGACGGAAACATTTTTCGCTTGAAAATCATTTCCTTCTGCAAATCCGTAAAAAATAACCGGTACTTTCGCCTGAATATGTGGTAAATGCTCATCATCCCCGCACGCAATGATGCCTTTGTTGACTTGAAGGGCCATCGTTTGGAATGCCTCGAACACGTCTTCGACATTGGCGTAATAATCAGGATGATCAAAATCGATATTCGTCATGATTGCATAATCCGGATAATAAGAAAGGAAATGACGGCGATATTCACATGCTTCGAATACGAAGTAATCAGAATTCGCGATTCCTTTACCCGTTCCATCCCCAATCAAGAAGGATGTCGGTTTAGCTCCCCCCATTACATGGGCAAGTAAGCCGGTCGTCGATGTTTTACCATGCGCTCCCGTAACGGCCACGCTGATGAAGTTTTTCATGAAATCACCTAGGAAACGGTGATAACGGATAATCGGCAAATCAAGTTCTTTTGCCTTCACGATTTCCGGATGACTATCCGGAAACGCATTTCCTGCAATGATGGTCATTCCAGGTTGAATATTTTCCTCGTTGAAAGGAAGGATTTTAATCCCGGCTTTTTCTAATGCCAATTGTGTAAAAAATTCTTTTTCGTAATCGGAACCCTGCACTTCAATATTCATATCATGCAGTATTTGTGCAAGAGCACTCATACCCGACCCTTTAATTCCCACAAAATGGTAAGCAGTCATAAAGCGAACCTCCACCAATCGTCTACCTGTATGACAGTATATGACGTCATCTTTTATTTGTTTTTCCATTACGAGACTTGTTAGTAACGCAATTTCTTCATAGGTTTTCAAGCTTATATTTTCAATCATTCATCAACAAAAAACTATTATATCACTTTTTTATTCATACATCCATGTCAGGCAGATGCCAATTTATCAAATCATTGGCTTTTCCCTCAATTAAGGTGATAAAAAAGGGTTTTCACCCTTTCACATTATATACAATTTCCTTTTATTAGGTTCTCTTAATTAACATGTAAAAATTCCAGTTCTTCTTCTGTAATCAATACATCCCTGGGCCTTGAGCCCCTGGATTCGGAAACGACTCCCTGTTGCTCCATCATTTCTATTAGACGCGCTGCACGGTTGTAACCTACTCGGAAACGCCTTTGGACACTCGATGCAGATGCAGCCTGTTGGCTCACGACAAATTCACAGGCCTCGAAAAACAGTTCATCCGCTTCTTCCGTGACCTGGGCCCTGTTCAGCAAGTCTTCTTGTTCAAACAGGTATTTCGGCTGCTGCTCCAGTTTAACATGGTTGACGACTTGATCAATTTCTTCATCACTCACAAAAGTCCCTTGCAGTCGCACCGTTTTTGAAGAGCCGTTTTCAGCGAATAACATATCTCCTCTTCCCAATAATTTTTCTGCACCGCCACTATCGATGATAGTACGGGAGTCGACTTGTGAAGAAACCGAAAAAGCGATCCTTGTCGGGATATTTGCCTTGATCAATCCAGTTATAACATCTACTGAAGGTCTTTGAGTGGCTACAATCAAATGGATGCCGCAGGCACGGGCCTTTTGAGCAATCCGGCAAATCGCTTCCTCTACATCAGCCGGGGACATCATCATTAGATCCGCAAGCTCATCGATGATCACCAGGATATAAGGCAGCTTGCTTGAATATTGACCGGCTTTTTCCGCTTGGTCATTAAAGCGGGTGATATCACGTACACCGGCATGTACAAACAATTCATAACGCCGTTCCATCTCCTCTACAGCCCATTTCAGCGCAGCCGTAGCGGCTTTTACATCGGTTATTACTGGACTGACCAAATGCGGGATCCGGTTATATGGGGCAAGCTCGACCATTTTCGGATCGATCAACAGTAATTTCAACTCCTGCGGCGTCGCTTTATACAGCAAGCTGACCAGCATGGTGTTGATACAGACACTTTTCCCCGATCCCGTTTGCCCGGCTATCAATCCATGAGGCATCTTTCTCAAATCCGTGATAATCGGCTGACCGGATATATCGAGTCCTAAAGCCACAGCAAGCGGTGATTCATGCTCTTGAAACTCAGTACTTTCCAAAACCTCCCGCAAAAATACCGGTTTGCTTTTCCTGTTCGGAATCTCAATGCCAATTGTATGTTTACCCGGAATAGGCGCTTCCATCCGCATATCCTGAGCAGCAAGGCTTAATTTGATGTCATCCATCAGGTTCGTCACTTTATTCACCTTCACTCCCGGCTCCGGATGCACCTCGAAACGAGTTACTGCAGGTCCTTGAGTGACATTGACGACCTTTGCACGGACATTGAAATTTTTCAATGTCTCATCAAGTAATAAAGTCTGTTCCTCGAGCCACTCATCATCATGCACAGCATAAGTGGGAGGTGTCAGCAATTCGATATTCGGAAACACATAGTATGGATTATCATCCACTTCCACGGAGCCAAAAACTGCCGGGTTATCGCCCTGGCCACTTTCTGCTGCCGCCTCTGTATAAACTGCTTCTTGATACCCATTTCCAGAAATGGGGGATTCCTGTTTCAATATCGGCTCAGGATTTGAACCGATATTGGTTTCAACTGTGTTTTCAGGCACGGCGGCGGTTTCGGAACCAACGTTAGTGTCCAAAAAGGCTGGTATTGGTGTAATGACCGGAGTCTCCTCTTTTGACATAACTCTGCCTTCCTCCGGTTCCCGTTCAGGAATTGAGTGTGGTTTCGCTTGTCCTGCCTCCGTTTCAGCATCACCATACATTGGTCGCTTATCAGATGAAACTACTTCCCTTTCCGAATTAGGGCTTTTTTTTTCCGGCATCATTTTATTCATGAACCGATTTTTTTCCCGATCTTGCTTAAGCATCATCACATTAAATGGGATATGTTTTTTCGGACGTTTAGGCTCTACTTCCGTTATTGCCTCCGATGGATCACTTTCAGGCAGTGTCCCTTGACTGACGGATGGTTCAGTTGATTGTACAGCAACCTTCCTAGGAACCGATACAGCTTCAGGCGGTGTGTCTTCCGCCTGTTCCATTATGGATACAGCGACTTCGCGTCCATAATCAACTTGGTCCAGTTCGATAGCTTCTTTTTCTACCTCAGGCTCAATTATGTTAGGCTCGCTTACCGCTTCTTCTGGCAGTGATTCAATGGAATTCCTCCGAAAGAAAGCGGGTATCTCCGAATCTTCCCTTTTTTCTTCCGCTTGTTCCGGTATAAGAACGGATGGCTCTACCGTCAATTCTTCATGTGGCACTTCTTTTGAGATTTCAGGAATCGATACTGGAATCTCAATATCGGGTTCTGTTTTTTTTAGGCCGGGCATTTTGCTTTCCAATTCATATTCGACAATTTCTTCAGAAGGGACTATTTTTTTTTCCGGACGACGGAACCCATAAATGGGTGAAGGGATTTCCGTTGGGCGGAATGGAGTTTTTGACGGTACTATTTTTGAGGTTTCCTCCCGGTCGAAGCTTCTCCGTTTTGGTTCTGGATCCCTTACAGGCCTTCTCGTCGTTTCTTTGGTCACATTCTTCCCCTGTTTGGGTTCGTGTTCTTCCCTGTTTCTTTCCCTAGGCTTTCGTTTATTCTGCTCCCGATCTGGAATGAGCGGAAACTTGAACTGTCCTTTTGGATATTGAAACAGGATTTTCGTATCCGGGTCCGGCGTCTGGGACATTTTTTCCACTTTTTGATTATAAACCTTTATTTCTTCTTCCTTTGACTTCGAAAGCTTCGAAAAATCCATTTTCCTTAATGTCTCTTCATCAAGCGGTTCATCTATAATAATTTCTTCGATTTCGATAATTTCCTCTGCTTGGAACCATTTTTTCATCTTATTTAGCCATTTCAAAACTATCACTCTTTCTACATCTGTAGTTATGTAACTAATTCTACCAGTTATTTTTAAAATATCGAGAAAATTTAAGCTAAATTGGGATTAGTACCTATTTTTTTATCGCAATCTTACTAACTTAACGTATTTCGCAGAACTCCTACCCTATTAAACCCCTTCTGGAATGAGTTTAAACCTAACCATCGCGAAATAACATTAACCCCTAGTCTACTATTTAAATAAAACACCGCTGTTAAATCGCGTTTACAAAGAGATTAAGTTTTCATGCAGCCGAGGAAGCAGACTGGTAATTCATTGCATCATCCTTCACGAAACCTCCGTTGGCATCCAATACCTGCCGAAACCCATAAAACACCGTTCGTTAATACCGAACGGTGTTTTGTGGGTTCCAGCGTTTTTTTGCAAACAAAGACCAAAGGGACTATTTCCATTCATAAAAACTGCATACAACCTGCGCCACTGATTTGGAAGCGATCAAAAGGGCATCTTCATCAATGTCGAATTTAGGATGGTGATTGAAATATGCCTTATCCACCCCTTTCGGTTTACAGCCAATGTAAAAGAAGCAGCCAGGAATCTTTTCTGCATAATATGAAAAATCCTCTGAACCTGAGAAAACCGGAAATTCCACGACCTTCTTAATATCTTTGTCATTCATGCTTTCCAGGCTATTTTTCACGAATCCAGTCAGTTCAGGATCATTATATAACGGAGGATAATCGGGAACATATGTAAGTTCGCACTGAACATCAAATTCCGTTTCTATTCCTTTGACGATCCGGTGGATTTCCTTATCGATCAGCTGTTGGGTCTCTGCTGTCATGTAACGGACATCCCCTTCAATTTCTATACGATCTTTAATGACATTAAAGCTTCCTTTTCCATCGAAGGAGCCGATTGTGACTACGCCCATATCAAAAGGGTTCAAGCGACGGCTGACTACGGTTTGTACGGCTGTCACGAAATGGGCGCCTGCCACAATGGCATCATTAGCCATATGCGGGGAGGATCCATGGCCACCTACACCCTTTATCCCTAACTTGAAATAGGTCCTTCCGGCCATCGAATAGCCGCCGCGATACCCGACAACCCCTGCTGGATGCGACGGAAATAAATGGATTCCAAAAACAGCATCCAGTTCATCCAAAAACCCTGATTCCAAAATGCTTTTTGCTCCACCTGGGGGTGTTTCTTCTGCATGTTGATGGATTATTTTGATCGTACCTGATAGGGAATCTTTCAGCTCATTGATGCAGTCTGCCAGTACCAATAAATAAGCGGTATGCCCATCGTGTCCGCAAGCATGCATGACACCTTCATTTTTTGACCGGAACGGGACCTCCGCTTCTTCTGTAATCGGCAATGCATCGAAATCCGCCCGAAGACCTATCGTTTTCCCTGGTTTTCCGCCTTCAATCGTTACGATGATCCCTAATCCGTTTCCTACATTCGTTTGAATCGACACATCTTTTCCCTTATAAAAATCAATGATATATTGTGCGGTTTTCTCTTCTTTAAAGGATAGCTCCGGATTCTCGTGTAAATGACGGCGGATTTGAACCATTTCCCCTTCACGGGCTTCCAGCATGTTGATTAATTTGCTTTTCACGTTCACGATTATTCCTCCCCCTTATTTGATTATAATTTGTTGGTCAGGTATGCCTTTCGTGTCCCTGTATAGCATGTATCATCTTGCTCTGTTAAATATCATTGTTGATATAGCGTAATAGTAAAGGACCCTGCTTGTTGGCTCTTACTTAGTTGCTTAACTAACCCTTCGGATATTTAAAAAGGATTCTATTGGAATATTTGCTGTTCATATTTCCAATATAAGCTCTCGGAGCTATTCTTTTCTAAGAAGGTGACTATAAATTTAGTTTTATAATCTGGATCTGAAAATGAAACTTTATGATTGTGAGTCCATCCTATTTTTCCTAATTTACTGAAAAGATGCTGTTCATCGGTATCAGTTTCTCTCATAATCCGTTCTCTTCCTATAACTTCACCATTCCTCTTTTTGATTTCGAGAAACACATCTATATAAGAAACTTCTTGTTCACAGACAATACTGCAAGAATATTTTCTGTTAGGGCTGCTTTTCTTCGCATAAATCCACTTGTTCTCAAAGTCCAGGTTTATTATTTTTTGATGGATATCCTTAAAAAGGCTAATATCACAATTAAGTTCCTTTGCTACCTGTTCTAAAGGTTTTTGCATAACTTCAAGGGTATATTCTTTTTTCCTTTGGTCCGTAGGCAAAGAGAAAAACTCTTTCATATTAATCTCAGCGAAAACGGATTTATAATTAAACATAATAAACGAATCAGCCTCTAATTTGTTTATTACGTCCAAGCCTGATACACAATTAATCAATATTCCCTTATATTCATCCGTTTTGATTTCTGAAAGTAATCGACTGTATAAAGAAGCGATACATCTTGTTTCCCTATAAAAGTTTAAATTTGCCTGTCTATCCTCTGGAAAGAATAATTCAATATTTCTTATAATCGGCATAGCTACCTCCGGAAAACCAATGAAAATCTTTTTATAATGCCGGAACTACATTAACCTCGTCTAAGCAAAAGCCACTTCTGCTCAATTAAAAAAATTGCAATGGACCCATTTTTATATTGGACGACAAAAAGGACAGAGAAGGGTCGCATAAACTAACTGCTCCCTTCTCTGTCCTTTTACCTGAGAGTTTAGCTCCATTTTTGGTCATGGAGATTTCCCCGTTGGTGGCACACTTCCTGCGCGCTCTCCAGAGTTGCGTCCAGCTGTGGTTCCATTTACCTGAGAGATTTGCTCCAAGGGATATTTTTGGAACTTGCTCCTTCGGTGGCTCAATGCTTTGCACTCTCCCACAACGTTCATCCGCTTGTTCTATTGTTTTGTTTTTATATATTCAAAATATTCCAATTATATTATCGGCCATCAAAAAACAAATATCAACTATTTTTCCTTAGATTACCTTGTTGAAATTCAGGAGACTCTACTAAACTTTAAAAGGACCGCTGCCAGATGCTGACACGGTCCTTATGTGATTCAATATATTATTGTTCACGCTTTTTGTTTTTACCCATAATGAAGATGGGCTCCAACTCATTTTCTTCATAAAGGAATGATAGAGCCGTTATCGGAACATGACCGCTGGCAAAGAAGCTCATCGCCATTTGCGCAAGAATATCATAGCCCGTATCATTCTTCACATCGGCAATGATGATGACATCCTGATGCGGTATGGCCACAGCCATGGTTCCCTCGATCTTGTCCTTCATTTCCCGAAGCCAGGATTCATTCAGGATCCTGCTGGCATCATATCCATCATTCGTGTTCAAAAAATAAAATGCATTACCTGCAACGATATCCGACTTCATTTCAGTGGATAGGGAACGGGCATTGAAAAGGGCAATTTCACGGATCCTGTCACCCTGCCAATTTTCCCGTTGAATCATCTTTTCATCTATGAGACGGTAGGTTTTCCCTAAATCAAGGGCATAAAAAATCCGTGTTTCAGCCGTATGCTCATCGAATAAAAATGGATTTCCTTCTTCCGATTCCATTGGAAAGGAGGTCGAGCGAATGACAGGGAAAATGAATTTCTCCTTGCCTTCCATGCTGTGTTCTTCCCCCATCACATTCAGGGCCTCTTCCACGTAATAGGTAATTTCATCGATGGCTTTTTCCTGTACGTTTTCATAGTTAGCAAGCACAGGGGGCAACTCGATGGTGATCCCTTTCCCTGTCTTCACATTTTCCACTCGTAACGTATCTTGCTTGCTATCGAATTTGAATGTGCGATTCTCATCTTTTAAGCGTTCCTTCAAGATATTTTTCAGCTTCGTGCTGTCCATTTTCATGACTGACCCTCCTCTTCATTGAAAAATCCCCAGCGAGAAGGGGAAATTGATTATAGTGATTGTATGAATTCCTCAATTTGTTCTTGTGTTTTGCGATCCTTGCTTACGAATCTGCCTAGCTCTTTGCCATTATCATACGCAATGAAACTTGGTATTCCGAATACATCATTAGCTGCACACACATCGATGAATTCATCACGGTCAACATGAATGAATGTAAATTCAGGAAATTTCGTTTCTATCTCGGGCATTATCGGTTCGATTACACGGCAATCTCCACACCATGTTGCTGAAAAAAGAAAGATATGTTTACCTTCATTTTTCAATGCATCATATTGCTCAACGGTTTGTAAATTTTCCATTTGAATATTCCTCCTGCTCTAAATGACACCTTATTTTTTATAATCCCATCATACCAGACTCTCCGCGAATCAACCATTAATTCGGATCGGTTGAACGGCCGGGTCATCTTATTTCTGGGGCACGGATGAAACGATTTCCATCATTTGTTTCGCATCGGTTTTTAAATGATCTTTATCCGTTTCAGTTGTCAGCTTGACCCCGCCTATTCCCACTGCAAGCTCATACTTTTCTTTCGGTATCTCTTTGATCGATATAAAGCCGAATTTATCATCAGTTTGAAAAGAATGCAGCACTACATATTGATCCTTTTGTTCCTTTATCGCCAAATATAAAACGGAGCTGTCTTCTTTTTCATTTGGATTGACAAATAATATATAAATCTTATCACCTTTTTGTAAAATCAAATTATTATCATGTTCTTCTACTACCTTAAAATCCTTTGGCAGATAGACCTGAATAAGTCCCGCCTCGAGATTGGGCTGTTTTTCGTCGTCACGAAAAGCCAATTCTGCGGCCTTCATTGCCTTTTCGGTTTGCCTCTCAATACCTGAGCATCCCACAATCAAACTGCTTATTAACAGGAAAACAAGAATTTTTTTATTCGATAAAGCCATCGTCATTCCTCCAGCCATCTCTTTTACTCACTTAAGAATACTATTATCCTTATTTATGAAATTCATCCATTTTCTCAAAACATGATACAATGAAAGCAATTTAAATACCGAGGAGGAAAACAATGAAATTAACCGTGTATCTTGCTGGGGAGATCCATTCAAATTGGAGAAGCGAGTTGAGGGATAAGGCCGTTGCACTGAAACTTCCTTTAGAATTCGTCGGCCCGATGGAAAATCATGAACGCTCCGATAATATCGGTGAAGATATTATCGGGGAACAGCCTAATCCCATTCTGAAGGATGCGGCCGCATCACAAATCAATAATTTGCGGACAGGTCTTTTGATGAAAAAAGCTGATCTTGTCGTCGCTCTGTTTGGGGAGAAATATAAACAGTGGAATACGGCCATGGACGCAAGCACCGCCGTTTCCCTGGGTAAACCGCTTATTTTGATTCGCCCGGAATCCCATCACCATGCCTTAAAGGAATTATCGGAAAAAGCGAGTGTCACGGTCGAATCCGTGAACCAAGCCATGAAGGTGCTTGCTTATATTTTTGAAGAAGGGCTGTAAATCTCCCTTGCCATGGGCACAAGTATGAAGGACTGATCATTTCATATTTACCCAAATAAAAAGCTTGCAGGGGAAAATTAGATGCCTAATCTCCCCTGCAAGCGAAAAACGAATAAATTGTTATGGTTGAATCTTATCCCTATTTAATGGGAATCCAAATTTCTGAGTAATAGTCAGGGTTTGAAGCGTCGTCATTCGCGTATACTTCCAATTCGGGAGTTCCTGCATGTTCATAACCGCTGGTAGGGAACCATTCGGAAAAAATTTGCTTCCATGCTTGCTGGATGGCATCAGGCATAGGACCATGAACTTCAAATACAACCCACTTGGAAGCCGGTATCGTAAGGGCTGAAAACTCTTCAGGCACTTTCCCTGCATACTCTGCACCTATCCAATAATCCATCGTTTCATTTTTTTCCACACCCCGCTTATCGACACATACACCAAGCAAGCCATCTATTTGGCCATTATTTAACTTCGCTAACCTATTGCCGGTTCCATCCGAATTCACTTTCTCCCACAACTTCGGAATCCCAATCAAATTCTCATTATTAACCAAGGAAAACTCTTGCTTGATTCCAATCAATTGAAAGGAATCCCTTTCAAGGATATTGTATTTCATCGGTTTTGCCCCTTTCAAAATCACCTGTATCACCAGGCGTTCATAGAATTTCAGCTTCCCCATATACTTTCGGGCTTCGCTTGGAGATACCCCATGCTGCCTTCGAAAAGCTTTTGAGAATGCCTCGGGGGTGTCATAGCCATACTTGTAGGCTAAATCAATGACCTTGCCATTTGTGGATGAAATCTCCTGGGCGGCTAAGGTCAGTCTTCGACGCCGGATATATTCACCAATGGTAATATCCGTTAAAATGGTGAATGTCCGTTGAAAATGAAAAGCTGAGGCATTCGCCTGCCTGGAAATGCTCTCGATCGTCAGGTCCTCCAATAAGTGCTCCTCGATATATTCGATGGCCTTTTGGATTGATTCAACCCACCCCATTCCGCTCCCCCCTTGTCACTATACTAGCAAGCCCGCTCAATAAAATCCTGTCTGATTCTGCTCTGTTTTGGCAGTGTTCGTTTCTAGCATTCGAAACCCGCCATTCCATGACAGTGATTCAAATATCCTACTTTTTCATTTTCTGCTTATACTCGTGTTGACCGGCTAGCATCCTCATGATATGAAGGAACATTTCCCCCCTGGTGATTCGCTCATTTGTAAACACGCCGATCGCTCCTTCCTTTTTGCTAATATTCTCTTGCCTTGTAAAGGCGTCCATCACAGGTCCCAGCTCTTCATCATCAAGCAGCTTCTCAGCAACAATTCCCGGTAGTGGGATTCTCGCTCCGCCAGCTACAAAGACCTCACCGTCCCTTGTAGCCATCGCACCCCAATTACACAGAAACAGGCCTTGTCCCATTTTCACGACACCGCCTTCAAGTCCGATGCCCAATTCGACATCACTGTGAATCAAGCAATTCCGGGCACGTGTCATTGCCCCCTCCATCGTTTCTTCATCTGAAAAAGGCTGTTCCGGGACCCCGCTCTCCACTTGAAGCGAAATGATTTCTGCATCTTCATATACGCCAAGCACGGCACTTACTTTCGCCGGATTCTTACTGCCTACTGCTATTTTCAATATCATTACCTTCCTTCTATGTAAAAAAAGCTGATGGAAAAGGATTCATGACAGCATCCCTTTCCATTTCAGCTTCCTTCATCAACCGTTTTTTATCAAGGTCTCGAATGTCGATTTATCACAGGAGCGAACCAATTTCCCAATCAGTTCACGTGCAGCGGCATAATCATCAATATGAATCATCGAGGCATGTGTATGAATATAGCGGGAACAAATGCCAATCACCCCGCTTGGAATGCCTTCATTTGCAATATGGACCTGCCCTGCATCCGTGCCGCCTTGGGATACGAAATATTGATACGGAATATCATTCGACTCGGCCGTATCAAGGATGAATTCCCTCATGCCGCGATGTGTAACCATCGAACGATCAAAAATGCGGAGCAGCGCCCCTTTCCCCAGCTGGCCAAATTCACTTTTACTGCCGGACATATCGTTCGCCGGACTTGCATCCAAAGCGAAAAAAAGATCAGGTTTGATCATATGAGCTGCCGTTTGCGCACCCCGTAATCCCACTTCCTCCTGAACGGTTGCTCCGGAATATAAGATATTCGGTAATGTTTCACCTTTTAGATCTTTTAACAATTCAATCGCAAGTCCGCAACCGTAACGATTATCCCACGCTTTTGCGAGGATTTTTTTCTCATTGGACATCGGCGTGAATGGACAAATCGGTACAATCTGCTGACCTGGCTTAATACCGATTCTCTTCACATCTTCCTTATCATCCGCCCCGATATCAATCAGCATATTTTTGATATCCATTGGTTTCGAGCGTTGCGATTCATCAAGCAAATGGGGCGGAATCGACCCGATGACACCAATGACCGGACCGTTATCGGTTATGATTTCCACTCTTTGGGCCAAAAGCACTTGACTCCACCAGCCTCCAAGGGTCTGAAAGCGAATCATTCCATTTTCCGTTATGGAGGTGACCATGAATCCCACTTCATCCATGTGCCCGGCAACTAGTACAGTCGGCCCATCCTCATTGCCTCTTTTTACACCAAATATTCCTCCAAGGCGATCTTGGACGATTTCATCCGAATACTTTTCCAGCTCACTCTTCATGAAACTCCGAACTGCATGTTCATTTCCCGAGGCTCCCGGTAATTCCGTCAATGTTTTAAAAAGCTCCAAAGTCTCATGATTCATTTTTTCTACCCCTAACCTATGTATTGTTTCTTACTATTTTACAAAACTTAGCAACGTGTTACACTAGAAAGTTCTAATTTATCAGTTAATGGGTAAAATTTCAAATTATTAGTCAAATAAAGCGTACTTCTGTATACTAGAAGAAGTTATTTTAAAAAATGCAATGGAGGAGAAATCAATGAATTGGAAAACGTTTTTATTAGGTACTGCAGCTGGGTTTGCTGCTGGCTTTGCAACAAAACAACTATTGGATCAATCAAGTAAACCTTCTCCGGATAAAGTCTTGGCCCAAGTGAAGGAAACAGTCAAAAAGGATGGAAATATATATGGCTCATGGATCTTGATGAAGCCGGAGAACTATTCAAAAAATGATTTGGACTATGAAGTGTACAAAGGCGGGATCACCAGAAACACAGAGGGTAAACGCGAGCAATTCGAATTTGTTGCAGATGCCTCGACAGGAACGATATTGGAGCTTAATGCGCAAAATGATTGAAACAAAAAAGGAGGGCCGTCTAAATGACGTCCTTCCTTTTGTTTTCCCGCTTACCGCTTCCGTTTCAATTCGGCTATTATCTCCTTACCCGTTACATCCCATTTGATGGCACAGTAATGGGCATCATGGTAAAAGCTATACCAGGACCCATTTTCCAGTCCGGACTTCATCCACTTTTCCTTCGCCTCGATGGAAGTCATGGGATAATCGTCATAAGCAAGGACCCAGAGAACATTAGCATGCGCGTGCGTCGGCATGATATCTGCCATGTGAATCAATCTATCCCCACCATCCTCAATGATGATGATTGCATGACCATCACTATGACCCCCAGTATGGATCATTTTAATGCCGTCCGTAATTTCCTGTTCACCTTCAAAAGGACGTACAAGAGAAGCGACAGCCTCCCAGTTTTCTGCCCAATATGTACTTTTTGAACGAATATTCGGGTTTTTCATTTCCTCCCATTCAGTTTGGGCCGTAATGATTTCTGCACGCTCGAAAACAGGCACCCAAGTTTCACCTTCGCGTTTCGTCAAACCGCAGGCATGGTCGAAATGTAGATGGGTCATTAAAATGTAATCGATATCATTTGGCTGAATCCCAAGTCTGCCAAGATCTTCGACAAGATTGGATTCCTCCGTGACCCCAAAATTCCGTTTTTGCTTGTCATTCATCTTTCCATTACCAATACCGGAATCTATAAGCATGTTCAAACCATTTGCCTGCACCAAAATCGGATCCGTACGTAACTCGATTTGGTTATTTTCGTTAACAGGATACTTCTTGGACCAAAGCGGTTTCGGTACAACACCAAACATCGCACCACCATCCAAGTGAGTCACACCGCCATTCAACCACGTTAATTTAATTTCCCCTATTTGCATCGTTTCCATTTTACCCCTCCTCTCCCTTTAGTTTAACACCCACTTCCATATATTGAAATTGATAACAATCAAGTCATCCTCGTGTATGAATCATACCGGCTTAAACAAAGTAAAAAACCAGATGCTGTGCACCTGGTTTCTGCTCGATAATTATTGGAACATAGCTTCCAATCTGTATATCCGGTTGCCTTTACTCGAGAACTTTTCTTCATATTCAGTCATGATGTTGCCTTCAAAATTGCTGTTATGCAGATCAAGGCTTACATATTTCAAGAGCATGCCGTATTCGGAAATACTCTTCAAGGAAGATTCGAATAACCCTTGGTTATCCGTCTTGAAGTGAATCTCGCCTTTGTCTGGCAGGATACCTTCATATACTTCGAGGAAGGTCTTATACGTTAACCGACGTTTAGCATGACGCGATTTCGGCCATGGATCAGAGAAATTCAAGTAGACGCGATCCACATCACCTTTTGCAAAATAGTCCCCTAAGTTCGCTGCGTCAACATTCAACAGCTTTAAATTTGGAACATCTGCTTCAATCAGCAAGTCCAATGCAGCTACTATGACGCTTCTATATACTTCAATTCCAATGAAATTCACTTCAGGATGGGCTTTTGCCATTTCTGTGATGAATCGGCCTTTTCCCGTACCCACTTCAATATATAACGGATTATCGTTACCGAAAACTTCATGCCATTTACCTTTATGGCTCACTGGCTGCTGAATTACATATTGTGGAAAATCATTCAAACGGTCTTCAGCCCAAGGTTTATTTCTTAAACGCATGATGACACCCCTATTTATAATATAATCGTTCAAACCATAACACGAGTGGATGGATTCCTGCAAGCTGATTTTTTCAGGAAAGGCCTGCATGCACCCACTGATACAATAAAAAAACTGCCGGCCATCCAGGCGGCAGTCTCTGTAGTTTTCATGTATAAAACTTTCCGCAAAACACACCATAAATAAGTGAAGGGCAGGCGAGAACCACCTGGGAATCCCTTGAATCCATATTTAAGAAGGAGAGGTACTATATGCCGCTTTCCCATGAACATCAAATGTCACTATTAAAAGATATATTGACCAATCATCAAACAGACTGCTGCGGATCCGTTTCTGAATGTGAACAGGTTGAAAGGCTCGTCAAATCCTTAATGATCAATATGGAAATTG
The DNA here is from genome assembly GCF_038643155.1 of Peribacillus sp. FSL E2-0159. Classification (NCBI taxonomy): domain Bacteria; kingdom Bacillati; phylum Bacillota; class Bacilli; order Caryophanales; family Bacillaceae; genus Peribacillus; species Peribacillus sp. FSL E2-0159. Next base: position 4,352,275 of record NZ_CP152053.1, read on the forward strand.
ACAGCAATGTTAAAACGATACTGACGGAGATTTACGAATACAGTCAGACAGGCATCGGTACCGCCGATTTAGATGCACATATTTCAACCCACCAGAACGACTTGTCCCAGTGGGTGGATGATATAGATCAACAATTCTGATCAGCCAACCATCAATAATGCTTCCAGTTTTTGCAGTAATTCATTTCTTTCCTCGTACCGCTTTCTACGATGATGCCATTGGATGGAAAGCACAAGTTGTGAAACCGTGTGCCATTTCATCCTCATCTCCAGGCCTGCGTCAAGCTTCTTGCCGTAACGGGCAAGCCATTGATTCCATTCTTCCCTTGGGACATATGAATACAGGAGTATGCCGAGGTCAATGGCCGGATCGCCAATGACCGCTCCGTCCCAATCAATCAGGAACAATCCGTCGGTTTCGGTCATGAGCCAATTATTATGGTTCACATCACAATGACAGACGACTTTTTCGTCGCATTCAATCAACAGGAGATTATTCTGTAAAAAATGGATGGCCTGCTTGATAATTGGAATATCCGTAACATCCGAAGATAACCCGGTTTCTATGTCTGTAAGTATACTTTCAGGTCGTAAAGGGGATTTCCCAAGCCTTTTGAGCATGCTTAACAAAGGATCGGATTGATGAATTTTTTGAAGCAGCTTTGCGACTCTTATATTGTTCATTTCCTGCTGAGATAGCTCCCTGCCTTCCATCCAATGCTGGGCCGTAATTACATCCCCATTTTCCAGGCGTTTTGTCCACATTAACTTTGGAACAATGCCCTCAGCTGAAAGAACAGCTAAAAATGGCGATGAATTTCGTTTAAGGAAGAGCTTCTGCCCCTCTTTCTCGGCAAAAAAGGCTTCTCCCGTAGCACCTCCAGCAGGGGATATATCCCACTCCTGACCTAATAAATGTTCCAACTGGTTCACCTTCGATTTCCTCGCTTAATCATACAAATGTGGGTACGTTCACCTAGTGTATGTATTACCACTACTTTGAGTCCATGTTTTATAAAAAATCCGCCTGTTGGCGAAGCTGCATATATACTTGCATCGGGATGATACCCGCAATTAAAAACATCCTCATTTTAGAGAAATAAAAAAATAGCTATTGAGCAATTAAACAATAGCCATAAATTAAATTTTAGTTGAAAAATGGTTTCTTCGTCAAGTACTATAAAACGATTATACTCATAAAACAAAAACAAATAAATCATTTCATATTTTTGTATGGGTCATCACCCTTGAACATGACGCGAATTTTCTCTTTCAGAACCACTGCAGCTACTTCATTCGTACCAACAATTTCCCCATCAGACTGAACTTTTACTGACCCTTGATTCCTCATTTTTATCATTTTACCAGAAAAAGAATCAACATTTTTAATGTTTAGGTGACCGCCCCAAAAAACGGTGATGAAGACGGTCAATAATTTCAACAAAGTAATATCATGGACCGCAATCACATTCAACCTGCCATCATCCAGCTTCGACATCGGTGAAATTTTCATCCCACCGCCAAAGTAGGGCTGGTTCGCAATGACGATGAACCAAACCTTTTTCAAAAGATGCCGATCTCCATCAACGATCAATTCCATGCAGCTGGGCTTGTAAGTAAATAACTTTTTTATAAAAATGAACAGATATATTAATTTACCCGCACTGACAAAATTAAACCATTTTTTCAGAGGGGAACGGTCTGCTTCATCGGAAATTTCAGCATCAATGCCCATTCCCAGGCTGTTAACGAAATAACCCACCTTGCCATTCGTCTCGAACTGCCCAATATCAATGGCACTAAAGGAATTATCCTGAAATAAAGAAAGGGCGTCTTCCACACTCTCAGTTTTTTGAATGCCCCTTACATAATCATTGCCGGATCCAGCCGCAAGGGAGCCGATAATAGCGTGAGGGAAACCAATGGCGCCATTTATCATTTCATTAATCGTGCCATCTCCCCCGACAGCGATCATCCGGGTATCCAGATTCGTCCCTGATAGAATTTCCTTCGTTAATCTTAGCGCATGCCCCTTTTCCCGTGTAAAAAACACCTCATGGGGAACAGCTTTTGATTTCAGTATTTCCTCGGCTTTTTTCCAAATCTTCAAACTCTCTTCATTTCCAGCCATTGGATTGACAATGAAATACACCGTTTCATTAAGGTGCGGCATGCTCATTTCCTTCTGTTTGGTTATATTCGGCTTCCCATTCAGGCCGCAGGCTGGATGTAGTTTGGCAATATTCAAGCAAAGCCTGCGCCCCTTTTAACTGCTGTGCCTTAAGAGGAGACGATATTGCCCGCATCCTTTCAAACCATTCCGGGAAGGTCCGTTTATCCAATATCGTAATATCATAAGGGGCTTCGGGATAATCGACATATCCATTCCGGGATAAAATCACCTTTTTAATCGGCATGTTCACTTCATATAGCTCAAATAACTGGGAGACGATGTTCGTCATCCGATTTGCACCCAACAAAGGATTGAGCACTTTTTTATCAAGATGCTTATGATGCCTGCGGACCCAGAACCGATCACTCGAACCGATGAAAGCAGCGTCTTCTTCCGCTTCCAGAAAAGTGATGCACCAAGCATCAACAGGGGTCAATAAAATGACTTCTACTTCAACAGGCGCATTTTTCAATATAAAGATAGGTTTATATAATACGAGAAACGTATCCGGAAAACGCTGCAGAAAAAAGCGGAGCCTTTCATCCAAAAAGAATGATTGTTCCACAAATGACTTTTCACGAAGCGTAGAACTCCCCCATTTCATTTGAAAACGGAGCAATTGATTTAAAAAATTTTGCTTTAATTCATCGAGACTGGCCGGACGGAACGGAAATCTTAATGAAAAAACATTAGTATCTTCAACCTGGTTCGGTATTAGCAGTTCTTCTGCCACTGCCTCCTGTTTACCTGTCCGGTGGAATATGCCTTTCACCTTTTTAAACAGGCCCTTTGACTCTTCCTGAGACGGATCAAATTTGACCTGTTTTTCACTTTCAGTATGTTCGCTGTACAACAGATCTAGCTCGCCCGCATTATAAGCAGCCTTCAGTTTATCCCATTGCTGTTTTTTCAACCGTGCAAATTGTGTTGGATAACGATAAATATCCTGCTCATACCGGGAAATATAATCCTGCATCTTTATGAGCTGTGCCATTCGACCACCACCCATCTCTCTCTATTTTTGAAGGTTTATCGTGAAAATCTTCTCGTATGAAGGGGAAGCTCCAAGATGTGTTTGATATAACGCAACCTGATCTGCTTCAAAATGCTTATCCTCCAAATTCGCTATCAGGCGAACTCTCTCCAACGAAAAGGGACTATCCCCCTCGAATTTTCTTGCCAGCGTTATATGAGGCTTAAACGGCTTTTTATCAAGTTCAAAACCCGCTTCGATACAAGAATTATAGACTTTCCTTTGAATGGCAAAAAGCCTTTCTTGCTGATTGACGCCTGCCCATAGAATCCTTGGACTCTCACTCCTGCCAAAACCGCCAATATCGCCGAGTTCCAAGTCGAATGAGGCCTCATTGGCAAGCTCGCTTTTCACACGCACCAAAGCATCCTCTTTCAATGTATCGGGAGCATTGCCCAAAAATGCCATCGTAATATGATAATCGGCTGGATGCAGCCATTTCTTAAATGGAAAGTCTGGCTTTATTTCTTCCGTAACAGCATTTAAATAAGCCTTAATATCATCAGGCAATACTAAAGCAAAGAAAAAATGAGTATTCATGATCACTTAAATCCCTTCCTATTTTCCCTTTAATTTTACCATAATCCCCATTGCATATACCTTTTCCTGGACTTCCTTATAAATATTCCCTTCCTAGGAATATTCCCAATCTTCCTCTGAACGAAGCCCGTGACGGATAATACACGGACGGGTCCAGGACGTATTTTTTAGTTGGGCGAATCAACAAAAAATACAGCATAAATCAAAGAAAAAAGGACCAAAGATTGGTCCTATTCTTCATTTTCTTCTTTTAGCTGAACAGCGTTTCGTAAAGCAGGAACAAGTTCAGTCCGATGATAAGTACAGCTATAAGCCAAGCGACACTCGAGGTGAGTTTATGGTTTACCAGGTTGCCCATGATTTTTTTGTTGCTTGTAAACATGATCAATGGCACTAGGGCAAACGCGATGCCAAACGAGAGAACAACTTGACTCACTACAAGTGCTTTGGATGGATTCACTCCCCATAATATTATGAGCAGGGGGGGAACGGTGGTTATGACCCTTCTTAAATAAATCGGTATATGTCTTTTAATGAATCCCTGCATGACTACATCACCTGTCATTACACCAACGGATGAGCTGGATAAACCTGCAAATAACAATCCTATTCCAAAAAACATCGCGACTGATGGTCCAAGCATGTCACCGAATTGTTGATAAGCAACATCCAAGTCCTCTACAAGTATTCCATTCTTATAAAATAAGGCAGCTGAAACAATGACCATTGCGGCATTGATCGCACCTGCAATCAACATGGCGATGACAATATCAATTAGCTCAAAACGATATATCCTTTTTCTTTCCAAATCGTTTATACCGACTATTCTCTTTTGAGTTAAAGAGGAATGAAGGTAAATCGCATGTGGCATAACGGTAGCTCCAAGCATACCGGCCGATAGCAAAATACTGTCCACTCCCTCGAATTTTGGAGTGAAGAGTCCTAAAACAATGGCTGAAGTGTCAGGTTTTGCATAAAAAACTTGAGCACCAAAAGCAATCACTACTACAAATATCATGACCGTGATCAGAGCTTCGAATGTTCGATAACCTCTGCGCTGGATTTCCAAAATGGCAAATGATCCAACCGCTGCAATTATTGCCGATGTGATAAGCGGTAAGTCAAATAGCAAATAAATTCCTAGCGCCGCTCCTATGAATTCAGCTAGGTCGGTTGCCATTATAACGGCTTCGGCTTGAATCCATAATAAGAACGATGTTTTTTTTGAAAATTTTTCCCTGCATAACTCTGGAAGATTCTTTCCCGTGGCTATCCCCAATTTGGCTGATAGTGATTGAATTAGCACGGCCATTAAATTGGATGCGAAGATAACCCATAATAACGCATAGCCATATTTAGATCCAGCTGTAATATTGGTCGCATAATTCCCTGGATCAATATAGGCCACAGCTGCTATAAAGGCAGGCCCTAGATAGGGAAGCAGTTTTTTGATTCCTCTCGAAGAAGATTGATGCAACACATCGGACATATCTATTTCAACTCCTTTTTACATGCAACTCAAATTGTTGCAACAGGTAAACTTTTTAGGTTATTAGCAAGTATATTCCTGGTTCTTGAAAATGTCAAAAAGGGAGGATGGCATAAGGATGTTATAAACGTGAACGGGGATTCGGAAATGGCCATCTCGCTACCGACTACACAGATAAAAGCCCCTTTGCCATTAGTGGCAAAGGGGCTTTTATCTATTTAACGGAACCGCATTGCTTCTCGATTTCCTCAGAAAACAGTTTCTGCAGTCTTTGGGTTATCGGACCGGGTTCCCCGGCTGCAATCGATTGGCCATCGATATTAACAATCGGTGTCACTTCGACGCTTGTGCTGGTATAAAGGACTTCGTCGGCTGCCATCATGTCCTCGACCGTGAAGGCTTCTTCGACATAGGGAATCCCATGATCAGCGCAAAGTTTCAGCATCACCTGACGGGTAATTCCATTCAGGATCAAGTTTGTGGCCGGATGCGTTTTAAGTAGCCCATCCACCACGATTGAGACATTTGACGAACTTCCCTCCGTCACCGTACCATCACGATGCTGGATTGCTTCATCACAACCGGCATCGACCGCTTGCTGTTTAGCCATTATATTACCCAGTAGATTTAAACTTTTGATATTACAGCGCAGCCAGCGTATATCGTCGGTGGTAACAGCCTTGACCCCTGGCTTCATTTTTCCTTTATAAGGAATTTCCTTGGTATAGGCAACAAAGACCGGTTCCACCTCTGCAGTTGGAAAAGAGTGTGTACGCGGCGATGCTCCCCTTGTCAGCTGCATATAGACGATACCGTCCTTCAGTTGATCTTCAGTAATCAGTTCTTTCATGCGGGTTTTGATTTCCGCTGCAGAATAGGGAACTTTCATTTGTATCAACTTCGCACTGTCCATCAGCCGGTTCAGATGCATGTCCCCCGCAAATAATTCGCCATTATAAACCCGGATGACTTCATAGACGCCATCACCGAATTGATATCCCCGGTCTTCAATATCTACCTTTACTTCGGACCTGCTTTTAAGGTCGCCGTTAAAAATGATTTTTCCCATGTCTTTCTCCCTCTTTGCCTCTTATTTAGCCAATTCATGAATGGCACGTGCATAAATGGACGTAGCCTTAAGCATATCTTCAATATCAATATATTCATCTTTCTGATGCGCAATGTCTTCGCTGCCAGGGAAAAGCGGGCCGAATGCAACGCCTTCTTTCAATGAACGGGCATATGTGCCGCCGCCAATCGAAAGGAGTTCAGCTTTATCACCTGTCTCCGCTTCATAAACTTCCTGCAACGTCTTAATCAAGAAGCTTTCACTGTCCACATAATGTGGAGTTGAATGCGAATTGGTCTTCACTTTCAAATTATATGCCGCAAGTCTTTCTTCCAATGCCGCCTTTTGCTGTTCCCACTCGAACGTCACCGGATAACGCATACTGAAACCAATCGAGCTGTCCCCTTGTTTAGAATAATTGAAAACGCCGGCATTGACCGTCAATTCTCCTGTTTGCTCATCCGAATAAGCCACACCTAAATTATTTCCGCGGGAATCTTCAAACAAACGATCCTTAATGAAAGTGAAGTAGGCTTTCGCATGCGGATCAAGAGTAAGATCAGCTAAAAATACAGCTAAATGGAGACCTGCATTCTTTCCATTTTTCGGTTCCATCGCGTGTGCCGAGACACCATTCATTTCAAGCAGCACTTGATTTTTTTGCGGTACCGCTTGCCCCTTCAATGAGTATTTTTGCAAATAATCCTGATAGTTCGCAGCCACTTCAGCAGGGTTAGCCGCTTCCACAATAGCCGTAGCAAAATCCGGTACCATATTCGTCCTTCGACCTGAAGAAAATTCCATAACATTCACGTTTGAGTTCGTGCCATTTCCTACATCGGCAGGGTGTATAACTGAGAAATCCCAGATTCCTTTTTCCGCACTGATGATCGGGAAGTCAGCATCTGGTGCGAAGCCGATCGAGGGCATTTCCTCCACTTCAAAGTACCGGTCAACGCAGCGCCAGTTCGATTCTTCATCGGTTCCAATGATCATCCTCACACGTTTGTTCAAAGGTTGTCCGAGCTCCCGGACCAGCTTCATCGCATGATAGGCAGCCATCGTCGGCCCCTTATCATCGATCGCCCCACGTGCATATATGCGGCCATTGCGGATTTCAGCGCCGAACGGATCCGAACTCCAGCCATCTCCCTCAGGTACCACGTCGACATGGCATAATATCCCGATTAACTCCTCGCCTTCCCCCATTTCGATATGACCAGCGACATTATCGACATTTTTCACAGTAAAACCGTCTTTTTCGCCTAATTGAAGCATGAAATCAAGCGCTTCCTTTACCCCTTTACCGAATGGGGCCTCCTCGGTCGGATGTTCTTCTTCCAGTACACTTTTTATTTTCAATAAGTTTTGTGTGTCCAGCAATAAGTCCATTTTTCGTTTTTCAACTTCTTCTCGCCAATTCAATTCACTCAAAATATGACAACTCCTCTTTTATATATATTTTTCATTTTATCACTTTTACTATCTGATTCGCCAAGCGTTGCTACCTTTTCTTCATATTCCCGTATTATCGCTAACATCAAACTACCGATAAAATTCCTTACACAAATAAAAAACACCCTCTTTTATTAAAAAGAAGATGATTTCTTTAGACTATCGTCATTCATAAGCACTGTTACTTTTCGGTTTAGCCTTGGGATGTATAAAGCTAAAAACACGGAACGTCCTAAACTGAAAGCCAGGAATGCAAGCCATAATCCATGATTGCTATGATGCGGGACTGCTGTGAATTGGACAAATAGAAAAGCCAATAGTGCAAGGAGCATTGAGTTCCTAACAGGAACGGCTTCAGTCGCACCGGTAAACACTCCATAAAAAATGAGTCCGATAAAGGCACTGAATGGGAATAGGACTATCCAAAGTCCATATTCATGGGCCAGTTCGATGACCCCGGGAATATTCGTGAATAGGAGAATGACCTTATCGCTAAATAGATAGTAAGATGCGGCAAGTATGAACGAAGCATACAAGCCCCACCGCGCCGATAGTGAGAGTGTTTTTTTATAAAGGTTTATATCTCTCGAACCAATCGCCTTTCCGACCAGAAGACTCGACGCGTTCGCGAAGCCATCAAAGCAATAGGCCATCAAGTAATGGATTTGAATGAGTACGGCATTGGCCGCCAGTGTCTCTGTCCCGAAAGTGGCTCCCTTGGCTGTAAAAAGATTGAAAACCGTGATCAGGCAAATGGTCCTGATGAATAAATCCCTGTTGACCACCATCATTTTTTTCAGGGAAACCCGATCGAACCCCTCCCGGAATGAAAATGACTCCGGTACGTTAACCGCTTTCCGGATCACCCACAAGCCCAGTAATAAAGCGGAAATCTCTGATATCAATGAAGCGGCAGCAACCCCTGATACAGACCATGAAAAGCCATTTACAAAAACGAGGCATAAGACTATATTGATCACGTTCATGAAAACTTGAATGAACAAAGATGTTTTTATCCTGGATTTCCCGATTAACCAACCTAAGATGACATAGTTCAATAATGCAAAAGGTGCACCCCATATCCGGATGCTGAAATAATCTGCAGCAAAGGCTGATACGTCCGATTCCGGACCGATTGCACCTAACGAGACATTCAAAATGGGCTTTTGGATCACGATAAAAAGAAGACCAATGATCGCTGCAATGAAAAAAGGCCGAATCAAAGCCATCAGGCTTTGCTTTTCATCTCTTGCCCCCTCTGCTTGTGCAGCGAAGGCAGATGTACTGACCCGAAGAAAACCAAAAAGCCAATACATCGTATTAAAAATAATGGTTCCGACAGCCACCCCGCCAATATAAGCGGGATCACTCAACCTTCCAACCACAGCCGTATCGACCGCACCGAGCAAGGGCGTACTCATCGTCGAAATCGTAAGCGGTATGGCCAAGGAAAGATACATTCTGTTATTCATAAAATGATGACCTCCTATGTACATAAAAGTTCTGAAAAGTTAGAATTGGAATGGCGTTATAAAAATTTGTATTTAAAGTATAAAAAGATTGCAGTATTCAATTTTAATCACTAGAATTGAACATATGGTACTCCCAATCCTGCATGCGCTGCCTCTACAAGATTACTTATGAATCGTTTCAAATAGAACAAAGCTATTTTAGATATTGATAATCTAAGGTATCAAATTTTGAAGATTAAAAGATTGATACCGCTTTCAACCTGCAGCGGTTATGGGAAGTATTTTTTACAGACATACATGTACTTTTTTATCCAGTTGGATTAAGGAAATTCGCAAGCCGGAAAATAAAATGCTTGACGGATTCTTGAAGGAGTTATAGTATTGCTCGTTGATAATATCACTTTTGAACTATGCTTGAACATATATTCATCGTTATAACAACAAATAGGAGTGATCATGATGGGAAGATTGACTAATAAAGTAGCCATTATCACTGGCGGAGCATCTGGTATGGGCAGGGAAATGGTAGACCTATTCACAAAAGAAGGAGCACAAGTCATTGCTGCTGATATCAATGAAAAAGCTGTAGCTGTTGTGAATGAACTGGATAACGTCCATGGAACTGTACTTGATGTATCTTCAGATGAAAGCTGGAAAAAGATGACGGATGAGGTTATCGCTAAATTTGGCAAAATCGACATTTTGGTTAACAATGCCGGTATCTCAACGGAAAAAGGCATTAATGATACGACATTGGCCGATTGGCAGCTAATGTTAAGCATCAATGGATTTGGACCATTCCTTGGAATGAAACACGTTGTTCCTCACATGGCTAAAGAAGGTAAAGGCGCAGTTGTGAACATTTCTTCCTTTACAGCTCAAATCGGAATGGGCTTAAATTCTTATTCAGCTTCAAAAGGTGCCGTTCGTGCCATTTCCAAGGCTGCCGCAACGCAATATGGCCGCATGGGCGTCCGTGTCAATGCCGTATTCCCTGGTATCATCGAAACACCAATGACACAAAAATTAGAAGAGTCAAAAGAGTTAGTCAACCAAATGATCAAGGCAACTCCATTACAACGTTTGGGTCAGCCGGCGGATATTGCAAATGCCGTACTTTATCTAGCATCCGATGACGCTTCATACGTAACTGGTGCCGAGCTTGTTATCGACGGTGGATACTCAGCTCAATAAATATAGGCAGAAATGGAAAACCCGTTTCTGGAATCCAGAAACGGGTTTTTCTGATTCAATAAAGAAATTTTGTAAGTTGTAATGAGTTAAGTTAACACACCAATGAAATAGCCAAAAGTCGTAAATACCAAACACCAGCTGAAAGCCCCTGCTCCTGCAAAGATAAAGTACTTTCGTTTCCCCATTCCATTCATACCGGAAATATAACTGGCGAAGTGACGGACTCCTGGGATGAAATAGGCTATGATAATGGTCCAAGGACCGTATTTATTGAACCATTTCTCCAATTTTTCCAACCTCGCGGGGGTCATTTTGATCCACTTACCATGCTTCCTCAAAAAAGGCTTCCCCACCTTTTTCCCGATGAAATAACTGACAAGCATCCCGGATATCGATCCAAGGAAACTGACAAGGAATGCTCCCTGGACATTCAAAACGGAAATGGATGACAAATAGCCGACAAAAGTCATCATGAACTCATCAGGTACCGGCAAGCCAATAATCCCAATGGCCAACAGTCCATATATCGCAAAATAACCATAGTTTGATATTAAATCTTTTACTATATCCATCTAAAGTACTCCATCTCAGCACCCTTTTTTAAAGTAATCCATTTTCTTATTCGGGCCTGGGTTACGTGATTACTTCTTTTTAATAGGATAACCTAATTTAACCCAGATGAGTTGATTTTCATAAAAAAAAGAGAAAAAAAAGAAGAACGGACACGTTTTTTGTTGAAAACACCTGTATGACAATGCAAAGCAAAGTTTCCCTTTACGGAAATGAAAAACGGCAACAATAAAGCGGACTCTATACCTGAGTCCGCTTCTCCTTATTTCACAAGCTTTATTTCGTTGATTGGCCAATACACTAGATTCGCCTTGCCTACAATTTCATCGACTGAAATCGTTCCGATTTCACGGCTATCCAAACTATTTTGACGATTGTCCCCCATAAGGAACAGCTGGCCTTCCGGTACTGTCATGCTGCCTGAAATATCTTCGAGTTTGAAGGATTCAGTCAGTGGCACTCCTGCTTCCATCTGATTCTTATATTTGTCCAAGTATGGTTCTTCATAAGCTTTCCCATTAATATAAAGCGTATCGTCTTTATATTCAATATGGTCACCTGGAAGACCAATAACCCTTTTTATATAGTCTTTATCTACCGTTGCATGAAAAACGACAATATCAAACCGGTCTATATTATCGATATTCGTTCCAAACTTGGTAAGAACAATTCTTTCGTGGTCTTGCAGAGTCGGCATCATTGACTCACCGTCCACCACAATCGGTGCAAAAATATACGTTCGAATTAAAAAAGCTAGAATGACTGCAATCAATATCGCTTTTATCCATGAAAAAACTTCTTTTCTTTTTTCCAATCGAAGTCCCTCTCTCTGTTTTTTATTCATGCCATTATATCATAATCCTTTAATGATCACGTCATACAAATACCCACATTTTAAACATTATCAATTACTTCCTTTTTCATACTGGATTTCGATGCTTTCCAACTCTATTTCCCTGCGCTGCATTTGGGCTGGACAAATCGCATTATATGTACGGACTTTCTCATTTATTTCATCAATTCGTTTCATTAATTCAGATTCGGGTCCATTCATTTTTTTCAAAGAAACCAACCCGGATAGCTCTTCCCGTATTTCTTTTTGCCATTTTATCCAAAGAGGAACCTAGCCGGCATCCTTGGCCTTCATCAAGAAATTATCATATATATTTCCCGATGGCGCCGACTCCGGAAGCGGTTTTCCAAAGCCAGGATTATTCTTCAGCCCGCCGTCTCTTTCATATTCCTTAAAAATCTGATCCATCCAGTTTACATGCCCGTGTTCTTTGCCCATAAACAATCCCCCTTCAGATCATTCACCATTACATCCATTTACAATTATAACATTTTTATCAATATCCACTCCACCCTGGAGGATCAATCCATGAACACTTTCTACTATTATATATGCATATCTTTCAGCCAAACACATTCATGCATCAAAAAAAGGGATTCCCCTATTGCGAGAATCCCTTTTTGCCTTCTATTTAACTGTGATTTTCCTTTTTACTTCTGCCTTGTTCTTCGATTTATCCGTAACTGTGTAAGTCAATGTATAGGAGCCTTTTTTCTTCGTATTCACAGTCCCTGTTATTTTGATCTTACTTGTTAAACTTCCATCAAGATTATCTTTCGCGGATACACCTGATTTAGGATTGAATGTCGAGTTATAGGCAACGGTTTTGCTTTTGGCACCGGAAATGACCGGTTTGGTGCTGTCTACCGTAATCTTTCTTGTGACTGTCGCATTATTTTTCGATGAATCAGTGATTGTATACTTTAATGTATACGTTCCCTTTTTCTTTGTATTCACCGTACCTGTCACTTTGATTTTACTAGTCATGTTGCCATCCAAGTTATCTTTCGCAGATACGCCTGATTTAGGATTGAATGTCGAATAATAGCCAACGGTTTTGCTATTGGCTCCCGAGATGACTGGCTTGGTACCATCTATCGTAATCTTTCTTGTGACTGTCGCTGCATTTTTCGATGAATCGGTGACCGTATACTTCAATGTATAGGTCCCCTTCTTCTTCGTATTCACTGTACCCGTCACTTTGATTTTACTAGTCATTTAATTCATCTCTTTATATTCCAGGTCATTCATTTTTGTCATATGTTTTATAAAGAAACGACCGCCTTCACAACCATTACAAATTACAGAACAAGTAGGGCAAGTAGAGTGATTGACATATAATTTGTTAAATATAAAGTCACCCCCTGTCATTGCATGTTAAACATCCTTCAATTCCGGAAATCCCCAATAACAGAACAAACAAACCGAAGAACCTTGATGTCCAGTAATTAAATGATAATACGATAGGCCATAACACTGAACGCCAACAGCATGGATAGCCTCCAAAGGAAAAAGACTCTGTTTTTATCAGAGCCTAAAATCATTCCTATTCACGATCAACTCCACCAATTGTTCGACAGACGGTTCATTCGGCATCATATCCAATGTAAATCCATAGTCTTTAAGTCTATTGCCGGTACTTTCCCCGATTACCCCGATGGAGGCTTGCTTTAACAAACCTTCAATATCCACGTCGGCCTTGTTCCCATATTGCATCAGCATATCGACTGAATGCCGATTCGAAAATAGTACTGTTCCGACAGCTATCCCGTCCAGCATTCTCGGAAGGATTTCAAGGAATCTTCCATCGACAAATTTATCGATTGATTGAAAATAGTCTCCGTCCCCATGAGCTGGATCTCTTTGATCGCTGTTTCGATCTCCAACAACCAACAGGGTTCCGGCTTCCGACATCTCGGATTTGAGCTCGGCCATCAGTCCCCGTTGCTGTAAAGCCTTTTTCGATTTCCTTGATAACACATAAAGTTTAGAAGTAATCCGGCGGAAATCAATAGCATGTTCAATGAGTGAATCCAAGAATCCATCGGCACTTTCAGGCGAAGTGAAGAGAATTCGATCATACATAAGAAAAGAGAGCAGCTGACTTTCTTCTATTTTCACTTTTGCCGCATGCCATTTAGGAAACTCGATGACTTCGCCTCCAAGTTCATGCAGGGCTTCTGCCAAGGAACTCTTTGCCGTCCCGGTCCGGGACACTAAAAACCGTTGCCCATATAGTGGCTTCTTTTCGAACCATTGCAGTTTTCCCCTTAGTGAAATGATATCTCCGACCAAGGTGATCGCAGGATTGCCAAGCGACCTTTCACTTACCCTTTCGACGATATCATCCAAGGTCCCCTCGACACTTTCCTGTCTTCCATAAGTGCCCCATTGTATGACGAGTGCCGGCGTATTCCCCGGCTTTCCATGGTTGATCAAGTTTTCGCGGATATACGGAAGGTTGGCCACACCCATATAAAAGGCAACCGTATCTATACTATTTACAAGCCCGTTCCAATCTATATCCTTCTTCGTTCGGTCATGGCCCGTCACCATCGCAAAGGAACGTCCGTAATCCCGATGCGTGACGGGAACTCCTGCGTATATGGATGCGGCAATGCTGGAAGTAACCCCCGGAATGATTTCGAAAGGGATCCCCTCATCATTCAACGCTTCCGCTTCCTCTCCGACTCTTCCAAAAACGGCAGGATCACCGCCTTTCAAGCGGACGACCCTTTGCCCTGCCAGTGCTTTGGAAACAAGCAGCTCATTGATTTCCCCTTGACTGATGCCATTCGTATAAGGTGTCTTGCCACAATATATCAATTCACAATCGAGGGTGGCAGCCTCCAACAGTTTGGGATTTAGCAATCTGTCATATAAAATGACGTCCGCCTTTTCAATCGCTTTTTGACCTTTTACGGTAATCAGGCCCACATCACCCGGACCTGCACCTACAAAATAGACCTTGCCCTTGGTCATGCCGCATTCACCCCTATCTGCTTGCAATTCCCTGATAGTATTTCACCAGCTCCACCATTGCACTGCCCATCCGTTGATCTTCAGGATAAATGACCCGCTCGATCCCTTCATCGATTACAACCTGCGCCGTTACCTTTCCGACCGCAAGAGCAATTACATCTGATGCAAACAGGTCGATTATCTTATCCTCCACACCTTGTTCACGGACAAATCTCATTAAATTTCTCGGCTGCGGTGCACTCGTGAACACAACCGAATCGATTTTGCCTTCAAGGATTTCTTGGATCAGCCGCTGCATCGTTTCTTTTTCAGGCGGTATATGTTCATATGGCAGGATTTCTTTATGTTCCACTTTTTGTTCATCCAACCAGTTCATCAAAAGAGGCGCCGGATCGCCGTGAAGCTGCAAAGCGGCCTTTACACCTTCAGACAGATGGCCTTCCAGATTGCGAACAAGCCCTGCCGTACTGCCATCATCATCACGGATTAATGGCTGCAGACCAAGCTTTTTCAGCATATTCACCGTTTTATAGCCCCTAGCTGCAATTTTCATAGACTGCAAGGCTTCTATGAAGCGATCTCCCGCTTCCATCTTCACTGCCGTTTTATATAATAATTCCGTCCCCACTCCCGTCGTGAGGATGATCCAATCGAACTCCCCTGCCATCAACCGGGTAACATCCTCTTCCAAATGGGAATCATCAAGGAAAACCGTCCCCTGTGCCGGGCGAACGAGCGGGACTCCCCCAAGATTTTGAACGATTTTACTAAGTTCTTCCGTCTTCCTCGCTCCCAATAAAGCAACGGTCCTGCCATTAAGCTTACTCATCCATGCCCCTCCTATATGTACATTCAATTAAATCCATCTCACCCATTATACAAATTTTCAGTCTTTGAAACTATAAAAAACGAATTCCAAATCAAAATCAACGCTTTTTCTTTCTTTTATCCTATATGAAATCAATGGAAAATTGGTTTAGCAGCACTTTGCTTTTTATAAGTCCCACCCTCGTGAATTTGGATCAAATACTCGAGAATTTCGGGCTTTTACTCGTGAGTTTGGAGCAAATACTCTACAACAACAATAATAAATATAACCGCATTTCCTCCATTTATCTTCAATTCATTCATCTTACCTTTCCAGCCAGTAAAAATAGCAGCCCGAGGACAGCCGTTTCTATTTACCCTTTGTTAATTCTTGTTTAGTGCCCTTTGGGCAATTTGCTTCTGTTCTTTTTTTACAAAAATATCATATTGACTAGTTTCATGGCGATTTTGAAAGTTTTCGGAGCCTAAATTCATAGGCGTTTTCGTTTTGAATTGTATCCCTTCCCTTTCCAATTTCGCAATCACCTTAAAATAACTTTCATTCCCGAATGCCGTATAAATACATGTCCAATATTTATAGGAAATTATTTTAGCAGTTAATATACATGCAAGCAGGAAAGCTAGTATTCCAATTATTATATACACCCTTTTGCTTCCTTTCATCTCGGACTTTTTGAAAAGCCATCCTGTACACTATATTCTTTGCCATACATAACATTTCCTTTTTAAGTAAAAAAGGAGACCCCAGTTTCGGATCTCCTTCTTCATATCTTCATTATTTTTCCGGGACGTTACAAGAACCGTCCGTACAAGCGTCGCCTGTTGCTGGATCATTCACCATTGTAAGCGGGTTTTCCTCAGCCCATACTTTTTTTAGCGTATCCAAGAACGCTTCTGTTGGCTGGGCGCCGGAGATTCCATACTTGCGGTTAATGACAAAGAATGGCACACCTGTAATACCAAGCAGGCTTCCTTCTTGCTCATTTCCCCTAACCTCCGCCGTGAATGCCGTTCCTGCCAGCATGGCTTCCGCCTCTGACTTTTCAAGGCCGGCCTCTTCAGCCAAACTAGCCAACGTAGCGTGATCGCCAATATGTTTGCCTTCCGTAAAGTATGCTTTAAATAGGCGTTCATTCATTTCTTTCTCTTTACCTTTTGATTCAGCAAAATGCATCAAGCGGTGAGCATCGAACGAATTCGTTAATACCACTTTGTCCAAATGATAATCGAGTCCCAATTCTTTAGCCTGTTGAGTCAGGTTTTGGCTGTTCGCTTCCACCTGCGCTTGAGACATGCCGTATTTCTGAGCCAGCATTTCATTTTGAGTCATATTGATATCCCGCTCAGCCTCTGGGTTCAACTCGAAACTGCGAAATGAAACCTCAACCTGATCTTTATTTTCAAACTGCTTTAAAGCCTCTTCGAATCGACGCTTTCCAATATAACAGAACGGACATTGATAATCCGACCAAATTTCCACCTTCATGAAAATACCTCCTTATTCTAAATGCAATCGCATTAAGCACATTATATAATCCTGGGTATCCTCTTGCAAGGATATTACCCTAGACACTCATTTTCAAAATTGGTGAAGTCGACTTTTTTCATGAATTCTTCCAATGTATAGCCCTTCAGCAGGCGCAATGTTTCCTTTTCGGCTTCGTTCATGATCTCCTCCAATGCCGTATCCAGCTGCTTCCCGACTTCACCGCATTCGCTCGTTTCCATACAAACAAGACATTCCGGCCGTACCGCTTGATACACATCGGCCAAAGTCAGCTGAGAGGCAGGCACCTTCAAGCTATATCCGCCTTCCCGTCCTTCCTTTGTTTCGACGATCCCCGCAGCTGCAAGCTGTGCCATCACTCTTCTTAAAAAAGTCGCATGTGACTTCACCTTTAAGGCGATTGCCGAACTTGTCAGGAGCTTTTCGCTTTGTGCAAGCCAAACCAGAGAGTGAATGGCAATAGCGAACCGCGGCGGTCCAATTTGATTGTTTCGATTACCTGAAGACATGATTATCCCCCCTTACACCTCTATCCATGGTAAGGCCATTATACTATGTTACGTTCTCCCGAACAAATAGGCCCCTTTGACTTAATCGGCACAATCATATAGTCTGAATAGTAAATCTTTATTACAGGAGAACTTCCATGAAGGAAAAATACCCCTATTTACTCGTCATCCTTGGGGCAATGCTGTGGGGAACGACCGGAACGGCCCAGTCATTCGCCCCCGATGGAGCCCATCCCATCGCAATAGGTGCCGTCCGCTTGGCAGTCGGCGGGGCCGCTTTATTGCTCATTGCAATCTGGCAAAAAAAATTAACGCTGTACAACTGGCCAATGAAAGAAACCATCTTAGCTACGTTAGGCATGGCCTGTTACCAGCCGCTATTTTTCATGGCTGTCAGCATGACCGGAATTGCCATAGGCACGATCATTACACTTAGCAGCGCCCCCATCATCGCAGGATTCCTTGAATGGCTGTTCAGTAAAAAACGTCCATCAACAAGCTGGTGGATCGCTACAGGTTTATCGATTGCCGGATGTTTACTGCTTTTTTCAAATCAAGGATCAGTTACCATCGATCCAGTAGGTGCGCTGCTTGCGCTGGGGGCCGGAGCTTCCTTTACGGTATACACTCTGGTTAGTAAAAGGATCTTGGATAAACAACCTCCAGAAGCAACTGCCGCTGTCATCTTCAGTTTTAGCGCCCTGCTGTTGGCACCCGCTTTATTCATACTGGATATCAGCTGGATCGGCACAACGAATGGGCTGGCCGTCAGCCTTCACCTTGGACTTCTTGCTACAGCAGTCGCCTATCTATTTTTTAATAAAGGGCTAATATCCGTTCCTTCATCAACAGCGGTCTCGTTATCACTCGCCGAACCGCTGACAGCCGCTCTTCTCGGTGTTTTCCTTGTCGGCGAGAGCCTGGCCCCCATGTCATGGATCGGGGTCGGATTGCTCTTATGCGGAATCATCTCTTTGACGATTTCACCAGAGCTACGAAAAAATCCTACATTGATGAACCAGGAGCTGTCCTAAAGTGAAAAAAAAGTCAGGAGAATTTCCTGGCTTTTCTTCAACTTTCCTTACTAATGAATCAGCCTTTGAGTTTTACTAAGTAAAACAAAAACCAGACGGCATGGTTTTGTTCATCGGCAGCAGCACGCCGGAACGCCTTTCGAATGTTTCTATCAGCCGCACCATCTGCGACATCCAGATAAAAATCCACTGTTTCCTGTTCATCTTGAACGGCAAATTCCAATCCAGCTACATAGGAGTCCGGGCATGGTTCCGTCACTTTAGGCTGTGGCTGCATCCCGGTCAAGCTGTTGTATATCCGGGTGAATGCTTGAAAATGTTTTATTTCATCTTCCCTTATTTCAATGATTTGTTTCCTCTGCTTTTCATCCGGCGCTAGTGCTGCCAATTTCTCATAACACTGGATGGCACTATACTCGCCATTTATCGCCTTTTCAAGCTGAATCAACATATCCTGCTGTCTGTTCCAATCACCTTCATACATATCATGCCCATACATGGCATAACCCCTCCCTGTTCTTTATCCCATATAGTATGAATAACAGAGAACCAGGTGCCCATCAAATCAATGTATGCCTTCAAAATATGAATGTGAAGAGAATTCTCGCCGCCCACGTTTTCTGCCATTCGGCGGTGTATATACGAGCGGAATGGAATCTTATGATGGAATTTATGGGTTTAAGGACTTTTTACATGAAAAAGGTGTCTTCGTACTGGTGAAATACCCCTTTCGGCACCAGTTGAAAACCCGGCAAAAGCATCCTTTTGCCGGGTTTTCCAATACTACTGAATGATTTGTACATTCTCATATAAATAAGCTTCTTCCGGTGCCTTTATTTTCTTCGACTCTTTTAAATTGATCACCGGAACTGGTTCCCCTTTATAACTTCCTTTTTTTAATGTCCCTGTAATCGTATACCAATCATTCGTCTTCATTCCTTCCACATTCCCGTTGACCATATATCCGTATAACGTCGCATCGACCACACAGCAGGACATGGAGAGGCGGGAGATGGCCATTTGTTTTTTCGTAAATGTATCCTCACGGTATATGAACCCCGAAATCTCTATTTCCTTTCCCTCGATCGTATCGAGGTTGTTCAGTAAATCATCCAGTACTTCAAAATAATTATCATCGGTTACGGAGATTTTCTCCCCATTCGCATGTTTACCTGAATCATATGAACCTACCATCTGTGCCTGCTGCTTCGCCATCCCTCTTTTCGCTAGCACTTCCCCGCTTAATGTAAAATCGGTCAAGATGAAGCCCAGAAGAATCGGAATGAAGAACAAACTATATTTCAGGACCAGTGCGGACGAGGAAGACTCTCCTTTCGATCCGCAATCACAATGTTGTTCACCCTGTTTTTGTTTTTTCATTCGGAGAAGACTGATCACTAAAAAAGCAAAAAGAGCCGCCAATGCATATGGAACCATTTTGGGTGCAATCAATTTCGTTAAATATCCCGAAACATACAATTTAAAGATCATGAGGCCCAGTCCAAGCAGCAGCAATCCTTCAAGTCTTTGGATAAAAAAACGTTTCATCAGAAGCCCCCCTTACTGATCAATCCGCCTGCAATCAGACATAGGCTGAAGACGACTGCGAAAATAAGCAGGACATACGTGAAGACGAAGCTTCGTTTAAAACAGGACATCATGATCAGAACATTTTTCAAATCCAGCATGGGACCAAATACAAGGAAACCCAGTATGGAGCCTGGCAAAAAACTATGAGAAAAGGATGCGGCAACGAATGCATCAGCTGATGAACAGAGTGAAAGTACAAACGCAATTCCCATCATCAATGCCGTGCCTTTTATTGGCGCCTGACCAATATCGGCCATTACGGTCCGATCCATAAACACTTGAAATACACTGGCAAACAAGGCCCCGACGATAAAGTATCTGCCGACCATAAAAAATTCCTGTGAAGTATGTTCAATGAAGCTTGTCCATTTACTGGACTGAATATCATGTTCATGCCCGTGTACCAGTACCAGTTCCACCTTCTCCTCTTTCACCACATCTTTAGTGCTGAATATATGAATGAATAAACCGACGATTATGGCCGTCAGGACACAAAGAATGATTCTTCCATATAGAATGGCCGGATTATTTTGGAACGCATAATAAGTTGAGCCAAACACGATGACATTCAATATTGGGGCTGTTACGAGCAAGACAACACCTGCATGGACCGGAACACCCTTTTGAATCAATCTCCTGACGACCGGGATGATTGCGCATTCGCAAACCGGAATGATCAGCGCCGCCACTATCGCAGCAAAAATGGCCGTCAGGGGTCTTTTGGGTATCATCCGTTGAATGATTTCCTCACTGATGAACAACTGGATGAACGACGAGGCAATGGCCCCAAGGAACAGGAAAGGAATCGATTCTAAAAATAATCCCAAAAAAACGACGAACACGGAGTGAAGCATCGGGTAGCTCGAGAAATCAATCGCTTTGGGAAGGAACACATCGCCTAGAAAAAAGAATGCCAGCAGCAAAAACAGCAGAATCAATAACAGCAAATTTCCCGCGTAGCGTTTCAAAAGCATATTTAACCACCTCGCAAATCATAATTATTACGATTTAAGTTTGGATTCGGTCTAGTATATGCTTTTGATAGGATGAACAGAACAAAAAAAAGAGAATGGAAGACATTCCCCACCCTCATTTATTTTTTCGATATAGATCCCTGCTCTTGTAACCTTCTCCTAAAATCGTTTTCATTTCCTGGCGCCGTTTCACTTGGGTCTCCTCTTGTTTTGCACTATACACGTAACGTGCCCAATCCTTGCGATACCCTGGGGTAAGTGATTGATAGAACGCAAGCAAATTAGGAGAATCCTGCAAATCTTTCTCAATTTCAGAAATCATTTCGATATAATCATCTACTGATTGGCTTGCTTTGGTAGATGGACGGTTTCTACTTTTCGAATCTTCTTTCAGTCCGACTACCGTAAAGACATCATCCAATCCAACCATACGTGCAAACTTCAGGTCACTCGACCCAACATAACCGTCTTCATCCGCACCAAGGCCTTGCATCAAATCATCACGATGAATATATGTGGCATATTCTTTATTCCCCTTCTTGGGATATGCCAAATAGATATAGCCGTTTTTACTCAAATGATTTTTCTCGATCACCTTATCCACGATTCCTTTTAAAGAATCCATATCCAAAACAAAGGCAAATATAAGATCATAGGCACTTTCATTAAGCTCTGTATCGTAACCCGGCAGCTCTGCTAAATAATCTATCCCGGCTGGCAGATTCAAGACTGCAACCCGTTCATATTTATGTAAATTCAGTTTTTCGACTATTGTTTTAGCCATTGCATTCACCATCCTAGTTCATTTTGTCTATCTTCAGTTTAAAAGCTCCCCATTCGGTTCGCAACTTTTCTCTTGATAGTCTATCCAATAAAAAGACGATGTGTAAACCTTCCGTCTTTTTTCATATAATCATTTCTAGGAAAATATTAACTGTGCTATAATTCAGATATAATCAATTCCAATGTCCAACTTCTTTTATTGAATGCCAGCATACATTATCCGGATCAGAGGAAGCCCTAGACGTCGCATTCTTGTATGGGAGCGCGTAGGCATAAACTTAACTTTTTTGCATAGGCATGATAGGGTATCAAAGCTCCAGAAAAAATGTAGTCCCTGGAAGTCCTGACCTGACTTCAGCTCTGCATATCTTCCTCAAGACAACATAAAAGCCAATCTTTGAGGCAAGGTCTTACACATGAAACATGCTTTTTTTATACAATGCGAGATATCTTTGACGATCTTTCCCAAATAGAACCTTCCTTATATGCATAGTGTCACACCCCTGCAATCATTAGACATTCATATTCCATCAATGAATAAAAATCATAATCCTTTTGAGATCAATGCGTTTTTTTATAAGTACCACATCGTTTCACCTTAGTTTTATTGCATTTGTCATGCAGTCGATATCCCTTTTTTTCCTATATCAAAAAATTCCGTGATGCTTTCAAATGGAGGTGTCACAAAAGGGGGAGTTCTCATGAATTATATCGAGTATGATTTGCTATTCGAATCAAGAAACCAGTTAATAGAGGAAATTACGGAGTTGGATGAAACAATGCTCCACCATAGGCCTGCATCTGAAGTATGGAGCATCGCCCAAATTTGCCATCATTTATATCTTACGGAACAGGTGTTTACAGAAGCTATAGCAAATGGCATTCGGGAAAGGGACTTTAATAATATCATTCAAAAAAACATTTACCTGGTTACTAATAGAACAAAGAAATTCGTATCCCCTGACATCGTTTCACCCTCTTCAACCCCATTTCAATTATCGGGCCTTATGGATTTTCTGGCAGAATCAAGGGATCGTTTATTACAGGTTCTTTATGATATGGATTCAGATATCTTGTTAAGCAGAAAGAAAGCCAAGCATCCCCTGTTCGGGGACCTCTCATTGGATCAATGGATTGAATTATTATCGTTACATGAACAAAGGCATATCAAACAGATACAAGAAATAAAGTCCGCCCTAATATAAGCCTTTCATGGCAATGACATCATTTAAATCGATTCCCAAATAAAGAGGAGACCACTTCATTTTTGTGGTCTTCTTTCATGCATTCTATGAAACGAACGGACTGTCGGGTGCTGCACCAAATTGATAGATGGGCAGAACTCATATTTCCCTCTTCTAGCATCAAGATGATACTTTTAGTTTCCTTTTGATTTGTGTTGCGAAGATTTCAAGACAGATTGCAATGATCAGGATAAAATAAGTGATTGCGCCGATTTCACTCAAGTCAAAGTAGAATCCACTTGCCATGAACATATCGAAGCCGATTCCTCCTGCGCCTGCCGCTGCGCCCATTGCGACCGCCACTGCAAAATTGATTTCAAAGCGCATGAATGTCCATGAAATGATATAAGTGATCGAAGATGGAATGATGACTTGGAACACGATCTGCCACCAATTCGCTCCGCTTGCTTGCAGGGCTTCTATAGCACCTTTATCAATTTCCTCGAAGGATTCCGAGTAGGCCTTTACAAGGTAACTTATGGAGTGGAACGTCATCCCTATAACTGCCGCTACACTGCCCAATCCTGCTGCGACTGCAAAAATGAGGACCCATAACACGGTAGGAACGGCTCTAATCAGGGCAACCGATCCCTTTATGATAACCGATAATGGCTTGGACGAGATATTTCCAGCCGCTAAAAGTCCCAACATCAGTGCAATAATTGCACCAAATATCGTCGTTAAGAAAGCTAAACCTAATGTAATCGACACCTGATAAAGCGCTTGAGTAAAGGTAAAGTGCTTCAGATGCGGCTCAAAAAACATGGTCTTCAAATTGTCGACGGTCAATAATAGCGCGTCCCACAGTTTAACATCCTTATAATCAAAACTGGCAAATGCATAAATAGTCAAAACTGCAAGTACCAGCATACTCAACCTAATCGCGAATGAAGATTTCGAGAAGGGCTTTTTGGATAGTCGTTCAAGTAGCATTTTATCTAACTCCTGGCCAGTAGGAGAAGGAAATGGTTTGATTGGACCCTCTGCCTGCATTATAAAATCACCCTCCTCACATAATTTGAGATCAATTCAATACTTAATATCGAAATGATGATCGTAATGACGACAAGACTGGCAATGTCATAACTCAAGTTTTTATAATACAGATTAAACGTAAAACCAATTCCCGATCCTGTAAGCAGTCCCACCAATGTTGCATTCCTGATATTCGTTTCAATCATGAAAAGTACCCAGCTGATCATTTGCGGAATTGTTGAAGGAATAACAGACTGCGAAATGACGGTTAGATAACTTGCACCAGTTGTCTGCAAAGCTTCTACGGAACTGCTGCTCACTTCATCGATCGTTTCAATAAAAGCTCTTGTTAAAAAACCGAAAGATCCGAAAAACAAGGCAAAATAACCGGTCAAGGAACTTTGTCCAAATGAAAATAATAGAACCAACGCCCATATTGAGACATCAATATTCCTAAATAAAACTGCTATCCCACGGCTAAATCCTCCGAAAAATGCATTGACTCTTGTCGTATTGGAGCCCAATATTGCAAATACAAAGGCCAATATTCCCGCGAATGTCGTTGCAGCAACGGATATTAATAGTGTTTCTTTCAGCTTTATCAAAATGTCCGGCAGTTTGGTAAACGATTCCTTTGTTGGATAAAAATTCGACAACGACCATTGTATGGCCTTAGGAACGGAGCTAACCCCTTTTGCGATGCTGAATTCTGTAATGATAATGGAAACAGCCGTCGCAGCCCCAATAAGCAAAAACAATACAAGTGAATTTCTTCTCTTTTTTGCAAAAACATCAGCCGACATGGGAACCTCCCAAATCAAAAATCAACTTTCCTTCATCTGATCCATAAATCTGATGGATATCATTTGAGGTTATATTTTGAGTTGTGCCATTGAAAACTACCTTGCCACTATTCACACCGATGATTCGATCCGAATATTTCAGGGCAACATCGACTTGATGAAGGTTGACTACTACTGTGATTCCCATGGAAGTGCAGATATTCCTTAAATGATCCATGATCACTTTGGAAGAATTCGGGTCAAGAGAGGCAATCGGTTCATCGCACAATAGCAATTTAGGATTTTGGATAAGCGCCCGCGCAATACCCACCCGCTGTTTCTGGCCTCCGCTCAACTGATCGGACCTTTTATAAATTTGATCTTCCAGACCGAGAATTTGGAGAACTTTAGCAGCCTGAAGCTTCTCCTCTTCACTATAAAGGCCAAGGATTCCAGCCAGTGTAGATTTATAGCCTAATCGTCCATGCAGGGTATTTTCAATCACACTTAGTCGATTTACCAGATTGTAATGCTGAAAAACCATCCCTATTTTCCTGCGTACCTTCTTTAACTCCCTTTTATTCACCTTGTATACATGATCATTATCAAAAATGATTTCTCCGCTAGAAGCATCGATCATCCTATTGATGCATCGAAGAAGAGTTGATTTCCCTGCTCCAGATGGTCCTATTATAGAAACGAACTCTCCTTCTTTCACCGTGAAGTCAATATTGGATAACGCCTTTGTACCATTTCCAAAATGTTTTGAGACATTTTTCACTTCCAATAATGTTTTCATGTATGATCCTCCTACATTTTACTGCCTTTATTTAGATAATTCCCGAATTGGATTGAACCAGTCATCCTCAACTTCCACCAATCTTTCTTTTCCGCTCACCCGTTTAAATAGACCTGATAACTTAGAGTCTTCTGGTACAAAAACTTTCTCGTTATTTGCTATTTCATCAGACATCAACGTTTCAAGAATTTTTTCACGTGTGTCCTCACTGACTAACTCGGTGTTAACAACGAAAGGTGCATTCAAAACTGGAGTCACTGAAATGAGTGAGAATGTCTTATCTACAACTGTGTTGAAGGGTTCAGCTGCATCCTTCTTTACCTTATACACGGCACCTGCTTTATTCTCTTCCCCATCAGCCAGCTCCACATAATTATTGACACATGTGTCACAAAAAGCTGCCACTTCCGCTTTCCCGGTTAAAAGATTTACAGCGGATCCTTGGTGTGAACCTCCGTAAAGCACTTCACTGAAGAATTTATCTTTTCCGCCTTCCAATAAATCCTCGGCCTTTAATTCCTTAAACTTATCTTGCTGCGAAAAATAATCAACGATTCCTGTGGAAGGAACTTTGAAGCCAGATGTAGAGCTATTTGATACGAAAGAGAACTTTTTCCCTTGGATACCGTCTATCTTATATTCGCCGTTAATTTTATAGTCATCTGCATTTTGAACAGCCAGCCAGCTATTATAGACTGCATCATCCAACGTACCTGATTCACCGCTTGGAACGACTAAAGGTTGAACCTTATCGTTTTTGTTGTTTGCTTCAATATATCCTTGTGCTCCCAGGAATGCTAAATCTGCGTTTCCATTAGCAATTGCCTCGATTGCAATGTTATAATCCGTAGTTGTCTTATGTTCGACTTTCTTTCCTGTGGCATCCTCTAAGATTTTCCCGATTTCATCGCGGGCTTCCCCTAAATCTTCCCCCGATTCATTTGGCAGCCATGCTATGGTTAATGTATCATCTTCATTTGCACCTGTTGAACTGCTAGAAGAACAACCTGTAAACACCAGCAAAATAACTAACATCAATATGGACATCATCGATTTTTTCACGTTAAATCTCCCTTCCAATTTGAAAGACTTTTTCATTTCAGTCACTTCCCATATAACAATACCGGTACAATACTAACCTGCCGTTAAGGAGGCTGAATATTCAGTAAAATTTATGTGAATCAATCGTTAAATTTTTTGAATAGCTTGAGTAAAACATCCATTCTGCATGCTATATTCTTTATCTACTAACCGATTCATGAACTCCAAGTCATGAAAAATGCCCAGCATTGTCGTTCCTTCGTTCATTAGCTGTTCCAGCAGGGTTTTCACCTTCACTTTAGAATCGTGATCCAGACTTGCTGTCGGTTCATCCAGCAGGAGGAGCCGCGGCCTTTTCACCATTGCTCTTGCTATATTTAACCTTAGCTTCTCTCCTCCTGAAAATGTAGCAGGGTAACTGTCCCATAGCTCTTTTCCTATTTCAAAGTGGTCGAAGATTTTTTCTGTTTCGATATTGGCCATTTCCCTGCTTTGTCCCATTTCAAGTATGGCTCCGGTAACGAGCTGCCTTGCCGTAGTTCTTGGCATGACATTTAAAAATTGGGATACATAGCCTATCTCATGCTTACGCAGGTAAATCATTTCCCTTTCTGTAGCTTTTGCTAGATTAATCGCACCATAGTGGGAAGATTCGTACCAGATGTCTCCTTTTTGAACCCGATAGGTACCATAAATCGATTTTAGGATCGTTGATTTTCCGCTGCCGCTCTTGCCTGTAATGCCAATAAATTGGCCTTTTTTCACTGTGATCGTAATATTGCTAACCGCATGGATATTCTTGCGTTGATTATGTAAAATAAAAGACTTGGATAAATCATTGATCTCCAATATGTTCTCCACTTTGCCACCCGCTCTCTAAAATTTATATCCTGTAATTCGTTTTTTGAATCAATTTTCCATCTACAATCACAGTTGTTATGACAGGGAAATCACCAGAAATTTTTTCAATAATAAGTATGTCAGCCTTTTTCCCTTCGTGAATCGATCCTATTTCGTCCTCCATCTTGACTGCCTTTGCGGGATTAATCGTAACTAGCTTAAACATATCGACAAGATCCATTCCATGGTTTTCGACTAATTCAAACATTGAATGCAGAAGGGCTGCAGGGTAATAATCACTGCATAATACGTCTATGCTCCCATCCTGAATGGCCTCAGAGGCACTTAAGTTCCCGCTGTGAGAACCTCCCAAAAGAACATTTGGTGCACCCGCTATGGTATACATCCCCATATCATGGGCCTTACGGGCAATCTCAAGTGTGATTGGAAATTCACTTATACTCGTTCCAAAGCTGTGAACCAATTCAAGCTTCTCTATTGAATCATCATCATGTGAGGCAACGGCAATATTATTTTCCCTTGCTAGAAGTGCAATTTCCTTCATTCTTCCAATCGTCAGCTTTTCTTTCACTTGATGAGTCCGGATCATCACATCAATGGCTTCATCACTATAATTGTTATACCCCCTTAAAGTGTTTCGATATATCTCTAGATGCCGATACTGCCCTTGTCCTGGAGTGTGGTCCATGAATGAGACCAGATGCACTTTCTTTTCGGAAACATATTCTTTTAAACTATCAATATCCTCCAAATTATCGATTTCATACCGGGCATGAAACCGATGACGGACCAGGTGCTTCATCGTATGTGTTTGATCAATTAAGTCAATAAGCTTCCTTACATTCTCAGGCTCCCGAATTGGCTTATATGCGTATTCAGTGGATTTATAGAGTGATAGAGAGTGAAACATGGTCGTAATCCCGTGCGTAATCAGTTCCTTTTCCGTTTCTCTTAAGCTCAAATGAAAATTCATTAATGAAGTCGGGCGCGGCGCAGTCATATGTTCAATATAATCCGAATGGAGATCAATAAAACCGGGTGAAACATATCCACCCAAGGCGTCCAGCACTTCCATTTCAGGACTCGTTTCGATTTCTCCCACAGGTGCAATCCGGCAAATTCTATCATCCTTAATTAAGAGATCATGTTCCATCAGGATCGAGTCTTCCGTTATTATTTTTCCATTTTTAATCAGCAACAATGTCTCTTCCCCCATTTTCCTTTAGTTTCTTTTACAGCAGCGAGTGTACTAATTGCTGGGTATAAGGATGCTGTGGATCTTCGAGTATTTGATCTGTCAAACCTTGCTCGATTACTTTACCCTCCAGCATAACGAGCGTACGGTCCGCAAGCATTCGGATTACGCCCAAATCATGGGATACCAATACAATGCTAATATTCAAATCTCTTTGGAGACCTTTAATTAAATCCAATACACTTGCTTGAACTGATAAATCCAAACCCGTGGTGACCTCATCCAAAAGCAGTATGGGTGGATTGTTGGACAATGCTTTGGCTATCTGGACCCTTTGCTGCATTCCGCCTGAGAAATTCCTTGGTTCTTCTTTCATTCGATGAATGGGAATATTGACTGCTTTAAGGAGCTCGGCGCCTCTTGTTTCCATGCTGCCAACATGTCTGTTCCCAGCTGAAATTAACTTCTCAGCAATATTGCCTATCGAGGAGAAATCCATTTTCAACCCTAGAATCGGGTTTTGATAAACCTTCCCCATCAGGTGGTTTCGAACGAATCTTTTTTTCTGGGCTGACTCCATGAATAAATTCTTTTTTCCATCCTCAAAGCCAGCCACATACATTTCTCCATCGGTTACTTCTTCGTCAAAATATAAACTTTTCATTAAAGTGGATTTACCGCTGCCGCTTTCCCCTACAATTCCGAGAACTTCACCGTGATACAAATCGAACGTCACATCTTTACAGGCATATACCGTCCCGCATTCGTGACAATAGTTTTTCGCCACTTTTCCTAATTTCATATGTTTACAAATTGAACATCCGTTACCGTACTGTTTGTTCATTTGTTTAACCGATAATACGGGTACCTCTAGCACAGACATTTAATTCAC
The DNA here is from genome assembly GCF_038643155.1 of Peribacillus sp. FSL E2-0159. Classification (NCBI taxonomy): domain Bacteria; kingdom Bacillati; phylum Bacillota; class Bacilli; order Caryophanales; family Bacillaceae; genus Peribacillus; species Peribacillus sp. FSL E2-0159. Next base: position 4,382,118 of record NZ_CP152053.1, read on the forward strand.
TCCCAATGATTGTTTTTGATTGACCATTTCAAGGCAATTGCTTGTATCATTGCATAGGAAATACGTTTCCCCTGATTCCTCATCAACAAGTTCATCCAAAAACACATCATTGGACCCGCAGAGAATGCAAGCGTGATTTGTAAAGGACTCGATTTCAAATTCGTAATCATCAAATGCCAAAGATGATACATTTGTATAAGGAGGTACTGCATATACCTTTTTCTCCCTGCCTGCACCTAACAAAATGAGCGCTTCACTTTCGTCCAGCTTGGCATTATCGAATCTTGGTATTGGACTTGGTGCCATGACATACCTGTCGTGGACCATCACTGGATGGTCTGCATCCGTCGCCATTATTCCGTACTTCATGATTTGTTCAAATAACATAAGCCATGCACCGCTATACTCTTTCTCAGCATGAAGCTTTTTCGTTTCAAGTTCGCTCGGCTCGAAATTCCTTAAGGGTTCCGGTAATGGAACTTGAAGAATTAAAATCTGGTCACGTTGCAACGGCACTTCCGGCACCCTGTGCCTAGACTGGATTAAAGTGGCATCTTTTGTGCTATCCGTCGTCCTTACCCCAGTGGTGTCAGATACGAGTTTTTTTATGTTAACGGCATTAACGGATTCATCCGAGCCTTGGTCGATCACCTTAAGGACGTCTTCCTTTCCGATCAATGACAATGTCAACTGCAGGCCGCCCGTGCCCCAACCACGCCCAATCGGCATTTCCCTTGAAGCGAATGGGACTTGATAACCGGGAATGGCAATCGCCTTCAGTGTTGCCCTTCTAATCTCCCGTTTCGACCCTTCATCAAAGAATGCAAAATTATAGGTTTTATTCATGCCATCCAACCTCCTGCTCTGTGGTCTTATCTTTTGACTTCCGGATGCTATCAAGCTTGGATTGGAACGTAACATAATGAGGCATCTTCAAATGGGAGATGAAACCCGTTGATTCCACTGAATCTATATGATAAAGGACGAATTCCTCGTTGTGACTTGGAAACTCCTTGTTGGGTTTTTCCAGGCAATTATCCAGGATGCCCATTGCGATTGCTTTTGTTTCATTTTGTCCCATGCACATGCCATAGCCAACTTCAAACTCTATTTCTTTTTTGCCTTGTTCTTTCTCTACCGTAAGCGGAATGAGCATCTCTACCTCCGTTGCTGTGAAGTCCCCAATATAATAGCTATCTTCCTCTCGCCCTTCGTCCAGCAGCGGGTGATCGAGATGGACGGGCAGCTGACCTACGCGTAGCTCTCCTACTGTCGGATGCAGTGCACCATATCCACGAATGACTGCATAAGCAAGTGAAGTCACTGCACCGGTTTGGCCTCTTGTTAAAATTTGCAGGCGTTCACTCCGCATTGAAGGAAACTCCAGGCTTTTCCTTGTAACATCCCCAGGCTGCAAATCATTATTTTCACAGCTTGCTAATAAGCCTTCACTTCTTAAATAGTCCAAAACTTTAGGTAGAGAGTTTAAATCAGCCATATGGTTCTGATATTCTGTTGAATGATTTTCTTCTTGAAAAGCCCGTAACCAATCTTGAATGCTTATATCCGATTCATTTTCCAACTCCGAATCTAGTAACCGATGTGTATAATCGGTCGTGGCACCTAAAATCTGTCCGCCGGGTACATCCTTGAAACTAGCTGAAATCCGCCGTTCCACTTTCATATTTTCAGAACTGATCACTCGTGAAACATGTTTTCGCGGCAAAGTGGATCGAAAGGCCCTCAAGAGGAAAACAGCTTCTTCCGGATTGCCTTCAGCCTGTTTGATGGCAAGTGCTGCCAGTGATTGATCATACAAACTGCTTTCTGACATAACCTGATCAATTAGCCCTCTCATCCCAGCTTCTATCTTATGCAGCTCTATAACCGTTCCTTTTTTTACCCGTTCATACTTTAAGCGTTTGATCGATTCCTCAATCGCCTTTGTTCCGCCCTTTACTGCAACATATCCCATATAACCTCACCCCCATTTTCGTTGATTTGAGTCGTTCTCGGTAAAGCGATTAAACGATCCTGTTGATCCACAAAATACATATCGATTCCTAACGGGAATTCTATGTTTTTTTCGTTCCTTGCACCAAGCCAGGCGGATACATTCGGGAGGCTTATGAATGATTCCTGTTGAATTCCTGGTCCTGAAAGGATCATGGAGTCCCCTTTCGTTACATCCGGCACTTCTAGAATGATCATTGCCGATTCATGAGGGTTCAACAGATTTCCTACCTTTGCTTTATTCAAAGCTTCCTTAATTTGCTCGTCGGAGGCATTATGTAAAATAAAGATAAAATCCGCTTCCGGCAAATCGACAGGCTTTGAATAAGTAAGCTGATTAATCTTTCTTGACACCGTCTCCTCCTCCTCCTTTGCAATGACCTTAAAAGTCACTTCAGGATCGAGTACAGTAAGTGCAAGCAGGATGGTAGAAGATAAGCATTCCATTTGAACATCCAAAGTCTTGGCTTCCCTCTCCAAAACCACTAAAGTTCCAGGTCTTGAAGTCGCCGTTACAAGCTTTCTATAAACAGTTTGTATATCATGAACTACATCCAAATTCATTGCTTTCCCCCCTCTTATTGAACATCCATTGTTTCAAAGTTTACCTTGGTTCTTAAGATTGATCGATTCAGCTCTTGAAGATTTTTCTGTATGATCTTCTTCTCATTTTCTAAAATAGGTGACCATAATCTTGTTTCGCCAAGATCAGCCTGATAAGCAGCATCAATGATAGCTAAACGATGTGCCAGCTCTTCCCGATGTCCCTTAACGATACCAATCCCGATTGAATCCTGGATTTGGACCGTGCATTCAGTCACCAGCATTTCCCCTATATAAAACAAGCTCTTTTTTGCCGTTTCCCTTGTCTTTAGCAACACAAGGGCACTCTCTGGCTTTTGAGTGACGGTAACTTTATATTTCATGGCTATTTCCTTGGCAAATTCCTTCGCAATGTCCTCAGAGCCTTGAATCAAAATCTCGGTTCTTTCCCTTCTTCTCATTCCATTGGCCTCCAATGTTTTAGTTTCCCGCTACATCTTCAATGTATCTTGTTGCCAAGTGAACGTACGTTAAGAAAGAGTAAATCTTGTATGAAATTTGTTAAAGCCGGACCTGCACTATTCAAAATTTCGTGCCATTACTCGTGAATTCGAGCTTTACTCGTGAGTTTCGTACTTTTACTCGTGAATTCGAAGCATTTACTCGTGAGTTTCGTACTTTTACTCGTGAATTCAGAGCATTTACTTGTGAATTCGAGCGATATCTCGAATGGAAGTTTTTATATAACATATGTGAAACAATCGCTTCGATAGATTATGACCGTGTGCTCAAGGACTTGATTGCTCCGCTTATCCCGGCATAATGATTCCACTTGCAAAAGTGGAATTAAACTTGAACACTGCAAAATATCCCGTTCGAAAAGAGTAGGAAAAATCACGTTCAGTGTACTGCTGCTGGATCCGAATTCCACAAAGCCACGCTGCCTATAATATTGAAACATAGAGGTAATATCCGGACCGTCCTTTTCAATTTCAGGAAATGTTGATTTTGCTACAAAAGATGTATGAAGAGCAATCGGGAAATCGTCCATTAACCTAAGCCTGCCAATTTTAAAGACCTTGTCATCCCTTTCCGCCTCGAGGCTTTGAAAAATCTTCTGATCATAAGAAATTTCTTCGCAAAAAATAGTACTCGTTTGAAAGGAAAACTGGAATTCTTTCATTTTCTCGGTGAAACTGACATCTCCGGATAGAATTAACGGAATTTGCTTTTTGCTTTCCTGGACATAACTTCCCTTACCTTGCTTTGAATAGATAAAGCCTAAATCTTGAAGCTGCTCGTATGCCTTCCTGACAACCATTCTTGGAACATTAAATTGATCAGCGAGTATATGCTCTGAAGGTAACTTTTTATCCAATTGAAAGGTCCCGCTCTTAATTTCTGATATCAAATGATCCACTAAAAAGTTTTTTTCCCCCAACAGAAATCCCCCTTTAAATATTCGATCTGCCCAATACCTATTTTTCCTTGTTAAAGTCAGTGTAATGAGAAAATATGAAGCTACCATGACTTTCTTGTAAAAAAAAAGTCCTGGTCAAATACCAGAACGAAGGGACTGCTTATTTTATGAATCTTTTCCATACATCATCCTGCATTGTTCAGTCTTTCAAATGGCTCATCCAACATATGAGCAGGTAGCTTTCACAGCAAAATTCCTGGTTTAATGAACATCATTTAATGGCCATGCTTTTTTTCCTTAATTTCAAAGCATTCACACATTCCGTTCCAGGGCTCATACTGCCAAGCCGAATCGGCCTCTCCCCATAGTCCCCATGAAAATCCGAGCCTCCTGTCTTAACGAGATTAAATTGATCTGCATATGAAATCGCTCTTTCCTCTTCTGCATAACCATGATGCGGATGAAGAACTTCAATCCCTTCAAGCCCTGCTTCTACAAGATCAGGAATAATTTCGAAACTCCCGTATTGGCCAGGATGGGCAAGGATCGGAACTCCTCCGGCAGCACGAATCGCTTTCACAGCCAGAATGGCATCCACATACTCCATAGGAATAAAGGCAATGCCCGGCTCTTCTCCATTTTGGCCGCGACTGAAGATCTTCTTATACAAATCTCCATAGATAGAATCCGTATACCCCGATTCCCGCAGCGCCAGCATAATATGCTGTTTATAAACACCGGTTCCTCCCCTGAATTTAGAAACCTGATCCCAAGTTATTCGATATCCTGCATCAATTAGCCGTTCCACCATTTTTTCAGAAGCTGCATTCCTCTTTTCAATCAATGGATTACATAGCTCTTCAAGTGCCTTATGACCAGGCTCAACAAAATAGCCCAAAATATGTACACGCCTGCCCCTGGCAAAGTCATAACCAGAAACTTCTATACCAGGGATGATTTCAATTCCTATTTCCTTTCCCCTTTCAACCATCTCTTGCAATCTCATCGTTGTATCATGATTCGTAATCGCCAAATGGCCAATGCTCTCCCTTTTTGCAACCTCCAATAGTTCTTCAAAAGAACTGGAACCATCTGAAATGTTCGTATGACAATGTAATTCAACCTTCATGCCAATCCCCCCATTCTTATTCGTTACCATTTTCATTTTAACTTAGTGCCATGTCGGTCAACGTTAAGATGATGTAAAAAAACGTAAAGGTGTAAAAGTCGTTCAGATTGGTGAAAATACTTAAGTATTTTAGGCTGTAGACAAAAAATTCCAGCTGATTTCAGAAATCCACTCCCTTTCCGCCGACTGTCTGCCAAGCCGCGGCAAAGTAAACGTCTCCAGGGTCTCAGCTAGCCAGTTATTCGGCAGGAGTGTCGCAAATTTCTTCCATCCATTAAGATAAAACATGAAGGATAAACTAGTCTTAAACATGGTTTAGATGAGCCCGGCCTGCAGTTTTTTCTTTTAAAACACAAAGGTGATTGGAACGGAAGGCGCGAGACTCCTGCGGGAAAAGCGTGGCATGGGAGACCCCGCAGGCGCGCCGAGGAGGCTCCCGCCCGCCCGCGGAAAGCGAGTGCCTGAAGTGGAAATCAACGTTCCCATTTTACAAACCCACAAAAAAATGTTGGCAAACAATTATTATCTAGTTTGTAGACAAAGAAGACCTATCTTTTTACACAAAGTTGATTGGAACGGAAGGCGCGAGACTCCTGCGGGAAAAGCGTGGCATGGGAGACCCCGCAGGCGCACCGAGGAGGCTCCCGCCCGCCCGCGGAAAGCGAGTGCCTGGAGTGGAAATCAACGTTCCCATTTTACAAACCCACAAAAAATGTTGGCAAACAATTATTATCTAGTTTTTAGACAAAGAAGACCTATCTTTTTACACAAAGTTGTTAGAACGGAAGGTACGAGACTCCTGCGGGAAAAGCGTGGCATGGGAGACCCCGCAGGCGCGCCGAGGAGGCTCCCGCCCGCCCGCGGAAAGCGAGTGCCTGGAGTGGAAATCAACGTTCCCATTTTACAAACCCACAAAAAAATGTTGGCAAACAATTATTATCTAGTTTGTAGACAAAGAAGACCTATCTTTTTACACAAAGTTGATTAGAACGGAAGGTACGAGACTCCTGCGGGAAAAGCGTGGCATGGGAGACCCCGCAGGCGCGCCGAGGAGGCTCCCGCCCGCCCGCGGAAAGCGAGTGCCTGGAGTGGAAATCAACGTTCCCATTTTACAAACCCACAAAAAAATGTTGGCAAACAATTATTATCTAGTTTGTAGACAAAGAAGACCTATCTTTTTACACAAAGTTGATTGGAACGTAAGGTACGAGACTCCCGCCCGCGGAAAGCGAGTGCCGGAGTGGAAATCATTTTCGTTGTCTATTTCGCTTCCTATCCTGTTACGGATTTTCCATCTAGCTGAAATAAAATCAAAATAAAACCAATAAAAATTTTGACTTACTGTCAAAAATGATGTACATTACCTAATGGGCGAACAATTTTAATATAAAAAGACAAAAATATTCGTATATAGAGGTGCATAACATGGAAAACGTGTTTGATTATGAAGATATTCAATTAATTCCTGCAAAATGTGTAGTAAATAGCCGTTCTGAGTGTGATACATCCGTTACTTTAGGTAAACATACATTCAAGTTACCTGTAGTACCTGCCAATATGCAAACGATCATTGATGAAAAGATTGCCATTTACTTGGCTGAAAACGGTTACTTTTATGTAATGCATCGTTTTGAGCCAGAAAAACGACTGACTTTCATTAAAGATATGCATTCAAAAGAATTGATTGCATCCATCAGTGTCGGTGTAAAAGAAGAAGAATACGGATTCATTGAACAATTATCGGAAGACAACATTGTGCCTGAATACATTACGATAGATATTGCACACGGCCATTCCAATGCCGTGATAAAGATGATACAGCATATTAAAAAGCATTTACCTGAAAGTTTTGTCATTGCAGGAAATGTGGGAACTCCTGAAGCGGTACGGGAATTGGAACATGCCGGTGCCGATGCTACAAAGGTGGGCATTGGACCTGGGAAAGTATGCATCACTAAAATCAAGACTGGATTTGGAACTGGCGGCTGGCAACTAGCTGCACTTCGCTGGTGTGCAAAAGCGGCAAGCAAGCCAATCATAGCTGACGGGGGCATTCGCACGAACGGTGATATTGCTAAATCAGTTAGATTTGGAGCTTCGATGGTCATGATCGGTTCACTATTTGCCGGACATGAGGAATCTCCAGGTCAAACGATCGAGAAAGATGGAAAGGCCTTTAAAGAATACTTTGGTTCAGCTTCAGAATTCCAAAAAGGTGAAAAGAAAAACGTTGAAGGCAAAAAGATGTTTGTCGAGCACAAAGGATCTTTGGAAGATACGTTGAAGGAAATGGAACAAGATCTTCAGTCTTCCATTTCATATGCCGGCGGAACCAAGTTGGAATCCATCCGTAATGTGGATTATGTGGTCGTAAAAAATTCAATCTTTAACGGTGACAAAGTTTATTAAGAAGTAACGTAAAAAGAACGGCCTAATCAATGGATTAGGCCGTTTTTTATTATTATACCTTTTTAACAAATTGGGATTTTAATTTCATTGCACCAAAACCATCAATCTTGCAATCAATATCATGATCACCATCAACTAGACGGATGCTTTTGACTTTAGTGCCCATCTTTAAGACGGATGAGCTCCCTTTCACTTTAAGATCCTTGATTACCGTAACGGTATCACCATCGTTCAAGGCATTTCCATTAGCATCTTTGATCGTCTTCTTTTGATCACCATTTTCCGTTTCCGCTTCCACCGTCCACTCATGGGCGCATTCCGGGCAAACAAAAAGACTACCGTCTTCGTATGTATATTCTGAATCACATGCAGGGCAATTAGGAAAATCAGACATAATTTCACTTCCTCCATTCGTTATTCCCAATTTTAATATAATAATGGTTTACATACAACCGGTAGGCGATTACAGCTCCAGTTCCTCCCTTCCTCTAGAACCTATAAAGGTTTTACTATATACTTTTAAGAAAAAGCTGGAAAGTACGGTGAACCCATTGTTTAAACTACTATTGATAGAAGATGATACGACGTTATTCAATGAAATTAAAGATAGATTGGCGCAATGGTCTTATGATATTTACGGAATCGGCGATTTTAGTAAAGTGGTTCAGGAATTCACGGACATAAAACCTGATTTGGTCATCATTGATATACAGTTACCGAAGTTTGATGGGTTTCATTGGTGCAGAATGATCCGGACCCATTCCAATGTTCCCATCATCTTTTTATCATCACGTGATCATCCTACCGACATGGTGATGTCCATGCAGCTTGGAGCTGATGATTTTATCCAGAAGCCTTTTCATTTTGATGTACTCATCGCAAAGATACAGGCCACCCTTCGCCGTGTTTATAATTACAATACCGAAAAGGTCGAATTGAAAACCTGGTGCGGCGCAACTGTGGATTACGAGAAGAACACGGTATCGGCCGAGACTGGCACAATCGAATTGACGAAAAATGAAATTTTCATCTTGAAAAAGCTCATTGAACAGAAAAACAAGATCGTAAGCCGTGAAGAATTGATCAACAGCTTATGGGATGACAAACGTTTCATAAGCGATAACACCCTTACAGTGAATGTGAACCGTTTACGAAAGAGGTTGGATGAACTGGGTTTAGGGCATTTTATCGAAACGAAGGTCGGACAGGGCTATATCGCCGTGGAAGAGGCAAATGCATGATCAGAAAATATCTCGTGGAAAGGTTCAGCTGGATCACATTCTACATACTTCTTCATCTATTCATTATCTTTGTCGCTTTTCTTGATTCGGCCATTCCGCTAAAGCCCATACTGTATATTGTTTTTTTATCATTGCTCATATTCAGTATGTTTTTGATATTCCGCTATAAAAAAGAAACATATTTTTATAAAAGTTTAGAAGCGCGGGAAGACAACCTGGATATAACGAATATAGCCGAACCGGAAAGCCCTTTCGAAAAAATCATAGAAAACAGCATCATTAACCAAACGGAAATTTTGAAGCAATCCGCATCAATTGGCCAAATGACTTTAGAGCAGGAGAAGGATGAATTATTATCTTGGATTCATGAAGTGAAGACACCATTGACCGCGATGCATTTAATGATTGACCGCTTGGATGATGAATTGCTGAAATCCCATTTGACTTATGAGTGGCTGCGCATTCACCTGCTTCTTGATCAGCAGCTCCACCAAAGGCGCATGCCCTTCATCAAAAATGATTTGTATATAGAGAAAACCGATTTGGAAACAATAATCTTTGATGAGATTAAAACCCTGCAATCATGGTGCATTCAAAAAGGGATCGGCTTCGACATACAATTGGATGTAACCGAAGTGCTTACTGATGCCAAATGGCTGGCCTTCATCATGAGGCAGCTCTTGACCAACTCCATTAAATACAGTGAAAACTCAGATATCACGATATATATCCATGAACAAGCTGAACAAACGGTTCTTGAAGTGAAGGATTCTGGACGGGGCATCGACCCAAAGGATTTATCCCGCATATTTGATAAAGGATTTACTTCCACGACAAATCATCGTGACAATGCGGCAACTGGCATGGGTTTATATTTAACCAAGAATGCAGCCGAGTCCCTATTCATCTCCATTGACGTGAAATCAGAACTTGGAACCGGAACGACCGTTACCTTGACCTTTCCAAAAAGAAATGATTTCGTGAATATCACAAGCATGTGACAAAAGTGTCACATGCTTTTATTCTTTGTTCGTCCAAACGAAGGAAAAGAAATACATGGCCTTTTATAATGAGGATATAGAAAAAAAGGAGTGTATCCAAATGAATATATTAGAAGCGAAAAAAATCCATAAAAGCTATGGTAATAAATTCAATAAACAAGAAGTATTAAAGGGTCTCGATATAAGCATACAAGAAGGTGAATTCGTAAGTATCATGGGTGCATCCGGTTCAGGAAAAACGACTTTGCTTAATGTCCTTTCCTCAATCGATAAAATCAGCAACGGCACCATTACGATTGATGGAAAAGTGATTTCAGGGATGAAGGAAAAGAAGTTGGCCGAATTCCGGAAGAACCATCTGGGCTTCATCTTCCAGGAATATAACTTATTGGACACACTGACTGTCAAAGAAAATATCCTTCTGCCCTTATCCATTACCAAAACGCCTAATAATGAAGCGGCACAAAAGTTTGATAACGTGGCGAAAGAACTGGGCATATATGAAGTGAAGGATAAATATCCAAATGAAATTTCCGGTGGTCAAAAACAGCGTACGTCTGCAGCACGGGCTTTCATCCATGATCCAAGCATCATTTTTGCGGATGAACCGACTGGGGCGCTTGACTCCAAATCAGCTTCCGATTTACTGAACAAACTGAGTGAAATGAATCAAAAGCGCAAAGCGACCATCATCATGGTAACCCATGATCCAGTGGCGGCCAGTTATTGCAGCCGAGTCATTTTCATTAAAGATGGACAAATATATACACAATTGAATAAAGGTGAAGAAACCAGACAAACCTTCTTCAAGGACATCATGAAAACACAAGGTGTATTGGGAGGGGTTCAAAATGAGCATTAATCAACTCATCTTTCGAAATTTGAAGAAGAATCTGAAGAACTATTATCTGTATGTATTTGCCCTGGTCTTCAGCGCTTCCCTTTACTTTGCTTTTGTCACCTTGCAATATGACCCATCGCTGGATGAAGCGGAGGGTACGGTGAAAGGGGCCGCCTCCATCAAGGCTGCATCGATCCTGCTTGTTGCGATTGTTTCCATATTCCTTTTATATGCCAATAGCATTTTCATAAAAAGACGCAGTAAAGAAATTGGCTTATTCCAATTGATAGGCATGACCAAGAACAGGATATTCCGGATTCTGAGTGTGGAAAACCTGATCCTGTACTTCTGTTCCGTATTCCTGGGAATCTTTGTTGGGTTTGCCGCTTCAAAATTGATCATCATGATACTATTTAAAATAATGGGTGTCCAGGCAATCGCGACCCTTAAATTTTCTTTTCAGCCGCTTGTGCAAACCATTCTCGTTTTTAGCGCCATCTATCTTTTCATCATGTTGATGAATTATACCTTCATTAAAAGGCAGACCATTCTATCATTATTTAGAGTGACTTCAATGACGGAAGGAAAAGTGAAAAAGGTTTCGATGTTCGAAATGATCATCGGGATATTCGGAATCATCCTGATCATTGCCGGCTATGTCGTCTCATCCAAATTATTCGATGGAGCTTTTACAGAGATGACCGAGCTTTTTATGGCCATGGTCTTCATTCTGGCAACCGTCATCATCGGGACCTACCTATTCTATAAAGGATCTGTAAGCTTCATCTTTAATATCGTCCGTAAAAAGAAAAATGGCTATTTGAACATTAATGAAGTATTGTCCCTTTCATCCATCATGTTCCGGATGAAATCGAATGCGATATTATTGACGATCATCACGACCGTTTCCGCTTTGGCGATCGGGTTATTATCATTAAGCTATATCTCCTACTACTCAGCAGAGAAAATGGCACAAAGCAGTATCCCCACCGATTTTTCAATGACGGATATGGAAGATGCAGCTGCATTCAAAAAAGCTTTATCCGACAGTAAAATTGATTATGACGAAAAGGTGATCGATGTCATTCAAGTGGATGTCAATGTAAAGGAAATAATGGAAACCAGCCTGGAAGGAGTGAACTTTGATCCTGACATCATGACCGTTCCCGTCATCAGTGATGAATCCGTTAAAGGAATCAACCTCGCTGAAGATGAGACCCTCTTCAGCGGATACAGTAATATGATGGAGAAGGTCATGTCCTTGAAGGATTCCGGAAAGATTGAACTGAAGGGCAAACACGAAGTGATTCCGCAAACATATATGGGATTGAATGATGATACCTTCGTGTCCTATTACTTCACGAACGGCGGATTGCCCGTTGCCATTGTAGACCAAACGATATTCGACCGTTTGAAAAAAGATGTCGACCCGAAAATCCAAAAAGTTTCATCTGTAAATATCGGCATTGATGTGAAGGATGAAGCTGAAGTTGAAAAAGCGAATGATCTATTCAATAAAATGAGTTTTAAAGAAGAGCATGTGAATGATTCCCAATTTGAAATGTTCAACACCCAGAAGAAGAACATGGGGCTTATCATGTTCATCGTCGGATTCTTGGGGTTAACCTTCCTCATCACATCCGGCTGTATCCTATATTTCAAACAAATGGATGAAAGTGAAGGTGAAAAATCCAATTATACCATCTTAAGAAAACTGGGATTCACGCGTGGTGACTTACTAAGAGGAATCCAAGCAAAACAAGTTTTCAATTTCGGCATTCCTTTAGTCGTCGGACTGCTTCACAGTTATTTCGCAGTCCAATCAGGATGGTTCTTATTCGGGACCGAAGTTTGGACACCGATGATCATCGTAATGGCATTATACACGGCATTGTATTCGATCTTCGGAATCCTATCCGTATTTCATTACAAGAAGGTCATTAAAGAATCTCTATAAACTGCTAAAAGCTCCAGGGCCCATGAGGCCCTGGAGCTTTTTAGACTGTAGAATTTCAACATGGTTCGTGGTGAGACATTTCGAACCTGCTTCCAGTTTCCGTTTCCTTTAAAGTACCCCAGCCGGTTTCATCATTTCCTTGATCAATTCCCTATTGCGCTTTTTAAAGATTTCATTATGGGAAGAAACCATCCCCACTCCGTGAGCGTCAGGTTGGATATATTGCTTTGCCTTGTTTACGGCATTTGCTGCATCTTGAAAAGTACCTGCTATCAGGTTCAATTTACCTTCATGCTTTAAGATATCACCGGCAGCGTATATTCCATCCATCGAGGATTCACTTGAAGGAGTACCTTCAATATAATAATTGTCGGCTATGGCAATATCCACTTTACTATTTCGAAGCAGCGATGTATCACGCTCATAGCCATGATTGATGATGACTTCATCGATCGGCAAGTAAGAAACCTCTCCCGTTGCATGATTTGTCAGTTCAACATGTTCAATTGATTCATGATCAGCGCAGGCGATCAGTTTTGTAATCGTCGTATTCAAGAAACAAACAGCAGAGCTTTCCATCAATTGCCTTGCTTGTGATTCATGACCTGCTAAACTATCTTTCCTGTATGTCAGATACACCTTTTTGGCGATGGGCTCCAATTCATTTGCCCAGTCTATTGCAGAATTCCCGCCGCCTGAAATGATCACCGTCTTATCCTTGAAACGATTGAAAGACTTAACAGTATAGTTTAAATTGGAAACTTCAAACCTTTCAGCCCCGTCTATTTCCAGCTTTTGCGGATTCAGAATTCCGCCGCCAACCGCGACAATGATCGTTTTGGAAAAGTGAACTTGACCTGAAGCCGTATGTAAAACGAAGATACCTTCTTCATTACGAATGATTGATTCCACTTTTTCATTCAAGACGACTGTTGGATTGAATGTTAAACCTTGCTCCACCAACTGCTCAATTAATTTTTCCCCAGTAGTTGGTGTCAGCCCTCCTACATCCCAAATCATTTTCTCCGGATAGACATGAATTTTCCCGCCTAGCCGTGGCTGGTATTCAATCAGTTTAACTTTCATTTCTCTAAGTCCGCTATAAAAAGTGGAGTATAGGCCTGCTGGCCCTCCCCCAATAACCGTTACATCAAATAAATCTTGCTGTTCCATTTACGTCCACTCCTCGGTAACCAAATGTAATTGATTATCATTCTCATTTAATCGTACACTCTTTTCTCACTTTTTACAATATGGATTTATTAAAAAACTCTGTTCATTTAAAAAATCAACAGAGTTTTTTATTTCCATTCACTAAAAACTTACCATTCATTAAGTCCGTATGAATGATAAATGGAGTATTACCATTAGTATGAAAAATTAGCTTGAAAATGGAGTATAGAGAGTTTTTTCTTTTCGTCTCATTACTCTTAGAAAGTAGACGGAGAGGTATTGCGGAACACAATGTTACCTATGCGCCCCGTGGTTGACGGTTGATAACTACTTCGTAGGTACTCCCACTTGCTGTATGAGTTGATATGCTTTCAAAGCCATTTCAACGTTTAATCTGTTCTCCGGCATATCAAAATCAAGATCAAGAATCTTTTTAATTTTTTCCAGCCGATGATAGAGTGTTTGTCTTACAACATGTAATTTTTGAGCAGTAAGCTTCTTTGAGCGATCAAGCTCAAAGTATTTTGCTAAAGTCAGAAGCAATTCCGTTCCATATTCCTTATCATAGGATATTAAAGGAGATAGATAGTCTTCAATAAAATGGGCTGTATCTTGATCATGCTGAATTAATTGTATCAACCGAAAGATGCCAAGGTCTTCGCTAATACAATAATCTGATTTCTTACTGATGTGATATAGGGTGTAAAAGAATATTTTGCGAACCCAGATCGAATTTTCAAAGAATAATGATAAATAGCAGATTCATTTTCTTCATCCGATAAACTTAATGAAGACGGATGAAAAACATCTTCGATATCAACGATTGCAATTCGATAATGTATAGAGGCTCGCTTAGATTTTAACGAAATAAATCCCCTTGCTTGTTCCTCATTATTGATGCGTCTATAAAGTAAATCATTTAGCCATGTAGATTCTAAACGTAATCGTTTTTCATCCAAATAATGTTTGCGCAATAAGTCTTGTGAGATTGCTAGAGAAGCACGATCAAGGATTAGGAAATCAAATTCATCAGATTCACGATCTAAAACCATAACAAGGTACGCCCAGATTTGATCCATTGCTCCGATCGGTTGGAGAAGAATAGTATGGTTTAATGCCTTCCATTCAACGGGCGAATCATTTGTAATTCGGTCTTGCCAGTGTTCTTTATCTTCATAAATGGTTTGAAGTATCTGTTCCATAAATTCATTTTTCAACCCTGGAATCGAAAAAGGTGTTCCTTCTATTGGAAGATAGATAATTGGTGCTTCTGTCTTCTGCTGCAACAACTTTAAAATATTTGATAACCCATGAGTAGTGAGTGACAATGAATGGAACTTTCTTGAAATCGAATCTAATGTAACCAACTTCTCATGATGAGCATTAATGATAAACGCATGTAGATCCTGTGCTATTTCGACGAAATTTATGAATTCTTTGAAAATAATAATCGGAAAGTTATACTCATTTGCCATCTCGATCATTTCTTTAGGTACCTTTTCGAAGTAGTGTCCAAGTTCTATACATAAACATGAAGCGTTGCGTTCGATAAGATTTAATAAAAACGATGTATTAGAGGAGTCTCTCCATTCAAACCCAAATCCGGTGGAGAGTATCAGTTCTCCTCCCTGAAAGATGGTATCATCAAAAAACGGAATTTCAAGGACATGTGTCCATTTGACTTGACGGTGCAACCCGTTTGCCCCCGCAACTACCTCCGTCTTTGAAAAGAGTGGGCGCTTAAGAACATCTTGTACTGTAAGCATATGTACCTCCTCATTTAATAATTGTTAGCTGTATCATTTTATTATAACTATACTAGAAAGTCTAAGCCCATAAAATATGGATCCCTTTCTCTGTTTAACCCCAAGTAATGCGTTCTTTTACGTGCTTTGATGAAATACCTTAATCAACCTGATAATCTTTCATAATTCACACCATTTTTCATCAGTTATCGCATGAACGATGGAGTACGAAAACTTAAAACGACTAAAACATTAGATAAACAATGGAAAAATTATCACTTTTCCACCAATGCTGTATTCATAAAAGTTCAAGATGACCAAAAGTGCTTGGTTAAAAAAAAACTAATATAAATTTAACCCCGTGTCTAATGAAAGGGCTATCATTTCCCTGTAAGATTTTAGAATGTTCAATAAATTAAATGCAATTAAAAAGGAGAATGAACAATGATAGTAGGAGTTCCTAAAGAATTAAAAACTGCAGAGACTAGAGTGGGATTAAATCCAACATGGGTGAAAAAATTAACAGCTTACGGTCATGAAGTACTAATACAAAGCATGGCAGGTGAAGCAAGTGGTTTTTGTGACGAAAAATATGTTTCGGCTGGAGCAAAAATAGTAAACACGATTGACGAAATTTATGAGAACGCAGAATTTGTTGTTAAAGTGAAGGAACTTCAACCCTATGAATACGGCCTTCTTAAAGAAAATCAAATGATTATGGCATGGTTTCATTTGGCGGAAGATGTTAATCATGAAATGACACAGGCATTACTAGATAAAAAAGCAATTTCATTATCAATGGAATTAATCGTTTTACCTGATGGGACAAGACCTACGATTAAACCAATGAGTGAAATTGCAGGAACATTAGCAATGCTTGAAGCAGTCAAATATGCTCAATATGGTTATGGTGGAAAAGGAATACTTCTCCGGAAACTGGCCGGTTTACCGTCGAGCAATGTACTCATTCTTGGTGGTGGCAATGCTGGACTCAATACAGCGCAAGTTGCTGTGGGTCTTGGATTGAATGTAACAATCATGGAAGCATCGATGAAACGCATTGATTATTTGAACAATCAATTGCCACAGGTGGACATTTTGTGTTGGGATAAAGATATGATGTTCGAAGAACTTATTCAAAGTGATGTTTTAATTAATACAATTTATCCGATGCCAGGGGTAACCGAGCCTCTCATTACACGAGAGATGGTCAGTAAGATGAAACCTCATTCTATTATTATTGATATTGCAGGCACGGGTATAATTGAAACCTCACGTTATACGACTTTAGAGGATCCAGTTTACTACGAACAAGAAGTCCTACATTACTGTGTCCCGAATATGCCGGCTCTATGTCCACAAACCTCGACAAACATGATGTTGATGACAACCGGCCCATATATTATGAACATTGCGAATAATGGTTTGAAAGAGGTTGTAGAAAATGATGTAATAGTAAGAAATTGTATCAGCACTTTGAACGGTGAAATTGTTCATCACGAAGTTGGGATCAATCATAACATGCCTTATACAGATATAAAAAATGAGTTACTATTGTCAAAATAATAAAGCGTCTTTAGAGTTATCTCATATTCTACGTATCATTTCTATTGATTAGAAATTAGTATACACGTTATTGAACAAGTCGCTACTAAAGAAATTGCAAGAGTCAGTAAAGATGCCAGCGAGAAGATTTTTGCAGGAATTATCTTTGTTATTCTGCAGACGGAATTCCTTACGAGGAATGGGGAAATAAGACAACAAATTCATGGATCATTCCAAGTAGGCTCCCTAGCATCTTTCTGACTTTTTTATAATTTCTAGAAAACCACGTATTAAAAAAGCCATGGAAGTAATAATATTGTTCCTATTTCTTACAAAAGGTTAAATCAGGTAAAAGAGGAGAGTGTTTTACATGTCAAATTTAAGGAAAACGGATAGAACACTGACACTCATTCCAGTTGTATTGTTTGGTTTTTCATTTATGGGGTTAACCACAGCTTTTACTACGTATGGTATTGCGGCCAATATTTCCCACGGCACTGTTCCAGGGGCAATGATAGTTGCTCTAGTGGTAATGATGTTTACTGCTTACAGTTATGGGAAAATGGCAATTGCGTTTCCATCTTCCGGTTCTGCCTATGTTTATACGCAAAAATCGCTCAATCCCTCTGTTGGATTTCTTGTCGGATGGGTGATCTTAATGGATTATTTATTTATGCCAATGGTGAATTATTTAGTATTTGGCATTTTTTTCTCAGCTGCCTTTCCTACAATTCCAAGTTACATCTGGATTGCAGGTATGCTGATTCTCGTCACTTTTATTAATATTAAAGGATTAAAGATTGCCACAAATGTAAACGCATTCATTACGATTTTTGCCTTTCTTTTTATCCTTATCTTTATAGGTTTTTCTATTAAGGAAATTTTTATGGGAGAAAGCACGGCAACTCTTTTATCTCTTGAGCCATTCTATAATTCGAAAGAACCTTTTTCTTATACAATAGCCGGAGCAGCATTATTATGCTTTTGTTTCCTTGGGTTTGAATCAGTTACAGCGTTTGCGGAAGAGACAGTGAACCCTAAGAAAACAATTCCCCGAGCTGTTATTTTAATTACTCTTGGTGGCGGTTTAATTTTTACAAGTGTTTCATATTTCTCGTATCTTGTATGGCCAGAGTATAGCACATTTACTAATCCTGATTCGGCTGCCTACGAAATTATTAAACTTGTTGGTGGAAAGGCGATGTACTCCATATATCTTGCGCTTTACGCATTAGCTGTATTGGGTAGTGCCATGTCGTCCCAGGCAAGTGCATCACGAGTCCTCTATACGATGGGGCGAGACGGACAGTTTCCTAAAAAGTTCTTTGGCACCCTGCATCCGAGATATAAAACACCCGTAAATAATATACTGATCATCAGTTTTGTCTCTTTGCTTGCTTTATTTTTAAGTTTAGATCTTGTAGCATCATTTATTAATTTCGGGGCGTTTCTTGCGTACACTTGTGTTAATATTTCCGTAATTGCTCATTATTATATTAGAAATAGAGAACGTTCGGTAAAAGGAACTGTCTTATATTTATTTGTTCCTATCATTGGAGCTGCTCTTGATATTTTACTGCTTGTGAATCTTGATGCGCACTCAAAAGTACTTGGAGTAAGTTGGTTAATAATAGGCTTCATTTATTTACTTGTATTGACAAAAGGACTTAAAAAACAGCCGCCAGTACTAAAAATCGAAGAAAATTATAGTGTAGATTTAAAATAAAGTCACGATGTTTATAAAAAAGATGAAAAACGGTTTAGACACAAACTATTGTCGCTATGAGACCTACAGGTCATTACTGGATTAATCCATCGAATGGTTATCTAAAGAAAAGATTGATGGCGTAGGTCTATCCTCACCTTGTAAAAAGAAATTAAGAGAATCGAGATAACAACCAGTCCAAAAGTGAAAAAGTGCAGTCATATCTTATTCCCAATCAAGAATGAAGGATATGCTGCACTTTTTCTGGCACTGAATGTTAGCTTGAACGAGGTCTTTTCCCTTCTGCTATAAGAAGGTTGATGCGATCTATGAGTTCAGGTAAATCCTCCATCGTTTTGATGGTAAAGTCTGCTCCGTTTTCAATAAAGGTTTCTGCCGTTTTAGAGATGAGATTTTGTTTATCTCGTTCTGGTAAACTTGTATACTCATTCATACTCAATCCCATCTCGGAGCTTCCGACAATGATTCCGACCGACCATACCCCAGCATTGACTCCCTCTTGCATATCGGAAATAGTATCGCCTACCTTCACTACCTTCCATGATGCGGTTAACTTCAATTCTTCCATATTCCGATATATCATGTAAGGATAAGGCCTTCCAAGCGAATGGGTTGCATCTGGGGTTACATGGAAATCCGGACGATACCCTTTTTTCAAAGCATTTGCCACTACAACCTCCATCATTGTATCCGTATAACCCGTTGTCGACCCAATCTTCAGGCCGCGATTTCTTAATGCTTCCACCGTCTCGATAACCCCTGGTATTGGATCTGTATAATCCGCCAATGACATCATCAGTGCCGGTTCGAATTCAGCATATAGTTTTTCAACGTCTTCCTCATTGAATGGCCTTCCGTATTGTGTACTCGCTTTCCGCGGGCGGTCCGCCCTCGGCGCTCTTTGCGCCTGCGGTGTCTCCCCTGGACGCGCATTTCCCGCAGGAGTCTCGTACCTTCCGTTCCAATCAACTGAATGTTTGTTTTTAAAAAAACAGTAGGAAAAAGGGGCTTCGGAATGGTTTCCTCCCGAACCATGAGAAGACTAGTTTACTTTTTCACTGTTTTATAAAACTCTTACTAAAATTTGCGACACTCCTGCCGAATCACTGACTAGCCGAGACCCCGCTAGGTGCTTGCGGCGAGGAGGCTGGAGAGGAATGATGGTGCTGGATTCCCGTTTAACGGTTCCGGACAAATAAAAAAATGCCCTTTCATACCGAGGGCATTTTTATGATCCATTTATTAATTTACGAATAGATATAACTTTCTATGATATTTCACAAATGCCTGCTGGTCCTTTTCCGTGTAGTCCATCCACTTCACTTTCTTGCATCTTTCCTCTAATCTCTCATTCAGTTCATCTTCTATTTCATTCATGAAACGAATGATTTCTCCATAAGGCATATTGAAATGACGGGCTGCGAGCCGGGGCGGAGAATGCTTTACCAGCAATCTCATGAATTGATCGACCGTGTCCGACTTCGAAGCAAGATAATCTTCTTCGTTCACGATGAATTCATACACTTGTTTTTTCACGCCAGAAAGTCTGGTCACTTCGTCGCGCAATAAAAACTCCATTAATCTTTCGTTCATATGGCTCTACCTCGAATTGGTTTATATTTAAATCCTTTTAGATATGTATGAAAAGTCTATACTGCCCGATACCTCATTATGACATCATAACCGCAAGCCATCAAGCACCTATTAATACGTAAAGCGTAATAATTACGATTTATGATACTTTTAAGTAAAATAACATGTATATGCCTTAAAAGTCAACGTTCGTGTTGTGTGACATCTTGGGGTGCATATTAAGCATTCTTTATTGGAAAAATATGTTCGTGAACGAGTGGATCAACTCTTTATTAATTTTTGTATATGTAAAGAGAATAAATTTGTTAAAATTTGATATAATAAATGTAATATTTAGTCAATTAGCATCTTTTCCTAGAATTTGCTTTTGCAAAGGGGTAGAATGAAGCTAATGACATCTTATTTTTTCTAAATGTTTCCGAGGAGTTATAGGGTGGGTATAGCAAGTACATAGTGACAGCTGAAATGCTGTCCGACATATCGGTTGTTTTCATTTGTTCAAAATAACAATGAAAAGAATAAGGAGTGATTTTTTGAAACCTTCAACAAATCGCATGTTAACCCGTATTAAATCCGTTTATATGTTCATTAGTAATAACGGTACGGTTTCTACTCAAGAGCTTGTAGAAGAATTTGGCATCACTCCTCGAACTGTGCAGCGCGATTTAAATGTCTTAGCATACAATGACCTTGTTCAAAGCCCAAGCCGAGGCCTTTGGACGACAACAAGTAAAAAGGTGAAGATGTCATCGTAAAAAGAACGACCACCCGAACAAGATCGATATGTAAAATACTTTGAGGCGGACAATATTGTCCGCCTCATTTTTTGCGTCCAGCTATCATTCAGTCGGTTGGCCCGCCTTTAACTGTTCAAGCTCCTCCGCCGTTAATTCACGGTATTCACCAAGCTCAAGTTCCTCATCAAGCTGTAAACTCCCCATGGAAAGACGTTTTAGGTAGACGACACGTTTGCCAACGGCCTCAAACATCCGCTTCACCTGATGGAACTTCCCTTCCATGATCGTCAGCTCGATATCCGATGTCAGACCTGATTTTAAAATATTCAATTCACCTGGTTTTGTTTCGTATCCATCATCCAAGGTCACGCCGTTGCGGAATGCCTCGATATCCCGTTCCGTTACTTCGCCATCAATGACCGCAAAATATGTTTTAGGGACATGTTTCTTCGGGGAAAGCAGTTGGTGGGCAAGCTTTCCGTCATTCGTGATCAGCAATAGACCTTCTGTGTCCTTATCAAGGCGGCCTACAGGAAATGGCTCGAAAACCGAATCTTCTGGCTCCAAGATGTCTATGACCGTTTCTTGGTGTTTGTCTTCCGTTGCCGACAATACGCCTGGTGGTTTATTCATCATTAAATAGATGAATTCCCTGTATTCAACCCGTTCACCATGAACCGTCACGATTTCCGTATCAGGGTCCACTTGTTCTTTCGGGTCCTTAAGCAGCCTTTCATTGACCTTGACGGCGCCGGACTTCAGGAGCTTTTTCACTTCTTTCCTGCTGCCATAACCAATATTGGATAAAATTTTATCTATTCTCATCGTTTCCTCCTAAAGCCTTTTTCAGTAAAAAGCCTTGCCCACTTTATGACAGGCAAGGCCAATATATTTTAATCTAGGGATTACCATTCAATACCCTTTTTTTACATTTCAAACTTCCAGCTTATAATCCTAATTTAGCTTTTAAACGATCGATCCGGGCACCGAACAAACGATGGGCAAGTTTGCTTTTCAAGGAAAGCGCCGCATAAATGAGAGCTCCAAAAATTGCACAAACGGCCACGATCAAAATCGCTTGGAAGCGCCCTTCCGTTGTAAGCCACAGTGATAATAAACTGAACATGCCCCATGCAGCCAGTCCCATTATGATTGAAAAAACACTTATCAAAACAGATCTTCTGATGGTAAGGCTGTAACGATATCCAGTAAAGTAGGTAATGACATACAAATTCAGCAGCACAGCAGCCAAGTAGCCGAATGCCGTCGCATAAACGGATCCTTCCGTTTCAAACAACTTGATCATCGGGATATTCAAGCTCAATTTGATTAAAAAGCCAACAAGCAGGCTGAGCACCGTATATTTTTGCTGATTGATCCCTTGTAAAATGGCCGCCGAAACGGAAAAAAGCGCAAACAAGATGGAAACGGGCGCATATGCCTTCAGGACACTGATTCCAAGTGGATCATGGCTGTAAAAGGCACTATAGATTGGATCGGCTAGCACCGACATGCCAACGACCGCTGGAATCGTAATGAACAACAAAATTTGGAAGGCTTGATTCAGCTGGCGGTTTAACTCTTCCGAATCCTCGCTTACATATGCCTTCGTCACCGAGGGAAGAAGCGCCATTGAAAACCCGGTTGCAAGCGTCATCGGAATCAAGACAAGCTTCTGGGCATATACATTCAAAACCCCAAGGGCATCTTCTGCGACATGCTGCAACCCGATGGACGACATCGCCTTATTGAAAGACAATAGGTCCGCAAACTGAAACAATGGCATCGCGATTCCGACAAATATGAAAGGAATCGACGAAAGAAATATTTCTTTATAGATCTCCTTCAGGGAAATTTCCATCGTCCCCCGGTCTTTCTTCATCAAGCTGTCCAGATGGGGTTTTTGTTTTTTCCAATACCAAAATAACACCACTAAACCGCCGACAGCCCCGACCGTAGCCGCGAAGGTAGCTACTTGGATGGCTCTCACTAACTCTCCATCCAGGACATTCAAAACAACATACACACCAGCCAGAAGGAACACGATGCGGACAATTTGTTCGATAACCTGAGATATGGCCGTTGGTTCCATTGCTTCATGACCTTGAAAGAAGCCGCGGATGATGCTCATGAACGGTACAAAAATCAAGGCGAAGCTGACTGCCCGTATGATCTCCGTGACATCCCTGACATCTTCCTGCCTGACCCCAAAGACTCCAGTAAACAGCGGGGCCATCGTATAGAGAATCAAAAAGGCGAGAAAACCGGTGACAACCATTAATTTCAGGCTCGATTTAAATAACTTCTCACCGACGGCGTATTCCTCGAGCGCATTATACTTTGAAATGAATTTAGAAACAGCAAGCGGCATGCCTGCCGTTGCAAAGCTAATGAAAATGGTATATGGAACGTACCCATATTGATAGAGGGTAGCCCCTTTATTCCCAACCATATGTTCAAATGGGATGACGTAAAATAAACCAAGTATCTTGGAAATGATCGCTCCCAGCGTTAATATAAAAGCCCCTTTTAAAAACTTAGATGACATCTAATCCCTTCCTGCCTCTGTCAGTTACGTTTCACACGCTCTTTATCTTATCATATTAAAGTATTTTTTCTATAGAAAACTACACTCAAGTTTATCGTTTTCGAAGATAATACACAAACAAATAATTCCTTTTCTTCTACATTCGCAATCTGACGGGCTCTTGCTATATAATGAAGGGACTGAAAATGATAAAGTGGTGATCAATTTGAAATATGATGTAGTGGTAATTGGCGGCGGTCCTTCCGGATTGATGGCAGCAATTGCAGCCGGGGAAAAAGGTGCCAATGTCTTGTTAGTGGATAAAGGCGAGAAGCTTGGCAGGAAACTTGCAATCTCGGGCGGCGGACGCTGCAACGTGACGAACAGGCTCTCAATCGATGAAATCATTCAGCATATCCCTGGAAACGGGCGATTTCTATACAGTGCATTCTCAGAGTTCAATAATGAAGACATTATTCAATTCTTTGAAAAATTGGGCGTGGCTCTTAAAGAAGAGGACCATGGCCGGATGTTCCCCGTCAACGATAAAGCGCAAAGTGTCGTGGATGCCCTTCTGACGCGCCTGTCGAATTTAAAAGTAACGATTTATAAGAACTCTCCAGTTGCGGAAGTTCTCTATGAACATGGAAAAACAAGCGGTATCCGGTTAAAAGATGGACAGACTATTGACACAGATGCAGTCGTGATTGCAGTCGGCGGGAAGTCAGTTCCTCACACCGGTTCAACCGGTGACGGCTACGCATGGGCTAAAAAGGCGGGGCACACGATTACCGAACTGTTCCCAACTGAAGTTCCCGTACTCAGCCATGAAACATTCATTAAAGATCGAACACTTCAAGGCCTCGCACTTCGCGATGTTTCATTGAGTGTCCTTAACCCAAAAGGCAAGGCCCTGATCACACACCGAATGGACATGCTCTTCACCCATTTTGGCGTCTCCGGTCCTGCTGTTCTAAGATGCAGCCAATTCGTCGTGAAAGCGATGAAAAAATGGAACCTATCGGAAGTGATCATGAAACTCGATGCCCTGCCGGACCGAAACAAGGAAGAGGTTTTTCAAGACATCATGAAGGAAATCAAAGCCGAACCGAAAAAAGCCATTAAAAATACCTTAAAAGGTTTAGTTCCAGAACGATACCTTAACTTCCTGCTTGAGCGAAGCGGCATCGACCTTCAAGAACAAGGAGCGACGATATCAAATGAAAAAATCCGCCGTTTTGCAGAATTATGCAAGGACTTCCAATTCGGAGTACATGGCACCCAGCCGCTAGAAAAAGCCTTCGTCACGGGCGGAGGCGTAACCGTCAAAGAAATACATCCAAAAGAAATGGCATCCAAACTAATGGACGGACTATATTTCTGCGGTGAAATTCTGGATATACACGGATACACAGGCGGCTATAATATCACATCGGCATTAGTAACCGGAAGGCTTGCCGGAATGAATGCTGCCATGTATGCCCGTTCATAATTCCTAAAAAGAGGCTGATCCGCTTGGATCAGCCTCTTTTAGATACGATTTTGTAAGCCTATCATCCATTCATGGTTTGTAAGGCATCAATTCCTGCATAGGCACCGTTATTTCAGCCTTCATCGTACTTTTTTGGCATCCGGAGCAGTATTTTCGACGGTTCACGCACTTTATTCGTCCGCACTCGCGCCGCTTCTTATATCAGGCTTTCCGCTTAAAATATTTCTGGATGATAGCGAAAAGCTTCGAGGTCAATGGTATTCCGTTCCGTGAATCTAATGCCTTCACTCTCCAGCATCCCCTTCTGGTGTTCTGCGGCGCCCTCCGCTTTTATGCCGATTTCTCCCTTGGCATTGATTACCCGGTGCCAAGGAAGGTCATGTTTTTTGCTGCTTGAATGAAGGATTCTTACGACCTGCCGTGCACCGCGAGGACTTCCGGCGAGCTGTCCAATTTGACCATATGTCATCACCTTACCGGAAGGGATATGTTGTATGATATTAATCACCCGTTCAGTAAAACTGTCCAAATAACTCGCTCCTTTTTTTCTATCCGTTTGCTAATATCGTAATTTTTTCATCGGTTATCAGGACGCCATGATGCTTGATCAAGTTTGTTTTAAGTTCGGCAGGCACTCTGCAGTCATCGTATGCACAAACTGAAATCAATCCTCTTTCCTTGATCAGTTTGTCGATTCCTTTTTCATAGTCGCCTATCGCTAAGTTGACTTGATCGTCATGCCCCCATTCAACATGGCCCCATGTCCGCACGTGCTGATTACGTTTAGTGTATGTATCGATATTTTCCAAGAAATAATTAACCATCGTCGAAGGATGGAAGTCTCCATGAAAACAATAAAAATCAAAATTATTCATAAGATGCACTTGCTCCAACTGCTCCTCATTTAAATGAAGCTGCAATTTCTTGTACACGAAAGGAAAGATACGGTCATTTTCGACGACCAGGATATGGTCTCCCTGTTCAACACCGGCAATGATGAAAGTCGCCTCATTTTCAATGTAGGCTTCCAATTCATTAAAACAGTATAAAATATGGCCACCATCCGATTGCTGTATATTTTCTATTAGTTGTTTCATATTTTTATCCAAAATGGATCTCTCCCTTAAATACACCAGTCCGCTCAATGTATTATGTATAACTTTACCCATTATCTCCGTGTTTGTAAAATCCAGAAAAGAATATAATCAGTTTTTCCTAATGTCATCTGTTATGATTTGGAATTTTATTGAGTCGAATTGAGGCTGCTTTTAGTCCACTCATTGAAAGACCAAGGCAGCCATTTCAGCAGATTTCTTCATGCATTTTCCCTTTTCATGTTCACCTTTAAATCACAGGATAATACGGCACATAACGCGGGTTATAATAATAGGGCGGTCTTGGTCCTATGAGCGGCAATTCAAAGGTATTTGGGTTGGAATCATATAACAACTCCACTTTTTCATCCGATTGTTCGACCAATAATAACTTCACTTCTTCGCTATAATAATAGGGCATATAGAGGCCTCCAAAAACTTTTTTCTACCCTTCAGCATATTCGAGCTGCACGGCAACGAGCCCGTCCCCCTACATGTTCTTCATGCACGGCATATACCTGATCATCATAAAGTAACCCTACTAGGTCAAGGCATCCGTGTGAACGCCGTTGCGCCCGGAAGGTTTTGGACACCCCTCATCCCGGCAAGTTTCTCGGCAGACGAAGTGACACAAGTCGATAACCCGATGGAGCTTCAAGGTCCGCCATTTGAACTGGCTCCCACCTTTGTCTATCTCGCTTCTGATGATTCCCGTTTTGTGACAGGACAAACACTTCATGTCAACGGCGGGGAAGCGACATCATCCTAATTTCCACATCGAATTCGCCCCCTTCCCAGGAAGTCAAGACGAAAAAAAGACTACCTTGGATTGCCCGCGTTGCAGCAATAGATAGTCTAATATTGATTATAGGGCCAGCCGGCCTTTATTTTTTTTTATAGATGATCATCGCACTGAAACAGTAGATTTGTTCCTCTTCCTCTTCACCTGTAGTGGCGACATTGTATTTGATATCGACGATTTGATTATCACGAATGTCTTCCAGGAAAAAGTTCATTTCATCCTCTAGATCCTTTTCATGCTCATAATCAAATAATTTGACTTGTATCATCGGCTCTCCCCGCCCTTTTACTATAATGATAGTTATTGTGCAGGATGCCCATTTTTCATGATAATTATACTTGATTTGTATGTAAAGCGGATAATATTGCAACCACTTCATTCCCGACTTCTTCTGTAGAAGCAGCCCCGCCCATATCAGGAGTCAGCGCCTTTTTATCAATCATCAACTGTTCGATCACGTCCAACACTTTTGCACCCCAAACCTCGTGCCCAAAGAAATCGAGAATCTGGCTGGCGGACCATATGGCCGCAAGTGGATTGGCGATGCCTTGATGTGCTATATCCGGGGCTGAACCATGAATGGGTTCGAACATCGAAGGATAAATCCGTTCCGGGTTTAAATTGGCACCGGCCGCCAGTCCCATCCCGCCTGCAATGGCAGCACCTAAATCCGTGATGATGTCACCAAACAAATTGGAGGTGACAACGATTTGAAACCGTTCGGGCTGTTTGACAAAATACATGCTCGCCGCATCGACCAGATAGGAATTCGTTTCTACTTCCGGATACTCCTGTCCAATTTCTTCAAAAACCTGATCCCAAAAAACCATTGAATAATTCAATGCGTTCGCCTTGCTTATGCTCGTTAGCGTCCTTCCCGTCTTACGCGCCAGTTCATACGCATAACGGATGATCCTCTCCGTTCCTTTTCGTGAAAAAACCCCAGTCTGCAGTACCACTTCTTCCGGCTTGCCTTTAAAAAGCCAATCACCGGCACCGGAATATTCCCCTTCACTGTTTTCACGGATGACAACCATATCGATTTGGTCACGAGTCACGTCTTTTAATGGACAGGGTGCACCTTGAAGCAATTTAACGGGTCGAACATTCACATATTGGTCAAATCCCTTTCTGATTTTCAGCAGAAGTTCACGTAAGGAAATATGGTCCGGGACACCAGGATAACCGACCGCTCCAAGATACACGGCGTCAAACTTCATCAGTTGTTCCAGTCCGTCGTCGGGCAGCATTTTGCCGTGCTCAAGATAATATTCACAGCCCCATGGAAAATAGGTGAACTGGAAAGAAAAATCCCCGGCAATTGCAGCCACTTCTTTAAGTACCTTTACACCCTCATTAATCACCTCAGGGCCTATCCCGTCACCAGCAATAACCGCTATTTTATGAACATTCATGCTTCAACTCTCCTTTTTCTATATTTTCTGATTTCAGCACCCTAATTTTAACATATAACTTTTGCATCCCCGTTAGGAAAGGTTCATACAGAAAAAAGAGCCCTTTCATGATGAAAGGACTCTTTTTTTCACGCCTTCAAATATGCGCGTCTTTCCGCATATTCACGGCATTGTGAACAAACCATGATCTTTTTTCTTTCTTCATTCAAATAAGCCGTCACATTCTTGGATTTACGCTTACAAAAGTAACAGGTTTTTTTGAAGAACTTCACTTAACGATGACTTCGCCGTCCCATTCAAGCATTCCGCCGACCATGTTTGCCACTTTATATCCTTGTTCCTGAAGATAATGGCATACATTTTCACTGCGGCGTCCTGAACGGCAGATAAAAATATATTCTTTTTCTTTATCAAAATAGTCAAGGTTCGCCGGGATATCATTCATGCGAATATGTTTCGCGCCTTCGATCATTCCCTCTTGCACTTCTTCGTCTTCACGAACATCGACAAGTTCCATCGCTTCGCCTGCCTCAAGCTTAGCTTCTACTTCTTCAGTTGTAATGATTTTGATTTCTTCCATAATTAGCACCTCGAATTATCGTTTGATTTATCTTTTTCATTATAACAAAATTTCCAGTTAAACATCACGTAATGGTTCGGCTTATGAAATTTAACTATCAGCCAACACTCAAATTTTTATTGCTTCAAAGACCATCCTGGTTAAAAGGGCTCCTAACAAGGCAGCCACTATCAGAATACCGAAAGGATCGAATAATTTGCGATGATCCCTATCCCTACTATAGTCACGACGGGTCCTGAATGTAAAAACGCCAGCGAATATAATATTCGCCAGCGTTTTAAGGAAAAAATTTGAATCAATGCTTGAATCCCAGTTGGTATTGTTTAGGGATCTCCGTTTTTTTATTCAAAGCTTTAGATGCTTCCAGTGCCCAATAAGGGTTTCGCAGCATTCCTCTGCCGACGGCAACCAATTCCGCTTCTTCATTACCAATGATCGAATTTGCAAGAATCGGATCATCTAATCGACCTACAGCAATCACCGGAATATCCAAAGCTTTTTTGATTTCCCTGGCCAACGGCGTTTGATAGTTAGCATGCGTACCCGGTCTTCCGTCTGCTCCAATCGGGCCTTCTCCTCCAGAGCTTACATGGAACATATCGACGCCTGCTTCTTTAAAGACTTGTGAAAATGCAATGCTTTCTTCAATACCATAACCGCCTTCAACGTATTCTCTTGCAGAAATGCGCATGATCAAAGGCATGTCGGCAGGCATTTCGCTTTTCACAGCTTTAATGACTTCCACTCCGAATTTGGTCAGGTCCCTTCCATATTCGTCATCCCGTTTATTCGTAAGCGGTGATGTGAATTGGTGGATTAGATACCCGTGTGCACCGTGTAATTCGATTACGTCAAAACCTGCTTGAACAGCCCTTCTGGCCGATGCCCGGAATTTATCGACCATTTCCTTCACTTCTTCCGTTTCTAAAGCTCTTGGTGTTTTAAACGACTCATCAAAAGCGATGGCTGATGGTGCCACCGGAGTTTCGGCATCCTCCGCTTTACGGCCTGCATGGGCGATCTGTATCCCAATTTTTGCACCGTATTGATGAACTTCCTTAACGATGTTGGAGAAAGCTCCAATTTGATCGTCGGACCATAATCCAAGATCGCGATTCGAAATGCGCCCATCAGGCTCCACATCGGTCATTTCAACTATAATTAACCCTGTGCCTCCAACTGCCCTGCTTACATAATGCTGCTGATGCCAGTTTGTTGGTATACCATCTTCCGCTTCGACGGAATATTGGCACATCGGCGGCATGACGATCCTATTTTTAAGTTCAAGTTCTTTTATGCGATAAGGTGAAAATAAATCATTCATATTTTTTATCTCCTTTTTCATATAATGCATGCACATGCATTTATATCATCTCAGTAATAACGTGTCAACTAATCAGGTTCCCGAAGCTGTCATTGTCAACGCCATCGAATGTTAGTACAGCATTTCCATCCCCAACAATGTGGAGATCCAAAAAAAAAAGAGAAAGACGGATATCCCGTCCCTCTTCTTCATACGTGATTAAAAGTCGAAATTATCAGGATCTGGACCAACACGGTGATTCTGATTCAATCCATCAATTTGGTTCATTTCTTCTTCCGTCAATTCGAAATCGAATACAGATGAGTTTTCTACAATACGATGTTCTTTTGTGGATTTTGGAATGGTTACAATCCCATTTTGTAAATCCCAGCGTAAAATGACTTGTGCGACTGATTTACCGTGCTTGGTCGCAATTGCTTGTAAAACGTCATTATCCAGAAGTTCACCTTGCATCAATGGTGACCATGCTTCAAGTTGTATTCCTTGTTCCTTACAAAATGCCTGAACTTCTTTTTGAGTTAACCGCGGATGGCATTCTACTTGATTGACCATCGGCTTCACTTCTGCATCTTCCATTAAATCTTTTAGGTGGTGAATCTGGAAATTGCTCACACCGATTGCTTTCACTTTTCCTTCTTTATAGAGAGTTTCCAAAGCTCTCCAAGCTTCTTTATATTTTCCTTCCACTGGCCAATGGATAAGATATAAATCCAAGTACTCCAAGCCAAGTTTCTTTAAGCTTTTTTCGTAAGCCGCAATTGTCGATTCATATCCCAAATCGGCATTCCAGACTTTTGATGTTACGAATAAGTCTTCCCTGGAGATTCCAGCTTCTTTTAAGCCCTCGCGAATCCCTTGTCCAACCCCTTCTTCATTTTCATAAATGGCAGCAGTATCGATACTGCGATAACCGTGTTTAATGGCCACTTTAACTGCATTTACCAGCTCCGGTCCTTCTTCCACCTTAAATACGCCCAATCCGAACCAAGGCATTTTAACGCCGTTATGCAATGTTGTTGTATCTTGTAAATTTTTCACCATTATCATTCTACCTCCAAATTTTTTTCATTGTTTTTATCAAAGATTGTAATGCGCTTAAGTATCAGTATCATTACATCCCTTCAAGGAACCTTCCACCATTCGCTGAAGGGATGCAATGATACTTGTTTTATTGATACTCTAAACGCATAGCATGCTTTTTCTAACATGCATCACTTTTTTAATCCTATGCTGGTTTGTCCATTCCCTTGGAACGGTCTCTACTTTCCAAGGCCCGGCTCCACCCTGTTAAAATCACTGCTGCAAACACCATGACTCCACCTATCCACGCTGTATGGATCAGTCCGATCGAATCCGTAATCACCCCTCCTAAGTAGGCACCAATGGCGATTCCTGCATTGAAGGCGGCAATATTGATGGCTGACGCAACATCCACTGCACTCGGCACGAAACGCTCCGCTAACATGACGACATACACTTGAAGACCCGGAACATTCATGAATGCAAACAATCCCATTAAAATGATCGTAATTAAACCTGCGATCTTAAACGGTGCCGTGAAAGTCAAGACCACAAGTACAATGGCCTGTATAAGAAACATATAGAATAGGGCATTAATAGGATTGCGATTGGCTAATTTCCCGCCAAGGGTATTTCCTATTGCTATCGCTACTCCATATACTAGCAAAATCAAGGCCACAGTTCCTTCTTTAAACCCTGTCACTTCCTGAAGTAATGGCGACAGGTACGTGAAGACAACGAATGTTCCTCCATACCCTAACGCTGTAATGATGAATACTAGCAGCAATCGGCCATTCGTCACCAATTTGACTTGGTCACGGAACGTGGTCTTTGCAGCTTTTCTTAAATCGGATGGGACCAGGATGCCGTTCCCTATGAAAGCAATCAAGCCGATTGCCACAATGATGATGAAAGCGAATCTCCAGCCGAATTGCTGACCGATGAAGGTTCCAAAAGGAACTCCGGTCACCGTTGCCACCGTCAGACCTGTAAACATGATGGCGATGGCACTCGCCCTGCGGTTTTCAGGGACCAAATCAGCCGCAATCGTAGCGCCGATTGACATGAAGACACCATGTGCAAGCGCTGAAATAACACGTGCGATCAATAATACACCTACCGTTGTCGCAGATGCCGCTAATGCATTTCCGGCAATGAACACGACCATTATCCAAAGCAATAAAGTCTTTCGCGACATATTCGATGTCAGGGATGTCAGGATAGGTGCCCCGAACATGACCCCCAATGCGTATAAGGATACCGTCAACCCCGCCGTCGTTACTGTAATGTGTAAATCTTTAGAAATGAGTGGTAATAATCCCACGCTGATGAACTCAGTTGTTCCTATCGCAAAGGCACTGATCGCTAAAGCCAGCAATGCCCATGTACTTCTATTTTTACTTGAAATCATATCCTCTTCTCCTTCTCGTCGTTTTGTACTATCATTGAAATTGCCTAAGCAACTTTTTTATATATGGTACAGTGGAATTCGGTGTGCAAATGTTATTATGAGATATAATATAAATAAAAACCAGTACGTACTTTAAAGTAATATAGGTACCTTAAAGTTCCTATAAAAATAAGGAGAGTATGCAAATCATGCAAAAAAAGAAGTACAATATATCAGTTGAAGCAACTCTGGAAGTACTGGGCGGGAAGTGGAAATGCGTAATCCTCTGCCATCTGACCCACGGAAAAAAGCGGACTAGTGAATTGAAGCGCCTTATGCCAAACATCACCCAAAAAATGTTGACCCAACAATTGCGGGAGCTTGAACAGGACGGTGTCATCAATCGGATCGTTTACAACCAAGTCCCCCCAAAAGTGGAATATGAACTAAGTGAGTATGGACAAAGCCTGGAAAGTATCCTTTCCGCACTATGTACGTGGGGGGAAAATCACATAACCAGAGTGTATGGAGATAAGTTTTCCGTTCTCGAGGAAAGTGTATTGAATGATCAATTGAAGTAATTCCAAACAAAAAAAGATTAGCTCGAAGTGGCTAATCTTTTTTTGTATATAATTTACCTTCGTACCATCCGTTTTATTCCCCTCCTTCTTTTTGGTATAATATGTAATACCACACCATTAAAGTTTTTATTTTTTTAACCAAGAAGTATAATGGTGAAACCAAGGAGTGACAGATGAGAGTTTTATTAGAATTGATACGCATCATACTAATTTTCGGGATATCCGGAACAATCATTTCGACCATTGTAAACGGCATATATATAAACATAGGAGTTAATATGAATCAGTATGGCTGGCTAGGCTCGATTGCGATCCTGATTTTATTATTCGTCTGGTATAGAAATAAACTTCAGTTCAGTGGCTGGTATTCGGGAAAAGGGAAGGAAAAGCTTCCAAAAATGGCCTCACAAATACTCATTCTGTGTTCACTGTTTTTGTTATGTGCCCCACCTGTCTTAAGTATGCTGCAGATGATCTTTCAATAATCGGGATTCTATATCCTAGATAGAGCAGGAGTGAACGATTTGCGGAAATTGTTTAATATTGTGGTCCTCATACTCCTACTCAGTGGACTTTGGTATGGATATGGTAGAGATATTCAGGAGTCTGGGTTCAAAGCGGGGGTTAGTGCCTTTGCATCCGATGTTCGTTCCTTTATAAACGGGCCAGAGGTTTCGACTGCCTTGGAAAAACTGAGTACTGGAGTCAGCAGCCTGATTGGATCGCTGACGGAAACATTGGATACCGCTTCTGAAAAAGAATCACAGGAAACGGAAAAAGTGAAAAAACCAGCACTGGAAGCACCTGCTGATGCATCATTTTCAGTCCGTAATATCGAAATGGGCGATACGAAAGCTGATGTAGAAAAAATGGCTGGTGAGGCTAAGCGGAATACGCGGAATGAATATGGTGTAGACTGGTTTGCCTATCACGAAAATTATCAAAATTTCTTCATGGTTGCCTACGATAACAACAATAAAGTTGTTGGTTTATATACGAACCAAGATTTGATTTCCTCAAAGGAAGGCATAAAACGCGGCACTCCCAAAGAAACCGTGACTGGGAAAATGGGGGAGCCTGTAACAAAACTGCTTAAAGGAAACGTCTATTACCAGATTCGAAGTGACAGCGGCGAATACGATATGTTTGAAATGGATAATAGCTATGTGACCATTTTTTATGACAAACATGAGCAAAATACAGTCACGGCAATTCAAATCATCGACGCAAAACTCGAACAGCAAAAAAGCGGCTATTTTGCAGAGGCCGGCCCCGGATTAAAGAAGGGCTTTGAATATCAATTATTCGATTTGACCAATGCATCACGGGTCAATCATAATCTCTCAGTGCTTACATGGGATAAACAAGTGAAGGTCACTGCACAGGATCATAGTGAAGATATGGCCGTGAATCAATACTTCAACCATACAAATCTTGAAGGAGAATCCCCTTTCGACCGGATGGAAGATGACAAAATCAATTTTCGAATGGCGGGGGAAAATCTGGCTGCCGGTCAGAATAGCAGTATCTTTGCCCATGAAGGCCTAATGAATTCCATTGGACACAGGGAAAACAAATTACAGAAGGATTTTGAATCACTCGGTGTCGGAGTTGCCTTCGATGAGGAAAATAAACCATATTATACAGAGAACTATTTGACGAAATAAAGAAAAAAGCTGTGCATGGGAAAATCCAGCACAGCTTTTTTCTTGCAAAAGAGGGCATCCATTTATAAAAATGGATGCCCATGTTTTAAATCACCAAACGAATAATCCAACGACCATGGCACTTAGCAAGGAAACAGCCATCCCGCTAACCAAAAGCTTCCAAACATTTCTTCCGATAATGTTCGATTTCTCATCATTGAGGATGGAATTGAATGTTCCATAAATCATGCCCACTGTACTGAAGTTGGCAAATGACGTCAGATAAGTGACAGCCACAGCAACTGTATGCGGAGACAGTGTACTGACTTTATCTTTTAAATCGAGCAAAGCAACGAACTCATTTGTGGCAAGCTTGATTCCCATCAATTGAGCGACGTACATGGCATCATGTCCAGATAATCCAAGCAGGAATGCAAATGGACTAAAAATGACAGAGAAAATCTTTTGAATGGTTAATCCATCCACGAAGAAACCGAAAATGCCGTTTACGCTGGCCGTTAACGCCACATAGCCGATAACCATTGCCATGATGACGAAGACCATTTTGGCCCCAACCAACATACTGTTGGAAATGGTGGAAAAGAAATCTTTACGTTCCTCTTTAGAAGGTACATAAACGACGTCTTCTTCTTTACTGACATCGACTGGATTCAGCATGTTAGCTATCAGCAAGGCATTTAAGCAGTTCAAAGGTATCGCTACGAAAACATAGGTTGCCGGTACCATGGACAGGTAGGCTCCAATGATTGAACCACTGATGCTACTCATGCTCATGATTCCAAATGTCAAAAGACGCTGATCCTTAATCGCACTGAGTTGAAGGCGGAGTACGGCAAGTGCCTCGGTATTTCCTAGGAACATCATCTGAATCGAAAAGAAACTCTCAAGTTTTGGCAAACCGGATACTTTTGAGATGAGCCATCCCACTTTATCAATGATCCAGGTAAGTATACCGAAATACGATAAGACATCAAAAAACGTGATAATGAAGATAATTGGCATCAATGCGCTGAAAAAGAAATCCACTTGTTCATTTGCCATAAGTGAAGGAAAGACAAAAGAAATCCCTTCATTTGCACATTCAATCAACCAGGTGAAGAATGAAGCGATCAGATTGATGACCCATGCCCCAATTTTAGTCGATAACATGAACCATGTGATAAGAAATTCAAGAACCAGCAAGGTAAGAATGGCTTTCCACTTAACGTTCCTTTTATTAGGTGAACATAGGTAAACGATTCCCATTACAACTAAAACACCTAGTATATTCAATAAGAAATACATGATTTCATCCCCTTTGGATATATTATTTCCCATTCATATTTTTTATATAAAAAGCCCTCACCTTTTCACACTTTCAGCCGCAGGAAGAAAGTGTGAAAAAGTAAGAGCCTTCATTGAAACATGTTATGTGGATCAAGCTTTTTCAAGCGAACATAAACCTGTTCATCTCTTCTATTTTCATACTTCCTTGTAGTCCGGCATTACGGCTGCCAGGTAGAAACTATCAGACCATCATCACTGATATTATACAAGGATATTTTTTAAATAAATTTCTCAGGAAAGATATCATTTTAAATCAGTTTATTTTTAATTACAATACGATTTAAAGTTGTTATATTAATATAAATTTTTAGAAAACAGCTAAGAATGTCTCCTAGGGTCCAATGTTGGGTAATACTGATGAAGGAGTCTGCTTAAATATAAACGGCCCCATCTTTAGAGGTCTTTAAATAACCTTCACAGTCGTGATAATCCTTGCTTCAATTCATCATACTAACTATTACATCTCCTTTATAGGAAATAAGGACGTGAATTTTTGTGGATTTTTTTAATAGCCAGGAAACTCTTACTGCAATTCAGTGGACTTTAAGAGCCATCATATCCTTCTTCTTCTTACTTTTTTCGGTTAAATTGATGGGGCAACGGTCCATTTCCCAGTTAAGATTACTTGATTTCATAATGGCATTAATTATTGGAAACATTCTTGCCCACCCTTTGTCTGATGAACAGTTAGGTTTGAAGGGCTCAATGATTACGACCTTTGTTTTAGTGATTTTATATATAATTAGTGTGTTTACGGGTCTTAAGTGGGGCAAACTCCGAAGGTTTTTTGACTCCGCCCCCTTTCCACTTATCGAAAATGGACAAATCATTTACAAAAGCTTAGCAAGGGCCCGAATCTCCATCGATTTTTTATTATCGGAATTAAGAAAAGAAAAAGTCGAAGATATTCAAAAAGTGGCCCTCGCACTATGGGAACCTGGTGGTACCATTTCATTGTTTTTATACCCTCAATATGAAGCAGTAACCCCAGCAGATATGCACCTAGCAACAAATGCTTTCACTTTTCCTAAAACGATCATTAAAGAGGGAAAGATTGATTCTAAAGAAATAAATCGTAGCGGTAAAGACGACGCATGGCTGAAAAACAGAATTAAGATAACATATAATGCCGACGTGAACGATATTTTATTAGCAACTCTTGATAATAACGATAACTTAAAGGTTTTTTTCTACAAATAGATACGTAAGAACACTTCCAAAATCACTTTTGCAGCCAAACTAAAATCCCCTCAAGTATAGTGAAAAACCCACATAAGAATGTGGGCTTTTACACGTTCAACTTTAAGGGGATAATATGATAACCGGCGGTCTTCTTCAAGAAAACTCGCTTATTACTCCGACCAATTCAGTGTATTCAAGAACTTATAAACATCTTCATACACTTGATCACGTTCCTTACCCAATGTGATGATATGACCTGATTTTTCATACCATATCAAGTGTTTATGCTGCGTATCGACTTCATTGAAAATCGCTGTAGCACTCTCCGTATAGTCGGGATCATCCAAACGTCCTTGTAAAACAAGAGTTGGTGATGTGATTAAATCTAAATCTTCACCTGTCTCATTTATAATATTCAACACATCTTTTAGTTGAGGCATAGGCTCTTCTTCAAGCAGCTTCACTTCTGCAGCAATTTGGTCTGCATCTTTGCCCTCAAACTTCTTATAAGCCTGTGCATAATTGAGCAAGCGGTTCTTTTGTCGATCGATACTTTTTCCTTGCGTCGGAGCGCACATTGAAACCACCCCTGTTACAGGCAATTCAATTCCCACTTTTAATGAGAAAACTCCTCCTAAAGAAATTCCTACAACAGCAATTTCCTCATAGCCTTCATCTTTAAGGAATTGATAACCATCAACTACGTCTTTCCACCATTCCTTTGGACCTGTTTTTGCAAGTTCCTCGGCTGATACTCCGTGCCCACTATAAAGAGGTCCGTGGCAAGTATAGTCGAGATCATTCAAGTATTTTCCCAATTTCTTCATATCTCCTGTACTTCCGGTAAACCCGTGAAGTAAAAGAACAGCTCTTTTTCCACCTCTATAAGTGAATGACTCAGGTGCTTTCACTTTCATCTATCTAGGACCTTCTTTCTTTGCTCTTGTTGATAAATAGAATCTAAATGATTTTCGAAAAAAAATCAATTAATACCCCTTGAGTAGGGAATCTTCTATCCTATTCCGAATTTTCATTAAAACAAGTAAATCATGTATATAGTATCCTTACCACACTCTTCACAACTCATCCGTTCCGAAGCACATTTTACTATGGATAAAATTATTTAGCAATCGTCATTTAACCATTTTTTTTAAGAAAAGTAAAATGCACCTTGTGATACGATGTACAAACGTATTACACTTTAAAAATGAAAAGGGGGAGAATTTATTTGGATAAAGAATTAATGAAGGGAAGCATTGACCTCCTTTTGCTTTCACTTCTCTCACAAAAAAGGCTATACGGCTATGAAATCACGAAGATCTTGAAGGAAATGAGCATGGGCAAATATCAAATAAGTGAAGGCACACTCTACTCCGCCCTTAAACGGTTAGAAAAAAAAGAATTCATAAAAGGCCATTGGAAAGAGTCAGAGTCAGGCCGCAGGAAATATTATCATGTCACCGAAAATGGACAAACCGAACTTGAGCGGAAACGAGAATGCTTTTTCTTTCTGGAAAACTTAGTTCGTAAAAGCGCAGAGCAATTCTAAACTAAATAAAAAGCTCCCCGCACCCATTATTGGAAAGGGGCAGGAAGCATTTTTTGCTGAGTTTGGGCTACTCATGAGTTTTGCAATTTTACTCGTGAGTTACTCCGTTCACGCAAAAAAAAGGACCTAATTAGGTCCTTTTTTGTCTATTCCTTTATGCTTGCGATAATTGGCGCAGGAGAGCTTCATACATTCCCCTTGAACATGTGGGCCATATTTTTCACGAAAGGCCTCGAGGCAATAGCATTTGTCTTCTTCTTTTTTGGTTCCATCCATCGAGTGCATCCCTCCTAGCATTTAACTGGAGACTACACGTTTCTCCAGTTCTACGTTGATTCGTCCCAACAGTACGGCACCGATTGACTGAATGATAGTTTTAACGATGATTTGTCCGATAACCGCAGCGGGTACTGCTTCCCATGGTAATATATTGGCACCCAGTGGACTTAGGCCAATCACGACAAATATCACCGAATCGAAAAATCCTCCAACGATCCCGCTGTAAAACACCCTCCAACTCATCGGGAGCTTTAAACGGGTATAAATTTCCGTATCCGCTGTTTCTGCGACCACGAACGATAAAGCGGAAGCAAATACGATCAGTAACGTATCCCCTAATAAGAATGATACACACGCAGATAAAATAAGTGCAGTGACGATACATATATAGGTCTTGGCGCGGCCGAATTTATTCTGGACCAGATCTCGAAAGATGAAGGTTCCCCCAATGAACAATGTACCCATCGGAATGATGAACATGCCAAAATGTATTGGCGCAAAAGCTGCTGTAACCACATTCGCCGTGATGATGGATACTAAATACAATAAAATTCTTAACATTTCTTAATTCTCCTTATACAGAAAAAACAGCACCCTAAGAAAGAGCACTGTTCTCCTTAGTTTTTTTGAGAGGGTAGCTAGAACCTCTTCCGCCCAAGCGGATTATCATTTTCCTTATTTATCGTAGCTTGAAAGCGATTGGAAATCAAGAAGTTTCAATACGGCAGATTTTATGCAACGAGTATGGTATGAATCCGATATTAGCTATGCAATGACTCTGCCGATTTTTGTCGCAGAAAACTACTTGACCGGCTGTATATGAAAAGCCGACAATGATTGATAGAATAATGTTACGATCTTGATATGAGGTATAAACGCGAGGAGGAAAAGAATAATGAAAAAATCAATGTTTGTCTATCCTATTTATATCGCAACCACTCCAGAGAAGCTTTGGGAAGCCCTGACGAGCGGTGAGGTCACGAAGAAATATCACTTTGGATGCCAAGTCCAGTCTGACTGGCAAGAAGGCTCAAGCGTTAAATATTTGCTCGAAGATGGGCGTATAACTGATCATGGTAATGTCCTTAAGTGTGAGCCGCTACACCTGCTCTCGTTCACTTGGAACATGGCAGGAGACGAAACACCTCGCGAACATCCTACTCGGGTCACTTTTGTCCTGCAGCCAATGGATGATTCCACAGTGAAGTTAACGCTAAAGCATGAGGAGCTTGTGGAGACAGATTTCGTATATGATGACAATACCTTTGAAGGCTTGAATAATGGATGGCCAGCAATTCTAAGTAACCTGAAGAGCTTGCTTGAAACTGGACGGACCCTGCCGCCAATATCAGTAGATTGGGATAATTAAGTGGTAGTGGAAAACTATAAAAACAAAACGAAGGAGTTGATTTAGTATGGATACCCAAATAATTACGAAATTTAAGATAGTTAAACCTACTAATGAAGTGTTTGAAGCCATAGTGAACCCTGAAAAAATCGGGAACTTTTGGTTCTCATCTAGTTCTGAAAGATGGGAACAAGGCAGGACGCTTACATTAAGATACAACGAATATGATGCTGAAGTGGCTATTAATGTATTAGAAGTCGAGGAAAATAGGAAAATCGTGTTTTCATGGGGAGAAGTTGATCAAGAAACGGTTGTTACCATTACACTAACAGAGTTGGATAAAACGAGTACAATTATTGAAGTGAACGAATCGGGTTTGAAAGAGGACGACCCCGAATTGATAAACAAAATGATCGGACAAAAAGAAGGTTGGGTATATACATTAACCTGTTTAAAGGGTTATTTAGAAAATGGCGTTAATACTTTGAGAGCATCCATAATTTTTTAATTCTTAAAGGGTGCTGGTTCAGATTTAGAAAGATCACTAATTTTTAAGCATGTTGTGTCCTTTTTATAATACTTACCTTCTTTCCTAATTCTGCATTTGTTAATCAAGGTCAAAGAAAGCATACGGGAAGAGACTTTAAATGTTTCCGAGAAAAAACTCAAGGATGAATATCACCCTTGAGTTTTTTACTTTCCGTACTCTTTAACATGAAATTCAATCGGAAATCACTTTTAGATATATGCCCTTCGCAGCTTTTTTATAGGCTTCAATTCCCATTTTCTTTACTTTTTCTGATAAACTGGATGCTCTTACTAATTGGGTTCCTTGAATAACGGAAGGATCCATCAGGCGCATTTTATTTTTCCGATGTATATCGTAGTCCAATTGATCTTCTTTCACCTTTACGTTACCATGGATCCGTTTTAAAAGGTTTTGCACTTCATGGTCTTTAGTGAAGCTTAACAAGGACAAGACTTCTTCATCTGTACCAAGTAAGTCATCAAGGCTGATCAGTTTTTTAGCTAAAGCCAATTTTAAGGTCTTTGCCAAGATATCATAGCCATATATATTAAGTGGGTTCATGAAAAAATCAATAACTTCGCTGTAATACGTTTTTACAAACCATTCCGCAGATTCAATATTATCCAGATACATCCTTCCATTTTTTATTATGATTATATGGTCTAAAAATTCATTAACGTATTCCATTGTGATATGTCCATATTGATACATATCCCGGAGAGTATAATCTACCCGATCGGCGCATAACTCAGGTGCTGGCTGTTCAAGCAATTCCCATTTTGATTGAACAATGACTTCACAATCATATCCATACTTCTTCAGTATAAATGGGATTTCGGATTCCATAATGACCTGATCATATATCTTTTCATGATAATCTTCATCCTTACAATCCAGAACGAAATCAATAACATGTGAGAATGCAGTGTGGGATACGTCATGCAGCAAGCCCGCGATTTGTTCCTCCAATGAACCTCCAAGCGCTTTAATTAAAAGCATCACACCAAGTGAATGGTCAAATCTTGTGACATCCCACTTCTCATTAACTAAATAACTTGCCCCGCCTTGATGTATACCCTTCAATCTTTGGACGGGTTTGCTTAGAATTAGCTCTTCAAGAACTCCCTCTACAATGTGTTTCCCATAGATACTATCCAAAACTACCAATAACCGACACCTCTCCCATTAGTTTACTCATTACAGGTAGGTGATCTCACTGATTTTTTTCTGTAAAAATTATTTCCCCCATTTCATTTTGTTCATATTGCTTTTTTGCCAATTTTATTATATCTTCTTCATCATTCACATCGATATCACCTGGATTGA
Organism: Peribacillus sp. FSL E2-0159; assembly: GCF_038643155.1. Lineage (NCBI taxonomy): Bacteria > Bacillati > Bacillota > Bacilli > Caryophanales > Bacillaceae > Peribacillus > Peribacillus sp. FSL E2-0159. Next base: position 4,424,622 of record NZ_CP152053.1, read on the forward strand.
CCTCATCAATACCTTCTATCGTTATCATTTCATTTATTATTACTTGGTCTGGTTGATTCACTTTAAAAATATCTTCTACAGGTTTTGTTTTTTCTTTATACGGTTTAGTGAATAAAAAATAGCCGGTCAAAACTATGATAATTGAAGCCAAAATACCGAATTTCTTTTTCATTTATTCGTCCCCTCCAACGCCTAAAGATACCCTTATAATAACATATAAGGGTATTAATGGTACGTATATAAACCAAGCGCATATATAGTTGGTTCCTTTTATCTGTTACAGGACTTGATATTTCATCCATTTCATTAAATGGAAAATTCCCACTAAAAAAACAGTAATTTATAATATAATCTAATAATTGACAATTATAAACCAGTGAGTTATCATCGTTATTAACCAGTGGTCAATAAACAAGGGGGGTGTTAAGATGTCGCCAAGGAAATCGGCAGGTAAAGAATTGTCCAGGGACATGGTGTTGAATGAAGCTAGAAACCTTTTTGCAACGTTAGGGTATTCGAATGTCTCAATGAGGCAATTGGCTAAATCATTGGATTGCAGCCATGGAGCCATTTATTATCATTTTAAAAATAAGGCAGAAATATTTTATAGTTTGGTGAAAACGGATTTTTCCGTTTTAAATACTTTAATCGATGATATCACCATTTCGGAAAATGACCCTTCTGTAAAAATGGAAAAGATTTTATTGTGCTTCTTGGAGTTCGGTTTAACCCAACAGAATCATTATTCCATCATGTTTTTATCGAAGGAAAAAGAAATTCAGCAGTTACTTCAATTCGATTCTAATAAAACATACGAAAAGCTAATCCAGTCCCTGACGGACCTAACGGACAACAAACTGAATCCTGCATCAATTTGGTCGATTTTTCTTTCTCTTCACGGATTCATCACTTTTTATATTAATTCTGAACTATCTTATGAAGATGTAAAAGGCTTAGCTTATTTTCATGTAAAAAATATCATCGGAAACATCATATAATTTTTTCGAACGTTATTGACCATTGGTCAAATATACATTAGGGGGTTTTAAAATGGTAAAGAAATTCCTTCATATTGAAGGACTCATGGTTCTTTTAGCGGTGATTTACATCTATTCGTTAAATGAATTCAGCTGGTGGATTTTCCTGTTATTGATTTTGTCTCCTGATGTTTCCATGCTGGCCTATCTGATCAATGATCGAATTGGAGCAAAGGTTTATAACCTATTTCACACTTATACCCTGTCCATCTTCATGATATTGCTTGCCATTTTTCTAAACTCTGATGCATTGTTGATGATTGGTTTAATTTGGACCGCACATATTGGAATGGATCGCTTATTTGGGTATGGCCTCAAATACACATCATCCTTCAAAGCTACACACATTCAAAGGCTGTAAAAAGCATAAAAGGCAGTGTGATTAAACATCACACTGCCTCCTGCTCTCTCTTCTTTATACGCCCCGCTTGTTACCCCATATATAGGTATGCAGCTGGGGAAGAACTTTCACATCATTTAATTCATCATCTGCTATCACTTTATCAATTAACTCTTCGTACTTTTTCAATAGACCGCTGATCAATTGACGATCATCCGCCGTCCTGCTGTCGTCATTGCCGACCTGCAGATAAAAAGGAATATCCGGGTAACGCCCATGTACATGTTTGGCATATTGATAGTCTTCCTCGTTAAAGACGACGATCTTCAATGAGACATGGTTTTCAGGATTTCGATTGGCAAGGTTCGAGATGATTTGGTCGAGCACCGTAAAGTCCGTGTTCATTCTAGAGCTCGGCGGCTTAGGTGAAATCGTCAGTTCATCAATATCGAGAAACCAATCCTGCCATCGGCTCCCTTGTGTTTCGACACCTATTTTCATTTTATTTTCATGTAAAATCGCTATCAAGCCGTTTAGGTTTTTCAGCAGAGCCGGATTTCCGCCTGATATCGTCACGAAGGAAAAACCGGAACCCCCAATTCGCTTCAGCTCATCCCATATTTCTCTAGCAGTCATTTGGACTGTATCTTCCTTACCGGTGCCATCCCAAGTAAATGCGGAATCACACCAAGCACAGGAATAATCGCAGCCGGCAGTCCGTACGAACATGGTTTTTTGACCAATGACCATTCCCTCTCCTTGGATGGTCGGCCCGAAGATTTCCAAAACCGGGAGTTTACTCACTTTCCATCCACTCCCGTCTGGCTTCGGCATAGCTTGTCGGCGTTTCGTATAGTCGAACAAATTCGACTCTAGCACCCTCATATTCTTTTAATGAAAGGGCTTCGGCCATTTTTTCATAAATCCAGACAACCATATTTTCAGCCGTTGTATTCATGAGCGGCAGGGTTTCATTCAAATAACGATGATCCAGGTGGATTTCAATTTCATTTTTCCATATATCCTTGATGTCCCCAAAATCTATCATCAACCCGCGTGAATCTGTATACCCGCTCAATCCGAAAATGACCTTATACGTGTGGCCATGCAGGTTCTTGCATTTTCCTTCATAGTCATGCAGATGGTGCGCCGCGTCAAAGGTGAATTCCTTACTCACGAGAACCCTCTTGTTTGTATACTTCAATTGGCTGCGCTGAATATCTTTATCTATTTTTTGGAGTTTATCCACTATAGTAAAACCGTACATCATGAAAGCACCTTCCGTCTGCTTACATAGTCATCCAGTCCTTTTTTCCGCAGATTACATGCCGGACAATCTCCACAACCGTCGGAGATGATTCCGTTATAGCAAGTCAGGGTCTTTTCGCGGACAAAGTCGAATGCGCCAAGCTGATCCGCAAGCTCCCATGTTTCCTCTTTATTAAGCCACATTAGCGGCGTATCAATCACGAATGACTGGTCCATCGACAAGTTCAGTGTCACATTCAACGATTTAATGAATACATCACGGCAGTCAGGATATCCGCTGAAATCCGTTTCACAGACACCGGTGACAATATGTTTAGCGCCAATCTGACTCGCCAGCACTCCGGCAAACGAAAGGAACAGCAAATTCCTCCCCGGTACGAACGTCGACGGCAATTCCCCGTCTTCTCCGTCCGCCACTGCAATATCACTTCTCGTCAATGCATTCGGTGCCAGTTGGTTCAGCAGCGACATGTCAAGGATATGATGATTCACACCCAATTCCTTGGCAATGTTTTGAGCGCATTCGATTTCCAAGCTATGCCGCTGATTATAATCGAACGTCACCGCTTCCACTTCCTCAAATCTCTCCAATGCCCAGAACAGGCACGTCGTACTGTCCTGACCTCCGCTAAACACAACCACTGCTTTTTCTTTCTTCTTCATTTCTATAAAACTCCTTTTTACGGAAAAAAACAGCACCCTAAGAATAGAGCACTGTTTCTCCTTAGTTTTTTTGAGAGGGTAGCTAGAACCTCTTCCGCCTTAACGCGGAATATTATATTTTTCCAAGTCAATAGTAACTTGAAAACGAATAGAAATCAAGATGTTTATATTTAGTGAATATTAAACCTGATGGAAAATTTGGTTATCCTTTCATTGCTTAAACATCCCATTTTTACCGATAAAAAAGAGTGAATAAATTATCGATAAAGGGGTCCATTAATTTGAAAAGCATTAAAGCAAAGGTATTGGTGGCATTTTCACTCATTATATCTTTATGCGTCATCTTAGGAGCTTTCAACATTTATAGCAGCAACAACCTTCGGGATACGATCGAAAAAATGCTCGTTGTATCGCAATCCGTTTTCAATCAAAGCGAGGATCTGACTCAATCAGCAAATGAAGTGCAGCAGGGCAGCAAACAAATAGCAACTACGATGTATGAACTTTCGGAGGGTTCGGAGTCACAAGCCAACCGGGCAGCTGATATGGTTCGCATGATGGATGATTTCAGCGACAGGATCGAGCTGGCCCACTTAGAAGGAGTAGATGTAGCTAAAAGTTCAACCGAAATCCTTTCCTTGACCAAGGAGGGCACCACTTTAATGCGCAATTCGGTCCAACAGATGCAATGTATTGATGGGATTGTCAAAAATGCCGTAGAGCAAGTGAAAGGGCTCGATTCTCAATCACAGCAAATTTCGCAGCTTGTGCAGGTCATCAAAGATATATCAAATCAAACCAATCTATTGGCGCTGAATGCTGCCATAGATGCTGCTCGTGCTGGTGAACATGGCAAGGGCTTTGCCGTCGTCGCCGATGAAGTGCGGAAACTCGCTGAAGAGGTCACACACTCCGTTGGGGATTTCACCAATATTGTCTCCGCCATTCAAACGGATTCAAAAACAGTCGTCCACTCTCTGGAAGATGGTTATACACAAGTGGATGAAGGCACGAAACAGATTACGCTCACAGGCCGAACCTTTGAAACAATCAATCACTCTGTCGGAAATATGGAAATGAAAATACAGCATATAACAGACGAATTGAACTATATCTCTACAAATAGCAAAAAAATCAATCAGGCTATCGAAGATATCGCAGCGGTTTCTGAAGAGTCCGCGGCTGGAATCGAACAAGTCTCCGCCTCCGCTCAGCAATCCAGTTCTTCAATGGATGAAATCACGAATCATGCCAGTGAACTTGCATCTTCGGCAGAACTGTTAACTGAACAGGTCAAGAAGTTCCATTTATGACACTAGCAATTTCCCGTCACATGAATTCTGGAAATTGCTTTTTTTCTTCCATTATAAGGGTTGTTTCATTTTCGTATATTCGGGGAATAAATAACTATACACAATAATAAACCATTAAAAAGCAAATCTATCAAAAGCGGCTGGAAGTGAATATTTTCCTTTGTTTTCAGAATATTTAGTGTATAATATATATAACTAAAGGAATATTTTAACTGAAATAATCATAGCTTCCAATACCTGCTACTGCAAATCCCAACATTTCCTTTCAACACCATGCACGGGCACTTATGCTCAGTAAGGATCCATTGCATGCTTTCTCTCGAATCAAACCATTCACAACTTTATTCACAAAAAAACACGATTCTAACTCCAAATCTGTAAAAAAAGGTTAAATTTCACTCACGGCACGTTACTATTAAACTAAGACCTTTTAACCCCATAAGGAGGAATTCATATGAAACGTTTTTTCAAATTCATAACAGATTTTAACGAAAGAAAAGCACTGGAACGGGAAACCGAAGAGTTCTTTCGCAAAGAATACGAAAATTATATGAAGATGAATCCTGACAATCAAGGAGAAAGAAGGAGATTAGCTCCTAGACTTTATGTGATTGATGGCGGTAAAAAGGGCTCCAACCTTGAGATTTCTGACAGAAAGAAATCAAGTTAACCAGATTCCTTCCATAATCAGCTAACCATGCTGTTGCTCAAGACCCACAAACGTTAAATCTCCATAATAAACGGAGATTCGTGACCATTCCATTCATTTACAATAGATAAGCCGAAAGCTCAGATATGCTTCTGAGCTTTTTTATTTTTCATTCTTCTATAAACACTATATTTATAGAAGAAACTAGGTATTTTTTTAAAAAAATGGGTTAACTTTAGTTTATTTCATGTTTCAGGTAAAAGATCAATTATAGACCCATGGGTATCCCCTAAGGAAAAAACCGGAAAATATTTTAAAAAAGAGATGTGTTCTTTTACTCATCTTTGTCTGTATTCAAAAGAGTCCAACTAATTGAGTCAATAGATGCAATATCTTACATTGAATGACAATTCCATAAATAATGTTACGTTTATGACAACTAATGGGTATAAACAATTAATAAACTGTAATAAACCTCACTTTTAAAAACAATTCATTATTCAAATATAGCCATTAAGAATTGGGTTCAAATGCTCATGGAACCTTTTTGATTCTGACCAAAATAGCTCTTTATTAAACTTTCCATAATTTAGTGTGAATAATCAAAGGAATTACGTGTTTTTCAGCCATATCTTTGTACTCATAAAACAATTTATCCCATTAGATACTATTACACTCCTATATACATTTATTTGAAAAAGATGATAATAACTATATTACGATAGAATAATTGACTCTTGCCTATTAAGTTTAAAATCATGTAGTGTGTATTCAGTAAATCAAATATTTAAAAAAAGAGAGGTTAAAAAATGGCACCAATATTTATTTGTGCGATCTTTTTACTTGGCTATGGCATTTTCGAACAAAAACGCCATCAGAAGCGTCTCGACTCCATCCCGGTACGTGTGAATGTGAATGGGATTCGAGGGAAATCGACGGTAACGCGCCTGATTACAGGTGTGATCCAGGAAGCTAAGTACAAAACAGTAGGTAAAACAACCGGAACATCAGCAAGAATGATCTATTGGTTTACCGACAAGGAAAAACCGATTGTACGCCGCCCGGAAGGACCCAACATAGGAGAACAACGGCGTGTAGTTAAAGAAGTTGCCGACTTAGGCACTGAAGCACTGGTTTGTGAGTGCATGGCCGTACAGCCTGACTATCAACTAATCTTCCAAAACAAAATGATCCAAGCAAACATTGGGGTCATCGTGAATGTATTGGAAGATCATATGGATGTCATGGGACCGACTTTGGATGAGGTTGCTGAAGCTTTCACTGCTACCATTCCCTATAATGGTCACTTAATAACCATAGAAAGTGAATATTTGGAATTTTTCAAGCAAATTGCCAAAGAACGCAACACAAAAGTGATCGTTGCAGACAATTCAAGAATTTCGGAAGAATTCCTACGCGAATTCGATTATATGGTATTTCCCGATAATGCATCACTGGCCTTGGCCGTTGCGGAGGCTTTGGGCATTGATGAAAAAACAGCTTTTCGCGGCATGTTGAATGCACATCCCGATCCAGGTGCCATGCGGATCACCAAATTCGGAGATCCCATCCAGCCAACTTTCTTTGTCAATGGCTTTGCAGCAAATGACGCGTCATCGACGCTGAACATCTGGGAACGTGTCAATACGTTCGGATACAGCACAGAACCTCCTATCGTCATCATGAATTGCCGTCCCGACCGTGTGGATCGTACCGAGCAGTTTGCTAGAGATGTATTGCCTTACATAAAATCTGAAATCGTCATTTCCATAGGTGAAACCACATCACCGATCACTCGGGCATTCGAGCAAGGTCAATTGGATACAAAAGAATATTGGGATTTAGAAAACTGGTCAACTGAAGAAATCGTGGCCCGCCTCCGCCCATTGATGAAAAATCGCATCGTCTACGGTGTCGGGAATATTCACGGTGCTGCGGAACCATTAATTGAAGCATTCATGAAATCTAAAACGAAGCAAAAAGCGAGTTAAGTAGGAGGAACCTTAATGTTTGGATCGGATTTATATGTAGCCCTAGTACTAGGAGTTACGCTTAGCCTTATATTTTCAGAAAAAACGGGTGTCGTACCCGCAGGACTTATCGTGCCAGGTTATTTGGCATTAGTATTTGACCAATGGGAAATCATGCTTACCATCCTGATCATTAGTGTCGTAACTTATTTGATCGTCACTCACGGCCTTTCAAGATGGGTGATTTTATATGGAAGAAGAAAATTCGCAGCCATGATGGTGACAGGGATTTGCTTGAAGCTCCTATTGGACTTTGTCTACCCCGTCATGCCATTTGAAATATTCGAGTTTCGGGGAATCGGTATAATCGTACCTGGATTGATAGCGAATACGATTCAAAGACAAGGAATGCCATTGACACTTGGCAGCACGCTTTTATTATCCGGCTTGACTTTCGGTTTAATGAACGTGTACTACCTATTCTGAGGTGCAAAAAATGAAACGGACTTTAAATGCAAAAGAAAAAACACTTATCTTTATTAAACGCACGAAGAAAAATAATCTTAAATACACTGGAATCATACTACCTATATTACTAATCGCTTTAGTCATTACCACTTGGATGGGACGGGCTGAGGAAGTGAAAACAACTGCTTCAAAATCCGATCAACCATTTACGATGACAATGGTCGGTGATGTGATGATGGGACGGTATGTTAAAGAAGTGACGGATAAGCACGGGTATGAATACCTCTTCCGTTATATGAAGCCCTATTTTTCCAATTCAGACTATGTCAGTGGAAATTATGAACATACCGCTTTAAAAGAAGAGGTATCTAACTACAAGGGAGCAGATACTCCCATCCGGTTAAACTCCAATACTAGTGGTGTTCAAGCCGTTAAAGATGCTGGCTTCTCTGTGATGTCTTTGGCCAATAACCATATGATGGACTATGAAGAACAAGGACTTCTTGACACGATTGATGAATTCAAAAGTACGGATATGCATTATGTCGGTGTTGGATCGAACACTACAGAAGCTAAAAATAGCATCGACTATGCAGATGTTAATGGCGTACGTGTCGCAACACTTGGCTTCACGGATGTTTACGGTAAGGATGCCGTGTCAAAAAATGATAAAGCCGGACTATTGAACTCCAACCCTGATTTATTATTTGAAATGATCGGCAAAGCAAGGGATGCCAAGCAAGGCAACGCAGACTTGGTTGTGGTGAATATGCACTGGGGACAAGAGTATTCAACATCTACAACCGCCCGTCAAAAGGACCTGGCTAAAGCTATCATCGATGCGGGGGCTGACATCATCATCGGCCATCACCCCCACGTGCTTCAATCGTTTGATGTGTATAAAGATGGAATCATTTTCTATAGCTTAGGAAATTTCATATTCGATCAAGGCTGGACACGCACAAAGGATTCAGCCATGGTTCAATACCATTTAGCGGAAGACGGAAAAGCTACAATCGATGTCGTTCCATTGCAAATTGAAGAAGCAACACCAAGGCCAGCTACCTCTTCAATCGACAAATCACGTGTTTACCGTCAGTTGACGAAGGAAACGAGTGAAAAAGCCCAATGGTCGAAAAAAGAGGATCGCATCGAGATTACCTTGGATCACAAGAAGATAATCGACCACAAGGCACAACGTGAGCAAGAAGAAAAAGCAGCGAAAGCAGCAATGGAAAAGAAAGCTGCACAAGAGAAAAAAGCTGCACAAGCTAAACAACAGGACATGCAACCCATTCAGTAAGGATCGCTTTGTACGACTACGTGAAGAAAAAAGACACACAACTTAGAAGTTCAACGAAAAGGGGGACCAACTGATGATTAACCGTATGACGAGAAAAGTGCTCATTTCCCTTAGCATGCTCATTTATATTGCTGGATGCTCGAAGACACCCCCTATTTCTGACACGAATGAACCGATAGATAGTAAAAGTGCACAATCATATGGGGTCAGTTCTTCAAACCCAATCGCAATAGATGTCGGGATGGATATATTGGATAACGGCGGTACGGCGGCGGATGCCGCCATTGCGGTATCTTATGTATTAGGTGTAGTCGAACCTTATGGATCTGGCGTGGGTGGCGGAGGCGGTATGCTGATTGACCCGGAATCCGGCGATCCCAATTTTATCGATTATCGTGAATCTTCTCCGGAAGACCCAAGTTCAAGACACGATACGGGGATTCCTGGTTTAGTGGCCGGCATGCAGGTTGTCCATGATAAGTATGGGAGTGTACCGATGGAGGATCTTCTTCAGCCGGCGATTGATTTGGCTGATGACGGGTTTAAAGTGGATGAGATTTTATCATCGCGCTTAGCCGCAGCTCAACCAAGGGTTTCTTCCGATACCTCATTATTTTATCCTGATGGCGATGCCATCGAACCAGGCAAAACCCTCATTCAAGAAAACCTTGCTGAAACATTAAAATTGGTTCAGAAGGAAGGTCCTGATGGTTTTTATAAAGGGGAAATTGCACGGGATATTAAAAGAGAAACAGACATCGACTTGAAGGATTTAAAGCGCTATGAGGTGAAAGAACGTAGGCCGGTTCAAGGAACATTTGCCGGTTATGACGTTTTAACCGCCCCTCCGCCCTTTTCCGGTATTACAGTTCTTGAAATGTTAAGGCTCGCCGAGGAAACGAACCTCGGTGAATCTTCAAGCAGATCTGCTTATTTGAAAGTCCTGGGGGGCATCTCAAATACAGCCTATCAAGATCGGTCCGCCCATATCGGGGATGGAATAAGCCACTCTAAAGCGGAACAATTGCTCTCCCCCATTCACTTGAACAATCTTAAAAGTAAGATCAAAAGTGGCAATTGGGAAAATAAGGAATCAAATGATTCCGAAGAACATGAAAGTACGACACACTTTGTCATCATGGACAAGTACGGCACTGTCGTTTCCGCAACAAATACGCTCAGCAACTTTTTCGGATCTGGTGACTATACGAATGGTTTTTTCCTTAACGATCAATTGAAAAATTTCCGGTCCGGTTTGAACTCTCAAGAGGCATATAAACGGTCAAGAACTTTCACCGCTCCGACCATTCTCAAGAAACCAGGGAAGGAAACGATCGGGATCGGCTCACCAGGCGGTGATAGGATTCCGCAAGTATTGATGCAGGTCCTTTATTCTTATACAGAGAATGAAGGCACATTTCAGGATATCGTCGACCGTAATCGGTTCGTCTTTGATGGAAAGAAGATTTATACGGAATCCAGGCTTTCGAATGAAATAATTTCCAAATTGGAAGATTCAGGATATGAAGTCATCCAGAAGATCTCCCCCATGTATTATGGCGGGGTTCAAGTACTCGTTAAAAACGAGAAAAATGGACAATTATCCGGAGCTGGGGATAAAAGAAGAAATGGAAGCTGGAAAGCTCAGCAATAAAAGTGCAATCCAGCCCCTTCTTTTCTAATAATCAAAAGAATTCTAGCGATGTATAAGGGGACTTAGAATATGAATACCGTAAAAAAAATAACAAGCTGGGTTATACCCGTTTTTCTAATAGCAGCCCTGCTTGTGACCATGAATACATTTAAACGGACAGAAACCTTAACACCCGAAGAGCAAAAGAAAATAGAACAATATACGACTGTCGAAGAATAAAAAAAAGCTGGGGCATCCCCGCTTTTTTTATTTTTGCCGTCAACGGATATGGAAGATGAAATACGCTACAGATACGGAGGATAACCATGAATGAAAATAGCTATATTGATTTTATTGAACTGCAGAAAAATGAACAAGAAGGCCTCGATTACCGAATCATCGTTCATCAAAGGAATCCTGATATCGCAGTTCTAGCCATACATGGCGGGAACATCGAACCGGGGACTAGCGAGATTGCAGCCGCACTCGGAGAGAGACTTTGTGCAAGCACATATCTATTTGAAGGTCTTAAACCAAGGGGTAACCAGGTCCTCCATATAACATCCCGATTGTTCAATGAACCGGTCGGCGTTTCAATGGCAGCGAATGCTCAGACCACCCTTTCGATCCATGGCCACTACGACGTACATAATGCACTAGTTTACATTGGCGGAAAGAACGAACCCTATAAGAACCTTATTCAGCAATGCCTCAACAAAGCTGGATTTCAAACTGATCATGCACCGCAGCACCTTTCAGGCATGAAAGGAAACAACATCACCAACACAACCAAAACCGGTGCAGGCGTGCAATTGGAACTTTCCACAAAGCTTAGAAAAAGCTTTTTCAAAGGTGATGACTTTACCAGTAAGAACCGGATCAATCACTGTGATCTTTTTAAACGGTTCGTTACTGCCATTGAAAAGGCGACTCTAGCATATAAACAGCTTGAATGATCTTCTTATTCGATGAGGCTTTCAACTTGACCGAAGCTTTCGAATTTCTCGGCAAAATAACCTGACGAAAGATTGGAGATATGAACTCCGGTGTTTTCCGTTGTATTGAGAAAACGGCCATCACCTAGATAAATACCTACATGGGTCACACCTAGCCTTGTTCCTGTGTCCCTAAAAAACACTAAATCCCCTGCCTTTGGATTCTCGATTTTGGGCACCAATGAGAAGTAATCCGCTGCAGAATCTCGTTTTACTGAAAGGCCCTGCTCCTTCATGACCCAATAAATGAAGCCGCTGCAATCCATTCCGATCATCGGATCTTCCCCCCCGAAAACATAGGTGAATCCGCGTAAAGTGTATGCATACTTGATGACATCATATGCTTTATCATAAGCAGCCTCCTGGTTTACATAAAACGGATATAACGGGTTGCTGTATAGTTGAAGATACTGCCCTTGCATCAACGCATCAGTTTTTAACGCGTTACGGCTTTTGATCGTACTCATGGAAATGCTATATTTCTCAGATATACTTTTAAGCGTTTCCCCCGTTTGGACGATATGCTCTCCTTTAGGCGTGTATGTTTTGTACGCCACTTGGTATTTTGCAAAGTAATCTTCTGTAGTGGATCTCACCTGAACCGTTTCTGCACCATATCCAGAATTGACAAATTGGTTTTTGCCGATATAAATACCCGCAGTCACGACTTTTAAGCTGTCTTTTTCCAGAAAGAATATAATATCCCCAGTTTTCGGAGTAGCTGTATCCATCCCTTGTTTATAAAAACCATCCACTGTCAAACGGTCGACCGGTATACTTTGCTGGGAAAGCACCCAATGAATCAATCCGCTCGAATCAAACCCTTTTTCAGGCGTCTCCTCACCAGCTGTCTTTTTAAACCCTATAAAAGATTTCGCATAGTTCGCAATTTTTTTTCCTCTCTCCGACCATTGGTAATTGAAAGGAGTATACGCCGTCTGAATGATTGCCAACTTTTGGCCCGCAAATAACTTATCATCCGGTAAACCATTCGTTTTCATTAATTGCTCAGCCGATATATCATATGTCTTGGCAATCGATTCTACCGTTTCACCAGATATTACAGTATGCGTACGATCTGCAGCCTCGGCCTTTAAGCCAGGTAAAAAAGTGAAACTAATCATGAATACCAATGTAAGTATCATACAGCTTATTTTTCCATTAAGCATTTTAACCCTTCCTTTATACGCTGAAATATTTTTAAATTTACGATGTCCAAGTAAATTCCATCATAAGAATCCGAACAACTTCCATATAAATCTTTTATCCTATCATTCACCTAAATTAATGAATCTTAATGCCCATTCCAACAATATTATCGACGAACACAGAGAAACCTTTAGCCTATTTTTTCAAAAAAATTGGTCACGTTTAATGAAACACCTAAAAATAAATCAATATTCCTATACTGTAAAATTTCACCTCATCGGGATAAGTTGGAAATCGAAGAATTCCTAAAGGGTTTTATTTTTTTATGCAAAATGGGTAAAGTTGGATTATAGGAATCCCGTCATGATAAAGTCGTGCATACGGCTTGCCCTATTTATGAAGAGGTTAACGATATAGGAGTGAACATTTTGATAAAAATGACAGAGAAAGCCCAACAGGCATTTAAAAATATGCAACATAGTTTGGGAGGGGAAACGTATTTGAGGTTTGGCATAAACAGACCTTGCTGTAACCAGTTGAACTACACATTAAGCTTGGCAATCTCTAAAAAGGAGCATGAGGAAATACTCGTTTTACATGATATAAAAATGTTGATCGACCCATCGGACTCCCATTTTACAGATCAAACGGAAATTGATTATGAAGGCGATGGATTTTTGATCAGGAACCCGAATCCATTGGTATCACCCATCATCTAGCAGAAGTAAATAAGGGGAAAGCATAAATGGCCTTCCCCTCGTTTCTATGAATCTATGGCCTATACACCGTTTTACTATAAAGCTTCAAATCGTTAACTCAACCAAGTTGTTTTCCGCCTTTTATGGACATCATGTTTACATCATCCTGGGAAGCACCATAGGATTTTTAATCTAGTAATCTATCTCTGTACTCAGATTAAATCTTGGATATGCAGGAATGGAAAATGAGGAGATAGTGATGAGTGATGCGAGTGCATTACTGGGTGGAGCATTGTCACTATCGTCGTTATTGGTATGACCTGCTTTTTTGGCCTTGAGCCATTGAATCCTACTTGTCCGATTCCTATATATTATTCCCCTTTGTAAAAAAAGCATGGATACTTGACCAGCCCCTCTAAATTGTACTTTTGTACTCTAGTGTGATTTTGTCCACTAAAGAGAGATGCCCCGTTGTAAAATGGCAATACAACAAAAAGGGGAAACCACTTAGTGGCCTCCCCCGTTCCTAAAACCCTCATTAGATTGAAGAAATTTGCGACACTCCTGCCGAATAACTGGCTAGCCGAGACCCCACAGACGCTTGCTTTGATGAGGCTTGGCAGACAGTCGGCGGTAAGGGAGCGAATTTCTGAAATCAACTGGAACGTTTCTTAAATATAAAAAACTGTAGACCGACAATAGAATATGTCGGTCTTTTGGATTCGAAACTGATCATTTCCATGAAAAGGAAAGGTGATAACTCATTTACTTTTTATCCGGCTTGGTGAATTGCTGACCAATTGCACCTATTATTAAAATGATGATCGAAATGAGACTGTAGTCCTTAAAAAAGGTCGTAAATGGAATATCCAGAAATAAAAACGCCATCGTAAGCAGTCGTCCTAACAGTAGAATCATTCCGATAACTACCATCCAATTAAATACTTTTCCCAAAAATTCCATCTTTTCCTCCTTAGCCAATCTATGATGACCTTAATGGTATAACCATTCTACAAAAATAAATAACTGGAGGGATGCCAAATATCCAATACCTTTTGATATTCATAATATACTACTTATCAGCTGGAACACCGGCCAGGCTCCCAGTCCTTCATCTTGACATGGGCGTTCTGTGTACCATTACTCGGGGGCATCTTTCGAGATGGGTTTTCCGGCTTCGATCAACACTTTGCTGCCCAGTAGGAAAAAACCTTGAATGAACAGCAATAAACCAGTTCCTATAAGCAGCCATTCTATCTTAATGATGTCGGATATCGGTCCAAATACAAGCATTCCCAGCGGCATCATCGAAGTCGAGATCATTCCTAAAACACCAAATACCCTACCGAGAAGATCACCATCGACCTTCTCCTGTAACAAGACAGTGGACGGCGTATTAAAGATCGGCATCGCCACCCCGACTACCCCCATGATGATCAAGTAAATCCAGAAAACGGGGATGATTCCAAGAGCGAAAGTACAGGCACCAATTATAAGGCTCGCAAGTGTCATCGTATGGATCTTGTTTTTAAAGCCTCCCCAGGAAGCCATGAAAATCCCGCCTAGCATCATACCGATGGCAAAAGTTATTTCTATCGCAGTCAACCGCCAAACATCATTCCCGAAAGAGCGTGTGACCTGAAGCGGTGTAAGAAATGCAACAGGTGCAGCAAGCACGAAGAAAAATGCGAAAAACATAAAAAACTTCTTAAGAAATTCGTGATTCCTGATATAGCTGAATCCTTCTTGCAAATCGGCGAAATAGCTGGTTGTTTGCTCTTTTAATGCCTTCGCATGTGCTGGAATTTTCAAAAATGCCAGCAATGTGAAGATGGCAATTGCAGCTGTAATCACATCAATGAAGAAAATGGTTTCGATTGAAGCCATCGTAAGCAGCGCGCCGCTCACCATGGGTGAAACGAGCATCACTAGCGCTTGAATGCTTCCATTTGTCCCGTTCACCTTCGTAAGCTTATCTTCTGGCACAAGCTGCGGAAGAATGGCCCCGACTGCAGGAGTCTGGATCCCAGTTCCGATCGCCCGGACAGCGGACATGACGAAAAGCAGCCAAAGCTCATCGTAGCCGATTAAAAACAAGATGGCCAATATCAGCGTTGAAATGGCAATCAATGAATCCGAAAGGATGATCAGCATCTTCCGATTATAGCGGTCTGCCCATACCCCCGCGATTGGGGAGAGTATAAAGGTAGGCACGAAACCACAAACGATGGATATCGTCATCATGACACCCGACTGTGTATTCAACGTGATATACCACATGATGGCATACTGAACCAAGGAAGAACCAAAGAGCGATATGGTCTGACTGCCTAGAAAAAGAGTGATATTCTTTTTCCAATTGTCCGTTACTTGTTCATTTAATGATTTCATCTCTCAAACACCTCATTCTATTTTTAGTATTTTTTTCTTAATGCCCTAAAAAAAACACAGGCTATCTGCCTGTGTTTAGAGTAAATGGATCAGAACCTATCTAAAGAAACCCGAGAGGATGATTATTTTCACGATAAAAATAATCTCCCACTGGCCTTCGTTTGGTCATACAACGGAGGATCCAACCTTTTACATGTATCCAAAATGAACACCTTGGATGCGTATTTATAAGATTAACTGGATTAGCGAAAACCTTTGATCCACAAAGGTTGCCGCAGCTTCAGCTGGACAGCAAAAAAAGAGGTTGAATGTCTCCTCTTTTTTCACAAAAGCGTAAAATGAAGGTTTCCTTAAAAATAGACAGACCATTCCCATTTACCCTGCGGACATGCAGAGCCCTTGAACGTATTCAATTAACGGTTCAAAGATTGGAAACGCAGTCTGATAAATGTCACAAGGAAAACCTCCATTTCTGATAAGTTAAAGTCATCTTAACATGGTACCAACTGGTATATCAACAAAAAAACTTCCTTCATAGCAGTAGCATCACTTCGGTTTTAGGCCGTCTTCTGTATCCACCGCATTCCATTCATCCATCCAATCGTTTGACGGCTGCCGTATATTCCATATGCCATTTTTCCCATTCACCCATTGGAAAGTCCTGGTGATGACCATCAAGTAAATCACTCAACATATCGAGGCAAACATGCCAGCCTGCCAAATCCTTTGGTGTATGATCATTAACCGGCTGGATGGATTCCTTCAATACTAATGAGCATTCATCCTTTTCAGGGGATACCTCGAAACGAACCCAGCCGTCCCCCCATTCAAAATCTAAAACGGCAGATTCCTGGAAATCCCTTATCTTCATATCAAAAGATTTCCCTGACCCATCATTGAAATTGAATTTTATGTTCCCGTCTTTTCGAAGGTCCTTTATTTCCAGATTGGACATCCACTTTTCCAACTTATCATTCTCCGTTAAAGCACCCCATACCTTTTCCACTGAATGATTAAGCAGGCGATCGAATCTTGCGATAATCCCATTACCTTCTTTTTCGATTACAGCTTTCATTTAGATTCCCCCCCATTCGATTCGTTACCCGATCTTATTTTTAAAATAAAAAATGGTCGGATGGAATTCACCATTTGCCGATTTCGCATAATCAGGAATCCTTCCTGCCTGAATATACTCCAATGAAGTATACAAGGAGTTAGAAGGATCACCTTCCCTTGTATCCAGGACCAATAATGTCCGTCCCTCCTGCTTGGCCCTCTTCTCAGCCTCTAGCATGAGTGAACGTCCTATGCCTTTTCGTCGATAACCAGTATGAGTCATTAATTTTGCGATTTCCGCACGATGGCCGCCGTTTTGCTTTGAACATAAATGTAACTGTACGCTCCCGACTATCTCACCCTGTAATTTCGCGACAAACAAAATCACATCAGGATTTAGGGCACTCCCCCAATAATCTTTAGCCTCAGACTGTTTCATGGGTGGTAAAAAACCAATGGACGCGCCATCATTCACAACATGCACCAAAAGGTCGGAAAGTTCATTATGATGGTTTTCGATTGATGTTAATTGTTCGACTTTCACCTCAGCATTCAAAGTAATCACAACCTTTCAGGAGAAATAGTTATATTCACCATCCCTGGCGCTTTGATAAAGAAGTAATATGAGCCAGATGATGGCGTCCGTGCCATGAATAAATGCCAACATTTTCACCGACAGTCACCTCTCCTGAATCAGGATGGATGAATGTTCGGCTCAGGTCGTCTGCATGAAGACCCGATAAAAGTTTGCACATTCGGATATGTACATTTTCGATTAGTGATAGAGAAACCTCAATCGGCAAATCATAATCAGGCAGCTCTGCCCATTGCCCCTCCTCGTACGGTTTAATGACCGGACTTTCTTCCGTAAGGGCCAATTTAAAGCGAATAAACGCATTCATATGACTATCAGCAACATGATGCACCACTTGGCGCACCGTCCATCCTCCAGGCCGATAAGCCGTATCAAGCTGTTCATCATCCATTTTACCAACTGCCTCCCGCAGCATCCCAGGCAAAGCTTCAATCTCGTTGATCCACCCCTCAGCCACACCACCAGTAATTTCCCCATCAAACTGAAACTTACCAATCGGGTATCTTAAATCCATCTTCATTCCCCCTTGATGTTCGATAGAAGTAGCATCCAGTATATATTCTTTATCGGTGCTGGCAAATCCTTTTTACCGGCATTCCTGGCTTTGCAATCCTGCTTATGTTTTCATTAACCCGCAGGAATATTAATCCACATCATTAGCACGTATACTATTTCCACATTTAGCAACCATAACAAAAGAATGTCAAATGCATCAATCCAATCTTTAAACAATGGAAATGGGGATAGGATTATCTTGAAGAAAATAAGTTCGATACAAACCCTTAGCATCTTCTTTTTGTCAATCGGCCTTCTTAATCACGTTATTTTGATCCCTTTCCTCCTATCCATCGGCGGAAGGGATGCTTGGTTTTTTTCTATCCTAACTATTGGATTGATCCCGATTTGGGTCTACATATTATCGAGGATAATCAAGAATATGAATAATCAATCCCTGACGGATTGGCTTGAAAATAGATTTGGGAAACACATTAAAAATATCGCTTTATTCTTTATCGTGATTTATCTGATCAGCCTTGTATTGGCAACAACCAAGGAAACGATTGATTGGATCACTACAAGCTTTCTTTTTGAAACCCCAAGTTTAGCCATTATCATTCCGTTTACACTGCTTTGCATATTTCTTGCCCATTCAGGTATGCGCTCCATCGCCATTTGTTCTTCTGTATTACTGCCAATAGTCGTCATTCTTGGCATATTCGTTGCGACCGGAAATATACCGACAAAAGATTATAGTCACCTCCTTCCCCTTTTCGAGAATGGCTATTTTCATGGCGTTAAAACCCTTAAATATTCTGGTTATGGCCTTTCAGAACTGATTTTAATCGTTTTTTTTCAGGAAAAGCTTTCTGATAAGATCAGTCGGAAAGTATTAGTTTTCTTATGTCTCGGATTATTGTTTTTACTTCTTGGCCCATTAACAGCTGCACTCGCTGAATTCGGCCCGACCTTAGCCGAAGCCATGAGGTACCCCGCCTATGAACAGTGGCGTCTGCTGACAATTGGAAAATATATCGAACATACAGACTTCTTTTCCATTTATCAATGGCTTGCAGGAGCCTATATCCGTGTTTCACTGGCGTTATTCTTAATAACGGAAGTCTTTAAAGGAAAAACTAATAATATGAAGCTCGGAATCCTTTTCGCTGTGGGCTTTCTTATGGTCGTCATCTCCATCGTACCATTTAGTAATTTCAAGTTTTTGCATGTAAGTCAGACATTCTACTATCCTGGCGCTTTTTATTTCTTGTTAGTTTTGTCCGCCTTTTTGTTTATCGGCACTTTCATTAGTTCGAAGGAGGGTAAACGACATGAGAATGAAACGATCCAAAAATGAGCCAACCGTGCCTGAATTAAGGGAGGAGACATTTCGAGAGTTATTCAGTTCAAGCTCAGATATCAAGTTTGACACGATATATATCGGAGAAACCGAAAGACTCATTCCTGTCCTTATTTTTTATTGCTCGGGTATGGCCGATATCAGTTTACTGAACGAGGGGATTTTGGAAAAGTTAAACAAGATGATGGAATTGGATGAGAGAATCGATGAAGAAAAAGCAATCAATAAGCTAAAACCCTTGATAGATCTGACGAAAGTAACCATTGATAGCGAATTCAATAACGTCCAACAGCTTATTTTCTCTGGGTATGCCTTATTATTCATACCATCAACCCAAGATTTATTTTCAATAAATTTGTCCAATGTTCCGAACCGGCAGCCTGAGGAGTCTTCCTTCGAGGTCTCGGTAAGAGGTCCAAGAGATGGGTTTGTCGAGGACATATCCATCAATACCGCTTTAATCAGAAAGCGGCTAAAAACCAAATCGCTTGCCTATGAAGACTTTATCGTCGGCAAGCGCAGTCAAACGAAAGTCGCACTGATGTACATGGATGATATCATCAATAAAGAACTGGTTAGAAATGTAAGGTCGAAAATTAATAACATTGATATTGATATATTGGTTAGCAGCCAACAATTGGAGGAATTGATCACAAACAGTAAATATAGTATTTTTCCACTCACTCATTATACGAGTCGCCCTGATTTTGTAGTGGAAGCACTCAATCAAGGAAGATTCATTCTAATCGTGGACGGTATGCCAACGATAATCGTTGCTCCTTCTACATTACTATTGCAAATAAAAACAGCAGAAGATTCGAATCTCCCTTATCTATTTGTAAGCCTTGAGCGACTGCTTCGCTTTATGGGGCTTGGCATCACCATATTATTGCCGGGGTTTTGGATATCCATCTCCGCTTTCAACATTGAACAGGTGCCGTTCCCGTTACTAGCCACCATAACCCTTTCAAGGCTGGGGCTTCCCTTATCCGCCACCATGGAATTCATTCTCATGCTCATTTTATTTGAATTATTCCGTGAATCCGGAGTTAGGTTACCTAAAGCGGTTGGGCAGACAGTTGCCGTTGTAGGCGGACTCATTGTCGGTGATGCCGCGATAAGGGCCGGACTGACCTCACAAACCATGCTAGTGGTTACTGCCGTAACCTCTGTCGCATCTTATACTCTTGTAAACCAGTCTTTAACAGGGGCCGTAACGATTCTGCGTATGTTTGTGCTGTTACTAAGCTGTATTTATGGAATCTATGGCTTGATAATCGGTTTCCTTTCCATTGTCACTTTACTATCCAGGCTTGATTCATTCGGGGTTTCCTATATTGGCGGACTGAACCCACCAAGAATCACAAAAATCCTGGATTCATTCATAAAGAGGCCATGGGACTCCAATAGCAAACGATCCTTGGCAGCTAATGATAAGACTAGAAAGGGGCAGTAAGGCCATGTTCCGCATCTACAAAATATTATTAACCATCCCTCTATTCCTTTTACTTTCAGGCTGCTGGGATGAAAAAACGATCCAGGACTTTCATTATATAACGGCCATCGGGATAGATTTCCAAGATGGGGAATACATTGTTTATACGCAACTTGTGGACTTCTCTGCGGTAGCTAAAACGGAGGCAAAGCCCACTCAAGCCCCGCCCGTATATGTAGGGAAACAAAAAGCGCGTTCCATCTCGATCGCCATTAATAAACTAATGCGCAATACTCAACAGTCTCTATATATAGGGCATGTTTCCACATTTGTCATCAGTGAAAATGTTTTGAAGCAGCAAAGTACAGAAATAGTGGATTATATTTACAGAAACCAATTACTTAGGTACTCAGCCAATATCTTTGCCACAAAAAGTTCCATGGAGGAGCTTTTCTCCATTAATGGTTATTTTAATTTATCGCCTTTATACACGACATTATATTTACCAGAAGATGTCTACCGGAATCGATCATTCATCCAACCCATTACGGTCCAAAGGTATTATTCTAACCAGCGGGAAAAAGCATCCACAACCATCCTACCCTCCATTTCCTGGAACGATAAAGTATGGAAAGAAAAAGATAAAAAAAGAAAAAGTCTCTTTATGGATGGTGCATTTGTCATTTATTATAAAGTGTCCCAGCCCTGGTTCTCTGAAAAAGATTTAAGCGGTTTACGCTGGCTCAATAAAAGGACCAACAAAACTCCCTTAAATATTAACATGAATAAACAAGACATCTATGCCTCTTTCTCCCATCCACATTATCAAGTAAAGCCTGTTCTCAAGGATGGAAAGTACAAATTTGATATTGACGTGGACGTATCAGGTAAAATACTGGGGCTTGATACACAAATGGATATTGATAAAATTAAACGAAAATTCGAAAATGAAATAAAAAAAGACATCCAAACAACCTTCAAGAGCGGGATTCAAAAGAATGCAGACCCTTTAAGCTTAGGTAAAATCCTTTATATCAAAGAGACAAAGTACTGGCAAAAAAATCATATAAAAGAGCCGAAGGATTACTTAGAAAAGGATTCACTACATGATATAAACGTAAAGGTACACATCCTTAACACAGGCGGTTTAGAAGCTAAACCACTCGAGTAAGGAAGAAAAGAGGATTTGGTTTGTGATTTTAGTGCCCAATTTAATTAATGCTCCATTCACGAGTAAATCGGCCAAACTCACGAGTAAACGCTGATATCACATGAGTTTGCTGCTACATTCTACGAGAAAACGCTGATAATCCATGAGTTTACTGCTCAACTTGGGTTTTAATAGCCCTCTTCATGATGAAAAAAGTCAGGATGGTGGCATTTTGAGCTCCATCCTGATTTTTGGCGTTGGAAAATGAGGTCCTGAATTTGTCGGATAGCATAATCAAGTGGTAAATTGAGAGTATTCTAACAATTGGGGGTCCATTTATGAGCATAAAGAAGGCTACATTACATGAGCTAGAATCACTGACCGAACTTTTTGATTTATACAGAGTGTTTTATGAGCAAACATCCGATCCCGGTCGCGCTAGGGAGTTTTTGAGAGAAAGGCTGACAAATGGGGAGTCTGTGGTTTTTATGGCCTATGATGAAGGAAATCCTATTGGTTTTGTACAATTATACCCTTCTTTTTCATCTGTGAGTATGATGCGGTCATGGGTATTGAATGATTTATTCGTGAAGGAGTCCGCCCGCAAAAAGGGATTTGGCGAGGAGTTATTGAACACGGCCATCACTTTTGCACGTGAAACAGGTGCCAAAGGAGTTTTACTGGAGACAGGCAAGGATAATGTAAAAGCACAGAAACTTTATGAAAAATTTGGTTTCATCCGTGAATTGAACCATTTCTATTATTTCACCATTTAATATAAAAAAGTGTAGGGAAACATTCCCTACACTTGGATGCTATTTATCTAGTATATTAATTATTTAGCAGTTTCCATGCTGGCTTGAATTTCTTTAATTAGAAGTTCGGCACCTTCAGAGCTAAGTATTAATTTACCGTCAGCAAGTTTCATATTGTCATCGGAAACTTCACCTGTAACCTGACATGTCATGTTTGGTTTATATTTTTGAAGGATGATGCGCTCTTGTTCTACATAAATCTCCAGAGCGTCTTTCTCATTAATTCCTAATGTTCGGCGTAGTTCAATTGGAATGACTACCCGTCCTAATTCGTCAACTTTACGTACAATACCTGTAGATTTCATTTAATTTACCCCACTAACTTTCTTGCGAATGTTGCATTTATATATTTCGTCACCATTCGACATTATTTGCACTTCTATAAAGATACCACTACCTACCATATTCGTCAATTCTCGTATCTTCGTATATTATCTGCCTCTATATGATTTTTATATAAAATATTAGTAATCCCTTCATAACAGGCGTCATAACAACGTTTCCCGCTTGTTTTTTGGTACATTTTGTTAATTTAATTATTAAAATGAAAACGTCTTCATATCATTTCAACAGCCATTATCCATCATTCCATGTCGAATGATGGATAATGAATTTAGCTAGCCTAATAGAATCCTGTTGATTTTCTTTTGCTTTTGAAGGACAATTTAAATTGATTGCTTATAATATTTCGAAAATTCATTCTGCTTTTGACACAGTGAATATTTCTGAAAAATCTTTCGTAAAGCCGAAACGATTGCCATACTTCGAGAGTCTTACTGACTCATAAAACAGATTGAGGTGAGTCAATTGCGTCCGATTATATTAGGTATTTGTTCCGCTTTCTTTTTTGCATTTACGTTTGTTTTAAATCAAGCCATGGAGTTGTCTGGCGGAAGTTGGATATGGAGTGCTTCGCTGCGTTATATCTTTATGGTGCCTTTTCTGTTGTGTATCGTATTAAGCAGAAAAAATCTGCGTCCCCTTTTACGGGTGATGAGAGAGAAGCCGGGTCCTTGGCTGCTTTGGAGTTTTGTCGGATTTGGGTTATTTTATGCTCCTTTATGCTTTGCATCCGCCTACTCACCCGGCTGGCTTATCGCCGGCACTTGGCAAATCACGATCATTTCGGGTGCGTTACTTGCGCCGCTGTTTTTTGAAAGTGTCCAAACGAATGATGGGCTTGAAAGGCAAAGAGGAAAGGTTTCTGTGAAGGGCCTCCTCATGTCCATGATCATTTTGCTTGGAATCATCCTTATGCAACTGGAACACACCAAGCACATTTCAATGGCCAATCTTTGGTTGGGAGTGATTCCAATCGTCATCGCCTCGTTTGCATACCCTTTGGGAAATCGCAAAATGATGGAAGTATCCGAAGGACGTTTGGATGCTTATCAGCGGGTTTTGGGAATGACTTTGGCGAGTCTGCCATTCTGGTTTCTGCTTTCATTGTACGGTTTCTTTACAGTAGGGGCGCCAACGAAGATGCAGAGTTTCCAATCCCTATTGGTAGCACTATTTTCTGGAGTCATTGCCACGGTCCTTTTTTTCAAGGCGACCGATTTGGTACGCGGAAATATGCAGAAATTAGCTTCAGTTGAAGCTACACAATCGATGGAGGTCCTTTTTGCCCTAGCTGGCGAATTATTATTCCTATCTTTACCGATCCCTTCTCCGTTATCGTGGTTCGGCATCTTTATCGTCATCATAGGAATGATCCTGCATAGCTATGTATCCCATAAAAAAGAAGGTTCATCCCGGAAACGGACAGTGAGTGCATAAAAAGCAACTCAAAAAAGCCCCGAATAAGATTTCGGGGCTTTTTCGACCTGAAAACAGAACTGACTACGTTCTTTTTTTCCATTGACAGGTCATGATAAATTGATGATTTTTTAGAGTGGCAAAAAGCTCACCATCCCATTTTTTTCATTAAACTTTTACCTTGAGTAAGTTCAAAAAGTATGTATAATGAAAGGTAATTGCATATGTCAAAGGTTTTCTAGGGTTCCGCAGCGCGTCTTATTGCTGGTCTGGTCCGAGAGAAAACTCACAGCATAGCTGTGTCACGGAAGGATAAAAGCCTGGGAGAAACTGTTTAACGGTTATCTCTTGGGCTTTTTTTGTTTTTTTGGTAAAGAATAAAATCGGAGGTGTGATATTTCATGAGCACAAACTGGATTAAAGTATTCATTGCGGCTTTTTTTGAAGTATTTTGGGTAATTGGTTTAAAACATGCAGATGACTTTTGGACTTGGTCTGGAACGGTCATTTCGATCATCATCAGTTTTTACTTGATGATAATGGCTGGCAGGAAGCTTCCTGTCGGAACGGTATATGCCGTGTTTGTCGGTATGGGTACGGCCGGGACCGTTTTTTCCGAAATCATTTTCTTTGGGGAATCCTTCAAGCTAAGCAAAACGCTATTGATCCTCCTCTTATTATCAGGGGTGATCGGCTTGAAGCTAGTGACTGATGATAAGACTGAGAAAGGGGATGAATCTTAATGGCTTGGGTCTCTTTAATCTTGGCGGGGCTATTTGAAATGTTTGGGGTTGCGATGATAAATAAATTGCACAAAGACCGTAATTGGCAATCCTTGCTGCTGTTATTCATCGGATTTGGAGCAAGTTTCCTATTTCTTGCTTTTGCCATGCAAACCTTGCCGATGGGGACGGCTTATGCTATCTGGACAGGGATCGGCGCATCTGGAGGAGCGATAATCGGGATGCTCTTATACGGGGAATCCAAAGATTGGCGAAGGGTCGTTTTTATAGCCATGGTCCTTGGCGCAGCAGTGGGATTAAAACTTGTTTCATAGGAATGTCCCACTTTAGGAGAAACTAGGAAGAAAAAAAGGAATATGGCACTACATTACAACCACCATCCTGATATTACGTTATCAGGATCTATATTATATAAAAGTATAGAAAATCAAAGACGACACATATATATGTGCCGTCTTTTCACCTAACTTGAATTAAGTAGAATTTTTCGCGCGTGAAGTCATTTTATAAAAAATGACCAGCATCCATCTCGGTGGAACCTTTCCCCTTAACCTGTTTTAGCGTCGCTACTATAAGAAAGCTAACAATCACTAATAATAGCCATGAGCTTACCTTTCCTAGATGAACGAGACTCCATGCATCAGTTTGGTTTGGATATTCCCAAGCTCCAAAGAACGTTGCGATATTTTCAGCTATCCATATAAAAAATCCGATGAGCACAAAAGAAAGTGCGATTGGCATACGATAACGAGTTCCACCAACCTCGTATGTGACCCATGATCGCCAAAATACGATGATGACAAGTCCAGATAACCACCAACGAACATCAATCCAATAATGATGGGTGAAAAAATTCAAATAAATTGCAGCTGCAAGAGATACAACGACCAAAAAAGGTGGCCACTTGACCAGTTCAACCTTTAACCTCCTCCACGCCTGGCACAAATAACTCGCTACACTTGCGTACATGAATCCGCTATACAGAGGCACTCCAAAAATTTTGAAATATCCTTCCTCTGGATAAGTCCAGGAGCCCATATGTACCTTGAAAAGTTCAAGAGCAAGTCCAATAAGGTGGAACAATGTGATAACCTTTAGTTCATCCTTTGTTTCAAGTCCAGAACGTACCATCCACCACTGCATCAGAAGGCAGATGATGAGCAGCCAGTCATACCGCGGCAGGAAGGGAAGCGGTATGAATTTTGTAATAGCCAAAGAGGCAAAAATAACGGCAGGAAACAAACATGACAGGGCCTGCTCCCAACCAAAACGAACGAGTTGTTTTAATGCTCTCATGATTGGTGCCTCCATTTTTTTAATGGTTAAATTCATGAGTAACTCCCCTTTGATGAAATCTTTCCTTTTCTTCCACTTTTTTAATCTTGGGTGTCTTCATCATTCCGGTATTCTAAAATATCTCCGGGTTGACATTCTAAAGCCTTACAAATCGCCTCTAAAGTTGTTAATCGAATCGCTTTTGCCTTACCGTTTTTCAATATGGAAAGGTTAGCCATCGTTATTCCAACCCTCTCAGAAAGTTCTGTAACACTCATTTTCCTTTTAGCCAGCATCACATCAATATTGATTATAATTGCCAAGTTATTCACCTCAGACTATTAAGTCATTTTCTGATTTTATATCGATGGCTTCTTGTAAAAGCCTTTGAAGAACAGCAGCAAAGACTGCAATCACCATTGAAGCAAAAATAACGACCATGCCGATTAATATGATACCTGGGGCGTCGTCCATTTCCGCCATGAGATAAAAGAGCGGCATGCCTGCCACATACAAGACACTGATTGTGATTGCACAATTTTTTATAGTCTTTAAAGCTCTTACAGATAATTCCGAGAAAGCTTTGTTCTTGTCAATATAGCTTAAAAGTTTAAAGGCTTGATATAGAGCAAAGTAAAAAGGTATCGCCGATGCATACAAATCGATTAAAATAAGATATTTCAAATAAGTCATATCCGGATATAATTCTGCTGCAAAATTCGCTATCTCAGGCACCACAAAGATGCACAAAGCAAGAACTGGAATTCCAATAAGAATAACAGCTATCTTTAAAAAGAGTGTTGTTCCTAGTTTCATAAAAAAGCACCTCACTTATTTATTGTCCATTTAATTTAACACACGATTTATCGTTTCACAATAAAACATTGTTGTTTTTTATTATATTATTATTGTTACTGAAATATCCTTTCATTTAAAAAAATTAAAAAAGCATTCCTCATTACAAAGAAATGCTCCATAACTAACTATACAATTCATCACTTGTTCCCTTATGTTTAATAACTATGGTTACCTTTAGCTCTACTCGTCTGCGTAACCGTATTCCCCCTCCTTATATCATCAGGATTTCCCTGATATCTTCTTCTGTAAGTGCAGATGACGACTTGTCTCCAGGGTCGATGATTTCTTCAATAAGGTGTCTCTTTTTCTCTTGCAGTTCATTCATTTTTTCTTCGATTGTGCCACGGGCAATAAGTTTGATGACTTGAACCGCATTCTTCTGCCCCATTCGATGGGCACGGTCCGCAGCTTGTTCTTCAACTGCCGGATTCCACCAAAGGTCATATAGAATGACTGTATCGGCACCCGTCAGATTGAGACCCGTACCGCCCGCTTTCAATGAAATGAGGAATATATCCCGTTCTCCTGCATTAAACCGATTGCAGATTTCCACACGTTCCTTTGATGGGGTTTGTCCATCCAGATAGAAAAAGGGTTGTCCCTTCATGGCCAAATCCCTGCCGATAATTTGAAGCATTTTTGTAAATTGCGAGAAAATCAGCACCCGTCTTCCAGAATGCTTCGATTCCTCGAGTATTTGCATCAGTTGCTCATATTTTGCTGAACTGCCTTTATATCCGGCCACAAACAAGGCGGGGTGACAGCATATTTGCCGAAGCCGGGTCAAGCCAGCGAGGATCCTGATCCGATTTTTCCGGAGGGTGTCCTTGTCCAGGTGTTTCAGCGTATCATGCCGCAGCTTCGCCAGATAGGCGCCGTACAGTTTCTTCTGATCAGGGAGCAGTTCCATCGATTCCAGCGACTCGATTTTTTCCGGTAGTTCCGCTAGTACTTCCTCTTTCATTCTCCGCAGCAAAAATGGACGGATCCTGCGGGAAATCTGCTTCCTTGAGAGGTTGCTATATTCCTTTAATCCCATGAATAGTTCAGGGAATACGACGTGGAAAAGGGACCAGAGCTCTTCTAGTGAATTCTCGATGGGCGTACCAGTCAACGCGAAGCGATGTGCCGCTTTTATCCTCTTGGCTGCTCGTGCCGTTTGTGTCACTGGGTTCTTAAAGGCCTGTGCCTCATCGAAAAACACCGTATGGAAGTCCTCTTTTTCAAACGACGTGATGTCTTTCCGAAGCAATGGATAAGAGGTAATCACTACGTCCACGTCCTTCACTTCCTTAAGCAGCTTTGACCTTTCCGTCTTGTCGCCATCTACGACGACGGCTTGTATATCAGGAGCGAATTTAGTGAATTCACTCAGCCAATTGTAGGTCAATGATGATGGGCAAACAATAAGCGCCGGAACCCTATTCTTACGGATGTCAGGTAGCTCGGATAAAATGAACGTGATGCTTTGCAGTGTTTTTCCCAGACCCATATCATCAGCAAGAATCCCGCCAAAACCGTATTGGGCAAGTATTTTCATCCATTTGTAGCCGTTTTTTTGATATTCGCGCAAGATCGGACTTAGACTATTTGGCACCACGAACTCCAAGGCGCCCGGATTCCTGATATTATCCAAAAACTGACGGAATGATTCCTCCATCGTGAATGTCTGGCTGTCATTCACGGAATCAAGGAGCTGCAGCCCTTTTACGATTGGCATGTTCAGCGTGCTTTCCAGGTCTTCATCCTGTACGGGCAGTGCATTCAGAAAACGATTGATTTCCTCGTATTCCCTTGTTTCAAGGGAAAGCAGCGATCCATTCCTTAAACGAAAGTACTTCCTTTTTTCTTCAAGCGCTGCTAAGACCTCACGTATTTGTTTATCTGGGATATCATCCATTTCAAATTTGAATTCGAGCCAATTAGTCCGTTCTTTTTTAATTTTCACCCTAATCCGTGGTGCAGTATTCCCACGGGAAATCCGGTTTCTCACAGCGGTCGTGGCATAGATTTGTACAAGCTTCTGGAGTTTCGGAACGTTGTGGTACAAAAACTCATACTCCAACTCTTCGTTATGCAAGAAATAGCCGCCGTCCGTCTTGGCAAACTGGCTATCCTCCATCACCTTTAGTATCTCTGCCTCCTTCTCAACATCCCTTATAATCATCGAGACTGCCTTGGATTCCTGTTTTTCCAAAGGGTTGATCACGATATTTTCATAAATGAATTCCAGCCCCGCAAGCAGCCTGTTTTTCACTCGATCCAAGTATAGCTTAGCAATCAGCGGTGTCTTCAAAAACAATTCGGTGATGCATCTTGCTATATGGACTTCACCGAGTCTTTTCAAACCTGGTACCACTTTGTCCAGGAATAATTCCAGCTGGTCATGATGGATTGGAATTTGATTCATCCCCGAATCCTCCATCATTTGCTTTAACTCTGAAAGGCGCTGGAAATCCTCATTTTCGAGCTGAACCAATTTCCCTTCAAATAGAACCAATGTGTATGCATTCATGACAATCATCTCGTGCAGCCTTTTAATATTCAGTTGATAACCTTTGCCCTCGCTTTCGGTAAAGTTAAACTGTAAAGGAAGCGGTCCGTTTGATAAACGAAAGCCATTGAATGTAAGGCCACCATAGGCAAGCTTTACCAATGGCGCTCTTTCAAGGACGGGGACAAGCCTTCGAAAAGAAGATGGAGGCAAAAGTAATAAGTGATTGTCCAATGTATATTCAACTTTATCCGTCAGGGCGTCAACATAGACTTTTTCATCCGATATCACTGTAATGAGCTCCTGAAGCACGGAATCATTTTCATTCTGAAAACAATGCAATAACGGGTCATATATAAATGAAAGGGACACTTCGGCAGGCTTTCCTTCTTTAACTCGCATCAGGAAATCCCGGACATTCGCCACATGGAAAGAACCGATTTTCATTTCCAGTCCTAACATATATTGTTCCGTTCCCATCCATACTGGTTTACACGTAAATTCCGCGTCAAGCATCTTTCTTTTTTCAAAGTGGCGCTGATGACCGCTTTTGCGAACAGGCTGATTATTGAAAAGGGTCAGCAAGCCCTCCGACAACTTCTTATTGGCTGAAGCAGCAGAACTGTGTGCATGCAGGCCCTCAGGAATCGTTCCATCTCGCTGATGGTCGTAAACCGACAGCAGGACGGCTGCAATATGCTGGCAATCCCTTTGGTAGGAAGCTAGCGAAGGACAGCTGCATTTCGTCTGAAATCCACCGACAGCATCCACTTCAATCATGACATGGAAGTCTTCCTTCCCTTTAACCGTTGCTTCACAACCATCAGGACGGTAACTTTCAAATGTCACTTTATTGGCACGATGAAAAGCTTCCCCTCTTTTGAAGGAGACGGCCCCGCACATGTCTTTTATGATTTTTTGATTTATTTTGATATCCAAAATTGCCGTCCTCCTCCCGGGGTTTTGTTGTTGAGTGATTTTACATTCCGTTGAACAATAAGCTCATTTTATCATCATACTATGAAATGGGTTTTCGGGGTTGTAAAAAAGCAAAAAGACAAACTCCCATATTCGGAGTTCATCTCTATTTCAGCAAGGGGAATTGCTCCATCATTGTTGTCCTTTGGTGTTGCCTTTCTTTTTTTTTCGATAAAAGAAGCTGAACACAAGGAAAACAAGAAGAATGAGAAAAAGGATAAGTTCAGCGGGGTCCTTCACCAAAAATGGGTTAAAGGCATGCTTGATTGAATTATCCAAATCAAATCCCATTAATATATCCATACCTAAAGATATGACCACTAAAGGGGCTAGGATCAAAACTGTAATACCAAAGATTTTCATTTCTCATCAATTCCACCTTTTAGGAACTTTTTTTGGTGCTTGTCTTCCCTTTTTTTCGATTCTTAAAAAAGGCAATGATCAAGAGAAGCAACGGAATGATCACCTGAAATGGCAGATGGATGTAATTTGGTACGGCATCTAGCCCTTCATAGATATGTTCCGTATAGCTGCTTGCCATAATAATCGAAATCAATAAAATGACCATGCCAATAGGGTAAGCAAGTCTGGAGGGCTGTTTAACATTGAAAACATTCGCCGTACCCGTTACCGCTACATAAGTAAATACACTTATCTTGATGAACCCGCCAATCATCAACAAAAACAAGAAGTACACATCGAGACGTTCAAGAAAGCCAGCGACCTCTATTGACTGAATGAGGGTAAGAAGAGGGTATTGCGAACGTGTTGTAAGGTCCACACCAAGTACAGCAATATTCACAGCCATTATTATCGCGAGAAAAATACCGCTTGTCGCCAAGCTCCCTATCCCAATTTTTTTCAGTCGCTGAGGTTCGTTCAAATAAGGAAAAATCATTAAAAACACTATGATCTCGCCAAATGGAAAGAAAACGGTTTTAGTGAAACCCATTTTCAACATCTCTGTCCCGCTGATTTCAAAAATGGGTTTTAAGTTGTTTAAATGGATCATGCCTGAAGAAATAATTAGAAGAAAGAAGGTCATTAAAAGTAAATTCTCCAAGACAAAGAATAGTTCCCCCGTCCTCGTCAATACTTCTATCCCTTTACGGACCGTATACACCACGACTAAAATTAATACAGCGTTCGCAACAAATAACGGAATATGAGGATAGGCAAAAGTAAGCAGTGTATCTCCGAAATCCCTCAGCACCCTTGCAGCAAGATAGATGAAATAAAGGATGTATAGAAAAGCTACGATCCTGCCTAGAAAATTCCCCAATATATGTTTTACAAACTCTGTTAACAGCTGATCAGGGTAGTATTGAAAAAGACCATAATAAATGAAAAATAATAAAAATCCGCCTATCATCGCAATAAGGATGACTAGCCAAGCAGCCTGCTTGGCTTCACCTGCAAGCGGAACCAAAAGTGCACTGCCCATTTCAAACAGGAAAATAAGGACGAACAGCTGGTAACCGCTGATTTTGGCCTTTTCCATGAGGATGCCACTTCCTTTCCATTATTGATCTTTCTTTTTTAAATTTGAAAGAAATGGCTTATTACGTAATCCGGTACGGCGAATGAAAGTCTCTACCTGCACATCTACTTCGAGCTTAGGAAAAGAAACCTCGTCCCAGTTATTTTCGATTTTCTTCCATTCTTTAGGGTGGTTTTCGTGCATGATTTCACCAAAGCCAAAAATATCGGCTTTATTTTTCTGTGCCCGAACGACCGCATCTTCCATCTCCTTCTTCAAGTCTTTCGCTAACTTCTTTTCAATATCTATCAGAACATGCGTATCGGTTAGATTCAATGGAACACTCACCTCCCGGATATCTCCTTCTGCACGGACCTTTATCGATATTTTCGGTTTGCCGTTTACCACTTTTACTCCGATGTTGGTTTTTTGGCGAATAACTGAATAGGTGATTGCGTCTTTTTTACCCTCCCAATCAACGTTTAAATGGGTATTTTCGATCCTATCCAATACCCACATTGATCCCATTGCCTTATCACCATCCAACCAGTCAATCAATTTGCCATCTTTAAAAACACCTATCCCTGCTGCATTAGGGTTCGCCTCAATATCCGAGGACATGGTATTCTCCATTTTATCCTCTTTACCTGTGTTTCCTTTCACGGTAAAACCACTTATTATCGGTTCTTTTCCGGTACTAAGCAGATTCTTGATCACTTCTTGGAGATTGATGCTAATACTTTTCCCTTGGGTTTTTTCAGTGGTTTCAATCGTCCTAATGACTTTTTCAGCAGATACCTTATCGATTGCAGTTAACGCTTCGACAATATCCCTTGCTTTCACACCCCGGGCAATCACGATCCTCGTAGTTGCCCTGAATTCCGGTGAGCGCTCAAATGCGTCGAAAATATCGTTGAGGCCCTCTTCTTTTGCTAGTTCCTCACCTATGACAATCAGGTTGGCATGGGCAAAATACATATCTCGCGAGATTTTAGTTGAAGTGCCACTATCCAGTTCAAGCACATTATCTCCAGTGGCCCTATAAATGGATATCGGTGGATTTGTTCCGCCGCCGCCCTGAAGAGCTCCCGCTACATTGCTTGGATTAATGATTTGGAAAGTTCCCACTAACTTTCCTTCTTTATTTCTATCGAGTCCAACTGCCGAGACGATGGCCATTTCGTTTAACTCTGTTTTATCCCAACAGCCGGTGGTGAATGTGGTACAGATCAACATCAAGAACAGAATTAGCTTTTTACGATTCATTGCCTTCACCTTTTTTCTCGTCAGCAGTTTTCATTCCACGCGATTCAGGAGGCAGGGGTCTTTGATTTTCGCCTTCCCTTATCAGATTATTTTCGTTGGTTAAAAATTTTGGCCTTTCCTTAAAGGCCCACATAGGTCTTCTGAAGAATGTGTCGCCCAACCCTTCCGGATGCAGAGGGGCGAGCGGTGTCATATAAGGAACTCCAAGTGAACGCAAGCTGCATAAATGGACAATAAGGACGATAAAGGCTAAAATCATCCCATAAAAACCTAAAGTGCCGGCACAAATGATGAATCCGAACCGCACAATGCGGGCAGATATGGCTATGGAATAAGAAGGAGTTGCAAAACTGGCAATCGCCGTGATCGAGACGATGATGACCATTGCCGGCGATACGATACCAGCCTGGACAGCCGCCTGCCCGATGACCAATGCTCCGACAATGGACATGGTCGAACCAACAGCCTTTGGCATCCGAAGGCTTGCTTCCCGTAATATTTCAAAGGTCATTTCCATGAGAAGCGCTTCAATGACGGCAGGCAAAGGAACCGTTTCCCTTTGGGCCGCTACAATGACCAACAACTTCGTTGGGATCATTTCCTGATGAAAAGTCGTGGCTGCAACATAGACAGCTGGTCCGACTATAGAAATAATGAAAACGATGATCCGTAAAAAACGTGTGGCAGAAGCAATGTCGAAGCGATTATAGTAGTCTTCGACAGATTGAAAAAACTGTACGAATATTGCCGGGGCCACCAAGACGAAAGGCGTTCCATTAACGAATATCGCCACTCTTCCTTCCAGTAGGTTTCCTGCGACCATATCCGGTCTTTCTGTATGGTTAAGGGTTGGGAATGGGGTCATGACCTGGTCTTCTATCAATTGTTCAATATATCCTGATTCAAGAATGCTATCGATGTTAATTCGATTTAAGCGCTTCTTGACCTCCTCGACAATTCCTTCTTTAACAATTCCATTTATATACATGATGGAAACGTCCGTTTTTGTCACCGTGCCTATTTTCATCGACTCTATCCATAAATCCGGTGTATTGATGATCCGGCGTAACATGGCGATGTTCGTTCCATTCGATTCCGTAAACCCTTCTCTTGATCCCCGGACAGTCAAATGCGTGCTTGGTTCCTGAATCGAGCGCTTTTCTCCTCCTCTTGTACTGGCAACCAGGGCTTTGTTGATTCCATCAACAAAAATGATGCTGTCCCCTGATAATAATGACAAAAACAATTTTTCCCAATCCTTGACAGTTTCTACACCACCGAGGGAAACCACGTCTTCAGAGATTATATCCAATGCTTCTTGTGGAAGCATTTTTTCTGATAGATGAGGATTTTTCATGATTGACTCAATTAAAAAGTCCGTAACGCTTGGATTATCAATCAGACCCTGCACATACAGAATAGTCGTTTTCATCTCCGGATTTTGACCGATTTTCAACGTTCGGATAATGATGTCCGGACTGTTTCCCGTCTTTTTCTTCACGTTTTCCAGATTTGCTGCAATGGAATTTTCTATATAATCGGGCGTTTTGCTTTTGGATTGACTTTCATCTTCCTTTTTCTTTTCATGTTGCTTCACTTGTCTCTTTTGTTTGAAAAAAGAAGCCATAGCACCGAACCTCATTCCTTTTTCGTTTCACTCATTTTGTCCAAAGCATTCCCCCTTTATTCTGAGTTTTGCCTTCTTCCTTCCATAAGAAAAAGGCTGTCACAATGACAGCCTTTGGTGTTCATATTCGGTTATGTAATGAAAGTGCCGATTCGAACGGCCCAATCAACTAAACTGAGATTATACTTTGCCTTTATTCCTTCTAAAAATCAAAACAACGAAAGTAATGAATAGCAAGGCCAATATCGCATAAACGATGTTTGAATAAATGTCCATATACCCTACAATATCTTCCCACGAAGATCCAACAGCTGCCCCGATATTCACTAAGATGATGTTCCAAATTAATGTTCCGGATGTTGTGTAAAGCAGAAAGAGCCAAAAGCTCATATGGGACATGCCTGCTGGAATCGAGATCAAGCTTCTGATCAGCGGAACCAGTCTACAGAAAAACACGGTCCATGACCCATACTTGTCAAACCATGAATTCGCCTTATGGACGTCCGATACCGTTAACCGAAGAAAATGGCCCCATCTTTCCACAAACTTTTCAATGACCTTCACATCAAGAAGTAAACCAATACCATAAAGGACGACTGCCCCTGCCACTGACCCTATAGTCGATGCGATCACGACGCCCATAATCGTCATATTCGCTGTTGTCGTCATGAAACCGCCAAAAGTAAGAATGACCTCAGACGGGATCGGCGGGAAAATATTTTCCAATGCTATTAATAGAAAGATTCCCATATACCCAAAATCATTCATGAATTCCGTAATCCAGTTTTCCATTTAATACTCTCCTAACTTTCTTGAATCAACAGCTAACTTGTTACCTGCCGACTGCTTATCTTGCAATAACCTTGCTCCCTTTATTAACGATCTTTGTTCTTCCGCCGGTCTTGATACCTTTGGAAAAACCAAATGGAAATCGTAATCCAACAACCACCCGCCAAATATCCGGCAATGATATCACTAGGATAATGGACACCTAAATATATTCGGCTTATACCTATCGAGAGGATCATCATCATGCTGAACAGAATCAATAGAATCCTTGCCCACCTAGCCCTAATGTGACGCCATAGCAGAAATGTAAGAATACCGTATAAAGAGAATGCATTCATGGCATGTCCACTAGGGAAACTGTACCCCCCTATTTCGATGAGTCGATGTAAATCAGGCCGGGCACGTTGAAAGAATAGCTTAACCATCAAATTGAGAAGAGGTGAACCAACCATGACTGCAGTGAATAGGACTAGTTCCAAACGATGCTTCAAAACCCTATATAAGAAAAACAAAATGACCAAGGAAATGATGATCAGAGAACCGGTAGAACCTATGTAGGTAAAGAACTTCATGATGTCCGTCAGAAGAGGAGACTCCCATCCCTGCACCAAGGAAATGACATCTTCATCAAATTTCAGGTATTCATTTGCACTTATGGTAAATGCCATGAAACTGAACCCGATTAAAGAAAGTACACTTATTATAAAGGCAATGGTTAATTGCTGCTTTAATTTCATAATAACATCCTTTCACTTTTTAAAACCGTTTCATATGGAAATTTCTATTTTATCATATCTTCTTCATCGTATGGTGAGTGTAATTGTTTCATCGCCCGCCAACCTAATTCAGGGAACATGCCTTGGCACAAAATTTTCTACTTTATCATACTACTCTATTCGTCATTGCCTCCTCAACTTCGGGTTACTATAGATTTCCTATTTAACGCAAACCATTCAACATGTATGCCATGCTTCCCTACTAAAAAGAAAAAAACCTTATGCAGGTTAGTGCACAAGGTTTTTTCGATTTTTAAACTGTACGGAATGCCTTAAGCGGTAATGATGTCAATGTTTGCCCGGTCGCTGAATCGGTAAGATTCTCTTCTAACTGGAACGATGGCACTGCTTCAATATGCTTGAATTTCTTCAGGAATGTAGTAAGCGCAATCTTTGCTTCCAGCCTTGCTAGCGGAGCTCCCAGGCAGAAATGAGGGCCATTTCCGAAGGTTAGATGTTTCTTATTGTTAGGGCGGTGGATATTAAGGGTGAAGGCGTCTTCAAACATCTCTTCGTCCAAATTTGCTGCACTCATCCAAACAACCACGCTATCCCCTTCTTTCAATTCCACTCCCAATAGATCGTTATCTTCCTTTACGGTGCGATCTAATTTAATAAGATTGAATCGGAAACGAAGCATTTCTTCGACCGCCTGCGGAACCAAATCCAGGTTTTCATGTAACTCTTGATAAACTTCTTTGTCATCATATAGCAGGGAATAAAAGCTATTGGCCAGTAGATGACTTGTTGTCTCGACACCCGCTCCTAAAATCAGCATGGTCGTCCGGACAACCTCATCATCCGTAAACATTTCCCCATCCACTTCTGACTTCAATAGATCTGAGATGATATCATCTGCCGGGTTTAATCGTTTTTGTACAACAATCGGATACAAATACTGATAGTATTCTTTTGCTGCCACTTGTTTCAATTCATTTACTTCTTCTTGTTTTTCTTTATCAAAAGGAAGGAATAAGATATCCACCCATTTCTTAAACAATAAACGATCTTTCGAGGGAACGCCCATCAAATCCGACATGACAATGATCGGAAGCGGACTCGCCAATGATTGCACAATATCGATTTCCGTTTCCTCATCCATTTCTCCAATCAATTCATCTGCAATTTCCTGAATGCGAGGTTCCCAGTTTTGAAGACTTCTAGGTGTGAATGCTGCGGCCAGCAGTGAACGGCGTTTTCTATGCTCAGGTGGATCCGCTTCAGTGATTTGGATCTTTTCAGGCACAGAACCTTCATCACTGTTCGTTCCAACCGATATGGTAGTCCGTTTCCGAACACTCGAAAAATGTTTATAATCACTGAGAACCCGCTTCACATCTTCATATTTAAAAACATTCCACGTATCCGTTTCTTCGTGATAACTCACCGGGTCATTTTCTAGCATCTGTTTACACCAAGCGTACGGACTAAATTCCTCCGTCCGTGTTTTAAACTTAGTAATTTCTTTTACTGCAATAATTTCTTTCATGATACCGACTC
Organism: Peribacillus sp. FSL E2-0159; assembly: GCF_038643155.1. NCBI lineage: Bacteria > Bacillati > Bacillota > Bacilli > Caryophanales > Bacillaceae > Peribacillus > Peribacillus sp. FSL E2-0159. Next base: position 4,462,953 of record NZ_CP152053.1, read on the forward strand.
CTCCCACTTCTCAAAAGTTACCTAACAAAAGGATCGAATGTTCAGCATTCCCATCTCAGTCGATTTGTTATAGGGTCGAGCATTCCTGATAGACTTTTTCACCAAATCCTTAAATACACATCTATTCCATTATAGGGTAAAATCCCGTAACAAACCATGCATCTTCCATACCAGCAGCCAAACATGAAATTTGCCCCACAATCCCAACAACCCTATGTAAAACTGCTTATTTTTGACAATTCCCTTTCTTTTTCTATTTTTTTATGTCTCTCAAATGATGCTAAAAATACAATCCTCTTTTTCAAATTCGGAGACAATGCTTTTTACTAAGTTATTTCAGTATAGATAATTTTTATAATTGCCGGAGTTTGAATCGGAATGACTCCACTGCATAGAAAAACGGCTGCACGATGCAGCCGTCCAGTTTTTAGACAAAATGGGGTTCGGAATGACCCCACCCCGATGATTATAAAAGAAGACTTGGTTATCTTTCATGATTTTTTTTACTTTTATATATATAATGAAATCCTTAAACTGGCTAGCCGAAACACCACAGACGCTTGCTTTGATGAGGCTTGGCAGACAGTCGGCGGAAAGGGAGCGGATTTCTGAAATCAGATGGAACGTTTTTCAAAAAAAAACTGCAGGCAAACTCGCTTTTCTTCGAGTGTGTCTACAGTCTGAACGGCTGCACTGTACCCGTCAATTTTTGCCCCTTTTAATCAGTTCATGTAAATCATCCATTTTCTTTTCCATTATATCCAGTCTGGTTTTACGATGCTTCATGGAACGGAAAAGAGATACGGTCCCCACGATGATCAGGATTAGAAATACAAGACAAAACAATTGGTATATCAGATCCGCAAGATTAAAACCACTCACTATGTAATCCCCCTAATTGGCATTCTCAGTATTCTATTATACACCAGGAAAAATGAACAATTTAACCTTTTTAAGGTTAATCCGGAATTAAAGGATAAAAAAACCGATAGCCATTTGCTATCGGTGGATCTTTTATACCTCTATTTGTTGATCGTCAATATCTTCTTGAGGCACAATTAATTCGTTATAGAATGCGGCCATTGTTGTCCCACAATAAGGAATCAACCATAGTAAACCAATTCCCAGCGTGAACATACAAAGGATGCCCCACCCGATGAAGCTTAGGTGCAAAAGGAAATACTTCCATTTCAAGCCCTTCATTCTTTTACTGCTTTCTTTAATGGCTTCAAGCACCGTGTATTCAGGATGATCCTTCAATAAGAAAAACAGCTGCGAATAGGCGATGCATTTGATGATACCCGGAATGATTAATAATAATGACCATAAAAAAATGAAAATTGCTTGTAAGATGGATGCCCCAATAAGCTTGAAAGAGGTTTTTCCATCTTTATAGATTGCGAATACTTCTGGAATATCAGGGTTTCCTTCCCTAACCAAATTCAGGTAGAACCAAGTGGTTGAAATGGTAAGCGGGATTAGGGCAATGGAAAAGACCATGCTGAAGATATCAGTCCATAATGGTGTTTCTTCCTGCATGAGCCATTGTGAAAACCCACCGCTTCCGATCACTTCGACAATTAAAGGGAAAATGAGGTTGATCAAGAACAAGAGCAACATAAGCGAAACAGTTACTCCCCATTTACCTCCCAACGACTGAAGGGCTTTCCTTTTTAATTCTGAGATTCTCATAAGCTGATTTAACTCCCCTTTTTTAAATGGCGGAATTCTGAATTAAATTTGGATCCATTCAGAAAAACCACTATTTATTTAATGTCTATCTCACGTCGTTTTCAAACCGCGGGCTTAAATTCCTAGAAAGCACACACAGATAGAGTCAAGCGGTTTACCGGTTTCGAGCAGCCATGATCAACTCCTTTCTGGCCCTTGGTCTATTGGCTTGTTTGTTCATAACATTTTATGAAAGGGAATATGGCAATATACCCTTCCAAATGAAAAATACCTTCGCGAAACCCTACCCTGTTAAGGTGTACGGTCAGCGAAGGCGCGTTAATAATGTTGGGTCAGTACTTTTTAGTTCTATTTTCCTTCTCCCAGATAGACCGGGCCACTCATTTAATTCTATCTTAAAATTTTTCGAACAGCATGGATAAAAATGTTAACACCGTACTCCATGGCTTCTTCGTCAAAAGTAAAACGCGGATGATGGTGGGGATAGGTTATTCCCTTTTCCTTATTCCCAGCTCCTATCAAGAAATAATTGCTAGGTGCCTTCTGTTGGAAAGCGGAAAATTCTCAGCCCCCATCGTTTTTTCTTTTCAAACTTTTTCCTGGCTTTGTCATCACCATTTATTTGATCACAACAAAAAAAGAGCATCCCAAAGCAGAAATCATCTCCGCCTTTGGAATACCCTCTTTCCTATAATCAATCAGAGCCAGTTATAACAAAATCGTCTTGGAGCAAAGCTAAAGGAAGCTTTCTATTAATAGGATCCCCTGCCGAAACATTAATTTCAGTAATGTGACCGCTGGCACCTATTGAAACATCAATCAATTTCCCATCCTCCGTTTTCACTAAAAAGAGCCTCTCCCATTCATAAACATAGGAATTCTTTTGAACGTAAACTTGTTCGACGGTCCCATCCTGAGCACACTCGATGGTATGAATCGGTTTTAACACGGAATCACTCCTCCACTCTCCATTATTTGACTAAAGCTTATACCCAGCCACGGAATATTGAGGCTTCTGCCATTTTTCTGACACCCACCATATACGCTGCCAGCCTCATATCCACTTTTCTTGTCTCGGACATTTCATATACTTGATTAAATGAATTGACCAATAACTCTTTTAATTTAGTTTGGACTTCAGCATCTTCCCAATAATAACCTTGATTATTTTGAACCCATTCAAAGTAAGAAACTGTCACACCGCCTGAACTTGCCAATACATCAGGTACGAGAAGCACATTGCGTTCCGTCAAGATCTTGGTTGCCTCTAATGTGGTAGGTCCATTCGCTGCCTCCACGACAATTTGGGCCTTGATAAGATGTGCATTTTCCTTGGTGATTTGATTGGAAATGGCAGCAGGCACTAAAATATCACAATCTTGTTCCAGAAGTTCCTGATTGGTGATTGTATTATCGAATAGTGTCGTTACCGTTCCAAAGCTATCCCTTTTATCAAGTAAGTAATCGATATCCAGACCATCCGGTTTATATATGGCACCATATGCGTCCGATATGCCAATCACTTTCGCACCTGCATCATGCATGAATTTGGCCAAAAAGCTTCCTGCGTTCCCAAACCCTTGGACGATGATGCGTGCACCTTTCAATTCTATGCCCTTACGTTTTGCCGCTTCCTCGATACAGATGGTGACACCTTGTGCAGTCGCCTTTTCCCTACCGTGCGAACCGCCCAGTACCAGTGGCTTACCTGTAATGAAACCAGGAGAATCGTGCTCTCTTATTCTACTGTACTCGTCCATCATCCATGCCATGATTTGTGAATTCGTATAAACATCCGGGGCCGGAATATCTTTAGTCGGCCCCACTATTTGGCTGATTGCCCGAACGTATCCACGGCTAAGCCTTTCCAATTCACCAATGGACATTTGGCGCGGATCACAGATGATGCCTCCTTTTCCTCCGCCATATGGCAGATTCACGATTCCGCATTTCAAACTCATCCACATTGAAAGTGCTTTTACTTCTTCCTCATCGACTTCGGGATGAAAACGGATTCCGCCTTTCGTCGGACCGACAGCATCGTTGTGCTGGGCACGGTATCCAGTGAAAATCTTCGTCGTATTGTCATCCATCTTAATTGGAATCCGGACGGTCAGCATCCGAAGAGGTTCCTTCAAAAGCTCGAACACTTCTTCAGAATAGCCAAGCTTATCCAGCGCCTCCTTGATTACGACCTGTGTTGAATCAAGCAAGCTGGCAGTTTCTTTTTCTTCTTTGACAGTTGTACTCAATGGAATTCACCTCATAGGTATATTAGGATAAAACTCTTTTTATGCGTTCGATTGCCCAATCCAAGTCTTCTTTTGTAATCACTAACGGCGGAGCAAAACGAATGACTGTATCATGTGTTTCTTTACATAGCAGTTTTTCTTCTTTAAGCTGCTCACAATAAGGTCTTGCTGCTTCTGTTAATTCGACTCCGATGAATAAGCCCCTTCCACGGATATCTTTAATCATTGGATTCTTGATTTCTTTTAAACTATCCATAAAGTATTGTCCAAGCTCCAATGAACGTTCCGCTAGCTTCTCTTCTTCAAGGACTTCCAATGAAGCGATTGAAACCGCACATGCCAATGGATTGCCGCCGAATGTAGAACCATGGGAACCAGGATTGAATACGCCAAGGATTTCACGGTTTGCAGCTACGCAAGAGATTGGGAAAACCCCGCCGCCCAACGCCTTACCTAAAATGTACATATCCGGAACTACCCCATCCCAGTCAGAGGCGAACATTTTTCCTGAACGTCCAAGTCCTGACTGAATTTCATCAGAAACGAATAGGACATTATTTTCTTTACATAAGTCGTAAGCTTCTTTTAGGAATCCTTGTGGCGGTATGATGATTCCTGCTTCACCTTGAATCGGTTCGATTAAAAATCCAGCAGTTTGCGGTGTAATCGCTTCTTTCAATGCATTAAGATCGCCGTAAGGGATAAGCTTGATCCCTGGTAGCATCGGTCCAAAGCCTCTTCTATATTCCTCATCGGATGACAAGGACACTGCTGCCATCGTACGACCATGGAAGTTCCCGATACAAGCAATGATTTCAGCTTGGTTTTCTGCGATTCCCTTAACATCATAACCCCAGCGTCTAACAGCTTTGATTGCTGTTTCAACGGCTTCAGCACCCGTATTCATAGGCAGCGCCATGTCTTTTTGCGTAATGCGTGAAACCATTTCGTACCATGGTCCTAATTTATCACTATGGAATGCACGGGACGTTAATGTTACGCGATCAGCTTGTTTTTTTAATTCGTCGATGATTTTCGGATGCCTGTGGCCTTGGTTCACTGCTGAATAGGCACTAAGCATATCCATATATTTGTTGCCTTCAGGATCTTCCACCCAAACTCCTTCAGCCTTCGAAATGACGATTGGAAGTGGATTATAATTGTTGGCACCATATTGTTCTGTTTGCTCGATTAATTTTTCCGTTAATGTTGTCATGTTGATTCCCCCTAAAATTTATAGCGTTTCAGATGTTGTTTTTCCTTGAAGATGAAGAACTAAATAATCAGGACCGCCCGCTTTTGAATCTGTACCTGACATATTGAATCCGCCAAATGGCTGGTATCCTACAATGGCACCAGTACAGCCGCGATTGAAGTACAAGTTACCTACGTGGAAATCCTCACGCGCTTGTTCGATATGTTCAATATTGTTCGAGATAACCGCACCCGTTAATCCATAATCCGTGTTATTGGCAATCTCGATTGCATGATTGAAATCTTTTGCCTTACAGAACGCAACCACTGGTCCGAAGATCTCCTCTTTCATGACTCGTGCGTTCTCATCCACATCGGCAATGATCGTTGGCTGGATGAAGAAACCTTTTGAATTGTCTCCTTCTCCCCCTGCAACAACTTTCCCTTCATTTTTACCGATTTCAACGTAGCTCATGACTTTATCGTAAGCTGCTTGATCGATAACCGGACCCATGAAGTTGTTTACATCCGTTGGTTCGCCAACTGTTTTTTCTTTCGTTAATTCAATGACACGATTCAAGACTTGGTCATATACATCTTCCACTACGACGGTACGTGAACAAGCAGAACATTTTTGACCGGAGAATCCGAATGCAGAAGCGACGATTGATTGTGCCGCCAATTCCAGATCAGCCTCTTTATCAACAACGATCGTATCTTTACCGCCCATTTCAGCGATGACACGTTTTAACCAGATTTGGCCTTCATGAACTTTTGACGCACGCTCATAAATACGGATTCCAACATCACGAGATCCGGTAAAGCTGATGAAACGTGTACGAGGATGATCTACCAAATAATCACCAACTTCAGCACCGCTTCCTGGAATGAAGTTCACAACTCCTGCAGGCAAGCCCGCTTCTTCCAACACTTCAATGAATTTAGCTGCAATGACCGGTGTTGTACTGGCCGGTTTCAATAAAACCGTATTACCTGAAACAAGAGCCGCCGTCGTCATGCCTGCCATGATCGCAAACGGGAAGTTCCAAGGTGAGATGATGACACCGACACCAAGTGGGATATAATTAAAAGCATTGTGTTCAATCGGACGGCTTTCTACTGGCATGCCGTCTTTAAGCTTAAGCATTTGACGTGCATAGTATTCCATGAAGTCGATTGCTTCCGCTGTATCTGCATCAGCTTCATTCCAAGGCTTTCCTGCTTCTTTAACCAATAGAGCCGAGAAATAGTGTTTTCTTCTACGAACGATGGCTGCAGCCCTGAATAAAATATTTGCACGCACTTCCGCTTTCGTTTTTCTCCAAGTTTGGAATGTCTTATCTGCCGCTTGCATCGCTTGCTCAGCAAGATCCTTATTCGCTTTGGATACAGTTCCAATAACTTCTTCTTTATTTGCTGGGTTTACAGAGGTAATGACTTCATCAGTAAACACTTTTTCACCATTAATGATCAGCGGATATTTCTTCCCTAAATCATTAGCTACATCATTCAATGCCGCTTGAAAAGCTTTATTATTTTCTTCGATTTTAAAATTAGTAAATGGTTCGTGTTTATATGGTTGGACCATTATGGCTCATCTCCCTAAAGTTTATGTTTTTTACTTATCCCTTATTTAACAAGCAAGTTCCGTGCCAACTTTTCATTTTTTCGAAAAAATAAAGTTTTTTCTTGAAATATGCAATGAAATTCAGCACTTTCGGGGCAAAATTGACATAGTATGCCATTATTTTTTGCTCTATTCCCTATTTTTGTCGCTTAAACTGACACTTTTTATTAATGCAAGTTTCATGCCAACTAGAAAAAACATAAAAAACAGCGTTTTTTCACTTTTTCCGCAAAATATTTTTGCACTTCAATGCAAAATAATCTTGCTGTGCAAATTTTATTTGCGCCTTTTCTTTAATTCCACTACAATAGCTCTAAGAAAAGAATAAAAACGGGAGGCATTCATGTATTTAGATCAAATCATTAAAATAGAAGGTTTCCAAACCATCCTCCATTCGCTTGTGGATGTAATCGATATTGGGATACATATAATCGATATAAAAGGACGGACCATTGTATATAACAAGAAAATGGCAGAAATTGAAGGAATGGATTCAGAAGAAGTATTAGGGAAGAAGATTCACGATATCTTTAAATTCAAGGAAGAAACGGAGAGTACATTAATAAGGGCACTTCATTCGGGTAGGGCAACCGAGAACTCGAAGCAGACCTACTTCAATAATCTTGGACAGGAAATTACCACAATCAATAATACGTTTCCGATTTTGGATCAGAAGCAAAATATCATCGGAGCAATTGAAGTGGCAAAGGATATAACGAATCTTGAAAGAATCATTAAGGATAATATCTTAAATAAAGGCGATACCAAATATACGTTTGACAGCATCATCGGAACGAGTGAAAATTTCTTGGAAGTCATAGAAAAGAGCAAGCGCTCGACCAGAACGGCATCCTCCATCCTAATCGTAGGGGAAACGGGCACCGGAAAAGAGCTCTTCGCCCAAAGCATCCATAATGGGAGCAGCCGTTCGACACATCCTTTCATCAGCCAAAACTGTGCTGCCCTGCCAGATAGTCTTATTGAAGGAATACTCTTCGGCACAAAGAAAGGCGCCTTCACCGGATCGATTGAAAGGCCTGGATTATTCGAACAGGCACAGGGCGGTACCATCCTGCTAGATGAAATCAACTCATTAAATCCGAACATGCAAGCGAAATTATTACGGGCCCTTCAAGAAAGGACGATTCGCCGTGTTGGGGATACAAAAGATAAAAAAATTGACGTTAGGGTCATTGCAACGATAAATGAAGATCCAATAGATGCCATTGCAAATGATCATTTACGAAAGGATTTATATTATCGATTAAGTGTCGTTTCGTTATTCATCCCGCCTCTTCGTGAACGGAAAGAGGATATTCCTTTGCTGGCGCAATCCTTTATCGAGAAATTCAATGCGCTGTTCGAATTGAATATTGAAGGGATCAGCGAAGAGGTCTACTCGCTTTTTTATGATTACGACTGGCCCGGGAACGTAAGGGAACTTGAACATATCATCGAGGGGGCCATGAATTTAATGGAACCTGGCGATACAAAAATTGCCATCACCCACCTTCCGACTTTATTTAGGAAGAAAGCCCATTTGGAAGACATTCATCCCGAAAGAAAAGAGAATCATGCAAATGGAGATGTACAGGAGTCAACCTTATCTCTTGATGATTATATCGCCAATACTGAAAAGCAATATTTGGAGAAAATCTTAAAAGAACATGGCATGAATATCTCCCAAGCTGCCAAGGCATTGAATATTAGCCGCCAAAGCCTTCAATACCGCTTGAAAAAGTATCAGGTCAAATAACATCATTCCCGCACAAAAAAGGCCCCCATTAATATGGAGGGCCTTCTTTGCCTGCTATTCATTCCACTCGCAACTAGAATGTTTCAGCCGCTTTTGCAACGTTTTCCAAACCATCCGCGATGATTTTTTGTGTCCGATCCGGATACTGATTATGGCCTTCAATGACCACGACCTCAGGATTGTTGATTCCCCATAGTCCAATGATATTTTTCACTAAATTCACGGCCATTTCAGCAGAAGCCATTCCTTCTAATGCATAATCAGAACCGCGGGCATTCAATAGCATGACTTTTTTATCACCAGCATACCCGACAGGACCTTCCGCCGTATAATTGAACATTTTACCGGCTTGTGCCAAATAAGAAAGATATGTGATTAGCGGTGCAGGAACCGTTGAGTTCCATAGAGGGAAAGCGAATACCACTTTATCCATCTCCAGGAATTGATTTAAATATTGGTCAACCAGTTTGGCCGCATTTTCCTCTTCGGCTGTCAGTTCATGACCTTGGTTGCGTTTATACAACCCAGTAATCGCCGTATTTCCATAGTAAGGAAGTTCTTCTTTAAATAAATCCAGCTCAGTCACTTCATCTGTACGGTGTGTCTCTTTATATGCTTTTAAGAATGTGTCATACATTTTCGAGCTGATTGCCTGATCTGCTGGACGATCATTCACTTTAACGAATAATACTTTTGTCATTTTTTCATTCTCCCCTGCCGCGGTTTCTTTATTTCCAAATAATCTACTTAAGAATCCCATTATCCTCACCCTTGCTTTCTGCTTTAAATTCAGACGACTAAATGAATCTCATTACCAGATGGATCTTTTACGGCGAAAAACCCTTCTTTTTCCGTGACGACAGCCCCGATTCCTTTCAGTTGTTCCGTTACTTTGTTTCTCGCTTCTTCATCTGCAAAAACGAGAGTATACCAGTTTAGCCCCACACTATTTTCCTTTGGAGCAGGGGCGCCAACGCCATTCCAAGTGTTCAACCCGATGTGATGGTGATATCCACCGGTTGAAGTAAAGAGCGCTCCTCCATATCGATTCACAACGGTAAACCCAAGACCTTGCATGTAAAACTCCTCGGTTTTACGTAAATCAGCTACATGCAGATGTATATGCCCCATTAAGGTTCCTGCAGGCAGTTTGCTCCACTCACCATTGCTTTCATTCAGAAGGTCATTCCCATCCAACGGATCCGTGCCCATTGCGACTTCCCCATCGGCCCATCTCCAATCAGTGGATGGCCGGTCAGAGTATACTTCAATGCCATTGCCATCTGGATCGGTAATGTACAGCGCTTCACTCACTTCATGATCCCCCGCTCCAAATGGATATTTCGTTTGAAGTAAATGGCGCAAAAAAATCGATAAATCGGCACGGCTTGGCAGTAATAGGGCAAAGTGATATAAGCCCGTCGTCCGCCCTTCTTTCGGAATCACATCAGCAGGCTGCTCAAGTGTCAGCAACGGGGTTTTTCCGTCTGTCGTTAAAACAGCTTGCCGGTCGTTTTTCTTCAATACTTGAAGACCGATGATTTCTTGATAAAACAGAATGGCATTATTTAAATCCAAAACATTTATACTGACTTCGCCAACAAAAGTAATTGGTTTTTGATGAAAATTTTTATCCATATTGTCACTTCCCTTTTTTATTGAAAATCACATGATCCAAAGAAAGAACCGTGCGGTTTGCACACGCTAGATAGACAGACATGGCTAGCAGTGCCAAGTCCAGTTCGTAGCCCGCTGCTTGCCCGTTTCCTAGAAAACCTGCAGGTAATTTAGCCGTGAAAATCGCTCCCGCCATAATGACCGCAAATAGGACGGAAACGATTCGTGTTCCCAAACCCAGTATAACCGCAAGTCCTCCGATCAATTCGATTCCAGCAACGATATACGCCAAGAACCCTGGAATGCCAAGGCTATCGAAAAATCCCGCCGTATTTCCTATTCCCCCTTGAAACTTTGAAACGCCGTGAATGAAAAAAGTAAGACCTAAAATTACCCTTAACAAAACTTGACCTGCATCATTTTTATTCATGTATGAATTCTCCTTTTTGTTGGTTACTTTATGTAAGTAATTATATTTTCATAAGTTTATAATGTCAAGTAAGTTTATTGGAATTTCTTTTTTTCCATAAAATAAAAACGAATTGCCGAAGCAACTCGTTCCATGGTGTCACTATTTAAATGTGTAATAAATGGTTGAATTGATGATGAAAGAATCCGCAATCGTTCTTCCGACTTCCTGACATGCCACCTTACTGAACTTTGTCGCATCAACGGGCTCATATAATAATTTATGAATGCCGTCCACGGACCGTATTGCGACGGTTGCGCCTGGGTTCGTCTGAAATATCCGTTCCAGTATTTCTTCTTTATTAGGAACCAGACTGGCAATCCATACAAGATCAAACTCCGTGTAGTCATGAAGGGCGCCATCATTCAGGATATATTCTGACTTCCCTTCGTTATCCAGCTCTTGGATGATGCGCCATCCAAGTGAATGGGCTTGTTCATCTATATCGAGACATGTCATTTTCGCACCCAACTCCCGTTGAAGCAGCAATGGACTTAATGGCAGAGGCCCCGTCCCTACAAATGCGAATGATTGAATATCATTCTTCACCTTTTTCAATTCATTGATTTCCGTTTTGATCAGTTCCTTGTAGTTATCCCAATAAATGAAAGAACGGAAGTCATCCAGGGAGTTCACCTTGCCAACAAATAATCTGGCATAATGATCCTCCATCAATGTTTCAGCAATCGTCAGCTTATCAAGCATGGTACCCCGAATCGATCCGATTTCATCATGGTTGAGAATTTCTTCTGCCATGTGCTGGTCCAACGGTTTCGAAATCATCGAAACCAGTTCAGTTAAAACGCGATTGATGATTTCATTTTTTGGTGATAAATCATCTTCTTCTAGTAAGATTTTATAAGTATCTATATATGTACGAATGATTTTTTCCTGTTTTCTAGACCATTTGATCGTTTTCAAGGCGAACACTCCTATTAGGAAATAATTTTTTACTTAACCGTGGTATATACATTGCCAAAAATACCGAACGTCCTAGGCTGAATACAGTAAAGGCCAGCCATAATGCATGGTTTTGATAGGCCGGTACAAAAATATAAAGTGTTATCACAAAGGCAATCAAGGAATAGATCATCGAGTTACGAATCGGGGCAGCTTCTGTTGCCCCAGTAAACACACCGTAGAAAACGATACCTACACTGGCCGATAGAGGAAACAAAATAAGCCAGATCCCATAAATGTTTGCCAATTCAATGACACTTGGTATCTGTGTGAAAAGCGACAGGATGGAATCACCGAATAAATAGTAACTGACCGCAATCATCAGGGAGGAAAGAACACCCCACTGCAACGCCAGGATCAGGGTCCTCTTATATAAGTGCTTATCTCTAGCGCCAATCGCTTTTCCAACAAGTATGCTTGAAGCATTTGCGAACCCGTCAAAGAAGTAAGCCATCATATAATGAATTTGGATGAGTACGGCATTCGCCGCCAATATCTCCGTTCCATATGAGGCCCCCTTTGCCGTGAAGATATTAAAAACGGCCAACAGGCAAAGCGTCCTGATCAATAAATCCCGATTCACCGACATCATTTTCTTAATGGATGACGGATCGAACATCTCTTTCAAAGGAGGCATTTCCATTCGATGCGGCGACGCTTTCACAATAATGATCAATCCAATGAAAAAGGCCGTCACTTCCGAAAGGAGGGTCGCTATGGCTACTCCTGGCACACCCCATTCGAATACATGGACAAACAGCAAATCCAGGACGATGTTCATCAGGTTCATGAACATCTGTAAAACTAGCGAAACCTTGATCTTGGACATCCCCATCAGCCATCCCAATATGACATAATTCATCAAAGTGAATGGGATTCCCCATATTCGAATGCTGAAGTATTCAGTTGCATACCTTCGAACGTCAGCATCCGGATTCATCAGTGTTAAGGAAACATGTTCAATTGGCCCCTGAAGCAGGATGAATCCTATCCCGGCAACAATCGCCAGTATAAATGGCCTTAAAAAGGCTAAAATGCCTTGCTTTTCGTCGTTTGCCCCAAGTGCTTGTGCAGCAAATCCCGAAGTGCTCACCCGCAAAAATCCAAACAGCCAATACAAGGTATTGAAAATAACCGTACCTATAGCCACGCCGCCCAAATAAGCAGGGTTTGGTAACTGACCCACAACAGCGGTGTCCACCGCACCTATCAACGGCGTCGTTATCGTCGATATGGTCAGAGGAATGGCCAAGGCCAAATATGATCGGTGGTTCACCTTACTTCCTCCTTAATCAAGTTTCACTTTAATCGAAATCATTACGATTTAAACCCCAAATAAACACAACCTCTTATTCAAACATCGAAATCAGTTCTTTTGTGTATGAATGGCGATCGCTGCAAAAAAGCTTTTCGTTTTCGAAAGAATCCACAATAACACCCCCTTTCATCACCATGATCCGTTGGCTCATCTCCTGTACTGCCGACAGATCATGAGAAATAAAAAGGTAAGAAATGTCCAAAGTCTCCCGCAGCCCGCCTAACAATTTCAGTACCGCCGCTTGTGACAGTACGTCCAGGCTTGAAGCCGGTTCATCCAATATAATGAGGGCCGGTTCAATGCTGATTGCGCGTGCAATGGTCACACGCTGCTTTTGTCCGCCGCTTAGCTCATGCGGGTAACGTTCAGCAAAACTCTTTGGAAGCTCCACGGTATCCAGGAGCTTTCCGATAAAGTTCACTTCACTTGTATATGTAAAATGTTTCAGATTGACCTCGCTGCCAAATTGAAGATATGGATCCATTAGTGAATCTTTTATCCTTAGTTTTGGATTCAAAGCCGATGCAGGATTTTGCAAAACGGCCTGGATGTTCTTGCGGTACGGTTTTAGACTTCGTTCGCTTTTGTTTTGCAGCGCAGTTCCTTCAAATAGGATGCTACCTTGGTCAAAGGATTCAATCTGAAGAATGCACCTGGCCAGTGTGCTTTTTCCGCAACCGCTCTCTCCCACTAATCCGAGGCATGCCTTCCTTTCGATGCTAAAATTCACGTCCCTTAGTATTTCTACTCCGTTATCATAGGTTTTATGGACATTTCGTACGTCTAATAAACTCATCCTGACACTCCTTCAAGCTTGAATGGATTTCTGCTCAATGATGGCGATGATTGAATCAGTTTATTTGTATAAGCATGCTGCGGATGATTCAATACCTGATTTTTATCACCGGTCTCAATGATCGCCCCGTCTTTCATGACCGCAATGCGATCCGCATACTTCCTGACATGACGTAAATCATGGGTAATGAACAAAACTGCACATCCGGTTTCTTTTTGGAGCTTTGATAACAGCTGTAAGACCTTAAAGGAAGATACACTGTCCAAGGCTGTGGTCGGCTCATCCGCTATCAGGATATCCGGTTCAAGCAGCAGGGCTATTGAAATGGATACCCGTTGAAGCTGCCCACCGCTTAATTGAAAAGGGTATCTGCTATACATATCTTCATTCAGGCCCACCGATATGAGCGCCTTTACCGCTTGCTCCCGCCTTGCCTTTTTGGAAAGGGTCGAATGTGTCCGCTGATATTCGTCGAAATGCTGACCGATTGTAAGGAACGGTGTGAATGAACCCTGGTAATCTTGAAAAATATAAGCCAGGCGATTTCCGCGAATCTTCCTTATTTCAGAGGAAGTAAGCGTTAATAGATTTTTTTCCCCGTACCATATTTCCCCCTTCGCTTGGAGATTGGGTGCAAGCAGCTGACATATTGCCATGGCCGTCATGCTTTTGCCGCTCCCACTTTGTCCGACAAGCGCGAACCATTCACCTTCATGCACATCTAATGAAAGATCTTTGACGATATGATTTTGCTTTCCCATGATATGTAGCTGCCTCACGGATAAAATGCTCATGATTCCACCTCCTTTTTCACATCGAATGCATCGCGCAAATAATCACCGAGTATGTTGGATAATAGAACGACAAATACGATGGCGAGCCCCGGGTAAATCATCAGCAACATATTGGATTGAAAGTATGGCCGGGCATCATTCAGCATGGCTCCCCACTCTGGTGCCGGCGGCTGCGCCCCGAGCCCGATATATGATAAGGAAGATATGAGCAAAATGATTTTTCCTAAATCGAGGCTAGCCAATACAAGCACATTCCCGATAAGGTGCGGAAATAGATGCTTCCGCATAATCCCAAATGAACTTAATCCATTGATTTTAGCAGCTGTGACATAATCCTTTTGACGTTCGGTGATTACCGTACTTCGCACAAGCCGGGCATAATTCACCCATTTCACTAGAACGATCGCCAACAGGAGATTTTCGATTCCTGGTCCTAATAAGCCACTAAGCACAATGGCAACAATCGTATCAGGGAATGAGAGAAACGCGTCTGCAATGCGCATGAAGATCCGATCGATCAGCCCTCCTTTAAAACCGGCAATCACCCCGAACGGGACGCCGATGATAACCGCGGCAAACAGAGATAAAAAACCGTAGCCAACCGTCAGCTGTGCGCCAAGCAGAAGACGCGTCAATACATCACGCCCTAGATGATCCGTCCCTAACGGATGTTCCATGCTTACCGGCCATAGCCTTTCTCCCAGATTGACCAGTGCCGGATCATGTTTCAGAATAAGAAAGGTGTAAGCCGCAACGGCCAGGACTGTAGCCATCACCGTAAAAAGGACGGTCATTCTCCAGCGCCTTTTGGATTTTTTTTTGATAACTAACTCCATTTTCCATGCTTCCTTTCCTTCAGTCTTAGCTCTGGATTTAAATAGCGATAAGATAAATCCACGGCACTATTAACCATGAATACAATGATGGCCATAACCAACAGATACCCTTGGATGACTGGATAATCCCGCGACCGAATCGAGTCCACGACCATCTTACCTATGCCTGGATAGGCAAAAATCACTTCGATCACCACTACACCGCCGATCAGGCTGCCAAGGCTGACACCGAATACGGTAATGACCGGGGGCAAGCTATAACGAAATGCATGGGCAAAGAATATCCGCATCTCTGAAATCCCCCTTGATCGGGCGGCCCTGATGAAATCATGACTAAGGGAATCTATTAAACTTGAACGCAGCAAACGGACGTACACACTTGTGATGGCGAGCCCCAAAGTGACTGACGGCAGAATCAAAGAACGAAATCCGTCCTTGCCCATTGTTGGAAGGGCCCCCCATCTCACCGCAAATAAATCGATTAAGAGCAACCCCAGCCAAAAGCTAGGAATGGCTGCGCCTAACAAAGACACGGCACGGCTTATCTGATCAATCCAGCTTCCCCTGTACAATGCAGCAAGCGAACCTAATGGAATGGCTATACCAAGCATCACAAGCAATGCCCCAACCGCGAGCTCAATTGTTGCAGGCAGCCCGCTCATGATCATCTCCATCACTGGCTGATTGGTCAGATAGGAGTTTCCGAAATCCAATTGGATAAAGTCCGTAAACCAATCTCCATACTGCACTAACAGCGGATCATTGAACCCCAATTCTTCACGAAGCTCATTGACTTGCTCGTTTGTGATCGACACATCATCCACTTGAAGTATCGAGAGAACCGGGTCCCCTGGAGCAAGCCGAACAAAAAGGAAAGAGATGAATGTAATCACAAGGACAAAAATTACGACCTCAATGAATCGCCGGACTAAGATGCGGAACATTCACTTCACATCCAATTCATTCGTCAGCATGTAGTATTCGCTTCTTGAAGTGATCCAGTTTTCAACTTTATCGGCATCATAAGCAACAAGTGTATTCGGATGTAAAATGAATGAATTATACACCTGTTCATCCACATACATCGCAATCTCCTCAGCTAAATCCGAGCGCTTCTCCTGTCCGACCGTTACGTTCAGCTTATCAATCAGGGACGTCAGGTTATCATCATCGGCCCCACTGAAGTTCAAGGCTCCCTTTGGATGATAAGTAGCATTTAAATAATAACCGGCATCCCCGCGAGGAGCCGTTAAATTGCTGTAGGTCGTTAAATCCCAATCCCGATTGGCAGCCATATACTCTTCAGGGATTTCTATTTGCTTGATTTTCACATCAATCCCCAACTGGCCGGCATCCGATTGAAAAACTTGGGCAATTAACGGCAGGTCGGCACGTGAACTATATGTAAGAAGTGTAAACGTTAACGGTTTGCCGTCTTTTTGCATGACACCATTCACTTTCTTATATCCCGCCTGATCAAGAAACCCCTTGGCCGCTTCCATTCCATTCTCTTTTTTCGGATAGTCCGGAGCAAAAGAGAATGTGGATGGAAAAGGCCCTGTTGCCACTTCTGCATGACCATGTAAAATCGTATCCACAATGGATGAACGGTCGATCAAGGCATCTATCGCCTTTCGGACGTCTATATCCTGCAATGCTTTACGTTCCAAATTCATCGTCATTTGATGTACGCGGAAAGTGGAAGTCGATTCAACCTTCACACCATCTCTCGCCTCTAAATTTTCCAGGCTTTCCACTTCCGGACGGAAAACTATATCGGCGTCTCCCGATTCAAGGGCAAGAGACCGTGCATTGGCATCTTCATTAAACGAAAACCTGGCTCTCTTAAGCTTTGCGGCTCCATCCCAGTAAGACTCATACCGGATTAAATCAACTGCCGTACCTGGTATGAACTTCGAAACCGCAAATGGCCCCGTTCCTATCGGCTTGTTTATATAGTCACTTTCCTTTACGTCAATAATCGATGTATTTGGATGGACCAACTCAGAAGGAAACTCAGGAAAAGGAACCTCCGTCTTAATGGTAAGCGCATTTCCGTCCGCTTCTATCGATTCGATGCGCAAAGCATTCTTGATCGCCGGACTATCTTTCATCGCCCTCTCCAAGGATGCCTTCACCGCATTGCCATCCATCGGCTTTCCATTCTGAAAAGTCACACCCTCCCTTAACTCGAAATTCCATAACTGACCATCCTTGCTATCCCAGCTTTTCGCCAGCCAAGGTTCGATGGTCAAATTCTCATCATTGAGATGCACCAATGTCTCGGTGATCCCAGCCCTTAGTGACACATAACTAGTATCAACATTCGGATCAAGCGAGCTAGTCGCAAAATTAAAAAGCAAGTTCACTTCCTTCTCCCCTCCCCCTTGATCTTTCGCAGACTCTGTGGAACAAGCAGCCAAAAGAAAGAATGATAAACATATAATAAAAATCAATTTACATTTTCTGAACACGATATATTTCCCCCATTACCTCAACTATTTTTTATTGGCCGCTGTATAATCGTATTGATTACGATTTATAATGCAGCATTACTATCATGACAAACCAGGTAACGTATTGCCGAATACTCATTCGAAATCAAACTATGTAAATGCTTCTCGAGATTAAGTATCCATTCACGAGTAATTGTGTCAAACTCACGAGTATTTGCTCCAAATTCACGAGTATTTGCCCTAAATTCACGAGTATTTGCTCAAAACTCGTGAGCAACAGCTCTAAATCTCGTGCAATAGCTGCAAATCCTTAAGTAAATGCACCAAACTAACGATTTACTGCACTAAATGGCCTTTTGTAAAACCTAAACTCAAGCAATTCCCTATATTTACAACATAAATACCCCTTTCACTACATTAAATCAAAACGATTACGATTTATACTTTAAAAAAATCTAAATGTCACTCCTGTCTTGACTGTCTTCCATTATAAAACGTAACGATTACTATTTACAAGGTTTTTTTAAGCTTTCAAGGTTATGTTACGATATCGGATGTTAGGTTCCTTCTTTGATTAAGAAAAAACTCCTGAAAAAGTTTCAGGAGATTTTCGGTTTTATTATTTCAACTGGTTGTAGTGGTTGATAACTTCTTTTGTTATTTCGCTATTTTCGTCCAATCCGCTAACTTCCTTAAGTGCGGTAGCTACACCGTGTTCTTTGATCATCGTTTGCAGTTTAAGGGCTTCTTCATCTTCGTTAAAATCAAAGAGTAATGCGGCCGCTATCGCTTTCGCCAGATTAGTATAGGAAAGTCCGGCTTTCTTAGCTTCTATGGCAGGGCGCACGAGACGGTCATTTGGCCCGAGCTTACGCAGCGGTGAACGCCCGACTCTATTCACCGAGTCATTGAGGTAGGAGTTTTTAAATCGATTAATGATTTTTTCGATATACTGCTGATGCTCATCTGGGTCCAAACCGTATTGCTTTATTAAATAAGCGCCCGTTTCCCCTAGGGTTTTCTTGACTTGCTCTACAATACCTGCGTCCTCCAATGACTGGTCAATCGTCGATTTCTTATTTTTGAGATAACCGAGGTAAGCAATGACGGCATGTCCTGTATTAACGGTAAACAGTTTTCTCTCAATAAATGGAGCGAGTTCTTTTACAATGGTCATCCCTTCAACGGCAGGAATGTTTTCATTCGTTTCAACGACCCATTCATAATAAGGTTCCACCAAAACATCGAGTGATCCTTCGTTATTTTGTATAGGAACGATACGATCGACAGCTGAGTTAAAGAAGTATACTTTATCGGCTAGGCTTTCCTTTGTATCTTGATCCAAGTTTTCTAGAATATAGCCTTCTAAAAGGTCTGTTGCCGATATTTGGTTTTCACAAGCAATCACATATAGTTTTTCATCGGTTTCCTTCACTCTTGAAGCTAATCCTTTTGCAATTAAAGGAGCGATATGTGGCAAAATATTAGGACCGATAGCAGTGGTAAGGTAGGTTGCTTCGGAAATTGCTTTTATGATTTCCTCTTCCTGCTTTAAGCTGTTTAATCCCGAAACATTTTCTACCGTGACGGATTCTTGTTGATCAGTGGCCAGTTTGACTTGATATTGCTTTTTATCATTTAACTGATCGATGATTTGATCCGCTATGTCTACAAATGTCACATGATATCCAGATTGTGAAAAGAGTGCTCCGATAAATCCTCTTCCAATGTTTCCTGCACCGAAATGTACTGCTTGTTTCATTACAATCATCCCTTTATCAAGTTAGTATATAAATAGTCCAAAAATATGGCTTCCAGCCTTCTGCTAATCATTTCTTCGTCCGAAGATGAAAAAATCATGATGGCTTCATTGCTTTCGATTAAGCTTGAACTTATTAAGCTGACGATTTCCTGCTGCTTCACACTCAATTCTTCAGGTGCCAGCATCAGCAGCAAATTTTTCATATGGACGTCATTTCCGTCCATCCCTTTGACCAGACGATATTCCTCGAGGTGGGCCACCTGGAATATCAGTTCTTTCACATTTTTATGTCTCGTATGAAAAAGGCCCATTCCAGTGCCAGGAATGCCTAAACCACCTTTTTTTTCCCGTTCCTTCAAGGATCCGACCACATCATCCGTACCCACTAGCAGTTCTTCCGTTTCAGCGATCCTGACCATTTCTTCAAGGATTTCTGGATGTCCTTTCAGATGCGGCAGCCGATAAAACCGGAAATTATCCATGATCGACTCGATGCTCTGCTGGGCATCTTTCAATTCCTGCAGCACATCTTTCAATTCGCCATCCTCTTTTTTGGTCACGGTATCCTTATGGGCTGAATGACTGCCATAGCGCTTATTCTTCGTGAAGTTTTCGATATTCTTCCTTAAATAATTCCTGATGTTCAATATATTCTCTTCACTCAAAAGAGGGGATACAAGGATATAATCACTATCGATATACGGAAGCCGGACGGTAGAAATGATCACATCATAGTTTTTCAGGCTGCCCTGCTGCTGGATGTCTTTGATCGTCTTGATTTCTACAGTCTCGATTTCGATGATTTCTTTTTTGATCCTGCTTGCCAGCATCTTCGACGTACCGATACCTGTCGGGCAAACGATGAGTGCCCTTATTGATATTTCTTCCTCCCGCAGCACTAATGCAGATCCGAAATGAAGGACGATGAAGGCTATTTCATCTTCAGGAAATTCTTTTATTTCTTTGAATCCCTTTTCCAGACTGGTCTTTACTGCCAAAAAGAGAACCGGATACTTTCGTTTAATATCCTCGGTTAAGGGGTTGTACAATCCCATTTCCTGTTTGATCCGGAAAAGCGATGGTTCCATATGGGCAAGGAGCCCTTGATACAATGGGAAATCCTTGGTCAAATCGATTTGCAGTTGTGCCGAAACATCTTTTATCAGGTTTCTTATCAGCTGGCCAAGCAACACACTGTCATATGGAACGGCATCCGCTGCATGAAGCTTGGAACCTTTAAGGATGGCGGCGAGATAGCTTATATCATCGATAGTAAAAGAGACTTCCAGCATGGTGCTGAGTTCCTTACCTATTTTATTCATGAGATTATTCTCATCGGAAAGTTCGCTTATTTTCTTGAAGTCCTTCTCCAAAAAAAATTGGCTTTCATTCCTTTGCAGGGTTACATAAATATGTACAATTAACCCTATATACCCGCTATCCGCCAAACGAGAATGGACACTGTTAAAAGTTGAGTTCAGCACCCCATCAATTGCTAGAAGATATTCTGGATCAAAATAGTCGAGGATTTTGGTTTCTGAGAATTTTCCTTCTTGCAACAAAAATAAACTTTCAATCAGCTCTTCATTAAAGAAGTGCAAAAAATAGGCTGCCTGGGCTTTCCGTTTATTTTCTTCTGTGCCTGCAAGCTCTATTCCGACTCCCCTTTTTCTGGTAATCACAATATTGAAATTCTTTAACCATTCAGTCAGTTCGTCCAAATAGGTTGTAAGAGTCGTAATGCTTATACCGAGATCACCTGCAAGAACTTGAGTTTTATATGATTCTTCCTGTAGTAAAGCTAAAAGAAGATGCAACTTTCTTTCTTGTGGCGTTTGATCGATCGGATGATTGCCCATCAGGTGCTGTACAAGCCGAAAGACTTGTTCATTCTTCCCGTCGATGGACAGGCCTTCATGTGTATTACGTGTTAAATGCAACTCAAATGATTGCAGGATTTTTTCTATAGACTTCAGATCACGTTGAACCGTCCGGACACTAACATTCAATTGTGTCGCAATGGATAAGGCTGTATGTTTTCCTGAAGTTCTTATGATCAATTCTATAATTGATTTTTCCCTTGAAGTAATATACATGCTACCAACTCATTTCAGGTGGAGTAACACGAGAAAATACTGAATAGAAAAGCGTAAAACGCTTTTCTATTCTTGGTTAAGTGTATTTAATTATTTTCAACTTTTATAATATCCATCAATTCCCTGGCTGATGTGGCTTTAACCATCTTTTCGATATTCTCCATCTCAGAGCAGGTAACTGCAATGCCAGATAGAATTTCAAGATGTGTCCCGTCCTTGCCGGCAATGCCGAATATTAATCGAGCCTTTTGGCCGTCAAAGTCGACACCATCAGGAATTTGTAAAACGGTAAATCCAGATTTAAGGACATCTTTCTTAGCTTCTTCGGTTCCGTGCGGAATGGCTACATCATTCCCCATATAGGTTGAAGTCAATTCATCACGGGCAATCATTGCTTCAATATAGCTTTCCTTTACGTAACCTGCATTGACCAAAGCTCTTCCCGCAAAGCGGATTGCTTCTTCCTTATTGGCGAATTGCTGATTAAGGAAGACGTTTTCTTCACGAAGCAATTCATTATCATCCTGCTCATCCTCGTTGATGCCAGGCTCGATTGAATGTTCACGAACACCGGGAACCTTCTCTTCAGCATCTTCGACGATTTCATGCAGTTCATCGGTACCGTCATCCTGAAGACGTGCAAGCAATGAATCGTATTCAGGGCTCGATAGGAAATTATCGACGGATACATGATAAGCATTCGGCACTTTATTCTGTGCCCTCGGAGTTAACTCTTCCTGTGTTATGACGATTTGGGCATCAGCAGGAATGTTAGAGATCGCCGTATTGGTAACAGCGATATTCAATCCGGCTTCCTTCACCTTCTTGCGAAGCAGCGAAGCCCCCATTGCACTTGATCCCATCCCAGCATCGCAGGCAAATATTATTTTGCTGACGTTTGTTGGCATCGTTCCCGGATCTGAAGCGAATACATTGGCAACAGAGCTTTTCTTGCCTTTCATTTCTTGCATTTTTTTCGCGGCATCTTCAATATTCTCTTCGGATTGCTTTCCTGTTTTCAAGATGAATGCACCGACTATGAATGAAACAAGGGCCGCTACGATCACGCCTGCAAAGTTAGCAATATATGCCCCCGCATTATGCGGAGTTACTGCTGTAATGGCAAGTATGCTGCCTGGAGAAGCTGGAGCGAACAATCCTCCGCCTAGTAGGACCAATGTGAAAACCCCACTCATGCCTCCAAGAATGACGGCTAAGAATAACATCGGCTTCATTAGGATATAAGGGAAATAAATTTCATGGATCCCGCCGAAGAAATGAATGATGGCAGCTCCTGGCGCCGATTTCTTCGCCGTTCCCTTTCCAAAAAAGCAATAGGCAAGCAATACGCCGATACCAGGTCCAGGATTCGATTCCAGAAGGAACAGGATGGAAGCCCCAGTTTGTTTAACTTGCTCTACACCGATTGGTGATAGTACACCATGATTGATGGCATTGTTCAAGAACAATACCTTGGCAGGCTCGATCAGGATACTTGTCAACGGCAGTAAACCTGTACCGACAAGCCAATCTACTCCTGCTACAAGCCAGCCTGTAAATACGTCTACAGCAGGCCCGATGGCCAAGAAGGATAGAATGGACAATAAGCCGCCAATTATCCCCGCTGAGAAATTATTAACAAGCATTTCAAAACCGGCTTTTATTTTCCCTTCAATCAATTGATCGAATTTCTTGATGACATATCCGCCGAACGGCCCCATTATCATGGCTCCAAGGAACATCGGGATGTCAGATCCAACGATGACGCCCATTGTCGCAATGGCACCGACTACGCCGCCACGGTGGTCATGGATTAGTTTACCACCCGTATACCCAATTAAAAGCGGCAGTAAAAACGTAACCATTGGTGTAACCATTTTGGCAAGGCTTTCATTTGGCAGGAAACCAGATGGGATGAATAGGGCAGTGATTAGCCCCCATGCTATGAAAGCTGATATATTCGGCATGACCATTGAACTTAGAAAGTTACCGAACTTTTGAACTGCAACTTTTATATTAAAGTGAGCCATTTTGCACTCTTCCCTTCATATTAATATAGTTGCCTTTAATCTTAAGGTACGTACCTTCCGCATTCAATAAAAGAAAAAGCTAACTTTGTCGCGAAAGAGAAGACAAACATAATGTATCTCACTTTACCAGATTTATTCAGCGCTTGATGCAGACAGAAAAGAGTCCCGTTCGCATCTTGACGAACGGGACTCTTTTATAAATGGAGCTTTATAGTGGGATGATTCCCAATAGAACAGATACCACTATCATGACAAGCGTCGATCCGCATGCCCATTTCAGGAAGGTGCGCTGCAAAGCACCGAAATCTTCCCCTACCATTCCAACCAATAGATAGGTGGATGGAACAAGCGGGCTTAATAGATGGACGGGCAACCCTAATAGTGAAGCTCTGCCGATCAAGGCAGGGTCAATTCCATAAGCAGCTCCCGCTTTAGCAAGTAATGGGAGCACACCATAATAAAATGCGTCATTAGACATGAAGAACGTGAAAGGTGCAGAGATGACGGCCGTGATTACAGCAAAATGTGCACCCATTTGATCTGGAATATGTTGAATCAAAGAGTTTGCCATGGCATCGACCATTTCCGTACCTGCAAGGATTCCAGTGAAGACACCTGCAGCAAAAATCATCGAAATGACAGATAGAGCATTGTCTGCATAATTTGCCACACGTTCTTTTTGATCTTTGAGTTTTGGATAATTAACCGTAATGGCAATCGCAAAACCTATCATGAACAGGACTGCTGAAGGCATAAGTTCCATGATCAGCGCAACCAATAGTGTAAGAGTCAATGCGTAATTGAATATTATCAATTTAGGACGTTTAAGATAAGCATCTTCCGTTGCAGCCGCATGCTGTGCCACTGCACGATAATCGACTTCAATGATCCCAATTCTCTTTCTTTCTTTTTTACCCAGGCAATATGCCATGAAAAGGACGAATAGGACTCCGCCAATCATCGCAGGAATGACAGGTGTGAAAACATCGGACATTTCAAGTTTTAAAGCGGTCATCACCCGTGCTGTCGGGCCTCCCCAAGGAAGTAGATTCATGACTCCAGATGACGAAACAGCAATACCGGCCAATACTAGCGGTCTCATTCCAATCCGTTTATATAGCGGAAGCATGGCTGAAATCGTTATCATATATGTTGTCGTACCATCTCCATCCAAGGAAATTAGCAAAGCCAGTACTGCCGTGCCGATTGCAATTTTGACTGGATCTCCTTTTACAACCTTAAGGATTGTATTGATGATCGGGTCAAAAACGCCAGCATCGATCAAAATGCCAAAGAAAAGGATCGCAAACAATATCATGATGCCCGTTGGCGCCACATCTTTGATTCCTTCCAAAGCCATTTCGCCCATTTTACCGCCAAACCCACCAATAAGTGCAAAGGCACTTGGTACTGCAATCAAAGCTATCATGGCTGTAAGTCGCCCTGTCATAATTAAAATCATAAACACTACTATCATCAAGTATCCTAATAAAGCGAGCATATGATCACTCCTCAATTTCTAATTTTCTAATTTTCTAAATTGTATATGAAATCACTTTGTCTGTAAGCGTTTTCAATTTATTGTGTTTTAAAACTATTAAATTAATTGTGTTCATTGTGTTCACGGAGGCGATTTTTCAGAGTGAACCAGACTCCATTCCCCGGGTTGAATGGCGGGTTCTTTAAGGAAAAGATACGATTATTCAGCAAACAGTGACTAAATCTTTATGCATTGCAGAGGATTTCTAAACTAACTCACATTGCTATTTTTTAAATCTTTCAAACCATTTTAACCGTTGTACAGCATGCATAAAAAAACACCTCCAATCTTGAAGGTGCTCCACATTTAATTCTATTGAATTTTATAATATCTTCGTTCAGGTCTTCCCACCACCCCGTATACGACTTCCGCTTTACATTTCTTAACGGATATCAAGTATTCCAGATAGCGTCTCGCGGTTGTCCTGGAAGCACCGATCTGACCGCTCACTTGCTCAGCCGACAAACCGATATCGCTTGCTTCGAGTACCTCGATCACTTTCGCCAAAGTAATTTCGTCGACCCCTTTCGGTAAGGACGGCCCATCATTCGTTTCCGAAACGGAAGATCCCTTTTTCAAAATGAGATCAACAAAATCCTGATCTATTTCTTGTTTGGATTTCATCAGATGGACTTTCTTCAGATACTCTTCGATAACTTGGTTGAAGCGCTTCATTTCCACTGGTTTAATTAAATAATTCTCTACACCATAGTGAAGCGCCTTTTCAAGTTGTTCTTTATCCGTTGCCGCGGTAATCATGATAATATCCACATTCGGGAATTTTTTACGTATGTCCGGAAGGAGGTCTGTACCAAGCTGATCTGGCATATAAACATCAAGCAAAAGCAGATCCGGCCTTTTTTGTTCCAAGATACGAAGCGCTTTTTTGGCATTGACAGCTTTTCCGACCACTTCTATTTCATCAAAGTTTTTTAAGAATTTTTCATGGATATCCGCTACACGAAAATCATCTTCTGCGATGACTGCTCTTATCTTCAGCATCATTTCCCTCCTCTCTGTTCTTTAGGAAGATACACGGTGAATATGGTGTTTCCATCCTCGCTTTGAACTTCGATGATGCCGCCCAGCTCTTTTACGACATGATCAGCATTCGAAAGTCCATAACCACTCGGACTTCCGCTGTTTTTCGAAGTGAAACCCCGATCGAAAATATGGGCGATGGCATCCTCAGGTATTCCTTTTCCGTTATCACTCACTTCAAATACCATATCATTTCCGATATCTGTGGCGAAAAATTTCACGCGCGGCTCTTCCATGCTTGAAACCGCTTCAAGTGCATTATCGATAATGTTGCCTAGAATCAATGTTAGTTGTGACAATTTTATATGATCCGGCAGTTTCTCTAGGTAACTTTGTGCGTCTATTTCAAAGATGATCTTCTTCTCTGATGCTTTCCCTATCTTACCAAGTAACAGGGCTTGTACTTTTGTATCCTTTATCTGTTCGAACACGACACGGTTCAGGGAATGCAATTCGGATGTTTCGCTTTGAATCATTTCTATCGCTTCATCGTATTCCCCTAATTGTATCAATCCTGAAAGGACGTATAGTTTATTGGTAAATTCATGGGTTTGTGCCCTTAAATCCTCTGAATGCATCTTCACTTCAGATAATGTGTTGACCATTTCCTCAATTTCCGTTCGATCACGGAACGAAGCGACAACACCGCTTACCCCTTCACTATCGAAGATTGGCGTACAATTAACGATAACCGATTTGTCTTTCCATGAAATCTCCTTATCCACTTGCGGTTCACCGGACTTCAGCACTTCGAATAAATATTTCGAAGGAAATAGGCCATCCACGTTATCCACGTTCAAATGGCGAACCGACTCTTTAATATCCAGCAATTTTTTCGCCGGCTGATTCATCGAGGTAATCGACCCATTTTGGTCAATGGCCAGAATCCCTTCTTTCACCGAATGCAGCACTGCATTTTTTTCTTTATATAAATTGGCGATTTCAAATGGTTCCAGCCCCAATGTATCTTTACGTATGCTCCTTGCCAGCATATAACTGCCAATGATCGATATCATGATGGCCGCTAAAGATACAATCATCTCTTTGGACAAATCCTTGAAAATTTGGGCGCGGACATCGTCCACTAAAAAACCGACGGAGACGATTCCAATTATTTTTCCAGCCTCATTGAATACCGGTGACTTCCCCCGAATGGAAAGTCCGAGTGATCCTGCCGCTTCGGAGACATAATATTCGCCTTCCCGAATGGCCCTGCTATTATCCCCGCCTTCCATCCGCTTCCCAATTTCGGAAGCCAGCGGATGGGAATAGCGAATTCCCTCTGCATTCCCTACAACGATGAACTCAGCCCCTGTTTCCTTGCGGATCTTTTCGACAATCGGCTGGATTATGCGAGCGGGATCATCCGTTTCAAAGGCCTCTGTAACTGTAGGCATGAAGCTAACCGTCTTTGAAAGTTCCAACGCCAATTGACCTTTATCCTTCGCTATTTGCCTTCCTTCCATATAGGAAAAAGAAGTCGTCAATAAGATAATCAAAAAAAGGCTCAACGATAAGACTAACCCGAGAATCTTGGTTTCCAGCGATACTTTCCTCATATTCAACAGCATCCTCTATTTTCATTTTCATTCACTAAATTTTATAGGAGCATAATGATTTTACCATTTCTATTAAATATTGAACATTGTTGGCCGTTTATTTCGCCACATTCAAAAATGAAAGGATTTAAGTAACAAAATAAGGTATAATTTAACAAAAAAAAGAGAGGGCGACCAAATGATTTATATGATCATCATCACCCTTTTGCTGATTTATGATTTTTTTCCAGTCTTTTTTCTTTCTGATATCGTTTCACCCGAGGTACTTCTTGGGGTTATGATAGGATTATTTCTCAGTGCCCTATTTAAGAAAGATGGTCACGCCAATCATGGTGCGAGAATCAAGGAGCAGGTGTTTTCCACCTTGTATCTCCTTTCCGTAGTGGGAGTGTTGACCGCTTTAGGAGGACGATCAGCGATAGGCATTTCTCTTAATGATGTATTTCTTTGGATAGCACTGCTTCTGTCTGGCTACCATACCTTTTCGTATTGGAAGAAAGCAAAACAATCTGAAACATAAAATGCTCAAAGGAAGCATCTCCTTTGAGCATTTTTTCAAAAACAGCTAAAAGAATTGATTTGTCTTGTATCGATACCAAAAAACGTCCAGAACCTGCCATTCCACCTGAAACCGGCAACAGAACGCGGACCGACGAAAATGGGATAATACCAGAAACTCGCACCATTATTTAGCCATATAAAAGTATTCCTGAACAGACAAAACGAAATGGCACCTGGATCTACGGCAAATGTTGAAGCCGATTGCTGGTGGGGGATAAACGTTGGCGGGGGAGCTGTTGGTGCTTGCGAACCCGGCGGCGGTCCTGGTTGACCTGGAAATTGAGGCATACCAGGGATGCCCGGAAAGCCGGATAGACCGGGAAACTGCCGTTCAAGAAAAGCTTGATCTTCATAATGGTACATTGGGTACATATACATGGTCATTCACCTCTATAAGATTGAATGTAATAAGTTATGATATATGGACTCAAGGTGTTTGGGCTGGAAATGCAATTTATCGACGATACTAAAGTTTTATCTCCGAATTTAGAGATATATCGACGTAATCTATAGTTTTATCTCCGAATTTAGGGATATATCGACGCATTCTACTGTTTTATCTCCGAATTTAGGGATATATCGACGCATTCTACTGTTTTATCTCCGAATTTAGAGATATATCGACGTAATCTACTGTTTTATCTCCGAATAGGGATATATCGACGCATTCTACTGTTTTATCTCCGAATTTAGGGATATAGCGACGCATTCTATAGTTTTATCTCCGAATTTAGAGATATATCGACGCATTCTACTGTTTTATCTCCGAATTTAGAGATATATCGACGCATTCTACTGTTTTATCTCCGAATTTAGAGATATATCGACGCATACTATTTTATCTTCAAATTTAGGGATATATCGACGTAATCTATAGTTTTATCTCCGAATTTAGGGATATATCGACGCATTCTACTGTTTTATCTCCGAATTTAGGGATATATCGACGCATTCTACTGTTTTATCTCCGAATTTAGGGATATATCGACGCATTCTACTGTTTTATCTCCGAATTTAGGGATATATCGACGAAAAGAAAAATATACACTAAGTCAATATAGCAATCTCCATAAATAGAAGGTCGCATAGGATTCCCAATCAGCCCACGCTTCCGATAGTTTACGGATTTCCGCTTTCGTTGGTTTTGCTTCCGTTTGCATGACCAGTTTCATGGAATTATGCAGTCCGACGTCATCGATGGGAAAAGCTGCTGGAAAACGTAAACAGCGCATCAGGACATAGTTCGCTGTCCACGGACCGATTCCCCGTATTTTGGTCAGCATTTTTTCAGCCTCTTTTACATCCTTTGCATTCAACAGCTTTTCTTTTGTAAGTTCTCCTTCTGCAATCAGTTGAGCAACACCTATTAAATATTCACACTTCTTCACCGTCATCCTCAAATCGACAAAATCTTCGACCGCCAATTTCGCGATCACCTCAGGCTTCGGAAACAGCCAATACTGCTTTCCTTGGAATTCAACAAAATCACCAAATCCCTCCACAAGCCTCCGTTTCAAGGTATAGGCATAAGTCAAGTTAATCTGCTGTCCAAGTATTCCCCAGGCAATCGCTTCAAATAAATCAGGGATGCCCATATTTCTCAAACCGAAGAATTGGCTTACCGGCTTTTGCAATAAAGGGTCATTTTGGGCCAGCTCATAAAAAGGAAGCAGATTTCTCTCAAGATCGAACCAGTGACGAACGTATTGGGAAACAGCGTTCTTTACCTGATTATCCATCGGTATAGTTCTTCCTGGAAATCGAACGGTCAGCTCCGTTTCATTCATCGCACTGATTTCTACTAAAAGTGTCTCGTTTTCGACAACAAGTGCTCGATAAATCTTTTGATCAACAATATCGAACAGACATTCATTGGAGGATCTTGATAAATATTTAAGATTTTCCGAAAAACTAAACTCTTTTGGTGCACGAATTCTCAATTCAGTCATGCCTTCATCATTTGATAATGTCTCTTTCATCCTGCTCCTCCTTTGGCCTATTCTCTTTATTCTAATGAAAAATGGGTACGTTATCTTGCTCTTTCCTTCAAATAATGATTCATTCAACTCCCTTAAACATATTGAATAATTACGTTATCTTGCTTTTATATTATCAAAATGTTTGTATATCAACCCTTTCTTGTATACTAAAAGCAGAGGTGAATGTAGTGAATCCGAAAAAAGCAGATTTCCCGAATGAATATTGGAAAGCTATTATAGATTGTGATGCAGCATATGATGATCATTTTTTATACGGAGTAATTACGACGGGCATCTTTTGCAGGCCCTCCTGTAAATCCAGGGTGCCGAATAAGGAAAACGTGAAGATTTTCAAAAATGCCATGATGGCTTTGGAAGAAGATTTCCGGCCTTGTAAACGATGTAAACCAGAAGGACTGAATTTGCCGACAGAAGACTGGGTTGAACAAATAGCCGAATGGATCGACACCCATTACAGCGAACCCCTCACATTGAATAAATTGGCGGATATTTCCCACGGCAGCCCCTATCATTTACAACGATCATTCAAGCGTGTTAAGGGGATATCGCCCACTGAATACATTCAACGGCTTCGCCTTGAAAAAGCAACGAGGCTGCTGGAAAACTCCGAACAGCCGGTAACTGAAATAGGCTTGGCTGTCGGGTTCTCGAGCACACCCTATTTCATGACGCTATTCAAAAGTAAAATGGGGAATACCCCTTCAGGATATCGGAAAGCTTATCTTAAAACTCAAGCTTTGGAGCGTGAAGAATATGAAGAATGATAAAGAACAAATCATTGATTGGGCCATATTGCATTATGATAGGTGGCAGTTATATGTGGCCAAAACGGAAAAAGGGCTTTGCTATGTAGGCTCTCCCGGTCAAACGTATGAAGAACTGAAGTCTTGGCTACAAAAACGCTTTCCAATGGCGAGCCTTGTTGAAAATGAAAAGGCATTAACACCCTATCTAACAGAACTCCAAGAATATTTCGAAGGGACCAGGCAGATTTTCTCTCTTCCGACAGATGTAAAAGGCACGCCCTTTCAACAAGAAATTTGGGCAGCGCTGAATCAAATACCCTATGGAAAAACCTGTTCCTATTCCGATATTGCCCAAATCATCCAAAGACCTGCAGCTGTTCGGGCGGTCGGTACGGCCATTGGTGCCAATCCTGTTCTGATCACGGTGCCATGTCACCGGGTTATCGGAAAAAACGGGGCCATTACCGGTTACCGTGGAGGTACGGAGATGAAACAATATTTACTTCAATTGGAATCAGAAATGAAGGCGTGAGTACAATCTGACCGCAAAAAAAGCATCCGACTATGCGGATGCTTTTTTTGCGCCTTTATTTTTTAGTACCAAATGGTCACCGCTTTTTTATATGCATCACTATTAGGGATCGCATGTATCCCCTGGGCCTGTGCTTTGCGCGGGTCATAATCATAAACCATTGGTGTATAGCACGCGGTCTGCCCTTTGTTCACGACACCGTTGCCACCTGAACTGGCGCATGTATAGGCTTTCCCATCAGTACTTCGGACGATTCTGGCATCCGCTTCATGGTTGTATACGGCGGGGCGTGTTACGGTCACTTTTGCCCAGGCGGTTTTACAGACAGTGCTGAATTTCAATTCTACGTACGAATTGGAATCGATCCATTTTTTATCCTTCGTTACCGCCGAACTTGCACAATTATTATAGTATGGACTTTTTCCATCATAAGCATGTGTTTCGGCCAGTGCTTGATTTTTCCCAAATCCAAAATCGACAAGAAACATCGACAGTGTCATCACCATGGCTAAACCTATCATTTTAAGGTTTTTATTCAATTCATTCATCCTTTCTTTGCATAAAAATAGATGAAGGTTTTTCTTTTTTCATTAATACCAGCCGGTTTCACCTGCTGTATATGGCCAAAAAGCGACCGCTTTTGCTTTTCGCGGATCTAAATCATATACCATTGGTGTATAGCAAGTCGTTTGACCTTTATTTATTTCACCATTTCCTCCAG
The DNA here is from genome assembly GCF_038643155.1 of Peribacillus sp. FSL E2-0159. Lineage (NCBI taxonomy): Bacteria > Bacillati > Bacillota > Bacilli > Caryophanales > Bacillaceae > Peribacillus > Peribacillus sp. FSL E2-0159. The sequence continues at coordinate 4,495,308 of NZ_CP152053.1, forward strand.
GAGATGCACAGCTGAATTGTTTATTATCAGTATTTCGAACAACCAATGCCGTTGCTTCCCCATCCGTTTTAGCCGGTCTGCTAAGAGTCATCTTTGCCCAAGCCGTTTTGCATGTTGTGCTGAATTTCAACTCCAAATTGGCAGAAGCACCGTTGGCATAAATTTTCACGGACTTCTTCGTGACTGCGCTATTGGCACAGCTATTATAGTAGGGACTTTTTCCGTCATAGGTGTGTGTTTCTGCAGATGCTTTGCTGGCAAAAAAATCAAGGGAGCCAAAAAGGACTAAAGAAGCTACAAAAAATGAAATGCTTAAAACCATTTTTTTCATTATTTCACTCATCCCCTTAACAAAATTTGTACACTGTTCATCTTACAATTTTGTCATATTCTTACAAGTGATAAATTCCCTAGTTCAAGAAAAACTACATTAACCTCTTTTAACTCGAATCCTGCAATCACTATAACAGTCTGGTATGTCTCGCTTTATCAACTGAATCACCACAGAGACAAAGTCATTATCCCTATGAGGAATTCAGGACAAATGCGTATCGAGCTGAGACGAAACGAGCCAATAGACTGCCGTTGACAGGGAAAGACACAGGTCGATATACTTAATGATTAAAAAGCCCCGACAAAACTTGAATCGTTTTGTCGGGGCTTTATTTTCATTTAGCGAGGTTTTCTCTGATCAACCTAATGATGCTTTCATAATAGGAAAGATCATGCGGCACGAACTCATCCCGTCCAACAAATCGATCGATCATCATCCTACGGCCTGCTTGATTCATTTCAAATCCTTTAATATTCACCTTGTCCTTCGTTTCGGTCCAAAGCTCTTCGAAGTCATTCAGCACAACCTTCACAATTCCGGAAACCTCTTCTGGCTGCAGGGTGAAATCATCTAAGCGATGTTCACTTTCATATAGAAAGACGTTTGCCAGTTCTTTGTCGATGAAATCTTCTTTCGTTTGATGGTATTCAATAATCCCTAATGGAGCCAACTCGTCAAAGGAAACGTCAATGCCTATTTCTTCTTTGATCTCCCTGACTCCGTCGTATACCGATTCATGAGCCAGCAAATGACCGGCAGCCGTAATATCCAATAGATTCGGATAATCTTTTTTCATCGCACAACGATGTTGAAGATATAGGTAATCCACGCCCGCTTCCCTACTGACGAACCAGCAATGGAAAACCTCATGCCAATGTCCCAATCTATGTACTTCCTCACGCGAAGCCACGCCGGTTTGATTGCGATCGGAATCGAAAACTTTCAACCACTCAGTTTCCATGGAGCTTCACTCCCAGACCTTTTTTATAAAAAACAGCTTCATCCTTTTTCTTTTCTCCAATTTTTCGGGTTTAAATAACCTTTATATTTAGCAGCCACTTCTTTCCCAACCAAAAGCGCGCCTGCCCAAAACATGACTTCCGCAAAGACGATCGCACCTGTTATGACCCCCGCTTTAACCGCAGTCGAAAATGGCGTAAAAGGAGCTACGACAGGAATGATCCAAGTGAGAAGGGAAATGATCAGGAATCCCATCCCTACTTTGTAAAACTTCGATTTCTTTACTTCCTTACTTTCTTTATCCAATTAAATAACCTCCGTCATGATGATTTTCATTTAATTACTCCGCCAAACATTCCACTTTCAAATATACCATTGAATATATTCCTTTTTTTATACGTTCGAATGTTTATTTCGTTTCATAAATATGAGAAATAAAGAAATCCCACTTGAGGAAAACTAGGGAAAACTAGAGCAGGTATTTAATTAAGAGGTCTTTGTATCTATTAATGAATTGACTTTACTATTCTTAATGGATTTAATAATCTTATACATACTATTCTTATAACACTTGCATGCAGGAAAGGAAAATCCAATGTACATTGAATTCATTGCCACAACGATAGAAGATGCCATTTTAATCGAAGAATCGGGCGCAGACCGAATCGAGCTTGTCAGTTCTTTAGCCGAGGGGGGATTAACTCCCAGCCACGCCCTGATAGAGGCTGTCGTCAATTCAGTAAAGATACCAGTCAACGTGATGGTAAGGCCTCATAGCCAGTCGTTTTGTTATACTCAAAACGACTTGGAAATTATGAAAAAAGATATCCAAATCATTCGTTCACTCGGAGCGAACGGGGTCGTATTGGGTGCATTAAATGAAAAAAATGAAATCAATCGACCATACCTCGAAGAACTATTGACGGTATGTGAAGGTTTGGAGATTACATTCCACCGAGCCATCGATGACACAAACGACCCAGTCGTTTCAGCTGAGATGCTAGCACAATATCCGGAAATCACAACGATATTGACCTCAGGTGGTCATGGGGATTTCCCCAGCCGCATGCAAACCATTCAACAAATGAAAAGAGTCTGCGGCGACATAGCAATACTTGTTGGAAGCGGCTTAAATAAGGATAATATCCTTTCTATCGATTCAGAGTTGCATACCGGTCACTATCATTTCGGTACGGCTGTTCGAAAAAATAACAGTATTATTGAAGGAGTTACATTAGAAAAAGCTAAAGAAATAGTAAACATGCTAAAGAAATAATGTCGAATAGGGACCATTTCCTTGGTCCCTTTTATGATGAAAACCTCTTTTTTTGTAAAAAGACCGAGTCCCAAAACCAAAAAAATATGGCTGCCGAAAGGCTTATTGCATAGTAATTCTTTGTAGTTAATACTTCCATGCTGAAGTCAAAATTAAGCACCGAACTATAAATGAATACAGCCAGCAAAGAGAAAAAAATATAAAGGCAAAAATAAATTAAACTGAATTTTTTAGGATGTTTATTGAAAAGGACCTGTACCGGAACAGCAAATAATAAATAAGGGATAACGACATAAAAAGAAAACACGATAATGGCAAGCACCTCCAAGGAACCCTCGCTCAAAATAACCATCATTGTGGAAAGCGACAGACAGGAAGAGACTATACTAAAAAAATAATAAGGAATCACATCGCTTAGCTCCGATACCTTTTGACTCATTTTCCAAAGTTCCATTTTAACCAGCACCTCGCTATAAGGCAGACGCACAACGCAGCCTACAATAATATAATGGGAATTTTTACATAATCATTATACTATATAAATGGAGGTGTTTTTATTTTGGAACTATACATCGAATTATTCGTGTTTCTTGCCATCATCTTTTTAATAGTCATTTCCAATAGATTCTTACCCTGTTGGGTAAAAGCCGTATATTGCCTGATATTCAGCTCCAAAATAAGAAGGTTGCCGGAGCAACCTTCCATCATGAAGTTTCTTAATCTTGAGATTTAATTTTTGTTAGCACCAGCAAAGTGCCCCATCGCCTCACACATGAATTTTGCTAAACCTTCACCGTATTGGTCGATATTTTTGGTGAAGCGTTGATCATCCACGTACATTTGACCTAATCCTTTGAAAGCATCCAGTGAGTATGTTCCGAAGTTATTGTTCAAACAATCATACCATTCTTTAATTGCCTCTTGGGCCTCCTCCGACTTGGGCGAAGCATTTCGGATTGACGCAAGTTTTATATAGATATCCGATACAATTTTCTGTGCATCTTTGGACATGCCCGCCACTTTAGCCTTCGACTCATCAACAGCTTTATCCCCCCAAAGCTTGCGGGCTTCTTCTTCATATGGATTCTGACTGAAGTCAAATCCTTCAAATTTTTCTTTATTCGTCATTTGAATTTCCCCTTTCATATGCTTAATCGATTTTTCGACCGTCTTAATTAATTTATCGAGCTGACTGCGTTTCTCCCGTAACATTTTTTGATGTTGCTTTAACGCTTCTTGTTTATCAAACGAAGAGCTGTTTATCATTTGTTTTATTTCCTTTAACGGCATGTCAAGTTCCCTGAAAAACAGGATTTGCTGCAGCATCTCAAGATCATCATTCGAATAAAGGCGATAACCTGCATCGGTTATTTCTTCTGGCGATAACAACCCGATCTCATCATAATAATGCAGTGTCCGCACACTAATGCCAACTAAATCGGCCAGCTCTTTCACTTTCATTGCCACTGCTTCTTACCTCCTTTCGATATCAATTACTTTAAGGCATTACGCAACGTCAGAGTCAAATGGATATATGAAAAGTTTCCGCCCAATTTAAAAAGACGATCCTTCCAAATGAAGAATCGCATGTTAGTCAGAATTCACTCTTTGAAAAAAGCTTCGGATTAAAGCCAAAACTAATTTACTTGAAAGATATTTTTCCTGCTCTATTGATGTTCATACACTATGTATTAAAATTTCCCATTACTCGTGAATTAAACAATTTTCTTATTCATGAAGCACTAGCTCTGCATGAAAGTTAGGTCCGATCTTAGCTATACTTCTACTTCCAATGATCGGGAATGCTTAGAGAAGGCGGTAATTTCGTCTTCATATCGCCCTTTGCCGAGTTAATCTGTGCTTGTGTGATAAAGAAACTTCCGGTGAGATCGGCACCGCTTAGATCAGCGTCCCTAAAGTCTGCACCGATAAGATCCGTCACTCTCATGTCAGCTTCTCTGAGGTCAGATGCAATAAACAAGGCTCCTCTTAAGTTTGCTCCCCTAAGGTCAGCACCTCTCAACTTTGCACCGATAAGGTCACTTCCCCTACCTATTTTGTTCTGTTTTTTTTGTTTTTTCTTAAATGAAACCTTTGCACGTACCATTTCACTTGTGCGCAAAAGTAAATCGTTAACGATCGCTCTATGAGCTGGTACATTCAGGTCCATGATAGACTTTGCACTTTGTTTAGTGAGATATTCCGTGTCTTCAAAAGCAGCCTGCAAATCTCGATGAAGAGGTTTCGCATCATCTAAATTCAGTGCTTCATGTAAGTAGCAAAGCATTTCATGAAGTTGTTGCATTATAGGAAATACATCGAACATTTCCTTTGCTGACGCTGGGTTGTTCCGCCAATCGTTTCCATCGTAAGTGAGTTGAGATACCTTTTGACCAGCACCGAAGCATTCATATACCGTACAGCCTCGATATCCTTTTGCTCTGAGATTTTCATGGATGCCGCAACGATAATCTGATTGCAGGTTTGAACATGGTATACCTCCATCTTTATCAAATGCAAAATCAGCAGATTTTGCATAAGGCAAAGCTACACAGCACAAACCGAAACAATTCTCACAGTCTGCACGTAATTGATTAAGAATACTATTGTTATTCGTTAATTGATTAAACAATACTTACACTTCCTTCTATAAAACCAATCATTTCATACTAGTAGATTTTTTTGCTTTCTACTATTTTATCAAAAATCCCAATTAATCTATATATTTACAACATACAAACAATCAAGAATTGATAATCCAATTGATATGGCTGCTGTATTTTTTTGAGATTAATTGCGAAACTGAAAATATGAAATTAATCAGGAAGGCAAGTGATTTCCATAATATTTCGAGGAATTATTAATCATGTTATAATTTCTTCAAGATCATGGAACTCCAGGGGGTGTAGGCATGTATCCTTTTAACGGCAGAAAAAAAGGCGAGACAAAAAAAGAAATGCAGTATTGCAACTATACGTTGGAGGCAGAAGGTGAAATAGACGAAATGTCTTTTCATATCGCGAGAGTTCTTCGGCCAACGTCCAAAGAAGTCATCTTTTTATGTATTGGTTCAGATCGTTCCACGGGTGATTCATTCGGACCTTTAGTAGGGACGATGCTAAGAGAAAACCAAGTCCCTTATCCTGTCTTCGGAACACTTGCAGAACCTGTTCACGCCCTTAATTTGAAAAGTGTTTTTAAAGAAATAAAGAAGCAATTTAAAAATCCCTTTATTTTTGGCATAGATGCCTGTTTGGGAGGTTATCATCAAATAGGTTCTATATTTCTGACAAAAGGTCCTTTTAGCCCTGGTGAAGCCATGAGTAAATCATTACCTGAATTGGGTGATTATCACCTAAAAGCCGTCGTGAATTATTTAGATCCCCTTTTGCCCCAACAATCTTTAAATGGTACGAGACTGGATACTGTCATGAATCTTGCGAAGATTACCACAAAAATCATAGTTAAAGCCGTCTAAAATAATAGTAAAACCCCAATAAAGCCTTAGCTTTTTTGGGGTAAACAATTTGCTGTTTGATTTGCGTTTTAATCATCATATTTTGTAAAGTTACCCTTTATTCTTAACTAGCCCATAAACCACCTCTACGATTCATTGCTATCATTATGCTTCTTGTCCAACCTGATGTGCTAAACCTGGGTCATTATAGTAAATAACTTCTGATAGAATCCTATTGCCCTGAATATTACGGAAAACTTCCCTTGCGGCTTGTTCTGTTTCAAATTCATACATTACAATACCTCTGTTTTTATAGAGTGTGATGATCCACATTGAGAATCCTCCAATTATCAATTTCATGATCGTAAGATAGGGTTACCGTCCCTTTTCACTAAATGACTCCCAAGATTATCGCTGCTATTGTCATGACAGTGACAGTCCCTAATGCCCATTTCACGGCAAACCGTTGTAAATCCCCGAATTCAGTGCCCACTAAGCCTATTAGCAAATGTGCTGCAGCCACCAAAGGACTCAATACGTGTATCGGCTGCCCTATTATCGAGGCGCGTCCTATTTCTGCCGCGCTAATTCCATAGGCATCAGCTGCCTGTGCGATAATGGGAAGTACGCCAAAATAGAATGCATTATTTGACATAAAGAAAGTAAAAGGGGCACTGGCATACGCAACGATTACAGGTAAAAATGGCCCTAAAGATTCTGGGATCAGCGAGACCAACGTAATGGCCATTGCATCAATCATTTTCGTTCCAGACATGATGCCGGTAAAAATCCCGGCTGCAATGACAATGGAAACGACGGCCAATGCATTTTTCGAATGAATGGCGATTCGATCCTGCTGATCCTTTAAATCAGGGTAATTGACCAATAGCGCAATGGCGAAAGCAACCATGAATAAAATGGTTAAAGACATAAAATCAATGATTAATGATGCCATGAGCACAATCGTTAAAATGAAGTTGAACCAAACCAATTTCGGTCGACGATAATCACGGGAGACCGTTGTTGCCGCTAACTCGGAATTAGCCTCCGAATTCATTTCTTTTGTGTGATTATGCTGGATCTCCACAACGCCCAATCTCTTTCGTTCCCCTTTTCCCAATATAAAAGCCACAACAAGAACCCAAATTAGGCCAAATCCCATGACAGGAATCATTGGTAAGAACAATTCCGATGCGTCAATGTTCAACGAGGCCATCGCCATAGCGGAAGCTCCCCCCCACGGTGTCATATTCATTACACCCATGGATAACATGGCTACAGTGGCTAATATTATTTTGTTCATCCCCAGACGCTTATAAAGGGGTAAAAGCGCTGAGACGGTAATGATATAAGTAGTTGTCCCGTCCCCATCTAATGCGACGGTCATTGAGAGAATCGCGGTTCCTAAAACTATTTTTAATGGATCTCCTTTTACTATTTTCAATATTTTAGAAATGAGAGGATCGAATAAACCGGAATCTATCATTATTCCAAAATATAAAATAGCAAATAAGATCATTATGGCTGTGGAAGCTATTCCTTCTACACCATCCTGCATCATGGGTCCCAGTTCTGTAAAGAATCCTCCAATCACTCCAAATACGATTGGAACGAGCATAATGGCCACTAGTGCCGATAGCCGCTTCGACATAATTAAATACATGAATACTGCAATCATGGAAAATCCTAAAATGGATAACATCTTCATGCTCCCTTCCCTATTGATAAAATATTACTATCTTTTTTGATAGCGCTTTCTTTAGAGACTATCATCCATTAAGCCTTATTCACATATAAAGAAAGTAATAAGAGTTTTATTCATTTTTTTCACGCCTGAAAAAGAAAAAACCCCCATTGATGAAAATGAATTTCATCAACAGGGATTTAAAGGTGTTTTATTTTATATTTTCTTTCAGGCCTTCCAACACTACCATACAAAACCTCAACTTCCATTTCATCACAGGAAACTAAATACTCCAGATATCTGCGCATGGTTGAATAACTAATTCCAACGAGTTGGCCTAGTTCATCAGCATTTAAACTTCCATTGACGTTTTGAATCTTACTTCTGACCATTTTCAAGGTATGTTTGTCAATTCCCTTGGGGAGATTACCCATTTGGACATCATTTGCCGTATTTGGATAACTTATGGTCCGAAAAAGAGTATCGACTTTATCTTGGTTTACTAAGTTGTTATTGTGCAGCTGCCGTCTCGTCAGGTCGTATTGGTTGAGCGTCGCAAGAAGCTTATCGATAATGATCGGTTTTATAAGGTAACCAAAAGCCCCTCCCCTAATCGCTTCACTGACTGTTTCGGTATCATTCGCGGCGGTGATCAGAATTACATCAATCCCCCGGTATTCCCTCCTAATTTCCCGAAGAAGGTCAATTCCATTCATATCCGGTAAAAAGATATCCAATAAAATTAAGTCCGGTTGTGCGGCATGCAAAATATTTAATGCTTGCTTGCCTGTGCTAGCTGTAGCAATGACAGTGAATTGATCAAGTTGATTCGTAAATTGTTTATATATATTCACTGCATTTTCGTCATCTTCAACAATGACGACTGTAATCGGTCCTTTGGACATTCTTAAGCCTCCCTTTCTGCTTTTAAATCCTTCGGGATGACGATGGTAAATCTTGCTCCTCCCAAATAACTGCGATCAATATAAATTTCACCGCTTAAAAGACCAATGGAGTTTTTTACAATGGCCAAGCCGATCCCATGATTTTCCCCATTTTTAGTCGTATAACCATCTGTAAAAATAATATTTCCCATGGCATCAGGGATTCCTGGACCGTTATCCTCGATATCAAATATAATTTCGTTTCCTAAATCCGTAAACGAAATTTTAACCTTTCCTTCATTTTTGTTCTTTTGCCGTGCTGCCTCCATCGCATTATCGATGACATTACCAATAACGGAAACCAAGTGATGGGAATCCTCAGGTTTTAATGAACTATTTAAATTGCTTTCCTGTTCTATTTCTAATATAACCTGCAGTTCTTTTGAACGGTTTATCTTTCCAAGTAAACAGGCGGCTATTAAAGGATCTTTAACTGATGACATTAGAAACGAAATGATATCTTGCCTCTCCCTCACTTCTGAAGAGATGATGTCCAATGCCCTATCGTATTGTTTTAAACTAACTAATCCATAAATGGTATTTAATTTGTTTAAAAACTCATGGTTTTGCGCCCGCATATTTTCTGAAAAGGCCTTGATTTCTGAAAATTCATCTGTTAATTGTTCAATTTCGGATACTGTTCTTATTGTTAAAACGATGCCCCTGACGTCATTATGATTTAAGATAGGGGATAAATCCAAAATGTATAGCTGTTGGCCTAAAAGTAACTTACGATTGAACTGTCCCTCTTTTGTGCTGATTACCATTTTGATGAGTTTTTCTAAATGCCCATTTACGATCCGCTTGCCCACCATTAGCTGATGGTCATGAAACATTTCACGTGCTCTTTTATTCATGGAAGTAACCTGTTTTTCAATATTAATCGTAATGGTGGCATATCGGATGGCATCAAGTGTCGCTTCCCTTTCTTGAAAAAGAAAAGAAATTTCCTCCGGCTCTAGACCTAAAATAAGCTTTTTTAAGCGTCGCGCTATAAATATTGCCCATACGATTCCTACACTGATTGGGATAAGTGACAAATGAATAATCTTCATTTTATAATTGGATAGTTGATCTTGCACATTCTCTATCAAAAACCCTACAGATGAAACACCGATAACTTCCCCTTTATCATTCCAGATAGGCGCCTTAGCTTTAATCGCTGGCCCCGATATCCCATTTCCTTGATAAATAATTGATTTGTGTTCATTGAGTACTGCATCATTACTCGTAGCCGTAGGCTTACCGATATAATCTGGATTAGGATGAGAGTAGCGAAGTCCTTTATGATTCGCAATGGTTACATAATCGGCACCCGTTGTTTGACGAATCATTTCTGATGCGGGTTGAATCACCTCTGATGGCTGATCTTCGTTAAATCCCTGGATAATCGTTGGATTTTGAGCCGCTAATTTGGCCACCGTCATTGCTTGCTTACCCATATGGTTTTCCACGATGTCTTCCAGCAGTGTAGAGAATAGGATGCTCACAAGCAAGGTACTGATAAAAACAACGAATATGATAAGTAACGTCATTTGAGTTAATAAGTTCACTCTAATTTTAAACATCTACATTTATGCCCTAAGCCTTTCCGTATTTAATGCTTATACTCGTATAGCAAAATTCTCCACCTTCAAACAAAACAATGATCGTTCCTTAGCACATGGACTTGAATAAAATAATAGCAAATTCCCCTGTAACAAAACAGCTTAGTTTATAGCATGATGGAGACCAGGCGGGAACTTTTTCCTTTACAAAGTTCACCTATTTAATAGTTCTTCCCATTCTTCAAGTGAAAGTTTTTCGGTCATATGCTTATATGCATCAGGGACTTTTATCGAACACATAAGTTCGAGACTATTACCATCAGGATCATTGAAATAGACGGAAGCGTTCCCTTGGTTCGGACGCACAAAAGGTTCAATCGATGTCCTTTTTCCAAAAGGGACGACTTCTATTTTTAGTGATTGGAGCCATGTTAATGCATTTTTCATATTTTCATAAGATACCCGAAATGCGATATGCCTTAGTGAAGGGTGGTATGGAGTTTGAGATTCTATCCCTTCCCATAAGCCGACCCAGCTTTTGTTTTCCTCTATCCAAAAAAAGGCAGTATCTTCATCCCTCCAAGCTAGTTTCAAGCCTATTTTCTTATAAAAATCCATTGAGATATCCAAATTCTTGACAGGTAAATGGGCTTCATATAAACCCTCTATCATATTACATTCTCCTTTCTCCTTTTAAGTAAATGAACTCTTTTGCCGGGAAAATACCTCGCGATCATTTCTTCATTGCTTTACCTCTTGAATCCTTTGCAATTTAAAATATGGTTTAATGCGGTCTATTAATAGAAGAAAATGGATTTATAAGTTCTTACTATAATGATAGAACGTTTGCTTTTGACCCGTATCCGCACTAATTTCCTCATTAATCGAAATCCGTTCAAAACCATTTTTCACCAAAACCTTTTGGGAGGCAATATTGTCGCTTGTCGTTTTGGCTTGTATTTGAGTCACATTCAATTCCGGCGCCAGATTAACCAAAAGCTTTAAAGCTTCATTCGCTATCCCCTTTTGCGTAAACTTTTCACCGATTCTGTAACCGACATGTGCCGTACCATTAATGGGATCGATATCCACAAGGTTAATCCTGCCGACGATTATGCCTGAACCATCCTTAATTAAATAAAAAGAGGAGATGGCATCTTCTTGTTCTTTTAATAATTCCTTATGCCTGATCTCAAACGTTCCAAAACTATAATAATCATCTCCCCGTCCTGGCACCGTTTGCTCGAAAAACCTTCTATTATTGCATTCAAATGCAAATAACGCTTGTGCATCCTGTTCATTAAGCCTGTCAATGTATATATCCATCATTCTTTCATCCTTTCAAAAAAGCTAAGCATATGCAGCCTGATATATCATTCAAGAAAACCAAGGGCTTATCCTTCCTGATACATATATATAATGGAAGATCTTTACTTAACTTGTTCCAGCCCTCCCTTTCTTGTTCCCTCTAATCCTGTACCAGAATAGAGATAAATACATGAATTCATTGAAAAGTCAAAAATAAATTATTTTCTTCTGGTAAAAAAACAATGAATGATGTATTATAGTCTTCAGATATTCATTATTCTCATTTGGTTAATCGGAATTAGGAGGAATATATATGATTGGTTATGTGTTTTTAAATCTTGCCATAATGCTCGTTCTTTTAGGCGTTTTATTTTACATGAATAAGAAGCATATTTCCTTTACAAAAAGGGTCTTTACTGGACTTGGTTTAGGGATTGTATTCGGACTTCTTTTGCAGTATTTCTATGAACCTCAGTCAGAAGCGATCGTTAAATCGGTCGATTGGTTTAACATTGTAGGTTCCGGCTATGTCAAGTTCCTGCAAATGATCGTCATGCCGCTTGTCTTCATTTCAATCTTATCCGCATTCACAAGATTGAAACTGACTAGCAATATTGGAAAGATCAGTGTCCTGATCATCGGAATCCTGCTAGGAACGACTGCGATTGCAGCAGCTGTCGGGATCACCTCGGCAACTGTATTCAATTTGGAAGCCGTTCAAATTGAGCAAGGGGAAGCGGAGTTAAGCCGCGGGGATCAAATATCGGAAACATACGGTACGATTCAGGATAAAACGATGCCGCAGCAAATTCTTGAGTTGATTCCGTCCAATCCGTTCCTTGATTTAACGGGAGCACGTCCGACATCAACCATTTCCGTTGTAATTTTTGCTGCATTCCTTGGGATTGCCTATTTAGGGGTCAAAAGGAAACAGCCTGAACATGCTGAATTTTTTGCTAAAATAGTAGATACATTGCACAGCATCATCATGCGCGTAGTAACATTGATCCTGCGTTTAACACCTTACGGGATCTTGGCGATCATGACGAAGACGGTAGCTACGAGTGATTTGGATGCCATCCTGAAATTGGGGAAATTCGTCGGTGCCTCTTATGTCGCCCTGATTGTCATGTTCCTCATCCATTTGCTATTGCTGATGCTTGCAGGATTGAATCCAATCGTGTATTTGAGAAAAGCTTTCCCGGTATTATCGTTTGCCTTCACTTCAAGAACAAGTGCAGGAGCACTGCCATTGAACATCCAAACACAGAAACAACTAGGCGTGTCCGAAGGTATTGCCAACTTTGCCGGATCCTTCGGCTTGTCGATCGGTCAAAACGGCTGTGCCGGAATCTATCCGGCCATGTTAGCGGTAATGATCGCTCCAACGGTTGGAATCAATCCACTAGATCCTTCATTTATAGCCATGTTGATTGCTATCGTGGCCATTAGCTCTTTCGGGGTTGCAGGTGTAGGCGGAGGAGCAACATTCGCTGCCATCCTGGTATTATCGGCAATGAACTTGCCAATCGCCTTGGCCGGACTGTTGATTTCCGTAGAGCCTTTGATCGATATGGGAAGAACGGCTGTGAATGTCAGCGGAAGCATGACTTCCGGTATTCTGACTAGTAAAATAACGGGTGACCTGGATAAGGAACAGTTCAGCGAAGAATCATCTTTGAAAATTGAAGCTGAAATGTAAAATAAAAGCATCGGACTTCCTGATATGGGAGGTTCGATGCTTTTTTCCTGTGGTCACTTTTTAATTTGCCTCGCTGTGTAATGATTGGCCTGAAAAGCCGATAGGGCTTGGAACGTATACTGGACAGCTGCATAAACCCCACAAGCAAGGAGTATTCCTGCAAGTACATCCAATACAGCATGCTGTTTCGTAAATAGCGTGGAGAGGATGATCAGTGTTCCGAATGCAGTGACACTGGCAAACTCCCATTTATGCTGTTCTTTCCGCTTATGGGCGACGATCATCATGATGAATGTAGTCAGTACATGAATGCTAGGAAGACAGTTGACAGGTTGATCATGACTATAAACGATTCGCATTAAATGGGCAAAGATATCGTTTCCCACCACTTCTGGACGAGGGACTGTCGTTTGCCAAAGGCAATATACAAGAAAACAGAGAAGTTTCCCCGATATCAAACTGCCTAATCCTACGAAATAGTGCTTTCGGTCAACAAAACAGTAGTAAATCAGCAATCCATAGATAAACGGATACCAAAGTAAATAAGGAACGACAAATTCTTTAATAAAGGGAATCTCCCCATCTATTATAGTCGTAACATCGACAGCATGACCTGAAGATTGATTGATGATTGAATAGATGGAACTAGTAATCACCAAAAGTATTAAATAATATAACGGGTGAAAGGATAGTATGGAATTGTTTTTCATGGCTCGCTCCGACATTCAATATATTGGTTTTTTTCCAAAGATTATTATACAACATTTTTCACTAGATTAACTCTTAAATTGCTTAAGTTAATGATTCCCATGAACTAGTAAAATGGATATCTCTTACTTTTAATCAGACTAAGAATACATAACGAAAGCCATGGCATGGATACCACGGCTTGAAACTGAAACTTATATGCGAGAAGGCAAAAGTGCTATCCCTGTTTTCTCTATATTTTGTTATGGCGTTTTTTCCATACAAACGTTAAGGAAATGAAGATGTAGATGCAAAGTGTAATGATTGTAACGATTATGGATGTCGTGAAAATGATTCCGATCAGGATCGTTATTAAAGCGATGATCGCAGCCCAAGTCGTATACGGGAACCATTTTACTGAATAGGCACTTGTTTTTCCGGACTGTTGTTTACGTGATTTCAAATGGGCGAAAGCAATGATCAACCAGATGAATAATACGGTATATCCAAGCGAACCCATAAGGAATTCGAAGGTCTTGCTTCCAGCAAATAAGGAAATCAGTACACCGCCGTATAAAGCGGAAGTACACATTAATATTGCGGGAACAGGTACTTTCTTCTTGGATAACCGGGAAAAGATTTTCGGAATGCGACCATCCACGGCTTGTGTATACAGAACGCGAGATGAACCATACAACCCAGAGTTCATCGATGAAATGATCGCTAATAGAACAACGGCGTTCATAATATGGTCGGCACCTGGAATACCGATCATTTGAAAGACCATTACAAACGGACTTTCCTGCACCCCGTTTACTTCGTTCCAAGGAATTAAGCTAACGATGATGAAAAAAGGAATGATATAGAAAGAAATGATCCTGATCAAAGTACTGCGAACGGCTTTTGGAACCACTTTTTCAGGATTTTTCGTTTCAGCCAATGTGACCCCGATGATTTCCGTACCGCCATATGAATAGATTACTACCAGCATTGCCGTGATCAAACCTGTCGATCCATTCGGAAAGAAACCGCCATGCTCAGTCAAGTTAGAAAAACCGACGGCTGTATGATCACCAAAAGTAACGAGCAGCAACAATAATCCAGCCATGATGAAAACAATGATGACGGTAATTTTAATTAAAGCAAGCCAGTACTCCGTTTCAGCAAAAACCTTTACCGACAGCAAGTTAACCGCAGTAACTAAAACCGAAACAGCTAATGCCAGTATCCAGATTGGATATCCAGGCAGCCAATATTGAATGAAAATCGCCGCAACCACTGATTCCGCCGCGATATTCAATACCCACATTTTCCAATAGATCCAATCCAGGAAATAGGCAGGATATTTTCCTAAAATCGATTGAACCAAATCCCTGAATGTTCGTGCACCGCTATTGCGGACCGCCATTTCAGCTAAACCTTGCATGATGAATAATAGGATGATGCCTCCTATCAAGTACGCAATGATTACGGAAGGTCCTGCCATATCAATGGCTGAACTGCTTCCTTTAAATAAACCTGCCCCGATGGCACCGCCTAATGCCATCATCGTAATATGCCTTGAAGTCATTGTCCTCTGTAAATTCCGTTTGTCCGTTTCCATATCCTTACCTCCCCAAAATCAAAAAAAGCATATCGTCTCTTCCTTCATAATCAAATGAAGAAAGAGACGATATGCCTTAAGCTTACCGCGGTACCACTCTTATTGGCTCTTTTAAGAACCCTGCTTTAAAAACCTTGTAACGAAGGTCAATCGTTAAAACAAAAGAATAGATGACATCTAATCTTCCGCTTTACCACTCCCAGGCAAGTTCAAAGAATCATTGGACTGCGTTGCACCAACCCGCAGCTCTCTTTACCGAATAATATGCTTTTACTACTCCTGATCATTGCGTTTAGAAAATTATATCTGAATATTTTTAATAATATCCAATACTATACGGACTCGAAGTAAATTTGTCAATAACTTTCTTAGGATAATATTTTTAAAAAAACAAATCATGGGAAATCGTGGTGAGGCAGCCAAATGAAAGCAGTAGAATACTATTTGATATAAAGTATGATTCATGGCCTTTGGGAGGGTTATTCAAGATGATTGGCCATGATCCTAAAAAGTTATTAAGAACTCTTCTAAATGGAAAAAACACAACAATTAACAATCTCCTATTTATATAATCAAATCAAACTATTAAAACACCATCCCTAACCATGATGCAGCCACCATCAACACCCCAACGACAACCACCACAATCGGTCCTACAACAATTAATCCAAATAGCAATGAGCCTACTGCGTCCAGGAAGATTCGAAATGGTCCTGCTTTTTCCTTTTTATTGGCTTGCTCCGTTAATAAGTCTTCAAGGTGACCGACTTTTTGCTTCAATTCCTGCAACTCTTGAATCACGTTTGTGTCTTGATCCATTAAATATCACCCTCTTTAATTAACAATAAGTGTTAATTCTATCATTTGCATCCATTTTTAAAAAGTGAAATTTAACCTCAAAACCAACTCTATCATTAAACTTTTTTTCAAATTCTGTCATCAATGTTACAATAACAAGGTTGAAATCAATTCAATCTATAGAACACGTGAGGTATCATACTTTTTATGAAAGCATTACGATTATTAAAGAGTTTTAACTTTTTATATTTTGGACTGCTTGCCATTTTCATTCCGTTTCTCCCAGTCTATCTGGCTGATCAAGGTTTGCGTCCAGCCCAAATCGGATTCATTATCGGTACAGGTGGTTTTGTCACCCTCATCACCCAGCCTTTATGGGGAATGATCAGCGACAAAACACGAACTATACGAAAAGTCCTGTTGTTACTCATCTTTTTCTCGAGCGTCATCGGTTATTTCCTGTATGATTCAAGCAGTTATCTTCAGCTTATCCTGTTTGCCATGCTGCTATATTTCTTTCTGATGCCGATCGATCCCCTGACGGAAAGCCTCAATTTTACGATTGCAGAGAAATCCGGGATCAGTTACGGTTCCATCCGGACATATGGTGCATTGGGTTATGCGGTCATATCGCTGATCACCGGCTATGTGATGTCATATTTCGGAGCGAACAGCCTTGCCTTCCTTTTTGCGGGCATAGGTTTAATCAGTTTCATTGTCAGCTGGATGATGCCTGATGCACCCGTTTCAGGGAAACCTGTCACCTTAAGCAGCCTTAAGCATTTTTTCAGCAATAAAGAGACGCTTCTCTTTCTGTTATTGGTCTTTATCTGTGCTGTTCCAGCAAGGATGAACGATACTTTCCTCGGAGTGTATATCCGGGAACTTGGAGGAAGTGCCAAGCTTGTAGGCTTGACCTGGTTCTTAGCGGCGGGAAGTGAAATCGTTGTATTCGCCCTAAGCTTCTGGTGGTTGCGCAAGGGTAAGGAAATCATCATCATTTCGTTTGCAGCAGCGTTTTTCTTTATCCGTTATTTCGTCTCTGCCTGGATTACCGATCCACAGCTATTAGCTTATTTGCAAGTCATGCAGCTATTGACTTTCCCGATTTTCTACTCGGCAGCCATCCAATATCTGTATCGGATCGTTCCTGTGGAATGGCGGGCCACAGGCCAGACCGTACTGGCGCTGCTATTCTTCGGGGTTTCGGGAATCATTGCTTCTTATATAGGCGGAGCCATATATGGGGCTTTTGGCGGCAAGACCCTTTACCTGTTCATCTCCTCCATCTCCTTCATAGGAATGGTATTCGCTTTGGTTCTTTATCGGATATATGGCAAGAGGCTCGATACTGCAGAGGACGCTGTATAATCCAAAAAACTGTATAAAAAAGAGCATGTTTTAATCAAAACATGCTCTTTTTGCATTCCGTTAGCTAAAGAAAGGGGCAATCGTTAACATTAGCACAGAGAAGCAAAGCAATATAGTAGTTGTCCTGTTTGAGAGTTTTACTTGTCCGCCCTTTTTATAGAACCCAGAAAATTGAAGGCGGTTTTTATAGAGTACATAAAGTAATGGAAAAATTGCCATACCAACAATCCATCCGCCAGTGGTATTCTCTACGGTTATACCAAAAATCGCATAGATTGAATTAATGATGAACCCCATTATCATACCAATAACAAAAATAATGGTGATTATACGAAATAATTCTAAGATAACTCTTAACATCATTTCACCCGCTTTCTGCCTACTTTCCCGTTATCCGTAAAAAAAGGCTGCAATCAGCAACCTTGAAAGAACTTTTACAGGATGGGATAATTCCCTAAATATAACAAACTTTCATCTTTTCGTAAATAGACACTCTTTACTCTTCTTCTTAAACGAGCGAATGCTTAAATGCGTAAATCACTGCTTGCGTGCGGTCCTGCACGGCAAGCTTACTTAAAATATTGCTGACATGTACTTTGGCTGTTTTCAGGGCTATGTATAGTTCATCCGCAATTTCCTGATTCGTTTTTCCTTGTGTCATCAGCAGCAAAATTTCCATTTCGCGGTTTGTCAATTGATCATGAAGCTGGGTAACCTTTGGGCGACGCAGCTTTTCCATCATTTTTCCCGTCACTTCAGGTTCAAGTACGCTTTGTCCCTGGAAAGTTGAACGAACGGCTCTCGCAATCTCGCTGGCCTTTGATGTTTTCAACATATAGCTCGTCGCTCCGGCTTCCAATGCCGGGTACACTTTTTCATCATCCAGGAAGCTTGTCACAATGATGATCTTTGCTTCTGGCCATTTTTCAATAATTCGTTTCGTCGCTTCTATGCCGTCCATTTCCGGCATCACCAAATCCATCAAAATGATATCTGGACGCAATTCCATTGCCAGTTCGACAGCTTTCAAGCCATTGTCCGCTTCCCCGATCACTTCGATATCCGACTGTGCGGATAAATAAGCCGATACCCCTATCCTTACCATTTCATGGTCATCGACAAATAATACTTTAATCATCATGATCACCTCCAGCATTTAATAATGGGATTTTCACTTCAAGTTTCGTTCCTTTATTCGGAACGCTTACAAGTTGCATCGTTCCGCCTAATTCAACAGCCCGTTCATGCATGTTTTGCAAACCATATGATCCCGTTTTCGACTCCTCGACGTTAAAACCGACACCGTCATCCGTTATCCTTAAAATGATCAGCCCATCACGAACGATCAATAGCACTTCAAGCGAGTTCGCTTTTGCATGTCTTAGTGTATTTGAAATCGATTCTTGTAAAATCCGAAACAGATGGTCCTCAATCCCCTTATCCAGAGTGACAGGCTCCATCTTCCAATTTATATCCATCGTCACTTTTTGGGCCAATTCCAAAAGGAGCTCTTTCATTCCTTCATGTAAAGATTTTCCCTTTAATGCGACAGGTCTCAAGTGAAGCAATAACGCCCTCATCTCAAGCTGGGATTGATGGATCATTTCTTCCACTACCTTGAATTGTTTCATTTCCGTTTTTTCCATATCAGATTGAGATTCAGTGATGGCCGACATGAACATCGAAGCGGCAAACAATTGCTGGCTCACCGAATCATGCAGTTCCCGCGCCAAACGGTTTCGTTCCTGGGAAACGATTTCCTGGATCTGTTTCTCCTGATCAATAGCCTTTTCATTCGCCATTTTTTGTGATAATTTTGTCTGCTCATTTATTTGCTTATGGATCAGTTGCATCCGTTCCACCATTTTAGCCATCTCTTGGACCGGATACGTCTCCTGTTGTGAAGGTAAGCGGCCCTGTTCAAGTAAATACAGCCCTTCATCCACCCTTTCCAGCTGCCTCTTCCAAAACATTCCTGAAACGACTCCATAAATCAGCCCTACCGTCATGACAAGGCTTGGCAGGAATATGACGAAGGGTAATCCCATGACCACTTTCTCCCACAATAAGCTCCAGTCGGATAAAGGAAAGATGAAGAAAACCGCCGCCGGCAAGATGAGGGAAATAACGAAAGCAACACCAAGGGCAGTCAATATCTGCCGTGTCAGTATACTCATATCCGCTTCACCTCTAAATCCCCAACTAAGATTGAAGTGACGATATGAACCTTGTGATCCGTTTCATTGAACCCTTCCGTTTGGTAGGAATAAATTTGATTAAAGACCCTGGATTCAAGCTTATTTTCAAAGATCCTCGCTCTGCCTGCAATGACGGAATGATGGACCCTGATTTCGATGCCATACGGTACAAGCACAGTGATATTGCCAATGATATTCCTGATGGAAATGACAGCGTCGCCTTTTGGTAAAATCGTTTTGCTTAAATCGATAACCGTATCACCGACTCCGCCCTGAACATTCACGGAATTCCATTCATATACATGCTCGGCCGTTTGTTGATGACCGAACAACTTATTTTTAAAAAGGTAATCGGTTTTCAGCAATTGTTCCTTATTGATCTTTTCTTCGTCCGAATCATCATTGGTTAAAATCGGACTGACCCAATCAGGATTCTTTTTGGACTGATAATATAAAAGCAAAAGATAAATGAGGATTGCCATTAGGAAAAATCTAAAGACGAACATATTCAAGACAGTGATGATAAGGGAAATCAGCCCTATAAAAAATAGGATTTTCCCGATTGTCCGTTTTGTGAATTTCCTGCCTAAATAGATACATCCTATTGAAAAAGCGAGGGAAAAAAGGAGACCTCCACCCGTAAATGAAATCTCTAAAAAAAGCAGGACGACTCCGATGAGAAGTATCCATCCCATATAGTCCGTCTTCATCTTGTTCAACATCGGTTCGCCTCCCCTATATATGTTCATGATATTCTTAAAAGGCACAGTAACCCGTGCCTTTTAAGAATACCATGAAATTATCACATTCTGACAGCCTGTTATCCCCCGCCCTCCATTCAAAAAGGTCAGGGGATAACAGCGATGCCTTAAAAAACCTTTACGCTTCTTTCTGTTCCAATTCTTTTTCAAGCTGGACAATCCTGGCATCGATCGTATGCCGATTATAATCAGTATGGACCTGGTGCTCGATGCGATCGATATAATGCTCCATTTCTTCAAACATCGGTACCGGTTTGGCTTCCGAACTGCCTCCGTCCAAAACCCGATTGATCCGGTTGTTTGCCCGGGCAATATTTTCCCTGCCCATCAGTTCCAGCCGCTTTAGATGCATATCCTTCAGCTTATGCTTCATTTCTTCATATTTCCGCTCCAGTTCAGCCAGTTGAACCTCTGCACTTTTATGCGCCTCCTTCAAACTTAGCGCCCGATCTTCATAGTGCAGGCTTTCCTTTACAGCAAATTCCATTAACTCTGTCTCTCCCGACTGCTTAGCAATCTCAGCCTGATGCTTACGTTTTTCAGCTAGATGTTGCGCTTGATTATATTCACGCGTAAACTCTTCTTTCAAAAGATATTGACGTTCAAGCAGCTTACCGACCTTTTCTGTCTCCTGCTCACATTGACGCAAATATTGATTTAACATTCCAATTGGATTTTTTTGCTCCTTTTTATCCAACAAATCGTGAAAATCCGCTGAAATCGTTTGTTTCATTCTTGAAAATAAATTACCCATTCCAATTACATCCCTTCTATTAGTTCTTATTCAACTCTTTCCACTCTCTTTCAAAATTTGAGAATGGGTCATTTTCTTTAGATGATGCACTTTCATCATTTTCATTCCATTTTTTATAAACCAGGTAAAGAACATAAGCTGCCACCAGTCCCAATATTGCCGGGATATGGGAAATAGAAACGATCAGCACGATAATGGAGACTGATCCCCACGCAATCTTCGCCCCTGTCGATTCGGACTTCATGAACTGCTTGAATCCGAAGTATAGGATCGCCAAGCAAATCGCCAGGCTGATCAGTGGACCCACGTTCGCCAGTAACAGGAAAAGTGCGATCAGTCCTACAATAAATAAACCAAATTTCTTCATTGTTTTCGTCCTCCTTTCTATGTTTATATCTTATCTACTTTTACAAGTTCGTATAATGAGCCTTAGCTATATTTTCTAGTAAGACTTAAGGCGTAGACGCTGTAAGTCCCAAGCTAAAGAGGGCGTTTTACTCGCGAATTCTGCGGCTTTACTCGTGAGTTTTGAAATAAAAAAAAATCTTCCGATTGTATATAACCGGAAGATTGGTGAACTGCCATTATCATTACAAATACAAGCCTTCGACGTAAACTGAGGTGATGGTTTGAGCAATTTCTTCGACAGAACTTTGATGTTCGTTTCGGACGATTTCCCACAGATACATTTCATTTGTGAAAAACCATCCTCTTGCCACAAGCTCATAGTTTAGTTCAGCTCTTGCCAGCCCATTTTGCTGTGCATAGGCGACGTCCTTTGAAATTCGCTGAATGAACTTCATGCGGATCGCTTTCCATTTATCTGAAATAATGGTTGATATCCCAATGGCCTGTTCGAAAACTTGCATCATATTGCGTTCAGCTTCTGCCATTTTCAAAAAAGCATTAGCTTGACTGTTTATGATATGTTTTGCTTCGTCTTTTGATTTTGGAAAGAAAGAGGTCTCAGCAATTTCATAAAATTGCTCCATTACATTTTCCATTAATACAATTAACAGATCCTCTTTCCCTTTAAAATGAACATAGGCCGTTCCGTAGCCGATGTTTGCCCTTTTGATCATTTGGGAAATAAGCGCAGCTTGATAACCTTCTTCAAGAAATGTTTCCTTTGCAGCTTCTAATAACTTTTGCCGTGTCATGATTGAGCGTAAATGCCGTTTATCCCCTACTTTGCCATTCTCCATGCTTATTCCTCCCCTTATCTTCTAGCATAAAGGATTTCCATAAAATAAAAAACATTTGTTGGAAAGTTCGATTCAATGTTTATAATTTTCTGAATTAACTTATTGACATGATGTCATATTCTTTGGTACGATTCTCCTAGAATTATTTAGAATACTAATATAGGAGGATGATTATGGTTTCTGAATATACATTGGATCACGCTAAACAAATGGATGAGAATGATACGCTAAAAGGTTTTCGAGAAGAGTTTTATTTAAAGCCGGATTCCATCTATATGGATGGGAACTCATTGGGGCTTCTTTCGAAAAGGGCTGAACGCACTCTTCTGGAGTCTTTGGAAGATTGGAAAGAGCATGGGATTGATGGATGGACAAAAGGAAATCACCCATGGTTTTTCATGGCTGAGAAATTGGGCGCGAAGATGTCCCAATTGGTCGGAGCTTCTCCCGAGGAAGTTATTGTAACCGGCTCCACAACTGTAAATCTGCATCAGCTTGTAGCCACTTTTTATAAGCCTGAAGGTACGCGCACAAAAATTTTAGCAGATGAATTAACCTTTCCGACTGATATTTATGCTCTTCAAAGTCAGCTGCGTACACATGGATACGATCCGGAAACCGATCTCATCCGCGTGAAAAGCCGCGATGGCAGATTTCTTGAAGAGGATGACATTATCGAAGCAATGACCGATGACATCGCTTTGATCATCTTGCCAACGGTCCTGTATCGCAGCGGTCAAATACTGGATATGAAACGATTGACTGATGAAGCTCATAAAAGAGGAATTGTAATCGGATTTGACGGATGTCATTCTATCGGTGCCATCCCGCATTCATTCAGCGAATGGGATGTGGATTTTGCGTATTGGTGCAATTATAAACATTTAAATGGCGGCCCTGGTGGTGTTGGCGGTTTATATGTAAATCGAAAACATTTTGGAACGATGCCTGGATTGGCTGGATGGTTCGGCTCCAAAAAAGATAAACAATTCGATATGGAACATACCTTAACACCAGCTGAATCAGCAGGAGCGTATCAAATTGGCACGCCGCATGTGTTAAGTTGTGCACCTTTGATTGGGTCTTTGGATATTTTTATAGAAGCTGGGATTGAGAATATTCGCGAAAAATCCCTGAAAATCAATCAATATTTAATGGATTTAGTAGAATTCGAATTGGAAGACATGGGATTTTTCATTGGAACTCCTAGAGAAGACATACGCCGCGGAGGTCATGTAAGCCTTGAGCATAAAGAAGCTGCACGGATTTGTAAGGCCTTGAAAGAGAACGGTGTCATTCCTGATTTCCGAGCACCTAACATCATTCGTCTCGCTCCAGTTGCACTATATACTTCCTACGCAGAAGTTTGGGAAGTTGTACAAATACTCAAGAAAATCATGTCAGAAAAACAATATGAAAAATTCAAAAATGAGCGTGAAGTGGTCGCATAACATGGAATTCCGCCAGATGGGGCTCATCCCTCAAATGGTTAGTCAATTAGGGCAGGATAAAATCTTTTTTATAAAAAGGGGATGAACTATGGAGAACAAAAATACTCAATTGAACTTTAAAGATGAGCCAGAAAAAGGATTAAAACGCGAGCTGGAAACAAATCAGCTTTCCATGATCGCAATGGGCTGTGCCATCGGGACAGGGCTATTCCTTGGCAGTGGGCTTGCCATTCAAGCGGCAGGACCAAGTGTATTGCTCAGCTATGCACTCGGGGCGTTCATTGTTTTATTGTTGATGGGCTGTTTAGCCGAAATGACGGTTGCCCATCCTACTTCCGGATCTTTTGGGGCCATTGCTGAAAAGTACATGACTCCAATGGCAGGCTATCTTGTCCGCTATTCTTATTGGATTGCCAATGTTTTGGCTGTTGGGGTTGAAGTAAGTGCAGTCAGCGTGTATATGAAGTATTGGTTTCCGACCGTGCCGGGAATCGTATGGATTTTGCTGTTTGCTGGCGCCCTGATTTATGTAAATGCTACTAGTGTGAATACATTCGCTACATTTGAGTATTGGTTCTCCTTTATTAAAATAAGTGCCATTGTTGGTTTTATCCTTCTTGGAGCCTATGTACTATTCGGTTCATCCGATCAGCCGCATATAGGACCTGAGAACTTTGTAAATGAAGGCGGTTTTTTCCCATTTGGTGGGTGGGGAATGTGGGTAGCCGTATTTATTTCTTTATTCAGCTTTCTTGGAACCGAAATGATAGCGGTTACATCAGGGGAAGCAAAAGATCCGGATGCAGCAGTTCCAAAAGCATTAAAAGCGACCGTGTTCCGTTTATCCACCTTCTATGTATTGACAATCGGCATCATGCTGATGATCGTTCCGTGGAAAACGGCTGGGATCGAGGAAAGTCCATTCGTAAAAGTGATGGAAATCTTGAACATTCCTGGTGCATCCGGTATCATGAACTTTATTATTTTAACGGCTGCTTTATCTGCCATGAATGCCCAACTCTATGCTTCAACACGTATGATGTTTTCATTAGCTCGCGGAAAACATGCACCTAGCTTTTTAGGAAAGTTAAACAAAAGGGGCGTTCCGGGAAAAGCACTTGCTGTCTCTACAACTGGGATTTTCATTGCTGCAGGCGTTCATGCGTTACTTCCTGGTTCATCCTATGCATTCATGATGGGGATTTCCATGTTCGGTGCCATGTTCACATGGCTCATGATCTTCATTTCCCATTTGTTTTTCAGGGTGAAATGGGAGAAAACCGGCGGACGCAAATTACCGGTAAGGATGATCGGTTTTCCCTACTTAACGATACTAGGAGCCGTTCTTCTATTCAGCTTAATGATTACAACATGGTTTACAGATTTCAAGATCATGCTTCAATTCGGGATACCTTGGTTACTATTTTTAGCTGTTGCTTATTTTGTTTCAAAAAGAAGAAATATTAACCATAATGTACTGGATGAATCTCTGGAAAAGAAGATAGAATAGAATAACGGAATAAATAGTTTTTTGCATATGAAAAGTGAGGGGATTACGGAATGAAGAATATCGATAACAATGAACAAAAAATAACTGGTCTAGAGAAAGAAATTCAAACCGATTTTCAAAAATCGATGTCTTACGGAGATTATCTCCACCTTGATAAGATTTTAACTAGTCAACATAGATGTTCCGATCATCATGATGAAATGCTATTTATCATTATCCATCAAGCGAGTGAGCTATGGATGAAGCTCATTTTACATGAGTTGACAGCAGCAACTGAGTCTATCCGCCAAAACAAGTTGGAACCTTCGTTTAAAATGCTGTCGCGCGTTTCGAGGATCCAGCAGCAATTGATCCAGTCATGGAATGTCCTTTCAACTTTAACACCGGCTGAATACATGGAGTTCAGGGATAAACTGGGACAATCTTCCGGATTCCAATCCTATCAGAATCGTTTGATTGAATTTGCATTAGGAAACAAAAATGTCCATACGCTTACAGTCTATCAGCACCAAACAGATTTATACGAGCAAATGCAGCAAGCCCTTCATGAGCCAAGTATTTATGACGCGGCGATTAATGCTCTTGTGGCGCGCGGATTACCTATTGATCAAGAAGCCCTCAACAGGGATTGGTCACAAAGATATGAACCAAATGCAAGTGTAGAAGAGGCGTGGCTGACAGTTTACCGCGATGTTGAGCAATATTGGGACTTATATGAGCTAGGCGAAAAGTTAGTGGACATTGGCCATCAACAGCAATTATGGCGTTTTAATCATATGACCACAGTGGAAAGGATTATTGGTAATAAACAAGGTACTGGCGGATCATCAGGTGTAACGTATTTAAAAAGAGCACTGGATCAACACTTTTTCCCAGAACTATGGAGTCTAAGAACGAAGCTATAAGCTGAAAATAAGCAGCAAAGAAACAGCCAGAAGCGATGGAGGTAAATGCATGGGGACATGGATTGATATTTCACAACGTCTGGATGATAACGTTGCAGTCTGGCCTGGAGATACACCTTTCTCTTATAAAGTCAATTGGAGTAAAGAAGAAAGTGGATCTGTCAATGTAGGTCAAATCAATATGAGTATCCACACGGGTACCCATATTGATGCACCTTTTCATTTTGATGATGATGGAAAAAGAGTGATTGATTTGGATCTCGAATTATATATGGGAAATGCCCGAGTTATCCATTTACCAAACAAGACATGCATCGGAGTCGATGAATTATCCAATATAGATCTACAAGGCGTTACCCGTCTGTTAATTCGGACGGATGCATGGAAGGATCGAAGTGTGTTTCCACAAACCATTCCTCATATCCAACCGGAATTGGCGGCATATCTTTCAGAACTCGGCGTTCGTCTTATTGGACTTGATTTACCATCAGTAGATCCACTGGATAGCAAAGAACTGTCTGCCCACCATGAACTTGCCGATCATGGAATTCACATTTTGGAAGGTCTTGTACTAGACCATATAGGACCGGGTAATTATGAGTTGGCAGCCCTCCCTCTTCCATTAGTTGAAGCAGATGGAAGTCCGGTGCGTGCTGTGTTGAAAAAATCACCCTAACATATAACAGTGTTGGGATTGAATTAATAAAAAAACGAGCCAGATCAATAAATGATTTGGCTTGTTTTTTTTCATTAAACACCGCATTTATTATTCAAGCCGATTTCCCTTCTCCTCCATTGTCCTGAGATAATCATAACTATCAAATTTATCTCCCTAAACCAAGTACATCTATGTTATAATTTTCAGAATTCAATTCATCACTAAGAGTGGAGGTCCGAATATGGAAAACTTTTATTTGTTCATCATCATGTGCATTCTTCTCATCATCTTACCTGGTCCAGATACAGCAATAGCCACAAGGAACACCGTTACCGTGGGGACGTCGGGAGGTTTTAAAACGATGTTCGGCACATGCTGTGCCCTGCTTATCCATACATCAGCTGCCGTGTTCGGACTTTCGGCAATCATTGTGAAATCCGCTTTACTATTTTCCATCTTCAAATATGTCGGTGCCGTTTACTTGGTATATCTAGGCTTCAAGACACTATGGGGATTAAGGAATAAGCAAGTTGCCGCAGCGGCGGAAACGTCAGTCAAAAGTAAGTACGAAAACCAGTCCTGCTTTAAGCAAGGGTTCCTTACCAACCTGCTGAACCCTAAAGTGGCCGTCTTCTTTTTAACGTTTCTGCCTCAGTTCGTGAATCCAGGAAATGATACGTTTTTACCGTTCCTGATCATGGGCATAACGTATACCGTTTTAACCGCGTTGTGGTTTGTATTTTATATCTATCTGCTGAACCAAATCAGTGCTTTTATGAAAAAGCCTAGAACCCAAGCGATTTTCGAGGGTATAACCGGGACGGTCTTGATTGGTTTCGGGATAAAGCTAGCTTTGGAAAAAGCTCATAATTAATTAGAATTGCACCCTAATTGTTAGACATCATCTAACAATTGTAGGTGCAGTTTTTATATTTTGGTTCTGATACAGGTGTAGCGATTTTAGTACTAGCTGAGTTATGATGCAATAAAAAAACCATAATTTGGTGTTTTTATACGAGGAGAAAATGACATGCCAACTATCGAGGTTAGGAAAACAAAGAATATCGGTTTAGGTTCACTTTCTTTTGCGCTATGTTTAATCGGAATATTGTTTACCATTCAATTCGGCGATAAACCTTGCATTGGAGATAATATTTTAAATACTATTGGACTTAACTTCTTGTCAAATGGAGATTCAGGCATTCATTATACAATGTTCTATTCGGCTATATTTTTCATCCCCTCCTTTATCATTGGTCATATTCATCCCAATGATAGAGGAGCAAAAGCAGGGAAAATCATATCAGGTTTCCTATCCATTCTTATTGTTTCAGTAATGTTAACGATTATTATCGATTTATTGTAGGACTGTTGCGGAAAAAGGGCAAATTAAAGGGTATGAGCCCCATAATATCGAACTCATACCCACCCAAACCTTTATAATAAAGTGTTTACCTTTTTGTGTTCTTCAGTGCTTAAATCACTCAACATACCCATTCACGAAAAATCCAATCGTTTCGAGCTCGCCCTCCGTTAAATCCCGTTTTAATTCTTTAGCCAATTCCTGCTCCATTAAAGCTCGATTTCCCCGATGTTCGACCACGGTTCTGGCACATTCTTTCATTAGCTTAAGCTCCGCCTCCATCACCTGTCTCGTGCACGGCTGATCATGATGGGAGAGTATATATGTTTCGGCATCATAGGCTTCAATTTTCTTAACGAGCAGCGAAGCCTGTTCAGCCGTATAATTCCATTTTTCAGCATATAGATTGGCATATAGGCAGTCTCCCAGAAATAATGTTTTTTCTTCTGGAACATAAATGATGCAGGAATCTTTGGCATGGTCGCCGCCTACATGTTCAATGACACAGGTTATATTGCCGAGATCGACCGTCATCGTTTTTTCAAAGATGATATCAGGCAGGGGGAAGGCAATCTCTCTATTCGTCCCATGTTCCAACTTGATTGCATCGGCGCAAAAGGGTATCTCCGTCCCTTCTTCAACCCGTTGATCAAGTGCCTGATCTTCCCATGAAAGCTGCTGCATATCTTTAATGTTAGTGTATGTTTTTTCCTGACAAATCACCGGAATCTCGATATTCTCCAGTCCGAATACATGATCCCAGTGTGAATGGGTAAGAACGAGTAAATTCCCGCTTATATCATTCTGAAGCAATTCGTCCTTAAAGAGCTGTGCATGCCGGACAGAGTTACCGGCATCGATAATGAGCGTCTTCTTGTTTCCCGTAACGGCGGCAAGAACTGGGCGATCCGTTTCCTGAACTGGCGGCAGGTAGACAATATGTTTCGATAGGTGCTGTAATGTTTGCATGTTTCTGTTCTCCTTACGTTGTTGTGATTAGCTTGCTCAAGTATAGCAAATTACCCATCTATTCATAAGATAATCTCCGCAAAAGGTTAAAAAGACAACAATCACCGTGATTGCTGTCTTTTCGTCATCATTCAAATGAACCTATTCACATATACCGTAACTTTCGAGAGGGCATTTAAAAAGGTGGCTTTAAAAAAAGACTCTTCCTTTTTCTGATCTTCAGGTGGTTCTATATATTTATTATTGTCCGCAACGAGTGTACTATTTGAGATTTTCGACTCGATGGCTCCTGTCAACTGGGCTGCAAATTTTTCACTATCGATGACCACCATCGATTCTGTATTTAAAAAGGCAGATCGAGAATCCAAATTGTAGGAACCCACTGCACTTAATCGTTGATCATAGACCACCGATTTACCATGCAAAGAATATGGCTTTGCATATTCATAAAGCCTTGCGCCCGTCTCAACGATACTATCCCTAAGCGCCAAGTAGCCGGAAAAAGCGATCACATTCGGGGTTGATTCCACCGAGTTGGTAAGTATGGTCCAATTAGCCTTTGAATCCATCTGCTTCGGTACATATTCATTCAAGGCATTCGCAGGAACAATATAGGGACTTTGGATGAGTACCGATTGTTTGGCATTCGCCGCAATATCCACTAGTGATCTCCACACAATTGGGTATTTATTGAAACGCTCGATTGGGTTATGAATGAAGGAAACTTTTTTAGTTGGTGTTGTAGAATTGCTCCACTCGACGACTGGATTAACGAAATCGGTTTCAGTTTGCAAAGCTTTGCTGTATTGATTCGCTAATGCATCTCTTTCACGTTTTCCTTTTTCCATTTGCCTTTTCGAGAGGTCTGAAAAAACATCGCTCGTATACGGATGGGTCCATAATTCATTCAAATAGTCCTTCATTTCAACGATTACACTATCTTTCTCCTCTTTAGCATTGAAAATGAGTACATCCCTGTCATAGACAAAATTCCTCGGCGGCTTGTCTGCTAAATACTTATCGGCAATATTTCTCCCTCCTATGATGCCTAACTTTCCATCTACAGTGATGACCTTATCATGAAGGCGATTATGCCAGGTCCACGGCTTAAATGGCTTAAAGGTTTCGTAATATCTTAATTCAATGTTTTCATGAGAGGCCAATGCATAACGGGCACTGCTTAATTGACCTCTGAGTCCATGAGATATTCCATCCAGAAGGATTCGGACTTTAACACCTCGGTCAGCAGCTTCGATCAATGCTCCTAGAATAAGTTCGGTTGATTTTCCTTTTCCAAAAGCATAGTAGGCAATATCGATTGAATGCTGGGCTTCCTGGATCATTCGCATTCGGGCGAGTCCCGACTCATAACCGTCTTCGAGAAGAAGGACACGATCCACGGTGGCTTCCTTCTCTCCCATATATGCACTTACTTGATTATTCGGCCTACCTTCTTCTTTTTCAACTTTGGGGAAAAGAACCACTGCCGTCACCACTACATATAGCAAATATATTAGAAGAACGAGCAGAACTCCTTTAATTGCCGTTTTTACAGTCATTGGGCACTCCCCCCTTTTAAGCGATATTTTAATACTATTCGTAATAAGCAAAGACTCTATTCAACATCTGCAGGCTTAATAAATCTGTCTAGTTAGCGAGGGTGCCATTTACCCATCTGCTTGATCCTGGATGGAACTTGGGCATTTATTTTTTCTTTTAAATGTGACAAAGTGGTGAACATGAAAGCAGTTGCATAATATGATATAGAAGGAGGGATTTCATGCTTAAACAACCTGATAGAATAAGTATCTTCAATTATTGTTTTGCATTAGGGGTGTCAGAAGTTTTCTTTTTATCCAGCTTTTATCTTTCCATTCTTGATGTTTCATTATTTGCGCTTGCTTTACCATTTTCCGCTTTATTTCTAATGTTCTCCTTGTACCTATTCCTTCGAACGCACAAAGCAGCAAAGACTTTATCCAACCAAGAGGAACGAAGAAGGGAAATTCACGCATTCTATCATCAATCTTTCGGGATTTTCACGATCATTTTTTTCACTTTACTTTTTGTTGCTTTAGCCTATATTCCCTTGCTGGAAAACGGAGGGCATTTCTATCTTCTTTATTGTTTACCGATGGCCTTGCTTTGTATGATTCCTATGATTGTATCTTATAAAGGAATTAAATTATTCAAACTGGAATCCGGCAGGAATTTAACGAAAATCTAATTGATTTTACCAAAGGCTTCGTTAATCCAAGAGCTCACCCAGGAAACTCTAGAAAAAACGTAAAGAAACGAATCGATGCTCTTTCCATGTTTTTTAGTTGAATGTATAGGTAAAATGAGGATATAATAATGATAACTAACACATAAAAAAAGACACTGGTTAAAACCAGCGTCTTAATGAACAGCAAAACTGCATAAAGAGCAGCGGCTTTCTGTGGTAAGTCAGTAGCTACTCGATCATGAAAGTAACCCTTTTCCTACATACATCTGGCCGGATGGTATGGAGGGGGTTACTTTTTTAATGTAACCGCGATTACTGCGACGATTAAAGAGGCGAATGAAATCATTAGCATCAGTCCGTCCATAATAGAAATCACCAGCGACACCCCCTTTCTGAAAAGGAGTGACCGCTGCCCACTATACCAAATTGCTGTCCACTACTATTATATCTGTATTTACTTGTTATTTATAGCCAAAAATAGATGTATTTAGTCTTCTTATTATATCCATGCTCTACATAAAAAAAATCCCACATAAAGTGAGAACATTTTTTGCATGTATTTCCCTTATTGTTCCACTACACGGCCATCTTTATAAATGTGGAACCACCCAATCGTTCCTGTGCCGCCTTGATCCATCCAATCTTTATTAGCTGCTTTATATTTATAATATGATTTTCCTTTGCCATCTTTCAGCAATCTGCCATCACCGCTGAATACGATCTTGTTACCCAGTTTCTTCGTCCCTAACGCAATCGCGTCTTTCTCCGTGAACTGTTTTCTTTCCACCTTATTTTCATCTAAAGCAGCCCATGTCTGCGATCCGACGATACCATCTGAAGCCAAGTTATGATCCACTTGAAACTCCCTTACCACATTTTGTGTTTGGGTACCGAAAATCCCATCAACACCTACATTATATTTAACATCTTTAAGGCTTTGCTGTAAGTCTCTTACATAACTCGAACGTGAGCCTTTCCTGAGGGTCGGCCGCGTTTCCGCCTTCGTTTCGATTTTCTGGATTTGACTGCCCTTTGATGCTGCGTGGGTAATTGAAGTTCCCATTCCTAGAGGGGCCAACATGAGGGCAACTGTTGGAATAATGACCAATAATTTTTTCTTCAACACATATAACCTCCAATCATATGATCACTCCTGCAGGTTTCTGACACTTACCTTGGAGCCCATTCATTATAACGTATGGAGTTGCTTTATTGGTGTTTTATTACTTTAATTATAAAAAATGGTAAATAGTATCCATAGTGTGCATTTCAAAAAGTCAGCATATGATGGAGGTCCCGTTTTATTGATATTCTGACTGTTGTTGATTCTGCCCTTGCATCCCAGTTCCCATTCCCATCATGTTAGTGGCAAGCGGGACCATATTTTTCATTTTCCCGCCATTTCCACTCAACATTTGATAAAGTGGCAATACCCACTCCGACCGAAGCGACAACTGGTAAAATTTTATCCATGTTTGCCTTCATTTACATCACCTTATTTTATATATTTTCGTTCATTTCCTGAACTCTTATTACTTGTTCAAAAGAACTCAAAAAATTCAATATGTTTGTTACCAACACAATTAGTAATAAAAATATGTTTTAAAGGGAAAATTCTTTTAGGAGGGATATTAGCACTCTTCAAATGAGAGTTTTATTTGTATGTCGCTAAAATCCAAACTCTTATCATCAAGTTGTTTATTCAATAGTATAGCCATTCAATGATTGAAAAATGATTTAAGATTATTGAGGTGAATATTCATGCCAATGTTAGATGTGGACGGTATTAGCTTGTATTATTCTGTTAAGGGAAAAGGGGTTCCTATTGTTTTTATTCATCCTCCAGTACTGACAAGTGTGAATTTCCAATACCAAATGGAGGAATTATCCCAAGAATTCAAAGTTATCACTTTTGATATTAGGGGTCATGGAAGAAGTCAGTATTCAAGACTGCCAGTAACTTATCCCCTGATTATAGAAGATATCAAAAATCTGTTGGATCATTTGAAAATTAAAAAAGCAATCATATGCGGATATTCAACCGGCGGCTCTATCGTATTGGAATATTTGCTGAGTTGTGCCGATAGGGCTCTAGGAGGCATTGTAATAGGTGGAATGTCTGAAGTGAGGGATAAATATTTAAAGCAAAAGATTTCTTTAGGAATATCACTAGCAAATAAAGACGCAGTTCCAATTCTTGCGCTATCCATTTCATGGAGTAATTCAAATACGGAAAATTTGTTCAACAAAATGTTTAATGAAGCCCTAAAAGGAGATGCCAGAAATATCGAACAGTATTACTATTATAGTTTGCATTATAACTGTACCCATCAGCTAGAGAAAATCCTCCTGCCGATTTTACTGATCTATGGTAAAAAAGATAAACCACTTAATCATTATGCTAATTTATTGCATGATAAATTGCCGTGTGCGGAATTAAAATTCATTGATCATGCAAAGCATCAGATCCCTACAAAAGCGTCTAGTGTTTTAAATGAAAGTATTAGGCATTTTGTCCATACTCAAACTGTTTGATTCTTCTTATTTAAAAACGAATAAGCCAATCCATCCAATGAAAATTAATATCATAAATTTTTGGAGTGAAAAAATTGGGAAGAGATAAAAGTATACTGATTCATATAATATTACTATTGCTAGTCACTGCCGTTTTTATTTGGTCAGTTATTAAGCCTGAAGGATACTTGATATGGACAATGGAAGTACTTCCTGCCGTTGTGTTTCTGATTTTTGTAATGGCTACATATAATAAATTCCGCCTCACTACATTATCCTATTTCGTTATTGCCGTTCTTTCAATTACCATGTTCATCGGTGCCCATTATACGTACTCAAAAGTTCCGCTATTTAATTGGATAAAAGATCATTACGATTTAAACCGGAACCACTATGATCGGTTTGGCCATTTCCTAAAAGGTTTATTTGCGATTGTGATTAGAGAAATAGTAATACGTAAAACCCCTCTAACAAAAGGACCCTGGTTATTTGCTGTCACATTAAGTTTTGCGCTTGCCATTGGAGCCTTATATGAAATCATCGAATGGATAGCTGCCATCATTTCAAAAGGCGGAAAAGCTTCAAAAGAATTTTTAGGAACACAAGGTGATATTTGGGACGCACAATGGGATATGTCGTTAACCTTAATCGCCTCTATCCTTGTATTGTTTACCTTGTCCAAACTTCATGACAAGCTGTTACGAAAAGTGAAAAATTGAGAAGAAAAAAGATGTCATTATGTCGGACCTACAAACAAAAACTGTAAAGGCTTAAAGGTATTACAATCTTTCACTTTCCTTTAAAGAAAGGCTCTGAAAAACGATAAATTTAAAAATAGTGATCTATTTAGATCACTATTTTTAAATTAGAATTTGATTGTTAATATGATGTTCCATATGTTCTAGATAATCATTTATTAGCCACTCCAATGATTTTTGTTGATTATTTCCTATATCACAAAGATTAGATAATCTATCATTTGGTGTATTCGTTATTATATATATGATTTGCTTATTTAAGGTGCAAAAAAGGTTAACTATCTCATCCATTGGTCGCTCTTGATAATTCTGGACTAATACCCATTGGTCTTGATTATATGATTGTATAACATATGGCTGTTCTTCGTACTGAATCTTGATAAACCTATTCATATTGTTCAATGCAGAATCGCATAGATGTCCTAAGATCTCTTTTTTTGACCATTTGTGTGGCATTGTTCGATGATTTAATTCTTTTTCTGTCATCCGGTTGAACTCTTCAGGTATAAAGCCTATCCAATGATTGATTCCATCTATTACATTTTTCAAATTGCACTCCCCCTAAGTTTTACCTAAAGGCTTTTTATTCGGCAACCAACTTGAAAATTCCTTCTTCTTCAATCAACAGCATTCAATAACTGAGCCAAAAGAAAAAACCGAAATCAAAAATGGATTTCGGTTTTCATTTTTACCAGTCATGATTGTACTTGCTTACTTTCCTTTTTTTCATTGATAGCTTTTTGATCGATTTTTGTATAGATGCGTTCCAATTCGATTTTGTCATGCAACAGAAGTTCGCGGTTTTCTTTTAGCAGTTCAGTATAAGATTTCTTTCTCCTAGACATTTTTTAATTCACCTCTCAAGTGATTGAATTCCTTTTGCAGGACAACTAACGGAAGCTCGTATAGTTGTTTATTATATTTTTTAAAAATCCCGAATTTCAGAAGTTCTTGTATAAGTTCCTCTTTCTTTGCTTCTCCCTTTGCACTTAATTGGGTAATCATCAAGGGCCCTCCTTAACAAAAATGCTGATTTTTGGTATTTTGGGTTGCCTAGCATCCGATCCCACATGAAGAATCTCCACTTCTTCCTCTTGCTTCCCCATATAAGGGCATGCTCTGCAAAGTCTTCACATTTCCTTAATTGTTCGTATGTACTGCTTTCATGGTGTATTTTCAATACTCGATCATATACATCAAATCCAAATTGCTTCATTTTTTCGGAAAGGATATCTATCGCGGCGCAAGGTTTCGAATGGGTCAAGTCTCCGGCACCAAAGAATGCGACTTTCACTCCACCAAAGTCCACTTGATCAATTTCTTCATAAAACTCGTTTGCTTCATACGGTAAACCTTCAAGATTCCATGTATATAAACCAATAAAGGCCAAATCAAAATCCTTTAAAGCATCAACTTCAACAGTATCCAATCTTTCCATATATACTTCACAGCCGACAGCCTTCATTCTATTCTTTATGTTTATAGCCATTTTCTCGGTATTACCGGATAAACTGACATAACCAATGAATACCTTCATCTATATCACCTTTCTAATTGAGAATTACTTTCATTACACACCTCACTATAAATGAAAATGATTCTCATTGTCAATTATTTACCTCCGCTAATTATATGAAGGATGAATCAGGAACGGATATTTTCGCTTCACTTTCCCTGTATCTGTAATGCTGCTGGAATTGTTCAAATTCATTCTTCCAACAAAAGAGCCCGTTTTACTCATTAAGAGTAAACGGGCTCTTGGTTAATCTTATAAAGAAAATGCATTCTAATATGTATCCATTATATGATAGTACAAACATCCAAATATTCATTCACTATAAACAACTATGATAAAATATGTCATAATCGTTATTCAGCTAAAGCAAATGGTTATGGTAAAAAAACTTACTAGGTGGGCTACTAATGGAATGGTTGAAACCTAATGAAGCTTCTAATCAGTTCGAGGACAATACAGACAGTTTTTCAGATTTCAAGATCAGAGAATTTATCCCCAATTCAAATGTCCCAAAAAAATATTCAATATTAACTCAATTCTTTTTACTGTTGGGTTGCCAAGATGAAAAAAGTGTTACTTCATTATTTGTCGATAATAGAATTGATAATCAAGTAATCGAAGAAATTATTATGCATTTTGACAACACGAAGATTGTATTAGAAAACGAATTACCATCAGAGATAATGTTAAGTAAGCCGAATCAAGAATCTCTCTCCTTGATCAGGTCAAATCATTTAAATCCAATAATAAAAGATCTATATGGGACAATTAGCAAGACACAATATGAATGGAAACCTCAAAAATCATACAAGATAATATCTGAATGTATAGAGAAATACGAAAATATGGAGTTCGATAAGGTGCTAGATTGTTTAAAACACACATCAAAGGGGCCTATAATCTCTCTGTCTTTATACAATTGGATTTTAGAAGATTATTTAAAAGATTCTTTTGCCATTAGATATTTTACGCATAAATGTAAGAATGTTTATTTATGGATTGATGATTCTAATATTGTTACTACAATTCAACTAGAATTACATTAAAATACCCCCTTTATATTAAACAGTAAATGATGGAAAGAATTTATTGTTTTATAAAGGGGGATTTTCTGTAATATATAAGTACTTTAAAATAAATCCCTATTTTAAGGAGTATCCTAAAATGACCTTACCGTTGTATCAGCATTTCCCTGACAGTTCAAAAGGCTTTTAGCAATTCCCCTTACCATCACATTGCAGGCCATCAAATTCATTCTGTTTATTTTTTGCTTCTTCCTTCTCAATGACTTGCGCTAACCTCTCTTTGCTGGCTAGTCCTTGGATAACTTCATCACCAATAATAAACGTTGGGACAGCCCTGATATCTGATTCTTCATAAGCATGTTTGAGTGCTTCTTGGTGCACTTCCCGATACTTTCGAGACACTAATGCTTCTCTAAAAGCATCTATAGGAAGTTCAACTTCACCCGCTAATTTTGTCAATACTTCAATATCTTCAATATTTTGTTCCTCTTGAAAAAACGCTGTAAATACTCTGTTGTGGAACTCATTCCCTTTTCCGTGCTCCTTTGCAAAATGGCAGCCTTCGAACGCCAAATGTGTATATGGATGCGGGGAGACACGGGGTAAACGCATATCCACTCCTAGTTTCTTCGCAGCAGGAAGAATGTAAGAATCCCAGGAATTCAACTTATCGGGTTCATTCCATGGATCAATTTTGGAATATGGACTCGGACGCAATTCAAATGGCATCCATTCCACTTCCACATCCTTTTCCTTCACGATTTCGTCCAAAGGACCTTTACCTAAAAAACAAAATGGACATATAAAATCAGAATACGCTTTAATTTTCACTGTCATCATATATTCCCTCACTTTTCATTATTGGCTAAACTTGTAATCAAACCAGTTACAACACAAACCAAAAAAAATATTTATATAAGAACATTGTCACTCGCTGTAATCATTTTAGTTACAGGTCAAAAGAAAGTCAACCATTATTTTAAATAATCTAAAGAACATGTACTATTTACAGAAAAAAAGTTTGTAAAGAAAGCGTTGCTTTCTCTACAAACTTTTTTTTATTACATCTCGATTTGTTCGTTAACGGGTTCTCTCTTTTTCTTTCTCTGTTTTTTCGATTTTTTAAAGTACAGCAATTCATATATACATGGAATGACGATAAGTGTAAGCAGTGTAGAAACAGCTAGCCCGCCAATAACAACGATTGCTAAACTTTGTGAAACCAAGCTTCCTGTTTCCGCTTTTTTATATAAAAGTGGCAGCATGGCACAAATCGTTGCCACAGCCGTCATTATGATCGGACGGAATCTTGTAGCTGTCGCTTCGACGATCGCATCACGGATAATCATTTTTTCTTCGTTTTGTTTGACTCGATCCAGAAGCACAATCGCGTTTGTCACAACAATTCCAATTAACATGAGAGCACCCAGCAGTGCTGTAATATCCACTGGAATTCGACTGATAACCAATCCTAAAACCGCTCCAATAGCAGCGAATGGCAAGGAAAATAGAATGGCGATCGGTGCTTTAATCGATTTAAATGTTATAACCATGATTAAAAAGACAATACCGATTGATATTAACATCGTAAGAAACAAATCAGAAAAATCATCTGTCTGCTG
This sequence comes from Peribacillus sp. FSL E2-0159, assembly GCF_038643155.1. NCBI lineage: Bacteria > Bacillati > Bacillota > Bacilli > Caryophanales > Bacillaceae > Peribacillus > Peribacillus sp. FSL E2-0159. Next base: position 4,534,415 of record NZ_CP152053.1, read on the forward strand.
AGCACTGGCTCCCCCGACTAAAATTTCTACATCATTCGGAATATCAAGGCCTTTGTTCTCCTTATCTCCAAATATCTCAAGATTTATTTTACTTGCAACATCGGAAAGCTTAGTCGGATCGACTGTTGCAGTTAGTTGAAGATACGTTTCTCCATCTTTATGGAACTGTGTTGTTGCACTCTCTTCGCTCTTTAAAGAAGCAACCTTTGACACTGGTGCTAGACCGCCATCTGTCATAATCGGAATACTTTTTAAATCCTCTGGTTTTTTGGGATCTAAGATTGGTTCAAGGACGACAGGTGTCTGCTTATCCTGTAAAGTTATATTGCCGATAGGAGTTTTATTAAGCATGATACCTAATTGTTGACCTATTTGTTCTGTATTGCCTTTAGCTGGATCTACCTTGAATGAATAAATCGTTTTCTTTTCGTCTTGGTTCGTTGTAACATCTTCAATTCCTTTAATATCCTGAATTCCTTCTTTGACCTTATTGGCCGTCTGTTCCAAATCTTCAACATTACTGCCAATCACATCTATCGTAATGTTCGTCTTTGATGCCCCCATCATAAATGAGGAAGCGGTGGCCGTAAGCTTCGCATCAGGATAGTTTTCTTGTTCCTTTTCCACCTTTTTCAGGATTGAATCCACATTTGCTTTATCCTTCACCAGGATTCCGAAAGTAGCTTCAGTGGGTGATGTGACTGCGCCATATTGTGCTGTCTCGGCAGAGTTTCCTAATTGCATGAAAATATTATCCGCTTCGCTCATATCCTGCATCGTTTCTTCGAGTTCAATCGCTTTTTCCTTTACTTTCTCATAAGGCTGATCATTTGGATAAGTTAATGTCACGGAGACATAGTCTGCTGAAGAATTATCAATCGCCCCTTTTGGCATGGCAAAATATGTACCAATGGAACCGACAAACAACAGCATAGCAACAATCAAGACAACCCATTTATGGTTTAGTGACCAAGTAACCAGCTTGGTAAAACGCTTGGCCGGTCGATGTTTTGGCAGCTCCGTCCTTTTCAGCAATCCTGCACTCATTAACGGAACAACCGTTAATGCCACAATTAAAGAAGCCAGCAAAGAATAAGTGACAGTCAAAGCGAATGGAAGAAGAAACTCTTGAAGCCCTCCATTCAATAAAGCAACCGGCAAGAAAACTGCTACAGTAGTAAGGGTTGAAGCTGTTATCGCCACTCCCACCTCTTTAGTTGCACCCATCACCAATTCGATTGAAATCTTCTCCTGCTGCATTTTCCGGAAAATATTTTCAATAACAACAATACTATCGTCCACCAAGCGCCCGATCGCAACAGCGACACCGCCCAGCGTCAAAATATTCAGCGTCACTCCCGACAATGACAGCAAAAATAACGTAAAGCCAAGAGATAACGGTATGGATACGATTGTAATGAATGTAGATCGTACATTCCGTAAAAAGACCATGATTACAATCGTAGCGAATAGCGCACCCAGCAGAACTTCTTTTACCATCGTCTGAACGGAAGTCTCCACCATATCAGCTGTAGATAAATAAATGGTCGATTTCTGGTCACTATACTTTTCATTAATTTCTTTTGCTACTTTTTCAACCTCTTTACTGATTGTGACAGCATTTGATTGACTGTCCTTGATAATGCTTAAATCAATGCTTTCCTTTCCGTTAAAACGACTGATGAGGTTACCATCCTTCGCTTCGTCAACTTTTGCTATTTCTCCAAGTGTGACATTTGGAGTGACCTTTAACGCTTTTAATTTTTCAATACTTGTTAAATCCCCGATAACCTTGATGTTACTTGCCTTCCCATCAATCACCTTTTCGCCTACGGCCAGAGCTGCATTCTGACCGTTAAGGACGCTCATGACATCTTGAATGGAGACTTTCTTTTTAGCCAATTCTTCATTATCCACTTTGACTGAAAGAACGGATTGCGAAACTCCAAATGTCTGTACATCCGAAACCCCTTTAATATCTTTATACAGAGGCTCTAATTCTTTCTTGGTAAAGTCTATATTTTCAGCTGTTAATCCATCCTTAAAAGTAACAGCTACAAATGAAATGGGAATCATTGATGTATTTAACTGTGTAACAGTAGGCTTTGCCATACTTTGTGGCAGCGCTACATTGCCTAAAGCCTCTTGAACATCAAGTTTCGCTTGTTTCATATCCGATCCGGCTTCAAAGAATAGATCTACTTTTGAAAATCCATCTCCAGTGGTGGAGTATATTGAACTCTTTCCTTTAACTCCCGTAACTGCTCTTTCAATCGGATCTGTAACTTGTGTTTCCATCGTTTTTGAATCAGTGCCCTGCCCCATTGTGATAATCGTAACTTGTGGATTATCAGCAGATGGTAAAAATTCCATCGGCAGTTTAAAATAACTGACAACTCCTATCAACAAAATAAATATGGTTACCAATGAAACGGCAGCCTTGTTCTTAAACGCCCACTTAGTAAAAAACTCCACGTACATATCACCCCTGATTATAATTTATAAGAAAATAATCCCATTTCAAATCTTACCATATATTACTAATAGTGGATTGTTAATTTTTTATTGATTTTTAATTTTTTTTATGTCTTCAGCTTCAAAGAACTCTTTCCACATAAAAAAAGGCTGCGCAGCAGCCTCCAGTTTTTAGACAAAAGGAGTTCTTTCTAAATTTTAAAACAAAGTTGATTGGAACGTAAGGTACGAGACTCCAGCGGGAAAAGCGTGTCCAGGGGAGACCCCGCAGGCGCAAAGGCGCCGAGGAGGCTCCCGGACCGCCCGCGGAAAGCGAGTGCCTGGAGAGGAAAGCAACGTTCAAATTGTACAAACCTATTTATATCCTTTGAAAAAAAGCATAACGATAGCCAAGACCATTACCCCGATAAGTAATAACGGGCCGATGCCCGAGCTATACACGAAGTATACCGTGATGTGGCGAAAAATGAGCACGACAAGAAACAGGAATAACAGGAAACACAACAAGATGATCAGAGCGGTATTTTTATTCCGATACAAGTAACCAGCCCCATTTTAGTAGCTATATTCACACTATGGAAAAATCATACGATGCATGCCCTTACAACAACATTCCGTTAAGAAACAATATGCAGCCCATGTTTTGTACTATTCTGTATCTAAAATAAAAAAGGGTTGCCGCAGCAACCCGATTCTTTGAAAATGGTTCAGACGGTATAAATGAAACTACATTTCTTGAAGTTCATTAACCGTTACAAACCTATACCCTTCGTTCGTTAACTCCTGTAAGATCCCTTCAATCGCTTGAAGTTCTTTACCCGTATCATCATACATCGGATGCATCAGGATGATCGAACCTGGTTTTATATTATCCTTCACATACTTCACTTTGTCGGAAGCAGAAGTGTAATAGCTATCTGGTTCTAGATTCCAGGTAATGGTCTCTCTATCATTTTTATTTAAATAATAAGGCATCCCTAAGATTTTTTTCCCATTTGGTGGCCGAACGTCAATTTCACCCTTATATCCGGAGTTCTGAATTAATTTATCCGTTTTCTCGATTTCCTCTTTGATAAAGGAGGGAGATTTAAACACCATTCGCCTGTGGGAATACGTGTGATTCCCAATCTGATGTCCTGCTTCCGCTATTTTCCCAGCTTCCTCTGGATACTTTTCAATTTCGTTACCAATCAGGAAGAATGTAGCTTTTACATCGTATTTATCCAATAACGGAAGGATCTCATTTACATTCTTCGATGGGCCATCATCAAATGTCAATGCGACCACTTTTTCATTCGTCTCGACATTATCCGTTAATCCTCCGAATACCTGATATGTTCTCGAATTCATTAATTTATATGTACCAAACAATAGCAGGAAAACAACCAGGATTCCCAATCCAATGAATATCAGTTTCTTTTTCATGGCAAATACCTATCTTTCTATAAGTTTTTTAATCCAATGACCTATTATAGCAAATCACTGAACGAAAAAACTTATTGCTCTCTCCCGTCACTTTACATGTATCAATACAAAACGCTCACACACAAGCAGCATATCTTCTTTAAAGGTGTGGCCGATTTTGTCCAGTGCTTCTTTAAAAAATTTTTCATGAGCATCCCACCAGTATGTATAGGTTCGATCTCCTTCTCCTTCTGCAATCGCAAACTCTTCACTCACTTCATTCATGGGTAATACTTCGACTTTCACTGTTTGTATGATGGCTAAGGGCTCATCCTCACTGCTCAAAATAATGCTGTAATCACCCACGGATGGTAATGGTTCATTTTCTTCTTCATAAAAAACATACCCAGAGCACGTAGCCGTTTTTTTCCCATCCATCACTAATTGAGCCAAATGATCGGGATCGGCCCCGAATTGCCATGCACTGACTGCCTGGGGTTTTTCTTCGTCTTTCCCCTGCCAAAATTCATTCCAATATAATTCCGCTTTGACATTCATTCTATGATTCTCCCATTCTTATTCTTAAAATTTTCGCCCATTTGTCATTCATATTTTTCACTTCTATATTCATGTTCCCATTCACTTAAATACATACGATTCGTGAGTTTTTTTGGATTCTCAAGTTTACTAATAAACTCCAAACTGTTTCCGTCTGGATCATTGAAGTGAATTTTAGCGTGGGCATATTCCCCGTGCGGCATCACGAAAGGTTCAACTGGTAGAAATCCGAAAGCTTCTCTTGGCGCATAGCCTCTATCTTCAAGCCATGCGACTGAGCTCTTTAGATCTTCCAATGATACTTGAAAAGCGATATGCCGTAGGGAGGGATGATACTCAACCTCCACTTTTTCCGTTTCCCAAAGCCCCAACCAACTTTTATCCTTCTCAATCCATAGAAAAGCCAGGCTGTCTTCAACCTTATGATCCAACTGCAAACCAAGCCCTTCATAAAATTCGATGGAACGATTCAAATTACTAACCGGTAAATGTGCTTCATATAAACCTCTTATCATTGAATAATCCCCTTTTAGTGAGATCTATCTCCCCAGAAGCTTCATAACCATCCTGATTCAATCCCTTTATCTTATTGATCTACTGGGTAATTCTATTTCCCCAGTCAACAACAAAGTGATAACGATAACCCAAAATATAAAGAAAGACGAGGAAAAAACCAAAGAAATGATAGAAATCACTTTTTTCTCCGTTTTCTTCAAAATTCCTATGACAGAGAGGGCGATGCCGGCAATCGTAAGGAAAAATGTTATATAATCACCATTCATGTTCCCGATATTTTCCATTCTAATAGGTGTAATAAAAACAGTAAAAAAGCAAATGATTCCAATGATGAATGAAGTAAAACTAATTACACCGTACCTCTTTTGAATACATGCTTCGGTTTCCATCGAACTCACCCTTTCATCAGTTTTTAAATCCTATATACATCTATTAATATCTCACAAATAATTTTAACATATAATACCAGCCAAGTTGTTGTGCACAAAAAAAAGGGACAAAAGACCGTGAATTAAAGCTTCATTTTCATGCCTTCATGAGTGGCTTTGAATCCTAAACGTTCATAAAAACGCAGCGTTTCTTCCCGCTTTTTATCGGTCGTCAGCTGAATGATATGGCAGCCCCGCTTCCTTGCACGGTCAATCGCATATTGAATCAACTTGCTTCCAATACCTTTCCCTCGTTCTGAAGATGCCGTCCGAACCCCTTCGATCGTAGCTCTCCAACCGCCTTGATGGGTAATATAAGGAGTGAACGTGATTTGCTGCACCCCAACGATTTCCTCACCAAGACATGCTACGATCAATTCATTATTTCCATCTGCATCAATGGATTCAAATGCTTTTAGATAGCTTTCAGGAAGGGGATTTTCATATCGCTCCCTTTCCCTCCCCAATACATCATCCGCAAGCATATGTACTATTTCACTTAAGTCTTTTGCTGTCGCATTCCTGAATGTGACCATGCTATCCCTCCTGATATGTACTTAGTATCACCCTTTTTTCTTCATGATGAAAACCAATCGTTCATTAATAACTTCTGCTAATAGTCCGGCGCTCCTCTTTTCTTGAGGAAAAAAAAAGGACCCCTATTAAAAGGAAGTCCGTCCAGTAAATCATTATTAGGTAATTGGCGCAGGATTGAACAGTGCCAAGTCATTATGTAGGCCCCAATGCTCTGCCCAGGTTTTCTTTTTACCGCTGGCCACTTCCAAAATAAGGTGAAATATTTCCCACCCAACTTCCTCTATGGTTGCTTCACCAGTAGCGATAGTTCCGGCATTTATATCAATCAGATCTTTCCATTGCTCTGTCAATGTATTTCGTGTAGATACTTTGATGACGGAGGCCATTGCGAGATTATAAGGTGTACCTCTTCCAGTTGTAAAAACTTGAAGGTGCATACCGGAAGCGAGCTGTAACGTTCCGCAAACAAAGTCACTAGCTGGTGTAGCTGCAAAAATCAGCCCTTTTTCCGTAGCTTTTTCCCCTGGAGCCAGTACGCCTGAAATGGGACTGCCTCCGGATTTTGCAATGGAGCCTAATGATTTTTCCACTACATTGGCCAATCCGCCTTTTTTGTTTCCTGGCGACGGATTGGCACTTCGATCAGCATCACCTAAAGCAAGGTAGTTATCATACCAATCCATTTCCTTTATTAAAGCTCTCCCTACTTCTTCATTCACCGCTCGAGGCGTCAATAGATGAATCGCATCCCGTACTTCTGTGACTTCAGAAAATAGAACGGTTGCCCCTGCTCTAACTAACAGATCTGTAGCATATCCTACTGCAGGGTTAGCTGTCACACCAGAAAATGCATCACTTCCTCCGCACTGTGTACCGATGACTAATTCGGAAACCGGAAATGTCTCCCGCTGTCTGCGGTTCAACTTGATTAAACGTTCCTCGGCCATTTCCATAATCGATTGGACCATTCCCGCAAATCCCTGCTGATCCTGAAGTGAAATGACATCTGACTCGTTCCCGCTCGGATTTATTCTCATTGGAGACAGTTTTTCACACCCCAAACCGACTACCAAGGCTTCCCCGCCGAAATTTGGGTGTTTCGCAAGGTTCTGTATCGTGCGAATGGGAATAATTGCTTCCGGTGCATTGATTGCGACTCCGCACCCATAGTTGTGATTTATAGCGACAACATCATCAACATTGGGATACTTCGGGAGAAGCTCTTTTTTTATCCGGTTCACGACGAAATCGAGCACGCCCACTACACATTGAACGCTTGTTGTAATCCCTAATATATTCTTGGTTCCAACACTGCCATCTTCATTGCGGAATCCTTGAAATGTATACCCTTCAAGTGGGGGCAAAGTTTCGGGTATATCATTTGCCACCGGTAATTCCTTTAAATCTGGAGATGCCGGCAGCATCACCAATGACTCGTCAATCCAACTGCCCTTACCGATTGATTTAGCTGCATAACCGATCACTTCCCCATAGCGTATGATGGCTTCATTCTCGACTATATCCATTAAAGCTACTTTGTGACCTTGTGGTACTCTTTCTTTCAATTCAAGCCCACAAGGGAAAACCGTTCCTTGATCCAAGCCCCCCGTATTAACAACGATGGCGACATTGTCCATCCCATTTACCTTAATATAAAGCGGTACCTCTGTCAGCTGCGTTTTCGTATCCACTTTACCAACCCTTTCAATATAATAAAGCTAGCATTCTTGTTTGTTATGGATATAAATGTGCTTTTTAAATGGCTTCAATTATTCCTTATGCTATCAGGGATCTTCATTTTTCAAAAGTTTGTTTTAGTTTCTTCTGTTAATTTTTATCTATTAATATGATTCTTTCAGGTTTATTTACTATGAAAATGTAAGATAGAGCTCCTACGAACAATACACTAGCAACAAAGATCAGGGCACCACTAAAGGAATTTGTTTTGGCTAAAATAAATCCAATGACAAGTGGTGTTACAATACCTGCAATATTCCCAATGGTATTAAAAATACCGCCAGTTAAACCAATAAGTTCTTTTGGTGCCATATCACCGACAAGAGACCATGTAAGACCTGCCAAACCTTTTGCGAAAAAGGCAATGGACATGATTAGGATAAGAAGAAAAATATTTGAAGTAAAGTTAGCTAATACGATTGTGCTTGATAGAAGAAACCCAGTGATGATCGGTGTTTTACGTGCAACAGCGAGCGATTTTCCTTTTTTCAATAATCTGTCGGAAATGATCCCGCCAACGATACCTCCAAAAAATGCTCCTATATATGGTACGGATGCTGCAAAACCTGTTTGAATCAGAGATAAACCCTTCTCCGTTACGAGATATGTAGGGAACCACGTTAAGAAAAACCAAACAATTGTATTCAAAGCATACTGACCAATATAAATTCCGACCATTTGTCTGTTTGTCAACAAAAGACGGATATCAGACCATTTCACTTTTCTTTTTTCTTCTTTATTTGCTAACCCTCCACCTGAATTAATATAATCGATTTCTGCTTGATTTACACGTGGATGGTTGTATGGTTCACGTACAAATGCAAACCATAAAATGGCTACAAAGATACCTAATCCTCCTGCAACAAAGAAAACATCGTGCCAGCCAAACTCTTGTAATATCCATGCCATGACTGGCGTGAAAAGTGCTAATCCAAAATATTGTGCAGAGTTATAAATCGATACTGCCCGTCCACGTTCATGTTGCGGAAACCACATCGTTGTCAATCTGCTGTTTCCTGGAAAAGATGGAGCTTCAGTAATACCAACCAAGAATCTTAAAATGAATAGTCCAAGTAAGGTGCTAATAAATCCTTGAAAAAAGGTAAATGTGGACCATAATAATAAAGCAACACCATAAACTTTACGTGCTCCAAATCTATCTAGTAACCAACCTCCTGGAATGTTAAATGCGGTATAAGCCCAGTTAAACGCTGAAAAAGCAACTCCCAATTTCACTGCATCGAAAGCAAGGTCTTCTTTCATTACTGGAGCAGCTATACCCAACGCAGAACGGTCAATATAATTAATAACGGTCACGATAAATAACATTGCAAGTATGGTAAAACGCACATTGGTTTTTTTAGGATGTTCATTCTCAATGCTGATGCGTTGAGCACCGCTACCGTTCATTAAGCTTCCTCCTTTTTAAAAACATGTGTCTCCTTTAACTTTTCAGAAGAATACGGTTTCAGTTTAACATCTTTCATTTTTTCTCATTGAGTTGTGAGTTTAATTAAGTAAGGGCTTACAATCAATGTTTTTTTAGCAACTACCATGAGTAGAATATTAATATTTTCATCTTTATTAGATTGAGATATTAATTAATTCTTTTACTCATGGTAATTACCCATTCATTTAATTCTAAAAGTTTATCTAACCATACATGGTTTTTTAGAGTTATATTTCCACTCTTTAATTAGATATTGCATAGAAGTTGAATCATCTCTGTCATGATAAGGCAGACTACGATATAATTCATTTGCTTTCATCACTTTATCCATATTTATTTCTACACCTAAACCTGGTTTATCAGGCAGTTTAATGACTCCATCCATAATTTGTAATGGATTATCACATAATTCTTGGCCATCTTGCCAAATATAGTGTGTATCAATTGGTGAAATATTTCCTGGCGCAGCAGCAGCTACTTGTGTAAATGCTGCTAATGTAATATCAAAGTGGTTATTGGAATGCGACCCCCATGTCAGGCCCCAATCGTTTAATACATGTGCCATACGGATACTACCATTCAATGTCCAGAAATGAGGATCAGCTAACACAATATCGACTGCTCTAAGTGCTGCTGCATGATGGAATTGACGCCAATTTGTAGCAATCATATTTGTAGCAACAGGTAGACCAGTTGCAATCTTAAATTCAGCCATTATTTCACGGCTAGAGAATCCCGCTTCAGGACCACAAGGATCTTCAATATAAGCAAGTATATCTCCTTTATCTTTGCAAAGCTTAATGGCTTCTTCTAATGACCATGCTCCATTTGGATCAAGATTAATTCTTGAATCAGGGAATGCTTCATGTAAAGCTTGAATCGCTTCCATTTCTTCTTCTCCACGAAGTACTCCACCTTTTAATTTGAAGCTCTTAAATCCATAACGATCTTCAGCTGCTTTTGCTTGAGCAACAATTCCTTCAGCTGTTAATGTTTCAATTCGTCTAACACGATCCCAATCATCCTTAAATTGTGTTTCACGTAAATAATGAAGATCGCATTTTTCCGTATCTGCGATATAGAATAAATATCCTAAGAAAGGAACTTCTGTACGTTGAATACCTCCATCGCCAAGTAATGCTGCAATTGGTTTATTGACAAATTTACCAAGCAAGTCCATCATGGCGCATTCAACAGCTGCTTCTGCTTGAACAACAAATTTTAAATTGGCTAAATTTAATCCTTGTAACCCTTCACCAGAGTCACCTTTTATACTCAAACCACCTTTACGTATGGCAGTAATACATCCTCTATAATTGGCAATCTCTTGTCCTACTACAAATGGACGATAACTTTCTAGCATTTTAGTAATATCATCGCCGCCATGAATCTCACCGATACCTTTATTCCCCGTTTCATCTTCTAAAATAACAATATTACGAGTGAAATAAGGAGCATGACAGCCACTTAGTGTAAGTAGCGCACTATCATAGCCTGCTACTGGAATAACCTTCATATCTGTAATAATTGGCGATCCGTGCGATTTCATTATTTAACTTCCTTCCAGATTTATTAACTTCATAAGTTTTTTAATCATTAATTCGAAAGCGTTATCTATTGATCGCATTCACGTTATATTATTTTACAAACACCGTTTTAATGGATGTAAAAAACTCTTTTGCTGCTTCTCCTTGTTCCCTGGAGTGGGAGCTGGAGTTTTTCATGCCGCCAAATGGCGCCTGTAATTCAACGCCTGCGCTCTCGGCGTTAACCCTAATCAATCCCGCTTCCATATCGTTAACAAATGAAAGCAAATGTTGGATATTGGCGGTGAAAATCGAAGCACTAAGGCCGTATTCCACGCTGTTCGCAAGTTGCAGGGCTTCTTCAACTGAATCAGCTTTCAATAAAGCGATCACCGGACCAAAAATTTCTTCCTGTACAATTGTCATATCTGACGTGCAGTTATCAAAGATCGTAGGCTCTACATAAAAACCATTTGCCTGAGGGCCTTCTTCAGCACGCTTTCCGCCAATTAGAAGTGTAGCGCCTTCCTCCACTCCTTTTTCGATATAGGAAAGAACCGTATTTAATTGATTTTCACTAGCACATGGTCCCATCCATGTCCCGCTGTCCAATCCATCCCCGATGGAAATGCCTTTCGTTTCTTTCACCAGCAACTGCTTGAACTCTTCATAAACTTCAGCTGCAACGATGACACGGCTTGTCGCGGTACATTTTTGTCCCGTTGAGCGAAACGCACCTGTAATGACTGCTTCTACAGCCAGATTAAGATCCGCATCCGCTGCAACGATTACCGGGTTTTTCCCGCCCATTTCAAGCTGGTATTTCGCTCCGCGTGCTAACGCCGCTTGTCCAATCCTTTTTCCAACGCCGTTTGAGCCGGTAAAGGTAATGCCGTTTATATCTTCGTGATCAGCGATGCCCTGACCTATGACACTGCCCGGCCCTGTGACCATATTGATTACACCCGCCGGTAAACCAGCTTCTTCAAAGCATTCCATGATCTTCGCACAGGTAATAGCCGTCTCGGTGGCTGGCTTGACCACAATCGTATTCCCATATACGAGAGCAGGAGCCATCTTCCAGATTGGGATAGCGATTGGGAAATTCCAAGGTGTTATAACGCCGACTACACCAAGCGGGACGCGCGTCGTGAACATAAGCGCTGAACTGTCGGTGGATGGAATGACATCCCCCACTTTACGCATTCCTTCTCCTGCATAGTATTTCAGGATCGCAATACCGCGTGCCGTTTCCCCTTTTGTTTCAGCAAATGTCTTTCCCATTTCCCGTGTTGCACATTCTGCGATTTCATCAATCCGCTTTTCAAGAATATGCGCTACTTTATATAGATACTCCCCGCGCTCTGAACCAGCTAGTTTGCGCCATTTTTCTTTTGCCTTTTTCGCAGCTTCCACAGCCAGGTTCAAGTCATCCTTGGTAGATTTCTGTACATATCCGACAATTGCCTGTTTATCTGCCGGGTTTAAACTTTTTTCAACTTCATTTGAAATAGAAGAAACCCATTCACCGTTAATATAGTTAAGATACGTTTTTGTTTGAACTGTAGTTATCATATATAATCCCACCCTAATTAGATTGATTGAATTGATTTTTCTTTTGGAAAACGATCTAAGGCATGCTCTAATATCGTTTGCATTTCTGCATAATGTTCTTTTTCAACCGGAAGTATTGGTAATCTGACTGTTTGCCCAACCGGCATTCCCATAATCTCCATACCTGCTTTAATGAGAGAGACGGCATATCCTTTTCGCTGACGGCGAATGTTGTTGATTGGCATAATGACCTGTTGGTAAATTTCATTGACCGTTTCTTGATCTCCACTCAAAATGCCATTATAGAATTTTCGTGAGATGTGCGGGATGTAATTTGATATCGCAGACGAGTAAGAGTCAAAGCCAAGTGGAACGTAGGCCGACATGGTCACTTCCGCAAGCGGCATTCCGTTCAGCCAGCCGAAACGTTTTCCGAAGGTTTGTGTTAGGAGTCCATTCAACTCCATATTTCCTAGACCGTCTTTGACGCCGACCACCTGCGGGACCTCTGCGAGCGCTTCCAAAGTTGAAATTGAAAGTGACACATTATCACGCTGATATACTATGGAATTTAAATCAGTACTCTCTGCGATGGCTTTGAAATAAGCCGCCAGACCTGCCTGTTCTCCGGTAACGAGATATGGAGGTAATATTAAATAACCATCTGCCCCTCTATCCGCTGAAATTCTGGCAAGTTCCAGGGAAGTTTGAATATTCCCACCTACCCCTGTGTATACAGGGACTTTTCCAGCCGTAACGGATACGGCTACCTCTATCATCGCTTCATATTCCTCTTTACTTAATGATGGATATTCTGCGGCTGCACATGCCACGAAAATGGCCTCGAGTCCCTCATCTATTAAAAATTGGATATTTTGGGCGAGTGCTTGTTCATCAAGCTTATTACTCGTTGTGAATGGTGCCACGGGAAATCCGAGAATCCCTTTTGGTGCCTTGCGAATTTTATTCATTTTCTATTCCCCCTTGTGTATTATTGTTTTATTGTAAGACAAATACACCGAATGGTCAATTGTATTTTTTTTATTTTCTGAAAAATCAAGCATCACTTGATCCCTCAATAATTTAGCTTCTAATATATACAAAAAAACATGATAATTAAGGAGCTAAAATGAAAAATGATTTATAAAAAAAAGCCGTTGACAAACAATTTCATTTGTCTTACCATTGGACAAAACTAAATATTATGAATTTTCACGAAGGGGGAAGCGGCTACCATTGTAAGCGGTATCAAATGAAAAATATAATTAAATACGTTTAAGGAAGTGAGTATATGAACGCTGAAGAAAAGGTTTTTCAAGCAACTCCTAAACTGCCAAATGCCCAGAAAAAAACACGCACAAGATGGTTCATTGTCTTCATGCTCTTTATGGTTACCGCCCTGAATTATGCGGATCGTGCGACACTATCAATTGCGGGGACGGATATGTCTGGTCAGCTTGGTCTCGATTCAGTCATGATGGGTTATGTTTTCTCCGCCTTCGCTTGGTCTTACGTAGCTGGACAAATTCCAGGTGGATGGCTTTTAGACCGTTTTGGCTCAAAAAGAGTTTACTTTTGGAGTATCACGTTATGGTCTACCTTTACGCTTTTACAAGGATTTCTCGGTCTTTTCGGTTCTGCCGGTACAGCTGTCATGGTATTGTTCGGACTGCGTTTTTTAGTTGGATTGGCAGAAGCCCCTTCCTTCCCGGCCAACAGCCGAATCGTTGCTACCTGGTTCCCCAGCCATGAACGCGGAACTGCGGCTGCCACTTTCAATTCAGCCCAGTATTTTGCAACCGTTCTCTTTGCACCGATCATGGGTTATATTACGTATAAATTGGGTTGGGAATACGTCTTCTTCTTTATGGGCGCTTTGGGAATCATCGTTGCTTTCATCTGGATGAAAACGATTTATGGACCAAAGGAACATCCGCGTATCAACAAAGCTGAGCTTGAATATATCGAAGCAGGCGGCGCTTTGATTAATATGGATCAAACCACTACAAATAAGAAAGAAAAGAAAGGCGTCAACTGGAATCACATTAAGCAGCTATTATCAAACCGTATGCTGCTGGGCGTTTATCTCGGACAATATTGCATTACAACGTTAACTTACTTTTTCCTGACATGGTTTCCTGTTTACCTTGTACAAGAAAGAGGCATGACGATTCTTGAGGTTGGATTAGTCGCTTCCCTTCCAGCCATTTGTGGATTTTTTGGCGGCATTCTCGGAGGGACATTCTCGGACTTCCTTTTACGGAAGGGATTCTCATTGACTGTTGCCCGAAAAGTGCCAATTGTTGTCGGAATGCTTCTATCGATGAGCTTGGTAGCTGCAAACTATATAGATACGGAATGGATTGTTATTTTCGTTATGGCCCTTGCGTTTTTCGGTAAAGGATTTGGGGCACTCGGCTGGGCGGTAGTGGCCGATACCTCACCAAAAGAAATGTCCGGTGTCAGTGGCGGGCTTTTCAACACATTCGGTAACATTGCCGGCATTACAACACCGATTATCATCGGATACATCATTGCCACGACAGGGTCATTCAATGGGGCGCTAGTCTTCGTATGTGCTAATGCTCTTGTCGCGGTTTGCAGCTATTTATTCCTTGTTGGTGAAATTAAACGTGTAGAGTTAAAATCATAGTCAACTAAATATTCTAGTAGGGGGAAAAATTATGAACAATCAATTGCTTAAGGATAATGTAAAAATCGGCACACCGGTAATATCAGAAATGAGCGTTATTCCAGTTGCGGGCCATGACGGCATGCTTCTGAACTTGAGCGGTGCCCATGCTCCTTATTTCACCCGGAACATTGTCATTCTAAAAGACAATGCGGGTAATACGGGGGTAGGTGAAGTTCCTGGAGGCGAAAAAATTCGCCAGACACTCGAAGATGCCAAACAATTGGTTGTCGGCCAGTCCATTGGGACATACAACAACATTCTAAATACCATCCGTAAGCAGTTTGCGGACCGGGATGCAGGAGGGCGCGGCCTTCAAACATTCGATCTCCGTATTGCCATACATGCCGTAACAGCATTGGAAGCAGCACTTCTAGATTTAGTTGGTCAATATTTAGGTGTTCCAGTCGCAGCCCTTCTCGGCGAAGGACAACAGCGAGATAAGGTGGAAATGCTGGGCTACTTATTTTATGTAGGTGACCGCAATAAAACAGATCTTGGTTATATAAGCGAACCTGAAGCGGAAGATGACTGGATTCGCCTCCGTCATGAGGAAGCGCTCACACCCGAATCGATTGTCCGCTTGGCAGAAGCCGCCCACTCTCGCTATGGATTCAATGATTTTAAATTGAAAGGTGGGGTTTTGCGCGGGGAAGAAGAAATCGAAGCGGTGACGGCACTTGCGGAACGCTTCCCTGAAGCTAGGATCACCCTTGACCCAAATGGCGGCTGGCTCCTTGAGGATGCGATTAAACTTTGCCGGGATCAACATCATGTTTTAGCCTATGCGGAAGATCCATGCGGAGCGGAAAATGGTTTTTCCGCCCGGGAAATTATGACGGAATTCAGGCGCGCAACTGGCCTTCCTACCGCTACGAATATGATTGCAACGGACTGGAGGCAAATGGGGCACTCCATTCAACTTCAATCCGTGGACATTCCTCTTGCCGATCCGCATTTTTGGACGATGCAAGGCTCCGTCCGTGTTGCTCAAATGTGCAACGAATGGGGATTGACATGGGGATCACACTCCAATAATCACTTTGACATTTCACTTGCCATGTTTACACACGTTGCAGCAGCAGCACCAGGAAAAATCACTGCAATCGATACCCACTGGATTTGGCAGGATGGGCAGCGTTTGACAAAAGAACCTTTTAAAATTGTCGGCGGAATGGTCGATGTCCCTTCCAAACCCGGACTTGGAATTGAATTGGATATGGAACAAATCGAGAAGGCACATCAGCTTTATAAACGAAAAGGACTTGGTGCCCGTGATGATTCAATGGCTATGCAATACTTGATTTCCGGATGGAATTTCAATCCAAAATCACCTTGCCTTGTCAGATGATTTTTTCCAACAATGCGTGCGCCTCTCTCTTTAGAGCGGCGCATTTTACTTTTTTTGGACATTGACCTTCTCATCCTCACATGCAAATAAATGTATTATATTATATAATTAGTCTTACAGTATGAATACATATAGGATTTCACAGAAAAGGGGTTACACAATGGAAGAATCGTCAAAGAAATTAGGCGTACAATCGGTACATCGCAACACTCTTTCACAACAAGTCGTGGATCAAATTGTCCATCTGCTCGTCAGTGGACAAATGAAAGCGGGCGACAAACTGCCCCCTGAAATGGAACTTATGAAAGAACTTGAAGTAAGCCGACCTGTTTTACGGGAGGCGCTAAGTGCACTTGATACACTAGGGGTCATTACACGGAAAACGCGTGAAGGAACCTTTTTTAACGATAAAATCGGTACCCATCCATTCTCTGTCATGCTGGCGCTGGCCACTGATAATTTACCAGCAATCATCGAAGCACGAATGGCGTTGGAGTTGGGATTAGTAACGATGGCTGCCGAGAAGATCACAGACGAACAACTGGAGAAACTGCAAGTTACGATTGACACGATTGCCAATAGTGAAGACAACGATTATGGAGAGGCCGATAAAGAATTCCACAAGATCATTGCTTTAAGTGCCAACAATCCGATTATTGAAGGCATGATCGATTCCTTATTGATTACCCATAATAAAATAAATAGCCTGATTCAATTCAGAGAACGGGAACTGACTGTAAAGTATCATAAAGCCATCTATGCGGCACTTGCAGCACATGATCCACATGAAGCATTTAGCCAGATGTACAAGCACCTTGATTACGTCCGTCAGAAAGTCCTTCAATATTCTCACGCAAATTAATATATCGTTTGAGAGGTATCACAGCAAACTAATGGATCACTCAATGATCCAATTTCATAGGGAAAGTGGATTTTTTCAGGGAACCAATTTTGCTTCCAAGATTTCAGAGTTCAACTCATCTTTTAAAAATTGATAGCATAATTCTTTTCGAGAAAAACTGGATAGTAGTTGAACTATCCAGCCCCACTTATCCAATTCGATTGAAATGACATTGTCAGGACTCCCGAATGAAGTCGACACCCTCCTCTTGCAAATGGTCTGGCTAACCAAAATCCCCATCCAATGAACCTGCCAAGGATCCACTCAAAAAAATGCATCCCTGCTAACTAGCAGGAATGCATGTATATGTCACCAAGTTTTTGACCATCATCTTTTTAATCTACAGTTTAATATGCACTCCAACCTGCATCTGCCATAATGACAGTACCATTAACAAAACTGGAATCGTCTGAAGCAAGGAACAATGCCACTTTAGCGATTTCTTCAGGTTTGCCGTTGCGTGGATTGATAGCCATACCCAATTGTTGGCGAGAGATGCCAAACTCATTGATATTCGTCATGCTGGAACCAATATTGGTTTCAACTCCACCTGGTGCTATTGCATTACAGCGAATCCCATTATTGGCATACATGAAGCCCGTGTTTTTAGTTAAACCAACCACTGCGTGTTTTGAGGCAGTGTAAGCTGCGCCTGCTCGAGCACCATATAAACCGCCAGCAGAAGCAATATTGATGATGACTCCTTTTTGTTTTTCTAAAAAGATGGGCAATACCTTTCTAGTCGAACGCATGACGCTTGTCGTGTTAATTGCAAATATCCGATCCCATCTAGAATCCTCAACGTCTCCAGCAGGTTCCATACCATCCATGATACCCGCGTTATTCACCAAAATATCCACCGTACCATACGTACTGACTGTGGTATCGATCAAATGTTGAATATCTTCCTCCAACGCTACGTTCGTTTTAATGGCAAAGGCCATTCCGCCATTCGCTTTTATTTCTTCTACCGTCTCGTTCGCGCCATCAAGATTTAAATCCGATACGACGACTTTAGCCCCTTCTCTAGCATAATCTATAGCAATTTGTTTCCCCATGCCTGATGCTGCACCTGTAACTACTGCAACTTTGTCTTGTAATTTCATTTGAACTCCCCCATTCATTCTAGTGAAGTGATACTTATTGTACAGATGTTCATTAACTAACTTCCTTTATAGTATAATTAGTTTCAGTAGGCTTATACAATCAGCAAATGATGACCTCGATGTTGAACAATGAACACGAAGGGATAATTATGTTTATTAAAAGTACAATAACGAACAAAGGGTGAAGAAAATGTCCAATAATAACACTGGGATTGATAGAAGGATCAGGAAATCGAAAATGGCTTTGAAAGAATCCCTCATATCATTAATGCAAAATAAGGATTTCAGGGAGATATCGATTACTGACATTGTAGAACTCGCCGACCTTAATCGGGGTACATTTTATAAACACTATCAGTACAAAGAGGAACTACTCGAAGAAGTCATGGAGGATGTGATTGCCGATTTGATCATATCTTACCGGGAACCTTATAAAAACGTTGAAACTTTCACCATCAATGAACTAACGGCTTCAGTAATCAAAATATTTGAACATGTAGCTAACTATGCAAACATTTATACCCTCATCCTAAAGTCGAATGCATGGCCTACATTACTAGAAAGGATTTGTAATGAATTAAAGAAACTTCCATTAGAGGACCTAGAAGATTACCGGCCGAACCCGAAGATCAATACAGAACTTGCCTCCAGTTACCAAGCATATGCGATATTAGGCATGATCATCGAATGGGTCAACACAGGCTTTAAATACAGCGCAGACTATATGGCTGAACAGTTACTGGAAATCATTAATAATAAATCGGTAAATGCCGTCTATAAAATAAACCATACATTTAAAGATGCCCAGCAGTAATAAGAGGGCTGCTTTGGCAACCCTCCTCCATTTCTATTTTCCCTTTGGAAGCTCATGAAATAAGAAACGTTTTTACGGCAGACAAGAAAGCTGGTAAATTATCTTCATGCACAAAGTGTCCGGCATCCTCTATCGTCACCAATCCGCAATTCGGAATAAGCTCGGAAACCTCCTGCAATTTATTTTGGGGAATATGGCTCGACCCGCCCCCTATAACAAGCGTCGGCATCATAATATCGGTAAGACGCGCCCACCATTCGGGATTGGGTTCATTAAGCTGCTGTAGAATCGAAGGCACAACCTGCCAATCAAATGACAGAGGGCCAGAAGGTCTGGAAGGAACCTCCATTGGTTTATCCGAAAAAGGAGGTGGCGTGTCTTCGACAATCAACCTATCTATCCTCGAAGGAAAAGTTTGCGAAAAAAGATAGGAAACTGTTCCCCCCATGGAATGCCCTATTAGCGAAAACCTTCCCAAATTAAGCGCATCCGCAAACTGAAGCAAATCATCGCACATCAAATCAAAGGTGTATGTATTAGTTCTCGCACTCCCACCATGGCCCCGTTGATCTAAAGCTAAAACACGATAATTTTCTCCTAATGCGGCAGCCACCTGATCCCATGATTCTGCACTTTTCCCCAACGCGTGAAGAACAACAAGCGGTGGTGCAGAAACATCCCCGCTCTCCCGATATTGAAACGTGAGGCCATTCAACTCAATTTGATTTACCCGTATTTCCATCTCCATTCATCTCCTAGGATCGGATTCGTCATTTTGAACCCGATATATTTAATAAAAACCTCCTAAAATACTATGTTCTCTATAATTAAATTATACTTTTTATGACTTCACCCATTTATTCGTCCTAACGGCGATTTATTCATCCTTTAGTCTAGCGGAGTTGGCGGCAGCGAAGTAGTCCATAACAAATAACCGAAATTGCTTGGCTACTGGGGTGAAGTAGCGTTTTTCTGACCACCCGATCCCTATTGTTCTTTGACAAGCAGGTTCCGTTATCCGGATTTTATGGGATAATGACCCTGTTTGATGGAGCCATGTCAATTCGGAAACGAAGGCGACCCCCAATCCCTTCTTGACAAGGTCCGAGATGACAGCTGGTTCATCTCCTTCGAATGCGATGTGCTGGACGAATCCCGCTTCGAGGCAAAATTGGTCGGTTAGGCTGCGGAACCCGAAGCCTGTATTCATACTGATGAATGGTTCATCTTTCACTTCTTGGAGTTGAATGCTTTCCCTGCCTGCCAGCCTGTGATTGGGAGGGACAATCAAGTATATTTCTTCGGTGATCAGCGGTTCCCACTTTAAGTCTGGTCCTTCAATCGGAACGGAAGAAATGCAATAATCGATTTCTCCTTCAATTAGAAGCTGTTTCATAGATGATATGGATTTTAGGAATTGTTGAAAACGGACATCCGGGTATTGAGATAAAAATGTACCCAATAAATCAGGCAGGACCCTGGGAATGGTAACGGCCAAGGTGATGTTCTTTTGGTCTTGATCTGTTAATTCCACTATTTCGCGCCTTCCTTCATTCAGTTCTGCAAAAGCGCGTTCGACCCGGTTCAAGAATATTCGTCCGGCTGCGTTGAGCTTGATTTTCCGGTGTTCCCTATCGAACAGTGAGACTCCCAAATCCTCTTCAAGCCGGGATATGGTTTTACTGAGGGATGGCTGAGCAATCTGAAGTTGTTCCGCAGCCTTCGTCATATGTTCCAGTCGTGCCACGGTTTGAAAGTACTGCAGCTGTAATATTTCCATTTTCCCACTCTTTTCACATAGATTTAAATCTATTATTACATAATCAATTATGTATTATACAGTATCTAAAAAAGCCATTATGATGAAATAATCTCTTAGTTAGAAAGGGCAGGCTCAAATAATGAAAGGTTTACAACTTGTATTTCAAGATATAAAAGCAATGTGGAAACATAAACACGGGAGAATCGCCTTGATTTTCCTTTTGGTCGTTCCATTGATTTACTCAGGTTTCTTCTTAGCAGGATATTGGAACCCTTATGGAAAGTTGGATCAGCTCCCAGTTGCAGTGGTCAATCTCGATAATGGCTCGGAAATGGATGATAAGCCAGTCGAGGCTGGAGATGATTTCGTTAAACAATTGAAGAAGCAGAAGGAATTGGACTTTCACTTTGTAACGGCAAAGGAGGCTAATACGGGTCTTGAAGATGGTACCTATTATATGGTTGTCACGATTCCGGATGATTTTTCGGAAAATGTCACGACTTTAATGGATAAAAAACCGGAAACGGCTAAACTTTTGTATACTGTCAATCCAGGTAAGAACTTCGTAGCTTCACAGATCAGCTCAACT
Source organism: Peribacillus sp. FSL E2-0159 (assembly GCF_038643155.1). NCBI lineage: Bacteria > Bacillati > Bacillota > Bacilli > Caryophanales > Bacillaceae > Peribacillus > Peribacillus sp. FSL E2-0159. Next base: position 4,555,815 of record NZ_CP152053.1, read on the forward strand.
GCTGTTGAAAAAATGACGGCAAAAATCAACGCAAGCATTACGAAAGTCTATTCTGAAGGCATCCTTTCGAAATTCCAGGACGTTTCTAACGGCTTGGCGGATGCCGGGGATGGTGCGGAAAAGCTTCATCAAGGAACGGCGGATGCGAAAAGCGGCAGCGAGAAATTGAATGATGGCATCCAGGATTTGAATGATGGCGTCCAGAAGCTGCAAACAGGAAGCACCAAGCTCTTGGATGGACAAGAAGCCTTAACGGATGGTGCGAAAGGATTATCAACAGGTTCCGAGAACTTGCATTCCGGCATGAAGCAGCTATCTGATGCACATGACTCATTGGAAAATGGGATGAATGAAGTAAGTAAGGGTGTTGAGAACTGGTCAGCCGGAAATGCAAAATTGATGCAAGGGCAAGAACAGGCTGCCGATTCAGCGGATACTCTTAAGAAACAATTGGATGTCTATATGAAAAATCATCCTGATGCAATAAAGGATCAAGACTTCAAGCAAATCGTTTCCCTATCAGAAGGTTTATCCAAAGCAGTCACCACTTTACATGCCGGTCAAAAGCAATTGGGCGAAGGTGCTGCCAAAGTGGCTGATGGACAAGAAACCGTTCAAACCGGGATGAATGCTTTTGGTGATAAAATGGCACAAGCCACCTCAGGTGCTAAGCAATTAAACGAGGGTTCTGAAGAATTGGCGAATGGATTATTTAAATGGAAAAATGGTTTCTCCACTTTACATGCCGGTATCGATTCGCTAGCGGGCGGAAGCAGCCAGCTAGCCAGTGGATCGACGGAACTTCAAGACGGACTGGCTTCACTGGAAACGGGTTCAAGTAAATTATCCACCAAGCTTAATGAAGCTGCCGATAAAACCACCAGTCTTCAGTACGATGATTCGACAACTTCGATGTTCTCTGAACCCGTACAATTGGTCCAATCCAATTTATCTGAAGTACCTAACTACGGAACCGGGATTGCTCCTTATTTTCTGTCATTGGCCTTTTATGTAGGCGGCATCATGGCTTCCAATATCTTGCCGCTTGGCCGCAGGCAGAATCTTAAGGTTACCGGAACCGTTCATTTCACGAATAAATTAATGCTGGTATATGTAATCGGCTTGATACAGGCACTTCTAGTGGATGCAGTCGTCCTTCTTGGATTCCATTTACACGTGGCAAGTGTCCCTGTATTCATTCTATCAAGCATCATCGTTTCATTTACCTTCATGACATTCATTCTTATGTTGGTGACCGTATTCGGAGTGGTCGGCAAATTCGCAGCCGTGACCCTTCTCGTGTTCCAATTAGCGACCTGCGGCGGAACATTCCTAGGCGAACTGGGCATGTCATTATTGACGAAAATCGGTCAATTTTTACCTATGGCCCACTCATTAAAGGAACTTCAAGAGGTCATCTCATTAGGCGGCTGGGATAACTTACGAATGCAGATTTGGATCTTACTTGCCTATCTCGTTTCAGCAGCGGTCATTGGCTGGATAGCCAGTCATATCCAGCATGCAAAAGTAACTTCAGAGGAAGTGACATCTTGATCTAAAAAAGCGCAGTGCAAATGGCACTGCGCTTTTTTTATATACAAGTGAAAATCACCGGGTAAAACATACTGATGGATCGTGGATCGAATTATTCCGTTGTTACCTGGATTAAATTCCGTTCCGGCCTTAAATCGGTGATAAACCGAACTAAATCAGCTGAAGTTAAAAGAAAAAGCCCTATGCTGCCTGAACTATTCAGGTAGCATAGGGCTTTGTGTCTTTTAAGCGGTTTGATCTTTTTTCATAGCTGGTTTTTCTTCAGCCGGCCATGCGCGCTTAATGAATAATGTCAGAATCAGTGCCACAGCAGCAATGAAGGTGGATACAAAGAAGGAGAAGTTAATTCCATCGAGCATCGCCTGCATCCCGATTTGGGCCTGCATTTGTTCCATCATCTCAGCAGTGGGCTGGCTTGTTAATTTGCTCATTGCTTTGGTCATTAAATCCTCACCGGAAGAAGCGGCATGGTTTGACATGACCGTAACAAGCAATGCCGTACCGATTGCACCGGAAATCTGGTTCAGAGTGTTATTCATGGCTGTACCATGCGGGTTCATACGTGCTGGCAGTGAGTTCAATCCATTTGTCATGATCGGCATCATTGCCATGGACAAACCGAATAAACGGACGGAATAAAGAATCACAATATGTGTATAAGAAGTATCCATTATTAATTTACTGAAGAAATACGTCGTCACCACAGTAATAAACAAACCGGTTGAAGCAAGTATGCGGGCACCGAATTTATCGAAGAGCTTACCGGTAATCGGTGACATGAAGGCCATCAATAGTGCACCGGGCAGCATCAGCAACCCTGAATCGAATGGTGAAATGCCACGGACCGTTTGTGTATACATCGGCATTAAGATCATCGCCGAGAACATGGCCATATTAAGCACGATTGAAATCGTTGCAGATAAAGCGAACATCGGATGTTTGAAGATCTTGAATTCAAGCATTGGCGTTTCCATTTTCAGCTGGTGTGTAATGAAAAGGATCAGGGAAATGGCACCGACAATCAATGTTCCATATACCCAAGGGCTATCCCAGCCTTTGCTGCCTGCAGAGCTGAATCCGTAAAGCAGGCCGCCAAAGCCCAAGCTAGATAGGATGACCGATAATTTATCGATTTTAATATCGACTTTTTCCTTTTTGTCTTTAAGTTTAAAGAAGCCGAGAAGAAGCACTAGTAAAGCAAGCGGAGTGATGAAGTGGAATAGCATTCTCCAATCATAATGTTCGATGATCCAGCCTGAAAGCGTCGGCCCGATTGCAGGGGCAAACATCATGACTAAACCGAATAATCCCATTGCCGAGCCCCGTTTTTCAACAGGGAAAGCAGTTAAAAGCACGTTCATTAATAACGGCATCATAATGGCAGAACCTGCAGCCTGAACCATACGTGCGCTCAATAATAGCGGGAAAGTATGCGCTACACCTGCAACGATCGTCCCGATCGAGAATAGGAGCATCGCTGTCAGGAACAGATTACGTACCGAATATTTTCTTATTAAGAAGGCTGTTGTCGGAATCATGATTCCGTTCACAAGCATATAGCCCGTTGTCAGCCATTGAACTGTGGAAGTCTCGATTCCCAGGTCTGTTTTGATTGATGGCAGTGCAATATTTAAAAGGGTTGAATTCAGTATAGCTATAAACGCCCCGACCATCAGTATAGCCAAAATGCCATACGAACCCTTTTTCTCATTTGTTTGTGCAGTACTCACTTTTAATCTATTCCTCCATTCAAACTATTGGTTCATTTAATTAGACGAGCGGTATATTCCAAACTCACAAAATCAATAATATACCCCCAGTTCATTTTTTGCAATAAAAATTTACTGGTTTAAATAAGGGTTTGTGCTGCGATGAAAAATAGAGTACGATTACATTTATACAAGCAGTATAATGAAAATAAGGTGATATGATGAATAATCGAAGGCAGAATGTCATCGATACGGCTCATAAGCTGTTTATTGACAAGGGCTACCAAGCCACGTCCATACAGGACATTTTAGATGGCAGCGGTATATCAAAAGGTACATTTTATAATTATTTCCCTTCGAAGGGTGAATTATTTATAGCCATTTTCCGTTCCTTCTATACAAAGATTCGCCATGACCGGGAAAAACTTTTGATTGGTCAAGATTCCGCCGATATTGAAATTTTCATCCAGCAGCTCGAACTGCAGCTGATGGTGAACAAGCAAAGCAAATTGCTTATCCTGATCGAAGAAGTCCGTGTTTCCAACGATGAAGAATTAAAACAATTCATCAATAACACGCTATTGTTGAGCTTACGCTGGATGTATAATCGTTTTCTCGATATATTCGGGGAAAGCAAAAAACCCTATCTATTAGATAGCGTCATTATCTTTCATTCGATGATGACCCACATGAATCATTTTAATTATCGTGCTAATCCCGTCGGTACACCCGACATACAAATTATCCGCTATTGCATGAACCGCATTGTCCATTTAGTCAATGAAGTGGCTGAAAGCGGGGAACAGATCATTGATCCGGAACTAATGGATACGTGGTTTCCAAACTTTACAAACCATCTTGATCCTTGCCATAATGATTTGCTTCAATCCACCACTGAATTGAAAAGAGCGATAAACAAAGCTTTTCCATGCGATGAAGATCGAACAAGAGCCATTGAATTGGTCGACTTTATCCAAGATGAGCTGATGCAGTCCGACAAACCACGAAAATTCTTGATAGAAAGTTTGCTGCTCACTTTGAAGACATGTTATGCATCACAGGTCCAAGCATATATTGAGCCTTTTGAAGAAAGCATCAATTCTTGCTTGAGCTGATGAAGATTGAAAACACACGCACCTACCGAAAACGGTAGGTGTTTTTTATACCTTTTTGAAATGCCCTGATTTTATAAAAAGAGTTGGTTTTATAAAAGGAACCTAAGGAAACACTATCCTTATCATAATAATGGGAGGTTTATCTACTTGGGTGTGAAAGAGAATGCATTGTCCATACTAGCTCTGGGCGGAGTGAATGAAATCGGAAAAAACATGTATGTGGTTCAATATTCTAACGATATCGTCATTATTGACTGTGGTGCAAAGTTTCCTGATGAAAGTTTATTAGGAGTCGATTTAATCATTCCTGATATTTCCTTTCTTCAGGAGAATAAGGAGAAGATCCGCGCTTTGATTGTGACTCATGGGCATGAAGATCATATTGGCGGTATCCCTTATTTCTTAAAAAAATTGAATGTACCCATTTATGCCACACGTTTAACACTTGGTTTGATTGAATTGAAGTTAAAAGAACATAACCTTTTGGCTAATACGGAATTAATCCAGATCGATTCGGATTCAAGGTTGGAATTTGGGGAGTTGGTTCTGGACTTTTTCAAAACGAATCATAGTATACCCGATTGCCTTGGAGTCACCATGCATACGCCTGAAGGCACAGTCGTTCATACAGGGGACTTTAAGTTTGACTTGACTCCCATGAATGATCAGTATCCCGATATTCATAAAATGGCCAAAATCGGGAGTGAAGGTGTACTGGTTTTATTATCTGAAAGCACGAACGCTGAACGTCCCGGCTCAAGCCCCTCGGAGCATCTGGTTGGCAGCCATATTGAAGAGGCCTTCATGCAGGCAAAACAGAAAGTCATTCTTTCGACCTTCGCTTCAAATGTCAATCGTGTTCAACAAGTTGTGAACGCTGCACAGAAGACAAACCGGAAACTCGCCCTTATTGGACGAAGCATGGTGAACGTCGTATCCGTTGCCATTGAACGCGGCTACCTCCAGGTTCCTGATGGGATGCTTATCCAACCACAAGAAGTGGATAATTATGCTCCTGAAAGGGTCGCGGTTTTATGTACAGGAAGTCAAGGAGAGCCGTTTGCTGCCCTTTCACGCCTTTCCAGTTCGAATTATCGGGATATGAGCATATTACCTGATGATACAGTGATTCTTGCCTCCACTCCAATACCCGGAAATGAACGGGATGTTTCACGTATCATTGACAACCTGTTTCAACTGGGTGCCAAAGTCATTTACGGTTCTGGGACCGTAACCGGCATGCATGTTTCCGGACATGCCTATCAGGAAGAGTTGAAGCTCATGCTTACCCTGATGAAACCTAAGTATTTCATACCGATTCACGGTGAATATCGGATGTTGCACCAGCATCGATTACTAGCTGAGTCTGTCGGGGTGGAGAAGGACCATACTTTCATCATCAATAATGGCGATGTTGTGGATATTGAAAACTCCGTTGCCCGTCAAACGAGAAAGGTCGCTGCCGGCAATACCTTTGTTGACGGTGTGGGCGTTGGTGATGTTGGAGAAATTGTACTGCGGGACCGGAAGCAGCTTTCCGAAGATGGGATGCTCGTTATCGTGATTACATTAAGCAAGACGGAAAGAAAAATAGTATCAGGACCCGATACCATTTCCCGTGGATTTGTATATGTTCAAAATTCAGAGGACCTCCTTAGACATGTTAATCGTCTTGTCACGAAAACAGTCAACGACTTACAAAATGAAAAAATATACCGATGGAACGTCATTAAGCAAACCATAAAGAAGGAAATTGGGCATTATCTCTTTACTCAAACTAAGAAAAAACCAATGATCCTTCCGATCATCATTGAGGTTTAGCGCCAAATCGAAAGGAACTCGACTTCGTATAGTCAAGTTCCTTTTTTCAATCAAGTTCTGATTTACTTGCTTTTGCGGCCATCGCCTTGTTCTTATTCCAAACCTTGAACTTCATGAAAACGGCAGCAAGACCGATGATCACGATGAATAAAAGGCTGATGAAGAACCCTGGTCGTATCTCTTTTTCAAGCAGGGTGCCACTAACGGCGGCTAAAATTAAAAAAAGTCCGAAAACGGCCGTAATCTTACTCCAAATCTTATTTTCCAAGATTTTGAATGAAGAAAGAATGATGAATGCCCAGTTATACAAAAGTAATATACCAGCAGATGTTGTAATGTATTCATAAATCTTGCCTGGCAGGAGCAAGGCAGTGATGATCGATCCTAAAAGTCCTAAGGCTCCAAGACCCAGTGAAGGCAATGGAAGGTCCTTGAACTTCTTGATCTTTTGCATGAATAATGCCGGTGCATTCCCATCATTGGAGAGCGTTACCAATAGATTGGTTACACCAAATAGTGAAGCCGTCATCGTCGAGAAACCGGCAATGATAATCGCACCATTAAAAACGTGAGGGAAAAATGTCAGATGATAACTGTCCAATGCCGAAACGAATGGGCTTTCTTTTTCACTGAATGCCCCTATCGAAATCATGGTTACGGCTAACCCCAATGAAACGACATATATGATGGTAAGAACCAAGAGCATGATTGTCCCTGCCTTTGGCGCATCTTCTTTCTTTTTAAGCTGCATCGCCATCAGTCCAATGACCTCAATGCCGCCAAACGCATAAAAAGCATAGATAAGGGATGTCCAAAACCCTTTTAGCCCTTTTGGGAATAATTCATTGTACGTATTCGGAAATGAGGGAGGTTTCCCTCCATCAAGACCAAACCAGCCGAAAACGGCACATATTGCAATAATGATAAACATTACGATCGCTGCTGTCTTAATTACCGCAAGGATGTTTTCCACTCTGTCGAACCCTTTTGTTCCCAGCAATACCACCACGATTGAAACAATTGCAAAACCGGATGCAAATAGCCACAGCGGTACTTTTGGGAACCAAAATTGCGATAACAGTGAAAGCGCAGTTAGCTGACTTCCCATGATCAATATATTGGAGGACCAATAATTCCAGCCACAGCTAAAGCCAGCCCAGCGTCCAAATGCTTTATTGGCATAATAACAAAAAGAACCCTCTTGAGGATCGGCAGCCGTCATCTTAGCAAGCAGATTATAAACGATGTAGGTACCTAATGCAGCCAATACAAATGAAAATACAATGGATGGCCCCGTCGTTTTAATCCCTATGGTCGATCCAAGGAAATACCCTGTACCGATCGTACAGCCTACACCGACCAATGATAGCTGCCACCAATTCATATCGCCTTGTTGTTCACCTGATGCATTGGAATCTTGAACGGCCTTTCCCTTCGCTGAACTGCAATTGGCTTTTGTTGTCATAACGTACCCCCTCCCATCATTCATAGTGTTAATAAGGCCACAATGAATTATGCAAGGAAGAAGTTTTCCAAATGATCAATCAAAAATCAGAATTAGATTTTAAGTGATATGTAATGTGCTTAAGCATTTTGATACGATGGCAGAAATGCCTTGATAAGCAAAATAAACCCCAAAGCCGATCAGTGTAATGTAAACCCGGATGATCGAAATGGCCATCCGCGATCATCGACCCTGCTCCAACGATCCAGGCATGCCAAAAAATTTGCGAATTACAAACAAAAAAGCCGTGAAAAGACCGGCCTTTTCGGAGAATTTCTATTGAAGCCTACGTTAGGCAGCAGCTTCTTTTTTTTCTGAACTTATGAATTTCAAAACGATCAAGACGATGCCTATGCCCATGATTCCTGAAATGATATAGCTCATATTGATATGATTTTTCATGACCAGGGACATGACCGGGGGGCCTGCTGCAACTCCGATGAACCTTGATGACATGTAGAAGGAAGTAATCGTCCCCCGCTGTTCCTTTTTTATATTTTGAGTGATGATTGCGTCGAGTGTCGGCAATAACGCACCAATTGCTATGCCCACCAAACTCGTTACGAGTAATAAAAGGAAAACTTTGTTTTTTGTAAAACCGACAAATACAAGGCTGATTGAAAGGACAGCTATACTGATCATGATGATCTTTTTCATGATTGGTAATTCACCCTTGATTTTTTTCCCTGCAACATAAGAAGACACACAAAGAAAAAATAGCGGAATCGCTATCACTAAACCTTTTTTGACTCCATGCAAATCATGGATTTTTTCAAGATTGTCAGACAAAAAGAAAAGAACACCGAACAAAACCAACATGACAAATACACCAATCAGGAAAACTGTATATAACCATTTTCCTTCCTGCTTGAATATTTTTTTCGTATCATGCCAGAATTCTTTGAATTTCTTGGGATCATCTTTCTCCTTTGGTACCTTTATAAAGAAAAAAACCAAGACAATAGATATTAAACTGAAAAATGAAATTGAGAAGAATGGTAAAAACCAAATAAATGCAGCAAACAGGGAACCCAATATTGGACTTAGTACTTTCCCAAATGTATTCGAGGTTTCTATGATACCCAAACAAGAACTCGTTTTTTCATCATCATCCTTGTATAGATCCCCCACCAGAGGCAAAATGATCGGCGAGGCCCCAGACGCCCCAATCCCTTGCAATACCCTCCCAATGATGATCCATGTATAGGGATTTTCCATTTTCCATGATGCATAACCAGCGACCAAGCCACCAAGAAGGGCTAGGATCAGGCTTGGCAGGATCACCATTTTCCTTCCAAATCGATCTGATAAATAGCCAGCTATAGGAATTAAAAAAATTGATGCAACGGAATAGCTTGTTATCACCATGCTGGATTGAAATGAAGATATCCCCACCTTTTCCTCAAAAATGGGCAAAACTGGAATAAGCATTGAATTTCCAAGTGTCATCACCAATGGAATCGATGCCATACTGATCAGGCACCACAAGCTTACATTATTATTTTGCTTCTCATGACCTTCCATACTTACACTCCTCATCCATTATAAAAGCAACTAATTGCATAAAAGGTAACCATTTGTGAAACGAAAATGTTTTGCATCATTTTTAAGATGTCTTAAATTATTATGTTATAGCGCAGAAAGATTTATTCAGTAGCGCTTTACCCAAAATTACCCCTTATGTCCATTAAAACGAAAAAACTCATTCTATTTTAAGAATGGGTCAGACTGTAGACAAACTCGATAATAATTCATTTTGCCAACAATGTTTTATTTTTGAGGGTTTGTAAAATTCAACGTTGCTATCCCTTGGATACGCTTTTCCCGCAAGGGTCTCGTACCTTAACGTATTTGAATGTCCTTCTTCAAAATGATCCTTAATTTCATTTATTGCAATATCAGTATGCATGATATCAATTGTTTTGTATTTATTCTGTATCGATAATTCAGGCATAATTACCCTCCAATTCCCCTGGAGTTTTATAGCGCATACATCAAAACTGACGTCTATCCATTTGACTAAATTACATGATGAAGGACTTTTATGTGTGGTTACAAAAACATCCAGGTTCCAGGTCACGGCCAAGTACATCCATAAAGCAAACCGGACCATGATTCACCATATCCACTCAAAAAAGGACTAAAAAGGTGGTACAAGTCCCATTGTTTGAATACATTCAAATAAGCGAAGATGTATCAAACGATGAGGTGATGATTTGGGTGTTTTTTTCAGCTATGTATTATTAGGCTTATCATTAGCGGCTCCTATCGGCCCCATAAACGCTGCTCAATTGGACAAAGGAATCAAAAAGGGTTTTTGGCATGCCTGGATTTTTGGCTGGGGTGCCATTTTAGCGGACTTAGTTTTTATAGCCCTCGTCTTTTTCGGTGTCGTCCACTTTTTGGACAACTCCTTCATGAAGACATTTTTATGGCTTTTTGGATTTTTCGTCCTGACCTATACCGGAATCGAAAGTCTGCTTAGTGCAGGTAAGATTGAAGTGAATGCACGAAATGCGAAAGAATCCCTTTTTTCTTCATTCCTGACTGGATTCATCATGTCACTTTCGAATCCTTTATCCATTTTGTTTTGGCTGGGGATTTATGGATCCATTCTCGCAAACTCCGCTTCAAAATATGATATGGATCATTTACTTTTATACAGTTCAGGAATCCTTATCGGCCTCTTAGTCTGGGATTTCGTTATGGCCATCATCGCCAGCACCTTCAGACGCTTATTATCCAAACCCATTCTAATGGGCATCTCGATCATTTCGGGTATATCCCTTATAGGGATTGGCATTTACTTTGCCATCCAAGCAGCCAAGGTTTTATTTACATAAAGATTTAAGCATTTACTCGTGAGTTTTGGGGATTTACTCGTGAATCCCAGCCATTTACTCGTGAGTATGGGTGCTTTACTCGTGAACTCGCAAAAAATTTCTTACTTTTATATAAAATAGGCAGGGTATGGATTTGTAGATAAAAAGACAGCCGATTTATTCGGCTGTCTCTTTTTATCCAAACCTAATCCAATGGGCATTTACTCGTGAGTTTGGATTAAGCTGCCATCATATTAGATGCTGCGTTCCTTTATTTGCTGGACCATTTTCTTGATGAACGTTTCTATTACGACATTTTCAAATTCTTGTTCCCCGTATTTCCGGACATTCACTTCATTTTCTTTCTCTTCTTTATCTCCAAGGACCAGCATATATGGGATTTTATCCATCTGTGCTTCCCTGACTTTATACCCCAGCTTTTCATTCCGATCATCAATTTTCACTCTAATCCCTTGATTCTTCAGTTCTTTTTGAACCTTTAAACAATAATTCAAATGAACTTGTGAGACAGGGATGATCAGTACTTGCACCGGGGCAAGCCATACCGGAAAAGCACCTGCAAAATGTTCTATCAGGATTCCAAAAAAACGATCAATCGATCCAAAAATGGCACGATGAATGACGACCGGACGAACTTTTTCATTATTTTCATCGATGTAAGTCAGATCAAATTTATCGGGCATTTGAAAATCAAGTTGAATTGTTGCACATTGATGGCTTCGTTTTAATGCATCTTTAATATGAAAATCAATTTTCGGTCCATAAAATGCCCCGTCCCCTTCATTTAATTGATAATCTATCCCAATGCTTTCCAGAACATTTTTCAAGGCTGTTTCAGAAGCTTCCCAAAGGGAATCATCACCCATTGAATCCTCTGGACGAGTCGAGAGCTCAACGGAATACTCGAATCCAAAAGTGCGATACACCTTATCAATCAGATGAAACACTTGTTTAATTTCACCCTCGATTTGATCCTTCCGAACATAAATGTGTGCATCATCCTGACAAAATGTACGGACCCGCAGCATCCCGTTCAATGCACCGCTATATTCATGACGGTGGACTTGACCGAATTCGGCCATCCGGATGGGTAAATCCCTGTAAGAATAAAGACTGTTTTTGAAAATAAGCATATGACCCGGACAGTTCATTGGCTTCATCGCGAATTTTGTTTGATCCACCTCAGTAAAGTACATATTCTCATGGTAATGATCCCAGTGACCCGATTGTTCCCATAACCGCAGGTTCATCATGTAAGGAGTCCGAACTTCGTCGTAATCAGCTTCAGTCTGAAGCTCCCGCGAGAACTTCTCCAATTCATTTCTAACAATTTGTCCTTTCGGTAAATAAAACGGCATTCCAGGGGCTTCCTCCGAGAACATGAATAACTCCAACTGCTTCCCTAATTTACGGTGATCGCGTTTGGCCGCTTCTTCCAGGAATTTAAAATGATCCTGTAAATCCTTTTTCTTTCGGAAAGCCACGCCATACACCCTTTGAAGAACTTCATTTTGATTGTCTCCCCGCCAATATGCACCAGATACACGAGTCAATTTGAACGATTTTACAAATGATGTGGATGGAAGGTGCGGCCCTTTGCATAGATCGACGAATTCCCCCTGTTGATAGAGCGTTAATTTTTCACCCTTAGGGATATTCTTTGCTATATCCAACTTGAATGACTCCCCTCTGCCCTCGAATAACTTCACAGCTTCTTCATAAGACACTTCGATCCTTTTAATTTCCAGATTTTCGCTTATGATATGTTCCATCTCTTTTTCAATAGCTTGAAGATCTTCTGAGCTCAAAGGATGATCTAATTTAAAATCATAGTAAAAACCATCTTCCACGACTGGCCCCATCCCTAATTCCACATTTCGGTATAGTCTTTTCACAGCCTGCGCCAAAACATGCGCCGATGTATGTCGTAAAACTTGTAATCCTTCATCCGAATCCAGTGTCAAGATCGATAGTACGGCATCCTTATTCAACTTGAAACTTAGGTCAACCAGTTGCTTATCCAGTTTTCCTGCTACTGCCTTTTTCCTTAAACTTGAGCTGATGGACCCTGCCACACTTTCCACTGTCATCCCTTGCGGATATTCCTTTTGCTGCCCATCCGGGAATTGAACTTTAATCATTTTTTCACCCATCACATAAACACCCCTTTTTTTGTAATAAAAAAACGCACTCATCCCTATGCAAGGGACGAGCGCGTTTACCCGTGGTTCCACCCAATTTCCCATAAGCAAGAAACACTCATGGCTCTGGAGCTTGTAACGCAGCTTAGACGATATCAGTTACTCTCGTTCACCGATATAGCTCAAAGGCGGTAAATCAGTTTCCTAAGCCAGGAAGTTCGCAGCTGCCCTTCCCTCTCTGCAGACCGTAAAAATGATTCATGTCCTTGTCATGGCAATGATTATAATAATAAAAAACGCACCCATCCCTAAATAAGGGACGAGTGCGTTTACCCGTGGTTCCACCCAATTTCCCATAAGCAAGAAACACTCATGGCTCTGGAGCTTGTAACGCAGCTTAGACGATATCAGTTACTCTTGTTCACCGATATAGCTCAAAGGCGGTAAATCAGTTTCCTAAGCCAGGAAGTTCGCAGCTGCCCTTCCCTCTCTGCAGACCGTAAAAATGATTCATGTCCTTATCAATGCTTCTAAAATGTAAATGGATTTTTATATTGTTATATATATTACAATATATTTCCATAAGTGACAACCTCAAATTTTTTAATTTCATTACAAACACTAAATTGGTATAATTGGTAAAAAAAGGAGTATCTATGAAAAGTTTAAGCAATTGGTCTATCGCATTTGCAGTGATTGGTACACTATCATTTTGCTGTTCCCTTGCTTTACCTAAAGCCTCCGAGTTGCTTATGATCTCAGGATTCGGAGTGTTACTTATTGGTATGTTATGCAGTTTCGGGGCCATGCATAAAAATGAAAAAGGAAAGTCGAAATTTTTGGCTGTGGCTGCATTCTTTCTTTTAAGTTTCATTCTCGTCTGGAATGAACCACTTCAAATTGTCAGGCTCTTGACCTGGATGAAGAATTAATCAAAATGAAAAACCCGTTCACCATGACGGGTTTTTTGATCGATTCAATTTTCATCGGCTATCGTTCCACTAGAATTCTTTATTCTAAGCCATAGCGAAATTCCAGTGGTCCAGAGAATTAGCGCGCATCCAAAGCCTAGCAAGGATAACGGTGCAAGGATTTGATGCTCCCCAACCATGAAGGTGTCTGGCACAATAAGCAATGTGATAAGCGCTAATAAACAGAGAAGCACTCCTGTTGCATAGTAGATCTTGATTTGGAAAAGTGACGCCAAAGGTAAAAAATGAATCCCGACAATAATGGCGATGACTCCCGGTATAAGATCGGTCTGATTGATCAAGTTACAGATGGCAATGGCAATCCCGATCAACAAACCTTCGGCAATGAAGACCATATTAAACAAAAATCCGATACGCTTAAGACGCCTAGCCCCATTTTCTGAAACTTGATTGGACATTTTTTGTGATGCATGAATTAATGAAATGCCGCCGATAACCATTATGATTCCTACGAATATAGCTGCGAGTTCCACGTAGGGAAACCCCCACCCCTGCAATCCCATTACACCAATACCAGCCCACAGTGTACCGAAGAATGCCATGAAAATGACTCCAATTCCAGAACCGCGAAACGCCTCTTTCATCATCAGTTTCCTTTCATCCACAGTAATATCGTACATAGAATAATAGTATTGCACACCCACCCCAATTATTCAGCTATAAAAAATGATTTATTGAAAAAATTACCATACTGCAAATTTTAATAGATAATTGCCGTTTTCGTTGATATATTTCTATTTTCGACGATATAACTGGATTTTCGGATTTCTACTTTCGGAGATATAACTGCCGTTTTCGTTGATATATTTCTACTTTCGGAGATATAACTGGATTTTCGTCGATATATTTCTATTTTCGACGATATAACTGGACTTTCGGAGATATATTCCTATTTTCGGAGATATAACTGGATTTTCATACAAAAAAACCTGAGTCCCCAAAGGGATCTCAGGTTTTTTCCATTGGTATCAGGCCACATCTGATTTATCGAATTGACAATCTTTTAATGATATTAATTTGGTCTTGTGATAAATCTTGTATCCTAACCAGATCACCAGGAATATCGGTAATCCGATATAGGAGACGGCGACGCCATACCAGTCGATGCTGCCGCTTAGGAATGCTTGATAGTTCTGCCCTGCAATGACACCCATGCAAAGGACGAATGATAGGATCGGACCGAGCGGAAACCATTTTGCTTTATATTTCAATTCGTTCAAATCACCGCCCTGTGCAACATATGCACGTCTAAAGCGATAATGGCTGATTGCAATACCAATCCAGGCGATGAAGCCGGTTAGCCCGGATGCATTCAATAGCCATGTAAATACATGGTCCCCTAAAATGGAGGTCAAGAAAGCGAGTCCTCCAATTAAGGATGTCATGATCAAAGCATTCATCGGGATCCCCCTGCGGTTGACTTTGGCCAGGAATTTGGGAGCTTGATGATCTTTTGCCATCGACCATAACATCCGTGTTGATGCATATAGCCCCGAGTTCCCTGCGGATAGTAAGGAGGTTAACACGACTGCATTCATGACGGATGCCGCAAATGCCAGTCCTGCCCGTTCAAAGACAAGCGTGAAAGGGCTTACAGAAATATTATCGACATCTCCGTTCAACAAACTTGGACTTGTATACGGTATTAAGAGGCCGAGTATCAGGATGGCCCCGATGTAAAATAATAGGATGCGCCAAAATACTTGGCGGATCGCATTCGGAACATTTTTTTCGGGTTCTTCACTTTCTCCGGCAGCAATACCAACCAGTTCCGTGCCTTGAAAAGAAAATCCCGCGATTAGAAAGATGCTGATGATCGATAAAAATCCTCCCTTGAATGGTGCCTCATCCATGGTGAAGTTTTCAAATCCGATCACCTTTCCGCCAAAAACCCCCAATATGGTCAATAAACCAATAATGATGAAGCAAATGATGGCAATGACTTTTATTAAGGCAAACCAATATTCAGATTCACCATAGCTTTTAATGGATAGGGCATTGAGGGTGAAGACGATTCCAAGAAATAATGCACTCCATATAAGGCTGGGTACATCGGGGAGCCAGAATTTCATGATGATGGCTGCAGCGGCTATTTCCACGGCAAGGGTGACTGCCCAGTTAAACCAATAATTCCAGCCAAGTGCAAAGCCGAATGCGGGATCAACAAAGCGTGTGGCATAGGTGGAAAATGATCCCGACACAGGCATATATGTCGCCATTTCCCCTAAGCTCGTCATAAGGAAATAAACCATGATTCCAATGCAGGCATATGCAGCCAGGGCACCACCAGGCCCTGCGCTCTGGATGGTTGCCCCGCTTGCCAGGAACAATCCGGTTCCTATTGAACCGCCAATGGCAATCATGGTCATATGCCTTGCTTTCAGTTGCCTTTTAACTGTTGGTTCTTGATTATCGGGATGCCTTTTAACTGTCGGTTCTTGATTATCAATGAGATTCATATCCATATGGTTCCTACCTCATTTTCTTTTATAGTTAAAAGTTCAAGAAATATAAGAGTTTTAACAACCGCTTTGTGAAAGACTGAAATATTTCGCTTTACTTGATGGGATGCTATCCAGTTTAATTGCCATTGCCTGGTATCGTCTCCCTATTCCCGGCCCGTGTGACCCCATCCTGCTCAGTCTCCATTCCGCACCATTGAATTAAAGTAAGGGCAATGATCTCCGCTGTGGAGAATACGTTGTCGAGCAGGATGTATTCATTTGGATAGTGGGCAACCTCGGTTACTCCTGGCCCGAAAACGATTGCAGGCGTTTCACCGACATGTGTCAGCAATCCCCCATCCGTTCCCCAAGGGGATGCTTCAATGACCGGGTCCTGTCCGGCCACTTGCCGATATTGATGAACAAGCGCATTCATCAATTCATGCTCTACATCAATTGCTCCCGGAACCCAGCGTGCCCCGAACCATTCCAACACTGGCGGGTTTTCCTTGAACCATTGGTCCACTTCCCCCAGCTGCAATAACCAGGCAGCCATTTCGTCTTTCGCCTGCTCCATCGTTTCGTCCGGCGCAACGCCCATCCTTCCTTCGATTTTCACAAGGTCGGGAACGGATGACGGCCAATTACCGCCTTCAATGACACCTAGATTGATTGGAATCGGAATAGGCGTGTTCTGATAAAGCGGATCACTGATACGTGCATTTCGCTTGTCTTCCAAGGCACGAATATGATTGATGACGGTCATGCTTTTTTCAATCGCACTAACGCCTTCATACCTTGTTCCGCCATGTGCTGACCGTCCTTTTACATGGATTCGGAACCACATCGATCCCTGCTGTTTCGGGAAGATCCTCATATTCGTCGGTTCAGGGATCAGGGCGGCATCGGCTTTATACCCCCTCAGGACGGCCGCTAATGTTCCGGCTCCGCCGCTCTCTTCTTCAATCACACTTTGAAAAATGACATCTCCCTTTAATTGGATGCCATTTTCCTTCAATGCCTGCATCGCAAGGATCAGCGATACATTTCCACCCTTCATATCGGTTACTCCGCGTCCAAACATTCTTCCATTCTTAATCGCTCCGCTATATGGGTCGTCGTCCCACTGATCCCGGTCTCCATCTGGAACCACATCGATGTGTCCGTTCAAAATGATGGAACGTCCGCCTCCAGTCCCTTTCATGATACCTACCACATTGGGGCTGTTGGAAAATTCACTGCGTGGAGAATAGAAATAAGAATGCTTTTTCAGCTCGCCGCCATCAGGTTCCCAACTATCAATCTTCAAACCCATTTCCTGCAGCTTTTGTGCGACGATGGCCTGTGCCCCTGCTTCATTTCCTTGCGTACTCGGGGCTTGTACCATTTTTTGCAATAGGTTTGTTCCTTCTTCCCGATGATCCTCTATCCATTGGTTTATCCGTTTTTTTATATCCGGCACATTTATCCTCCTTAAATACACATATTCTCATAGATTACTGAAAGTCCCATTCCACCTGCCATACACAACGTTACCATTCCGTACTTAACTTGTGAACGCAACATTTCATGCATCAGTGTGACTGTCAATTTTGCACCTGTTGCTCCTACAGGGTGACCAAGTGCAATTGCCCCTCCATTGACATTGACAATATCCTGATTCAAATCTAACTCCTTGATCACTGCAAGTGCTTGGGCAGCAAAGGCTTCATTAAGTTCAATCAATCCGATATCCTCTAACGATAGACCTGCTTTTGCCAATGCCTTTCGAGTCGCTGGTACGGGTCCAATCCCCATAACTCCAGGTTCAACTCCTGCACTGGCGAACGCCTTTATTTTCAAGAGCGGTTTTAATCCCTTTTCTTCTGCTTGCTGCTTGGACATTAATAGTACAGCTGCAGCTCCATCATTCATAGGACAGGCATTTCCTGCCGTAATGGTTCCTTCATTTTTGAATACTGCTGGAAGACTGGCTAGTTGATCTAGATGAATGTCCCCGCGTACCCCTTCGTCATGGTTGAAGATTTGAAGTCCTTTTCGATCCTTGATTTTAAGCGAAATAATTTCTCTATCAAAGCGACCCTCTACTATAGCTTTCCAAGCCTTCTTGTGGCTTTGATAAGCAAATTGATCCTGTTCTTCACGACGGATACCGTATTTTTCAGCCAAGCGCTCGGCAGTTATTCCCATATGCTCATTTCCCAAGGAACATATTAATCCATCTGCCAGCAGAGCATCCTCCATCGTTATGTTTCCAAATTTACCGCCCCATCTATTTTTCACGATATAAGGCACATTGCTCATGCTCTCCACTCCGCCGGCAATGATTACGTCTTCTTGACCAGCAGCGATAGTTAAAGCGGCGTTGGTAATGGCCTTTAAACCTGATCCACATGCTTTGATTACAACGTGGCCTGGGACACTGTGTGGGAAACAGGCCATCTGCGACGAAATTCGGGCCGAGTTAAGTCCGCCTCCATGGACATAGCCATGTCCGAAAATCACTTCATTTACCTTTTCTTTACCTAACCCGGAATTATCCATTAATCCTTCCAATACTTGACGGCCCAATTCGGTAGCTTTAACATTCCGTAGTGATTTGCCAAAGGATCCAACTGCAGTTCGCGCTCCAGCAACGATGACAACCTCATTCATGCTTTTTTCCTCCTCTTACCTATTCAATGGTGTTGACAGCAGCATGGATTTTCAACGTTGCCTCTGTATTCCTTATCACATCATCCACGGTATATGGCGCCATGACTTCCTTCAGCACCAATCCCTCTTCTGTAACTTCCATGACTGCCATATCCGTGATGATTAAATCCACACTCTCCCTTGCCGTCAATGGAAGCGTACATGTCTTCAATATCTTCGATTCACCCTGCTTATTCACGTGATTCATCAAGACGATCACCTTTTTGGCTTTCTGGGCAAGTTCCATTGCCCCGCCCATCCCCGGCACCCGCTTTCCTGGGACGATCCAATTCGCCAAATCCCCTTTTTCACTGACTTCCAAGGCTCCAAGGATTGTGATGTCGATGTATCCTTTCCTGATCATTCCAAATGCAGTTGCACTGTCAAAGTATGAAGCTCCCATTACAGTGGTGATCGGGAATCCTCCCGCGTTACAGAGGGCAGGATCTTCTTTCCCGGGATCAGGACTTGGACCTGTACCGAGAACTCCGTTTTCCGCATGGAACAGCACATGGATATCTTGAGGTATATGGTCGGCCACCAAGGTAGGGATGCCGATGCCTAAGTTGACTATCAATCCGTCATGAATTTCCTTGGCGGCGCGTTTCGCGATGCGATTTCGTACATCTACTGCCATGCCCATTTCCAATTCACCCCTTTAGTCGGAATCACCATATCTACATAAATGCCTGGTGTGGCAATACATTCCGGATCCAATTCGCCTGCAGGAACAATTTCATCCACTTCCGCAATCGTGAAGGATCCAGCCATCGCTACGAGCGGATTGAAGTTACATGCAGTCTTGTCGTACACTAAATTCCCCAGCGAATCTGCCTTTTTGGCATGGACGATGCTGACTTCAGCCGTCAAAGCGGTTTCCACCAAATATTCTTTTCCTTCTATCATGATCTTGTCCTTGCCTTCTTCGGCTATCGTACCAATCCCGACATCGACAAAAATCCCGCCTAATCCTACACCGCCAGCACGAATCCGTTCGGCTAATGTCCCTTGCGGTGAAAATTCGACTTGCAGCTTTCCTTCAGTCATGAGCCTGCCGGCATTAGGATTGGATCCGATATGTGAGGCGATCACTTTCTTTGCCCTTTCAGCAGTCACAAGCCGGCCAATGCCGATGTCAGGGAATCCAGTATCATTGCCAATCAAGGTCAATTCCTTGACGCCCTTGGCAAGAATACCCTGTACGAGCGTCGGAGGGGTCCCCACCCCGCCAAATCCGCCATACATGAGTGTGCATCCATCGGAAATATGCTCCAATGCTTCTTCCATCGTCACAATTTTGTTTTTCTTCGTAATGACCTGCTTCATACCGCTCCTCCTAAATAGCCTGCATGTCCTCAATCAAACCTTCCGCGTGCAATTCTTGCTGCAACTCTTCGAGGGAAGCTTCGAGTATCTTGACGAGGCGATCGATTTCTTCATTCGTAATGATTAATGGCGGAGATAGGATAACCGCATCGCCAGCGATTCCTTCAATCGCACCGGCGGCAGGATAGATTAACAACCCCTTCGCAAAAGCCTTATTGACAAGCCTTGTAGTCAGGCCTATTTGCAAGTCAAATGGTGTTTTTGAAATCCGATCTGAGACAAACTCAAGCCCAAGGAGCAGCCCTTTCCCTCTTACATCACCAATGATGTCGAATTTCTCAGCCAATCCTTGCAGCTTCTTAAACAGATATTGACCTTTCTCTTCCGCTGCCTGAACCAGGTCATTTCCCTCAATGTAGGAAAGCACTTCCAATGAAACGGCCGCAGATAGAGGGTTTGCACTATATGTGTGTCCAGCCATGATGGATTTCGAGCCTTTTAAAATGGGCTCCATGACACGGTCAGTAACCATTGTGGCTGCCATTGGAGTATAGCCTGCGCTCATTCCTTTACCCAATGCGATGATATCCGGAGTGACTCCCCAGTGTTCCATCGCGAACATTTTTCCTGTCCGTCCGATACCCGTCATTACCTCATCGGCAATAAAAAGAATGTCATAGTTTTCGCAGATTTCCTTAATCCTTTGATAGTAGCCATCCGGCGGTGTTACAGCACCAGCGGATGCCCCGATTATGGGTTCTGCAATGAAGGCAGCGATATTCTCGGAGCCGACCCTTTGAATGGCTGTCTCCAGTTCATTTGCACACTGAAGCTTGCATCCGGAAGTTTCATTATTATAAGGACAGCGATAACAGTAGGGAGCCGAAATGCTAGGGAAATCCTCCAATAGCGGAACAAAACGCTTTCTTCTTGGTACATGGCCGGACATCGATAAAGCACCCATCGTGATCCCGTGATAACTCGTCCACCTGGAGACGATGCGGTTTTTTCGCTCAAACCCCTTTTCTTGCCAATGTTGAATCGCGATCTTCATCGCCGTTTCGGTCGCTTCCGACCCACTATTCACGAAAAATGACCAATTCAAATCCCCTGGAGCCAACTCACTTAGCTTTTTGGCCAAAGCCTCTGCGGCTTCACTCGTAAAATGAGACCTATATGCAAAAGAAACTTTGCGAGCTTGCTCCGTCATTGCCTCGACAACATCTACTACACCATGGCCAATACTTGCTGTGACCGCTCCTGATGATCCATCTATATACTGATTTCCATCAATATCATAAAGATAAATTCCATTCCCATGAGAGATAGTGGGATAGTCATGATCTAAAGTAGGTTTAATCAAATAATTGCGTGTCATGTCATCTCTCCTTTTAACGTTCGTACCCACAGTGCATTATTCTATTAATCAATTAATTTCCAGAACCAGTTTACCAACTAAAAGGCTCATCCTGAATCAGGATGGATTCTGTAGGGCAGCCTTCCATGGCATCTTGCATGTCATCATGCAAGATCTCAGGAACTTCGGCAATTCCCTGATTATCGTCCAAGATGACGAAAGCGATCCCTTGATCATCATAGTCATAAATCTCAGGACCAGTTGCACCGCATGCCCCGCACGCAATACAGGTGTCTTTGTCAACCCATGTGTATTTAGCCATAGAAACAATCCTCCTACTTGATGGATAAATCTTTACCCCAAATATTCATGTCCTCATACTTATCCCAAATATTGCAATTCTTCGTTAACCTGCCTCCATATTCATACCCCAGCTGATGAAAGACTGCGTTCATGCCCATTGACAATGAACGCGCTAATGAATAAGAGCAATAAATGTTTTTCCTGAACAATTCTTGTTCCAATGCGGAGATGAGCACCTTCATGAAACCATGTTTTCGATGTTGGGGAATCGTTGCACAGTCCGTTAATTCAGCATTGTGATACATCTCATTCACTTCAGCGGATGCAGCACTCACGATGGTTCCTTCATATTCGATAACACTAAAGATCGTGCCTTCCTCCATCACTTTCTTGATATATCGCTCATCATTCATCGGTGTAGGATAGGTTTCAAAAATGGCACCATATAAATTCGCCAGCTCTTGTGCATCTTTCTCCGTAGCAAACCGGAGGATATAATCCTCAGGTATTTGCTGAGATTCCATCACCCTAGGAATCCGGCTAACATCTTGGATGACTTTATCTTCCTTGACCCAAAAGTCGCTAGTTCGCCTTTCATCCGTTAAATAGAAGGCCATGCAATAGGCATCATTCCCTTTGAAATACTTGCTCAATATGCCTTCCAGCATGAATCCTTGACCCAATGCCGCTGATAAATCTTCATTTCTGGCTTTAAGTATCACTTTAGTGAAGCCCTGCTCCTTTGCGATGGCAAGGGCCCGATCAATCGCTTTTTTGATATTTCCCCGATAATCATCCATGCGTAAGCGCTGATTGGCATGATCATGATAGAGTTCCATCGTATAACAATCCCCAGTCTCCGCTTGGGTGAAAAAAGGCATCTTTTGAACAGGCATTATGTACCCCCCTTATTTAAAGAATTCGGGAGAAGAGATGCATATCATCCGCTTCTCCCGGCATTCTATTTCCAATTGAATAATTTTTTGATAGGTGCCTGAAGAAGCTGATCATACGTGAACTCGTTAGGATATTCACTCACATCATAGATGGATAAGGCTTCATCCACCTTTTGATTCATCGAATCGGACACATAGATTCCACACTCAGGACAGTTCACGGCCGGAACTTGAAGGACTTTTATTGATCGTTTCCCGTCAGGCATGATCCAGTAACAATCCTTCTTTTCACTTTCTTCCACGTTCGGGGCGTTGCACCACAAGCAATCCATCTTCATTCCTCCTTGCCTTCAGATTTAACAGAACCACTAACGGCCATGGCGTTCTTTTTTTCTTGGGCTAACCTTAATTTTTCCTTCATTTCATCCCGTTTATCACGGCGATCCTTCAAGGAAGCATGTTCGTCAGTGATTTCATACGCTTTTCTCTTGTCCAGACGACGAAGGCCTTCTGGCACCAAGTTGAATTTCTCGTCCGTCATGAGAGCTGAAATCCCGACGGCTTCTTTCCTATCCGCAGTACCATACACTTCATCAAAGTAAGCATCTGCACTGCCGGCAACATAATTCTTCGGCTCCGGATAGCTTGTGATAACTCCTTCAAAGTTCCGTAAAACGACTTTATCCGGACTTTGCGAAAGAAGGTAATTCGGAGTCAAGGCAATCTTTCCGCCTCCGCCAGGGGCATCCACCACAAAGGTAGGCACTGCATATCCTGATGTATGGCCGCGCAGCGCTTCAATGATTTCCAATCCTTTTGAAACTGGCGCCCGGAAATGGCCAATCCCTTCAGATAGATCACATTGATAAATGTAATAAGGTCTTACCCTTGCTTTTACACAGTCATGCATAAGCTTTTTCATGATATGTACACTATCGTTGATTCCAGCCAGGATGACTGCCTGATTACCAAGCGGTACGCCTGCCATCGACAGCATATCACATGCTTTTTTCGCTTCATCCGTCAGTTCAAGTGAATGATTGAAATGTGTATTCAACCAAACCGGATGATACTTTTTCAGAATATTACATAAATTTTCCGTAATCCTCTGCGGGAAAACGACCGGTGCACGTGTTCCGATCCGAATGATTTCCACATGCGGGATGGCACGTAAGTTACTCAATACGTATTCAAGGATCTTATCATTGATCAGCAGGCCGTCTCCGCCAGAGATCAGCACGTCCCTCACTTCCGGAGTGTTCCGGATATATTCAATCGCCCCGTCAAGCTGCTTCTTGGGAACACCCATGCCAACCTGACCTGAGAAACGGCGTCGAGTACAATATCTGCAGTACATGGAGCATTGGTTCGTTACAAGGAATAGAACGCGATCCGGATATCGATGCGTCAATCCTGGAACAGGGGAATCCTCATCCTCATGCAGCGGATCCTCCAAATCATATCTAGTCTTGTTCATTTCTGCCGAAAGCGGTACCGACTGCAAACGAATCGGACAGCGAGGATCATCGGGATTCATCAAAGAAGCATAATAAGGCGTAATGTTCAACGGAATCGTTTGAGTCGAAATCCGGACTCCTTCTTCTTCTTCAGGTGTCAGGTTGACTACCTTTTTCAAATCATCCAGTGTTTTAATCGTATTGGTCAATTGCCAGAGCCAATCATTCCACTGCTCTTCCGTTACATCCTTCCACAATTCGATATCATTATAATGCCTGCGTCCACCTAGGTATTCATTATGTTTTACATCCAATCCCATCAAATTCATTTAAAATGCCCCCTTTATTCTTAGAACTTATATATATACTCTCGCAAGAATGATGCCAACATGAATAACATGTAAAACATAAGCAAAAAGGGACAAATCGAGCTTAAAATCGCAAGAAATTTTTCAATACGCATAATTTTTTGCAGCCAGATTATTTGCGCCAAGCAAAAAAAAAGAGGGCCTCTTTATACAAGAGCCCTCTTTAAGTTACAACCATGATCAAGAAAGTGACAGCGTTTCCAAAAAATCTGAATTTACTTGAATTCCTTCGATCCTGCCGTATAAACTTTTTCAATGCCGTACTTGTTTAACTTATATTGCAGTCCCTGTCTTTTAATATTGAGTGCTTCTGCCGTTTTGCTGATATTCCCGTTATATTTCTCGAACATATTGATGATCATTTCCCTTTCCATTTCTTCAAGAACGACAGGTAAATCAATCTTGTTTTTCAATGGGGAAGGATGGCTCTGCGCATTTGCTGCAGCATAATTTCCTGAAGGGAAAAGATAAGCAGGAAGATGATGTTCATCAATCAAATCTTCCCCTGCGTCCATGACATTAAAGGTTAACTCGATGGCATGTCCCAGTTCACGAATGTTCCCGGGCCATGGATATTGTAGAAGCCGCTGCATCGCCTTTTGGCTGATCCCGCGCACTTCCGAAAAAAATGATTTGTTGAATTTTTGAATAAAGTGATTAACTATTTCCGGAATATCCGTTTTACGCTCCACAAGTGAAGGCATTTGGATTGTCACGACATTCAGGCGAAAGAATAAATCTGAGCGAATGATTCCCCGGTCCAACGCCTCTTCTGGAGAAATGTTCATCGCAGCAATGATTTTCACATTTACCTTTTGCTCCTTCGAACCTCCAACACGGCGCACCTCACCTTCCTGAAGCACTCGGAGCAATTTTGCCTGCAGACCGAGGTCGAGGCTATTCAGCTCATCAAGGAAAAGGGTACCGCCATTTGCTTGCTCAAAAATGCCCATGCGATCCATCGCTCCGGTAAAAGCACCTTTCGTCGTGCCGAATAGCAGCCCCTCCATCAATTCCTTTGGAACAGCCGCACAGTTTTGCGCGATGAAAGGCTGATTTCGTTGAGCACTTACATTATGTATACTTTGCGCGACAAGTTCCTTCCCTGTCCCTGTTGGTCCATAAATCATAACCGGGGAATGTGTACGGGCCGCTTTTTTTGCCAATGAAATGGCTTGCTGAAAAGCAGGGCTATTACCGATCAAATCACTAAAATGATAGGTAGCCGTCCCTTCAGAGAACTTAGTTTTCTTATGTGTCTCGGCCAGCTGGGAACGCAAATCGACAATTTGGTCGTACATATTCATGACCTTCGTAATATCCTTTGCGATTTCCACTGCCCCAATAATTTCACCATCCTCATACAAAGGATACGTACTATTGATGGACGTTATCTTTTTCTCCTTTAAATTGACATATGTTTGAATGGATTCAATTGTTTCATTGCCTTTTTCCAATGCTACATTCAGCGTACTGGATTCATCAGTCAATGAAGGATAAAGCTGAAAAATATTTTCCCCCAGCACCTGTTCACGATCAAGCCCGTCGATATGTGCCATCATTTCATTGTAAAATACCGTGTCCCCATCTTTATTCACAATATGGACACCCACATTGATCACATTCAATATCCATTCAAATTGAGTGGAAAACTGATTTACTGAAGATTTCATTTCTTCATCTCCGTTCTCTGTCATTTGATAGAATCACCTGTAAATTATAGCATTTAATGGGAAACATTCATCTCTTTATTCTTATTAAAATCAAACTTCCATACAAAGGTAATAGAATAATAAGTTCAAAAAAAGGAATCTCGCATTATGCCAAGAAGATTATATTAGAAAATATAAAATTTAGGGGTGAGTCGGATTTCAGAGCGAAGCAAAGAACCTAAAATAGAAATTAAGCCGTGGGAAGATAAAGACCTTGAATTGCTTTTTCAACTAAATGCCCCAGCAATGATGGAACATCTTGGCGGACCAGAAAGTAATGAACAAATCATGAAACGCCATCAACGGTACCTACAGATTGGAGATAAGGGGTGCATGTTTAGCATCAACACGTTTCCAGAGACAGAGGCAGCCGGTTCCGTTGGCTACTGGCAAAAAGTCTGGAACGATGAAAATGTGTACGAAATCGGTTGGAGCGTCCTCCCTTCATTTCAAGGTAAAGGAATCGCATCTCATGCCGTGAAGGCACTGATAGAGAAAATCAAAGCCGAACGAAAATACAAATACATTCACGCATTCCCTTCGATCAATAATCCTGCATCAAACGCAATTTGCCGCAAGCTCAAATTCAACCTCATCTCCGAATGTGAATTCGAATACCCGCCAGGGAGCTTTATGCAATGCAATGATTGGTGCTTGGAACTGGAATGAATTCTTTAGATAAATAGCGGATTTGTGTAGGAAGGATTATTCCGGGATAAGTCGAATTATGCCAGGTTTAGGTGAATTATTTCCCGGGAAAGTCGAATTATTCCCAGAGCAGGACGGATGGCATCCTATCCGCCATCATTTTTCATTCACATTAGATGTTTAGTGTTTCTATCAAGCAATTCATTCCATGTTTCTTGATCTGCAATCTTATCAGCAGAAATCTTACTTGCCTTTTGGTATTGAAATAATGCCGCCTCGGTTTTTCCCCCGAAATCTCCGTCAATGGGCCCGGGGTTAAATCCTTCCATATATAGCGCTGCTTGCAGAATCCATGTGATATTGCCTGCAGCTCCTCTCTTTATCGTTACGATTGCATTCTCGGTTTTAGGTCCCCATTTTCCATCGACAACTAGCTTTTTATTGAATTGCTTATTCAGCTCCGTTTGTAAACCTTTTATAAGGGCCCACCGAGTTTTAAGACCATAAAACCCATCCCCCTCAATATTCGTTTTATATCGGCTATTTAACGTATTTTGTATCGAAATTATATGACTATCTCCTTTGCTGGTCTTCGGCATTTCCATTTTTTCTAATTTGAAGGTAAGGTGAGGTTCTTTTCCTGCTTGTAACTGTGAATAAGATAACCCGCCTGTCATCTCCAAATGGGGATAATCCTTGAATGAACTCCAATCCCCGCCCCATTTAAATCCTAAATCCTTACCTATGGCAGCCACGCGCTTCCACTTTGAATTCACTGTCCATATTGCTCTCTTGCCATCATCACTCACAATGAAAAAATCAATAGCAAGTCCAAAATTATGATAGGATTGCCCTGGCTTAGCTTTCGTCACTATAGGTTTAGCTAGATTACTATAGTTTTTTCCATTATATCTATAAACTCGTCCTTGACCATAAAGCGCGGCTTGTTCTTCCAAAGAGCGATGGCCAGCACTTATCTGTACAGTGATCCCTTCAGTATAAGCATGTTCCACCATTTCCAATGCTGATGCCTTCACCACAGGATTCATCCCTTTGCCCATCTTCTTCACTGATCGATCCAATAATGTTCGTAATGCTACCGACAATGTACTCCCTCCTTTTAAGGTCCCATCAGACTTTATATAAGCCTATTTAATGGAAAAGTAGCATGGTTGGAAAATTTTTATATTGCTGATTTTTAAACCAAATAAAAGAGACCACATTTTGAGGTCTCTTACAGTAGATATACTCGATAAAAATTGATTTTGCCTACAGTTTTTTTTGATGGGCTGTAAATTTCGAATGTTTTCATCGGAACGTAAGGCACTCGCTTTCCGCGGGCAGTCCGGGAGCCTCCTCGGCGCTCTTTACGCCTGCGGGGTCTCCCTTGGACACGCTTTTCCCGCAGGAGTCTCGCACCTTCCGTTCCAATCAACTTTGTTATAATATTGAATAAAACCCCTTTTTTCTATAGTCTGAAACGACATTTTTCGGTCTTGCATAACCCCCCCCTGTTAGAATTTCCCCAACTTATGACATCATTAACAAAAAAATAGACTGCTTCCGTTCGCCCGTTTGCGAATGAAAGTAGTCTAATAATGAATTATTTTATTAATCTCTTTAACTTACGCTCTAATTTCAATAGAGGGGCTTATTGTAAAGTCAGCCTCTGTTTTACTTTTCACTTCATCAAGTGTTATGCCATTTTGCAATTCTATCAATTCCATGCCAGCTTCTGTAAATTGAAAAACAGCCAGTTCGGTAATCAGGCAATGGACGACTTTCTCCCCCGTCAATGGCAAGGTACAGTTCTTTTTCACTTTGGATTCCCCATGCTTGTTCACATGGTCCATAATGACAACAATTCGTTTTGCGCCTTGGACGAGGTCCATCGCTCCTCCCATTCCTTTTACCATCTTCCCTGGAATCATCCAGTTTGCCAAGTCCCCATTTTCGGAAACTTCCATCCCGCCTAAAATGGCTAGATCGATGTGGCCGCCGCGAATCATCGCGAACGATTCAGCGCTATCAAAAAATGATGCCCCCGATTTTGCCGTTACTGTTTCTTTTCCTGCATTAATCAAATCTGGATCGACTTGATCCTTTTGTGGATAAGGTCCGATTCCGAGTAAGCCATTTTCCGATTGAAGCATGACATTAAAGTCATTTGGAATCATGTTGGCAATTAAGGTAGGCATTCCAATCCCTAAATTTACACACATACCATCTTTGATTTCTTTAACGGCCCGTTCTAAAATTAGTTGTCTAGTCATTCGAATACTCCTCCTTTTTATGCGTTAGCAGTTGTAAGTCTTTCGATTCGTTTTTCATAGTCATTTCCTACAAGCACTTTTTGTACATAAACCCCTGAAGTATGAATTTCATCTGGATCGAGCTCACCTGTACCCACAAGCTCCTCCACTTCGACAATCGTGACTTTCCCTGCGGTGGCAACGACAGGGTTAAAATTCCTTGCGGTTTTCCGATATACAAGATTACCGAAATGATCTGCTTTCCAGGCTTTTACAAAGGCAAAATCTCCGACGATTCCTTTTTCCATAATGTATGTTCGGCCATCAAACTCTTTATGTTCTTTACCTTTTGCGACTTCCGTTCCTACTCCTGTAGCTGTATAAAAGGCAGGAATTCCCGCTCCTCCCGCTCTTAACCGCTCGGCCAGCGTTCCTTGGGGAACTAGCTCGACCTCCAGCTCACCACTTAAAAATTGCTGTTCAAATAACTTATTTTCCCCTACATAAGAAGCGATCATTTTTTTGATTTGTTTGTTTTCAAGCAAAAGACCCAGACCCCAATCATCGACACCACAATTGTTGCTGACGATCGTCAAATCCTTTACACCTTTGTTACGCAATGCAAAGATTAGTTTTTCTGGAATTCCACTTAATCCGAACCCGCCAACGATAATGGTTGCTCCATCCTCGATTTGTTGAATAGCGCTATCAAAAGATGTTAATAATTTACTCATTTTCCATCATCTCCATTCTTAATACTATTCTATTAAATAAACAGTGAAGTTGCAAAAGCTATGATGAACACGGTCACTGTTTTCAAAACTGTAATCGCAAAGATATCCTTGTAAGATTGACGATGTGTCAGTCCAGTAATGGCAAGTAAGGTAATGACCGCACCATTATGCGGCAGCGTATCCATTCCGCCAGATGCCATGGATGCAATTCGATGAAGCATTTCCGGAGTGATTCCGACACTTTGGGCCAACTGCAAATAGTGACCTCCCATTACTTCTAACGCAATCGAAAGTCCACCAGATGCAGATCCGGTAATCCCTGCCAGCACATTGACGGCAATAGCTTCGGATACGAGTGGATTTCCGCTTGCATTGAACACCCAGTTTTGAATGACCGAGAATCCAGGAAGCGTTTTCACCACATTCCCAAAACCAACTTCAGATGCGGTATTGAATATGGCAAGCAATGATCCCATTGCAGCAGCTGTTAAGCCACTTGCCAATTTGACCTTGATACGTCCAACATTCAGAAGCATCGCTGCAATAATACCGATAGTCAGTGCAACAATCAAAGACCAGGATGAAGTGACTGTGCTTACATCGGCAATGTTGAAAGTCTCCTTCAACATCGATGCATCATACCAGTGCTTAACCGAAATGGCACTGCGGCTGAAAGCAAAATTAAATGCTACGACAAGGATTAGCGGTACAATGGACAGCCAAAAGTTAGGCAGGTTTTGCTGTTCTGCACTTTCTGGTTCATTAATATGTCCTTCCCCGTAGCCTTCACCATTTGCCAGCGCTTGTTTACGACGACGTTCTAACCAGAGCATTCCTCCAGTGAATACCATGATCGCACCAATAATCCCCATTATTGGAGCAGCATAGGTATCTGTTCCGAAATAATTCGTTGGAATGATATTTTGAATCTGAGGTGTTCCAGGAAGGGCATCCATCGTATAAGTGAAAGCACCCAATGCTATCGTTCCCGGCAATAATCTCTTTGGAATGTCTGCTTCTTTAAAAATTGCCGCTGCGAATGGATAAACGGCGAATGCCACTACAAAGAGTGAAACCCCGCCATATGTCAGCGCCGAACAGGCCAGCACTACAGCAAGTATAGCCTGCTTTG
Source organism: Peribacillus sp. FSL E2-0159 (assembly GCF_038643155.1). Lineage (NCBI taxonomy): Bacteria > Bacillati > Bacillota > Bacilli > Caryophanales > Bacillaceae > Peribacillus > Peribacillus sp. FSL E2-0159. Next base: position 4,586,817 of record NZ_CP152053.1, read on the forward strand.
AGCCTAGTGATTTTACGATGGTCTTGGCAATGGATGCAGCTGCACCGCTCATCTCCATGACTTTTCCAAATACGGCCCCTAATAAAAATATCGGGAAAAACGCTTTTATATAGTTAGCCGCAAACGTCATATATGTCTCTGTATAGCTCGGCAGCAAATGTCCACCGGATAAAATGACCGCCAATAAAGTAACAATCGGCGCTATAATAATGACCGGATAGCCCCGGTAGGCTAAAAAGATTAAAAGTCCCAGCGCCACAACAATGGCTAATATTTGAATCACCAACTCAATTCCCCCTTTTCTCCCCTTGCCCCAAAATTATTTCGGAAGCCTTTAAATAGAACTATTACTCTCCTAAATTCCACATTTTTTTATCTTTCCGCTTTTACCATCCAAGCCTGCCTTCCCCAAGTCAAGCTGAATGATCTTCCTAAGCGCTTCCTAATTATTGATAACGCTTTCAACAATTGCTGAATTACGAAATCCCTTCTCATTTTACGTGGAAACACAATCTAAAATGACAGATAGGCCATTCACTAAATTAATTATGCAATTATTGTGCCAACTTAAATAGAATGAAAAATCTCATCTTTTAAAGCCTTTTCAAACATTTTATTTCCCTTACAAAAACTAAAACCCCTTAAAACTGTCAAGGTTTCAGTACATATACGTATAAACTTCAAAAAAGTGTAAGCCTTTTCTTACAACATTTAAATTTCCTCTCGTTTTATGTACGGATTTCCTAACACACTCAAATATTTGCTAGTGAAAAACATGCACTAATGTACCTACTGTTTTTTGGAGGGGGTGTTTAAATTAAACATTGCGTTCGCTTCAGGTACTCGCTTCCCAATCTACTGGACTGTTTTTTATAGAAAAAACTGTAGGTCGGTCTCATCCTAAACCATGATTAAGACAAGGTTTTACTTCATTGTTTTTTTATAAAACCCTCATTGGATTTCTGAAAACACCTTGAACGTTTTTAAAATAAAAAAACTGCAGGCAAACTCGACTTTCTTCGAATTTGTCTACAGTCTGAACCCTATGGCAAAAGGGTACTTTCTACATTTATAAACCATATTTATTCATTTTTTCATACAGTGTTGTTCGACTCACTCCGAGTCTCTTTGCCGTTTCTGATTTATTACCAGAAGTCATTTCCAAACATGAAACGATTGCAGCCCGTTCAGTTTCATCCATTACTTCAGCTAAAGTGCGGATCGATACTGATTCTTTATGACCCGTTATTTCTTTAGGGAGATGCTTGGAACGTATCATTTCCCCTTCTTCAACTATATTCATTGCGCGTTCAATGATATTCTCCAACTCACGAATATTACCCGGCCATTTATAAAGACGCAACAGCCGTAAAGCTTGATCACTCATCCCCGTTACGCGTTTTTTCATGAGGTTCTGGTACTTTTCAACAAAATGATTTACCAGTATTTCAATGTCCTCCTGTCGTTCCCTTAAGGAAGGAACCTGGATTTGCAAGACCTTCAATCGGTAATACATATCAAGTCGGAATTCCCCTTTCGAGACCATTTCCTCCAGATTACGGTTCGTTGCAGCGATTACCCGTACATCAATCGGAATGCTTCCCGTCGAACCGACCCTCTCAATCTCTTTTTCTTGTAAAACACGGAGCAGCTTCACCTGCATATGCAGTGGCAGTTCACCGATTTCATCCAGAAAAATCGTTCCGCCTTCAGCCGCTTCGAACTTCCCTGCTTTTCCGCCTTTTTTTGCACCAGTGAAAGAACCCTCTTCATAGCCAAATAGCTCTGACTCCAGCAGCTCTGCCGGGATGGCGGCACAGTTCACTTTGACAAACACACCCATGGCCCGTCTGCTGTCATTATGAATGGAATGGGCAAATAGCTCCTTACCTGTTCCGCTTTCGCCCAAAATCAACACATTCGAGTCGCTTTTAGCGGCAATTTTGGCTTGTCCTTTTACTTCCATGAAAGCAGGACTTCTTCCCATTAAATGATCAAACGTATATGAGGCCTTGTTTCTCTCACGAAAATCGCCTTTGTACTTTTTCAGCTCTACTTCAAGTGAATTTATCCGCTTGGAAAGAGCGGTAAATTGCCCGACATTCTTAAAAAGAATCTTCCCGACCGCTCCTATTAACTTACCTTGTTTCCTTATCGGGGAGCGGGTCGCAATTATATAATTATCTTTAATTTTTTGTAATTCAGCGACCTCTTGCTTGCCAGTTTTGGCGACCACATGCATACGGGTGTTTTCAATGACCTCCGTTACATGTTTCCCTATGGAGCTTTCCTGATCGACGCCAAGAAAATCCGCATAAGCGTGGCTCAGCATTTGGACATACCCTTCCGTATCGACCATCACCAAGCCGTCATAGGCAAATTCGATAATATCCTTAAACAGAAGTTCTTCATGATTATCGATATTAAGAAAATCACTTTTATTATTTGTAAATAACAGGAGATAAATCTGATACTCCTCATCACCCATTTGAATGATGGCTTTTCTGACAATTCCATTATTATCATTCAAACGGATCGGAGTATTTACAGCTGGCACAAGATTTTTTTCAATAATCAAATTTATTTGCAGATCAAATTCATTCTCAGCAAAAGCCTCGGATAATACGCGATTGCAGAGAACGATTTCTGTTTCGTTTTTCGTTACCAAAACACCGAAAGGCAATTCTTCCAAAATCGCTTTCACTAATTCCAATTGAATAGTTTTATTATCGCTGGCCATCCCTATTCTCCTTAACCCGTCTGAAGTTTCCTCCATTATATCATAGGAAAATGAGCCCAAGTCATTACCGTTCCACAATCAGCGCAGTTCCCTGTCCGCCGCCAATACATAATGTGGCAAGGCCGGTCTTTGCATCCCTGCGCTTCATTTCATACAATAAAGTCACTAAGATCCGGGCACCGGAAGCACCTACCGGATGACCCAGGGCAATCGCACCGCCATTTACATTTACTTTCTCCGGCTTCAGTTCAAGGTCTTTAAGCACGGCTAGTGACTGTGCCGCAAAGGCTTCATTCACTTCCATCAAATCAAGATCATCTATTGTCATGCCCGCTTTTGCCAAAGCTTTTCTTGTCGCAGGCACAGGACCGTATCCCATGATTTTCGGATCAAGCGCGGCATTTGCATATGACTTAATGGTTGCTAAAGCTTCCAGTCCCAGCTCGTCCGCTTTCTCTTTAGACATCAGGACTAACATCGCACCCCCATCATTGATTCCGGATGCATTTCCTGCCGTAACCGTTCCATTTTCCTTAAAAGCAGGACGCAGCTTCGCTAGCTGGTCGATCGTCAGCCCATGACGCGGGTGTTCATCTTGGTCCACCAAGACCGTCTTTCCTCTGCGTTTATATTCAACAGGTACGATTTCATCTGCAAATCGTCCTTCAAGCTGTGCCTTTTCAGCCTTCAGTTGGCTATCTAAAGCAAATTCATCCTGCTTTTCACGGCTGATTTCCCACTGCTCGGCGATATTCTCCGCAGTCACGCCCATATGATATTGGTTAAAAACATCCGTTAAGGCGTCATATGTCATGGAATCGACTGCTTCGGCATTACCCATTTTCTGTCCAAAACGATAATTTGGAAGTAAATATGGAGCATTGCTCATGCTTTCAATCCCCCCGGCAAGAATCACATCAGCATCACCAAGGGCAATGAATTGCGCTCCCATTATTACCGTACGGAGGCCAGATCCGCAAAGTTTATTAATGGCCATGGCCGGCGTTGTTTCCGGAATCCCTGCATGAATCGCAACCTGACGTGCCACATTTTGCCCTAATCCAGCAGATAGAATATTCCCAACCAATACCTCATCGATCATGTCAGCCGAGATATTTGCCCGCTTAATCGCTTCCTTAGCTGCCACAACTCCCAAGTCAACCGCTGAAACATTGGCAAGACTGCCTCCAAACGCACCAACTGGTGTTCTTGCTGCCCCTACAATCACTACTTCTCTCATAATACTTCCTCCTTCTCCATTTTTAATTTTCCCAGTTTAATAAAATTACGGTCCCTCTCATTGATTTTCTGAGAAACGGTAGATTCTTCATACGTAAAAATCCCTTCCCCCGACTTCGTCCCAAGCATTCCCTTAGCCACCAAATCACGAATCAAATCCGGTGCTTCCTTACTCTGATCCAATACCGGTGAAACATTATCAAGTACGCTCTGCCATGTATCCAGTCCGCCAAAATCAGCAATCTCGATCGGCCCAGTAAATGCCCATCGAAAACCTGGTCCAGCCGTTATCGCTGTATCGATATCCTCAGCATCGGCAACGCCCTCTTTTAATAGATAAAAAGCTTCGCGCATCAAGGCAGTCTGGAGACGATTGGCAATGAATCCTGCTATTTCTTTTTTCAAGAGAATCGGTGACTTGCCGATTTTACGCATTAAATCCATTGTCGTCTTGACGATTTCCGGCTTTGTTTCGTCATGCTGAACAATTTCAACCAATGGAACCAAATGGCCAGGATTAAAGAAATGCGTGTTGACCATTCTGTCCGCAAACGAGGCTTTCTCCATCAATTGAGAAATTGGAAAGGTTGATGTATTGGAAGCAACAATGGCATCCGGTTTGATTATTTTCTCCATTTGCTCATATAGATTTAACTTCAACTCGATGACTTCCGGAATGGCCTCAATGATAAAATCTGCATCCCTTACTGCCCCTTTTAAATCTACGCTATATGTAATATTCGCTAAAGCGCCTTGCTTTTCCTGATCAGTCAAAACCCCTTCCTCAATGAGCAGTGATAGATTCTCAGAAATTCGATTTTGGGCATGGTACAGCAACTCTTCCTTTATATCGTTAATGGTGACAAAATACCCGCTAACTGCAAAAGACTGAGCGATCCCACTTCCCATCACACCTGAACCGATAATGGCTATTTTTTTAATCATCCAGCTTCCCCTTTCCGTTTTAATTACCTGTATTTACTCACATTTTATTCATGCAATATCTGTGCCAACGATAAGGGGAAATAAAATTCTTTTTTTATCTTGAAAATCATGATAGACTCTTACTCATTAACCTAAACCATATTTTTAAAACCTTCCCTTTATATTTCCAATGGAGCTTACCTTGTGAAATATTCCCTGATTACGACATAAAATGACAGACCTGGACCATTACATTTTTTATTGGAGGAATGTAATATGGTTAAAGATAAAGTAGCAATAATTACCGGATCTGCTAGAGGAATCGGCTTTGAGATTGGAAAGATATTTGCTGAAAATGGCGCAAAGGTCGTTTTGTCCGACCTTGATCAAAACACAGTTGAAAAAGCTGCTTTAGACCTAAGGAACAAAGGCTTGGAAGTTATCGGCTTAAAAGCAGACGTGACAAGTGAAGAGGATATTATCCAACTAATCAAACAAGCTAAAGACAAATACGGACGAATAGATATTTTCATCAATAACGCAGGCCTTCAGCATGTTGCTCCAATTGAAGAGTTTCCAACTGAAAAATTCGAACTGATGATCAAAATCATGCTGACCGCCCCATTCATTTCAATTAAGAACGTTTTGCCCATCATGAAAGAACAAGGCTTCGGCAGAATCATCAACATCTCTTCCATTAACGGTCTAATTGGATTTGCCAACAAAGCAGCGTACAATAGTGCCAAACACGGTGTAATCGGATTGACGAAAGTCGCCGCCTTGGAAAGCGCCTCTTTTGGCATAACCGTCAATGCCCTTTGCCCAGGATACGTAGACACACCTCTCGTCCGCGGTCAACTGGAGGATCTGGCGAAAACAAGACAAGTACCACTGGAAAGCGTTTTGGAAGAGGTCATCTATCCGCTTGTCCCGCAAAACCGCTTACTTGATGTAAGTGAAATTGCCGACTACGCCATTTTCCTCGCAAGCGACAAAGCACGGGGCATCACAGGCCAGGCAGTCGTGTTAGATGGCGGATATACAGCTCAATAAAAGGAAAATTCATCTGCAAAAACCCCGATTGAATGACACCAAAAATGGTGCTCTTTATTCGGGGTTTTCTGTTTGTAAGGAAGAACATGACAGACGTTTTTTTAAGGTGAGGACGTGGAAAATTTTGGTGGTACAAAGAATTCCCCCATGTTAAAGTAATATAGGGATACTTCCCATTTTACAAATATAAAAGGAGGCCTCGTCATGATTATTAAGTGGGTTAGACTGAGATAATTAACAGGGCAGGCCAATCATGCTCCGGAAAGAATTTATTAATCTGCGCAATTAGATAATATTTAATACGGAGGTAAAAAACATGAGTGAACAGATACTGAAAATAAATAAAGTGGATATATGTACAGAAAGTTTTGGAAACCATAAGGACCCTGCTGTGCTTTTGATCATGGGAGCGATGTCTTCATTAGACTGGTGGGATGATGACTTCTGTCTCCGCCTCGCTGATTCAGGGAGGTTTGTCATTCGGTACGATCATCGGGATTTGGGACGATCGACCGTTTATGAACCCGGTACCTCCAACTATACAATAACGGACATGGCTGACGATGCCGCGGGTGTCCTTGACGCTTATTCCATAGAGCGGGCATCTATAGTCGGAATGTCCCTAGGCGGTTTGATCGGCCAGATTCTTGCATTAAGATATCCGGAACGCGTAACTACGCTTACGCTAATTGCATCCAGTGTGTTCGGGACTGTAATGGAAAAACTGCCTCCAATGGACCAAAGCATATTGGATTATCATGCGAAGAGTGCTTCCATGGATTGGTCAAATCGTGAGGCGGTCATCGCTTTAATTGCGGATGGGTGGAAAACTTTAGCCGGTTCCAAACCTTATGAGCAGGAAAGAATGTATAAACTGGCAAGAAGAGAGGCGGACCGCGCCAAACAGCTACCGAGCAGATTTAATCATGCTTTGCTTGCTGGCGGAGACGAATATTATGATAGAATGGGTGAGATCAGCGTACCTGTCCTCATTCTTCATGGCACAGAAGATCCAGCCTTGCCATACGAGCATGGGCTTGCTCTTGCAAAAGCCATCCCTCATTCAGAATTAGTGACTCTTGATGGATCAGGGCATGAGATTCATAGTGAAGACTGGGATGAAATTATCGATTCAGTCATTAAGCTTACTTCGCGATAAATTAGTCATAAAAGAAGCCGACCAATAAAGGTCGGCTTTTTTTAAATACATTTTTTAGCAGAAGCCGCCATATCCTTGAACGGGGCTAGGACCGCCACCGTAACCTCCATCACCGCCGAAGCAAGCTGCTCCAACAATGATTAAGAGAATAAACAAAACGACTATAAAAGCGAAACCTCCACCAAATCCACCGATATCATTACAACTACTTGATTCATGACCACAATTTGACAATAGAAACATCTCCTTATTTGTTTTAGGAGGAAATAATTAAATGGGTTAATTCAACTTATGTTTTAATTAGGATAATGACACAAAAATCTCCGGAAACTTTTTATAAAATCACCCTCACGACCTGAAATTAACAGTTTAACAGCACATTTTTTCTGTTTGGAGATTTCATGTAGCTTCGCCTGACACAGCGTCGAACTGCCGGACACCTTATTCCTTATCATGCGAACGCACCCGGTAGTTCAACAAGGATTTACTCTGTGAAAATAATTATTGTCTTGTAACGTCCCATTCCTACTAACTTCGGCTTATTGTACAATGAAGCTAAAAAGGTTCGAGGTATCTATGATAAAAGGAAATTCTTATAATCTAGTTTTCTCCGTGCTTGCTCTGTTGACAATAGTACTTGTTTCAACTACACCATTAATAATTAAAACTTTACTTGCTTTTATAACGATTGCGTTTGTATTTCCTGTCATTAGGAAACTTCTATTTAAAGACAAATTCAGAAAAATTAAAGTGGCATTTTATTCATCATTGACCTTTACAATTGGATTATTTCTAGTCTCAATTATTGATGAATCATCCTTTAATTTAGATGGAGATTTCTTTCAGATTATTATTATTGTGCTTTTTTATAGTTTGATTGGAAATTTCTTATATGGCTTACCAGTCTCACTAATTGCTGAATTTATCTCAATGAAGTTTTTCAATATTCGTTTCTGGTTATCTGGATTAATACATATTGGTTTTGGATTGGCTACATACTTTATTGACCCAGGAGGTTTCTTTATCTTTGCGATTATTTGCTCCATAATCTTTTTTGCACTAGATGAAATTACTAAAGTATATTCGACTTCTTATTGACCTCACCTGTGCCGCTAGTTTCATAAGAAGCTCTGATCTTTAGCTAACCTGCCCAGTTTAGTTATATAAGCCTTATTGTAGAGTGACATAAACTATGTAGGCACAAAAAAAATGAAAAGGATAAAAGAAATTAATCTCTTCTATCCTTTTCAAGTAGCTCAATCACTCTATCAAGTTTTTGTTCTATGCTATTGGATTTGTTTGACCTTGTAAAGAGAGAACGAACAAAAAAGTAAACAGCAAAAATGATGCCAAACAACAAAATAAACATAATAAGTTGATATACTATATCACCGGTATTGAAACTCAAAGAACTCAACTCCTTTGCTTTTTTTGGTTATAGCTCATGTCTACTGTACAGAATGTAGAGTAGACATAACTTATTCGTATAGTTTTTTCGATATTACTTTTATTTCTTTATATATTTGTGTAAGTAATATTAAAATATGTATAGGTATCCCAACTGCAAGTCCAACCAATGGAGAATAAGGCCCCGCGAAAGTAAAGAGCGATATAAGTGTAATAGTTATATATACTGAGATAATTATCGTGTTCAAAATAAACTTCTCCTTTTTTGGGTAATTATAACATGGGTTTCTTGCGTAGTTCGAAAACACCCCGCTAACTACCCTGCCACTGTAGTGACATAAGAAAAAGGCTGCCTCAGCAACCTTCCTTATTGAGGTAAAGCACCTGTTAGTGGAAAAGAAAAAAATAAGTCTAATGCCAATAAATGTTGTCGTTATTTTTGCAAACAAGATAAATACCTTTTTTATCCTTTTTTGACAAACAAATGGCCAACTGCTTTATTTTTAAATAATCCTTTTTATCAACTAAACTTAAATCAGGTGAGTTTTGATAACCACCTTGACCAAGATATTCCGATGTTGTAATGATTGTATAATGGTCTCCTTCAGCTTGTTCCGGGATTTCCTCAAAGCTTTTAATAATCTGTCCAATCTTAATGAATACCATCTTCTCATACAAAGTTATAACTTTATAGCCCATTGGAATTTTCCTATGTACCTCGTTATCCCTAACAAGTTCAGAGTCCGAAAGATATTGTGAATATGAGTAAGAGAAGCCATTTGCACTAATAAAAAATTTATCATTACATTCAATGTTTAATGGATTATTGCCATTCTCCTTAGGATAATCATAAACAACTGCTGGTAAAGTGTCGCTATAAATAACTTTTGGAGCTCCTACCCATTCACCCACATTCTCATAAACTATAGATGAAAGTTTTTTTATTTGATCTAAAGTCATAGAATTGTCCTTTCTTATTAATGAAATGGACAAATCATTAATCCAATGATTTATACTGGTTAAGATTTTATTATATGCTTCTTTACAATCATATCCTTTTTCTCTATATTCATAATATTTATCCTTTAAATTAGCTTTTACAATATCTAAATCCAAATATTTTTCCTCCCAATAGCATAAAAGGCTTGCTGCCTTAACCCCTTCTTCAACTCTTGCACCCTTTAGTTCACAAGAAAGGTATACTAAGTCTCCCAGCCTCTCTAATTCAACTATTCTTCTTTTTAACTCTTCATTTACTGAAACAAATACATACCCATCGTCAGTCTAATTCTGCTCAACCTTTTTAAATAACCTTTTAAATTTCTCAAGCAAGTTGTTCCCGCCCATCTTAAGAAAATATAATTTATTGATTCGACTTGCTTCTTCAACTATCCTGCCCCTTCAGTCTTCAAGAGAATCAACAATACCCTTTACCCGATTGATTTTTGAAAAAAAGTAATAATTTTACACATTTATACTGGAACATTTGTTCTACTTGTGTTATTCTTATAAAAACAAATAAAAAGATCTAATCGCTGCCAAACGATTTGATCCGTAATTATAATTAAAGGTCGGTTGTATCCGCGGGCCTAAAACGGTTGTACCGCTGAGCCGAGCCATTTGCTAATCTTTAGGGTGCCGGTTATAAAGACAGCTCCGAACTTCAGCTAAGCACCTATTAGTTCATTAATAACTGGTAATTTTATAACAAGAACAGCTATTAAATCAATCAACCATTACTCCCCATCCTTCTGTGTGTCCATCATAAGTTTTACTAAATCCATCAAGTAGTTTTTGTATATCAATAATGTCTTCGTAATTTAAAAGCATTTATCTCTTCTGCAACAAAAAAAGACAGCAACCCTCTAATATTTAAAGCACCTGTTCGTTAGACAAGATTAGTGCATATTCTCGGCAATCTTTTTCAGAGCCTTTGCACGAGAAACGATAAATTCTCTCATATACTTCTCTAAAAACAACCTATCAGCTAAAACTCCAATTGGACCGAACGGTGACTTATATTGAAATTTATCTATCATTATAGTTCCACCTGTTTTTTCTATAAACTGATGTGTATGTACGAAGGAATGGAAGGCTCCCTTCACCATAATATCTACAAACTTATTTGGTTTTTCCATGAATGTCACTTGGGCTTTCAGCCTTTGTTTAATACCAAAGTGAATGGCTTCCCAAGTAACAGTATCTCCCTCCTCTAATAACCCTTCTGTCACACCATCAACAGCAATTTCCTTTGTTTTCGCTGTCGTTTTGGTATGGATATCCACGCTCCTTGCAAGGTCAAAACATAATTCAACTGGTGCTTTAATAAATTGTTGATACTCAATAACAGGCATTTCCCAATCTCCTTTTATAAGCACTTTCTACCCATCATTATAGCTGGTTATAGCAAATTTTACCTAACCTTTATCCATTATCCTGCCCTGTTTGTTCCATAAGAAAAAGCTGCCTTAAGACAGCTTTTTGGATAAATCTTTCGCCTACTATACTTACTTTTTCATAACGGGAATCCATATTTCACTTCTAAATGTTGGTGAGGTTATATCTTTATTTTCGTTCCAAAGGATTTCTGGCCCTTCTCTTTGTTCATAGTTAGAGGATGGAAACCATTCGGAATAAATACGTCCCCATACATTTTGCAGTGTTTCAGGAAAGGGTCCGACTGCTTCGAATACCGCCCATGTAGACGCATCAACTTTCAGCTGTGTTAAGTTAACTGGACATTCCCTCGTTGTTGCTGCGCCGATATAATGATCAAGCTCCCCTTTTTCCTCCAACCGGCCTTCGGAAAAGTTCGCAGATGCACTAAGCAGCCCTAATGGCTCGACATTCGATAGGTTTTTAAGTTCATTTATCGTTTTCTCGTCTAAACTTTTCCACATAGATGCAATCTCTGGATTAACCCCGTTAAAAATGATTGGTACTCTTTTTTTAATTCCAATTATGTGAAATGCCTCTTTTTCTTCAATTCGATAGTTCATTTCACTGCCTCCTTTAATGGATAATTGGAAGGACATCGGTGGATAGGCTTTAAGTGAATGGCCATTACTTCTCGCTTCTGACGGTGTGATTCCATGCAAATGTTGAAACGCTCTTGCAAAAGAGTCAGGTGAGCTGTACCCGTACTTTATCGCTATATCAATGACCTTTATGTTGTTATCCTTTAGCTCAAACGCTGCAAGTGTAAGTCGTCTTCGGCGGATATATTCGGAAAGTGAAATACCTGCAAGGAAGGAAAACATCCTTTTAAAATGATATTCCGAGCAATAAGCCAGCCTTGCAACTTCTTTAAAGTCAATTTCGTTTGTAAGGTTTTCTTCAATGAATTTAATGGCACCATTCATATTTTTTAGCAAATCCATTCAATGACCTCCTTATATCAAAAGAATAGCAGGAATTGAAACGAATCATCCGACATTCTGTGCACAATTATGCAGGGTCTAATCCCTTTCGCACCTGTTAATGAAAATAGCCTTATTGTTAATATGGAGATTTACGGACTTTTTGCATAAATAGCTCTGGATTATCTATCTGATTAAAACCGTATTTTTTATATAATGAATGTGCATCATTAGTTGCTAACATAAACCTGCGAACCCCTTCGAGTTCGGAATGGTTGGTGATAACATCCATTAACCATTTTGATAATCCTAATTTACGATAGTCAGGTAATATAAACACATCGCAAAGATACGCATGTGTTGCTAAATCGGTTATTACCCTTGCAAATCCAACTTGTTCACTTACTTCATTACCTATTTCACCCTTATAAACCCCAAAACATAAGGGCGTATTTTCAATTGACTTCATTACTGTTTCCTTAGGTATTCCCTTTGACCAGTAAGCTTCTTGATTCAAAAAATTATGTATTAAATCTACATCTAAATACTTTTTATTAGTAGAAATCGAAAATCCTTTAATATTCATTTTTACATCCCCCTAAACTTTTTTAATTTTCTGTAATTATACCAAACACTATTTTAATCTTTTGAACTAGCCTGCCATGTTAGTCGAAATGATTTAAAGCTGCCTTAAATATAACTCGATCTTCAGCTAACGCACCAGGATGTTAAGTAAGAGTGTAAAGGATTCTTGGAAGAATTTTAATTACAACGAGTATATCTAAGTATTTCGGAACAAAATATTATACATGTTGCAACTTCAAAGGAGGTGGCTAAAATGAACGCACAACGAGCAGAAGAAATTGCTTCTTCACCAAGTATGGTTAATGTAACCTATAATGAGGAAAGTATCTACATTGAGCACGTGGATGAACAAAATGGAACAGCTACTATCCATCCCCTTGATGATCCAAATAAAAAACAAAGTGTTTCTGTAACCAGCTTAAAAGAACAGTAATTTCCTCGATTCAATAATAGACCTCCACTTTCGGGTGGTGGTTTATTGTTCAATTAAGTTCATTTACCATCTTCTTAAACAATCCATCCCGTTGTAGAACTATCCCGCTCCTATAGTTCCATAAGAAACTTCTATGGCGGCGATTCTCGCCGCCACCATCTACTACGAAAATCTAAACTCAAAATAGAGTCTAACCCTTTAACTCCTTGACGATAATGGATGATAACAATACAACCAGGCTGAACCTTTTTTGGTGGATCTTAAGGAAGATACCCTGTATAAGAAACTGGTTGTGACAGTATTGAAGAACCATTTAGTGTACTACAAGTACGTATACAAAAATTTTTGTAACAAATCTCCTGTCATATGTATTGTTAATCTTTTATTGAGGTGATTCTCCTATGGAAGCAATGATTGAACGGTGTGCTGGCCTAGATGTACACCAAGAAACAGTAGTAGCCTGTGTATTATTTGGTCCATTAGATAAAAAGCCAAATACCTCTATTGAAACTTTTTCAACTACAACAACAGGACTCTTGGCTTTAAGTGATTGGTTAACTACCCTTCGGGTATCCGATGTTGTGATGGAAAGTACTGGAGTCTACTGGAAACCAATATGGAATATACTCGAAGATTCTTTTCACCTTGTTCTTGCCAATGCCAGACATGTCAAAAATGTTCCAGGGCGTAAAACTGATGTGAAAGATGCCGAATGGCTTGCCAAGCTTCTAAGATGCGGACTTATTGAAAGCAATTTTGTTCCACCGGAGGATATTCGTGATTTACGAGATCTTACTCGTTATCGAAAAAAATTGATTCATCATCGCACCTCAGAGCAGAATCGCATTCACAAAATTCTTCAAGATGCTAATATCAAGCTAACATCCGTACTATCAGACATTTTTGGTGTATCGGGACGCCGTATCCTTGAAGCGATTCTAAACGGTGAAAAAATAGAGACCGATGGTCTTCGAAAAATGGTGGATTGGCGAACAAAAGCAAGTATTACTGACATTGCCAGTGCAATTAATGGTCGTATTCGCCGTCATCATCGTGATATGTTGCGTTACCATTGGGAGCATATGAGTTATTTAGAAAAAGCCATAGAAGAATTGGAAAAACAAATCGATCAACTCCTGTCCCCCTATCGTAAAGAAGTAGAATTATTGGATGGAATACCTGGTGTGAACAAAGCTGCCGCAGCTACTTTTATTGCAGAGATGGGCGTTGATATGTCCGTATTTAAGTCAGCTAAACACCTTGCCTCTTGGGCTGGTGTGAGTCCCGGAAATTACGAAAGTGCTGGTAAAAAAAAACGAGTAAAACCACACAAGGTAACAAAGCTTTAAAAACGATGGCTGTAGAGTGTGTACTAGCGACATCAAGGCAAAATAATCGAATTGCTTCACATCGAAAAAGGATTACCAAACGGCAGGGAAAAATGAAGGGACGAATCGCTTCTGCTCATTTACTATTAACGATTGCTTACAACATCTTAAAAACAGGGGAACCCTATCAAGAACTAGGCTCAAATTACCTTGAAGAAAAACAAATGAACAAAGAATTAAAAATGATCGAATACCTAAAAAAGAAAGGCTATACAATCGCTCCATCTGAACAACAAACTGCATAACCAGTTAAAATAACGACATAGTACATTTACGTCCTTCAAAAAAATTAGAATATGGTGGGCTTATTTTAGTATGGCCTTTCACGAATATGTTTTCATACAAAAAAGGAGCTGCTGATCAGCTCCTGGGAAGAAGTGAAGCTCCTGTTGTTGGTTTAAAATAAAGTTTGAATTTTATAGATAGAAGAAACCTATTCATTTTGATTATAATGAAGAATTTTCTTTTAAATAGACTACTGAGATGTATCACAGGTAAAGAAAAAGCAAGCGAATTCACAAAATTCGCTTACCTTTTGATTTTAAGGTAACGTGTAATTTGCTGACTTTAAAATACTATTTTAAGCGATTAATGATTAGTAAATCTTCAATCGGCATTTCGTATGCACGATTACCAATCTCTTGTTTTAAACGTTCATTATCTTCATACTCTTCGGGAGTGAAGTCATTTTCACGGCCTTTTTTCAAGTAATCATAGAAAATTGATGGTAAGAAGTCTTCTTTTAATAATACTTCTACTGATTCGCCATTTTCTTTTGTGAATACATATGCATAACCTGTTGGACGGTATGGGTCATATTGTGCTTTTGGATAGTTTACATCAACAGTATATACCCCACGAGTTTTTGCACGTGTTACAAATTCAAATACATCACGGAATCCTGGGCCACCATGACCGGAAAGAATCGAAATATCTTTGCGGTTTGGAATTTCATCACCATATAATGCTTCAAATGCTGCTTCAACCACACGGAAACCTACACCGAGTGCCATATATGCTGCGTAGCCATGGTATTTTTTAATGTCTTCGAAAGAAATTTCGATTAGATCATCACGATCATAAATTTTAATTGTTCTCATAAACTTTGTCTCCTAATTGCGTTATTTAATCCTATTGATTAGTGAAGTAGTTTTATTAACGTTCTAACAATGCTCCAGAAATTTCTTTTGTAATATCCCCTTTACTAATCCATTGGAACATACCATCTAAAAAGCGTTCTGTCGCTGGCATGAAATATGAACCAAAGTGATAGTCTGGGTCTAATGTTGTAATGATCCAAGTACCTTTTGTTGATTGCTCATCAATGTATAATACGGACCCACCATCTATTGTTGATACAAGTGTTGTTGCATGAGCTGGAGGCCAAAATACACCGTGCTGGTGCCATGTGCAATCTTCTAGCGTTATGTATTCAAAGAATGGTTGTTCAGCATTTTGAACACGTAATCCACTATCTGTATTTTCTTCAATCCACCACCAGAAATTGGTTGTGCGCTCCTCCCAGTTCTGGTTCGGGAGCCATTCCCAAGGCTGTGGTCCAAAGGCTATAACTGTTTTCCCTTCATCAGCAAAGTCATGAATTTTTTTCGCATTTTGAAGTAATAAGTTCGAGTTTAACTGTGATGGCACAATTAGTACATCATACGGTGATAAATCTGTCTCGCCAAACTCAGGGAAGTAAATTAATTTGTCGATAAATTGCGCATATTTCGGCTCGTGGAATGTACGAAAGTGTGGTGCATGCCCACTATAAATAACTGCAATTTTTCTCATTGTACTTCCTCCTGTGCAACTTCTTGCTCAAGTAGTGCCAACATTTGAATTCTAATTTTACCTGTTGTTTTTCTATCGCTCTTATAACCTAATAAACTACGTCCAGAGTGAACAATAACCGTACCATTTGTTGTATGACGATCAATGTACGTAATGACCTTTCCATCTGTAAACGTTAAACAAACCTCCGCGTCTTTTGGAGCTCGGTAATAGCCGCGTGCAAAGAATCCTGCAACGCCTTTGTTATATACCATATCTTCTACTTCGACACCTTCAAAAAGTGGTGCACCAGGAACTGGTTGTACATAATAATCTTTATAACTATTAATTTTCATTGGCATCATTAATGAACAGCCTGGTAACCAATCGCGGAATAAGTGTCCACAAAAAACAACTACTTTTCCATTATTCAAAAATTCAGAAATAACCTCTTTATGATTTAATAAGTATTCTTGATCAACAAATTCCGTAATATATAAAACGTTATACGGAGATAAATCTGTCGTCTCTAGCTCATATTCATCGATTACAGTTGTGTTCAATGAGTTATCCGCTGGTTCTTTTACGCTAAATGCATGAGACGGGTTCAATTCTAAAATGTTTAATTGACTCATTTATTCTTCCTCCTAAACTATAGATTTTTTCCTTTTTTCGAAATACAGACAAGCTTCCAGAAGATTTTTTGTGTAAGGGTGCTGAGGATTTTTTAATACCTCTACAGCCGTTCCACTTTCAACAATGCTTCCCTTCTCCAACACTAAAACTCGGTCTGCTACATCTTCAATAGCTTGTATACGATGTGTAATGTATAAAACACTCATATGGTAAGAGCTTTGAAATTTTTTTAGCAATTCAATAATCGTTCTTTCTGTTTGTGGATCTAACGCAGATGTTATTTCATCGGCAATTAATAGGCTCGGGTTACATAGTAATGCGCGAATAATGGCCATACGCTGCTTTTGTCCGCCAGAGCATTGACTCGGCTTATTTTTTAGAAGCTCAAGTGGCAATTCTGCATTGTTCATCATTGAAGTAATTTTCTTTAATGCTGATTTCCTTGAATATTTTTGTAATAAAAGCGGCTCCATTAAGCTTTGTTCCATTGACCAAAATGGGTTGAAGGAGCGGTCTGGATTTTGATAAACATATTGTGTGCAGTTAATCGAGTTCTCTGCCCAGCACATCTCGCCTTGACACGGTTCATTTAATCCAATTAACAGCTCAGCAATCGTAGACTTACCAGAACCTGACTCACCAAGTAAACAAATAAATTCTTCTCTGCCTACACAAAAATTCACATCTTCTAACACAACATTATTTCCGAACTTTTTACATAAATTGCGAACCTCGAGCATTGAATAATACCTCCTCTTCCACAAGCCCATCAACGATTGATAGCGTACGATCTGAAATGGCATAGGCTACGTCCATATCATGCGTTATAAATAATAAGCTTATATTGTACGCTCTCACTTTTTCCTCAAGTAAAAGAACAATTTCTTTCTTTAAAATCGGATCAAGTGCGCTCGTACATTCATCCGCAATAATAAATTTTGGCTTATTGGCGAAAGCTAATGCAATTAACGCCCGACTTAGCATCCCGCCCGAACATTCATGCGGATACTTTTCTAAAATATTTTTAGACAGCGATACTTCTTCCACAGCTGCAACTGACTGATCCATCGTTATCCCAATTTCTAAGAACTGATCCTTTAGTTTTAATAATGGGTTAAATGCTGAACGGGCATCTTGATAAATATAAGCACACGTTTTCCAGTAACAATTATTGGCAAAGCGTGGATTTCTAACAGATTGTCCGTCATATTGGATATCTCCTGACCATGCATCAGTAGGTAATAATCCGTACATCGCACGAGCTAAAGTCGTCTTGCCTGAACCTGACGGACCAATCAAGCTCACAATTTCCCCGCTTTTAATTTGGAACGAAACATCCGATACAACTTTTTTCTTCTCAAAGGCAATATTGACATGATAGGCGGCTAAATCATCTACCTCATTCTGAATCGTATCAATTGTTACCTTTTTCAGTTTTGACGGTTTCTTTGTTTTTTCCTCAAGTAAAAACGCTAAGCTCATTGTTAAAATAGTAAGGAATACCACTGGAGGGATAACAATCCAAGTCCAGCTTGAATTCAAGAAAATAGATGGCTGTGAAAATGCTTCATTTAACATGCTTCCCCATGAAATAAAATTCGGGTCACCAAGTCCTAAAAATGCTAGGCCCGCTTCCGTCAATATCGCTGACTTACATGTTAATATAAATTTCGTCTTCACTATTGGTCGTAAATGTGGCAATATGTGTGCACGTAAAATATATAAGGAATTACCGCCGAATAATTGGGAAGCTTTCACAAATTCCCGTTCCTTCAATGTAAGGACAGCCGAACGTACTATACGCATATACGAAGGCCATGACATCAAGCTTAATATAATAACAAGCTGTGCCATACCACCACCAGTGAACGACATAATAATTAAGATTAATAGCAAATTAGGCAGTACTAATAAAACGTTCGCAACGCCATTAATGACTTTATCTAATATAGGAAAATACCCTGCTAGTAAACCTAGTACTACAACTAAAATTGTCGAGCAGGCAGCAATGCATAACCCAATTAAAATACTAGTGCGTGTCCCATAGATTAATTGACTTAAAATATCCTGTCCTAATCTATTTGTTCCAAGCCAGTGATTAGCGGATGGGCTTAAAAAGGAAGCGGCATCATATGAAAAGGGATCATACGGAACAAAAAATGGACCAATAAAAGCTACTATAAATAACATACCCATTACTATAATCGGTAGCTTATAGACCTTGTTCATTTTTATTTCCTCCCTTAACACGTGGGTCTAGCTTCGGATATAGGAAATCTGCTAAAGCATTGAAAAACAGTATGATTGCTGAAAATACAAAAAACAGTCCATGCATTAACGGATAGTCCCTTGATAACACTGCCTCTTTTAACAGCTTTCCTATCCCGGGATAAGAAAACAACGTTTCTACAAAAATAGCGCCAGTAAATAATGTACCTATACGAATCATCATTAATGTAAAAATCGGCAGTAGTGCATTTTTTAAAATATGGCGATACACTAAGCGATTTCGTTTAATGCCTTTCATTTTCGCAAATTCAATAAATGGTGAAGAAATTACTTGAATCGTTTCATTTCTTACTAATAAGTATGTACTTGAAATACTTACAATCGTTAATGTGATAATCGGTAGCGCAGCATGCTGAGCATAGTCGCTAATGACCGTCCACCATGAATCCGAGCTTAAAAATGGTTTACTTGCACCGCTCATGGGCAGAACACCTAAATAAACAGCAAATACTAATAATAAAATCATTCCCATTAAAAATTCAGGTAATGCCCCAACTGCCATCATGGTTAGCATAAAGCGCCGATCACCACGTTTAAAATGGAACCAGCCTGACCATAAACCAAAAAGAATTCCGATGATTAATGAAAGACTTGTTGAAATCCCTACAATCCATAATGTGTACGGTAAATGATTTAATACTATATCAGTAACTGGCTCCTTATAAGAAAACGAATAGCCGAAATCTAAATGCAGGAGACCTCCTAGATAATCGATAAATTGAGCACCTAATGAAGCATTTAGGTTGTAGTATTCAATCATGGAAGCCTTTTGCGCTTCGGTTAGCATCGGCCCACTATCCTGGCCATCCAAATACTCAATCGGCCCCCCCGGCATAAGTCGAGGGAGAAAGAAATTGAGTAATAATAATATGACAAATACTGATCCGTATAGCGTCAATATTTTTTTAATCATTTGTAATCAACAAATACTGCTTTGTTATCAGTTAATGGAATACCATCCGCAATACCACCATAGGTATTGAACCAGCCAGCAAATTTGCTTGAATCATACACGTAGTAGAATGGACGGTGGTATAACACAAGTGTTGGTAATTCTTCTGCTAAAGTATCTTGCATTTCATCAACTGTAGCTTTACGCTCTGCTTCTTTTCCTTGTTTCAATTGAAGACTTGCAAGCTCTTGGAACTCTTCGTTATCGAATACGCCTTTACCAGCTAGAGAGTTACTGGCTTGACCGCTAAACCATAAACGTAAGAAGTCTGGGTCGCCGCTTAAACCGATATGCCCTGTAATTGTCATATCATACTTGCCTTCAGCCATAGCCGTAGAGAATGTTGCTGAGTCGACTGTTTGAATATCAAGTTCAATCCCAACATCAGCAAGCATAGATTTCATTAATTCAGCTTCTTGGGAAGTTGAAGAAACTAGTACGCTTAGATCTAAATCTTCACGAATACCTGCATCATTTTTCTCGTAACCGAGCTTATCCAGGATGGCATTTGCTTGTTTAACATTGTGATCATATTGTTTCACGTCTTCTTTATACCAAGTTGAATCTGGCGGAATAACACCTGCACTACCAACCATTACTTCTGAGTTACCAGTTAATTTTTCAGCAATTGAAGCACGATCTAATGCATAAGCAATCGCTTGACGAAGATTTTTATCACTTAATTGTTCGTTTTCCAAGTTGAATACGATACGAACGGCACTGCCAGTAGGTTCGCTTTTCAGAACGTCATAGCCTAATTCTTTAAGCTGTTGCACTTCTGTATAGTTAAATGTCATACCGCCATCGATTTCTTTGTTTTGTAAAGATAACATACGGTTTTCAGTTGCTAAATATTGAACTTCATCCACTGTCACGTCACCTTTGAAGTAGTTTTCGTTTTTCGCAAATTTATAATTACCTGTTGCTGAATCATAGCTATCAAGTGTAAATGGACCTGAGCCAATTAAAGCTTCATCCTCTTGATACTCTAATGGTTGTTCAACATCTGACCAGATATGTTCTGGAATGATCGGTAACTTACCGGCAATTTCAGAAATGAACGGAACATACGGCTCCGCTAGGGTAATTTTCACTTCATCGTCAGAAACTTTTTCTGCTGAAGCGACTTTTGTCATATCTGCATTCCATTGAAAAGTATTTTCTTTAAAATAGTTATAGGAGAATACAACATCATCTGCTGTTAATGATTCTCCGTCATGGAATGTTACATCTTTTTCTAATGTGAATGTATATTCCAAATTATCTTCTGATACTTTCCAAGATGATGCTAACCAAGGAATAACCCCAGTATCATCCTTCCAAGTTAACGTATCAAATAAAAATGAGTTACGTAAAAATCCACCCGGACCATTTGTGTCAAATGTAAACGGTGATGGGAACCCACTGTTTTGCCACCCGATTCTCACAATTTTCTTACCATCTGATTCTGATTTTGAAGTACTTGAAGATGACTCATTTGATTGTGAGCATCCAGTTACAATTAAAAGAACTGCAACGAATAAAAATAATATTTTCCTCAAAACGATAACTCCCCTTTTCACTCCATTGAGATTGATAATTATTATCAACTAGGCACGGAACTAATTCTAATCCAAATAAATATTATTTTCAAGTATTTAAATAAATTAAAGAAAAATTAAAAGTGCCCAATCTGGGATTGAGAGTCAAAGTAATAAAACAGGTATTCCTGTTCACACCAAAAGAGGTAGAATCAAGATTTTGACATTTTCAACGTTAAGACAGAAACCCTTGTATCAATAGGGTTTAATAAAACGAGGCTTTTGCACCCCTTGTTATGCACTCGTTAAATGAACAAGCAGCACCTCTTCTATAGCACATATCCGTCCAGAAGCGTAACAAAAAAAGCCAACATCAATTGTTGACTTGAATTCCTAATTTTAAGTTACTAGCCTGCACTTTCAAAAACGAATTTCGATGGGCCTTGCAATCTTTTACTAAAACATTTAATAGTATTACTTATATATTTCATTTTCTAATATAATCACTTTTTCCCCATCCGCTGCTTTCCCTATTTGTTTCGTATTTTCAACCAACCGAAAAATATTATCACAGCATTGTTTGGTACCTATAATTAATAATGGTACACCTATAAAATCAATTTTTAATGCTCTTGATAAATATCCCCCTATAGACATGGCAATAGGTACAGTTGGTGATGTATTGGAGAATACTATTTTTTCGTTAAAATGAAATTTCTCTTCTAGTAGTAAAGTCAATTCTTTTAATGCCGGAACAACAAGTTTCTCTCTTTTATGACCAATTGTATAAACTGAGTTGCCCTCTTCATCGGTCCCTCGAAAAATTAGCTTTCCAAATTCTTTTTTCGTTAATTTATTAAAATATTTTACATTTAATATTTCTTCCGAAGTTAGTTTTCTTTCCGATTGAGGTAATTGTTTTAAATGATATGCGGCAGCCAAAGACGTGGTATGTGTACCCCCATAATCATTATAGATATACATCATGAAATCATCCCTAATAGTTTCTTTTAATACTATTATGGTCATATACTCCATTTCCAATTCAGTTGATTATCTTAGGGAAATATAAGGAATATGATCTTGTTTCACATAACCAAGTTGTCCTATCTATAAACACGACCTTTGTGCAGTACGATAAGAATATTCCTGTCCTCGGATCATCAAGACCTATATCATAAAAAGGGATAATAAATAAAAGAGTACACCTATTTCATGTATAATAAGTGCACTCTTTTATTGTTTTTTATAAGCTCCCCTTTAGTGTCTGGGGTATGTATAAGGCAGCAACGCCTCTGATATCCAGTCGGGATGTTTCTTTAGTAACGAGTTCTAAAATCCTCCCCATCCTAGAGATGAGACAGAAAATTTTATTAGCTTATCATCATTGATTGTTTCTTTTTTAATCGGGGCGGGCAATACTGTGTTCCTAACATCAGCGACCGTTTCAAGGTCAAAGGATTCTATTGCGCCCCCTTCTTGGTTCATGATGGAGAGAATTCCATCATTACCCGTTTTTAGAATAGGTTGATCACTAATTAAATGAGTATAGTATAAGTCTTCGTTCAGCGTGTAGGTATTAGAGTAGTCCGCTGAATAAAGCATGCTTTTTTTATCAATTTTGGCTGATGTAAAGTTTTCAAAGCCATAGTTGAATAAAAGCTTAGTATCAGAGTAGGCAACCTTGTCTGAAGGAGCTTTAAGAGTGACGGCAATCAAGTCCTGTTCTCCTCTAGTAGCAGTAGATATCAGGGTGTAGCCGGATTGACTGACGAAACCGGTTTTCCCGCCGGTTATTCCCTTATAGGGGAGTTCGCCTTTTAACATTTTATGATGGGTAATTAGAGTTGTGTCCCATGTTTCCACTTCCCATGGTAAATTCTTCTTCCCAAAATACTCACGGAAAGTTTCATTTTTCATTGCATATTGGGTAATTTTTGCAAGGTCACTGGCTGTCGTTACATGGTCTTTGTCAAACAATCCATGGGGGTTCGTAAAATGAGTATCGGAGACGTTTACTTCTTTACTTAAAAACTCATTCAAATCTTCCATAAACAGTTTTTCACTACCAGACATATGCTCGGCAATTGCGATGGCTGCATCATTTCCGGAGTTAATTAGCATTCCTGCAATTAATTTGGAAAGCTCTATTTCCTCCCCAGGTTCAATAAATACCGAAGATCCGTCTGCCTTCGCTGCTTTCTTGCTAACAGTCACTAGTTCGTTCTGATCGCCGTGTTCTATAGCATATATAGCTGTGGCAATTTTCGTAAGACTGGCTGGATACATACTTTTATCCATGTTTTTTTCGTATAATACTTTTCCACTTTTCGCATCAATAATGATTCCGGCTTCACTATTGAGAGGTAAGTCAGATTCTGCCCTAACAGTCGTAGAGGCGAAAGGGATTAAAGCCAAAATGAAGATGAAGAAAAACTTTTTCATATGCCGCTCCTTTAATGATAGTTAAATCCTATATAGTCATAATAAAATAAATCTGAATGTTTAGAGTTGATTTATTGAAAGTGAAATACAAAAGTAATTACCCCTTAATAATTTTGGAAACATTTCGGGTAATGATCTTCATTTTCTTTCCTGAAATAACTTTATAAGGGTCATCGCCCTTTTAGTGGGAGGCTCCTTTTAAATTAAAAAATATTCCCCTTTTAAATAGATAGATTTTTTTAATCACCAAATTAGGGTATCTGTTCTATCTTGATGGCGATTGAGGTCATCCTGCCTGATCATATCTTTTCATGAAAAAACCCTTCAATTTGAAGGGCTAGTTACTTTTTAGGATTACATCACTTATATGAAATATTCATGTTCATGTATTTCGGACCTGAATTTTTTTTGGACAGTTTACTTCAGAGATTCATCTAGTGTTATGTTTTCATTTTCATTCCTATTAGCACACATTCCATTTTTACAATCGGTTTTCTTGATAATATAAATATAATGGTTACAGGTATGACTAATAAAACATAATATTGACCACTTTCTTTGATCCAATCATAAATAAATGAGTTATATACATATTCCAGAATAAACATATGAAAAAGATAAATAACTAATGTAATGGACCCTATCTCAGTAAAAAATGTATGCTTTTTAGGAACGATACAAAAAAAACAATAAGTTGCTGCTCCCATAATTAAATAAACGATCAACTTATATATAAAACCGAGGGCAATGGAACCTTCCATTAATTCCTTATAACCTAAACGACCATAAAACCATTCCCTCCAAGTAATTTCACCATAGAAATAAATACCGGTGAAGATTACCCCTAGTACAACCCAGCCTATTAGGGCATTCCTTTTCTTTTTAACCCATTCAAAATGATTTTTTTCTAAAAAATGTCCAACTAAAAAGAAAGGAAAGAAAAAGAACGTTCTCGACAAACTTAACCATTCGTTTACTTCACCAATGTAACCAATTATTAGAGATACAATTATTGAAAAAACGATTCCATATTTTCTAGAGGAAAATATAAACAATAATATGTTCCAAAAGAATAAGCTTATTAAGAACCATAAGGCCCATCTTGGAGTCAAAATTGTGAATTCAATTGGTTCATCAAATAACTTCTGATAATAGAAGGTATAAATCACTTGGAATATTACATAGGGAATTAATATTTTCTTTATTAGCACCCAGAGGTCCTTTTTACTTTTTATCTTTCTTGAAAAATAGCCGGAAACTAAAATAAAAGCTGGCATATGGAATGAAAAAACAAACAAGTAAATAGTTAAAATCCATTCGTTTTCTTCCACCATTCTAGCTAATGTGTGTCCCAAAACCACTAGTACGATTAAAACAGCTTTCGCATTATCAAAATAAGGATCACGTTTCATAAAATCTTACCTCCTATAAAGAAACTACTAGTTATATCTCCTAATCCTCAATTATGGTTTGAATGAAAAAACCGGCTTTCCTCTAATAAAGGATTGCCGGCTTTTTACTAAAGGAACTTCTTTGGAGTATCTACCATATCATAGCTTGTTTACAGTATAGTTAATGGAAAATAACAGTTTGATAACAGAGACATAAACCAAAAACTACCTATATCAGGGTCCACCTCCAAATGTGGCCTTCTTATGGCGCTAACACCCTCTTGCTGGAACGAACAATCACTCCAGCATTTCAAAAAACCCCAAACAGTTCCAGACGTTTTCGCGTTACCAAAACGGGTAGTGTATTATATAAGCATGAGTATGATAACGTCTCTCTATAGGAGGAATGTTCATGAATCCGGTCATTTTATTTGATGGTGAATGCAACTTTTGCGATTCGAGTGTCCAGTTCATTATAAAGCGGGATCCGCAGGGGCTTTTTCATTACGCTTCGCTTCAAAGTGAGGCGGGACAAGAGTTGCTGAAGAAGTATGATGTTCCTGCAGATATGGATAGCATGATCCTAATCGAAAGGGATAAGGCCTACTATAAATCGTCTGCAGCCTTGAGGATTTGCCGCCGCTTACAGGGGGCATGGAAATTGCTTTACGGCTTCATCATCGTTCCTAGCTTCATCCGGAACTTCGTTTATGATTTCATTGCCAGAAATCGTTACAAATGGTTCGGAAAGAAAGAAGAAAGCTGTATGCTGCCGGCGCCAAGTATCCGAAAACGTTTTTTATAAAAAAACAATGTATTTGTTGTATTAGAAATGGTCAACTTTTCTAGTATCAACAAAAAAAAGGACGATCAGCGATCATGACTTTTCGTCCTTTTCATTGTGTAAATGTAGAGTATCTCCATAAATGATTGGCCGTAGGGTGCGCCATCATTTCGAGCCCTTTATTTTCCGCTAGGTGCAGGGGTTCCCAGCTTTCGTCATCTGCCTCCTTTAGGTAGACTTCGTGATGCGGTGCCTGATCATGATAGCCGGCTATATTGATTTCGCCATTCCGGTAAAAGGTCCCGATCACTTTATAATCCACGGCTGGGGAAATGATGATTGGGTTGCCCACAGAGTGTGTCAGCTGAATTGTCGTTTTCTCATGATTGGATAATACGCGCTTCACTACAATGTCTTCATCCGAGGCCACTCCTTCCTCGAGAAAATCCCCATCATGGTTGTAGGCCTCACTTTTTCCGACTGCTTTGGAAAATTCAATCTCGGCTTCACTTTCCTTTTCGTGAATGTACACATCGACCCTAGTCCGGTAACGGGGTGATTCAGGATCAAACCCGCGGTTGTCTCCTTTAAAATAAGGAACCTTTGAGGCAAGATTGGGGTTTTTCAGCCACTCTTCCGGTAAAAAGGTGGCATAGCGCAGCTGCAAATTTCTTTTGTTTTTACCATCCACAACGTTTTCAACTGGCTGTAAAAGCTTTTTTACAGGTCCTATCTTTTTTGTATTCGTTATTTCCTCGATCGCTGCCTGTGCTTGGGATGAACCTTTTTTTACAGCTCCGACAATACTCGCTACAAGGGATTTCACTGCATAGGACTCCTGCTCTGAACGTGGAAGTGGCCGCTTAGCTTTAATGGTATATGTGTATTCCTGATCTTCACTAATACTCCGATCACTGAAGGAACATCCGTACACTTGTCCAATATCCACGCCGTTTCGGTAAATCGTATACTCTTTTATTCCTTTGATAGGCTCCCATTCCAGGCTGGCTTGGCCTTTTGCGACAATCGTGGTGAATACCAAATCCAAAAGGATATTATCTTCTTTTTTATTCTCGGCGGTCGTTGATGTCTGTATTTTCATCTTGTTCACTGGCTGTTCTTTTTCATTCAAGCTATCTATCGTGTACGTATAGATGGTTCCTGGAATCAGGCCCCGATCTGCAATCCTTGGCTCCGAGCCGCTGTAAATCTGCTTTTGCCCCCTAAATACCCGATAGAAACCACCTTCATCAGGCCAAATAAGCTTAATGGCATCTTCTTTCCGTTCGACCTTACACATCAATGAAGCCGTTTTGAATACCGCTTGATGCTTCCTCTTATTGGAAATGAGATAAGCGATTCCCGCAAGACCAAGAACAAGCAATGAATGCCTTGCAGTGAATGCAACTCCGCCTGCTTTTAAACGGGGGAATGAATAATGAGCGATCAACTTCTTCATCACCTCTTCCTTTTCTAGGTGTTATTTCTTTACCCACTTTAATCTCCAAACACACTTTGCAATGTGCTGTGAAGGTTATTCCCATGGGACACTTGCTGATGGCATAAAAAAAACGAGGGAATGGTTACTCCCTCGGTCATTTATAAGTTTCACTGGATTATATTTTAACGGCGGCTTTTTTCCCCGCCCTTGCGTCCTGCTTCTTCCCGGCTCATTTTTCCATTACTGGAACCGTCAGAGCTACCGTCACCATCTCGTTGATTGGCCCGTGCCTCTCCGCCCTTTTCGCCGATTTCCTGATAGAATTCCTTGCCATGACTGTCGGATGTTGCTTCTCCGCCTTTTTGGCCAATCTCTTGATAGAATTCCTTATCATGATTTTCGGATGTTGCTTCTCCGCCTTTTTGGCCAATCTCTTGATAGAATTCCTTATCATGATTTTTCGCTGTTGTTTCTCCACCTTTACGGCCCGCTTCTTCACGACTCATTTTATCATTGTTGTTAGTCATTAAAAATTCCTCCTTATTATTTGGATTTTTGATGAACTAGCTACAGTTTTATGTATACCCGATAGTTTTAATATAAAACTAGAATCTATTAAAACTTTTCCATTAAAAAGGAAAAGCATCATGAATGATATCACTCATGATGCTTCCCGCCTATCCTTAACCTGACTTGGGAATACCTTCTCGCAGGCGATCTGGCAGCTCCACAAGGGTTTCATTCAAAGTATCCAATTTCGTTTCAATCCTATGAAGCAAATAAAGGGTAACAATGATCGGGAACCCAATATCACTGACAAATGGCAGGATTTGATCCACTATTCATTCACCTCACTTCAAGTGTGTCTAACAAAGATGACCTTTCCATTCGTTAGATAAGTTCCACTTCCTCGACATTTCGTTCGACAAGGCGCGCCGCCTTCAAATCGACGAAATCCCCTGAAGATGTAACGAACACATTCCCCGCAATCATTTTTTCCATTGCCAGTTTAACCGTATTTACTTCGACCGGCTCCTTCGGGTTATCAACGGAAATCGTCGCTGACTTTCCTTCCTCGGTAACGAAAATCAATTCCAGTACTTTTGCCATATCAAATCACCTCCCCCCTCTTCCGCCATCTTTCCAAATACCTTTTAGCCAATCAATGAATACGTATCCACTCGGGTCACTTCACCCATTGGATGATTCTGCACACTTGTGATTGCAACAGCTGTCGAAAACAACTGATCCGCGGTCGCCTCGACCTTGATGTTCGAAAATGTCCTCCGCTTGAAAACGAGAGCCCCTTTTTCATTTAACCCCGTCTCAAAATCGATCCGCAACGTACTTGATACTGGAATCTGGTTTGCCATGCCACTCACCCCCTTTCACACTCTATATAAACTTTTACGCTATGAAAGTAGCATGGTCTTGAAATTTTTCAGGGAAACGAATAAAAAGCCGCCCATCATTTGGGCAGCTCTATATCAGTATTTATAAAATCCATATTTTTTACTGTTTTTCAGGAAAGCCTTTAAAACAAATTTTATTACCGAAATTTTAATTCTCTACTCGCCATTATCCATTGTCTTCTTCTCTCATTAAAAAATCTTTCTCAATTATTAGCGGTTTTTCTACAAAATTAATTCTTCTCATTATTTGTTGTATTACTCTCGGAAAAAAGTAAGCTCCAAAGAAAGCACAGATAAAAGCCTGTGACCAAGTTTTTAACCATGTAGATAAGAATATATGATCATAACCCCTATTTATTGAGACTAATATAAATGAAATAAAAAAGGACATACTAAAAGCCATTAAAAATGCATAAATAATATTTCTGTATTTAACGTTAATATTCATTATTTTTCTACTTCAACCCCTGATCTAATTATTTTAGGTACCTTGATATTTTTAATTAATTTAATAAGTAAAACATTAATCAATTATGCTTGATTTACGTTGTTCTGCAGGTCTGTTCCCAACTATATTTTATTTCTTCCATTTACATTAGTAAAACCAATTTTTATAATAGATCTATTAGAATTACTAATACAAAGGGGTTAGTGAGGTTGAATTTGTATTATGCTTTTATCAAAACCATAGAAACAGGCAGTTTTACAAAAGCTGCTGAAGAACTTGGCTATACTCAGTCTGCCATTAGCCAAATGGTGCATTCATTAGAGGAAGAACTTTCTACCACTCTTATTTTACGCTCTCGAAAGGGTATTACACTGACACCAGATGGCGAGGAATTTTTGCCATATATCAGGAAGATTTATAATTCACATAGGGAACTGACTGAAAAACATAAAGAGATGGAAGGACTGCAAAGTGGCCTTATTCGAATTGGCACCTTTTCCAGTGTTACATGTCATTGGATACCGGGATTGATCAAAGATTTTAAGGAACTTTACCCAACTGTTCATTTCGAATTACAACAAGGAAATTATACGGAAATCTCAAACTGGATTAAAGAAGGCAGCGTAGACTTTGGCTTTGTAAATTCAAATGTTACGGATCTAACTACGATTCCCTTGCAAGAAGATGAAATGCTGGCTGTAATGCCAGTAGATCATCCTTTAGCATCATCCACAAAAGTCTCATTGAAAGAATTGCTAAAAGACCCTTATATCCTGTTGGATGAGGGAGTTATAAATGAACCATTAATAATTTTTAAACAGTACAATTTTGAACCTGATACACAATACAGAGTATTTGATCCTTATGCGATTATGTCCATGATTGAACAGGAGCTTGGCATTTCGATTTTACCAAAACTGCTCTTAAATAAATGTCCCTATAATATTGTAACGAAGGCTATCTCTCCTTCTATTACTCGAACAATTACTTTGGCATACAAGGATAAAAGAGTATTGCCAATAGCAAGCAGGTATTTTATTGACTTTATTATTGAAAGGTATAGAAATGAAGCTTAGTAAAAAGTCTTTATTCCAAATATAAAGATGCGAGAGATCTTGGTTTCAAACGAACCTGCTCCGTTATTTGTATGAATACCGTACCTTACAGTCTTCTACACCCTAAAAAAACTCCCTTCTAAACTTAATGAAGGGAGTTTTAAATGTGCCTAAAATTAGAATTTACAATGCAGCGGAAGAGGCTCGGCTAATTGTCAGGTTGTACTATACCATCAATTGCAATGCTTTTTGCAAACTGCATTGCTTTACTGAATAAAACCTCTGAAAAACTTATACAACAACCCGCCACAGTTTGCTCCAGCATTATCCGTCCATTAGAATACTGTTTTTGCTTTTCATCTTATTTTTTCCTTTAATTTTTTTTTTATAACTTACATTTTTCAGGTGAAGATATTGCATTTGGCTTTAAATGGCACGTCACGTTCGCCTTTTCTGGGAAATAATAATCACGAAAGGATGTGGATGTTGATGTCATTAGAATGGTTTGACAGAGTTAGCGGGGAATTGCAGGATCATCTTCAATCAATTTGTGAGAAATACGACCGTAATGGCAGTATGATCGTGGAGCGCGGGTCGAAGCATCCACGGATCGAGTTTTATACAGAGCTGGATGACAATGAGAGGGATTATTTTTCCACGCTGTTTTTTGATCCGTATAATGAAGAATTTTATATGGAATCGTTTGAGCCGGATTTAGGTCAGATCAGTAAGGTCATCCTTGCAGACATTGAAGATATCGTCGATGCTGTCCACGAGAGCTTCCATAACTATTTGGAAGAGGATGATGCCGATTACGAATATGCTATGGATATGGATGATGATAATGATGATTTGTATGATCCAGACGGCGCAGATTCCGATATATACGAAATCGATGTAGATTGGGAAACGCCTGAAGTGACTGCCTATATCCAGGATAATGAAGTCGAGGTCACCTATCAATTCGGTATCGTGCAGGAAACAGGTGATGGTGTGCTTAAACGGATCAATCGGATTCGGACAGCGGATGATGATCTGATAAAGGATGAAACGAATTTCATTTTCAGCAAGGAAGAAGCAAGCACGATCATCGCCATGATAGCCAGTCATATGGATTCACTTAGTGAAATGGAATAAAAAAACAACAAAACCTTGTCCATGATCATCATGGACAAGGTTTTATCATATAAGAATCAGTTCATATACCTCTGATAATTGCGTGACCCGTTCCGAATCACTAGCTTCCTTTGCATGCTTAATTTCCTGAGGAAGAATATGGTTAAGGAAGCTAGATTCTTTACCGGAAAGCTTATTGACGAGTTCTTCTTCAGAATGAAAATGTCCGCTTTTGATTTTATTATAAATTTCCTGCGCTTCAGGATATTGGTCCGTATAGTTAGATATTATCTCACGTAAGTAACCAATCGTACGATCCATCATACCATCCCTCTCGAATGTTAGATTTTTTGCTTACATGCTATACCTTCCCCCATTTTTTGATGATAAATTCCTAAAAAAAAGATATCCAAATCAATGGATACCCTTTTCAGTCTACCTCCCAAAACAAATCATCCAATGTACGGGATAATGCTTTACAAATACCGACACACAAACTTAACGAGGGATTATATTTTCCGGATTCAATCAATCCTATCGTTTGCCTGGATACGCCGACAATCTTGGCTAGTTCATCTTGTGACAAGTCCTTTTCTACTCTCGCTAGCTTCAGTTTTATATTTTTCAAGGGAAGGCACCTACTATTTCTTATTATCTTATCTATTTTTCATGCCGATTTTCTTCGCAAGCAAGTATATACCACCAAAAAACAGAAGTAAAATCGGCAGATAGATCATAACGGATACAAACGCTACCAATACAAAATACCATACTCCCTGGGAACTGCTATCCGCATAGGATACAGCACTATTCACCCCCATGAATATAGCGATGATGAGTGCCAAAGCAATCGTACCAAAGACAGTCTTCCTGCTCATCGGTGTTTTGCTGGTGCGGTCATGCATCTCCACTTCATCCCAGAATACACCTAAGAAAATGGAACGGGCTAAGTAATACAACCCTCCTGCAACTATGATCACGAATTCCAGATATAACTCCCCGCTGCCTGCACCATATTTATATAGTTTGAAAAGTGCACTCACCAGGCAAATGGCCAAGACGACGTGATACATTTCTTTATAAATTTTATTTCGTACATTCTCAATCCGCTCATCCGTGATCTTTTTCGTTCGTTTAAATACATTCATCATCTATCGACCTCCATTAATTCCATCGCTTACCCTTATTATATGATTTATCTAACTTTTTGCAACATATATATTACATTTTATAATTTATAAATTACAAAACACAAAAAAAAGGAATCCATACATCAGTATGGATTCCTCACTAGCCTTATTTAGGGTTTTACTCGTAAGTTTTGGGGATTTACTCGTGAGTTTTGGAGTTTTACTCGTGAATTTCAAGGTTTTACTCGTGAAATCATGATTTTAATCATTCTATAAATTTGTTTATGAACTCAATAACAGATAGCAAATGTGTGCTTTTTTAATTTTGTTTAGCAATAGGGCCATTTAATTGAATAGGTGTTAATTATCGAGGTTATGAAGGAATGTACTTAAAGTAACAGGGCAGTATAGGTGAATCAAGGATAATTTATTGGGTTGCTAAGTGTCAAATGCGCTCCATCTCTACAATGGCAAACTTAATTATCTTGGTTTTTTATTTAAGAATTTCTTTTACCTTTTTTAAACTTTTCTCTTGTCTTGAAGTGAACTCCAAGGTTTAAAGTGATACATGTAATTGAAACGGAGGAAAGTAAATGGTAAAGAAGGCGAAAAACAAATCCATTGTTTTAGGTATTATTCTTATTAGTTATTTCGTTATTGTTTTAGATATATCTGTAGTAATTACTGCATTACCTAAAATTCAAGAATCACTTCACTTATCTCAAAGCAATCTAACTTGGGTTCAAAATACTTATACATTAATTTTTGGTGGTTTGTTACTGCTTGGTGGACGTGCCGGAGATATTTTCGGGCGTAGAAGAATGTTTATTCTTGGATTAATTATCTTTGGTTTGGGTTCACTATTAGTTGGTACAGCGCTGAATGCCGTTTGGTTAGTTATTGCACGTGCACTTCAAGGTGCTGGGGCGGCACTTCTTGCTCCATCTACCCTTGCATTATTGATGGATAACTTTGAGGAGGGTGAAGAACGTACGAAGGCTGTTTCTTATTATGGTGCAGTTGCTGGAATCGGTGCAAGTGCCGGTTTAGTTCTAGGTGGTATTTTTGCCAGTTGGTTATCTTGGCGTTACGCATTTTTCATTAATGTACCAATTAGTATCGTCATGTACATTCTAACGAAAAAGCATATCAAGGAATCTGCTACTATTGCAGGAAAATTCGATATAGCAGGGACAGCTACTTCTTTATTGGGCATTGTTGGACTTGTTTATGGAATTGTAACCTTAGAGGAACAATCAATGATTGCTCTCATTTCTATTGCCGCGGGAGGAATTTTACTTATTACTTTTGTATACACGCAAAAACGTGCAGATCAACCAATCATTCCACTCCGTCTATTTAAGAGTGGTGAACGTAATGGTGCGTACTTGGCACGCATGCTATTCTTGGGTGCCATGATGGCATTTTGGTTCTTTATAACTCAATTTTTACAATCTATCTATGGATTTTCACCATTACAAGCCGGTATAGGATTCTTTCCAATGACAGTCGCTAATTTTATTTCAGCTATGCTTGTTCCGCTCTTTACTCGAAGCTTTAACAACGGTCGTGTTCTACTATGCGGTCTAATAATTACAACGATCGGCATGTTCTGGTTAAGTTTTGTTTCCGGTAATAGTAGTTATATTGCTAGCGTTGCACTTCCAATGATTTTCATTGGTTTCGGGCAAGGTTTAACACTTAGTCCTTTAACTGCTGCTGGTATTGCTCATACTGAAGCTAGTGATGCTGGAGCTGCAAGTGGTGTCGTAAACGTAGCACACCAAGTTGGCGGATCACTTGGTCTTGCATTATTAGTAGCAATTTCAAGTCTAGCAGCCAGTAGTGGATTAGTAACTCAAGTAAATGTCGCATTAAAAGGCGGTAGTGTCATGCTGGTTTTAGCAATTATTCTTGTAGTTGCACTTATACTTCCAGTTATGAAGAAAGAAATAAAAAATTAAATATGTTCCCTTGCCTTAGAGTGAACTCCAAGGTTTATACTGAACTTCACTTAAAAGAAAGAAGGTAAAAAATATGGAATATGTGATATTAAATAATGTTGTAAAAATGCCACTTAACGGTTTTGGGGTTTTCCAAATCCCTGATCTTCAACAGGCGGAACAAAGTGTTCTTGCAGCAATTAAAGCTGGTTATCATTTGATTGATACAGCTGCAATTTATATGAACGAATCAGCTGTGGGTAATGCAATCAAGAAAAGCGGTGTACCTCGTGAAGAATTATTTGTCACTTCAAAACTTTGGGTAAATGACACAGGCTATGAAGCGACAAAAACAGCATTTGGAAAAACGCTTGAACTCATGCAGCTCGATTACCTTGATTTGTACTTAATCCACCAACCATATGGAGACATTTATGGCTCATGGCGCGCACTTGAAGAACTTTATAAAGAAGGAAAAATTCGTGCAATCGGTGTTAGTAACTTCCATACTGATCGTTTGGTTGATTTAATTCTTCATAATGAAATAACCCCACAAGTGAACCAAATTGAAGTGAATCCTTTCTTACAGCAAGAAGAAGCTTTAAAAGTCCACCAAGAATACAATGTAGCTGTACAAGCTTGGGCTCCGTTTGCAGAAGGAAAAAACGGTCTCTTCACAAATGAAGTGTTAATTGAAATAGGTAAAAAATATAACAAATCAGTCGCTCAAGTTGTCCTTCGCTGGCTAATCCAGCACGGAATTTCAGCTCTTGCTAAATCCGTTCATGAAGAACGTATCGCTCAAAATTACGATATTTGGGATTTTGAATTAAGCGAAAACGATATAAAGACAATTGCCACACTTGATACAAATAAAAGCAGCTTCTTCTCACACAGAGATCCAGTGATGGTAAAAGCACTTGGTTCAATGAAAGCAGAACGTTAAGAATTGGAGGAAAATAAAATGATAGAACATAACAAAGTAGTCGTTATTACAGGGGCATCCTCAGGTATTGGCGAAGCAACTGCAAAATTATTAACAAAACGCGGAGACAAAGTTGTTCTCGGTGCTCGTCGTGAAGAACGTCTTCAAAAATTGGCAGACGAAATCAAAGCTGAAGGTGGCGAAGTAATTTACGCCAGCACTGACGTAACAAAACGCAGTGACGTTGAAGCTCTCGCGAAACTTGCGGTAGATACTTTTGGACGAATCGACGTTTGGTTAAACAACGCTGGTCTTATGCCCCATTCAACATTCGATAAACTTCATGTGGACGAATGGGAACGAATGGTCGACGTAAATATTAAAGGTGTCCTTTACGGAATCGCAGCTGGTCTTCCAGTAATGCGTGAACAAAAATCTGGTCACTTCATTAATGTTTCTTCTGTTGCCGGTCACCAGACTCACCCAGGTGGTGGTGTATACAGTGGTACGAAATACGCAGTACGTGCGATTTCTGAAGCACTTCGTCAAGAAGAAGCTCAGGCAGGAAGCAATATCCGTGTGACAATTCTTTCACCAGGTGCCGTAGCAACGGAATTACCTAACACAATTACCGATACAGACCTTAAAGGCGGTATCGATTCACTTTACAGTGCAGTGGCCATTCCAGCTGAACGTATTGCTGAAACAGTAGCGTTTGTAATGGATACTCCTGAAGACACTGCAATGAATGAAATCATTATTCGTCCAACTATCCAATTACCTTAATAAAAAACATAAAAAGGTGGATTTTACATGAACATCAAGGTTGTAAGTGAAAAAACTGGTGTGTCTGCTGATACGATTCGTTATTACGAACGTATCGGCTTAATACCACCAGTAAAAAGAGATAAGAACGGTGTACGTAATTTAGACGATGAGGACATCCGTTGGATCGAATTTTCCCGTCATATGCGTGAAGCAGGGGTATCCATTGAAGCACTAATTGAGTACATTGAGTTGTTCAAAAATGGTGACGATGCTAATATCCCAGCTCGTGTAGGAATTTTATGTGACGAACGTGACGAGATGCAAAAACGTATTGATATAATGCAAAGTGCACTCGATCGTTTGAATTATAAGATTGATAACTATGAAAGTCATGTTGTTCCAGCTGAAAAAGGACTTCGTGAATTTGATGAATGATAGTTGCACACGAAAAATTATTTTCGATGCTTCAACTTTATGCGAAACGGAGTGAAGGATAAATGAAAGTTTTGATTTTAGGTGCAGCTGGTCAAGTTTCTCGTATGTTAACTGAACTCTTGCTAAATGAATCAGATACAAAAATCACTTTATATGCGAGACACGCAAATTCTCGTTTAAAAGCAGCTAGTGAACGAGTAAAAATTATCGATGGTGACTTTCATGATAAATCTAAACTTGTCGAAGCAATGTCTGGAGTAGATGTTGTTTATTTAAATGATATGCGTGACGCTCAAGCAACACAATCTATTGTTTCCGCAATGGATGAAGCTGGTGTAAAACGCCTCATTGGTGCAACAGTTTTAGGTATTTATGATGAAGTCATTGGTGCATTTGGTCGCTGGAATGATGCAATGGTTGGATCCAGTGCACCATTATACAAATCTGCAGCCAATGTAGTCGAAGATTCAGAGCTTGATTACACACTACTACGTTTAACTTGGCTTTACGACCAAGAAGGTAATGAAGAATATGAACTGACAGTAAAAGGTGAACCATTTATTGGTGCACAGGTTACACGTCAGGCTGTAGCTCGTTTGATTATGGATTTACTTGCTGATAACACGAAATATATTTGCAAAAGTTTAGGAGTCAGCGAACCAGATACTGATTTGGAAAAACCGTCGTTCTATTAGTTTGTATTCAAAAAAGGGAAATTCTTTATAACAGAAAAGGTTACAGCTTGATATGACCAGCAAGGTAAATTGGTCCAAAATGTAGCTTTAGAATAAAGATTGAATATAAATCCCCTTCCATTAACAGCAAATACAAAAACTCCATTTTTTAAAAATGGAGTTACTCTCTTTTTATCTACATATGAATTTTAAGGCCTATCATCATGCTTTTCAATTACCCTTCATTAAGATGATAGCAAAGTTGAACAACGCCAGAGGAAAATCTTTTTGTATCAACCAGTTTTAGATTCAATCTCTCCTTCATGTCAATAAACAAAGGTTTTCCTTCCCCTAAAACAACAGGGTGAACAGATAACCTAAATTCATCAACCAGCCCAAATCTTATAAAAGTTGTAATAAGACTTGCCCCGCCATAAAGCCAGATGTCTTTACCAGGCTTTTTCTTTAATTTATTTACTTCTTCAACAATATTATCATTTATGATTGTTACTTTATCATCAGTGCTTTTTTTTGTTTTGGAAAACATGAATTTTTCTTTGCCATGAACTAAATTCCACATTTCTTTTTCAGTATCAGATACCTCATTTTCTGGAGTATATTGTCCCCATAAATCATAGCTTTTTCTCCCATAAAAAATAGTATCAATTTGATTTAAGAAATCAATGAACCCCATTTCAGAGTCCATAATGCACCAGTCCACATCCCCTTTCGGCCCTTCAATAAATCCATCTAAAGTAACTGCTAAATCTAAAACTATTCTTCTTGGTCTTTCGTTAATGGCCATACTTTTAGCTCCTTTTGTTCTATAGAAATTCCCTGGTTGATAAAATCATAAGGTTTCGGCCGCTCAACGAGACAATTGCGCCTGACCGATTCAGGACAAATCGTGTACCAGCAAAGCCAAAAGCTTTCGTGCATTATCCGAATTGAACGTACTCTTGGATGACCTCAGGGACATTACAACAGGCGCATTGTGAAAATAGGCATCCCTATTGTCCCCGGAAATCCCCATGAATCTCGCTGCTTTTCACATTTCATCAGAAGTTACTTCAGTTACGTTAGTTTTATCTTACAGTTTCTATCATAGTATTAAAAGATTGAATCAAAAACTAAGGAGACTCGCGATGAAAGCAATGGTATGCACAAAATACGGTTCACCCGATGTACTGGAACTCAAAGAGGTAGCAAAACCAACGCCCAAGGACAACGAAATTCTGGTAAAGGTCCACGCGGCAACAGTGGCTTCAGGGGACATAAGAGTCCGGAGCTTCAAGAGCCCCTTCTTGTTATGGCTGCCGATGCGAATCTTCCTGGGTCTTAGAAAACCGCGAAAATCGATACTCGGAGTGGAGCTGGCCGGGGAAATAGAGGAAACGGGCAGGGATGTGAAAAAATTCAAAAAAGGCGACCAGGTTTTTGCCATGACTGGAATGAACTTCGGGGCTCATGCCGAATACACATGCTTACCTGAAGACGGACCAATCGCAATGAAGCCTGCCAATATGACCTACGAGGAAGCCGCCGCCGTTTCTTTTGGGGGAACGACAGCTCTGCATTTTTTCAGAAAAGCCAATATCCAGGACGGACAAAAAGTCCTCATCTACGGTGCATCCGGTTCAGTAGGGACTTCAGCCGTGCAGCTAGCCAAATACTTTGGAACAGAAGTTACCGGAGTATGCAGTGCCGCTAATTTTGAATTAGTTAAATCATTGGGAGCAGATAAAGTAATTGATTATACAGAAGAGGATTTCACTGAAAGACAAGAGCGATATGACATCATCTTTGATGCAGTCGGGAAAAGCTCGAAAGCCAATTGCAAGAAAGTACTCACCCCGAACGGGCGATACGTGTCCGTTGAGGGACAAGGAATAGCGAAGATACTTACTGAAGATTTACTACTCCTTAAGGAGCTTATCGAAACTGGAACATTAAAATCGGTCATTGATAAACGCTACCCGCTTGAACAGATTCCCGAGGCTCATAGATATGTAGAACTAGGACATAAAAAGGGAAATGTAGTGATAACCTTGGTTGATCATGATAAATCCTGACAGCGCTTTGCACACCGCCGCTTTTTGTGAACTTTTGTAACCCATGTTTCATTTTGCTGATAATTGAAAAACCAACCCTCATACTCCTATGGATTTTTCCGTAGGAGTTTTAGCATTTAATCACAAATTAGAATTAACACTATCTAGGTATTTTTAACTATAAATCTCTTTTATTTTTAATTGTTTTAATATATCATGGTAAACATAACCTTAGTTTCCATGTAAAAATAAAAATTGTGATAGGATATGATGGTAAAATATGGACAAGTTATCCAATAGCGTAGAATTTGAATATGAGTTTACAACTGATAGAAACTCTATTCCCTTTGATTTAAGAACTTCTCCTGCCGTTGCATTAAGGGTTGAGGGGATACTTACAATTAAAATAAATAATGATATATATTTCCAAGCAGATATTGCATTGTTAGAATTTTATCTCTATTTACTAAAATGGGTACAAACAAACAAAAAAGGTAGAGTCGTACAAGAATTCAAATATTATTCTCTGGAATTCGATGAAGATGAAGCAATAATTTCTTTGCTTCCTTTTGGAAATAGAGCAAGACTAGCATCAATTTGGGAAGTGAATAAATTATACAATGTTTTTGAATTAAGCTATATAGTACAAAAGCTAACCCAACTTACAACCAGGCTTGGGAAATATACTGAAAATCATTATGATATTCAAATGAATACTTTCATAGGGAAAGTACCTTTAAAAGGTTAACTATTTTAATAAAGAATTAGAATCTTATTCGCCATCTATCCCTATATTGTTCGGAATGAGACCATTCCGCCCCTCTCCAAACTATAGCCAAATTAGAGGAATAGTCAGTTTGCACATAGTTTTTTTATTTAAAAAACATACCAGTTGATTGGAGCGGAAGGTACGAGACTCCTGCGGGAAAAACGTGTCCAAGGGAGACCCCGCAGGCGAGCGCCGAGGAGGCTCCCGGACCGCCCGCGGAA
Organism: Peribacillus sp. FSL E2-0159; assembly: GCF_038643155.1. Lineage (NCBI taxonomy): Bacteria > Bacillati > Bacillota > Bacilli > Caryophanales > Bacillaceae > Peribacillus > Peribacillus sp. FSL E2-0159. The sequence goes on from NZ_CP152053.1 coordinate 4,627,282, forward strand.
AGCGAGTGCCCTACGTTCCAATCAACGATCAGATTTACACCCCTCAAAAAAAAACATCAAGAAAACCATAGTCTTGTTTTAAAGTTATAGTTCCGGATGAGACACTCCGCATCCTCTATGACTTGGCCTTTAAATTATACTATTCAAACACATAATGATTGTGTCCATGCCTCCACTAAAACCCCATTTACCTTTTAAGAAATTAGCGATTTTAACGAACTACGCCTCTTTAAACACGAACATTAAATTATATTTATATTTTAATGTTCACTTTCCCATTGATTATCTATCATTAGTTTGTTATATTAGCAAAGTAATAATCGTAATTTACTCGTATATGCTCGGAAATTTGGTCTGAGCGTTTCTACCTGGTTCCCAGTGAAAGAACTAGACTACGAGTTAAAGTATTCGGCTGCCCGCTTTTCTTGAGCAGCTAATGATTTAGCTAATCATTTTGCTTAATCATCTTTACTTTGACTATCGTAGGTCTAGAAGGCAGTAATCATTCTGCCGTTCTGGACCTTTTTCTTTGACCGCAACTGCGAGTGTATCAAACAATCGAATAAATATGTTTTAAGGAGAAATTATATGAGAAAAAACATGTTCAAAAAGTACACTATATTAGGAATCATTACATTACTTTTCGTGTCGGTGATTGCAGCATGCAGTTCTGCTTCCAAAAATGAAACGGTAGAAAAAAAGACTCAAAGGCCTATCATGATCCAAGGTCCAATGCCAATCGAAGCTGAAAATTTCGCGAAAAGATTAAAAAATGTTAAAGAAGAAAAATCAGGGGATTTTGTATTTTACATTGGAACGTTAGACAATTATCCTGTAATCGTTGCAAAAACAGGTAAAGGGATGGAAAACACAGCTGCCGCTACAGCATTGGCCATTGAAAGATATAACCCTATTGCCATCATCAATCAAGGAACATCAGGCGGACATGATCCAAGCTTAAACGTTTTTGATATTGTTTTAGGAAAAAGAACGGTAAACCTAGGTTCATTAAAAACGGCTGATAAAGCTGAAAACCAAGGAATTGATCCAACCATATGGAAACCGATGGACCTAATGGCTTCTGAAGGAAGTGCAGGAGAAGATCCTAACGCTGAAAAACCACGCTTCTACGAGGGAGATAAGGATTTACTCGCAGCTGCTCATGCAGTTAAAGATACTTACACAAAAGGTAAGGTTGTCGATGGCACTATCGGTTCTGCAGACGTTTGGAATAATGAAGTGGATCGGATTAAGTGGTTCCATACGAAATATGGTACATCTGTTGAAGAAATGGAAGGAGCTTCGGCAGCACAAATCGCCAAAGCTTACGATGTTCCCTTCTTAGGTATACGAGTACTATCCAATAATAAAACGAACGGCGGTAAATATAACCCTAATACAGCAGCAGCCAATCAAGAATATGTTTATGAAGTAGTCAAAAAATATATCTCTACGATGCCAAGCAAATAAGATCGGGCTCGGAGCATATAAAAGAATGAGAATCTTTTTGGTCAACTATCCCTATTATGAAATAAAAGAAGAGCACATATTATATGTGCTCTTCTTTTATTCGCGTGGGCTGTGCCCAAATGTACCGGACTATTTTCCACATCAGAAATACTGTCTTCTGATAGGATACTAACCATTCCCATCATTCATGGTGGATTGAACAACTGTTTGTTGATTCTTCCTCCTTGCAAAATGTTAAGCTGAGGCTATTCAATGTGTAAAGTCTAGCGGTAAAAATGAATAAATCGCTGTAGTTATTTTCTACGTACTCTTCAATGATGCCCATCCCTTTTCTGAATCTATCAACTAATAAATGCGTGTAGTTTTCATCCCAGGTAAACCGATTGATTCGTTTAAGTTCATCTGCCAAAACCTGAAACTTAAACTCCTCAACTAGAAGTTTCAATTGATACAATTTATCTCTATTTAAACAAAAGCAATTGTTTTCATTTTCATGATTTTCCCGGACGAATGTAATGAAACCATTTATATTCTTAGCTAACATATTCGCAATTTGCATCTCGAAGTTCATTTCTAACATCTCCTCAATGTCTAAAAATCTATATGAAGAGTGTATGTTTTGAAATGATATTTTAACACCAGCAATTCTTTTTTAGAGATAGCTTTCCTTATTTCGCCTGCGCATTTCCTACTATGATAGATTTATAAAATCCGCCTTGATTAACTTCCCCACAAAAAAATGCCCCCCTTTCTTTCCAAGGGGACAATCTCACTTTTTCGTTATCACATCGAATCCAGAACCAAAGATATAAGCAGGCCGGCTGCGGTGAATATCCCCGTAATCGGTCCTCCGTCTTCATATGCTTCAGGCATCATCGTTGAGGCGATCATGGCGATGATTCCACCGCCTGCAAAGGCTGCCATCGCTGCCAGGACATAGTCCGGGGCATGATCGAGGAATAGATAGCCCGACATCGAGGAAAGTGCCGAAATGAGCAGAACGGAAAACCACAGCAGCATGATTTTCTTCTTGGAATAATCACTTTTGAGCAGACCAGTTGTACTTGAGAGCCCCTCCGGAATATTACTGATGAAGATGGCAATGACCAATAACCAGCTTACCGAGCCACCGCTTATTAAGCTTGCGCCAATCATGATCGACTCCGGTATGGCATCCATAACCGTCCCGATAAAAATGGCTAAGCCCGCTTCCTTCGAAGAGCTATTATTGGACCGTTTCCTTTTATCCGCACCTTTTTTGGAAATAAGAAAATCCAAGGCAGTAAACACGGCCGCCCCTGCGATGAATCCGATTGCCGTCGCCCAGATTCCTCCATCACTCACCGAATCAGCAAGCAGCTCATATGCCGCTGCACCAATCAATACACCCGTACCAAAAGCCATAATATAGCCAATGATGTTTTTCTTTATCGGAATGAAGATGGCGGCTAGTGCGCCAAGCAGGACAGCAGAACCGGAAACCCCTCCCCAAAAGACCGCATTCCACATAGAATTCCCCCATTTCCTTTTATAGGATAGTGTACCCGGGTTGATGTTGGGGTAAACAAGGGGCCGCTTTTTACAAATTCCAGCAAAAAAAGCAGTTATATTTCCTGCCGTAGTAGAAGTATGAAAAGAATAGTAGAGTCTTTCCGATTATGGTGCATCGCTGCCTTATATGACTGATATTTGCGGTTTTCCTTCTTCTCTTTCACTAACCTTTTCAATTTTATCGACAAACATTTGGAAAACCTTTCTCTTTTCTTCTAGCTCTTTTATAGACTCTTTCAATTCGTTCAATTTTTGTTCAAAAGGTTTATGATAGAGCTCGCGGATGTTTCGAATAATTTCATCATTTATAGTGGATTGTACAACTTGCTTGGTAATATTGAATTTATAGGAATAAACCTGAAGGTCACGCTTAACTTCTTCATACTCTTTTTCTATCCCATTTAACACATCACTAATTTCTTCATTCCATTCTACTAAAGCCTTTTTCACATGTTCCTCCACCTTTATTCCCCCTCTTTAACTAACAAAAAAATCTTCTCCATAAAATCTTATTTTATCAAAAGTTCATTTCGGTTTCTTTTCGGCTTAGTTACTTAATATATTAGTTTCATTAAAATCAGTTAACAGATAAAAGCGAGTTACGAAACACTTTTTAAAAATCACATAGAATGTAACATGACAACTATAACCTATGGAGGTGTTCAGTCTGATTCATACAGTTAAACCCGGTGAAACACTGACACAGATATCTAGGGACTATCGGAAACCGCTATCGGCAATCATCAATGCTAACCCGACAATAAATCCAAATGTCATTTATCCTGGTCAACCCATTATGATCCCTGGTTTTCCCCCTCCTGATACCATTCCATTTCAGATCGATGTGTCCGTTAACAATCGTAAGCTAAGGCTGCTAAAAAATGGAGTACTGCAAAAACAATATCCAATCGCTGTTGGAAGAATGCTATTCGGTACACCAGTAGGACAATTCATCATCATTAATAAAGCCCCCAACCCCGGAGGCCCATTTGGTACAATGTGGATGAGTCTATCCAAGGAGCACTACGGCATTCATGGAACGAACGATCCCAGCTCAATTGGTAAAGCCGTCTCTAAAGGCTGTATTCGCATGCATAATCGGGACGTGGAGGAATTATCAAGGATTGTTCCAATCGGGACACCGGTTACAATTCATCCTTAATGTGTTTAGGGAAACCTGGACACTTTTTTTCATTCAAAAAAAGGCAGGGATTTCCCCTGCCAGTAAAATATTATCGTTCTATCAATCAATTCATATTTATCGGCCAATAATAAAACACTAGTGTAACCATGATAATCATGACGCCGCTGATCATTAAATAGGCTGGATATCTGCGGGTGATGGCCATTTCTTTTTGCTCGTTTATTTCAATGGGGGTTTGAAGGATATTTGCTTGAAACTCCCTTTCTTCGATGGTGATCGTTCCATACTTGGAGCCAATGATAAGTGCGCCTATGCTTAAGATTAAACCGATAATTACAGGATTAAAGTATACAGGAAGGCTAATTCCGAACATGCTAAGGCTTTCCCCGAGTATCACTCCAAAGAATCCGAATACGATGCTCCAAAAGGCTCCTTCTTTCGTTACCTTCTTTGAAAATACGCTTGAAATGGCAATCGGTCCCCATGATGCGGCAAATAATGTAGCCGCAAAGTAGCCGATCCACATGACGGCAGGCGGCTGGAATAATCCAATCAATAGAATGATCAAGCTGATCACGACCATGGAAATGCGGCTGGCCCGTAATAGATGTTGATCTGTATATTCCTTTTTCCGTGATTGTTCCATGATATCCCGTGTTATGCTGCTTCCTATTATTTGCAGGAAGCTCGAACAGGAAGATAGTGCCGCAGCCATGATGCCGCTAACGATGATGACACCAAGCCATTTCGGGACTATATTCATCGCTGCCCAAATGAATACCTTTTCCGTCGGGGCGATATCCGCTTTAATGGTCGGTATTGTCGAGATGCTTATATGGAGAAACAAATAGACGGTCAAAATGGATATGGTTGCCCATACGCCGGCCCGGATGGCTACGTGTTCATTCCTAGCCATTAAATACCGGCTGCTTTGCCATGGACTCACTGCAATGACAATGCCCCAGACCAAGCCCATGATGACTGCCCAGGCCAATGCTTCCCATGGAGTTCCCATCGTTGCGGCCGGTCCGGTAATGCCATGCCAGCTTAATAAATCAGGCCGTTCGGCCAGGTTTGCCGCTTTAGTAACGGCATCAGGAAACCCGCCTGCAGATTTGATAATATAAGGAAAACTAAGATACGTCGCGATCGAGAATAAAAAGAACATCACCGTATCATTCACCATGACTCCTTTAGCTCCTGAGAGAATGGTAAAGGATGAATACACGACCCACATGATCACCAAGGCCATTGGATAGGAAACACCCGAAACCTCGGCCAATAAAACGGCTGCCCCTTGAGTAACGGCAACCAAGTATGCAGAGATTCCGAGAATCGTCGTGATGGCAGCTGCCAGTCTTACTTTCTTCGAATGAAAGCGATTACCAAAAAATTCAGGAACCGTCAATGATTTGCTTCTTCTTAAATACCTGCCAAACAGGAATACTCCGAATATATAGCCGCTTGCATTAAATATAACGAGGATAAGCAGCAGGATCGGGTATCCTTCATAGGAAAATCCCGCTTCTCCCATGAAGGATACGGTGCTTAGGAAAGAAGCAACAAGCGTACCAGTTATCATCAAGGTGTTTCCGCTTCGTCCAGAAACATAATACTCCTCTGAGCTTTTCACTTTCCTGAATAAGAAAATGCCGATTGAGACATAAACACAAAAGGATATGATAATACCAAGCAGAAAGGCCACTTACATCCCCACCTTTTCAATCGGATCTTTTGCTTTTATTTCTTCTTGGCTCTTTTTCATTTTCACTAGGAAAACCTTCGTGATCCACCCCATAACAATTAAGGAACCCCCATAGCTTAAAGAGAAAATCAACTCACCCATTTCTTGACCCCCTTATCAAAATAGAAATAATCAATAATTAAATATGCAATATCCATACCATATTTTTGAATATTCAGATTTTAATAGAGGTTAATTTATTATTAATCGTCCTGATAGCTAAATTGGTATTTGCCCAGTTTGCGCATGATCGTCGTTTGGCTGACCTCCAGGGCCTTGGCCATTTTTCTGGTTGATTTATATGTAGAAAGGGCCTGTGACAATAATTGCTTTTCCGTTTCCTCTAACGCTTTTTTCAAGGGAATGATTCCTGTTAAATTAACTAGCGCCGTGTCTTTGTAGGTTAAACCGGAAGGCAAATCCTCTATCGTTACGATAGGTTTTCTAGCCGTCACGACAATTTGTTCAATTACATTTTCCAATTCCCGAACATTACCCGGGTAATCCTGCAGCTGCAGAATTAGCTTGGAATGATCATCGATCGTGATTGACTGACCGTATTTTTCATTGAATTTCTTCAGAAAATAATCGGTTAATAATAAGATATCTTCCTTCCGCTCACGCAGCTGTGGTATTTCCATTGGAACGACATGCAACCGATAATATAGATCTTCGCGAAACTGATTATTCTTGATCATTTGCTTCAAGTCTTTATTCGTAGCGGAGATAATGCGGATATTCACCTTTTTCTCCTTCGTTCCTCCCACCTTCATGAATGTTCTGTCCTGAACCAGATGCAGGATTTTCACTTGAATGTCGAGCGGCATTTCCCCGATTTCATCAAGAAACAACGTGCCACCATCAGCACTCTCAACAAGCCCTTGTTTCCCGTGCTTATTGGCTCCCGTGAATGCACCGCTTTCGTAACCGAACAGCTCGGACTCTATTAATGCGGATGGAATCGCGCCGCAATTAACTTGAATGAATTTCTTATCCTTTCTACTGCTAAGATCATGAATGACCCTTGCTAACACCCCTTTTCCGACTCCGGTTTCTCCATGAATGAAGATCGAAGAATCCATCGGGGCCACCTTTTCAGCTAATTCGAAAACCTTTAACATCTTATCAGAATTTGTAATGAAGTTATTAAACGAAACGGTTCTCGAATTCTCATGCTGGGCCCGCTGATTCCTAAGATTCACTCTGTTCAATTGACTCTTCATCTCAACCAATTCCGTAATATCCCTGGAATTCGAAACGATTCTATATAAGTTCCCCTCCTCATCAAAAATCGGCTTCGCTGTGCTGAATACCGTCAACCCATGCGGATAGGTTTGCTCCGCTGAATGGATCGCTTTCGTTTTCATCGTTTCTAATGTAACCGAATTGACGATCAGCCCTTTTTCAACTAACTCTTTAACGTTCTTATTAATAAAGGCCTCCGGCGGCAGCCCTGTAAGCTTCTTACATGCTTCACTCACGAATAACGTATCACCGTTAGCATCCGTCACGAAAATTTCATCATAGCTGGAATGCAGGATTTGCGTGAGCTCTTTTACCTTCCTTCTTGTCACCTCCAGCTCTTCATTTAGTGATTTATTTAGACTTAGTAAGCTCTTAATCTTCTTTTTAAGCAGTATTTCCCTGACTTCATAGATCGGATAGCATCTATATTGGTTATCATTATGTTGAATCACAAAATCATAGGTGCTCAGATCCTCTTCACTTAGCCTATCTAAATTCTCCACAACGACAAAAGATGTATTAAGATATGCCGTAATCTCCTGATTTTCCCCCTCACTATCTAATCTCTTCAAAAAGAAACCTTCCTCTAAAATGCCGAGGATCTCCAAGTGATTTTTCATGACAATAAAAGGAGAGGAATTGATTTTCAGTAAGGATTTCACATCCAAAATAGAAATATCGGAAAATACAATTAGTGATTCTTTTTTTACTTCCGTATCCACACAATCACCCCATATTTTGATTTCGAACCGATTTTGTTACACTTTTGGGTGCGCAAAAAAATAAGTGACCCTTTTTCATTAGCAACGAATGTCCATCTATCAACCAATATAATGCTGAACCTATAATGAATCACCACTTTCCAAAAAAGGTTCAGTTATTATATATAAAATACTCGATTCATGAGCCATACCCTCTTTATAAAAGTAAAAAAACTATTTTCATCCAGATTCCCGGAACGGCATGGTTATTGCATATTGAACCTATATAGAGATTGGTAGAGGGCGATTGGTGCCTCTATACTCTCATTCTATCTAAAATTAGGGAGTGGTCATGATCATGGCTCAATTCAAGAATCTGTTTACCCATTTAACGATCGGTTCCACTGAATTAAAAAACCGGATCTTAAGTACAGCACATCAAACAAATCATGTCACGGACGGAATCCCCACTTCGGATATGGTGGCCTATCATGAAGCCCGCGCTAAAGGTGGCGTCGGATTGATCATCCTTGAAGCGGCATCCGTACATCCATCGGGCATGCTTACGTCCAAAACGATTGCAGGATATGACCAAAGAATTGTCGATGCCTACAAGGAGCTTTCCGAAACGCTCCATAAATATGGAACGAAGGTTTTCTCGCAGCTATTTCATGGCGGAAGGGAAGTTGTTTCGAGTGACTATCGAAATGCAGCATGGGCGCCATCAGCCGTTCCCAGCCTGCGCTTCGGCGTCATGCCAAAGCCAATGAGTTTAGAGGATATTGAAGGAGTGATTGAAGGATTCGCCCATTCAGCACAGCTGGCAAAGGAGGGCGGACTTGATGGAGTGGAAATTTGCTGTTCACACGGATATCTTCCTGCCCAGTTTTGGTCACTAAATACAAATAAGCGCACCGATCTCTATGGCGGGTCATTTGAAAATCGGATGCGATTCATCGTGGAAATATTGGAGAAAGTATGGGAAAGAGTCGGGGAAGACTTTACTGTTGGCATTCGCATGAGCTCAGATGAACTGACGATGGACGGGACAACGATGAAGGATTCCGTGCAAATCGTCGAATATCTCGCGGAAAAAGTCCGATTGGATTTCATTAATGTCACAGCCGGAGATTCAAGTACCTTCGAGGGATCAACACATATCGTGCCGCCATCACCGATAAAGCACGCTTATCTATCTCCACATGGATTCAAAATCAGGATGGCAGGAGCCGTACCGGTCTTTGTCGGTAATAGAATCGTCGACCCCGTTGAAGCGGAGCAGATCGTATCAACTGGAAAAGCCGATGTCGTAGGAATGACAAGGGCCTTAATCGTCGATCCTGACATGCCCAACAAAGCAAAAAGTGGCGACCTGCAAGCAATCGATGCATGTATAGGCTGTTTACAAGCCTGTATCGGTCACTATCATAAAGGACTGCCAATCGGCTGTGTCCAAAACCCAACAACAGGTAAAGAAGCATGGATATTACCGGAATTAAATAAAACGAGAAACAAACAGAATGTTCTGGTGATTGGAGCCGGACCTGGCGGATTACAGGCCGCCATAACAGCGGACTACCTCGGTCACTCCGTTACATTGATCGACCAAAGCAAATCAATCGGTGGCCTGCTTCGCACCATGCGCAAAGCACCCATGCGACATGAACTCGCAGAATCGATGCTCGATAACTACTCCCGGAAATTAATGAGAAGCAATATAAATGTGCAATTAGGCAAAACGGCCACCGCCCAAGAAATATCCGAATCGAAACCGGATGCCATTATCTGTGCCACCGGCTCCCGGCCCTATACACCAGCCATCGAAGGAATCGATGACCCACGGATCATCATGAGTGATGACCTTTTCAGCTCAACTAAAAAAGTTGGGGAAAACGTATTAGTATTCGACTTTGGCGGCGACTGGCCCGGCATGGAAGCAGCCATTTATCTAGCCGAAAAAGGCCACCACGTCACACTCATATCATCACGACTGCACATCGGTGAAACCGTCCACCAATATCTAAGGAATGAATACCTAAAAAAACTATACAACCTAAACGTCACACTCCTACCCCATTACGATATCGGGGCAATCAAAGAAGATCACGTCATCATCCGGAATCTATTCACCCAACAAAAAGAAGAACTAACCAATTGGGACTCCATCGTCCTCTCCCTTGGCCGCATTCCCAACACAGAGCTATTTGAAGAAATGAAAGGCCATGCTCCCGTTGTGAAGCAGATAGGGGATTGCCTTGGACCGCGTACGATAGAGGAAGCTACGCATGAGGGGATGATGAGTGCTATTAGTTTATAGGGAAAAGAGACATTCCTTGGGGGGATGTCTCTTTTTCTTATAGCTTCCAACTGCCGCTGACCTCTACCTACATAACATCCATTTTTTGCATCGTTTAATTTAAATATCAAGACATCTAAACCCTTTGCTCCTAATGGATTGATAGTTTTACTCCAACTTAATAGGCAACTTATAAATAGCTAGTTCATAATTGAGGCTTACATATTCTTGCATTTACCAGGCACTAATCTCTAATAGAAATTTGTAAACCTGAAGCATTAGTAATGTTCACTTCTTTTATGTAATGTGCCGCTTTATTTCCTTTCTTTCTAAGTCTATATAAATTCAAATAAATATCTTCTTTAACTGCACTATGACGATATAATATATATATTCACTCTAAGTGCTTGAGCGGATAGATATCCTCAATCCCTCCTTCTAAGCTAATAATCTTTACCAAATGTTCACTATTAAACAAGCCTGTATCAATGATGCTAGAGGTGATCCTACAACTGATTTTCAATACAGAAAAAACAGAACAATAACTCATTTGAAAATTGTCCAACGAACTCAAATAAAGAATGATTATGTATACCATGCCCCCTAATTACTTACTATCCTGCCTCTTCCTGTATATTGTCTTAATTTGTTTAAGAGCATCCCTTGAATTAAATGAAAATGTTCATTAAATACCATTATTAATTAAAAGTGTGTTTTTATTGTACATAAAAAAGGTGAAATATAGGATACTGTGGAATTAATAAAAGTTAGGATAATAACTTGGAGGGATTTAAAATGAGATTATTTACTTTTTTTGGGAAGATAAGAAAGTTTGATGAAGAAGAAGCAACTTATACGTCCGGTATAATGGTTTCTGAAAGTGAGCTATCTTTAGAAGAAGATATAGAAGCCCTAAGACAAGACTTGATAAAATCATATAAAGAACAGGGGTATGAGATTAGTAAAGATATGGCGATAAAGGAAGTTACAGTAGAAGGATATGAAATAACATTAAGGAAGCTGGCACAATAAAAAAGAGGGGATTTATTTCCCCCTCTTTTGAGTTAAAATTAAATAAGTTGAAATTCAAATTTTTCTTTACCCTGCACCGTAGTATTCTGATGAGTATTAAATAGTCTTTAGAATTCACAGAGGAACTACTCAGTTGAGCTAGGCAAAAAGTTGTAAGAACTAATAACCCTAAAAGACCCGACACCTCAATTGCAACTACAGAACCTGAAACCCTTTCCCAAAAGACCTATTCCACATCTTTTCCTCATTTCTTTTTATATTCTTTAGTACCCATGTGCTTCTTTGTATTAACAAATGATCGTTGATGCAAAAAAACATAAAAAAACCACCATACAAGGTATAGTGGTTCAAAGCAAACCAAGCACTTCTTTAAATACTTTAGATGGTTGATGTATTAGTAAATCTTTACCCAATACCCGTTCCTGACTATCATTTCTAATGGATAAGGTTTGTTTCTCTTTGTCCAAATGGATTTCGATTCCTTTAAAAGTGAAAGTCCCTATTCCTAAGGCTTCGTCCAAAACCTTGTTATCCAGGTTAATCTCTATCTGATCTGAAATCCTTCTCAGCATCCTCCAAAGAGTGGTTTCCTGTTTGTTTTTCATGTACAGCTCTGGCAGCTCTTTCGCCTCGTTTAGTAAAGATAGAGTTGTCATCATGTACGTTGCTATTCCGTATTTAACAGGTCTAATTACTTGCTTTGTATTCTTCCAAACCTTCACATAGAAACGGACAGTATCTTCTTCAGTAGCAATTCGTATGATTTCTCCATACTCTCTAACACCATTCTCCCCAAGTTCTGAAGTCGTATAAAGTGCTACATATTTTGCTTCTTGCCAGCCCTTTTTTAGGCTATTAATTGGAATCTGATAGTAGCCCTGCTGAATAAATTCTCGATAAACAGCTTCATTCGAAACCGTTCCGACAAGTACTTTTTCTTCTAAAGTCGATTCCCATTCTTCTTTCGTTCCCCTAGGTAAAATACCTTCACGCTGAATTTCCTCAGGACTTTTTTCTATGAGGCACTCTAGGAATCGCTCGACCATATCGGTAACGTTTGGTAAAAATGGCAAACCGCCAATATTGACTTTATCAATACTCTCATAAAAACGGTGATCTTTATAACTTTGCTCATCTGCCCAAGGAAACAACACATACGCTCCAAATGCTGTCCGCTCATATGGACCATTACTCATCGAAACGAGTGAATCCCTATAGCGGTGCATCGTATTAATATCATCCTCCACCGGTCCCGGCGTTTTATAACGGGATTGATAATAGCTTTCTGGTTGAGCGTAATCAATCCGGTATTTGGCATCAAACACATAATTATAGCGGTGATTCTTGCCTTTTTTCTCAATCGTCAACATCGAGTCAGGCTTTTGCGGAATGGTAGGTAAAGTTCCCTCATATTTTTGATAGGTAAGTTCAATCTTTTCCTTTGTCACTGGGTGCTCAAAGACTCGTTTTGCTGTTTGGTTCGCCTCTAAATTCACGAACAGCCCATCTCGGTTCACGCTGACAATATCCTGACTCAACAAGGTATACTTACTGCTCAAAATTTGTCCCAGCTTTAAAAATGTCCAATATTCATATAATGTAGCAACATCCTTTACAGACATTTGATAGAGCTTTCCTTGCAGCATAAGGCCTTTTGAGACCGTTAAATAGATTTGAAAGGCATCTCGATAACCTGGTGCCATTTGCAGGACCAGACTCAATACCGAACGATCAAGTCTGCCAATCGATCGCCAAAAGAAATTGTTCTTCCTTGAATCAAGCTGCTGTTTCATTTGATTCAGCCGTAAAAGAAGTTCCGCATCAGGCTCTTCCTTCCAGCGCTTATTCTTATTCATTAAAGCGCCCAACAAATCATCAAACTTATGAATCAGCCTGTCCATCATCCATTTCACATAACGATTTTCCATCGTATCGTAACGCAGCTCTTTTTTGGGCTTAACCCCTTCTCGCGCCATCATCGTTTTCCCATGAATTCTAATTCCATTCTCCACTTCCATAAAAGACTGACTATGTTTTTGCAAATACTTCCGTGTATAAGAATCAGTCTTGCTTAGCTGATCGCCGCGCGCTTTCACATATGATGTTTCTAATATATGATGCGGCTGCCTCTCGATTCGGTTAACAGCCTGGATTAACTGCTTAAAATGCTTCGTCATCAAACGATAGAATTCAGCCCTGCTTGGCTTGCCTTCAAGTTTGATATTTGACCCTAAATAGGTTTTCCGGATAAAGTGAAAAGCCAAGTTGTAAATCTCATCATTCACTTCCTCAAGCAGCTGTCGATAATCTTTCTGATAGTCCAATTTAACCGGAAAGATTTCAAGTGTGACTTCCAATAAAGTTTGTGCACCTGAACGAACTTCAAAAGTCGTATACCCCACCTCATTTTGAAATTGAAGATTCCCTGTTAAAAGCGACATTCCACTCAATTCCATACGAGATATTGCCTGGCGTAATATAGGATGTTCATGATAAAAGTCCAGATCCTGATTCTGTTTTGAAATGATAAGCACTTGATATGTCCCATTTTCAAAGAAAATCGGCCGCACCTGCTGGGAATCAGTTAACTTTCCTGATTCGATATCATAGACTTCAACACTTTGAACGTCTTCTCCTGAAACAGAAAATTGCATGACATCATGATAATCCATCTTACAATATTGCTTTAACCCCTCATACCGGTGATGATACGGCTTCCCCTTAATCACCAATGAAAATGCCGCTGCCTCTATTTTGACCAAGTCGACATCATCAGGAGATCCAGAAGGATGTGAAGCCATCATCACGTAACCTCCTAAGCATCTCTACTACTTTACCAGCACTTTTCGGATATCTCGCTGTACGCATACTGATTTCATTACTTTCCTCATCATCAATATATTCTTTTGTAGTAAACAAACGATATAAACCCTCTAATAACCTTTCTACCCGGGTATCACTGCCTGAAATACGCGGCAGGATCTTTTGTAATATACAATGATCAAATGCCCTCTCAAAACTCATCAATTCACTGTCTTCGTTATAAGCAAGATAAAAACATATCTCATCCCGAACCCGATAACCGATATGGGCATTGGTTAGCTGCAACGATTTATTGATATCTTCCAATTCTGCGGTAACCTTTTCAACAAGCTCCTGATTCCCCAAATATAGATCCTTCAAGTGCAAATATTTCGACCTGAACATATGATCCTGAACCAATTTTGGTTCCACTTCTACCTGCTCTTCCAAAAAAGCAAGATTCGATAGTTCCACCCGGTTGAACTCTATCGTATTTGCCCGGTCGAGCACCTTCTTACTAAAAGGATGTGTCGTTTCATCCATATTGACCGTTCCAATAACATAAAGGTTCACAGGCAGCCTAATATCCCGCTTTGCCATTTCAGCAGAAAGAAGAGCAGACGTAACCATCTTCCCATCTTTCCACTTACGACTCTCCATCACACTCAACACATCGCTAAAATAATGCTCCACCCGCGCTAGGTTCATCTCATCCAACAAGACAAAATAAGGATCATCCGGATTCTGTTCCGCTTTTTCAATCACGATCGTAAATGGACCTGGCTTAAAGTCTCCCTTAATATCCACATACCCAAGCAAATCCGACCCATCATTCCAATCCGGACGAATCGGAATCAACGTAAATTGCCCATTATCTTCAGTAGCCCCTACACTCTCCGCAAACCACTGAACAATCTTCGTCTTCCCTGTACCAGAAATACCGGAAAGGATTACAAATGGCTTTGTTTTCAGAGAAAGGAACAAATTGGTGACTTCTTCTTTGGTGTAGTAGAAACCTTTTGCAGTAATGTAGGAATGGATGTGATTGATTAGTTCCTTGTTACTCGCTAACCATTTTTCTTTTTCATATGTAATCTCATTACCCGGATCTGGGTTATATAAAGGATCTATAAGTGGATTACTTTTAAATGCTATATACTCTTCATAATAACCGACCATCATTTTAAGATCTTGAACAAGCTCCGTTTCCGAAGGTAGGTCATCTAAGTTATATTCAATATAAGCTGCAGTCGAATCTGCATATTGTTTTGCTTTATTGCTATCTCCTATAAACATGTTATCATCTTTTTTTACTGAAGAATCCATTGTGATATGTCCGCGAATATCCTTTTTTATCCTCAACATATCTTCTTTAGAAGTTTCCGTAACACCCTGACTGAAGGACAAATAAAGCCGTTTCATATCTTCACTAAAAAGGTAAACTAAGTAATACCCTCTTTGTGTAGAATTGGTTACCTCATTATTTAAAATAGAAATCCAAGGAACCGTTGCCCAATTCCCTTTACCAGCAGAAGCTGCAACGGAATAATTTTTTTCATCAAGAAACGATAACTTACTCATCTCCTTTGGTACATCATTCCTTATAAAGCTAGCAAAAGCATTTCCACCAAAACCCCCACTTTTTGCTGTTAGATATTCACTCGATATTTTCAGAAAATACTCTCGAAGTTTACTGTCCACTTTTTGCAACTCCTTGCTAATTGCTCTTAATATGTATATTTTCATTAGAATTTATCTAGTTACATTTTATTCAGTTCCATTAAATCCCTAACCATTATTATCCTATCCTAGTACGATGCATTCCACAAAATTTATAAATTATCTTTAGAAAAATATCAATAATTACTCTGACAAAATCAAAAATCCTGCACAAGTAAATCAAAGCAGGATTAATGAGATATTATTTCATTTCTTTTCAGTAAATTTGTCTTCCTCTCAAAGTGATAAGGCAGCCAATACTTGTAATATCAAATAAAAGCGAGTTAAAAGCTATTCTTTTATAGAAAATGAAATGGAATAGTAACAAATACTAAGACGGGTGGTTTACAACTCAAAGGTTTTTACGTTGATTATACATTTTGGGTATTTCTTTTTTTTTTCTAGATCTAATCACTTTATTATCCCAAAAGTATAAAAAATTTGGAGCAAAACGTTTTCCTAATGTTCTTGGCCAAGAATTCCTTTGGCGTTTTAATCCATTAATATTTACTCCAACTATCAGTAACAATCCATAAAACGAAACGGTTACTAATAATAGAATAACTGCTAGTACAAATGTATTATTTGGGAATCTTCCAACAGAGAAATAATCCCAAAGAGAAAAATAAACAAAAAGAAAACACACTATAATGCTAAATTGCGCAGCTTGAAATAATAAGTGAATTAATTCATACCATATTCTAACAAAAAAATTAGAAGCCAATGTTTTTTGAAACCACCGATATTCTCCATATAAAGAGTCGAAATTTTTCCAATATTCACCTTCGATCAAACCATTAAGATAAGCTAGTTCTTCCCAAAACTTTTGCCAATCCTCGAACTCAGGGCTCTTCTTAAACTGGTAATATAGCTTCTCATAATTAATAAACCAATCAATTATAGATTTATTTCCTACTTTATATAAATTTGAATTTGTAGTAGAAAACTGAAGAAAAAAAGAATCTAATAATTTTTCCCTGACTCTTTCATCCGAAACTTCAAAGATACGCTTTAAGCTAAAGAATATAGGACCACATACTTCATTTAAATTAATATCTGCTTGTTGTAAAAAACGATTAATTTTGCTATTTCTTTGCCCTAGAATATAGCCTAAAGAAGCAGCAATCAATGCTATGATTAACGGTAAATATGGAAGATAAGCTTTTATATTTAATTCCCCCTTTATAAATTGGACATTTTTAAAACTCAATTTTTCACAATACAAATTGGTTCACCGTGACATAACCTAGAAATTAGGGTCATATTGACTTACCAACAATATTTAGTATTTTTTAATCTTGTGGTTTCCCTAATACCATTATGGCTAATAAAATAAATTTCTTTATTTTTCTTAAGCTTCAGGGTTGAACTCTTTTTAGATCTTTCACATTAACACACAGTATTTTTCCTTTTTTCACCTTGCTTCCTTCCTTCAATTGAATCTACGTTGATAAAGGAATATTATTATTTAATCATTCGGGTATTACCTAAGTTTTTTACAACTTAGATTGAACGATCACTTCATCTTTTCCACATGTAACTTCTTCATATGTATAGTAGGTGTGACCTGCTGTATTTCTCCCTTGAGGTCTAGGTTCGAAAAAAGAGTGTGATAATAGCTATTTTCACACTCTATATAACAAATTAAGTTTTTTCGTTTAACCTTTAAAATTTAAGGCTGCTTGAATTAAATCCTCTGATTCTTTTCTATCTCTACTTTTTAAAAGCTTATATACTACCTCTTTAGCTCTGGCTTCAATATGAGCTGTATCATCAAGACCGAACATCTTAATTGAGTTACTGCCCTTCAATGTTTTGTGTTGAATTAATACCCCATAGCCATCAGCTATCCACTCGAAGTGATCACTGGGATTATCAAAATATGGATGGTAAATTTTAAATTCACATTTCTTGTAATCAACATCAAATATAGAAACAGTATCTTTACTTCCTTTTTTTACAGGACTATTACATAAGTGACATGATAAAACAAGATTGTAAGGGGTAAAAGTGAACGTTGTATACTTAGGGCGTTTCTTCCCTCCTTTGGGTGCGATATGTTCTATTTCTGCTCTACTCGTACCATCAAATGCCAAACCACAATAAGCACATTTAGCATCTTGGTGCTTCATTAGCTGCACCCTAATAAGTTTTTTAATATTGCTTATCTCCTCATCATCAAAATCCCATTCTCCTCCTTTTAGTGGTCTAAGTTTATTAATATGTTTCTTTAAAGAACGAGAATATCTTACTTTACTTCCTTTATCTAATATTGGTAGCATTCATTAAGTACCTTTCTGCTTCTTTTAAAATAATATTTAAGGGATCATTTTTATCTATAGTGTGCTGCTTTAGTTTATCAATTAATGATATGATCTGTTGAAGATTTTGAGATTTGTCTTTAACCAAGTCAATTAATTGTCTTAGATCCATTTCGAAATAGTAATTTCTAACCGTTCTCACTCCAAAAATATTATATAAAACATTTTCTGCAGACCATGCATAGGTATCTATGTTTATTAAATTAGCATTTCTAACTGGTTTATCTTCTAATGTGTCAAGTGAAATATGCACAATTGAAGATGAGTTATTTTCTAAATCAGAAACTAAATAATGGGAATGGGTTGCAAGAATAAAATGACTTGAAACATATTCAGAAAATATTTTTTTTAGATTATTAATATAATTTAGTTGCCAATTTGGATGCAGGCTTAACTCAGGTTCATCAATTAAAACTAAAGAATTATTCTCTATTTCTGCAGCAATATTTATTAATGTAAAAATAAGATGCTTTTCTCCTGAACTTGCATCTTCGAATTCAAATTTATCATTCTTAAAAAATTTAAGAATAGGAGAGTTTAATAGTTTCAAATCAACAAGCTTCAGTAAAATTTGGTATTCTTTAATTACGTAATCTCTTCTTGAACTTAAATTAAGTTCCATAGTAAATTCTAATTCGCTACTAGTATTATCTGCTTGATTCCTTTTAATAACTATTTTATTTATGTAATTTTGTAATTGTTTAATATCTTCTTTATTAAACTTACTTATTGTATCAGTTCTAAAATCATTAAGTTTTTTATACTTTGCTACTTTGTCGTTTAAAGCTTTCAAGGTGATTTTCTTAGTAAATAAAGTTTTCCTTGTAGATTCAAATACAAGTGAAATCTTTGGTTTATAGTTTAAAAACTCTAAGATATTAGCTACTTTTAAATAAAAGCTTTCATTTGAGGAATTTGCCACAAGTGAATTAATTACTCTTTTTACTATAGATGTTGTCCAAGCTGCATTCGATGTTCTTCTAATTCCTAAATACTTATAGGTCTCTTCTTCAGTAGAGGTCTCTTTTTGAGAAGCAAATGTAAATTTATCATTCACCATAAAAGAAACAGCTAGTATTTTCTTTGGTAATATTAATTTGTCAATATTAATTTTTTTGTGATCTTTTTTTATTTCAATAATTTTATTCTTATCGATTTTCACAAAATATGTATGACCATCAAGGTAGTACGCCACTATATAAGTATCATATCTAAAGCTAATATCTTTGTTTTTTTTCTTTAAATCTAATCCTCTGAATACTTCTGAAATCATAGTTAATAAATAACTCTTTCCAGTACCATTTTCCCCTATAATAACTGTGGTCAATAAGTTCTCTCTTTCAGATAATTTATCTTCAGCAAACTTTACATCAAATATCGTATTATTATGATTGCAAACTATTAATTTTTTTAGTGTGAATTTTGACATTGTTTCTCCTTTAATTGTTTGTATGTAAAAATTACAAAGGTAGTTAATTTTAGAAGTGACAACTTTCAAATGTAAATATTAGATTTATATTACTATTATTGTACAATAAATCGATAGATTTCTGTGATGGTTTACATCATAACCGTTAAATCTAAAATACCACTACATTTAAAAGAAAATTTACGATAAATTAGCGTGCCTAGTAAAACCCTCTTCACAACCTTACTTTTTTCTATTTATATCTTTATTTACATTTGTATTTCTTAACAATAAAAGAGTGCGATAATGGTAACTATCACACTCTTCATTACATCTAATTATTGCATATGCCTTGGTTATCCTTAACTGAGCACCCCTGTTATCAATGACTCTACTGATTTTGTCAAAGCTGGATTCTCATAAGTCACCAAGAGCTGCTCAGGAAAGTACTTTTCATATATTGATTGTTTTTTTAACCAACGAGAATCATAATCATTTACACCAATCATCCCTAAATGTTCCCAATAATACTTCTTACCATTAATGGTGATGGTAAAATCAGGAGAAAGCATCTTATTACCTTCATAATACAATTCTTTTTCATATTCATATGTAATTCCATGCTGGTACAATAAATTTGCAATTATGACTTCAGACTTAGAACGAACAAGATCACCTTTAGATGTTGTATAAATACGACTCAGCAAAAATTTCGGTACTCCTAAGTGTCGCCCTATTTCTTGATGAAGCTCCCTTGAATTTTCACAATTTTCAAGGATATGTACAAAATAGTCTAAATGTGCGTGCTTGTACTCTCTTTTCTCTACCCCATACTGCTCTAACTTTTGCAACGTTTGTTCATCCAAATCATCTAAATGACTGTGAATAATTAGGCACTTTCCCAGACTTTTTTCTAGCTTCACTTGATCAGTAACAATTGCTTTAAAAACATTATTGCTAATTTCTTGTGCTGACTTTCCGCTTTTTTTCATGGTCGTAATTATATTCTTAGTTTTGGTTAATGAAATTAAATCTGTTAATCCTGTATCTTTTATATTAGAAAAAACATCAAGCTTCATTATACTTTTTGTTACTATTTCAATAATGCCATTATCTACAAAGTAAGGTAGGCACTTTTGAATGTCCTCATCATCAAAATAGGAAAGAGTTTTATACCCCTTTTTGTTAGAAGTTATTTTAGAAAAAGCATCTTTCAATTCATCGAGTGTAGGGAACGATTTATCAATAAAATGTGACTTTTTTATTTCAATATTTTTGTTTGAATATAATAAATAAGCATTTGAAGCTTGTTTATCACGCGAAGCTCGTCCAACTTCTTGATAATACTGTGCTATTGATTCTGGAATCATAAAATGAATGACAACTCGAATATCAGGTATGTCTATACCCATTCCAAATGCATTTGTTGCAAATACTATGTCTAATTCATTGTTCTTAAAACGATTAATAATCTCTTGTTTTTCCTTTGAAGATACTTCTCCATGAAAGTGAGCAGCTTTCATGCCTTTTTCTATGGCAGCTTTAGTTAACTCTTCTGTACTGTTCTTTCCTTTAACACGATAAACATAAACAAGAACCTTTTCTTTCTGATGAATCTTCAGTAATTGCCATAATTTTTCTAGCTTTTCATCTTCTTTAATAAATTTAAACGTCTTCAACTCTATCTCGGAACGGACAAGTAGCTCACTTTTAATTACATCCTTGTCTTTTATACGAAAAGACTCACATATATCAGCTATTTCTTTTTTATTTAGAGTAGCTGATAAACCTAGTATAGTCGGCCAAGAATCACCATATACATTTTCTAGGAACGTAGGTATATGTTTATAAAATGGACGAAAACTATGTCCCCATTGCGAAACACAGTGAATTTCATCTATAGCAATTAATTTTATATCTTGTTTCCGTGCATTTATACAATATTCAAATAAACCATCAGTGGAAATCCGTTCTGGACTTGCAAAAATAAAATCGGGATTTAAATCACCGTTACAAAATGCCTTTAACAATTTCACTTGTTTCTTAACGTCAATACCTGAATGAAAAGTCAAAACATCAAACCCATGTTCTTCAAGCTTTGCTGCTTGTTCATCGATAAGAGCAGTTAAGGGAGAAATGACCATAGTGATTCCATCTAACCCTATCCCAGAAAGCCAATAAGTTAAAGATTTACCTCCACCGGTTGGCATAATGCATAGTGTGTTTTTTTTCATAATGACTTGTTTGATAACCTTCTCTTGCAATTCTGTTAAATCAAATTTATCTGCTAATTTAGGAAAAGATCGTTTAAATAAATTATTTATATCCATGAATATGGTTTATCCTCCGAACTACTTGATATAAATTTAATGTCTTCGTCATGAGCTTTCGCAATAAAGGTAAAGAATTGGTCTACTAAGACGTAACGATGTGTATCATGTATATGTACGTTATTTTTTTCAGCTTCTTTTTTCAAAAGCAAATACACTTGATACGCGTAAAAGCTGAATAATTCGTACGGATAAAAATAGTTTTGATTAGTAAGGCTTTTTTCCACGTTAATCATTAGAAACTGCGAACCTTCTTCACATTCGAAAGTCTTTTTATCTGTTAGATACCAGAGCGCCCATATAGCTTCTTTAGATCGGTATGGAAAATAGGCAGGCTGTAATTTGTATATGAATTGACTTTTAATACCACCACCAATAACACCAAAAACAGAATAATCTTCCGTATCTAGTGCTTCAAATTTCAAATCAGCTAAAACACTTATTGATTCATACTCAAAGTCTTCACGTTCTTTAGCATATGTATTTGCAAATGAGGATAAATTTTGACAAACAGTTAGTAACTCATTAGGATTTGCTATTCCAAATTCATATCTGTACTTATCTAGTTCCTTAGCTTTACTCATTAACGTTACACGAATAATAGGACAGTCTTTTCTTAAAGAACTTTTAAAGCCTGCAGGATTATCTTCATATTCTTCTAACGCTTCTTCATCTAATAACCCGATATACGCTTCACGGTTTCTTTCAAATTTTTCAATACCCTCAGCAATGATTCTCTTTAGAACTATGCCCGTGTTCTTTTTATGTATTTTAATAGTGCCATCACTACCAAATTTTCCAGCTAGCTTTTTTACTTGATCAGCAGATAATATTGTTCCTGCTTCTGATTCAATAAATAAATTAAAGTAGTCATAAAAATTTGCTTTTATTTCTGTTAAAATACGTTTAATATGATGTTCTTCATAACATATTTCCTCAATATTATTTGGATAATACACACATTAAACCCCCTTATTTTCCCATAACTTAATTTTATAATAACAGTTAATAGTTTCGGAGATAAGAATATTTAAAAATAAAGTTATTAAAACAATCTGTATGTCTGAATAAGAAGAAGTGCGAATGAACATCCTTTGTATTAATAATGATTCAAAAAATAAGGAAGAGTTCAATAAGCAAAGATCACAGGTAATAATACAATATCCCTTCGGATTGCCATGTTCAGCGGTATTATCTCGGAAACGTTTACAAAGAAAAAGCAGAGAGGAAAAAAGGAAGAAATAACTTATAAACCCTTTGGCTTTAGTATGATTGAGATGGTGATGAAAGATTGCTAAATTAAAAAGTTAATAGTTTTGTTTTATTTTCCCACAAAGTTCCGGCTATCTTCTAACGAAAAGTTTTTCATTATATCCACAATTGCCTTACCTTCCTCGATGTTCGAATTACCGAAAATCTTTTTCTCCTTTTGCCCACTTAGCCGAAAATTTTATACACAATAAAAGATCATCCCCATTGTTATGACTAATACTGTAATGAATTATTACGGTGTGAACAGAAACAATCAGCCACCGAGTTCAATCGGTGGCTGATTAGTTATCTTATTTTTTAAGCATTATACACTAAACTTTTTAAAATTCTCTGCTTGCTCAAAAATCTCTTTAAAAATCTCATCTTTAGGAACAGGAGGATATCCGTTCTCGGCAAGTGTTAAAATTAAGTCCACTTTCAACTCTGCCTTAATATCATCACGATGCGCCCAGTCAGTGTACCTTGCTTTATCTGCGATGATTCCTTTTATCTCCCGTGATAATTTTATCAGCTTTTCGTGTAAGTACTCAAATTCATATTTCTCAGCAATTGCATTGAGAATATCGTAGAATGCTTTTTCTTCAAAATCAATTCCTAATTCTTTAAATGAATTACGTTCTTTTACTAGTTCAGCAAACAAGTCAGCAAATTGGTCGGCTACATCCTCCAACACATCACTTTGCATGGCTTGAAAGTCTTTTCTTTCATTATAGTGATCGACTAATTTCTTTAATCTCTTTGAAAAGTCTACACCCTGTATTCTATTAGTCTTCTTAAATTCCTCTATAGCCTTTGTTAGAAGTTTTTGTAGAAGCTTAATTTTAGTGTTTGGCAATTTTATCTTATCAATCTTGGTCAAATACTCCTCACTAAAGATATCTGTATTATTCTTCGGATCATTATTTTCGAGCTTAAAAACTTCTTCTACGCCTTCACTTATTAAAGCCTCTTGAATCATTTGTCTTACTTTCTCATTCATTTGTGCAGTATCTGGTGCTGTTCCTACAGTTAATTTATGAATGATGGACTTGATTGCAAAGTAGAAATGAATGTAGTCTCTTTCTGTTTCACCTATGTCTTCACTAGACACACATAAATTATAAGAAGAACGGAGCTTCTTAACTATTGTCATAAACCGTTTTTCAAGTTGTTCAGTTTGTTGTATAAATTCAGCTGCTTGATTTAAGCACTGTAATTGTTGTAAAGAGGTCCCCTTAAAATAAGGAGTGGTGTCAAACTTATGAAAGATTCTAGCTAGCAAATCTAATTGGTCTTTCACAATTACGACTGCTTTATCGGTCCCATCAAAATTATCTCCATCAACAAACCCATACTTTTTCAAAGCAACATTCATATTACTCTTGATACCAATATAATCTACAACCAATCCCATTTCTTTACCTTCATACACACGATTTACACGGGAAATCGTTTGTATCAGGGAATGTTGCTGAATCGGTTTGTCAATGTATATGGTGTCTAAGAAGGGTACGTCAAATCCAGTCAGCCACATATCTACAACTATCGCAATCTTAAAATTAGACTTAACGTTTTTATATTGTCTGTCTAATTCTTTACGGTATTCTTTTGTCCCCAGTAAATCATATAATTCTTTCTTATCATCTTTATGACGGGTCATAACCATCTTAATCTTTTCAATAGGCTTGATTTCTTGCCTTTCTTTCTCCGTCAGTACTTCACCTTCATCACATTCCCTAATTTCTGCCCATTGAGGACGTAAAGAGATGATTTGTTTGTATAGTTCGTAAGCGACCTGACGGCTGGAGGCAACAAACATTACTTTACCTTTTACAGTTGCACGTTCTTCAATCCGTTTTTCATAATGTTCTATAAAGTCCTCTGCCACTAATTTTAAGCGCTTTGGGTCACCAATAATAACTTCCATTTGTGTTACAGCTCTTTTACTCTCATCTATCTGATATTCGTTAGTACCAGCTGTTTCACATATTTTATAATATTCTTCTATCTCTTTAAGTTTGGTATTATTCAAGTTTACTTTGGCGGCCCTGCCTTCATACACAATTCTTACTGTGATTTCGTCGTAAACCGATTCTATCATCGTATAAGAATCTTCGACCGCTCCAAAGACATCCATAGTCCCATCAATTGGAGTTCCTGTGAAGCCTACATAAGTAGCATTTGGTAAGGAATCGTGTAAATGTTTAGCAAAGCCATATGTCTTCTCTACACCATCTTTTGTAATTTTAATTTTTTGGTCGAGATTGATTTGCGAACGGTGTGCTTCATCCGAAATACAAATCACATTGGCTCTATCGGTAAGCAAATCAATATCTTCATTAAATTTGTGGATGGTGGTTAAGAATACTCCACCACTTTTTCTACTTTGCAGATAAGTTTTTAATTCAGCACGGCTATCTATACTTATGACTTGTTCATCACCAATAAAGTCCTTTGCGTTAGTAAATTGTGCTGATAGCTGATCATCTAAATCTGTTCTGTCTGTTATCAGCACAATCGTTGGGCTTTGAAAATGAATATTTCGCATCAAAAGCCTAGTAAGATAGAGCATCGTATAACTTTTGCCGCAGCCAGTAGCTCCAAAATAAGTACCACCTTTGCCAGAACCATGTGGTCTCATATTTCGTTTAATGCTAGCTAATAACTTTGTAGCAGCATAGTATTGTGGATAACGCGGAACAATCTTTTCTTCATTGGTACTTGTATCTGGGAAATAGATAAAGTTACGAATTACATCAATCAAACGTTTTTGGTTAAACAACCCTCTTACCATTGTGAAGAGCGAATCAATACCGTCTTTTTCGAAAGGCTCGTCTCCACCAATTTTGCGCCATGCATAAAAGAAATCATAAGGAGCATATAGTGAACCTGATTTGTTATTTACTCCATCACTAATTACACAAAAAGCATTGTATTTAAAAAGTTCAGGAATATCTCTACGGTAGCGAACAGTCAGCTGAGTATAGGCATCATTAATTGTAGTATTTTCTTTAATCGCACTCTTAAATTCCAACACTACTAAAGGTAATCCGTTCACATAAACAATCCCATCAGGAATTCGTTTTTCATAACCTTGTATCTCAAGCTGATTAACAAATTTAAAAATATTGTTATTAATATATTCAGGGTCAAAGTCTATTAATTGAATAAACAAATCTTTTTTGCTACGGTCTTCGCGTTTAAGAACAAAACCGTCCGAAATCATTTTCATAATAGCTTTGTTGCTGTCATATAAAGCAGAAGAAGGTAATACTTCCATCTGGCGGATAATGCTTTCTATTTCATTGTCTGTGATATCGTCATCAGAATAACGGTCAAGTAAAAATGCTTTGATATCTCCACGAAGAAGGACATCATTCATTTCCTTATGAATGTGTATACCATTTTGTTGCTGATAGTTTTCATCTTTAAATAATTCTATAACAGCTTGCTCTAAGTATTCTTCTGTGAATTTCATTGCTAATCCTCCACCGTTGCGAGTTTAGATAATAAAATAAATTGGAACTCAATTAATTTTCTATTTTGATTAAAGATTAGTTCTTTATGACGCTCTAAGGGAGCTACCACTTTGGAAAATAAATTTTGAATATGAAGAGGTGGAATTGTTATAAGTAACTTTGAAAAAGAACTGTGAGTTAAATCAAGTTGTGCAGAACCAGACGCAAGTTCAATCATCTCACTATGCGTACTTTCTTTTTTCAAGAACCAGAACAAGTAATCTTTATTAAGTAATGAAGGGTCCGGAGTTACCTTAAAACAATTATTATGAATAACTCCTTTTTTATTTCTAAAAACTAAACCAACTTGTCCAGTTCTCGTAATTATTATGTCATCTTCTCTTGCAATATTTTTTTTAGGAACTGATTCGTCAATAAAAATTTCCTGCGTATCATTAATTAAATCTTTTATCCTTAATAATGGAATACCTTTATCTTTTATCAAATGATTAGTTTTTTTATTTATTACTAGTCCTTGACTTAAACTCACATAACCACCTATAGATTTATGGCTCCATCCTTTTGGAGTTTCCACTCCTGTTTCCTCATGAAATTCCATCTCCCCACTTCTCGATTTATAAGGTGTGCCATTTTTTTCATCAGGAAATTCAAAATCAACAAACCATTGTTTGTAAATAGCTCTAGCGGCTTCCTCTAACCTTTGAATTAGACGATTGTTTAAATTTATTCTATCAGTTAAGATATTATATTCTTTAACAATTTCCTTTTGCTTCGCAATAGAAGGAACAGGAAGATTCATATTGCAGAAATCTTCCCATTTTAAGCCTCCTCGGACATCCGCATCTGTATAAAACCAAGCATTTCTATCAAATTCTGCACGAGAAAACCACATCATCAAGTATTTTGAATCAATAACTTCTTTATCTATAATTTCAAAAACGTCATATGCAGGTGATACAATTATATCTTCAGCCTGTTTCGATAGAGCTACAGGTAACCGTTTATCTCTGCCTACGTGCATTCTATTGCAAGCAAATTGTCCGTTCCTTACAATTTTGTACTTAGTCATGTCTGTACCAATGGTATTGGCTACTGAAGGCATAAAAAACTTATCAATATTTATCCCCAACAAATTATCTACTTTGAGTTCATTATTTCGTACATTAATTTGTTTAATATAATCCCCAATTCGTTTATAATTTGATTTCATAACCTAACTCCTTAAATACAGCTAGTAAATCTTTTTTTGAAAGCTCTTCATCTTTCAATAAATCAGCAAACTCCGATTGCAAAGATGACATTTTTTCAACAAAGGCAATATTCTCATCACGGTTAATAAATTCAATGTATTTGCTTGGTACTAATGAGAAATCTTTTTTAGCAACTTCTTCAAATTTTGCACTATAACAAAACTCCGGGGTATTTTGATATTTATTTTCATAATCGCTTTGTTGCCAGTTATGGTATGTGCTACTAATCTTTGCAATTTCATCTTCGGAAAACTGAATATATTTTTTCTCAAATGGAATACCCATTTCTCTTAAATCCATAAAAAGTATTTTATTTACGCGGTTGCGATACTTTTTTAACTTTCCATTTTGATCAATCGTGCGGGCTTTTTTGTTTTTATTAAGAATCCAAAGGGTGACACTTATATTAGTTGTGTAAAACATATTTTGTGGTAATATAATAATTGCTTCTACTAAGTCATTTTCAATAAGCTTTCTGCGTATTTTATATTCATCTCCACCGCCGCTTAATGCACCGTTCGCTAATAAAAATCCAGCCACTCCATTTTCAGATAGCTTAGATACAATGTTTAAAATCCAAGCATAATTGGCATTACCTACAGGTGGTACATCATAACCTGCCCATCGAGGATCATCTGTCAATTCATTTTGTGCTCTCCATTGTTTTTGGTTAAACGGAGGGTTTGCCATGATGAAGTCGGCCTTCAAATCCTTGTGCTGGTCTTTTGAAAAAGTATTCTCAGCCATATCGCCAAGGTTGGCAGATATCCCTCTTATAGCTAGGTTCATCTTAGCCAGCTTGTAAGTAGTGGTTGTGTATTCTTGTCCATAAATTGAAATATCTTTTGTATTTCCGTGGTGTGCTTCAATAAACTTAACAGATTGAACAAACATCCCACCCGATCCACAAGCAGGATCATAAATTTTCCCTTTATAGGGTTCAATCATTTCTGTAATCAGGTTTACAATGCTTTTAGGGGTATAGAACTCGCCCTTACCTTTTCCTTCTGCTAATGCGAACTTGCTAAGGAAATATTCATAGACTCGACCAACAATGTCTTGCTGTTTGTCTTTAATCGTATCTATGTTATTAATAGTATCGATTAAGGAAGATAATTTACTTACATCAAAACCTAATCGAGAATAATAGTTATCTGGTAAGGCACCTTTAAGAGAGGGATTGTTTTTTTCTACAGTAAAAAGCGCCGTGTCAATTTTTAAAGCAATATCTTCTTGCTTTGCATTTTCAACCAAATAGCTCCATCGAGAAATTTCAGGCAGGTAAAACACATTTTTCATGGTGTAGAATTCAACCATTTCTAGGTATTTTTTTTTATCTTCAGAAATTAATTCTGCTTTTCGCTCTTCGAATTTATCACTGGCAAACTTTAAAAATATAAGCCCCAATACAACGTGCTTATACTCTGATGCTTCAACTGATCCACGAAGCTTATTAGCAGAGTCCCATAGCGTTTCTTCAATACTGATTTGTTTTGTTTGTTTCTTTTTAGCCATTATATTATCTCCTCTATTCTATTGTTACGATTGTCTCGAACGTTCAACAATCTCTTGGTAGCCGGGCAAATAT
Organism: Peribacillus sp. FSL E2-0159; assembly: GCF_038643155.1. NCBI lineage: Bacteria > Bacillati > Bacillota > Bacilli > Caryophanales > Bacillaceae > Peribacillus > Peribacillus sp. FSL E2-0159. The sequence goes on from NZ_CP152053.1 coordinate 4,656,613, forward strand.
TTTTATTCTATAAATTCAATTAGTTTGTATAATTATCGCCCTAGTTTTTTTACCGAAGACTGAGTTCATTAATCTGGAAACCTTAAGGTTTTTTTAAGAGTTCTAGAATATAACTATTAAATTTTTTCATTATGTCTATTTTCCTATTATAAGTCCAATATAAATAAAATGGTTATATAAAGTAAGAAGTAATTTTTAAAATTAATAATCCTAATAAATTCACAATGAATTATAGTAATAATACTTATAGAAAGAGGCTCAGGGATAATAAAACTATCCAAGCAATAAGCCTTTAAGCCTCCTCCTAAAATATACTTCTAGGATATACGCCTATACAGCATCTAAATAAGTCTGACGTATGTTCTGTAAAGTTACATAACCTTTCAAATTATAATAGGAGGTTATATAGAAACGGTCTGCCACTATTTTTAAGTCATTTAGTGAAAGTTCATCTTCCTTGATAAGATTCTTAGCTTGATAAATCATTCCACTCCGTTGTATAAACTTAGCTTTCAAGTCAATCCCTATACTTTTTGAAATTGTATCGATTCTTATATAAATAACATATTTATCAACAGATTTACTCCAATTTTCTGAAGCTTTAGTTATAGAGGCCCTTACCACATAATCATTTTCAACTAAATCTGTATATGGTCGAATATTGTCCCTCATTATCATAGTACCTTTACTTTTTTCATACGTATGACAATTAATTGCACCATCGATGAGTTTTAATGTTTGCTCACTGACATTTATTTATCGTTCCGTAAACTTTAATGGGTTACCATAAATATCTTCCTTTAAACTATTCACTAACCGTAAGCGCCCATTTTCCCAATCTATGTCCTTCTTATTTAAATTACGAATTTCAGATAATTGTTTACCCCCAACACCTATAAATAGTAAATGAAGTATTACAGAGTCTTGGTAATTTATACATTGGTTTTCATATTCGTGTGGCTGTTAGTAATATATGTTTCTTGATTAATTAAATATTTCTCGAAGTCCGATGGTTTCAATTCTGCCAGAGGATTAATTTTTGCCTTACCTATATTAACACTCCAATTAAGGTAACTAGAAATGATTCTTCCGTAACTTTCAATCGTATTACGGTTATTAGTATTGAAATTATAGAAAATCTTTTCAAGTTCTTCCAAAGAGAATTGATTTAAATCTGTTCCTGTTACCTCTTCTTGACTAGCTGTTTTAATGAAAATTCTTTCATAACTTTTTGTCGTTTCTACAGAGAGTACACCTTTTTGAAGCATTTCTTCTAAGAATGTTCTTTTTGTACTTTCATTATATAAATCTTTAGTATTATCAATTGTCATCTCCTCATCCCCTTTAGTTTTCTATATGTTCTGGTACGATTCTCTAATCCCCATTATTTTATAAAAATCTCTATATGCATCTTGTCGCTTTTCATTTGCCTCTTTTATGGCTTTTTGATACGCTTCTTCAGCTTTTTGTATCTCCTTACCAATATCATCTTGAATACCGAATGATTGTAGAGGAATCAATAAATTATTGAGTTCTTTCAACCCCAGCACTTGAACCATGGTACCTTGTTGAAGAGATTGAATATAACCTTGCCCGATTGGACTTTCCAAATAGGCTTTGATATACAGAGAATTCATGCCTTCTTTTGGACGGATACCATGAAAATTATGACCAAGGATTATATTTCCATCTACTTTAGGTACAACAGCTACTTTTATTGCAGCGCCTCTATTGGAAATGATAATATCTCCTTCTTTTACAAGGTAATTCTTCACCTTCGAGGCATCTTTGATATTCACTTTTTCCAATTGATTTGTAATAAGAATTCCATCTTGTACATTCACCAATTGAATAGCGCGAAACACTCCGTCAGGATTTTCAATTTTTCCAACAGAAGGGATATTATACCCCCGGAAAGTCTCAGCAACTTCATATAAAGGCCTTTTAGGGACAGGAGAGTTTTCAAATGTCTGTAAATTCACTTTTACTGGACCAAATTTCCCTTCTATTTCATTCACCGTAAAATATTTCGATATGGATAAATTGGCGTCCGTTTTCATTATTTCTTCCACGGTCACCATCGTACGAATATCTGTATCTTCTTTTTCGGATCGATAAGCTTCCACTATTCGCTTAATATGTTTCTCATCAAGAATATTTTGTCTTCTCATACTCTTGAATTCTTTACTGGCATCAATAAACAAGACATTTCCTTTTCTTTCTTTCGGTTTATTTTTATTTATGACTAAAACGACCACCGGGATAGAAGTATTGATAAACAAATTAGCAGGTAAACCGATAACCGATTCAATTAAGTCTGCTTGAATTAGTTCCTTACGTATTTTCCCGTCTGCTCCACCTCTGAAGAGAATCCCATGTGGCACAACGATCGCCGCTTTACCATTTTCTTTAAGTGAGGCCACCGTGTGAGATATAAAGGCCATATCTGCGTTAGCATCACTAGGCAAACCATAAATAAAACGTCCCCACATCTCATTTTTCACTTCATCTCTTCCCCATTTACTGAGTCCGAAAGGTGGATTCATGATGATATAATCAAACGTTTTTAGTGCATGACCTTCTGTAAGCAGAGGATCTAGCAAGGTGTTGCCTTTAGCAACCTGGGAATCAATGAGCCCAAGAATGAATAGATGGATTTTCCCGATCGCCCATGTTTTTCCATTGAGTTCCTGCCCATAAAGGCTCACACTACTTCCGTTTTTCTCTGCATAGCGTTTTGCCTCTACTAAAAATTGATTAATTCCAGGTGCACCATCATATACATCACCACTTTTAACATCCAATAGTTGCGGAAGTAATTTTGAAATGGAGCTTGGTGAAACAAATTCCCCAGCAATTTTCCCTTGTTGTTCTACAAATTTGTTGATTAATTCTTCAAAAAGATTTCCAAACTCATCTGGAGATGGTTTTTGGAATTTATTAATTGTGCTGGTAAACTGAAACAATGTAGCCTCATTAATTTCATTTGAAATCCTAATATTTTCGAAAACATTATTCAAAAATGGAAATTTCATTTCTAATAATGATAAACTGCCCTGAAGCCTTTTTTTTAGTCCGTATCCACTAGCTGTTATATGGCTCCATAATTGTTCATTAGGGATCATTTTAGCTAGGTTTTTATTACTTTCAATGTACATATGAGTAAGAGCAATGAATTGTAAATCTATATATTCAGATGACTCTAACTCATTTCGGAAATTGTCTGCCCCTTGCAAAAAAGCATTTAAAATATTATTGTTTTTCATTTCTAATTCCCCCTGTACTTTATAAAGTAATTTAATTACTTTTATTTAATTAATAAAAAATTAACCAACCTTTTATAAATTGAGCTCTTGGATTAACCTTCTTAAAATATTTATGTTTGCTTTACCTTCAAATAAAGCTGCCATCTTCGGGTTGTATTTTTTGTGAGCCGGATGATGAATGATTTCAAAGTCCAATATGTTAATTAGTTTCAAGTAAAGCTGCTGATTTTCCCCCTCTTTCATTGTTCTTTATAACTATAGTATATTGCATGTAACGGAAAAAGTATACATGTTTTTATAAATATTTTAAAAAGTAATTGAATTACTTTATTTTATTCGATGTAATTTAAACTCACTTAAATAAATTCGTTATTTTAAGAATACAAAAACAGGGCGCTAAATCGTAACCGGTTCACCCCTCCTGTGTTTGAGTTGTAGCAATTTAAACAGGAGGTATACCTTAGAAAATTTCCTTTAATGGTAATATATCACACTGGGAGATTCGCTTAATTCTTCTTCTCATATATAAATCAGGATAGTTACAAAATCTCCATTATCAATGAAAGTCTGCAATAGCTTATCCAATCCCTTTTGATGAAAGTGGTTATTCATCAGATTTAAAGGCACAAGATCAAAATCAAGAAAAAATAGTCCAAATGATTCGGAAGGTTCCGGGGAAAACTGGAACGCAAGAAGTCGCTTCCTCAATTGAAAAAGAAATGACACAACAAGAAAAATGACAAATAGGAAAAGGGATAGTAATAGGGCTACATGATCAAATGGCTTTAAATGGTGTCTCCAGTAATGGAAAACGGAGTGCAGCTGTAAACAGTCCACACTCCATTTCGTCTGGATCGCCAAACTAAATGAACAATGGTAATGTATAGAAAAGCGAGAAAATTATCCTTCGGTTTCATCTCAAATGCAAGCAGAACCTAATATGGAAACATCACTACAAGAAAAAGAACTGATCGAGAAACCCGTCATGTTGGAAGCATAATTTCTGATAATCTGCGGAGCAATCAACTTTTAAATCTTCTTTGCAGTTTTTTTAGTTGTTCATTCGCAAACATATTTACGTTTAGTTCTTTCCACTCCCCTTCTTTAAAATGAAACTTTTCCTCTTGACAATTTATTTTTAATACCGCTACAAATGTCTTTCCATCTTCCTCTAAATAGGAATACCATTCGTTTTCAATGATACCTAGACCATTTTCATTTAATTTGTCCGATTCATTAATCATTCTAATATAAGTATTAATAGTTCCGACTATTTGATTTTTATAAACTTTATCTAAAATTTTATTCATAAAACCATTTCCTCTCACTTTTTTCATTACTAATATTTCCAATTTTCAATCTTCTTAAGCAAATGGGAATAGAAAAAATACCCAATACAAAAAAATATGGAATCTACCAATTATTTATTAGTAGATTCCATATTTTTATCTTGTATATAGTTTTTGCTTCACATTTATTTTCCCAACGCTTAATCCGTACTTTAAAAACTTATATCTAATGAAAAGTGAAATATTGTCTTCATGTGTTGAAAGAATTAGTTGACGATCATTAAATTCATTCCTTAACAGTTCCACAAAAGATGCCATGTTCATTTCATCCATTGTTTGAATAGGATCATCTATAAGCAGTGTCATAATACCCCTATTCCCATATACTTTGTTTAGTGCTAATGTAAATGCGATTACGGTTGAAGAAAGTTGGCCAGAACTAAATGAATGTACAATATCATGATCTGTTTTTTGAGGAGGAACAAAATTAATTGACTTTAATTGAGTTTCTCCCGATTGATTTGTATCCTTATCTTCTTTGATAAAAACACCAATTCCCCTTTGATGATATTGGATAATTTTACCACTATACACGTAAAAAGGTATTTCGATATCACTAATCATTTTCCCACGATGCTTATTTATTTTTTTATTATATACAGCTATAATTCGTCCTAAAGATTGAACTGATTCTTCTATTTTACTTTGCTGTATTTTGAGTTGTTGAACCTTTTGGAAAGACAAACTTGATTGTAAAAAATATTGATTTTCGATATAGTTCTTTTTTTCTTCTATAGATGTTTCGCTTATTTTCGCTATTAATTGATCATTTTGATTAAATCGGTCTCGATAAATTCTTTTGAAAGAATTCATATGCTCTCTACAAAAATCATTTACTTTAGACCTTTTCTTTTCAATATCCGATTTTAACTCCAAAACTTTTTGATCTAAATCCTCTATATATTTTTTGTCTTTATTGATATATAAGTCAATGTTAATATCTAATTCTAGAAACCATTCTGTTGCTTTTATCATATCTGTGATGACATTTTTATATGTCTTTAGCTGTTCAAAAAAATCTTTATCCAAAGATTGAAGGCTTAACTCCCCTTCTATCTTTTGAGCAATATGATTAAGATATTCATTAAAGAGTTTTTCAAGTTCATCATTTACTGTTTTAGCCGATGCATCAAAGTTTTGTTTTAATTCTTCCGTTCTGTGATTAATTTGATCTATTAATTCCTCATAACTGTTTTTAGTATCGCCACAAAAAGGACATTCACTTTGTTTTTCTGGGTTGTTTTCAATAAATCTTTCATAATCTTTAAGTAGCTTTCCACGTGTTAAATTCATCTGATTAACTATGTTTGAAATTGCATTTGAGTTAACATTGTAAGTTTTTATCAAGTTAATTCTTTGGTTGATGTTTTCTTTTTCGAAAGGCAATTCAATTCTTTCGAAAATAAAATCTAAATCTATTGTTTTATGAATGATTTCTTTGTTCTTTAAGATATCAAGAATTTGTACAAACTTTATTTGGTTTTGGTATTGTTTTTCTAATTCATCATATTGCTTGTAAAAATAACCAAGAACAATAAACGCTTTTAATTTATTCTCATTTTGTGAAATCCCATTTATTTTTTCATTTTTTAATTCTTTTTGAAAATCTATTGAGTTTAAAATCAGATTCTTTATCTCATCTACTTCATCTAAGTATTCCTCTTTTAGTTTATGATCTAGAGGTTTTATATTTTCCTGATCCCAAGGAATATTCAATACATTTTCCAAATCAATTAAGGGTTTATAAGGTTGAACTTCAATGCTGGATTGATTCTCCTGCTTAAATTCACTTTCTAATTTCCTTATTTGTCCCTCAAGTTTTGTTTTTGCCTTTATTATTTTATTTTTAGCCTTTTCTAAGAATATTTTTTGGTTCATCTCAGCTTCTATATTAAAAAGCTTTGAAATTACCCCCATCCGATCCTTTTCATTTTGTTTGAATAGATAACTACTTTCCTCTTGTTCAATGTAATGATAAAGGTTATATCTCTCCTCAATATCCTCTAATCCAAAAAGTTCATTCAGTTGTTTATCAGTTAACCTCTCTTGAAAATGATCTTCCTCTATATTAATTAGTTTGTACAGTTGGAAATGAGAAAAATCTTGTGGTCGTTTTTGCATACTTGTTAAAGTAGTTGGTGTTAGTACCCTAGCTAGAACTAATCGTTTTTCTGGTTCATCTATTTTTAAAAACTCCACTTTTATTATGGTTGGTTTTGTTTGGTCCTTACTAAATAGATGGTCACTAAACCCTCGATTGGTTGTAACAATTTTATTTGATTCAATTCTTCTAATTTTCCCAGTTAATATTAATTGAACGGCATCATAAATGGTGGTTTTTCCGAATCCATTTGGACCATCCAATACATTTAAATTGTCTCCCTCTAATTCAATCATGGCTTCATCAATAGATTTGAAATTTTTGATATATATTTTTTTGATAATATACCTATTCAATTTTACCTACTCCTATACAATCCAGAATTTCCTCAATGCTTGGTTCACTTTCAGGTTTTTCCATCAATTCCATAAATGATTCCCACAAATTGTTATCTTGGACTTCAAAGCTTTCTACAATTTCTTGATATAAGCTTGTTAATGTTTGTTGATTATTTTCCATATTTAAAAATGGCAGTTTAATAAATAATTTCGATACCAGATCATAAATTAATGAATCCTCTGATTCTTCTTTACTTTTGAATTTCGAAAATTTTGTTGAATCGTTTAAAATTTGATTGACTAAGGTTATAATATTCACCTCTGAGGCTGAGGCTTCTAATAAAGATTCAAGTAATGCCTCCTGTTTTTTTGTATACACCATCACATATTTTTTAAAGTCATATGGGTCTTCCTCAAAATCGTATATCAAAGAACTTATTTCTTTATTGACCTCTAAGGATTCTACTTCTAAAAGTATTAATAAAGTCAGATTTTTTTCTATCCCAACAAAGTTTTGTCTAGTCTCAATAATTTTCATAAGGTACTTTTCGACTTTCTCTTTAATTACTTCTCTATTTGGAGTATTTACTCCTAAAAACATCACAGTTAGGAAATCAAATTTATTTTGTTGTGTACGTTCTGCAAGGAAGCTTATTTCGTCTTCCAAACTGCTTTCATCTATCATAAAATCTTTTTCCACGAGAATTTGTTTTATCATGTTTCTCATTTGAATTCCCCTTTGGCAGTATTTACAGTAATAAATTCCATTCTTTTTGGTAAGGTAATGGTTTCTTTTATATCTAATTCTTGACTAAATTCTTGATATGCCCGTGCAACATCCACGATTGTCCCTTCAAAGGGACCTTCCAACTCATTTGTAATCAGCTTATGGATATCAAAAAGTATTGAAGTGAGATTATTATCATCCTTTAACGCTTTAAAAACATGTTTCCCTTGTATTTTTACTGCATTTTTTCCTGATTCCTCGGCAATCGTTGTGATTAAATGATGAATGCCTACTTTATTTAAGACAAACATATCTTTTACACCTTCAACTTGTAAGGCAAAATCTCCAGCTTCTAATACCATTGGTATTAAAGTTTTATGCACCCCTGGTTTAATAAGAATTTCTCTAAATTCAGAAGGCATAATAGTATCTATATTTACACTAATTGTTGGAGACAATTTTTTACATAATAATAAAAATTCATCATCGTTCAATGAACAAATGGTCGCCCAATTTTTGTTCCAATTAATGCATTCGAGTGGAACTAGTTCTTCTTTCTCACAATATTGTACGAAATATTCCTCTAAAACATATTTCAACATACTGGTTGCCGTTTTTTTGGAGAATTTGAAGACAAATTCATATTTTAACGTATCAAGAAAGTTCGAAAAAGGAACTTCAGGCTTTTTTATCAATTTTTTATGCATAGACGCTACAAATTGATTGATATCATGTACAAAATTATGAAAAATAAAATTTACATTCTCATCTGAATCAGTAAATTTCACTTCAAGAAATTCATTATTTTTTTCATAAAACTTCTTTATTTGTGTTTTTATTTCACCATCAATCTCTAAAACACCAATGACTTTTTTGTAGGAGTCATCCTCTTGATTATTAAGAAATAACTTTGAATAAACTTCTTCAAATTTCCCCTTTTCAAAGAGTAAATCTTTGTACTCCTTGAATTGCTCGATCTTCGTTTTTGGATTGGTTTCTAATAACAACTTTTTTAAATTCTCTTTTTTGGGTACATCAATAGAACAGCAAGTGTGGAGATGCATAGAGGTTATCGACCCATATTTTGCACATTTTCCCATTAATTCTAAAATTGCTTCTTTATAAGCGCTGATAGTAGTTTTATCTTGGTAGGATTTTACTTGATGAATCGAATGAGGGTTTCCTGTATATTTAATAGTGAAGTCTTCTAAATGTTCGATTTCTAAGGAGAAATCAGTAATGTTATTGTCATTTAAATCCATCTTATTAATGAGATACAATACCCAATAAATAGCAACTTTTCCCTGATAATCATAACCACTCCAAGAAGAAGCAGCATTGTGTGTGTCCCTTTTTTCTACTACCAATCCATCTTGATATTTATCCATGTATACACTCCCAATTAATGCTTCAATTAAAACAATGAAAATTTTAAAATTTTCCAATTAACCCAATTTAATATTATCAGAAATAGGCAAATACTAATAGTCATAATATTTTTGAATATAAAAAAACACTCCCTATGTACTAGATTTTCACACCATTACTGTATTGTTACTTTCACTTAAATAAATTCATTAAAGTCTAATAACTAGTGTAACCAATAATATAATTACTCTCAGGTAATTTACTTACACTATATTAAAACCTTGTTAATATAGTAAAATTCAAAAAAACTATTGAATCCTAAGCTAACCATAGTAGCTTTTATGCACCATAAAATTGAGTTAATTTTACTAAGCTAAAAAATAACCGATAACATATTTTCATTTATGTCGTCCTATAAAATGTTATCTGCCTCCTTTTTCCGTATAATCATTTGTCAATTCTAAATGTTCATTATTCATGATTAATTTTCACCTTTTCTAGATTAATAGACCGCCATTTCCAGTACTTCTTTCTGAAGTTGTTGAATTGTTTTAATAAGCTGTTTCGTTCGATTCTTTCAGCCTTAAGAAGATATGGTAGTACATAAATCTAAATGAATAAAAAAATGGATAGCCCCTTTTTCGAAAGGCTCTATCCATTTCTTCTGATATAAACATAATTCAACTTTTAACAAAACAAGATAAATAACTTTTACCTTCAGCTTTTACCAATCTTCTTCATCTTCATCCCAGTTTTCTTTTGCCTCTTCAAGACTTTCGATTAAATAGTCTAGGAAATTATCAGCTACCTTTCGACCATAGCCTTCTTGATTATCCCACATAATAACTGGGCATTCACCATTCTTCATTTTATTAGTATCAAGGCAATAGGCAAATTCATCAACGTTTTCTATAACAACTATCCCATCAATTAATTTATAATACTTCTGATAATCTTTAGTGGCCTCTACTACTGCTGGACCATTTAAACCATAACCAATTATTTCCACACCAAAAATACCACCATAACCATAGTTTCTTAAAAACCATTTGTAGCTATCCGGAAGTGGGACTTGTAGTTTAATTTCAGTTTCTTTAACTTTTTCATCACTTACTCCACCTGTAAAATAAGCATCTTGACGATTTTCCATAATAAATTCTTGTAACTCAGAATACTTCAACTAATTCACCTTCTAATATTGAATATCAATAGTCATTTCAATTTTAATATTATCAACAACATTCCTAAGTGCTTCAATCCCATGTAAACTGTTTCGTTCCCTCCTTCCGGCCAACTTTAAAACTCATAATAGTTATAAAAAAACCTCGACTGACTTTATCAATCGAGGTCCGTAGAATTTATTATCGGGCTTATTTTTATTACAAAATATCGTTATTAATCCTTAAATGGTAAGACCTTCATGAGTATTTGATTTTCGTTAATCCCATTTATAAATTGCTTTTAGTTATCTATTTTAAAAATCTTCTTCCCATGCTTCTTTTGCATCCAATAACCTTTGTGATAAAAACTCATAAAAGTTCTTTGCTGTATTGTAGTTATCAAGTCCAACTTGTCTATTCCACGCTATTACTGGGCACTCATTATTCTTCATTTTGCTTGTATATAAACAATTAACATATTCTCCAGCATTTTCAATAACTACTAAATCCTTTTCCAATCCTAAATCTCTATAACTCTTCGTGTTAACAACAACAGGAGCTCTATTTGACTTAGCCACTCCTAAAATATCAACACCAAATGACCCACCAGAACCATAGGTATTTAAAAACCACTTATAACCTTCTGATAATTCCACCCCTAGCTCATTTTGGACAGCACTGATTTGACTTTCATCTACTCCACCTGTAAAGTCATCTGATTCCTTATGTTCATTAATAAAATTGGTTAATTCCTCTTTATTCATTCAGTACTCCCCCTGCCAACAACGTTCAACTTTTCACCCTCCCGTTACATAAATTTTAATTTTTGTAACGCTTTTTAAACGATAGCGAGTATTATACGACCGTCTCCAGTAAAAATACAACCCAAAATTTAGAATCCACACAGTAAGAGATTACCCTTTCACGTCACCCTTTGTTTATCGCCACGAGCTTTGTCATTCTCGTTAGTTTGTTAGCTATGTAATGTCATAAACTACCCTTACCATGTAAAATGTCATCTTGCCTATTTATCGTATCTTTCTCACAAACCAAGTATTAAAACATAATGCCTTGATGGTACAACCACCATGAGTTTTGAATTTCTAGATATCGTCAACGATGTTGTCCTTTCCATAAATTATTTATTTCTTTTTGGTCATTTACCTTATATTTCTCCCATTAACTTTACTTTTCCATTAAACAAAAAACCTTGAATAGCGTTTAGCCAATCAAGGTTTTCGTACATCTGAAAATATTCTTCTGTATCTATAATATTAAATGTAATACTATTTCACCCTATATATTTTATTCACTAAAGCTGACAAGTTCTTCTTCCCAGAACCCACCTTGAGTTAAAGAAACAGCGTCAATTTGATGAAGGCTCTTGGAAATCCAGTCTAACAATTCTTTAGTTGCATTTTTTTCAAGATAGGCTCTTCTTCCATTAACAGCTTTTAACTTTTTTATAAATTCTACATAGAAAAGCAAAGACTCTGCAAACTTTGCTATTGTAGAATTTATTAATACACTATTATTTTCATTATCATAATCAATATATACGACCTCAGAGTTAGATTCATTAATACATACTGGATTTCCGCTACCAGTATACCCTAAATATATAAACCTATCATACATTTTTCCTAAACTATTATTTTTTTCAGTTAGTCTAATCCCCCCACCGTTGGTTGAAGATTCGAAAGTTAGAAAAGGTGGAGCAGACTCAGGTAACCCTGCTTTAATTAAAAAATTCTTGGTTTCATTAGTTAAGGAAAATGAATTAATATTAGATTCATCATAATTAACCAAACCATAGGTGTCACTATTCCATTTGTTCAAAAACTCCTGTGGCGAAATCATATTTTATACCTCCACTATTTATTAATAATTTCCTTCAGTTGATTGTTTGTAATAATGTTATGGTTTCTTTTCTGACGTAAATACTTCTCCAATTTCAGTCAACGGGTCGTTCCCCCTAATATTGTGTTCTTTCTCAAAATTGTGTATTCCTCCAAAGCCTTTATGCAATGATTGTGGAACCGCAGCTGCTTGACCTCCGCCACCGATATGGTGATGTATTAGTTTATCACCCTTAGTATCTCTATACTGAGGAAAATGTTTAATAAAATCGTCATCTACTACAGGGACTAATCCATTCTCAATTCTTTCAACATTTGCTTCGCTGAAAAATTCAGGATGATTATCTAGTAATTCATTAAAGTGTTTCGAAGCACTTCTTTCCCATCCTGCTGCGTTAGTTCCGCTTTTTTTCTTTCCCTTATAGTTCATTTCGGTGACGAGTCTATGGTCAGCCCTGTATTCTATTGGTATTTTTTCAATTTCAATATCACGGTAAGCTCTAATATCACTATAATTAACTTTCACTGTATTTTCTACAGCATTATCTATACCCCTACCACTAACTTCATACTCCACTCTCGCCATTGAAATTAACTGATCCTTCAACCCAGTACCATTAACCACATTATAAGGTACTCCACCTGCCAACGACAGTTGGTTTTTTGGATTGTATGGCAATAAGTTAGGAATGGAGACCAGTTCTTTTGCCTTCGTTGCACCTTTAACTGCAGCCGCTTTTGTAGTGGCTGCCCCAGTCTTTGCTACAGCACCTGCTCCTTTTGTTCCTACTACTGATGTGACGACTGTTCCGAGGGCATAGGACACCCAATGAGCCCGCGAATAGGCATCGCCATTTACCATATCTTTTTCATAAGAATCCGAGATGGACTTGGAAATATATTTATAGGTTTGAATCGGGTGAAGGATCGAATTTACTACACCTTCAACCGTGTCCTCAGGATCTGTGACAAAGTCCCAAACTCCTGTCACAAAGTCTTTACCTACATCATAAAGGCCTACGCCGATTCCTTTTGCAATGTCTGCGGTTTGCTTAGCCGCTTCTAGCTGCATAACATATTGCTGCTGGGTTAGCCCTAAGTTTTCATACCCGATCTGCTTGGCGATTTTGAGGAACTCATCTGGATCTGTTACATGATCGAGTTGTGCCTTCAAGTCTTTGATCCGACGATTCTCTGCTTCCTCTTGCTTAACCTTCAGGTATTCCGCGGTTTCTTTTTTCCTTACTTCTAGGTTTTTATAGGCTTCACTATTTTTATAAGCTGTTGCATTAAAATAGAGAGGGGATACTTCTCCTCCCCTTGTACTGGATATTTTCAATTGCTCCATGAGTGCCGCCACTGCCGCTTGGTCCGCTTCGGATTTGGCATATTCAGCCGTCCACTTATGATCGATCTCGTTTACTTTGTCTATCGTTTGGTTCCGTTTCCTTTCAGCTTTTTCCATATTCTCAAAGAACACATCATCGGAAAAAGGTTCTAACTGAATGATATCATCAATTCCAGCCAATATTTTTTTCAGATCATTTTTTTGGGCTGTGACCATTTCCTTGGAATTTCGACTGGCGCTTTCCAGCTCTTCCTCTAAAAAAGGGACCGTGACCACAGCTTCACTCAGGTTAGCTTCGATTGTATCTCCTTGAATTCCACTTAAAAAGGCAACGTGCCGATTGATCAGGCCCAGCCAAGAATCCACGACATCAATCTGTGCTTTGTAAAACCCTTTAATGGCCTCTGCGCCACGACCCTGTAGCTCATCATCCAAATGAACGATACTCTCAAATCCTTTTTTTAATTCCGTGAGCTGTTCTTTCAAGTCCTTATATTGTCCGACACGCGTTTGCATGGCAGAAACTAGTGTTTGAGATTCGTAAATCATAGACATAATGGAAAGTCCTTTCAACTTCTTTTCTTATAACTAGATTTCATTTATATGTAATATTTTTATTCACTGTAAAATTATGGACTAAATATATTTTAGAAGAGTTTCTATATTTATTCAAGAATTGAAAGGACTTTTTACTAAACGGATTAATAATGAAGGAAATAGTTTTCAGTACAAAGAGGATAGGCTAATAGAATATTTCTTTAAGCTTTGTAATATTGAACAAAAATGGGCCAGGAGCCACAAAAAATTGGCAAGCTGGACAGTATTTTAAACTAATACGTAAAAAGGGCTATTCCATTAACAGGAATAGCCCTTTCTTTGTATCAAAATTAAAATGCCGGTATGGCAGTTTCACTATATTTCTCTTCTAAAAATTTGCGTACCTCTGGGCTTGTCATAGCCTTGGCCAACTTTTGGACTGGCTCAGAATCCACGTTATCCTTGCGTGCTACTAATGTAATCGCAAAGTCATTTTCAACACCTTCTGTGAGAAGAGCGTCATTTTTTGGTGTCAATCCAAGCGGTGCAGCGTAAGCAGGTGTTATCACTATCGCATCTGCTTCATCATACGTTCTCGCTAGCATTAATAAATCCACTTCTTTAAACTTATAGTTTTTAGGGTTCTCCGTAATATCAGACATTGTATAGTATGGACCCTTTTTTTCCTTTAAAGTAATAACTTTATGCTGTGCTAGCAATGCCAATGAACGATCGATATTCGACACATCATTTGCAATGGCAATAACGGCACCCTTTGGCAATTGATCGATTGAATCGTATTCTTTGGAATACACACCATAATTGGCAAAATAAATGGGTTTCACTGGTACAAGCTCGGCATTTTTGTTTCGATTGAATTCCTCCATATACGGAACGTGTTGGAAGAAGTTCACATCCACTTCTCCTGCCGCTAGTGCGGTGTTAGGCTGAACATTATCACCTAATACAACCATTTCCAGGTTAATGCCCTCCTCTGCCAGCTTTGGTTTAACAAGCTCAAGAATTTCAGTCATTGGGGGAATGAGTGAGGCCACTTTCAATGTTACCTCTTCCTTCTCCTGATTCTGTGCATTTTCTTTCTCTTTTACTTCATTCGCCTTTCCACATCCTACTAAAAGCAACATAATTGCTGTCATGAGAAAGAGTATTTTTTTCATGATGTTTCCCTCCATTATTTATCTTTTATCAATCATTCTGGCTACAGCTGTTCCAATAAATTGGATAAGCTGTACTAGAATAATCATAATGATAATCATATAAATCATTAACTCTGTTTTAAACTGCTGATAGCCATACCTGATGGCAAAATCCCCGATACCGCCGCCTCCGACCACTCCCATGATCGTTGAATAGGAAATAAAGCTGATAATCGATGTTGTTAGTCCGAGGACAAGCCCTGAACGAGCCTCCACGTAAAGAAATTTAAATATGACATCCTTTACAGAAGCCCCCATGGAAATGGCTGCCTCGATTACACCCTTTGGTACATCCAATAAAGATTGCTCGACCAATCGCGAATAATGGGCAATGGCAATGATCGCTAATGGAACGCAAGCAGATGCTGTACCAATGGCTGTGCCGATTATGAACCTTGTAAACGGGATTAAAAAAACAACCAATAACAAAAATGGGAATGAACGGATTATATTTACAAGTAAATTTAAAATCGAGAAAGCCCACGGATTATCAAGCAAATGACCCTTCCTACAAAGAAATAGCAAGGTCCCGACAGGCAATCCAATCAAAATCGCAGCTAAAATGGACACACCCACCATAATAATGGTTTCTCCAATTGACTGCCAAATTTCTGCCTCATATTGAACTAAAATCTCAGGCATGACCTAGCCCACCATTCTCTGCTAATTGTTCGATAAAGTATTCTGGACGATTATCCCTTTTTTGAATCCCGGTTGGTTCGATTAAGACAGTGTTATAAATCTCTCCATCTGCCATGATCGTAACACGATTGCATATACTTTTAATGACATCCAGCTCATGACTAACAATGACAATCGTAACACCGAAGCGTTTGTTTATGTTCTCTAGCACGTCTAATATTTCAGCCGTTGTATTTGGATCAAGGGAAGAAGTCGGTTCATCACATAACAACACTTGCGGGTTATTTGCCAATGCCCTTGCAATGGCAACACGTTGCTTTTGTCCCCCGCTTAATTGTGCAGGATATCTCTCCATCTCCTTCTCCAATCCGACAAATTGAAGACACTCTACAACACGGTTCCGACGTTCTTTCTTTGGGTAATTTGCCAGCTCTAAAGAGGCTGCCACATTGTCATAAACCGTTTTATTTGCCACAAGATTAAAATGCTGAAAGATCATGCCAATCGACTTCCGTGCCCCTCGAAGTGCTTTATTGTTCAGTTTTGTCAATCTTTGGCCGTTTACCTCCACTTCGCCCGCATCTGGGGTCTCCAACAAATTCATTAACCGCAGCAACGTTGATTTCCCTGCTCCACTTGCTCCGATTATTCCATGAATTTCACCTTTAGGTATTGTTAAAGTAACAGACTTAATGGCCTGAAACTGTGAAAATTTTTTACTCACTTGATGCAGGTTAATCATAAAATCCCACTTTCTATTTGTTGAAAGATAAGCATAGCGCTCCACATTATAGTTTCATCAAAGAAACACAGCTGATAAATCATTTTATCAACTAATGAGGACCTAATGCAAAGACACAAATTAACAGTTAGAAAGGATAGATGAACAGTGAGGGATCCCTGTTTACATCTATCCTTTTGTACGACATATGACCTCATTTACAACAACAACCAACTATTTCGTTAACTGGATACTTTCATTCCAGAACACCGTGAAGTTATTTCGACGACACCATCAAAAACCGGACAATTTGATCCGAGAAGTTAAACCAGTAATGGGCTTTTCTAGCATCAAACATGAACGACTGCTGTTCATGGAGTTCTATTCTTTCTCCCTCTATTTCCACGGTTAACTTCCCTTCGATAATGAATAAAAATTCATGTCCGCTATGAGAAAAAGCGCTTCCTTTATTTTCACCTGGCTTTAAGGTGACAAGAATAGGCGAAAAAACAGCATCACGAATGCCGCTGGATAAATTCTGATAATGAAATTGTTCATGATTATAATCAGAATTTTCTTGGGAGCGGTCCTCAGAAAAAAAGAAACTTGGATTGACATCTAATGTATCAGCGATTTTTTTTAATGACTCTAATGTGACGCTTGATTTTCCCCGTTCTACTTGTGATAAAAAGCTAATCGAAACGCCTGTTTGTTCAGCCAGGCTCTTTAATGTTAGTTTTCGCTCTTTCCTCAATAATTTCATTTTTGTCCCGATTGAATCGAAAGGCATACAGATGCCCCCTTTTTTACATAGTATCTAGCTACATTATACATGACAAGTTTTGATGAATGTTCCGTCATTAATAACTTACCAAAAAATATTGACAGAAAATTTTTAATTATTTAATATAAAAGAAATAATAATTGAAGTGATACTTCAATTATGAAGGGGTGACTCAAGATGGAGAAGAAACAAATGCGGCGAATTTTAGTCGCGAGTTTAGTCGGAAGTTCAATTGAGTGGTTTGACTATTTTTTATATGGCACCGTTGCAGCACTCGTGTTTAACCAGTTGTTCTTTGTGAATGAGGATCCGACAATAGGGCTGTTGCTTTCCTATGCATCCTTTGCGTTAGCATTCTTCATCCGCCCTTTTGGCGGAGTGATCTTTAGCCATATTGGTGATCGTATTGGGAGAAAGAAAACACTTGTTTTAACACTTAGTTTAATGGGGGTCGCAACATTTGGGATGGGGCTTCTTCCTACGTATCAAGCAGTTGGTATTTGGGCGCCGATTTTATTAATTACGTTGCGCTTAGTTCAAGGTCTAGGAATTGGCGGTGAATGGGGAGGCGCGCTTTTATTGGCCGTTGAATATGCTCCCGCTGAAAAACGGGGCTTGTTCGGAGCTATTCCCCAGATGGGTGTTACGATAGGAATGCTGCTTGGAACCATTGCCTTATCTATTATGACACAGCTTCCTGAAAGCGCATTCATGACTTGGGGATGGCGTTTACCATTCATTTTTAGTGCTTTGCTTGTATTTTTTGGCCTATGGATTCGTAAAGGAATTGATGAAACACCGTCTTTCAAAAAAGTAAAGGAATCCGGAGAGGTACCAAAGCTGCCGATTGTAGAAACTCTTAAGAATTATTGGCGTGAAGTGCTTATCGCCGTGGGAGCCAAAGTGGTAGAAACAGCGCCATTTTATATTTTTAGCACATTTGTCGTATCATATGCTACTTCAAATCTCGGTTTCTCACGGACAGCTACATTAACTGCAGTCATGACTGCAACAATTATAACAACGATTTTAATACCATTCATGGGGAAGTTATCTGATACAATAGGCCGCAAAAAGCTGTTTATAGTTGGAACGATTGGGATGGCACTGTTTGCATTCCCATACTTCTGGTTGCTGCAGCAAAAATCGGTACTGCTATTAATCGTTGCAACAGTGATAGGTTTAGGGGTTATTTGGGCACCCATCACAGCTGTTCTTGGAACGATGTTCTCGGAAATTTTCGATGCAAAGATTCGCTATACCGGCATCACGCTTGGATATCAAATCGGAGCAGCTCTGGCAGGAGGAACAGCGCCGCTAGTCGCAACGGCTTTACTTAATAGATTTAATAACTCCTATGTTCCTGTCGCCATTTATATTATTTTTGCATCTCTCCTGTCACTAGCAGCGATTTGGGCAGTTAAGGATCGCAGTAATCAGAAATTAGACGAAACGCATAATACTAGAGCCATGTAATCTATGGTTCTCTTACTTCAAGGAGGACAATTGAATGTTAGTTATAAGTGAGAAGGAAATTCAACAATCATATGGAATGAAAGACGCAATAGCGGATGTAAAGACCGTATTGGATGCACATGGTGCTAAAAAAATAGACAACCCTCATCGCACAGTTCTAGCTTTCCCTCAACACGAGGCATCGGCACTTTACATGCCAAGCGCTGATTTATCTGAGGAAGTTTCGGCGGTCAAGGTCGTTACCATTTTTCCAAAGAATCCTTCAAGGGGGATGGCAACAACACAAGGAGTCATCTTGCTGTCAGATGCAGAAAATGGCGAACATTTAGCATTGTTGAATGCCTCCTATTTAACACGTCTCAGAACGGGGGCATTGAGCGGCATTGCCACAGACTTTCTTGCTCGTAAAGACGCCCGGGTTCTCACGATCATCGGAACAGGAGCTATGGGATTTGAACAAGCAATTGGTGTGTTAGCCGTAAGGGACATTGAACGTATTTTATTAGTAAATCGCACACGAGAGAAAGCGGAGAAATTCGGTGAAAAGCTGCGGGCATTCGGTGTAACCGTTCCTTTTGAAGTTTTCGAAGATGTTTCAGCAGCTGTTCGTCAAGCAGATATTATTTGCTGTGCAACCCGCTCGAACGAGCCTGTATTTAATGGGGAGGATTTAAAGCCGGGCACACACATTAACGGGGTCGGGTCTTATTTGCCGGATATGAAAGAAGTGGATAATACCACGGTATCACGCGCTGCTAAAATTATCGTCGACGATTTGGCGGGCGTGAAGGATGAAGCAGGAGAACTCATTTCTGCAGCCAATCAGGGAAATTGGTCGTTTAATGATATTCACGGCGAGCTCTATGAACTTGTAACGCTGACCAAAACAGGCAGGGAAAATGAAGAGGAAATTACCTTCTTTAAATCAGTCGGTGCTGCTTACTTTGACCTCGCTGTCGCAAAAGGTGTTTACCGCCAATCGAAAGAACGGAACATTGGAATGGAGATCGAGGTATAACAGAAGCCAATACATTTTGCTATCGCTGAATGTAATAACAACCCGATTTTTTGGGACGTTCAACATGAGTCCTAACGTGTTTTTTAAAGGACACAATATATTGTTGCTAAACTTTTTATAAAAAAACAACTGTCGACTTTGTCGACAGCCTGAAGAGCCTATAAACGGCTCTTTTTTCTTTAAGTTTTTATTGCTCAGCATCAAATTCAGATTCTGAACGGTCTCTATCTGTAGGTATTTCATTTTCATATGCATTTTCATACTCAGAAACTACCTCTGTGGCTTCCTCGTTCAAAGAAGCTTTACCTTTTTCCATTTTTTCACTAGTCACATCTTGCTTAATACCTTCAACGTATTCATTTGAATTTGGACCTGATACTAATAAAGATCCATCATCTTGTGCATACGCTAAAAACACATATGATTTTCCTTCTTCCGGTAATGTATCATCTTCATACAAAACAACAGAAGAGCCGTCTTCATTTATCCCTCCAGCCTTTTGAATAGGTATGGAAGTATCTGTAACTAAATTACCCTTTAGATTTTGTAGGACAGTAACTTGGTAATTTGTATACGGTGTTGAAACCTCTTTAGCACCGTCACTAGTTTCAATTGTTACTGGATCTTTGTATATAGTGTCAACATCTTCATCAACTCGGCCTATGAAAACGTAATCTGCATCACCTACAGTTTCTTTTGGATCATCCACATCTACAGCAAAAGTACCATCCATTTGAATTACCTTTAGATTTTTTTTTTCCTCCGAACTGACATTACTTACATCTTTCTTGGAATTAGAACAAGCTGAAACTATCAAAGAAAGACTAAATATAAATAATAGTGAAGCAAGTAACTGAACTATTTTCTTACCCATTGTTTTCATTCCTCCTCTCCCTGTTAGTATTTCTTATAAGCAGCGTTATAAGAAGCTGCATCATAATCGCATAATAACCAAAAATTCAGATTGAAATATCCCAAAATTGAATTCAGGATTTTCATATATGGAATATTTAATAATATTAATTAAACCAAATACTCATGTGATATCAGATGCATTGAAGAAAAAAACTATGATTACTATTTTTTATATAATCAAATTTAGCCACCATCAATTACCTTTTATATTGGTAAAAGCTTCAACTTATAATCACTCATTTTTTATTGATTTTTGAACGAATAAGTATAGATAAAGCACAAGTACCATAGAGAAATAAAGCTATGAAAAGTAAAGGTACTAATATTGTTGATATTTGATCTTTTGGGACAACCCAAAATAATAGAACTGCAAAGGAAATTGTTCCACTTAACCCCACGAATATCGCATAAAATAATAATCCGAAATTTAAAGCCTTTTTATAATTCTCTTTATTTGTAAACATCAATATCAAAATTCACCACCTAATTTTAATTTTGTTTTATTCACTGTTTTTTAGAATTACTTATCTTCTTCTAAACCTGCCTTTACTCCTACTCCGACACCATAACTTATTATTCTCGTATTCCTTAAAACGGCGTTAAGTGACTCCATTAGTCCTTTAGAAAAATAACGTCCGAAGCAACTCCCTTTTTGGGGTAGCACCTGTAAGTTCAGTCAAAAATCCCATACACCCCAATGTTTTACGATCAAATAAAAAAGAATCCATCTTGAAAAAGATGGATGGATCATTTTCTATCTGTGTTGCTGTGTCAACTTAGTTTTCATGCAGAGTTGATTGAAACGGAAGGTGCGAGACTCCTGTAGTGGAATGAAACGATCAAAGCACACCCCACCAACATGGACAAGTTGTATGCCCCCTATCATGCGGAAAATTGACTTAATTAAATCCTTACCCACTTGTTTCGGCTTCAGCTACCTTTTTGACACGTTCTAAAAATTCGACTACCACTTTATCGGTAGCAAATAATAAAAGTAATTTCAAAAACCACTTTAACGGGCGACTGGTGACTGTATATGTAAAGGAAGTTCTATTGTCATTGATTTTATTTAGTTCGTAAAAAGCTGTAATATCAAACATTTTTGCAAGTATGAAGCCTACTTTTAGCTTTTTCTCATTAGTTTCATTCAAATATTCTAATGTTTCTATATCATACTCTTCGGTTCGTTTTCCTTCTCGATACTTTTGGCGATATACACTCCCAACCACTTCTTCGGTTATTTTAACGGGCTTCTGTTCAACTACTTGAGGCATTATTTTTTGCATATTTTCTACAGAACCATCAAGAAACTTCCAAACGTGTTCAATTGGGGCGTTTATTTCTATTTCTCTTTTCCATTTTTTCAATGAAAATCACCTCTACCTATATTATATTTCCTTTATTATGTAAAACCAAATTTATAATTGATAAATCCGTAAATAATTCAAGTTGAATTTTTTACCCAGAGGAGTTTTTAAACAACACTTTTTTTGAATTTAAATGCCTTTCTGTAAAAAAATTACTTTATTAAGACTCTCTTTTTTAGTGTTATTCTTGTATAATAAACCAAACGGTTACTTTTTCAGGAGAATCCAATGAATTTTATTTATATTAATCAAAACATATTAGATAATCTTTTTTATATCTTGGTAAGTATTTTGATTTATTACATTTTATTAGATCATGGCAAAAGGTTAAGTCAGTATGGCAAGACACTTATCACTGCATGCATGAGCATTCCTATTATTTTATGTATGAAGTTTCCTATTTATATCGATGAATATTGTGTCCATGATCTCAGGCAAATCCCTTTTATTATAGGGACACTTTATGGTGGTTGGCCTGTAGGGGCTGCTCTGTTAGTCATCATATTAACTTTTAGGTTTGCTTTTTATGGTTTCAATTTACTTACGTTAATTGTTTATATCGTTATCTTTATTATAACGGCTCTTTTTTCTTCCAAATTCAAAAATTTCAATAGAAAAAATAAGCTGAATAGCTCCATACTATTAATTTTGTTTCTAGGAATACTAACCAGCTCTATTTCACTCGGTATGTCTGATTATTTTCGAATAACGGAGGCGTACGTATTTTACTTTATCATCCTCCCTCCTTTCATTATCGCTATAGCTGTATATATAATGGAAATTTTAAAAGATGCCATTTTAATTCGGACACAAATGATAAGGCTTGAAAAAATGGAGGTAGTCAGTCAGCTTGCAGCTAGTATTTCACATGAAGTTAGAAATCCTTTAACGGTTGTGAAAGGATTTGTTCAACTGCTAAAGACTCCTGATCTGACTCAGGATGTAAAAGAACAATATATAGAGCATGTTGTTAGGGAGCTTAATAGTGCAGAATCAATAATTAGTGAATACTTAGCATTTGCAAAACCTGCACTTGAAAAAGTGGATCCTATTTCAATTAACCGTGAAATAGGATATGTAATTGAAATGATCAAACCATTGGCTAGTATGAATTTAGTTACTATATCTGAACAGTTGACTCCAGGCATTACACGGGGGAATATTCAACATTTCAAGCAATGCTTCCTAAACCTCGTTAAAAATGGTATAGAGGCAATGCCCAACGGCGGGGAACTTAGTATTGTTTCCTATGTAAATAATTTCGATATCATTATCGAAATAAGTGACAATGGAGTGGGAATGAACAAAGAACAAATAAATCGTTTTGGCGAGCCATATTACAGTTCCAAAGAAAAAGGAACAGGGTTGGGATCAATGGTGGCTGTTAAGACCATCCAAACGATGAATGGTACACTTCATATAACTAGCCTTTTGAATAAGGGAACAACGATTTCAGTAACACTACCCGTTTATCATGAAGATTATTCTGTAAAATAAATGAATAATTACGCCTCATATAAAAAAAGTCCGCCATTTACAGCGGACTTTTAATTTGTAGACAAATGGGGTTCTATCTAAATTTTAAAAACAAAGTTGATTGGAACGGAAGGTGCGAGACTCCTGCGGGAAAAGCGAGTCCAGGGGAGACCCCACAGGCGCAAAAGCGACGAGGAGGCTCCCGGACCGCCCGCGGAAAGCGAGTGCCAGGAGTGGAAATCAACGGTCAAAGTTTAAAAACCTAAAAAAATTGTAGACAAACTCGAAGAAATGCGAATTTGCCTGCAGTTTTTTTATTTTAAAAAATACCGGTGAATTTCAGAAATCCGCTCCCTTTCCGCCGACTGTCTGCCAAGCCTCCTCACCGCAAGCGGCTGTGGGGTCTTGGCTAGCCAGTAATTCGGCAGGAGTGTCGCAAATTTCTTCAATCCAATAAGGATTACAGTAAAAAAACATGAAGGATAATCCAATCTTGTTTAAATAATTTAGATGGTACCCCTTCTGTTCAATAGAGTGCTGTCACTATTTATTTTTTCTGTTCAAGGCATTGATAAACCGCCATCATATCTCGTTTATTCAGCTCACGAATCCGGGCGAAAATCGGAATATCGGCAACGGCCTCGGTACGTTGACTTTCAGCCACGGCATCTTTTACTTTTCCTGTCAGCCAGGTCTGCACGTCGATGCTATCTACGATTGCTTTACGACCTTCATCATCGATGCCACTGGCATGACAACTCACACAAGGTATCGTTAATTTATACACACCGTCATGGATGTTATCTTCTGAAATGACTTTCTTGCCATTACAGAATGGGCATTTATGACTTGCTTTAATTTTATTGATTTGGGTAACGATTTTTTTGTAGCCAAATGCTTCATAGACATAGGTTAGTTTTTTGTATTTGCCATTGGTGAAGTATTTATCAATAATGGTTTCTCTTGTTTCGTTAATATTGGCAAAGTCACAGATGGTGATCTGGTTTTTGCTGCTGATTGCTTCGATATTGCCTTTAATGCTGCCCCAGAATGGCAGGGTATTTTGTAAAACCACTTCATACCCGACGAAGCTTGCCAGTTCAAGTTCGAGCATTTTCAACGATGCTTTTGTTTCCCGAGGAAGGAATGAGACATCATCTGTAAGTGCGATATCGCCACCCACAATTGCTTTTAGTTTTTCCAGTTCCGGCAGCTTCCCCACAATTTTGATGACTTGATCAATCGGCTGTTGGATGATCTCGCGAATGTCTGTATCACCAAATGTCAGTTTTTTATGATGGTTCAGGACCGTTCCTTGACAGACAGGACAGGCGATCATCTCTTTTGATGCTTTCATCTGCTCTTTAATGATTGATTTCGATATGAACATATAACGTCCAATGATGAAATTGAATCCTTCCCATGTTCTTGATGCCTTGCCTGCTTTATCATAAAAGGACTTTTCCCAATACCCATATAAGAAGGTCTGCTTTTCGGCATCTGTCATCTCATTATAGCTTTTACTAATGTCGTGACCGAGTTCATTCTTGATCTCATCAAACAGGAATTGCAGTTTTGTATGTTGATAATATTTTAATACTTCCATTACGTCTGGATGTAATAAGCCATCCCAGAATGGCACGTTTTTGTCTTGAATGACGACATCAAAGTCAAATTTTTCAATGACTCTGCGGCCCGAACAGCTTGGACAATGATTTTCTGCAGAATAGAAGTCGAAGCTTCTTGTATCTTTATTGGTTGGATGTGCTGCCACTAGATGGTTGATCATTCCGCCCAATTCATAAAGAAACGTATATTGACTGTACAAGTGCCGTTCAAGATCGATAGCGATCACAGGTGCGATCGTGTCTGACTCGTACTCACCATAAATCACACGAGCGATTGGTGATAAGCTTTTTAAAATGCCGCCCTTATAGACGTTCTCTGCCTTTTTGAAATAGTCCAGATGATTTTCCTGTAAATAATTGATGCCCTTTTTTGACCGAAGTGTGGAAGAGATCTGCAATGGCACCACTCGATCTCCATTGTTTTTGTGACGATAATGATCATCATGACTGACAACTTCAAGATGCTGGACAGGTGTTAGCTGTCTTTTACCAAAATCAACGATAAAATCCGAGCTTTCCAGCATATAACCATTATGTTCAATCATGATGATGGAGACCGATTCATCCTCCAGGATGACCCTGACACTATCGATGAATTGATTTAAAATATTTTGCGATAACCCTTTTGAAGGCTCATCAAAAATGAACAGCGTATGTGGGTTTCTTGTCTTCGCGAACAGTTCGGAAACTAAGTGGACACATTGAAATTCACCAGTCGATAGTGTTTGTGTTTTTCTTTCTAACGTCAAATACCCAAGTCCAAGTTTGATCAATAAGCTCAAGCGTTTATGAGCGATATCTTCCTTTGGCAATTCTTCGATGATATCTTCAATCGAACGCAGAAAAATATCATCAATTTCATCACTGTATTTGGTGAGTTTCTTTTTAATATCAAGAAACGTCGCAACGGTTGATCGACTGGTAATCGATTTGTTTCTGTCCTGCCCGACCATGACTAGCTTATCTTTTGGATACCGCTTCTGAAAATCTTTAGAGATACATTCATTGACAAGTGTTGATTTACCGCAGCCTGACTCACCCGTAAAGGTAACGAGCCTATTCTTAGGAATCCAAATTTCTTCCATTTGAATATTACGGCAGTAAAGATCCTTAAATTGATAGTATTCCGTTGGCGCTGCTTCATTTCGTTCCCAGCTGATTGGTTTGGGACGCGGTGATTCCTCAACAATTTTCCCGCCATATTTCCCGCTGCCAGGTCCAAAGAACAATTGTTCATTCGTGCTATCTAACACCGTGTCTGAGTGGTCAATGAGCCAAATTTGATTTTTATAACCTAATTGCTTAATCTGTTCTAAAATTTTCAATAGTGTTTGATGATCAAGACCGACGGAGATTTCATCAATGATGATCACGGTATTTTCACTTGTTGCCATGAATTCGGCCAAATAAAGCCGGGTTAATTCTCCCCCTGACACTGTCCCCATAATACGATTCAAACTTAAATAACCAATATTCATATTGATTATATTTTGGAGAATATGCTGTTTAGCTTCACTAATATGTAATGTCTCTGCGAGTGAAAGGATCGTTTCGATGCTTAAGTTGTTAATATCGGAAATAGTATGCGGGTGGTCTAATAATTCAATGGTATATTGCTCGACTTCTTGATTGTAGCGCTTCCCCTCACACTTTGGACATTCGACATTTTTCGTCGTACCGCGTCCTTTACAAGTGGGGCACCAGCCTAAGGCATTATTAAATGAAAAAACTTCCGGAGAAAGATTGAATTTTTCTGCAAGACAAACACGAATCTCTTTAAACACACCAGTATGTGTGCCAATGGTTGAACGGGGGTTGGCTGAAATGGATGATTTGCCGAGAAAAAGGACCAGCGGCATTTCTTCCATCTTGATGGCGCTGAAGTTGGTTTCCATAATATTAGGAAATAAATACTGATATTCAGACTTGGGCAATAAGGAAACGAGACGCTTCTTGGATTCTTCCCCAATGGTTTGACAAAAAGTCGTTTTCCCGGAACCGGATAACCCAGCAATTCCTAATGATTGATCTTCCACCAGTGCTGCATCTAAATGGTTTATATTGTTCGCTATTAATCGATTTATTTTCATTTGTAACTCCTCTCCATTTTATTAAGCTCAGTCTTTCATATTAGCACAGCGACAAATGTATTTGGTATTTTTTTAACGGTAGCTCCATCCTTCTATTCTTTCACATTCCACTGCTGTAAAAACCTAATATTCAGCGATAAAATAAAAAGAGCTGAAATATACAATTATTATGTATTTCAGCTCTTCTTCTAAAAACCTCATTTACTAATGGTTGGGTTCACCGTGATGTAGTTAAGTGAGGTTTATTCTTCAAAGAAATCCAAATCGATTTTTTTTGTAACAAAAACTTCTTCGTCACTAACCCCAACATTATATTTAAACATTAAATCTGTTAGCTGTTGACCATCAAGCAGTATTACTCGCTTATCAATAGAGCTAGCATATTGAATTGCACCTTGTGAAAACTTGGCAGTAGTAATAAAAATACCTTTTGATGCTTGTTTACCTACAAGGCTACCTACAAAGGTTTGAATATCTGGTCTAGATACAGTAGATTCTTTCTTCCATCTCTTAGCTTGTAGATATATCATATCTAGCCCTAAAACATCTTCCTTTATAATACCATCTATACCTTCATCCCCAGTTTTCCCAATAGCTTTTCCCGCATCTTTCACAGAGCCGCCATAGCCCATAGATACAATTAATTTAACAATCAATCTCTCGAAAAAACCTGGGGAACAACTAAGTATTTTTTCTAATAGTAAATCTTGAATTTCATTCTTTAATATATTAGAGTTTTCACCCAACAGTTCTAAAGGTGTCTTCTCTTCTATATCTTCAATATTGGAATCAGTTTTATCTTTAGCTTTATTAATAAATTCATTAAAACTTACATACTTAGTTAAAAATTTTCTATCAATCTTAGTTATAGTCGGATCAATAAGTACTCTTAATCCTTCATCTGTTATTTGAAAAACAGCTCTTCTTACAACTGTTATCAATCCTGCTTTATCTAGATATGTCCTTGCCCAACCTACCCGATTAACCAATAAGGTTTGTTTGCCGCTAGGTAGAGCCTCAGCAATATCTTCATCACTTAAATTGAAGTACCTAGCTAGAATCGTATATAAATCTTGTAATCGATACTCTTGCCTATCTTTCAACTGCTTCAAAAATGGATACATAAAGTCTTGAAATCCTGGTACTGCCATACGTTCATCCCCTTTTTATTATCCTACTTCCAATATAACAAAAATTGTTTTTTTAAATTGCGAATAAAATAGAAAAAGGAGCAGCAGACTCATCCGTAGACATGTCTCCTACTCCTAATTGTAGTACTTGGAGAACCTCATTATTTAATTTCAATTGTATGCTTTCAATTTTACGATCTTCACCAATAGTAATTTGATGAATTAGTAGATGTAACAAACGCTAACGATGTTCTCGTGTAAGTGCTTTTTGAAATGCTTCTGCAAACTTTTCAAGCACGACTTTTACCATATTAGATCAAAGAACCGAACTACAAGCTGAAATGGAAGCTGATTATACCGTTCAAACTTATAAGGACTATTCTTAAATGGCTATCATCAAAAAAACAGCACCATTCCAAATGATTATTGAAATGGTGCTATATCTATATCTATTTTCAGAAAAAACCTCATTTACAAATGGTAAGGTTCAACTAACGGGTCTAAAGGCGGTTCATTGATTAAAAAAATCAAGAAACTGAAATGGAAATAAAAAAAGCATGCACCTATGATTAGACAAGCCGTTTAAATTGAGAGTGGGTAAATTTATTTGGCTAATACATTACTAACTTTAGCAATTAACTCCTAATTCTCTTAATTCTCTTCTTATATACTCTCCTGCTTGTTCAACTCCATGATCAATATTTATGTATACAATTCCTGAAATATCTGATGGTAATTCTAGTTGGCCCTTATATAATAATATTACTTTTCCAGAACTTCTTCCCAGTTTACCTAAAAAGTAACCCATTTCAAATATGACATTTTGTCGTGCACGGCGTTTATCGTCATCAGATTCATTAGGTTGAGCTATTCTATCATCAGGAGTAAGCAACACAAATACTACATCAGAGTCGTTAGAGACTTGTTCAAATTTTTCTATTAACGTTCTTCCTCTATTTGATTGCTCATGAAGAATAACAGGTTCCGGCAAACCAATCGTATTTTGCAAATAATTTTTAACCGAATACTTTGTAACTTCATCCTGCCCATGGACAATAAAGGTTTTAAACTCCGTCCGCATTTTTTCATTTCCCCCCTCAATTTCCACTGGCCCCAATTTTTTCACCACCTGAACTGGTTTTATTTCCCCCTGGTTAAATAACCTTTTTTTATCAAAGGGGATTTGGATCATTGTTGGAATACCTCCTAAGAAGGAGGTTGTTATTATTTCCCTCTGATTTTGTGAACAGTCAAATTCAATCTCATTGCCTTCACTTAAACCAATTGTTAAAATACTTTCTTCTAATAAATCACTCATAAATTGACTGGTTCCTATAACACTACTTTCTAAGGTAATAAAAAAGCTACCGTCTACTTCTTTAAACTCTGGAATACTATTTGCTTCATTTAATATCGGGATTAAGCTATCTAAATGCCCTCGTCTTGATAATGAATATAATTCATCGAAAAGTAAGTCAT
Source organism: Peribacillus sp. FSL E2-0159 (assembly GCF_038643155.1). Classification (NCBI taxonomy): domain Bacteria; kingdom Bacillati; phylum Bacillota; class Bacilli; order Caryophanales; family Bacillaceae; genus Peribacillus; species Peribacillus sp. FSL E2-0159. The sequence goes on from NZ_CP152053.1 coordinate 4,686,609, forward strand.
TTATATGAAAAAACTGATTAATATCAAATATTTCATTCTTATATTTCCCTTTAAATTGGAACTCAAGCATAGGACGTACAATAGGTTCATAAAAGTGTTTATCTTCTCCATTGTCCTTGTACTCTGTAGAATAAAAAATTTCAAAAGTAAATACTTGACCTTTATTGCTTGCTTCATCATTATTTATTATGAAATCTGAGTAACATTTCTCAGATAGTATTTTTGCAAGCTCTAGCTTAATTTCACTTACAAATTGCTTGTACTGTTCTATCTTCATTATATCTCCTTTAACATTTTTTCACATTTATCCTATTTCTAATTATATCATTGCAGCCCTATATCTGGTAAGATCCTTTTATTTAATCTGCGGTTCTTTAATACTTCATTTTTATTTTCATTCATTTTCTAACAACAAAAGTTTGAACTTACTTTTTAAACTTAATAAATCCAACAACGTATTAATGATTAATAAAGAATAGTTATCTGCAAAATAAAGGATTTTTTATTAAAAAGTCTAAACTTTATACTAAATATATGATCGCTATTTCAAAATGCATTTACGAAAGAACAGATTCTCAACTAAATTCTGTTCGCAAATATTGTAATTGATAGTTAGTATTTTAGTTTAAATGAACTAAAGGAAAAAAATTTATTAAAAGAATGGATGTTAAGATTCCACTCCTGAAACATGTATTTCGGCAAATTTTAAAGAGTGGAAGGAAGTTATTAGTAAGTGATAATAACAATAAATTACAAATAGCTTGCTACCTATGAGTAGAGCAAGCAGCAGCCATTTAATTAAGATTATTAAAAAATCTCATTTACTTATGATACGGTTCACCTTATCACATTTTAATTACTTCTCTATCCTCGTTGACCAAAAATCTAGCTAGTACTTCACTGATACAATTATGTAATATTCTAGAATTTTCTTTTTAAAAGCCCCTCTCGATTAAGAGAAGGGCATTCCTTATGAAGTATGACCATATTTTTGCTCAATACACCTATTTTGTATTGGACTTTTTTGCCTTGTTTTCAAGCTCGCTTTTGGGCTCAGTGGAGAATTCGGCATCTTTTCCATGTCCCTGCGGGTTAACACTTGGTGCGATTTGGCCTCTTCCTGCTGTCTTTTTACTCATTTCCTTCACCTCCAAGTATATTATGTCCGAACTGTTGTAAATTAAAATGGAGGTCGTTTCTTTCTGTGAACGTCTTCCTGCGATCAATAAAAAACCTGCATAGAACTAAGTCTACACAGGTTTCAAAAAGCTGTTTTCCTTATTCGGGGCCCTCTTTGTTATTCCAAGGTCAGAAGTAAACTCTCCGTTGCATCGTTGAGCAAGAAAGGACTGGGTTCGCCAACCGTATAAATCTGCAAGTTATGCATAGCCCTGGTACATGCGGTGTAGAACAATCTTCGTAAGCTTTCATCACCGTATGTTTGCACAGATGCATCATATATGATGACAGCATCAAATTCGATGCCTTTAGCCAAATAAGCCGGAATAATAACAACACCCTGTTCATATTCATTTGTGCCTTTCTGTACGAGTTTAATATCACCGATGATACTAAGAGCATCGTATGCAGCGGCACTTTCCGCTGCTGATTTACATATTATTGCGATTGTATTATACTCACGGCTTTGAAATTCTTTGATTTTAGACACGATTTTGTCGTGCAATTCATCACGGCTGGACACTTGAGTCAGTACAGGCTTCTCGCCTTCACGATCGAATGCCTTAATTCGATGCCCTTCAGGAATTAGTTCACGTGTAAATTCGATAATCTGCTTTGTGGATCTGTAGCTTTGATCCAAGGTTATACTCTCGGTTTCACTTATTCCGTATAAACTGGTAAGCATCTGGAAATCTACCCGTTCGCTGGCATGAGCGAATATTGCCTGGTTAAAGTCACCAAGCACGGTCATCCTTGCTGAAGGGAACAACCGCTTCAAAAACTCGAATTGAAATGGAGAATAATCTTGCGCTTCGTCTACAAGCACGAATTTTATAGAAGTATTCGTCTGAAATCCTATAATTAGCTCCTTCAGCAGCAAATATGGAGTCGCGTCTTCGTAATGCAGTTTACCTTCGTCCAGCATTTTTTGCGTTGATAAGCAAATTTCCCTTTCGACAGGTGTTTTACCCTCGTTCCACAGATCGATCCGTGTTTGATCGTCAAAAAGTTGCTTGTATATTCCCTTAATGTCGATAAAATGAAGTGCTTTTATCCGTTTGCGTAACGTCTTCAATTTCTTACGAACAATCATACGCGCGAGCATTTTATTCTCTTTCTCATAATCGTCAAAGGAATCTTCAGTAAGGCCGCGTTTTTTCTCTAAGTAGGTGTATACCTTTTGATAATCTTCCTTACTAAGATACTCGATTTCCTCCTGGACCCAAGGTTGTTTCAACTCGAATTTTTCCGTTTCATCAAGTAAGTCACATAACCACTCTTTCAACTTTTCAATCCTATTGTGAAAACGTAGTGTGGTGTCTGTGTTATAAAACCTTTCTGCGATTTGTTTGGCGGAGACGAGCGTTTTACCTCGAAACCTTAACCCTTTAAAGATCATTCCAGATAATTCTAGTGATTGACTGTATGCTTTGATTATCTCAAAGAAGCGAATTGAAGCCTTAAATCGGATACTCGCTGTCCTGGTGCTATAGGAAGGATCATCCGCTGCAGTTAACAAAAATTCTAATTGCTCATAAGGGTCCTCAACTTGAAATGAGTCAGCCAGACGATGGTCCAGATATTCCTGGAATGTTACTTGCTGCATATTCTCTTCGCCAAGTTCGGGCAGTACATTGGATACGTAGTTATTAAACATTGAGTTAGGTGAGAATAGAATGATTTGATTGGCTTTTAGCCTATCTCGATACTTATAAAGCAAGTAAGCGATCCGTTGGAGGGCAGCTGATGTCTTACCACTGCCAGCGGCTCCTTGAACAATGAGCAGACGTCCGCGATCGTTCCGGATGATCCTATTTTGCTCCCGTTGAATGGTGGACACAATACTGTGCATATGCTTATCCGTCCCCTTACCAAGCACCTGCTGCAGTATCTCATCTCCAATGGTGAGACTCGTATCGAACATTGATTCGATAACCCCTCCCTTGATGATATATTGCCACTTATTCTCCAACATCCCCCGAATTATGCCTCCGGGAGTTGAATATTCTACAGGGCCGGGAGGATAGTCATAATAGACACTCGAAATCGGAGCCCTCCAATCGTAGACAATGAAGTTTTCTCCTGTTGTATCAGCAAGAGTGGAGGTCCCAATATAAATATGTTCCGTAAGGGAAGACCCTTCTTCAGTTAAATCAATCCGGCCGAAATAAGGTACTTTCTGCATGCGGCGCAGTGTTGACAACCTCTTGAAGGCATATCTATGTGCGCCTTCGCTTACTGACAAGTCTTGAGCCTGCTGCCTTAAGCCAATGATCGTCTCGAGGTAATCATCGAAAGTATCCATATTAACCTTGAGGTCATCCCAAAAGTGTTTACGGATATTAACAACTTCTTTTCTACGCAGGGAAGTTTCTCCTTCTATTTTGTTGATTTGCTTCGTAATTGTTTCCATCACCTCATCCAAACGTTCTTGCTCCTGCCGAATTTCATTGTTCATATCAGACACTCCTTTAAAAAATGAGAAATTAGGGGTTGACTAGAGGTGAGTTTTACCTTATACTTATAGTAAGGGGTAAACTGATTTTATATATTGATAAATGTGTTTCTATACTAATTTATCACAATCTCTGAATTATATCAATGTATATTTCACATCAGTTGCCATAATCAATCGTCGTTTTAAACTCTAACTTAACATTTAAAGTCAGTAACCAGTTGAGCAAGTAGCTTGACTGGTTATTTTTATGACTATATACATTTTGAAAGCCTAAATGCTCCGCTAGTCCTGTTTTCATAATAGCTGCAACACTCACATCAACGGTTGATTCGTGGTATTGATGACATGTGATTCATATTACCTTGACTTATTTTTGTTTGTTGGATAATGTTTAGAATAAAACTTTTTGTAGGAGAATTTATAATGAAAAAATATAAAACATGCCAGAGTTGTGGAATGCCGCTTTCTAAAGATGAATTAGGTGGAGGAACTGAAAAAGATGGTAGTAAAAGCACTAAATATTGTAGTCACTGTTATATAAATGGTGAATTCACTCAAAATATTACTGCGATAGAAATGCAAAAATTTGTTCAAAATCATATGATCGAAAATATGAAAATGCCTAAATTTATTGCTAAATTATTTACAAGAGGAATCCCAAAGTTAGAGAGATGGAATAAATAACCATTAGAAAACGAATGAAATTTTTTATCTTATTCTGTAGATTTTAAAGAAAGTCATACTGTAAATACAAAAAAAGCGATAAAGACAAATCCATATAAACGGATTTGTCTTTATGTTTCTTCCATTGAAAAATATGAAACTCTTTTGTGAATTTTCAATCTATTCAACTTATGTTTCTGGTTTATTATTTCATCATCTGTCTTGCTTCCATAAACAGCACTTGGATAAACTTTTTCATGTTATTACGGCTCTGGCTGCTTACTTTTTTGCTCTTGTCTTCTAGCTCCAGCATTTTTTTGCGGACTTCCGAGAAATCAAAAAATGTGGATGAATAGGCTTCGAATTTTGGATTCATATAATCCGTCAATCCTAATGAAGCGATATGGATGAGGGCCTGGTTAAGAGCGCGACGGACACGCTGCTCAGAAGCTTTCATTTCTTTCTGGATTTCGGCCTCTTTCGCTTGATCTCCCAGCTTTTCAGCAGCAATCCCAGCAAAAATTTCCTTTAAATATGGAAACGTGTAGGCGGAACCGAGTCTTTGCTTTTCATTTTGGAGGAATCCTAAAATGTTTAGTAAATCCTCGCTTCCCCCTTCGCCAATCATACCTAAATCGGAAATTAAGGAACGTCCGGCTTCCATAATATTTTTTGTATGAAAGGAGGACACTTTCGAAGACTTCGGACGGCCCGTAAACACGTTCAACGATTTTTGAATGCCCTGGATCGATTGATCCACCAGTATCCGCTCGTTCACTTTGTTTAATATGCATGAAATTTCAACTTGGTTCAGCGGCTTTGTAATGTAGTATTCCGCCCCTAATCTATACGCCTCTCCAATCAATTCTTTTGATTCCACTTGCGAAATCATTACAAACTTTCCTTGAAATCCATCAGCAAGCGTCCTGATCGTTTCAATTCCGTCCCTAATTGGCATGAGCAAATCAATTAGGACGACGTCTGCTTTTTTTAAAAACAGTAAGCCATTATTCACTGCCGATCCGTCTTCTGCTTCTCCCACCACTTTGCCTAAATCTTCGTCTTCAATTATCTCTGTCAGCATTCCTCGAATGGCAGGATCGTCATCTATAATGAAATAATTCATCTCGTTAACCCTTTCTCCCCCATAATCGTATCAATCGGAAGTTCTACGATGAATACGGTTTCTTTATAGTTATCCATTAACCTGATATGTCCTCCAAATTTTTCAACAGTTTGTTTCACATACGATAAGCCAATTCCCGTCGAAGGGTTACCCGCCTCATCGAATTTCTTGGTATATCCTGCTGTAAAAATGACTTCCTTCTGCTTCGGTGCAATGCCGGGGCCATTGTCACTGATGCAAAACTCCACGAATTGATCTTTCCTTTTCACATGCAGTGATACGTATCCCTCTTCTTTAATGGCTTCCACTGCATTGGCAAATAAATTATTTATTAATGATAATACCATATATACATGGTAAGGCGGATGGTCACCATCTATATGCAAGGAAAATGAAATATCTTTGCCAAGGGACTCTGCATATCGTCTATTGGACACGATCATGATGTTACAGAGCTCTTCGATATTCATATATTCCTGCAGGTTTTCGGAAGACATGAGTTCCGACAGCCCCGCATGAATCCGCTGGTTATCTTTTTTGATCTCATGCACGAGACCGGCAATCTGCAACGCAGTTTGCGCATCGCTTCCATTAGTCCCCTCTGATTTTAACCGACGGTAAAAGTCATAACAAGTGCGGGTGATTTCTTCCGCATTTTGCATCGTTTTCTTCAGTTGAACCGATTCTTCATACAAACTTGAAATGAACAGGAGCATTTGTTCCTTTTGCATGCGCTGCTCCGCTTCTGCGAATTTTGCTTCTCTAAGCTTTAATATATTGAAAAAGCCGAGAACGAAAAAGCTTCGAATAAAGGCGATTAAAACGAGTTGGTCAATGGCTAACAAGGGTGTATCCTGATTCGCCAAGAAGGAACGAATCGCCATTTCCGATACACTTGCAAAAAGCTCGATCAATACCCCTAAAAGCCCGATCATCAACGGCTGATCGTGCCGTCCGTTCAATTTCGTTTTATGAAATGCGAACGCGTAGATGAAGTAATAGAAAAAGGCTGGAGCATGAAGATACATCGCTTCCTCAACAGATATGTCCCGTATCCCGACAGCCAGTGAAAAACGAAAAACAAACACACTCATTCCCGTTAATATGCCTGCAATAATCGGGTGGCTCCCCCTCCCCCATAGTAAAAACAAGAAAAAGACGGGGGTTCCCAAACTGACTCTGAATGTATCGTCGAATGGATAAAACTTGAATTCACCCGCAAGAGGCACCGCAATCATAATCAATAGTAATATCTTTATACTCTTTTTCAATACGGTCCCTCCCCAGTCACTATATTAAAAACATAACACATGAAATGGTAAAAAAGAGAGAAGGGTTTTGACTGAAATTATTATTTTTTCTGGCCCTTGTAAATATCAGTAGGTTTCAGTAGGTTCCAGTAGGATGATCATAAACTTAAAATAATCTAAAAAAATGAAAGCGTTAACAATTAAAACTATCATAGGAGGAATTTAAATGAAAAAGTTTGGCTTAGCTACTCAAATTTTTGTTGCACTTGTACTAGGTATCGTTGTCGGTGCTTTATTCCATGGTAATGAAACAGCCATGGCCATTATGGTACCTATCGGCGATATTTTCATTCATTTAATTAAAATGATTGTCATCCCGATCGTCATGGCTGCATTAGTAGTCTCCATAGCGGGAGTCGGCGATATTAAGAAACTAGGAAAATTAGGCGGGAAGACTCTTCTTTATTTCGAGATTGTCACCACAATGGCCATTGTTATTGGATTACTGGCGGCAAACTTGTTCCACCCAGGGTCTGGTTTAGATACAAGCAATCTTGAAAAAAGTGATATTTCAAAATATGAAGAAACAACGAAGACAGCTGAAAACAGTGGCTTTGGAGAAACAATTTCTCATATTGTTCCTCAAAATGTATTTGAATCAATGGCTCAAGCGGATTTATTACCGATTATCTTCTTTTCTGTTTTATTCGGCTTAGGTGTGGCTGCGATAGGCGAAAAAGGAAAGCCTATTCTTGGATTTTTTGAAGGTGTGTTGGAAGTAATGTTTTGGGTGACGAATCTAGTCATGAAATTTGCCCCCTTTGGTGTGTTTGCACTCATTGGTGTAACCGTTGCCAAATTTGGTATCACAACATTAATTCCTTTAGGGAACCTAGTAGTTGCTGTTTATGTGACGATGGTATTCTTTGTGTTCGTCATTCTTGGAATTATAGCGAAAATGTCTGGGACAAGCATTTTTGTTATCTTCAAAGTGTTAAAGGATGAACTGATTTTGGCATTTACTACAGCAAGTTCAGAGTCGGTATTACCAAGGCTTATGGACAAAATGGAGAAGTTTGGCTGCCCGAAATCCATTACTTCTTTTGTTATTCCAACAGGCTATACGTTTAATCTGGACGGCTCATCGATTTATCAAGCACTTGCTTCACTTTTCGTGGCACAAATGTATGGTATTGATCTATCCATTACTCAACAGATTACTTTGTTACTAGTATTGATGTTAACGTCAAAAGGAATGGCTGGCGTTCCGGGTGCGTCATTTGTTGTTGTTTTAACAACACTTGGTTCTATGGGACTGCCGGTGGAAGGTGTTGCGTTCATTGCCGGTATCGACCGAATTTTGGATATGGGAAGATCAGCGGTAAATGTCGTAGGGAACTCATTGGCGGCGATTGTCATGTCGAAGTGGGAAGGCGAATTTGACCAGGATAAGGCAAACCATTACGTTGATTCAATTAAACAATCAGACGTAGCCTAAACTATAAAGGAGGAAACACGATGTCAACAATCCATATAAATCATAACGTCCGTATTGAGAAAGATTTCTTAGGATCAAAACAAGTACCAGTGCATGCATACTATGGTATCCAAACATTGCGTGCAGTCGAAAACTTTCCGATTACAGGCTATCGCATTCATGAAGAATTGATTAAAGCGTTGGCTATCGTGAAAAAAGCGGCGGCTTTAGCAAATATGGATACTAAACGTTTGTACGATGGTCTTGGTAAAGTGATCATTCAGGCAGCAGACGAAGTAATCGAAGGCAAATGGCATGATCATTTTATCGTGGATCCCATTCAGGGCGGTGCAGGTACATCAATGAATATGAACGCAAACGAAGTCATTGCTAACCGTGCACTCGAATTGCTTGGAAAAGACAAGGGGGACTATGTTCAATTAAGTCCAAATAGCCATGTGAACATGTCACAATCAACAAACGATGTGTTCCCGAGTTCGATTCATATCGCCACTCTTATTTCACTCGAAAAATTGTTAAATACGATGGAATATATGCTTACTATCTTCAGGAAAAAGGCCCAACAATTTGACCATGTGATTAAAATGGGACGGACACATCTTCAAGATGCAGTGCCCATCCGTCTTGGTCAAGAGTTTGAAGCATATAGCCGTGTATTAGAGCGTGATATTAAACGCATTCAACAATCACGCCAGCATTTATATGAGATAAATATGGGTGCAACAGCTGTGGGAACAGGATTGAATGCAGACCCTCGCTACATCGAAAGTGTAGTGAAACATATGGCGGATATTAGCGGACTTCCGCTAGTTGGGGCGGAGCATCTTGTTGATGCGACACAAAATACAGATGCTTATACAGAAGTCTCTGCTGCATTGAAAATATGTATGATGAATATGTCCAAAATCGCCAACGACCTACGTTTAATGGCCTCAGGCCCCCGTGCAGGCCTTGCGGAAATTAACTTGCCGGCTCGTCAGCCAGGTTCATCCATCATGCCGGGAAAAGTCAATCCGGTCATGCCTGAAATGATCAATCAAGTAGCGTTCCAGGTTATTGGCAATGACCATACCATTTGCCTGGCATCTGAAGCGGGTCAGCTTGAACTGAACGTGATGGAACCTGTGCTTGTGTTCAATTTGCTTCAATCCATCAGCATTATGAACAATGCATTTCGTGCCTTTACAGACTACTGTCTGGTAGATATTGAAGCAAACGAAGACCGACTAAAAGAGAATGTGGAAAAAAGCGTAGGGATTATCACTGCTGTTAATCCGCATATTGGATACGAAGTGGCAGCGCGTATCGCACGGGAAGCCATTTTAAAAGGAAAATCAGTACGTGAACTATGCCTGCAGTATGATGTGTTAACAGAGGAAGAGCTTGATCTTATTTTAAATCCTTACGAGATGACAAACCCAGGAATTTCTGGGGCTGAGCTGTTTGATCGATCGTAATCTCCGATATTGACTGAATGGCAGATGTGGTTGATGAATAACAAAAATCTGGGGAATTGATATAAAAGCCCTCTTTTAAAGAGAGGGCTTTTTGTTTTGCAGGATGAGTTAAAATATTGAATAATGCGAGATCAAAAAAATGGATAGCCCCAAATAAGGCTATCCAGCGTAATTCATACTATTATAAATTACTTTACCTTTACACCGGTTTTAATCAAGGTAGGCGGAGTTTCGCCCTGTAATCCAGCCACAAGGTTGGTTGCGGCCAGCATCGCCATTTTCAAGCGGGTTTCATATGTTGCGGAACCAATATGAGGCAAAGTGACGACATTCTTCATGGACAGCAGTGGGTTGTCTTCCTGGACGGGCTCCTGTACAAAAACATCCAGTCCTGCTGCGTGAATTTCACCAGTTTTAAGCGCTGTGATCAAGGCTTCTTCATCCACTGTTTTCCCTCTTGAACAATTGATGAAGATGGCGGTTTCTTTCATGAGCTTGAATTCTTTTTCCCCCATCATCTTTTCAGTTTGAGGAGTTAGCGGTGTCATCAAGCAGACAAAATCAGATTGCTTTAACAGATCTTCCAGAGTACAGTATGTAGCACCATACTTTTGTTCTGCTTCTTCGTTTCTAGATCTGTTGTGATATAAGATGTTCATATCGAATCCAAAACGGGCCCTTTTTGAAACGGCAGATCCAATTCCGCCCATACCGATAATTCCTAATACTTTATGATGGACGTCCAACCCAAACGATTTTTCTCCGATATTCGATGTCCATTGGCCTGACTTTACCATTTGATCCATCTCTGGCATTCTTCTCGCTGTCGATAGCATCAAGCCCATAATCGTATCTGCGACCGTCTCATTCAATACTTCGGGAGTGTTCGTCGCCATGATTCCTCGATTGGACAGCTCGGTTATATCCAAATTGTCGTAACCAACTGATGAGTTACAGACGATTTTTAATTGCGGTGCTTGATCCAGTAAAGTTTTATCCACCTTTAACCCTGAACCTAATATACCTTGTGCGTTCTTCAGCTCTTGAAGAAATTCAGGATAATTTTGTGAGTCAAGACCCTCAAAATAAACGACATCACAAGTCTCTTGAATATAATCCAACACTTCTTGATCCACTTTCTTATAAATGATTACTTTCGGTTTCATCATTGATACCCTCACTTCCAATAAAGTAGGACCCCATCGGGATCAAATGCAGACACATGTATTTTGAAATACCTCTACCTATAATCTACCATTATTTAAAAAAAGGTTGTAGCTAATTGAATGGCGGACCAAACCGCTAAAATGGAAGCTAAAGATAGAATGATATTTTCGAACCAATTGTTTTTATATTTTCCCATCAAGCTTTTTTTATTTGATAGTACCAGCATTCCAATTGCGATAATCGGAAAACCGATTATGTTTATTGCATTTACGCCAATTGTCAATGCAATGAAACCAGGCATGCCGGGAATCGACCAAATGATTGGCGTAACTAATACGAAAATCATAATCCATTTATACATTGGATCTTTTTCATATTTACCATTGTACTTTTCGCGTCGGTCTTTATTTATTACGTAAAAGGCATCTACTATCAATCTTGGAAAACCAGTTGACTTCCCTACTATACTCGCGAACAATACGCCAAATACCCCAAGATAGAAAATGTACCAGCCAAATTGTCCTAACGACATTTGTAATGCCATTGCCAAGTCATCAATCGTTTCCACATGAATTCCATTCGGTTTTAAAATTTCCGCTCCAACAACCCAAATGGCCAAATTGATCACAATGCAAACTCCGATGGCAAACAGTAAGTCATTTCTTTGAACCTTGACATGACTCGGCTTCGTCCAGCCCTTTTCCCTCATGAAATATGGATGTACAAAGTTCGAAATCGATCCTGCCACTGCACCGATAATTGAAATCGCCACCAATAATGCTCCATGAACACCAGTATCACTTGGAATGCTAAAACCAACCGTTCCTTTAATGATTTGCCCCACATCCGGTGTTGCTTGAATGGCTAGGAACAAGAAGGCAATTGTCAATAATGCCAAAAGCACTTTCATTACACTTTCAATTCTATTATAAATATTTCTGCCTATAAGCATAAACACTAATCCAACAACTACCATTGAAGCTAAAAATGGCTGATTAACATGGAATAGGGTCGATAACACCTCTCCCGCGCCCTTAATCATATAGGCATTAAAAAGATGACCCATGATTAATGCATAACCAAACATAAAGTAACCGAAAAATGGATGAATACGTCCATAGCCTTCAAGAATGGTTAAACCCTCTGTGTTACAAAGCTGGAACCGGGCAATAATATTAACGATAAGAAAACGAAGTATTAATGACAGAGCTAAAATCCACATTAAACTATATCCATAATCTGCACCAGCAACCGAAGAAGTCACCAGATCCCCGGCTCCAAGCCACGTTAACACGGCAAGAATTCCTGGACCATAGGCGGTTTTAAACTTCGTGATGAAATTTGATTTCTTACTTTCGACCTCAGGAACAATCACAGTGGATTCAGCAAGATTTGATTGATTTTTCAACTTATTCACTCCATTCAAAAGAGTATGTATTCGCTTTCATTTTTTTCTTAGCAAAAATACTTTGATAACTCTAGACAAATTATGACAAAAATTATGTCGTTTCCGGAATTGACATAAAGTTTACGCTGCAGTATGTTGTCATGCTTCTTGTTGAAGTGAATCAGATGTTAAAAAAGCTCCCCTCCTATTTGATTGAATGTTTCGACTATTTACATTGAAATTGTAAGACAAATTAAAATGTAAGTCAATCATAATATTTTTTAGTTTCTTTAAAATCATTTCATTAAAAAACCTTGTGACCTATCGTACTAGCTGACAAATCAGAGGCCCGGCGTTGTTGCAGATTAGAAAAAAAAAGAAAAACCGAAATGTCAATTTCGGTTCATCTTTTTGGACTAAAAGGCGTTATTAGTTGAGTTGTTCCTTATGCAAATGGGAATTAATAAATTGGGGAACTAACAGGTGCTTCACTTCAATAAGGGAGTTGCTTAAGCAGTTCCTTTTCCTGAAGCAGGATAGTAAAAGAGAAGCTGGAACTATTATGAAATTTAATGGTACGAAGATGTGGTGATGAATAACTGATAGCGAATCAATAGTGCTGTCAAGGCAGGATTCGTTACTATATTAGGGATTAGTACGAGGTGCGAATAGATTAATGCCATCAGCAGATAATATAAGCGAAGGAGTGAAATATATGCCACAAGATAATAACATTGATCCATTTAATAATGCCGGGAACCTTGATACAAATAGAGACGCAACTAATAATAAAGATGACAACGATACAATTGATTTGCACCCCGGATTACAAAGAGAAGAACGTCCTAGGCCTAATGGTAATATCCCAACAATAGAGGGAGTTGCAAACGTTAGAGAACGTTTTCCTTCGGACCATGAGAGACTTATGAGCAGAATCAATCTTGGTGATGCACTTATAAATCGAGAAAATACACATTTTGGACGGTTTGAAAGATAAAAAAGATGAACCACGAGAAAAAAGCTAAAGACCTGTATAGGCTTTAGCTTTTTATTAATTTTTCATACTTTTCCCCCTCTCTCCCATACTATCCAGTATAGGAATAAAGCTTTTCCTAAGGTGTTAGCGGGTATTCTACCTTTGGAGGGACCTCTTTATATACTTCTCTGTGAACCATTTGGTCTTCTTCCAATTCTCTCAACTGACGTGTCCCCCTTTTAGCAGGATATTGGCTGCTCGCTAAAGAAAGCGACGATTGTTGTGACAACAGCTCCCATGATATACGAGATTCAACCTTTTTTTGTATGGTATAATAATACTAGGATCCTCAAAAGTATATATTTGTTAAAAAATATAAATTTATGAAAATACACCATGGAGCGAAGTATGAAAACCAAATTAGTTTGTAAAAAAGTGATGCAGTTTACTAGTAAGAATGATTGTATTAGTGCGGAAATTGCCGCAAACGGGGATTTGTTGTTGTTGGAAACGCCAATTCAGCCTGAAGGTGTGGATGGATTTGTACAGGTTGCGATAAAGCAAAACTTGAAGGTCCATATCATCAATAACCAACAGTATAAACAAATTGAATTTCATAAAGTGCCTATCAGTGCTGATCATGTACAAACCTTTTCAGATGGGACGATTATACTTGTCGGTTCAAGGTGTGAATATAATGAGGGAAAACCTGATAAAAATGCGCGTTTTTATGATAATAACGGACAATTTTTGTATGCACTGACGCTTGGTGATGGCATTCAGTCTGTACAGGTCGATGAGCAAGACCGCATATGGATCAGTTATTTTGATGAAGGTGTGTTTGGAAATTATGGATGGGACGAGCCAATTGGACGACATGGTTTGATTTTGTTTGATCGACAGGGGAATATATTATGGCACGCTGGTGAGTATGGTATTTCAGATTGTTATGCGCTAAATGTCGCCTCATCAGACAAGGTGTGCTTTTACTATTACCATGATTTTAAATTCGTTATATTAGATGAACTGTTTCAACCAACCTTTTTTAATATAAAGAAACAATCATTCTGGGAGTTTGCGATTAGTGATGATGCTATTGCCATTTTCGACGGAAATTGTAGCTACATGTTCCACAGAAAAGGACAAACATTCAAAAAAGGCAGACGCATTCAATATGTCGATGAGCAATGTCAAAAAATTAGCGGTCGTTTAGCCATGCGAGCCGAAATCATTTATATGTATAATAACGATGGCATTTATAAAACTATGTTATCGCAAAAAAATAAGTAGTACCTAGAGTGGGATGTTATAAACGGATGATTCTTGACGTGAATTTTATTACATTGGATTGCTGTCACTTTTCCAATCATCAACAAATTAAAGAGCGTGATTTCAAATGAAATCATGCTCCTTTAATTTGTTTTCATGGCTAATTTAGGTAGTCTGCCTTTACATTTTCCTTTGCTAGATTTCCTTCCCTTTCACCCTGTAATGGACCTCCCCCGGTTCTTTGCAAAAGGTGATTCCGCTTCCCGGTTCGTAATAAAAGGTCTTTTTGCCTAAAGAGCGTTCATGGAAAGTCGTATGCAGATAGGATGCTTGGTCCCTTTTGAAGGCGAGCTGATTTTTGCTTAAGCTTACAGGAAGGCAATGTCCAAAATCTGTGTGGACCAGCGTTTCTTTTTCGCTCATTTCCTCGAGGTCACGAATGTGAATGTATGAAAACCAGACTCCTCCTCTTTTCCGGAATGAGCGTGTGGAGAACCAGACCATTCCCAGCCGGGCGTTTATGCAGACGGGCAGTCTGTATTTTCCGCCAAGCACGGATTTGGCTGCTGCAAGTCCGCCATCCAGATCCAATCCAAAGTGGTTTAACGTGTTATTCAGGATTTCCTGGCGCGATTGGGCAACATGGAATGTATCGTTTCCTTCAACTACCGTAGTCATCTCTACACCATCGGCATCGTAACGTTCCATCATTCCGACCGTTTCCATATTCAATAAATAGTTTTTTCGTATCATCCTTCCATTCACTCCCCATTTCCCTATTCCTTTTTATGGAGTATACTGGACATAGAGGCAGGTATACTCCTGCTCGCAAGCCCTTAGGTGATGTCTTCCAGGACGTACTCACCTAGGGGTTTTTATTGTCTATCGTCACATTCATTCTTGATATGTCATTCACCTCACCTCTCTGCGACTATTATCCTATTTTATGCTTTTTTTGTAAAACCGCTCTAGTTTTTCCTCTTTCCAAATTCGTTCCCTTTTGTGACTGCATTACCTGTTTGATTGGCTAACTCTTTACAAAATTTCATCAAACGGCTATACTTTTCAATTTCCTTTTCAAATCTGCAACTCTTGATCCTATTTTCTTGTTATTTTGTGTCCATTTAGAGAACAAACAGCCAAAATCCATATAAAAGTGAAATAAAATGACATTTTTGTGAAGTTTTAAGACATGTCAAAAAAGTCTATCTGGATTGATAGACTTTTTTGAACGTGGTTATTCTGCCATCTTTATTTCAATCGCTAAATTTCGTAAATAATCCAATAAGGGCCGTACTTCCTCTGGAGCTGTTATGTCAGTAAACGAGAAAGACTGATTCTTCTTTTCATCTGCTATATCCAGCTGGTATGAAAACGAGTCCGCTCCTTGCGCTTTAACTCCAGCCATTTTACTTTCGGCAGCATTAGGAAGGTCAGCTGTCTTCATTAAGTTTTGCAATACCTCTTTTTGCGCTTTCGGCAATTCATTCGTATCTATCTGGAAATTCAAGTCGAGGTTGGCAAATCCCCCTATGCAGCTAAATTTGATATGCATGGTAGATGAAGCCTCCTATTCATGGAATATGACTACTCAGGCAGTCCAACCGCTTTAAAAGCATTTTCAATTGTCTCGATGGCTGTTTTCGTAACTTCCCCGCTATCAACAAGTTTTTGCGCTGCTTTGATGACAATTTGCACGAATTGATTGAAATTTGCCGTTGCAAATAAATTCTGCATCGCATTGAACCAGATCAATGCCGCTTTGTCCGTTCCGATCTCCATGGATACTAGATAAAAGGCCTTGTTTGGTATGCCGCTATTGATATGGACACCATGATTATCGCGTTCTCCTTTATAGAAGTTCTTCATATGATCAGGCTGAATATCTTTACCCATTAACTTATTGTCAAATGCCGTACCTGGTGCTTTCATCGAACGGAGTGCCTGCCCTTTCAGTGTTGGTCCCATTATATCAGCACCGATTAGCCAATCGGCATCTGCTGCAGATTGCTTTAAGTGAAATTGTTTTATGGCAACTCCAAACACATCTGAAAGATGTTCGTTCAAAGCCCCGGACTGACCTTCATACTCCAATCCACTTGTGAACTGCGTAACCCCATGTGTCAGTTCGTGTCCAATTACATCGAGTGAATTGGCAAAATTGCTAAAGATGACCCCATCGCCGTCACCAAATACCATTTCATCTCCGTCCCAATAGGCATTCGTGAATTTATTCCCATAATGAACGTTCAAAATGAGATCAAGGCCTTGGTTATCAATTGAATTACGGTGCAAGACATTCTTGAAGTAGTCACGCACAACTCCGCTATAATCGTATGCAGCGTTAACAACAGGATCTCCACTAGATCGATCTCCTTCTTTCCTAGCCTCATTCTCTCGGAGTTTCGTTCCTCCCCTGCAATCGTAAACATGGCGGGCAGATTCACCTTGACGTTCAGACCCTGCATCCGTTAAAGCGACAACACCGTCAATATCGTATTCTTTCAAAATTCTGCGCCTGCGCATTTGACGGCTTTTTGCTAAACTGATCCGTGCTTCTTCCACTTCATTTTGTGCCATATTCTCAAGAATGTAGTTAGGTACGATGAAACACTGACATTTCAATTTGGAACAAACTCTTTTGTCCATATCCGTCACTCCTTCATGTTTTTTTACGATCTATTCCAATTTCTTTTTTCAAGCTGCTTCTCTTAACACGTTTGTCTCCAGCATCCTTCAAGTTCATGGCAGTTTTATCTGATCCGTTCAAATTGTGATCTTGATGCTCTCCATAACGCAACCATTTCTATAGTTTACTTTCGCCGCACTTCCCTCATTTCCCTCCATTCCATCCTACTCTTTCACTCCTTAGTTACAGTTGTTCTTCTTAGTCGATGACCATTTCATCTTTAACAAATCCAAACTTCCTTTTTTTAAATAAATTTCATATTTTTCTCACAATTTTCTTTTAATCTATATAGAGAATTTAATAGCACTACTTGGAGGTCCTGTATAAATGGAAACTAAACAACCAAACTCCTCTCTGTATAGAACTGTATGGAGATGGCATTTTTACGCTGGAATTATTTTTGCACCCTTACTTATCATTCTGGCAGTTACTGGCTCCATCTATTTATTTAAGCCACAGATTGAACAAGTGCTTTATCAAGACTACCAAGAGGTAACACCGCAAGGAGATAAATTACCAGCATCCCAGCAGATTGAGGAAGTGAAGAAGCTATACCCTGATGCAGTGGTGACAAAATATCATCCCGGAGAAAATGCCTCCCGTTCAAACGAAGTAAGCATTACTGCTAAAAATGAGTCTCTTACCATTTTTATAGACCCCTATACAGGTAAATCTATTGGAGAGTTAAATGATGAAGACAGAATTATGGATAAAATCGAGGAAATTCATGGTGAACTGATGGCTGGCACCTTGGGAGATAGAATTGTAGAGTTAGCTGCGTGTTGGGCAGTTGTGTTAATTGTCTCTGGTCTTTATTTATGGTATCCAAAAAATAAGCTAAATCTTTCTGGTGTTCTTTTTCCAAGAATAAATAAGGGGAAAAATACTTTCAGAAGAGATTTACATGCAGTACCTGCCTTTTGGATATCAGCAGGAATGTTATTTTTAATTATGACAGGTTTGCCTTGGTCTGGTTTTTGGGGAAGTAATTTTCAATCGGCAGCTACCAATTCCGGATCTGGGTATCCTCCTTCCATATGGACTGGAAGTGCTCCAACATCATTAATAAAAACAAAAGACATTGCAGATGTTCCTTGGGCAGCAGAAAATTTAGATGTACCAATCTCAGATATTCAAGGTTTTATCCCACTGTCCATTGATGATGTTGTCACGATAGCGAATCGTGAGGGCATGCATCCAAGTTATAGCATAAATATTCCACAAGAAACGGATGGCGTTTATACATTGTCAGCATTTCCACCAAAAGCACAAGATGAAGCGACTATACATATTGACCAATATTCCGGTGCAGTTCTAGCTGATTATCGTTATGATCATTACGGTTTAATAGGAAAAATAGTTGCTTGGGGAATTACCTTGCATAAAGGGACTCAATTTGGTTTGATTAACCAAATAATCAGCCTTCTTATTTGTTTAGGAATTATCCTTGTTGCATTTAGTGGTTTTTATTTATGGTGGAAGCGAAAGCCGAAAAAAGGATTAGGTGCACCAAAAGCTCCCCCTATAAAGAACATAAAATTCTTTCTATTTCTGTTAATTGGTCTAGGAATTTTGTTTCCTTTGGTTGGTTTGTCTCTTATTTTTGTTTGGCTAATTGACTGGTTAATTATTAAAAGAATATCTGCAGTAAAGAAGTTTTTGAATGCATAATTCGAAATGTAAAGGGTGGCTTTTGCCGTGAAAAAAAATATATGTATTTCTTTAATCTTCATTTTCAGCCTATTGTTAAGTGCTTGTTCACTTGAAAAGGATGTCACTAATCTATACAAAGAAGAGACACCACTTGAAGCTGAAATAATTATACCAGCATCCTTTTCAGCTAATACACAGGAGACCATGAAGGTTGTTCTTACTCAAGGTGGTAAAAAGGTTGAAAACGCAGATTTTGTTCATTTTGAGATATGGAAACAAGATGGCTCTCTCAAATATAGTATGGAACAAGCTGAGGAAGAGGGAAACGGTACTTATACTTTAAGTAAAAACTTTGATAGTGATGGCCTATACTATATAAAAGTACATGCGAGTAACGATGGTTCAATCATTATGCCTAAAAAACAGTTTATCGTAGGAAAACTGTCTGAAAGTGAATTGAAATTCTTGAAAAAAGGGAGCCAAAAACAAGAAGAAAGTCCTGAACATCATCATTAATAAATTTATTTAAAATCCGGTTTTCAATTGAAGACCGGATTTTTTATGGATCGGAGTGAATGCATTTACAGGCAGGGAAGTAATACTTCACCTTTGTTTATTGGATTATTCTGTTCGTGCTGCATATACTGGATTGTTCCTTTAAACAAGGTAGCTTCCTCAGAACATAAACCACCTTTAAGGGAGGGCATAGCATTGGTAACTTCACAGGGCACTGCTTCAGTTAGCTTTCCATTCCCATCCGTATGGGGTATCCACTCTTCAATAGCTGGCAGAACGATTCTTTGGGGCACACTTACCATTAACTCCATTACTGATAATAGGGTGGTCGGTACGGTTAATTTTCGTGGTACACCCATCCCGATTAATGGATTTTGGAATGAAAGCACCAAACAAATCGCATTTGATTCACCTTATGCCACATTCTCTGGCACCTTAACCATAATGGATGATCTCCAGATTAGGATTCGGCATTTCATTCTACAAGGACGTTTTCTTATGAAACCTCCCTCTCTACAAGCAGGTGAGTCTGGATCTTGGATTGCCACTACTGATATAGCTCTGAATGAATATCCTGTTAGTGGTAATGTCTATTCCGGGCAATTACCTCCTGTTGGAGCTTTTTTAACATCGAATATCCTTCATCAGCATCAGAATTTTTTGGGAAGAACAATTTAGGGTAATCCATTCTGTGTGGAATGGGTGTTTAACATAAGGAATCGTCTCTGTATGTCATAGGGGCGATTCTTTTACTTTTGATACGTCATCTTTTCAAATGTTTTAAATAAATTTTCCATCACATTAATACATTTTGATGATGCCTACATAACTTATTTACACTGCTACATAAAAAATAAGGCATATACTATCATTTTATTAATAATATTTTTTAAAGTTAGGATGGCAAAAAAATAAACCCTTTCCCAAAGGAAATGGCCATGCAATGAAGTGAACGGAAGCAAGGAGGCACACCAGTGACTCCATTGATTCAGGTTCGCAATAAGTTGGCTCCCATGCATCTTCTCTAGTGTTCAGCTGAACGCAATGCTTCCCTTGTTGGGGGTGCCTTCTGAATAAGGAAATGTACCTTTTTACCTATCTCACTAAGTAGATATATATATGAGATAGTGATTTTGGTAGATGAATTTTGAATCCATTAATTCAAAATGAGTACAGTTGGAATATAGATTGACAGCGTTTTCCCTGTACTTCATACTATTGTAGTAATAGAAGTGACAGAATATTTAGTAAATTAGGAGGGTGAAACTATGAAACCAGCAGTAATGACAATGGATTCACAATTATTAGCAGATGTAATTAGGGAAAATAATTGTACAAGTTTAATAAACGCAATCGCAGAAAAGGATTTTCAAGTGCCTCAAATGCTTGATGTATTAGTATTTGAGGATAAATGGGAGGATGACATATGACTAAGCTCAGAATCCTTTTAACCATTCCAATTTTGCTATATGGAATTTACATATTTGTTGCCATTCAAAACGATAAGAATATTCCACTTTATTTGCATCTTCTATTCGCAATCTACTTGATGCTGTTTGTACATTATGAAGAAAAAACGGAGGTGAAACCATGACAGATTTTTATCTTGGAGAATTTCGATATAACCCGTGCCAGGCTGAGTTCGTTGTAGACCCTAGGTTCTCGACACGTGAGTCACGTTTAATATGATCACCACAATAAGTGGCTTTTTTTGTTCAAAAATAATTAATAAATCCTAAAAAAAGCCCCAACTCCTTAAAGGAATTGAGGCTTTCACTATTTATCATCTCAATTAGATAATACGAGTTGTAACGATGCCTTCGATTTGTTTGATTTTTTCTTCCAAGCCAGGAATGATATCGCCGTTTACTTCACCGTCAATGTCGATGATCGTATATGCATATCCCCCACGGCTTCTGTTAACCATGTCAGCGATGTTCAGATTAAATCCAGATACGGCCAGTGTGATTTGCCCAACCATGTTCGGAACGTTTTCGTGGAAAGTTGCCACACGACGGTTTCCTGTATAAGGAAGGGAAGTGTTTGGGAAATTCACAGAGTTCTTGATGTTCCCTGTTTCTAAAAAGGTCTTCAACTGACGAGCTGCCATGATGGCACAGTTTTCCTCTGATTCTAGTGTAGAGGCACCAAGATGCGGAATTGGAACGACATTTTTCATTTTCAACACGTTTTCATTCGGGAAGTCAGTAATGAACTTGCCTACTTTTCCGCTTTCAAGTGCAGCTTGCATATCATCTTCATTCACTAGCTCACCGCGTGAGAAATTCAAGATATGAACGCCCGGCTTCATGATGCTGAATGTTTCTTGGTTAAACATTCCTCTTGTGTCGTCAGTTAATGGAACGTGTACTGTAATATAATCAGATTCTGCAAACAATTCTTCAATCGTCATGGCGCGCTGTACATTGCGGGACAAGTTCCAAGCTGTATCAACAGAGATGAACGGGTCAAACCCAATGACATCCATGTCCAAATCCAGGGCATCATTCGCTACAAGTGCACCGATCGCACCTAAACCGATTACGCCAAGAGTTTTCCCCTTGATTTCTTTACCAACGAATTGTTTCTTTCCTGCTTCAACAAGCTTTGGAATTTGTTCTCCTTCGCCTTCAAGCGTTTTTGTCCAAGCCACACCTGCAAAAAGGTTACGAGATGAAGCCATTAATGACGTCAGCACCATTTCTTTTACAGCGTTTGCGTTAGCACCAGGTGTATTGAAAACGACAATTCCTTGATCGGTGCATTTGTCGACCGGAATATTATTGACTCCAGCCCCTGCCCTTGCGATTGCTTTTAATTGATCGCCGAATTCCATAGTATGCATGTTAAAGCTGCGAAGAACGATCGCATCAGGGTTTTCACTGTCATTGTCGACCTTAAAATCGCCTTTATTGAATACATTCAGCCCGCTTTCGGCAATATTATTTAACGCTTTGATCGTTTTGACTTTTTCTAAAAGTAATGTGCTCATTTTGTTTGCTCCTCTTTTGATTATGATAGTTTTGAAATTTCAAAATACTGACAAGATTTTTTAAGCCCATGAAAATCTGCATACTTTAATCCTTCACTATCTGTTAATATACAGAAAGAGGCAAGGGATAAAATCCCTTACCTCTGCCCAGGCGAACGGCTACGACACTATGTGTTCCCTCACGGTTATCCGTGTTTCGCCAGTTGCACATAGTCTTTTTCATTTATTTTATTCTATCAAACTATTCAGCAATCTTCAATATCATTTTCTTTTTTTTTGCTGAAGCCACAACTTACCAGAAATATCGACGAATTCAATTGTTTTATCTCCGAAAATTGGAATATATCGACGAAATCTATAGTTTTATCTCCGATATTAGATATATATCGACGAAATCTATAGTTTTATCTCCGATATTAGATATATATCGACGATTTCTATAGTTTTATCTCCGATATTAGATATATATCGACGATTTCTATAGTTTTATCTCCGATATTAGATATATATCGACGATTTCTATAGTTTTATCTCCGAAAAAATTGGGAGTTTCATTAAACAAAGTATAGACAATAGTATCATATATAGTTAATTATTAACAATTAAGCTATTATGGATAATATTAGTAAAAATAGAGCGTATAGCAAACTTAAAAAAGGAGGAACTAATATGCTAATAAGAGAGGCAACGGTGGCTGATGCTGAAGGGATAGCGATAGTCCATGTGGATTGCTGGCGAACTACTTATAAAGATATAATGCCGAGGGATTTTTTAGACAATCTGTCATATGAGAAAAGGAAAGACCTATGGAAAAAGAATATATCTGGTGAAGGAAATTATATTTATGTTGCAGAAAATAACGAAGGAAAAATAGTAGGATTTATCAGTGGAGGGAAAAGGGAAACGAATCAAGTTGAGGATTCGGGTGATTTAACTGCGATATATATTCTCGAAAACTTTCAAAGAATGGGCTTAGGTAAGAAACTCATCACGAAGTTATTTTTAAAATTCGAAGAACTGGGATTTAAGACAATTTTCGTTGAGGTGCTTGAGGATAATAAATCTCGATACTTCTATGAGGCATTTGGGGCAGAATTGCTTAAAACCGAAAAAATCAAAATGGCTGGCGCTGAATTGAATCTATTAGTTTATTCGTGGAAAGACATTAGCCCAGTATTGTTATGAATGAACTTCAGGTAAGATCGCTAACTTAGCACTTCAAAAAAAGACACAGTCCTTCGTGAAGGATTGTGTCTTGCTTTTGATTTAATTTTGATTAAATCCGCTTTCGTCCATGTAAAATACTTCCCAGGAATGTCCGTCGATATCCAGAAAACTCCAACCGTACATGAAACCATGATCAATGGCTTCATTAAAAGGCTTTCCGCCAACATCCAGTGCCCTATTCACGATCTCATCGACTTCTTCCTTACTTTTAACGGACAGGGCGACGATGGCTTCCGTACTCGCTGCAGCATCCGGGATTTCCTTCTTGGTAAACGTTTTAAAGTAATCTTCCACCAATAACATGACATATATGGACTCGCTGATAACCATGCATGTGGCATTTTCATTGGTCATTTGCTCGTTAAACTCAAAGCCGACCTTTGTGAAAAATTCTACTGAGGCATCCAAATCTTTAACAGGTAAGTTTACAAAGATCTTTTCTGCTTGAACTCCCATCCAATTCACCCTCACTTGATTTATTTGTTCACTCACCTTCTATTCGCTGCATTTTTCTATTTTCCTGCTTGCAGCAGTCATTGCATTCAAATTGAACAGATACAACCTTAGCCACTGGGAACATCCATAATTCACCTACTTAAAAGTGAATTTCAAATATTAAACAGGATAATTCAATTTTAAAACAACCTGAGCGTTTACCTTATGAAATTTTCAAGGAGTATTTGCCTCTTCCCTTGTTGCTTCAACATTGGATGGTGGTAGCATTTGCGCATAAAAATTAGCAGACTGCCGCCCTTTTGCATTCGTATACCAGATGTTCAATTTGGGTTTCATAACTAAAACACATCTTTTCTTTTTTGAAATAATAACTTTATAATTCCATGTTTTACTAAAATTAAATAATTATTTCAAGGAGGTAAGCTTATGAAAAATAGTATTAAAACATAAAGTATCCGGAACATTTTCTTTACTGGTTTTGATTTCAGTTATTTTACCAGGATTCAGCCCAATTATTTCGTTCTCCGATAGCTAACCAAACGCTCGAAGCACCACCTATTATGCAAGTAGAGCAATCCACGTTTTACAATCGTAGCACAGGTCAAAAATAGATGGGAAACGACAATATTACCCTATGGGATAGGTGGTTCATAGATGGTTACCATTCAAACATATATATCAAAAAATAGTTATGATGTAATTGTTAATAAACATTTATTAGCTAACGGAGATTTTATCCCAATTCATCACTCAAGCGCTAAGCAACTGGGAAATCAACAGTTATTTACTTCAAGAGGAACTTCCTTATACGGCACAGTCATTATATCTTATCAAGATCAATTTCTCACGAGCTTTTATGATTGGGATGATGTTGATAGTATTTGGCTTTCAATTTTACAGGCAATGTATGATTGTTTAAATACCGGTGTTGGCAGTGGGGGCTTTTCAGAACGATCTATGGATTGGCGAATGAAAAGGCTAACGGAAAAAAATCCTGCTATATCATTTACATGGAACCATGGTTTCGCTAGCAAGGAATGGAATGATATTCCTAAGATATCCACACTAAGATTCCCTGAAAATGTGCTATTGAATCGTTTAATAGAAAAGGGAACTAAGTTCTTAAAATTTAGAAATGCTCTATATGATAGCGGTCCAAGACAAAATATTAACCAGTTAATTAACGATCTTCAATCTTTTAGTAGTGATTTGGGGTATGTGCACTTGGAATAGTTCACTGTGCTAAGTGAAGCTGAAGTCTTGCAGCTGTATGTGATGGGTTTATAGTAAAAACATCCTTGCCAGCATTCGCCAGCAAGGACTGTTTTTCTTGTTTAGAAGTTTCTAATATAGAAGGCACTTGACGTTTTATTTTACTTCAAATAAATACTCATAATCTCCGTTTCTTTAATATTTGCTTGGGTACTATTTGTTTTTTCTAGTTTTTCAACTAGCTCGCCATTCGTGATAACAATCGGAGTTACGATGCTTGGAGCTTTGGATTTTAGAAAATCGATATCAAATGTAACTAGCTTGTCTCCTGCTTTTACACTTTGCCCTTCTGCGACATGGACTTCAAATCCCTCACCTTCAAGGTTAACAGTTTCTAATCCAATATGAATCAACAATTCTATACCATGCTTTGTGCGGAGGCCTAGAGCATGTTTAGTATGAAAAACCTGGATTACTTCTGCATCGATTGGAGATACGACCAACCCCTCCTCGGGAAGAATCGCTATCCCGTCCCCCATCATTTTACCGGAAAACACCGGATCCGGAACATCTTCAATATTTATTACTTGTCCATTTATAGGAGCAACCAGTTTTTCCACACTTTCCTTTTTACTGAATAATTTTTTGAACATAATATTTCCACCCTTCTCTTTCGGTCTTGTTCCTTGCATCTCACACTGAAACGTTAAATATTTTGTGAATTCTGATAATCATTGGTATTATTTTTTCTTTTTCAATTTCTCTACTGCTTTCTTTTTGTTCTCTTCCACTCTAAATATAACAATATCGGTTATTAATTCATAAGGAATTGGCTTGTTTAGTGGAAACTGAACGGCCCCTTTTGAACATTTATATTCAGATAAAGCAGATCCAAAAGCAGAGATGGCGCTTGGAGTTGGATAGAATCCTATATGTTTTTTATAGGCAGCGAAATGTACCAGGTTTCCAAATAAAACAAAGGTAGGCATTTGATAGCTGATCTTTTCTTCTGCATCCGGCGCTGCATCCTTTATGACTTTTCTTAACGTTTTTAATATCTCCTGAACTTCTTCGGGAAATTGTATAATGTATTCATCAATTGAATGAAATGTATTGGTTCCTTCCATGATTTCTCCTTTCATCAATCCAAACTACATACTCTTATTATAACATTTCCCTCCCCGAGCACCCGTTAGCTCGCTAACCTATATTAAGAGAGTCATTTTTTAAGAACCCTTCGATTCTATTCATTACACCTTCTAGCATGGTAATCGACCTTGAAGTATTCAAAGGTTCAATATCCAAGGAATGGTTGGCATGTGGGATTTTATCCATGCTTATGTTCGTTTTATTTTCAATCCTTTCAATTTTACCTGGAATATAATGATGATCTTTTTCTCCTATAACTATATGTGTTGAATGGCTGCTGCTCAATAGCCCTTCAAAAATCGAATCGAACTTCAATAGTGGCGTAAGCAATATCATTTTGGCATTCATAAACCGCTCATTTTTCATCAATCCGTTGATGATGGGTATGGTACCAAGTGATTTGCCTAAAAACACTGTTCCTTGATATTCATGATTTTGAAGTACTTCCGTAATGACGGGATTCATATCATTAACGATCACTTTTGTGATATCTACCAATGGATGCTTGAAAATATCCTGGTCGTAAGCGTAATGAATTTGCACGACATCATACTGATTTTGAAGCATCGTCATTGTTGAATAATAGAATAACGGCTTCTCATACGTGTACCCCGCACCTGAAAACATAAAACAAACGGCTGGACTTCCGTTTTCAATATGTGTGTATGTAATTTCTTTTTCATTACCATTAATTTTTCTTTGGTTAACCTTCATGAAAGATTCCTCCCATTAATCCATTCTATCGTTTGCCTATATATTCATTAGCTACCTGTTGCATTCCTCCTTGATTGATACTAACTAGATAGAATCCAAGAATAAGGTTTCGTTTTTTATTCGAAATAGGTATACTTTAGCTATCAACCTATTTTATGGAAATTACTCTGTATTTCTGATGATCGATCAATCCATGCCTTAAAGGGGAGTGTGTAATGAAAATCAAAACGTTATGTTTCATTCTTGTCCTGCTAGTCACTGGTTCCATGGGTACGATTCATGCAAGTGCAAACGATCAAAAGGTGAAAGAACTGGATATCGGGGAGTCTTTCGATGGTGCGGAAGGCACGATGGTTCTCCAAAACTTAAAAAATGATAAAGTATTTATTTATAACAATCAGAGAAGTAAAGTACGCTATACTCCAGAATCGACATTCAAAGTCGCGAATGCATTAATCGGCTTACAGACAAAAGCGGTGAGCGATGAATATGAAGTGAAGCGCTGGGATGGCGTAATCAGGGAATTTGAAGATTGGAACAGAGATCATACACTGGCTTCAGCCATGAGGCATTCTGTGATCTGGTATTATCAAGCAATGGCCCGCGATATCGGGACGGAACACATGCAGCAATATGTGAACCTGATCGATTACGGCAATCAAGATATCTCCGGTGGGATCGATCAGTTCTGGCTCGATAGCAGCATAAAGATTTCTGCCCGGGAACAAGTCCAATTCATCGAAAACCTTGTAGAGGAAAAACTGCCTATTGATAAGCAGCATATGAGAACCGTTAAGAGAATCATGATCAATGAAGAAGCAGACTCATATGTCCTCCATGGAAAAACCGGTACACGCCTTTCTGATATGGGATTGGGCTGGTATGTGGGTTACATCGAAACGGACAAAGGCAAATGGGCCTTCGCCACTAACTTGGATGGCAGCGGAAGCAAAGCCAAAACGATTACGCTTGATGCCCTGAAAGAAATGGATATCATAAAAGAATAAAAGTAGTTCACGCATGCTCTTAATTCGGGCATGCGTTTTGTTTTGTCTTAAAAGCATCTGAAAAACCTAAGTTGACCCTAACTAAAAAAATGAAAGTACTTCACCTAATTTATCAGCACACCCATTCAAAACTCTTCTAGACAAGCTCCTATAATCGTAATCATTTATACTCTTCCTTTCTTCTAACTTTGAAAAATGATAAATTATGAGTTTTTCGTTTTTTAATATCAATAGTTATTTGATGCATGTCCTCAATGTGCATCACGTGTATGCCTTGTTGACGATATGTGTTCATTTGATATAGTTGTAAAATAATAATTCAAGACTGACTAAATCTCTTTATTAATTTATGTGGGTCGCCGTCACTGTATTTTAAGTGATTCCATCTAGAGCAATCCCTCCATAAACTCTTAAGACTAAATAAAGCAAAAATACTGCATCATATAAAATGGAGCTAAGGATTATTTGTTTGTAACGTTTATATAAACTCTGCATGAAATAAAAAATGGGCCTTTAGCGAAAGGGGCACCTTCTGTGAAAACCATTCAAAGTCGCTTATTGTTAATGTTACTTCTTTTTATCATCTTACCGTATTTTCTATCAGTGTTTCTGATCTACAGCTATACAAAAAATAGTGTGGAGAGACATGAGCTTGAAAATAGCCAAGAACAACTTCAGAAAAACGCTGAAGAACTGGAGCAATACTTTGATGACATGATTAATCTTCCATATCTATTATATCGAAATCCCGATTTATTCCGGATTTTTAAAAATGGTTTTGAAGACTCGATATATTTTAACCCGATTGCGATGGAAAAAAGTATCGAAACCTTTTATCTGATGCGAAACGAAATCCGTCAAGTACGGTTTTATATTGATAAGGATAAAGAATCTTTTACCGTTTATAATGCGACGGTCAGTGCCCGGAAACCTCAACCCGATTTATTAAATGAGGATCCGCTAAAACAATTTTATCGCTCTAACTCTAATTACATGATTGAGCCGCCACACCGAATTCAAAATTACAATGACACAGCGATCATTCCCCAGTCGGACGACACAATGGTGATGACTTTTCACCATAAAATAGTCGATGTGCCTTCAAACGAATATCTCGGAATAATTACAATTGATATAGATTTAGATGCCTATGCCCGTATATGTAACAGCCTTGTTCAAAAGAATGAAGAGTCTGTAATACTTATGGATTCGCATAACAAAGTCATGTATGCAGATGATCGTTCCCTTATAGGGAAATCCGTTACTTCTGATTTTAGAAGGCAGATTACGGGTGAAGATATTATCTTAACCAAAACATTATCAGGAACACTAAATCATTGGACATTAGTTAAGATAACCCCTAATCATGTATTATTCGATGATGTCCGGAAGACTGCCTATACAAATATAATTGTTGGACTAATCGTTGGCTTGTTAGGGCTATTAATGATTGGTATTATTTCATACAGAATTACTCGTCCCATTAAACTTCTTAGCAAGAAAGTGAGAACAATAAAAGGTGGAAATATGGATGTCCCCTTTGATGATGGAAGAAAAGACGAAATTGGTGAGCTGGAAAAACATATGAAGGATATGATGAACCGAATCAATCTACACATTGAAAGAGAATATAAACTCGAAATAGAAAATAGAAAAAACCAATTCAGAGCATTAAAATCTCAGGTTAATCCGCATTTCTTATTTAATTCGTTACAATCTATTGGTGCAGTTGCCCTAAGATCTAATTCTCCAAGAGTTTACCAATTATTGACGTCACTATCCAAAATGATGCGCTACTCCATTAAGGCAAACCAATGGGTGTTGGTTCGAGATGAAATGAATTATATAGAAGCATACCTAAACCTTCAAATGGAGCGTTTTGGAAACAATGTGAACTATTCTATTAAAATAAGCGAGACGATTCTTGATATGACGATTCCAAGTATGATTCTTCAGCCCCTCGTTGAAAACTTTTTTAAACACAGTTATGAAGAAGGTTTCTATCATGCTCATTTAACTATTTATGGAGAAATACAAGGAGAATTTTTACACCTTATCGTTGAAAATGCCGGTCCTAGTTTGACTCAGGCGGAGCTTCAAATATTAAGAGAAAATATATATGCGTCCCACCATGAAAGCGCATATTCCCATAATCATATCGGTCTGAAAAATATTTATGACCGTTTAATTCTAAATTATGGATCAAAAGCAGGCCTAGAAGTGGATACGTATCAAGGACAAGGATTTTCCGTTAAAATAGTGATTCCACTAGAATTTCCACTTGCTAATGAATAGATTGCTTCGTAGCTATTCAAAAACGGACACTTTTACTCATTCATATAAGGAGATGAAATCTGTGAAAGCTTTAATTGTCGATGATGAGTTCAATGTACGTGACGTAATACGCCATTTGGGGCAGTGGGAAAAATACGGTATCACCCATCTATTAGAAGCAAGTAATGGCGATGATGCAAAAAGAATGATAGAGAGAGAAAGTCCGGAAATCATCTTTACAGACGTGAAAATGCCTGGTATGAGCGGTATGGAACTAATCGAGTGGCTAGATTCCATTTCTTATCCTGGTAAAGTGATTTTAATTTCGGGCTTTGACGACTATTCATTTATGCGTAAAGCCATTCAGTTTAGCAGCTTCGATTATTTGTTGAAACCGATTGAAGCTGATGCATTTAACAAAACACTGGAAGAAGCCGTTAAATCATGGGCGAATGAAGAGGAAGTTCGTGCTAATAAAGATACCGGTGTATATGAAGATGTTAAAAGGTTTCGGAGTAATCAATTGGTTACTGCCGCTTGTATGGGGGAACAATTCGACAAAAACGATATTGAGTCATATGTTCCAAAAGCAGACAGATACACCCTTACATTAATTTCCTTTTATCAAATGCACCATCCTGCCCCCTACATTCAGTTACTTGCTGACGAACTTGTTGAGCGGAAAATCGGAAATGTATTTGCGCTTCAGAATGATCATAATCTTTGTCTAGTGATCACGATACCTGACCATTGGTTATCCGTTGAAGAATGGATCAGTCATCAATTTGATATTCCTGTTCGCCTTGTTTGTGGCGAGCCCTTGGAATCATTAGGGGACATCCACAATTCCTTTAAGTCATTACAAAAAGCAATGAAAAATCAAAACTTCAGATCCATCCACCGTTTGGATGACTTGGATGTTGCACGTCGCATAGAGGACATAGTTTCATATGTTGAAAAATATTACATGGAAGAATTGAGTTTAGAAAAGCTATCGAATGTATTCTTCTTAAGCCGCGAACATATCTCAAGAAAGTTCAAACAAAAAACCGGAATGCTCCTGTCCAAATACATCACTAAACTAAGAACTGACCAGGCAAAACGTTGGTTAAGAGAAACCGAAAAAAGTATTTACTCCATCTCTTTAATGCTCGGCTATCAGGATGAGAAATACTTTTCAAAACTATTCAAAAAAGTGGTTGGCATGACACCATTCGAATACAGAAACGGTGAAAAGAATGCAGATCAGAAGTAAATAATTCACCTTAATTAGAAAATTACAGGGGTGACATGATGAAAAAAGAGATACTAAACATATGTTTAATCGGAATATTGAGCCTATCACTTTGTGCATGTCAAACAAAGACCGAGAGCGGAACAAAAAAACCGGAAATTTCAGAGCGAAAAATCACTTTGACCGTACGGAATCCGAAAGTTGAAATTTCTACGCAATTCGAACAAATGGTGATTGCTTATGAAAAAGAAAATCCAAATGTAGATATAAAGGTTCACACGGTAGGCGGGGCTATGGATGACCTTGCTGATTTGAAAGCAAAAATGGCCACTGGCAATGGTCCTGATATTTTCACAAACAGCGGATACGAAAGTGCCAAACAGTGGAGTAAATATTTAGAGGATCTTTCTGACCAACCCTGGGTCGAACATGCATATGAAGATGCGTTAACCCCTATGAAATTCGATGGGAAAATTCATGGGATGCCGGTTAATCTGGAAGGGTACGGATTCATTTATAATAAGGATATATTTAATAAGGTAGGAATCGATGAATTACCCAAAACGCTGACTGAATTAATAGCAGTGGCTGAAAAATTGCAAAAGGCAGGGGTTACTCCTTTTGCAACAGGATATTATGAAGAGTGGAAATTGGGTGACCATTTAATGAATGTCGGTTTTACAGAACAAGAAGATCCACCGGCCTTTATAAAAGGCCTAAATGATGGAACTGAAAAAATATATAATAATCAACAATTCAATGATCTAATCAATTTGTTGGATGTAACATTAAAGTATGGAAACAATAACCCGCTATCAACAGATTACAACATGGAAGTGAATCTATTTACTTCAAAAAATGCAGCGATTATTCAACAAGGAAACTGGATACAGCCGATGATCGATCAACAATCACCGAATATGAACATCGGATTTATGCCAATACCAATAAATGATCAACCTAAGAAAGAAGCCTTGATGGTCGGCGTACCAAATTATTGGGTTGTAAACAAACAAACCACACCAGAAAAGAAGAAAGAAGCGAAGAGATTTTTAAATTGGATGGTTTCTTCTGAACAAGGCAAAATGTTTTTGACAGAACGCTTTAAATTCATTCCTGCTTTTACTAACATTGAAGCTGACAATTTAGGACCTCTTGCTGATGAAACAATTCAGTATTATAAAGAAGGAAAAACGTTAAACCCCAACTGGTTTAATTTCCCTGTCGGAATAAGAGAAGAGTTTGCGGCTGCCATGCAACTATATGTAGGAAACAAGCTTAATCGCGGTCAATTACTGCACGAGTTTCAGAAGTCATGGGATAGGGCTTCAAGCGAATAAAATAGGAATTCTGTACACTTCTTGCCTCCTTTGTTGGGGCATTTTTTTGTACGCCGAAAAATACGATATCAATATAAGACTAAATTCTAATCAATTTATGACATATCCATAAAATTAAGACTAACCTATAATTTTATTAGTACTTCAAACAGGCGGGACTGTTACTCCCAAAAAGTAATCGTTCCACTAGAAATTATTTTTATATACTAATAAACATTCTAGGAGGAAGGCATATGAACCTTAACAGGCTTGCCAAACAAGCAACAGTAATAACACTTAGTACAGTTATCTTATTAGGAGGCAGTCGCTCAGAAACTTTCGCGGCAGCAAAAGACCCATTAGATCACAATGAAAAGTATGGCACTTCACAAATCACTCGTTACGACATGCAAAAAATGATTAATCAACAAGGCGATGCGAAGTTTACAGTTCCCAAGTTTGACGAATCAACAATAAAAAACATTCCCTCAGCAAAAAAGTATGACAAATCAGGAAATTTAATTGATATGGATGTATGGGATACCTGGCCATTACAAAACGCTGATGGTACAGTGGCAGAATATAAGGGCTATCATATCGTATTTGGATTAGCTGGAGACCCTGAAAATGGTAGTGATACGTTCATTTACTTGTTCTACAAAAAAGTTGGAGAAACATCCATTGATGCTTGGAAAAATGCTGGCAGAGTATTTAATGATAATGATAAAAATGTTCCAAATGATCCTTATTTAAAAAATCAATCAGAAGAGTGGTCCGGTTCTGCAACCTTCACGTCTGATGGAGAAGTTCGCTTATTCTATACAAATCGCGGACAGTTTTCACCAGATTCTAAGCAATACGGTAAACAAACATTAACAACAGCTCAAGTAAACTTATCTGAGTCAGGTGCTAATACATTGCAAGTGGATGGCGTAGAAGATTACAAATCCATCTATGAAGCCGGAGACAGCAAGTTTTATCAATCACATGATAAAGCTTTCAGTGATGAGAATTTCAGTGATAATCATACATTGAGAGATCCTCACTATATTGAAGATAAAGGTCGTAAATACCTTGTTTTTGAAGCGAATACTGGGACTGAATATGGTTACCAAGGAGAAGAATCCCTTTACAACAGAGCTTACTATGGCAACAGCAATAAATTCTTCCAAGCTGAAAAGGATAAGCTTCTGCAGAGCTCTAAAAAAGGTTTAGCTGAATTAGCAAACGGTGCAATTGGCATTATTGAAATAAACGATGATTATACATTAAAAAATGAAATGAAACCCTTGATTGTTTCGAATACAGTAACAGATGAAATTGAACGTCCTAACATATTTAAAAAAGACGGAAAATGGTATTTATTCACAAGTACAAGAGGATCAAAAATGACCATTGATGGAATTGATGATAAAGATATTTACATGTTAGGCTACGTGGCAAATTCTTTAACTGGCCCATACAAACCGTTAAATAAAACAGGAATTGTCTTACACCAAGATCTTAATCCTTATGATATTACTTGGACATATGCTCATTATGCTATCCCACAATCGGAAAGCGATAATGTAGTTATCACAAGTTACATGACAAATAGAGGTTATTTTAAAGACCATAAATCTACCTTTGCCCCAAGTTTTTCACTTAACATTAAAGGGCCAAATACAGCTGTGATAGAAGATAGTATTCAGGAACAGGGTCAACTAACGAATAACCAATAATTTAATGTTCATCCGAAGTTTTACGAAATTAATAAAAAAAGAAAATGTCTGTAAAATTGGCATTTTCTTTTTTTAATTAAATATGTTTTACATTATCTTAGGAACAAATTAGGGAAAATAAAAAGCGTGGTGATCTACTTGGACAAAATAGTTTTTAATAAGAAAGGATTTAAGCCGTTGGCTCTATTAATACTTGGATTGTTTATTGCCGGATTATTAGTCTATTTAGTCAAATCAACTTTACCAGTAAAGCATGAAGAGGAATCGTATCGAGCTAACTACCATTTCACTGTACCTGACAAATGGAAAAACGATCCTCAGAGGCCGATTTTTATTAATGGAGAGTACCATTACTTTTACCTCTATAATGGGGATTATCCGGATGGAAATGGAACAGAATGGCGTCATTCAACCTCAGAGGACTTGGTGCATTGGAGTGATCAA
Organism: Peribacillus sp. FSL E2-0159; assembly: GCF_038643155.1. Lineage (NCBI taxonomy): Bacteria > Bacillati > Bacillota > Bacilli > Caryophanales > Bacillaceae > Peribacillus > Peribacillus sp. FSL E2-0159. Next base: position 4,721,646 of record NZ_CP152053.1, read on the forward strand.
GGGATAGCCATTCCGAAATATACCAATGATAATGGAGATCCTTGGTCGGGATCTGTCGTTGTGGACAAGGAAAATACGGCTGGCTTTGGAAAAGATGCTCTTGTGGCAATTGTTACACAGCCCTCCAAGGATGGCGGTAAACAGGAACAATTTCTATGGTATAGTACGGACAACGGTAAAACATTTACCTCCTACAGTGATGATCCTATCATTTCAAATCCAGGAACGAAAGATTTTAGAGATCCAAAAATCATCTGGGATGACAATGATCATAAATGGATAATGGTCATGGCTGAAGGAACAAAAATAGGTTTTTATAAGTCTCACAACCTAAAAGATTGGCAGTATATGAGCAGTTTTGTCACGAAAAAAATAGGTATTGTAGAGTGCCCGGACCTTTATTTGTTACGGGCGGATGACGGGACTTTAAAATGGGTACTTGGTGTCAGTGCTAATGGGCAATCGAATGGTAAACCAAACACATACGCCTATTGGACTGGAAGCTTTGATGGAATGGAATTCGTCCCAGATTACAATGAACCGCAATGGTTAGATTATGGCTTCGATTGGTATGGTGGAGTTACATTTGAAGATGGGACAGAAAGCGATGAATATAATAAACGGTATGCTCTCGCTTGGATGAATAATTGGGCCTATGCCGATAATACTCCGACCCTAAAAGAGGGCTTTAATGGAATGGATTCCGTCGTTCGCCAAATCGGGCTAAAACATGCAGGCAACAACCTATATTATTTATCTTCACAGCCTATCGAAGCATTGAAAGAATTGACGAGTTCAACGGATTCTTATGAACAAATTGAAGTGAATGGTTCCAAAACTCTAGATGTACAAGGTGATGTATATCAATTGGAGACGGATATCAATTGGTCAGACCTAAACAATGTAGGCTTAAGGCTTCGGGAATCAGCCGATCAAACACGCCACATTGACGTAGGAATTTTTGCAGAAGAAAACTACTCTTATGTCAATCGAACTTTTACCGAACACCCTGACGAAAGTAATCAATATATTAAAAGCACTGCTCCATATGATGCTAGCAAGAAACATGTTCACTTAAAGATCCTCATTGATAAAACAAGTATTGAGGTGTTTGTAGATGATGGAAAGATTGCACATTCAAATTTAATATTCCCTGAATTTGATGATAAAGGAATATCCCTCTTCTCAGAGGGAGGCAAAGCGGTCTTTAATAATATTAAGATCAAACACCTCGGTTCGATTAATTGAACATCATTTCTGAATGGCGATACTATGGTTTATACTTTGACCACAATTCACCATGTCTACCCAAAACTCTTCAAATAGGAGTAATAACGAAAAGCCGGATTCAATAAGTATTGAAATCCGGCTTTTCGCTATGGCTGAGAGGCTCCCTACAAGGGGAAAACTGTTGAATCAATTACTATCCCACCGGTTTGTTGGTTAATAGTATGGGGTTATGATGTTTAACGAAAGTTAACTTCAGTAAATTAACTCGTGCCATACAAAGGTACTTGTAGAAGCTACTGACCGCAATATGTAAATGGAAGCTGTCCCTCCCTCTCCATTGTGTCTTTATGAATCTATTTGTATTTGAGTTACTTCTACTAGTAACCCTGATTAAGAATAAGGGCATCTGCCAAAAGCAGATGCCTACATATTGTTAATTGATTTCTCTTTTTAGTTGTCCATGGGTCATGTTAACCCTATCTCCCGTTTTCTGTTTTGTTTTAATACCGCAGGCTTTGGAACTTGCTTTGATAGAGCGGTACATTCAGCAAACGAAAACTGTTTACACCCTTTACAACGGTTCTCATCCAGTTTGGATAAAGCTTTATTAATGGCATCACCCGTACTGGAAAAGAACTGTTCCTCACCAACCAGTTTAATAAATCCAGTTTTTCTCAGCATTTCTTTAGGTTCCTGTTGAATCCCGGAAATCAACACTTGTAGATTATGAAACTTGAATTGCTTCACGATGTCGGTTAGAAGTGCTTCTCCCGATGTATCAATAAATGGCACATTGCTCATTCTTAATAGCAGGACTTTTGGTTTTGAACGCATTATTTCCTCGAGTTCTTCTTGCAGCCTTTCGATTGAACCAAAGAATAAAGGTCCTTCTATCGTATATATGTTAATCTGCGGACAGCTTGAACCTTGTTGCACCATTTCTGGTTTAACTAGTTTATCAGCTGGATCTGGTAATACCTTTGATAATTTCAATGTACCGCTCATCAGTTTAACGAACGATAGAATGGCTAATAGTAATCCGATCCCGACACCTGTTGTCAGGTCAATCAATACGGTTAACACGAAGGTAACGATCAATACGATCGAATCCATGGTTTTTGCTTTTAAGATATGCGAAAATTCTTTGCGTTCGCTCATGTTCCATGCGACAAACATAAGAATGGGGGCCATACTGGCCAATGGAATGGCCGAAGCATAAGGAGCCAAGCTGACCAATACCAGCAATACCACCAGCCCATGAATCACACCTGATATCGGGGAAACTGCACCGTTTTTAATATTCGTTGCGGTACGGGCGATGGCACCTGTAGCCGGAATCCCTCCAAATAAAGGCGTAATCATATTGGTCAATCCTTGCCCCATCAGCTCTTTATTGCTGTTATGTTTACTGTTGGTCATGCCGTCTGCAACTACAGCGGATAGTAGTGATTCAATTCCTCCAAGCATGGCAATGACCAAGGCAGCCGGAAGGAGTTCAATCACTAGGCCGCCAGTGATATGGGGAAACTGAAAATGGGGCAATGCATTAGGAATGGCGCCATAAGCCGATCCTATGGTCGCTACCTGACCTGGAAAGAATAAGCTAGCGACTAGAGTTGAAACAATCAAACCCAGCAGTGCCCCAGGGATTTTCGGTAAATATTTTGGAGTTAATATGACGAGAGTTAAACTTATGATAGCTACCAGTACACTATAGAAGTTCACTGTATTGAAATTCAATAAGATTTCTTTCATATTTAAAAGAAAGACTTCTTCTTTTTTTAAGTTACTGAGTCCAAAGAAATTGGCAATCTGCCCAGAGAAGATAATCACAGCTATTCCAGCAGTAAAGCCGATGGTAACTGGACGCGGGATAAACTTGATGAATCTTCCCAGTTTGAAGACACCCATAAGAAAAATCATGATACCTGCCAGGAAACCGGCGATTAACAGTTTTTCATATCCGTACTGCATGACCACACCGAACAAGACTGGGACAAAGGCTCCAGTCGGGCCTGCAATTTGATATTTCGACCCTCCAAAAATGGAGACCATAATTCCTGCAATAATTGATGTGTACAGTCCGTATTCCGGTCTTACTCCAGAAGCAATGGCAAAAGCCATCGCTAAAGGAATCGCTACAATCCCAACTACCACCCCGGCAACCAGGTCTTTCTGAAAATGGCCTAAGTTATATCCTTCAAGCCTGCTAGAACCCATCATTTTATCGCTCCTTCTTTTATTGAATATGTATTTCGTCCTTGCTGACAATTTTGCTATATCCATCTATGATTCGATCCAATTTACCTGTTTCGGGATGGATGACCATACCGTGAACGGCAATGGATTCCGGAAATAATGGATGGTTCTCGATTAAACGGACGCTATTCGTTACACTCTCCTCAACGCATTGAAAACCTGACAGCCATTTTGATAAATCAATACCAGAGTTTGTAAGGACATCAATTTGCTCCTGACTGACCTTCTTCTGCTTTGCGGCATCAAGCAGTGCAGAGGATTGAAGCCCCACCATACCGCATCCGTGATGTCCGATTACACAAACTTCCTCCACTTTCAGCTCATAAATAGCGACAAGGATACTGCGCATAATGCTGCCAAAAGGATGAGAAACAATTGCTCCAGCGTTTTTAATGATTTTCGCATCTCCATTTCTTAACCCCATCGCCTTTGGAAGCAATTCCAACAGACGGGTATCCATGCACGTTATGATGACGATCTTTTTATCTGGATACTTTGTCGTTTGAAACTCTTTATATTTGTTTTGATCGACAAACGTCTTGTTATAATCCAGAATGCTAGAAATAACTGACATTACTTATTCTCCTTTCTCTTGCAAATCTTTGTTAAGGTGTGAAAATTGAAGGAAATGGTCTATGTACAATAATCCAGATGCCTTTCATCCAACCAACTTATTTGGCCCTGTTGGTGCTATATTCCATGTTAGAGATATTAAATTAGAGTTAAATGATAGAAGGATTAGAAAATGGTGAGAATTATTACATTTTCTTCTCTTTTGTTTTGCATTTTTCTTACTCACCAAAGCCAAAAAGGGTGATGCATATTAGACAGCTAATATGCATCACCCTTTTTTATGATTTGTTCCATTTACGTCTAGATTAATAAACCCTTATCTGAGCAACTGTTTTATTCAGGGCCATCATTATCATCCACTTCATCATCTTCCCATGTGATTGTTTTTACTTCTTTTGTGTAGCCGTCCACTTGGACTACTGCGTCTCGATCGTCCTCTAATTCAACTTCGACCAAATAATAAGATGTCTGATCTGAAGGTTGATAAAATTCTGTATCGTCACCTGTTCCTTTTACATGTTTTTCCGCAATCGCAATTGCTTCGTCTTCTGTAATGATACTATCTGCTACCAATGTCGAGTCAATAATAGCTCCTGTATGTGGGTCGAGTATTAATGTGATTTTTTCGTTATTCTTATTTACCACCGCTTTATAATAGGAGTTGTCTTTCTCCTGCACAAAATCAATTTGTTCCAGGTCACCTTGTGAGGAAATACGCGCCATTATTTCATTTTGGGTCAGTTGCTTTTGGGGTATCTTTTCCGTCGTTTCTTCAGCTGTATGAACTATGGTTTCTTTTTTTATAGAACGAACTTCACCGCTTTTCGCATCCATCCTAATTAGATATACCCCGGTTTCAAGCTGCATTTCAATCTGATATTCTTCACCTTCACTTTTCGTTGTCTTTATAATGGTTCCAGGATATTTATCCTTTGCTGTCTGGTTCACCTCTTCTTTCGTCAAGCTTTCCGCGGATAATGATGGAGCCCACCATTGAAATCCGACGAATACTAGCAGACCAAAAACGAGAGTTGATCCAGCTGTTATCAGCACTTTTCCACTCTTCATCGTATCCCCCATCCAACGCATTCTGGCTTAATTAAATAAAAGAGTAACGTTCGTTCCCCTGCCTTCGAGACTATCCATTTCAATCCGTACATCAATTGCATCAGCAATTTCCTTTGCCATGGAAAGCCCCAATCCTGATCCGCCTTGCTTTCGGGTTCTAGCTTTATCTACACGATAAAAGCGATCGAACACTTTTGGTAATTCAGCCTTTGGAATTCCATCCCCTCTGTCTTCGATGCGGATATATGTTTCATTACTTGTTTGTCCTATGTAGACTGAGATATGCTCGTCACTATACTTTCTTGCATTGTCTAAAAAAATAAACATTAGCTGTTTTAACTTTTGAACGTCCGTAACCGTTTCAATTGCATCGCCACTATAAATCTCCACTGTTCGATTGTACGCATTTTTATATACTTTCGCTAACTCGGCAATGATATCGGTCAGATTGACGTTTTCCTTCTCTATATTCCATTTTTCCTGATGCTTTGCAAGCAGGAGCATTTGCTCTGTCAGCTCTCTCATTCTAATCGCTTCAGAATGAATGGCCTCTATGGATTCATCGAACAAATCAGGCCGCTCCAACCCTTTTCTTTTCAAAAGACTTGCATAGCTTTCGATGACAGTTAACGGTGTTTTTAATTCATGTGAAGCATTTGATACGAATTGCTCCTGTTTTTCGAAGTTAGCTTGTAGCAAATCGATCATGTGATTAAAGGTTTTTCCCATTTCCACAAGTTCATCTTTTGACTTTTCCTCTAGGCTAAGACGCTTAAATTGTCCGCTTGTTTGAATCTCCTTCATCGTATCAATCATCGATCGAATCGGACGGGAGATGAAGTTACTAAGAATAGTACTTGATATCAGAACAGGTATCATGGCAATGACCGTTACAGCGATTAATACGATGCGCAGAACAGCGAGCATTTCTTCGGTTGCTGTAATGCTTTTGGTGATTTGAAGATTAACTACACTTCCATCCCCCCAAACGATCGGGTTTGAAACTAATACATACTTTTTCTGATGATAAGTGATGATCGCTCTCTCCTCACCTGGATAAAAATTACTATTTCGATAACTTAATTGTTTTTCAGAATTGGAGGTCACAGCTGTCCCTTTTCGTTGACCGTCTTTTACAATACCAATCATTCCATCTATAGGCAGATAAGCTCGAAGTAAATCATTTGGTGAAATATGATTAACATTTTTACTAACATCAAATGCAATTTTCTCTGTCTCCGCTTTCGCACGATTAAGTTCGTGCACCATCATCAGATTACTGAAAACAAAATAAATGGAAACATTCATCAAAAGGAGCAGGAAAATGAATAGCACCGCTGTATATAAATTTATTTTCTTCCGCAGTCTCATTTTGCTTCCTTCATGACGTAGCCAACGCCTCTTACGGTATGAATAAGCGGCGTATCAAAGCCATATTCGAGCTTTTTGCGAACATATCGGATATACACATCCACCACGTTTGTTTCTCCAAAGAAATCATACCCCCAAACCGCTTCCAGAATTTGATCCCGGTTTAGCACTTGACGCTTATTCTTCAGTAAATAAAGAAGTAAATCATACTCTTTTGGCGTTAAGTCAATTTCACTTTCACCTCTAATGACTTCGCGCGTTTTGACATTCACCTTTAAATCAGCGGTTATGAGCCATCCATCGCCCTCATCTTCCATTGAAGGTGCTGCAGTCCGCATTCTTAAAACCGCACGAATTCGAGCAAGCAATTCCTCAATTTGGAAAGGTTTAGTAATGTAGTCATTCGCGCCGAGATCCAGACCGGAAACTTTATCTTCAACCGAGCCTTTTGCAGTTAATAGGATGACTGGAGTGGAATTGTTTTTCATACGAATTTTCCGAAGCAGCTCAATCCCGCTTATGCCTGGAAGCATCACATCCAATAAGATCAAATCCCACTTTCCTGATCGATACGCTTCAAGGGCTTCATTTCCGTCCATTGCCTTTCCAATTTGGTAGCCTTCGATTTCAAGCTCTAATTCAAGCAGTCTTAAGATTTTTTCTTCGTCTTCTACAATTAGTATTGATTCTTTACTCATTTGTAAGGCCTCCTTTTGTTTGGAACGAGCCCATTCATGTGTCATTCGTTTTCAAATTAAATGGATTGGTTTATCCGTATGTATGCCTGTTCGTTCAATAAGAAAAAGGCTGCCTCAGCAACCTTCCTTATTTTGAAGTAGGTTATTAAAGAAACCATTCACCTTGAGCAATTTTCACTACTTTACCTCCTACATGAACATTGATTTCTCCGTTACCTTCACCTGCTTTTAAAAACAATAAAGAAGGTCTTTCGATTTCGCATCCTTGTTCTACGCGAATGTCTATTTCACTTTTTTTAAAATACCGGTATTTAACTAAGTAAGCAGCTAAACATCCATTAGAACTGCCAGTGGCCGCATCTTCTGGGATACCATAATAGTCCGCAAAGTCTCGAACATTCAAATCATTTTTCGAATCATACGTTTCTGGAGAAAAAACCATAATGGCTTTTGCATCCGTGTGTTCAATTAACTCAAAATACTTTTCTCTATTAATCTTTACTTTTCTAACTGCTTCCAATGATTTTAATGGGACAACAAGCACTGGGAGCCCCGTCGAAACTTCTTGAACGGGAAATCTATCATCTATGTTTTCTTTATGTATATTTAAAACTTCAAAAATTTTATCTGTATCTAAAATCTGGCCAAAAGTTGGTTCATTTTGTTTCATCCATAGAAGCTCTTCTTGTTTATTGAATGATACTGTTATCTGTCCACCTTTAAAGTTTAAAATAATGGTATCCAATGGCGCTTCTAATACTTCGTTTTGAATGATATATGCAGTTCCTAAAGTCGGGTGTCCAGCAAAAGGAACCTCTTCATTAGGTGTAAAAATCCGAACATCATAGCCGCCATCATTTTTTGAATCAGACAAGATAAAGGTTGTCTCGGAAAAATTAATTTCTTTGGCTATTTGTTGCATTTCATTATCCGGAATATTTCCAGCGTTTTTAAAAACCGCGAGTTGATTTCCTGTATATTTTCCATTTGAAAACACATCTACAATAGAATAATTAATCCTCTCCATAAGACTCCCCCTCGTTTACTTTTTAGTCTTTTTAACGAATGTCCCAATTATTGCATGTAAATTTTGAAAATTAAAGTCGCTATTTGCCCAGTTAGCTCCAAAAAAAAAAGAGCTGCCTGAGCAACTCTCATGTTAAAAGCCCTATTTACTTTGTACCTTATTTCAATCTGTTCCTCTCAAAATGATATTTTTTAAGACTTTCGAATGTATATTTAAGTTCGATAACTAACACCAACTAAAAATAATTGGAGATTTCAAAGGATTTGGAGTCCATATCCTTTTCGCTGATAGTAGAACTTAATTCAATAGTTGAATTTTAATCCTTTTTTTCGTTGGACCTTTTTGTTGAATTTTCAAAATGGAAAAGTCTTTTATTTCATTTGTGTTGTTGACGTGGGTTCCGCCACATGCTTGCTCATCAATATCATTTATTTGAACGATTCGAATTTCGTTAAGAGAGGCTGGAAGTAAATTAATGACCGTTTTAATAACCCCTTCTTTTTGTTCTGCTTCAGTCCTACTAATTGTTTTCGTGTAAACATTATGGGGTTGTGCCAGTACCTTCTTTATCGATTGTTCTAATGAATCAAATGGTACTTCTTCCATTATTTCAGGAGAAAAAGACAGCTCTAATCTCGCATGTTCTTTTTCAATTTGACTACTTGTAGCTAAAGCATTGTAATGTTGATATAAATAACCTGAAATGACATGCAATAATGTGTGATACTGCATATTCTTAAACCGCCAAGACCAGTCAATCTGCATTTCTACTGTTTGATTAATGTCCTGTAATGGACGTTCCAGTTCATGAATAATTTCACCATCTATTTTTTTTACTGTTACTATATTATAGGTCTCATCACCTTGTTTAATAATCCCTCGGTCACAAGGCTGGCCACCGCCACCTGGATAAAAAATGGTTTGATCGAATACAACAAATCGTTCTTGAATTGAAACAATATTTGCCGTGCATTCTTTTATATAACTATTCTCTGCATATAACTCTATCGTAGCCATTTTTTTCTCCTTTTGTTGCTTTGATATCCTCTACCAGCATTTCAACATGTTCTTTTTTCGTAGCCCAACTGGTACAAAATCTCACAGCACTGTGTGTAGCATCGACTTTTTCCCAGAAGGAGAATGAATACTTTTTGCCTAATTCCAGGATTATATCTTCTGGCAAAATCGGAAACTGCTGATTTGACGTGGAATCATATCGTAATGAAAATCCATTTTCAACAAATGCTTCTCGAATCATGATTGACATCTCCACGGCATGGTTAGAAATTTCATAGTATAAGCCATCTTCAAATAAGGTTTCAAACTGGATCCCCAATAGTCTCCCTTTAGCCAGCATTCCTCCCTTTTGCTTGATGAAATATCGGAAATCCTTTTTCAAGGCATCATTCATGATGACTACCGCTTCACCAAACATTGCACCAACTTTCGTTCCCCCTATATAGAACACATCACATAGCCTTGCAACATCCTCCAAGGTTAAATCGCTGTCTTTCGAAGCCAAGCCATACCCTAATCTAGCGCCATCCAATACCAATGGCAAACCACATTCCCGGCAAACTTTACTTAATGCTTCCAATTCTGTTTTACTATAAGTCGTTCCATTTTCTGTAGGGTTAGAAATGTAAACCAAGCCTGGCTGTACCATATGCTCATGAGTAACATCATTCCAGTGAGCATCATATAATTCTTTCACCTGTTCAGCTTGAATTTTTCCATCATCACTCGGCAACGTAAGCACTTTATGACCAGTGGCTTCAATTGCTCCTGTTTCATGTACTGCGATATGACCAGTAATTGCAGAAACTGCACCTTGATGCGGCCGCAAAATTGAAGCGATGATCGTCGTATTCGTTTGTGTTCCTCCTACTAAAAAGTGTATATCTGCATTCGCAGCATCACACTCTTTTCGAATGTAAGCTCTCGCTTTTTCACAGTGTTCATCCACTCCATATCCGGGTGTTTGTTCTTCATTGGTCTCTATTAATCGTTTCAAAATTCGCTTATGAGCACCTTCTGTATAATCATTTTCAAAACGTATCATCCTATATTCTCCCCAAACTATCCAATTTCTTCTGAATGAACATCATAGAAGTATGGATTTCTTTTATTTCATTTTGTGATAATCCTTGGAATAACCTCACTAATTGTTCATCTGATTTTTCATTAATCTTGTTAAAAAGAGTCATCCCTTTATGAGTCAACCGAATCAGACTAGTTCTGTTATCCAAGGTCGAGTTTTCTTTAATAACCAGTCCATCTTTACTTAGCTTGGTAATTATTCTACTCATATAACTGCGATCAATTTCCAGTTTATCAACTAAATTGTTTGCTATACACTGCTCCATCAAACCGATTTCTAAAATTACCCGTGCCTCAGTTAAAGAATATCCTGTATCAAATATATGCTTATCCAATACACCAAGTATATTCGTATAAAATCTATTGAATTGCCGTATATCAGCTATGGTATTTTTATTTATATTCATTCTAGACTTCCTTTTTAGTGGACTTTATCCACTAATACTTTATTGTAATTAGTGGACTTTGTCAACATTTTTCTGAATCATTGAAGGATCAATCGATATTACTAGTTTAACCAATTAGCCTGAACCTGATTTAGTTTACATACTTTTAGGTTGATTTTTTTCTTCTCGAGGAAGTTACAATACGTTAATTAGAAACACTTGTGAAATTTTCCCCTTAAACTAACTCCCATCTATTGTTGAAGAAGTACATCCTTTGACCCATAACTTTTATAAAATTAGAAATTATCGAACACGGGATGAGTTAAGGTGCTTAAAAAGGATTGTGATATTTAACTACATTTTGAAAGGATGGAATAATGTGTATCCTCCTTGCACTAACCCACACCATCTCAAACAAGAAACATTGTCACAGGTTGGCCCATGGGTACAGTATGGTTTAAACGAAGCTCAAAAAACATCTATCCCTCATGCAATGATGGAAATTGCAGCTATTGCCTATCTGATGGGTAAAGGATATGATCCAAGGACGGCGCATCAATTGGTCGAATCATGGGAAGTTAATGATATGTTTTAACTGCTGTAGCTTTTTAATAAAGATTAATCACAATGTCCTCTATAACCCCCATATTAGCGTAAATAAAAAAATCCATTTTGAAAAAAGATTGATCAAAATGGATTTTCTTGTGATTTAGGATACAGTTTTTATAAAATATTTTGATTATTTTTAGTGAGCCTTAATGAACTGACGCACCCGTTAGTTCATTAAGGAATGATTCAATACTCAACTATATTTAGCCATTGACCATCAGGTTTATCATCTATCTCAAATAAGTTGACACCAAGCTCTTTAAATACTGCCGTTTCTTAGCAGCACCACATGCGAATACAAGTACAAAGAAACTCTTCTTTCTTTTTATTGCGATGCCCCCTGTAACATTTTAAAAAGTCGGCTCATCTATTTATGAATATTTTCATATTTCGACATTAAGAATTCTGGCAAATCCTACTGGACACCATTACACAACCGGCCGATATTCTCGACTTCAACAACGACCTCATCCCCCGATTTGATCGGGCAGCTGCCAGATGGTGAACCCGTGGCCAAAATGTCACCGGGCTCCAGTGTCATCACCTGCGAAAGCCAGCTGATTAGAAACGGAATGCTTAGTGACATTTCATTGGTATTTCCGTCTTGGACAACGCGGCCGTTTAAAGTGGTCACAATCCGCAAATTAGTGGGATCTACCCCGGTAACGATGTACGGTCCCAAAGGTCCGAATGTATCAAATCCTTTGCCCCGCGTAAACTGTGGATCTGTTTTTGTAAGATCTCTTGCTGTGACGTCATTAAATATCGTGCAACCAAATACATAATCAAGCGCATCTTCTTCTTTGATGTTTTTTCCGCGCTTTCCAATGACCAGTGCTACTTCCCCTTCAAGCTCCACTTGATTGGATAGCTCGTTTGGAGGAAGGATAATTTTCTCCTTGTCTGCAATAAGCGCAGATAATGGCTTTAAGAATAGAAATGGTTCTACAAGGTTTGCCTCTCCCCCTGTTTCCTTCGCATGACCTGCATACGTCCAGCCGAAATTAACCACTTTAGAAGGTTTTACAGGTTCCAGAATTTTCACGTCACTATATTTCACCTTTACCCCGTCATACTTTATTTCCTTGTTGACAAGTTCAGCAAAACTGCTAGACAGTTGTAATATCATCTCATCCTCAACAATACCGTAATGTATTTTGCCCTGTTGATTCTGATAGCGAACTATTTTTTGTGTTTTTTGTAGCACATGCATGATGAATAAACTCCTTTGATGAGTAAGATATACTTACCTCAGATATATAAAATTCGGCTCTCCTCATAATCGCAAACAAGCCCCCTGTAGGGGATAATACCAAACCCTTATGTCAGAAAAACTTTTTTATTACATAATGTTTTCCTTTTTAAAAGTGATAGCATCTTGAGAGTGCTCCCAACATTCAAGATTTTCAAGACCTTTAATGCTGTCTTTATAAAAAACTGGATCTTGACCAGCTTTTTTCTGTTTCATATAATCACTTAATGCTGCAAAAGCTACTTTTGATAATAAGAGGACGGCAATTAAGTTTACGATAACCATCAAGCCCATAAATAAATCTGCTAAATCCCATACAAGCTCGACCTTTGCAACCGAACCGAATACAATCATGGCGAACGCGCCTATTCGATATAGAATCAACCACACTTTACTTTTGTGTAAAAATCGAATATTTGTTTCCCCATAATAATAGTTACCAATTAACGAACCGAATGCAAATAGGAAAACAAAGATAGCAAGACAACCTGATGCCCAGGAACCGATGTGTTCACTTAATGATGTTTGTGTAAGTGCAATGCCAGTTAGCCCTGGATGTTTATAAGCATCAGAAAGTAAAATAATAAATGCTGTGCTTGTACAGATTATCAGTGTATCCGTTAATACGCCAAATGCTTGAATAAGTCCTTGTTTCACCGGATGACTTGTTTTTGCCGTTGCGGCAACGTTTGGCGCACTCCCCATACCAGCTTCATTCGAGAATAATCCACGTTTAACTCCATTCATGAACGCAGCGCCTATTGAACCGCCTGCTATTTGTTCAAAGCCAAACGCGTTATTAATAATAAGAGAAAGAATTTCCGGCATTTTGGTTATGTTCATTGCTACGACAAATAATGCCATTCCAAGGTATAACACACCTAGAATCATAACCTTGTATTCAGCAATTTTTGCAATACGCTTCACACCGCCAAAGATAATCGCAGCGAAAGCAAGTGTCATGAGAATCCCTACAGTTAAACGATCTGAACCAAATGAGTTCTCAAAAGCAATTGTAACGGTATTTGATTGTACAGAATTGAATACAAGACCGAAAGAAAGCGTAATTAAAATGGAGAATAATACTCCCATCCAACGTTTGTTTAATCCTTTTTCCATATAATAAGATGGACCGCCTCGGAAACCAGTTTTATCTTTTACTTTATATACTTGCGCTAACGTACTTTCAATAAAGCTGGTTGCTGAGCTAATAATAGCAATAATCCACATCCAGAATATCGCTCCAGGACCGCCTAATGCAATTGCAATCGCAATTCCTGTGATATTACCTGTTCCAACGCGTGCGGCCATACCAATACAGAAAGCTTGAAATGGGGAAACGCTGTCTTTAGAACTAGTTCTCCCTTCCATTAAAACACGGACCATTTCCTTTAACATTCGAACCTGTACAAATTTCAATTTAAATGTGAAATAAATCCCACAAGAAACAAGCATAATAACTAATAATTTTGACCAAAGGAATTCATTTGTTACACCAACTACATCATGTAATAATTGTTGCATTCTATCACCTCTTATAAAAAATTTACTAGCTTAGGAGATAACTAGTTTTTTCACTGTAAAAAGATCAACTTCATCAACTGATGAATTCTGTCCAAAGTCAGGAGTTATATAGCCCCCAAATATTTGAGTTAATAGCTTTGATAGCAGTACCTCAAAAATATAATGTAATATCTGCTGCAATCGATGTTTCCATCATTTCTTTTACCTTTTTAGGATCTGTTGTTTTTCCTAGCACCCACATCAATTTCGGCACGATTGCTTCTGTGTTCATATTTTTAGAACGTACTACACGATTATGGTCAATTTTCCGACCGACTTCATATATACCCATGTCTTCTCCTTCTTCTAGACATTGAGTCGTAATGACAACTGATACACCGTGCTCTATTAATTCATTTAATTTCGCCAAAATGTTGCGCACTTGAAAAGGAACACCACCACTTCCATAGCTCTCCACAACCACTCCTTTATACAAATCTTTTAGGCAGTCAAAAAATTCTGGTTTTATCCCAGGATGTAATTTCACAACCGCTACATCTGTACAAAGTGATGTATCTAATTGAATGTGTTTCTTTTTTTGAATGTGTCTCTTTTTTTGAATATGAATCGATTTATTATATTCAATATGGTCATCATGTAGCGATGCAACATACGGATAATTAATACTTTCAAAGGCATCATAGCTTTTCGTTCTAAGTTTAATCGCTCTTGTCCCTTGAATGACTTTGCCGTCAAATACAATATATACCCCACCTATATCTTCACAAGCAAAACGAATGGCATCTGAAATGTTTCGTTTTGCATCCGTTTTACTATACGAAATAGGAATTTGCGAACCTGTAATAACAATCGGTTTTGATGCATCTTGTAACATATAAGAAAGTGCAGCTGATGTGTAAGCCATTGTATCGGTACCATGCGTAATAATAAAGCCATCGTAGTGATCGTAATGTTCATAAATAGCATTTGCCATATCTATCCAAAACTCTGGTTGCATGTTGGTGCTATCAATGTTCATTAACTCTTTCGTATCAATACGGCAACGTACATTTAATTCAGGTATGTAACTTAATAGATCATCGGCATGCAGTTCAGGTACAAGTCCGTTTTCTCCTTCAAGTGAGGCTACTGTTCCACCCGTCGTAAACAATATTAATTTTTTCAATGATAATGGCTCCTCTATCTCTTTTTTACAATAAGTTTTTTAAAAGAAAGTATTCAATTCGCGTATGTATATTCAATTCGCGTACTTTTATTGTAATTATAGTAACATAAATATAATAATTCAAGATAAAAAATATTCAATTTTCGTACACTTCATCCATTTTTTGAATCCACAGAATGGTGTTTGCTTCCTGAATCTGAGCTGAGTTATTACAAATAATAAATATCAAAAAGATAATTATTTCATTAAGATACTTAATTACAACTTAGATGTTTAAGCCTATACATCAACGTGTTTATATGTTTTTAAAGAGAATATTATAGTTTTTTCTAAATGTTTTTATATACGTGAATCATTTAGTGAAATAAGAAAAGAGCTGCCTTAAAGACAGCTCCAATCTTCTATGCATCATTAGTGTGGGCTATATTACCTCAAATTGTATTAAAAGGAGATTGTTTATATATTATTTATATTATTGATAATGAAAATCGTTTTCAATTATGTTATTATATCTCCTAGTCATTATTTTTAAATTATAGGGAGGAAAAGTATGTTTATTAATCTTTTAAAGCTTAACAAAAATGTCTCCATTCTTTTGGCTGTGTTGCGTGTGTATCTCGGATATACGTGGGTTATGGCTGGCTGGGGAAAGTTAACAGGCGGACAATTTGATGCTTCTGGTTTCTTACAGGGTGCGTTGGCAAATTCAACTGGAGAGCATCCGGCTGTTCAGGGATGGTGGGTTGTATTTCTTGAAAATGTAGCCATTCCTAATGTAGAAATATTCAATACGTTAGTACCTTGGGGAGAATTCCTCGTCGGGATAGGTTTATTGGTAGGTTGTTTCACTAAAACAGCTGTCTTTTTTGGTCTAATTATGAACTTCTCTTATCTGTTTAGTGGCACGACAAGTACCAATCCACAACTTGTTCTATTATCTATGTTTATCCTTGTTTCTGCTATGAATGCAGGAAGGTATGGGGTAGATGGTATGATTATACCTACTCTTAAAGAAAAACTATTTACTAACAGAAAAATAGAGGTAAAAAATGTAGCTTAACAAAGAGTAGAGTATTAAAAAAAGAGGTCGGGATAGTGATACCCGACCTCTTTTTTGCCGATAATTGTGATTCTTATTTATAAATGGAATATTACTGCCAGATATAAATTACTTCGTAGAACAGGGAAAACATACATTTTCTAACGCCTTACCCCTATCTGGATCCCCTATTATTCTTCAATTTGTAATAATTTATGGGTAAAGAAAAGGTGGAAAGTTCTTACGCATCCAATAACAAAATGCCGGACAATCACCAATTGATTACCGGCATTTTTTCATTAGCAATTCATTAGTATTAGTTGACTACAACTTCAATGACAATTGGGGTTGAAAAATGCCTTTTGAAAGCGCTAAATGTACGATCTGTTATTGGACCAGGAACCTCTAATACAGATACTTGGACAATTCGAAAAAACGGTATTGATACACCTCTTACAGTTTCATTGACTGGTTCACAAACTTCCACTATTAATAATAATGTTTCCGTTTCTTTTCAAGCAGGAGACAATCTCTCATTAAAAGTAACGACAAGTGCCGGAACTGCCGTGTCAGATACAGTTCTTCAAGTCGATGTTTTTTAAAAGAAAGATAAGAAAAAAAAACATCAAATTTGCATTTGATGTTTCTCCTCCTTTTTCAGCTTAAAAAAAGATTCTAGGGATCAAAAAGACCAGCTAAAAGTCTAAAAACACCCAAAAATGGGTGCTATTTTAAACGATAAATTTTACTTGGTCTTCCTCGAGAAGAATAAGATTCCTCACCAATGATTTCTGCTAAATCAACATCACATAAACTTACTACAATACGCCGTGCATTACTTTCATCCCAATAGAGATGCGTTGTTAAATCTTTTATTGTAAAATCGTTCAATTTTAATCTGTTAACTAAAGCATATAATTTATTATAATTTTTCACACTTATTTTGGCTTTTTTTAGTTTTTGCATAAAATCCTTGTCATCTATCCGGTAAGAAAAACGTAATTCTTCCTCTTCACCCGCAGACTCTATCATTGTTCCGTCCTCTTGTACAATGACGATGCCCTTCTCTGACTTTTCTTTTGAAATCTGGATGGCACGCTGAGCGTTTATTTCTGCTGAATGAAGTGTTTGACCATATCCAATTCCTACGGTTACAGTAGCATTGGATTCATTTGACAACAGAAAGACAGTATCTTTTAAATCTTTGATTTTGGATTCAATTGTACCCCGTGTACTAAAGATAAAGTAGCGGCCGTTTCCCTTCTCAACTAATGACCCCTCCAATTGTTCGCAAAATCTAAGAAGAGTTTCTTTTAATTTTATCTCTAAAAATTGTAGATGGTACGAGCTTTTAGCTTTCTCAAATATTTTCTCAAAATGTTCAATTTCAATAATTTGAACACCAATTTGGGTGTCTCTAAAGTAAAAAGTTCTCGATTTTTCTGCAAGAATTCTTAATGATTGGCGAATTTCCATATCAGTTGTAGATATTCGATAGGTTGGTACTCCTGCTTCTTTTAAATTTAGATATACAGCCTCGAAGCAAGTTATTGCACCTTCCGTTTTTCCGGCTTTCCACAAATCAAGATGGAATGCGATTAATTCTTCCATGCTTGAATTAACATTGAAGTTTTTTATATACATTTCTTTTGGAGTAATATCAATTTGTTTTAACGCCTGCTCTAAATGGGTTGTAGTTATTTCATCGATGCTTACTTTACTTAAAAATTCCTTTTGGAAATATCCCATATGCAAAAGGCTTTTATAGATGCCTGATTCAGTATGATGAATATATAATAGGTTTTCCCCTATTCCCACAGTATTTTTTGCAACCATATATGAAATTTGGCCAGAAAAAAACCAGACATCCACATTTTTATTGAATTCCAAAACGATTTTTTCAGTTTCTCTGAAATCCTCATATGGGTAGGCTTTAAATTCCATGATCGACTCATATTCTTTACCTAAATTAATAATGCGCTCAACTGATGAATTAGGACCAACTACCCCAATTTTATACATATTTTTCTCCTTAGTTCAAAAACTTAATTACTTTAATCTTATCTTTAAAATGAAAGAAATTAAAGTTTAATCCTTCTTCTATTGGAAAAACATTTATCACAAGACATTGTATCTCTTGATTTAAAAGGGGAGTTTGATTATGTGTTTTAAAAAAAATATAAAGAGCTATTAGCATAGATCGTACTTATCTTCTATGCTATAGCTCTTCAATTGTTATTTTAATAAGTTCACCTTAATGCCTTTATTTAATATATTTTGATAATCAATAAAGTTATATAAGTCCCCTTCAATTAATGGATTTAAGCTCTTCAATTCGTCTAGAGTCAACTCTTCTATTGCTTTATTATGATCTTCACAATAAATGACAATAGAACCAACGATACTGTGGGCATCTCTGAACGCAACCCCTTTGCTAACTAAATAATCAGCGACTTCAGTTGCATTGAGAAAGCCATATTTTACAGCTTTTTTCATATTTTCAGTATTCACCTTCATAGTAGAAATCATATTAGACATAATTTCCAGACAAGACAAAACTGTATCCAATGCATCAAAAAATGGTTCTTTATCTTCCTGCATATCTTTATTATAAGCCAATGGTAACCCTTTCATCGTTGTTAATAGTGAAGTAAGAGAACCATATACTCGTCCTGTTTTTCCTCTTATAAGCTCTGCTGCATCAGGATTTTTCTTTTGAGGCATAATACTACTACCTGTAGAATATGCATCATCAATACTAATAAATTTAAACTCTTGACTGCTCCATAAAATCAGTTCTTCACTTAATCTGCTTAAATGCATCATGATGATCGAAAAACTTGACATTAACTCTAAAAGGTAATCCCTATCACTAACACCATCGAGGAAATTGTTTATAGGTTTTGAAAATCCTAACTCCTCTGCTGTCATTTCTCGGTCTATAACATGAGTTGTCCCTGCCAATGCTCCACACCCCAGTGGACTTTCGTTCAAAATTTCAATTGCATTAAGAACTCTTTTTCTGTCCCTATCCAGCATATTAAAGTAGGCCATTAAATGGTGCTTAAGAGTTACTACTTGAGCTCGCTGTAGATGGGTGTATCCGGGCATAATCACATTGTTTGCTTTTGCCTTTTCTTCCAGGTTATTTTGAAGTTCTTCAATATACTCGATCACTTCTAACGCCTTATTTTTAGCGTAAAGCCTGATATCTAAAGCAACTTGATCATTTCGACTTCTTGCTGTATGGAGTTTTTTTGCTGTTTCACCTATTCGTTCTGTTAATGTTGCTTCAACAAAACTATGAATATCTTCAAAATCCCCTTCGATCACTAATGTTCCGCTCTCGATATCTTCCAATATAGAAAGAAGTGACTTAATAATACTTTCTCCTTCTTCCTTGGTAAGCAATTCACATTTCACAAGCATATTTACATGTGCAATACTCCCTTTAATATCTTCAGAATAAAGTCTCATATCAACATGAAGAGAACTATTAAAGTCCTCCATTAATTTATTTTCTTCTTTTCTAAAACGTCCACCCCAAAGCTTCATAACCATTTCTCCTTTTGTAAAATGAAGTTGCATTTAATTGTTATCCATATCCAGCAATTCTTGAACATTCCCCTTTTTCCGCATGTACCAGACTCCGTTATAAACAGCAAAATAGTAAAAAATGAATCCTATTATTGCCACGATGTAAGACATAAATGGCTCTGGAATAATACCCTTACCACCAAAATTTCCGATTGATGATATCCCAACGAGCATCAGAATATAAATGACGAGATAGATCCCACCAATAATTTCCATCGATTTATGTTTATTGATAAAATGAGTAATTAAATATCCAACAATTCCAATTGCTAATCCCCAAATTGCAAGTTGAACCCTACTCCAATTTGTCCAATAAATAAGTAGGGTGGCAAATACAAAGGCTAAAGGAGCAATAAAATTCATGCCTGGGATACCGTTGTCTTTTGTCAAACCAACCTTACGAAACACCATTACTGTGACACATGCTGAGGCGTATTTAAAAATCCCAATTGCTCCAACGATTGCTACAATTGCGGTCCAACTCTTTAAAGGGAACAAGAAAAGCAACCCAATGAGGAAGTTGAGAGTGAGTGCACGTGTTGGGACTCCAAATCTTTTATTAATAGTTCCGAAATAAGAAGGGAGGAATCCACTCTTCGCCATTCCAAAAACATGTCTTGAAGTTCCAGCTGTATAAGCAAGCGCCGATCCAGTTGGGGAAATCATTGCGTCCGCTGTAATGGTCCAAGACAGCCAAACCATATTCGCCATAAGTGCTAAATTCGCAAAAGGAGAGTCAAATTTAATTCCACTCCAACCATTAGCTAGCATTTCGGGCGGTACGGCCCCTATAAAAACGATTTGAAGTAAAACATATAAAATTGCCGAGACTGACAGCGATGTGATAAGAGCAAGCGGAATATTCCGTCTTGGGTTTACCACCTCGCCACTCATCATTACCACATTCCCGAATCCTGTATAGGCAAAAAATATACCACTAGTTAAGATTGCGCTTAATCCTGCGCCATATCCATTAGGGGCAAACCCATGACTTGTATAATTCTCTTCATGAAACCCTGTCATAAAAAAAGCAATGATGGTTAGGACAGGTACTATAAATTTAATCGTGGTAATAATGGTATTCGTGACAGCAAATAATTTCACTCCAAAATAGTTCACCACAACAAAGAACACCATTAAAACAGTCGATGCTAGAATTCCTGTTGTCGTTAGTTGCTCCTTGGATATATCATATAGGCCTGGCCAGAACTCATTAGCGTATTGAATAACTCCCGATGATTCAACGGGTGCTGTGGCACAGTAGCCAAGCCAAATCGAATAACTAGTCACTGTAGCAAGCAATTTTCCATGAGAATAAAGGGGATAACGACCTAAACCGCCTGTTTCTGGTCTTACCCTTGCTAATTCAGCATAAACAAGTGCTATTAGAGTAATGACGAATGCAGCAATAATCCAAGACATAATAGCAGCTGGTCCAGCCATTTTTGCCGTATTCCATGGTCCAAAAAGCCAACTTGATCCAATAATTCCTCCAAGAGATAATGCAGTAAGTGACCAAAAGCCCATTTTCTTTTTCAAATATCGTTCTTGATTCATGAAATTCCCTCTCTCTTAATGGGGTATATTATTATTTGCAAACATGGATAGCTTAGTACTGTACCTAAAATAATTAACTCCTTTCAAATTTTTAAGGTAATACTTTGGGAAGCTAACTTTACCTAATGGATGGGACAAAATCCAAACTAACAACTAGGAATTAGCTTAGCCAAAAAGGATTAGCTCAATTCTAGATTTATTTTAAGGTCAAAAAAACGTAATTACCTTAAATTGATTTTATTTGAATCGTTTGCATTTTGCAATATTATTTTTTGAAAATTCACAACACACATACTAAAGGAGTTCGTTCACTGAGTTAAGGCAAGCATCACCCACTTCATGCTGGCCCATATGCAGGACCAGAGAGGGTAGGGGAAACTTGCTTAGAATATGTTTTCCGCGTAATGCTGCCGGTACCTCCTGCCCATCAAGCTAAGAAAACAAATCGACCCCAACGAAAAAAGGGTTTTTGTGTTTTTACAAAATGAGCCCAAAATTTCATTCTGGGGGAGTTATGGAGTTTTAACTTGATGGTGTGGCGAGAGCTCATTAAGGGTGCTTTTTACATTCAAAAGGCCGCCAATTGGCGGCCTTCTTATCCAAAATATATTGATTTTATTACGACGATCCTGCCCCGTTAGCTCCATAGGAAAAAGAGCTGCCGAAGCAACTCCCTTATTGAAGTAAGGACCCGTTATTTGAATAGGATTTTCAAAAAGCCCTTTGTTTTGTATTGTTCGGGTCAATTGTCTTAATTTTTTTAATGAAATAATAATGTTTGTAGAGGGCGAGCACTATCAATAAGATTTTCACTAACAGGATGTCCACATAAAATACAGAAATTACGATGAAGAAATCGGCAATTATATTGATTCTGATTTTCTCTTTTCGAGTCATACCTTTTTTTTGCAGGAATGCTTCAACGTATTTTTCATATAATGAGGTGTTTTTAAACCAGTTTTCAATCGACTTGGAACTTTTAGCAAAGCAAAAAGCAGCAAATAAGTAAAACGGACCGCCCGGCAGAACTGGTAACACAGTCCCTGCAATACCAATCAAAAGAGATATGGACCCAAGAAGAAAAAATAGGATACTTTTTACTTTTTTAATTGTAATCACCTTTTTATTTATATTCTATCCCCTTATAACGTAAAGAGGAAGTCTAATTGATTAAACATCACTGATTAGTATCTTCCCTTTTTCTTCTTGAACTAAGCTGACCCGTTAATTACATAAAGAAAAAGAGATGCTGATGTGAACTAAAAAAATGCTTAAACAGGATTTCTTATCGATTCATTCATACAGCATAGTTACGACACCAGCATATTCCGACAAACTTTCATTGGAAATATCCAATGTCTCAACTTCGGTTGTTCGCTGTCCGGAAATCTGAAGAAACTTATCTACCTTTGAAAACATCAAGCCAACAACCGACAATGCCTTTGTTCTATAGTGCATGGGAATTGTAATAGTAGATTTCAACTGACGCATCACTTGAGTAGCTTCTATTGCATTAATCGTGAATGTACCTCCTACAGGGATGATGAGTATATCTACTTTTCCAATTTCATTTACCTGTTCTTCTGATAATAGATGCCCTAAATCTCCACAGTGACAGATAGTTAAACCGTCCATTTGGAAACGATATAAAATATTGGGGCCTCTCTTCTCGCCATTAACCTTGTCGTGAAATGTCTTAAATCCACTAATTCTTACATCTTCGCGGATGTATTCCTTCGGCTCATTAACAAGCAAGTATTCACCTGTTGCAACTTGAATTTTATTGTGATCGAAATGATCATGTGTAACGGCAACTATATCTGGTTCAACACTCGGCATACGGTAACGGATGAAGCGATGATATGGATCAATAAGAATCCTGGTTCCACTTTCGGATGTTAGTAAAAAGGCAGAATGTCCAAACCATTTTATTTTCATACTAAAATTCTCCTTATTGATTCAAAATTATTAAAATCAAGCAACTTTTAAGGAACCCCGTACCTACTGTTCAGTAATAGTCTATTTTATTTAATAACTAACGCTGTCTTACAAAATTTCATTCGACACTTGACCAGGGTTTTGAATCCCAGTATGTAAACAATACCTCCTAGAACCAATTCCTTGGCTATGGCTTACACCTATAACCATGGCAACCTGTCATTATTTATTCCATTCATTATTATTCCATTATTCATGTAATAGTCCTTCTATACCTGATCTGTCCCTTTTATTCCAGAAGAAAAGCGATTCTCATTAAAGAATCGCGCCAAATTGTGAAAGAACATTACACAAAAAATTTTTTTCATTAAAACGCAGGCGGGGTAACTGAAAATAATACAGCTGCATTCTGACTAGAATTATTTTCCCATTTATGTTTGAAATTTGCTGGTATTTTCACACTATCACCAGCTTCCAATATATATTCTTCTTCACCTAAATACAGCTTGATTTTCCCTTCCAAAATAAATGCTACTTCCTCTCCTCTATGTTCTATAGGGCTTTCTGAAGAAGAAATATTCGGAGGAACTTTCATAATCGCTGTTGCTAAATTACCCGTAAAATCAGGTGACAATAACTCATAAGACAAATTATCAATGATCATTTTCTTACGTTTACTGGACCTAACGATTAAATCCTCCGTAATCGTTTCTTCAAGTAAAAAACTAAATGTTGGAACATTCAGGGTTTTAGCTAAGACCTTTAAGGTCTGAATAGAAGGATTCGCCAAACCTCGTTCAATCTGGCTTAACATTGAAGGTGTAATTTCAGCTAATTTTGCTAACTCTCTACTACTCAATCCTTTAGCTTTTCTATATTTTTCAACTTTCTTGCCAATATCTATATTTTCCATAACCGCTACTCCTTAACGTCTTATTAAATCACACTTAAATAAATTAAATATAAATTAACATCGAGATGATTGTGTGTTAAACTGTATTAAATTTTATTTAATTATAATTCACCAAACAATTGGTTACAAGAAAATGAGGAGGGTCCCAATGAAAGAGATGGAAAGCAAAGAATTACAATCATGGAAAGACAAATATCCTTTATTAAAGAAGCTCATTTCGACGGATGAAGTATTTTGGCTCAATCCAAATGTCGAAAAATTTCAAACAGGAATTAAAAAATCCCCCCTTTCTCAAGAAGATGTTAGAGATGCAGAGGAAAGGTTGAAACGTTTTGCACCATATATCGCCAAGGTTTTCCCTGAAACAAAAGGGACGAACGGTATCATAGAATCTCCTTTAGTGAGGATTCCTGCCATGAAACAATCCTTGGAACAGGATTATCAACAACCTATATTAGGAGAATTATTACTAAAATGTGATAGTCACCTTCCTATATCAGGATCTATTAAAGCAAGAGGCGGGATCTATGAAATTCTCAAACATGCGGAAGAATTAGCTTTCCAACATCATTTGTTAACAATTCAAGATGATTATTCGATTTTAGATAGTGATAGGTTCCGAACCCTTTTCTCAAAATATTCAATCGCAGTAGGCTCGACTGGAAATTTAGGACTTAGTATTGGCATCATCAGTGCAAAGTTAGGTTTTAATGTTTCCGTTCATATGTCAGCTGATGCAAAGCAGTGGAAAAAGGAATTGCTTAGAAGCAAAAATGTCAAAGTCATTGAATATGAAGCTGATTATAGTAAAGCTGTAGAGGAAGGCCGAATCCAAGCAGATAGTGACCCAACATGTTATTTTGTGGATGATGAAAATTCCCACGACCTATTTTTAGGATATGCAGTGGCTGCATCTCGTTTGAAGAAACAATTGGAAGAGCTAGAGATATTAATAGATGAAAATCATCCTTTGTTTGTTTACCTTCCATGCGGAGTAGGCGGTGGTCCTGGAGGCGTAGCTTTTGGCTTGAAATTATTGTATCAAGACCATATTCACTGTTTCTTTGCAGAACCTACCCACTCACCATGTATGTTACTCGGTTTAATGACTGGACTTCATGATAAAGTTTCTGTACAAGATGTTGGCATCGATAATGTAACAGACGCGGATGGACTTGCTGTAGGAAAGCCATCTGGGTTTGTGGGTAAAACTATGGAACCTTTTTTAAGTGGTAATTATACGGTTAGCGATGAACAGTTGTATAAGTTGCTAAAAGAGCTAGTCGATACAGAGGGGATCCATTTAGAACCTTCAGCACTAGCAGGCATGATAGGACCAAGTAAATTATGTAAAGAGGGCACCGATTATTTACAGAAGCATCGTTTAACGGAAAAGATGAGTAAGGGTACACATATTATTTGGGGGACTGGCGGAAGCATGGTTCCTGAAGAAATGATGAAGCAGTATTATCAAAAAGGGTTGAAATTAGCGTTAGAGAAACAGAAGTAATTTAACACGGGGGAGATAGCCCGTTTTAGACTGTAGACATTCGAACGTTGATTTCCACTCCAACAACAAGGTGTTTATCGGAAATTCTCTCTATTAGCTGATATTGTTTATCTTGCATTTTTTCATATTAGGGTTCCTCCTAAGGTATTGAGTTAGAGTGGTGTCTTACTCATATCTTACTGAGGAGCCCTATTTTTTCAAGTCCTCTGATCAATAACTATTGTACTGCTCAATCTTGTTCATCAAGTTCAATAAAATAATGATCCTTACGGTAGGACACCGCCTCCATGGTCGCTATCAGGTTTTGCTCATGCAAGACGTCTATTCGATAAAAACCTGTCCGATAGTTTCGTTTAACTTCTGTGGAACGGGCTACTATCTTGTCTCCGGGTTTAGCTGATTCAATAAACTGGATGGTTGTCGAGAGTCCTAAGGATGTTTTTCCATATGCATTACAGGCTGCGGAAAAAGCATGATCTGCTACAGCATAAATGACTGCCCCGTGAACAGTTCCATATGCATTTACCATAGTGCTTTGCACTTCTATTGTTGCTTCTGCAAAACCTGCCTCGAATTTTGTTAACTGAATGCCTAACGACTGAGCATACGGATCGTTTTTTACTTGCTCATGAATTTGTTCATAGTGTTTTTCATAAATTTGATACTCATCAATTTTCTCCTTCACTAGTACCTCCCCCTTCAATACCATTGATATCAGTAATTGTGACGTGAGTTGGATGTGCTAATTATTATCCATTTAAAAAACCAATTGTACCAACATCATGTAGACAATCGTTCCCCCTGCTATGGAGAGGAGCATCATTTTCTTCCAAATGTGAAGCAGAGCAACTACCGCTATCGCCATAAATTCAGGGATGCCGTGACTTCCGGATTGTAGGCTTACATCCTTTAAACAGTAAATGACCAAAAGCCCAATTACTGCTGATGGCAGTATCTTACCTAGATACTGTACATACTTCGGTGTGGGTTTACCTGATGGGAAAACGATGAATGGAAGAAACCTTGTAAGCATTGTGCCTAGAACAACCATTGCTATTGTAATGATTTGCTGCGTTAAATCCATTGTCATATGGTCTTGACCTCAACTTTCTCTAATGGCTTTCTAAGTAAGGTGAGTACCCCCAAAATTGAAAACATGGCAGGGATGATGAAATTGCTTCCGCCAAAAATAATAAGACAGACTGCTGACAGTCCAAGCCCTGCGAGAGCACTATGATGGTTTTTCTCTTTCATCCACTGTTCAATGAAAATGACTACAAAGAGAGCCGTCATAACAAAATCGAGTCCTTCTGTATTGAATTTGACAAGGGAGCCAAAAATGCCGCCAATCGCTGACCCTATCACCCAATAGGAATGATTGAGCAGTGTCACGAAGAACATGAACCAGCCCTTGTCTACATTCTTCGGAACATCAACGGTACAATTGATGGAAAAAGACTCATCACAAAGCCCAAAAATCAGATACAGCTTTTTCTTCCCGGTCCCCCTGTACTTATCCAGCATGGAAATGCCATAAAACAAATGCCGTGCATTCACCATTAAAGTTAGAAAAAGGGCGTTAATCGGATTGAATGCGACAAGCAATAAATTGGCTGCAATAAATTCCATTGATCCTGCAAATATTGTTAGACTCATCAATATCGGGTAAATCGCACTGAAACCTAATGAATTCATAAAGATTCCATAAGCGATGCCTAAAAATAAAAAGCCTGCAAAAATGGGCATTGTGTACGGAAAGGCTGCACGAAATGCAGTTAGCATTTGAGTTCTTTTTTTCATAAATTTCACATCCTGATGGCTAAATTTATTTAAACTTAACATACAAAATCCGTACAAAAAACAAGTTAATTGTATGGATTACAATTTATATAAAATACCCCCATTTCATAAAAATGGAGGCACTGATAGATATTCTTATATAAATCATCCCGTTTCATTATTAGAATTCCATACAAAAAATGATATGATTGTATGGAATAAGATAGTAGAGGTGAAGTATGCCAGTAAATTCATTTGACAATTATCCAATGTCTTGGAAACCTGATAAGAAAGCATTAAAGCGTCCTTTTTATAAATCTCTTGCATCATTACTTGAACAAGATATAACAAATGGTTTTTTAGCACCTGGAACAAAGTTGCCTCCGCAACGAGAATTGGCAGATTTTCTTGATTTAAACTTCACCACCATTACCCGTTCCTACAAAATATGCGAGGTAAAGGGATTAATATATGCCGTTACAGGAAGCGGAACCTTTGTGGCTCCCAATGCCACTCGTTCTATAACCATTTCCGCGGATAAAACGGCAAATAGCATTGATCTTGGTTTTGTGGCATCTTTTGAGCAAACCAATGATATTGTATCAGAAACCATTCTAAAAACTGTGAACAAAAGTTATTTGGAGCAGCTGCTGAATTACAACGATCCGACTGGTATTCCACATCAAAAAACAGCAGCTCTAAACTGGATGGAATCCTTCGGCATTCATGCGGATCAAGAGCATATTGCAATCGTTTCCGGTGCCCAAAATGCATTGGCAGTTGCCTTGGCTGCTTTGTTTGAGCCTGGCAATAGAATTGCAACCGACTTATACACATATTCAAACTTCATCGAGTTGGCAAAGATGTTCCATATTAAGTTAGTGCCCATTCCCGGAGACCAGTTCGGAATGCTGCCAGATGAACTTGAAAAGCAGTGTTGTCAAATAAATATTGACGGCATTTTTCTGATGCCCTCTTGCAACAATCCAACCACAATCATGATGCCAGACATTCGAAAGCAAGAAATAGCGGCGGTCATCCGTAAGCATCGTTTAATTTTGATTGAGGATGATATCCATGCATTTCTGACGGCAGGCGTTATCTCCGATTACCGGCAGCCTATGTACCATTTACTTCCAGAACAGAGCATTTATATTTGTGGCACCTCTAAGTCAATATGTTCTGGATTAAGAGTTGCCTATATGGTCTATGGGGATGTATTCCGCGAGAAAATTTCCCAGGCCATTTTCAACATAAATGTAAAGACCTCTTCTTTTGATGCAGAGGTTATCACGGAGCTTATCCTATCAGGAAAGGCTCATGAAATTGTTTCTCAAAAGAAACAGCTTGCACAGACTGCAAATGGTATTTATTCGGAATATTTTCCTTTAAGAAAGGACGTTGGACATCCTCTCAGCCTTTATCGTTGGCTTCCAATTCATGGGCATAACGATGCGTTACAGCTGGAAACGGATCTGAAAAGGCGCGGTATTCGAGTTTTTCATTCCAATCGATTCCAAAGCGGGCAGATCACCCCTGATATGTACTTGCGTATTGCACTTTCTTCTACAAACTCATTTGATGAGTTAAAAATAGGATTAGACATATTAAAACAGTATCTCAACTGATTCGAAGATCGGAAAATCGAATCTTTTAAAAAAACGTTCCAGTCGATTTCAGAAATCCGCTCCCTTTCCGCCGACTGGCTGCCAAGCCTCATCAAAGCAAACGTCTGTGGGGTCTCGGCTAGCCAGTTATTCGGCAGGAGTCTCGCAAATTTCTTCAATCTATTAAGGATGACAGTAAAAAACATAACGATAATCTATCTTGTTTTAAAATCATGGTTTGGGGTGAGATCATACCGAACACCATTTTCCAATTATGAAGTGAATGTCCCACCATGATAACAATAGTAATTTTCAGCTTTAAGATCTTTAATCTTTCTTAAAGACCGTTCTGCTTCCTCGACATTTAAACAAAATTGTGGATTAGCGATGCCCAATTCTTGATTCTCTTTAACAGCTGCATCACCTGATATTACACTTTTTAAACTTGGAAAATATAATGAAATATGCCCTGAGGTATGACCTGGTGTTGCTACTACTCTACATTCGTTATCTAAAATCAGATCCCCATCGTGTACCTTTTCATCAATTGAAACATGCTTCAATTTCTTTAATTGTTGTATAAACCATTTACCGAATTCGATTTCTTGATCTGGCATATTTTCAAGCATTTCTTCGGCTTGAACCAATCTCTCTGACTTCATTTCACCACTAATATATGTTGATTCTACTTCACTAGCTATAATGTTAATCAAAGGATACTTTTCCTTGAAATCATATAAGGAACCTATATGATCAATATCATAATGAGTAATGATTATATTCTTTAAATTCTTCATTTCATAACCATTTTTTATAATTTCATATTCAATTAAAGGTAAAAAATTAGGATACCCTGTATCGACCAAAGTTAGTTCATTCTTCAATATAATCAAGCTAGGATTAATGTAATTTTTTTGCCCATTAAATTCAAATTCAATTGGCAGTTCTATTATCTTCATTTTCCCTCCTCCAGACCTGCAGTTTATGATAACCGAGTATTCTATATATTCTTCAACTATTAATTTTAACAAAATACCCCTTTACCTGCCCCTTTAATTGCATAACAAAAAGTTGCCGAAAACAACATAGTTATTGAAGTAAAGAGCCTGTTAGTTCAAAAAGAAACCCTGTATGGAAACAAAGAAAAGAAATAATGAGACAAAAACGCACCCCAAAAATCCACCTTTTCTATCACCTTGAAGTTCGACCAATCCTATTACTAACATAAGCGCACCCAAGAACAACATAGAATACGGCATCAACTCGAATTTTCCAGTAATTAGTTGATAAGCTGATGAAGCAAGAACAATCATTACTAAGATGAGTTTAACTATTTTCAAGAATATATTTCTCCTTAAATACAATTTTTTCATTTAATCATACCATTTGACACCTTTTCATTTGTGTGGAAAATGGAAATTCCTTCAATCACTAACCCACTTTTCCGCACGAAAAAGCCGACTGGTTTTTTAATAAAACCACTCGGCTATGTGTGCTTTTAATTTATTTGAATGTTACGCATTTACTGCTTTACGGGCCTGGCTTTCATGTAATTTTTTCATTGCAAATCTTGCTATCGGCTGTGCGATCAAAGCTTCAACCCAAAATGCGATGGAAAAGTTACGCGGCCAATCATAAAAGAACGTTTGAATCGGCTCCAAACTAATTTCTCTCATGCCAATCCAAGATCCGATAACCGTCAGTAAAATGGACATGGTGGTTACGCTGAATAATATCGTGAATAACACTCTTGCATTAAAACCGTCCGTAGGTGCAATAAACTTTTGTACGAGTTTATTTACAAGTGGATTTACAACAAGTGTTACCAGTAAAACGACACAAATCCACACAAATGGAATTACTTGTAGGGTTTCAAAATACACTTCTTTACTGAATCCGAATTTAAATCCCATAATAAGAGGTGCGATAATGTTGACTGAAAGTATTGATATAATCGCCAAGAATAATACAAAGTCTTTTCCATTCCGCGGTAATCTTGTTTCTTCGTGCATATGATCATCTCCATTTAAAAATATTTCAGATGGCAGACGTATCGTGAGACATATATTTTTGGTCAATAAAAAAGACCAATATCTCTACACACTGATTTAAGAATTTTATCACGTTTTTTTAATGAATTTCAATGCTTAATACCTAGTCCTTAACTATCCTGCCCCGTTTTTCCCCTAAGAAAAAGGCTGCCTCAGCAACCTTACTTACTGCAAACAAATCACGAAACAGCAGGACTCATGTCTCCCCAGTTAATTACAAGAAGTCATTTGATTTTCTTTTAGTTAAAAAGCACAAAATAATATCTGAAATTTCACACTTCTTCTAATGATTCCTAAATACGAAACCTGTATACTTTTCTCATGTTAGTTTTTGTTACATCACAAGATATATTATATAACACTATGAATGGGAGTTGAGTGTAAATTGTCTACATATCTAGAAAGTCATGCTTTAGAAGAAGCGGAGTTCCACCATGCTGCGGATTTGGATGAATCTCTGAAGCCGAGAACCAAAGAAGATAGGACGGTTGGCCCGATATCCTATACATTCATGTGGATTGGAGACGGCGTCAATTTAGGGAATATGACACTTGGGGCAAGCTTAGTCGTAGCGGGAACCGCAACGTTGAACATCATTCAGACATTTGCTGCAGCTGCCATTGCCATCGCTATCATATCCGTGATTTTTGCTTTAAATGATAGGATTGGATACAGGACGGGCATTCCCTATGTTGTTCAGCTCAGAATGTCTTTCGGGATGAAAGGCTCCATCATATCATCACTTTTGCGCGGAATTCCAGCCATCATCTGGTACGGTTTTCAAAGTTGGATCGGCGGTACTGCCTTAAACGAAATCGTGAAGGTCATTACGGGTGGTACTTTTGATAATACCGTCATTTGCTTTGTCGCGATTCAATTGGTGCAAATTGTGCTTTCGCTATATGGCTTCCATGCCATCAAATGGGTGGAAATGCTTGCATCCATTGTTATCATGCTAGCACTAGTCTATGTATTTGGTATTCTTCTTACATCACATAGCGAGGTCATCGCGGAAAAATGGGTGCACGCTGAAGGTTCATGGGGCTTGCCGTTCTTTGCTTTCATCATGATGTTTTTAGGAAATTATGCGGCTATCTTTTTAAGCGCAGGGGACTATTCAAGAGAGCTTAAGTCTGGCATCAGTGATGCAAAACGAGGGTTTTTGTATTTTTCGCCCATTTTACTAGCATACGGCTTCGTCCTGACAATCGGTGTAATGCTTGCTTCCGCTACCGGCATTTCCAATCCCGTTAAGGCGTTTGCAATCGTGGTGGATAATCCTTATATCACAGTAGGCGTTTCTGCATTTATCGTTATAGGTGCAATTGCGGTAAATATGGTTGCCAATATTATTCCGCCAACCTATGTCATTACCTTGCTTACAAAGTTGAAATATAAGGTTGCCGTTATCATAACCGGGATTCTCGCTTTTTGCTCATTCCCTTGGGTGCTTGTACAGGATTCTTCGGCGAAAGGCCTTGGTTTGTTCATTCTGATTTATTCCGCATTTTTAGGTCCGATCGTTTCGATTTTATTAGTCGAATATTATATATTAAGAAAGCAAAAAATGAATGTTGCCGATTTGTACAGAGAAGAAGGGCCATTTGCAGGATATAATCCATGCGCGCTGCTCGCTATGCTTATCGGCGCCGGCGCTGCCTTTATAAAAGTAGAGCTGGCCTGGATCATCGGCGTTGTTGTGGCAGGCATTGCCTATATTATTCTGATGAAGTTTGCCTTTAGGGATTCACGTTTCAAAAAGGGGACAATATTCGAGAATGAGTTTTAACTTAAAAAAAGGGATACTACTCAAAATGGTAGTATCCCTTTTTTTAAGTATGGCTGGTTTCAGGAATGATACATTTGACCATTTTTATAAGTGAATTTATAGTTTCCTTCTTTTTCCAATAAAACCGGTAAGTACTGTGCGACCATCTCAGCAATTCCGAGATTAAGTGGATGGAGTATCCAATCAATCGATTTCCATTCCAGAATACCTTCCCGCGTTTTTTTCGGTGTTTCATATATTAAATCTGCATCCACTTCATACAAATATACATATATTCCATCCAATTCACCTTCTGGAGTCTCCCAGGTTACCGTTCCTTTAGAAAAAAAGGTCTCTACTTCAATGTCCGTTTCCTCAAATACCTCACGCTGTGCACCTATATCAGGTGTTTCACCGTTCTCGATTTTGCCCCCCACCCCGTTCCATACACCCATAATTGGAGATTTCTCCCGGTTAAGCATGAGTATTTCATTATCTTTCTTTACAAAACAAACCGTATACTTAAACATTATACAAAGTGACCCCTTTATCGTTAATTAACCCCACAACATGGCCGTGACGAATGTTGACCATAGAGAGCGTCATATGCCTCCACTATTAACACACTCTCAAATTTTAACAATGAATAAAGAATCCGTAAACGTCCGTCCTCCGTCAATGGATGTTGCACTCCCCATTTGCAAACCAACGCTTCTATAATTTGCGAGAATTAACTATTTCACTCGTGAGATTGATCGTTTGAGCTGATTACTCGTGAATTTGCGCTATTTACTCGTGAATTTGAGTTGTTTACTCGTGAATTCCTACTTTACTCGTGACTTTTGCTGCTTTACTCGTGAGTTTACACTGTTTACTCGTGAGTTCGTATTTTCATTAAGAAAGCAGCGATTCCCTTAAGAATCGCTGCTCCTCCTATTTATGCTCCTGCCCAAACATCTTTTGCATATCTGCCATTCTCCTCTAATGATTGCAGCCATTCTGTGGCTTCTTCTCTCTGTGTTTGATAGATATGCATATAGCTGTCGATTAAGGTTTGTTCAACATCGGGCGCCATTTTGCTTCCGTCTCCGCAGATGTATAGGTGTCCTCCTTCTTTTAATAAAGGAAGGATTTCATGGGCGTTTTCCGCTAATCGGTTCTGGACATATGTTTTTTCTTGACCGGGACATCTGGAGTAAGCGGTGTGCAGTGTTACAAGGCCCTCTTGTTCGGCTTGCACGAGTTCTTCTTGATAGAGGAAATCGTGTTCAGGATTACGGCATCCAAAGTAAAGGTGGGCTGTCCCTAGCGTTTCACCTTTTTTCTTTAAAATGCGACGTGCCTGTATGAATCCCCTGAATGGTGCAATTCCTGTTCCAGGACCAATCATGATGATAGGTTTTGCTGTTTGCTCTGGGAGCTGGAAATTGGATTGCGGAGTATTGATAAAGCAGGCCATTTTGTCTCCTTGGGAGCGTTCAGCCAAATAATTCGATGCAATTCCTTTGTATTCCCCGTTGCCGCTCAAAGCTTCTCCACGGACGACGCTGACGGTGATGCTTGCTTCTCCTTCCTTGTGAAGTGGCGAGCTTGAAATAGAGTAGTACCTTGCTTTTAAAGGTGGCAGTAAAGCCAGGAAACGTTCAAATGGGATTTCACATGCAAGATACTTTTCTATAAGGTCAAGCATGGTTATGCGCTTGTTCAGGATTTCTTGTTTATAGGTACTGTCCAAAAGAAGATCTTCAAGTTCTTTTACATGTGGAGGACATACCGTATGAGTGGCAAGCGCCCGAATTTGAGACCGGGTGGCGGGTTCTTGGAACTCCACATAGTTTGATAGTAACTCTTCTAGTTTTACCGGTTTTCCTGTAGGAAGATGGGCAGCTTTTCCCGAATCCCCAGTCAGATTCACGTAATCATGGCCATTCAGGGAGAATCGACTGAGCACTCGCTCGACAAGTTCCGATGGATTTTGTGGAAGAACCCCGAGATGATCGCCTTCCTGATAATGTATTCCCTCTGGCAAAGTTAACTCTATATGCCGTGTACTTCTTCCGCTTTCCACATGTTGTAATTCGTAATTCCTTTTTAAAATGGCTGTAAAAGCATGATGGGTGCGGGCTAGTGGCGTTCCGCTCACATCGCTTACGAAGTTCATCGTAATCGAGCTGACTACTCGATCATTCCTATTCACTTCAATGTTAAGGGTTTCGGCAAGATTCGGCCAAAGGGCTTCTGTCCATTTCTCGTAATCCCCTTCAAAGTCATCACTTGCATCTCCATAGCCAGTTTCTGACAGCCGCACCGCTCCTTTTTGTTCTAGCTGCTCATCAATGAAACGTGGAATGCGTTGGTACGTATTGGCCCAATTGCGGTCCCCGCAGCCGAAGATCGCATAGTGAATACCATCCAATGTGTCACCCTGACTTTCCTTAAGCCATGATACAAAGTCACCCGCATTATCAGGGGGATTTCCATTATAAGATGCCGAGACGATGAGAACAGCCCCTTCTCGAGGTAGCCGATCCGTGTAATCATTCAAAGGAGCAATCTCGGCATTGAAGCCTTGCCGCTTACCTGATTCAGCAAGGTCACGAGCGATCCCTTCCGCTGTTCCCATGTTTGATCCAAACAGGACAAGTAATGGTGTGCCATGTGCAGATTCGATTGAAGATGCCACGGCTCCTTTGTCCGCAGACTTTGGTTCTGGAGAAGCAACGGTAAACGACATCTCCGGCTTTCTCGGTGAAACGCGCATGGTCAATCCGTCCGGTTTAAGAGTCAACGTTTCTTTAACATCCAATTGATATTCTTCATGATCAATCAAGTCAAAGTGCTGTAAAACCATGCCAAGCACCAGTGTCGCTTCATGAAGGGCAAACTGCTGCCCGATACAGGCGCGCTGCCCGTTTCCAAACGGTTTATAAGCATGATAAGGGATGGAATCCAAATCCTCGAACCGCTCAGGAATGAACGATTCAACGTCATCACCCCAAACAGATGGATCACGGTGAAGCTCGGGGATAAGCAGCGAGAACACATCACCTTTCTTCACATTATATTTTCCGTCCAGCATGGTATCTTTTTTCGCATAAACGGAAAACGCCGGAGCTGTCGGCCACAGCCGAAGCGTTTCATTCAGCACCATCCGGACATATTTTAGCTTTTTCACTTGTTTGTAATCAGGAACATCATCACCCAGTACTTCATCGACTTCCTGCTGCGCTTTTTTTAACTTTTCTCTGTTATTCATGAGGAAATAGATGGCGAACGATAGGAGACCGCTCGTCGTTTCATGCCCAGCTATTAAAAAGGTAATGATTTGAAAGCGAATATTTTCATCATCCAGTGATACGCCCGTTTCGGGATCGACTCCTTTCAACATATGGGAAAGAAGGTCATCTTCTCCCTGATCACCATTTTGTTTTCGGTCAGCAATCAATTCATCCACTAGAGAGAACATATATTGAATGTCTTCCCTGAATTGTTTTTTAGATTTGATCATCAGTTTATCTTGGATACCAAGCCGCTGCGTTTGGCTCATCGCTTCATCCAACGCACGCACCATACTGGTGACAAAAGGATGGGTGGTCTCCCGATAAAAACTGTTAAATCGGTAATTGAACCCGCAGAGTCCGATCGTATCCAAGGTCAATCGTGTCATATCTTCAGGAACATCTATCTCATCAGCCGGATTCAGGCGGGCCCATTTTTGAATGAGTTGGGTAGCAAGATCCACCATTTTAGCATGATATCCCTTCATTGCTTGCTGGCTAAAGCTGGGCAGCAGGATGTTATGGGCCTTTTTCCAATTCGGCTCCGTCGTTTCACTTGTGAAAAGGCCATCACCGCCAAATGCTCTCACTTTTTGTAGGGCTGGACCGACTTTCTTATCAAACCTTGTTTCATCACAAATTTCTTTAGCGAGTGAAGCACTGGATACGAATGTAGTGATTCGACCCGGAAATTGAAACTGAAAAACCGGCCCAAGTTCTCGTGCCAGCTTCATGAAAGACTGAAGCGGCTTATCCTTATCAATGATAGGCAGGCTGCCTAGGGGGCCATATGTCTTTGGCTGTGGAAACTGAGTTGTGTTTTCCATTTTATTAGCACCTCTTTACAATAGTTAGAATCCGGAATGAACGTTCATTCCGTTTAAATGGTAAAACTTTTTCAAGCGTGTAATCGGACTGCATCCCAAAAGCTTTCTTCCACATCTGCCAAAAGTTTTGGGTCAGGTTCTAATTCCCCGATGCGAACAAGTCGCTCAAGCTCAAGAAATGCTCCATAAATGATGGCAATCAAAGCTGAAGAAGGAAGCTCCTTTATTTCTTTTTTCTCTTTTCCTGACTCAAAGAAATTTTTAAATATATCCAATAGACCTTGAAAGCTTGCATGACTATCTTCATTTAAAAAATGGGCTCCACTATGTATTTTAATAAAATGAAGCGCTTGGTCCTGATCGGTTGTAAAGTGAACCATCGATTTAAAAATATGGTGAAACTGATTGCGAATTGAATCATCATGAGGAAATCCATTCTTGACCGTTTCAGTGAAAATATCCAAGTACTCTTGAAAAATCTTATTACCCAGCACTTCCTTATTCTCAAAATAACGATAAATGGTACCCGCTCCAACTCCTGCCGATGTAGCAATCATCGGGATCGTCGTCGCATCATATCCTCGTTCTGCGAATAGCACTAAAGCACTGGTAACTATACTGTCTCGTTTATTTACTGCCGTGATCATAATGATTCACCCCTTTTTTTAAGTTGCGGAATGAATGTTCATTCCTGTTAATGTAAGTGTATACCCAATAAAATCCAATCTCAATCGCGCATACTACCCATATTTTGTGAATTCTTTATTAACGGAGGGGGATAAAAGGCTGAAAGGATTTCTTTTTAAGGAATTAAATGGGACTGCAAACTATCGTTTGCCCCATAAGAAAAAGAGCTGATAGTCACAGCTCTACTACTGGTTAACTGAAATTAGGTATGCAAACTTCTTGTTCACCTATTAAGCGAGAAGAGCTTATGCATGATTATAGCGTTCAGATAGTTTCTTTCTATGCGCATTGAACACTTCTTTCAAGGGGATATTGTACTTGTTCGCAATCACAATCAAGTTTCCTAACACATCTCCCAATTCTTTGGTTAGCTCCTGTATGTTCTCTTCAAACGAACCAATAACTTCATCAGGTCTATCCCTGCCAATCTCAAGAGAGCGAATGGCTCGTGCAACCTCGCCAGTTTCTTCTGCCAAAAAGCCAATGCGAATGAAAATGTCCAATTCTGACCATCCTCGTGCTTCATAATAATCTTTTACCCATAGTTGAAATTCAGTGACGTTCTTATTCATCCACCTTTCATTTATGTAATTCGAGTTTAACAAATCCCCTTGAATTTTGTATGATAAGAAAGGAAGATTACTAAATGGGAGATGTGATATTTTGAAAAGTCTAGCTGTATTTTGTGGATCAAGCAAAGGTGCATCTACTGTCTATGTAGAAGAAGCTAAAAAACTGGGTTCAGAACTGGCAAAACGTAATATTACCCTTGTTTATGGGGGCTCAAGTGTAGGAATCATGGGCGCAGTTGCAGATTCCGTTTTGGAAGCAGGCGGAAATGTAATTGGAGTATTGCCAGATTTTCTAGAAAAAAAAGAAATAGCACATAAGAACTTGACCGAACTGATTGTCGTGGAATCCATGCATGAAAGAAAAGCAAAGATGGCTGAGCTTGCAGATGGATTCATTGCCTTGCCAGGCGGCCCAGGAACATTGGAAGAATTCTTTGAGATTTTCACTTGGGCTCAGCTTGGTCTTCATCAAAAACCTTGCGGACTCTTAAATATCAATCACTATTATGATCCTTTGGTCGCTTTATTCAATCATATGTCCGACGAACAGTTCCTGCATGAAAAATTCCGTTCCATGGCGCTGGTGGATGTTGAACCAAATGGACTTCTTGATCAATTCATTACATATGAACCGCCAACCGTAAAAACTTTCATTACCGAAAAACAAACCTGATCATTAAAAAACAACCGGTCAAGATCAATAATGACTTTGGCCGGTTGTGATATACTGTTACAGACTGATGGTTAGGTAAATATCATGTTTAAATAATCTCCATGCCCTTTGATAAGTTGCACTTCATGTTCGGATGAAATCCAGAAGAAATGAAATGTCAGCCCCTCTTCATCTCCCCCACCCGTCGGCTGATAGTCCCATTCATCAGGAACATTCGATACACTTATTTGATAAAAATATCGATTATGTATGGCACCATCAACATTCTCCCAAAAATCTTCTGCAATTAATTTCTCCACATGAAAATTTTCCAGACCTGTTTCTTCTTTCATTTCCCTCATCACTGCTTGGTAAGCATCTTCTTGAGGCTTCACTGTTCCCTTGGGTATCTGTATACCCGCTTCCCTAATGGGATGTTGAAAAACCAATACTTGTGTTACTCCATTATTGATTCTTGTCACATACCCGTAAGCTTTTTTTATCGGTATCATCATCATTCCCCCGTTAATCACCAAAAGCAAAAATGAGCTCTGTCTCACATACAGTTTCTCCCTCGACAGTAGCCCTTCCTTTTCCTTTACCGATAGGGCCTTTCAAGCGAGTAATCTCTACTTCTAAACGTAATTGGTCCCCTGGTCTTACTTGCCTTTTAAAACGACATCCATCGATCCCAGCCAAAAGCCCGATCCGCCCTTTATTTTCTTCTTTTGTAAGCATAACAACAGCACTTACCTGTGCTAATGCCTCGACGATCAATACACCTGGCATCACTGGATAATTTGGAAAATGACCAGTAAAAAACTCTTCATTTGCTGTTACATTTTTAATGGCCACCGCTCTCTTTCCTTCTTCCAATTCCAAAACTCTATCAACTAAAAGAAATGGATAGCGATGCCTGATAATGTCTTTGATTTCTTGGATATCAATCAATATTAACTCCCCCATTGCGATGGATTGCTTTCACTTTATTTTACCATCAGCATCATCATATGGATATTTTTGCATTTATCACACTACACTTCTTTCAACAAAAAAAGGCTGCCTGAGCAACCCTGTTTTTTAAATCTTGCTTAAAAATCCTTTGATTTTTTTTCCTTCGATTTAGTTAACGGGGACAGAACGATTTGTTCATACCTTTCATATCCCCCTAATAATTTGTGAATCATGCTTATTTTAGGAACAACAAGGTAAACCACCAATCCTGAAATGGTGCTTAGTATAGCTCCTGCCAGCACATCCGCCGGAAAGTGTACACCTACCCAAATACGGGAAATGCCAACAAGAAAAGCCAGCATGATCCATAACACCCACCATCCTTTTTTAAAAAGCCAAAAGGATACACAAAACGAGAAAAACAAGATGGTATGGTCGCTTGGAAATGAATTATCCACTGCTTTTTCAATTAACTTATTAACATTGTTCAATTCGGCAAATGGCTGATTGTTCGAATATAATCTCCCTGCCATTTTCCCCATCATTTCAGCTATTAAAAACGTAATCATCCCACAAACAACCATCATTCTACTCTGTTCATTTTGAGTGAACCATATTACGATAACTGCTAATGCCAAGAAAAATACCATGTACTCGGCAATGAAAATGGCAGAAGGGTTTAAATAATCGTACTGTTTCCCTAGGTCATTGATCATTCTAAATACATTGGAATTCAGTTCAAAAAAATCCATTTTATTCCCAACTCTCCTCTTTTCTTACATAATAAAGGAGAAAGAAAGTAAATCGCCATCGTTCTTCCTAACATTTTAAGCTACCATCTTACATTATTGTCACGTATTCAACTATCGCTTGAATATAAATCTTCTTGTATAATCCCTAGACATTCTATATAATACATAAAAAAATCAGGAGGTTAGTCAGGTGAATACTGATAGAAACTCTGTTCTAATTCATAAAAACCAAGAAGCTGTTTGGTATGCGATTACAAATGATGAAAACATTTCAAAATGGTATGCCCCGGGTTCAAAATGGAATATCCCTAAACTCAAGGTTGGAGAAAAGGCAATCTTCGTATTAATGCCAAGTGCACATAACAATCTTAAAGATAACGAAAGCATTCCTATGAGCTTTACCATCCAAGAAGTAATTCCTAACAAAACGTTTTCTTATTCCTCTGATTCAGATAACCTCGTTTTCACTTTCGAAATTTACCCAGAATCTGAAGGAACTAGAGTTTCCATTAACATGGACGGATTTGAACAAAGTTTAGCTAACCTAAAAGCATTTACAGAAGATAGAGAACTTCCCTATACCTAATAATGAAATAAACACTGCTCCGATTGAGTGGTATTCGATATCACTTATGGAGCTAACAAATGCGTTAGCTAAAAATCAATATATAATGAAGACTTTGTATAAGGGGAGGTTAAAAATGCTGCACATACAGAAAAAGTCCGATACTGTACTCATTGTCATTCACGAAATATATGGACTGAACCAACATATGCAGGTTTTTTGTGAGTCATTATCAAATCAGGATTTTGATGTCATCTGTCCTAATTTGTTAGAACGGAAGACGCCTTTTGATTATTCCCAAGAGGAAGCTGCTTATCGACATTTTATGGAGAACATAGGCTTCACAGGCGCTTTGCATAAAATAAAGGAAATATTATCGGAAATAAAAGATGAATACCAGAAGATTTTCATCCTTGGATTCAGTGCAGGGGCAACTGTAGCATGGCTGTGCAGTGAGGAAGAATGTGTCGATGGAATAGTTGGATACTACGGTTCCCGTATTAGGAATTATGCAGAATTAGCGCCACGATGCCCTGCACTGTTATTTTTCCCACTAGAAGAGCCATCATTTAATGTGGACGAGTTAATTTCAGCTTTAGAAAGAAAGAATGTCGAAGTTCATAAATTCAACGGAAAACACGGATTCAGTGACCCTTACAACTCCAACCATCATTTAGAATCAGCTCAAGAAGCCTTTAGCAACATGATGAAATTTTTTAAGGAACATTAATGGAGGTTCCACATTCAGCCTAATGCCGTTTTGTATTGATCCATTGTATCGAACCTGCATCACTATGGGGGTGACAGTCATTTTGAACCTTCTTATATTCCATTTCCAATTCTTTTAAGGTTAACTTCATAAGCTGTTCCACAGTTTTATTTACAGTATGGATCATAAGTTTATAGATTAATTCCTTCCGCCTTTCTTCCACGCCCTTCTTCATTTCACCCTCTCCTTTTATTCTGCTATTATATGAAATGATGTATCCTCAGACAGGGGGAATGATCATCGGATTCCTTCTCTTCGATTTTACTTATTTTAATATATTCATTCTCTAAATCAGTTAAGGTTAATTCAAATAGATGGATGTCATTCTTTTTATAAACTCCCTTGTTAATCAACTTGTTGATTAGGAAGTTTCTTTTTTTCTCAATGGCTTTACGTAATAATATTCCCATAATAAATCCTCCTTTATTATATGAACAACTACGGTATTGAAAGAGAATCTTTCGACTTGTGCCCTACACAAAAAAACCGGAGACACCTCTTTACATGAAAGAAAAGTCTCCGGTTTTCCGGTCAATTAACCTATAATTCCTATTTAATTACTCGGTATTATTATTTCTAATAATACTAACTCTGTGCTCCGTAGTCAACAATAAATTTACTGCATTTTATTTATTTTTGCTTCGCTTCATGAAATGCTGCTTTCACTTTATCCAACAGATCTTTATCCGTAATCAATTTATACCCTGTAAGTGCAAGAGCTTTTGCTCCGGTCAGGATGGCTTTGTCTCCAGCAGGAGATTTGGCACAGTCACGGAATTCATTCGTATGGGCAATCAGCTCATCATGTCCAATTTTTATATAAGGATGTGCTGTCGGCACTACATGGCTTACATTACCTGCATCCGTCGAGCCAAAGCCACTTTCTTTTCGAGGACCCACCTCTTCCCCTAATTGAGCCAGTTCTTCTTTTAACAGTTCATCCAGAACTGGATTAATGATAAAATCGAGTACTTCATTTTGGAAACGTTCAACTTTAACCGTACTTCCTGTGGCAAGTGCTGCCCCTTCGGCAACAGCGCGTATTTTATTGGATACTTCTTGGCAAAGTTTCCATGTTGTTGCTCTAATATAAAACCTGGCGGAAGCATATTCAGGAATGATATTAGGCGCTTCCCCGCCATTGGTGATTATTCCGTGAATTTTAACCTCGGCTGGGAGCTGCTGGCGCAAAGCATTAATGCCATTGAACAGCTGGATCACCGCGTCAAGTGCATTCACGCCTTCTTCAGGTGCAGCTGCTGCATGTGCTGACTTCCCGTAAAAATGAAAATCAAGGGGGTCGACTGCCAAAAATGGACTTGTGACACGCGTTTGCCCACCTGGATGGATAAGGATGGCCGCATCAACCCCATCAAATAGACCGTGCTTCACAAAGCTGCCTTTTGCGCTTCCATTCGGCCCGCCCTCTTCTGCCGGTGTTCCGAAAACAATCACCTCTCCGCCCGTTTCCTCCAGCACTTGAGCCAAGGAAATGCCTGCTGCAACACTAGTTGTGCCGATGATATTATGTCCGCAAGCATGACCTAAACCCGGCAATGCATCATACTCGGCTAAAAAGGCAATCGTGGGTCCTTTCTTTGAAGAGGTTTTTTTGCCGATGAATCCTGTTTCATGTCCGGCTATATTGCGGGTCACTTCAAATCCTTCATTTTGAAGTATTCCGGTTAATGTATCCGAAGCGAAGAACTCTTGATTCCCAATTTCAGGTTTGGCATGAATGGCTTGACTCGTTTCGATATATAATTTGGAATGAAGGTCGATGTGCTCTTCAATGATCTGCTGATGCTGCTTTTGCACTAATTCTCTCGCCATGCTCTTATCTCCCCTTTTTCTTGAATCGATCACTTTGTTCTCACCATTACTTTTCATTAGCTGGTTTTGTCCAAGCATCCTGGTAATTCACTAATTCATCTACAGAAACATATGCAGGAATCGTGTTTCCTTTAAACGTTTTTTCAATGAACGCTTCCACTTTTTTCGATTGATAAAGCTCCACTAATTTTTGCAGCTCAGGACGATCGGCATTTCCCTTTTTAACTGCAATGATATTAATATATGGTTTCGCGGTTTTGCTTTCATGGAATAATGCATCTTTCAAAGTAA
Source organism: Peribacillus sp. FSL E2-0159 (assembly GCF_038643155.1). Lineage (NCBI taxonomy): Bacteria > Bacillati > Bacillota > Bacilli > Caryophanales > Bacillaceae > Peribacillus > Peribacillus sp. FSL E2-0159. Next base: position 4,765,847 of record NZ_CP152053.1, read on the forward strand.
GGCCTGCCTCGACAGCAAAGTTATTATTAATGGCTGAAGCATCGGCATCGTCCAATAGACGCGGTGTATTGCCGGCAGCAACTGGTTGAATTTTCAAGTTTTTCGGATTTTCCTTAATGATTTCCAATGATCCCGATCCATTGAATTCCTCTTTCAATGTAATCAATCCAGCTTCTTGAAGAAGGAGTAATGCACGGCCAAAGTTTGTTGCTTCATTCGGAACGGCTATCGTAGCGCCATCTGGAAGATCCTTAAGATCTTTATGTTTTTTTGAATAAAGGCCCATAGGTGCAATGACAGTCGATCCGATAGCCTCTAATTTCAGATTTTGATCTTGAACGAATTCATCGAAGTAAGCGACCGTTTGGAATGAATTTGCATCAATTTCGCCTTCACTTAACGCAAGGTTCGGTTGGATATAATCATTGAAAGTGACCAATTCGATATTAAGCCCTTCCTCTTTAGCCAAATCGACAATGTATTCCCATGTTCTCGTATCCCCGCTGCTGACACCGACTTTCACTGTTTTCACATCATCCGAACCGCCTGATGCACCCTCTTCGTTCCCGCATGCTGCAGCCACGATGGCCAATGCCAATACCATGATCGTTAATAAGATTTTCTTCATTTCTCCTACCTCCTGTTATTTTTATCTTCTTCTGATTTTTCTTGAAACAAAATTCCCGGTGGATTGCAGTAATTGAACGATGATCACGAGCGCCGCCACTGTGACGATCATCGTCATCGTATCGAACCTTTGATAACCGTAAGCCAAGGCTAGATCTCCGACCCCGCCTGCACCGACGGCACCTGCCATGGCCGTAGATCCAACAAGCCCGATTGTCGCTGTTGTAAATGTAAGGATCAACGAACTAAGTCCCTCGGGAATCAAAAAGCGATAAATGATTTGCCATGTCGTCGCCCCCATCGCCTGAGCTGCCTCGATGATCCCTTTGTCCACTTCCAACAGGGAGTTCTCCACAAGCCGGGCAATATAAGGAGCCGCGTAAAAGATTAGCGGAACAATGGCCGCATTCGTTCCAATCGCACTGCCGACAATCATTCTGGTAAACGGAATAAGTGCTACAAGCAAGATGATGAAAGGAACCGACCGCAATATATTGATGACCGGGTTCAATACATTAAAGATCCATTTATTCTCCAGGATGTGACCCTTTCTTGTAATGACAAGCAGGATACCGAGCGGAAGCCCAATCAATCCGGAAAATACCAATGAGATGGCTACCATATAAAGTGTGTCACCGAAAGCTGTCGACAGCTGGTCTGCCGTTATTTCCATTCCCCAAAGCGTATTACCCATTTATCTGCACCTCCTGGACGAGAATCCCCTCATCTTTAATATATTGATAAGCCTTGTCCACCTCATTTTTGTTCCCTGTCACTTCGATGATCAAATTCCCAAAAGGCGTTTCCTGAATTTCAGAAATATTGGCTGATAATACACTTAAATGAACATCATATTTCTTCGAGATGGTTGAAAGTAAAGGTGTACCCGAAGTAGTCCCAATAAAATTAATTTTCCAAATAATCGGGATATGGGACCCTATGCCTTTTAAGAAACTTTGTGGAATCTCATCATGTATGACCGTTCTCACGAAGTTTTTTGCAATATCCGTTTGCGGTTTGGCAAAAACTTCGAAAACCGAACCTTGTTCAACGACGCATCCGCCCTCCATGACCGCTACCTTATTGCAAATTTCCCTAATGACAGACATCTCATGTGTGATTAGGAGAATGGTAATATTGTATTCTTTATTAATTTTTTTTAAGAGCTGCAGAACTGCACTCGTTGTTTGTGGATCCAATGCCGATGTAGCTTCATCACACAATAAGATCGATGGATTGGTTGCCAATGCTCTCGCAATGCCGATCCGTTGCTTTTGACCGCCGGATAATTGTTCCGGATAACTCTTTGCTTTGCTTGATAAGCCAACGAACTCCAACAGCTCGCCTACCCGCTTTTTTATTTCATTACCCGGAGTTCCCGACAAAACCAGCGGCATGGCAATATTATCAAAAACAGTCTTTGAATTTAGCAAATTGAAATGCTGAAAGATCATCCCTATTTTTTTCTTTTCTGCCCGTAATTCCTTCGGGTTCAATTTGGTTAAATCCTTGCCCCCAACAATCACCGAACCATCTGAAGGATGTTCAAGCAAATTGACCAATCTGATCAACGTACTCTTCCCGGCCCCGCTATAACCGACTACACCGAATATATCCCCCTTTTCCACTGTCAAATTTATTCCCTTCAAAGCCTCGACAGTCTGTTTCTTTGTTTGATAAACCTTTTTAACATTTTGAAACTCAATCATCCAATCTCCCCCCATGCTGTTTATTTGTACGAATTCATTATCCAGAGAGAAGAGCTTTGCAAAGTTTAATGATAGGGTTAAATTCTCGAAACTTACGAGTAAGTGCGCGAAACTCATGAGTAACTGCACCCAATCTCCACATAACCATATACATTTTGAATAAACAAAAGAGGCCTCTTCCGTCATCAGACAGAAGAGGCCTCTTTTAGACATAAAAAAGAGTAAACTCTTAAATTAATTATCTAAGAAAAGCTCCTTCTTATCTTTCAAACTTTCGTCCGTTGGAATTAGCACAGTATTTTTACAAAAGTAAAAACCCGCTGCCGAGGTATCATAGGGCCAAGTCCCTCCACATCTCTTGATAAGAATTAACGTTATATTTAATTATGTCCTTCACTATATATTCAATTTTCTCTAAAGTCAACCATATTTTTCATCGCTCTAAATATTTTCACAGTATAGTGAATTGACACTTTTTAATTATATTAATATAATTTATATTTCTATTTTATAATGATTTACTCAATCTCCATACAGGGTATGTTTCATTTTCTTCGCATATCTTCACCATGCCTGAACTCGTATATAAACGAATCGCCCTATGATTATCAGGAGAAACCCTTAAATGATATTCGGATACATTGAATTGCCTAAAAAAGTTTTCTGCGTAGCGAACCAATTCCTTGCCAAGGCCTTTACTGCGGTAATCGGGAATAAGATAAAAAAGATTCACATAGCCAATCTCGGTTTCTTCATATGCCCTAATTTGAAGTTCCATTTGTCCAATCGGTTCTTGGTCCTTTTCAATGATCACTTGTCCTTCCGGAAATTTGCAGACCCGTTCTTTCATACGTTGCAGATATGTATTTTCATCTCCAAAACCATCTTCAGATCCAAAACTTACAACAAAAGAATCTTTCCTAAATTTAACGATAATATCTTTATCTTTGTCCGTATCAATGGTCCGAAAGATCAACTTCATCCACCCCTATCATTTTAGTGAAATAATTTTTAAGTATACAAAACTCATTTCTTACGCTCTTTTATGATATTTTACTATTTTCTTTTTCATAAATAATAGGCTTAAAGAGGACCTTTCGTTTTTGTGCCTTGATGAAAAAACATTTGCCATCTTCCATTCGTACATTTCCAGATTGAACTCCTTAGGGTATGTTCCACTTTATCTTCATCAAAAATCCGGTACGTGGTTAACACGGTATCATCAGACAATGGATGCATATCAAATTGACTTAGTGTCATTTTCACCGCTCCGGCTCCCCCTTGCCCAAAAAAATCACTTTTAGACCATATGTTACCCGAACTGCCGAACTCAAAGAAATCATCCTTCAATAATAATGAAAGCTCTTCTGGAGATGTACGGACTTCAGATTTTAACAATTTCTCCTCGAGCTGATACAAATGCTCTTTTAACAACGAAGATTCCATTCATCTTGTCCTCCTTTTTCAACACCTGTAAACCTTCAATTGATGAGCTTATGTAATTCATTAATCTCTATGTTAGTATGCCTTTTGAAAGATTTTGAAAAACCTAAATTATAGCTATCATCTATTATTTCCTTAAATATATCCAAATCATTTTTTTCAATAATATATCTAATTCCATAATGAGATTGAGCATATAACTCTTTATGTTTTCTTCTTTGCTTTGCCCAATCTTCCCTACTCTTCAACAATTCAAAATTAATTACTTCATTTAATGGGTCGGTAGCCTCAACTCCATCCATGGTAACTGCAACGTACTCGGCTAATCCTTCATCAAACCATTTCGGAACATCTTTAATTTTATTTTCATTAAGGTATTTAGCCAAAAAATAATGTGTATACTCGTGACGTAAATCTTTTCTAAAGAACCACTCATCTGCTTCTCTATCAAGGGTATCGGGTGATACCAAGGCAATTAAATTAGAATTATAATCAAAAAAAGCTCCAATATTTTCTAATTCCCCATACTTTTGTAATTCCTCTAATTGCTCAAATATCACTATATTTAGTTCAACATTTGCATCTATCGGTCCAAAAATATTAGATAACTCTATATTAAGATTCGTTATCTCATTAATAATTAGTTTATTCAATTCAGTATTTTTTGAATTGAAAATTTTCACTTCTTCAAATAACTGGTGTTCTTCACTTTTTAACAGTGCAACCGTTTTATTATTTTTTGATAATATATGATAAATACTTATCAAAATAACCAAAACTAATAAACTAATTACAAAACTAATTGTAATGCTTTTTAAAAATGAATTTAAATCATTCATTTAAATGTTTACTCAATTCTTTAAGTTTAGAAATATCATCTGAAGATTGGGATGTTTTAATTCCATCTTGTACTATCCAGTTCATTAATACATTATCAGGAATGTATTCTACCAAGTCATTTATATTTTCAAATTTTTTAACCTTAGTATACTTTTCTAGAGACTTCTTGTAATTTAAAAGGAATTTTCCTTCTGATCCCATCTGATAATTATCTAGTTTATTTAATAATTCTAAAGCATGATTTGCATCTTTAACTATATAGCTTGTTGAAAGATAATATAGCATGTGAGATGATTTTTCTATATCATGAGCCTTTTCCATATAATGTATCATTTCATCCCATTCCTCTAATTTTGTTTTAATGTTAGCCATTCTAAAGTATGACATATAATTTTCTGGGTCTTTATCAATCAGTTCTAATCCTAAATCTATCGCCTCATTATAGTTACCCAACACATATTGTAAATAGACAGCCTCATCTAATGCTGTTAAATCATCTGGGTGTTCAACTATATATTCTTCAATATTATTTACTGTTTCTTTTAATTCATTTCGTGCTTGATTATCAGAAATTTCAGATTTATTATCATTATCTAATAATTTTAAATATAATAATATAGATATAAATATTAATAAAGATGCAATTAAATATTTAATAGTTTTCAGCATTTTAAACATTCCTTATCGAAAATTTTTTAACATAAACAAATGTTGATACTCCCAATAAAATAATCGTGTTAATTATATTTATTAAAGTTGCTTCCAAAATTCGAAACAAAGGAAAGTCTATAAACTGAATAGCTGAATAGTTATTGTAACTAGATATAAAGAGGTACTTTGATAAATAAACTGGTAACGGAAATATTGTATGAGAAATGCTAACAATAATAATAAATAGGATTGCAACAGAAAATTTTGGGATTATTAAAGAGACAATAAGACCTAATAAACAGAAACCTAATATATAAAAAAATGTACAAGCCAATATAATGTTGCCCTAGGTGTGATAGATTGATTTAAATCAAGATCCTCATCGAATTCCTTGACATATTCATCCTTGATTACATTGATCTCTTCTTTTGTGAAGTTATCTTCTAGGAATTCACCTACATTGTTATATTTATCTTGTAACTCTTCTACAAGTTCTTGTTGTACACTATAAACTTCAGTAGCTTTTGTACTGGCATTTGAAGAATATGGCATTGATGAAATAATTATAGTTAGCGCTATTAATGATGATAGTATTTTATTGAACATTTGAATCCTCCAAGTTTGTAATACAACTAATTTCCAAATCGATTTTACCTAAAATTAAGAATAATCAGTTTTTATGAAACGTAAAAATGTACTCCTCTTTTATTTATTTATAAAAACTACCCCCTTTTTATGAATTTTTTATACTAACACATATGGGATAATAGTATTTTTTAAGGATACTTAATTACCCCTTAATATAAATAATGTGTAAATATAACCAATATCACATAGTATATCGGTTTATTGTAAAGGGTCTTTAGTAAACTCTCTTTTTACATCGTTCTGACCCTTATTACCGTATTAATAGAAGAAATTCTAAAAAGCCAAGAAAGCAGATAAGAATATAAAAGTGATCCCGCTTCTTAATATCAATCTACTCCATGTAACCCCTCTTTTTATATTTGCGTTTTCTGTTGAATTGGTAAATTACCTAATAATAATTTGAACCCTAAAACCTTTTATTCCGTCCTACATCACTCCTACACCCCATCTTCATCATTGATTCCATAAAAAGAAGGAGCTGCAAATGGCAGCTCCTTCTTCTGTGCATACGTTTGTTTTCCCATCAGCGTTATCGTGATAGGGTACCTTGTAGACGGTTCGTTTCGGCGATTACTTTTTCTTCATCGATCGTTAAGCAGCGGCCATCTTTCACGACCATTTTGCCATCGATGTATACATCACATACATCATTTCCGCGCGCTGCATAAAGCAGGTGCGAATAGGCTTCACTCAGTGGCTGCAGATGTTCTTTGTTATATGGATAAATGGTGATGAAATCTGCTTTTTTACCCGCTTCCAGTGATCCTGTATGACCCATGCCAATCGCTTCGGCGCCCATTCTCGTGGCCATGGCCAGTGCTGTTTGGGCAGGGAATTTAGTGGCATCCTTATACATTCCTTTTTGCAGTAATGCAGCTGTCCTCATTTCTTCGAACATATCGAAGTTGTTATTGGAGGCGACGCCATCTGTTGCTACTCCCACTTTAATGCCTGCATCAAGAAGGCTGACGACATCTGCTATTCCAGATCCGAGCTTCAGGTTACTGATTGGATTATGGGCAACGCGTACATCATGCTGTTTTAGTATCGCCCGCTCTTCATCATTGAGAACCACTCCATGTGCCATCACGGTAGGCTGATCGAACAGCCCTAGACGGCGAAGGTGCTCGACAGGACGGGATCCGTAACGTTTTTCGATGTCGAGGATTTCAAAGTCCGTTTCCGATACGTGAATGTGCACCATCAAATCATTCTCTTTTGCAATTCGTGCACTTTCCATAATCGCTTCAGGTGTACAGGCATAAGGGCTATGTGGTGCGACCATGGTAGTCAGGCGGCCATCGGCAAACGTTTTATAGTTTTTTGAAAACTGCTCAGCCCCCATTAGGTTTGCTTTTTGGTCTTCTTCGGTACCCAAGCTGAAGATCGTGTAGGAAAAGGCTCCGCGCATTCCTGTTTCGCCTATCGTCTCCATGACAGCACCCGCATCTATTCCATTAGGATTAAACATATCTGAAAATGTCGTGGTTCCTGATTTCATCATTTCCATAATGCCAAGCTGAGTGCTTACAGAAGCGATTTCCGTTGTAAATTGGCTTTCGATCGGCCATATTTTCGTTTCAAGCCATGGCTTCAGCAGCATATCGTCCCCGATACCTCGTAAAAGGGTCATTACAATATGCGAATGGGCATTCACAAGACCTGGCATAATCCATTTCCCGGCAAGGTTGACCACTTGATCTGCATCTGCCAATTGTTGTTCATCATGCTGGCCGATGTAGGATATGGTATGATCTTGTACAATCATCATGCCGTTTTCAAAGATTTGATTTTCTTTATCCATAGTAAAAAGTGTTGCATTCACATATATTGTTTTCATAAGTATTTCCTCCAAAGTCGTATCATGTTGCAGCATGTTCTATTTCGCATTCTAAACTAGTACCTTACAGGTAATCAAGTAATTCCATATTATCAGGGGCCATTTCCATTTACCTTAGGAACCTATTGGAAGAGCTCCAAGATGAATGACCCCTTCAATATATCCGTTCAATCAGCAAACCGCCTTTGCAATTGAGCATGCGAAATCAGTTGCTAAAGAAAATCTTCCCTCCATTGCTCGTGACAATAATGGCTTCTTGCACATCTTGAAGGCTGTAGTAGGAAGCCGGCATCATGAACTTCAATCTTTTATCATTAATGAAACCCATCAAAAGGTTAAACGTTTCATGCCAAGTTTGAATGGAAGCCTTCTGATTCCAATGCCGAAGATGAAACATTTGAACATTCACTTTTGTCCTTTGTGAAATTTTTGCCCAATTTACAGACTGTCCTGATAAAAGGCCAATCGTTAATAAGATGCCATTAGGCCGAACACAAAAAGCTAGCTCTGAACCATCGATGCCGCCCACTGAATCTATGGCTGCTTTCGCTCCGCGCCCATTCGTCCATTCCATCACGGTATCATGCAATGATGATAGGGACGTATCGATCACATATGAAGCACCAAGCTTAAGCAGTTCTTCCGTATACTTATTGTTTCTCGTTACAGCAATCAGCTTAAATCCAAGTATCTTGGATAACTGGGCAAAGATACGGCCAATGGCAGATCCGCAAGCATTTACGAGTAATACATCATCCGGTTTCAATGCTAATACTTCTGTACAGATTAGCCATGCGGTTATCGGGTTTATATATAATTGCGCTGCAATATAATCCTCGATCGAATCGGGAATGACGATGGCCAAATCCGCAGATGTTTTAACATATTCCTGCCAGGTCCCTTCACCGCGCAAAGGCAGAACACGCTTGCCTATCAGCTCTTTTGAAACTGATGGGCCCACCTCTTCTACAATGCCGACCCCTTCATACCCAGGTATGGAAGGCAAGGGAATTCGGTGGGAATATGCACCGCGAATGGGCAACAAGTCAGACGGATTAATGGGACGTGTGGTCATCCGAACGAGGACTTCCCCCTCGAAAGGTTTTTGAATAAATTTATTTTCAACTTTTAAAACCTTTTGCGGATTCCCAAACTCATAGAATTTAACACATTTGGCTTCCAAGATAATAAGTCTCCTTTAATGTATAAGTCTATCTATTTTATCATTTAAACTGATGCCACCTGGCACTTAAAGAGCATTTAACTCTGGATTTATGTTCATGTATTGTGGTTTTTCACGCTTTAATCCTCTTTCCATAAATTTGTCGTTAAGAATCTTCTTATTTTTCCAAGCATATGGTTTATATAAGGGGTGAAGAGATTGAAAAAAGTAGGAAAAAATGATTTTGTATCTGGGTTCGTACCACATCATAATCATGGATCTGTTGATTATACTTCCATAGCGGACGGCCATGTCCATCAATGTTTAGATGTAACTTCCCCGCCAATTCCATCACAAGAGAAAGAACATATTCATTATACTGAAGGATATGTGTTATTTGAGGATGGACATACCCATTATTATAAGGCATATTCGGGACCACCAATTCGGATTGGAAATGGAATGCACGTTCACTATTACGATTTTTACACAACGGAAGATGATGGGCATAGACATAGAATTAAAGGGGTCGACCAACCTGCTCCAGGGCTTAAATAAGATACTTGATAAACAAAAAAACATCAGGGTGATGTGAAATCCCCCTGATGTTTTCTTGCCTCCGATAGTCTGACTCTAATTGCATCTCACTAATCTTGAGATAAACCAATTGGAATGCATAGAGGCGTTTGATCAACTGGATTTTCAATAATACAGCATTCCAGCCTGAAGACGTCCTTGATCATTTCTTTTGTAAAGACCGTTTCAGGCGATCCCTCTTTATAGATTTTTCCCTTCTTAATGCTAATCAGATGATCGGCATACTGTGCCGCTTGATTCAAATCATGCAGAACCATGACAATCGTGCGTCCATAAGTTACGTTTAAATCGCGCAGTAATTCCAATATTTCAATTTGGTGTGCTAGGTCCAGATAGGTTGTCGGTTCATCTAACAGTAAAAGGTCGGTTTCTTGTACCAAAGCCATCGAAATCCATGCCCTTTGCCTTTGTCCTCCAGATAATGCATCCAATGTCCGATCAGCAAATTCCGTCATTTTTGTTGCTGATAATGCACGGTCGACAATAGCATGATCTTCTGGGGTTTGTCTGGAAAATAAGCCTTTGTGCGGATGCCTGCCATAATAGCATAGTTCTTTAACGGTTATATCTTCAGGAGCTTCCGGAGCTTGGGGCAAAATAGCCAATTTCTTTGCCACTTCCTTGGAAGATTGATGATGAATAGCTTTTCCATCTAAATAGATCGTGCCTTGCAGAGGTATTAATAATCTAGCTAGAGACCGTAGAATGGTGGATTTTCCACAACCATTGGAACCAATGATTATACTGATCTTACCTTCAGGAATTTCTAAATCGATATTATCGATGATTTGAGTTGATCCATAAGAGAGCGAAAGATTCTCTGCTGATAATGTTGTCATGATATTCAGCCTTCCTTATGTTATTTTTCGTTCACGACGTAATAGATATAAAAAATATGGTACTCCAATCACCGCAGTGATAATTCCGGCGGGTATTTCTATTGGAGGGAATAATCCTCTTCCCAGGCTATCGGCAACGAGTAGAAAGATAGAACCAAAGAGAGCTGAAGCAGGAAGTAAAACTTTGAATTTTGACCCTACCACTCTCCGGGCAATATGTGGGGCAATTAAACCAATAAACCCGATAGAACCAACCGCAGCTACACAGACTCCGATTAAAATGACAGAAACACTTAACAATATATAACGCAGTAATTTTGATCTTTCACCGAGACCTGTAGCTATTTCGTCTCCAAGACTCAATACATCCATTTTAGACGTTAATGCAATCAATACCGGGACAAGAGCAAGACATGGAAGCAAAATGAATACTTGATCCCATCCTCTTCCCCATAGACTGCCAGTCAACCACAGCAATGTCGTATTTACATCATCCGGGAACTTGACCATGAAATACTCTATCCCCGCTTGACATATTGCCCCTAAAGCAATTCCGACCAAAGCTATTGTATTTGGCTGAGCTCCTTTTTTATAAACAAATATCATCAAAATTGCCGCCATGACCGCCGCTCCGATAAAAGCTGAAAGGGGCAGTATGATAATGGGCGATTGCGGAAATAAAACAATGACGATAACAGCTGCCAAACCGGCTCCTTTTGTTACCCCAATCACGTCTGGAGAAGCCAATGGATTTCGAAGGACTCCTTGCAGAATGGCTCCAGCCGTTGCCAATCCGGCCCCCACTATCACGGCGATTAGAATGCGTGGTATGCGATAGTTATGCAGAATGAATGTCTGACCTTGCATGCCATTTCCAAGGAAATTTTGGATGATTTCTAAAGGTGAGATATAAATGGCCCCTAATCCCAGGCTCACCATTGATAAAATTAGCATGGTAACCGTCAGCAATAGGAGAATAGAATAAGGGTGCAAAGTTGATTTCAACCCAAATGTCCGTTTTAGTTTCATTGCTTAATATTCCTCCCTCTCTTCGCTAAATAAAGGAAGAATGGCGCACCGATTATAGCTGTTACGATGCCTACCGGCGACTCAAAAGGATAAGCGATAAACCGGGCGAGAATATCTGCGTAAACTAAGAGTAAAGCGCCGAATAATGCAGAAAAAGGGATGATTCTTCGATAATCTCCGCCCACCAGTCTCCTGACGATATGGGGAATGATCAATCCTACAAAGCCCACTGGGCCTGCGACGGCAACCGAAGATCCTGCCAAAATGATCACCAATATTCCTGCTAAAATACGGATTCGGTACACCCGTTGCCCAAGTCCTTGCGCCATATTTTCTCCTAAGACAAGGATAGAAACAGATCGAGAGAACAAGACAGCGACAAATAGCCCAATAAGAGACCAAGGAAGAATCATGTTAACGTGCGCCCATGTTTTCCCATTAATAGATCCGACTAACCAATAGAGCACATCCTTCGCCTGTTCATTAAAGATGATCATGCCTTGCGTTAAAGAAGATAAAAAAAAGTGAACAGCCATTCCAGCCAATGCCAGCTTTACTTGGGTCATTCCCCCTCCCGAAGCAAAAGAATAGACGGCCATCCCTCCCACTGCTGCACCAATGAATGCAACGCAAACTAGTGAAACGGAAGAAAGGTTAGGAAAGAAAACAAAAGCTGACACAATAAAAAATGATGCACCTGCATTAACACCAAACACTTGTGGAGAAGCTAATGAATTCCGGGTAATAGCCTGCATCAGAGCACCCGCCACCGCTAAATTAGCACCAACCAATGCTCCAACCAATGCTCGAGGCAATCGAAGGGTCCTTATAATAGTCTGTTCCTTGGACGAGTCGACCTCAAAAAAGGACTTCAAAACCATTGATGCATCTATATCGGCCGCTCCCACAGAAATACTCGTCATGACTCCTAAAATTAGCAAAACGATTCCAGCTATAGCGGTACAATACACTTTCATTTTACTTCTAACTATAGTTTCCATCGACTATACAACACACTTCCTAACTAAATTTAAACCTAATGGAAAGCGAAGTAAGAATTAGATCTCTTACTTCGCCTTTGTTCATCTATTCTTCACCAAGCATGTTTAAAGTGTCTTTAGCAATGGCCTCAGCGGATACAACACCACGGTATCTCGTCCATAAATCTCGATCAACACTATACACTTGTCCGTTTTTTACTGCCTTCAAGTCTTTCCAAAGAGGATTGTCTTTCCACTCATCAGTAAGTAACTTACCCTCATTGTTCGCTAAAAGCAGCACATCCGGATTAATCTCGACAAGCTGCTCCAAATTCATCTCGGCATGTGGAAGTTCCTGCTGAATGGCATTTTTCAATCCCATGCGTTCAAGCAATTCCCCATCATAAGAAGAAGAAGTATGAGCTTGGAATGACGTATCACGTACAACTGCTGGTAAAACCGTCATATTTGAATCAACAGTAAGTTTCGATTTAAGTTCCTTAATCGTTTTTTCATGCTCGCTCAATCTTTTTTCTGCAGCATCTTCCTGGTTCACTGCCTTTGCAATCGTTTTAAAAGAATCCAGGTTTTCTTGATATGTAGATTCCCGACTTTTTAAGACAACAGTAGGAGCAATCTGCTGTAAATCCTTATAAATCCCTTTATGCCGCTCAGCATCTGCAATGATTAAATCCGGCTGTAAAGAACTGATCACCTCTAAATTAGGCTGTTCACGTGTTCCTACAGAAGTATAATCTATTTCTTTACCTACGAGTTTTGTAATCATATCTTTTTTGTTGTCATCTGAAATCCCGATAGGTTTTATTCCTAGAGCATTTAAAGAATCAACGAAAGATAACTCAAGCGTAACTATTTTTTTAGGAGTATTTTTAATTTCCGTTTCTCCCATTTCATGCTTAATCGTCCTTGTTTCTTGATTACTTGTTTCGGTAGAGGTCTTCTCTGCTTCCGTTGTTTTTTGAGAATTATTACATCCTGATAACATCATCATAATCGTAAATAACAGGATTAATGCTCCTCCCCCAAATGTTCTTACTTTTTTAGATTCTCTCATTTTTTGCACCCTTTCCGTCATCTATACCTATTTAACTTCTTAACCAACGAATACATTCATAATTGAAAATGATTATCATTATCCTGCTGTTATGATAAAGTCATAGACTGATACCGTCAATATTAATAAAATTTTGTGAATAAAAATCATTATGGCCATTAAGACAGCCTACATGGATTTTATTATTTACAGCTACAATCTGATTCGTGAATTAAGCAAAGTAAAAGACAGTTTAAGCAAATGCGTATTTCAGCTTGCCAAAAATCGAGGTAGAAAGACCCCACCATAAGGTCATGATTATCGGTAAACTCAGTTCTAAAATAATTATCCAAAACAAGTTATTTTCGAGAAAAAATGTTAATATCTTGTAAAATCAATTCCGAAAGGAGGGGAATTCCCTTTGTCTAGACAGGTATTAGGAAAAACACTTGTAATTTTAGGTGCTCTTGCAATGATTATTAATCTTTCTTTTTTCAAACAAATGGAATGGTATGATATAGTCCGATGGATTTCATATGCTTTATTTGGAATAGGTTTTCTTTTAATTCCTACATACTCCAAATCAAAAAGTAATGATTAACAATAATGAACGTATCAATAATATAGACACCAGCTCAAAATAAAAAAGAGCAAACCCGTTAAGGTCTGCTCTTTTTATTTTTGCCTTTTAAAAGAATCATTTTCTTTCCATCAGCATCTCTTCAAGAGGATATTCTTCATTAGAAGCTTCTTTTTTTGAGCGTTTTATGGAGGTTTTAATAAGAATCGTAGAAGCAATTGATAATGCCCCCATGATCAGATAACCTGTTGATCTTGAAAACACTTCAATCAAGATGCCAATTAGGACGGGTCCCAAAAACATTCCAGCAGAATATAAACTTTGGAATAAGCCCATTCTCGTAGATTGTTTAATCTCTGGTCAAATTTTACACCCCTCAAAAAACGTTCGGAGTTGATTTCAGAAATCCGCTCCCTTTCTGCCGACTGTCTGCCCAGCCTCATCAAAGCAACCCCTGCGAGGGATCGGCTAGCCAGTTATTCGGCAGGAGTGTCAGAAATTTCTTCATCCATTGAGGGTTCATAAAACGCGAAAAAACATTATGGATCATCTAGTCTTGCTTTAATATCATTGTTGGGAAGAAACCATTCCGAACTTCTTTTGTAGACAAACTCAATAATAATTAAGTTGTCAAAACTTGAACGTTGTTTTCCACTCCAGGCACTCGCTTTCCGCGGGCGGTCCGGGAGCCTCCCCGGCGCCTTTGCGCCTGTGGGGTCTCCCTTGGACACGCTTTTCCCGCAGGAGTCTCGCGCCTTCCGTTCCAATCAACTTTTCTTTAAATTTAGATGAAACTGTTTTATCTACAAACTCAATAATTGAGTCTGCCTGCAATTTAAAAAAACGTTCGGAGTTGATTGCAGAAATCCGCTCCCTTTCCGCCGACTGTCTGCCAAGCCTCCTCGGCAAAATCGCCTGCGGGGTCTCGGCTAGCCAGTTATTCGGCAGGAGTGTCGCAAATTTCTTCAATCCATTGAGGCTTTCATTAAACCAGAAAAAACATTAATAATCATCTAGTCTTGCTTTAATATCATTGTTGGCAAGAGACCATTCCGAACTTCTTTTGTAGACAATTGATAATAATTGAGTTTGCAAAAATCAGTGATTGGAACGTAGGGCACTAGCTTTCCAATCACCGTTCAAATTTCATGAACAAAACTAGATCTTCTTTGCCCTTCCAGGTTATTTTAGTGAAACTTTCCCTTCAAAAAGCGATACAGTCCATCTTCTCGATATGAATACTCCGTGACTTCATCGGCTTGTTCTTTGACCAGGTCAGTGGCATTTTTCATGGCCACGCAATGTCCAGCGAGTTTAAATAGCGGGAGGTCATTTTCGCCATCGCCTACTGCCAGGATATTTTCCGGTGCTAGCTGGAAATGTTTCAGCAGCAGTTGAACGCCTGTTGCTTTTGTGATCCCTTCCACGGTCACTTCTACATTATGATGAGTGGAGGAAGCTGTGGTAAAGGCATTGTACTGCTTGATTTTCCCCAACTCCGCTTTCCATTCTCGAATCGTATTCATTTCATTGCTGAAAAAGTAAATTTTGGCTACGCTGCTTATGTCCAGTTGTTCTGACCATCTTATTTTGTCTTCCACTGCATCCTGTCTTGACAGCCATTCATTTTCATCGACTGTCTCAGGTTTTGGCATCAAACCTTGTTTAACCATATAGTCTTTATCTTTAAGGAATGCCATCCGTGTTCCATCATTCGGATGAACTTCATAAAAAATCTTTTCCGCTCCTGCTTTGGCTACCAATTCTTCCACAAGTTCCGTCGACAGGGCGTGTTCGACAATCTGTTTCTTTCCGATGAATACGGACATTCCATTGGCTGTCACCATTCCATCGGCTTCCATGCCGGACGGCAAAACGTCCCTCACTTCTTCCAGCGTTCTTCCTGTTGCTATGAAAATCAGCTTACCGCTTTCCCTAAGTTCACCTATGTATTGTTCCAGCGTCTCATTCACAGTATTTCTTTCGTTTAATGTCGTACCATCCAAATCTAGCACTATTGCCTTGTTGGTCATGCAAATCACCTCAAGAATCCGTATGATGATGAAAATGCCAACAGCCCATTATCTATAAGATCTTAGGCTGTTGGTTTCATTCATTTATTTTTGTTCATCTACCTTAACAGTATAACAGTTTAGGATAATCCTAAAAGTTTCATGACGCTTAGGATGAAGAGACCGACCACACCGAAGTCCGAATCACCAAATGTGGTACCTTCAAAACCAACATCCCCCAAGAAGACCAGGAGTATCGCCGGCAGGAAACTAATGATGAGCCCGTTGGCAAAGGATCCAAGCATCGCTCCGCGTCTGCCTCCTGTGGAATTTCCAAATACACCTGCTGCAGCTCCGGTGAAGAAATGCGGTACGAGCCCTGGAACGATTACTTTCAATCCAAGTACCGGAAGGAGGAACATGGATAATAGTCCAGCCAAGAAACTGAATAGGAACCCGATGATCACTGCATTTGGAGCGAATGGAAAGATGGTCGGACAGTCCAATGCAGGTTTTGTATTCGGCGCCACTTTATCGGCAATCCCTTTGAATGCAGGGACGATTTCAGCAATTAACATCCGAACCCCTGCAAGGATGATGTAGACTCCTGCAGCAAATGTTATCGCCTGGATGAAAGAAAATACGATGAAATTCGAACCGCCGGATAATTCCGTTTCAATATAGTTCTGTCCGGCAAACAATGCGACGATCACGAAGAACAACGTCATCGTAAGCGATACAGCGACTGATGTATCCCTCAGGAATCCTAAAGATTTAGGAACCTTGATTTGCTCTGTCGTTTTTTCCTTATTTCCAAACCATTTTCCAACAGTCGCGGAAACAAAATATCCGATTGTCCCGAAATGGCCGATGGCAAAATCATCGCTTCCGGTAATTTTCCGTACGTATGGCTGAAGGAGGGCTGGGAACATCACCATGCATACTCCTAATAGAATGGAACCGACCAAGATAAGCGGAAATCCGTTGAGCCCGCCGACCGATAGGGTGACTGCAAGTAAACAAGCCATGAATAAGGTATGGTGTCCCGTTAAGAATATATATTTAAATGGCGTGAAACGTGCTAGCAAAACATTGACAACCATACCAAAAACCATGATTAGTGCAGTCGAAGTCCCAAAATCACTTTGGGCGGCTGCGACAATGGCTTCGTTATTCGGTATGACGCCTTGTACATTGAACGCATGATCGAACATTTTACTGAATATATCAAGGGCGCCAATGAGCACTGCGGCTCCAGCTCCAATGATAATGAAGCCCATGACGGTTTTTAGCGTTCCAGATACAACATCCGCACTGGATTTCCGCTGTAACAGCAGTCCAATGAGGGCAAACAGCCCCACAAGTATGGAAGGTGTACCCAAGATGTCATTCATGATAAGTTCCAGCATTGCCTCTCCCCCTCTTCTTTATGTTTTCTTCTTATAGATGTGAAGCTAATTTCGATGTGATTTCAGGAATGCTCATCATGTTTTCCAGCGTGACGATCGTACGGGTTCCATCATCCAGCTGACCAACAATATCCGCCGCTCCCAGGAAAATATCAGCCTGAACCGTTTTTGCGGATGCAAGATCCGTATGATCCACCTCGGCCGTCTTCCCCATTTCCGTCAACGCTTTCTTCACATTCATCTCCATGATGAAGCTGCTTCCCAATCCGTTACCGCATACTACCATGATTTTCTTCATATCAATCTCTCCTTTTTTTATCCTACATGCATTTCCAATTTAGATTTGATTTCAGGGATGCTCATCATGTTCTCCAGTGTGACGATCGTCCGGGTTCCATCATCCAGCTGACCGACAATATCCGCCGCTCCCAGGAAAATATCAGCCTGGACCGTTTTTGCGGATGCAAGATCCGTATGATCCACCTCGGCCGTCTTCCTCATTTCCGTCAATGCTTTCTTTACATTCATCTCCATGATGAAGCTGCTTCCCAATCCGTTCCCGCATACTACCATGATTTTCATTCCGCTTCCTCCTTCGAATATTTATGAACGTACTCCATAAGGACCGATTTATCTGAAGTGCGTAAGATTTCTTCTATATTGGCTGGTTCATTCAATAATTGAGTGAGCTGGATCAATGCCCGCAGATGCGAATCGTTATCCACGGCCGCCAAAATGATAATCAGGCGAACCGGTTTATCCGGCGCAAAGTCAACGGCCTCATCCAATTTCAGCAAACTCATGGATAAAGATCTGACCCCCTGCTCGGGACGTGCATGGGGAATCGCCACTCCAGGCGTTATCACTACATATGGTCCATTCGTTTCTATCGCCTCGATCATTGCATCCACATATCGTTCCTCGACGGTTCCTAAGTCCACGAGAGGCTTGGCCGCGACTTGAATGGCTTCTTTCCAATCGGAAACATGCTGCTGTAATTGAATCGTTTGCATATTGAGCAGTTCTTCTAACACAGGCTTCTCTGCCTCCTTTAAAGAAAATTGGTTTATTTTTGGTGTATGGGTATACACATTCGACTTCAAAGCCTTTTCAAGCTGATCCTTTTCATGGATAGTTGCATACTTGGAAATGATTTTTAATAAAGCTGCAACATCCACACTTTCCGTTGTATATCCATACAATTCCTGCATGACCTGCTGGCGCAATGTATGTTTGTCCTGCATTTCCAAAATGGGCGGTACAACGAATAATGCCGCTTTTGTTCTCATATGCACCGTTGAAAAAACAAGGTCGTACGACAGTGGGTATTCAGCCGCATTTCTAACGGACAGAACGTCCAGGAACAATATATCCGGAAATAATTCCCTCAATGTATAAATGAGGATATTGCTGATGCCAATACCATTCGGGCATACGACAATCGCCCGTTTTCGATCATCCAATGTGGTCCCTTGCCTGCGCAGCCATCCGCCAAAATAGATCGTGAAGTATGCCACTTCCTCTTCTGATACCGGACGGCCAATCTCTTTCTCCAACACCCACAGGGATTTTTTTGTCAAATGGTGCAGTTCAGGATAGACCTTCTGCACCCGTCCCGTCATCGGGTTCATTTGCGGGAGACCATACCGCAGGCGATGATATGCCGGTTTAAAATGAACGTATAATTGTTGGCATAGCTGTTCTTTGTCTTTCAGGTGAACAAATGCCAGCCTCTCGAACTCTTCCACGATTTGCTGCAAAAGGTGTTGAATGACTTCATCATCCTTAAGAGGGGAAATGTCCTTCGTTCGATTCATGCTCAGTAAATGTAAGGTTGCATATAAGTTTTCCGTTTCGCTCCATACTGATTGAAAGGCATTCGTTCTGGTCATTTCCTCAACCATTTTGTATTCTTCCGTCGCAACAAACGGAGCCCAACTCTCGTCGGCCTGTAACTCTTCCCCTTTTCCTATGAGCTGATCTGTACATAGAAATAAATAGCTTAGTTCATGAAGCCGTTCATCCGTAAAGGTGATGCCTAATTTACGTTCGATCCTTTCAAGCTGTAACCGGATCGAGCTGATTTGCTTTTCATGATTTCCCCATATGCACTCCATGATCAATTCACTATTGGGACTATTCAGTACATCATGCACGAGACGTTCAATGATATATCTCTTTACTCGGCTTTCCCCAATCACCACGTAGCCATCTTGTTTGGAATACTGGATCTTGAGCGATATGCCTCTGTTTTTCTCTTTAAGACTTTTTAAATCCTTCAACACCGTATTTCGTGAAAGCCCGGTGATCGTCTGGAAATGATAGACGGACAATTCTTCTTGGCTTAACAGGATCATGAGGTAAAAAACTTTTTCCCTATCTGTCTCTGAAAATATATAATTGCGTTTTGTCAGTTTTACATTCAATTCTTCATCCTTGATTGTTTCAGAAAAGGAGTAGCCCATTTCACGATTATATTGAATCGGTTGATATCCATGAAATTGGAGCCAGTCATTCGCTTTGCTCAGACCATATTGGATTTGCCTTCTCGTCAGACCTGTTTGGGCTTCAAGTTCTTTCATTTTTGAAATGGGCGAATGCTGTAATAGTTTTAGTAAATTAGCGCTTCTTTCATCTAAAAACATTCTCAATCCCTCTCCCTGCTTCTACGATATCTCACTTCTTATTAAAAATGTAGCGTTTCTAAGTCCGAATGTTGTCATAGGTACTGCACAATAATATACTCTTTAAACATTTGTGCACAATACCGCATGTAATCAATTTTCAATACAGACTATATTTTAGAGGAGGATATTATGTGCAATTTGAGGCGCATGATATGGAACTTATGGTTTTAGTCTGGAGGCGGAGTGAGGTCATGAGGTCAAGCTATTAAAGGGATTAGGGTTTGGAATGATCAGCCGTTTTAAAGGGGCTAAACTTATCTTTCACCAAATCAAAATGAAAGGGAAATCAACGTTCATATTTTACAAACCCTCAAAAAAAAGTACTAGCTTGATTTCAGAAATCTGCTCCCTTTCCGCCGACTGTCTGCCAAGCCTCCTCGACGCAAGTGTCTGTGGGGTCTCGGCTAGCCCGTTATTCGGCAGGAGTGTCGCAAATTTCTTCAATCCAATAAGGTTTCATCCCATATAAATCAATAAAGAAATCATATAGAATAACCAAGTTTTACTTTTAAAAATTGGAACGGGTGTGTGAGACTCCTGCGAGAAAAGCGTGTCCAAGGGAGACCCCGCAGGCGCATAGAACGCCGCGGGCGGAAAGCGAGTGCCTCTGGAGTGGACAAATTGTCCTAATACTAAAAAAAACTGTAGGCAGACTCGATTTTCATCGGGTTTGCCTACAGTCATGAGAGGGAACAAAAAGTACCCTCTTTTATTCAACTAAAATACCATTTGTATAAGAGTTATATCTGCTTGCTGAAATCGCGCTGGGCTCCCCTATAGCTTCCGATAATGTTTTGATAACCAGGAAGCTGGCTGGAAAGTAAAGCACCAAAGCCTTCGACATCGTTGCGCCAATCACGTTGTAATTCGCACGCTACGCTAAACCAGTTCATAAGCTGCACACCACCATGGGCCATACGCGATAATGCCGCATCAGCTACCTGTTTACTGACTGTTCCAGAAGCATCCGTGACAGCGAATACTTCATAACCTGCGTTCAACGCGGAAAGTGCCGGGAAAGCAACGCAGACATCTGTAACTACACCCGCGATGATAAGTTGTTTTTTACCAGTTTCTTCGATTGCTTTAACAAACTCTTCATTATCCCATGCGTTAATTTGTCCGGGCCGAGCTATTTTTGGTGCGTGAGGAAAAAGTTCTACCAATTCTTGCATGAGCGGTCCGTTTGGTCCGTTTTCAAAGCTTGTTGTTAAAATAACTGGTAAATCAAAAAACTTGGCGGTGTTGGCAAGAGCCATAACATTGTTCTTGAATTCATCAACACCATAATCACGCACTAGCCCGGAAATAAGACCGGTTTGATGATCCACTAGAAGAACGGCAGCATCATCTTTGGAAAGACGAGAATAGAGATCAGACATTTTTAAAGTCCTCCTTTTATTAAAGCTATCGAAGAAAGTTCATATGTAGGGAAATTCCCCCAACTCCTTCGTTGGTTTCATTCAGTTTATAACTTAACTGACTTCCGCCATAAGTTTATCTATAAACTTATAGCCTGTCAAACATATATTATAAGAATCATTGATTATTGCTAATACTCTGTCTTTTTATATTAATCTAGAACTGGAGTGTTATCGATCCAATGAATGAATTGTTGTAAATATCGCTCAAGATAACGTTTTGTTTGATCGTCAGCAAGCACTTTTCGATCAGCATCTATCTTATTATGTACTTGCGAAATCAGCATTTTTTGAAATGGAAGAACATGTACTTGCATGGCTTCTAGTATTTGCCTGATTTGCATCTGAGCGAATGCAGTACCCATTCCACCAGGAGTAGCCCCAATCAGTCCAACTGGTTTTTTGGCAAGAACGGCGGACTCTCGAGGTCTTGATGCCCAGTCCAATGCATTTTTTAATACGCCTGGTATTCCAGAATTGTACTCTGGACTTACGATAATGATACCGTCAACGTCCTGAATGGCTGATTTAAATGATGTCACTGTTTCTGGGACGCCACTTATTTCTAAGTCTTCATTAAACAACGGAAGATCATTAATTTCGATCCAGCGAAATTGATAAGAATCAACCATATCCGTCAATGATTGAGCAATGATTCGATTATAAGAATTTTCCCGTAAACTGCCGCAAATAAGGCCGATGGTTCTGGTCATCTACTTCCCTCCCGTTTTGAAATCATCTCCTATAATACCATAATATACCAACAGTAAAAAAGTGACGTTATTCCTAATCACTAAATATGGAAAAACCTAATAGCTGGGTAAAAAGAACTTCCTAAAATTGATCATGAATTCTAAATTCCGTGCTCTAAAGCCCCTCTTCCATTTTCTGAATATTTACAACATACTATAAACTATAAGGCGATTGGGAGGCGTGCAGAAATGGATGAAAAGAAAGTTACATGGTTAGAGCTCTTTTATGATTTGTTATTTGTGGCGGCCGTTGCGGGCGCCACTCATGTTTTACTGCATGTTGAAGATGGATACATCCATCCAGAATATTTATTTAAGTTCGTGTTGATTTTTATTCCTATCTGGTGGGCTTGGGTAGGGCAAACCATATTTATTAACCGGTTTGGAAAGGATGTATTTCATCAACGGCTATTTTTGATACTGCAAATGTTTTTTGTCCTGATTATGACATCAAGCTTATCGGTTGATTTTGATCCTTATTATCTTTCTTTTTTAATTGGTTATATTGGCTTAAGAGCCGTGACTGCCATCCAATATCTTGTTGTACAGCGGATAGAAGAGGGAGTTCGAAAAAAGGCAGCACTCTTTTTGGGAAGGTATTTTTGGATTGGGATCGCCATTTCATTATTCTCCGTCCTTTTTGATTCTTGGCTTCGATATGCTGTGCTGTATTTGGGCATCCTCATCGATATCATTATCCCAATCCTTGGAAGAAAGTGCTTAGAAAAGGTTCCTACAAATACGGCCCACTTGTTGGAGCGCTTTGGTCTATTTACCATCATTCTCTTTGGAGAAGCTCTTGTGAGCACTCTTGCGGTCATTCAACCTAAACAAGGAAATTGGGATTCGATAGCCTTTTCCGTCATTTCATTTGCCTTGATAATAGCTATGTGGTGGCAATATTTCGATAACATGGAGAAAAAAGTCGACAAGTCTGTACAATCTTCCGGCCAGATCATCATTTACGGCCATCTGTTTATTTTAATGTCTATAAGCATGATTGCAGCAGCCATCAGATTATTGTTTTTACATGAGGTCCATTATTCATTTATCCTATATTTTGTTTTTGGTTCCGTATTGCTCTATTTCATGTCAACCACTTTTGTTTTCCACCAATATAGACATAAGCACCAGCGGCGGTTGCAAATATATCATTTAGGATTATTTTTAGGGATTTTAGTTATCTTTTTTATTTTTAATTTGTTTGTCGTGGTAGCGAATATTGTGATAATAGGCGAATTAACACTGTTTTTTATCATCTTTGCTAAACTAACGACCACATAATAAAGGAATGAAAGAAACCAGTATCAATTGATAATACTGGTTTCTTTCATTCGAATATGGAAGTTTTTGCATTTGACACCATATTGGTTTATTCATAAACTGATTGTGACGAAGAAAGAATGAGGTGACATTCATGAAAGAAAACACAACGAATCCCTCCGCATCTACTAATGAGGAACGACTAGGTTTAATGTTATGGTTCCGAATAACACGAATATATAACCAGAGTATCCGGGAATCCAATCAACATTTAAAGAAATGGAATCTATCGGCATTTTCAGGCATCACAATTTGCCAACTTGAATGAGACGGAAAAACAACAGCTTTTGGATCTACTTAGTAAAGTTCAAAATTGAAAACAGATCACCCGCTGGAATGGTGATCTGTTTTTTTATCTTTGTTATTTCGGTTTTTTCATGAACAATGAAAGCACCACATTCACGATGGCGAAAATCAAACTAATTTTAAATACAAGTGATGAACCTGAGGCAGCAGCTTCCGGTAAATCATTTGCCACATCAGTCAAGTAGCCATTTTGGTTCGCAGAGAATAGCGAAACCATGACCGCTATCCCAATTGCCCCTGATACTTGTTGAGATGTTTGCGTAATCGCAATGCCATCCGGATAGAATTGTTTTGGCAATGCATTCAATGTATTCGTTTGTACTGAAGCAAGTACCATGCCTATACCAAGCATCATCACGATATGCGTAACAACCATGATCCATAGTGCTGTGTCCGTTCCATACATTGCATATAGACCGTAGCCAACGACAACTAGAATCGTTCCTGGTGTAATCACGGCACGAGGTCCATATTTATCAAATAGCTTGCCGATTATTGGGGCAAAAACACAGTTTAATAGACTGCCTGGGAGCATGATCAGCCCAGTAGCGAAGGCAGATACCAATAACGCCATTTGCATATACATTGGTAACACAACCAGCATCGATAACATGTTAAGGAATGTAATCATGTTCATCGCAAGGCCCAGTACAAATAGTGGGTATTTGAATGCTTTTAAATTCAACATTGGGTTTTCCATCTTCGTTTGACGGATTGCAAAGAGAATGAGAGCGATCAAACCAACGATGATCGTGCCAATTACCGTCATATCCGTCCAACCATGATCCCCGCCTACACTTACACCGTATACAACTCCACCAAAACCAATCGTCGATAACACAACTGACACGATATCGATTGATACTTGTCGAGTATCATTGACATTCGGAATATAGATATAGCCAAAGATAAGCGAGAATAACAAGAACGGAATCGTAAACCAGAATATCCAAGGCCATGATAACGTATCTAAAATCATCCCTGCTAATGTAGGACCGAATGCGGGACCCGCCAAGATGACTAAGCCCATCACACCCATTGCCCCTCCTCGTTTATTCGGTGGGAAAATCGTGAAAATGACATTTTGTGTCAACGGCAAAATGATCGCCAGTCCAGCTGCCTGAATGACACGGGCCGTCAATAACACGCTAAAAACCGGCGCTACTGCAGCGATGATCGTTCCGATGATCGAAAAAAATAAAGACGCCATGAACATTTGGCGTGTTGTGAATTTTTGCATTAAAATTCCCGTTACTGGCACTAAAATACCAAGCGTTAAAAAGTAGCCTGTCGCAAGCCACTGTATTGTCGTCGCATCCACGCCAAAAATGTGGCTCAATTCACCTAAGGCGATGTTTAATGCGGTTTCACTAAATAGCCCAACAAAGCCTGCTACCAAAAGAGCAGCCATTATCGGTCCTGTTTTAATATTTTTATTATCCACTTGTTAAAACTCCTTCAATATATTGGGTAACAATTGCGAAATTACTTTTAGCGGCTTTGCCGAAGTTTCGGCCAAACAAAGCATCATTGCTCCTTCGATAGAGGCTGTCATCATCAATACAATATTGGAAGCTAACTCTTTTGAATATCCATCTTCCATTAGCTTTTTAAAATAAATCCGTTGAATTTTCGCATATAGTTCGGCGCAAGCCTTTCGTACAGGATCGCTTAATGTGGCCATTTCACTTACCATGCTGCTAAATGTGTAACCCGTAATCGTCCCTTCACTTTCTAAATTGACGATTAGCTTATCAATCATAGAATTGGTCGCTTCTAACGTTGTCGGATATCGTTCAAAAATATCCACGATATCCATCGTAATTACTTCATTCAAAGAATGAAGGCAAGCAATTAATAATTCCTCTTTTCCATTAGGAAAATGGTGATAAAGCGAACCTTTTGTAACATGACATACTTTTAAGATTTCGCTTAGTCCAACACCCTTATATCCTTTTTGTTGGAAAAGAATCGTTGCATGGTCGATTATCAACGATTTTGTATCCATTTCCGTAGCACACCCCCGCCATACCAACCGGTCTATTTGTTACTATAACAAAAAAAATTCTTTGGATGTAAGTACTTTTTTACTTCTCTAAATAACGAATTCACAATTTAGACAAACTTTTTATAAACTGCATTTTGATTTTCTATTCGATTATCAATTGACATTCTGTATACATATGTATACATTTAACTTAAGATAAAAACTGTATACAAACGTATACACAGAAAGAGGTTTTATTATGAGAAATGAAAAATTCAAAAAAGATGGACATCACGGTGGTGAGCATTCCAAAGGAAAAGACCATGGTTCACACCATCGTGGCCCAAAAACGTTTCGCCGCGGAAGGGCCATTGCTTTTTTAGAAATGATGAATGTTAAACGTTCAACCATTAAGGAACAGTTAGATAAACCAGAGTTTCAATCCATTAACCAAATCTTAGTCGGTGAATTGAAAGCCATTGATATGTTAATCAATGAATTCATTCAATTATTTGAAATACAAGAAAATGAAGCAGCCGATAAGAAAAGTGAAGAAAAGGAAACTTCCAATAATGGTGAGAAAGGAATGGAAATGAATGAAACAAATTAACAGTTATATCGATTCAGTGTTTTATACCAAAGATGCCATTTTGGAAGAAGTCATTACGTCCATACAAGAAAACGGAATGCCGTCCATATCGGTATCCCCATCATCTGGAAAACTTCTTACCATGCTTATATCCATTTCAGGAGCTAAAAATGTTTTGGAAATAGGCGCTCTTGGGGGCTATAGCGGGATTTGCCTTGCCAGGGGATTCGGCAGCGAAGGAAAATTAACCTCCCTTGAATTAAAGGAGGAGTACGCAAAGTTAGCTTATGGCAATCTATCCAAAGCTGGCTTCGGCTCTCAAGTATCATATATGACCGGAGCAGCTCTGCAAAGCCTTGAAAAACTCGTTCATGATAACAAGAAATTTGATTTTTTCTTTATAGATGCAGACAAGGACAATTATGAAAATTACCTGAAATATTCCATTAAGCTGGCAGAACCGGGTGCTTTAATCGTCATGGATAACGTACTTGCGGGAGGCAGTGTCGCAGATCAGGATGCTAAACCTAAACATTATACTGCATTTATGAAGGCATTCAATGAAACTGTGGCCAATCATCCTCAATTGGAATCCCTGCTTATTCCAATCGGTGATGGGCTCACCATTTCAAAAGTGAAGAAATGAAGGATTGAAAGTATGTAGCTAAAATTCATGTGTAAATTGCGAACTCACGAGTAAAGTGCTCAAACTCACGAGTAAATCAGCTAAATTCACGAGTATATCGCCCAATCTCTCGTATATATCGCCCAAACTCTCGATTATATCGCTCAAACTTACGTATATATTGCCTAAATATCCTTTTCATGAAGAAAAATAAAATGAATTTCTATAATCTTGAATGAAAATGATTTTTATTATCAATAATAAATATGAAAGAAGGGTAACCAGTTTGATGGTTACCCCCGATGGTTTTAAATTTCTGGATCAAATGTTTTGCAATCCGTTTCTTTGCTATTTGATGCTTGATTCCCTTTATGACTTACAACATAAATAGCATCTGCACTGCATTTGTTTCCAGAATCCCAATATTTACAATTATTAACTTCACATAGAACATCTTTTGCCATCTTATCACACCTCCTCATTTGCTATCATTAACAAAGTTGGGGTTATTGATACTTTCCTTTTTCAGGTTTTTGTGTCTAATTTTAAGGAAAACGAAAATGAGGGCAATTTCTAACATTCGCAACAACAAAAATCCGGGCAGCTTCCGCCCGGATTTTTTTATGCTCATGCTGATCTTTTCAGTAGTTCCGCTTGCGGAATTTTCCAAAGCTCCCGCCATTTTTTTAAGGCCGAAATGAGAATGACCAAACCTAGGCATAGCATGGTGATTGATAATATTCCGTTCAAGATGCTGAATCCTGCAGAGTCCGGGTTCAGGTATACGTTTTTCACCATCCAATACCCTGCTACATTAACCGTTACATATAAGTAGGCAAGAGGTACGAGGCATGTCCAGATATACCAGCGTTTGTCTGCAATTTTCAATACGACGGTCGCACCGATGATGAGTCCAATCGAAGCCATGAGCTGGTTGGATACGCCAAAGAGTGCCCAGATCGAACCAATGTCCCCAGAGTAAAGTAGATATCCCCAGATAAAGCAGGCTAACGCGCTGGCGAAGATGTTACCCGGCAACCAGTCGACCCTTTTTAATGGTTTATAGAACTCCCCGAAGAAGTCCTGGATTAAGTAACGGGCAACACGTGTCCCCGAATCGATTGCGGTTAATATGAACACCGCCTCGAACATGATGACGAATTGGAAGAAAAACGAAGCCAGTTTGTCAAAGAAGGGTATTTCGGTAAAAATATAGGTCATGCCGACAGCAAGTGTAACTGCCCCGCCTGTCCTTCCCTCCAGATTAATGCCTATTTCTTCACTAAGTTCGTTAAGGTGTACGGTTTCCATACCTAAAGTTTGAAACACTTCAGGTGAAGAGTTAATCGCAAAATAATCCCCTGGCTGCAGCGAAACCGCAGCAATCAAAGCCATGATGGCAACGACACATTCGACAAGCATCGCTCCGAAACCAACGGATTTGATATCACTCCAACGGTTTAACATTTTTGGTGTTGTGCCTGATCCGACAAATGCATGGAATCCTGAAATCGCCCCACAGGCGATGGTTATTGAAATGAATGGCCAAACAGGACCGGCTACAATCGGGCCCCCGCCATTAATGAATTCGGTAAACGCAGGAAACTGGATTTCTGGATTGACCACGAAAACGCCGATAATCAATGCGGCAAATACACCGATTTTCATAAAAGTACTCAAGTAATCACGAGGTGCCAGCAGCAGCCAAACAGGCAATGCGGCAGCGAAGAAAGCATAGATCGGCAAAATGATGGCAAGTGTGCTCGCTTCAAGTGTCAATAATTCACCAAGTGCCGTTCCTTGAATGTTCGGACCAAGTAAAATTGCGGCCATGATGAGCGCGAACCCGACGATGGTCGCCCCTTTCAGGTTGCCGGTTTTTTTATGGTAAAGCCCTACACCCATGGCGATAGGGATGGTGATCCCGACAGCAAACGTTCCCCATGGATTATTTTCCAAAGCATGCAGAACGACCATTGAAAGTCCTGCCATCGTGATCGTAATGATAAAAAGCATCGCAAGTCCTGTACAGAAGCCTGCTACAGGTCCAAGTTCTTCTTTCGCAACTTCCGAAAGGGATTTGCCGTCTTTACGCATCGACGCGAAAAGCACGACGGCATCATGGACGGCTCCCCCGATTACAGCCCCGATCAAAAGCCATAATAAACTTGGCAAATAGCCGAATTGTGCAGCAAGGATCGGACCCACCAAAGGGCCAGCCGCCGCAATGGCTGCAAAATGGTGGCCGAATGCCACCCATTTATTTGTTGGAACATAATCTTTTCCATCTTCTAATTTATGGGCCGGAGTCGGCTTGGAATCATCAAGTTTTAATACTTTGAGTGCTATGAATGTCCCGTATAAACGGTAGGCAATCATTAATATACAAATGGAGCCTATGACAATTGTAACCGCATTCATATTTGAACCCCCTCTATTTCTTACATCGTAAAAAAATGATATCACAATGAAAGCGGCTTCAATGGGTTTTCAAGCTATAATGCAGATATCGGGGGATGGACTGCATTATGAAGAAGGTAAAATGCAGAATTATGAAAATTTTTAAAAACCGATAAGCTGCTTTAGCTCCTTCACATACGTGCGGCTTACCGGAATGTTTGATCCATCGCTCATAATGAGATTATAAGTCGAGTTGAACCAAGGCTGTATTTCGGATATATGGATGACATTCACGATAAAACCGCGATGCACACGTAAAAATGAGCGCTTATCGAGCTTCCTTTCAAGCACGATGAGAGGGTCACCAATTTTATATTCATTTTCTTCGGTTTTAATGATCGTCTTTCCTTCCATGAGACCAATGAATAAAATAGTGTCCCGGTCGATCAGAACGATCCGATCATCTATCACTACAGGCAATTTACCTGTCTGTTCCGCCGCCGTTCGGCTGGGGGGAGGTGCTGTCCTCGATTCGTCTTCCCCGATTTGACGCTGCTTCATGAGCTTATCCAATGTTTGACGAATCCTTTTTTCATTAAATGGCTTTAATAGATAATCAAATGCATATAACTCGAAGGCTTGGAGGGCAAACTCATCATAGGCGGTCGCAAAAATGAGCGATGGTGCCGGGTCAAGTTCCGCCAATTGCTTAGCCAAATGTAAACCATTGCCCTCTGCAAGCTCAATGTCCAAAAAGACAAGTTCGGGCTTAAGACGGGAGATATCCCTCATAGCATCTTCCATCCCCTCGGCCTCCCCCACGACTTCAACTTGCCTGCTTCTCTTCAGTAGATATTTCAATTCATCTCTTGCCAGTGGTTCATCCTCTACGATAAATGCTTTCAACATCGTTGACATATGCTCCTTTTTCGTTGAGTGGTATTGATATTTTCACCTGTGTTCCGTGTCCCGTTTCACTTTCTATCGAGAGGCTGGCATGGCCTTTATAGATCCCTTCCAGCCTTTCACTGATATTATGAAGGGCCGTTCCTGTACCTTTAATCGATTCTACTGCATGCTTACCCAATTCATCTATTCTCCCGCTTGAAATCCCTTTTCCGTTATCTTCCACAACAATGCGCATCGTATCGTCCTTAATGTATGCGTGAATGATGATTTCACCTTTGCTTTTCACGTGTAAAAATGCATGGTGTACCGCATTCTCAACAAGTGGCTGCAACGTGAATGGAGGGATGAGAATTTCCTTAAGCCTTGGCTCAATGCGATAGTCAATATGATATTTATCTGGAAAACGTGCCTGCTCCAGCGATAAATAAGCGTTGACATGCTCCAATTCCTTTTCTAGCGGCACCAGTATTTGTCGGGCTCCTTGTAAATTAGAGCGAAAGAAGGCACTGAGCTCCTGCAATAAATTTCTTGCCTTCTCGACATCCGTCCGGCATAAAACGGATATCGTATTGATTGCATTGAATAAAAAATGAGGATGGACCTGTGCCTGTAAGGCCTTAATTTCAGCATCTTTCAATAATTTCGTTTGCATTTCCGCTTTAGCGAGCTCCAATTGAGTGGAAAATAGTTTCGCCAATCCTTCAGCTAACTCTTGTTCCACTTGGCTTAATTTATCCGGATGCTTGAAATACATCTTCAAAGTCCCGACCGTTTTCTGTTGGACCTGCAATGGCAGGACTACGGCCGCTTGCAATGGGCATTGATCATGAAAACAATAAATATCCTTTTTTGTTTTGGCCACGATGATTTTTCCTTGTTCAAGTGCTTTTTTCGTTAAGCCTGTCGCAATTCCCACCTTAGGGACATGGTGATCGGACGCAGCACCCACATGGGCAAGTACACTATGTTCATTGGTAATGGCCACGGCGTCGGCTTCAGTCAGCCCCAAGATGATTTGGGCGATTCTCTTGCATGAAGTTTGATTCAGACCTTGCCGGAAAAAGGGCAAGGTCTGATCCGCAATCAGGAACGCAAGATTCGTTTGTACCGCCCGCGTCCGTGCTTCGTCCCTCGTGATCGACTGAATGATGAGCATGAATAGTAAAGTCCCGAAACCGTTGATGATGATCATGGGAAGTCCGATTACTTGTACGAGCTCCCACGACCTTTCAAATGGTTTGGCAGTCACCAGGATGATGCCCATTTGGATCGCTTCCAAGGTCATGCAAATGGGAAGGGCAAACCAAGGGGTGATCGTCCCATGCTTTCGGCGCCTTTTCCCCAAAAACCCCGATAAGACCCCAGCCAAAATCGCGGCGATTGCACAAGCCCCCGCCGTAAAACCCCCGAGAAAATAACGGTGAAGCCCCGCAATCAAACCTACTCCTAACCCAACAAATGGCCCCCCAAGCAGACCGCCGATAGCCACGCCCATGATCCGTGTATTGGCAATCGCATTATCGGGAGCAATCTCAGCATGCCAATTACCCTCTGGCATGGCATGATTCCCGATTTCGATTCCTGTATAGTTACTTATGATGCCGAATGTTCCAAAAAGTGCGATAAACATGATTTTCTTTGACATTTCATGTTCATGGCCTATCATTTGCCGAAAGGGTTTCATATAAGAAAGCAGGAATGCAGCAATTACGATGATCCCCACTTTTTCAAACAGCGACGGTAATAAATCAACCAAAGCATTCACCCCATTTCTGGCTTTTTCATTCATCTTACACCAGCCATGAAATCCTTGTCGAATTTTGTTTTTTTCGATTAACACCGATAATCCTATTTGCGCTAATCAAGAACATGGAAACAAACATGTCATATGTGGGACATACGCCTTAAGATACCTCTCTTCAATATATCGGGAGAAAAAGTTAGAAGCTGCAGAACTATTAGATAGGCGTAGGGAACAATGGAATGTTGTGGTTGGGTGCAATCTCGGTATGATCTAATCTAAAAAAAGCCTATAAATACCAAGGCTTTTTCATTAGGAGGAAATCATTTTATCTGAGTCGTTTATAGAGGAATCTGACATGGTGTCACCATCCATTAGGCAGACATTTAACAAGTTTTTCGTCATAGAAGTTCCTGACAGATGAAATCCAACCACCCCTGCATTTGTTGGGGACCAAAGGTAGTAATTGAATTATTTTTTATAATCCTTTGGCCGCCTTTGAAATAGAACGCTTTTTTTCAATATTCCTATCACTAACAATAACACCGGGAGAAGAACACAAATGGTTAAGGAAAATGGCGTCCACGCTTTTGCAGTAAAGTTTCGACTATGTACTGTATCTGGATGTGTAATGATGGAGAATGCAAAAATTAAAAATGCTAATGGGAAGTGAAGAACTTTGTGATTTTTTAATCCTAGTACTTGAGCTAACCCCAGAGAGAGCCCATAATAACAAATCGTTAGCTTGAAATACACGGAAAGAATCCAAATGATCGCTACAATGACTTCAATACGTTCCAAAAAATCACCAACACTCAACACCTTTCCTAATCTATAAGAAGGATTTTTTTGTAGTGCGGTAATATCAGTACCCAATACGAGGATACTGAAAATAATCACTAAGAATAAAACGATGCCTCCTAATAATGTTCCTCGATAAAAGTTTTTTTTCATTTCATCCTTTTCATTTACATATGGCATGATCATTAAAAAGAAAACGAGCTGTACATACGGGAGCGCTAAAGTGTGATATGAGCCCTTAATAATTGGTTTCATGCCTTCTTCAAAAATAGGTTGTATATGTTCTAATTTGATATCAGAGATAAGAAGTAAAAATAACATGAAAAGCAGAAATACTATCCAAGGAAAAAAGATTAATGCAGTTCGGCTGATGACTTCTAATCCTAACCGTACACCGATTATGCATGTCAATAAAAAAAGAATCATAATCATTTCGATAGGTGTTCCAACCAAAATTTGTGTCGTTGAAAAACTCCCTATTTCATACAATAAAGCAGACGAAAGATACAAAATATAAAAAAGAAAGAGCAGTGCTGAAATTTTCCCAACCCATTTTCCCAATATTTTTTCATTAACTTCGACATAAGTCTTAGATGGATAAATAGAGGCTAATTTATTAAATAAGAAAACAAAACACAAACTGATGAGAGTAGTTATTATATAGGAAATCCAGGCATCCTGCTTTGCTATCTTGACAAGTAGAGCAGGTACATTAAGTATCGAACCTCCTATCGTAAAAATGATGACCAATATAAGAAATTCTCCAGAGCTAATTTTGCCTTTCTCGAGCATAATCAGTAGATACCCCCTAAGACAGAATCCGTTCCATGAAAGTTGCGAAGGGACTATAAATTTTTGTTAACCAGTCTAAGGGATTAGGAATGATAACATCTTTAATTAATAAAATACTCAACGTCATACCAACTAAAAGCAATAGAAGAAAAACGGAGATTTCCCTCCAGCATTTATTTTTAATAAGTTGAGGTATTTCAAAAAATGAAATAATTGCTCCAGTAAACACTGTTCCAATGATTGCCCACATTGATCTTTACTCCTCGACTTCTTTTTGTAAGGATTCAGTTATCGTGCCTAAATTGCGAACCTTCGCTTCCCAAATCTCGAATCGCTGCTTCAACAGCCAGCTGGACATATAGTAGGTAACATGAATGTTATGTTACGTTACGTTATGTTCTCACCTTGGATGCAAATATATCCATTAAAATAATTTGTAATGAAATAACGGACATGTTTTGTAAAAAGATTAATCAAAACATGCCCTTTTTATTTTTTATAGAATTGCCCTAAAGCCTCTGTCTCACTAGCTAGCTTTATTCTGCTCTAACTAATTACCTTCATGGGATCCGTCAAAAAGGTTTATTATCAGGAAAGTCCACATCTATATCCCCGGGTATCATTTCTGAATTTGCATTCGTCATTTTTGGAACCCATCACACGGAAAAATAGTTTAATGTGAAACGAGGAGAGTAAACAGGTTATTTCATTTTAGAAACAAGTATGAGGGATGAATATGGAATTGAAAAATCAAATCATTTATATCAGTAAAAAAGTATTGAATAGTATTAAGAATTTCGAGTTTAATTTTGAAACTACTATATTTATCTTTGATAATGAGCTAAATGATCTATACTTTAAGAGTAATTTTGAAAATAAAGATTTATGTAAATTGATTATAAAAGAATCTGTTGAAAATAATGCATTTGTTCTAAGTTCATTGCAAAATACTACCGTAAAAACTAAGAATCAAATTTCCGGGAAGGATTTTAGTGTTATATCTTCCCCGATACATGAAATAAAAAACAAGAAATTGCAGGGTTATGTAGGTATAATCACCACGGATGATAGTGAGAATTTCAAAATGATTTCTGAAATCCTAGCTAATCAAATCTCCTACGAGTTACATGTGCATCGTGAGAAATTATTAATTGAAGATATAATAAAAACAGATACATCATCTTTAATCACCAGGGAACAACATGAAGTTGAATTGCGAATAATAAAGACTATAACTCAAGGTCTCAAAGATAAAGAAATAGCTGATAATCTGCATATAAGTGTTTCTACAGTTCGTAACTATGTAAATAAAATGTTTGAAGAATTAGAGATAACCTCCAGATCACAATTAATCAGCTTGTACTATGAAAATAAATTGTATGACATTCTTAATCAAATAAAGATTAAAAACCGATTTTTATAGTACCATTAGGTCCGAATAAAGCTCCGTTATGAGGGAGAAAAATTCATTTTGAAGAAGAAAAAGATGTGCAATTAGCATTATAAATCTACACATAAATAACAATCAAATCAGCAGGAAATAACACTAAAAAATTTCATCCCATTTCTTTTCTACGAAATGGGATTTTTTATGTTTACTCGAAATATGCTACGTATTAAATAAGTGAACTTCCTATTGTATAAGAAGGATAAAACTTATATTATGTTAAAATTTAAAGGAATGGTATTATTTTTGTACTTGATAAAAAGGTAATTATTATTTGTTATTATTCAATAGAGGTAACACAATGACTGATGAAAAAAATGTTACAGGTGCTGAAATAAAGTAGTTCCTGCCGTTGTATTGGTTCACGGCTCTGGACCAAGGATGAAAAAATTTGAAAATAATTACCCTTTTAAAGACAGACCTCGCTGAAGGTTTTTCGAAAAAGGGAATTACAGTGCTACGTAATGACAAGAGAACATTCATATACGCATAAGATGGAGGCGATTAATGTGTTGGTAGTTACCACAGAAAAAATTGAAGGTTACAAAATTGTAGAAGTAAAAGGACCTGCCTTCGGTCTAATTGTAAGAAGCAGAGGGATTGGCGGCGATATCATGGCAGGGTTAAAATCCCTAGTAGGCGGAGAGATCAAGCAATATACAGCTATGCTTGAAGATTCAAGAAAAGAAGCTATGGACCGTATGATTAAAAATGCCAATCAAATGGGTGCAAACGCAATTATAATGATGAGATATGATTCTGGGGAAATCGGCACAAATATGAGCGAAATTGTTGCATATGGAACCGCCGTCATTGTGGAGAAAATATAATGAAATTCATCATAGGGTACTATATATTACAAATTATTATAGTTATCTTATGCATTTTACTTGGATACTTTATCTATGATAAACGGTTTAAACGCAATCACGGTGTAAAAGTTCCTGATGGATTTCAATCGACAGATGAAATAAATATAGACCCTGTGACTGGAGAAAAAACAAGGGTGTATTATAATCCTGATACGGGTGAACGCTTTTATAAAAAAGAAAAATAATTATAAAAAGCCACGATTTATACAAAAACGTGGCTTTTTATTGTTTTTATTTTACTTCATGCTGATTTAAAATATGAATCCCGTTAAGGGCGAAAACTGAGACCAAATCGCTTTGCGAATTGGACATCTAATTTGTATGCTAATTGTATGTTTTTCCCCGTCAACGGAACCCTTTATAACCATAAAAGAGGTTTTAAAAACAAAATTATTTTTCCATTACAGGCTTATAGTCCCCTGGTATGCTTTTGGCTGAAATGGCCAATCTGTTCCAGCCGTTGATCGTGATGATTATGGTAACGAGATCGATATATTGTTTTTCATCAAAATGAAGGCGGACCCGCTCATACAGATCATCAGGTACACCGTTTGCAGAAATGGCGGTGACCGCTTCCGTCAATTCCAGCGCCGCCCTTTCCGAATCAGAATAGAATGGCGATTCACGCCAAGCACTCAAGCAGTAAATTCTTTGTTCTGTTTCACCCATTGCCCGGGTATCCTTTGTGTGCATATCCAAGCAGTACGCACAGCCATTTATTTGAGACGCACGAATTTTAATCAATTCGATTAATTTGCTATCGATTCCCGTAGTTTTCTTATACTCCTCCAATCCTAGCATTAATTTGACCACTTCCCGATTTGTCTTCATGTAGTTAATGCGTTGTTCCATGTCTATCTCCTCCATTAAATCTTTTTAGGTTCCACTTATAAGACAAAATAGAGATTTGATTTGTGACATACAAAAAGAGATTATTAAGGAACATGAATATGATTTAATTTATCGGGATTGGAAACAATGAAGATTTTGCGGATATTGTTTTGTTTCGAATCTAATTCAAAGCAGATGACTTTGATCGGCTGCCCGTCTTTCAGTTGCAAAATTCCTTCCTGACCATTGACCATCACCGGAAGAAGTTCTCCTATGAAACCTCCTTTAGCAGAAACTCCTTTAAGAAAGGAAGAAACGCGCTGTTTGTTTTCAATCGGATTTAATGCAGAAAGTACTTTTCCTCCGCCGTCAGTAACAAGTACAACATCTTCTGTAAGAAGATCCAAAAACTCCTCAAAGTTTCCTGTCGTAGATGCTTTTATGAATTTTTTCGCCAAAATTTCGACATGTTTCGTATCCTCCGGATGGGCTGGCATATCACTCTGTAATTTCCGCTTTGCCCGGCTGTAGATCTTTCTGCAGTTCACTTCATTCTTTTCCAGCATCTCGGCAATATCTTCATAGCTATAAGTGAATGCTTCTCTAAGCACGAACACCGCTCTTTCAACAGGTGACAGCTGTTCCAGCAAAACGAGGAAGGCATAAGCAACCGTTTCATCCGTTACAACCTTATCTAAAGGCTGCTCTGTTTCGTTTACCCGAGGTTCAGGCAGCCAAGGTCCTGTGTAAACCTCTCTTCTCTTACGGGCTGAATTTAAAAAGTTGAGACAGCGATTTGTCGTCATTTTCGCAAGATATGCTTTCATGTCCTTAATTTGTTCGGTATCCAGCTTAAGCTGCAGGAATAAATCATGAACGATATCTTCTGCGTCGGTAACCGATCCAAGCATCCGGTATGCGATGGAAAAAAGAAAAGGTTGATATGTCTTATATAATGTATCCAACTCCACTTGCTTCACCTATTTTCTATCAAATTCGTTTTTCGAAAACGTATGACCCTTTCCATAATTATTCTCTAAACCAATCAGTTATCCTTCTTCACCTCGTTTAAAGCAGTAATTCAAACAACATAAAAAAGAGCAGCTAAAGAGCTGCTCCATTCGTTCTTTTTAAGGTTTAGTATCTAATGAAATCCGCTATTAATATAAACACAGCACCTATTACAATCCAGATCAATAACAAGGGCCAGAAGAATTTCACCCATTCTTGATATTTGATTTTAGAGACTGCCAAGCTTCCCATAAGCATGGCAGAGGTAGGGAGAATGCAGTTTGATAGACCATCTCCCAACTGATAAGTAAGGATGGTCGTTTGCCTTGTAACACCGATCAGGTCGGAAAGCGGTGTCAAAATCGGCATGGTCGTTGCAGCCATACCCGTTCCAGAAGTGATGAACACATTCATGATGGTCTGAAATACATACATGCCAAGAACTTGGATCGAACTAGGCAAATGGCCTACCGTTGCTGCAAGTCCATTTACAACTGAATCGATAACATGTCCTTGCTCTAACACTACGACTACACCTTTTGCCAGACCGACAATAAAAGCACCGAATGTAATATCCCTTGCCCCCTGTACAAACTCGCTGGCAATTTTGCTCGGACCATATTTAGATAAAAACCCAACAACAACACCTAAAGATAAGAAAAATGCAGCTAATTCTTCCATCCACCAGCCTTTTTCGGAAACACCCCAAATCAAGAAGCTAAATCCTATCAACACGACAATAATCGTTAAGTAATGTCTAGGCTTCATGGAGGATAAAGAGGATATATCCAAATTCTCATGCTTTTCTTCTTTTTCCAAGTCATACACAATACCGGCTTGTGGATTATTCTTCACTTTTTTTGCATATCTAATGATATAAATGCTCGTGACAATCAGTAAAACCACTAAAATGATTCCACGTAACCACATCCCGGAAAACATCGGAACTTCTGCAATGGCTTGAGCGATTCCTACATTGAAAGGATTAAGAAGTCCAGCTGTAAAGCCGACAGCTGCGCCGAGCATCACCATAGCAGTTCCAGTCAAAGCATCATAGCCTAATGACCTTGCAATCGCAATGCCTATAGGTACAAATGCCATGACTTCTGCCGACATTCCAATCGTGAATCCGCCGATTGAAAATAGAGTTAGAAAAATGGGAATGATGACGATTCCTTGGTTCATGAAAGTCTTTCCAACCCTTGCAGCCACGGCTTCAATCGTACCTGTGGAATTAATGATTTGAAATACTCCACCGACAATGAAAATAAAGAAAACTGTGTCACTTGCATCTATAAGGCCATGAACAATTGCTAAAGGAACCTCGAAGATACCAATGGGGTTGTTCTCTACAGAATGATAAGAGTTTTCCACTACTACTGTATTACCAGTTTTTTCATCTTCCACTCTGTCAAACTCACCTGCAGGCACTAAATAGCTTAGAGCAGCTGCAAATAGGATCATACAAATAATAATTACAAATGTGTGTGGCATTTTTAGTTTACTTTTTTTGAATGGGGGTTCACTCTTTATTTTTTCAGCACTCACTTTACTCATTTTTCGTACCACCTTTTACATTATTTTCACCTGGATCCCCCGCAAAACGGAATCTTCCCTTATTTTCATTTACATGATTTATTAGCTTTCCACCCTTCGAATTCTTCCCGAATTTCTTGAAGAAGCTGAGGGTTCATACATACTTCGTATGCTGTCATCGCCAAAGCCTTTGCCGCTTTATTTAATCCAATCATTCCCCTCTCTGAAGCTGCAGCTTGTACAAACTCTGGAGTATGGGTAATTGCATCATCCGTTATTTTGATGTACGGATGAATCGTTGCAGTTACTTGTCCAACATTACCAATATCCGATGAACCGATTCCTCCTTTTGCAGGCGGGTCACATACAACCTCCCCTAACATCTCTAGATTATCTTTAAATAAGGCGGCTAATGCTTTATTATTATTTCGTTCAGCATATATCAGGCCTTCGGTTATCTCGATCCTGGCACCTATGGCTTCTGTAGCATGACGAGCTGCAGCATATACTTTCTCACGAACAACCTTTAACTCTTCCACAGTGCTTGCCCTCAGTAAAAATTCAGCCTCGCAATAGGCAGGAACTACATTTGTTGCATCCCCGCCCTTTGTTATGATTCCATGGATTCTCACATCATCCTTAAAAAACTGACGTAAAGAATTGACGGCAACAAAAGTATTAATGACTGCATCAAGAGCACTGATTCCTTTTTCGGGAGCAGAAGACGCATGTGATGCTTTACCATAAAACTTAAAAGATGCATCTACACATGCCAGTCCGCCACGCAATACCATGGACTGTTTTTGCGGATGACACATCATGGCTACATCCACATCATCGAAAATGCCATCCTCGACCATCATAATTTTCCCTCCGCCTTCCTCTTCCGCAGGCGTCCCCAATACGACGATTTTCCCCGGAAGGTCAGGATGAGCATCTTTCAGTGCCAATGCCGCTCCAATGGCAGATGTTCCAATAATATTATGGCCACATCCATGGCCTAGTCCTGCCAGTGCATCATATTCAGCTAAAATAGCAATCGTTGGACCACCAGAATGCCCCTCCCATGTTGCCCTGAATGAAGTTTCTAAATTTGCGACCCCTTTTTCTATCGAGAAGCCAGCCTTCTTTAAAGGCTCTATCAACCATTTCGCTGCCTGGTATTCATGGAAACTAAGTTCTGGATGAGCATGAATGTTCAATGCAAGCTCACGTAATTGAGCATCACGGGCATCAACTGCCATTTGAATCGATTTCTTTCCTTCAGTAACATGTATTGACATAAATATACAACCTCCAAAAAATTCAGAAAATTAAATGTTTCTTTTTAAATATTACGTTCACTTTAATGATAAGTAAAATTAAGGTTTTTTTATGAAACTAAAAAATTTTTTTATAGTTCAATATAGTAACAACTATGAATATTTATAAATTTATTGAAATTTCCGAATACAAAAAGAGGGTTAGGCGTGGTCTCATTTTGAACCAGCATGGAGCTTTAATGGGATTAACTCTTTGGGGATCCCCATAGTTTCAAAACAAGAATTAGTTTTAATCCATGATTTTTTACTGTTTTATATGGGGTAAAGTCAGGAAAATGCGGATTTACAACATTAAGGATAATGAAAGGTAAAAAAGCCTAATTTCTCACTAAAATTCTGAGAAATTAGGCTAAGACTGAATTAGAGGTGAAATTAGAGTTAATTGAGGCTCAATTAACTAGTCAAAAGAAAGAAAAAAAAGGGCTGCGATCAAGATTTTTGAATGAACTAGGTCAAGTAGCTCCCTACCGTTCAACAGGATTCCTTCTTATGCCCCCCTTTTTGGACAAATATATTACCATTATCTATTAAAATGGTGTACCCAATTTCGGATATTCATTTATCAAGGTGCTTCATACCATACGATATCATCAAACATTTTTACAACCCGCGGTATAAAGCCTTCTTCATAATCTTCCGGGTATTGAACTATCGCATAGTAAACGCGGTCGCCATGTTGAAAAACCGACACTGTACCCAATATTGAATAATTACTGTCCTTCTGACTAATGTCAAATTCGACCTCAGACCAATCAAATCGGTTAGGCGTATTATCAGATCGCTGTTTAATCTCAAAGTCGTTGCTTATCACAACTTCCCTCGCAAACTCCGCCTGTTCTTCTATTGTCGCATTCGTACCCTCCCCTTTGGAAAATATCTGAACTTTGGCATCCTCATTTCTCTTACCTGCAAAATTTGCAAAAACAATCATTGCATCTCCTTCACCAGAACTAGCCTCTTCAACGACCATGTCATCCACGATGTAGGTTGAGAATCCCAAGGCCTGACTATGATGAAGCGTGAATTGGAATGATTCTTCCATACCTTCTAATATGATCATATCCGTTTTCGTATTTGGCCGATCTTTTGTCGGATCATCGACCGATTCACCTGTAGGATCTTCATCTTGCCCGTCGGTTTGCTTAGGATTATCATTTGGCTTTTCTGAAATTGGTGGAGATTCCTTATTTTCCTCCTGTACTCCTTTACAAGCACTAAGTCCTGTTACCAAAAAAACGGCTGCCAAAATCAACAATATCTTTTTCATTGGAACCCTCTTTTCAAGTGTTTTAACAAATTATTATACGGTCCCATATGTAAAAAAGTTACACTATGCTTCTTTGCAAGTATCAGATTTTATAGACTTAAAAAAGACCGATACTCCACTCTTTCCGAAAAGAAAAAATATAAGAAATCGTGCATTTGGCTTTATTTTTTATATTATGAAATTGATTCAAGGAAAAACTACTTATTAAGTTAATAAGTGTCATTTCACAATAAGGCATTATTTAATATCCCTTTTTTCTATAACAAAGACGCTTTCCAGTTCAGGAAAAGCGTCCGATAAAAGGAGTAATCAAAATATGCAAAGTTAGTTTTGCATTGCCCAATAAGGTAGTGAACACAATTGGTTTTCCACCCCTAATTTCAAATTGTACAGTTACTCCTTAAGGATTAAGTAATTTAGCTGTTGGTCGTGTGGAATCAAAAACATGTTCAACATCAAAGAATTGTTCTAGTACATCGTTTTCACCAGTTAACGCTTCACGCATCCGTAAGCCATCGACATTAATACGGGCTTGCCGGAAATAATCTTTCCCTAATTGAGACCAGGAATCCTTTGATGCGTCCATATCTTTATTCAACTAAACTACCCGATAAATAGTTGAATAAGGAGTACTTTTTAAAACCAATTTGAATGTATGATAATGTAAAGAAACGCACGTTCAAAAGGCCGCCAATTGGCGGCCTTCATAATTTCCCTTGCCTTATATATACTAATTTGAAAAATAAATGTTTATGTATCGTTTATGGTTAAGATCCAATGCTATGTTCTACTGCAGTATCCCAATTAGGAAAATAATACAATGCATTTTTCATTAACTCCGGATCTGACTTCTTTACCTCTTTCTTTCGAGGTGGCTTCCCTTCTTTTTCTACTAATTGAGAAATTTGATTCACGACTTCTTCAACACTCATATTTACTTCCATCTCTGTTCCCTCCTTATTGCTATTATTTATATATTTTCCTAATTGATGAAAATTAATACAATTTTTCTTTAGCCAAACTACCAGTTTAGTTTAAGAATGGTATTTTTTTCTCTAATTTGAATGTATGATAATTGAAATGATCGTACAGACAAAAAGCCCACGAAATCTTTGGCTTTTTGTCTAAATAATTCACAAATTCTTTTCCAAGTTATCGTTAGATTCACCTATGGTTAATATTAAATACATTCCGGCAACCATACCTTGCGAAAAACGTTTGGCTATTGGTTTTACAGGGCGACCAAAGATATTGCCCTGCTGCAACGGATTCTGCATCATTCTCATCCATGTAATAAGCATAGGGAGTCCTCCTCCGCGCTCTTTCCCCTCAGGAGTCTCGTACCTTCCATTCCAATCAACTGGAACGTTTTTTAAATAAAAAACTGTAGGGTCCGAATGCTCTAATCCCAAACCAGGTTTTTAAAAGAAGACTTGGTTAACCTTCATGTTTTACTTTTTTTATGGAGTCGAACCCTAAGTAGATTGAAGAAATTTGCGACACTCCTGCCGAATAGCTGGCTAGCCGAGACCCCACAGGCGCTTGCGCCGAGGAGGCTTGGCAGACAGTCGGCGGAAAGGGAGCGGATTTCTGAAATCAAGCTGGAACGTTTTTTATATAAAAAAACTGTAGACAAACTCGCTTTTCCTCGAGTTTGTCTACAGTCTAGAAGGTCCGAATGCTCTAATCCCAAACCAGGTTTTTAAAAGAAGACTTGGTTAACCTTCATGTTTTACTTTTTTTATGGAGTCGAACCCTAACTGGATTGAAGAAATCTGCGACACTCCTGCCGAATAGCTGGCTAGCCGAGACCCCACAGGCGCTTGCGCCGAGGAGGCTTGGCAGACAGTCGGCGGAAAGGGAGCGGATTTCTGAAATCAAGCTGGAACGTTTTTTTATAA
The DNA here is from genome assembly GCF_038643155.1 of Peribacillus sp. FSL E2-0159. Classification (NCBI taxonomy): domain Bacteria; kingdom Bacillati; phylum Bacillota; class Bacilli; order Caryophanales; family Bacillaceae; genus Peribacillus; species Peribacillus sp. FSL E2-0159. Next base: position 4,809,787 of record NZ_CP152053.1, read on the forward strand.
AAAAAAACTGTAGACAAACTCGCTTTTCCTCGAGTTTGTCTACAGTCTAGAAGGTCCGAATGCTCTAATCCCAAACCAGGTTTTTAAAAGAAGACTTGGTTAACCTTCATGTTTTACTTTTTTTATGGAGTCGAACCCTAAGTAGATTGAAGAAATTGCGACACTCCTGCCGAATAGCTGGCTAGCCGAGACCCCACAGGCGCTTGCGCCGAGGAGGCTTGGCAGACAGTCGGCGGAAAGGGAGCGGATTTCTGAAATCAAGCTGGAACGTTTTTTTATATAAAAAAACTGTAGACAAACTCGCTTTTCCTCGAGTTTGTCTACAGTCTGAAAGGAGAACAATCAATATCTCCTTTTAGCAATATAGCTTTTTAATTTCACTCACAAACTTGGAAACACTGGCTAATTGTAAAGATGATTGCCGGTATAACATCCATGTTCTTCTTTTTATCTCTTCACCATTTTTTAAGATCAAATCATGGGAAAACAAATCATCACTTTTTTGCAAAAAAACACGAGGAATAATGGCATACCCCAGACCTCTTTTTACCATTTCCCTGCATGTCTCATAGCTGTCCACTTGCATCATTACCAGAGGAGGCGATGTAAACCTTTCATTCCACCAATAATCAATACTTTTTTCAGAGGGAATTTGCGATATATTTCTATATTTCAGCAAAACATTCGGTTCTTTACGATTAATCATCGGAAAATCTGGAAGGCTATCAACAGGTATCTCATCTTTTGAAATGATGCATATATGTTCTTCCTCAAGAAGAAACTTTTCATCGAACCACTCATAATCGCCTTTTACAATCGCAACATCAATCTCACCTTGCATAAGCAATTCCATCATTTCCGTACTGAAGCCCGTATCAACATTTAAATGGACCATAGGACAATTAACCATGTACTCTTCCAAAATGGAAGGCAGGTTATAAAGTCCGAAATGGCTGCTTATACCTAATTTCAAACTACCCTTCGTTTCACTTCCCATACTCAATAAATACTCTTTTGTTTGACGTAAATCTATGAGCATTTTATTTGCATAGCTTACCAAATATTCTCCAGCAGGAGTCATTTTAATATTTTTCCCATTTTTAGCTAGTATTTCAGTCTGGAATTCCTTTTCAATTTGTCTTACGCGGTACGTTAATGCGGGTTGGGTCATGTAAAGTCGCTCTGCAGCTTTTGTCAGATTCTGGTCTTTATATAAATATTGTAAAATTAAACAATCTTTTTCATCCATACGATTTCCCCACCCTTAATAGTTTCACAGCCTTAATAGTTTCACAGCCTAATAATCAACGGCTTCAGCGATCCTCTATCATTCTATGTAAAGCGATATGCCGCTCCCCCTTCCTTCATATTAGTTCAGGCGCGGTTCCAGGGTTTAGCTTAAATCGGTTGTCATGATGAACTTCGATCGTTTGTAAGAAGCTTTGCATGGAGTTTGTCATATAAGCATCTTTACGGTGAATGAAGACAGTCGAAATATTGCCGTATTCTTCCGGAATTTCATGCACGTGCACTTTTTCATTGGCCGCAAGGTGATTTACTGCTGATTGTGGTACGAGAGTAATGCCAAGACCGAGTGATACGCTGGTTAAGATCGTTTCCAATACATTGAACTCCATGATCCTTTTGGGCATCACTTCTTCTTCTTTCAGCCATTGTTCCAGTTTAGAGCGATAGCCACATCCCTGACTGAATACTAAAAATGGTTCCGTTATAATTTCTTCAAGGTCAAATGTTTCATTTCTTGTAACTAATACAAGTTTTTCTGTACACACATCATATGGCTGAATGAGCGGATGTTTAATCGGTCCTGTAACAAAAGCTCCATCCAGCCTATGTTCAATGACATCTTTAATTAGGTCTTCTGTTAACCCCGCCTTTATGGATAAATCGACATTTGGATACTGTTTATGATAAGAGGCTAGAATCTTGGGAAGATCGCTGACCGTTTCAACTGTACCGATGTTCAATATCCCTGTAGGTGTTTCACTATCCAGGAATACTTGCTTGAGTTCTTCCACTTCAAGCAAAATTTTGTTTACATACTCCAGCATTTTTCGTGCCTCTGCAGTTAATGACATGCCACGTTTATGCCTATTGAATAAAGGCGTCCGTAACTCCTGCTCTAAATGCTTAATCCTAGCCGTTACATTGGATTGGACGTAATTCAACTCAACAGCCGCCTTACTTACGCTTCCATATTTAGCGACGCACTGGAATATTTGTAAATCCCGCATTTCCATAAAAGTGACCCCCTTTCTCAACTATCATTAATAATGATGATTATATTCATTTTAAGTCATTTTACATGATAATGACTTTATCATAAGGTGTGTATAGGAATTTAATCAATCATTATTTTTGAGGGGAAGCTTTTATGAAAAAAAATCAAGTTTTAATCGGTGCACTTTTATGTTTGACAGCCAGCATTTCTTGGGGAGCGATGTTTCCAGTTGCAGAAAGGGCCCTGATGTATATTGATCCTTTTTATTTCTCTTTTTTGCGATATTTAGCTGTTAGCGTAATTTTAGGGATATTGCTTTTAATTAAAGAGGGGAAGGAGTCATTTAACCTGGAAGGGAAAGGAAAGAAATTATTGTTTTTTGGAACAATGGCGTTCACTGTATACAACTTTCTCATTTTCGCAGGCCAAGACTTACTGGGACATAACGGGGTAATTGTTGCTTCCATTATGGAATCATTAATGCCCATGATTTCAATTTTAATAATGTGGGTTTTCAAAAATGCAAGACCCAAGAAATATACCATCGCCAGCATGTTCATTGCCTTGATAGGGGCCATTCTTGTCATTACCAATGGCAACTTATCATTCGTATTTTTATTGAAAGATAGCCTCATCCCTATCCTTTTCATTCTCATCGGGGTTATAGGATGGGTTATATATACGATGGGCGGCGACCAATTTAATGGTTGGTCAACACTTCGCTATTCGACTTTAACGTGCATCTTAGGAACAGCAGTATCAGCACTCATAACATTCCTTGCAACTGCAATGGGCCTGTCTGTCCCTACAGCAGAGGTTATGCAATCCATTTATGGCGAAATGATTTTCATGATTATTTTCCCCGGTGCCATAGCCCTTTTAAGCTGGAATTTAGGTATTAAACTTCTAACGCCGATCAATGGAATCCTATTTATCAATTTAGTTCCAATAACCACGTTGGTCATCGTTTTTATCCAAGGAGGATCACTATCATCATTCGAATTACTGGGAACATTTTTAGTGATATATGCATTGATTCAAAACAATTATTATCAAAGAAAAAACTTGCCTTCCCGAGTTGAGCAATTGAATCCAAGGAAAGTGAAAAGAATCATTTAATTAAAGGTACAAAACATCAATAGGAGGGCAACAATGGATTTATTAACGCTTATACTAATCTTTGGATTAGCTGTACTATGGGAATTGGCAACGATTAATAAGAATGTGAAAAAAATGAATGAGCAAAATGCAGAATTAATTAATCTATATAATGATAGAAGTAAAAGAACTCAATAAAATAGACTTTTGGCAATACAACGCAAAAAAGCCTGTCATTTAGATAGGCTTTTTTTGTACGATTAACCAGAACGACGTCATCATCTATGAATCCTTTTTCTTATAAACGATTGCATATCCACAGTTCGCTTACCTTCACTTTGTCGGCGGCCGCGAGCAAATAGAAAAGAGCATGTGTTGAAAAATGATTGATCAAAACATGCCCTTTTTATGGCTAATGCGTAAGCACTTCATAAGCCTTATTAATTAACAATTCACTACTCTTGATTTTTTATGATCGTTCTTTTTGACATTTTACCATTATAAATTTAAATGGAGGTTTATGTTCCATATTCTTATGAGGTTCGACAATTTCTAAAGATTCTATCAATCCATATTTTCCAAATTCTTGTTTAATCGAATCGGAATCATAAAAAAACATTTTTACCCCTTCCATTATCTCGAAATAGTCTTTATCCAGTTGTTTGCCTTTTCCAAACATTGGCGCTTCTTTTGAAATAGTAGTAAAAATCATATATCCGTTTGGCTTTAACTGCTTATAGCAATCTTTAATAAACTTTTCTCTCTCACGATTATTCAATAAGTGAATAAATGCATAACAAAATATACCATCATAAAGTTTGTTATCAAAAGGCATATCGGTTACTGAACCATGAAAAATACTAATATTAAGCCCATTTTGCCTTGCCAAATCAATCGCTGTTTTTGAAATCTCAATACCTGTTATATTTATTCCGTTATCAATAAAAACCTTTGCGTTTCTGCCATATCCAATACCAGGAATCAAAATATCCTTAACTTTATTCTCAAGGAAAAAGTCCTTTGTCAAGATTGCGGAGTCTGAAGGTTCAAATCCCCACATCATTTGATTTTCTATAAAACTTGATTCCCAGAATTCTGTCATGCCTCAATCTCCTTTACAAATATTAGCTCTCTTTCTTTGGCTGTTTTCGCATACTTTGTTGCTAGTCACCAAGTAATGCGGTGTGGTTGATTTCCCCCTCCATTGCTCGCTTTCCGCGGGGCGGGCGGTGAGCCTCCTCGGCGTGAACGCCTGTGGGGTCTCACCTGTCCCGCTGCTCCCGCAGGAGTCTCGCACTTCCGCTCCAATCAACCTTAAATAGTTTCGTTTTAAAAACAACAATCTTTACGAAAAGATCTTTTCCTTTTGAAAAATACTCTTATGCATTCAAGGATTTTATGCCTCCAAAAGAAATGCAGCTTCAACTAAATCCATGATGACTCCAGCCGCCGCTTTATTGCCCTCCGCCGCCGCAATCACCAGCTGAGAAGGCGTGCTGAGTGATGTATCTCCGCATGCATATACTCCTTCAACCGTTGTTCGTCCAAATGAATCCACTTTAATCCCGCCGTTTGGAGTGATTTCGCAGCCGAGCTGTTCCGCAAAAGGAGCAGACTGCACTAAGTCTGTCACCACAATTCCTGCCTCCCTTTGGATTTCCTGTCCGTTTTGCAGCCGGATCGATGTCAGCTTCTCTCCATTCGATTTAAGATCTTCAATCTTTTCTTCCACGACTTTCACGTGTTGCCGAGCCAAGATATCCTTCTCCTCATCAAGCACCTGATAGCCATTTGTAAACACAATTACATCACGGCTCCAGTTTGACAGCAGTTTTCCCATATGAAAAGCCCGTTCATTTTCCGCAATCACCGCCAATGCTTGGCCCCGCATTTCCCAGCCGTCACAAAACGGACAGCCAAAAACACTCGTTCCGTATACACTCTGAATGCCTGGAATCTCCGGCAAAACATCCCGAAGACCTGTTGCAAGTAGCACTTTTTTCGCCGTGTAATCCGTTCCGCCTTTCGTTTGAATTCGGAACACACCACTGGCTTTTTCAATAATCTCCACCCTCTCCTCCTTAATGGAGACGGACAGATATTTTTGGACATCCGTTCTTGCCCGCTTCTTGAACTCTGACGGCTTTACCCCATCCTGTGTGATAAATCCGTGTGACTCCTGCGTCACCCGGTTACGGGGTTTATCCTCATCAAACAAAATTGTTTTCCGTCCAGCACGCCCCAAGACCAATGCGGCATTCAGTCCTGCAGGTCCTCCGCCAATAATTACACAATCCAACACATGAAACACTCCTTCTTTATAAAATCTATTAAAGACCCTTAATATCCTTAATTTGTGCAAAAAAATTTATTTTTCTTTTTTTGTCTCCTGACTCTGCTCCGCAATGCTTTGAATCGTTCGTCTAGCCAGTTCTTTCTTCATGTTGCCTTCCGCCTCGATCATCACGCGCTCAATTAAACATTCGCTTTCGTCATGGTCAAACCCACAGTTGAACAGCACCGACTGCCCCTCTACCGCTTCAATAACATCCAGAAACGAAATGTCCTGCGCGCGGCGTGAAATACTGTAGCCGCCTTTTGCCCCTGGCACTGATTCAATTAATCCTGCCTTCACAAGCTTCGTCAAAATCTTCGACAAGTAGGTCGGAGACAGATCCTGCATGTACGCCAGCTGATCCACGCTTACCGTCTGACCTTTTGGTTCCATCGTTAAATGCACCATTGTATGGAGTGCATAATTGGTTGCCTTTGAATACTTCATTGATGCACCTCATAATTAAAACTATTACAGACTTTTAATATCTGTAATTGATTTTAACTCAAGCTGAAAAAAACCGCAAACTCTTTTTCCTCACCTAACGCCTTTTTTGATCCCCTTTCAAGGTCCCGGCCCAATTTCCTTTCTTTATAACTGACAAATAAGGTATTCAGATCGTAGCCTTCCGGATATAAATCGACGGCTTTTATTTCAAACTCCAGCCTATTGGCATGAACCTCCTTGAAAGTATCTTCAAAAAGCACGACGACATCGCTCCCACTAAACATGGAGGGCCGTATCATTTATAAAATTTCACTGGTCTTTTTTGAAACTTACCAACTAAAAAAATAGTTTATTGTGGAAACAAGGATAAGTAAACATGTGATTATCATTCTAGGTATTTTGGTGTTTAACCTTAACGGAGCAATTGGCTTTGCTATGGTTGGATAGATTTTTATTAAATTTAAAGGATGATTAATTAATGATGAAAAAATTAAACCAATATATTGTCCTATTTCTCTGGGTAGTTTTGTTTTTATATTTCTATGATATGGTTATGCCTAAAGGTATTTTTTATTTTATTGTAGGTATTCCTGTTCTTTTTCTAAGTGCAATTTATATTCTTAAAATGTTTGGTCATTCAAAAGATGTTAGAAGCTAAATATTTTGGAGATACAAACAACTTTTTTTCGAGATGCGATAGGATGCCTTTCTTTTTTTATCGTTCAATCTCTAGTTATTTTTGAAGTTTCTTCGTTTATTGACTATTTTTTTAATTTACTAGCTATTAAAACTTCCTCTTTACATTTTTTGAATGTTTAATGCCTTTCATAACTGTGTGAAAGCCTAATCCTCTTTCTTACGGTTGAATCTACCTTTTAATTTATTCTTCTTAACAATCTCTTGATGTTTTTCACTTTTTCGAGAATGTTCTCCACGCTACAAGCGTGACTGATAACGATCCACACGAGAAATTAAGGCAAAGTTAAAGGGTATGAGCCCTGTTAATCCAAAACTCATACCCTGCCGATTTCTAACTTTTTGGGTGGAACACGGTTATTACAACCTCTATATTACAATTTCATTATTCATCAGGTTATTCGCCAAGCTTCTTCCGTATATCCGCTGCTACATTCTTTAACGCCTTTTTTGATCCCCGTTCAAGGTCATGGTTTAATTTCCTTTCTTTGTAGCTGACAAATAAAGAATTGAGATCATAGCCTTCAGGATATAAATCGACGGCCATTATTTCAAGCTCCAACCTATTGGCATGAACCTCCTTGAAGGTATCTTCGAAAAGAACGGTGACATTATTGTATGAATCCCTTTTCTTATAAACGATCGCATATCCGTCCAGTTCGCTTACCTTCACTTTGTCGCCGACTTCATATTCATAAGATGCTTCCTTAGGAATCTCCGCTACCTTCGCTTTTTTGATTTTACCTTCCTGGACACGCTCCAAGTCGTAGTCTTTATTGTCGATATAGAGCTTTGCCTTTTGCAAAACCTTTTCACGGACATTCATTTTTTGGGCAATCCAGAGAGCATTGCTTTCCCCGGATTGACCGATCAACAGTTTATACTTTGGCTCAAGTGTTTCACTATTGAATTGCATGGCCGCATTCATGAAATCACTGTGTATTTCCGAATAGCGCTTGATTTCACCATAATGGGTCGTCGCAACGGTTATGCAGCCCCTCTGATAAAATTCCTCAAGGATGGCAATCGCCAATGCGGCTCCTTCATTCGGTTCCGTTCCGCTCCCGATTTCATCGAACAGCAGCAAAGAGTTATTGGTTAATGCCCCCATGATTTCCGAGATGTTTTTCATATGCGACGAAAAGGTGCTCAGTGCATTTTCAATGCTTTGATTATCACCGATATCGACGAATACCTGATCGAAGACGGCAAGCTCCGTCCCCTCTTTCCCGGCAACATGTAGCCCTGACATGACGGCCAATGTAAGGATGCCGATCGTTTTAAGGACGACCGTTTTACCCCCGGCATTAGGGCCTGTAATAATCAAGCTGCGATAGTCCTTACCGATTTCGAAATCCAAAGGTACGCTGTCTTGCGGCAAAAGGGGATGTTTACAACTCTTTAATTTAATATAACCATGATCATTGATTTTCGGTTCGATGGCATCCATGCTTTTACTGAACTTGGCTTTTGCGAAGATCATGTCATATTGACTGATTAACTCGATGTTTATCTTAATCGGTTTCAGCTGTTCGAAAACCGTTCCGGATAATGTGGCCAAAAGTTGATACTCTTCCATCGATTCCTCCGCTTTTAAACTGGCCAATTCTACATTCAATTTCGTTACAGAGACAGGTTCAATGAACACGGTAGCCCCTTTTGCGGATACTTCCACGATCGTTCCAGCCACTTGATTTTTATAGGAGGCTTTGATCGGGATGGTGTAGCGATCATCCTTTTTACTGATGAAAAATTCCTGAATGAACTCTTTATTGGCTCCGCTCTTCAAGAATTTATTCAGCCGTTCCTCTATTTTACTTTCTGTCTTGATGATTTGGTTCCTGATACGTTTCAGGTCCTTGCTTGCTTCGGAAACAACAGCATTTCCTTTTATGGTGAATTGGATTTCTTCTTCAATGCTCCTGAATTCAGTCATGGAGCGGGCGTAGGAATGCAGTGTTGGTGCAATGAACTCTTTATCGGTCATGAATTTCTTGATATTCCTGCAGCCTCTTAAGAAGTCTGCTATCGCCACTAACTCTGATGGCTCCAAGATCATTCCTTTTTCCAGTTTGTCGATATGGAGTCCAATATGTGAAATGCCTTTCAAGGGTATATGGCTTTCCGCATTCAGTAAGTTTCTAGCCTCCGTGGTCTCGTTCAAACGATTTTTAACGACTTTCAAAATGCTGCTTGGCTTAAGTTGATCCAATAATGCTTTTCCTAAACCGCTTACGCAATGGTTTTTTACCATTTCCTTGAGTTGGATATATTGTAATTTTTCATAAGTCATTGTATTCATCTAATGATCCTCCTTGAATGAGTGCGTGATTAAAATTCCCGAATCCAAAAAATGCCCGCAATGGTCCCCCTACCTTTACAAATGAACAAGCCATTTGAGTAGAAAGCTCCTGCGGGCATCGGCCTTATCTATAGATAAGTACCTAAAATCGATAACAAATTGGGCAGCTCGAATAGACCTGCGTACACAAAAAAGCATGATAGGACAAATCCCACCATGCTTTTCGTCGTAACACCTACATGTTACACGATTTATGGAAAAGGAAGCAGTCTTAAGGTAGGTATTCACAATGCAGAGTTGCACTATGAAAAAAGGCATACTTAATCCACTGACATATCAGTGATTAAAAACCTTATTCAACTAAATTAGTTGATACCTACTCCCGACATAAAACACCACACCTTTTCTTAGATTGGAATTAACATACCATATCAGTAAGAAAGAGTCAATTCATTTTTTCATTTTTGGGCCATCCTTCGAATCTATTCATGTAAAACAAAGGGGGAATTGGCTTTAACAGCCATAATGCTTCAGTACCTCCCCTTTCCAGTTTTGAATATTTACATTAGAATTGGGGTATGATATCCTTATATTAACATAAACTAAAAACACCCCCATGCTGGTAACATGAGGGTGACAACTGCAAGAGTGAGCGATCACTTTTCTAAACAATTTAATCTTGGTCAGAAGAAGAACCACTGCGATCTTGCGAGGATGAGTGGTTCTTTTTCCTTTTCTTGGCGAACGCAGACAGGATTAGACTGGTTGCTACAGCAACAAATATCTCTTTACCCATATCTGTAATTAAGTTCAATAAGAAATGCATCATACGGTCACCCCCTTTCCCATCCATAATTAGATGGAAAAGCAAAACAGTGACCTCCCACTCTATCCTCAGTTGTCCCTCTATTTTATCATATCTTTCACATTATGGAAAATATATGAAAATAAATAAGAGGACGTATTCTAGCTCAGATTATTCCCCTTTATTTACAAGTGCAGCTAACCTTTGAACATATCTCCTAATTAGCTAGATATATATGACGATAAGGAGTCCTAATGAGACCGTTTTTATTAGCTCAATTTCTATTGATCCACTTAAGTCATTAAGAAAAGGGGATTATCCATTGGATAATCCCCTTTTCGGTTTAAACTTCTTCACTTATTATGAGAGGGACTATTTTCCCTTCATTCACGTTGATCAATCCATGGTCGGTTATTTTCAGAGCCGGGCTGACAGGAAGCGATAAGGTGCTTAATGACATGATGACATTATAATGTTCATAGCCTAACGATTTAAGTGCATCTGTCAGGTGCTGAACCTGACTTGATACGATGTCCATCGGCTCTTCGGAAAGGATCCCCCCTACCGGAAGAGGAATCATGGATAGGACCTTGCCGTCTTCAACGCAGCAGACTCCGCCTTGCTTCCTTATTACTTCGTTAGCGGCAATCATCATATCCCGCTTATTATGGCCAATCACCAGAAGATTATGGTTATCATGTGAATAGGTTGTGGCAACCGCTCCACGCTTCAAAACATCGCCGGTGATCAACCCGTGGGCCCGATTACCGTTTTTCCCGTATCGTTCGAATGTAGCGATTAAACCATAAGGGCTTTCTTCCCAGCATAATTGACCATTCTTCCCATCTATACGATCATGGGTTTCAGATGTGAAAGTAGAACCATTCTGCACGTTTATGATCCGGCACTTACTGCGTTCATGCTGATCCGGGATTGTGATGGTAAAATCGTTTTCCGCAAGTTCCGCAAGCTTCACACTTTGATAGAAATGCTCAGGAAATTGTCTTTCCTTCACTTCTTGTACATATGGCCGTGAAGATTCATAAACTAGCTCGCCTTTTTTGTATACTTGTTCAATTTCAAATGTTTCCAAGTCCGATAGCAGCAGGAAATCTGCTGTTTTTCCAGGTGCAATGGCGCCGCGGTCATACATCTTCATCCGCTGTGCAGGTGTATAGGTGCATGCATAAATGGCTTTTTCCGGAGTCATCCCCATTTGAATGGCTTTCTTTAAAAGGACATTCAGATGTCCTCTGTTTTGGAAAGAGTCGGTCATGACATCATCGGTGACAAAGCAGAAATGCTCATCCACCTGCTTTTCCTTCAGGTAATTTATCACTTCTTCAGTCATTGATTTTTCTTGAATCTCAATGAACATTCCGGCAGCGATCCTCGCGTCCATCCCTTCAACGGTCTGGTGTGTATGATCTGAATTCACTCCGGCATAAACAATCTTCTGCAAGTCCAAGTCAAGCAGCTTTGGAACGTGCCCCTCAATGATCAGATCTGGATAACGGGAACGGATATGGGACAAGATCCGATTCGTTTTGCAATCCGGGTCGGTTATGACCTCATAGTAATTCATGATCTCGCCGAGACATTTAATGTCTTCCGTTTGCATCAATTCATCTATATCATCTATTTCTATAGCACCGCCTGTTGTTTCCATCGATGTCGCAGGAACGGAACTCGGGATGGCATAAAACATATCCGCTACGCAATCTTTACTCGCTTTGATCATTTCCTTCACACCGGAAATTCCGAAAACATTGGCCATTTCATGCGGTTCCGGCACGATCGTCGTCACGCCATTTTTGATTAACCCGTAGGAAAAAGTCGCAGGCGTCACCATCGTACTTTCAATGTGGAGATGGATATCGATCAGACCTGGAACCATATACTTTCCCTGTCCATCGACGATTCTATCCGGCTCGAAGGCATCCAATTCCCGTTCTCCTATATAATAGAACTTTCCATCCTTGATGGCTGCATTCCCTTTAATGAATCTTTTAAAATAGCTGTTAAACACGTTGATATCTCTTACAAGCATATCCAATCGCATACCTTACCCTCCTAAGCTAGTCAACAAGCACCATCTGGTTTCTCGGAATTTCAAGGATGATTTCCTGACCCGTCCGATAGGATTCCGACATTTCCTTGTTCACAGTGAAATCCCCTATTGGAGTTTCAACGACATATTGATAACTTCTTCCCAGATAGGTACTTACCTTAACTCGGCCAGATAAACTATTTTCCTGAACAGCTCCAGTGTTATCCTTTTCCCTGATCAACAGATCGTCCGGTCTGATGGCTCCTATTCTTCCAGTTGAATTGGTCATCTGTGCATCCTTGTGCAGCACAAATGAGTATCCAGACTTGTTCAGTTCGATTTTATCTTCATGATCTGTCCGCTTATCGAAGTCAATGAAGTTCTTGAAGCCGATGAAGTCTGCGACAAACTTCGTTTCAGGATATTTGTAAATGGTCGCAGGATCACTAAGCTGCTCGATGATCCCTTTATTCATGATCGCCACCTGGTCGGATATTGAAAAGCATTCTTCCTGGTCATGGGAAACATATACCGTTGTAATCCCCAGCTCTTGTTGGATACGGCGAATCTCGACTCTCATATTCACCCTTAAGTTGGCATCAAGATTACTCAATGGCTCGTCAAATAATAGGATGTCCGGTTCAATCACCAGCGCCCTGGCAATCGCAACCCGCTGCTTTTGCCCTCCGGAAAGTTCTTGGGGATATCTCTTTTCAAATCCTTTTAAATTAACGATTTCGAGCACATTCATTACTTTTTTTTCGATTTCACTTTTAGAATTCTTTCTAAGACGGAGACCGAATGCAATATTATCGAATATCGACAAATGCGGAAATAATGCATAGTTTTGGAACACAAAACCAAAATTCCGCTTGTTGACGGGCACTTTCGTATAGTCTTTTTCCTTGAATAAAAACTTCCCTTCGTTCGCCTGTAAAAACCCGGCAATTAAACGCAGGGTCGTCGTTTTCCCACAGCCGCTCGGGCCAAGAAGGGATACCAGTTTCCCTTTTTCAATCTCAAGATTGAAATCTTTTAATATATTCTGTTTGTTATATGCTACAGATATATCTTGTAAAGTGAATAAAGCCATCCATCATTACCTCCTTTATCGTTTTGTGAAATAAGACAATCCCATGAGACGCTCTACTATGAACATGAAGAAAGCCGTTATGAACATGAGTAATACGGAAATGGCCGAAATGGTAGGATCGAAGTAGTTCTCCACATACGTCAGCATCTGAATCGGAAACGTACTTACCCCAGGGCCTGTCATATAAACTGAAATGTCTACATTATTGAAGGATTCCAAGAAGGCGATCATGACTGCCGCCAGAATTCCTGATTTTATATTCGGGAGGACGACTGTAAAGAATGTGCCCAATTTACTGGCTCCGAGACTCTCCGCCGCTTCTTCAATGGAAAAGTCAAAGTTTGATAAGCTTGAAGAAATCACACGGATGATGAACGGCAGCATGATAACAGTATGTCCCACAAACAGAGCCGCATAAATCGGAAGCTGATAAGTCCCCACAATATAACGTAAAAACGCAAAGCCCAGCACAATTCCCGGTATTAAAATGGGAGAAACGAAAAAGGCATTAATCACGTTTTTCCCTTTGAAATCAAATCGGCTTAATGCATAGGCAGCCGGCACTCCCAGTAACAGAGCCAAAAGGTTGCCTCCGAGTGAAACAAGGATGGACGTTTTAAAAGCGACCAAAAACATTTCCACATTAAAAATATTTTCGTACCATCTTAAAGAAAACTCTTCTGGCGGGAACTTCAGAATATTTCCGCCTTCAAATGACGTAACGGATATGATAAGCAAAGGCCCTAGTAAAAAAAGGAACACCAGGAGAGTAAACAGGGCCAATCCTCGATTTTTTTCCTGCATACACCTCTACCCCTTTGGATTTAATTTTTTTGCCAAACCATTCATGATCGATATGATAAGGACTGTCACGGCAATCATTATGGTAGCGACAATCGATGCCACTTGCCATTCGTTCAATGTAATCGCGTTTTGATAAAGAAATGTCGAAATGACCCGCTGCTTCCCGCCTAATAAAGCAGGCGTTGTATAGGCCGTGAAGCTCCCTACAAAAACAAGGATGCTGCCAATGACCAAACCTGGCACCGAAAGCGGAATGATCACTTTTGAGAATACTGCCAACCTTGATGCTCCAAGGCTCTCGGCCGCTTTTAATAAGTCAGTCTCGATGTTCTCCATCACACCCACTAGCGTCACGATGATCAATGGCAGGAATAAATGGACCAATCCGATGATGATGGCAGTAGGCGTGTACAATATATCAAGCGGCTTTTCAATCAAGCCCATGCCCATAAGCAATTTATTCACCACACCGTTTTTACCGATAATCACCATCCAGCTGAATGAGCGGACCACGGGGCTTGTTAATAGCGGGAAGATCGTCAGCAAAAGCATGATGGCTTTCTTTCGTTGTTTCAATTTTGAAATATAATAAGCTGCTGGAAATCCTAATAGAATGCAAATGATTGTCGTGAACAGACTCACCCTAAGTGTCGTCAGCAGAATTTCAATAAAGTATCGATCTTGGAAAAAATCGAGATATCCTTGTATGGAAAAGCCGCCGCTTTCATTAAAAAATGTCGTGCCAATCGTCATTAGGATCGGAATGATCATGAAAATCGTTAAAAATAGAACGCCTGGAAACAGCAGCAGGTATAAATAGCGTTTTTTCACCTCGGAACCCCCTGTTCGTATTATTTATGAATTGATTATGCGAATGAACAGGTCGAAAAACGCTTCCGCATCGACGTCCAGACAAACATGCGCATTAGGCGGCTTCATCAGCCTATTTTGAAAGTCGCAAACCATCTGTCCGTCACAAAGCTCACTCTTTGTTTCAACATCCACATAATATTCTTCTCTGGTGACAAGATCTTCTTGCAAAGCGATAGCTACAGCTAATGGATCATGCATCGCACATGCCCATATACCGTTACGTTCAAAATACCTTTTCCGATAATCTGATGTACTTTCCCTTATATAATCAGCAAGTTCATGGTTTTGAATCAATTGGATATGCTCTTCACCCAATAGGACCTTTCTCGTGACATCAAGACCGACTTGCGTGATGGATGTGAATCCCGCCTGTAATACGATTTTGGCTGCTTCAGGATCGACATATGTGTTATATTCCGAGGTTGGCGTGACATTGCCAACCCCTTTAACAACTCCGCCCATGAAAATGACTTCTTTAACAAGCTTGGTGATTTGCGGACATTTTTTCACCGCTAATGCCAAATTCGTAAGAGGTCCCGTCATGACAAGCGTCACTTCACCAGGAAAATTCAAAATGGAATTGATGATGAAGTCAGAAGCAAATCCATCATCAGGCTGCTTTTTGACTGGCACATCCTTCAAGGCTCCGCCAATCCCGTCTTCGCCATGGATCCGGTGTTCAAAAAAGGGGCTCCTGATAATTGGCCTATCTGCCCCCTTTATGACTGAAATGTCCTGTTCACTCAATAAATCCAATATTTTGCATGTATTCAGTGTGGCCGTATCAAGTGATACATTCCCGTTCACTGTTGTTACCGCCAATATGTCGAATTGACGGCTTTTAACAGCAAGAATGATCCCGATCGCATCATCTATTCCAGTATCAACATCAAGAATCATTTTTTTCTTCATCAAGCACATCTCTTTTCTTTCTTAGTGTGTAAGTTCACGATTCCAACGATCGATCCATTGTTTAGAGTCTTCATTAACAAACTTCATGTCTAATACACGCAGGCTGTTAATGACGTCATCTCCATAGGTTAAGCCTTTCGCTTCCGTTTTAGAGAGCTTGACTTCCGTATTGACAGGAGAATCCACTTTCGCTTTCGCTGATTTCTCCTGAACTTCCTTGCTTAAGATGTAATTCATGAATTCGCCGGCCAATTCTTTTTGATCGCTGGCTTTAACAATATTCACCGTATTCATCACTGCGTAGCCGCCTTCTTCAGGGGAAATGAACTTAGCATTAGGAACGGCTTCCTGTAAATCGCCAAAATACATTTCCATGATTGGGCCTGCAGCGATCTCCCCTTGCGAGAACATGTTGACGAACTCTGATGTTTGCCCATATTCCTTAACCGCATTCGGCATGATCTTCTTCATTTGATCGAAGGCTTTATCTTCATTGAACTCTTTACTTCCGCTAACTTTTGAAGCCGCATCCAAAAACATCGGTCCAGTTGTTGAAGTGATTGATGGGATCGTGATCTTTCCTTCCAAATCTTTGCTCCAGAGATCTTTCCAAGAGGTAATCGGTTTACTCACTTCATCGGGATTATAGGCAATGCCAAATTGGGCAATGGTATAGGCTGGTCCAAAGTCTTCGCCATTTGGCGCTTTTGCTTTGTCGTATATATTATCAATATTCGGAATTTTACTATGGTCAACTTTCTCAAATAACCCTTCATCGATGCCCTGCTGTGCATAGTAGTCGGATAAATAGATAACATCCACATCGCTATTCGCTTGGCGTACCTTGTTCAATCGATCTGCATTATTACCTGAATCAACGACAATCTCGACATTATGCTCCTTTTCAAATGGCTCATAGACTTCCGGACGGAAGAAATCATCTGCGAATCCCCAAGTGGAAACGACTAATTTGGCTGGTTTTTCCTTTCCATCCTCCTTTGAAGAGCATGCAGCTAAAACTAATGTGAAAAGCGATAACATCATCAATATTTTTTTCATCATCCAAACCTCCAATTTTATATTGTTTAAAATTTCCTTTTTACTGATAAAAATGTAAAAAAAGACAATCTTAAATAGAATTGAAATTCTACCCAAGATTGTCTTTTCTTTGTAAACAAAGATAAAACTTATCATTTGGTTCTCATGTGGCGTTCCCTCCAGATAAATCCGAAGTGAAATCCATTTATATGATTATATAATTTTTTCCTTCAATACAATATTGGTGAATGCCAGCTGCGTCGCTGAGTCATAATCCCTCAGGACAGCTTCAATATCCCAATTCGTTTGCGTTTCCAGCTTTTGTTTCAGTTTCTTTTTATAAAGCAGGGACATATGAAAGTCCACCTCCTGCTTCAGGCTGGGAACTTCCCCTTCTAAAGCTTCAGAGCGCGGGGCACGTCGATGTTTGGCCTGAAATGTAATCACATTCTGCTCAACAGTAACCTTCAGCAGCGTCGTACCAAAGCCGAACAATTCCTTCGATACCTCATTATACATATGAGAAAGCAATTTCTTCGTTTCGTTAGAGTTTATCGGTAAGATGACTATCACCTGCCAAACTATCGTTTGAGGTAATTATATATACTTTTTCTTATTTGCACAAGATAATATTCGGATTTCGCATAAAAAAATGTTTTTTTTTTATTATATAGTAAATTTACACACCAATACACGAATTATAAAAATAAGCATATGGGGATTTCAATATATTTATATTACTTTATATCCAATCCAGCACTTCAATTAATGAAAACTTTTTCAGAGAAATAAGCGCAAGATTGAAAACAATTGATATAACCTTGCATCGCATTGAAAACGCTCTCACAGAGATTTAATATAGCTAGTATAGAGCGATTAAAAATAGAGAGTATCAAAGGCTCGTTAAATGAGGGAGGAATTTTTATGAAGAAAGCTTTTGAGAAAGCGCAGCAGTTCGGTAAATCTTTTATGCTCCCGATTGCCGTTTTGCCAGCGGCCGGTTTATTGCTGGGAATTGGCGGTGCTCTTTCTAATCCAAATACAGTTGAGGCCTATCCTTTTTTAGACTTTGCTTGGCTGCAGGCCATTTTCACGATCATGAGTTCTGCAGGAAGCATCGTATTCGGCAACTTGCCGGTCATTTTTGCCGTAGGTGTTGCAGTAGGATTGGCACGGTCGGATAAAGGGACCGCTGCACTGGCAGCCATGATTGGCTATTTCGTCATGAACAGTTCAATAAATGCACTGCTTCAAATAAACGGGGAACTTGCCAAAGAGAATTTGGCAGGTGCCGGACAGGGAATGGCGGTCGGGATCCAAACACTGGAGACTGGTGTGTTTGGCGGTATCGTAGTAGGTATCGTTGCCGCACTTTTGCACAATAAATATAATAAAATTCAGCTTCCGCAAGTGTTAGGATTTTTCGGTGGTTCCCGTTTCATTCCCATCATCGTTTCCTTCGCGTCCATCTTGGTTGGAGCCGTGCTTTTTATCGTATGGCCTTATTTCCAGCTTTTCATAAACCAATTAGGTGCGCTGGTAACGAGCACAGGTACAATCGGGACTTTCTTTTACGGATTCATATTACGGATGCTCGGGCCGTTAGGACTGCACCATATTTTCTACCTTCCCTTCTGGCAAACAGCTTTAGGCGGAACGATGGAGATTAATGGGCAGATTGTCAGCGGGACCCAGAATATCTTCTTTGCGCAATTGGCCGACCCAACTACCGTCAAGTACTATGAGGGTGTTTCCCGGTTCATGTCCGGACGGTTCATCACGATGATGTTTGGTCTGCCTGGCGCAGCATTGGCCATTTATCATTGCGCTAAACCTAAAAATAAGAAAGTCGTGGCCGGTTTGCTTCTTTCAGCTGCCTTGACCTCTTTCTTAACAGGCATCACCGAACCGCTTGAATTCAGTTTCTTATTTGTCGCCCCAATCCTTTATGTTTTTCATGCCTTGTTTGACGGACTTGCCTTCATGATGGCAGATATATTCAATATAACGATCGGTCAAACCTTTTCTGGAGGATTTATTGATTTTACTTTATTCGGGATACTCCAGGGCATCAGTAAAACAAACTGGATTTATGTACTTCTTGTCGGTATTCCGTGGTTTTTCCTATACTACTTCACTTTTAAATTCTTGATCAGGAAGAAAAATTTGAAAGTGGTCGGACGTGAAGATGATGAACAGGCCGCTGTTACACAAGTAACGGCATCAGAGAGAACCCAGACCATCGTTAATGGATTAGGCGGACAGGAAAATATCGATATAGTCGATTGCTGTGCAACCCGTCTGCGTGTCACGGTAAAGGATGAATCATTGGTGAAAGAGGACGTCATTAAACAAACCGGTTCAAAAGGCGTCGTAAAAAAAGGGAATGGCATTCAAATAGTATACGGTCCCCAAGTAACGATCATCAAAAATGAAGTGGAAGAATACTTGGGTCATTAAGAACATAGATAACGATAAGGACGTGTTAAACATGCAACAGGTGCTGGATAAAATTCACAAAGGCTTAATTGTATCATGTCAAGCATTGGAGAATGAGCCGCTGCACAGCTCTTTTATTATGGGACGCATGGCCATTGCTGCCAAAGAAGGCGGTGCAACGTGCATACGCGCAAACTCTGTAGCTGACATAATGGAAATCAAGAAAAATGTGGACCTTCCAGTCATAGGGATCATTAAACAGGTGTATGGACATAACGACGTCTATATTACTCCCACCATGGCCGAAATTGATGCATTGATGGAAACTAAAGCGGAAATCATTGCGACGGATGCTACAGTCCGGGTAAGACCGGACTGTAAAACATTAAAACAGTTTTATGGCGAAATACGAGCAAAATATCCGGATGTTTTACTAATGGCGGATGTATCTACCATTGAGGAAGCCGTATACGCTGACGATTTAGGATTTGATATTGTGGCGCCCACTTTATACGGCTATACGAACGAAACGTTCGGCCAGAAAATATATCAAGATGACTATGCCGTGCTCAAAGAGATAGTAAAAGCAGTGAAAAAAGCAAAAGTAATCGCTGAAGGAAATGTCATAACACCAGAAATCGCCCGATCTGTATTGGATATGAATGTCCATGCAGTAGTAGTTGGCGGTGCCATTACCAGGCCGCAGCAAATCACTAAAAGATTCGTGGATGCTATCCAAGAATAGAACGTTGCACATAGTAATGAAAAGACCCAGACTGGCAACAGTTTGGGTCTTTTTTACGATTCATGGTTCCTCAGGTTATTGACGTCCCTAATGGATACATTAAACTAGGAATACATATAAGAAATTTGAAATGGGTGAACACATGGAATATCTAGCGGAAAACCTCATATATGGCATTGAGTGCAGCATGGACAAATTCACCAAAACAGAAGAAGAATTGGCCAATTATATTCTGCAGCACCCTGAAGAAGCAAGTAAGTTAACCATTAGTCAAATAGCTAAAAAGCTTCATATTTCACCTGCAACCATTACGCGCTTCTGCCAGAAATTAGCCTTTTCTGGTTTCAATGAGTTCAGGCATGAGTTAAAAAGGTTCGTGGATCTCCGAAATACGCCGAAAGATATGAAGAACATCAAGCAGGTGGATTATTTCGCTAAACTGTATCAAGATCACTTAGGTATCATTGATAATACCTTTCATATAACCACATATGATGATATCCAAAAAGCTGTATCTTACCTTACACAGGCAAATAAGATTCATGTTTATGGAATAGGGAGTTCAGGTATAGCGGCCCAGGAGTTCAAGTCAAAGTTTTTCCGTATCGGCTTAACTGTTGAAGCTATTACAGATCCCCACCAGTCAATGATGGATGCAGCTTTAAGTAACGAGAATAGTGTTGTCATCGGCATTTCCATTTCCGGAACAACGAAAGAAGTGATTTCTGCAGTTAAAATCGCAAAGAAGCAAGGCTCACGTATCTTGATCTTTACTGGAGATAAGAATTCCGAGCTCTCACAGCTTGGTGATATATCACTATTGGTCACGAGCAAGAACAGCATGCATATGGGACAAAACATCTCTCCATTGCTTCCGCTACTATTACTTTTTGATTTAATATATACAGAGTTGGTTGCTAAAGATTATAAAAACAGGATAAGCATCAGGGAAAAGACTTTAAAGGTATTAACCAAGAACGACTGACTTTCGGCAGATCCGTTAAAAAAAAGCACATGGACCTACCCATACACGAATTACACCATCATATAAAAAAACTGCATCTCCAATTGGTTAGATGTTACAAACAATTGGGGTACAGTTCACTTTAAAAAACGTCTTTTTTTGTTCCTTTTAAACTAAATTTCTCATTACTGGCATGGAACGTTCTTGGAGGCTCTCGGAAAGAAGACTATACGCAATTACTTTATTCTTGTACTGTTTGACTACATCCACGTGGTCGTTGTAAATGTACACAAATGATCTAACATCGTTTTTTCCTCTTTTAGTATCAATTATTATTGGAGCCCCACTGTTCTCTGGATGTAAAAACAATTGCTCGTTCCCTGGGAATATATGATTTTTTTTCAAAAACTTAGCTTCGTTAAAATAATTAATTACTTGAATTTTGTCTTCACCTTCCAAACGTTTTCCATCAAAGGTTACGATTGCATTCGCGTCACTAATTTCAGAATGCATTTTAAATTTACTCAAAATCCAATTCACCGCATCGGTTGGAAGACAGGTAACTAATAATTTAAGCAAACCTAAGATAATTGTCAAAATCAATACAGGCAATGTCATATTTGATCATCTCCGCTACGTTATAATTTAATGTTTAATTGAAAGAGGCGGTCAGTTTTTCTTTGAGGTGACCCTTCTATTAACGTGTTTCTTGTTCACTCAGCTTACAATGGTGATTTTTTCACGTATCAATCAGATTCTTTTCGTTCACATTTTCGTCACATATGTGAACAAATTCACAATTCCCTACAAATAGAGTATGTCTTGTAAATCACTCGTACAAAACATAAGTTTTATACAATTAAGCCTATATTTCTATGCATTTTGATATGCTATTATAATAATCATTCACGTGATATCTTAGGCTAATTTTATTACGAAGTAGATGATGCCCACAGTTAATATTAGGGCAAGACCAATATAAATATAACTAAGGTTCAACAAATTCCCTCTCGTTGCCTCAGAATAATCACTATCACTCTTCCCCGTTAATGAAAGGGTGCCAACCAGAGCAACTATGCTAATGGCTACTACTAATATTACACTTATCGTCATGATTCAACGCCTCCCAATATTATTATCTATCTCCCAAATTGTTCCGATTCTCATCGTATATCGTAGTGTAACTACATAAAAAATCGTTCCTAATTGGCAGGTCAAAATTAAATAGGCCAGGTTGATCGCACTTCGTAATTATATTAGAAAACCCTACTTCTCTATAATAAAGGAACAACCAATTTTAGGACCATCCAATCAAGTGAAATTTACACCATCCACTTGCTGAATTCTTCCGTTAATTACATAGAAAGGTGCAGAGCTTCTCTGAAGGAATGGCTAAGATACCACGTCTTGTGGCAACTCCTGACCTAACTTGCTTACTTTTAAATAACAAAAAAAGAATCATGAATTTGTCATGATTCCAGTTAGTAGACAAAAGTGGGTCGGAAAACGTAACTTAAATGATGTTCCTGAAACAACTGACCCAAAACAACACCTTCAACTCCTAGGGTATGGTTACAATTTAGAAGTGGATTTCCACTCCATGCACTCGCTTTCCGCGGGCGGTCCGGGAGCCTCCTCGGCGCTCGCCTGCGGGGTCTCCCTTTGACGCACTTTTCTAAGCAGGAGTCTCGTACCTTACGTTCCAATCAACTGGAACGTTTTTTAAAATAACCAACTGCAGGCCGGTCTCATTCTGAACCATGTTTAAGGCCAGGTTATCCTTCATGTTTTTTTCCTGTAACGAACTTATTGGATTGAAGAAATTTGCGACACTCCTGCCGAATTACTGGCTAGCCGAGACACCACAGGCGCTTACGCCGAGGAGGCTTGGCAGACAGTCGGCGGAAAGGGAGTGGATTTCTGAAATCACCGGAACCTTTTAATTAAAAAACTGCAGGCAAACCGAACAAGTTTGTCTACAGTCTGAATCATGGAATCATCATGATTCTCTCTCGTGAATATGAAAGCATATGTTTATAAACTTTTTACAGCCTCTGCAAACCTTTTGATGCCTTCGTGAATGGAATCCTCATTTTCCCTTGCAAAAGTAAAGCGTACGTATTCCTTATTTGTACCTAGTGTTGAACCCGGAACGTATATGACTCCCCTTTTGATGGATTCCTCCAGTAACTTTATTTCGTTCAATGGCACTTTCAGCTTACACCACAAATGAATTCCACCATTTGGCGAATAATAATCAACTTTTTTTTGCAGGAATTGTTGAAGACTCGAAACCATTGCATCCCTTCTTTTTTCCAGTTGCCCCCTTAAGTAGGCAATATGGGCAGGAAAATACTCTGATTCCAAAAAATCGTTTGCTATCCATTGGGTGAATGAGCCATGACCGAAGTCAAACTGCTGCTTAGCATCAGATAGTCTCTCTATAACTGGTTTCGGTCCTATAATCCACCCAATTCTTAAACCGGAAGCAACAATTTTTGACAAAGAGCTTATATATAAAACATTTCCGTTGTTGTCCATCGATTTAAGAGTGGAAATTTCTTCGCCAGCAAAGGAAGTTAAACTATAAGGATCGTCTTCTATGACCGGTATTCCATATTCGGATGAAAGTTCAAGAATCCTTTTACGACGGTTGATATGAAGGACAGTTCCTGTAGGGTTTTGAAATACAGGGTTCAAAAAAATCATCCTGATCCGATGTTTTTTATGGAGTTCCAGTAAATCCTCTGGGTTGATGCCATCTTTATCAACTGGTAAAGGAAAAATTCTTAGCCCCGCGGATTGAAAGATGGGAAGGTTGTAACTATATGATGGATCTTCCAATACAACGGCATCTCCTGGCTTTAACAAGCATTGGACCACCAGATGTAGGGCTTGCTGTGCACCAGAAGTAATGAGTATAGAAGATGGATGCGTGTCAATTCTCCTATACTGTTTAACATGATTGGTTATCGTTTCCCTTAAAACCGCATTGCCTTGAGGGTGATCATAACCTAAGCTACCAATGAAGGACCGATTAGATATGATTTCACGTAAGGATTGGACTGGAAATAGGTCTTCTGAAAGCTCCCCACTAGCTAAGTTAAGAAGGTTATGACCTTCCGTCTCTTTACGTATTCTTTGGGTTACTGGCATATTGGGCAAAAAAGAACCCGCTTCGATATATCTATTCCAGCTAGGTATACGTTTTCGGGTAATTCCCCAGATATCCTTGCTGATCATCGTTCCGCTTCCTTTTTTTCGTTCAACTAGCCCATTTGCTTCCAATTCATCATAAGCCGCAACAACTGTGCTTCTGTTAACTCCCAGTTCACTTGCCAAGAAGCGTTCAGACGGTAGCGGCTTATCCAATAAAAATGTTCCATCAGCAATGCCACTCTCGATGTAAGCTGCTATTTGCTTATATAAAGGCTTCTTGGATTTTCTGTCAGTTTTCCATTCCATAAGCTACATCCTTTAAAATGTTTAGTTAAGTTAATAGCGCACTAAATTATAAACTTTATATCCTTATTCATTCCCAAAAGTAGTCAAACCTCATATTTCAGTATAATCTTCAGCAGAGATTATTGCACTCTTAGGGTAGAAGCTGTACTACAAAATAAAAACGAAAGCCTACATTTCTTAAATGAAATGGAGGCTTTCGTTTCATCTTCTTTAGCTATGCAGACTCCCCTTCAGCCAAGGGCGATCCTGATAGTGTCCGATTGGGATTTGGATCAGGCTCGTTTTCCTTTGCGTACCATCTATCTTGTAAAGTTCATCACACATATTCACATCAAAGCCGAGCAGCGGGTGCCCGTTCATTCCGAGGGCTGACGACGCTAGCAGTAATTTCTGAACGAGCATCCCCGCCTCCATTTGCTTGATGCGGTATCCTCTATATCCAAGTTGCGTTTTGGAATAATCCCGCTCACCAACTACATGTATACAGATCGGGACTTGCTGAAAATTCATGATATCAAGAGACATTCCGTATTGCAATCGGAGCCGATGATCTCCTGATTGTATCTGTCGTAATGAATGTGTCGTCCTGTCATAATGGTATGCACCATCTTGAATGTCTTCCACATTATACAAACAAGCATATAAGGAAACGCGATGTTCGTTGTTATCGTTTATTCCATCCAAATCATTTCGATAGGAGAACGAAGCAGTTGCCTCCTGCAGAAGTGCCGCCAGTTGCCATTGACTAACTTTCCCCAGTATGAAGTCCATTTCAGGTGAAAATCGCTTCCGGCAAACTGATGCCAAATCATAGGACAACCGCTTCACGATAGGAAGGGCTACAATTTGTCCTTCGAATTCCGCCCCATTCTTTAGATTGATCCGCCGGAATGATTGGGTGGACTCGATCATGGATGCTTCATTCATTCTAGTTAACATCGGAAATTCCCTGATCCTCTGCGACCGAACATAGTGTTCAGGCTGAATATCCGACAATTCCCTGCATAATTCCGTCGAAGTGACAGGTCCGTCCATACTGCTTTCTTCTCTAAATTTAAAAGAAGGTTCTGCCGATAAGGGGATCACCGCATACGTGCTCTCTTCCTCTTTCGAAAGCCCGAGCAGACGATTGATGGCCCGATCAAGGAATTGAAAGCACACCCCTGCTGCGATTCCAAACCGTTTCGCCACTTCGAGCAACTGTCCAAGAAGCACCCCCGCATCCAGACCTTGCAGACGGTATGAAAAGTTATTATATTTGTAGAAGTTTTTCCAAAACATCGTCGATACAAAAACCGTGCCAAAGCATGCGGACATATCAAAGGTTTCACCAAGAGCCTTTGTTACATATGAATCAAAATTCCCTTCCCGCAGCAAAACCAACCGGTGGTGTGCCGTATCATAATGGTATACGCCAGCAGGTAATCCCTCCATTTTCAAGTATACGTACAATTCGCTTGGATACAAAGCTCCCCCTGATGCCGGAAAACGCCGGAATGACTGCATGAGGTCCTCAGATTCCGAGGATCTCGGTACCTGACTGACTTGGGTCAGGCCATATGCATACCAGAGGAAATGACCGATTCCTTCGAGGTCCTGCTTTGAAGGCCCGCTGCACTCCTCGAGCGTCAGCGGCACCTCCAGTGATAGGGAAAAAACAGGCAAGTCACGGTAAAGCTTATACGTTAGCGGTGCATCATCCCAATCCACTTCCCAATCCGGCGGACTTGCCTTTTCGATATCAAAATGCAAATTGTGCAAAAATGTCTCTAGACTCATCCTCCAACCTCCTAAGTCACCGCTTATGGAAAAGGATGCGGATGCGGATTGAGCTGTTCGAATTCAAGCGGCCGTTCAGCATATCCAAGTTCCATCGGAACCCTCAGTATTCTCTCAAGCCCCGTTATGCGGGTAAGATGATGGCCGAATGTCATCGGCAGCATCCCCGGGATCAGCACTTTCACGCAATGTAATCCATTCCGTGCAATTTCCGGCGTCGTCTGATCCACCACAATCACCTCAAGTTTCAATCGGCGAAACTCCTGAAGGATTTCCTGCAAATCTTCCGTCAAGTCCGGATGGTTCACCTTTTCCCCGTATTCTTCAGCGAATGTTCGCATCGGGCGGTCATCATCCAGCAGAAACTGCAGTCGCTCTTCGGCTTGCGGTAAACCGTACAGCATGCCATGATCATCCATTTTCCGTACGAGTGAGGAATCATGCAGCATTTTCTCAACCTCATCCTGGTTCTCTTCCAATTTATCGTCAAGGGTCAGCATCATGCCAGCCAACTCGAAGACCGCGCTTTTCACAGCCCGGACCGGGTCCAGATGGGCCCCTGCCGCACATATGATATTCAATCCTTTTTGTTTCCTGTTTTTCGCCAACGCCCATACGCTTGGTATACCGTGTTCCATCGTCGCATTAAACAAATGGATATCATATCCAGCTGCCGCCCTCGCCCTGTCAATCATCAGTTCTAGTTCTTTGTCATTTGCAGAATAAGGGTCAAGGCGTGTGAGGGGCAGCTGCGCATACCAGGTCAGCAGGAACGAATCACGTTCCACCACTTCCATGATGCCGTAGAAAATGGCCTCCTCCAAACTTCCCCCTAAAGCACATCCATTGGAAGTTTCATAGACAAATCCATGACCGCAGCCCAAGCTGTAATAAGAAAGCAATTCCGGGACCAAGATCGGCCGCTCTTGCAAAAATGAGTGGCCCCACACCCAATCTATCGAGCGGTCAGGATTAAACGGTTGAAACGGGAAATCATGCTGTGCATAATTTTCCTTCGAGTGTACCCCTATCCTGATGGGATTGAGCGCAAACTCTTTCACGTTGTTGTAGCTGTCATGTATGGCTGTCTGTTTGCCGCGGGGCTCCATTCCGCAATACCTTTCCAATCCCTCCAATATCGCAGTCATCTCACTGACCGCGTATGAAAGAGTCCGGCCTGCCGCCCCCTCATCTCCTATGAATAATGGCAAATTAACACTTACATCGGCAAAGGGCGGCACAAGGTCTATCATTTTATTATTCAGGAATCCTGTGCGGTGGTCCAAGTAATCCTTGGCCAGAACTTCACTCAGCTCCTCCATTGAACGGGTACGGTAACTGTCGGGACTGATTTTCGGACTTGGCTGCAACGAAATCCTTGCACGCTCCTTCGTGTCATCAGGTAATGTTGAGCAAACCGGACACAATGGATCTGGTAAAAATGAGTGCCATGAACCATTCAGCGTTTTCAGGCTGATTAATGATACCTGCCCTTCCGACCGGGCGTGTTCTCCTTTCATCACTTTCCTTACCTCAGCACAAATCACGTGAGCCATCTGTAAAAGACCTGTGCGGGATGCCGCCGCATCACGCTCCATCCCCCCATTTTCCTGCAGCTGTTTGCGGATTTCCCACATTTCCTTTCGATCACGCCCGGCCATGAGATGCCTTTGGTCCGCACACTGTGAGCAGCCAGGAACGCCCGGGCGGACCACCGGACCTATCACTCCTTCTCCAAATGATACAAACCCACGCAGCCAAGGAATGCCTGCTTCCTTTATCACCTCTTCCGCCTTTAGATGGACAGCGGGATTCCAAGCATCCTGCAGCAGAAGGACCATAGCCGTCGTTTGCGGTATTCCTGCCTCGAAATCGGTTTGGCGATTCACCTGATATTGGCCGGACAGGTCCCCATGAACATGGTCGGCCAACACTCCTTCCCCGACAACCAATACGTCAGTTTTCACCCTGATTCCTCCTCTCGCAAAAACACCCCAAACACACCTGCAATTTCTTCCTTCAAGAAAGGTTCCAGATCCATTTCAAAAACGTGGATTCGCTTACTTTTCTTCTTCAAGACTTGAATGGCGGACTGTACCAGTTCGGAATTCCCTTTCACCTCACACGAAGGAATCACAAGATTCAGGGGCATCTTTTCTTCCTCAAGAACAGGCGATGCCACTAAACCTGGAGCCGTGAGGCATACGGTCTGGTTTTGGACTTTCATGACGGCCTTTTGCAAGGCATTCCGTAATGCGATCGTTACATTCAAACCGACAGCGCCAGACCATCCATCGCTCGTTCCTGCCCAAACTACCGGGAAACCGGACACTTCCTCACCCAATGCGATGATCGGATCTCCTTGCAGCCGGGTCAGCGCTTGTAAATAATACCTGCAGCGCTCATCTTCCACCTGAGCCAACTGCACCGTCACAAGTTTTTCCTGGTTGAACCGTTTATTGCCAAACTCTTTATCCAAACTGCTTTGCAATCCACGGCAAACACCTTCAGCAAATGTTTCACCTGCCCCGACACCGATCGATTCCTTTATATTGTCTGCCCCTTGAAGCGGAGGAAGAGTCAAAACGAGCTGGCTAAGTGTTCGGGATACATATGCTTCAACTCCTGCAAGACCGGTTTCCCTCCTCGCTTCCTGATGCGTCAGATCTGACCGGATAACTTCAGGCAGCAGTTCGGCCGGACCGGACGACAGCGGATCAACAACCTGAACGCGGCATTGAGCCAACGGCAGCTGTTTTAAATCCCCTTCATCCCAACTATGAAAGACTCCGGATTCCGAGGATGTCAACCTGCTGAAATACATAAACACCTTCCCCGGCTCACCCGGGTCCGATTTCTGTTCGAGCCGCCGTTCAAAATCTTCAATCCATGCAGCAGTCCCTTTTCCCGTTACCCCCGGGTGGGGAATGAACGGATGCCATTTCCCTTCCAATGTATCCATATCCAACAGATAAAATTGATTGGCTTGTTCTGCTGTAATAACGCCTGTAGCCTCTTTAAACCATTCGAATACCATTATATTCGCTAACATCGCTCCGGCTGTGGCGGAAAAAGAAGATGGTGCCTGGTTCTTTTCCAGCTCAGCTTGATGTAAACGATGCCATGCTGACTCCCAACATCCCTTGGAATCCGGATGGACAAGCGGACCAGCCATGCCTACTTGATTGATGATCAATGCAGGAAACAGGATCTTGTTCCCTTGCCTGCAAACCGAATGAATTTCTCTTAATTCCTCTATATCACCTTCCTGTGACACATATAATATCGAGTCAAAAGGCCGCACGATCTCCAGCCATTCAATCTCTGCTCCCTTTTCAAGCACGACCTCCTCTATGGCAACCTCGTCGTCCGTCTTACGCGCATGTGCCACGATTTCATTCAATCTTTTTCTATTGGTCGGTAACGTGTCCGTAATGAGGATATGGAATGCAGGCAATCCGGATTCGATCAGTGAGGACACCAATGAAAGGAAGAATGGGCCAGAGCCTATAGCCAACGCCTTTTTCTTTCGATAAGTTTCAAAACGGTGAGCCCCGGAATCGCCGCAACTTTCCAGGAACTCGATTTGCGAAGCAAACCTTTCAAGAACTTGATTCCTTAATTGATGGGGACTGTCCTGACTTACATCCCGAACAAACCCATTACCGTACAAAACCTCGGCAATTTCCATCACCCTGTTCCGGTATGGGTCAGGCAATCCATCCGTCAACTCGCTTAATGTATGGTTCCCGTTGAACATCGGTAATAACTTTTCAATCCACTGGACGATCGAGCTGCCCTCCATACGGAACGAACTTATGTTATTCCTGAAATACACACCTCTATTTGGTTCCGGAAGAAAAAACGTATCCCTTTTCACTTTCAAACGCATAGAAGGGGTCAAATTCACCATTCCGCTCCTCCTAACCCGAAGCATTCTAAGTTCTGCTTCATCACTTCACTATCATCCTATGTACGACAATTTGTCTCTTATGTCTAATACAATAAAGAAAAGTCCCTGCACATGCAGGGACCTTATACTGTTGACCTTAATGACCGCAACGTCCGCAACGACCGCCGCACCCTCCGCAGCGTCCGCATCCACCACAGCGTCCGCATCCACCACAGCGACCGCCGCAACCAAAGCAGCCAAAGCACAAGAAACAGCCAAAACAACCAAAGCCACCCACACCAATGAATTGTCGGGACGAATCATCCAAATTGTACTGGTTTTGCTCCCAAGGGACTGGCTGAGTTACCTGGAAATCATCGACATTCAGGTTTTGCAATTGATTTTGAAATTCATACATTTTATATAACCTCCGTTTATTATTTATAAGGTATTGCTTAGAGTAGGAAACAGGAACAAAATGGTCAGGGAATTATTACCAAATCAAATACTCCCTCCAACAAATTATGTCAGGGGAGTGGGTATTGCAACTGATTAAAAAGCCTATTTTTATTAAATCTTCATAAAACGGTTCAAGACGGAAACAGGATAATCACTATATTAATTATGTGGCTTAATACAAATGAAAAACTTCGAGACAAAGCTGAAAGAACCTGGAACTAAGTTGGCAAGCCTAGGATAGGAGCTTAGCTTATCAACTCAAAAAGGGGTCTGTTGCTAGTTAGAAACATAGAATTTCAATATCCTTTTCATCTATGAATTACGATGCTACTCCAAATAATTAATGTATGAAATTCAATCTCGCTTCGAACCAAAATAAAGCCCTTGCACTAACTTATACAAGGACTTTATTTAATCACTTTGAATTTTCTTTTGGTAAATCTAATGTTGGAGTACGATCAAAGAAATTCCACGGTTTTAACATGGCGTGTACCCATTCTGTTGGCATCATTGGCCATTCTTCAGCTCTTGCTACATGAGTTGCACCTGTAGTCATCCAAACCACATTATCTGTATTGTCAATGGAACCGTTGTCTGCCGAATATTGTCCTAATCCTGTATCTGTTTTGCTGCGGTTCGGATATTTACCTTCCGGATATCGCTCATCCGGGTCATAATTTGTGACCCACAACTGCTTGTCCATAAAGTTAACTCGCTTTAAAAGCCAGTCATCATCACTAAATAAGGCTCCTTTGGCAATCGGGTGAGTGCCTCCTGCAAAAGGGATGATTTGATAGGAAACAGGATTTCCTACCTTATTCTCCTTATTAAGATTACTGAACAGTCGAATAGTGGAAGAATCAAATTTTTGAATCGACTCTTGCTCCGTCTTTACTGTTTTTTCTTCTGTTACCATAACACTTTTGCGTGGACCGCCCTCTTGATTTTTTTCTACCTTTGGATTAATTTCCATTAGGGAATTACTTTCGCCATCAACATCTAGGTCAAGCCTGAAATTGTAAATGTGCTGGTGAGTGGTTCCGACAATATTATTATCAAGCAAGGTACCATATTTTGTATCCTCTTTTGCAGTTTTGTCATGCATTGTTTTTGATTTAACACCTTTTACTGCTTCAATACCGGATGCTCCTACATCAATATTAATTATTCCATTTTGTGATAACTTCCAATCAAAGATATAATCATAGTTTCCTATTGTACTAACCCAGCGAACCACTAACTCACGGCGTTCACGGCTTTGATTTTCTTCTTTAAATGTCGCAAGGTCGGCATGCTTATATTCTGGCCCCGCATATTGTTCAAATACTGCAATGGCATTTTTAATAACGTAAGGATTGCCCGAGTTATCTGCAATTGTTGCATCTAGCAGTACGGCGTTTTCTGGTACGTCAGCTCCAAGTTCTAGCGGTGCAGTTAATGTGCCCATTCCATATTCACCAGCATCCAAATAGGACTTGAAGTACCAGCCAACGTCAGGATCTCCGTAAGGAACTATCATCCCACCCAGCGATCCTTCATACATAATTTTTCTTTTTTTCCCATGGTCATCATAAGTAACAGTTGATAACACAGGTCCTACCCGAGTATCCAATCGCAAGTGGAAATCCCAGTTTTGCCAGCTAATCGTATTTCCTTTTATTTCATAGTTCTTGCCTTCAGGCTCGGTAATATTAAGCGGTTTTACATCGGATTTCTTCTCATAATCTCTACCATCATATGCGTTTAACTGCATCGGGATTGGAATGACACCTTCATCTTCTACTTTAATAACCGCTTTCTTTTCAAGATCTACAACAGCGACCAAATTTTCAATTGGATGCGCCCAAAAATTCCCATCACCTGTATCCAAATAAGATACTATTTTCAATAGACGCTTATCATGCTCCAATTTATCTTCACCATCGAAATAACCTACTGTCAAAGGGGTCGCAACGACCTTTTTAGGGTCATCTATACCCCGCTTTTTTAGCGCTTTTGCATAGTCTTCACTTGCTTCAATGGCTCCTTGAACAGTAGCAAAATCATCCAGAATAAACATGCCATGAACGCCGTCCATTTCATTCCATGAAACTAGTTTTTTTGATGATATATTCACTTCACCCTCAATAACTTGTTTGCCATTCAATGCAATGAACTCTGCTTTTCTTGTAAATGCGTTGTCTTTTTTCTCTTTATCGTACTCCCACTCCCACACTTTCTTTTTTTCGGGAAGCTTCAGTGTAATTTCTGTAAAACGAAGAGTATCTTTATATTTCCCTGCCTCTTTGATTACATTAACCACCGCTTTAATTTCTTTAGGGGTTAAAGGATCTAAAGGATGATAAGCTTTTTTTATTTTAGCTGTTTGCTTGATGTCAGGGAGAACTTCATTTACAAAATGATCAGTTACGTAAATTTTCTCATCTTTTTCTATCACGTTTGATTCAAGTGTAATCGCTTTTCCATTAATATACGCTTTATCAGAATCAGGTATTATTTTTATGACCGTATCATCTTTTTCGATGGTGATTTTTTTTGTAAAAAAACTCCAAAAATCAGATTTAACAGTTGCACCAGTACCTTCTAAAGCTGTTTCTAGCTTAATTAATTCCACTTCACCGCCATGAGCAGAAGCATTGTTATTATGAATTAGTGAATAAGGAGAGAATATGAAAGTTAGTGCAGTCATTACAATAATTGCTGCTTTGAAAGTTCTTTGCTTTGTTTTCATAGAATGTTTCCTTTCATTATTTATTTTTAACTTTCATTAGCTAAATAATAGTCTTAGCCACCGTACCAATTTAAGCCTCTTTCACCTAAATCAATCCATACACTCTTTGAGTGTGTATACATATCCATGGCTTGTACCCCTAATTCTCTACCAAATCCACTTTGTTTCATTCCTCCAAAAGGAGTTGTACTATCTAGCATACTGTACGTATTCACATAGACAGTTCCTGCTTGGATACCACGCGCCATACGATGAGCTCTTTTTAAGTCATTGGTCCATATCCCTGAAGCTAAACCGTAAATAGTATCATTTGCTTGTCGTAGAGCATCCTCTTCATCTTTGAAGCGAATAACCGACACAACTGGTCCAAATATCTCTTCACGCGCAATTGTCATTTCGTTGGTTACATCTCCAAAGATGGTAGGTGTGAAATAATATCCATTTTTCTTGCCTCTTTGGCCACCTGTCACTAATTCCGCACCTTCTTCAAGACCAACCGCTACATACTTTTCAATCGTCTTTAACTGTTGTGCGGAAACTTGTGGACCCATTTGTGTTGTCGCTTCAAGGGGATTTCCTACCCGTATTGATTGCACTTTACTAGCAAAAAGATCCATAAATTTATCATAAATACTTTCTTGGACAAATAAACGAGAACCAGAAGCACAAACTTGACCTTGTGCAAAGTAAATGCCAAACATCGCTCCATTAACTGCATCTTCAAGAGTGGCATCGTCAAATACAATGTTAGGTGATTTCCCTCCCAGTTCTAACGAAACTGGTTTCAAGTTTTTTGTAGCTGCTTGCATGATTAAGCGCCCCGTGTCCGTTGACCCCGTAAAAGCAATTTTATCGACGTCTGGATGAGAAGCTAAAGCAGATCCCACGGTTGAACCTGGACCGGGTACAATATTAATCACTCCATCAGGAATACCGACTTCTTGGAACAGTTTAGCCAGTTCTAAAATACTTGTTGATGTTTCTTTTGCTGGCTTAATAACAATTGTATTTCCAGCAGCTAAAGCAGGAGCTAATTTCCACATCGTCAGCATTAAAGGAAAGTTCCAAGGGACAATGGCGCCAATTACACCTAATGGTTCTTTTAGTGTGTAGTTGAAACGATTGTGAGGTGATGCTAATGTATCACCCTGAACCTTATTTGCAAGTCCTGCATAGAACTCCAGTACATCTATGGTAGAAGGAAGCGCTATATGCTTGGTTTCATTGATTGGTAAACCATTATCTTTTGATTCTACTTCCGCTAAAAAGTCTGAATTCTCCCACATTTTCTGAGCTGCTTTATACAGAAGTCTACCTCGGTCACTAGGAGACATAGTCGCCCATGGTCCGGATTCGAACGCTTTTCGAGCTGCTTTAACTGCATGGTTTAAATCTTCCTCGCCCCCTTGTGAAACAAGGGCATGAACTTCTCCTGTGCCAGGATTAATCGTTTCAAAGGTTTCTCCTGAGAGTGAATCTGTCCATTTTCCATCGATAAATAGTTGATATTTTTTCATTTTCTCCACCTCTTATCTATTTTTTTGATAAAACTTCGAAATTACTAACCATACAATTTTGAAAAACATAGGTTGCTAGGTTTCTTTATGTGATGCGTATCTTGAATAAGCTAAAAGATCCTAACTTTGTTTACACGCAGCGTTGGAAAGCGATTACATTTTTGTGATTTTTCAACATGGATAATGAACTCTTAAGTAATGTAGTCTGAAATCTGCTCATTTATAGTGCTTCTATTTCAGCACGAGTAAGCGTTTCAATTTCTGAATTGTACATGAATGCATACCTCTCCCATTATTTTATTGATTTTTTTAAAGAGATAGAGTAATTAACAACTCTAATAAACACATAAATATACCTAAAAATTTAACAACCGTTACAAAAACGTTATATAAATAAACATTACTCTCCTTCAATTATCCTTAAATCAATAACTCACAAGTGTACTACGCATCCACTTATTCAGTTTTGATAGGAGATGTTTATTTTCCTACCTCACACACTTCCGTTTCTTTCATCTCCTTAGGTTAATTTTAAAAAGTCTTTCTAATTTATTAACTATTACATGTAAGTATTTTATATTATCCAGAAAAATCAAAAAATTTACCATTACCCAAATGGGTCATTTTATATCAAAAAGTAATTCATTTTATTTTAAAATGTTATATAATCAAAAAAAAGTTAACATGGAGGAAAACCTATGAAGGATATTTCTAACCCCAGCTACAAAAAAATTTTATCTTTTATGGATGAAATTACTTTTTCTAATGAAAATTTCCGTGAAAAAGTACTACAGACCTTTGAAAATTTATTTGGTTACTGCCAATCTATTTTTTGGTTATGTGATGATAATAATGACTTGTTCGAACCTATTACGTTAAATATAGATAAATATGTTATAGATGATTATCTTAATAACTTTTATCAATTAGATTTGCTAGTCCCAAAAAATAATATGCAAAAAGCAAGTAAACAAACTGTTATAAAAAACCTTGATTTACTTCCGCCTCCATTATATGAAAAAAGTGTATACTACAATGACTTCATGTTAAAATATGGATTTTATTATGATGTAGGTGTTTTTTTATATGAGAGAAACAGCATTAAAGGTGTTCTGAACTTCGTTAGATCCAAAAAGGAGAAGCCTTTTAGTACATCCGATATTATGTGTTTAGAGGTTATTTCTAGGTTCTTATCACAAAAAACAAGCGAGTTCCCTCATCCTTTTGTAAGCGTTTCCAAAGAAAATCTAATTAATCCCTTGAAAAATAAGATTCTGGCTGGTTCTCAAGATCTCAGACAACCAGATTTAACATTAAAAGAAGCAGAAATATTAAAACTGGTTCTAAAAGGGCATACCAATATCACCATTGCCAGCGAACTATTTATTAGTGTTAATACAGTAAAAAGACATTTGCAAAATCTTTATAGAAAGTTTGATGTCTCAAACCGAACAAGTTTATGCTATAAAATTGTTAAACCTTAAACACAATCAAAAAAACCAGAAGGTCCCCAACTCCCTTCTGGTTTTCATATTAATTGCCTTACAAGTAACTTTTTTCTTCGTCATTTACAATGAAAAAATCCTTATTATAAAGATTGCCCCACCCTTATTGATGGGAGAATCACTTATGTACTGCCGTATCCAATCAGGCGTTCCTCCATGTCTTTTCAAAATATAAGAAAGCTGCATAGAATCTTTAAAAGGAAGTTATATCCTGTGCTTAATAAGAATTCCACACATCACTCTTTCCAATTAGTTCTCCAGTTGTTCATAACGAGTCCAGTTTACCGATTTTTCCAGCACGATTGATATCAATACGCCCATTATGAGCCCATTTGTCAAAAAGGGCTGTAAAAGCGTGGGAACGTTCGAAAATGCATTAGGCAGGATATTCATCAAACTCACTCCAATCAATACTGGTACGGCAAGCCTGAATATCGTGTCTGAAGTGAAATGCTGACCCTTGACGCTGTTGAAAGCCGTACCGAACAGTTGAAGGTAAGCAACGAACAATACTGCATTCCCGACTGTTATCGGCATGGTGGCCAGGAAAGAGATAAAAGGAGGAATGAGCCCAATTATGGTCAATAACATGCCTCCAAGTAAGAAGGGCCTCCGCTCATAGATTTGAGTGCTCTGCAAAAATCCGATGGATGAAGTAAAAGGTGTATACGGAACAAGGCCAAGTACCGGAGCGAAAATGGTAAAACCGCCAGTCATGAATAAAGAATTTCGATACTGCTTGTGTTCAGCATCATCACCGATTAATTCTGATGCGGCTTGGATGGAAGCGAACGTGTTGCACAAATTCAGTAATCCTGCAAAAAAGGAAATCGCTATTATCCCGAATTCCAGGTTTGGAGCACCTAATGGGAAAAATGAAAAAGCGGCACCCGTCGATCCCATTTCTCCCCCTGCCTCCGGAAACAGCAGCTCGTAAAAGATCCAGCCCACTATAATCCCAATCAATATGGAGAAATTGCTTATGGTCCTTGGTCCTTTTATTTTTAATATACTTACTAAAAGTACAATCCCCACTGATAGGAAACTGACCGGGATGTTAATTTCCCCATTCTCCGTAATCCCCAGCATACCCTTAAAAAAGACAAAAATGAGTTGGAACGTCAGAAGGAATAAATAAACCGTCATGACCATGGGAGTGAAAATCTTCTGAACATAAGAAATCAGGTTGAAGGCAGAAATAATGAGGGTCACGACACCAGCTGCAATGAGGCCAGTAGCTATTCCCCCTCCTATCTCAGCATAACCGAGCCCAATGGATGGTGCTGATAACCCTAAATTCAACATCACTCCCCATAATAGACCGGAGTGCCCTTCCATAAGTGGATACTTATGCCCCTTCCACCCCTGAAACACGCAAGCGATCCCGGTGAAAATGAGCGAGCTTCTCATGGTCATTTCCGTAACATTGGGAGGAAGATCAAAAGCTGCGCCAATCGATATGGGCACTACTACCGTATTTGCAAAAATAAAAAACAACCATTGAAAAGAAGAAAATAGAGTCACAGAAGATCTCCAACTTTTCATAGATTCCATCTCCTTTGAACATGATACTTTTCAAACTCATGGTGAATTTCAATTGCCCCTCCCTAGAACTAAGGCAATAGGACAACACCATGCTAATAAACGCAGTCCCCGGATGGACCTGCTGCATTGCTGGACACATGATCAATGTCATATGACCTTTGCAGACTCATGCGAAATGATAACGTTACCATTAATAGTAACAAAGACTGCAGCTCCCTGCTAATTTGTTGGCTTGACTCTGCAAGGCAAATGAGCAAGCAGAAGCCAGCCCGGTTAAAGTATATCGGGCCATAGCGATATGACATGGGAGGGCAAACCAATATAGCAAAAAAAAAATCACTTCCACAGCATATAACATAAGTAAGTAAAAGTACACGGAAGCGGAAGCCTTTCAGACCCAAAACGAAAAAGGAAATCCGGAAGTATCCAGAGATCCTTTTTGGTTTAGTCTTACTGTTCAATTGACTGCTTTTGTTTATATAGTGAACCGGAAACTAAGTTCCCCTTGTAAATGACCGCTTTCCGTTCAGAACACCTGGCAACTGCCTCAGCAGAACAGCTTGCGTCAATTAACACCAGACTTGCAGCATCCCCTGCTTTCGGCCATACCTGGTTACCCTTTTCATCCAATGGGGTTTTTCCGCCAGTTATATATCCGAGTGTTCGGGAAAGTGAGACTTCATCAGTCCATTTGAAACGTTCTGCGAGCCTTCCTGCTCTCTCCAAGATGTCACCATTCCCAAGAGGTGACCATACATCAAAGATATTATCATTTCCTACCGATACTTCAACCCCTCTTTCATGTAATAAATCAACAGGGGGCATCTGCCTGTTAATAGGGACACTGGTGACGATAGAAATCCCCGCATCCCTAAGAATGTCAGCCAGTTCATAGGCTTCTTCCCTGGATACGTCCCCGATACCGAAAGCATGGCTTAATGCTACCCTGCCTTCCCAGCCCGCTTGCTTGGTCAGAGCTGCCAAACGTTTCATGGTGAACGTGCCCAGATGGCCTGGATCATGTAAATGCAAGTCCACATCAGCGTTCGCTTCCACTGCTAAATCCATCAATTGAACCAGCGATGCTTCAATATTGTTATCGACTGTCGCTGGATCCACCGCCCCAACGATTCCTGCTCCGTTTCGCAATGCCTCCCTGACAAGCTTGACAGAACCGGACCGCAACAATCCGTGCTGTGCAAATGCGACTATTTCTGAACTGAGTCTATTAGAATAGCCAGCAAGCGCCTGTTGTACTTGCTCTAAGTTTTGCAATCCCACTTCCGGATAGATATCAACATGAGTCCGTATATGTGCAGAGCCAGAAGCTAAAAGGATTTCCAGTAAAGATTCTGCACGTTTACATGTGCTTGATGCAATGGAAGGCAGAACCCTCTTCTCATTTTCAAAGCGTTCAATGACACTTGAAGAAGGAGTGCACGCTCTCCAAACATCCCCCATCAGTGTCTTATCAAGATGAACATGCTTTTCAATGAAGGATGGTAACGCCAGCAATCCTTTTGCATCTTCCACTGGTAAATCACCAGGTATGGCTTCCCCATCTTTGACAATCTTCGTGATCCTTCCATCCTCCATCAACAGATGAAATAGCCCGGTCATCGTTCCTGTAACTCTTTCATTCTCTTTCCGGTAACCACATTCCAACCGAACATTCTTTAGCCAATAGATTGTATTCATGATCTTCATCCCTTCTTGAAATAGACTTCATTTCGACTTCAAGGCAGATTCGCGATCGAGTCCGCCGTAAACCAGATTTCCATTGACCATGACCGCAGCCCGCGTCGATCTCCTGGCTACTGCCTCGGCAGCACATGATGCCTCCACAAAAACCATACTTGCGTCATTTCCAACTTTCGGCCATAAACGATTTCCTTCAGGGTCCAGTGTCTTGACCCCGCCCGTAATGAATTGGAGCGATTGAGACAAAGAATACTCGTCCTTCCAGTTGTACCTCTCAGCCAATCGGCCTGCCTTTTCCAGCATATCTCCTGTACCGAATGGGGACCAGGAGTCATAAAAGCCATCACATCCGAGAGCAACATGGACACCTTTTTCATGCAGTGAATCGATCGGGGGAATGACCCGGTTGATCGGTACTGTAGACATGACGGCTATCCCCAAGTTTGATAATTCACTTGCCACTTCATTTGATTCTCCTATTGAAACATCACCCAGTGCAAAAGCATGACTGACAGCTGCTCTGTTTTTCCACCCTGCTTCATCGATCAAAGAAGCCAGTTTCTTGATTGTATATAAACCAAGATGACCGGGATCATGTATATGAATATCAATATCCGCATCAAATTCAACAGCCAAATCGACCATTTCATATAGGGAAGCTTCTATATTATTATCCACCCCGCCAGGATCCAGGCCGCCCACCAAAGACGCCCCTTCTTTCATCGCTTGTCTCATCAACCCTTTTGAATTCGTCCTTAGCAGCCCATGCTGCGGAAAAGCCACGATCTCGTATGTCATTTTCCCTTTGAAACGATATAGTGCACTTTGAATCTCTTCCAAGTTCTTCATACCGATGTATGGATCGATGTTAACATGCGTCCTTACATGCGTTGCCCCGCCGCTTAACAATAGTTGAAGCATCCGTTCAGCCCGGAGCTGCCCAGTTTCAGCCAGTTCAGCAAGCTCTTTTGCTTCTAACTTTAAGCGTTCGATTAAATTCGGAACAGGAGTGCATGATTTCCATGGCAGTCCTAAATAAGTCTTGTCAAGATGGTTATGCATCTCTTTAAAAGGAGGAAGTGCAAGCAGCTTTCTCGCGTCGTGAACGGGACCATCCGTTTTCAAAGGCATACTTGAGGCCAATTGCAATTCCTTTATGATCCCATTTTTTATATACATGTTATATATAGCTTTCTTCGTCCGATCAATTCGTTCATTCTCAAAAACAAATCCACTATCAAGTGTAACGTTTGTAAGCCAGTATGCTTCATTCATCAAATCACTCTCTTTAATAGAAGATTAAACACCTGTCGTCTCAAAAGATGAAATAGATCCGCTAACAACATTGCCCCTGAAGATGACAGCGGCACGCTTT
This sequence comes from Peribacillus sp. FSL E2-0159, assembly GCF_038643155.1. Classification (NCBI taxonomy): domain Bacteria; kingdom Bacillati; phylum Bacillota; class Bacilli; order Caryophanales; family Bacillaceae; genus Peribacillus; species Peribacillus sp. FSL E2-0159. The sequence goes on from NZ_CP152053.1 coordinate 4,850,599, forward strand.
GCCCTTCTAGCCACCGCTTCCGCTGAACAGCTGGCTTCAAGCAAAACGATATTCGCCTCATCCCCGACATTAGGCCATGCCTTGACCCCTTCTTGGTTTAATGGGGTCTTCCCTCCTGTAATGAATTGCAGGCTTTTCGCTAAGGAACGTTCTTCAATCATGCGAAACCTCTCTGCAAGGCGACCGGCTTTTTCCAGATTGTCCCCGATGCCAAAGGGTGTCCAATGATCAGTGATACTGTCATTACCCAATTCAACTTTCACCCCTTTTTCATGAAGCAGGGGGATGGGGATCGTTCTGAAGATGGGCACTGTTGATGTAATCGATATTCCTGTTTCCGAAAACCTTTCGGCTATGCCTGTTGCCTCTGGGACTGAAAGATCAGCCAAACCGCTGGCGTGGCTAACCGTTACCCTTCCTTGCCAGCCTGCGTCTTCCGTCAGTGAAGCGAGGCGCTGCATGGTAAATAGTCCAAGGTGATCAGGATCGTGTAGATGGACATCGATATCGGAGTTGTATTCAACCGCGATATCCATGATCGTTTCAAGGGACCGCTCTATGTTTCCATCAATGGTGGCGGGGTCCACTCCTCCTACCAGATTCGCCCCATTCTTCATGGCCTCCCTTACTAAACCAACGGAATCGCTGCGTAATAGTCCATGCTGTGGGAATGCGACGATTTCATACGTCAATTTATCCTTATATCCTTCCAATGCTTGAATGGTGGCCTCTAAGTTTTTCAGTCCTATAACGGGGTCGATGTTGCAATGTGTGCGTATATGGGTAGATCCGAAGTCCAATAATAAATCCAGCATTTTTTCTGCTCTTACTTTAGCGGTAGGCAATAATTCAGGCAGTAAGATCTGCTCTTCCGCTATCCGGGTTTTCACACCATTAATGGCAGGCAGGCAAGCCTTCCACGGACCGCCATAGTAGGTTTTATCAATGTGGATATGCATTTCCTTAAACGAGGGGACCATCAGGAGTCCATGAACATCATGCTGCGGGTCCTGATCCGTTATCGCTTCCTTCGCCAATAAAATGGAGTATATTTTTCCATTTTCAATCTTGATGTGGTAATGACCGGTTTCAGTGCCGGTGATCGTTTCATTTTCATAAGTAAAACCGTTTTCCAAGCGTACATTCGTCAACCAATACGATTGAGACATTAAACTCACCCTTCCATTCCAGATTGAACATGCATCACTTTTATTATAGATTTAAAGATCAACAAATAATTTCAGAATTTTTACTCGTTTTTATGTTATTTTTACTTATTGCACCAAAGAAAAAGGCTCACCCTAAAATGGATGAGCCCTTTCAGACTGGAGACAACTATATGAAAACTCGGTTTGCCTGCAGTTTTTTTTTAAAAAGTTCATTTGATTTCAAAGATCCGCTCCCTTTCCGCCGACTGGCTGCCAAGCCTCCTCAGCGCAAGCGCCTGTGGGGTCTCGGCTAGCCAGTAATTCGGCAGGAGTGTCGCAAATCTCTTCAATCCAATGAGGATTACAGTAAAAAACATAAAGACCGGAGCACTTTATTCGACCGTTGAGGCACTATAACCTCACTATTCGGACTCCACTCCTTATTTCTAGCTACAGTTTTACTCCCTTGGACGCGCTTTTCCCATAGGAGTCTTGCACAACCGTTCCAATCAACTTTGTTAGAGCATTTAGATAGAAACCATATCTGAGGAATTGAAAATGTTGCTTTAGGTCAGTTGGTTCGGGAACATCATTGATGAAAGATACGTTTTCCGAACGCCTTTCGTTTACAAACTGAAGGGCTCACCCTAAAATGGATGAACCCTTTCTACTTATCTGCCCATCACTTTATCGTTACTTCATTTATCTCCAGATAACCTGAAGGGCTGATTGAAAATCCTTTTACTTCTTTCACGACTGCAGCAACATTTTCTATGACCCTTACAGGAATATACGGGGTGTCACCCATCTCGATTTCCTGTGCCTCTGCGTATAGTTCTTTGCGTTTCTCCTCTTCCTTTTCCTTCCTGGCGGCATCTATTAAACTGTCAACCTTTTGATTGCTGTAAAAGAACGTATTTCCGGCCGCTCCCTGTGATTCCGTATGAAATAGATTATATTGATTATAATCAGCATCCCCGGTAGCGTTTCTCCAACTGATGATGAACATTTCCGATTGCCCTTTATTCACTTGTTCCACGAACGAACCGTACTCCATGACCTGTACCTTCAAATTAATCCCGATACCTTTTAGTTGTGATTGCAGGACCTCAGCCAAGTTAACTCTTTCTTTACTGTCCATTGTCAGGATGGTCGCATCCAAGCCTTTTGAGTATCCAGCTTCGGCCATCAGTTTCTTTGCTTCCTCCAGATTGTAATCATAGGCTTCGAGTTCTTCGTTGTACCCGAATACTTTAGAGCCCATCAAGGAGTTCGCCTTTACTCCCACATTATTGAAGACACCTTTGATAATCGAGTCCATTTCAATGGCATGGGCGATGGCTTTACGGACCCTTACATCATTGAACGGTTCATTATTGACATTGAATCCTAAGTATTCGGTACCGTACCCTTCACTGCGATAAACATCCATTGCCGGTGAAGATTCAACCTGGTCCATGACAGCTACAGGAAGAGGCTCTGCGATATGCGCTTCACCGGTTTCTATCATGGATATCCTTGTGGAGTCTTCCGGGACGACCTTGAAGATGACCTTGTCCACTTTTGGCTCGTCTCCCCAATAGCTGTCGTTTTTCGTCAAGGTGATTTCCTGACCTGGGGACCATGAATCAAAAACGAAAGGACCGGTTCCATTCGGTTCCTGGATAATCTTTTTGCCATACTTTTCAATCGTTTTCGGACTGATGATTCCGCCTTCATGATTCGCCAATATCGAAAGGAGAGGGGAAAAAGGTTCTTTCAAAATGAATTGTACGGTAAATTCATCAACCGGCTTCACCTCTTTTACCATATCGAATACTACCGCTCTGGGAGAAGCGACCTTCGGATCTAATAGTCGATCGAACGTCTTTTTTACTGCGTCTGCATTAAATGGTGTGCCATCATGAAACTTTACATCTTCCCTAAGCTTAAATTCCCAGGTCGTGTCATTTATTTGCTTCCACTTTTCTGCTAGCATTGGCTGTATCTCACTATTCTCATCCCGTTGTACAAGACCTTCATAGATTTTATGGTGAGTGACGCTAGCGGCGTTAATCGTGGACATGAACTGCTGATCCAAATTCTCGGCGTCGGATAAGCGGGCAATAACCAATGTACCCCCTTCGTTTGATGCTTTGTTCGGATCACTTGCTGTTGTGCTTACGTCATTGTTAGAAGAACAGCCCGTAATGATGATGGCCATGATCATGACTAGAAAAAACTTTCCTGTCCCACGTTTTAACCCCATGGATTTCGACCTCCCAATTTCATTTTTTGAATACTTATCTAATTATAGGAAATATTCTGACTATTCTTTTCAAATATCTTTACTATGTTTTTCATTTTCTTTACTTGTTTGGTTTATATACTTCTGTATCGCTTATCGATTCAACGACCTTGAATGATGGCTTAAACAATTCTTTCTCGGGAAGCTCCTGATAATCCCTTTCCATATATCCTCTTCTCATCTTATTAAAATATTGTTGCCCCTTATATTTGATTTCAGTTAAATCAAGATTGGGGATTATTTGATCCTTCATGACTACCTTTCCATTTATGATGGATAATTTTACGTCCCTCCCAGACCCGCTTACGAACATGGTTCGAATCGGATCATCGATTACTCCCATATGGAAACTGTCCAAGTCAATCGCGATGATATCCGCCTTGGCTCCCGCTGCGATGCGTCCTAGATCGTTCCTGCCAAGAAAAGCGGCTGCATCAAGTGTGGCTGACCGAAAGAAATCGGCATAGACAGAGCTTTCCGTTTCTCCTTCCACCATCCGTGAGAGCATGCTGCCTGTCCTGACGTTCTGGAACATATCCGGAGGGAATGTGTCCGTTCCAAGGGCTATATTGATCCCAGCCCTTTTATATTTAGCAAAAGATTCTAACGCCTCCCCATGCCTCCCGATGATCAGAGGGCAATGAATCACCGTTGTATTCGTTTCCCGCAGCAGCGCCAAGTCATCACCCTGTCCATATTTCGCTTTACTATATCCTGATACAAAGTGGGCATGCGGGATCCCTGTTCTTGGACCGAGAAAGCCAAGGTCGTATAAATATCTGATCGGTGTAACATGATGGGCTTCCCATATGGTGTCGAATTCAAAACTTCCTTGTGCAGCATGAAGCTTTATGGGTACATCCAACTTTTCGCTGTAATATTTAATCTGTTTTAATTGATCTGCCGTTTGAGACTCTATACGTTCCGGAGCAAGCATCCCCCTGACCATTCCTTCAAAGGCTCCATCGAATTTTTCTACAAACTCGACCGCTTTCCGTAATCCCGCTTCACCGGCTTTTTCATCCCAATGCAGTTTAATTTTCCCGTTAGGCTGGACGACTCTCATTCCTGATTGGAAACTCGGGCCCAGGTAAATCCTTAACCCCAATCCAGCAGCATGTTCTGCCGCAGCTGTCAATTCATCATAGGTTTCAGCCCAGCTTTTATAAAAAACGGAAGTAATGGGCATCGCCGTCGTCACGCCATGAAGAATGAGCTGTGAATAAGCATATAGTGATTTAAAAGCTTCTTCTTCCCCGGTCATTAATTCAGGATGTCCGCTTTTTATATATTTCTCTGACCAGAGAAGGTTCTTTTGTCTGTCGGCACCTGCTTCAAAATGTAAAATATCGTGGTCAATGTCCCCTAATGCATTTAAATCTATGAAGCCAGGACTGATAATGGCGTTACCGGCATCGATTATCTCGTCCACTTCTTCTGGATAATTTTTTCCGACATACAGAATCGTGTCTTTTTCATAAACGATCTCTGCATTTTCCAAAATGACATGATCGTACCCATCATACCCAATTACATATCTTCCTTTAAGCTTGGTTTTCATCTTATTCCCCTTTCAACATCGCGATAGCGTCTTCTCGTTCGTCATATCGCTTTTCATCTACATAGGCCCTAGCATGGCCCCAGAAATATTTTGTCGGTTGCATATACTTTTCGAGCCCCGCACGCTTTATCGTTGAAAAGGCCTCCTCATTTGCTTCGTTCAGCACTGTACTTTCATGTACCGTCCGTACATTCCTCCCCTCCATGATCAATTTCCCATCCACGATGACATGCTCCACATCATTCGCCACTGCTTGAAATACAAGCCGGTGAACATGCATGAATTCCGGGGTCAGATGAGGCTGATGCAGATTGACTGTAATGACATCCGCTTTTTTCCCGATCTCAAGGGAGCCTATTTCATCATCCCAGCCAATGCATTTCGCAGCATCTATCGTGATCATTTCCAACAGCTTGCCTGGAGGTAAATAATAGTAGTCCCTAAGGGCTGCCTGGTGAACAAACTGTGTTTTCCTCATTGCCTGAAACATATCGAAACTTGTGGAAGGGGATGTCCCATCCGTGGAGATTGCCACAGTTGCCCCCATCTCCAATAATTCAGTTATCGGGGTACGGGCATGAACCTGGCCAAATCCGGGTGATGCACTGACGTTGGTACCTGTTTCCGCCAGTATTCTTGCTTCATCGAAGGAAATGCCCCGACAGTGCTGTAAATGGACATCTGGACCCAATAGTGCATTTTCCTTATCCTGTATCGCTAAATGAATCATCCCGCCAAAGGCATCAGAGTGAATACGTGTGTTATATTTCCTGGCAATCTCCCTTATTTTCTTCGCTTGATAAAGGTCATGATCATTCAGCCCATAAAGCCTGTCAGGAGAGGTGGGATTGGAGGGATCCACTGATGTAACGATGACAAATGGTGTAATGAAGGCTCTCGTGCGGTCCTCATTTGCATGGTTCAGCGCCTCGATTACAGCTTCCGCCCCGTGTAACACTTCTTCATAGGAAACTTCCTTTACCACTCTCTTTCCATCAATCCACCGGCTGAATGAATGGGGCCATGGAGGGTTGCAAGGACCCGTACATACCACTTCCCTGATCCCCACTTCGGCGTATGCTTTTGCATGATTGATGGCGAAAATCGGTTCATCGGATCGCGGCATGGATCCTAAAACGCTAACCCCAGTTGTCACGCCCGCCTTTAATCTCTCAAGGGAGGATAGCTTTCCTTCGTAATACCAAAAGTCATCTGTAACAAAATGCTTGTACGCATTCGTCATGATGGGCATCCAAAAATCAATATTCTCCATTGCGATCGTTTTGAACATGGAATGTCCCCCATGACCATGAACATCTATCAATCCAGGCAATATGCATTGATGGCTGCAATCGATGACTTTTACAGCTTCATACTCCAATTTCAGTTTTTCCGTTGAATCTACGGCTAAAATCCTTCCTTGATTTATGGCGATGGCACCATCCTGCAGAATTCTCCTGTTTTGATCCATGGTAATAACGGTCCCATGGATTAGCAGTAAATCTATCATATTTTCCCCTCCTAATTGAGAAGACAGCATAACTTCCTTATGCTGCCTTCCATTTGTGATAATTCCCTACTGCACGGTTACGTCATCAAGCATTAAATAATTTGCCGGATTCAGCCAAAGTCCTTTAACCGTCCCACCGTATACCGCCAAGTGTTCATAGTTACGGATAGGAACATATGGAACTTCTTCCCTTTCAATTGCTTGTGCCTTCGAATATAGTTCCTTACGTTTATCGCCATCCGATTCTTTACGTGCATTTTCAATCAATTCATCCACTTCAGGGTTGCTATAGAATGAACTATTTCCCGCTGCACCTTGGGATTTGGTATTGAAAAGATTGAATTGATTATAATCTCCATCCCCAGTTGCATTTCCCCAGCCGCCTATCGATACCTGGTGCTCGCCCTTGGCTGTCGCGTCAATGTAAGCACCATACTCAAGGACTTGAATCTTGACCTTAATACCGATTCCTTTTAACTGGGATTGAATCACCTCGGCCATATTGATCCTTTCCTTACGATCACTCGTCGTCAGTGTAAACTCCAAACCATCCTTGACCCCCGCTTCAGTCAAGAGCTTCTTAGATTCATTAATATCATAGTCGTAGCCTTTTATATCCGGATCATAGCCAAACACCTTCGGGCTCATTGTTGAATTTGCCCTCGTACCGACGTCGTTATAAACCCCTTTGATAATGGAATCGACCTCGATGGCATGAGCGACCGCCTTACGGACCCGTACATCATCAAAAGGTTTTTTCTTAACATTGAAGCTTAAGTATTCAACTGCAAGTCCCTCCGTGCGATATAAATCCATCGTGCCCGACGCTTCGATCCTATCAATCTCCGTCACTGGCACTTGATCGGTCACATGCGCTTCTCCCGTTTCAATCATCGCAATCCTCGTGGCATCTTCAGGGACAACCTTGAATACCACCCCATCAATCTTAGGCTGATCACCCCAGTAGTCCTTGTTTTTCGAAAGTGTGATTTCTTCACCTGGTTTCCATGATTTAAAAACGAATGGCCCTGTCCCAACGGGGTTTTGACTCAATTTGTCACTATGTTCCTTAATCGCTTTAGGGCTGATGATGCTTCCTTCATTACTCACTAAAATCGATAATAGCGGAGCATATGGATATTTCAGCTTGAATTGTACGGTCGTTTCGTCAACGACTTTAATTTCTTTGATCATTTCCAATTTACCAGCCTGCGGAGAAGCTGTTGCCGGATCCAATATCCTGTCGAAATTGGTTTTCACCGCTTCGGCATTGAATGGAGCTCCATCATGGAATTTGACTCCCTCCTGCAATTTAAACTCCCAAGTGACATCATCCAGTTGTTTCCACTCTTTTGCGAGCAGCGGTTTAGGATTCATGTTTTTGTCAGGAACGACCAATGTTTGATAAACCTTTTCATAAATGACGTTTGCAGATGGAATGTCTGTTATGAAATGAGGGTCCAAGGTGGTCGCGTCAGATAATCGCGCGACGATCAGCGTTCCTCCTTCTTTCGCTTTTCCCTCTGTTTCCTTGCTGCCGGTTTGTTCTGTTGCACACCCTGATAAAACGGATGAGATGCCTAATAAAGATGCAAAAAGCAACCCAATCATACCTTTTCTCATTCTATTTCCTCCCTTTTCAACCTGCCTTTGTTTCTCCAAGTAACTTTCAGCTATGAGTACATCGGGCTTACTGTAAATTATAAAAAAAAACCGAATTTTATATTTTCAGAATCTTTACTCATTTTTTAATTATCTTTACTGCTTTTCCGCATCATATTTACTTCAATACCTTTTTTGAATAAATTGAATGAAAGAAAAGGAGGAAGTCCAATGAAGCCAGAGGTCGTAATGAATAATACCGAATTGAATGTAAAAGAAAGAAAATCTCCGAAACTAAGACACTGGAAAGCCTTTTATAAAAAATTCAAGCGAAATAAATTGGCATTGATAGGCGGGTACATCGTACTTTTTTATATTTTATTGGCTATCTTTGCACCTTTGATCTCACCGCAGGATCCCTATGAAATTGATTTAGTCAACAAACTCCAGCCTCCGTCAGCCGAACATTGGATGGGTACGGATGATAAGGGAAGGGATATTTTAAGCAGATTATTATATGGAACACGGCTTTCATTAACGGTTGGGTTTGTCTCTGTATTCTTCGGGGCGTTCATAGGCATACTCCTCGGGTTAACAGCTGGTTATTACGGAAAATGGGTCGATACCGTCATTATGAGGATTGTCGATGTTCTGCTGGCTTTCCCGGGAATATTGCTTGCTCTTGCCATCATTAGTGCCCTTGGTCCAAGTTTAATCAATGTAATGGTAGCAGTCGGCGTCTTTTCCATACCGATGTTTGCCCGGATTGTACGCGGTTCCACATTGTCAGTCAGAAAGCTGGAATATATCGATGCCATTCGTGCATTGGGAGCCACTGACTTCACGATCATCTGCAAGCATATTTTTCCGAATATTCTATCACCTGTCATCGTTCAAGCTACATTACGTCTGGCAACGGCCATTCTGTCGGCTGCCGGATTATCATTCCTGGGACTGGGAGCCCAGCCCCCCTCACCAGAATGGGGAGCGATGCTGAGCAGCGGTCGGGATTATTTGTTCAGCGCCCCGCACATCGCTTTGTTTCCGGGGATAGCGATATCAACATTGGTACTTGGTTTCAACATCTTCGGGGATGGACTTAGAGATGCCCTGGATCCAAGAATGAAAAAATAAGGAGGAGAGAAAATGTTCGTATTTATTATCCGACGGGTACTTCAAACCATACCGGTTTTACTAGGAGTAAGTCTTGTTGTTTTCCTCATCATGCAAATGGTCCCTGGAGATCCGGCAACACTGCTTGCGGGTGAAGGAGCGACTAAAGAAACGATTGAATCACTGCGGCATGAGCTTGGCTTGGATCGTCCACTCCTTTATCAGTACGTTGACTATATCCTTCATGCTGTTCAAGGTGACTTTGGAGAATCACTCCGCAGCAGCCGCCCTGTTTTGGACGAGATCATGGTCCGATTGCCCATCACCCTTGAACTGGCACTTGCCAGCATTTTCATAACCGTTGTGCTTGGAATGGTCGCAGGAATCATCTCGGCTACCAAGCAATACTCGGCAGCTGACATTTCCATCATGATCGTTGCTTTATTAGGAATCTCTTTACCTAGTTTTTGGCTAGGCCTCATGCTTATCTACTTCTTTTCCGTAAACCTTCATTTGTTTCCGGTTTCAGGGTGGGGAACTATCAGGCACATGATACTCCCAGCCATAACCCTTGGGGCCGGCGGAGCGGCAATCGTTGCCAGGATGACCAGGTCGAGCATGCTTGAAGTCGTTCGCCAGGACTACATCCGGACCGCAAGAGCCAAGGGATTAAAAGAATATATCATCATTTATAAACATGGTCTGAAAAATGCGCTCATCCCCGTCATTACGGTCGTTGGCCTCCAGTTCGGTGCACTCCTTGGCGGCACCGTATTGACAGAGTCCGTTTTTGCCATCAATGGGCTTGGGAGATTGATAGTCGATGCAATCAGAACGAGGGATTTACCGATGGTCCAAGGCGGGGTCCTTATCGCTTCCGTTATCTTCGTTTTCATGAATTTGGCAGTGGATGTCCTCTATCGATACTTTAACAAACGAATAGATTTGAACTAAGGAGGTATGATGATGAAACAGGTTGATGATAAAATACTGGAGGTAAAAAATCTGCAGACCCACTTTTTCACTGACGAAGGAACGAGTAAAGCAGTCAATGGAATCAGTTTCTCCCTCAATAAAGGGGAAACGCTTGGAATCGTCGGGGAGTCGGGAAGCGGTAAAAGCATAACATCACTATCATTGTTAAGGCTCATTCCATCGCCACCCGGCAAGATTGCCGGGGGCAGCATCCTTTTTAAAGGGGAGGACTTGCTTACGAAGACTGAAAAACAGATGCGGTCCATACGTGGCAATGAAATTTCGATGATATTTCAGGAGCCGATGACATCATTGAATCCCGTATATCCAGCGGGCGAGCAAATTGCAGAAGCGATCCGACTCCATCAAAAGCTGGGAAAAAAGGAAGCATGGAATAAAGCGGTCGACATGCTTCGGCTCGTCGGAATCCCCTCACCTGAAAAAAGGGCAAAACAGGAGCCGCATGAACTAAGCGGCGGAATGAGGCAAAGGGTCATGATTGCGATGGCACTTGCCTGCCACCCTGAGGTTTTAATAGCGGATGAACCTACAACAGCACTGGATGTTACGATCCAAGCCCAAATCCTCGAACTAATCAAGACGCTGCAAAAGGATTTCGGGACGGCTGTCATTTTGATTACTCATGATTTGGGTGTCGTATACGAAACCTGTGATCGGGTTGCCGTCATGTATGCAGGGAAAATCGTTGAATACACTTTGGCCAAGGAAATATTCACAAACCCAAAACATCCTTACACCATTGGTTTATTAAACTCCCTTCCGCGTCTGGACATGGACCAGGAAGAACTGACTACAATTCCCGGGACCGTTCCAAGTCCTTACAACATGCCCAAGGGATGCAGCTTCGCTCCCCGCTGTGCAAACAAGAAGAGCATTTGTGAACAAGCCGTACCGGATCTCCAGGCAATCGGCCCAAACACCCAGGTCAGCTGCTGGATGTTCACCCCCCAATGGGAGAAAGAATATGACGCTCAAGAGAAGGTGGGAATTTAATGATGGTTGTACCAGCTGCAGAGAAAAAGGTTCTGCTTAAAGTGGATCAATTGAAACAATATTTTCCGATCAAGGGTGGATTTTTCGGAAGAACCATCAATCATGTAAAAGCCGTTGATGACATTACCTTCGATATCCATCAGGGTGAAACCTTAAGCATAGTCGGCGAATCCGGCTGCGGAAAATCGACTACCGGTAGGGCCATACTTCGATTGGATGAACCAACAAGCGGGAGCATTCACTTTCAGGATAAGGATTTATTGAGTTTAGGAAAAAAAGAAATGAGGCGTACCAGGAAGGATCTGCAAGTTATTTTTCAAGATCCATTTGCCTCGCTTAATCCTAGACAGACTATCGGCCAAATTCTCGGGGAAGCTTTATCTATCCAAAATGTAGTGCCTAAAGAAAATCGAAAGAGCAGGATTGAAGAATTATTGGGACATGTCGGGCTGAGACCGGAATCCATGGAAAGATACCCGCATGAATTCAGCGGCGGCCAAAGACAGCGGGTCGGTATTGCGCGGGCTCTGGCAGTGGACCCAAAATTGATCATATGTGACGAAGCTGTATCTGCACTGGATGTCTCCATTCAAGCGCAAGTGCTGAATTTATTAAAATCCTTACAGCGGCAGTTCGACCTTACCTTTCTTTTCATATCACATGATTTAGGTGTGGTCAGACATATCTCAGATCGGGTAATGGTCATGTATCTCGGGAAGATAGTGGAAATAGCGGATAAAAAGTCCATTTTCGAACAGCCGCAGCATCCATATACAAGGGCATTGCTATCGGCCATCCCAGTACCGAATCCTGTGCAAGAAAGGGAACGGATCCTATTGACGGGTGATGTACCTTCACCCATCGACCCTCCAAGCGGCTGCCGCTTCCATACACGATGCCCTTTTGTACAGGATATCTGCAAAACACAGCTACCCGAACTAAAACGATCGGCACAAAATCATCAAGTGGCTTGTCACATTGTGTCATAAGCTGTAGATTTCCGAAGGGGTCTTTAGTATGATACTAATAAACGAATAATTCAAGTTATTTAAAAATATAACCAGCAGAGGTTCTCCATGCTAAGTTACGAGGGATTCACCTTAATTATCATGCTCTTCATTTTAGCTCCCATCATGGGAGCTATCGCTCTTTTATTTCTATTCATATTCGAGAAGAGGATCGACCTTCTTGAAAATAAAAACAAAGAGATCCGTCTGGAGCAAGCGCTGCAAGAAGCACAATATAATAAATTGAACCAGCAAATCCAGCCACACTTTTTGTTTAATACACTAAATGTCATATTGGGCTTGGCCCGCCTGAACAGGACGGCTGAATTGATTCGGGCCTTAGAGGCATTTTCGCAATTCCTGAAATTCAAATATAAAGCATCAGAACCATTGATCCCCCTTTCCCAGGAAATTCAGTATACCCAGCATTATCTCGACATCCAGACCCTTCGCTTCGGTGATCGGCTCAAGATTGATATGGAGTGCCCGGAACCATTATCAATCGCACTGGTTCCCCCCTTCATTCTCCAGACTTTGGTGGAAAATTCGTTTAAACACGGTTTGGAAAAAAAAGTGGGTGAAGCCCTTCTTCATATCCGATTCTATCTGGATTCGCAGATGGTGTATCTGGAAGTGGCGGATAATGGATTAATGGGAAATGCATCTTCCGTTACGGACGAAGGCGGCCATGGCCTGGATAATATCCAAAAACGTTTATATTTGTATTTCAATGACCGTGCACAATTGAATATAGCTTCTAATGAATCGGGAACAAAGGTTGAGGTATCATGGCCACTGGTTTTTGATAAGAAAATGGAGGAGGCGGCGCCGGAATGAATGTATTATTAGTTGATGACGAACCATTGGTCCTGGAACAAATGGAATATATGATTCAGTCCATATACCCTTTTTGGAAGTTTTACAAAGCTGCTGATGCCTGTCAGGCACTGACCCTCAACCAAAATCATAAAATCAACCTCGCCTTCCTGGATATTAATCTACCGGGGCGATCGGGTCTTGAATTTGGTGAAGACCTAAGGGCACTGAACAATGAAGTAGAAATCATAATGGTGACCGCGCATCAAAGTTTCGATTATGCCCAACAATCCATCAGGATTGGCGTGGTTGATTATTTAACGAAACCTGTCATAGAAAGTGAATTGCATAAAGTCCTGGCTAAGTATGACAAAAGGGAATCTTCCCATAACTATTCAACCCTGATTCACCATTCGCTTTCATTCATTCATGAAAATTATGCCGAAAAGCTCTCCCTTTCGGACATCGCTCGTGAAGTGCATACCAATCCGACTTATTTAAGCAGGAAATTCCATGAAGAAGTCGGCACTTCCTTTTCGGAATATTTAATGCACTATAGAATAAAGGCCGCTAAAAGGGCCTTAACCAATAACACCAGCTGGAGCATATCAGACGTCGCTGAAAAATCGGGATTCAATAGCCAGCATTATTTCAGCACTTTATTCCGGAAGATAGAGGGAATCACGCCCAAGGAGTTCCGCGAGAAAGGAAAATGAACATTGCGATCACGTACATTTCAAGAATACGTACAAGGCCCCATTCAAATCGGGATGGGTTTGGGGATCATCTCCCTCCTGGCACGCTGGGTGACAGGAACCACGATATTATCATCCCCCGAATCGATGGTGAAGTATGGAGTTTTCGGAGGGATCGGATACGCCCTGATGGGAGCGATCGCCCTGTTCATGTTCAGCTTCATCGGGAAGAGGGTCCGGCAGGATTTCCCCGTGGGTTTGACCATCGGTGACTATTTAAAAGCCCGGCTTCATCCCCTCGGATATTGGATATTGATCGTGATTCTGATCATAACCAGTTTACACATTTTATTCATTCAGGGAATGGCCGCGTCCACCCTATGTCAGTTTCTTTTCGATACCCCGCTCTATGTCGGGTTGTTCTTTTTCTTCGGTTTTTGTGTCCTTTATGCTGGATTCGGCGGGTTAAAGCTCATTCATGGATTCGCAGCTTTTCAAGTCATCTTCATGTTTGCCGCGGTTATCTTAATTCCTTTATATTTTTTCGTTAAAGAAGGGATTCAGCCTGTTTATGATGGGATTCGTTTATACCATCCATACATGCTCGTCATCAATAAATATGATCTATGGAGTTTTCTTTTTGCAGGACTTCTTGTAGGGTTCGGCCAGTTTTTCTTTGACCTGACATCATGGCAGCGATTATTCATGATAGAAATCAAAAAGGTTCCATTGACATTCTCTTTATCTGGTCTTATATGGATCATCTTCCCGCTCTCCTTTTCATCCCTGTTCATCATGGTTATCTTTACGGGCGGCTTCACTGATATACACTCGATTCTGGCTGGACTGGCAAACAAAATAACGACACCATTCTTTTTCATCCTTTTTGTGCTCTGCGCTTTCAGTGCAATCACCTCAACATTCGGTGCCTGCCTGCATTCATTGGTAAGCCTGATCGTAGCCAATATTCTTGAACCATTAAAAACAAAAAAAAGCGACCAGCAAAAAATAAGGATGGCCTGCCTGCTTTCAATCTGTATTGGAGGATTGGTCTTCTTTGCTACACTCTTCTATTCCCCAAACCTATTGGAGCTCTTATTTTATTCAGGCAATATATACTCGGCATTGCTTGCTCCCATCCTGGTTATCGTATTCAGCAAAGGGAAAGTCGCTGATTACATACCGATAAGCGCGGTCCTGGCCATTGTGGCTTCATACATCATCCAGCCTTATGTAAGTGAATTCCAAAGCATATGGTTTAGCGGATTAGCTTCATTGACGATCATGATGATTTGTATGATCCTTACGCTTATTAAGAACAAATGGAGATTCGTGAAAACAAAACTATGAATACGGCAAACCCCATTCATTATGATGTTCCATACATGAATGGGGTTCCTCTTTTAATTCGTAAAAACTTAGCTTTCCACCTTTCTGAAATACCGATAAACCTTTTCTAGCTTTTGAGTTTGTTTCCCCTTTGGGCTTTCCATATTTCCGAATTCGAAAAACTTCACTTTTTTGATTCCGACAAAATTGAATAAGGCTCTTTTCATCAATATTTTATGCGCATCATTCAACCAGAGAAGCGGATACTTGGCAGGTCCCTTCATCGTGGACACACATACGACAGACTTTCCCTTTAGAAGGCCTTCCGGGAACAATCCCTTTTTATCCCTGTAGGCAAAATTCGCAGAAAATAATTGATCAATGTATCCCATCAGCATTGCCGGAGGCCTCCCCCACCAGATTGGATAAACAAAGACAATCTTGTCGGCCCAGGTAATTTGATTTCTATATTTTTCAAGTTGAGGATCACGGTGCATATCACGCCTTCGTTTATGCTCATTGAACTCCAAAAGCGGATTAAAGCCCTCTTCATATAAATCCAAGACCTGGAGCCCCTTTATGTTGGGGTTCTCCTTACTGCCTTTGATGACTTTTTCTAAAAATGCATAGCTTAAGCTTTCATGATTTGGATATGTGTAGATGACCAGCACGTTCATGACGTCCCCCCATTTACTTATCATTTGATAACAATAATACAACAACACCTTTTTTGTTGTCAAATGATAATTGTATTTTGATAACACTTTTGATATCTTCTCAGTAAGAGGTGAAAGTTATGGACAAAAAAGCTCTTTTTGAAAAAATGGTTACATTTACAACTTCCGTACATCAAGTCACAAACGAATTGACACAAAATGCAAAATCCGATTCCATCACGCCGGTTCAATATAAAATTCTTGAATATATAACAGTCAGTCAGCCTGTCACACCAAGTGAAATCAGTGACTGTCAGCATATCTCCATGCCTAACACGAGCCGTGAATTGAAAAAATTAAGCGAAAAGAATTTAATTGAAAAAATAAGTGATTCGGAAGATCGACGGAAACAATACATCCGTCTCTCCAAAGAGGGGGAAATGATGATGAACGAGGCTTTTGCAATCGTAGAATCCCATTTCCAAAGCCGGCTGCAGCATGCATCAAATGAAGATTTAGCGGATATTGACCGTGCCCTGGACATTCTTCAAACCAAACTTTTTTACTGACGAAACACAAAAATGGCTCCCGCAATTGAAGTTGACGAAGAATCGACTTCAATCGCGGGAGCTGCTTCATTATCTCCATGCACGCATAAACTAACTTATAATCAGGTACCGCAAAAGGTCCGGTAAGGTTTTGTTGACTCAGGCAGTGTCGAGTATTCAGCTTGTTCTTCGCAGTGTGCATAAGGATTTGAAAGAACAGCCAATAGCCGTTCCATCACGCTGTAGTCCCCTTGTTCCACCGCCGCTTCCAATGCCTCTTCCACCCGGTGGTTCCGTGGGATCACTGCAGGATTGCTGTTCTGCATCAACTGATTCGAAGATTCTTTCGATTCCTTCTGCCTGCCCAGTCTTGCCTGCCATAGCTCTTGCCACTGAGCGAATTCCGGTGTCCCGAAAAGGACCGTATCCTCCATTTTATCAAAGGTCAAAGCACGGAAGGTATTGGTATAGTCGGCACCATGCTTTTTCATCATACTGAGGATGCCATTAATAAGGGCTTCATCCTGTGTCTCTTCATTGAATATCCCCAGCTTCGCCCTCATTCCCGCTAACCAATTAGCGTGATACAGATCGTTAAAAACGGAAATCTTATCTTGTGCCAGTGTAACGGCCTGATCCATGTCATCATGAAACAGCGGCAATAAGGATTCAGCGAATCGCGCAAGATTCCAACCCCCAATAACCGGCTGGTTACCATAGGCATAGCGGCCTTGTGTATCAATTGAACTGAATACTGTTGCAGGGTCATAGGCATCCATGAAGGCGCAAGGTCCATAATCGATGGTTTCCCCGCTAATCGTCATGTTGTCGGTGTTCATCACCCCATGAATGAAGCCAACCAGCTGCCATTGGGCAATGAGCTTTGCCTGACGCTTGACCACTTCCTGCAGCAGCGAAAGATAACGGCTTTCATCGGTTTCAATGTCTGGAAAATGACGCTTAATGGCATAGTCGGCAAGTGTCCGGAGTTCCTCGATCGTGCCCCATTTTGCAGCGAATTGAAAGGTTCCGACACGAAGATGACTCGAAGCAACACGGGTCATGATGGCACCAGGCAGCCCCGTTTCACGGATTACCGTTTCACCGGTCGTCACCACTGCCAGACTTCGGGTGGTAGGAATGCCGAGCCCGTTCATCGCCTCGCTGATGATGTATTCGCGCATCATCGGTCCAAGTGCAGCCCGGCCATCGCCCCCGCGGGAGTACGGCGTTCTTCCTGGACCCTTCAGCTGGATATCGACCCTATCGCCTTCGGGCAAGACCTGCTCGCCAAGCAATATCGCCCGGCCGTCCCCTAACATGTTAAAATGACCGAATTGATGCCCCGCGTATGCTTGGGCAAGAGGCGAAGCACCTTCAGGAAGCTCGTTTCCGGCAAACACCGCCACGCCATCTTCGCTTTGGAGCGACTTAACGTCCAAACCAAGAGTTCCAGCCAAACTCTCATTGAGAATGACCAACTCCGGTGAACGTACAGGAGTTGGGTTCGTGCTCGTGAAAAACTTTTCCGGAAGACGTGCATAGCTATTGTCTAAATTCCATCCCGTTTCATTTGTCATGGTTTCTCCTTTTCTTATTTTGACTTTTTGTATAAAGGTTCTTTCACTCATATTCAGTTAATACACGCGATAAAACTCAGTTGCAGTCCATTTTTTAATGTCTACCTCTGCCTATTAATTATACAGTTTCTGCAAAAAAATGGCTCTTTTAAAGTCATGTTAAATCCATGACGCCCCGGGATTTCATAAAACGATTGGAGGTAAAGTGCCAATATCCTCATCGGTTTTTTAGAATGAAAGAAAGCAGGGACCCTTAATAGGTTCCTGCTTCAGACTGTAGACAAACTCGATGAATATCATTCCACTCCAGGCACTCGCTTTCCGCGGGCGGTCCGGGTGCCTCCTTGGCGCCTTTGAGCCTGCGGGGTCTCCCCTCGACGCGCTTTTCCCGCAGGAGTCTCGCACACCCGCTCCAATCAATTTTGTTTTGAAATTTAGATAAAACCCCTTTTGCCTACAAACTTAAGCAGGGACCCTTAGTGGGTTCCTGCTTCTTCTCCTAAGAATATCTTTGTCGATCATAGTTCCGCTTTTGCAATGTTGATACGCTTTACGCTCCCGTACGGAATTGGTTCAAGATTTTAAGGTTCTGCCTAGTCATTTTTATGCTCATCTTCATTTATAATAATCATTGCATCATGTTTCCCACTATTTAAAACTAGTTTGAGGATTCCTTCTCCAGACATTGATTCAAATGTACGAATTGTATCGCCATTTATTTTTTCAAGGAATACCTTTTCTCCCTTTGAATTAATTACTATACACTCCAATTCACCGCCAGTTTGATCATTCTTTATGGAAATTGTATTTTCCTCTTTTAAAATAGTTTTTATCTCTAGCGTTTTCTTTTTATGAAGGTTGCCAGAGATACTCATATCAGCCACCAATTCTTTTGAGTCTTTTAAATATGTTTTATTAATTTCAATTTCATCACGTGCCATTGCTCCTGAATTAGTAAAAACATTTATTAAGATTAGTCCAAGCAGCAAGAAAGCACCTATTACCAATATTAATTTTTTCATATACTATTATTCCCTCCCCTTGAATTCTCTTTTTCAAAAACATAATAGGAATACTCCAACACCCTCCTTAAGTAACATTACTACTAAGCAGTGGTTAATATAGGTATATTTCATTGTAAAATTAACTTACTTTATAATAAATAACAGAAATGTGTGATTTTAGTATCACTTTTATCATAAAACAAGGAAAGGGACTTTATAAAATTAGCTTGTAAAAAAAGCCTGCCGTTGATTCGGCAGGCTTTTTGATATCATCTATGATTTTTCACAAACAGGTGAACTGAAACTTTCTAATCGTGTGGAGGATTCATGTTTTCAACATGCCTCCCCCACCTTTTTCTGTCTTCTTCCTCTTCTAATCCAGGATATGCTTAATTCAGTAAAGTCAGGCTGATAAAGGCAATGCCAAATATACAGTACAGAATGAGGGTAAAGGGCTGGGGAAAAATAATATATACCATCATGCTAATGATCATCAGCAGGATGCTGAAGGCATTTATCCTATCTCTCCACATACTCACCTTTGGTCAACTCCTTTTCCATTGCGTTCAAGCGTAAGGTACATTTTCATCGCATACTTCTTCCGGTGCTGCCTGGTCGGCTTTGAGGAAACTCCATAAAAATTCTCCTCCCACAGTCAAAGCGAATATCAGCAAAAATAGAGTTTCTTCTTCATCCATCGTTCCTCTTTGTTATAATGGCTGTGTGCCTAATTTGTATTTTTTCATTTTTCGTTAGTAAGTAAGCGACTGATAATTTATAATTATAAAATTGAACCCACTAAACAGCCATGTAGCCAAAATGATAAATTCATGAAAATAATTTAAATTTTCAGATTTTTTAAGGGGTATGAAGTGAATGATCTATAAAACTTTCAAGGTTGTATTGAGGACCATGCACAAAGGTCAAACCGAGGAATTCGCCTATGTATTTGAAGGGAAAAGCCTGCTGATCGGCCGTGCAAGCCAGCACTCCAAAGCTGATTTCAAGCTTTACAATGACTTTGTTTCCAGGGAACATTGCCGGATTTATATGGAGGAAGGACAGCTACTCATTGATGATTTGGCAAGCAAACACGGTACCTCGGTGAACCAGATGCCGCTCGTACCGGGCAATCCCTGTCACATTGAACCGGGGGATTCAATTACTTTGGTTAATGGATTGATTGAATTTATGATTTCCATCGACAACGATTTAACACGGGATTTCACGCCGGTGAACCCCGATATCCAGCAAACCGTAGCGATCAATGAGCACCTTCAGACCGTGATCATCAATGAAGAATCACCCATTAAAATGCCGACTAAGGAATTCAATTGCTTTAAGCTGCTTTATGAGAATTTGGACAACCTTATTTCAAAGGAAGAGATTGTCCAGCAAGTATGGCCAGAGAGAGTCGGTGATCCCGAGCAAATTGTGACTGCAGAAGAAATCGCTTCACTCCTGTACCGGGTGCGGAAACGGATAAATGGGCACTTCGCAATAAAAGCCGTCATTCAAAAGGGATATTATATGGAATCCATCCTTTCATTCAATCTATCGGACTTATAATGACAATCATTCGAAGACATGAAAAAAAGCATTGCGGATAACAATGCTTTTTTTCATGTTTATATTGGAGATGGCAAGCAGGTATCCACTCATCCATCATTCCGATGTCCACTGGTCCATTATCACTTCTTTGGTAAGTCTAGATTAGTGAATTCATCGACTGGAACGATGTCTTCTTCCATATCCATCACCTTCAGCACAACCCGGTCTCCTACATTCGTCAACACAATATCAGATAGCGCATTGACACCTGGGTCCACCGAGAACCTCTTGGCATTGCCTTCGACGATTAAATGGAATACGTATCCATTTGAGAGATTGGCATCATTGATCCTTATTACCTTCCCCTTTATTTCTTTCATTTCAAATCCTTTTTGAGGCGTCACACCGCTGACTTTCCCTAAAGAGGCAATCAGCTTTTTATAATTACGGAAAGCTTCGTCTTTCGTTTTCCCAAAGACCACTTGAGGATTATCGCTATTGGCGTAAACAATCGCCACTCCTTGGAACTTGCTGCCCTTTGTAACCGGAATGACATAAGTGGGAGCACCGTAAATCGTATAGAAAATTCCATTAGTGGCTTTCCAGCCTGGATATTTAGACAAAAACTCACTAGCATTGGCGTTGGATTTTGCTTCCTTTCCAGTTAGAACGGACGTGACGCCTTTATAGTACGTCATTTCACCGGTTTTTGCATTGAAAACACCATAACCTACAAGGGTTTTGGAGTTGCCTTTTGATTTAGCCCGGGTAAAGTCCACTACATATATCAATTCGCCTTTTTCGTTAAACGTAACTTGCATATTATCCTCATTTGGAATCAGGACATCTTTCTTCGGCCCAATCAGGGACTGGTTTTTCCACCCGTGAACATATTTTCCCCAGTAGGTCCAATATTCCAGGGCTGTTTCCAATGTGAATGTCCTATCCACCCATTTAGGTTCTTTTCCTTTTGGATAGTATTTCGTGTCCCCCGTTTCCGGATTCACCAATACCACCCCGTCCACTACGGGACCGCTGCGGTATTTCAAATAATGTCCGACTGAAGCTACGAAGAAGGGCTTTCCATCTTCGTTCGGTTCCAAATATGAATCATGGATGATTTTATTCGGATATCTCTTGCGGATGGTCCTTTCCAAATCATGATCGAGGTACTGTGAGGGAGCATACAGCATCTTCCCTTTGACAGTGCTTGCCCCTTTATCCGTCGATACGGCGGAAATCAGATTATAACCTGGCGTGTATTCCGCTTTCCCTGCTTTCAGAAACCCGTCCATTTCAATTGGTGATGTATAAGCCAATTCATCATTTATATTGGTTAAACGGTATTCGCCTTCAGTGAAATATGATGCATTTTCAATTTTATTAATCGCTGCATCGCCTTTTGCGTCAGCCATTTTGACTGTAACAAGCGGCATGGTTTTTATATCTTGAACTTCTTCCAGCTCTTTTTTCTTATCGACCTTCGCCAATCCATGCAGATCTGTGGCAAAAGTGATTGGGTAAAACAGCATGATGGCCCATGCTGCAATCAAAACGAGCCCTATCAAACTATTGAAATGTACGTTCCAAGGTGTTTTTGGTTGCTTCGCAGCGACATCTCCCCTCCGATTCCGTCGGGTACTTGAAGATTCACTCGCACTGTACATATACATTCTTGAATCGATGATCAGAATGAGCCCAAGAATAATGGCAAAACTCGAAAAGAATGCAGCGGCAGTAAGATCCAGCAGCATGATATCGATAACGAAAAACAATACGGCAGCAGAAACTAAAAGTCTCAGAACTTGTTCAATGAAAAAAGGTATATCCTTTTTGGTGATTGCGTTTGTCCATCTCTGCGGAATCAAGGAAAGTCCCAGTAAGGCAAATGGTATTTTCATTAAAATTCCTTTCAAGATGAAAACGAGTAGTGAAAGTATCATGGTTTTAAAAATCTCTCCTTGTCATGTATGTTCCCATTTACCCATTTTATCACTTTTGTACAACTAATTTACTATTTTTAAAATATATCGAAATAACGTCAAAAAACTTCCAAAACTATTTACTCCAATGATGCTACTTTTACCGATTTAATGTTTATATAGACTCTAAAAAAGGATGGATGCCTTATGATTTATGAAGAAACTTACCAATACCTATTAAGGAATGTATCTTCCACTGAATTCGATACATGTTTGTACGCCTTGCTCCACAGTGATTGGGACGGGGTCATCCAGAGCCCGCTTCATATGATGGCCCGAGGAGTCGGCACGACAGAAAAGTACTTAAGGCAGATCATCAATAAATTCACCGCACCACAAGGTTCACTAAAAAAAGTGTTTGTGCCTGTTCATCAAGGTGAAGATATTTTATATAAGTTTAACCTTGGTCCTGCAAGTAATCTTGGCTATAACAGAAAGACGGACCGTTATTGCAAGAAATACCGTTTCTTTTATAGCGATGCTTTCAAAACCTTAACGATTCATGGCAAACGGCTGCTGCTTATGGGGGCATTCCGAATGTCTGTTTTGAAGTCTGAAGAAGTTCTATTCGAATATAATGAAATCATTCCTGATTCCAGCTCGCTATTCACAAGGCAGCGCTTATTGGATACAGTCGATGCAATCCATGACGCTTTAGGCCATTTAGTGACGATTTCTTTTGCGAGCAGGGCTTTTTCAAAGAAAGAAGTTCTGGTATTCACCTTTACCGAAGGCGTCTTGGAGCAGTATAAGGAAAATAGGGCGGAACGGACATTGTTGCGGAGAACGATTTTTAACTCTGGCTACCTTGGGCATATCAATGATTCCGTATGCAGGGAATTGGAACGGGTCGGCAAATTTATTTTTCGTTCATTTCTGCAAGAAGCGACAAACATCTCCAATGATATTCAAAAGGAACTGCAGAAGTTAGCACGTTACGTCTATTCTCATTCTCTTAAGAAATTTGGCCAAGCACTTCCTGCCAATAAGCAGTTACTTCTTGCCCCAAAACAAGCCTCTGCTTATTTAAGCAAGATCATGTACAACGAGACATTGGAACAGATGGTCAAGTATGCCCACCAGGCAGAATCCATCAAAAGCCTGCTTGAACGCGCTCATTTTCATAGAAACATTTCCGAGAAAGCTCTCTGCCGGGAAGTGAATGATTTAGAAATGGCTGAACATATGGAGCCCATTCTCCATAAGTACCATCAAGCAGACTTCATTCGCCATGTGCTGAACGACTGGTGCGAAAATTGGCTCATTTCCCGTGTAAAGACTGTGACCGAAGAATCTCGGGCAGAAGGAAAAAGGAAAAGTACCGATGATGATAAGCAGATCGCTGCCGAGTATATGGCGCGCATTAGAAACGATACATATGGCCAGTTGGACAAGCTGCTGACCTTGCTTCTTAAATTCGGCAATCATGCAGTGGCTCCGTCTGTCCGGAACTCCCCTCTCACAAAGAAGAAGGAAACCCTCCAATCCTATTTTGCAATCCAAAAGGAGCGTCTAGATGTTCTCTCCATTTCCTCTTAAAATCACACGGTTTAAGCCTTTTAATATGTCATATGTTTTCCAAGAGAGCGGATCCGTTCTCTTTTTTTTGCTTGTAACGAAATCTGAATGTGAATTGCAGAATGACGATTGTGGTTTGGTGATTGGCCCACTGTGGATTTCTCCTCTGAATTCGTGAATTCCATATGGATCTTGTGGATAAGGGAACTTGGGCAGCAGGTTGTTTTGACGGCAGGCAATAACCCCTGTAAGGGCAAGGGCATTTATTATGGAGTTATTCTAAGGGTCTAAGAATGGGTCTATATAAAGGAACTGAAAAAGGTTCTGATCATAAGTATGAATAAGGTGTTGAATGCGGCAGGCCACTATTCGGGTAAAGGAAATGGGCCTCCATTTAGAATGGAAAGCCCACATGACTTGTTATGGTATTAATAATATTTTCCCCGAACTTTTCCGGCTTTCAAGAAGTCTATGTGCATCCGCCCCATTTTCCAACGAAAAAAGAGTCGGTTCCTTGATGAGGATTTTCCCTGACAGAATCCATTCGAACAGCTCTGCTGTTCTTCTTGTCCGTTCTTCATGGGTAGTCAGGACGTTCCAAAGGTCTCCACCTATTAATGCCTTAGATGTATCCATTAACATTCTCGGGTCGATTTTCTCTGGATCACCGCCTGCCATCCCAAAAAACACCACAGTTCCTCCAGTCTTGGTCGCCTCGAAACTATTCATCAAGGTTTGGCCCACTGATTCATAAACGACATCAACGCCTTTACCGCCGGTTACATCCTTAATGGAATTCACCCAGTCAGATCCGTAAAGGAAAACATGATCCGCACCCATTTGTTTGGCAACAGCCGCTTTATCCTTTGATGAGGTCAAGCCAATGACCTGACCGCCCTTCATCCTGATCATCTGTGTCAGTAATTGACCGACTCCACCTGCAGCGGCATGGACCAAAATGGTTTCCCCTTCTTTAACTGAATAGCTGTCATGAGTTAAATATTGGGCAGTCAATCCTTGAAGTAAAACGGAAGCGGCCGTTTCAAAGGAAATGCCCTCAGGTAGCGGTAACAGTTTATCAGCTGGAACTGAAACCAGCTCCGCATTGGCATGGGGAACATCAGCGAACCCGACACGGTCACCTGCTTTCACATGATGAACATCTTCCCCGACATATTCGACGACACCGGCCCCTTCATAACCTAAAATGAATGGGGGATCACCCACCAAATGATAATTCCCTTTCCTTCTATATACATCAGCAAAATTCAAGCCGATTGCTTTCATTCGAACAATCACGGCTGATTTTGAATGTTCAGGTTCTGCAATTTCCCTTACGGACAGGACTTCCGGTCCGCCGAAATTATCAAAGACAAGTGCTTTCATCATCCTAACTCCCTTCAATGGTTCTTCATTCTTTAAGATATAGGATGAACCGTTTGATGGCAAGAAACACAAATAACCGCCCTGACCTTAAAGGCTAGAGCGGTCATTAAGTTTCTCAATCTGTATTGGAACCTGGGCCATTCTTTCGTTTATTCGCAGAATATTCCTTACCGTGTGCTTCATGTTCTGCAATGATGTCCGCTTTCGGAATATGGTTATTCTTTTTCGGTGAACCGGTACGGTTGCGATGTTTTTTTCCCATAATCGTATCTCCCCTTAAATTCAATAAATGTTTAATGCCTGCTAATGTTAGCTTGTCCGATTACTCTCGAAAATACCGGCAAAATAGGCACTTCATAATAAAGGAAAAATCTTTGTGGAGACCGAATAGATATAAAACTGCTATATGAGGAGGGAATACTATGTTTCCTGTATTGAACACGGAAAGGTTACTGCTACGGGAAATTCGTGAAAGTGATGCGGAAGCTCTATACCAATGTTTATCAAAAGATGAAGTCACCCGCTTTTATGGGCAGGATTCATTGGATAATATCGAACAGGCGAAGGATATTGTAGCATCTTTTGCGAAAAGCTACCTTGAAAAACGGGCGGTTCGCTGGGGAATTGAGAGAAAAGATACGCAAGAATTAATTGGCACTATCGGCTTTCATGCTCACAGTCCCAAATACAGACGGGCGGAAATCGGTTATGAAATCCATCCTGCACATTGGCGCAAAGGATTTGCGTCAGAAGCTCTTAAAGAAATTATCGCTTACGGTTTCAACAACCTTGACTTAACCCGCATCGGCGCAGTCGTTTTTCTGGAAAACGGGCCATCAAGTGAGCTTTTGCTTAAGCTGGGTTTCATCCAGGAAGGAATTTTAAGGAGTTATATTTACCAAAACGGCATCCCTCATGATACATATGTCTATTCCTTGCTGAAGTGAAACGAAAACCTTCTTTGGAGTGTTCCATTGAAGAAATTTGCAATACCCCTGCCGAATAACTGGCTAATCGAGACTCCCCTAGATGCTTGCTTTGATGAGGCCTCACAAACAGTCGGCGTAAAGGGAGCAGATTTCTGAAATCAACTGGAACCTAGATTTGGTTTGTTCGGAGCATCCGTTCCCCATTCCATTTACTTATTCGAGTCGAAAAAAATAACAAATAAATTACCTTAATATCCCAAATTACCCACAAAGAAAAGTCACCAAAACATGGCGACCCCCACTTCACGATTTAGGTGACTACAAGATAGTCGTTTAAGGCTTGCTGCAGCGTCCCTTTTGTTTCTGCTTTATTATCTATCTGAATCCCTGAACGGATCATTTTCGTAACAACTTCAGGGCGTAATCCAGTCACCACAGCTTTACAGCCCATCATTGCCGTTCCATCGAGGATTTTCATTAAATCATTGATCATTTCAACTTCCATATCAATGATACCGGATAAATCCAAGATCAAGGTCTGTATCCGCAGCTTCCCTATCTCCATCAATACTTTTTCCTCAATTATCCGTATTCGTGAATAATCAATTGTCCCAATTAACGGAAGGACACAGGTGCTGGAATTGACTGGAATGATCGGGACGGATAGATTTTCCACCAAGTTTTGCTGAGCCAGGATCAATTTGTCTTTGTAATCGGAGTAACTGACGAAAAAGGATTTAAGAAATAAATCAACCTTTTCATTCACTTTTTTCTCTAAATCAAAAAAGACCTTGGAATTCTCCATAAACTCTTTCTTAACCTGTTCGAACTTATAAAGAAAGGTCCAAAGCGTTCTGCGGATAGCCTGAATCCATTCCAGCTTGAATGAAAGCGTCAAGGAGTGGGTCGCCCACGTAACTCCCTCTTTTTCGGCAAAGGCAATCATATCCGTTTCATTCTGTTCCACTATATAACGGATGAGCTTATGTGCATTATTCAAAAGGTCGACATTTCCAATCAGCAGGATTTCTTCGATTTTATCCCTGACATTGACTGCTGCTGATAAAAGATATTCTTCAAACTCACTTTTATTCTGCAAAAGGAATTCCATTATCTTATCTTCCTCATAAACAAAACTCACTCTCTCCACTCCCTTTTTGTAACTTTCAACTGTGATTTTTGTTACTATTTACTTTCTATATTGGTGGGGTTTATTCCTGCTAATTGTTCATATATAAAAGAGATGGCAAGTAAATGGATTAAAACCGGTTATATTTCCTCGCCTGAAAAAACATTCTTCGATGTGGAAGAAAATATCAGATGGGTGGACGATTTCCCATATTTAATGGCTTCATCGACGAAGTCTTCCAGCGTTTCCATGGAAAATGTACTTATTTTAATAAGATAACTATATTGACCGGCTAACCGGTGGCATTCGAGAACTTCCGGATGGCTCAAGCTAAATTGATAAAAGTCTTTGCATCTATCCGTTTCGAATAATATGAATGCTGTTATGCTCCTATCAAGTTTTTCAAGGGATATTTCCGTTTTATATCCTTTTATCACTCCGCTTTCCTCTAATTTATTCACACGTTCTTTCGTTGCTGGTGCCGTTAAGGAGACTTCATGTGCCAATTCTTTCATGGACATGCGCCCGTTATTCTCCAGTAAGGAAAGTATCTTTTTATCCGTCCGATCCATTTCAATCACCCTCACTTTTTATTATTAATAAAAATCCATTAAATACATTATAAAATAAACAGAAGCGAGATGATTACATAATTTATCGTATGTATTAGGCAATTTCAATTTTATATAATAAAGACAAATATAAATAAGGGGGATGCTGCTATGAAAAAAGTATTGATGCTGCTATCCAATGGATTCGAAGCGGTTGAAGCAAGTGTGTTTACGGATGTATTGGGCTGGAATAAATTAGAGGGGGATGGTACCACTGATTTGGTTACAGTGGGACTTCATGAACAATTGAAATGTACATGGAACTTTATCGTGCAGCCCGAATTGACCATCGATCAAGTGAACCTTGATGACTTCGATGCTTTGGCCATTCCAGGAGGTTTTGAAGAAGCCGGTTTCTATGAGGATGCCTATGATCAGAGGTTTCTTGATGTGATCAAGTATTTTCATAATAAGAACAAAATCATAGCAACTATTTGTGTAGGTTCTCTCCCACTTGGAAAAAGCGGGATATTGGATGGAAGAAAGGCCACTACGTACAACCATCCAACCAGTAAGAGACAGGGGCAGCTAAAAGATTTTGGTGCGATTGTCGTTAATGAACCGATTGTCATCACGGACAATATCATTACATCCTACAATCCTTCCACAGCATTCGATGTTGCCTTTACGCTCTTGGAAATGCTCACTTCAAAAGAAAATTGTAAACATGTGAAGGAATTGATGGGCTTCCATTAAAAATGGCTGATGAAAAAAGGTTCCGAATGAATTCGGAACCTTTTTCACCTTACTTCCAATAAGCCAATGAACGGGTTTTCATAGATTCACGGAACTGTTTTGTTGATTCTGGCAGGACTTTATTCGTTGCGTAATCGATGATGACGCCATACTGGCGAATGACATCCAGACTATCCAGTTCGCCATTGGCGAATTTATCTTCAACGCTTTGTATGTTTTCCTCAAGCCATTGTTTTCGGTTGGTTCTGATATTTTAAGTAAACATAACTGTTTCGCTATGCTTACACAACAATCTTATTGATCAGGTGTTTCCGATGTGCCTTCCTCACTGTTTTTGAGGTAAACTTCAGAAATTCCATTCATACCTTCCAAAAGTTGCGCTTTAGTATATTCCATACTGCCAACCATTTTATGAAACTTTTTATCATTATTCTCTTCTGTAAGTTTAGATACTAAATCGGTCACGTTTTTTCACCTCCATCATTTTAGGATGGCAAATCAAGATGGAAATATGTATGATAGGGGATAATGATTGACAACCTCTTAAGGTCCATTTTAGGTAAAGAATGGTACCTTCCTTTGGAATTTATACTTCGAAAAAGCAGGAAATGATTATTTTATGGATCTTTTTTAAAAAATCAGCTGTTTTCAAGCTACTAAAGGGATATACTATAGGATAGCTTTTATTACATTTTTGTTAGTATTTCTTCTTGTCACACATTGTGTAATATTTTACAAGTTTTTCTATTTACATCAACAAAATGCTTATTGCAAAGGAGAATTGGATATGTCAGAAACGATTACCCAATCACAAACTGAACAACTTAATGCCCGCCAAAAACAATTAGATGTACTGGACCAATTATTAAAGCCTGAGGTTCAGGAATCATTGAACACTTTAGTTGAGCAGTTACCAAAACTGACTGAATTAGTGAATATTTTAACAAAGTCTTATGATTTCGCTCAATCGGTTGCGACTGATGATGTTTTGAAAAATGATACGGTCAGCGCCATTTCGGAGATCGCGACTCCTGTAGTCCATTCAGTAAAAGGGCTTGCGGCTAATGCCCTCGAAGCTAAGGATCGTGCTGAAGTAAATAATGATGTGATCGGTCTTTTTGGTCTGTTAAGGATGATGAAAGATCCGCAAGCACAAAAACTTTTCCGTTTCGCCCAAGCTTTTCTTGAGGTCTCTTCAGAACGTAAAAACCAAAAATAATTTGATAAACTTTCAGTAAGAACGGGGGATTAACTATGTCAAAACAAATCGTCATCTTAGGTGCAGGTTACGCAGGATTACTATCTGCCTTATCCGTACGTGAATATTATAATAAAGATGAAGTGCAGGTTACAGTGGTGAATCAATTTCCAACGCACCAAATCATCACCGAATTGCACCGTCTTGCAGGCGGATCCATTTCTGAACAAGCCGTTTCCATTCCTTTGGAAAAGCTTTTCAAAGGAAAAGATATCGACCTTATCATTTCCAAAGTGGAGTCTTTCTCAGTCGATAACAAAGAAGTGAAACTTGCCAATGGTTCCACTTTATCTTATGATGCCCTGGTTGTTGCTTTGGGAAGCCAAACAGGATTCTTCGGCATTCCGGGACTTGAGGAAAACAGCATGGTCTTGAAATCCGTAAATGATGCAAACAAGATTTACAAACATATCGAAGATCGCATCCGCGAATATGCACAAACGAATAATGAAGCGGACGCAACCATCGTGATCGGCGGCGGCGGATTAACAGGCGTCGAGTTAATCGGTGAAATCGTGGATCATTTCCCTAAAATCGCCAAAAAGTTCGGAGTGGACTTCAAGGACTTGAAAATCAAGCTTGTAGAAGCTGGTCCAAAAATCCTTCCGGTCCTGCCTGATCACTTAATCGAACGTGCGATGACTAGCTTGGAAGCACGCGGTGTTGAATTCTTGACAGGTCTGCCTGTAACGGGTGTTAAAGGAAATCAAATCGAATTGAAAGATGGACAAACGATAACTGCTAATACGCTTGTTTGGACAGGCGGAGTTGCGGCTCTTCCTATCGTAGGCGAATCAGGCCTTGAAGTGGATCGCGGCAAAGCAACCGTTAATGAGTTCTTGCAATCCAAATCCCATAATGACGTATTCGTTGTCGGGGACAGTGCCGTTGCTTTCCCTCCAGAAGGCGGACGTCCATACGCTCCTACTGCACAAAATGCTTGGCAAATGGGCGAGCTTGTTGGATACAACTTATATGCAGCCTTTGAAGGCAAGAAACTTGAAGAATTTTCACCAGTAAACTCAGGTACACTTGCGAGCCTTGGCCGTAAGGATGCGGTGGCAACCGTTGGGGCCAATAACACGTCCCTTAAAGGTCTGCCGGCTACATTGATGAAAGAAGCAAGTAATGTTCGCTATCTATCACACATCAAGGCCCTATTCAGCCTGGCTTATTAATTTATTATCGCCGTGACATGTCACGGTACATGCCCTTTATTCCCGTTTGGGAGTAAGGGCATTTTTCGTTTCAAAAAAGGCGGGCCCCCGCTGAAGGAGCCCGCCATATTTCATTCTACATTACTATGTTTGGAATAAGTAAGCTCGTGGCTTATGGACTTGGTTAATGAATAGTCCAAGCATACTGCATCACATAAAACATGTACACATTGATCAAACAAAGAACTTAATGGCTGGACGCTTTTCGTTTCATGATCCAAGCGATTTTTCGTTGCAGCCGGAATCACCAAGACCTCATGAGAGACATTCGCTAAATCCGATTGGTCATTCGTCGTGATCGAAAACACCTTGCATCCCACTTCCCTGCCTTTTGCCGCAACCGATATCACACTTTTGGTCGAGCCGCTCCCGCTAATGGCTATGATCAGATCGTCTTTCGCAATAGAAGGAGTGATCGTTTCCCCGACTGCATAGACGTTTAAGCCAAGGTGCATCAATCTCATCGCAAAGGCTTTGGCCATGAAGCCCGATCTGCCTTCACCCACGATGAAGATCCTGGTGTCAGACCGTAAATTTTTTAGGAGCGCATCCGTTGCCCCTCCGTCCATTTTGTGAAATACACCGTTCATTTCTTCTAAAATAACCGCAATTTCCTTTTTCAAACTTCCTTCACACCTTTCTCCCCATTCACCGTTTCCTTAAATAGTCGGGCAGCTTCTGCTGGATACTTTGCTTTTGTAATCGCCGAGCCAATGATGATGACATCAAGTCCCTTCCTGATCATTACAGGCAAGGATGAAAGAGTGATCCCTCCTGCTGCAGCTCTCATGGACCCAGCATGATTTCTCATATTGATCATGGCATGACCTAAATTCTCCTGGCTGTCCTTGCTTACATGCTCACAGAATATTGCCTGATTGTAAATCCGTAATTGCTCAAGCCGGGTATCAGATACATTCAATAGATCAATCATGATCTGCCCCTTGTATTCACAAGCTATTTCCAGGCATTTTTGGATGGTTACATCCGATGCAGCCCCCATTACCGTAGCTACATCAGCCCCGCTTTGAAAGCAAAGATCCATTTCATAAGCCGCATTGTCCATCGTCTTCATGTCGGCAACGATTTTTTTATCCGGAAAGTGATTTTTCATTTCTTTGATGCTGTTCACTCCGAACTCTTTAATCAGAGAAGTCCCCACCTCAATCCAATCAATCGAGGCTTCCACGCTTCGTGCCATATCAATTGCTTGCTCCATATTCATGCGATCCAACGCCAGCTGAATTTTCAAGACGAAACCACCTCCATTTGCTTGACTGGCATAACCGCAGGCTTTTTAACCATCAATGTGAGTATCGCTGAAATCAATAAAGATCCCGCCATGAAAATATAGGATGCTCCAGGCCCGCCGGTCAATCCGTTTAAATATCCGACGAAATAGGCACCTACAAATGAGCCAAGCGCCCCCATGCTATTAATCAGGGCCATTGCTCCGCCAGCCACATTTCTTGGAAGGATTTCAGGAATGATGGCAAAGAACGGTCCATACGGGGCATACATCGCACCGCCTGCAATGACCAACAGGGCATATGAAAGCCAGAAATTCGATGTGCCGAGCATGAAGGACCCGAAGAATGCGATTGCCCCGACAAGCAGTGATGTCCAAACGAACGTTTTCCGATTTAATGTTTTATCCGAAAAATAGGATAGTGCCAGCATCGAAATGACCGCTAACAAATAAGGTCCGGATGAAAGCCAGCCTGTTGCCACTATATCCATGTTCGACGCCTGTTTAATAATGGACGGCAGCCACATGACGAACCCATAAACCCCAATGCTCCACATGAAGTATTGGATACTGAGCACGATGACCTGCTTTGACTTAAAAGCTTCCCTATAATTTTTCACAGGTTTTAATGCAGCCTGCTCTTTCTGGAGGGTAGCTTCCATATCTTGCTTTTCCTGATTGGTAAGCCACTTGGCATCTTTGGGACGGTCATTGGCGAGCTTATACCAGATAAACGCCCACAGGACAGCCGGAAGTCCTTCAATGATGAACAGCCATCTCCAGTCGAATGCCTTCAATAGGTAGCCGGAAAGGATCGACATCCACAATACAGTAACAGGATTCCCCAGAATCAAAAAGGTGTTGGCCCGGGAACGTTCTTCTTTTAGGAACCAGTGGCTAAGGAAAACGAGCATCGCGGGCATAACAGCGCTTTCAACAACACCAAGCAAGAAGCGAATCGGATAGAGCCATGCCACACTTGTCGCCATCCCCGTCAATGTGGCCAGTCCTCCCCAGAGAATCAAGCTCCAAAAAATCAGGATCTTGGCACTTTTCTTTTCTGCGTAATGTGCACCTGGAACTTGAAAGAAGAAATAACCAAGGAAAAACAGCGCGGCCAGAAAGGAAGATACCCCGGCTGTGATATTAAGGTCTTCCCCCATCCCTCCCGCTACGCCAAACCCATAGTTGGCACGGTCGAGATAGGCAAGACTGTATGTGATGAACACTAGGGGGATCAATCTCATCCACCTTTTTCTCGAAGCTACTTGTAATTGAGACATGATTGAAGCACTCCTTTTTTCATAAAGTGTTCTAGCTCTTCCATATTAGGGAGGCCTTCGTGATCTCCGGGAGACATCACGGCCTTGGCCCCTATCGCATTTCCGCGTAAAACTGCTTCTTCATTCGATGCCCCTTCCAGTAAAGCGCTAATTACTCCGACAGCAAACCCGTCTCCTGCCCCTACGGTATCCACGACTTCCGTTACGGAAAAAACCGGTACCTCCTTCCTTTCATTTTGGGTCGCAAAGTAGGCTCCTTCTTCCCCGAGTTTAATTACTACAAGCTTAACACCGAGTTCGAGGTAGTAACTGGCGATATCCTCCTTGTTGCTGTATCCTGTAAGAATTTCACCTTCCTGCATTCCGGGAAGCAGCCAATCCGCCTCTGCCGCAAACATATTGATGGTGCTGATCATCTCCCTTTCATTCCGCCAGAGTGATGGGCGCAGATTTGGATCGAAAGAAACGGTTACACCCTTTTGTTTCAGATGATTCAAGACTTGCCACGACAGCTCTCTGAAACTGCTGGAAATGGCAGGAGGTATCCCCGTTAAATGCAGGTGCTGAGTGGAAGGGAGCTTCTCCAGGGGAAAGTCCTCAAGGGAAATCTTACTGGCGCTTGAATTCTTCCTAAAGTATTCAACGACCGGATCTCCTTGTTCGACTTTCGATTTTAACTGGAACCCAGTTGGATTGAGTGGATCCACCAAAACATTGGAGACATCCACCCCCTCATTTGTGAGCGTTTTCATAATCATGCGCCCGAACGAATCATCCCCCACTTTGCTTATCCATGCAGTTTTGATCCCTAACCTTGACAGGCCAATCGCTACATTCGTTTCCGCCCCCGCCACATAACGTTTATAACTAAAGCAGTTTTCAAGATTCCCTGGCTCATCCGCTATGAACATCGCCATAGCCTCTCCCATCGTCAATACCTTAAGCTCGCTCATGACTAACACCCCGCTCCATTTTCATGTGTGAAATATAGGTTTCTACATTTTCCAGGGTCACCGGAAATTCTATCGCTCTCGGGCATGTACCACTGAAACGTTCCATTAACTCTATTACCTCGGGCTGCAGCGGCAAAGATATCGGCTCCGTCACCCATTCCTCTTTCTCGCGCTTCACTTGCTTCAAATGAATATAGTCCACATATACCGCTAAATCTTTCGCAGCCTTCATTGGTACTTCTTCTGTAAACAGCCAGTTGCCTGTATCAAATGTCAATCTAATCGGGATATCGAACTTTTCGGTGCGACTCAGAAAATGAGCGATCCTGTTTGCATTTCCACCGCCAAGCGTTTGATCGTTCTCGATGGTGATTTTTAATTCACGGTTTTGCAGATTTTTCACCAAGACCTCATTCATTCGAAACATATCAGTTTCAAAGAAATCGTAGTTTCCAAGAGGCATCTTCAGCAATTCCGCTCCCAGTTCATCCGCTTCCCTTGCCAAGCGTTTAAAACCTATTTCATTCATTTGATGGTTTGGTCCGATCAGGAAATCAGGAGCG
Source organism: Peribacillus sp. FSL E2-0159 (assembly GCF_038643155.1). Classification (NCBI taxonomy): domain Bacteria; kingdom Bacillati; phylum Bacillota; class Bacilli; order Caryophanales; family Bacillaceae; genus Peribacillus; species Peribacillus sp. FSL E2-0159. The sequence goes on from NZ_CP152053.1 coordinate 4,885,769, forward strand.
GAATAATAAATGTCCAAGTTAAGCTCCCTGCATAAGGCACCCAATTCTTCCATCGTATCATCCGGGCACAATAGCTCTCTTCTGATTTCGATTCCATCAGCTCCGGCAGCCGCTACCGCTTTTATGATTTCAAGATGTCCGAGCGTTTGAAGCACTTCCAGTGGTATTGAATTCATGCATACAAAGACTTTCATCGTTTATCCTTCCTCCTTATGAATGTGTTCCGCCAGAAATGGTACCGGTACCATTTTACTTTTAAATAAAGTCTTCCAAGCTTAGAAGACTTATTTCTGTATAAAAGGCGTCGTTTGCCTAACATTCAATTTCGCTTGATACGCCATTGTCTGCGCTGGGGAAACCTGTCCATCAATGCGGTTCAGGATCATTTCCATAGCAGCGACCCCGATTTGGTATGTGGGCTGTTCAATCGTTGTAATGCCCGAATAAACAATGGTGCTCCAATCCGGATTATCAAATCCCATCATGGCTAAATCTTCCGGGACCGAAAGTTTCTTTTCTTGTAAAAGTAAAATTAATTTTAATAGCACGACGCTATTTGCCGTCAATATAGCTCTTGATACGCCTTTTGAATCATCTAAAAAATGCTGGAGCTTGGACTCGACATCTTTTAAATCGTCGACATTGACCTCATAAACATCACCTGAACTCGGATGACTGTGGCTCATCAGCGTTTGCTGAAAGGATAGCCGCCGTTCATACCTTGTACTGACCTTGCTTGCAGGTTCGCTGAAAAACGCAATTCGTTCATAATTTTGGCCAACCAAATAATTGACCGCTTGTGAGGTAGCCTGAAAATTATCCAATCCCACCGTATCGATTTCAAGATCTGGCACCTTCCGATCCAAAAGGATGATCGGGGTCTTTTGCTCTTGCATCTGTTTTAACATGTCGTGATTTCCGCCAGTCGTATGAATGATAAGCCCGTCGATGCGATGGGATAGAAGCATATCAAAATAGCCTCTTTCCTTCTCGGGGTTATTATCCGAATTGCAAATCATCAGATTATATCCATTCTGGCTGCATATATCCTCAGCCCCCCGAAGGATGGCCGTCGTATATGGATTGTTGATGTCCGCCACGATGATTCCAATCAAATAACTCTTATTGCTTTTGAGCCCTCTTGCCATCGTGTTTGGGCGGTACTCCATTTTGTTGATCGCCAGCTCGATTTTCTTACGGGTTTTGTCAGAGAGTTCATCATATCTCCCCCCTAAATACCTTGAAACGGAGGTTTTTGAAACACCTGCTTCTCTAGCAACATCGTAAATTGTAACTTTTGCGTTTTCTTGTTTAACCATTTCATTCATCCATTCGCGAATTTTGGAACCGGTTCCATTTTTATAAATATTAACACATTACCAATGAATGTCAATCCATTTTATTCAAATTCTTCCCACATCAATTTTTAATAGCAGAGCCTGTTTTGGAAACAAGAACTTTTTCTTCTGGTTCCTGAATAAACACTCTTGGTTGAAACATTGGAAACCACATTTACCAAGAAGCATATGAAAATTAAGTAGTACCACTGCACCAGGGTTGACTTAGATACAGGAAATCACGATCAATTCAACGGTAAACTTGATGATAAATCCCCCTTATTGTTCGATGACATCGTAGGCAATTTTGCTTCCATTTTATTTAAAGAATCCATTTTGAAAGATCAAAATGGATTCCTTTTTTTGCAGGGATATTTAAACTCACATTTTATTCGGCGCCGAAATTCCCAATAAACTTAGCGCATCCTTTAAAACAATCGCTACGGAAAAAGCAAATGAGAGCTTCATTTGTTTCCATTCATCTTCAACTAAGATTTTCGTATGTGCATAATACTTATTGAATGCACGCGATAACTGCAAGCTGAATTTCGCGATTTGTGATGGGTCGGCTTGTTCAAATGATTTTTGGACAATGATCGGGTATTGCTCCAGCAGCTGGATGACTGACCACGCATATTCTCCTAAAGCTTCATACTGGATGGCCTGCTCTTTAAATTCACCTTTTTCAAGCAATGAGGAAATTCGTGCAAATGTGTATTGTACATATGGACCCGTTTCTCCCTCAAAATTCATCATTTGCTCTAATGAAAAATCAATATCGTTCATGCGGTTATTTTTTAAATCATTAAAGATTACCGCTCCGACACCAACCTGTCTTGCAACCAGTTCTTTCTGTTCAAGCGCTTGATTTTTTTCTTCAATATTGCGCTTCGCAGTTTCGATCGCCTCTGCCAATACATCCGCAAGCAGCACGACTTTCCCTTTACGTGTCGACATTTTCTTACCGTCTTTTAACATCATGCCAAATGCTACGTGCTGCAAATCTTTTGACCAATCATAGCCCATTTTTTCTATGACATTAAAGAGTTGCTTAAAGTGCAGAGATTGTTCGTTTCCGACAACATAAAATGTTTTCTTCGCCTCATACTGTTTTATACGATACATGGCTGCAGCTAAATCACGCGTGGCATAAAGTGTCGCGCCATCCGTTTTCGTAATCAAACAAGGCGGCATATCTTCCAATTGCACGACATAGGCACCTTCGGATAGGGTAAGTAAGCCTTTTTCTTTTAGTTCCCCGACGACAGAATCCATTTTGTCATTGTAAAACGCTTCGCCGGCATAGGAATCAAAACGGATGCCCAATAAATCATATATCGTTTCAAATTCTTTTAGAGACGCATCCCTGAACCATTTCCACAATGCCAGTGCTTCCTCGTCCCCATCTTCAAGCGACTTGAAGCTTGCACGTGCTTGTTCATTCAACGATTCATCCGTTTCAGCTCTTTCATGGAACTTCACATAGATTTTCAATAATTCCTCAATCGGCGAAGCTTCGATTGCTTCTTTGTCGCCCCACAGCTTATACGCGACAATCAACTTACCGAATTGCGTGCCCCAATCTCCTAAATGATTAATACGCACGGCATTGTAGCCATTTTTTTCGGCAATGTTAGCCAGTGCATTCCCTATGACCGTTGAGCGTAAGTGCCCCATGGAAAAAGGCTTGGCAATATTCGGGGAGGAATAATCAATCACGACATTTTCCTGTCCAGGCTGCATCGAACCATACTGATCTTTTTCCCTTAATATCGTTTGCAGCACGTTTTCCGTCACCATCTGTTGATTGACGAAGATATTCAGATAACCCCCCACCACGTTCACTTCTTGGATCAACTTACTGTTTAATTGTTGGGCTATTTCAGACGCAATCACTTGAGGCGATTTTTTGAATTTTTTCGCAAGAGTAAAGCACGGAAAGGCGACATCACCTAACTCCATCAATTTTGGCTTTTCCATTAATTTTTCTATTTCACTTGCTGGCATTTCATTGTTCAAAGCAGTTGAAATCAATTCTGCAATTGGTTTATTCATCGTCATTTTCCCTCCTAAACAAAAAAGCCCCCGTCTCTAAATAAGAGACGAGAGCATGAATTCCCGTGGTACCACTCTAGTTGCCACAAATTGTGACCACTTTCCATTGTTAACGAGGTGACTCCCCGATTTTCCCTACTAAACGTTTCAAGAAATTTCTCCAAAGTGCGCTTCATTCATCCGTCCTGCATTAGGCTCCCACCATCCCTAACTCGCTTTCCATTTCAAAATGAACTACTCTCTTCATCACAGAATTTTCAATATTATAATTTAATCCATCGTACACAATTTAAAAAAACGTGTCAACAGGATTTAAGAAACAAATCCTAACCAGCCGGTAACTTCATTTTATCCTTAATGGTCGAAAGATATTTCCTTACTGTCCCTATTGTGCCGCTTTGCTGATTAGACGGTTCAATTTTGGATTGACCATCGGCTAAAAGCCCTAACACTCCCATTTCCCGGCCATTATTGCTGGAAGACTCATCTATAAGTTCTGGGGAGTATATTCGCTTGCCATCCATTATGCTGCGAATCGAGCAAGCTAACTCTTCACCCGGGCTATCCTTCAATAAATAACCACTTACATTAGCTTTTAGTGCGAGTTGAAAATAACCAGTCCTTCGAAATGTCGTTAAAATGACCACTTTGCATTCAAATGACTTTAAAGATTCCGCTGCCTCAAGTCCGCTCATTACAGGCATCTCCATATCCATGATACAAACATCAGGCTGTAATTGCTGTACAAGTGACATCGCTTCTTCTCCATTACTGGCTTGCCCGACAATTTCTATATCTTCTTCAAGATTGAGTAGAGAACTTATTGCCTCTAACAGCATTTGCTGATCTTCTGCAATGACAATTCGAATCATTTTAAGTTCTCTCCTTTATCGAGTTCCTTATATGAAACAAAGACTCCCCAAAATCCAAGGATTAATAAGGGAGTCTGAAATGATACATGAACGTTACAGTTCAGATTTCACTTGAGCGGAAACGCTTTTTTTCGTTAAATATTTTATGTCTTTAAAACCAACAAAATTCTTGGATTTCTCATCCCATAACCGGAAACGGAGTGAGCGCAAGCTTGTCGCAAGAGTAATCGTTGGAACGTTCTTTAAAGGCTGCGTATTATTGTGAGCCATTTCCAATTTATAGTTAGGTACCCTTGGACTTAAATGGTGAACATGATGGTAACCGATATTACCAGTTAGGAACTGCATCAGTTTTGGAAGCTTATAAAAAGAACTTCCCTCCACTGCTGCTAATACATATTCCCACTCCTCATTTTCTTCAAAATAAGAGTCCTCAAATGTGTGCTGGACGTAAAACAGCCAAATGCCCACTGAACCCGAAATCATGAAAATGGAACCTTGTACCAGAAGGAACGACTGCCAGCCTACTGCCAGGCAAAGCAATGTTGCTAATACGACGATTAATGCATTCGTCAAATACGTATTCATTTTCTCCTTCTTTCTAGCACCTTTACGGTTAAATCTATTTTTAAGAAGGAATACATAAATTGGACCTAAACCAAACATAACCAATGGATTGCGATAAAAACGATAGGCAAAACGAATTTTAAGCGGTGCAGCCAAATATTCATCTACCGTAAGGGTCCAAATATCTCCTGTACCCCGCTTATCCAAATTACCGCTTGTTGCGTGATGCACAGAATGCTCATGTCCCCACTGATCAAATGGGAATAAAGTCAAAACACCCATGATCGTACCGACTGCTCTATTCGCACGGCGGCTTTTGAAAAATGAATGATGCGTACAATCATGGAAAATAATGAATATTCTTGTCAAGAAGCCAGCAGCAATCACGGCTGGAATTAAAGTTAACCAATAAGAAACGGAAAGACTTATATATGCTAGGTACCATAAAATGATGAACGGCCCTAAGGTATTGACGATCTGCCATATACTTTGCTTTGTCGTTGATTGTTCAAAAGGAGCAATTTGTTTTCTCAAGTTCTTCGTATTTTGCAAGGTCATTATTCAATTGCACTTCCTTTTATTTGTCGTTATTCATAGTATAAAGAAATCAACCCGATATTATTAGTACCAGGTGTCATGACTAGAAGATGACAAATGTCATGTACAAGTCATTTTCAACGGCAAACAAGCTAACCAGTAAAAACTGGTTAACATTCCCTATTTCCAACAATGCCACATTGCCCTCCATGGCAAACGTAAAATGAACTGTCGTAAATCTCGAAGGCATGGCAACATTATTTGACAATAGAACAGTAAGTAAAATGATTTTAGAGAGAGGTTTGTTATCAACAAATGCTACTTATGATAGGCTTAGACTATTAGGATCTACCAGTTGAAAAGGTGTAAAGGGGGATTAGATTGGATAAGGAAATGGAGAAAATAATTGTAAAATCATTTTTCACCAAAAGGCTCCAAGATAGAGTTCTGTTCGAATTGTCTTCAGCCAAGAAACGCAAATATGCCTTAAGTCGACTTTGTCATACTTACAGAACAACTCTTCGTGAAGAGTATACCATTGAGATTCCAAAACCTAATTCAGATCCAGTAGATATAGCTAAGTTACTGAAACAGAATGGTGCTGAAGATTCTTGTTATGTAATATCCTGGGATGAAGATATTGATGGTAAGGAGCTACCCTTATTAACCGCCTTAGAAAAAGCTGTTGGGATGGGAATGCCGTCAATCATATCCTGTATACCAAATAAACTCGCTTATTTTGAAGCTGAACAAGAAATCCTTCCATCTCCAAGATTTTTACTTAAAAGAAAACAATAAATAATTTCATCTTTAGTTACTCTCCTTTTAAAAATAAATAAAGACCATAATCCGTCGTAGTAGAAGCATAACCCATTTGGCGTAACATGGCTGTGATATTGCCACGGTGATACGTTCCATGATTCACGACATGGGGTTTAATTGTTCTTCAGCGATATAATTCGACCTACCTTAGTGTGGTTGTTGCTGCAACAGCAGAATCGTAAATCCTTTTTAGATCCCTATTTTCTTCTATATAGGGCCTTTCCACAATGTACCTCTATTTTAAAGGCTATTCTCCATAGTAAACTAGTAAAGTTAAATTTTACAAAGGGGAATAAAATAATTGTGAAAAAATTCTTTGGATGTTTTATTATGTTAAGCCTTCTTTGTATGTGTCTCTTTCCAACCAATGGTCATTCATCAAGTAATACCCAAAACGTAGGTTCTGTTAAAGTGGACAATACAAAAGTTTTTAGTTCTCCTAAATTAAGTTCTACTCTATTAAAGACCTTAAAAAAGGGCGAGGAGTTTCCCGTCATTTCTTCTGTCGTTGGGGATTCCGCGAGCCCTATCATTCATAAAGTAAAGACTGGAAACACATTATGGAAAGTAGCAAATCAATATGGAGTTTCAGTAAGTGCGTTACAAAAAGAAAACAAATTGACTTCTTCCGACATTACTGTTGGCCAAAGCCTTAAGATTCCCCAGAAATATAAGATCCATAAGGTTGTATCAGGCGATACATTGTGGAAGATTTCTTCTAAATATAAGGTAACCACAAGTGATTTGACGAAATTAAATAACTTACGCACGGTTTCCCTTAAAGTTGGCCAAAAATTGAAGATTCCGGATTATTACTACCAGGTTCAATTACTAAATGGAAAAAAGGGATGGATAAAGAAATCCCAGCTTCAAAAAAGGGCGCAAAAACGTATCGTCATGGGCTGGACGCATAATGGATCGAAAGAAAACTACACCCAACAAATTAAACAACCCAATTTAGATGTAGTATCTCCTCGGTCCTATACACTGACGGATACCGGTAATTATGTTTCCATTTCTGTAGATGCAAAATTCGTCCAAAACGCTCATAAACAAGGAAAACAAGTTTGGCAACTTATCGGTAATAAATTTGACCCTGTTTTAACTGGTTCTGTACTAGGCAGTACCAAAAAACGCCAGAAATTAGTTTCAACTTTACGCGATTCACTTGTTAAAACTAAAAGTGATGGAATAAATGTAGATTTTGAAAACATCGATCCAAAAAATAAGAAGGAATTTGTACTTTTCATAGGCGAACTTAAAAAGGCACTAAAACCACATGGAATTAAAGTATCTGTGGATGTAACCCGAGAAAATGACGACCCTTTTTGGTCAAAAAGTCTAGATAGGAAAGCTCTTGGCAAAATAGCGGATTATATAATCATAATGGGTTATGACGAGCATTGGGGAGGAAGCCCAGTAGCCGGGTCCGTTTCCTCGTTACCTTGGATCAAAGAAGGAACGAAGCTTTTAATGAAAGAGGTACCTGCCCATAAGATCATATTGGCTGTACCATTTTATACGAGAGAATGGGTAACCGATTTATCGACCAATAAAGTGAAAAGTCATGACCGTACCATGGCTGAGGTCAACAAAATCATTTCATCTCATAAACTTAAAAAGGTATGGGATAAAAAGACTCAACAAAATTACGTGGAGTATACTTCCAAAGGGAAAAAGCATCAAATATGGATAGAAGATAAAAAATCGATGAAGCTCCGTATTGACCTGGTAAAACAAAATCATCTAGGCGGTGTATCTTCTTGGTACATTGGATCAGAAACCCCTGACATTTGGGATGTATATCATTTTAATCAATAGGTTAATAGAAAAACCATAAAGGAAAAAGGCCTCACATTGTGTGCGGCCTTTTCTGCATGACATCATTTTCAGTCGGTCTTGAATTCTTAAGCGAATAGACCACCCCAATGAAAATCAATGAAATACCCAAGATTTGAATCCTGTCCGGTTGAAATCCTGAAAGCAGAATATCCAATAGGATGGCAACCGCCGGATCTACAAAAATCATGAAAGATACTACATTTGTAGGCAAATGGCGAATACTATTAAAAAATAGAAGATACACGACGCCTGTATGAACGATGCCAGTAAGTACCGTATAAAACCATTCAGACGCTTTTAGCGTTGTGTATACTGAAAAATCTACAAAAGGAATCAATAATAGGAATCCAATGAACATTTGCAGAAAAGTGGTCGCGTATACACTGGTCTTTTTAATGCTCTTTCCTAAAAGCATGGTTGCCGCATAGAAAAATGCAGCAATGATTCCATACATGATGCCTTCCCACTCAGGAGTTGATGATCGGAATCCATCTGTTCCCATAATGAATAATGTGCCAATGAAACAAAGTGAAATGGCCAGGATGGAGAATAAAGTCATTTTCTCCCTAAAGATGAAGCTGCCTATAATGAGTACAATGATCGGAGCTAAATGATAAAGAGAAATGGCAATTGTCACGGAAATCAGTTCGAAAGATTTAAAGAGGAATATCCAGTTTAACAAGTTGGCCACTGCGCAGAAAATGATGAGCCTTACCTCTCTACCATTCCATATTTCCTTCTTGAAATGTCCTGTAATCATCCATGCTGCACATAAGAATACGGCAGCACAAATGCAGCGAACAAAAACCAGTTCCAATGCAGGAAGTCCTGATAGTTCTGAAAAGAAACCGACAGAACCAAAGATTGTCATGGCTAGAGACAGTTGAAAAAGTGCAATTTTATTCATTTAATTTCCCCTCATGAAATTACTATTTTTTACATTAATATTATCATTTCTCGGGCATGCCGTCACGAGTGATGATAATCTCCCACATATGATCTGGAATCATTAATTTACACCTGCTATTGCGCGGCAAAGTCGTCATAATCTCGTCTTCCCTACCCTCCTTTATTTTATTAGCCCAGTCCGGTTCCATCAGTAGTTCTCTTCCTAATGCGAAAAGCGGTATATTTTTCTCCAGCACAGCATTTGCTTCCTCTGGAGTATGAATCGATCCAAGTGATATGAAACTGGTTCTGCCAGCGATGATATCGCGAATGATTTCGGTCCTTGTTACCCCCATGTTCAATCCACTTCTAGGGATGGACCAGACATTTTTAACAGAAAGGTGTAAATAGGAAAGCTCTTGACTTGCCAATTTATCCACCAATGCAGCTGTGTCATCCATTTTCATTCCGCCTTCTTCCGGTTCTTCAGGGGAGAAGCGATAGCCTATAATGAAATCTTTGTCTGCGTATAGATCACGTATCCGTTTCACTTCCGCGATGACAGCAAGTGGAAAATGCATTCTATTTTCCAAATTCCCGCCCCACTGATCTCTCCGCCTGTTAGAGTGGGGAGAGAAAAATTGCTGAAGGAGATATCCATTTGCACCATGGATTTCCACACCGTCGAATCCTGAACGAATGGCATGGCGAGTGGCTCTTCCAAAGTCTTGAATAGTGGAGATGATCTCCGTGTGACTCATTGTCCTTGGAATGTAGTCCCCGCCCATTTCTTTATAAACGGTTGAAATGATGCCACTCGGACTAACCATTTTTTCTCCGCCTGTACAGCTTGGAAGGCTCTCGCCTCCGCCATGATGAAGTTGGAGAATTGCTTTTGCACCTTTTGATTTGATTGTTTTTGAAAGCTGTGAAAGTCCAGCGATGCTTTGTTCATCATATACTTTCATTTGCCGGGGAAAGCTTGTAGCAACAGGGGATATGGCAGCCGCAGCAGTAATGAACATGGCAGGTCCATCTGCCCTTCTTTTATAGTAAGCTAGTTCCTGGTCAGAAACCAAGCCATCCTCTTGAGCAGAATAAGTGGTCATGGGCGCAACTACAATCCTGTTTTTAAGAACCGTTCCATTAGAAAGCGTGTACGGTGAAAAAATTTTCTCGTATTTCCGTTTCATCATTTTTCCATCACCCATTCGTATTTTATTTTTGTAATTTTATTGTATTCTCGACCACATCATAAGTAAAATGAATGTTTTTCATTACTTGGATTAGAGTTTCTCATGTATAATTCATTAGAAGAAAGGTGTGGGGCATTTGAACTTTTTTCAGTTGGAAGTGTTTTTACATGTTGTTGAACACGGAAGTTTTACGAAAGCGGGAGACCGGATCGGACTGACTCAATCAGGTGTGAGCCATAACATTACAGCGCTTGAAACGGAGCTTGGTGTGACTTTATTAAAACGTGATCGAAAAGGAGTAACACTCACGACTGCGGGAGAGCAGGTAATTCCACATATGCGGGCCATCGCTGCCAACCTCGCACATATCGAACAAAAAATTGCAGCTGTGAATGGAATGGAAATCGGGAAAATAACGATTGGCAGTTTTCCAAGCTTCACTGCCAGATTCATACCGCAGCTATTCTCTGCCTTTAAAGAAAAATACCCTAATATCGAATTGCTGATTCATGAAGGTGGATATGAGGAAATCTTAAAATGGATCGAAGAAGGAACAGTGGACGTGGGCTTTGCAGCAAAACCAGTTAAGAATGTGGAATTCATCCATCTGCTAACAGATCCTTTATCAGCCGTCGTATACGAAGGCCATCCACTTTCGGAGAAAACCGGAATCAATCTTGAGGACTTCGCTGATGAACCATTCATCATGCTACGATCTGGCTGTGAAACACTTATAGAAGATAGGTTCCTTGAAGCCAAGCTAAAACCAAACATTTCATATGACATTAAAGACAATCAAACGGTCCTATCAATGGTAGCAGGAAAATTAGGCATCACGATTATGCCCGACCTGGCTTTGCCGGAAAAACCGGAACGTATCAAAAGCTTGCCCTTGAATCCGGAACTTTCCCGGGAGATTGGATTGGTCATGAAGTCGTCTAAAGACCTTTCACCCGTCGCAAAGGAATTTTCAAAAGTCGTTCAAGACCATTTCATCGGGTAATGGGCTGACATCATGAAAAAACAAGAATCCCCTTTTCATGAAAAAGGGGATTCTTAACGTGCAGTGATCATCCAAAGAATAGATCCAGCAGATTACTGCCTGAAGATGATTGCCTATTATAAAACTCCGAATAACCGCAATTCTTGCAATATACCACCGTAAATTGATTATTCTGTACATCGAACATTTTTGACAATCCTGTTCCTGTCATCGCTACATCCTTCTTAGCAGCATCATTGCTTCCACATTTCATACAACCCTTTTCGCTCATGATCCTTCATCTCCCAATCTATATATAAATACCGGTCCAGCACCGTACATAATTAAATATACGGATAAAGTAATGAATGGTTTCAGAACTTATAAAAAATGGAAATTAATCCCCAGAACCTAATCTTTATCGCATCGCTATCTTAAACGGCCAAACCCCTTAATCGAGGACACACGTGAAAGAACATTAAATAACCTCTGCATCATCCAATCGTATTTCTGCAACCCTTCCACCTTGAACACACCAAAATTCTAAAGTAATATTCCGTTTATGATCAATGTAGCCGATAATATCCGCTCCCTGTTCATAACTTTTATAATAATGATCTCCATACTTTGAAAGAACGTCTGCTTTCTTACTTCCTAATTTAATACCTTTGCTTGTTTGAAGGGAGTTTTCATATAGAGCGTCGTCCGTACTTGAAATGATTAACCGCATAATTTTCCCTTTATCCTCGTCTGTATTGATAGAGGCCGTTTTTAACCCGCCTTTCCAATAATAATAATCATATGCATTATTATTATCTCGATCGATGGGTTCTCCATATTCCCTAATAAATTCTGGACTCGATATGTTATCCAAAACTTTAAATCCCCCGATAGATTCATCAGACAAATCTGTTGATTTTGTCAATTTTTCAGAGAATGCCGAGTACACATAGAAACCTAATGCTGTTCCAATAATAATAAGTACAATTATTAACTTTCGTTTATCATGCATTTTCCCCATCTTTAAATCTGCTCCATCTCTATCGGTTTATTTTCGCGTAGGTCGAATTATTCCAACGTAGTCCGAATTATTCCCGCGTAGGTCGAAATTATCGGTGTGCAGGCTGAATTATTGGGCTTCCCTAGTCATTCTGCACCCCTATTACACAACTGAATATCCTCATATTATCTTATACGGATAAATTTGGATGAAAGTTTCACTTTTTGCCTAGTTTCAAGTAGCAAACGGCTCATGCTCTCTCTGTTGCATAAGAAAAACCGAAATCAGCCACTGATTTCGGTTTTTCCGGTAAGGATTATTTAATTAGTGATATCTTTTTTCTGGAAGAAGAAGAAAGTCAGCGCTAAAAAGATAAAGTAATAGATGCCGAGTACACCCATTGAAAATCCAAGGGTAGCTCCATCGAACATTTCTATGGTTCCGGAAATATAGCCCCTTAAATCAAGGTGGGGGAATAAGACGAATTTTAACCACTCGTATTTACCGATGAATGATTGAATGACCATGTTTAATGTCGAAGAAGCAAATAGGATGAAAATGGATATACCTACTGCAAGTGCTTGGTTTTTAAATAATGTGCTTAACATGAAAGCGATGGTCGTGATGACTAAGAATCCTGGTATCCAGTAAACGATCATGTCTACGAAATATTCGCCGACTACCACCGGACTGAATTCACCGAAAGATGCGGGATCCATGATTTTGTCTGAATACGAGCCATTGCCAAAGAATATGATTCCGATTAGATAACTGAATATAAGTAGGCTCGCCAGTAATAACGTTGCAAATAACAGGGAAGTAATATATTTGGAAAGTAGAATCTTCCAACGTTTATAAGGCCTGATCAACAGTTGTTTAATGGTACCATCCGAAAATTCCGAGGAAACGAGTGAGCTGCAAACAATAACGACGAATAAAGTGACAAATGATGTTAATGATGTAGTCCATTCCGCCATATAGGTCCAATTCGTGTTTAAGTCAGGGTTTATATTATCTGCCAACAGTTGCTTGTTGTAATTAATCTCGTCCATGATAGCGGCTTTTTCATCTTCACTGATTTCCTTAGCTTCCAAAGCCTTTTGCTGTTCTTGTATATCTGCCTTTAACTCTTGCTTCCAATCTTTACCCGTTTCTTCGGGAGTTAGTTTATAATCGATGACTGCAGCCCCTAATGCTGCCAATAAAAGAAAAGCGATGAATATATAAGTTGATACTTTTGAAAAGATTTTCATCCATTCATTTTTTACTAAGGACATCATACAGACTCCCTCATTTCCTGCTCAGTGATTTCAAAGAATTTATCTTCTAGTGATTTTCTAGTAATGCCAATTTCATAGACATCCAGTTGATTTACATTAAAACTCCTGTTTAACTCGGCCGTTTGTTCACGAGTGGCCGATACGGAGATTGTTTTTGCATCATATTTTAGAATCGTAATATCCACAAACTGTTCTTGAAGGATTTTTTTAGCTAGTTCCCCATCACTGACAGTGAATGAAACTTCATTGATCGTTTCAGTTTTTTCATCAACAATATGTTCTTTCGTATGTATCAGTTTTCCCTTTTCGATAACGGCAAAACTATCACACATCAATTGCATTTCCGATAGTAAATGTGATGAAATCAATATTCCGACGCCTTCACTTGCCAGTACTTTCAAATAATCACGAAACTCACGAATCCCTTGTGGATCCAAGCCATTCGTCGGTTCATCAAAAATCAATAACGACGGTTTATGTAAAATGGCCTGTGCCACTCCAAGGCGCTGACGCATCCCTAATGAATATGTTTTAACCTTCTTATCGATGGCATGATCCAGTTTGACAAGCTTTATGACCTCTTCTATTCTCTCATTGGATATGTCATTGGATGACATTCGGGCATAATGCAGGATATTTTTTCTTCCTGTCATGTACTTATAAAACTCTGGATTTTCAACAATGGCCCCCAATTGATTCATCGCACCTTCGAAATCATTATCGAGGTCACTGCCATTGATCATGACAGTACCGCCCGTACGATTGATAAGACCTGTGATCATACGGATGATAGTGGTCTTACCAGCCCCATTCGGACCAAGCAAACCAAATATTTCATTACTTTTTATTTCAAAGCTAACATTGTCTACGATGGTTGCTTTTCCAATTTTTTTAGTTAAGGATTGAACCTTAAGAACCGATTCAGACATATAATACCTTCCTTTTTTTATATTTTCCAAAATAACACAAATTCAATATTACCATATTATGCATATTATTACTATACTGATATTTTGATATAAGCACCCCTTGAATCAGCTGCAATTAATAGATTTGAATTTTACCGTTCTTTTACCCAATGATCGTTTCCCTTCCTATCCTTATTTAGCAATAACATCGAACTCTCGTTAAAGCCTTCCGTCGGCGTCAACTTCCCGCCACCATGATTGATAACTCTGCCATCACTTTTTCCCTAGAAATAGCAACAACTCCTATATATTGTTACTATTTAGTACGATTCCGAAAGAATAAAGTTTCAGGATAATTTTATCTAATAAGGGAAATTCATCATAAATTAAGCAATATATAGGTAAAGCCGATAGAAACAGCCAGACCCAAGGCAAAAAGAAGGATTTTTCTAATAATGGAAGGTAAAAGCTTATATATCATCATTAAAATTACATCGATGAAATTCGTTGGTATTCCGGAGCCGAACTCTTTGATCTCTTTCTTTTTGCCAAAAATGGCGAACCACATTACAAAAAGACCACATAAAATAAAAATGATGGAAAAAATCTTATATCCCATTGTATGTCACCCGTTTCCTCATAGGTTAAACGATATTGTTATATTCTTATCTTAACGGGGGTTTCCTGATTCAAGTTTCAAAATGAATTCTTCAACCTCTTTGCCCCTTGCATGGGAATAACCTTTGTCTTCACCGATTCTTTCAAACCCGCATTTTTCCAACACTCGGATGGATGCAAGGTTATCCTTGGCTGCGCGGGCATAAAGAGGGCGGACTTTTATTTTCGGTAAAAAATTGAGCAGTGCCTCTGAAGCGACTCCTTTACCCCAATATTGCTTCCCGATCCAATAACTCACTTCCGGGTTACCAAACTGTTCAAACTTAAGAATGCTGCCCACAACACATCCGTTGCAGATTATCGTCATTTTTTGGATATCCTGGTTCGATAAGATATTCTTCCAGTGTGTCAAAAAAGCCACCTTGTCTGATGGATCCTTAGATGTGAAAGCAGCCATATAGTTTGCGGCAGGATCCAATTGCTGCTCGAAAAAGATAGGAAGATCGCTCTCCTTGACCTCCCGCAGCCGAACTCCTTCGTCATTGATATGCAATCCCATAAACTCACCCTCCCCACCAAAATATAACATTCATTAAAAACCAGAAAAGCCGAAGACTCTGCCATCTTCGGCGTGGTTTCATTCCTTTATCATACTATACTTTCCTTCGAAGGCTTATTGCTCAATATGTTTGATAACGTCAGACAAGCTCTTATCCAACATGGATCGGAGGCGTAAATGATGATTTTCAAATGCTAGAGCTTCCGTCACGGGATTAGGAACGATTACACACTTTAATCCTGCAGTCAGGGCCGCTTGAAGCCCATTTAAGGAATCTTCAAATGCTACGGCTTCTGTGGGCTGAATGCCTAGTACTTCAATTGCCTTTAAATATAAATCAGGCGCTGGTTTTACTTTATCAACTTCATCCCCTGTGATAATCACTTCAAAATAGTGTAACAGTCCGAGTTCCCCCAAATGATGAGTGACCCACTCTTTTGTCGAGCTTGAAGCGAGGGCGATTTTATATCCATTTTTTTTTGCTTCTTCTAAATAATCCTTTACACCTTCACGTGCCTGTGATGTTTTCATTTTGACTTCATGGATGCTTTTTGCTCTGGATTCAATTGCTTCAATATTACAACTATCCCCCAGCTGATCTTTGAAATACTGATTAAGTTCAATATTATCCGTTCCAATACATTTAACAAAATGTTCGAGTGGCAAATTAGATTTATAAAAAGCCATCGTTTCTTTATATGCCTCATACCAAACCGTTTCTGTGTCTAATATTAAACCATCAAAGTCGAAAATAACTGCTTTAATCAAAATAATTTCCTCCTTTAACCGTGAAAAAGAATTTCTATTAACTTAAACGTACATGAATGAATGCCCCTGTTCAACCAAACGGTTCCGTTCGTTCCTTATGAAGCCTGATTATTTTCCATAATTAGCTAATCACTAAGGATATGGTAACCCGTTCTCCGCCTCATTTCTTTTCTTTCTGTTACATGTTTTAACAATTACTTAGTGCCTTCGCGGTGTTTTTACTTAACTGCGCCTAAAAGAGTGATAGTTTAACGAATCGTTTAATTGCAGGAAACAACGAGGAGGATAAACATGAAGAAAATTTTATTAACGATCCTAACGGCTTCTGTATTCATTCTAGGAGTTTGCATGCCAACAAAAGGCGAGGCCGCTGCTTTGGATCGCACACTTTCATTTGGAATGAGTAATAGTGATGTAAAAGTATTACAAGAATTATTACTGACAAAAGGGGTCTTTCCCTATCACGAAGCAACAGGTTACTACGGACCGATTACAAAAGAATCCGTAAAGAAGTATCAGGAAAAATCAGGACTGAAAGTCGATGGAATAGCAGGAACAAAAACGAATCAGAAAATACAGGTACTGAAAAGCGGGGATATGGGAAGTCCTGTAGCTGAACTGCAAAGATTATTGAAGGCCTGGGATGTTTACACATCAACGATCGATGGCATTTATGGAACAGGAACAAAGCAAGCCGTCATGAACTTTCAAAGGCAAAAGGGATTATCAGCTGACGGAATAGCCGGTGCCCGGACCTTCAGTAAATTAGAAGAAAGAGCCAGTTCAGCAAGCTCAGCCGTTAAAGAACTGACGGTCACAAGTACAGCTTATACAGCGAGCTGCGAGGGATGCTCAGGAACTACAAGAATGGGTGTTGACCTAGAAAAATATGATGATGCCAAACTGATAGCAGTCGATCCGAACGTGATTCCGCTAGGCTCCATCGTTGAAGTCGAAGGCTATGGACAAGCCATCGCTGCAGACACGGGCGGCGCTATCAAAGGAAACAGAATCGATGTATTCATCGCAAAAGAAGCAGATGCTTTAACGTGGGGAAGAAAGCAAGTTAAGGTGAAAATAATTAAATAATGCATGACATAAACATCGTTTTACTATAAAAATAGATACATAACAAAACCGGAAGAGCATGTATTGAATCAATTCATGCTCTTTCGGTCTGTTCAAACCAACTTGTACATGATAACATCATCGACGTATTCACGTTCGCTCATCTTAAATTCCTTGATTTTACGGCCTTCTTCAATAAACCCTATCCTTTTATACAGTGATATTGCCCGATGATTTGTTGAAAAAACTCCTAAACTCACCTTTTCAATGAACGGATTGGCTTCTGCCCATTCCAATAGTGCTTCAATAAGCTCTTTTCCAATTCCCATCCCTCTGAAATTTTTTCTAATCATGATCCCAAATGAGCCCTTGTGAGACATTCTCTTCCTATTTTCCGATTGAAATACTATCCATCCAATCACTTCACCATTTATTTCGGCCACGATGATGGTTTCTCGATCATTTTCCAATATCCTTCGTATCCAATCTCTTTGTTGTTCTGGTGTTTTATTGAACTCCTCCGATACGGCAATAAAATACTCTCCTTCGGAAATAACGGATTTCTGTACATCCAAAACGGCTTCCGCATCTTCCAATTCACCAGTCCGAATCAAATATGCAAGTCGATCATTTTTCATTTCAGACATTCCAATCCCCCTCAATGAACCACATTCGGATCGAAGTGAACAATAGGACGGCTTTCGATAATTCTACGTTCGATTTTTTGAACGGTTTTGTATAATTGACTATCCGCATTCTTCAAATCGTACTTTTTATGAAAAAAATTATATAATGTTAAATCCCTTAACTTTAAAAATAGAGGAATCTTTTCATATTCCACAGGTTCAAGGATATTTTCCGTCTCATAACCTTTTATAAATTCCCTCATGAACTTTGCGGCATATTCATCGAGCCCTTTTATCCCTTCACGTTCCAAGCTCCATATCAAATAGTACAGAGGTATCGCCAAATCACTGGCAAACCAGTGATAAGAACAGTCATCAAAGTCAAAAACATGAATCTTCCCCTCATGAAAATGGAAATTTCCGTTATGTATATCAGAATGAATCAATCCGAAATTATCTTGATGAACTGGAAGGGCATTTAAGTTTTTCAAGATTAATTCTTGTTGATGCATCAATTGTTCTGGAACATCGGATGAATAGAGTTGGACATTCAATAATTCTTCTTCATACCAATCCAGCCTTTTATATTTTGTTTCAGGCTTATAACTTTTTGTTTGTTTATGCATTTGGCCAATGGTTCTTCCCCATTCAAAAAATAATGGCCCGTCGAAGTTTTCATCAGTGACTTTCATCCTTACACCAGGAGCTTTTTCAAACAGGCAACAATAAAATTCCGTACCATCCAGACCCTTCACAATTTCAACTAAGTTATTTTCTTTCGAAGTTATGACTTTAGGAATTTCACTACCATTATTCTGTAAATGCTCAACCCACTTTAACTCAGCAAGCACTTGCCCTTTTGTACGATGTGATTGATGTGTCATTCTTAAGATGTATGGTGTTCCATCCCTGTAAACCTCGAATACGTAGTTCTCTGCATCCCCAAGTTTAACCGGCTTCCCAGCATTCACTTGAAAAAAATGCCCAGCCAATTTCACCAATTCATTAGAAAAAATCCGCTCTACCGACTCTTCCATGATCTTCACTCCCATTAATGATATCGCTAACTTTATTAATAAAAACGATTTATACTATGCTTTATACGATACCAAAATGCCTTTTCCCTTTATTTGTATATCATTCTTTTTTATAAATCAAAAAGGTAAAGATATGTGCTTTTGCATAATAATTTATTAACGGCTCCTTCTTCCTTCTCAAAAAAAAAAACGCCCTATAGGGCGCGTCCAAAAATCAAGTTTCCTTTTCTTCTTCATTCGCTATTTTATTGAACTTCAAGATTGTTTCTTCGATTACTGGATTATTGAATTCCTCTTGGATGGCTGATTGTACAAATTTATCTTCACCATTCATTTCATCCCAAGCATTAACTCTGTAATCTGGATCATTGTTATGCCCTGAACCTTGCCGTGAATTTGATTTACCGTTTTGTTCCTCATTATTTGACAACTATTTTCACCTCTTAAACATAGTAGAGTCCGTACCATTCATAATTAGAAAAAGTATAACTTTTTAATAATCTTCCTTGATTGAAATGGGTGAACCCGTTGAGGTATGTTGATTAACCCAGTCAAGCGATACCTTTGAAACGGTATCCCACTCAGGTATTTGGGATTTATGCTGTTCCACCCAGCTCATGCAATATTGCGGATCTATATTGCTTTCTTCGGATTTTTCCAAGAATGACTGAATTGTAGTTTCCGTACAGTTTTCCCATGATCCACATGTATCCTTCCAAATGTTCTCCATTTTCATTTGTATATTTTCGTTAGCCATTGGGTTTCCTCCTTGATTAAATGTTACTTTTTGATATCTTAATTAAGTATGTCCAAGGCTAAATAAATCATTACAAAATTTTATAAATAGGGCTTTTCAGCGAAAGAATGAGTTTACAGTTGTAAAAATGATGAATAAACTGATTCCGATGAACAAAATCCGCCAGAACCAATAACTGCTTATGAAAGGAAAATTATTGCCTTCTTCAATCTCTTTTACACCCTTATACAGCCAATTGTATTGAAACAAACCAAAATATAGAAAAACGACTCCCGTTATAAAAACAAAAAAACATACTAACATTTCCAACACTTCATCGAACTCCTCACTTTTCATCCTGACGTAATTTTTAGTATGTATGTTCCGTATGTAAAAAGGCTGCCCCAGCAACCTGAAGCTTAATTTACTATCTAGCTGGCTTCTACGTAGAAAATATTCATTTGTGTCCTTGGAAACATCGCCATCTTTCATTGAGACGAACCCATCCCTCGAATTTATACACTCCAAAACGATCGAAAAGCATCATGCTTTTCGGTCATTTTCATTCCAATGCAATTTCGAAATTCAATTTCCTATGCCGGGCGAATTCATTAAAACTACTCTCCAACCATCCGGATCTTCAATAGTAACACCTAATTTTTCCCAATATGGATTTTCCGGAGAAACCGGTTCATACCCCATACCTTTCAATCTACTTGTGATTTCTTCAATGGTTTTACGTTCAGGAATATAAAAGACTAGCAGATTATCTTTTGATGGGGCAGGACAAGGACTGCCATCTTTATGTTGAGTAAACTCCAGATGATAGCTGGAATCAGGAAGCCCAATCATGATGCCGTCATATCCCTCATGCCCTTCAAAAGAACCGATTTTTTTCAAACCTAATCCTTCACAATAGAAATTTACAACCTTTTTTAGTTGATCAGTAGGACGTGCAACCCGGATTTGCGCTACTTTCATTTCATTTGGCCATTTACTTTCCATTGTCCCATCCCCCTCTGAAAATCGTTCCATAATTAAATCTATCCACAAGCACACTTTAACTTAAAATACCATCATTTGGATAGACATTCCACTTTCCTTTATTCAACTGTCCTCACCATTTATTGTATTGAAAAAAAGAGCTGCAGCTGCAACTCCTATTACAACTTTTACCTTATTAATCTTGCTTCAATGAGATTCGATAAAATATATTTTTTCTCTATACGGTTTAAATTTAATTACGCAGAATGATTGCCTGAATCACTTTCTATCTGTTCCTTAGATTTATTTTCAAAAGGATCATACATTTTTTCTGGCTAATGCATAGGCTATGCCAAGGATGGCTAAGCCAAATCCGATAGAATGGGATTCCGCGATAATACCAATGGTAACAGGTGCTATCGCTGCACCAAATCGCCCGATATTATATGATACTCCTACAGCTGTACCACGAATATGTGTGGGGAAACTTTCACTCATATACGTACCATTAACCCCATATGGTGCACCATAGAGAAATCCAAATATGGTAAGTAAAATAATAATATTGGCTGGTGTTTGGTATACGATAAGTATTGGTAAGGAAATTGTAGTAGATAAACCACCAATTATATCTGCTAACCAACTGCAAGAACCTTTCCGAGAATCAATGCTGTATAGGTTCCTACAAGATACCCTATCATCTTTCCAGGGCTAAACTTTTCTTCAATTAAGAAAATGACCATAAAAAAGATCTAGTACAAATGACTAGATTCTCTTTTTAATATCCTCCCTTATTGATTCAATGATAGTACCTGGTAAATTTGCTGGAAGAGATGAACCATCCTCCAAAACCCATGTATTAATTATTTCAAGATCTGCTTTTTTTAAAGTAATGCTATAATCTTTATAATTGTGAGTAAAATCAGCTGTAACCGATTCTTCACCATCAAACTCGTCATCAATAATCATATTTTTTATTTCATATGGCTTCACTTTGTAATCTCCTTTTTATCATTCTTGTATATAGAATGGACCTTATATGATTGTTTATTCATTTTTTTCAACCAGCCTGCCAAATCAAAATCTTTTTTCATTTCCCTTTTTTCACTGAATGCAGCGAAAATTTTATAGAGGGATTCATTTTAATTTTCTTTATTAAATTATGCTGCCCCTCCATCTCCACAAAAAAAGGCTGCCGCAGTAACCTTTATTATTGAAAAAGCACATATTAATTGAAGAAATCAGATCCTTGCTTAGTTTCTCAAATATACGACACTGTCGCTTCGTTCTATTTGAAAATTTAAATCATCCATTACTAAATTAAAAAAGGAATTACCTTAACCACTAATAAAATGCCATCGATAATTAATTTTTAAATATCGTATTGACTTTTAAATTCAAAAATCTCATCAACAGCTTGGTGATATCCACCCGGTTTTTGAAAGGATTCCCTTATATTTGAAACAGTTTTATGGAAAGATGGGTCGTTTAACACATGATCTGCGGCCTCACGTAGTTGATTTGCAGTCAAGCTTTGCATTTGTAATCTAATACCGGCTCCGATATTGGCAACTTGGTGAGCAATAATCGGTTGATCCGCGCTTTGTGGGATTACAATTAGCGGAACTCCGTAGTAGAGACCCTCATTGGTACTATTCATTCCACCATGTGTGATAAATAATTTGGTGTATTTTAGCACTTCCGTTTGTGGAACATATTTTTTTACAATGAAGTTTTGGGGGATCTCTCCTAAATCAATTAGTGGGGTTTGTTGACCGATCGACATTACAACCGTGTGATTGCTATTTCCAAATGCTTCAAAACAAAGCTTATAAAAATCAACAGCACGGTTAAAAACTGTCCCGAGTGAAATGTAAATGGGACTTTTTCCTTTGATAGCAGCAAGGTCAAAGTTATCCTGTTTTAATCGTGAAGAGATGGATGGACCTACAAATTTGTAAGTTTGGTCGAATGCTTCTCCAAAAGGTTGAAACTCCCTAGTTGTATAAACGATTGAAAGTGGTGCAGGATTACAAAAAACTTCGTAAGGAGAATGGATCTCCACATCATATTTTTCCTTCACCATTACCGTCAGTCTTTGAAATTCATCGTATATAGGTTTAACTATTTCTGTAGGAATTTCTTTAGAAAGCTGTTCCAGCATTTTATCGAATGATGCATTTGTCTGCGCAAAAGAAGTACAAGAATTGATTGCGGGAAGTTTAAGGATTTGGGCAAGTAAACGTCCACAACCAAACATGGAATCATGGATGATGTAATCAAAATGTTCTCCTTTGATCTGTTCAAGAACGCTAGGTATGACGATATCTACCGTACGTAAAAGACCGTTGATTCTTTCGAGTAAATAATTTCTTCCACCTGAGAGAAAAGCTTTTATAAATTTTTCACCGTCAATTGTTCGTACAGTAGCTCCCGCATTCTCAATACGTTCTCGAAAAGCTTCTATCGTAAAGTACACTACCTCTTCTCCACGCGAAATAAGCTCTTGCACAACTCCAATAGTTGGATTGATATGTCCTTCTGATCCACCATTAATAAATAAAACACGTGCCATTTTACCACTCCTTAGATAATTCTGTAAGAGTAAGGTCACTGTCCCATACCCTTCCCAACTCAAATAATTTAAATTTATCATAGTACAATACTTGAAAATCTCAAATTCTTATTCACCCTTGTAATCTAAAATTAATATCGTTTAGGGTACCATTCTTCTTCAACTAAAGGGCCAGATTGTTGAATAGAAGGATTTTAGAAACCAGTTTTTTTGTTATGTAATCACGAGTGATGTCTTAAGGAAGCACTTTTTTTGAAACAGCCGCATTCTCAAAGGGAAAATGAGACTGTATTTAGGTATCGATTTTTTGTGAACATCAGAGGAGTTTAGCTGAAAAAGGTAATACACACATTAATATAGAACTTATATTTTAAAATAGATATTCGTTGGAGGGAATTATTATGGCAAAGTACTTTCCGGAAATGTTATCTGAGCATCAAAAATTCATAAAGAAACAGCATTTGTTTTTTATTGCATCGGCACCTTTGGATGCGGAGGGGCATGTAAACCTTTCTCCAAAAGGATATGATACCCTTCGCATCCTATCATCTACCGAAATAACTGAGCCTAATATAAAAATGAAAGAAGGGAACATAACAGAACGCCGATTGGAATAGTGAAGAGATACACTTAAACTAACGGGTGCGTTAGCTGAAGATCGGAGCTGTCTTTAAGGCAGCTTAAATTTTATCTTGTTAATTAAATAAAAATTAACAGAGCCTATTTAAAGGGCTTCCTCCATTCTTGCTCAACCAACACACTCCGCTACTTTAAGTACAAACTTTCACTATCTTTGATATATAAAAGAAATTATCTTTATCAGTAATGATTACACTAAACTTAGTTTTTCAATTGCCTGCTTTTCATCTGGAAAGAAAAATATATCCTTCCCTTTATTACTCTCATAAATAAAGTCTTTCAAACTTTTACTTGAATATACAGAAAAGTCTCCTACAACGGCCATTTTCACGTGATAATTGATAAACTTTTGTAATATTTCCCCTGCAAGTTTCGTACTTAAGTGAAAAAAGTCCTCACATATTGCCGATTTATTCAAAATTATACGGTTACAGCCAGTTTCATACTGTACTGTCGCTATAAAATCCAATGCCGACTGAACATCCTTAATTAGTATCTTGTTACTGCTTATAACAGCAATTTCAATATTATTCTGTTTAATTGTATTTGTTTTCATTAATAGTCCCCCATTTCAGTAAATATCCTCTGATTTTTGTTTTATTTTCATTAATACGTCTAATTATATTTTACAGTAGACTTCTTGTTGAACTATCCTGCCCTGTTAGTGCCATAAGAAAAAAGAGATGCCAGAGCAACTCCCTTATTTCACCTGTTAGGTTAAGAACTACGCTTTTTTATTTTTTATCTCTTCCAACAGTGAGATAACCTTTTCATTCTGTTTAATTATTGTTTGATTTTGATTTCTCATTTTTGTGAAGTCAAATAAAAATATTAATAAGATTGCTAATATAAGGAAAGCCATAATTCACCTCTACACTCTACTTTTCTCCAAATTATACCAGTTCTTTTGCAACTAACCTGCCCCATTAATTCCATAAGAAAAAGAGCTGCCACAGCAACCCTGTTATTGAAAGCACGCGTTAGCTTATTAAAATATTTATTGCTTGTCATCAGGTTCTTCCGTATTATCCATTGTTTTTTGATTCTTACTAATATGATTAGCTATAAATAAAAGTAAACCAAAACTTCCGCCAAGAAGTACCCCGAAACCTGAACCAGCAGCTACCAACTCCAAGGCGTAAAAAACGATCACACCGAGAAGAACATATGAAAAAACTGTATCAACCTTAATCAAATCCAACCTTCTCCTTTACTACAATATAAATTCATTTCAAATGCATTAACCCTTGTTGAACTAACTTGCCTCATTGGCTGCAAAAGCACAATATTGTAGAAAATGTTTAAAGATTGAAGAAAAGCTCCTGTTAGTTTAATTTTCCTAAAAATCACTACTGTATTAAATGACCTTAAAGTAATGTAACCAGGCAAAGATAAATGGGATAGGGAGATAATAAATGTTTATTAAACATCCTAAAATCATTACGTACTTTATAAATCTTTTCTTAATAAGAATGGACAAAAATAGCCCAATGACTGGTAATATAATAACTGCTATTTGTATCGTTATATTAACATGATTGTGCATCCCCCAAGGACTAACATTCAACATCCCCTTACTATGGATGAACAAAAAAGTTCCTGATAAGATCCAAATTAAAATAGTAATAAATATATATATAACATTTATCATCTTTTTCTCCCTTGAAATCGAGTCCCATATCTTCTAGTAAAACTTTAACACATAATTCCATTTATTTAGTCACATATTACCTGAATTATCCTGCCCCTCCATCTCCACAAAAAAAGGCTGCCGCAGCAACCCCTTTTATTTACGCACAATGTCTAAACCAATCATTTTTCTAATGCCATATTAACAGCTTCAATGGCATGGATTACAGCTGTATCAAATAATGGCACTTCTGAATCCTCTGGTTTAACTAGTAAACCAATTTCTGTGCAGCCTAATATTATTCCTTCCGCTCCATCATCAACTAACCCCTTGATAACCTTTTTGTAATATTCCCTTGATGATTGTTGAATTTCCCCTAAACATAATTCTTCATAAATTACTTTATTGATCACTTTTCTATCCTCATCATTTGGTATCAAAACCTTGATACCATTGGACTCAATTCGTGTTTTATAAAAGTCTTGCTCCATCGTATATTTAGTGCCAAGTAAACCAACCGTACTGATTTTGGACTTTTGAATTTGTTTAGCTGTTGAATCAGCAATGTGTAAAATCGGTAAACTGACTTTTTCTTCAATATATCCGATCACTTTATGCATCGTATTTGTACAAATCACAATCATTTCGGCACCTGCCTTTTCCAAAGACAGGGCTACATCGCCTAATAATTTACCAGAGCTTTCCCAATCTCCCTCAGCTTGATAGCGTTCGATTTCTTCAAAATCGACGCTATATAAAATGCACTTGGCTGAATGCAATCCTCCCAATTTGACTTTTACTTCTTCGTTGATGAGTCGATAATATGCTAACGATGACTCCCAGCTCATTCCGCCAATAAGGCCGATAGTTTTCACAAATATTCCCCTTTTCATAGCTTACTTATCAGTCGAAAAACTCCATATGTGCTTTTTCTTGTTTGTAGTAATCTATTCTATCTTTTAAAGTACCTGTATGAAATTCGAACTTATGACCATCTGGATCAGTGAAATAAATGGACTTCTTATCCCTTTCATCTCTTGGACGTCCTGACAGGATGTTTACATTCAATTCCTTTAGTTTCTCGTACATGTTCATAAAGTCAGCTTCTTCTATGGAAAATGCTATATGTGTGTATGATTGGCTTATTTCATTACGGGGAATATCTTTTTCTACATTCAGGGCAATCCACATTCCATTCAAATCAAAATAGGCAGTGTTTCTCCCCTTAACCAACAATTTTGCATCAAAAACATTTTGATAAAACTCAATGGAACTTTCTAAATTAGAAACTGAAAATAAAAAGTGATTCAAACCAGTTATAGACACATTACCACCTCATATTAAGATTGCTTTTTTTTCGCCATTAGACGCTTATAGAGAGGATAACCGAACATGTAATACCCTGAAAATGACAGCAGTATTAAGGATAAACCGGTCATTGTGAGGATAGTGTATCTATACCAATCGCCAAAGAACGATCCATCATGCAAAGTAATGAGGAAAGTCGAATAATCCGGATTTGTGGATAACACTTTTCCCGTACTCACATCTATTTGAACACCTTGACCGTTATTAAAGCGAACCTGGTACACATTTGCACTTGGTCTATATTCAATTCTAAATATATCTTCAACCGATTTCACACCAGGAAGATCCTGAGACGTAGCAATGGACACGACCTTCTCCATAGGTATCGCTTGATCTGGCCCCGCCTCTTTTCCCGTCCTTAACTCATCAGCCACTCCGAGTGGTAACATATAAACTAGCACGAGGCCTGTAACTGCGATGAACATAAAAAAAACGGATAAAATCAATCCAGTCCATTTATGTACTTTTCGGCTTAATTGATACAACTTTACAGATTTCGACAATGTTTCAACACATCCCTTGACAATTTTTTCGCCTTTTCCCTTTCCTTAGAAGTAAGATCAAGGGAATAATTTTTTCTTCATAACCACCCTATCTTCATTTACAACATAATCATTTTTTAGATAAAATGCTTCTGCATGCCCGTCATTAGCAGTCAATAAATATAAACTTTTAATCTCTCTTTTCTGCAGTTCATCTTCTAGAGAATGAAGCATTTTTGAGCCATGCCCTTTACCTTGCATTTCATTATTCACACAAAGCTCTGCCAAATAATAAGTTAAACCTTGATAGGACACCTTACTATTTCCAGCAATGAAACCAACTGGATTGTGATCAATATGAAATAAAAAGCCAAGAAATTTAGGCGTGTGCAATAAGTCTGAAAGTCTCTCTTTAGCCGTTTCATATGTCCATCTTTCATTCCATGGTTCACTATTAAAAACGTTCATATAGAGTTCGATACATAGCTCCAAATTCTCCGATGTCAGTGGTATCATTTCTGTCATATTCATGCGTCCTTTCTATTTTCATTAAAATTTTGTATATTAATCCAAATTATATATTATCTTTATTGAACTGACCTGTCCCTATAGGACCATAAAAGAAGAGCTGCCTAAGAAGAAGAAAATCACCTAAAATACTAGACAACTACAAAATCATGGAGGGGAATCCAATGAGCAGATTAGATAATTATGAGATTCTAGATCAACTGAAATACATTGATGGCATTACCATTATAGATAATAAAGGGACAATCTTATTTACAATCAAATTTAATCCTATATTTCACTCTGAAATTCGCGAACGTGAGGAAATATTAGGAGAAAGCTTATTTTCTGTATTTCCTACGTTAAATGAAAAATCGAGTACGTTATTAAATGCACTGAAAACAGGTCGCCCTATTTTTAAAGGCAAGCAAGAAATTGTTGATTTTATGGGACGGAAAATTGAAACCACAAATATTTCTTTACCAATCAGAGCCCATGGGAAAATTATTGGTGCAATTGAATTATCGAAAGAAAGAAGTAAAGAAGATTCAATTCCAAATAATGCAATCGAGATAAATTCGGAAATGTTTAAAGGTGATAAACGATTACTGGAAAATATACGGCCAGAACGAGCAAAATATACGTTAAAAGATATTATTACTGATAATGAACAAATGAAAAATTTAAAGAGTTTAACCGAAAAAATCGCTAAAGGAAGCTCCCCCGTATTTATATATGGTGAAACCGGAACAGGAAAAGAATTATTTGCCCAATCACTGCATAATGCCAGTAATCGTGCAGAAAAGCCTTTCATTGCGCAAAACTGTGCAGCCATTCCGGAAGCCTTAATTGAAAGTATTCTGTTCGGTACTATAAAAGGAAGTTTTACAGGGGCAGAAAATAATCCAGGTTTATTTGAAATAGCGGAAGGAGGAACCATTTTTCTGGATGAGATTAACTCAATGCCAATTCATCTCCAGTCCAAGTTATTAAGAGTACTGCAGGACGGATATATTCGAAGATTAGGAGATAGAAATATTAGAAAGGTTGATGTGCGTATAATCACCGCCTCCAATAAACGCCCTGAAGATTGTGTAAAGGATAAAGATATGCGGCTTGATTTATATTACAGATTATGTGTAATGACGCTCAATATTCCGCCATTACGTGAACGGAAAAATGATATTAAGCCTTTATTGGACTTTTTCATCTCTAAATATAATGTGCTGCTGCACAAAAATATTACCAATGTATCCAAAGAAGTATATGACTTTCTCTTGAGGTACGACTGGCCAGGGAATGTACGGGAGTTGGAACATATTGTTGAATTTGCGATCAATCAAATAGATGAATGGGAAGATACACTTCAAATGAAAGATATTGAAGAGCGTGTGAAAAATTTCATTAGACATAGTGAAGAAGAGTTTCAGATTGAACCATTAAAAGATGCTGTTGCCAGATTAGAAAAGATCATGATCGAAAAAGCAATCAATCAAACAAAAAACAACGTATCGCAAGCAGCTAAATTACTCGAAATACCAAGACAGACTTTGCAAAATAAGATCAGATTGTACGAAATAGTGCCCAAAAGCTAACAATGGACAAATAAACGATGTAGAAAGTGCCCAAAATATAACATCCATTGCTTAAATATTAACAATTAAATCATTTTCACTATCTGAAATCGACTTTTTCATAAAGAGAAACGCTTATTTTCCGCATAAAACAGCGGAAAATGATGAGTTCTCTTGGCATACTTCTTGCTAAGTTTACAGATGTAACACAAAGCATTTCATTTCTATAAAAAATAGGAAGAAGGGGTATAGTTATGAAAATTGGTATGCCGAGGGAAATCAAAGCTGGAGAAGATCGCGTTGTATTTACGCCAATAGAAACTGCTGAGTTAGTTGGAGATGGGCATTGCGTGTTAATCGAGACAGAAGCTGGTTTGAAAGCTGGCTTCACTGATGAAGAGTATATTGAAGCAGGCGCACAAATCAGAGTGACAATGGACGAAATATTTAAGGAAGCTGACTTTATTGTAAAAGTTAAGGAAATTTCACCTGAAGAATATGAGCTGTTAAGGGAAAATCAAATTGTCTTCGCCTGCCTCCATCCGGCTTCAAACAGAGAAGAAGTGGATGTATTAATTAAGAAAAAAGTGATTGCACTTACGGCAGAAGATTCCCATAGATACGGTTCCCCGAATTGTGAAGTTGCAGGTAAATTAGGGGCTTTAATGGGAGCTTATCATTTGCTTAGTATAAATGGAGGAAACGGACAGCTTATATGCGGAATTGGCGGCGCATCGGGAGCGAATGTCTTGGTACTTGGAGCTGGAATTGTTGGAAAAGCAGCTACAGAAATTGTTTCCGCCTTAGGTGCTGACGTCACCCTGATGGACATTAATATAGGTACATTAAGGCATTGTCAAGAAATTTTTCCTAAGAATGTAAACACAATGATTTCCAATCAACAAAGTATTAAGAAAGTCCTTCAAGATATAGACTTAGTCATCAATTGTGTTAAATGGCCAAAACATAGAAAAGATCATTTAATTACCAGAGATATGCTAAAGATCATGAAAAAAGGTTCAGTGATTGTAGACATCAGTGCGGATGTAGGCGGGGCAATTGAAACCTATAAACCGACAACACATGCAGACCCCACTTATGTGTTAGATGGCGTAGTTCATTACGGAGTCGATAATATACCAGGAGCTGCACCGCATACTGCCTCTAAAGCCTACGCTGCAGCCGTGTTACCTCATATCCGGTCTATCGCGAACAACGGTGTAGCGGAGGCGTGTAGGAGAGATGGGTACTTAAGAAGAAGCTTAACCGTATATAAAGGCATTCTTACACATGAAGAAACGTGTGTCGTTCAAAGCAGGGAATTTACATTTCCGGAAGAAGCACTGGGTTTAACGGATCGCAATGATCTCGATTTTGTACCTAATGCTACAACTACAAAATTACCGATGAAAATGAGTTAGCCCATCAACTTTTTAATAAAGAAAGAAGTGTTAAGGGGGGAGAAAAATCCATGAATGAAGTTGAAAAAAAGGTTTCACTCAAGGTGGCATTGCTGACTATTCTTGTATTAATAACGGTTTTATCAATCGGCAACGGCATTTTGAAACTGCCTACTGATATAGTATTTATTGTCGCTACCATCGCCATTTCCATCGTTTTATTGACCCAGGGATTTAAAGGCAAGGAACTGCAGGAATACTTTGTTGATGGTTGTAAGAAATCATTGCTAGTCGTGTTGATTTTAATGAGTGTAGGAATGGTCATTGGTTCCTGGATTGTCTCGGGAATTGTCCCCTCCATTATTTTTTATGGGCTAAAATTATTGTCTCCCACCGTGTTTTTAGTATCAGGTTTTCTGATATTATGTGTTACGTCCTTTTTTATCGGCAGCGCTTATGCATCAGCAGGAACACTTGGGGTTGCATTTATGGGCATTGGCTATGGAATGGGAATACCACCGGCACTAACAGCAGGTATGGTTGTATCAGGGGCCATATTTGGAAATAAAATCTCGCCATTCGCCGACACTACAAACTTGGCAGTCGCTGTTACGGGTGTTGAACTCACGAGCCATATTCGGTCCATGCTTTATTCCGTTCTCCCAATACTGGTCATCAGTACAATCTTGTATGGAATTCAAGGAATGAAGTTTTCCCATAATTCGTTGGATGTGACCAAAATAGAATTAATTACAGATACGTTGTCTAAACACTTTGTGATTAGTCCCTTTTTGCTGCTAGTACCGGTTTTAACGATTTTATTAGCTGCAAAGAAAGTTCCTCCATTAATTGCCTTGTTAATATCAGCATTAGGCGGGGTGGTTGCTGCTGCCTTAATTCAAACAAATTATGATATAAACACCATTTTCACCGCATTATCTAAAGGGTTCCAAATACAGACCGGAGTGGAACAAGTCGACAACTTACTTAATAGAGGCGGTATAGCAAACATGATGCCGACTGTTACTCTATCCATTTTAATTCTCGGTTTTGGAGAGATATTACAAAGAACAGGTATTGTAAGTGCTATTCTAGGCAGCATTAAAAATGCGATCAAAAGTGCACGAAGTCTTGTTTTAACAACCTTATTCTCGGGATTAGTTACAGATATGCTTACAGCAAGTCAATATATGTCCATCATATTACCTGGTCAAATGTTTAAATCCGCTTATAAAAAACATAACGTTTCGCTAACCGTTCTTTCCCGAACGTTAGAAGATGGCGGAACCATGTTTTCCTATCTCGTTCCTTGGTCGTTAACGGCCATTTATTTATCAGGGGTATTAGGAGTCTCGACATTGGATTTTTTCCCGTATGCTTATCAAGCCGTCTTAACACCTATTCTTGCCATCATTTACGCACTAACAGGATTTGCAATATTTAAAGAAAAAGGAAATGTAAACGAGGATAAAGAACATCCAGAAGAAAAAACGTTTATGCAGAAAAAGATAAGCAATGATTGAACTACCCGCCACTTATCGACCTTACGGTCTGATTGAAGTGGGGGATTCCTAAGAACATTAGCCTATCGGCCAATTTTTAATTAGGCTACTCCCGTCGTTCCTACGGTTAGAAGCCTTATGGCTTCATTCATTAGATTGATTCCTGCGTTAATATCTCGATCGTGGTGAGAAGAACAAGAAGGACAATCCCATACACGAAGATTCAGATGTTTAACGTCTTTATTTTGGTACCCGCAGCCAGAACACAATTGGCTAGAAGCAAACGTTTTAGATACGGTCACGATTTGTTTACCATACCATTTTGCTTTGTATTCCAACATTTTTTTGAGTTGGGACCAAGATACTTCACTAATCGCTTTAGCTAGTTTGTGATCTTTCATCATATTGGACACTTGCAAGTCTTCCATTCCAATAACATCGTGGTTTTTGATGATTTCGGTAGAGACTTTATGTAAGTAATCCATTCGGGCATTTGAAATTTTTTCGTGTAGGATGGCCACTTTTCGTTTTTGTTTTTGATAGTTTTTGGCTTCAGCCAATGGGTTATTTCGATTCAAGGCTATTTCTTGTCGCCTTGAAAGAATCCGTTGTGCTTTGGCCAATTTTTTTTCGACCGTCCGGAAGAATTTTGGGTTTTGATAGACCGTACCATCTGAAAGAATCGCAAAGTTCTTCAAACCAACATCTACCCCGCACGAACGATTCGTTTTAGGATGTACTTGTACATCGGTTTCGGCTAAAACTGAAATGAAATATTTACCCGAAGGGTTCCGCCTGATTGTGGCATTGATGATTCGCCCTTCGACTTCGCGGCTTTTAGCAAAACGTACTAGACCGAGTTTGGGCAATTTGATTTGGTTTCCTATTATTCCGATATTTCCATTCGTATGTTTAGTCGTGTAGGACTGGACCGGATTCTTTTTCGATTTGAAGCGTGGTGACTTGTTTTGTAATATCGACTATAGGCATCTGCTAGATTTTCCACCGATTTCTGTAAGGCTATACTGTCTACTTCTTTCAGGAAATAATACTCTTTCTTTAAAGCTGGAAGTTCTTTGATTGTTGCGTATTTATTCAGAAAAGAACCTTTCCATTCATTAGAGGGTAATTGGCCGTTTTGCTTCATTTCTTCACAGATATACCAGTAGGCATCTTTCTCCTTCTGTTTTCCTAAAAAGAAGTTATAGACAAAACGGGAGCAGCCGATCGTTTTATTGATGAGAACTAGTTGTTCCTTCGTTGGATAGATTCGAAATTTATAAGTTTTGTTTACAACCATTGGTTTCACCCCCTTATAGTTATTATTAACTAGGGAACGTATGTTTGTCAAAAAGATTACTTTGGCTTATGCCAACCGCCATTCATCTCCCCCTTACCTTTGGGCTCTCGCCCTTCACACGCTTGAAGAGGGAGTCATCTGGCGGGAAATGATAAAAAACACTTTAGCTGACAGTCCCGCCTTAGTGGATTCTATGAGAAAAGATCGACCAGATTTTTACTGGTCGACCTTTTTTCCATTGTCAGTCCTCGTAATTTGATAACTGTTTCACGAATAAAACTCTATCTTGATTAAGTCCGTCATAGTCAGAGTGGACTGAAACACCATCTATTAATTTATCTCCCTCTTCAATTACAAATCCCATCTTGGTATGATAGGCAATTGAAGATTTGTTGACAGGAGACGTTACACAACGGACAATATTGCGACCATTTTGATTAACGACATTAAAAAATTGCTTGTATAAATGTCTTCCGATATCATTTTTCCTGTATTCAGGATGTACTCCAACAAAGTGAATATATGCCTCATCAGATTGAGATTGAGATAGAATCCCTATTAGGAAACCGACTATTTCCCCTTCCTTTTTGGCTATGAAACTTGTATTCGTAAAATGATCAAAGAATAACTTCGGCAACATATCAGACATTTGTCTTCCGCCCCACCACTCATTGATTAGTGGAGATATTGCATAGTAATCTGACCCTTTCACTGAACGAATTTCCATCCTTCTCCCCCTTTAATGATGTAAAAGTCTATTTAACTAATTTTATCATTAAGGTCATTTTCACGTTATTCATTCTATAACTATCCTGGCCCGATGCATAAAGAAAGAGCTGCCTTAAAGGCAGCACCGATCTTCACTTCATAATAACTGCAATAATCCCTATAATAATACACAGAATTCCACTCAAAAATTGCCCTAATCCTGAAGCTTCTCCCATTAGCATTAAATTGAATATGTTTTTACTTTTCCGGTTTTTCCCAAATAATCCATCATCTGTTTTCATACGATAAATACCCCAAACTATTAAAACAGCCCCAAAAATAAATAATACATTAAGCATTTATGTTCCTCCGTTGTTTGTTTAATATGTTCATCTTTGTGAAATGTATTATTTGTCATCCTCATCAAAAATAAAAGTTTCTTCAATTGATAAATTAAAAACTGAAGCTATTTTATACGCAAGTAACACAGATGGATTATACTTTTGTTTTTCTAATGAGATGATCGTTCTAGAAGATACACTTACTTTATCAGCTAATTCTTGTTGCGTTATTCCATATTCTATTCGCAATTCTTTTACTCTATTTTTCATAAATCCTCCGAATTAAAGGAAATGATTGTAATACTTTCTAGACCCAATTTGGCTAATTATTAATGAGACTAAGACAACAAATAATGCAGTATTTGTTGGGATAACGACATAATTAGTTATAAACATAAGAATAAAAATTTCGCACATCAGAATTTGCAAGGAAAAGCGAGCAACTTTCCCATCAATTAAAGCATCTCTTTCGTCGTACTCCTTCGATAGTTCCTTTTCTAGTGATTTATTCTTACCGGATGTTATGTAAGAAATTGTTGAGTACAACAAAATTATTCCACCTAGGAAGACTATGATATACCCAAAATTAAATCTTTGTGATGTATCGAGAATTATTTGAATGATTCCCAATATTATTATCACCGTTGAGACTAAAAAACGCTGTATGAATAGATTTTTCAATCATACCTCTCCTAACCACTTATTCACCTGGGGGTGAAGTCCCCTTCACATGAAGTTAACTTCACGTGAAGTTGATTTCATGTTAATCTGTTTCAAAACAAATGTCAAGGGTAAATACTGATTCAACAACTTTCAACTAACCTGCCCCGATGCATAAAGAAAAAGCTGCCTTAAAGGCAGCTCTGATCTTTGCTAATGCACCTGTTATTTTAACAAGGGGACATCCTTCATTTGAATACCTCGTCTATTTCATTTCTGTCGTAATCTAATATCCAATCGTTGTATTTATCATAAACATCTCTTATTGTTTCGGGCGAAGTCGCCAATAAATCACAACCCCTGTCATCATAAACGTGAAATATAGTTTTCCTGTTGATGTTTATAAAATAGACTCTATTAAAAATACTTGGCCTTATTCCCATATCTTGATTGCAGATTGCTTTTAACATATGAATGTATTTGAAGTCAGACGCTTTACATTTTAATGTAAATCTATGTGTTTTATAGGTTCCTTCTTCATCATCGTCATGAAAGGTTGTCTTTTGGTTTAACCGGTATAAGATCGACTTCTCTTTAATATACCGTGAAAAAGTATTTGATTTATGTTTAAAACCATCTGCATAATCGTTTACGTCAACTACGATATAAATATCATCGTTATGAGAATGCAAGGACTTGAATAAAGTGATAGCCCTTTTATATACTCCTTGTAAATATGGGCTATTTTCATAAGTATAATCACTATCATAGTCCACACCTAATTCAAACCGGATACCAGTTTTCCAACTATAAAACAAGGGTGGTCTAAGTTCTAAGTTCGGAAAATTCTCATTCATAAAATCGTTTAAAAGCATTTTTGCACCTCGTTAAGTTCCTTCATTATACCTTTCCATGTTAACATGCCCCTTTAGTTGCATAAAAAAAGAGTTGCTAAAACAACTCCCAGACTGTAGACAAACTCGATGAAAATCGAGTTTGTCTATAGTTTCTTTATGGTTTGTACAATTTGGACGTTGATTTCCCTTCCAGGCACTCGCTTTCCGCGGGCGGTCCGCCTTCGACGCGCTTTTCCCGCAGGAGTCTCGCACCTTCCTCTCCAATCAACTTTGTTATAAAATTTAGATAGAAATCATACCTGAGGAGCTGAAGGTATTGTTTTGATTTAGTTGGTTCGGGAACATCATTTGAAGTTACCTATTTTCTGAGATTGTTCGTTTCATTAAAACCTCATTTTCGTACATATCTCCCCAATCTCGCATTAGGTAAATAATAGGTTTTAATGTTTCCCCAAAAGCAGTAAGGGAATATTCAACTTTTGGAGGAATCTCCCGATATATTTCACGATGTACAATACCATCTCGTTCCAATTCCCGAAGTTGTAGCGTTATCATACGTTTTGTGGTATAGGGCATAAGTCTCCCTAATTCGTTAAAACGTTTAGGGCCGGAAATTAAGTTATATAATATGATCCCTTTCCATTTGCCTCCTATCACATCTACTGTAACTGCAACAGGACAAGCAGTGGTATCAGGACACTTTTCCGTTTTAAAGTCCTTCATATTGACACCCCAATCTTTTTAAGTATCAAATTGTATACTATATGACAAATTTGATACTATTCAACAAAAATGTGCGTACTTTTAATTTTATAATATATAAAGTATCATTGATTTTGCAAGCAAAGACTAAATATTCACTCTTTTCATACTGTTCATCATTAAAGATGTTATTAAAAAAATCGGATTAATGACTCCGGTGTTTTCATCCTTAACATGAATAGGTGATGAGACATTTTCCCATAAAATAAATAGGAGTGACTAAAGTGAAATCACAAATTATTCAATCTTTTGGTGCACCATCCGTATTTCAATTCAAAGAGATTTCAAAACCTGAACTAAAACCTGGACATGTACTTATTCAAGTCAGCGCTACAAGTGTAAATCCTATTGATACGAAAGTCCGTGCTGGTGCAGTTCCAGCCGTTTCCCCCGAGTTCCCAGCAGTATTACATGGGGATGTTGCAGGTTTGGTATCTGCAGTGGGTGAAGGAGTAACTGAGTTTAAAGTTGGCGATGAAGTGTTTGGATGCGCGGGTGGTTTTAAAGGGACTGGTGGTGCACTTGCAGAGTATATGCTAGCAGATGTTGATTTACTGGCTCACAAACCGAAAAATTTGACGATGGAAGAAGCCGCAGCTTTACCTTTAGTGGCCATTACCGCATGGGAAGCATTATTTAATCGGGCAAATCTTGTCCCTGGACAGGATATACTGATCCATGCAGCAACCGGCGGTGTAGGACACATTGCCATTCAACTGGCCAAATGGGGAGGCGCGACAGTCTATACAACTGCCTCTTCGCAAGAGAAGCTGGAGATTGGCACGCGTCTTGGTGCAGATGTAACTATTAATTATCGAGAAGAAAGCGTTCACGACTATGTACAAAAATATACAGACGGAAAAGGATTTGACGTGGTGTTTGACACGGTAGGGGGAGAAAATCTTGATCGCTCTTTTGAGGCGGCTGCGGTACATGGAACGGTAGCAGCCATTGCTGCCCGTTCGACTCATGACCTCTCCCTAGTGCATTCAAAGGGACTTTCTTTACATGTAACCTTTATGTTGTTGAAGATATTAAACAAGGACATGCATAAGCATTATGGAGAAATTTTGAAGAAGGTTGCCAGGTTGGTTGAGGAAGATCAGCTGCGTCCGCTTTTGGATTCAAACATGTTTACGTTTGATGAAGTCTCAAAAGCCCATGAGTACATGGAGTCAGGCGAGGCTATAGGAAAAATTGTTTTGAAAAATAATTGGTAATATCATATAAACATTTGAATGCCTCAACAACTTTATATTCATTTAAAAATAGACGGTACAGGAGAATCTCTATAGGATTCTAACTGTACCGTCTATTTCTATTTTTAATTACCGTAAAACATATACACCAACTTTTCTAGCGAAACAATTCTCTTTGCTTCACCATAGGGGGCTAAATGTAGAAAGTTAATCATTTATAAAATGCAACTAAACCTTTGCTCTCTGCATTATGGTTTCTAACTCTTGTATATCTAATAGATTACGCAAAAAAATGGTTAAAAAAATTCCAGAAGGTTTTCCAAGATTAACTGGCTTATTTTTAGTGGGTTTTGGTATAAAAACCGGAATTTAAATTAATTTACTAACACACCTAAAATGTGTTTCCGTTCAAACTGAACGGTTTTTTTCTTTATTTCAACATTTTTCTTTCATGTGAAACACTTTCTTCTTCAACTAACCTGCCCCAATGCATAAAGAAAAGAGCTGCTTAAAGACAGCTCTTTTCTTTGCTACTATTTATGATTATTTTCATATTTCGACATTAAGAATTCTGGCAAATCCTACTGGACACCATTACACAACCGGCCGATATTCTCGACTTCAACAACGACCTCATCCCCCGACTTGATCGGGCAGCTGCCAGATGGTGAACCCGTGGCCAAAATGTCACCGGGCTCAAGTGTCATCACCTGTGAAAGCCAGCTGATTAGAAACGGAATGCTTAGAGACATTTCATTGGTATTTCCGTCTTGGACAACGCGGCCGTTTAAAGTGGTCACAATCCGCAAATTAGTGGGATCTACCCCGGTAACGATGCACGGCCCCAAAGGTCCGAATGTATCAAATCCTTTGCCCCGCGTAAACTGAGGATCTTTTTTTGTAAGATCTCTTGCTGTGACGTCATTAAATATCGTGCAACCAAATACATAATCAAGCGCATCTTCTTCTTTGATGTTTTTTCCGCGCTTTCCAATGACCAGTGCTACTTCCCCTTCAAGCTCCACTTGATTGGATAGCTCGTTTGGAGGAAGGATAATTTTCTCCTTGTCTGCAATAAGCGAAGATAATGGCTTTAAAAATAGAAATGGTTCTACAAGGTTTGCCTCTCCCCCTGTTTCCTTTGCATGACCTGCATATGTCCAGCCGAAATTAACAACTTTCGAAGGTTTTACAGGTTCCAGAATTTTTACGTCACTATATTTCAGCTCTACCCCGTCAAACTTTACTTCCTTGTTGACAAGTTCAGCAAAACTGCTAGACAGTTGTAATATCATCTCATCCTCAACAATACCGTAATGTATTTTGCCCTGTTGATTCTGATAGCGAACTATTTTTTGTGTTTTTTGTAGCACATGCATTATGAATAAACTCCTTTGATGATTAAGATTACCTCAGATAATATAAAATCCGGTTCACCTATACTATAACATGCCTGTTCTTTTACGTGAAAAATGAGCTACCGCTGCAACTCCCTCTTCAGCTAAACCGACCCTTAGTTCAATAAGATTAAATTATTTAACTATGTATTTTATGGAACCTACAATTTATTTTTTATCTGTGTATTGCCTTATATAGGCTGCAATAAATATTCCGATTGGTAGTCCTAGTAATACATTCCCCATGAATTGTTCACTTTATTTCATGCAAACAATTAACTAATACACCCAAAACCAAGCCAATATAAAAGACTTGGTGCTTATTGATTATCTCAAAATATCAAAACTTTTGTACTGGTAATTCGTCCCTTATTCAGCTAACCTGCCTCGTTCGTGCACTAAGAAAAAGGCTACCTCAGCACCTCACTATTAGGTAATCCCGTTATCTTTAAAACTATTATTAGAAAAAGCTTTCCACTCACCATCTTTTTTTGTAACATTCCTCTCAAACTTTCCTGCGCCTTTAGTTGCATAAAGAAAAAGCTGCCTTAAGACAGCACAATTACTCAGCTAAGGCACCCATTATTTCTTTTATTCCCCAATAATAAAAATAGTGCCAACTTCTCTTTAATAGAAATCAGCACTTCATTTATTCTCTATACGTTATCGTGCCGCTTTTGGCGGTTGGCACACTTCACATTTACGTTGGTTATTATTTTTAAATTTCTTAAATGTTTTTTCAAAATTGCTGCCACATGTACATTTAAATAGTAACTTTTGAGAAAAACCGTGATATTCCGTCGTTAACAACTTACTTTCCGAATTGTTCTCAACAAATTCTTTAATTTTACCAATCGTCCATTGTTTATTCATTCTCTTACACCTCCATATTTTATCGTTATGCGGAGGCTTTTCTTGGCATCCGTTCAAAAATAGTAATTATCGTAAGTTATTCATTATAACATGAGCCGGCACTCAATTAAACAATGGAGGGCATCTTATTAAACTAACTTGCGCTTTAGTTCCATAAGAAAAAGCTGCCTAAAAGACAGCTACGATCTTCAGCTAACACACCTGTTAGTTGAGAATGTTTGCAAGGATGATTTATTTAATGGATAGCAGCCTTGCAAAGTCATCTGAACAAATTTACTGCCTTTATTATTTCTTCTTTAAATACCATGCTGATACAAATGTTCCACCTATTATAGCTGCTGCCCAGAATATAAGAGGCGTCATGTTTTCACCCAATTCAATCACCCACATTTTTTGTAATAGTTTACCTCAATATTTATACAATATTATAATAGCCCTTTTGTTTACACCTTCTAAATAAAATAAGCAATCTCCGGATTGTTGAAGATTTACCCGGAACATTGGTAAATCCTTTTCTCCCTCGTAGGAACGAGCTTTTTCAGTATTCCAATCTATTTTGAAAAATAAATTAAGGTTCGTGTTTAGGGGAGGTTAAATAAAAAACGGGGTTGGATAATCATTACATTCTTAAACAATTCCTATAATATTTTTTTTTGAGGTTTATATGTTATAACACCGTTATATGTCTTAAAAGCACTGCTAGATTACAAAAAAGTGCTTATGACACTTCAAAGTACGTACTTCTCAAGTGTTGTTCCTTGATGCAAAATAACAGTGAACAAATCACAGTATAGAAGGAGCTGCAACACTCTATGAATAATGAATCTCAACCTCCACGCAAAGTCGCCTTGGTCGTAGGCGCAAATGGTGTCATCGGTCGTAACCTCATAGATCACCTCATTACACTCCCTGATTGGGATGTGATCGGCGTATCGCGTCGAGGTGGAGAATCTGTCGGTCGTGTCCGGTATGTGGCTGCGGATTTACTAAATATAGACGACACCCGCGAGAAGCTAAGCAGTTTAACTGAGGTAACACACATCTTCTATGCCGCCTATCAGGACCGTCCAACTTGGGCCGAACTTGTTCCTCCTAACCTCGCCATGCTAGTGAACACCGTAGAAGCAATCGAACCAATCGCCTCGGGCTTAAAACATGTCAGCTTGATGCAGGGATACAAGGTATACGGTGCACATCTCGGCCCATTCAAGACGCCTGCTCGTGAGACAGACGCTAACCATATGCCACCGGAGTTCAATGTTGATCAGCAAGATTTCTTAGAACAAAGGCAAATTGGTAAGGCTTGGACTTGGTCGGCGCTCCGGCCTTCTGTAGTCTGCGGCTTCTCACTTGGAAATCCGATGAACCTCGCCATGGTTATTGCGATCTACGCCTCAATTTCGAAGGAGCTTGGACTTCCGCTGCGGTTTCCAGGCAAGCCTGGTGCTTACGACAGCCTCTTGGAGATGACAGATGCAGGGCTTCTCGCGAAGGCAACAGTATGGGCGGCGACTGAAGAGCGCTGTGCCAATCAGGCATTCAACATTACGAACGGCGATCTGTTCCGTTGGAATGAATTATGGCCCAAGATCGCTCACTACTTCGGCTTGGAGACGGCGCCTCCGCTGCAGATGTCACTGGACGTTGTCATGGCGGATAAGGAGCCGCTTTGGAACAAAATGGTCGAGAATCATGGGCTTGCTGGTCATTCCTATAAAGACGTATCCTCCTGGGGATTCGGTGATTTCGTGTTCTCTTGGGATTATGATTTCTTCGCTGACGGAACTAAGGCCCGTCGCTTTGGTTTTCACGAATACGTCGATACCGAAGCGATGTTTATGAACATCTTCGACGACTTCCGCAAACGCAAAGTCATCCCATAAACGAAGAGCCGGCCTTGTATATTGGGCCGGCTTCTTATTTGTTATGTACGTCTTCAAGCTGTGGTTTGGCTAAAACGACAGCCCTTCCTCTGTACTTTCTCTCTATATGCGAATCCCCCCACCTACACATCAGATGCAGGATCTCCTTTAGACTCCAGCCGTAATCTGTCAACTCATACTCGACTTTTGGTGGAACCTGATTGTAAGAAATTCGTAAGACGACACCTTCCTCTTTTAGCTCCCGAAGTTGCTGCGTTAACATTTTTTGAGTAATTTCAGG
The DNA here is from genome assembly GCF_038643155.1 of Peribacillus sp. FSL E2-0159. NCBI lineage: Bacteria > Bacillati > Bacillota > Bacilli > Caryophanales > Bacillaceae > Peribacillus > Peribacillus sp. FSL E2-0159. The sequence continues at coordinate 4,928,388 of NZ_CP152053.1, forward strand.
TATCAAGCTTTTCAATTCATTGTTACGTTTCTTGCCAAATGTTAGATGAAAGAGAATCACAGGTTTCCACTTTCCTCCAATCACCTCTAAAGTTGCCTCTACCGCAGTGTTGTAAATCTTATCAGGATTCTTCATTACCCACCTTGTCTCCCTTCTCCTACTATTTTGACACAGGTCACTGGTAAACATTGATGATTTGGAGACAATGAAGTCCGACTTTGAACATTATAACTGCAAGCAAAATATTGCGCTATCCAGCCCACATTAATTGTATATTCTCTTATTCAAGAATATGTCCCTTGAACAAAGATCAAGCAGCACTCTTCAGCTACCTGCCCCATCAGCGGCCATGAGAAAAGGCTGTCTAACCACAGCCTGACTATTACACCCTAAGTTAGTCTTCTTGTATCTATTTATGATCCATAAAAAATCATTAAAAACATTATTAATAGGTTTATTACTAACAATATCTTACCAAAGAGATTTTTTATAGCTAAAACAGAAAATACAATAGAAATCAAGAATGCAAAAATCGCTAGTTTAGGTGGGATATACACAACATCTAAAATGCTTGACATAGAAAAATAAAAAAGAAAAATGCTAATAAATATAAATATCATTGAAAAAATTAATGCTATCGTGATATAAATAAAAATCCTGAGTTTTTTCAGATGTTGTTTCTCATACCTATTATCAACCATTTTCCCTCCTGATATTAAGTTTGTTTAATCCTAAAAAATCAACCTTTACCGAATACTATTCTTTATCTGAACAATAAATACCTTCATCAAATATCCTGCCCCGTTAGTGCCATAAGAAAAGGCTGCCGCAGCAACCCTTTGTTAAACTATGTTTTTCTTTTGATATTTTCTTTCCTGCACATCTGCTTCTTGTTTCTTTCCGTTCGGTTCTTGAAACAAGACTTAAAACAACAAGTGCAAGTCAAGCAATGATCGATTTGGTCTGCTAATTTGGCAGTATATTAAGTAACTCTTTTTTAAAAGTCCTTTGACTTACCTTTCTTTTGTTTGGATAGGGCAGATAGGATGGATTGTTCGCCTTCCTCTTGATTTCCCAAAAATTTCTTAGTCAGACTTAACTTAAGAACAATTTTGTAAACGATCGTGGCTGAAACGATACTGATGATGGCTCCGACAATAACATCTGCTGGATAATGGACACCTACCCAAATTCGCGAAATACCTACAAGGACAGCTAAAATTCCCCATAAAAACCCCCAACCTCTTTTGAACAACCAGAAGGTTATACAAAATGAAAAAAATATGATCGTATGGTCGCTTGGGAAGGAATTATTGACTGCTTTTTCAACTAACTTATTAACGTTGGGCAACTCAGCAAATGGTTGATAATTCGAGTGGAATTGCGCTGCTATTTTCGCCAATATTTCCGAGACAACTAATGTAATAAATGCACAGATTACCATGATTCTATTTTTATTTCTTCGAGAAAACAAAAACATCAGGGCTGCCAATACTAAGAAAAAAATCATGTATTCAGCGATGAATACAAAGAAAGGATTTAAATCGGTGTATTGTTTACCTAGATTATTAATCATTCTAAACAATTTACTATTCATTTCGGACAAAACCATTGAAAAATTCCCTCCTGATTCTATTATCACTTTAACCTTTATTAAGCTCCATTATGTAAATAAGATGAACTTCAATTAAACCTATATTTTACATCTTTCAGACACAAAGTCCATCATCAACTTACATAATAAATGTATTCCAATCCTCAAATACAAATATGGTTATCTTGGGGATAAAAAAATTGTTCCTGCCCCTTTGTCTGATGGAGAAGCTCTTATGCGTGGATTTCAGGATAAAGTTCCAGGTCAGCCAGATTCTTTATTAACTCAGCATTTTGATTGAACGAAGTGCATTTCTGGTGAATAAGAAATATGATGAAGAAAATATGAGAATATGGTACTGTAACTCATACTCTCTTTTCTAAGAAACCAGGAATGCGTAAAGGCATGAGGCTTTGAAAGATGCAATGAATCATGAGGATAATTAACAGGTGGAAAATCCCCTAAAAGTTGAATATATAGGAACTAATAAATGATCAGTAAGTCGATTTATCAAAATATAGAACTAATTAAGATCTAGTGTATTTTTGGAATCAAGATTGATCAAAATTTCCTCCTGAACCCCCATATTAGCGAAAATACAAAGAATCCATTTTGAAAAAAGATTAATCGAAATGGATTCTTTTCCATAGATTACACTTCAATTTTGCGAGGTTAATTTTTTAACATCTTACATGTTTGCGTTTAAAACCAAGCTTTCCTTTATCGACTTCTTTTTGAATACTTTCGTAAGCATTTAGAAAACTGCTTTTTTTCTTGTCCCGTTTGACTTCTACTGTTCCTATTGCCTTTGCGGTCTCGGCTGCCATTTCATGGAGTGGCACATATGAAATCCCCACGGTGTATAGAAAATTATTCATAGCGGATTTCGTTCGTTCTGGCGAATCGTGAATCGTATTTTTCACAATTTCAAGCATATTGGAAATCTTGCTTTCTGAAAATTCAACATCTAGCCGATTCCCTAAAAGCCAGCAGTAGCAGCTCCAGCCCGCTGACATTCTCAGTTCTTCACCGCTTGCGATCCATTTATCAGCAACTTCTTGTGCAATATCTGACTCTGATAAAGTTACAGCCACTACAAAATCGGACAGCATATAAAAATACGCAGCATCAATCCAACGATCATAATCCGACTCAGTCATGGCTTTTGGGTCTGCAATAATGCCTGCAAAGTACATTGCATCGTAGTTCCCCGTGGAATAAAGCTCTTCAGCTAAACGTTGATCTATTTTTATTTTCTTTGCAATTGGTTTCATAGCGCCTGTAGCCACGCCAAAAAGCGGCTCATGCGCACCATTGGATATGTATATTTTTTTAGTTCGTTCCTTGCCAAGGGCTTCAAGCTCCTGCATAACCATTTCTAAATTCATCTTTTAGCACTTCCTTCTTTTTGAAGTTTTCCCCTAATATTTTGCCCATCAAATATATCACCATTATCCTATAACAAACTACCACTTGTCAGTAAAACTACCGTTTAAGCACATGAGTGATACGCAGGAATCCACTTAACAACGCTTAGAATCATGGGATTTCCCCTTTGTTCTTGTTCAACTAACCTGCCCCGTTTGAATTTATTTTCTTTTGGAACGCATACCTTTAAGTTTTGTAATGTCAACTTGATTAAGCAATTGGTTGTACATTTCACTCTTAGCATCATATATGGCAACTTTCCCTTGATTATTATAATGAATTCCCCAACCATGATTCTTTACCAAAGGAGAAGCTCTGAAGCAAGCCTTGGGTTTTGAAAAAAACTGTTCTCGAAGTTCAGCTACATTTTTCTCTTCTATTTGATTCTTGATCAAGTATGTTTTGAATTGTACGTCGTCTTGGGTAAATTTATATGGGTTATTATTAATTAAATCATGCTCTATATAAGCAATTGTGGGTTTTTCGTTTTTGATGACAGGTACCTTTGCTGAAGTAACTTTTGAATCCTCTGAAATGGTAATAAGTGTGTTCTTATAACTCATATAACAACCTCCTTATTAAGCAGTGTGATTATCTCATACCATATTATACCATCATCATCTTCCAGTATCCTGCCCCGTTAGTGCCAAAAGAAAAAGGCTGCCACAGCATTCTTCACTTCACTGAATTTACTTGTTTTAGTTCGTTAAGTTACAGCAAGAAAAAAGATTTATGGTTCATTCCATAAAATTGTCATCAAACCATGGAACAATTTCAATATAACAACTATTGCTATTAATGTACCGAACGCAGCTTTTCCCCAAAACCCTTTTTTCCAGTAAAGCTAGCATGAAAGAAACTATAAATACTGAAATCGTTATTAAGAAAATATGATTTCCAGTAAAATCAACAACAGGTGCTAAAACAGAAAAATTAGTTACTCATATCATCGATTCTCTTATTTTATCACCTGCACCGTAAAAGGTTTTAATAGCCCAAAAGTTTAAAAAGATGAGGATTCACATGAAAAAGGGTGAGATCCGAAGACCATCACCTCAACATTTGACGGAGAACAACAAAAACATGTGTGCTCCTTTTATCTTAATACTATGCCTGAATGCTTGACTGTTCGGTTTGAGCTTTCCATTCTTCCTGACGGAACTCTTTTTCCCACTTGGAAACCACAATACAAGCGAGAACATGTCCAGGAGTATTACAAGCAGTACGTGCCATATCCAGCACACGGTCAATGCCTGCTATAATTGCAACGCCTTCTGCAGGAAGCCCTACTGCTGAGGCTGTGGCTAAAAGGACAACCAACGAACCGGATGGAACAGCAGCAATTCCTTTTGATGTTGCAACAAGAACACCCATTACAACCAACTGTTGGCCAAAATCCATCGGGATGCCATATGCTTGTGCCAAGAAAATGGAGCAAACAGAAAGGTACAAAGTCGAACCATCACAATTCAGTGATAGCCCAGAAGGAATAACGAATGAAACAACACGTTTCGAACAACCGTATGCCTCCATTCGATCCATTAACTGAGGCAGAATGGTTTCCGTACTTGTTGTAGAAAAAGCGATAAGGAACAAATCCCATACCATTCGAAACACTTTAAAATAAGAAATCTTCAAAAACCAAGAAATTATTGGAAACAGAACGAAAATAACAATAGCAAGCCCAAGATACACAACCCCAATCAACTTTGCCATAGGGATTAAAAGGGCGATACCATATTGACCTACAGAGGCTGCCATTAGAGATAGTACACCAATCGGTGCGGTTACCATGACCATTTGTGTCAGTTTAAACATGATATTTGCAACTGATTCCATAAACTTCATTGCCGGCTCTGACTTTTTCCCAATTGCTCCAGCAGCTGCACCAAATAAAATTGCGAAGAATATAACAGCTAATAAATCACTTTTTGCCATCGCATCAACAATGTTGCTTGGAATGATGTTAACAAGCATCGTTTTAAAATCGACAACTTTAGTAACGCTTTCATTTAATTGTGTTATATCTTTCTGGGCAAGATGGGACAAATTAAGCCCAGCACCAGGCTTTAAAATGTTAACAAGTAAAAGACCAATACCTAGAATCAGAGTGGTAATAAACTCAAACCATATAATTGTTTTAAGTCCTAATGAACCCATTTTTTTCATGTTTCCGTCGCCTGATGACCCAATGACAATAGTAGTGAAAACAATAGGCACAACAATCATTTTAATGAGATGAATAAAAGCGTCGCCAATTGGTCTTAAAGATTGGCCAAGTTCAGGAAAAAAATGTCCGATAAGTGCTCCAATAACCAATGCAATTAACACTTGAAAAGCAAAAAACTTTTTCATAGGTTGTCCTCCCTGAACGAAAGATTAATAGCATCATCACACAATAAATCTTCTTTTGACTATTTAATGAGAAAGAAGAAATAGCTTTAAAAAATTGTTTCTGCATATTTCATAGCTAACCCCCAATGTAAATAAATTTGTAAATATAGAAAATACTGTATCATCTATTTGTGATTCAGTAAAATACTGAATTACTATAAAGGTATAAGAATAAATTATTAATCCCGTTCGAGTAATAAATGCACTTCCAACATAAAAAAGGGCAGTGGTAATCAATTTTAGTAAATTATACAAAAATATTTAGCTTTAATTTATATTAGAAACCTTTCATATAAAAAGCTACCCATTAAGAATGAGTAGCAAGTAATACTAGTTATTTGAAAATAATTTGTAGTTTTCCATATACTTTGCCAGAAGAATATCCATCTTTCACATCAACATAAAATTTACCCATTCTCATATCTGTGAATAATGTCTTTCCACCTGCTAAGCTATGATAGCCTGTGCACTTTCCAGTACTAGCATTGCAGAGACGAGACCATACGTTACTATAATTAGTCAATAACTTACTTCCAGAAGAGGTCTTTAAATAGATTGGGGAAACTAGTTCTACCTCTAAGTCACTGCCATTGTTAGGATTACCAATTTCACCATCCCATTTTCCATCTTCTGTTTGAAAAGAATACTGAGGAACACTTGCTTGTGCAGAAGAAGTACATAATAACATTCCACCTGCCAGAACCAACACAAAGGTACTTAAGATTGAAAATAAGCTTTTTATGTTATTTCCTCCTCCAATCTTTATCCCTTCCATAATATCAGAATAAACTGACTATTAAAATAGTTAAAAATAACCAAAGCTTCTTAGTTTCAAACACCTTTTGGTTACGTCAAATTCATCAATCACACTACTATATTTCACCTATAATTCAAACGAATTTCTTTGTTGAATTTTACTCCCATTAAGTACTACAAAAAGAATAATTTCATCACGAATGACCATTTTCCTTATTCAACAAAGCTGCCTAAAGACAGCTCCAATCTTAAGCTCACGCACCTTTTTGTTTAAGAACATCCTTTCATAAACTTGCTAAATGCCTAGGTTGTTTACATTTTTATTGACTAACACGCATGTAGTTAGTGCAATAATGCAGTTACGCAACCATCGGGCGGTATTTGTATAAACCAGTTGTATAAACATAAGCAAATGCCCTCATAATGAAAGAATCTCCAACAGAATGCTGGAGGATTCTTAAGATTATTTTTTAAAACTTATCCGGAAACTGCTTTACAACTCCCGCAGAGATAGTGTCTGCCATTAGAATAATATGTGTGACCCCATCGTCAATTGAAACGATCCTTGCGTTCCAATCTTTTGCTAAGCTTGCAGTTAAATCATTTGTCACTAATTTCAGATGCATATACAGCAAATTTTTTAGATCTTCATTTTTCAAATAGGGGTTGGCACTGCTAAGAAAAGCTGCTATTTCATCAGCATTTCTATACCATTCTTTGTTTAGCTGTTGCACCAAGGCATTATTTCCGCTTTTAGCCGCATCTACAATCTTTCCCGCAATAACAATATGCTCCTTAAGCAGATCCGTAAGCTTGTTCCCGGCTTTCTCTCCGTATACTGGCTTTACAGCATTACCAATATCCTCCTGATTCTTCAGAAGCCTAGCCAGTACTTGTTTTTGATCCTCCGCTCCAGCTGTTGTTGCACTTGTAATATAATTACTTGTCCACAATACGTGATCAATCCAAAGTCTCCTGAATTCATTTTCGAACTTTACTTCAGATTGGCTAATACGTTGTACCTGCGGTTTAGCGTATGCACTGGTTGTTCCAGCCACCATGTTTAGAGGAAATAAAAAAATAAATCCCATCAATAATAATTTTTTCATATAACCATCTCCTTCCAAAGTTAAAAACACCTTTTTATTATTGATAATATGGAATTTTAATATTCATAATAATGGTTCTACTTATCCTGTTGATCTGTAAATAAGTGGCTTTTAAATGAAGGAGCAAAAAACTAGGTTATTCCTTATGGAACTATCCGACCCGTTAGTTCCATAAGAAAAAGAGCTGCCAAAGCAACTCTCTTATTGAAGTAAAGCAACCGATAGTGGAAGAATGAAATCAAAGCCTTCCCCAAGTGTTCCGTTCTCAAACTTAAATTTAGCTATTTGTGAAAAATTAGACCCTTAGCGAGCCACGGAACCCTCTGGCAGCATAGTAAGAGTCCGCACCGTTGTGATACACGAACACGTGTCCGTAGCGACAATCGCAAAAAAGGGCACCGCCGAGTTCTCTAATATCAGATGGTGTTTGCACCCAGCTCGACGTTTTCAAATCGAAATTTTCAAATTTCTGCATCGCTCGATACTGTTCTTCCGTTAATAGTTCAATGCCCATGGCAGTTGCCATATCAATAGCGTTATTTTCTGGTTTATGTTTTTTTCTTGACTCCAGCGCTTCACGGTCGTAACAAACACTTCTTCGACCTTTAGGACTCTCCGCTGAACAATCATAAAAAATGTATTCGTCCTTCTGTTTGTCATAACCAACAACATCCGGTTCACCGCAAGTTCTTTGCATTTCATTGAGCGACCACAGTTTTTCAGTATTAGCTTCCAGCTTTGCTTCGACTTTAGCCCATTCAAGACCTTTATGGCGGTTCAAGTTTTTCTCAAAACGGGCTTTCAATGCTCTGAGTAATTCTTCACGTTGTTCAAGTGACAACTCCTTTTTCTTGCTGACCTTATTACTATTTGTCATGTTAGTTTCCTCCTTATTGTTAATGGTTTAAGTATATATAAATTTTTGTGTTAAAATAAATCGTTTTCTTAAACTATTTGGAAGAAACACGATATTAGTGCTGATTATGTTTTTCATCTTTAACTAAACTGCCCCTTTAGTTCATTAAGGAGGTAAATAAACAGTCTGATAAATTTAGCAAAGCTGTCACCTTGGAAGCAACGTACCTGTTAGTTGATGAATAAAATATTCAATTACTATATGTACCCTCACTATAATGGTTTCCAATTTGGGGCCTTTATATCGGACTTATTTGGCTTTCTTACATACTGCAAACTTCTTTCACCTTTCGCCCCAAACTTTATAAAGTTTTGTTGTGCTTCTCTAAAGGAAACATAATTTGCTCCATCCTCATCAGGATATTCATATTGGTAACCATCATCTTCCCAAAAGCAGATATCACAAATATCAAACGTTCCTGGAGGTTCTTCATCTAATGTTTTATATCCACAGCAAGGACAAGTATATTTCATACAATCACCTCTTAATTGTTTGTTTTTCTTTTTTTTAATTAAACATAATTCTTCAACTAACCTGCCCCTTTAGTTCCATAAGAAACTCCTATGGCGGCGCTCCTCGCCGCCACCATCTACTACGAAAATCTAAACTCAAAAATAGAGTCTAACCCATTAACCCCTTGACGATAATGGATGATAACAATACACCCAGGCTGAACTTTTTTTGGTGGATCTTATGGAAGATACCCTGTATAAGAAACTGGTTGTGACAGTATTGAAGAACCATTTAGTGTACTGCTAGTACGTATACAAAAATTTTTGTAACAAATCTCCTGTCATATGTATTGTTAATCTTTTATTGAGGTGATTCTCCTATGGAAGCAATGATTGAACGGTGTGCTGGCCTAGATGTACACCAAGAAACAGTAGTAGCCTGTGTATTATTTGGTCCATTAGATAAAAAGCCAAATACCTCTATTGAAACTTTTTCAACTACAACAACAGGACTCTTGGCTTTAAGTGATTGGTTAACTACCCTTCGGGTATCCGATGTTGTGATGGAAAGTACTGGAGTCTACTGGAAACCAATATGGAATATACTCGAAGATTCTTTTCACCTTGTTCTTGCCAATGCCAGACATGTCAAAAATGTTCCAGGGCGTAAAACTGATGTGAAAGATGCCGAATGGCTTGCCAAGCTTCTAAGATGCGGACTTATTGAAAGCAATTTTGTTCCACCGGAGGATATTCGTGATTTACGAGATCTTACTCGTTATCGAAAAAAATTGATTCATCATCGCACCTCAGAGCAGAATCGCATTCACAAAATTCTTCAAGATGCTAATATCAAGCTAACATCCGTACTATCAGACATTTTTGGTGTATCGGGACGCCGTATCCTTGAAGCGATTCTAAACGGTGAAAAAATAGAGACCGATGGTCTTCGAAAAATGGTGGATTGGCGAACAAAAGCAAGTATTACTGACATTGCCAGTGCAATTAATGGTCGTATTCGCCGTCATCATCGTGATATGTTGCGTTACCATTGGGAGCATATGAGTTATTTAGAAAAAGCCATAGAAGAATTGGAAAAACAAATCGATCAACTCCTGTCCCCCTATCGTAAAGAAGTAGAATTATTGGATGGAATACCTGGTGTGAACAAAGCTGCCGCAGCTACTTTTATTGCAGAGATGGGCGTTGATATGTCCGTATTTAAGTCAGCTAAACACCTTGCCTCTTGGGCTGGTGTGAGTCCCGGAAATTACGAAAGTGCTGGTAAAAAAAAACGAGTAAAACCACACAAGGTAACAAAGCTTTAAAAACGATGGCTGTAGAGTGTGTACTAGCGACATCAAGGCAAAATAATCGAATTGCTTCACATCGAAAAAGGATTACCAAACGGCAGGGAAAAATGAAGGGACGAATCGCTTCTGCTCATTTACTATTAACGATTGCTTACAACATCTTAAAAACAGGGGAACCCTATCAAGAACTAGGCTCAAATTACCTTGAAGAAAAACAAATGAACAAAGAATTAAAAATGATCGAATACCTAAAAAAGAAAGGCTATACAATCGCTCCATCTGAACAACAAACTGCATAACCAGTTAAAATAACGACATAGTACATTTACGTCCATCAAAAAAATTAGAATATGGTGGGCTTATTTTAGTATGGCCTTTCACGAATATGTTTTCATACAAAAAAGCTGCCTTAAAGACAGCTCCGATCTTGAGCTAACGCACCCGTTAGTTGAAGAAGAAGAAGAGGAAGAGGAGCTTTTTCCACAATCGCGCCCGATAATTGAATATCAATCAGCTTCTATTAACTTGTATAATTGGATATCCCTCTTGAATTACCATGCACTTTGATATTCCAAAAATGTACTCTAATATTAATTATTTAAAGCTAGTTGCATATGTGCAAAATGGTGGTTACCATGCCATGCGTAAAGTGCGATACTTTGTTCAATTCGCATTTTACTACCATCAGGATATTGATATGTAAGCTGTAATTGGGGAGCTGTTAAGTAAATATGTCCAGCGTTCATGAAGACTTTCCAATAGCTGCAAAGAAACTTTAACAGGCAGATCATAATCTGTTAGCTTTGCCCATTCACTTTCTTCATACGTTTTAACCACTGGATTTTCTTTCGTCAAAGCTAATTTCATTCGCATATAACCATTTAGATGGCTATCGACAATATGATGAATAAGCTGACGTACATTCCAGCTATTTTCCCTATATGTTTTTGACAATTATAATTCATCAAGGGATACAGTTAGCGTACTCAAACGACTAGGAAGTGTGGAAATTATTATGTCGTTTGTTAACTTCAATTGTAATGAACTCCGGTAAATAGCTGGGAGTACATCCTTTTGCTACTATTTCATCTTTGTAAAGACCCGTTTTCTCACCAAGTTTAATACAACGTGCACGATTCTTTTCATCATAAACGCCTATCCAGCCTGCGGTGAAATTCATAGCCCATTGAACTTCCGGTTCTTCCTGCGTAATATTAGCTTCTAATGCAGATAGCAAGTATGCGGTGTTATCAGGCGGTGTTTGTCCAGTCCATCTCAATCGCCCTTGATAATACCAGAAAGCTCGCCTTTGCAGAGCAGAAGGACTATTTTCCCATGACTCCATCAATGCAATTTTCTTCTTGTCTTTGGTGAGCTGATTAGCCATTAACCAATCCATTAAGTTATTTCGCTCATCAAAAGTGTGAGTCTGCATATCCTTATCAAGCTTATTTAGCACCTCTTGTGAAAGAAGTTTTTTGTCCATAATTAAGATTGCTAATAGTCTGGGCAAAAACTCTTCGGTTGACCAAAGTTCCATAGCTAGTTCGTGATCTTTTTTAATGTCCTTCGCGATTTTTCGTAAGTCGCCTAGCTTAGTTTTACTATTGATCTGAGGTAGAATGTTTTCTGCTTTTGAAAAGCGTTTTATTTCTGTACCATTATTTTCATTCATTTTATACAACTCCTTTATTAAAGCACTGTTTCATAATATGTCCTTGACGGGATATATCAAGAACTTAATTTCGTTATAAGTCTTATTGCAGTGGTGTGCCTCCAAAGTTAATATTGGAGTATATATCGTATTAAAGCTTTCTCCACCTATAATAGAAGAGCAACCATCTTTAATATAATAATAACATTTACTTCCTTTTAATTGGATACGAAAAGAGCATTCCTTTTTAAAGAAACGCACCCGTTAGTTGAAGAAGAAATACTAATCCATAATAAGATATTTACCTGCCTCATTTTTAATCCTTGATATTACATCGTTCTCATTAAACTCTAAAGGTATTTCACCATTTCGTAGTTCATCAATCATTTCACTTATCTCATACCACTCCATCAAATCATTTGGATAATCTAAATCCGAAGCAACAATCCGATAAATCATATAAGCAAAATCAAAGGTCAATGAATGGTTATTTTCTTTAATAATTTCATTTGCTAAATGACCTATATAGGCTCTAGCACATATCTCAAGGGTTGGTTTCTCTATTACCAATTCATTCAAAGCTCTTTTAAAATAAACTTCCACTTCGAAAATATTTTCGTCAAATGGAAATGAAGAAATAATATTTACGGATGGTGATGACACACCGGTTTTTAACAAGTTATGCGACCAATTTACATAATCCTCAGTCCAAATAGTTCTCTTTTGAATCTTGTAAAATAAAGCATTTGTTTCCATTTTATTAACCACCTTATAGGTTCTATTCCTACAGCCAGATTATAATCCTTATTAAACTAACCTGCCCCTTTAGTTCATTAAGCAAAAAGGTCAAATGGCAGCCACGGATCTCAACTTACGCACCTATAGTCATAAAGGTTCATATAGGATATTAAGAGAAAATAAAAAAGAGCCCTGTATGGACTCTGTATAGCTTTAAATCATATATATAAGAATAATATGTGAAAGCTTTGGAACTGATTTTGAACTCCCGAACGATTCAATCATTTGAGTACCACATCAAGAATCTTTATTGTTTATGAATTTTTCAAGTTCTTCTACTTTCTTGCCATCAGCATGGTATGTGTATCCAGTCAGTTCTTTTCCTTTTATACCATTTGCGACAATATCAAGGTCGTTAAACACGTACTTCATGTATGATATAGCTTGTTTCTGTCTGTCTGTCGGTGGATTCCAATAACTAGGAGCTTCCCATTTATCTGTCCCTTTCGGTAGGGTAACTCCATCTAAAACTTTGCCTTGTTCTTCTTGAATTATGTAGGATAGTTCTAAGAGGTTGTTGAAGTCTTGTACTAAAACTTTTGGTATATCGTTAGCATCTTCTTCACTCGTAATTGATTTAGCTTCTGCTAAGTAGTAGTATTCAATTGGGTTGCGATATTGCTATCGGATCCATCAACTAAAATTCTTCTTCTAACATCTCATGATCTCGTTAATTATTTTCAAATTTGGCTTGCACATCTTCAATGGTTTCTTTAGGTGCTTAAGGAGCAAGTTTCATATCCTCAAATGTCATCTCGGTTCGAGCGATTTTCTTATCATATGTTAGATGTTTTACCCTTATTTTGAGAGCCGTTTTTTGCTTTGTTTTTTCTAGATTGATGTTGGACGACATAGGACAGACCACCGGACATTTGATAAACAATTCTGATACTTGGAATAATAAAAAAAAAGCCCTTCTCACACGATAGGGGCTTTTTTGTTATTAATATTCACTTACATAATAACTTTTGTATGTTAACTTGTTGTTTTCAAAAGCCATATCAACAAATATGTCAGTAGTGTCACTGAAACGGCTCCAGGTATAATCTTTTTCGGTAATACCGCCAGAGGTATATGTTGAATCTAATTTCATATATTCACCTGTGATAGATACCATTTGATTATAAGTCATTCCTTTTTTTACATTCGTATATTCATTGTAAGTTATACCATTTTTAATGGGAGTAAAGAAATATCCTTTGGCTGTTTTTGTATACTTGACCCACTTTGTTCCTACTTTATCATAATCTACAAATGTTACTGTAGCATATGAAAAGTTTTTATTTGTTGCATATGGAGTTAACGTTACAGCTTTAGTTGTTTTTGCATTAATTGTATTACCTTTATAATCTTGAACCTTATAGGTAGTACCTACTAAGGCACTCTTATAGAAAGTTGAACCGATCGGCTTTGTTACTGTTGCAGCTTCTCCTTTATTTGCTCCAACTCCTGCCAGTAATCCTAGAGCTAATACTCCTACAGTTAATGCCTTTGCTAGTTTTTTCATCTTAATTTCTCCCCCAACTCGTAAGTTCTTATGAATTTATATGTACATTTGTAGAATACCAAATCTTTTTCAGTGGGTCTATGACTTTTCGAATAGAACGGGTATTTACAATATCCATCTTAGGCAATGCGCTTTTTTCTTTAGTAAACTTCAACACAAACACAATGCTCCATATTCATGAGTTCTTAGAAAAAGACGCAATTGCACCCCAATATATAATTAACATTCCAAACATGTTAAACCGGATTGAAGAATTTAATCCAGAAGCACATAAAAAATACCGTTGCTTAGATGTAATAGAAGGTACTTGTTGGACAATCAGCTTGAGGTGATAATTTCTTGAGCCAATAATATAGCCATTGAACCGGCAGGTTCTGTTTTTGACACCAAGCAGCTTTTGATAATCCACTTTCTCTAAAATCTTGAATGTGAGCTTCCCAATTCCTCATAAAAATTTTCCCTATTTTCTCTCATATAGTAAAGATTAACTAATCCATCTTAATCTATTTGAACTAGAAAAGCACTATGATTATTCAGAGTACCTAAACAAAAAACTTTGATAAATAAATAAATAGAAAGGGCAAGTTTAGAAAAAAGATTATCAAAACATGCCCTTATACTACTATTAAATTGGATGATTCTTTTATAAAAACGCTGATCTTTTGTCTTCCTTAATCAACTACGCACCCGTTAGCTTAAGTATATTTATTCTCAATCTATCTGGTTTTACATATATTAACTCTGTTTAGTTATTACAGGAATGCTGTCCCATAGATTTCGATATTGCTCCCGGTATTATAATAAGGTTTAAAGAATTACGCCTGATACATCTCCTTTCAATACTTCTTTTTCATTCTGATTTTTACATAAAAAGGATGCAATAAACGCTGTTCTATTATTTTCTTGCCTTTCGTATTTCTCAATTTTAACTATACAAACTATGGTATCTCCTGTAAAAACAGGTCTTAAAAACTCAAAACTCGTACTACGAGCCAGTACGTTATTATCTCCAGCTATTTTTGTTGGCAGAGTTGCCGTTAGTAACCCTTGAATGACAAGTCTTCCTTGTTCATCTGGGGTTATATGATGTATCCCTTCATCCCCTGAAATCTCAGTAAATAATTCAACATCCCTTACTGTAAAAGTTCGTTCAAACGTAATTATGTCTCCTGCTTTTAATGACATTTTAAACTCCTCCCAATGTCTGGTTAATTACAAATTTGAATATTACATCAACACCAGACTTTTCAAGGTAATATATTCCACAAAGTAATAAAAAAAACCTTCTTCCACTAAACTGCCCCGTTAGTTCCATAAAGAAAGAGGTCATTTTTTCACACAAGCAGTAGAGTCAAAATGCTGAAACGTCTTATTCGTTTTTCCACTCATACAGCACAATATCGTTATATACCGGATCATAAATAGAATTAGAATGAAACTCTTTTATTTTTTTAATCTTACCAGTGAGGTTTATACCTTGTGCTTTAAACCCTTCTACTGCCTTATCCGTTATTAAAACCTTTCTGTTCTGGTAATAGGATTTATCATGTAGAAAAACTTGATAAGTTTGTACCTTTTTATAGGGAGTTGTAATATTCATGTACTGAAAAACCCTCGTCTCTTCCCAGGCATAAACAATGGCCGATTGATCTAGAGACTGTAAATAGTTAGCTAGTTGAATTGTGGCTGGTGACTCGTTCGCTTGTTGTTTAATCAACCTAGATGAATGATATGTTTGTGAAATTAATAGTAGACAACAAAGAATAAATATTACAGAGTTCCTTATCTTTTTTAATAAATTGGTCAATAGAACGAAAATAAAAAGTATGACTAAAGGAAGAATATGTCTAGGTTTATCAATATTTTGTGCAACAATAGCCCAGGTCAAATAACAAATGCCCATGATACATGCTAATTGCTGAGTGAAATCTTTGTTTAGAGTACTCCCTTTCAATTGATATATAAACAAACTAACAAGTAAACCGTACAAAACGGCTAATAAAATCGTTTGAGAGGAAATACCCGTCCATATTACATTATCAAGTACTAATGTTTTTACCCTTTCTAGAAAGGATAAATCACTTGAAATAGCCGTGTTACCCCAATCGTTAAAATGACCGCTGGTAAAAGCCAAAGAAAGTTTAACGAAACCTCTCACACTTCCTTCAGAAAAAACAAGAGAAGCTACCCAAATTAACTGGCACATTATCGCCAATAAAGAATAACCAACTATTTGTTTATTCGTGTAATATTTTTTCTTCCATTTCTTATAAAATAGGAAAAGCAAACCGATTGCAAATGGCAGATAGGATAATCGAATTCCTAACAATATACTAAGAAACAATGGAGGCAAACTATTTATACCTACGCCCTGATCTTTCATCGCCCAATGAATACTCCAAAAATACCACCATAAGGCAGCTAGGGCGGCGCCTTCTGATATTGGTTGATTAACTATCACCATAACATAGGTCGAGGAGTATACTATTGAAATAATCCCTAAACTATATGATCTTGAAACATAATGCCTAGCCAATTTATACATTGGAAACAAAGCACTAAAGTAAAACAAAATATTAAAAATAGTCAGTGAAGACACCTTATTATCGACAAATTGATGAATAAAATATCCGCCTAAAATAAAATAAGGGTACCCTGGGAAATGCGGTTGCATAGCCATCAAATCATATCGATCTAATGCAAGCGCATAATCCACCTGATCCCATGTAGAAGCAAAGGAAT
This sequence comes from Peribacillus sp. FSL E2-0159, assembly GCF_038643155.1. Lineage (NCBI taxonomy): Bacteria > Bacillati > Bacillota > Bacilli > Caryophanales > Bacillaceae > Peribacillus > Peribacillus sp. FSL E2-0159. The sequence continues at coordinate 4,945,051 of NZ_CP152053.1, forward strand.
TGACATGAGTTAATTGAGTCCAAAATAGATACATTATCGAAAATATGCTAATAAGAGTAATACCTATATTAAATATTTTAGTTCGTGTAACCGGTTGATTTTTCCTTTCCATACTCAATCACCATTTTCTTATTAATGAGCCTTCACATGGAAAAAGCACAAGGAAAAAACCTTGTACTTTTATCAGAGAGAAAAATAATTTTTATTTTGCCTGTGCTTTCAATTCTTTTTCCTGTTCGATCTTGTCGGTGCTCTCACTATTCCCATTTGATTTATATGAAGTTAATAGATAGATTCCAACAAAGTAACCAATATAGGCAATAACCTCTTCTAAAGATGGCATGGACGAATATCCGAACAATGCTTTAAGGAAAATGCCAATATCTCCTGACAGAATGGGAGCCGCCCCGTGATCACGCAAATAGTGATCATAATCAATTGGATGTTCTGGAAGAAACCAGGTCAAATCATATAAATGCGGGATAACACTTCCAATAATATTTAAATCTTGCATTATCGAAATCGCTTGAACTAAAAGACCTGCCGCAATCAATATGATAAAAATTCCAGTTACTTTAAAGAACGTTTTAAGGGAAACCTTCATAGTTCCTTTAAAGAAGATATAAGAAACAATGGCAGCAATAATTACTCCAGAAATGGCACCCCAGCCTTTCATGGCAGCGCCAATATTTCCACCAGTAATTGCCGCAAAGAAGAAAACTGTCTCAACCCCCTCACGAAGGACAACCAGAAATGAGTGAATCACCATACCGACTACATTGCCCGTTGTAATAAACCGTTCCATCTTCCCTTCCATATTGCCTTTCATATCTCTGCTATGCTTAGACATCCAAAAAACCATTTGCGTTAACAAAATAGCAGAAACCAGCATAATCCCTATCTTCAAATACATCTCGCTGCCCATTGAAGCAAAGCCTGTAAGTACAATCTGGAATAGCATCGCTACACCTACACTTGCAAGTACAGCAAGACCTGCCCCTAACCATACATATTTTGTGAAATGTTTTTGGCCCATTCTTTTTAGATACGTTGTAATGATACCAACAATGAGCAACGCTTCCAAGACTTCACGGAAGGTAATTAATAAAGCTTGTATCTCCACAGATTATTCTCCTCTCCCCATATAAGAAAATCTAAAGCGTTCTTAATAAACCTTTATTATTTAATTTTCTTTTTGCGAATCGTATAAATTACAACAGCGACAATGATTACAACAATTATCATTAGCGGAAGCCAATTTCGTAAATTGGAGATATCTGTCCAATCCTTTTTTTGGGTACTAGTATTAGCTGAATCCTCTGTAAAATGTCCAACTTTCAAACTCTTTAAGTTAAACTCTTTTTTTAGTAAAGAAAATATTTTATCTTTACTCGTATCAAAGGCCTTCTTATCAGCCTCTTTTTGGCCAACGCCAAAAAGTCCTGGATTTCCTAATGAATTTAGAGCTATATCAAATTCTGATCTAATCTCTTTATCCATTTCAGGATTTCTTGCTTCAACTTTTGGTGATAAGGCTTCATAAGTAGCAAATCCCTTTGCTAATAAACGCTTGCTTGTTTCGTACTCCGAGAAGTTTTTATCGATATTTTCCAAACGTCTTGCGATATTTAATACAAGGAGTTTATCCATATTATTAATCACTTGTTCTTTATCTTTATTTTCAAGATTTTGAAGAATAACTTTTGTCGGCTCTGATCCCATATGCATGTCGACTTCTTCTTTGACTGTATTAAAATGATTTTCCGCTGTGACATAGTCTGGAGGATTTTTGTCTAGTTCAATAAGCATTTTTTTATATACTTCTGCCAATGCCTCTTCATTTGGGTCTCCATATGTATAAGCTTTAGCGGAAATTGGAAATGATTGAGTAAGAACAAATATTAACATAAAACAATAAATTAATAGTTTTTTCATATATAATCCTCCTACATGATAATGATATTTATTATATTTATTTTGTCAATTTCTATTTGCAATGAATACTTTTCCCCATTTATCTTCCTCTAATTTATATGTATTCATATTCTTCAACTGATGAGCATTTACATCTATCTTTACTTTTTGAACCGGTCTTTTTACTTCTTTCCAAATGGCCGGAATCACGGATGATAGGTACCCTCTGAAAGTAATGAATGATTCTCCCGTCGAACGAACTTGATATTGAATCGGGACTTCCTTCACTCGAAAACCCTTTCTGACGAGATTTAAGGTTAAAACCTGTGCGTAATTATAATTATGGACGATTTCTGCATGTTCAAGAGCTTGTTTTGTAAAAGCCCTCATCCCTGACTGACCATCATAAATCCACCTTCTGAGTATCAAACTCTGAACGAAAGTAAAAAAATAATTACCGAGACGGCGATGAAGTTTCATCCCATTTATCGTTCCCAAAAAACGGGAACCCATTGTATAATCAGCTTCTCCTTTAAAAATGGGTTCCAATAAATCTGGTATTTGGCTAGAGGGGTATTCTCCATCTGCATCAATCATGACCGCGATATCCGCACCTAATTCATAACTTTCCTTTAACCCTGATCGAACTGCTGCTCCTAGACCTCGATTTTTCTCAAAACTGACAATATAGTCAGCTCCAGCTTTTCTAGCCACATGGACTGTATGATCCCTTGACCCATCATCGATAACTAAAACTTTAACCTCTACCTGTTGATGGAAGTGTCTGGGAATGCTTTCGATGACTTCCCCAATGGACTCTTCCTCATTATAGGCTGGCAAAAAGACTATCACTTTCTGTTTTCTCATGTTTATTCCTCTTTCTTCTTGCTAATTGCATCTAACAATACTTTTCCCCGGCTATGACTAGGGAAAGGCGCTCCCAACAAGTACGATATAGTTGGTGCCATGGACACGAGGCTCTGTTTTTCTTGGACTTTTTTCCCCTTTTCAATATGTGGACCATGAACAATAAATGGCACAAATCTTTCACCTTCATCTAAATGTCCATGTCCTCCAATCCCATCTGCTTGGCCATGATCAGCACAAATGAATAAAGTCGTATTGTCCATCTTGCCTTCCTTCTTCAGCCAAGAAACGAAATCTTCAATTAACACATCAGCTTCATGGATTTTTTGCAAATATTCATCATAAAAAACTCCCTGGCTGTGACCAGTTTGATCTGTTCCAATCATTTGAACAACGAACAAATCAGGATCCTGCTCTTTCATGATTTTCTTTGCCCTTTCCATAATATTAGGGTCAGCTTTATCTTTATGCATAACCGCGGTAACGGTTTCTACATCATCCCCCATTGAATCCACCAAATGGGCGATTCCAAGAAGTCTGCCCTTTTTGCCTACTTTTCTTAACGAATCAAAAATACTTTCAACATTAATTCCTAATTTCCATACCATATTGGACTTAATTCCATGCTCAAATGGATAGGTCCCTGTGAACATCGAGCTAAAGCAAACGACTGTTCTTGCAGGATAGAGGGTTTCCATATTCATATATTCTGTGCCGTTTTCTTTTAAAAGGTCTAAAAAAGGAGTATTTGCTTCATAAAAACGTTCCTTTCTCATTCCATCCACTACAATAACAATGACCTTATCAGAAATGGCTTCTCCTGGCTGCGGGCCCTGATCTTTTGAGTATGTTTCATATGCTTTTGGTTTCCAATCAAATAAATACCGATGAAGAATGTAGGCAAACACGAGTATAAATGCATAAAAAATCAAAAGTGAAAGAATATTGATGACCCCACCGGCCCTATTTGTTTCAAAAACCATTTCCCAAATAGATAGGATTAATAAAAACTTCGGCAATTGCTCCTGGGCGTTTCCACTAGTAGAATCACTATTTTTTAATACAAGTTTCCAAAAACGAGTGAAATTCAACCAAGAAGTCCCTATTCTCAAGTGATAATATAAAGTCCCCCAAAAAAACACCGTAAAAAAGAAGTAAAGGGCCATTGAAAATAAAAGAAGCCCTATATCAATATCTTTCCAAATGATTATAAAAATAACAAAAGGAATCCACAAATAATTCCTTAAAAAGAGTGGAAAATCAAAAACAAAATAGATGATTAATAAAGGAATTACATAAATGAAGGCAAACATTAGGTCTTGGACCGCTTGTAGCGAGCCCCAAATCGCAGCATGGAATAAAACCATGGTTCCTAAGACAAAAATCGGTGTAAATGGCTTTCCTTCATTTAATAAGTTCCAACAGCGTGCAGCGATTTTTTCAAATTTTGATGCACTTTTCACTTTCTTCTCACTCCTTTTATCCAAACCCACCCTTTCACTGTTTTAAAAGAGACAGGATAAATTAATATAACAACTGCTCCAGCCATATAAGAAAATAAGAATTTCATAAAATGGGTTATGACCGCAATCGTATACCCTTCTATCAGAGGAAATCCAAATAAACCAAGAGCAAATACAAGAAAACTTTCATAATTACCGATACCACCAGGTGTAATTTGGAATATCTGTCCAGCAATGGTGATACTATTTGAAAACACAGTTTCAAAAAATGACAGGTCTCCTTTTAGCGCGAGGACCGTACCATAAAGAATTCCGCCTTCTAAGACCCAACTAAAAAAGGTAATTAGTATGATAGCCAGGCCATTTCTCCCTAATAAAGCATTTTTAAGCAAAGAGATATGTCTTTTTAAAAAGGCAGGAAAATATTTATGTAAAACAGATAAAGTAATTATACAAAAGATACTACCGGCTATGATGCTCCATACAGGAAATTTAAAGCTTACATCCAGGCCTAACAGGCCTGTCAAGGTAATCCCTATTAAGCAGAGCATATCCAGAACCCTTAATACAACGACTGAATGTAAAGCTTCCTCGTAGTTTACCTTGTCATCCCTTACACTTAAGATTTTGGCCCTCACTAGATCACCTACTTTTATAGGCAGTAGGTGATTCACCAATAAGCTATATAAAATCCCCAAAAGACATGTTGAAAAACGAGCCTTTCCTTTTAAATAAAGCTGCCAAGCCCATCCTTTTAAACAAAAGGAAAGGAAATAAACGATCCACATTGTTACAAGCAAAAAAGGATGCTCAAATAATTCACTTACACCTTTCCATACCTGTTTCCCATCAAAATAATGAATGGTTAAGAAAACAAAAACAATAAGTATCAAAAAAGCAGGACCAAGCTTAAAGAATCGTCTCATTTTCCTTGGCCCACTTTACCGTTTCTGATAGTCCTTTTATAAAGTCTACTTTTGGTTCAAACCCTAACAATTGTTTGGCTTTACTGATATCTGCCCACGTATTTACAACATCTCCCACGCGAGAAGCTTCTTTGTTTATTTTCATGTCAGGGAAGTGCCGTTTCAATTCAGCTAATAGAGTATCCATCAATATTGGTCTTCCCGATCCAATATTGATGACCTCACTTTTCATTAGTTGATTGATCGACAAATAAATGCCATTCACGATGTCATCTATGTATGTAAAATCACGTGCTCTTCCATCACCAAAGAGGGTAATTTCCTCCCCGTTCATTAACTTTTTAATAAAACTACCAATTGCCATGTCAGGACGTCCCCATGGACCATAAACGGTAAAAAACCTCAATATATTCACCTGAAAACCATATAGATATTCATAAACATGACAATAGGATTCAGCCGAATATTTGGAGGCAGCATACGGGGAAATAACCTTTCCGTTCGCCATCTCCTCCTTAAAGGGTCCTGATTGATTTCCATAAACTGAGGATGAAGAAGCAAATACAATTTTGGAAACACCAGCCTTACCTGAAGCTTCAAGCACATTAATCGTTGCTTTAATATCATAATCGACATATTTAAGAGGTTCTTCAATTGAATAAGCAACACCAGGTAAAGCTGCTAAATGAACAACTACATGAGGAGAAATCTGTTTAAATATGGTCACCATTTCTTCTCTATCCAAAAGATCCTTTTGAATAAAGTGAAAGGATCCGAAACTCGCTACATGATCCAATTGTTTCTCTTTTCTTTTTGGTGAATAATACGGATGAAGACAATCTATGACATATACATCGTGGTTTTCCTGAATAAGCCTTTTGACAAGATGACTTCCTATAAAACCGGCACCACCCGTTACAATAATCTTCATGTGAACACCCCATTGTTGTGAATCTCTATCACAACCAGTATAACTCTATTAACACAGAAAAAACCTTGTAATTTTCACAAGGTCTCCTCCCGTGCAAAATAATAATTATTTTGCCTTTTCAATGACTGATTGTAAAGTGGCTTGAAGTTCTTTCAGCAATGGCTCGCCAGCTTTTTTATCCTTCGCTTTAGCTGCTTCCAAATATTGTTGTGTTTTTTCCGTAAGCTCGCCATATTCCGCTTCACCTATTAACCCTTTAATATCTTCACCAATAATGTCGATAAATAGGGCACCTTCTAATGCTGTTATTGGAGATTTATCTTCTCCCCAAAATTCTTCACTTTCCTTATATTCATCAAGGGCAATTTTAGAGAATCCTCTAACGAACGCCTTATTAACCTCAGCAGGATCTAATTTCGCACTATCCGTTTGCAAATCGAATTGCTGTTGAATGAAGGCTGCTTCTTCTGGAGCATGCCCATTTAAATAACTGAATAAAGATTGATAGAAGGCCCAACCTTCTGCTTGCTCCACTTTTGCTTCTTCCTTATCCTTCTTTGCTGCCTCTGCAACTTTTGTTGCATAGCCATTTGGAACGGCACCAGTTGCTAGATAAAACGTTTTCATAATTGTCTTATCTACAACTTGCTTACCAAGTGCGAATCCTAATTGATCATCCGCTTCTACAGCTTTCTCCATCTCAGCAAATCCACCAGCAATCACGTCTACCATATTTGTTCCATATGCATTATCACGTTTTTCTACTGTAGATTGAAGAATTGCATAATATCCCTTCGCTTCTTCAATTTCCTTTGTTACATCTTCTTTATTACCCCATTTTTCATCTACTTCAGTAAAATCATGTTTCATCGTTGTATAAAAGGCTTTTTGCATTAGTTTATCAAATATTTGCTTAACAACGACCTTGTCCATAGTACCTTCTTTACCAGCTTGTAATGCGGTTGTAATGTGCTGATCCAATTTATCTTCGAATTCTGCATCTCTGTCTTGCACTAAGCTTTGCAGATTATTTTTATAAAGGTCCGTCACTTTAACATAGTCTACTTCTTTTCCGTCTTTAGCCTTCTCCAACTCAGTAATAGCTTCTTGGAAAACCTGTGCGTAATTCACTTCTTTTATTTCTGATTCTTTCTTTGTCTCTTCTTTATTTACTGTTTGTTGCTTTTTCTCTTCGGCACCTTCACTTGCCTGTTTCTCGCTAGTACTGCATGCTGTCAAAACTGTACCTGCCAATAAAAAACTAGCAAAGATAGCTGATAATTCTTTTTTTCTCACAATAGTATCCCCCGTCTATTTATACATAATTGATAATGAATATCATTTCTAATTACGATTATAATAGGGAATGATAATCAACGTCAATGTATTTTTTAAAAATCAACACTTTCCATTTTACATTTTTTAAAAAAATGGTTATAATTAAATATTTACCTTAAAAAAAGTTCATTATAAAATGGACTTTGTAAAATGTAAGGATAACACGATAATGAGAGGAATAAATATGAAGAACATAACAATCGTTGGAACAGGTCATGTAGGACTAGTTACTGGCGTGACTTTAGCAGAAATAGGTCATCAAGTTGTGTGTTATGATATTAATGAAAATGATATTGCACTATTGAAAGCTGGGATATCTCCCTTTTATGAGCCAGAGTTAGCGGATTTATTGAAAAAAAATCTTAATAAAGGTCAATTGTTTTTTACAGGCGATCCCAAACTAGCATTAGTAGATGCAGAAATTATATATATTGCGGTAGGAACACCTACTGCCGAAAATGGAAGTGTTGATCTTAGCTATATCAAAGAGGCTGCAAAAACCATTGCTGAAAACATCACGAAGCAAGAAGTAATAATAGTAACGAAAAGCACTGTCCCCGTTGGCACAAATAAATTAATCAAACAGTTAATTGTAACGAATTTAACAAATGAAGTTAATATAAATATTGTTTCTAATCCCGAGTTTTTAAGAGAAGGCTCCGCAATCTATGATACTTTTTCAGCAGATCGGATTGTTATAGGGTCCGATTGTGAAAAAGCAGCATCTATCATTGAAGAGATAAATATACCTTTTGGGAAAACTATTTTTATTACGGATCTATTAAGTGCTGAAATGATTAAATATAGCTCAAATGCTTTTTTGGCAACAAAGATCAGTTTCATTAATGAAATTGCAAACCTTTGTGAAAAGGTGGGTGCAAACATAGAAGATGTAGCACATGGAATGGGTCTAGATTTTCGAATAGGAACCCAATTCTTAAAAGCAGGAATCGGATTCGGGGGCTCTTGCTTCCCTAAAGACACTCGTGGTCTAATTCAACAAGCTAGTGAAGCTGGGCAATCGCTTGAAATTCTGGAAGCAGTAATAAAGGTAAATAAACAACAAAAGTATGTGTTAATAAATAAAGCAAAGCAACGTTTTGGTAACTTAAAAGACAAAAAGATTGCTATATTAGGATTGGCATTTAAACCGAATACAAACGACGTACGTGAATCAATTGCCATTGATATAGTTTCAGAGCTAACTATGCAGGGAGCATTGGTAACGGCTTATGATCCATTAGCACTTGAAGAAGCGAAGCAAATTTTGGGCGAAAACATTCATTACGCTTTATCCATAGAGGAAGCTATAACAAATACAGACATGGTTTTTATAGCTACTGATTGGGAGGAACTCAAAGACTTTCCCCTAGAAAAATATGAAATGCTAATGAAACACCCAATTATTTTCGATGGAAGAAATAGTTATTCCTTAGAAATGGTGTCGGAATATAATATTGAATATTACTCAATAGGCAGACCTTTTCATAATAAAAATAATTCTTATAGCCTGAATTAGTCTAAAAAAAGAACTAAGCCAAAGAAGTGATAATTAAATTTTAAAAGCACCTGCTTCATTGGCAGATGCTTTTTTATTCTAAAATCCGTAAAAAAGCCTTCTAATTCAATTCTTGTAAAATAATGAAGAAACATATTTGAACTTTCATCATAAAACGTCTGCTCTGCTAATTGCATACTTCACTAGAGCTTTCTCTCTACCTGGTTCTTTATCATCAAAGGCATTAACATCTACCAACCCACTTTTAATTTAGTTTTTTATTTTTGGAGCAAGGTTTCTTCTGTTTTATTCCATCTCACATAGTTAGGTTTCTTTACTTTGAAGAAATCTTCAATTCTAAAATATCGATCTAAACTTAAAATCAATGCATCTTTCCTAAAGAATAACAATCCGAACGCAGAAGTATAAAGAGTTAAGCTAAGCAAATTCATATTACCGGAAAGGATGAAATTAATTTGCATAAATAAGCAGATAAAAATAGCAGGTAATGTCATAAAGCCAACTATTAAGCATATGCCCATAATTATTTGGGTAATGGGTATTGTGTAATTTAAAAACGGCACATGATTTAAAGCTAACCCATCAATAAAGTTCTTATAAAATTCGGGTACATTTGGCTTATCCAATGATTTTGTCAAATATTCAGTAAGGAACACTGTGGGTTGTTCGTACCATGATACTTCACCTGTTTTACCTGTAATTTTGGTTAATCCCGCTAAAAACCACCCTACTCCAAATAATACTCTCATGAGTACTACTAGAGATTTAAATATCATATTATCGATTGATTTTTTCATATCGTCACCTCTTAATAAATTAACTTTTTTGTGTCAACTTTGAATCAAATTTATAAATAAAATCTCCATTAATAATTGGACAATTCTTTAGATTCTTCATACTTGAATTTCCATTTGAATGTCATAGGTTCATAGAAACCTTTAACATCTTCAATGTGACGAGCTAAATCAGGTGCGCTGATCTCATAAGTCAATTCATAATTTCCTGATTTCGGAATATAAACATTTGAAGCATAATGCGGATCGCCTGCCACCATTTGATATAGTTGTCCTTCTTCTATCACTTTATTTGTATCTAGATGATGTATTTTATACTTAATTGATAGATATGGAATCCATTCACCTTTATGGAATCCAAAAGTATTATCCCCCGTTGCATGAATGTCTGCTTCTAAATGAATGTTACCTTCTTTTCCTCCATGTTCAACCGGTGCCACTTCAACTGAATGAGGCATATAAACTGCATTAATCTCCATTCCGTTTTTAGTTACCTGACCAATTGTTACATCTTCTCCAGCTTCTTCATGTTGTTCATGTTTTTCCTGTTTTACATTTTCTTCCTTTTGTTCAGAAGCCTTATCTTTTTGATTGGTACAAGCAACAGATAAGGCAAGAATTACGATTGATACCAAAATTAATAATAAGTTTCTCATAAGCTATACCTCCATATATGATCTAAAGTGTGTAAAAAATGATGTCATTCTTAACAGTTTAATTCTTTCAATTATTTTATTTTTTTCAACATGCTTTTATTTTTCTATCTATAGGTGTAATCATTCTAACTCTTCCTGTTACATCATTAATTCCTTCATAGGATAGAATGGTAAAATAATAATGATAATCATTATCAACAACTTGGTCGATGTTCGTATGCTACAAAAAAAAAATTAAAAATACTTTAAAACAAAATTAAAAAAATTTAATTTTTTCGCCGATGTTCCAAAATGCCTCCCTTATGATTCGTTTATTCCTTCATTTAATCTATGTTTTAAATTTTCTTGTTCTAGTCAAATGATCATAAAGATAGTTATCATCATATTATTTAGTTTTATAGAGGGCTAGTATGCCAAGACTAGGTTATTAATTATTCTATTAAAAGATAATTAATCAGTTTTTGTAATAAATTCGACAGAGAAATAGCAATGGTACCAGAGTATGTTTTCTTATTAGCTTTTAAATGGAAATTTTTGTTCGATTGACCAGGTCAGAGTGTTAATCTAAGATATTGTTATAATAATTTGATAATGATTATCATTATCTAATTGAAGTGAGTGAATTTGTTGGGGGAAATGGGATGCGGTTATTATTGGTGGAAGATGAAACAAAAGTAGCGCGCTTTATATCGCAAGGGCTAAAAGAATACCATTATGTTGTAGATGTGGCGAGTGATGGTGAAATGGCTTCTGAGCTGGCTTATGAAGAAGATTATGATCTTATTATTGTTGACCTTATGATTCCAAAAAAAAATGGAATGCGGTTAATTAAGGAACTAAGGTTGAATGGAAGAAATGTTCCTATTCTTATTCTCAGTGCCAAAGATTCAGTAGTAGATAAAGTAGAGGGACTTGATTTCGGGGCGGATGATTATATGACAAAGCCTTTTGCTTTTACGGAGTTATTAGCACGTATACGGAGTCTGTTAAGACGAAATCAAGAGAAGTCATCACCTCTTTTACAAGTCGCTGATTTGACGTTGAATCCTTCTACGAGAGAAGTGATTCGAGATGGACTCCATATATTCCTTTCCAATAAGGAATATGCAATTTTGGAATTTTTGATGAGAAATGCAGGTAAGACTTTATCTCGAACCTTGATTTTAGAGCGTGTGTGGTTGGATGCTTATAATATAGGAACAAACGTGGTTGATGTTTATATTAATCACCTAAGGAATAAAGTCGACAAAAATTTTGATGTCAAACTCATCCAAACGATTTATAGTGTAGGTTATATGATCAAAGGAGAAAAATAAACCATCATGAACTTTTTTAAAAGTATCGGATGGAGAATTACGATTTGGCATTCAATTATGTTTATGTTCATTTTATTCCTATTTAGCGCATTCTTATATATTACATTTACTGATATGTTAACCGAAAAAGTTGATTCGATGCTGGCCAGAGAGCTCAGTTTAATTACATATTGTTTGGGGAAAAAAGATACGTTTTCTGAAATCGAACAGCACATTAACAGATCGCCAAGTTTTGAGCTGGTTAACGAAGAAGAAATATATTGGCAAATTGAAAACAAACAAGGACAAATCATCGCGGGATCTCATAACTTGCATGGCAAACGAATCAAGCGTTCAGATGTGTTGGAGAAGAAGGATGAGAATGTCTTGATCTGGAATACAGAGTTGAATGGTACACCTCTTCGCGCCATGTCAGCACCAATGAGTTCTAAGGGAATATTAAACTTTCAAATTACAGTTGCAACATACAGCAGAATATTAGAATTATCAATTTTGAATTTAAAAAGCATTCTTTTATTTTTTATTTTCGGGTTTGTGGGGATCTCACTGGTCATGGGACGGCTGATATCGAAAAAAACGTTACATCCGATTCATCAAATAATCAATACTACCAATCAAATTACCGCATCAAATTTACATGAACGGTTGCCTATTGAAGGGCCAGAAGATGAATTGCAGAGTTTATCTAAAACTGTTAATCATATGATTAACAGATTAGAAACCTCTTTCACTCAAATCCAGCAGTTTACTTCCGATGTTTCTCATGAACTTCGTACTTCCTTAACGATTATGCGAGGGGAATTAGATGTTGCTTTAATTAGAAATAGATCGGAAGAGGAATATAAACGTATCCTACATACTGTTTTGGAAGAAATCATCTATTTATCTGATATGGTAGAAAAATTCTTATATTTATCAAGAAATACCTCCAATTCAAATCAGATTGAGCAAAAAACAGTCGACGGAATGTTGTTGTTCCAATATGTAAGGAATCATTTATTATCTTTGATTATGAAAAAACAGATTGAAATGCATATTCAAATACCTGATCCATTCATTTTATACGGGGATGAAGATCTCTTGCGAAGATTATTTATTAACTTGATAGAAAATGCGCTTAAGTATACCCCAGAAGGTGGTAAGGTAGAAATCAAAGCGTGCAGTAAAGAAAAATTCATTTATATTGAAGTGCATGATCATGGGATCGGGATTCCAGATGAACACTTGCCTTTTATTTTTCAGCGATTTTATCGTGTGGACGATTCCCGATCAAGAAGTCAAGGAGGAACAGGTTTAGGATTGTCTTTATGTAAATGGATTGTAGAAGCTCACAAAGGGACGATTGAGGTTTTTAGCAAGCCTGATGAAGGAACAAGAGTGATTGTAAAATTGCACGCTAGTTAATGGTAGACAGACGACTCCCACTATCCAAGATTGTCTTCCAATTTCGAAACAAGTGTTCCAGGCTTGTATTTTGCGGGACCTATTTCTTCTTACAGGGGTCCCAGTAGTTTTTCACTGAAAACATCCGTTCGATGAACAATGTAAAAAAGCTTACTCAAAGAGTAAGCTTAACCTCTATAAACACTATCACATGTTCCAGGTTTTGGTTCATAAAAACAATGGTCTTTAAATTGACCAGTATGAGGTTGATCATACCATGTTGGAGGGCATGGAGCATATGGATTAAAATACCAAAGAGCATATCTAGCCGGATGCTGTCTCCAGTGCTTCAAATTCTGTTCTGCTAATCTTCTTTCAATACCTCTCGCTCTTTGATAAAATACATTCCCTTTTTGAACAGCTTCAAAAGAATAATTTCCTCCTTGTACTTGATAAATGACTTGTGGAATTGTTCTTAAACCTTTAAAGTCTAAACAATTAGCTACAAGACGATTCACAATTACATTTCCAACATATAACATTCCTTGTTTTCCTTCACCTTCGGCTTCTGCTCTCATCATCCTTGCCATTAAGTCAACGTCTGAACTTGTGTATTTTGCTCTTGTCATTTTTCCACCCCAAAAATATTGTATGAAAAATAGCCTACAGTCATGTCATTATTTATGTAATTTAAATGCTTAGTTATAATAACTTACAGCTTTTAAGTAAAATGAAAACTATTGCATTCTTTTTTCCCTTTATTCAACTAACCTGCCCGTTAGTGCCATAAGAAAAGGAGCTGCTGATCAGCTCCTGATAATGAAGTAAAGCACCCGTTAGTTCATTAAAGGCTGTCGAGGGTTTCTCAACAGCCTTAGCCAATCACTGTATTAATGATCGGCTTTTTTCTTACCAAAATCTCCAAATAACCAAATTAAAAGTGAAAGAAATGCTACGAAATAGAATGCGTATGCTAAATTCCCTAACCAATTTATCGTTTGTCCCCTGAAGTATTGCAGACCAGAGCTTGCAAGATATTTAAGTATGATACCCACTATACAAATAATGAAGAATCTTTTCTTTGTTATTGCCATAAATTCAAACCACTCCTATTCTTTGGCAGGCAATCCAACTAACCTGCCCCGTTAGTTCAACAAGAGCAATGAACAAAAAAAGAACCCCTTTGCAATAAAGAAGTCCTTATTCATTCAATTTCAGTTGCAAATTGAAACAATTCCGTGTGATCTGCCATGTCTTGCATCGCTTTTTCTCTTTGTTTTTTGGCTGTTTCAATGTCATCTTCAACTAATGTGTCACTTCCAGGTAAAAGAATAACTTCTTCATCTACTGGTACTGGCGCATTTGCTAAATCAGATTGGAAAGAAAAAAGACCAATGAAAGTGACTCCAAATAACATAAGGATTTTCTTAAACTTAATCTACCTCCTTAGGATATGTTTAATTATTCCATTTTCCAGTCTTCTTATGGAGCCAACGCACCCGTTAGTTCAACAAGGTACTTCTATTTTATATTAAAATTTATATCGTCTAATGCCGAACTAGACTGTTCCCTTACAAAACTACTCTCATCTTGAAATCCCTGATTAATTATTAACAAAACCAGTTCTTTGTTTATCTTTTTATATACTTTTGCAATATGTCCTAAACAAAGTATTGCGGTACCACGAATATTAGCATCCTCGTGTTCACTGTACATAACCATAATATCTTGAACAAAATCTGGGTCATCTGAACTTACGGCTAGTTCTAATAAGCCATTTATAACATTTTCTGTATCACCGGAATTTAGTAGTTTAAAAATTTCTTTATTATTTTCTATATTGTTACTATATCTTTCAGACTCATCGTGTAAAATTTCATTTAAAATCTCCTCGTAAGACTTTATTTTGCTCCAAAGTGACATATATTCTAATGAATCTGATTCACACTTGTCTAATTCAACAAACGCACTTATTAAAGTTTTTTTTGTTTCAATTTTTTTATCGGTTTGACTAAGTATATTTATTTTATCTCTATACATAATGAGATGTTTATTAAAATTTCTTCTTGCTTCTGTAAGTGAGTAATCTCCATTTGGACCACCCCAAACTTCATCTGCATATAAATCGTCTTGTCCATCATCTTCCCAATTACAAAGTTCACATATATCATAACCTCCACGCTCGTCTAATGTCGGAAATCCACAGCAAGGACACTTTTCACGTTGCACTAAAATCCCTCCCTCATTTTTCTTATAAATTTCATTAATATCAAAATCTTTCTTTACCGTTTAACATTCTTTCTAAACTAACCTGCCCCTTTAGTTCCATAAGAAACTTCTATGGCGGCGATTCTCGCCGCCACCATCTACTACGAAAATCTAAACTCAAAATAGAGTCTAACCCTTTAACTCCTTGACGATAATGGATGATAACAATACAACCAGGCTGAACCTTTTTTGGTGGATCTTAAGGAAGATACCCTGTATAAGAAACTGGTTGTGACAGTATTGAAGAACCATTTAGTGTACTACAAGTACGTATACAAAAATTTTTGTAACAAATCTCCTGTCATATGTATTGTTAATCTTTTATTGAGGTGATTCTCCTATGGAAGCAATGATTGAACGGTGTGCTGGCCTAGATGTACACCAAGAAACAGTAGTAGCCTGTGTATTATTTGGTCCATTAGATAAAAAGCCAAATACCTCTATTGAAACTTTTTCAACTACAACAACAGGACTCTTGGCTTTAAGTGATTGGTTAACTACCCTTCGGGTATCCGATGTTGTGATGGAAAGTACTGGAGTCTACTGGAAACCAATATGGAATATACTCGAAGATTCTTTTCACCTTGTTCTTGCCAATGCCAGACATGTCAAAAATGTTCCAGGGCGTAAAACTGATGTGAAAGATGCCGAATGGCTTGCCAAGCTTCTAAGATGCGGACTTATTGAAAGCAATTTTGTTCCACCGGAGGATATTCGTGATTTACGAGATCTTACTCGTTATCGAAAAAAATTGATTCATCATCGCACCTCAGAGCAGAATCGCATTCACAAAATTCTTCAAGATGCTAATATCAAGCTAACATCCGTACTATCAGACATTTTTGGTGTATCGGGACGCCGTATCCTTGAAGCGATTCTAAACGGTGAAAAAATAGAGACCGATGGTCTTCGAAAAATGGTGGATTGGCGAACAAAAGCAAGTATTACTGACATTGCCAGTGCAATTAATGGTCGTATTCGCCGTCATCATCGTGATATGTTGCGTTACCATTGGGAGCATATGAGTTATTTAGAAAAAGCCATAGAAGAATTGGAAAAACAAATCGATCAACTCCTGTCCCCCTATCGTAAAGAAGTAGAATTATTGGATGGAATACCTGGTGTGAACAAAGCTGCCGCAGCTACTTTTATTGCAGAGATGGGCGTTGATATGTCCGTATTTAAGTCAGCTAAACACCTTGCCTCTTGGGCTGGTGTGAGTCCCGGAAATTACGAAAGTGCTGGTAAAAAAAAACGAGTAAAACCACACAAGGTAACAAAGCTTTAAAAACGATGGCTGTAGAGTGTGTACTAGCGACATCAAGGCAAAATAATCGAATTGCTTCACATCGAAAAAGGATTACCAAACGGCAGGGAAAAATGAAGGGACGAATCGCTTCTGCTCATTTACTATTAACGATTGCTTACAACATCTTAAAAACAGGGGAACCCTATCAAGAACTAGGCTCAAATTACCTTGAAGAAAAACAAATGAACAAAGAATTAAAAATGATCGAATACCTAAAAAAGAAAGGCTATACAATCGCTCCATCTGAACAACAAACTGCATAACCAGTTAAAATAACGACATAGTACATTTACGTCCTTCAAAAAAATTAGAATATGGTGGGCTTATTTTAGTATGGCCTTTCACGAATATGTTTTCATACAAAAAGGAGCTGCTAATCAGCTCCTGATAATGAAGTAAAGCAACCGTTACTTGAATTAGAAATTTAATTAGCTTTTCTTGGTCCTCTTAAAAAATAAATAACCTAAAACACCTAAAATTAATGCTATACCTCCGAAAACAATAACTTGAAATATAATATCCCCTATAAACATAACCGTTCCTCCTATACTAAAAAACATTTTCCTAAATCTGTATACGAGATTTTCCCTAAAAAGGTTTCAACTGATAGTTTGATTCTAAAAGTCTTATTAAACTATCCTCCCTCAATAAACTAAACACAATCTCACGATTGCTCTAGAATTCTTAGGATTTCATAGTCATATCATTAACCGTTATCTATGTAAGCTCGGCATTACTCCTCAAGGATAGGGATTTATCGAAAAAAGTGTATGCTAAACTAGCCAATTATAGGAAAAAATTGGTTTAATCAATGTTATGATCGCACTTTTGGATATCCACATGTCTCATGGAGGTCAACCCTCCCATGTCTCACAGAGTCGATGCTCCTACATTCCTTCGTTCAACCTTTCCATGAGGTGGATGTCGGTCATGCTGCCCCACAGGATCTAAGTCCTCACGTTAGTTGCTTTGCCGACTAATCCGTGCTTCACTTTTAAATGAGTGTTAATTAAATGACTTGTAACCTTAAAATTCAATAATCTATGCGACTGTTTGATGTGCTACAAATGTTTCCATATGAGGGATATCCTTTAACATCTTATCTTCTTGAAACGTAAATTGTTTTTTACCGATTGAAAACAGAATTCGAATAAGCTTGTTACACAAGGCTATCAGAGATTGCATTTTCTTTAAGGGATTGTGAGAACGTGTTGTGTAATAGATATGAAGGGCTTTAAAAGCCTTGTTCTTTGCCACCAGTATCATGGATGCTCGGAATAAGAGAGCCCTCAATTTCTTTCGGCCCCGTTTGGTAATCTTGGTCTGACCTTTGTGCTTTCCGGATGTGTTCTCTTTTAAACTTAAACCTGCTAATTTTACAATTTGGCGAGGATGTTGATAGTCTCTGAGGTCGCCGACCTCTGCGAAAAAACCTGCTACTGTATCCCGACCAATCCCTGACACCTCTAACATCTGTGTGACACCTGGGATATGGTCTAATAACTGATCTAATTGATGATCTAATTCTTCGAATTTCATTTGAATAAAATCATACTTCTCTAGTAAAGCTCTCAACTCTAATTTCGCCATAGCTGCCCCTTGACGAATACCAATCGAACGATTGGCTGCTTCTTTAAGTGCTCGTATCTTCTTTAAGCCTATACTGCGTTTTACCACTTGTCTTAAGGAAAGTAAGAGCTCTTCATCCGTATACTTTACAAGTTCATGTGGCAAGGCTTCTAGCTTTAGAAAATGAATAGCTGCCTTGCCTTCCCAACTTTTGAACACCGTCAAAAATTCGGGAAAGTAACGATCAAGCCAGTTATGAACTTGTCCCTGAACGACCTGTAAGTCAACGTTGAGAAGATCGCGAAGTTTTTTGGCCACTCTGAGTTCTGCATAAATTCCTTGTGGAATTGTTGGTTCGGCGTATCTTCCGTCTTTGACTAACTGTGCTATGACTTTTGCATCTTTCACGTCATTCTTTGTAGGTGAATTATCGTCTAATTCTTTACTTCGTTTAACATGTAGTGGATTGACAGATACGAACTTAATATTATTCTCTTTCAGGAGATGAGCTAGATTTAACCAGTAGTGACCGGTTGGCTCCATGCCTACAATCACTTGATTTAACTTACACGCTTTAACTAGGTGGTTAATCCAATCTAGAAACGAATGAAATCCTGCTTTCGTATTTTCAAAGAAACACGTTTTACCCAATTCCATTCCTCTATAATCTTGTGCTCTCGCGACATGATTGTGTTTGGCGATGTCTACTCCGACAATTAAGGTTTCAAAAGTAATTTGAGTGATTTTATGATTTTGGTTATAATTCATTTGAGGCCTCCGATAGATGTTTTTGTCCTTTTTAGCTGGCCAGCTCAGGACACATTCATCTTATCAAGAGGTCTTTTATCGTTCAAACCTCATTTTCAGTTATTACAGGAATGCTGCCCCGTTAGTTACATAGGAAAAAGCTGCCCTAAAGACAGCTCCGATATTCAGCCTGTTAGTTCTATAAGAAAAGCGACCTTATTCAAGAATCGCGCTCGATTACTGAAGAACGAATATAAAACCTTGGTACCAAATGGCCTTGTCATTTATTTATGATACGGTTCACCGCACCTATTCAAGCAGTGATTTTTTAAAAACTGTCAGCCTTTTAATTTTACACTTCTACTTTAAATCGACGCTGCTGAGGAAGCAGCTGCTTGATCAGCCTTCACACAATCAATTGCAACAACGAGTGCAATAATAATGGTTTCCATCTCTTCATCTATTATTTGAACCTTGTAGCTATCGCCCCAAGTGAACCACTCCTTGCCCACTTCACCTACGATTTTACCTTGCTGTAAAACTTGAAAATCCATATCCCACCAATTACCATGTACTTCAATGCCTGCCGCATCAATTGTATATCGTGCTTTAAAGAAGGAAAATTCCTTCTTTATTGTTAATACCTCTCGACCATTCACCTCAACCAAAAACTTTGGTAAAAAGCTGAACACCTTTTTCGTAATGAGTGCTACTTCATCTCTTGCTGTATTCATAATGGAGAAAGTCTTTGGAACTTGCATAAAACTTCCCTCCACGTAATATATATCCTTCTCCTGCTGATCCTTTACTGTAAATTTCCCGCTAAGACTGAATACCTTCTGCTTTATATAAAGCTGCCTCATACTTATGCCTCCCAACCTTAAGTCTTTTACATTACTTACGTTTGAAATGGGCATTGGTTCCAATATTATGCATTGAATTCCAAATAATAGCTCCACTCAAAAGCGCCTTCTTTTCGGTTCACCACTATTTATCATTAACTATTTTACCTTTTGTAAAGTCAGCAATTCTTCCTTCGCAATCTGGCCCAATTGTTGAACAACTCCTTATGTACACTTGAACTCCCTCAGTTTAATACGAAACGGACTTATATCCTTTTTTAAACGCATTTTCCGGATATTCTCTTATCTCTATCCAAGCATAGCCTAGTCCTTCTTCGTTATCTTCTAACAAAATGAAAATGAAACTTGCGTTATTAATCAAACTTTTGAATACTTCCTTCACATTCTCATAGTTATATTCCTTAAAGTATTTAGGATATAAATTTGAATGTAAATCGTGTACATATTTATTTAATTTAGCGACCAATTTAAAATTCCTGGTTTGACTAATTTTCATAACCAATCCCTCATCTATCTTTCACAATTTTGAGTAATTGTACCTTTTTATGTAATTTAAGGGAATTTTTTATTATTCTCCTTATTGAACTAATCTTCCCCGTTAGTCGAATGAGAAAAGAGGCTACCTCAGCATCAACGATAGCCCCCTTTACTTTAAGGATCAAATGCTCGGGGTATAACGAGTATTTTTTTGTAAATAATAAGATTGTTAAACAATAAATTGAGGAGGACTTGTATGCAACAGGATCAACAAGCTAAAGAGAATTTGGGTTCTATTATGAAACCAGAATTTTCCGGAACTGATGCACAAAAAGTAAAACAAGAAATTCAAAAAGATGTAAGTGAAGGACAAGGTGCAATGACTTCCCGAGAGGCAGGAGCAATGCGCGATTAATAAACCACTCTGAGTGGTTTTTAATTTTTCTGCTTCAAAACTTTACATCCCGTTAGTTCCATAAGAAAAAGCTGTCTTAAAGACAGCTCTGATCTTCAGCTAACGCACCCGTTGGTTCAAAAAAACTAGGTTTTTGCCGTGTATTATGTTCTCTAAAAATCAGTTTATAGCTGCTTTTCTTCCTTTTATGACAGCTCCGGTTTACCACTAGTGAGCAATCCGTTAGTTCCTTAACGCTTTTCTGACTTTCTTTGCAAAGACTAATGGGTCATCAACTGCTTCAATATTAACGTAAATCAAATTCGGATTATCAAAAAGCCACTCATTGTGTATGGAAGAAACTATTACTCCCTGTTTAAGAATGGAAGCAACAAAATTCTCAACTTCTTTTTGCAAGAGTGCTACCCTACCTAGGCACAATGCTCGTCCAGTCTTATTATCTCTTGATTCAAATGAGAAGGAAGAGGTTACTCTAAAACGTTTTCCTAAAATTTTTGCTTTTATGTCATTTCGATTTATGGTTGTCACACATTTCCCGCCCGCAAATCCTTCTTGGCCGCCGATTATTCTTGCAAACTCTTGACAAATTAATTCATCATTAGATACCATCTATTCATCTCCTCCCTAGTATTAATAGGATATGAATTAATGAATAGATCCGAAACGGATATGCATCTATTTTGAAATGAAAATTATTTATATCTTATTCAAACTATCCTGCTCCCGTTAGCTCCATAAGAAAGGAGCTAATCGTCACAGCTCACTAATGAATTAACGCACCGGTTACTTTAAGTAGATTTCTTTATAAACTTTTTAGTATTTCAGTTAACTGCTGCCCCGTTACTTGAAGAAGAACATTGTATAAAACTACCCCATTGCACTTCCCAACAAAATCATGCCAATAAATCCATATACAACTGTAACTCCCAAACCATATAAAAATAAGTTATCTTCTTTAAATAGTCTGATCAGTTCAAAGAAAGAAATTACAATCCGTATAACCAACAACAGTCCAAATACACATAAAAATGACATCCCGATAGTCATTGGGATCTCTGTCACTAACCTCATGCCATCTGACTCATCATTTGAGATTACCCCAATCCCCTTTCCAATATAAATCCACAAAAATGACCTCAATATCAATGTAAAGAATAAAATGTAATAACGATGAACATTTGGTGCTAAAGAAGAATCCACAGAGGTTATCCATTTTATAAAATACTTGATACATAATCTACACGAAATAATAGGATGTAACCACGCAAATATAAAATCTGTTTCATCGTCCTTAACATAAGAATTCTTTCCAAATGTCATTTTAATTATATTTGATTCGTTTTTCTTCTTTTTCTTCCTTTTCATCTTCAACAACCAATCTAATAGTCATAGTATAATTCCATATTCTTCATTCGAAATTATATCATTAACGAGAGTAATACTTTTTCTGTGTTAAAGAGTCATTTATGTATAAAACAACATTAAATCACTTGTTTCCTTCTGCGACTAACCTGTCCCGTTAGTTGCAGAAACAAAAGAAGCTGCCAGATGGCAGCCGGACTTCTATTAAAGCACCCTAACCTAGATTGCACTTGTTCATAATGTTACTATCAAATTATTTATTGTTGGATCATGATTGCGAAAGGACGCCCAAGATCTATCTTAGACTTTTCTCCGTCTGTTTTACTTTTCAAGAAAAAAATTAAAGATTTAGGAGGCGGCAGAGGAGCATTCACAATTCTTGTTTAACATGAAAAATTTTCTTATTCAGTCTAGGGATATACATAACTAGAAAACCAGATCTACCCATACTAAAGACGATGAAGGCAAGCCATAAGCCGTGATTGCCCCAGATGGGGGTTGTAGTGACTTGCACAATAATATACGCAATCAACGCGTAAATCATAGAGTTTCGAACCGGTGCAATTTCAGTCGCTCCCGTAAAGACACCGTAAATGACGAGTCCGAAACAGGCTGCAAATGGGAAAATAATTAGCCAAGCTCCATATATATTCGAAAGCACAATTACTCTCGGTAAATTCGTGAAGAGTCCAATAATCTGTTCTTGAAATAGTCCATAGGCGCAAGCAATGAAGAAGGCGGATAGAATTGACCATTGCCAGGACAAGGTGAGCGTTTTTTTATATAATTTTTCGTTATTTGAACCAATCGCTTTACCTACGAAAATGCTGGAAGCATTTGCAAACCCATCAAAGAAATAAGCCATAATATAATGAATTTGAATCAATACAGCATTTGCAGCCAATTGTTCTGTACCAAAAGAAGCACCTTTTGCTGTAAACAAGTTAAAAACGGCTAATAAACAAATCGTTCGAATAAATAAATCCCGGTTAACGATAAACATCTTTTTCATAGAATGTGAATCTATAAGCGTTCCCACAGCTGGCATTTTCCATTGAATCGGTGATGCCTTCAATAATAGGAGTAAGCCAATTAAGAAAGCTGTGATTTCTGCGATTAAAGTTGCCATAGCCACCCCTTTTACGGCCAAAGAAAAGACATGAACAAACAAAATGGCAAGAACAATATTTAGAACATTCATGAACACTTGTAAAAATAAAGATATTTTAATCTTCGACATGCCCATCAACCAACCAAGAATTACATAATTCATCAAAGTGAAGGGAGCTCCCCAAATTCGAATTCGAAAATATTCCGCTGCAAATTTGCTAACATCGGAATCAGGGGCGATCAGTTTCAAAGCCGCATATTCAATCGGCCATTGTAGGAGGATAAAACAAAGACCTACAATGACAGCTAATAAAAAAGGGCGAAACAAAGCAAGTGCTCCTTGAGCTTGATTGTTTGCCCCATTAGCTTGAGCGGTAAACGCAGACGTGCTAACTCGTAAAAAGCCGAATAACCAATATAAAGTATTAAAAATAATACTGCCTACTGCAACTCCTCCAATATACGCCGGATCTGGAAGCTGACCAACAACTGCTGTATCCACAGCCCCTAATAAAGGGGTTGTCATCGTTGAAATCGTTAAGGGGATGGCTAAAGCAAGGTATGTTCGATGATTCATCTTTTCCCTCCAATATGTTCTTCAGAAAAAATATAAACAAGAGCCTCGATTTTCAAGTTGAAATCGAGGCCTTCCAATCAATAAATATAAATTCTAGACTAGGTCTTGTTAATCCTCGTTGGAAGAGAACGAAAACGTGGATGCTCAGCAAGGATAGAACCTCTCATCTGTTTGACGACAGGATGTTCTGATGAAAAAAACTGATTTTTAGAATCGTAAAGCTCGATTAATTCTCCTTTTTCCAGTACACCCAAAGTATCCGCGATTGAATAAGCCGCTTTAATATCATGTGTAATAAAAAGATAAGATAAGCCGAAGTCTTTTTTTAACTCACTTAATAATTCTAAAATTAGTGTTTGATTAACCATATCCAGACTACTTACGGATTCGTCTAAGACGATTAGCAGTGGCTTAAGAGAAATTGCTCTAGCAATATTAATTCTTTGTAATTGTCCACCGCTAAATTGGTGTGGGTATTTTTTTAAATCATTCTCACTTAGACCTACTCTTTCCAGTAACTCAATAACGGTTCTTTTTTGTTCGGCTACGGTTAGTTTTTCATAGTTATCTAATGGTTCGCCTATAATATGCTCGGCTGTCATTCGTGGATTGACAGATGAATACGAATCTTGAAAAACGACTTGTAGATCTCGGCGTATCTTTTGTCGAATAAGCTTATCAGCAGTATAAATATCATGCCCTTGAAACAGAACTTGTCCTTGCTGTGGACGTTCTAAGCCAAGAATCACTTTTCCTAATGTGCTTTTTCCAGCTCCACTCGTCCCAAGCAGTCCTAAACATGTTCCTTCGTCAATAGAGAGGGAAATGTCAGTGAGTACTTTTTTTGAATGATCTTTCCATTTAAAAAACGTATGAGAATTATAGCTATGAGTTACTGCCTTTACTTGTAATAAACTCATTGGTTCCCCCCTCAAAAGAATGCAATCTATATATCACAACATATGGGTGATAGGTTCTTCATGATTTAAGATAAGGCGGGCATTTAGCAGTTTCTTTGTATACTCATGCTGCGGATTATCAAATAGTTCAAATACATTTGCAGTTTCTACAATTCTGCCATGTTGCATAACGACTACATCATCAGCCATTTCAGAAATGACTCCTAGATCATGAGAAATGAGTAAAATGGATGTTCCATATTCAGCACGAATTTTATCCAAGTGGCGAAGTACTTGTAATTGGTTATGAACATCGAGTGCAGTTGTCGGCTCATCAGCAATAATGACGGATGGATTTAAACATGCGGCCATCGCAATCATCACGCGTTGAAGCATACCTCCACTCAATTGAAAAGGATAGCTTTTTAATAGTTTCGCGGGATCTGGCAGGTTTACATTTTGCATAGCATCGATGGCAAGCTCTTTTGCTTGTTTTTTATTCAATGAGGTATGAGACCTAATCGTTTCGATAAATTGATTGCCAATTGTAAAAACAGGCGTAAATGAATTCATCGGATTTTGCATAATAAAGGCAATATCCTTGCCACGAATTTCACGTATTTCTTTATCGTCCAAACCATTCAATTCTCGTCCTTGGAGGGTAATGCTACCTTCAATCGTCGTTGTTTTCCGATCAAGAAGCTGCAGAATGGACATACTCGTAACGGTTTTACCACTCCCACTTTCCCCAACGAGACCCAGTACCTTCCCTTTTTCCAGTTCAAAATTAATATCCTGAACGAGGGTGGAAGCACCATCTTTTGTTTTTACTTGTACATGTAGATCGCTCACTTTTAATACATTCGACCGTTCTGTTCTCAATCTTCTCATTCCTTTTTATTAACGACGTTTGACTCCAAAACGTTCTGATAGCGCTTCGCCTAATAAATTGAAGGTGACGACAACGAGCATAATCATCAAACCTGGATATAGCATTAATTCTGGATTCGTCCGAATATACGATTTCCCTTCATGAATCATCGCTCCCCATTCTGGTGTAGGGGGTTGCACACCTAAACCTAGAAACGACATGGCAGATATATCCATGATGGCCCAACCCATTTCTAATGTACCCATAACAGCGAGCGGAGGGAGAACATTTGGAACGATATGTTTCTTTATTATCTTCCATTGAGAAGAACCGCTTATTTTAGCTGCCGCTATATAGTTTTGTTCTTTCAGACTAAGTACCATTCCTCGGAAAATCCTCGCATAATATACCCATTGCACAAGCATCAATGCTAAGATGACCTGTTTAAGGCCAGGTCCCAATATACCAACAAGTCCAAGAATGAGCAAAAGATTCGGAAATGCCATAACACCATCACAAAGTCTCATTAGCACTTGGTCCACCCATCCGCCTTTATAACCAGCAATAGTTCCAACAATTAAACCGATGCCTAAAGATGAAATAAAGATTAATGTGGCAAATCCTAACGAAATGCGAGCTCCATATAAGAGGCGTGATAACGTGCATCTTCCTAAATGATCAGTTCCCAATGGATATTCAAAGGAAGAGGGCTGTAGTTTATTAGCTAAATTGACAGCAATAGGATCATTAGGTGCAATCCAAGGTGCCAAGATGGTGATGATAAATAGGAAGCTCAATATTATCGAACAAAGGACAATCACTTTCTGACTTCTCATCATAATGCGAAGACTTGTTATCATTGACGTTGCCCTCCTTTTCTGGAGATGCGTGGGTCGATACACATTTGAATAAGGTCAACAATCAAGTTGCTAATAATGAATAGTCCCGCTGCTAAAAGCACATAGCATTGAATGACAGGAATATCCCGATTAAAAATAGCTTCAATAAAATAACGACCAAATCCTGGCCAGGAAAAGACCGCTTCGACGATAATGGTTCCAGTTAGCAGCTTTCCTAAATTCATCCCTAGTCCAGTAATCATAGGAGATATGGCTATTCTCAGTACATGTTTTCCCATAATCACTTTTTCATGAATCCCTCTTGTGCGAGCAAAAAGGATATAAGGTTCCTGTAAATTCTCAAGAACGCTAGCACGTAATAGTCGAGTATACAAGGCTATTAATGGCAAAGCTAAAGTAATGGAAGGGAGAACCAGATGTTGCCAAGTCCCGATTCCTTCAACAGGGAATAGGTCGAGTTTAACAGAAAAGAAAAAAATTAATAAATAACCAAGCCAAAAAGAGGGGATCGATGCCCCGAAAAAAGAGAGAAGTCGACTAAAATGGTCAATACCACTGTTTTTCTTAATGCCTGCCAAAAACCCAAGTGGGACACTGACCAGGACCGCTAATATGATGCTACCTAAAGCTAACTGAATGGTCGCTGGCATTCGATATGTAACCTCGTCCCAAACAGGTTTATTCGAAAGATAAGATATGCCAAAATCAAATTGGCATATCTTAATGATAGAGTTTACATATTGAACATGGAGAGGTTGATCTAAGCCAAACTCATGTCTTTTCTGAGCCAACATCTCATCTGTGGGTTGGATATGTGCTGCCGATAAATATGCCTCAGCTGGGTCCACGGGTGAAAGGTGAATCATTCCAAACGTTAGAAGGATGGCCAAAAGAAAGATGGGAATAATGGCCATAATTCGTTTCAAGATATAAGTGCCCATGAAAACCCTCCTGTAACTTACTACTCGATGCTAATTCCTGTGAATGGATGTTCATCCCGGTTAGCAGGGAATGTAAAATTAGATACACCTTTTTGATAAACAGCTATTTTCTTAATATAAGAAATAGGTGCAATCGCTCCTTGTTCTTGTAGTGATTCCAAAATAGTTGAGTAAAGTTCTTGACGTTCTTTTTCATCTGTTGTTCCAGCAACATCTGCAATTTGTTTTAACAACTTATCTCTGTTCGGATAAGATGAAATGGCTTCGTTAAATCCAAATCCTTCTGAACCAACGATGTTTACAAAAGTATGGGGATCATACGGTGCGCCATAGTTACTAAAGAAATTCAATTCAAAATCATTAGCTTTAAATCTTTGAATTTGTACAGTAAGCTCAACTCCAACGATATTTAATTTAACACCTAGTGCAGCCCACTCAGATTGTAATGTTTCGGCCATTGCTTTTTGAATCGATTCTGCAGAGTCGTACATTAATTCGATTTCAAGTGGTTTTCCGTCTTTTTCACGAACGTTTTTTCCTTTTGGCAGTTTCCATCCTGCTTCATCTAATAAAGCTTTTGCTTTTTCAACATTATAATCAATCGGTGTTACATCAATGTCTGAAGTATAAGGGAAGTTTGTCGGTAATATAAAATCTGCCTTCTCTTCCAACCCAGAAGTAACTCCGTCAACCATTGCTTTTTTATTAAATCCATATTGTAACGCTTGACGAACACGTAAATCTGAAAGCTGTACTTTCTTCGTATTCATTACTAGTTGTCTTGTCGCAACCGGATCAGAAATACTAGTCTCATAGGTACCTGTTGATTCTAATTGTTTGAAAGCATCTAGACTGATAACGCCTTCACCATAAATAAGGTCTAGGTCACCTTTTTCAAAAGCAAGAACTCGGGTTTCAGCATCAGGAATGATCTTGATTTTGATTTTCTTTACTTTAGGGAGTTCACCCCAATAATTTTCATTGCGTTTGAAAATAGCATATTCATCTGCTTTATATTCTTCCAAAATCCATGGACCTGTACCGACTGGTTTTGTAACGCCTTTTGAAGTGTCACCATCTTTAGGGAATCCAGCATCACCTAAGAAACGGACTGGACGAACGACGGCTAACTCTTGAATAGTAGGATAATATGGCTCCTTTAATGTTAGTTTAAACGTGTTTTGGTCAATTACTTCCGTTTGATCCACTTTCGGAATAAAACCCAACCAACTATGTAAATCAACATTTTTCAATATAGCATCAAAGTTCTTTTTCACAATTTCAGCATTAAAGCTTGTACCGTCAGAAAATTTCACATCTTGACGTAGATTGAACGTATATTCCTTCCCATCCTTGGAAATTTCCCATGATTCAGCTAAATGTGGTTTCAGCTTGCCTCCATCTTGATAGCTAACCAAAGGTTCATATATCATCGATTGAGCGAATAATTGAGAAGGATTATAGACATGCGGATTCATTTCTCCTATATCCCTAGGCCAAGCAACAGTAAGCATGTCTTTATTATCTTTATTTGAAGTTGAATTTTCTTTTGATTCATTTGTACATCCAAGTAAAAGCGTTGATAAAATTAAAACGATTGCTGATATAAATAACACTTGTTTGCTGTTTCTTCTTTTTGACATAACATTGGTGCCTCCAGTACAATATTGAGAATCATTTTCAAGTGTAATGAGTAACTATATTATTGTCAATATAATGTCGAAATTCTCGAAAAATATAAATATATCCATTTCTCCTGTTTATCCAACTACCCCTTTAGTTCTATAAGAAAAGAAGCTGTTTCCAGCCCCATATAGATGTAATGCACCCTTTTCGTTTAATTATGTGCTTGTTAGTAATATCAAAAAGTTAACTAGTTATTTCCTTTTAAGACTGTTTATTAAGAAATGAATAATGCCAACAATCAGAAAAATATAACCAAATCCAATTAACAATTCAGGATTATTCATTTGCGTAGTAAGCTCTTCTAATAGACCTTGCGCAAAACTTGAATAACCAATTGCTAAAAATAGTCCTCCTCCTACTAGATAAAGAATTGCAATACTGTATTTTTTCAATCTAAATTCTCCTCAAAAAATATTGTTCGCCTGATTTCATTTTGTATTTCCTTATTCAACTAACCTGCCCCATTAGTGCCATAAGAAAAAGGCTGCCTCAGCAACCTTCCTAATTGAAGTAAAGCACCTGTTAGTTGAAGAAGAACAAATCTAATTTCTCTATCCGTTTATGAAAAGTATTATTCCTCATCATCTCCAAAGTCAATCATCACTCCAACAACCTGTTTAGAAAAGTTATATTTTACTTTCACCTCATACATTCCGTCCCCATAACCAGACATTGAAACCGCACCACTTGGAACAACTCCCCCTTGTGCATCTGAAGCAACAACATCACAACATGCAACATAATATTTTAATCCAACTTCATCTATCTCTATGTCATGGACATTTTTCACTTCATATTGGATAGCTTCATCTCTACCGAATATTGCAAGGTCAAAGATTCCAGCTTGTGCCGAGTCAACCCCTATCGATTTATCGCAATCATGCCATTTTCCGCTTGGTTTTTTTTCTCCATAAAATACGAGTAAACTTTCAACAACTTCTTCAGGTGTGTAAGATATGGATGCTGTCCATCTCCCATTTTTCACATTTGAAAGTATGATTTGCAGGTCTTCTTCATCCACCTGATAACATGGGTCAGTAACAATTAACTTTCCACTTTCTATTGTAAAAGTACCAACCGTTTTAGGCTTATTAGTATTCACTTTCGGAACATACCATTCAATAAATTGACTTAAAGTTGATGCTTACAATCGCTTATTCCAGTTTTACCATTCCAAAGAAAGATTAGTTCCTGCATAAATCTTTTTCTAATGCGATAGCAAAGTTTATCACCATTGATATTTTCACCAATACAAATCATATCACTTGGTACATTTTTTGGTCTGTTCTCTAGATTTTGTTTTACAATATCAATTGTTAATGCTGATTGTTCATTAGTTTGAATAGGGAACAAAGTCCAATTACCAAATTTTGCTCCATTCGTTTCTAAAAAGAGTTCTTTGTATTCCTCTGGAAAAATAGCACCAAGTGCTTTTTCTGTTTTTTTCAATTCAAGTAATGACACTCCAGCCACTTTCGAACTTGGATAAATCATGTTTATTACTTTCTTCATTTCTTCCTCCACAATACTTTCGGATTATTATTACATACTACATTACAAATTAACTAGGAGTGTTTTCGATATTTATGACTAAAAACCCTCTATTTATTCAAAATCCAAATCATTTCTTTTTCAACTAAACTACCCCGTTAGTGCCATAAGACAAAGGTACCTCAGCAACTTCCCTAATTGAAGTAAAGCAGTTAAATAAAAAGCCTTAAAGACAGCTCCGATCTTCAGCTAAGTGTTGAATTCAAATAAAGTTTGATTAAAAATACCTAAGACAATATTTAATGATTTTTATGTATTTTGCGGGGAGGCTCAAAATTACTTACACGCTAAGGGTTATTTTATAATATCAAAACGACCATTAGGGATTACTAATTAAATAAAATGGGATTCTTCATTATTTGCATTCCGATTACATTTAAGTTTTAGATGTGAGGGATATTGAGTATTGAAGTTAAGTAAGTTTCTTAATCCTCGAATTCGAAAGAAATGAATAGTTCAAGGAATCTTTTTACACTAGAACCGTGTTTTCTTAATATTCCATATAAGTGTATCAACACCTTTAGAGAAATGAAAAAGCGGTTTGACTTCAGTAAGGTCAAAATTAAAGGGAGTAAAAAGTGTATTCGTACATATCTCTGCCTCTACTTTTTGTAGCGGCCAAGGACGATGGTGTATTTCTCCGCAATAGATATTGACTCCATTATCCGTACTATACAAGCAATATCTCTCTGTGAGCCAATGGTCTAAAGTTCCTTTTTTAGGAAAATAAACTTCTGGTATTGGAGCGTACTTTGCATTAAATCTAATTGGAGTATTTGTTTTTCCTTTACGGATACTTTGACAATGAAAAGTTTGTCCTTTTTTTTCTAAAGAAATTTGTGCAGAATGATAGGGCAAACGGAACCATTTCTTGGCTATTATATAGGAGGCCCAGTCCTCAACGTCAAGAGACATGAAAAAGATACCGGGTTTACCATCACATTGAACATATGTCCTTACATTGATTTCTGAAAATTTAGGGGTTAGTGATACAGATGACAATCCACGAGGATAAATTCCCTCCATAACGAAGAGAATAACTCCCAACCAGGCATATCCATCAAAGGTGTCAATTTCTAAATGAAGAGGAATATGCGGTCTTAGTGTTTCAGCTGGAATAGGCCAATGGGTAAACAAGAGATTTCTCCAAGGTTGTCGCATAATCCATTTTTTTGAAGGTATTGACCAAGGACGGTGAGCGTTATCATCTAGTAGGTTCATGAAAAGTATCTCCTTTATATCTACTTAGTTAAGGGGTGAAAAAAACTCAGAAAATCATTTGATGTTGCTTGTATTTTTCAATTGCTCTCTGTATTGACTTTCACCCTATAAAGTTGTGACTGATATCTTTATAAAATAACACAATTATACTTTTTCTGGAAATTACAACAATATTGAGCTGTTAAATTAATTTGATAGTGGAGAAGTGAATATGTCGAACATTCTATCCTATTTATCTTTTGTGATGGTTGCAATAATATTTGTCCTATTTTTATTCATGCTTGTTGGTTGGCGTTGGATTATGAAACGTATAGTTAAGAAAATGGGAAAAATCATTTTAACCGACAGCTATCAAGAAAATATTATGGAGTTGATGCCAGGACTAAGGCATATGGGCGTTCAAAATATGCTTGAAAATAGCTTGCGTGCAGAAACAGGCGACGTCCTGCATCGACCACTTGGCTCTTCAAAAAAATGGCCGCATTTGGATCCAATTACCTTTATCCCTGCACAAACGACACCATTTCCTATTGATGGTGAAGAAGACGTTGATGTTAAGGTAACCATTGGACCAAAAGCAAAAAAACCAATGAAAATAAAAATTCCTCTTATGATTACAGGGATGGCCTATGGTATTGCACTTAGTGAACAAACAAGGCTTTCTTTGGCGGAAGCAGCAAAAAATGTAGGAACCGCGATTAATTCCGGAGAAGGCGGAGTAATACCTGAAGAATTAGATAAAGCAGGAAAATATATTTTACAGTTTTCAAAAACAGAATGGTCAAAGGAAGAAGATCTTATTAAGCGTGCCGACATGATTGAAATTAAGTTCGGACAAGGCGCACTAGCTGGGATGGGGGGGAAAATTTCACCCAAAAATTTAACAGGTCGGGCTCGTGAAGTGATGGGGCTTAAAGAAAATGAGGATGGAGTCATTTTTGAACACTTTTTTGAAAATCAAACATTGAAAGATATTAAAAAACTTGTTAATGAACTTCGGAGCATAACTGGTGGTGTTCCCATTGGTGTAAAAATGGGGGCAGGTGGAAAAATCGAAGAAGATATAGATCATTTAATTGAACTCGGTGTTGATTTCATTACGATTGACGGCGGCCAAGCAGCCACACACGGTGCCCCCCCTATTTTATCCGATGACATGGGAATACCAACATTGCATGCAATTGTCCGGGCTGTTAATCATTTAGAAAAGAGAAAAATGAAGGGGCAAATTAGTTTAATTGTCTCAGGAGGGCTATTAGTACCTGGGCACTTCTTAAAAGTACTTGCACTCGGTGCTGATGCTGTTTATGTAGGATCTGCCATATTATTTGCTGTCTCACATAGTCAAGCATTGAATGCTCTTCCCTTTGAACCACCTACACAAGTTGTTTGGAATCAAGGTAAATTCAAGGATCAATTTAAGATAGAAGATGGAGTAAAAGCAGCAGAGAAATTCTTTACAGCAAGTATAGAAGAAATGAAAATGGCATTAAGAGCGATGGGGAAACGTTCCTTAAAGGAGTTATCAAAAAAAGATTTAGTTTCCTATGATGAACTGACTGCTAAAATGATTGGAATTCCCTTTTCATTTGAACCTTGGGAAGACATACAAAAAGAGAAATAATTGAATGTGTATAGAAAGCAAATTCAAAATATCCAGATTGGCAAACGATCACATGTTATATTTAGTAAGGTAAGTTTAACCTTTGATATTAAAAGGACCACACAGTTTTGATATGTCTAATATGTGTGGTCCTTTTACCTATTCGTTAGTTGATCAGCAAGAATAAAGAGCTGCCATCGCAACTCCATCTTCAACTAATGCGTCCGATTGCGGAAGAACTAAATAATAATTATAATTGCTGCCTTTATCTTCTTGAACTATAGCACCCGTTAGCCATCCATGAAGCGCAAAAAAAAACGTCACTTACTTATTTGTTACCGAGTTGTTCGCCAAACCGATTAGAAGTCCTTCGGTTCCACGAATGTAGCAGAGCCGATACGAGTCATTATATGCAATAAACTGATGCGAAAAATTTTTAGTCCTTCCAGAACCATTTACGAATCCATTTGGCAGGAATGGCAACCAATACAGCAATTACAATAAGAACTACTTTAAGTATAAAAAATCGTTCATCTAAAGGTATCAAAATATTTCCTCCACATGTATGACGTATCCTCGTACTGAACCACTTCGCCAACGAGCTGAGCACCATACTTAGTGAGTCCGGATACCATTTCGTCAATGTCTTCAACGGTGAACATGACGCGTAGATAACCGAGGGCATTTACAGGAGCAGTCCGGTGATCTGATATAGTAGGTGGGGTGAGAAATCGCGAAAGTTCAAGTCGGCTGTGGCCATCTGGGGTAACCATCATAGCAATCTCTACGCACTGAGAACCCAATCCGGTTACGCGACCAGCCCATTCACCTTCGACAGTGGCTCGCCCTTCGAGGTTCAAGCCAATCTCCTCGAAGAAAGAGATTGCGTCATCAAGGGATTCTACAACGATTCCGACATTGTCCAATCTTAGTAATTTGTTTTTTTCAAAAGTTTTATCTCCTTATGCGTAAAAACTTATTATCTGATCATCTTCATAATTATTCTATTAAAAAGTTACAAATTCCTTCCTAACAAAAAACACCTTGTCACAGTTCATGATAACAAAGAAAAGTCACAGTATAGGAAAATGTGAAATTGGGTTTTAAAACAACTTCAACTTCCCCACAAAATATTCCTGCCCTGTACTCCATTAAATACCCCTTATTCAACTAACCTGCCCCTTTAGTTGCATAAGAAAAAGCTGCCTTAAAGACAGCTCTGATCCTCAGCTAACGCACCCGTTAGTTTAAGTACATTTCTTCACAAACTTATATTAGTTCACAACTAAGATTTAAGAACATAATTGATAAATTCTGTTTTTGCTTTAGTGTACGCTTCACGATCATTGCTATATTTTTTTGCTAAATTTCTTTTAAGAATAGCGTATTCATCAATAAACTGCTGATTAGTCCGTAATAACTCACGAAAAAGTAGCTGATTATCCCACCGTTCTTCTCCCTCAAGTAAAATATGTAAATGTACTACTCGTTTGTCGTTAATTACTTTCACAAAAAATCTTTGCCAAGGTCGATTGTCTATGTTAGGTGGTACATAATTCCAGTCGCGATTAGCTAACAATGAAGATATTTCTTTTATTTTTTGAAATGAATCAATTTTAGCCATTAAATCAATGATTGGTTTAGCTGGTAAATTTGGAATAGATGTACTTCCATAATGTTGAATTTCCGTTATGCCGAAAGTTGAAAGAAGATTAAGAAGAAGTGCTTTTTCCTGATTACCTTTTTCTACCCACTTAGGATTTGGTTCGACAATGTCTATTGTCTCATTAGCCCAAACAGGCCATGTGCTTTCATCATGAATATCTTTCATTTTACTCTCCCTCAAGATTTTAATTTTTTCAGTTTCAGAAAAATCTTAGTACCTGCATTCTTTTACAAACCTGCCTCGATAAAAGAAAAAGCTGCCTTAAAGACAGCTATGATCTCGCTAACGCACCTTTTAGTAAAATAAGTTCAGCCAGATATTTCTGGTTGAACCCACTAATTCACTGTCGGTCCACTATTTGGCGAATAATTCAGCATATCTCCACCCAAAAACGAAACCAATTACAAATAAGCAGTATAATCTATAATCCTACTGAGTTAATAATTCCATAATACACCAGGTCTTCAAATCGATTTTCTTTCCTCACATGGTCAATTAATATCCCTTCTTTTTTCAATCCTAATTTTTGCATCACTCTTCCTGAAGCTGGATTTGAATTAAAGTAACGAGCAAATACTTTATGGTATTGCTTTTCTTCAAATGCAAAATTTAATATAGCTTGAGCTGCCTCTGTAGCATATCCATTTCCCCAAAATTTTTCACCAATCCAATAGGCTAATTCACCATTATTAAACTTTTGGTTGTTAGATAGCGCTATAGCTCCATATAATTCTCCACTTTCGTTATCTGTTATAGCAAATTCATATGATTTATTAGCATTAAAATTATCAAGATGATGCTCAATCCATGATAAAGCATCCTCTATAGAGTATGGATAAGGTAGGTACAATGTATTTTTATAAATATTATAATTATTACAAAGTTTAGTAACAGCTACTGCATCAGGTTTTTGAAACAGTCTTAGTACTAGCCTTTTAGTGGTAATTGTTTTATTTAGATTATCATATATCATAAGAAATCCTCCCTATTTTGGATACTTATTCTTGCATATATTTACTATAATTATCCAAAAGTTTTTCTTCAACTAAACTGCCCCGTTAGTTCCGTAAGAAAATGGTCGCCGCAGCTACCCCTATTAATAAACTAAACCAGCTAATAGAAGCTTCAGTGATTCAGCAATCGAGCGCGATTCTTTAAAAAGAATCGCTTTTCTTAATGAACGGGTGATAAGCATTCTGTTAATGAGGTGCTTAAATATTTGACAGAGGAAGTTCTGATATCGGTAAGCGTGGTAGAGATAATTATTTCGGAGAAGGAAAAGTGAATGCATATAGTTCGTAATGATGATTAATAAATAAAAAAAGCAGGGAACCTTTTTTAGGTTGCCTGTGTAGGTACGAGAATGACGTCGATTAGTTTGTTATACTTTGTATCAGAAAGCTAGCAATTGGAATTAGAATTTGCTAGCTTTAAAATACTCAAGTGTATTTCTATATACTAATAATGGCCTCAATAAAAATTAACTAACATTATTTTATTTTCAAATACTCAGTAAATAAAAGATAATCCTCATTGCAAAGTAGCATTGCAGTATAACGTTTATAACCTGTTAATAACGGTGTTATTAAGGGTCCTTCATACTTATTAAACAAACGTAGTAGAATCGCAAATGAATGATTTCTTTCCATTTCAGTTCTATTACGCTTAAACTCATTAATTATATCAAGTGTAAGTAATCTGTCCCAATATATTCTATAAGCTTCTGTTCTTTCTTTTTCAGTGATTCGTGCATTTTTTATTACTTCAAATGTTTCAAATAAATACTTATAAAATTCATCTACTGGGATGACGCCGCCAGTTAAATGAGTTTTATTCTCAGAATTAATATGTCTCACCCAATAATAACAAGGAGAATCTGCATATATACTAATTTTTTTAGTGTGTAAATAAGAACTCATAGCAATGGGGTGATCTTCTGCCAATCTAATATCTTTTCTAAAACGAATATTCAAAGAACGGAGATATTCAGTTTTAAACATTTTCAATACTGACATCGTGTCTTTTACTAGTGAATCAAAAAAATTCGTGTTTATTTGCGTACTTTTAAATACATATACAGGAACTCTACGATTGACGCCCTCATATTTTCCGATAATAACATCTGAATCATTTTCTTTACCTAATGTATACATATTTGAAATGGAATTTTCAGCAAGATAATCGTCTCCATCAACAAAGAAAATATATTCCCCTTCGGCTTCATCGATAATTCTATTTCTAGCGGTTGATGGGCCGCCAGTATTTTTTTGAGTTAATATCTTCATATTGCCATTTATATTGTACTGTTTTTTATAATTCTCAATAATTTTTACTGTATCATCCGTTGACCCGTCATCTACTATCAGTACTTCGATACCCTGAAATATATCTGATTGAGATGTTATACTATCTAGGCATTTTAAAATGTTTTTACTTTCATTGTAACAAGGTATCCCAACTGTAACCTTACGCATAACCACTTCTCCTTAAAAGACTATAAACTGCATCAGAAATATTCATCGTCATTTTTTGGTTAATTATACCATTATTAATCTAGTTATTAGGTGATTTACACAAATTTAACAATTATTAATTGCTACGAGGAAAATTAATCATATTTAATTCGCTAGAAATTGATGTGTTGAATCTTCTTTGTAATAATGTGGTTACTGATGTAGCAAAGCTTCATGAATAATGAGAGAGTTCATGTATTATTAAGAATAATAAATAAAACCTCATTTACACACGTTACGCTTAACCTTACCTTCCCTTTAGTGCCATAAGAAAAAGGCTGCCGCAGCAACCTTATTTTGAAGTAATACACCTTATAGTAGTACAAGTACAGAAATTATTTATTACCTTTTCTGTATCTTTAACTTTCGTTCATCAATATGTATGGAAAAAGAAAGTACAAGTATTGCTAATGTCACAACCATAAATAACCAAGTTAATTCTATCTCTGTGAAATAATCAACCGTGAGTATAATAAAATCTATAAAATTGAGAATTAAGAATAAATTATTCTTTTTATTAGGTATCTTTTTTTCAAAAAACAATCCCATTACATATTTCAACTTACTTGACATTAAATCCCCCCTATAAAACAGCAAACCGAACTTAATAAACTATACCATATCGCAAACGGGTCTTCTTCAACTAACCTGCCCCTTTAGTTCCATAAGAAAAAGCTGTCTTAAAGACAGCTCCGATCTTCAAACGCACCCGTTAGTTCATTAAGAAAAAGCTTACCGTACAACCTACTTATTAGCACCTAGTTAAAGAAAGACATCCTAATGAATGAATTTCCAGTTGTTAAAATGAGTAATACACCAATTCCGATGAACAATATCCGCCAGAACCAATAACTACTTATGAAAGGAAAAAAATCAATTTTTCCTTCTTCAATCTCTTTTATACTCTTATCCATCCACT
The DNA here is from genome assembly GCF_038643155.1 of Peribacillus sp. FSL E2-0159. Lineage (NCBI taxonomy): Bacteria > Bacillati > Bacillota > Bacilli > Caryophanales > Bacillaceae > Peribacillus > Peribacillus sp. FSL E2-0159. The sequence continues at coordinate 4,983,585 of NZ_CP152053.1, forward strand.
TGTACTGAAACAAACCAAAATACAGGAAAATTACTCCCGTTACAAAAACAAATAAACCACCTATCATTTCCTCCACTTCATCGAACTCCCTACTTTTTCATCCTACCATTATCTTAGTATATATTACTCTTCAACAAATCAGCCCTTTAGTTCCATAAGAAAAGTGCTACTGTTCAGCTCCTGGCATTGAAGTACAGCACCTGTTAGTCGATTAAATTAGCCAAAACAGCTAAGAAAATAAATACTGTAATCAAAGTCGACAAGCCTACTTTTCTTGTTACCGATTTCTGAAGGAATTTGATTTTAGATACAATAAAAAGAACACCAAAAAGTACAGTAAATATACATACTGATTTAAGCCAAAGAGAAATACCAATTTTATCAAGGTACGGAGGAAGGAAAGTTAGTACAATAAAAATTGAACTACCAAACGCTACATTTTCCCATTTTTTCAAATTGTCTTGCCACCTTTAATTTTTCGAATTTTAAACAACATTCCTATAATAAACGTTTTTTTGGTTATTTAAAAAAAGTAATAATACTCTGTTTTCTTTAATTTCTTATGCAACTAAACTGCCCCTTTAGTTCCATAAAGAAAAAGCTAACTTAAAGACAGCTCTGATCTTCAGCTAAAGCACCCGTTAATTCAACAAATAAATTTAAAATGATAGTTAGTTTTTAAGTTTATTCAGGTCAAATCTTGCTATTTCTTGATTTTCAATTGTTACAACCAAAAAAGCATCCAATGCATATTCTTTAAGTTCATCTGATTTTTCTTTTGAAGGTACAAGTAGTGGGACTTGGGAATTTTCTTCACTTACACCTAAATCGTAGTTAAGAGTATACTCACCCTTTTCGTCAGGCTTAAGAACGGATGAAAAAGAATGACCGAACCCTACACCACTCCCGTTATAATCGTCAGGATTATAAATATTGAATCCTATTACGTCTTCTGACACCGATTTTAATTTTTCTTTGGGTTCAATCTTAAGTTCAATTCCTTTATCAAATTCTCCAATACCTACTGTTTTATTACCAGTATTTTTAATGGTGAATTCATAAACTAAAGCTGTCGGTATCAGTTCATCTCCCTTTCTTTCTCCTTCAGTTATCTTAATTGAACCAAGTAAACTTTTACCTTTAACAATATCAACATTCGCATCTTCTAGTTCCAGAGAAGGTTTTCCCTTTATATCCATAACCAATATATCGAATAATTCACCATCAATATAAACTAAGAGCGCCCATTTTCCTGCTTTTGGTAGCACGACATTCGAAGGCAAACTCGCATCTGCACCATTAATTTTACCACCACCGACACCAGTCCTAGACCAAACCCCATCACTTAAAACAGGACTTATATTTGAAGTATCTTGGTTGTAACCAACGATTGTTAATTCACCTTTATCAATCCCCCAAAAATGCCACAACCACTTTTCCACTTTATTTGGTTTTAATTCTGGTCCTATTATGCCCAGTTTATTTTTGTTTCCAACAATATCACTGCTTGTACCTGTGCCAAATTCGGTAGCCATCCTATCCCAATCTATCTTTTCAAAATCTTTTACTGTTACAAAATTGGGAATATCTTCAGGCAGACTGAGTTTATTTGGATTTTGAGGTTCTTGAACTTTGGTTGATGTACAACCACTTACAACAAATAAACACAAAAATAGTGCAAAAAAAAGGCTTTTTATTTCCAAGAATTTTCAACTCATTTCTATTTTCTTATGATTATACCATTAAATTCCAATCATTCAGGATAGTTATATTACGTTTGCTTTTTCACTAACCCGCCCCTTTAGTTCCATAAGAAAAGAGCTGCCTTAAAGACAGCTCCGATCTTCAGCTAACGCACTGATATTTCAACAAGGTCTAAATAGTGTTTTATTGAATTAGAACAGTCACTCTAGGTAAGGTATATACACCTTGCCTTTTTCTATAAAGTTCAACTGTTTAAATCAATATGGAATTTTTCAAAAAAATGGTAATATAAAAATTAGTAATGCTAAAGGAACTGGAGGTAGAAAATGAGTAAAACATTGAGTAAATCGCATATATTTAATCTTTTCGCTGGAGTAATAATTATTGGTCTGATGATTTATTCCTTTACTTTAGGATATAATTGGCTTGTTTTAAGCTTCATTATCTTAATATTTATAGTTTCGTATATTTTGGAAAGAAATAAAGTAACTATATTTGCTTGGTTGCCAATTACTTTAATATCACTTCTTTGGGCTGTTTCTCCGTTTATAGGGTCTTTGTTTTTTGCACCTTAATTTAATTAAATCAATAACAAAAAATGCTTTTTAACCACAAACTATTAATAGTTAAGGAACATATATATGGCATATATCAATATACCTATCGGAACAAAAAATAACATTAGATTAACAACCTGAAAAAAATATAAAAGTGGTGTCTTATTTTTAAATTTAATTTGAATAAGCAAGAAAGTAATAAAAGAGATAATTGGATTATAAATCAATACATCCATCCAAGTAGATGGGATAAAACCATAATAACTTAATAAATAAGTAGCTATCATCGCGAAATTAAAAACAAATAAAATAATAGATAGATTGTAGGCGAAGACTGATTTTTTCACTGTCGCTTGCATTATGTCAGCCATCCTTTCTGGTTAACGTGTAAATTCCACCATAAATAGGTACTTGTTTTTATCATTTTCCATTTTGAGATTGAGGGTGGCCGGTGTTTGAGGGCTGGCCTATTAAGGGAATGGAGCTGATTGCTACAGCTCTTATTGAACTAACGCACCTGTTAGCTCAATAAGAGGTACCTCCAACATTTTATCCTATGAACAGAGATGGAGACTATTGTGTCATTTTCCTAATTAAAGCATAAGGTGATATTACCCATTTAATTAATTTCCTCCTTAAAAACAATTAAGGAGATGTTTCTATATGTCACGTTGTGAATCAAGTTGTGATGACGGTTTTGGATTTGGTGGAGGTTTCGCCTTTATAGTCGTTTTGTTTATACTCTTAATCATTGTTGGAGCTAGCTGTTTCGGTGGCGTTGACCAATGCTGTCCTGCCCCCGTTCAGGGATATGGCGGTTTCTGCTAAAAATAGTATGAAAAAAGCCGACCTTTATTGGTCGGCTTCTTCAAATTTGATTCCTAATTCTGGGGAATGATAGCTATTTTGAGGACTCTAATTATGGTCCAGACGACAAAACGCGAAAAAATATGATAATACATTTTATGAAAAATAAAGCCCCGAATTTCCTACGCTTAGGATCCTCAAGGATCTCATATCTTAATGAACTAACGCACCCGTTAGTTCTATAAGGGGTAGCGTCAGGAAAATGCGGATTATAACGTTAAGGAAATTCCGATACTAAAAAGCCCAATTTCTCAGCATTAAAATTGAGAAATTGGGCTTTTTTCGTTACTCCATTAAAACGCTCTTTAACGGAACAATTCTATTCGTCATTCAACAGTTTCATAATCAACCTTCGTTGTAAACTGCTTGTTGGTTTAACTTGAATGGCACCCTCTCAGCTCTTTAAACTCCCTCAACTGGGCTCCTGCTGATATTCCGACGATCAATAACTGCTTCAACAATAAAGATTACTTACTTACTTTTAAAAGAAACTGATCGATCCGTTCTTTTTGCTGTAAGTGGTGCCGGAAATGCATTTCGATTAGCTGAAAATATTCCTCTGCATTTAAAAATCCCATTCTCCGGTGCTGAACTTTCTGGCTGGCCGGAATGTCAGAGAGCTTTCTCTCTATCTCTTGCATTTTCTCAATGATTTGAAGCAGTCCTTCCTTTACTTCTTCTTTTCCTGTAGGATTTGGCGGTGTGAAATCCGGTGTATTCGGACCTTTTAACCTGATTGGAGGAAACGTTCCTTCTTTGAAAATCGATTCGCCTATTTCTGTTTTTTTACCGCCATCGGAAGTAGTGCCATTAACACATTGCTTAATGGCTTTCAAATGAAGATGAAGGGTGCTCTTTATTAAATGATTGTACATTTGTCCTAATGACCATTCATCCTCAGAAGGCTTCCTTGTAAACTCATCTAGCGAATATTTACTTAACTCTTCAATATAGTATGTAGCCACCTGTTCGAATCGCTTCAATATCTCTTTTGTATCCAATAGATCTCCCACTTTCTTTATAATTTTCTTTTCCTTTATGTTGAGTAGTACGTCCCAATGCTAAACTAAATAACATCTTCTGACATTAACTTCGACTTACTTACAAATAACCCCTTCTATTTTATTCAAGAATATGGTCAATTGCTGAACAAAGGTCAAACAGCACTTTACAACTATCCTGCCCCGTTAATTCCATAAGAAAAAGCTGCCTTAAAGACAGCTCCGATCTTCAGCTAACGCACCCGTTAGTTTAAGTAGAAACCTTCACAATTTCTTCTAAACTTTAACATAATCCAATCCCTAAAATGTGTTGTTCTAGAATCGGGTGCAATATAAAAAGACGCCTTCTTATTAAAGAAAAGCGTCCTTTAATGGAATAACTAACATATATACTTCCTAAAACACTTAATTCTTCTTCAACTCGTTTAGTTTAAGTGAAACTTTTCAAACTGTGACACGCCCAATTAATTATTCAAGAACGCTGCGGAATGAAAAAACTTATCCATTAAGCACCCAAGGGTGTTTTTATAAATTAACAGGTACTTGATCGCATGTTCGCAATCAGAGGATAAAAAAATAGACATAGAGGAAACTCGCCAATTTTCAAAATGAAAGTTTTTGCCTCAAATAATAATTTAAAAGGCCTGCATCATAAATGCAGTAGGGTTTATTTGCCACATAGCACTTGTTATTGGTATGAATGATCCATGAAACAAAGCAATATTGTGTATATCTATCACTTTTTTAAGAAATATCGACCTGTGACCTGTTATCTAGTTCATTAGTGATTTCTTATGGTTAATGGTCGCATCATGTCATGGTCTTCGTGCTCTAATTTATGACAATGCCATACATATTTTCCGGAAAACGGTTCAAATCGCATGATGATTCTAACCGTTTCTCGCGCGTTGACTGTCACTGTATCTTTTAAGCCAAAATCAGTGGGAAGAGGTTGTTTGAGGTTTCCATTACTGTCACGGCGTTCAAGGACGAGAAAATCCACCAAGTGGAGATGAATTGGATGGCCGCCGTCAGTTACGTTTTCCAGTTCCCATATTTCAACCGAATCAAGTAGAGGTGTTTCTGTCACTGGATCATCCCACTCTTTTCCATCTAACAAAAGCATAGGACGTCCAAATTCATCCTGTGTCTCCACAAGAGTCAAGTGTCTTACCTTTTTGACTTCTGTGAGTGGAATATGATCAATATTACTTAAAATCGCCGGCACTTGACTGGTGTCCTTTCCGTTTAACGGCTTTGTCACTTTGAACGCCATCACATCACCTGTAGGATTCCCTAATTCAAACTGGTTTTGCAAGATGATGGTTTCACATTGCAATTTAGAGAAGTCCACAACGATGTCAATCCGCTCAGCTGAACCAACTAGTAGACTTTGCACCTCAATCGGCCGTTCAAGAAGCCCCCCATCTGTTCCGATTAAAAAAAAAGACTGAGAATTACTTAATTGAAACTGGTATGCGCGAGAGTTAGAAGCGTTTACTATACGAAATCTGTATTTGCGGGGCTCCACGTTTAAAAAAGGCCAAACTTTCCCGTTCACTACGATTGTTTCTCCAAAAAAACCAGGAACGATAGATGGAAAAGGTAAATCTGGTGAGGGGTTGCTTGGCTGGGCTGGATAAAACAGAGAACCATCTGGATTAAATGACTTATCCTGGACGATGAGTGGTACCTCATATTTTCCCTTCGGAAGAGGCAGCGCCTTCTCTTCTTCATCGCGTATTAAATAAAGCCCTGCAAGACCTGCATACACATTTAACCGGGTGATACCAAGGGCATGGTCATGATACCAAAGAGTGGTCGCTCTTTCACGGTTTGGGTATTTGTAGGTCTTTGTTACAAATTCAGGTCCTGTTTGCCCGAAATTTTTGGTAAACCACGCCTCTGGGTGTCCATCACTTGCTGGTGTACTCGGACTTCCGTGTAAATGTACAACTGTTCGAACTTCAGGGTTATGAGAAGCCCCATGAATCGTTGTATCGATGGGCAAAAAATGGTTTTTAGGTAATTCATTTTTCCATTTCACGTATATAGGTTTGTCTTTCTTGACTTCAAACGTTGGACCAGGCACTAACCCGTTATACGCCCATACTTTTGTTCTAGGCAAATTTTGATGAAATTGATGCCGTGTTTGTATCATGCTTACAACATAAGGGTTATTTTTGGTAGTTTTTCTTGATTTGATAACCGGTGGAATTGGGAGTCGATCAACAAATTTCTTAAATTGCATGTTTTCTTTTTTCACTCCTTTAATTTATAAATATTGAAAACAAAGGAAGGTTCATGGCTTGAACCGTGAGAGTGTTCGAAAGCAAAAAGAGATATAAATGGCCTTGTACCAACTCTTCAAATTGAATTTCGGGAAAACATCGGAAACTTCGTTCACTAATGCCACACGAACACAATGGAATACTACCTCATTAAAATACAAGCTATATTTTATTATATGGCGTTAAAAACGTTGTGAAACGACACATGTCCGAGATGTAAGTATAAAAACACTGGCAATAGTAAAATGGTCTACCCCACATCCCTCCTTTCTATCAAATTATGAAATGAATAAGGGGAGTGCTATGCAAAGTGAGCCAAACAAATGTATAGATATAGCGTTAAAATTTTCTATTTTTTTAGCATTTGTGTCAAATACGACATAAAAGAGAGATAAAAATTCCCTCTCTCTTGTTCTTCTATCCTGTCCCTTTAGTTCCATTAGAAAAAGGCTGCCTCAGCAACCTTCCTTATTGAAGTAAAGCATCCGTTCGTTGAATAAGCGACCTTCTTTTCTTTTGCAAATAATGTTCGTACCTTTCTCGTGCAGAAAGTGGTGCGATACCTTATCAGATTCCCCGGGCTAATTTGGTACTAATGGACAGTTCTAATCATATTCTTATAAAAGAAAACAATAGGAAGGAGTGCAAATTCAGTTGATAAAAGTTAAGGTTGGTTTGCGGCCCATTGCAAGTAAGATAAATTTACCTACTGTCTTGAAAACAACTATACTTCCAGGTGACTCAATAGAAAGATTATTTATTGCAACCCAGGTTGGAGAGATCTTTTACATAGGAAACGGAGTTATAAGGACTTTTTTAGATATTCGCCCGCTAATCCTAAAACTAGGTGTTTCTGGTGGCGGATATGATGAACGGGGATTGCTAGGGCTAGCGTTTCATCCCGAATTTTATTATAACGGTCTGTTTTATCTTCATTATTCAGTAGCTGGAACACAAGGACCAGGTGCTCTTCCTGAATCTTTTAAGCCTGACCCGTGTGATCCTAGAACTTTAAACCTAAGGTGGATAAATAGAGAAACTCAATATGATCATATTGATACAATTGAAGAATGGATTTTACAATCAAATGGTCAACCCCAAAAACGCCGGACATTACTTAACTTAAGAAGACCATTTTCAAATCATAATGGGGTCAATAGTTTAAACTTTTCACCTGAAACAGGAAAACTTGTTTTAACAACCGGAGATGGTGGATCAGGCTATGATCCATTTAACTTAAGCCAGGACGATCTAGAAATCGCTGGTAAAATAATAGAAATTGATGTAGGTAAGAATGTATACATCAATAATAATCCACCCATTGTCACACGTTTTAATGAACTTCCCACAACCATTCAGGAAACACTCATGGTAATGGCCAAAGGGGTTCGCAATATATCAGGCATTTCATTTCAAAGGTTTTATAATCAGTATATTAAATATGTGGGAAATGTCGGCCAGAATTTGGTCGAGTCGATTTTTTCATTCGTTCATTATAATCCAGTACCGGTTACTCAGCTTATTCAAGCTTCTTTCATGAATTCTGAACCTGACAAAGAAGGATTTATTAACTTTGGCTGGCGAGGTTGGGAAGGCGCTTTTCCTGCTTCGATTATCAGGGGCTGCACTGAAAATCCGACTTTGGATGAGAAAACAATTGCTTATTACAATGAAGCAGTAACACTTTCAGGGAGTCGTCTTCAGCCTTTAACTAGTTATTTTCATAAAGATACTAGACCCGATAAGTTTGGCGGAACTGCACTTACAGGAGTGCAAGCCTATATGGGGGAAAGTATCCCTGGTTTAACAGGAAGCGTTGTGTTTATCGATCTTGCCCGGAAAGAATCTCAACCTCAGGTTCGAGGGGCTTTAGCTTATACCATCGTAAGACCAAATGGTGAACAAAATGATTTTAGTGTGATACAAACCGATTATGATTTTGGGTCTCAATCAGCCTATTATGTTAGTTTGGGAACGAATCAGAATCAAACCAGATTATATTTAGCGGTTTATGGCTCTATGAAAGTGACTGATTTTAACCAAGGCACTGTTTTTGAAATAGTTCCATGAATCATAACTATAAAATTCTACTTAATCTTGATAAATCTCTTACATGGATTTAATGAATCGAAATTAAAACCAAGTGATGGAGAATCACTAAAATATTATCATTTTTAATCTTTTAAAAATGATTAAAGCAATTTCCACCCATAACCAGCTATAAATGAAAGCACATAAAAAGACAGTTGTAAGAAAGGAAAAGGAAACAGAGACGGCTGGACCTAAAACTGGAAAGTGAAAAATAAATATTAGACTCATTATTCCTACCATTAATAGAATTGCACCTGTAGCAATAATACTTAATCTCTTCCTAAAAAAGTAAAAAGATGCCCCTATGCTAAGTCCTAACAATCCTGTTGTAAAAGGAAATACAATCAGTTCAGTTGGCTGTAGGATGAATAACAACATAATTGTAAGAAAGTAGGATATTACTCCAGATGGAATGGAAAACATGGAACATAACAGAATAGGTGCAGTGGCTAGCGGACTTAAAAAATATCCTATACCTGGTAAAAAGCCAGCAGCCTGTAGAATAGCAGCAATACAGGCAAAAATAGATCCTAAAATGAGCTTCATCGTTTTTTTATGTTTATTGAATATTATTTGAGATAAACGAACCTCATCAGAAATAGGTTTAAAAAAATACACCTTTCCACCTCATTCTAAATGGTTTATACGTTACGATACATTATATTACCATTTATTAGAGGTGGAACAATTATTAATAATCCAAACATCAATACCCTTTGTAATGAAAAATCTCTCCCAAACTTAACCGATAATACAAAAGACAGAATATACGTTCGATAAAGAAAGTTAGCTGTTATGATGAGGTCTTGTTAATTAAAAGTAATTTCCTTTGCCTAATAAAAAAACAAGGCCTTATTTGGCCCTGCCTCTTATTTGACTATTACTTCTCCAACCATTCCTTCCTGGAAATGGTACCGGCATATCAGTTCATATGTACCGGGCTGTTTCGGATTCACGGTAATGTTTTTTTCTGTTCCTGGCTGGACCTCGGCGTCAATTCCGAGTTTTTCCACTGTGAAGGTGTGCTCTTTTGTACCCTTGTTTTTCAATATCAACGTTGTGGTTGTTCCATTCGGAATAGTGATGACTTTCGGATTAAAGAAATCATCGTTCAACTCGACCTCAATCGATTTCCCCGTCTCCATAGGCTGAGTTACAACTCCGGATTCGGCAAATACGCCGAGTGAGCCTAGAGTTGTCACAACTACAACCATTGCAAGCACAACACCCAATCCTGTTACCCACTTTTTCACAGACATTCGCAATTCCTCCCTTCCTAAACTATTTTTTTCTAATTCATAAAATATTATTACTATTAATTTGGTTGCAACGTGTTTTCAAATAGTAACTTTTTATCTGAAACAGTGTAAAGGAAAGGCTGTTTTCGCATACTTTGTTGTTATTTACCAAGTAATGCGGTGTGGTTGATTTCCCCTCCAGATGCTCGCTTTCCGCTCCAATCAACCTTAAATAGTTTCGTTTTAAAAACAACAATCTTAACGACAAGAGCCAAAGAAAAAGATCGCCTCTAATGACGATCTTCTGGAATCTATTCTTATGCAACTAAACTCCCTCAATAAACTAAACACAATCTCACGATTGCTCTAGAATTCTTAGGATTTCATAGTCATATCATTAACCGTTATCTATGTAAGCTCGGCATTACTCCTCAAGGATAGGGATTTATCGAAAAAAGTGTATGCTAAACTAGCCAATTATAGGAAAAAATTGGTTTAATCAATGTTATGATCGCACTTTTGGATATCCACATGTCTCATGGAGGTCAACCCTCCCATGTCTCACAGAGTCGATGCTCCTACATTCCTTCGTTCAACCTTTCCATGAGGTGGATGTCGGTCATGCTGCCCCACAGGATCTAAGTCCTCACGTTAGTTGCTTTGCCGACTAATCCGTGCTTCACTTTTAAATGAGTGTTAATTAAATGACTTGTAACCTTAAAATTCAATAATCTATGCGACTGTTTGATGTGCTACAAATGTTTCCATATGAGGGATATCCTTTAACATCTTATCTTCTTGAAACGTAAATTGTTTTTTACCGATTGAAAACAGAATTCGAATAAGCTTGTTACACAAGGCTATCAGAGATTGCATTTTCTTTAAGGGATTGTGAGAACGTGTTGTGTAATAGATATGAAGGGCTTTAAAAGCCTTGTTCTTTGCCACCAGTATCATGGATGCTCGGAATAAGAGAGCCCTCAATTTCTTTCGGCCCCGTTTGGTAATCTTGGTCTGACCTTTGTGCTTTCCGGATGTGTTCTCTTTTAAACTTAAACCTGCTAATTTTACAATTTGGCGAGGATGTTGATAGTCTCTGAGGTCGCCGACCTCTGCGAAAAAACCTGCTACTGTATCCCGACCAATCCCTGACACCTCTAACATCTGTGTGACACCTGGGATATGGTCTAATAACTGATCTAATTGATGATCTAATTCTTCGAATTTCATTTGAATAAAATCATACTTCTCTAGTAAAGCTCTCAACTCTAATTTCGCCATAGCTGCCCCTTGACGAATACCAATCGAACGATTGGCTGCTTCTTTAAGTGCTCGTATCTTCTTTAAGCCTATACTGCGTTTTACCACTTGTCTTAAGGAAAGTAAGAGCTCTTCATCCGTATACTTTACAAGTTCATGTGGCAAGGCTTCTAGCTTTAGAAAATGAATAGCTGCCTTGCCTTCCCAACTTTTGAACACCGTCAAAAATTCGGGAAAGTAACGATCAAGCCAGTTATGAACTTGTCCCTGAACGACCTGTAAGTCAACGTTGAGAAGATCGCGAAGTTTTTTGGCCACTCTGAGTTCTGCATAAATTCCTTGTGGAATTGTTGGTTCGGCGTATCTTCCGTCTTTGACTAACTGTGCTATGACTTTTGCATCTTTCACGTCATTCTTTGTAGGTGAATTATCGTCTAATTCTTTACTTCGTTTAACATGTAGTGGATTGACAGATACGAACTTAATATTATTCTCTTTCAGGAGATGAGCTAGATTTAACCAGTAGTGACCGGTTGGCTCCATGCCTACAATCACTTGATTTAACTTACACGCTTTAACTAGGTGGTTAATCCAATCTAGAAACGAATGAAATCCTGCTTTCGTATTTTCAAAGAAACACGTTTTACCCAATTCCATTCCTCTATAATCTTGTGCTCTCGCGACATGATTGTGTTTGGCGATGTCTACTCCGACAATTAAGGTTTCAAAAGTAATTTGAGTGATTTTATGATTTTGGTTATAATTCATTTGAGGCCTCCGATAGATGTTTTTGTCCTTTTTAGCTGGCCAGCTCAGGACACATTCATCTTATCAAGAGGTCTTTTATCGTTCAAACCTCATTTTCAGTTATTACAGGAATGCTGCCCCTATAGCTCCATAAGAAAAAGAGCTGCCAAAGCAACTCCCTTATTTAAGTGGATTGATGTGGGATACACCAATCGAATCCTTCTTTTTTTAGATGCGAGTTATATGTTACTCCATTTAAGTTTCCTACACGGTAAGCGAACTACTTATATTAATACGAGTCTTTTCCGTCCATGCTTGAATTAAAGTGTGACAATAATCGGACCATTTTTAGTAAGGATAATCGTATGTTCCAATTGAGCCACATAGCTTTTTTCTGTAGCATAGGTCCAACCGTCTTCTTTTTGGAATACTTCTTCTTCAAAGGTTGAGATAAATGGTTCGAATGCGATAACCATCCCTTCCTTTAATATTTCATTATCCCATGGATCATAATAATTACAAATATGGTCAGGTGCTTCGTGTATTCTACGTCCAACACCATGTCCTGTAAGGTTTTTGATCACAGTGAATCCATGCTGTCTCGCTGTTTCGAATACTGCTTTCCCGATTCTGCTTTTTTTGGAACCGGGTTTTGCTTTCTTAAGACCTGCTTCAAATGCCTTTTTAGCAACTTCACATAATTTCGTTAATACTTCTTCTCCTGCTCCCACTACAAATGAGATTCCTGTATCTGCGAAATAACCGTTCTTTGAAGCAGATACATCTATATTCACTAGATCCCCTTCATGAATAACCCGATGACCCGGAATACCATGTGCCACTTCTTCATTAAGACTAATGCAAGTATAGCCAGGAAAATCATATTCACCTTTTGGAGCTGAAACTGCACCTGCTTTTTCTAAGAGTTCTCCGGCTATATCATCAAGTTCTTTGGTCGTTATGCCAGGAATTGTTCTTTGTACCAATTCATCTCTAATGGAGGCAATAATTTTGCCAATTTCCTTCAAACCATTAAAATCTTCTTCTGTTTTTGCAATCATTTTTTTCCTACCTCATTATCTTTTATCATCAATAAACTATATAAGTATTGTACCTTTATTTTCTCGAAAAATAAAAGCAATGTAAATTATTTGGTACAATATCCCTCAGCTGAATTTTTCTTCGATCATGAAAAAGACCACAAAAAGCATCTAGTACATATGACTATACTATTAATTGGATTTACCTTCCACTTTTCTTATAGAGCTAACCTGCCCCTTTAGCTTCATAAGAAAAAGAGCTGCCACTTATGCAAGTCCTTGTATTTTCCCCTTCATTCTTTCAATGAATGAGGAAAAATTTCATGGGGATACTTCTGTTGGATATAGCGTATAAGTGCAGTGACGACTTGTGGACCGGATTCCACGAGTCTACCTTGTTCAAATGCAGTGAAGTTATCACCGCCTGAAGCTAAATAATTACTAACCGCTACTTCATATTCGTTGTTTGGCTGAATCTCTTGGCCCTTCATGTCTTTTAGCGCAACAATGCGGTTGCCAATTGGAGCCTTTGGGTCCCAATCATACGTTAAACCAACCGTTTGTAACCTATTTTCATAATCTTTCGCCCACTGCTGTTCTAAAGCAAGTTTTATTTGGTCTCCTGTTAAGATTAACTTACTGATACTATGACCAAAGGGCAAGTTTGTATAAAGGTCTTCTACAGTGATATCCCCTTTTTTTAAACTTTTCCTCATTTCGCCTTGATGGACAAAAGCTATATTTACCCCCATGGCTTCCCGCTCAGATTCTGCAATCATTTTCGCTAATGGGGATTCACCGTTTGCATCTTGTTTTCGTGTGATTTCTTCTGGCATTTCTCCTATTATCTGATTAAAGTAACTCCCCAATCTTTTTCTATATTTATTTAGAAGAGCAACCGTTTCTTTATCTGGTTTTATTTGATGATGTGAAGTGACAATAACCTTTGCTTGTTTCTTAACAATATTTTTAGTATGTGGGTCAATTTCAAGTTTTACTTGAGAAAAGGCTTTCCCATTAGAATAAGCTTGAACGATCAGTTTACCGGCTACAACGGTATTGGCATATTCATGGCTGTGACCGGCAAAAATGACATCGACCTCATCATCGATTTTTGGAGCCATCTCCACTAAAACTCCACTGGAGTTTGCTCCTGTCTGATCTGATTGAGCTGAATCATGTGCCAGTACAACAATTACTTTGATCCCTTTTTCCTTTAAAAGCTTAACGGTTCCGTTAATAGCTGAAACTTCATCCGTAATTTCTACTTCTTTTCGATTTTCAGGTGCCACATACAGATTGGTCTCTTTTGTGACCACACCGATAAATCCAATATTAATTCCGTCAATTTGTTTAATAACATACGGTGGTAACATGGGAGTACCCGACTTTCTATCGATGATATTTGCAGAAATGTAAGTAGTATTGGCACCTTGAAAATACCCTGTTTTTTTATTAAATCCTCCATAAATAAGACGTTTCATTTCATTTACGCCTTGATCTAATTCATGATTTCCAGGTGTCCCGACATCAAAGTGCAAGAGGTTTAAAAGTTCAATCGTGGGTTCGTCTTTAAATTGAGAAGAGATTGGAGGACTTCCCCCTACCATATCACCAGCATGAACAAGTAGTGTATTTTGGTTTTTTTGTATATATTTTTTTAAATAGGCAGCCAGGTATTCTGCCCCCCCTGCCATGGTTCCTGAAACCATTTGATATTTGTTTAGTTGGCCGTGAAAATCATTAACACCTAACAATTGTACTTGAATGTAGCGGTTTGATGTGGAATGATTCGTTGTGGAATGATTGGATGAGAATGCTGTGATTTTATAAGTTACGAAAATGATGATAAATACCAAGATGAACAAAGAAGATATGGCCTGAAATTTTGACAACTTCCGATCCCTCCCTCTAGATGTAAATTAAGAATAACTCCGGAATTTTATATCCGTATAAAGGGACCGTGATTTTTTGTTATATTTTATATATAAATTGTTAAATTAATCCAGTACATGCATATCTTTTTAGAAATACTCATACGGCTTAACATTTAGAGATCTCTCTGTACTTGTGAAAAACGTTCTAAGTGTTCCTTAGTATGAAATCTGCTCCATTAGTAAAAGAACAAAAAAAGTGTAAATCCTTATTGGATCAACACTCCCGTTAGTACAGTTACATTCAACGTTAATTTTTTAGGTTTGCCTTCATTAAAAGGGAAATTTTTTGCTCATCTGTATATTGGATCTGTTCCAGGTGATTAATAACTAGCTCTTGTCGATGTAATGAATGGTTTTGACTTAACTTCGCTTTACCCTCTATCTTGTTGATTTTTATTTTGAAGCCTTGAATTCCTTTGTTCATTCCAGCGAGAAAATCAGCATCTAAATCTTGCAATTTGTATGAGCTATCAGGGGCTTCATACTTCAATACCATGTCATGCAAGGAATCCGTTAACTCCTGTTCATCCTCAATAAGTTCGGCTTCGCCGTATACATGAACAGTCACATAATTCCATGTTGGTACTGCTTGATTCGTCTCATACCAAGAGGAAGAGATATAACAGTGAGGACCATGAAAAACTGCTAAGACTGTTTGATTTTCAATATCTTTCCATTGAGGGTTCGGACGAGCAAAATGACCATACAAATAGTTTTTCTCCTTATTCAAAAGCAGTGGTAAATGTGTAGCAAAAGGTATGCCTTCATGCATTGAACACAATGTTGCAAAACCATTCTCCTGTATTACATCGTAGGCTACTGCTAATTCTTTTATTTCAAATTGCTTAGGGATATACATAAAAAATCTCCTTTCCACCTGATATAAACTTTTAAACATTGATTCGTAAATATTATTTATTCACGATCCTAGCAACTTTTTCTATTCTCATTTCTACCTTTAATAATCGAGTACGCCATCTAAGAAATATAGTATTATACAAACTGACATATAAAAAGGTACAATTCTAGATAAATAAACATGTCAAAGGAGGATCGTAAATGATAAATACCATTTTTTCTTTTAATGAGGATTCTCCCAAATACAAACAAATTTACGAGAAGTTTAAGTTATTTATTGATCGGGGTGACATACTTGCTGATGAACAATTGCCCTCCATTCGTCAACTTGCAGATTCCCTTCAAGTAAGTCGCAATACGACATTAATGGCTTATGATCAACTTGTAGCTGAAGGTTATATTCGTGGAGAAGGGAGAAAAGGTTATTTTGTAAATGAATTAGAGCCACTTTTATCCCAAGAAGAGTTAATTCCTCATAATAAAAAGCAAAGAGAGTCAGTGACACCTACACTCATTGATTTCCGAGCAGGTGCCGTAGATCAAACACATTTTCCTCTAAAAGTTTGGAGGAGGATTGCCAATCAAGTATTAACGTTACAGAAGAGTTTTAACTATGGGGAACCCTTTGGTGAGGTGTGCCTACGAGAACAAATTGCCACATACTTGTTCCAATCCCGTGGGGTGAAAACAGATGAAAATGCCATTATTATCGGCAGTAGCACCCAACAAATGCTTATCAATCTTGGACATATACTGAAGGATGATTTTCCAAGCGTTACAGTAGAAGACCCTGGATATGATGGCGCTAGGGAAGCTTTTCAATTCCATTGTTTTACGATTGAAACTTTACCAGTTTATGAAGCAGGTGCTGATTTTTCACAATTGGAACAAATGAAATCACGATTAATCTATGTAACACCTTCCCATCACAGTCCATATGGGGTAAGCATGTCCATTCAACAACGGCAAACGCTTATTCATTGGGCTAACAAGATGCAAGGGTATATTATCGAAGACGATTATGATAGTGAATTTCGCTATACACAACAACCATTTCCAGCTCTCGCTTCCATTGATTCTGCAAGAGTCATTTATCTAGGGAATTTCTCAAAGTCCTTTCTTCCAGGAATTCGATTAAGTTATATGGTATTGCCAGAACC
The DNA here is from genome assembly GCF_038643155.1 of Peribacillus sp. FSL E2-0159. Classification (NCBI taxonomy): domain Bacteria; kingdom Bacillati; phylum Bacillota; class Bacilli; order Caryophanales; family Bacillaceae; genus Peribacillus; species Peribacillus sp. FSL E2-0159. The sequence goes on from NZ_CP152053.1 coordinate 5,000,336, forward strand.
AGTTTTAAACCGTTATAAAGACCAATTTCTTCATTTCGAGAGTACCACTTCACTTCTAAGCCAACTCACAATGGCTAAATTTATGGAAGAAGGAGAATGGAATCGCCATATTAAACGTATGCGTCTTGTTTATAAACGAAAAATGCAGCTCTTGGTATCATTATTAAAAAAGCAATTCGATCAAAATATATCAATTATTGGTGAGCAGTCCGGATTGTATTTATTAATCAAAGTACATCTGAAACGTTCAGAAGAATGGCTAATAGAGCGCGCTTCCTTTCATGGTGTTACAGTGTATCCTACCTCACTCTACTTTATTAAAAATAATACCGATAACCCGATTATTAAACTTGGTTTTAGTAATCTTTCTTGTGAGGAAATCCAGCTTGGCGTGGAGCTCCTAAAAAAGGCTTGGTTATAAAAACACCCCCGTAATTGTAGCTTATGTCTCTTTTACTAAATGGGGTAGCTTCAGGAAAATGCGGATTTACCACGTTAACCAGGAAATCACAATAGTAAAAAGCCCAATTTCTCAGCATTAAAATTGAGAAATTGGACTTTTAGTTTTTCCAGAGAAGCGCTCGATTAAATGGAAAATATGAAAAAGCTACAAAATGGGACCCCAGCCATTTTACTAAGCACCTAGTTAAGGAAAGTATAAAGAATTTAAAGTATTACACCTGAAAAATCCCCTTTTAATACTTCTTTTTCATTCTGATTTTTACATAAAAAGAATGCAATAATAGCTGTTCTATTATTTTCTTGCCTTTCATATTTTTCAATTTTAACCTCACAAATTATTGTATCCCCCGTAAACACAGGTCTTAAAAACTCAAAATTCATAGTACGAGCCATTACGTGATGATCTCCACCTACTTTTGTTGGTAGAGTTGCCGTTAATAATCCTTGAATTACAAGTCTTCCCTGTTCATCTGGGGTTATATGATGATTCCCTTCATCACCTGAAATCTCTGTAAATAATTCAACATCCCTTACTGTAAAAGTCCGTTCAAACGTAATGATATCTCCTACTTTTAATGACATTTAAATCCCTCCTGAAAGTTTTATGAAGTTGATTAATGCCCGCGGAAAAAACACGAATTTTATATCTTGATAACTAACAGCGTCATTGAAGTATTGTTTTGGTAATTTGTTTTCGATTAAGCTTTTGGATATAAGATTTTTATCTGAGGCAAGGAAGATAAATACGCTACATAGAAACCAGAAATGTTTTTCAGATACCCTTATGTGAGAAAATCTTGAGGTTTCCAATCTTTCGGCTTTATGTTCTTCTTCATCCATTTCTTTTGTGGTGCTTGGTATGGGGTGGAGGCAATTAAATGATTATTGTGCCAGCTTGCTGCTCCAGAACGAATCATTTCATCGAGCAGGATTGGGATAAATTCTTCTGGCTGAAGTTGGAAAGAGTAGCGTGCAAAATCTTGGAACCAACCACACTTTAGTAGGTAGTTATCGAGTTCTTCTTTTGTCAATCCGTTTTTAATGATTAATGTGAATGAAAAAATCCTTTTGCAGGCATGCCATGCAACTTTTTCTGGCATTCTGAGCCACTTTTCAAACCGTTCCCTTGCTGCATCAATGGCAGCCAGAGGATTCTCTATTTGTGGTCCATGTCCTGAATATGCATGTTGAATTCGAAGCATGGCCAACCGATCCAAACTTTCTATCGATCGTTGGATAGATGAAACACCCTCTCGAAAGATATTTAACCATCCGATATCACCTTTGTGGAAGAGATCCCCGCAAATTAATACTTCTTCTTCCGGTTCATATAAAGAAATATGTCCTAACGTATGTCCTGGTGTGTGCAAGATTTTTAACGTTCTGCTTCCTGTATTAATATCATCGTTATCAGAGAACTTTAGATCGACTCGATAAGGTTCTACTGGCTGATCTAACCATTCTGAACTACAGGCTTCTGAGTCGCAAGAATTAATTAAATCTGCTTCCCATTTATGAGCAGCAATCCTAACTCCATAATTTTTTTGAAAATGAAAATTGCCCCCTACATGGTCACTATGATAGTGCGTGTTCACAATAAGGTGTAATTCTTTTGGTGAAATGCCTACTTCTTTAATTAATTGCTCGGTATCTTTCGCATCACTTCCAAAACCAGTATCAATAAGGACCGGGAGCTGATCCTTAATAAGGATCATGTTTGCACTTGGAAATTTTCTTTCAAAGAAAATAATACTGGATTTTTTAATAAGCCATTCCTCCTTAAATTCAATGACAAACCAATAATAATCCAACAAACTCCTAATCAATTTAAATGTGAAATATATTCAAAGGCTGTTATTCCGTATACACTTTTAAAGTGTTTATTTAAATGGGTTAAATCAACAAAACCACATTCAGCTACAGCTGAATGAATATCTCTATTTTTTTCTATTAACTGCTTTGCAAATTCTATCTTGCAGTTAAGAAAGTATTGATATGGTGAAATGCCAGTATGAGTCTTGAATAACCGGATAAACTTAAATTTCGATAAATCAAGCTCTTTACATATCTCGTCAAGTTTAGGTATAGTTTCTAAGTTGGTGTGAAGCATATCCTTCGCTTTTCTAATTAAAGTGTTATCTTTCTTATAGTCTGTAGAAAGATCAGTTTGAATAAGGTTATCTGTGAGGGATAACAGTAATTCACTACACAATGCCTCATCTTTTTCGCTTAATATTGCATTAGAAAGACTTAGTATTCCTTGTTTAAGCCTATAATCATAAACAATGGGATTTGAAAAGCGTATTATATCCTTCTTCTCAATAACCTCCAGAAGCAATTGTGGCTCAATATATAGCATCACATAATCTAGGCCTGTCTCATCATGTGCCATTCCGTCATGTGCCTGTTCCGGATTAAAAAGCATAACACCATTTTGATAGGACAAGTGTAAACTGCCATCCAAGTTATAGTGTTGAATACCACGCAGTGTGACTCCTATTGCATACTCTTTATGAGAGTGCTTCTTATATGTGAAATCAGTAATGCTTGCTGACAAAGCCGTAATACCCGCCGATTTTTTATAGATAAATTTATCCATTTAATTCACCTCTTAAGTAGCTTACCTACATCCATATCATGATTGCAGCATAAACTAAAAACAATGCCATCAATATATTAACAATCTTTTTATGCTTCTGTAAAAACTCCTTGAAGATTGCACCAAAAAGAACCCATGTAATAAATGCTAAGAATCCTATAACAGTTATAGCGATAACGCTTATTGTAACCGCAGGCATTGAGACATAATAGGGCATAATATACGTAGGAATGACAGTCATTGTAAATAGTACTACCTTTGGATTTAAAAACTGCGTAAGAAATCCAGACATAAAGGTACCCGTTTGTTTTACATTTGGTTTTGATGAATCCATTTTGTAAACTTGATAAGCAAGATATAACATATAAAAGCTTCCGATTATCTGCATAACAATTAATATTTTTGGTATGATCGTTGCAAGTATCGTATTTAGCATAGCAGAAATAGCAAGTAAGAAACCAAAAGCAATCGTTGCTCCATACGTATATTCCATTGCCTTTTTTGTACCAGAGTTATGCACGGTGGATAATATGACTATATTAGTAGGTCCTGGTGTAAATGTAACAATAAAACAGTAAAATACAAAAGATGTAATATTCATGAGGTAAACTCCTTTCAAGATATCCTCATGTAATTGTACATCCTAACTTTAAAAGCTTATAGTATGTTATTGCAGGGTTATATATTGCTTCTGTAAAGATAAACCTACAAATTCAGGTTGCGGATACGTCAAAACCCTGACTTCCTTACGTAAGCAGGAAACCAAGGTCTTTTTACGTCAATTTACAACCATCAAACTTTAATCTGAAAGGATTTTTGTTGCAGCCTTTCTTTACATAATGGGGGATTGTCTAAATAGTTGATTTGAAGATAAAAATTTTCTTGTGATATTGCAAAATTTTAAAATTCCATTTTCTAATTCACTATCCGATAAATAGGAAAAGTTTAACCTTAAATGATGGTTTTCCGGTTCTCCTGCGAAACAAGCTGAACCAGGTAGAAAGTAAATATTCTCTTTTTGACATTCGATTAATAAATGGTTCGTGTTCCACTCTGATGGAATGGATACCCAAATATTTAATCCCCCTGTTGGTTCAATCCATTGAACTTCATTCGGCATATGGGAATTGAAGAGTTCTATAACTTTATCCCTTCTTAATTTCAAAGCAAATCTCAGCTTTTCCATATGGTCCTCCATCCTTTTCGAATAAAAAAATGGGAGAATTGCCTTTTGTGTTAATAATGGACTACCAAGGTCCGTATTCACTTTAGATGCCACTAAACGATTAAACAGAGTGCCATTTGCGGTCAGTAGTCCTATCCGGCAACCAGGAACCAATGTCTTGCTTAGCCCCTTTAGATAAATGACGAAACCGTTTTTATCAAGACTCTTTATAGGTGATGGAGGTTTCTTGTCAAAAAATATCTCACTCCACGGTTCGTCTTCTACAATGATTATTTGATTTTCTTGGGCAAATATTAATAATTGCTCCCTTCTTTTTCGACTTAAAACCCTTCCAGTTGGATTCTGAAAGTTAGGGATGGTATATATCATTTTGGGTTTATATATTTCGCAAACTCTTTGTAAAAGGTCCATTCTCATTCCTTCTTTATCTAATGGAACAGGAATAATAGTAGCCCCACGAGCACGAAATGTATCAATTGCATTAGGATAAGTGGGTGCTTCTGTAACCACAACATCACCTGGTCCTATAAAAGTTTTCGCCACCAAATCTATTCCTTGTTGAGTTCCATTAGTTACCAATATATCTTTATGGTCAATACTTAAATCTTGTTTGCGAAGATACTCGCTCATAGCTTTTCTAAGTTCCTCATCCCCTTGTGCAGGTCCATAACTTGATAAAATACTGGGATTCTTTTCTAAATTTGAATGGATTTCTTTCTCCAGATAACGATTCGGAAGTAAAGATGGACAAATCGCTGCAACAGAAAACTGAAAACAGTTTTCAAATGATCCATAATGGGTACCAAATTGTGTTCGGGGAAGATAATCTAAAACGGATAATTGCCACTCGAAATTGTTCTTTTTATTATTTTCTTTATCTTCTGATGTAATATTAGCTTTAACAAATGTCCCCTTTCCTTGTATCCGTTCAATTAACTCATTTTTTTCTAACAATGCATACACTCTTACAACTGTAAGTACACTTACCCCTAATTCTTTTGCTAACACTCTAACGGAAGGCAAACGTTCATCTTCCGATAACCCCCCTGACCTGATTCTATCTGCTATATTCTCATAAATTTGTTGATTAATCGGGATATTGGAGTTCCTGTTTATTTCAATCTTCATAATAAATCCTCCATCAGCACTGTTTCGAAAGTTAAGTGTTATATGATTAAGTTGACTGTTATACATATATACCCATTAATATAAGGATATTCAAGTATAACACCTGAACATTTCACGTTCAATTTGATTAATCTAGGAGGAAAAAATTATGAAGTATTATGTGGTTGATGCATTTGCAGAAAAGGTCTTTGAGGGAAATCCTGCTGGGATTTGTGTTATGAATGAATGGATTTCTGATGACATTATGCAAAAGATTGCTATTGAAAATAACCTTTCTGAAACGGCATTTGCAGTAAAAGGTGCGGAAAACTATAAACTTAGATGGTTTACACCTGGAGGAGAGATCAACCTTTGTGGTCACGCAACTTTAGCAACTGCTTTTATCATTATGAACTATGTTGAAAAGCAATTGAAAACCATTCAATTCGACACGATGAGTGGGGTACTTACAGTAAATAGAAAAGATGATTTGTATGAACTTGATTTCCCAACTGTCCCTTCAAAGGAGATACCTCTTACTGAACAAATGATTGATGCTTTAGGAACCACACCGATAGAAGCATATCTAAATAGGGATTTGTTATTAGTATTAGATTCAGAAGAAGCAGTGAAAAATCTAAGTCCTGACTTTTCAAAACTAGAACAGTTGCCAGATGGACTTGGAGTTATTGTTACCGCCAAAGGAAATGATTATGATTTTGTTTCAAGAGCATTTTTCCCAAAGTTAAAGGTAAATGAGGACCCAGTATGCGGTTCTGCCCACTGCGGTTTAGTGCCCTTTTGGGCAGAGAAACTAAAGAAACGTAAAATGGTAGCAAGACAGTTATCCAATAGAGGCGGTACACTTTTTTGTAAGCACGAGGACACACGGGTAAAGATGGCTGGAAAAGCATCACTCTACTTAATAGGGGATATTAATATTGGGTAATGACTATGGAAGATATGAAATATAGTCAAACCAACGTTCTAACCAAACAAATAATAATAGCTTGGCGTTTTTGCCAAGCTATTATTTTAGCTGCAAATCAACATAGTTATTTAACAGAGCCTTGTAAAGTTATTTCTTATTCAACTCTAAGAAATAGAGTTTTTTTGAACAAAACCCTAAATTTCATCAGCATTTTTGACCTTATAATATTTTGGATATACATAATAATCCACCTTCCAAAAAACGTTATATGAGTGTTTTGGTCATTATAAAGTCCATTTGTTCTTCATCACCCATATAAAAAGAGTGGGCTCCAGTTTGAACAAACCCCAGTTTCTTATAAAAAGAAATAGCATTTTCATTTTTTTCCCATACGCCTAGCCAGATTTTCTTTTTATTACGTTCCATCGCAATTTCCATAGCTATATTTAGCAGATATTTACCAAGCCCATGTTTTTGAAATTTTTTCTTTATATAAATCCTCTCGATTTCAAGTGATTCAGCACCCATCTCTTCAGACTGAGCATCATTGGTATTGACCTTTAAATATCCAGCGACTTCATTATCAAAATAAACAAAAAAGAATTGCGAAGAAATATTGGATAATTCTTTTTCTAATTGTTTTAAGTTAAATGCCTTCTCCAAATAGGCATTCATATTTTCGGGTGAATTCTGATGCTTAAATGTCTCATTAAATGTTTCATAACTAATTTCTTGAAGTTTGCGTGAATCTTCAAGGGTACACTTTTTTATATTTTCAGTCATATATGTCGCTCCTTATATAAACAATAATTTCTCTTGTTTCCCTTTTTTACAAATTCCCAGTCTTTTTCTATATTTTTTCTTACTCTTTGAAGAAGATTGAAAATGGTTTCTACTTCTCTTTCGGAAAATCCCTCTAATGCAACGATATTGGAATAATCATTTTCTCTTTTTATAAAAGGATAAACATTTTTTCCTTTCTCTGTTGGAAAGAGTTTTTTAATTTTTTTATTATGTTTATCTTCTTTCTTTTCAATAAAGCCACTAATTTCAAGTTTTTTTATAGCACGAGCTGCTGTTGTTCGATCTACTTTTATCATCTCAGCTAACTTTTCTTGAAAGATTCCTGGGTTTTCACATATTCGCACAAGGTACAAATACTGCCCTTTTGTAAGGTCATATTCTTGAAATTCTATATTACTTATAGAATCTAATGCCCTTGCAATCATTCCAATTTCACGAAGAATTTCATTCATAATTAACTCCTTAGCACATATTTTTGTTGCAAATGCAATAAAAATGACATATATTAAATCTAACCTAACTTTGTTGCATTTGCAATAAAAAATAATGATAAAGAGGTCGAGTAAAGTGAAATATGTTTTTTATGTATTAGGAATTTTAATATTAACCCTTGGTATTTCTTTCACTATACAATCAGACCTCGGAACTTCACCTTTTGATGCACTATTGGTAGGACTGTCTATAAATGTGGGGCTTACTGTGGGAAGTTGGGAAATAATAATAGCTTTAATATTGATATGTTGTAATTCATTTTTAAAAAGACAAAGACCAGAAGTTTTGGGGTTGTTAACAGCATTTATAACGGGTATTAATATTGATATGTGGCTCTTTTTATTGCACAATTTGATGACACCTGAACTATGGTACAGCAAAGTTGTTTGTTTTGGAATCGGCTTAGTTCTTGTCGGATTAGGAACTGCAACATATTTACACACAAATTTTGCACCGATTCCAATTGACCGATTAACATTAATCATCCAAGAATTAACTAGAACAAATATATTTTTTTCGAGAACATTCATTTACCTCGTATTCTTGATAATGGCCATGATTTTTAATGGACCAATTGGCGTTGGAACTCTATTAACCGTTTGTTTAGGGGGACTAATACTTAATTACTTTATGCCATTTACTGAAAAAGTATTAGACCACATATTAACACACTCCAGTACATCACCAAATGATGATAAAGATAAAAAGCATTCCATATAGAATGCTTTTTATCCTTACTATCCTGCCCCTTAAACTCCATAAGAAAATGGCTGCATCAGCAACCGAGTTTCCATTATTTATCATCTCTTATCGTTATCGTTTCCTACCCGTAATACTCTCTTTTATACAATTCCTAAATTAATAAAGTTCAATCCTTGTTCAACAAACCTACCCCTTTAGTTCCATCAGAAAAAGAGCTGGTGAACAGCTCCTAATAATGAAGTAAAGCACCCTTTAGTTCAACAAGAGTGTAGTGTATGTAGTAAGTTCAGTTCTCATTATATGTAATCGATGTCGAAATGAGAGGATATTAATTCCATCCTTTTTAAATCCCATTCAAAAGTAAGTATAGCTGATTGTTTTGATTTATGTGTTAAGAGGCGTTCACCATTTTTTATGATCATGCTTTCTGCATCCCAAAAACGGACAGTTTCGTCTTCGCCAGTACGATTACAGACAATTACGGGCAGTCCTGTATCTAATGACCTTTGTTCCCATTCTCCCTCTGGACCATGTAATCCGGGACCCCAGGAAGACGGTGCAATTAATATTTCTGCTCCTTTTTCTAATAAGTTGTAAGCAATATCTTTGGTATATGCATCTGCACAAATCATAATGCCAACCTCAACATTGTCTGTTTTTATTGGCTCTATTACATCGCCAGAAGCTGACCAATCATCAATAGCACTGATTTTTCTCTGTCTACCTAATAAATGACCTTTTTTATCTATGACAAACACAGTATTATACAACTCTCCGTTACTGCCTTTTTCAGGGCAACCTAAAAATACAGTGCTCTTCAAATTCTTTAGTTTACGGCTCAAATTACTCATCCAAGCATCAGGTTGCCTGTTAATCCATCCAGTCCCAATCTTATGATTGAATTGAAGTCCGCTGACACATAGTTCGGGTGTAATAATCCATTCGGCATTATTATTTGATGCTATATGAATGGCTTGTTCAATAAGCTTTTGGTTATACTCCACATCACCAGCGATAGGCAATAGGTGTAATAATGATATTTTTATTTTTTCCATAATGATCTCCCAAACATTAACTTATATTGGCTATGCATGTAATGATTGTAGCATAGACATTGATTTACATGTTCAACTAACCTGCCCATTTAGTTCCATAAGAAAAAGCTGCCTTAAAGACAGCTCTGATCCTCATTTAACGAACCCATTAGTTCTATAAGAATTTTATTTAACCTCTAACTTTTTGCATCAATTATCTGTTGAATAATTTCTATGCTTTTAAGATCCTTTGGACGAAGTGTTCTTCCTGTTCCTTGTTCGTAAACTCTTTTTTCCTCAAGTAATTGGTATGGGTTTAGAACACTTATTGATACACCTTGTAAATTATAAAGTTCCATTGGCAAGGCATCTTTCCTCCATACCCAATCTGGAAAACCGTTAGCGACTATATCGCCATTATCAGAATACCTAACAAATACAAAACTCACATCGACATTGTTCTTGAGGAAATCGGTTTGAAACTGGCCTACTGGCTTTATTTGAAAACCAGCATTAACAAGAGCCTGTTCCAAGTGCTCACGATACTGTAACCAAGTAACTAAATCAATATCAGAATGTGACCGAGTAATCCTTCCAAGAAGAAAATCTATCGCCCATCCGCCTCGTAGCCACAGGTTAAAATTAAGTGATAAGCAAATTTCATTTATTTCAAGAAGTATATTTAATTGTGATTTGCCTGTATCATTTTCTCCGGTAACATTCTTACAATCCATCCTCATACACACCCTTTATGTACTAAGATTTTAAGCATTACCTTATTCTGCATAAAGATTGCAAAACCCTTTTTTTAACTAACCTGCCCATTTAGTTCCATAGGAAAAGGAGCTGTTGATTAGCTGTAAAGTGACAATAAAGTTATTTAATTTTATACCTTAAACATGTATAACCCCGTCCTAAAATTAGGACGGGGTTAATATAAAGTCGTTTAATTTTGATAAAAAAACACTTCACCGAACTTAAAAATCACCAAAAAAGTCGATTAGAATCCAGGTTATTTCGTCATAAAGTTACTTCTGCAATATCTGAATAAGGTTTCCGCATGTATCGTCGAAGACAGCTATTGTTAATTCGCCCATTTTTGTCGGTTCCATGGTAAACTTCACGCCTTTTTCACTTAATCGTTTGTACTCTACGTGAATATCTGAAACCCCAAACATGGTTACTGGGATGCCTTCAGCAAATAACTTCTCTTGATACTCCTTTGCGGCAGGATGCTCATTCGGTTCGAGTAAAAGCTCGGTACCTTCATGATCATCGGGGGAAACAAGTGTAATCCACCTATATTTCCCCATGGGAACGTCATGCTTTTTTACAAATCCCAGCTTTTCTGAATAAAATTCCAATGCCTTGTCTTGATCTTGAACGAAGATACTGGTAACAATGATTTTCATAATGTTTATGCCTCCTTTGATATTTGCGACGTATGGTACTCTGCTAACAATCTGGCTCCAAGCAGAAAAAACCATACATTCGTCAGAAGTTTTTTTAATAAAATTACTCTATCCATCCTTTCAGTAAATTTTTAAGTGGTTCGTTGTTGAATATAAGTACTCGATATTTTCCCTTTCGCTTTGATTTTACGAGCCCTGCATCTTCCAATACAGAAAGATGTTTAGCTATCGCCTGTCGCGAAATGGAAAGGTCGTGCTTCATAATGAGACGTACCGTAAGTTCATACAACGTCAGCTCGTTGCGTTCGGCTAGTTCGTCTAATATAAGCCGCCGAGTCGAATCACTAAGTGCTTTGAATATAGCGTCTTTGTCCCAGTTCATATACCGAGTATACGCAACCCTACAGTTGCTCGTCAAGAATAAGCAACTGTAGGGTTGCTTAAAGGAACCGTATCATGCAATCTTAACAAGTTAAAGTCACTTAATAGTAGTTTGAACCATTATAGAAATTTAAACTGTTTTCTAACAAAAAAGTGCATTAATCCTCCTTGGATTAACACACTAGTTAAAAAGCAATTACAATATTTCGATATATCCTTCTGTTCCATGCACGCGAATTCGTTGACCGTCTCTTATCAGTTTGGTAGCATTCTCCACCCCAACAACCGCTGGTAAGCCATATTCACGTGCGATAACTGCTCCATGGGTCATCAGTCCACCAACTTCGGTGACTAGGCCTTTTATGGATACAAACAATGGTGTCCAGCTAGGGTCAGTAAAGGAGGTGACTAATATATCTCCATCTTCTAAATCAGCATCTTCCATGTTTAAGATGACACGTGCTCGCCCCTCTATAACTCCGGAAGAAACAGGTAGACCTACAATAGCTTCGGTTGGGAGATTTTCTCGTTTGTACTCACCCACAATGATTTCACCATCAGACGTGATAACACGTGGGGGAGTTAGTTTTTCATATAAATTGTACTCGTCTTTTCGTTTGCTGATGATCTGGTAATCTAGTTTATTTGTGCGTACAACTTCGTGAAGTTCTTCAAAAGTGAGATAGTATATATCTTCTTTTTCATGAATAACGCCCGCTTGTACGAGTTGTTCGGCTTCTTTCAGTAGAGCCTGCTTATAAACGAAGTAGCGATTAACCATGCCGTATTTTGGATATTCCCGATAACCGATGAAATTCCGGATTAGGTCGATCATTCGTTTTGTTTCTTTGGCTTTTTGTTCACCATCCGGTAATTGCTTCAATCGATCTAATAACTCTTGTTCTTTTTTCAAAGCTTCCTGTCGCCCTTGCTCAAATTTCCGATTGCTAGCATTAGGCTCAAAGTTTTTGATATTACTAAGAATCACGGGTACAAGTGTAGTTGGTTTTTCGCTCCAACGAGTTTTAGTAATATCGATTTCTCCGGTACATCGCATTCCGTATTTGCTGAGATAATCATAGATAGCGCCTTGGGTTTCCTGTCCACCATCAAACTTAACCAGTTCATCCAAAAAGTTTTCATCTTTAACATGTTGTAAATAATCAATTACTTCTGGATAAGGACGAATCACATCTGCGACATCCAATAGCGCCAGACCCATTTCTGAAGTAATATTGTTTGGTACAGATTGGGAAAGCGTGTCGGCTGCGTTTTTTTCACCTAACCACTCGCTCATATTTTCATTGATCCATGATGAAGCATCTATAGCAGCCATAAACACAGCTGAACTTTGTGGGTCAAATAAAATCTTCTTTAATATCTGGATATCTTCCAGAATAAAATCAAATAAATCCGATCCTAATTTCGTTTGGATGTTTTGTTTTAACTCTTCTATCGATGTTTGACTATTCTTAATCAAATCAGAAACGATTGTCGGGTCGTTTTCGATTTGTGCCCTAGAATCCGCAGACGACACACTTTTATTGCTTTTACCGGAACTCTGTTCTTGCTTATCTTTTGGTAAAGATTTTATGAAATCTCCTCGCTCTATTATGGTAAGGAGTGCGTCTTTCATGAGCGGATCGTGTTGTCCCATGGCATCTAATAACATTTTTCTGCTGACAGGTGAAGCCAGATTATTTATTACATCAACAAACAACCTTCCACCAGCTTTAAATCTGGGTCCAAAAGATGTTAACTGGAATAAAGACATTCCAAGTGGTTTCATGGGATCGGTCATCATTTGTTGATGACCGACAGATACATAGACGTGATTTTCTTGATCATCTGCTTCTGGGATCGGGTATAAAGTAGTGATAGGCCGACTCTGGACAATAAAAAATGTATCATCAACCAAACACCATTCGATATCTTGCGGGCAACCAAAATAAGCTTCAATCTGTCTTCCTGTGCGTGCTAGTTGTAAAATTTGTTGTTCAGTAAGTGTTTGGGTCTTTTGCTGATCGGGATCGATCTGCTTGGTCTCCGTTCCGCCTTCTTTTAGTCCATGGATAGCCAATTTTTTGGTTGCTATCATCTTATCGACGATTTCATCTTCCTGTACTTTATAACAATCGGCAGATACCAAGCCAGAGACCAGTGCTTCTCCAAGCCCAAAACTGGCATCGATCGATAGCAGCTTTCGGTTAGAAGTAATCGGATCGGCCGTAAATAAAATCCCTGAAGCCTGTGGGAAAACCATCCTTTGAACGATAACGGATAAATAAACTTGACTGTGGTCAAATCCATTTTGCATACGGTAGATTACCGCACGATCCGTAAACAGGGAAGCCCAACATTTGCTGATATGCTGCAAGATTGCTTCTTTTCCGATGATATTTAAATAGGTATCTTGTTGACCAGCAAAAGAGGCATGTGGTAAATCTTCAGCAGTCGCACTAGAACGCACTGCATAGGCATGTTCATCGCCAAACCGGGAGAGATAATGAGCAACTTCTTTCACAACATCGGAGGGAATTTCCATTTCCATAATGATTTGTCGAATCATCCTGCTGATTTCACCAATTTGACCTCGATCCTCTACTTTTAGCAGTGTTAGTTGATCCAACAATGCTTGAAACGTTTCGTTTTGTTCTATGGCTTTTTGATATCCAACTGTTGTAACACAAAAACCTTCTGGTACTTGTATTCCTTGAATTTTTGATAATTCCCCTAATTTTACCCCTTTTCCGCCAACGAGCAAAAGCTGTGTTTTTTCCATTTCCTGAAAACCGAGAACAAAAGAACTCAATATACATCTCCCCTAACCATTACATTTGTTTTGGTTTCTTTGATATATTTATCCCTCTCAACAAATCTCAATAAAGTTCTATTGTATTTTAGCAGTAGCAAATGAGAATAAATAGTCTATTTTTACCATTTTTAATATGCTATAATTAACTTAGGAAGAGTTAGAGTTCAATTTTCAAAAAATAGCTAGACCTTACCATACAGTAGCCTGATTACCCGGTTCATCCCCTCGAAAGCAGTTCATATACCTACTAACCCACAATGAATAGGATTAAAATTAACCTTTTTCCATTTAATCTGTTTATTTTCCCAAAAATACCTTGTATTAATATGAATATCAAGCACTTATTAACTAACCTACGCCATTAGTTCAACAAGAATGATTGATTTAACAAAATTTAAAAACAACAACATTTTGGAATTCGTTCGACAAGTCGTTCAGAATAGTCCCGGATGACGGAAAAAAAGGTTTAGTTCTTTACACTGTATAGGAAACCCCTTCACTGATTGTCTTTAAGAATTCTTGTTCCCACTTCCAATTTTAAGTTTTATTAATAAGCTCTATATATTGTAAATCTCCATAGCCCACTGTTGGGAACAGAGCAAATAACCTATTAATTAATTCTGATGTTGCTAAATCTTTATTTTTGGAAATATACTTTACTACTGCATTATCTTCTTTTAGCATATCTAAATATATGTCTATTGCCTGATACATGACTGGAAGTAGTTCATTCGATGATTTATTATGATTGACCAATACTTCCTGGTATACAGAATAATAATGACCTAATTTAAGTTCAGTTTGATTAACTTTAAATTCATCCTCTCTGAAGCAATTTAAGAACACTTTTCCTTCATACCCGGACTGTTCAAGATAAGAAAGTAAGGTAAGTAGGTTCATTTGACAAAACATGTCTTCACCAAACCATAAAACGATACATTTATACTCTTTATTAAAAAGATTGTCTAATGGAACAATGACCTTTTTGATATAATTCTCTACCGACTCATGATGTCCAGAAGCTCGTGTGTTTATAAATTCTTTATCAAAAACTTGTTTAGTAGTCGCGTTTACACACATTGCTTCA
The DNA here is from genome assembly GCF_038643155.1 of Peribacillus sp. FSL E2-0159. NCBI lineage: Bacteria > Bacillati > Bacillota > Bacilli > Caryophanales > Bacillaceae > Peribacillus > Peribacillus sp. FSL E2-0159. The sequence goes on from NZ_CP152053.1 coordinate 5,015,348, forward strand.
TTAAATGGAGCGTAATCAGAATCTCCCATTAGTTTGTTATCTTTAAACTCCTCATACATAACTTGACCATTCAATATGTTGAGTACGTCTTTATCAAACAATTCACTCTTCTCATTTTGTAAATGTTCAACCTCAATTTTTCTAGAAACATTCATTCTACACCACTCCCCTTCTTTATTAATAGTGAGCTTAACAATTGACTGGACAGGCAACTTATTAAGTTGATATTCTCTAGGATTGATACCAAAAACAGTTTTAAAGGCTCTGCTATATGCTTCTTGCGAAGAATAATCGTAATCAAAGGCGACGTCAATTATCTTCCTGTTATTTGCTAAATCTTCCGTGGATAAATACAATCTTCTAAGAAGAATATAGCGCCTAATACTTATACCTGTTACTTGGTGAAATTTAAACGAACAATAATAAGGAGAATATCCCATATAATTAGATAGTTCATCTAATGAAAATTGATTTTTCAAATTGTCTTCAATCCAATCAATCATAAGCTGTATCTGTTCATTCATTTATCTCACTCCTTAATAAAATTATAAGAGGTATCAATTTCTTTATTTGATATTTCTTGTGATATATAAAATTAAAGCTACAATAAAAGCCGACACTATTAAAGTATAGTGTCGGCTTTTCATATACATAATCTGCCTTACAGATTGGAAAACGATCACATGATTGGCTTAAGGTTATTAATTATCAATATACCGATGCAGAAATAACAGGATTAATAAAAGATGAATTTGCTTTGCTTCTAGGAACGCGGGGCTATTGCGTATTCCGTCCATATTGTGGATTGAAAATGAAATTTTTCAGAAATATTATAGTAGGTGATTTTATAAAAAAACAATCCGTTCTTCTGATATCTGATTTGAAGCAGTGGGAACTTTTCGTGTCTTATAATTTATCATATCTGAAGAGTAAACCTTGATACTTACCATTCCTCCTTGCGTTTTTGCTCGGATTAGGATAGGTTGATTGTACTTGTTTTTAAAACTAAAATCAGGACCATACCAACTTACTGTAGCATCGCGGCCAGATGGAACATACGGGACGCTCCTTGTATGGGAGTAGCGTTGAATAGTTTTCAACCCTGCATTGTCGATAGCATTAAACAGGGTTGATGATACCTGACATATCCCTCCACCAATCCCTTCAGAAAACTCTCCTTTAACGATAACTCGAGCGAGCATATATCCTTTATTTACTGATCTCTTGCCGACGGCTTGATTAAAAGAAAATACCTCTCCGGGAAACACGACATAATTATTAATAGCTTCTGTAGCAAGCGAGATATTATTTGTACGATTTTTGTTGTTCACATTAAAATAGGTTCTATATTCACCTATCTTTTTTTCACGAATTTCCGCAAGTAATTCGCTGTCAACTTTTGGATGAATAGCAAGCAAAGGTACTTCCAGTTTGTATGCTTCATTACTGTACAAGAAGGAATAAAATTGCTCTTTAAAAGCTTGATGGTATAGCTTGTAACCTACTCGCCCAGGAAGAATATTACCTTGTTTGTCTATTGTGGCATTTACAGGTTTTTGGTACACTTGTCGGTCTATTTTTTCGACAAATAGATTGTATTTATCCACGTCCATGATAGGAACATCTAGTAAAGGCATAGTAATATCAGCATGGTTGACACGCGCAATCGTTTGTCTTTGGTGGGTTACCGATAAGCTTTCAGAAGTATTCACTGGTTGAACGAATAGTAAAAGTCCGGCAATCCATGATAATCGCATAGAATGCACCCCCACACTGGATTGGAATTTATTTTTTCGAATCCCCACAAATCTTATTTTAAGTCTTCATAGATCGCATCTTGATCAATGAACCAACGATCAGTCAAACTCTCCCTTCGGATCATAAAATGGATGATTCTGTTTTCACTCCCTTCTCTTTCTTTATAAATCTTCACTTGAACCGGTACATCCACGAGTATTAACCCGTTTGCGTCTTCAAGTGGTTGTCCTGAAAAATCTCTAACCCCAAAGTATGTAATACTTTCAGCAAGCTTAATGAAACGATTGGAATGATCCGGATTTGATAAGGTCATTGATAATAGTGTTCTATCTCCTTGATTCATGGCAATGGTGAAAATATGGATAAGTTCGTAGGGACTTACCGTGCCTAAATATTCATCAAGCTTACCGGCCGCTTTCAATATCATTAATTTATGGGCGGGATCTTCGTTTTTTAAACGATGTGTTAAGCTTCCATAGAAATGAATACAGAAGTGACCTGAAAAACCATTTTGAAGAGCACCGGCACCATGTGGCATTCCATTCATAGAGGCAGCGATCATTTGATTATTAATTAATACAATAATGGCTCTTCTTTTCCAACTCCATTGATTATGATAAATTTTCTTCATAATCTGAGTATCATCCTTGGTTAGTGGCTGAGCATCGGCATGATGACTTCCTGCTCTTCGTTGAACCTTAAATGATAATCCCGTTTCAATGTCTATAATGGTGAAATTTGTTCTATTAGGAATAGTGTTGTTTACTATCTCCCAAGGTAATATCTCAATTTTAAAGTTAATAGGTACTTCCTCATCTTCCCATTCAATTGCATAGACCGAATGATTCACCATTAAGACAAATATAAAAGTAAAAATAGCGATAAATTCTTTATAACATTTTTTTCTGTTCATATAGTTTCTCCTGTGTTTTTCTTATTATTTCAGGACATGATCATTTGAATACCTTTGAAAATTTGGAAATTTTTCAAATAAAACTCCGAAATGTAAATTTATATTGTAAAGGTTTGGGGGAATCAGCTTAAAGGCATAAAATGGCTCAATCAAAGAAAAAAAAACAACTTCGACAGTTCTCCCCCTGATCTTTCTCCTTTGATTAGGAAGCAAAAAGTTAAATGGTCATATTTCAATACTCTCAGTCATAAGGAACAAGGAGAACATTTATTAGGGGGTTGTCTTTATGAGAACAAGTTATAGAAGATGGACAGAATATCCTTACCCAGGCGAGAGTATCCCACCTAAAGGTTCTCCAGAGGCAAGAAATTGGCCGATGTTTTTTATTTCAAGGGGAAGAGACAATGATTTCCTAGACCTCTTTCATCAACGTATTATTTGGCGAATTAAAAATCCTGAAAATATTGATTGGGAAACAGAGTTATTCATTGTAGAGGAGACATTAAAGTCATTAACTTCCCAGCAAATACGAATCGCACAATATTGGGGAACAGGTGAATTAACCGCGAAAATTTCCACTCTAATTTTCAAGTTAGCTGAAAAGCATAAGCTAGGATCACCAAGTGTTGCCAGGGTGCAGGGATATTTCCACGCTGCTATGAATGATACTTTTGTTATGACGTGGTTTTTTAAATATCATTGGGATGTTGCACGTCCAAATCAATATGGCAGAAATCTATCTACTGTGTTGTTTACCCCTCGTTTTCCAGCTTACCCCTCTGCACACGCTACTGTGGCGGGATGCGCAGAGGCAGTATTAAGTTATATTTTCCCTCAAGAGTCATCCGAAATAAAAAAGTTAATGGAAGAAAGTGCTCAATCTCGTTTGTACGCTGGCGTACATTTTAACGTAGATAACAATGAAGGCTTAAGGTTAGGCAGACAAATTGGAGAGGTAGTTGTAAGTTTAATAAGGACACAAAATCTAAATACGCTTCAATAAAATTTTAGGTTCAGGTTAAGCTAACCTGAACCATTAGTTGCATATAGAAAGAACTGCATTAAAGTCAGCCCCGATCTTCAGCTAAAGCACCCCGATAGTTACACAAGGGCCATCCTTTTTTGAACTGCGACACAATAACTTTCCCTAGGCTGATTTCGTAAAGACTGTTTTTTTTGAAGGAGTGTCATTGACAAGTTTGTTGCAAAAAATTGAAACTTGTGATGGTTCTGGAGAGCTTTATTAGGGGTAGTAGGGGTAGGTCCTGCAAATGTATCATCGCCAATAATTCTGTTTTTCGTATCCTTTAGGAATGTTCACATAGATGTGATCCGATAACCCTGCAGCACCACCAGTGACAAGTATTTCATGTGCGAGCAACTCCAACATAGTGTCATCCATGTTCATATACTCTTGATTGGTCTATACAGTTATTTTTTCCAAACTTCAAGTATCTCAGATCCTACTCGATCCCATTTATATAAGGTAAGGGCAAGTTCTCTGCCTCGTTCGCCCATTTTTTTCATTAGTGATCTGTTTGATAATATTTCTGTAATCTTTTCTGTAAAACATCCAGGATCTTCTGGATTCTCTGCTACAAGCCCATTCTCTCCTAAACGAATAACCTCTGGATTTCCGCCTCTTGCAGTTGTTACGATTGGAAGTCCTGCAGCCATTGCTTCATAATGGACGCGTGCAAGTGGTTCTTGCCATATTGATGTACACACGAATAAATCAGCAGCTGCAAACCAATTTTGTATTTCACTAGGTGAGACAAAACCTGTTGAAACAACTGGGATTGGCAGTTTTTTTGCCAATGCTCTTACATAAGCTACATAATCAGTTACATCATTTTGGCTGAACCATTTACTTCCGACAATGACTAAACCTAAATCCTTAAATTTACTTGAAAGCTCAGGTAATGCTCGAATTAGCCTATCGACTCCTTTATTATTTGATAGTCTTCCTGCAAATAATATGACCGTTTTGTTTTCAAGACCGTTTGTTTTACGTATTTCATTACGAATTTCTTGCATCTTCGAGTGATGACCGGGTAGAAGCCGATTGGTGTCTACACCAGAATAGATTGTGCGAATCTTTGATGAAGCTTGTGGATATAAATCTTTTATGACATTGCCTATATAATCACTGACAGTTATAATATTTGCAACTTCGTCTATGGCTGCTTTTGCTTCTTCCGGATTGATTTTCTCTGGATTAAACATATCATTATGCATGCTGAGGATAATTTTGGAATTAGGGGCTGCTTGTCGGACTGGAAGGACTAGTCGAGGTCGATTAAATATATGAATTAGATCGAAATGATTTGCTTCAAGATAGTTAATAACCTCTTCTCGATATACTTCAAATATTTTTCCAGGTACACGTACATACTGGTTTCCATCAATCGTTTCTTGATCAGGGAGTGATGGATCATTAATTCCTAAAACCGTAATATTATGGACTTTACTTAAATATGGCAGGGTGCCTGAGACATAGGTTTGAATGGCACCGCCTAGTACCGGAGGAACAGGAAGCTTTTCGGTACAAATCATTAAAATTTTCATGTTTGTTCTATTCCCTTCCAATCATCTTTAATTTCTTCTAAAACTGGCCATTTTGTCTGATCGGTATCAACAATTGTTTGAATCATAGTTGTTGTTTGATCATTTAGAAACAATTCAGGATCATATACTACCTCTTTAACATTCTTGTAAAATTCATTCGGAGCAGATAAATCGATCATTAAGATATCATATAGTTGCGATGAAATTGGATTTGCCTCGTGATAGGACTGGATCATTTCCCTTACCCAAGTTGCATCCCATCTATATAAATCTGCCATTGTGCCGGTAATCAGTTTTCTCAAATCGCGAATAGGAAGGTCATAAGCAACACCGTCAAGGTCAATAATCCACATTCCATTATCCCCCATTTGACCATTTGACCAGCCATAATCTTGATGCACTAATCCCCAATATTCATTTCCTTGTTGTGCTAAATCTAAATAGCTTGATTCATTTAATTTCTCTAAACTTTCTTTTGCTTGTTCTTCAAATTGATTTAAAACATTCAGTAAATAGGGGCTTGCAGGCATTTCTTCATATGCGTTAGCAATGTTTCGAAACCAATCCATTTTATTAATAACTTTTTCATAAGTCGTTGGCCATTTATATAATCTAGATGCAACTTCAGCTTGTTTAGGCGGAACAAACCCTTTGCTTAAAAGGTGGAATTCGCCGAGAGCATTACAAAGATGTTTGGCTCCTTCCAAGTCTTTTGTTACAGGTGCCAATGATTCGATCCACTCAGCGACGAACCATAACTTTTCTCCAGCCTCAACATAATTATTTCCATCTTTAGTTTTTACGATGGGCGGTACTCTTGCTTCCTTAACATTAACTAAATATTCTTGAGCTCCTAAGCTAAACATACTTCTTGTAGGTCTTCTGTGTAAAAGTTTTAAACTCTTTGGCCCTGAACTTGTTTCTAATTTCCATATAGAGCCACCTTTATCTGGCTTTGTTGTGACAACTTGCATGTTCTGAACGGAGAAACCGTAATGTTCAAGAACTTCTAGTGCCATTTTTTCAATATATTCAGGAACAAAAAACTCATGAGTAAGTTCATCTTCTTCCCAAGGCACAATTATAATTTTCTCCATGAAAACCCCTCCTATGATATAAAAAAGTATTTTCCGCCAAAATAAAGGTAAGGTCACGACAGATTCATTATGTTCCAATATCAGGTTGTATCCCTATACAAGCATAACTTTTACTCTAATGTTTAATATGTTTTTTATTAAATATCCGTAATTAATCGATATCACTGGAGTAATCATACTTTTTATTAACCTATGTTAAAAAAAAACTTTTGTATCGGACAATTCGCCCAAATTGTTAGGTAATTGGGTTCTGGTGCAAATATGACCTGTTAGAAACATAGAGTCTCAATATCCTTTTCCTCTATGAATGATGAGGCCACTCCAAATAATTTATTTGGTGAATTCAATCTCGCCTTGGACAGACTTCACCCCTTATTGAAGTTGTCCTTTTTTCAGCATATACATCACCTTCACTCCAAAGATGATTTGTTTGGCTGTTCGAAACGTTTTTAATCCTCGCATAGAACGACTCGCTTCTTTATAAAGTGATGATCTTGCTCCACTAGGTTACTCGGGTACTTCTGTTGTCTAAGTTGCACACCATCAGCTCTTTTTTAAAATCTTCAATTGCTATTGGATAAGCCGGATTCTTATCGACCATCATGACACGAGGCTTAGAAACATGAAAAGACCGCAAAGCTTTCTTGAAGAAGCGCTTTGCAGCCTTTTTGTCTCTGGTTTTACTGAGATAAAATTCAATCCTGTTTCCTTTGGAGTCCACTGCACGATACAGATACATTCATTGACCTTTTACTTTGAAATACGTTTCATCGACTCTCTAGAAGTCATTTGTTGGCTTAAATGTTTCCACTTGAATAAATTTTGATTTTCCATACTATCACGCACCTTTTTTAAAGATTAATAGTATGTCCAAGATTTAGAGATCAATTGCTATTATTGAAGTTTTTGCAACAGAACCCTTTCGGCGCTATTTTGCGTTAATTTTGAGTCTATTTTGCACATCCTACTTTAAAACCCAGCCATGGCCTCAACCACTTTCTTGATGTGTTCTTGCCGGCTATTAAGACCACCTTCTGAACTTCAAGGCCAAAACCAAATTTGCTTGCGATAACTACTTTGTAGGAAAGGCGCAAGCGCTTCTCCGACCAGCTCTTCGTTTGTAAATGGACCGTAAACTTCGGCTGTATCATAGAACGTGACGCCTATTTCATAGGCTGTACGAATGGTCTTAATACCTTGATCTTTGTCTGCAGGGGTCCGTAGTTGGCGCTATACTCATGCACCCTAATCTCAATCCGAGACTTCTAATTATTCGAGTTTTCGTTTTTCCATTTTATTCTTCTCCTTTATGGAGCCCTTTGTCGCTCCGGATCTTGTCAAGAGATCACACAACTGAAGGTATCTCCATTGCAAACCTCTCTTGCCCGTAGTTAATCAACCGTTGGTTCTAAATTATTCCTCAATCTTAAACCATGGCCCTGAGGCTTGAATGATGCCCCAAAGTTTTTCTGGAAGCTCAAGCTCACTAACCTTTGAAGCCTTTATCGCTGTTTGGATCTCAGACACTTGTCCATTCTGAACCTTTTCAACCCAGTCTGGATTCATGATCAACGCGTGGCCAATTGCAGCTAGCGTAAGTCCCTTATCTAATGCTTTGGCAACATCATCCGGAGTTACCATAGAACCAGCAGCCAGTACAGGAACTCGTCCGTTTACATGGTCGACAACTAACTCAAGATATGTCTTTTCATCTTGACTGTCGACTGGCTTTGAAGAAAGAACATCAGCCAATGAAGCATGCACATAATCAACATCCTCTTTAATCAGGCTTTCAATCAATGCATAGGTATCCTTCATTCTCAAACCGCCTTCTTGGTGTTCGTCAGGAGATATTCTGTATCCTAAAATAAATGGTTTTGTTGCATGCTTTTCAATGACATTTTTCACTTCCTGAACGATTGCCAGTGGGAAAAGCATACGATTTTCTAATGATCCTCCCCATTGATCTTCTCGTCTGTTGAAGAAAGGTGAGAAGAAGTTTTGAATTAAAAACCCATGAGCACCATGAAGTTCAACGCCGTCAAAACCTGCTTCGATTGCTCTTCTTGTTGTTTCTCCAAATGCATGAATCACTTCCATTATCTCGACATGGGAAAGCTCTCTAGGTAGTACTGAAGGTGCAAATCCAGTAGCTTCAGTCTCTAAAGCGCTGGAACTAACAACCTCTCCATTTGGTGTTAAGTCCGGTAGTGCTTTGTTACCTGCATGGAAAATTTGAAGGATTGCAGGAGCTCCGCCACTTTTCGCGGCTTCAGCTAATTTACGTAAGCCCGGCGTAAATGTATCGTCATAGGCTGCAAATTCATTTGTAAAACCGATCCCATTTGGAGTCACATGTGTACAACCTGTAATCACAAGTCCTACTCCGTTTACTCTTTTTTTGTAATAGGTTAATTCCTCATCTGAAACCGTGTAATCATCATTACTGGACCAAGTTGTCATTGGTGCCATAACCACTCTATTATTAAGGGTAATACCGTTTTTAAATGTAAAAGATTTAAATAAGTTGCTATATTTTTTGTTCATTTTTTAACCTCTTTCTGAATAGTATCGATATAACATTGTTAGTTTGTCGTATTTTGTAAAGGTTGATAAACCCTTCATGTATTAAATGGTGCAAGAATAGGTTAATCCCTAGAGAGCACTCTAACGCAAGTGTTTTTTATTTTCGATAAAAACAAGATGTAGAAAGCTGTCTGTACGAGGGTTATCCAAAAGATGCAAATGAAAAAAACAACCAGCTGCTTAATTTCTAAGAGAAACAGTCTCCTACTTCATTTTCATAAAAATTTATTTTATTATCCAAATGCTCTAAACTTTGACGAATCTTCTCCAATTCTCTCACTACTTTTTTGCGATGCTTTTTAAGCAGATCTAATCTTTCTTCCATTGTTTTATCCCCCATATGCCCCCACATGGCAAATCGTTTCATGTCTTTTAGTGACATCCCTGTATTTTTTAGGTGGAGCAAGGATTCAATCCATAATTTATTTTCATCCGAGTAAATTCTGACATTGTTATTGTCTCTATTTACTTTTATTAACCCTTCTTTTTCATAAAACCTCAATGTATATTCGCTTAGCCCTACTATTTTAGAAAATTCTCCAATAGAATATGTCAATTTAACCGCCTCCATTAAATCTGTTATGTCTATTTCTTCTTTTTTAATTTGTGTTATAAAGAAAGAATAATGCTTAGAGTTTACTCTAAGTCAAGAAATTGTAATTCTTTTGCATATGAAGATTAATTATCTTTTTTGATTTATTTCGTTAGAAAAATTTAAAAAAGGAGACTTAAAGAGTAGAGTAAAAAAAGTCACTTATTTATAAAGGGTTCCGTTTTGAAGTGCTTTTCCGAAATTTCGAACCAAAGTGACAGTTGTTTTGACCTCGTTATTTTCAAATAAAAAAGCAAACTCGCCGCAGTTTTGGCGAGTTTGCTTTTTTATAGCTATCCGGTTCCTTATGCAACTAACTTGCCCCGTTAGTGGAATAAAAAAACTGCCTTAAAGACAGCTCCGATCTTCAGCTAACGCCCCTGTTAGTCGAACAACAGTAATGTTTAATTCCATTACTACAAGTCCTTATCCTCATAAGCTGGCCATGCACCTTGTAATTTTCTATTTACTATAATTTGCCCAACATGATGAGCGTCATGGCGGATTACACCATTAATATGTTTCCATAGGGGTTGTTTAGATGTGTCTTTTTCTAAATCTGTTATACTCAATTTTTGTATTTGCTCATATATTTCTTGATTGACTTGATTCATCTTTCTTACTAAAGCATCCCAATCTTCCTGAGAATTTCCTTCAAATGTAAATGTATCTTGGTTATTTCAAGCATACTCAGCATTCTTTCCTTGTAACCTCAATAACAACCGCTCTTTGTAATATAGCAAGTGAGCAGTAATTTCCCATATCGAATTTATTGTCTTGCTTTGAGGCTTCCATACTGCCTGCTCAACAGTCAGGTCATTTAATACTAGTTTTAATGGTGAGTACCAATCATCTTGACTATAAGTATGTTCTAATTCATAAAGTAACAGATTAATTACATTCAATGTTTATACCCCCTCTTAATAAATTCTATTTAATTTTTGTTCAATGCCACATTTAATATTAGCAAATAAACTACCTACCACTTTTTTTGATACACAAGTATATATCAACGTTTTTAAAGGGATTCCTTGTTGAACTTGCATAACAAAAAGATTGCTTCAGCAACCTTCCTTATTGATGTAAAGCTCCGTTAGTAAAACAAGAAAAAGGCTAATTTACTCTTCTGTTATTATTCCTAAAAAGCTACCCTAGAAACTGACACGACAGTATTAAGGGTAGCTTTTTGGGGGGCACCTCTATATTCTATTCCATCCACTTTTTGTAGAGGGCATCAAATTTTCCCTGGAGCCTCATTTCATCCATCCACGTTTCCAAGTAGCTTGCATAAATGAAATCACCTCGTGGGATCATATAACCTTTTTCACTGTTTGTGAAAGGCTTGTCAGTTAGAGCCGCATACAATCTGGGATCAGCTTTTGCATAAAGCATTGCTTCTACTGTGTCTGTGATCATAACATCATACGTACCTTCAGCAACAAGATGTGGGATATCAAGGTTGTTTTCTACAACCGTTACGTTAGCATTGCTTAGATACTGACGGACAAATTCTTCGTTCGTTCCGCCTGGATTTACGCCGATGCGTACAGAAGGCTTGTTGATATCTTCAATGGTAAGATACTTGTCTTTATCTTCCTTGCGAATCAAAGGCACCTTACCGAATGAAAGGTAACCTTGGGATACATAAGCGCTTTTTTGTCTGGCTGTGTTGCGAGTCACTCCGCCCACAGCGATATCAAATTTGTCCGCTTGCAGGTCTTTCATCATCGTAGACCATGAGGTGGCGACAAATTTCACCTCCACACCAAGGTCTTTGCCAAGCTCTTTGGCAGCGTCCACGTCAAAGCCTTCATACTCATTTGTTTCTGGGTTCAAATAGGTAAAAGGTTTGTAGTCCCCTGTCATTCCTACCCGTATGTATCCTCTTTCGATTATTTCATCAAGTTGCGAAGTCTCAACATTTTTCAAATGCCCTGGTGCATTTCCTGATGCGGGTTCAGCCGATACGTTTTGCGAGGAGATTAGGTCGTGACCGATGTAACCTGTACCTAGCAAGGATAAGCTGATCACTCCAGCCATCAGTGTTTTTTTCCAATTGTTAAACATGTGATTTCCTCCATTTTTCGCTATATTTTTAATTAATCTACCAATTATTAAAAATACAACAAAATAAATGAATCACCTTCAAAAAAACAAACATTTTTCCATATTCAGCTAGATTAACGTAACAGTTGATATAAAAAAAGGACTACACCTATTAGACAAATCTATAATGTGTAGTCATAAATTAATTTCTTGTTGAACTGAAGCACCTGTTAATTCCATAAGCAAAAAAAAAGCAACCAATACGGCAGCTCTGGATCTTGAACTCGTTAGTTGAAGTACATTCCTTCACAATCATACAAATACCGAAAAGCATATCTTCAAATGAGGAACTTATTACTTTGCACAAACAATGAAACTATTTAATGAATTCTCATTTCCATTTGAAGTGTTCATCAATTCATAATAACTAGTTATCAACGTTTGTATCATGGAAGGAACTTTAATAAATTCTGCACGGATACTATTTGCATAACTTTTTTCCCATTGACCGTCTTGTAATAAGGTTGCATCGACTGTAAGCTGGTTTACCACTTCAAAATTTGCTTGCTGGAGTAGCCGGTGTATTTGAGTTTTATGAAACAAGTTTTGGATATTCCCTTCATTCTTTACGAAGTTTGAATACAATGCCAGAATGGAAACTGCACAAAAATGGGAACGTTGCGTAATGCAGGTAAAATCGAGATCCCATTCTGCAAAACATATATGTTTTGCCAATCCACGAATTTTTTTAAAGTAATTCAATAAATCTTCTGGTTGCTTGAAATACCATGAACAGTGGGATAATACCACCACATCAAATGGTATAGTTGATTCAAAAAAATCAAAATCCATTTCAAAATGGAAGTCAATACGTTCTCCTAATGGAGATTTATTAATACGTTCTGTTGCTTGACCTATTGTTAAGGGTGCTCCGTAATCGGGACTAGCAATATCTATTGCGACAACACACCCGTTTTCTCCTACTGCGTCGGCTAATGCAACGGTTGTATCCCCCTGTCCACAACCTATTTCTAATACATGCATTCCTTTTTGAATCCCAAATGCTTGTACTAATTCCAAACGGTGCTGCAACTGAACTTGTTGTATCAAATCATCTTCAAATAATTGATATTTCGATAAAAAGGATATTGTATTTTCGTTTAGTTGAAATGACTTCAAGTATAATTCACCCCACATTTATTGTGTATTGGTTTATCAACAATGAAAAAGGAGGACTCAGCAATCGTAAAGCACCCGTTAGTTGAACAAGATAACGAACATCTCAAATTTGGCTAAACCATTTACGCAGTTGGCTAATATGAGCTTGATGATATCTATTATGGTCTGCTATGTGCCAAATACCCCATTTAATTGTGGCTTCGTAACCATTTTCATATTCAACTTGTTGATTTAATTGTTGATCTGTTAACTGGTAGCATAAAGATTTAATCATCCTTATAACATCGTCATAATCATTTATGAGCACATCCAGGGAAATGCCTGTAAGTTGTGGTAACAGGTTGTTTTCATCTAACATTGGTCCAAATTTCTCTTCAAGATCTAATGGAATTACCTCGTCCTTTATTCTAAACACCCAGGTGAGGTCTACGTAAGCTAAATGCCTTAGTAATTAGGCTGAACTGTTGTATTTCTGGTTAGGACCTTTATAATCTAATTCCTCTTGTGACATATTAGCAAAAATAGATTTTAACCGTTTATAATTTCCGTCCACCATTGAGTAAAGAATTCCTGTAACAGTGTCCATTTCAGGCTCGCCTCTTAAATCTAAAATCATTCTATCACTCCCCGGTTCTTGTTATGATGTCTACCAATATTATACTTTAAATAGACTATATCTAGTTATTGAACTAAACTGCCCTGTTTGCTCCATAAGAAAAGGAGCTGCCAAAGCAACTCCTGTTATTTATCAAAGAAATATAAGACTGTAGATAAACTCGATTTTGTGGAGGTAATTATCACCATTACTTTAAAGCAAGACTTAGTAATCCTTCATGTTTTTTAACTTTTTTATTTGGAACGTTGCCTCCAGGCACTCGCTTTGTTTTAAAATTTAGATAGAGCTCCTTTTGTCTACAGTTTGACTTGCTCATTCCGAGCAAGTTTTTTTAATTGAAATATGAAAAATAAAAGCTATGTGAATATAAGTTTTCACATAGCTTTAACTATAAAATGAATGTTATTTTTGTTTATGTGATTAATGCTAATTTCGACATTCTGCGTGGTACCGCTATCTATACGGAAATCTGCACCTGTGATGTAAACCCCCAATTACTTTTGAACTCCTGCCAAAAAGCATGCTTTTGAGTAAACTTACAATTCCTTTGTCTTAATTCTTCTAATTAATTCTTCAAACCAATATATTGTGTGATCTGTTCTGGTCGAAAAATAGCCATCCAAAAATTCACGAATATTCTCGTTGCCTTTAGGTTCTGGCTCGAAATTCCCAAGCTCCTCCCAAATAGCCTTGATGGACTTTACTTTTTTTTCTAATATATCTATTACTTTATCCCGATCTACATACTTGATATTTGCTAGACCAACAATCATTTCCTTAATTTCATCTGCATTTTCAAATAATTTATAGATTTTTTTTGGTAGTTCCTCGCGACCCTTAGCCGTAATCGCAAATACTTGTTTATCAGGCCGATGTTCTTCTTTTATCACTTCAACTGGCTCGACTAAACCTTGTTTTACCAATGATTCAAAATGGTAGTACAGTTTACTTTCCGTTAACCCTCCTAGGCGATCCAGTGGAATGGGTTCTGAAAGCTGCTTTTTTAATTTATAAGGATAATTTTTATCCTCCATCAGCTTGCTCAATATAAAAATTTGAATCGACATTTTCTACGCTCCTTTAAGAAGTATTATCTCCTTATTGTAGCAAAACCTAAGCTGTGATTTCAGCCGCATTCTTTTCAACTTCTGTTTCAGAAACCTGTCCTGGCATTGGTTTTTGTATAAACGCGACAATAGCCATATTAATTAACATCGAACCGGCACCAACCGCAGCCATTGACCAAATATACGGACTTGGACTGATGCTGCCATATAGGTTTGCAAAGTACGCTTGCACCGAGTAATACATCGGTGAAATGTGGCTCATCCATTCATATGGTAAATGCATCATATCACGTGTGATAGTGGCACCATTTGCTATTGTTTGTGTTAATAAGATCGGTAAGTTTAAAATCATGCCGCCTTCACCAAATAAGAAGATTAAAATCGCGGTGAAATTAAAACATACCATATAGTTTAATATTTGTTGACCTACTATACCCAAGAATAGGTCACCGCTTGGCTTGTCAATTAAATACGCTACACCTACAGCAATGACTGATGAAATAACTGCAATCAATAACGCAGTCAATTGCACATAAATGAATAAACGTGTTTTACTGGCTTTTCCACGGCTGGCTCTAAATGCACCTACTATTTGCATCGCCCCGATCATCGCCCCAACATAACCGGCCATTGTTAAGAACATAGGCAGCATATTATTATTCATGCCATCTGGTATTTCGTTGATTGTCACTACATTTCCTACATAGGATTTCTCAATCTTTTCGGCTAATTCAGCGGCTTGCTTTTCTGGTACATTAAAGTTCATCAATACGCCCTGAGCTGTTTGTTGTGAAAATTGTGTGCTTAACTGATTGTTAATTTCAGATACGATAGCATTCATGGTAGAAGAAACGACTGTTGCCCCTGCCTCATTGATTGTAAAGTCGATGCTTGATGACGCTTCACCTTTTTGCATATTCGCAGAGAAGTTTTTCGGGATGTGTACGACTAACGCTAAGTCATTTTTCTCTAAATCTTTTAAGGCTTGTTTATTGGATATATCCGTCTCGATTTCTTTAAAGGGTAAATTTTCTTGCAACTGTTCGGCAATCATTGCCCCATTTTTACCAGCATCATCATTGATGATGGCGATCGGTAATTTATCGACATTTCCTGGAATGGCTGTATACCCAGGCAAGAAGATGCCTAGCATGGCAACTGCATAGAAAATCCCCATAAAGATTGCCGCAGTTGCACCTCTTGTTTTTAAGAATGCAGTAAATTTCATATGTTGAATCCATCCTTTTGATTTAATTTCAGTATTTTACTCGATTTGAAGTACTCTAATTAAAGTAGTTTAAATGGAGTACTTAGAATTTTATTTTATTTTTTTCATAAAGTCAATCGAAAAATTTTATGTTTTTTTATGTATATGAAAAAACTCCCAACAAAGCAGAACGTTAAACCTTCTGCGTTGTTGGGAGTAACTATTAGGGAGGGCATTTGTCACTTTGATTCCTTCCGGCAAACTTGTATGCCAATAAATCCTTTTCTGACTTGCATATATGCCATGATTTCAATCAATTAAGACACTCATTTTCTCAGTGTCATTAAAACTGTTTAATACAACTTCAACAAAAGCCTCTACTGCTGGAGACAGCCATTTTTTCTTTTTTATCAGCATATAGGAATAAATGGGATCGAGATTTTCAGAATGACTAAGGATTTTAAGCTTGCCGCTCTCTACTTCTTCTTTCACTGTAATATAAGGCAAAACTGAAAACCCAAGTCCGCTCATGACAATCTGTTTGATTGCTTCTATACTCCATAACTCCATGGTTTGAAAGTTATCCATTTCATGCTTTAATAGATATCTTTCAAACATGGTCCGATAACTGCAGCCTTCTTCATTTGTGATGAAAAATTGGTTGGCATTGGTTCCGATATTTTTATATTCATCAAAATGATCAGGACCGTCAGGACTGCTCACAAGAACGATCTTCTCCTCAATCAAAGAATAATGAATGCATTTTTCCGGTTTTATTTCCGGATAGACCATTAATGCGACATCTACCCGCCCACTTTTTAAGTCGACTTGGTTTTGGCCACATGGACCGTTGGTTAATATGATTTTGACATCAGGATATTTCAAGGAATAATCCCTTATGATTGGACCTAACCTAGAGATTGTTAAAGACTCCGGTGCAGCCACTTTTAATACACCTTTAACTTCGTTGGTGCTTCGCATGGTCCTAATCTGTTCGTGAGTGGAAAGTAAATCTTCCGCTAACGGTATTAAGTCTCTGCCTAGAGCAGTAAGCTGCAAATTTCTTTTTGCATAAGTAAAAAGTTCCCCGCCAATCTCATGTTCAAGCGCCTGAATATGTGAAGTTATTGTGGATTGAGTATAACCCAACTTCGATGCAGCCCTTGTATAACTTCCTATTTCTACAATAGTCTGAAACGTTTTAAGGTGTCTAATTTCCATATCGTTCTCCTTAAGTTTGGATGATGTATCGAAAAAAATGATAATGAATTTTTTAATTTCAATTTTATTTATATTTATAGTCATCTTACAATAAAGACTGTTCGTTAAGAAATAGTAAATGAAGGTGAGATTATGAGTATAATAGCGTTTCTTTCGTATGTGATGATTACATCGATTACGCCTGGTCCAAGTAATATCTTATTGATGAATGAAGCAAGGAGGTTTGGCTTTTTGGGGTCATGGAAGTTCACTAGCGGCATCTTGGCAGGATTTGCAGTACTTGGGATCATGAGCGGAGTATTTACAACAAGCCTCTACAATTGGATTCCTATTGTAGAGCCATATTTTAAAATTGCCGGTGCAGCATATCTTCTTTACTTAGTTTGGCAGATTAGCATTCCAAAAGGTTCAAAGAAGGAATCCAGAAATGTGCAGTCTTCTTTTTTATCAGGTTTCATTCTTCAAATTATCAATGTCAAAAGCATTTTGTTCTATTTAACCGTGTTGAGTGCGTTTATTTTACCATTTAATGAATCGCTTAAATTCGTAGCTATCTATTTAGCGATAACCATTTTCCTGGGATGGATGGCGTTGCTTTTGTGGTCAGGATTCGGCTCGCTGTTCAAAGATTTTTTTGCTAAATATGACAAGTCATTTCGGTTAATTATGTGTTTATTATTGATTTACTCTGCCGGTACGATCTTTTTGTGATTACCAAAAAGAAGCAACAGTACCTCATGAGCTAAAAGGTTTGGCTGAAGATCGGAGCTGTCTTTAGGCTCTTATTACCTTAAAACTTTAAAAACTTCTTATTTTATAAGCAATGACATTAATGCAGGCTTTTTTTCATACGATATTTTTGGGGTGAAAAAATGGCAAGAGTAAGTTACCGAAGTTCAGACGTTGACTTAATGGCAAGGATGATGAGAGCTGAAGCCGAAGGTGAAGGACTACAAGGAATGTTATATGTTGGAAATGTAATTGTTAATCGTCTTAAAGCGAATTGTTTAGACTTTAAAGATTTAAGAACCATTCCACAAGTCATTTATCATGTACAAGGAGGAAATTATTCTTTTGAAGCTGTTCAAAAAGGTAATGTATTTTATCAAAGAGCGAGAACTGCTGAAAAAAGATTAGCAAAACAGAATTTGGATTATTGGAGACAACATCCAGGGAAATATGCCCTTTGGTATTTTAATCCATATGCTCCATGCCCTCCAACATGGTACGATCAACCTTTTGCTGGTCAATTTAAAAATCATTGTTATTATGAACCAAAACCTGGAACATGTGAAAGTGTTTATACAGGAGGTTAGGCAGTCTAGAGGTGGGCTATTATTTCATTTCAAGGAGCTGATCAGCAGCTCCTTTTTTTATGCAACAAACGGTTACTTCAACAAGGAATTGTGGATTTTATGGTAAAATAAAGGAAAAAAATGGCGTGTTGTTTGGGGGATTTTTCGTGAAGGAAATTATATTTTTTGTTGTTGGGTTATTCATTCTCTATATAGTTATTGAAACAGCAGTAAGAAAAGGAATTAACAATTCAATTATTGGTCAATGTCTTGAAAAAAAGTATGGAGTTAAAGAAGATAAAAAGTCTGTTCTTGATGATGATTTGGATAATGAAAATTAAACGGATTATTAAAATAAGGGATTCCTATGGAAATTTATATTACGAACTCGACAAGAATGATTTTCCTCAAACGGGCGCTTTCCTATAACAAGGAACAGCGCTTTTAATCATTTCAATTGTGGAACAGCACACTTATTCAGCGTCTTTCCGAGGGCGACGAAATTCAGCGTAGTACACCTTCCGCTTTTCAGGTTCCGATTCAATATTTTCGATGAAAGCTGTTTTGGCTTCCTCCAGTAACAAACTATTTAATTTTCGAAGCTTTATTGGCCCCATTCCTGGCAACTTATCAGGTATATGTACTTCGAAATTCCCCTGCCGTTTATAAAAGCGAATGCACCCAAGCCCGATTCTTTCGACTTCCCCCAAGGTATAAGCAAATTCAAATCGTTGCTGAATGAATGAGGATAACTCAGGCAGACCTAAACCTTCATAAAGGGGAGGGAAGTCATGATAAATTGGAGGTTCTTTGAATGATATTGAAGAGATCTTCAAATGGATACTTCTCCTTTGGTGGAATAAAGACAGACATACGTTGCCTATATTATTGTGCTAGGGGCCAATTTTTAAACATCTTTACACGTGCTTCCCCGTAACCAGGAACAGTGCTGATTATATCCTTCAAAATGAGGAAGCATATCTAAGATTTTTAGATCTTAGGAGATAAAGTTAAAGATTGTATTAATGTATACCGAATTCAATCTAGGAATGTAACCTTTTTTTCAATTGTTGTTGAAATCCTAAGAATTCTAGAGCAGTCGTGAGATTGTAATTAGTATATTGAGGGAGGTTCGAACTGTACTTAACGTTTATATCCGTTTTGAATAAATTACTCCTGTAAAAGCCAGATTATTAACATAGGAAATATGAGTGATATAAATGAGGGGCCTGTATGAACCAAGCTGGTGTTAATGAAAAGTATAAGGTATCGCCATTCTATGTATTATTTTTAGTGCACTCCATGCAAACTGGATTAGGCGTGTTAAATTTTCAAAGAGATTTAGCTAAGGCAACGGGAACCGATGGCTGGATCTCCATACTCCTAGCCGGGCTGATTGTTCATATATTAATTTGGATTATATATAAGATTTTCAGTATTGTTCCTGGTGATCTCATATACGCTAATAACCAAGCGTGGGGTAAATGGATTGGGAATTTCTTTAGTCTCTTATTCATTCTGTACTTTTTCGCCCTTGGAATGACGATCATAATCGGCTATATAAATGTTGTACATGTTTGGATGTTTGAAGAGGTACCTTCTTGGGCATTTGCTTTGGTTTTCCTGATTCTGATTTATTACATCATTACGGGAGGGTTCCGAACCATTACGGGTATTGCCTTTTTAACTGTAATCGTTTCATACTGGCTTTTAATTGTACCTCTATATGGCTTTAAATACGCGGATTTCACCGATACTCTTCCAATATTCGATCATACATTATTGGAAATAATGCAAGGAACTAGAAGTACTTCATTATCAATGCTCGGTTTTGAAATGATCCTGATGTTTTATCCGTTCATCAAAAATGCAAAAAAATCACAAAAGTATGCTCATGGAGGAGCCTTGGCCACTACGTTTTTGATCCTATTAATTTATTTTGTTTCGACAGTCTTTTATTCACAGGAACAGTTGGTCCTTACCCTATGGCCAACTCTCTCATTGACCAGTGTCATTGAATTCCCCTTTATTCAACGTTTCGAATACTTAACTGTTTCTTGGTGGGCCATCGTCATCATTCCCAACATGGTCATTCCTTTGTGGGCTGCCAGCAGGGGTGTCAAGCGCTTATTCAACGTCCAGCAAAAGTATCCCTTATGGGTAATGTCCATAATCATACTACTCGTCAATATATTCTTTTTCGATGTCGATTCCTTATTTTTATTAAATAAAATGATCAATCCATACTGTGTGTTCTTCCTTGTTTTATACTTGCCTCTTCTTTTGATCTTAATAAGCATAAAAAAATGGAGGAAACGTTTATGAAAAATTATCATTTAATATAAAAAACAAAGGAATTAATAATATATTACTCAGTCAAACTCGAAGAAAAGTGAGTTTGACTGAGTTTTTTTTATTTTTGAAAAACGTTCCAGTTGATTTCCGAAATCCACTTCCGCTGAAAGTCTGCCAAGCCGCATCAAAGCAAGCTTCTGTGGGGTCTCGGCTAGCCAGTTATTCGGCAGGAGTGTCGCAAATTTCTTCCAGCCATTAAGGATTACTTTAAAAAACCATGAAGGATAATCTAGTACAGTTGATTGGAACGGAAGGTGCGAGACTCCTGCGGGAAAAGCGCGTCGAGGGGAGACCCCGCAGGCGCAAGGCGCCGAGGAGGCTCCCGGACCGCCCGCGGAAAGCGAGTGCCTGGAGTGGAAATTAACGGTCGAGGGGTTTTATAAACCCTCATAAAAACTGAGATAAAGTAAAGAATTGCGCCCTTTAATGGAATGATACCTGAGTTTCTAATAGAATTTTACACTAGTCTCTTAACAAATAAGACCTACCTTAGTTACATCGATCATTTTTCTGAACTTTGGTGATTATTAGTAATATCAATGGAAGCAGAAACCCGAATGTCATAGCATAAAACGGCCAGATGTCTGAAATGAATTTACTATAATGGACGGTATTGGGTGCCATAATCAATGTAAAGGCAATCAAAAGGATACCAAATGGAAAAATCAGAGGACGATAATCTTGCAATTTTAAAGTTTGTGCCAGACCTAAAACGGTCACATAAAAAAACAAACTGCCAACATATAGATCGGATAATTTTGACTTGCTGTTAACTCTGGACCAAGTACAAGAATGGCCAACATTGTTATAATGATCAAAACAATTCCAGCCAACAATTGACCGACAAAAAGGCTTTTTCTTATTCTGTCTTTTTGACTCACGAACGGGAGGATCATTAGAAGCGCAACCGGTTCTATGTATTTTTTCAAAAAATACTCCCATTATAAAACACCGCCTTAATTTCCACCTGTTCCCTGCCAGACAGCAAAATTCAATTAAAGTCCGCCGTCTAAACCGTCAATTTTTATCCCTCTGCTCCAATCACGGATGACTTTTAATTCATTATCTATGATGGTTATCGTGATCTCTCCTTCTTTCTCATAAAGCTTGGATGAATTCTCGTCATAAATCTTAAATACAGTTGTGTATGTGTAATCTACTGTGCCATCTTCATTTATGCTTTGTTCTTCAAGTTTCACACTTTGCACTTCGATGCTTTTATTGATTTCTTTGGCTACCAGTGAAGGCATTGAATAAAAACGGTTAAGAATTTGGGCATTATATTCATCTTCTGATAAATATCTTTTAGTATTACCTGCAATTTCATCAAAGGTTGGAGGATTGGCTGGATCTTTAATGGTATATCGTGCAGTATAATAGCCTTTAAATAATTTTTCTGCCTCTCCCAATTTAACCACATTTCCCTCTTTAACAGGGCTCCTCTCTGTCATTTCACCGTTTTCTTTGACCACTTCCTTGTTACATGCACCTGTACATAAAAACACTGCGATAAACAACAAAAAGCTAAGAAAATTTTTAATTTTTGCACCCTCATTTCCGTTTAAATTTCATTTGTTTAAAAATGAATTTCATTAGTATGAGCAGCTTTTATATGTTCAAAATAAGGTAAGGGCGAATCACTGATCATCAGGGAAATAATAAAAAACAAAAAATATATTGAAATATCAATTTAATTTAGATATAATACGATACGGTCTTAGTTTTAGCCCGTATTAAATTTTTAGAAAATTTAATAATTTTCTAAAATAGCAAATTTTGGTTTTTTCGGAGGGTTTATTTTGTCTAATAAGGTACCATCTTCATTTATAGTAGTGATTGGGTTCATGTTATTTGCCCTTTTCTTCGGGGCAGGGAATTTAATTTTCCCGCCGATGCTTGGTCAATCAGCAGGTACAAATATCTGGATAGCTAATGCAGGGTTTTTGGTCACAGGAGTAGGACTACCGTTACTTGGTGTGCTGGCACTCGGTTTTTCTGGAAAAGATGACTTACAATCATTAGCGAGCCGTGTCCACCCAGTCTTTGGTATTGTATTCACAACCGTTCTTTATTTAGCCATTGGTCCATTATTCGCAATGCCTAGAACAGGAAACGTTTCTTTTGAGATCGGTGTAAAACCTTTTTTGCCTGAAGATTCAGGTCCATTGCCTTTACTTATCTTCACTATCATCTTTTTTACAGTTTCGTGCCTTCTTTCGCTCAATCCTGCGAAAATTGTCGAAATTGTGGGGAAAGTTTTAACACCCATCAAGTTGACGTTCATTGGTATCCTGGTGGTAGTCGCTTTCGTTAATCCAATTGGAGATTTTCAAGCACCTGCCGAGCACTATATGGTTCAACCATTTTTCAATGGGTTCAGAGAAGGATATTTAACGATGGATACTCTTGCATCTTTTGTTTTTGGTATCATCATCATTAATGCCATCAAAGAAAAAGGTGCTAAAACAAAAAAACAAATAATGATCGTTTGTGGAAAAGCGACTGCCATTGCGGCCGTTATCCTTGCTACTATTTATACAGCTCTCTCTTATATGGGTGCTTCAAGCGTTGGGGAACTTGGACGCTTGGATAATGGAGGCATTGTCTTGGCAAAAGTCTCGGATTATTACTTTGGAGCATATGGTGGGCTATTATTAGGATTAATGATCACAGTGGCTTGCATAACGACAAGCGTAGGACTCATTACATCTTGCTCGACATACTTCCATAAGCTATTTCCAAATCTGCCTTACAAAACAATTGCCATAAGTTTATCCATATTCAGTGCAATAATTGCCAATATTGGACTAACTGAGTTAATTGCCATTTCAGTACCTGTTATGACAGCCATTTACCCATTAGCCATTGTTTTGATCTTCTTAACATTTCTTCATTCCTTATTTAAAGGAAGACCTGAAGTTTATCAAGGCAGCTTACTTTTAACATTCATCGTCAGTTTATTCGATGGATTAAATGGAGCAGGTGTACACATTTCATTCATCAATGATTTCTTCACTGCAATCCTTCCTATGTATGAGGCAGGACTAGGATGGATCATCCCAGCCATTGTCGGAGGATTCATTGGGTATGCCAGCAGCGTCTTAAAGTCGAAATTCGGTCATAATCACCAAATAGACTAAATAATATTAATCAGTCCTGGAATATTTGACTGTAGGCAAATTCGAAGAAAAGCGAGTTTGCCTGCAGTTTTTTCTTTGGCTGTTTTCGCATACTTTGTTGCTATTTACCAAGTAATGCGGTGTGGTTGATCTCCACTCCAGATGCTCGCTTTCCGCGGGGCGGGCGGTGAGCCTCCTCGGCGTGAACGCCTGTGGGGTCTCACCTGTCCCGCTGCTCCCGCAGGAGTCTCGCACTTCCGCTCCAATCAACCTTAAATAGTTTCGTTTTAAAAACAACCATCTTTACGAAAAGAGCCTTATATTTAAAAGACGTTCCAGTTGATTTCAGAAATCCGCTCCCTTTCCGCCGACTGTCTGCCAAGCCTCATCAAAGCAAGCGGCTTTGGGGACTCGGCTAGCCAGTTATTCGGCAGGAGTCATTCATTCCGTAATTTCTTCAGCAATTGAAAAATCTGACCCCTATGGTGTGCTTCATGTTCAATCAAATGGTAAACGACCCATTCAGGTGTGACGTCATATTGTTCAAGCACCCTCGGTTTACGCCAATCCGTTAGGTCCATTGTGCGAAAGTTTGAAAGAAATACTTCACGTACCTTATTGAGGCGGTAGAAGTGTTCTTCTAATGTTTGTCCTTCAATGTGGCTTAGGGAGCCATCTTCAGCACGGCATCCTAATGGAAACAACGCGCGTATTTCCGAATCCCATTCCGAAACAAGGACCTCCTCGTATAACCAATCTGCCTCTATCAACGCTATGTGATATAACAACGAGCCAATCGTTTGCCTCTCATCGATTTTCGAATCGAGTATATTTTGGCTGATTCCAGTCAATTCCGATATAAGCGTACGGCGAACATCTTCTAAACACCATAGCCACCGCCCAATTTCTTCTTCATATCCCTGTAATGCAGAAACCATTAATGCTCTTCTACCCACTAAGATCATCCTCCTCTTCATCAACGTACATTCTATTTAAAAGTGTTGTTTCCTTCTTTTAAATGGAAAAATCCCCTTTTAGAGCAGGACAAAAAGAGCAATCTTTTAGATTGCCCTTTCGTCTGTTCCTGAATGTTTCGTTTATGTCATCGATAACCTAGATCGAAATTACCCCCCCAAAAAGAGATTGGCTCTCATCTCCTCCGTTATACGCCTGCTTTGTAGATAATCCTGTTCCCGTTCTTGTTCAACCATCATGCGTTGCTCCAGTTTTTGAGCATATTGTGCATAACCGATTCCATGAGCCTGAAACATCGCTTTTTCCATTGCCGACGTGTACGTTAATTCGAGAAAATTAATGAAGAATCAATCCTTCCCATAGTAAATTTCGTACTCATCTTATCATTGTTAGTGATAACTCACAAAGTTGCTATGACTCCATATTCACTGATAATTCAGAATTTTCAACAGCTGTTTCTATCTCCGTGTACATAAACGCCAAATCCCTCCATCTTCCTCTAATTTCCTTTTTCCATTTACAAAATGAGCAGATTGAAGACAAATTAAAAGTCCCATTAACAAACCTGTTGTTAATGGGACTGAATGTTTATTTATAAGAACCGAAAATTTCCTTTGCCAATCTACGCCCAGTAGGAGTCGCAGCCAGACCTCCCTCTGCCGTTTCGCGAAGTGCAACCGGCATGGTCAAGCCTATTTTATACATGGCATCGATCACTTCATCACATGGAATTCGGCTCGTAATGCCTGCAAGCGCCATATCAGCTGCCGTTATCGCGTTGGATGCTCCCATTGCGTTACGTTTCACGCAAGGAACTTCAACCAAACCTGCCACTGGATCACAAACTAGCCCAAGCATATTTTTCAATGTGATTGCCATCGCTTCTGCGGCTTGGCTTGGTGTGCCTCCGGCCAGTTCTACAATCGCAGCTGCCGCCATTCCACTTGCCGAGCCCACTTCTGCTTGGCAGCCTCCAGCCGCTCCAGAAATGGAAGCGTTGTTTGCAACAACGAATCCGAAGGCAGCGGAAGTGAAAAGAAATTCAATCATCTCTGCTCGGGTCGGGTTTAATTTTTCTTTCACAGCAAATAATGTACCGGGAACAACGCCCGCAGAACCTGCAGTCGGAGTGGCACAAATCATTCCCATTGCTGCATTCACTTCGTTCGTTGCAACAGCTTTACTGACGGCATCCAATAATATATCGCCTGCGAGTGCCTTGCCCGACTTGATATAATTTTGCAAAAGAACGGCATCCCCGCCCGTTAGGCCTGTAACGGATTGCACACCCTTCAGGCCTCTTTCCACCGCTTGTTCCATCACTGTCAAATTCCTGTCCATCTTTTCAATGATCTGTTCTCTCGATAGGCTTGAGAATTCCATTTCTTGTAAAATCATGATTTCCGCGATTTTTACATGTTTACTTTCAGCAAGTTCAACTAACTCTGCTACATTTCGGAACATGTTTTTACCTCCAAATCTATGCCAACACTTTTAATGATTATCATTCAACCATCCTTATGACTTGCGACACGTTTTCTAATCCTTCAATTTCCTTCATGACATCGTCCTTGATTTTCTGATCGACTTCAATCACCATAAGGGCCATTTGACCTTTTTCTTTTCGTGAAACTTCCATATGTCCAACGTTAATCTCATGATTAGCCAATACTGTCGAAACGGAAGATATGATTCCAAACACATCGTTATGCACGACTAAAATGGCTGGGTTTTCACCCGACAATTTAAGCTTGAAAGTATTCAACTCCGTTATTTCTATCGTTCCGCCGCCAATCGAAATCCCAACAAGTTCTAATTCTTTATCTTCGTCGAACAGTCTGATTTTGACTGTATTAGGATGATCCGTCACAGTATCCTCGATTGAAAAGGAAACTTCCATACCTGCTTCTTCCGCTATCGTTAAAGAGGCAGGGATTCGTTCATCATCCGTATCGAAATCCAATATCCCGCCTACGACAGCAACATCCGTACCGTGTCCCCTGTATGTTTTTGCAAAAGAACCATATAAAGAAATAATGGCTTTCTTCGGTTGCTTTCCGAATAATGTCCTTGCTACTCTGCCAATTCTGGCAGCTCCTGCTGTATGTGAGCTTGAAGGTCCAATCATGACGGGACCGATTATATCGAATGCAGATCTGTATTTCATCGTGTAATGCCCCATTTCTGGCAATATATTTTTTAACCGTCTTTTAAGGGTGAATGAAGATCAAAAAGCGGCGTAATTACTATATTAAAATATTTTTGTCATTCCTGCAATGAAAACCCTTTCATTGCCTATCCCATATTAACATATATTACATAACATACCTACCAAAATCTTTATTATTTAACGTGAAAACAATGTTTGTTTTTTTCAGTATTTTAAGATAATTAACTTTCAATGATTATATTTGTAGAAAAGCATGAAAAAGCAGCCATCAGGCTGCTTTCAGACTGTAAACAAAATCGAAGAAAAGCCATTTGACTGCAGTTTCTTTCTAAAAAAACGTTCCAGTTGATTTCAGAAATCCGCTCCCTTTCCGCCGACTGTCTGCCAAGCCTCCTCGACGCAAGCGTCTGTGGGGTCTCGGCTAACCAGTTATTCGGCAGGAGTGTCGCAAATTTCTTCAATCTATTAAGGGTTTCATTCGTATAAAAAAGTAAAAAAACATCGCTAATATCATGAAAGGGATTAGTGACCATTCGGAACCCCATTTTGTCGAAAAACTGGAACGACTTAATTAAAAGACGTTTCAGACTGTAAAAAATCGAAGAAAGGCCATTTGCCTGCAGTTTTCTTTCTAAAAAAACGTTCCAGTTGATTTCAGAAATCCGTTCCCTTTACGCCGACTGTCTGCCGGGTACGGCTAGCCAGTTAAACCTTTCATTTAAAATCATGGTCGGGGTGCGACACAACCCCCTTGTGTCAACAAATAAAAAGCAGCCATCAGGCTGCCTTCTATCTCCGGTTTAACTCGCTTTTTTCTCATTGATGGATTTAGCTGCACCCCAAATTTCAGATGCCCATTCAGGATGGTCGATGAATGGATTGCGGTTATTTTGCCAGTCATATATGACATCATTGCGATGGCTCTCGAAATCATCGACTGGATCGAGATCATTCCATTTCAAAAGTGTCGATAGCTTTCCATGAAGCGGCTTCGGATACGTATTGACTGTATCGGATAATTCAAGATCCAACTCGCCGTTTCCGTCATATCGGACGGCCATGTAAAATAACATCCTTGCTATATCGCCTTTAACATGATCTGGCGGCTCCCATGAATCTGAATCAAACTTACATTCACATCCACTATATGTTTGACCGCCCTCGTCGAAATCAAGGTGGCCCCGTTTACCATTCACTGTCACATCAGCGGGACGGAGGTGATGTAGGTCTGTCCCGGGACCTTTGCTTGTCCCAAAATCACCGTGGGACTTTGCCCAAACATGTTCACGGTTCCATTGTCCGGCATTGCCCCCATTCGCGTTCTTTGAGATGGATTTTCCAGAGTACAGTAAGATGACATTCTGTTTGTTCACCGGATCTTCATCCGTTTCTTTAAGGGCATTCCACACTTGATCATAAGATAACATCGTATGGCCCTTAATTATCGAGTGCAGAACCGCTTTCAATTCCGTTCCCGTTTTTCCTGCCGCCGTTTCGTAATAAGCTTCAAGCGGCTTATCATCCGATACGGTCAACGTGAAACGGGCAACCGCTTCCGATTGCTGGTCCTCGGCCTTGACTGCGACAAGGTATGTTCCAGTTTCATTTGCAGGAAGGGTTAATGTCTGGCCGGTGACCGTACCGATAGTGGATGAAAAGGTAAGTTCATCTCCATCAGGATCAGAGAAGTGCTCACTCAAATCGATGGTGACCTTGGAACCGGCTTTGACTTCAAGATTTTCCAGTTTTTTCGTTACGACGGGCGGATGATTTTCTTTAGGGTCGAAAGGGGAAGCAATTGCTTCCCCTTTCGAATTGACAAACTTGATATTCGATGTGTCGACACCTTCTGTTACCGACCATTTCTGAACGTTTTCAGCGCCCCTGATTTCTTTTACATTGGCGTTGTCAATGATGACTTCCTTCACCGCCATGCCTCCAAAATCAATGATTGCGCCTTCCTTATCCGGTTTTATCGTCACAGCTGCATTCTTCAACCCAAGGCCTTTGAGTACAGCATATGAACCTTTTAACCAGATACCTTCTTCGATGCTGGATGTCTCGTCAAGATCGATCAAAACACTAGGTGAAGCAATAGTAAGTCTTTTTGTTTTAACGTTTGTTACATGATACGTTTTTTCTGGAGCAGGAGTTTCAACTCCACCTGATTCAGATAAAGAGGTTGAAATCAATACAGGGTCATGATCACTTGCCCTTCCCTGAACTTCCATGAAGGATGAGTTAATATGGACAATATCGACTTTCGTGGCCGCGGCCATATTATTCGATACCAGGATATGGTCCAGCACTTGTGAATTGCCTTGATATGTGTAAGAATAACGTTTTTCAAAAGGGACTTTCTCGATCATATTTGTTAGATCCTTGCCCTTTAACGTTTTAAGCGGTGCCGAAAATTCAAAATCATTAAAGTCTCCAAGCAAGACAATATTCGCTTTGGCATCCTGTGACTTGATATCACTGACAAACCGATTGACGATGGAGGCAATTTGAAGCCTTTGCGTTTCACTAGAAAGGAAAGGAGGCTGGTTTTTGCCGAATAATGGCTGGTCACCGCCCTTGGAATTAAAATGATTGGCCACCACCACTACGCTTTCGCCTTTAAATTCAAATTGAGCGGCTAAAGGCTTCCTGCTTGAAGTGAAGGCGGGATCGGTAGGCTCGATTCGTCCAGGGTTCAAGGTAAGTTTTCCATCTTTGAAGGCCACGGACTGTGTTGCCGTTCCTTTCGTTCCTTCAGTCAATTTGACACGGTCCACATTATATAAAAAGCCTACACGGATATTCCCGCCGGGTGCCCCGCCGTCAAGTTTATCTTCTGGAGCGATATCGATGAATTGATATTGCGGTCCGCCCAGCTCTTTTATTTTATCGGTTAACTTCTTGGCACTTTGAGCAGAATCCGTTGTCCCGCTATCTGTTGCCCCATCATTATCTTGCATTTCCGTTACGCCGATGATATCGGGTTGTTTAAGATTGGTAATGATGGATGTTGCGATCGTTTCAACTTTCGCATTAGCGGTTTGAGTGGAGAAGTTCTCTATATTATAGGAAGCGATCGATAGCTTATCAGCATCCTTCTCTAAAGATGTCACTTCCCGAGCCGTACCTCCATCCTTTAACGCCGGCAGCTGAGCTTTATCCGTCACTACCCTATAGTTGCTATATCCATAGCTGATGACACCCGTAACCGGGCCTTCAAAGGAATCACCCGTTTTCGCTGCAAATGATTCATCATTTATATCCAGGGTAATTCTTTCAGGATTGAAATCCTTTTCCGTTATTTTGACGCCTCCAACTGCAGTCGTCGTTTCCATATTCCCTGGAATCACGACCAATTCACCATAGTCTTGCGGAGCAACCACTTTCGGGTTATATACTTGCACGAGCATTCCTTCCAGACTCTCGTAGAAATCAATGCCGTCTTCGCCCGGATTAAAGTCTGTCAATCTATCATCATCGATGTTCTCAGACGGCGGAATGACATCTTTTCCAATGACGATCGGTTCTGGCATCGCTGCAGTGCCAACCTTTTCAATAGTCGTACTAGTCAATTCAGTCGTTGGCAGATCCGTCGTTTTCATTTCAGCGTATCCTTCTATATACCACTCGACGACTTTACCTGCCACTTTGACATGATCTCCCGCTTTTAGACCATGTGCTTTGTTGTACACTAGTATTCCCTCGGAAGTCGTTAAGTCCTTATCCGGGTTGGGATCTTGGATGTAAAAGTTATTTGCATCTTTTACATAAGTGACGACGCCTTCCACACCTGAGACGAGTTGATTTTCATATGATGAAAAATGATTCATCCCCTGAATGTCACGAATCTTCACTTCATTGGTTTTGGTAACGGTATAGGCAAATGTGAAAACTTCCGATGTCTTGTCATTGACAGCGATTGCCTTGATGACAGTATCTTTCGTTAAAACGATTGGTTCTGTGTACAAGGTACTTGAAGACGTCGGTGTGGATCCATCCAGTGTATAGTGGATTTTCGCTTCTTCCCAACCAGATTCAAGTGATACTTTTGTATTTTCACTAACCGTACCAGGGAAAATATCCGTGTATACGGCTGGTTTGTTAACCAGTTCATAATCTTCAATACCACGCGGCTTCAACTGATACGTGTCATTGAACCTCGATCCGATTCCGGTTACGGAAATGACATCCCCTACTTTAAAGCTATTCAGAAAATCTTCATAACTCGATCCGGTCCGGTTATCATGGCGAACGATAACAGATTTCCCTTCCGTATCTTCCGCCTTGAATTCGAATGTTCCATATGTTCCCGATGCCGACAATTCTGTAATGGTCGCTTTTTCAATGGTGACCAGCTCACCCTGTGTTTCCTCATTGACGCCAGATGCATCAATTTTTTGGCTTTCAGGAAGTTCATTACCAGAAGAAACCACTTCAAGGGAGGTTGGTTGGATTTGTAATTCCTTATTATAAGCGGATACTTTTCCAATTAAAGTAACCTTATCCCCTTGCTTTACATCCGCAGTCCACGAAGAACCATAAACATATAGCCCAGCCGTTTCATCTTGGATATAAAAGCCTTTTCCTCCCCAATAACCAAGCCCCGTGGTGACCACCCCATCAACCTGCACTACATCTTCAGTATTCGTGCGTGCCTCGGCAATGGAGTCCAGAACCTTCACATCAGGCTGTTCAGGAGTTGTTCCCCCATCAGTGATGATCGTGTAATCCGTTGCGGATTTCAGACCGGGTACTGAAAAGTACTTTTCCAGCTTCCCCGTAATTGCCACCTGCGCTTTGAGTAATTCCGGATGTTCGACCAAATTCAAAGCCGTTCGGATATTTCCGGCTGGAAGCTGAACAGGCATGATTTTCTTAACATCCGTTTCATCCGGACTATCCGCAATACCTATATTGGTACTTTCAGTAAAAGGCGATGTTTGTTGATAGCTTGTACCGCTTTTAGCTGTACCGACGATGTATCCCTTCACCGTCGCCGTTCCACTGTTATTATTAATCGCTTCCATTACCGATATTGTCCCTTCCGCTTTTGCAGCGGCTGCATTTGGCAAAACTGTTGACAGCACGATCAGTATGGCAAAGAAAAGCTTGCTTATCCCATTCTTCTTCAAGATCTCAACCCCTCCAACTTTTTTCGTAGGCTCAGGAATCATTTGAATACCGTTTAAAGAATGGTTTCTCCATTCACCGTAACACCGCTCATGCTCACGGTCTTCCCGTTAAGTCCCGATAAATCCAAATTACCCTCGACTGTAACCTGTGAAAAAGTAAAGTTATCCGGAGGAGTTCCTGTTAATGTAAGATTCCCTTTAACCACTGCATATTCCAATGAAGCAATATCCGTGATGTCCACAACTACATTACCTTCATGTGTTTTTGGGGCATCAGCCGTTCCGCCAAAGTCCTTAGCCAATACCACAGTCGGATCTGTATTGCTTCCGGCAACATCCTTGATGCGTCCTTCGATGCTTGGATCGACAGTTTTCAGCCCGCTTACATAATCCCGTAAATTCTCCCAATCCGCGAGTCCGATATCAGTCACTCTTCCTTCTTCATAAGCCTTCTTGAAAACGGTGAATCCATCTCCGCCCTTGGCTGTAAAAGCATTGGTCGCTACTACATATTCCTTCGTTGCATCCAATTCGGAATATGTTCCATCTTGTCCCAGGACTTCAACCTTCGTCACACGATTGCCTGCTTCTTTCGAACTGTCGTAGCTGAATTTCATTCCGGAAACATGCAGGAAGCCGCCATTTTCCTTAGGAGCGAGGCTTACACTATGCTCTAATGCTTCATTGATTTCTGCACCCGAAAGCTTCATAGTCGCTAACGTATTCCCAAACGGTAAAACGGTTAGGATTTCCCCTAAAGTGATTTCACCTTGATCGATGCCAGCGCGGATGCCCCCGCCATTTTGGAAAGCTATGACTGCATCCTTATTGAATTCTTTCGCTTTGCTAAGCATTCCATCCGTAATTAAATTACCCAGTTCCGTTTCATTTTTACGAACACTCGGCTTCGTTGCATCTCCTGCATCACGCGGTGTTTCCAAGGCTTTCACAGCAGATGCACCAGTCTTCGTTTCCTTCAGCTCCTTAATCTTAGAGGAGTATGTTTCGAGCACTTTTGCCGCTTCAGCATCATCCTGTTTTTCAGAAAGCTTAATCAGCTGACCGGCTTGTCCGACAATCTTACCTTCCTTATCGAAATTCACGTCGACCGTTCCTAAATAGTCGCTATATTGATAGCCTTGAACGATGACAGTCGGCTCTTTCGTTTTCCCTTTATCATCTTTGTCAACAACAATCGGGGCGTCTAACTGCGTATGGCTATGTCCGCCCACAATCACGTCGATGCCCTTGACCTTGGCAGCTAATGTTAAATCATTGTCATAAGCCGCATTGTCATCATAACCAATATGGGATACGGCAACTATCTTATTGACACCCATGCCTTTGAACGCCTTGACCGCTTTTTCGGCTTCTTCAAGATAGTTTTCAAATTCTATACTTCCAGGACTTGAAATGTCTTTCGTCTCTTCAGTTGTAAGCCCGAAGAACCCTACCTTTTGGCCATCCACTTGTTTTACGATTCCATTGTATATCTTCCCTTGCTCTGGCTTACTTGAAATCATGTCCGAGAAAAGTCCCTTGAACTTATCATCTTTGGAGAAGTCCACATTCGAACTGACAAATGGGAACTGTGCCCCTTTAATGAAGTCAGCCAAAGCTTGGTGCCCTTCGGCGCTTGATCCCAAATCAAACTCATGATTCCCGAATGTCATAACGTCATATTTCATTAAATTCATGAAGCGAAGATCCGCTTGCCCTTTGAATTCATTAAAATAGAGAGTTCCCGAGAATACGTCACCAGCATCAACCAAAAGAGCTTGCGGCTTACTCTTACGCACTTCCTTAACAGCCGTCACCCTTTTGGCAACGTTATCCAAGTGGGCATGCGTGTCATTCGTATGCATCAAGGAAAGCGTGATCGCCTTCGCTGGATTTTTCAAAGCTTCTTCAGCAGCAGCGACTTTCTTATCCGCCAATGCTATTTTCGCTAGGAATTCCTTTCGGTCCGACTCCTTGATTCCATTTAAATTAATGGCTGCTTTCGCCTTTTTAGCCGCGTTTATCTGTTCTTTCGTTTTAAGTTCCCCATTAGCAAGAGCTACATAGGCATTGACACCTTTTGCCACTTCTTTTTTCTTCTCTGCATATACCGCATCATCATACTTACCTTTCACATCTTTAACATAGGCGTGTATGGCTTTACCGAGCTTGGATGTTTTGCTGACCTTTTTCAACTGTGAAGAAACGGTTTGCATCCGCTTGTCCGCGGTCTTTAAATCACCCTTCTTCACCCAGTAAGCAGCTTTTTCATAGTAGTACGGAACTTTCATGTCACCGCTCAAAGCTGTTTTGGTCGATTTAGTGAATTTATCGTATAGGAGCTTTTCGATTTTCGCACCGTAAACCGTATCTTTAATATCTTTATCTGTCTTTTTCACAGCCTTATCCAGTGCCTCGTATTGATTCCTGATATCAATTGATTCCTTGGCAAGTATTGAATTCGTAAGGGCGTTAATTGATTTGCCATGTGCAGCTTTTGCTTTCTCAGCCGCTTTATACCCTTTTATATAACCTTCTGAACGAGTGATGTATTTATCATAAGCTTCGATTTCTTTGTATTTGGCATCTTTTTCTTTTTTGCTTAACATTGATTTTTTAATGGTAGAGTTGATGTCTTCTTTTGCTTGTTTGGCAGACTTGATTTGTTTTTCAACAGTGGACACTGAAGCGAGTTTAGAAGTGTAGAAATAGGTGTCGAATGGTTTTTTGATGGCGGCCTTGGCCGTTTTGATTTTACTATTCAGGCTAGTGGCAGCATCCGAAGGTGCCGGTGCTACTGCTACGACCGTTGTCGCAGCCATTATGGTAGCTGATGCAATTTTTACGATTTTCTTTTTCCCCATTTTAGTAATCCCCCCATAAGTTCTATACTGGCATAACATTCTGCTAACTTACTCATAGAATTGACACGCTTTTCAAAAAATTAAATTCCGACAAATTTACTTACCCATACACAAATCCATCCTACTTTTTTCCTCTAAAGATCCGTGTATCTCCTATATTACAACAAAATAATCCAATTTTAAAATAAATTTACAATACAACATGGAATATTAACAGAATATTATCATTATAATCACCCCAAAATACCTAGTAACAGAATGATAATATATCAATAAAATGATCTAATGGTAATATAGCATCAGTTTATCCTGAAATCACCTTTGGTCTTTATACCTAATTTACCAAAAACAAAAAAAGAGAGAGATTTAAATCTCTCCCACTCTTTATTGATTCAACATGAGGTTCTAATATATTTACTTTTAATACTTCCGCCACCAATATTTTGGCAAAGATATATAATAAGCAGAAACAGCATTACTCACTTATTTAAGCTGGATAATACAGGATCATACTTAATCGAGTTAATGTGTCCCCTGAATTATGGTAGGCATGCGGCCTGTCAGCCTTGAATCTGATAGAATCACCACTCCTTACTGTATATTCTTCGTTATTTACACGTACAGTCACTTCCCCTTCAAAAACAGTAATGTACTCTTCAGTTCCATCTCTATGCGAATCGGAACTTAGGAATCCACCTTTTTCTATCTCGACTGAATATACTTCAAACCGCTTCTCATCTTCAAAGGGAAAGTGGGGATAAACTCGATATTTGCCGTTATCTTCAGATAATGATTGAATTTCACTTTTTAAAACAATTTTTGTATCTGGCTGCGGACTATTTATCAGTGAAGAAAATGAAATCTTTAATCCATTGGCTATTTTCCAAATGGTTGTAATCGTAGGGCTTGATCCTCCCCTTTCGATTTGTCCGATCATCGTTTTGCTTACTCCAGTTAATTCAGCAACCTTTTCAAGACTTAATTTCTTACTTTCCCTGATAGCTTTTAAATTGTTAGCAATAATAAAATTTATTTCTTCCATAAAAATGCTCCTTATTTACAATATAACGTCGGCATTGTACAATAAAAAGGAAGTCGTTATAATGTCACTTTTGATCATTATAGCATACAAAGGGGAGTCAACCATGCCTTTACTATCTTTTTTGCTATTTGTTTTTGTTACAAGTTTCACTCCAGGACCAAATAACATCATGGCCATGTTATTTGCGAACAAGTACGGGTTAAAAAAGACGATTAAATTTTGTTTCGGAGTAGGTGCCGGTTTTTTTGTAATAATGTTATTGTGTAGTTATTTTAATGTTTTGCTTGAAAATTTCATACCAAAGATTGAATTTATCATGACTATCCTAGGTGCAATTTATATGCTGTATCTGGCCATAAAAATCATTTCCAGTTCAAATAAAGATAAGGACGATAATGATGACAGGAACAACAGCTTTATAGCAGGCATGCTTTTACAATTCATTAATCCAAAAGGCATCTTATATGGCATCACGGCAATATCGACCTTCATACTACCTTATCACTCTACAAATTTCAGCTTACTATTCTTTTCATTATTTCTGGCTTTTGTTGGTTTTATGAGTACGTTCTGTTGGAGTATGTTCGGTTCGGTTTTTCAAACGTTTTTATCAAAGTATCGAAGTCAGTTTAATGTAATCATGGCTTTGTTATTAGTGTATAGTGCCATTTCGATTCTTGTTCACTAAAAAGGGTAACGGGTGCGAGACTCCTGCGGGGAAACGCGTCCAAGGTTTCCCCCCCCTCAAAAAAACGTTTCAGCTGATTTCAGTAATCCTCTCCCTTTCCCCCGACTGTCTGCCAAGCCGCATCAAAGCAGTCGCCTGCGGTGTCTCAGCTAGTCAGTTACTCGGCAGAAGTATCGCAAATTTCTTCAATCCAATAAGGATTATAATAAAAAAACATGAAGGATATTCTAGTCTTGTTTTAAAATCATGGTTTCGGGATGAGACTATTCCGAATACCCTTTTGTCAAAAGGAGAGTTTCTATCTAAATTTTAAGTAATAAAGTGTTCGTTTTAAAAGAAGTGCATTTATACCGTTCGGGACGTTCGAGAAAGTCTACTTTTACGAACGGTAGCAACAATGCTATACCTCCCATTTCGGAATTTTTATACGAACAAGGGGAAAAGACGAAAATATAAAATACTAGCCTTAAAGGCTAAAAGGTTGCCATCAATGCAACTAAAACCTTATTTGTAAGAGGATGGTTAACATAATCAGATGTTATCGGTATTAAAAAAGGATCTTCAAAACTGAAAGATCCTTTTTGCTGCTTATTCAATATAAGTGGAGGATAGTTGAAGAAGAAAAGGATTTTCAATACAATTATTGCACTTTTGTATGTTGATTACCGTTTTTATCCTTTATTATTGGATTACCTTTGCAGTAGTACATTTTTTATCCTATAATGATGCGCTCTTTAGGATAGTGATACGCATGTTTAACTGATTTGCCTCCCATACTGAATAAGAAGGTAAACATCCCGATTTTCCCTATAAACATTAAAATCATGATTACGACCTTCCCAGCAGTACTCAATTCCGGTGTAATGCCAAGCGAAAGGCCTACAGTGCCAAAAGCAGAGGAAACTTCGAATAAAATTTCCATTAGGGAAAAGGCAGATTCAATGCATGCAAGAATGACAACTGCCACACTGCACAGTATCATACCTGTTGTGAAAACGATGAATGACTTGATGATATCTTCCTCATCGATCTCCCTTTTGAATACTTTTATTGTTCTGTTCCCATTCGCATAGTTGTAAATGGTAAGCAGCATCACAGCAAACGTGGTGGTTCTTATCCCACCCCCAGCACTGCTGGGGGATGCCCCTATGAACATAAAAATACTCAGTAACAAAATGGTAGGTACTGAAAATTGGTTGATGTCGCTGATCGCCATTCCGCCAGTCCTTGAAGATATCGAATAAAACAAAGAATGGACAAAGGATTGATGCCAAGTCTTTTCTGAATAGAAATGACTGTACTCAAACAGATAGATGAAAATGACTCCAATTACGATCAGTATGAAAAAAGTTACGGTTGTAATTTTTGTGAACAAAGTGAACCGGAATGGCATCTTTCCCTTATGCCTGAGCCACTGACTTACCTCCATTAAAACAGGAAACCCAAGGGATCCGATAATAAAGAGTACTATATTAAGGGTCAGGACAAAATAATCGTCTGCGAACGGAATCAGTGATTTTCCTGTGATATCAAAACCAGCATTTGTCGTAGCAGACACAGAGGCGAAGAAACCCTGTAAATAAGCCTCTTGCCATGTTGGGAAATACTTCAAAAAATATGTACCGAATACAACAGCCCCTAATAGCTCAATCATGACAAAGAAAAAGAAGATCATTCGTATGAACCGAACAATCCCGGAAAAAGTGGGGCTGTTTTGTTCTGTCGTCATGAGTATTCTTGCCCTGAGTCCTATTTTCTTTCCTGATACAAGCCATAGTATTGTTCCGAAAGCCACGATCCCAATTCCACCAAACTGGAGGATGATTGCAAAAATAAACGTACCGGGAACACTAAGCAGCTGGCTTACATCTACCGGAGATAATCCTGTTACAGTTACCGCACTAATAGAAATGAATACTCCATCAATAAATCCGAGCTCTGCATTCTGTTTTTGAGTAATAGGTAGCAGCAATAAAATGGTTGAAACCACTACAGCTACTAGGTAATAAAAAACAATTATTTTAGCAGCAGATAGTCGTTTTGTTAAGTTCTCTATTTTAATATTCATTTCTCTCCAACTTCTATATTTTTTGACAAACTTGTACCTAATTTTGTATTAACGTACCATTGCATAATTTCACCTTATAATAATTTGTCCATTAAATTAAGAAAATAAACTAAACTCCCCCGTTGAAGAAGACCTCAAAGGATCGAATGAATACTTTATACAAATCTAGTTTACATAAAGTGAATTTTTAGGAAGTAGCTAAAAAAGCCAAACCCATGTGTATCAGGGGTTTGGTTCTTAGTCGTTTTCGTTTATTCAGGATTTTTTTACAACCTTGATGTAGCAAGGGTTTGCTAGACGAAAGCTGTAGG
Source organism: Peribacillus sp. FSL E2-0159 (assembly GCF_038643155.1). NCBI lineage: Bacteria > Bacillati > Bacillota > Bacilli > Caryophanales > Bacillaceae > Peribacillus > Peribacillus sp. FSL E2-0159. The sequence continues at coordinate 5,054,217 of NZ_CP152053.1, forward strand.
TTCGTAAAAGTATACTTTTATGAACGGTTATGCTGCCCCGTTAGAGCATCCACTCGCTGTCACTTTCCCAGGTAAGAAGGCAGACAGCAGCAGGGTTTCCTTTAAAAGGTTGAACTGTAAACGTATTAATGATGGTTAATTCCATAAAAAGTGCCTACTTAAATGGGATCGTCCGTAATATATTTCCACAATGAAGAACACATTTCCTTTATGGTAATTACCCTTACCTGTTTTTAAAGAGTTCTCTTTATTTCATAAAATGAAAAAGACCACCATATAGCGGTCTTTTTGATTTCTATATTTACCCATATATTATCCTGGTTTCAATATGGCATCCTCGATTAAACTTCTGAATTCCTTGTCCATATTTATTTCTTTATGAACTCTGATTGTAAGCGATTGTTAACGTTGTTATAAAAATCCGGTAATTCCTCAAGTGCATTTCGAAAAGTTAATAGGATCTTATCAATTCCAATTGCTTGAAGTTCCTGAATTTTATTTACAACTGATTCGTAACTACCGATCAACCCTGTCCTGAATCCTTCATTATTAGCAACAAAATCACTAATAGAGGATGCATTTTTCCACATTCCTTTCGTATCTTTACGGTTTTTGAACTGTGCTATTGCCGTATCATCTGCCTGTTCGATAATATACCGATATTCGCTTCTTGCCTCCTCTTCCGTTTTTCTGGCAATGACAAAAGCATTAACGGCAAATTTCACTTCACGACCATGATTTTGTGCTACAGCGTTTACATAATTCATTTGTTCTTTCAACTCTTCTATGGAAGCTCCATTCATAAAGTAATAATCGGATAATTCCCCGGCCATCTCTTGGGAATCTTGGGAATTACCGCCTTGATAGATTGCCGGATAAGGTTTTTGAATGGGTTTCGGTGCCAATATGGCATTCTTTATTTGATAATAATCCCCTTGAAAAGAAAAATTATCGGTCGTCCACAATCCTTTTAATACTTCTAGGTATTCCCTTGAGCGTTTATATCGCTCTTCGTGCTTAATCCATTCTATCCCAAACATTTCTTGCTCTTCTTTAAACCAACCGCTGACCAAATTTATGTGGAATCTCCCATTTGAGATAATGTCGATGCTTGAACTTACTTTTGCGAGGGTTGCAGGGTGAATGAATCCCGGTAAAACTGCAGCAATAAAATGAACGTTTTCCGTATCCCCTGCCAAAGCGGTAATTACTGATAAGGGATCAAGTTGACCTCTATCCGTCGAGCTACCTCCAATACTGCCAACATAGCGAATGGCATAAAGGATGGAGTCGACTTGTAGCTGGTCTGCCATTTTTGCGAGCTTCCGATTATATTCCATACTTCCATCCGTATTTTGTTCTACGTTTGCCCGCAAGAAACCACCTGATAAATTAGCTCCCCAGATTGAAAATTTCATATCCTTCCCTCCTTAGTTTTCAGGAACTTCCTGCTCATAAAACCTTTTCCGCAAATAATGGGCGTACTGCTTGCCCAAATCTTTCTGCCTCCTCTAAATGAGGAAAACCGGATAGGATAAAATGCTTGACGCCAATATCGATATATTCCTGCAGTCCTTCCCTTACTTGTTCAGGAGTGCCTACAATGGCTGTACCCGCTCCTTTTCTGATTTTCCCGATTCCCGACCAACCATATCTTCCAAAACGCTCATTATTCCTCGTTAATTCATTCATCCGTTTTTGGGCCACTGAATCCGTCGTTTCATAGTAATGATTCATATTATTCAGAGTTTCCCTGTCAGCCTTACTTATTATTTTTGCGGCTGCCTCCCATGCCTCACTCTCCTCATCCCGAACGACCACATGAATCCTGACACCATATTCCAATTGCCTTCCATACTTCTTCGCTCTTTGTTTAACATCATTGATTTGTTGTTCAATTTGCTCAGCTGGTTCTCCCCATTGCAAATAAACATCGGCGGATTTCGCTGCAATTTCCTTTGCTGCATCAGATGAACCTCCAAAATAAATCTGAACATTCTGACTTTGGTGAATGCTTGGATTCAATACTCCATCACTGATCGTAAAATATTCTCCTATATGATTCACTTTCTCTTCCGTCCATGATTTTTGTACGACTTCAAGGAATTCTCCTGTTCTGGCATATCGCTCATTATGCTCAACGAAGTCACCATCCTGACCCAATTCTTTTGCCGAACCTCCAGTCACTACATTGACAAGCAATCTCCCTTCTGAGAATTGATCAAGGGTCGCGGCCATTTTCGCCGCAATCGTCGGAGCAATGAATCCTGGGCGAAAAGCGATTAATGGCTTGATTGTTCTCGTATGATGAATGATGGCCGAACCCACTACCCAAGAGTCTAGGTAAGGTATACCCGTAGGAATTAATATCCCTTCAAAACCGGCCTTTTCAGCTGCTTTCGCAACACTTATTATATAATCCAAAGTAGGCTTCCTCTGCGGCTCGTTTAGGCCTAAGTATTCACCATCACCATTTGTAGGTACATACCAGTAAAAATGTACAGACATTATAGGACCCCCTTATTTTAAAACCTCATAAACATAATCAACGAGTTTTTGCTTATTTTTATAATTATTGTACTGGGCTGCATACGTTCTGACGGGATCGCCGGAATAAAATCTCTCATATAATTCATGTCTTGATGCAAGCGGACTCCCCAATAGATCCCACGTTAATTTAATTAATCGTGTCCTATCTTCTGCAGATGTCTCTGTCCCCTGGTAATATTCTTTTAACAAAGGACCTATGGGACCTTCCAATTCTTTTATGCTGGATGGGACCTGTAATAGCCCCCCTGCACCAATCTGCTGGAGAATTTCCAATGCCCTTGGGTAGAATCTAGTTCCCAGATTCCTTGCTGTCGCTAAGAAATCTTGATTAGGAAGCAGTATGCCGTTATACATTTTTGCTTTATATTCTGAAGCGAGCAGCAATGCCTTTATGGTTTCTAGCTGTATGATCAATTCTGCAAGCTTCTCTTTCACATGTAGAAATTGTGTTGCCCCGGCCGTTTCCGCTAATTCGTTCCCGATTGCTACGACACTTTCCAGTTTGCTGACAAGTCTCACTACTGTTTGATGCTGGCTAAGCAGTGATGAAGGGGCATCACAACGAAGCTTCCATGCAAATTCCGGATCCTCATGAACCAGCACTCGCTCCCAAGGGATGAATACATCATCAAAAATCAGGACTGCATCCATTTCATCAAAGCGTGCACTTAGCGGGTGATCCTCCTCCCGTTCATCAGCAAATGACTCCCTGCAAACGATATGCAATCCTTTGGCATTGACAGGTACAAAGAAAACATTGGCGAATGCACGTTCATTTTCTCCTCTCTTGTGATAGGAAAAGATTAAAATTTCATCAACATATGGAGCTGCTGTCGCAATCATTTTCGCACCGCGAACATAGATCCCTTCGCTATCTTTACGGCTGATATGTAAAATCCCCGGTTTCTTCTCCTCTGCTGTTTTTGAACGATCCTTTTGTGGATCATGCCCTGCAACTGTTGACAATAAATCAAGATTACGGGATTGATAGTAATAGCTTTCTATTTTTTCAGAAAAACCTGGATGTGCATCTTCATACTCTGAACGGTTTGCAAACCAACCAGTAAATATGGAACGGGAATATTCAGATAGACGGCTCATGACTCCAAAAGTCTGATCGGCCCAATGCTGGTACGCCAAACGTTTTTTTTCCAGATCCTCATGTGTCCTTGGAACGAGAAAGGACAGGTTCGCATCAAGCCCTTCCTCCGTTTGGTATGTCAGCAAGGATTTACTGTCTGGTTTTGTTTGTAAATCCAGCAATGACTGTATCGTATGGACCGTTCCCTTAAATGCAGGGTGTTCGTCTAAGTTTTTGACGATATCGCCATCTAACCAGATATTTCTGCCATCATTAAGTCGTTGAAGATACCGATTGTTTTCGATCATCACGATTCCCCTTTCCATTTACCCCCTCCAAAAAACGGTGGAGTTTTCGTTTTAATGGCTCTTTATCATAGGTTTCATACTGCAAAGCGAAGGTTCGAATGGGATCCCCGGTATACAGCCTTTCATACAGATCATGCCTCGATCCCAGTGTACTTCCGATCAGTTCCCATCCTATTTGAAATAAAGAAGTTTTAGTGACGGCATCAACATTCGCTCCTCTAAAATACTTTTCCAATAGTGGAATGAGGTCGTTGCTGTCCTCTATCGTTGTAGAAGGGAGCTGGATAAAACCGCCCGCCCCGATTTGTTTTAAAATCTCGATCGCTCTTGGATAATGGCGGGTTCCAAGATTTCGTGCCGTTTGCAAAGGTACGAGAGCAGGCAGATAAACGCCATTTTCGTTAAGTGAACCTTGAACCTCTGAAGCAATAAGCAACGCTTCTATACTATCGATTTGGGTATATAGTTCACCAAGCTTTTCCTTCACTTGTAAGAATTGATCAACACCGATCGATTGTGCGATGGCCGTAGCCACACCTGTAACGAATTGAAGTTTCGTCAGCAAGCGGACGACCGTCTGATGATGGGCGAGACAGTTTAATTGCTGGTGCCGCTGAGCTTCAAACACTCCTTCTACGGATCCCCTAATCAATACGCGTTCCCATGGAATCAACACATCATCAAATATTAAAACAGCGTCCATTTCATCAAATTGTGCACTTAATGGATGTTTCTTTTGGTCTTTTGAAGCGAATGATTCACGACAGACAATTTGCAGGCCAGGAAGATTCAAAGGGATAATGCACATATTGGCATGCTCCGTTTTATCAGGAGTAAGCTTCTGATGCGGCATGATGATGACATCATGTGCATACGGGGAAGCGGTAGCAATCATTTTCGCACCCCTAACAACAATTCCTTCTTCCGTTTCCCTTATGACTTTCAATAAAGCATCTTCCTGCTCATCACTCGGCTTTGACCGATTTATCTGAGGATCAAGAATCGCCTGGATCACAATACGCCGTTCATCCCTAGCCTGTTCATAGTATGCAGTGATTTTTTTGGAAAATCCTGAATCATACTGGTTAAAGAAATCCCTATCAATGAAATATCCTGTGACCATCGAATTCGCATAGTCAGATAATCGGCTCATTACTCCGTAAGTTTTCCGCGACCATAATTCAAAAGCCTTTCTTCTTGAAATCAGTTCTTCCAAATCTTTAGGAATGAGAAAAGATTTATGAACATATTCCTTTGTTTTTGGACTTTCATACCCGACAATCTTTTGTTCTTCAGGTGAATCCAGCATACCCAACAAATTTGTTAAAGTCTTTAAAGTGCCTGTGAAAGCCTGATGGGCATATAGATCGTCTATTTTCTTTCCATCAAGCCAAACATTTCTTCCATCTTTCAAACTTTCGGCAAGCCGGCTTCTCTTATTCATTAAGTTCCCAACTCCTCCTTGGATAACACAAAAGCCCTTGAAGGAGTATAAAACTGACTCCTAACAAGGGCTCTCGGTTGTCCGATAAGCTATTTTTTTATGTTCACTATCATAATCCGATAAAATCAATTGGTCAAGTGCGTTTTTGTTTTTCACCCATAAATATCCATAAAAATTAATACTTGATAAATTATCCATGCTCTTGTTATAGTTTAATTATTCCAATTGGAAAACTATACTATGCAAGCCTACCGGATAACCGGCGGCATGAACAAACCTTGTTCATGCTTTTTTTTATTCCTAAAAAAAGAATGAACCCTATACAAAAAAAGAAAAGAGGAATTACACATGAGAAATTCATTTCTGTTCATCATCATGTCCCTATTATTCGTCATGTTGCTTTCAGCTTGCAACAGCAACGGCAGTGAAAAAGCAGCGAGTGAAGCTAAGAAAGAAATTATTTTCGGCTTCACTCCAGGTCCTTATAGTGACCAAGTGAAAAAAGGCATAGAACCTTATTTGAAAAATAAAGGATACGCCGTTAAATACGTGGAAATCAGTGACCCAAACCAACCAAACTTTGCCTTGGCTGAAGGCTCGATCGATGTAAATGTATTTCAGCATACTGCTTTTTTCAAGAATTTCATTAATGAAAACAAACTGGAGCTTACCGAAACCATAAAAGTTCCCACAGCTCCTATGGGCTTATATTCTGATAAGCACGGCAGCAAGGATGAATTGAAGGATGGGCAAAAGGTGGCAATCCCGAATGATCCCGCTAACGTGGCAAGAGCATTAAGAATGCTTGAACAAATAGGGTGGCTTCAATTAAAAAAAGGATACGACCCCTTGACTGTTTCCAAAAAAGATATCGTTGATCAAAAAGTGGATTTTTCATTTGTTGAGGTGGAACAGGCTCAAGTTCCCCGAATCTTGCCTGATGTAGATTATGCGGTAGCCAATGGGTATACCATCTTGGTATCCGACCGGAAATTATCTTCTGCCATCTATTTAGAGGATCCCCCATTTGAATATCAAAATTTTGTGGCTGTAAGAACCGAAGATAAAGACAAACAATTCGTGAAGGAAATCATTGACGCCTACCAATCCCCTGAATTTCAAAAAGCGATTGAAAGCAATAAAGAGTTTGAAGGATTTCACCGACCTGATTATTTTAAATGAATGGATATAACGCTTTAAGATTGGGAGGTTCCAGAATGATAACATTTAAAAATGTAGGTAAGACATTTACTGTAAAAAACGAATTATTCACTGCCGTTTCCAATGTAAACCTGGATATTAAGGAGAATGAAATATATGGGATCATCGGTTTTAGCGGTGCAGGTAAATCGACTTTACTGCGCATGGGTAACCTATTAGAAAAGCCTACGGAAGGTACGATAGCAATAAATGATTCTATCCTTAGTGATTTATCTGGCAAACAGCTTCGAGAAGCACGCAACAAAATCGGGATGGTTTTTCAGCATTTCAACCTCTTGGCAAATCGAACGGTACAAGGAAATGTTAGCCTGGCATTGGAACTTGCCAATGTACCAAAACATGAGCGAGCCAAAATTATAACTGATTCCCTGCAAATCGTTGATTTAGCTGATAAAGCCAATCATTATCCGGCGCAGCTCTCTGGCGGACAAAAGCAAAGAGTCGCGATTGCCCGTGCCATAAGCACAAGACCAAATGTATTGCTTTGTGATGAGCCAACCTCTTCACTTGATCCACAAACCACTCAATCCATCCTGGCCTATCTAAAAAAAATAAACGAAACCTATGGTGTGACCATCCTGATCGTGACTCATGAAATGGATGTAATTCGAAGGTTAGCAAATAGGGTGGCGGTCATGGAAAATGGGAGAATCATGGAGGAATTGAACTTAGATAATAGAACCATACCCACAACGAAAATCGGTAAAATTCTATTAAAACATGAATCTGAAGAGGTGAAGGTAAGTGTTTGATAATATCATTTCCTTACTTCCTGAAATTTACTTAGGTGTAGGACAAACATTTTTAATGGTGGGAATAGCGATATTGGCGGCCATCTTATTGGGCCTCCCACTTGGTTTCATTACATTTTTAACTTCAAAGGAGCAATTACTCGAACAGACAATCTTAAATAACGTTTTAAACGCAATGATCAACACGGTCCGTTCCTTCCCATTCATCATTTTACTCATTGCTCTTATTCCATTTACAAGAACAATATTGGGTACATCTGTTGGTCCGCTGGCCGCCTCCATCCCACTATCGATAGCTGCCATTCCGTTTTTAGCTCGGCTTGTTGAACAATCTTTACGTGAGGTGCCAAAGGGAACAATTGAAGCTGCTGTGGCGATGGGGGGGTCTCCTGTCCAGATCATTATCAAAGTTTTATTATTAGAAGCGCGTTCCGGTCTCCTGTTAGGCCTTACTGTCACTGCCGTTTCTTTCATTTCTTACTCAGCTATTGCCGGGGTCGTGGGCGGCGGGGGAATTGGCGACTTGGCCATTCGTTATGGATACTACCGTTTTCAGACTGACATCATGATAACAACCGTATTCCTTCTTATCATCATTGTTCAATCCGTCCAATTCGCCGGAAATTATCTTTCTGCTAAGCTTGATAAAAGGTGAACGCATTCATAGCCTTTCCTGGTTCTAAATCCAATGAAAGGCTATGACTTTTTCTTTAAATCTTTTTGCATGAAAAAAATGCCTCCGTATTGCCCGTATCATATTTCCACACCCCCCTTCGTTATCTCTATTAATCTGTAAGACAACCCTCACATCAAATTCAATTAAAGAGAATCATATTCCATCTTTATCACCACACAACACCACAAGATGCGGACCCATTTCACGCCCTCATTCCAGCTCACTGCACAACGAATACATAATCGTGTACCTCTCTATTAAACAACAAAACAAACGCGTTACATAGGGTAAAAAAGACCTTAAATAACCCATTATAAATCAAGTTTCCGCCAAACAAAAAGCGGTTTGGTGTGGTATAATTATAGTAAGGTAAATTTTTGCTTCAGGGGGTGAAATAATGACGATCAGCAGCATCATATTGGTGGTGGCGGCAGTCTTTATCGGTGCCTTGATGCGGACAATGTTCGGGTTCGGTGAAGCGATTGTCAGCATGCCTCTGCTTGCCTTACTTCACATTCCGCTTAATACTTCAGTTTCCTTGATTGGATTGGCAGGTCTTACCGTTGCTTCATTAACCGTCGTTAGTGGATGGCGGCATATTGAACGCTCGGTATTAATCAGGCTGGCGCTTGCAACGGTCGTCGGCATACCAGCCGGCCTCGCTTTGCTACATTACGCACCTTCTATCATCATTACTTCTGCACTCGGTGTTTTTTTGATTGCATATGGGGGATATTCTCTTCTTAAGCAAAAACTTTTTCACGCTGTGGATAAACCGATACTTAACTCGAAGGGCTGGGTATGGCCGTTCGGTTTTGCCTCGGGAACCCTTGGCAGCGCCTATAACTTTAATGGAGTGCCGGTCGTCGTCTATGGAACTTTACGAAGATGGAATCCAGATCGATTCCGCGGAACATTGCAAGCCCATTTTCTTATATCCGGAATCCTGGTCGTGACGGGTCATGCGCTAGGCGGACTATGGACTGCCGATTCACTTATTCTTTTCGCTTATTCCATTCCAGCTATATTACTTGCGACAGGTCTCGGAATCTTCATGAATAAGCGAATTCCTGCGAAGAAGTTCGAAAGCTATTTATTCTTTATCATCATTGCGCTAGGTGTACTATTATTATTTCCCCATGACTGATAACCAATAAAAAGCCTGATTTCTCATTGAAACAAAGAAATCAGGCTTTAGTCTGAAGACAATTTGCAGGAATAATAGAATCATAGTTGATTCGTCAACCTCGAATATCCCGTTTGTTATATCCGATAAAGCCAACAGCCAATAAAACTATAGCTATGATTGTAAGTATGGATACTTTCATGAAGTCCATATCTTCAACAGGAAGTTTCGGAATATGGCCAAATGGTGTGAGTTTTCCCATCCATTCCGGAAATTGAAGCATTCCCCCTAAATAAACGACTAAGATTGAGTATGTCAGGTAAAGCCAAGTCAAGCCAGAGAATTTTGGTGCAAAGCCAATGAACAGCACTGCGATACCAATCATGATCCACATCGCAGGCAGGTAGACCATTGCTGCACTATATAAAGTGCCGAAAGCAATCCCTTCATCCATTACTGAATTCCCGACTGCCCAAAGACCCACTGCAGCAAGCGTAATCATGAGAAAACCGCCAATCACGGAGATGATAAAGTAGCTGCCCATAAGCCTTGTACGGGATACAGCACGACTCAGTAAATGTTCAGTATGGTTCTTTTTCTCTTCCCCTTTAAGCTTTAACATCGCCATTAAAGGCGGAATGGTGCATATCATGGAGATGACTGACATCAACATTGTCAAGAATTGTTCTGTCAGCGAATAGCCTTCAACTGGCGTCAATAGTTCAGCCATCATTTCATTTTTTGCAAAAAAGGATTCTAAATCACCTAAAACGGAACCGTAAGATGCTCCTAAAATGAACATCCCGGCTGCCCACGCAATTAATCCTGTCCGCTGAAGCCTTAGCGCGAGACCAAGCGGACTTTTCAAAAACGATGAAGCATATTTTCTGCCAGGCTTAGCCGGTATGAATCCAGCTTCCAAATCACGGATGGCATTCAAATATAGAGATAGTACGACCAAAATGATTGCCGCACCGATCGTAAGGATGATTGGCCACCAATAATTATTCACATATACTTCTGAACCTAAAACCCAACCCAATGGTGAAAACCAGGAAAGTGTTTCATTGCTTACATCCCCAATCGCCCGAATAAGATAGGAGAGAAGCAAAACAGTGATGGAGTAACCAATGGTACCTCGCGCACTCTCCGTAAGCTGGGCAAATAATGCCGTTATCGCCGAGAAGAAAATACCGGTTGCCCCTAAAGCAGCTCCATACATAAGGGAACCTTCCAAATCCATGCTTTCAATTCCCAGAGCATACAATCCGAAACCCGTTAGTATCGCGATCAATGCATTCGTTCCAAACGATACGGAAATGGTTGCATATAAATTAGCCAACCGGCCAGCCGGCAAAGAACGGATCATTTCGATACGGCCGTCCTCTTCATCTGCGCGTGTATGGCGCGTAACAAGTAAAATACTCATTATCCCCACTGCCATAGCGGTCAAAAGTAACATTTGATGCGCCATCATCGCTCCGTTTGTATAGTCATCCAGGCCGTAACCTTTCCCCACCATCACTGTCATTGCAGGGTTCCTCATCGTTTCAGCAATAGTTTGCCTTTCTAGCCCCGTCGGGTACAGATCGGTGAATGCCATCGCAACCATAAATGAAAGGACGGATAGGGAAATTATCCAAACAGGGATCCGAATCCGATCTTGCCGTACGATGAATCGGGAGAGTCTTCCTGTATTATGATAGGACCGGTTTGGCATTATAACGCACCTCCCGCCCCAAAATCAGAAGTCTTCCTTTCGCCTTCATAATGGCTCATGAATAAATCTTCCAATGTGGGTGGCGCGCTTTCCAATTTCACAATACCAAATTGACTTATATACTTCATAACATTATCCAATTCATTTGTATCCACTTGGAATGAAAGTGCTTGGTCTTTCTTCACGATATCCCGAACCCCGTTTACATTCCCCAAAGCAGGAATAGGTTGCTTCGTTTCGACAAGCAAGCTTGTTCTCGTTAAATGACGTAACTCATCCAATGTTCCCGTTTCAATTATTTGCCCTTGCCGAATGATGCCCACTTTATCGCATAACCTTTCCACTTCAGAAAGAATGTGACTGGAAAGTAATATGCTTTTCCCTTCATTTTTCGCATCCAGCACACATTCCTGGAAAACTCTTTCCATCAATGGATCTAGACCTGATGTTGGTTCATCCAATATATAAAGGTCGGCATCAGATGAGAAAGCAGCAATCAAAGCAACCTTTTGCCGGTTCCCCTTTGAATATGTTCCACATTTCTTGGAAGGATCCAAATCGAATTTTTTTATAAGTTCTTCGCGCCTGCTTTTATTGTTCGCCCCTCGTAATTCAACAAACAGGTCAATAACTTCCCCGCCTGTTAAGTTGGGCCATAGGTTCACATCTCCTGGAACATACGCGATTCGCTTGTGAATTTCAACCGCATCTTTCCATGCATCCTTGCCGAAAATCTTCGCTTCCCCATCCGTCGCTTTTAAAATCCCGAGCAGCACACGGATCGTTGTTGATTTTCCAGCACCATTAGGACCGATGAATCCAAACACCTCACCTTTATTCACTTCAATGTTCACACCATTTAAAGCAGTAAACTTTCCAAACTTTTTCGTTAAATCCGTTGTTTTCAATACTGACATTCCTCATCCACCTCTTCCTCTGAAAAGAAATTATGAAATATTTTAATCGATTTAGTTCATAATATATAAAATAACAATTCCTGACAATAGTTTATGAACTTATTTAATTGTTCTATTACATATTTTTAATTAAACTAAGGTTGAGGTGAAATAAATGGACGGATTTCAACGCCGCAGGGAACAAAAAAAATTGAATATACTAGAGGCTGCCTTAGGTTTATTCATGGAGTATGGTGTACAAAAGATATCTATAGGAGAAATAGCCAAAAAAGCGAATGTATCTCAAGTAACGATATATAATTACTTCGAAAGTAAACATAATTTAATTCATGAGGTGTTTATTTATTATACAGATAAGGCATTGGATGAATTTGAACAAATACTTGCCAGCAACATTGCTTTCCCTGAAAAAATAAAGCAAATTATGTTCACAAAGAATGAAACAGCGAAACAAATTCACGAAGATTTTTATCAATATTTAATGAGGGAATATACTTCCGGAATCAATTATATGGAAAAAATATATACAGAAAAGGCACTGCCACGCTTTATTGATCTGTTTAACCAGGGGAAGGAACAAGGATATGTTGATCCAAACTTATCTAATGAAGCGATTTTATTTTTTATAAAAGCGTTGAATGAATACATCCAGCGGGAAGAGGTTTATCAACAAATCCTGCCTTTGACTGAAGATATTATGAAGATCTTGTTTTATGGGATCGTTGGAAAAGAAGAAAAATGAATTAAAATACGGTGTGAATCGATATCTCCAATTCACACCGTGAAAATTTCATTTAAGAAGTTCTGCCCTCTTTAAGTCAATGTTAATAATTTCGCTAAAGTGTAATTATATTTCTCGATGGATAAATCAAAAACGGCTCCCGCATTAAATGGTTAAGTTCCCTTCGAATATTGTCACGGCATGGCCAGAAAGTTTAACTGTGTCTTCCGTTACTTCAACCTTCAATAGTCCTCCTCTTTCCGATGCCTGATAGGCTATGGTGATACTTTTGTCCAGCTTGCTTTTCCAATAGGGTCCGAGACAACAATGGGCCGAGCCCGTTACATAATCTTCGTCAAGGCCTTGGGCAGGGGAAAAGAAACGGGAAACGAAATCATATTCACCGCTATCCGATAGACTAGTTACAATGACGCCCCGAATCGGCATTTGGGCAATGGAATTGAAATCCGGCTTTAAATTCCTTACGATTTCTTCTGATGGAACTTCGACTAGATAATCCCATTTGTTTTGTCCAACATACACAGGCACAACACCTAAAGCTTTTATCAGTAATTCAGGGGCAGCGGTCTCCTGTTCGATTAATGACGGAAATTCCAACTGAACCATTCCATCAACGAATTTTGCAGTGAGAAGCCCGCTTTTCGTCTGATAGGCAATTGGTTTATCCCTTGGCACGTATCCTTTACCCCACAAAAAGAAAGAGCTTGCCAGCGTCCCATGTCCACAAATCGGGATTTCAACGGAAGGTGTGAACCAACGCAGCTGCCATTCGCCTTTATGAAGGTGAATAAACGCAGTAACAGGCATATTAATCTCTTTAGCTATTCGTTGCATCCACTCGCTATCACTTTCCCCGGTAAGAAGGCAGACAGCCGCAGGATTTCCTTTAAAAGGTTGATCTGTAAACGTATTAATGATGGTTAATTCCAAAAAAATGCCTCCTTAAATGGGATTGTCCGTAATACATTTCCACAATGAAGAACACATTTCCTTTATGGTAATTACCCATACCTGTTTTTAAGGAGTTCTCTTTATCTCATAAAATGAAAAAGACCACCATATAGCGGTCTTTTCGAATTCTATATTTTTCAGTTTCAATATGGCGTCCTCGATTAAGCCCCTTTATGGACTCGGATTCCAAACGATTGTTAACGTTGTTATAAAAATCCGGTAATTCTTGTAGTGCATTTCGAAACCTAATGGGTTTTCACTAAAATAGACAGCTTTATAAAAAAGCTGCCCATCACTATATTAATTATGTGTAATCCACCTTGCTGTAAAAAAACACTCTACAGTTTCCGTACAATAAATGTATCCCCAAGCAGTTCCCAATTCTGGGGAAAAGGATAACCAAGTACCCAATAACTGAGACCCCTTGACCTGTAAATCTTCACCAGGTCGAATTTAGCTTTAGCACTGCGTGCATCCTCAAACCAAACTTCATGCGTGCGTCCCTGATTATCTTTGTACCTATAATAAGGTGATTGGGCTGTCTCGTCATATTTTATTTCTGCATTATATTGGACGGCGCGTCTGATGGCTTCCTGCATGTCGAAAGTCTCTGCTTCCTGCCCCTCTTCATGAGGAACAAGCCAGTCCCGTGCATAAATTTGAAATCCTATGAAGATTTTATTTGTTGGTATAGCCGTTACGGCATAGTCAAGGACACGCTTTATTTCATTAATGGGAGAGATTGCCTGCGGCGGCCCCTTTCGGTAACCCCATTCATATGTCATCAGCACTACGAAGTCGAGCAGCCGTCCATGAACTGGATAATCATGTGCCTCAACTAATGCTCCCTTTTGATTAGCGCTAGTTTTTGGGGCAAGGGAGGATGACACAAAGTAGCCCTCAGGATGCAATCGATCCACCGCTCTTTGGAGAAAGCGATTATAGAAATCACGGTCCTCTGGTGCTACACTTTCAAAATCGATATTCAATCCACGGTACCCTTTATTTTTCATCGTATTTATGACGTTGGTTAATAATTTTTCCACTAAACTTAAATCGGAAAGGATCGTATGTGCAAGCTGAGTTCCCGCTTCCGTGGCGGAAAAATTCGTTATGCACATCATGGGTATGACGCCAGTTGACTGTGCCGCCCGTATCGTCGGGGTGTCATCTATGACTTCTAAGCTGCCATCTTTCCTCATTCTATAACCAAATGGACTTACGTAGGTCAAATCGTAGGCTACTTCACGTACCTGCTCCGCACCTACTTGCCCGTAAACATTTGTAAAACCATTTACATCAATGATGGGTTTTGGTTTCTGGGGAATCCTTATTATCCGTCCGATATAAATATTGGACGGATCTGTAATCCGATTCAGCTGCATAATGGCTTGAACAGTCGTTCCATAACGTCTTGCTATATCATAAAGGGTATCTCGTTCCCTTACGGTATGATAAATAACCGGAATGGTTAGCCTCTGCCCTGGATAGATAGTAGAAGGATTTGTGATGCGATTCGATTGCATGATTTCCTGTACTGTAGTTCCAAACTGATTTGCGATTTTATCTAGAGTATCCCCTTGCTGAACCCTGTACTGAAGATAAGGTTCAGGAATCAAAAGTGCTAGGCCAATCACTAGCTTATCTGGATTTTCAAGGCCATTGATCCGAACAATTCGGTTGGTGCTGACACCATATTGCTGGGAAATTCCCCACAAAGAATCCCCCCTATTCACCACATGGATTTTCACATGCACTGCCCCACTTTCCTTCAAAATATTCCATTCATTTTATTCCCTAGATAGCCCTAATATGTTTTTTTGAGTTCAACATTCCAGAATCCTTAGTTTTTTCGCCCTTATTGTTTATAATTTTTGTTCCCCATTGTGAGCCCGGATTCTTTATCTAAGAAAAACAAGGAAGTGATTTCAGTAGAGGATAAGAGTTAAACAAATCCCCCAAAGACAGGGACATTGCCAAAACCGTACCTATAACGGTGACCGTGTAGAAGCTGGATCCATAAGAGATGTTACATGCGAAGCTCGTGGTCATTGCTGGGGAAATTGCAGAGGTAGGCGCAGCAAACTATGTGAAATACCAGGGAGCAACCTCAAACTTTTATCTTCCTGACTTTCATGCTTAATTTATTTTGGAATCTTCTTAGACCTATTGCAAAAACGTGAAGCATTTTGAGCTCCCCTATTTCCACAGCTGAAAATTATTATAGAACGAGAAATTAAAAAAAGAGCGATTGCTAACTAAATGCAGCCGCTCTTTGTATATTATTTATACTTGTTTCAGTTATCTTAAAATCCGTCATCTAAAGAATTCCCTGCCCTTTTTAAGTCAATGTTAACAGTTTGGCAGAAGTGTAATTATACTTCTCAATTGAAAAATCAAAAACGGCTCCCGCTTTTAAAAAGACTGTACTTTCAACGATTAAAGTCGGATCACCTGGCTGCAAGTCCAAAAGCTTGGCATCATTGTCATTTAGTTTTTCACACGAAATGATTTTATCTGCAAAACCAATATTCAACTTCAAATCCTCGACTAAATATTCATAGATGGAACCATTTGCGATTTCTTTATTTATGATGGGGATAATGTCTTTATTGAAAAAGGACTCTTCTATTACAATGGGTTCACCATTTAAGTATCTAACCCGTTTCAGGTTATAGATTTTGGTTTTTACATTGCATTTCATTTGTTTGGCCAACTCTTCATCAGCCTCTATTAATTCTAACTTCAACACTTTACTTTTCATTTCATCATTTGGAAACACTTTGGTTAAGCCATTCATATCCCTCATCGAAATGCAGCCCGGTCTGGAAAATTCCCTAAGGAATATGCCACTTCCCTGAACTTGATAGATATAACCCTGTTCAACCAATATGTTGATAGCTTTTCTAATCGTATTCCTGCTGACATCGAACTTCTTCATCAACTCTTCTTCAGTAGGTAACTTAGTATTTAATGTATATTTTCCTTCTAATATTTCTTTCTCCATTTGTTCTACGACCATTCTATATTTTACACCCATATTTCCCTATACCTTCCTCTATACATAATGATTTCGAACAATAATTTAGACTAATGATAGGTTTTCTTTACAATAGTTTATTTTATAACGATTGTAAAGAAACCTCAGTTTCTTTCAGACTGTAGTCAAATTCGAAGAAAAGCCAGTTTGCCTGCAGTTTTTTTATTTTGGCTTTGTTTTTCTTGATGAACTAACCTGGCCAGGTTTGTTTTTAAAGTGTAGCTATTCAAACTATGGTCATTGACTATTTTTACAAAAAAATCTAATATTTGGTTATCAATATTGATTGGGCGGTGAGAATTTGTTAACTAATATAGGTATTCCAGGATTAATTCTATCTTTCCTTTTCGTAATATTATCTTTGTTTTTACTGAGAAAACTAATGCAACGGAAGAAAGAACTGCAACAAAAAATAGATAAACTAGAAGATGAGGTTCGAATATTAAAAAATCACAAATAGTAAACTACGCATTAAGGTATTAACGGGTGCGTTAGCTGGGGGAAATCTTTTGAAAAAAAACTATTTCATTTTTAGCTTAATATTAATTTTATCCTTGATAATAATTTCTGGTTGCACTAATTCTAAAGACAGCATAGCTACTATTTCAGTTAATTCCGAATCTGAACATACGAATACTTTTAAAAAATTACATTTAGGGGAACTGTATGATTTTGATTTCAAATTAAATAATGCAGATAAAACTTGGGTAAATGTTTGGATAGAAAGTTACAAAGATGGAAAACAAGAACCTCAACCGTTAGCTGAACTATCTTATGGGAAAAGCCCTAACAAAGTGAAGGAAGGAAACTTAGGATTTGGGATAATAAATACTAATGATACTCGTTTAGGTTTTCTTTATGCACCCGATGTAACTGCAACCCCACAAAAAATAGACAAAATTCATTCTGTGGGTGTGTTTAGTGGATGGGATTATGCCATAGGGGAAGATAAAGTAGAATTAAAATTAGGAGAAACGTATTTATTAGGTGCATACAGAGAATCCAAAGGAAACTCTATAAGGACATATAATTTACAAGACGAAAATGAAGTGAAGAAAATGATAAAGGATGATAGTATTGTATTTTTACTTAAAATTAAAATAGAAGAATATAAATGAATAATTTTTGATTATATAACAGATCAAAGCTGTCTTTAAGGCAGCATCTTCTTTATACACCCATAAGGTCAGGATTGTTTAGAAATAAATGATATAATTTATTGATTTAATAGAAAGGACGTTGTTTCATATGCCAATCTGTCAGCACTGTGGCTATAAATGGGGTTGGATAGAGGCTTTTTTAAATGTTTACCTTTTAAAAAAAGTTAAGATGTCTATCCTGTAATTCATCCCAATACGTTTCCAAGAAATCAAGAAAGCAATTAAGCCTTTTTATATTTATATCTTTATTGATTGTGCCATTAGTATCATTTGTTGTACCTAAAGGTTATGTCTTATCTTTTGAAATAGTTGCTTATGCTTTGGTTATTATGTTGATGCCATTTTTATATAAGTTAAGTATCAAGGATGAACTGATGTGGTAGACGTTTTGGTAACGGGTGCGTTTGTTCCATAGAATACACATAAAAATCCACTTTAATGTTTAACAATGCCTTTCTATTAAAAAACGTTCCAGTTGATTTTCAGAATCCCGCTCCCTTTCCGCCGACTGTCTGCCAAGCCTCATCCAAGCAAGCGTGTCCAAGGGAGGCCCCATAGGCACAAAGAGCGCCGATGGCGGACCGCCCGCGGAAAGCGAGTGCCTGGAGTGGAAATCAACGATCAGATTTACTAACCCTCAAAAAAAGAGACATCCTATCAATTAACGATAGGATGTCTCCAAATCTTTGAATTGAACTGCCCCCAGCCGTGCAGTTGTTTATAAATCCTTCATTCTCTTTAATGTGTAAACAAAGTATTCCCAGTTGTTTATGGTCGAAGGGATGCTTAAGTGTTCTTCAGGTGTATGTACGGAAAACATATCCGGTCCGATTGAAACAGTATCCAACCCTGGTATCTTATCTATGAATACCCCACACTCGATCCCTGCATGCACTGCGATGATTTCAATATCCTCATGATATTTTTCCTTGTATGTCTCTTCAAATAATTTCTTGAGTTTCGAATCAGGATTATAGGGCCATTCCGGATAATCCGCGTCAACCAATAGTTCGCATCCAAGCATGTCGGCAATCGCCTTTGCTTGCGTAACCATGTTATATTTGATGCTTTTGACCGAACTCCTGATTTCACTTTCGAATATCATTTCCGTTTCATTTGTTGTAACAACCCCTAGATTCGTAGAACTTTCCACTAATCCTTCTATTCCCATGCTCATTCCTTGAACGCCATGCGGGATTACCAGTAAGGAGGTAATGGCTTTAGTCACCGTCTCTTTGGAAAAAACGTTTGTAGAAATCGTTTCGATCTTTTCAAGCCTAATCGATACCTCAGGGTCGGAAGATTGCAGTTCATTTTTAAAAGTATCCTCCCATTGCTGGAGTCTCCCCTTTATCTTCTGAACATCCTCTGCATGAATCAGTACAGTTGCCTCCGCTTCACGAGGGATCGCATTCCCTTTCAGGCCTCCGTTCATTTGCTGTATGAAGCAAGGGAAGTCAGTCGTTAATTCATGTAATACTCTACCCAAAAGTTTATTGGAGTTCCCTCTCTCCTTATGGATGGACATACCGGAGTGTCCGCCCTTCAACCCTTTAATCCTGATGTTATAAGATACAGCATCAACAATAGAAGCCGATTCCCTTCCGATTGGCAGGATCTGCCGAACTCGTATCCCTCCTGCTGAGCTGACCAGCAGCTTTCCATCTTCCTCCGAATCGATGTTGATCAGCATTTTTCCCTTAAAGTGAGCCGGATCCACAGCAAGTGCACCGTTCATCGTCGTTTCTTCTTCAGTCGTTATGACTATTTCAAGAGAGGGATGCGGAATATCATTTGCATCCAATAATGCCAAAGCATAAGCAACAGCAATCCCATTATCCGCCCCCAATGTTGTATCCGTCGCATACAACATGTCTCCCACAATCCTTAATTGAAG
Organism: Peribacillus sp. FSL E2-0159; assembly: GCF_038643155.1. NCBI lineage: Bacteria > Bacillati > Bacillota > Bacilli > Caryophanales > Bacillaceae > Peribacillus > Peribacillus sp. FSL E2-0159. The sequence goes on from NZ_CP152053.1 coordinate 5,073,802, forward strand.
CGGATCTTTTTCAAAATCATGAAGCGTTCCCTTATTCTTTTCGCAAACCATATCCATATGCCCCTGGATAATGACTGTAGGTGCATTCTCATATCCAATTGTGGCAGGCTTTTTGATAATCACATTCAGCGCCTCATCCTGGATCACCTCCAGGTCCATCTCCTTCGCGAAGCGAACCAGATAGTCACTAATCGCTTTTTCATTAGCCGATCCTCTCGGGATTTTGGAAATCGCTGCAAAATAATGAAACACCGGATGGCTCGATAATTCTTCTAAAGTGCTATACATGAAAATTCATCCTTTCATTTAACATATTTGTACTGCTTCTCATCCTTTTGCTTTTCCAGAACGGAACACTGCCACTCTCGTGAACAATGGATACAGAATGTAACCCAGGTAAACACCAATCATATTCAGGATCAGGTCATCGACATCCAAACTTCCGCGCCGAAAAACAAACTGACAGATTTCGATGCCCGAAATCGAAAGTAATGGATAAAGAAATTTCCTTAAAGCGTCGAACTCTTTCCCATCCTTGGACAACAAATACAGCCCGAATGGAATGAACAGCCCCACATTGGCGCTAAGGTTATAAAATGATACAAGCCCGTTCATATCGTTCGATAAATATGAAAGAACCGTAGAAAAAGGAATCAAATTATACGAATAAACCTGCCCTTCTGGTCGGAAGAACAGCAAAACCAATAATGATAAACTGTAGCCAAACAATACTGCCTGCCATAAAAGGCGCGGAATTCTGAGCGTTTCACCTCGAAAATAAAGAACCGCAAACGAAACGAAAAGAAGTATACAAAACCAGACAACCATGATCACCAAAGGATTCAAATATAATAGAAGCTGAAGAAAAAAAGGCAAACCGCACAAAAACATTGCTTGCGACAGCAAAAGGGAAAGCATGACCGATTTTATAGACATATAACTCACCCTTCTATTTATTACCAAATCATTACATACCCTTATATCCTAGGACATCTTTAACAACCCGTCAACAACCTGCATTAACCTGTCATTAGAGAACCGTCAAGGAGAAGCCTTTTCGAATAAATCAACCGATGGGAAGGATAATTCGGCCTTCATCCCGTAAAACAAAAAAAGCCGATTCCTCACTTTCCAGAATTCCGGCTTTTTTTTTTTATGATTTATAGTGCACGGTATTTTTTTAAACTAATAATATTGATGGTGATAAAAACGGCTGCAAATGCAAGGAGAATGAGTAGATCCAGTAAAACCTCATTGAATGTGAAACCTTTGTACATAATGCCGTTCATGGCATCCGATGCGTAATAGAGAGGCATGACCTTGCCTATTTTTTGCAGCCAGTCTGCCATGCCATCTAATGGGAAAATTCCTGTGAAGAAGACTTGCGGCACGATGACCAGCGGAATGAACTGTACCATTTGGAATTCAGATGTCGCGAAACTCGATAGTAATGTACCAAGCGATAATGCAACGAGCGCGACAAGTATATTCGTCAGTAAAACGAGCCAAATGGAGCCAACAAGGACGATATCCAATACATTGACAGCATATAATACGACAATTATGGTTTGAATGAGAGCAAATGAGCCATATCCGATCACATAGCCCGCTACGATTTCGAATCTTTTAATCGGTGTAGCAAGCAGCCGTTCCAACGTACCACTTGTACGCTCCTTCAAAAGCGCAATCCCCGCTATTAAAAATACAAAGAAAAAAACGAAAAAGCTGACGAGCATCGGACTGAAAGTATCAAAACCCTTTGTGTTGGCATCTCCGTAAACATATTGCTCCTCAACCTCAATTGAAGGAGTGTTTTTTTCATTCCCTTGCAAGCCATGCATCAATTGCATTTGAACGGCCTTTGCACGGGTCGGTTCGTCGTTCAATAGCGTCAGTTTTATTTTGCCATTTTCAACCTGAAGCCAGCCATCCGTATCATTTTCAATCATTTTTTCCTCTGAAAATTCCTCAGCGGCCGTTACTTGAAAATCCGCTTGTTTCAATGCTTTAACCATTGCTTCATCACTGCCTGTAACAACGATTTTCAAATCACTTGCTTCTGTATCGAAAATAAAATACATGAGCGTTAAAATGAGCAATGGAGCAAGGAAAAATAAAGCGAGCGTCCTTCGATCCCGGCGCATCTGCCGTGTAATTCTAGTAACAAGAGAGGCAATTCTCATTTAAGGCCACCTCCAATCCTTAAAAAAACATCATCAAGCGTTTCCACGGCAAATTGTGCTTTTAAAGCTTCAGGGGTTCCTGCCGCGATGATTTCACCTTCACGCAGCATCGCCAGTTTATCGCATCGTTCCGCTTCATCCATCACATGCGTCGTGATGATGATCGTCTTATGATCTTCATTTCTTAAACGCTCAAGTTCCTGCCAAATCGATTGTTTCAGCAAAGGGTCTATTCCTACTGTCGGTTCATCCAAAATGAGAATCTCCGGATTTTGAATGAGTGCCACCGCCAGTGACAGACGGCGTTTCATTCCCCCTGAATAATGCGCAACCCGAACGTTCAAATCATTCGTCAACTGTACGATTTCAGCTGCATATTGAATGCGTTCCCTTCGTTCCTTTTTCGAAAAACGGTATAGCTTCGCAAAAAATTCGAGGTTTTCAGCTCCCGTCAGTTCTGTATATAAAGCATCGGACTGTGCCATATAACCGACTTCCATTAACAGTGCTTCATTTGGCACTTCAAGATCCAGAACCGTGACTTTACCTGCATCGGGCTTAATCAATCCGACAATCATTTTAATCAAGGTCGTCTTTCCGCATCCGGATGGACCTAACAAGCCAAAAATTCCGCTTTTTTCAATATGCAGGTTCAATGGCTGAATGACCTTTTTCTGATGAAAACCCTTAGCAATTCCTTCAATGGAAATCGCATTTTTCATTGTACACACATCCTCCCTCTTTAATTAACACGGTGTTGAGTGTATCATCATTCTAAGGTAGCATTCGGTCTAATACAATCAACATATTTGGAAAAATGTTTAGTGAAGGAGACATTCCATGGCATCGATTCATGAGGATATGGTACAAAAGACGAAAATGCATATACAACATCATTTTATTGCACTCGTTGAAGCAGAGGGGTTCTCACATGTATCAGTAAAGAAAATTGCAGAGCGAGCCAACATTAATCGGGGCACATTCTATTTGCATTACGCAGATAAATATGAATTGATGGATCACGTACAGCAGGAATTGTTAAATGAACTTCAAACTCGCATTACTGCCATTTTGCCGAAAGAGGCTTTTTTGGCTCTTCATCAACAACAACTATACCCGCCCTTTGTAGAGATTTTTCAATTCATCAGTGAACATGCTCACGCATTAAGGGCCATTCTTGGTGATCAGGGAGATCCTTCTTTTGCCAAAAAAATAAAGCGCGTATTCGGTGAAGTACTGTTGGAGCGTTTGATCAGTCTGCATCCAGCAGCTGAAAATGAAGCGTTCCGCATGTATATGCACGCCTTCCTGACATCGGCGATTTTAGGAGTGATTCAGGAGTGGCTGGAGAATTGTGAAGAGCAAACGGCAGAAGAGATGGCGAAAATTCATTTTCAAATCTTGAACTTCATCAGCCAATTGCGCACTTTCATTCAATGAACAATTCAGTAAAGGCATGTTCCATCAACATGCCTTTAAATTGGATTACATCTTTTCCCCCGCTTTCACCTCTACATTACCAACGGAATAATACCTACTCTTCGATGCCTTCATACTAAGCATCGACAATAAAATTGATAAAGCGAGCATGATCATGGAACCTGAAATCACCACGAACCTAATCGAAATGAAATGAGCTGAAACACCAACAATTGCGGTTGTACAGATAATCAATAAAGCTTCTAACAAGCCAAAAATACTGCCGACCCTGCCCATGATTTCCACTGGAATATTATTTTGATAAAAGGTTTGAAAGCCTGTGTTGGCAAAAGCCAGTGAAAAGGCAATGATGAAGAATCCGATGGCGGCCAGTGAAAAGGAATTCGAAAAGGCATAAATCATATAACCTATCGAGACAAATAAAGATCCAAGACCAATCAGGTACGAAATTTGCACTTTACTGATGAATACGGCATTGACTATGGCACCCGCAATGATACCTGCCCCGGCGATGCTTACAAGGAATCCGTAATCGCTGTCTGACAAAAAGAGTACCGCCTTGGCAAACGCCGCTTCTTGGGAATCAATGGCCGTTTCCATCACCACCATGCAGCTGAATAAGAAATAAATGAGCATGATATAGGAAGATTTCCGGCTGAAGTCCAGGACGATTCCCCAATCCTTTTTCATGATGGTCCAAGACAGGTAATGACTGGATTGTTCAAGGGAATGATCCTTTTCAAGATTAGGCATAAATAGAGTGATGATACCGGATAATAATAAGGCAGCCGAGTTAATATAAATCGCTAAAACGGGTGTACCGATTAAGAAAAGGATACCCGCTAGCGCTGGTCCAATCAAAAAAGCTCCAGAATCCATTAAGCTTCGTAATGAGTTAAATCGTTTCCTCTGTTCAACGGGTATTAATTTTGTAATATACGACCTTGATGTTGTTACGAACATGGCCCCTGCCATATTGATCACGAAGACAAGGGAATAGATGATCCATATAGAAGAAGTCAATGGCAGCAAGGCTATGAATACCATTCGAAATAGATCAAGTGCAACCATTAGATTCCGCTTATTTATCCGGTCAATCACGCTGCCTGCCCACACATTCGTAAATATGGCAGCCATCGGTTTAACGATATAAAGTCCAGCTACCGCCAAGGCTGAATCGGTCATATCGAGAACGATTAAATTAAGTGCAATGAAATAAACCCAAGAACCGAAGTTGGAGATACCAATCCCACACAATAGAATGGAAGGATATTTCCAGGATACTAATATATTTCGTAATGTCATCGCTTCTCCTCCCTTGACCGTAAAGAATAAAAAAAACCGTCCCCAAGTAATGCGTCTCGGGACGAGATCAATTTGCGGTGCCACCCCTGCGTGTCACCATACATCCCTTTCCTATACTCTGCTGCTTTCGGGGCTCTTTTGGAAAGTGGTTATTTCATTTACTTTTCTCCTCTTTACGTCCACATTAACTATTACAAATTTTAACATCAGTGGATTAATATTGTAAATAACACAAAAAAACCCATTCAAAATAAATGAGTTTCAAAGCAAAACAAGATATGGATTTTTCGCTCAGCGTTCCTGGATAGAACACAGGGATTACATAATTGAATACCGCTAATGAATGTTGGATTCAGTTAATTTACCTTAGGGAAAACAATTTTAAAAACGGATTCTTTTTCTTATCCGTTATCCTTAATTCATTCATGATGATTTGATCCTCATGATCGGCTATCCATTTCCTTAGTGCATCTTTATCCTGGCATTGTGTTAAATATGTCTGGCCACCCTTGCCTGTAGCATTAATAACATATCTATTGAACGTCTTCTCCATAATTGCCCGCCTTTTTAATAAAATGTATTGAATTTTTTAAATACGAATGCAATGCTTTTTTTCTTTATAATTCACAAAATAAACATAATTTATATATTAGAAATTTTGATTGGCAATGACATGTTCTGCTTGAAAGTATTGAATAAAGTACATCGATGCTGGTTATCATAATCGGCTTAATCGAACCTATCATAATGTGCTAACTAATATTTGTCAATACGTTTTTAAAATGTAAATAAAACGTAAATTTTCAGTTTTGTTAAAGAAATATTTTTTTACAATTTAGGGGTTTACAACTGCTAAATGTTGGGAGTAGAATACGTTTATCAATTTAATGCATTTCGGCCTAAACTCAAGGGAATTGAGTACGGAGGACCCAATCATTTGGGGTTAATTCTGCCTTGCAGAAGGGATGAGATCAGCTCTTTCGCCATCCTACCCGTCAGCTAACTTCGTCGGCTAAAGCGAAGGAGGTCATAAGACCGCCTATTTCGGGAGCTTTTTTGCTTTTTTTGTAGCAAAATAGCTGCTCGATGTTTTCGCAGGTCTTTTTATTATGCGTTTAAAAAGATTCCGAAAGAGGATTGATGATTAAAATATCATACAGTATTACACAATATTTTTATGGGTAGGGATGATCATTTGAAAATGACAAAATTGGATCCGCCAAAAATACTTGTACTCGGCTTTGCCATCCTGATACTTATTGGGGCCTATTCATTGACCTTGCCGATTTCCACAGAAAATGGGAATGGTCTTTCTTTTCTGGATGCTTTATTCACATCGACTTCCGCTACATGTGTAACAGGACTGGTCGTAGTCGATACGGGAACGACCTTCACCACTTTTGGGGAGTTGGTCATCTTAACACTGATTCAGGTAGGCGGCTTAGGTTTCATGACATTTGCGACGTTTTTCTTTTTATTATTAGGCAAAAAGATTTCTTTAAAAGGCAGATTAGTTCTGCAGGAGTCCTTAAATAATCTATCCATGGCGGGTGTAGTCAAATTAGTCAAGCGGCTTTTAATTTTCACGGCGATCATTGAAGGCTTGGGTGCCCTTATCTTATCGATTCGCTTTTCTTTTGACATGCCAATCGGTCAGGCAGTCTATTACGGTTTTTTTCATTCCATTTCGAATTTCAATAATGCCGGCTTTGATTTAATGGGGGAATTCAGGAGTTTGACCCCTTATGTATCGGATCCATTCGTAACCCTTACCGTCGCCTTGCTCATCACGTTTGGCGGGATAGGTTTTATTGTGATGAATGAACTATACGAATATCGGAATACCCATCGTTTATCCGTACATACGAAGATAGTTCTGACGACTAGCTTGACCCTTACGATTGCCGGCGCAATTTTAATCTTTTTATTCGAGTTCGGCAATGCCAAGACATTGCAGCCTTTATCTTTCATGTGTAAAATGCTGTCATCTCTATTTCAATCGGTTTCACCACGGACGGCAGGCTCCAATACGCTGAATATCCCTGATCTAACTCAGCCTACATTACTGCTCATCATTTTCTTGATGTTCGTTGGGGCTTCACCCGGATCGACTGGCGGCGGGATTAAAACGACTACATTGGCGACGCTTGTTGGAACGGTTTGGTCACAGATTAAAGGAAAGGGTGATGTGGTATTATTCCGTCACCGCATTGTGAGTGAAACGATCTTTAAAGCATTATCCGTTACATTCATTGGCGCATTCATGGTTTCAATCATCTCCATTCTGCTGACCATCACTGAAAGCGGAACTGACTTCTTGATGATTTTATTCGAAGCCACTTCAGCATTTGCCACCGTGGGACTTTCAATGGGTTTGACCCCAGAATTATCACCAGTTGGCCGGATGCTCATCATTTTCACGATGTTTGCAGGCCGTGTGGGTCCTTTGACTTTAGCCTTTGCTATCGCTATGAGGCGCAAACCAGATCCATTCCGCCGTCCAAAAGGGAAAATCATGATTGGTTAATCATTAATGAAGGGGTGTAAAAGATGGGAAAACGACAATATGCCGTGATCGGTTTAGGCAGGTTCGGAACCAGTGTGGCCCATAGATTATATACGGCCGGCCAAGAGGTATTAGGTATTGATGTCAACGAGGAAAGAGTCGAGAATGCGGAACTGAGCGTTACCCATGCAGTCATGGCGGATACGACTGAAGAAGAAACATTGAAATCAATTGGAATCCGTAATTTCGATTGTGTCATCGTAGCCATCGGAAATGACATGCAATCGAGCATTTTAACTACCTTGCTTTTAAAAGAGCTTGGGGTCGAAAAGGTCATTGCCAAAGCACTCAATAAAAATCACGGTCAGGTTCTCACTAAAGTCGGTGCTGACTGGGTCATCTATCCTGAGAGGGATATGGGGGAACGGGTCGCGAATCAGCTCCTATCCCCTAACATGCTGAACTATATAGAGCTCTCCAAAGAATACAATATCGAGGAAATCATCCTCCCCATGAGCATGAAGGGAAAAAGCCTCAGAGAGCTTGATTTGCGTGCAAAATATAATATCAGCGTCATTGCCATCGTGAGTAATGGAGAAATTATCATTGCACCCTCACCGGACCAGGATATCCATGAAAAAGATATGCTTTTAGTGGTTGGCAATAAAGAAGATCTAGCAGTCTTTGCCAATATTGAATGATCCAGCAGGTTCCGGCTCTTGCTTTATGGAGCCCTGTACCCATTTTGCAGCATCACTTATACATGCGAGAAGACCGCCATATGGCGGTCTTCTCGATGAAATTTATAATGAGCATCCCCAGCCCTGGATATGTATGTATTATTTTATCGTACTGATCGCTTGGGCAAGAGTGGACTTTATCGTCACTTTATCAAAAGGCAGTTGAAGCTTAACGGCAGTCATCGCTATTTCCGGCCGAAGTCCTGAAAGGGTTGTTTGGATTCCGATCAAATGTAAAGATTCAATCAATTGTGACAGCTTGTGGGCGGATGCACTATCTATTGCATGAACGCCCGATAGGTCAATGAAAAGCCTGGTGACATTTTTTTCAGCGCACTTTTGTAATGTGTTTTCAAGCAAGGACATGCCCCTCGTCGTGTCAATATCGCCTATCAGGGGAAGCAACGCCATGTTATCTTTAAGGGAAATGATGGGCGTGCTCAATTCATCGATCGTTGCTTGTTGGGCTTTCATGATTTTATTGGCATATCTATGATTCGCTTCCGTAAACCTCTCCATCACTTCACTGAACACCTTCACAACTATCCGGTACCAGGAATTTATTTCTTCCTGGGTATATTGATCTCTATGCAATCCTACAAATCGGTCAATATAATCCAGGTATTGCTCTTGCGTTCGAAAAAACTCCCTCAATATAAAATAGATGGGTGTTTTTAAATGCTGCTCATCCTGACCGATATCTTCAATCCACTCACCAAGATGCTTAAAGAATTCCCTTTCCTCTGTATCAAAGACCTGAAAGAAACGTAAATGGAATTCATTATTTTGTTGTTTAAGTTTTTTGATCACTTTGGGATCGGGTGAACTATAAACACCCGCCTTATCGTTTTTATTCAATGTTGCGTACCAATCCTCAGTCAATTGTCCTGCCACACCCAATAAAAAGGAATATAGTTCTTTATTTCTGTGCATAAGTTTCTCCACCTATTTTTTTTTATAAAATAGCATTCCAATTGGTCTCAGTAATCAATAAATCCAATGCAGCTAAATACTGAAATCAGCATTGTCAGGTATTGAAAGTTAAACGTTTCCAACTAAGGAAAAGCATCGAAGATAACCTCTTCAATACATGAAATGTCATGACCTGATGCCCAATGGTCCCCTCTTTCCATATACCTTCTCAGCTGTTTTTGAAACCATACAACCACTGTTTTTCAAAAAAAATCTGCAAGAACCTACATCTATTATTCTGGTAAATCTGCGTTCACCCAAAAAGCATTTTATTATTATAGTTTACCATTTTGATATTTTGTTAACAAATCCCTCCTTTTCTTTATAACAAAAAAGACCTGACCCCAGATCCTCCGTTTATAACCCATTTCGCCTATCTTATGAGAATCAATTTTTCATAAATAAAGCCGTCCATAAACCTTGCACCCCAAAGGCTTCATCCGTTTGTTCCATTTTCCTCATTTTACGTATTTCCACCACTTCAAATTCCTTGAAGATCATTCGGAGTTTTTCTTCAGTAAAACCTAATCCGCCTTTGAGGCTTCTTTGCCTATATACCTCCCAATCAGAAATGCCAGCACCACCCAATATGCCGCCTTCAACAAAACAAGTAATCGAATACAGCCCCTTAGGCCTTAACGCCTTTTTCACCATCTCCAAATAATTGATCCTACGATGTGGAGCAATATGGTGAAAACAACCTGAATCATACACGAAGTCATATTGCCCTTCCTCAATATCCAAATCAAATATATTGCTTTGAATGAAGTTCACGTGCACATTTTTATCTGCCACTCGTTCTTTTCCCCATTCAAGGGCCTCCTTCGAAAGATCCACAGCATCAACGGAACAGCCCTTTTGAGCGAGATAAATGGCATTTCTTCCAGGTCCGCACCCAAGCTCAAGAACCTTTCCTGGCCCAATTAACCCACTATCAAAATATGCAACCAAATTCTCATCAGGAAAATTTCCGAAAAAGGGAACACCTTTTTCACGGTCTTCATAAAAACCATTCCAGAATCCAGTCGGCTCTCGCAATAGCGAGTCCAGCATATTCAATAGATCTTCATAGGTTGTAATCGTCTCCGACAAAACCATCACCTCTTCCCATTGTATCCCACTAATTAATTATACTGATTTCGGCTAATGCCTATGTAACAGCTGCATCAAAAATGCGTTACATATGACGTTCAGACACTATTGGACCTTGTTGTATATATAATGGTCACTGAAATTTCAAGGTTTCAAAGATGCCTTCAAGCTATCTTCTGATGGTATGATCCATTCTTACTTAATAACCCGATGATCAGCTCAATATCCACGTTCGAGAAGACATGGGTTTTATATATGCATGTCAAATATGACATGCTCATTACAGCGGATCAGGCTTAACAGCCCCCCATTAGTCAGCGTAGAAAAAAAGGAGTCAGGTTCGCTTTCAAACAACAAAACTCAGCTCTATGATGTATCCTGATGTCTTTGAATCCGACTCCCAATCCACTTCTGAAACATGCTTCCGCCATCTTCCCCTTACATCCGTTTACTGATGATTATCTTTCTATACATTCCATTCAGCATGATCGGTCGATCTTCTTCAATTTTCATATTCTTATCATGTCTACTGAACAAGTCTTCAAACCGCAAGCCAATATCCGTTCCTAAAAATCTAATGATGGGCCGCAGAAGCTTTTTGGGTAGTGAAAGCACTTCATCTTTAGAAATAAACTTATCGAATAGTATGATTTTCCCCTCGCCTTTTAAAACCCTGACCATCTCCTGAAGGCATTCATTGGCATCAGGTACGACGGAAAGAATCAAACTTCCCACTATATAGTCAAACGATTCATTATCGAATTCCATATGCTGTGCATCCATCTCAATGAAATTTATTGTTGTATTTTCATATTTCTCCATCGCTTTATTTAGCATATCGGCTGACAGGTCTATCGCCGTTATCTCCAGGTCAAGGTTTTTGATCAACTCCAAATCGGCCCCAGTACCTACGCCCACAAACAGAACCTTTGCATGATCTTGAAAATGAATCTCTTCAAATATTCTTTTCCTGGCATCTAAAAAGAGATGCGAATTGAAGATTTTGTCATAGATCGGCGACCAAACTTTATAAATCACTTTATTCCACGAATTATTCAACATCCCCACCCCCTGCTTACTTTTTCTATAAAGCATTAAAAATCCCTTCCAAGCGGATATTATATCTGGCAAATTAGTAAAATTAAAAATAGTATGCGACGCAGTGATCTAAGTGAAACATCCATTGATTTTATTTTCTGACTATTGTACAATTATTCAAATTCATCTAATTGTAAAATTCCATGAAGGGAAGGAGTACGTTATAGCTTCTGTTCCAAAGAGAGCTGGCGCTTTGCTGAAAGCCAGTGTCCAGAATATAACCGAAGATCATCCCTGAGAAGTAAAGCCGAATCTCCAGTAAGCTTTACCGGTTTCCCCCGTTATATGGGACAAAGTATTATTGTGCGTTTGTAAAGGGTAGTAATGTGCTCTCGTAGCATTTTATTAAACAAGAGTGGTACCGCGAGTTCAAATCTCGTCTCTTAATGAGACGGGATTTTTTGTTTTTTATCCTAATCAATGAAAATAACGGGAAAGCAGGTGCATGAGTCATGCAGACACTATTATTCGTAACGGATTTATACTATGAAGCAAAAGGAAGAAATTATTATGAGGAGGATTTGTTCCTTACCTCGAAGCTTAGAGAAGATTTTCAGTTAGTCATTTGCCATCCTGAAGACATAGAAACGTTTGAAAAGGATTTTGACCTAATCGTATTTCGAAATGCAGGTCCAGTCGCGAATTTTAAAGATAAGTATCTAGCATTCCGTAATAGAGTGGCTGCTGGTTATTTGAAAACGTACAATTCATTTGTTGGAAAGGCTGATATGAACGGGAAGGAATACTTAATTGAACTGACGAATGCTCAATTCCCTGTCATTCCGACCATCGATACACTTGAATCTTTAAATAAACTTCCAAATGTGGAAACGTATATTGTGAAGCCGAAAGATGGAGCGGATTCCATCGGTTTGGAATTTGCCACGAAAGAAGAATTGGGAGATAAAATGGATTCAGAATCAAAGAACACATTGGTACAGCCATTTATCAACTTTGAATATGAGGTCTCATTCTATTTTGTCGATATGGAATTTCAGTATGCCCTTTATGCGCCAGATAAAGAGAAAAGGTGGGAATTAAAAGAATATGTACCTACTGAAGCAGATCTGGCTTTTGCTAAACGATTTATTGAATGGAACAATCTTGATTGGGGCATCCAACGCGTTGATGCGTGCCGGAATGAGCAAGGTGAACTTTTATTAGTAGAACTAGAAGATTTAAATCCCTATCTTTCCCTGTTGGAATTAACCGATGAAACACGCCAGAATTTTGTAAAAGCCATGAAAAAATCAATCCAGAAAGCACTGGAAGCTTAGAATGTCGAATAAATTCGTGAACGGTCGAATAACTGCGGGGACCGTCGAATAAAGTACGCGGTAGGTCGAATAACTGCGGACCATGATTTTAAAATAACTTGGTTATACTACCTGATTTTCACTGTGTTATATGAAATGAAAACTCAATGGATTGAAGAAATTTGCGACACTGCCGAATTAATGGCTAGCCGAGACCCCGCAGGCGCATGCTTTGATGAGGCTTGGCAGACAGTCGGCTGAAAGGGAGCGGATTTCTGAAATCAACTGCAACCTTTTTCAAATAAAAAAACTGCAGGCAAACTCGCTTTGCTTCGAGTTTGTCTACAGTCTGAAACGACTATCAAGCACCAAGGGGCCTTTATTTCATTTGAGATTTATGCCATTTCCACGCACTTTCAATGATCTCTTCCAGATCTATCGATGCTTTCCATCCAAGTTCTTGATATATCTTATTAGCCGAAGCAACCAGGCGAGCTGGATCTCCAGGGCGACGGTCTGCATACTCTATGGTCGGTTTCACTCCTGTGACTTTTTCACAAGTGTCGATTACATCCTTAACCGAAAACCCTTTTCCATTCCCAAGATTGTAGGTGGCTGTATCCTTCTTCCCGGATAATAGGGCTTGAAGCGCGATTATATGAGCTTGAGCTAAATCCGTTACATGAATATAATCACGAATGCAAGTGCCATCTTCTGTGTCATAGTCCGTACCGAACACGGAAATCTTCTCACGTTGACCTAATAAATGCTGTAAAATGATCGGAATCAGGTGTGTTTCCGGATCATGGCTTTCACCGATTTCTGCCGACGCATGTGCACCAGCCGCATTAAAGTAACGCAGGACGACATAATGGAGTCCATATGCCTTTGCAAAGTCTCCTAAGATCTGCTCTACCATCAATTTCGAGCGACCATATGGATTAATCGGATTTGTTGGCTGATCTTCATCAATCATATCAACATTCGGTATCCCGTATGTAGCTGCCGTTGATGAAAAAATGAAATTCTTAACATCATGCTTGAGCATGGTATTCAATAATGTAAGAGTTGCACCTACATTATTATCATAGTATTTATAAGGATCTTGAACAGACTCACCAACCAAGCTATTAGCGGCAAAGTGCATAACAGCTTTAATGGGATATTTAAGGAATATTTCATTCAAAACCGCTTCGTCCCCTAAATTCCCTTCCACCAAGATGGCCTTCGAATCGACCAGCGAACGAAAACCGGTTGAGAGATTATCCAGAATGACTACCTCTTCAGTATTCACTAACTCTTTTACAAGATGACTTCCAATATATCCTGCACCGCCAACGACCAAAATCATATAGAATTTCCCCTTTTACTTTAAGCTTAAATGAATCATTAACAAGTCTCGCAACCTATATATGTCATTAGTGTGAGGTCTAATTATAAGAACCTCCCTCATTTTATAGGCATTTATTGAAAGTTTCCATGGCCAATCCATTATATTGGGTGTAATCAAACTTCACTAGTTTAGGATTATCATTACTAACCATAGTAGATAAGCCCTTTTCCAGTCCATCTATACTATTTTCAACAAGTAAACCATATTTACCGTTTTCCAAAACGGTTCGGTTAGCCACTATATCAGTAGCCATGATTTTCATTCCTAAGGTCATTGCCTCCAATAATACCATAGGCTGCCCTTCATAATGTGAGGAAAGAACGAAGCAGTCACATTTTTCCATGAACGAAAATGGATTTTCAAGCTGACCCAAAAGATGAATGGAATGATTTAAGTCCAACTCATCAATGATTGCCTGCAAATCTTCCTTTAAAGGTCCTTGTCCTAAAATATACAGTTTACTATTTTTGTGTTTCTCATGAAATCCTGCGAATGCACGAATCAAATTATCTTGACCTTTTTCAGGAGATAATCTTCCCATATTGACAAAGTTAAAATCATTTTCATCAGGATATGGAACGAATTGATTATTCACTTCCAATCCATGCACCTCTTGTACGATTAACGCCTGTTTATCGATCCAACCTATAGATATCCCGTCCAATAATATATGGGCATAGGTACCAAGCTGAGTAATCGCTTCTTTATCGAATTTCACGATCCGGCCATTAAAAGTTGGCCCATTTTCCAAGACCATGGCATCTTGCAGCCCATAAGGCTTATCCCAAATATTATAATCGCCTAAGTTAATTTCGGCAGTTCCGCGCACTTCACGTTCTTTTAACAGTATTGGCTCTTCAATGATTTCGAATGCCCCCGTATTTAGCCAGCCAATTTTCTTATTATCGATTTCGAAAAGGTAATAGCCGCCTTTGTTGGTTCTGTTATACTTTATGATTCTGACGATTTGCCCTTCAAAATCGATTGCCTTGCTCACTCTCTTAGCCTTGTAGTTCGGATAAGCCTTCGTCCAGATTGTATGGTCTTCCGGGTTAGTTATCTTTCCGTACTTCTGATTACCGGTGTTTATTTCCTTGAGCGTTCTATTCTCAATCTTATCAATGAATTTTTTATTGTTTTTATAGTTTCTGGATACTATATATTTTCTTTTCATCATGATTTGCAGCTTGTCATTAATGCTCATGTCTTCATTGATTGTACAATGTTCAAGCACGGTTAAAGCTGAATTATCTATCCAGCCTATTATCTTGTTTTTTACAGATATTCTGCTATAAATCGAATGCTGGGTTTTTGCTTCCCTATCGACTTTTACAATGATCCCTTTAAAATCATGACTGCCGGAAACTTTGTACGTTCCTTCAACCTTATATGGCAAGGACCAAATATAGTTCGAACGAGGTCTTACTAACCTCGCAATTTTATCGATTTCTTTTTCATAAATGATACTGTCTGGCAACAGCTCCACAGCTTCTTCACTAATCCAGCCAATTACTTGATTGTTATGACTGAATTTGTAAAAAGTCTTTTGATCAGCATAGGCTTTTCTAGAAATCACGATTTCAGCTTCTTCAAATCGTTCTTCCAGTGGAAATTGAGTGGCATTCGAAATTCCCGGAAGGGTATTCCAAACTTGATTATGCTTAACATCCTTTAATATCGCCCTTGCTTTGAAGTTTTCTGTGAACAATGCCTTTTCATCATTTTCGATAACTTCAGATTCATTTGACTCGATTTGAAGGATTTTATCCGGGTTGATAGAATTCATTACATAATCAAATTTATCGTAGTCTGCATACTCCAATAGATTCTTTCGGTTTAATTCCATCGTTCCCTCAGAAACACTTACCAGTTTATCAAATCGATTGTATACCGAAAAAATCCCTCTTAAATTAATACGGTGAGGTCTCTTTCCATTAATGATGCGCTCACTATCAGAAAGCAAATCATTATGCATATAACAAACTTTCTTTTTTGCGTCTGCCGCCAGCAGATATTTAGCCCAGTAATGGCTATAACCGCTAAAATCGATAACAAAATCAAACTTTGTTTTACCGAATAGACGTGCATGCTCTCTAATATAGGCATTTTCCGGGTAAAGCTTCTTCCCTAAGAAACCTCTTTCACCTCTGTTATGGATGAATTTGTCTTTGTAGACTTCCAAAAATTTATACACAGGCAGGCCAGGTTTGAATAGAAAGCGCACATTCTTATTAACCTTGCCCATGTTTTTCAAAACCTCGTGCGAGTGGGGAGTGGCAGTAAAACAGCTGACATCATATTTATCATAATCAATATTATTCATTAAGTTAAGGAAAGAGGATGTAATTCCGTTATCCCTCAATCCGCCCGGATAAATTAATATTTTTTCCTTTGCGGAATCAAGCCCAGTAATTGTGTTTAGTTGTTTCGTAGACTTATTGAAAATATGATTGACTATTCTCTCTGTTACTTTTCCATCCTCATGGTTAGTGAATTTTTTCTGCATTTTTTTATATTTATCGGAATATCCCAATTTCACATCTTTAATATCTTTAATGGCTAGTGCCAATTCTTTTGAGTTAAAAAGCATTGGTCCCGGGAGTTCCTCATTTTGGAGATATTGTCCCCTTTGCTCTGCATAAACGTCCGTATCCCATGTGTAAAATAGAATGGGCTTATCGGTAACAAGGTAATCAAAGAAAATGCTGGAATAATCCGTGATGAGCAAATCAACTGCAGCAAGCAATTCATTTGTATCGACATGGTCAGGTATTAATCGATCCTTGATTTCCGAATGCTTGGCAGCCTCTTTATATAGAAATGGATGCACCTTAATAAATAGGTTATATTGTTCACCAATTTGACTTTGTAAATAATTAATATCTGCAATGATTTGAAGAAGATCGTTATCTACTTTGGCCAAATTCGTCCCCTTCCAAGTCGGGGCATATAAAATATTTTCCTTGGCATCACTGATTTTCAAACCTAGAGTTCTTAGATATTCCTTATACTCCCCCGGATTCGTATTCAGCGTCAAATCGATCCTCGGATATCCTTCTTCTATAATTTCACCTTTATACAATCCATTTAACTTATAGCTTTGGGTAAATATGTTGGTGGTATGGGCATTAGGGCTCAAAATGAAATCTGCACTTAAAAAGTTCCTGACAACGTTTTGGGAGACCGATGGGTTACCGGGTATATCAAAGCCCATATTCTTAAGGGGCGTTCCATGCCAGGTATTGATGTAAATTTGATCGCTTTTAGGGATGAAGAAAGACTGGAATGTGGAGTTATTGATTAAATACTCACTTGTTGCCAACCACTTTAAATATTCCTTTGAATTACGTTGAACAAATTGAACATTCGGCATATCCTTATACTTCGCTATTACACCTGAGAGGACACTGAAATCCTGGATGGACCAAATGTGCATAAAATCTTGATAGTCTGGATTTTCCAGCATATATTTAAACATCGCGTATGGACTGTCAGTCATACTGTTTCCATCACGACTCTCATATAGAATTGTGTTTTTTTGTACGCTTAATTTCTCATAATACTTTGCATATCTATTTACACGCTGATGATTTTCCTTCATTAGGAAATTGGCGATAGGCTGTTTGAGGAAATCGACTTTTCTTTTTATTACCTTCTTATTCACTAAATAGGCATCCCCTTTTATGGATTTATATTCACCATTCAAAATTATGTTTGCCTTCCATTAACCAAAAATAGCAACTATGAATGATCAATAGTTGGAGATTTTTATAAATAATTACTCTATTAAATTAAAACTTGATAAATTCATTATGATTATGTTTGGCAGTAAGAGTTTATTTGTCCACTGTCTTGTACAGTTCGAGGATATTTTCCATTACTTTTATGATGTCGTCTCTTAAATCTGGACGTTGCAGGGCAAATTCAATTGTCGTTTTCACAAAGCCATCGACAACACCGACATCAAAGCGTTTTCCTTCAAAATCGTAAGCGAAGACTTTTTGGATTTCATTCAGTTTTTGGATGGCATCCGTTAACTGGATTTCACCGCCAGCCCCTGTTTCCTGCTTGGCTAGGAAATCGAATATTTCCGGAGTCAGTATGTACCTTCCCATGATGGCTAAATTGGATGGTGCCGTTCCTTGCTTTGGTTTTTCAACGAAACGGTTCACTTCGTATCTTCTGCCTTCTTGCATAAGCGGGTCAATGATGCCATATCTATGTGTTTCGTTCTCATTTACCGGCTGCACTCCAATGATGGACGAACCTGTCGCATCGTATTCGTTGATTAATTGGCGTAGTGAGGGCACATCGCTTTCTACGATATCATCGCCTAAAAGGACAGCAAAAGGCTCATCACCAATAAAGTTACGTGCACACCAAACAGCATGTCCGAGTCCTCTCGGCTCTTTTTGCCTAATGTAGTGGATATTAGCTAAATTAGATGGGTATTGCACCTTCTCCAATAAATCGAATTTCCCTTTATCCCTTAAGTTATTCTCTAGTTCGTATGCATTATCAAAATGATCTTCTATCGCTCGTTTATTCTTTCCTGTGACAATGATTATATCTTCAATTCCCGCTCTCACGGCTTCTTCTATAATATATTGAATAGTTGGTTTGTCCACTATTGGCAGCATTTCTTTAGGCATTGCCTTCGTTGCGGGCAAAAATCTAGTTCCCAATCCCGCTGCAGGTATAATGGCCTTTTTAACTTTTTTCATTCTTTGTAACTCCTTCATATTAATATAAAACTACAAATTTTACTTATTCACCCTTTTTATAGTAACATAGACTCGTTTTTTGTAAATATATTAGCGGAAAAAATACCCTTCATTTGTAAACGCATCCATAATTAAAACTTCCACCCAATGCAATATCCTGCTTTCTACTTAAGAAAAATAAGGCCTTTCCCCGATATTTCAGGAAAAGGCCTTATTTTTTTCCATTACACGACTAATAGGTCCTAAGACCTGATTAATTAGCGCTATTGATCATCTCATTAATATTTTCCATGAAAGCATTCATGACCTGCTTCAATTTCAGCTCGGCTTCTTCCATCGTTTCACCTTGGATCCCGAAATAGAATTTGATTTTAGGTTCTGTACCAGATGGCCGCAAGCATACCCATGTGCCATCTTCAAGAAAGTATTTAATTACATTTGATTTAGGTAAATCAATGACTTCTTCCTTATCGATGCCCACCGTCAGCTTCACACCGCTTTGATAATCCTCCTGCATCGTTACAGCTTTTCCGGCAATTTGTTTTGGAGGAGCCTCACGGAACTGATTCAGTATCCCTTGAATCTGCCCGGCGCCTTCAATCCCCTTTAAGGTCAATGACTGAAGTCCCTCCAGGTAATATCCGTACTTTTCAAAGATGGTAAGCAATCCTTCATATAGGTCCATGCCCTGTTTTTTATAATAGGCACAAACCTCAACCGCAAGAACGGCCGCTTGAATCGCATCTTTATCACGGGCAAAATCCTTGATTAAATAGCCATAACTTTCTTCATAACCAAATAAGAACTTGTGCTTACCGCTTTCCTCATATTCATTGATCTTTTCAGCGATGAATTTAAAACCCGTCAATACATCAACGGTCCCTAAACCATATTCCTTTGCGATGCTGCGCCCGATTTCAGAAGTTACTATCGTTTTTAAGACAACTCCGTTGGGAGGTAAAGTGCCCTTCGCTTTCTTTTCTTTTAAAAGATAATCCAATATTAGTGCACCTGTCTGATTACCAGTTAGCACCACATATTCGCCATCTTTATTTTTAACGGCGATACCGAGTCGGTCTGCATCCGGATCTGTTGCGATCAACAGGTCTGCCGATACCTCATTTCCTAATTCAATGGCCATTTCAAATGCTGCATGCTCTTCCGGGTTCGGGGATTGAACTGTCGAAAAATTGGGATCAGGCAATTCCTGCTCTTTTACAACATGTACCTTGTCGTATCCTAGATCTTGCAAAGCCCGTCTGACAGACTTATTTGCCGTGCCATGAAGCGGTGTGAATACTACTGTCACATCAACTTCTTCACTTAGATCTTTGTTTTCGGGCACAGTAAGCAATTTATCATTATAAGCGGCATCGATTTCCTCTCCAACAATCTCGATGAGGCCTTGCTCCTTCAATGTCTCTTCATCTTTTACCGAAATGGCAAGTTCGTTTTCAATCGCATTCACGAATTCAATCACTTTATCAGCCGTTGCCGGAGGAAGCTGTGCACCATCTGGCCCGTACACTTTATATCCATTATATTCAGGGGGATTATGACTTGCTGTGATTACGATCCCCGCATAGGCATTCAGTTCACGAACGGCAAAGGATAACTCAGGCGTTGGTCTTAACTCATCGAATAGATAAGCCTTGATTCCTTCTGTGGCCAGGGTTTTGGCTGCCTCCAAGGCAAATTCAGGCGATTTAAAACGTGAATCGTAGGCAATCGCGACACCTCTGCGTTTTGCTTCATCACCCATCGATTGCAGATAATGGGCTAATCCCAATGTTGCTTTACGGACTGTATATAGATTCATCCGATTGGTACCTGCCCCAATTTCCCCGCGCATACCGCCTGTGCCGAATTCCAAGTTCTTATAAAACGCATCTTCTATATTTTTATCATCACCTTGCATCTCGTTAAGTAATGATTTCATTTCATTATCAAGGGCTTCGAAATTCACCCATGAGTCATAAGAACATTTCCACTCCATCTTCACATTGTCCTTCTCTCTTCGTTCCCGTTGGGGAATCTATGTATTTTAACCAAAAACTAACAGTAATCATAAATAAAAAAAATCCGTGCATAGGACTTTCTTGCTATATTATCAGCAAGAAAGAGACATCAGTCAATATTTTTTAGCAAAAACTCTCGGAATGAAATTTAAATGGAGGCAAAAAAATGGACGTCACCACAAGGAGCGACGTCCATTAAAACCTTACAAATTATTCAGCCTCGGCAACAACAGTAAAGCGTTGGTTGATGTGCTGCGGATTTTCAATTTCATCAAGTACTGCAAGGGCAAAATCGGCATAACTTACATAGCTATCACCCTTTGAGTTTACCAGAAGGTTGTCTTTACCCAGTTTATACCCGCCTGTTCTATTTCCTTGCGGATCAAAGAAGGCGGAAGGACTGATGAACGTCCATTGGATGCCAGTGGCATTTTGTAGATCTCCAAGGTTCTTGGATTGGTTAAAGGCTGTTGCAAAGTATTCTTTAGGGAACTCAGGCGTATCCAGCACACGGATCGTTTTTGCCTCGTCAACGAAAAGGCTTCCAGCTCCGCCAACAACGATCAGTTTAGTTTGTGGAGCACCTTTCATTGCGTCGATCAAGATTCTTCCTGCCTCGACATGCAGTTGTTCTTTCCCTGGAGCAGCGCCAAAGGCATTCACTACCACATCAAATTCTTTAATATCTCCTGCTTTCAGATCAAATACGTCTTTTTCCAGTACGGCTGCGCCTTGAATCTGGACTTTGGCCTCATCCCTGACAATGGCCGTAACTTCATGTCCCCTAGTCAATGCTTCCTTTAAAATCAGACTTCCAGCTTTTCCGCTCGCACCAATAATACCGATTTTCATTTTATATTCCTCCTATATATTGTTTTTGAAACATTAATTGTAATTGAATTACTTACATGTAATAATATAAGTTACAGGTTGCCGTTTGTCAACTTTTATTATTTAGAGTTGTTTCGGAGATATATTGCAGATTTCGGAGATATATCCTAGTTTTCGTCGATATATTGCAGTTTCGGAGATATATTGCAAGTTTTCGTCGATATATTGCAGTTCTTCGGAGATATATTCTAATTTTCGTCGATATAATTCAAGTTTCGGAGATATATCCTGTTTTTCGTCGATATATTGCAGTTCTTCGGAGATATATCCTGTTTTTCGTCGATATATTGCAGGTTTCGGAGATATATCCTAGTTTTCGTCTATATATTGCCTTTTCGGAGATATATCCTAGTTTTCGTCTATATATTGCCGTTTTTCGGAGATATATCCTAGTTTTCGTCGATATATTGCCGTTTTTCGGAGATATATCCTAGTTTTCGTCGATATATTGCAGATTTCGGAGATATATTGCAGTTTTCGGAGATATATCCTGTTTTTCGTCGATATATTGCAGTTCTTCGGAGATATATCCTGTTTTTCGTCGATATATTGCCGTTTTTCGAAGATATATCCTAGTTTTCGTCGATATATTGCAGTTCTTCGGAGATATATTGCAAGTTTCGTCGATATATATATAAAAGCACCATTCTTTTTAGAATGGTGCGCTTAATTACATGCTGTTTTTCTTTTTCATTAGCAGTCCCATGCAGATAGTGATGAGAGTAAAAGCGATAAAGGCCAAAAACGGGATCGTGATGAATCCTAGCCAATTTATATACTCACCTGAGCAGGGAACACCGCTTTGACACATTTCGAAATGCTGTAAGGCCGGAATTTTTTGCAGACTATAGTGATACCCTGAAACCAACATGCCCAAAATCGATAATGGGAGGATGTATCGATAAATTTTCAGGTCTTGCTCATAAAAGGCGCGGCCCAATAAAATAACGAGCGGGTACATCAAGATCCTTTGATACCAACAAAAGGTACAGGGAACATAATGGAGAATCTCACTAAAGTAGAGACTTCCAGCAGTGGCCATGATGGACAGGATCCAGGAAAATAATAGTGGCTTGTTCATCACTATTTCTCCTTCGCTGCATCATCAACCATTTTCACTAAATCATCAATTGTATTTCCTTCAAACTTCTTGCCATCGACAAATAAGGAAGGTGTTCCAGAAACGCCCAATTCGTCGGCCACCTCCATATCCTTGTTCCATTGGTCCTCGGACTTATCGGCTTTAAAAGAAGAAACGACCTTTTTCACATCTTTGTCATTTGCGATTTCTTTCAATGTTTCTTCTAAGAATTTGTCCGTAAAGACATCTACCTTTTCATATTTCAGGTCAGCTGGCTGCTTATCGTACAACAGCTCATGAAATTTCCAAAAGGTATCATTTCCTAATTCCTGATAAACGCTTTCCGCAAATTTAGCGGATCTGGTTGAATCGACGTTAATGAACGAATAATTCATGAAATAAAATTGCGCTTTTCCTGTATCAATCAATTCACTTTGAATAGAAGGAAAGAATTGTTCCTCGAATGTCTTGCAGACTGGACATTTATAATCACCAAATTCCACTATTTGGACAGGAGCTGATTTTTCTCCCAAATAAGGCTGTGATTTATAATCGATTTCATTAACGGCTGTATCTTTGTCTTTCCCATTTGCCAAAAATATAAAGCCAATAATGATTACAGCGATTAACCCTATGATCCAAAACGTGAATGCAGAAGATTGTTTTTGATTACCCTTTTTTTTATTAGCCATCATATACCTCCATCACTTGTAGTTGTGTCGATATTCCTTCTTCAGCCATAGCGGCCGATTTCAGTTCCCCCTTTCTGCACGTTTTCACCTGTAACTGATTCATTTACACGTTATAATATAAGTTTCATCATGATAGTTTGTCAATTACACATACCTTTTATTTTTACCTTTGCAGAAACGGCGTGACTTGACAAGGAAACGTTTAATGGATAAATATTATTCTTGCAGGCCATTATAACTTGTAACCACTTGAATTACATGTTAAATAATTTATACTATATAAGAATAGAGATTTTAAAGGAGAGAAAAAAGAGATGTCCATCAGTACCCGCTTTTCCGTAGGAATCCATATATTATCTCTTTTAGAAATAAACAAAGAAGGCGTTAACACTTCTGATTTTATAGCAAAAAGTGTAAACACGAACCCAGCCTTAATCAGAAAAATCACCGGCATGCTGAAGAATGCAGGCTTAGTGAACGTTCGGCCTGGTATCGCCGGAGCGACATTGGCCAAGGGCTTATCGGATATTACTTTGCTCGATGTTTATCAGGCTGTTAATGTTGTCTCCGATAAAGAATTATTTGGAATCCATGAAAATCCTAATCCAGCATGCACTGTTGGAAGAAATATACAAGATACAATAGAACCCATCTTTTCAGTTGCTGAACTTGCCTTGGAAAAGGCATTGGGAGTGGTAACGATCGAAGATGTCGTTAGGAGTATTCTGGAAAAGGATAAAACTAAATAGCAAAAAAACACATGAGTCGGACTCATGTGTTTTTTTTATCGTTTTCTTATTTGTACTTAGGAACTTCAATCGTCAATTTATACGAATCTAATAAACTATACAAATTATAAATCTTTTTCATTTGCTTTGTTGCCCAGCCAATATCAGTTGCATACTGGTGTGAAGCATATCCATATTTCTCTGCAGCTGTAGGATTCCATCTCATTTTGTAAAGCGTGTCCTGTCCAGCAGAGATGTATCCTTTGGCGATGAATTCGGCACCGCCTATGATGGCCGCTTCCGGAGTGAACCAGCCTGCATTATAGGCGTATTGAGCACCGCTGCTTACCGCCGTTCCGTCAAAGGCTCCCACTCCATACATATTATAGACCGTTTTCCCGTTCACCTTTACGCCAGTCGCTAACGGTGAAGTGCCATTCCCGGTCTCCAGCAAAGCATGTGAAATCAGGTAGATTTCATTGACTCCATATTTTCCCCCTGCCGCAGTGAAGGTTGCAGCTTGGCCTTGTAAAATCCCTTTACCTGAAAGGATTCTATTATTCACTTCAGAAACGTTCATGCTGGTTACTTGGGAGAGCTTGACGAATTGGAATGAATTGATTGGATCATACACAAAATTATTGGGGTTGAGATTATATTCTATATCTTCCGGATTGGCATTTACCCATGTCTTCTTATAGTCTACCTCATACCAATAGTATCCGTCAGAGCCCTTTACTTTTGATTTAATATTCATAGATTGATTATTGCTGACGGGACCGACTACCCAATAATTAGATCCAGCTCCGCCCCTGACACGCCATCCGGTTCCTTTTACCGTACCTTTTGTTGAATTAATTAAAGTTAGCCCATCTTCACGTATGTAGGTTTTATACTTTTTATCCGTTTGCCCATTTACGGCCATTTGAATTTCAACCATTTTTTCCATCGTAAGATTATACTCTTTATCGATCCTGATTATCGATCCATTCGAACTTCCTGGACCTTCCGGTGCTTTGGCCGTTAAATATTGTGAACTGACATAGCCCGTTTTTCCATTGGCCGTGACTCTTGACCAGCCATTAGACTCTGAATACACCGTTACGGCCGTATTGTTTACAAGCTTGGCTATAATTGAAGCGGAAGCTGATGCAGCAGACCGCATATTCAGACTGGAGCCATCATTCACATTTACATATTTAACTACCGTGTTTTCTTCTTTGTCCGGATACAGCCCGGGTAAAGAACCAGGCTTCGTTGCTGATAAATATTGCGTACTGACATAACCTTCTCCGCCATACGCTTTAACTTTTGACCAGCCATTTGATTCCGAGATGACTTCTACCTCTACACCCCTTGCCAATTTCACAATGACGGAGGCACTATCTGACGGCTTATTCCGCATATTCAGAGAACCAGACCTGACATTTACATATCTCGTCGTCGTTTTTTCAGGTATGGAAGGCTTCGTTTCCGTTCCAGGCTTTGTCATTGAAAGGTATTCAGTACTGACATACCCATCCTTCCCATTGGCCTTGATCTTCGCCCAACCTTTGGATTCCGAATACACCGTCACTTTCGTTCCTTTTGAAAGCCTCGCGACTAAGCTGGCGCTTTCCGATCCGCTTTTTCTCATATTGAGCGTTCCAGAGCTTACGTTTACATATTTTGTCGTCGTTTTTTCAGGTGTGACAGCCGTTGATCCCGATCCTGGCTTTGCAGCAGATAGATATTTGGTGTTTACATATCCTTCCTTTCCATTGGCTTTGAGTCTCGCCCAGCCATTGGATTCCGAATACACCGTCACTTTCGTTCCTTTTGAAAGTATAGCGACTATGCTTGCGGTAGCTTTCCCACTTCTTCGCATATTGAGTGAACCCGTGCTCACATTCACATATTTCGTCGTCGTTTTAGCAGGTATGGCTGCCGTTGATCCCGATCCTGGCTTTGCAGTAGACAGATATTTGGTGTTGACATATCCGTCCTTTCCATTGGCTTTGATTTTCGCCCAGCCTTTCGATTCCGAATACACCGTCACTTTCGTTCCTTTTGAAAGTATTGCCACAATGCTTGCGGTAGCTTTCCCACTTTTTCGCATATTAAGTGAGCCCGTGCTCACATTCACATATTTCGTTGTCGTTTTAACCGTTGCCGCAGCTTTGGTTACCGTTCCAGGCTTCGTTGCCGATAGATACTTGGTACTGACATATCCTTCTTTTCCATTGGCTTTGATTTTCGCCCAGCCTTTCGATTCCGAATACACCGTTACCTGTGTGCCCCTTGTCAGCTTCGCGACCAGGCCGGCACTATCACTACCCCTTTTTCGCATATTAAGTGAACCTGTGCTCATATTCACATATTTCGTTATCGTTTTAACGTTTGCCGCAGCTTTGGTTACCGTTCCAGGCTTCGTTGCCGATAGATACTTGGTACTTACATAACCTTCTTTTCCATTGGCTTTGATCTTCGTCCAGCCTTTGGATTCCGAATAAATCGTCACCTGTGTGCCCCTTGTCAGCTTCGCTACTATACCGGCACTATCACTGCCGCTTTTTCGCATATTTAGTGAACCTGTGCTCACATTCACATACTTAGATGTCGTTTTAATGGTTACTGCAGTTTTCGTTAAAGTCCCTGGCTTTGTTGCCGATAAATACTTGGTACTGACATATCCTTCTTTTCCATTGGCTTTGATCTTCGCCCAGCCTTTGGATTCCGAATACACCGTTACCTGTGTGCCATTTGCCAGCTTTGCAACTATGCTTGCACCTTCCGCCCCGGTTTTTCTCATATTGAGCGAACCGGAATTTACATGTACAAACATGACATCTTCAATATTGGCCTGTTCAGCATGTAGTGGAGCTGCAGATATTTTTTCTTCGAAAGCAACTGTAGACAACACTGCAAAACAGAAAGTTGGTATAATTAATTTCTTCATCTCATTCTCCCTACTAAAGATTTATATTTTTAACATTTATTTAAATATCGGTTAAATTCAGTATAATAATATAGGCATTTATGCTCATTCATCTAAAATATATCATATTCCTTTAGATCTATAGGGAGATAAAGAAGATTGTAATATAATAGTAAAATAATAGACATTTTGGTAATTAATTAGAAATATTTGCAATGAAGCTTACGTGACAAGCCTTTAATGAAAATAAAGTATATTGATATAATTACTTAGCGCTCAAATTAATCCTTATAAGACGAGCATCTTTCTGCATTTACCGAATATACATAAAGGGTGAGCACCCGATCCTAATATTTGACGGATCGAGGCAATAACCTATATAATTACTGTATATAACTTATAAGAATCCTTCTGTTAAGGGGAGTAGCTATTCAATAAAGTCGTCAGTACAGGATTAAATCCTCGGCTTTATTGGCAACTGATTTTAGTTGTTTGCAAGACCTTGCCGATTATTTGGTGAGGTCTTTTAATTTTTAAAAGACGGTATAACCAATAATCGGTTATACCGTCTTTTTTGATACGAAAAAATTGCACAATAGAGGTGAAAAGTATGCAGAACTATAATGAATTAGCTCAAAGCGTTAAGATTTCCGATGATAAAAAGCATATATTGCTTGATGCCGACCCATCTTTATCACTTATCGGAAAAGGCCGCAGCGCATATGTATTCCGAATACATTCCACCAAAAAAGCACTAAAAGTGTTTTTCCCGGATCATACTCACACAGCTAAAGTTGAAGCTGAAATATACAAAACCGTCCAATCCATCGAATACTATCCAACCCTATATGATGCGGGGGTAAATTACCTGGTTATAGATCACATTGAAGGCAACACTCTTTTTGAATGTTTAACATTGGGAATCCCGATAACGGAAGAAAACATCGCGGAGATAGACCATGCCCTTCAATTGGCAAGGAAAGAGGGATTGAATCCTTCGGATATCCATTTACGAAACATCTTCATCACTTCCGAAAAAAAGGTGAAGATCATTGACGTTGCAAGGTTTAAGCAAGTGAAATCCTGCAATCAGTGGCACGACTTGAAAAGTGCATTTCACCTTTTCTATTCGAAGTCATTTTTCCCGAAGAAGATCCCTGGCTTCATACTGAATTCCATTGCAGCGATTTACAAAAAGAGATTTCTGCCCATTTGATCATTACTATAAAAAATCACATTGGAGGCCCATATGAAAAAAATAATGACTATTGCTGTACTGTCCATCCTTACATTAAGCGGATGCTCGCTGTTGGGAGAAGTCAATTCATCATTGGAGTATGCAGATAATGCGACGGAGTATGTAAATACCGTTAAGGATTTTTCCAATGAGGTGCCCGCATTGTCACAGGACGCCGTCACGAATGCCGAAGCAAGAGCAAATCTTGAAAAAGAACTGGAATTGATGAAAACGGAGATTGAAGAATTCAATGCAACTGAACCACCTCAAATCGCTGAAGGCATCCACGAGAAGATCGTCAGCTCAAATCAACAGCTTTCAGAGGGCATTGAATTATATCTAAATAATATTGAAAATGGCCAAATTGACCCTAAGGCATTGGAAGACTCAGAAATTATGAAATCAATCGATAATATAACTGGATTGGCAAAACAAATTGAAGACTTGGGTAATTAAGCAGGCTGCAATGAATAAAAAGGAGTCGCTTGAAACAAATTATTGACATGAAACCAAAAGGTTTTATATAATCAACAAAGCGAAACCATTTGGTTTCATATCTTTAATTAAAAAGGAGAATCAGTATGGAAAATCAACATACATTACTGGATATCAAGAAGACGATCATTCTTGAAGCACCTATCCAAAAAGTTTGGGATACAGTTTCGACTGCAGAGGGCATAGCTTCATGGTTCATGCCCAATGATTTTCAACCGAAAGTGGGACATGAGTTCCATGTGCAATCACCTTTTGGTCCATCTCCTTGTAAGGTAATGGAGTTAGATGCTCCTCATCGGCTTTCATTCAGTTGGGATACGGACGGTTGGTTCATTTCGTTCATTTTAAAAGAACTGGATGACAAAACGGAGTTCACCCTTATTCATGGTGGTTGGAAAGAGCCTGAAACGATTCTTCCGAAACCAAACGAAAAAAGCTCAGTCATTCGCGATAGAATGGATCATGGCTGGGAACAGATCGTTAATCAAAAACTTAAAAAGGCTGTTGAGGGCTAAGTGTCTGCAGCAGAAAAGCATGATGTATTTCAGGCTATCGCCGACCCAACCCGCAGAAAGGTCCTTCAATTGCTTGCTGAAGGGGATTTACCCATTTCAGAAATCACTTCTCACTTTTCCATGAGCCGTACCGCGATTGCCAAGCATCTTCATATCCTTTCTGAAGCTGAATTGGTCAGTGGCCGGAAGGTAGGAAGAGAGAAACGCTTTCGGCTTCAGCCAGAACCTTTAGCGGAATTGAAACAGTGGCTTTCTTTTTACGATCGATTTTGGGATAACAAACTATCCATCCTTAAACATGTGATTGAAAGTTCAGGGGAAAATGGATTGAAAATCATCGAAAAAGAAAAGGACACGGATGAACCATCATAAGAAAACCCCCGGCGCATTGCACCGGGGGTTTTCTTCATTCATTTATGCATCCAGCTCATTATTGTGTACTTTGCGCTTTTTGATGACCATCGTTAGCAATAGCAGTAGATTAAAGACAACGATGCATCCAGTAAGGAACACTATACTCGTTGTCAATGCATCCGCTCCAAGACTCGTACTCATCGCCTGACGGAAGCCCATGACAGAGTATGTCATCGGTATGAACGGGTGAACATGACTGAAGAAGTTATTGGTCAGTTCCACTGGGAACATCCCTCCGCTTGCACCTAGCTGTAATACAAGGAATATCATCGCCAATAAACGGCCTGGATTTCCAAATCCTACGGTCAAGAATGTTACGATGAACATGAAGGTAAGAGAAGTCAGTATGGAAACCCCAATGAATTGCCCCATGTTCTCGACCTGTAAATCCATTCCCCAAATCATGATCGCATCCAACACTAATGCTGAAAGCGTCGCTTGGATAAATAAGACCGTAAATTTACTGAACCACCATGCCACTCCCGATGTTGGCCTTGTTGAAGGCAAGCCTGTCGGGAATCCCATATTGAAGGCAATAGCTCCTACAAATAACCCAAGAGACAATACATAAGGAGCCAGTGCATGACCATAATTTGGCACGTCACTGCTTTTTTGTTCTTTAACCTGAGTCGGCTCAGCAATCATGCCGTAATTATCATCGGTTGTTTTATTTTCACTTATTTCTTCTGCACCATC
This sequence comes from Peribacillus sp. FSL E2-0159, assembly GCF_038643155.1. NCBI lineage: Bacteria > Bacillati > Bacillota > Bacilli > Caryophanales > Bacillaceae > Peribacillus > Peribacillus sp. FSL E2-0159. The sequence goes on from NZ_CP152053.1 coordinate 5,104,195, forward strand.
ACTGAGTTTTTCCGAAAGTTCGACCGTTCCATCTTTAAGTGAGGAAATTCCATCACCCAATTTACCGGAACCTTCAGCAAGTGCCGAGGAACCTTCATTGATCTTACCTGCCCCATCGGCAAGCTGGATGACTCCATTGCTTAAAGTAGGCAGATTGCTTGCCAATTGTTCTGTGCCCTTAACAAGTGCTGATGAGCCATCGTTCAAGGCAGCTGAGTTGGCATTCAGTTCATTGGCCCCACTAGCAAGTTTGCCTGCCCCTTCGCCAACTTGGCTAACACCAAACACATACTTCTCAAGACCAGTCCCAAAGGAGGTTGACCCTGCTTGAAGTTGTGAAACCCCATTAACCAACTGACCAGAACCCTCAGTTAGTTTTGATAGGCCATTATTCAACGAGGAACCGCCTTGTGCTAACTGGTTGATCCCCTTCACTAATTCTGGTGTCCGTTCATTTAAACTTTGTGTTGCCGCCGTTAATTGATTGCTGCCTTCAACAGCTTCATTCAAGCCGCCATTTAATTGGGTTGCACCAGGAATCATTTGTTCTTCCAGTGCGTTCCTTATTGCCGTATATCCGTTTAACGCTGAAACGGCGTTTGGATTGACCTTATTCACCGCATTATTTAAATTGGCCACTTGTTCCGGAAGCTGGCCTAATCCATTCAATACTGGCATTACTTTATCCGTTAATTGCGTCGATAAGTCGGATACACTTGCAGCAAGAGTCGATGCAATTTGTTTTTGTGCTCCCGCTTGGTTTTGAAGTTCATTTTGAATCGCTCCGATTAATTCGGATTGTTGTTCACTGGCCATGCTTTTGAACGCTTCCGTGTTTTGAACGGCATTGATTGTGCTTTGCCCATTATTCGCAATCGTTGATTGAAGTTCCGTTAAAGCCGCTTGGCTATTCTTGAGGTCTTCAGTAATGCCTGATACGGTACCGGACGTGCTGCTTCCTGCGGGAACCGCTTCTTGCAATTGATTTACACCGCTTTGAATGCTAGTCAGTCCTTGCTTAAGTTGACTCAGCTGATCCTCTGCTGGCAATTGGCCATCCATTTTTTTCAGGCCGTCATTTAACGCCTGGCTTCCTTCTGCCAATTTATTGATTCCCTCATTTAAACTCTGCTGACCTGCTGCCAATTTTGGAATTCCTGTCGATTGGTCCGTCAGCTGGCTTGCATTTTGTGATAATTGATTCAACCCATCATTCAAATTCGCACTGCCTGTTTTCGCTTGTGCCAAACCAGTATTTAAACTTTGGGCTCCTGGAACCACTTTGGCCAGCCCAGTGGAAAGTTGGGAAGAACCTTGTATAAGCGCTTCACTATTATTAGTTAATTCCCCTGTGCCTGATGCGAGTTCATCCGCACCCTTTTGCAACTGACCGACACCGGAAGTGTATTGTGAAATTCCCTTATTTAATTCCGACGCGCCACTTTCAAGCTTATTTGCTCCTTCCAAAAACTCGCCGACGCCAATTTGAAGTTTATTCGCTCCATCTCTAAAGGTTAATGTGCTGGAAGCTAATTTATTCAGATTATCTGTCACTTCTTTGTTTCCATCATGCAGTTTTTCAGCACCGTCATCCAGTTTTGATGCCCCATCTGCTGCATCACCGAATCCTTCTCCGATTTCATCGAGTTGGGAGAAAATCGCTTCCGCATATTCTTTTGTGACACTTTCGGCAATTTCCGTTTTCAAATTATTCGTTGCCTGTTTTCCGACCGTTTCAGAAACGAAACTGCGTCCAGGATTCACGTCATACGTTAAATTCATTTTTTTTGGCTTATCATCCATGACGGTTGAAGCATTTTTTGAAAAGTCTTCCGGAATGGTAACGACCATATAATATGTACCATCATCGAATCCTTTTTTCGCCGCTTTTTCCGTTACGAAATGCCATTCTAAATCATCGTTGTCCTTTAATTGCTCGATTAGCTCATTACCGACTGTTAAGGTTTTCCCCTCATATTCCGCCTTCACATCCTTATTCACGACCGCAACAGGCAATTTACCTGTATTCCCGTATGGATTCCAAGCAGAACTTAGGAATAACCCCCCATAAATAATCGGGACGAACAGTAAAACGATTGCCACACCGACCAGTTTTCGATTTGTAAGGAAAAGCTTCCATTCTTGTTTAAGCATGTTCACTTCTTTTCACCTTTCTTTTCACGCAGTACTTCACTCAATGACCCCGAATTCCAATTAAGAGTCGGTATGTCCGTGGTGTCAAAGCTTTCTTTAAGCAAATCAGCCACCGTTTGACTCGAAAAGAAATCCACTAAAAGTTGATCCGCCCGAGAAAACATCCGACGAAGGACGTCCATCCCCTTCTCTGCATACTCTCCATCTTTAAACGCTTTTTCTATAAGTCCTGTATCTGGAAACATCGAAATGGGGCCTTCCATCGCCTCAATAATTTCAAGGTTTTTAATCTTATCTACACTTTTGGCAAGAGTAAGACCGCCATTATTACCAGGAACGGAAGTGATTATCTGCTTAACGACCAATTTCCTTATGATTTTTTTCAAATAAGAAGGAGACACTTCTAGTCGCCTGCTGATCTCATTTGACGAAAGCGGTACATTTTTATCCTGGGTAGAGAGTATAACAATGATGCATATAGCTTGCTCGACCCCTTTTGTAAATTGCAAATCAGTTCACCTCTTCAGTATGTATGTGGATGTTTGATATCGATAATGGATATTCGGTATCTATAATTAAAACCCGTTTCATCTTAGAAATCAAGTTATTTCTAGAAAAAATTTCTAAAAAAAGATGAACCCCTTATTACAGCACCATTCGGGGTTCACCTTTGTCAGGATCTTTTATAGGTCTTTTAGAAATTCATTGACCGCTTCTGGAGTTTTAGCATTTGCACTGTGCAGGTGTGCAACCTTTTCTCCATTTTTAAATACTAATAATGATGGAATTCCCATTACCGTTTGCTCTTCAGAAATCTCAGGGAACTCGTCACGATCGATTGTAAACCAATGTTTGTCCTGATGTTCTTGAGTGATCTCATCGATGAACATATCTAAACGTTTGCAGTCTGGACACCATGTAGTCGTAAAAATCCCGACCGTCAGTCCCTCTTGTTTGATTTGTTCACGGTATTCTTGTTCAGTATTGATATTTTTCATGATCGTCTCCTCCGGGCTTTTCTTATCATCATACTTTAATCCATGAATTAATGTACTCAAGGATTAATATATAATTAATTCCTTTACAGCACAAACGGTTTATCCTGGATCTATCTAACTCTTTCCCGGTTTATGTACCTTTTCTATGCTTCGGGAAAAGACGCCATTTCTTGAAGTCCAAATCTCCCATGTATGAAAATGTAAATCCTCGAAATAAATTCCCAATTTTCATCAATGAAAAGCACAGCTTTTTTCAAAAATGATCAATTTACAGTCAGGGATCTTTTCGGAGATGAGAATGGATGCCTCTACAGGAGTGATCCATTCGTGACGGCCTCCTGCCACTAATGTGACCCTCCTCTTTTTAGATCATCTTTTTATTAAAATCCAAAATAATCAAGCAGCTTCCAATTCACCGTTATTGTCCTTGGAAAATTTCCTTGCAATAAGGCTTACTCCAATCATTACAATCACATTTATGAGGAGAGCGACAAGACCAATGTTCAAATCTTTTATGGCTTGCGGCAATGCCGGGAAAAGCGTCCCTATAGTAGCGCTTGTAATGGTTGTATACCCAACAGTGGCTAAACCGGCAATGATGCCCGCTGACGCACCCTGTTTCGTCACGAAGTTCTTTTGCAGTAGACTGGCAATGAAAGATGGGAATAATTGAGTCACCATGCTGTATCCCATCAATAAAAGGGCCACGATCGTATTTCCTCCAGTCAAAGTAAAATATACGGCAATGAGAGCAAGAACAGGGACGAGCAACTTTGCAATCGACGTGATTTGTTTATCCGAGGCGGACGGAGAAAAATGCTGATACACGTTTTTTGCCAGCAGCGTCGCTGAACTCATTAAAATCATCGAGCCAGGAACAAGCGCGGTTAATAGACCCGCTGCACCGATGACGCCCACAAACCAAGGATCGAATGTATTGATCGAAAGCTTCAATAGCGCAAGATCCATATCCGCCCCCTGCAACCCAGGAACTTTAATGATGGCGGCATAGCCGACAAAGATTGCACCGACGGATAATGCTCCGTAAAGCGGAAGGATGAACGCATTTTTACGGAATGTCTTTGCACTTTTTGCTGTATATGCAGAACCGAATGTTTGCGGCCACATATAGAAACCTAAAGTCGTCAAAATGATCGTGGATATAAACCATGAAGCGCTCATCCCCATATCCGGGAGTGTAAGGAAATCAGGCTTGACGGCATTGACTGCTTCGAACATCGGCTGGATTCCGCCAAAATAATGAAGCGGAATGTAAATCCCTAAAAATAGCGCGACCAAAGCGATCATGATGTCTTTGAGAACAGCAGTCCAAACCGATCCATGTATACCTGAAATCATCACATAAACGGTAACTGAAACAGCCCCGATCCAAACGGCAACCGTTGGGGAAATCGAACCATAGGAAGTTGTCGAAACGATGATTCCCAGCCCCTTTAATTGCAGCACCAAAAACGGTACCAGGGCCAAAACACCAACGATGGATACGAGTACCCCCAATAATGGACTTTTGTACTTTTTAACATAAAAGTCTGCTTGTGAAATAAGCTTATGTTTATTTCCGTAGCTCCAAATAGCCGGATAAATCCAGTAAGAAAACAGGTAACCCAATGCTGCGAACGCTGTTCCGTACAATGCCGGACCGCCTATCCCATATGCCCACCCGCTGGAGCCCAGGAAAGTGGAGGTGGAATAAATCTCACCCGCCAGTAAAATCATGATGATGAAAGGACCAAACCCGCGTCCGCCTACTGTCCACTGTTCAAGGTCCATGTCCTTGCCTTTTCTTGCCCTAATCCCTAAATAAAGTGACAGCAACAGGAAACTGAAAATAATGATGATCGCAATATTCATTTCTCTTCCCTCTCTTTATTCTTGGGATCTAGCATATAAATAATAAAAACGACTAAAGCGGTAAAAATCAGCCACGAAAAGTTCCAGAAAAAGAAAAGCGGCATGCCCAAAATATACGGTTCGATACTATTAGCCCAAAAAGGCCCGCCAAGTATGGCGATTACAGGAATTAAAGAAAGAAAATAAATTGGTTTCATGAAATTCTCCTCTTATCTAATGATATTGACTAAATGTAAAAAGGCAGTTACACGAACATTGATATCTTTATATCGTTAATTCATCACCTGCGCAGCAATCGTGATAAATTGCAGAGCCGCCGCAGTTTCATAGTCCCCCTTTCTGCCGTCGCCAGATATGTTATATTACTTTTAATCTAGCAATCCTCATGCCAATGTTGGAATTTCCAGAAACAAACGGAGTGAATGGGGTACATATCAAGGAAAGCAGTTGGGCAAAACTTATTATCGAGGATGCATCGGCGTGTTATTGATGGGGGAATCCTTCTTAAACAGTAAAAAAATTTTTACTGGTAAAATTTTTTTTCATCCCTTATAGGGAACAAGAGTCTCTTCAGTTTTTTATTTAATAAACATTCCAGGTGGTTTCAGAAATCAGCTCCCTTTCCGCCGACTGTCTGCCAAGCACCATCAAAGCAAGCGACTGTGGGGTCTCGGCTAGCCAGTTATTCGGCAGGAGTGTCGCAAATTTCTTCAATCTAGTGAGGGTTACAGTAAAAAACATGATGGATCATGCTGAAACACTTCCGAACCTCCTTTTGTCGAAAAAAGGGCTTCTATCTGATTTTTTAAGGGTTGATTGGAACGGAAGGTGCGAGACTCCTGCGGGAAAGGCGCGTCCAAGGGAGACCCCACAGGCGCAAAGGCGCCGAGGAGGCTCCCGGACCGCCCGCGGAAAGCGAGTACCTGGAGTGGAAATCAGTAGTACAACCAGGTCTCGTTTAAAAATCATGGTTTGCAATTTTTCGACCATCCACGCCTTACGAACACCTTTGGTCAACAAACTGAAAAAAAGCCACTATCCAGTGGCTTTTTTCACATCATTCATATTGGGAGAGTAAGTTGCCAGGAAACACCAATTTATCAGATATCCATCCGAACTTCTTACTAAAGGAATAATCACCCAATGGCATCAGCACTTGCCCGCCATCAGTTAAGCTCGAATAAAGCCTGTCAATTTCCTCTTCACTATCACATGTAAGGAATATTGAAAACGAAGGTGTAAATGTAAATTGATGCTTAACATTGCTATCGATGCACATAAATTCCTGATCCTTCAAGGTAAAGGTAGCCTGCATGACACTTCCCTCTGTACCTGTTTCATTTGCACCATACCGAACCATGCTGGTTATTTTCGATCCTTCGATTAAAGATGTGTAATAATTCATTGCTTCCTCCGCTTTACCTTCGAACATCAAGAAAGGTGTGACCTTCATCATTCTCATCAAACTCCTGTTCATCTTTAATTAAGTTTCTCCATTGAATCATGGCGCCCACCAGTTATCTGAAGCCACGATCATTGTCTGTAATTTTATCGTATTGGCAAAATAGTCATCATCAATTGTGGTTATGTTCTTTCTATATTGATGAGTTTAGAGAATTTATTAAGTAAAAATATAAATATATACAGCTAACTGACGTTTGTGAGGATAGTGAGTTAGCAAGTATATATTTATGTTTTGTCCTTATCGCTTAAGGAAGAAATATCAGATTGCTTTATCATAGCTTATTTAAAGAAAGCCGGTATTAATGGTAACAAGTTTATACTTGAATCAGTAATAAGATTAAATGGTGGTTTGGAGATACATCAATGGGTCGAATGAAGTGTATGACCAAAATATCATTCCACTTTTTTCAATTCCATCAATCCTTCGCCATCCAATGAAATATCCAATTGCTGATTTATGACTAGCGAAAGCGGAAAGATTTCCGACTCTTTATTCGAAAAAATCCACCGCCGTTTCCTTGGACCTAAAAGTAAAAACGAACCTGCTTCATGTTCCCCCATGAAATTCAATCCATCTTCACTTATTTCTTCACCATTCCTTACAGGTACACCATTACTGATCAACTGGTTTCCCAAGGACCTGACTTCATCTGTCGTAATGTTTATTTCACTGATGCACAGGACGTTTTGAGCTGAAAAATACTTAGCCTCGGATTTGGGTGATACGGAATATCTCGATATGAACTCGACAATGTTGCCTGAAGGGTCTGTAAAATAAAAAGCATGTGCATCAGAATAGCTGAAATAAACTTCGTCATCATCATCTTCTCTAGTCAATTCCACTTTTGATTTCGCCCATGCTTTTGCCGAAGTAAATAAATTGGTTGGAATGTTCATGGCAAAATGATAAAAAGGCTTTTCATTGTGATGATATTTTTTGATTTCAAGCACACTTTCCCCTGCCTTCATTTCAAAAACATCATCGGTTTGCGATAGTAACTCAAATCCTAACACATCAACATAAAAATTCCGCATTTCATCCCATGCATGACTATACAATGTGACCTTATTGATAATCAACGTTCAATCCCCCTTCCACCTAACAAATATTGTAAAGTAATCCTGAATTTGTGCAAACATTCCGTACTTTTCAAAATCATATATTCATATACACGCTGCCCATTTTTACTACGCCAACAATTAGCGACATGCCAACTCAAAAAGGACCACCAAATTCGGTGGTCACTCGTGTCAGCTCCATTGAGTCATTTTTTCATCTTAAAAGGTTCACTCTTTAATTTTCAGGCCCAGCATGGCTGCAAATACTATCGCTTGGTCCGGGGAAACTTCGCATCCATTTAAATCTTCCATGGATACGGTAAGCCTTTGAAATGTAGAACTGCTAATATCAATTCCTTTGAGCGGCGTCCGGGAAAAGTTCACTCCATTTAATCTACATGTTTCGAACTTCACTTTGATGAATTTACACTCATAAAAATCAGCACTTTCCAATGAGCAATGATCGAACTTCACTTGCTTTAAACTGGAATAACCAAAAGCACTTAAATTCAAGTTGCAATTCTCAAAGTAGACATTCCCTAAACTCGCGTCAGACAGGTTAATGCCTAAAAGTTTGGATTCTTTGAATTCCACCCGATGTATCGAGCCGCCCATGAAATCGGCATTCGTCAAATCGCAATGATCAAAAATGACATCCGTCAGCTCAATATTTCTGAATGATACATCGCTGAATGTCACATTTTTAAAAACAATCTGTGATAATACGATTTTTTCCATCTTTTCTCTATCAATCGTACAATTGGTTATGATACAGGACTCAAGATAAGGCTCATCTTGATAATATATTTCCTGAAAGTTCGCTTGGGGTAAGTCTTGGGGGATCTTTGGCTGTTCAATTTTGATTTTGCCTGACATATTATCACCTTTTCGCTTTATTTCTTCAATCACTGGATAACTTTTTTCCAACTGCTTCACACTTCTTTACCGGAAACGGTATGATTTATTTTTTAAAGGTCTGAACCAATATGGGTCCACCGCTGGTAATATACTAACCGTAAGCTATATTTCAGTGAAGTTCAATCTAAGAATTTCGCAAAAATGACTATTATTTTTCGTTATTTTGTGTCATCTTCCATCAACATTTTGCAAAAAAAAAGCTGCCTCATCGGCAGCTTTTTAACTTTAAACTTCAGTATGTAATCCTGTTGGCATCAGGAAATAATATAGCGCTGCACCTATTATGGCTATCATTCCGCCTATCAGAAAGAAAGCTTGAAAGATATTTCCTCCAACAGTCGGGGAATTGGATACAAAACCAGTTGAAAGCAGAAAAAGGACACCCAACCCCAACAAGAAAAGAGCCATTTTTTTATTACTTCTTTTGAATAGGATATATCCCGTAAGTATGATTAAGTACGATGCTGCAAGGACCATAAGAAATGGAAATAACGGTTTGAATTTTGCGGCATACACGAAATAATCGAAATTCGAAATATCATTTGCATCCATCGCATGATCATCATTTACTTGTGTGAAATGCGTGGAATACTTCCATTCCCAAGGGGTATCCAGAATTTCGCTTCCTTCATACCAGGTACAAAATGAAAAAAGTAATAGGAAAAATGCAGCGATTATTATTTGCAAAAAATTATTAAAAGTCAATCTCATCTCCTCCAGCTGCCATTATACCAATAATTGGTTTATGTTTAAATATGCCGGTTAAAGCAATATGTAAACAAACACTGGTTTATGAATAATATAAAATAACCTCTTTTAAGGAGCGTTTGGGAATATGACATTTCGTGGAGAAGACCTCCTTCTTTCAGGAGCATGGATACTAGGTATTGGTTCACTTATTGATACAATCGGGCAGACCCAGCAAACTTTCACCCATAGCGATCAGGGGAAAGATTTAATCGTAAAAGGAAATGGGATTGAAGCATTCGGAAATTCGTTGCAGGCCATCGGGAGAATTAAGCTGTTTAAACATGAGAGGGAGTTAGCACAAATATATACCATCTTCGGTGCTTGGCTTGAGGCTGCTGGTAATAGTACAAATGCAGTTGGAGTAAGTATTGAACTAAATGGTGCTGAGGAAGAGGGAACAAAAATAGATACCCTTGGCAGTGGAGTCCAAGGTCTTGGCGCAGCTTTTGAAGCAGTAGGTGCATTTCTTGAAGAGGATTCATCCTATAGGGCCCTTGCAATTACAGGAAATAGCTTCATTTCTTTAGGCTCTTTTTTAGCAGCGATCGGTAATATTTACGTTTTAAACGAAAAAAGTGTAATTGGAGAACAGATTCTATTGGTCGGTAGCTGGATTCAAGTTATTGGTGCATTTATATTAATTCATGCCATTACCCTTGAGGTTGAACACATTGAACAAGAGAAACACGAGGAAAATCCGAAAAATAGAAACGGCAATTCCTATCCCTATTCATATAATAATTATTAATACCTGATTGGATGTCGTTAGCTTTTATTTATCATATAGTGCAGTTGCTTTGCCATTTTCCTTCATCTTACCAACTAACGAAAATACTTAAGGTACCACCAATTCAACTTTCATCCTATCTGGGTCTTCAAAGTAAACAGCATAATGTTCCTTCCCACCGGCGAATGGGTGCTTGTCGGCATAGAGGATGGTAACTCCTCTGTCCCTTAATTTTCTGGTGATCTCATCAACCTGATGACGGGAGGTGGCGTGAAAGGCTAAATGGTTAAGACCCACTTGTCCCTGATGATAGGGAATGTCAAGATACCTTGTTTCCGCTTGTACAAAAACAATGTACATATCATCCAATCTCCAACTCTTCCCGCTTTCCCACTCCTGGAATGGCTCATAATTCATTTCCTCCAAAAACCAGCCCCAAAAATCAACGGTCCTATATAAATTTGAAACATTCAGCTCAATATGATGAATAAATCCCTTTGACACCTGTCATCTACCTTTATGATCGCTTTTTGGTGCGTTTTATTTGTGAGATTGGGCGTTTTACTCGTGAATTCTGCTGTTTTACTCGTGAGTTTCGACGTTTTACTCGTGAATTGGCTTTTTCTCGTGAGTTTCCGCCTTTTACTTGTGAGTTTGGGCCATTTACTCGTGAGTTTCCGCCTTTTACTCGTGAATTCTGCTATTTTACTCGTGAGTTTCGGCGTTTTACTTGTAAATGGGCGTTACTTATGAGTTTGGTGCTTTTACAAAATACAAATCCGAGTAGACAGAATGGATTTATTTTGTTATTATAGTTACTCAGGGTAACAATTACTCACGGTAACTATATTTTAATTTAAGGGGTGTTTCTGATAAAGACTTACCAAAAATTCTTTCAGCAATTATTACTGCTGTACCGACCTTTTGAAAATAATCTTAATATACAGCTGGGCAAGCATGATTTACACAGGGCGCAATGGTCCATTTTGTATTACTTAACCAATTATGGTTCGGCGACGCTTGTAGAGCTTGCCACTTACCAAAGCGTGGAAAAACCGACGATTACGAGGACCATTGCCCGCTTGGAAGAGCTGGGGTATGTCGAGCATGTGCCAAGCAAAGATAAACGCGAAAAAAGAATGCGGCTTACGGAGCTTGGAAAAAAGGTCTACAGTGAAGTCCGCGTGACAATCGATCATTACGAACAGGATATCTTGAAAGGGATCACTGAAGAGGAACAACTCGCAGCTATACGCATCATGGGCGAAATTAGAAATAACATTATAAAGTAAGGAGATAATAAAATGGAACAATCCAGACCTAGACTGTGGACGAAGGATTTTGTCATCGTTTCTTCCATTAATTTTTTCATAACATTAATCTTTTATTTATTGATGGTGACACTTGCCATCTATGCCGTAAATGAATTGAATGCTTCTACAAGCGAAGCCGGACTCATATCAGGTATTTTCATAATCGGGACGTTAATCGGACGTCTGTTCATCGGCCGTTTCATTGATTCAATCGGTCGCAAGAAAACATTATTCATAGGTTTAATCTTTTTCACTTTGACAACTCTTCTTTATTTTGTGGACCTTGGAATTGGCTTCCTGCTTGTTAACCGCCTGATCCATGGTATGGCGATGGGGATGGCAAGTACTGCGACAGGTACGATCGTCGCCCAGATCATTCCGGCAACAAGAAAGGGAGAAGGCATCGGCTATTACAGCATGAGCGCGACACTTGCGACAGCAATCGGTCCTTTCATCGGTCTGTATATGGCTCAGCATACAAGCTTCCAAGTCATTTTCAGTTTCTGCCTGGCTTTAGGGGTGATCTCCCTGATTACTGCATTCTTCCTTTATGTCCCGGCATTGAAAGTGACGGCTAAAGTTACGGAAAGCAAAGGATTCAAGCTTTCCAATTTCATTGAACCTAAGGCGCTGCCCATCTCGATCATCACTCTGTTATTGGCATTCTGTTATTCCAGCGTCCTTTCTTTCATCAGTTTCTATGCCATCGAAATCGATCTGGTCAATACAGCAAGCTTCTTCTTTGTCGTTTACGCAGTAGCCGTATTGTTATCACGTCCTTTCTCAGGACCGTTAATGGACCGCAAAGGATCGAACTTCATTATGTATCCGGCTTTCATGATTTTCGGAATCGGTTTGCTGTTACTAAGTATAACAACCAATAGTTTCACTTTACTGGCAGCTGGTTTCCTCATTGGCCTTGGATTCGGTAATATGCAATCAAGCTCGCAGGCGATTGCCGTTAAACTGACACCGCCTCACCGAATGGGGATGGCAACGTCCACCTTCTTTATCATGCTTGATGCAGGACTTGGATTCGGCCCTTATATTCTGGGATTCATCATTCCAGTAACAGGTTACAGCACACTTTATGTCATCCTGGGCGTTGTGGTCATCGCAACCTCCGTCCTTTACTACTTCTTGCACGGCAAGAAGGAACGTTCAGCTAGAACGAACTTAGCTTCCATTTAAATAAAAAAAGGGATATCCCATTGGAGGATATCCCTTTTTCATGGCCATTGTTCCACGAGTTCGATTCTTGGAATCTGTCTAAGATAAGCAGTCCGTGATATTGCAAATGGGATTTCGTCCGTTTTAGGTGATATTTCGAAATTTTTGATCGATAATTCGTCCTTTAGTGAGATATTTCGACCTCTTTGATCGATAATTCGTCCTTTAGTGAGATAATTCGACCTCTTTGATCGATATTTTGGCCTCCATGAACGATATTTCAACCATCACTAAAAAGAAGCCGCTCAAAAGTTTATTCTTTTGAGACAGCTTCTAGTGATAGTGGTCCTTATTTGACTTCTATATTATCTACATAAAAACCAAGATTTTTGGTCTTCTTTTGTTCCGCTGATTGGATGACTGTTTCCCCTTTATATAAAGTCTTTCCGGTCTTTAAATCGGCAATCAGCAATCGAGGCGGTTTAGTTTTATAATCCATTTCTTCTGGATATCTGTCATTACCTGAAAGGAAATACACCCTTTCATTCTTAACGGTGGCGAAGTAATCTTCATTCTTATGAACAGCTAGATCTAGCTCTAGACTCTTCGTTACCTTTTGACTGCTTAGATCAATTTTCTTAATGTGATAATTGTTGGATTGATTATCAACTACGTATAGATTTTTCCCATCCACAAATCCTTTTCTTATCTTGTCTAGGCTAAGCGATTCATTTTTTGGCCATTTAACATGTTCCATTTTTTCCGTTTCATAATTATAAGATAGTAGTTTGCTTTCATTTGGCTTTTCCTCATAAGGACCATCCTCATGATATACCCCTTTGATTACAGATAATAAAATCATGTTGTTTGACTGGGTGGGCGCAACATCAACTGGCGTCCCAACTTCGACTTGGTAATTGCCATTATAAGTTTCGGATAAAAGAGTTTTATCGCTTATTACTTTCTTATTAGCTAAATCGATCGTATACAGATGAACCTCTTTCGTTTGCTTGTCATCGTTGGAATTCACATCATTAGTCGTTAATACCTGTAGTTTTGAATGGACCAATTGCACATCCACGACATTCGTATTCATTTTTCTCACTTGATCGGGAAGTTCCAAACTGAAAGAAGTTTCATCGTTGCCTTTCTTCTCCAATAAAGCGATATCAAACTCCGCTTCCATGTTTCCACTCTTTGTGAAATCTTCATTCACCGAGGCGTAAGCCAGGAAATCATTGTCTTCATAAAAAGAATCGATGTAATCCTTCCCACGCATAAATGAACGATATTCTTTCATTAATCTTTCCAATTGAGCATCTTGTCTCCCCGTTAAGCTTTCAAAGTAAGACTTTTCGCTGTCATATGTTGTTCGATTGGATTCAATCGTTAATGATTCATAATAGGGATCGGATTCATGTGAACCATTTATGATTACCGGATCAAGCTCTTTACTACTACCTTCTAGCGTCTTGAACGTATAAATTGGAAGGCCTGAAGCGGAGGAAGCTACTTTGGCATAATAGGCCCCGATGCTTATAATGACTACCAATCCAATTATGATGCTGCATATATAACGTTTCACCTTATTCACTCTCCTTTAAAAGTTGTTGTTATACGGTAACGCGGTTTTTTAATAACCAAGAACCAAGCCAAATCGATAATCCTGTCACAATGATTCCTAAAGCGATCAGTGTGCCAACGAGTTCGCCGGGGTAAAAGTGGAAAACATCACTTGCCATTACGAAAACAGGAGTTAAAAACAACGCTGCAGCTATTCCGCAATACACCAAGCCCAAAATGATTCCTTTTATGCGGAAACTTCTTTCAAACATGATCGCTGTGAATAATATAGACAAGACCATTAGACCGGCCCCATAGGAAAGCAAGAATTGTGTGAATGTGGTTGGAATAACCAAATTCAATACACCATTAAATTTGATGATGGCAGTAGAAGACATTTCCATGTTCAAATGCGATTCAGATACGTATGAATTAAATAGCGCATTTTCCATTGGTAAAATGATAATCTGCCAAGCAATCAATCCTAATACCATCAAGAAGATTGCCATGGCTTTGGAAAGGTAGATCGACAATCTGGATGTCGGTAACATCAATAGGCGATAAATGAACGTATTTTTTCCAAACCAATCACGATACCATATAAGGAAAATGTAAAAAATAAGAGCAACGGCACTGAGCGCGATCGGTCCTTGAAACCAGAGAGTATTGGCGATATGGGTAAAATCAATACCTCCATAATTGGTAATATAAGCGGCATCCGATAGTTTTTCTTCCAACATGATCTTCCTGGCATCATTAAGTAGGCTCTTCGTTACGATGATCACTCCCGCAAATTGTGAAACCAAGGTGATCAACAATAAGGTAAGATAGATTTTACTGAAACGATTGATTTCAAAGTTCACTAGTTTTAAATAACGCGTCATGATTGATACACCTCTCTCATTACATCAACTACCGATTTCCCTTCCTCTTCACGCATTTCTTCTGTATTGAACTCTTTAAGCACTTTACCGTTATCCAATAAAATGACCTTATCGATTAAATGTTCAATATCACCGATTTCATGGGTCGTGATGATGACTCCCCTATCTTCAATAAGGTGGCTCGCAAAGACATCGGCAATTTGCTCGCGGCTAAACATATCGATTCCCGAAAATGGTTCGTCCATCAGTACATAATCCACGTCAAGGGACAAACCAAGCATCAGGTTGAGCTTAGCTGTATTCCCTTTTGACAATTCAGAAATGCGACTCTCCTCTTTAAGCTTGAAAAACCCCATCAGTTGGTTAGCTCTTTCCGTGTTCCATGATGTATAGAAATCCTCCATGAACACCATGGCCTGTTTAACCGTCATTTGCGGAAGCATCGTTGGTGCGTCTGGAATGAAGGTGATTTTTTCATAACTGTCCTTTGTCATTTTTTGATCATCGATCAGGATTTCACCTTTATATGGCGTCAATCCCATGATCGCTTTGAGTGTTGTCGTTTTACCGACACCATTTATCCCGATCAGGCAGGTGACTTCCCCTTTATTGGCTGTAAATGAAACACTATCCAAGATCTTTTTCCGGCCATAATTCTTGGAAATCTTTTTTACTTCTATCATTTTTCTTCCTCCTCCCTTATTTCTTCCGAGTATTTTTCTTTAACCACACGAAGCAGTTCATCAACTGGTACATTAATCGGACGAATCGCATCGACAAACGTATCGACGGCTGCCAAAATCAATTCCTGCCTCACAGCCTGTAAAATCGTTTCATTCGTCGTGATTTGACTGGGGAAATTTCGTTCAGTGTGAATCAAGCCCTGTTCCTCCATTTCTTTATATGCTTTTTGAGCAGTATTCGGATTTATGTTCAGTGTAGCCGCCAGTTCTCTTCGGGAGGGAATTTCCTGTCCGGCCACGAATTTACCAATGGCAATTTGTTCTTTAAAATGCCTAACGACTTGCAGATATACCGGTTCCCTGGTATTTACGTTCATTAAAACCACCCCCTGTTTACTTAAAAAAGTCTGATATTCATAGATTTTTATGTGTATGTACTAAGTGGTTCATACACCTTATAGATGTACTATACCCGTAATACACCTAAGCTGTCAATCATGAATCTCAACAAAATGAAAGCCCCGAATGCTCGGTGCAGTCGGGGCTTTTATTTTATGCTTTTAATGGAGATGCTAAAATCTCATTCGAATAGATGATGAAGCAGACGATCTTTATCATCAAAAAATTGTTTCATTAACAAATAGTGATTGGACTCCTCTAAAGTCACCTCACTCATTCCCTCATCTGAAATTTGGAGGATTTTAGCATCCGGGTAGGCCATGATGATCGGGGAATGGGTGGAAATGATGAATTGGGAACCTTGTTTGGCAAGATCATTTATCCTGGCCAGCATCGAGATTTGTCTCAATGGCGACAAAGCAGCTTCAGGCTCATCGAGGATATACAATCCATTGCCTTGAAATCGTTCTATAAAGGCAGAAAAAAACGATTCCCCATGAGATTGCTGGTGTAGTGATTTTCCACCGAAGGAATCGATGATTTTCGACCCAAACGATGCCTCCCTGTCCAATTCCTCTATATTCGTAGCTAAATTATAAAAGGTTTCCGCCCTAAAGAAAAAATTATCCTTCGGTTTGTACACGCCTTTTTGCAAACGGAGGTATTCGTCCAAATTGGAATGTGAATCATAATTGGAAAAATTGAAATTCAACGTCCCGCCTTCTGGATTGAAGCCATACGCAATCGCAATACCTTCAAGCAAGGTGGACTTTCCCATTCCATTTTCCCCGATAACGTAGGTAACACTGGGATGAAAAGCCACCTCTTGAAGGTGCTTAATAACCGGCAGATCAAGAGGGAAATGGTCATACGAAGATATTCGGTCTCTATTCAGGTAGATGCCCCTGATGTACTGTGTATCATAATCCAGTTTCATTTGTTATCACCTTCTATAGAATATATTTAGAGTGTTGATATGTCCTTCTTACATTCCATTAAGAATGCAATCTAAGACGCCGTTAATTAGCCAAATTGATAGATTGATAATGTTTGATTCTAAATGACCGCCCACTTTGGATGCAATTCAATTAAACTTGCTGTAATGTGTTGGATTGAATCTTTCACTCCCGATTCCTTTATCAACGCGGGCAATTCTTTATCCTGATGTGAATATTCATTGTCCCATAATGAGACGACCAGGTATCTCCCGTATTGCTTTTTACCGAATGCACCTGACAGCATGCCAGGTGTCATCCCTTTGTTCCATACGCCTTTTTGCACCTGCTCAAAATGGGCTTGTTTATTATTTTCAACAGAACAGTCAGCCACTCGAAGTAATTTTCCTTCACCAAAAAAATCCGTAATGTCTTTTGTTCCTATATTGAATATTTTCTCGTATATATCGACTGAAATATTTGTATATGTACTTCCTTGGTCACTCTTCCCGAATATTTCATCATGCTGATGCTGCATGAAACTTTGATAGGAATGGAAATCTTTCCAAACGGAGAGAATGCCTGCTTCAAAGGGTTCAGTTCTATTCCACCCTCCGATTTGACCAATGAAACCAGCCGAATGACGCAATTCTCTCCATCCCTCTTGTGCTTTTGAAAATGAACGCTTGTTTTCCTCATTCACTTGGCATTTAATCCACTTCATTAACATGATGATCCCCCACGCTTCGCCCAAAGTTTCGCTTTTTCGTCAACCTTTTTTATAAAAGCGTTTTTTCCGTTTACATATCCTTTGATATCATCTGGAAATTCCGCTGCCAAGCGCTGCTTCAGCCTGCTATATTTTTGTGCCTCATCACGATGTGCCAGCAAATAATCCCGAAAAGCGAGGTGTCTGGCTATTTCTTCATGTCCTTTTTGGAACATGTGAATATGGTGCGTCCTCTCATCCCCGCCTTTACGAAAAAAACGTCGTCCGGCGATTCCGTTCTCACCCCTGGCATCATACCCTATCTCTTCCATCTCTTTATTAAAATCATCTACACATTCCACATCTTTTACCACTGCCAAAATATCTATTACTGGCTTGGAATGGATGGCCGGTATGGCCGTACTGCCAATATGGTATAACTTTAACATTTCTGGCCCGTAAATATCCTGTAATTTTTGGCATTCATCATGAAATAGCTTGGACCATTCTTTCTTATATGGTACGACCTCGACCTTTCTCATGAAAGCCCCCTTGATAGGAATTGGCATTTACATTCTTTTCTCATTTCCTTATTTTAACATCGAAGTGAATGTATCACAAAAAAAGCAGCCGGGACAATAACCCCAGTTGCTTTTTAGATAACGTTTACATTTTATTTTGTTTTACTCCGCTTTTTGTATGGAAGTAACATTTGATTCTTTCAAAATAGTTGGTTTCTTGACTCTTCGCTGCGGAATGCCTCTTTCCTCTTGTTTCTTTGCTACCCACATCGTCAGCATGGGTGTTAGAATCGCCGTTACCAATACACTTGTCGCGATGATCGCCGTTGCCGATTCTGCGACAGGAGCAAATTGCGGGTTTAACTCGGCAATAATGAAAGGTACTGCAACTGCGGCACCCGCTGTTGAAGAAGCGGCGACCCCGGCAACACCATCTGAGCCTGTAACGTAGCGGTCCAGTAGATATAAGACACCTCCGGAAAGGAAGACGACGGCAACACCCATTAAAATACCCATGAATCCGGATTTTATGATCATGCCAAAATCCAACCCGAACCCTAGAGCTAGTGCGAAGAACGGGATAAGGACCGGTACGGCCTGTCCAAAGAATTCCCGGCATTCTTTATCGATATTCCCTACAATCATACCGACTGCAAATGGAATCAAAGTGGAGACGATCGTTTGCCATGGAAACGTTGCAAGACCTCCAACACCGAGGATGATCATCGTGAAGAACGGTCCGCTTTCAATACTGATGAACGGGAATGCAGCAGCATCTTCCGTTCTGCCCAATTTTGTCATGAGTGCGGTATAAAGACCGCCATTCGTTTCATTAAATGCTGCTATTAGCACTAAAACCGAAAGACCGGAAAAGAGACCAGTTTGGATCCCATTCTCTGGAAGCAGCAAAGCTGCCCCATATCCTAATAATGCCGCAAATACGACTTTACCGATAAGCAGCGTAAATCCTTTTCTTGCGATATACCCGGATTGCTTAACATCTATCGTAGCTCCGACACAAAAGAAAAAAACGGCTAATATCGATGCAGTACCTGTTAGCATCGCACCTGTGAATCCGCCAAAGAAGGTTGCTGTGTCAGGAAAAATAGTATGTATCAAAGCACCTATGAACAAAGGGACAACCATCATGCCACCAGGGATTTTTTCTATTCCGGCTTTTATTCTCATCACAATCTCTCCACTTCATTATCAAATTTATGATTATTTGTAATTGGAAGTCTAGTTGTGGAGTTAACTGGTTGCTGTTATCAATCATTCAACGTTTAATAGTTTGCTCTGGCTTTCAATAAAGTCCTGTAATTTTTTCCGGCTAGGCATACCATCCATATCACCAGGGGACATGACTTGAAGAGCACCAATCGCATTACCCCTAGTAACGATTTCCATCGTGGATTTACCTTCAAGCAATCCGCTGATCACCCCGACGGCAAAACCATCGCCGGCCCCTACTGTGTCAACGACTTTTTCGGGTACGAATCCTTTAATATACCCTTCTTCATTCGCATTTTTATAATAGGCTCCCTCTTCTCCAAGCTTGATGACGATCATTTTAACTCCTTTGTTCAAATAAAATTCGGCCACCTCCTCAGGTGTTTGGAGTCCTGTTAAAACTTCCGCTTCAGTCATGCCTGGAAGAAAGAAATCACAAATGTAAGCAAGCTGATTAATGCAATCCACCATTTTTTGTTTATCCGGCCATAGGCTAGGCCGTAAGTTCGGGTCAAATGAAACCGTTTTTCCTTGGCTCTTCATAAATTCCATGGCGGCAACTGTAAATTCGTGGCAGCTTTCAGATAATGCAGATGGGATACCTGTTGCGTGCAGATGTTTAGCTTGCCGAAAATATTCTTCTGAGAGGTCGTCAATATTCAGAGTGGAAGCAGCGGAATTTTTTCGGAAATATTCCACTTCTGGATCTCCCTCATGCACTTTAGACTTTATTAGCATTCCTGTCGGATGATCACTTGTAAAACGGATACCTGTCGTGTCGACCTTTTCTTTATTCAATTCTCCGATGATGAACTTACCGAAACTGTCGTTGCCAAGTTTCGTCATATAAGCAACATCTAAATCAAGACGCGCCAATCCGCATGCTACGTTTGATTCTGCTCCCGCAATCGCTCGGGAAAAGGATTTAACCTCATGTAAAGGCTCAACTTCATTTGCATAGAACATGGTCATCGGTTCCCCAAAGGTGATCACATCTAAATCTTTCATTCCCAATTCCTCCTGAAAAAAGGTGTATTACGGTTTAGTAAACCTAAATTGCAAGAAAGCGCTTTCTTTTGAATGAAATCAGATTACCATATAAACCAGTTTTTAACAATACTAATCTTTATATTTTTATTTTGCTTAAAACATAGTATTTATCATATATTTCCTCTTTTACACTGATATATCTACTAAATTTTTCTATTATCATTGACTATTTGGAAAATATTATATATATTTTTAATATTGATAGCGCTAACATTTTAAAAAATTTCGATAAACCGTTTTACTAAATTAGGAGGTTATTTATTTGCAAATAGAAAAACGTTATTCCATTCATCCGTCACAAGCCAAACACTTTGATACAAGTGAAATCCGCAAAAACTTTTTAGTGGAAAATTTATTTCTCGATGATGACGTTTCTTTATGCTATTCCCTTGATGACAGGATCATCATAGGGGGAATCAAACCAGTTTCTAAAGGGGTTAAGCTAGAGGGCCATGATTTCATAAAAGCTGATTATTTTCTTCAACGAAGAGAGTTAGGTGTATTTAATATAGGAGGATCAGGGAAGATTTCAGTTGATGGGGAGATATTTACCCTTCAAAATCGCGATTGTCTGTATATAGGATTAGGCTGTAAAGAGCTGATTTTCACTAGTGATTCAAACACCGAGCCCGCCAAATTTTATTTAGCCTCTGCTCCAGCACATAAAAATTACCCCGTTCAACACGTAGCTTTCAAGGAAGTGCAAGGAGATGAAATGGGGTCGCAGGAGACGGCAAATAAGCGGACGATTCGCAGAATGATTCATGAAAAAGGAATTCAAAGCTGCCAACTGTGTATGGGAATGACTGAATTGGCTCCAGGAAATGTCTGGAACTCCATGCCTCCTCACGTTCATGACCGCAGAGTGGAAGTTTATATGTATTTTGACTTAGCTAAAGATGCCATTTTGTTCCACATGATGGGTGAACCTGATGAAACAAGACATATAGTAATGAAAAATGAACAAGCTGTCATTTCACCTCCGTGGTCCATACATAGTGGTTCTGCTACAAGCAACTACACATTTATTTGGGCAATGGCTGGAGAGAATTATACATATGAAGATATGGATACCTTTTCTATTTCAGAAATGAAGTAACAAGCAAAGAGTGGTTATTAATCCATATGGGGATGGAGGAAATTAGATGAGTTTACTGGATTTTTCAATGGACTTTTTCAGTTTAAAAGGTAAAGTTGCCATCGTAACAGGAGGAAATACTGGATTAGGACAAGGATATGCGGTTGCATTAGCAAAAGCAGGTGCAGATGTTTTTATCGTTGCCCATGGTGATAACTGGCAAGAAACAAAGGATTTAATCGAAACGACCGGCCAAAAAGCAGTCTTTTATCAAGCAGAACTTACGAATAAGGAAAGCCTTAAAGGTGTTGTAAAAGGCTGTCTTGATGCTTACGGGAAAATCGATATCCTTGTTAATAATGCAGGAACGATTCGCCGAGCTCCTTTATTGGAATATAAGGACGAAGATTGGAATGCAGTAATGGACATTAACCTTAATTCCCTGTACTTTCTTAGTCAGCTCGTTGCTAAAGAAATGGTTGAACAAGGCAGCGGAAAAATCATAAATATCGCTTCAATGCTCACATTCCAAGGAGGCAAGTTCGTTCCGGCATATACAGCGAGTAAACATGGCGTTGCCGGGCTGACTAAAGCCTTCGCTAATGAATTGGCGTCTAAAAACATTCAAATAAACGCGATTGCCCCAGGATATATTGAAACGGCCAATACTGCGGCGCTTCGTGCAGACGAGTCAAGAAACAAAGACATTCTCTCAAGGATCCCCGCCGAAAAATGGGGAACACCCTTTGATGTCATGGGAACCGTCGTTTTTCTTGCAAGCAAGGCCTCTGACTATATGAATGGCCATATCCTCGCTGTTGATGGAGGCTGGCTCGTTCGTTAATCCACTGATTAAGATTTGCAAATGAATATGTTTAAGGTTAACACCCTTAGCCAAAGTGCTTAGGGTGTTTCTTACATCCAATGTTTAACAAAATCAGCTAACTGGCGTTGGAATCGTAATGCTCCTTTGTTATGATGAAGGTATCCCATTCAATTTCAAGAAATAATATCCTTTAGGAGAACATCATGAAAAAAAAGAAAACTACAATATCAGATGTTGCTGAGAAGGCCGGTGTTTCCAAAAGTACGGTTTCTCAATATATTAACCAACGTTTTCGTTATATGAGTGCTGAAACAAAAGAAAGAATCGAGCAAGTCATCCAAGAACTTGACTTTCGTCCCAACGATAATGCCAGGAATTTAAAAGTAAAAAAAACAAAAGTGATAGGCATACTCGTAGCTAATATTTTACATACTTTATCCACTGAAATCATTCGTACCGTTGAACAACAGCTTCAGCAGCATGGCATGAAAGTTTTCATATGTGACTCTGCCGATGATCCAGAGAAAGAAAAGGAATACCTTGATTTGCTGGTTTCTACACAAGTAGATGGAATCATCATTTTTCCGGTAGGAAATGACTTTAAAGTCTATAATTACTTGATCGATCATTCAATTCCAATGGTATTCGTTGATCGATTAGTTGATGGTGTTACATCCGATTCCGTTCTTTTGGACAATCATGCTGCAATCTTCTTAGCTGTTTCCATGCTTGCTGAAAAAGGACACGAAAATATTGCTTTTTTAACCTTACCGATTGATATCCCGATCACACCAAGATTAGAGAGAATCGAAGGATTTAAAAAAGCGATGGCTTCTCATAAATTGGAAGTCAGGGAGGATGATATTCATTCTTTACCCAGAAATCGAATTCAGGAAAAATTGGCCCAGATATTCGATGCAGAAAAACCTCCAACAGCCATAGTGGCAGGAAATGATTTAGTGTTACGTGAAATCCTTAGCTATTTGAAAAAGCAAAAAATCTCGATCCCTGGGGAAGTGGCCATTGTCAGCATAGATGATGTCGCTTATACGGAGTTTTATGAACCATCCATCACAACAATCGGACAACCAATACAACAAATGGGCATTAAAACAGCAGAGTTATTATTGAACCGGATAACCAATTCAGATCAGACCCCGTACATTACATATCGGTTTGCCCCCGAACTCATTGTTCGAAGTTCATGCTAATTGCTCATACAAAAACGGCAGTTTACATTCACTGCCGTTACCATCTTTTAGGTAATTTATAGAAACATGGCTTAATCTTTCACCTTGGAAATCACCCGCCATTCACCTCATTTTTAGCTGATTCTATGACATTTTGGATAAATGGTGCTTTCGCTTCCGTGTACCCGACTATATCCGCAGGATGCTTTTGAGCTAAGGATAATTTTAATTGCTGATATTGTTTCCTTACGTCAGGATGGCTTCTTAGAAAGTCCCTAAACGAAAGTTGATTCTTCCACTGTTCACTTCCGAATCTATAGATATGCAAATGATGTGTCCCCGCTCTCCATTGGCCTTTTCTAAAAAAACGCCTTTCGGGAAATTCCTGATGCGGGACAAATTCATACCCAATCGATTTCAAGGGTTCAATGAACATGTCAGCTTCATCTAAATGATGAACGCCAGCCATGATGTCCAAAATCGGTTTTGCCCCCAACCCTATGACAGATGTACTTCCAATATGCTCAATACAAAGGCAAGAGTTCTTTAAAACCTCCATTATCCTTACTTTTTCCTGTTCGAATTCGCTAACCCAATCAGGATTATAATCTTCGATTTTCACTTTTTTCCCCATATAATCACTCAACTTTTCATGTGAAAGATATTGTCAGCCATCATTTTTCATCACGCGACCATTCGACGATATGATCTTGCGCGCTCGGCTCATGATAGGTTCCGACATACACTTTTTCTTTTCCCGTTATTTTATTCGTTCGGATGACTGTATAACTTCCTTTATCATAATTTTTGGTAAGATAATATTTCCGGTATGAAAACCCTTTTTCGGGACCGGTTAATTTCTCTTTGGTTTTATACGCCTGTGGCTTGTTCAAGCTCTCTTTCACTACACTTCTAATATTCAGCGGAGTTCCCTCAAGCTTAACATCACTTCGGAAATCGGCGCTCCTGTTCTCCGTTTTCCCTGAAGGCACGGATGCCATTTCGATCGTTTCTTGGGTTTGTTCCGAGAATGATTTTGTGACACTGTATGAATACAGGATATTCATGGAACTTATATTGTCTTTCATTTTGCCAGCAAATTCAGGCATGGCAAAATTCAATAGAAAGGTGATCGATATACATACGATTAATAAGGTAAGCGAAATTTTCTTCATATTTCCTCTTTCTCAACTATGTATTCTTGTAATCCAACTTGTTCATTTTCCTTAGGAATAATTCCAAATTTCGCAATTAATAGAATGGCAAGAAAACTGAAACAGCAAAAACTAGTATTATCACTTGTAATAAATGAAGCCGGTATAATACGAGATGCCAGTAATGAATTCAAAATGTAGGAAAAAAGAAAACCCAAATAGGATAGGCAAATCAGATAGTTTCCAATCAGTACCCTCTTGTAATGTGCATAATCTGATTTATTTCCATTCCTGATACTGACACATTGTCTAAATTGCCTAATCAGACCGTATGTGAAACCAATAATTAACATGACTACAATGAGAAAATCAATTATTGCTTCCTCCACTTTTTACTCCTCCTTGGTAAATTTGCTCTAATTAACTTGTAAAATATTACATTAAACTCATCATATACCATTTATGATGAAATGATAAATATTTCCTACTTTAATATTGGAGATGTATCATGAAAATTTTTGTGAAAATTGTATGATCGTCATTTATGGTTCTATGTTGAATACTTCTCTTGTAGGTCGAATCATTCCTGCGTAGGTCGAATCATTCCTGCGTAGGTCGAATTATTCCCGCGTAGGTCGAATTATCCGCTTATGTTGAAAGATGAATACAACTATGTTCTTATTCTTACGTTTAAAGTGAGAATAGGTTTCAATATAAAGGAAAATATACCTAATATTACTGTAAATACATAAAAAAAAGACCACCAGATTGGTGATTACAGTTTGTAGACAAAAGGGGTTCTATTAAAATTTTAAAACAAAGTTGATTGGAACGAAAGGTGCGAGACTCCTGCGGGAAAAGCGCGTCGAGGGGAGACCCCGCAGGCGCAAAGAGCGCCGAGGAGGCTCCCGGACCGCCCGCGGAAAGCGAGTGCCTGTAGTGGAAATCGACGTTCTTTAATAAACCTTTATCAAAACTGAGACCACCAGATTGGTGGTTATTTCAAATTCTTAAATCCGTATTTTTCAAAGATTTCCATGGAGGCTTCCGTTTGGAGATAGTCATAGAATAGCTTGACTTCCTTGGCATGATCCAGCTCATTGATCATTCCGACGGGATATATGATCGGATCGTGTAAATCTGCCTGGACTGTTGCAATGATTTCAACTTTTGTTGAGTTGAGCGCATCCGTTTTATAGACGAGACCTGCGTCCACGTTTCCAGTTTCCACATATGTAAGCACTTGCCGGACATCCTTGGCATATACCAATCGATCTTCAACCTCTTTAAAGAGGTTCATGTTTTCCAAAGTTTGTTTCGAATATTGCCCTGCCGGTACAGACTCTGGAGTGCCAATCGAAATTTTAGCGGCCTTTGTGAGGTCTTCCAGCGATCCGATTTCCTTTTTGGAATCCTTTGACACCACCAGCACCAGGTCATTGCCGACTAAATCGATTCCGTTTTTCTCTTCAATAAGATCTTCCTCTACTAATTTATCAAATTTATCTTCTGCAGCTGAGAAAAACAGATCAACAGGTGCACCTTGGGATATCTGTTGCTGAAGAGCTCCAGAGGCTCCAAAGTTATAATGAACTTTCACATTTGCATTCTCTTTTTCAAAAGACTCTTTTATATCATTTAAGGCATCTTGCAAACTTACAGCTGCAGAAACCGTCAATTCCACTTTCTCGTCAGCTTGTTGCGTCTGCTTTTCTGCGCTTTTTTCTTCATCACTTGAACACCCTGCACTCACTATCACAAGCATCATTATCGAAAAAATCATAAGGTATATTTTTTTCAAAGTCACTCTCCCTTTCTTACTAGTTATAACTAGTTATATCTAATTATAACTAGTATAAGACGTATAAAAGGTTTTAATCAATGCATTTTTTGCTGTGAATTTACTTTTTTAAGGACTCTAAGATACAATAAAGAACGGAGGGATGCACATGTCAAAAGAGCTTTCCTATACGATCGAGGAAGTGTCACAGCTTTTAAAGGTATCTAAATTGACAATTTATGATCTTGTTAAAAAAGGGGAACTCCCAGTATTCCGTGTGGGAAGGCAGATGAGAATGGATGCAAAAGACTTGGAGTTGTATATTAATAACCATAAGTCCAGTACATCCCCAGTTCCTGTTGCCGATTCCCCTAAAAACGAAGTGAAGGATTCCCTTGTCATAAGCGGTCAAGACATGGTTTTAGATATACTAGGGCAACACATTCAGAAGGACACCAGCTATAAAACATTACGATCTAACACAGGTAGTCTAAGCGGTCTTATATCCATGTACAATGGGGATTCCGACATCGTTAGTTTGCATATGTTTGATGGAGATACTGGGGAATATAATCTTCCTTATATAAAAAAGATTTTGGTGGGTTATCCTTATATTTTACTTAATCTTGTTTCAAGGAAAGCTGGTTTATATGTTAAAAAGGGAAATCCTTTTGGCCTCACAAATTGGACTGATTTAAAACATAAAGACTTGGCCATCATCAATCGAGAAAGAGGATCGGGAGCACGAATTCTTCTTGATGAGCAGCTAAGAATTCACAGTATATCTTCTAAAAATCTTAAGGGATATGAAAACGAAGAGACCAACCACTTAAGTGTGGCTTCAGCTGTTTCTGCTGGGATAGCGGATGTGGGTGTTGGAATTGAAAAAGCTGCAAAAATCGTTGGAATTGACTTTGTCCCATTAATTACAGAACGTTATGACCTTGTTATTTTAAAATCTCCGAAAAACGAACAGCTCATAAACGTTGTTAAGCGCATATTATCATCGAATTCATTTCAAGCTGAAATCAAAGCTTTAGGTGATTATGATATTTCTCAGACAGGCTCTATCATTTGCGAGACATTTTAAACAGGAAGGCTACTGATTCAGCAGCCTTCCTGTTAAGTATGCATCAAACTATGGTCAATGACTTCACTAGCATAAAAAGCCTTTCTTACTGAGATCAGCTATAAAGAAGTTTGGGCTGTCGGGCTAGATAGGAAGGCGTACCATTTTGATTAAGATTAAGGATGAATTTCATGACCTCCACTATTCCCTCAGGTTTCTCCAACTCTATTTCCTTATGATAAGATTCCATGGATGTGTTCCATTTTTTCATTTTTTTCTGATCCTTCAATATACTCAACAATTGTTTTTCAAAAGGCGTTTTCTGATTAAGTTTAAATACAAGTCCTTGTTGTTTTAAATACTGTAGATTAATTTCCTCCTGCCCGGGAAGCCTTGAATGAACAAAAATGGGAAGCCTTTTTCTCAATGCCTCGCTAATCGTGACACCGCCCGGTTTCGTAACGATTGCGTCAACTTCTTCATAAAGCTTATTCATTTCAGACCTTGATGAGATATAAGGCAATGGTTTGATATGAGGTAAGTTCCATGTATCGATTTCTTCATAAAGCTTGTTGTTATTTCCGCAAAGGACTAAATAATCAAAGTCGGTTGAATTCTTCAACTCATCACCTAAGTTCAAAATCCCTCCCAGACCACTGTTTCCTCCGGATATCAAAATTTTTGGTCGTTCTGTGTTTCTTTGTACACGGGCATTTTTGGTGATTTCCTCGTGCACGGGGATGCCAGTGACCATCATCGTTTGTTTTGGTATTTGACGCTTACTCATCAGCTTTTCTTTTACTTCTTGACTAGGAAGAAAATGGGCATCTATCCCTTCGCTTCCCCAAACATTATTAATAAAGTAGTCGGTGTACACGTTTATAACCGGTGTGCTGCACTTCCCTTTCATCTTTAACTGACTCAAAAGATAGGAAGGGAAACCGTGAGTACATACAATTAAATCAGGCTTTTCTTCGGCTATCAATTGTTCCATCTTATTCATGAATAATTGCTGATACCATTTAAATATCCGTTCCTTTGGCGAGTGAACATAAAACAGATTCTTATAGGCAACATTATAGGTTTCCGGCGCATAACGAATCCATGTTAGATAACTATTTACAATGATTTTTTCTAGAGAGGTATTGGTATAACTGATTAGATCGATTTTTTTATAGGTAATCCCATTTGAATGCTTTTTTAACATATCCATTAATGCCTCTGCAACTTGATGATGTCCCGACTGCATTCGAAAGAGAGGTAAAAACAAAATCTTCTTCATATGTGTCATCTCCTAAGAAATCATTCTGAAAATACGAAAATTTATAGTTCATGATATCTTCCTCTTACAATATCGTTGAAAAAATTCCTTTAATGGATGTTTTCATTTCCAACGCTTTATACTAAGGAGCCGACTCAACTTTTGGACATTTGTTTTCTCTTTTTGATGTATTTGATAGTAACATATAGTACAAAAATAACTAAAAATACAACACCTAAATATGGAACATATTTGGGATTAACATTAAAAGCATCCCCCACATAATAACCGGCCACTATAAAAGGGACGGTCCAGAGTATAGTGCCTAAGAGGGAAAATAGGAAGTATTTCCGAAAGGGTATTGAAGAGATTCCTGCAAAATATGGACTAATTTGTCTTATTCCCGGAATGTAAAAACCCAATACTAAGGTTCTTTGTGCATTATCCGTATAGTTTTTCTTTGCTTTCTCCCAGCGTTCACTCGTAATTCCAATGAATCTTCCATATTTATTTATAAATGGATACCCCACATATTTTCCGCATGCATAAGCTGCAAGCATTCCGATAAAGGCGCCAAGAATTGCACACAGCATTGCTAAACCCATTGAGAGCTTACCTTGGACAACCAACACCCCAATTAGAAATAGAAGTGATTCTTCTGGAGCAGGCACTCCCACAATGCCGAAGAACAAAAAAAGAAAAATGATTAGGTATCCATATGAATCAATAAAATGTAAAAGCGTATCTATATTCATAATACCCCCAGAATTAGTTATAAGTCTTTTAAAGTAATAAAGTGTATTCCTTTTTCCTTACTCTCCTGTAGGTAAATTTTTAACATTTCAATCATATGGCCTGGTGCTTCTTTATCCGCCCCCAAGGTTTCACCACAGTCATGCAGCAACAGAATGGAACCTTCTGTTGAAGTGCTTCGCAGTTGATCAAGCAAAGTATTTCTGCATTTTTCGACTTTCCAATCCCCGAAGATGCCAGACCACATAACCACTCTATATTTCTTACTGAAAAGTGGGGTGAATATATTAAAATGGCCCCATGGCGGTCTATAAAAAACCACCTTTTCATTCGTACATTCATTTATCGCCTTTTCAGTCATTTCCAACTGTTTCCGTAGATGGATTGGTGATAGCACCCAGCTTGAAACATGGTGAAAATGGTGGATCCCTATAGTATGTCCCTCTTCATGCATTCTTTTAATAATTTCAGGATTACTTTTCACTTTACTGCCAACAACAAAAAATGTGGCCTTTATCTGATGCTCTTTTAAAAGATCAAGTAATTTTATTGTATATTCAGGGTTTGGGCCATCATCGAAAGTTAGCGCTATCCCATTATTCGAATTGATTTTTTTTGTTATTCCCAGACTGCATACACGAATAAGCACCGTTGGGATAATAGTATAAAATATTAATAGCAATAATAAAATAATAAAACTAATCAGCAATATATGCATCACACAAAACTATCCTCTCATTATTGATATTACCAATACTTATCCTTTCCCTATATCATAATCATTTACCTCAATGCAGCAAATGTTATTGTATTCAGGTAATTCATTTTAAAAAACCTCTCCTTACAATTTAGCATTTTTTTTTCATTATTTTCACTTATCAATCATTTTTTTATTTTTGTAAAGATTGACAGACCAATAGCCCGCTTACAGTAAAATCATAAAACACCCAGACTATAGACAACTTCGAAGAAAACGAAAAGTGTTCAGTTGATTTCAGAAATCCAATAAGGGTTTCATAAAACAATAAAAAACCATAAAGAGCGAGTTTGCCTGCTGTTTTTTCAAAAAAAGTGTTCAGTTGATTTCAGAAATTCGCTCCCTTTCCGCCGACTGTCTGCCAAGCCTCCTCACCGCAAGCGGTTGCGGGGTCTCGGCTAGCCAGTTTTTCGGCAGGAGTGTCGCATATTTCTTCAATCCAATGAGGATTACAGGAAAAAACATTAAGTATAATCTGGTCTTGTTTTATTATCATGGTTGGGGATGAGCCCAATCCGAACCTCCTTTGTCGAAAAATGGGTTTCTATCTGAATTTTTTAAACAAAGTTGATTGGAACGGAGGGTACGAGACTCCTGCGGGAAATGCGTGGCCAAGGGAGACCCCACAGGCGCAAAGCGCCGAGGGCGGACCGCCCGCGGAAAGCGAGTGCCTGGAGAGGAAATCAACATTCGATATTAACAAACCCTCAAAAAAAACATTTAGTTCATTTCTTCAACCAGTAAGGGTCTCATAAGACAGTATTTTATCGACAAACTGAAAAAAACACCCTAAGGGTGTTTTTTTTAAAAAATCCAATTAAAGAGCACATTCTTCAATTTCAAATCCCAGGTCTTCGATAATTCCCCAATCCGCTGTGGGTTCTTGACCGGCTGTCGTTAAATAATCGCCGACGAAGATGGAATTGGCTGCATAAAGTGCCATGGGCTGCATGGAACGGAGATTGACCTCACGACCGCCGGCCAGACGGATTTCTTTACTCGGATTAACGAATCTCATCATCGAAATCAATTTCAGGCATTTAGTGGGGGTCAACTCGGAAGTTCCCTCAAGCGGCGTTCCGTCAATTGCATTGAGAAAGTTACAAGGTATGGAATCTGCATCCAGGCTGCGTAAGGATAGAGCGATTTCCACCGCTTCCGCCTCAGATTCCCCCATACCGAAAATGGCACCAGAACATGGGGACATTCCGGCATCTTTCACAGCTTCGACTGTATCTACCCGGTCTTCATATGTATGTGTCGATGTAATTTTGCTGTAGTTTTCCTGTGATGTATTCAAGTTGTGGTTGTAGCGATGAACGCCTGCTTCCGCTAGTTTGCCGGCATGTTCCTCATTCAGGAAACCTAAACAGCAGCAGATTTTAAGATCCGTCGTTTCGCGGATTTCTTTTACCGCTTCAATGACATGATCTATTTCCCTGTTGGTCGGACGACGGCCAGACGCAACAATGCAATAAGTACCCGCTTTGCGACGAATTGATTCTTGCGCTCCCTCGACAATCTTTTCTTTAGTCAGCCAAGCATATTTGTCGATTGGGGCCTCCGACACGATCGACTGTGAGCAGTAGCCGCAATCTTCAGGACATAATCCTGATTTCGTATTGATGATCATATTCAATTTAACTTTTTTCCCATAATGATGCTTGCGTATGAGATAGGCTGCATTCAAAATTTCCAAAACCTCTTCGTCTGGGGCTTGTACGATGGATAATGCCTCTTCCTCCGTCACTTTATATCCTTTGATAACGTTCTCTGCTAACATCTTCCAATCCCTTACCAATGTTTCCAAACCTAATCCCTCTTTTCTTTTAATGTTGTATATTCATTCCCATGAATCTTCCGCGTTTAATTACCAGAACCGATTGGATAATTTTGCACACGCTAAATCAAATCTATTGTTCCTGATGTGTTGCCATTAATGTGTGATGAATCACCGGTTTATTGATTCCGTGACTAAGTAATAATTTGGAAGGAGCAAGATCAACAATGCCTGGTAATGAAAACGGTTTAAATAGTTCTCCAGACAAAATAGACCTTTTAATTTGTTAACCTAAAATATTTTAAGTTAACATATCGATTGAATAATAACATACAAACAAAATATTATTCAATGGTCTTTTTTCAATATTTTCCTAGTCTGTTCTTTAAATCCTGAGAAAGCTGGAACTTTATATGTTAACTAAACTACAAATTAGTTGACATATAAAATAGGAATCAGGCAAACTAATAGTGGGCATTATGCTGGCATTTCTAAAAAGGAGGTTAAAAACTTGAAAGCAAGGACGATTTCTTATGTGGCCCTTTTTACCGCGTTAACTGCCATTGGCGCCTTTATTAAGATACCTATCCCATACATACCATTCACACTACAAATTCTGGCAGTCTATTTGGCAGGCGCGTTATTGGGGCCACGGCTCGGGATGCTCAGTCAGTTATGCTACGTCTTAATCGGACTTGTCGGGGTGCCCGTGTTTGCTGAAGGCGGGGGATTCGGCTATATATTCAAACCCACCTTCGGTTATTTGCTCGGATATATACTGGGAGCCTATGTAAATGGATGGCTGATCAACCGGTTTTCCCTCTCCACGATTCGTTCCATATTCTTTGCTAATGCCGCCTCTTTGCTGACAGTTTACCTTTTCGGCTGCATCTGGCTGTATGGTGCGATGAAGTGGATTGTGGAATCGCCGCTTTCAATCAACCAAACGATTCTTTACGGCTTCTTATTACCTGTACCCGGTGATTTAATGCTATGCATTCTATGTGCTGTCATCATTCAACAAGTACGTCCCCGCATTGCAAAATATATAAACGTAAAGGAGCTGAATCATCCATGGGCCAAGCCTACTTTATAACCGGAACTGGCACGGATATTGGAAAGACCATCGTCACGAGTGCACTCTATCTGTCTCTTCAAACATTGGGAAAAAGCGTCACGATATTCAAGCCATTTCAAACTGGAATCAATGAGGAAAATAATACATACCCGGATATATCTTGGTTTGAGCAGGAACTCGGTGTAAAGGAATCAGGGTTTTACACACTGGAACCCGAAACCTCCCCACATTTGGCGATTAAATTAACCGGAAGTCCAATCGATGAGAAGCAAGTCGTGGATAGGGTTCATGAACTCGAGGAAATGTATGACATCGTATTAGTCGAGGGCGCTGGCGGATTGGCTGTGCCGCTTATTGAACGAACGGAAGGTTTCTATATGACGGCGGATTTCATAAGGGATTGCAGCATGCCAGTCCTCTTCGTATCTACAAGCGGTTTAGGGGCAATTCATGATGTCGTGACGACCCATTCTTATGCCCAAGTTCATGATATAAACGTGAAAACCATTTTGTATAACCATTTCAGGCCAGGAGATCGGATTCATCAAGACAATATCGAAACCATTGAAAAGCTGACTGGGCTGAATGGCCTCGCCTGCATCCCAACACTGGCCGATGTTAGAAAAGACTTGAGGAGCTGCATTCTTGATTTGCTTGATGAACAAGATTATACCCAACAACTGAAAGAGGTGTTCAAAGCATGAACAGTCAGGATTTAGAACAATGGGATAAGGAATATGTATGGCATCCGTTCACTCAAATGAAAACGTATCGGGAAAGTAAACCGCTGATCATCGAGCGCGGGGAAGGCAGCTACCTGATTGATGTTGATGGCAAACGCTATCTCGACGGCTATGCTTCATTATGGGTGAATGTGCACGGGCATAACGAGCCGGAATTAAACGGCGCACTTATTGAACAAGTGAATAAAGTAGCGCACTCCACGCTGCTGGGATCTGCGAATGTACCATCGATCTTACTGGCAAAAAAACTGGCAGAGATCACTCCTGGTTCTTTATCGAAAGTCTTCTACTCTGACACCGGATCTGCCGCTGTGGAAATCGCCCTTAAAGTCGCTTATCAATATTGGCAGAATATCGATCCCGTCAAGTATCAGAATAAAAACAAATTTGTCTCACTTGACGAAGCATACCACGGTGATACTGTTGGAGCTGTGAGTGTGGGCGGCATGGATCTATACCATAGAATCTTTAAGCCCCTCTTATTTCAACGGATTTCCGCTCCTTCACCATATGCCTATCACATGACTGAGTATGGAGATCAAGAAGCCGTGAAAAACCATTGCTTGACGGAACTGGAGAAATTACTGCAAGAACAATCAGAGGAAATTGCAGGATTGATCATCGAACCGCTTGTGCAGGGAGCAGCAGGCATCATAACCCATCCCCAAGGCTTTTTGAAAGAGGTCGAACAATTATGCAAAAAGCACAATATCCTCTTAATTTGTGACGAGGTAGCCGTAGGATTCGGTCGCACCGGTACAATGTTTGCCTGCGAACAGGAAGATGTCGTCCCTGATATCATGTGCATGGGCAAAGGGATCACTGGGGGATATATGCCACTCGCAGCCACCATCATGACCGAGCAAATCTTTCAATCCTTTTTGGGGGAAAGAGAAGAACATAAAACCTTCTATCACGGCCACACCTATACAGGAAATCAGCTAGCCTGTGCCCTGGCCCTGAAGAATATCGAGCTAATGGAAAGCCGCAATCTCATTAAAGACATCCAGAAAAAATCAAAATATCTATCCGAAAAACTGCAAACGCTATACGAACTTCCGATAGTCGGCGATATCCGCCAGCGCGGTTTCATGATTGGAGTAGAAATCGTTAAAGACCGCCAAACAAAAGAAACGTTCACCCTCCAAGAGAGCGTCGTTTCCGGAATCATCCATACAGCACGGGAAAATGGCCTGATCATTCGGGAACTTGGTCCAGTCATCACGATGATGCCGATCCTTTCCATGTCAGAAAAGGAACTCGATTTCATGGTCGAAACCGTCTACCGTGCCATTCAGGAAGTCTCCATTCATAAAGGGTTGATCCCAGCAGCAAACTGATTCATAAAGAACCGGAAGGGCAGAGCCCTTCCGGTTCCTTCCTTTCTTCACAATGCACTTTGGAATTATGGAGTACATATGTTGATTTCCTTCCATTGTCTGCACGGCAAAAAATCATCATTAGCCTTTGTTTCAGTTTTACACACCTATAGATTAACCTAGATATTTTTAATATTTTTGGGTATTTCTGCTATAATCAGGGTAAAAGGAAAGAGGTGAACCGTTTTGTCAGGCATAGAAAAAGAGTATGATTCCCCTACCAGAAAAGACTGGATCAGGACTTTATATACTTTTGCTTATATAAGTCTGCTCGTTCTAATTATCGTCTCCGGAATTATTCGCTATTTTCAGGCACCTGCTGGTATTGTTCAAGAGTCGAAACAGGAACAATCAAGTAAAAGTGAAAAAGTAAAGGAAAGTAAAGTCATTGAAAAGGATCCCACCGTTACATCACTGGTTTTAAAACCATTAGCGGAATCACCAAAAGCAAAAATCATATTTGAACATGTCGGTTACTTTTTAATCCTGCTCTTCCTTTTTATACTCATACCAATCCCGCTATTGAGCGTTAAAAGATTTAAATTCATGACCCTCGAAGTTGAAAGAGAATCTCAAGCCATCGAGGTAGCTAAGAATTTGACCATTCAACAAGATAAATTCGGACTTCTCTCTTACTGGTTAAAAGAGGATTTTAAATCATTGTTTTTAGAAGTTGAAAGGGATAATACAAGCTATAAGGACTTTCTTGAAGAAATGCTCTTTTACATGAGAGATCACTATAAAAATAATTGGGACTCCCATTTTGAATTTGATATAGTGACGGAAACCAAGTTTAAACAGAATTATTCAGCTCCTAAACTTGTTAAAAAATCTCTTCCCTCAGCAAAAGTGAAAGGAATCGGGCTTCCTATCAATAAAGAGAATGATAGATACATACACTTTAAAAACTTTATGATCCATACAATTAACGTCGAAGAAAATCTGCTGACTGAGGAAGAATGCTTAATTACTTATGTCATTGTCCTAAAGAGCTATCGAACCATTTTTGATGAATATGACGGCCATTTAGTATCAGGCTTAGCTTCATTAACATATGAATTATACCGAAGATATCACACATCTTTGGCTATTCAAGAAGAGGAAGATGTTGAATCTGAGGAAGAAATTAAGTAAAATAAAGGAAAGAGGTGATAACGATGTCTTTACCTAAAAGAAAATATAGTAAATCCAAACTATTTAAATCCGCAAGTAAGGTTGGTAAGTCACAGCCTCACGAGGTCGTTATTCCAACTTATCATTCGAACAAGTTGACACCGAATAGTCCGTCAGTAAAAAAAGTATTATCAAATGTAAATTAAAAATAACCCCTGATGACTCACGGGGTTATTTTTTAAGTCCAAGATATGTATTAATATACGGTTCCAGAACAGGGCTCCTGCCGATCCAATCCTTAGCTGATTTTATATGATTGGGACTCCATACAGGTGAAGATGGCATTTCAATACCTTTAGGTTTGGACCCGACTTTCCTGGCGCTTCTCAATAGTAGCTCATACTTATACTTCCTTCCCTCCATATCTTCCCTCCTACCCATAAAAAACCTATCGTTATATATAATTATGTTTAATTGACTTTTTTATGCACAGCCATTGGTCCAGTTGATTTCAGAAATCCGCTCCCTTTCCGCCGACTGTCTGCCAAGCCTCCTCACCGATAAAAAAGGAATTAATTTACTCATTATGGTATTATTTACATAATGATTTTAAGGAGGCTATAACATGATGTTGGGAGTTCCCCTCCTGGTTGCTTGTGTCCCTGGAATGCTAGTAATACTTTTAGCGTGGTGGTTTAGGAAATTACATTTATCTTTATTTGTTAGGCTTCTACCAGGCATATTAACCGTCATAACTTCAATTATTTTGTTTTACATTGGTTTTGTGAACATCAGAGGGTTTGAAGGAGCTGGATATGGAATACTGGCTTTCTTTTTACTTCCCTTTGCAATTGTGGCTTCAATTATTGCGAGTAAAAACAAAGGTGTGCAAAGCTAGAATTTTGTTCAAATCACTATGAAAGTAGGAATATATACAATGACTAAAACGAATAAAACCAATAAGAAAACCATTGGTGAAATGACAAATAGCCGAATGCGTTGGGCGTTTGACCCCTCCACCCGTATTATTAAAAACAAAAAAGGAAAAGGTTCTTACAACCGGAAAAAAGAGCAGTCCTATAAAGGATGCTCTTTTTTACATTTACAGCTTGCAGAGGTTGGTAGATATTTGATGAAAAATTAAACTTCTCAGATTGGCCTTCATCAAAATATACAATTCATGTTTTGCGGCGTAATCGTTAATTGGCGGTAACCTTTGGTGAACCAATATTAGAAATCCTTCGATCTGTTTCCTCTTAAGAAAATTTTACAGAACCGTATCATTTCTAAAAATTCCACTGATCACTTTTGGAATCTATATAGCACCCATACAGGAAGTTTCAGTGCACCAGATATAACAAAAAAGATGACCCCGTTTTATTCAGAGGTCATCTTTCTTTTACTGCTTGCTAAGTGTTAGCGAATGCCTTTCATGTAACCTTGAATCTTTGGTGATAAGGCCATCAGGGCAAGTCCAAGGACTATTGAAGCTACACCGATCACTCCAAAATAAGCCATTTCGGTTTGAGGTGTGTAGAATCTAACGATTTGTGCGTTCAGTGCTTGTGCTGCTGCACTTGCCAGGAACCACAGGCTCATCGTTTGTGCCGAGAATGCGGCCGGAGCCAATTTTGTAGTGGCTGAAAGTCCAACAGGAGATAAACAAAGTTCTCCAAGCACTACAAGGAAATAGCTAAGTACAAGCCATAGCGGATTGACTAATGCGTCAGATCCACTGAAATAAACAGGAAGCAGGATCACCAGGAATGATAAACCGGCGAACAGTAGACCTATTGAGAATTTTTGAGGAATGGTCGGCTGACGCTTTCCTAGTTTAATCCATAACCAGGCGAATACTGGTGCAAGGGTAATGATGAACAAAGGGTTCAAAGATTGGAACCATGCCGGGTTTATTTCTAATCCTGCAAAGTTCAACTGTGTCCGTTTGTCTGCATAGCTTGCCAATATAGTTGCACCTTGCTCTTGAATCGCCCAGAACATGACAGCTGCTATAAACAAAGGAATATAGGCAATCAAGCGTGAACGTTCAACAGAAGTCGTTTTCGGGCTGCGATACATGAAAATAAAATATAGGGTCGGAATAACGATTCCTAGGATACCTACGAGATTAATAAAAGTTTCAATCGTTAAGATGCCTGCAGAAGCAGTGATGCCGATGATGGCAGCTATGATAAGTGCAGCTATCCCCAATTTAGTGAATACTTTTTTCTTTTCATTCTGTGATAATGGGTTCGCAGGAAGAGTTCCAGCCAGTCCCAGGTTCTTTTTCTTTGTTGTAACAAAGACGATGAGTCCAATCAACATACCAATTGCTGCAAGTCCAAAACCAAGATGGAAGCTGTAGTCCATTCCGACTGTACCGACAACAAACGGTGAAAGGAATGCACCCATGTTGATACCCATATAGAATATACTAAAACCGGAATCCCGGCGCTCGTCATTTTCCGCGTAAATTTCACCGACAATGCTGGAAACATTCGGCTTTAATAAACCAGTACCCAGAACAATGAGTACCATGGAGACAAAGAACATGGAGAGACTACCAGGTACAGCAAGGACAATATGCCCGAGCATGATCAAGATACCACCGTAAAATACGGCTTTTGAAGTCCCGAAAATCCTATCGGCGAGCCATCCGCCAATTATACCTGACATATATACTAAAGATCCGTAGATGGATACAAGGGCAAGGGCTGTGGGTTCATCAAGACCTAGTCCCCCTTTAGAAACTTCGTAATACATATAGTAAACAAGAATGGCCTTCATGCCATAATAGGAGAAACGCTCCCAGAACTCAGTAAAGAAAAGGGTGAATAGTCCTTTTGGGTTTCCAAAAAAGCCTTTTTGAGGCACACTATCCACAATTTTCTGTTTATTTATCGTTGCCATACCTAGCCCTCCTTTTATTATTGTATAATAACTTTTATTTTCACTGTTGTAAACAAATATTTAGTATATTTAAATAATTAATTTCAAAATAAATAGAAGTGGCTTTCCACCATGAAAGCAAAAGTTCGCATTCCCCAGTAAAAAACATTCTATATAGTCTAATAGGGAGGGGTCATCAATGATATATTGCCCTAACTTCACCAATGGTATTACGTTTCATATCACTTTGGTTGCCATACACATCTAATGAGATTCAGAAAAATGGAGAGAATCATTTTGAAAAAAAACCCAACCACAACCGTTATATACACCGTATAATAGATATAATAAAAAAATGAGGAGGCACCATAATGTTCGGGATCATAACTGTTGTGCTGATTTTTTCCATCCCTATAATCGGCATCCTGACAAGCCATTTCGAAAAACAGTCAAAAATCAAACACAATATGCTCAAAGTTGAATTGGAACTTGAAAAACTTAAACATGAAAACTTTCTTATGGAGACGGAAAAGATGAGGCTGGAGCTGGATCAGATGAAATTAGATCAAAAAAGAGACGAGCCAAGGTTACTGTGATCAAGTAGCGTTGGTTCGTCTTTTTTAATCGGTATTGTGAGGTCCCCGTTTTAAAAACCTCCCGCCTGTCATAAGAATAATTAATGCTCCATGCAACTAAGGTCGTTTTAATGGATATATTGATCGCCCACAAGTAGGTCTGACAGCACATTTGTCGGGATGACGAACTCGACGGCCCCCATATATCCCGGCGCAGCTTCAAAGCTGTTAAAGGCGATGACTAGCTTGCCATCTTCGTTTATATAAAAGTTTTGGTTTTCATCGATGCCTTTAAATGCAGTAAGGTCATCCTCTTCGACCCAATATATCTTTTCCGGATCTTCAGCCATCTGCCGCTTCATCTGTTCCTTGATGTTCTCGCTGATCACCTGAAGATAGCGATCATCTTTAAATAAGCTATTTAACGTTAATAGCACTTCGTTTTTCTTGTCGACTGTATCGAATTGACTTTCTGTAGAACTGGAAGCCTGAATCGTATCCGTATAACGCTGTACGGATAATATCGTTTTATTATCAGTCAATATCACATATCCGCTTTCCACCGAGATATTGCCCTTTTCCCCTTCCTTCAGTTTTGACATGGAGTCCGTGAATTCCTTATAAAGCTGCTTGCTTTCCGATAAGTATTTATCATTCAAGCTATCTTCGAGCTGTTTATTCTCCAGACCGGATATAGCTGGTGTTTTGATTACTGCCGAGGAATTATTCGCTTCTTCCTTCCATTCGACGAAGGTAATCACTTCGATGACCTTTTCGACTATCGGAATATCACTCATGGCTTTCGCCACTGCCGGACTGATGTTTACGGAAGCTGTCACAATCAGAAGCGCTGCAGCCGCTGACACGAGGATATTCCTGCCAACCCTTGGCTTCCTCCTGGGCGTTTCATTCAAGGCTGCTTGAACGACATCATTCAATTCCTTTGGTATCGGTGTTTTAAGATATTCTTCCCGCAGATCTTTTAATTTTTTTTCCATCTTTTCGTTTCCTCCCGTTCAGTCATGTTGATCCGCAATAGTTGCAGCGCTTTATATAATCTCGTTTTAATCGTGCTTACGTTCTCTTCCAGCACTTCCGCTATCTCTTCCAACTTCAGGTCCTCAAAGAAACGGAGAACGACTACCGTTTTGTACTTGACCGAAAGTCCTTCCAGGGCCTTTTGCAAATCCAAGTCAGGATAGTGATCTTCCTCACCGCTGCGTAAGTATTCTATTGTTTCGTCATCGGCGACGGTCAGTTTCTTTTTCTTCCGCAAAACATCCAGTGCCGTTCGGACGATGATCTTATATAACCAACTATCTATAGAAGCAGCGTCTTTGATTTTGCTGCTGGAGGCCAGCGCTTTCCTGATTGATTCCTGCACGATATCAAGCGCATCCTCTTGATTTTTGACATAGTAAAAAGCAAGTCTGTACAAATTTTCTTGCCGTTCGGTTATCCGGGCCGCTATTAATTGATTCATATCTAGATTTTTCATTGCATGATAGAGCTCCTTACATTTAAATTACGTATCCTAGGTACATAGGATAGACGCTCGTGCAGCCATAAAAGTTTGAAAATGAACGAGGAAATATATAAATATAAAAAAATGAAATTTTTTACAAACTTTTAAGGCTTTTGGCGCGTCTATATAGTAGAATGATTATCGAGGTGGAGTGCATCATGAGGAAATTAAATTATAAAAAAGTCTTTATTTTTCTATTTTGTCTAACAGCTGCTGTTGGAACATTGGGGTTAGCCATCAAAAGCCTTGCTTTTGATAAGAAAAGAACCGTTTCGGCCTATACAACCGATAAAAATTACCCAGAAGCCGATATACAAACGTATGTGAA
The DNA here is from genome assembly GCF_038643155.1 of Peribacillus sp. FSL E2-0159. Lineage (NCBI taxonomy): Bacteria > Bacillati > Bacillota > Bacilli > Caryophanales > Bacillaceae > Peribacillus > Peribacillus sp. FSL E2-0159. The sequence continues at coordinate 5,145,872 of NZ_CP152053.1, forward strand.
AGATAATACGAAAGGCGGATATTCAGCCAGCAGACCCGTTCTGCATTTAGAAAATATCGACAAGCAGCTAGAAGCCTACATAAAGAAAGAAATTAAAGATTATGAAAAGAAATGGAAAGCATCCGACGGAAAAGCTTCCGAGCTTAACCTCACCTATACGATCCTCCATTTCAGCAAACAGACCATTACGATTTCCTTCGATAAATATGAGCAAGTGGAAGGAAAGAAGCAGTCTGGATCCCAGATCTTCACTTATGATATTCCATCTCAGCAAAAGCTCTCTATAGAAGACATCTTTGCCACGGATACTGATTATTTATCCGTTTTATCCGATATTGTTTTTGAAGAGTTGACGGAGAAGGAAGAAGAAGGCATTTCAAACAGTCTCATTAAAAAGGAAAACAAACTGAAGGCAGCCAACTTCAATTCTTTTTCAGTCTTGAAAAATACGCTTGTATTCTACGTTAAGACTGATGATTCAACTAAGACCCATACAATAGCCATCAAGAAGGAACTTTTTAAAGATAGTTTGCTAGATTCATATCAAAGTCAAGATTTGAATGAGGATCGTGTAAAGGAATGGCAGCCGAAACATATCGTCGCCAAACTGCCCGTGCAAAATGAATGGATCGACCCTTCAAAAAAGGTCATTGCCTTGACGTTCGATGACGGGCCACATCCAAGTCATACCATGTCCATTCTTGAAGACCTGAACAAGTATGATGGACACGCGACGTTTTTCGTGCTTGGAAGCCGCGTTCAGCACTATCCGGAAGTTCTGCAAAAAATGCTACAGCAAGGAAATGAGATCGGCAACCATTCATGGGATCATCCGCAGCTGACGCGCTTAAGCAAGAACAAAATCAAAAGTCAAATCGAAAAGACCCAAGACGCTGTAGAAAAAGCTACAGGTGCTGAGCCAAATCTCGTCCGTCCCCCATATGGAGCGATTAACAATAATGTTCGTGAATACATGGAGGATATGAAAGTCACACTTTGGGATGTCGATCCCGAAGATTGGAAAGAACGCAATGATAAGAAAATCGTAAATAAAGTGATGAGCAAAGCCAAAGATGGCAGTATCATATTAATGCATGATATCTATCAAACTAGCGCCCAGGCTGCAGGAAAAATCATCAAACAACTGCATGACCAAGGTTATCAACTCGTCACAATTTCGGAATTGGAAAAGGTAAAGAAAGACCGTGAACTTTCCGGAATCACCATAAATGAATAATCAAAAGGAAAGAGCCTGTTTCGTGATTCGGAACAGGCTCTTTCCTTTCAAATAAAATAAGCAGGCCTTTGATCATATAGCAAAGGTCTGCTCGTTTTTTCATTCACCAAGATCTACATTGTGATAAACTTGTTGAACATCTTCCAAATCTTCCAATGCATCAATCATTTTTTCGAATTGTACTTGTGCATCTTCTGGAAGGGTCAGGTCATTTTGTGCAAGCATCGTCAGCTCTGCCACTGTAAAATCGCTGATTCCTGCATCCTTGAATGCTTGTTGTACAGCATGGAATTGTTCAGGTTCGGCATAAACGATGACACTTTCTTCTTCTTCAATGATGTCACGTACATCAACATCCGCTTCCATTAACAGTTCAAGAACATCATCAGCCGTTTTACCTTCAATCCCGATGACAGCCGTTGCATCGAACATATAAGCAACAGATCCGCTGACACCCATATTCCCGCCGTTTTTCCCAAATGCGGCACGTACATCAGATGCCGTTCGGTTCACGTTGTTTGTCAATGCATCCACGATGACCATTGAACCATTTGGGCCGAATCCTTCATAACGAAGTTCGTCATAGTTTTCTTCAGAACCGCCTTTGGCTTTTTCAATCGCACGGTCAATGATCGCTCTTGGAACATTGTACGTTTTCGCACGCTCAAGTACGACCCTCAATGCCTGATTGGACTCTGGATCTGGTTCGCCTTGTTTTGCCACTACATATATTTCCCGTCCGAACTTAGCATAAATCCGACTAGTATTAGCATCTTTTGACGCTTTTTTTTCTTTAATGTTATTCCACTTACGACCCATTATATTCCACTCTCTTTCATCAATGATATATACGAATAGATTATTAAGATGCTGCCCTACGAGAAAACCCACCAGGGGAATTCCTTTGAAGATAGGCTATACGTTTACTAGATTATATTATACATCAATTGTATAATTTTGAAAAAGTCCTGCACATCCCTCACTGGCATTTATCGGAGCTTGGCGCAAATTTTCATGAAATACTATGGAAAAGATCAGTAGTGGTATAGTATGAAGTGATCGGAAAGGAGAGATGACCCATGAAGGACAACCAAATCATCATCGGGATTCCCGGTAAATGGAAGGACCGGACAGAATTGATTCAAATGGTCGCTTCCCAAAGCGAAGGGTATCTGTTAGCCGGGAATGTTTTTCATAACAAGGATAAGAACATTACTTTTCAGGCGGAGATCCATGATTATGAACCCACTTTAAAAGAGAGCTTTTCTTACGCCAGTAAAGACGCCTTTTCAGAGAGTGCATTAGCGGAAATCAATCACCATACCTTTACCGTTTATATAATAGCCGATGTATCCGATACCGGAACTGTTATCGATTTGATCGATGCCGGGGCAGCGGTCCTAAGGGCAGGCGGAATGGCAGTGAAAATAGAAACGGCAGGAATTGCCCATTCAAAGGAAGATTGGCAGCATCTTCATCATAGCCCGGATATACTCTCGGTATATGCCCATTTTGTCACGATCATCGGGGAGGAAGATTATTATTGTTCATTCGGAATGAAAGCTTTTGGTCTTCCGGATGCCGTGACACTTAACACAATGAGTCCGAAAGAGGCGGCTGCTCTGCTTAACACATTTAATTATTTCCATTTAGGTGAACGGCCTCACTTTAAGAATGGCGAAACCTTTAGCATTCAACAAGATGCACCCGACTTTATATTGACTGGCCTTCAGGACTTTAGATATGAAGAGGAACTTCCCTTCTACAACCCGTTTGGATTATGGAATTTAGGGACAAGTAAATAGAGGAGCGATTTGCTCCCCCCAGACTGTAGATAAATTCGCATAAAGCGAGTTTGCCTGCAGTTTTTTTATTTAAAAAATGTTCCAGTCGTTTTCAGAAATCCACTCCCTTTCCGCCGACTGTCTGCCAAGCCTCATCAAAGCAAGCGCCTGTGGGGTCTCAGCTAACCAGTTATTCGGCAGGAGTGTCGCATATTTCTTCAATCCAATAAGGATTACAGTAAAAAAACATGAAGGATAATCTAGTCATGTTTTAATATCACGGTTGGAGATGTGAGCGTTTCGAACCTCCTTTTGTCGACAAACTCGAAGGAAAGCAAGTATTGCCTGCAGTTTTTTTATTTAGAAAGCGTTCCAGTTGATTTCAGAAATCCGCTCCCTTTCCGCCGACTGTCTGCCAAGCCTCCTCGGCGCAAGCGCCTGTGGGGTCTCAGCTAGCCAGTTATTCGGCAGGAGTGTCGCATATTTCTTCAATCCAATAAGGATTATAGTAAAAAAGCATGAAGGATAATCTAGTCATGTATTAAAATAATGGTTGGAAATGAGAACGATCCGGACCGCCCGCGGAAAGCGAGTGCCTGGAGAGGAAATCAACGACCTAGTCTTACTCATCATCCGGAACCATCCCTACCCCCCTTTTGCCTACAAACTGACTGGATTAATTCGCTCCACCATTTTTATTTTTTCAACCGAGTTTTTCACACTTTTCTTCTTCATGTTCCTTCTTCATGAGGGACATGCCGCTCGCTTGGTATTTGAGGATCTTTTGAATGACCGTGCCAAGATGCGCTCCAGCTTCAACCGGTGGGATCCCTCCTTTATGAATGTTGGAAATGACCATCCTCTCTGCTTCAATGGTTCCCAAGCGTGGTTTATAGCAAATATAAGCGCTCAATGATTCAGCACTGACTAAACCAGGCCGTTCACCGATCAACAGGACAATGACCTCAGGTCCAAGGATTTCACCGATATCATCCATCACGGCAACCCGGCCCTTTTCAATATAAAAAGGTGTACCTGTATCCAGACCTGCCACCGCCAAAGATTGTTTGAAAGATAAATAGACGTCCTCAACATTTTCTTCGATCGCCTTAGCACTTAAGCCATCGGAAATGATGATTTGAACCGTTGGGGCCTTTTTGCATTTGGCTTCTATCACCCGCTTTGCTTCATCCGAAAGCTTCCTGCCATAGTCTGGACGCCGTAAATAGACTTCCTTATCATCGGCCTTCGTTTTCACTTTGAATAAATCCAAGCGTTTCAAAAGAATATCACTGACTTCACCATATACAGCATCGACGGCCGCCGCATGGTCAAAACGGAATTTCAGCCAGGAATCAGTTTTTGGCCGTGTCCCCGACCTGCCTACCCCTATCCGCGCAGGGGTTTTCGCTATCAACGCATCCAAATCTTCCTGATTATTCATTCCCATATCATCCACTCCTAATGGTTAAATATAGTTGGATCACCGGCACGCTTCGTTAATTTTCCGTTCTCCATAATCCCCATCTTCTCCAGCCAAGCTTCATATAATGGGGCAGGCCGCTTATCCATCGTTTGCCTCAAAGTCGCTATATCGTGGTAACTCAAAGACTGATAGTTTAACATGCAGTCATCCCCCATCGGAGTTGCAATGATGAAATTCACACCAGCCGCCGTTAAAAGTACACCCAAGTCCTCGATATCATTTTGATCCGCCTTCATATGGTTCGTATAGCAAATATCCACTCCCATCGGCAGTCCATGCATTTTTCCCATGAAATGATCTTCTAACCCGGCGCGGATGACCTGCTTGCTGTTATATAGATATTCAGGTCCAATGAATCCGACGACCGTATTGACAATGTACGGATCAAAATAGCGGGCAAATCCATAGTTCCTGGCTTCAAGCGTCACCTGATCGATTCCGAAATGCGCTTCCGCCGATAACTCTGAGCCTTGACCCGTTTCAAAATAAAGGTGCTGCGGGCCAGTGCCGGTCCCATAGGCCTTCGCGACCTCATTAGCTTCTTCGAGCAATTGAACGTTAATTCCAAAAGAACGATTGGCCGTTTCCGTTCCGGCTATGCTTTGAAAGATCATATCAGCAGGCGCACCCTGCTGTACGGCCTTAATTTGCGTGGTCACATGCGCAAGCACACAATTTTGGGTCGGGATGTTCCACTTCTGGATGACATCCTGTGTCGCATGAAGCAGCCGCTTTACGCTTTCGACTGAATCATCGACAGGGTTGATTCCAATGAGTGCATCCCCGATTCCATAGGAGAGTCCTTCTTTTAAAGAAGCCAGCATGCCATCCACATTGTCAGTCGGGTGGTTAGGCTGAAGGCGCGAAGCAAGCGTTCCTTTGTATCCGATCGTGCTATTATTCTTGGTGAGCACTTCGATTTTATTGGCTGCATGGATAAGGTCGAGGTTCGACATTAACTTGGCTGCCGCAGCAATCATTTCACTATTCAATCCCCTGCTTAATCTCTTTAAATCCTCGCCGGTCGTTTCGTCACTCAAAATATATTCACGCAGCTCGGCAACGCTCCAATTCTTCACAGATTGATAGATGGTTCCATTGATGAGACCATCTATGATCCGCGACACCTCATCCTCTTCCGGGGAGAGCAGGGGATAGTTCCTAATGTCCGCCAAAGTCAATTCGCTAAGCACCGCTTTCGCAGCAATCCGTTCTTGAACCGAATCTGCTGCAATTCCCGCAAGCCTATCTCCTGATTTCTCTTCATTCGCTTTGGCCAATACTTCTTTCAACGACTTGAATTGATGGATTTCCCCAAAGTATTGAGTGGATAATTTCATCGTATAATCCTCCTTTTCCTAACTGTGAAAGGTTAGCGTTTTAACTACAACCGGAACTACTCCTGTCCGCAGCAGCCTTCCTATATCTAAATAATCACCATGGTCCACTTCTGTCTGATCAATGCAGATGACCGGCAGATCCGGTTGGTTCGCTAGAATGGTTTGACCAAGTGCCTTCCCATAATCACTATCCATGACAATGATCAGAGGCTGCTTCCGATTCGGTTTTTGCTTCAGTGCCTCGGTAAAAGCAACTGCGAGCTGGTGGATGTCCCGAAATGATTGGTAAGGTAAATTCGTTAAATAAAACGCAAAATTCAGGCCCTCCTGCAAGGCGTCGTATATCGTGATCGCATCCTGAACAGCTTGTGCCATTCTCGCGGTTACATCATCAAGCACACCATGAAAATCGACCCGATAGACTGGGATATTACGAACTGGCAGATGGGTATCATTCACCTCGATGGTAGCTCCGCTGATTTCAGTTGTATGTGCGCCTGCTCCAAGGACAGTCGCCCGAACCGTTTCAACGGGCTGTTCCCACTCCCATGCGGCCAATTCTCCATTTTCCTTAATAGATGCGGCAAGCATCATGCCGATATCCCGGAAGCTTTTGTCTTCCCGTTCTTCATGATAGATGCAATCACTGACACCACCCGAGAACATCAACACATCTATTCGTCCTGTCCAAGATGGCTTCTTACCCACTAATAGAAGTTCATCTTCTTTTGTGAATGAACCAGCCAAAAACCTCGAAAGCGTCTTCGCCATTTCATTTGCGATGATTGCCCCATCACCATCCAAAGGAGAGAACCCCTTTGATTTCAGCCATTTCCCTATTGAAGGAGCAACCTTCACCTTCGCTCCCTCCCACTCCACCAAACGGCCTCCTATATGCAGTGTGCAAGTTCCACAAAGCATGCCAGAACGGTATACGGCAATATTCGCCGTTCCCCCGCCAATGTCTATGTTCGCTACAGTCTTTCTTGTCTCAATGGAATGTTGATAGGCACCGGATCCCTTAGCGGCAATGATTCCCTCCAGATCCGGACCGGCTGCCGCTACAAGGAATTCCCCCGCCGCTTTAGATAACCGGTATACCATTTCTTCTGCATTTTGTTTGGTTGCCGTTTCCCCCGTGATGATGACAGCCCCTGTTTGTATGTTTTCGATCGTAATCCCGGCTTGATGGTATTCACTTTCCACCATCCTTTGAACAGCCGATATATCAATTACTGTCTCGGATAAAAGCGGGGTCCTGAAAATGGGACTTCGATACAGAATTTCCTTATCGGTAATTTCGATTTTTGGCACATGTCCGCCACCCGCCACATTCCTAAGCGAAAGCTCGCTGATAACAAGTTTCGTCGTACTGGTGCCAATATCAATTCCCGCACTGATGATTCGTTCCACCTGTTCATTCATTAGAATCACACCCCAGTTTTACACCACTTGGATTTCATTGCTTTCTTCCTCCTCGTTTTTCGTTTTATATTCATTTTTGCCGATAACTCCTGCTGCACGATCCTTTTCCTCCAATTCCAAAGCTTTCGGAACGGACAGCCAGTAAGCAAGACCGATTCCAATCGCTCCGGCAGATAGCTTACCGACAATAATCGGTAATATTAAGGAGGGCTGAAAGTTGGCTGTGAATGATAAATGATCGCCTAATAGGAAGGCCGCACACACAGCGAAGGAAATGTTTATGACCTTATCCTTCGGCGGCATATCTTTAACAAGCTTGAACATTGCTAATATATTGGCAACCGTGGCTAATATTCCAGCACTTCCTGCTTTGCTCAATCCGATTTTGCCGCCCATCGCTTCAAGCGGCTTGCCTGCATATTTTTGAATCAGGTAAATCATTGGAAAAGCACCTGCCAGCATTATCCCGATATACCCCGCCGTTTCCAGGGCACGGAACTGGTCTGCCTTATCAGCCATGATCGGATGGAACCCCCAAGCACCAAATACATTGGAAAACAGTCCGGTGAAAATTTCCACGATCGAAAACACGAGTACAAGTTTAATTGCGGCATCCAATATCTTTCCAAACCACATGAAACCTTTGATCATCAAATCCGGCAGGAAATAAAGACCTAACGCGAGCAATCCCACAAAAATAAGAAGAGGGGAAAGATTCAGGGCAATTTCCAAATAGCTCAATGCGAATTCGTATGTGGAATCCGCATTCGTGGAAATCACTTCGCGGATTTTTGAATTCGTTGCCACCACCAGTACGCTTGAGATAAAAGCGCCAATCGGAATCGTCAGGATTCCTGACATGACACCAAGTGCCATGTATTTATGATCACGCTTCTCCAGCATCGCAAGCCCCATTGGAATCGAGAATACAATCGTTGCCCCAGACATAAATCCGACAATCATCGCCATGATCCAGCCTTCATATGATTCCTGCAGCTCGGCCGCTAATTGGTAACCCCCCATATCCGTTGCCAAAATCGTTGTTGCGGCGAGGGCGGGATCTGCACCGATCGCAGCGAAAACCGGGCCGCATACTGTATCGATGAACCATGATAAGTAGGGGATCGAGGCCATGATTCCAGCTGCCGGGATAAATATATGGCCAACCGTATGCAAACCTTCCATGAACTGTTTCCCCAAGCCTTGCTCACTGTCTTTAATCGATGCAATAGCACCGACAACGGCACACACCATAATGATATAAATAACGAATTTACCTACCATCTCCATACATATTCCCCCTGAATTCCGATTTGATTTGGCCTATCGACTTTAAAAAAAGGGTATAAAAAAGACGCCTCTTATAGCCCAAACTTAGGTTTTTCGGCAGAAATGCCTACCTACAACCAATTTGGTCCATCAAAGCGCCATTGCTTCATCTATTTACTTGTTTTTGATCATTTGCAATGATTCGGCGTGCCACAGTCTCCATGGAAAGCTGCTTATCCATACTTAGCCTTCTCAGCTTATTGTAAGCGATTTCTTCTGTTACATTCTTCCTTTTCATAATGATTCCTTTTGCCTTTTCAATGACTTTACGATTTGTGAGCGTTTCATCCAATTGAGCATTTCGTTCCTGATACTTCTTTGTATTGGCTGCTTGCAGCAAAGCTATCTCCACTGCCGGAATCAAATTCGCCTCCGTAATTGGCTTTACAAGATATCCGACGATATTCGCGCGCTTCGCCTCGTCGATATAGTCACGCTGGCTGAATGCAGTTAAAAGCAGGACCGGTATCTGAAAGGTATTGGATATCACATCGCTAGCCTTAAGCCCATTCATTTTAGGCATTTTTATATCCATCAAAACGAGATCCGGCTGTAGTGCATGTGCCAATTCAATCGCCTTCTCGCCGTTACGGGCATGTCCAACCACATCGAAACCTGCATCCTTGAGCATAATCGTTATATCAAGCAGAACAATCGATTCATCCTCCACGACCAAAATCCTCTTGACCACTTCTCCCACCTACCTCTTGTATGGAAATCTTACAGAAGCCAGGGTACCTTCTTTAATCCGATGAATCGAAAACTCCCCTTCCAAATCATTTTCCACCGTCATGCGGATGATATCCAGCCCCAAAGAAGGTTTCGAAGCCTGAGAATATCCGATGCCATCATCTCTTACTTGAATTTCCAATTCAGGACCATCTTTTTGAAAGCATACGGTAATCTTCCCTTCCGTCCCTTCCTTGAAAGCATGCTTCACACAATTTTGAATGAGCTCATTCACCACCAGCGCGACAGAAATGCCAATGTCGGAATCAATGGAATGAAGCTCACCACCACTATATTCAATGCTTAGGCTTTGACGGGCTTGATCCTCAGTATAAACAATCATATCGCCTATTTTCCTAATAAGCTCCAGCAGATCCACATGGTCGACCTGACTGCTTGCCAAAATGATTTCATAAACCGAGGATATGCTTAATACCCGATTCAAACTGACCAATAAATGTGGCTTGCTTTCTTCAGGGGCTCCTATCCTCATTTGCAGCCGAAGTAAACTGGCAACTGTCTGCAAATTATTCTTCACCCTATGATGAATTTCACGAATGGCCACTGACTTGCTAATCAGCTCTCTCTCTTTATCCCGCAGTTCAGTCAGGTCCCGGATAATGATGAACGTTTCATTGGAATTCTTGTTGCCCAAATGGAATTTCTTTATTTGGAAAATCTTTTTACCAATGTTCATTTCCTTCATTAAAATGTCCTCTTTTGAAGCAAGAACATCGGCAAAGCCAGGAAAATAATCGAAAATGGATTCACCTAAGACACAGTCCGTCAAACATATTTCCGATACTAAATTAATGGCAGCAGGATTCGTATAAACAAGTCGGTTCTGGTTATTAATCAGGAAAATGGACTCCTCGATAAATTCAGGAACCAAGGAATTTTGTTGATCTTGCCTATCAAACTGATTTGACGTTTCAGGTTCTTCATGAATCACCTTTTCCATGATCAAAACGGCGATGTTCCGATTGCATTCCCCCTTGATTGGAACGACACTTTGCTGGACCATTGCCCCCTCTTGGGTCAATGCCCGATTCACGAACATGTCCTTTCCGGTGCGCAATACATAAAATACTGCCGGTTCAAAAGCCTCATAGGCAAATTTCCCGACAACCGGATGATCATAAACCGATTTCACGGACTGTCCGCATGCCTCTGCCAAGACAATGGCATGCTTCCCTTCACGCACCGGACAATCAATAAACACATTCGCTTTATTCAAGTTGGCTATCAACGATAAATTCGTTGATAGATTTTCAAGAATTTGAATATCCTTGTCCAGTAAGTGTGTATGCATCTCACATAATTCTCGGACAGTCATTGTCTGTTCCATAGGCAAAACCCCAATAAACGTTTATTCATGGATATTATTATTGATTATTATAGATAGCGCCTCTATTTTTGTCAATATTCAAAATATTTTAAATGTGATGTCTCCTTACATTAGATAACGATATTTAAATAGTATTCCCCTATAAAAAATCATCCCTAAAATAGCCCTTTTATCTAATTTGCATTTCTGTTCAACGAATATCTTTCCAACTCTTTATATTTTCGAATTATCCATATCATCTAATTTGGTCCTATTGTTTTTAGTGAATATGAACAATGACAATCCATTATCATTAAATTAATATGTAATAAATAGATACATTCAATGTTATCTAACATAACATCTGCAAGAACATGCTAATAAACTAAAGATAAAGGGGGAAAAATAATGGCATTAGAAAATGATTCGAAAAAAATTGTCAGTATCGATGAAGTGACTAAATTCAAAAAAAAGAAGTTTAATATGCCGCATATTTATGTCATATTATTCGTGTTTATCTTCCTTGCAGCACTCGCAACTTATTTCGTTCCTGCTGGTGTTTATGAGCGAATTCCAGGTCCTGAGGATCGATTGACGATTGACCCAAATTCCTATCGACTCGTTGAACAAACACCTATTACTCCAGTAGACTTCATGACAGCTATACCAAAAGGCTTGGTAGCTGCAGGGGAGATCGTTTTTTTCACATTCATCATCGGAGGAATATTTTCAGTACTACGGAAAACAGGACTTATAGAAATAGGAGTGGATAGATTAGCAAGGCGATTTTCGACAAAAAGCATGATGTTAATTCCTATCCTCACAGTAGTATTTGCTATTATTTGCAGTTTGATTGGAACACAGGAGTTAAGTTTAGTGTATGTACCTGTCATCCTCCCTCTAATGATTGCCTTAGGATTTGATTCTATGGTTGCCGTCTCTGTAGCTTTAGTCGCAACTACCGCTGGATTCATGACAGGCTTTCTTAACCCCATTAACACTGGGTTAGGTCAAAAAATTGCAGGTCTTCCCCTATATTCCGGTATCGAGCTAAGGATTATCGCTTTTATCATTTTTGTTACTGTAGGGATGGCTTACATTATGCGGTATGCTAAAAAGGTTAAAAATAATCCAAAGTGTAGTTTTGTATTTGATGAGGATCAAGCCAAACGGACGCTATACTTAAATAAGCCAGGATCTGAAATATATAAGGTGAATAAAAAACAGAAAATTGCATTAATTTTAACATTCGGTTTCTTGTTTCTACTTGTATATGGCGTTTTAGTAAAAGGTTGGTTTATGTTGGAAATGGCAGGTCTCTTCATTATCATGGGAATCGTTGTCGGTTTAGTTGCCGGGTTAAACTTATCGGAAATTTGCGAAGGATTTAATGACGGATTTCGAGAAGTTTTGGTCGGTGCCATGATTGTGGGTGTTGCAAGAGCTGTCGCTGTTGTTATGGAGGATGGTCAAGTAATGGACACGATCGTTCATAGTCTCGGTAATCTTGTCGGCGACTTCCCCGCTGTATTTAGCGCTCTTGGCATGTTCATTGTACAAATGTTATGTAGTCTTTTAATTCCCTCCGGCAGCGGTCAGGTCTTAGTTACCATGCCCATCATGGCTCCATTGGCCGACATCATCGGTGTTACAAGACAAACAGCCGTGTTAGCTTTTCAGCTGGCAGACGGAATCGGCAATATCTTATATCCAACATCTGGATATTTCATGGCTACTCTTGCCTTAGCAGGAGTCGCCTGGCAAAAATGGGTTCGCTTTTACCTGCCCTTGTTTTTTATCTGGTTCCTCTTATCGGGCGCTTTCTTGATCATCGCTCAAACAATTCACTGGAATGGTTAAATTCAAATTAAAGATATTACAAAATACTAAAGCAACGTTTGATTATTACGTTGCTTTAGTTGAATTACAAACAATTAAATTAAACGAATCCACCATTTACCCTAATCGTCTGACCCGTAACCCACTGGGCTTGTTCACTCACCAAAAACGATACCACATTGGAAATGTCTTCCGTTTCACCTAAACGTCCGAAGGCACTCATTTTTTTCATTCCTTCGATTTGCTGCTCCGATTTCCCTACATTAAACAACTCTGTGTTAACCGGTCCTGGAGCAATTGCATTGATCGTAATCCCTTTTGGACCGAACTCTTTGGACAGATGTCTTGTGAATTGTTCAACCGCCCCCTTTGTACCTGCATACATGCTATATGAAGGAAACATCTGGCCTATTACAGAGGTTGAGATATTGACGATCCTGCCATCGGCCTCCATATATTTCAGGGCTTGTTGGCAAGCGAAGAATGTCCCCTTCACGTTCACTGCAAATTGTTTATCAAAATCTTCTTCCAGTGCTTCGGAAAGTGGTTTATTTATCATCAGCCCCGCATTGTTCACTAAAATATCGATTTTCCCAAACGCATTGACCGTTTCCTCGAAAAGATTTTCAATATGGGAAACCTGGCTGATATCAGCTTGGATAGCGACAGCTTCCCCGCCCTTTTCCTTAATGCCCTCCACAACTTCATCTGCTTTATGTACACTGCCTGAATAGTTGATCACCACTTTTGCACCCAAATCTGCAAGCTGTTCTGCTATGGTGCGACCGATCCCTCTTGATGAGCCCGTGACCAATGCAACTTTTCCATCCAACCGATTTTCCATTCATTTCCCTTCTTTCTTTTCTGGTTTCATTTCATAAAAAGCTTTTAATCCACATATTACCACCTTTCCTTTTTACATGGTAGTCAGATCCCTTACATACTCATGAATTTCACCACTTCTGGTTATAGTAAAGAAGAAAATATCAGAGGAGGTACATTCCATGAAAAGTTCAAAGGAATTCGTTGAAAGCATTCAAGAGCAGCAGAAAAAGGAAGAAGGCAATAAGCACCGTCAAGGCAATGGGAATCCCGCTCAGAAATTACCGAATAAAAAACATTAATGAAGCCAAAAGATCCCAGCCTTAAAATTAGGCTGGGATTATTCTCACTCCGATGCACTTTTTTTCTTCTTCATCTCTTCGATTTCTTTTAAGAATGTGTCTTCTATCTCTTTTTTATTTCCATATAAAAAGAGGTTATCCCCTAATTTGATTTTATACTTATATAACTCTTTCCTGATTTTCACTTCACCGCTTTCAATAAATAAAATATTGATGTCGGCACCTCGTGATATGACATCAAACGCTTTGACATCTATGAATTCGGAGTCCTCATAAATATCGATCTCCATAACCACATCTTCATCTTCTAAAAATAGGACCTCCTCTATCGGGTGTTCCCATAATTCATAATGATTGTACATTTCACTTTTCATCTTTTTCGAAATCCTATTATTCAGGAATGGAGCTTTCACTAAGACGGTTAAAACCGCCAAAATTCCAATAATGATGCTTAACTCCATCAAGCGTAAATCATCTGTAAGCAATGTACTAATCGATGAAATGATGACAGCAAGCGAGAAAGCACCAAATAAAATTAAAAACATGCTTATTTTCCTTCGAACGGGATGATCAATAATGGATTTTGACTCGTCAGTAGTAAAACCAGTACCCGTCAGCATGGAGATAACCTGAAATCTGGCCACTGTGCTTTTTAATCCAGTCAATTTCAGCAAGGTAACTGATATTTCAATAACAAGAAAAATGATTATAAAATAAAGCAACATAAAAAGTAAATTCGTCAAAACGATCACTTCCTCATCTATGGTTTACCCCAATCCCGCCGAAAGAAATCTCATTCGTTTTTCTTTTCAAGCTCCCATCAATATATTTCCTTACTGCGAATAACTGACATTATATAAAAAAACACAGTAAGATCGATTGAATCCTACTGCGTTTTTTTACCTATATACAAATCAGGATGCATTTTTTCCCGTTCTAATCTTATGCTTTCCTTCGGAAACTTGATTTCTCAAATGGTCTTCAACAGCAGTTTTTTTAACAGCGGTGTAAATTGCTCTGGCAATTCAGCTACACTCGGAATCATTAGTCGTTCTTTGCCATAGATGTTTTTCATCGTCATTTCTTCACTTTCATCGATGCCTCCATCCGCTAAAAACAGGCCGATGACTTCTATGCCTTTTTTCCTGGCTTCCGATACAGCAAGATGTGTATCGACAATGCCATTTTGATCATAATCACTTGCTGCCGGCTCACCATCGGAAAATACGAGCAAGAATCGGTTCTTTTCCCGTCTTTTTTCCAATTCCATTGTGGCAACCCTGATACTGTATCCATCCCGGTTGTCTTCCTCTGGTTCAAGCTGCATGATTTTAGCCCCTGAGTTTAGATAAAGAGAATCGGAATGGGACTGGATCACATGGAAGTAGTTCGGCTGATATCCTTCTCTCACTTCATTTGCATCTTCCCAAAATCCCACGATCGAGTGGGGGATCCTTAATTTTTTCAGTACTTCATGAAACAGGACGACCCCTCGTTTCGTTTCATCCATTTTGTTATGCATGGAAGCCGAGCAATCAATAAGCAATGTGAATACCGCATCCATTTCATTTGAATCCTGGTTCTTTTTATAAAAGACCCTTGGATTTTCTTCAAATACAAGCGGCAGTAATTTCTTCGATAAACGGCCAAAAGCCAAATCTTTTCTTGGTGCGTTCTTTTTATTTTCCAGCGTCTTTTCAATTGTACTAGAGAGTTTTCTCTTGAACGGTTCGATATCCGCAACAAACTCACGGTAGCGTTTCTCTTCGGTAAGTGTTGGTATTTTTGCTTCTTTGATTACCTGAACGACGTCTTTATTTTCTTCACCAAATGGATGTTCACCACTTTTGCCCATATTAGTTTGTTTCTTCTCCAGCGTTTCTTGCTGATTGTATTCCTTTTGTTGACTCTCCCCTGATGAACCCTGGATTGAAGCCAGTGCTTGGTCGGCATCTTCCGCTTCCCGCGCACCTCCGCCCATCATACTTGTTTTCGTTCCCTGCTCCAATTCAAATTGAAGAAATGTCGAATTACTCTCGCCGTTCTTATTCTCCCGGTGCCAAGTCGAAAATTTTTCATCAATGAATTCACTTTTCTCTTCATCAACATCTTCTGTATCATCGTTCAACAGTTCATCATTTCTAGTCAGTTCATCAAATAAGGTATTTGCCTTATACTTCTCCACATTTGCAATGGGGAAGATGAAATATTCATTCATCGTATCCTCGTATCGATCGTTTATTCGGAAAACGATTTGCTCGCAAATCCTCGTGATATCACTGGTTTTAGTGGCTTCAAAGACAGAATGGATGAACGGTTTGAGTTTCTCCAGTTCTTCCAGCTGCCTCACATTGGCTCTTGGAAAAATCGGATCCGGCCTGTCAGATTGAAGCAGTAAATATATGAGGCAGTATAATTCATCCAGTGCAAAACTTCTTGTGACATTCGTCGCCAATTGGCTTTCGAAATATTGTTTAAGGTAAGCACCCCTTACCGAAAACCATTTTTTCGTGCCTGGCCTTTCTTTCTTCACCAATTCTTCCAATCGCAAATCTTCCAGTAAAGCGAATAATTGGGCTGCAAACTTCGGAAGCGAACTTTCCCCGATGATGTCCTGGTACTCCTTCATGCTCTGGATTGTTGTATGATGAAGCGTACCTATCGTCCTAAGGAGCACGTCCGTTTTCAGCCCCGCTTCCTTCACTTCCTTATTCCCATTTTCCCAAAAATGGCTGGCTGTGACCTTATCCTCGATCAGATCTATGAAGGATCCATAATTGTATTCAAATTCCAGCTCAGAAATGCCGGATAAAACAGTCGAGAGATCCTGAAGCTGTAAAAAAAGAGCCGTATCTATTATTGAATCATTGAACCGGATATACTTCATGAGGCATTCTCCTAGTTAGAATAATGTGTCAGCCAAGTTCTTCACAAACTCACGCTCCCGTTCCTCGTCCAATTTATCCACAATGGAACGAAGAATCGCCCGTTTCGGCGGGATCAACACACTTAGATCGCAAGCATCAAGCAAAGCCCTGATAGATGCCGCATCTTCGGCTACCTTCCCTTGATTCACGGCATTTATCAAATCACTCGACAGTTTAACGAACAATTCGATACTTCTTGGGTCCTTCAACTTTGTATTGGTTTCTATCAATTGCTTTAACTGTTCCCCTTCGATATAAGGAACTTCAATTACGACAAACCTATTTTTTAGCGCTTCATTCAGCGGCACTGTACCTACATACCCTTCGTTGATTGCAGCAATCACATTAAAGCCTTCTTTTGCCGTTATGACTTCATTCGTGAACGGATTCGTTATCGTCCTTCTGTAATCAAGCACACCATTGATAAGCGGCAGAGTTTCCGGTTTTGCCATGTTGATTTCATCTATATATAGGAAGTGACCGTGATTCATCGAATTGGTCACTGGTCCAGGTACGAATTCTATCACCTGTTTTTCTTCTTTGTAAGCCAACGTCTTGAAGCCCAATAAACTTTCGGCATCCAAGTCGACTGAGCAGTTGACACTGAACATCGGCTGATTGAATAAATTTGATAATGTCTCGGCAAACTTTGTCTTTCCTGCCCCTGTCGGACCCTTCAAAAGGATATTCTTCCCCATGCTTAAGGCCGTGATGGCATCTACCATCAGCTCCATCTCGGGAGGCAGATATCCGCCGCTCCTGATCAATTCCTCAAATTGAGCAGGATTCTTTTTGCTTGCTTGTAATATATTTGCGATTTCTATTGGTAATCGATTGATCATTGTGTTCCTACACCCCTTTCTGAACATTTTAAGGCTCTTTCCCATTAAAAACAAACACTAAGAAAAGGAGCTGTCATCAAGACAGCTCCCAGACTGTAACAAACTCAAAGAAAAGCGTGTTTGCCTGTTTTATTTAAAAGACATTCAAGTTGATTTCAGAAATCCGCTCCCTTTCCGCCGACTGTCTGCCAAGCCACATCAAAGCAAGCGCCTGTGGGGTCTTGACTAGCCAGTTATTCGGCAGGAGTGTCGCAAATTTCTTCAATCCATAAGGGTTATAAAATAATAAAAAACCAAAGTGTAACCTTGTCTTAATCAAGGTTACAGATGAAACCAGACTACAGTTTTTTCTTTAAAAAACAATCCAGTTGATTGGAACGGAAGGTGCGAGACTCCTGCGGGAAAAGAGCGCCGAGGGCGGACCTCCCGCGGAAAGCGAGTGCCTGGAGGCAACGTTATTCGAAGTTCATCCTGATGACCCTTAATAGGCTTCCTTAGGGTCGCCTTTCATTAGGTATATCATATAGCCCAATACACCGCCGATGATGGCAGGAATCACCCATCCTACCCCTACACTATATAGTGGAAGGTATTGAGTGAAAAGGTCCGAAACAGCTTCCATTTTAATGCCTGATGCCACTATTCCATCCATAACGCTGATGATGGCCGTTAATAATAGGCTTCCTAAATATACCTCCGATTTCCCTTTGAAAAAGGAATGGAAGAACGTAAGAACAATCAAAACGATCGCCACGGGGTAAAGCGCCGTTAACACAGGCACTGTAATGGAAATGAGCTTGGATAAGCCTACATTGGCAACAGCCGCACTAAAAACAGAGAAGATGACGACATATGATTTATACGATACAGCAGGCAATATTTTATTGAAATACGTAGAACAAGCCGTTATCAAACCGATGCTTGTCGTTAGGCATGCAGCGATCACAATCAACCCTAACAGCACGGCACCAGCCGGTCCGAAAAAATGATTCGAGGCTTGAGCCAAAACGTCTCCGCCATTACCCAGTTGACCCAGTTTCTCCACACTTGTTGCCCCGACATAAGTTATGGATGTATAAACGATCACCAACAAAGTGGCAGCTATTAAGCCGGCTTTCATACAGAATCCTAACACTTCTTTTCTTGAAGTTATCCCTTTATCTTTGATCGCGTTGATGACAATGATCCCGAATGCAAATCCAGCAAGCGTGTCCATAGTCAAATATCCTTCTTTAAATCCCTTGAAGAAAGAATTATCTGAATATTTTGCCGCTGGTGACTGAATTTCACCCATTGGGTTAATAATTGCAACCACAATCAGAATGCCGATGAAAATCAATAATAACGGAGTTAATATTTTTCCGACGATATCCAGCATCTTTGATGGGTTAATTGATAGTAAACAGGCAATTCCAAAGTATATGATCGTGAATATCAGCAATGGTAAAAAACCTACATCATTAGATAGGAAAGGTTTAATTCCTATTTCGTAAGATACACTTCCTGTTCTAGGAAGCGCGAAAAGCGGTCCCAAAGATAAATAAAGAACGACCGTGAAAATGATGCCGAATAGCGGGTGTGCCCTGCTTGCAAGCGATTGAACATCATTTTTTCCTGAAAAACCAAATGCCAATATTGTAATGAATGGCAATCCAACACCAGTAATGATGAATCCTAAACTGGCCAACCATAAATTGGTCCCGGCGGATTGACCGAGCATGGCAGGGAAAATTAAGTTTCCTGCACCAAAAAATAAAGCAAAAAGCATTAATCCTGTTACAATGACAAAAGAAAGTGGCACTTTCTGTGATGACATATAGAGCCCTCCATAGTTTTGATTCTCTTAACGAAGAAAAGAGTTGTCCATCAATTTCCAGAAAAAAAAGTGACATGAACTACGAACTATTCTGCTTATCTGTTAAAATGTACCTTTAAGAAACTATGAATCATACATAACACTCCCTACTATAAATTTCCATGTTACGTTTGTCAAAGTTATTTCATTCATTATTCGGAAAAATCTTTCTTTTCTTACTTCTTCTTGAGTAAATGAGAGAGGCATTTAGATACCACAGAAAAGTTGAGTAAAAAGTACTGCAATTTATTTTGCGGGAAAAATATTTTAGTATTTATCCCAACTATATAAAAACAAGAAAATAGGAGGTAAACATGAATACTGAAAAAGAAAAGATGGTGAGCGGGGAACCTTACATCGCCGCTGATCCGGAATTAATAAAAGATAGGGAAAATGCCAGAAAGTTGACCCGGTTATACAATCAGACAACGGAAAGTGAGGGGGACGAACGAACTGCACTGCTGAAACAGCTTTTAGGTTCCACTGGGCTAAATGTATATATAGAACCCACTTTCCGTTGTGACTATGGATACAACATTTCTGTCGGGGAAAACTTTTATGCTAATTTCGATTGTGTCATTTTAGATGTATGTGAAGTAAAAATTGGCAGGGACTGCATGTTGGCTCCCGGAGTGCATATCTATACAGCCACACATCCACTGGATCCCTTTGAACGCAGTTCTGGAGTGGAATACGGAAAAGCGGTAACGATAGGGGATTATGTATGGATTGGCGGAGGGGCCATCATCAATCCTGGCGTAACAATTGGGAATCATTCCGTCGTCGCTTCAGGGGCCGTCGTAACAAAGGATGTACCTGAAGGCGTTGTTGTCGGCGGAAACCCAGCGAAGGTCATCAAGCATATTGAAGGAATTAAATAAGGCAAAGCTCACTCCCCCTGAGTGGCTCTGCCTCCTTTTTTTCGTTATATTTCCCTTAATGCTTCCGCGATTGCAGTATCACCAGAGATTAAATCAAATGAACACTTATAGGTGTTTTCTTCAGTTAAAGAAGCAAGAATAGTTCGAGCCACATCTTCACGGGCAATCGAACCTCTTTCCAATTCTTCGGCAGCGGTCACTTTGCCAATTCCCGGTTCATTCACCAGACCCCCTGGCCGAATGATGGTATAATTTAAATCGCTTTGTAACAATGCCCTATCCGCATAGTGCTTGGCCACATAATACGGTTTGATGGCTTCATTCCAGTTTTCACGATTATTGGCCTGAAATGCACTCACCATGATGAATCGGCTGATTCCCAAGTTTTCTGCCGCTTCAATCGTTTTAACAGCACCATCCAGATCAATCAACAGCGTTTGATCAGCACCGGTGCTTCCTCCGGACCCTGCTGTAAACACGATGGCATCACAGCCTTTTGCCGCATTCGCAATCTCATCCACTGATCCAGTTAAACTGACCACCGCAGATTCAATTCCATTTTTCTCTAAATGCTTACTTTGTTCTTCTTTACGAACCATTGCCCGTACACTATGTTCCGGGCTATCATTTAATAAATCCACAAGATGTTTACCGATCTGCCCATTTGCCCCAACTACGAATACTTTCATAAAGGTCAGCTCCCATAATGGTTAGTTTGGTTTCCAATCAAATTATTTCATGGAGTCAGAACATTATCAAACAATCAGCCCGCCGATAAAGCTTTAACATTGGAAAAAGTTTGGCAACCACCCTTATATATTTTATAATAAGATCAATACGTGTTCTTCAGAAACACAAAGGGGAGGTGTAAAGATGGCAATAAGAATGTTAATGCCACCTTCTGCAGCGTCTCATGCAAAGCCTAGTATTGGAGGCGATACTTTGCATGGGGTTGAATTAAGCTAAACTTAATCGCCCGCCTTATCATTTCTAATATTCGGCTTTGCACCTTATTTCATTCTTAATAAGAATAAGGGGCTGGCAGAAATGAAATATGTAAAAGCGACGGCCGTTTTGCCTGAAAAGCTGCTCGTTGAAATTCAAAAGTATGTGCAAGGTGAAACCATATATATCCCTAAACCTGAAAAGGCCCATCACAAATGGGGAACCCGTTCGGGATCAAGGGAATTGATTGATGACCGGAATGCCTCTATAAAATACGCATTCAAAGACGGGCATACCATCCATCAATTAGCCGAGGAACATTTTCTCTCCGTGGAAACCATCAAGAAAATCGTTTATTCTAAATAGATTTGCATGGGTAGCACTGATAATGATATCAGTGCTATTCGTATGCCGAATATGTTTCTTAGTCGTTTTCCCCCTTTTAAAGCAGATGCGATTTCTGTAAAGTAAATAGAAACGGTATCATGTGACAAGATCGAGCAACAGAAACAGGAGTGAAGAAAATGGAACCTTTTATCAGGAGCGAGCAGTATAACTTCATAAAATCCCAAACACAGATTCTCATAAATGGACACGCGACTGCCAACGATAAGGATGTGATCAACACCCTGAAAACGGTCGCCAAAGAAAGAGTACTAAGCTTATTCAGTGACTTGAGCGAAGAGCAAAAACAATTGCTGGATCCAGTAGATACTATAAAAGATCCAGCACAAGCCGAAGCCTTTCTCTTACAGGTAAAGCCATTTGTGATCCCATTTAAAGAAGTAACCGAAAAAACGATAAAAAAATTGTTTCCTAAAGCAAAGAAATTAAAAACCCCTTTGTTGGAGAACATCGATTTGAGAGAGATTTCATACTTGGGATGGGATGATGTCGGATCCGGAAAGAAATTCATCATTGCACCCCATCATAATAAACTCACCGGATTGCATGGAACCATTAAACCTTCAAATAAAAAAGGGATCTGTGCCATATGCAGCCGATTTGAAGAAACAGGGATGTTCATGTCTGAAACAAAAGGAACCGTCCAAGGGACGTTCATAAAAAAAGGGAACTATATTTGTCTGGACAGTATGAAATGCAATCAGAACATAACCACTTTGGATAAAATGACCGATCTAATCGAGCGGCTGAAATAATACGGAAAAGCAATCCTTCAATGGCGAAGGATTGCTTTTTTTGCGTGTTCATACATCTCCTGAGCATGTAATTGATCTGTTGTGAATGACGTCAAATATTAAGAAACCTTAGTTGTAGAACATTCAAGAAATTACGCAAAGCTGTAGACTTTTAATTACTAACCAGCTTAAGATCCCTGCAGTTGAGAATCCCTTCTCCCGCTAAAAAAAATTATCATTTTGTCCTGCTTATAGAATTCAAGTATAATTGAAGAGATACATGAAAGAAGGAATGATAGATTGAAAAGCAAAATGAATCAGTTGTTCAAAGACCAAAAGAGCGCTCATGTGCTGTATTCCTATAATGAAATGGAAAATTACATTAAACAAGTTTTGAATTTTATCCAAGACGGCATCACGGCAGGAGATTATATCATTCTTATTGAAAATGACCGTATTTACCCCATTATTCATAAAGAACTGAGCACTCGGTTAACAAAAGATCAAATGGAGTTCATACACTTTGTGAACAACTTCGATTTCTATTGCTCAAGCGGCAGTTATCATCCTCCTGCAATCGAAGAATACTTTAATAAAACGGTACAATCCTATGTGGATAATAAAATCTCTTTCCGATCATGGGCACATGTGGAATGGGCAACCCTGGAAGAGCCGCTGCATATCATAGAGGATTTTGAGAGAACAGTAGATGAAGCTGTAAATCTGCTGTCGTTTCCATTAATTTGCGCTTACAAAGGTGAGAGGATGCCAGACTACCTCAAAACCATATTGTTGGAAACACATCCTTATGTTCTAAAAGACGATGATATCATCATCTCGGAACAATACTTGCCATCTAGTTTGAAATAATAAAGAACACGCTTAGTAATTCTCCTAAGCGTGTTCTTTTCCGTTGCATTATTGAGTTATCATCATGAATCCCTCGTGTATTTATACCGCAGTAATTCACCGATTTTCACCTTGACCGTTTCCCCATTAACAGTCAGTAAGACAAATTGGTCCTTTGCATAATCCGAGATTAATTCACGACACATCCCACACGGGCTAACCACTTTTAAAGCTCTGTCTTCATCATCGGAATAGGGATGCTTAACCGCCACGATTGTATCAAATCCCTTTTCGCCGTCCGATATCGCCTTCCCGATCGCAATGGCTTCTGCACATACGGTCACCCGGCCAATATATGCTTTAATATGTATGGCAGCAACGATTTTTCCTGACTTCGTTTTTAATGCAGCGCCAACATGATGCCTATTTCCCTCGTAAAGATCCCTGATTTTTGCACTTGCAGCTTCTATTAAAATCACGATCCGACTCATTCAATGGATAAGTTTTATGATTGGCCCCCTTCTCTTCTAATATCTCATTTAGGGATTTTTTTTAACGCTTCTAAAGCCAATAAGCGGAAATAAGAAGCAGCTGGAAAAAGTGCCGTTTCATCTACTATAAACTTAGGGTGATGCAGGTCATACGGCCCGCCTGAACCTATCATTACGAAAGCTCCTGGTATTTTTTCTTGGTAAAAGGCGAAGTCTTCCCCTATAGAGCTAGCTTCTAACGTTTTTGTCGTGTAACCTGCTGTGTCTCCAACCTGAAGCGCCAAATCTGCCCATTCGGGAGTATTATCAACTGATGGAGGACCTGGATGCCATGATAATTCCACATTTGCATTGAATGTTTCGCTTATACCGTGCAGGACTTGTTTCATACGTTTCTGAATGAACTCTCGTTGAGTTTTACTGAAAGTGCGGACGGTTCCTTCCAAATATGCACTATCTGGGATAACATTCCACGTTGAGCCACTATGAATTTGAGTGATGCTCAAAACCGCGGACTCTTTTGGCGCCACATTTCGGCTGATGATGGTTTGCAACGTTGAGATAATATGTCCTGTTATGATAATCGGATCATTTCCCTCTTCCGGTTTGGCCGCATGTGAGCCAGTTGCTTTCACATGCACTTCAAAGCGATCGACTCCCGCTGTCAGTGCGCCATGTTTTGTCCCTAACTCCCCAACTTGCAATGTCGGATCATTATGAAGACCAAAAATCACATCCACATCATCCAACACACCGGTTTCCATTAAAGCACTTGCTCCATGTCCCGTTTCCTCAGCAGGCTGAAATATCAAACGAATCGTTCCGGACAGATCTCTTTCTTCCTTTTTTAATAAAAAAGCAGTCCCCAAAATGACAGTAGTGTGAAAATCATGACCACATGCATGCATCACGCCGATGTGCCTTGAAGGAAAGTCCACCTCAGATTGCTCCAAAATTGGTAAAGCATCAATATCGGAGCGAAGTGCTATCGTAGGTCCCGGCTTGCTGCCTTTTATCTCTGCTACGACACCAGTTTTTAATGGAAAATTAAGTATCTTAATATCTTGAGATTGAAGCGCTTCTTTAATTTTTTTAGTCGTTTCAAATTCTTGGTTTGATAATTCAGGTGTCATATGAAGATCTCGTCTGAATGCCAATAGATAATTTTCCAATTCTACATTGCTTATAGTCAACGGTTGTCCATCTCCTTAAAAAAATCCGAATGTTAAAGAACGAAAGCTAATATCCAAGCAATACCAAATGAAACAGCTATCAAATAAACTATTTGATAAACGTGTAAAGCATGAGTTCTAATTTAATTCGCATCGCAAGCATCATAACAATGAATCCCCCGAAACGAAAGTATTTATTTCGAATATTCAGCATTGACAATTTATTATACAAGATGCTACTATGTGAAGTAATTTACTATATTATAGTAACGTATCAATACTAAAAAGGATTAAATTCTCTAGTAGAAAATAAGTAAAGACATATATACACATTGGTAGGAAGGAACCCTCTTCTAAACTGGAAGCGGGTTTTATTTTAACATTAATTCATAGTAAACCAGTAAGGATATACTATTATACATCCTCTGCGTTTAAAAGTGAAGACACAAAGGAGCATTTGACATATGAAAAAGAAAACAGTAAAACTTGGTGTATTTTTGGCCGGAACAGGACATCACGTTGCTTCTTGGAGACATCCTAACGCCAACCCGAAAGCAAATATGAACATCGATTATTTTAAGGGGTTGGCGCAGACTGCCGAAAAAGGTTTATTTGATTTATTATTCTTGGCAGATAGTTTGTCAGTTGCAAAGGACTCGCATCCTAATATTCTGACTCGATTCGAGCCATTGACCTTGTTATCTTATCTAGCCTCGGCGACTTCCAATATTGGTTTGGTTTCAACGGCCTCTACCACCTACGAAGAACCCTTTAATGTTGCTAGAAAATTTGCTTCTTTAGACCATATTACCTCCGGCCGTGCTGGATGGAACGTAGTCACAACGTCCCTTGCCTCCACTGCAGTAAACTTCAATAAATCTGAACATTTAGAACATGGTCTCCGTTATAAAAGGGCTACTGAATTTGTTGAAGTTACCAAGAAATTGTGGGACTCATGGGAAGACGATACGTTGGTTATCGATAAAGAAACAGGCCAATTCATTGATGAAAGCAAGTTTCATGAAATCAACCATCAAGGTGAGTTTTTCTCAGTAAAAGGACCATTAAATATTTCTCGCTCACCTCAGGGGCATCCGGTCATCGTACAAGCAGGTTCTTCTGGCGATGGGCAATTGCTTGCAGCAAAGCACGCAGAGATTGTCTTTACCGCTCAGGAGAACAAGGAGGATGCGGTTTCATTTTATCATGAGTTAAAAGGTCATTTGGCCGCTTTTAATCGGGAGAAAAGCAGCTTGAGTATTATGCCAGGTTTGTTCCCGATTGTGGGACAGACTGAGAAGGAAGCCCAAGAAAAGTACGAGGCATTGCAGGAGCTGATCATTCCCGAAATAGGATTAGCTGTTATGGGAAGGTATTTTGGAAATGTTGATTTTTCGAATATCCCATTGGATACACCGTTTGCTGATATTTCGTTACCAGATAATGTAGATAGCATCCAAAGTAAATATGATTTGATCGTTAAACGGGCGACCAATGAAAATTTGACGTTACGTCAGACATATCAGTGGGTTGCTGGATCACGTGGACATCATATCGCAATTGGAACACCAACTCAGATTGCGGATAAGATTGAGGATTGGGTGAATGGAAATGCAGCTGACGGCTTTAATATTATGCCAGCCCTCTTGCCTGATTCTTTAAAGGATTTTGTTGAACTTGTTGTCCCTGAACTGCAATCAAAAGGAATTTTCCGTACGAAATATGAAAGTAACACATTACGAGGGAATCTTGGGCTGGATAAACCGGTCAACCAATATTCTCATAAGCTTTAACACCCGGCGGATAGTTCTCAAGGACAGAATCACCGAACCGAAGAAGAATTAACTAGATAGAGTATAGGAGGCGCAAGATGAGTCAAATATTTCGTGAAGTACTTGTAGAAGATGTGGATAAATTCCTTCATTTAACATTGGATGCTTATGCGAGTATAAGAGAGTTGGATATTCACTTCTCTGCGGCAACGGCCACGAGAGAGGAAGCAATTAAGCACATATCCGAAAATAAGGTATATGTTCTGGAGGAAAATGGAACATTTATTTCCACCGTATCGATTCGGTTACCGTGGGGCCCCAATCCTGGCCCGCTCGTATTGCCGCACATAGGCTGGTTCGCTACAAACCCTGCATATAAGCGTCAAGGCATCGGGAAAAAAGTTCTGTCATGGCTCGAAGAAGAAATTTTGAAGAAGCAACTGAGAGCTCCCGCGGTTACGCTCGGAACCGCGGATAATCATCCATGGCTAAAGGAAATGTACGAAAAAAGTGGATTTGAAGAAATAGGTCAAAAAGATTTAGGCAAAGGTCATCTCACAATATATTTGAGGAAAATCTTGTTACCGGGACAATATCAAGCTTGGACTGAAAAACATAATCAAACCATTTAAAAATAGGAGGAAAATAACGATGAAAAAAATACTTTCCCTTGGACTCTCTTTACTTTTCATATTAGTACTTGCAGCATGTGGCAATTCAAAACAAGAGGATACGGCCAAAGATTCCGAACAAAAAACAATCAAAGTGGGATCAACTGGCCAAAGCTATCCAAATGGTTATCAAGAGGATGGTAAATTAACAGGTTTTGACGTAGAACTTACAGAACGCATCGCTAAGGATTTAGGATACAAGGTAGAGTGGGTCACTTCTGATTTCAGTGGGATAATGGGGCAATTGGGATCAGGTAAATTGGACACCGTTGCGAATGCCGTTGCTATTACAACAGAACGACAAGAGCAATTTAATTTTACAGAGCCATATAGTTATTATGGTGCACAAATTGTATCAAGCACAAAAAACAATGATATTAAAAGCTTGGATGATCTTAAAGGCAAAACCGTTTCCGGTGTGTTGGGGTCTAATAACGTCGCAAACCTAGAAAAATATGATAAAAACGGCGATATCAAAATACGAACCTATGAAACTCGGGATGGCGCAATGCAAGATGCCATTAACAACCGTGTAGATGGATATATCAATTCCCGCCCAATCCTAGTTGCAGAAATAAAGAAAAATGATCTTCCGTTAAAACTAGTCGGTGAGCCAGTTGCCTATGAAAATGTTGGATATCCATTTCCCAAGACAGAAAAGGGCAAAAAATTAAATGAAGAATTCACGACAGAAATAAAAAAACTTAAAGAAGATGGTACGTTAGCGAAGCTATCCAATAAATATTTTGGTGAAGATATCACCACGAATTCCGGCGAATAAGCATAGCGGAGGTTTTAAAGCATTATGAATTTTGATTTACAATATATGTTGGAAATTTCCCTACAAATCGCAAAATTTATTCCGATCACTCTGGTTTTAGCCATCATATCGATGGTTTTAGCCATTATTATCGGACTTGTAGTAGCCTTAATAAGAAATAGTAATATTTTTGGAATCACCCATTTGGCAGGCTTATATATCTCTTTATTTCGAGGAATGCCAACATTGGTACAATTATTCATCATTTACTACGGTTTACCACAGTTATTCCCGTCGTTGTCAACGATGGAAGCAATCACGGCGGCGATCATTGGATTTAGTTTGAAAGAATCCTCTTATTTAGCAGAAATTTTCCGAGCTGGATTGAATTCCGTGGACAAAGGGCAGATGGAAGCTGGCCTTGCAACTGGCATGAAAAGAGTGCAGATTTACTCGCGAATCATTTTACCACAGGCTGCTTTAAATGCATTGCCAGCAACAGGGAATACATTTATATCTTTGATTAAAGAAACGTCCCTTGCCTTTACATTAGGAATTACGGAACTATTTGCAGAGGGAAAAATGATTGCATCCGCTAACATGCGCTTTTTCGAGACGTATTTGGTGGTTGGCTTGATTTACTGGCTATTGGTTATTCTTTATTCTTGGATACAAAAATATCTGGAGATTTGGCTCAGCAAACCACTTAGAAGGTGATCATATGATAAAAGTAAGAAACTTAACCAAATATTTTGATGATAAGCAAGTATTGAACGATATTAACTTAGATATTAGAACCGGGGAAGTTGTCGCCATTATTGGGCCATCCGGTTCTGGAAAATCAACGCTATTACGCTGTCTGAACTTGTTGGAAAAGCCCAACAGCGGCACCATCGAAATCAAGGATGTAAAATTGGATACCCAAAAATATAAAGAGAGAGACGCGTACCAATTAAGACAGCAAACAGCGATGGTATTCCAACACTATAACCTTTTTAAAAATAAAACAGCTTTAAAGAACGTGATTGAAGCTTTGCTTGTCAGCAAAAAGATGAAAAAAGAGGAAGCTATTCAACTCGGCGTGGATTTATTGAAACGGGTTGGATTAGAAAAACAAGCCAAACAATACCCCGCTACCTTATCTGGTGGACAACAGCAGCGTGTTAGCATCGCTAGAGCATTAGCTGTAAAACCACATGCCATTCTATTTGATGAACCTACCTCCGCTCTAGATCCCGAATTGGTTAATGAGGTTTTACAAGTAATACGGGAGTTAGCGAAAGAGGATACAACAATGGTTATCGTGACGCACGAAATGCAATTTGCGAAGGAAGT
Organism: Peribacillus sp. FSL E2-0159; assembly: GCF_038643155.1. NCBI lineage: Bacteria > Bacillati > Bacillota > Bacilli > Caryophanales > Bacillaceae > Peribacillus > Peribacillus sp. FSL E2-0159. The sequence continues at coordinate 5,175,131 of NZ_CP152053.1, forward strand.
TGCTGACCATGTCATTTTCATGGCAGATGGACATATTATCGAACAAGGCACCCCAGAACAAGTAATTGAGCATTCTCTTAATCCGCGAACCCAGCGTTTTTTACGGCAAATGGGAGATGAAACGGACGGATCCGCCAGGGAAAAAAGGAAGTGAAGTGCATGAACACGGAAAGGTTATCTGAAATGATTTATCATTCCAATCCGTTGGTAAATGAAGTAGTATTACAGGCTGCAATCGAAGGACTTCTTGATTATCTTGCTGTTTCCTATCAAACAAAATCCGAAAAGGAAATTACGATTTTAAAGCAAATCATTTTGGAAGAAGGCGGAAACGGGACGAGTTACTTGATTGGAAGTCACATACATGCAACAAGATCCCAAGCAGCACTCTTCAATGGTTTTCAAGCTCATTTACTAGATTACGATGATGTACATTCAGATGTACGGGGTCATCCAAGCGCAGTCATTTTGTCTGCTATGTTAGCAGTTGGAGAACCTGTAATGTCCGGGAAACGCTTTTTAGCTGCCTATGTGGTTGGTGTGGAGATCATGGCTCGATTTGGAGAAGCTATGAACCCCTATCATTATACAAAAGGTTGGCATAATACAGCCACACTTGGCGTAATAGCTGCAGCTGGTGCGGTTGCGTATTTACGGGAATACTCACCACGCTTAATAGCTGAAACCATGAGTCTTGCCGCTACCCAATCGGCGGGTTTACGACTCCAATTTGGTACTGTGGTAAAGCCGCTCCATGTAGGGATTGCTGCTAAAAACGCTGTGGATTCCGCCGATTGGATTCGGATGGGATTACATAGCAACCCCGACTTTTTGAACGAAAAGAATGGTTTCTTTGAGGTATATGGTGAAAATGGAGTTCCAGATTTGACGGTGAACTGGGGAAAGACATGGCGGATCGTAACACCAGGATTATGGTTTAAACAGAACCCTTTTTGTTCTGCTGCGGCACATGGCGCTGATGCAGCTGTCTTTTTACAAAAGACGTATGATTTGTCGGAAGATGATATTGAGTCGGTGAGTGTTTGCTTTCCTCCAAATGGTGATTCCGCTTTGATACACCATAACCCATCGACTGGTGAAGAAGGAAGATTTTCGATTGAGTATATTGTATGGCTCGCGCTAACAGGCAAACCCCTGACCCTTGCTTCTTTTGAATCGAAACCTATTCCCCATTCATGGAGAGAATCCTTTCAAAAAGTAAATAGAGAGACGGATGCAACGATCAAGCCTTCCAAAGCAGCACTCCCAGTGGGACGATTTACAATTGTGACCGTGACCACAACGAGTGGGGATGTACTATCGAAACGAATCGATACACCTAAAGGAAGTCCTGGGAATCCATTAACAAAACCCCAGCTAAAAGAAAAATTGCATAAAGCCATAGGAGATGAAGTAGAGACAGAGAAAATAATAGCAGCTGTCCATGCACTGAATCACACATCACTTGGCGTTCTTCAAGAAGCTGATTATAGAAGCTGACTGAAAGTAAATTAGGCGAACAGTATTTATATACTGCTCGCCTAATTTGTATATCATCAATCCTTGACGTCCCTCATCTTTAACACGGTATCTTTACTCGTGAGTTTCTACGTTTACTCGTGAATTTCGGGCATTTACTCGTAAGCCCCACATTTTCCTACAAAAAAAGAAGCACCATTATGGCACTTCTTTTTTTAATATAATTAAGGCAATACCGTCGCGCCCATCAAATAGCGGTCCACTTCCCGCGCTACTTCACGGCCTTCATTGATTGCCCAAACGATGAGGCTTTGCCCTCTCCTTGCATCTCCGGCAGCGAAAACTCCTTCGACATTCGTTCTGTATTCGCCATATACAGCATCAATTTTTTGATTGACTGTTTCTACGCCAAATTGAGTTAATAGCGGAATTTCCGTTCCTTCAAATCCGATTGCGATGAAAACGAATTGTGCCGGCCATACTTTTTCAGTTCCTGGAACTTCCCTGAAAATGTACATTCCGTCATCGCCTTTGATTTTTTCCATTGAGATTGTGTGCAGTTCTTTAACGTTTCCATTTTCATCGGCTACGATTTTTTTTGTTTGGATTGAATATTGACGCGGATCTGCACCGAATTTCGCTTCCGCTTCTTCATACGCATAATCAAGGGAAAAAACATTCGGGTAGGCTGGCCACATATTATCAGATGTACGGGCCGTCGGAAGGATTGGATGCTTCCCGAATTGTACGACGCTCTTACATTCCTGGCGAAGGGCAGTTGCAACACAGTCAGCTCCTGTATCCCCGCCGCCGATGACGATGACGTCCTTCCCCTTAGTGTCTAAAAACTTGCCGTCTTCAAAATTGGAGTCCAACAGGCTTTTAGTCGAAGTCGTCAAGTAATCCATTGCAAGGTGTATGCCTGTTGCTTCACGTCCTTCAATTTTCAGGTCACGCTGCTTTTGGGCACCTGTGCAAAGGATGACTGCATCATATTGATCTTGCAGTTCTTCGGCTGAAATATCTTTGCCTACTTCTGTATTGGTAATGAAGTCGATGCCTTCCTGCGTCAATAATTTGATTCTGCGTGCAACGACATCTTTTTCAAGTTTCATGTTAGGGATGCCGTATGTCAACAGCCCGCCTGCACGGTCTGAACGCTCATAAACCGTGACCGAATGACCTGCTTGATTCAACTGGTCGGCACTCGCCAATCCTGCCGGGCCTGAACCGATGATGGCAATTTTCTTGCCGGTCCTGCTTTCAGGGATGCGAGGCGTGATCCAGCCATTTTCAAAGCCTTTATCGATGATAGTCCGTTCAATGTTCTTGATGGTAACCGCAGGATCGCTTATCGCCACCGTACAAGACCCTTCACAAGGGGCCGGGCAGACGCGCCCGGTGAATTCAGGGAAATTATTCGTTTTCGATAAACGGTCCAATGCTTCTTTCCATCTGCCGCGGTACACCAAATCATTCCACTCCGGAATCAGATTATGAATCGGACAGCCTGTTGTGACCCGGTTCAATTCCATGCCCATATGACAGAAAGGGGTGGCGCAGTCCATACACCGCGCTCCCTGTGTACTTAACTTTTCATCAGAGAAAGGAGCTGTATATTCTCTCCAGTCGCTTAAACGAGTGAGAGGATTCCGGTCTTTTGGTTTTTCTCGCGGATAATCCATAAATCCTGTTGCTTTTCCCATCTTTCTCTCCCCTTCCTTACTGCATCACAGCTTGTTTAGTGATTTTTTTATCTTGTACGGCATTTGCTTGAAATGCACTCATGATCGCTTCTTCATCCGTTAGCCCTGCACGCTTCTGCTCATTGATGCTTTTCATCATCCGTTTGTAATCTTTTGGAATAACTTTTACGAATTTCTTAGCGAAATCCTCCCAGTTCTCCAGTACATACGATGCTTTGGCACTCTCTGTATAATGAAGGTGGCTGTAAAGCATTTCTTTTACCTCGTTTGCATCATCCATATTCTTAAGCGTCTCGAATTCTATCATTTCACCATTGCATAATGCCTTGAATTCTTCTGCATCATCAGCAAGTACATAAGCGATGCCGCCTGACATGCCTGCAGCAAAGTTTTTGCCGACGTCGCCCAGGATGACCACGCGTCCGCCTGTCATATACTCACAGCCATGATCTCCAATTCCTTCAACGACGACATTGACTCCACTGTTCCGTACTGCGAATCGTTCTCCCGCACGGCCATTAATGTAGGCCTCGCCGCTTGTTGCACCGTATAAGGCGATATTTCCGGCAATTACATTGTCCCCAGCCTCAATCTGATTGCCAGCAGGTGCCGTGACAATGATCTTTCCGCCAGATAAGCCTTTCCCAACATAGTCATTGACATCACCTGTCAAATACATCGACATCCCTTTTGGAATGAACGCACCGAAGCTCTGGCCCGCCGATCCCGTAAAACGAAGTGTGATCGTATCTTCAGGCAACCCCTCTTCCCCATAGCGTTTGGATACTTCACTGCCGACAATAGTTCCGACCACACGGTTCACGTTTGTAATCGGGAAGCTGACATCCACCTGGGTTTGATCATTTAATGCAGGCTCCACAACTGGTAAAATCTCACGGATATCCAATGATTCTTCAATTTTATGGTTTTGAGGAAGTTGATACGTACGTATCCCCTCCGGTTGGAAAAGAAGTGTCGTCAAGTCCAGATGCTTCGCTTTCCAATGGTTTTGTGCCCTCTCGCTCACTTGTAAAACATCAGTGCGGCCGACCATTTCTTCCAGTGTTCTAAAACCAAGCTCAGCCATCGTTTCCCGCACTTCCTCAGCGATGAAGCGCATGAAATTCACGACATGATCAGGGTCTCCAGTGAATTTGCTGCGAAGCTCAGGGTTTTGAGTAGCTACCCCGACTGGACATGTATCCAAATGGCAAGCACGCATCATGACACAGCCAAGGACCACAAGCGGTGCTGTAGCAAAGCCGAATTCTTCCGCTCCAAGGATAGCTGCCATGACCACATCGCGTCCAGTCATTAACTTTCCATCCGTTTCAAGGACTACACGGCTGCGCAGGCCATTCAGCATCAATGTTTGGTGTGCTTCGGCAAGACCCAGCTCCCAAGGAAGACCTGTATGTTTGATACTCGTTTTTGGTGATGCACCCGTACCGCCATCATACCCGCTGATAACGATGACATCTGCGGCTCCTTTGGCCACACCGGCTGCAATCGTGCCTACGCCTGCTTTTGACACAAGCTTGACGCTGATCCTGGCATCGCGGTTCGCATTTTTCAAATCATGGATCAGCTGTGCCAGATCTTCAATCGAATAGATATCATGATGCGGAGGCGGTGAAATCAGGCCGACACCCGGTGTGGAACCACGGACCTCTGCTACCCAAGGATATACTTTGTTTCCAGGCAACTGGCCGCCTTCACCCGGCTTTGCACCTTGCGCCATTTTGATTTGAAGTTCATCGGCATTAACAAGGTAATGGCTTTTCACTCCAAAACGACCGGACGCAATTTGTTTAATTCCGCTGCGGCGGTTATCGCCGTTTTCATCCAGTTGGTAACGGCTAGGATGCTCCCCGCCTTCACCGCTATTGCTTTTTCCGCCTAAACGGTTCATCGCAATCGCTAATGTTTCATGTGCTTCCTGACTCAATGAACCGAATGACATCGCACCCGTTTTGAATCGGCTGACGATGGATTCCACGGATTCCACTTCATCTATGGAAATGCTTTGGCGTTTTTGATCGAACGAGAATAAATTCCGTAAAAACCCGAGTCTCTCTTCATTCGCCAAGTTTGAATATTGCTTAAATAAATTATAATCGCCTTTCCGGCAAGCCCATTGCAGTGTATGGATCGTTTTAGGATTGAAAGCATGATGTTCCCCTGTTTTTCTCCATTGAAAATCACTTCCGCTTTCAAGAGTTTGGTCAAGGGAATCAGCCGCAGCCTTCCTATGGCGAATCAACGCTTCATCTGCGATCGTTACCAAATCGATCCCACTAAGCTGCGATGCCGTACCGCTGAAATAGCGCTCGATCACTTCAGCACCGATTCCGACCGCTTCGAAAATTTGTGCGCCGCGATAACTTTGAATCGTTGAAATCCCCATTTTTGACATCACTTTTACGATGCCTTCTGTCAACGAGCGTACATATTTCCTTACCGTTTCTTCGTAGCTGATGGCCAAACTGCCTTCCAATACCGCCTGCTTATATGTTTCATAAGCAAGGTACGGGTAAATCGCATCCACTCCATACCCGATTAGGGACGCATAATGATGGACTTCCCTAGCTTCCCCCGATTCAACGATAATGCTCACTTTCGTACGGTTCCCATGACGGATCAGCTCTTGATGAAGGGCACTCGCAGCCAGCAGGGAAGGAATCGCAGCTTTTTCTTTGCTCATATCCTTGTCAGATAAAATCAAAAGGCTGACACCATCAGCGATCGCTTGTTCCGCTTCACGGCAGATGCGGTCGAGTCCGCTCTCTAAATCTTCTGAAAATAAAGTGTGAATGACTTTGCTCCTGAATTCAGGATAGGCATTTTCTTTCAACTGCTGCATTTGACCTGGCGTCAATACAGGTGAATCCAATTGAATGCGGCGGCTGTTCGTTTCATCCGGTTTCAGCAAATCTCCTTCCGCACCCAGAAATGTCATCGTTGACGTGACGATCTGTTCACGAAGCGAATCGATTGGCGGATTGGTTACCTGTGCAAAGGATTGCTTGAAATAATTGAAAAGCGATTGCGGGCGATCTGATAAGACCGCTAACGGAATGTCATTCCCCATGCTTCCCAGCGGATCCTTGCCTTCGTTAATGACCGGCAGTAAATATTTTTGGACATCTTCATACGTGTATCCGAACGCTTTTTGCCTGAATAACAAATCACTCAATGGCTCCCCTTCGAGCACAGGTTCTTCGTCACTTAATTGAACAAGCTGTTCGTCCAGCCATTGCTGGTAAGGATTTTCCTGAGCCATTTCCGACTTGATCTCTTCATCGGAAACAATACGGCCTTCCTCTAAATCTATTAAAAGCATTCTGCCTGGGCTTAAACGATCTTTATATAATACATTCTCCGGCTCCACATCGATCACGCCGACTTCAGAGGAGAAAATGATGTAATCATCTTTTGTCACATAATACCTTGCCGGCCTCAAACCATTTCGATCCAGGATGGCACCGATTTGCTTGCCATTCGTAAAGGATATGGCCGTCGGACCATCCCATGGCTCCATGAGCATGCTATGATATTCGTAAAATGCCTTCTTTTCCTTCGTCATATGCGGATTTTCCGTCCATGGTTCAGGGATGAGCATCATCGCCGCATGTGCCGGTTTACGCCCTGCAAGCACGAAGAATTCAAGTGCATTATCAAGAATCGAGGAATCACTGCCGTCTATATCCAGAATAGGCAGGACCTTTTGCAGATCATCCCCGAATGCTTCAGAAACAAACTGCTGCTCACGAGCTTTCATCCAATTCACATTACCTCTAAGCGTATTGATTTCGCCATTATGGATCAGGTAACGGTTTGGATGTGCCCGTTCCCAACTTGGAAATGTATTCGTGCTGAAGCGGGAATGCACTAAAGCGAAAGCCGAAACGAAAGACTCCTGTTGAAGGTCAAGATAAAAAGCATCCACCTGCTCTGGCGTCAACAATCCTTTGTATACGATCGTAGCACTTGAAAGGCTGGCAAAATAAAAACGATTGCCGCGTTCACGAGCCCAGTTTTCAGCTTGTTTTCTGATAATGAACAATTTACGCTCAAAAGCTAAATCATCGGTCATCTCATCGCTGGCACCGATGAATACTTGGCGGATCGTCGGACATGTCTCCTTGCCGACCTCCCCGATTTTCGTTGCATCAACAGGAACCGTTCTCCAGCCTAATAGTGTTTGGCCCTCTTGTTCGATAAATGCATTCAAACGAGCTTCGATTTCATTCCGTTCATCATCATTGTTAGAGAAAAAGAGCATGCCTACACCATAGCGTCCTTTTGCCGGCAAATTCATTTCCGGGCATGCCAGCCTGAAATATTCATCAGGAATCTGCACCATTAATCCTGCGCCATCTCCTGTAAGGGGATCGCTGCCCTGTCCGCCGCGATGATCTAATTGGCACAGCATATTCAGTCCTTGTTTGACGATGTCATGTGTAGCAAGCCCTTTTAAATGAGCGTATAAACCGATCCCACATGCATCATGTTCAAATTCAGGATGGTAGAGCCCTTGTGCTTTTGGTATTTGATTGTATGTCATATTAATCGCCCCCATCGTATTCTTACACCGTTATGTCACTTACATTTATTCTAGGTTTTCAAATCGATATAAACAATATATAATTCTAATAGAATCTATCTCAATTTGAGATGAATGGCAGGAGGATGAATAAATGGAACTACGACAATTACGTTATTTTGTTGAGGTCGCCGAGAGAGAACACGTCTCTGAAGCCGCAGAACACCTGCATATCGCACAATCAGCAATCAGCCGGCAAATCTCCAGACTGGAAGATGAGCTTGGCGTACTTTTATTCGAAAAAATCGGCCGGAATATCCAGTTAACTCCAATTGGTAAAATTTTCTTGATCCATGCCAAAACGGCGATACAGGCGATAGAATATGCCAAATATCAAATTGAGGAGTTTTTGGACCCTGAACACGGAAGCATTAAAATCGGGTTCCCGACCAGTCTTTCCACCCATTTACTTCCTACCGTCATTTCCGCTTTTAAAGATGAGCAGCCGAATATCGGCTTCCACTTAAGACAGGGATCTTATTCCTCTTTAAAGGAAGCTGTCAAAAATCGCGAAATCGGATTAGCCTTCCTTGGACCGATTCCGACAAACGATCCAGATATCGAAGGTCATATCCTGTTCACGGAAAACATTTCCGCTTTACTGCCCATAACTCACCCATTAGCTGAAAGGCAGAGTCTGCGCCTAAATGACTTACGAAATGATCCCTTCGTCTTGTTTCCAAAAGGATACATCTTTCACACTATCGCTCTCGAAGCATGCAAAGCAGCCGGTTTCGCACCGAACATCGCCTCGGAAGGTGAAGACATGGATTCCATAAAAGGGCTCGTATCTGCCGGAATCGGAGTCAGTCTGCTCCCTGACAGTACCTTTTATGAAGTCATTCCAAGACTGACTGTCAAAATTCCGATCGATACCCCCGAAGTCAAGCGGACTGTCGGCATCATCACTCCCAAAAATAGGGACTTGGCTCCATCAGAAAAACTTTTTTACCAATTTGCCAAAAAGTTCTTCTCTGTTCTCGAGCAATATCAATAAAACATGGCGTCCCTTCTAAACTGTGAATGTGAATCGAAGATGGGACAGCTCTTCCCATAAAGATTTTCACTAGACAACTTACAAATAGCCCACTGTTCGAATAACCTATCAAGATTATTCGTTCAGGAGGATTTTTAATGAAACCCACCCATTCACATCTTGCTTGGCATGAAACACTCGAGCTTCATGAATTGGTCGCCGCCCAGTCCAATGCACTTATGAAATTTAAAAAAGCTTATCCAAAAGTAAAAGATCCTATTTTAAAAACGATATATAAGCAAACGATCGATACCCTTACCCAAAACATCATGGAGCTGCTGCAATTTTACCCATTGGCGCCTAAGACCGGCCGGGATGACGATGTATTAAGGGATGACGCATCCGCCGCTGCTGCAGGGGAGTTGCTCGGCTTTGCCAAATCATCCATCAAAAATTATGCAGGTGCCATTACTGAAACAGCCACCCCTTCTCTTCGAAAAGTATTTAAGAAACATTTAAATGGAGCCATCGATACCCATGCCAAGATTTTCAACTACCTTTATGAAAGAAACCTCTATCCTGCTTACGACTTGAACCAATTGCTTCAAAGTGACGTCGATGTTGCCAATAAGGCTCTTTCCCAACCGTTCTAAATGCAAAAAAAAAGGCAAGCATACGATTGCTTGCCTTTTTGCCGTGTTTCGATTCCAGTTTTCATTATAATGTTATAATATATAAGAATTGGTTTTAATTAGGTTGAAATTATTCAAGAGGTGAAAATCATGAAAAAGATCATTTTATCCATCATCATATCCCTGCTCTCACTTTCTTTAGTCGCCTGTAAGGATAATGATCCAAAATCCGAGAATAACCTTTCAGTTCCTGAGCTGACAGCAAGGGAAAAAGCCATTCTGGAGAATACAGCTGAACATTCCTTTCTTATCGATTTCAACGTTGACGATACATACAAGGAGATGTCCGTCTGGGTCGAAAAATATGAATTTGGTAAACTTGTTGAAGATGAAAAAGGCCGCATGACAACTGGGGTTGAAAAGAATGGGACAATCCTCTTCACCACCTCCAAAACGGATGAGGAACAAGATCAATCGATGTTCAATATCAGCATTCAAAACGATGGTGGAATGACTACAGCTACTTATCCTGAAACCATTGATGAAAAGGATTCGATGGTTTCGGGCAGTGCTGGCCAACTCAATATAAACAGTACAAAGAAGCTTGCATTGGCAAGTATATGCTACTCAAGCGGAAATGAAGGCATACGTTCACTTTCCACTGATTTTTATAGTGATATGGATGGCCATATGGAAGAGTTGAAGGAATACGATGTTGTCTACCTCCTGAGAAGTGAATTCACTAAATGAACTGACAAATGCAGGTGCAAGTTGAATCGAACTTGCACCTGCATTGTTATTTCAATCCGCCCTATTTACCGCATCAAGACCTCCCCTTTCAGTCATCTCCCTAGCCTTACAGTAATCCCAATTAGCCGCCCGACGAATTACATGTATCCTGTATCAAGCTAGAGAAAAACTCATGCTTTAAGAGCAATTCAAGATCGAAGTGGTGGATTTGGCGATCCAAAAGCAAATGAGAGTCCGCTAAGAGTTTACTACCATAAATTGACAATCTCTTATTATTCTCATCTCTATTAGTGAATTATTTAAAGTCTTTCACTTCTAAATTAATACCAGCTACTTTATCTTTGATACATTAGTTAAAAAAGGTCATTTAATGTTTGTCACAATTAATTCGACATCCATAAAAAGGGGGTTGAAAGAAGAGGCATTTGGGTGTAATCTTTAAAAATAAAAAAACGGAAAGAAGATATTTAATTGAAGAAAATCATCCTCCTCTTCGCAGCAGTAGTCATTGCGAGCTCTCTCGGACATCAAATAAACGGCGGATATATGGACCCTCGAAAATCCCGCCCTAGGTATTTACATTTAAAATAAGGAATCCGCCATTTTTGAGCTGGATTCCTAATATTTTCGGAAGTATTTAATCCCATTAAATTACTCACTATCCTCATTATTTCTCTCCAATAACAGGTCACTCTCATTTGATAAATAACCATATTTTCCCGTTTTATCAATATATATGATATACCCATTCTTCAGTTCAACTTCGATTGGCTTTTTTACTTTTTCATCTATTTCCCATTGAATGGTTTGCAAACTTTCGGTTTCCGTTTCATCTTTTATATCGACAAACACTCGGATCTTATCGGATGTCCGTGATAGTACATAATTCCCCGCTTGTATTTCTTCACCGACTACATAATAACCAGGTTTTTCAAGGATGTATTTTTGACCCTTTCTCTCTACATTTTCAAATTCTGAAGGCTTGAATTCAACTTTCCCTTTAATCGACAAATTCCCATTCATATGAACGGGCACTGCATGTAAAACGGCATTTTTGTGCATTTTATCACCAAAAAATTCCGTTTCATTATCCAGGGCTTTGATATCATAATAGCCTGGATCGATATCTTTCCCGACAATGATTTTTTGTGATTCCAAAACCTTATAGGATGCTGCATTATTTTCAGTATTTCTATTATCCGCACTGATTGCTGATGAAACAAAGTACACTTTATATATAAGGAATCCGCCTACTAATACGAGTAAGCTTAAAGCTGCCATACTTTTATTTAGAGTCAAGAACGATTCCTCCATTATCCATCTTTATATATTCATCCGCTAACATTTCCAAATCCTGTTTATGATGACTTGTCAAAATGATGAGTGCCCCGCGTTCTTTCTCCTCTTTCAAGATTTGATAAACTTGAGTGACGCCTTCTTCATCGATTGCATTTGTTGGTTCATCCAATAATAAAATATCCGGTTTTTCAAATATAGCTTGGGCGACACTTAAACGTTGTTTCATCCCTAACGAAAACTTTCCGACCTTCATTTTTGAATCAGGATCAAGACCGACTCTTTTTATCGCCAATTTAATATCCCCATCAGTGGCGATTTTCCTGATTTTTGATAATATTTTTAGATTTGTATAGGCATCGTACTGGTGCAGCAGGGAAGTGTTTTCAATAATGACACTAATGTTAGAAGGAAATGAAATATCCTTATGAAGAATTTTTTCGTCTATTGATATTTCACCTGAGCTCGGCATGATTAACCCTGCAATCGCTCTAAGCAGCATCGTTTTACCGGAGCCATTCCTTCCATACAAACCATAAATTTTCCCGCCGTTAAACTCATAATTGATATCATGCAAAAGTGTCTTCTTCCTCATCTTTTTATGTAAAGAGCTAATTCTTATTGTCGTCATTGTGCACCTCGTCAAATTAAATCGATTTTCTTTAATCGTATATATGTTAAAACAGTTAAAATGATCGTTATTACGGTTAAAACGATATAAGCAATTACTGGGGATATTCCACCTGCTTCAAGTACATCCAACCTTAGATACATGCCGAAATTGGGAAGCAAAAAATATAAGACCCATGTCAGCTTTTGGGCAGATAAAAGAACTCCGCCTAATGTAACCGAAAAAAGCACATAAACATTTATCAGTAATAAGGATACTTCCTCCGCAAAATGTAGTTCGAGTGCCATTTGAATAAAAACAAGGACAATATTGGACATCATATAAAGACCTGCTATCCAAATGAATGAATGGACATCATCATAAAAAAAAGCCTGGTCCTCATTATTTATATAAGAGAATACGATTGAGAAAAGAAATTGGATTAAAGATAACCCAGAAATAAGGATCATTAAGTTCCCGATTCTTCTAAGCCCAAGTTTCACCCTGCTTTTTTCCCTGATCAACAGGTATAGCCCGTAACCGGATATATATTGCCGCAAATAACCTAACGAAAAAAAACTCAATCCAGAAAAAAACATATACCATGTCCCCAATAGAACAAATTTATTATTGATTGGAACTCCGCTAACGATCATATATCCCGTAAGATCGGCTTTAGAGCCATCGAAATAATCAAATAATAAAATTTGCAACAACATGACGATCAACATCGTTAAGAAAATTCGTTTAGTCATCAGAAACACCAAACATGAAATCTTTCTTCTCGATTGCAAATAGCCCAAGTAAAACCATTACGAGAGATAGCGATAGCTCTTTTCCAAACAAAATCAGCGATTGATATCCTGTAATTCCGCTGCTTAATAAAGGATCGATAACATTTGCGGCGCTGGCAGGGCCCCAAGCAATATTTAGCTGACTCTTCACCATATATAAGAGAAAACATATAAAAAAGGTTCCTGCCATCGCAATGATTGAATTGGAAAAATCAAAAATAAAATAATAAAGCATTCCAATCGAGAAATAAATACATGTTAATAGCGCTAGATTAAGAAGGCATATGTTCCAAAAATTTAAAGAGATAAAATGAAATCTATCGAATATGAAAACACCTGCGAAATGATTCAATAAAATGCTAAATGCATATATAAATGAACTTATAAGTACTTGGATAGTCCTTCTCCGATAAATGTGGGCTCTTGATGTTAATCGAACAATTATGTGTGGATGCTCATCTTCAATAAAAAAGCGATAAAATAGTAACAAAGGAATAATATATGTGATCAGTAAATTTTTAATTGAGAGATAGCCATCTACACTCGCACTTACATCAATGATCAATGGATACGATGGGTCTAGTTGCTTTATTTTCAAATAATGAATATTATTGATCATCCATAAACATCCAAATAACAGTAAAAGCAGCATGAATACATACACTTTTTTTGGATTAGACTTCATCACTTTTCACCTTATAAATGAACCCGACCGTGATAATCGCTAAAAAAAGGATGGTAGATTTAAAGAAAATCAAAATGAAAGCTTCCAAGGTCACTTCGTTAAAAGGCTGGATGATCATTGCTAATGAATAATTCAGTCCTAAAATTTGTGAAAACCAAATAACAAAGCTTAACGGATACGTATACTTTATATCGGGGAAACACCAACTAAGGACGGTAGCCATCCCTGCGCATAAACTAGTGAAAAATCCAAAAATGATGATATAAATCACATTAGTGACAAAAGGTATTTTGTTGGCGAGTGTATATAAAGGATTTTCCGGAAATAAATCTGGGGTCAACCCAGTGTCAAATTCACCATTCATGAAAACCATATATGCAATGAGCATATTAAATAATAAGCAACCAACCATCACTAAAAAGGAAAATGACATATTTCCTAATAACATCGTTTTATAATAAGAATATCGCCCTTTTGTGGTCGCTACGATATAACGATAGCCTGTTTTATAGTCTTGAATATAGCTGTCGGCGCACATGATCAATAGAAAAATGGGCAAAAACCAGATTAGTAGTATTTGCATCATATGACCTAATGAACTTGCCGCTAAAAAAGTGGCTAGATGGGGCATGATCCATGACTCTGAAACATTGCCGATCAAAATAAAAATATCAATAATAACAATCGCCACAATACATAAAACGATGAACTTTGTTTTTTTATTATTTGTTAATCGATAATAATAACTATTCATTTTGTCTCCCTTTATAAGGCCACCATTAATCAACAATCATCCAAGGTGGCTTCACCATATTCATCATTTTTTATTTATTATATTCCGTGGTGTAAGATTCTTTATACTGTCCAGGTAATATTCTCCCTGTCTCCTCATCCCAATATCCGTTTACGGAATAGCTGCTAGAACTTACATTATTATTCTCAGCCGTTAACCTAACATTAGCGGCATTCGCACCTGCATTGCCTTTAACATAATGATTGCGCCCACTATTTAAACCGCCGCTACCAGCTGTAACTTTCACTGAAGGAGATACGTTCGTGCCGTTGCTTTTTTCGAGCCAATACGTCGTTACCGTATTAGTTCCTTCTGTTGATTTATACATTCTCACTTTCCATGTATTCCGTTCTGTAGTCGTTTGGCGATAATCTGTACCTGTAGATGTGTTTGCTTGCTCTTTCTTAATCGTAAAGGAATATCCCGAATTCTCATTCCCAGCTTCAACCGAAAGCGTTCCTAACCCGATTGAGCAGGCTAAAATAGTACCTAATGCTATTACTCTTGCTTTTCCTTTTTTCATCATATTTCCTCCTGAAATTTATTATTGAACAGATTAATGATATAAGAACGGCGAGTACATGAAGTTTCAGAATTAAAACGCAAAACTCCAGATCTGAAATCATGCAATGACAATACGCAGGCAAAAACACCGCTCATCATCGATCGGTGTTTTCATTCGTTTTCTCACAAAAAAAAGCCGTTTAACATGTATGTTAAACGGCCTTCACTGCTATTTAGATTTTTTAACGGTTACTTTTGCTGCTTTTCCTGTATTGCCCGCTTTGTCTTTTGCTGACACATATAATGCGGAGCCTGCTTTTTTCTTGCTGATTTTGATGGAGAAGTTCCCCTTACTATCAGCTTTTGCCGTTCCGATGTTTTTATTGCTGTACTTAACGGTAACGGTTGAACCGATTTCCGCTTTACCAGTTACTTTTGTTGCTTTGTCGTTTACTTCATTCACTTTCGGTGCACCTGGAGCGGTTTTATCTTTAACCGTTACTTTTGCTGCTTTTCCTGTATTGCCCGCTTTGTCTTTTGCAGAGGCATATAACACCGATCCTGCTTTTTTCTTGCTGATTTTAATAGAGAAGTTCCCCTTTTTATCAGCGGTTGCCGTTCCGATGTTTTTATTGTTGTGCTTCACGGTAACGGTTGAACCGATTTCCGCTTTACCAGTTACTGAAGTAGCTTTATCACTTACTTCATTCACTTTCGGTGCATCTGGGGCTGTTTTATCGAGAACAGTCACGGTTGCCGCCTTGCTTTCACGTTTTGCTAAGTCTGTAGCTGTGACTGAAAGTTTAGTGCCAGCCTTTTGCTTGCTGATTTTCACTTTGAAATTCCCTTTGCTGTCCGTGTTACCTGAACCAATCACCTTTTTTGCGCTATTTTTGATCGTGATTTTCATGTCTGCTTGTGATTGACCCGTTACATACGTATCTTTGTCACTTAAAACTTTTACAGTTGGCTTGTTAGGGGTTGCACCCTTATTCACGTACACTTTGATTGAAGATGCTGCTAGTTTGGAAGAATCAGAGATACTCACAGTAAGCAGCTGCTCAGCTTTTTGGAGCGGAATGTTAACGGTGAACGTTCCATTAGCTGCCGCCGTTCCTTTACCTAGCGTTTTGTTTCCGCTTTTCACTTCGATTACTGAACCTTTTTTAGCTGAACCTGTCAGTTTTGTTTGCGTATCCATCACAAGATTGACTTTAGCTTGTAAATCCACTGCACTAAGTGCACTGTACGCATTCAGCCTTCCATATCCAGATACTAAATCTTTTCCGATAGGCAGTTCTTCTTCCGGTATTATGATTTCTCCATCTTCTGGTTGATAGTCCTCATAAGGGTCTACATTATCTTCTTCTTCAAAAGCGACATATTCCGATGTCTCATGAAGGATTTCCCTTACTTCATTCACTTTCAACCCAGGGTTTCCAGATAATAACAAGGCTGTAGCTGCCGCAACATGCGGAGCTGCCATTGATGTACCATCCATGTAGGTAACATTCCCATTAGGTACAAGGCTCGGGATGCCTGTCCCTGGAGCGACCATGTCCAATTTCGATCCATAATTGGAATAATCGGATACTAAATCAAGGGCATTGGTTGCACCGACGGATATCGCGTATTTAGATGATGCAGGATAAGAAAGACCATCCATCCCATCATTACCGCTTGCTACGACAACCATTACATTCTTGGCAGCGGCATGTTTCAAGGCATATTCAATCGTCCTGCTATATTCTCCGCCCAAGCTAAGGTTAATGACCTTTGCACCATGATCCACGGCATATTTAATGCCTAGTGCAATTTTCTCATTATCTCCAAACCCTGAAGAGTCCAAGACCTTCACAGGCATGATTTTAGCTACTGGATTGATTCCTTGCATGGAATAACCATTATCTGCTTTGGCAGCGATAATTCCGGATACATGTGTACCATGGCCATTGTCATCGACTGCATCTACTTTCTTATCAATGAAATTCTTGCCTAAGTCCATGCGAACCGTATCTTTCAAATCCGCTAGTGAATCATCGACACCTGTGTCGATAACCGCTACCAATGTATCTTTTAAATTACGTTTCTTAATAAGGTTCTGCAGTTTTTCGTTATCGATGTCTGCTCCCTTAATGCCTTCTTCCCCACCAGCGTTATCTAAAGACCATTGATACGGTGATTGAATGTCGGCAGAAAGTGCTTTGTACGTTTTTACCGCTTCGATATATTCCACTTCTGGAAGTTTTTCGATACTGGATAGAGCTGCTGTGCTCATTTTAGCTTGGTTCTTTAACTCTACGACATACATATCATCATACAGAACCTCTTGTTGCTTAGGTGTCGATAATGTTCCAAATCCTTTTCCACTTACCTTGGATTGGACAGCGCTTAATGACTTCCCAGGTTTAAGTTTGACGATATATTTGTTCTTTATATTTTTCGAAGCCGGAAGTTCGATTCCCGCTTTGCTTGCGATATCGACGATTCTTTCACCTGCAAGCTTATCAAGGTTGATTTTCTTTGCAATGGCTTCCATATCCTTTTTCAATCCAGCCGGTGCTACGTCTGCCGACTTATTGAATAAGGCCTTAATCGCTTCTTGCTGCTTGTTGCTAATGACTGCCGTACTGCTTGCTCCATTTTCATTAAGATCCTCAATAAGGGGCTTAATCTCGACTAAGTGATTATATACCGCTTCCCTTGCCGTTTTATTACCAGCAAGATGAAGAGCGAGGAATGGCGAAGCCTTATAGTATAAAGAGGAAAGGGTGCGTCCCTCAGACGACTTCGTGAGAACTTCATCTCTAAACACGCGGAGTGTTTTCAACATGGATTCTCCCGTTTTCTTATCGTTTACACTCACTTCAACCGGGCATGATTCGAGTTCTTCCCCTTCGTCCCCGGCAGATGGCGGCAATGTCACTGAATGCGCATTGATGGAGTATTCAGCTACATTTTCCGCATCCGGGATAGGATTTCCCTCATCATCCGTATCGCCGTAATATTCAACTTTAACATAATATGTGCCTTCCCAAGCATATGGGAAATCGACTACAGCTTTTTCATCAGGATAAGAAGAGACAAAATAATTGCTCTCATCTTTTTCTGCTTTTTCTTTATCTTGATATACGGAAATATTCAAGATTTTGTCCGAATTGACTTCGAATTCAATATGGGAGAACTTTTGTATTTCTTCTGTTGTGGGACTGATTTGATACCATTGAACATCCGGTTTTTCAAACTTCCCGTCCAGAGTGTCCCCATTTTTAATCGTTTTTACATTTTCAATGGGTGTTACAGCTGCAGCTTGAGAATTTAGCGGAACCATCAAGCTGAAAATCAGTGCAAAAATTAGTACACACGCCGTAATTCGACTCACATTCTTAAATTTCACGTTTTCCCCTCCAATAATTGGTTAAAAAATAACAGTACTATACCAAACTATCACACTGTAAAATTTTATCAACCAATTTTTTCCCTTTTTTATGTCAAACGCTTGATTTATTTGGTCATCGAGCCGAAAAATGATTCCCATGTACCAATTAAGCTAGATATTTAAGTTCCGATGGTCATCTTATGACGATAAAAAATTCCAACATTCGGTAGATTAATGTTAATAGATTTAAATCGGTGAAAATCCTAACATGACCTAATTCCTAAGTTCAGCCAATTTCTGCAAAAAAAAGCTGTCCCAGCAGTAAAAATATGCGGGACAGCTTCCAATCATTTTTATTTAGTTTGCGACGATATTGACTAATTTGCCTGGTACAGCAATCACTTTACGAATGGTTCTCCCATCGATTTGTTCTTTGATGGAATCATCACCCATCGCGATTTCTTCCAGTTTTTCTTTCGTAGTGTCAGTCGGCACCATTAATTTCGTTTTGACTTTTCCGTTGATTTGGATGACGATTTCGACTTCGTTATCCACTAACTTCGCTTCGTCGAAAGCCGGCCATGTTCCGTACGTGATGCTCTCGGAATGGCCCAGTATAGACCAAAGTTCTTCGGCGATGTGCGGTGCAACTGGTGCAAGCAGCTTTACGAAGCCTTCGATATATACCTTAGGAAGCGAATCAGTTTTATAAGCATCATTAATGAATACCATCAATTGTGAAATAGCCGTATTGAATTTCAATTCCTCATAGTTTTCGGTCACTTTTTTAACAGTTTGATGATAGACTTTTTCGAGCTTGCCCGTGTCATCCGTCTCTGTCATCTTATCTGTGATCGTACCGTCATCGTTGACTAATAGACGCCAGATACGGTCAAGGAATCTACGGGAACCGTCCAATCCGTTTGTGGACCAGGCAATCGAAGCATCCAATGGCCCCATGAACATTTCGTACATGCGAAGTGTATCTGCACCATGGCTTTCAACGATATCATCCGGGTTCACGACATTCCCTTTGGATTTACTCATTTTTTCATTATTCTCGCCAAGGATCATTCCTTGGTTAAATAGGTTTTGGAATGGTTCCTTCGTTGGCACGACACCGATATCATACAGGAATTTATGCCAGAAACGAGCGTAAAGCAAGTGTAGCACTGCATGCTCAGCGCCGCCAATATAAATGTCGACCGGCATCCATTCTTTTAATTTTTCAGGATCTGCAAGTGCTTCCTTGTTGTCAGGATCGATATAACGAAGGAAGTACCAGCTGCTTCCTGCCCACTGTGGCATCGTGTTTGTCTCACGGCGCCCTTTACGTCCGTTTTCATCCGTTACATTCACCCATTCCGATATGTTCGCAAGTGGTGATTCGCCTGTACCTGAAGGCTTGATGTCCGTAGCTTTCGGTAAAATCAATGGAAGATCTTCTTCCTTCACTGGAGACATCGTGCCGTCTTCCCAATGGATGATTGGAATCGGTTCACCCCAGTAACGCTGACGGCTGAATAACCAGTCGCGAAGGCGGTATGTTATTTTCTTCGTGCCAATTTCTTTTTCTTCCAGCCATTTGATCATCATCGAAATTGCATCTTCCTTATTCAATCCATCAAGGAATTCCGAATTTACATGAAGTCCATCGCCTGTATATGCTTCACTTGTCACATCTCCGCCAGCTACGACTTCCTTGATCGGCAAGTCGAACTTGACTGCAAATTCATAATCACGCTCATCATGGGCAGGAACGGCCATGATTGCACCTGTTCCGTAGCTGATCAACACGTAATCGGCAATCCAGATCGGCATTTTTTCGCCGTTTACCGGGTTAATGGCATAAGCTCCCGTGAACACTCCTGATTTATCCTTTGCCAAGTCTGTTCTTTCCAGGTCGCTTTTATGTTTCACTTCATCTAAATAGGCTTCAACTGCCGCCTTTTGATCAGCCGTCGTAATTTTATCGACAAACTGATGTTCAGGTGCCAATACGGCATATGTTGCACCGAATAACGTATCCGGACGAGTCGTGAACACCGTGAATGATTCATCAAAGCCATCGATATTGAATGTAACTTCCGCTCCCTCGGAACGGCCAATCCAGTTACGCTGCATATCCTTGATGTTTTCCGGCCAATCCACATCATTCAGATCGTCGATTAAGCGGTCTGCATACGCCGTGATACGAAGCATCCACTGTTTCATCGGACGGCGCTCAACAGGATGGGCTCCACGCTCACTTTTCCCATCGATGACTTCTTCGTTAGCCAATACCGTGCCAAGTGCCGGACACCAGTTAACGGCCACTTCATCAATATATGCAAGGCCCTTTTCATATAATTTCAAGAAGATCCATTGCGTCCATTTGTAATAGTCGGGATCTGTCGTGTTTATTTCGCGATCCCAGTCATAAGAAAAACCAAGGGCTTTGATTTGGCGGCGGAACGTGTTGATGTTATGCTCCGTGAATTCAGCTGGATCATTTCCCGTATCAATCGCATATTGCTCTGCCGGAAGTCCAAAAGCATCCCAGCCGATCGGATGCAATACATTATACCCCTGCGCCCGTTTCATCCGTGCTAGGATATCGCTTGCCGTATAACCTTCCGGGTGCCCAACATGAAGACCGGCCCCTGAAGGGTATGGGAACATATCCAGAGCGTAGAATTTACGTTTGCCGCTTTCTTCACCCGTTTTGAATGTCTTATTTCCTTCCCAATACTTTTGCCATTTCGTTTCTATGCTTCTATGGTCAAAACTCATTTGATTTCCTCCTAATTTCCGTATAAAAAACAATAAAAAACCCCTCATCCCAAAATAGGGACGAGAGGATTATGTATATCTTCCCGCGGTACCACCCACATTGGCGATAGCTAAAATCCGCCCAGCTTAAAACATCCGTAACATGGATTAAAACGCCAGGCATTACTTTTTACCTTCACACCCGGAACTCCAAGGCGAGTTCACGACCATCCCAGGTTGACTTGCACCATCCGTCAACTCTCTTTACTGGTTTAAACCGTTACTATTCCTCATCATAGTCTTTATGAGAATATTTCATTTTATTTCATTCTAGTCAATTTCACCGATAATTGCAATAGCCGTACATAAACATTATCGACAGGTTTTTCATTATATATGCGAATTCAGGAAAATTCGTGCAAAAAAAAGGGAGCTATGCATTCATAGCTCCCTTGCTTCCCTTTAATGTCGCAGTAAAATCATTTCATTCCTCAATTCATTCAACTGCTGCTTCATCCGCGAAAGCATTTCTCGTTGCTGGTCATTCGAACTGGCATACAATCGTTCCATATCCGTCAAAGCCTCTTCGATATACCTTTGCGAATTTTGAAATTGTTCATCATCATAATGCTCCTGCCGTGAGGCCTCGTTAAATTCAAACTCTGCAAAATGGAGAGCCCCTTCACATTGCTCTAAAAAATGATCGACGGATTGTCTGGTTGCCATTTCAAACCCTCTCCTTCGCGTCTCATTTGGATGATTCGGAATCATCTTTTCTAGTTTGAGCAAATAACGGGTGGATTATCATTTTTTTTGAGAAATCAACCTTTATCCCAAAACTTCTCACCTTGATGGGAAATGAACTGCTCGATCCATTCGGCAAAGCCCATATGGAGCTTCTCACCTTCTTCAAAATCATCGATATGGCCTTTTACCATTAAATACTCCTTATCGCCTTTAGCGACGGCTTCCCCATCGATGACGATATTATCTTGATAAATGCAGGCCACTTTATAGCATCCCTCGTAGGAATTTTCATATGTGTAATTAATAATATCATCCAGGCTGTATAAATCATTTTCCCCGCCCGATTCGACATTATCGAACAGACGGCATCCATTGGTTATTTTTAAAAACTCCTTATAATCCTCGGGCAGAAGCAGTCCGGTTTTCTTTTCAAAGGAATGAATTTGTTCATCCGAAGCAGGTGAATTGAAGGTGCAAGTGGCTTTGTATATGAACCCATCTTCATTTACTTCGATCACCTGATTATTTTCGGCTAATTTCTTTTTCATTTGATTAATCGCTTCTTCAACTTGACCGGTCATGTCCATCAGCTCCCGATAGGATATAGTCATTCAAAGATATACTGGAAATAGCAGCAAAATGTTTAGCCTTCAAGTATACAGTATACGCTTTTTTTTCAAAAAAAGACCTAGCTTCGAGAATGTTGTATAATATATGTTGCGCTTTATTTTATTTAGGAGGTTGCTGATTTGAATCAAGCAAACCCGTTTATATATGCAACGGATAACAAACGATATCATTCATGGAATTACCACCTTAGGGAACATTTTGGTCATAAGGTTTTTAAAGTTGCCCTTGATGGCGGTTTTGACTGTCCGAACCGTGATGGCACCGTCGCACATGGCGGCTGTACCTTCTGCAGTGCCTCAGGCTCTGGTGACTTTGCTGGCAGCAGGATTGAACCCCTCGACGTCCAGTTTAAGAAGATTAGCGAACGGATGCATCATAAATGGAAAGATGGAAAATATATGGCCTATTTCCAAGCGTTCACGAATACGCATGCACCCGTGGCAGAGCTTCGCGAGAAATATGAAAGTGTATTGACCCAGGAAGGTGTCGTCGGACTCTCCATCGCGACGCGCCCGGATTGCCTTCCAGATGATGTGGTCGAGTATTTAGCGGAATTGAACGAACGCACCTACCTTTGGGTCGAGCTTGGTCTCCAGACGGTCCATGAAAAGACCGCAACGATGATCAATCGTGCCCATGACTTCGATTGCTACAAAGAAGGCGTCGACAAACTGCGCAAACACGGCATCCGCGTATGCTCCCATATCATCAATGGCCTTCCTCAGGAAGATTACGGCATGATGATGGAAACAGCCCGTGAAGTCGCCAAACTCGATGTGCAGGGGATAAAGATCCATTTACTTCATTTATTAAAAGGGACACCGATGGTCAAACAATATGAAAAAGGCCTGCTCGAGTTTCTTGACCGTGACGATTATGTCAGCCTGGTATGTGACCAGCTGGAAATAATCCCTGCAGAAATGATCGTTCACCGCATTACAGGTGACGGTCCGATCGATTTGATGATCGGTCCAATGTGGAGCGTCAATAAATGGGATGTCTTGAATGCCATTGACGCCGAATTGAAACGCCGCAACAGCTGGCAGGGGAAAAATCATCACTTGGAGGTACAATCATGAAGCTTGACCGAATTTTGCCATTCGCCAGAATTCTGCTGGAAAAAGCGGTTCACCCTGGGGATATAACCATAGATGGCACGATGGGCAACGGGTTTGATACGGTCTTTCTTGCAGGACTTACAGGTGTAAACGGACATGTCTATAGCTTTGATATTCAGGAAGAAGCGATCCAAACCACAACGGCGAAACTGAACGCCGAGAATTTACAAGAGCGCTGCACCCTCATTCACGATGGGCATGAACATTTAAACAAATACATCAGGAGCGAACATTCCGGAAAGATCACGGGTGCCATTTTCAACCTAGGCTACCTTCCTGGCGGAGACAAATCAATCATCACCCAAGCCGAAACGACGATATCAGCCATTGAACAGCTGTTCGAACTGCTGGCGCCTGAAGGCATCATCATCCTCGTCATTTACCATGGTCATCCAGGGGGATCGGAAGAACGGGATGCATTGATGGATTTTGTAGAGAACTTCCCTCAACAGAAAGCCCATATCCTGAAATACGGGTTCATCAACCAAGCAAACAATCCGCCATTCATTGTCGCGATTGAAAAGAGATGAATAAATTTGACACCGTTCGCATACGAACGGTGTTTTTTAAAAACAACTTACATGCAGCAGAATTACCAATCATAACTTTTTGAATTTTTCGTCTATAATGATTATAATTGATAGAAAATAGATAAGAGGGTGCAGAAAATGGAACATTTGCCTACTTCATTACTGACGGATATATTGACTGAAAAAATCAAAAGGGATTCAAGTGAGCAATACGGGGATTTTGTCAGCTCGCTTAACTCATTGACAGAAAAACAAAATACCATGGAGGACCTCAAACAATTCGATCAACATTTTGATAAGTTTCTGCCACAGCTCGATTTAATGATTTCCACACAAAACCATGAAGCGATCATGAATATGAAAGCGACGCTTTTGGACCTATTCGCCAATGACTTAACCTTCAAATCGATTTATCTTCTATCGACCGCATTATCCAATAAAAAGGAACTTACACATTTAAACCAATTTATGTATCCGGTTACTTTCTGGGCACCGGTCATCAAATCGAACGAAATGCTTAAAAACGCAGGCTGATCCAAATAAAAAAAGCTGCCGAGATCTAAATTCGGCAGCTTTTTCATTTATCCTGACAGTATGTACTGATCAAACGACATACCCTAATATCTTTAAACGGTTTTCAACAAAACTCAGCGCGTATTGAAATACATCATCACGCTCTGGTTCATTGAAGATTTCATGATAAAGCTTAGGCCATTCCTTATATTGCTTTTCACTGGCCAAGTTATAATTAAACCACTCACGAACCGCCTTCTTATTCACGATTCGGTCATCTCCGCCCTGCATGACCAAAAGCGGCACATCCTGAAATTCAGGAATCTCTTCAAAAGCATCCTTCATGGCCTGTGCCAACTCGCGATACCAGCGTATCGAAACCTTCGTGATATATAATGTATCGTTTCTATCGGATTCACGAACTTCCGCACTTCTCGTCGCCATTTCAGGTGTCAATCCGGAATCTACCCTGAACATAGGCATCACGAAGTTCAAACCATGCGAGATGGTTGTAAGGAACTTCCGCGGCTTCGTCACGAGGCCCAAGCATGGAGAAGAAAGAATCACCCCTGCAATGTCCCATTCCTCTTCCTGAAGAAGGCGTATCGAAATCAAACCACCCATGCTGTGTCCAAGTAAAAAGACCGGCAACGAATATTCGTAAGCCTCTTCTATCCAGCTTTTCACTTCGTCCAAATACTCATCAAAGGAATCGATATGTCCCCGGTAGGCGCGAGTTGTCATACCCTGCCCAGGAAGGTCGCCCATGACGACATGGTATCCAGCTGAAAGCCACATTTGTGTTACCCACTTATAACGTCCGTGATGTTCCATTGCCCCATGAATGATGACAATGACGCCCTTTGCGTCTCCTTCTGTCTCCCATTTCCACATTCGAAATCCCCCTTTCACTTTTCACTTGTTGTAAACAATCCATGATAGTTAAAATAATATATATAAATTATAACCATATTCGTGATTTTCGACAAAAAAGAAATCTAACAAGTTGTACATTGCTATTATAAATAGCCAAGTGTATTTGCATACGGTATATTAAAATAATACATAAAAACATTCACTTCGGAAAGGAAATGATTGAAAATGATTATTTATCCGTATAAAGGCAAAGAACCTGAAATTGCTGAAAGCGCTTATATTGCTGAAAATGCTGTCGTGACTGGTGATGTCAAAATTGGCGACGAAACATCAATTTGGTTCAATTCCGTCATTCGCGGTGATGTATCCCCAACCATCATCGGGAAAAAAGTCAGTATACAGGATAACAGCGTCTTGCACCAAAGCCCAAATAATCCATTGATCATCGAGGATGAAGTAACCATTGGCCATCAGGTCATTTTACATAGCTGTAAAATCCGTAAAGGAGCTCTAATTGGCATGGGATCGATTGTACTTGATGAAGCTGAAATCGGCGAAGGCGCCTTCATCGGTGCCGGCAGTCTCGTTCCCCAAGGTAAAATCATTCCACCGAACATGTTGGCATTCGGACGCCCGGCTAAAGTCATTCGCGAAATCAACGAAGAAGATCGCCAGGATATGGAACGCATCGTACGCGAATACGCCGAAAAAGGACAACACTATAAAACGGCGGAACGAATAAAGTAACTCACGAGTAATTGACTGAAAGTTACGAGTATTGTACTCAAACTCACGAGTAAAAGTTCCAAACTCACGAGTAAACGCTCTAAACTCACGAGTAGCTGACCCAAACAAGCTTGTAATCGACCCTAACTCACGAGTATTGCACGTAATTTGAATTTCTTTATGATTTCTTGAATTATTCCCGCTGACGGCAAAATTAATCCATAAAAAAGGTGTCCCGCTAATTGCGGGACACCTTTTTATATGGATTACGCTTGTGCTTTTAATGTTTCTGCTTTGTCCGTGCGTTCCCATGGAAGATCGACATCTGTACGGCCAAAGTGTCCGTAGGCAGCTGTTTGTTTGTAGATTGGGCGACGAAGGTCAAGCATTTTGATGATACCAGCTGGACGAAGGTCGAAGTTAGCGCGAACTAGGTCAACAAGGACTTCTTCGCTAACTGTACCAGTTCCGAAAGTATCAATAGAGATTGATACAGGCTCTGCCACACCGATTGCGTATGCCAATTGAACTTCCGCTTTGTCGGCAAGGCCGGCTGCCACGATGTTTTTCGCAACGTAACGAGCAGCGTATGCAGCAGAACGGTCAACTTTAGTAGCATCCTTACCAGAGAATGCACCGCCGCCGTGACGAGCATATCCGCCGTAAGTATCAACGATGATTTTACGACCAGTAAGACCAGCATCCCCTTGAGGTCCGCCAATTACGAAACGGCCAGTTGGGTTGATGAAGTACTTAGTTTCAGCATCGATCAATTCAGCTGGAACGACTGCTTTGATCACATGTTCTTTTAGATCGGCTTGAATTTGTTCAAGCGTAATTTCTGCATCGTGCTGTGTAGAGATAACGATCGTATCTACACGTACAGGAAGGTTATTCTCATCATACTCCACAGTTACCTGTGTTTTACCATCAGGGCGTAAGTAAGGAAGCGTTTCATCTTTACGAACTTGAGCCAAGCGGAATGAAAGTTTATGCGCCAATGAAATCGGAAGCGGCATAAGCTCTTCTGTTTCATTACAAGCGAATCCGAACATAAGACCTTGGTCCCCTGCACCGATTGCATCGATTTCTTCGTCTGACATGTTTCCTTCACGAGCTTCCAATGCTTTATCGACACCAGCTGCGATATCGGCAGACTGCTCATCAATGGAACTCAACACGGCACAAGTTTCAGCATCGAAACCGTATTTCGCACGTGTGTAACCAATTCCTTTAATCGTATCACGAACGATACGCGGAATATCCACGTAAGCGGACGTTGTAATTTCACCGGCAACAAGTACAAGACCTGTTGTTACACTAGTTTCACACGCTACACGTGCATTTGCATCCTTAGCAAGGATAGCATCTAAAATGGAATCTGAAATCTGATCACAAATTTTGTCCGGATGGCCCTCTGTAACAGATTCAGAAGTAAATAGACGTTTCTTTGACATCATATTTCCTCCTTGGAAGTTAGTATGTTGTAGGCATAAGCCTGTTTTTACGGAACTCGTTTCCCTCATTAGTTTCAACTATAGACACAGAATTACTTATAAAAAACACAAAAACCTTCCCTGGCAAATGAGGAAAGGTTTAAAATTCTGTCTTCTATCCTTTCACTCTTATCGTTCAAGGGTTTTTTACCTTGCTCAGGTTAGCACCATCACCACTATTCCTTGAAGACCTTCGCTTTATTTTCGGCGATCGATCTTGGAGTCAAGTTCAATATGGCAGGTTGCTGGGTTTCAAAGGGCCTGTCCCTCCACCAACTCGGGATAAGAGAATCCGTACAATTTAAGATATTATCGTATCTAGCTGGAATTTGTCAATGCTTTTCTAAAAAGAACATTTCCACTCAGAATGGCGTTCATTTGAAAAAACATGTTGATACAACGTCCTAGAAGGGTTTAAAATGCAAAACACGAATAGAAATGTTGTAAATTGCCATTAATAATAAAGTATTGAGCATTCGAAAAATCGACACCCTGACTTTCCCAATAGACATATATTGCTTACTTACTTCCTATTAAATTAAAATTTTCTTCATGAAAGTATATGCGATAATCGTAACTCGGTCCCTGCCGGATTAAAATGATTAACGCGACCAACTGAAAATAATCACAAATTAAAAGAAATAGTATAGACTAATTAAATGAATGTGTTATACTAATTGTAATCTAAAAACTTAAACAAAGGAAGGTACCTCATATATGAATTCTGTAGATGTTTCTAATGAGTTACACCAATTATTAACAGGAAATAATGTGCAAACTCAACTTTCAGTTCCTCAATTGGTCGAAAAAGTATTAAGCAGAAGTGAAGGCGTTTTAACATCAACCGGCGCGGTAAAAGCTGAAACTGGCAAATATACTGGTCGTTCACCTAAGGATAAATATATCGTGGAAGAAGCATCAGTTAAAGATAAAGTTGATTGGGGTTCAGTGAACCAGCCAATTTCCGAAGATGTGTTCAATAAACTATATAATAAAGTAGTTGACTACCTAAAAGCAAAAGAAGAGATCTTTGTTTTTAAAGGTTTCGCTGGTGCAGACGAATCATCACGTCTTCCAATCCGTGTTGTTAATGAATATGCTTGGCATAACCTTTTCGCCCATACTTTGTTCATCCGTCCAAACGAAGAGGAACTAAGAGGTCACGAAGCAGAATTCACAATCCTTTCTGCACCTAACTTCAAAGCAGACCCAGAAGTGGACGGAACTTCATCCGAAACTTTCATCATCGTTTCATTTGAACGCCGTACAATCCTGATCGGCGGAACAGAATATGCAGGAGAAATGAAAAAATCGATCTTCTCGATCATGAACTACTTACTTCCAGAGGCTGGAATCCTTCCAATGCATTGCTCTGCTAACGTAGGACGTGAAGGGGACGTCGCTTTATTCTTCGGACTGTCCGGTACAGGTAAAACAACTTTATCCGCAGACACTAGTCGTAAACTGATTGGCGATGACGAGCACGGCTGGTCTTCTAACGGCGTATTCAACATCGAAGGCGGCTGCTATGCGAAAACGATCAATCTTTCACGTGAAAAAGAACCACAAATTTTCGATGCGATCCGTTTCGGTGCCGTACTGGAAAATGTTGTTGTTGATCCGGATACACGTGAAGCGAACTATGATGACAGTTCATTGACTGAAAATACTCGTGCTGCTTACCAAATGCAAGCGATCGATAACATCGTGAACCCAAGTATTGCAGGACATCCTAATACAATCATTTTCTTAACAGCTGATGCTTCAGGCGTTCTGCCTCCAATCAGCAAGCTTTCGAAAGAACAGGCAATGTTCCATTTCCTAAGTGGATACACTAGTAAATTGGCTGGTACTGAAAGAGGCGTAACTTCACCGGAAGCTACATTCTCCACTTGCTTCGGTTCACCTTTCTTACCGCTTCCCGCTCAACGCTATGCTGAGATGCTTGGTGATAAAATTGACGAGCACAATGCAAAGGTATACCTTGTCAACACTGGATGGACTGGCGGAGCATACGGAACTGGAAGCCGTATGAAACTTGCTTACACTCGTGCGATGGTACAAGCGGCACTTGAAGGTGAATTAGCTAACATCGAAACGATCAAAGATGAAATCTTCGGTTTGGATATTCCTCTTCATGTTCCTGGGGTTCCTGACGAAGTGCTTCAACCAATCAAGACTTGGGCAGATCCTGCCGCTTATAAACAAGCAGCAACAGCCCTTGCCGCTCAATTCCGTGCAAACTTCAAGAAATTCGGCAGTGTTCCAAGTGAAATAGAAGAACTTGGCGGACCGACAGCTCAATAAATTGTACACAAAAGGACCAAGCTCTTGCTTGGTCCTTTCGCTTTTTCGACAAGAAATGACTCTTTCCGAAACATTACTTTAAACCAAGACTAGGTTATACTTCATGGTTTTTTTACTGTTATCCTTATTGAATTGAAGATAATTGCGACACTCCTCCCCGCATGAATCTAGCCTCCTCGCCTCTAGATTCATGCGGGGAGGAGGCTTGGCGGAAAGGGAGCGGATTTCCGAAACCAACTGGAACGCTTTTACATTCTGTAAGGACCAAGCTCTTGCTTGGTCCTTTTCTTCGTTGGTTTTCTGCCCTCCGTCCCTCCTGGCAGAACATGATATTCAAAAAGGGCACTGTCATAGTCAGCGCCCCCTTAATCCTTATTCCATTACCGGTGTTTGTCCATTTTTTTAGATGATTGCTTTATTCCTGGCTTTTTTCATGGACATCGTTTTGTATTGATATATATTGCCCAGGTTAGCTACCGGGACCTCTGTTTTAGTTTCATCAATGCAATTGCGTGTATCCAAAATCAATTTATTGCTCATGAGATTCGATAGCTTATCATAATCCATCTGTTTAAATTCATCATGGTCAGTCAGGACAAGTATCAAGTCTGCATCATTTACAGCGTCTTCAACTGATACGACTGGCATCTTTCCAGATTGGACATGCGGGTCATGCAAGGCTACATCCATGTTTTCCATCCCCATCAAGATATTGACGACATCAATGGCGGGACTTTCACGAATATCATCTACATTTCCTTTGTATGCAAGACCGAAAACAGCTACTTTTGGCTTCCGGATGCCCTCTAGCATCATTCTTACGCAATTAACGATATAATAAGGCATCGATACGTTGGTATCACGGGCCAATTTAATGATTTTCGCATACTCTGGTGCCTTTGCAACGACGAAATACGGATCGACCGCTAAACAATGGCCGCCAACTCCTGGTCCTGGTTGGTGTATATTGACACGAGGGTGTTTGTTAGCCATTGATATGACATCCAAAACATTGATGTCCAGCTCGAAACAGACTTTCGTCAGCTCATTCGCAAGTGCGATATTGACATCCCTGAAGGTGTTTTCCATCAGTTTGGACATTTCAGCCGTTTTCGCATCCGTCTGAATGATCTCCCCTTGAACGAAGGTTTTGTAAACCAGACTTCCTTTATATGAGCATGTTTCCGTGATGCCCCCGACGATACGGTTATTATGAACCAACTCTTCAAGAATCCTTCCAGGTAAAACACGTTCCGGACAATGAACGAGGAAAATGTCTTTTCCGATGGTAAGGCCCGTCCTCTCGATCATCGGTCTAATATGATCATCCATGCTTCTTGGCGCAATCGTTGATTCGATAATGATAACATTCCCTTTTTTGATAAAAGGAAGAATATTGGAGGTTGCATCCATGACATGAGTTAAATCACAGGATTGATGCATGTCCTTTTTATTTGGAGTAGGCACCGCGATAATGAAAACATCCGCATGTTCCGGGCTTAACGCAGCTCGGAACTTATTGGAAGCAATCACTTCTTCCAATACCTCATCCAATCCAGGTTCTTCGATATGGAGCCTGCCGCTATTCAAATTGGAAATAATCTCAGGATGGATATCCACGCCGACAACATCGACACCGTGTTTCGCAAACATTAAAGATGTTGGAAGTCCTATATAACCAAGTCCGATTGTACAAAGTTTCATATAAACCACTCCTATCTATTTTTCTGCTACACTCAAATTTGTTAGGCTGTTTGATAAATTTCGATAAAGATTTCCTTCTCTTGTTTCCAATTGTATTTTTGCCGCGCCTTCAGGCAGTTATTGCTCATTTCCGCCCTTTTTTCAGGATGTTTCAATAAGTAATTGACGCCTTCGGCAATTGATTTTGGATCATGTGAATCGACACACACACCGATTTTTTCCGTATCGACAACCTTTTGAATTTCAGGAAAGCTGCAGGCAACCACAGGCACACCGCTCATCATGTATTCGAACAATTTATTTGAAGATGCGGAGTAGTGATTAAAGCAGACATTATTCAATATCTGAAAACCTAAATACGCATTTTTTGTATAATGGAGCAGCTCGTCGACCGGAACCTTCGGCAGGAACTTCACACGATGCTCCAGATTCATGTCGTTTACTTTTTTCATTAACTCATCCTTGATCCTTCCATCTCCGATAAAAACTACCGTCCCGCCCTCGATCATCGGTACAGCATCAACCAATTGCTCTAACCCTCTTCCCATTTGAACGCCGCCTTGGTATAACAATATCGGTTCATTCTCTGGCAAATCGAGCAGCTCATGCAAATTCACGGCCGTACTTTCCTCAGGATTGGTTGGAATCGGGTAGTTATGGACCACCTTGGGATACAGACCATATAAGTCTTCGTTATACTTAGCTCTCGTATGGTTTTCGGCAATCATTTCATCGACGAACATTAATAGGAATTTCTCCATCATCCCGTAAATTCGGCTATTATATCCCGTTCTGCTCGTTTGTACCTCATGCGAGTCATAAATCAGCTTTTTTCTTCTCAGCCATTTACTGCTGATCGCTCCCTGCATGAGCGTATTCAAATCATTCGAATGATAAAAATCATATTTCCTTTTTCGCCCATGATAGATCATTTGACCAAAAATGTAGCTCCTTGTTAATAGTGTCGGCAGCTTCGTTTTAGTGATGACAAGGGTGCCCATCGCAAGAAGTGCAAGGGAACCGAACAGTATTCCCGATCCCACCCAACTGTTGATCAAGTTCAAATTCCACAACGTATTCCAGACCAATAAGGCCAATAGAACGATTTCAAACTTCTTTTTCTTTAATTTACCTACGACCCTGAGAACCCTATTAAGCGCCTCCCAGCGGTTATTCACCCTAGTGACAGAGAAACCATTTTGGTGCTTCTCCTTTTTGGGTAAATCCTTGATCTTCCAGTTATGAATGGCAATTAAATCGACTTCATAACCCGCTTCAGTAAGTGCTGTGCATTCTCTTAGAACTCTCGCATCGTTCGTAAAGTGATTCCACACGAACATACATACTTTCTTCGCCATGTTGTCCTCCACTTCCGGATTTTTCAGCCTGACGCTTCCATCACATTGATGAGACCTTTAATATTTTTAGACCATTGAAAATGTTGTTTAGCATACCGATGGCCGTTTTCCCCCAGTTCTTCACGAAGGGCTCGATCTGAGGCCATGGTCAATATGTGCTGACAGATTTCATCAACATCCCTGCTTTCTGCTACCAACCCGCATTTCGCCTCTGAGAGCATCTTCTTGGCCCTGCCGTCCACATCACCGACAATGGGTTTTCCGACACACATATAATCGATGATTTTACCAGGCAGAACCTTATTGAAGACTTCTTTTTCAACCAAGCTCACATAGGCAATATGGGACGTTGAAACTTCATGAAGAGTCACTCTTCGATTCATCGCATTAATCATCTTAATATTAGTCAGCCCTCTAGAGCTTATCTCCTTCTCCACTTCAGATATCCGATATCCATATCCAATCATCGAGAACTCGATTTGTTTATGTTCCCTTAGCTTTTCAGCTACGGATATCAGTTTTTTCAAGTCCTGGGCCAGTCCGATATTCCCCGCATAAACGACCTTGATTACTTTTTCCGATACGGGTGTAAGCAAATTCTTTAACGTCAGCTCATCCGCAGTAAGCGAATTAGGGATGAATTGGATGGCCTCTTCCTTGACTCCCTTTGCAACGATATAATCCCTGAAACCAGGACTATTGATGATAATAAAATCTGAATGCCGATATAGCTTCCTTTCCAGGAAGAAAGCGATTTTCAAAACCCACTTATTAGTAAATACCCCTACTCCTATCAACGATTCCGGCCATAAATCCCTGACATCGGTAATGAGTTTCGCCTTCATCTTTTTCTTGGCGATCAACGCCGCCAATGTCGGGAAGATCGGCGGGGTCGTAGCAAACACGTAATCATATTTTTTTTCGAGACGGATGATTGTATAAATGAAAAGCCACATCGCTTCAAGATAATGAAGCAACCGCTTCCCCATATTGCTTGTATACCTCTTCACTTTGTCCGGTTTAATCCTGATGACATCCTCTTCAATGCTTTCTTCATCCCAAAACTTTGTATCTTGATATAAACTTTGATTAGGATAACTCGGCTTCAATGTGATGACCGTTACCTCAAATCCGTTTCTTTTCAAATGGAGATATATATTTTTCATTCTATTTCCAGCACTTCCGATTTCCGGATAAAAGTTTTGCACGATCATCAGGACGCTTTTCATATTCGCCTATCACCTCTATTCTGCTTTGCTATGCTTCCTGCTTTATATTGTAAATGCCAGATATTAACTGAAGGTTAAAGAAATATAAAGTCCTCATTAATATTGTAAAAATTCTGTTAATTATTGTTTCATTTTTATATTTCCCATGAACTTCCCGTTATAATGGGGGAGACATTCAGAAGGGGAGGAAATGAGCATGCCTAAACAACGTATAAAGGTCATGACCGTATTTGGTACAAGACCGGAGGCTATCAAAATGGCACCTGTCGTTTTGGAACTGAAAAAGCATCAAGAAGAAATAGAAACCATCGTGGTGGTCACCGCCCAGCATAGGGAAATGCTCGACCAAGTCTTGCAATGTTTTCAAATAAAGCCAGATCACGATTTGGATATGATGAAGGATAGACAAACATTAGAAGAGATTACAACTCGAGGGCTTGAAAAATTGAGTTCGCTCATGAAAGATATTAAACCGGATATCGTCCTCGTACATGGGGATACAACGACAACTTTCATCGCAAGCTTGGCCGCGTTCTATAATAAGATACAGATTGGTCACGTTGAAGCTGGTCTTCGGACTGGTAATAAGTATTCTCCATATCCTGAAGAAATGAATAGGCAGCTGACAGGCGTCTTAGCTGATTTGCATTTCGCCCCAACTAAACAGGCGGCAGAGAATCTAATTTTGGAAAATAAAAAGAGTGATTGCATCCATATTACTGGCAATACGGCTATCGATGCTTTGAAAACAACAGTACGGAAAGACTATGAACATCCGATTCTATCTGGCTTGAATGGAGATCGTATGTTATTGATGACAGCGCACAGACGAGAAAATATCGGAAAACCAATGGAAGAGATATTCCGTTCCGTCAAACGGCTGCTTGAAGATCACACGGATATCCAAGTTGTTTTCCCACTTCATAAAAACCCAGTAGTCCGTGAAATTGCTTATCGGATTTTTGGTGAAACGGAAAGACTTCACTTAATAGAGCCGCTTGAAGTGCTTGATTTTCATAATTTTGCGGCGCACGCCCATCTAATATTGACAGATTCCGGAGGGGTGCAAGAAGAAGCTCCCTCACTTGGTGTTCCTGTCCTTGTGTTACGCGATACGACAGAACGTCCGGAAGGCATTGAGGCTGGTACCCTTTTATTGGCGGGAATTGAGGAAGAACGTATTTATCAATTAGCAACAGACTTACTTACTAATGAAGAAACCTATAAAAAAATGGCGACAGCTTCCAACCCATATGGTGATGGATTCGCTTCACAGCGGATTGTCGAAATCCTATTAACGCATTGCGGAATGAAATCCCCTCTTCCATTATGAAAAAAGCTCAAGAAAAATAAAATAGTGAGAAAAGCCTGTCACGTAAGCGGCAGGCTTTTTCTATTCAGTCAGATTTTGAAACGGCTACTTCCATTTTCATTTGCCCTTTCATTAGCGCCAGATTAAAAGCAATCAGTACAAAACTAATCCTAATTTGAATTTGAAATGTTAGATCCATATGTGATAGTTTGGGTAGATCAAAGTTTCATTGAAGTCTATCGCATTAGATTGAATACTTTAAATTGCTTGGAGGTGTTTAAATGTTCGGGGAAGATCCCAAGTGTGTTAAATGTGGTAAAGAAATTAATGGTGACGAAGTCGTTCTTGTGAAAATGCGTTATCCAAAGCGTAAAGGGATGACTGAAATAAAGGCATATTTAAAAAATGAAGGAAGTTTCATCTGCGCAGCTTGTTTTGATAAGGAAATATGATTTTAGTTTTTTTATGGGGAACTGGATGATTCACATTCGAAAATGCAGCTAAGCCATCAGTGCCTGCATACTTTCCCAGCGAATATAAAGGGGGATAAGATTTCCCTGTCGAATTGATAGTCATGACACGAAGCAGGAGGATTAGTATGAAAAATCAAGTAACCCCCTATTTAATTTTCGATGGTCAAGCAACGGACGCATTAGCCTTTTATGCAGAAATATTTCATGCGGAGATTACCGATTTACAAACCTACGGGGAAGCTGATTTCCCAACACCTGAAGAAGCGAATGACCTTGTTTTGCATGCCAAAATCAAAAAAGGCGATATGTTGATCATGGTATCTGATACGTTTCCAGGCAACCCCCTTGAAGTCGGGAATAATGTAGCGCTGGTCCTTGAATGTGAAAGCGACTCGGAAATCCAGCATTTATATGATGTTATGTGTGAAAAAGGATTATCCTTAATGGAACTGCAAGATACCTTTTGGGGTGCTAAGTATGGTAAGGTCAAGGATCAATTTGGCGTTCACTGGGACTTGAATTTCACAAAATGAATATAAAAATGGCCGAAAATACAATTTGTATCCTCGGCCATTTTTAATAGGAATCATTCGCAGAAACCATCCATCATAACACATGAAAATAATTAAGGACATTTTTCCCAATCAATAAAATCGTGACGCAAATGAATAATATACGTACATAGGAAGCGCCTTTCTTAATTGCAAAGTTCGTTCCTACCAATGCTCCTGCGACCATTGCAAGACCCATCGGAATTCCATAGGCAAAATTGACGGTCCCCATAGATAAGAAAATGATAAGTGCGGCAATATTGCTTCCAAAATTCAATATTCTTGTATTCCCAGCAGCCTGGACAAAATCAAAACCAATGATCAAAAATGAAAATAATAAAAAGGAACCTGTGCCTGGTCCAAGAAAACCATCATAAAAACCAATCGCAAATATTATGACTATCAAAAGAATCATTTTCTTCCTTTTCAGCCCTTTATACTTTGCATCTTTACCCCAATCCTTTTTTACCAACGTATAAATTGCGACAATGACCAACAAAATCAAAATGAGGGGCTTCAGTATCTCTGCGGAAACGAAATGTACAACGTATGCTCCTAACGCCGCTCCAATTACAGTAATCGGAAACAGCTTGATGACGAATTTGAAATCCACTTTTCCAGCCCGAATAAATGAAATCGTACTCGTTAAAGATCCCATTGTACCCGCTAGCTTATTAGTGGCAAGTGCTGCTGAAGGCGAAATCCCCGTAAACAATAAAGCCGGAATGGAGATTAAACCGCCCCCGCCCACAACGGAATCGATGAATGCGGCAATAAAACCCGCAAGTACTAAAAATAGCAAAGTATAGAGATTGATATCCTCCATGTATTCCCCTTCTTTCAAAAGCACCTTCTAAAATGCCATTACTCATTTTTCATCCAGATAATCGAATAACCTTTCCTCTGAAATGACCGTGAATCCATGCCGCCTAAGCAAAGCCGCGGTCACTCCATTCCCGACCTTCTTCTCCCCCTTGAATTCCCCATTATAAATCGTGGCACTCCCACAGGATGGACTGTTTTCCTTTAAAACGACTAACGTCGCCCCTACCTCCTGGGCTTTCAATAACGTAAGATTCGCTCCCTTTATGTACAATTCCGTTACATCCCTGCCCGACTTTTCGATGATCTTCGCTTTTCCATCAAGGACATCCCCACCTTCACCGCCAACTATCTCAGCAGGTCCCCTCGGTGTCGAAAAACCCCCAAGCAACTCAGGACAAACCGCTATAGCCTTTTTCTCCCTCATTAATTCCATAATTCCTTCATCCAAGCTGTGTGTACCATTGTATCTCACCTCAAGACCCGCTAAACAGGAACTCACCAAAATCATCTTATCACCCCATCCCATGCGCTTTTCACCATTTTACCATTCTTTTAGTGACAATCATTTCGAAGATTGAATATCCAAGATTTTGCACTGACAAGTCGTAGATTGGATTATTGGTGTGGAGGTCGAATTAGTTGCATGCATGTCGAATTTTTCGCGCATCTGGTCCGATTATGGGCGTTTCGGTCGAATTAATTGGTGCACAGGTCGTTTTTTGGGCGTATGGGCTGAATTATTGGTGCGTAGGTCGATTATGGGCAGGTAGGGTCGGATTAGTTGGTGCATGGGTCGAATTATGGGCGTATACGGCCAAATTAGTTGGTGCATCTGATCGAATTCTGCAACACAATCAAAAAAAAAGAGCTTGCAGTGAAGACTATTCACGGCAAGCGCTTGTCTATTTAGTTAGTTGAGTTCAATGATAGTAGTTGGTACGTAATGATGGTTTTTTCACTGGTCCATTCAATTTTTTGGATAACGGCTGTTCCGCTTGAGTCAGATTGAATCGTTTTGCGGACATCGATTGGAATATCGATAGGGTATAACCTGTAACCAGCTTTCGTCAGCCGAAAAATGTTTTCTTCTTCACGGGTTTCGTTCCCTTTTGTAACGATCATGGTATTTAGCTCCATAGGCATGCCCATGTGTATCTCCTCCTCTTGCCAATTTACTTAGAATATACTTCATTCTATCATTATTCGGTTTTACTTTTCATCCAAGATGTTAAATCTTCGACTACTTTTCTGTTCACGGCCGGTGGGAAGTAATGAGTGAATTGAGGGAAATACCAGCTTTCGACCTCTTTGTCATGCATTTTCAGCCTTTTTTCCAACCGGTACGCGTGTTCAATGGCGACATTGTCATCTTTTTCACCATGAATGATCAGGACGGGTACATTCAAATCTTCAATCGCAAACAGTGGCGTACGGTACTCATATTGATCGGGGCATTTTTTAGGTGTTCCGCCGATGACCCGCTTCATCATCCGACGCATATCGACACGTTCGACATATGTTAAAAACATATCCGACACACCTCCCCATGTGACGATCGACGCGGCATTCCTGCAGTATATCCCAGTCCAAAGCGCCATGATGCCGCCACGGGAAAATCCGAGGATATGAATGTGGTCCTTGTTCACTCGGGGGTGCTGTTCAAGAAGATTGAATCCTGATATCGCATCGAATCTATCTTCGCCTCCAAAATCCTCATCTCCCTCTCCTCCTTGGTTTCCACGGTAAAAAGGGGCAAAAACGATGAAACCTTCTACGGCATACTGCACGATCCTTGCGGGCCTCACCTTGCCGACATTTTTAATCCCGCCGCGTAAATATAAGAAGGCATCATGTATTTCGCCATCAACCGGTTCAGCAAGCAGCCCCTTTACCTTCAAGCCTTGTGATATGTATGTAACTGAATAAAGATGGATTTGTGGATGCGGTGATGGAAACCGCCGTTTTGAAATAATCGTCCCGTTCTCCAATTTCCACTCTCCTTTCTCTTTAATCTTATTGTAAAACATCCGCTTGTTTTTATCCCCTGAGAGGCATTCACATTTTTTTCTTCCGTTCATACGATAATGTAGGCAAAATACCTATATATCGAGGAGGAAGGAATTTTGAAAAAATGGTATAAAGCAGGTGTCGTATTTTTACTTCTGTGCATGCTGGTGATCCCGCTTGGAGCATGCGGCAACAAGGAAAAGGAAACAACGAAAGTCAGGGTGGCCGAAGTGACCCGCTCCCTTTTCTATACACCTCAATATGTAGCGATTGAAAAAGGATTTTTTAAAGATGAGGGTCTAAGCATTGATTTGAAAACGACGGCAGGCGGCGACAAGACGATGACCACGCTTCTGTCCGACGGGGCGGATATTGCTCTCGTTGGCTCTGAAACATCGATTTACGTTCGGGCACAAGGTTCGAACGATCCCGTCATCAACTTCGCTCAATTAACACAGACGGATGGAACGTTTCTTGTTTCACGTGAAAAAATTGACAACTTCAATTGGGATATGCTGAAAAACTCTACATTCCTAGGCCAGCGAAAAGGCGGGATGCCGCAAATGGCCGGCGAGTTCGTATTGAAAAAACATAACATTGACCCGAAAAAAGATTTGAACCTCATCCAGAATATTGATTTTGCGAATGTCGCAACTGCCTTCGCTTCCGGAACCGGCGATTTTGTTCAACTGTTCGAACCAACGGCAAGTGTGTTTGAAAAAGAAGGAAAAGGCTATATCGTCGCTTCTTTCGGCACCGAGTCCGGGCATCTTCCTTATACAGTTTATATGGCTAAGGAAAGCTATTTGAAAGAAGACAAAGAGACTGTCGAAAAATTCACCAGGGCATTGAAAAAAGCACAGGATTGGGTTCAGGAAAATGATGCTGCCGAAATCGCTGAAGTCATTCAGCCATATTTTGAAGATACCAATATCGAGACGATGGAAACAGTTATCAATCGCTACAAAGAACAAGGATCCTTTGCCACGGACCCCATTCTTGATGAAGAAGAATGGAACAATCTGCAAAACATCATGGATGAAGCAGGCGAGCTACCTTCACGTATAAGCCATGAAGAGCTGGTCAATACCGATTTTGCTGATGAAGTCACAAAATAGCATAGCTAAAGGTAAGGAGGATGTCCGATGAGCTTTTTAAAAATCCAAGACATTCACCATACTTATTTTTCAAATCAGACGGCAGCGACCGCA
This sequence comes from Peribacillus sp. FSL E2-0159, assembly GCF_038643155.1. Taxonomy (NCBI): domain Bacteria; kingdom Bacillati; phylum Bacillota; class Bacilli; order Caryophanales; family Bacillaceae; genus Peribacillus; species Peribacillus sp. FSL E2-0159. The sequence goes on from NZ_CP152053.1 coordinate 5,215,705, forward strand.
CTAGCGGACATTTCCCTCGACATTGAAAAAGGTGAATTCGTCTCTTTTCTAGGTCCGAGCGGCTGCGGAAAAACCACCCTGCTTTCCATCATCGCCGGGCTATTTCCGCCCACTGCAGGAAAGATCCTGCTCGAAAACAAACCGCTGAAAGCCAACAGTGACCTTTCAATTGGCTATATGCTGCAGCAGGATTATCTATTTCCATGGAAGACGATAGAAGAAAATATATTATTAGGATTGAAACTGATAAGAAAAGATGAAGGCCTTGAGAGAATAAAAACGCTAAAACTTTTAAGTGACGTTGGATTGGGAGGCACCGGAAAATTATATCCACGCGAACTCTCGGGAGGAATGAGGCAAAGGGCTGCACTGGCACGGACACTTGCGGTCGACCCAAAAATCCTTTTGCTTGATGAGCCGTTTTCGGCTCTTGATTACCAAACGAAGTTGAAGCTTGAAGACCTTGTTTTTGAAATCCTGAAATCCTTCGGAAAGACAGCCGTGCTCGTCACCCATGATATCGGAGAAGCCATTGCAATGAGTGACCGCATCTTTCTATTTTCCGCAAACCCGGGAAGCGTGCACAAAACCTTCAAGGTGCCCGATGAACTGCGTGAACTTACGCCTTTCCATGCACGCAACCATCCACAGTATCCGATACTATTCCAAACGATCTGGAAGGAGCTTGAGAGCCTTGAATATTGAACAGCTTCATAACCAATATAAAACCTCATTAAAAAAAGAAAACAGGCTCATTCGCTTTTATCAGATCCTGATTTTCATCATTTTTTTCAGCAGTTGGGAACTTTTATCCAGGATGGAAGTGATCGATCCGCTCATCTTCAGCTCCCCAACTAAAGTATGGCATCTTTTCATACAGAAATTAGGTGATGGAACCCTGCTATCCCATTCCGGAGTGACGCTATTCGAGACCGTTCTCGGCTTTATCATAGGGACACTGCTTGGAACGATCCTGGCATCCCTTCTTTGGTGGTCGCCAAGATTATCCAAAACACTTGACCCCTATCTCGTCATTTTAAATGCCATGCCGAAAGTGGCACTCGGCCCCATCATCATCGTAGCATTCGGCCCTGGCTTTCCATCCATCATCTCGATGGGGGCGATTATCTCCATCATCATCACCACCATTGTCGTCTACACAGCATTTCGCGAAGTGGACCCGAACTACCTGAAGGTACTCCAAACCTTCGGCGCCACAAGAACACAAGCTTTTCGGGAAGCCATATTACCCGCCTCCTTCCCAACGATCATCTCGACATTGAAAGTTAACGTCGGCCTCTCCTGGGTTGGCGTCATCGTAGGGGAATTCCTTGTTTCGGCGAAAGGACTCGGCTACCTCATCATTTATGGCTTTCAAGTTTTCAACTTCACCCTCGTAATGCTTGCCTTGATGATCATTGCCGTCTTCGCCACAATCATGTATCAACTAGTCGAACTGCTCGAGCGAAAATTAATCAAAGACTAACCAAACTGCCGATAACCCTCGGCAGTTTTTCATTCATGCTGAGATAAAACATGAATTTAGTTGAGTTTCGATGAGTTACTCGTGAGTTTGGTGCTTTTACTCGTGAGTTTGGTGCTTTTACTCGTGAGTTTAGGCGATTTACTCGTAAATTCAGGCGATTATCTCATGAGTTGGGCTTTACTCGTGAGTTTAGGCGTTTTACTCGTGAGTTACAGTTTTTTACTCGTGAGTTCCGGCGTTCACTCGTTTCTCAGCAAAATACCATCATCCAGTTTTGATAAGCTCAACGGTACAATCTCATCTTTCATGATGAAGCTAAACTCCTCACCGAGTACATCCGGCAATGCTTCCAAAAAGATCGGGCCTTCCGTTTCCAGGTAATTCTGTTTCTCCTCTACTTCACGCAATGCAGCATAGTATATTGATTTAACGAATGGCTTCACTGGATCATATACTTTATATTGTCCCAAAAATTGCAGTTGGCCCACCACGCCTCCTGTTTCTTCATACACTTCCCGTATGGCCGTTTCTTCAATCGATTCCCCAGCTTCCCGCTTTCCTCCGGGGAACTCCAATCCCCGCTCTCTGTGCTTGGTCAATACCCACCTGCCCTTATATCTGCTAAACACAAAAACATGCCAAGACTCTCCAAAGACAGGATCCTCGGAGAATTCCACCTTATATCCGTTCTTATCAAGAAAACGTTTCATTTTTCCCCTTCTCTCCGTATAAGAAATAGTGCTACGACCCTTCATTCATTATATGGGTAAAAAAAACCACTATCCAGCAAGAATCTTTAACACATCAAAAAAAACGATGGCCCCTCAATATTCGAGGCCATCGTCTGTTGGTTTTGCCTGTAAAATCCCCATGCTTTCTATATGCCGTCTTCCTTCTTCAGTACCCAGAGCATGAATCATCTCGTAAATTTTTTGGAGAGTGATATCCTGTTTATCATTTTCACGGTCAAAATGATATTGAAGGTATGGGACATGTGCCCGGTAAAAATTTTCTTCCCCCGCTGAATAATTATAATCAAATAATTCACGTAATTCGATGATTTCATTATCTGTCGCCTCGATTTCGAAATTCCATGGAGAACTTTCCCTATCTTGTGTTATTTGCCCATTCGGAATCCAGATGTAATATTTTTTCCTTTTTTCAGACACATTCATCCGCCCTTTCCATATTTCCTACGCTTATTTTTCACGTATTTCCCTACTTCATACAATGGAAAATTTTGTTTACAGAAGAACAAAGATGTTAAATAATAGATTAAAGTATCTTTCAAAGGGTAAAACATATAATAAGCCCAAGCATCCCTTAAGATTTTTATATGCACCCAGAGGTTTTTTTGATAACCTACATATAAAGAGATAACGGATTTCTAATAAATGTGAGGTGAAAGTTTTGAAGTTAATTGAAGAATTATACAATATGTACCGTGATAAGTTGACTGGTGATGAAGAAGATATTGATATGCTTACTTTTGCGGTTCTGGAACAGCTTGACCGCAAGGAAATTTTCGAATTGCTTCAAGAGATGGATGATCAAGAACTAACCAATTTAATGGGCCTTTACATTATTGAAACGTTAAAAGGGAAGTTCGCTCAAAATAGTTTGAACGACACGAAACCTACACATTTTCCGCCTAGGAATATTCATTAATACATACCTTGTCAGGTGTCCCTCTTTTGATGGATGCCTTTTTTATTGTTGTAACCAAAAAAAAGCCCTACCGAAGCAGGGTTTTTCCTATATCTTAATGTCCTAAATACGCACGCAGCATCCAAGCATGTTTGTTTAAGCTTTTCTTCATGCCTGTCAGCATATCAGCCGTAACCGGATCTTCTGTTTCGGCAACTTCGATGATTTCCAGGAACTCTTCGGAAAGCTTTTCAAAATCACTGATGACGCTTTGAACCATATCTTCTGTATTTTCTTTACCTGTCGCTTCTTCGATCGTAGTTAACTCCATGTACTCTTTAAGGGTAGCAACCGGCTTTTCACCAATGGCCAATAGTCTTTCAGCCAATTCGTCATAGTTGGATGTCACTTCTTTATATAACTCTTCCAATTTTTGGTGAAGTTCAAAGAAGTGCGGTCCATTCACGAACCAGTGGTAATTATGAATTTTCGTATAAAGAACACTGAAGTTTGCAATTTCCTTATTCACTAAAGTTCCTAATTTTTTCTGAGCCATAAATATCTACCTCCGTAAGTTGGTTATACCTTTATATTTCCCTCTATTCGAAAATTGAAACATTATCTGACACGGTTGTTATGCTAAAATGAATCTAAATTGTGAACGTTAGGAGCTGTAAAGTATGATTACGGTTTTAGTTATCTCCATTATTGTGATTCTGATTGTATTGGCCTTATCGGTCCTAACAATCGGAAAAGGTTACAGCTACAAGCATACAGTGGATCCGGATCCTTCGCCTGAGGATGAGGGGAAAAAAGAAGAACCTGAAAAATAAAAAAAGTTCCTGTCACAAATGGACAGGAACTTTTTTATTAACCGAAAACTTTATGAAGATCTTCTTTATCTTGTGCAAGCCAGAAATTCATTAATTTCTTAGCTCCTTCAAGATCATGCAATTTTGCTTGGCCGCATTGTTTTTCGTTTGCAGCAGGAATTTCTGTAATGGTAACAGCATCCTTGAATGTATCTTCAAGAACATCGATGATTTCCGTCACTGTCGGCTCGCCGCTGACCACAAGGTAATATCCTGTTTGACATCCCATTGGCGAAATATCAATTATATCAAAGTGATCGTAGCGCTCGGAATGCTTACGGATATTGAATGCAAGCAAGTGTTCCAGGGTATGGATCGTATCCGGCTTCATCGCTTGTTTATTCGGCTGGCAAAAACGGATATCAAATTTATTAACAACACCGTCTGTTCCTACCTTATGGACACCGCAATGTCTAACATATGGGGCTTTAACAGCATTATGATCTAATTCAAAGCTTTCAACTGAAGGCATTTAATTCACTCCTTAATTGTATGTCATCTCTATTTTACCTTGAATAACAATATATTTCATCCTTTAAAATTAATTCTTATTATTTTAATCGGATTTCCAATATACTTATTCCTTTTTTACCCTTATTGGAAATTTAGAAAATATGCTATAATGGAGGGTAGTGAATTTACTCGAAAAGAGATGAAAGCATGGTGTTGAAAAAAATATTAATGGGAATCATCCGTTTTTACCAAGTTGCTATTTCTCCATTAAAACCGCCTACCTGCCGTTTTTATCCAACTTGTTCCCATTATGGTTTGGAAGCGATCAATCGTTTCGGACCTATAAAAGGAAGCTGGTTAGCACTCATTCGGATTCTTAAATGTCATCCGTTTCATCCAGGAGGCATTGATCTTGTTCCTGAAAAAAAAGAAAAAAGTGAGGACCATTAGAAAAAAAACTTGCTTTCTTTTGCAATCTTTTGTATCATACAGAAGTCAAATCGTAATCATTTCGTTTTTACCACATAAAATCCAAATCGTAATCAATACGAATTATAAAGGAGCATTTCATATGAAAATTCGAGCATTGCTCTCGCTTTTCCTTGTTACTGCGCTATTTCTGTCAGCCTGCGGCAACTCAAAGGGAGAATCGAGTAAAGAAACCAAGGATGCCTTAGATATATATACCACAGTTTACCCTTTACAATACTTCACGGAGGCCATTGGCGGGGAGTACGTAAATGTCGAGACGATTTATCCTCCCGGGACGGATGAACATTCATTCGAACCTTCTCAAAAAGATATTGTAAAAATGGCTGAGTCAGACCTATTTTTCTATATTGGCTATAATCTTGAAGGCTTTGTAACCAAGGCTGAACCAATTCTAAGCAAAGAAGGCGTCAGTACAATCGCGGTGGGCGAAACGGTTCATCTTAATGAAGATGAGCATGCACATGATGACGAACATGCTCATGATGAAGACGGGCATGACCATGGGGGCGTCAATCCGCATTTGTGGTTAGATCCCATCTATTCCATTGACATGGCTAAAACCATCAAGGACGAGTTAACGAAAAAAATGCCTGAGCAGGAAGAATATTTCAACAGCCAATTCAACAAGCTTTCCGAAAAGCTTAAGGCACTTGATGAAAAATTCGCGACGACAATCGAGTCGGGCCGTACCAATAAGATCATCGTTTCCCATTCTGCATATGGTTATTGGGAGGAACGCTACGGATTGGAACAAATTGGCGTCACAGGACTAACATCTTCAAACGAACCTTCTCAAAAGGAACTGGGGAAAATCGTAACCATGGCTGAAGAAGAAGACTTGAACTACGTCATCTTTGAGCAAAATATCAGTTCTAAACTAACCGAGATCATCCAAAAGGAAATGGGAGCGAAATCACTTGAGCTCCATAACCTTTCCGTGTTGACGGATAAAGATATCGCTGCTGGTGAAGATTACTTCAGTTTAATGGAAAAAAATATCAAGACTCTGCAAACTGCATTGCAATAGAAAAAAAAGGAGCGGGCCCTTTTGGGTCCGCTCCTTTTTTTTCCATCATTTAGTTATTCCTTTAAATGCTTCTCACGGATTTTTTCCATTTTCGTCATCAATTCTGTTCCAATCGTTGATTCGAATTCCGGATAGATGACGGTCATCTCATCCATCCATTCTTTCTTTTCTTCATCTGACAGTGTATAGATATCGATATTCGATTTTTGCTGAATTTCCGAAAGCTGTTCCTGATTCAATTCATTTGATTTGATCCATAGCCATTTCGTTGTATCATCCATCGCTCGTTGGATTTGCTGCTGAATATCCAACGGGAGTTTGTTCCAAAACGGCTTGTTTATCATGACTACATACCCTAAATATCCATGATCACTGATCGTTAAATATTTTTGCACCTCATATAATTTCTTGGAATAGATATTAGAAATCGTATTTTCCTGGCTGTCCGTTTCATTGATTTCAAGGCTTTTAAACGTTTCATTAAACTCCAGTTCAGAAGTTGTAGCCCCAAAATGCTTAAATTGGCTTTCTAGGACTGCACTTGGCATGATTCTAAAATTCTTTCCGGCAAAATCACTTGGATGCCGTATCGGTTTATTGCTTGTAATCTGCTTATAGTTATTCGACCAAAATGCGAGTCCCTCGATATCGATGGTATTCAGCTGCTTTAGCAGCTCTTCCCCCACTTCCCCATTTAAAGCTTCCTGCAAGGCAGCGTCCGTTGGAAAGACGTAAGGTAGGTCCAATAGCATCCATTTCTTTGATATGCTCGTAATTTTAGATGTAGTTGGAGCAATCATCTGCACCTTGTTTTCTTGTAATGCTTCGATTTCTTCATGATCACTATATAATGACTGATTCGGATAAACTTCAATTTTGACACGATGATCTGTATATTCATCGACTAGTTTCGCAAATCGGTTCGCGGCTAGCCCTTTAGGTGTATTTTCGGCAACGACATGACTGAACTTAATCACGATTTGATCCTTCATCCCGTCCTGCTCCTCATCCTTCGGCAAATTGAAACCGAAGCTTGTAAAGAACGATTGAAACGATATATACACTGCTATCAACAGCCCCAAGCCAATTAATAAGAAGTACCCCCATAATGCACGCATACCGACAACTCCTCACCGCTCACTTCACATTATCACTATTCTATCACAGCTTTTTACTGTCGTAATACAATGCGCGAAAAATAGCGAAAAGTGATAGAAATTCTGTTACTATAAAGTATAGAAGTAATGGAGGAAAAACAATGGATAAATCCTTTCATATGCCCATTCAAATTAAAATCACCCTGCTATCATTCGTAATCGTCGCTTTTTCGATACTAATAGGCGGGATTTTTATATTCGGAAATATCGTTTCGGTCAGGGAAGATGAAATCGGCAAACGATCCATGATCACTGCCCATACCATTGCCGAACTCCCTGAAGTACAAAAATTGGTCCGTGAGCCTGAAGGATGGACGCAGCTCAATCCGATTATTGAAAACTTAAGGAAAATCCATCAAGCTGATTATATTGTTGTGCTCAACAATCAGCATATACGCTACTCACACCCAGTGTTCAGTCAATTGGGAACCCCCTCGGGCAGCAGCGACGAAAGCGCTGCTTTCGCTGAACACGAATACCTTTCAAAGGCTGCTGGTGAACTTGGCATTTCCGTCCGCGCCTTTGTCCCGATCCTTGATAGAGATAGAGAGCAAATCGGCGTCGTACTGGTTGGGAATATCTTGCCTACGATACCGGAATTAATCAAGGACCTGAAAGGCGAAATAGCGATTATCCTGGTCCTTACACTTCTATTCGGGGTATGCGGCTCATGGCTCATGGCAAGAAGGATAAAAAAAGAGACCTTCCAACTTGAACCACATGAAATTTCACGGATGTTGGTTGAAAGAACAGCCGCTTTCAATGCCATGCATGAAGGGGTCATCGCCATAGATAATAATCAGACAATCACGATTTTCAATGAAAAGGCTAAGCTAATATTCAATATTAACGGTGCGGTCATTGGTAAGAATATCAATGATATTATACATGATACCCGTCTCCCGGAAGTGCTCGACCGGACATCTCCCATCTTCAATCAGGAAATCTCCGTTCAAAACAGGAATATTGTAAGCAACCGGGTACCAATAAAGATTGCGGATAAAACGATTGGTGCCGTGGCCATATTCCAGGATCGCACCGATGTGACGAAGCTAGCTGAAGAGTTGACTAGTGTCAAAGCATTCGTTGAAGCCCTGCGTGTTCAAAACCATGAACATATGAATAAACTTCATACGATAGCAGGATTGATCCAGCTAGGTAATCTTGACGAAGCGCTGCATTACATTTTTCAGATCACGGAAGAACAGGAGGAATTGACCAGGTTTTTAACGAAGCACATTCACGATGATAATTTAGTGGGGCTGATATTAAGTAAGATCTCCTTGGGACGGGAACTCGGAATCGAGCTCATCATGGACAAGCACACGAAATTGGACCGCTTCCCCGCTGATTTGGATCATCACGATTTTGTTTTGATAATTGGAAACCTGATCGAAAACTCATTCGCAGCGCTAAAGCATTGTTCAGAGGAAACAAAACAGGTTTATCTATCCATCTACCAGGATGAACGTCATTGTCAAATCGTGCTTGAGGATAATGGACCCGGCATTCCTGAAGACATTCATAATGATATATTCGAGTATGGTTTTACAACAAAAGGTGCGGAAGGATCAGGAATTGGTCTTTATCTAATAGACCAAATTGTAAAGAAAGCGAACGGCGAAATGAAATTCACGACACGCCCTAACGAAGGAACAAGCTTTTTTCTTTCTTTTCCGATGCACGATATAGAGGAGAACCAAAATGACTAACGAAATTCGTGTACTTTTAATTGAAGACGACCCAATGGTCCAAGAGGTAAACAAACAGTTCATCGAGCGCCTGCCTGCCTTTAAAGTCGTTGATACAGCTTCCAATGGCCTTGAAGGTCTGGAAAAAATCAGGCAGTCTAAACCCGACCTTGTCATTTTGGACATCTTCATGCCATCTTTAAACGGGGTTGATACACTTTATCAAATCAGAAAAGAGCAAATTGATGTGGATGTCATCATCATTTCAGCGGCAAATGATCAGAAAACGATTAGAAAAATGATACAGAACGGGGCTTTTGACTATTTAATCAAGCCATTTAAATTCGAAAGGCTAAAACATACTCTGGAACAATACTTTGCTTTTCGGATGGAGGTTGAACCTGACCATCAAATTTCTCAAAATCAGCTCGACCGAATTCTCTTTCAAAATAAAACAGTTTCTGAAGCGAGCCCGAAATATGATGTTCCCAAAGGATTGAATGGCGCGACTCTTGAGCAAGTGACGAAGTTCATAAAGACCCAGCCTGGGTCACTATCCGCAGAAGAAGTGGCTGATGGAATTGGAATCGCCAGAGTTACAGCAAGGCGCTATCTTGAATACTTGCATGGCGAAGAAGTCCTTCAGCTTGACGTACAGTATGGCAGCATAGGCCGTCCAGTCAATAGGTACCGGCTTAAAAAGCCTTAAAGCTCATGGGGACCGGTCAGAACCGAAACGGTTCCCTTTTTACTTCCATTCATTTACGCACCTGTTTTCCGGTCATATAGGCCCCACTTTCTCTTCAAAAGAAACAGCTCGCATTCTTCCAATGCCGTCACTTCTTTAATGATATAGTCCGGCATGCCTCTTCTTAGTAGAATTTCCGCAATAAGGTACGGCTTTTTCTTCATACACTCTCCCCTCCCTTTCCCTTGGTTGCCATTCTTTTAATTTCATTATACAAAATAATCCAATAAAGAAAAAATAGACAAAGCCCCAATTTCCTAAAAAAAATATGATTTACCCGCCCATTTAAATGAATTTTCTGAAATATTTAGACGAATTAAAAAAAGTTCCAGGTTGATTTCAGAAATCCGTTCCCTTTCCGCCAACTGTCTGCCAAGCCGCATCAAAGGAAGCGCCTGCGTGGTCTCGGCTAGCTAGTTATTCGGCAGGAGTGTCGCAAATTTCTCCAATTCAATGAAGGGTTAAAAAAGTAAACCATGAAGGGGGCAGACCAATCGAATCTCCTAGTGTCGACAAACTGATATTTGTTTTTTATCCTATTAAAATCATTTTCCAAAAGGGTGGGGGTTCCGTCCAAAAAAAACTAAATGAGTGAGTTACATAGACCGTGGGGGCAAAAGGAGATAGGATCAATATTTGATCAAAAGAGGTGGTATTGCACCTCTTTTGATGTTTTCACTTGTACTGTTTACCATATGTAGTCAATTCCTTTAGCCGCTTTTCATTGATGGCAAAACCGATTCCAGCTTTATCAGGTACTTGGATCATGCCATTTTCGACAATGACTTCAGGATCGATTATATCATCATCCCAATAACGGGATGATGATGATATATCCCCGGGAATCGTGAACCCTTTTAATGTGGCAAGTGCAATATTATGAGCACGTGAAATGCCAAATTCAATCATACCGCCGCACCAAACGGGCACACCATTTCCCAGGCATAGATCATGGATTCTTACAGCTTCCATCCAGCCGCCGACTTTAGCCATCTTAATGTTGATCACCCCACAGCTTTGGAGCGACAGCGCGCTTTTGGCATCATGAAATGAATTTATGCTTTCATCAAGGCAAATGGGTGTCTGCAGCTGTTTCTGCAAAAATGAATGTTCCACAATGTCGTCATGTCCCAGCGGCTGCTCAATCATCATCAGCTTAAACACATCAAGCTTCTGAAGATGTGGGATGTCATCAAGAGTGTAAGCTGAATTGGCATCTGCCATTAGCGGGATATCGGGATAGGCCCGACGTATTTCCGCTAAAAACTCCAGATCATTTTGAGGATTGATTTTAATTTTATAACGCTGATAACCAGATCCGGAAAAATCCTCGATTTGGCGCATCGCATCTTCTATATCATTGGATGCAACGACAACACCAGCGGCCACTTCACTTCGTTCGCCGCCAAACAGCCTTCCGAGGTAAACTCCTTTCTGCTTCGCATATAAATCGAAGATTGCCTGCTCTAAAGCTGACTTCGCCATTGCATTCCGTCTGATTCCGCTCCATAATCCCGGCAGCTCCTCAGGATGACTGATCTGACTGGCCAATGTCAGCGGGATTAAGAAGTCATCCAACATATGAAAGCATGTTTTGATCGTTTCCTCGGTATACCAAGGACTTGTAAAAGGGACAGCTTCCCCGTATCCAATCAATCCGTCTTCATCCACGGCTTCGACAATGATCACTTCCCGGTCGCTTACCGTTTCGAGATGCGTCTTGAATGGCCGCTTTAAAGGGGCCTTAATCAGCTTTAGGGAAATGGAGGATAACTTCATTGCCATTCCCCCATTCCCTTCCTCAGTTCGCGTCTCAGAAGCTTGCTTGCACCATTCCGCGGAAGCTCCTTGCAAAAAATAACGTTCCGGGGAATTTTATAGGATGCCAAATACTCCCTGCAATATTCCAGCAGTTCGCTCTCATCAAGCTCTGCACCTTGATGCAAGACGACAAAAGCGAGTGGAACCTGTCCCCATTTTTCATCGTCAGTCCCCGTCACTCCCGCTTCGAAAACATCAGGGTGCTTACTAAGGACATTTTCAATTTCGGCCGGATAGACATTTTCACCGCCGGAGATGATTAAATCCGAGCGTCGGTCAAGCACATATAAAAAGCCTTCCTCATCGAGATAACCAAGGTCCCCAGTATAAAGCCATCCATCGGTAATGGCCTGCTGTGTAGCGTCCATCCGATTAAAATAGCCTTTTGTCACATTTGGACCTGAAACCACGATTTCACCCACTGCACCCGGTTCACACATAGTGCCGTCTTTCTCTATCCGTAACTGCGAAGGAAACAAAGGCTTTCCAGCTGATCCGATTTTTGTCATGCTATACTCCGGTGCCAGCGTCACAATCTGTGAAGCCGTTTCGGTCATCCCATATGATTGATAGACGGGAATCCCTTTCTCTTTACATGCTTCAAGTAAATGAACGGGTGCTGGGCCGCCGCCCAACAGGATACAGCGAAAGGTTTTTGGATATCCTGTTCCCTTCAAATCCTGCACCATCCTATTCAGCATCGCCGTCACGACCGAAATGATCGTCACGCCATTTTCCTGAATGCATCGGTTTGTTTCCCGTTCATCGAACCGTTCCGCCAAAACGACCTTCATGCCATAAATCACATTTTTCATCAGGATGGATAAGCCGCTAATATGAAAGATAGGAACCGCACAATACCAAGAATCCTCCTCATGCAATCCAAGGTTCAGAACCGATCCGACGGCACTCCACCAATGGTTTCCGAATGTTTGGATCACGCCTTTTGGATTTCCCGTCGTACCTGATGTATACATGATCGTAGCAGTATCCTCAAGGTAAAACTCTTGAAGTATCTCTGCCGTGCCGTCATCCGGCAATTCTTCCATTAAATTAAGGTTCAAATCCGGGAGAATCTCACCAATATCAGAGAGTTTGCCGGAGAAGGATCCTTCTGAAATCAGATAGGCAGTTCCACTATCCTCGATCTGCCAGGACAGCTCTTTTGCCGTTAGCTTATTATTCAGCATCACAATCTTCACACCGAGATAAAATAGTGCATGGATAACGACAACACCATCAATATGGTTACGGAGCAAAACCGCGCATGAATCGCCAGCGCCCAGTCCAATGCTTGCCAGCTTACCAGCCATCCTCTTCGATAATGTATGCAGTTCGAGAAAGCTATAAGTATGACCTTCAAACTCAATTGCCGGGCGATCCGGTGAAAGATGCGCCCGATTTTTCAGCCAGTTCGGCAACTTTTCTTCTGCCATCGCTGCTTACCCTCTTCCATTTTGATATAGAAAACAGCCCGGCGATTTTCCGCCAAGCTGTCAGTCTCATCGATTCACGCGTTTCATTAAGGGAAACGAGGGAATTGCCCAAAGTCCGGAGTGCGTTTTTCTTTGAATGCATCGCGGCCTTCTTTTGCTTCTTCTGTTGTATAGTATAAAAGTGTAGCGTCACCAGCCAATTGTTGAAGACCTGCAAGGCCATCAGTATCAGCGTTCATTGCCGCTTTTAAGAAACGAAGTGCAGTCGGGCTCTTCTCAAGCATTTCTTCACACCATTTAACCGTTTCCGCTTCTAATTGGTCTAATGGTACAACCGTGTTGACCAATCCCATATCCAATGCTTCTTGTGCATTGTATTGACGGCATAGGTACCAGATTTCACGCGCCTTTTTATGACCCACGATACGTGCAAGGTAGCCAGAACCATAACCAGCATCAAAGCTTCCCACATTCGGTCCAGTTTGTCCGAAAATTGCATTGTCAGCAGCAATCGTCAAGTCACATACCACGTTCAAGACATTACCGCCACCAATTGCATATCCTGCAACCATGGCTACGACTGGTTTTGGAATTACGCGAATCAAGCGTTGCAAATCAAGAACATTTAGACGCGGAATGTTATCTTCACCCACATATCCGCCATTTCCGCGTACTTTTTGGTCTCCGCCTGAACAGAATGCTTTGCCGCCTACACCTGTTAAAATAATGACACCAATGCTGGAATCATCACGAGCCCTTGCGAATGCATCAATCATTTCAGCAGTCGTTTTTGGCGTGAATGCATTATGTACATGTGGTCGGTTGATGGACACTTTCGCAATCCCATTATATTTTTCATACAAAATCTCATCATACTCACGTATTGTTTCCCATTGTATCGTCATCTTAATTCCTCCTTCTTTCGCTTTAAAAACTCACTTATTATTTTACCAAACTTTTCTCCAACTTCCACATGAATCGCATGTCCCGCATCATTTATTATTTTCCATTCGGCGCGCTTCAGCCTTTTTTTCATCGAGTCCGCAATTTCACAAAACTTCCGGTCAAGTTCACCGGTTACAAGGAGCACAGGGAAATCAAGGGTTTGCAGTTGTTCCCAGTATGAATCCTGGCTGCCGGTCCCCATACCAAGAAGGCTATTGGAAAGGCCGGAAAGGTCATTTGCCAACCGCTGCTCCCGAATGGACGACCTGGTTTTGGCCGACAACCGTTTTTGACTTTCAAACAACGGGATGTTTTCCCATTGATCCACAAACGCTTCCATGCCATTTTCAAGAATCCGTTCGGCAAGCTTCTTATCATTTCCCCTTCGGATTTCCCGTTCCCCTTCTGTTAAAAGGCCTGGTGAAGCGCTCTCCAAAATCAATGTATCAACATACTCAGGATACAAACAGGCAAATCCCAATCCGAGCCTTCCGCCCATTGAGTATCCAAGGATATGGGCCTTTGGGAAATGTAACACATCCAAAATATACTTAATATCCTCAGCCACACGCTCCATCTCATACCTTCGATGATCGGCTGGTGACGCAGACATGCCATGACCGATGATATCGACCATTATCATGGTATACCTGTCACTCAGTAGCGGAATGAGGAATTTCCATGTATCCCGATTTCCCGTAAATCCATGCAAAAGTACAAGAGGATCTCCATTTCCCGTTATTTCAACAGCATAATTGACATCCTTGCTGACAATATTCATGATATTTCCCTGTCTAACACCATTTTTATTTCCTGGGAAACAAAACTCCACAAATTTCGATGCTTTTGTAAATTGGACTCTCTTTCTGTCGGTACTTCGATGATTTTCAGACCTTGAATTTCGAATGACTCTGTAAATACCTTCTCTAACTCATCCCAACTTTGCACCTTGTTGTATTTACCGCCATAAAGCTGGGCAGTATGAGAAAAATCAAGCCCATGAGGCGTGCCGAATAGCGTTTCGAAATGTTCCCTCTCATTCGCCTGCGGCAAGAAGGAGAAAATGCCGCCGCCATCATTATTAACCAGCAATATCGTGATATTTTGTTTTTGAAGTTTTGCCGCAAGCAAGCCATTCATATCATGGAAAAAGCTTAAATCCCCGATTGCCAGCACAGTATTTTTCGATACCGTGCTTACGCCAAGCGCAGTGGAAACGACACCATCGATGCCATTCGCCCCGCGATTTGCTATGGTCTTGATTCCTTTTCCATTGTTCAAAAAGAAAGTATCCAGATCACGTATGGGCATACTATTCCCGACAAACAGCGTGGATTCCAATGGCATCATATCAGCAAGCAGGGCGAACAGCTTGCCTTCACTTAACTCCGCTTCATCCCTGACGGAGGCTAAGGCATCCTTTGTCGCTCCGTTGACGGTTTGCCATAAGCCCAGCCATTCATCATCAGGGGAAGAAGTAATTTTATCAGCAATCCGCTGACAAAAATCTTTCTCTTCGCTGTAAATCATATTCGTTGCCAATCCGGCTGGTTCGCGCCAGCCTGCTCCGCCATCGACGACCAAAGTGATTGCCTGTTTTTGTTTTTTCATGAATAACAATAAGGGTTTAGAAACAGGCATTGCCCCGAAACGCAAGATCACTTCCGGCCTGAAAGCCGCCTTTGCCGCTTCATCGCGTAGAAACGTATCGTACGCATCAATTATGACGGCTTTGTTGTGACTTCCGCTCCTTAACTGTGAAAGAGGATCAGCCAGTACCGGAAAAGCAAGTTTTTCAGCTAATGCGACGATGGCTTCCTTCATCTCTGGATGCGGTAATTCGCCACATACAATCATACCTTGCTTAGCTTGTGACAATGTAGTTGCAACAGCGTCTATTTGTGATGAGGACAGTGACCGTTCTCCACTGTCAATCAAAACTGCAGGCGTCATTTTATTTTGCCTGTACTCCTTTGCTTGCTCCAGGTCCGGAATCAATGGTTCACGAAGCGGGAAATTCAAATGTACAGGCCCTGCAGGTTCAGTTGCCGCTGTAGCCACTGCCCTTGCACCGACCGTTCTGGCATACCGCATCATCCCATCCGTGCTTTCAGGAAGTGCCATTTCGACAAACCATTTTACATGTCTCCCATAAAGATGTATCTGATCGATCGCCTGCGGGGCTCCGACATCACGCAATTCATGCGGGCGGTCAGCGGTAAGTACAATAAGCGGCACTCTTGAATAGAAAGCCTCAATGACGGCTGGGTAATAGTTTGCAGCTGCTGTACCGGACGTACAAAGAAGTCCGACAGGTTCTTTTAAGGCCTTAGCCAAACCAAGGGCAAAAAAAGCAGCCGAACGCTCATCCACATTAATATGAATTTCGATATCAGGATGTTCCACTAGCAGTAAAGCTAGGGGCGTGGATCGTGAACCTGGGCTCACCACCACATGCCTCACCTCATTTTGTGCCAGCTCATCGACGAATGAAGCAGCATAAGCTGTCAATGCATCTCGGTCATTCATTAAGATTTCCTCCTAAAGCACTTAACATCGGATTGAATTTAATCCCCGTTTCCCGGAATTCACTTTCGGGAGTCGAATCTTCCACTACTCCGCATCCGGCAAAGAGCGATGCCTCATTGTTCTGTATTAGGGCAGAACGTATTCCTACAGCGAATTCCCCGTTTCCATACGTATCCACCCAGCCTAAAGGACCTGCATAAAAGCCGCGTTCCAGACCTTCCATTTCCCGAATTCGGACAACGGCCTTATCTTTTGGAAGTCCGCCCATAGCAGGTGTAGGATGGAGGTTCTCGACGAATTCAAAAATCGTGACACCTTCCTTTGATAGACCGCGGACAGGTGTGTATAAATGCTGGATATGACGGTTTTTCATAAGTGTCGGTTCGGCCGGAACCATCACCTTTTCGCATACAGAATCAAAAGCATTGGATATCATCGACACGACATATTGATGCTCTTGTAAATTCTTTTGGTCATGAAGCAATTCTTCACCAAGACGAACATCTTCTTGCTCATCTTTCCCTCGCCCCATCGATCCAGCAAGACAGGTAGAAAAAACTTCATTTCCCTGTTTCTTAATTAAACGTTCAGGGGTGGCACCGACAAAACAATCACCACCAGCCTCCAAACTGAAAATATAGCTTAATGGCTGCTCAGCAATCAATTGTTCAAGCACTTTCCCTGAATCGATGGAACGTTCAAAAACAAGTCGAAGCTCCCTTGCCAAAACGATCTTGTCGAGATCTGTCGTCTTGATTTCCTGAACGGCCTCTGCGACCGTCCGCTTCCATTCCTCAGGTTCGACTTCCCTCTGCATAACCAGGGGATTTGCCCCCAATACATTGCCATCCAAGCTTTCGAAAAGGAAAGCTTCCCGTTCATTTATCATATCTATGAAGAGTTTTTCTGAATCATCAGGCGAACAAAGTAAGTTTGTCGTTAAGTAAGCTTGTTTCCCCACTATTGACAGCATGAAGGCAGGTATATAAAACAGGTTGTCCCCGAACTGATTCCAAAGGAGCGTACTGTCAGTTTCATAATCAAAAGAAAAGCCCCCAAACAGTAAAGGACCTGTCGCTTCTAAATCGGTCACCCCTGTTTTGACAGCAGTATTCTGCAGTTTGATCCAGCTCTTTTCGACTTCTCTATAACGTTCGGCATTCGATGCCGCTTTGAGTTTCTTAACATTGCCTAAACCGGTGATGGTTATTTCCTTTGCAGGGTCCTCCCAGAAAAAGCGTTCACCCGCGTACCGTTCTCTTCCAGCTTGATAAAATGAAAGGGGGTTGTTGCAATTAACTTTCTTAATATGACTGAATAGAACTTGATCATTCAAGTCCTTCGCCTTTTGTATAGCTGAAGCCAGTCCCTGAAACTGTTCAGTTTCCTCTGAGATAGCCAAAAAAATCCCCCCAAATGTACATTTTAAAAGCTTTTTAACCTATTTAAAGATACACCTCACTTCAACCTCATGTCAATAAAACGCCCCTTTACCGACCGATTCTTTCCTGCTTTTTTCCTTATTATATGAATCTTAGCGAATGTAGATAAATATCCTTAATTTTGGAAATGTACTATCAAATGAATTCCCATTATCACCCTTACCCACTTTTCCTGCATTTATTAGGATAACCTTTTGTGCAACATTTCAATATTTGTTATAATTTCGAGAGAACCAATAATGATTTTGAGGAGAGAAATAATGCAAACAGAATACGACGGACTTCCCCTTAAACGGACCTGGAAGATTTGGTGGGAGTTAATTCGTCCACATACACTAACCGCAGCTTTTGTCCCAGTTTTACTAGGAACTGTGATTGCACTTTTGGAAGATGGAGTGAATTGGTTACTATTCGCTGCCATGATGATTGCAAGTATCCTGATTCAAGCTGCAACCAATTTATTCAATGAATACTATGATTTCAAGAGAGGCTTGGATACAGAGGAATCCGTAGGCATTGGCGGCGGGATCGTCCGTCATGGGATGACCCCCAAACTAATCATGACCTTGGCCCTTGGCATGTATGCCATCGCCTTGTTACTTGGCATCTATATCTGTGCCGCATCATCTTGGTGGCTTGCTGCAGTAGGACTGGTTTGCATGCTTGTCGGCTATCTTTATACAGGCGGTCCCCTGCCCATTTCATATACACCATTCGGGGAACTTTTTTCTGGATTGTTCATGGGCTTTTTGATAATCCTGATCGCCTTTTTCATTCAAACCGGTTTTGTTTCTTCAACAGCCATCTTAATTGCCATTCCAAGTGGAATATTGGTCGGGTTGATCAACTTATCCAATAACTTACGTGACCATGATGGGGATAAGGCGCATGGCCGAAAAACGATGCCAGTGGTGATGGGCAGGAAAAACGCCCTGACATTCATGGCAATCATGTTCGCTTTCTCTTATCTATGGCTTGTTGGACTAGTCCTTATCGGAAGCGTAACGGCGTGGATTCTCCTTGCCTTCCTAAGCATCCCGAAAGCCATGTCCGCAATCAAAGGCTTCGTAGGTAAAACGCAGCCGATCACGATGGTGCCAGCAATGAAAGCCACGGCCCAAACGAACACCTTCTTTGGCTTACTCATGGCCATTGGATTATTCATCAGCTATCTTATATAATCTCCAAGGACTGAGCTCATCCGCTCAGTCCTTTTTTCTATCATCCGTTCCATATTGTTTTCCTATTCTCCGATTTGGGTAATAGATAATACATAATACAACCATCTTACCAATAAAAAATGAGATTTGGACTTTAGAAGGAGTGAATCGTATATGGCAACGAAACAACAAACGCAAAAATTCAAAAATGAACTGCTTCAAGAAAAAAATGAGCTAAGCAATAGAATTCAAAATGATGAACAATCCATTCTGGATAAAAGCCAGACGGAATCCGTAGGGGAATTATCATCCTATGATAATCATCCTGCTGACCTAGGAACCGAATTGTTCGAGATGGAAAGGAATCAAGCACTCGATGAGCATGCACAATCCGAAATGGAGAAAATCGATGAAGCTTTGAAAGCCATAGAAGAAGGTTCGTATGGCCGTTGTAAAACATGCAATATGGAAATCCCCATCGAGAGGCTTGAAGCGATTCCAAACACCCTCTACTGTGTCGAGCATGCCCCAGAACGGCCACTTTCACAAGACCGACCTGCGGAAGAGGATATACTGATTCCATCCAAGGGTGATCATTTTGAAAATCGTCATGGAATTGAAATTATGGATAAAGAAGATAGCTTTGGTGAAGTTGCCAAATTCGGTACATCCGAAACGCCATCTGATTATACCGGCGATCATGGCAATTATAATGATCTTTATAAAACCGAGGATGAAACGAACGGATTTCCTGAAGAGTATGAAGGATTTGCCGCAAATGATATCGAAGGAAAAAATAGAGTGGATATACCGAGCAAAAAGCAAAAGGAATATGAAGATACACTGGAAGAAGAAAATATAGAATCCAATCTTGGAGACATTCCCTATAAGCAAAAAGATAGTTATATCAATGAAAAGAAATGAAAAAAAGAAGCATACATGAATGTATGCTTCCCTTTTTGTTATGACCCGTACGGGATTCGAACCCGTGTTACCGCCGTGAAAGGGCGGTGTCTTAACCGCTTGACCAACGGGCCAACTGGCGGAGAAGGAGGGATTTGAACCCTCGCGCCGCTCGCGCGACCTACACCCTTAGCAGGGGCGCCTCTTCAGCCTCTTGAGTACTTCCCCATGGCTCCGCAGGTAGGACTCGAACCTACGACCGTTCGGTTAACAGCCGAATGCTCTACCACTGAGCTACTGCGGAACAATATGAATATGGTGGGCCTAAATGGACTCGAACCATCGACCTCACGCTTATCAGGCGTGCGCTCTAACCAGCTGAGCTATAGGCCCATATTTGGAGCGGGTGAAGGGAATCGAACCCTCATCATCAGCTTGGAAGGCTGAGGTTTTACCACTAAACTACACCCGCGAAATGGGGCGACTGATGGGAATCGAACCCACGAATGCCTGAACCACAATCAGGTGCGTTAACCACTTCGCCACAATCGCCGTAATTTTTTAAAATATGGTGGCTCAGGACGGAATCGAACCGCCGACACAAGGATTTTCAGTCCTTTGCTCTACCGACTGAGCTACTGAGCCACTATGTATTAAATTTAAAGAATGGCGGTCCCGACGGGAATCGAACCCGCGATCTCCTGCGTGACAGGCAGGCATGTTAACCGCTACACCACGGGACCTAATAATTGCGGGGACAGGATTTGAACCTGCGACCTTCGGGTTATGAGCCCGACGAGCTACCGGACTGCTCCACCCCGCGACGGTAATAATGAAACGATTCGCATCAAGTTTTCGTGTATATTGTTTCGTCCGCTTCCTTTATGTAAGGCTGGTTTCAAAACAACTTGCTGCTTTTAAAAAAATGGAGGAGGTAGAGGGATTCGAACCCCCGCGGGATTTGACTCCCCTGTCGGTTTTCAAGACCGATCCCTTCAGCCGAACTTGGGTATACCTCCACGGCTTTTAAAAAAATGAATATGGTGGACCTTGTAGGACTCGAACCTACGACCGGACGGTTATGAGCCGTCTGCTCTAACCAGCTGAGCTAAAGGTCCTTATATTTATTGGTAGCGGCGGAGGGGATCGAACCCCCGACCTCACGGGTATGAACCGTACGCTCTAGCCAGCTGAGCTACACCGCCAATATAATATAAGTATCTGATTGAAAAATGGTGGAGCCTAGCGGGATCGAACCGCTGACCTCCTGCGTGCAAGGCAGGCGCTCTCCCAGCTGAGCTAAGGCCCCATTCATTAAAAATCACGTGGTCGGGAAGACAGGATTCGAACCTGCGACCCCTTGGTCCCAAACCAAGTGCTCTACCAAGCTGAGCTACTTCCCGCAATAAAAACATGGTGCGCCCGGCGGGAGTCGAACCTACAACCTTCTGATTCGTAGTCAGATGCTCTATCCAATTGAGCTACGGGCGCATATTATGATGGTGCCGAGGACCGGAATCGAACCGGTACGGTAGTCACCTACCGCAGGATTTTAAGTCCTGTGCGTCTGCCAGTTCCGCCACCCCGGCACATACGAAAAGTGGAGCGGAAGACGGGATTCGAACCCGCGACCCCAACCTTGGCAAGGTTGTATTCTACCACTGAACTACTTCCGCATGAAAGATGCGGGTGAAGGGACTTGAACCCCCACGCCTTGCGGCGCCAGATCCTAAGTCTGGTGCGTCTGCCAATTCCGCCACACCCGCATATAAAATGGTGAGCCATGAAGGATTCGAACCTTCGACCCTCTGATTAAAAGTCAGATGCTCTACCAACTGAGCTAATGGCTCGTGCTTGTACTAAATTTAAATGGTGCCGGCAAGAGGACTTGAACCCCCAACCTACTGATTACAAGTCAGTTGCTCTACCAGTTGAGCTACACCGGCAGGTGTAAAAATGGTGGAGGATGACGGGATCGAACCGCCGACCCTCTGCTTGTAAGGCAGATGCTCTCCCAGCTGAGCTAATCCTCCATATAAAACCTGCTTGGCGACGTCCTACTCTCACAGGGGGAAACCCCCAACTACCATCGGCGCTGAAGAGCTTAACTGCCGTGTTCGGAATGGGAACGGGTGTGACCTCTTCGCTATCGTCACCAAACAATGTTTACATTTTTTCAAGACATATATTATTATAACGTCTTTTTGAGAAAATGCAAGAAGAAATTTTCATTCCTTCAAAACTAGATAATAAGAAGGTATTTCATTTTTTTAAAGCGTTGGTTAAGTCCTCGATCTATTAGTATCAGTCAGCTCCACATGTCGCCACGCTTCCACCTCTGACCTATCAACCTGATCATCTTTCAGGGATCTTACTAGCTTGCGCCATGGGAAATCTCATCTTGAGGGGGGCTTCATGCTTAGATGCTTTCAGCACTTATCCCGTCCGCACGTAGCTACCCAGCTATGCCTTTGGCAAGACAACTGGTACACCAGCGGTGCGTCCATCCCGGTCCTCTCGTACTAAGGACAGCTCCTCTCAAATTTCCTGCGCCCGCGACGGATAGGGACCGAACTGTCTCACGACGTTCTGAACCCAGCTCGCGTACCGCTTTAATGGGCGAACAGCCCAACCCTTGGGACCGACTACAGCCCCAGGATGCGATGAGCCGACATCGAGGTGCCAAACCTCCCCGTCGATGTGGACTCTTGGGGGAGATAAGCCTGTTATCCCCGGGGTAGCTTTTATCCGTTGAGCGATGGCCCTTCCATGCGGAACCACCGGATCACTAAGCCCGACTTTCGTCCCTGCTCGACTTGTAGGTCTCGCAGTCAAGCTCCCTTGTGCCTTTACACTCTACGAATGATTTCCAACCATTCTGAGGGAACCTTTGGGCGCCTCCGTTACTCTTTAGGAGGCGACCGCCCCAGTCAAACTGCCCACCTGACACTGTCTCCCACCCCGATAAGGGGCGCGGGTTAGAATTTCAATACAGCCAGGGTAGTATCCCACCAACGCCTCCACCGAAGCTAGCGCTCCGGCTTCTCAGGCTCCTACCTATCCTGTACAAGCTGTACCAAAATTCAATATCAGGCTGCAGTAAAGCTCCACGGGGTCTTTCCGTCCTGTCGCGGGTAACCTGCATCTTCACAGGTACTATAATTTCACCGAGTCTCTCGTTGAGACAGTGCCCAGATCGTTACACCTTTCGTGCGGGTCGGAACTTACCCGACAAGGAATTTCGCTACCTTAGGACCGTTATAGTTACGGCCGCCGTTTACTGGGGCTTCGGTTCAAAGCTTCGCTTGCGCTAACCTCTCCCCTTAACCTTCCAGCACCGGGCAGGTGTCAGCCCCTATACTTCGCCTTGCGGCTTCGCAGAGACCTGTGTTTTTGCTAAACAGTCGCCTGGGCCTATTCACTGCGGCTTTTCTGGGCTATTCACCCTAAAAAGCACCCCTTCTCCCGAAGTTACGGGGTCATTTTGCCGAGTTCCTTAACGAGAGTTCTCTCGCACACCTTAGGATTCTCTCCTCGCCTACCTGTGTCGGTTTGCGGTACGGGCACCTTACATCTCACTAGAGGCTTTTCTTGGCAGCGTGGAATCAGGAACTTCGGTACTATATTTCCCTCGCCATCACAGCTCCGCCTTAATGGAAACGGGATTTGCCTCGTTTCCGGCCTAACTGCTTGGACGCGCATATCCAACAGCGCGCTTACCCTATCCTTCTGCGTCCCCCCATCGTTCAAACGATGTATAGGTGGTACAGGAATATCAACCTGTTGTCCATCGCCTACGCCTTTCGGCCTCGGCTTAGGTCCCGACTAACCCTGAGCGGACGAGCCTTCCTCAGGAAACCTTAGGCATTCGGTGGAAGGGATTCTCACCCTTCTTTCGCTACTCATACCGGCATTCTCACTTCTAAGCGCTCCACCAGTCCTTCCGGTCTGACTTCAACGCCCTTAGAACGCTCTCCTACCATCGACACCATACGGTGTCAATCCACAGCTTCGGTGATACGTTTAGCCCCGGTACATTTTCGGCGCGGAGTCACTCGACCAGTGAGCTATTACGCACTCTTTAAATGGTGGCTGCTTCTGAGCCAACATCCTGGTTGTCTAAGCAACTCCACATCCTTTTCCACTTAACGTATACTTTGGGACCTTAGCTGGTGGTCTGGGCTGTTTCCCTTTCGACTACGGATCTTATCACTCGCAGTCTGACTCCCAAGAATAAGTATTTGGCATTCGGAGTTTGACTGAATTCGGTAACCCGTTGGGGGCCCCTAGTCCAATCAGTGCTCTACCTCCAATACTCTCATCTTGAGGCTAGCCCTAAAGCTATTTCGGAGAGAACCAGCTATCTCCAGGTTCGATTGGAATTTCTCCGCTACCCACACCTCATCCCCGCACTTTTCAACGTGCGTGGGTTCGGGCCTCCATTCAGTGTTACCTGAACTTCACCCTGGACATGGGTAGATCACCTGGTTTCGGGTCTACGACCTCATACTCATTCGCCCTATTCAGACTCGCTTTCGCTGCGGCTCCGTCTTATCAACTTAACCTCGCATGAAATCGTAACTCGCCGGTTCATTCTACAAAAGGCACGCCATTACCCATTAACGGGCTTTGACTACTTGTAGGCACACGGTTTCAGGATCTATTTCACTCCCCTTCCGGGGTGCTTTTCACCTTTCCCTCACGGTACTGGTTCACTATCGGTCACTAGGGAGTATTTAGCCTTGGGAGATGGTCCTCCCTGCTTCCGACGGGATTTCTCGTGTCCCGCCGTACTCAGGATCCACTCAGGAGGGAACGAAGTTTCAACTACAGGGTTTTTACCTTCTTTGACGGACCTTTCCAGATCACTTCATTTACCCCGTTCCTTTGTAACTCCATGTTGAGTGTCCTACAACCCCAAGAGGCAAGCCTCTTGGTTTGGGCTAATTCCGTTTCGCTCGCCGCTACTCAGGAAATCGCATTTGCTTTCTCTTCCTCCGGGTACTTAGATGTTTCAGTTCCCCGGGTCTGCCTTCAGTACCCTATGTATTCAGGTAAAGATACTGTTCCATTACGAACAGTGGGTTTCCCCATTCGGAAATCTCCGGATCAAAGCTTACTTACAGCTCCCCGAAGCATATCGGTGTTAGTCCCGTCCTTCATCGGCTCCTAGTGCCAAGGCATCCACCGTGCGCCCTTTCTAACTTAACCGTTAAAAAAGATCTTACAGATGCTTTGAAAAAAATTAATTGCCTTCTATCTATTATCTAGTTTTCAAGGAACAAAGCAGAAAGAATCCATCACATCGTGATGCTTGTCTTTCCTATTTGAATGAATTACTCATTCAAAACTGAACAAAACAAAAGCGCTCTCGTAATTATCCTTAGAAAGGAGGTGATCCAGCCGCACCTTCCGATACGGCTACCTTGTTACGACTTCACCCCAATCATCTGTCCCACCTTAGGCGGCTGGCTCCATAAAGGTTACCTCACCGACTTCGGGTGTTACAAACTCTCGTGGTGTGACGGGCGGTGTGTACAAGGCCCGGGAACGTATTCACCGCGGCATGCTGATCCGCGATTACTAGCGATTCCGGCTTCATGTAGGCGAGTTGCAGCCTACAATCCGAACTGAGAATGGCTTTATGGGATTCGCTTACCTTCGCAGGTTTGCAGCCCTTTGTACCATCCATTGTAGCACGTGTGTAGCCCAGGTCATAAGGGGCATGATGATTTGACGTCATCCCCACCTTCCTCCGGTTTGTCACCGGCAGTCACCTTAGAGTGCCCAACTGAATGCTGGCAACTAAGATCAAGGGTTGCGCTCGTTGCGGGACTTAACCCAACATCTCACGACACGAGCTGACGACAACCATGCACCACCTGTCACTCTGTCCCCCGAAGGGGAAAGCCCTATCTCTAGGGTTGTCAGAGGATGTCAAGACCTGGTAAGGTTCTTCGCGTTGCTTCGAATTAAACCACATGCTCCACCGCTTGTGCGGGCCCCCGTCAATTCCTTTGAGTTTCAGCCTTGCGGCCGTACTCCCCAGGCGGAGTGCTTAATGCGTTAGCTGCAGCACTAAAGGGCGGAAACCCTCTAACACTTAGCACTCATCGTTTACGGCGTGGACTACCAGGGTATCTAATCCTGTTTGCTCCCCACGCTTTCGCGCCTCAGTGTCAGTTACAGACCAGAAAGTCGCCTTCGCCACTGGTGTTCCTCCAAATCTCTACGCATTTCACCGCTACACTTGGAATTCCACTTTCCTCTTCTGCACTCAAGTTCCCCAGTTTCCAATGACCCTCCACGGTTGAGCCGTGGGCTTTCACATCAGACTTAAGGAACCACCTGCGCGCGCTTTACGCCCAATAATTCCGGACAACGCTTGCCACCTACGTATTACCGCGGCTGCTGGCACGTAGTTAGCCGTGGCTTTCTGGTTAGGTACCGTCAAGGTACCAGCAGTTACTCTGGTACTTGTTCTTCCCTAACAACAGAACTTTACGACCCGAAGGCCTTCTTCGTTCACGCGGCGTTGCTCCGTCAGACTTTCGTCCATTGCGGAAGATTCCCTACTGCTGCCTCCCGTAGGAGTCTGGGCCGTGTCTCAGTCCCAGTGTGGCCGATCACCCTCTCAGGTCGGCTACGCATCGTCGCCTTGGTGAGCCATTACCTCACCAACTAGCTAATGCGCCGCGGGCCCATCTATAAGTGACAGCGTAAACCGTCTTTCCATCTTCTCTCATGCGAGAAAAGAACGTATCCGGTATTAGCTCCGGTTTCCCGAAGTTATCCCAGTCTTATAGGCAGGTTGCCCACGTGTTACTCACCCGTCCGCCGCTAATCTCAGGGAGCAAGCTCCCATCGATTCGCTCGACTTGCATGTATTAGGCACGCCGCCAGCGTTCGTCCTGAGCCAGGATCAAACTCTCCGAAGAAATGTTTGACTTGCTCATTTGCTTTTTTAATAGTGTGTGCTCACTTAAAATTTAACGTTGGCGCTTTGTTTTGTTCAGTTTTCAAAGAGCAATTTGTTGTCGTTTCTCTCAGAAGCGACTTCTATAATGTAACACATTCTGTCACGTTTCGTCAACAACTTTTTTTAAAATCTTTTTCAACAACTTGTTAGCTGTTTGAGTTGCTGTCTTAGCGACAAGAAATAATATACCATGTACTAAAAATGTTTGCAATACGTTTTTTAAAACTTTTTCAAAAAAAACATTTTCACCTATTTCCTTCTATATATTCTTTACATCATCATCACACCCTTTCCCCTGCTATCCGGGCCAAGCTCATGTTTTATGAATAAACGAAGCATATTTCCAATAAAAACAAATAGTCATATATAGATATCTTTTTTCCATGAGGTGAAGCAATGAATCTGCCATTAATCGGATTACTCATTTCTTACAGTATGGCCCTTTACTTATTCAGTACCGCTTTTTATGAAGCCATCAAGTTCAGCAGAGAAAAAGGTAAGGTGAATGGTACGACGTTTTTATTCAGCTTTACTTTTGCTTTGATTTTCACACGGATCACCTATTTGTTTCACCCCTATTAAATAAAAGCAGTAAGTCGGGAGACTTACTGCTTTTATACGGAGACTTTCGCTTCTTTATGTACCTTGCCTTTCTTTTCATCCTTTAAGAACATCATCAAACCACCCAATATGATGGTACCTCCCAAGACCTGCGTCCAGAGTATCGGTTCATCTAATATGAAGTAAGCCAAAATTGTCGCTCCCACCGGTTCAAGTAAGATTCCCATCGAAAGCGTCGAAGTGCTTAACCACTTTAGTGACCAATTGAATAAAGAATGCCCTAATAAAGTCGGGAAAATGGCAAGCAAAATGAAATAGAGCCAATTGGAAGCAGGATAAGGCGCCAATGCCTCTCCCTTAAAGATCACATAGAAAAACAATGCGACAGCGCTGATTGCATACACGACAAAAGTATATGTTATAGAAGAGATGCGTTTTCGAACATTTTGGCCAAACAGTAAATAACCGGTTACCAGCGCACATGCGATAAGCGAAAGAATATCTCCCCAAAGTGCCATACCGCTGATTCTTAAATCGCCCCAGCTAATGACAAGGCTGCCGGCTATCGCAATGATGCCGCTCAATATCGCCTTCATTGAAAATCTTTCTTTAAAAAACAGGTAAGCTCCGGCAAAAGCGAATAAAGGCTGGAGTGTGACAAGCACAGTTGAACTCGCGACCGATGTGTAATTAAGCGATTCAAACCATAAAATAAAATGAAAAGCCAAAAACACTCCTGCCGCAATCGAATACAGCCAATCCTTTTTTTCAATAAATTTAAGTTCATGACGGTATTTCACCAAGAAAACCGGCAACATAAGAAGGACAGTAAATAATAAACGGTAAAAGGCGATAATACCCGATGGAGCGGTCGCCAATTTAACAAGGATGGCCGAAAACGATACGGATGCCACACCGATTGCCAACGCTACATAGGGATTCACTTTTGGCAGTTGCACTTAAATTCCTCCTTTCAATGGAATTACGTTACATTGAACTCTATTCTACTATGTTAAAATTATTAAGGTAGTTTTTTTTGAAAAAACGGGTATATGGCAACAGATGATCTTATTCTTCGATAATAATTCGGAAGTGGTGAAACAAAATGGAATGGACATTCGACCCTCAATCGGAACTGCAAATCCTTATCAAATTGGGGATTTCAGCTCTCCTTGGACTAATTATCGGACTCGAGCGAGAAATGAAACGAAAACCCGTTGGATTAAAAACAAGCCTGGTCATTTCAATCGTCAGCTGTTTATTAACGATCGTTTCCATGGAATCCGCATATAAGTTCCCGGGGAGCGACGACGTAAATATCACAATGGATCCCTTGCGTCTAGCGGCTCAGATCGTTTCTGGCGTCGGCTTTATCGGTGCAGGCGTCATTCTCAGGCGGGACAACAACAGCATATCCGGTTTAACGACAGCCGCCATCATCTGGGGAGCGGCCGGAATCGGGATTGCCGTTGGAGCTGGATTTTTCCTCGAGGCCACAGCCGGCGTAATCCTATTGATCATAAGTGTCGAATTGGTGCCCGCAATCGTCACCTGGCTCGGACCCATGAAGCTACGGCAAAAAGAAATCTTTCTGCAGCTGGTGGTAAAAAATAAAGATGACATAGCCGTCGTACTGAAAAAAATCAAAGACGAAAAGATATTCATCAAAAACCTTAGAATCAAGGATGTGGAAGAAAGCCACCACCTCTTGACACTTAAAGTTCTGGTTGATCAAAAAGTCCGAACATCGGAAGTGTATTACACCGTCTCCAATCTTAAGGAGATTGCACGGGTAGAAATCGAAAATGCATAATAAAAAAAAACCGTTTGACTACACTCAAACGGTTTTTTTTATTATTTTTTCAAAAATCTCATATTTATTATTGACTTTTCCCGAAAATTCGATAAAATAATTATTGTACCTCAATTCGGGGCATTAGCTCAGCTGGGAGAGCGCTACGCTGGCAGCGTAGAGGTCAGCGGTTCGATCCCGCTATGCTCCATACTCGAAAACCCTTGTGTAGCAAGGGTTTTTTTCTTTTTATCATTCCTGCCCATTTATTGCACAATTTGCACCTTCAGTACACTAAAGTATTTTATCTGCTAAATCCGTAAAGACTTGGGATAGCCTCTCATTCTTAAACAGTTTTACTTAGTTTCAGATTCATTTTTGCCCGCATCTTCAGCTAGTTGTTCAAATGATCTGACCTTACCATGTGGATTCTGCGATTGTTTACGATCTTTCCATTGGCGTTCTTGTTGTCCCTTAGATTGAGTCATCTAAATAAGCTCCTTTACATAAAGTTCAGTAAATAGTTTGAAGTATGATAAGCCTCCACCCTTTGTACTCGGTGCAGGCATCACTTATCATGAGTTCGAGTCCGGCAAGTATTAATTAATGCATGCCTTTCCACTCACCTTGATTTTTAGATGCTTTTTCTTTTTTTGCTTTATTTTTATGTGCTTGATTAGCGTTTGCACTGCCAAATTCTTTAGAGAATTCTGAATCAGTTTTACTTGAATCAAATCCTTGTTTGTTCTTTTGGTCTGCATCATTTTTCTTTGTTCGTTTTGCCATGGATAGATACCCCTCCTTCTTAATCTTTAGTATGAGATCAGAAAGAAGAAATATACCCCTAATTAAAACCGATAGTAACATGAATTTGTCATGTAATTCGGGTTCATCAATACTATGCTTTAATGGCATTGTCGAAATTAGATTTCCCACGGGAAGAATCGCTTGATCCGAAAAGCCAAGCAACGAAGTATTTGCACGAATTGAATCCAATGTCGAAACCAATATCGAAAAGTTAGTCGCATATAGGAAAGAAATCGTCAATTCATGACGGATTGGCGTCTTTTATTTTCGGATTATTCCTTAAAATATGAATCTATTTATATTACGATTAAAAAAGAAATTTTACATAGGGGCGATTTACATGAAAATGAAAAAAATTCTCGGTTGGACATTGGGGATTGCAATTGTTGTCGGATTGGGTACTTGGGGAACTTTCGCAGTATTAGAGAACGTCAATGATTATAAAGCGATCGAAAAGGAACATGAAACAGCGGCGGCGGATGAAGGGGACACCCCCCAAGACGTTGACCAAGAAGTCGTGAACATACCTATTGCAAAGGACGTTGTAACATTAGCGAACGGCGGGGACGGTCACACTTTCATTGCGGAAACCCATTCATTCTTGAACGATACGCTTGGATATGGCGGCGTTAAATCGGCGGATTATAGGGCACAACGAGCGAATGCCAAAGACGTGCTTCAAACGTTGAAGGGTGCAAAAGTGAAGAACAATGAAATAACGGCGGACTTCAAGAAAATCGAAGAATATGCGAACGTCGTTTTCAAAGAAGATAATCGTGACGCAATGGTTCAACTTCACCGATTGTTTCACGATTTGGATATCTATTTCAACGGATATGATTATGACCAAACTTGGGGTGTAACTGATTTCGAGGGCGAATAATTGGGTCATTGGCCATTCAACGCAAGGAAACGCACTTCATTGTTGCTGATAACAGCGACTAACGATATAAATTGGCATATCGTAACTGAATAGACGTGTTGACTTTCGTTGTTACTATTGACTTCCGGAAGACTTGACGCTTAAATTTCGTAATAGATGATAACTGGCAGCGGAGAGGTCAGCATCCCGCTATGCTCCATATCCGAAAAACCCTTGTGCAGCAAGGGTTTTTTTCTTTGGATTTTTTAAAAAATAAACGCACGGATCATTCTTTGGTCATAAACACTTATTATTATTTTAATGATTTCATCTAATTTCAAGAATTAATTACATGGAGATCATTTGAATCACCACAATCTACAAATACCATTTTTTTGTGTGCTTCAGTAGTGGGCTTTATCTATGGTGCTTATCATTTCCCAAGTTTGAAAGAATTTACGATAAAATCATCGCGAAAGAGATAAAGAATCCTTTTATAAAAAAACCTACCCCCTTTAAGGAAGTAGGCACATTCAAATATTTCAAACTTAAAACTAACAATCCTTCAGGACATTAAAGAAAAGATGCGATAAGCTGTCCCAGTCTTCTAGTTCCCTCGATTATTTCTTCCTCATTGGAATAACTGAACGAGAGCCGGAGAAACTCGGTTCCATCGTTTTGATCCAAGAAAAAGTATTTCCCTGGAACATATGAAACACCCTCAGCTAGAGCCTGTGATAATAAATGCGACGTATCAACACCTGGAATTCTCACCCATACAAAGTAACCACCATCTGGTACATACCAGGAAACGGATTCTGGAAGAAATTGTTCCATCGAACGGATTAACGTAGCACATTTAGAACGATACACATCTTTTAGAAGGTCGAGTCGTTTCTCAAAATCGGTGTTTTCTAAGTATACAGCCATTGTACTTTGAGCAAATGGATGGTCTAAATCTTTTTTAAACCACTCTAAAGCCTTAATGAATTCACGTTCTCCCGCTATCCATCCAATCCTCATTCCTGGCGCAACAACCTTGGATAATGACCCAACTTGGAGGACTCGCCCGCATTTATCAATAGATTTTATTGGCACCGAATTTTTATCGAAGGATAATTCTCCGTATGCATCATCCTCTAGAATGAGGAAATCAAACTCGATAGAAAGCTCCATTAAATGCTTCCGGCGTTCAATTGTCATAGTCGTCCCAGTTGGGTTTTGAAAGGTTGGGATTGTATATAGAAAACGCGGAAGGGTTTGACCTGTACGTTTCCTTTCATCCAGCATTTCTTTTAATCGGTATGTTTGGAGACCCTTTTCATCTATAGGTATACTAATAATCTGCTTCGTATAGTTTTGAAAAATCTCTAAAGCCTCCATATAGGTGGGAGACTCTACCGCTACGACAGCTTTATCATCAAGAAGAATGCGGGCAATAAGATCAATCCCCTGGCAAGCTCCTGATGTAATCAAAAGCTGTTCTTCCGAAATGCAAATTCCCCGCTCTCCTAATCTTTTCTGGATTTGGTGCTTTAGTTTTGCAATTCGTGGACTTCCGAGATAATGGAGCGGCAAATCCTGCTCCTCATCAAGAAGTCTGGCTACAGATACCTTGAGCTCCTCAGCAGGAACAAGTGCAGGATCAGGATAGCCTGAACTCAAGCGAATACAACCATCTGGCAGATCTGGCATCCATGCACCGGGCGGATCATTCTTAAGTGCCACTTTAATGTTTTCAGAAAAATAAGATTCAACATTCACTTCAACCATACACCTTTCCTTCAATCGAGCCTTGATTGATTCTCACAATTTTTGTTGATAGCTGTTTTTTAAGAGACAAATCATCAATTTCCATCCGTTTAGCCTTTGATTCCCATCTGATTAATGTTTAAGGTGGACTGACTTATTGGTAATAAATAATTACCATATTCACTTCTTCATCACCCTCACTTCCATACATAGCTGGGCCAATTGTTACCTTCAAACAAAAATTCTCTTTCTTATTTGTGTTTATCTTTTTTGAAAATATATTTTTAAATATTCTGATACCTTATGTATTATAACATTTTTCTCCAATCATTATTTACTACTATTATTATTCTTTTTTAAGATGCATGGAGTAAGAGAAACGTAGTTCATTCTAAAACTTGCCCCTTCGCTATTCTTACAATTTCCGAGGGTAAAAACACGCAGATATACTAAACTATACTTTAACTCTTTATTTACGTACTAAGCAGAAACCGACTTCCGTGATACCAAATATTTGCGAAACTATGTGTATATTTTTGTGAAAGTTGGACCAGACTGTTAGTAAATAATTCTAGGAGGTTATCAAAATGTTTAGATTAGGGAAGAGAAAGCTGCGGAGCAAGGTTGGTAAATTAATCGATAAGCACGGATATACACAAGAGGAGTTTGTAAGTGCGTCAGGAATCTCACGCAATACGATAAGCAGAGTTTGCAGCGATCCTAAGTATGTGCCGTCAGCCGGGGTATTAAAGAAAATCATGAAGGCGGTTCGAAGTATAGATGCCGACGCAAAGGCAGATGACTATTTTAATATTTAAGGAGACAGCAAATGTTCGTATTAGGAACACGCGTCCTCACCCTTATAAAACTCTTGATAAGCCTCCGTCATTAATCCATCAAGGGCCAGTGGGTCGCTGTTCCTTCATTTCCTTTTCAGGATATTCTATAAATCGGAATAGACATAAACCGTAGTACCCCATATTTATACTGCTTCGCAAATGGTGCTCTATAAAAAAACAGGTTTCAGACAGTAGACAAACTCGATAATAAATGAGTTTGATGAAATCGTTATTTTCCACTCCAGGCACTCGCTATCCGGTCCGCACTTGGACGCGCTTTTCCCGCCGGAGTCTCGCACACCCATTCCAATCAAGTTTGCTTTTAAAATTTAGAAGGAACTACTTTTGTCTGTGATGGATGTATATCAGATCAAAGTTGATCGAATTATTATGATGCTTAGTCTTCATCCACAATATAAAATGCTCCCATAATTCAAGCTTCCTTTCGCTGGAATGACGTCATCCGGCAGCTTCATGTCCTTAACTTCCCAAGCGTATCCTCCCACTTTGAAATCAACTGCAATTTTTAAATAAAGAAAATGTAGACAAACCCGCTTTTCTTCGAATTTGTCTACAGTCCGAAATCCCCCACTTCCATTAGACGCGGGGGTTTTCGGATGATATGTATATCTTGCGGTTCTTTTGTCCCTTTTAGACAAACCCTGCAGGGATTTCTTTAAACAAGGGCTTGTTATCGATTAGGGACAAAAGGTTATGTATTCCGCTTGAGTTATTTTCGACTAACCATTTTCTTTATGAACTGAACCACAGGTGACACAATGGATTCATGTACATTCGTAAGGGCATAACCGATCAACCCCAAAATTATCAGGGCCATTATTAATCCTATTATCAATCCTGATGTTTCTCTAAGTTCCTCAAGGACAGCATCCATTCCTTATCCTCCCCGGCTTGCCGATGCGACTTATTTTACGGTTTTACATCCATTTTACTTCTGAAAGCTACATTTATCGTTTTTTCTTGGACATTGACCCATTCTGTTAAATTAGGTTCATTATAACGTATTGGATGATTATGGTCGAGATTCCACTATTAAACGTATTTATTGATGTCATTCACATCATTGTTTCCTGCTAAAGGCTTTACCTATAGCGTTTCTCTTTAAGTTAAAATATAAACCTTCGTTTCATCTGAACATACAAGAAAAAATGTAAACCTTTTCATTTGTCCATAACCGACAAATTCAAGGTATTATTATTGTTTTTTTAGAACATTGAGAATATTGTCGAAAAATCGTAAGCTTAATTTATTGAAATACATCTTCTTAGGGGGTGCGCTTTATATGGAAGCCATTACAAGGGACTTTTTCTTATTTTTATCTAAAAATAATCTGCTTAATAATATTGCTAAAAAAAGCGGAGGGAATTTTGCTGCTGGAAAGATCATCGGGGGAACTGATTTCCAAAGTTCCATTAAATTCATTAAACAACTTAATAATAGCGGCTTGTCGGTTACAGTTGACCATCTTGGGGAATTCGTTGATTCTAAGGAAGTGACTCAGGAACGGACGGCAGAATGCATCGAGACTATCGAAATGATCAGCAGGGAAAAACTTGATTCACAGGTTTCTCTGAAGATGACTTCTTTGGGACTTGATATCGATCATAAACTCGTGATTGAGAATATGACGAAAATTCTTGATACAGCCGAAAAACATAAAGTCATGGTCACGATCGATATGGAAGATGAAGTTCGCTGTCAGGCAACAATCGATATCTTTAGACAGTTCAAAGAAAAATACAGCTGCATAAGTACTGTTCTACAAGCATATTTATTCCGCACAGAGAAAGACTTGGAGGACCTTGGCCAATATAAGCCATTCCTGCGTCTCGTAAAGGGTGCCTACAAGGAATCTCCCGAGGTGGCTTTTCCCGAAAAGGATGATGTAGATGAAAACTATAAAAAGTTGATCAAGCAAAGTCTTCTTAACGGTAATTATACGGCCATCGCCTCACATGATGACAAAATCATCGAGTATACAAAAGAGTTGGCTAAGAGGCACAACATTCCAAATACACAATTCGAATTCCAAATGCTTTATGGCATGAGAAACAAAACTCAATATGAATTGGTCAAGCAAGGTTACAAAATGCGCGTCTATGTACCATATGGTCTGGATTGGTATGGATACTTCATGAGAAGGCTTGCAGAAAGGCCATCCAATATTGCCTTTGCCTTCAAAGGGATGGTCAGAAGCTAAATATACATTCAACATTATTAATTGCTACAAAAAATCTATTAAAAGGTGTGATTATCAATGATTTCATATAAACACGAACCATTTGTCGATTTTACAAACGAGGAAAACAAAAAAGCATATCAGGAAGCTCTTCAAACTGTTGAGGGCTACTTAGGGCAAGACTACCCTCTTTATATCGGGGCAGAGAAAGTGACGACTGATGAGAAAATCGTTTCATATAACCCTGCAGATAAGCAAGAGGTCATCGGCCGAGTATCGAAAGCGAATAGGGATCTTGCTGAAAAAGCCATGCAGGAAGCTGTTACCGCTTTTGAAAGCTGGAAAAAAGTGAAACCTGAAATCCGCGCTGACGTTTTGTTCAAAGCGGCTGCCATCATTCGCAGACGCAAGCATGAATTCTCTGCGTTATTGACAAAAGAAGCGGGAAAACCTTGGAATGAGGCTGATGCGGATACAGCGGAAGCAATCGATTTCCTAGAATTCTATGCCCGTCAAATGCTGACTCTTAAAGATGGTGTGCCTGTTCAAAGCCGTCCGGGAGAATTTAACCGCTATGATTATATTCCATTAGGGGTAGGCATCATCATTTCTCCTTGGAACTTCCCATTCGCTATCATGGCAGGTACAGCTGTTGCCGCTATCGTCACTGGTAACACAATCCTGTTGAAACCAGCTTCGACTACTCCTATCGTTGCAGCTAAATTCGTTGAAGTGATGCTTGAAGCAGGCCTTCCGGCAGGTGTGTTGAATTTCGTTCCAGGAAGCGGAGCCGAAGTGGGCGACTACCTGGTTGATCATCCAAAAACACGTTTCATTTCCTTTACAGGTTCACGTGATGTAGGTCTGCGTATTTACAAACGTGCTTCAGAAGTGAACGAAGGCCAAATTTGGCTGAAGCGTGTCATTGCTGAAATGGGCGGAAAAGATACGATCGTTGTCGACAAAGAGGCAGATCTTGAATTGGCCGCTCAATCGATCGTGAAATCTGCATTTGGCTTCTCTGGACAAAAATGTTCTGCTTGTTCACGTGCTGTCATCGTAGAAGATGTATACGATCAAGTATTAGATCGCGCTGTTGAATTAACAAAACAACTTACAGTTGGTAATCCTGTAGAAAACCATTTCATGGGTCCAGTTATCGATCAAGCTGCTTTTGACAAAATCATGAGCTATATTGAAATCGGGAACCAAGAAGGACGCATTCTGACTGGAGGAGAAGGAGATAGCTCTACAGGCTACTTCGTTCAACCGACAATCGTTGCTGATGTCGATCCGCAAGCCCGCTTGATGCAAGAAGAAATCTTCGGACCAGTCGTTGCCTTCACAAAAGCGAAGGACTTTAACGAAGCTCTTGAGATTGCCAATAACACTGAATATGGTTTGACTGGAGCTGTCATTACGACAAATCGCCTTAACATGGAAAAAGCACGCGACGAATTCCATGTCGGGAACTTGTATTTCAACCGCGGCTGTACTGGTGCAATCGTAGGTTATCAGCCATTCGGCGGGTTCAACATGTCAGGAACTGATTCCAAGGCTGGCGGACCGGACTACTTGCAGCTTCATATGCAAGCAAAAACAACATCCGAAACATTCTGATAATGTTCCATTGAGCTATTTGAAGATGATTTGAAACCCTTATGGTTTTCGTATCTTTCATTCTGGATACGGAAACCAAAACGAGATTAAATGGAGGAAGTGACAAATAGGTTGCTTCCTCTTTTAAAACAAAAAATTATATATTTCATCACGAAGGGAGTCTTTTATGGATTACGCATTAATAATTTCGATCAGCATTTACATGGCTGGCATGCTTCTCATCGGTTACTTCGCTTACAAAAGGACTTCCAATTTAAATGATTATATGCTGGGCGACCGGGGTCTTGGACCTGCCGTCACTGCATTAAGCGCCGGTGCCGCTGATATGAGCGGTTGGCTTTTAATGGGTATGCCTGGTGCCATGTTCGCAACAGGACTAAGTTCAATCTGGATTGTAATCGGTCTCACATTAGGAGCCTATATGAACTGGCTGTATGTTGCACCTAGATTGAGAACCTATACGGAAGTCGCCAATAACTCGATTACGATCCCCGCTTTCCTGGAAAATCGTTTTGGCGAGGGCTCACAGATCTTAAGGCTCATTTCGGCTTTGGTTATCCTCGTATTCTTTACCTTTTACGTTTCTTCCGGAATGGTATCCGGCGGAGTCTTATTCCAAAGTACATTCGGCCTTGATTACCATACAGGTCTATGGATCTTAACAGGCGTCACCGTTGCCTATACTTTATTCGGTGGATTCCTGGCAGTAAGCTGGACAGACTTTGTTCAAGGGATCATCATGGTTGTCGCCTTGGTTCTTGTACCGATCGTCACCCTTTTCCATGTTGGCGGTTTCGGTCCTTCCATAGATACGCCACGTTCCATTGATCCAGCTCTATTGAATATTTTCACGGGGACAAGCTTTTTAGGCATCATCTCATTATTTGCTTGGGGACTGGGTTACTTCGGACAGCCGCATATCATTGTCCGCTTTATGGCGATCAGTTCTATTAAAGAAATCAAGAAAGCCCGTACTATCGGAATGGGCTGGATGATTTTCTCCAGTATCGGTGCCATGCTGACTGGATTCATCGGTATCACGTATTTCCATCAGAACAACCTGAAGTTAGCTGATCCTGAAACGATTTTCATAGAGTTAGGGGAAATACTATTCCACCCGCTTATCACTGGTTTCTTGATTTCAGCGATACTGGCAGCTATCATGAGCACGATTTCTTCGCAGTTGTTGGTTACGGCCAGCTCTTTAACGGAGGATATGTACAAAACTTTCTTCCGTCGTTCCGCTTCAGATAAAGAGCTTGTTTTCCTGGGCAGGCTTTCCGTACTGACCATATCCGTCATAGCGCTCATTCTCTCTTGGGAACAGAATGACACGATCCTTGGACTTGTCGGGTATGCATGGGCTGGATTCGGATCTTCATTCGGTCCATTGGTCATACTGAGCCTCTGCTGGAAGCGAATGACAAGATGGGGCGCTTTAGCCGGGATGATCGTTGGTGCCGCTACTGTAATTTTCTGGTCGATGGCAGGATTATCCGATATGATGTATGAAATGATTCCTGGTTTTGGAGCAAGCTTGATTGCCATCATCGTGGTCAGTCTTCTAACAGCGAAACCATCAAAAGAAGTAGAAGAGAAATTCGAAGAATTTGAAAAAACTTTAAAACAAAAATAAAACCCCTAAAAGGAACGGTATTTTTCATATACCGTTCCTTCTTTTTTCTTCCCCCTATACACATCATCCGTTTAAAAGTATTATTAAACTAAGTTGTCATATACTTCAAAAAATAACAGGGGGCCATATATGTCATTAGAAAAAATTCTGACTATCACAAACATCAACGATATAACGGATATGGTCAGCACTTATTTAAAAAAACCAGTCGTCATCGAAAATGACCAATTTTTATTGCTGGCATATAGTTCATATTATATCGAACACTTCGACCAAGCCAATCGGCAAACCATCTTCACAAAGCATTGGCCGATTCCAATTCTGGAAAAATTCATGGATGAGGGCATTGTCGAACAGCTTAAAACCGTGGAGCATCCATTTAGGGTGCAACAAATCGAGGAGATCGGATTAAATCAAAGAGTCGTTGTAAGCGCCGTTCACAAAGGACAGGTCTTCGGATTCATTTGGGTCCAAGAAACGGAAATGATGACTGATTCCGATTTGGAATTTTTACATGAAGTTTCCCATCATATCGGCAAGCTCCTTTATCAGAAAAAACAGATAAACATGAAAAAAGATGAAGAAAAAAATGAGTTTTATCAAAAGGTCATTGACGAAGTCTATCAAACAGAAAACCAAATAAAATGGGAAGCTG
Organism: Peribacillus sp. FSL E2-0159; assembly: GCF_038643155.1. Lineage (NCBI taxonomy): Bacteria > Bacillati > Bacillota > Bacilli > Caryophanales > Bacillaceae > Peribacillus > Peribacillus sp. FSL E2-0159. The sequence continues at coordinate 5,255,217 of NZ_CP152053.1, forward strand.
CCAATATGAGTCTTCTCATTCCAGAAACTTTCCTTGTCAATGTCTTTACCATCGCTCAATCCGATGCGGAACATTTCGATGAATTAGCGGATACAGTCAGTCTATTCGCCAATGCATTGAATCATTTTACCCATGTATTCACAAACCAATTGAAGATCATCGTCTTGATTGGCAGCAACGGAAAAGGGAAAGACCTGCTTACCGATAGCGCCAATGATTTAACGAACACCGTTCTTTCCCAATTCAATGACAAAAAGGTATTCCTGGGAATCGGAAATGAGTATTCTTCGATTCTTCAATTAAGAAAATCCTATCTCGAAGCCCTGGAAGTGATCAACGCAGCCAAGTTCATCGGCAAACCTGAACAGCTTCCTTTCCAATATAGCAAGCTTGGGATATTCCGTTACCTCGAAATGATCGCCAACCATCATACTAAAACGAATTATATCAATACGGATTTAGAGATGCTTCAAAAGAAGGACCAGGAAAGCCAGACCAAACTCCTTCAAACACTGGAAATATATCTGTTGAACAATTGCCGGATCAAACCGACAGCTGAACAGCTATACATTCATACCAATACATTGAAATATAGATTGAATCAAATAACCGATCTCACCTCAATCGATTTTGATGACTTTCATTCGAGAATGCAACTATACATCGATTTACAGCTTATAAAGCAGAGATCTTAATGAGCGTCCCCGGTTTTTGGAGATTCAATAAGCTGAGGAGAGAAGAAACGCGGCCAGGTCTGCGTTTCTTCTCTCCTTATACATGTTTCACCTATTATTATATTAATTTAAGGGCATTTTCCTTGTCGCCGGTGTATTCACGCTCCCAGAAATCGACGTTTTTTTTGCCTAAAGCTTTTGGATTGAAAACCGGATCGTCCCCTGTCTTCTTTTGCTTTTCGTAATCCCTTAACGTAATAAGCGCCGGTTTAGCCAGAATTGAAATGGCAATGACATTGATCCATACCATAATGCCTAATCCAGCTCTGCCGTACGGATGGATCCGTAATAACTTGCCTCCAAGATGTTGAGCGAAAGAAGAAAAGAGCTATTAAAAAAACGCCAGTGATTCCGCCGGCGTCATGTTTTTTTGCATATAGCTCAAGATACTCTAATCGCACCCAATATTTCCTGTTCCAATTGATTGGTTCTCTCCATTTTTGTTGATTCCGTCCATCCAAAATATCCAGCCATATAATCGATCACTGCATGTTTATGCGTTTGGACTAAATCGATATCGAATAATAGCGTCCCCGTTCTGCGGAAGAAGAAGTCCACTGGAGTTGCGGCCATTTCATGTTCTAGTGCGTATTTCAGCTGTACGAACAATTTCTTTGGAAGGTCACTGCTTGCTCCTCCGTCTCCTTCGCTTTTTGCGATATCGAATAACACAGGTGCGTTGGACCCGTACATGGCCAATATCTCTTCGGAGTCCTTAACATCGAGTCCTGAGTCAACTCCCATTTGAATATGTTGCTTGATATAATCGGAGAAGTTGCTTGATCCCCCGACATCCCCTCCGGAAATCGGCATGCCTTTAGTGCTGCTGGCTGGGTAAGTTTTATTGTATTGCTGGGCAAGCTTCCCTGCCAAAAGGTCGACCGTCGTTTTTGCCATTTTGCGATAACCGGTCAATTTCCCTCCCGCAATCGTGATAAGGCCAGAATCGGACTCCCATATTTCATCTTTCCTTGATATCTCAGAAGGATCTTTTCCTTCTTCAAGTATCAACGGCCGTACCCCAGCCCAGCTTGATTCGATATCATCATCCGTAATGTTCACTTCTGGAAACATATAATGTATGGACTTTAATAAATAGGCACGGTCTTCGGAAGTAACGGTAGGCACTGCAGGATCACCATCATAAAAAGTGTCCGTAGTCCCTACATAAGCTTTACCGGCTCTCGGGATGGCAAAAATCATCCGTCCATCAGGCGTATCAAAATATAGCGCCTGCTTCAAAGGGAATTTCGATTGGTCGATGACCACATGAACACCCTTGGATAACTTCAGCGTTTTTCCTTTTTTCGATTGGTCCTTCTCACGAATGGAATCCACCCACGGACCTGCTGCATTAATAACTTTGTCTGCGTATATTTCAAAAGAATCACCTGAAAGTAAATCCGCAACTTGGATGCCGTTCACCTTTCCATTTTCATATAACAATTTATCTACTTTTGTATAATTTATCGGTGTTGCACCTTTATCGACAGCCGCTTTCATGACTTCAATCGTAAGACGTGCATCATCTGTCCGATATTCAACATAGTAGCCGCCGCCCTTCAGTCCCTCTTTCTTAACAAGAGGCTCCCGTTTTAGTGTTTCATCCGCCGAAAGCATTTTCCTGCGTTCAGCTTTTTTAACCCCCGCAAGGAAATCATATACCCGAAGTCCAATGGAGGTACTGAATTTCCCGAAGGTGCCACCTTTATGCATCGGTAACAACATCCATTCCGGCGTGGTCACATGCGGTCCATTTTCATAAACGATTTCTCGCTCTTTACCAACCTCGGCAACCATTTTTATTTCAAATTGCTTCAAATACCGCAATCCGCCATGAACAAGTTTTGTCGAGCGGCTTGATGTACCTGCTGCAAAGTCCTGCATTTCAACCAATGCCACTTTCATTCCACGGGTCGTTGCATCCAGGGCGATCCCTGCACCGGTAATTCCCCCACCAATGACAACCACATCATATTTTTCTTTTTTCAGAAGTTCGATCGTTTCTTCCCGAAATATATTTGAAAACCTCATGCCTGACTCCTCCTTTAAGTATTGCATTCTATTTTTTTTCGTGAATTCGTCCTGTTCTCGTGAATTCTGCACTTTTACTCGTGAATTCGGTCATTATATTCAATTGGTTCATTTGTTCGCATAGTTTATATAGATATTAATATCCCTAATCCGCCAATAAAAACAAAAAAAGAGACCATAAATGCACATTATCGAATTAACGATAACGCATTCATGGTCTCTCCTGTTCTCCGGCCGAGTTATTAACTTGATTTGATTATAGCATACTCCAGCTCATTTGAGTAAGAATACATCTTGTTTTTTATTTAAACGCCATAGCGGCATGTACAGCTTTTTTCCAGCCTTCATATAATTTTTCACTATCTTGCTCTTCCATGGATGGTTTAAAGGTTTTGTCTACTGCCCATTGCCGGGAGATTTCTTCTTGATCCTTCCAATACCCGACAGCAAGGCCAGCTAAGTATGCAGCACCTAATGCTGTAGTTTCGTTTATGGTCGGCCTCTCGACTGGCACCCGTAATAAGTCGCTTTGGAATTGCATCAAGAAGTCATTCTTGACTGCCCCGCCATCCACTCTTAATGTCTGCAGCTCGATTCCTGAATCCGCCTCCATTGCATCAAGGACATCCTTCGTTTGATACGCAAGTGATTCAAGTGTGGCACGAATGAAATGTTCTTTGGATGTGCCGCGCGTCAAACCAAAAACGGCTCCCCGCACTTCGCTGTCCCAATATGGAGTTCCAAGTCCTACAAAAGCCGGTACCACATATACTCCATCCGTACTTTCCACCCGTTTTGCATAGGCTTCGCTGTCCTTGGCATCATGAAGCATCCGCAGACCGTCACGCAGCCATTGGATTGCGGAGCCAGCTACGAATATACTGCCTTCCAGTGCATATTCGACCTTCCCATTCAATCCCCAAGCAAGGGTCGTCAATAGACCGTGTTCGGAACTGACAGCCTTTTCGCCTGTATTCATGAGCATGAAACAGCCTGTTCCATACGTATTTTTAGCCATTCCTTCATTAAAGCAGGCTTGGCCGAATAATGCTGCCTGTTGATCACCGGCTGCCCCGGCGATCGGAATTGATTGGCCGAAGAAATGATATTCGATTGTACGTGCATACTCCTCAGATGAAGGCCTTACTTCCGGCAGCATTGACTTTGGTACAGTCAATATCTCAAGCAGTTCTTCATCCCATTTCAGTTCATGGATATTGTACATCAATGTCCGGGATGCATTGGAATAGTCCGTTACATGAGCCTTGCCCCCTGATAGCTTCCAGATCAGCCAAGTATCGATGGTACCAAATAACAGCTTGCCTTCATCCGCCTTTTGTCGTGCCCCTTCTACATTATCGAGGATCCATTTCACTTTCGTTCCGGAAAAATATGCATCTATCAACAATCCCGTTTTATCCCGGAATAGATCATTAAGTCCCTTTTCCTTCAAATCATCACAGATTTCACTTGTTTGCCTGGACTGCCATACAATCGCATTATAGACAGGGGTACCTGTTTCCTTATCCCAAACGACTGCTGTTTCACGCTGATTAGTGATCCCGATACCGGCAATTTGCTCTGGCTTTACACCGGATTCGGATAGTACACCGGCAATCACCGCCAGGATCGATCCCCAAATCTCATTGGCGTTATGCTCGACCCAGCCTGGTTTAGGAAAATGCTGCGTGAATTCCTTTTGGGAAGAATGGACGATTTCCCCCTTTACGTTAAATAAAATCGCCCGCGAACTTGTTGTTCCTTGATCTAATGATAAAATGTATTTTTCCATTGTGTATGCCCCTCCTTTTAATTTAACTAGCGATATTTCTGCTTTCCAATTCATGTGACTGTTTTTTACCAAAAGCATAGGCTAATATCAATAGTACCAGGCTTGCACCCAAAACAGACCAAAATCCTGCTGTTATTTCCCCCATAAAGAAGGCTTTATAACAAACGGCACCAAGTGAACCCCCAACAATCGGTCCAACGACCGGAATCCATGAATAGCCCCAATTGGAATTGCCTTTACCAGGTATCGGCAGCAAAAAGTGAGCGATGCGCGGCCCCAGGTCGCGGGCCGGGTTAATGGCGTATCCGGTCGTTCCCCCAAGTGACATCCCGATCACGACAATCAATAACCCTACTGCGAATGGGTTTAGACCCTCTGTAAAATCATTGGCACCTATAAATAATAAACCAAGAATAAGGATGAAAGTTCCAATCATCTCACTTAATAGATTTGAAAATGTGTGCGGGATCGCAGGTGAAGTCGCAAACACACCAAGCTTCGTTCCTGGATCATCAGTTGCTTTCCAGTGTGGCAAATAGTGCAGGAATACTAGAGTTGCGCCCAGGATTGCGCCAATCATTTGTGCCACGATGTAACCAGGCACATCACTCCAAGGAAATTCCCCAATAATAGCAAACCCTACTGTGACCGCCGGGTTTAAATGCGCCCCGCTTATGGAACCCACTGCAAAAACACCCATGGTAACAGCCAATCCCCACGCTATCGTGATAACGATCCAACCGGCATCCTTTGCATAGGAACCCTTTAAGGATGAACCCGCCCCAATACCTGCTCCGAATAAAACTAATATCATCGTGCCTAACACTTCTCCCCAAAATGGAGTCATGATAAAACCCCTCCCCTGATAAATTTTTAAACCTTGCCAACAAATAAAAGGAGATCCACAGCAGAACTATCTTCATAAAAAAATTATGAATAGATCTGTTGTGAATCTCCTAGTCTCCGTCACATATATTAACTTGTACTGTAAAATATACTAGGTTATGAAAACGCTGTCAATATTTTGTGAAAAATTAATCTATTTTTCTGTAATTTTTTTCAATTTCCCTATTAGACGATATCCCATAATTCAGTTTTGGAAGTGGTGATTGACGACGCTCCAGCATCGAGGGCGTTCAGGACTTCATCCGAAGTACGTATGAGGCCGCCTGCAAAAATGGGTGTCTGCAATCGTTCCTTCACTTCTTTTATCATCCATGGCATGGCGCCCGGCAATACTTCGATATAATCCGGCTTGGTTTTCTGCACCAGCTTATAACTCTTCTCAAGCGCATGTGAGTCTATTAAAAAGATTCGCTGGATGGCAATGACCCCCTTTTGCTTCGCTTTCAATATAACGCTTGATTTAGTCGAAATCAGCCCATAGGGATTATATTCCTGACATATGAATTCTGTCGCGTACTCATCACTTCTTATGCCATGAATCAAATCGACATGATAAATCATTTTCTTATTATGCTGCTTTGCCATCATACTTACATTTTTCAATTGTGATATATGCAAATCAAGAAACACACCTATTTCATAGGAACTTTCTAAAAATCTTTCGAAATCCTTCATGCTTGCTGAAGCAGGCAAAATCTTCTGATCCATTATTATCCTCCTCATTCCCAGAAAAACTCAAAACTTCAAGTCATTTAGTATATTTTAAAGAGCTTGATTTATCAAACACATTTTTTCATGTCCAATGTCACCATAACACTAACATACCTGGCACTCCCTTTATAGATTGCAGTAAGGATGTATGTAAAATATCCCCTTAAATCATAAAGAAAGTTTCATTTTCAATGCACCTTCGACGAGTTCATACGATTTAATTGTGCCCACCGGAATTTTTCTCACGATGTTCCAAGCATTAACATTCATCTTGATCGTTCTATTTTCAAATTCAAAAAATGGCGGTCTGTTAAATATCCTTTGATTGATGAAATTCCTGTCAATCGGTTCCATTCCCACTAATTCAAATGAAATCGTTCTATTTTCGACGTGTACCGGTTTTAATGTAATCCGGAAAGCTACGTTTTTCTTAAACATCATTTTTTTCACTTCCATCGTTCCTGAAAGCACGATATGCTTTGGCGTAATCTCGACTTTAATATCGTGACCATCTGATTTCATTTTTACAATTCTCTCTATCATGGCTTCAGTTACCGTTATCGGTATGCCATTTTTGAATGGACTGAATGTACTCATCCTCGCATTCCCCTCCTGCCATGCATATGAAACGTCGGTTATAGCATATGCCAGGTTCCCCGATGCAGTTAACATTTCTGCCCAAATTAATAATCGGTATATTCAAAATCTTCCACCTTCAACGCTTGACCTTTGTACAAACTACCTGTATAGTCATACTTAATTTAATAGACAACTCTTATCCAGAGAGGTGGAGGGACTGGCCCTTTGATACCTCAGCAACAGACTATTCATGTACTGTGCTAATTCCAGAAGTGTAAAAACTTGAAGATAAGAAGAGTATATAGCTTTGTTGCCAACACCTCTTCTTATTTTTTAAGAAGAGGTTTTTTATTTTTAAAAGGAAAGAAGGAATGCAACATGTCAATCACATTAACGAAAGCACCATTCAGGGCCGATCACGTCGGAAGTTTATTAAGACCGGAACGTTTACATATTGCCAGAAAGCAATTTAGGGAAGGTACCCTTTCAGCAGAGCGGCTTCGTGAAGTTGAAACCGAAGAAATCAATCGGATTGTCGATAAACAAATTGAAGTTGGATTAGAGGTCGTTACGGACGGTGAGTTCAGACGAACATGGTGGCACTTTGACTTCCTCGAACATTTAAATGGCATCGAGGGATATGTGACTGAAAAAGGTCTCACATTCGATGGTGTGGAAACAGAGAGATATAACGTTCGCAATACTGGGAAGGTTTCATTCAATCCTGAACATCCCTTCATTCGTGATTTCATTGAATTGAACAAAATCGTGAACGGACGTGCCGTTGCCAAGCAAACGATTCCCAGTCCGAATCAATTATTTGCTGCAGGCATTCATAATGAAGACATCTATCCTAATATTGAAGACTATGCAAATGATATCATCAAAGCCTATCAGCATGCTTTGAAAGCATTTTATGAAGCAGGTGTACGTTATCTTCAATTGGATGATGTATATATTGCCAGACTTTCAGCTCCAGATTTCCAATTCAAAGATGGAAAATATACGAGGGAACAATTAATTGATCTAGCACTTCGCGTCATTAATGGCGCATTGGAAGGCAAACCAGAAGACCTTGTCGTCACTACACATCTATGTCGTGGAAACTACCAGTCGACATGGGCGTTCGAAGGAAGTTATGCCCGTATAGCCCCAACTTTATTGGCAAAAGAAAAAGTCGATGGATTCTTCTTGGAGTACGACGATCAACGCTCAGGGGACTTCAAACCATTGGAATACATACCAAATGGCGGAGCCCGTGTCGTCCTAGGAGTCGTCACTTCAAAAAATGGAGAAATCGAAAACAAGGAAGCTGTTAAGGCACGCATTAAAGAAGCCTCGAACTTCGTTCCTCTCGAGCAATTATGCTTAAGCCCGCAATGCGGCTTCGCCTCTACCCATCACGGCAACAAGCTAACGGAAGAACAGCAATGGGAAAAGCTGAAATTCGTCGTTGATGTAGCAAAAGAAATATGGGAATGATTTTTTTATTAATCATTTGACATATCGATAATTCTCGATATAATGAAATGTATGAAAACAATCGAGATATTTAAAGCATTATCCAATGAATCCAGGTTGCAAATCTTACAATGGCTCAAGGCGCCTGAACTCCACTTCACCCCTCATGAGGGAATAGACATGAAGGAAACCGGCGTTTGCGTAAGTCAGATTACGGAAAAATTAAACATGACCCAGTCCACGGCCTCTCAATACCTCTCGATGCTTCTTAGAGCAGGATTGATTAAAACGGAGCGGATAGGAAAGTTTACGTATTACAAACGAGATGAAGATGCAATCTCAAAAATTACTGATTTCTTGAAAGAAGAAGTATGAAAATGAACCTGATCCGTACCTTAGAGGGTTGGGTTCATTTTCCTCACTAACAATTCGACATTTCGCGATATGTTTATTTTTTATTCATACATATTAACATATTACGATATGTATTTATATAAAATTACTAATCATTAATGAGGAGTGAATCTATCTTGCTTAATACATGGAAAATTTACATGTTGGCGATTATCAGTTTTTTAGTAGGAACATCCGAATTCATCATATCCGGGATTTTGGATAAGATTGCGGATTCTCTTGGAGTGACCCTTGCTGCCGCAGGACAGCTCATTACAATTTTCTCCCTTGTCTACGCAATCGGTACACCCATTCTTATGGCTTTGACAGCAAGTTTAGACAGACGAAGATTAATGTTGTATTCCCTTGGACTATTCGTAGTGGCCAATCTGCTTGCCTTTCTATTACCAGGCTTTGGACCGTTTCTATTTGCACGCATAATCATGGCACTTGGTGCAGGCTTGGTTGTAGTCACCGCTCTGAATATTGCCGCTAAGCTTGCTCCGCCCGATAAACAAGCAAGTTCTATTGCGACAGTTGTCATGGGGTTTACAGCTTCCCTTATCATTGGCGTACCACTCGGAAGAATTATGACGGATGCATTCGGGTGGAAATCCGTCTTTGGCGGAATCGCCCTATTCGGCCTGATTGCCATGATCTTTTTATTCTTTACCATTCCTCCTACCAAAGGGGATAAACCAGTACCACTTCTCCAGCAGCTGGCCCTCCTTAAAAAAAGGAAAGTTGCCCTTGGATTATCGATAACCTTCTTCTGGCTTGGCGGATACTCGATAGCTTATACCTATCTATCCCCTTACCTGCTATCCGTATCGGGAATAAGTGATTCTCTACTTAGCACGGCCTTGCTTATATTCGGTATCGCAAGCCTGATCGGATCAAAGTTTGGCGGATATAGTACGGATCGATGGGGTGTATCATTTACACTAATTGGCGGTATGGCGCTGCATATTGTGATGATCATCATGTTGTCCATCGTTACGAATTCATTGATGGCCGTTTTGACAATCCTTACATTATGGTCGTTCGCAGCATGGTCATCAGGACCGACACAGCAATATCATTTAGCGACCCTTGAGCCTGAATCATCAGGAGTCATGCTCGGTCTGAATCAGTCGATGATGCAATTGGCCATGGCGGCCGGTGCTGGAATTGGCGGTGATGCTGTAGAACAAGTATCCCTTGCTTCCATAACCTGGATCGGTGCAACAGGGGTTGCCATTGCCATGGTCATTGTTCTGGTCCTTTCGAGTTCATCGTCAAACAGGAAAATAGCTCAGTCCATAAAATCCTAGACCGTTATATATACATTCATCATAAGGCTAGATTTTAGCCTTATGATGAACCCTAATCCTAAAGTCGAGAGCAAACAAAAAAAGAACGCCCACCAGCACGTCCCCTTTTTACTTGCAGCTATCTTCATCATCCATTTTCTTCACAAATATATCATCCGTCACCCTATCTTCCAGCTTGTTCCTCAATGCCAATTCCGCAGCCTTCCCATCACTAGGCGACCCGTCCGAGAAATACATCGGAAACAAGGAAAAAAACAAAACATAAAAAGAAAAATAGATAAATTGATACCAGATTACCGAGCTGTCCAGGATATTCTGATACACTAAGCTATATATGATCAGCATGCTGACTAAATTAAAGATAGCCCCCCCTAAATAAATCAGCGTATTCGTCAATCGATTATCATGTTTCAATCCCTTGAACTCGCAAGTCCCATTCCAAAAATAATATTTCCTTACCTCTATGTTCCGAAAGGCGAAAAGTTTATTACCACAACCGATCAAGATTTTCTTTTCTGATCCCCCAAAGATCGTAACAAAGAAAATATGCCCGCTCAAATGTATCAGCGTAACGATCGGCATAATCAAAAAAAAGGAAAATAGAAATTTAATGATATCAGAGAGACCAAACATGTTTAATCAATCCTCCTTACCAGAGCAATTTTCTCAAAAACCCTTTTACAGGGATGTTACTCTGATACCCTGTCCAAAATAGTTATAACTAGCAAATTTTCACAGTAGTAATATGTTGCTTTCCACAAGTGATAAGAGGATAATTTGTTCTCCTTCTGCTTATACGAGCAGTTTTAGTCCTTCCACCTCTTTTTTTCGGCCTAAAAAAAAAACAGGCTATCTCTTTCCAAAAAAACTCAGAAAAGTGATAGCCTTTACATCATTATTTAGCGATTGGGGGTGCGAAGAATTTCTGCGTTGTTTTGTCCTGGCCTCAAACCTGCATGTTTATATTCAGGGGTGAAAACCGATGTTTTGATCGGGCAGGCGATTTGCTTCTGGGCATTTCCTTTTCCGTCAGGTACCTCAACGATCATTCCCCTCTCCTTCAATTGGGGGTGTTCAGCCGCTTCAGTGAAGGTTAGCACTGGTTCTGCGCAGGCCTCGAAATCAGCGAATATTACCTGCCATTCATGAAAATCTCTTTCAAGAAAAGCAAGTCGGATGGCCGTTTTAAACCTGGTTCCGCTTTCTTCATCGCTTTTCATGCTCAGTTCATACAATTCGGGTGCACCGATCGCTTCACATAATGCTTTTCGAAAAGGGGGCTCAAGGCTTCCTACCGAAAAATAGCGTCCATCTTTCGTTTCATAAAAGTCATAAAAGGACCCTCCGTTTAACATCAGTTTTTCTGGTTCAAGCTCGATTCCCCCTTGTAAATTCAGAGGTGCGGATATGGCATTCAAGGCAAAACTGCAGTCGGTCATGCTGATGTCGATGGCTTGGCCGAATCCTGTTCTTTCCCTATGAATGACTGCAGATAATATACCGATAACAGCATGCAGTGAGCCTCCGGCAAGATCTGCTATTTGGGTTCCGTTTTTTGCCGGGCCGTCCTTTTTCGTACCGGAATAGCCTGATAAGCCTGCAATCGAAATATAATTGATATCATGTCCCGGTCGGTCTTTATAGGGACCGGTCTGGCCGAAGCCCGTGATGGAACAGTAAATCAGCTTCGGATTGATCCATTTCAGTGCCTCATACCCCAGTCCTAGGCGTTCCATGACACCTGGACGGAATTGTTCAATGACGATATCGTATTCCTTCACTAGATTTTTTACGGATTCGATGGACTCAGATTGTTTTAAATCAAGTGTGATCGACTTCTTCGATCTGTTAAGATATTGGTTCACACCCCATGAATCCTTCGCTTCCGGCCTCTCTACTTTCAAAACGTCCGCTCCTAAATCCGCTAGCATCAAAGTGGCAAATGGGCCTGGCAGTAACGTTGAAAAGTCCAATACTTTTAAATGAGTCAATAAGGTCATCAGCCGTGCACCTTCCCTTTCCATTGGAAATATTAAAAGCTTTCCCCGTCGTTCTGTACATGCAATTTGGCAGAGTTTACGATTATCATATAACACCTCCTACAACATTTGTATAAATTTCCATTTAATAAAAATAAAAAACTAGGAATCAGCTTCCTAGCTTTTGATAATGAGCCTATAGAAAACAAGTAAAATCAGCCGGACAAATTGTCCGGCTGATTTTACTTTAAGCTTGTTCATTCATATTTTTTGTCAAAGTCAAATTCGACTTCATCAAGTTTAACGAATTTAGTTTTTCTTACCAGTTTATAGCCAAACCATAGACCAAGGAAAAGCGGGATTCCCAGGTATGCAGCTACAACACTGCCCCAATCGATGTGGTCTGAGAAAAAGGCTTGGATATTTTGGGACAGGATGACGATCATGCCAATTAAAATGGCAAAGATCGGTCCAATCGGAAACCATAATGCCTTATATGGCAGCTTCTCCAATGAATGGCCTTGAGCGATGAATGCTTTCCGGAAACGGTAATGGCTGATGGAAATGCCGAGCCAAAAGATAAATCCTGTAATTCCAATGGCATTCATTAACCAAATATACACTTTACCATCACCAAATACGGAGGCTAAAAAGGCCAGCATGCCGATGGAACATGTCAAAATCATGCCTGCAACCGGTACTCCGCGTTTATTAAGTTTTGCAAAAATACGCGGTGCTTGTCCATCTTTTGCCATTGAGTATAACATACGCGTTGATGCATATAGACTTGAGTTACCTGCAGATAATACCGCTGTTAAAATGACGGCATTCATAAGCGAAGCGGCAAAGGCCACTCCAGCTTTTTCAAAAATGAGCGTAAATGGGCTTACCATGACGTTATCACCTTGTAAACTTGAGTTCGTATAAGGGATAAGCAGCCCTATTACAAAGATCGCCAATACGTAAAAGAGCAAGATTCTCCAGAAGACACTTTTAATGGCCTTCGGTATATTTCGTGCAGGATCTTCACTTTCCCCGGCAGCCACACCGACAATTTCGGTACCTTGAAAAGAAAAGCCAGCTGCTATGAACACGATGAAGACACCCATGAACCCACCTGGGAAAGGAGCGTCATCGACGGTGAAGTTTTTAAAACCTACTGCTTCGCCGCCCATAATGCCGAAGATCATTAGCAGCCCGACGATTATAAAAATAACGATGGCTGTTACTTTTATGAAGGAAAACCAGTATTCCCCTTCACCATATCCTTTAACGGATAAATAGTTCAATAGGAAAATGAGCACCAAGAATGATGAACTCCATAACAATGATGGACTATTCGGAAACCAGAATTTCATGATCATTGTCGAGGCTGCCAACTCTGCCGCTATCGTCATCGACCAATTGAACCAATACGTCCATCCCAAGGCAAAACCAAATGCCGGATCGACGAATTTCGTTCCATAGGTACTGAATGAGCCGCTTGTCGGCATAAAGGCTGCCAGTTCCCCTAAGCTCGTCATCACAAAGTAAACCATTGCCCCAACTAAGGCATATGCAAGTAACGCGCCGCCTGGCCCAGCTGTATGAATGGCTGCCCCGCTGCTAAGAAACAGCCCGGTGCCAATAGCCCCGCCAATGGAAATCATCGTTAAATGGCGGGATTTTAAACCGCGCTTTAGTTCTTGTCCTTCTTGCTGCGGAGGATGTTGAACGATGTCATGTTCTTGTTTTGGTATCATAATTTTTCATCCCTTTCTATATAAGCGCTTTCATATATGGGAAATCCATTTAATAAATTTTCCTATTTCATAGACTTCAAATAGATCTAATTTACAATTCGAATTCCTTTTCTGAATATATGCAATTTTCATGCCAAATTTACAAAACGCAATATTTCAACAAATTATCCAAAAAAACGCCTTCAATAGACAAAATATTTTGCACTTTACGCCACATTTTTTTGCACATTATGCCATGTTTTTTTGCACTTTTATTCATTTGGTTCAATTTAAATACATTCCAAATATTACTAAAAGAATATATTCAGAGAATACTTCTATCAAAATCCATTTTTCTCCATTTTATTCCTTTAAATGTCATATTTTTTGCAGGTTTTCTCCATTTGTAAATAATATGAAACGATGTAAAAATGAGATTATTCTCATGAAGGAGTTGAATGTTATGAAAGGTAAGGTATTTTTAGGAACTGCACTATCTATCGGTCTATTATTTTCTGCTATTCCCAATCAAGAAGCTTTAGCGGCAAAAAATGTGTTGAGTGTTGAAAAGTACAATAAGCATAAGGATTCGCTAGAATTCAAGTCTGGGAAACTTACGGACCCATCGAAGCAAACGGCAGAAGATATCATTCTTACCTTTTTTGATGAAAACAAAAAGTCTTACAAGCTAGAAAAGCAAAAGGCGAAAGACTCCTTCACGATCCAGAAAGAAAGCAAGGATGAACTAGGAAATACAGTCCTTAAATTGCAACAAACCTATAAAGGCGTACCTGTATGGAATTCCACACAAGCGGTATTGATTGATACTAAAGGTGTATTGACGGTCGTGTCCGGTACGGTTGAAGCCAATCTAAACACGAAATTAGGGAAAAAGGCTAAAAAAGGGATCAGTAAATCCGAAGCTATCAAAATAGCTGAAGCGGATCTTGGGTTCACTCCTGCCTACGAACAATCGCCTGAATCTGACCTATATGTATACGCAAATGAAGGCAAGGCAGATTATGTATATAAAGTCAATTTGAAATTCTTAAGTCCTGAACCAGGAAATCATAATTATTTCATATCAGTCAAAACAGGTAAAATCCTGAATAAATTTAATACACTAGATGAAGTGACGGGGACCAATTCCGTTGGAACGGGCACCGGCGTCTTAAACAATACCGTGTCATTGAACACTACCTTATCCAGCGGCCGATACTATTTACAGGACAATACACGCGGTAAAGGCATCTACACTTATAATGCCAATAACCGTTCAAAATTGCCTGGTACACTCTTTTCCAACACGACAAATGCTTTCACTACTTCTACCGATAAAGCTGCGGTTGATGCCCATTATTATGCAGGTAAAACCTATGATTATTATAAATCCACATTTGGACGGAATTCTTATGATGGAAATGGAACCATACTGAAATCAACCGTTCATTATGGCTCAAGATACAATAATGCATTCTGGGATGGCACCCAAATGGTTTACGGTGATGGAGATGGCACGACGTTCATCCCATTGTCCGGCGGTCTGGATGTCGTTGCACATGAACTGACGCATGCCGTGACTTCCTCGGAATCGAACCTTACCTATCAATATGAATCTGGTGCTTTGAATGAAGCGATTTCTGATATTTTTGGCACCGTTGTCGAATTTAAGAATCAAAGTGCCAAAGCTGATTATTTGATCGGAGAAGATATTTACACACCAAATATTTCCGGCGATGCACTCCGTTCAATGGCTAACCCAACATTAAATGGTGACCCTGACCATTATTCGAACCGTTATACCGGAACGGGTGATAATGGCGGAGTCCACACGAACAGCGGAATCATCAATAAGGCAGCTTATTTGATCTCTGCAGGCGGAACTCATCATGGGGTAAGTGTATCCGGGATCGGCATTGATAAACTGGGAACCATCTTTTACCGGGCAAACACGACTTATTTAACTTCCTCGTCGACATTTTCACAAGCCAGAGCGGCAATCGTACAAGCGGCCTCAGATTTATACGGTTCAACCAGTGCAGAAGTCACAGCTGTCAAAAATGCCTTTACAGCTGTCGGTGTGAATTAAGAGATTTATCTATATGAACGACACCTCCCTAGTTTCACTTCTAGCGGAGGTGTTTTTTCTTATATATTGTAATGGATAAACCGATTATTCACATTCATCTTGGAATAACAATGGATTTTCCGATACATCATAATAAACAGTAAAAATCGGTATCCAGAACTCACAGGTCATACTATATTCCTTCATGATGGAGCTTTCCGCTCTACGAAGATGCTCTGCTTTCGTCCTTCTGAAGATTTTTTCGGACCATCACTACCTTTTTTCGACCCTCCAAGGATTATTTTGGCCGTTCGCTACCCTTTTTCGGCCTTCATGTGCAGAATTCCGTCCTACGGTACAGGTAGAGCACCAATAAAAAACAATCCTATCGTTTGCTAAAAATGATTAATTCCGTAAAATAGTTGCTTTTCTCCTTATTAACTGTCAAGCTTAGATGATCTGGACTATATTGAATAGAACAAGTAGGTGACGAACATGATTGAAGTTAAAACTTCCACACTCAGTGATGGTGAGTTCAATAGAGGCGTATTCGCAACACGAGATATTAAAAAAGGTGAGCTTTTGCATGAGGCACCTGTCATTGCTTATCCAAACGAGGAGCATGTTTTCATAGAGAAGACATTGCTGGCAGATTATGCGTTTGAATATGGAATTAACCATACTGCCATGCTTTTAGGTTATGGCATGCTGTTTAATCATTCTTATACACCCAACGCTACGTATGACATAAACTTCAAGAATCATACGTTTGATTTCTTTGCTTACACCGACATAAAAGCAGGAGAAGAAATCCTGATTAATTATAATGGTGAAGTCGATAATGAGGATCCGCTTTGGTTCAATAAAGAAGATGACGGTGAAGATGAAGCTTAATGATCATTGATCATTCTTGAAAGCACTTGTACTTTTGAAAACCTGTCCAAGGTTTTTCGAAAGAATCGGGTGCTTTTCCTTTGTCCTTTCACCGGCTTGATGAATTCACTGCTGGATTTTAATTGTTTACCAAGAGGATGTAAAGCAATAAAAAAAGCCCCATTAAGAACAACTTAATGGGGTTATTTCACCTTAACGTACGGATGGGTTACTTGATTTTGTTTTGGTTATTGATTGAAATTGGCTCTTAACCTTATCAATGGTTTCTGGTGTGGCCAGGGATCTTATTTGACCCATGGTTTTTTCACGGGTTTTCTTATTGCGCATTAAGAATGCGGCTGCTCCTATCAGGACGGTTCCAAGCATTTTGTTTGATGGCATGTTAGTTTCCTCCTTCAAGTTAGTCATATATAGTATTCCCTCTATCAGCTGATTTAAACAAAAGCATCCTTTTGAGAGATTAGTTTCGCTTTTATTTATCCTCGCTCAGGCTATCGATATACTTTATGCTTTCGGGATTTTTCACGACTTTTTCAGCTTGATCCGGGTCAGCTTTCTTTTGCTTCATATTGTTAAGTTTATATGTCAGCACTCTTTTCACTGACTCGTTTATTCTATCCATTGGAACTTCCCCTGCTTTTACTGCTTGCAGTAATCCGTTATATACCTCAACCTCGTGGGAATATTCATGACAGACAAGTAATAAATCAGCTCCTGCAAGGATTGCCTGCTTCCCCATATCTTCATAGGAGAAATACTTGTTCACAGCACCCATTTCCAAATCGTCGGTTACGACTAGTCCTTCATATTTGAGTTTTCCCCGAAGCAGGTCTTCTATGATGATTTTAGAAAGGCTTGCTGGTTTTTCTTTATCATAGGCTGGATATTTAATGTGGGTCACCATCACGAAAAACTTTTGGTTATCCATTTCACTTATGATTTGCTTGAAAGGATAAATATCCGAGTTTTCCAGATCAAGTTGGTTTGCCTCCACGGAAGATGTTTCGACATGCGGATCTATTTCGCTGCGTCCGTTTCCAGGAAAGTGCTTCAGTGCACCAGTTATCGATACATCGTTCAATCCTTGAATGGCTTTCTTTCCGTATTGATACACCTTTTCCGGATCTTGCCCAAATGAACGCTTGTCCGTTTTCGATAGATCAAGTACAGGGGCGAAATTAATGTTAATCCCCATGGAGCCCAGTTCTGTCCCATTCAATTTGGCCACTTTGTACATGTCTTCAACAGATGCATTTTTCCCAATCTCCTGTTGTGCAGGTAGGGGCGATACCCTTTCCTTCATCCTGATGATGTCCCCGCCTTCCTGATCGATGGCCACCATCAACGGAAGCGAATGTGTACTTTGATCGGCCGTTTGCTGAAGCGAATTGGATAACCTGGCCACTTGTTTAGGGGATTTCATATTGCGGTCAAAATAAATGACGCCCCCTATATGTTTTTGTTCGATAAGCTCTGTGATTTCACTGCTCTTTTCAGTTCCCTTGAAACCTACCATCATTAGCTGTCCGATTTTTTCTTCAAGCGTCATTTTTTTCAGCAATTTTTCTATTTTTTCATGACTATCCGCATCGGCGTCTTTCCCTTTTTCCGCTCTGGAATTCACATCCATATTCAACTGAATGAACACCACCGAAAAAGCGAGGATTGCGATGAGGAACAGACCCCAATATATATTTTTATTCTTCATGCTTTGACCTTCATTGACATTTTCTCTGTCCTTCCTTGATTGCCCTTTTATTGATTTCGTTGCATACCTCTTAATCATGTTCAAAAACGGACAATTCTATATCATCATTACGTATTTTTTTGCATAAAGCATTAGCCACGTACCATACTACAAACAAAGCCTAATTAAAAGGAGACCCCCCATGAACGGAATCTTGAAGAATATTGCTGTCACCTTCAGTCATGCAGTCGATTATGCAAAAGAAAGAATAACAGCCATTACAGGAACAACTTCTGTTACAATAGCGGAATTGAGTGAGCACATCATCAATCAGCCTGAAACAAAACTAATCAGCAAGGACCTTTTAGGAATACCTTTTTCTTTTTATCATTTACAAAAAGAAGACGTTACGTACTATTTGGAAATGAAAAGCTCACAGGTTCTCCAGTTGGATGTTCAAGCGCATAACCATACGATTGTGTCTTACAGGTCTTATCGAGATAAATCCAACTTGCCCACGGCCATTAGATTTCCTAAAACCCTTTTATCCGAATGACTCTGGTACGAAAAATAAAAAAGCTGATATCCCCGGCATATGGGGTTATCAGCTTTTTTCAAATCTATAAGGAGAAAAAACGGTCTCTTTCGCTAGAAATCCATTTCTCGGCATCTTCTTCATCCTTTTTAACCAAGCGGTTAACGAGGATATCATGCCAAATGTAATTTTCGAGAAAATTGATATGAATGGGATCATCTGTGTAAAACGCCGTTTCTCTCGTTTCGGGAGAAGGGCCGTAAATCGTCTCCTTGCCATCGATGGATAAGATGAACCATTTGTTCTCTCCGATATTGTCCACATAGCTTGTTTTGCGATGTATATCTATACCTGATAATGGGTTTTCAACCTGAAATGCAATCCCCTTGAGAGTGCAATGCGCGGCGATCCCTTTTAGCTCTTGTTCAAGTTTTCCATACATCTCGTCCCATAAGGAAACCACCACCCTTTTCTCGGCTTTTTGAATCAAAGTACGGCAAAAGGATAGGATGTGCCCTTCACCCTTAAGCGTCATTACACGATTGTCTGACATCGGTTCGATTTTCTCGAACTGTTTTAGTGTTTGACTGATGGTTTGATAGGTATTATTCCATTTTGATTGGACCGATTCCAGAAACACATCGACTGGCAGCGGTGAATATTGTATCGAGTCATTGATTTCCTCTTTTAAAACGATTCCTTCTTCTTGAAGTCCATTTAATATTTCATAGATGCGGGCCCTGGGGATTCCTGATTCCTTGCTTACTTGATAGGCACTGGTTGGACCTTGGCGAACCAAAGAAACATAAGCCTTTGCTTCATATTGACTAAACCCGAGAGACTGTAGTTTTTGAATGATATCTTGCATAGTACCTCCTAGTGCTTTTAGTAAGTTATATGCCTATCATACCAAATCTCTTATCGAAATCTATTCGATTTCAAAAGGTATGACTCTTCATATTCTTATTTACAGAACGTTTTTTATTAGTTACTATCTAAATAGTGACTAATAAAAACCTTGGGTTATGGCTTCAGCTAAAGCAAGCATTTCAGCCATAATGCCATTGATACGGAGGCTTCTTGGATGGAGGATATACATATTTCAACACTCTTGCTGCTGATGTTTTTCGGCTTTTTGGCAGCATTCATTGATTCTGTGGTCGGCGGCGGAGGCCTGATTTCCATACCCGCTTTATTATTTTCAGGACTTCCCCCTTCTCAAGCGATCGCAACGAATAAGTTAGCAAGTTCCATGGGATCTTTAACAAGTACCATTGCCTTCATTCGCTCAGGTAAGGTTGATTTTCGATTGGTTTCAAAACTTTTCCCACTGATTTTCATAGGTTCCCTGCTAGGCGCTTGGGTTGTTAATTTCGTCTCGCCTGAATTATTAAAGCCAATGATCTTGGTCCTATTAATAGCTATTGCCATTTATACCTTTTTTAAAAAGGACTGGGGACAGAAATCGACTTACCATAAACTCACATGGCAAAAGGCTGCACTATTTGCGTTCGCTATATTTGCCATTGGTTTTTATGATGGGTTTTTGGGCGCTGGAACGGGATCTTTCATTCTGTTTGCCTTTTTAATGATTGGCTTTGATTTTTTGCACTCTGCAGGAAATGCAAAATTTTTGAACTTCGGAAGCAATCTGGCAGCACTGATCATGTTCATATTCCTTGATACCGTCAACTTTTCCTATGGAATACCGATGGGGATCTCCATGATAGCAGGAGCATTGGCCGGTTCCAAATTCGCCATTAAGAAGGGAGTGGCATATGTAAGAGTATTATTTATCATAGTAACCGTCATTCTGATCATGAAAAATATAATGGATTACTTAATGGGCAGTTAATTTTTTTTAAATACAGTACTCTGTTCCCGCCACAGAATATGTGACATATAGGAATTATTTGGGTATATGATAGGTATAGACTGTGTGGGAAGGTGTGATTGGATGATTGAAAAGTGGAATGGTGAAGAAATGGCAGATGTATCGGGGCAAACCATTGTGATTACTGGTGCAAATAGTGGAATTGGCTTCGAAACGGCTTTTGCACTGGCCGGTAAGGGGGCAGAGATCATCCTTGCCGTCCGGAATGCTTCGAAGGGTGAAAAGGCAGTCGATAGAATCTTATCGGTCCATCCTAAAGCAAATGTACACGTGATGCAGCTGGATTTAAGTGATTTAAGCAGCATTCGGCATTTTGCTGATTCCTTTCAGGAAAACTATGACTCACTCTCCGTCCTCATCAATAACGCAGGTGTGATGATTCCGCCATACAGTAAGACGAAGGATGGTTTCGAGCTGCAATTCGGCAGCAATCATCTCGGTCATTTTGCTTTGACAGGCCTCCTTCTTCCGCGTATCCTTTCTACGCCAAAATCGCGTGTGGTCACATTGAGCAGCTTGGCCGCCATCAATGGATATATAGACTTCGAAAATCTAAATGGTGAAAACGGTTATAAACCAATGAAATACTATGGGCAAAGTAAGCTGGCCAATCTACTCTTCGCCCGCGAATTACAGAATAAATTCAACCAGCATGATGCAAACCCGATTAGCGTTGCCTGCCATCCGGGCCTTTCCCATACTAATCTCATGTCTCGCGGTTCTGGCAAACCCATAAATAGATTCGTCCACTTTCTTTCCAAAACCATCACCCAGCCGGCAAGTATGGGAGCATTGCCTACCCTTTATGCCGCAACGGAACCTGCATTAATAGGCGGGGAGTATATCGGACCTGATGGAAAGAAGAGCAGAAAAGGCTTTCCTAGAAAAGACGATATCATCGATACCTTATATAATGAAGAAACTTCGAAAAGATTATGGGATATTTCTGAAACCTTGACAGCGGTCAAATACCGTTTCACCGAAAGCATTACGCCAAAGTGACTCTATTCCCCCGGTTTTCGCAAAAAATGCCTCGATGGATATGGCAAAAAAAAAGAGGGAGCATAATGCCCCCTCTTTTCGCTTTCATCATTCAGCGTCAAAAACTTCTACTTTTTCCATTTTGTCGCCATTTTTCATAGCTTTAGCTGTTTCAAGTCCAGATGTCACTTTACCGAATACTGTGTGAACACCGTTAAGATGCGGTTGTGGTTCGTGCACGATAAAGAATTGGCTCGAGCCTGTATCTTTTCCGGCATGTGCCATCGATAGGCTTCCTGCCTCATGTTTGTGAGGGTTGCCTTCTGTTTCACATTTGATTTGCTTGCCGCTTCCGCCTGCACCTGTACCTGTTGGATCTCCGCCTTGGCTTACGAAACCAGGGATGACACGGTGAAAGACTACACCATTATAAAAGCCTGTGTTTGCTAAGTTTTCGAAGTTAGCCACTGTGTTTGGTGCTTCGTTCGGGAAAAGGTCGAATTCGATCTTTTCTCCATTTGCCATAAGTATGTATCCTTTTTTAGCCATGTAAAACATCTCCTTTAATATGAACTGAATCAAATCTAATAGTACCATTTTTACTAGCAGAAAGAAAAGCAAGCGCTACTTATTTCGAATTGTATCATTATACATTCCTATATTTTTTCTTTTATAATGGGATGGGTACATTATTAAAAGGGGGAACTAACCATGATACAGCAATTTGATGCATTAGTCGTGAACAAGCAAGATGATCAATTCACCGTTAACATTCAGCAACTATCACTTGATGATCTACCTCAAGGCGAAGTGCTCATCCGTGTTCATTATTCCGGTGTGAACTATAAAGATAGCCTTGCCAGCATTCCTAATGGAAACATTGTCAGCAGTTATCCGATCGTTCCGGGAATTGATATGGCTGGTGTCGTCGTTTCATCTGAGGATTCTCGCTTTAAAGAAGGGGACGAAGTCATTGCGACCTCCTATGGGATTGGCGTTTCGCAATCCGGCGGCTACAGTCAATTTGCCCGTGTTCCTGCAGAGTGGATCGTCCCGCTTCCTGATGGCCTTACAATGAAAGAGGCAATGATCATCGGTACGGCCGGTTTCACTGCAGCCTTATCGGTTCTGAGACTGGAAGAAAATAACCTCACCCCTGAGCAAGGGAGCGTTCTCGTCACTGGTGCAACAGGCGGGGTTGGCAGTTTCGCTGTCTCCATCCTTTCCAAACTTGGCTATTCCGTGGAAGCGAGTACTGGAAAAGAATCGGAACATGGTTACTTGAAGGAAATCGGTGCGACGACCATTGTATCGCGGGAAGATGTATATGATGGCAAGCTGCGTGCACTTGGCAAACAGAAGTGGAGCGGTGCGGTGGATCCCGTCGGCGGTGAACCGCTAGCGTCGGTCCTTAGCCAAATCAAGTATGGCGGAGCTGTTGCGGTCAGTGGATTAACGGCTGGTACAAGCCTTCCTGCCACCGTCTTTCCATTCATCCTAAGGGGGGTTAATCTACTTGGGATCGATTCGGTCAATTGCCCGATGGATACAAGATTGAAAGTTTGGCATCGCCTTGCTACCGACTTTAAACTCGGGCATTTAGAACAGCTCGTTCAACAGGAAATTACACTTGAAGAATTGCCTGACGTCCTTCCTACCCTATTAAAAGGGGAAGCTAGAGGCAGAACGATCGTTAAGCTATAAACCAAAAAGTGACGAGAGCATGGCTTCTCGTCACTTTTCATTGTGAACTTTCATTGATAGGGAGACTGATATCTACAATCGTCCCTTCTCCCACTTCGCTGCTGAAATGAATTTCCCCATTATGCTCATGAATGATTTTAGTACTGACCATGAGCCCAAATCCAGTTCCTTTTTCAGAGGTGCTATAAAAAGGCTGCCCTAGATGCTTCATGCGCTCATTTGAGATTCCGCAGCCTTGATCAATGAATCGGATCATTGCAGAGTCTCCTTCATGGTTTAACTGTATATGAAGTTTGCCGCCATTCGGCATGGCTTCTATCGCATTATTGACGACATTCGTGAATACTTGTTTTAACTGATTCGGTTCGCCAAAGACAGATGCCCAATCCATATTATATTCCTTGATGATTTCAACATCATTCAAAATCGCTTGAAACTCGGCTACCGTAATCACACTATCCAATATATCGTTAAGCTGAATGAATTCACAAACCTTCACTTCAGGCTCTGCTAAACTTAAAAATTCATTGGCAAGGGTTTCGATTTTTTCAACTTCACTGACCGTCATTTCAAGATAGTCCTTTTGCTCAGGATCTTCTCTTAATAATTGTAAAAATCCTTTGACCGCAGTTAATGGATTTCTAATTTCATGTGCGATGCCTGCAGCCATCTGCCCTACCGCCGATAACATATTGGATTTACAGAGCAGCTCTTCGGTCTTTTTACGCTCCGTAATATCCCTACAGAATACCTGTATGGCTGGTTGACCTTTATAAATAATCGGAAGACCGAGTGTTTCTCCATAAAATACTTGTCCGTCAAGCCGAATGAACTTTTGTTCCAGTAAACCAACCGCCTGATGATCGTCCCTCATGATCTCGATTCTTTTTTGTACACTTTCCCGGGACTCCAGGTGAACGAACTGAAAAACCGATTTACCGATAATATCTTCCACACTATCCATCCCAAGCATTTTTGCCCCCATGGGATTCATATACTCGATGATCCCATTACGATGTACAAAAATCGCTTCAGGTGACACCTCCACTAAACTGCGATACCTTTGTTCACTTTCCTTCAAGGCAGCTTCAGCAAGTTTTTGATTCGTGATATCCCGATAAACGAAAACCAATGCACACGGCTCATTTTCATTATCGCGGATATTAAACAGGGAGATGCTTACATCGATTAACTGGCCATCCTTCTTTATCCTGACCGTTTCAAAGCCTTTCTTTTGTACCCCTGACTTAATTTGGTCATGCAATTCATTGACTGACTCCTTCAAGAAATCAGGAATAATTGGAAACGGCATGCCTATGAGCTCATCATTCGTCCAACCGAAAAACTCTTCAAAAGCTGCATTCACTTGAAGGGTCTTACCTTCCAGATCAACAATGGAAATGGCGTCCGGGTTGTTCTCCATGAAAGACTTAAATTTCTCGGTATTATCCTCCGGCTGTTCCCCTATTTGCCCTTGTCCATAATTAATAAGCCTTTTACTCATCAATATTTTTATTCCTTTCTTATCCGGAAATTTACAGTCTCAATTTTACAGTATCAGTAAATCATTTGCCAGTTTTATCATATGATTTTTCCAAGTTAAGGATTGAGGCAAAAATAGGCCAAACCCCCATAAGGTTCAGCCTCTTCCTTAAAATGTATTATAAATATTTGGACATTCTGTACCTGTTGGTTCATAAAAGCAATGGAGCTTGAAACGCCCAACCAGGGGCTGATTATACCAGGTTGCCGGACAATCTCCCGGTGGCCTGAAGTACCATAGGCTAAATTTCGAGGGCCATATCCTTTCACCATTTACACTGCGGCGTGCAAGTCTTTTTTCCCTGTCCCTTGCTCGCTGATAAAAATACCCCTTCTGTACTGCTTCAAAGGCATGCTCCTGATAAATCATGTCTGGAATCGTCCTCAACCCTTTGAAATCGGAACAATTCGACCTAATCCGATTGACTCCTACATTACCGATCATCAACATGCCCTGATCCCCTTCACCTTCGCCTTCCGCTCTAAGCAATCTTGCCAATAAGGCAATATCGGCATCAGTGTGTTTTACAACGGCCATCCCATCACCTCCACTTTTTTTATCCTATGCCTCGGGGATGGAAAAAAACTCCGTTTATTAACAAAATCTTCATATGGAGTACACGTCCTATCAATAAAACAACCCTATACTTAAGTAAGGCTGGATAGCACGCGTGGCTATCATGGTATTTGGCGAAGGCGGGGCCAATACTTTCTTTATACATATAAAAAAGGCGGCACAAATTGTGCCGTCTTTTATCTTGTCATTCTTTTGCTTCAAATGCCGCTTCAAACGCCAATGATACCTTTTCGAACTCTTCATCCGATTCGATATCGAGCAGTTCACCTTCGCCTTCGACCCTGAAAAAGAAAATATCGATATCTTCATCTGTATCCTCTTCAATATCTTCAAGCAAACCTACTGCAACGTATTCCGTTCCTTCTACATCCAATGATCCTAAAACCTCAACTTCATGGCCTTCATCACTGTCATCAGTAAGGGTGAAAACCTCACCTTCACGAATTTTTCCCATACTACCTCTCCTCTCATATCCATTAATAATGGAGTTGTTTCCATAGTATATCGACTATTCGATTTATAAACAAATTTTAGCCCTGGAAAATTATAATACCATTCTTTCCAAGAAAAGAATCAATCATTATGGAAGAAAAGTATTATCCCATAAGCCATTACTCGTTTTTTCATTATTTACCAATCCCTTCCCTTTTTTAACATCATTTAAAAAATTATCTAAAAACGGCTATAAAAATGTAATTTAATTCCGAATAATCTTATATATACTAATATTAGCGTATTGCACCTGGATATAATGAAGGAGGAAGATTTCTTGGCTGCGAAAAGGGTCGATCACATTGGCGTTGTTGTAAAAGATCTTGAAAAATCCATAGCCTTTTATCAAGATGTGCTGGATTTAAAATTAAAAGCACGCATGACTCATACTAATGGGGTAATCGAACTGGCATTCCTAGGTTACGAAGAATCGGATGAAACAGAAATAGAATTGATTCAGGGATATAGTGACACACTGCCATCTGAAGCAACGATCCACCATTTTGCCATTACCGTGGATGATATCGAAGAAGAATATGCCCGGATCAAAAGCTTGGATAACACCGAGCTGATTGATGAAGAGATAGTCACCCTTCCAAATGGTTATCGCTATTTCTACGTATATGGACCGGAAAAAGAGTGGATTGAATTTTTCCAAAGGTAAAAAGCATACTAAAAAAAGCAGAGTCTTAGAGACTTCTGCTTTTTTAACGTTCACTCTACAGGCCGCTTCTTCAATGTTCAACAAAATTTACAGATAAAAAACTTTTCTTTACTTAACTGAAGTAATTTCTTAATACACTACATTTATCCTAATATGTAATAATTATATTTTTTTGGAGGTATGCATTTTGGGGAAAATGAGCAAAAAGGTAGCAGGAATTACGTTAGCGG
This sequence comes from Peribacillus sp. FSL E2-0159, assembly GCF_038643155.1. NCBI lineage: Bacteria > Bacillati > Bacillota > Bacilli > Caryophanales > Bacillaceae > Peribacillus > Peribacillus sp. FSL E2-0159. The sequence continues at coordinate 5,282,108 of NZ_CP152053.1, forward strand.
GCGCGGTAGCCATATCATCACTAGGTATTTCAACAATGAAGAAAGATGTTCAGGCAAAAGACAAGAAAAAAGAACCAACAAACGTCATCATGATGGTGATGGATGGGACAAGTACAGGAGCCACAACCCTTTCAAGGTGGTATAAAGGCGGTAATCTAGCCATGGACGAAATGCTGTCTGGCGGCATGCGTACATACTCAGCTGAATCGGCCATTACAGACTCAGCTCCTGCAGCAACAGCGCTTGCGACAGGAAATAAATCCAATGATAAATTTGTCGGTGTCCTGCCATCCATCGTTAATTCTCCAGGGCTCGATCTGGTCAATCCGAAAAATGCCCATAAACCAGTCGCTAACGTTTTGGAGGGTGCGAAACAAGCGGGAAAAGCTACTGGCATCATCTCTACATCTGAAATCCAGCATGCTACACCCGCAGGCTTTTCCGCTCACGTGACACATCGAAGCAATTACGGTGATATTGCGGAACAGCAGGTTTATCAGGGGATTGACGTGGTTTTGGGAGGAGGGAAAGAATCCCTTTTACCAGGTAAAACAAAAAATGCAAGAATTGATGGAGAAAACCTTTTGGAAGTGCTTGATGAAGACAAATATGATTTTGTTGAAACCCGTGACGAGCTGTTAAAATCTAAATCGAATAAAATTTGGGGAAGCTTTGCACCAAGTGCCCTAGCATATGATTTAGATCGTGAAACAACAAAGCCAAGTGAGCCCACTTTAGCCGAAATGACTAATAAAGCCCTTAAAACCTTGAAAAAAGATAAAGATGGCTTCTTCCTATTTGTTGAAGGAAGCAAGATTGACTGGGCTGCTCACGGAAACGACACGATCGGAATGATTAGTGATACTTTAGCTTTTGATGATGCCGTGAATGAAGCCCTTAAGTTTGCCAAAAATGACGGAAATACAATGGTCATTGCAGTAACGGACCATGGGAACAGTGGAATTACAATGGGTAACGTAAACACGAACTCCTCCTACCCGGAAACACCTGTATCAGCTTATATCGATCCATTAAAGAAAGCGAAGATGACTGTTGAAGGAGCTTTAAGTAAATTGAAATCGGATAAATCCAATCTAAAAGAAGTAGCAGCCCTTTATGGACTTGTTGATCTGACAGTTGAAGAATCAGCAAAACTTACCTCCTCTAAAAACATAGGTGCTGAAATGACAAAGATGCTTGCTAACCGTGCCAACATTGGCTTTACAACAGGCGGTCATACAGGGGAAGACGTATTCCTGTATTCCTATGGCCCATCAAAACCGACAGGATTAGTGGAGAATACAGATCTCGCTAAAAAGATGGCCCAATTCATGGGGTTTGATTTACAAAAATTATCGAATAAACTATACATGAATGCTAAAGATTCCTTTGAGAAAAAGGGATATTCAACCCGTATTGATGTGTCTGACCCGAATAACCCGGTTTTCGTAGCAAAAAAGGGTAAGCAAAAAGTGGAGTTGCCAGCAAATAAGAATATCGTTATCAGCAAGACTCCTACATCCACTCAGCAAAAGAAAATAAATGCAATCACCGTTTACAATGGAAAAGACTTCTATATATCTGAACAAGCATTAAAGGCAGTCAAGTAAGCATCACTTCTTTATAATGATGAGTGAATAGGAAGGAGCCCCTGTTTAACAAGGGCTCCTTTTCTTATGAATGATCTTTTTAGTACTTGATCTATTCTAATGAAAGACTTTAACCCTCAAATCACCTTTCATCACCACGCTTCACCAGCTTGCCTTTTTGACACCCGGCAGTTGCCCTTTATGAGCTAGTTCCCTAAAAACGATACGTGACATGTTGAATTTGCGCATATATCCACGGGGCCTCCCCGTTACTCCACAACGATTGTGGACCCTTGTCGGTGAGGAATCACGAGGGAGTTTGGCTAATGCGGCATAATCCCCTTTCTCCTTCAACTCCTTTCTAAGTTCTGCATACTTTTCGACCATTGCCAACTGTTTTTCCGCTTTTATCACCTTGGATTTTTTCGCCATTTTAATTCTCCTTTTTTAAAGTTCTTGATTTTATACATTCAATAAACTATTCACAATTCGTTCCGCTGAACCGGAGTGACTGGCGTTTGCCAATCCTTCCCTGGCATTGATGACTTAAAGCCGGCCTCTAAAAGGATTGTCCCTCATCAGCGCTTTATGTAAGTCAGGTGGGATGGAGCCCTTATTACGTGCCTGGATAAGACTTAAGTAAAAATGCACCCATCGTCATACCTTGAATGCCTCCGCCAATAATGATCCTGTCCAACCTGGACTTACCTCCTTTTACAACCATTCTTTTTAATAAAACATAATCATTACGATTTAAACCTCAAGATTACTTCGTTTCACGGTGAAGCGTGTGTTTCTTTAATCGCGGGCAGTACTTTTTCAATTCGATCCTGTCTGGATTATTCCGCTTATTTTTCGTCGTGATATAATTTCGGTCCCCTGATTCTGTGCATGCTAAAGTAATGTTTACTCTCATTTTTTTTCCTCCTAAAGTTTTTTAATGAACGATTTCCGTAAATGCAGGCAATCGATCTTCATACAGAGACCAATCCTGCTGCAACTCAATTTCCGTCAATAAGCATTGATCTAATTCATTTTCGATATCCTTTTGATTCATTTGGATGCCAATCATCACCAGCTCCGTCATCCTGTCACCGTATACTGCATTCCACCGTTCCAATAATTCAGGTGCTTCCTTTAAAATTTGGCGCTGTTCTTCCTCAGGGTATGCCGCAATCCATTTACCGGCTGCTTGTAAAGTTAATGACGGTCCTGCCTGCGATAGCAAGCCTGCCGTATCATTTCTCGATGCCAGCCAAAGGAAGCCCTTTGCCCGCACCACTTGTACGGGCCAGTTTTCTAACCACGCCATCAGCCTCTCGGGATGAAAGGGTATTTTTCTTCTATAAACGAAGGATGAAATCCCGTACTCTTGGGTTTCCGGGATATGCTCTTCATTCAATTCCTTTATCCAGCCAGCTCCTTGGCTTGCCTGTTCAAAATCAAATAAATGCGTATTCAACACTTCCGTTAGCGGCACCTTGGAACGATTCGTTTCGATGATCCTAGCACCCGCATTCATCTTATGAAGAACCGCTGTCAATTCCTCCACGGCGTCAGCATCCATTAGATCGATTTTATTTAACAAGATAACATTGGCGAACTCTATCTGATCTATTAATAGATCGACCACTTCCCTGCCATCCGCGGCATCGGTTGCCTGCATCCTGTCGATAAGTGTTTCTCCGGAAGTGTAGTCTTGCCAAAAGTTATACCCATCAACAACGGTAACCATCGTATCAAGCCGGCAATATTCCGATAAATCAATTCCCATGCTTTCATCAACATAGGTGAAGGTTTGGGCTACAGGTACCGGTTCGCTTATCCCAGTCGATTCAATTACGATGTAATCAATATCCCCTTGTTTCGTCAATTTCTCCACTTCAATCATCAAATCCTCACGAAGCGTACAGCAAATGCAGCCATTCTGCATTTCCACCAGTTTTTCATCCGTCCGGGTAAACCCTCCCTGTTTGACCAGCGAGGCATCAATATTGATCTCACTCATATCATTAACGATGACGGCAACCTTCAGATCATTGCGATTTTCAAGAATATGATTCAAAAGCGTCGTCTTTCCCGCACCAAGGTATCCACTCAATACCGTAACCGGAATTTTCTTCATCTCCATCCTTCCCACTCCTTTGCCTAATTTCTTTGCTGTATATAAATCCAAATCATTACGATTTAAATACCAAGGCTATCACCCATGCAAAAACACTCTCTAATAATAAAACGTAATCATTACTATTTGCAAGTTTTTTTCAAAATTAACTCCGAATACTTTTCCCGAACGTATGTAATCACGATTGCTCCAATACTGCTGCATGGGCAATCACGGATAAATGAAAGGTGCTGAAATTCTTCATAAAACTAAAAACAAAAATTAAATGGAAGCCCAATCACACATAACATCACGTGTAATGAACCTCCATTGCAGTTTTATCATTTATTGTACTTCCATATTGACAAGCTACTGTTCATCAACAACGTTTCATTATCCAATACATTTTTCTTTTTCTTTGTTGCAAATCGAGAAAAAAAATTATTGGTTACTGTGCTTATTCCGCCATTTCCCACCCAGAAGATTTTACTGTCTCTTGTTCAAAAGTTTCAATCTCTCTCTGTTTCGCCAATTTAGAAGCTTGTGACACGGACCACGTTAAATTCCCAAAGGCAATCACTGTCCCGATCGAGATAACTAACACCTTTTTACAAAGTATTTTCTTCAATAGCTTCCTCCTGAGAATGTATTGGAATACTCTTAATATAAACCAACATTGTTAACCTAACATGGAGCAGCTGTAAATGTACGAAATTATTTTTGTACATATGTAAACTTAAGTTTGCACACAAAAAAGCTGAGTGCACATATGCAGTCAGCTTTTCATAGGTACTTCTTATTTATAAAACACTTTGTCGACGTTATATTTAGCATGAAGTTTATTGATCATGTACGTTTCATAGATCTCACGTTCCATAGCGTCTTCGACTAAAAGAATGTCAATTTTCTTGACTTCATTACGATGCTCTTTAATCGGAGAAACATTATCCTCGAAATGCTTCTTGACCCTTGGTCTTAATTTACGAGCTTTACCAACAAAAATCAGCTCATCGTTTTCATTGTAAAACAAGATGATGCCGCCTTTATCACGGGGAATCAAATGAAAATCGATAAACCCGTAAATTTCAGGAATGACAGCTTCGTCTCCTTCTATAACTTGCTTTCTTTGTTTGATGCTTATATCCGCTGCAGGGATTTCAATTTTAATCATTACAATTCACGTCCTCTATTTGTATAAAGTGAAACTTTCAATCGGAATCGAAACTCCAGTTTCACGCCAAGCTCATCACTTCAATCTTAAAGGTAAATGGTATCATAATTATGAGTGAAAAGCCATGTATGCCTTGATCGGTTTAGATGATTTTGGATTAAATATAAAGAAGAAGACTCACTGGGAGCCTCCTTCTTTGTCTGAAATATCCTTTACCACCTGTGAGCCTTTGCATTGCTTCTTAGTATAATGTTTGTTTGTGATTCTTGCGTGTGGCCATTAACTTGAGAATTTGAACGCTTAGGTCTTGTCCAATTATGGTGAAACTTTTGAGAATGTGGATCTAATTGATCTTTATAGCTCATTCTGTGTCACCTCATCATTAGGATTTGGATATTCCGTTCAGTGATAGAAATCCCTATCACTTGTTCTAGTATTTGATTTTTATAAGGCATTCATACGCCATATCCTTTAAAAAGCGAATTCAGCTGACTTTCCTTTTGCAAGGACTTCCCCTTCTTCATCCAACGCATCACTTGTCATAAGGGATATGCCCTTTATGTCTCCATCATTTAGAATGAAACCAATGTTTCCGCTTTTTGAACCGTTTCCTTCTATTTCACCAGTAAGTTCTTCTAAGTAGATGTCATCTTCCCATGTCAGATGTTCTCCGCTGTCCGTTTCAAGAAAAGCAACTGGGGAAAACTTAATTTTTTCATCCGTATTATTTTTGATTTCCACGTTCACTTTTACGATATCGAAATCTTCATCATGCGTATAGCCGTGAAAGAAATCGATCATGCTGTAATCCGGAGTGGCATGCATTACTTTCATTTCTTTGACTTTAACCTCGATTGGGCCAACATTCAACGTTTCATTCACTTTTTTATAGGCCTTCAAAGTTAATTCGCCTTTTGCATCGGAAACGTTCTGACCGATCTGGTTCAAGTTTATATCATCAGGAAGCTGTGGATTCGGAACATAGACATCCTTTTTTACCAGTGGTCGTGCAACTTCCTCTGTTTTTTCTTTAGCTGTCGTTTCTTCTTCGTAAGCTGGTTGGGTATTAAGAGCACCAAATGCCGTCAATAACAGGGCACCAATCATCAGTCTGTTCATTGAATCCCTCCTGAAGTGTTATTACTTCTTTAATAGATCAAAGATGATTTTGGCATGATCCGTGTTATCGACCTGCCCGGCAAAGCGTTCTTTATATGGCCCGTATGCGTAGACCGGAACATCTTCACCCGTATGTCCCCCGGTAGTCCATGCAGTATTGGTCCGATTGTCGAATATGGCTTCAATGGCATTATCGACGTTTGTCACATTTTTTGATTTGGCAGATTCTGTTACCGTTTTGATTTCATCATCAGTTAGTTTCACTTCATTTTGGTTAATATATTGCTTTAAAGTCTTTTCAACATCGGCCCCTTTGACGATGGCATCCGCCATGAAGTCAGGGGTGCGTTTGGCTGCCTTGATCGGTTCACCATACCAGTTATATATTCCTTTGGCTCCGATCGAGAATCCTCCTGTAGAATGATCCGCAGTAGCCACCACTAAGGTATGTTTGTCTTTTTTCGCGAATTCCATAGCCGCTTTGTATGCTTTTTCAAAGTCTTCCATTTCACTCATTGCACCTACGATATCATTATCATGTCCTGCCCAATCAACCTGGCTTCCCTCGACCATAAGGAAGAATCCATCTTTGTCTTTATTCAAGCGCTGGATCGCCGAACTTGTCATGTCTGACAAAGAAGGCGTTTCACTTGGGCGGTCAATCATTTTCGGAAGTCCTTCAGAAGCGAATAAACCAAGGACCTGTTCATTTTTGTCCTTAAGCATTTGATTTTTATCAGTCACATAACTGTAACCATCTTTTTCGAAGGCTTTCGCCAAATTGACATCCGGTCGGACAAAATTGGATTTCCCACCGCCCAATAGGACGTCAATTTTATGTTTGCCCTTGATTAAGTCATTATAATAATCGTCTGCGATTGAATTCATGTTTTTCCGATTTTCATCATGGGCGCCAAAAGATGCAGGTGTAGCATGGGTGATTTCTGAAGTGGCAACCAATCCCGTCGCTTTTCCTTTTTCCTTTGCTGCTTCCAATACGGTTTTGACTTCAGATTTATCATTATCCACTGCAATGGCAGCATTATAAGTCTTCACCCCGGAAGACATTGCCGTTGCGGCCGAAGCTGAATCCGTTATATTTTGTGCAGAGTCTTCTGGGTAAGTCATCTGCTGGCCAACCAAGTATTTATCAAACTCAGTCCGTTCTGCCACCTTCGTACCAGGGTTATCTTTTAAATACCGGTAAGCGGAGGTATAGGAAACACCCATGCCGTCACCGATCAGAAAAATCACGTTCTTGATTTCTGGTTCTTTTTTTGAATTCCCCTTTGCCGAAACACGATCCGCAGCGGACCATGATAAACTTCCAAATGCTAATGCAGAAACGAGCGTGATGGGTAAAACCTTTTTACTCCATGTGCGATTCAAATGAATGACCTCCCATTAATGTTTTCTCTTTAATTAAACTATAGGTGAAGAAAATGAACCCAATGTCAAGGCTATGTAAAAATGCAGTAGGATAATTGTTAAGACCAGGTAAAGGCAGCATGCCTCGGAATTGTATGCCACTTTTATGAAGTTGTTGGTTATTCAGGAGAATCATCAGTAGTGGGTTCATTTTACAGGCTTTAGAGGAATGAAAAAGATTTGGTTAACACCAGCGGGGTAAGTGACCTTGAACAAAGTTCTTTTCATTTAACGTCTTCTAATCGGGGTGATTTGCTAGGAGTTTGAAAGTGCTAAAGAATTAATGGAGAAAAGAAAAAAAGTTCCGGTTGTTTTCAGAAATCCGCTCCCTTTCCGCCGACTGTCTGCCATGCCTCCTCGACGCAAGCGTCTGCGGGGTCTTGGCTAGCCAGTTATTCGGCAGGATTGTCACAAATTTCTTCAAACTATTGAGGGTTTCATAAAACAAGAAAAAACCATAAAGTCCACCCTAGTCTTAAACATGGTTCGGGATGCGACCCTTCCGAATCCCCTATTGTCGATAAACTGAAGCATTCAATCAGGATGCTTTATTTTCGCTTATAGAACTCTGTCGGGGGCCTGGTTATGGAGGTCATGCAATATGAAAAAGCGCTCCATTCAAGGAGCGCTTTTTTCACAATTATTTCTCTACAACTAAACATTCCAAGGCACGGGCCGCATTCACTCTCGCCAACTCGATTGAATCGGCAGTTGACAGGGCAACCGCGACCCTTCTACCTGCCTTTGTAACAGGCTTTCCGAAAAGACGCACTTGTGTATTCGGTAAAGCCAAAGCTTGTTCAACACCGACTATAGAATATTCCGATAACTCATCTTGCGCTTTTAATGGACGGCTGGCACCTGGGCTGATCAGCTTGATTTCCGGGATGGGAAATCCTAGAATCGCACGAATATGAAGGGCAAACTCGGACAAATTCTGAGTCACTAATGTCACTAGCCCCGTATCATGCGGACGTGGGGAAACTTCACTGAAATAGACTTTATCCCCTGAGAGGAAAAGCTCAACTCCGAATAATCCGTACCCTCCAAGTTCATCCGTAATGGCATGGGCAATTCTTTTCGCTTCCATTATTTGCGCTTCTGTCATATTATGAGGCTGCCAGGATTCAATATAATCCCCGCCCTGCTGAATGTGACCGATTGGGGCACAAAACATGGTACCATTTATGGCCCGGACAGTAAGCAGCGTGATTTCCGAATCAAAACGGATAAATTCTTCAATGATCACCCGTCCATTTTGAACCCGGCCGCCTTCCATCGCGACCCTCCAGCAATCCTCCAGGTCACCTTCCGTGCGGCACACACTTTGCCCTTTACCTGAGGAACTCATCAGCGGTTTTACGACATTGGGAAATCCAACTTCCTTGGCAGCTTGGACAAATTCTTCATATGTATCGGCGAATTTGTAGGCTGCGGTCGGAATCTCCAGGGTTTCAGAAGCCAACCTCCTGATTCCTTCACGATCCATAGTCAATTTAGCCGCTCTTGCCGTCGGAATGACATGAAAGCCTTCTTCTTCCAATTTGATTAATTCAGATGTAGCGATGGCTTCGATTTCCGGTACAATCAAATCGGGTTGTTCCTTTTCTACAATTCCCCTTAATTGTTCCGCATCCAGCATATCGATCACATAACTGCGATGAGCGACTTGCATAGCTGGGGCATGTTCATAGCGGTCTACAGCAACGGTCTCCACACCAAGTCGCTGTGCTTCAAGTATGACCTCTTTCCCCAATTCACCCGAGCCCAATAATAAAATCCTTTTCGATTTATACATTCAGTCTCTCCTCCTTAATACTTTAAAATCATTATATACGAACTATAAACGAATAAACATAAATATTTATTCGTATTTTCATTTAAAATCACACTGAAAACTGAAAATGAATATATTCATTTTAGTTTTCAAATACCAACTTGACAAATAGGATTAATATACTTTATACTGCTTTTATATAAAGAATATTTATAAGCTGACTAGTTCACTGGAGGCTCTCTATTCAACAAGAATAGGGGGTTTTTTCGTTTTTATCAATGAGGGAGGAGTTTACTATGCAAAAGGAATTGCTACGGACCATTTCCCCTGTCATGAATGAGAAGCAAAATGGGGGCTTAGAACATATGGAGTACCTTAATCTTCCTGACAGACTATTTTTCCACTGGTGCCAGCAGAAATATCGACTGAATAGAGGTGTTTACAACACAATCGATCATTGGTTCTATGAATATGGCATTGTCCATATTCTTCACCGCAGGATCAACCTTTTAGCCTTTTTGGATTTCGCTTCTACCTCGGAACAAGAAGCCGGAAAGACAAAGTTCATTAAATTCGGCAATGGTGGCCTAAGGCAAAAGTTACAGGAATTCATTGCAGATTAACCTGAATCTTATAGGGCCCTTATCAGTAATATGCCCATTCTCCACCTACTGGTAAGGGACACTTATACGAATGTCGAAATTTGCATTACGATTATTTTTGTAAATGTAAGCGCTTTCTATTATAATGAAATTAGGTTGGATGGCATGCGTGGCCGTCAAAGTATATGGCGTAGGTGGGGCCAATACTAGCGCTAAGGAAGTCAAAAAACTTCTTTACCGCAAAACTATTAGAATACCTTTTGGTAGGGGCTGCAACATTACTGGGACATGGAGAATGTCCGTTAATTTTAGGCTAAAAGGCGAGTTAATCATGCAATCGATAAGTAAAGCATAACTTTACTTATTTTTTGCAGCAGCCCTCATCGTTTCAAATCTAAGAGTTTATAAGACTAAAAAGCTCTTCCCCATGTAAACGGAGTCGAGCTTTTTCATTTGGTCAAATTTCACATATATAACCCTGCTAAGAAAATCCCCAGCGACTTCTGATAAATCTCATCGAACTGTGTTATAGGCAAGGGGTTCGTTCCTTTTCCTAGCTCCACGGTAAACCCCGGCCTTCGCCAATCCTGAATGAACCAATCCTTATACCCTGCGTAACTATTGGCGGATTTGACAGGCTCATATCCACTGACCCTCGCAAACTCATTGACTATCGTTTCCGACTCCGGCGGTTCCAAATCTTCAAACCCCCAATAAATGACCTCTCCTTGGGTATGGAAAGCAAGGACTTTTCCAAAATCACGTTTTTTTGTCAATTCTGACATTGCAATAGCTTCTGGCTGTGTAAGCGGCCCTTCCCCGGAATAATTTGCCGGACCTGGCTCCGTTACATTATTGCGTGCTTGTTCCAGTTCCCATTTGGCGGGAAATTGATCATTCAGATCCACCCCGTTAATATTGGCTTTCCAGCCAGAGAAGTCTTCGCTGCCATTATTCCAATCGACGAGCCGTCCTCTCAATGGCTCATCTGCAGGCGGGCCTTTCAGAACCAACTCTACTCCGTCCGGATTCACCATTGGGACGATCGACAGCATCGTCTGTTGATAAAAGGGAAACATAGATAGACCTCGGATGTCAGCCTGATTCGTTATTGCGAGTAAATAATCATTTAAAAAGGTCATAATCACAGGCGTCGTTATCCACTCATTCGCATGAAAGGAACCATTATAGTGTACTCGTTTGTTACCATTTCCAATCAGCACTTCAGGGATATCCCTTTCAAGCACCGAGTCCCCGATGGGGGAGGCTTTAATAAATGGATAGATATTTTTCAAACGTCTTACATCGGTCATCATTGTCTCATAATCATATTCCCGATTTCCTTGAATTAGCCTCCACGTAATCCTTAATGGCACAGAAATTGTCTGACCAATTTGCAGGGCATTCGGGTTGAGATTGGGATTAACCAAGAATAGGGTATCCAATGAAAGATTACGTGACCTGGCAATTGCCCATAACGAATCACCTTGCTTAATGCTATAACTGGTAGTCGTAAAGCCAGGAATTTTGATTTGTTGGCCAATCATAAGTGCAAGTGGATCTATCCCACTATTGGAATCAATGATAAGTTGGTAATTCACCTTGAATAATTGGCTATAATACCACAAGGAATCATTCTGACGCACAAAAACGTCCATACTGCACCTCCTCTTAACCAAATGTATGCTGAATCGATTTAATTATTGCCAAAGCACCCTGTTCTGGACTTCATGATTATTGAAAAGTCACTCCTCAAAATGAACCAACGTGGGAGCATCATCCAGAATGCTTAGATATGCTCAGTACTTCCATACTTACCCTCAGGGTCTAATTTTCGATATCTTTTAAATTTCGCCATCCGATCTTCTTCTTTGATCCAGCCCAGATGCTTCAACCGAATGTCGGATAACTTGTGAGGCAATTCAAGGATATTCTCTATAAATCTCCCACAATGCTGAGTCCTATCGTTCCATTTGCATTCATACCACCCATACCTGACCAGGAACGGCTGGTCATACCGGTGAGCGCACCAGCTCTCACCCTCCTGTAATGGGTTTCATTCCAAAAGTCATATAACCGGATTTTCTTGATCGCTCATCTTCATTTCATCAATAAAAAAATGCCCAGCTCATTCCCTACATCCAATCTTTTAAGAAATTTGATAAAGTATTTGGTTTCTCGTAAATTGGACTGCCAACTAAATCCCGATTCATTTTACCAGTCATTAATTCCAGCCTTTACCGATAACCTAAGTAACTGGCCCCCCATTAATCTGACAGCATGACTTCCTTTCAAACATTTATAACTATATATTCTTACCGAACTTGTCGGGTGTCATTTATATAACGGTGCCCTCCATGAACAAACAAAAACAGGCATCCATTCATGAATGGATGCCTGTTTGCATTTTAATAGATTGGGTGTCCCCTATTTTACGCTTCTTGCGGTACGGGCAAACCTAAACCTTCGGCTATACGCGTTCCATATTCTGGATCGGCTTTGTAAAAATGACCGATTTGACGAAGCTTGATTTCTTCCAATTCCACAGGTTTCATTGCGCCCACGATCGTGTTAACAAGGCGAGTTTTCTCTTCGGCACTCAATAGACGGTATAAGTCACCCGCTTGAGTGTAGTGATCATCACTATTATGACCAACTTGTGCAGCTTTCCCAGTCACCTCGAAAGGAGTAACCTTATTTTCCGTTGATTCGGCAGGGCCGCCAAAACTATTCGGCTCATAATAAACAGATCCCTTGCCATTGTCATCTGCACGCATGAAGCCATCACGCTGATAGTTGTTCGCTTCCACTTTCGGACGGTTCACCGGTAGCTGGTTATGATTCGAGCCCACACGGTAACGGTGTGCATCTCCATATGCGAATAGACGTCCTTGAAGCATCTTGTCTGGGGAAGCTTCAATTCCTGGTACGAATGTTCCCGGTGAGAACGTGGCTTGTTCTACTTCAGCAAAGTAGTTTTCAGGGTTTCTGTTCAATTCCATACGGCCAAGCTCGATCAGCGGATAATCTTTTTGAGACCATACCTTCGTCACATCAAATGGATCGAAACGGTATGTATCGGCATCTTCCAGAGGCATGATCTGAACATATAATTTCCATGCAGGGAAGTCCCCTTTTTCAATGGCATTGAAAAGATCTTCCGTATGGTAATCAGGGTTTTCACCTGCTAGTTTTGCAGCTAGTTCAACATCAAGGTTTTTGATGCCCTGTTCTGTTTTGAAGTGGTATTTCACCCAAACGCCTTTCCCTTCAGCATTCACCCATTTAAATGTGTGGCTTCCGAAACCATGTGTATGACGAAGTGTAGCAGGAATGCCCCGGTCGGACATCAGGATCGTTACTTGGTGCAAAGATTCCGGTGAATGTGACCAGAAATCCCAAACTGCCGTAGGGTTTTTCAAATGTGTTCTAGGATCTCTTTTTTGTGTATGGATGAAGTCGGGGAATTTAATCGCATCGCGAATAAAGAATACAGGCGTATTATTACCGACGATATCGTAGTTTCCTTCTTCCGTGTAGAATTTAACAGCAAATCCACGCGGGTCACGGACTGTATCAGCAGAACCCAATTCACCTGCAACAGTGGAGAAACGGATAAAAAGATCTGTCTTCTTGCCCACACCATTGAAAAGTTTAGCTTTCGTGTACTGAGAAAGGTCGTTCGTTACTTCGAAAGTTCCGAATGCACCGGCACCCTTCGCATGAACTACACGTTCTGGCACACGTTCACGGTTGAAGTGGGCTAGCTTTTCCAATAAGTGTACATCTTGAATGAGTACCGGGCCTCGTTCGCCGGCAGTGATCGAGTTTTGATTATCTCCAACTGGCGCTCCCCAGCTTGTAGTAAGGTTTTGCTTATTCGACATAATTGAACCACCTTTTCATTATTATTTATGTATATAATGATAAAGCTTCTCAGAAAAAAATCAATACTTAATTATAATAATTTTAATATAATAATGAATTCATTATTTTTTCGTTAATGATATAACTCATTATCAACCCATAATATGGTTAATTAAATAGATATAAACGTTTACGGAACAACATACCGGCATATTTTAATTCCTAATAATGGTATACGACCCTTATAACCAATATTCCTTCATGACAAGTGATTTTATCATTTCTCCTACCAATGGAATAGTAATCGAGAATGATTACGAATATCCATGGTTACTTTGCGCTACTTCACCTAATTCCTTCTATCTTATAACAAACCGAAGTGTTCTCCTGTGACTTTGTTCACTTCATCAGCCTTTATTTACCTGACGAATAGAAGGATGCATAGAAACTGAATTTTTCATTGCTTTTGTGAATAGACCTCTCCAGAAATTGACTGAAACAAAAGGCCTTCACCCTAATTTCGCTAGAGAAATTGTAAACATGCTGGTTTGTGTTCGTATAGAAAATAAGATACTATTACGTTAAAATGACCGTCCAATAAGAGTAAGGGTGATATATATGAATGAGCGCAAACAACTGGTAGTTAAATATGCACACCAATTATTTATTGAAAAGGGTTATCAAGCAACTTCCATTCAGGATATTTTAGATTATAGCGGCATTTCAAAAGGAACATTTTATAACTATTTTTCTTCTAAAAGCGAATTGCTTAAGGCAGTCTTCCTAACTTCGCAAGAAAAATTCGAAAAAGAGCGGAATGAATTGCTGATTGGGCAAAACCTTGCAGATATTGAAATATTCATCAAACAATCCGAATTACAAATGCACTCCAACAAAAATAATAAAATCTTTTTCTTATATGAAGAAGTAATGATTTCAAATGATACCGAACTTAAGAGCTTCATAACACATGCTAAATTCCAGCATATCCATTGGCTATCAAAACGGTTTCTGGACATTTTCGGTGCTGATAAAAAACCTTATATTTTGGACTGCGCCATCCTTTACTCGGGGATGATGCATCAAACGATTCATTTTAATGCCTTGGCTAAAGAGCCCGATTTCAACCCTACTGAAATTATCCGTTATTGTGTCGATAGGATTAAATCGATTTTCGAAGATGTCAGCAAGTCAAAAGCACAGCTTTTGGAACCCGATCTCATCAAGCAATGGCTGCCTGAGTGCTTCCATACCCAGCAGGATTTTCATACAGCACTCCTGCACTCTGCAAATGACCTAAAAAAAATGATCTTGAGGCTATGCCAAGATGATGAAGCGGAACGGGTTAAAAACTTAAAATTAATTCACTTTATCCAAGAGGAATTATTACAAAACGTTGAACCGCGAATCTTTCTCATCGAAAGTGCCTTGCTTTCCTTAAACTCCAATCCAAAATTGAAAAACACATTGGAATTAAGTGAATTCGAAAAGATCATTGCCAACAATTAAATAGAACCTAATGGGTCCCATTTGTAGACAAATGGGGTTCTTTCGGCGGAAAGGGAGCGAATTTCTGAAACTGGAACGTTTTTAATAGAAAAAAACTGCTCTGAGACCCTTAAATGGGTCTTTTCCAATCTGGGGGAATACATATTGCATTCCTCTTTTTTTTGTGACAATTCTGCAAACATATAACTGAAATTCATGAAACTTTAGTATAATGACTTGTAGTAAAGTGGCTGCAGGAGGAGTTATTCATGAACATAATAATGCGTTTTCTTATCAACGGGCTGGTATTGCTCGTTATTGACTGGCTTCTCGACTCCATCACGATTAAATCTTACGGAACTGCCCTGCTGGCGGTTTTTATATTATCGATCATGAACTTGCTGGTTAGACCCATTCTCCAACTTATCACATTGCCGATCACCATCCTGACGTTCGGGTTGTTTTCTTTCATTATAAATGCCTTCACATTCCAAATTACTTCCTATGTCGTCAGTGGCTTTGTAATAGATTCATTTTGGGGAGCATTAATCGGTTCATTGTTATTAAGTTTCATTCAAAGTCTTCTTATAAAACAGAGTAAAAAAAACCGTCAGTAGCATGCTGACGGTTTTTCGTATACATTTCATTTCCATAACACCATTCGATATTTCCCGGGCTATTCCCCTAAATTCCGCTAAGCTTCACTAGCTGTTTTCTCTCATTTTTGACATTACAGAAGGAGAAAGCGCCTAATATCCATAACTTTACATATACATGCCGATTTCTCTGGAAATGGGTATGAATCGATTTATGGAGGAATGACATGTTCACAAAACATGAACCAAGATTTTCCCTGTCCATTTTACTCGTGCTTATCAGCATAATCGCAACCCTTTCATAGATCATCCTGAATGGGCCTCCGCCATCTGGCGATGATAAAACGAAAAAGCTGTTCCTTTTTATGGGGACAGCTTTTCATTATTTAAAAGTCTAAATTTTTAGAAAAATCACATAATTATATTTTGTTTAAATAGCATTACATTTAGTTTTGGAAGATTATTATTTGATGAAAACAGATGGGATCACTTCCATAGTAAGCGTTTTCATTTTTTTCTTTACATTCTTCCTATTAAAATATATTATTTAGTTGTAATATTATGTGAAAAATCAATAAATAATATGTATTCTCCTCTACTAGTGATAAAATGCTAGATAGAGAAAATTAAACTCCAACATAGAAAAGGGGAAAATTATGCAAAACTCCAAAGAATCTCAACTACATAGGGGTTTGGAAGAAAGACATATCGCATTAATGTCTCTTGGCGCAGCCATTGGAGTCGGTTTATTTCTCGGCTCGGCCTCTGCGATAAAATTAGCCGGCCCAGCCATCATTATTTCCTACGCCATTGGCGGACTTATGATCTATCTTATCATGCGTGCACTAGGTGAAATGGCGATAAAAAATCCAGTCGCAGGCTCTTTCAGCCGCTATGCGAGCGAATTTGTCAGTCCTCTTGCCGGATATATAACCGGATGGAATTACTGGTTCGTTTGGATTGCCACCTGTATGGCTGAAATTACGGCAGTCGGAATCTATATGCAATTTTGGTTCCCTGATACTCCGCAATGGGCTTGGGCGTTAGCCGCACTTGCTATCATGACAACGATTAACTTTCTTGCAGTAAAAGCTTACGGTGAATTGGAGTTTTGGTTCGCCCTAATTAAAATCATTACGATCATCCTTATGATCGTCCTTGGCTTCGGAATGATCATCTTTGGTTTGGGGAACGGCGGAATCGCGGTCGGTTTCGGCAACCTTGTTGAACATGGAGGATTTTTCCCTAATGGGATTTCCGGTGTCATCCTATCGTTCCAAATGGTCATGTTCGCCTATTTGGGAATTGAAATGCTTGGAGTAACCGCTGGTGAAGTTAAAAATCCAGAAAAATCTTTAAAAAGAGCCATCGATACCGTTTTTTATCGGATTTTACTTTTTTATGTTTTAGCACTGACAGTCATTTTATCGATCACTCCATGGGATGAAATGAATGGAGAAAACAGCCCATTCGTTATGATGTTTGATAAAATCGGTATACCAGGCGCAGCAGGAATCATTCAGTTTGTCGTACTGACAGCAGCCCTTTCATCTTGTAACAGTGGGATCTTCAGTACAGGAAGAATGTTATTCAACCTAGCGCAGCAAGGTGAATCACCAAAAAGTTTCGAACGTACAACAAAGTCAGGCGTTCCTGGCGTTGCCATCATCGTTTCAGCTGTCGTGCTTCTTTTCGGTGTTTACCTTAACTACATGGAAGCTGATAAAGTTTTCACTTACGTTACAAGTGTCGCTACATTCGGTGCACTCTGGACATGGGGAACCATACTTGTCACACAGATTATGTCTAGACGGAAAATGAGTCAGGGAGAAAAACAAGGCTTATCTTACAAGATGCCTCTTTTCCCATTCACTTCTTATTTCACTTTAGCCTTTTTAGTATTCGTAATGGTAGTACTCGGTTTTTCAGCAGATACAAGAATCGCTCTAATCGTTGGTCCGATTTGGATCTTACTGTTGGTAGTCCTGTATTATGTGACCGGCTTGCATAAACGGAATAGATAAATGTTAGAGGGTGCCCAATCTAATTGGCACCCTCTAATTCTGCCTTCACCTTTTACCCCTTCTTTTGATCACCCAATGGACCACCGCACAAGCTCCGCTTAAAATAATGAGGATAGGCAAGTTGCCTATTATAAAAACAATGATTCCCGACCCCGCTTTAAGTATTAGATTCGCACTCGTTGCAAGTTGTTTCTTCGTTCTCTCCCATGTATTCAATTCCTTATTATCAATGCCCGGTACAACTATCTGGTCCTGTGTTAACGTGATGGTAACAGTTGAATATGAGGTCTGGTTTTCAAGATATTTCATTTGCCCGGTCAGCTGTTCTATTTCTTCTTGCACCACGGCAAGATCGGATGATATTTTCAGCAAATCTTCCGTCTTCTCAGCATCCTTCATGAATGCAAGTAACCTTTCCTCTACTGTCCTCTTTGACTTCAACCTTGCTTTTAAATCCACATATTGCTCCGTTACATCCTGTCCTGTCACATTCCTTCCGACCACTTCTGAAGCCTCGCCCTCGCTATCTGCTAGAAAATCCTGAAAATGGGCTTCAGGGACCCGAACAGTGATCGTTCCTTCCACCAGTTCTTCATCTTCCCTGTATACATTGGACTCGACAACATATCCGCCAAATTCAGCCACCTTATTCTCAATCTTCATTTGTGCCTTTTCAAGGTTCTTCACCTTCAACTCAAGCTGGGCTTGATGGATTACTTTTCTTTCATCCGTCATCCCTTCTTTTTCCGCTACTTCTTCCTGCACTTTATTCCCAGAAATTGAAGCGTCCATTTTACTGTCCGCCTTTTCATCCTGTACTTTAGATGCTGAATCATCCTTTTCATTACTGCTGCATCCAGCAAGTAAAAGGAACAAACTGAACATAAGCATCATTGTTTTACGGTTCATCGTATCCCCCCTTTTCTTAATAGTACCGACGTAAAGTTTAGAAGAAAGTTACACTTCTTGATTAAAGGGCATGTTTTATTTTCAGATGAAAAGGTAAAGGTATAAGAACATCCAAATCATGAAGAAAGAAGTGTATCCATAATGAACTACGGAAAATTAGCTAAAAGTGTATTGGTACCTGTGGTAGGAGGTTCACTTGTGGGGATATTCGCCACAAGGAATTCAAAAGAAATTTATGACAAACTCAAGAAACCTGCTTTTGCTCCTCCTTCCTGGACTTTCCCCGTTGCTTGGACAAGCCTTTATACGATTATGGGAATAGCGAAATATCGCATTGCATCCAAAGAAAAAGAATCGAAATCCGCTGAACTACTCTACGATACTCAACTAGGGTTGAATTTCTTATGGTCTTTTTTATTCTTCAAATGGGGCTTGCGCGGAACAGCATTTATTGAAATGGCTGCATTGCTGACTCTGATTACATTAACTGCATTCGAGTTTTATAAAATAGACCGTACATCAGGTTTAGCGATGGTTCCCTATATCGCATGGGTCACCTTTGCATTGGGGTTAAACTTTTCCATCTTCAGAAACAATTAATCACAAAAAGAAGCGCCCCTTGTACTAAGGAGCGCTCTCTTTTATAGTTTCAAGAGTAAAGGTTCTAATTTCACGAGTAAATCCGCTTAACTCACGAGTAAATGCTCAATTAATTATTGATATTCGTAATTCTGCCTTCAATTTCTGCCGTGATCTTTCCGCCTTTAAAGGTTTCTTTCACATAGTTAACGAAAGCTTCCAGGTCAGCATGCCCAAACACGCGCTCTTTTCCTTTCAGGACGGTATAGTTATCACCGCCGCTAGCCATGAAATCATTGACGGCCACCGTATATGTTTCGGTATCCTTGATCGGTGTTCCGTCTGCTTTCTTCAATAAAGTGACACGTTCCGTGACAGGTTTACTGAAGTCGGCTGTATAGCTCAGTCCAGAAATTTGCAAAGTTTTCGGAGATCCTTCAACGATCCATTGCTGTTGCAGCAGCGTTTTCACTTCGGCTCCAGTCAGTTCCACCTTAACTAATACGTTTCCGAACGGCTGGATTTTCGCTAAATCGGAAAAAGTGACTTCTCCCTTTGGAATATCTGCCCGAATTCCACCTGGATTCATGAAGGCAAAATCGGAATTCAAATCTGCCTTCATCGAATCGGCAATTAAATTCCCAAGGCCCGTTTCCTGTGTATAGGCATTGGTTCTTAAAATTTTCTCATCCGTTGTCCCAAGCGGGGCCTTCAACTCGGGGAACATGTCTAGGTAGTCGTTAATGAATTTCGTCGTCCCGGCATCCGGTGTGATGCCATCTTGTGTAACCGTGACAATCTCAGCTGAACTTTTGACAATATCCTTTGTGTTTGGATCGATTTCCAAATCCACATCTTCAAAAGCCGTTCCATAAGAGTAAGCTTGTACAATCAATTTATTATCCACATAGTTGTTGACCTTTGCATGATTATCTCCAGCTAAGATCACATCTACTTCATCATCCACGGCATTAGCAAGATCAGCCACTTCGCCTGTGATGACCCCTTCCTTTTCAGTTCCTGGGTCATGTGAGATGATCACAATCGATTTGACACCTTTTTCTTTCAACTCATTAACCGCCTTATTTACGGCAGGTGCCTGTTCTATGAATTCCACATTCTTAATGCCATCCGGACTTACTTTTTGAGGTGTGGCATTCGTGACTACACCTATGAACCCAATATCAACCCCGCCGACCTTTTTTATGACGTAAGGGTCCAAAATCGGTTTTTTCGTGTCTTTATATACGACATTGGCTACTACATACGGAAAGTTCAATTTATCGAATACCACATCGGATGTTGGCGACTTTCCGCCATTGATTTGAGCCATCAGGGTTTCTACCCCTTTGTCGAATTCATGGTTCCCGACAGTTCCAACATCGAACTTCATATTATTCAAAAACTGAAGCGTCGGTTTGTCCTGAATCAAAGAAGAAACGGGAGCACTTGCCCCAACAGCATCCCCTGCCGAAAGTAAAAGTGTATTTTCAGGATTTTCAGCTTTACGCTGCTTCAAGTGCGCAGCTAAATAATCAGCACGCCCTTGTTTGATACCGCCAAAATCGGAAGTGGTATCAAGCTGGCCGTGAAGATCATTGATTCCGAGCAGTTGCACCTTAACGTTTTCTTTCCCCAAATTGAATTTGTAAATACCAAAGCCTTTATCATCCTTATTGCCTGTATAGGAAATCGGGCTGTCTTCATTTAAATACTCCGCACCTTTTGGTGATGAGGTGAAAGTAACGTTCACCTTGCCTGAAATCGGGGCGATCGACCAGTTATTATCGGCGGTTGGATTGATCTCACCCTCTTGTGTGATGTAATCCATCAAGATCTGGCGATTTTCATCCGCAGAGTCAACTACATATTCGCTGCCCTTGACTCCCGGGAAGTTCCCCCCGCCCGAAGCACGGTAATTATTTGTCACGACGATGAAATCTTGATTCTGGTCCACTGGTTCACCATTATATTTCAAATCTGCAATCCTGCTTGAATCCGACACTTTTATCCCTTTTTCATCATAGCGCGGAGCCTTGGTGACATCGATTTGGTACGTGACGCCGTCAATCACATCAAAATTATAGACGGCAAATTTCCCATTAAGCAGCTCCTGTTCCTCAGGCTTTGCAGGATCGATTGTATTATATTTCCCAGCAGACATCTCAAGCCACTCTTTAACCACAGACCCTTTGATCTTGATTGCCTTCAAGGTATTATCGTATAAATATAAATCACCTGCGCTGCGAATGGTCAGTCCGCCTTCCTTGATTTCGGTGAATTCCTCGACTCCATTGCGACCCGCTTTGAAAGGGGCTCCTACAGAGAGAATGGGCAAGTCTTTGTATTCAGGGCGGTTGCTTTGGATGTATTTCTCTACATACCATTTCTGTGCGCTCGTCACGACCTGTACGGAAGGATCGTCTTTCACAAGGGCGAAATAACTATGGATTGGAGCTGTAGTCGTTCCAATTGGCGTGTTAACATACTTGATCGTTCCTTCGTGATCCTTCTTCACGGCTTTGACGACAGACGCATCTTCAGCTGCTTTTTTTCCTGTTATTTTGTCGTTGATTGCCCGTGTTGATGAAGCGGAATTGACGACTTTCCATTTTCCCTTGATATTTTGGATATCAAGATCGATGATCCCGAGATTACTGCCGCCATATCCTGCTTGAACGGCTGGTACACCATTGATGGTACCCTTTTTATTATCCACGCCTTTAAGGATTTTTCCTTGGCCATCTTTGAATAGGCTGTCTAAAGAAGCCTCATCTTGTGCCGGAAAGACTTTATGCGTATGGGAGAACGTGATGGCATCGATGCCGGATACCTTGCTTAATGAATAGATGACATCCTCGGTATTCTTGGTATCGCCATTAAATCCGGAATGTGTGAGCGCCACGATGACATCCGCACCCTTTTTCTTCATTTCAGGTACATATTTATTCGCTGTCGTGACAATTTCCTTTGTAATGACCTTACCGTCAAGATTCGCTTTATCCCAATCCATGATTTGCGGAGGGGCAAATCCAATGTAGCCTATTTTTACTGATTTTTCTTTTCCATTGATGTCCTTTACTTTCTTCGTGACGATTTTATAAGGAGTATATTTGTTTTTATCATTCTTTGGATTATTGTCTTTATCCTTTTTATAAACATTGGCATTGACATAAGGGAAGTTCGCACCGTTGATGGCCTCGTCCAAATAAGATAAACCATAATTGAATTCATGATTTCCGAAAGTGGCCACATCATAGTCAAGTAAGTTCATCGCTTTATAAACGGGATGGACTTCACCTTTTTTCAGAGGCGCTATTTTCGCTTTATACGTACCTAGGGGGGTCCCTTGAATAAGGTCGCCGTTATCCACTAAAACGCTATTTTTCACTTCTTTTCGTGCCTGTTTGATTAAAGATGCCGTGCGAGAAAAACCGACGGAGTCCGAAACGGCATCCTTATAATAATCATAGCTCACCAGATTAGTGTGTATATCTGTCGTTTCCATGATTCTTAGTTCAAATGGTGCATCCGAAACAGAGGCTGCCAGACTGTTGCCGAAGTTACTCGTATTGCCGTTATACTTGGAGACAACCGATACTTTTACCCAATAACCAGATTTGTAAGTGTTAAAGTACGCAGAGAACTTTTGGGTCGATTTAATATCCGCCTCAACGGCCGATTGTGAAATGACCTTCGTCCCATTCATTAATTGGAAGACAACGGTTTCATTTCCTTTGTTCCCTTTTTTCGGTGTGACCGTTACAGTCGCTTTGGTTCCTTTTGTGTAATTAACAGTAGGAGCTGAAATGATAAATGGTTTAGTCGTGACCGGTTTCTTATTCGCCTCTTTGGCGAATGTCTCCTCCGGTACGGTAAATGGGACTGTAATCAAACTCACAGCAAGAATCGGGGCGAGCATCTTATTAACATGCATCTTGAAAGACATACTTCACAACCCTTCTATTTTTGTAAAATGCTAGAATAATATATCATGATTTTGTCGAATAATCCCCAATATTTACCGTAATGTTACGAATTTTGAATAAATGGTACTTTTTATACATTTTCATTCAGTACCCATAGCTCGATATACCTTCAATTATGTATATAATCATTATCTAATCCCATTGAATCCTTAGAGAGAAAGTTTAATATAAAAAAAGCTGGCCCATTTAAATGAACCAACCTGCTAACATCGTATGGATCTCAAAGATCGTTCCTTACGCTCTTTATTTCAAGGAAACCTTTTTGAAAACTGTAAATCTATAAATCCCGATCTATTAAACTCGCGGATACCGGTTCGATGCCCATCTCCCTCGACCAGATGGACAGCTGGCCTATATGGTGAATTTCGTGCGCTATCAGATGGCGCAGTATCCTGCCTTTTTCGTATGTTCCCTCCATCCAAGATGGCTGAATCATTTCATTCTCATCATCAATGGAATTCGAGTTCAAATAGTCCATGACCTCAGAATGATAACGGTTAGATAAATCTTCCACTTTTTCGATCGTATCATAAGCGTCCAAATCGATTGCGACATCAGGTTTCCCTTGTATGGCCCGGATCCAGCTGCATTCGACATCGATAATATGGGCAAGTGTCTTCAATATATTGCCCATCCCTCCTGAGCGCTCCCTTTTCAGCTCCTCACTCTTTAAGGATCGGCACCACTTGAACCACTCACTTCGCACCTGCCAGTTATAATTGAATAATGTCAACATCCATCGCAGCCCCCTAACACTCAATGTCGTCGAAGTATCCTTCAGCCCTGCCCCCCTTTGTATTGATAATAATCTTGTCTTTGAATGGTTTTGAATCCACAAGATTCATAGAGTCTTAAAGCATGATCATTAGTCGCCTCGACCTCGAGAAAAATATCATATCCCAGCTGGCATTGTTCGGCTACAATCTTTTTCAATGCCTTTCTGCCAAGTCCTTTTCCCTGGTATTTTGGCAAAATGGAAAATCCATAAATCCACGATTCCCGGTCTGAGTGATCAACACGGATCTTACCGACCGCGCGGCCATCCTTTTCAATCATCATGGTTTTCAGAGTATCCTCATATAGGATGCGCTGATAATAATCCTTCGCCTCTTGTTTCGTAAATTGGAAACATTGAATATCCAGCTGAATTTCCGTTTCCTCATCATCTCTCCGTGAAGGGCGAACGACTGCATCACCATAATCATCTAGCTCCGTTTCGGACCATTTCATTTGAAACTCAGAAAAAGCAAACTCACATGGGAGCTGTTTCAAAAACTCTGTCCCTGAATGCGATTGAGCAGGTGAGTTCAAGAGAATCAACTTAAAGTTACGCTCCACGGCACTCCTTATAGCCTCTTCAAGCAGTTTTGTAAAAATACCTTGCCTCCGGTAATCAGGATGCACCATTCCGCACATCTCCACTTTGTTTCCAAAATCGTAAAGACCAAGAAAACCAACAAGTTTTAATCCATCATAGTGAAGAAAGTCATTCTTATTCACACCGTTTCGACTGCGAAGCGTTTCCCAGTTCAGCTTTAAAGTAAATCCTTCCCGTTCACATTCTTGCTGTAGGATCCGAATATCTTCTAGCTGTTTATCCTTCAAATTCGCCACCCCTTTTCCATATTATCAGTTTATTACCAAAAAATAAGAAAAGCAGCACCCTTTTATTCGGATGCCGCATACTATTCATAAGTTTATTAATGTATGTTGTTTTTTTAAAAGTATTTTCACTTTAATCCATAAACCTAAAATCGTACGAGGGGAGGATTTCCTATCTAATTCCATTGACGGATGAATTATAGTAGTAAAATGATTCCAAATGACGATTATTTTTTACCTATTTTGTGCTATATTCCAAATAATGGTTTACCATTATTTTACTTGAGTTTAAGGGAGGGATTTAACAAAGTCTTGATTTTCAGTTAGTACCCATTTCTTTATACCCGAATTCCGGACCCTTTTTAGAATAGAATCCGAAATTCGGTGTTTAACACCTGGCACATTACGTCCTGAGGTTATCGTTTTTTCGTTTTATGAGCGGACTTTTTTAAGTTCTCTACGTCCGTTGTCAGTTCTTTTAATTGTTTACCGAAGCGGAAGAGCAAAAACATAGAAACGACGAATGGATAGCCAAATTCGCTAACTAATGAAACCCACATAGTAGCATCCTCAATCATCATCCTCTTCACCCCTTTTCTTGTATCTGATATCTAAAGTGAAACTTGTTTAAAAAAATCAATCTAGCACTATTGATTTATGGAAAAAAGAACGAATGTTCCTATATAATTGATTTATTCCCCTTGTCTATCACTTTATTAATTAAAGGAGGGATAACAATGAACCAATTAACTTCTCATTTTTTTTCTCATTCATTGGAGTTTCTGCAGCAACAGTACTCATCTTTCTTTGAGCAACCGATCATTCAAGTATTTTTACAGAACCCAGAGCATTTAAAGATTTTCACTGAAACTCTTGATTCCCCTTCTCCCCACAACATTTGTCATCTCAACGAGACTTTCAAAATTTTCTATTACCGGGCTAAAGTATACAAATACATGTGCTCCTTAATTTACTTTTTCTCTGTTGACTTTGATAAAAGGGCACGGAAGCAGCGGGAACGCTATCGAATGGTACTTGATGCGACACCAAGGGATACAGGCGGATTGATCGATCGAATCGGCACATTGGACGTTCACCTTGAAAAGATGGGGGAAACGAATGAGCTCGCTTCACACATAAGTGATGAAGAGATGATAAAAGCCTTGAAGAAGTTAACAACCAAACAAAACCTGGTGCTGACCATGAACTTTTCCTACGGCCTATCCAACAAGGAAATTGCTGCCTATTTCCATGAGTCGCCACAGAATATCTCAAGCATCCGTAAACAAGCTCTAAAAAAACTTCGAAAGCACTATATGGATGAGGTATATGTTAGAAAGGAGAAAAGCCATTGTGGATAAAAAACTGTCAAAAGAAGAATTAATGGATCTAATCGACTCTTTGAATCCTAAAATAAAAAAATCGTTAAAAAACACGAACTATCAAGACCGGAATGATCTGGAGCAAGAAATTAAACTCAAGATCATTGAATCATATGAAAAAATCGCAGCAATCGAGGCCCCTAATTTCGAGGAGTTCCTTGCAGAATTCTTTACTAAACAAAAACAATGAAAAAGTACCAAGTCCAGAGCAAGGATGCTGGACTTGGTACTTTTTTCTGAATATCAGTATGATGGTTTCAATGTCAACTTATCACCTTTTGGATCGTCCAATGTGGTTTTGTGATAAGTACCTTCTGCCCAATCATCAAGCTGATCATGGTACCACTCACTTTTAACGTTACCTGATTGACCCGGTCCAACGAGGTGATACCCTTGATTCATGTCGGCTAGGTCGATGACAAATCTCCAGGAGCCACCATGATTAACGGTTCCATCATCTAAAAATGCCGCCGCTTGTACGGTGACACTGCTACCGCCTACCGGCATTCCGCCGCCGCTGTTAAATAAATAATTTAACGGGGTGACACTCGATAGCGGGTGGTTAAACCTGACCTGATGAAAGTCTCCCCATTCCCAATCAGCTATATCGTTACCTTGTGATTCTTCAAGTTCCGTTAACGTCTCCTGTAACGACTTGGCAAGCACCTGCTCAAGTCCGCCTGCCTCTTCAATCCAAGGGCCGGGCTTACCGTCCAGTGCCCGCCTTAGTAGTTCATCAACGGCCGAACGCCTTCCATTAAAGAGGTTGAGGGTTTCCTCCGGTATTTCTTCTGTAAGCAGAACATCCCCTATCTTTCGCATCCAGACATTAAAAATCATCGGTGCCGCTTCATCAACGGAATCAATATGATTCCATTTCTTCAGAATCGTCAGTGCCTGGTCTTCCCGTTTCCCGGATGGACCTTTCAATACATCCACGAATTGAGGAACAAACTCCTTAGCTTGCAAATTCACTTTATCCATCTGCAGGCTTTGCATATCCTCGGCCGTAAGCTTTTTATTGGCTTTTAAAAACTCCTGTATCCTCATCTGACGATACGGCTGGGCCCAGTTATTGCTGATGTGGTAAGGATAATCATCTGAGATGACTTTATTATTCGCTGTCGAAATGAACCCCTCTTCCGGATTCACCGTTTTCGGAAGTTCATCATAGGGAATATAGCCTTTCCACTCAAATTCATCCGTCCAGCCAGGTACAGGCAGCATACTATCGCCTTTTTTCCGGATTGGGATTTTTCCATTCGCCTTATAAGCAATGGTCCCGTCGACTGAGGCAAAGACGAAATTCTGTGCCGGCGTTTCGAATTTCAAGAGGGCCTTTTCGAATTCTTTCCAGCTTCCCGCTTTATTCATATTCAGTACCGCTTCAAGCTCGGCAGATGGATCAAGCGCTGTCCACCTTAATGCAAGCACGGTATCTTTTCCGCTTTTCCCGGCAAATTCGGAGACAACAGGTCCATGGCGGGTAACCGTCACTTGATAATCAAGTTTTTTACCATCCTTCACCTTGATAGGTTCGTCCAGGATATCGGCTTTTTCCCATTTACCTTTGTAGTAGAATTCTTTCTCGTTTTCCGGGTTCCTCCTCTCAATATAAAGATCTTGAACATCCGGACCGGTATTGGTCACACCCCAAGCGACCTTTTCGTTATGACCTAGTATGATTCCCGGAATCCCGGCAAAAATAACACCGCTCACATTGACTGACGGGGCCTCCAAATGCATTTGATACCAAACGGACGGTGTAGCTAATCCCAGATGGGGATCATCCGCCAATAACGGCTGTCCGGAATCCGTTTTCTTGCCTGAAACGACCCAATTATTGCTGCCGTTGAATTCATAAGGAATAACGGCGCCGGCAAAACTTTTTTCAATATCCAGTTCTTCCTTGCTGATGATATATGGAGCGCTCTTTGGATAATTAGGAAATAAATCATATGCTTTTTCCTTTGGGAACGTTTGCAGCAAATACTGCCTAAACGCCTGATCTTCCCAGTTCCCGCCTAAATCAAAGGCCATATATTTACCGATGGTCAGCGAATCGATGGGTGTCCACGGCTCTGGTTCGTATCCAAGCAGAGTGAACTCCGCCGGCCATTTCCCATTCTCCTTCAATTCATCGATATAAAGATTTACCCCCTCAGCAAACACATCCAAGGCTTCTTTCCCGTCACTTGTATATGCTGCATAAGAGGCTTCCGCCGCCCGCCTCAACCCAAGTGTGCGGAAATACTTATCGTTTTTGACGGTTTTCTCACCAATCACTTCACTCAATCTTCCAGACGCCTGACGCCTGCTTAAATCCATTTGAAATAAACGGTCCTGTGCTTGGATATACCCTTGAGCTAAATACAAATCATGTTCATTCGCTGCGTTGATATGTGGGACTCCACTTGAATCTCTCACAACCGTAACCGTTTTCAAAAGACCTGGAAGCGATATTTCCCCCTTTGTTTCCGGCAAGGTTCTTGAAAGAAATACATTTGCAGCAATCAAGATAGACAGCAAAAGTATAATCAGGATTCCAAAACTCCATAGAGCACGCTTTCTCCACTTCCGTTTTGGCTTTTGCTGAGGTACGGCCACTTCCATCGATTCATCTTCCTCTCCCCTTAAATCTCTCTTTCTCGTTCTCTTTCTATTTAAGATATTCCGCGTTTCTCCCCATCTTTCCTACCACCTTCCGTACATTCTCTCTTTTTATTTCAAGAAGGTAGAAAGGCGCAAGGATCGATTTTACTCGCACAAGGTCGGATTATTTCGAGCAAGGTCGAATTATTACCGCGTAAGGTCGAATTACAACGCACAAGGTCGAATTATTTCTGCGAAATTGCTTCGATAAACATTAAATCAAATGCAAAACACCGATACAATGTATCGGTGTGGCAAGGGATACTAGCTATTTGCAATAATGTATTCAATCACTTTATCTGCATCATCTGTATAAAAGAGAGCTTTATCAAAGTCATGGGCCGCCTTCGTCTCGGCTTCCATGTATTCAATCGGGGAGAGGAGACCAAAGAGCCTCTTCCATTTATGCGTTTTCTCCAGAAGTTTTCTTTCCTTTTTTATATCCTCTGGTATGAATTCATTAATGATAAAACATGGGTCGGAAGATGAAGGGGTCTGAAAACGTTCGTTCAAGGCTCGCAATTTATCCCGATCCCATTCCACCCTTACCAAGTCCGATATGACTGATACATTTTGGACCGAGTCGAGGATGCGTTTGGACAAAATATCATATTCTTCATCCTCCAGCCCATTATCCGTCATGATTCCTACACAATACCATTTTTCGTTATGATCAAGTTCTTCATTTTTCTTGAAAAACACTCTTCATCCACCTTCCTTACACGCTTTACATGTCCTATTTAATTTAATTGAAAGTCAACATGTCCGCCCACGTCATTTCACTATAACATGGAGAAATATCGATGGGCGATAAATTACGAAAGTTGCAGGAATGGTAGGCAGACATAGAAAAAAAGATACCCTGAAAAAGGATACCTCCATCATACTGGCTGAATAGCCAGCCCTCTTTGTTTAAACAGATATTCCAGGGCCTGCCTGAACGATAGAAAGGCTTTTACCTGATTTGCGAAATCAAGTTTGACGATCTCTTTCACGACATCAGGGGTAAAACCGACAAACATCGTTTCCGTTCCCATTAGGGCAAGTGCCCCCACTAATTGATCCAATAGGGAGAACGTATTGCTTTCCTTTGTAAAGGTAATTCCAGAGAAATCCATGATCAATACTTCCCCATGCAGATCTGCACATTTTTGCAGTACCGTCGATTGCATCGACTCCATTCTCCAATCGTCAATGCGTCCAATCAATGGTAAGAGCAGCACATCCTTTAATACGGTCTGAACAATCGGGGTGGACAATTCTTCCATGACTTCTTGGTTTTCTTTTATCTTCTGCAAAGAATCGTTTGCCATTTTCGCCATTTCTTTATAATGATTCACGTAACTGATACTCACACAGTGTATGAACTGGTCCAGGATTGCATCAATTATCGAACTTGCCTTTAGCAGAATTTCAATGGAGTAATATCGATTACTTACCTCTTCTTCAATGAAACTCCAGAAAAGGTTACGCACAAGCTGTGCTTCCTCGATATTCTTATC
The DNA here is from genome assembly GCF_038643155.1 of Peribacillus sp. FSL E2-0159. NCBI lineage: Bacteria > Bacillati > Bacillota > Bacilli > Caryophanales > Bacillaceae > Peribacillus > Peribacillus sp. FSL E2-0159. The sequence goes on from NZ_CP152053.1 coordinate 5,312,488, forward strand.
TAAAGGAATGCCCATATCCACGATGCGCTTACCTATTTCCATACCCGTTATTTTCATACTTTCCATCGCTTGTGCCTTTCCATGAATCAAGGCATCTGCATGAATTTGAATAAGCTTTGACCGTACCTCTTTACTGGTTTCAAAATCATAGAGCGGTTCCTCTTCTTCAAACAATTCGATATGCTCCACTAAGATATATTTAAATTTTTCAATTTTTTCACCGATCATTCTTAATTCTTCCATATGGACCTCCCATACAGGGCTTTTATCATATTTTATCAAAAAATGAATGGTTAAGGATATGAAATCCTTCTATTACCAATATGATAATCTACGTTTACCCTTTTCAATATAAGGGTATTATGATATATGACTTGGAGGGATTACCATGAAAAAGAATCAACAAGACTTCGAATCTGAAAACATGAGCGATTTAGTCGAACTCATAAACAGTAAAAATAACAGCCGCAGAATCTTGGATGTACTTCGGCGTAATAAAAAGGATAAAAGTAAAAGCAAAGATAAAAAATGAAAAAAACCAGTCCAAAACGGCCTGGTTTTTTTGTATGGATAAAATAAAAGAGCTGAGTTTGTTTATTAAGCAAACTCAGCTCTTTTGTCATTAAATATTGATTGCCACTACCTTTTTCTCCGGATTTCCTTCACATGGTTCCCTTCAGTAGTAATATAGACTGTTTCATCAATTTTGTATGTTAAATAACGGTCACAATCAATTTCCAACGTTTTCCCATTGTTGAATTTCATTGCGCAATTGGACCCCTCTTCGGTTTCCGTCACATCAATGACTTCGTTCGTCTTAAAACCGACTGCCTTGCCATCGGAGAAATGAGGATAGTATTTTTCAACAATCTCCACCTTTTCCAATCTGCCCGGACTTGTTAAGTATACAACGAATAATATAATTAAAACGGCTATTAACCCAATGAGAATTACTGCTTTTCGTTTCACTCTATCTAATACCCTCTTCTCTTATCAATCTATTATTCAATCTCCATTTTCACTAGATTATATTCACGATTCCTGAAAAACATGATAGAAAAGATCATTTTATTTAACGATTTTCACTTTTTCAACCATCATCGCACAAGCGGCAGCCAGGAGGATGAGAATGGATACAGCCGAGATGACCCCTCCCCAGCCGAACTTCATCAGGAATAAACCGCCTGATGCCCCCACTACGCTTGATCCAGCATAGTAAAACAGGAGATATAATGCGGATGCTTGAGCCTTTTCACTCTTATCAGCCAACCTTCCGACCCAGCTGCTCGCAATTGAATGGGCTCCAAAAAAGCCAAATGTAAACAAGGCAAGCCCCATTATTTTCAGCAAAAGCGGATCCAATAAGGTCAAGAGGGCGCCCATCAGCATGATTGCGATTCCGATAAGAAGTACAAGCCTCCGACTATATTGATCGGCAAGCTTCCCCATCCATGTAGAACTAAATGTCCCCACAAGATAGATAATGAAAATGAAGCCAATCAATGTTTGTGATAAATGATAGGGCGGTCCCATTAAAGGTATACCCACAAAGTTATAAACGGTAACAAACGAGCCCATTAATAGGAAGGCCATACCGAATAAGAGTACTAGTCTGCCATTCCTAAAGTTATTGATAAGGGAGGTTTTGATTCTCGACAATGAGACTCCTACGCGGACAGTATGCTGTGAAGCCGGAAGCATCCACCAAAAAGCCAGACTGATGATCAAACTTAGAGCCCCAAGGCTTCCAATCGCTATGTTCCATGAGAAATGGTCGGTCAGCACCCCGACAATCAGCCTGCCAGCCAATCCGCCGATACTCGAACCACTCACATAGATCCCCATCACATAGCCCAGGCTTTTCGGATGAAATTCTTCATTGATATAAGCCATCGCAATTGCCGGGAAACCTGCAAGCACCGCTCCTTGAATCGCCCGTATTGCAATAAGGATGTACAGATCATCCTGGATGAAGCTGACACATATGGATAACAATGCAGACAGAGTGAGCGCCGTCCCCATTATTTTTTTCCTATCGATATTTTCTGAGAAAAAGGAAACAAGCAATAAACAGATGGCAAGCGTTCCAGTTGCGAAAGATAATGTAAGACTTGCCATTGCAGGAGAGACTCCGAATTGCTTTGCGAAAACCGGAATGACCGGTTGGGTACTATACAGATCCGCAAACGTTACAAAGCTACCAAGAAATAAAGCCAAGATTGTTTTCCTGAATGATTTACCAGCAGGCTCGATATAATTCACTTTTGTTCAGACCCTTCACTATTTAACTTTCCCCCTATGTTAATACGAACTTCCCGAGTTGTCTATTTCGCTACTTTTGTCCAAAGGTAAATCTTGTTCCAGCAATTTATAAAAAAAACCCTTCACTGCATGCAGTGAAGGATTTTTCATTAATATGAACGTTTATCATCCCGCTCACTTTTTTTAAGGAGCCAGTATACTGGCATACCTATAATGAGGATGATCAAAGAGTACAAGGCATTTAAAGGTGTATCGATTAATGTGCTTACAACAATGTATATTGCGCCAGCAATCGCGACGATGGGGATGAATGGGTAAAACGGCACTTTATAAGTCTTCGCATCCGGATCTTTTCTGCGTAAGATGAAGACCGCAAAGAAGGCCAATCCATAAAAACAGAAGACAGAGAATACAGCCATATTGGTAAGTTTGTCAGGGTCTGTTGCAACCATCATGATGATTGCAATGACCACTTGCAATATCGTCGCATTTATTGGCGTTTTAAACTTAGGTGATATTTTCCCGATTTGTTTATGGCCTGGCATCATTTTATCAGTCGCCATTGCCAAGGTAATGCGCGGAAAGGTCAGAAGCTTTCCGTTCAAGCAACCGAAGATTGAAATCGCTATTCCGATTGAAATCAATTTCCCGCCCAATTCACCGAATAGCATCGTTGCCGCAACATTCGCTGCATTCGTACCGTGGGCTATGACTCCCTCCGCCCCCAATACATGAAGCATGGCAAGGTTCACAGCCAAGTAAGCGACCATGACCACGACTAATCCCGTTATGATTGCTCGCGGCAACGTTTTCTGCGGGTTTTTCATTTCCCCTGCCATGAAGCCGACATTCATCCAGCCATCATACGCCCAGAGCGTAGCCAAAATCGCACCGGCCATACTGATTTTCATTGAACTTTCACTTTGGATATTGAATACAGGCATATCACCTTGTGCAATACCGAAAACCGCTATGAAAATGATGGGGATCAATTTAGCAACGGTCGATAAGGTTTGGATGATACCGCCGTATTTTGTCCCCAGAAGATTCATGACTGCTATAAATACGATCGTAAGAATCCCTATCGCCAAAGTGTAGCCTGAAGGGATATTAAATATTCCTGCAACTAATAACCCGAAGTATAAACTGAGTGCGCCCATGACTGCAGGCCCATATACCAATGTCTGAACCCAGCCGCATAGGAATCCCCATGCTTTTCCGTACACTTCTTCCATATAGACATATAAGCCTCCAGTTTTAGGAATCCGTGTACTCACTTCCGCAATCGTCAACCCGCTTGCAAGGGTAATCAGACCACCTATCAGCCAAGCTAACAAGGCCATGGTTGAATTACCGCTTAATTCAAGCACGTCCCCAGGTCTCATGAAAATTCCAGAACCGATAACTGTACCAACTACAATAGATGTTCCAACCCAAAAGCCAATCGTTTTCTTCAATTGGTCATTTCCCATGTTGTCCTCCCCAGGTGTACACATGTACTTTATTTATACTAAAATTATATCATATAAATTATACGAGAATAGTTTATGTAATCATTTGAATATTTAAATAACTATCCAAACACGTTGGTATCACTACGCTCATGGAGCTTTATTACATTTATATTTTTTTTACTAATTTTGTCTGGAACTACACTAAAAACCGAATATTTTTTTATTATAGAAAGATTTATTGATAATTTACTCTATAATAACGAATTAAAAACTATAAAAACATATAATCATTCGTCATATATTTTCTGTTTTTTTCATACACAAAAAAAAACCACCCCTAATCAACGGGGTGGTTCCTCTCCTCTTTCAAGCTTCATTTCGTATTACCAAATAATGAATAGAAGCACAACCGCCAAGACAATCCGGTAAATGGCAAAAGGAGTCAATTTAACTTTATTGATTAAAATCAGGAAAAAGCGGATACAGAATAATGCAAAGATAAATGCACTGATGAAACCTGCAATAAAGAATGGCAGAACTTCAGGTGTGAAGAATTCCCAGTATTTCACAATTTTCAACAGACTGGCACCAGCCATGATCGGCACTGCCATGATGAACGTGAAATCGGAAGCAGCCCGATAGCTCATTCCCAATAGCACTCCACCTGAAATGGTCGAGCCTGAACGCGAGAATCCCGGCCACAGTGACAAACATTGAATCAACCCTACACCGAAAGCTTGTTTATAGGTGATTTGGTCAACCGTTTCTGCAGTCAGCTTTGGACGGAATTTATCCGCAGCAATCATCAGAAATGCGCCCAAGAACAATCCGACGATAACTGTCTTCATCGTAAATAAATGATCATCAATGTAATCTTCGAATAATAGACCTAAAACGCCAGCCGGTAACAATCCGACAAAGATCTGCAATAGGTTAAGCTTTGGGCCCTTCACAGCGGATGTGCCTTTCAGCTTCCTTAAACCAAGCAAGTCCATGAATCGTCCCCAGAAGAGCACGACAACGGCGAGTATCGAACCAAGCTGGATGACCACCTTAAAGGCATTGGCCACTTCACTCCCGAAAAGCTCAGTTGATTTCAGCCATAAATCATCGACGATAATCATATGCCCTGTAGACGATACAGGAGCAAATTCAGTTAATCCCTCTACAAGACCAAGGATAACTGCAACAAAAATTTCCCACATATTCATTTTATTCACCTCATAATTCGAACACCTATTTATGGAAATATCATATGTATTTTACTCGTTGTTTAAAATATTGTCTATTAAACATTGCTGAAACAATTCAAGCGTACATGTATGATAGGGTTCAAGATAAAGTTTAAAGGGGAAGTGATGATTTTGCAAAACATACTGATTTTCGCTCATAGGGGGTCCAAGGGGACGCATCCTGAAAATACCATGGCAGCATTTCAAAAGGCGGCAGAAATCGGGGCCGAGGGCATCGAGTTCGATGTCCATCTCAGTTCTGATGGGGAATTGGTCATCATACATGACGAAACACTCGATCGAACGACCACCCTTACTGGTTATGTAAAAGATCATTCTTCACAAAAACTGAAAACGGCTGATGCCGGGAGCAAATTTTCCAAGGAATTCCTTGGTGAGCGGATTCCTTTTTTAAATGAAGTTTTCGACTGGGCTAAGGGAAATACTTTATTGATGAATATCGAAATCAAAACGGATAAACTCGCTTACGAAGGAATCGAACAGAAGATCATTGATTTAATTCGTCAATATCAAATGGAAAATCGGGTGATCCTCTCTTCCTTCAATCATCAATCCATTGAAAAAGTGAAGATTCTTGCCCCAGACCTTGAACGTGCATTATTGTTCGAGGGACTTCCTGAAAACTTCGAAGAAATCTTACGTGATAAAAAAGAAGCGGGTTTTCATCCAGATAAAAACAGCCTGACTCCAGAAGTCAATGAAAAAGCGAAAGAACTTGGATATAAAATCCGGCCTTGGGTCGCCAATGATGAAGCCGATATCGTCAAGCTGGCTAAGTTGGGAGTCGACGTTATCATGACCGATTTCCCTGAAAAAGCAATAAAGATTTTAAAGGCATGGCAGGCAACTAACTGAACAATGCGAAAGAGAAGGAGCGATGCTCCTTCTCTTTCTAATCCATTTTTATTCAGTTAATTAACGAGCATACCCGCCTAATTGTTGCTCAGCCATTTGCACTAAACGTTTTGTGATTTCCCCACCAACAGATCCGTTAGCGCGAGAAGTAGTGTCAGCACCTAGATTTACACCAAATTCACTAGCGATTTCATTCTTCATTTGTTGTAGAGCTTGCTCTGCACCAGCTACTACTAGTTGATTGCTGTTATTGTTGTTTGCCATGTGTTTTCACCTCCTACTAATATTAATTAGCATTTTAGGCTTAAATTATTATTGCCAATTTATTGAATTTTTTTGTTTGGGGTTCTCTTAATCCTAAGCTCTTTATCATGAAATTCTTTTTATGCTCATAAACTGTTAGGAAACTTTCAGTAGGAGGGAAAAGAATTGCAAATTCATGTGGTTAGGCCAGGCCAGACGTTATATGGCATCGCCCAGACGTACAGCGTAACCGTTGACAGGCTCGTGGAATCAAATAAGATCCCTAACCCAAATAATCTTGTTTCTGGGCAGGCCCTTGTCATTCCAATCGTCGGCAGTTATTATTTCGTTCAACCGGGTGATAGTCTTTATTCCATTTCCCAAAGGGTTAATGTCCCTGTTCAAGAATTGGCAAAAATAAATGGCATTTCCGAAAATCAAAACCTATCCGTTGGATACCGGCTCTATATTCCGGCACGGAAGAAAAGGACCGCCGAATTCAACGGTTATGTCGAGCCGAGGGGTACGACGGTTGCACCGGCCCTTGAAACGGCTGCCAGGGAAGCTGCGCCCTATTTAACCTACTTAGCCCCTTTCAGCTTCCAGGCGCAACGAGACGGCTCCTTAAAAGAGCCATTACTCAATGAATTCCCTGCCATCGCCAGAGAAAATAAAAATGTCCTGATGATGGTGATCACGAATCAGGAAAATGACCAATTCAGCGATGAGCTCGGGCAAATCATCTTAACGAATACTTCCGTACAGAATAAGTTCCTGAACAATATCGTTACAACGGCAAAGAAATATGGATTCCGGGATATCCACTTTGACTTTGAGTTTTTAAGGCCGGCAGATAAAGAAGCCTATAATCAATTTCTCCGAAAAGCCAGGGACCGTTTCAAGAAAGAAGGATGGTTCATTTCCACGGCACTTGCCCCTAAAACAAGTGCTGAGCAAAAAGGCCGTTGGTATGAGGCACATGACTATAAAGCACATGGTGAAATCGTCGACTTCGTTATCATCATGACTTATGAATGGGGATATAGCGGAGGGCCGGCAATGGCTGTGTCTCCTATTGGACCTGTTCGGGAAGTTCTCGAATATGCCATCACCGATATTCCCTCCAATAAGATCCTGATGGGGCAGAATCTATATGGCTATGATTGGACCCTTCCTTTTGTACAGGGATCCATTGCCAAGGCCGTGAGCCCGCAGCAGGCCATCCAGATTGCAGCGGCCAATAATGCTTCCATCGAGTATGATGAAACCGCACAGGCCCCGCACTTCAACTATACCGATATAGAAGATAGGGAGCATGAGGTGTGGTTTGAGGATGCCAGATCCATTCAGGCAAAATTCGATTTAATCAAAGAACTGAATCTAAGGGGTATGAGTTATTGGAAGCTCGGCTTAGCCTTCCCTCAAAACTGGCTGCTTATCAGTGATAATTTTAACGTACGGAGAAGGGTCTAAGAAAAGATGGAGGCATACCGAAACGCAAACGGGCATATAATCAATTATCGAGCATGAAGTCCAGTTCAGGATACGTGACTCAGCACTAAAAGCCTTCCGACATCATCCGGAAGGCTTTTTATCATTTACATCGAATGGTACTTTCCAGATAAGATGCCGATATCCTATTCAAAGTTTGTCTGTCGAAACCCTTATGAGCCAAACCTTTTTTGAACATACTAAAAGGAACAGCTTAAGGGGTGTGAGAAACATGATACGAATCAGTCCATTTATCAGCACCGTTCCCAGATTTCCGCGTTTCATCAGATTGCTTTCTATCATCGCATTATTTTTACTCTCATTCGGGGTCTTGATCCACATTGTGGAGCCGAAGAGATTCCCTACTTTACTTGATGGCATTTGGTGGGCAATCGTCACTATGTCAACGGTGGGTTACGGAGATTTCACTCCCGTTACGAATCTTGGAAAAATCATTGGGATGGTCCTCATTTTGTCGGGAGCCGGTTTGATTACTTCTTATTTTGCGCACATTGCTAAAATTTCCATTTCCAATGAACAGCAATTTATAACAGGAAAGAAAGTATTCGGCGGCGGCGGTCATATTATCATTGTAGGCTGGAATGGCCGATCCAAGAGAATCATCCAAAACATTCATGATCGTAAACATCATCAATCGATTGTCCTTATAGATGATACGCTGCAAAAGCACCCGCTTCCAAGAACGAATATCCACTTTGTCCAAGGAAAAGCTACATTGGATTCCGTTTTGCAGAAAGCCAATATTAAACAAGCCGTGCGCGTCCTTATTACAGCTGACCTTAAGCAAGACGAGCTGCAAACGGATATGTTCTCGATATTAACGTTACTGGCCGTCAAAGGGCTGAATCCGCATGTATATTGTCTTGTGGAAATATTAACGCATGAACAAAAGGAAAATGCTTTACGGGCTGGAGCGGATGGTATAGTGGAAACGAATAAATTTGCAAGTGAATATATGCAGGATTGCTTATCGAAGGGGATCCTTGCGGAAGTCGAAGAGCAAAAAGAGCAGAATGGATTGAACATGAAACAGCTTCCCATCCAGGATGACTGGGTTGAATTGACGTTTAAACAGTTGAGCGTTAAGCTATTCGATCAAGACATTTTATTGGTCGGCATCATTTCAGGAGGCAAGACATTAATCAAGCCCCCTGGAGATGTAATCATACATCGTGATGACACCTTGCTCATCATTGAAGATTAATGTAATAAAAGCTTTTCCAAATCACGGACAAGCGTTTTTCCATATGAAATATAGTTTTCCGGAAATTCGGCATCCGGATTTTCAGGCTCAGCAAACTGATTGAAGGAAGCGGAGAGGTTTCCGACATTTCCTTCATCGTCATTCCCGTCCTCGTACTTATGAGATAACAAAAATGGTTGCAAAAGTTCGACCACTACCCCATCCTTATCCAGTGAACCATCAACGGCCTTAAAAGGGACTCTCAAGAATTGGTATCCATCACTGTCATCTATCTTATAATCAAAAGAACCATGGTCATAATCCCATCCCCCGCCTATCACATAGCCTTCCGGTTTTAACTTCGTCTCCAGATCGAACAAACCGAACGTTTTCCCTTCCAACTGAGAAGAAATTTTAATCATTGTATAAAACCTCTTTCGCTAATTTTTCTATTAGCTTAACCAAAGTGCCTAAAAAAAAACCTGGAATGACTCTATTGTTCCCTCGATTGGCAAAAGGAATTTGGCTTCCGCACAGTTTTCCAAGCTATCCCTTACGTTTTTGTGAAGTTTCTTTCTCTTCGCGGCTTACTTGATGGCACTACTTTAGCTTTCAACAAAAAAAAGCATCAAGCTGGATGTTATTCCAGCTTGATGCCTTTAATATTATAAGCGCTGTTCGAGCTCCGCTTTTTTCTTTTCATAACCTGGCTTGCCTAAAAGAGCAAACATGTTCACCTTATAGGCTTCCACTCCAGGCTGATCAAATGGATTTACACCCAGTAAGTATCCGCTCATTGCACAAGCTTTCTCGAAGAAATATACAAGATAGCCAAAAGTATAAGCATCGAGCTGAGGAACCGTTACGATCAGGTTGGGAACGCCACCGTCCGTATGGGCTAACAGCGTACCCTCAAATGCTTTATTATTCACGAATTGCACTGTTTCACCTGATAGGTAATTCAGGCCATCCAAGTCATTGGCCGCTTCTTCAATCAAGATTTCATGACGGGCCTTTTCCACTTTGATGACTGTTTCAAAAAGATCACGCCGCCCTTCCTGAACATACTGCCCTAATGAATGCAGGTCAGTCGAGAAGTTAGCCGATGAAGGGAATATCCCTTTTTGATCCTTTCCTTCACTTTCTCCAAATAATTGTTTCCACCACTCAGAGAAGTATTGAAGTCCAGGCTCATAGTTTATCAGCATTTCAATCGTTTTCCCTTTATTGTAAAGGATATTCCGAACCGCCGCATATTGGTATGCCTGATTCTCACCTAGCTCGGAAGAACTGAAGTCCACCCTAGCACGCTCGGCTCCCTCCATAATTTGATCGATATCCGCCCCGCTGACAGCAATCGGAAGCAACCCTACAGCCGTTAAGACCGAGTAACGTCCGCCAACATCATCAGGAATGACGAAAGTTTGGAAACCTTCCTCCGTCGCTACCGTTTTTAATGCGCCTTTCTCTTTATCAGTGGTGGCATAAATGCGGCCCTTAGCTTCTTCAACGCCGTATTTTTGTTCCAGCAGCTTCCTGAAAATCCTGAAGGCCAGTGCAGGCTCCGTGGTCGTACCGGATTTAGAGATGACATTGATCGAGAAATCCCTATTTTCCAATAGGTCCATTACGTCCTGCATATATGTAGAGCTTATATTATTACCCACAAATAAAATTTGCGGTGCATTTCTTTTATCCGACGGTAAAATGTTATAAAAACTATGTTGAAGCATCTCAACTGCTGCTCGTGCTCCCAGATATGATCCACCGATTCCGATAACCAGCAGCACTTCTGAATCTTCTTTTATTTTCGCGGCCGCTTTTTTGATTCTTGAGAACTCTTCTTTATCATAATTGGCCGGTAAATCAAGCCAACCAAGATATTCATTGCCTGCCCCTGTCTGCTCATGCAGGGAATGGTGTGCCACTTTTACAGCATCCTGTAAATAGGTAATTTCATGCTCCCCGAAAAACGGCAGGGCTTTTGAATAATCGAAACGAATATGGGCCATTCAAATTCCTCCTTGAATACTTTAGTATCCCTTTCACTTTATCTGATGTAATTCTTATAATCAAGAATTCGATCAAGTAAATAACGAATTATGCATATAAAGTAATCTCCCACCTGACATGGTGGGAGAACGGATCATATCACTTGTTTATAATGAAGCCCGTAAAATGGCGAGGACATCTTCACGGTTCAGGACTTTGAACCTTCCAAATTCCCCTCTGCTCATCGCTTTATCAGCCATGACTTCCAATTGTGAGTCATCGATGCCATAATCCGAAAGATTGGTCGGCGCCCCTAAGCTGCTCCAAAATGACCTAAGTCTTTCAATGCCTTCAAGGGCCGCTTCCTCATCCGTTTTACCTTCCGGATCTACATGGAATACACGGACTGCAACTTGTTTAAAGCGTGCGACATTTTCCTGGAGCACATGCTTCATCCAATTTGGGAATAAGATGGCCAATCCTCCTGCATGCGGGATGTCATAAACAGCTGAAACGGCATGTTCAATGTTATGCGTTGCCCAATCTCCGCTGTAACCGACCCCAAGCGACCCATTCAAGGCTAGGTTCCCGGCATACAGGATAGTAGCCCGGTGCTCATAATCTTCCAGGTCTTCCAATAGTTTAGGTGCCGTTTCAATTACCGTCAATAACAGCGATTCACAAAAACGGTCTTGAAGCGGCGCATGCGTTTCCGGATGGAAGTACGTTTCGAACACATGTGACATCATATCGACCATTCCATATACCGTTTGGTCTTTTGGTACTGAAAAAGTATTTTCAGGATCCAAAATGGAGAATTGCGGAAATACCAATGGACTTCCCCATCCATATTTCTCTTTCGTTTCCCAGTTTGTTATGACAGATCCGGAATTCGCCTCAGAGCCGGTTGCAGCTAAAGTCAGCACCGTTCCGAATGGAAGGGCCACTTCGACTGGTGCCTTCTTAATGACAAGATCCCATGGATCTCCCTCATATTTAGCACCCGCAACGATGGCCTTTGTAGCGTCTATAACGCTTCCTCCTCCAACAGCAAGGACAAAGTCGATACCATGTTCTTTACAAAGATCAACACCTTTTCGGACTGTTGAGATGCGTGGATTCGGTTCAACTCCGGAAAGTTCGTGCACCTCTGCATCGATATCTTTCAAGGCATTGACCACTTTTTCATATAAGCCATTTTTCTTTATGCTTCCTCCACCGTATACAAGTAAAACTTTATCGCCATACGCAGGAATTTCAGCTTTTAAGCTTTCGAGCTGATTTTTCCCGAAAATTACTTTTGTAGGATTTTTATAAGTGAAATTCTCCAATGGATATCTCTCCTTTAATGCCAAATTGACTCCGTTTTTGGAAATGTCCACAGTGCCAATGGATAGTTTTTCTTTTATTCATTATGACCAATGTTCCATTTAAATACAAAGTATCCGCCCGGAACTTTTGTAGTCATGTATATTTACATGATGAAAAAGCATGATAAGTAAGGAACTGATTTTTTCAAAAAAAGGAGGCTTCACAATGAGTGGAATACAAAGAACTGCACTCGTTCTTACAATAATCGGGGCAATCAACTGGGGGTTAATAGGTTTTTTCCAATTTGACTTGGTCGCTTCGATTTTCGGAGGGCAAGATGCCGGATTGGCCCGTATCGTTTATGGATTGGTCGGAATTGCCGGTCTCATTAATCTTGGTCTTCTCTTTAAACCAAGTCCTGAAATTTCCAGAGAGCCTGAAACCAAACCGACTCGTTGATGTCATGCTAATGACATTGTTTATGTTCTATAAAATAAAGCCGGACCATGGATAAACACATGACCCGGCTTTATTTCATTCATATGCCCCTAAACAAAAAAAACCGGCTGATCAAAGGATCTGCCGGTTTCCAAAATTATTTTTTGATTAAGTCTTCGCGTTGAGATTGTTCAATCCACTCTTGAAGTTTGTCTTTCAATGTGTTGAAACCTTCAGTAGATTCGATGTGAGATGTCGCTTTAACAGATGCTTGGCGTTTTTTCGGAGCTTTTTTCGGAGCTTCAGTACGCTCAGGAGCTTCTTCTGTAGCGCGGATCGATAAGCCGATTTTTCCAGCAGCTGAATCGATGGAAAGCACTTTAACTTTCACTTCATCGCCCACTTTTAAATGTTCGTTGATATCTTTAACGAAGCCGTGAGTAATTTCAGAAATATGAACTAAACCTTGAGTTGAATCATCTAGAGCAACAAATGCACCGTATGGTTGAATACCAGTTACTTTACCAGCAACTACCGCACCAATTTCGAATTTTTCAGACATGGTAACACTCCTATTTTATATATATTTTTTCGTCTTTTCACGCAATAAAAAATTATATCACATAATTGGAAAATAATCAAAGTTAAGTATACCATACTTTTTGGGATTTTACTCATAAAAAATGTTTGTTTTTTGGAAATAATAATTATTATAAGATCTTTATTTATAACTTATCCTAAAAATTTGCAAATAACCTCTATTCCCCTTAAAATATTCACTCATTTTTCTAAAGATTGTAATATTAAAACACTATCCAATCCCTCATAATCATAGTAAGATGTGAAAATGTTTTAACAAAAGTAATATACAGCTAGATATTCTTTACATCTAAAGGAGTTTTACCATCATGTCAAAACAAGATCAATGGACTTCAAAACTTGGGTTCATACTGGCAGCCGCGGGATCCGCTATTGGATTGGGTGCCATCTGGAAGCTCCCATATATGACTGGAGCAAATGGCGGAGGGGCCTTTTTCCTGCTTTTCATTTTATTCACCCTACTTATCGGTGCACCGATATTAATAGCGGAATTCACGATTGGCCGCAATGCACAGAAAGATGCCATTAGCGCATATAAACATATCGCCCCGGGAAAACCTTGGGCATTAATTGGATATGGCGGTGTCGTCGCTTCAATCATTCTGCTTTCCTTCTTCAGTGTTGTTGGAGGCTGGATCATCTCTTATTTAGCAAGAAGCTTTACAGGTTCCCTTTCAAACTTGACTCAAGAAGAATATGGGAACTTCTTCAATACGATAATCAGTAATCCTTATGAAACGGTTATCGCTCAGTTATTTTTCATGATCTTTACCATTTGGGTCGTGCAAGGCGGTGTTTCCAAGGGAATTGAAAAGGCGAATAAATATATGATGCCTTCCTTGTTCATACTTTTCATCATTCTTCTTATCCGTTCCTTGACTCTGGATGGGGCAATCGAGGGTGTTACATTCTTCTTGAAGCCGGACTTTTCCGCATTAACAGGGGAAACGATCCTATTGGCACTGGGCCAATCCTTCTTTGCGCTAAGTGTCGGTGTTTCCGTGATGGTAACCTACGCATCCTATTTAAGTAAAAAAGAAGATATTACAAAATCGGCCTTTTCGGTAGTTGGACTGAATATCTTCATTTCCTTGCTGGCAGGTTTGGTCATCTTCCCAGCTGTTTTCGCACTAGGTTTCAGCCCTTCAAGCGGGCCTGGACTAGTATTTGTCGTGTTGCCTGCCGTCTTCAATGAAATGGCGCTCGGCGGGATCTTCATGTTCATTTTCTTCATATTATTATTATTTGCCACCCTTACAACGGCATTCTCCATTCTCGAAATCGTCGTTGCGGCCATGATCAAGGGTAATGCTGCAAAGCGGAAGAAGGCTTCTTGGATAGCTGGTATCACCGTTTTCCTGATTGGAATTCCAAGCGCATTATCCTTTGGGGTGCTTTCGGATGTGAAGATTTTCAATTTATCGATATTTGATTTCGCTGATTATCTGACAAGCAATATCGCGCTGCCCGTCGGCGCCTTGTTCATATCGCTTTTCATCGGCTATCAAATGAAAAGGATCGAGGTACAAAAGGAGTTCGAATCTGGCGCTGATTCCGGCCGATCACTTTTTAAACTTTGGTACTTCCTGATTCGCTACATCGTGCCGATCATGATCATACTCGTATTCCTTAAGTCAACTAATCTCATTTAACATTCAACATGCCGTTTCGATATTTCTCGATGCGGCATTTTTTTCACAAAACCTACATATTCCGTTACTTTCATTAAGTAATAATATGGTAAAATAATTACATAAAGAAAATATATTTCCTGAAAAAGGAGTGTCTGACTATGTCAAATATCGCGAAGAATATCCGGCAATACCGAGAAAATCACAACCTCACTCAGCAGGAACTGGCTTTGAAATTACGAATCGGCACGAAGAAAATTGAAAAGTATGAATCGGGTGAATCGGTTCCTGATACACAAACCATTTTACGGCTTTCCACCGTTCTTGACATTCCAGCTTCAGAATTCCTGAAGGATGCCCAAACTGGGAACGCCGCTGGTATCGACGAGGACATAAAAAAATTGATTGAAGAAATCGGAACCAAAAAAGCGGAGCTCATTCTAAGAACAGCTAAGGATTTTAGCGAAGAACAAATTCTGAATGTTATGCATACTTTATATAATACACAAGCTTAATTCAAAAAATGGGTCGTAGTATGTGTATTTTTTTTCATGTTACTGGATATACTATGATTAACACTTTCTATGTTAATCCATTAGATTAACTCTTTTTTCTAATTCCCCCTATGGAAAGGGATCCGGCTGCTTAAAACGGCCGGATCCCTATTTTTTTGCTTTTATTTGCAATGATTCTTCATGAAACGTTCCATCCTTCTAAGCGCTTCTTGAAGCTGTTCCATAGAGGATGCATAGGAACATCGGATATGACCTTCACCGCTTTCCCCGAACACATCTCCCGGTACAACGGCTACAAGTTCTTCCGTCAGAAGTTTTTCAGCAAATTCCATCGAAGTCATCCCCGTTTTCTCGATTGAAGGAAAAGCATAAAAAGCCCCGCCAGGATTATGACAATCAAGACCCATCTCATTAAATGATTTCACGATATAATTTCGCCTTCTCCGATAACTCCGACGCATTTCTTCCACATCCTGCATACCGTGCTTTAAAGCTTCCAATGCAGCATGTTGCGCAACGGTCGGCGCACACATCATCGCATATTGATGAAGTTTAAGCATCGCTTCGGAAATTTCCTTAGGTGCACAAACGAACCCAAGACGCCATCCAGTCATCGCAAACCCTTTCGAAAACCCATTGATGACAATTGTCCGCTCAAGCATGCCGTCAATGGCAGCAAAAGAAGTGAATTTCTCATCATAAGCAAGTTCTGCATAGATTTCATCGGAAATCACCAGCAAGTCATGCTTTTTAACGATGTCAGCAAGCATCACTAATTCTTCATGCCCAAGCTGTGTTCCCGTTGGGTTATTCGGTGAACAGATTAAAACGGCCTTCGTTTTAGGCGTGATCGCCGCTTCAAGCTGTTGGGGGGTCAACTTAAAGTCATCTTCCTTGGATGTTTGGACCGTGACCGGTATTCCCCCTGCCATGGTCACAAGCGGTGCATAGGCGACGAAACAAGGTTCGACGACAATGACTTCCTCACCTGGATTCAAGATGGTCCTCAGGGCAATATCGAGGGCCTGGCTTGCTCCGACCGTGACAATGATTTGATCCTCTGGTCTATACGAAACATGAAACTGCTTCTCCATATACCCACTGATTTCCGACCTCAATTCATATAAGCCGGCATTGGCAGTATAAGAGGTATATCCTTCCTCCAAGGAGTTGATCGCCGCTTCCCTTACTGCCCAAGATGTAACGAAATCCGGTTCACCCACACCAAGAGAGACGACCCCTTCCAAATTGGCTGCCAAGTCGAAAAAGCGGCGGATGCCTGATGGTTTAAGCTCTGCAATCGTTTTTGAAACATAACTCGTTTTAATCATGGTGACACCACTATCCGCTTATCTTCTTCAGTTTGTTCAAAAATGGTGCCATCATGCTTATATTTTTTCATAATGAAGTGAGTCGTCGTAGAAATGACGGAATCCAGTGTCGAAAGCTTCTCCGAAACAAAACTTGCTACTTCGTTCATCGAACGTCCTTCGACAATGACTGAAAGATCATACGCCCCAGACATTAAATAAACGGACTCGACTTCTTTGAATTTGTAAATCCTTTTTGCGACCTCATCGAAACCGACGCCGCGTTTTGGAGTGACTTTTACATCAATCATCGCTGTGACACCATGGTATTCATCCACTTTTGCCCAGTTAATGACTGTTAAGTAACGTACAATAACCCGCATATCTTCTAATTTCTTCAATGTTATTTCAATGTCCGAATCTGATTGATCGGTCATTTTAGCCAAATCCTTCAGATCAATCCGGCTGTTATTTTCAATGATTCTCAAGACTTCCAATTCCTCTTCATTCAAGTGCATTGGAAAACCCCCCTTTTGGAATTCACTAATTTAGATGTGATGGTTTGGCTGGCAGATAGTCTCACGAATTACCTTATTAGACTTTTAAAAAAAACCTATATGACAATATAATTTAATAAGTCCTATTCTGTCAGGATAAACTTACACTATTATATCAAAATTGGTCGGTGACCTGTTATAGTAATTGTGTTTTTTCATCGTTATTATTACAATTACTGTTATGCAACAGTATTAAAGGACCTTTTTTGGAATATTCAGGGTAACATGGGTTTTTATCATTGACCAATAACGGAGGAGGAGCTTTTATGGAAAGTCATACAATCAAAGGTGTCGAACGGGTGGGTAATATGGAAATCTATTTTGAATATGACCGAATCGATGATTCCCTCCCCACCCTTGTCCTGCTTCATGGATTTTTGTCATCGAGCTTCAGTTTCCGTAAATTAGTGCCCTATTTAATCAAGGAGTTCAATGTGATCTCAGTAGACCTCCCCCCATTCGGGCAAAGCGGAAAAGATTATCGATATACATATTCATTCCGGAACATCGCGAAATCCGTCGTTATGTTCTTAGAAGGAAAAGGCATCAGGAAATTCAGTACCATCGGCCATTCCATGGGCGGACAGATTTCCCTGCAGCTCATCAAATCATATCCTGATCTTGTCGACCATGCCATTCTTCTTGCCGGTTCAGGCTATCAGCCCGGCTATTCGGAAAAAATGAAGATGGTCAGTTACCTGCCTTTCTTTTCATTCGGGATAAAGCGGTATCTACAAAAATCAGGTATCGAAAAGAACTTAAAAAATGTCGTCCATGACCCAGCCATGATTGACGATGAAATGCGGCAGGGATATCTAGGACCATTCATAAAGAAGCATGATATTTTCCGGGCATTGGGGAGGATGCTTCGAGATAAGGAAGTCGATTTGTTGAAGGAGGACCTTAGTGATATTCATACACCATGCCTGCTTATTTGGGGAAGGCATGACCGAGTGGTGCCATTGAATATTGGCCAAAGGCTCCATGAAGACCTGCCTAATTCCGAGCTTGTTGTCATTGAGGATTCCGGGCACCTTCTTCCAGAGGAGAAACCGGCAGAAGTGTATCAATTAATCAAGGGGTTTATTGGAGTAGCCACCCCAACGTAAAAAAGGTGCCCCTGATGGATACACCCTTTTTCACCTTTAGATCGAACAGCTGGCATCATTTTTAATGATGAGCAGCTTTTGTGCAACTTCCAGGCACTTTTCCATCTGAACGGATTCATCGAAAGCGAACTCGTAAATGGATTTTATTTTTTCCGCCAGTTCCTTTGGTTCATCTAGATCCCGGATTGCTACGACAGTATCTGCAATTTCCGGCTCATAAAGATCCCATCCTATCTTGAATGGGTCCCATTCTTGCAAAACGGCAACCAACGCTAAATTCATTTGCTGTGTATCCATATAATCATCACCTGCTCAATATTTTCAAAGAACATGATTTCATAGTATCATAACAACAGGCTTTTCGCGAAGACGACAAATTTTTATTCGGCGGTGGATATTTTGAACAAGTCAATATTTGAAGAACAAATAAACAGGGAAAATTCAGGGTCTGCAAAATGGGATAAAAACTCGCTCACATCATTGTATGGGCGCGAAGATGTTCTGCCAATGTGGGTTGCCGATATGGACTTCCCATCTCCTGAGGGCATTCAAAAGGCGTTGATGGAACGCTTGAACCACCCAATTTTCGGCTATACCGTCCCTTCTGAAACGGTTTTCACCGAAATTCAAGGCTGGCTTAGAGACCGGCACTCCTGGCAAATCGAAAAAGAGTGGATCTCATTCAGCTCCGGCGTCGTTTCCGCAATCGGTACAACGATCCAAGCATTCACGAACCCGGGCGATAAAATATTGTTACAATCTCCAGTCTATACTCCATTTTTTGATATGATCAAAAATAATGACCGGGAAGTGGTCAATAGTCCCCTTATCATGGAAAAGGACCGCTTTGAGATTGATTTCACCGATTTTGAGGACAAACTGAAAAGCGGAGTGAAACTATTCCTTTTTTGCAGTCCGCATAACCCTGGCGGACGCGTTTGGACAAAGGACGAACTCTTGCGAATCGGTGAGCTATGTGAAAAATATGATGTAGTCATCGTCAGTGATGAGATACATGCTGACTTATTCCATATAACATCAAGGCATTATCCGATCGGCTCGCTTTCAAAAAATTTAGCGGACATAACCGTTACATTGATGGCGCCAAGCAAAACATTCAATATTGCCGGCCTTCAGGCTTCATTCCTGATCGCCAGTAATGAAAAATTACAGAAGCAACTGCAAAAAGCACAAACGAAACTGGCCTTCCATGGTCTTAATATCTTTGCCTTAACAGCAATGGAGGCCGCATATCGAGAGGGCTTGGAATGGCTTGAAGACATGATTGGCTACATTGAGGAAAATATAAAAGTGGCAGAGGAATTCATTGCAGCTGAAATTCCCTCACTGCATGTCATGCATCCGGAAGCCTCTTACCTTTTATGGATTGACTGTCGAGATCTTGGATTGACCGACAAGGAAATTAAGGATCGACTGATCCATCAAGGAAAGCTCGCATTGGAGCCTGGTTCAAAATATGGACCCGGCGGAGAAGGCTTCGTTCGAATGAATCTCGGTTGTCCACGCAACGTCCTGATGGAAGGGCTAAACCGTTTGAAGTTGGCTTTTTCCTAAATAAAAAGAAGAACCAGGCTTAGAATCCTGGTTCTTCTTTTTCAATCTTTCTCTTCATCGACATAAGGATCATGCTCATATCGTGGCAAATCCCCAAACGAGGTTTGAATATTTTCTTCAAAAAGCTCTTCCTTCAATTCTTCATATTGGGAATTCGGATAAACCGTTATCTCTTTACCGTATATATCCACACCAACGAAATTTTCATAATCTTCGACATATCCGATATTTTCTTCGGACTCGACATACATATCTTCGTAATCGTTTGGCGGATTTACAAAATCGGAAGGCGATTCAGATGTTCCATAACTGGCAACATCCTGCCAAGAATCCTCCGCATCGTATGCAACTGATTCGTGCCGATCATCATAATCAAACTTTCCAAATGGGGGTCCCAGCACTTCCTCTTCCACCGGCCGATTGTCCGAAGTTTCCTGTGATGGGGTATGCTCGACACAATAAGTCGTGGTAGGGATAGCTTTCAAACGTTCAAGAGTTATTTCCTTTGAACAAACCTCGCACTTTCCATACTCACCTGCCTCGATGGCAGAAAGCGCTCGTTCAATATCCCTTATTTCATCCCGATCATGTTCGGAAAGGGCCAAATCCTTTTCCCGTTCATATAACTCGGTTCCTTCATCTCCGGGATGATTATCGTAACTCGATAACTCACCTGTCGAATCCTCCAAGCTTCTTCTTAAATCATGGTTGCCTGAATCATTTAATCGCTCTTCCAACTCTTGCTTCGTTTGCTGCAATTGCTGTTGAAATTCTTTAAGCTGCTGATTGGATAGCATGTGCAACATCCTTTCAAAATCGTTCTTCCCTCTAGTATTTCTCTCATCCCGCCATTCCATAAAGGTACTTTTTACCTTAGGAATAAATTAATTCAGACAACAGAAGATAACTTAGAAATAATAATCTAAGGAGGGATTCCATTTGTATTTCTATAAAGAAGACTTAATCAATATGATCGTTCCCGATAATCCTGATCCGAGTGCGGCAAAAGTACTTCAAGAAGCTCTTGGAGGGCAATTCGGTGAAATGCGGACGATGATGCAGTATTCTTTCCAAAGTGCCAACTTCCGCGGCAAGGCTAAACAATATCGTGATTTAATTCGTGGAGTTTTCTTGGAGGAGCTTAGTCACGTTGAACTTGTCCAATCAACCATCAACCAGCTGTTGAATGGTGCTGGCGGGAATATGCCTGGAGATTCCGCTATCGATGGCGCCCCATTGGATGAAGTCATCAAAGGCGGCGCAAACCCCCATCACTTCATCATCGGTGCGAAAGCATCCCTGCCCGTCGACGCTGGAGGCAATCCCTGGAATGGATCATGGGTTTATGATCAAGGTAATCTTGTGGCGAACCTTTTGAACAATGTCGTGCTTGAATCTACGGGAGTCCTGCAAAAGTCCAGGATTTATGAAATGAGTTCCAATAAATCAATGCGCGAAACACTGGCATTTTTAATGGTTCGCGACAATGCCCATCAAAATGCATTTGCCAAGGCATTGGAAACTCTTGGGGTTGACTGGGGGAAAATCTTCCCTGTACCTAATTATGATTTGAACAAATATCCTGAATGCCGCAAATATGTGGATTTAGGCTACCATAATGCCCAATTCAATTTCAGGTTGGATCAAACTCAAATCGGCGAGGTTTTCCAAGGGGAGACACCGAGCCGTAATGGCGGAAACCTTGCTGTTACCGAGCCGCCAAAAGGATTCCCTGTCCCTGAAATGCCGGATATGCCAAATGAACATAGCCCTGGCCTGAGTGATTTGAACAATTAAAAAAGAAGGCGGACACATCCTTCTGTGTACGCCTCCTTTTTTAATTATTGATATATTTCTCAAAAACATAGCCAAAATCTTTAACATGGTACTTTTTCCGGCTTTCCATCAACCATTCGAAAGCTGCAGAATTAATTTCCTTGAAACTTGCAGCCATTTGGCTTCCGTCAGTGCGAACCTGGTTCAAAGTGGAAGAAGCAAGGTTTACGCTTTGCTGGGCATATTGAAGGGCATACTCATTCTCATGGCAAATTTCCGATATTTTCACGAGTGATTTGAACAAGTCCTTTAATTCTTCAATGAATTTCTTATGGACATCAATGGAGAAAGTCTTTGCACCGATCGAAAATTTAATTTCCGCATCCAAGTCCACGGTCCCCGCGGTTTCAAGCGTGGCGTTGGAAATAGTATACTGGCTGTAGCTATATCTTGTAAGTGTACGCTTTTTACTTATGGCACTTGTACCGTCCAAATGTATGAATGCTTGATTCGTGAAACAGTACTCATCGGTTTTCGATTTAATCAGGAAATAAATTTTTTCCCCATCCTCATGCATGATATAGTCATCTGCATCCACCTTGTCATAATCGGCAGGACTAATCACACTTCCAATATCACTAAGACCAAGGGCATCAGCCGCAATTTTCTTGAACATCTCTATTCCCCCTATCAAAATTCAGGTGTATTACACCTTATTATAAGTATTTTTCCAATATTATCTCGTCTCGGATCGGAATTCCATCAAAACTGTAAAATGGTATTTCAGGCTTGATTTTCCGTGATTCTTCCACGGCGTTTTTAACGATTTCCGAAATGACATAACCACGCTTTTGAAAAAATTTCATTGCCTGTAAATTATCGTTCGTTGTAATCGCTTTAATTGTATGGCAATTTTTTTCCTTAGCAAAATTCTCCATTACATAAAGCAATGATGAGCCCACCCCTTGATTCTCATGCTCACTATTCAAAGAGATGATCTGACATACATGGTCGGATATTTTGTATGTTCCCAGCCCCGTGATTTTTTCATTCTCGTCCATCACCCCAAAACCTTCAAGTTCCGCATAATGAAACAAGCCTCTTGAAAAAACGACTTGAGACGTCTCCCAGTGCTGAATGAAAAACTCCTTAACCGTATCTGCCGCAATCATTCTTTTCGCTACGATTTGCATAACCAATTACGCCCCCAAAGTTTCTATCTCTATGCTTATAGTATAAAATGCTTATGCTGATAAGGGAACATTTTATTCTTTACGACCTTCTAACAAAACATAATACCATTCATATTCAGATAATCAATATCAAAAAAATAGGGTCTCGTGATGCACGGCATCTTCCGGGTCAAGAAATAGTATCATCCTTTATGCGCTGGTTCCTTTTGGTGACCTCATCTTCGAATTGCTTGGTTTTCATTTCTTCCTTCTTTGAATATCTTATAATTGCCCTCATCGTAAAAACGGCTGCCACTAAAAAAATGAAGCAAGTTATACCAGCCGAGATATATTCAGTCTTGTCTTCTGGAAAGTAAAGAAACAAACCCAGTAAAGCATGATTGAGAAAGTCCATCCGATACATCCTTCCTGATAGGGAATTAAACTGCATTATCCCATTATATCAATTACCAGAACAATCCACTAGTGGGCCTAATCGACTAAAACCTAAAAAAACGAGAGGCACTGAGCCCCTCGCTTCTCTTTTATTTATAAAATGGTGATCCCTTTAATGACCACGTCCACTGCAGGTTTGTCTCCCGCAACTGTCTCTACGTTAGCAATCGTATCGACAACGTCCATGCCTTCGACCACTTGTCCAAAAACAGAGTGTTTATGATCCAGCCATGGTGTGCCTCCTTGTTCCATATAAGCACTGATGATTTCTTCCGGATAACCGGCTTGCTTCATTTGCTCACCCATCCTGCTGTCCACATGTTGGGATTGTACAACGAAGAATTGGCTCCCGTTTGTTCCCGGTCCTGCATTTGCCATGGAAAGAGCTCCGCGCAAATTGAATAATTGCATGGAGAACTCGTCCTCAAATGGAGTTCCCCAGATACTTTCTCCACCCATTCCAGTCCCTGTCGGATCTCCGCCTTGAAGCATGAAATCCTTGATGACACGGTGGAAGATGATTCCTTCGTAGTAACCGTTCTCAGCATGTGTCAAGAAATTTTCCACTGTCTTTGGAGCCAGTTCAGGGAAAAGTTTAATTTTAATATCGCCCATCGTCGTCTGCATGATGACCGCTTTTTCATTTTCCAAAACTTCACTTGTTAATTGTGGAAAGTTTGTCATTGTACATAACCTCTTTCTTTCTAAAATAAAATGGCATGAAACACCATTTTCCATCTTCATTTGTACACTTTACACGATTTTCTAAAAAAAAGCATCTTTACGGAATTGAACAAATTCGCTGTGAAAAATCGTTGTTCTTATGTATCATGAAGGAAGTTAAAAGAAAGGTGGTAGGGAAATGTCAGAACAGGATTTTAAAATCGGCGATAAGGTTACCGCCATATATAAAACTGGAAAATACATCGGGGAAGTCACCGATATCAGACCTGCTGCATATCTTGTTAAAGTGTTGGCTGTCTTGAAGCATCCCATGCAGGGAGATCTTCATAACCCGAAGCAAACGGAAGTGTCCATGTTCCATCAGCGGCGTGCTCTTGCATTCCGGGAGCAAACCAATGTACCAAAGAATATGGTAAGGACCTTTGATGAGGAGATTCCTGAGTATAAGGAATCCTTAAGAGAAGCTGTTGAGAAAATGAAAGGCACTTTAAGCGAAGCCCAAACAGAGTGGAATGACAAAAGCTTACAGTTGCTTGAAGATCTAGCGACGGATTATTTCAAATAAAGCATGATAAAAGCCAAATCAGTAGTATATGATTTGGCTTTTATAACGCTAAATGATTCAATACCTTTGATAAATCAATGCGATCGCCAATTGTCGTCGGTTCATGGTTTTTCATATAACTTTTATCTTTCTCTACTAACTTAAAGATATTATATGTCGTAATCGCATCATCCAGTGCCCTGTGATGCTTACCTGTCCCTTCTTTGCCATAGGCCTGTACAGCTTTCCAAAGCCCGGTTTGATTTTGATCCCCGAAAAAGCGTTTATACTCCAGGCAAAGATCACTTTGTTTCCCTGAAAAAGGGAAATCCAATCCTGCTTTCTGACAGTTTTGGCGAAGCACCTTCATGTCCATATTTCCCCAGGTAACAATCGTCGTCGGGTGCTGCTCATCTATTTTCTTCAATATAGTAACCAGCTCTTCAAATGAAATCCCCCGGTCAACCTGATCCTGGGTAATGTTCAAGAACTTCTTGCATCTTCCCGTTAAAACTTGAAATTTCGATGGGTTAACAAAAGATGAGAATTGTTCCTGAATGGTCTCATTAATGACGGTGACTAAACCAACCTCTATGATTTCCGGATAGAAACCAACTGGATTGGCTTTTCCTTCCGGCATCGTAAATTCAAAATCAATGAATACATATTGCTGTTGTTCCTCCATTTTTATGACCCCCTTCATATTCCTGACATCAACATATAAACAAAAAATGGTTTTTTTCTCACGAGAATATTATAACAGAAGATTTAGAAAGTTTTTCTTAGGATCGTCACACACCATTTGGATACGGCTCCTGCCGTCATACCTAATTTATCCAAAACTATTTATTGTCTACCTTATTTGGATTATGATGGATGAATGAATGAATGAACCAAAAGTACCATTTTTTCATCCCTTCATTCCAAGGACATACTAAAAATATATTAGTTAGGAAGTTGAACTATGCGCACGTATCTTGGCTATATCACGATTTTCCTCTTAGTTCCCTTATTGATCCTTTTCATTTTCCTTTCCTATCAGGAGTGGTCCTTAGCGCAATCTCCCTATCATGTACTCGACGAGCGAATTCCCATTGAATCGATAGAACTGGCTCAGAATAGTTACATGAAGGCCGCAAATGGAAAGGTCATCAGTGAAATTTCCACTGGTGAGAAACGGACTTACCTAAAACTTGAAGACATCCCCCTTTTCCTGGAAAATCTGTTCATCGTTACAGAGGATCAGAAATTTTATGATCATGCAGGCGTTGACCTATCCGGCATAAGCAGGGCGCTTCTTATCAATTCACAAAATAAAACAATCGAACAAGGCGGCAGTACCATAACCCAACAACTGGCCAGGAATGTTTATCTTTCACATGATAGGACATATAACCGAAAACTCAGTGAACTCATTTACGCCTATCAGATAGAGCGAAAAAAATCAAAACCGGAAATCATGGAGCTGTATTTGAATGCCATATATTTCAGTAATGGAGCTTATGGAATCGAAGCCGCTTCCCAATATTATTTCAGTAAACCGACTGGAGAGTTGTCCAAGGCGGAACTTGCCTTCCTGGCAGCAATCCCTAATAATCCGGAAAACTATAATCCTCTTAAACATTTCGATGCGACGAAAAAGCGTCAGGAGAGATTACTGAAACAAATGGTGGCCGAAGGTGATTTAGAACAGGCCGAGTACGAAAAGCTTATCAAAAGTACGATTAAATTAGACTTGTCCACCCCGGTCGACTTATATCCCGATTACGTGACGTATGTTCATCAGGAATTAAAAAACCTGGTTGCATCCTCCGAGGGTCTCGACAAATCCCTGCAAAGCCCTGATGTCGCTATACGTAAGCAGGCGGCAGCTGAGTTGGATAAAAAGGTCGAAAAGCTTTTGAATTCCGGTGTAACCATCCATACCGCACTCGATACTAAGCTGCAAACACAGTCAAAGACTGCTGTACAATCAAAAATCGGTGTCAATGATATCGAGGGAGCTTTAGTGGTTATACAGCATCATACGCACGAGCTTGTCTCTTTGATTGGGGGAAAGGATTATAAAAAAAATTCTTTCAATCGGGCATACCAAAGCTATAGGCAACCAGGTTCAGCCATTAAGCCACTTCTCGATTATGCACCCTATTTAGAAGAAACGGATGCTGACATCAATCAGCTCGTTAGCGGAGCAAGCTATTGCAGCAATAGCTATTGTCCAAAGAATTATAGCGGCGACAGCTACGGGATGGTCACACTAAGAACTGCCTTCGCACAGTCCTATAACACACCCGCCATAAGGCTTTTTGAAAAAACGGGGGTGGCAACGAGTTTCAAGTACCTGGATGCTTTCGACTTTAAAAAGGTGAGCAAAAAAGACCACCATACAAGTTCTGCCATAGGCGGATTCGAGTATGGCATGAGTCCCCTTGAATTGACAAATGCCTATACTTCCTTCAATGACGGAAACTATCAGCCAGCGCGCGCCATTATTAAAGTCACCGATCAAGAAGGTAAAGTCCTTTATAAATGGAAACACCGCTCCAAGGAGATATGGAACAAAAGCACCGTAGCCAAGATGCGGCAGCTGCTCCATGAAACAACCCTTTCCAAGACAGCCCGCAAAGCCTACTTTCCTACAGATTATGTCGGCGGCCGGTTTCAGAAAAAAACTCCAGCATCCCTTGGTAGATTCCCAAATTTCCAAATAACTTGAGCATTTGCATTTCCCCATAAATGGCAAAGGAGAGGCTGAATAATAGAATTGAAATGATTGGTAAATAGCTAAGTACATATGTGTTTTTCATGATTTCTCCATCCATGCGTCTTTTATCCTATATTATGCAAGATAATCCATCATTTCACAATGGATACTCTACTAATTCACCCTTGAAAAACTTTTTATAATAAATTTTCCGGGACGGTTCCCCCTCCTTTTCTACCTATATATAAAACATCATTTAAGTAGGCCTTCACTGTTTTTAAAGCCATGCAAACCCACATAAATTGCGTTATACTTTTAAGCGAGACAAATATTCGATAAAAAAATACATATTCAACGAAGATTTCCAAACGTCTAGGATTGCGTGAAAAAAGCATAATAAGACGACTGACTTCGTTTTAAAAAGGGGGGAGTTTATGTCTTTACTTCATTGGGCGGTATTATCACCGTTTCTATTAGCGCTTATTGTGCCAATATTGTACAAACTATTTCGACAAATACATACAGGGTGGTTTGTATTGATTTTACCGATTCTCCTTTTCACCTATTTTTCAAGGTTCATTTCCTTGACCAAACAAGGAGATAACATTATGGAAAGGGCAACATGGATTCCTTCTCTCGGAATTCATGTTGATTTCTATGTAGATGGACTAGGGCTTTTGTTCGCCTTGCTCATTACAGGTATAGGTTCACTCGTCGTTCTGTATTCAATTTTCTATTTATCGAAGGAGAAAGAAAGGCTGAACCAATTTTACGTCTTCCTTTTACTTTTCATGGGAGCGATGCTTGGTGTCGTCCTATCCGATAATCTAATTGTCCTTTATTCATTTTGGGAATTCACGAGTTTATCCTCTTTTCTATTGATAGGATATTGGAATGAGAGGGAGCGTTCACGCTATGGAGCGCAGAAATCCCTGCTGATCACTGTGTTTGGAGGCTTAAGCATGCTCGGAGGCATCATACTCCTTTCCATTATGGGGAACACATTCAGCATACGTGAATTGATTGCCCAAAGCGGGGAACTTATGGATCACTCGCTCTTCATTCCTGCACTTTTGCTAGTGTTGCTTGGTGCGTTCACTAAATCCGCACAGTTCCCGTTCCATATCTGGCTTCCTGACGCGATGGAAGCCCCGACACCGGTCAGTGCTTACCTTCATTCCGCTACAATGGTCAAGGCTGGCATTTATTTGGTAGCCCGATTAAGCCCTGTTTTTGCAGAATCGGGATTATGGTTCTGGCTCGTTTCGATCACCGGATTGATCACCCTGTTCTGGGGCTCTTTCTCTGCAATCAAGCAGACTGATTTAAAGGGGATTCTCGCTTTTTCCACCATCAGCCAGCTCGGATTGATCATGTCGCTTCTGGGACTTGGTGCGGCGGCACTCCACTATGAAGCTTTGGGGGAAAATATATACTTGGCAGCCACGGTTGCAGCAGTATTCCACTTAATTAATCATGCGACCTTTAAAGGCAGCCTTTTCATGGTTGCAGGTATCATTGATCATGAAACCGGTACGCGTGATATCAGAAAGCTTGGCGGATTGATGCAGTTGATGCCGATCACTTTCACCGTCGCTGTCATAGGTGCTTTTTCAATGGCTGGACTTCCGCCCTTCAATGGTTTTCTGAGCAAGGAAATGTTCTTGGCCAGCATGGTTAATGTATTGGAATTGAATATCTTCAATATGGAGACATGGGGGGTATTGTTCCCTGTGGTGGCGTGGGTAGCCAGTGTATTCACTTTTATTTATAGCATGATCGTCGTGCTCAAACCCTTTACAGGCAAACTTCAGTTACAACTTTTGGAAAAGAAGCCCCACGAGGCACCGATCGGGATGCTGCTATCCCCAATCATCCTTGCTTCGTTGGTCATCGTTTTCGGTATTTTTCCAAACTTGCTATCTTCAGCGATCATTAAACCTGCGGTAGCTGGCATACAGCCAAGCTTGGTGGGTCCGGATTTCCAAGTCCATATCGCCTTCTGGCATGGATTCAATACTGAAGTATGGATGACCGTCGGCATCATAGCATTTGGAATCCTTTTATACAAAACGCTTCCGAAGTGGCAGAAGATCACTCAGTGGATTCCTGAAAGCATATCCCTGAATGCTTTGTATGATAACGGGGTAAGGGGGCTCGAACGCTCAGCTTCCTCCGTCATGAAAGTATTAATGACAGGTTCGATTCGGACGTATTTGCTTTCAATCTTCCTTTTCTTCATTCTTTCCTTGGGCTTTGCGCTCTATTGGAAGGATGCATTTAAATTGAATACAGTTAATTTTGCCCCGATCGGTATATATGAATTGGTATTGGCTGCGATCATCGTGATTGGCTCGATTGCCATTCTGTTTGCAAGATCCCGTTTAACTTCCATTATCATCTTAGGAGCCGTCGGTTATACGATTTCCTTATTTTTCGTTTTACTGCGGGCACCGGATTTAGCCCTGACTCAACTAGTCATCGAAACAATTTCGGTAGCGCTGTTCTTGCTCTGTTTCTTCCACCTTCCGTTAATGGCAAGCAGAAAGGAAGAACGGATGAAATTCAAGTTGAATAATGCCCTGATATCCATTGGTGTAGGAGTCATCGTGACATTGATTGCCTTATCGGCACACAGCAATAAACTATTTGATTCCATATCCAATTACTATCTTGAAAATGCTTATAAGGAAGCAGGCGGGAAAAACGTCGTAAATGTCATTCTCGTTGATTTCCGCGGACTTGATACGATGTTTGAAATCAGTGTCCTTTCCATCGCTGCGCTCGGAATATTCGCGATGATCAAATTGCGTTTGACAGGGGGGAAAGATAAATCATGAAGCAAAATGACCTGATTCTCCAAACGGTTACGAAAGTCGCCGCCTTTGTTATCCTGCTGTTTGCGGTAGCCATCTTTTTAGGGGGACATTATTCGCCAGGAGGCGGGTTTGTCGGCGGTTTAATGACTTCAGCCGCCATAGTCCTGCTACTGCTCGCTTTCGACATTAAAACCGTCACCGGCATCTTGCCGATTGACTATAAGTTGATGATCGGTTCAGGCTTGTTCATATCAAGCCTGACCGTTGCCGGTGGGCTGGTGTTCGGGGTGCCCCTCATGACACATGTATATCATTATGTTGATCTACCGCTTCTTGGACACATCTCGCTTCATACCGCGGTACTTTTTGATCTGGGTGTTTATCTTGTGGTTGTTGGTGTAACGATGACCATTATTCAAACGATAGGGGAGAGTGAATAATGGAACTTTTAATGGCCATTGTCATTGGAATACTATTTATGTGTGCGACCTATTTAATGCTTTCCAAAAGCATTTTAAGAATCATAATCGGTACTGGGCTGCTCAGTCACGGCGCCCACCTTTTGATTTTGACGATGGGCGGTTTGAAAGGCGGTTCCGTTCCATTGCTAAGTGATAAAGCTGCATCCTATGTCGATCCGCTTCCGCAAGCGCTTATCTTAACGGCAATCGTCATCAGTTTCGGAGTCACATCATTTCTGCTGGTACTTGCTTATCGGACCTACCAGGAACTCGGTACGGATGACATGGAAGAAATGAGAGGTACGGAAGCGAATGAATAATCTTACTTTCATGCCTGTTTTATGGCCGCTTTTCACAGGCATCTTTCTCATTTTCTTTGCAAAAAAAATCAAGCTGCAAAGAGGGATATCCCTTTTTTCCTCTCTTATCGGAATTGCGATATCCCTTTATCTAGTGTTTACGGTCCATACTAAAGGGATCTTGGCTTTAGGTGTCGGCAGCTGGGATGCGCCATTCGGGATTGTGATCGTCGCAGATATGCTTTCTTCACTGCTGGTACTGACCACGAATATCATTGGATTGGCTATACTGCTTTACTCGTTTTACTCCATAGGGGAGGAACGTGAAAGACATTATTATTATCCTATATTTCAATTTTTGCTGATTGGTGTAAACGGTGCCTTCCTTACGGGGGATCTTTTCAATCTATTCGTGTTCTTCGAAGTCATGCTGATGGCTTCCTACGTGCTGCTTGTACTGGGAGGGACGAAAATCCAACTGAGGGAATCATTGAAGTATATAATCGTCAATGTGCTTTCCTCTTCCTTTTTCGTCATCATGGTGGCGTATCTTTATTCAGTTCTAGGAACATTGAACATGGCGGACATCAGCCAGAGGATAACGGAAGTCAGCCAGCCTGGAATCATCTCGGTGATAGCGATTGGCTTTCTGATCGTATTCGGTTTGAAGGGTGCCATTTTCCCGCTCTTCCAATGGCTGCCTGGGTCCTATTATGCTCCCCCCATTCCAGTGATGGCCCTATTCGGGGCATTGCTGACAAAGGTCGGGATATATTCCATTTTCAGGACCTATACACTCATGTTTTACCATGACCAGGATTTCACCCATACTTTCCTTGCGATACTTGCAATCTTGACCATCATCATCGGTGTCATTGGTGCGATAGCCTATTGGGATGTAAAAAAAATCATCATTTACAATATCATCATCGCCGTCGGGGTTATCCTATTCGGCATCTCCGTCATGAATGAACAGGCCTTATCGGGCTCCATTCTATATATCATTCATGACATGCTGATCAAGGCTGCTCTCTTCCTGCTTGTTGGCATCATGATCAAAATCAGCGGATCGGATGATTTGCGGGAAATGGGCGGCTTGATCAAGCAATATCCGGCCGTTGCATGGACCTTCTTCATAGCTGCCATATCATTGGCCGGAATTCCGCCGTTCAGCGGTTTTGCCGGCAAGCTCCTGATTCTTCAGGGAGCTGCTGAAAAAGAGGCCTACTTTGGAATGGCCGTTATCTTGCTTTCAAGCTTGATGGTCCTTTATTCCGTCATGAAAATATTCATGAATGGCTTTTGGGGAACTCCAAAAGCTGATTATGCCTTAACTAATGAAACCGTTAATAAAATGCTGGTTCCTGCCGTCCTCCTTGTCATCATTTCCGTTTTATTCGGAGTAGGGACAGAATCGATTTACCCATTCATTACACAAGCTGTAGATTCATTAATGAATCCCGAAATCTATAACAAAGCGGTTTTAAAGGAGTAGTGCCTGATGTCATTCCAAATTTTACTGAATGTGTTCCTTGCGGTTATCTGGATGTTTTTGAAAAATGAGTTTAACGGGAGCACTTTTATCATCGGATATTTATTGGGGCTCGGCATCATGTTCGTCTTCCGTCATTTTTTCAATGATCGTTTTTACTTAAACAGGGTGAATGCCGTCGTTCTATTGCTGCTCATATTCGCAAGGGAACTCATACTTTCCAACATTAGCGTCCTTAAGGCCGTGATTAAACCGAGTCTGGATATGAGACCTGGCATATTCGCATTTGAAACCGTGCTGACTAAGGATTGGGAAATTACGATACTATCGAATTTAATTACACTGACACCAGGGACACTTGTCGTTGAAGTATCGGAAGATAATCGGATTCTTTATATCCATGCGATGGATATTGCCGACAAAGATGAGGCCGTGGACAGCATTAAAAATACATTTGAAAAGGCGATTATGGAGGTGAGCAAATAATGTTCGATCTAATGCTTAAAATCGCGTTGCTCGGTGTTTCGCTTTCCATGATTGGATTCTTATACCGTTTAATCAAAGGGCCTTCCGTACCGGATCGGGTCATCGCACTCGATGCGATGGGAATCAATCTTATCGCTATCGTTGCACTTGCCTCCATTGTCATGGATACAAGCGCATACCTGGAAGCCATTCTTCTGCTCGGAATCCTTTCATTCATTGGAACGGTCGCTTTCGCCAAATTCCTTGAGAAAGGGGAGATTATCGAAGATGACCGCAATCGTTGAAATCCTATCCGCCCTATTCCTATTAACGGGGGTCTTTCTCTTCTTAGTCTCGGCTTTCGGCATCATCCGGCTGCCCGACGTCTATACAAGAAATCACGCTGCCTCAAAAAGCTCGACACTTGGGATCATGTTCGTCCTGATCGGCACCTTGTTATATTTTTATTATAAACATAGCCATTTCGACTTCCGGATCGTGCTCGCGATCATCTTTATCTTCATGACCAGCCCTGTTGCCGGACATTTAATCATTCGCTCGGCTTATCATACTGGCGTAAAAATGTGGGATCGGAGCGTCCAGGATGATTTAAAGAAAACCCGGTGATCCCTGCCATTGCAAAAGAGCTGCCCTGATTACAGGTGCAGCTCTTTTCTGTCTCAATCCTTTAAAAATACTTGGTCGCCCACTCTGATTTCACCCGTTTGCATGACCGAGGCATATACGCCAAAATGATTTTTCCTTTCCCTGACAACAGTTTTCAGGAGTGATGGATCTCTATGGGAATCGCTTGGATCGATAGTTATGATCATACAACGCTCACAATACCTTTTGACTCCAATTCCACTTCATTTCCGATTAGAATCCTTTTTCCGAACCACTGCTCTTCTAAAAAGGGCGTTTTGTTCACTAAAGATAGTACTAAATTTTGCCTGAATCTCCTGCCATCCAGTTCTTTTCCCCAAAGCCTTGTCAATTCGCCAATCGAGGCATCACTGACAAGCAGGATGTTTTCTTCTTCAATCGCACCTAAAGGAATATGTGCAGGGTGATAAACAACGGGTGCTGCCTCCTGTTTTAACAACCGTTCCATTTCCTCCTGAAAGGCTTCCTCCCCCCATGTCAGTACGTTTCCTGAAGGGGTCTTCACTTTGATTTCCGGATATTGATCAAGGGTTTCCTCACCAGAAAAAACAGCTTGATAACGGACCATTTCCGGGACTTGGGTTATCGTCAGGAACTTCCCATTTTTGTCTTTAAAGGCATGGCTGCGATCTCCATATAGTCCATAGTCCATCACCTTCGTTTTCTGTACCTGTTCACCAGTGAATGATTTTACAGGATGACGGGTGATTTCTTGTATATGACCCACAAGCATAAAAAAACCTCTTTTCATACAATAGTCTACTGCCATATTATACTTAAACCGGACACTGTAGAATTATTACGTCACTTTATTGCATTTGTTCTTTCGATTCACTTTGACTTTGGTAAGTCGATAACGGCCAATGTACAGCGTGAAATGCAGATAAGATGATCCTCTTCATCACGGATTTTAACGTCCCACACCATCGTCGTCTTTCCGTGATGGATGATGTTCCCTTCAGCGGTAACAATACCGGAACGGACGCCCCTTACATGATTGGCATTGATTTCAAGGCCGACGACAGCTTTTCTTGTGCTATCTACCAGCTGCATTCCGCCAAAGCTTGCAACGGATTCCGCAAGGGCAACGGATGCCCCTCCATGCAATAAACCGTACGGCTGCCTAGTTCGTTCATCCACCGGCATCGTCGCAATGACTTTCCCATCACCGACTTCTTTCATTTCTATCCCCAGCGTGCCTATCAATGACTTTTCAATATTTCTCTCCATCCCATTACCCCCAACTCTCATGATTTTCCCACCAAAAAATGAATCACTATTCATAATAGTATACATAAAAAGGATGACCCAAGTCTATCAAGTCATCCGTCATTATGTGAATTCGATTATTTGGAGAGGATTTCTTTTAATTCAAACCAGCTTGTCAGTCTTGGAATATCCAATTCCCTGTTATAGGAGTTATCCATTGCATACACTTTCGTTGGAATATCCAATAAAGTTTCCAGCACTGCCGGTTTATCATCAAAATAATAATCCAATTCCAATTTGCGGATCGTATCAATTTTTTCATGATCCTTCATACCGCAGTAAAAGTGGTCATCCTTAACCGGGAAGCCGTTTTCAATCAGCCATTTTTTCGTCCGTTCACCATGCTCCGCTTTTCTGGCTGTGATGTAATAGATTTCATGACCATCGCGTTCAAGATCCTGCAGCGTTTCCACTGCGCCCTCGAAGGCCGGACAGGATGAATAATATACTTCATCGGCAAGATCGTTCCACATCTTGCCCCCTGCCACTTTATCAAGCCCGAAAGCTTCATGAATCTCCAACGTCTTTAAAGCTCTGAATTTCGTTAACTCTATGTTCGTATTAAGCTTTTCATTATAAAGATGGAATGCGAACTCCCTCAAGTTAATAAGGGTATCGTCAATATCAAAACCGAATTTCATATCCTTCACTCCTATTCAAACATAAGCGGCGGCAAACTGTGATGCGAAGGAAATTTCCTTGTCCACCTGAATGGCCTGCAATCTTTCAATTTCTGCTTTTCTTTTTGGCTCAGCCACCTTAAGTCCAAGGAAGCCAGTATCCTCATGCAGGATGCAACCAGAAATAAGCTCGGCCAATATATCGGCATCCTTCATGGCACAATTGAGTCCGAACGCACCTGTAGGCGTCATCGTATGTGCTGCATCACCCAATAAAGCAACGCCATCCTTTGTCCACATTTCACAATAGCTGCTGTAAACATCCAATAAAATGAAGTCCTGCCAAGAGCGGATATTTTCACACACAACCTTTTTTAATTCAGGAAAGGCAAAAAGCAAATCTTCAATGAACGGATCAAAATGCTGTTTTCGCAAATGGGGAAATGAACCATGTTCTATATTCCAACCAATTTGGATGAAACCTCCAGCCTGAGTGAAGAGGGCAACCTGTGAACCATTGACCAATGCCATCTTGATCGAAGGCTTCCACCCCTCCGGAGCAGGAATTTTTGCCCACAGTAAATCATAGCCATGATCTTTAATCACAGCCGGTATTCCCGCTTTTTTTCGAACGATGGAAAATCTGCCGTCCGCTCCGATTATCAATGAACTTTGCACTTCAAGGTCATCTCCGCCATTTCGAGCCTTAACACCTGTAAAACGGCCCATTTCATTCTGTATCAAGTCCGTAACCCTCGTATTCATCATCAATTGAAAAGAGTCCAGCTTTTCGGCTTCATTCAATATAGCTGTAAGCAGATGATTTTGAGGGACATGTATCCCAACATGATCGACAGGCCATTCAGGGAGTATCCTTTTAAATATGTGGCCGTCATGCCAATATTCAATTTGTTCCATCCTAAGCAAGCCAAGTCTTTCCACACTCTCGAATAAACCGTGCTTTTTAAGAATGGCCTCCCCTTCATCGTTCAAGAACTCGCCCCTGAACTCTCTTGAAACCTCAGAATGCCTTTCAAGCAATACGACTGAAATGCCCTGCTTGGCCAATAGGTAAGCCAGCAGGGCTCCTCCAGGTCCTGATCCGACTATGCATACATCTGATTTAACCACCATGCCTCTTCACCTGTTGTCTATTTTTATTTAGGATAAGCCGTGATGCGTATGTCCTCACCAAACGTTTCCACGCCAGAGAAGGAAACATCCATCGCTTCATCCATCGTATCCACATTCATTCCAGTATACGGTGTTAGTGAATTTCTTCCGCCCAATAGTTTAGGAGCTATATAAATCAAGTATTTATCGATGAGCCCTTCCCTAAGGAAAGAGGCATTCACTTCGCTTCCGCCTTCCAGTAAGACATCCGTAATCCCCTTTTTATACAGCTCTTCCATCAAAGCCCTTAGATTCAGTCCCGTCTCGTTTTTGGAGACGAAAATGAATTCGATCCCTTTTTCACGTAAAAGGTCCATTTTATCAGCAGGTGCATTTTCCTGCGTTACGATCAAGGTTTTCGCATCTGATACTTGTACAACATTGGCATCCAAGGGAACGCGTAATTCACTGTCTAATATAATCCGGATAGGATTTTTCCCTCCGCCCTCAGGAAGTCTGGTCGTAAGTGATGGATCATCGGCCAATACAGTCCCGATACCAACAAGAATGGCATCCACCTCATCACGCAGCAAATGAACAGAATGACGGGACTCTTCTCCTGTTATCCATTTTGAATGGCCTGTGTGGGTAGCAAGTTTTCCATCGAGCGTCATCGCATACTTCGATATGACAAATGGACGATTCGTCAGCATATTGTGAATAAAACGCTCATTCAGCCTTTGAGCTTCCTTTTCCAGGACGCCAACTTCCACTTCAATGCCCGCATCCTTTAGGATCGATATCCCTCTGCCCGCTACTTCCGGATTCGGATCTTGAGTAGCCACCACAACTCGCCGGACACCTGATTCTTTCACCAAATTTGCACAAGGAGGTGTCTTTCCATAATGGGAACAGGGCTCAAGAGTCACATATAGCGTTGCACCTTCTGCATACTCACCCGCCATTTTGAAAGCATGTACTTCCGCATGCGGTTCACCCGCTTTACGGTGGATCCCTGTCCCGGCTATCACGCCGTCTTTGACTATGACTGCACCGACCACTGGATTCGGATTCGTCTTGCCTTTAGCACTGGCTGCCAAATCTAGTGCCAGCTTCATGTAATATTGATCATCATTCATACTATAGCTCTCCTTATACAATCAAAGTTGGCTTCTTTTTGGGAATATGTCCAGACTTCTTAACCTTTGTATCCAGATAGAAACTATTATCTTCCGTCAAACCGCCCCAAAGCGGAATATGGTCCTTTGCCGCAAGTCCATGCTTCATGAGGGCGTCCAGCTTTTTGGGGTTGTTCGTGATTAAAGTCACCGGATCCTCGCGCAGTTCCCTCAACACTCGAATGGCTCCCTCGTAAGATCGCGTATCGTCTTCGAATCCTAAAGCCTCATTCGCCTCGACCGTGTCATAACCTTCCTGCTGAAGCAAATAGGCAAGAGATTTGGAAAACAGGCCGATCCCTCTTCCTTCATGGTCCGCAAGGTAAAAAATTGCCCCGCACCCATGCTCGGCTATCATCTTCATCGATTGGTGGAGCTGGTAGCCGCAATCACAGCGTTTACTGCCGAAGATATCACCTGTGTGACAGATGCTATGCATCCGGACAAGTGCATCCTGCGACTTTTTAAAATCGCCATACACCAATACGGAGGATTGCTGTCCAAAAGCGAGGTTGGCTTCCGAAAGCGAATCAAGCACCGCTTCCTTGTCATTATCCGCGCCGTCAAGCTGAAGCCATGTATACCATTGGAAAACCGTTGAGAAATCTCCTTGTTCAACAGGCAGGTTCACAGGCCCCACAAGGCATATATCAGCTTTTCCCGGAGTTTTGATGATATTCATTTTATCTATTAAAAGGTTTTTTGTTTCCTGGGTTATTTTCATGTTAACATCACCTATTTTATAATTTATAGTGTGCCTTCTCCTTACTTTAGGTAAGTAAGTATATTACTATACACTATACCTGTCAATGAAGTAGTTTACAAATAATAGTGTGTCTTTGATCATAATTTTCAAGAAGTTTTTTTGCAAAAGTAAGTCATTCACAAACCGATATCATATCGGCTGGCCTTTATACATATTTTAACGTATAACGAAAACGTGTCTATAGACTGACTTAAGGAAAGGAAGGAAACCTTTTGGAGGATTTCCCTTATTTTTTATATGACCCTATCCTATTTCCGCCTCACGCCAGGGCAATGAATATGAATCGGGAACGGGAAGGAACATTGCGTCCCTACTCGGCAACCAATCCAGATCTGCTAGTTAAATCGGCAAAGACATCACAATCTATAATGCTTGATGTAAAAAAAGTCATAGATACTTTAGCCACTTCCAAGCCCTTCTCGAACCGGTTGATGACTGCTGCCCAAGCATCGAAAACGAGTGTCGTGATCGATATGATCCGAAAGATAGGAATTAAGAACGAACCTGATATCACGTATAACCCAGATGGGATCCGTTTTGATTTCTATCCTAAAGCAGAGGAAGAAAATTCTCATATCATCGTCAGCTTGAAATGGAGGGATGTATAACGTCCAACACCTTTTTGGTAAAAAAACCGAAGCCTTTTTTCGGCTTCGGATATTTGGATTCATCTCGTTTTCGTTTCAAAGGTTTCAACCAATAGTGCCAGCGTTCGTGCCATGACACCGGTAGCCCCCGCAGTGCACAATTCGGAGCTGCTCGAGGTTGTGGATGTTCCGGCAATATCCAGATGGACCCACGGAGTGTCTTCGGCAAATTCGCCGATGAAGGCCCCGCCCATGATCGCGTGTCCTGCCCCTCCAGGTGAATTATTCAAATCCGCTATTTTACTATTGCGTACCCGCTCTTTATCCTTTTCTGTAATCGGCAATCTCCAAATGGGCTCCCCGGCCTCCTCTGAGGCTTTGACTA
Organism: Peribacillus sp. FSL E2-0159; assembly: GCF_038643155.1. Lineage (NCBI taxonomy): Bacteria > Bacillati > Bacillota > Bacilli > Caryophanales > Bacillaceae > Peribacillus > Peribacillus sp. FSL E2-0159. Next base: position 5,351,744 of record NZ_CP152053.1, read on the forward strand.
CTTGTTCATAGAATTCCGTGTCATTTGTCATTGCACCCGTCATATCCATGCCCAGCGCCGTTATGACACCACCCGTTAAAGTGGCAACGTCAATAAGATAATCAGCACCATGATGTTTAGCGTAAGTCATGGCATCCGCCAAAACCAGCCGACCTTCCGCATCCGTATTCAATACCTCTATTGTCTTGCCGCTCATGGCAGTGATCACATCATCCGGTTTGAATGCATCACCGCTGATCATGTTATCAGTGGAAGGAATGACAGCCACGACATTTTGATCCGGTCCTAATTCGCCGATAATTTCCATTGCACCTAAAACAGCTGCCGCACCGCCCATATCCGTCTTCATTCCAACGATTCCGGCCTTCGTTTTCAAAGAATATCCACCCGTATCGAATGTGATGCCTTTACCGACCAACCCGATAACATCCTTCCATTCATCCTTACCTTGATACTTCAGGACGATCATTTTCGGAGGCTCGACCGAACCTTTATTGACGGCAAGGAGTGCACCCATTCCCAACTTGAGCATATCTTCCTTCTCGAGGATCTCCACTTCAAAACCATAACGTTCTCCCAAGGCAGATGAATAATCCGCCAAATCCGTGGAAGTCAACAAATTGCCTGGTGTGTTGACCAATGTTCTGGCTGAGTTCGTCGCCCTTCCGAAGACTCTCCCTACATGAAGCGCGGCACCGACCTCTTCTTGATCATATTCACTGTAAACCGTAATCGATTCAAGGCTTTTTTCGACCTGGTTCGATTTTTGCTTGTATCCGTCAAATTTATAGGAAGCAAGTTCGAAAGCCTCGGAACAAGCGTGCGCTGCGTCCAATGCATCCAGATTTTCAGTCGTGAATGTATCCAAAGCAATCGAAAGTGTCGTAATCTTGGATTCTTTAATCGTCTTACGCGCTTTTCCCAACGCTTCGCGGAGCGTTTCAAAGGATAGCTCCTTTTCCTTGCCCAACCCTACAAAAATCAATCTCTTTACGCTTAATTTACCTAATGTATGTATTTTGACCACTGATTTTTTCTTGGAAGAGATTTCTCCCGCTTTCACTAACTCTGTTAGCTGGCCATCCAATCGTTCGTCCGCTTGTTTCCCTATGCCAGTGAATTTTACGGGTCTGTCAAATACGCCTAGAATCAGGCATTCGTCAATCAAATCTATATTCAAGGAATCTTTTACTGTAAACATTCTGCTACCTCCTCCATTCGATTACATTCATTATAACGAAATCTTCAAAAATTTTCGAATAAGGCACGCGAAAATAAATAATAACAAGGGATATTGTTTAGAATGTGTGACTTTAGAGTAATAGTATTAAGAAAGATCACATTTATACTTATACCAGCAGGGAATAGACAGGACTGAATGGAACTAATAATAAGGGCCTTATTCCGAGCAGGATGTATTTACCCATATAAGGATTTCATCTTTACTTATAACTAGAAAGAAGGCTGATACTCTTGGAATTATTACTCAACTTCCCTTTAATCGCAGCATTGATTGCCATTTTCTTTGCTCAATTCATTAAAGTGCCCATCCACTTCATAGCATTTCGTAAAGTGAATTGGTCACTCATTAACTCCACAGGCGGTATGCCAAGCTCCCACTCTGCGGCCGTGTCAGCCCTAACCGTGGCGATAGGGATCGAAACCGGGATGGATTCCCCTGTATTTGCCGTTGCTACGATCTTTGCAGTCATCACGATGTTCGATGCAACAGGAGTGAGAAGGCAGGCAGGAGAACAGGCAGCCGTCTTGAACCAGCTCGTTACCGACTTCAATACATTTGTCGAGCAAGCAAAGAACTGGCAGAAAAAAGCAGATAAACAAAAACAGCAACAATTAAAGGAACTGTTGGGCCATAAGCCAATCGAGGTATTTTTCGGAGCCTTGACCGGAGTATTCATTGCGCTGGCACTTCACTTTTTCATCTTTCAAGGGTAGGTGTTCAATTTGAAAATAATCTCTCTTTGCCCCAGCAATACGGAACTTTGCACATATCTAGGGATTGAAGATCAGCTGATCGCCATCGATGACTACTCTGATTGGCCTGAAACCATACAGCACCTTCCTAAGGTTGGGCCCGACTTATCGATTGATATCGATCATGTACAATCACTAAAACCAGATTTGGTGCTGGCTTCACTGAGTGTACCGGGCATGGAAAAAAACATTGAGGGGCTAAAAGAACGGAACATCCCTCATATCATCTTCAACCCGCAATCACTTGAAGATATCGCAAATGATTTACTGACCTTGGGCGAGGCCATGAATCTTAAGGAAAAAGCAGAGGAACAGGCTGCCCAATTCCGTGAAGCCATCCTTCAATATAAACACGTCGCCGACAATATCGAAACAAAGCCGTCCTTGTATTGGGAATGGTGGCCTAATCCCTTATTCAGCCCAGGGGGAGTTAATTGGTTATCAGAGATCAGTCGGCTTGCGGGAGGATATAACCTTTTCGAAGATGTCGACATGGCAAGCATTCAAGTCACTTCCGAAGAGGTCCCAAAAAAGGATCCCGACCATATTTGCTTAGCTTGGGTCGGTGTCCCTTTACGAAAGGTAAACCCAGAACTGGTCAAGAAACGGAAAGGGTGGACCGATATGAAGGCAGTCCGGAATAACAATATTCACATCATGGAAGAACCTTTATTCTGCCGGCCTTCCCCGCGTTTACTGGATGGGCTTTCAAAATTGGCAAAGACTCTGCATCCTGAAGCCTACAAAAACATGGCCTAATGGCGTCCCAAATGAAACAGACAATCAAAAAGGCTGCCTCAATTGAGGCAGCTTTTCACTTTCCTTTTTGCCCATCATTAAAAAGCAAAGGAAGCTACATTCCCGTTCAATGTTTTCTCAGCGATTTTCGGCTTGAATACCTGCTTGATCTTGGTTTCATTCAACTTGCTTAACTGTTCTTCAGATAACTCGCCGCTCCCTTTTTGCACAACATATACTTCAAGGGTTTTCTTTCCCCAGTTCTCGTATACATCTTGTACCGTTTCGTAGTATAGGTCCAGGTGGTTTCCTTTGATTGCACCACCCTTGTCCGCTACAACCCCGTATCCATAGCCCGGAATCCAAAGGATGGTTCCGAGAGGGAATACGGCAAGGTCGGCGGCAATGGTGGAAAACAGATCCCGTTTCACCTTCACCCCTGAATAAGTGATTCCATAGGATGGGCTTTCCGGGTACTTTCCGGTTGATTCATAACCTGCTGTATATCCTGTAGCCAAAACTTCATGCTTAGGGTATTTCGAGAGCTCGATTGCCTCCGCTATCGTCGTGGGACCATTGCTCGCGGATGCCGATGCCATTAGCGTTGCCACTTGACCTCCACTATGGATGGCTTTATATTCGAGACCAAGCATTCGATGTTGTCTCATTGCCTCTTCAAAAGGATGATCTTCAGGCACAGCCCCAAAAACATGATTTAAGGTTGAGTCGATGGCCAAGATAAATAATATGATAATAGCAACCCTCAAAAATAATGCCTTTACAATCTTCATATGTATTAGTTCCACTCCTCTCACAAGGATATTTGTTCCCCTTCCAGAGTGAAAGTATTCATAAAGCATGAAAAGATCCAATTTTTCTTACAAAAAAAGGACCGTCCATAAATGGCGGCCCCCATTTTCAAAACATTTGATATCCCTTATTCCTTAGAGTCCTGATGACCACACCAGCTAAAACCGCGCCAAGCAGTCCGCTTGATAAAATAATGATGTCTGCCGTATGCAAGGATGTAAGGTTCGTTCCAAGATTAGAAAAAGAGATTCCCGGATTTCTAAAATATTCTATGAGCTTTGTTTCATTGACAATGATGATGAAGACGATTGGAAATAAGATGACCATGATCCACGAAGAACGAAAGAGCATATTCAGCAAAAAGCCAATTCCGAAAAACAATATGAAAAATAAGAGTATTGAGATAATTAAAACAGGCAATGGCATGTTATTCTTGACCCTCCTTAAAAGCGACACCTTTAGTTTACTGAAAAAATAATTGCTGCGTCAACGACTTATTCCAAATAATACCGAAGAAAAGATAATTACCCAAATCACATGAATAATTTATATGATGTATATCCAAATTGATCTCCCGGGTTCAATCCGTCAAGCATCGTCTGCATTCTTTCCTTTTTAAAAGCTAAAAGCTGTTCCAATAGTAATGATTGCTTCCCCTCTTGCATGAGTAAATCAGGGTCATAAAATTTAGCTTCATATAATTCATCCAATTGAGCGGTCACTTCAAAACTGATCGGTTTAAGTAAAAATATCAACATATTATCACTTATATCCCCTTTGATTACTCCGCTTCTCACTCCTACAATGCCTTCGATTTCTGTATGAATACCCGTCTCCTCCAACACTTCCCTTACGACAGCTTCATCGACGGTTTCATCATTATTGACAAAACCTGCCGGAAGCGACCATTGCCCCTTCAATCCGCCATACCTTTTGTTCACGACCAGCCACTCACCTTTATCAGATATCACAAGGCCGGACACTGCCAGCCAAACATTTTTGCATCGTTCCACAAAACCCACTTCCCCGCATTCATTATAATTAATGTAAACTCCAACCAGCAGAAAAACATAAGATGATGCCAAAGATAACTTTCTTGATTAAGCTCGTCCTCCCCATTATATTCCACATAAGAAAAGTGCATACTCCTATATGACACAATCATTGATGGATGAGATGCCCATGAAAAAGCCATTCAGGGACAATCCCCAAATGGCCATTATTGATCTATCGAAAAAATTAAAGGACGTTGAATTTACCTTTTTTAGCAACCAGGGAAGCTCCGCCAATCATTAACAATGCTCTGTTATCAACCATTTTCTTCATGAATGATGCAGTCTTACCTGTAACTTTCTTGCCGAATACAACTCCAATCGCGTTATCTTCACCAAGTGAACATACCGTTCCTTTGTTTTCGAAAGTGAACGTTTCAAGGTCGCTTTCGTTACGAACCAATTTAGTCAGGTTCTTCGCAATGACCTCTCCTTGCTGCATCGCGATTTGTGCAGTAGGTGGATATGGACGATTAATTTCCTCGTTGATGATCAAAGCGCAATCCCCTACGATGAAAATATCGTCATGACCCGGTGCCCGCATGTCTAGGTTCACTTTTATACGTCCGCGCATAGCTTCAAAACCGGAAGCCTCTATCACGGAGTTACCACGTACGCCAGCTGCCCATACAACAGTGCCCGCTTTGATTTCTTCCACTTCATCTTCGCCTTTTGCCACGATGATGCCTTCAGGAGTCGCCCCCTTGATCGGTGTACCGATTTTGAATTCCACACCTTTTTTCTCAAGGTAAGATACTGCATAATCCACCAATTCCGGATCGAAGCCAGGGAGGACGGCTGGTGCTGCCTCCACACAGTACATACGAACCTTTTGGAAATCGATGTCGTATTCTTTACAAAGTTCAGGGACACGGTTAGCCAATTCGCCAAGGAATTCGATACCCGTAAATCCTGCTCCTCCAACAACGATCGTCAAGCGGTCTTCATTCTTCTCGACCTCAGTACTGTACGTAGCGAATTGCAATTGGATATGGTCACGGATTTTACGCGCAGTGTTCACGTTAGAGATAGAGAAAGCATATTCTTTCAGCCCTTGGATTCCGAATGTTTCCGATTCAGGTCCAAGTCCAATCACTAAGAAATCATAAGAAATTTCGCCGTTTTCAAGGATGACTTTTTTGTTCTCTGTTTTCACTTCCAAAACAGAATCCTGGATGAACTTAACTTTGCTGTTAATGACACTTTTGATTGGATAGCGCACACGATCATGATGAAGCGTTCCAGCGGATGCTTCATGCAGCCATGTTGTTTCATAGTGGTAATCATTTTTGTTAACTAATACGATTTCTGCTTCATTTTGACCTAATGCCTTCTGTAAGCGAGTAACAGTCATCAATCCACCATAACCTGCTCCTAAAACAACGATTGTTGGCTTTTTCAAAAGTATTCGTCCACCTTTACGATATTTTCTTGTGATGCTTTCCATAACTAAAATATATTGTCTATCTTATTAATTTCCATTATAAAAAGCACTCTTATACATTTGTGACGTTTTTCACGTAACACTTCGTAATTGTCATATAAAATTCATAAAAATTTTACCAAATGATGTCTAAGTAAATATTAGTCTTTTTCCATACCTTTTTCAAGTAACAAACCGAACTTTTTCGGGTTAAAACAAAGCCGAAATACGTTACTTTTCACCCAGTTCCAAACCATATTTATACGATATGCTTAACATTGGTAAAGAGTAATTTTACCCAATTATGAAAGAGGATAAAGAACATTCATCATGGCACTGCCTATATATAATCAAAACTTTCACACTTTTCTAACTTTCTCCGTTTTTTAAAAGACCATCTATGTTAAAATAAGAGAATAAATTTCAGCAAACCTATATCGGAGGGATAACGTTGGAAGTTAATGAAAAAGTTTATGATATTACCATCATTGGCGGAGGCCCAGTTGGATTATTCACTGCATTTTATGGGGGAATGAGACAGGCATCCGTAAAAATCATCGAGAGCCTACCACAATTAGGCGGACAATTGTCGGCCCTTTATCCTGAGAAATACATCTATGATATCGCTGGTTTCCCCAAAGTGCGCGCTCAGGAGCTAGTGAATAATTTGAAAGAACAAATGGCAAAGTTCGAACAGGATGTTGTCCTTGAGCAAGCCGTTCAAGAAGTGGAAAAGCAAGCCGATGGAGTTTTCAAGTTAACGACTGATAAAGAAATTCATTACTCCAAAACGATTATCATCACAGCTGGAAATGGGGCTTTCCAACCCCGCCGCATCGAAATTGAAGATGCAAAAAAATATGAAAGCAGCAACCTTCACTATTTCATCGACGACCTCAATCATTTTGCCGGCAAAAAAGTGGTGGTCTTCGGAGGTGGGGATTCAGCAGTGGACTGGGCCCTAATGCTGGAGCCGATCGCCGAGAAAGTGAGCATCATTCATAGAAGAGATAAATTCCGTGCCCACGAACATAGTGTAGAAACGCTTAAAAATTCAAAAGTTGAAATAAAGACTCCTTACATACCTTCAGAGTTGATTGGTACAGACGGACGGATCCATACAATTGTCATCAAGGATACAAATGGTGAAGATACAGAGACGATGGAGGTAGATGCAGTCATCGTCAATTACGGCTTCGTTTCTTCTCTTGGTCCCATTAAGGAATGGGGACTTGATATCCAGAAGAACAGTATTTTGGTGAATTCCAGAATGGAAACGAATATCCCAGGAATTTATGCAGCAGGTGATATTGCAACATATGATGGCAAAGTAAAATTAATTGCAAGTGGTTTTGGTGAGGCACCCACTGCCGTTAATCACGCCAAGCAATATATTGACCCAAAAGCAAAAGTTCAGCCGATGCACAGTTCTTCCATGTTTTGAAATCACGCAAAAACCCGGCTTTCATAGCCGGGTTTTTTGTTGTCCCCAATTCCCTGTTGTGGATAACTTTTTTTCATGAGTTATCCACAGTGCTTACCCCTGTCATTCTAAGGGTAAAGAGTAGGACAAGCCATGAAAGGGGAATGCACCTATATGAATATTTTAATTGCAGGAGCCAATGGAACGACTGGAAGGCAGATCATTGGGGAATTATCAAAAAATCCGCAAATGAATGTATACGGAATGATCAGAAAAGAAGAACAGGCTCAAACGATAAAAGAACTCGGCGGGCATCCAATCCTTTCAGATTTAGAGGGAAATGTGGATAAAGCAGTGGATAACATGGAAGCTATCATTTTTGCCGCCGGATCTGGACCAAAAACAGGGCCGGATAAAACGACAGCTGTGGATAAGAATGGAGCCATTAGGCTGATTGATGCCGCCAAGAAGAAGGGAATCGAACGTTTTGTCATGTTAAGCTCTGTCGGTACTGACAATCCGGAACAAGCCCAAGAGGGAATGCGCCATTATCTCGAAGCAAAGCATGATGCCGATGAACATTTAAAAGCAAGCGGGCTGACATACACGATTGTCCGGCCGGTTGCTTTAACAAATGAACAAGGCATCGGAAAAATCTTTGCGGATGAGAAAGTGGATCATATTAACAAGTCCATTCCAAGAGCAGATGTCGCCGCCGTTATTGCCCGATCAGTCACAGAGGATATAACATTCAATAAAACATTCGAGATTTTCAGCGGCACCCTCCCAATCAAGGAGGCCCTAAACAATATTTAAGGCAGCACATAATCATGAAAAAGGGGAGCACTTGTTAAAGTGCCCCCATTTCTAAAGTATTAGAGTTTCTTAGCAGTTCTCCGGTGTACCGGCGTTTTTTGCCGTTTTGAAGGAAGACCCGCAACCGCATGAAGCGATGGCATTTGGGTTTTCGATCGTAAAGCCTCCACCCATCATCGTTTGTTTATAATCAATTACCGTTCCATTCAATATATCTGCATCCTCGCTATCAACAAGGATCTTAATTTCAAACTGTTCCAGCTGGCTATCTTTTTCTCCGGGCTCTTGTTCAAAGCCCATTCCGTAGGATAATCCACTGCAGCCTCCGCCTTTAACGGCCACTCTTAAAAAGGAACCCTCTTCACCATTTTGTTTCATCATTTCTTTTATCTGAAAAGCGGCAGCTTCCGTTATTTGAACAACTTCACTCACAATAAATCCCTCCCTCTTCTGATATGTGAGATAGAACTATTTCTCTTTATAGTATATACCAAAGAAAATCCCGCGCTCAATTTTTCAGCTTGAAAAAATTCATATTCCCGTACTTATTTTACCAACAAAAATTAGTTTATAAGAGATATATGTATAACGAACTAATCCATTGGACTTAATCCTGAATTACAATAAGGGGGTAATCTCCATCGAAGGTATACATCCTCTATATGACAAAAGCATGGAATGCCTTTTAATGAAACATCCCACCCATTGCTGCACTGATAAAAAAAGGGCTGTTCCTTTCAGGAACAGCTTTTTATTCGCCGTTGATGATTAAAACATTTCAAATTCATCAATGTACTTATATATTTTATCTACCAATTCATCCGTAGTGTCACCGAAAACCACTTCACCGTTTACAAGCGCATATAAGTTACTGGAGCATCTACCGCAATATCCCAGACAACCATATTCTATAATATCTAAATTCGGATCCCGCTCCAATCTTTCCAGAGCCTCCTGAGCGCCGCTGGCCAGATTGCTTACACAAAATTCAATAATCGGGTACATCGTTTCACCTCACAGTTACTAACAAACCATCTTATTACTTTTCCCATTTGCAGTCAATATTTACGCATAAAAAATCAACCGATTTCAAGATATCGGTTGTGATTTCCTTTTATATTCGTTATACTTTTGTCGGGGTACGTAAAAGAAAGAAACTGATCTAATTTTTTATTCTTACTACTAATTGGGGTATATATATTTAATTAAACTTTAAAGGGGACCATTTGGGGGAATCCTATAGTTAAATGCTAGTCAAATTATTTCAAGAGATCAAATAAAGGGGAAAAATCATATGAAGAATCTAGTCATACTTGGTGGCGGGTATGGTGGTATGCGCATGTTGCAAAGATTGCTGCCTAATCAGCTTCCTGAAAATGTGAGCATCACGCTTATCGACCGTAATCCTTATCACTGCTTAAAAACGGAATATTATGCTTTAGCAGCTGGTACCATTCCAGATCAGCACATCCGTGTTGCATTTCCTGAACACCCTCGCTTGAAGAACGTATACGGAGAAGTACTTTCCATCGATATGGAAAATAAACAAGTCATTATAGAAAATCAAGATCCCGTCGTTTATGATGATTTAGTCATTGGCCTTGGCTGCGAAGATAAATACCACGAAATCCCTGGTGCAGACACACACACTTACAGTATCCAAACTATCGATAAATCACGCCGCACATATTCAGCTTTGAATAATTTAGGTGCCGGTGCAACCGTTTCTATCGTTGGCGGCGGACTAAGTGGGGTTGAGCTTGCAAGTGAATTGATTGAAAGCCGCTCAGATTTAAACGTTAAGCTATTCGACCGTGGACCGCATATTCTATCTGCTTTCCCAGAAAGATTAAGTACCTTTGTTGAATCATGGTTCGATAAACATACAATCGAAATCGTCCATCATTCAAATATAACGAAAGTTGAACCAAACCTTCTTTATAATGGCGACGAAGCCGTTCAAAGCGACGTCATCGTTTGGACAGCTGGGATTCAGCCAAGTAAGATCATCCGCGATATGGATATTGAAAAAGACCGTCAAGGAAGAGCTGTTCTGACTCCTCAGCATTTCCTTCCTAATGATGACAGCATCTTTGTGGTCGGCGACTGTGCGAGCCTGCCTCATGCACCTAGTGCTCAATTAGCGGAGTCCCAAGCTGAACAAATCGTCCAAGTTCTTGTGAAGAAATGGGCAAATGAACCACTTCCGGAAAGCTTCCCTACAATGAAATTAAAAGGAACATTAGGTTCCCTTGGGAAGAAACAAGGTTTTGGTCTTGTTGCAAATCGCCCAATCACCGGTAGAGTGGCACGCTTGATGAAATCAGGCATTCTCTGGATGTATAAATACCATAACGGTTGATTCCAACCCATCCATGGTACATTTTCATAAACTGGCCCAATGAGCTGCATGCAGCTCATTCATGGGTCAGTTTTTCTTATTTCTTCCATTATATATCACGATTGCATCGTATATCCGTATTTTTCCATCGTTTCCACCACTTTTTTGAGACGCACATTTCCTTCTGCAATGATTTCACCTTCGATGAGGACCAGTGGATAAAATAAATCTTCTTCGATCATCTTCGCGGCAAAGTTCTTTTGCTTCAGCGTTTCTGGGGGATTATACATATCTATGTACAATATTTTGAATTTCTGCTCAGGAAACTTTCTCATTAAAGCGGCTTCAAGCCACTCACAGGTATCTTTCGAAGAAGGGAGATTCACACAACTCGCGCAAATTTGCTCCGCTCCATACACTTCTATCTCAATTTCTTTCATTACCATACTCTTCCTCCTTCATTTTGAATAATATTTAAAAACTTCACCTGTTTCCATCATACCAGAATAATATAGATTATATTTCCGCAAGTTACAGTTGGATTTTTTACTACCTTCGCTTTATAATATGATTAGGAAAGGAGTCGATTGCAATGTCTGAACAAACAATGGAAGTTCAAGTTCAAGAAGTCCTAGATAAACTTCGTCCGTTTCTTCTTCGTGATGGCGGTGACTGTGAACTAGTTGACGTAGAAGATGGAATTGTAAAATTACGATTACTAGGAGCCTGCGGAAGCTGTCCTAGTTCGACCATTACGCTAAAAGCTGGGATTGAGCGTGCCCTTCTTGAAGAAGTTCCTGGTGTAGTGGAAGTTGAACAAGTTTTCTAATAGCCCTTTAAATAACATGCAGCGTATGGATGAAGGATCACACTTCATCTATACACGTTCAACCTTTTTCATGCAGTCCGGAACTTTTCCTGGACTGTAATAAAAATAAAGCTGACTCGGCTTTTGCCCTATCAAATGAATTGATACGGCTTGACGCGAGTCAGCTTTTTTATATAAACAGTAAATGAAGCACGGCTCACGATTTCAAAAATTTCAATTCCTTTTTTTCCTGTTCTGAAAGGATTGCCGTATAACTGCCATCATTATCAATTTCCAATTCTTTCACAAGATATTCCGGAAATTTTCCCTTCAATCCAGTGAGCAAACTTTCGCTTTCTTCTGCGGATGCCAAGCATAAAACAGTTGGACCTGCTCCGCTTAGAGCTGCACCAAATCCGCCTTCATTGAGGACAACTTCTTCAATAAGCGCTAAATGAGGGACCAACTCCGCTCTATATGGTTGATGGAAACGATCACTTTGCATCATTTCACCAACAAGCTTCCAATCTTTAGATAGAACTCCTGCCAGCAAAACATTTGCGGCTGCACTTCCGCTTATAGCATCTTTATAGGAAAGCGAATTCGGAAGGACATTTCTTGAATCCTCCGTAAGCAATTCAAAATCGGGAATGACAGCAATCACCTTAACTCCCTCGATCGGAAACGACACGACATCCGTTCTTTCCTCCGTATGAAGGCCCACAACCAATCCGCCATACACAGATGCCCCCGCATTATCCGGATGCCCTTCAAAGAGGGAAGCATGCCTATTCTTTTCCTCATCGGATAAATGAAGTTCACCAACGATGTTCGCCAATTCAATCCCCGCCACAATGGCCGAGGCACTGCTTCCAAGACCCCGCGCCAGTGGAATTTCGCTAGAGACGAAAAGCCGGCATGGGGAAAGTTCCTTTCCATAGGATGCCGCCGTTTCCTTGGCAATTTGGACGATATAATTTTGATCATCCCTTGGAAATACAGACATTTCCTCTGAAAGTGGAACGACTTCCCAATGATCTGATGAAGATCCGTGTATTTCCAAGTAAAGTCCTAGTGCCAAGCCGATGGAATCGAATCCTGGTCCTAAGTTGGCCGTACTTGCTGGTACACGGATCAAGAACATCTCTGATTCCGCACTCATGCCTGTTTCACACCCTGCAGATGTTCTAAAATGACCTCTTCATCCATTGGCAGCAATGTCGGTTGAATCGTGCTTGTATCGACTGCCACATTCGGATCTTTCAATCCATTTCCAGTCAATACAGCAACAATCTTACTTCCTTTTTTGATTTCACCGCTTTTTAATTGTTTATAGATGCCTGCAATGGAAGCACATGATGCCGGCTCTGCAAATACACCTTCTTTTTTAGCTAGGAAATGATAAGCTTCCAGAATTTCTTCGTCTGTCACCTCATCAATTTTGCCTTTGGATTCATTTGCTGCTTCCACAGCAAAGTTCCAACTTGCAGGGTTTCCAATCCGGATGGCTGTTGCAATCGTTTCTGGATTTTCAATAATGCTGTCCCGGACAATTGCAGCCGCACCTTCAGCTTCAAACCCTCTCATTTCAGGAAGGCCCGTTTGTTTCGATTCGTTATATTCTTTAAACCCTTTCCAGTAAGCAGTTATGTTACCAGCATTCCCGACTGGAAGCGCCAAAATATCCGGTGCGGAGCCGAGGGCATCACAAATTTCGAAAGCCGCTGTCTTCTGCCCTTCAATCCGGTATGGGTTGACCGAATTCACAAGGGTTATCGGTGAGCTCTCACTAAGTGAACGGACGATTGTTAAAGCCTGGTCGAAGTTTCCTTCGATCGAGATGATTTCCGCTCCATACATAACAGCTTGGGCAAGCTTGCCCATGGCTATTTTACCTTCCGGGATGACAACGATACAGCGCAGGTTGGCACGGGCCGCATAAGCGGCTGCAGCTGCTGATGTATTTCCGGTGGAAGCACAGATGATCGTGTCGCTGCCCTCTTCTATCGCTTTGGCGACGGCCATGACCATTCCGCGGTCTTTAAACGACCCAGTCGGATTTGCGCCTTCATATTTTACATGTAAGTCGATTCCCCACTCTTCAGATAATCGATTCAGTCTGATTAAAGGTGTATTACCCTCCAAAAGGGTTAGTGCAGGTGTGTTTTCATTAACGGGTAAAAAATCTTTATACGTGCTTATAAGTCCTTGCCAGCTCATTTGATGTCCTCTCCTTCAACTCTGTATGTGCTTTTCACTTCTCTTACCATATTGTAATCATGTAATTTCTGTATTATTTGCTCAAATGCAGCCTTTGTGGCAGTATGCGTAACTAATACGATTTCGGAAGATTCCTTTTCATCAAGAGGTAATTGAAGGATTTTATCGAATCCTACCCCATGCTCGGCAAATAAATTCGTGATTTTGGCTAAAACGCCAACTTCATCTTGAACATGTAATCGAATGAAGAACTTAGCGAAAATCTCAGTGCCATCTTTTAATTGTTTCGGGTACTGAGGTGAAACGGCACTGCGGCCATTTACGCCCAGCCTCATATTTTTGATGACCGTCACCATATCCGAAACGACTGCAGTCGCAGTAGGAAGACTGCCAGCCCCCGGTCCGTAAAACATCGTTTCCCCTACAGCTTCCCCATAAACGTATACAGCATTATACTCATTATTTACCGATGCTAACGGATGTGCTTCCGGAAGAAGTGCAGGCTGGACACTTACTTCGACCCTATCCCCTGCCCTGGATGCGACGCCTATCAATTTCATTGTATAACCAAGCTTCTTACTATATTTCAAATCCTCTTCGGATATCTCGGTAATGCCCTGTACCTCAACATCATTCAAGCCAATGTTCATTGAGAACCCGAGTGTTGATAGGATCGCCATTTTACGGGCCGCATCCAATCCGCCTACATCGGCTGTCGGATCGGCTTCAGCAAATCCCAGCTCCTGGGCTTCCTTCAATACGTCATCATAGGCTCTGCCTTCTTTGCTCATTTTCGTTAAAATGAAGTTTGTCGTTCCATTGACGATTCCCATCATTTTCGTGATCCGGTCAGAGGATAATCCATCGACAAGACCGCGTAAAATCGGAATTCCCCCTGCAACACTTGCTTCATAGAACAGATCACATTGATTCTCGGTGGCCAATTCCAGCAGTTCCGGTCCATATAAAGCCATTAGGTCTTTATTGGCCGTAACGATATGCTTTTTATTTTTTATCGCTTCTATCAGATAACCGCGTGTTTCTTCGATTCCACCCATCACTTCTATTACAACATCAATCTCGGGATTCGAAAGGATATCCTCAGGATTGTCAGTTAACATTCCTTTATCGATCTCGACAAGCCGCTCCTTCGTCGTGTCTTTGACTAGTATCTTCTTAATGGATATGGAACAGCCCACTTGATGCATGAGCTTGTCCTGATGACTTTCAATGATTTGTACGACTCCTGATCCGACTGTACCTAACCCCAATAAACCGATCGAGATGGCTTTCATATTTTGGTTCCCCCTTAAAAACTGTTTGTCTGAAGAAAACATTTGTATTTGTATAGTAGACATTATAAGTTTAATTCATATAATTATCAATAGTTAGAAAAGATGGATGCACGAACTTTTTTCGTCCATCCCTTGAACGAGTAAGAACGGGTAAAGCTAATTTTTTTTATGGGAAACCATTTTGATGATCATTAATTAACGCTCTTCAATGAATCATTTGTACCCATTACAATATGTGGCTTTTGCACGGGATCCATCCATTTCAGTAAACTGAGGACATTCTTTTCGGCTGTGGCTGTACATCCCGCCGTCGGCTTTGTAGCCCCTCTCCATATATGAAGAAAGATTGCACTGCCTTTTCCTTTTATGATGGGATTCGTATTATAATTGATGACCGCGCCATACCTATAGAGTTCATGATTCATCCTTTCAAAAGACTTCCATTTAACTGCAGGATTTCCTTTATAGGTTTTCCACTTGTTATAATCCTTGGATGTCTGATCATCAATCCAGTAGTCATATTTGGTCGTTTTCTTATAACTCATTTTCAGTCCGGCCGGCTTCGTTTCGCTTCCAAAGGCCGTACCAAATGAATAAATTCCAACCGGTGATTTCCCATCACCCTCTTTTTTGCTCTTCGTGAAACCGTTCTTTCCAATGACACCCTCCATCTTCTTCAATGCCCGGCGCCATTCCCCTTGTTTCTTCTCAAAAGTTTGGATCGTTACCTTCGTATCACTCATCGATTTACCTGTCACCGATACAACTTGATTAACGCCTTTTCTCCTATCGAATTTCTTCAGAATAGCTTTTTCATCAGTACTGAAAACCTCTTTTACATCTGCCATATTGATATATGCGGTCTTTTTTGAGTGACAGACTTTATACCAGTTTCCAGTTCTCTCGCTTGCCGATAATTCTTTATTTTTCTTATAAGTTTTTAATGTTTTGCTTGCAGCCGACGCCTTTTCTTTCACATCCGCAGCAGACTTCATGACAATCTTGAATTGAGTTGCTTCGCAACTTGTTTTCGTTTCAGCTTTCGCAAGATTCGTCGTTTGGATGATTAAAAGGGCTAAAAGGGCGGCCATCATCAATCTTTTCATGATCCCATCCTTCCGTAGTGATTAAATATCTAATTATTCTAAAAAATCTTGTTATCATCATAACATAGTAAGTAAGGATGAATCATATTTCTTTCCCGTTTTTATCTAAATCCAGTCAATTTTGGGCAAATCATATTGTTTGGCCGGGACCTCTGCCAATTCGTAAAAATGTTTGAGGAAGGACTCATATTGTGGGGAGGATTTCGTGATCGAAGATATCTTATCCTCCAATTCATTCGACCTTGATTCCGTTGTTTTTGAAAAATACTCTTCCACAGTTTCAAAATAATGAATGGGAAACAGCATCCTCGAATATAACAACCGCGCTGAAAAACTGGAGAGTGGTTCTATGGATTGATATTCGTGAAAGAAATGGCCAATGCCCCGTTGATGGGTATGCACATTTTGAAAATAGTGTTCCCTCACCCATTCCGCAACATCCCTGGTTCCATGGTCGAATACCCAATCGAACGGATTTTTGATCCACTTATTACTTTTCCAGGTATCATGTAAAAAACGTTCATAACATACTGTTCCACTATCGACAATTTGCGGGGTATCATCAATTTCCGTGTCGACTAAATATTGAATCGCATTTTCACCTAGGACCATATAATAGGGAAAGGTTTCTATAAATAATTTTTCAAACTGGTTATCAGGATGGGAGTTGAGCTTATCCCGCCAAATCTTTTCTAACTGATCGATCCTTTGTTCCCAGAGTTCTTTCCATTTACCGATCCTTGAACATGTTCGAATCGTTTCATTAATATTTCTCCCACGCTGATGAAATCTTGCCAAACGTCTTCCTGGGTTGAAGTTTTTCGGACCTTCCAATGCCTGATTGGCAAGAAGGATGAATAATTGTTCATCCGCTTCCGAAACATAACTTCCATGATTGGCAAGGACAAAGGCGGATACGTGACGATCCCCTTGTGAAATCAGATGTTGAGACATTATATGCCGTTCAACTAATTCTTCCTGCTCCATATTTTCAATGGGAACGATGCTGTAAATCATATTCCCTGAACGGAAGCTTGGAAACCTGCTATTGGCCTCTTCAAGCTCCACCTGTATGCCATAATTATTAAAAATGATTTCTTCTATCATGGAATGGCCCCCTTCATCAAATGGATATAATAGAAATATGGACATCATATACTTATATATATGTGGAATAACCCGTTTTCTGAATGATTATCGAAACCTTATTAGAAATTCGAATCAAAACATCCTTCATGGGTTTTCATTTTAATCAAATCAAACAACCTGCATTAGAACTATCACTTTAAAATATAGAGAAATGGGTGATGACATGGCTAATATTGAACAATCAATGTCTGAAAAAACGGCTCGAAGATGGCTAATTGAACGAGGAGTGAAATTGGAGGATATAGCTGAGCTTGTTATGTATCTACAATCTGGATACCATGAAAATCTCCAAATGTCCGATTGCCTTCACAATGTCGAACGAGTCCTTTCAAAACGCGAGGTCCAAAATGCCATCCTTACCGGCATTCAGTTGGATATTCTAGCTGAGAAAAAGCTGCTCGAGGAGCCTCTTCTGAGCATCATTGAAATAGATGAAGGCCTATATGGGGTCGATGAAATATTGGCTTTTTCAATTGTGAATGTTTATGGATCCATCGGTTTTACCAATTATGGTTTCATCGATAAACAAAAGCCGGGTATCTTAAAATATTTAAACGATAAAAGCACAGGTAAGGTGAACACCTTTTTAGATGATATCGTTGGGGCAATTGCAGCTGCCGCTTCAAGCCGGCTTGCCCATAGAACCGAAAATGCGGAATAGTAAACTTATGATATTCATGACATAAAAAAACCAGGGCTGCATTCGCAGGCCTGGTTTTTTTCATTCGAAGCGCCATCTGTCGAGGGTGTCCACCACATACGTCGGCTGCTCCTTATATTGCTTTAAGCGTTCTTTTGTCGTTACGCCAGTATGTACAAGCAGTGTATCGATCCCTGCATTAATGCCGGCAAGGATATCCGTATCATAGTTATCGCCAACCATGATCGTCTCTTCTTTAGGTACCCCTAATACTCTTAGTGCTTGCTCCACTATTACAGATTCAGGTTTTCCAATGAAAATCGGCTGTACCTGCGTCGAAACGGAAACAACGGAGGTCAAGGCACCATTCCCAGGCAAAAGGCCTTGCTCAGTAGGAATGGCAATATCACCATTGGTCGAAATGAAAACAGCGCCATTTCTTACAGCAAGACAGGCTTTTGACAACTTTTCATAATTGACACCGCGGTCGATGCCCATTACCAGAAAGTCTGGATGCTCTTCCACAAGCTTCATTCCTTTTTCCTTTAGAGCCTCGATGATGCCTTCCTCACCCACGACATAGACCGATGCATCTTTCTTTTGTTCTGCTATGTAATTGGCAGTGGCCATGCTTGTCGTGAAAACCTGGTCATCTTCCGTCGATATGCCGATGCTTCTCAATTTATCCGCTACCTGTGCCGGAGTCCGGGATGAATTATTGGTGACGAATAAATAAGGGATATCCCTTTTCCTTAGGTCATTAATAAACCCTGCCGCTTCCGCAATTTGTTCAGTTCCGCGATACATGGTGCCATCCAAGTCAATTAAATATCCTTTATACGACTTCATTTGAATTCACCTTCCTAACGCTGCTAGTTTTTAAAAGCTGATACAGGTCCCAATTCATTTGTTAAATAGTTCCTTACCAAATCAGGGAATTGCTTGAATGCCTCGATATTTTCCGAAAATACAGCATGCAGTTCTTTGTGATTCACTTCAATGAAGTCTTGTACCAGCATTTTCCTTAATGGCAAAACCTTTTTGAATTGTATCGCTTTTGCCTCTGAAATCACTTTTTCATCTTGAAGGATATCGATAATATCTTCATAACTTCCTGGATCACGCATAATAAAACCATCAATTACCGCATTTCCTACATCCAACACGGAATCGATGGAAGTTTGTATAAGCCTTTCAGCGATAAGTTCCGAAAGGTCTCCATCCCAATTATCATGCCCTTCGAAAAGTCCAAGCTGCTTTTCAAGAAAACCTATTATTTGTTCAATCTTTTGGCGGTCTACAAAGTACATTTTTTTCCAGATCCTTTCTGATCTAAGATGATATAGGGAATCATTGGTTGAATGAGCGGCATAATTAAAACCCTGTGCCGAACCAACCTTATTCCTTGATAATACCATAGCTTCTCCCTTACTCTCAATTCCTTCAACCACAACCTTTATACCATCCAATTACTAACAGGACCAGAATCACTCCAACAAAACTAATTCACGTTCCCGTTTATATTCTTAACCATTTTCACTTAAACGATGAACACCATGGTTGCTGGCGGTTCCTTTAAGGAGGGACAAGGTTCTCCAGCCGTAAGCCCTGAAAAATGTCTGTTCCCCTATTGAAGTCACTTTGTTATGATGGAACTACAAATGTGAAGATAAGAAGGGAATGATTCTATGGAAGATCGTTTTTATTTATACAATGACGTCGTCGATTCAAAAACCCGGTTCATAAGTTTCATGGGAGAGGAATCAAGATTCGATTTAGCCATTACGACAACCGATCGTTTTTATGGGAAGAAGCTTGTATTAAATATGCAGAGTAACCGTTTCGCGATTATTGGACCTGATGATTTAGAAGAAGAAGGCTATCTTGAACATGCCTTTCAGTTGTCAGAAGCGGAAGCCAAAGAACTAAGTCATTTTTTAATGGAAATCGTCTGAAAGCTGAAGTTTTTTTTTCTTAAAAGGGGAACCTACTGAATGTACGATTACATGAGGGGGGATTACCTTGGGCAAAGAAGAAGAATACCACGATTTTTCCAATGTAGAAAAACAGAGGGATTATTTAATTCCTGAAGAATTTCCCGAAGGACCTTTTGGATCATCCATAGCAAAAGATGCACCAGTTCAAAATAAAAGCACCCCATGGCAGGAAGGGCAACGATATCAAAGTGCCTTTAATTATGAAAATAAATCGTTACATGAAGGTATACCTCGAAATTATCCTGGTGCTCATCCGACACATGATGATTCAGAAAAAGATGAACAGCCTCCATATGAAGGATATGGAAACTCTTAACATGGAAGGCCAGAGTGAATTCTGGCCTTATTTCTTTATTTTCTTCACGACGAAATATGGACAGCCAAAATTGCAGTATTCATATAAATATTCACTAAGCGTACTTATTTTCGTATCGAAGGTCGCTTTCTGATTAGAATCATCAAAAAATCCACGCAGCCTCAATTGCCCGTAACCCCAATCCCCTACTATATAATCATATTTCGTCAAAATCTCACTGTATCTGGCTTTAAAAGCTTCTTCGTTATAGCCTTCCCTTTCATCCTCGATTATTTCATAGGTCATGTTATTGATGTTAATCATTGTTTTCACCTCTCATATATACATTCCTTCTTTAAATTATAACTGATTCCCCATCAATTACTAAGCGAAAAATAGAGAAATATGTTCATCCTAAAGTTACGGGGGTGTTATTGATGAAAAAAACGATAATAACGATAGGTTTAAGCTCGATTATTGCACTAACCGGATGTGCTGACAAAGAAAAAGATCAGGGGCTCGGTGCAAAAAACAATGCCGGTAACCCAACAAACGTAAATAATCCAACTCAATATTATGACGAGGATTATCGTAATAATGACAATAAAAGTGATGATTTCGGTTTTACCCGCACCAATAGTGCAACCATTGACGGCCGTAACATTTCCAATAAAGCTGCTTCCATTGACCGTGAACAACTTTCTGATGTCATTTCTAAACTGAGTGTTCAGATTCCAAATGTCAATGATGCAGCTACCCTCGTTACTGATGAGGAAGTGCTTGTCGTATATGATACCAATACCAAAGATCGGACGGAAACCGCAGACCAAGTTAAACGTACTGCCATGTCCATCGTACCTCGCTACTATCATGTCTACGTCAGTGATGATTATCAAGCCCTTGCCCAAGATGTCGAGAATTTCTCTACATTGAAATCCGGCAGCAAAGGGATCGACTATACGATCGAACAAACCATCAAAAGAATGCTGAAATCGCCTCAAGGATACAAAATGAGTGACGAAGAAAATGAAAACGGAGAAATGGTTAACGATAAGAGAGATCATCACGATAACATCCATCAAAAAATGGATAACCGCTGAATAAAAAAGGACCGAATTTTTTCGGTCCTTTATTTCACTCTATTTCAATAATTCTTCACCTTTGTTTTGCTTATGTTTTGCGGCAGAATTAACCTGTTCGTCCGCATGGTAGGAAGAACGGACAAGCGGACCGGATTCACAATGGCTGAAACCTTTTTCCAATGCACGCTCTTTCAGTTCAGCAAATTCCTCAGGCGTGTAGTATTTCAGCACCTTTAAATGCTTTTTAGTCGGCTGCAAATACTGGCCGATCGTCATGATATCCACATTATTAGCCCGTAGGTCATCCATCGTCTCGAGGATTTCCTCACGCGTTTCACCCAGACCTACCATTAAACTGGACTTTGTCGGGATTTCCGGATACAGTTCCTTGGCTCTTCTTAATAGCTCCAATGAACGCTCGTACTTGGCCTGAGCCCGTACACGGTCGGATAAACTTCTGACAGTCTCTATATTATGGTTCAGGATATCTGGTTTAGCATCCATCAAAGTCTTGATATTTTCAAACACCCCGCCCATATCAGACGGTAATACTTCAATTGATGTAAATGGATTTTTGCGTCGGATGGCACGGACCGTTTCAGCGAAAACTTCAGCGCCTCCATCCTTTAAATCATCACGGGCAACAGCTGTAATGACGACATGCTTTAAATTCATCAAAACAACGGAATCGGCAACACGCTCCGGTTCAGCCCAGTCCAATTCGTTCGGACGTCCGGTTGTAACAGCACAAAAACGGCAAGCCCTTGTACAGATTTCACCTAAGATCATGAAAGTAGCCGTTCTTCTCACTGCCCAGCATTCGTGAATATTCGGACATTTTGCCTCTTCACAGACAGTATGAAGATTTTTCTCGCGCATCATATTTTTTAAACCGAGGTAATTTTCGTTAGTATTAAGCTTTATTTTCAACCAATCTGGTTTACGAAGAATTTCTTTATTTGTAGAAGACATGAAAATGCCACTCCATTCTATAGAAATTAACACACCCTACTTTAACAATAAAAAAGCATTTATACAAGTTATAGTTGGTTTCCCATTATTTATTTTTCATGTTTATAGCTAAATCAGCAAAACTATAAAAGATGGATGGACTGATGTCTTTTAATTATGGAAAATGTCATGAAAGGAGCCTGCCCCCGTTGAAAAAATTATTCCTTCTTACCATAACTTGTTTGTTTTTTTTGAATGCACCAGGCCAAGTGGCCAATGCTGCCGATACCCCAGATGCTTATGCCGGGAGAATGGCGCTATATAAAAATATGGAGGCTACCCTCCAAATCCCGTGGTATTATCTTGCTGGAGCTGATCAATATGAGCACAGCCTCAGGGCTGCACGAAGGGATTTAGAGCCGACAAAGGGTTTAATAGGCATCCACATCGAGCCTTCAAAGTGGAGCGGGGCTCTCAATCCTGACTTAAACGACGTGAACCCGCTCACGATCACCTTTTTTGATGGATTGGGCCAGGATGGCAATGGTGATGGAAAAGCTGATATCACTAATGATACCGATCGATTGTATGCTTTTTCGAAGCATCTCCAATCTTATGGTGCAGATGAAGATAATATCCGGATCGGCTTGTGGGATTATTATAAACGAGATAAAGCCGTCAGCATCATTATCGGCAATGCCGAGATTTATAAGAAATATGGCCGGCTGGATTTACAGGAAAAGGCCTTCCCGGTTCCAGTACGGACCCACTATACGTATTTAAATACATGGGGAAGCGCTCGTGGATGGGGCGGAAGGAGAATCCATGAGGGCACTGATATTTTTGCGGATTATAGCCTTCCCGTTCGTTCCACGAGCTATGGAATCATTGAAATGAAAGGCTGGAATAAATTTGGCGGTTGGCGGATTGGAATACGGGATTTAAATAATACCTATCATTACTTTGCCCATTTAAGCGGCTTTGCCAAAGGGTTGAAAGTCGGACAAATTGTCGAGCCCGGACAAGTCATCGGAGGTGTTGGCAGTACAGGTTACGGTCCTCCAGGAACTTCCGGAAAATTCCCTCCGCATCTTCATTACGGAATGTACAAAGACAACGGAATCACAGAATGGAGCTTTGACCCTTACCCCTATTTAAGATTATGGGAAAGGAAAGACCTGGCTAAAAGGCAAAAGTGAGCGGCGTGAATTTTACGCTGCTTTTTTTTGATTCGAACATAAACCCCTGAACTTAATGCATAGGTATTAGTAAAGGGGGCTAAAGCGTGTTCCGAAAAAGATTTCGACCGAAGAAATTCAAAAAAAAGGGGCCTCTTCCCACCCAAAAAGTATTTCTCTATTCATTTATCCTGTTTATTATATCAAGCATCATGACTCTTTGGTACGTGGACAAATCAATCGAACCCGTGATCATGAGTGTAGCCGAATATGAAATCAAACGGATTGCAACGGAAACGATTCATGAATCGGTTGATGAGAATATAGCGAAGGTCGATATGAACAAAATCATCACCAACAACAAAGGTGGTAAGGACTCCAGTTCTTCCTATAGCTTCAATCCGGTCATATACAGTGAATTGCGGGCTAACATTACGAAGGATATTCAAAAGAAGCTTGGCATCAAACAGGGAAATCCTTTTAAAACAGGTTCAGCCAAAATAAATGATGAACAATATAATAGTGTGGTCTATTATATACCATTTGGTGTCGTGACCGGGAATAACCTCCTTTCCAATTTCGGACCTGAAATCCCGGTGAAAATGTCAGTCATCGGAAATGTTGAATCGGATTTGAGGACAAAACTGACAAACGCGGGCATCAATAATGTTTATTATGAATTGATTGTGGATTTTGATGTCAATATTCAAATCGTCATCCCCTCTTTCACAAAGGAGACCAAGGTGAGTCAGGAAGTGACAGTCGGAAGCCTGCTGATCGAAGGTGATGTTCCAAGTTATTTTAGTAACGGAAACGGTTCGGTGGCACCTGCCATCATGAAGGAAAACAAGGAATGAAAAAACCAGCTTATCCTTGAGGTTAGGCTGGTTCTTGTATATTGAGACATTTCATGATTAGCAAATGCATGTTTTTATTCAAGTCCACTTCATAAGGCTCTTTTATCTGCTCCCCATATTCTTCAAGTATCCTTATCATGGGGCGGTCTCCTATCCCCTCATTTTGAGCGGATACTACCCCTTTTCTCCCATCATTCTATTCGACGGATAGACCATTTGGATAAATGGCAACCGCCCGGCGGAAAGCCTCGATGATCGTATTGTCGAACTTTTTCCCGACGCCGGCATAAAGGACTTCCAATCCCTGATGCGGCAGCATGGCCTTACGGTAAACCCGGTTGGAAGTCACGGCATCAAACACATCGGCAACAGCAATGATCTTGCCGAAATAATGGATTTCATCCCCTTTTATCCCCCGGGGATATCCAGATCCATCTAACCTTTCATGATGCTGATAGGCACAATTCGTAACTAAAAGTGAAACGGTATGAACATTTTTGATTAGATGAAATCCATAATCCGCATGTTTTTGGATTTGTTCAAACTCCTTTTCAGTCAGCTTACCGGGTTTTCGGAGGATTTCCAAAGGCACGAGCATTTTGCGACATCATGTAAAATCGCTCCCAGCCCAAGAATTTCGAGGTTTTTATTATTGATATTCAATTCCATCCCGATTGCCAGGGTATATAAGGTCACATTGAAGGAATGAGTAAAGATATAGTCATCGTATGTATAAACGTCGGCCAATAAAGTCATTAACTCTTTATTTCTTTTCAGTTCGTCCATGATATTTCGGACTATTTGAGTGAACTTGACGTTAGCCTGTTCTTTCGTGAATGATCCATCAAGGTTCATTTTGTTTTTCATGTCCAGGAAAGTGGTTTCAATCATATTAATGGCTTCTCTTCTTAGTTTCCCGGACACTGGGGGCATTGGAATAATGTCATCCGTCCTGGAATCCTGAATGTAAACAAAGGGAATATTAAGGGACACCAGTCGATTGATCATTTTCTGCGTTAATGTAAGACCCTCGCATAATAAGATATGGCCACGCTCATTATAGATGTTTTTACCGAGCCTTGCTCCAGGGCTTAGGGACTTTGTAATAGCTAGCCTCATACTTGTTTTCCCCATTCAATATTTGTAAGTCAAACCGCTCCTTCCTTTATAAGGATTATCGGAAAATATCTTTATAAATGAATCTGTTTGAACATATTTATTGAAAAAATATCAGCATTTTCTTTGCCAAAAAAAAATAAGGCCCCCTTCTGGAAAAAAGAAAGCCCACCTTTTCAAATCATTTTGATTAATGCCTCTTTACCAATCATTCCTGGATGAATTCCCTTTTCCACAGCCTCCCAGGTGACTGACTCAAGCGGCGCTTCCAATAGCTCTTCAATCGATTGAACTCCTGTAGCCCTCCCTGCAAGGATTTTACGATCTTTCAATTTATCATTCAGCAGTCCAACATCTAACGCACCGCACATTATATACCCTTTTTCGGACGTGACAGCAAGTAAATTCGTTTTGGGGAGTCGGACAGAAATGGCTAGGAATGTATGATTATCAAGAATTATTGGTATCATGTTAATCAATGGGTTTCGCCCCTTTCTTCCCCATACTTTATGAAAAAAAGGGTGAAACCGTGATTTAGCGTTAGGCGTTTGTGTATATTTTTTTCAGCTTCCATAAAAGGATATCCCGTAAGAATTCCGGTAATAGGTAATTCTTGCGATTGGAGCGCTGAATACTAGGAAAGAAGTGCCCAAACGTGAACATATCAGGTATTGCCAGTTTATAGGTCTTATCCGTCTGCAGTTTCTCTCCTTTTATAAGTATACCTTTTACGATTCCATTCTCCATTTCGTTAAATTCAATTTGATCATAATGCATGGCTCCCATGATTTTCCCGCGGAAACCGAAACCTTTCACCTGAATATGGGGCCACTCCTCATTTCTCGATTGCATTAAGATTTCTTTTAATTCATTCCCATTAACTTCAACGACACAAGGATTGATGGGATGTGGACAGATTCTGTGAATATCCCCTTTTGTGACAGGTCCCTTCGGCAGCCCTTCGAGCAGAAGACCGGCATTCAAAAAGGAACAATCCGCCTGACTCCACTCCCTTAGAGCCTCCCCAAGGATTTCCGTCAATGGACTTCCTTTGAACCAATCATTAACCAATGCTTTTGGTAAGTCCACTGCAACCTGTTTTAGCGTTTCCCCTCCGGCCTGGTATATCTCTTCAATCCATGCCCGTTCATTCTCCAATTCCAAAAAGTCATTGGTATCATAAAGAATGGCACTCTTCTGGCTAATTTTCTTTTCCTGATTGACGGTCATTTCCACCTGTCCAACAAAGAAACCATATTTCCCTGCACCGCAAAGGAGTGTATCATTGATCAATTTACCCTGGTGGAGGATGTGGTGTGTATGCGCGCCAAGTATGATGTCAACCTCCGGAAAGTCCTCTGCTATCCTCTCATCATCATGGATGCCCAAATGGGAAAGGATGATGATTACATCCGCCTCTGTTTTGACCCTTTCGAGCTGTGCCTTTAACTCCACGAATGGTTCTGTTATTTCCCAGCCCATCGCAGAATAAAACTTTTGAAAAAAGGCTGTCAAACCTATCATGGCAATCTTGGTGCCTTTTACCGTTGTATGTATCCAATATGGCAGCGCCCATTCCGGCCTTTCATTATCACCGTAATATATATTGGCAGCCAAGACCTTGAACTTTGCATGATCATATAAGGAGTCTAACGCATCATGAGGTAAAGTGATCCCTTCATTATTGCCGATGGTCACATATTGGTAGCCCGCTTCATTCAGCAGTTCAATATTTCCTTTACCCAACGTACCTTCTGTATATGGATGCCAGCGATCTACATGATCGCCTATATCAAGTATGATCGCTTCTTCTCCCGTTTCTTGATGAAGTTGTCTTCTTTCTTTAAGAAACTTATCAATACGAGGCCAATTCTCAAAATGACTATGGAGATCATTGGTGTGATATAAATGAATGATTTCTGACATCATTTCTCCTCCTCGTTTATCCTGTAATACCTTGGTATATAAGTCGTAAACCAATGATTATCAGCACTATTTTCAACATATTTTCCAGCGAAGCACTCTTTAGGCGCGTATTGATGAGTGCCCCCAATTTAGCACCGAACCATGCACCCGGAATCAGGGCAAAAGCATATGGCCAATTTACATTTCCAAGGGAAATATGTGTAATCGAATTAGTGATGGAAGATAGAAATACCATGAACATCGAAGTCGCTACAGCCATATGCGGAGGAAAGAAGAAAAGAAGCATCATGACGGGAACCATTAGGGCTCCACCGCCAATTCCAAATAACCCGGAGCTGAATCCCACGACAAAAGAAATCAATACAGCTAACAGGGGGTGGTAACCATAAGAAAATGAATGTCCATTTTCATTTTTATACGTCTTAACTATTTTCCCTTTTCCAGGCTTGAAAAGCATTGGCTTCAAACGATTTTTCACTAATAATACGATAGCCATGAAAACCATGAAAATTCCAAAGTACAATGAAAAAGCTTCGGCGTTAAGGCTTTTATTCACATAGGCCCCTATAATTCCACCAGGTGCACTGCCAATAAAAAAGATTAAGCCGGCTTTATAATCCACCACTTTATGTTTTAAATAAGATAAGGTGGAAGATAAGCCGGTAAAAATCATGATTACGGTTGAAACACCTACAGCGACCTGAGGAGTCAGCTCATCGATAATATTTGTAGATGTACCTAAATATAAAAGAGAAGGCACAATGATGATGCCGCCCCCCAGACCTACAAGAGCGCCAATGGAGCCCGCTAATAATCCAATACCCACTAATACTAACCATACCATGAAGAAATCCGCCTTTACCTATTTGTGAGGATATTACCTCTACTAGCTTGTCACATCATCTCTTTATTTAATTATATAATTCCTTTTAAAACAAACCAAGCTGCTTAGGAGCCAGTCCTTCATATTCTATACCAAGCAACTCAATCATTTGTTTGGCATTATCAGCGGCATCTCCGCCTGAGTTATTATTGAACAGGACATATATCTCCTTGGATTCCTTTTCCAATATCCTGATTTTCTCCACCCATTCAATCAATTCCTGATGATTATATCTATATAAGTACCTGACCTCACGCCAATTATCCCCCGAAGAAGACCTTTGCCAACCATGCAGGTTACGGCCATGAAAGCGTATCAGGGTTTTATCTTTATCGGTGGCATGCAGAACGACGGGAATGGATCCCTCTCCAGCCTGCGGCTCATCGCATACAGTATGGATCCAGCCTTCCTTTTCGATAAATTCCAAAGTTTGCTGGACCACGACGGGTCTGTACCAGCTTTGATTCCGAAATTCTATGGCAGCCGGAATATCGCCCATTTCAGCTTTGCACCATCGCAGGTAATTCACATTTTCACGTTTACAATCAAACCATGGCGGAAACTGAAACAAGACCATCGCGAGCTTGCCGGACTTCTGATATGCTTCCAGAGAGTCGCGAAATGCCTTGAACATTTCCTTCTTACTTTCAAATGGGATTTCCCCACGCTGATGTCCTGTCATCCCCTGATAGGCTTTAACGACAAACTGGAATGATGCTGGCGTCTCGGATACCCACTTTTCACTGTTCCTCTTTGGCTGGACTGCATAAAATGAGGCATCCACTTCCACAACGGGAAAATGAGCCCCGTACTCTTTAAGTTTATCACGTTGGGACACACCGCCATGATACAAACTATCATGATCACCCCAACCGGTCACACCAACATAAATCATCTGCATCATCACTCCTTCGGGACAGGCCTCATTTCCCGTTATTTTTTTACCCATATTAACCCATATCTAATCTTTGATATAAGGGTGTCGAATATCAAAACAAAAAGCCTGCCAGACAGACCCGGCAGGCTTTTGTATGAATGGTTATCCTAAATCGCCTTACAGGCAGGCCAGTCGGTTATTATCCGATGGAGCCTTCCATTTCGAACTTGATCAGACGGTTCATTTCGACCGCGTATTCCATTGGAAGTTCTTTTGTAAATGGTTCGATGAAGCCCATTACGATCATTTCCGTTGCTTCTTGCTCAGAAATTCCGCGGCTCATCAAGTAGAACAATTGTTCTTCAGATACTTTGGAAACCTTCGCTTCGTGTTCAAGGGAAATGTTATCATTCAAGATTTCATTGTAAGGGATTGTATCAGATGTAGACTGATTATCCATGATTAATGTATCACATTCAATGTTTGAACGGGCTCCATCCGCTTTACGTCCGAAATGAACGATACCACGGTATGTTACTTTACCGCCCTGCTTAGAAATTGATTTTGATACGATAGTTGAAGATGTATTTGGCGCTAGGTGAATCATTTTTGCTCCAGCGTCTTGGTGTTGGCCTTTGCCGGCAATGGCAATGGATAATGTCATACCGCGGGCACCTTCACCTTTCAAGATGACAGCTGGATATTTCATTGTCAATTTGGAACCGATGTTACCATCGATCCATTCCATTGTTGCGTTAGCGTCACAAACCGCACGTTTCGTAACTAAGTTAAACACGTTGTTTGCCCAGTTTTGGATCGTCGTGTAACGGCAGTAGGCATCTTTCTTGATGACGATTTCAACAACCGCACTATGAAGGGAGTTAGTTGTATAAACAGGAGCTGTACAACCTTCTACATAGTGAACGGATGCGCCTTCATCAACAATGATTAGCGTACGTTCGAATTGGCCCATGTTTTCAGAGTTGATCCGGAAATAAGCTTGAAGCGGAGTATCCACTTTAACGCCTTTTGGTACATAGATGAAAGATCCACCTGACCAAACTGCCGAATTCAATGCAGAGAATTTATTGTCAGTGGGCGGGATCGTTTTTCCAAAATGCTCACGGAAGATATCTTCATTTTCACGAAGTGCTGAGTCCGTATCTTTAAACACGATACCCAAATCTTCCAATTCCACTTTCATGCTGTGGTATACCACTTCTGATTCATATTGAGCAGATACACCAGCAAGATATTTCTGTTCGGCTTCAGGAATCCCCAATTTATCAAAAGTCTGTTTGATTTCATCAGGAACCTCATCCCAAGACTTCTCTGATTTCTCTGATGGCTTCACATAGTATGTGATTTCATCAAAGTTCAGACTCTGCATGTCGCCGCCCCATTGAGGCATTGGCATGTTGTAAAAATGCTCCAATGATTTCAAACGGAAATCAAGCATCCATTGCGGTTCATCCTTCATTCGAGAAATTTCTTCCACGATTTCTTTTGTCAGACCACGCTTTGAACGGAAGATGGAAACATCTTTATCCGCAAAGCCATATTTATAATCGCCGATTTCAGGCATTTTCTTTGCCATAGCTCGTATTCCTCCATTTCAAATGGCTGAATTACAACAGCTCATTTTAATTTAATTATTCCTTCAATCCCTTTTCCATGGCTTTCCAAGCTAGGGTCGCACACTTGATTCGGGCTGGGAATTTAGAAACACCTTGAAGGGCTTCAATATCCCCAAGGTCCATCTCATCGTCGTATTCTTTTCCCTGAATCATTAAGGAAAAAGTCTCGGACATCGCTAGAGCAGTATCAACGTCTTTGCCCTTAATGGCTTGAGTCATCATGGAAGCCGAACTCATGGATATCGAACATCCATCACCATCGAATTTAACATCGCTGACCTTGCCATCTTCAATCTTCATCGTTAAACGAATCCGATCGCCGCAAGTTGGATTATTCATATCGATCGTCATGCTTCCATCTTCTAGCATGCCCTTATTACGTGGTTTCTTATAGTGATCCATAATGACTTGACGGTAAAGTGTATCTAGGTTATCAAAAGACATTACTGAAATACTCCTTCGTTTTAACAAGCCCGGACACAAGCTTATCAATATCTTCTTCCGTGTTATATAGATAGAAACTTGCTCTTGCTGTCGATGAAACGTCAAGCCACTTCATTAATGGCTGTGCGCAATGATGACCGGCACGGACAGCAATTCCATCTGCATCAAGAACGGTAGCGACATCATGTGGATGTACATCATTAATATTAAAGGTTACTACACCCGCACGCTTTTCTGCATCTTTAGGACCGTATATGGTCAGCCCTTCAACTGCTGACATTTTCTCCATTGCATAAGCGGCGAGTTTATGTTCATGCCGTTCAATATTATCCAAACCGATTTCTTCCAAGAAATCAATTGCAGCCCCAATGCCGATGGCTCCGGCAATGATCGGGGTACCGCCTTCGAATTTCCACGGGAGTTCTTTCCATGTAGACTCATACAAACCTACAAAATCAATCATCTCTCCGCCGAATTCAATCGGCTCCATTTTTTCCAGAAGCTCTTTCTTGCCATATAATACGCCGATACCTGTTGGACCGACCATTTTATGACCTGAGAAGGCAAAGAAATCACAATCCAAATCACGGACATCCACTTTTAGATGCGGCGTGCTTTGTGCCCCGTCCACTACCATTACAGCATTGTGTTCATGGGCAATTTTTGCGATTTCCTTCACAGGATTGATAACACCAAGTACATTCGAAACCTGCATGATGGAAACGATTTTCGTTGCATCCGTAATTGTAGCCCTCGCATCATCAACGGAAATCGTTCCATCCTCTTGAAGTGGAATATATTTCAGTACAGCGCCTTTTTCTTTGGCAAGCTGCTGCCACGGAATGATATTACTGTGATGCTCCATGTAAGAGATGACGATTTCGTCACCCTCTTTAACATTTGCTCCACCGTAACTTCTTGCTACAGTATTTAAAGAAGTCGTCGTGCCTCTAGTGAAGATGATTTCTTCTGTAGAAGAAGCATTAATGAATTTACGTACCTTTTCACGTGCACCTTCATACGCATCCGTAGCTTTTGTTCCTAGTGTATGCACCCCGCGGTGAACATTCGAGTTGTATCCGCGGTAATATTGCTCAATCGCTTCAATCACTGCAGCCGGTTTTTGAGAGGTTGCAGCACTATCTAAATAAACTAATGGCTGACCATTGACTTCTTGATCTAATATTGGAAAAAGCTTACGAATTTCGTATGGGTTCATTACTGTACTTTCCTTTCAATGACCGCTACTAATTGTTTTTTAACTCCCTCAATTGGAAGCTGGTTAACAACAGGGGCCAAGAATCCGTGAATGACAAGTCTTTCTGCTTCTTTCTTTGTAATACCACGGCTCATTAAATAATACAGTTGAAGCGGGTCAACACGACCGACGGAAGCAGCATGACCAGCCGTTACATCATCTTCCTCAATCAAGAGGATTGGATTGGCGTCTCCGCGTGCTTTTTCACTTAACATCAATACGCGTGATTCTTGCTCGGCATTGGCCTTTGTAGCACCATACTCTATTTTCCCAATTCCATTGAAAATGGAGGATGCGGCGTCTTTCATGACACCGTGCTTAAGGATATAGCCCTCAGAGCGTTTGCCAAAATGAATGATGGCTGTCGTAAAGTTCTGTTTTTGTTCCCCGCGTCCAACTACAACGGATTTAGTATCACCGTGTGATCCATCGCCCATCAGATATGTTGTATTATCTGAAATCGTATTTCCATCGTTCATCAGGCCAAGTGCCCACTCAATACGAGCGTCACGCCCTGCTACTCCACGGCGGTTAACGTATGTCGTGAAGCCTTTTGAAAGGGTATCGACCGCTCCGTATTCGACTTTGGCATTCGCATTTGCAAATACTTCCGTTACGATGTTGGCAATCCCTTCGTTAGACTCAACGGTTGAGAAGTAGTTCTCTACATATGTGACAGAGCTATTATCTTCCGCTACGATCAAAACATGGTTGAAAAGTGTAGTATCTGGATTATCCAACAGGAATACCGATTGAATCGGCTCTTTGATTTCTACATTTTTCGGAACATAAAGGAATGCTCCCCCATTAACTAATGCAGCATGAAGTGCTGTTAAACGGTGTTCATCTATTTTAACGCCGTCTTTCATGAAATATTTTTGCACGAGCTCAGCATGGTCACGAGCCGCTGTAAAAATATCCGTAAAAATGACGCCTTGTTCTTTCACATTTGCTGACAGATTGATATGTGCCGGCGTATTATTGCGTTGAATGTATAAGTTTTCATTTTCTTCAATGATGGATTTAATTTCTTCCGGAAGCTCCTCTAAAGAGGCAAAAGCTTCACTGTCAACCGTATGAGTCTGGAAAGAAGTGAAATTCCATTTATCGATTTTCGTTTTATCCGGCTTTGGCATCGGAAGCTTTTCTAATTCAGAAAACGCTTGAATCCGAAGCTCGGATAGCCAAGCTGGATCATTATTTTTAGTTGAATAGGAGCTTATATCCTCTTGTTCAAACGGTAATTTCGTTTCTGTAGTCATTGCAAATCCTCCTACTTACGCTTCTTCGCCAACAGTTTCGTCTTCAATGCCCAATTCTTGTTTAATCCAGTCATAACCTTCCGCTTCCAAGCGGGCAGCAAGTTCAGGACCGCCTGATTTTACGACACGTCCTTGCATCATAACATGTACAAAATCAGGAGTGATGTAATTTAATAGACGTTGGTAGTGAGTGATGATCAAGCATCCAAAGTCTTCTCCGCGCATTTCGTTGATTCCTTTTGAAACGACTTTAAGTGCATCGATATCTAGACCTGAATCAATCTCATCCAAGATTGCAATTTTAGGTTGGATCATCATTAATTGAAGAATCTCGTTACGTTTTTTCTCTCCGCCTGAGAAACCTTCATTCAAATAGCGTTGCGCCATATCTTCATCCATTTCAAGAAATTCCATTTTTTGGTCCATTTGACGAATGAATTTCATCAATGAAATTTCATCGCCTTCTTCACGGCGTGCGTTAATGGAAGAACGTAAGAAGTCAGCATTTGTAACACCGCTGATTTCACTTGGATATTGCATAGCTAGGAATAGACCGACACGAGCGCGCTCGTCTACTTCCATTTCCAATACATCTTCACCATCGAATGTGATGCTTCCGCTAGTTACTTCATATTTAGGGTGACCCATGATTGCTGATGATAAAGTGGATTTACCAGTTCCATTTGGTCCCATGATCGCATGGATTTCTCCACCTTTGACTTCAAGGTTTACCCCTTTTAAAATCTCTTTACCTTCAATTGATACGTGAAGATCTTTAACCGTTAATGTAGAAGCTGACATAATAATACCTCCGTGAACTAATTCCAATTTTATTACCAGAAAGTAAAGATTACTTTCTTAACTATAATTTACGTAAAAGCATTCTCACTTTATTCTCATTCCAATTTTATAACAAATCCAATTTAGAATCAACTAAATAGATAGGGGTTTCCACTTCTTCCATGTTAAAAACCTATCCTATTCTTACAATACTAACAGATATAGCCGATTTACTGCATATTCATACTTATTTTATCTTTTGTTAAAATTATCTTATTATTCAGCAAATCTCTGTCCTTATTAATATATGTTCGAAGAATTCGATTGCAAGGTATGAACGTTCCGCTTGAAAAAGAAAAAAATCGGACTGTCAGGCATTATGTAAGTTTATCCAATAAGGAAACCCTTATTTTATGGACCACTTTCCATTTTACCTCTACAGACCGATCTTTTAAAGAACTCTTTTATATGCTTAGCCGTGAATTTTGCGTTGTAGGTCCTGGACCATTTTGTTGCACTTTACATGTTCCCTATCCCGTTCTTTCTCAACCTCGATACGGAGGTCTAAGTTTCTACTGTACTCACTGTAGCCAATCCCATGTGAAGACTGCATCGCCTTTTCCATTTCGCTTGTTACATTTAAATCTAGAGTATTGATAGTGAACCATCCTTTCAAATTTGTGTATCAATTTATTGCCTTCATTATTTCTATACCCTTCACTTTCATGATTAAACATGAAATGAATTAAATTAGGCCGCAGACTGTAAACAAACTGGATGATCAATGAGTTTGTCTACAGTTTTTTAGTTTTTAGGTTTTCAAAATTTGAACGTTACTTTCCACTTCACTAAGACTAAACAATCAGATAGAATCACTTTCACCTACAGTCTTTATTCGTTCCATGCCGGTTAAGGTTTCCATGATAAAGTGCCTCACTTTTCTAAGTTCGGAAAAAATTATGAGCGACGCATTATGTAAAAGCTGAACGAACAAAACAGTTTGCCTATTCATTTATGCGGCGACAGACCGTAACGGATTTGTGTTGAGGACGATGGTAACACCCAGAAATACTCATGATAGTCGTTTCTTAAGAGCATCTGGTTGAACAAGTGATTAAGAAAGTTAGAAAACCTGAAGCTGGTTGACGCAGATGCAACTAACAAAACACCAGCTTTACTCTGTATAGTCCTCGAAAAAGAAAGATTCTTCCGCAACCATGGCTATTTGTAATATAAGCGTTTTGGTTGTTATCTCTGCCCATCGGCACTCAACAACAAATAAAGAGGGCTATCGTGAGTACAAATCGCTTTAACTGCTTCAAATCCAATAAAAAATCAAAAAGGTTCCGGAATGAGAACATTCCGGAACCTTTTTGTTTACAAACTGCGGCCTGAATTAAATCAGGTCGCCATTCTTGAATTATTTATCTGCCGGTACAACTGCACCTTTGTATTCTTTAAGGATGAAATCTTGAATTTCTTTAGAATGTAATACTTCTACTAGCGTTTTGATTGCTTCTTTATTTTCATCACCTTTGTTAACAGCAATAACGTTAACATATGGTGATTCAGAGTCTTCAATCGCAATCGAATCTTCAAGCGGATTCAAACCTGCGTCAATTGCATAGTTGGAGTTGATCAGGACAGCATCGCCTTCGCCGCTCTCATAAATTTTAGGAAGCAGGGCCGCTTCATAGTCAGCATCGAATTTAAGGTTTTTCTTATTTTCAACGATGTCTTTAGTTGTAGCTGTCGTTTTATCGATGCCTTCTTTTAATGTAATCAGGCCATTTTTTTCTAATAGAGATAACGCACGTCCGTGGTCAGCAACAGAGCTGCTCATAATAATTGTTGCGCCTTCCGGAAGTTTATCAATGCTTTTATATTTTTGTGAATATAGAGCAATCGGCTCGATATGAATTCCGCCAGCATTAACGAAGTCATATCCATTTTCTTTAATTTGCCCCTCTAAATATGGAATGTGTTGAAAGTAGTTTGCATCCAATTCCTTATCATTCAACGCCTTATTCGGTAAAACATAGTCCTGGAATGTTTCGATTTCCAATTCGATTCCTTTTTCTTTAAGAAGCGGCTTAGCTTTCTCAAGGATTTCAGCATGCGGAACATTGGATGCCCCTACAACTAATTTCTTCGATTCTTTTTCCGTATCGCTGCCGCTTTTATCCTTTTCACTTCCACAAGCAGCCAAAGCGATAGATAACACTAAAATTAACGCAAATCCTAAAAACTTTTTCATCCTATTCATCTCCCTTTATCTTTTGTCCAATTTAGATGTAATCACATCTCCGATAATTTGAATTATGAAGACGATAATTAGAATAACGATAGTCGCTACAAGCGTAACGTCATTGTGATTTCTTTGATAGCCGTCCAAATAGGCTAGATTACCAAGCCCGCCTGCGCCGATGACCCCGGCCATTGCGGTATATCCAACCAATGCAATCGATGTTACCGTAATCCCGGAAATAAGGGCAGGCATCGACTCTGGAAGAAGGACCTTCCAAATGATCGTGCTCGTTTTTGCCCCCATCGATTTAGCGGCTTCAATTACACCTTTATCGATTTCACGAAGGCCGATTTCAACCATACGCGCATAAAATGGGGCCGCACCGATAATAAGTGCCGGGAGTGCAGCGTTCTCTCCGATCATGGAACCGACAAGCGCTTTAGTGAAAGGAATGAGCAGCACGATCAAAATAAGAAATGGAATGGAACGGAATATATTAACGACAGCACTCATGATCCCGTTGACTGCCCGGTTTTCCCACATATTACCCTTCGCTGTCAGGAAGAGGACCAATCCTAATATTATGCCTATAAAAAAGGTTGCTACTACAGAGACGCTTGTCATGTAAAGCGTTTCTTTCGTTGCTTCAATAATGTCTTCCCAATCAATATTCGGCAATAATTCTTCAAGCATGAGTAATCACCTCCACGCCTACCTGCTGTGCTTTAATGAATTCGATTGCGCGGAGCATTTCATCCTCTGTGCCATCAAGATGGATAAACAATGTTCCATATGAACCGCTTCTTGTTTGGGAAATCTTACCTTGAACGATATTGACATCCAACTCGAAGTTACGTACAAGCTTGGTGATCAACGGGCTTTCTGCATGATCACCTACAAAGGTCAATTGAATCACTTTGCCTGCAGGATAGCGTTCGAGCAAATGGTCCATCGTTTCTTTCGTTTCTTCTGGTTCCGTTACCTGTTGCACGAAACGCTTCGTCATCTGTTCTTTAGGATTCTTGAAAACATCCAGAACAGGACCCTGTTCAACAACTTGCCCGCTTTCCATCACGGCGACGCGATGACAGATTTTACGTATTACATGCATTTCATGTGTTATCAAAACGATCGTCAATCCCAATCGCTGATTGATGTCAACAAGCAATTCGAGTATTGAGTCGGTAGTCTGTGGATCCAACGCAGAAGTCGCTTCATCACAAAGCAGCACTTTAGGGTCATTTGCCAGAGCCCTGGCTATTCCCACCCTTTGCTTCTGCCCTCCGCTTAATTGTGAAGGATAGGCCTTTTCCCTGCCTTCCAGTCCGACCAACTTGATCAATTCGTTCACACGCTTGGTTCGTTCAGTTTTAGAAACTCCCGCAATTTCCAATGGGAAAGCTATATTCTCCTGAACGGTCCTTGACCATAATAGATTGAAATGTTGGAAAATCATGCTGATTTCTTGACGGGCCTTACGGAGCTGAGCCCCTTTAATTTTTGAAATTTCCTTTTCAGCTACCACAACGGATCCCTCTGTAGGTGTTTCCAATCCATTGAGCATTCTGATCAAAGTACTCTTCCCCGCTCCACTGTATCCGATGATACCGAAAATCTCGCCTTTATTTATTTCAACATTCACATTATTTACAGCCTTTATCGTCTCACTGTTTCCTTTTCCTGTACGGAACAGCTTACTGACTTTCGTCAATGTAATCATTAATCCTCACCTCTTTTATCCAATAAAACCTATGAACTTAGTTGATTTCTCTACATTATTAATTTGTTTCACCTACCATTTTTTCTGTTCATACAAAAGTTTTCCCCAATTAAAATAGAAAAAACCTTTCTGCATGAGCAGAAAGGCAGGTGAAGAAACAGGCCTTCCTCTCATCTTCCAAAGTGATTAAACTTTGTGTGAATTGGCACCTTTCCAAGGAAATCTCCTTGTCGGTTGCCGGGTTTCATCGGGCACATCCCTCCACCTCTCTTGATAAGAGCTAATATATAGAATATTTTGTACATCATTAAGTTCTTTAGTATGGTGAAATTTTATCATAGATAAAAAAGGAGCGCAATGTATATTATTTCTAGTACAAGAATGAACAGGAACTTTGCTTAAACCGTTTTGGAGGACAAGGAGACGATATTCGTCGCTTTTTCAATAGCCTGCTCCAAATCTTCTATTAAATCGTCTACATTTTCAATCCCAATAGATAAACGGACTTGATCAGCACGCACACCCGCTTTCGCAAGCCCCGCCTCATTCAATTGTTGATGGGTCGTACTGGCTGGGTGGATGATCAAGCTCTTCGCATCCCCAACATTCGCTACATGGGACCATAATTCTACCGAATTGATAAGTTTTGCCCCAGCTTCGCGATTACCTTGTATCCCAAATGTAACGACTGATCCAGCTCCCTTTGGCAAATATTTATCCGCAAGGGCTTTATCCGGATGATCCTCATCACCAGGATGTGAAACCCAAGTCACGGCAGGATGGTTTTTTAAATAGTTAATGACAGACTTGGTGTTTGATAGATGCTCTTTCATCCTTACATGCAGCGTTTCAAGCCCAAGCGTAAACTGGAATGCACTTTGGGCGCTTAGCGCAGGGCCTAAATCACGAAGTAACTGGACTCGGGCTTTCGTTATGAATGCAGCAGGTCCAACTGCCTCGGCGTATACCAGACCGTCGTAACTTGGATCAGGCTCCGTAAAGCCAGGGTAGTTTGGCGAGTTCCAATCGAACTTCCCTCCATCCACGATGACACCGCCCAGCGTCGTTCCATTTCCCAGAAGCCATTTTGTAGCGGAATGGATGACAATATCCGCTCCAAAATCAATTGGTCTGCATAGATATGGTGTCGCGAAGGTATTATCAATGATTAAAGGTATGCCTGCATCATGGGCGATTTCCGCTACCGCTTCAATATCGAGCACCCTCAAACTTGGATTTCCGATCGTTTCAGCAAAAATGGCTTTAGTTCTTGGCGTAATCGCCCTTTTGAAATTTTCAGGGTCATCGGGAGAAACGAACTTCACTTTGATTCCATATTTAGGAAGTGTGTTTTCAAAAAGGTTATACGTACCGCCATATAATGTAGAGGCTGAAACAATCTCATCCCCTGCAGCGGCAATATTCAGGATTGAAAGTGAGATGGCAGCCATTCCGCTTGATGTTGCCAATCCGCCGATACCGCCTTCCAATAAGGCCATTCTTTCCTCAAAAACGCTGACCGTGGGATTATGGAGTCGTGTATATATATAGCCATTCTCCTTTAGGCCAAATAAATTCGCTGCATGGTCGGTGTCTTTGAACAAGTATGCATTGCTTTGGTAAATAGGAACTGCACGGGCACCTGTTTCATCAGCTTGCAGACCGCCATGAACACTCAATGTTTCGAAACGCAACTTTTTCTCTGACATATGATTTCACCTTTTTCTATGGATTTAGTTGGAATTATATGAAATCTGGCCTTTTATAAACAAAAAAACCACTTCAATAAGAAGAGGTTTCAAGAACACACCTCATCTACCAGAGCCAACACTCTGCTGGAATTAGCACCGTATATAAATATATACCGGTTGCCGGGCTTCGTCGGGCCAGTCCCTCCGCCACTCTTGATAAGAACTATTAAATTCTGCCGTTACTTTATTCAAAATATAGCATTTTAGAATAAATCAGTCAATGAATTGTTAGAATATTCTTTGTTTAATTTCAATCTCGCATTCAAATGTCCGCAACAAAGAAACCAACCATGGTTCTGATTGGTTTCTTAGCTGATTTCCTTAAGCAATCCGTACAAATAGGGAACGGATTGAAAGGCATATATTTTTTTGTGCAGCTGTCCCTCTTTGAAAAGCAATAAACAAGGAACACTTTCGATTTCAAATGATTCGGCAATTCCTTGGACATAGTTCATATTCATTTTGCCTGACTTCATTTCCGGGAATAGCTCCAAGGATATCGTCAGCATCTTGGAGGCAACCTGACAGGTGCCGCATAAAGGCGTATATAAATATAAGCAAAAGGTTTCCCCATTTTCAACAGCAAGCTTACACTCTTCTTCTTTCCATTCCTGCATCAATTAGTCGTTCACCCTTTGACTTAAAAATTTCATTTTCACATTCATATTGGCAGATAGAAGCACAGTTGCGATATGATGTTCGGGTGAGCTTTCCACTTCTTTGTACATTTTATTAATATACAGGTGGTTCGCTTCCGGCATTTCCCTTCGGAATTGCTTCCGCAGCTTTTCTCCTGATTCATCTGCGTCAAAAAGGAGATAAACATCACGGTCCATCAATTCATCCACTAATTCATCCAGCTTAGTTAATGATATGGTCCCATTCGTACATCTTATTTCCACATCTTCATTTAAAACGGAGGCAACTTTTCTTCTATCGGAACTGCCTTCTACAATGATCACTTTATCGAATTCGCCCCACTCCATGTCATCACTCCATCTCACGAATTATGTGCGCAACTGCCACTGTACAAAATGAAAAAGAGAGCAGGCCTTTTCAGTCCCCCCTCTCCTTCTTTTTTAACCGTTGATTAAACTCTCATATTCTTCAGCACTCATCAGGTTTTCAATATCACTGCTATTAGATGGTTCAAGCACGACCATCCATGCCTTTTCATAAGGAGACTCATTTACATATTCAGGGTTGTCACTTAAATCCTCGTTTACTTCTACAACCTTGCCACTGATAGGAGCATAAAGCTCAGAAACGGTCTTAACGGACTCAACACTTCCAAATGGTTCGTTCGCTTTCAATTCATCGCCGATTTCCGGAAGCTCAACGAATACGATGTCCCCAAGCTCGGATTGTGCGAAAGCTGTAATTCCAATGCGCACTGTTCCATCTTCCGTTTTGACCCATTCATGTTCTTTAGTGTAACGAAGTTCTTTTGGTGTTGTTGTCATTATTAACCCTCCATATGTACAGCTTATTTTATCTATTCCATTATAAGGTAGATTGTTTATTTAAGTAAGGAATTAACCAAATATTTTGTGAAATTTCAGTTCCAAACCTGTTCGAATTGCTCTTCTTTGAAACCTACCGTCACTTTGGTGCCATCCGTAACAATCGGCCTTTTCAGAAGCATTCCATCTGTGGACAATATATCAAGCATCTCTGCTTCAGAAGCTTCTTTCAGCTTATCCTTTAAGCCCAGCTCCCGATATTTTTGACCGCTAGTATTGAAAAACTTCTTCAATTCCAAATTACTGATTTTATATAGTTGTTCTATTTCAGTTCGCGAAGGCGGATTTTCCGCTATATGGATCGCTTCATACTGCAGTTCATGATTATCCAGCCACTTCTTCGCATTACGGCATGTGCCGCATTTTGGGTACCAATATAATGTTAAGCCCATCATTTCACCACCTATCAATAGAATACCCGTTTTCAGCACGCAATACAACGAAATGTCTTTTGAATTTCCAATGCGATTTCATTAAAGGAAATAAAGGGGTTGTACTATTTGAAACGTAGCCTCCAGACACTCGCTTTCCGCGGGCGGTCTACCCTGGACGCGCTTTTCCCGCAGGCGTCTCGCACACCTGTTCCAATCTACTTTGTTTTTAGAATTTAGATAGAACCCCTTTTGTCTACAAACTGAAGGGAATGCCTTTACGGACATTCCCTTTAAAGATTCTGATTCAATGCTTAAAGAGCATATTTTTCCGCTTGGATTACCTTGACGGAAGCTTCACGTTTTTTCGCAATGACATTGATTGGATTGTGTCTTGTCAGCTTGCGGAGCGACGATAGCATGATGCGAAGAGTATCGCCTGTTTCCACCGCAATTAACGTTTCCTTTGCATGCTGCTCTATTTCATTGAAAGCTTCCTGAACGAAGATTTCTGTGTAAAGCACTTTTTGTTTGTTCTTCTCCAGACCTGTAGCTGCAATTGCTTTTTCCGTACGCAATACCACGGATTCCGCTGCATAGGCAAGGGATGCGATATCAGCAATGTTGGAGAGGATTTCCTGTTCTTGATCAAGATTTTTGCCGTATTTCTGCGCAGCAAGGCCAGCTGCCAAAATACCGATTTTCTTAGCGTTTCTAACAAGCATTTTTTCTTGTGCCAATGGCTCATCGCCAGGTTCTTCCGGCATCATCATCATTAATTCCTCTTGCAGGCCTTGAGCCTTTTGAAGAAGCGGCAATTCCCCTTTAAGTGCTTTCTTCAGGAAAGTTCCCGGGACAAGCAATCGATTGATTTCATTTGTTCCTTCAAAGATCCGGTTAATACGGGAATCACGATATGCTTTTTCAATTTCATACTCCTGCATGAAACCATAGCCGCCATGAAGCTGTACGCCTTCGTCCGTAACATAATCCAATACTTCGGAAGCGAAGAATTTATTCAATGAACACTCAATGGCATATTCAGCGATTGCAGCCGCCATTGATTTCCCATCTTTCACTTGCTCATCCGTCAATTTGCTTTGTCTTTGATCATAAAGGCCAACGGTACGGTATACAGAGCTTTCTGCTGCATAAATTTTAGATGCCATTGTTGCAAGTTTTTCTTTCGTCAAGTTAAAATCGGAAATTTTCGTTTTAAACTGTTGACGTTGATTCGTATAAGCA
Source organism: Peribacillus sp. FSL E2-0159 (assembly GCF_038643155.1). Taxonomy (NCBI): domain Bacteria; kingdom Bacillati; phylum Bacillota; class Bacilli; order Caryophanales; family Bacillaceae; genus Peribacillus; species Peribacillus sp. FSL E2-0159. Next base: position 5,394,961 of record NZ_CP152053.1, read on the forward strand.
GCTGTAATCTCAAGGGCACGTTTAGATCCGCCGACAGCACCGACGCCTAATTTATAACGGCCGATATTCAGGATATTGAAAGCGATGACATGCCCTTTTCCTGCTACACCCAAAAGATTTCCGACTGGGACATGTACATCTTCGAGGATTAAAGTCCGAGTAGAGGAGCTTTTGATCCCCATTTTCTTCTCTTCAGCACCAGTTGATACGCCTTTATACTCACGCTCAACAATGAAGGCGGAGAATTGTTCGCCGTCGATTTTGGCGTATACACAGAAAACATCTGCAAAGCCTGCATTTGTAATCCATTGTTTTTCACCATTTAAAATATAGTGTGTTCCCTCTGCATTCAATTTCGCTGTCGTTTTTGCTCCCAAGGCATCGGAACCTGAGCTTGGTTCCGTTAAGGCATACGCAGCAATCTTCTCACCCGTTGCAAGTAATGGGAGGTATTTTTTCTTTTGTTCTTCATTCCCGAATAATACGATCGGCAAAGATCCGATACCTACATGTGCACCATGCGTAATTCCGAAGCCGCCTGCAAGTGCCATTTTTTCCGTAATCAATGCCGAACTGATTTTATCAAGACCCAATCCGCTGTATTCCTCAGGAACGTCAGCACCAAGTAAACCGATTTCACCTGCATGCTTCAGTAATTTAACGGAACGGTCAAATTCATGGTTTTCCAAATGTTCAACCTGCGGCAGAATTTCATTCACTACGAAATCCTCGGCAGTTTTGGCAATCATTTTATGCTCATCAGAATAATCTTCCGGTGTAAACACTTTATCATACGTAATATCTTCTACTAAAAAGGCTCCGCCTTTAATGAGGTTATCTGTAGTTTGATTGGACATGTTATTTCCTCCTAAGTATTTAAGATAGTAAACCCGCCGGAAGCATGACAGCTTCCGGGAGGGGTGGGATTACGCCAATAATTCAAATACTCCAGCAGCACCCATTCCGCCGCCGATACACATTGTCACGACTCCGAACTGTTGGTTTCTGCGCTTCATTTCATGAAGCAGGCTTAATGTCAATTTTGCTCCTGAACATCCTAGTGGATGGCCTAAGGCAATGGCTCCACCATTCACATTGACAATCTCTTCATTCAATCCGAGCTCACGAATGATTTGAATGGATTGGGAAGCAAATGCTTCATTCAATTCAAATAAACCAATATCGGATAACTCAAGGCCCGCTAGCTTCAAAGCTTTTGGAATGGCCGCAATCGGTCCGATGCCCATAATTTCAGGCGGTACCCCTGCTACAGCAAAGGAACGGAACTTACCCATCGGTTTCAACCCTAATGAAGAGGCCTTTTCCCCATCCATGACCATGACCGCGGCTGCACCATCACTCGTTTGTGATGAATTCCCTGCTGTTACGGATCCTGTAACAGAGAATGCGGGTCTTAGTTTTTTTAGCACTTCAGCAGTCGTGCCTGGACGGACGCCCTCATCTTGTGTAAAAGTAAATGATTTTTCCTGTAACTTAAGATCTGGACCCACTGAACGAAGCTTTACGTCAACCGGTACGATCTCATCCGAAAACTTTCCTTCTGCAATGGCCTTAGCCGCCTTTTGATGACTTCTAACAGAAAATGCATCTTGATCGTCACGGGAAATGCCGTATTTTTTTGCAACGGCTTCGGCAGTGTGACCCATACCCATATAATATTCCGGTGCCGTTTCAGCAAGTCTCGCGTTCGGACGTGTTACATGGCCCATCATTGGCAAAAGGCTCATGGATTCCGCTCCGCCTGCAATGACTGTATCACTTTGGCCTAGCATGATCCTTTCCGCCCCATAAGCGATACTTTGCAGCCCGCTTGAACAGTAACGATTAATCGTTATGGCCGGTACGGTATAAGGCAATCCTGCCAACGCTCCAATGTTACGCGCCATGTTCAATCCTTGCTCCGCTTCAGGCATTGCACAACCGATAATCAGGTCATCTATGGTGCCTTCATAATTCCCAGCACGCTTTAACGTTTCCTTTACAACAAGAGCCCCTAAATCATCAGGACGTACACTAGCAAGAGAACCTTTTTTCGCTCTTCCTACCGGAGTCCTTGCTCCGGCTACTATTACCGCTTCTTTCATGAGGATCCCCCTTACTCATTTTTAAGCTATCGATCTATTAATCTTCGTTTTCGCTTATCTTCATCTATTCATCAATTACGGAGTGGTTTCCCTTTAACAAGCATGTGCTGCATCCTTGCCTGAGATTTCGGAGTCGAAATCAATTTTAGGAATGCTTGTTTTTCTAAGTTCAAGATATACTGTTCATCTACTTCCGTGCCAAATGGGAGTTTTCCCCCTGCAAGGACGTATGCAAGCTCTTTGGCTATGACAAGGTCATGATCTGATAAGAATCCTGAAAGGCGCATGGATTCCGCTCCCAATAGAAGTGCGGCATATCCCGTTTCACCTACGACAGGGATCTTTGTGCGGGCTGGAGCGGTATAACCTTGTTCATGCATGGAAAGTACCGCCTGTTTCGCATCATATAGCTGATGATCCGCATTCACGCTTATTCCATCAGCTGAATTAAGGAAATTATTTCTTCTCGCTTCCTCGGCGGAGGTCGAAACTTTTGCCATGGCGACCGTTTCGAATACTTGGTTGGCCACTTTCTGTAAGTCGAAGTCGACGCCCTTCGGCATATTCCTCAACGTCTTTACATAAAGTTCTTTAGTCCCGCCGCCGCCTGGGATCAAGCCTACACCAGCTTCCACTAGTCCCATATACGTTTCAGTCGTTGCCTGGATGCGCGCAGCCGGAAGGGATACTTCAGCCCCCCCGCCAAGTGTCATATTAAACGGGGCAACCACTACAGGAACTGCACTGTACTTGATTTTAAGCATCGCCTTTTGGAATTGGCTGATGACCATATCAAGTTCATAAATATTGTCATCCTGTGCTTCCATCAGCATCATTGCAATATTAGCGCCTACACAGAAATTCTTTCCTTGGTTTCCGATGACCAGGCCTTTGAAATTCGCTTCCGCTTCGTCGACCGCAGCATTGATCATTTGTATGATATCCAGACCGATTGCATTATTCGGTGAAGTGAATTCAAGAAGAGCCACTCCATCGCCGATATCCACCAAGCTTGCACCACTGTTTTTCTTGATTACTCCTTTTTGTTTCTTGATCGCTTTAAGATTGATCACTTTAGGATTTTCGACAAGTTCTTTATATTCACCATTATCATAATAGTGAACTATGCCATTTTCTTCTTTATAGAAAGAAGTGATGCCTTTAGCGAGCATATCCTTCACCCATTGCGGAACGGTGATGCCTTCAGCTTCCATTCGGGCTACCGATTTTTCTACACCTATCGCATCCCAAGTTTCATAAGGACCTGTGGACCATCCGAATCCCCATTTCATCGCTTGATCGATCGCCACGATGTCATCCGCAATGTCCCCAAGCAGCTGGGCAGAATACACAAGCGCCGGATTCAGAACATTCCAAAGTAATTGGCCGGCACGGTCTTCGCTATAAACAAGCGCTTTCATTTTATTTTCCAAGCCCTTGGCCTGTTTAGCCATTTCGATGGCAGGCGTTTTTAATCTTTTTCGTGCTTCATATTCAAGGGTTTCGGGATTCAGTTCAAGGATTTCCTTGCCTTTTTTCAAGAAAAACCCTTGACCTGACTTGCTTCCAAGCCACCCATTCTTAAGCATTTCATTCATGAAATCAGGTATTTTGAAAACGTCTTTTTCTTCTCCATCCACCTGGTCATATACGTTTCTGGCAACATGTGCAAAGGTATCCAATCCAACTACATCAAGTGTCCGGAAAGTTGCGCTAGTTGCCCTTCCAATCAACGGACCTGTAACCGAATCGACCTCACCAACACTGTATCCGCCTTTTTGCATTTCCCGCAGAGTGACCAATAAACCATAGGTTCCAATACGGTTTGCGATGAAGTTAGGGGTATCCTTGGCTTCGACGACACCTTTTCCCAGTACATCTTCGCCGAATCGTTTCATGTATTCGAGCACTTCTGGTGAAGTTGCTTTAGTAGGGATGATCTCCAACAATTTAAGATAACGCGGCGGATTGAAGAAGTGTGTTCCCAGGAAGTGCTTTTGAAAGTCCTCCGAACGGCCTTCTGCCATCGCTTCGATTGAAATTCCAGATGTATTCGATGAAACGATGCTTCCTGGTTTACGATGCTGATCAACCTGGGCAAACACGCTTTGCTTAACCTCAAGTTTCTCAACGACCACTTCGATGATCCAATCGACATCCTTTAAACGACTTATATCATCTTCCAGGTTTCCCGCCTCGATCAACGCAATGTTTCCCTTAGCAGAAAGCGGAGCTGGTTTCTGTTTTAAAAGTTTCGTAATCGCAGTTTGACTGATGCGGTTACGCACTTGTTTATTATCTAATGTCAGTCCCTTTTTCTTTTCATCCTCAGTGAGCTCACGAGGTACAATATCCAATAATAAAGTCGGAATGCCGATGTTAGCAAGGTGTGCAGCAATCCCTGATCCCATAACTCCTGACCCTAGAACAGCAGCCTTTCGTATTTGTCGAACCAAGTTCATATCCCCCTTACACAATTTATTGAATGAATGCTCATTCATTTTTAATTCAAAAAAATTTTGAATATTTTTTCTTATTACTAATATAGAATATATTTGGAAATTCCGCAATGATTTAAACAGGAAAAAAAATATTTTTTTCTCCGAGTTCTTTTGGTTATTTCTCCTCCTTTCAGTAAAAAATAACCTGGCAGGAGGTGACTTATATAATGAAGCGTAAAGATAATCCTTCTAAAGCAGCCGTAAGCGCAGCAAGCGTTAAAGGCAATGCCGGCCCTGGCGCTGAACGTCAACATGGAATCAATAAAGTGAACAGCCAGAACAATCAGTTCAAAAGATAATCCTTCTTAATTTGAGCAGCCGTTCCTTTTCCGGGGCGGCTCTCGCTTTCTATTTCTTGAAAAGGCCTTTTAAAACGAAAGCAATATTGGCCGGTCTCTCCGCAAGGCGGCGCATGAAATATCCATACCAATCCGTACCATAAGGAACATACACCCTTACCTTATATCCTTCTTTTGCAAGTTCAAGCTGCTTTTCATTACGGATGCCGTATAACATTTGAAATTCAAAGCGATCCCGGGGAATTCCGTGATCTTTGACCAAGTCCCTCGTATAATCAATGATTTTATCATCATGTGTGGCAACGGCAGTGTAATTGCCATTTTGCATATGCTTCTTGATGATTTTCTTAAAATTCTCATCCACATATTCTTTCTCGGGAAAAGCCACTTCCCTTGGTTCTTTATAAGCCCCTTTAACAAGTCTTAGATTCGGATGGTATGCATCCAGCTCCTCAATATCCTTCTCAGTTCGATACAGATAAGCTTGGATAACAGTCCCCAATTCATTATATTCAGACTTTAGGTTTTTGAATACATCCAAAGTTGGCTGACAGCGCGGAAAATCTTCCATATCAAGCGTCACGAAAACACAATGGGCTTTAGCTTCATCTAAGATCCTCCGCATGTTATTCATTACGACTCGTTCGGACACATCCAAGCCCATCGATGTCAGCTTCAGGGATAACTGTGAATCCAGTTCATTTCTGCCAATCATGCGGACCGCTTCGATGCACTCATCTGCCATCTTCCTTGCTTCTTGTTCATCTTCAATGAATTCACCTAAATAATCAATGGTGACAGCAAGCCCTTTCCGGTTAAGATCTGCAATCACTTCACATGCCATATCCAAGGAATCTCCTGCGACGAAACGAGATGCTCCAAACCGCAGCCCGTATTTTTTCGCTGCTTTTGTCATGCCTTTGTTCTTTGATAAAAAAAGGAATAGATTTTTCAATATTCTTTCCATCTGCATTCCCCTCCAAATCATTTTGGAAAATAGATGCACAAGATTATTTTACCATTTAATTCATTTTTCAGATATTTAGAATCAAGAATAAAAAAAATTCATGAAGGGAAAATTAAGTTCGTTTAAAGAACACTTAAGGAGGTAGAATGATGGAACAGCAAAATTCGTTTAACAGCCAACAGCAGTCCACCGGCTTTATGAAGCAGCCGCCGGAAATGGTTTCGGTGAAGGATAGCTTATACTTAACCGATATGCTTGCATGGAATCTGAATGCGGTTAAAAAGGCACATTTTTTTGCCACACAATGCAAGGACCCGCAAATCATTGATGCATTAAATCGGTGCGGTCTCATGCATCAACGCCATTACGATACCATTTTGAAACATTTGAACCCGGATCAAATTCAAAGTCAACAACAATTCCAGTAAAGGAGGGTTCTTGATGCCCAATGAAAACAAAGTCCAAAATCCAGAATCTCCCGTGGCAAAGACACCGCAAATGAATGACAGGGATTTCATAAATGATATGCTAACAACTGAAAAATACTTTTGTAACTCCCTTTCCGTTGCCCTGCACGAAATGAGTAACCAAGCACTATTCCAAGACATTTTCTCCATTTCCAAAGAAAATCAGGAGATGCAGCGAGAACTCTATAACCTTATGTTCGAAAAAGGCTGGTATAGTTTAGAAAAGGCGCAAGCTACCAGCTTAAGCCAATCGTATCAACAATTTTCCGGTTATAAAAATCAATTTCCAGCTGGAACGAACATTCAATAAGTAAACATTCAAGGGGGTGGATTCTGCTCCTTTTGTTTTTTTGCTAAAAATAAAGCCGGCCCATGGCGGGCCGGCTTTATTTTTAGATATCCGTTGAAAACATATACTTCTTATAGTGATACCGAATGCTGAATATTAAGCCCATGGCCATCATGTTCCCCATTAGCGAGCTTCCTCCATAACTGACAAATGGAAGCGGAATCCCCGTAATCGGCAAAAGGCCTACAGTCATACCGATGTTTTGAAAAACGTGAAACGTCAACATGCTTATAACGCCAACACAGATATATGTATAGAAGTTATTTTTCGTGTCCATTCCCGTTTTTGTTATGTGGTAAATCAATAGGAAAAACAAAGAAATTATGATGCTTGAACCGATGAAGCCGAATTCTTCACCGATGATGCTGAAAATGAAATCCGAATGACTCTCAGGCAAATATACTTCCCTCGAACCGATTCCCTTGCCTGTAGTCTGGCCGGAGCCGATGGCCAGTAAAGACTTGGTTAAGTGATACCCTTCGGAGCTGGCATAATTATATGGATCCAGCCAAGAATAGATACGGCCGAATTGATAGGATTTTACCCCTAGGTATTTTTCTAAGATCTCCGGCTTCCAAAGGACAAAGTATAGGACCGTTGAAGCGACGACAATTCCTCCTGAAACGATCGGCAGCAGGATCTTCCATGTTACCCCTGAAATGAAAATCATTCCGAGCATGATTGACATGATGACAAGCGAGGTACCCAAATCTGGCTGTTGCATGATTAACAATAAGGGGGCACCGGTCACAAGACCGATTTTAATAAGCAGCCATATATCCGTTTGAATTGTTTTCAGCGTGTTTTTGAGATGATGGTTTGAGATGACATTTGCTAAAGCCAAAATCAGGAAAACCTTCATGAATTCCGATGGCTGAATCGAACCGATTCCTGGAATGACGAACCAGCTTCTTGCACCATTTATATTAGGTACGATGTTACTTGGCATAATGATCAGCAAAAAAAGCAAAAATAATCCGAAGCCATAGGCATACCAAGATATCTTTTTCAACTGATCCGAATCCAGGGTGATGAACCCTAATACGATTCCGATTCCCACTATATACCAAAAAATTTGTTTAATTAAGAAGTTTTCAGCGTACTGTCCAGTCGTTTGGGCACTATAGATTGCTAAGCAACTTCCAACGCATAATAACAGCAATATTGTGACCAAAGAAAAATCTATCCGTGATGAAAATTTATTTTGTTCTTCCATACTTAACTCTCCCTTAAAAAGGCTCCTGCGATACTTCTATAAATACACTTATTCATTATACTTTAAACAAATAAAATCACAACTATATAGAAGAATAGTTTACAGGCTTCATGGAGTTATTTCCATGAAGCCTGTAGGCAGGGGGAGCTATGCTTGTGATTCCTTTGATTTTCTCCGTTTCAGCAATCTGCTGACCAATCCATGGCTTGGGGAAAAGAGAAAGGCCAATCCGAATAATATGGCTGCCGAACCCACCATGCAACCTGATATCGAAGCATCCAAAATGGTGGCTGAATAATAGCCGATGACGGAACTTAGCACCCCGACCCCGATACTGACCAATATCATACGGCTTAAACGGTCTGACAGCAGATAAGCCGTTGCCGCAGGTATGATGAGCATTCCAACTACTAAAATGGAACCTACACTATCAAAAGAAGCTACAGTTGTCAGTGAAATGAGGCTCATCAATAAGTAATGAAAGAACAGTACAGGAATTCCCATTGCAGCCGCAAGTGATGGATCAAATGACACGAGTTTAAACTGTTTGAAGAAAAGGAAGATCAGTATGAGGTTCAGGATAAAACAACTGCCAACTATCCAAACAGCTTTTGGTCCAGCTTCGATTCCCGCGATTGTCATCGTGTTCCAGGGAGTATAGGCTATTTCGCCATAAAGGACATGTTCCAGATCAAAATCTATTTGTTGCGTATACAAGCTCACAAGTACGATCCCCGTTGCAAAAAGGGAAGTGAATACAATCCCGATCGCTGCGTCAGCTTGAACGCCCGACGATTGGAAAAGCTGGATCAAGAATACGGTAAGCAAGCCGAGCGCAGCAGCCCCGATCAGCATTGGAACCGAATCACGGGTCCCCGTTATTAAAAATGCCAATACGATTCCCGGCAAAACGGAATGACTGATGGCATCACCAATCAACGTCATTTTCCTGACTATCAAAAAGCATCCTAATACACTGCAAGAACCCGCCACTAATGCTCCGACTAAGATAATCCAAAAATCATTCATGTTGAGTGGCTCCCTTTCCTTCTATCCTGTTCGAGAGAATATTTCTTTTTCGTCGATACCCTTCTCCATATAGATGAAAGCACTCCGCGTTTAGGTGCAAAAAGCATGGAAAAGAAAAACCATACCGTCGCGGATAAAACAATTAACGGTCCTGTTGGCAAATCATTGACCGATGTACTGATCAACGTTCCAGACACACCGCTCAACATTCCGAATACACCAGACAGGATGACCATGATATGCAGCCGCTCCGTCCAATACCTCGCAGAAACCGCAGGAGTTATCAGTAACGATGCCATCAATACGACGCCTACAGCCTGGATACCGATCACTACAGCTGCCACGATCAGCATCATGATGAAATAATCCAGAAAAACAACCGGCAATCCCATGCCCTTAGCAAACCCAGGGTCAAAGGACAGTAATTTGAATTCTTTAAAAAATACGGTACAAGTGAAAATGAGAACAAAGGAAACCGTCATCATCATATATACATCGGACATGACCATTGACGCCGTCTGTCCGAATAAAAAGGTATCCAATCCACTCTGGTTTCCATACTCGCTCTGCTGGATCTGAGTAAGCATGACAATTCCGAAGCCAAAGAAAGAGGATAAGACGATTCCCAAGGCCGCATCCTGTTTGATCTTACTATATCTCGTAAGCACACTGATCAAGAAAACAGCCACTAAGCCTGCCAGGGCAGCACCTATTAGAAAGTAGGAAGTGGATTTCACTCCAGTTAACATAAAGGCGACACAGATACCGGGTAACGCTGCATGTGCGAGCGTGTCGCCAAGCAAAGACTGCTTTCTGAGGTAGGCAAAGCTGCCGATGACCCCGCTGCTTAATCCAAGGAACATCGTGCCAAGCAATATCCACCTTGTATTTGGATCAGTAATAATATCCAGTATGTTCATCGTGTACACCTCATTTTAATAAAAGGCCGGCCTTAGTGTCTGATAGTATTGCTAGGCGGCCTCCATATGTTGCCTGTAAGTATTCGGGAATGAACACTTCTTCTGTCGGACCTATTTTCATCACCTTTTTATTCAATAACATCGTCCAGTCGAAATATTCCTTCACGGTGGATAGGTCATGATGCACAACCAGAACGGTTTTGCCTTTTTCCTTCAATTCCATCAGCAATTGTATGATTGCTTTCTCCGTTGCCGCATCCACCCCTACGAACGGTTCATCCATAAAGTAAATATCCGCTTCCTGTGCCAATGCACGGGCCAGGAATATCCGTTGCTGCTGTCCACCTGATAGCTGGCTGATCTGGCGGTTAGCGTATTCAGCCATTCCCACCTTATCTAGGCACTCCATCCCCTTCTGCCTCTCGGACTTCCCTGGTCGCTTCAGCCATCCGAGATGACCATATCTGCCCATCATCACGACATCGAGTGCGTTGGTTGGAAAATCCCAATCCACTGACTCACGCTGTGGTACATAGCCGATACTCTTCCTCATCGATTTATAAGTCGAACCCTTTATTGTGATTTGCCCCGAAATTTTTGGGATCAATTCGAGTATTCCCTTTATCAAAGTGGACTTCCCTGCTCCATTGGGGCCTATGATACCGATTAAATTCCCTTCCGGCACCTCAAATGAGACATCCTCGACAACCGGCTTCTTATGATATGCAATCGTTAAATTCTCGACCTTCAAAGCTGCTTGATTCATAGTTTCTCCCCCTTATTTCAAAGCATGAACGATGGTGTCAGTATTATGACGGACCATCCCGATATACGTTCCTTCTTCCGTCCCTTTTTCACCCATTGCATCCGAGAACAATTCACCGCCGATTTCAACTTTGTGTCCCTGCTTCCCTGCACCTTGAATGACAGCCTCGATAGCCTTCCTTGGTACGCTTGACTCAATGAAAATCGCTTTTATTTTGTTCTCCACAAGATAATTCCGCATATCAGTAACATCTTTTGATCCATATTCCGATAATGTATTGATTCCTTGGAGACCCCTTACGTCCAGGCCATATGACTGACCGTAGTATCCAAAAGCATCATGTGCTGTAACGAGCACCCGTTGATCTTCTGGAATTTTATTAATTTCATCTTGAACATATTTATCAAGTTCCTCCAATTGCAGAACGTACTCTTCATAATTTTCACGAAACTCCGCTTCATGGTCCGGATCATTGGCAATCAACTCTTTCTTAACTGTGTCCGCCGCTACGATCCAAAGCTTTACATCAAACCATACGTGGGGATCATGTTCCGTAGCACTCACTTTGCGTAGCTGGTTCTCCTTGAAGTCCTCCGTTACGGCAATCGTCGGTTTATCCTTGCTCATCATTTCGAATATATCCGTCATTTTCCCTTCAAGATGCACACCGTTATAAAAAATCATATCAGCCGAATCCAGTGTCTCCACATCACCCTGTGTCGCTTTATATAGATGGGGGTCGACTCCCGGACCCATTAAACTGGTAACCTCGACATGTTTACCGCCGATATTCTCAACCAAATCCCCAATCATTCCCGTCGTTGTAACGACGTCCAACTTGCCATTGCCGTTATCCTTTTCGGCCGTATCATTGCCGCACCCTGTTAAAATCAGCAATGCAGCAAGCACGCCCCCAATAGATTTTAGAAAACCCATCCATATTCCCTCCCTTTTTCATCTCTCTAAAATAGTTTGCCATGTGCAAAACTAAATGTAAATTTTTTTACATTGTCGTAAATGCTAAAAAGTTTCCTCTACACAACTTATTTTATACTATACACAACTATATAAAAAAAGTGCAACTATTTTTTCAAACATTTCAAAAGGCCAATGACTTTTACACACAGCAAAAAATGTCTGGAATCTCTACTAGGGAGCTTCCAGACAGTCAGTCATTTCTAGGGAGAGTACTTCTTCCCGTACATGAAACGTAACGATGAAGTTATATTTATATTGTGGAGTTTTAATGGTGAATATAAACTTGGGGAGCTTTTTTAATGTTTATGGCGGGAAGACGTGAAATTCACGAGTAAACATGCGGATTTCACGAGTAATGCCGTGGAATTCTTTACAGGCATTCAGCATTCCAAATGCATTGCCACTCACTTTTCCTGTTTTAAGGAAATTGCCAAGTACGCAAATCCCAATTCGATTCCGCAAAGCACAAACAGGGTGATTAAAGTTTGGAACATCATGATCCCCTCCTCCTCTAAGATTTAAACCAATCTTAAAGGATGAAACCCATACCAGAACAAGACCTTATTTGAAGAAATCTTCAACAGCCTCATTCGGTTCTCTTGCCCTGAAATGGGTTTCATACTGTACAATATAAAAAAAGAAAAAACGGTGATACCATGACAAATATTAAAGAAATTGCTCAATGCGCTGGTGTATCTGTCTCAACAGTGTCTCGTGTATTGAATGATCATCCTTATGTAAGCCCCGATAAAAGAAAGAGCGTTTTAGAAGCCATCGATCGTTTGAATTATTCGAGAAACATCAACGCCATTCATCTTTCAAAAGGCAAAACTAATCTTATCGGCATCATCATCCCCTTCAACAATCATCCATATTACGGGGCAATCGTCAACGGAATCACTAAACAGGCAAATGCAATTGGCTGTCATATCGTCATCTTTCAAACAAATTATGACAGAGAGAAAGAAATCCAGGCTTTGAATATGCTGCAAATGAAGCAGCTCGATGGCATTATCGTTTGTTCAAGGATTTCGGAAATGAAAGTCTTTTTGGATTATCAAAAATACGGACCGATCATCTTATGTGAAGATACAGCCCAGGCTGAATTCTCATCCATCAGCATTGATCATTATGCAGCTTTCTCCTGTGCCCTTGAGTACGTGATTACTAAAGGATATAAGAAAATTGGATACAGCCTTGGCCGTAAAAAGAGCAGAAATAGTTCTCATCGTACAAAGGCCTTTAACGATATCATGAGTAAACATCAACTGATAAACAATAAAGAATGGCTGTTTGAAGGCAGTTACCACATCAAAGACGGTGAACAATTGTTTCAGGAATGGAATTCAATGTCAGATAAACCTGAAGCCATAATCATCACGAATGATGACACGGCGGCAGGCTTCATTCTTACCGCTAAAAAATCGGGTATAAGGGTACCGGAAGATGTGGCCATTCTCGGCTTCAATAATGATAGCCTTAGTGAAATGCTCGACATCACGACCATTTCCTTACCGCTGGAATGGATCGGGAAAATGGCAGTGGACTTATTTGAGAATCCTGAAGTGGTCAAACATGTAAAACTGGAATACTCCCTAATTAAAAGGAGGACCGTCTAGTTATCAGGATCCTTTATTTTAGTATATCGACATTTGAATTCTTCCTTACTGCCATCATTCAATAACTAGGAAAAAATAACCACACAAAATAATCATTGCGATATCCTAGAAGTTATTTTATAATTTTGATATAGTAAAGTTTACTCAGTTGCTAGCAATCTATTAGCGATTGCATGAATTTCATGAGTACAATCGTCCGACGTCACTTACAAGCTGGCGCAACGATTTTAGAAAATTGAATACTTCCTCATTTACCGATGAGTTAGAGGCTGCATCTTATAAAAGTAAAACGGACGAGATTCTGGAAAATTATAGACTCCGTTTGAAAGGATAAGTTGCCGAAGTTAGGGTATATTCCATGTATATTCTTGCTGGCGGTGTTACCGAACAGGAACACCACTGTCACGTTTTTTCAAAAGCGTGGGGAGCTATCTTCGGAAGGATAAACGGGTTTATTATAAACAGCCGTCGATCTTTTTCGACTGCTGTTTTTTTATTTTTCGTTCCCTTCCAATAAAAAGGAGTGTAACATCAATTGTCAAATTCACAATCAGCATCAAGCCCTACTGAACTGAAAAGGAGCCTGAAAGCGCGTCATTTAATGATGATTTCATTAGGTGGAACGATTGGAACAGGTTTATTTTTAGCAAGTGGCGGTGCCATTCATTCAGCCGGTCCCGGCGGTGCCTTGGTGGCATACGCGATCATCGGCATCATGGTTTATTACTTAATGACAAGTCTTGCAGAAATGGCAGCGTTCATGCCAGTGGCCGGTTCGTTCCGTGTCTATGCATCCAAATTCGTCGATCCGTCTTTCGGTTTTGCGATTGGTTGGAACTACTGGTATAACTGGGCAATCACCATTGCCGCCGAATTGGCAGCCGTTGTCTTAATTATGAAGTTCTGGTTCCCGGATAGCCCTTCATTTATCTGGAGTGCAATTGCGTTAATCACTATGTTTCTTATCAATTACATGTCAGTTAAAGGTTTCGGGGAAACAGAATTCTGGTTTGCCATGATCAAAGTCGTGACAGTCGTCATTTTCTTGATCACGGGTGTTCTGATCATTCTCGGAATCATGGGTGGGAATGACCCAATTGGTTTTTCCAATTTCACAATGGGCGAAGGTCCCTTTAACGGAGGGTTCTTCACGATTCTAGGCGTATTCATGGCTGCCGGCTTTTCATTCCAAGGAACGGAATTGCTTGGAGTGACTGCTGGTGAAAGTGAAGATCCAGAAAAAAACATCCCAAAAGCGATCAGATCCGTTTTCTGGCGCATCCTCTTGTTCTATATTCTTGCAATTTTCGTTATTGGAATGATCATTCCGTTTACGGATTCACGTTTATTGAGTCAAGATGTTGCCGTAAGTCCATTCACGCTTGTATTTGAACGTGCTGGCCTTGCATTTGCTGCATCCATCATGAACGCGATCATTTTATCATCCGTACTCTCTGCCGGTAACTCTGGCATGTACGCTTCAACCCGTATGCTATGGGACTTGGCACGGGATGGGAAAGCACCGAAATTCCTTGGCAAGTTAGATAAAAGAGGAGTACCCGTAAATGCACTTATCGTGACTTCTTTAGTTGGCTGCGTTGCATTCTTAGCTTCGTTTTTCGGGGATGGCGTCGTTTATATTTGGTTATTGAACGCTTCAGGCATGGCGGGGTTCGTCACCTGGGTCGGGATTGCGATTGCCCATTATCGTTTCCGCAAAGCCTACGCAGCTCAAGGCCTCGATATGAATGCTTTACCATACCGGGCAAAAGGCTTCCCATTCGGGCCTATATTCGCACTTGTCCTTTGTATAATCATTATCATCGGACAGGGGTACCAAGCTTTTAGCAGCGATGGGATCGACTGGAATTCAATGTTTGTTTCCTACATTGGCTTGATTCTATTTTTCGTCCTATGGTTCGGCTATAAAATTAAGCATAAAACGAAAATCATTCCCCTTGAGGAATGTGACCTTAAATCAAAATAATACGCAAAGGACCTGTTCTTCTCTAATCGGAGAAGAACAGGTCCTTTTTTTCATTTCAAATGATAAACACGGCATTCATATGGACGCAGGGGTTTGCTGGAGATTCCTTCTTCCTCCTGATCATAATTGCCGATCAGCCTTGTGGCAGAATAAGCATGCAGCTCCTCAGGCAAAGTAAAGGAGGCCTGCTCTTCTTTAAAGTTGCATAGTACCAACAGCTTTTCTTCTTCAAACGATCTCGTATAGGCAAATATTCGTTCATCTTCTGGCCAAAGCAGTTCAAAACGGCCATAAACGACGATTTCATGTTCCTTGCGTAATTGGATAAGCTTTTTATAAAAATGAAAAATGGAATTCGGATCATTGTAGGCTATTTCTGCATTAATCTCGGGGAAATTTGGATTAACCTTAATCCAAGGAGTCCCTTTCGTGAATCCTGCGTTCCGGGAGTCATTCCACTGAATCGGTGTCCTCGCATTATCCCTGCTGCGGGCGTGGATGGCTGACATCATCCGCTCTTTTGACCAGCCATGTGTATTGACGAGTTCGTCATATGAATTCAATGTTTCGATATCCCGGTATTCATCAATGCTTTCAAATGCAACATTGGTCATGCCCAGCTCTTCCCCTTGATATATATAAGGTGTCCCTCGAAGCATATGAAGACAAGCGGCAAGCATCTTTGCGCTTTCAATGCGATACTTTCCATCGTTACCAAACCTTGAGACAACCCGGGGCTGATCATGGTTGTTCCAGTATAAACTGTTCCAGCCATCCCTCTCCAAACCAGTCTGCCACTTGGAGAGAATTCGCTTTAAATCGGTTAGCTTCCATTTATCGTTACTCCATTTCCCTTCCGGTCCGCACCCCAAATCCATATGTTCGAATTGAAAGACCATATGTAGCTCACCACGATCTTTACCTGTGAACAATTGCGCTTCCTCCGGTGTGACGCCTGGCATCTCCCCAACCGTAATCACGTCATATCCGGAAAGTGCCCGTTGATTGATTTCCTGTAAAAACTCATGTATGCGCGGTCCATTCAGGAAAAAGGGGCTTCCATCACCATACAGCTTTTCATGATGAACGGCTCCATCTGAATAGCTTTGATCTTTTGAAAGGAAGTTAATGACATCCATCCGGAAGCCATCGACACCCTTATCCAGCCACCAAGTCATGATGCTGTAGATTTCTTCACGGAGCTTAGGGTTCTCCCAGTTTAAATCCGGTTGTTTCCTGCTGAATAAATGTAAATAATATTCATCGGTTCCTTCATCATGTTCCCATGCTGAACCTTTAAAAATGGACTCCCAATTATTTGGTTCTTTCCCATTCCTGCCAGGTTTCCAAATATAATAATCACGTTTCGGATTATCTTTTGAGGATCGGGATTCCTTGAACCACGGATGTTCATCTGAGGAATGGTTGACCACCAGGTCCATCATGATCTTCATACCACGTTCATGAACCGCCTTCAACAACCTATCGAAATCTGCCATGGTCCCGAATTCAGTCATGATTGATTTATAATCACTGATATCGTACCCATTATCATCATTGGGAGATTGATAAACCGGGGATAGCCATATCACGTTCACTCCCAGCTCTTGTAAATAATCGAGCTTCATAAAGATCCCGTTTATATCCCCTATCCCATCTCCATCACTATCCATAAAACTCCTTGGATACACTTGATACACAACTGCTTCTTTCCACCATGCTTTGTCCATGCCTTTCCCCCTCTTTAGCCGCATTGATATAATCATTACACCAATACCCCTATTATAAAGGGGGAAACTTCAGAATATTCTACTTTTATTCAGCTATTCCCGTTTGAATCATTTCAATATCCAGATCCACCTCGATTGGAATATGGGGATATGCCTTCTCCCAATGTTTTTGATCGAAATTTCTTGTTTTACTTTTTGCATGATCACCGAGTGCAATCGGATCTATATTGTTCTCCTGAAACATAATTACCATCTCATTTAATTTTTCACCAATGACACGCTCTGCCCTGGCCTCTATTTTATTCAGGTCCAAGGCTTTGCCCAAGTCATAGCCTTGGACCTCTAGCAGACTCGCCTTTAATTTCACTTCAATCCTGACCTTGGGGTCTTGATTGGCATTCGAAATATGATAATGGACACGTGACTCCACATTATTGATATCTGTAAAGTCATTTTCCTTCCATTTAATTTCATAACTCCCCAGCTTAAAGTTTTCACTAAGGACTTTAAATAAAAATCCGTCCTCATAAGGGATATATTTACCGATATAACGATCCTTTTTAAACAAGGCAATCCCTTTTACCCGAATTTGATCTCCTGCCGTTTCCAATAACGGCAAGACCGGATCGATTCCTTTACCATGACACGCATATAAATACCTGTGCAAATCTACATCAGGCAAATTAGTCCTAATATTCTGTTCGATCAGCTCTTTCACTTGAACCCCTGGAGTTTTGATCAACTTCGGCTCCATTTTAACTACATCCTCCGCTTTGCCATTAACGACCGCTAAGTACAAATCCCTTCCCACCATCGGGTCACGCCTATATGTATCGACATAATCATTCAACCCCATACCTGCCAATTCTGCACCATAGAGAATGACTGTCAGTCTCCCGCCAACAATCGGGAATGGTGTTTTTGCATTTTCCTGCTGGCGGGCTGCCTTTATATCATGTGAGATCGCTTCATATACTTCATTACCCAGATCTGCTTCCTCACCAGGCTGAGGAACGCTGACAGCGACCGTACCTTTGATTTGTTTGTCTCCGGCATCATCATAACCTACAACTTCAGCAATTAAAACATCTTCCAATATTTGCTTTTCCACACCGCACGCCGTCATCAAGAAACAAGCTAATGTAATCAAGAGGAGTTTGATCTTCATGATTTATGCCCCCTAACTTTATAGACGATCGACTGCCATATGAATAAGAGAGGAAGATACAAATAAATGATATAAAAACCTATTTGCGAACTGATTGTGTTAAACTTATCGATTCTATAGCGATTATCCAAAAAAATGCAGGATATTAAGATGATAAGCAGAATGAAAACTACCATCCTTTTCTGTCTAAATCCAAATACTCTTTTCACTGTTCTGCTTGCTGCCCAAACCCCTATGCAAACATTCGGCAGCACCATGAACAGCCAAACGGAAATACCTATGTATTCGAACCTTTCAATGAATGGAAGGTCTACAATTTTCCATAAGGTCAAAGTGGCCCAAATTACATCTTTCAGCTGATCTTGGTGATAGTAGGCTAATGAAACAATAATCGATACCATATATATCGACATAGTAAATAACGCCCCTAAGTGGGCCCACTTTTGAGATTTTTCACGGTTTTTAATGAATGGGTAATAAATCAGGAGTAATTCAAAACCAAGGTAATTCAGGGTCATTTTCTTACTGGCCTTCATGATTTCCAAAAAGGAATGATCAAGAAAGGGACCCAAATTTTCAAAGTGAGCGTACTTCAATGGGAAATAATTCAAAAGGAATAGTGGTGATCCGATAATAAGCCCGATTATGCAAAAACCAGTAATGACCCTGAACCCTCCGCCCACAAAACTATACACGAGAATAAGAATAATGGATAATAACATCAGGACATTGACACCAGGGAACATCCAAACCTGAATGACTTCTAAATAAGTCCTGATAAGAATGATGGAGATCATTATAAAGTAGAGGATGAATAAAATATTGAAAGCATTTCCTATCCATTTTCCAAACAAATCTTTGTGGATGGCGATCAAATCAAGAGTTTGGGGGCCCCTGCCTAATAACTTGAAACACATCCAAAGCAGAACATTTATGATTAACCCTGATATAAGGACCGCTATCCATGCGTCTTGACCAGCCTCTTTGGCTATGACCCGTTCAAACCCCAATATCCCTACTCCGATCTGCATGCCGGGCATGAGGAAAAAAACAAAAAATGGAGATATTTGTTTAGTTTCATTTGGTTTTAGTTCCATACCTTCTCACCGCTTTCTACGCCTTATTCATCAATATCGCTAGGGGGGGTTGGAGTTTCCGCCTCCTTCCTTAACCTTAGCGGATTTTCCGTCCGCAGAAATTGCGGGCGTTTTTTCTGCTTTGAAAAAGGGAGGCGAATCAGACTATCTTTAAAGTCATGAATTCTTAACGGATAAAGAGGGTCTAAATATGGACTGCCAAGCGAAGTCAATTTCAATAAATGACTTAAAATGAATGCACTGCATAAAGCTATTCCAAATAGTCCGTATAACTGGGCTGCAATTAGAAATGGGAAGCGGATAAGGCGAATCGTATTACTGATTTGGTAAATCGGCACCGTAAAAGAAGCCAAGGCAGCCAAAGCTACAAGCATCAACAAGACATTACTGACAAATCCCGCTTCCACAGCGGCTGTACCGATGACTATACCTCCAACAATGCCGATGGTGGAACCAACCTTAGCTGGCAGCCTGACCGCTGCTTCCCTCAGCAATTCGATTGTCCCTTCCAGCACGATCGCTTCCAATATCGGCGGAAAAGGAATCACGCCCCTGGATGATATTAAGATGGGCAGCAAATCCGTTGGAATCACTTGATAATGATACGTTAAAACGGCAACATACAGAGGTGATGACAAAACGGAAAACAGCACTGCAAAAAGCCGAATCAAACGGAATGAAGTACCGAGATTCCAAATTTGAAAATAATCTTCAAATGACGAAAAGAACGAAATGATGGTATTAGGACCAACTAATGCATGAGGAGATCCATCCAGCATGATCCCTATTTTCCCTTCCGATAATACACTGGCCAGATGATCAGGCCGCTCCGTATCAATCAGTTGCGGAAACATCGAATTCCGATTATCCGTGATCATCTGGCTTACAAACGAAATATCGACGATCGTATCATATTCTATATCTTCTATTCTCTGCATGACTGTCTTAATGATCTGTTGATTTACTATCCCATCTATGTAGAGTACCGCTAACCTTGTTTGCGAGATGCTCCCGACCCGAAATTCCTTGGACTGCAATTCAGGAATGGGCAGCCGGTTACGGATCAGATTCAAATTCGAATCAAGCGATTCTACAAAGGCCTCTTTGGACCCAACGACAGTATACTCCGACTCGGGTGTGGAAATTTGCCTTTTCACACTGTGAACACATGGAATAAGCAAACACATTTTATCATCTTTCTTGTATTGAATCATGACCGATCCGGCCAATACCAACCTTTGAATGTCTTTTATATCTGTCGTCAATTTCATATCTTCCATCGGAATATCACTTTTTAATTGCTTTAAATCCTGCCCCTGCTTAGGTTGATTCGAAATGACAGCCAGTACTTGTTCATGGAGCTGTTGTGCACTAACCAGTGAATTGAAGTAGGAGATGGTATAGCCATCATCATCCGGGAATCGGAAGGTAAGAAAATCATTAGATGCTTTAAACTTTTTAAGGAGTTCCTGGAAATCCTCGGAAGTAACCTGAAAGGATGCTGCATCCATTTCCCTTCTGCCCTTAAAAAACCTCACCATTCCACCCCCATTGTCTTTTCATAGTTTTTAGTTCACTCGTTTATTGTAACCACCCTATTTAAAGTTAGTCATGATTCACCTAAATCCTTAAAGTAGGAAAAGACCTATCCGGAATTCACCGGATAAGTCTTTTCATCTTAATTCATTAACGTTACCAATTATTTTGGGCTTGGAAAAATCCGTGTTACAAGTTCACGGAACTCTTCAGCAAATCCTGCAACGGGTTTTCCATTCTCGATATCATTTGCATACCCTTTCATTCTTTGAACAAAGTCTGGGTTTGCCGAAACATAGACTTGGTCTACCGATGGATCGGCTCCCCTTACTGCATCAGCAACCTTTTCTTTAAGGTCATTCGAGATATCCTTATCCCCGCCGTCTTTTAATACTGCCCCTACATAGGCATTATTTTCAGTAACGATGACACTTGCATTACTTACTTCCTTCAAGGCTTCGACTCGATTCGAGATATCCTCGGATACCCTCATATCGTTTATGCCATTATCATTATTATCATCATTAACATTTTGCCTTGTGTCGCTTACATTCATCGGATTATCTAAATTATCCTGATGAGTACGATTCAGGCCAAGATTTTCACTGGCATCTTCTTTATCATTAGGTGAACAACCTGTAATCACTAAAGCCATCATCGCACTTGATACCATCGCTTTATAATTCATTTTCTTCACTCCTCTAAAATAATTTAATATTAATATTTGCGAGGAGACGATAAATTATTCAGAAGAAGTGATCTTCAAGCCGATAATTCCAACCAAAATAAAACCGACGAATACCAAGCGCATCGCATCCTTAGGCTCGTTAAATACGATGATGCCTACAAGAACAGCCCCAAGTGCACCTATTCCGGTCCAAATTGCATACGCTGTTCCCATTGGCAGGGTTTTTATCGCCGATGACAAAAAATAAAAACTAATAACCATACCAGCTATCGTTATGAAAGAAGGTAATAACTTCGTAAAACCCTCGGTATACTTTAAACTTGTCGCCCATACCACTTCAAATAATCCTGCAATCACCAATTGAATCCAAGCCAACTTTTTTCCCTCCAATTACAGAAAAAGCCCGAAAGGTCATAAATCATAACCTCCCGGGCTTTTTTCCCTCCGTGTACGCAGATTCCTGCGCGTTTCTCTTGGACCATTCCGGCAAAATTTAACCGAGGAACCCTAGAAACTTCTTATATTTCCATACTATATCATGTACATTTCAAATCGGTCAAACGCTTATGAATCACTTCTGTTTCTAAGCTTCCACTTGTCACCTTTAATTGAAAACCAAATATTTTTAAAGGGTTCAGGCATTTCTTTAGCCGAATCAACCGTATATTGTACGGCCTCTTTTTTATATTGAACATCTTCAGTGATTTCATGCTGTGTCATGGCGAGTTGATCCGTCTCCGATTTAATCTGATCCGTTTTAGCCTGGATGCGTGTAACGGTTTCCTTCACATTATCAATAGTCGGTTTGGAATCTTTAAATGTTTTAAAAGCAAAAAATGCTAAATAGATAATCGATCCGATAAAGAGGGCAAGACTAATATAAACAATGACCACCTATGATTCCTCCTTTTATTTTACCTTTACTATACCCGTAATAATTGAGCGGAAAACGAATCCCCATGTATTTTCTTTTATGCCTGGTCATATTATTGAAAGAAAAGGGAGGAATGAAAATGAATCAAATGCCTCTGCTTAAAGCCTGTTTTAAAGCTGGAATACACTTCATTAGACATATGACCATTCAGCAGGCTGCCACTATTGCAGGAATCATTTTTTTAATCATTCATCCAGAAGTTTTTAGCCCCATTTGGATTACATTGGCAACCTCAGTCTTGATTCTGCTCCTGCTTTGAAGATTGTTGAAAACCCCTTTAGTGACCCCCGCCATCTGTTATGGTTTTCTTCGCTAACATCGGCATCCAGATTAGGAAAACACCAAGAATATACACCAACATTCTTCTCTTGATCCATAGAAGAATGTTCCTGCACGGATCGGTGGCCATCTTTTTGATTGATACAATCATCAGGAAGGGATGCGTGACTCGATTAATGAACATAAAAAACGCGTCGTATTAATTTAATCAAACGATTGATTAAAAAGGAATCTGCCTTGAAACCCTTTGTGTCAGCAGAACTTCCCTCCCCCTTCATTTAATCATTACACCACATTTACCATTTTATCAAACGCAAAACTATTAGAAAATTAAAAAATTTGTGTATAATTAGGCTATATTCATTAACTCTCAAGGAGGAATCATAGTCATGGATGCTCTCATTCAACAGTTCAAGAATTTGCCCACCACCGCGATTTCAGATGCAATGGAAGGGTTGAACAATCTGGAATCAATTAAACCCTTAAAGGAAGAATTTCATATAGCCGGACGAGCTTTGACCGTACAGATGCCCGTCGGTGACAATTCAGCCGTGTTAAAAGCAATTGGCGAAGCAAAGGCTGGGGATATAATAGTCGTTGACAGCAAGGGAGATACATACCGGGCTATAGCAGGAGACTTTGTTGTCGGCATGATGCAGACCATGGAAATTGGCGGCCTCGTTGTCGATGGAGTCATTCGTGATCTAGAAGCCATTAAAGAGATGAATTTCCCTGTTTTCAGCAAAGGGACGACGGTTGCATCAAGCGGCAAGGCAGGTGTAGGCCAAACCAATATCCCCATTTCCTGTGGAGGTGTCACCGTATTTCCAGGGGACATTATCATAGGGGACATAGATGGAGTCGTGGTCGTGCCACAAGCGATGGGTGAAGAAATACTGATTAAAGCAAAGGATAAAATCATAAAAGATGAACAGCGTGCTGAGAAATATGCAGGGAAGCCTGATGAAATAAG
This sequence comes from Peribacillus sp. FSL E2-0159, assembly GCF_038643155.1. Taxonomy (NCBI): domain Bacteria; kingdom Bacillati; phylum Bacillota; class Bacilli; order Caryophanales; family Bacillaceae; genus Peribacillus; species Peribacillus sp. FSL E2-0159. The sequence continues at coordinate 5,418,569 of NZ_CP152053.1, forward strand.
AAAGTATATTGCCATGATGACCAATAAAGGATGATCTCACGCATATAAAAAACAGGCAGGAAGCGATGGCTTCCTGCCTGTTCTTTTCATTAGCCTTATTTATCGGTCTTATCTTCCTTTGAACCTTCTTCATCATATGTGTAATCATAATCAGTAGGGTCAATCGGTTTAAAGCCATTTGGAGTATAGAAACGGAGTAAGTCACCGTTCACTACTTGGTCTGATAAATTAAGCATTGTTTCAGCTCTCTTTTTATAATTGAGGATGGCATCATTTTCCTCGACCAATTCCCCTGTATCCGTGTCGTAGTATTTCCCTTTAATGGAAGTGACATCAGGTGTTACAAAATCACCATTCCTGAAAGGAACCACTTCATTATGATCTTTTGACAATAAATCTGAACCGAATTGTACATAATCTTTAGATTCGATTCCTAACAGATGCAATAAAGTCGGGAGAAGGTCAATCTGTCCTCCGTACTGGTGCATCTCCCCGCCTTCAACACCTGGAACATGAATCAATAATGGTACACGTTGCAATTGGGCATTCTCAAATGCGCCAACATCCTCGCCAAGCACTTTTGACATGGCTTCTTTATGGTTTTCGGAAATACCATAGTGATCACCATACATAACGATTACCGAGTTATCATATAGACCAGATTCCTTCAGATAATCGAAAAACTCTTTAAGCGCCTCATCGGCATAGCGTGCAGTTTGGAAGTAACTATCAACGGAAGCATCGCCTGTCGTATGCTTACCGATAGTTGCTTTTTCCTGGTCCATGGCATATGGGAAATGATGAGATACCGTTATGAATTTTGTATAGAAAGGCTGTTTAAGCGTTTCTAACATAGGAATCGATTCTTTAAAGAAAGGCTTATCCATTAATCCATAACTTAGTACTTCTTCTTTATTTTCCATATTATAATGGTTTGCATCAAAGAACTGATTAAAACCAAGAGACTTATACATATTATCCCGGTTCCAGAAAGATTTATAATTACCATGGAACACAGCGGATGTGTATCCTTGTTGTCCTAAAATCGCTGGTGCTGCTTGATACGTATTTTGGGATCTGTTTGTGAATGCTGCCCCCTGTGGTAAACCGAACAGGGAATTTTCAAGCATGAATTCTGCATCAGCCGTTTTACCTTGGCCTACTTGATGGAAGAAATTATCAAAGTGCATGAAATCTGATTTATCATGTGCAAGTGAGTTTAGAAATGGAGTTACTTCTTCCCCATTCAATTTATAATCGATCAAGAAATTCTGCATCGATTCCAAATGCAGGTAGATGACATTCTTACCTTTGGCTGCACCAAAATATTCAGGGTTCGGTTCAGCGCTTGTTGCCTTCGTATAGTTGACGACTTCAGCGATATCGGTGCTGTTTGCAGTCGCACGCTGAGCGTATGTCTTAGTATTCTGAACGGCATCATAAACCGTATAGTTGAACATGCCCAAATATTTGACGATATAGTTCCGGTCGAATGTTCTTGATAATAATTGCGGGCGATCCTTTTCAGCAAGTCCCAAATTGATTGCGAAAATTGCAAGTCCCGCTAGGTAAACCATTCCAACTGTACGGCGTTTGACTTTGAAGTCTTCCACTTTAAAGTCTTTGAATCTGTACAACACGATCAAAAGAACCGTATCAAGGAAATAAAGTACATCATGGCCTTTAAATAATTCTAAAATACTCGGCCCCAAATCCCCGGCATTTTGCACTTGCGTCAAGGTTGGCAATGTAATGAAATCGGTAAATGACCGATAGTATACAATATTGAAGAATAACCATAAGGACATCAAAAGGTTCAACCTGATGATCCATTTAAACGATTTTTTGCCTCTAGCCAATAGTGCCAAGCCGAAGAATAAAATGGCTGAACTAATCGGGTTTATGAACAGTAAGAACTGTTGCAGGCCATTTTCAATACCTAAGTTAAATTCAACTCGATATCCAATATAAGTTTTAATCGTAAACAAGACTACCGCAATAAAGAAAAAGCCTAGTATGTTATCTGCAAATAAATGCCGGCTTTTTTTAAGAAAATTATTCATGCTTTCACCTCTATTAATCTAGTGGTTTATTTATATAAATTTTTACAAACTTACAAAAGACGGAAAATCCGAATCCTTATAATAGCATTCTTACACTCGGATAGTCAAGATTGTGAAAACCACCTTTTGTCACATCCATGACTCTTATATCCAGAACACTTTTTTCAGCTTATGAACAAGCCTTTGAAAAAATAAACAGAGCTTCGCCCGTCTCGAATGCTCAGCGGACCTATAACAAATATATAGGAACTCCATGTCTTAATCCAATAAATATTACCGTAACTTTTTGGGGTTAATGCGGATGACAGTCACGATTTAATTTCACGTCCTTCAGGCTTTTACCATTATAAACGACTCTTTATAAAAAAACCAGTACATTACAAAATATGTAAAGATATAAATCTTCAATTATTGGAAGCTATTGATATAACCAGGATTTTCTTTCCCGATAATTCGACAGTTTAAAATTGATTGCCGGTTACATGGATGCCTCTCTCTTCCGCACTTTTGATACCCCATTCAAAATCGAAGCCTGCAAAAGTTTGACCCGTTTATTATTGCGTCCTGCCGCTCTAAAATCCCATAAAATAACAAATGCATTTCGCGTAATATCGACATCATTCCCCTCCGGCTTATTTGATTAGCTTTTTTCAAATAATTTTTTCAAAAAAATTAATCCACCCAATTCTCCCTTATTGTTTGAAGTGATTTGAAGTGATGATCATATTATTTTTTATTTTTACTTTCCAGTATAATTTTATCATCCATAAAAGATTCAATTTACCAAAGTTCACTTAAATTACATGTTTAAACCCCATCTGGAACCGGAAAGGATGAAAATGACATTATAATAGGAAGAAACTGATTTTTTTCATATTGGCTAAAGGGTTATATTCTTGCGAAAGGATCCCATATGGGCCATAGCAGTGCAACATGTGTGAATATGGGCCTTGTCCTTTTCATTCCCCCTTAATTGGGCTGTAGGGGGCTTATAAGCTCACCTGTGTTTTGTAAGAATTCTTTTCGTCCCCTTTGTTAGTATATTTGTTTCTCCCAGCTTTATTATTAAAAATAAAAAATCCTGCCCTCAATCGAGGACAGGATTTCCTTAAACCATATTCAAATTACTTAATGCCTTCTGAAACTTCTTTAACCATAGCGTCAACAGATTCTAAACCGCCGCCTGATAAGTACCAGTAGTTAGGGTCTAGATAAATGATGTTACCTTCTTTAAATGCTTTTGTATTTTTCACAATGTCATTTTCAACAGTTTCTTTCGCTGCAGCCCCATCACCGGCAACCGCATCTCTATCTACAACGAATAGGTAGTCAGGATTCTTTTCAGCAATGTATTCGAAAGAAATACTTTGACCATGTGTCGATACTTCCAATTTATCATCTACTGCAGGTACCCCGAATACATCATGGATGATTCCAAATCTTGAATCCGGTCCGTAAGCACTTACTTTTCCACCGCTTGAAAGAACGATTAAACCAGTTTTGTCAGTTGGAGCTTTTTCCTTCAAAGCATTGATGTTTTCTTCAACACTTGCCAATTCTTTAGCAGCTTCGTCTTCTTTATCGAAGATTTTACCCAAAAGTGTTACGTTTTCTTCAAATGATTCCATATACTTTGTTGTATCTACACCCACAAAAACAGTAGGAGCAATTTTGCTTAATTCTTTATATGCTTCAGATTGACGGCCAGAAATAAGGATTAAGTCAGGAGCAATTTCGTTGATTTTTTCGAAGTCAGGCTCTTTTAATCCGCCGGCATTTTCAGTTGTACCTTCATATTTTTTAGAAAGGTATTTTGGAAGGCCATCATGAGGAACAGCTGTCACTTCCACACCCAATTTATCAAGAGTATCAAGAGCACCCATATCGAATACAACGACTTTTTCAGGGTTTGTTTTTACTTTCGTTTCTCCCAGTAGGTGCTTAACTGTAATTTCTTCGCTTTTAGCACTTTCTTTTTTCGCGCTTGATTCTTCTTTTTCCTTATCTGATCCACAAGCTACAGCCACTACAGCCAGCATTGCAACCAAAAGCAGTAAAGATAATTTCTTAATCATTATGGTCACCTCGAAAAGTATTTTTTTATTTAAAATTACATATTGAATCCTCACCTTCACAGAGTTCACCTTCATCACTTTCCCTGCCATATGAACAGGAGGCGGCAAAAGTCCTGGGCGCCCGCCAACTCTTAACAGCCTAATGAGCGTTTGAGGTATTCTGGGACGGCTACGAATACTGAAGTAATTTAAAACCAAATGGAATTGTCTTAAGTGAAGTACACACAGATCTTATTGTCATTGATATTTTGGATTTCAATATCCATATCATAGATTTCCTTTAATACATTGGAATTGATGACTTGTTCGGTAGGTCCATTATGAACAACCTTGCCATCCTTCAATGCGACTATATAGTCGGAGTAACAGGATGCAAAATTAATATCATGAATGACGATAATGACCGTTTTCCCTAATTCATCGGCCAATCTCCTCAATACCTTCATGATTTGGACGGAATGCTTCATGTCAAGATTGTTCAGGGGTTCATCAAGAAGTACATACTCCGTGTTCTGAGCAATTACCATGGCAATGAAGGCCCGCTGTTGCTGCCCGCCGCTAAGCTGGTCAAGGAACTTATCCTGCATGTCTGCAAGTTCCATATATTCAATCGCTTCATCGACATATTCCCAATCCTCTTTGGCCAGCTTGCCTTGTGAATACGGAAAACGGCCAAAGGCGACGAGTTCACGAATCGTTAATCGGATATTGATGTGGTTAGCCTGCTTTAAGATGGCAATCTTCTTCGCAAGTTCATTGCTATTGAATTCCCCCATATCCTTACCATCGATCAGGACTTCTCCTGAATCCCGGGTAATGAGCCGGCTGATCATCGAAAGGACGGTACTTTTCCCCGCTCCATTGGGACCGATGAAGGATGTGATTTTGCCTTTCATTATTTCAATGGAAACATCCTCGACAACCGTTTTACTATTATATTTTTTGAATAAATTTTTCACTTCTACCATGATTTATTCTCCTTTAATAGAAGATAGATGAAATACACACCGCCGACAAAGTTGATGATGACACTCAATGTGGTAGTGAACGTAAAGATCCTCTCCACAATGAATTGGCCGCCGACCAGGGCAATCACACTGATCAGCATTGCACCCGGGATGATATGTTTATGCTGATAGGACTTAATGAATTGATAAGCCACATTTGCAACAAGCAATCCTAGGAACGTGATCGGACCGATCAGGGCAGTCGAAATGGAGATTAAAACCGTAACGATGATTAAAACCCGCTTCGTGACAAAATCATAATCCACACCTAAGTTTATGGCTTGGTCCCTCCCTAGGGACATGACATCTAAATACTTCAAAAATCTCATGAAATATATCATTGCCGCTATCATGAGGATAATAGCTAAAGTTAACAGGTCCGTGTTGACATTATTGAAGCTGGCGAACATTTTATTTTGAATGATTTGAAATTCATTCGGGTCAATCAATACCTGCATGAATGAAGACATGCTGCCGAATAATGTTCCGAAGATGATACCGATCAGCAATAGGAAGTAAATATTGCGGTTTTTTTTGAACATGAACTTGAACAGCAGGCTGGAAAAAATAAGCATGACCGCAAGTGTAATCAGGAAATTGAGATTTTTATTCACGATCATGATATGCGTTGAACCGAAGAGGAAAATCACTCCCGTTTGGATTAGCATATACATGGAGTCCAACCCTAAAATGCTTGGTGTCAAGATTTTATTATTCGTGACCGTCTGGAAAATCACTGTTGAAAAAGCTATTGCACAACCAACCACGATGATGGCGATGATTTTTATAACCCTTCTCGGCAGTGCATAATCCCAATTCGGGCCAAGGTCCCAAAAGATATAACCTGCCGTTAAAGCTGCTGCAAGAACAGCCAATATAATGATTCTACTTTTATTATTCATATGCCTTTCTCCTCAGTATCAGATAGATAAATACGGCGCTTCCTATGACACCAACCACGAGTCCGATCGGGATTTCAAATGGATATATGAGGATCCTGCCCAGAATATCGCAGATCAATAGGAATACTGCCCCTAGTAATGCTGTATGAGAAAGACTCTTTTTCAAATTGTCACCAAGGTAAAGGGATACAATATTTGGTACGATCAATCCTATGAAAGGAATCGTTCCCACCGTTAACAAAACGACAGTGGAGGATAATGCCACGATGATCAACCCAAAATTGACTATAAGCTTATAATTGAGTCCTAGATTGATAGCAAACTCCTCACCCATCCCTGCCACAGTGAATTTATTGGCAAAGAAGTATGCGAGAATGACCAGAGGGATACTTACATATATAAGTTCGTACCTTCCCGACATGATCATCGAGAAATCCCCATTCATCCAAGTGTTGAGGCTTTGAATCAAATCATATTTATAGGCAAAGAAAGTCGAGATGGATCCGACGATATTACCAAACATCAAACCAACCAATGGAATGAAAATCGTATCCTTATATTTCACTTGATCAAGAATTTTCATGAACAAGAATGTACCTGCCAAAGCGAATATGAAAGCGAATGCCATTTTCTCAATAAGTGCTGCCGATGGAAAAATGATAATGGCAAGAAGAAGTCCAAGCCTTGCAGAATCCATGGTTCCGGCAGTCGTCGGGGATACAAATTTATTGCGGCTCAATTGCTGCATGATCAGACCGCTTATACTCATTACAATACCGGCAATGACTATGGTCACCATTCTGGGGAAACGGCTTTGCAGCATGATTTGCACTTTATCATCACTTAGATCCAATAAATCCAGGGGGGTAATATCCTTTACACCAATGAATAATGACGTAAATGATAAAACAATTAACGCCATGACTAAATATCTTATCTTCATCTACATTTCCTACTCTTCCTATCTCAGTTAATACAGCGATAATATTTTTAATTGAAGATATTTGAATACAGACTATCGCAAAGTCACCTATTGAAGCGGAAATCATGAAGTTGCAATAGTTACAAAGTTTTTCCATTCGTGATAATGAGATTCATTATCATTAATTCTTATTCTATCATTTCTTAGACATGTGTCAACATATACAAGGGAATTACTTTGATAAACTCCGGCTAGTCATATTGTAATGAATTTGGATGAACCAATCATGCATTTCGTTAAAGGAAGTGATAAAATCAAAATAACAAATATTTACTCTTCCAATGAAAGAAGCGATATGATGAAAAATTTGCTGTCCAAAGTGTTCTCAAAAAAGGCGAAAATCCAGATTGAATTTTGCCAAAATAATCTTGACCGCTTCCTTAATGAACAAACAGTTGCCGATTATGGTAAATTCTTATCGAATCCAAGGATTCAATATAAGGAATATGAATGTTTGAGTGAGTGTAAACTTTGTAAGAAAACCCCCTATGCGAAAGTGAACGGCCAGATAATGAGTGGCGAAGATTCACAGGACCTTTTGAATCAGTTACAAGATGAATTGAAATGATACGGGCCGAGCAAATTGCTTGATCCGTATCATTTTGACTTTCTACCTGTAATTATCCAGAATACAGGTGATGAACATCTATTAAAAGGAATTGCGAAATGTGCTATGGAATCATTAATCTAGTCATTACTTCCTGTTTTTTACTATCCCCTATGTTTTCACTGTATAAATAGCTTAATATATGATAATTTATGGAAAAAGATAGACAGGAGGACGTCCATGAAAAAAATCATTCCTACCATCGTATCCGTCGTAACACTAGGTCTTGTCACTGGATTGCCTAGCCCCATAGCCGAAGCAGAAGAATTCACCCCTTATTATGGAAATGGTCCAAGCTACATTCAACCAGATAACCTCTCCCACCTTTTCCCTGACCCTAATGTATCTTTCAATACCCCTGCCTTTAAACAAAACAAGATCGCCTTTACGAGCCAGGAAGAAATGTTGGATCATATCAAGTCCCTCTCCCGAAAAAACAAGAACATCCAGGTCAAGACGATAGGTAAATCCACAGAAGGACGCGACATTCCGATGCTTCTTTTCAGCAAGGATTCAAAAAGACTGAATAAGGATTCCCATAAACCATTGATTTGGATTCAAGGTCAGATCCATGGCAATGAACCCGCTTCGGGTGAATCAACATTAGTCCTTGCACAATGGCTGGCTGAAGGCAAGCTTGGTAATGTCCTTGATAAAGTGAATATTGCCATCGTCCCACGCGTCAATCCTGATGGCTCTTATTATTTCAAACGATTTACCGCAAATGACATGGATGCGAATAGGGACTACTTAAAAGTGGAGTATCCTGAAGTACAGGCGATTCATCAGTCAATCGATGATTATGAACCGGAAGTCGTTCTGGATGTACATGAATATACAGTGAATCCCGCCCCCCTCAAAAAGGTGGGAGCAAATGGATCGATCGCTTCCTATGATTTACTCATCTCCTCAGCCAAGAATTTAAATATTCCCGAACGGCTTCGAAAAGCTTCCGATGAACTGCTTTTACCTAATGTTTTTAAAACATTGGATAAAGAAAAGCTTTCCTATCACGATTACTATACACTGGCTACTTCTGATGATGGAGTCCTTACCGCCACAGAAGGAAGCACAGAAGCCCGGATTGGCCGAAACGCCCTCGGTTTGAAAAATACAATGACCTATTTAATTGAAACAAGGGGAATCAATATCGGCCGTACGGATTTTAAACGACGTGTTTTTGCACAAGCTACAGCACAGGCAGCATTCATCAAAACGGCAGCCGAACAGGCCAGTAAAGTTAAAAAGGCCGTTAAACAGGCCGAAACTGAAGTCGTGCAAAAAGGGCGAAAAGCAAATGATAACGATAAAATTGTCATCACCAGCGAAAATAAATTGGTTAAGGATCAAAAATTGACAGTGGTCGATTTAGCGAAAGCTAAAATGGTCGATGCCTCCATCGATTGGCTGGATTCTACCGATGCCTACCCTACCCTTGTTAGAGATCGTCCGACAGCTTATATCCTTCCACCAGAATATAAAAATATCGCCCAGAAACTTCAGCTATTGGGAGTAGAAGTGAAAAAATTAAAAAAACCTATGAAAGTAGCTGTTGAAAGCTATAGGGTCAAGGATTTAAAAGTTTCAGCTGAACTGGAAAGCGGACATTCCACAAGGGAAGTAACAACCACGGTTACTTCAAAAACCAGGGATTTCCCAAAAGGAAGCTATGTTTTCGACATGGCCCAGCCTGATGCCAACTTCATCTCCCTTGCCCTCGAACCTGAAGGCATAGACAGCTATGTGACATTCAATTTCATCCCGGCTGACAAGGGAAAAGAACTGCCGATTTACCGCTATATGCAGCCATCTTCCTTACCCGTTAAATGATGCATACTATCTAAATGACGCTTTGGCAGCTTTCATTGCCAAAGCGTTTTTAATTTCCACCTTCCTTTAATCATGTAGGACGATATGCCTGACATGATTTCTTGAATGCAACGACAAGTTTTGAATATACATATAAACGGAAAAAGTGTTTTTAGAGGAGGAAAGTCTTTGAACCAACATGTACAATTGGAAATCAATCGCCTTGTTCATCGCTTGAAACAAGACCAATCCGCTGATGGTTCGTGGAATTATCCCTTTGACACCGGGATAACGGCAGATGCCTATATGATTATTTTATTGAAAATTTTAGATATGGAAGATGCTCCTCTTATAGAGGCTTTAGTAAAAAGAATCGAAAGCAAGCAAACGGAAAACGGTTCATGGAAACTTTTCCAAGACGAGAAGGACGGCAATGTTACGGTTACGATCGAGGCTTACTATGGCCTTCTTTTTAGCGGACTCCGCAATAAGCACGATTCCCATATGAGGAAAGCCAAACAATTCATTCTTTCCAAGGGTGGCATCAAACAGGCCAAGATGTTAACGAAAATGATGCTTACTGTCACCGGACAATATCAATGGCCGCGCCTATTCCCCATTCCTCTCGAAGTGGTCTTACTGCCTCCGACCTTTTTCGTCAGCATTTATGATCTTTCCGTATATGGGCGGGTCAACATGATTCCATTGCTATTGCTTGGCCATAAAAAGTTTCAGCTCAAGACCCCGGACACTCCAAGTTTAAAAGAGTTATTTCAAACAAGGGAGGACCGTTCCGAAGAGCAGATGTGGGAAGAGTATCGCACCGAAGAATATCGTTCCTTCTTCTCCAAACTTCAAACAGGCGTCAAAACTTTGATTGGTTATCCGGATTATTTGCATTCCTTAGCCTTGGATTCAACAAAAAGGTTCATGCTCGACAGGCTGGAACCAGACGGGACACTGTACAATTATTTCGGCTCTACCTTTTTCATGATCTTTGCCCTCCTTTCAATTGGATATTCGAAAAAGGATCCAGTGATTCTAAAGGCAATTGCCGGTCTGAAGGGGATGGCCTGCTCCATTGAGGGGCACACACATATCCAATTCACAACGCCCCATGTTTGGAATACCTCCTTAATAAGCTACGCCCTTCAAGAAGCGGGCATACCTTCCAAAGACCCAACGATTAAGGCCGCCAATCAGTACTTACTGTCACGCCAGCATTATATGTATGGAGATTGGCTGATCCATAATCCTAACGCGATTCCAGGCGGCTGGGGGTTCTCGGATTTCAATACCATGAATCCGGATGTCGATGATACGACTGCCTCACTGCGGGCGCTGGCTAAGCAACTGCAAGCAAAACCGGATATTTGGGACAGCTGGCAGCGCGGTGTCTCCTTCACGATATCCATGCAAAATGATGATGGTGGATTTCCAGCCTTCGAACGGAATAACGACCATAGATGGCTGCACCTTCTCCCTATAGAGGGTTCGAAATATCTCCTGACTGACCCTTCTACCGCTGATCTGACAGGAAGAACGCTTGAATTCCTGGGGAACTATACAAATATGAAGAAGCCGGAAGAAGTCAGTAAAAGAGCGGTGGATTGGCTATTGGAGGACCAGAAGCATGATGGCTCCTGGTATGGGCGCTGGGGCATCTGCTATCTATATGGCACATGGGCTGCACTGACCGGCATGAAGGCAGCAGGGCAAGCCACTGGACATCCATCCATCCAAAAAGCCTTAACTTGGTTGAAAAATATTCAAAATAAAGATGGTGGCTGGGGTGAATCTTGTTACAGTGATATCAAGCAACGATATATCCCCCTAGGAACAAGTACACTGACACATACAGCTTGGGCTGTGGATGCGTTGATCTCGGCATCTGATAAGCCGACAGCCGAAATCGAAAAAGGCATTGCCTATCTCATCCGTGCAGGTCAACAAGAAAGCTGGACCAATGATTATCCTGCAGGCCAAGGAATGGCAGATTTTTTGTATATCCATTATCATAGCTATCGCTATATTTATCCCCTTTTAACCTTAAGTCATTACAATAAAAAATTCCTGAAGACTTAATCCAGTGTTTTTTTATCATATAAAGGTGAATATGTGGATTACCTGTGGAAAAGTAGTGAATAACACCGGAAAGTTATCCACAATCAGAGGTTATCCACATTCATTTATCCGAAAAGTGCTAAATACAAGAAATTTTCCGTCATTTTTGTTGATAAATTCATTTCGGATATGTAAGAATGACTTGTTTTATACAGGCTTTGTGGATAGTTTGGGGATGACCACTATTATGTGAAAACTTTATCCAGTTTATCACTATAAAATTCTATGGCCTTCGCATATGATTGTATTTTTCGATCCTTAGAGGTTTCGGCAATTATCTTCAATAGAGATTCCATTGCAAGATCATGTTGGCCCAAATTATAAAATGCCATAGCCCTGAATACCAATAAAGCCTTATCCTCAGGAAACTTCGCCACCCCAGATTCCAATGTCTGTCTGGCCTTTTCATATTCCCCTATGGTGCGATATGTGCTCCCCAACCCTAGGTAGGCCCCTTTTGCATCCTCCTCCGGCAAACCTAATTTGAGTGCCGCTTCATAATAAGGCACCGCCTTTACCTCATGTCCAAGAATATCCAAACTCCAGGCACACTGATACTGTATGACTGCATCCACGGGATTTTGCTTTGCCAGATCCATCAATAACCGATTGGATTTTTCGAATTCTTTCTTTCCCCTTAATGACAGTGCCATTTCCAAATTCCCCATTGCCATTCCTCCAATGAATAAAATTCCTTATTGCCCCTATTCGCGATTCCCCATTTTAATTCCTTCTTAATCATTTATATCTCTAAGCACCCTCTCCAAACAAAGTCAGGAACCAATATGCTGTTACTGGAGGTGATTTAATGGGCGGAATTTCAATTTGTTTAGGCATGATTGTTAAGGATGCGGAAGCTTCACTTCCCCACTGGCTTGGCAAATAAAAAAAGGATCTGCCACCCGGCAAATCCTTTCATACACTTCAATCTCCTTATATCATGGATTACTATCGACATGACATATGATTAATCATCCAATTGGTTTTTCAATACTTTTCCCGTGGTGGCATCCACCACTACATCATATTCCTTTAGTCCTTGTTTTATTTCCAGCTCGTACACAAGGGTGCCATTTTCTGAATCCAGCTCCATATCCGTTACTTGACCATCCACCGCTTTCAAGGCAATCTTTTCAGCTTGATCACTACTGACTTTTGCAGTTTCCACGGCTTGTTGTGTGCTCATATCCTCATCATCACCGTCTTCCATCTCCTGAGAAAGAATCTCTCCTTTTTCAGCATCAACGTCAACGTCCTGATAGCCTTCTTTCGTTTTTACGGTCATCTCATAGGTCATCGGCTGGTCCCAATCCTTTTCAAATTGAGTAACTTCCCCGCCTAGTTTTTCTGAAATCATTTTGACAGCCTCATCCTCGGATAGGTTCCCCTTATTGACTGCATATACCGCCGTTCCAGCAGCACCGCCGAAAAGCAATACGGAAGCTATGGACACTGTCATGATTACCTTTTTCCTTTGAATGATACCTTCTTTAATCGTACTCCACTGTTTTTTCATGAATGAATTCCTCCTTTAAGTTGTTACCTTAATAATAAGCACCCTTCATGAAACAAACATGAGCGTTAGATTAGAATTTGATGAGAAAGAATAAGAGTCACCAACGTTCCCTTCCCCACTTCGCTTTGAATCTCCAATTTACCGTCGAATGACTCGACAAGCGTCCGGGCGATGGAAAGCCCGAGTCCATTGCCTCCCGTTTTCCTTGCCCTTGATGAATCCACGCGATAAAAACGTTCAAATACATGTGGGAGATGTTCGGGTGATATCCCTGCGCCGTGATCTTTCACACCGATGTGAATTTCATCGGGCTGTCGTTTTATCATGATCTGTATACTTGATTCACTGTATTTCATTGCATTGTCCAATAGGATGACAATTACCTGTTCAAGCTTACTGGAAATAGTCATTGCATGTATTTCCTTAAACTCTGACTCTATCGTTATTTCACGATTTCCCGTCCTTCTGAATGTTTGGGCAATCCCTTCACAAAACGAAATGAGTTCTATTTTCCCTTCCACATCTTCTGAAGGTTCCGTTTGGGAAGCTGACTGCAGAAGATGTTCCGTCAGCTTTTTCATCCGGACGGCTTCATGATGGATTGCCTCCACCGCCTCTTCCTGAATCGCTTCATCCTTCATTCCCCATCGTTTCAATAGAGAGGAGTAGCTTTCTATTACCGTAATCGGCGTTTTCAATTCATGTGAAGCATCTGAAAGGAACTGCTGCTGTTGGTTATAATTCCGCTCCAGCCTTTCTATCATCCTGTTAAATGCCACTCCCATCACCTGCAGCTCGTCCTTTGATTGATCCGAGAGCGGTATCCGTTTGAACTCCCCGCTTTTCTCAATATCCTTCATCGTTCCGCTCATGATCGATATGGGTTTGAGAATTAGATTGGCCAACCACTTACCGGCAAGAATCGATAACAGAATGACAAAAAGGGATGCACCGCCCAAAACGAGGGCAAGCGTCGATAAATTATCAAGGAGGGTATCCTGCGGCTGTGTGACCTCGATCATCCCTAGCTTCTTCCCCTCATCAGGATAAGGATAACGGTAGGTCAATACATATTCACCGTCAGCTTTGGCAAAATCATATCCTTTCTCGTTAATGGATTTAACCGCAAGCCCCTTGAGGTCCTCTTCATCCGTAAATGATTTTACCAGCCTTCCATCCATGTCGAATATCCGCACCATTCCATCGTCCGGGATATACGGCTCCATTAAATCGGAATCACCGGAAATCAAATCTTTCGTCAGGATATTTTCTTCGATTAATGAAGCTTGGTCATCAAGCAGATCCCGTTCCCTCTCTACCGATATCCAAAGAAAGGCGATTAAAACGATGATACTCAACAATATAAGCATGACGCTTAAAAAAAGACTGGAATACGATTGGATTTTCGTCCGAATCTTCATACTGGCTCCTTCAAGCTGTAACCTACACCGCGGTAAGTATGTATGAGCTGCAACTCAAAGGGATAATCTATTTTTTTGCGTAAATAACGGATATACACATCAACCACATTCGTATCCCCTGCAAAATCAAATCCCCATACATGGGTCAGGATTTGCTCCCTCGAAAGTACTTGATTTTTATTTTGCAAAAGATAAACAAGCAAATCGAACTCACGGGAGGTCAGCTCAATCCTTTTGCCTTTCCTGTGAATGTCCCTAGTACCAAGGTTCAACTTCAGATCATGGATCTTTAGTTCATCCACTTCCCCTTCTGATTGGCTCTCCCGTACATTGGTACGAAAACAAGCACGGATCCGTGCCAGCAGCTCTTCAATTTCAAACGGTTTCGTTACATAATCATTCGCACCATGGTCCAGGCCATTCACCTTGTCTGGCACAGCATCCCTTGCGGTTAAAAGGATGACCGGTGTCGATCCATTCTTTTTCCGGTAACGCCTAAGTACTTCTATGCCATTCAACTCGGGCAGCATCACATCCAATAAGATTAAATCCCACTCTTCGGCTTCTGCCCTTTCCAGCCCTGTCTTTCCGGTAAAAGCCGATTCTGTTTGATAACCCTCATGATTAAGCTCCAGCTGAAGAACCCTCGCAATTTTTTCTTCATCTTCTATTATTAAAATTCTTTTATTCATGATTATCACCACCTACCCCTTAGTGTACTGAAGAAATATGAAAATATCATGAGAAATTGAACACTCCGCATAAAAATCCCATGAAAAAAATGACTATATTTTTTCTATCATGCCTTTAAAAGAACCGGACGTGAAAAGTCCAAGAGGGTCTTTACAGACACCATACACAGATTCCTCACAATCATAAAAAATTTCCTATAGCTAAATAATAAAAGCGTAAGTATCAACGGCTAACCATAATAAAAGACTATGGAATATTTCCATAGTCTAGGATGAATAAGCCGAAAATAAAAAATAAATCCAAATGACACTCCTGGCAAATAACTGGCTAGCCGAGACCCCGCCAGATGCTAGCGGCGAGGAGGCTTGGCAGACAGTCGACCGAAAGGGAGCGGATTTCTGAAATCAACTGGAACGTTTAATAATGATCCAGTTCATTCACCGGTCCAATGCTGGTCAATGAATTCATCGCGTCCCGATTTTGCACGGTCCGCTTTATAATCATCTTTATTTTTTTTATGGTAGCCTTGATGGTATTCTTCGGCAGGATAAAAGGTTTGGGCCGGAAGGATTTCCGTTACGATGGGTTTCTGGAATTTCCCGCTGGCCGCTACCTTTTCTTTCGCCTCAAGAGCCAGTTTCTCTTGTGCTTCATCATGATAGAAGATGGCCGTCCGATATTGGCTGCCTCTGTCATGGAATTGACCGCCATCGTCGGTTGGATCAATTTGCTGCCAATATAGTTCCAGCAATCTTTCATAAGGAAATAACTGAGGATCGAAAGTGATTTCCACGACTTCATAATGTCCCGTAGTTCCCGTCTTCACTTCCTCGTAAGTCGGGTTTTCAACATATCCTCCCGTATAACCGGATACGATCCCCCCAATCCCCGGTTGTTCTTCAAATGGTGTCACCATGCACCAAAAACAGCCTCCAGCAAATGTAGCCTTTTGCATAATGATCATCCCCTTCCCTGTATGTAATAAAAATTAATATACCATATTCCAAACCTGACACCGTGCTTTTTTAATTTGCGAAGCCGCCATTACATGCGCCAAAAGGGATTTACCCTTTGTTTAATCTTTTGACCAGCCCTTTTCCTTGAATCTTACAATAGCTTCAACTCGGTTGCTGACATCCAATTTATCAAGGATGACCGATATATAATTACGGACCGTTCCGTTGGTCAGATAAAGCTGGCTTGCGATTTCCTTTGTGGTCTTACCATCCGCTATCAGTTTGAGCACTTGGCTCTCTCGTTCAGTCAAAGGGTTTTCTTCTTCGAAAGCCATATCCACCAGCTCAGGAGCATAAATGCGCCGACCATCCATGATGACACGGATCGAGTTCGCAAGTTCATCACTTGGGCTATCCTTCAGCAGATATCCACCTACCTCTGCCTTTCTGGCTCTTTCAAAATACCCAGGACGTGCAAAAGTGGTCAAAATGATGACTTTGCATTGGTGGCCCTGATCTTTGATCTCCTCCGCTACATCGAGCCCGGTTTTAACTGGCATTTCAATATCGGTTATGCAGATATCCGGCTTTAATTGATTGACGAGATTCATTGCTTCTTCCCCATTGCTCGCCTTTCCTACAACTTCCATATCACTTTCCAAATCAAGGATGGAACCTAGCGCGCCAAGCAGCATCCGCTGGTCTTCGGCAATTACGATTCGAATCAATGTTAATCCCTCCTATCCATTATTTTTTATAGCATTCGGAACCCTTATATAAAGTGTCGTTCCATCTGTTGATTTAATATCCAGGCTACCATTAACGAATTCAAGCCTTTCTTTCATTCCTTGAAGCCCATTGCCTTTAAAAAACTCTGATCTATGTGAAAGCCCCACTCCATTATCCTGTACTGTGATCGTCACTCCTGTTTGTAATTCTTCAATGACGATATTACAGCAGTCGGCACCGCTATGTTTGACGATATTGGTCACAGCTTCTTTCAAGCACATGCTTAAAACCGTTTCAACAAGCAAAGGGGTATCTTGCAATTCCGTGGTGCCTTCCAACTTGAATTCTATCTCTGCCGCTTTCAATATTTGCTTGACCCGGATGATTTCATCGCTAAGCTTTGCCCCGCGCATTTCCGACACCATTTCACGTACTTCCTTGAGTGCCGTCCTCGCCGTTTGACGGATATCCTTGATTTCCTTCTTAGCCGACTCCGGATTTAAATCGATCAATTTCCCTGCAAGGTCACTTTTCAAGCCAATCAAAGACAGTTTTTGTCCAAGTGTATCATGTAAGTCACGGGCAATCCGCTGACGTTCTTCCATTTTGACAAGCTCTGATATTCGTTTGTGTGCGTCCTCCAATTGTTCTTCCAGCCTGCCCCGTTTATTCCGATTATATGTGTTGAATGGGAGCAGGATCACACCTACCACACAAATGAGCATAAAGGGAAATTGCGAAAAGAAAGTAGGGTCTTTCATGATGAATCCAATATTGACAGACACGATGGTAGCTAATAGCTGAATCGAATATAATACGAAAAAACCAACCTTATTTTGAACATTCCCAATAAAGAATGCTAAAAAAAGCGAAAAGTAAATGTAGCTGAAAAATATGGTCATGGATATGGATATGACTATTTGTATCGCCGTCCATACGTATACGGGCCATCCCTTCGACACGAATGAGAGACCATATGATATGAAAAACAAAATGATCATGACGATTCCAAAGACAATCTCCAACATCGAAGAAGATTTGAAAATGAAATAAAAAGGTAGGATACAAAAAATGATCCAGACATAAGGGCTCAGCCCTGTGTTCTTCGGAAAGATATGATACCAACTTTGCATGGCGCCGCCTCTATTTCTTTTTACCCTAGTATATACTAAGGAGTTTCATCAAAAAACCATCCAATGGAAATTGAATGGTTTTTTGATGAACTATTTATTTTTCTTGAAGACTTGGACGTTTATTATTGATTTCCACATTAGATTTTGTTTCATTTAGACGTTCCTTAATCTCTTTAAAACTTACAAACGTCTTGTTTTCTCCATCATAAAGGCGGAAGCGAAGCGATTTTAAACTTGAACTAATGGTGATTGTTGTTGCCTGCTGCAAAGGCAGGGTGGAATCATGGACTTTTTCCAGATTATAGTTTGGCACCCTTGGACTAAGATGATGCACATGGTGGAAACCGATATTACCGGTTACCCATTGCAAAACCTTCGGAAGTTTATAATAAGAACTTCCATCAATGGCAGCCTTCACGTAATCCCATTCCGATTCCTCTTCGAAATAAGAATCTTCAAACTGATGCTGTACATAAAACAGCCAGATGCCAAGTGATCCCGTTACAAAAAGCATCGGTACCTGAATCATCAGGAATGCCTGCCATCCGATAGCCAAGCATAAAAGACCATAAATTGCCACGATTGCGGCATTTGTCAAATACGTATTCATCCGTTCTTTCTTTTTAGCGCCTTTTTTATTCAGACGGTTCGATACAAGAAATAAATAAAATGGACCTAATCCAAACATGACGATCGGATTTCTATATAAACGGTAAGCCAGACGCCCCCAGAATGAAGCGGCGATATATTCATCAACGGTCATGATCCAAATATCTCCTGTACCGCGTTTGTTTAAATTACTGCTTGTTGCATGATGTATGGAGTGGCTATGCTTCCATTGCTCATACGGAAATAATGTAACGATTCCACTGATTGTACCCAGGATGCTATTCGCTTTCCTGCTTTTGAAAAACGATTGATGACAGCAATCATGGAAAATGATGAAAATCCTGACTACGAATCCTGAAGCCAGGACGGCCAATGCAAGGGTCAGCCAGTATGAAATGGTTAAGCTTTGATAAGCTAAAAACCATAACAGGAAAAATGGCGGAAATGTATTTATGAGCTGTTTCACGCTTGATTTAGTATTGGATTTTTCAAAAGGGGCAATATCTTTTCTCAATTGTTTTTGATTATGATTATGATTACTCATGATTTCCTCCTCATAATATATAGGAATGGAGTGTTTAAATGGATTGGCTTTGCTTCCATATATCGAAACTTTGGCGGCATCTCTTCTTTAAGTATAGGAATAAAAACCGATTTTCTATAGTCATAAACGTCAATTCCCTGCCATGACACTTGTCATATACTTGTCTGCTTCAACACTTTCCATACGTATTTTTTCCTCTTTCATCATTTTTACACGTCAAAAAAACGATGAATTCCAATCAATCTGATTCCAAGAAAATGCCTGACATTTATTCGATCAAATAAAAAAAAGATCCGCCGTTTGGCGAACCCATTTATAACTTGATCGCATAAACCCGTTCTGGACGTCCCACCGTGCCATATGTTAAATCGGCATCAATTTTTTCCTCTGACATCAAGTGCTCCAGATAACGCCTTGCCGTTGTCCTGCTCACTCCGATCTCCTTTGCCACTATTTCGGCAGTTAACCCCGGAGAGGATTTCCCCAATACAACCATCACCTTCTCCAAAGTCATCCGATCGATCCCTTTTGGCAGTGATGCTTGTTCCCTCTCTTTTTCTTTCATTTCCTTTCGCAAAAGCTTATCCACCTGTTGCTGCGTTACGGGAAAATTGCCCTTTTCCAATTCAGACAGTTTAATGTGATACTCTTGATACCGGAGTAAGGACTGCTTGAAGCGTTCAAATGCGACAGGCTTGATAATATAATCAAATATGCCGATTTTGATGGCTTCCTGGACTTTTTCGATTTCTTTAGCCGCCGTTATCATAATGACATCCATTTGTTTGCTTTGCTGCTTGATTTCTTTCAGGATATCGAGCCCATTCATATCCGGAAAATACATATCGAGCAGCAATAGATCCGGCTGCATGATTTCAATGAAGCTTTTAGCCTCGTCATAGCTTGACGCGATACCGATCGTTTGAAACCCCTCAAGCTTTTCGATGAATAGCTTTTGTATCTCCGCAATCCGCAGGTCATCTTCTACGATTAAAACTTCTATATCACGAGTAGCCATCATTTAATCCCCCCTCTGTTTTTTGGTATGGCAACAGTAAAAATCGTATATTCCCCTTCTTTCGTCGAAAAAGTGATATATCCCCCCAATCCATCAATCGCTTCCTGAACAAGGCTCAAACCTATACCTGAATTGGTTTGATCGCTTTTCGTCGTAAAACCGTTCTGGAAAATCAGTTCGGTAACATCTGAATTCATCCCTTTACCATTATCTTCAACCTCTATGATCAACTCTTTACCCAAGTCCGTGACGAACAACGATACCCTTTTTTCCTCCCTTTCGTTCTCCCGTACTGCTTCGAAGGCATTATTGATGAGGTTCCCGATGATCGTCACTAACAAATCCCGATCTATTTCGGACGGAATATCTTTAAAACTGCTTTCTCTATCAATAGTAAAATCAATTTTCAGCTCGCTGGCTAAACTAACCTTCCCTAAGATGAACCCAGCAATAATCGGATCAGGTACTTCCTTCATTAGAAAGTGAATGAAGCCTTGGGTGACATCCACTTCCTTCGATATGAAATCCATCGCTTCCCTATGTGAACCGAGTTGAATCAGGCCTAGCAGAGTATAGAGCCGATTCGAATATTCATGTGTCTGAGCCCTAAGCCCTTCTGCATACGCCTTTACATGTGACAGTTCTTGAAGGAGATTGGATAGTTCCGATTTATTTCTCAAACTTGCAACTGCACCGATGATTTGACCCTGTCCATTCAAAATGGGAATCCGGCTTGCCAAAAAAACTTCACCGTCAATCATGAATTCCTGATCATACTCGGCCCGTGCCGTGCTGACTACATCAAGCAAATGTGTATGCGTTATGACTTCTTCGATTTTTTGCCCGCGAAGCATGACGTCTTTAGGGATATGAAGGATTTTATGCGCCGTTTCATTGACGACCGTGATTTTCCCATGAACATCAATGGCAATGATGCCTTCATGAATAGATTCCAAAATGGCATGCTTCTCTTGAAACATCCAGGCGATCTCTTT
This sequence comes from Peribacillus sp. FSL E2-0159, assembly GCF_038643155.1. NCBI lineage: Bacteria > Bacillati > Bacillota > Bacilli > Caryophanales > Bacillaceae > Peribacillus > Peribacillus sp. FSL E2-0159. The sequence goes on from NZ_CP152053.1 coordinate 5,439,752, forward strand.
CGGCTCCAGACCGAATATCGCCCTTTTTATATTGAATGAAATGAAAAAGGCTATCAGTAAACCGCCGATTAATATAAAAGAGATGATCCAGACTATCTTTCTTTGTATACTGGACAATTCTTTTTCAATATCATCCTGAAGGTAGCCAACGGAGACTACACCAATGACTTTTTCATTTTCAATTATCGGGGATTTCCCCCTAATGGAAGGCCCCAACGTGCCAGTGGACTCCGTGATGATGGATTTCCCATCCCAAACCTCGGCGTTATCTCCCCCTACCATTTTCTTTCCGATCAAGCTGGGGTCTGGATGGGACAGCCGCGTTTCATTCTCATCTCCTATTACTATGAATTCCGCATCGATCTGCCTGCGAATTCTTTCCGCGATGGGCTGAATGATTACAGAAGGATTATCCGTTCGAAAAGCTTGTTTAATTTCAGGCAGCAAAGAAACGGTCTGGGCAACCGACAATGCTTTTTCCCCTGTTTCCTGCTTCAGATTATTTTCCAGGATATTTATGAAAATAACTTCAAAGATTCCACCCATTAAGATGATTAACGTACAGATGCCCAGCATCAACTTGGTGTGTAAACGCATTCAATCACCTCTACTTACATCATATAAAAAAAAACCCCTTTAAAAAAGGGATTTTTTCGCAACATTCAGAAAATAATGGTTAACCTTCAATATTGATGACAACATCCTTCCCTCTCTTCTTAAGTAAAACAGGAATGAGCAGCCATAATGCCGTTACGATCAGGAATGTAAGGGAAAGCGGCCGAGTGAAAAACAAACTGTAATCACCATCGGATATCGTCAGGGCCCTGCGCATATTATTTTCTATCATCGGTCCTAAAACCAGTCCTAATACCAACGGGGCAATTGGATAATCATTTTTACTTAAGAAATATCCCAAGACCCCGCATCCCAGTAATAGCAATAAATCATAAGTAGATACTTGTACCCCATAAACACCAAAAATGGAAATCGCGATAATGATCGGAATCAAATATTTCTTTGGCGTTTCAATGATTTTCGCAAAAACCTTAACGAGCGGGAGATTAAGGATGAGAAGCATCAGATTCCCGATGAACATACTGGCGATAAGTCCCCAAGCCACCTGAGGATGGTCTTCGAATAATAATGGACCTGGCTGAACATTGTACATCATGAGCGCACCCATTAAAATCGCCGTTGTACCGGAACCCGGAATTCCCAGCGTCAATAATGGAATCATCGCTCCGCCAGAAGCCGCGTTATTGGCCGTTTCAGGACCAGCCACTCCAGCGATCGCCCCTGTACCAAATCTCCAGGGTTTTTTTGATATCCGTTTTTCCATAAGGTACGAGAAGAAAGAAGCAAGAGTAGCCCCTGCACCCGGCAGGATTCCTACAAAGAAACCTAAGAGCGACCCCCTCGCAATGGGCCCCGCAGATTCCTTGAATTCTTCTTTGGAAGGAATCAAATTATTGATCTTTGCAATTTCCCCATCATCCTCGTCTTTTTCCAAGATTGTCTTGAATACTTCTCCAAGGGCAAATAGACCGACCGCGATCGTCAGGAATTCGACCCCTTGATACAGCCAAGGAATGTCGAATGTAAAACGAGCGATCCCGGATACGTTATCAATGCCTATCGTCCCGATCAACAAACCGCAAACCGTCATGATCAATGCCTTGGTTACGGATTTTCCCGCGAGACCGCTGACTGCCGCCAACCCTAGAAGCATGAGCGAAAAATACTCAGCCGGACCGAATTTAATGGCAATCGTCGATAATGGCTGAGCTAAGGCAATCATGGCGATAAGGGTGACGATCCCTCCGACGAAGGAACCGATTGCCGAAATGGATAAAGCACTCCCGGCTCTTCCCTTCTTCGCCATTTGGTAACCATCCAATGTGGTGACGACAGAAGAAGATTCGCCAGGTGTATTCAATAGGATGGATGTTGTCGACCCTCCATACATCGCTCCATAATAAACACCTGCAAGTAAAATGATGGCGCTTGTTGCCGCTTGCTCTGGTGGAAGTCCCCCTGTAATCGAAGCGGTTACCGGAATTAATAGAGCCACACCGCTCATCGGCCCTATTCCCGGCAAAACGCCGACAGCCGTACCGATCAATACTCCGACAAATGCAAAAAGTATGTTATACCAAGTTAGTGCCGTTTCAAATCCATGAATTAAATAATCAAAAGTGCCCACTTCACATCCCCCTTCCTTTTATGAAAACCAGATTGGCCAGCCTGGCAGTGTTCCCTTTAGCACATTCACGAATAAATAATAGATAATCCCGGAAAATCCTGCGGAAATGATGAGCGAGGTCACCCACTTATTCCGTTCCATCGTTTGAAAGCAAACAAACAAAAAGAGAAAGGTCGTAATGACATATCCTATCGTTTCCAATGTCAAAATATAAATCAAGGTGGAGAGTAGAATGATGATAAAGGGTTTATATTGCAGCTTTTCCTTACCCGATTCCTGCACCTTGCTCCGAAATGCCTCATAGAACAGGCGAATACTTAAAACAGCAAGAACAAGCCCCAATACAAAAGGGAAAATGTCCGGTCCTACCGAACTTCCATAAGAAGAACTGGCCAGTTTCCTGCTTCCTATCATAAACAGCACTCCGACAGCCAGAAAGGCTACAGATGCAAAACGGTCAAATCTAACATCCATCATAATCCCTCCATTTCAGAAAATAAGAAGAAGGTGAAAGCACCTCCTTCTCCTCCGATTATTTTTCCATGCCTAAAGCTTCTAATAATTGCTGCACCTGTTTCTCCTGTTCTTCTAAAAACTTGCTGAATTCTTCACTATTTTTATATTCTTGTTCCCATCCTTGAACTTCCACTTCCTTTTTCCATTCAGAAGTTTCAACTAGCTTTGCAATGGTTCCGTCCCAAAAGGTTTTCGCTTCATCAGACATATTCTGAGGTCCAAAAACGCCTCTCCAAATCGTGAATTCAGCATCAACACCCTGTTCCTTTGCCGTCGGTATGTCTTTAAGATCTCCACCCAAACGTTCAGTCGAGGTTACCGCCAACACTCTAATCTTTCCTGCTTTTAAGAATTCCCTTACACTGGATGCATCCGTTCCGATCACATCTGCGTTTCCGCCAAGCAATGCCGTAATCGCTTCGCCGCCACCGTCGTACGAAACGTATTTAAGTTCAGTTGGATTCAAGCCATATTCATAGGCTGGAAGAATGGAAATCAAATGATCCATGGATCCCGGAGCCGATCCTCCTGCAAAGGTCAACTTACGCGGATCTTTCTTCACCGCTTCTAGCACTGATTTCAAATCCTTGAATTTTGAATCCGCCTTTACCACTATCGCCCCATAATCTTTTGTAAGCTGCGCCAAAGGAGTCGTATTTTTATATCCATAAGGACTGTTGCCTTCTTTTTTAAGGTTATTGATGATGACAGGCGGTGAATTCACAAACAGCATATCATTGTTATCCGCTTGCTGTGTTGCATAATCCGCCATGAAGACTGCGCCCCCGCCACCGGGTTTGTTTTCGACGGTCAATGGCTGGTTCACCAGTTTTGTCTCACCCAAGACCTTTGTAAATGAACGAGCGGTTAAATCCCATCCCCCGCCTGCGCCTGAAGGAGCAACGATCGTTATCGCTTTTTTCGGATAACCTGTACTTTCTTTCTTTTCTCCTGATGTATCCGAACTGCCGCATGCACCTAAACTTAAAGCTAACGAACTTGCCAATATGATCGCAGAAATCTTTTTACGAGAAAACATGATAATCCCCCTTTTGAAAGCGTTTTCTTAATTCTACAAAAATATCGTCGTTTTCTTTGATTGCCCAACTAAAATGCATAACTTCCATAACATCCATATTGTTCATAAAGTTTTATTGGCGGACATGGGGAAAAGGCCCGCCCATTAAGAGCAGCCCTTCTAGAATAATATTTTAGATAGATATACGACCATCGTTACCGTTATGCTGCTGAATAAAGTCGACATCAATACCGCTTGTGCCGCATACTCCGGATGGTTGTCATATTCCAAAGCGAATAATGCGCTGTTTCTTGATGTTGGAAATGAGCTTGCGATAAATAATCCCTGAGCGACAGTCCCTTCCAAGCCCAGCATGAGAATGATCAGGAATGCGATGGATGGTGAAAGTATTAACCGCCCAATCAAGCTAAGGATAAGCGGGAGCGGGAAATGCGTTATTTTCAAATAGGCACTCTGTGCACCCAATGTAATCAATGCAATGGCTATGAAGGCACTCGCGATATTATCAATCGGGGTCCATAAGAACAGAGGAATGTCGAAAGAAGCGGCCTGTAATAGAAAACCGAGTAATAAAGCATAAATGACGGGGTTCTTCAAGAACTCACGAATGGCACCCTTTGCACTTTTTGTATGGACTGAAACGGAATTCATCAATCCATAGGTATAGGTTAACAGGTTTTGAAATATGATCACGATGACCTGGATCGACAGGCCAAGGGGATTTCCATGAAAAACCATCTGACTGACCGGTAACCCGAAATTGGCCGAGTTATTCAAGACTACACTATTTTTAAACGTTGCAGAAAGGCTTTGATCAAACCTGGCTAGTTTAGCTACCGCTGTACTCACGACGATGAGGCTTACTGCTTGAAGAGCAAGGAAGCTGAATATCTGGACGATCATCCCACCATCCATGTTGCTTTGATAGATATTGACAAAGCTAATGGCCGGCATGAGCAGGAAGTGATTCAATTTAGACAGTGTATTCATATCCAACTTGAATTTACGATGCAAAATGGCCCCAGCCCCTATAAGGAAAAAGACCGGCACAATGACATTCAATACGATCAGTAACAGGACACTCACTTGACTTCCTCTCCATTCCTTAGGCATATTCCTGATGATTTACATCTCCCATCTATCATAATGCCGGGATAACCATAATTAAAATACCAATAAATTATCGTTAACCATTCAAAAAAGGAATGATAAAAAAGCACAGAGGTTTCTGCGCTTCCTTTTAAATATCACTCATGAAATCGACGTCTTTAACAAAATCGACAAACTCCTTGACCAGTTTTAATTCCAGCGACTTTTCATGATATAACATCCACGTATTCCTGATAAGGGGATTGCCATGCTTATCCTTAAGGTCCATTTGACGGAGATTTTGGTCTTTCTCCAATAAAACACTGGGAAGGATACCATATCCCAGGCCATTCTTGACCATTTCTTTGCATGTATCACCTTTATCCACTTCCATCCCCACCAAAGGAGGTCCAGAAAAATTGTCTCTCCACCAATTATCTATCATTGTTTTCAAAAGAGCATCCGTCCCATAATCGATCCTCGGCAGGAAAGGCAGGTTCCGGACTTCGATTTCTTCCTTAGAAGCAATACAAATCGTTTCCTCAAAAAGATGATGCCTTGATCCTGACCATTGATAGTCCCCCCGTACAATCCCGACATGCACTTCCTCCTTATAAATGAGGTTCAGCACTTCTTTACTCCATCCAGTTGTCACATGGAAATCCACTTTAGGATATCGCTCACGAAATATTTTCAGCAGGCCTGGCAATTTATGCAGCGTGATATAGTTGGAAACACCCAGCCGTAATGTTCCACTGATCTCCTGACCCATATTGAACGCTGTCTCTTTTATCTGCCGGAGCCTGATCAGCATCTCATCTGCACAGATGGCCAAATATTCCCCTTGAGGGGTGAACTGCACTCCCCTTGTACCACGCTCCACTATCTTTAGATTGAATTCCTTCTCGATTTGTTGAATTCGTTTCGTTAAAGAAGGTTGCGAGATATATAAACTTTGCGCCGTTTTAGTAATATTCTTGTTTTCATGCAACACCTTTAAAATATGCCAATCCCTTTCGTTCATAATCCTTCCCCCGATACGCTTTTCCTTGAATGTTTTATCCAAACTGTACCACAAAAGGCCTGTTGGATATATCCTTTTACAAGTACAAAAAAAGCCCAAGCCATGCCGGCTAGGACTTTCCCACAAGCATCTCTCAAACGGAGGACGCTCAGTCATTCAATTGAATTCTTTCAGGGCATGTGTAGATATTCAGTGAATCATTACGAATGAACCCGACCGTGGTGATTCCCAATCCTTCAGCCAACTCCAAAGCCAATTCGGTTGGAGCGGATTTCGAGAGTATCAGTTCACAGCCGATTTTCGCCACTTTCAAGAGAATTTCGGATGAAATCCGGCCGCTGAACACGATAGCTTTCCCTTCTATCGAAATGCCATTTTTCAAGCAATGGCCGTATATTTTGTCCAAGGCGTTATGCCGTCCGATATCCATTCTGCTTAATACGAGGCCATCGACATCACATAATGCTGCATTGTGGACTCCGCCTGTATTCTGGAACGTGACAGCGGAATTTTGTAAATCCTTCATCAAGCGGAAGCAGTCATCAGGAGTCAGTCTCACCGAAACATTATCCATTTTCTTGGCAGTCAATGCATCATTCACAAAGACGAACCCTTGTCTGCTCATTCCGCAGCATGATGTAATATATCGCTTATTTTGAAAGTCCTGGAAGTAGGGATTCACTTTGTCTGTCTTCACATGAACAAAGCCTTCTTTTTCCTGGACCCAGATTTCTTTTATCTCATCATATTTTTTGATGATGCCTTCCGAAGCCAAATAACCAATCACCATATCCTCGATGTATTCAGGTGTACAAACCATCGTGACGAATTCCTGGCCATTTATTTTGACAGTAACGGGATACTCCGTCACGATCGTATCCTCCGTCCGCTCGATGTTGCCTTTGGTTATCCGGATGATGTCCCTTTTCATTTCAATCGCTTTCATGTTCCCACTCCTTTTAATATCCAGGAGCCAATTGACCAATATGTAAGGACATGGTCAATGCCCGTTGAGTTTGTCAGCTATATTCTTATCAAATACAAATACGGAAATCGCTATGTTCTCTTTGATTTTGATGTCTGAAAACAAATGGACCAGTTTAGCTCCAACCAGTTCTTCCATTCCATCAGGAGGACTCTCCGAATACACATCCTGAACCATTTTGGTTCGTGCTGAATGGACCATATCCCTTCCTTCCTCTGATCTTGATATGAACATTTCTGTAGGAGTCAAATTCCCATATAACGTAGAAACTGCCATATTTTCCACGAATACCGTGTGTATGCGTTCTGGTCCTTTACCGAATAGTTCCTTGCGCAGCTTACGAATCATATCATTGAATTCATGGATAACTTTTGACACCGTTACGTCACTCCAATTCAAGAAAAATAAGTTCTCAATTTTCTTATCATAAATCAAAGCGAAGAAAAACGAAAGGAATTTGGGAATGATAACCTCCATCCAGGATTGTTTCTTGTTAAAATTAAAGGTATAATATTAAAGAGGAAAGTTGGGAGCATAATAGTGTACTGTTGTGTCCTATCTTTTTTAAAATCATCCATTATGGTATGGATTGGTATATTGGCAAGCCTTGCTATTAAACTATTCCACCATGACCTACATTTCCGTTCAGAGCCGGAGGTGTGATCATGGTGGTTTTTTTGCGTGTTTTTGGCTATAAAAGGGGGAAATATAATGATCGATTCAAACATCACCATCAAAATCAATGGGAAGGATTATACCGCTGATGAAGGAGCAACAATACTGGAGGTCATCAACCAAAATGAGATTGCCCATCCACAGATTTGTTATGTTCCTGAAGTGGATCCGATCCAAACATGCGATACATGCATCGTCGAAGTTAATGGGAAACTCGTCCGATCATGTTCGACAAAGGCAGTGAGCGGCATGGATATAGCCTTGGACTCGAGCAAGGCAAAAGAAGCCCAAACCGAAGCCATGGACCGGATTCTGGAAAACCATTCTTTATACTGTACTGTATGTGATAATAATAACGGAAATTGCGAACTGCATAACACAGCAGAATTAATGGAAATTGAACACCAAAAATATCCTTACACACCGAAAGTGGAATTGGGTGCCGTCGATATGTCCCATCCATTTTACCGCTATGATGCCAATCAATGCATCGCATGCGGGCAATGTGTCGAAGTCTGCCAAAACCTTCAGGTCAACGAAACGCTGTCCATCGACTGGGAAGCAGAACGCCCTCGGGTAATCTGGGATGAAGGAACGGAAATCAATAACTCATCCTGTGTAGGCTGCGGACAGTGTGTAACCATTTGTCCATGTAATGCATTAATGGAAAAATCGATGCTGGGTGAGGCTGGCTTCATGTCAGGTTTGAAAAACGATATGCTTGAACCAATGATTGACCTTGTTAAAGAAGTAGAACCTGGATACAGCGGGATTTTTGCCATTTCGGAGATTGAAGCGGCAATGCGTGATACCCGTACGAAGAAGACAAAAACGGTCTGTACGTTCTGTGGGGTAGGATGCACATTCGAAGTCTGGACAAAAGGCCGTAAAATCCTTAAAGTCCAACCTACTCATGAAGCACCCGTCAATGCGATTTCCACATGTGTGAAAGGAAAATTCGGTTGGGACTTCGTAAACTCGGAAAAACGTTTGACAAAGCCCCTGATTCGGAAAAATGGAAGATTCGTTGAATCAAGCTGGGATGAAGCACTTGATTTGGTTGCATCCAGACTCGGTTCGATCAAACAGCAATACGGCGGAAATTCAGTAGGCTTCATTTCCTCATCCAAGATCACGAATGAGGAAAACTATGTAATTCAAAAACTGGCACGGCAAATGTTCGAAACGAATAACGTCGACAATTGCTCGCGTTACTGTCAATCCCCAGCAACAGACGGACTGTTCCGTACAGTCGGCATGGGCGGAGATGCTGGTACGATCAAAGATATTGCCGCAGCAGGTCTGGTCATAATCGTTGGGGCTAACCCGGCTGAAGGCCATCCCGTATTGGCGACACGCGTTAAACGGGCACACAAGCTTCACGGACAAAAACTGATCGTAGCTGACATCCGCAAAAACGAAATGGCCGAGCGTTCCGACATCCATATCAGTCCAAAACAAGGAACAGACCAAGTTTGGTTGATGGCGGTTACAAAGTATATGATCGATCAAGGCTGGCATGATCAAGAATTCATCAATGAAAATGTTAACTTCTTCGACGATTATAAAGAAGTACTTGAAAAATATACCCTGGAATATGCAGAAACACACACAGGTATTTCAAAAGAAACATTGATCCAAATAGCTGAGACCATTCGTGATGCAGACGGAACATGCATTCTCTGGGGAATGGGCGTTACACAAAACACCGGTGCTTCCGATACTTCGGCTGCAATTTCCAACCTGCTATTAGCCACAGGTAACTACCGTCGCCCAGGAGCGGGAGCATATCCGCTTCGCGGCCATAACAATGTGCAGGGCGCTTGCGATATGGGCACTCTTCCAACATGGCTTCCAGGATATCAGCATGTCACCGATGACGTGGCACGTGCTAAATTCGAAAAAGCTTATGGAGTGAAAATCGATGGTAAACCAGGCTTGAACAATATTGAAATGCTTAAAGCGATAGAAAAAGGCGACATGAAGGCCATGTATCTAGTAGGTGAAGATATGGCACTTGTTGATGCGGATGCAAACCATGTAGATAAAGTGTTATCCGGATTGGATTTCTTTGTTGTACAGGATATTTTCCTTTCAAGGACAGCCCAATATGCCGACGTGGTATTACCCGGAGCTCCATCTCTTGAAAAAGACGGAACGTTCACCAATACGGAGCGCCGTGTACAGCGTTTATATAAAGCCCTTCCCACTATGGGAGATTCTAAAGCCGACTGGGAAATCACTCAAGAGATCGCCAACCGCTTAGGTGCGAATTGGAACTACACACATCCTGGTGAAATCTATGATGAAATGGCAAGCCTGTCTCCAATATTCAGCCAAGCGAATTACGATGTGCTGGAAGGATGGAACAGCTTCCTCTGGGGAAGCCATGATGGATCAAACACGCCGCTTCTTTATGTGGATGGCTTCAACTTCCCTGATAAGAAAGCGCGCTTTGCACTGGCTGACTGGGTAGAACCGCATAAATTCCCAGAAGAATATGACCTTCATATCAATAATGGACGCATGCTGGAGCATTTCCATGAAGGAAATATGACGAACAAATCCAATGGAATCCAATCGAAAGTACCTGATATTTTCGTTGAAGTTTCACCAGAACTTGCACAAGAACGTAAAGTCAGTGATGGCGGACTCGTTCGCTTAGTGTCTCCATTCGGGGCCGTTAAATTAAAAGCCCTGGTCACAGACCGTGTTAAAAATAATGAGCTATTTTTACCAATGAACTCCGTCGATAAAGACTCTGCCATTAACTTCCTGACTGGTCCTATCTATGATCAACGCACAAGCACGCCTGCTTACAAGCAGACGATGGTCCGCATGGAGGTATTAAGCGCAAGCGGGGATATCCCATTACCGGGTACAAATCCACGGAACAAAAAACGTCATCCTCAAAATGGTGTCGAGGTAGAACGTAAGTGGGCGCGTCCAGGATATGTTCACTTAACGGATAAATAAACAAGGAGGGTGAAGATCATGGCAGCTCCTATTACGGAAATCCATAATCCCATTACTGAGGAAGAAATAAAGCTACAAAAACTAGAAGAACTGAAAACACTCATCACCAATAATGAAGATGTCTTAAACAATATGTTTAAAATCGTCAATGAACTGAATGACTCGGGAGTATTCGAAGCCGCAACCTCCATGCTTCAAGGAAAAGAACAAATTGCGAAAATCGCTCTTCAACAAGTCACTAGGCAGCCCGTAACAAACCTGATCAATACCCTTATGGGCGCAACAGGAGCCTTGATGAATGCTGATGCCGCTCAATCCACGAAACTGCTTAACAGTGCACTTGCAGGAATCGATGAAGGAAACAAATTCCTTCAGGCCGATAAAAAGATCGGCGTTTTGGATTTAATGAAAACATTGAATGATCCAGACATAAACCGGGCGATCGGTTTTGGCGTCCACTTCCTAAAGGGAATGGGCAAGGAACTAAAAGAATAGAATCAAAACAAAGACTTAAGAGAAGATCATGCTTCTTTTGAGTCTTTTTTCTATCAAGTAGGACGAACTTGTCTAAAAAGAGAAGACCTTCTTATTTTATTAATACCTACAACTACCATACTAGACATGTTTTTTTGATAAAAATAGGTATTAAATCCTAATATTTTATATTTTTTTAAATAAAAGTAAATTTATATGGATATATTTCACACTAACGTTAGGGTGGAGTTGTTACTAATTAACCAAATTTTGAGGAGGAATTCTTTTGAAAACAAATATTTTTTCTAAGATTCTATTAGTTTTAATGTCTGGTATTTTAATACTTAGTGGGATTGGAATCGGAACTGCTTCAGCGTCTACTTCTACTTCTACTTCTACTTCTACATCAGTGAGTGAAAATGAGAACGTACAAGAACCTACTACTTCTATAGGAATCCAGCCAGCGGCTGGTTCGACAAAGGTAGTAAAAGTAGCAATTAAAGAAGCTCTTAATAACAAAGCGAAAATAGTTAAAACTGCCAGAGTATGGATTGGTAATGATGCTGCAAAAGTAAAACGAACAACTGCTGAAAGTGTAGCGTATTAGATAAGATTAGCATTGGAGTGGATGATTTAATGAATCAAGAAGAAAAAATTAAGGAACTAGAATACGAATTGTTTTTATTGAAGCATGCATTTTTTAAATTACATGATAGTATAGCCCCGAATTTAAAGTCTAGGTATTATGAGTTATTATCACATGGCTTTACAGAGCAAGAGGTTAGTGAGTTAGATAGATTTTTCATGTGGGTTTACGGCACAAAAAATTATCCCACAAAGAAAGAAATGAGAAAAAAATGGCGGATATAAAAAATATGAAAATGGAAGAATTACATATTGCCTCAGTAAAAAAAATCTTATTAGCTTATCAAGCTGATGGAGTTTTTCCAGTAATAGATATTATTTTGGAGGATTTCCAAAATATTGATGTAAATATAGAGAATTAATATAAGGTGAGGGTCAGATCACTCATCAAAATAAAGATTGTACACCCTCCCCTTATTCGCACCACTGCTTGTCAGATTCAATGATTGCAAGATCCTCGTTGCACTGGATGAAGAAGAAATGTTTAAAAAGTCCCTCAACTGCCGATTCGTTATGGTCGAGCCTAATAGATAAAAATAATCTCGTAAAGCTGAGATATGTGCTTTTTTACTGGTTAATTGGCATTGATGACAAATCCATGTACCATGGCTTCTAAATAACTGATTCCCCTCGCAATTCTCACATATCACTCCTTTTATTAGGTCCTCTTCGATAAGATTGTATCGTTCCAGTATGGAAAAGTCCGCATCGATGTGGTGTTTATTCATTACACGAATTGCTTTCTTCAAATCTTTTTCACTAAAACTGGAGTCTGTTATGGAATCTTCCATTTGCTTAATTTTAGATGGAAGTGCGTTGCGATGGATAACTTTATAGTGGAGTTTATGGTTATCAGGAGCTGTACGGATGATTGTTTGGGGATTACTGATGACGATTAAAGAGTGGATTGGAAGTGAGGGAAAACCATTTTTCAAGAACCAATTGGTTAACTGTGATTCTTGGCGGCTGACTTGTATGATGGGATCTGGAAATGCCGTCTCTTTTCCTTCTATCGTTCGAATGAGCTGATTGAAATGCGGATCAAAATAGATTGCCCCTGCAATGTTCTTCACTTCAATGATAAGCGCATATTTTTTGGAGACTAATAAGGTATCCAATTGAAAAAATCTTATTTGATCCTGCAGCCTTAAATCGTGGAAGATGAAATAGCTTTTCGGTTCAAGAAAGCTTAATGGAAAATCAATGGAACATTCTCCTCTATAGCCCGCTTCCCTTTTTTTGAGATCGTTCATGATTAAGGGGAGTTTAGGGTGATTCGGAGGAAGCCTGCTCGCTAATGCACGTAATTTGCGGATGGCAAGAGGAACTTTTCGCTTTTTTACAATCAATTTCATCGCTCCAATCTTAGTTTCTCCCAAATGATTCTACAGCAGAAGGGAATATTCCTTTAAATGATAGCGATTGTACAATTTATCTGCGAAATCGGGATTATATCTTCGAAAATGGATATATATCTGCGAAAGCTCCTGATTTATCTGCGAATTATACGATTTATCGATTTTTCGACAAAAATAACTTAAAAAACAAATAAAAAACCACCAATATATGTATTGGTGGAGACGGTGGGAGTCGAACCCACGTCCAGACATAACGGCACTTAAGCTTCTACGAGTGTAGTCGATATATTCGCATTTCGCGAACTCATTAGCCTATCGACAGGCGGCAGAGCAGCTAGTCTGATTGGTCTCTTCCTTCATCCTCAGACGGTGGATTCCGGCGTATCCCACTTAGAGTGAGTCCCTTACCCTACCACGTGGGCCATGGAGGGAGGAACAGCTATCGACTGTTATTAAGCAGCGAAAGCTAGGTTGTTGTTTTGTTTGCCAGTTATAGGCGTTGACGTTTTAACGAGGCCGATCCCCTCGACTCGCAACTTAAGCTCGAACTATCCCTGTCGAATCCGTAACGTCCCCATGATAGAAATGGAGCGTACGAGAGAAGAATAGTCAGCAAGTTGGCTGATATTCAATTGTCATCGGTACAGGATTAATTATAACAGATTGGTTCAAAAAATCAATTGTAAGGTCTTGGCAGTTTTACATCTTCTGACGATCACGGAAAGCACGTTCAATATCACGCTTCGCTTCCTTCTTCTTCAGGTCATCACGCTTGTCATATTGTTTCTTCCCTTTACCCAGTCCGATTAAAACTTTGGCAAAGCCATTCTTTAAATACATTTTCAACGGGACGATAGTGTAACCTGTTTCCTTTGTTTCACCGATCAGTTTACTGATTTCTTTTTTATGCAAAAGAAGCTTCCGTGTCCGCAACGGGTCATGGTTAAACTGGTTTCCTTGCTCATACGGGCTGACATGCATATTATGAAGATAAATTTCACCATTTTCTATTTTAGCAAAGGCATCCTTCAAATTCACTCGGGCCGCACGGATTGCTTTGATTTCGGTCCCTTTTAAAACGATTCCCGCTTCAAACGTTTGTTCAATAAAAAAATCATGATAAGCTTTTTTATTTTGTGCTAGTTGTTTACCTGAGCCTTTTGGCATCTAACTCTCCCCTTTTTAACATCCAATCGCGGCGAGAGAATGAAATGATCATCCCCCGCCTCAATCTTTATCTCTTTTTTGGTTTTCTCTTGCGCTTGGCTGCTGGCGCATTTTCAAAGAATTTTTTCTTCTTTTTAGGTTTTCTCTCAGAAGAAGGCTTATCTCCATTACGGCCGCCGCCTTTTCCTTCGTTACGTCCTCCATTGCCGCCTCGGCCGCGTTTACGTTCACCTGAATTGGCTTTGAATATTTTCTTCTCGCCAGATGGACGCGGACGGCTTACCTTCATGCCGATAATTTCAAAATCAATGGCGCGTTCCTCTTTATTGACGTTGGAAACACGTACGTCGATTTCATCGCCAATCCGGAACACATTACCTGTCCGTTCCCCGATCATTGCAAGCTGACGCTCATCGAAGCGATAATAATCATCCGTCATGAAGCTGACATGGACAAGCCCTTCAATCGTGTTCGGCAATTCTACAAACATCCCGAAATTCGTAACCGAACCAATGATCCCGGTATATTCTTCGCCGATTTTATCAAGCATATATTCCGCTTTCTTCAGATCATCCGTTTCCCGTTCAGCATCTACTGAGCGACGTTCACGTTTCGATGTATGATCGGCAATCTCAGGTAAAATGGCATTCCATTTCTCCTTCGTAGCTTCATCGAGTTTACCTTCCACCAAGTAGGTCCTGATCAACCTGTGTACGATTAAATCCGGGTATCGGCGAATCGGCGATGTGAAATGTGTATAAAATTCAGCTGATAATCCAAAGTGGCCTAAGCTCTCAGGATCATATTTCGCTTGTTGCATGGAACGAAGCATAACGGTTGATATGACCGTTTCTTCCGGTTTGCCGGCAACCGCCTCAATGATTTCCTGTAACGCCTTAGGATGAACGTCATTGGCCGATCCACGTACAATATAACCGAAATTCGTAATGAATTCGAAGAAACGCTGTAGTTTTTCCGGCTTGGGATCTTCATGAATACGGTAAATGAACGGAACCTTAAGACGGTGGAAGTGCTCAGCAACGGTTTCATTGGCCGCAAGCATGAACTCTTCAATCAGCTTTTCCGCAACAGACCTTTCACGTAAAACCACATCAGTCGGATGGCCCTCTTCATCAACGATAACTCTCGCTTCATTGAAATCAAAGTCGATCGCACCGCGGTTCATCCGGTTCTTGCGAAGGATGGCTGCTAACTTCTCCATGTCCTGGAACATCGGCACCAACGCTTCATAGCGTTCGAGCTGTTCTTCATCCTTATCCACAAGGATTTTGTTCACATTGCCATATGTCATACGTTCTGTCGTCTTAATGACACTTTCAAAAATCTCATGGTTGACGACTTGACCATCCGGCGTGATTTCCATTTCACATGATAGTGTAAAACGGTCGACTTGTGGATTCAAGGAACAAATGCCATTCGATAAACGATGCGGGATCATTGGAATGACCCTGTCCACCAAATAAACGCTCGTCCCTCTTTCCAAAGCTTCCTTATCGATTGGCGATCCTTCCGTCACATAATGGCTGACATCAGCAATATGAACACCCAGCTTGTAATTGCCATTTTCAAGTTTAGAAACAGTGACCGCATCATCCAGGTCCTTTGCATCAGCTCCATCAATCGTGACCAAAACGTCATTGCGCAAATCCCTGCGATTGCCAATTTCACTTTCTTGAATAGTATCCGAAACGGCATTGGCTTGCTCCATGACGTCATCCGGGAACTCCATCGGCAAACCATATTTATGGATCACTGAAAGAATATCTACACCCGGATCATTTTTATGCCCAAGAATCTCAATGACTTCACCTTCAGCACTTACGCGTCCTTCAGGATAAGAAGTAAGCTTGACGACAACCTTATGGCCCTCTACCGCTCCATGTGAAGCATGCTGTGGAATGAAAATATCGTTTGCGATCTTTTTATCATCAGGAATGACGAAACCAAAACTTTTACTTTCGGAGTATGTACCTACCACTTGTGTAATTCCGCGTTCAAGTATTCTGATGACCGTGCCTTCTTGCCTTGAGCCGGATGTTTCCGAAGATACTCGTACCATGACGACATCCCCATGCATCGCTGTGCCCGTTTCATTTGGCGGAATGAAAATATCGTCCATTCCTGGGTTATCTTCAGGTGTCACAAAGGCGAATCCCTTTGCATGTCCCGTTAATTTACCGCGGAACAAATTCATTTTTTGCGGCAGGCCGTAACGATTGCTCCTCGTTCTGACCACCAACCCCTTTTCTTCCATCTTTACTAAAGCCTTAACAAAATTCTTGAAATCCGCCGAGTCTTCGATTTTCAAAGCCTCTTCCAGTTCTTGTACCGTTAGCGGCTTATACGCTTCATCGGTCATGTACGTCAGAAGCTTATTAATATGTTCTTGAATGTTATCTTCCATGAAAACCCTCCTATTCAGGGTATGATAAATTTGTTATTCGGACCAATCCAGACTTTCTAAAAATTCCAATACATCTTCATGCAACTGGTTTTTTTCTTTATCAAGAGTTATGACATGACCGGATTCTTCATACCACTTGATTTTTTTGACCGGTGATTCAATGGCGTCAATAATAATATCGGCACTTTTTGGATTGATAACATCATCATGCCGACCCTGCACGACAAATGTCGGCGCGTAAATAAGGTCGACGTGCTCTCGTACATCCGTTATCAATTCCTGAAGGGCTTTCAATGTATTCATGGGTTTATCGGCAAGGAGGTCCATTTCAAGCTCTATTTGCTCTTGAGTTTTCCCTTCATACTTCTTAAATTCTCTGGCGTACTCCAATACTCCTTTAAACATCATTTCTTCACTTTTGATATACATAGGCGCACACATTGATACGATACCCTTTATAGGTACAGTGTAACCTAATTTAAGAGAAAATACGCCTCCTAATGAGAGTCCGGCAACAGCAATTTCTTCATGGCCTTTGCTTTTCAGAAAATCGTAGGCCATCATGACATCTTTCCACCAATCTTCCGGGCCCGTTTTCACCAGCTCCTCTGGCGGAACGCCATGTCCTTTATAGTGCGGGGCATGGCAGGTGTATCCCTGTTTCTCCAAATAACGGCCAAGCATCCGTACATCCGCCGAATTCCCCGTAAATCCATGTAAAAGTAAGACAGCTCTTTTTCCGCCTTCAAAAGTAAAGGGCTGCTGCAGCTTGATTTTCATGACTTTATGCTCCTTTATCAGTAAATAGAATTAAAAAAATTCCTATCCTATAATTAAGTACTAAAATCACTATATCTATTCATGCAACTATTGTGCAAAGAAAAAAGCCTAGCTATTTAGCTAGACTCATTTTTGATCCATTACACATCAAAGAATGCAACAAGTAAAGTTAAAGCAAAGAATAAAATCGCCAATACTATCGTTGCGCGATGTAAAACCAGGTCCAAACCGCGTGCCTTTTGCTTTCCGAATAGCTGCTCAGCACCGCCGGCAATCGCACCTGATAAACCTGCACTCTTACCTGATTGAAGCAATACCGTCACGATGAGGGCGATACTGACAATCACTAAAAGCGTTATGAGAAATGCATGCATGCAATTACACCTCCTGAAGAACCAATAAACAATTACTTTAACTTTACCACACCCACTAAATATCCACAATCTTTGTTATGCTATGATGGTAGGAATTCCTAAATATCCATAGTCATTTATTTCTTTTTGGAACAAAGTTTGAGATAATTTGCATAAATTGAGAAAGAGGTGTCAACATGTTTAAGTCCATACTTCGGATTCTTGATCTCCTGACCATCCTATTCTCGGCGGTTGCCGGCTATTCTTTATGGACAGGCGGAAGCAATCTTATCAGTGTCCTATTAATCATCCTATCACCGCTTTTATTGCTGTTGGCAAAGTATCACGGAAATCGATACTTATTATTTGCTGCATATATCACGACAACCGTTTATTTTACTGCTATTATTTATAATGGACTTTCCAATAGCGGTATCGACTTTTTCCAATCCAGCTTCCATGTCCTCCTGATCGGGGCAGCAGCCGCCTTGCTGAGCATCATAGCAGCGGTCATTGGTTTTGGGACCAATACTCTTACGATTCTTTGGTTATCGCTGCACGCCCTTGTCACATTCGAGACATTCAGGATGTCGTCAGGTTTCCTTTCGAACTTTTGGTCTGATCCCGTCGTGGAAACCGCAATCCGCAATGATTATCCTTTTTTGTTGATGGTCGTCTGGATTGGCTTATTTCTTGATAAATATCAAAGTGAGTTAACAAGGGATTACTTATCACGATAATTTTTAAAACTACTTTTATTGGAAATCTTATATTAAAAGCAAGGGGCCTTTCATATGTTAAAACCTATATTTGCAGCAACTGCTCTATCATCTTTCATTCTATTGTCCGGATGCTCATTCGACCAATCAAACGAGGATAAAAAAGAGCCAAAAGAAGAACAGCCGAGCTCCCAGGATACGGAGACAGAAACTGGTGAGAATAATGATTCAAAAGAAACGGCCCAACGCCAGGTGGAAGTTGATGAAACGGCTGAACCCGCACAGGCTGGCCTTCAGACGTTAGCCAACCCGGAAAGCATACCTGTACTCGTCAATAAACAATACAGCCTGCCGGAAGATTACAAACCTGATGACCTTGTCTATCCAAAAGTGGATTTCATCTTTCAAGATAAAATTGAAAAAAGAATGATGCGAAAAGAGGCGGGAGAAGCGCTTGAAGAGATGTTCCAAGCTGCCGAAAACGAAAACATGCACTTTGCCGGAGTTTCCGCTTACCGTTCACATCAAACGCAAATTGCTGTCTTTAACAACTATGTGGCTAAAGACGGGGAAGAAAAAGCGAGAACCTACAGTGCAATGCCTGGGACAAGCGAGCATGAAACGGGTCTAGCGATTGACGTCACGACCCATGATGGTGCATGTGCAGCCCAAGATTGCTTCGGTGACACGAATGAAGCGGCCTGGCTTGCTGAACACGCCCATGAATACGGATTTATCATCCGCTACCCGGAAGGCAAGGAAAACATCACAGGCTATAAATACGAACCATGGCACATCCGCTATGTCGGTGTCGATGCCGCAACTGAAATCTTTGGAGCGAAGATTACATTAGAAGAATACTATAATGCCGTACCAGTGGAAGCTGTGTCGAATAAATAACAAAAAGGTGCCCGGATGCGGCACCTTTTTGTTATGAAACGGTATTAATCAAACGTTTGATTAATACTATTTACCAACCCTGAACCAAGCTCAGATTAGTGACTGGACGAATTCTCGCTAACTTTATAAGCATAAAAAAACCTCCTATTCAATGTGGATTGCCACATTGAATAGGAGGGGAAAAGAAATTACTGTGCTGAATCCATCTTCTCGTCAGAAGCGTAATCCAAAATAATTACTTCTTCAAGTTATAGAAAGATTTCAAGCCGCCATATACAGCCAAGTCACCAAGCTGGTCTTCGATGCGAAGAAGTTGGTTGTATTTAGCGATACGGTCTGTACGGGACATTGAACCCGTTTTGATTTGTCCTGCGTTTGTTGCAACGGCGATATCAGCGATCGTTGCATCTTCCGTTTCACCGGAACGGTGGGAAACGACTGCAGTGTAGCCTGCGCGTTTAGCCATTTCGATTGCATCAAACGTTTCAGTCAGTGTACCAATTTGGTTCACTTTGATCAGGATGGAGTTACCGATGCCTTTTTCGATGCCTTCAGCCAATTTTTTCGTGTTCGTTACGAAAAGATCGTCACCAACAAGTTGAACTTTAGAACCGATGCGTTCCGTTAAAAGTTTGTGGCCATCCCAGTCATTTTCATCCAGGCCGTCTTCGATGGAGAGAATAGGGAATTCATTCACTAGCTCTTCATAGAAAGCAACCATTTCTTCGGATGTAACACCATTGCGGCCTTCGCCTGCAAGATCATATTTGCCTGTTTCTTTGTTATAGAATTCGGATGAAGCTACGTCCATGCCAAGGTAGATATCTTCGCCTGCTTTGTAGCCAGCTTTTTCAATTGCCTCGATAATGACTTGCAGTGCTTCACGGTTTGAACCAAGGTTTGGCGCAAAACCGCCTTCATCGCCGACTGCCGTGTTCAAGCCTTTGGCAGAAAGGACAGATTTCAATGCATGGAATACTTCAGCACCCATACGAACTGCTTCTTTGAAGCTAGGAGCACCTACAGGAAGAATCATGAATTCCTGGAAGTCAACATTGTTATCGGCATGTGATCCGCCGTTAATGATGTTCATCATTGGAGTTGGAAGTTGTTTCGCATTGAACCCTCCAAGATAACGATACAATGGTAAACCTGAAAATTCCGCAGCAGCATGGGCAGCAGCCATTGATACTCCAAGGATTGCATTAGCTCCCAAGTTGCCTTTGTTTTCAGTGCCATCCAATTCAATCATAGTAAGGTCAAGCCCTGCTTGGTTCGTTACATCCAAACCGATGACAGCTTCAGCAATGATATCATTTACATTATCGACTGCTTTTTGTACCCCTTTACCCAGGTAGCGAGATTTATCTCCGTCACGAAGCTCAACAGCTTCGTGTTCTCCTGTTGAAGCACCTGATGGTACGATTGCACGTCCGAAGTATCCGGACTCTGTTTGGATTTCTACTTCTATTGTTGGATTACCACGGGAATCTAGCACTTCGCGTGCATATACATGTTCGATGTACGGCATTATAAATCTCTCCTTTTCCTATTCACAATTTTATTTAGATAATAGGGATTTCCCTGTCATTTCAACAGGTTTTTCGACTCCAAGCAAATCAAGCATCGTTGGAGCTAAATCGCCTAGAATACCACCTGTTCTTAATGTTACCTGATTTTTAGTGATAATGACAGGAACGGGATTCGTAGTATGGGCTGTCATGGGATTGCCTTCAAGCGTTACGACTTCATCAGCGTTCCCATGGTCAGCGGTAATGATTGCTGTACCGCCTTTTGAGACGATTAAATCGACAATCCTGCCTAAGCATTCATCCACTGTTTCAATCGCTTTAATGGTAGGCTCAAGCATCCCTGAATGACCAACCATGTCCGGGTTGGCAAAATTCAAGAGAATGGCATCAAAACGGTCAGCCTCAATTTGTTCCACCAATGCATCCGTTACTTCATAAGCACTCATTTCCGGTTGTAAATCATATGTAGCGACTTTCGGAGAATTAATTAAAATCCTCTCTTCACCAGGAAACTTCTCTTCACGTCCGCCGCTCATGAAAAACGTCACATGAGGATATTTTTCAGTTTCAGCGATACGAAGCTGGGTAAGCTGGTTTTGGGAAAGTACTTCCCCTAATGTATTATCAAGATTTGTCGGATTAAATGCAACATATCCGTCAACTGTTTCTGAAAAATGTGTCAAACAGACAAAATGGAGATGCTTCGGATGTCCAGGGCCGCGGTCAAATGAGCGAAAATCCTCATTCGTGAACGTATTGGAAATCTGGATCGCACGGTCTGGACGGAAGTTATAAAAGATTACGGCATCATCATCTTTAATCGTTGCCACCGGTTTACCGTCTTCCGCCGTTATAACTGAAGGTATCACGAACTCGTCAAAAATACCATGTTCGTACGAATCCTCGACACATTCCATCGCAGAAGAGTAAGCAGGGCCATCACCATACACCATCGAACGATAGGATTTCTCCACACGTTCCCAGCGCTTATCACGGTCCATCGAATAATACCTTCCGGATATGGTCGCAAACTGACCAACACCGATTTCCTTCATTTTCGCTTCGGCTTCCTTAATATACCCCTGCGCCGTTTTCGGTCCAACATCTCGGCCATCTAAAAACGCATGTACATATACATTTTTAACTCCTTCTTTAGCGGCCAATTTCAGCAGGGCATACATATGATCAATATGACTGTGCACGCCGCCATCTGAAAGAAGACCGAAAAGATGAAGGTCCGTGCCTTTTTTCTTGGTATGGCTCATGGCATCGATCAAGGTTTGGTTTTGTGCAAACTCGCCTTCACGGATAGCCAGGTTCACACGGGTCAGACTTTGATAAACGATCCGCCCTGCCCCGATATTCAAATGCCCCACTTCTGAGTTCCCCATTTGACCGGCAGGCAAACCGACCGCTTCCCCGCTTGCAGTTAAATGGGAATGAGGATACTGTTCCCAATAACGGTCAAAGTTCGGTTTTTTCGCATGAAAAACAGCATTTCCTTTTTCTTCGTTACGGCAGCCAAAACCGTCTAAGATGATAAGTGCCACAGGCGACTTACTCATAGTGACCAGCCTCCAGCAATTGTAAAAATGAATCGGTTTTCAAGCTTGCACCGCCAACCAACGCACCATCTATATCAGGTTGTGCCATGTACTCTTTAATATTCTCAGGTTTTACACTGCCACCGTACTGAATGCGGATGGCTGCAGCTGCTTCATTTGAAAATTTGTCGGCAACAACTGAGCGGATATGCGAACAAACTTCATTCGCATCTTGAGCAGATGACGATTTCCCTGTTCCAATCGCCCAAATCGGCTCATAAGCAATAACGGCTTGTTTCAATTGATCGTCAGATAATCCTGCCAGGCCTTTTTCAATCTGGCTGCCTACGAAATCATTCGTTTCGCCAGCTTCCCTTTGCTCAAGTGTTTCACCGCAGCAAACGATCGGGGTCAACCCGTGGGCAAAAGCGGCATGAGCTTTTTTATTAACGGCTTCATCCGTTTCGTTGAACATTTCCCGGCGTTCAGAATGACCAAGTATGACGTAGGATACACCAAGATCAGCCAATGAGATTGGGCTGATTTCTCCTGTGAAAGCACCACTTTCTTCAAAGTGCATGTTCTGCGCCCCGATTTTCACATCGGTTCCTTTTGCTGCTTGAACCAGCTGATCCAAAAATAAAGCTGGAGCACATACAACCGTATCAATTACATCTTGCTTCGGAATCAAATTGCTCACTTCTTCTAAAAAGGCAGTCGCTTCAGATAGTGTTTTATTCATTTTCCAGTTTCCTGCAATAATCGGTTTACGCATTTGGTTTCTCATCCCTTCTAAAGTTGAAATATGTAACGGATTGATCTTATTTATCGTTCAAGGCCACAACGCCAGGCAACTCTTTGCCTTCCATGAACTCAAGAGATGCACCGCCGCCAGTTGAAATATGGGACATCTTTTCAGCCAGGCCAAACTTTTCTGCAGCTGCGGCTGAATCCCCTCCGCCTACAATGCTGTACGTATCTTTTGCTTCCGCCAAGGCTCTAGCAACCGTTCTCGTTCCATTCGCAAATTTATCGAACTCGAATACTCCCATTGGTCCATTCCAAATCACTAGCTTAGAACTTTTGATTACATCCGCAAATAAATCACTTGTTTTTGGACCGATATCAAGAGCCATTTTATCATGTGGAATAGCATCGATATCGACATTCTCTGCCTCTGCATCAGGTGAAAATTCAGCCGTTACGACTGCATCAATAGGCAAATGGAGTTTTACGCCTTTTTCTTTTGCACTTTCGATGAAAGATTTGGCCAATTCTATTTTGTCTTCTTCCAATAAAGAATTACCGATTTCATGACCTTGCGCTTTAATGAATGTATAACCCAGACCACCACCAATGATCAAGTGATCGACTTTTTCTAAAAGGTTTTCGATAACGCCTATCTTATCCTTTACTTTTGCTCCGCCAATTATAGCTGTAAAAGGACGTTCTGGGTTGAATAGAGCTTTTCCTAGTACAGAAAGTTCTTTTTCCATCAGCAATCCGGCAACAGCTGGGAGATGGTGTGCTATTCCTTCAGTTGAAGCATGTGCACGATGCGCAGCTCCGAATGCATCGTTAACATAAACATCAGCCAGTGCAGCAAATGACTTCGCCAATTCTTGATCGTTCTTCTCTTCTCCTGGATAGAAACGAACGTTTTCCAACAACAAGATCTCGCCATTTTGCATGTTATCAATGATTGATTGAACGCCCTCACCGTAAGCTTCTTCTGCCTTTTGCACATCTTTGCCACTAAGCTCGCTTAGTCGTTCCGCAACAGGTGCTAAACGTAATTCTTCAACTACTTGTCCTTTAGGACGGCCAAGGTGGCTGGCTAAGATGACTTTAGCGCCTTGTTCTGTCAGATAGGAAATCGTCGGCAGTGCAGCTTTGATTCTCGTATCATCCGAAATCTTTCCGTCCTGCATCGGCACGTTGAAATCAACACGGCAAAATACGCGTTTCCCCTTTAATTCAATATCTCTAATCGACTTTTTATTCATAATCCAAGAACCCCCTTAGATATTGTTATCATATTTTTGATTCTTTTAGTCAAAAAGGGAGAGGGTAAATTTCCCAACTCCCCTTTTCTCTTTTTCATTATAGTCGGTTTCCAAGAAATTATCCAAAAACAAGAAATGTAAACGCTTGACTGATTAATGACTTACTAATAATATCATCTTCTGCCAAGTTTTTTTAGAGGTGTGATAAAAAAAACCTCACCTTGGTGAGGTTTTTTTTATTATTATAATTACAATCCTTTTTTAGCCAAATAGTCGATTAAATCAACAACACGGCTAGAATATCCTGTTTCATTATCATACCAAGATAATACTTTAACCATGTTTCCTTCCATTACCATTGTGGAAAGAGCATCAATTGTAGATGATGATGGGTTACCGTTATAGTCAGTTGATACTAGCGGAAGTTCGCTGTACTCAAGAATTCCTTTTAATTCGCCTTCAGAAGCCTTTTTGAATGCTGCATTAACTTCTTCAACTGTTGTGTCTTTTTCAAGCTCTGCAACAAGGTCAACTACAGACACGTTTGGAGTAGGTACGCGCATTGCCATACCATTCAATTTCCCTTTAAGTTCAGGAAGAACAAGTGCAACAGCTTTTGCTGCCCCAGTTGTTGTAGGTATGATATTCTCGGCAGCTGCACGTGCACGGCGGTAATCTTTATGAGGCAAATCAAGGATTTGCTGATCATTTGTATATGAGTGAACAGTAGTCATCATACCGCGTTTGATTCCGAATTGTTCATGAAGCACTTTAGCAAATGGAGCCAAGCAGTTCGTTGTACAAGAAGCATTAGAGATTACATGGTGGTTTGCTGCATCATATTTGTCTTCGTTTACACCCATGACAATTGTGATATCTTCATCAGATGCAGGAGCAGAGATGATTACTTTTTTCGCGCCAGCTTCTAAATGCTTAGCTGCATCTGCACGTTTTGTGAAACGTCCTGTAGATTCTACAACTACTTCTACTCCTAGTTCACCCCATGCTAATTGTGCAGGATCACGTTCAGCCAATACTTTGACTTTATGACCATCAACAACAAGGTAATCTCCATCTACTGATACTTTTTCATTAAGAGATCCATGAATTGTATCGTATTGAAGAAGGTGCGCTAACATATTAGCATCAGTTAAGTCGTTAATAGCAACAATCTCTACCCCAGGATTACTCAATGCTGCACGAAATACATTACGTCCAATACGTCCAAAACCATTAATACCAACTTTTACTGCCATGAAAAATTCCTCCTTTTAAGTTCGCAAATATATTAAGGGGTGTAATTCCCCTGAATTAACTCTTGTGCAGCCGCTTCATCCGTGATCAACACTGTTGATGAAGGTGCGCCTTTCATGTAGGAACGGATAGCCTTTGCTTTAGTTTTACCACCTGCCACAGTTATCACTCGCTTTTCAGGGCTAAGATCATCTAACTGGATGCCGACTGTCAAAACTTTATGAACAACTTTGCCGTTTTCATCGTAATAATAACCGAATGCCTCTCCTACAGCATTTCCATCTAACAGCTTCTTTAACATTTCTGGCGAAGAATTTCTTCTCTCTGCCATCGCCATGGCATCACCGATTCCATGAATGATCATATCAGCAGATTTGATTTGGGAAATCACTTCTTTAATTGCAGGTTCCTTCTGAAATGAAGCATAAACCTCACCGCTTAATTGATCGGGTACATATAACACTCTGTATGAGGCTTGTGCCTTCTGTGCCATTTTTTCGACAATCGTATTGGCCTGATTCTGCACTGCTTCACCAATTCCCCCGCGGGCCGGGACAAATGTCAATTTCTTCGACGCTTCATCAGGTGACAGCGAATCAGCCACTTCGGCCATTGTCGATCCGCCAGTAACCGCAATGATATTCTTTGAGTTCCATTCTCGTTTCATACGGTTTGCACAAGCTTTACCCAATTCTTTTTTCACCCATGGGGTCTCATCACAATTTCCTGAGACAATAATGACTTCATCCACTTGTAACAAATCCTGCAATTGCCGTTCCATTATGTCTATACCCATTACTTCACGCATTATTCCTTCTAACTTATCCAGGATTTCAATCCCTTCATCAGTCAGCGTCATGCCAGAGCTGAATATGTTAACCAGGTTCTGACTTTTCAGAAAATCAACCTCGCCTCTAAGCGTCCGCTCTGTCAAATTAAGGCTCACGGACAGACTGCGCCTTCCAACCGGCTGCATCATTTTGATATAACGCAGGATATCATATCTTTTTTGCATAACCATAAGGAAATCTGGTAATAATTTTCTTTGTACCTCGAGTAATGTACGCATATTTAAAACTCCTAAAAAGTTAAGTTGGACATTTAACGTCCCACGTAGTCATTTTCTGTCCCACTTAAAACAAAAAAATATTCCTGCTACATATTTTATTCTAGCAGGAACGGAATGTTTCTTCAAATGATTTGAAAAATTATTTTTCCAAAAGCCTATTTAGAGCTGATTTATCAACGTTTCCGAATTGAACGATATCATCTTTCCATTCTACTACAGGAATCATCAGCCCGAATTTCTCAAGCAAATCATCATCGGTATGGATATCGATTTCCTTATAGCCTATGCCTGACTCCTCTTTCACTTCTTCTAATACCTGCTTGGCTTTATCACATAACGGGCATTTATCCCTACTATATAAAACAAACGCATTTGATTCCAAACCACTCATCCTTTTCAATCATATCTTTTTCGTTTCGATGAAGAAGGGATCCCTAATTGTTCCCGGTATTTCGCAACGGTACGGCGGGCCAGGATAATTCCATGCTCCTCTTTCAACCGTTCTGCCAGGTCTTGATCCGAAAGCGGCTTTTGTTTATTTTCCCCATTGATGGCTGCCTGTAGGCTCTTTTTTGCTTGCATGCCAGACATATCCTCATCAAGGCCGACTGACTGTAAAGAAGTAGTGAAAAACACCCGCATCTCTATCGTGCCAAATGGTGTCTGCACGTATTTACCTTTAACCGCCCGGCTTACTGTGGACTCATGTATACCAAGTTCGTCAGCGACTTCTTTCATCGTCATCGGCTTCAAATAGTTCAGGCCATGATGAAAGCACGCCGGCTGTTTATCGACGATGCACTGAATGACCCTCAATATAGTTTCTTTCCTCTGTTGAATCCCTCTGGAGATCCATTGGTATTCCTGCCACTTATCCTGGATAAACCGTTGAACACCCTGATCCTTATGGCTCTTCATTCGGTTTAAATACCCTTTATCCACATTAAGATTGGGAGTGTTACCATCATAATTCCCGACTAGAAGCATACCATCCCGAACTTCCACGACCACATCCGGCACTATATAAGAAGGTTTTTCCTGAAAAAAGAGTGAAGCCGGACGCGGGTTCAATGTCTGGACATAATCAAATACTTCTTGAATCTCCTTCATTGTAACGCCGATTTTCTTACTTAAGTCTTTCCAGCGCTTTTCAGCAAAACCGAGGAAATGGTTTTCTATGATCGATTCTGCCAGCAGATTCACCCCTTCTGCTTTCACCTGAAGCAAAAGGCACTCTTGAAGATTTCTCGCTCCAATTCCATGAGGCTCGAGTTGCTGTAAAATTGAGAGGCTTTCCTCCAAAACGTCCGAAGATATGCCTGGGATACATATATCATCCAGCTGCGTTCTCAAGTAACCGTTTTCATCAAGGTTATGAATTAATAGCAGCATTGCCTTCTGCTGCTCACCGGAAAGCAGCTGGTGATTCACCTGGGACATGATATGCTGTTCAAGCGATATTGTATCTTCACTGATCTGTTCAATCCAATAGTTGGCATCATACGTATTCTTAAGGGTCCGTTTACCCTTTTTCCGGTCAAAGGTTGGCTGAAATAAAGCAGATGTTGGCTGATCTATGGACAGTAATGGATTCTCCACCATTTTATTTTCTAAAAAAGCCGATAGCTCCTGCGAGGAGTATTGCAGCAATGTAATAGCTTGCATAAGCTCCTGTGTCATTGCCATCTTTAATGTTTGCTGTTGAAAAAGTCCCGCTTTCATATTCATACTCATCGATTCATCCCTCCCCCACTCCATTTTACATTATCAGGAGAAAATTCTACACAAAAACCCATGAAAACGCTTACGTTTTTTTCTGAATAGTTTATTTGTTTTTAAATACTATATGTTAGAAATGCAAATTTAACAACTACTTTTATTGAAAAATCACCTTTTTTTAATAGTGTGGGCGAATATTTTCAAGACAGGACTGACATTCCAGAATTCGATGAAATATTACAGAAACCGAGTAAATTCACCAAAAATCTTAGGAACACTCTTAAAATTGACCAATAAAAAATCCCCCGCTTTATTAAGCAGAAGATTGGTAATGCCCTCGGCAGGAATCGAACCTGCATTTCAAGCTTCGGAGGCTTGCGTTCTATCCGTTGCACTACGAGGGCGTAATAGAAAATATTTTTTCAACAGACTTCATTATATGATAGAATCCCCTCCTTTGCAAGGGTTATCAGGTTTAAAACTTCTTCTTTTGGGTATTATGGGTAATGTGGAAATTCATCCCTGCGCGGCATAATATATAAAGTAATCTATCAGGAAGGAGCCATAGCCAGAAAATTGTCGAACAAATTATCCATTATAGGGTTTGTTTTGTTTGACCTAAATTGACCAAAAAGTGTATCATACATACATAAAGAATTTAAATGATTCTCTTAATCGAAGGAGGAAATGAACATGAATTTAATTCCTACAGTTATCGAACAAACAAGTCGTGGGGAGCGTGCCTACGATATTTACTCCCGTTTATTAAAAGACCGGATCATTATGCTAGGAAGTGCAATTGACGATAATGTTTCCAACTCCATTGTTGCTCAATTACTATTTTTAGAAGCGGAAAATCCTGAAAAAGATATCACTCTATACATCAACAGCCCTGGTGGAAGCATCACTTCCGGTATGGCCATTTACGATACTATGCAATATATCAAACCTAATGTATCCACAGTATGCATCGGTATGGCCGCTTCCATGGGTGCTTTCCTATTGGCCGCTGGCGAAAAAGGCAAACGTTATGCGTTGCCAAACAGTGAAGTCATGATTCACCAACCACTTGGAGGAGCTCAAGGTCAAGCTACAGAAATTGAAATTGCTGCCCGCCGTATCCTTCACTTGAAAGATAAACTTAATCAAATTTTAGCAGAACGTACTGGTCAACCTATTGAAGTCCTTCAAAGAGATACGGAACGTGATAACTTCATGACTTCCGAAAGAGCTCTTGAATATGGCTTGATTGACAAAGTCATCACGCGCAGCATCCTTGATGATAAAAAAGACTCTAAATAATCATGCAACAAAAGGCTCCGGAGTTCGCATTAAGCGACCTCCGGAGCCTTTTTTACATCATAAAAGAAAAGGATGCACTTTTAGGCATCCTTTTCTTTTAACCCTCTTGCTGAACGAACTCTTCCAATGCCTCTAACGCTTCTTTTTCATCGCGTCCTTCGACGATTAACTTCACGGACACGCCAGAACTGATGGCAAGGCTCATTAATCCCATTATACTTTTTGCATTCACTTTCTTTCCTTCTTTTTCAAGAAAAACGTCTGAATGAAAGCGGTTAGCTTCT
The DNA here is from genome assembly GCF_038643155.1 of Peribacillus sp. FSL E2-0159. Taxonomy (NCBI): domain Bacteria; kingdom Bacillati; phylum Bacillota; class Bacilli; order Caryophanales; family Bacillaceae; genus Peribacillus; species Peribacillus sp. FSL E2-0159. The sequence continues at coordinate 5,469,790 of NZ_CP152053.1, forward strand.
TGTACAAAAAGAGCTGCCGGCCGCGCTTGCAAACCCGTTTTCAATTTTACCTCAACTTGTTTTTCCACCATCTTGATCTCCCCTGTTAGCTTTATTTTTTCGCAGCAATAGCCTCTCCCCCACGGAGCCTGTCAGCTATTTCATCAATCTTTCGTAATCGGTGATTAATCCCGGACTTACTGATGGTTCCCCCGGATACCATTTCCCCAAGTTCCTTTAAGGTTATATCCTGAAACGCTATCCTAAGCTCCGCAATTTCCCGAAGCTTATCCGGTAAAATGCTCAGTCCCACCGTATCCTCGATATAATGGATATTTTCAACCTGGCGCAATGAGGCCCCGATCGTTTTGTTCAAATTGGCTGTTTCACAATTCACAAGCCGATTCACTGAATTACGCATATCACGGACAATCCGTACATCCTCGAACCTTAATAAAGCTGAATGGGCACCAACTATACTTAAAAACTCGGCAATCTTTTCGGCTTCTTTCAAATAAATGATGTACCCTTTCTTGCGTTCAAGCGTCTTGGCCTTCAAGCCAAACTTATTCATTAGCTCACAAAGGGCATCATTGTGCTCTTTATAAAGTGAGAAAATCTCAAGGTGATAGGAAGACGTTTCCGGATTATTTACCGACCCCCCCGCAAGAAATGCACCTCTTAGGTATGAACGCTTACAGCATTTCTTCCCTACAATGGTATCGGATATTTCATGGAGAATTTCAAAGCCATCTCCTAAAATTTCCAAATCGGTTAAAACCCGCTGCCCTCCGGATGACATCCTGACAATATACACATTATTCTTTTTAAGCTTCATCTTTTTACGGACCAACAGCTCGACCTGGACCTCATAACTTTTTTTCAGCAGCGTATAAATCCTTCTGGCAATCGCAGCATTCTCAGTTTGAATATCCACAACAAGCTTCCGATTAGAAAATGAAAGGGATCCGTTCATCCGGATAAGCGCACACAATTCCGCTTTACCGCAGCAATCCTTTCCCTCTAATGTAGTAAGCTCTTTTTTCGTTTCTGAAGCAAAAGACATCCATTTCACCCCCAATCGAACGCAGGTAATCTATTTTTATCAATCAAAAAACCGTCCCCGCTTATATCTACGGAACTATGTGGCTTTTTGTTTCATTTACAAGCATATTATAAAGCAAATCCGCCACTTTTTTTGTGTCATGGCGTATTACATTCCCTTCATAGCTAAAAATGCGTTCCTGTATGATTTCAAGCCCCATACGTTTTAAACTTTCCACATCATACATGACCGGTTTGGCATATTCAGCTTGATAGCGTTGCTGAATCTCGGTTGGTATTTCCTCATTATTAACAAGTATCCTGTCAATATATGCATTTCCCATATGGTCATATATCGCTTTTATATGATCGCTCGCACTATAATCCAGCGTCTCGCCGGCTTGTGTCATCAAATTGCAAATGTACACCTTCTTAGCCTTGGAACGGCCAACCTCTTCTCCTAAACCAGGGACAAGTAAGTTAGGCAGAATGCTAGTATATAGGCTTCCTGGACCTATGACAATAAGATCAGCCTGCTTGATTTCCTGGAGAGTTTCACTAAGCGGCTTTATATGATGAGGAGACAGAAATACTTTTTTTATTTTCTTTCCTGAGAAGGGGATCTTGGATTCTCCTGTAACAATCGTTCCGTCATCCATCTCCGCATGGAGAACCACACTTTGATTGGCAGCCGGAAGCACTTTACCGCGGACATTAAGAAATTTACTCATTTCCTGGATCGCATGGACGAAATCCCCGGTCAACGAGGTCATTGCCGCCAGTATCAAATTCCCCAGCGAATGCCCGGACAACTCATTTTTACTCTGAAAGCGATGTTGAAACATTTGTTCAACAAGGGGCTCTACATCCGATAACGCAGCCAGCACGTTACGAATATCACCCGGAGCGGGAATATCCATATCCTCGCGAAGGCGGCCTGAACTTCCACCATCATCAGCTACCGTTACGATTGCCGTTATATCCACCGGATGCTTCTTTAACCCTCTCAACAAAACGGGAAGGCCGGTTCCCCCTCCAATGATCACAACCTTAGGTTGTTTCTTTTTTACTAACATCTGCTTTCCCCTTACTTTTATCGATATCGCGATGTGATACTTGAACCCTGTAATCCTTTTTGAAGTGGTTTGAAATATACTCCGTCAATGCTACAGATCGGTGCTGCCCGCCTGTACACCCTATCGCAACAACAAGCTGTGCTTTTCCTTCACGTTTATAATATGGAAGCATGAAGGCAAGCAGATCTGTCACTTTTTCCAAGAACTTTTGCGTCTCACTCCATTTTAAAACGTAACTCGACACTTCCTGTTCCAAGCCAGTCCTTGGCCTCATATGGTCAATATAATATGGATTTGGCAGGAAACGCACATCAAACACAAGGTCGGCATCTATGGGCAGGCCATGCTTGAACCCGAAGGACATGACATTGACTGTAAAACCTACACTTTTATCGGCAGAAAATTCCGAAGCGATTTTCTCCCTCAATTCGCGCGGTTTCAGTTGGGAAGTATTAAAGATCAACTGAGCCCTTCCCTTCAATTCGTCCAAAAGTTCCCGTTCCATTTTAATGCCTTCCAATGGCCGGCCTAATGGAGCAAGTGGATGGGTCCTTCGCGTTTCCTTATATCTGCGGACCAAGGATTCATCATCAGCTTCAAGAAAAAGGATTCTTGGTGATACTGCAGTTGTATCCGTCAAATTATCCAGTGCAAGAAATAAGGAATCAAAAAACTCCCTTCCCCTCAAATCCATGACAAGAGCCACTTTATTCATCTTATTCCCGGAGTCCTTCATTAACTCCAAAAACTTTGGCAATAGCGTGGGCGGCAAATTATCGACGCAAAAAAAGCCGAGGTCTTCAAAACTTTGAACCGCCACTGTCTTACCTGCTCCGGACATTCCGGTAATGATGACCAATTGCGTTTCACTCATCTGCCCTGTACTCATAGTTTCTCCGCCCCCATGTATAGCAATCTTTTTTATATATGAAAATTAACCTGGATCCAATCGGTAAGAAAGTAGCTTAAACTCAGGCGTATAGGTAAAGGTACCATAGATGATCCCACTTCCATGAACCATATAGTCCAGGATGTGAAAATCACCTTCAGCCATCATCAGCTTTTTAACATCTTCAACCGGATGCCAGCTAAGTTCTCCTTCTTCACAAACATCCACATTTACACCATCGGAATCCGTTGCAAAGAAAGTGAACATCATCCATTCTGACAAAACCTTATCTCCGTCCTTCATAATGAAGGTGAAAATACCTTTGATGGAAGGGTTTTTCAAATAAACGCCCGTTTCTTCGCGATATTCCCTAATGCAAGCATCGCGTACAGATTCCCCAGGCTCCATCTTGCCACCTGGAGCTACCCACCATCCGCGTCTAGGCTTTTTCAATAAGAGGATTTGATTATCTTTGATCAATACACAGTTTGTGACACGTTGCACGTTCTTCACCTCAATTGGCTCTGCTCGACTATAGAAACCTTCACCCCCCGTGTTGAAGAGATTCAGTTCATATCCTTAAACCGCCGCTAGATATCCATTTGGCGATTTACAAATGCTAATAGTTCAAACAAGTTGTATTTTTCATCTTCTTACCATTATGAAAGTTATATATATGTTTAGTATATCTTATCATTATACTATTTTTGAAATGAGCTAACAATAAAGTAAACTTCCTGCATTGGGGGAATATTCATTCGCAAGGAATCACGGAGGTATACCTTTATCCTGCTTATCACCTATTCTTCTCCACTTTCGCTGCCTAAATGCACAGGGATGGCTTACTTCACATTAAAAACCATTTGAAAACATCCTAAAAATTGGAACTAAAGATATAGTCTCAAAGCAGGAAAACAAAAAAAAGACACAGAAACTTAATCTGTGTCCTTAAACGTTTATAATTAAAGGGGGTCAACTTCTACCCATACTATACCCAATCATTATTTCACACGTGTTACAACATCGTTAAAACGGAATTACGATTGTATAATCTTATGAAATCAAGCCTTTGGCTGTAATTTTTCTTGAAGTTCCTCAACAAAATGCTGAGCAGATTGAGCGGCAATGCTACCATCGCCTGTAGCTGTAACGATTTGGCGCAATGTTTTTTCACGAACGTCACCAGCAGCAAAAATACCAGGGACGCGTGTTTCCATCTGATCATTCGTTTCAATATAGCCTGTGGAATTCAAAATACCCAAGTTCTCAAATGGTTTAGTTAGCGGAAGCATTCCGATATAAATGAATACACCGTCTGCGTCCATCACTGTCTCTTCTCCGTTTTCAGTGGAAACTAGAGTGACACCGCCGACTTTGCCGCCTTTTTCATTGATTTCCTTCAAAGTATGATTCCAGATGAAGTTAATTTTCTCATTGGCAAATGCACGATCTTGAAGAATCTTTTGAGCACGAAGTTCGTCACGTCTGTGAACGATCGTCACTTTTGAAGCAAAGCGGGTTAAGTACACACCCTCTTCAACAGCAGAGTCTCCGCCGCCGATAACGAACAGTTCTTTTTGCTTGAAGAATGCACCATCACAAACTGCACAATACGATACACCGCGGCCGCCCAATTCTTTTTCGCCAGGAACGCCGATTTTCTTGTATTCGGCACCAGATGAAATGATGATTGAACGTGCTTTGAATTCCTTTGAACCGGCTTTGATCGTTTTGTACTCTTCACCGTCAATGATTTCCTTAACATCCCCATAGGCATACTCCGCACCGAATTTCTTTGCATGGTCAAACATTTTCGTTGAAAGTTCAGGTCCGAGTATAGTGTCGAATCCAGGATAATTTTCAACTTCCTCAGTATTGGCCATTTGCCCGCCCGGTACTCCGCGTTCTAACATCAATGTTGAAAGGTTCGCACGTGATGTATAGACAGCCGCCGTCATCCCTGCAGGACCAGCTCCAATAATAACAACGTCATAAATTTTTTCAGACATGTTTTCACTCCTCCATATTCCATTACAAATGGAACCTTCACTACGGTTAGTGTTCCCTACCTATTATCCTATATAACAAATAATTTTTCGTCCAAATATCTGCTCATTCCAGTAAGTTTTGAACCAACTTTACGTACTTCGTTAAGGTGGACACCGATATGAAATGTTTGTCTGCGATTGCCTGTTTGCTCGCCTTCTCATTTTTAAGCTGATTCCACACGTACTCCACCGCAGATGCCCAGCCTGCTGGATTATTTAACTTCTGCTCGGATTTTACCGCTTCGATAAAGACGGAAAACCACATTAAATAGAGCCCAGCTTCGTTTAATTGTATCGGTTGGAAATGCTGATATAATAACTCAGCTGTGCGATCGGCAAAATCAATCGGTGTTAATTGACGATCTTTAGCAGGAACTTGAACAAGTTCGGCATAATCACGTTCCAAATCAGTGAAATTCTGATTTAGGTTGAGGACCTGATTTTTCAATAGCTTCTGTTTATGAACCGAATGTTTCAGAAGAAAAATGGCAAACAGCCTTTCTTCGATGAATTCACTTTCCAGCCTTTTTATTATAGAAGGAAAATGATGTTCAAAACCATCTGAAGTTTCATTCATATCTCCCCAAGGCTCCATGCCTTCCTTTTCCGGGTTCATTTCCACGACCTTTTTCCATGCCTTTTTGGCAGCTTGTTCATGGCCTAAGTGGTAAGCGGAAATGGTAAGCCAATAGTAGAAGGTTCCATCTCCCTCGAACCCTTGCTTTTGGAGTACTTTCAGCCATTTATATGCAGAAGCATAGTTTCCGATCAAAGCGAAGGTCGCTCCAAGCTTGAAACGATGTTCGGATAGCATCGGCCGAATTTTCTCCAGCATCTGTATGAGCTCTTCAACCTTTGCTTCATCCTGTTGATAATGATGAAAAACAACAAGGTTACAAAGCGCATGCAGGTTTCCCGGACTTTTTTCCAGTACCTCATCAAGTGTTTCAAAAGCTTCATTTACTTGACCAAGATAGAAATAGGCAAGTGCCAGGTTATTATAAGCGGACCAGTAATCCTCGTACTCGGCAATCGTTTCTTTCAACACTTCGATCGCTTTCGGGAAATTGCCTGATTCAAGGTACTCACGGGCTTGTTCCTGTTTGGTAATGAGCCCATCATGCTTAAAGGGATTTTCTTCTGACTCATCCGACTCAAAAGTTATCAGTTCAAGCAGATCCTCTGCGTCATCGCAGAACTCCCCATCTTCTTCTTTATCAAGATAAGCACTGGCGTGACGATAAGCCTCCTTGAACATGCCTAAGTGGGCATAATTATTCGCCAGGAAGTAATGACATTCCGACATATAGGGATCCATCACATCCAAGATGTTTTCCAAAAGATTGTTTGAATAATTATATTCACCGATTTCCGAGCAAGTGATTGCCAATTGACAGGCTATCATCGGTTCAGCAGGTTCAAGTTCAAGCGCACGTTCCAGGTATTTTTTTGATTTAGGTAATTCTCGTCTATGATAAGCTTTTAAACCCTTGGTGAAATAATACTCACCTGTTGGGTGAAAGGTTAGAATTTTTGCCTGTTGGCCAAATTTAGAGTCTTTACTCATGTAATCCTCCATCTACAAGTTGATTAACCATAGTATTATAACATATTGGTGTAAATTTGCCGAATAATTCAAGAAAATGGAAAATGAGAATTACCCTGCTTCTTTAAGAAAAATTGAAGTATATTCCTAGTCAAATGAGAAGTCAAGATTGCGCTCATAGTTGTAAAAACACAAAAAAGCCCTCCGATTGATGGAGGGCACAGTTAGTAGACAAAAGGGGTTGGAAAATATCTCTTTCATCAATGATGTTCCCGAACAAAGCAACACCTTCAAATCTCAGGTATGGTTTCTACCAAAATTTTTCAGAAAAAGTTGATTAGTGAGGAAGGTGCGAGACTCCTGCGGGAAAAGCGCGTATAGGGGAGACCCCGCCGTAAGCCGAGGGCGGACCGCCCGCGGAAAGCGAGTGCCTGGAGTGGAAATCAACATCCAAATTGTACAAGCCATAAAAAACTGAAGACAAAATTGATTTTCATCGAGTTTGTCTTCAGTCTGAGCCCTCCTACTGAAGGAGGGCAATCAACATTCATTCGGTTTCTTTCGGTTCGTCCTTATCGGCATGTCTAGCCTTCAATACATCAAGCACTGCTTGGAAAGGCAGGTCCTGCTCCTGAAGAAGAACGAATAAGTGATAGAGTAGATCGGCACTTTCCATCGAAAGTTCCTCTGCATCACGGTTCTTGGCAGCAATGATCACTTCTGCCGCTTCTTCACCGACTTTTTTCAGGATCTTATCAACGCCCTTATCGAATAGGTAGGTAGTATATGAACCTTCAGGCATCTCCGATTTTCTTTTTTCAATCAATCTTTCCAATTCCGTCAAGAAAGTCACATTCGCCTTCACGTCTTGTCCAGCTTCACTGTTTTGGTAAATCGTTTCGCTAAAACAGCTTGTTGCCCCTGTATGGCACGCAGGACCTGCTGGAACGACCCGAACGACCAATGCATCTTGGTCACAATCATACTTCATTTCGATGATTTTCTGGGTATTGCCGCTGGTTGCTCCTTTATGCCATAATTCATTGCGCGAACGGCTGAAGAAAACCGTTTCACCTTTTTCAATCGACAATTGCAGTGAGTCTCGGTTCATATAAGCAAGTGTCAGCACTTCACCGGTTCCTGCATCTTGAATAATTGCCGGTATCAGACCTTTTTCGTCGTATTTAATAGTTTCAAGATTCATCGTACAACCACTCCTTGTTGTTTGAGAAACGCTTTGACTTCTTTGACGGATGTTTCTTTATAATGAAAAATCGATGCGGCTAATGCTGCGTCGGCTTTACCTTCTTGGAAGGCTTCCTGGAAATGCTCAGCGTTACCTGCCCCGCCTGAGGCGATGACCGGCACTGAAACGGCTTCAGATACCGCTTTTGTCAAAGCGATATTAAACCCTTGTTTCTCGCCGTCACAATCCATGCTTGTCAATAAAATTTCACCTGCACCGCGGATTACGGCTTCCTTCGCCCACTCGATCACATCCCATTCAGTCGGTTTCCGACCGCCGTGGGTATATACACGCCATGAACCAAGCTCTTCATCATATCGGGCGTCTATGGCGACCACGATACATTGGGAACCAAAATAATCAGCACCTTCATTAATTAAATCAGGGCGCAGAATGGCTGCTGTATTTAAGGATACCTTATCGGCACCGGCTCGTAAGATCTTCTTCATATCCGCCAATGAATTAATGCCGCCGCCCACCGTGAACGGGATTGCCAAGCTGCCAGCTACCGCTTGAACGACGTCGACGATCGTTTCCCTGCCTTCATGTGAGGCGGAAATATCCAGGAAGACAAGCTCATCGGCACCTTCTTGGTCGTAAAAGGCTGCAAGTTCGACAGGATCCCCAGCATCCCTAAGGGAAACAAATTGGATGCCTTTGACTACGCGCCCATCCTTTACATCGAGACATGGAATAATTCGTTTAGTGAGCATTTAACCACGCACCTTTTCTAGTGCTTCTTCTACAGTGAAACGATTGGTATACAGTGCCTTGCCAATGATTGCCCCTGCAATGCCTTGGGCTTCATACTCCTTGAGGGTGATAAGGTCCTCCAGTGAACTAATGCCCCCCGAAGCAATCACGTTTTTACCAGTTGCCTCCGCCATGGCCAATATACCTTTCACATTCGGACCTGAAAGCATGCCATCCGTCGCGATATCAGTCACGATAAAGGTCTCTGCACCAGCATCGGCCAGTAATTTACCAAGATCTATCGCAAGGGTTCCAGACGTTTGAAGCCAACCATGAGTGGCAACCCTGCCATCCTTCGCATCGATCCCGATTGCGATATGGCTTCCATATTTCCTGATCATATCTTTAGTGAAATCAGGGTCTGAAACGGCCGTGCTGCCTAGAATGACACGTTCCACTCCATTATCCAAGTAATGGGCTATATCCCGTTCCGTACGGATGCCGCCGCCGATTTGAATGCGGGCCCCTAACTCACTTGCAGCTTTAATTACGTATGAATCATTGATGCGTACTCCCTCTTTAGCTCCGTCAAGGTCGACCATATGTATCCAATCGGCTCCTTGGTCCGCAAAGCTTTTAGCCATATCGAAGGGGGAATCGCCATAAACGGTTTCCTGATTGTAATCTCCCTGGATTAAGCGGACACATTTGCCTCCACGCATATCAATCGCCGGGTAAATAGTAAAGTTGCTCATGCTTCTTCCTTCCCTTCTACTAATGACAGATAATTTCTTAAGAGTGACATGCCCATCTTCCCGCTTTTTTCCGGATGGAACTGCATGCCGAATACATTCCCTTTACCGACGATCGCCGGCACTTCCACATCATAAGTCGCCGAAGCGGTTACGAATGATTCATCCGTATCGACGTAGTAAGAATGGACGAAATAAACATGTTCCTCTTCCAGCCCCTCATTCACTGGTGACGCTTGTTTAAATTCAAGACGATTCCAGCCCATGTGCGGCACTTTATAAACCTGGTCATTCGCATCCACTCCTTTAAAACGAACGACTTTACCTGGGATGAGGGATAATCCTTTTGCTGGTCCATTTTCCTCACTTTCATCAAAGAGAAGCTGCATACCAAGGCAGATGCCTAATAGATAACCTCCATCGGCTACATATTCCTTCAAGAATTCATCCAGCTTTTGTTTTTCCAAGAGACTCATGGCATCCCTGAAAGAGCCAACGCCGGGAAGTATGATCCCTTTCGACTTTGAAAGTTCATTTGGGTCATCGGAAATGAATGAATCGGCACCAAGGCGCTCAAGCCCTTTACTTACAGAAAATAAATTCCCCATGCCATAATCGACGATCCCGATCATTTACAACATTCCTTTCGTCGAAGGGATGCCTTTGACACGTGGATCGATTGTCGTAGCTTCATCCAATGCACGTCCAAGCGCTTTGAATATTGCTTCAATCATATGATGTGTGTTGTGACCGTAATGAACGACTACATGCAGGTTCATCCTGGCTTCAAGAGCGAATTTCCAAAGAAACTCGTGCACCAGTTCTGTATCGAAAGTACCGACCTTTTGCGAAGGAAACTCGGCGCGGAACTCTAGATGCGGACGATTGCTTAAATCGATGACAACCTGGGCGAGCGCTTCATCCATAGGTACGAAAGCATTTCCGTAACGCTTTATCCCGCGCTTGTCTCCAAGGGCCTCCAATAACGTCTGCCCCAAGCAAATGCCAATATCTTCAGTTGTATGGTGATCATCCACGTCTGTATCCCCATTTGCAACTACTGTCAAATCAAACTTCCCGTGTTTCGTGAATAAATCCAGCATATGCGTCATAAACGGAACGCCCGTCTTAATGGAGGAATAACCTTCCCCATCCACACCAAACTTCAAACTAATTTCTGTTTCATTCGTCTTTCGCTCCACACTAGCAAAACGTTCCATTACAACTCCTCCTCAACGGGGTAAGACCCCTTTTCCCAAGATGTAAAAGCATGTCAAAAGTCTTTATATCAGTGATTTCACTTATTTAATAATTCAGGACTTTTTCCCGGATTCATTCACACCACGTGATTCAATGGCACGGGCGTGAGCCTCAAGTCCTTCCATTCGGGCAAATGCTGCGATTTTTTCTGCATTTTTGCGGAAGGCCGTTTCACTATACATGATGATGCTCGATTTCTTTTGGAAATCATCCACATTCAGCGGGCTGGAAAAACGGGCGGTTCCATTGGTAGGCAACACATGATTGGGACCTGCAAAGTAATCCCCGACGGGCTCTGAACTATAGCGGCCAATGAAGATTGCCCCGGCATGGCGGATTTTAGCCATGATTTCAAGTGCATCTTTGGCCACAATTTCCAAATGTTCCGGTGCAAGTTCATTAATCGCTTCAACAGCTTCTGCCATATTCCCGCATACAACGATTCTTCCATAATCCCTTATGGATGCTGCAGCAATATCATGGCGTGGAAGCAACGCCACCTGCTTGGTCACTTCTGCTGCCACTTCTTCTGCAAGAGACGTTGACGTCGTAACCAAAACACTGCAAGCCCGGGCATCATGCTCCGCCTGTGATAGTAAGTCTGCCGCAACTTCTGCAGCTACGGCTGATTCGTCCGCCAATATCGCTATTTCACTTGGACCTGCTATCATATCAATGGCTACATCTCCGAATACTTCGCGCTTCGCTAACGCCACATATATATTTCCTGGACCCACTATTTTATCCACGTTCTTAATTGTTTCCGTCCCATAAGCGAGAGCAGCTATGGCCTGAGCCCCGCCAACTTTATAGATTTCCTTAACTCCGGCAATTTTGGCAGCTGCCAATACCGCTGGCGATAATTTCCCATCTTTCCCTGGAGGAGAAACCATAACGATCCGTTCCACCCCAGCGGCCTTCGCAGGCAACGCATTCATCAATACTGACGAAGGATATGCCGCTGTGCCTCCAGGTACATAAATACCTACAGCATCAAGAGGTGTCAATTTTTGTCCTAGCATCGTTCCCGTATCATCAGTCGTAAACCATGAATTCCGAATTTGTTTCTCGTGAAACATCCGGATATTATTCGCAGCTTCTTGAATAATATCAAGCTGCTCAGCAGTTAAGGCCGCTGTCGCTTCTTCCATTTCCTGTTCCGATACAAGTAATTCCCCTGGGCTGACACCATCGAAACGTTCGGTATAGGTATGTAAAGCGGCGTTTCCGCTTTTCCTGACATCATAAATAATATCCTGAACCGCTTTTCTTTGATCGGCAGTACCTGCTTCAACCGAGCGTTTCAGTGAAATCCTTTCAGCAAACCGTTCTATTTTCATACCTTCACCTCATTAGCGATTCTTTACTATTCAATAATTTCTGCTAGCCGTTCCACGATTTCGGTAATCCTTGCTTCTTTAATTCGATAGCTGACAGGGTTTGCCACCAGCCTCGAAGTCACATTGGCGATTTTTGCATATTCCACAAGACCGTTTTCCTTCAATGTCCGCCCCGTTGAAACGATATCGACGATACGTTCAGCTAAACCAATTAACGGTGCTAACTCAATAGACCCATTCAACTTTATAATCTCGACTTGCTCCCCCTGCTCACGAAAATAACTGGAGGCAACATTCGGATATTTACTGGCTATTTTGGGAGCGATGTCACTTATTTTCGTACCCGGCAGTCCAGCTACAGCTAAATAGCAGGCACTGATTTTCAAGTCAAGTAACTCATAGACATCACGTTCTTCTTCTAACATGACATCCTTCCCTGCAATTCCAATGTCAGCGACGCCGTGTTCCACATAAGTTACAACATCCATCGGTTTAGCTAAAATGAACCGCAGATTCTCCTCTTCCACTTCAAGGATCAATTTCCGGGAATCATCAAACTCGGGAGGGAGACGAAAATCGGCCTTTCTTAATAGCTCTGCCGCTTCTTCAAATATTCTCCCTTTCGGCATCGCAATCGTTAAAAAGCTATTATTCATCTTTTCCATTCCCCCCATTCCCTACGAATAAATGAACGTCAGAAAATGTCCGTGTAAAAGCATCGACATTTTGGACGACTGTAATATCTTGAATCGTTACCGATTTCCCTTCGGAGCGTTTCATTCTTGCAAATTCAATTGCTTCCAATCTCCGTTCAGGACTGAATAAAATACATTCTGGTGCGACAGGCTGGATCGGCTCCCCAAGAGCTTCTGCAAGACGATCCACCCGGATTGCAAAACCTGTGGCCGAAGCATTCCAGCCGAACTTATCAAGCAGATTATCATACCGGCCGCCATTGCCGATTGGCGAACCAACTTGTCCGGCATACACTTCAAATAAAGTTCCCGTGTAATAACTCATATGACTGACCAATGTTAAGTCGAAGCTCACATATTGTTCAACGCCAAATTCTTTCAGCTGCGCAGACAATTCCTTCAGTTCAGCCAAAGAATCTTGCCCCTTATTATTTTCAACCAACCCTAGCGCCTTTTCCAAGGTTCCTTCACTGCCTCTTAATGAGGTAAATTCTATAAGCCGTTGTTTATCAATGGATGAAAGCGGCAGTGATTTAACATGCTCACGATAACCAACATAATTCTTTTCATACAAAAACTTCCTTAATATAGAGGCTCTTTCCTCCGTACCTAGAATGCTTAAGAAAAATTCTTGCAGAAATCCAATATGTCCAATGGAAATCTTAAACTCCTTAAGCCCGGCAGCCTTTAAAGCATCCGCAAGCAGGGCAATCATTTCAGCATCGGCACTTATAGACTTATTTCCGATACACTCAATACCAATCTGTTCGAATTCTGCCGGCCTGCCTCCTTCACGCTGCTGTGCCCGGTATACATTCGCGGAATAGGCCAATCGAAGCGGAATTTGCTGTTTTAACAGTTTGGATGCTGCGACCCGTGCAATGGGGGCTGTCATCTCTGGACGGAGTACTAGCGTATGCCCCTGGGAATCAAGAAGTTTAAACAACTGTTGATCCAATATTGCTGAAGCCTCGCCAATTGTTTCATAATATTCCAAAGCAGGCGTTTCAATAAATTGATAGCCCCACTTCTTGATTTCATCACTCATTTTATTTCTGGCCGACACTTTCGTTTCATACAGCACCGGCAATGTATCTCTCATGCCTAACGGTTTTTCAAACATAAATGGCTTTGTCACGACTGCACATCCTTTTGAAATATTGATTACTATCTATATCTAATCGGTCCGCCTATAGGCAAAAACCGATGCACCATTCCTTATTTTGTTTATCCCTTTATCTTTCCAAGGTTTCACGCTTAAATCCAAATTTCGGATAACATATAATAAAAATAGTACCAAATTAAATGACATAATCATATAAATACTCAAAATAATCTATTAAATCACTTTAGTTCGCTAATATGGTAGCAGGTTGAAGTTATTAATAGTTTACCCCTGCCCCTCCCTTACGTCAAGGAAAATATGCCTAGCCCCATTACTTCAATACCACGGTGGTCATGGATATTCTTCATGATCGGTTTAAGTCCTATCGGAAGGAGTTATACCATATTCCCCGGATAATCCTTCCTATCTTTAGCCGTTTTTCGTGATTAATGTATACCTTTTGGTTTAGCTGTTTTATAATGTTTAGGAGTTTGGTAACATTATTAAATTTTAGGAGGAAATGGAAATGAAGAAATATTTTTCATTTTTTGTGGCACTTATCGTTCTTTTTTCACTGGGTTTAAGCGGAACGAAGGGTTTTGCGGCAACTAAGATCAACCAGGATGAGCTTAATGCATACCTTTCTGAAGTTAGAATGACGCAAGAAGAATTGGAAGAGTATTTATCCTATTACGACTTAACATTGAATGAACTGGAATCGATAGAAGAGTTGCGTGATACATTAGGACAAACCGTCACTCCTGAGACCTTACAGAATCTACTTAAAGAATATGAAATGACAGAAGCTGAACTTACGGAATTATTAATAGAATACGGCGAACTGGAAGAAGGAGATTCCATCATCGATACCTTCCATTTCATTTACGACATTGAGGATATCATCGATTTAGAAATGGGCTATGATGAGGAAGAGATGGAATATGATGATGAAGAGCTCATCGATTTAATGGATGGTCTCTTTACTGAGATCGGCCTTACAGACGAAGAGCTAGACAGATTCATGAACCATCTTTTACCTATCGTCGAAGACCCTTCTTTTGAAGATCGTTTAATGGCGATCTCCGATAGGATGGATCAACTCGAGTATTTTGAAACAATTGATGAATTGTCAGCAGAACAAGTGGCTGAGTTGCTTTCTATATATAAAGATCTTCAAAGCTTGCTGCAAATTCAATTCAAATTCGCCTTAATTCAGGATGGTGTCACGACAAACCTATCCCTTGAGGCTTTATTCCAGCTTAAGGAATTGAAGAATGCTAGTTTACTAGTTTCCATTTATGATTTAAACGGCAATTTTTTGCTCGATTTCACATTAACAGGTGAAATGATCGGTTCCGATTTAGTGAAAGAAACCGGTAATGACATTAAACAGTCCACTGAGGTCATTTCTAAAGTGGTTGAGGTAAAAAAAGAAAAGAAGAAACCCGCAAAACCTGAACATAAAACGGAAAAAGGCGGAGTGCTTCCTAAAACGGCTGGTAATTACTTATTCGGTGCTTTAATCGGTTTAGTGTTGATGGGTATCGCTTTCGGATTAATTAGAAAAGCGAGACTCACTAATTAAGATGAGCAATAATAGGCAATTCAGGCATAAGAAAAAGTGGTTACTTATCACTGCTGTTTGCTTTTTAACCTTAGGTTTTTATTTTACAACGACAAATGCCTATACGCTGTTAAAAGGCTATGCCCTATATAAAATGAAATCTGACACAACGGAAGTGACGGCTAAGCTCCCCGAACCGAAGACGAAAGCAGATATTCCCGCTGGGCTTGAACTATATGAAGAACGACCGGAGACAGGTGATTTGATGGGTGAGCTTTATATTCCAAAAATCGAGGCAACACTCCCAATTTATCACGGAACAGACGAAGATGAACTCGAAAAGGGCGTCGGTCATTATGCGGGGTCCGTCCTCCCCGGTGAAAAGGATAATTCCGTTTTATCCGGTCACCGAGATACAATTTTCAGAGATCTAGGTGAAGTCGGCGAGGGCGACTTGCTGATTGCCAAGACAGAAGCCGGTTCGTTTACATATAAAGTGAGGAAGGTTCGTATCGTCGATGCAGATGACCGTACCGTGATCGTTCCCAAGCCTAAGGCCACACTTACAGTAACAACCTGCTATCCTTTTTCATATATTGGTAGTGCACCGGAACGGTACGTATTGGTGGCCGATTTATTGAAATCGGAAATAGATAAATAAGATATGGGGCTGAAGTTGTTCAGCCCCATTTTCATAAATCTTTAATAGAAGATAGGAGGACATCCTCAATATGGATAAACAGGCACAGGAAAGGTTTTTTCGAATTTTAAAAGAAACGTATGAAGCGACGGTGAACCAGGAAAATGTATCAATCAACGAAGTGATAGGGCATCTAAAGAATGAACTGACTCCGTTATACCCAAAATGCCATTAAAAAGGACCTGCCGCATATATGGGCAAGTCCTTTTTTCATAAAGAAGTTTGCTGCTCTCTCTCAAGCATTTCCTCTTTGGTATATATGATTTTCATTGGATTCCCCCCGACGAAAGCTCCCTCCGGAACATCCTTGTGGACAAGCGTCCCCGCAGAGACAATCGCCCCATTACCAATTGAAAGTCCTGGAAGAATGGTCGAATTCGCTCCAATCAATACTTCATCACCAATGACTACATCTCCTAAACGATATTCATGAATCAAATATTCATGAGCAAGGATCGTCGTATTATAGCCAATGACAGTATTTATTCCAACCGATATTTTTTCCGGAAACATCACATCCGGCATGACCATCAAGGCAAACGAAGTATGCTTCCCGACTTTCATATGTAAAAAAGTCCTGTATAGCCAATTCTTCATACCCAGAAATGGAGTATAACGCGCCAGCTGTATCACCACAAAATTCTTTACGACTTTCCAGAATGGTACGGTTTTATATACATGCCATAGTGAATTGGCCCCTTCAACTGGATAGCGGGACGTGCGTCTCATTTTCTTGCCTCCGTGAGCTTATCAACCTCAACGATATTCAATAAATCTGCCATCTTCTCAAGCATATAATCAGGGTGATAGCTTTCCAAGAATTCACGGCCTTTAATGGACCATGAGACCCCTGCCGTTTTTGTACCTGTATTTTTCCCGCCCATAATATCATGATAACTGTCGCCAATCATGATTGCTTCTTCAGGAACCGAACCGAGTTGATTTAAAGCTTTTACCAAAGGCTCTGGGTCCGGCTTTGCTTTTTCCACCTCATCCAGCGTGACCACCACTTCAAAGAATTGATCAAGTTTGCTTAAACGCAGGCCCTTTTCGACGACATCACGCTTCTTTGTCGTAACGACTGCCAATTTATAGCCGCTCTGCTTCAATGTTTGAACGGTTTCGAACACTCCGTCAAATTGTGTAACAAGCAAATCATGGTTCCTCCAATTATGCTCCCGATAGTATGCGATCATTTCTTCCACTCGTTTTGGATCAATGGAAGAGAAAGTATCGACCAAAGTCGGTCCGATAAATGGAATGATATCTTCCCGATTGAACTTTCCAGGACAAAAGTGGTTTAAAGTTTCTGTAAAAGAGGCGATGATCAATTCATTTGTATTGATCAACGTCCCATCAAGATCAAATAATAATGTAGTTATGTTACTGTTCATATACAGCTTCCTTTCTCTGTACCCTGTCAGTCCGATTCCATATATACGCAACGGCCATCGTTAAAACAATGGCAGTGAGTACCCGAATAAGTAACAACGGCAAGACCGGAATCCCCAGTGGAATAAAAATCAGTGTGTCTTCTACAACAGCATGGCAGGCAACTAAAAAGATGAATGCAATCGTCATATCCTTCTTCGAAACATTATCCTCTTTAGCCGCTTGAATCATTACGCCTGCTCCATATGCCAAACCGAGAGTCAGGCCTGTAACGAAAGGCATTGAGGCATTCGGCTTCATCCCCAGGACCTTCATGAAGGGAGCCAAGGCTTTCGAGAAGGCTTCCAGCCATTTTAAATCTTTCATGATTTGAACCGCCACCATGAGCGGAATAACGATGACCGCCAGCTGGCCGATTCCTGAAAGGGCCTGGATGACCCCATGTAAAAGGATTGCACCCGCTCCGTTAATCTCTGCAGCCTCCCCGATAGCCACTCCTTGGGCCATTTCAGATCCGCCCTGCCAAACAAGATTGATGACGACCGCGGATAAAAGCGCAAGCCCGATCCGCACTGTTAAGATGATCCATAGCTTGACACCGGTTTTCATCGCCACACCTGACTCGATCAATAAATTATGTGAAAAAGATAGCATCATAGCGATAATAAAAACTTCTTTCACAGTTAAATCCAGCGTTAATATGCCTGCGATCGCTGCGTACAAATTCAGGAAATTCCCTAACACGAGCGGAATTGCCGCATCCCCTGGAAGACCGATGAGATTCATCAAAGGCGCTATCAAGTTAATGATGAATGGCAAGACAGGCGTATATTGAAGCACAGTGACGATCAGAGTGACTGGGAATATCACTTTTCCCAAAGACCAAGTTGTATTCAAGCCTGAAAGAAGTCCCTTTTTAATCGAATCCACTAACACTATGCCCTCTCCCTTTACACATATTCCCTATGCATCTAAATATCTTTTGTCTGCATGCCCGCGGACCCTTCTATAGACCACTAAAGCAATGGCTACAGCTACCAACACAATCGAGATCACTTGTGCGATACGCAGCGTTTCCGTCAGCATCAAACTATCCGTCCGCAATCCTTCAATGTAAAAGCGGCCGATGGAATACCATAATACATAGGTTAAAAATAGTTCCCCCCTGCGCAAGTTCACCTTCCGTAAACTTAAGAGAATAATCACACCGACGATATTCCAAATCGATTCATACAAAAAGGTTGGGTGATAATACGCACCGTTTATGTACATTTGATTAATGATGAATTCAGGCAAATGCATATTTTCCAGGAATGACCTTGTTATTTCTCCCCCATGCGCTTCCTGATTCATGAAATTACCCCACCGGCCAATCGCCTGCCCCAACAATAAGCTTGGTGCAGCAATATCCGCCAGCTTCCAGAATGAGACTTTCTTGACCTTGGCAAAGACGATCGCAGTCAGCACCGATCCAATCAGCGCACCATGTATGGCAATTCCGCCATTCCATATTTTTATGATATCCCCTGGGTTTTGTGAATAGTACTCCCATTGGAAGATCACATAATAAATACGGGCACTAATGATCGCGATTGGGACAGCAAACAAAATCATATCCGTAAATATTTCCTTATCAAGACCTCTTCGCTCAGATTCCCTTAAAGCGATAATAAGACCCAATAACACACCGAAACCGATGATCAGTCCATACCAATGTACCTGGATGGGGCCTAGATCTATCGCTATTGGATTCAGCGGCTGTATTCCTTGTTCCATTTTGTCCCCTCTTTTCCTATAACCTTTTAAAATTCATCATGTTCCGGATCTGCAATGGCATGGTTCAAGCGATCTGAAAACTGTTCTGCAGCATTTACTCCCATTCGTTTCAGGCGGTAATTCATAGCTGCCACTTCAATGATAACGGCTAAATTTCGGCCTGGACGGACAGGCACTGTAATTTTCGTCACTTCCGTATCGATGATTTTCATTTTTTCTTCATCAAGACCAACCCGGTCATACTGCTTGTTTTTTTCCCATAGTTCCAAATTTATGACGATTGAGATCTTTTTATTGCTCCGGACTGCACCAGCTCCAAAAAGTGTCATTACATTAATGATTCCCAATCCTCTTATTTCAAGAAGATGTTCGATTAAATCCGGGGCATTCCCGACTAGCGTATCTTGGTCTTCCTGCCTGATTTCGACGCAGTCATCGGCTACGAGACGATGACCCCGTTTCACTAATTCTAGGGCTGTCTCACTTTTACCGACTCCGCTTTTCCCGGTGATCAACACCCCTAACCCATAGATATCCACCAATACACCATGAACAGCAGTGGTTGGCGCCAACCTGCTTTCAAGGAAATTGGTCAGACGGCTGTATAACCTTGTTGTCTTCATACTAGATCTCATCACAGGAACGGATTCCCGCTCAGAAGCTTCGATCAATTCTATCGGTACTTCCTGACCACGCGTGATGATGATGCCTGGAGTAAAGTCCCTGCATAACTCTTCCATCCTCTGTATTCGATCCGGTTCATTCAACCGATTAAAAAAGGACATCTCCGTCATACCTAAAAGCTGTACTCGATCTGCGGGATAATAATCAAAAAAACCGGCTATTTCAAGTCCGGGACGAGATAAATCACTCGTTACGATTGGTCGGTTAATTCCTTCTTCCCCACTGATAAGTTCTAGACCGAACGCTTCTACTATATCCTTTGTACGGACTTTTGCCATATATCTTTCCTCCTTTTGGAGTGATGCTATTTTTTGAGATACTTTTTCTATTTTAGCATTTTTCTGTTAATAACCAAACAAAGCATTATCGATTTACTGTTTTTTTATTCACTCCAACCGGATGACGGCAGTAGGAAGGTCCCCGTGAATAGGAAAGAGATGAGAGGAACATACAATAATTAAGAATCCTTTCGCTTGTTTCATCCTAAAAATTGGTGGGCTCACCTTGCAGACAAAGGGGGGGCACAAATCAACATCTAAATTGTACAAGCCATAAAAAAACTGTAGGCAAACTCAATTTCCATCGAGTTGCCTACAGTCTAGCCCACCAGTTATATCAGCGGACTTTCTTTTTCTTCAGGATACCGTTATCGCTGCAGTCTTGGTTTCTGCAAAGACATGAAGTACAGGAACCTCTTCTTTAACCGTCTTAAACTTAAGGACCTTCTGAACCACATCACTTTTCTCTTCGATGATGGTCATCCCTTCCAAAGTTACATTAAAGCTTCCTAAATTTGATTTCAACTCTCCTTCGATCGCCTTACCTGGTGGCAGGGTCAGCAGGACTTTTCCAGTGATTGACTTAGCATGGATCGAATCGCAATCCATCCCCGAATTCGTACAGATGATTTCCCCATTGAAAGTTTGGACATCCAATTTCTTGAAATATCCATCGGCATTAATTGCTCCATTCAGGGTCTCGGCTTCCAAGTCATTAAAGTTAGTATCCGAAATGGTGATCATCCCGTTAGCTGTTTCAAGCTCACATGAATCACCCGTACCCTGCATGATATGAATGGCACCATTCGCCGTCTTTGCTTTAAGGTTCTCTGACTTCAATGATTCAGTCGTGATAGCGCCATTGAACATCCTTACATGGATATCCTCATATTCCCTCCTTGGAATGTACATGATCGTATCAACCTTTATGGATTTTTCACGAACCTTGAACCTCAATTTTCCATTTTCAATCGTGAAATCGACTTCTTCCAAAAAGTTCTTCCTGGCTTCTTCTATATCTTCCACACGGTATACCTTAGCTTCACATTCAACCCGGACATCATTATGGTCCCATGCGGCGATTTTTATTTTCCCATTTGCTATATCCACATCAACTTCATTCAGGAAATCATGATCATGCTGAAAAATATGACTGACCTCTACAGATTTCCCGAAATTGAAATCAAGGTCCGTTTCTTTGATTTTCTTAAAAGCACTTTCAACGAAATCAATAATCTTTTCTTTCGATGACTGGATATTCTTCTTAAACGTATCCTGAGTGCTTCCTTCACTTTTATTATCCACAACTACCGTCGATAATTCATTTTGCAATTTCTGCTCTTTAGCTTCACTTTCCTGACTGGCTTTATCTAATTCTTCCAATAGGCCCATGGCTTCTTCCGCAGATAACTTTCCATCCTGAATCATTTCTAAAATCTTCTTTCTTTCCTCCTGCATGAACATTCCTCGCTTTCTTCTATCATTTTATTCATACATACGCCTAGATATCTAAAAAGTTTCATAAATACCGTTTTTCCCATCATTCGACAAAGGGAAATGACAATTTCCGAAAAGGAAGATGTATGATTTCCCCGGAAATATCTTGTTTTCCTATTCTTTAATCAAATGATTGATTAAATGCACACCGTCATTTTTCTACAAAAAAACAAGCCTGATGGCTTGTTCCAGACTGTAGATAAACTTGAAGAAAAGCCAGTTTGCCTACAGTTTTTTATAAAAACCATTCCAATTGATTTCAGAAATCCGCTCCCTTTCCGCCGACTGTCTGCCAAGCCTCCTCGGCGCAAGCGCCTGTGGGGTCTTGGCTAGCCAGTTATTCGGCAGGAGTGTCGCAAATTTCTTCAATCCAATAAGGATTACAGTAAAAAACATTAAGGATAATAATCTAGTCTTATCTTAAAATCATGGCTCGGGATGACGTTCCGAACCTCCGATTGTAGACAGATTCTAAGAATAGCCAGTTTGCCTACAGTTTTTTATAAAATCATTCCAATTGATTTCAGAAATCCGCTCCCTTTCCGCCGACTGTCTGCCAAGCCTCCTCGGCGCAAGCGCCTGTGGGGTCTTGGCTAGCCAGTTATTCGGCAGGAGTGTCGCAAATTTCTTCAATCTTGCGATGGTTTCATAACCCTGTTTTATTTCACCGATCGGGATGACCGTCTAAACCCTTTTTGTCTAATACCTGAACAAGCCTGATGGCTTGTTCTTTTAAGCATGTTCATGCTCAGTTTCTTTTTCTTCAATCCAATTTTCCATGCGAATTTGATCACGGGTAAGTACAGGTTTTAAGTATTTTCCCGTATACGATTCGGAAACTTCACATATTTTTTCAGGTGTTCCATAAGTGACGATCGTACCGCCCTTATCTCCGCCTTCAGGTCCCAGGTCAATAATATGGTCCGCCGTCTTGATGACATCCAGATTATGCTCAATCACCAAAACTGTATCCCCATTTTCAACCAGCCGCTGCAGAACCTGGAGCAGCCTGGCTATATCGTGGACATGAAGTCCGGTAGTTGGTTCATCCAAGATATAAAAGGAGCGCCCAGTGGAACGGCGATGCAATTCAGAAGCAAGTTTCACCCTTTGCGCTTCACCGCCTGATAAAGTGGTAGCAGGCTGTCCAAGCTTGATATAACCCAAACCAACGTCATAAATCGTTTGTAGCTTCCGTTTGATTTTTGGGATATTTTCAAAGAAACTAACACCTTCCTCGACTGTCATATCGAGAATGTCGGAAATGTTTTTCCCTTTATATTTCACTTCAAGAGTTTCCCGGTTATAACGTTTCCCATGACAGATTTCACATGGGACATAGACATCTGGAAGAAAATGCATTTCAATCTTGATTATGCCATCACCACGGCATGCTTCACAGCGGCCGCCCTTCACATTGAAACTGAACCTTCCTTTTTTATAACCGCGGATCTTCGCTTCATTAGTCGAGGCAAATACGTCACGAACATCATCGAATACACCCGTATAGGTAGCTGGATTCGATCGTGGGGTTCTGCCGATTGGTGATTGGTCAATATCAATGACTTTATCTAGATGCTCAATTCCCTTAATCTCACGGAAATCGCCTGGTCTGGCTTTTGCACGATTCAGCTTTTGAGCCAATGATTTATGAAGAATCTCATTCACTAATGTACTTTTCCCTGACCCAGAGACTCCTGTAACAGCTGTAAAGACCCCAAGTGGGAATTTTACATTAACGTTTTTCAAATTATTTTCCTTGGCACCTTTTATCTCAATGACACGACCATCATTTTTCCGGCGTTCCAATGGCAATGGAATGAATTTCTTCCCTGCTAAATATTGGCCCGTTAAGGATTTAGGATTATTCATGACCTCTTCCGGAGTACCAGCGGCCACGATTTCTCCTCCATGCGCTCCTGCTCCAGGACCAACATCGATCAAATAATCCGCAGCAATCATCGTATCTTCATCGTGCTCGACAACAATCAGGGTGTTCCCGATTTCGCGCATATTCTTCAATGTTTCAATTAATCGATCGTTATCCCTCTGATGCAGCCCTATTGAAGGTTCATCCAAAATATAGAGGACTCCCGTCAATCGGGAACCGATCTGCGTCGCCAATCGTATTCGCTGCGCTTCACCGCCTGATAATGTTCCCGCTGCCCTGCTCAACGTCAAATATTCCAAACCTACATTAGCCAGGAAACCAAGCCGCTCACGAATTTCACGTAAAATCAATTTCGCAATTGCAGCTTCCTTTTCAGTCAAATCAAGCTCATCGAAAAATACTAACGCATCTTCCACTGATAAAGCTGTCGTTTCACTTATATGGACCCCTTGAATGAGCACGGAAAGACTCTCTTTTTTCAATCGATGACCCTTACAGGTTGGACAGTGATGTTCAGACATATATTTCTGCATTTGCTCACGAATATAGTCTGAACTCGTCTCCTTGAAGCGCCTTTCGATGTTTCTTAAAACTCCTTCAAAAGGAATATATCCTTCTTGCACTCTTCCAAAATCATTTTTATAACGGAAATATATCTTATCTTTACCGGAACCAAACAAGACCTTATCCATTTTCTCTTCCGGTAAATCTTTAACGGGTACATCCATATCTATCTCATAATGTTTGGCTACCGCTTCAAGGAGCTGCGGATAATATTGAGAACTCGTCGGCTCCCATGGTGCAATCGCATGTTGACGGAGGCTTAAATCCTGATTCGGGATGACCAGATCACGGTCCACCTCAAGCCTCGCTCCCAAGCCATCACAATCCGGGCAGGCCCCAAACGGGCTATTGAAGGAAAACATTCTCGGCTCTAACTCTTCAATCGAAAATCCGCAGTATGGACAAGCATGATGTTCACTGAACAGCAGCTCTTCCTCACCCATGACATCAATGATGACTTTGCCTTCGCCAAGCTGCAAAGCACTTTCCAATGAATCTGCAAGCCTAGCCATGATACCCTCTTTAATGACGATCCGGTCTATGATGACTTCAATCGAATGTTTTTTATTTTTTTCGAGAGTGATCTCCTCACTGAGATCATGCATTTCCCCGTTCACACGAATGCGGACATATCCTTGTTTCTTAACTTCCTCCAAAACTTTTGCATGTGTCCCTTTTCTTCCTGAGACGAGCGGCGCCAATACCTGAAGCTTGGTTCGCTCAGGGTAATCAAGAATGCGGTCCACCATTTGCTCAATCGTTTGTGAGGTGATTTCAATATTATGGATCGGACAGGTCGGTCTTCCAACCCGTGCAAATAACAGCCTTAAATAATCATAGATCTCCGTAACAGTCCCTACGGTTGAACGAGGATTTCGACTGGTCGTTTTCTGGTCTATGGAAATGGCCGGTGACAAACCTTCAATCGCATCGACATCCGGTTTATCCACTTGGCCTAAGAATTGACGGGCATAAGCGGACAGTGATTCTACATAACGTCTTTGCCCTTCTGCATAAATCGTATCAAAAGCCAAGGAAGACTTTCCAGATCCCGATAATCCGGTCAGCACAACAAGTTTGTCTCTCGGTATCGTGATATCAATATTCTTTAAATTGTTGGCCCTGGCACCTTTTATCACAATTTTATCCATTGCCATGTTTCGTCACCCTTCCGCTTTTAACTCTAGTAATAAATCACGCAGCTCGGCAGCTCGCTCGAAGTCCAGTGCCTTTGCCGCTTCCTTCATTTCTTTTTCCATGCTTGCCATAACTTTTAAACGCTCTTTTTTAGGAAGCTTCGCGAGGCTTGGTGCAAGGTCTTCCTTATACTCTTCGCTTTCTTCGGCTACATGAGTCGCCCTTATGGAGTCACGGATATCCTTTTGAATGGTTTGAGGCATTATTCCATGCTCTTTATTATAATTTTCCTGGATTTCACGACGCCGTCTCGTTTCATTGATGGCAAGTTCCATCGAATTCGTGATGCGGTCTGCATACATGATGACGTGGCCGTTGGAATTACGGGCTGCACGGCCCATCGTTTGAATAAGCGAACGTTCCGAGCGAAGGAATCCTTCTTTATCGGCATCCAGAATGGTCACTAACGACACTTCCGGTATATCCAGGCCTTCCCTTAAAAGATTGATTCCAACGAGTACATCATATTTGCCCATTCGAAGTTCCCGGATGATTTCTATCCTTTCCAAGGTCTTCACTTCCGAATGAAGATATTGGACCTTGATGCCGATTTCCTTTAAATAATCAGTTAAATCTTCGGACATCTTTTTCGTCAAGGTCGTAATGAGCACACGCTCGTTCTTTTTGACGCGCTCCTGTATTTCACCGATCATGTCATCTATCTGCCCTTCAATCGGCCGCACTTCTACCGTCGGATCCAGCAATCCGGTAGGACGGATGATCTGCTGAACCATTTCTGGCGTATGTTCGAGTTCATATGGTCCCGGAGTTGCCGAAACGAATATGGATTGATGGACCTTTTTTTCAAATTCTTCAAATCTTAGCGGGCGGTTATCTTTTGCAGACGGCAGACGGAAGCCATGATCGACGAGCACTTGCTTACGCGCCTGATCTCCATTGAACATTCCGCGGATTTGCGAAAGGGTTACGTGTGATTCATCCACGACCAATAGGAAGTCCTCTGGAAAGTAATCTATTAAAGTGTATGGTGTCGCACCTGAGGGACGAAGGGTTAAATGGCGGGAATAGTTCTCGATCCCTGAACAAAAGCCCATTTCCCGCATCATTTCCAAATCATAACGGGTCCGCTGCTCCAAGCGCTGTGCTTCAAGGAGTTTTTCATCTTCCCTTAATTCCTTCAATCGCTCTTCCAATTCCGTTTCGATGTTTTGAATAGCTATCCGCATTTTCTCTTCGCGGGTTACGAAGTGGGAAGCTGGGAAAATGGCGATATGTTCACGTTCACCGGTAATTTCACCAGTCAGGGCATCGACTTCACGGATACGGTCAATCTCATCCCCGAAAAACTCGACCCGTACGCAATGTTCATCACGTGAGGCCGGGAAAATTTCGACCACGTCGCCGCGAACGCGGAAGGTCCCCCTTTGGAAAGCAATATCATTCCTCTCATATTGAATATCCACGAGTCTGTGCAGCAAGGCATTCCGGTCTATTTCCATGCCTTTTCGGAGGGAAACAACCATCTCCCGGTACTCTTCAGGAGAACCGAGTCCATATATGCACGATACACTGGCAATGATGATGACATCTTTCCTTTCGAACAAAGACGAGGTTGCCGAGTGACGCAGTTTATCGATTTCATCATTAATGCTTGCATCTTTTTCGATGAAGGTATCCGTAGATGGAACATAAGCCTCTGGCTGGTAATAATCATAATAGCTAACGAAGTATTCAACGGCATTATTAGGGAAGAACTCTTTAAACTCACTGTAAAGCTGCCCTGCCAACGTTTTATTGTGGGCAATGACAAGAGTCGGTTTATTGATTCTTTGAATCACATTGGAAACGGTGAACGTTTTCCCTGTCCCCGTTGCCCCCAATAACGTCTGCATTTCCTTGCCTTCCTTAACCCCTTCGACTAGCATTTCAATTGCTGCCGGTTGATCTCCTTGAGGAGAGTATTTTGAGACTAACTCAAACTTATCCTTCACCAAGCATAGCCTCCTATTGAAATATTTTTATATGAAGACGGGACATGTCTATATCCCTTCTATTTATTCCGGTTTAATAAAGCATATATACACATTCTACCACAATAGCCTTAAAACAAACCAGCAATAAGCGAACATCCATTCTATTTTTGAATTTTGGAAATCATGATGTGTTGAGGGGAATGACACGTTTGAGTACAAAAAAAGCACCTTTGGTGTCAGGCGCTCTTGGATGTACGTTTCATCATTCTTTTTGATAACCAAAATCCCACTGTCAGGGATAAGGCATCGACGATGATCAATAAGTTTGTATGCGTATAACCTTTATATGCGGAAGCTGTAATCAAGGCAACAGTTAAAACAAGGCCTACGACATTGTTATAGGTAACTCTTGAAAATAGCATGACAAGTAGACAAGGAAGGAAAAGGGCAGAAAGAATTTTAATCATTTTTTCATCTCCTTTATAAGAGAAAAATAGAGTAGTTTCAGTTTAAATGATTATGAAGCTTTTTGCCAATCAATTTCCCACTTGATTTTCAAGGCATCATCAGAAGAACATTCCACGCATCCATCAATTATGCCCATTAAAAAAAAGAGGCAAACCCCTTTAAAGGGAAGTTTGCTTCTTTTCACTCCAATCAATATGGATCCGCTTCATGTCCTTTTCTAACGGCGTCCTCAGGGTTATCCGTCCCACCCAGAGGTTTTGAAGAGTCCGTATGTTCAGAAGCCGAGGCCAGTCCCTCTTTCAATCTGCGGCCATACTCTTCATCGGCCTCTTCGGCAAGTGCTATCATTTTTTCCTGAATGCGCTTGTCGGCAGGAGCCAATGCCCCCACTAAATTGGAAATTAAATCGTCTTTTTCCCAATCCTCGAATTCACGGAATGTTTCACCAGCCTGTTTCGTATTGTTCTGGCGATCGATTGTCTCACGAACAAGTTTCCCTTCCACCATTGGTGTATACTCCTTGCCGGTCTGCTTGGCTTCTTTCAAGCCGCCGACAGTTGATGGTTCGTAGTTGATGTGGGGGCTTTGGCTGCCTCTGCCAACTTCATATTGCATCTGTCCGCCAGTCTGATTCGTGGCTGTTGGTTTCTTTGGAGCATTAATCGGCAATTGCAGATAATTCGCGCCAACACGGTGACGTTGTGTATCGGAATAAGAGAATGTACGCCCCTGTAACATCTTGTCATCAGAAAAGTCCAGTCCATCCACTAGGACACCCGTGCCGAATGCAGCCTGTTCGACTTCAGTGAAATAGTCTTCAGGGTTTTTATTCAATACCATCGTACCGACATGCAGCCACGGGAACTCATCTTTCGGCCAGATCTTCGTATCATCCAGCGGATCAAAATCCAACTCAGGATGATCATCATCACTCATGATTTGTACGTTGAGATCCCATTCCGGATAGTCCCCGCGTTCGATCGCTTCATATAGATCCTGTGTGGCATGATTGAAATTTGTAGCTTGAATTTCATTTGCCTCTTGCTGTGTCAGGTTCTTGATCCCTTGTTTCGGTTCCCAGTGATACTTGACAAGCACGGCTTTCCCTTCCTCATTCACCCATTTATAAGTATTGACCCCTGATCCTTGCATCATACGGTAGTTAGCTGGAATGCCCCATGGGGAAAATACAAAGGTAACCATATGGAATGTTTCAGGCGAACTCGAGCAAAAATCGAAAATCCTCCTGCCGTCCTGAATATTCGTGACCGGATCCGGTTTGAAGGCATGAATCAAATCCGGGAATTTCATGGCATCTCGGATAAAGAAAATTTTCAGGTTATTTCCTACAAGATCCCAGTTTCCATCTTCCGTATAAAATTTGACGGCAAATCCCCTGGGATCACGTAACGTTTCCGGGGACGTCCCTCCATGAATAACGGATGAAAATCTCACGAATACCGGGGTTTTTTTACCTTCTTCCTGAAAAACCTTCGCTCTAGTATATTTTGAAATCGGCTCGTCCCCCGCTTTACCGGTCGGTACGAAATAACCATGTGCACCTGCACCACGGGCATGCACAACCCGTTCAGGGATACGCTCCCTATCGAAGTGGCTGATCTTTTCAAGGAAATCATAGTTCTCAAGTGTACTAGGACCTCTGTTCCCTACAGTTCTAAGACTCTGGTTATTCGTAACCGGGTGCCCTTGCCTGTTCGTTAATGTTTCTTTCGATTCATCATTTGGTTTTTTGGATTTATCGGACAAAAAAACCCCTCCTCTGTTAATAAAAGCCATACCATACTTTCCCCTATTCCCTATATTTCACTCTTCAATCTTCAAATTTAATTGAAATTAGTTAAATAAGTACTTTTACCCTATGTATCGATGAGCATATTTTCATGTCATAAACAATTTGAGGCATTTAGTAGAATCATGGAGTAAGCATACCCATTTTTGTATATGCCAACAGCACTCAATTATAATGAACTAAGGATAAATAATTCAAAAAGCGGGGTGCCTTCATTGGACGAATCAATATTAGGAAGACTTGGCAAGATGATGACCGGAAAAACCAGTCGTTGGGTTGTCATTGCTGTGTGGATAATTGCAGCAATCGCATTAACCCTCACTTTGCCTGCCGTTAATGATCGAACAGCAAATAATGCCTCAGACTTGCCTGAGGATTCACCTTCTGTCGTGGCTGATGAACTTATTAAAGAAGAGTTTCCAAACTCCTCTGGACTACCTGCCCTACTTACATGGCATCGGGAAGGTGGACTGACAGAAGCCGACTTGGCCGAAATCCAGTACCTTTCCAAAGAACTGACAGATAAACCATTGTCACAGCAATCTTTTTTACCGCCGCTTCATGAAATTCCGTTGCCTGCTCTTCAAGAATCGGTTTCAGAAGATGGAACGACTTTCGTACAGCCGCTTTTCTTTAAAGAAAAGACCGAGACTGAAATTCTCGAAAAAAATCTTGAAAGCATTAATGAAGCAGTATCGGAACACATTGGATCGGACCCATTCAAGGTCTCGACGGATTCAGATGAATTATCCCTTCGAGTGACAGGCCCTGTAGGGATATCCGTCGATGCAACGGGTTTATTTTCAGGTGCAGATTTCAAATTGCTATTAGCGACAGTAATACTTGTACTTGTCGTGTTATTACTCATTTACCGCTCCCCGCTTCTAGCCATCATTCCTCTAATCGGAGTAGGCTTCGCCTATATTGTCACGAGCCCGATCCTTGGATTTATGGCAGATCATGGTTGGATTACAGTCGATTCACAGGCCATTTCAATCATGACCGTATTATTATTCGGTGCCGGAACGGATTATTGTCTATTTTTAATTTCTCACTACAGAAGTGAATTAAGAAATCATGAAAGCAAACGGAAAGCCATGATCGCCGCATTTAAAGATTCATCAGGCGCCATTGCGATGAGCGGCCTTACGATCGTCATCTCCCTGCTAACATTGCTTGTAGCCAAATATGGAGCCTACCACCGTTTCGCTGTACCATTCAGCTTGTCCATTTTAATCATGATGCTGGCAGCTTTAACACTTGTACCGGCATTGCTTTCTGTATTCGGAAGGGCTTCCTTCTTCCCAATCGTTCCGCGTACACCAGAAATGGAAGAAGCACGGGCTAGGAAAAAGGGAAAAGCCGTCAAAAAACATAAAGAAGGACGCATCGGTAACTGGATTGGTCATATCGTCACAACCAAGCCATGGACCGTCATTCTTACATGCCTGATCATCTTCAGTGTTTTAGCTGGATATTCTTCACAAATAAAATATTCATATGATATTCTCTCTTCCTTCCCTGAAGATATGAACTCCCGTGAAGGCTATTCTGTCATTTCCGACTCGTACTCACCGGGCGAACTGGCACCGGCCACAGTGGTTGTCGATACGGATGGTGAAGATATCGATTTAACGACGGCATTAGAGGCGATGAATATTGTTGAAAGTGTTGCCGATCCAGTCACAAGTAAGTCCAATAAAGATCTTCAGTCCTATGAGGTCACATTCAACATCAACCCATATGATATCGAGGCCATTGGTTCCATTCCGGAAATCCGCACTATGGCGGAGAAAGAATTGAAGGCCGCCAATATATCTTCCGTCGATGAAAAGGTTTGGATTGGCGGGCAAACTGCGACGCAATTCGATAAAAGGGATACCGTAAAATCCGATGAATTCATGATAATCCCGATCATCATCGTCCTGATTTCCTTGCTCCTTTTAGCCTACTTGCGATCTGTGACAGCGATGGTGTATTTAATGGGGACAGTCATTCTCTCATTCTTTGCAGCTATGGGCTTAGGTTGGTTAATCCTGCACTATTTCATGGGTGTCGATGCTATAGAGGGGACAATTCCACTTTATTCTTTCGTATTCCTGGTTGCACTTGGAGAAGATTATAACATTTTCATGGTTTCAAGCATTTGGCGTAAGAAAGAAACGATGCCTATCAAGCAGGCCATCAGAAAAGGCGTTGCCGAAACTAGCGGTGTCATCACATCCGCCGGAATAATCTTGGCAGCCACTTTTTCCGTTCTTGCCACACTTCCGATTCAAGTATTGGTTCAATTCGGGCTCATTACTGCTCTTGGTGTGTTAATGGATACATTCATTGTGCGGCCGTTCCTTGTTCCTGCGATCACCGCCCTACTTGGCCGCCATGCTTTTTGGCCGAGTAAAGTGACCAATCAAGAAGAGAAAGAACATGCCAATTAATTTAGGTAGTCGGCTTTACTCTTCTTCATAAGAAAAAACCCTGTGCCCCATAAATGCACAGGGTTAGAGTTTGTAGACAAAAGGGTTTTCCTAAAATTTCAAAACAAAGTTGATTGGAACGTAAGGTGCGAGACTCCTGCGGGAAAAGCGCGTCGAGGGGAGACCCCGCAGGCGCAAGGCGCCGAGGAGGCTCCCGGACCGCCCGCGGAAAGCGAGTGCCTGGAGTGGAAATCGACGTTCGAGGTTTTATAAACCTTCATAAAAACTGTAGACAAACTTGATTTTCATCAAGTTTGTCTACAGTCTGAAAACCCCGTGCCCCATAAGTGCACAGGGTTTTTCATGTTTTCAAAATTAAGGAAAACTTTCAGTTGACACTATTGCTTCCACCTCTTATAATTACATTAAGTTAAGATATCTCAAATTAAAGATATATAAATTCAAGATTATTAATTAGGAGGAATAAACATGACAAATACAAAATGGACAGTCGACCCGACTCACAGTGCTATTGAATTTTCCGTAAAACATATGATGATCGCTAAAGTAAAAGGAAGTTTTAATAAGTTCGAAGCAAGCATTCTAGCAAACCCATTGGATCTAACAACTGCTGAAATCGATTTTACCGTTGATGTGGCCAGTATTGACACACGGAATGCAGACCGGGATAATCACTTGCGTTCCGCTGACTTTTTTGATGTAGAAAAAAATCCTACATTAACATTCAAATCAACAAAAATCGTGAAAACGAATGAAGATGAATACGATGTAACTGGAAATGTGACTCTTAATGGAATCACACAAGAAGAAACTTTCAGCATCACCTTCGAAGGCCAAGGGAAAGATCCATGGGGAAATGAAAAAGCAGGATTTAGCGGAAAAGGGAAAGTAAAACGCAGTGATTATGGCCTAACCTATAACGCGGCATTAGAAACAGGCGGCGTACTGATCGGCGATCAAATCACGCTTACCATTGAAATCGAAGCAGCTAAAGAAGCTTAATGAAAAGAAGAAGCAGCCATCCCTAGGATGACTGCTTCTTTCTACATTTACCGGATTTACGAATTCCTCGTTTTATATAGTAAATAAATGAAGTATGGTGCCCCGATGCTCGCTGTGAAGACACCAGCCGGTATTTCCAAAGGTGAGAATAAGGTCCGCCCAATCAAATCCGCCACCATAACCAGGATGCCACCAAGCAAAGCTGAAGCAGGCAGTAGCACTCCAAAACTCGAACCAACCAGCCTTCTGGCCATGTGTGGTGCCATTAATCCCACAAAGCCAATTCCTCCAGCAAAAGCGGTAGAACCTCCAATCAAAGCCGTACTGATCATCAATAATGTAAACCGTTGTTTTTGGACATGTCCCCCAAGCCCCGTTGCAAGGTCATCGCCTAGCTCCTGTAAATTAATATTTCTGGCATACAGGAAGGCGATTAACAGGAAGAGAATCGTCCATGGTGCCAGTACAGCGATATTATTCCAGGTGGAGTTAGACACTGACCCCGTGATCCAAAGGTTTGCCTGGCTCGCTTGATAAACTGGGCCAAGAATCATCATCATCGTAGTGAGTGCCTTCATTAAAGCCATCACCCCAATCCCGATCAACACAAGCCTTATCGGGGGAACTCCATTTTTCCAGGCTAAAGAATAAACAAGAAAGGCCACGACTGTCGCCCCAATGAATGCAGCTAACGGCAGCCAATTGATGCTCACTGTTAAAGAATGATTCTTATCGCTAAAAATGGCCAAGAATCCAACAACCGCTACAGTCGCTCCTCCTGTTATCCCCAAGATATCAGGCGAAGCAAGTGGATTTCGAATCATCCCTTGAAGGATTCCTCCAGCTACAGCAAGGCCCATTCCTACCAACAGGGCAACAATTATTCTAGGCAGGCGGAAAGATTGGATAATAAGCCGATCGCTATCCGTCCCCCCTCCGATAAAGACCTGGAGGACACTTAGCGGATTTATATTCATTTCACCCACTCCAGTACTGATAACAAACACTAGTGAAGTGACTAAAAATAATATGGAAATCACGATCATAGCTTTTTTATCCATCAAGAATGATATTTTTTCATTAAACAAACGAAAGCTCTTATATGACTTCATCGACCGCTGAACCCCTTTCTAGCTATATAAATAAAGAATGGGGTCCCGATTATGGCTGTCATGACTCCAACCGGAATTTCTCGAGGCATCAGGATATACCTGGATATGACATCGGCTGCAATCAAAAGCACCGCCCCGAAAAGTCCAGAGAAGGGAATCAACCAGCGATGATCGATGCCTACTATAGAACGGGTAAGATGCGGAACGACGATTCCTATAAAGCCAATCGGACCCGCAACCGCTACTGATCCGCCAG
This sequence comes from Peribacillus sp. FSL E2-0159, assembly GCF_038643155.1. Taxonomy (NCBI): domain Bacteria; kingdom Bacillati; phylum Bacillota; class Bacilli; order Caryophanales; family Bacillaceae; genus Peribacillus; species Peribacillus sp. FSL E2-0159. The sequence continues at coordinate 5,504,026 of NZ_CP152053.1, forward strand.
CTAGCAGAATGATTGCCAGCCCCATAACCAGTTTAAGGAATACTATATTCAGTCCAAGACCTTTTGCGACATCTTCACCCATGGATAACACATTCATTTTACCGGACATGATCCAGGCAAGGCCCCAACCCACGACAAGATAAGGCAGGACGGCAACTAAATTGTCTAGACTTCTACCGGAAACGGACCCGGCAAGCCAGAACAAAACTTGATCTAATAGTGCCTCATTGGAAACAAGAAGACCTTGTGTAAGTGAAGCTACCATGGCCGTCATAGCTGCACCAGCCAATGTCAGCTTCATCGGTGTCAAGCCGCCGCGTCCCATGCTTCCAATCATATATATACTTATCGCGGCTATGGCCGCCCCTATGAATGAGAGCCATGTGAATACTTGAAGATTGCTTATCCCAAACACGGTGACCCCAGTGACAACCGCCAATCCCGCCCCGGCGTTGACCCCGAAGATATCTGGAGAGGCCAGAGGGTTTTTAGTTAGCGTTTGCATCAAAACCCCCGAGATGGCTAAACTTGCACCAATTGCCGAAGCAATCAAGGCACGCGGAAGTCTGACTGATTGAATGACAATGTGTTCATTCGTCCCATTGAAATGGGTAAAAGCATCGATGGCCATTTTCCAGGTTGTATCTGTATAACCGTATACAATGCTTGAGCACAGTAAAAACAGCAGCAAAAGAATAGTAATGAACAGCCCCATCCATTTCTGCCATGTATATTTTAATAACATATCCAGTTACCTTTCCAATCACGTTTGTATAGTAATATTTTACTGGTGGTAATGGGATTATGTCAACGAATTTGAGAATCATTTTCATTTATATATTGACAGAAAAGTATATTCATTTTATGATGATGCTGTTAAGTGCGAATGATTATCATTTGCTGAAAAATTGGGAGGGATACATAGATGTTTAGATTTAAGTCATTATTAACGATTTTTACAATATTTGCAGTCTTTCTTCTAGCAGCTTGCGGGAATTCGGATGATAAAGCCGATGGAAATAAAGCTGAAGACAAGAAAGAAGAGAAAAGTTACACAATTGAGCATGCCATGGGCACTACCGAGTTGAAAGAAACGCCTAAAAGAGTGGTAGTTTTAACAAATGAAGGTACTGAGGCATTGCTTGCTTTAGGAATTAAACCTGTTGGTGCCGTTCAATCATGGCTTGGTGACCCTTGGTACGACCATATTAAAGATGATATGGATGGGGTCGAAGTTGTTGGGGTTGAACATGAAGTTAACTTAGAAAAAATCGCATCACTGAAGCCTGACTTGATTATCGGAAGCAAGATACGCCAAGAGGCTGTTTATGATAAATTAAGTGCGATCGCCCCTACCGTTTTCTCGGAAACGCTAAGAGGAGATTGGAAAGAAAACTTTAAACTATATGCAAAAGCCTTGAACCTTGAAGAAAAAGGTAACGATGTAATTGCAGAATTCGATAAAAACACAGAAGATCTTAAAGCTAAATTAGGTGATAAAGTAAATCAAGAAGTTTCCATTGTTCGTTTCATGGCTGGAACTACTCGTATTTATTACACAGATTCATTCTCTGGAGTGATTTTCGATCAATTAGGATTTAAACGTGCAGAACAACAGAAGGAACTATTCACTGCAGATAATAAATTAGGTAACCTTGCCATTGAGGTAGGGAAAGAAGTCATCCCTAAAATGGATGGAGATATTCTCTTCTATTTCACATACGCTCCTGAAGGGGACAAACAAGCTCTAAGCACAGCTAAAGAATGGACAAACGATCCACTTTGGAAAAACCTTGATGCAGTCAAAAATGGAAATGCTCATGAAGTTAGCGACGCAACATGGAATACAGCTGGCGGAGTATTAGCAGCTAATAAAATGCTGGAAGATATAGAAAAGATCATGCTTGAAAAGTAATAACACGTTTCTATTGAAAACGGCCTTTCTCGATATAATTCGAGAAAGGCCGTTTTATTTTTTATTCATGCTCACTGCTTTTGAGGCATTACCCTACTTGTCCGCTTTCCTTTAATTGATCGTCAACGAACAAGATGCCCAATTCGTAATGCTCCCCGTCAAAAAGAGCTCTTTGCACAAAACGAATCTGTTCATTATTATCGATGACCTCAAGCTTGCAATGTGCCCGGTTTATTTGGAGCGCCCTGTATAACTCTTCTTCTTCCCTGACGACGACCCCATTTATTTTCGAAATGACCTCGCCTTTTAGCAACCCCATTTTATCTGCCGGAGATTGAGGGATAACGCCTAAGATCTGGACACCCAGCTTACTTTTCGAAAAGTAAAAAGGAAGCTTTTGATCCATTGCCTTTTGGGAATAATGCAGGAATTCACGACCGAGGATTGCTAAAACGGCCGTTATTATTGCCAATGGCGGGTACCAGTAACCCACTACCGCCAATAGCGTAATCACCAATCCCAATGCCCCTACCTTTTTGCCTTGTGCCCTAATGGCCAGTTCCGGGAGCGTCCCTTGAACTTTTTGCTTAAAGCCAATTAAAATGGGCAGCACAATCGGCGACAGGGACATGTCTCCGATTGAAAAAACCGGATACCATTCGAAAGGCATCGGAAGTTGTCCTCCAGGAATCATGACGAACATGGGAATTAGCCAGATTCGCTGTGAAACATACACACCTATCGGCTGCCCCCTCCTGGATACCTCCAACTGAGGAGAGACCTTTTTACTTCCATTGCCAACAATCAAAAATCCTTCAACAATCAGTAATAACCCTATTAAAATAACAAGTGTCGGATATACGGACCGATCCAGCTGATTAAAAGCATCCTGGAATAACGTCAGCTTGATATCTCTATCATATAAAAAGAAAAGGATAAAGAAGGTGAGCCCCACTGTATAAACGGGGGAAACAAACCTCTTCTTCATGGATAGCATGGCCAAAACCGTAACCACTAACATGATGAACAGCGCCGCCAAAGGAATGGCGAGTCCAGTAGACAGCGTGAGGAAGGAAAGGATCAATCCCCATACCAATCCTTGAGGTAACATGGAACGAAGCTCCATGGAAAAACTGTAGATCTTCGTATTAAAATCATGGCGTTCCCGTTTAACGCGAAGATAGCCGATGAATAAACAATAGGCAATCGAAACATAAAGCAAAGGATGAAGGAAGAGTTTTCCTAATCCCATTAAGTATGCAATCAGCCAATCCGTTGTCAATTTCTTTCCACCATCCTCAAAAGTAATCAAAATTTTGTCAAATTTCGTTCTGGTCAGTTACCTCCTATTCTATCAAAAATGTAACCTTCATGCCTATTAAGATGCAGAAAAAGTAGCATTCCCTTAAGTTTCTTCTATACTGCCTTCATGTTCGCAGGCGGGGCTCGATCAAATGCAAAAAAACACCGCCCCCAAAGGGGAACGGTGCCATCGAGTTATTTCACTAAATAATTCAAAGCCGTGCGTAACTGAATATCATTATCTTCATCCTGGATCTTTTCCAGAATGGCGGATTCCAAATGTGCTGCGGTTTTAGCGTCCAGCTTACCCGTCACTTTCAGGCCAAATTGTTTTTGGAATGCTTTTACTGCGATTTCTGTACTCCAATCATAATATCCATCCTCACGACCAGGTTCAAATCCAAGTCCTTTCAGAATGCTTTGGGCATACTGGATTTGTTCATCATTCATATCCCGCTCCAAGACCCTCTCAATGGCCAGCTGATGGGCACCAAAATAATCCGGCTGTTTTACTTTAATTGTCGGTTCGATCCCTTTTTTATGAATCCAGTTCCCTGAAGGCGTCAGCCACTTATATAACGTAAGTTTAATCTTACTGCCATCACCCATAGGAACAGCTTGCTGTACTGTGCCTTTCCCGAAGGTCTTCTCGCCGACCAATGGATAGCCTCCAGCCTCTTGCATCGCGCCGGCAAGGATTTCCGAGGCTGAGGCGCTGCCTTTATCCGTCAAGACGGCAATGGGATAACTTTTCGCTTTCTTAAGGCTTGTAAAAAACGATTGTGTCTCCCCCGTTCTTTCCGCAATTTGCAAATAAGGCTTGTCTTTTGTGATAAACTCGCCAAGAATCGTTTCCACACTAGAAAGAAGGCCACCTGGGTTGCCGCGTACATCTATGACCAAGCCCTTTATTCCCTTCTTTTCCAGCTCCTTCATCTGCTTTTTGAAATCACTCGCAGTATTTTCCGAGAATGTAGTCAACTCGATATAACCGATTTGTTCTCCAGCGACTTCCTTAATTGATGAAAATACGGTATCCAATGGAATTTCGGCACGCATCATATTGAATTCAAGCGGATTATCCACCCCTGCCCGCTTTATTTCCATTTTGACAGGTGACCCTTTTTTGCCGCGGATTTTCAGGCGTGTTTCATATAGATCCAAACCTTCTACACTCTCACCATTCACCTTAAGGATTTGATCTTTCGGCTTTAATCCAGCTTTTTCAGCAGGCGAATCTTTGTAGGGAGAAACAATTATGACCTTACCATCTTCCATTCCGATTTCAGTCCCTATTCCTTCAAAAGAAGAGTCCAGGGTTTCGTTGAACTGCTTAGCGGTCTCCTTGTCCATATATACGGAATAAGGATCTTTCAGCGCTGACAGCATGCCTTGGATGGCACCCTCCACCAGGTTGGAACCATCCACCTGTTCTACATACTGACTTACGATTAAACCGTAAGCTTGTTCCACCTTTGCCCATTCCTTATCCTTTAATATTGCTTGGCCTTCATCCTTTACTTCATTCTTGGCCGGGAGGCTTGTCCAATATATCCCCCCCACTGCTCCAATGGCTAGTGACATGACGATTGCTAGAGGAAGTACCCATTTTTTAACCATATTTATCCCCATTTCTGACCTGATATGTATTTCACTATATGAGGGGATTGGAAGGAATATGCTTATAGAAAATGGTGACACCACGCAAAAAAACAGACCAGGAATTTATCCTGGTCTGTTTTTTTCGTTGAGATATTGTGTATTAATTAGGTATATAGTTTAATGGATTAACAGCATTTGACTTGCTATAATTCCATGGGCCTTTATGTAGTTCAAAGTGTAAATGCTGACCGTATGAATGTCCTGTGTTACCCATGATGCCAATTTGTTGGCCTTTGGCAACAACAGCACCTTCGCTTGCTTGTCTAGAGCTTAAGTGTGCATACACAGTAGTCCATTGCTGACCGCCGATCGAATGGGTAACGAAGATGACGTTACCGTATGAACTTGAGAAGTAAGAACGGCTTACGACTCCGTCCGCTGCCGCTACAACTGGAACCGTTCCACTAGCAGCGATATCGATGCCGGCATGCTGTTTATTCCAACGTTCACCCATTGTTGAAGATACATATCCTGCACTAGGTCTAGTGAAAGTACCCGATGATACTGCTGGCGCTTGACTTACATTAGCCGAAACTTGTGAAGATGATGGTGCTGATGATGAACTGTTGCTTTTTGCACTATATCCCGAAGAAGTGGATTGTTTTTTTGATTCGGATGCTTGTGATGCTGCTTGGGCTGCCGCTTGTGCCGCTTCTTGCTCTGCACGTTTTTTCGCTTCGGCTGCCGCTTTTTTACGAGCTGCTTCCAATTCGGCAAGACGTTGATGCTCTAAGCTGATGGCTGATTTGATGGCTTTTTCTTGAGCAGCAAGATTCGCTTTTTCTTCCTCTAGACCCATCTTCTCATGTTCATGCTTTTCAGTTTGTTGCTTTAATTTCTTAACTAAAGCATCCTTTTCTTGCTTCTGCTGTTTTTGTTGCTTTTGAATTTCCAATAGTTCAGCTTTTGCCACTTCTAAACTGGCAAGCTTCGTTTCAACAGCTTTTTGCTTTTCTTCCAGATCCTTTTTATCCAGCTCATGCTCTTTTAAAATATCGCGGTCGGCTTCAGCGATTGTCGCTACAGCTCCGACACGGTCAACTAAATCCCCAAAACTGGATGATCCGAATAATACTTCAAGGTAGTTCACGTCCCCGCCAGTCTCCTGGAAAGAAAGTGCCCTTTCCTTCAATACTTCGTTACGTTTGGCGATCCGCTCTTTTAATACTTTAATCTCTTCTTTCAATGCCTCGATTTCTTTTTTCGTTTGTGTAATTTCAGCATTTTTAGCATCGATTTTTTTTGCGGACTCTGCAATTTTCGCTTCAATGGCAGCGATTTGGTCTTCTGCTGTCATTTGCTTTTCCTGCAGGTTATCGATTTTCTTCTCCGTTTCGGAAATATTCGATTCAACACCCGAACGTTTTTCCTGGATGGATTCTTTCTGTTTTTCTAAATTCGAGATCGACTCGGCATAAACCGAAGGTGCCGCTAAAATGCTTCCCAACCCGATCATAATGGAGGCATTCATGGCAATGATATTTTTTTTCAACGTTTCATTTCCCCTTTCAACCCGTTACATCCTTGCCTTGTAACTTCTCTCTATTTAAATCCGGCTTCTTTTGGCTTTCGAGTAAACATACTCTTTTATACTTTCAAGAACTTCCTGACGGACATCAAGCTGCCCCATATCCCGATAACGGCACCAATTACGATGAGGATGCCCGAAACTTGATAAATAAACGGATTTGCAGGCAGGAAATCTATGAATTTGAACGTAATCTGCGGTGCTGCATATTTATAAAGATTGTAGTAGAGTACTGCAATCAGACCAATGGGAATGATGGAACCGAGGACTCCCAACCAGAGACCCTCCAAGAAGAATGGCCAACGGATGAACGTATTCGTTGCTCCTACCAATCTCATGATCTCGATTTCTTTTCTTCTGGCTACAATGGTAATTTTAATCGTATTCGAAATTAGGAACATTGCAGTAAATAGTAAACCTACAATAAGAACGATCCCTATGTTTCTAGCAATATTAACAAAGCTGAATAGTTTCTCGACGTAGCCTTGTCCATATTTAACACTTTGGATATACTCAAAACCTTCGATTTTTTTTGCCACCTTGATGACATCTTGCGGAGATTTCGTTTTGATAACATAAACGTCCCTTAATGGGTTATCTTGTTCAAATGGTTTAAAAGCCTCACCATTATCTCCTAAATCATCTATTAAATTAGTAAGCTCTTCATCTTTTGGAGAGAAAATCACTGATTCAATGCCGTCTATCTCCGTAATTTGCTTACCGATAGCTTTTATATCGTCATCATTCGCCGCATTATCAATATGTGCACGAACTTCGACATCTTTCTCCACATTTCCCGCGATATGATTTAAATTCATCATGAGCACTAAAAAGACGCCAACCAATGTTAGAGTGACCGTTACTGCACTGACTGAAGCAAACGTCATCCATCCATTACGGCCAATATTTTTAAAACTTTCACGGAAGTGACGGAGCAATGTTCTAAATTTCATATCCGTAATCACCTCGATGTTCATCGCGAACTATTTTTCCACTTTCAATGGCAATGACACGTCGTTTAATATTGTTGACGATGTCCCTATTATGAGTGGCCATGACAAGTGTAGTTCCGCGTTTATTAATTTCTTCAAATATATTCATGATTTCCCATGACGTTTCGGGATCAAGATTACCTGTAGGCTCGTCGGCTATGACTACCTTAGGATCATTGACGATCGAACGGGCTATTGCAACCCTTTGCTGTTCCCCACCAGATAACTCGGAAGGCAGCATTCTTGCTTTATGTTTAATGCCAACCAGATCCAGGACTTCCATGACTCTCTTTTTGATTTCTTCTGGTTCCTTTTCAATAACTTCCATGGCAAAAGCAACATTTTCATATGCAGTGAATGTTTGAAGGAGTTTAAAATCTTGGAATACCATACCGATATTACGGCGGAATAGAGGAACTTTCGAATTGCGGATACTTGGCAGGCTAAGGCCATTGACCAAGATATTACCGCTTGTAGGCTTTTCTTCCCTATACATCATTTTGATGAAGGTCGATTTTCCGGCACCGCTCGGACCCACTACATAAACGAACTCGCCTGCCTTTATTTTCACATTGATTCCATTAATGGCAATTACGCCATTTGGATATGTCTTTTTCACATCTATCATTTCTATCATTCTAAAACCACCTAATTTGCTTGGATTATCACTATGTACCTACAGCTTTTTCGACAATTTTCACTGAAATCTGACAGGAATCTCTCTTACTTGAGCACAGGAACATTATAACATCATATTTTGTCAAATTAAGCATAAAAAATATTACAGTTTCATTTCAGTTAGACATATATCAACATCTATGTAATAATTCCAGGATTTGATTGCTTGATAAGGGTTTAAAAGTGAGTTTTTTCGAGGTTTAATGGAGGTTAAATGAAACGTCCTGCTAAGCAGAACGTTTCATTAATCATTACTTATGTCCAGCAAGCCATTCAGCGACCATGCTCGCTTCCTTGCCCTGGATTATTTCTTTTGGCATTCCACCTTGGCCATTAGCAATGACTTTTTCGATGTCTGCTTTCGATAGCTTCGAACCGACCTTCGTTAAATTCGGTCCAACGCCGCCTTCAAGATTTACTGCATGACAACTTGAACATTTGTTTTCATAAATTTTTGCGGCATCACCAGCACCTGCCGTAGTCGTTTCATTATTTTCACCTGCAGGCTCTTTATCTGCAGCATCATCGTTCCCACCGCATGCAGCCAAGGTCAAAGCAGTACCCAAAACTAAGGCTAACCATTTCATTTTCATTGAATTACCCCCTCTGATTTATACCAGTACAAGAACATTATACCAATTTCAATCTAGTTTAAAACCCTCCCCGAGTACCTCCGATGCGTCCATTACAATTACAAACGCTTTAGGGTCAACGAGTTTCACCAATTGTTTCAATTTGGTGAATTCCGACTGGTCTATTACGCACATCAAAATTGGACGAGTATCATCCGTATAGCCGCCATACCCGGATATGCCTGTTACTCCCCGGTCCAGCTCATGTATGATAGCATCCCTTACTTCCATTTCTTTATTCGTGATAATTAGTGACATCTTAGACCGGTTCAATCCAATCTGGACGAGGTCGATCGTCTTGCTTGTCACATATAATCCTATTAATGCATAAAGCCCTTTTTCAATATCAAAAACAATGGCAGCACTTAAAACGATGATTCCATCAATGACAGCCACACATGTTCCTAATGACAGATGGGTATACTTATGGAAAATCTGTGCCGCTAAATCGGTCCCCCCTGTGGAACCCTTTCCGCGAAAGACGATCCCCAGCCCCAGTCCGACCATCATCCCCCCGCAAATTGAACCAAGCAATGCATCATTCGTCCATGCATCCCAATCCTTTGTCAGAAATACCACTAAAGGCAAAAACAAGGTTCCAATCAGGCTTTTGGCTCCGAAATGTCTTCCAAGGATAATAAGCCCCGCAATAAACAAGGGGATATTAAAACCCCAAAGTACATAGGCCGGCTCCCAACCGAGGGTTGAATCCAGTATCGTGCTAATCCCGCTGACCCCGCCAGATGCGACCTGGTTAGGCAGTAAGAATACATTAAAACCAATGGCAATTATGGCCGAACCGACAATCACCAATCCATACTCCATTAACTTTTGATTTAAAGGATGCTTCCGCTCCCGGTATCTTTTCTTCATTTTGCATAAGTCTCCTCGAACCATCATTATTATCTAGTATTGGCCTAACGAGGTAGAGCATCCCTTTTCAATCCTGTAAAAGTCAGCCAGAAGATTTGTTAAAAAGGAAAACAAAAAAAGCCGGACCGGGAAACCGGTCCGACTGGCTGATCTTATAATTTTGAACGCAAGTACGCATCAATGAACATATCGATATCCCCATCCATGACTGCACCCAAGTTTCCGGTCTCGGCACTAGTACGGTGATCTTTAACCATGGAATACGGATGGAAAACATAAGAACGAATTTGGCTTCCCCAGCCAATTTCCTTTTGCTCACCACGGATTTCATCCAAATCCGCTTGTTGCTGTTCAATTTCACGTTGATACAATTTGGCTTTCAGCATATTCATGGCTTGGGCCTTGTTTTTGATTTGAGATCTCTCGTTTTGGCACGTTACCACGGTGTTCGTAGGTATATGGGTGATCCGGACTGCCGAGTCAGTTGTATTGATATGCTGACCGCCTGCACCACTTGCCCGGTACGTATCGACTTTCAAATCTTCCGTGCGGATTTCTATATTGATCGTTTCATCGAATTCCGGCATGACTTCACATGAAACGAATGAAGTATGGCGTCTCCCTGATGAATCGAAAGGAGAAATCCGGACAAGACGGTGTACTCCTTTTTCCGCTTTCAAATAACCATAGGCGTTATGGCCTTTGAAAATTAAAGTGACACTCTTGATTCCAGCTTCATCTCCTGGAAGGTAATCAAGGGTTTCCACTTTAAATCCTCTTTTTTCACCCCATCTTGTATACATACGCAGCAGCATGGAACCCCAATCCTGGGACTCCGTTCCCCCTGCACCAGGATGCAGTTCAAGAATGGCATTTTTCGAGTCATATTCTTCACTTAGTAAAAGTTGAAGTTCAAAGTCATTCATCTTTTGTGAAAGAATCGTGATTTCTTCTTCCAGCTCAGCCAAAAGTTCTTGATCATTTTCCTCTTTCACTAATTCATATGTCAAATCCAGATTTTCATATGATTCATTCAGATCGGACAATTGATTGACTTGTTCTTTCAAAGCATTCGTTTCATTGATGACAGTTTGAGCTTTTTGCTGATCATTCCAAAAATCGGGATGTGTCATCTCATTTTCAAGCTGTGCGATTCGTGCCTCTTTTTCATCTAAGTCAAAGAGACCCCCTAAAGTCCGTTAATCGTTGCGCTGTCCGTTCAAGTTCATTTCTTATTTCTGCTAATTCCATTTCTCTTCACCTCATTAAGTATGTTAAAAAAAATCCCTGAAGAAGTATGTTAAAAAAAATCCCTGAAGAAGGATTCGCTTCATTACACAAATAAACCTCTTCAAACTATATGCAAATATATTGCTTTATGCAAACTAAACATGAAAAGAGGCGGCAAGCCTTACACTTAACCGTCCCATAATCATTATACACCTAACTTTAGCCTAAATTGCCATGGCAATTCTTATATTTTTTTCCGCTGCCGCATGGGCATAAAGCGTTTCGGCCAACGTCTTCCTTTTTACGTGCAGGGGCTTTTTTCACTTTTCCCCCGTCTTCTTCCTTCGGATTGACTGCTTGTCCTTTTATGACTTCCTTACGCTCCAAATTATTGCGGATTTCAGCCTTCATGATGTATTTGGCGACTTCATCTTCCATTGAAGCAATCATGGCTTCAAACATTGCGAAACCTTCTGATTGATATTCACGTAACGGATCGATTTGGCCATAAGCACGAAGGTGGATCCCTTGGCGCAATTGCTCCATTGCATCAATATGGTCCATCCACTTACTATCGACTGCACGAAGAACGATTACTTTTTCGAATTCACGCATTTGTTCTTCAGATAGCTCTTCTTCTTTTTGGTCATAGCTTTCTTTCACTTTCGCTAAAATGAAATCAACCAATTCCGATTCATTTTTCCCTTCCAAATCAGCTACAGTGATTGAACCTTCATTGAATAGGTTACCATTCAGGTAATCGACAAGGCCTTGTAAATTCCAGCCTTCCTCATCGCCCATTGGTGCAAACGCGACAACATTTCGCTGGATGGATGCCGTAATCATCGTTTCGACGATTTCACGTAAGTTCTCACTTTCCATGACATCGAAACGCTGTTTATATATAATTTCCCGTTGTTGACGGAGAACATCATCATACTGCAGCAATTGCTTACGTGAATCGAAGTTATTGCCTTCGACTCGTTTCTGTGCGGATTCAACGGCCCTTGTCACCATTTTACTTTGAATTGGCTGGGAATCATCCATTCCAAGGCGTGCCATCATGTTTTTCATGTTATCCGAACCGAAGCGGCGCATCAATTCATCTTCCATTGATAAATAGAATTGAGTGACCCCTGGGTCTCCCTGACGTCCGGACCGACCACGCAGCTGGTTATCTATACGCCTGCTTTCATGACGTTCCGTGCCGATGACAGCAAGGCCTCCAAGCTCCTTGACACCTTCACCAAGCTTGATATCCGTACCGCGCCCTGCCATGTTCGTAGCAATTGTAACTGAACCTTGATTACCTGCATTCGCAATGATTTCCGCTTCACGCTCATGGTTCTTGGCATTCAAAACATCGTGAGGGATTCCTTTTTTGGATAAATAGGCAGATATGACTTCAGATGTTTCGATGGCAACCGTACCGACAAGCACAGGCTGACCCTTTGTATAACGTTCGGCGATGTCTTCCACAACAGCTTTGAACTTCCCATCAGTTGTCGCATATATAAGATCTGCCCTGTCATCCCTGACGATATTCCTGTTTGTCGGGATCGCAATGACATTCATATTATAAATATTGCGGAATTCCTCTTCTTCCGTTTTAGCTGTACCGGTCATACCTGAAAGTTTTTCATACATCCTGAAATAATTCTGGAATGTGATCGTCGCAAGAGTCATGCTTTCATTTTGAATTTCAAGCCCTTCTTTCGCCTCGATCGCCTGGTGAAGACCTTCACTGTAACGGCGGCCTTTCATCAAACGGCCAGTGAATTGGTCAACGATGACTATCTCGCCTTCCTGGACCACATAATCCACATCCAAATGCATGGAAACATGCGCCTTTAACGCCTGGTTGATATGATGATTCAAAGTAACGTGATTAATATCGAACAAATTATCGATATTAAACGCTTTTTCAGCTCGATTCATCCCATCTTCAGTCAGCTGAACACCCTTTGTCTTTTCATCATATGTGTAGTCCGTTTCTTTTTTTAAGGTTCTCACAAACGCATTGGCCTGGATATAAAGCTGAGCCGATTTTTGTGCGGAACCGGAAATGATCAATGGCGTTCTCGCCTCATCGATCAAAATTGAATCGACCTCATCAATGACAGCAAAGTGCAGCGGGCGCTGTACCATTTGTTCTTTATATAACACCATATTGTCACGAAGGTAATCAAAACCTAACTCATTATTCGTGCTGTACGTAATGTCCGCATTGTACGCCTCTTGCTTTTCTTCTTTGGAATGACTATTCAAATTCAAACCGACTGTCAAACCAAGGAAATCATACAATACACCCATCTCGGTGGCATCCCTGTGTGCCAAGTATTCATTGACAGTAACGACATGTACACCTTTACCGGTAAGCGCGTTTAAATAAACCGGCATGGTGGATGTTAAGGTTTTACCTTCCCCTGTTTTCATCTCAGAGATATTTCCATCATGAAGGGATGCCCCACCCATGATTTGAACACGGTAAGGGTATAAGCCCAGAGCACGCTTTGCCCCTTCACGCGCAACTGCAAAAGCCTCAACAAGCAAATCATCAACGGTTTCACCATTTTGATAACGCTCTTTAAACTCACCCGTTTTGGCACGCAACTGTTCATCCGATAACGCAGCCGTCACATCAGCCAGCGCTTCGACCTGATCAGCGATTTTTTCCAAACGTTTGATTTCTCGCTTATTCGGATCAAAAACTTTATTTAATATATTAAGCATTCAATAACGCTCCTCTATTATGGTAATGATCGTTCAATGACAAAATTCATATAAGTAAGAAGAAACACATCTTCTATTATTACTAATGCACGCTTAATTTTACCACTTCTATCCTAGAGGTACAACTTCATGTCACTTCCCTGGTATAGACCTGAATTCAATTCTTGCGAAAAACAATGGATAAATGAGGAGTAAAACTGTTAAAATAGAAGGAAGTATAAAAAATATGTTGCAAACTCCCCACTATTCCATATGCAAATGAGAATTATCCATAACCTTCCATCACTAGATGATGTGTCCTCACTAGAGATAGCATGTCAAGGTAATCCAACCTTACAGCCGTCATGTTTTGAATGATAAGGTGGGCTACTGAAACTTAATAGCGGAAGATAAATAGAACATGTTTCGAGGTGGTATTGATGATTGGTGAACGTGTAAAAAAACTGCGAGAAGAAAAAAAAATGTCGATGACTGAACTTGCCGATAAAGCGGGTGTGGCAAAGTCTTATTTAAGTTCGCTCGAGCGGAACTTACAAACGAATCCTTCTATTCAATTTCTTGAAAAAATCTCCGCCGTACTTAACATTCCTGTTGATGCCCTGCTTTATGATGCTCCAAATAAGGAAACCTTGGACACTGACTGGATGAAAATCGTTGAGGAAGCCATGAATTCAGGTGTTTCAAAACAACAATTCAGGGAATTCATCGAGTTTAATAAATGGAGAAAAGATAAAGAAGAGTAGAGTGGTAGTGCACTAGTTTACCTACATAATCCTGACTAATACAGTTTGAATAAGCTAGACTCACTAGAATCTCAAGGAAGAATAAACCCTATAAACAGATGTATCGAACCACTGTTTATAGGGAAGTTCTCGATCTTGTTCGGAACCTATTTTCCATCGTGCTCCTCTAATGTAGCCTCAAGGCTTTCCCGTTTAAAAAAAGCACTGATTTCCTCTTTTTTGAACCCCAAGCTTCTTGCTTCTGAAATCAATTTCACCCATTCTTGATCCATTTCCACATTAGCCACCTCTTCTACCTCCTAAAATACTCTTTGTATTTCAGGCAGACCAGCCATCGTAGTCACAAGGACCTTAGACCTGTGCCTTTGCGCCCTCATCTTTCAATAAGTTTGCCTTTGTCGTGGTATTTATTACCAAATACATTACTCATAACCATATTATAACGGATACACACTCCATATATTGCTATTTTATGTCGGTAATCCACATAATTGCAAAAACTTTTATCCGACAAAATATTACAATATTAAGAAAATTCAAAGGGCAGGTGATTTATCATAGACTAATTCAATTTCGTTTTTTTGTATAATAGTAAATATTACTCTTCTTAGTATTTTGTTGGGGTGTATTGATTCTCTCAATTGTAAGTGCATCCAGGTCTTTTTGCGCAGTTAAGTTCTCACCGCAGATCGGGCAAAGCCACTTTCCATACTCCGCACTGCTAAAAGAAGCCCTATGGCATGTATGGCAATTCTTTCGATACAAGTAATCCAACCCCTCTGCACCTTGATCAAATTGCTTTTTATAAATAACTAGTTGTTCTTTTTAAAGAACCAACAATTCGAGTATAGTGCAAAAGATAGAGGCAATTAAATAGATGAAACTAACTATTTATCTTAATAAAGAACAAAATTTGTTCTTTAAAATGGATTTTTAATAAATTTTTATTCTTTAGAGAACAAAAGATTACTTTTCTAGTAAACTCAACAGCCAACGAATTCTATCAACATGCATTAAAAAAGCACAACCCTGGGGCTGTGCTTTTGATCTTAGATTAATATTTAACTAGGTTCAATCAATCCATAGCGTCCATCTTTTCGGCGGTACACTACGTTCGTTGTATTAGTATCCGCATTCGTGTAAACGAAGAAACTGTGACCAAGCATATTCATTTGTAAAATCGCTTCTTCACTGTCCATCGGCTTTAAATCAAAACGCTTATTGCGGACCACTTCAATATCATTATCATCTTCGAATTCATCCACCACTTCGTCAACTTCCGTATTGAAGGCGAATGCATCAGGTGTAGTCGATAGATTGTTCCGGAATTTACGATTGACCTTCGTTTTATGTTTACGAATTTGGCGTTCAAGCTTATCATTGATCAAGTCAATGGCAGCATACATATCCGCATTTTCCTCTTCAGCGCGAAGAACCAAATTCTGCATAGGAATCGTCACTTCGACCTTTGATGTATTATTGTTCACTTTTAAATTCACTAACACATTTGCATCTGGTGTATTGTTAAAATATCGTTCTAACTTGCCAATTTTCTTTTCGACGTATTCTCGAATTGCTGGAGTTACCTCAATGTTTTCACCGCGTACGTTGTAATTCATAAAGTGAGTCCTCCTTAAATTAAGACTATACAGTTAGATTCTACAATACCCCTCCGGTTCCCTTTAGAAACACATCATGAAATATGTCGAAATAATGAAACAATTGTCGGAAGGTTTTGAAAGGGTTGATGTCTGCCCTAGCTTCATTATATCAAATGCTATGCTATAAAGAAAAATTTAAGCCTATATTATTTACAGAAAATTTAAAAATATTTAACATAAAAACCATTTGGAGTCCAAACGGTTGGGTAATTAATTTCTTTTATCGTAGAACATGCCATCCACTGATAGACTTTCATACGGGTTCGTGTATTTATTAGATGATCGTTTCTTCTTATTTATTTCTTGGATTTCCCGCTGTATCTCCTGCTTTTGAAGCTTCAGCAAGTGATCGACCTGTTGGTTAAGCAACACGGTTGCACAGCCCAGTTGCTGCTCTTCAACAGTAAAAGGCGGTTTGATTCGAGAAAGAATTCCATCTCGCTGATCAATCAGCTGCGTGACCCTTTCTATTTTATCATCACGTTCTGTAATCGTGCGATCTTCCAGAACGGCAAGTAATTCAGCAGTCAAATCATGAAAGGTTCTAATCACCATTACACTTGACCGCTTTGGGTAAATAGTTTTTTCCGATTGATTTGAATTACTTCCTTCCAAGTATTCCGGAACTCAGCAACAAGTCCCTCCACCTCTTCCAAGGCAGCAACATCATTTTTCATGTTCGCTTCTATCAGACGCCGGTTCATGAAATCATACAGACTCATCATGCCTTTGGATACATCCGCATCCATATTCAGCGTCACCATCAATTCGCGGATAATATTTTGCGCCTTTATGATGTTCGTATTCTTCGCTTCGATATTTCCTGCTTCAATGGCTTTCTTCCCAAGCATGATGAACTTCAAACAGCCATTATAAAGCATTAATGTAAGCTCCCCCGGTGATGCTGTATTGACTGAATTTTGCTGATATGATTGATATGGATTATTTATCGCCATATTTAACTTCCTTTCCGACCTACCTTAACTAAAATAAGAAGCCAACGATGCACTTTGGCTGTTTGCCTTTTGAATCGCTTTTTCCATCGCCGTGAACTGGCTGTAGTATCGTGATTCCAATTTCGTTAACTTTGCTTCAAATGTTGAAATCTTCTTATCCAGCCCATCAACCAATTTTCCAATTGTAAAATTGTTATTAACATATCCGGCCTTTCCGGCTTTTTCAGTAATCAACTTCATGGATGATTCTATATCAACCCTTAATCGGCGCGCGAGGCCTTTGTCGCTCTTTTCCATTCCATTGGCCATGAACATATCATAAATCGCATTGGGATCCTCACTAATGGCTGCCCGGAGCTTGTCCTCATCAATCGTTAATTTGCCGCCCTCCAAATAATTTTTGGTGGTCGTGATT
Organism: Peribacillus sp. FSL E2-0159; assembly: GCF_038643155.1. Lineage (NCBI taxonomy): Bacteria > Bacillati > Bacillota > Bacilli > Caryophanales > Bacillaceae > Peribacillus > Peribacillus sp. FSL E2-0159. The sequence continues at coordinate 5,521,346 of NZ_CP152053.1, forward strand.
CCCAAACTGCTGAGATTGTTTTTTCCTGTGATCCCATCCACCGAGGTGTATAGAGATGACCTCATTGTGGTCAGAAGACTCTTTAATGTCGAATCGCTTTTTAACGTTCCGCTCTTCGCTTTTTCTTCCCACAACTTCACTTCGTCCTCTGTCATTGCCTTCTTTTGCTCAGAGGTAAGCGGGGTAAAGGAGCGATATTTCGCTTCACCGGTTTTATCTTGAACCTTTTTAATGACTTCATTGTATTTATTCACAAACTGTGTGATTGTATCCAAGATGGCATCCACATCAGCTGTTGAAGAGAAAGTGACTGTATCCGTCGTTTTTTGCTTTACCGTTATTTCCGCTCCATTAATCTGAAACGTATTCGAAGGCCGGGAAATTTCCAGTCCATTATAAACAATGGACGTATTTTCCCCTTTTGAGCCGCCAGTTCCTTCATTGTTACTGCTCATTTTTAACGTAGCAAAAAAATCTCCGGTGCCCCCTAATTCAATTTCAGCCCGATCTTTAACATCACCGGTATTTTTAGCAGTGATGGAAAAATTCTGGGACGTTTCATCTAAAAATAGAGTCACTCCCGAGTTAGCATTAATTTTATTGATGACACTCTCTAACGTATCGTCCGCATTAAGGGTAAGCGTGTACGGTTTTTCCACTGTCAATCCATCTTTTACTTCCGTATCAAAACCGCCGTCTTTATTGATGGCCAGTATCGTAATATCTTGTGGTGTCATGAAACCCAATTCCGATAATTTCTTTTTAGGGTCGGTAACAGCTGATTTTTCCGTACTTATCATGGTTGCTGCTTTGGCAAGTCCATTCACTTGTATATTCCCGGGAAAATCACTGGTCGAATTCACATTTTTCACTGATACAGCATTTGGATTCGAGACCGACACCTTCTTTTTAATGAAGGAAGACTGCTTCCCAATTCCATCACGAATGAGCGTATCCAATTCTGATAAAGATGTATTTATCGAGCGGTAATCATCCCGTTGCCACTCGGAATACTGCTTTTTCTGTGTTAATTTATCCAATGGCACCCGTTCTGCCTGCATCATGCTCTTAACTAATTCATCAATGTCCATTCCGCTTGCTAAACCACTGATTCGCACCAAAATTGATCACCCGCTTATATTTTTTCATCCACCATGATTCCGACAAACTCCGTCATTGCCGCATAGAAATCCAATAACTTCTTAGGAGGAATTTCCCTGATCGTCTCATCCGTTACATCATCGACTACCTTGACATAATACTCATTCAGCTTCTCATGATATTCAAAACGAACGGCCGTATGTGTTGGATCGAGGAAAGTGTTCAAGCCATCTACTACTTCCTGCACCTTTTCTTTTGAAGGCTCATCAGTAGATTCCACACTTCGCTCCGAATAGGCAAGCGTATTCATTTCCCGCTGATAATATGTACTGATTCCTTCCGAGATTGCTGTTCTAAGTTGTGAGGAAAGAATATTCGTGGACAAACTCTCCAGCATCTAAATAGCCCCCAATATGATGTCTTTACTTTTTATATCGGTTCTTACAGTTTTATATTTAGAAAAGCTTTTTGATTTTGGTTTCAACTGTAGACTATCATGAAATGATCTTTTTATATAAAAGAGATTCTACTAAAAAACTCCAGAAGAATAACTGGAGTCTAGTTGATTTCCACTCCAGGCACTCGCTTTCCGCGGCCGGTCCGGGAGCCTCCTCGGCGCTTTTGCGCCTGCGGGGTCTCCCTTGGACACGTATCTCCCGCAGGAGTCTCGCACCTTCCGTTCCAATCAACCTTGTTTTAACATTTAGGTAGAAATCATTTTATCTACAGTCTTTTTTTAAAATTAGAAAGATTAAAATTGAGGGTGATAATCACTTCTCTACGTTCGGAAAAAATTATGACTGAGATTTTAATTTATAGAACTCCCTTTTTATTCAAATGAATCTGCGAACATACTAGGAATGGATATATCCCATCCAGCTTGTGATTGATAGCTGTGTTCACCAGTCATTTCACCATACACAGTAATGACATCTTCATCTACATATTTTGTAGTACCATCATACTCAAAGAAGATAATATCATTAGGATTGTAGCCATAAGATTCCTTGGTGACAGATAAACGAATGGCCCCTTATTTTTTAAGGGTCAGTAATCCCTTTTTTTCTACATCGTAGTGTTCCTTACACCCTTCAATCAGTACAAATAAAAGAGCCTAACACAAAGTGTCAGACCCTTTATTGTTAGGCTAACTATTCAATTAACGAAGTAACTGAAGAACGCCCTGCGGTTGCTGATTTGCTTGAGCTAGCATTGCTTGAGATGCTTGCGCCAAGATAGAGTTTTTAGTTTGCTCCATCATAGTCTTAGCCATATCTGTATCACGAACACGTGATTCAGCAGCAGTCAGGTTTTCAGAAGAAGTACCTAAGTTGTTAATAGTGTGCTCTAAACGGTTTTGGTTCGCACCTAGTTTAGAACGTTCAGCTGATACGTTATCAATTGCTGTTTGGATTTTTGTGATAGCCGCTGATGCATTTTTAGCATTTGAAACATCCAGGCCGGATTCAACACCTTTAGAATCTGTACCATTGCTTACATTTGTAGTTGCAGTGAATCCATCGCCAGTACCAGTCAATCCAAGATTGCTTGCACGCATGTCACCAATTTCAAGTGTCAGGCTTTGGTTTTCGTTTGCACCGATTTGGAATTGAAGACCAGCACCTTTTTCAACAGCTTCTTTAGCTTCTACAGCTGCTTTTCCTGCTGTATCTTCTGTGAATGTTGCACCTGTTGGTGCTGTCGCAGATTCAAAACCTGTTTTTTGAGTTAAAACTAGTTTACCTGAATCTTCACTTGCATTGTACTTAGCTGACAAAGTAGCATCTGCATTCACTAAAGCAGCTAATTCAGCAGCATCACTAAATTCGCCTGCACCTGGTGTACCGTTATAAGTAAATGATTTTCCATCAATCTCAATGTCGCTTGTACCCGGTGTAAGGGAATATACACCAGCAACAGCAGGAGCAGCTGGTACTGCAGGTTGAGCTGCAGTCGCTGAATCCTTAGAACCATTCAATAATTTCTGTGTATTGAATTCAGTAGTGTTACCGATACGGTTGATTTCAGATGTTAATGAATCCATTTCCTTTTGGATTTCTCCACGGTCACTAGTTGTATTAGTATCCGTTGATGCTTGTGTAGCAAGTTCACGCATACGTTGAAGGATGTCAGTCGTTTCGTTCAATGCACCTTCAGCAGTTTGGATCAAAGAGATGGCATCTTGTGAGTTACGTGATGCTTGGTCCAATCCACGGATTTGTCCACGCATTTTTTCAGAGATTGCAAGACCGGCTGCATCATCGCCTGCACGGTTGATGCGCATGCCTGATGCAAGTTTCTCCATTGATTTGGATTGTGCATTCGTTGCACTTGATAATTGACGGTGCGTGTTTAGAGCTGAGATATTGTGATTGATAATCATTTATGTTTCCTCCTTGAGTCTTAAGTCCCCACGTCCATGTGGTTGTTTACGATGGGCAGTGAATAAGTCGGCCGCCTATTTCACTGTCCATCGTTGTATATTTAATATCGACCTGCTTGGAAACATATTTAGCGGATTTAAGATTTTTTCTTGAAATACTCATTTATCCCATCCAGAAAATTGGTTTCTGTTTTGGAGGCTTTTCTATTTTCCTGCTGGATGGAAAGGTAGACTTCCTTCCTATGGATATAGACGTTTTTAGGGGCATTGATCCCCAGTTTGATCTGTTCCCCCTCGACGGACAGGATCGTAATTTCGATATCATCGCCAATCATGATCGCTTCATTTGGTTTTCTGGTCAATACAAGCATCATTTCCCCCCCTGTTCTTTTAGAGGTTCAAACAGTCTGTGCTTTGTACGATATTCACTAGCGTTCATGATAAATTGCTTTCCGACTTTTTTAGGCCCATTTATGATGATGGGAGCCTGGAGATTTGCCGTCGTTTCATTGAAAGGGTCCTGGATCGTTAAGATGACGAAAGTGATGACTTCCAGTTCCGTTTCAATTTGTAAAGAAGATAACACCTCATCCGTAAGTTTCACTTCGTAATCATGAAACACTTCAAAAGGGTCTGTCACAATGAAGGCATTCTCTTTTGTTTCTATCGATTGCAGGACGAAAAATGGCGTGTCATCCAAGGTTAGCAAGCAAAACTGTTTTTCTTCTAAAAATCCTGGTATCCCGCTTTCAAATACATAAATCTCTTTCTCTGCCATTTCGATTTCACCATGAAATTTTGTTTGTATGATCATCTATGTTTTCACTACCCTATCTCTTCCGGAAATAAATTGATGAAATCTATATCCAGCGCATTTTTTTGTAGAATTTCGACATCCACACTGCCTGGTGTGCATGTATGGTTCGCCCTATTGATTTGAGCATCGATGATCGGTTTTTGAGCGGATGCTTCAATCTTCACTTCGGCTGGCTGGTAGTCAAGCTTCACGCTGGATGGAGATGGGATCCAGCCGAGATTGAACTGCTTCTCATTCCCTTTGCTGTTTTGCTTGGCCTGTTCAGCGAGTGGGTTACCTCCATTTTCAATATGCCTCAGCTCCGTTCCCTGCTGGGCACGTCTTGCCATACCCGCCAGCCAATCTTGATATCCCTGCTGCGCAAATTCATCGACTCTTCTTGAGAGGCTTTTCAAATCCATGTCTTCCCTTGCTTGTGACTGATCGATCATCAGCTTGCCCGGGGTCGTTTGAATCTCCAGATTTGCTTGCGGCTGTTCGATTGATTGGACCGCCGCCTTCTGTTCGATTTGCTGTACAGGCTGTTCTATATTCAATCCAATCTTCATTGGGGTAGATTGCAATCTAATTTGTGGAATCTGCATCATCAACACTCCTTATAGAAAAAAGCTATCCATTTAAGAATAGCTTAGCGAAGAAAATCCAATAAACTCGGTTGCATGATTTTTGCTCCGATACTTAATGCAGCACTATGGACACTTTCCTGGGTCGTCAAATCCATGATTGCCTTCTCGATATCGATATCCTCATTTTTCGAAAGGATTTCAGTGGCAAAAACCTCCTGCTGCTTGAGACGGTCCGTCATCAGCTCAATCCGATTCTGCCTTGCGCCAACCTGGGCCTGCATGCCTAAGAAGGTATTTATCGTTGCGTCAAGTCCTTCAAGCGTGCCGCTCACGTCGCCGCCGTTTTCCAGTGCATCGATTGTTTGGTCGATGTTTCCGCCTGAAGCAAGTGCATCTCCAAAAGTCTTGGAACCATCCGTATTGATTTTAAGCGAAATCCCGGAAAACACTTCAAGGTTTATGTCCCCTATACCATACACCGTATTTCCATCCCCATCTTTAACGGACGATGGTCTTACATTCGTATCCTGACCGTTGAAAATATATTTCCCGCCTATTTGTGTGTCGCCAAGAGTTATGAGATGTTCCTTTAATTGTTTAATTTCTTCAGTTATGGTTTTCAGTTGTTCGCCTTCATACGTCCCATTGCTGCCTTGAACCGTTAGCTCACGAATCCGCTGCATGGCGGAAACCGCTTCAGTAATGGCATCATCCGTGCTGTCGATCCAATTGGTCGCCTCGGCAATGTTGCTTTGATATTGCCCTATTTGATTGAGATTTGTCCGGTACCCCATTCCCATCATGGCTGCAACAGGGTTATCGGATGGTTTGGAGAATTTTTTTTGAGAGGAAACCTGCTCTTGCAGCTTGGACATCTTTTCGTAACTGCTGCTTAAATTGCTCAACATATTATTGGTTAGCATCGATTGCGTTACCCGCATGTTCGTCCCCTCCTATTATCGGCCTACTGTACCCATTCCGTTTATGATTTTATCGAGCATTTCATCCATCATCGTCATCATTCTTGCAGATGCGTTGTATGCCTGCTGGAATTTAATCATGTCAGTCATTTCTTCATCAAGGGATACGGAACTGACAGACTCCCTATTTTGATTGACTGAGGCAGCAAGCACGACAGAGTTGGAAAGGTTCTTTTGGGCGCTTTGGGAATCCACACCAAGCTTTCCGATGATACCGGAATAATAAGTGTCGAAGCTACCTGTCAATTCGTTAGAGTTTTGGTCTTTAGTCGAGTAGTCACTAAACGCCTTCTTTTTAAGATCAGCCAGGAGTTTGGCATTTTCATTATCTCCGGAGGCCCCTCCGCTTTTACCGCCAGCGGCAATTTTTGTTGGATCTTTTACGATTTCACCATTCACCTTGATACTTTGGGCGGCACTCTTACCAGGTTCAAGTTCAAAGAAGTTCAATGTTGAATTGTTGTCATCACCTAAGGCATAACCTTGTTTATGGATGGCATTGAACTCATTCACAAAAGCCGTCGTCATATTATCGAGCTTTTTCAGCATATCAGGATACGCTCCGCCGAACGTGCCATCAGCCTTCTTATAGCCGAAGCTTTTGATCAAACCTGATAGTTCACCCGAGAATTTGTAATCGGTCAATGCTTTCGAACCAAACTTCAATCCGTCTACCATACCTGTCTTTTTATCATGGCTAACCTCAACTTTCGAAGTTCCCACCATCCCGGTTTGGTTAACACTGACTAGATTGATGGGCGGCGCAAAAGACGAACCGTCTTCTTGCATCAATTCGATGTTGTATAGCCCTGTAGCGACATCGCTGGCTCTGCCGTAATCCGTTGGAATGACGTTATTCACTTTAATGCTGATAAGCTGTGAGAGATTGTCTACGAGTACATCACGTTTATCATAAAGGTCATTGGGGATATAACCATGCGGCTCCACTTTGCTGATCTGTTGGTTAAGCTGATCGATACTGCTGATGAGGGTATTGATTTCGTTCGCTTTGACGTTTATCTGATTGCCGATATCCGTTTGAACGTTCGTTAGCGAGTTGTAGTAGTAGTTTAAGGTATCCGCGACCATGACGCCCGTCGAGGCAACGACTTCACGCGCCCCGGAGTTTTCCGTATTCGCCGTCAGCCCCTGCAGCGAATTCCAGAACTTCTCCATTGTGGCGGCTAATCCGCTGTCGGTCGGTTCGTTCATGACGCCTTCCATTTTCGTCAGGGATTCACTCATGGCCCCGTAATAACCGATTTTATTACTTTGTGTCCTGTATTGTGCGTCCAGGAAACTGTCGCGGATCCGTTGAACCGTTTCAGCTGCCACCCCTGTCCCGATTTGGCCGGCAACGCGCGGGCTGTTCAATCCGACAGTAGGGAAGCCCGGCGTCTGGACCAGATTGACCCTCTGCCTTGAATATCCTAATGTATTGGCATTGGCCACGTTATTCCCTGTTGTATACAAGGCCCCTTGCGAGGTGGATAATCCTCGTTTGGCAGTCTCAAGACCCATAAAGGTTGAAATCATTTGCTCGCACCTCCATCTTTTTTCTGCTTCTTATGCTTTGGAATCAAACATTCCCATGCCGATTTTCGCCGTTTTCCTAACCGAATCGCCGTAATTCAGGTTCTGGTTCTGAGGCCTCAGAATATCCAAAGAGACATTGATGAATTGAAGGGACTGATAGATTAATTGCTGATTTAAACCGTTCCGCTCCTTCAGCTTTGCCACTTCATCAATCAATTCCGCTTTTAGCATTTCAAGGACTTCCGTTTCTTCTGGTCCTATCAGTTCCGTTACGGTATGGATGGAGGCCGGCTGTCCCACAGTACCATTTGCGCCAAGAAATTCCTCGACTGCCCTTTCTCTTTCCTTATCCGTTTGACTGATTGCTTTAATATGCTTTTGTTCCGAAATCAGCAGGGCAGTAATTGCCTCGGTATCATTTGCTTTCAAAATGGCCGTTTTTCTTATCGCTAATTGATTGAAGCTCTTATGAAGCTTGATCAATTTTTCAAGCGATCCGATGATGTTCCGTGCAGACATTTTGCTGCCTCCTCCGCTCATAAATGAAGGACGGAAAATGGCTCCGTCCACAACATTCAAGCTTTCATTGAAAATTCATTTCCGGTAAAAATCGATGAGACCCTTAGCCGTTGCTTGTGCATTCAATTTATAATTTCCTTTTTCAACTTGGATTTTCAGTTCGTCCACTTTTGCTTGTCTTGCAGCAAGAATCGAAGATGATTTCTGCATTTCTTTTGCCGCTGAAGAAATTTCAACTTTATCCGAGGATTTGACCTTGGATTCTTTGATATTCCCCGTTTTATTGGCTTGAAGATTATAAGGGTTAACACCTGTCATACCGACGTTATTGATTTTCATATTCCAGATCCTCTCCTTCAGTTGATTTTATAAATCCCATTATGTTTCAATACTTAACACATGAAAATGGCTCTGGACTGTGTTATTCTCCCTATCTTTATTATCGACAAGGAATGGATTTCTTTAATTGTTTCCTGCAATCTTTCCTTCGACACCCATTGTCGAATCTTGTTCTCAATATCGAATATTTTAACAAATATCGCATCATGTTTCCATGATTCATCCCTTTTGTTCATCCTTCATGTAGTACGTATTTTTTTTATCATTTCCCTGAATTTCATTCAGGCGCTTTTCCTCATTTTCAAATGCCTGCAAATCCGATCGCAGTGAATCGCCGCATTTGCCGCATAACCTTCCGCTCTTTATGTTAGCGCCGCACTTTTCACAGGGAACTCCTAGATTGGGAAACTGCGCCAGCTTACCGATTCTCACAAATTTAATTATTAACGTTTCTTTAACGCCAGTGCCCTTAACCACCTGCGTCATGGATGCCGTTCTATTTATTTTCTTGCGAATATATGCATACACTTTATCATATTGGGCTTCTTCTTCTTTATAACAGGCATCGCATACATCACGGAATTTCGTCATAACGAATAACGAATTACAGTTTGGACAGTTGAATACTTCTATCGAGGCCCCTCCTTCACCATCACAGCGATTATTCTTCAGTACTGTATATATCGAATAATCCTAGCGATACTTTAGGATGTTTATTAAAATAAGCTGTTTCACCTAGCCAGGGTGATGGATGATACTTCTTTGGCCCCAGCCGTTATTAAGGCTTTGGCTGCATGCCTGAGAGTTGTGCCTGTTGTGTAAATGTCATCGATGATCAAAATAGATTTATTCTCCAGCAAATCAGATTGCATGGCCTGAAAAACCTGCGGTAATGACATTCTCTCTTGACGTGATTTTTTTGATTGTTTTTCCGTATGGATTCTTGTCAAGATCTCAACCGTGTGAAGTCCAAGAAGATCTGCCAAAGCCTGTCCCTGGTTGAATCCCCGCTCCCTAAGCCGTTCATGACTAAGCGGGATGGCCGTTACCAGGTCAAATTCCATGTCCTTTAGCCTTTCTTTCAAAAAAGGGACGAAAACCTCAGCTAATACATAATCTCCCCGGTACTTATATTTAGCAATAATATCTTTTAAGTATTCATTATAATGAAATAGCGATATGTTCTTCGACAAATAGCCTCCCCATTCCCTATCCCTTTCCCATCTTGAACAATCCAGACAGAGGTCACCGGTAGTATGATCCCCGCCCAGCTCCCTTGAGCACATTGAACACGTTTCTCCGGTTATCCTATTAAGTTTCCCCTCACATCCTGCGCAGATTGCCCTTGCCTCAGCCCGCGCAAAAAGGCTCCTCCATGTCAATGCTTGCTTCATTCCTTCATCACAAACAAGGCATCTATTCATCCAGCAGCCCCCTTTTCCTGGCATCTTTATTCATCATTTGTATATGGCGAATCGCCTCGACCATCGCTTTACTTTTACCGTAATGAAAAAAGGTGATCGTCCCGGCAGGGTTAGCAAAGCTTCTTCCTACCCTGCCAGCTATCTGAACGAGGGCACTATCAGAAAACACTTCATGTTCAGCACCAATCACGGCTACTTCCAACCGCTCAATTGTCACGCCGCGTTCCAGGATTGTCGTGGTCAGTAATCCTGGAACCATTCCATTCCTTAGTGCCATTACTTTTTCCTTTCGATCAGGGTGCCGGGAGTGGACAATCGATAATTTAGGGGACAGCTTTTGAAACAGCGGAATGACCTGCTCCATCACTTGAATGCTTGGAAAAAACAATAGGAAGGGGATATTACGCTTAAGGCGTTCACTTACCCATCCGTTGATTGCGAGGGGAATGTTTTTTTGAAGAAATTGTTTTTGCCAATTGCCGCTCCACTTCATTTCAGGGACCGGAATTGGCTGACGATGATAACGGGCCGGGATTATGAAGGCTTTCAATTTGCCGCTTCGATATAACCGCTGCATCCGTTTCGAAGGTGTGGCGGTCAAGTAAATGGTTGCCGCAGAAACCTTTTTCGATTTATTAACCGCATAATGCAGCGATTCATCAATTGAGTAGGGAAACGCATCGACTTCATCAACGATGATGACATCGAAAGCTTCAATAAAACGGAAAAGCTGATGTGTCGTGGAAACGGTTAGCGGCGAAAAACCATGTCGATCGGCACTGCCGGCAAAGAGGGTCGTGACTTCAATCGCAGGAAAAGCTTTTTTTAACCTCGGGGAGAGTTCGAGAACCACATCGGTCCGCGGTGTTGCCAAACAAATCCTTTTCCCGGAATGCAAAGCTGCCTCAATCGCTGGAAATAGGACCTCCGTCTTCCCTGCCCCGCATACAGCCCATACCAGAAATTCATCTTTTCCTTTTACGGCTTCAACGACACAGTCGGAGGCATTTTGTTGACCTTCCGATAAAGTGCCTGCCCACCTCATTACATTGTCAGGAATCGTAAACCGAATGCTGGGACCGGTCCACCTATAAAGCATTGCACATTCACTGACCCGTCCCATCATGATGCATGAGCGGCAGTAAGTGCAATCTTGCTTGCAAATCTTGCAAGGGAATGTATAAAACAAAGTTTGTTCTTTATTACCGCAGCGTACACAGTGATAACTGCCATTTCCGGATTGCACGCCGCAAGTTTCCGAGACATACCCATTCTTGAGGTGCTCTGCGAGGAGTTCTTGGGAGAAGGGGATTTCGAAGGCCAAAAGATGTTTGCCGGTGAGATGGTTCTGAAGTTTCGGGGAATAAGGGGGGGAAATGCTCATTTTTTCCAAACTGCAACCTCCATTACTTGATAAATTAGACTCCTCCTTATCATTCGCTTTTTACTCCCGGATTCCTTTTTGCTCCATAAAAAAATGCCTTTCACTTAGGAAAGGCGTCACAGCTTAAATTTTATACCAGCCCATCCCCATTGAACCTTCGCCCAGATGCGTTCCGATTACTGGACCGAAGTAGCTGATGTCGAATTCGACATTTGGGAACCGAGCTTCAAGTTCGGCTTTCCAGTCTTTAGCTTCACTTTCCCGTTTTGCATGAATAATGACGGCTTTATATTTCTCGCCGCTCGCCGCGTCTTCTCCAAGTAAATCGGCAATCCGTTTCATCGCTTTTTTTCTAGTACGGATTTTTTCGAATGGGACGATGACTTTATCAACAAAATGGAGGACCGGCTTCACTTGAAGCAGACTGCCAATCAATGCTTGGGCACTGCTTAAGCGTCCGCCGCGCTGCAGATGGGATAGGTCATCTGCCATGAAGTATGCCCTGACCGATGGTTTCATTTCTTCGAGCCTATCCATGATTTCTTCTGCACCTTTACCATCAAGTGCCATCTTTGCCGCCTCGATCACGTAAAACCCCTGTACCATGCAGCTGATTTCCGAATCAAAGGCATGAACCCTAATTCCCTCGACCATTCCACCTGCAGATACCGCTCCTTGATACGTTCCGCTGATGCCGCTCGATAAATGAATGGAAATAACATCATCATATTCGTTTTGCAGCTCCTCGAACTTCTCGACAAACTTCCCGATTGGAGGCTGTGAAGTGGTCGGCAATTTCTCCTGCCTCTTTACTTCCTCATAAAACTCATCCGCAGTAATATCAACTTCCTCCCGATAAGCTTCATTGGAAAAAATAACATTAAGCGGCATCATATGTATATGTAAACGATCACGTATTTCCTTAGGGATATATGCAGTGCTATCTGTTACGACTGCGGTTTTCATAATAGTACCATCCTTATAAAAATTTACTCTGTTTCATATTCACCATTCTATCTGAAAATGCCTTTATTTGCATTAAATAGCATTCTTCATTACCAAAAATATGAAAACATAAATTTGAATATAGTCTTCCCTCCAACAAAAAAATCCAGCCCTTCAGCACGCATTGCGGAATCTGAAGAGCCGGACTTATCAAACGCTTTAATTACTTCACTTCTACCCAGCCGTTTTTAATAGCTAGGACAACCGCTTGTGTACGGTCATTCACATTCATCTTCTGAAGAATGTTACTCACATGGTTCTTGACTGTTTTTTCACTGATATATAGAGTTTCGCCGATGGCACGGTTGCTTTTCCCGTCCGCTAAAAGTTGAAGCACTTCACATTCGCGTCGAGTCAATAGGTGAAGCGGCCTTCTGATTTCTATTGTATGTACGGAATCACGATCAGCACCCTCTTCAGCTGCTAAGCGGCGATATTCTTTAACTAAATTATGGGTCACCTTCGGATGAAGGTATGAGCCGCCTTCAGCAACTACACGCACAGCATCAATCAACGCATCTGCGTCCATTTCTTTCAACAGATAACCTTGTGCTCCTGTTTTCAATGCGTGCTGCACGTAGTTTTCATCATCATGAATGGAAAGGATGATCACTTTTGTTTCTGGGTAACGATTCACGAGCATTTTTGTTGCTTCGACCCCATTCATGTTCGGCATGTTGATATCCATGATAACAACATCAGGTTTATGTGTTTCAACGAGATCCATAGCTTCGCTTCCGTCATCACCCTCGGCAACAACATCAAAGGATGATTCAAAATCTAATATGCGCTTTACGCCTTCACGGAAAAGCTGATGGTCATCGATAATGATGATACTAGTCTTCAACGGCTTCTTCCTCCTAGTTTCTATTTAATATGTCTAATCTCTATAATTTATAAATGGTAGGGAATTTGTATAAATACCAAAGTGCCTGCCCCCGGTTGTGAATCGATCGTCATTTCACCTTCCAGCAGCTCGACTCTTTCTCTCATTCCTACCAAGCCAAATGAACCTTCTTTTTGAATCGAAGAGTCAAACCCCTTTCCATCATCTTTGACGACGACGGTCACCATCTCTTTGGAAATGGACAATTTAACTTGAACCTGTTTCGGGTCAGCATGCTTCAATGAATTTTGTACAGCCTCTTGAACCAGCCTGAATAAAGCGACCTCCATATCGGAAGGAAGCCTTTTGACCTGTCCAAGGTTGACGAAATTCAGATTCACGCCATTATTATAGTCTTCGGTCGTTTGCAGGTACTTTCTGAGGGTAGGTACAAGGCCTAAATCATCAAGCGCCATAGGGCGAAGGTCATAGATGATTCTGCGCACTTCATATAAAGCATTCCTTACCATGACCTTTAAACTGCGGATTTCCACTAACGCTTCATCCGGACCTCTCTCCCGTTGCACTCGTTCTATCAGGTCTGAGCGCATCATGACGTTTGCCAGCATTTGCGCCGGACCATCATGAATTTCCCGTGAAAGCTTTTTACGTTCCTGCTCCTGGGCTTCGATTATTTTCAGGCCGAAGTCCTGTTTGCGTTTCGCTTCTTGAAGGGCTTCTCCCACAAATTTAAGATCCTGCGTCAAATAATTCTGCACTACCGATATTTGCGAGACGAGATGCACCGCTTTATCTATCGTCTGCTGTAAACCCCTTAACCTTAACTCAAGCTCATCCCGGCGATTACGGAGCTCTTTCTCCAATTGCCGGTTAATTTGTAAATCGACTTGGAGCTTATGTGCCCTTTCATAAGCATCGCGCACCTGTTCTTCAGAAAAATGGTTGAAGTGCATACTGACTTCTGAAAGCCTTTTTCGAGCAAACCTGGCTTTTGAATCCAGTGCATCGCTGTCGGTTATCACAATGGCAACCCTGATTTTCACATCATCAAGCTGTTTTGATAATGACTCGAAATCCTTTCGGCATTGTTCGCCGATATCAAAGACTTCATCCTTACTTTCACTAACAGTGCTCACCATTGTTTCTAAGATCTTGTCCAATGCTTTAGCATCAACCTTTTTTATGGACATTAAGATCCCTCCACTTAAATCAAAAGACTTAAACAATTTATTGTCTTAAAGACTATGTATATGGAAAAAAGTTCTTTTCCTTTTTCATGAATGGTTAAATTTCAGGAAACTTTTGTATGAAGTAACCTTCATGAACATATTGTACCAAAAAAAGATTAAAAATACGTTAATTTCCTTTTATGATTCCCATAAAATGTACATATTTACCATACAACTCATATTCCCTGCCATTAAGTCTGCCTATTAAAGGCAGAAAGCCATTTCTATTATCCTAATACAAAATATCCTGTTCAATCAACGGGATATTCCGCTCCATTGATTATCATATGAAACAGATGCATTTATTAAATGGCAAAATCCTTGAAATGAGAGGACACGTTAAGGTAAAGCCAGGATAATGGCACAGAACTCAAGTTTTTCCTACAATGTTATTCTTTTAAGCATATATGACCAGCTAATAACAATAACAGGCAATGAAATTAATTATAACACGTACAGCTTTTTCTTATATTAAAGTTTCTTTACACATGCGGTATGTAAATGAATCGTCATTGCCACTTTTTCCGCAAAGCCTTATAATAAATCAACTAATAGGAAGTACGAAGGTGGAATAGTAATGCTCACTCAATATTTAACGGTGGCAGGCCGCGGCGAACATGAAATCGTCATTGAAAAATCCCGTTTTATTTCCCACATCGCCCGGGTCGAAACCGAAGATGCCGCACAGGCCTTTATCCAGGAAATCAAGAAAAAGCACAAAGATGCTACACATAATTGTTCAGCCTATATGATCGGGGAACAAAATCAAATCCAAAAAGCCCTCGACGATGGAGAACCGAGCGGAACCGCAGGCGTCCCTATCCTAGAAGTGCTTAAGAAAAAAGAACTGAAAGACACCGCTGTTGTGGTCACACGGTATTTTGGCGGCATCAAACTTGGTGCTGGCGGTCTCATTCGCGCTTACAGCAAAGCGACTTCAGAAGGAATAAATACCACTGGTGTGGTCATCAGAAAACTAATGCGGGTCATTTCGACAACGGTCGACTATACCTGGCTTGGAAAATTGGAAAACGAATTGCGATCTTCCATTTATCAAATAAAGGAAATTCAGTACCTTGATCAGGTCAATATTCTTGTATATGTTGAGGAAACACAAAAAGAGACATATACCGCTTGGATTACAGAGCTGACAAATGGTCAAAGCCACATCATTGAGGAAGAAATGCTTTATTTGGAAGAGAAATTCGCCTGATATACTCCTGCATATTTTTCCTTTTTTATGCTGTAATATAATTGAAAAGAAATATTTATTTTACGAAATTATTAAATCATTGTAAAATTAGGTGTAATATATGACGAAAAATAAACTGCAGGATTCGAAAAATAGCGATATATGTCTGATGTTCGTTATTTAAAAGGAGAATAAAAAGATGTCTACTACTAGGCGTGTTTATAAAATTAAAAAAACAAAGAAAAAAAGGCGAAAGAGGCTTTGGTTATTGCTTGTTCCCCTGCTGGTACTTGGTCTGGGAGCTTCTACGTATGCTGCAACCCTGTATATGAAAGCCCAGAATGTATTCAATGATTCCTATGACCCTGTAGAAGCATCAGCAAAGCGAGAAGCAGCGATCGACCCGCTCGAAGATAATTTCTCGATCCTTTTCATAGGAATCGATGATAGCAAGGACCGTGACTTAAAAGGAAATTCCCGCTCGGATGCTTTAATTCTGGCCACATTCAATAAAGATCAAAAATCTATAAAACTATTAAGCATTCCACGTGATTCATATGTTTACGTGCCAGCCAAAGGCGTAACTACGAAAATCAACGCGGCCCATGCAGCCGGCGGACCAAAAGCGACGATGGACACCGTCGAGGAGTTATTTGATATCCCTGTCGATTATTATGTTCGCATGAACTTTAATGCTTTCATCGATGTCGTAAATTCATTGGATGGTATCGAAGTCGACGTCCCTTATGAAATGTATGAAATCGATTCACATGACAAAAAGAATGCCATCCATCTCCAAGAAGGATTACAGACCGTTAATGGTGAAGAAGCATTAGCGTTTGCACGGACACGTAAAAAGGACAGTGATATCCAACGTGGTGAGCGTCAGCAGGAAGTCCTAAAAGCCATCATTGCCAAAGCAACCTCTGCTGGATCACTGACGAAATATACAGACGTAATGGAAGCTGTCGGTGACAATATGACAACGAACCTTAAATTCTCACAAATGAGAGGTTTCATAAAATATGTAACTACCGATAAAGGCCTCAATCTTGAAACCATCAAACTTGAAGGTCAGGATTCTACCATTAACGGAACCTATTATTACCAGCTGAATGATACATCATTAGCAAACACTAAGCTGTTACTTCAATCCCACTTGAATCTGGGATCAGATGAAAGCAATCAAACTGAATCAGTTCAATCACAAATACAAGAATAAAGTGCCCCCCCACTCATCATGAGTGGGGGGTTCCTTTTTTGATGCATTCTGCCCCATATCGTTATCTTATATGAAATCACATGCTGCGCAGGTAGCCTTTATATGATCAAGCCCTCCAGTTAGCAGCAAAAAAAAGCCACCAACCGTTATTTAAACGATCGGTGGCTTTTCATATATACACTAGCGAATTTAGCTAATCTAGTAATCTATTTCCCAAAAAATCATGGCTTGTTTTTAAAGTTGAGCATCTTAAGCAACGGCTGGTAGTTTGAATTGACCAAACCAATTTTCTCCACAAAAATTTCTATGATCAGCAGGAGTCCCGTTACAAGGATCAAAGCTCCCCACACCGTTGCAAATTGAAAGATTATTGCCGCTAAGCCAAAGCAAGCAGCTAAAGCGTAAATGAGCAAGACAGTCTGCTTATGAGTGAATCCCAAGTTTATCAAACAGTGATGTAAATGGGATTTATCAGCAGCCGAGATCGGCTGTTTATTGACGACCCTGCGGATAATCGCGAAAAAAGTATCCGAAATGGGAACACCCAAAATGATGATCGGTACGATCAATGAAATCATCGTAACGTTTTTAAACCCTTGCAGGGACAGAACGGCAATGATGTAACCTAAGAATAATGCGCCTGTATCTCCCATGAAAATCTTTGCCGGATGAAAGTTATATTTCAAAAAGCCAAGAGTGCTTCCAATCACGATCAATGCTACCATAGCAACAAATAGGTCCCCTTTAATAAGGGCCATTGTTGCAATTGTCACTAATGCGATCGTTGAGACACCGCCTGCAAGACCATCCAGTCCATCTATTAGGTTAATTGCATTAATGATGCTGACAATCCACAAAATGGTTATCGGTATACTTAAAACACCAAATTCAAGTGTATCTATAAAGAACGGCAAATTGATGAATTCCACTTCAAGACCGCCCCATAATACGATAATGAGGGCAGCCAAAACCTGGCCCAGGAATTTGGGTGCAGCTCTTAATTCAAAAATATCATCTGCCATCCCAATCAAAATGATGACAAGAGCTCCCACCAGAAGGGGCAACTGCTCCCAAAAATCATTCATGAGGGGCAACTGCTCCCAAAAATCATTCATGAAAAGTAAGAAAGTAATGAAAAAACTCAAAAATATAGCTAAACCGCCCATGCGCGGCATAACTTTACTATGCACTTTTCGCTCATTCGGTTTATCGGTAGCTCCTAATTTAAAGGCCAGCTTTCCGACAAAAGGAGTCAAAAAAATGGATAATAAAAAGGATACCAACAAGGATACCAACAAGGCCCCTATTAACATCAGGAACGACATCAAAAACCACCTCAATTCAACTAAAAATCTAATACCCGTAACGATCTATAAGAAAACCTATATATAAATGCTTATTTTAATTTTTCATCCTCAAATAAACATTATATACGTTATTGGCTAAAATCTCTATAGAAAAGTTGTTTTTTGCAAATTTTTGTAAATCCGCCCCTATCTTTGTCAGGTTCCCGGATTTTTTTAATTCTAAAGCATTGCAGATGGCCAATTTCAGCTGTTCGATATTGCCGATATCCGTAATCCAGCCCTTGCCCCGATCGGGAATCAATTCCTTTACACCGCCGACATCACTTGTGATTACCGGAAGACCCGATCTTGCTCCTTCAAGTAAAACCAGTGGAAAACTTTCGCTTAAGGAAGTCAATAATGTGATATCCCCCAACGGGTAGATTCGATCTAAATCTTCACGATACCCTAAAAAGTACACGTGATCTGATAATCCCTTTTCCGAGACCATCTCTTCCAAAGCGGATCTCCTGCTCCCGTCCCCTGCAAGCAACAGCTTTACATGGGGGAACTCTGATACAACTTCACTTAATGCTTCTAAAGCAAATTCATGACCTTTCACCGGCTCAAGCCTTGCAGGCATGATGACGATGAAATCGTCTTTCCCAAACCCAAAATCTTCTCTTTGAAATGGGAAAGGCAATTCCTTTTCAAAGTCAATTCCGTTTAGGATCTTTGTTATTTTGGACGAATGGATTCCTTGGTCAATCAAGTCCTGCTTAAAGCGGTCGGAAACTGCCAGTATATGATCGGCATATTGAAATGACCTTACATGAAGGCCCGTAAACAATTTCCCTTTTACACCCTGCCCCAAAAAGTCATGATGAGGTGAACTGTGAACAGTAAGAAGCCAAGGGCATTTAACGAGGCGCTTTATAAAGGCACCATATATATTCGCCCGCGGACCATGTGTATGGATGATGTCTATATTATTTTGACGGATAAAGTCCCTTAAAGGTTTCAAAATTGAAAGGTCATATTTGGAATGCTGCTTAAAAAGTTTGGTTTGTATCCCGGAGGACTTTGCCCGCCGGTAAAGTTCACCGTCTTCAAATAAACCAAGCAAACACTCCTCTTTATTCAATTGGTTCAGTAAGGACATAATATGAAACATACCGCCGCCAGTTTCATTACCAGCGTTTAAGTGCAAGATTCTCATCCAGTCCACTCCTTATGTTCAGGAACGCTGCACCGTTTTCCTTAACCGCCTAACCTTTAATACGAATCTCGGCAGAGCAAGCATCCGTTTCCACCGTGAAGGTTGCTGGATCAGTCGGTACAACCATTCAAGACGCATCTTTTGCCAGAAAACCGGGGCGCGGTTCACCTTTCCCGCAAGGACATCAAAGCTTCCCCCAACTCCCATGAATAACCCCTTATTGAATAACGCATAGTGCTTGGAAACCCATTTTTCCTGCCTAGGGAACCCTAATGCAGTCAATATGATGTCAGGCTCGAGTTCCGCTATCGACTTAGGCAGGGTATTATCCTTGATATCAATGTAACCATGGTTGTATCCCACCAACTCGAGTCCCGGGTATAATTCTTTTACTTTCAGGGCCGCTGCTTCAATCACGTTTTCCTCCGCTCCAAGCAGGTATACCTTCAGCGCTTTTTCATCAGCTACCCGAAATAATTCATTCATCAAGTCGAATCCTGTAATCCGCTCTTGTAAAGGTTGATTTAGCCATTTAGAGGCCATAATAATACCAACGCCATCCGGAGTGATGTAATCAGCCGATATAATGATGTCTTTATAATCCTGATGTTCATTTGCATACTCAACTATTTCCGGATTTGCCGTAACGATAAACGTTTTTTCCTGATTCATCAATCTTGGATAGATCATTCCATTCATGAATTCATCCATATTGCTATCAATGAATGGTATGGATAGTATCTCAACAAACTTTTCTGTCATTTCACTTCAGCCTTTCATATGTACTATACATCTAAAGGGTGGGGTATTATTCAAGAAATTTTTTCATACACATCATAGAACGTGATTTTTGATTCAAAGGTGGTTAATCAATTGAAATTTATAGAAAAACAATCGTTACCCATTCTATTTCTGTGCCTGCTCGTCCCATTGGCAGTGCCTCACCCTATCGCCGGTTACATGGCAACGGCGTTGATGCTCGCTTTTATCGGTATAAATAAAAAAAACCTGTTATTAATTCTATTCATTTATTTCCCTGCCCGTCCCTTATTGACGGAACTGAATAGCGGCTTAACCTATACAGGTGACCTGATCATCCTCACCTTATTCATTTCTTTGCTTATTGAAAGATTAAAAAAGGACGAATGGCAATTTTCGAAATATCATTTTACTGCGCCCTTTTGGTTGTTTTGTTTAATTGGTGCCGGGGCTGCATTCATAAACGGAGTAGGAACCCTCCCCATCCTATTTGAACTCCGTGCATTACTTATTACATTCTTGCTTCTTTACATTATCGGTGAATTAAATCTAGAAAGAAAGGATATCTTTCGCTTTTTGAAGGTAATCCTAATATTTACAATCTTACTTTGCCTGCATGGCATAGTGGAGAAAATCTTTTCACGTACGCTACTGCTTCCCCATGCATGGGAAATGTGGAATCTTTCTCCAACAAATCGGATGAGGATTTATGGAGCAGCTGCCAATCCCAATGTATTTGCCTTATTCTTAAGCATCCAGTTATTCCTTAGTTTCTTTCTATTTCAGTCGCTGAAAAAATATAAATGGTTCGTCTTTCTGGCAGCCATCCTGCTTTCCGGAACGTTACTGCTTACCTATTCACGGGGCACGATGATTGCATTCGGATTCGCTGCGCTTGTCTTTATGATATGGACTAGAAATAAACCATTTCTGAAATATACAGTAGGAGCATTTTGTCTCGGCCTGCTTCTTATTTATTACCCAGTTTTATTTGCATCAAGTAAAGTGGAGGTATCCGCATCGGTCCCGATGGAAAATGTGGTAATTGGCAGCACCCCCTCGTCTGAAAACGAAAATGCCCTCTCCAATCGTTTTTCAGAAATGTTCTCTGATAAGACTCTGCACCAGAGTACAGAATGGGGCCGGTTATATGTCCTAATCAAGGGAATTGAAATTTTTAAAGATCACCCAATAATCGGTACAGGGCTAGCGACCTTCGGAGATTCAGCCACACTTTCCTTTCCCTCACCAATTTATCAGGAATACCAAATTGGTGAAAGGATGTATACCGATAATCAATATATCCAGATTCTGGTCCAAACTGGTGCACTGGGCTTTCTTGCGGTTCTTGCATTCATCTTTTTTTCCTGCCGTAAAATCCTTAAATCGGGAAATGGCACTTTGGCAGCGTTCACCATCTGCCTGATGTTGGCCGCATTATTAGCAGGACTTTTCTACAATATTCTCGAAGATAAAACGTTTACGCTGATATTTTATAGTTGTTTGGGACTCTGTTTACAGAAGGACATCATTTTAAAGGATTGAAAATATGCCTACTCTTTCACATGTCATTAAATCGGTCGGGCTCGTCACTATTATTGCGGCCATTGGAAAAGTCCTCGGATTCGGGCGGGAATCGATCATAGCCGCCTATTTCGGGGCATCATCAATGGCAGATGTTTTTTTCGTGGCAAGCCTCATACCAACCATTCTTTTTACGGCTCTCGGCAGCGGTCTTCAGGCCGGCGTTATTCCTATTTACTTGGAAAAGAAGGCCGATAACCCATTGAAAGCTGATGAATTCATCAGTGTTTTAGGTTCATTTTTTATGTTGGTAGCCGGAGTCATGACCATTGCCTGCATGATTTTCATAAAGCCGCTTGTCATGTTGACAGCCCCGGGTTTCTCTGAGTCAGAGCTTGCCCTGACAGAGTCACTGACCCGGATCATGCTGCCAAGTTTACTATTTTTCACGCTTTCTTACATGGCGACGGGAGTCCTGAATGCGAATAAGCGTTTTATTCTGCCGGCACTCACTTCAACTGCACAAAACACAGTCATTATAGCAGCTACCGTATTGTTCGCTGCTCCGTTTGGGATTGAAGGGTTGGCTTGGGGGTTTGTGTTCGGTGCAGCAAGCCAGTTCCTTATCCAATACCCATCATTGAAGAAATACGGAATCCGGCCCATCGTCTCTTTCCTGCCTCATAAAAGGCAGATCGTGCAAACACTGTTCACCTTTTATCCAATCATTATCGCTGCTTTGGCAATCCAGTTGAATAGTGTCGTCGATCGGATTATTGCGACCTCGCTCGAAACCGGAAGCGTATCGGCCTTGAACTATGCGAATCGCCTGCTGTGGCTGCCATTAAGCATTGTCCTCACTCCGCTGATTACCGTATTGTACCCTTCAATCGTCGAGCGGGCGCTTATAGGCTATCAATCTTTCCTTAATTTGACCTTAAAGGGGTTGAAATCGCTATTATTTTTAGCGATTCCGTTCATGGTCGTCATGTTAATCAGCGGAAACAGCTTAATCACTCTGGCTTTCCAGCGCGGGGCTTTCGATGCTTCAGCAACCGAAATGACTTATAGAGCATTCATTTTTTATTCAGCTTGCCTCCCGTTCTTTGCACTGAGGGATTATCTGATGAACGCCTTCTACGCCTTGAAGAAAACGAAAGTGGCCATGTATTCCTGCCTGATTGCCGTATTGCTTAACGTCCTGCTTAGCTGGGTCCTATCACGTTATCTCGGCGTCGGTGGAATTGCTTTAGCATCGGGCATTTCCATGCTCCTGCAATCTCTCTACCTTTTCGGCTACCTATGGCTAAAGACAGAAAGAACGGACAAGACCGCTTTCAGGGATGTTTTTCAGGAAAGCAGCAAGCTTGCCATCATCGGAACCATCATTTACGGAATTGCTTTCTGGATTCATCCGCTTACACTGACATTGCCCATCGTCATGGAATTAGTGATCATCTCGCTGCTTGTATTCGGATTATATCTCGCATTATCCATTCTTTTTAAAGTAAGCAGCCTGCAAGCGATGAAAAGGATCAGATCATCAAAGTAATACATTAGAAGAAGGAGTGCCATTATGGAAATTTTAATCACTACGATTTTCCACTACCCTCATGAAGGAGGGCTATCGAGCCATATCACTACGTTAAAAAAGGGTTTAATGTCGCGGGGCCATAATGTTGACATATTATCTTTCTCTCAATTACCACCATTCAAGAGGAAGATGCTCGCCCAGGCTCCAGGATTTTTATTAAATAAAGTAAAACAGGGGAGCGGCCAGCTTTTCAATGACCGACAACGCCAAAAATTATTGGCTTCATCTATTAAAGCCTTGAGAAAGAAATATGATGTCATTAATGCTCAAGACATTTTTGCAACGCTTGCCTCCATCGAATCCGGGATACCAACGGTACAAACCGTTCATGGGTATTATTCATTCGAGGCAGTCAGCAGGGGCGCACTTCTTCCGGATAGTGAAGAAGATTTGATCATTCGCGAGCTAGAAAGAAAAGCTTATCAGTCTGCTGCAAAAGTCGTGACGGTCGATCAAAGGATCAAAGACTATATAAATCATTTGGCACATATCGAGGCGGATACGATCAAGAACTTCATTGACGTGTCTGCTTTCAAACCGGAAATGGCAAAGCGGGAGCAAACTCGCCGGGACTTTCAAATACCCATACATAAAAAGATGCTTTTCGTTCCGAGAAGAATGACGGAAAAGAACGGTGTCATCTACCCGCTCCTTGCTCTGCCGGAGGTGCTGCAAAACCATCCTGAAACGGTATTGGTCTATGCAGGTACAGGAGAACAGCGAAGCCGGCTTGAGGACACCGCAGCCAGTCTCAAAATATCCGATTCCGTGCTTTTCCTTGGTTCAGTGCCGTTCGAGAAAATGCATAACCTCTATGAAGCATCTGACATCGTACTCATCCCAAGCGTTCATTCCCACGGGGTGGAAGAAGCTACTTCTATTTCTGCATTAGAAGCGATGAGTTGCCGCTCACCCGTCATTGCAAGCGCGATTGGAGGTTTAAAGGAGATTCTCATTGATGGTGAAGATGGTCTGTTAGTAGAGGAAAAAAATAAAGAAGCACTTGCACAAGCCATCACCATTCTGCTTAAAGACACTAAATATGCAACAAAGTTAGCTGCGAAAGCAAGATATAAAATGGAAAGCGAATACTCTCATCTTACTGCTGCCGAGCGGTTTGAGAAAGCTTATGATGAAGTGCTTAACTAAAAAAAAGCAGACCCGAAGCCCGGGTCTGCTTTTCACTATCATACCAGTGCTGAACTACGTCTTTTCATTTGTTCCTCACGGTATTTTTTCTGTTCTTGTTTAGACATGGCGTTATATTCTTTTAAGAATGCTTCATATTGCGGCATTACTTCGTTCATGGCGCCGTATGCCTTTAACTCTCCATATTCAAGCCATAAAGCCTTTTGGCAAAACTTCTTCATCTGACCGATTGAAT
Organism: Peribacillus sp. FSL E2-0159; assembly: GCF_038643155.1. Lineage (NCBI taxonomy): Bacteria > Bacillati > Bacillota > Bacilli > Caryophanales > Bacillaceae > Peribacillus > Peribacillus sp. FSL E2-0159. Next base: position 5,545,656 of record NZ_CP152053.1, read on the forward strand.
GGCTGACAAAGAACATCGTTTTGCCCTTCGCCTTAAATTCGTTCATCTTCTCTAAACATTTTTCAGCAAAGTTTTTATCCCCGACAGATAAGGCTTCATCAATAATCAGGATATCTGGATCGATATGCACGGAAATGGAAAAACCAAGCCTGGATTTCATGCCGCTTGAGTAGGATTTCACCGGTTGGTCAATGAACTTACCAAGTTCTGAAAACTCAATGATCTCAGGCTCAAGTTCTTTGATCCGATTTTTATCGAATCCAAGCATCAGCATTTTCAGCTCGATGTTTTCTCTGCCCGTCAACTGATTATTCAGACCCGATGAAACGGCAATCAAAGCCGTTTTCCCGTTAGTTTGGACATTTCCATCCGTAGGCGGGATAATGCCTGCAATAATATTGGACAATGTGGATTTACCTGATCCGTTGACCCCTACAAATCCTATTACATCGCCCTTTTCTGCTTCAAAACTTACATTCCTCAGAGCAAAGTACTCTTCCCCATAGCTTTTGGGCAAAAGGAGATCCAATAATTTTTCCGAGTTTTTATTATATAATTTATACTTTTTCGTTATATCTTTGACTATTACCGATTTTTCCAACTTTTCTCACTTCCAGTTTACTTAAAGTCAACAAAGCGATCTCTAAACCTGACATGCAGCGAGGAACCTATCAAAAACAAGATGATAATGACTGCCCAGAAATAAAGGGTATATTCCCAATGCTCTATCAGATACCATGATTCCCCCAACAATGAAGCTCGATACCCATCCACGATATAATATAGTGGATTCAGCTTCATGATATTGACTATGATAGGGTGCTCCTTAGCATCCAATACCCAAAGGATTGGTGTTAAATAAAACAAAACTTTCATTAAGGACACGATTATATTGTGAACGTCACGAATAATGGTTGATAATGTTGAAGAGATTAAGCCAAATGAAAATAACAGCGCAACCGTCGCGGCAACATAATACGGCAGTTGTATGATATAAACTGTTGGGAGGTATCCAGTAAAACCTAACAGGATGATGATGACTCCCAGCAGCATGAGATGCTGATACAACTTAGCAAAGATGACATACGAAGGAATGACACTCATCGGAAAGCTCATCTTGGATACCATATTCAGTCGGGAATAGACGGATTTGGACGTTTGGGTTATTGAAGGATTCACAAAAAACCAGACAACGATCCCTGCCATCAGCCATGGAAGGAAATTTTCACCGCGATTTAAAATTATAAATCCGAATACAAACCAATAAATCGCAATCTGTATCATCGGATTGATGATTTCCCATAGGATTCCCAGGTAGTTATTGCTGTTGGCACTTTTCATCTCATAAACAGATAAACGCCTTACCAAATAAAAATTATTGATTTGTTCTTTTAAAACGGTCAAAGCTGAACTCATAAATTACACAGACCTTCCTAAAAACACTTTTTCTACGACACGGCGTGAAGCCTGGCCATCCTCGAGTGCACAAAACCGCTCGTGAAAATGATTGATATCATTGGTATTTTCATATTTCATCGTCTTGATACTATCAATGACCGCATCAGATGTTTTTACTAACAAACCAGGTGCATTCTTTTCAAAATCAAAGTAAAATCCGCGAAGCTTGTCCCTGTAATTTTCAATATCATATACATAGAAAAGCATCGGACGCTGTAAATTTGCGTAATCAAAGAATACGGATGAATAATCAGTTATTAATAAATCCGAAATAAGATACAAATGACTAATATCTTCGTAACTGGATAAATCATAGGCGAATCCTTGATACGCCGATAAATCCAAGTTCTCAGAAACCAAATAATGAAGACGGAGCAAAATGACATACTCCTCCCCCAATTCCTGTTTCATTCGATCCAGATCCAGTTTTATTTCAAACTTATATTTTCCCTTGCTATAAAACTCATCGTCCCTCCAAGTTGGGGCATATAAAACGATCTTTTTCTCTATTGGTATACCCAACTTCTGTTTCAATGAGTCGATTGTATCACGATTATTCCCATTGTAAAGTATATCATTGCGAGGATAACCGGTTTCCAGAATTTTAGAAGTATCGACATTGAAGGCACGGGCAAAAATTTCACTTGAATAAGCGTTCGGTGAAATTAAATAATCCCATTTACTTGATTCGGCATGGAAATTTTCTTTATATTTATCCGTCGTTGTTCCAGGCATATGAACTTCATCCATATCCGCCGCAAGTTTCTTTAATGGAGTCCCATGCCACGTTTGCAAATAGATCGTGTGCTTCGGCTTCGGAATCCAAAGCGGGAGCCTGCTGTTCGTTACCCAATAATGGGCTCTTGTCATTTTGAGCAGCCAACTAAATGAAAAACGATTGAGATATGGGATACCTGCCTCTTCGAAATGAGCTGTATATCTTTTATCTACGCTCCAATACATTTTATATTCAGGATGGTGACTCTGCAAGTATTCATAAATCGCCCGGGGATTGCAGCTATACTGCTTGCCCAAAAAGCTCTCAAAAATAACAAGCTTCCGGTCCACTGGCATTACTGTGCCCGCCAATGCAAAAGCCATTTTATATCCTCTTAAAAAAATTGCTTTAGCCTTATTTTTAACTAGCGATAGAAAGGAAGTCCTCTTTGAGGTTTGTATTTTTTCATTTGACATATCCGATCTCCCTTTTTATTGATTAATGATATTGGAACCATGCTAATAAATCGAATTAAAAATAAGCTCACCCAATAGAAGGGAGAGCTTATTTTTGGTGTACTTCTAACAGCTACTCCAAAGACTTTATTGCCAGTCCCAAATTATTTGCCACTGTTGTATAAAACTCCACATTTTTCTTATTATACGTCATTTTATTTTTCAGGATCCTTTTAATATTCACCAATTGATAATCATTGTAGCGAATGAACACCGTAAATAATGACTTTTCCATTTTATCAATTTCATCTAATGAAACAGTGAAATGGCCTCTGTTACCTTCTATTTGAACTCCGCAATTGATTTCATTGTCAATTCTTGTTCTATCACGTATCAATACAGTATCTATGTTGTTTATATCATCACCATAAATCTCAAACCTTTGGTGGTAGACATTATCCATAATATAAGAATCCAGTGCACGGGCAAGCATCGGTATCCTGACAACGCGATATTCATCCTCCAGAAAAGGAAGTTCATAATAAGGTAAACCATCTTTTATATGATATTTTTTATTGGAATCTTGCTTTAACCATTCAAACAACTTTACGAAATCATCAATACGATCCTCCATGAATAATTCAAGTGCTAATTTATAAATAGGTACTTTAAATTCATTCTTGAAGTCATATGACAAGTTTTTCGCAGTTTCGACAGCTTCACCTAATATTTCAATAAAATCTTCTTTATTCTTGGATTTCACAAAGGTTTGACTGTCGAACGTTTTTACAATATCGTACTCATAAATCCGGTTAAGAGCCACCCTTTTCAATTCAATTGCAATATCCTTGGATTGAATATACTTTATTATGTCAACATCCGCTTTTCTTTTGTCCAACACATTCGTAACACGTGTTAAAGAAGAGGAGTTTTCCGAAGTTCTATTGACATAATAAATAGGTTTTATAGTAGTTGATACTGCTCTAACTTTAAAGAAAACATCTGTAAAAAACCATTTATCTTCACCGAATTTCATATTTGGAAAACCAATTTCATTTTCTTTAACCATAGGCAGATTCATCATCCTGGCCGTTGGGCCCATATGATAAAAAAAGTGCGGAACATCCATTGGGGTGATGCTTCTTCTTTCTTTAATGGAAGCAAACTCACCGATAACACTCTCTGACTCAGATTCGACTTTTACCGTTTTGCCCACTACATAATCATCACCGGTTTCCTCCAGGATGTTATAGAGGCTTTCCAGTCCATCATGGGCAAGCCAGTCATCCGCGTCTAAAAAAGTTATATATTTGGATGTTCCCATTTCTATTCCAATGTTTCTGGGGGTCCCAGGTGACCCAGTAGTTTCTTGAAGGGTAACTGAACAGATATTTTTATATTTTGCTGTATACTCTTGAATGATTTTTTTGGTGCCATCAGTCGAACAATCATCAATGATGATATATTCAATCTGATCTATGCCCATAGTTTGATTTATTACTGATTCAATCGTTTTTCTGATGAATTTTTCAGCATTGTATGCAGCAGTGACTACAGTGACTTTTTTTCCTTTTCCTAAAAATTTATTTCTTAAGCTTACAGGATTATTTTTTATTGAAATATTACCGCTCTTTAAAAGTTCCCTCGCCTTTTGACGTACCATGAAATTCATACGATCCCTCTCCTTTACTAGAGGTAACATAGATGATTCGACTAGGCAGCCAGTTCACCAGTTACTTAAAGGCAACAATACCCTTTATTCAAGGAATCAATCATTAAAAAATTTATCCACGATTCTCTGTGTAGCTTTACCATCCTCTATTCCACAATACTTCTCTCTAAATAAACCATATCTCTCTTTGTATTGCATGTTTATTCCATCAATATTGGTAATAGTATCGATAATCTCCTCAGTTGTTTTTAAAAATGGACCTGGTGCTTCCTTTTCAAAATCCATATAGAATCCACGGATGTTATCTCTGTAATCTTCCAAATCATAAGTGTAGTACAAAATCGGCCGAGCAGTATTAGCAAAATCGAACATCACTGAAGAATAATCCGTAATCAATATATCAGAAATCAGGTAAAGTTCCTGAATATCTGAATAATTGGATACATTTATCACGAAATCCTCGAATTCGCTCGGGATGCTGAGATTATTACTTATAACAACATGCATCCTTAACAACAGGATATATTCATCCCCTAGTTCTTCCTTCATTCTTTCCAAATCAAATTTCAGCTCGAAAATAAATTTATTGTTTTTCGAAGTTTGATTATCCCGGAATGTAGGAGCATATAAGATGACTTTTTTTCCTTTTGGTATCTTCAGTTTTTCCATCACTGACTTGGCAATTATTGAAGCATCTTCCCTGTAAAACAAATCATTTCTTGGATATCCCGTTTCTAATATTTTTCCTTCATATTTGAAAGCACTTCTAAAGGCCTCGGATGCGTATGGACTTGGTGATATTAAATAATCCCAAGTTCTCGTTGCACCATGCACTCGATTTAAGTACCCCTCGTCTCTTCCTTGAATATTGTCTATATCAAACAGCATTTTTTTCAAAGGGGTACCATGCCAAGTCTGAATATATGTCGTTTCCTTCCTTTTGCTTAAATAGGTAGGGAAGTTTTGATTGTTTATCCAATAACCTGCTTTGGCTAAATAATAATAGTATTCCGGACTTAAGCGTTTTACCAGCTTCGTATTCTTTCCTTTAATCGGTAAATTACCATTATACACCCAAACTTTTTTATATTTATTATCCCTTTTGACCAGTTCTTCATAAATATACTTGGGGCTATCGGCGACTTGCTTCCCTATCCCACTTTCAAAAAGAATAAGGTTCCGGTCAACCGGGATAAGCCTGGACATAATTTTATAAACTTTTTTCATGACAGGGAAATACATTTCACTTTTCCTAAATCGATTCAAAATGAGTTTTGATATCGGATGGTTATATAATTTAATTAGTGAATTTTGATCTTTTTCTGCATTTTGAATCACTTCGAATATCCTTGAATTAGAATGGACATCGCGATATTTAATAAAACGGTTGGCCTTACCCATATACTTTTTCTTCATGACAAAATCAGTGTTGGCATATTCGGCTAATACATCTAACAATTCATCCAATTCATCAACTATTTCACCAGGAAGATCGTTATCCAAATCCAAATGTGACGGTCTTTTCCCTATGAAACGATCTCTATCAAATTGATAGTAAATAACCGGTTTATGCAGGAAACTAAAGTCAAAAGCTACACTTGAATAGTCCGTAATCATAATCGCACTTTCCTTAATTAATCTTTGGACATCCACTTCACCCTGACTAATCACCCGAACTGGAGAATCCTTAAAATAAGACGTGAATTTCTGCATATTAGGGTGTAGGCAAAAAATGATTTCAAACCCATTGTTTTTAGATAACTCATGTAAAACCGGGTGATTCACTAATTTCTGATACCTTTCAAAATACTCGCTTTCCAAAAATATTTCATCGGATGTAATCCAATCTCTCCATGTTGGAATGATCAATAATTGCCGCTTTGTTAAAACATCATCCTTAAACAGTGAGTCGAACCTAGAAAGCCCGGTTGTGAATACTTCCTTTTCGTTGTAGCCAAAATCAGTTACAATCATATCCTTTTCGAAGTCTGAACTTACTAGAAAAACATCCGTACTAAAACCGGAGACTGCATTTTTCCCGTAGTTTGCCACCATATTCTTAGTGCCCATAACACCATGTTGAAGAAATACCTTAACTCCTTTAACACGATTTTTAAATTCTGATGTTCTTAAAGGATATAAATAATCCGGATGATGTGATGAAATAATACGTGTCGATTCCATTGTCTTTTTAATATGATCCTTTGACTTGAAATAAAGTATATTTCCAAAGGGCTCGACGTTCTTGGCTTCCACGGAATTTTCTTCTATTACATAATACACTTCTTTTTCAGGGTGGTTTTCCCTCATATATTTAAAAAAGTGATATCCGGTATCCTGGGCTTTATAAGTTCTTTCACCAATTAGCCAGACATCCTTTTTCTTTTTAAATAAAGCCAGAAATCTCCTCCACCCCATCATCCTTTTTAAATATCGATAACTTTCTGTGGAAAAGTTAAACACTTCCAAAGATAAATTGGATGCTTTAAACGTATAATATGGATTAACGATAGCAACTCCATTATTCGAGCTGACATCGGTCTTTTTAGTAAATAATTTAGTTCTGGTGGTTGGTCTTCCAACGCGAACCATTTTCGGCTCTTCCTGATCATGTAAATGTAATTTCATGTAAATGTCATATACATCATCTTCCAAATCCGCACTGACTAATTGCTCTAAATCCAATTTCAAATCATATATATAACGATTCAGTCCATATTTCTTAATATTCATTTCCTTATTATGAATAAAAGATATATTCGCCTGATATTCTTTGTCACTTTGTCTTCCTTTTACTAGGCCCTCACCTTTTATGATCGTTGAATGCTTGGTGAAAATTTGACCATTAATTTGCATAGTTTTCGAATTGTTTTTGATTTTTTCAATTTGAGACTTAATCTGAACTTTAGGGCATTTATTGAAGTAAAGAGATAAATTCCCTTTATTCGTTATAGAGAATATACTCTGTTTATCTTCATAGTTGTAAATACTCAAATTGTTCATGTGCGTTTCCTGAAAGCGCCCTAGACGAATTGGATATTCGATATAAACCTGCTCGTTCACTTCTACATATTCAGCTTTATGTTCGATACTAAGTATTGTTTTTTTGCTCAGTTTTTCAACCGGAACGGCAACCTTTATATAACAGTCATAAACAGTCGGTTCATCTCGTTCTAATTTCCGCATTAAATCTTTCATATCTACATTAAAATCAAATTTAGATGAGCTTTCTGATTCAGCTATTTTTATTTTTTGATCTTCGTTTTCCCTAGAATATAGCCATAGTTCTTTTGCGCAATAATGTTCTATTGAAAATTCCCCTTTTATCAATAGATTATTTTCCTCTTGCACAATGGTCAGAACTTGTTTCAGCTTAATTTTAGGAGTTTTTTTTGCTTTCCCTTTTCCAAGAAGCTTTTTAATCATTTTAGACCACCTATAACAAATTATTTATTTAAATAAAAATGAATCAATCATTGTACTTTAAAATCATAAACTTTTTTCGGTTTTTCCTCAATATCATTAAACAGACAGGCTAAACGTCCATATATTCCCTATATTTCCTTCAATGTACTAAAAAAACAATATTAGTTATTTTGATGTCGAAAACGAACCATGCTAAACGAAAAAACATTCCGTACATATAGGACCTCCAAGGAAGTACTGACGTAAAAATCATATGCACGCCCTTCCATGTTGCCAGAATGGAATGGGAATAGCAAAAACATGTCTTTTAATTGCAAAGAAGTCTTCTTGTAATCAAAGTGAACGCTTTCAAAACAGGATATAGGATCCAAATCATCAAACCGCTTTTACTTGCACTTCATTAATTGGGCTATTAAATGTTAAGCATAGATTGATGGCCTATAAACCTCTGTCTTCATACGATCCTGCCATTTCACCTTCAAACAGGGATTTATGAAGCTCCTCTAGTTGTTCTCTCCTAAACGTGGTAAAATTGTGAATGGCTTATTCTGATTGCAGCAAAATGAAATATTTCTATAATATCTTTCATCAGCTTACTTAAAGTAATGTGATGAAAATTATTTTTTAAAACCATTCAGTATAAACCATACACTTCTATAGCCACTTTATTATGCCCTACAGAATAATACAAATTAGTCAACATTTAATTTTAACTTAAAAATTAAAATTTACAATAATCATCAATGTAAAAAAATGTGGTTTATTTGTAAAAAAATTGTGGTTTATTTGTAAAGCTATTAAGTTATAATTAATTAAGAGAAAGTCATTGCCTAAAAATATAAGAAAACAACAAGCAGAATTGAAATGCTAGTTGCCTGTTTGATTGTTCCATTTCATATTCTAATAGACCAAATATATATTAATTTGATTTAATTACAGTTTAAGAGTTTTAAAGGAGGAATAAAAATGAAGAAAGTAATCACTTACGGAACCTTTGATTTGCTTCATTGGGGTCATATCAATCTATTAAAACGCGCTAAAGATTTAGGGGATTATCTGATCGTTGCCATTTCCACGGATGAATTCAATGCTTTAAAGGATAAAAAAGCTTATCATAGCTTTGAAAACAGAAAAATGATCCTTGAATCAATTCGCTATGTGGATGAAGTTATACCTGAAGACAATTGGGAACAAAAGAAGGAAGACATCGTTCGTGAGGGTGTAGATATCTTTGTAATGGGTGATGACTGGAAAGGCCAATTCGATGAATTATCCGAAGTTTGTGAAGTGGTCTACCTTCCAAGAACAATCGGCATTTCGACTTCCCAAATTAAAGATGACCTTTTACAAGTTACTAATGGCTAAAGAATTCGCGATAGGGATTTATCTTTTTTGTTTCAAAGTTTTATTCTCTATCTTTAAACTTTTCCCTTTATATGACAAAACGACCTTTGTCACATCATTCGGGGACAATTGCCAATATATCGCAGATGAAATGGACAAGCAGGACATTTCGGTTCAAAAAGTATTTTTAATGAAATCAAGCAGTTCTATACAAGTTAAGGACGATGGGAAAACCATCGTCCTTCCGTTTGAATCAAAGAATATCATGGCTATGATCCGATCGATTTATCATCTGGCTACATCAAAATGGATTATCATCGATAATTATTTTGGCTTTCTTTCTGCTATTGCATTCAAAAAGGAAGTGACATGTGTCCAAGTGTGGCATGCGGCCGGTGCCGTTAAGCAATTCGGGGCAAAAGACCCTTCCATTCAAAGCCGTTCAGCAGGTGCAAGGAAAAGATTTTTAGATGTATATAATAAATTCGATTATGTTACGGCAGGTTCAGAGAAAATGGCCGAGATTTATCAAGAAAGTTTTCAACTACCGGCATCCCATATCCTAAGGACCGGGATACCTCGGACCGATTTCTTTTTTAATGATGAATCAAAAAGAACTGCCCGTAATGCTTTACTGGCCAAGTTTCCAGAACTTGAGCATAAGAAAATCATTTTATATGCCCCTACATTTCGTGATGCCGGCTTGAACAACGGAGAGATTGCACTTGATTTGGAATTGCTCTACAAGGAACTTCGGGGCGAAAATTATGCGTTATTACTAAAACTGCATCCCGCTGTAAAAGCAGAGCATGATATACAAGATAAATTCCCAGGGTTCATTTACCCTGTCAATAGTGAATTTCACGTTAATCAACTGCTGATCAGTACGGATCTTTTAATAACTGATTACTCTTCGATTCCATTTGAATTCTCTTTTTTGGGAAGACCTATGATATTCTTTGCATATGACTTAGATAAGTATGTGCAGGAACGGGGATTCTGGGAGGATTACTCTTCTTCCATGCCCGGACCCGTGGTATCTACCACAGAAGAGCTCTTAAAGGAAATCCGTACCGCCGATCATTCATTAATGAAGATCGCTTCCTTTAACCACAAATGGAATGAATACTCCACGGGAAATTCAAGCAGGAAATTAGTTGATTTCCTTTTTAAATAAAACCACCCACTTCGTAAAACGAAGTGGGTTTTCATTTTTTTCAATAACCCCTCAATGAAAATGCGCACCCCAAAAACAGGGACATTTTTACAGCGAATGACAAATGAAAACATGAAACTCCACAATGTGAAAAAAGTCTCACAATATAGAAAATATTGTAGATTATAATACTCAAACCCCACCAATATAAACCAGTAAAATACTACTATTTTCCCCTTGTAACAAAAATGTAATATATTTAAATCCATTTATTTTGTTAGAATAGGGAAAAAGACATATTAGAGGTGGAAAACCGTGAAAAAAAGTGTTGTCGCATTTTCGACATTAGCCATTTTATCTTCGACTTTTGTTTCTCCTGCCCTTGCCGGTACATATACAGTCAAAAGCGGTGATAACTTAAGTAAAATCGCCCAGAAGCATAATACGACGGTAAAAGACTTAAAACAGCTTAATAACTTAAAATCAGACTTTTTGAGAATCAATCAAAAATTAACTACACCCAACTCCAAAACAACATCAAATGCTTCTTCAGTTTCCGTGAAAAAAACAAAGAAAACCACATATACCATTGTTTCAGGTGATACCTTAACCAGGATAGCAAACAAGCATAACCTTACACTTGCTGAATTGATGAAAATGAATAACTTAAAATCCGATAGAATTTATGCAGGCGCCAAACTTATCGTATCCAAATCTACCACCACCACTACCATTGATTTACCCGGCAGCTCCAAACCATCCAATGTTACACAGACCCCAGCCAATTCGTCTACATACATTGTGGTAAAAGGTGATACTCTTTCCAAGATTTCCAGAAAAACCAACTTAACTGTAGCCCAGCTTAAATCAACCAACTCGTTAACGTCCGATTTAATCAGAGTGGGTCAAAAACTAAAATTAAGTAAATCGGCAAGCACTGCCCCTGCAGATACAAACGATGATGGAAAAGTGGAAGCCCCAAGTTCGGGGAATAAATTGGCCAAGCTCGTTTCCGAAGCAAAGAAATTAATTGGTACACCTTATTCGTGGGCCGGTGCCTCCCCATCAGGTTTCGATTGCAGCGGATTTATTTACTATACGTTCAAGAAGGCTGGGTATGAAGTGCCGAGGCTTTCATCTTCCACATATTATGATATGGGTAAAAAAGTTACTTCACCGAAAAGCGGCGATCTCATCTTCTTTGCGACAGGTTCCAATAAAGCAGTGGTAAGCCATATGGGAATCTACTTGGGCGGCGGGGAATTCATTCATGCCTCATCAAGTAAGGGAGTAACAATCAGTACTACTTCAAACTCTTATTTCAAAAGTAAAATCATCGGTTATAGAAGTTTATAAGATTTACTTGCCAGACTTTCTCTTAAAGTCTGGCAATTTCATGTAAAAGAATCATAGTTTTTTAGCCATGGTTATACAATTAAGGAAAAATTCGAATGATGTGCCAACGAAGGAATTCGGTTTCTGAGAATCCTTCGTTTTTTTTTTGAATGAAAAAAGGAAAATATGCACTCTATCTACAAAAAGAAACTATTCTATTTTTGACAAAAAAAAGGTATAGTTAAAAATACCGACTAGGTACTTTTTCACACCTTCCATTTTGTGGGATGGTTAAGGGAGGAATATTAAATGAGATCCGAACATAAAAAAAAGAAAAAGAAACGCAAAGCGTTTAAAATAATAGGCTTCACCCTTCTTATCCTTTTCATTGGCGCAGGTGTTTATGGCGCTTCAGTTTATAAATCATTAGCAGGTGCGGTTCATACTATGCAGGGTACAGCGCATAAAACCGATAAGCGTGTAGAGGACATCAAGTTCAAAAGCAAAGATCCATTTTCATTACTAATTCTTGGTGTGGATGAAAGAGAAAATGACTCAGGTCGATCAGATACGATGATTGTCATGACGGTTAATCCTAAAAAAGAATCGATTGAGTTATTGAGTTTACCGAGAGATACGCGTACAGAGATCATCGGTAAAGGTATAAATGATAAAATGAACCATGCCTATGCATATGGCGGAGTTGCCATGTCGATAAATACAGTGGAAGCGTATTTGGATATTCCAATTGATTATTACGTCAAAATGAATATGGAAGGCTTTCAGGATATTGTGAACGCAGTTGGCGGTGTCACAGTCGATAATGACATGGACCTTGCCTATAAAGGATATACCTTCAACAAAGGCACGATCGACTTAAATGGTAAAGAGGCCTTGATTTATTCCCGAATCCGTAAAGAAGATCCCCGCGGGGATTATGGACGGCAAATGCGGCAGCGTCAGGTTATCCAAGCTGTCATGAAAAAAGGGTCAAGCCTATCAACACTTACCAATTATGACGATATATTCGAAGCTCTAGGTAAAAACGTGGAAACCAATTTAAGTTTCAATGAAATGTTGAGTATCCAAAATAACTACAAATCATCCCTCAAAAATATTGAACAATATACACTTGAAGGTGACAATCAACGGGTAAATGGCGTTTGGTACAACATCGTTCCAGAAGATAAAAAGCTTGAAGCCCAAAACCGTGTGAAAGCACATCTGGGATTATAATGGACGGAGGATGGCTTTTAACAGTCATCCTCTTTTTTTACCTTATTCTCAATCCTTCATTTGTTTAAAGTAATCAGAACGTATCACTTGATCACTCAGATCAATCTCCTTTTGGTCTGCTGGTGAAAATCCATCGACCTTGCCTTCCCCATTTATTTTCATTTGAGAACCATAATCCCCTTTTAATATCAAAGCATCGCCCTCTTCGCCATTCAGCATGCTCTCTCCAAAGTATGAAGAACTCTTAATATTGAACAGATCATATAGAGTTGGTAGAATATCGATTTGTCCCGCTACTTTATCAATCGTTCTTCCTTTCATATCCTCCTGATAAATGATCACGGGAATGGGCATATATTTTTCAATCCACTCTTCATCGCTAATTTTACTGCCATAATACGATTCAACCTCGTGTTTATCTTTTAAAAATAGCCCATCATGATCTCCATAAATGACAATCACGCTGTCTTTCAATTTCCCGTCATCCTTCAACTTCTTTACAATATCCCCGATGGCTGAATCTGTATAATGAATTGCTTCAAAATATTTAGTCAGGTAACTGTTCTCTTTTCCAACTTCAGGCTTCAATGTTATCTGTTCCTTCGGTAATGAAAAAGGTACATGGCTCGTCAAAGTAACAAAAAAAGCGTAATAGGGATTTGGTTTATCTTTTAAGAAATCATAGCTTTGATTGAAGAAACTGCGGTCTCCCAAGCCCATCGAAATCATCTCATCTTGCTGCATATCCTCTATGGAAAGATAATCATCAAACCCTAGCGAGGGATAGGCATGCTGCCTATTCCAAAAGTCTTCTTCATCTCCGTGGAAAGCAAAGCTTTGATAATCCCACTTCTTTAATTCCTTAGCAAGACCAGGAAAATCATTATAAGGGAATCGAAAAAAGGTCGCGCCCTGCTTTAAAGGAAATAGCCCGGTATTCACGATAAGCTCTCCGTCAGATGAATTTCCAAATACCGTCTGTGGATATACATGGGGGAAGTACAAACCCCCTTTCGCCAGTTCATTCATGAATGGGGTGACTTCCTGCCCGGCACTGCTTTGAAATAGCGGAAACGCCTGTAAAGATTCCACCTGGATGATAATGAGATTCTTCCCTTCCAACGAGCCTGAATGGGCATTTTCCTTTCTTTTCTTTTTATTGAAGTAATCAGAAACGGCCTTCTTTTCTTCCGAAGACATTCCATGCCTTCCCGAGTCAGTAAAGTAGGCATACGTATCCAATGCATGATGACCGATCGGGCCCCAATTTCGCAAGAAGGTATTCGCCTCATAACGCCGGGTTATATCTACTTTGTCGATAAAGATATTTTTGACCGGCTTTAATCCTGCTATCATCAGGAATATTACGGCCGGCACAAGTGCCATATGCTTGAGGGGGTATTTTTTCTTCACAAATGACTCAGCAATTGGAATGCCTACCAGCAGAAAGATTGCATCCTTCATTTCCATCATACTGAATATACTTTCACCAAGCCCATTCAGATTGCTTTTTTGCATCCACATATAGGAAGTTATAGGTGTCGAATAATAGCGATAAAACCAGATGTCCCCAAGGAAAAAGACCATGATCGAAAGAAGGAAAACTGAAAAAATGATGCCCTTTACGGTCTGATTCGGTATTATTTCCTTCAGATAAACAATAAAACCGGCAACACCGATGATTATCGTAATTATCCCAATAGAAAGATCGTTACCCATCCTATCATTCGTATAAATGAAAAGTATGGCCACGATTGAAAATGACAATATCTCAAATAGCCTCTCCTTCAATCGTTGATTCAGGTTATTCTTCATGCTCCTGCCACTTTCCTCTTCATTATTTCCAAGCCTTGGTTAAGCCTGATTGCGGAAGATTACTTATAAATATTACTTAGCGTTGCCATTTATGAGAAATTGCACACAGAAAACAGTATAAATATTTGGCTCTAATGACTTCCATAATAAACAAATAGCCTTCATCACTAAAAGGATGAGGGCTTTGCTTAGGCACTCTGGCATAAAAGCTACGGGTGCCTGCAGATCATGCGGTTGTTTTTCTACTTTCTCTTCCATTCAAAAGCAATCTTCCATCCTTGGTCAGGAATCGATTCCGCCAACATATCTCCTTCCTCGAATAAGAAACGCCATGGCATGCTTGAAAGTGCCGGTATCTCACCAAGCTCTGTAAGATCGAATGCCTTTTTCGCGAGAAATTTTCCATCACCATCCACTAACAGTAAATCCACGATATCAAACATGACAGCTTTCACTAATGAATTTCGTAGAAAAGCCTCTATGATTACATCGTCTTCCACCCTAGTCAATTTGATGCCGGATATTGAAATTTGGTTCGGTTTTAATGCAGGCAGCCTTTGATGATGGAATTTATATACGTATTCCTCTTGCTTGGAAGTTTCCCACTCCTTGTGAAACATCAGGGCAGTATGAACGGTGTCATCCTGATTTAGTAACTCATGTACATCTGAAACTGTATTATCCCTTTTTCCATATAAACTCATCGTTCCTCCCCCTCCAAGGCAGCTGCATCTTCCTGATTACTTTTCATATATTCCATAAAACGGATGCTTATCTCTGACTCAATTTTACTTAATAGAAGGTTGAATTGACTGAGAGCGACCCTTTCAAAAACAGTATATGGGTCCTGCTGACCATATCCGCTTAAACCAATGCCTTCCTTCACACTGTTCATTTCATCTAAATGGTTCATCCAATTTGTATCAATCTGCTGCAGCATGAAAGCTCGCAACTGGTTTCCCCAGTCTGCATCGTCTTGAAAGATCACCAGTCCCGATTCCAGTTCACCTAAAGCGTCCAAAGCTTTTCCTTCAACTATATGACCTTCTAAATCCTGCAAATCACTAGCCTGCCAACCCAACTTCATGAAAACAAGGGAAAGCTCTTCAATAAAGGCAGAGGGATCAGGTTCCACTATATGTTCAGGATAATATTTCGCTGTGAGCAGAGTAATGTATTTTTCGATATATTCAAGTAAAATGGTCGACATCCGTCCAGTCTCCATATCAAGAATCCGATCTCTCATTGCATAGATGATTTTACTCTGCTCATTTAATGCATGTTCTAACTTCAATAAATGGTAACGGCTTGATTGATGCATCTGCTCTACCGTTTCCTGAACCATTTTAACGAATTTATCGGGAGCAGGGCCCAGCACCAATCCTTTTTCATCTATTTTGATTTTCTTGATATAACGTTCGATTTCTTCTTCATCATAGTAATCAAACAAATCATCTTCCAATGAAATGATGAATTGTGTTGAACCAGGATCACCCTGCCGGCCAGAACGTCCTCTTAGCTGCATATCTATCCGACGGCTCTCGTGTCGCTCCGTACCGATAATATGAAGGCCGCCTAATTCCTTGACATCATTCCCAAGTATTATATCCGTTCCTCTCCCAGCCATGTTCGTAGCCAGCATCACTTGATTTTTTTTCCCGGCATTCGCGATAATTTCCGCTTCATCCTCTTCCGTCTTTGCATTAAGGATTTGATGCTTAATTTTCCCCTTCTCTAGTTGAACCGAAATTTTTTCAGATTGCTCAATGGAGGTCGTTCCGATCAGAATAGGTCTACCTCCAGCATGAATCCGTTTTACTTCAGTGACGATTTTTCTGATTTTGCTGGTTTCATCTTTATAAATCAAATCAACCTCATCACCTCGAATAATCGGCTCATTAGTTGGAATTTCAATGACGGGAAGCTGATATATTTCCTGGAATTCAGCCTTTGATGGCATGGCACTTCCTGTCATCCCAGACATTGAATGATATAATCGAAAATAATTTTGGATGGTAATCATAGCCTGTGTTTCATTCTCTTCCGAAATCTCTAAGCCCTCTTTTGCCTCAATAGCTTGATGAAGCCCATCACTAAAGCTTCGCCCTTCCATCACCCTGCCTGTGAATTTATCGATGATTGCAATCTTTCCATCGATGATAATGTAGTTCACATCCAATTTCATGATTGCATGGGCTTTTAACGCCTGTGTAACATTATGTAATAACACTTGATGTTCCATACCATACAGATTGTCGATACCAAAGGCTTCTTCAATCTTGGAAGCCCCTTGATCCGTGAAAAAAGCAGACTTTGACTCGATGAAAATCTCGTAATCATCATTTTCTATAAATGTCTTCATGATTTGTGCCGTAATCTGGTGAAGATCGGTTCCGTCGCTTGCAATGCCAGCAATGATTAATGGTGTCCTCGCTTCATCAATCAAGATGCTGTCAATCTCATCGACAATGGCAAATCGGTGTCCTCTTTGAACCTTTTCTTCTCTTCGGTAAACCATGTTATCACGCAAATAATCAAAGCCGAACTCTGTTGCCGTCCCATACGTGATATCTGCAGCATACGCTTCACGTTTTGCGGAAGGCCCCATTTGGGAAATGTTCAAACCAACCGTCAATCCTAGAAATTCATGAACTTGTCCCATTAACTCTTTATCACGTCTGGCCAAATATTCATTGGCCGTTATAATATGGACACCATTCCCGTACAGTGCATGTAAATAGCTAGGCAAAGTAGAGACAAGCGTCTTCCCCTCGCCCGTATTCATTTGTGCAATGCCCCCTTCACTCAGGACAAAACCGCCTGCAAGCTGAACATCATGGTGCCTAAGATTCAACACTCGTTTAGAAGCCTCGCGCACGACCGCAAAAGCTTCGGCTTGTATATCCAATATATCATCGCCTGCATCCAATTCGCTTTTAAATCTATCCTTCATTCCGCATAATTCTTGATCTGAATATCTTTCATACTTACCCTCTAGCCGATTCACATCTTCTACCAACTTATAAATTCTCTTTAAGTCTTTTGAGCTTTCATTGAAGAACTTTTTCATACTGGATAGCATAGGGTTTTCTCTCCTATTATTTCAATTGAACTTTAATGAAATTATATCAGTTATATATTTACTGTTTATAAATTATCGCCTGCACATTGTAATTATATAGAAATTCTTTCTTTTTTTGAAAGATTAAATTACGCAAGAAAGCGACTGGATGCCCGTCCATAAAAGGCTAAAAAGATAGCACCATCCTGAATATCAGGAAGGGGTTTTTTTATCGATTTATACAAATAATAGGAAGACTTTCACCCAATGGAGGATTACAGATGAATAAGACATCCAGAAAATTCATTCATAAACTTGTACAACAGCCTCATCAATTAGGATTATTCGTTCTTATCTGCCTTATTTGCTTGAGCTTCCCTATTCAAGCAGAGACAAAAAACACCCCCAAGAATGTCATATTGCTGGTTGGCGACGGCATGGGGTTAGGGGCAATAGAAATTGCCCGGCAATTGGAATATGGAAAGACAGGTGTTTTACATTTGGAAAAACTGGAGCACGTTGCCCTGATGCGCACGTATTCCGCCAATAATTTCGTCACCGACTCGGCAGCAGGAGGGTCCGCGATTGCCACTGGTATAAAAACCAACAATGAATCGATCGGTGTCGATGCCAATGGTTCAGAGGTTGATAGTGTTTTGGATGCATTTCAGGCCAATGGAAAAAAAGTCGGGATCATCTCAACCAATATGGTAGTCGATGCCACACCAGCAGCTTTTGGTGCAAGTGTCCCTAACCGCTGGACAGGTGGCGCAAATATCGCGAGACAGCTCTTTGATAACCGGATCGACGTCATTCTCGGCGGAGGTGCCAGCTATTTCGAGGCAAAAAAGCAGAATGGCGAGGATTTAATCGCTAAATTCAAACAAGCTGGCTATGGAATTACTACCACTAAAGAAGAACTTAGTTCCATTAATAAAGCGGAAAAACTTTTAGGATTATTTCACCCTTCCTATATGAATTTTAAACTGGATAAAGAAGTATTACATTCTCAAGAACCATCCCTGCCCGAAATGACAGCCAAAGCAATTGATATTTTATCCCGTAGTGATAAAGGATTCTTCTTGATGGCCGAAGGTGCTCGTATTGACCATATGGAGCATGCAGCCGATATCACTGGAATATGGAAAGAAACGATCGAATTTGACCAAACTGTGAAAGAGGTTGTAAATTGGGCAAAAAATCGAAATGATACGTTGATTGTTGTACTTGCAGATCACGAAACGATGGGGACCTCCGCTTCTGAAACAATGGATATCACTGCATTGAAAAAAATCAAGGTTTCATCTGAATATATGTCCAAACAGCTTACATTCGATAAAAATAATGAAATCAATCCAGAAAGTGTCGTTTCCACATTCAAGAAGTATGCACATATATCCCTTACGGATCAGGAGGTCGATCAATTCATCGATAACGTAAGAAAAAATAGAACGCTTGTCTATCCACAGCATCAAATTGATTGGGAAATCGGAAGCACCATCGCCAGGCATCATAAAGCGGGTGTAGCTGATCGAAGCATACGGGCGGCCAGTTCCACAGGAGGGCACACAGCCAATATGATTCCCGTTTTCGCTTCAGGTCCAGGCAGTGAAGCCTTTGATGGGGTCATTGAAAATACGGATATTTCGAAAATCATCACAAAAGCCGCCAGTGTTCCGTTCACACCCGGTCAGCATAAATCAAAAGAGGAATGAATTCATTCACTCCTCTTTTAGATTCTATTAAATGGATTTTTTCGGTATTCATTTCTATTGTGGCCCGTTAACTCAAGTTTTGGGCATTTACTCACGAAATTGTTGCGATAGAGATAAGTGGATTTTGAATTTGAGGCGTTTACTCGTGAGTTTACGCCGTTTACTCGTGAATTTGATAAAGAACCTAAATACCATTTATACATGAACAAAAAAGACGCCATAATTGACGTCCTACTCGTTCATTTTTTTACATGTTTTTTTAAAACATACCCAATTTGGCTACCCTTTTTCACTTTATACCATTCATCTTGTTGAGCCAGGATCGTTACGGCTTGGTCCCTATATAGATTCCCGACTGTTTCAGAAGATGCATTTCTTTTTTCTTTAATATATAATTCGCTTTCTGTCACTATTCCTGTCGTCTTCCTAATGGAGATTTTCGTTGAAATGGTTTTCTGATTGTCACTCTCATCCTTAGCGGAGATTTTCACCGTAAACATCCCGTTGGACATATTTTTAAAATCCCAGGTTGCGGATTGCCTGCCTTTATTGAGCTGCCTTTCAGAAAGGATGCCAACAACCTTACCTTTACTGTTCTTTATTTCCACTGTTGCTTTAGCGTTTTCATTAATTGTATACGTTATGTTCGCTTTCTCGGTACTATAATCACCTGATGTATTGACATCGGTGATTTCCAGTGCCGACGTATCTTTACTGATCTTAATCACCGTTGTTGCCAAAACTTCCTTCCCGTTTCGGTCCATTGCTGATATTTCTGCTTCATATGTACCGTTACTTACCGCTTTTGTGTTCCAGATTGCTGAATGGGTACCCTTTTTCATTGTTTGGTCACTGACTGGGGTAGCTAAAGCTTTCCCTTTACTATCTCTAATCGTGAGTGTTACCACAGCATCTTCTTTTAGGTAATATGTGATTCCTACCTCATCATTTAAATGAGTCTTCGCTTTCATGTTTACTGAATTCGTTTCCGCCTTTACGACAAGATCCGTTTTAGAACCAGCACCTGGTCCATATTCCTTTTCTATAGTTGTTTCAGGATAATAAAACCCCAAAATATCTTGATATGATTGTCCTGCTTCCGCTCTGTTTTTCGCCCCAAACTGACTTAGCCCGACACCATGCCCATATCCTGACCCTTCAATCAAAATTTTGGAAGGACTGGAGGATGAATGGTCAACCAGATAGCTTTTCATCACCTCTTGCCCCACCATGCCCCTGATTTTGGAAGCCGCTACATTAGTAAGCTTAACCGTTTGCTGCAAAAGTTTCCCCCTGTCATCAACGAGATCCCTTACATAGAAATTCAGTTGGATGGAGCCTTTCGTAACACGGCCTCCCGTTTTTTCATCTGTAAATGTTAATAAGGGAATCTCCGTTATTTTAATATCTTTCTTCGCATATCCATTATTCTTCAGCCAAAATTTCAGCTTCGGCACAACCGCTTTATCTTTTTCCTCTACACTTGTCCACCATTCTTCCGGTTTTGATAAATCTATTTTTGACAGGTCAATTTGCTGCTTATCCAGCGTTATCTCCCAATTGGTTTTCGGATCATAGAAATCTTCTTTTATAGATAAATATGCTAGGGGGTTGCCTCTTGACCAAACATTTGAATTCGATTCGGTCATTCCTCCATTGCTTGAGGAAAAGAACGCTTCGATTATTTCTCCATCATGTTTGATTACCATGCCCTTTGTCTGTTCGATGGCTGAATTAGTTCGATAGTGACCGGCAGCCCCGCCGTATACTTGGTAAGAAACCGTA
The DNA here is from genome assembly GCF_038643155.1 of Peribacillus sp. FSL E2-0159. Classification (NCBI taxonomy): domain Bacteria; kingdom Bacillati; phylum Bacillota; class Bacilli; order Caryophanales; family Bacillaceae; genus Peribacillus; species Peribacillus sp. FSL E2-0159. The sequence continues at coordinate 5,566,832 of NZ_CP152053.1, forward strand.
TCATCAATTATTGTGGATTGATGGCGAAGTGCATAAGTCCGGGCGGCAATCGCCTGTGCTTTTAAGGCTTCGGCATGCCATAGTGCGGGCATCTCCAGCGGGACAACGCCCTTTAGATAATCTTCCATGTAAACATGATTGATTGGCCGGATGTAACCGTCCTCCGCTGTAAAGGAAAATGAGCCTTGATAGGGACGGCCGTTTATGGACAATGAAGCATCAGGTTTAACTGGGATTACCTTAAAGGAAGCATAAGATCCCGTTTTCTTAGAACCTTTGTAAACGGCAAGTTTAGCCGACTCCACTTTCAAAGTCAGATTTTCACCCGCCTTGATGAATATCTCTCCCCCTGAAGTACGGTAGTCCCCGGCTGCATTTATTTTAACGCTGGTTCTATTCCCCAAATAATTCTTCAGTTTCACTTCCATCGTTGTATTCTCTTCTGCTGCCGTTGCCTCATGAGAAGGAAATGCAAAAAAAATGATAAAGAAAGCGATAAACCAATACTTTAGACTTCTCATTCCTTTTCATCCTCATTCCTATTCCATTTATCTTTCAATGATTTTCGAATTAACCCTGTTCAATCCATTGGCATGAGGAAACATTATGGCCTGGATGATGTCACTGCTACTGAAAGCATGATTTCAGGACCACATTGAGATCGCGGGCTTACTTGGTAGGTTACTGAACTCTCTTTTTACATTCTGTATGTACGGCTCATTATCCTTCAAATCCAGCTTTATTGTCGTAACAAATTGGAATCCACAACGTGTAAAAAAATAAAAGCAGGACATGGAAGAAACCATGTCCTGCTTTTTAATGGTAAATGCTTGCTGCACTTTTCCCCATTTCTGTTGGGTGACTTTTTTCTTTACTTCAAATACTTCTTCAACACCGGTTTCATATGATCGACAGCGACATGGCTTCCGCCTCGTCCTTTTACATCTTCAATCATCCATGCCATGAGAAGTTCCGGGTCTTCTGTGTCCATGGCAACGAACCAGCCATTTTCTGTTCCGTCTGCATTTTTGGATGCCTTGATTTCAGCAGTTCCCGTTTTGGCAGCGATTTTGATGCCAAGGTCGTTTATTCCATGTCCGCTTCCCTTAGGATGTTCCACTACTTGTGTCAGCATCTTGGTGACCTGATTTGCTTGGTCTGCTGATATAGCATTTTCTTTCCATATTTTCTTTTCTATTTTATCTCCTGTTATTAACGAAGGTGCCAGGATGTTTCCTTCATTCAAGAAGGCTGAATAGGTCATGGCGAGATGAAGCGTGCTCATTTGGACTTGTGCTTGACCATATCCAGCGTCTGCCAAGCGTCCCTCACTGTCGATCTTACCGATGCTCGATGCTTTGATCGGATAATCGTAATTCAAAGGCTCATCAAATCCGAATGCCTTGAGCCCATCTGTGAATTTTTCCTTCCCTAGCCCCAAAGCTTTTTGGGCAAAGTAAATATTGTCTGAATAAATTAGTGCCTTTTCCATATCGATTGGAACACCTGGGTCCGAAACCCTTGTAATGGAATGATCTTTCCATGTCGATTTGGCCCACGTTTTCCCTTGGATATTGATTGACTCTTTCGGATCCACACCATTTTTCAAAGCGATTGCCGCAGTGATGGCCTTAATGGTTGAACCAGGTGCAAATGTCGAACTGAAGCGGTTCAGAAGTGGTTTTTTCGGGTCTTCTTCAAGTGCTTTTTGTTCCGCTTTTGTTATCCCGAAAATATATTTATTAGGATCGAACGACGGACTTGAAACAAGCGCAAGCGTTTCTCCTGTCTTCGGATCGAGTGCCGCTGCCGATCCAACTTCGTTCTTATATTGCTTAAAGATATCCTTTTGAAGCTCGGCGTCGATGGTCAATGTAATTGTTTCTCCCTCTTCAGCAGGCTTTTCAGCAATCACTTTTTCTTCGCCTTGTTCGGTTTTAATAAAAATTTTACCGCCAGGTTCACCTTTAAGCCGCTCTTCCAACACTTCCTCAAGACCTCGCTTGCCAATAACGTCACTTGCGGTATAACCTTTTCCTTTCAATTTCTCCAGATCTTCGGCCGATGCCTCACCGACATATCCAATTAGATGGGCAGTAGCCTCTTTATACGGATATATACGTTCTTCCGTATTATTGACAGATACCCCAGCAATGCTCAGTAGCTTTTCCAAGGTTGCGTTATTATCATTTGACATTTTCTTGATGGGCACGAAATAGCTTGGCTTTACCCATGACTGTTTTAATTTCTGATTCACTTCGTCGGTGGACATATTGAGGATTCCAGCGACCTTTTTAACCGTTTCGGTTTCGTTAGCCATTTTCTCTGGCACGATTCCCACTTCTGCTACCGTTCCATTCATGGCAAGGCCGCGTTCATTTCGATCGACGATTTCCCCGCGAATGGCTGGATACGATTCAACCGATACCTTCTCGCCAGCCTCCAATTGAGGGAATATGTAGCTTTCATCCCACTTGATGTACCAATTTTCTTCCTCACCTTCCCCTTCCTTGACAAGTGTCGCTTTATGGTCAGAGGTGACAGCACCCGCCATAGTGGACATATCAACGGTATATGAAAGGCTTACCTTTTCTCCATCTTTATGATCTTTTTCTTCTTTTGGCTGTTTATAGTCCACCTTTAATTGGTCGGCTTCTATGCCCGTATAGATTTTTTCATAACGCTGCGCAAATTCATCCGCACTGATTTTCTTCTTTGTCTCAGGTGACAGATACTCGTACATCTTCGCAAAATCCTGTTTATTCCAAAGCTTCGTGTATGCCGCAAAGCGATCTTCGGGACTTGGCTCATCCGAGCATCCGGCCAGAAACAATACGCTCATCAACAATAAGCTGGAAACTAAAGCTAGTTTCTTCATGATTTCCTCCTAATGAATAGTTAGAATGATATACCTATAGTTTAGCAAAATATTAGGGGAATGGGGGATTTTGCATACCGAATTTCTTCATTTTTCTAATTAACCATGTTTTTTCTAAAACAAAAGTCCTGTACATAGTGTACAGGACTATAGACTGAAGACAAATTGGCAGAAGAGCCAGTTGATTTCAGAAATCCGCTCCCTTTCCGCCGACTGTCTGTAAGCCTCTTCGCCGTAAGCATCTAGCGTGCTAGCGAGTTATTCGGCAGGAGTGTCGCAAATTTCTTCAACCTTAAGAGGATTTTAACCATATAAAAAAACAAGGATAACCCAGTTTTCTTTTAAAATAAGGGTTTGGGTAAGGCCATTCCAAAAGCCCCCTTGTCGACAAACTAAAGCATTCTTTTTTTTCGGCTTTTTTTCTCTTGCAGCCATTTTTTCAAGAAGAAAAAGCCCAAGATGCCAGAAATGACTAGACCGCTTGTCGTAACAATGACAGCTACCCATTCGTATAAGGTGTAATTCATATAAGCTTTCCACGGTAATTTCCCTTTCCAATCTTCAATATATAGATTCATTCCGAATATCCCGGAGACAACCGTATAAATTGTTAGTATTTGCAAGAGATAATTACTGCTTTTACCAGACAGTTTATCCTGATTTTGATAAAGGTAGGAAAGGGTTTCCTTCACTTCATTATAGAGAGGGGTAATCCTGAAGGTTTCATCCGTCTTTTTGAATAGCTCCTTACCGATAGCCGTACTATTGACTTCAGTGAATAAGTACTTTGCAGAAAACTCAGTGATCATGAAAATCAGCTGTTCCGTATCAGATTGATCTTTTTCCACATCTATCTTGGAATGCTCATGAGCCAATTTGAGCAGTACGATCTTATAATAGAAGAAAAGCAACACTGTATAAAAATGCTGGCCATACATTTCGCTTGCCAGTTCCTCTTCCAGTTTACCTGTCGCTTTCGTGACACACGCGAAATGATACATGCTTGTTACATAATAGGTTTCCTTGCCCCACCTGTCATATACCCTTTCTTGATAATACTTTTCTATATAATCAGGGTTTAATGCGCCTATATATGGCTCACCATCATTGTCATACCCGTTCAGCTCACTGATCCGGAATAAGTCATTTTTAGAAATATCACGATTCTCAGGGAATGCAATATAACTGATCACGTACATTCTTTCATCGATGAAGAAAGGCAAACTGCCAAAATATGTCGGGTCCGCTTGTTCTTCATCCATATATTCTTCCATTGGCGGCAATAGTTCATTGAAGATGAAATCCTTCACCTGTTCATACTGATTTTCCCGACAGCCGACTTTCGTTTTTTCTTCATCATCAGCAATCGGTTCGAGGATTCGGAATGTATCACCAAAATAGAGCACATCATCATGTGAAAGCCCTTCAGGTAATGTAACACGAAGATTCATCATCCCAATATGAAATGGGCATATGAAGATATCTATAGAGTTAATAATAAATGGGGTATTTAGATAGGGTGATTCGAAGGTACAATCAATATCCAGTTTTTTCGTGAAACGCCGCAAGCCTTCTTTCTGTTTTGCATTACCCGGAAATAAGATCGGCTCGATGTAAGGCATGAAATACTTTTCCAATTTACGGTGCGAAACTTTATGCCCACCGTAAAATTGATTTTGTTGTTCCATATCTTTCAAGTTCAAAAAAACGAAATTGTTCTCAATCAACTTTTTCACAAACTTTTCAATCATATTTCCTTCAAGCGTAAACGGAAAAATGTACTGCTGGAAAGTTCGCTTCGTGGGATCATTCTTTACTTTCACATCCATAAAATATATGCCTCCGATTAAACTGCTAAAAACAGGTTTAAATCATCTTGTTTCTTATATTTACCCATGTATATACAAACAAAACGAAACATATTATAGAAAAAAAGTGGACAAATAATCCAAATAAAAAAAGATCCCCCAAGCAAGTGCTCGGGGGCCATCGAAAAGAGTTCTTCAACCCTCTTCACTTTAGGGTACTAGAAACTGATGTTTCTAATGAAAAATCCGATATTCGGACCATTTTAGCATTTATTTTAAGTATGATAAAACACGAAATTCCTCCATATTTAGGCTTTACCACTTATTATTATCTAATTAATCCTCGTATACAGAGATTCACAGATGAAAATATAACTATAGGAATAATTACAAGATTTCTTTATTTCCTCCCTTTATCATGGAAATCACGTTTTAACTAAAAAAAAGATGGGTAAATAAAAAAAAGCAAAGGAGAGACATCATGAAATCAGATAGCAATAAAGAACACTTTAAATTTTTTGAAAGAACAAATAACGCTAAACCAAGTGCACGAAAACAAATGAGCGATTTCATCAAAAGGAAAATGAATGCTCAAAACTCTCATTTAAATGGTAAAAACTCATGACAAGTGGGATGTCATGAGTTTTTATCGTTTAAAATGCGATTTCATTTCCCTGAAGGTTGTGCTTCACACATTTCTTGATACCGATTACATTCAAAAAATGTTGAATTTTCTTCATCGAGGTTGCCTGATATTCATCCACAATGGAAAACTCTTTAAGATAAGCGATTTTTTCTTGTACATCTGTATCTATATGATCTTGGCTGTATTCTTTTTCATCTGATTTTTGGCATGTGTACACCACAGCTTCACCAATTTTCCTTGTTGCCTTATCAAAATAAAAAGAAAACACAATGGCACATTCATCATCATAAAAAGAGGGCTTAACTTTCATATTAATATCAATCATTAACCTTACACCTCTCTCCGTTTCGTTATTTACACTATAACAAAATCAGTAAAAGGAAATAGGCGTTACAAACTACGCTCACGTTTCTTCCACACCTACCAAATGGACCTTACACTCCCCATTCATAGATAATTATAACTACAGGAATATGCGCAAAAGAATAATCATTTAACATAATAAAAAAACATCTTCAATTGAAGATGCTTGAATGATTAATAGAAAGCTTCATTACTTATTTATATAAACCTGGAAGTTCTGCGTAAAGGCCTGGTAATTCGCTTGGGACAATAACAAAAGCAGCGATGATAAGAAAAGATACGACTAATGCTTTAGTACTTTTTTTCATAGGTCATTCCTCCTTTTCTTTTAAAAAAATATTGGTTAAAATAGAAATTAATTCTATAGTTATATTTAACCACACTTCTTAAAACCATATATTTCGACTAAAGATTCTATTTAAACCGTTCAGGACCTGTACATACCGCTTTCACCGATTTTTCATAACAAAATATAACTCTAGGCATATTTTAAGGAGAATCAAAATGGATTTTTTTGCAGTTGGACAAAAGATCAAGGAGCTACGTAAACAAATCGGGCTTTCCCAGGAAGAGTTGGCATCCGGTATTTGTACACAAGCACAGATCAGTAAGATTGAAAAGGGCGATGTCTATCCATATGCATCCACTCTCTATTTAATTTCCCAACGTTTAGGCGTTGATGTAAACTATTTTTTCGATATTGGAATGACCCCTAGGCTGGATTACGTGGAAGAAGTGATTTATCAATTAAAAATAGCCAGAAGAACCCGAAATTATGAGGAAATGCAGCAAATTGTAAAGGCTGAGGAAAACAGTCCCCTCTTTCTTCAAAATAAAAAGAATCATCAATTGATTCTTTGGCACAAGGGAATATACGAATATGAAAAAAATAAAGATTTAGATAGAGCCATAGAATTCATTAATCAGGCCATCGCCATTTCTCATACGACCGACAAAATTTATTCGGAACGGGAGCTTGAAATCTTAAGCAGCCTTGGTGTAATGTATGTTGCCGAAGAACAGTACGAAAATGCATTCGCCTTGTTAAAGAAAGCTTTAGATCACTTGAAAGCCCTGCCCTTTTTGACGGATAAAACGCTAAAGACACGACTTTCCTATAATTTTGGCAGAGTGTTAACACGCCTGGTCCGATACGAAGAGTCCATTGCCTGCTGCCAAGATGCCATAAAGTGGTGCCTTGAACATGATCAATTATATGCTTTAGCGGATTTACATTACCATTTAGGTTACAATTTTGAACTCGTGGGTAACTTTGAAGAGGCAAAAGAGTATTTGGAAAAGTCAGCGTTTCTATTCAAATTACAAAAAAATCATACCTTTGTCACATTCATCAACAAAAAGTTGGACAGTTGGAAGAACGAAATGAAAATAAACTAATTCTTTAATTTATAGCCATTCCCCACGGGAATGGCTCTTCCCATTCACCACGAATATGTATAATCTCACACTCATCATTTCCAAAACCTCTATTCTACATTTTAAATTCCAAGCCAAAATGAAGTATAATAAAGAGATGCTTCAAAAACGCACTTTTAAAAAAGGTCCGGACCCTCATCACTTAGTTTTGTGAAGCGTGATGATGATGAAGGATTTGAGACATGGTTAACGTGAAGCCCAGTTATTCCTGTTTATATCCGAACCGCTTATATTCAAGGGGATTTTTGACGATATTGACTTTTACAGGGTTTTTATGAATATACGGCTAGATGCAGTGATGGTTTGTTCAATTAAATGGATTAGAACGTAAAGAGAACTGCCATGGAAAAAGTCCGGCATTCGATCTCGGGACTAAGTATATGCACAGCCCGCGAGTGTAAAATCGGCTTGACTACGATAAGTTAAAGAACTGATGGTTCATGATCATACAAAAATATAATTTTGGTAAACAGGGCTTGTCCCTGAAGGAGGAGAGTATGGAGCGGGAGTTGTTGTTAGTTGGGGAACGGCTGGCGGAATTTTTGGAGGCCGGGAATTCGGAAGATTCGGACGTTGTGAATCAAGGGCTCCAGTTATACCGTCAGGGGCTCGTTGATATTAAAGAAGAAGCGGTGGATACGATTGCTGCTGAGGTACAGGATGAGACACGCTTCAAGGCCAGGCTGAATCTGCTCTTCCCTCAGGATGGAAGCTGTACTTGTGATTCAAGGTTCATTTGCCGGCATCAAATGGCCGTTTTCTTTTCTGCGTATTCAGAACACGCTAGTGTTTCCGAATGGCTGAGCGAATGGAAAGCACCAAAAAGCACCACAACCGCCCAAGCACTGCAGCAAGTGCAGCGGGCGAGTGAATTACTGAAACAGGCGGCGGGAAACTCCATCACCTTAGATAAAAGCTATCCATCATGGAAGCAATTCGTGAGTGATGCCTTTGCGGAACATGTCGAGCCTCATATAGGCGAGCCTACTTATATGATTGAAAATCATATACAAACTTACTTTAAACGCCTTAGCTCAAAGGCTCCGATGGAAAGGGAATGGAAATTGCTTTATCATTTCGTTACGCAATTTTGCACGATGCAGCAGACACTGAGAATGATTCAGCTGCATAAAAGTGAGACGCAAACGATCAGGGTCTTTTATGCACTTGCAGTTGACCTGGCAGAAGAGCTGCACGAAACGGTACAGCCGCTTAGCAGGCAAGCGAGGCCCTTCGCCTTTGATCCATTCGTTTTCAGCATCAAGGAAGATGTAGCTAAACTACTGGATGGAGGGGAAGGTCTGGAATACGAAAAGATCGACCTCTATCGGGAGATATGGAGCTACTTATTCTCCAATTCCTCATGGCGTAAAGAGGAACTGGGACGAATCAATAATGAACTTCCCGAGAAGTATATGGGCACCACTGAGAGGACGTCCTATTCCCTCGCAGCCATTCACCTATCCCTTTTGGAGAACCATGATAAACAAGCGGTTGAGCTTCTTCATGAATTGAAGAAGGAGGCCTGTCCATACATTTTTTATTGGCTGAATCTCCTGGCTGAATCAGACAACCGGTCACGGGCCATCCCTTTCATTGAATTCATCAATAATAATGTCCAGGAATTCCTTGCCGGTTTATCCGATTATTATAAACGGGTAGATTTCGTCCGGACCTTTACGACTTTAATTAACAGTTGTTGTTATAAATTAAAACGGACCGATTTGCTTGAGAAATTTTACAGGGCCACCCTTCCGCACAGCTATTGGAACTATGCAAATTTCCTTTTTGAACAAGGACAATATAAAAAATGGGTGGAGATGCATATTTACTCTGAAATCAGCATTGACTTAATCAGCAGTGAATCCATCAAAGAAGTGGTCTCAAAAGAACCGGAACTAATCCTGCCACTTTATTATCATGCGGTCCAGGAAAAAGTTTCTTTAAAAAATCGGCCTGCTTATAAGCAAGCTGTCCGTTATTTGAAAAGAATGCGCACCATCTATAAAAAGAGCAAAAAGGAAGACGTATTTGAACGTTATATACTTTATGTAGCAGATTCAACCAAACGGCTTCGCGCTTTCCAAGAAGAACTAAAAAGGGGTAAGCTTATCGATGTTTAATCCAGGGAAATTAAAAATCAAAATAGCGGCTCTCGAAAACGGAACTTACGCCCTTGGTGTCATCAATGAAGAGAATACCTTCCTCACTACGAACTATATACGCAGGCTGTTATTCAACTGGGATGACGCAAGCTTTTATGGTACTAAAATGACTACCGATATAGTGGATGGAAATCAAGTATTCATTCTTGACGCCTGGGGACTTCTCAACTTTTTTGCGAGGGAAAGCTTTAACTCCTTCATAGAATGGGAATGGTCCGAGATATCCTCCCTTTGCCTATCAGCAGCGCCCGTTCTTCATGAATCCATTGAAGCTGGAATCCCCGTACCGGATTTCACTAATCTTCAGTTGGACTCCATCGGGTGGAAGCTGCCGGAAGAAGTGGAAGAGGAATTCGTCCCTTCCTTTTGGGAAGAAGAAATATCTTTGGATCTCCCTTCACCTGAACTGGAAACCAACCGTACTTTTATCGAAAAGTGGTATAACGGTGCCGCTAATATGTATTTAAAAAGCTATTCACCCATGCAGCACAAATGGAGTGAAGCCGTCGGGGCATTAAAGGATACACGACTTTCTCCCGAAGAACTGCAGGCCTTTTTTGACAAAGACAGCTGGCAGGAATGGCTCGGTACCCTGCCCGATCCCAAACCATTCACTATAGGTCTCCGTTTAACTGAGCCTCCTGATGGTAATGGGCCTTGGATACTCGATGTTACCCTTCGCTCCAAAAGGGATGAGAACATCATTGAAACATATACAGGAAAAAAACTGCCGCGCGGCTGGAATAAGTATGCAAGTGAAGTGGTGCGTGCTACGAAACGCTGGCAACTCGTCGTGCCATGGCTTGGGGAGAATGGCCGTCTGAAAAGGGAGATTTCGGAAACGGATGCATGGGAGTTCTTGACCGACGCAAGCGAAAAACTCCTGTTTCTTGGCGTCGAAATTCTTCTTCCATCGTGGTGGCTTGCCTTGAAAGAGTCCTCATTGAAGGTCAAGGCGAAAGTGAAGAGCCAATCGAACCGCGGCCCTTCTTATGTCGGGTTAAAAGCTTTAATGGACTTTGATTGGCGGTTCTCATTAAATGGCAAAGAGCTCACTGAGGCGGAGTTCGAGGAGCTCGTCAATGAAAAAAGGCGGCTTGTCTTCATCCGCGGCCAATGGGTCAAGCTTGACCCAGCTTTCATTAAACAAATTCAGGAGCTGATGGAAACAGCTAATGAAAAAGGCATCCAACTGACTGACTTGCTGCAGCAGGAACTGTTGAATGGCTTAAATGAAGATGGCGATAACGATTCTGAAAACGACGAAATGCTCCGGATTCAATTTGAATTGAACCAGGAGCTCCGTAAAATGGTGGGAAGACTCCGGGAAACCAAAAACATATCCATCCTGCCTGTCCCTAATGCACTTCAAGGTGATTTACGCCCCTATCAAAAACTTGGCATGAGCTGGCTCCTTTTTTTAAGGGAGCATGGTTTTGGTGCTTGTCTAGCCGACGATATGGGACTTGGAAAAACCGTCCAGATGATTGCCTACCTACTTCATGTGAAAGGCAAAGAAGGAGCCGGTAAAGAGCTGCCCACTGCCCCCAGGGACGAACAAAAGAGTGAACCGATCATTGTCGAAGAGGATAGTAGCGCAGAAAGCAGTGATGAGGCTGAGGTCATTACCACTGCCTCCGAATCCGTCTCAGTACAATCGGCGCTCATCGTCTGCCCGACATCGGTCCTTGGCAACTGGCAAAAGGAATTGGAAAAATTCGCACCATCACTTAAAGTTCACCTTCACTACGGATCGAATCGTGCTAAAGGTGAAGCATTTACTAAGCTGGCAGCCGATCATGATATTGTCTTAACATCATATGGACTGACCCACCAAGATATGGCTGAACTGACCTCCATCCATTGGAGCAGCGTAATCCTTGATGAAGCACAAAACATCAAGAATGCCCAAACGAAGCAATCCAAAGCCGTCCGCAAGCTAAATGGCAGACATCATATTGCTTTATCGGGTACGCCGATGGAAAACCGTTTAAGTGAGCTATGGGCGATTTTCGACTTCATCAATAAAGGTTATCTTGGAACGCTAGGTCAGTTTCAGGAAAAATATGTGGCGACCATTGAGCGTGATGAACAGAAGGATAAAATCAAGGAATTGCAGCGTTTGATTCAGCCCTTTTTGCTTCGCCGTACTAAGCGAGATAAAGAAGTCGCTCTTAATCTTCCGGATAAGCAAGAACAAAAGGAATTCGTACCGCTTACCACCGAGCAAGCATCGTTGTATGAACAACTGATAAAGGATACATTCACTGATATCGAACAGCTGTCTGCCTTTGAAAGAAAAGGCATCATCCTTCAGATGCTGAATAAGCTAAAGCAACTTTGCAATCATCCAGCTCTTTACTTAAAAGAGACGGAAAAGGAAAACATCATGAAAGCGCCTAACCGATCAGGCAAACTCGAGAAACTGACCGAGCTAATCGATGCTGTCCGCGAACAGGATGAAAGCTGTCTTATTTTCACACAATATATCGGGATGGGCAATATGATAAAAGAATTGCTGGAAAAACGATATGGCTTTGAAGTTCCATTCCTCAACGGGAGTGCGAACAAGAAGCAGCGCGATGAAATGATCACCCGATTCCAAGATGGGGAATTCCCTATTTTCATACTCTCGTTGAAAGCAGGCGGCACTGGTCTTAATCTTACAGAAGCAAACCACGTGATTCACTATGATCGCTGGTGGAACCCAGCTGTTGAAAATCAAGCCACCGACCGTGCTTACCGAATTGGGCAACAGCGTTTCGTTCACGTTCATAAGCTAATCTGCACAGGGACCCTGGAAGAAAAAATCGACCAGATGCTTGATAAAAAGCAAGCCCTGAACGATGAGATCATCAGCAGTGACAACTGGATCACCGAACTTTCCACAGAGGAAATCAAGGACTTAGTTGCTCTTCAATAACCCGCTCTAACGATATGAAGATGAATGAGAGCAGATTGTTGTTAGCTTATCAAGTCAAAAAAAAGGAGAATGCATATCGTATATGCATTCTCCTTTTTTATTCATAAGCGTCCTGTAACTTTTAAACTCTTGAATACTCGAATACGTTTATCTGATTCAAAAAAGCGATTTAACCATATAAAGAGCCGTGATCCAAATGATGATTGCAGAAATTTTATTTAATATTACAAGGAATTTGCCAGATGTATCAACCTTTTTTAGCAAACGGCCCGCAAGACATAATCCATGGAACCAGCACCATGAAACAAAGATGCACGTTATGGTGAAAATCATTTTATCTTTTCCTGAATAAACAAGTGAGCTCGAACCGATTACACCTATCGTATCCAAGATTGCATGCGGATTCAGTAATGATACGGATAGGGCAAATACAATTTGTTTTTTGGTGGACATCTGCATAGATTGGGCACCTGACTGTGAGTTCGATTTGGCAAGCCAAATCTGAAACCCCATATACAATAAAAATATAACTCCGATCATGATTAAAGCAAGGCGCAACCAATCATATTGCATGACAATCAACGAAACACCTAAAACGGCTAACAGAATGAGCACCGTATCACAAATGGCAGCTGTAATCGTTGCTGGCAATGCTTTTTTAATGGTAGGTTGGATTGCTCCTTGATTAAAAATGAATACATTTTGCACTCCCAAAGGAAGTATTAGTCCTAAAGCCAATAATAATCCATGAAAAAATGGTCCCATACGAATACCCCTCCCCTCATATTCAGTATAATGAAATAAACAAAGGATTGACCATCCAATTGGTTGGTTTTCAAACCAACCAATTTATAATGAATATAGAACATGAAAGGAGTGGTTTTTGTATGTTTATCGAATGGAGACCAAACCGGACTTCCGACCAATCACTTCACCTACAGATAGTAGAATGGATCAAACAACAAATTACCCGAGGGGAATGGCCAGTTGGTACTAAGCTTCCATCACAACGCTCATTGGCCGATTCTTTTGGTGTAAACCGAAGTACAATCATCACAGCCATAGATGAGTTGATTGCAGAAGGATTATTGGAAACTAAGATTGGGTCCGGCACATTCGTTTCGAACAATACATGGAATGTGCTCGTCTCCAGCAAACAGCCCGACTGGAAAAACTATGTCCGAAATGGCCTTCATGAACCAAATTTAAAAACGATTCAGGACATTAATCAGTATGAAACGGACACTGCCATCATCAGATTAGGTACAGGCGAACTATCTCCATCTCTATTGCCTACAAAACAAATTGAAAAGACGTTGCAATCCACTTCTTTTGATGCTCACTCTTTAGGTTATTCCGAGCCCAAGGGTGATAAGAGGCTTCGCCAATGTATAAGTGTTTATTTAGAAACAAAAGGGATCAACGCAAGTCCCAGCTCCCTCATGATCGTCTCTGGCGGGCTTCAGGCACTCCAGTTGATTTCAGTTGGTTTACTTCAAAAGGGATCTATGATTTTACATGAATCCCCTTCTTATTTAAATTCCGTTCACCCTTTTCAATCTGCGGGCATGCATTTAGTAGGTTTATCAAAACAATGCCGGGAAAGTATCCCGACACAAATAAAGCGCATCAACGGAAGGAAGAAAGCGTCACTGTTTTATACTGTTCCTACGTTTAACAATCCAACAAATTCTACATGGACAAAAGAAGAAAGACTAAACCTATTATCACTATGCAAAAAAGAACAGATCCCGATTATTGAAGATGACGTATATAGTGATTTGTGGTTTGAAAAGGAACCTCCGCCGCCTTTAAAATCCCTTGATGCAGATGGCCTTGTATTGCACATTGGCAGTATATCCAAAACATTAAGCCCCGGATTGCGTATCGGATGGATTGCTGGCCCAATAACCGTGATTGAACGTTTAGCGGATATTAAAATGCAAATGGATTACGGTTCCAGTGCACTTTCCCAACACCTTGTAGCAGAATGGTTAGCAAATGGTCAATATTCAAAGCATTTAGAGTGGCTAAGGCATGAGTTGATAGCACGTAGAGATTTTACATTAACTCTTCTCAATCAATATTTTAAGGGACTGGCTGAATGGCAAATACCTCGAGGCGGGTTTTACATATGGTTAAAATTATGCAAACCCATCGTGAATCCAAACCTTTTCAAGCAAGCGATAAAGGAGAACATACTTCTTAATCCGGGGTACATATACGAACCAAATAACCATACACATATACGGCTTTCATATTCATACGCCTCGGAGGAACAATTAGCTTATGGCATCCAAACCCTTTCAAAGATCATTCGGCAGTTGGTTTGACATCTTGAAGGATTGGAGAAGCTCATCATGTTGAAACAGTAATGGAGCTGCCGTGGCAGCTCCAACCTTATTGAGTAAAGTATCTTTTCGAATTACGTTACACTTAACGGAAGTCTCATACCTATCAATGCCTAGAAGATGATATCACGGAGTAGCAGCTATCATTTTTACGTTCCGCTCTTTTTGCTGGATGATGAAAAAAGAATGGTGATTGCCATGATTGATCATGATATGATCGAGGATTGCTGTAAGCGCCTCACCCTTATTCGTCTGATATGTCTCTGAACTTTCCTCAATGATGATTTTTTCTTGGTGGGGGTCATAATTAATAGATGTTTTAGCACCTCTTTCAAAAAAAGAAAGGGTTATCTCCTGACATAGTGGAAAATCCTGATAGGGTGAATCAGAGCGGGGATCCTTGTCAAAAGGAGAATTGACGTGCTGAAGTGCATCAAAGAAACTTGGCTTTGTAAGATTTGACCTTCCGCTTCCTCTCCTTTCGAATTTCACTGTAATTCCACGAATAGTTACTTTATTGCTGGATTTCTTCTTATAATTCATAAATACCCTCCTTTTATTAGATTCTTTATACCTAATTCTTTTATCCTGTACCATATACCTGCCGGATAATGAAAATACTTCCTCAATAATAGATTTTCATATTAACACGGTGAAAACGCAGCAAACTACTCCATAATCATCACGAAAGAATTCAAAATCCGGAAATCTTATTACGCAAAAACAGCCCTCTTGGATAAGAGGGCTCATACTGTAGACAAACTCGCCTTTCTACGTACAAAAGGAGGTTCGGAATGGATTACCCCAAACAATGATTAGAAAGGAAGACTTGGTTATCCTTCATGAATTTTTACCTTTTTATATGGAATGAAACCCTCATTAGATTGAAGAAATTTGCGACACTCCTGCCGAATAACTGGCTAGACGAGACCCCACAGACGCTTGCGGCGAGGAGGCTTGGCAGACAGTCGGCGGAATGGGAGCGGATTTCTGAAATAAGCTGAAACGTTTTTCAAAGAAAAAAACTTTAGGCAAACTCGCTTTCTTCGAGTTTGTCTACAAACTGAAGCCCTCTTGGATAAGAGGGCTTCCTTTCGTTATTTTTTTGCTTTATTGATGTTAAAGGATTTCTTCGATTCATTTCCTGCAAGATCGGTCACCTTAAATTCAAACTTGTTGTTGCCTGATT
Organism: Peribacillus sp. FSL E2-0159; assembly: GCF_038643155.1. Taxonomy (NCBI): domain Bacteria; kingdom Bacillati; phylum Bacillota; class Bacilli; order Caryophanales; family Bacillaceae; genus Peribacillus; species Peribacillus sp. FSL E2-0159. Next base: position 5,582,592 of record NZ_CP152053.1, read on the forward strand.
TAAGCGGCAGCTCCAAATCCTCTATCTTCTTCTTATAGGCACGCATTTTGTATGGCTCCTTGAATTCATGATAGAATACTTCGCTTCCGTTCAGGTAAAGGCGAATTTCATCAAAATTATCTTCTACCGTCACGTCCACTTTTGGATTTTTGCCTTTGACTCCCACAGTTTCCGGAACACCTTTAACTTTTAAACCTGGCTTTGTTGCATCGATCATAACTGTCCGTTTAAAGGAAACCGTGTTATCCCATTTATCGGTTGCTTTAACCGTGAAGCTTTGGACACCATCTTCAAATTTCTTTTCATATGAGAATTCATATTTATTATTCGTCTTGTTATACGTTGCAGGTACCGTTTTATTGTCGATTTTAAATTCCTTTATTTCCGACGCTTCTTCAATTTCTCCTGTTATTTTGATTTTATTTTTATTGTTCACACTCAAGGCTTCAGGACTCTTGATCTTTACAGCCGGTGCATGATTATCGATTGGAGCTGAATCACTGGCTAATTCGGTTTCAGCCGTTTTTTCATTACCTGCAAAGTCAATTGCCACAACCTGAACCTTTTCCCCTTTTACATCAGGTAGGGTGAATTGTTTCGCATTTGCCGGGAGCGGTTCTTCCATGATGGATGCTCCATCGACTTGTACATCGTAATAAGCAAGTCCTGAACCATTCAAATTATCCTTACCTTGGATGGTTAATACATTTCCTTTTTTCGAAATCTTGACTGTCGGCTTTACCGTATCGATTTTGATAGGCATTTTAAACTTCTGCCATTTTGCACCCTCGTAATCTATCATCGCTTTGATTTCAAAATAATAGACCCCGTCCTTAGCGAGTGCATTATTGATTTTACCGTCCCATTTACGTGCAGGATCCAGGGTGTATGCAGTCCCTTGTCCGCCATCATAATAGTCCTTACGTACATTATTCTCTGTGTGAAGTTTCCGGATTGATTTGTTTTCACCATTCAATATATTGTATTCTACCTTTTTCGCATTCCTTAAGAATGATAGGACCGGCACGAAGTCATCCTGTGCACCATCACCATTTGGGGAAATCGCAATATTTTTGCCATTGAATGTTTTTCCCGCAGGGTCATAGCCAAGATAAGTGAAATCTTCGCCCGCTGTCGATACTCCTCCTGCCATGCCATAGAAAGACTCTTTGTCATATTTAGTGCCATCCAGGATCGGGGCCTTGTCCCACTCCCCCTTAAACCCTACATATGGGACATGCAGTTCCGGATTCGTGTCGGCTGGATCCTTCAATGAAATGAACCCTTCAACGAAATATCCGTTTGGAAAAACCTTGTCAATGTCTACAAGAGTCTGAAGGTCATCGCCAAGTACTTTTGCATTGGATATGTCCACTTTCACTTCGAATGTAACCGATTTTTTTGCAGGAACGGTAATCTTATTTGTATTTTTATTATTGATTTTAATTGAAGCGTTCTTAATTTCCTGCGCTTCCAGCTCATTAGCGGAATAACCCAGTTGTCCCTGAATTGCATAGTCTGTTTGGATATTTCCTTTTACATCATACTTGACTGCTTTGTTGCTGAAGTTTTCAACCTTTAAAGTAAAAGCGAACTTATTGCCGATCTCCTTCATTGCAACCTTTGCTTCTTTCGTGAATGCCTCAGTCACGACAGCAGGTGTGGACAATGCGGACTGTAGCTGCATGACTCCGGCTCCCTGCCTGCGAGGCGAATAAGGGTTTTTCCAGTCAAGGGCCTTATTGACGACACCCTGATCCGTTAATGGTTTTGATGTATTCATCATCAGGTTCTTCGCTAAATTAGCCCGGGCAGATCCGTCTAATTTAAATTCTTTATCCACTCTTTCAAGAACTAATGCCGAGCCGCCTGAAACATGTGGTGCAGCCATCGAAGTACCGCTCATCATCCCATATTCATCGTTGTTCAGCGTCGAATAAATTTGTCCGCCCGGAGCAGTGATTTCTGGTTTGAAATCCAAGTTCGGCGCGACTCCCCATGAACTGAATGAGCTCATTTTCCCTGCTTCTGGATTTACAGCTTTTGTTTTATCACCATTAAAGGTAATCTTCACCTTTTCTCCATCCGTTAAGGCCGCTTTCAGCTTTGCACCATCCGACTTCAACATGAACAGCTGTGGAATGGTGATGCTTGGATCTGTGGCCATGGAAATATATCCGTCAGCATTATTGTAAATAATGACTCCTGTCGCTCCTGCTGCCTGGGCATTTTGCGCTTTTTCTATAAAAGAAAGCGTGCCGCGTTCGATGAGGGCGAACTTGCCTTTAACATCCACTTTCGAAAGCTCCTCTGGCGTCCCAAGACCTGCAGCCACTAAGTCATGTGTTTTAACCGTTAATGCATTGGGATGTACACTTGAAGCCGACATGAACGGAGCTTTTCCTGATTGTCCGTTTATATCATAAGTCGCTGCATCCAAATCCATATAGTTATTCTCTACCGATGCCACTTGTACCGAATCATAAGCAAGTCCCGGTGAACCTGAAACGCCAATATCCGGGTTAGAGGCTGATGGGTTTGCAAATCCATTTCCAAAGTGTGCCGAGTTTCCTGCTGAAATCGACATGAGGATCCCATTATCAACAGCTCTGGATACCGCCTGCTGCTCCGGATCTTCTGCCGATACAAAACCTGCAGTGGAGCCGAGGCTCATATTCAGCACATCCGCCCCAAGGATGATGGCATCGTCAATCGCCTTAATATATATATCGCCCCATGTTGTCTGCATGTCGGGATCATTACCGAAGACCTTTAAAGCAAGCAGCTGGGCTTCAGGAGCAACCCCTTTAATGCCGCCATTCTCTTCATCTCCATTGGCACCAGCCGTACCTGCTACATGCATTCCATGCATGGAAGCCCCTTCACCAAGGTCAAGGATTTCTTCATTTTCATCCATGTAATTGTATCCATAAGGAACCTTCGCCGTATAATAATTGCCTAATAGATGGCTAGATTCCTTCATCCCGCTAATTTCACTTTCAGTCAGTTCAGCCTTATTCTCGTCGTTCAGGACCATATCACGGTGAGATGGGTCGATTCCAGTATCAATAATCCCGACGACCATCCCTTCCCCTTTATATCCATATTCCCGCCAAGCCTCCTGGGCTTGGACAAGTTCTTTACTATAAAGCATCTCGGGTTTTTCTACAGGACGTTCATATTCATTCGCAATATGTACTTCAGCTACTTCAGGCATGGCTTCCACCTTTTTGATTTCACCATACTGAAGTTCACCACTGAACCCATTGACAACTGTCGTAAAACTTTCAAGTTCCTTGAAAGCTATTTTTTTCTCCTTCACCTTTTTTTTCAATTTCTTCTGATTAGCTAGCTTTTCGGACTTTAATTGTTGTTTCTTATTTTTCGATAGCTGTTTAAAAAGTTTCCCTTCTTTCGAAGCTGTTTCTATTGCCGGGGCTTCCTTCATCTCTACGATGACCCTGACCTTCTCGTTGCTTTTGTATTTCTTCCCCAAATCATTTTTCTTCAGCTTTATAATACTTTCTTGATTCTTCTTCCCCGCTCCATCCGAACCCGTCGGGGGATCTGGGAGCTTGGCTGCGGAAACGCTTGCAGTAAATACTAATAGAAAGATTGCTAGAATGGACAAGCTACGTTTAATCAATGAACTTTCCTCCTCTAAAATAATCAATTTTTGGAATATTCTTACTGAGTATAAAAGTATCACAACTTTTGGGGTGATTTTAAGAGGTAATAGTCACTATTTTCCTATTTCCAACTAGGATTTTATTATTATTTTTCATATTTTAATAGATTTTCGCTAAACGACAAAAAGATGGTGATGTTAAACTAACATCACCCTTTTACTTCTAGTTTTTCATTCTTGGATCCAAGGCATCGCGCAGCCCATCCCCCATAAGGTTAAAGCCGAGTACCGTAAGCATGATCGCAAGACCAGGGAAAAGAACCGTCCATGGTGCTTGAATGATGAACGCCCTGGAATCGGCAAGCATTTTTCCCCACTCTGGTGCTGGCGGCTGTGCACCGAGACCGAGAAAGCCGAGTGCTGCACACTCAATTATGGCAGTTGCAATCGCCAAGGTACCTTGAACGATAATCGGTGCAAGGCTATTCGGAAGGACGTGGTGGAGGAGAATGCGGCCATCCCCCATTCCAATTGCCTTCGCAGCCGTTACATATTCCTCTTCTTTTACCGTTAAGACCCGTGAACGTAAAAGCCGGCCGAATATCGGGACATTGACGATAGCGATGGCAATAAGTGCGTTGCGAAGGGAAGGTCCCAAAACGGCTACTACTGCAATCGCAAGCAAGATACTTGGAAAGGCCAGAATGATGTCAAAGACCCTCGATATGATCGTATCTATCCACCTGCCGTAATAACCGGCAATGATTCCCAAAAAAGATCCAACCACTACAGACCCTGCCACAGATAAGAAGCCGACCCCTATTGATATGCGCGAGCCATAAATGACCCGGCTCAAAATATCACGGCCAAATTCATCCGTTCCAAACCAATGCTCCGCAGACGGGGCCAAATGTTTATCACTTAGCTTTTGCCCCTCAAATGAATAGGGTGCTATAAGGGGCGCGAAGATGGCGATTAAGATGAAAAATGTAACAATCCCCAGACCAACAAGGGCTACCTTATTTTTCCTAAAGCTTTTCCACCCTTCCTTCCAGGGAGAGATGACTTTTTCCTCTGCCTCTTTGGGAGGAAGGATTGGCGATGTATTCGTTGCTATTTCAGGCATGAGTTTCCCTCCCTATTTATACTTAATCCTAGGATCGATCGCTGCATACAACAAGTCCACAACCAGATTAATCATGACAAACAAAAAGGCGATGACGAGAATTCCGGACTGTATCACTGGATAGTCCCGAGATAGTATTGCATCATAAATATATGTACCGATACCCGGCCATCCAAAAATGTTTTCTGTTAAAATGGCGCCGCCTAAAAGTAATCCCGTCTGCAGACCGATAACCGTAACCACTGGAATCAGGGCATTCTTAAAGGAGTGCTTGTAAACAACCCAAAACATTCTCATCCCTTTAGCACGAGCCGTACGAATGAAATCCGATCTCATAACTTCCAGCATGGACGAACGTGTCATCCTTGCAATAATGGCCATCGGAATGGTCGCAAGCGCAATCCCCGGCAAAATGAGATGTTTGATCACTTCGAAAAATTGATCAACCCTGCCCTGCATAAGTGTATCTATCAAATACAGGCCGGTTATGGCCTCAACGGGATCCCTGATATTGTCCCGCCCTGTCGTCGGAAGTAAATCCCATTGAATTGAAATGATGTATTGCTCCATTAATCCCAGCCAGAATATAGGCATGGACAAACCAATCAAAGCGATCACCATGGCTACATAATCAAACCATGAGTTTTGGAACCAAGCTGATATTATCCCTGCATTCACACCTATGACAACTGCGATGATCATGGCGATTAATGCCAGCTCTATCGTTGCCATTAAGTATGGCCCAATTTCTTCCGAAACCGGACTATTCGTTTTTAACGATACACCCAGATCACCCTTTAACAGGCCTGATAAGTAATCCCAAAATTGAATGAACCAAGGTTTATCCAGACCAAGTTCCTTTGTCATTGCAGCGACTGCCTCTTCTGTTGCTTGCTGCCCTAGAATCACCTGTGCTGGGTTTCCGGGAATCGCCCGAATCATCATGAATACAATAAACGCCATTCCGAGTAACACTGGAATGAGTGATCCTAAACGTCGTACGGTATAGGAAAACAAAACAATCACCCGCCTTTTAAATAAGGGTCCTTCGAAGCGCCCTCGATCATTTTGAAATGCATTCCATAACAAAACCGGGAAGCATGCAAGACTCCATACTACCCGGTTCGTACGGTTAATTTTCTAGAGAAACATTAACAAGGGATTGTGAACCAGTTGGATGTGGAACAAACCCTTTGACCGTCTTAGATCCGGCTAGCTGCGGTAAAGAGTGGACAAGTGGTACCCATGGTGCTTCATCATGGATGATTTCCTGGGCTTTTCCATATAACTCATTACGCTTGGCTTCATCTGCCGTTGACTGAGCTTCGATCAATAGATCATGGACTTCATCGTTTGCATAACGGGCATAGTTGTTGGAGCCGATATTATCTTTATCCAATAACGTATAAAGGAAGTTATCCGCATCTCCATTATCGCCTGTCCAGCCCATCATGAAGGATTGGGCTTCACCAGCCTGCACTTTCTCTAAATATGCAGCCCATTCGTACGAAACGATATTCGCTTCGATACCGACCTGTTTTAGGCTTGCTTGAATGGCTTCAGCCACTTTTTGACCATCTGGCATATATGGGCGCGGTACCGGCATTGCCCAAAGGTCCATTTTAAATCCGTCTTCAAGTCCAGCTTTTTTCAGCAGTTCTTTAGCTTTTTCTACATCATAATCATAGTCTTCGACTTTGTCATTGTAGCCAGAAACGGATGGCGGCATAGGATTCTTGGCTGGCTCTGCTGTGCCTTCATAAAAATTATCAATAATTTCCTTTTTGTTGATCAAATGCGAGATGGCTTGACGCACTTCTTTCTTGTCGAATGGCGCTTTCTCAACATTGAAAGCAAAGTACCCGACGTTCATGGATGCCCGTTCGAATATTTGCAGTTTTTCATCTCCTGTAACTTTACTGATATCACTTGGGTTCAACCCGTCCATCAGGTCGACTTCACCCTTGATTGCAGCATTTAAACGTGCAGAGTTATCTTTAATGACCTTAAACGTGATTCCATCAAGTTTTGGCAGTCCATCTTGCCAATAGTCATCGTTTTTCACCACTTCAATCGTATCGCCAGGTTTCCATGATTTGAATTTGAAAGGACCTGTACCAGATGGGTTTTTAGTGAAGCCGTCACCCTCTTTTTCAATTGCAGCCGGACTGGCTATTGCAAATGTAGGCATGGCAAGGTTTTTCAGGAACGGCGCCTGCGGACGGTTCAACGTGAATTCCACCGTGCTGGCATCGATCGCTTTAACTTCTTTGATCACATGGCCCTCATCACCTTCAAACCCTCCGAACATGGACGCATAGTAAGCGAATTTACCCTCATCCTTACTTTGTGCCCAACGTTGAAAGTTTTTTACGACCGCATCTGCATTGAAATCCGTACCATCATGGAACTTGATGCCGGTTTTCAATTTGAATGTGTATGTTTTTGCGTCATCGGACACTTCCCATGATTCTGCAAGACCTGGATTGATTTCCGTATTATCTTCCCCATATTTCACAAGCGTTTCAAAGATCTGCTGTGTGACGATGAATGATTCCCCATCGGTTACGATAGCTGGGTCAAGACCGACAGCATCTCCGCCTTTACCGTATATCAATACGCCGCCCTTCGCTTCACTCGTACCCCCTTTACCCTCATCTTTCTCTTTTGATGTAGACGAGGAGCATCCCGCAAGCGCTAGCGAAAGAGCCAGGATACCAGTCAGCAATAATGCCAATGTTTTCTTCATATTCTTCCCCCTTATTATTTGCGAATTTATGTATACGTCGTGTCAATTGTATAGATGACAAGCAACGTAGTGACCAGGTTTATGTTCATTCAGGATTGGCTTTTCCATTTTGCATTCTGCCATCGCCTTCGGACACCTCGTATGGAATGGACAGCCAGCAGGCGGGTTTGATGGGCTTGGAACATCTCCCTGCAGGATTACCCTATCTCCCTTGTAATCCACATCCGGGATCGGCACGGCTGATAATAAAGCCTGCGTATATGGATGAAGCGGATCTTCATAAAGACCTTCACTTTCCGTCAATTCAACTATATGTCCAAGATACATGACACCGACACGGTCGGAGATATGCCTTACCACTCCAAGGTCATGGGCAATGAACAAGTAGGTCAAATCAAAATCTTCCTGCAAATCCTGCAACAGATTCAAGACCTGGGCCTGAATCGACACATCCAGTGCAGATACCGGCTCATCGGCAATGATCAGTTTCGGGTTGACTGCAAGTGCCCTCGCGATGCCAATACGCTGCCGCTGGCCCCCGCTGAATTGATGCGGATACCTTTTAGCATGGTAACTGCTTAAGCCAACAACCTTAAGGAGTTCCTGTACACGGGCCTTTCGCGTCTTTTTATCTTTAACCCCATGAACGATGAGCGGTTCTTCCAATATTTTTTCAATTGTATGCCTGGGATTGAGGGAAGCGAATGGGTCCTGGAAGACCATCTGCATTTCACGCCGCATCTTTCTCATTTCACTGGAAGATAAAGCCGTCAGGTCCTTTCCTTCGAAATAAACATTACCCTCACTCGGCTCAAGCAATCGAAGCAATAATCTTCCCGTCGTAGACTTTCCGCAACCGCTTTCACCGACAAGTCCTAAGGTTTCCCCTTTATAAATGGAAAAAGACAAACCATCCACTGCCTTGACCTCTCCAATGGTCTTTCCCAGAACTCCTCCTTTAATCGGAAAATGCTTCTTTAGGTTTTCTACCTTAACCAATGTTTGATTCATGCAAGGCGGCTCCTTTCCCATCTTCATACAGCCAGCAGCGTACATGCTGACCCTCATCGAATTTCAAAAGAGACGGGGTCTCACTTATACATTGCTCCATGGCATGGGAGCATCGAGGGGCAAACTGGCACCCGAGGTTGCTTGTCCCAGGTTTCGGCACATTACCCGGTATCGAGTAAAGACGCTCTTTCTTTATTCGCATATCCGGAATCGACTGAAGTAAACCGACAGTATAAGGATGCTTAGGGTTTTGGAAAATCGTTTGCACATTTCCTTCCTCTATTACCTTGCCTGCATACATGACAATGACACGTTCACACATTTGCGCCACTACCCCAAGATCATGGGTAATCATCATGATTGCCGTGTCGGTTTCTTTATTTAAATTCTTCATTAACTCTAGGATTTGTGCCTGGATCGTCACATCCAAAGCCGTTGTCGGTTCATCTGCTATAAGGAGTTTCGGCTCACAAATCATGGCCATTGCTATCATTACCCTTTGTCTCATTCCGCCTGAAAGCTGATGCGGATATTCTTTGAGCAATTCCTCGGCACGGCCAAGCCCAACCAGCTTCAGCATTTCAACCGCTCTATGGCGTGCCTGTTTTTTGTTCCATTTTTTATGTATCCGAAGCGTCTCGATCAACTGCTCGCCAATAGTGAACACAGGATTCAAGCTTGTCATCGGTTCCTGAAATATCATCGCTATATCATTCCCGCGAATTTTTCTCATTTTCGCTTCAGAGGCATTTGCGATGTTCTCTCCTTTAAAAAGGATTTCCCCCTCCACCTTACCAGCCGGTGAAGAAACCAGACCCATGATGGACAGAGAAGTTACGCTTTTTCCGCATCCCGATTCTCCTACAATCCCTAAAACCTCACCAGGATTGACGTGAAAATCGATTGAATTCACGACAGGAATCACCCCATCGTCAGTACGAAAACTGGTTCGCAGCCCATTCACCTTAATAATTGGTTCGTCCATCAAATCACTTCCTATATATAACTTTTTTTCCAATTATATTATTGGGTTTATTATTGCATCAAAATTAAAATATTACAATATATTTTCTAAAAATTCTAATTTAACAGAATTATTTTTTTATTTTTTCTATTTACACACATTTTGGCACAAAAAAAAAGACTGCTTATTTGCAGTCAATACAAGGGGGAAATCAGATATCTCGATTTTATTGAGGGTAAATCGGGGTTTCTAGCGGGGAAAAAGCTATATTAGCTTTGGGGAATAAATGGATGAAAATGAATTATATATACTACTATCAAGTTTTATTAAATAGTGCTGAAATTCTTTGGATTTATTTTTCATTATGGTCATATAAATACTTTTTTTGTGTTTCCAATTGATTTAGCATCAAATGAATCCGTCCTAATATTCATTATTAGAAGTATTAACATTGGCCTTCACCGCATGACGGAATAAATCACTAAGATTATTTCACTCTTACATATCCTTTAAAACAATCTTGCTTCAGTCCGTATAGGCAAGCTATCATACCTAACCCAACGTATCACTATAAACCAATATGTTCAAAATCCTTGGGCTTAACATCAGTTTGTTTAGACCCAATGAATTGAACCCTCTCGGCGACCACTTCAGTTACATATACATATTTACCTTCCTGATTTTCGTATCTCCTTGTTTGTATTCTGCCAGTTATGCCGATTATGGCACCTTTTTTACAATATTGAGCAGTATTTTCAGCCGACTTTTTCCATATGATACACTGTACAAAGTCTGCCTCATAGTTACCGACAGTATTACGGAAGTTCCGGTTGACTGCTAACGTGATATTGGAAACAGCCTTGCCATCGGGTGTGTATCTTAATTCGGGATCCTTCGTAAGCCTGCCGACGAGGGTAACTTGGTTAATCATTTTTTCACTCCTTCCTCTTTAATATGCTTTAATCATACTCTTTCTTCCATCGATTAAAAAATGAAGGAAATGGCCTTATTACACACTTTTTCTTCATAAAAAACCGTTTGAATGGATGCAAAATCATTTTTTATCGATTAAGATCAGTTGAAAAACGAATAGTTAACAAAATTAAATATTTTGCAAATTTTTATTCTATCCTTCATAATTTAGACAAATGTTGGGTTTTCATTTCATTAAGAGACTTTTTTTTAGTATGATATAATTACCTTTAAAAGGATTAATCGATATGTACATTTCAAAATTTACGATTAAGAGAGGTAATTACCGCTCTTCTGGCAAGAAACGGAGGAATTAGATGAAATCATTTAAATTGATCACGTTGCAAATTGTTACTGAGAATTTAAACTTGATTGATATTGCATTAACAGATGGACTGATTATAAATAAAGAAAACGACGCTAGAACATGGTTATTGGAAGCCTTTGTAGAAGAAAACCATTTCAAGGAGCTTGAATCCTCACTTCCCAAGATTGACGGAGAGGTGTATATCCAGGCCGTTATTACCAAAAAGGACAATGAACCGGCTTTGTTTCACACTGTTTTACGCACAATAAGAAAAGTGGGTAACCATTATAGCCTTTTATTCGTTGGTCACATCCAAAAAACACGGAGCAAATATGCAGAACTCCTTCTTGAAGATTTAGTTCAAAAAGGTCTATCCGGCGATGAATTATTAAAAGAGTTCAAGCAAAAAATCCGCTCAAAGCCTAAATTAGCAACTAATAAATAAAAACCCTTCCCTTAATTCCCATTCCCTAATCGAATGCACATAAAAAAGACTGACTTAGACGAATAAGGATATTAATCCTCTTCTTATCTAAGCCAGTCTTTACCATTCTGTGCTAATTACTTATTGTCGTCGCCTTTTTTATCATTGTCTTCAATCAAGTCATCCGCATCATTATCGACGTTATCATCAACTTTATTATCGTCGTTGTCAAGCACTCCATCATCGTTATCATTCATGTCGTTATCATCCGTGCCGTTGTTATCATCTACATCATTGTTATCATCTTCAATGATGTTGTTATCATCTTCTGGTGCGGGATTGTTGTCATTATCATCAGTTCCACATCCAGCAAGGAACATAATAGATAATAAAGATCCCCCAATTAGTGCAAAAATTTTCTTCATCATTTTTGGCAACCTCCCTTCTTTCTTTATCATTAGCTATTTTGCCCGAATGTGAAAATAACTTGCGTCCTATTTTAAAATTAAAAAGAAAATTCGCTTAGCTCGTATTTATTGGAACTTAATCATAAAAAATTGCCGGACATTTAAAATGTCCGGCATTCAAAGGGAGAATAGAAAGTTCTAAAAACCGCTCTTGCTTTTAAAAAGCAATGCAGTGCTTTATATATACACCGCTTCACGATTCCTTAAACCATTTTTCGAGAAATATAATTAAAATATTCTATCTCCCTTTCAAGGAAAATGAATGCACTTCTTATTTGTCACCAAAAGCAAACATGATATCGGCTTCACATGCTGTTTCTCCATCTACCGTTGCCACTGCTTTCCCTTTACCCATTGACCCTCTCATACGCACTATTTCCACTTCCAGACGCAGCTGATCACCTGGTTTAACTTGCTTTTTAAAGCGGCAATTATCAATCCCAGCGAAAAATGCAAGCCGTCCTTTGTATTCTTCTTGTTTCAAAACGGCTACAGCGCCAACTTGCGCTAATGCCTCTACAATTAAAACACCAGGCATTACTGGATAATCGGGGAAATGACCATTAAAGAATTCTTCATTTGCTGAGACATTCTTCAATCCAACCGCTCTTTTCCCTTCGTCTATTTCTATGATCCGGTCGACTAATAAGAATGGGTAACGATGCGGGATAATTTCCTTTATTTGTGTGATATCAAGCATACTTGTTCCTCCTATGACTTAAATATTTCAAACATAACGTAAACTCGCCCCTGTCATGAAGACAGAGGCGTAGTTGCCATGTAATATAAATCCGATAACGACAGCAACTACCTCAAAAAACATGGAACTACGCGCCCTTGTTCACTATATCAATAATATGGGTCCATGTGGATTTATGGAAAACATCCATAGCATTCCCTCCACCAATCACACTGTATCCTAATAGTGCCCCAGATAATACAGCAATGAAAATCAATCCGATAACAATGAGTACACGAAGCCAAATTGGCAAAAGACGGACCTTGATTCTACGATTCGGTTTCGTCTCAACTTCCTTTATCTCTTCTTCAATTTGTTGTTTCATTACACGATTTTGTTCCATATAGAATGTGAAAGCTCCTTTTAAGAAAACTCGCCGACTGATTTTCCCTATACACCAGAAATTCAGCAGCTATGCAAAATGGTCGGCACGAATGATTCTCTTTGTTATGAATTCATTATAACCGATTTGCTCTAATTCCGCAGGGAGACATTTTATTTACCAGATACTTTAACGGATTCCATTGACTAATCCGTTCATTTGATCAGCCATAGTTACCGCCCGGGATTGAAATTGGTAAGACCGCTGAACATTGATTAGTTCCGTCATTTCTTTGGAAAGATCGACATTTGAGGCCTCCAGAGTGCCTTGACGGACTGCTGCCTGGTTGCGGGAATCCCCAGTTAATGAAGTCATGATATCGTCTTCAGTTACACCCAAGGCATTGATGGTTTCCGGCAGGCCAAGTAAATTTCCTCCTAGCCGCTCAAGAAACTGCGGTTTCTTTACCGAGACGATTCCGAGCCCAAAACTCTTTTCGCCATATTCTTCCGTATCCACTATCAATAAGCCATTTTCCGAAATCTTTATATCTTTAATATTTCCCTCAATAAGGATCGGTTCACCATTTTCATCAAGGACTTTATGTCCAGCAGAGGTAACGAGCATCATTTTGTCGTTAGCATTAGGAGATAAATAAAAGGCACCATCCCTTGTAAACCTTGTATTGACTCCATTATCGTCCTGAACGCTTACGGTGAAGAATTGGCCCTCCCGGATGAATGCAGCATCAAGATTGCGGTCCGTCGTCTTTAAGGCTCCCTGAGAAAGCACCAATTGAGATTGGCTTATCATAGCACCTGTTCCCTGCCGGATGCCAGGTGTGGTCAACCTTCCTTTTTCCTTGGTCTCACTCGGTTGATTATTGAAACTCTGAGTCAATAAGTCATTGAAACTCGTTTGGGTCTTTTTGTAGGCAGTCGTGTCCACATTCGCAATATTATTACTTATTTGGTCGATTTTACTTTGAAGTTGGTTCAGCGTATTCGTCGCCGTCATCATCGTCCGATTCATGGTTTTTCCCCTTACATGTTCAAATTCCCAAAATCATTTTTCTACATTTCAATTAAAGCCTGCCAACTTCATTGACCGCTTTATCCAAACTTTTATCATAGGCTTGAAGAACCTTCTGACTCGCTTCAAAAGAGCGGTATGCCGACATCATTTCTGTCATCGTTCTCGATTGGTCAACATTGGAGCCTTCAAGAAAGCCTTGCTTAGTAGAAAAACCGACATCTGCAGCCGCGTATGCGCTAGGTAAATCACCATCACTCACAGCCTTATATAGGCCTTCCCCATCCTTTATGAGCTGAAATGACGGATCGTCTGAATAACCGATGCCCATACGTGCCGTTTGAACATTCCCTTCTAAAATAACACCGTTTTCCGCTACTGTGAACTGATCGCTATCAAGCTTGATTTTTTCATTATTTTCGTTCAATACATAATGACCAGAAGCCGTAGTCAGATAACCTTGACCATCCAGGGTGAAACTGCCGTTACGCGTATATCGGATAGCACCATCACCATCCTGGACAGTAAAAAACACCGACCCTTGCCGGCCCATTTCTTCATTGATCGGAAGATTTTCATCAACCAAGGAAATATCCGTATTGAGCTGGGTTTCCTCCAATGTGCCTTGGGTAAATAAAGGATTCGCCTCCTGTACGTAAACCCCCGTACTGAGCCCCCCAACCTGGGATATGCTAGACATGCTCAATTTGTTCTCCGTAGGAACCGTTTTATCACCTATGTTGCTGATAAGCATTTCCGGAAAAGACCTTACACTCATTTGATCCGCTTTATACCCTGTTGTATTCGCATTGGACATATTGTTTGTGAGCAATTCTGTGCGCCTTTGTTGTGTAAGCATCCCGGAAGCAGCCGTATAAAAACCTCTTAACATCTTCTTCCCTCCTCAATCTACATAACTTACCCCGTTCAAGTTCTCATATTTATCTTATCGGTCATGAACATCAGTATCTTAAGGAAAGGGAAAAGCATTAGGCAGAAGAATTTGTCTATATCGTAGGCTAGGTCAGATTTAAAGGAATGGTGTTAAATTCTTGACTAAAAGAAGAGGGCCTATTGCTCATCTGTACTAGAACTGCACGCACTTTCACTATGCTTCACGTTTGTCTGAACCTTAGACCCCTATCTTATGATGCGGAATTCCATCCGCTTTTTAGTTGAATTTGTGCCGTGGCAATTTATCCATATTATCAAGCATGATACCAGTTCCGATTGCTACACAATCCATTGGCTGCTCGGCAACGAGTACTGGGACCTTAAGTTCTTCAGCAAGGAGTAAATCAATACCGTGAAGCAATGCTCCCCCACCTGTTAAAATGACGCCGCGGTCAATGATATCAGCAGAAAGTTCCGGAGGCGTCCGCTCAAGTACGCTTTTTGCAGCTTGTACAATGATGGAAACCTGTTCGCGAAGAGCTTCCTCAATTTCTTCCGAATTGACTGAAATGGTTCTAGGCAATCCCGATACCATATCACGTCCACGGATATCGATGACTTCATTACGAGATCCAGGGAAGACGGTTGCAACTTGGATTTTAATGTTTTCCGCTGTACGTTCACCAATCAGGAGCTTATACTTCCGCTTGATATAATGTAAAATTTCATTATCGAATTTGTCACCGGCCATTTTAATAGAAGAAGATGTAACGATATCCCCCATTGAAAGAACGGCAATATCCGTTGTACCCCCGCCAATGTCTACGACCATATTACCGCTTGGTTGAAAAATATCCATACCAGCACCGATTGCAGCCACTTTTGGTTCTTCTTCAAGAAATACTTTCTTCCCGCCGCTTTTTTCGGCAGCTTCTTTAATCGCCTTTTGTTCGACACTTGTTATGTTAGTCGGGCAGCAGATTAAAATTCTAGGCTTTGAAAGGAAGCCTTTCACATTCAATGTATTGATAAAATGCTTAAGCATCGATTCTGTTACATCAAAATCCGCAATGACACCGTCTTTTAAAGGACGAATTGCGATGATGTTTCCTGGAGTACGGCCTACCATTTTACGAGCTTCTTCCCCGACGGCAAGAACACGGTTCGTATTCTTATCAATCGCAACTACCGAAGGCTCATTTAACACAATTCCTTTACCTTTGACATGTATAAGAACATTGGCTGTTCCAAGATCTATCCCAATATCTCTAGCAAACATTTCTTAAATCCTCCTTGAATATCCTCACATATAACCTACTTCTGTCCTAATTGTTTATTTTACCATATTGCATTGACACAAGTAAGTATGAATTATAAATAAACACTAATATAGACTATTTTTTCCTATTTTGCCAATTTGTAAAAAAAATCGATGCCTTATGTACTACCTTTCCGTATTTTCCCACAAAAAAATCCCGGCATGGAACCGCAATCAAGGTTAAGAAAAAAGCTGACACTCACTTTCATGTCCCCTTATTCATTCCCCGATTGCCCGATTCACTTCCAATTGCCGGAAAGATTCAAGTATCATTTAACGATTTCTTCTTCTCTTTCAGAACGTTTATATTTTAATTTTGTCGCTTCTCCACCTCTAAGGTGACGAATGGATTTATGATAATCCAATATATCCTTCACTTCGTTAGCCAAATCAGGATTAATTTCTGGCAGCCTCTCAGTTAAGTCTTTATGCACTGTGCTTTTAGAGACTCCGAACTCTTTTGCAATGACACGGACTGTTTTTCTAGTTTCCACGATATACTTTCCTATCTTGATAGTTCTTTCTTTGATGTAATCGTGCACACCACTCGACCTCCCCAAATTGGATGTGAGAAGTGTGAAATGAGATTCGTATTTTTCGAATCGAATACCGCTGCCCTATAAACAATGAAAGATAGAATTATTCACCTATTAGATAATTTGTAATAAACGATTCCTCACCTCAAACACTCTCTTTGCATGGTTTATAACATCTTATTAGCTTGGTTAAGAATATATGCCTAATGGGACAGGAGGTTTGGATTTATTTCTGATTTTCATCTGTTTATTTTCATAAAGCGCAAATTATTTCCCGAGAAATTTGTCAGAAATTCAAAGGTTTCAGCATATTGGCCAATATTTCCTCGAAAGAAAAAAAGGAAGCCGTTCAAAGTGAACGGCTTCCTTTTACCAAATTTTCAGTTGTTGTCATTCGTAACGCTCTAGGTTTTTGTTTTGATTTTATTAAAAATCTTAATCTTAATTAGATTGATTTAACGAATCTTTTAAGGAATCGCTTTCTTCAGTTGTATCTTCACCAGGGACAGAGCCTTCTTCATCAGTGCCACTCTCTAAATCAGTGCTCTCGTCAGTTTCGTCAACTGCTGGCGCTTCTTCCGTGCCAGTTTCAGATTCTTCGACTGCAGGTGTTTCTTCTTTATCAGCTTCAGATCCTTCGACTGCAGGTGTTTCTTCTTTATTAGCTGAATCTTCAAGTTCGCTGCCTTCGGTTTCAGTTGCTGATTGAATCGCAGAAGCTTGTTTATCAACAAAATCAAGTGGGTTTAACGCAATGTTATCTTTTCTGATTTCGAAGTGGACATGTACGCCAGCCTCTTCATTGATTTGGCTTTTTCCAGCTGTAGCAATTGCTTGTCCTTGTTTCACTTTGTCACCAACTGCAACCTTAATGTCCTTAACAGATTGATAACGAGTAACCACGCCATCTTCATGCTCTACTTCAACTAAATTTCCAAGTAATGCATCATCTTGAACTTTCGTTACATTTCCACTTAGGGAAGCTTTTACATCGAAAGACTTTCCATCTTCCATTGCAATGTCTATACCTTTGTTTTGCTCATATCTATTGTTGTAGAAAACCAATGCTTCTTCTTGTGCCTTTTCATCCGCATTCACATCATAAAACTGTTTCTTGATAACCGATTTGTCTGCATCGGCTACAGGCATCTTGATTGTCTCAAGATTACTATTAACCTCTACAGAAGGCTGATCATAGTTTTTTCCTGTTTCAGCTGATTCCTCTTTGCCATCTTTAGCTGAATCATCAAAACTATTTTGTAATAAGAAGGCCGCGGCTAAGATTATGGCTGCACTTGCGATATAGATTGCTGATAATGCCCAACGTTGTTTTAGTATACGTCGGATTGTGGAAGTTGGTTTCTTTTCTTCCTCTCTCATATTAATCACCTCAGCAATCATTCTGAACATTTTGTTAAGATTATATACATTCAGGAAAAATTTTTTTTAGATTTATTTTGTGGAAATGAAACCGATTTTATTCGTAGAATGGTAAAATGTTTGGTATCTTACTGTTGAAGGATGTTTAAATCATGAAAAAAGCTTTTAAACTTGTGTTAACGTTATTGCCTTTTCTATATATGATTGCCATTTGGATAATGTCGAGCAACCCCGATGATATGATTCTTGATCTTCCCTCATCCTCAATTGACCGATTTATCAAAGAGGCACTTCATCTGGTCGAATTTGCCCTTTTGTATATATTATTAGTTTCCGCCCTTGCTGCAAACCAAAAACTGAAGCCTGGTTTAAGCCTGTTGGCGGCCATAGTAGCTTGCCTTTACGGAGTTATTGATGAATACCACCAATCTTTCGTCCCATACCGCTCCTCTACCTTAATAGACCTCATAAAAGATATCATAGGAGTAGCTGCAGTCTATTTTCATGTCCAATATCATTATTTCAAGCGTGAACGGGGCTTTTTGACCATTATAGAAAAATTAAGCGCAAAAAAATGAGAGATGGGGATTCCCATCTCTCATTTTTTTGCCGTCATCGTATTCAGCCACTTACTTGAAGACTGAACTTTGACGCCTTTATAATAATATTTCACGATGTCTTCATAGGTTTTCCCTTCCCTGGCCATGCCATTAGCACCGTATTGACTCATTCCAACTCCGTGTCCGGATCCTTTTGTCGTGATGACAATCTGGTTACCTTGTCGCTCCCAGTCAAAATCGGATGATGTCAGCCCGAGTTTCTCACGAATCTGTTTTCCTGTCATTTTCTTTCCTCCGATTTCCACTACACCTACGCGATTACCTGATGTTCTTTCAATGACAGTCCCTATCGAGGTTCCCGAAGAAAGACTTACACCCAGTTTTTTTTCAAAATCTGCAGTATCGACTACAACTTTATTATAAAATTTTGGTGATTCTTCTTTATCCCACGGACTGGATACACTTTTTAAATAAGGAAAATCAGCTTGCCAATAGTCCTCGGAATTCTCCGTGTAGCCATTGCTTGTAGAAAAAAAAGTGGCTGTAATCGGTTTTCCTTCATAGGTTAAGATTTGACCCGCTGTTTCTTTTATGGCCTTGTTAATTTTTTGTATCTTCGATTTATAATCAGAGCCCCACTGTTTTTTCAGCTCATCATTATTCTTATAAACTTGGTGCATGACCGTATCGCTTACATCGGCACCATCCGGCAAGCCTAATCGACTTTCGCTTATGAGCTGATTGACAATGTAGGTTCTCGCTGTCAATGCTTGTGCCTTCAGCGCTTCTTCTTCAAAATCTGCTGGCATTTCAGCTGCAACCACACCAGTCAAGTACGATTCAATCGGCAGTTTTTCAATCTTTTTTGCAGATGTGCGGTAAACGGCAACTTCTACGGAACTCATTTCATTTGCAGCTACCTCTTTACCTTCATTCTTCACTTTCTTTTCTAATTGTTCGGTCAACTGCCCACTTGTCTTATCATTTGAAAATGGAAGCACAAGCACTGCTGGAATCATGATAATTACGAATGCTACTGCTATGAATAGTACGATCATCGGTTTGATTGCTTTCAAATTCCTGAGCCTCCCTACACTTGTTTTCTCTGCCGTATAATCGTATCCAGCAGGTATCTTTACATAACAAATGTATGTCGAAGGACAAGCATTTATGAATAGAAAAACGACAACTAATTAACTGTAGGCGATGAATTCGGAACAAGACAAAAAAAACCATTCACGGTTCAATGACTCGAACGTGAATGGTTTTATAAGCTTTTTTATGCGTTTAAATCTGCAATTTTTTTTGTTTCAGCAGGTACATCTTCGTTAATACGTTCCACATCAGCACCTAGAGATGCCAATTTACCATGGAAATTCACGTATCCTCTGTCAAGATGCTTCAATTCTGTAACACGTGTAATGCCATCTGCAACCAATCCAGTCAAGATGAGCGCTGCCGCGGCACGTAAATCTGTTGCAGCTACTTCAGCACCTTGAATGTTAGTTGGTCCATTAACGATAACGGAACGACCTTCTATTTTAATATTGGCATTCATGCGACGGAATTCCTCAACATGCATAAAACGGTTCTCGAAAACGGTCTCCGTTATCATACTTGTTCCTTCAGCACGCAGTAATAATGCCATCATTTGCGATTGCATATCAGTCGGGAAACCAGGATGCGGCATTGTTTTAATATCAATGGCCTTCAAGGTTTTTGGACCGATAACGCGTAATCCATCTTCTTCTTCAAGAATTTTAACGCCCATTTCCTCCATTTTAGCAATAAGGGAAGTAAGGTGTTCAGGTACAGCTCCTTGAACAAGAACATTGCCACCAGTAAGAGCGGCCGCAGTCATGAATGTACCAGCTTCGATACGGTCAGGTATAATCGTATGTTCAGTGCCATATAATTTATCGACACCTTCGATTCTCATCGTACCAGTACCGGCACCTCTGACTTTGGCACCCATTTTATTAAGGAGATTCGCAAGATCTACAATTTCAGGCTCTTTGGCCACATTTTCAAGAATAGTTATACCTTCAGCAAGTGTTGCTGCCATCATGATGTTTTCAGTGGCACCCACACTCGGGAAGTCAAGATATACTCTTGCACCCTTAAGTCTGCCTTCTACTTCGGCATCAATGAAACCATTGCCGACCTTCACTTTTGCTCCCATCGCTTCAAAGCCCTTTAAATGCTGGTCGATAGGACGTGATCCGATGGCACAGCCACCAGGAAGAGCAACGCGGGCCCGGCCATTCCTTGCTAGTAATGAGCCCATCACTAAAACGGAAGCTCTCATTTTACGTACATATTCAAATGGTGCTTCTTCTAATAACTCTCTTGATGCATCTACAGTTACTTGATTGTCATGAAAGGCAACATCTGCATTTAAGTTGCGCAATACTTCATTGATTGTATATACATCGGAGAGCGTAGGAACATCTTTAATGATACTTTTCCCATCACTTGCTAATAATGTTGCAGCGATAACTGGCAAAACGGCGTTTTTAGCACCTTCTACTTTAACTGTCCCGCTAAGCCTTTTTCCGCCGCGGACGATGATTTTTTCCAAAAGTATTCCCCTCCGCGTCCATTTTCTCTATATTAATATTCAAACGTTATGATTGGTGTGCCAACTACAAAGTTCGTTCGGTCACCCAATCCTTCTGTCCGTAGCCCAAACTGCAAATTTAATTTTTCTTTTGTCAAAGGTTGTTTAAACAATGTTGAATGTGCAGATATAGATGTAAAGTTTGTTTCGTGCACACTCTCAATTTCCCTTGCTTGGAACATATCTAACAGGTCTTCAGTTTTAGAGTTTAAAACCGAATCCATATTATCATTGATAGACCCTTTAATACAAGAAAAAATTGAAGGAGTCCCTATAAATAGGTCATTCACCCTGTTTTGGAACGTAGCAGTAAAAAATGCCGCATTGGATTTCTTCCACTTTTTCCCCTTCACTTCGTAAATAACATAGGTAACCTTATCAAATTTCTCTTCCGTTGTCATTATTTTGATAGACTCGGTCAGACCTGAATCGACATTGTAAGTTAACGCCTCAGCCTTCCAGCCGGAAGCATCATCTTTCCGGTGCCATTGAAATTGAGGGTATTTTCGTTTTAAAGCTGTAACTTCGCTTTCAAACTCTTGTTTAGTTGTAATCTCTTTATTTATTTCTCTAGTGAGTACAGACCAATCCCCTATGTCTAAATCTTTATCGTTTTGTAACAGTCCAACCAATTTAACTATATCTGGTTTATTTTCTGCCACAATCGTACTATTCCCAATTAAAATCACCATCAAACCGAGAAATACTATGTATGTTAACATTTTTTTATTTAAAAAATACATGTTAAATCCCTCCCCTGTTACACATTCTTTCCATAAAGAGAGAGATCATACTTCGAGTTTTCCGACAATTGGTGACATCTTCCCCTTAAACTGGCAGGAAGCATGGCGAATACAAGAGTAGAATCATATTTTGCTATAAGAAAAGTCTTACAGCTTATCAGTCATTACTAAACATATACGGGAGTTGGTTTGCAAATCCCAGGTAGTCAAGGAAGAAATTACTTACAGCTGAACCGATGGCAACCGTTAATAAAATATATAAAACCCTGGCCTTGATGACCGAATTGGATCTTAACATTTTATCAAAATGTAATGCCTGTAAAGCCCACCAGGTAACTGCGATGAAAAACAAGTGTGCAATTATTCCCGTTAAAGCCTGCTGTCCCATTGCTGAAAACATGTACATACCTCCTAAAAGACACCCAAATTCTATTCTAACACAAAACCCCATCATATTTGGAATTTAAAAGGAAGAATTACAAAATATCTTTTTAAAACTGTAAATAGAGGCTTGATCCAATGGAACAAGCCTCTGATACAGGCATTATATCATTTACTCGAAATAAAGTCTGTAAATTCGCCAAATTGATCATGAATAAAATCAAAGGCAATATTTGGCGCCACCCCGAAAAGTATGGTGCCTATTACGCAAATGATCAACACGGTGTAAAGACCCGGACGAATTTTAATGGCCTTCTCTGAATGAATGGGCCGGAAAAAGACCTGCACCAATAATCCGAAATAATACACATAGGACACAATGGTACCTGCAATCATGATTCCCGCAAGGACAAAATGTCCTGGCTCCGTTATGAATGTTCCTAGAAAAATATTGAGTTTGCCAATGAAACCTGTCGTCCCGGGAATACCGGCAAGCGACAAAATGAATACAGTGAATGCCATGGCAAGATACGGTGATTTCTTCCCCAGTCCTGCAAGAATGCTAATATCTTCTGACCCACTTTGACTGGAGAGCAGCTGAATGACTGCAAATACACCGATATTCATTAATACATAAGCCATTAGGTAAAACCAGACAGTATCCAGCAGGAAATACCCCCCGCCCAAGGTTGCCACCGCTACAAGCAGGTAACCCGCATGAGCGATGCTTGAATAGGCGAACAATCGTTTTAAATTTTGCTGCCTTAACGCAACCACATTTCCAATGATGATCGTAAGCCCTGCCAATGAAGCTATATAGATATTATTTTTTTCCAAAAAGTCGAGCGCTCCGAAGGTATCACCGGAAGCTGTTAGGAACAACGAAAGAAAAATGCGCAGGATGATGACGAAACCCGCCATTTTCGAAATTACACTCAAAAAGGCTGCGACCGGTGTCGGTGCCCCCTCATAGACATCCGGCGCCCACATATGAAATGGAGCGGCAGCTATCTTGAAGGATACACCGACAAATACCATGAAGAAAGCGAGGCCCATAATGTATTGCAGCTGGCCGTCCGTCATCGCAGCCATCGTCCGGCTCATTTCGCCTAGATTGACGGAACCGGTCACTCCATATAAATAGCTCATCCCAAATAAAGTGATGGCTGTGGAAATGCCTCCGTTTATCACATACTTCATGGACGCTTCGTTGGACTTCCGATCATGCTTACGTATTCCGACTAATATATAAGATGAAAGTGAAAGAAGTTCCAGTCCAACGAACAGGGTTATCAAATCTCCGCTTGAGGACATGACCATCGCCCCCAGCAAAGCTGTCAGGAACAGATAATAAAATTCCCCCCGGTGCTCCCGCAGCCCCTCTTGCGGTTCATATCCTTCAGCCAGAAGGATGATTAGGGCTGCTCCGAATAATAGCAGCAGCTTAAAAGCTTTTGCAAATGAATCTAAACGAAACGTATCTGATAAGATACTGACTGTCTCAAAGGATAGCAGGCTAATCAGTGACAAACATGACAAAATGATTCCGGTTAGCGCCAGCCATGCCAGTCTTCTCCGATTAAAGTGCTTCGGCCAGAATAAATCCAATAACGAAAGAATCATGGCCGTTCCAAGGATGATGAATTCCGGCATCATCGCTCCCCAATTATAAGAAAGCATTGTGTTCAAATCCATCCTTCATCGCCCCCCTAGAGCAAGCATCATGGCTTCAATCGTACCTTGAAGAGGCCCGCCTAACAAATTTGGGTATAGCCCAACAGATATTATCAAACCGAGAAGAATCAACGCCGGAAAAAACTCCCAGCTCCCAAGGTCCCGTTTCTCTTTTTCTATCAAGCTATCATTTTTCCCGAAGGTCATCAGCATGACCGCCCTCAGTACATAGACAGCGGTTAATACCAGCCCGATCACCCCTATTGCCGCAAGCAACGGCTGACTCTTGAATAAGCCAAGAAATACCATGAATTCACTGATGAAGCCGGACATTCCAGGCAAACCAAGTGAAGCCATCCCGCAAGCTAACATGAACCCTGAAAAAATCGGCATCGACTTGGCCAATCCTCCAAGCTTAGGAAGCATGGTGGTTCCCGTCCGCTCGTACAACACACCCACCAAGAAAAACAACAATGCAGCAATTAGCCCGTGTGAGATGACTTGAAAAATGGCTCCCTGAATGCCCGCTTCATTCAAGGCACCCAGCCCCATCATGACGATACCCATATGTGAAATTGATGAATATGCTAAAACGAGCTTGAAATCCGTTTGTACCAATGCTAGAAATGCACCATATAAAAAACTGAGGACCCCAAACAGTACAATGGTAAAGGCCAGGCTTTTATATTGTTCAGGAAATATCCCCATTCCAAACCTGATGATTCCGTATGCCCCTATTTTCAATAGTACACCCGCATGTATCATGACTATGGATGGAGGTGCTTCTGCATGGACCCGCACCATCCAGCTGTGAAAGGGAAAGACGGGCAGCTTTATTGCAAATGCAACTAGAAAGGCGAGACATAAACCATATTTCATCGAACCGGATATGGGGGCAAAAAGCGAAACCCCGCCCATTGTCATCATCTGTGTCAATGCTGCAATATTGGTCGTCCCTGTCCTGGCAAACAAAATCAAAATGGCCACCAATAAAACAGCCGAACCAATGCCGTTATAAATCAGAAAACTATAAGCAGCTTTCTCCCTCTCCAGAAAGCCCCATCTACCAATTAAAAAGAAGGCAGGAATCAAAGTCATTTCAAAAAAGATGAAAAAAAGGATCAAATTTTCTGCCGTGAAGACACCGAGCATTCCAATCTCCAAGATCAAAAATAACAAATAATACCCTTTCCAATCCTTTTTTATATAAATGGATGCGATTGCGGCCAGTGATGAAATGATTGTTGTCAGTAATATGAAAATGAGACTTAATCCATCCAGCCCCAACTCAAAGTCAACCGTAAAGAGCTTGGGATCATACATCTCCAAATTTCCAAACCTGATCCAATTCAACTTAATGTCAAATAAGGACAGGGCCACCCCCGAATAATATTGGCTGAATAGAAAGAACGATAGGAAAAGGGGAGGCAGTGTTCCGAAAAAGCCAAATTGTTTAATCGTCCTTTCCTCTTTTTTCGGCATAAGGGCAACCATTACTATGCCCAGCAGCGGTGAAAA
The DNA here is from genome assembly GCF_038643155.1 of Peribacillus sp. FSL E2-0159. Lineage (NCBI taxonomy): Bacteria > Bacillati > Bacillota > Bacilli > Caryophanales > Bacillaceae > Peribacillus > Peribacillus sp. FSL E2-0159. Next base: position 5,607,957 of record NZ_CP152053.1, read on the forward strand.
CACTAAAAGCGAGAGCAAATAGACATTCATCTTAGATACCCCCCAGTTACTGCAAAAATTACCAACAGTATCGCAAGTCCCAGAAAGGCCATCATGCCATATTGCTGTACCTGTCCCGTTTGCAGTTTAGACCCTAATTTCCCCAATCCTTCTATTGAACTTGTTACAGTGGAAACCAGACCACCGACAATGAACCTTTCAATATATGATAGGAATATACTAAAACCTTTGATTGCATAGCCTGCAGTAAAATGGTAAATCTCATCAATATAATACTTATTTTCCAAGACCCTATAAACCTCGGAGTTGTCTTTGACAAGCCATTCCCGAGGTAACTTCTTTTTAGCGTATATCATATAAGCGAGGTATATACCAGCCAACGATACAAGCACGGCCAACAACATTATCCAAACGGGCCCCTCACTATGGCTGGCGCCTAGAAGAGATTCATTTCCCTCCACAAGCCACTCCCCAAGGAAAGTTCCAAACCACGGTGTTTGGATATACCCACCGATTACAGCAAGCAAAGCCAATGCGAGCATGGGGATTAACATGATGGAAGGTGATTCCTTGACCTGCTGTTTTACTTGACTGCGCGAATCGCCTGCAAAGATCATGAAAAATAGCCGGAACATATAAAACGCAGTTAAAAAGGAGGTAACCACCGCTAGACCAAACAATATATAACTACCATTCTCCCAGGCTGCCATTAGAATTTCATCTTTACTGAAAAAACCCGAGAGTAACGGAAACCCGGATATCGCCAATGTACCAGTCAAGAACAGCGGCCCAGTCCAATTCAACTTACCCCATAGGCCGCCCATCTTTTCCATATCCTGTGTATGTATAGCGTGAATAACACTGCCTGCTGCCAAAAACAGCAATGCTTTAAAAAAGGCATGGGTCATTAAATGAAACACCCCGGCCACATATCCCGAAGTACCCAAAGCAAGCATCATGAAACCAAGCTGAGAGATTGTCGAATAGGCCAATACACGCTTAACATCCTTTTGCACTATGGCAATGCTTGCGGCAAATATGGCTGTAATTCCACCTGTTATTGCTACGACCTGCATCGCTGCTTCACTAGCCACGAATAACGGAAACATGGCCGCCACCAGGTAAACCCCTGCAGCAACCATGGTTGCTGCGTGTATCAATGCGGAAACCGGAGTCGGGCCTTCCATTGCATCTGGAAGCCATGTGTGAAGCGGAAATTGTCCAGACTTCCCAACCGCACCGATAAAAATCAAAATAGCGATTAAAGTCAGTTTTTCACTTGATATCATGCCCGATTGAACAGCTTGAAAGATCTCTCCATATTCAAAGCTGCCTGTTTCCCAGAATAGAAGAATGATGCCGATTAAGAGTCCTACATCCCCAATCCTGGTCATGATGAATGCCTTCTTTGCTGCAGCCTTAGCTTCCAGTTTATAAAAGTAAAACCCAATGAGCAGGAAAGAACCCACCCCGACCAGTTCCCAGAAGATATAAAGTTGTAATAAATTAGGTGCCATGACAAGTCCAAGCATGGCAAAGGTGAAGAAGCCCAGATAAGCATAAAAAATGGAGAATCGCACTTCACCCTTCATATACCCCTTCGAATATATCTGGACAAGCAGGCTGACTAGGGAAACGACCACAAGCATCAAGGCATTAAGCTGATTGATTTCGAAGCCAGCTGTAAGTTGCGTCCCTCCAAAGGAAAGCCAATCTATCGATATATTATAAGTAGGTTCTTTAAATCGTTCTATCAGGACAAGCAACGATAAAACAAACGAAGCCAATGTACATATTATTCCTATAAAAGCCCCTCGTTCCCGCAACCGCCCGCCTGATAGAAGCAGAACCAGAAACGTGACGAGTGGAAAGATCGGTATGAGCCATGCGTGCTCCATCATCGTATCAAATCCCCTTCTTCATTTATATAAACCTTCAATGCTTCATAATTTCCATTTCATCGACATTGACCGTCTTCCGATTGCGATAAAGGGACATTAGTATAGCCAGCCCTACAGCTGCCTCGGCCGCAGCGATCGTAATCGTGAATAAGGAAAAAACTTGACCCGTAATGGATGGCGTTACCCCGAATTTACTGAAGGCAACTAAATTGATATTCGCAGCGTTCAGCATCAGCTCGATTGAAATCAAAACAATGACCGCATTTCTTTTCGTCAAGGCCCCATACAGCCCTATACAAAATAAAACGAGTGCCAATACAAGGTAAGCCGACAAGGGAACTCCCGTCATGGTTGATCTCCCTCCTCATCATCTTTTTTAGCCAATACGATTGCACCGACTAAAGCAACAAGCAAAAGTACCGACATCACTTCAAATGGAATCACATATTTCGAAAAAAGTTCGATTCCTATTTGCTTCGTATTTTCCTCGTGCAAGGCCGTTGGCTGTACAGGTATATCCAGATTATAAATCCCCAGATAAACCGCCACAGCAAATCCCGCAATCGCTGCCAGCAAAGAGAAATTCCCCCAGCCCCCTTTAGCGGGTGCATCATTTTCTTGGTGTTTTGTCAGCATAATCCCGAATAGCATCACGATCGTAATTGCACCTGAATAAATAAGGATTTGGACAATGGCGACAAACTCGGCCGAAAGCAACATATAAATGCCTGCAATGCCCAAGAAAGTAAAAACAAGTGCAATTACCATGTGTACCACTTTTGTTAAGGTAATCAGCAGCACCCCGCCTACTATCGCGACGAGTGCCAAACCAATAAAGGCAATTAATTCACCCGACAAACTCATACTTTATTCACCTTCCGGATATTTTCATCATTTTCATCCAGCCACTCCAGATTTTTAAATAGATGATCACGGCTATACTCGGCCAGCTCGAATTGATTCGTCATCACGATTGCTTCTGTAGGGCAGACCTCCGTACATAAATCACATAAAATGCAAATCTCGAAATTGATGTCATACGTATCGATGATTTTCCCTTTTTTTGACGGGTCCGGATGTTTCTTACCAGTTAATTGAATGCAATCCGTTGGACAAATCGTCACGCATTGATTGCATACAATACACTTTTCAGGATAGAATTTTTGGATTCCGCGGAATCGGTCAGGGAGCGGAAGCGGCTCATTCGGGTAGTCATAGGTCACTTTTTTCCTCGTCAAGTTCTTTAATGTATAGGTTAAACCTTTTGCTAAACCAAGCATATAAATCCCTCGCTTTCCGACCAGCTTAAGTTTCTAAAAAAGGTTAATCAATTCTTTTATTAGTGCCGTCAAAAATATATTTGCTAATGCAACCGGAAGCAGCACTTTCCATCCGAATTCCATCAATTGATCGGCCCTTATACGAGGAAAGGTTACACGAATCCAGACCAATACATAGAATACGGCACTGAACTTCAGACCGAACCAGATGGCTGCCGGAATAAAATCCAAAAACGGAATAGAATTCCATCCTCCTAAAAATAATACAGTGGTTAGCGTTGCCATTGCAAACATATACACATATTCGGATAACATAAAGAAGGCCCAGCGAAATCCAGAGTATTCAACATGATAGCCTGCAACAAGTTCGGATTCCGCTTCTGGTAGGTCAAAAGGAACCCTGTTCAACTCGGCAACCGATGCAATAAAAAACACGATAAACGCAATCGGCTGAAGAAAAATGAACCAAATCTTTTCCTGGGCTGCAACTATATCATTCAAGTTTAAACTGCCTGTTATAAGGACGATTCCCACTAGCGACATCACCAAAGGGATCTCATAAGATATCATTTGCGCGGCTGCCCTCATCCCGCCAATCAAAGAATATTTATTATTTGATGCCCAACCCGCAGTGACGATGCCGATGGTCGATATACCGGAAATCGCAATATAATAAAGCAGTCCGACACCTATATCAGCAAATTGGAAGGCATCGGTGAACGGCAAGGTGGCAAGGACCATGAAAGCAGGTGCAAAAGCAATTACCGGAGCTAAAATATATAACGGCTTATCAGCTTTTTTGGGAATCGTATCTTCCTTGATCAGAAGTTTCAAAACATCAGCAACGGTCTGCAAGAGACCCCATTTCCCCCCAATTTGGTTTGGGCCGACACGCATCTGCATGAATCCCATGATTTTCCGCTCTGAAAGGATTCCATAGGTAACAAACCCTAATACTACGAACAGGAGCAGGACTGCCAAACCAAAAAAAATGCCAAAATTCAGTAGGCTTGGAGCGGAGTGGAGAAGATCTTTGATCATTTATCCATCCACCTCCCCTAAAACGATATCGATTGCACCTAATATCGTTATCAAATTCGCCATATTTTCCCCTTCCAATAATTTCGGAAGAATTTGCAGATTATAAAAAGAAGGTCTGCGAAACTTCAAACGGTATGGCTCCTTTTTCCCTTCACTCGCGATATAACACCCGATTTCCCCTCTTGGTGATTCAATTCGGACAAACGCTTCACCCTTAGGAACCTTTATTATTTTAGGAACCTTAGCAAGGACCGGCCCTTCTGGAAATTGCTCAACAGCCTGCTCGATGATTTTCAGTGATTCTTCGATTTCTTCCATTCTGCAGTGATAGCGTGAGAAGGCATCACCCTCTTCCCTTGTAGGAACATCAAATGTAAACCTGTCGTAAATGGAATATGGTTCATTTTTTCGTAAATCCCATTTCACACCTGTACACCTTAAGTTGGCACCGCTAAGCGAATACTGCAAGGCTTCTTCCTTCGTATAGATGCCCACCCCTTTAACCCGATTAACAAAGATTTCATTCCCTGTCACAAGCTCATGGTAACCGGCAAGCTGCTCCCTCATATAAGGGACAAACTCGGCTACCTTCGCAATCCAGTCTTCAGGTGCATCCCATTTCACACCTCCGACACGCATATAATTGAATGTAAGGCGTGCCCCTGACAATTCAGTCAATAAATTAACGATCATTTCACGCTCTCGAAAGGCATATAGGAAAGGGCTCGTGGCACCTATATCCAGCAAGTATGTCCCCCACCAGACAAGGTGGCTTGCAACTCTGCCCAATTCCATTGCGATGACACGCAAATATTCTGCCCTTTCGGGAATCTCCACCCCCATCATTGTCTCAACAGCATGGCAAAGCACATAATTATTTGTCATTGCCGCTAGATAATCGAGCCGATCGGTATATGGGATTATTTGTGTATATTGCAGATTTTCCGCTAGCTTTTCCGTACCGCGATGCAGATACCCAATGACAGGTGTAGCCTCTTTTATAATTTCACCGTCAATCTTGATGACAAGCCGAAAAACACCATGTGTACTCGGATGCTGCGGCCCGACATTGAGAAGCATTTCTTCCGTCCTTAACATTGGGCTTACACCTCCACATCATAAGGCTGATAATCTTTTCTAAGGGGATACCCTTTCCAATCTTCACCAAGTAAAATCCGCTTTAAATCAGGGTGTTCATAAAAGTTAATGCCTAATAAATCATACGCCTCACATTCTGGCCAATTTGCTCCTGACCATAATGGGACCAATGATGGAATAACGGGAGAATCCCTATCAAGCTTCACCTTCAAGGCAACTGATTGGTTCATTTTGAATGAATGTAAGTGTACATAGATTTCCATATGGGACTCAAAATCCGTACCATGAAGTTCCGATAAATACGAAAAGTTAAGCTGCTCATCGTACCGCAGAAATTTTGCTATTGAAAAATATGTATCCGGATTAGCCACTAAAGTGGGTACATCTTTTGATAATCTATTAATATAGTGCTCTAATAATGCCCCTTGTCCTACATGGCTTTCAATAGCAGAAACTATTTGATCGAGTTTCAACTGATTTGGTGAAAGTTCGCTAGGAGTGTTAACTTCGTTACTTTCCTTCTCAGCAGTCCTGTTCTTCGCAGCAGCCACCGCTTTCGCTTTTGCAGCAGCGGCTGCCTTCGCCTTGGCTGCTGCCGCTGCCTTTTGCTTCGCTGCATCCATTTCGCCTTCCGGTTTTTCAGTCGCTTCCTCTTTCGCCTGTTTTCGGGCCAGCGCTGCTGCTTTTGCCTTGGCCGCTGCCGCCGCCTTTTGCTTCGCTATATCCATATCGCCTTCCGGTTTTTCCGCACTTTCAGCTTTCGCCTGTTTTCGGGCCAGCGCTGCTGCTTTTGCCTTGGCCGCTGCTGCCGCCTTTTGCTTCGCTATATCCATATCGCCTTCCGGCTTTTCCGCACTTTCAGCTTTCGCCTGTTTTCGGGCCAGCGCTGCTGCTTTTGCCTTGGCCGCTGCTGCCGCCTTTTGCTTCGCTATATCCATATCGCCTTCCGGCTTTTCCGCACTTTCAGCTTTCGCCTGTTTTCGGGCCAGCGCTGCTGCTTTTGCCTTGGCCGCTGCTGCCGCCTTTTGCTTCGCTATATCCATATCGCCTTCCGGCTTTTCCGCCGCTTCTTCTTTCGCCTGTTTTCGGGCCAGTACTGCAGCCTTCGCCTTGGCCGCTGCCTCTGCTTTTTGTTTCGCCATATCCGTTTCGCCTTCCGGCTTTTCCGCACTTTCTTCTTTCGCCTGTTTTCGGGCCAGGGCTACGGCCTTCGCCTTGGCCGCTGCCTCTGCTTTTTGTTTCGCTAAGTCTTCCTTTTCACTCATCTATATCACCCGCTTTCCGGTTTTCGCTTCGTAACGGATTTTTTCTTTTAATTTATTGATCCCATAAATAAGTGCAGCTGGGTTTGGGGGACAACCCGGTATATATACATCGACAGGTACAATTTGATCTACCCCCTTGACCACTGAATAGGAGTGAACATAAGGTCCGCCAGCAGTTGCACAGGACCCCATTGCAATAACCCATTTCGGTTCTGGCATTTGTTCGTATAATCTGCTTATTATTGGAGCCATTTTTTTCGTTACCGTTCCTGAAACAATCATGACATCCGATTGTCTGGGTGATGTCCGAAAAAATGAACCAAATCGGTCCAAATCATAATGAGAGGAGCCGACACCCATCATTTCAATTGCACAACATGCCAAACCGAAAGTCATTGGCCAGAGTGAGTTACTTCTAGCCCATCCTTTTATTTGTTCAAGTGTGGATAAAAAAATACTGTGGCGCATTTCTTCCATTTCTTTAGGGGTAAGTTCATCCAACTTCAATTCCACTTTAACACCTTCTTTTTCCAAGCGTAGATTAGCCCCAGCATAAGGATCAGGACAAAAAACAACATTTCAATCAATGCAAACAGCCCGAGTTCATCATAGGCTACCGCCCATGGGTAAAGAAAAACCGTTTCTACGTCAAATATGACGAACATCAATCCAAATAGATAATACCTGACATTGAATTGAACCCTTGAATCCTGAAAAGGTTCGATTCCACTTTCATAAGTCGTATATTTCATTTCTGTCGGTTTATAAGGCCTTAGCAGTCTACCGAGAAATAAAGCGATCACAGGTAATAAAATGCCGAGACAAAGGAAAACAAATACAATTAAATAATTATTTTGGTAAATATGCAGCTGTCCCATGTTCATCTCCCTTTATGGATAAATCATGTTAAATAGGTGCAATTTAAATTTGCTTGTCTTCTTTTTGGATACCGTTTTAAATATTATGCAGGGTAACATTCTTTTAGAAGCAACGTGAAAGGAGGGGTATGAAGCAATAAATGTAAGCGTATACATTATAACATTAGGATAAAAGCATGTCGACGAGTTAAGGTTTAATATGGAAAATACTTTACTCTATAATTCGACCTTTTTTACCTAATTCCGATATTAAATGTCAATAATTTTCAAAAACATTTTGGATAAAAAAACACCTGATCTTACCACGAATGGTCTGATCAGGTGTTTCTTCATTTAAAGTTATCGCATTTCTGCAATTTGGATACGGTTGATTGCACGTTTAAGCGCTAAATCAGCTCTTTTCGTATCATTTGATCCATCATTGTTCTGCAATCTTTGTTCCGCACGTGCTTTTGCTGCTTGAGCTCGTGCAAGATCGATAGTTTCAGCTCTTTCAGCAGATTGAGCTAAAATGGTTACCACATCAGGGCGAACTTCCAAGAAGCCACCGTTTATAGCTACATAGTCTGTGTTGCTTCCATTTTTAAGACGGACAGCACCGATGGTAAGAGGAGCTACAGTTGGAACGTGTCCAGCCATAATTCCCAGCTCACCACTTTTAGCTTTAGTGCTTACCATTTCAACTTCTGCATCATATACTGGGCCATCGGGAGTAACAACATTGACTTTAATGGTCTTCATTTCATTCCCTCCTAGGTCCCTTTAATTAAGCCATTTCTTTTGCTTTAGCAACAACTTCTTCGATGCGGCCAACTAGACGGAAAGCATCTTCAGGAAGTTCGTCATATTTTCCAGCTAGGATATCTTTGAATCCTTGGACTGTTTCTTTAACTGGTACATAAGATCCTTTTTGACCAGTAAATTGCTCAGCCACGTGGAAGTTTTGTGACAAGAAGTTTTGAATTCTACGAGCACGTTGCACGATTACTTTTTCGTCTTCGCTTAACTCGTCCATACCCAAGATCGCAATAATATCTTGAAGTTCTTTATATTTCTGTAAAGTTGATTGAACTTGACGAGCTACTTTATAGTGCTCAGTTCCAACGATTTCTGGGCTAAGAGCACGAGAAGAAGAAGCCAATGGATCAACTGCTGGGTAGATACCCATTTCAGAAAGTTTACGCTCAAGGTTAGTTGTTGCATCTAAGTGAGCGAAAGTTGTAGCTGGAGCCGGATCCGTATAGTCATCGGCAGGTACATAGATCGCTTGAATAGATGTAACAGAACCTTTATTAGTTGATGTGATACGTTCTTGTAATTGACCCATTTCTGTAGCAAGGGTTGGTTGGTAACCTACCGCTGAAGGCATACGGCCTAGAAGGGCAGAAACCTCTGAACCTGCTTGAGTGAAACGGAAGATGTTATCGATGAAGAAAAGAACGTCTTGTCCTTGTTCGTCACGGAAATATTCAGCCATTGTCAAACCACTTAGAGCTACACGCATACGTGCACCTGGTGGCTCGTTCATTTGTCCGAATACCATCGCTGTTTTCTTAATAACACCAGAATCAGTCATCTCGTAGAAAAGGTCATTTCCTTCACGAGTACGCTCACCTACACCAGCGAATACTGAAATACCGCCGTGCTCTTGTGCGATGTTATTAATAAGTTCTTGGATAAGTACAGTTTTACCAACACCGGCACCACCGAAGAGACCGATTTTACCACCTTTGATGTAAGGTGCAAGTAAATCTACTACTTTAATACCCGTTTCAAGAATTTCAACTGTTGTTGATAATTCCTCAAAAGTTGGTGCTTGTCTGTGAATTGGATCACGACGCACCTCTGCTGTAAGTGGTTCAAATAGGTCAATGTTTTCCCCTAATACGTTGAAAACGCGACCTAGAGTTACTTCACCTACAGGAACGGAAATTGGAGCTCCTGTATCAACAGTCTCTGCACCACGAGTTAAACCATCCGTGGAAGACATTGCTACAGTACGAACTGTATTATCACCTAGTTGAAGGGCTACTTCAAGAGTTAGTCCTGTACCAGACGCTGTATTTTCGATTCTTAACGCATTATAGATCTTAGGAAGTTGTCCGTCTTCGAATTTCACGTCAACAACCGGACCCATAACTTGAGTAACGCGTCCTATATTCATCGTTTTCCCTCCTAACGTTGCTTATAACGACAATCAAGTTTATGGAACGGCCAGCATATCGTCCGGGCCGACCGTCCCTTTAATAATTTTATTCTAAAGCTGCTGCACCGCCGACAATCTCAGTAATTTCTTGAGTAATCGCTGCCTGACGTGCACGGTTATATTGCAATGAAAGTGAATCAATCAATTCTTTCGCATTATCAGTTGCATTTTTCATTGCAGTCATACGTGCAGAGTGCTCACTTGCTTTACCATCTAGCAAAGCACCATAAATTAAACTTTCTGCGTACTGAGGTAGTAATACCTCAAGAATTTCTTCTGCATTCGGTTCAAATTCATAAGAAGTCAATGCTGCATTGGAAGTATTAAAGTCAGCTAAAGGAAGGACTTGCGTTTCCGTTACATCCTGCTGGATTGGGCTGACATAATGGTTATAGTACATATAAAGCTCATCACACAGTTCATTTAGATACAAATTCACTGTTGATTTAGCAAGGGAGCTAATGTCAGCGAAAGATGGCTGATCAGGAACACCAATTACTTCAAGCTCTACGTGCATATTACGGCTGACAAAGAAATCACGGCCAACCCTTCCGATTGCGATAATGACGAACTCATCATTGGATTTATGGCGTTCAAGAATAGTTTTATGAACGTGGCGAAGGATACTACTGTTGTATGCTCCTGCCAATCCGCGGTCCGATGTGATTACCAGGTAACCGGTTTTCTTCACTGGACGTGAGACAAGCATTGGATGAGATGCACCCGTACTTCCGTTCGCAATACTTGATACTACTTCTTGAATTTTTTCCATATATGGAACATATGCTTTAGCATTAGCTTCAGCACGGTTCATTTTAGAAGCAGATACCATCTGCATCGCTTTTGTAATTTGACTCGTCTTTTTCGTTGAAGTAATCCGAGACTTAATATCGCGTAAAGAGGCCATTCATTCTCACCACCCTTTATAAATTAGTTAGACCTTATTATTCAGAAATAACGAAGTTCTTTTTGAACTCGTTAATTGCAGCAACGATAGCAGCGTCTTCAGGAAGACCTTTAGTTGTGCGAATGTGATCTAATAATTCTGGATGAGAACGATCTAGGAACACATAGTATTCTTCTTCAAAACGAAGGATATCCGATACTGGAATATCATCTAAATGACCTTTAGTTAATGCATAGAAAATCATGACTTGTTTTTCAACTTTAATTGGTTTATTTAGATCTTGCTTAAGAACTTCAACTGTACGAGCACCACGGTTAAGTTTTGCTTGAGTAGCAGCATCAAGATCAGAACCGAATTGAGAGAATGCTTCCAATTCACGATAAGAAGCTAAGTCTAGACGTAATGTACCAGCAACTTTTTTCATCGCTTTAATTTGTGCAGATCCACCAACACGGGATACAGAAAGACCAGCGTTAATCGCAGGACGTACACCTGAGAAGAACAAATCGGATTGTAAGAAGATTTGTCCATCCGTGATGGAAATAACGTTTGTTGGAATGTAAGCAGAGATATCGCCTGCTTGTGTTTCAACAAATGGAAGCGCAGTGATTGAACCGGCACCTAAAGTGTCATTCAATTTAGCTGCACGCTCAAGTAAGCGGGAGTGCAAGTAGAATACATCCCCAGGGAATGCTTCACGACCTGGAGGACGGCGAAGAAGCAAGGAAAGTTCACGGTATGCTGATGCTTGTTTAGAAAGATCATCATATACCACTAAAACGTGCTTGCCAGAGAACATAAACTCTTCACCCATAGTCACACCAGCATATGGAGCTAGGTATAAAAGTGGAGCTGGTTGAGAAGCTGATGCAGATACAACAATTGTGTAATCTAGTGCACCATTTTTACGTAGTGTCTCAACTGTTCCACGAACTGTTGATTCTTTTTGACCAATAGCAACATAGATACAGATCATGTCTTGGTCAGCTTGGTTAAGGATTGTATCGATCGCAACTGATGTTTTACCAGTTTGACGGTCACCAATGATTAACTCACGTTGTCCACGTCCGATTGGTACTAGAGCATCGATTGCTTTAATCCCTGTTTGTAATGGCTCATGAACAGATTTACGGTCCATAACACCTGTAGCAGGGCTTTCGATTGGACGAGTTTTTGTTGTAGCGATCGGACCAAGACCATCCAAAGGTTGTCCTAGCGGATTCACGACACGTCCGATTAATTCTTCTCCAACTGGTACTTCCATGATTCTTCCTGTACGGCGTACTTCACTGCCTTCTTGAATGTCTCTGAATGGTCCAAGAATAACAACACCTACGTTATTTTGCTCAAGGTTTTGTGCCAATCCCATTGAACCATTAGAAAATTCTAAGAGCTCCCCAGCCATTGCATTATCTAAACCATGAACGCGAGCGATACCATCACCAACAGTGATTACTGTACCTACATCGCTTACTTTAATTTCCGACTGATAGTTTTCAATCTGCTTTTTAATCAGCGCACTGATTTCTTCAGCTTTGATGCTCATGAATTTCACCCCTATCTGTGAATATTAACCTAATAGTTGTTTGCTAAGGCGATCAAGCTTCCCGCTTATCGTTCCGTCATAAATACGGTTACCGATTTGAAGTTTGATGCCGCCAAGAATATTGCTATCCGTAACATTAGTGATACGCAAATTTCGTTTGCCGATTTTTGCAGCGAAAGCTGAAGACACAGCTTTTGCTTCAGCTTCAGTTAAAGGATTAACTGTATATACAGTCGCATCTGCAACTGAATTTTCTTCATTCGCAAGTTCAATGAACTCTTGTGCCATTGCAGTCACTTCATCTGTACGATGACGCTCCACCATTAACATTAAAGTGTTTTGAACGGAAGATGATAGCCCTGCAAATGCATTTGCCAACAAATCACGTTTTGCATCGCTAGTCATTTTAGGATGAGCCAAGAAGTTTAATAGCTCTTTATCATTTGTGAAAACTTCATTCACTATGCGAAGCTCTTCTTCAAGTTGGTTAATGAGATTTTGCTCTTTCGCAATTTGGAAAAGAGCTACAGCATAACGTCCTGCTACAGTTATATCGCTCATTTACCTTCTCCTGCCTCTTGAATATAATCATTGATTAGTTTTTCTTGATCAGCTGATGAAAGTTCTTTCTCAATCACCTTAGATGCGATCATAACAGATAAAGAAGCAACTTGCTCACGTAAGGCGGCAACTGCTTTTTCTCTCTCTTGAACGATTTCACGTTTTGCTGATTCTTTAACACGTTCAGCCTCTGCACGCGCTTGATTAATAATATCTTCGCGTTGTGCTTCGCCTTGTTGCTTAGCATTCTCTATAAGTTGTCCCGCTTCAGTGCGAGATTGTTTTACGATTTCACGCTGTTCTTCTAAATACTTCAGTGCTTCTTTTCTACTAACTTCAGCTGCTTCAATTTCATTTGCAACATGCTCTTCACGTTCTTTCATGATGCCCATTAACGGACCCCATGCAAACTTCTTAAGCAACGCTAACAAAATAATAAAGATTACAAGCTGGTATATGATATCCCCACCATTAAAGTGGCCTGCTTGACCAAGAACAAAATTGCTTGTTAACACGCTCGATTCACTCCCTTCATGAGATTCACTATTGAAGTTCTGTATTTTCAATTGACAGTATCACTGTCATAAATGTTCACTTTAACACAGAGCAATGGCGAAGGGTCTCCTTGGATCATCTTCGCCATTATTGAACTTTTTCAAGTTATCTTATTTACCCATTACAATAAACGCGATAACTACAGCGATGATTGGAAGTGCCTCAACTAACGCAATACCAACGAACATTGTAGTTTGTAGCATACCACGAGCTTCTGGCTGACGAGCCATTCCTTCAATTGTACGCCCAACGATAAGACCATTACCAATACCCGCACCTAGTGCACCTAATCCAACTGCGATAGCAGCAGCTATAAGACCTAAAGAACCTGTCATGATAAATTTCCTCCTTGAAATGTTGTTTTATTTTTTCATCAATATAATGTTCAAAATGAACAATATTTATAATTAATGGTCGTCACTTACTTTATGGGAAAGATAAACCATCGTTAACATAGTAAAGATAAAAGCTTGAATGGAGCCGACAAAGATACTAAATCCTTCCCAAGCTAACATTGGTAATGCAGCAGTAGCCGCACCCAAAACACTACTTGTTCCTAGTCCAGCAAGTAAAGTTAATAGTAACTCACCCGCATAAATATTCCCGTAAAGCCGCAATCCTAGAGTTAACGTATTAGCGAACTCCTCAATAATCTTTAACGGAAACAAGAAACCCATTGGTTGGACATAAGTTTTGGCATAATTTTTCATGCCTCTCATCTTGATACCATAATAATGAGTTAAACCCATTACCATAACTGCCAAGGTTAATGTTATTGCTGGATCAGATGTAGGTGATTTCCACCAAAGCTGATCTCCTATTACAATCGAGAACGGCAATCCTAACATATTTGATACAAATACGTACAATATTAACGTCATTCCCAACATAAGGAACTGACCACCCGTACGCCAATCCATATTGCTGTTGATGATGTTTTTCACAAAATCCATAACCCATTCGATAAAGTTTTGGATTCCTGTTGGCCTCATCGCAAGTTTACGAGTTGCTGTAACAGCAATTATGAAGACAATGAGACTTGCGATAGTCATCATAAGAACATTAGCCAAGTTGAAATGTATTCCGGTATCCATAAATTCCCACATAGGAGCTTCATGATTCAACAGTATTCACCTCTCTTCTTTACTACCTACGTATGTTTTGCATAAAATAATCTATCATAATGACAAAGTAAACTGTCATTAATCCCACAACCACGCAGACCACTTGAAACTCATTAGGATATCTCAATGCAATAATTGCAGCTAAACCCGCTACAGACATTCTAGTTAAACTACCAAGGGAGCGCGTTTTCTTACCTTCGGCAACCTCTTGAGCGAACTTTTTGTTTTTTTTGACCATTGACCAGAATATAAATAGGCTGAAGGCAGTTCCAAGCAATAATCCTTGGAAGACTGAATCATGTGAAGTGAAGCCCACCCCAAGTACATAAATACCCATTAAATACAACATGTATTTTAGCTGCCTATTGAACATTTTTTCCAATTCTAGCATTTTGTCATGTAATCTCCCTAGAAATATTGTAGTATCTGTGTTTAGCTAGGAGAATTTGCCCGTAACAAGTCCAAATAGAAGGTCAAAAACTTACTTCTATTTGACACGTTATTAACGTATGAAACCCCTCTCATTTTACATCCTTAGTTAGCATACAATAGGCAAGAATCAATGTCAATGAGTGGTTAGTGAAATTTGTCACAGGTTTGTAATTATTAACGAATTGTTCACAAATTATATTTTTTATACTATTGACATCCTTTTTATTTTACTTATTGTCCTCTGTTCACTCAATAAGTAACGTCTTTTCTATCCGATCTTCCCTTCCGCCCCTTCTCGCAAAGATTATCGCTTTATACACTCCTTTGGGGGGCAAGTTCTTTTTCAATACATCTTTTTTGATCAAACCGGAAGGTGCCGATCTCGACCAATCCAAATATCCAACGAATTTCAAGCTATCTTCCTCATAAAGGGCAATACCGAATTCTTCAGCCCCACGCGGAAGGTACATTTCGTATCGATATGTGCCTTCCTTGTCCCCTTGACCAAAATCAAATCCCATTATCCTTGGATAATCTGGTTCTTCTTTTACGTATAAATAAGGAAGGGATATTCTTTTGGTTCCTTCCATTATAATGAGGTATCCATCAAAGACTCCCTTTTTAAGCACGGCTGGGTTGACCTGCAGTCCCACTTTTATCCGTTTCTTTTCCTTAGGATTCAAAGTAAGTGATTTTGGCAATTCCCAAGTGAGTCCCGTCTCTTTTAATGGAACCATAAAAGAGTACTTCCTCCTTTTCGTTCCGGTATTTTCTATGACTATCGTTTCATGATGCTCTTCAATTCCTTCTTTTTTTGTATACATCCCAAAGGACAATGAGCTTGGATACAATAGCGTGTCCGCTTTTAAGGCTTCGTCGACCTGGATGCGTCCAGCCCCCTGCTCATATGTGTGATACAATTGATTTGCAGATTTCCTCAATGGCTTGGAAGTGCTCATCAATGCAGACTTCACTTGATCAGGAGTCCATTCCGGGTGTTTTTGCAGGATTAATGCGCATGCTCCTGCAACATGCGGTGCGGACATACTTGTTCCATCCAGGGACATATATCCTTTAGGAATGGTGCTTTCAATTTCCACTCCCGGCGCCAATACGTCAGGCTTTATTCCCCATGATACGGTTACCGGTCCCCTGGAGCTAAAATCTGCGAGCCTATCCTGCTCGTTCTTATAGACAAATTGAACGGTTTTGTTCTGCCCTTGCTCCATGATTTGCTTAAGCTGCAATCCATCTCTTCTATTAATAGAAGCAGCTGGGATGCTCATTTCTTTTTCCAAGCTTCCAGTAAAGGTCCCGCTCGTATTATTATAAACAATTACCCCCTTTGCACCTGCCTTTTCTGCATTGGATACTTTCTGCTGGAAAGTGAGTGTGCCACGTTCCAGCAAAACAATCTTATCCCGAACATGTTTCAGGTCCTTTTTATTACCCAGTCCCCCATATATGACATCCTCGGAAAACGTCAGGTTCCATTTTTTAGAGCCTTGAAACAAGGTTAAATTCGATTGATACTTTTTTGATCCTAGGCCGTAAATCATATACGGAACCCTTAAGGGAGGAGTCGATGCCCCAACGGAAATCGCTTTTTCCGCTGTTCCGGGTGAGCCGACAGTCCATACCGCCGGACCGGAATTTCCGTTTGATGTCACTGCAACGATGCCGCTTTCCACAGCCTTGTTCAATGCAAGGGAGATAGGTAAATCAGGGCCATTGACGTTATTACCAAGAGAGAGGTTCAATACATCCACCTTATCCTTCATGGCTGACTCAATAGCCGTCAAGACTTGATCTGTATCTCCCGCACCACCTGGACCCAAAGCTCGATATGCGTAAATCTCCGCTTCTGGTGCAACACCTTTCATTTTTCCATTGGCTGCAATGATGCCTGCCACATGAGTGCCATGTAATGTATCCAAATCGCCTTGATTTTTGGTTTCCATCGGATCTTCATCACCATCAACCAGATCACTCCCTCCTTTATAAGCACGTTGCAAATCTGGATGTGTATAATCGATACCAGTATCGATTATTCCTACTTTCACCCCTTTACCGGTGATCCGGTGATTCTCCTTATCAAAGAACCCCCTGACCCGGCCTCCTCCTATGTATGGGACACTTTTATCCAACACGGCTTGATAAACGGATACTTCCGTTACAGCCCGAATTTCATCCTCCTTTTTAAGTTGTTCTATCTCATTCTTTTTCCCATGAAGGGAAAATCCATTCAGGGCAACCGAATAAACATTCCTTAATTGAAGGGATGGATATTTTTCAAGCAGTTTTTCGATCTTTTTTCGTTGAAACGCCTTATCCATCGTGACAACAACCGTTACTTCCTTAGATTCAGATAGTTTTGGTAAGGGCGGCAGAATGACCGATGCCAATCCCTTTTCATTTTGATAAATAAATATAAAAAGGAAAACTAACACTATGAACGTTTTCTTTCCCAACATAATCATCCCCTTAGCAGTTATCTTTTCTCAACAACCTTGGAGTATGCAAATAAAAAAAGGAAAAGCGCGTGGCTTTTCCTTTTTTTATGAGTCAAATCTAGTTGGTGGCATGTTTACTTGCTTAAAATAGTAACGGATAGCTTCAGCTATGCGGACCGAAGCATTTCCGTCCCCATATGGATTTGAAGCTTTGGACATTTTTTCGTGCACCTCTTGATCGGTGAGCAATTCATGTGCCAAATCATATATGGTTTGTTCATCGGTACCAGCTAATCTTAAGGTTCCAGCCGCGATCCCCTCAGGACGTTCGGTCGTATCCCTTAAAACTAGGACAGGTACACCAAGTGATGGTGCCTCTTCCTGGATTCCTCCAGAATCAGTCAAAATCAGATAGGCTCTTGAAGCGAAGTTATGAAAATCCAATACATCAAGCGGTTCGATCAAATGAACCCGCGGATCGTCCCCGAGAATTTCGTTTGCCAATTCCTGAACAAGCGGATTTAAATGAACTGGATATACCACCTGCACGTCATCATGTTCAGCAATGATTCTCTTTACGGCCCTGAAGATATTCCTCATGGGTTCCCCTAGATTTTCCCTGCGATGGGCGGTAAGCAAAATGAGCCTGTCTTCTCCAAGTCCATTTAAAACCGGATGGGAATAAGTGGATCGTACAGTCGTTTTTAAAGCATCGGTTGCCGTATTTCCCGTCACGAAGATATTATCCTTCTTGTTTTCGTTCAGCAGATTCTCCTCCGCTTTCGAAGTCGGCGCAAAATGCAAATCTGCCATCGTACCGGTAAGCTGTCGATTCATCTCTTCCGGATAGGGTGAATACTTATTCCATGTGCGCAGCCCTGCTTCTACATGCCCAATGACAATTTGATTATAAAAAGCTGCCAGACTTGCTACAAACGTTGTGGTTGTATCACCGTGTACAAGGACAATATCAGGTTTAGCTTCCTTCATTACGGAATCAAGACCATTTAATGCTCTTGTTGTAATGTCAGCAAGCGTTTGCCTTTCCTTCATTATGTCCAAGTCATAGTCCGGCTGTATAGAAAATAGTTCGAGAACTTGATCTAACATTTGGCGATGTTGAGCCGTAACAGCAACGATCGGCTTGAAATATTCTGGGTGTTTTTGAAATTCGAGTACTAAGGGAGCCATTTTGACAGCTTCTGGTCTCGTACCGAAAATGGTCATGACTTTTATCGGTTTGTTCATTCGTGACACCTCAGTTTCTTTCCTTATTTTGTGCCGAATAAACGATCTCCTGCGTCTCCAAGACCTGGAACGATATAACCATGTTCATTCAGTTTTTCGTCAAGACCCGCAATATAAATATCAACATCAGGATGGGCTTCTTTTAATGCTTCTACACCCTCTGGAGCTGCAATCAAACACATGAATTTAATATTGACTGCACCGCGCTTTTTAATGGAATGGATCGCTTCGATGGCTGAACCGCCAGTGGCTAACATCGGGTCAACGACAATGCATTCCCTTTCTGCCAAATCACTTGGCATTTTCGCATAATATTCAACCGGTTTCAATGTTTCAGGATCACGGTAAAGACCAACATGTCCGACCTTTGCAGCAGGAATCAGCTTAATGATTCCGTCCACCATGCCTATGCCTGCACGTAAAATCGGGACGATTCCCACTTTTTTACCAGAAAGCATTTTCACTTTCGCTGTGCTTACAGGGGTTTGGATTTCCACCTCTTCCAGCGGCATATCCCTCGTGATTTCAAATGCCATCAATGATGCAACTTCATCCACTAGTTCCCGGAATTCTTTTGTTCCTGTATTTATATCACGTATATAGGCTAATTTGTGTTGAATTAACGGGTGATCGAAAACATAAACTTTTCCCATTTAGCATCTCTCCAATTCCATTGCTTAGTTTTGCGCTCTTTTATGATTTCCCTAATCGAATAGAAAAATTTTCGTGTCTTTTAAAATTCACTTCAACCTATTTTACAGAAAAATGTTTCAATCTTCAATAAAGGTTTAGATGTCAGACCTATTTTCACTATTCGGATTCTTCTAAACAAACTAACCTTCTTTAGGCACAAAAAACCGCTCCCTTTAAAAAGGGAGCGGCTCCGATATTACAATGAAGGATATAATTCAAATTTGTTCGCTAATGATTCAACACGCTGTTTTGCTTCTTCAAGTTTAGCTGCGTCTTCATTATTTTTCAAAACAAGTCCGATGATTGCAGCTATTTCATCCATGTCTTCCAATCCGAAGCCACGTGAAGTCACTGCCGCAGTCCCAATACGGATACCACTCGTAACGAATGGTTTTTCCGGGTCATAAGGAATCGCATTTTTGTTCACGGTAATGCCGATTTCATCCAAAACATGCTCTGCAATTTTTCCAGTTAATCCAGTAGAGCGCACATCAAGTAGAATCAAGTGATTGTCCGTTCCATCAGAAACAAGGGTGAACCCTTCTTTCTTCAAACCTTCGCCCAAACGTTTAGCATTGTCGATGATTTGTTGTGCATACTCTTTAAAATCAGCTTGAAGCGCTTCGCCGAATGCAACAGCCTTAGCGGATATAACATGCATCAATGGACCGCCTTGAATTCCAGGGAAGATGGATTTATCGATCTTCTTACCGAATTCTTCTTTACAGATGATCATCCCTCCGCGTGGTCCGCGAAGTGTTTTATGAGTAGTTGTCGTTACAAAGTCAGCATAAGGAATTGGACTTTGATGTAATCCAGCCGCAACTAAACCTGCAATATGCGCCATATCGACCATTAAATAAGCCCCGACTTCATCTGCAATTTCACGGAATCGCTTGAAGTCAATTTCACGAGGATATGCACTCGCACCCGCTACGATTAATTTCGGTTTGTGCTGACGCGCTTTTTCCAATACATCATTGTAATCGATACGGTGATCTTTTTCGTCTACACCATATTCAACAAAATTGTAGTTAACACCACTGAAGTTAACTGGACTTCCATGTGTTAAGTGACCACCATGCGAAAGGTTCATCCCAAGCACTGTGTCGCCAGTTTGAAGCACTGTAAAGTAAACGGCCATATTGGCTTGAGCTCCAGAGTGAGGCTGTACGTTCACATACTCTCCTCCGAAAATTTCTTTCGCACGCTCACGTGCTAGATCTTCAACGATGTCTACATACTCACATCCGCCATAGTAACGTTTTCCAGGGTATCCTTCTGCATACTTATTAGTCAAGACCGACCCTTGCGCTTCCATGACAGCTTCACTCACGAAGTTTTCAGAAGCAATAAGCTCAATTTTACTTCTTTGACGCCCTAATTCCAGTTGAATTGCGTTAAACACTTGCTCATCTTGCTTTGCTAAACGATTCATTCCGTAATTCCTCCTCAAATTGTGCGTGATTCGCTTTTTAGTATTTATGTGCAACATGCTTTCAAATAAGCATGAAAAAGCCTTACCAATAATTTATTAGAAAATTCTACTCCATTTTAACATGTCTAATTTAGAAGTGATAGTCTATTTTTATCGAACATTAAATGTTTTTTCATTTAAAAACGTTCGTATTTAACATCGAAATTATGATAAATAGCTCTTTCACCCTATATTTCATGAGCGAAATCACCATTCTATTAGCACTACAAAGTAAAGATTTTTCTTGTGAACCTCATCTTGAGCTTTACGATTTTGCTCGCATTCAGTTAAAAAACAGCATTCCCCATCCGAGAAATGCTGTCTCACTTACCCATTAAGTACAACTCTTGTTTTCAGAGATGTCCTGATAAACGGCCCGCTCCCCGCCAATCAATTTCGGGCGGGTTTTTGCCATGGTCACATGTGCATGTCCTATTTCTTTAATGGCAGAGCGAATTGGAACCGCCACATGCTTCAGATGCATGCCAATGAAAGTGTCCCCAATGTCTATCCCCGCATCCGCTTTGATATGTTCAACGACGACAGCATCTTTCCATTGCCGATAGGCGTAAGTCGCCATCGATCCCCCAGCTGTTCTTACAGGTACAACCGAAACTTCTTCATAATCATATCGAACCGCGGTTTCCCTTTGCAAAACCAAGGCCCTGTTTAGATGCTCACAACATTGATATGCAACCTGAACACCCGTTTTTTCTTGAAAATTTCTAACTACGGAAAAAATCATCCCCGCAACATCGAGCGTCCCTTCAGTACCGATCTTTTTCCCGATCACTTCACTTGTACTGCAGCCGATTACCAGTAGCTGTTTCTCTTTTAAAGCTGTCTGTTCTTGAAACTCATGTAATAGTTCCCGTAACTGGTTTTCCCATATCTCAAGCTCATTTGAAAATGTAGCATCACTTATCATGAAAACGCATCCTTTCAATAAGAAAACTTGCTATCGGAAGAAAAGAGGGGTCTCTCTAGATCCTTTTCAAAAACCATAATAATTAACTGTGCTTACCTTCATACTCCGCGATCTTACCGATCCTGTTCTGATGACGCCCGCCTTCAAATTCCGAAGTCAGCCATGTTTGTGCAATTTCCCTGGCAAGACCCGGGCCAATGACTCGTTCCCCCATCGCTAACATATTGGTATCATTATGCTGGCGGGTCAATTTCGCACTATAGACATCATGAACCAATGCACATCGTATTCCTTTGACCTTATTAGCAGCAATGCTCATTCCAATTCCAGTTCCACAGATTAAAATTCCCCGATCGAACTCACCCCTTGCCACTTTTTCAGCAACCGGCAAGGCATAATCAGGATAATCCACCGACGTACTGCATTCACAGCCAAAGTCCTCAAATGGAATCTGTAACTCATTCAATAAATTCTTTATTTCTTCACGGATATGTATACCACCATGATCCGAAGCAATCGCAACTTTCATCATAATCCTCCTCTAGCATTTTCATTTGATTTTATTGTGTCACAAAATTATGAAAAGATAAAGGATGTCCATCCTTTTCCCCGTAAAGAAGCAGGAAACCCACTCGGGTTTCCTGCTGTAAAATGGCAAGTGTGAAAGCGGGTACTGGTCCCGTTCAACTTTTCTGCTTGCACTTTGAGTTGCGTTATCGATTTTTCGACATTTTCCATGACTTGTTCGCTTGCTGTAGCCGTAACTTCTTCCGCTCCAGCAGATGTTTTTTCTGCGATAGCAGCCATTTCTTGGACTGCCTTGATCCTACACTTTGCATTTGACGGTCAACAAGCTTAGTAATATCTTTTACTGTAGCGACCACATTATGTACCCTGTTTATTCTTTAAGCCTATTGACTAATTCTTCTATTAATTCCTGCAGCTCCCTGAACGTTTCCCGATAAATGCCTTCAGAACCGCCAAACGGATCTATTATGTCTCTATCATATTTATCGTCAATAATGAATTCTTTTAAAGTAAAAGTCTTATCGATCATTTGGGGGTATGCACGGGTAATGACCGATTTATGCCCTTCCGTCATGGTGAAAATATGAGTCGCCCACTCCATTTCCTTCTCGGATAAAGGCGTTGAATGATGATTATGCACGATGTCATTTTCAACCAATACATTTTTAGCATGAATCGAAGCATCCTGGCCTGATGAAGCATACACGCCTGCGGACTTCACTTCAACACCCGCAATATTCTTATTTTTCAATATCGCTTCTGCCATCGGGCTTCTGCATGTGTTACCTGTACATACAAATAATACTCGGATCATTTTTAACGCCTCCCTTTTAATTCATTATAAGCTATCGCCCGTTTATTATAGTCAAAAAAATCACTCTCATTATGTCAGAAGAAAAATAAAAACCGCTCCTTTAATCGGAACAGTTGAGGAAGGAATGATATGAATTCAAAGTGGATCAAAAAGAGAACAATAATTTCAATCCAAACGCACACAGGATGCTTCCGCCAAGAATCTCACTATACACGCCAAGCAAACCCTGCATTTTTCGACCCAGTAAAAGCCCTGTCCACGTTAATAGAGTTGCAGCAAACCCAAAACAAAGAACGGTTAAAATCGTTTTTGCACCGTAAATTCCCAGTGTTAACCCTACCGAGAAGCTATCTAGGCTTACCCCTAAAGCAAAAATGAATAGACCTTTCCCCACAGGAGCCAGCATCTTATTCTCCCTGATACCAGCTCCATCCTTTTTACCAGGGATAAACATCTGTATGCCAAGAATAATCAACAATAGACCGCCGGCGTATGTAGCAAAGGTCCCGAATTTTTCTGAAATGAAACGGCCTGCCCCCATTCCAAGCAAGGGCATCCAAATATGAAAAATGCCTACTGTCAGCCCTATAAAAAGTATTTGCCTCAACCTCAGCTTAAACATTCCCATTCCAAGGCCGACTGAAAAGGCATCCATTCCCAACGCGAATGCCATTAGCATTAAGGTGATGATTTCTCCAGCAAATGTATTCATTTCAATCCCCCTCGGACGTGCCTACTACATGTTATGCATGTCCGAAAAGAAATAGAAGGATAAATCAGTCCTTATTACATATGTTCCTTGATGATTTGATGACCTGCAGCCTTCTCAAGCCGGTTCATGACCGCAGCTCCTATTCCATGGTCAGGAAACATTTCACTAAAAATCACATCGACCTCCAGCTCATCAAACTGCCTTAAAGCATCATATAAGCCTGTCGCAACAGAATGTAAATCCGCTAATGAACCTGGGACAACCACATAATCCGCCTTATAATCCTGTTGATGTTCATACGCCGTTATGATGCCCACCTTTAACCCGTCATTTCTTTTATCATCCACAAGCTTCTGAAGGAAAGCTTGATTACCCTTGACTAAATATAGAGGAGCCTTCGGAGCATAGTGGGTATATTTCATGCCCGGGGCTTTTGGCGCCATTTCCTGATTCTTCAATGCGACATCTTGCCTGACTTCCCCTATTACCGCTTCCAGCTGTTCCAGGGTCACCCCGCCAGGTCTTAAAATAACAGGGACTTCCACAGTGCAATCAAGTACTGTGGATTCCACGCCCACACCCGTAGTCCCTCCATCGACTATGCCTGCTATCCGGCCCATCAAGTCATCTTCAACATGTTTTGCTGAAGTCGGGCTTGGTTTACCAGAAGTATTTGCACTTGGAGCCGCAATGGGTAAATCACTTGCACGAATAAGGCCAAGGGCAACCTGATGATCTGGCATCCTGACAGCGACCGTATCCAATCCAGCTGTCACAAGATTTGATAGTTGGCCCGGTTTTCGTTTCATGATCAAAGTCAAAGGACCCGGCCAAAATTCTGCCATTAGCTTCCGGGCCTGTTCAGGAATCTCTTCTACAATACCTGTCAACTGGTCATCGGAGGCTATATGAACGATTAAAGGATTATCACTCGGACGTCCCTTTGCTTCAAACACTTTTTTGACCGCCTCGTCATTTTTGGCATTCGCTCCTAGTCCATAAACGGTCTCTGTAGGAAAAGCAACCACTTGATTAGCCTTTAATAATTCAGCTGATTGTGTAATCTGGGGATAACTTTGTAAATTATCCACATTTTTATCCACTGACCAAATTTTCGTTTTCATCTTGAACACCATCGCCTTTTAACATTTCTTATTTTATATAATCGCTTTATATGAACGATATTTTCAACTTATCATACTAATTTCACTTAAAAGATACTTTGAAAGTATAAAAGAAGTATACACATAATTCAAGTGTTATCCACAAATTGGGGATAACCATATCGAATCCGTGGATAACTTTGTGGATATTAATGATTAATGACAGACTTTTTTGATTTTTTGTTAATAACCCTGTGGATATGTTTTTTAAATTGTCTGACTTTAAAAAAATAGGGCAGCTGCCTCCTTTTTAAAATAGATCATTAAAGATCTCCGCAAACAAGGACTTCACTTCCACCTCAGGCTCCTTTTCCCCTTCATATAATTGTTGACCTTGTTCATTGGATGCCGCAAGTTCAACCTTGTTTTCCTCAACATTCCCTTCTACGACTTCCTCTGTAACTTGTTCCTTATCTTTTACTTCTGTCACTTCCTCTTTTACCTCTGGCTCTACAACCTTTTCTTTTACCGTTTCTTCCGGTACCTCCTCTTTTACGCTCTCCTCCATTACCTTTTCTTCAACTACTTCCTCTGGCCCTTTTTCCTTTTCAACCAACACTTCTTCTTCAACTTCTTCCTCTGCAACAGGTACACTCTCTTCATTTGTTGCAGCATACGCCTTCCCTTCCGAATTAATGGATCCTTCATCTTCATCCTCGACTATCGGACTTTGACTTACAGCCGTCCCATTTGAAAAATCCAAGAAACACAATGGGGGAAATAACACACACCACCAATTAGCGCCATCCCCTTCACCAAGTGTGATAATCACTGCTTCATAATCGCCTGCCGGATATAAATACTGCCCGTAGAGTTTTGTCGGAAATTCCGCTTGTCCAAAATCCACTTTTACTGACTGCTCCAAACCCTGTTCCTTTATAACTGCCTCAGCCGTCGCCTGGATATCCGGTAGATGCGAGGTGATCACATCCCTCGCTTCATCCAAAGAAGTAAGCTCCTCGACCCACTTTGTGATATCTTCATTTACCTCATCCCTAATCAGCCGTTTAACCGCTTGATCCTCTTCCGCATCACTATTAGCGAGTATCCGCAGACGAATCGCCTCATCTGGGATCACCTTCGTATCTTCTGCACCAACCATCTCCGCTTTAGGCATATATATACTTACGATCGTTCCTATAGTTAAGATTAATAGATAAATAATGGCTAAATGTTTAGTTTTCATCGCCTTCGCCCCCTCACATGAATTAGTCTCACCATTTTCCAGCTATCTTAAACTAGTAAAAACAAAAAAAGTTGATAGCTGGAAAAATAGATTCAAGAGGATAATGAGGGTGGCGTCCCTAAAAAAATCCGTCTCACATAAGGGAGACGGATCATTTTAATACAGCAAAGACCATTCGATCTTTCTCATTAATGTCATTTACAACGGATACTTCTGCGGCAGGAAACGTTCGCTTCAATAAATCGGCAACCGCCTTACCCTGTCCAGTGCCCACTTCAAAACCGATCAGCCCAGGCACCTTCATGATCAGAGGTAACTGCTCCATAAAGCGGCGGTAAAAATCCAGCCCATCGATACCGGCAAATAATGCACGATGTGGTTCATGACCCGTTACGACTACCGACATGGATTTTTGATCATCATCTGGAATATATGGCGGATTCGATAAAAGGATGTCCACCTTCTGGTTTATCTTTATGAAAGGCTGAAGCAAATCACCTTGCTTGAACTGCACTTCGGCACCGAGTGATTCGGCATTTTTCCTCGCCACCTCAAGTGAAGGTTCCGCTATGTCCGTGGCCGTCACCAACAAGTTTGATTTTTCAAGTTTCATCGTTATGGCAATTGCGCCGCTGCCCGTCCCAATATCAGCTAAACGGAGCTTCTGTCCCTCCATAAAAATGGTCGGGAGTTTACGTAATGTATAATAAACCAATTCTTCTGTTTCAGGTCTCGGTATAAGCACTTCTTCATTCACAAAGAAGGTCCGTCCATAAAAATCTTCACTGCCGATTATATATTGGATGGGCGTTCCATCAGCATGCATCTCGATAGCCGCCTTAAATTGCCCAAAATCGGCTTCACTAAGCTCATCATGAAGGTTGGCCAGCATTTGTGAGCGAGT
The DNA here is from genome assembly GCF_038643155.1 of Peribacillus sp. FSL E2-0159. NCBI lineage: Bacteria > Bacillati > Bacillota > Bacilli > Caryophanales > Bacillaceae > Peribacillus > Peribacillus sp. FSL E2-0159. The sequence goes on from NZ_CP152053.1 coordinate 5,634,857, forward strand.
TTGTTTTAAAAAGTGCTGTAACAGGATTTCCCCAGCATTGGCATCACGATCATTTTCCTTTAAAAAAGAAGAAGCCCATCTCAGGGCTTCAAACACTTTCACGGCAGAATTACTCATCTGCATTTTCCAGCCTTGAAGATTGGTCTTCCATGATTAATGCATCAACGACTTCATCCAGTTTACCTTCCATGATCTGATCCAGCTTTTGAATCGTTAAACCAATTCGGTGGTCGGTAACGCGGTTTTGCGGGAAGTTATAAGTTCGAATCCTTTCGGATCGGTCCCCCGTTCCAACAGCAAGCTTCCTATTTTGATCATATTCCGCCTGTACTTCGCGATGAATCTTATCGTACACCCTGGCACGCAAAACCTTCATTGCTTTTTCTTTGTTCTTGATTTGTGATTTTTCATCTTGACAAGATACAACCGTATTAGTCGGAATATGAGTCAAGCGCACCGCTGACATTGTCGTATTGACACTTTGTCCACCAGGACCGCTTGATGCAAAGGTATCGACACGAACATCCTTATCATGGATTTCAACTTCCACTTCCTCAGCTTCTGGTAAAACGGCAACCGTGGCTGTAGATGTATGAATCCGTCCGCCAGATTCAGTTTCAGGTACTCGCTGAACGCGATGTGCTCCATTTTCGAACTTCAATTTTGAATAAGCGCCATTGCCATTAATCATGAATATGATTTCCTTGTAGCCGCCAAGCCCTGTAGGACTTGCTTCAATGACTTCAGTCCGCCAACCCTGCACCTCAGCAAAACGGCTATACATTCGGTATAGACTACCTGCAAATAAGGCCGCCTCATCTCCGCCTGCCGCTCCGCGGATCTCCATGATTACGTTTTTATCATCGTTAGGGTCTTTCGGAATAAGCAATATTTTCAGTTTATCCTCAAGGCCTTGTATGGTCTCATCAAGTTCATTGATCTCTTCTTTTACCATTTCACGCATATCCGCATCAAGCTTATCCTCCAGCATCGCCTTCGCTTCCTTGAGTTGCTCACGAACCGCTTTATATTCTTTATAAGTCGATGCGGTCTCTTGAATGCTGGATTGCTCCTTAGAATATTCCCTTAACTTCTTAGAGTCATTAATGATCTCCGGGTCACTTAATAGTTCATTCAATCTTTCATATCTATCTTCTACTGCTTGCAATCGATCAAACAAATTATTCACCTCATAAAATTCCCAAAACATTTGAAACGAATTGGAAGTAATCCATCTTTTCTAACTATAAATAAGTAGTTCAGTGCCCCAGCTCAGTTCACTTCTAGGTTAATTATAGTATAGGTGAATAATCAACGTCAAAGAGGATTCAAAAATGTCGTTATTTCTTTAATTTTACATCTATATTATATTGAGGCACAGCCCTGTTTATAATGCCTTGTATTCGCTGTATTTCCTCATTTCTTTCTTTTTCCGTCTTGATTTTGCCTTTATCATGGACCGTAACATGTATGGTATTTCCATTAAACCAAACGGAGCCCGCCTCATAATTGGTTTCCGATTCAATGGCTCCTCGGATATCATCAATTTGCTGCCCCATGGATGGTGAATTATTGGATGTATGATGCGGTGTATTAAGGATTTGATCTGATGGCCGTTCCGCTTCATTGTCCCAATCATTATTGGATACACGTTTTAAACCATTGCCAACAAAATCCTTGCCATCCCGAGATTGATCCCCATATTCCGAATCATTATTTATTGCATTGTCATTTTGACCGCATGCCGTTAGTGCAGCAAGCAGTATGGCCGTCATAATAAACAGTTTTGATTTCATGTTTTTTCCCTCCATTTTGACTGGTTAAGATGAACATTTCCTCGTTAGCCTACCCAAAATGGGGCAATATTTATCTTTTATTTCCCTTCCATGTATTGGTCATCCACCTGAATAACTCCAGCAGTTTTTCTACCTTAATTATAATTCCCAACCATTTCTTCATAAAAAAAGCACCCTACGATCTCATCGGATCATAGGGCACCATCATTCAAATATGTTCTTTAATCCCAACAGACAGCTTACCCGGAACTTCGTGATGATGGCGGCAGCGGGGCTCGTACGATTCCGATGCACCCACAAGGATGATCGGCTCATCATAGGAGGCCGGCTCCCCATCTATCAAGCGCTGTGTCCTGCTCGCAGGCGATCCGCACACTTCACACACAGCCTGCAGCTTAGTCACCGATTCTGCAAGCGATAATAGAACAGGCATAGGACCGAATGGTTCTCCTCTGAAATCTTGATCGAGTCCAGCCATAATCACTCGATAACCGCTGTCCGCAAGATGCTGGGCAACCCCGATAATTTCATGATCAAAAAATTGCACTTCATCTATTGCAATAATATCCAGGGGCTTGTCCAAATACTTAAAAATATCCGTTGAATGGGCAATCGGTTTTGCCATCACAGAAGAGCCATTGTGTGATACGACAGCCTCTTCCGCATAGCGATTATCAATAGCTGGTTTAAATACAGCTATTTGCTCTTTTGCAAATTGAGCACGGCTGACTCGTTTAATCAATTCCTCAGATTTACCCGAAAACATGCTTCCGCAAATAAGCTCGATCCAGCCTGTTTGTTTCATTACATACATGGAAACAGCTACTCCCTTCCACCTGTCGATCCCTTGGCCATAATTTGAAGTCGACCCGGCTTTATATAAATTCTTACTTGTTTATGAAAAAGAAAAAACAGGCAAGAAAAATACTTGCCTGTTTTTTAAAAAGTCCGGCTTATTTAATACCGTATTTTTTGTTGAAACGATCAACACGTCCGCCAGCTTCAGCGAATTTTTGACGACCAGTATAGAATGGATGGCACTCTGAACAAGTCTCAACTTTGATCTCTTCTTTAACTGAACCAGTTTCAAAAGTGTTTCCGCAAGAGCAAATTACTTTTGAAAGCTTATAATTTGGATGAATTCCAGTTTTCATTCTTTTCAGCTCCTTATGCCCTGAATCATTCGAAACAGAGTTATATACTTCAAGTTGAGGGAAAAAACACCCTCACATTTATTGTAAAAACACATGAACTCATTATAACAACTTAAAACTAGTTGTGCAACTGTTTGTTTCTTACAGGGTTTAAGAACGTTTTACGCTCGCTGGTCCCTTTTTCATTTCTGACATCTCTTCATCCAGCTTACTGAAAAATTCTTCATTACCTTTTGTCTGTTTAAGACGGCGAAGGAATTTCTCCGAGAAATCAGGTGAATCTGACATCGTTTTCCTAATGGCCCAAAGTTTATCCAGGCGATCTTTCGGAATTAACAATTCTTCTTTACGAGTGCCTGAGCGACGAATATCGATGGCCGGGAAGATGCGTCTTTCGGCAAGGGCACGATCTAAATGCAGCTCCATATTGCCCGTACCTTTAAATTCTTCATAAATGACATCGTCCATTCTTGAACCCGTATCCACCAATGCTGTAGCAAGGATCGTCAGGCTTCCGCCTTCCTCGATATTCCTCGCCGCACCGAAAAAGCGTTTTGGACGGTGGAATGCAGCAGGGTCAATACCCCCTGATAGTGTTCGCCCGCTCGGCGGAATGACAAGGTTGTAAGCACGGGCAAGTCGAGTGATGCTGTCCATTAAAATGATGACATCCCGTTTATGCTCCACAAGGCGCATGGCTCGTTCTAACACCAGCTCAGCCACCTTGATATGGTTTTCCGGCACTTCATCAAAAGTTGAACTTACCACGTCTCCTGCAACGGAACGTTCAATGTCTGTCACTTCTTCCGGGCGTTCATCGATCAACAGCACAATCAATTCCGATTCGGGATGGTTTGTGGTTATCGCATTGGCAATTTCTTTGATGAGCATCGTTTTACCGGCTTTTGGCGGTGCGACAATCAGACCACGCTGTCCAAAACCGACCGGTGCCAGAACATCCATAATCCTGGTTGATATGTTCTTCGGTGTCGTTTCCAGTTTAATTTGCCTGTTTGGATACAGCGGTGTTAAACCTGGAAAGTGGACACGCTCTTTAGCTGATTCCGGATTATCGCCATTGACCGCTTCAACATGCAGCAATCCATAATAGCGCTCGTTTTCTTTTGGTGGCCTTACCTTACCGGACACTTTATCTCCATTTCGCAAATCGAATCTGCGGATCTGTGAAGCAGAAATATAAATATCCTCCGAGCTTGGAGAATAATTAATTGGACGCAGGAAACCGAAGCCCTCTGAAGGGATGATCTCTAAAACGCCCTCCATGAATAGGAGACCATCCTGCTCAGCTTGTGCTTTCAGGATAGCGAAAATAAGTTCCTTTTTTGAAAGTTTGCTGTAATAGGAAACTTTATATTCACGCGCGTGCTCATAGAGATCCTTTAGTTTCATGTTTTCTAAATTAGAAATAGTTAAATTCATTATGACACCACACTTTTATTAATTAAACGTTTTCACCCATACTGAAAAAGAAATGGTTTGTTAGATGGAAGAAAAACCGCAATCCATGTACCCGACCAGAGTTTTCTTAGAAAGGATGATACATTTTTACATGCAAAGAAGAAAATTATTTGAAGGCTTCTTGAAGTTTGGAGTGAAAGGGCAGATTTTAAATTATTAATAGTAGACCAAGCTTTATTTTACTTTTTTTATTTTAATTATTCAACTTAAATTTTTTAAAAGAGAAAGCGAGCGATGAAACCGCTCGCTTTTTAAAAGTGATTTTTCTAAAAAACGCTATCAGTCGATCAAACCATTCGGTTTAATTTTAAGACTGTGACGCCCATCAATGAATCGAACGGTGCCAGATTTAGCACGCATGACTACGGATTGCGTTTCGCCGTAATGCCCTTTAAATTGCACACCGCGTAAAAGTTCTCCATCAGTCACACCTGTTGCAGCAAAAATTGCGTCATCTCCGCGAACAAGATCTTCCATTCTGAGGACTTTTCCTAAATCAAGGCCCATTTTTACACAGCGTTCCACTTCTTCATCACTATGAGGAACCAGCTTACCTTGAATTTCCCCTCCAAGGCATTTCAAGGCAACGGCTGCAATAACTCCCTCTGGAGCTCCGCCAGATCCGAATAAGATATCAACACCAGTAAGATCGAAAGCCGTATTTATGGCTCCTGCTACGTCTCCATCGTTGATCAACTTGATACGTGCCCCTGCCTCACGAAGTTCATGAATGATCTTCGAATGACGATCGCGGTTCAATACTGTTGCAACCACGTCTTGGATATCTTTATTTTTTGCCTTGGCTACCGCTTTCAGGTTGTCCAACACGGAAGCATTGATATCAATCTGACCAACAGCCTCGGGTCCAACGGCTATTTTATCCATATACATATCCGGAGCATGAAGCAGGTTCCCCTTATCGGCTATCGCCAATACAGCCAATGCATTCCAGCCGCCAGATGCCACGATGTTCGTACCTTCTAAAGGATCAACCGCAACATCCACTAGTGGACCAAGACCTGTACCAAGTTTTTCACCAATATAAAGCATTGGCGCTTCATCCATTTCCCCTTCACCGATTACAACCGTTCCTTGCATGGGAATAGTATTGAAAACATCCCGCATTGCAGTTGTTGCTGCATCATCTGCTTCGTCTTTCTTTCCTCTTCCCATCCAACGAGCTGAATTCAGTGCCGCCGCCTCTGTTACGCGGACAAGCTCCATCGATAAACTTCTTTCCATTTCCGGTTCCCCCTCATGTACACTAGCATGATTTATTTATATATTAGTATAACACATTATATCATATATAGTAACACAATGAGGTAACAAGAAAAGGGATCAGCTTTTAAGCTGCTCCACTTCTTCTTGGGTCATTTCTTCACGCCAAATCGTCGCTCCCAAACCTGAAAGTTTTTCAACAAGATGGCTATATCCGCGATCTATATGTTCAAGCCCGGTCACTTCTGTAATCCCTTCAGCCATTAAACCAGCAATTACCAGAGCTGCTCCGGCACGTAAATCGCTTGCCTTCACTTTTGCCCCATGAAGTTGGACAGGACCATCGACGATGCCTGCTCTGCCCTCGACTTTGATCTTCGCATTCATGCGTCGCAGTTCATCAATATGCTTAAATCGTGCACCGTATATCGTATCGGTCACCATGCTAGAACCGCTTGCTTTTGTTAAAAGGGAAGTGAAAGGTTGCTGAAGATCTGTTGGGAATCCAGGGTAAACCAACGTCTTGATATCAACGGATTTATATTTTTCTCCCGGTGAGACAAATATCTGGTCATCACCCGCTTCAATATTAATCCCCATTTCCCTCAATTTGGAAGTCAATGACTCCAAATGCTGGGGAATGACATTATCGATCAGAATTCCTTCACCGACAGCAGCGGCTAAAATCATGAAAGTACCGGCTTCAATCCGATCCGGTATGATCGTATGCCTGCACCCATGCAAACTTTCCACACCATCAATACGAATGATATCCGTTCCAGCACCCTTTATTTTCGCTCCCATATTGGTCAACAATGTGGCAACATCGATGATTTCCGGTTCTTTCGCAGCGTTTTCAATCACAGTGCGGCCTTTGGCCAAAACAGCGGCAAGCATGATGTTAATCGTTGCCCCTACACTAACGACATCCAAATAGATGCGCGCTCCCCGTAGCTCGTCCGCCCTAAGGTAAATGGCTCCTTGTTCATTCGTCACTTGTGCGCCTAGTGCTTCGAAGCCCTTAATATGCTGATCTATCGGACGGGGTCCTAAATGGCAGCCTCCAGGCAAGCCGATCACTGCCTTTTTGAACTTACCAAGCATTGCCCCCATTAAATAATAAGAGGCACGTAACTTCTTGACCCTTCCATTGGGAAGAGGCATTGAAATCATCCTGCTAGGGTTGACTGTCATTTCTCCTTCATCAAAGGATACCTCACCGCCAATTTCCTCCATTAACTCTTTCAGCATCTGTACATCCGAGATATCAGGCAGGCCTTCAATCGTTACGGGAGAGTCCGCTAAAATTGTTGCTGGAATAAGGGCAACCGCACTATTTTTTGCTCCGCTGACACGAATGCTTCCCTTTAGAGGGTAGCCACCGGCAATTTTAAGTTTTTCCATAATAAACTCCCTTCCACGCTAAGCACTTAGAAGCTACTTTCAAAAAGTAATATTTTACCACAAGGAAATTGCATAATCCGACAACATTTACTATCTAGTTCTTTAGTTTACACAAAAGTAGCAAATTCATGTAAAAAAAAGATAAAAATTTCTAATTTATGTTAATTTTATTAAAAAGGTGCAATCTATAGCGACTTAGCGGCAAGGCATTATGCTTCAGTGCGTGAATTCCAATCGTTCAAGAAAGCTTCAATCCCTTTATCCGTTAATGGGTGGTGGAATAATTGGATTAAAACTTTATAAGGGATCGTTGCAATATGTGCCCCTTTAAGAGCCGCTTCTGTAATATGCATCGGATGGCGAATGGAAGCTGCAATGATCTCAGCGTTGATATCATGGATCGCAAATATGTCAGCAATATCCGAAATTAAATCCAAACCATTTTGGCCGATGTCATCCAAGCGTCCTAAAAATGGCGAAACATAAGTTGCTCCTGCCCTAGCTGCCAATAATGCTTGGTTGGCACTGAAAATAAGCGTGACATTTGTTTTTACACCTTGTTTTGTAAGTGCTGAAACAGCCTTCAAGCCGTCCGGAGTCATTGGCACTTTAATCGTGATATTAGGTGCAATCGCAACGAGTTCCTTGGCTTCAGCCATCATTCCTTCAAAATCAAGCGCAATGACTTCAGCAGAAACGGATTCCTTAACAAGGCTTGTGATTTCTTTTAGCCGGTCATGGAAAGAAACTCCTTTTTCTCTTGCAACAAGGGACGGGTTAGTCGTAACACCTGCTAAAACGCCAAGTTCGTGGGCTTGTTTGATTTCTTCCATGTTTGCTGTATCTATAAAGAATTTCATAAAATAGCCTCCGTATGTAATCGATTTTTTATTTCTCTATATGTCTCTGAATTCTAATTGTTCGAAAAATAGAGCCCGGATTTCAGCCCTGCATCTAAAAGAAACCATTAGGGGGGGACCCCCCAATGGGAATATTGCCTTTATCATCTTACAATTATGCTTTGCCGTTTGAACCGAATTCACGTATTTTACCGATGACAGTTTCTTTAATAGCTTCACGGCCAGGAACCATGTATTTACGAGGATCGTACACTTCAGAATCGTTATTCAGAATTTCACGAACCGCTTTTGTGAACACAATTTGATTTTCCGTATTCACATTGATTTTTGATGTTCCAAGAGAAATCGCTTTTTGGATATCTTTTGTAGGGATGCCTGTACCGCCATGAAGAACAAGAGGTTTGTTCGTTAAATCGCGTACTTCTTCCATTTCTTTATAGCCTAGGTCAGGTTCACCTTTGTATGGTCCGTGAACGGATCCCAAAGCTGGAGCAAAACAGTCGACATTCGTTTCTTTAACTAACTGTTCACATTCTTGAGGGTCTGCATATACAACTCCATCAGCGATTACATCATCTTCTTGTCCGCCAACCGTGCCCACTTCCGCTTCAACCGAAACATTCCGTGCGTGAGCGAATTCGACAACCTTCTTGGTTGTTTCAATATTCTCTTCGATTGGATGATGTGAAGCATCGATCATTACTGAAGTGAATCCGGCTTCGATAGCTTCTTTACATTTATCAAAACTTGAACCATGGTCAAGGTGAATGGCCACAGGAACAGTGATTTTCATGTCTTCCAACAATCCTTGAACCATCATGACAGTCGTTTTAAAACCACCCATATGACGGGCAGCACCTTCGGAAACACCAAGGATAACTGGAGATTTTTCTTGTTCTGCAGCAGCTAGAATAGCTTGAGTCCATTCAAGGTTATTGATATTGAATTGACCTACCGCATATTTTTCATCAAGGGCTTTATTCAGCATATCTTTCATAGAAACTAAAGGCATTTGATTTCCTCCTACTAGTGGGTGTTATAATTTTAAAGTTATTTCTTTCTAGATATTCCCTAAAACCAACGTAGCATACGCTTATAAATCAGAATATCTCTCCTCTTTTAGCATATCAATACATCAAAAAAACAGCAACAATTACACTATACCAAGCCTCAAATTTTATTCCAAAAAAACACGGCCCATCTAAAAAAAGATAGCCGTGGCAACTACTCCGTCAATAATATTAAATTTTCAAGACGTTTAACTTGATTGAATCGGCAAGTATTCACGAACGGCTTTTCTAATATCATCAATATCGAACGGCTTTGCAAAGTGTGTCATTGCCCCTAGATCCTTTGCTTCTTGAATCATATCAAGTTCACCATACGCCGTCATGATTATGACCCGGATGTCCGGATCGACGACTTTCATCCTTTTCAAGATCTCAATGCCATCCATTCCCGGAATCTTCATATCCAGCAATACAAGATCAGGTGAATGATTATTTAGCACTTCCAATGCTTGAATGCCATTAGCGGCTTGAAATGTTTCATACCCTTCTTTATGTAAAACCTCGTTCAATAAAATACGAATCCCGAATTGATCATCAACAATCAATATTTTCCCTGGCATTTTATCACCTCTCCCCTTCCCGATTCATCAATTTAAATATATTAGCCTATTCGGCCATATTACCCGAAAAAGGGTAGTTACATAGATTGCGTTAAATTACTTGAGGTCCAACGCATTTATTCCATTCGTGAATTCTATGTTCATATTCGATAATTGTAACAAAATTCCTGCTGTATAGCTAAAAGGAATTTTAATTTTTTTGTTTTTTCGACCGATTTAGTAAATTCAGCACTTTGGATCAAAAACCCTGAAACCTGTCAATGCAAAGGAAAGTCCTTTATAATAAGTATATTATTTTTAAAGGAGTCCCTAATCATGTTAAAAATTTTTTCGACACAGATAAGCGGTTTATTTAAAAAAATGATTGAAAATGAAGCCTTTGAAATGGAAGATGCCGGACGCTTGCTGGCTCAGGCTGCGGTTGGGGATGGATCCGTTTTCATTCACGGTTTTGGTGAAATGCAGGGCGTCACTGCCGAGGCTTTGGATGGGGCAGAACCCTTTATTAAGGCAAAAAGATATGAATTAGGAGAAACCATTTCCAGGGAGGATCGATTTCTTATATTCAGCCGTCATTCGGATGATTCAGAAGCAGTGTTGCTGGCAAAACAGCTAAAGGAAAAAGATATCCCATTTGTTGCGGTTTCTACATCCGTCGCTTCTGAAGAAGATTCTCTTTTGGAGTTGGCTGACGTTCATATTGATTTACGTATCCAACGGGGATTGATTCCCGATGAAACCGGAAATCGTTATGGGTTCCCTACCCTCATTGCCGCTCTTTTCGCTTATTATGGGGTTAAATTCACTCTTGAAGAAATCATAAAAGAATATGAAGATGAAGAATGATAAATTCATCTAAAAAAAGGGGTTCGGAAAACATCAAATGTTGTTCCCGAACCAACTGACCCAAAGCAGCACCTTCGACTCCTCAGGTATGTTTACTATCTAAATGTTATAACAAAGTTGATTGGGAAAGGTGCGAGATTCCTGTGGAAAAAGCGCCTCTAAGGGAGACCCCACAGGCGCAGGCCGAGGAGGCTCAATGACCGCCCGCAGAAAGCGAGTGCCTGGATTGGAAATCAATGCCCAAATTGTACAAGCCATAAAAAAACTGTAGGCAAACTCGATTTTCTTCAAGTTTGCCTACAGTCTGAAACAGCCCAATGGGCTGTTTTTTTTATTTATTAAAGATTTTTGCCGCGTTTTAATGACATACCGACAAAGTCACGGAATAGCGGCTGTGGGCGGTTAGGACGTGACGTGAATTCCGGATGGAATTGAGAAGCCACAAACCAAGGATGATCTTTCAGTTCAACGATTTCAACTAGACGACCATCTGGACTTGTACCAGAGAACACGAATCCTGCCTCTTCCATAGCTTGACGGTAGTGGTTATTGAATTCATAACGGTGACGGTGACGTTCATAAACTACCTCGTCATTATACGCTTCGTATGCTTTAGTTCCTTCGATAAGCTTACATGGATACAGACCAAGACGCAGTGTACCGCCCAAATCTTCTACATCCTTCTGCTCAGGAAGAAGATCGATAATTGGATCTGGAGTATTTTCATTAATTTCAGCTGAATGTGCTTCTGGCAATCCCAGGACGTTGCGTGCATACTCAATGGACGCTAACTGCATGCCTAAGCAAATTCCGAAGAATGGTGTTTTGGTCGTGCGGGCAAATTCGGTCGCTGCAATTTTCCCTTCGATTCCACGATCTCCAAAACCGCCAGGGACAAGGATTCCATCTGCATCTTGAAGAAGTTCTGCAACATTTTCTTTTGTTACATCTTCAGAATTCACCCAGTCGATTTCAACATCTGCATCAAATGCGTAACCTGCATGCTTAAGTGCTTCCACTACAGAAAGATAAGCATCTTGCAATTCAACATATTTTCCGACTAAGGCGATTTTCGTTTTCTTTGATAAAGAAGTAACCTTTTTAACTAGTTCCTTCCAATCTTCCATATCCGCTTCGCCACAGTCCAATTGCAAGTGATCACAAACGATTTGGTCCATATTTTGTGCTTGAAGCGCAAGAGGGATCGAGTAAAGTGTATCCGCATCAAGACATTCGATAACAGAATTTTTATCGATATCGCAGAATAAAGCGATTTTATCCTTCATATCTTGTGAAATCGGACTTTCTGTACGGGCAACGATGATATTTGGCTGAATGCCAAGACTGCGTAATTCTTTTACACTATGCTGTGTCGGTTTTGTTTTCATTTCACCAGCAGCTTTGATGTAAGGAACCAGTGTACAGTGGATATACATAACATTATTGATGCCGATATCACTCTTGATTTGGCGAATCGCTTCAAGGAATGGAAGAGACTCGATATCCCCTACAGTACCGCCAATTTCAGTGATGACTATATCGGCATTCGTTTCATTACCTGAACGGAAAACCCGTTCTTTAATTTCATTCGTGATATGTGGAATGACTTGAACCGTTCCACCTAGATAATCGCCACGGCGTTCTTTTCTCAGGACGGTTGAATAAATTCTGCCTGTAGTCACATTGCTGTGTTTACCAAGGTTGATATCAATGAAACGCTCATAGTGCCCTAAATCCAAATCCGTTTCAGCACCATCATCCGTTACAAACACTTCACCATGTTGATATGGACTCATCGTACCAGGATCCAAGTTGATATAAGGGTCAAACTTCTGGATCGTAACATTCAATCCCCTATTTTTTAATAATCTACCTAAAGAAGCGGCCGTTATCCCTTTTCCCAAGGAAGAAACTACTCCACCTGTCACAAAAATATATTTTGTCATCTTATATCCTCCTATAGAATGTTTTCTTCCAATTCTGTTCTTCACATCATTAAATCGGAACTTGAATCAAATCTTCCGCCACATGAGCGGTTAAAAGCTAAAAACCGTAAACCAATACAAACCATTAATCACTTAAAGGTCTTTAGTGAGAGTCATGCAGGATACATGAACAAGAATAAATTTCCTTAAATGACAGTAAACATAAATAGGTTCTCTATAGTTTTTACAATTCTACGAGAAATCATTTTTAAAAATAAAAAAATGATGTCATTTATTCATTCCATCATTAAAAACAAAAACGCTCCGCTTACAATAAAAGTAAGGGAGCGATATAATTTAATCATTGTGTCCTTTTTTAAGGAGCCCAAAAATGATTCTACAAATTTCGCCTCAAAAAGTCAAGGGCGATTATTTATTTCTCATCCTCTTTATCCAAGTCATCCAAATCATCTTCGTCTTCATCTTCGTCCTCATCATCTTCCAGAACAAATGCATCATCTTCGATTATTTCTTCTTCCAGATCGTCGTCATCATCCACGTCATCATCCAAAAGCACTTCGTCGATGACTGGAGTACCTAGAATATCATCATCGTCATCATCTTCATCCTCGTCCAGATCATCGATATCTTCCTCAAAGTCAAGGTCTTCGTCTTCAAGTTCATCGAAATCGTCGATAACGACAGCAGCCTTTTTGGCTTTCTTTTTCTTTTTAGGTTTTACAACATGTACGACTTCTTCTTCGATTTGGTCAACCGGGTACCATGTTTTCAATCCCCAACGGTTGTCCCCAAGTGAAGTGAAGCGGCCATCCACATTTAAATCCGTATAGAATTGTGCGATTTTCTTTTCCACTTCCGCTTTAGATAAATGGTGCAGCGAAGCTAATTCACTTATTAAATCTTTAAATGGAATCGGTTCATTTCTTTCCACTAACAAATCATATGCCATCTCTATTAAGGACATTTCCAATAATTGCTCTTTTGAGTATTGTTTTAAACTCAAATTCCGCACTTCCCTTCTCTATTCAAACACTGAATTCCGTGTTTTTTCACATAAAAAAATAATCTAAAACAGTAGTTCGATAAAATAACGACAATTCCTGCTAGACATATACTCCATTATAAACAATCTAAATGGGTTTATGCTAGTTCTATATGATACTTTCACAGATTTACCTTATTGTCTATCATTCACAGGAAACCAGAAGCTAAAAATCATTCCTTTTTCTTTTTGGATTTCTGACGATAGGCTGCCGTAAAAAAGACAACAGTCAGGATAAAAAAAGAAATGGCACCCAGTTGATGCTCATACAGCTCAAATAGAAAAATGATGGCAAGAATGTAACCTATGATTAATCCAATCATTTTCAGGTTCATTTTCTCAACTCCAATAGGGCTGATTCTTCATTTTTGCCCCTTTTCCAAATAATTATAAGGTAAAATCTTCATTTTGTTAAAAAAGACAGAAATTATTTAAAAAAGAGGCCCCTAAACGTTCGGAGCCCCCTTCTTAGTTTACATATTTCTTCGATATTGACCGCCTACATCATATAGCGCCCTCGTTATCTGACCCAGACTGGCCACTCTCACGCAGTTCATGAGTTCAGCAAAGATATTTTCCCCATTCATGGCTGCCAATTTTAGTTTAGTTAGCGCCTCATCCGTGAACTCCTCATTTCTTTCCTGGAATGCCCGGAGATTTATGATTTGCCCTTCCTTTTCTTCCTTTGTTGCACGGGCAATTTCCATGCTGTTCACTGCTTCTTCGGAAGGAGGGTTTGGGTTCAAATACGTATTGACACCAATGATCGGCAATTCTCCCGTATGCTTTTTCATTTCGTAATGCATCGATTCATCCTGGATTTTCCCACGCTGATACTGCGTCTCCATTGCACCCAGCACACCGCCTCGATCATTGATGCGATCGAACTCTTGCAGTACGGCCTCTTCAACCAGATCCGTCAATTCCTCTACGATGAAGGCACCTTGCATCGGGTTTTCATTTTTTGAGAGACCATGCTCCTTTGTAATGATCATTTGTATGGCCATTGCCCGGCGCACGGATTCTTCGGTAGGCGTCGTGATGGCTTCATCATACGCATTAGTATGCAGGGAGTTACAGTTGTCCTGTAGTGCCATTAAAGCCTGAAGTGTCGTTCTGATATCATTAAAATCAATTTCTTGCGCATGAAGGGAGCGCCCAGAAGTCTGTATATGGTATTTGAGCTTCTGGCTACGGTCATTCGCACCATATTTATCCCGCATGACTGTCGCCCAAATCCTTCTTGCCACCCTCCCGATAACCGTATATTCCGGGTCGAGCCCATTTGAGAAGAAGAACGACAAATTCGGGGCAAAGTCATCAATATTCATTCCGCGACTTAAATAATATTCGATGTAAGTAAAGCCATTCGCTAAAGTAAAAGCCAGCTGTGAAATGGGGTTGGCACCGGCTTCTGCAATGTGATAGCCAGAAATGGATACAGAGTAGTAGTTCCTGACTTTCCGATCGATGAAATATGCTTGAATGTCCCCCATTAACCTTAAAGCAAATTCCGTAGAGAAGATGCATGTATTCTGGCCTTGGTCCTCTTTCAGAATATCCGCTTGAACAGTTCCGCGTACCGTTTGAAGGGTATAAGCCTGCACTTCTTCAGCCTCGGCATCCGTAAGGGGACGGCCTAACTCTTCTTCTTTCCGTTGAATCTGCTGATCGACTGCAGTATTCATATACATGGCCAAAATGATTGGTGCCGGTCCATTGATGGTCATGGATACAGAGGTTGAGGGGTGGCAAAGGTCAAAGCCTGCATACAGCTTTTTCATGTCATCCAACGTACAGATGCTGACTCCGCTTTCCCCTACCTTTCCATAGATATCAGGCCGGTGATCAGGGTCCTCGCCATATAAAGTTACAGAATCGAAAGCCGTACTTAGCCGTTTAGCATTATCGTCCTTTGACAAATAATGAAAACGCCTGTTGGTTCGGTCGGGCGATCCTTCACCGGCAAATTGCCGCTTCGGGTCTTCCCCTTCACGCTTGAAAGGAAAGACTCCCGCTGTGTAAGGAAAGAAGCCCGGAACGTTCTCACGGAATACCCATCCTAAGATCTCTCCATAATCGGCATATTTAGGAAGAGATACCCTTGGAATCATTAAACCTGATAAACTTTTAGTTTTCAGCTTTGTGACGATTTCTTTATCCCTGACTTTCGTTACAAACTGCTCCCCTGCATACTTTTCTTTTAAATCCATCCATCCAGAAAGGACTTTTTTAGATTCAGGTGATAAATTCGAAGCGGTTTCCTTTTTCAGTTTTTCTAAAGAAGCCACCATATCGTCGTTGTTATCATTTTCCTTAATTGCATCAATTGCTCCTTCAAGCTGGAAAAGCCTCCGGGCAATACGTACTTGTTCAGCCGCACGTTTATGATACGATCTGACCGTATCACTGATTTCACGTAAATAATATCGACGGTCAGTAGGAATGATGACATTTTGCTTGTAAACATCCGCTTCTTTCGAAAAGGACGTACTCCAACCCGTCCCTGATTTTTCATTAAGCTTTTCAATCAGGGCAGCGAATAGTGCATTGGTGCCTGGGTCATTGAATTGGGAAGCGATTGTACCGTATACTGGCATTTCAGATGGATCTTGATCAAAGAGTGTACGGCTTCTTTGGTATTGCTTCTGAACTTGGTTTTTTGCATCCTCGGAGCCTTTGCGCTCGTATTTGTTAATGACTATCAAGTCTGCATAATCAATCATATCGATTTTTTCAAGTTGCGAAGGAGCACCGAATTCACTGGTCATTACATACATGGATACATCGCATATCTCGGCAATTTCTGCATCCCCCTGACCAATTCCGCTCGTTTCGACGATGATTAAATCGAAGCCAGCTGCCTTCACGACTGAAATGGCATCTTTTATTGCCAAAGACAACTCACTTTTTGAATGGCGCGTGGCTAGGCTCCGCATATAAACACGCTCAGAAAAGATCGAGTTCATTCTGATCCTGTCACCAAGCAGGGCACCGCCCGTTTTCTGTTTGGTCGGGTCGACAGATAGAATGGCGACTCTCTCGTCTGGAATTTCGTTAATGAACCTTCGTATCAATTCATCAGTCAATGAACTTTTTCCAGCGCCGCCAGTTCCTGTAATTCCCAGAACAGGAACCTTCTTTTCGGAAGTCTTGATCTGCTCAAAAAGACTCTCCACCGCGGCCGCTGATTCCTGTGAAGCATCCAGTCTATTTTCGGCAAAGGTAATAAATTGGGCAATGGCATTTGTTCCCCCAGCAATCAGTTCATCAAAACGTTCCTGTAAAGATGGTTTGACTGTCGAGAAATCACACTCCTCCATCAATACGTTTATCATTCCTTGCAGGCCATATTCCCGCCCTTCATCAGGCGAAAAGATACGGGCAATCCCATAATCATGGAGTTCTTTAATTTCCCTTGGGATGATGACCCCGCCACCGCCGGCAAAAATCCGAATGTGCTCGGCTCCCTTTTCCTTCAGCAGATCATACATATATTTAAAATATTCCACATGTCCGCCTTGGTAAGATGACATGGCTATGCCTTGAACATCTTCCTGGATAGCCGCATTCACGATCTCTTCCACCGAACGATTATGACCTAGGTGAATAACTTCTGCCCCGCTGGACTGAAGGATTCTCCTCATTATATTGATAGATGCATCATGTCCATCAAATAAACTCGAAGCAGTAACGAATCTAATATGGTTCTTCGGTTTATACACCTCAACTGTACTCATTTAGCTCCTCCTTATTGAAACCTATTTATATCAGTGCTTTTTGAAACCCGATACATTTTGAATCAATAATTGCGTCTGCAGTTCAACATACTCTTGAAGCGTATACTGTTTATGCAAGGCCCATCTTCTAAAACTCCACATCTGTCCCTGAACGAAAATGTTATGTGAAATAAGGCTTATTTGTTTTTCCGTCAACGATAGCTCCCCATTCTCGACACATTTCGTTATCACCTTTTCGAACATGCCCACCATCCGAATTTCTTTGTTCAGAACATACGGTAAAGCGTCTTTCGTCAGGGCTTTCACTTCCTGATACATGACCAGCACTTCGTCCTGCATATCATCCATCACTTTATAAAAATAGGCGATCGTCAGCTTCAAACTTTCAAGTGTCCCATCACTCTGTTCTATTTCTTTCTGAAGCTTTTCCTGGACTTCATCATAGATAAAGTCACAAACGAGATATAATATATCTTCCTTGGTTCGGATATACTCGTATAACGTGCCAATACTAAAGCCGGCAGCTTTTGCAATTTCCCTGGTAGTCGTACGATGAAATCCCTTTTCCTTAAAAAGGTTGACCGCTCCTTTAATCATTTGTGTACGCCTTTTTTCAACCAGCCGCTCATCCTTTACAGATGCAAGAACTTCTCTTTTTTCCATTATAAAACTCCTTTTAGAAAGCCCATCATTCAATTACCTAAGACAATCTTCTGAAGAAATTGAAAAGGGAATTCCGGTAAGAACAGTGCCTCATCGGAAAACCTCAGTTTCAAACCTATTTAGTAATCATCCTTGAGATGACCAGCTTTTGAATTTCCTGTGTACCTTCGTAGATTTGGGTGATTTTCGCGTCACGCATATACCGTTCTACAGGATAATCCTTTGTATATCCATAACCTCCAAAGACCTGCACGGCTTCTGTCGTCACTTTCATGGCTGTATCTCCAGCAAAAAGTTTAGACATTGCCGACTCTTTTCCATATGGAAGGCCCACAGATTCCAACCATGCAGCCTGATAAGTTAATAGCCTTGAAGCTTCAACACCCGTTGCCATATCCGCCAATTTAAAACCAATTCCTTGCTGTGCAGAAATTGGCTTGCCAAATTGGACGCGCTCCTTTGCATAACCCACCGCGGCATCCAATGCACCTTGGGCGATCCCAACGGCCTGGGCGGCAATTCCGTTACGCCCGCCATCAAGTGTCATCATCGCTATTTTAAAGCCCTCTCCTTCTTTACCAAGGAGATTTTCTTTAGGCACTCGGCATTCATCAAAGATGATTTCCGTGGTCGGTGATGAACGGATCCCCAGCTTCTTCTCTTTTTTGCCGACACTAAAACCCGGGAAATCTTTTTCAATGATAAAGGCACTCGTTCCTTTTTGTTTCGATTCAGGGTCAGTCAAAGCAAAGACAACATATGTATCCGCAATCCCGCCGTTTGTAATGAAAATTTTTGAACCGCTGATGATATATTCATCACCTACAAGCTTTGCAGTCGTTCTCATACCGCCTGCGTCTGAGCCTGAACTAGGTTCAGTCAGGCCATATGCACCGATTTTTTCACCCTGTGCCATCGGGCGAAGGTATTTTTGTTTTTGTTCTTCAGACCCAAATTTATATATTGGCCACCCTGCAAGCGATGTATGGGCTGATAAAGTCACCCCAGTAGAAGCGCAAACGCGGGAAAGTTCCTCAATCGCTATGCAATACGCTAAGTAATCACTTCCAATTCCGCCGTATTCCTCAGGCCACGGAATCCCAGTCAATCCAAGTTCAGCCATTTTATCGAAGATCTCTCGGTCAAATCGTTCTTCTTCATCCCTCTCGGCAGCAGTCGGAGCCACTTCATTCTGGGCAAAGTCCCTCACCATTTTTCTGATCATTTCATGTTCTTCCGTTAGTTTAAATTGCATAACTATCCCCCCCGAAATTTTTCGTATTTATAGATTCTTACTGATGACCATTCTCTGTATTTCGCTGGTACCCTCATAAATTTCAGTTACCTTTGCATCCCTGAAATAGCGTTCGACCGGATACTCCGTTGTATATCCATAACCTCCGAAAACCTGGACTGCTTCTATCGCCACATCAACAGCCGTCCTCGAAGCGAATAGCTTAGCCATGGCCGCCTCTTTACCGCACTTTAATCCCTGTGAGCGCAAAAACGCCGCACGATAGACGAGTAACCTTGAAGCTTCTATACTCGTTGCCATTTCAGCAAGCTTGAAACCAATCCCCTGTTGTGCTGCAATAGGTTTGCCAAATTGAACTCTGTCTTTTGCATATTGGACGGCATGTTCCATGGCGCCTTCTGCAATTCCCAGAGCTTGAGCAGCAATGCCGATCCTTCCAGCATCCAAGTTGGCCATTGCGATCTTAAAGCCTTCACCTTCTTTGCCAAGGAGATTGGCAGCAGGCACTTTCATATCCTCGAACGTCACCTGTACGGTGCTCGAGCCATGAAGGCCCATTTTACGTTCATCTTTACCGATGATTAAACCTGGCGTCCCTTTTTCTACAATAAAAGCAGAGATTCCCTTGCTTCCCTTCTGAGGGTCCGTTGAAGCAAAAACAATGAACACATCCGCTTCCCCGCCATTAGTGATAAAAACCTTGGACCCATTTATTCGATATTCTCCGTCTTCCTTTACTGCCACTGCCTTCGCTTTCAAACTCGCAGCATCGGAACCTGAGCTTTGCTCAGTCAAGCAAAATGCGCCTAAATATTTACCAGCGGCTAACTTAGGCACATATTTTCGCTTCTGCTCTTCCGTTCCAAAATAAACGATTGGATTTGTTCCAACAGAAGTATGAACGGACAGTATGACACCGAGAGTTGGACTAACTTTGGAAATCTCATTGATGGCGATGATATAAGACATGAAGTCCATACCTGCGCCACCGTATTCTTCTGAAATCGGGATTCCCATCAAACCAAGCTCACCCATTTTTTGCAGAATCGTTTTTGGAAACACGCCTGTTTCCATTGCCTCGATATGAGGGGTAATCTCTTTCTCCGCAAAAGCGCTTACCATTTTCCGCATCATTTCCTGTTCTTCTGTAAACTTTAAATCCATCCTTCATTCCTCCCTAGCTGCACATCTTCTATGATTAGTTATATTCATAAAAGCCCCGTCCTGATTTCTTGCCTAACCACCCAGCTTTTACATATTTCCTTAACAGCGGACACGGTCGGTATTTATCGTCTCCCAGCCCTTGGTGAAGGGTTTCCATTATGTACAAGCATGTATCTAGCCCAATGAAGTCAGCTAGCGTAAGCGGGCCCATCGGATGGTTCATTCCCAGTTTCATTACGTCATCGATCGCCTCTTTAGTAGCGACGCCCTCATAAAGTGTATAGATGGCCTCATTGATCATCGGCATTAAAATCCGATTCGCTACAAAACCTGGAAAATCATTGACTTCCACCGGTACCTTGTTCAAGGATTCAGCCATCTTTTCAACATCTTTATAAACTTCATCCGATGTAGCAAGGCCACGGATGATCTCAACCAGCTTCATGACTGGTACGGGGTTCATAAAGTGCATGCCAATTACCTTTTCCGGCCTTTTCGTGGCAGCGGCTATCTCGGTAATCGGAAGCGAAGAAGTATTGGATGCAAGAATGACGTGTTGTGGCGTGATTTCATCCAACTCGGCGAATATTTTTGTTTTTATTTCCATGTTTTCCACTGCAGCTTCAATCACTAAATCTACCTCAGCCGCATTTTTCAAATCCGTCGATGAAGTCAACCGGGAAAGTGTTGCATCTTTCTCCTCGGATTCCATTTTCCCTTTTTCAACCTGCCGGGAAAGATTCTTGGTAATTGTCCCTAACCCCTTTTCTACATATTCACCTTTTAAATCGTGTAAAAGAACTTTATAACCGCTCATTGCACAGACCTGGGCAATGCCAGATCCCATCTGTCCCGCACCAATGACCATCACTTTTTGAATGCCCATGAAAATACCTCCTCATTTATCTATGAAACTATTATCCTTGCTTTGGCACTTCAATTAAAATGGCATCCCCCTGTCCGCCGCCACTACAGATCGCTGCGATGCCCAATCCCCCTCCGCGGCGTTTAAGTTCATGCATCAGCGTAATGATGATGCGGGCACCACTCGCCCCGATTGGGTGGCCTAATGCTACAGCCCCTCCGTTTACATTCACTTTTCCCGGCTTGACGTTGGCAATTTTCCCACTTGCCAATGCAACCGCTGCAAATGCTTCGTTCACTTCAAACAAATCAATTTCCTCTATTGATTTTCCTGTCTTCTTCAGGAGTTCATTTATGACCAAACCTGGCGTTTTAGGGAAGTCCTTTGCTTCCACTGCCACTTCTGCATGAGCTAAAATATAGGCAAAAGGCGTTTTTCCTTCTTTTTCCGCACGTTCCTCACTCATCAAAACGAGTGCACCTGCCCCATCATTGACACCCGGAGCATTACCTGCCGTAATGGTCCCCTCATTATTGAAAGCTGGACCTAATTTAGCTAACTTCCCGGCAGATGTATCTTTTCTTGGGGCTTCATCATGTTCGATGGTAATTGGTTCGCCTTTTCGCACAGGCACCTGTACGGAAATGATTTCTTCTGCAAGAAAACCGCCATCGATTGCTTTTACCGCTTTTTGATGACTCTCGTAAGCCCAGCTATCTTGCTCCTCTCGGGTGATTTCAAGATCCTCGGCAGTACTGTTTCCGTAAGTCCCCATATGAACGCCCGTAAAACTACAGCTAAGTCCATCCGAAATCATGGTATCCTTCAGTTCTCCATCACCCATCCTTAGGCCCCACCTTGCTTTCGGAAGGATATAAGGCGCATTGCTCATCGATTCCATTCCGCCGGCAACAATGATTTCTTCTTCACCTAAGCGAATGATCTGATCAGCCAATGTGACACTGCGAAGTCCTGATGCGCATACTTTATTAATGGTTTCCGTTTTCACTTCCCAAGGCAATCCAGCATGACGGGCTGCCTGGCGGGACGGTATTTGGCCTTGGCCTGCCTGAAGCACATTCCCCATGATGACCTCGTCTACTTGGCTACTTTCAATCCCTGCCCGAACAAGTGCCTCTTTGATTGCTATTCCACCAAGTTGTGATGCCGTCAAACTGCTAAGACCGCCGCCAAATTTTCCAAAAGGTGTTCTCACACCGCTAATAATCACTGTTTTCGCCATCATTATTTCCCCCTATAAGTAACATTGATTGAACGCTCGCTCAATTTGGAGTTAAAAAAATAGTGTTGTAAGCGCTTTAATATTATATTATATTACACATTTTTCTCAAAAATGAAAATATTTAGTTTATAAATATTTAAAATATTGCCTGCTTCCATTTGATTCATTCCATATCGGAGAAGCAGGCAATTTCATTTTAAATTAAGAGGCAATCGATTTGTTTTCACCAATGACCGCTTTTTCGAGCAGTTCAGCTACATCATACGTTTTAACATTTTCCTCAACTTCTTTTGCTTTCGTCCCATCAGATAGCATGGTCAGGCAATAAGGACATCCTGAACTGATCACTGTTGGACTGACGGCCAGCGCTTGTTCGGTACGGGCCACATTAATGCGGTTTCCTGTTTCCTCTTCCATCCACATCAAACCGCCTCCAGCACCACAGCACATACCCTTTTCACGGTTACGCTCCATCTCAATAAGTTTCACACCATCAATGGATTGTAAGATTTCACGCGGCGGGCTGTAAACTTCATTGTACCTTCCCAAGTAACAGGAATCGTGGAATGTAATCGTCTCATTCACCGGATACTGAGGCACCAACCTGCCTTCACTGACAAGTTTGGCTAACAGTTCAGTATGGTGATACACTTCCGCTTCCAAGCCAAAATCCGGATACTCATTTTTGAAGATATTGTATGCATGCGGATCGATCGTTACGATTTTCTTTATTTCATTCTTCTGGAATTCTTCTATATTTTTCATTGCAAGTTCCTGGAAAACAAACTCATTACCCAATCGACGGGGAGTATCCCCTGAGTTTTTCTCCTTATTTCCGAGAATTGCGAATTTCACGCCCGCTTCATTCAATAATTTAGCAAAGGAAAGGGCAATCTTCTGGCTACGGTTATCGTACGACCCCATTGAACCTACCCAGAATAAATACTCGAATTCTTCGTCTGCCTTTTGTAATTCCTTCACGGTAGGGACGCTGACATCTTCCCGAAGGCTTCGCCAACCTTCTCTCTCTTTACGGTTCAGTCCCCACGGGTTTCCTTGTCGCTCAATATTCGTCATGGCACGTTGCGCATCAGGATCAAGTCTGCCCTCTGTCAACACTAGATAACGGCGCATATCGATGATTTTGTCGACATGTTCATTCATTACCGGGCATTGATCTTCACAGTTCCGGCATGTGGTACAAGCCCAAAGTTCTTCTTCGGTAATGACTTCACCAATCAGGCTCGGACTGTAAGCTTCGATAGCTGCAGCAGATTCCTGCGCTCCCTGCGTGGCACCAGCCAATGCTATCTTATTTCCCTTCGTATTTCCAAAAACAAAAGATGGCACCCATGGCTGCTTCGTTGTAACAGCAGCGCCTGTATTTGTTAAATGGTCACGCATCTTGATTATGATATCCATCGGTGACAGCATTTTACCGGTACCTGTAGCCGGGCACATATTCGTACAGCGCCCGCACTCCACACAGGCATAGAGGTCCACCATTTGATACTGCGTCAAATCTTCGATATATTTGGCACCGTAATATTGATTGCCTTCTTTGTCGAGAACCTCTTCTTCCAAATCCACCGGTTTCAATTTCCCCGGATTGTCCAGGCGATTCAGGAATACATTTATCGGACCGGCAATCAAGTGAGCATGCTTAGATTGCGGGATATAAACAAGGAAAGATAATATGATCAGTAAATGCAGCCACCAAGCTACATAAAAAACGACTGTTGCCGCTGTAGTCCCCATCCAGCCGAATAGGAAAGCAATGCTTGATGCGACTGGCTCTGACCAAGTTGCATCGTGTCCATGCCAGATCATTCCCATTCCATTCCCCAGTAATACGGTAATCATGATACCGGTTATGAAGATGACAACCAAACCTGCTTTGAAATCCCTTTTCAAGCGAACGAGCTTTTCGACATAACGGCGGTATGCCGCCCATAGGATTGCAACAAGAACGGTAAGCGTCACAATTTCCTGGAAGAAAGTAAAGGCCGGATAAACAGGGCCAAATGGTAAATGCCACCCCGGTCTTAAGCCTTTAACGAAAAAGTCAAGTGCACCAAATTGCACTAAGATGAAACCATAAAATAACATGGCATGAATGATCCCGCTCTTTTTATCTTTAAAGAGCTTCTTCTGACCAAATACATAAACCCCTATTTTAACAAGACGATCTTTCACACGGTTATCGAATTCCACTTTTTTGCCAAGCTTTATATAAGCTATACGAGTCTTTATCAAATAGACAAACAAACCGGCGGCGTAAGCGGTTACAAGCAGGAACGCAACTAAGTTGATCCACAGTAAACCATTCATTTCCATGCAGTCTTTCCCCCTCTTTGGTAAATTGCAAAATTGGCATTTTTCTGAAATTTGATTAATTCCATTATATAATGAATGAGCATTCAGTCAACTTTTTTCTTTCTAAAACTATTTAATTTTTCTGCACCTTAATATATAATTCGACAATTCCGTCTATTACCCTTCTGCATTCTAAAAAAATGAGGCCCCTTTCCCCGCTTTTTAATGGTTACTAACAGGGAATTAGAGCAAAACTAAATATAATCATTTAGGGGGGATTTTCTTTGAAGATAATCACTACGATTGCCTCTATATTTTTATTGATCTTCTCTTGGTGCTGGGTTGATCTTAAGGTAGGGCATAAGCGATATTTGAAGCACGCAACCAACATTAAATTTCCGCCTCGGAACAGCGACATGACTGTATTCACATCAGGGAAAACCCTGTTTGAAGATTATATGAAGGAAGTCAAGCAAGCTCAGGATTCCATCCATATCCTTTTTTATATTGTAAAAAATGATAAATTCAGCAAGGACTTTTTGAAGTTACTGCAGTCAAAAGCGGAAGAGGGCGTGGAAGTGCGGCTTTTAGCCGATTGGATAGGAAGTAAAAAGATGTCCCGCCAAACCATTGAGGAGCTAACTAAAAGCGGCGTTCATTTTTCTTTCAGCTTTAAACCGAAACTCCCCTTCCTTTTCTATACAATACAAAAAAGAAATCACCGTAAGATCACGGTGATAGACGGAAAAATCGGCTATCTTGGCGGCTTTAATATCGGTAAGGAGTATATAAACCAAGGGGAGAAGCTGAACCCTTGGAGAGATTACCATTTAAAAATGACCGGGGAAGGTGTAAAGGACCTTCAGGAAGTCTTCCTCATGGATTGGTTCTATGATACAAACGAGGATTACAGGGGAACACCTGCCTATTTCCCGACATTGACTCCCGGGACGCAGGCACATCAGGTTGTCGTCACGAATGGCAGTGATCTTGAACAGTCACTGACACACATGATCAAGCAAGCCAATAAAAAAATCATCATCGGGACTCCATACTTCATTCCCAGTGAAACTTTATTTCAAGAATTAAGAGGTGCCCTTGCACGCAATGTTTCGGTTACGGTCATCGTACCTGAAATTTCTGACCATACACTTGTCAAGGAAGCTTCTTTTCCCTACTTCCGGGTACTATTAAAAGAAGGGGCGGAAATCATGCAATTTCAAAGAGGGTTCTACCATTCTAAAGTGATCCTGATTGATGATAAAATGTGTGATATCGGTACGGCTAATTTTGATAAACGCAGTTGTTTTTTAAATAGTGAAATCAATTGCATCGTATTTGACCGGACATTTATAGAAGATGTAGAGAAGGAATTGGCAGTGGACCTGGCCGAATCGAAGCCGCTAAACGAGGACGCGCTTTCTAACTTGAATGTAGTCCGTTCAGCAAAAGAATCGCTGGCTTCCATCCTTTCTCCTTTTCTTTGACATCCCGTTGCTCAAGGAGAAAAATATAATGAAAATAAGATTTGGATTTGTATCCAATGCCACCTGTTTATGGGAAGCTTCTCCGGCTAAGACACTTACTTTCAAACGATATAGCACACTTGGCACAGAAAAAGGAATGGAAAAACTCCTGGATGTGACAAGGCAGAACATTGAAAATACCTTAAGGGTCCTTCAATATAACACGGCACACCAAATAGAAATATACCGGATGTCCAGTTCCATTGTTCCTTTAGCCACACATCCCGAAATAGAATGGGATTTCGTCACTCCTTTTAAAAAAGAATGGAAACAGCTTGGCGATTGGGCAACTGCTCACAAGATGAGGATCAGCTTTCATCCCAATCAGTTTACGCTGTTTACCAGCCCTAAGCCCGAGATTACACAAAATGCCGTAAAAGATATGGAGTTCCATTATAAAATGCTTGATGCAATGGGCATTGCGGACACCTCTTTCATCAATATCCATGTCGGTGGGGCCTATGGTGATAAAGAGTCCGCCCTTGTAAGGGTTCATGACAACCTTAAATCGCTGCCTATGCACGTCAAGGAAAGAATGACTTTGGAGAATGATGATAAAACCTATACAGCATCTGAAACCTTGAGCGTATGTAAGAAGGAAGGCATCCCACTTGTATTCGATTACCACCATCATCTCGCAAACCTTTCAGATGAGCCGCTTAACGAGCTGCTCACCGAGGTGTTCACCACTTGGAGTCTGGCAGGGGCGGTACCAAAGATTCATATTTCATCCCCAAAATCGGCAGGTGAATTTCGCTCGCATGCAGATTATATCGATTTGGACTTCATCATGCCCCTTTTTAAAGTTCTTAAGGATCTTGGACAGGACGTGGATTTCATGATCGAGGCCAAGATGAAGGACCGGGCAATGTTGCAGCTGATTGAAGATATAGCTAAGGTTCGTGGTGTGAAAAGGATGAGCGGCGGTGCCGTTGAGTGCTAATTAACCTAAAAAAAGCGGCTGTTTCGCTAGAAACAGCCGCTTTTTCCTTTACATTTTTTCCGGTGCAGAAACCCCAATTATAGCTAATGCATTCTTTAAAGTAATTTGGACGGATTTGACCAGTCCAAGACGCGCCTTACTTCTTTCCATCTCTTCAACATCCAAAACCTTATCTGCATTGTAGAAGCTGTGGAATGTAGAGGCCAGATCGAAAATATAATTCGTCATGCGGTGAGGCATCCGTTTTTCGGCTGCTTCAGCTATTGCCTGCGGGAACTCTCCTAATTTCTTCAAAAGCTCTACTTCTTTTTCAGTAGATAGGGCAGAGAAATCAGTGACTCCTTCATAGCTGATCCCTTGTTCCACACCTTGTCGTAAAATGCTGGAAATACGGGCGTGGGCATACTGTGCATAATAAACCGGGTTTTCATTGGACTGTGATACCGCAAGATCCAAATCGAAGTCCATATGAGTATCCGCACTTCTCATCGCAAAGAAATAACGTGTTGCATCCAGCCCTACTTCATCAATAAGGTCACGCATCGTAACTGCTTTACCGGTACGCTTACTCATCTTCATTTTCTCGCCATCTTTGTACAGGTGAACAAGCTGGATGATTTCCACTTCAAGCTGCTCGCGTTTGTACCCTAATGCTTCGATCGCTGCTTTCATACGCGGTATATAACCGTGGTGGTCTGCACCCCAGATATTGATAAGCGTTTCAAAGCCACGCTCCAATTTATTACGGTGATAGGCAATATCCGGTGTCAGATATGTATAAGACCCATCCTGCTTAATAAGCACCCGGTCTTTATCATCGCCTAATTCCGTAGAGCGGAACCATGTAGCCCCATCTTCCTCGTAAACATGGCCCCTTTCCCTCAACACTTTAAGTGCTTCATCAATTTTACCGTCTTGATATAGAGAGGTTTCGGAGTACCATACATCAAATCCGACACGGAAATTACCCAAGTCCGTTTTCAGTTTTTCCATTTCATATTTCAAGCCGTACTCACGGAAAAATTCAAAACGTTCCTTTTCATCGGCATTTATATATTTATCACCAAATTCACTTGCAAGCGTCTTACCGATGCCAATGATATCTTCGCCATGATAACCGCCCTCCGGCATATCCTTTTCGAGGCCAAGTGCCTGGAAATAGCGGGCTTCTATGGAAATGGCCAAATTATTAATTTGGTTTCCTGCATCATTGATATAGTATTCACGTGAAACATCATAACCTGCTTTAGACAGGATATTACATAACGTATCACCCACTGCTGCACCACGGGCATGACCAAGATGGAGATCACCGGTCGGGTTCGCGGAAACGAACTCCACTTGGATTTTTTCGCCTTTACCAAAGTCACTTTCCCCATATGCTTCATCCACTTCCAAAATGACAGGAATCAATTCTGTCAAATAGGAATTATTCATGTAGAAGTTGATGAAACCAGGTCCTGCAATTTCAATTTTTTCGATGGATGCTTTTGAGTTGTCAAAGTTTTCGATGATTGCCTCTGCTATCATCTTTGGCGCTTTCCTTGCAATCTTCGTTAATTGCATGGCCATATTCGTGGAATAATCTCCGTGTGTTTTATCTCTTGGCAGTTCCAATACAACATTTGGAATCTGCTCTTCCGTCGCTAAACCGGCTTTAATGACTGCCGCTTTAATCTCTTCTTTCAGTTTTTCCTGTACCTCTTTTACTATATTCATGCGCTATGCTTCCTCCTTGTAGGAAATCGTCATCTCATATTGACCGGGTTCGCTTCCCTGCATATGTAACGTATATTTAAGGACAAGTTTCCCTTGTTTGGTCTGCTCATCCCATTGATGATGTATCTTCTTCGCGGTCGTCCGTAATCCTAACCTGCCATATATACTTTCATAATGTCCATTTGTCGCTTCCTGCAGGCGGAATAGCTGCCTCATTTTAATGACACCATTTCTAAGCAGGATCGTTTCATCCGGTTTGTGCTTAATGGTCGTTTGTGTTTGACCGACTTCATTTTCCTCTTTATATTGCAAATATAAATCTGCACCTTTATACATTTTTGTACCAAATGTGACCAGCTCATACGTTTCCGTTTCTGAGCCGTGCTTGATTTTTGTCTGTAAAGTCACTTTAATGGCCTGCTTATCTATATCATGAAGAGTCAAAGCTACACTTCCTTCAACATGTCGTTCTTAACTTTATAAGTATAAATATTCTTCAAGGAAGTTTCAACTTGGAGCGGAAAATAAAGTGTAAATCCAAAATGTGAGGATAAAATGTCGACATCATGTTGTTGCAATTCATTTGATTTTAACGCAATAATGACTCATTGGGGCGGAATTATTCAAAAAGAGTCCCTCAGAAGATGTAAAGTTCTTTTCTGAATGGATAAAAAAAGACCATTCCCACTAAAAAACAGGAACAGTCAAGTCTTCCATCCATTAACCTTTTTGAACCCAACCTAAAATCATTTCACGAATCAGCTTGCTCGCCGTGTTCGCAGTTTGCTCGGATGGATCATAAATCGGTGCGACTTCAACTAAATCGCAGCCGACTACATTAATTTCAGACCGTGCTATCTCATGAATCGAAGCTAAAAGCTCTTTGGAAGTGATGCCTCCACAATCTACGGTGCCTGTTCCCGGCGCATGCGCAGGATCAAGAACATCGATGTCGATCGTCACATATACAGGACGACCAGCTAATTGCGGCAGTACTTCTTTCAGAGGTTCAAGAACTTCAAATTTAGAGATGTGCATGCCATTTTCTTTTGCCCATTGGAATTCTTCCTTCAAACCGGAACGAATGCCGAAAGAGTATACATTTTTCGGACCGATAAGCTCTGCGGATTTACGAATGATGGATGCATGGGAAAGCGGCTCCCCCTCATAATCCTCACGTAAATCTGTATGGGCATCCATATGGATGATTGCCATATCCGGATACTTTTTGTACATGGCTTTAATGACAGGCCATGTGACAAGATGTTCCCCTCCCATACCCATTGGGAACTTACCTGCATCCAACACGCTGTCGACAAATTTTTCAATCATATCGATACTGCGCTGCGGATTGCCGAATGGTAATGGAATATCCCCGGCATCAAAGAATTTAACTTCCTCTAATTCACGATCTAAATACGGGCTGTACTCTTCCAAACCAATTGAAGCTTCACGAATCCGTGTAGGGCCGAAGCGAGAACCCGGGCGAAAACTTACCGTCCAGTCCATCGGCATTCCGTATAGCACAGCTTCCGATTCCTCAAAAACAGGGTGACTTTTAATGAATACATTGCCTGAATAGGCTTCATCGAATTTCATGGTCCATGCCTCCCTTATTTCACTAAATCTTGAACGAATTTAGGCAGAACGAAAGCTGCTTTATGAAGTTCTTTTGTATAATATTTCGTTTCTATTTCATGGAAACGGTCTTCAGTCACTTCTAATGGATTATATTTTTTCGATCCAATCGTGAACGCCCAAAGGCCGCTTGGATAAGTTGGGATATTCGCTAAATAAAGGCTGGTGATAGGGAATATTTCTTTCACATCACGTTGTACATCACGAATTAAGTCCGCTTTAAACCAAGGATTGTCGGATTGTGCCACAAAAATCCCATCTTCTTTCAAAGCTTTGGAAATCCCGGCATAAAAACCTTTTGTGAATAAATTGACAGCAGGTCCGACAGGTTCAGTTGAGTCAACCATGATCACGTCATATTCATTTTCACTTTTTGCGATGTGCATGAAGCCATCCCCAACTTGTACGTCTACACGCGGATCTTCAAGCATGCCTGCAATTTCAGGCAGGAATTTCTTTGAGTATTCGATGACTTTCCCATCGATATCCACCAATGTAGCTTTTTTTACGCTTGGGTGTTTCAGGATTTCACGGATAACTCCTCCGTCCCCTCCTCCTACAACCAAAACGTTTTCTGGATTAGGATGGGTAAATAAAGGAACATGGGCTACCATTTCATGGTAAACGAATTCATCGCGCTGTGAAGTCATTACCATGTCATCCAGCAATAGCATATTGCCCCACTCTTCCGTTTCAATCATATCAAGCTTTTGAAACTCAGTTTGCTCCGTATGTAAAGTACGATTCACTTTCATCGTAATACCAAAGTTCTCTGTTTGTTTTTCAGTAAACCAAATGCTCATTTATTAACGCTCCTTTTCCATTTCATATTGTCAGTCACCTTATAGGTTCCCCAAAATCGGTATAGTCATTAGCTAGAAAAATTATAGACGAATCTAGCAGAATTGCAAGATAAATTTCTTAAATGCAGTTCTTATGTTTAAAATTTTCTTTTTTTTCCATAATAGTAATAGATGATAGATTCTTATGTGATAAGAGAGGTGAAAGCAATGGAATTGATTCCAAGCGAACGATTTAAAAGGACAACTAAATATGTACGGGCCTTCATTATCCTTGCCACAATCGGGCTCACAATACTCTTTGTATTGCTTCTCTCTTTACTGATTTATGCAAAAATATTAGGTCCGCCTCCTTTGGTCGTGCCGCAGTCCACTCTCTATTATAGTGATAATGGAAATGTGATCGGTGAAACGGATAATGGCCAGAAACGTTATTGGGCCGGAATGGAGTCAATTTCACCACAGCTCATCAAAGCGACTGTCGCCGTTGAGGACCGTCAATTTTACACTCATTATGGATTTGATATAAAGCGGATCGGCGGTGCCATCCTTGCTGATATTAAGGCAATGTCCAAAGTCCAGGGGGCAAGCACCATTACCCAGCAATATGCCAGGAACCTGTTTCTTGGGCATGACAAAACATGGTCGCGTAAACTTAATGAGGCCTTTTATACGATACGTTTAGAAATGAACTACTCCAAAAAGGAAATTCTAGAAGGCTATTTAAATACGATTTACTACGGCCATGGCGCATATGGAGCCCAAGCTGCAAGTCAATATTACTTTGGTAAGGATGCCAAGGATTTGACTCTTCCTGAAGCGAGCATGCTGGCCGGAATACCAAAAGGGCCGTCAAACTATTCTCCATTGGATAACTTTGAAAAAGCGAAATCACGGCAGAAAGTTGTCCTGCAAGCCATGAAAAGCAAAAACTACATTTCAGGAAAAAATATTGCGGAAGCGTTGCGAACATCCCTAACATTAAAGGGTGAGCACGGAACGGTCACCAATAAGACCGCTCCCTATTTTCAGGATGCCGTCAAGCAAGCTTTAAAATCTCAGCTACATTTAGATGACCGGACGATTGAGCTGGGCGGGCTTAAGGTCTATACCACACTGGACGAAACCCAGCAGGACGCTGCCGAAGAGGTTCTTTCCAATACCATACCCAAGTCTTCAGGCATTCAAGCCTCGATAGTGGCAATGGATCCGGATACCGGGGAGGTCCGTGCGCTGGTCGGCGGTAAAGATTATTCCGAGTCGCCATTCAATCGAGCTACACAGGCCGTTCGCCAGCCTGGTTCCACAATTAAGCCATTGCTATACTATTCAGCGCTGGAGAATGGTTTCACACCGTCCACCACCTTAAAAAGCGAGACAACTACATTTTCTTTTGATGATGGTCACTCATCTTACACACCGCATAATTACAATCATCAATATGCGGAAGGCGAAATTACGATGGCTCAGGCCATTGCTCTTTCCGATAATATCTTCGCCGTAAAAACGCACTTGTTCCTTGGGGAACAGTCATTGGTCGATACCGCGCATCGTTTCGGCATCACGGCAAAGATGGATGCGGTTCCTTCCCTGGCACTCGGTACGTCAGGTGTAAGGGCGATTGAGATGGTGAACGCATACAGCATTCTGGCTAATGGCGGCAAGAAGGTTGAACCCGTGTTTATCAAAAAGGTTGAAAATCAAAAAGGTGAAGTGATTTTTGATGAAAACGAGAAACCGGAACAGATTCTGGATGAGGACAAGGCATTTGTCATGACCCAGATGCTTACAGGGGTTTTCGATGAAACCTTAAATGGCTATACGAAAGTGACCGGCAGCACCATCAGTTCCCAGCTGACCCGCCCATATGCCGGCAAATCAGGCTCCACCCCGACTGATAGCTGGATGATTGGTTACACACCGGAGCTTGTAGCAGGAGTATGGACTGGATATGATCAAGGCAAAAAGATCGAGATCCCTGCTGAAAAAGGCTATGCAAAGAAAATCTGGGCTTCCTATATGGAAAAGGGCCTACAAGGGAAACCGGCAAAATCGTTCAAGGAAACCGAAAACGTAATCGGGGTAAACGTGAATCCAGTAAGCGGAAAATTGGCAACAAAGGATTGTCCTGTCTCAAGATTGACTTATTATGTTAAAGGAACCGAACCTGTCGAATACTGTGCCGAGCACTTTAAGGGTGAGAATCCGAAACATGCCCCAAAAGAAGAAGAGCATAAAAAGACCCCGTGGTACAAAAAAGTCTTAAAACCTTGGGGATAACGAAAAACCCCCGAAGCCGGCAGCGGCTTCGGGGGTTTTTCTGTCCTAGTTCCACAGTGACTAAACTGCTGTCTTTAAGTTTACTGATTTTATCGCTTTCCTACAAGTGCATTTTTCACTAAACTTAACATTTCATCCATTAAACGAAATTCAAACCGTCAATGACTCCTTCAGCTGATTTGAAGAACGCTCCCACATTCCTGCATCATGGTTTTTCAGGAAGTCTGCAAGCACACGTTTTGATTTATCGTCCATGTCCTCGACGATGATTTGTCGTTTCAGCGATTTATCCATCCGGTTAACATGCTCCGGAAGCGATTTGTAACCGCGTCTAATTGGCCTGTCGACCATCATTTCACATGCTGTCACACCTGCATAGTGCGGACCATTTTGAGTGGCTTCAATGGTTACCCAAACAAGCCAGTAAGGTTTGGCATTCGGGACTTCCTCTTTAGTCTTTAAAAATTTGATCCCTTTTTCCACTGCACTTCTTGCATGCATCGCGCCGATATCGACCTCTGCTTCACCTGCATCCACATCGATGATGACCGGAGAAATATTATCGAGCGTTAAAACCCCTGCTCCATATCCTCCATGACCTTCTGTCGGGTCGTTTTTTATAATATTGAAGCCTACCTTTTTCTTTGGTTGTTCTTCCATGTTTGTATCCCCCTTTATCGTTTGTCATTCCTTATTATTGGTTAAAAAAACAAAAGTGAAAAAAATTGACTCAAGGTGCCACCTACAAATAGAATTCCAGTATCCAAAATCGGTCTTATTGTATATTGACTCAGCGGTGTGATGATCAGAATCAAAAAGATCAGGGAGCCATATTGTTCATACTGGGTCATTTTTGCCCGTAAGTCTGCGGAAACAAGATCCTGGACGATCCTATAACCATCGAGCGGCGGCAGCGGTATCAGATTAAATACAAATAAAAGGACATTTAAATTTATGAGTATATTTAAGAAGGGCTCGACGAAAAATGGTAAATCAGGTCCAGCGCCTGCCGCAAGCAACCCGTAAAAAATTAAATACCCTAAAATTGCAACAATCAAATTACTGATCGGACCGGCAAAAGAGACGAGCACTCCTGCCAACTTTGGATTCTTGAAGTGGAAACGATTAACAGGTACAGGTCGCGCCCAACCGAACCCGGCTATTAATATCAACAATGTTCCGATCGGATCCAAATGAGAAATCGGATTCAATGTGACTCTTCCTTCATTTTTTGCAGTCGGATCACCGAACTTATAGGCCACATAGGCATGGGAAAATTCATGAACCGTAAAGGCGATTAACAGTGACACAATGACATATGGAAGCTTTTCCAAAGGATAAGCCAAAAACCGTTCTATTTGATCAAAAAATTGCATCGATAGCTTCTCCCCCATTGTTTATTACCGTTAGTATACATCAAAAGTGTAAGAAGTGAAAAAACTCTGACTTCCGTGTCTTGCAATTCTTTTTCCATTGTGAAACACTACAAGATAAGAGAGGAAGGGGGGATAAAAGAGATGCCATATGTAACAGTCAAAATGCTTGAAGGCCGTACAGACGAACAAAAAAAGGCTTTAGTCGAAAAGGTGACTGCAGCCGTTACGGAAACAACTGGAGCACCAGCTGAAGCCGTGACGATTTTCATTGAAGAAATGTCAAAAAATCATTTAGCAGTAGCCGGTGTCCGTAAAAGCGATTTATAAGATTTACATAATGGGGAAAAGCTAAGCCATCAATTCGGCTTAGCTTTTGTTTTTAACTGCTCAATATATTCATATGCCTCATCAATTTCTTCAAGCGTATATTTTTGTTTGCTTTTCAACGTGAAAATTTTCTCGGTGACTTCCTCTTTTTCAAGCGTGTCAAAGTATAATACCGTTGAAACCAGCTCCAAAAACCTGGCATTCTGTTCGTTCATATCCTGTAAGCATGCCTCAAGTGCCGGCATCTCCACTTCCTGTATGGATAGGAAATCCTGGCCGGCATCCGTTATCGAATAACAATATTGATAATAACCTGCTTTTTTTTCCCTTACTTCATTCAAGTAACCCATTTCGCAGAGCTCTTCAATCCGTAAGGTCAGCTCCTCCGAATACGGTCCATAAAAGTGAAACTGAAACTTTTCATGAAATGGGAAGGACAGCTTCTTTGCGATATAAACGATTTTTTGTAATTTTTTCCGACCCGAGATTTCACCGGCAGTAGAAATTGCATTGATAATGTTTGCATGATCCTTAAACAAGGCTCGTCACTCCTCACCAAAAATGTACCACTTTAATCCGATAGCTCCAAAAGCTTTCGAATCTGTTTTTTTATATTTTTCTTCGTAGATTCATCACGCAATAAATCCGCTGGATAATACAACTTATGATCCGTTCTTCTTTTCCCTGAAATTGCATCGACAATTTCGGATTCACGCGATAATTCACGAATTTCGCCATTATTTTTCAGCAAGTGAATCGGCAGTCTCTCCTCTTCCTCACCTGGCCGGTAAAAATCATACGGCAGATCTGATGAAGAATCGACGACAAGATAATAATCCGGATCGATTCCTGCCTTCTTGAATAGCGTCCTTAACTCCATCAATCTGTTCATTTGATTGTTCGATGGATGGAATTCCACATATTTAAATAGTTTACGGTTAACGAAGCGAGTGCATAAATCTTTTAAAATCGCATCGTTTTCCTCTTCCCATGCTTCGAAATAATAGAGCATCACCGCTTCATCCATTTTCAAGTAGTCCGTTAAAGTCACTTCTCCCTTGAACAATGAATAAAAATGGTGCGGTGCTTGAGCAAACTCATACCCGGATTCATATAAATGTTTCGCTCTATGTAGAATCTTGGTAAGTATGACCTCCGCACTTCTCGTAACTGGATGGAAATAAACCTGCCAATACATTTGGTAGCGACTCATGATATAATCCTCAACCGCATGCATCCCACTTTGTTTTATGACGGCATGTTCTTCCCTTGGCCTCATTACACGCAAAAGCCTTTCCATATCGAAATGTCCATAACTCACGCCAGTGAAGTAAGCATCACGCTGTAAATAGTCCATTCTATCAGCATCGATCTGACTTGAAATCAGGCTGACTACTAATTTGCCTTTATAGGTTTTCGCTATGACTTCTGCCACTTTTTTAGGAAAATCACGTCCAACTCTAAGGAGGATCTTATTCACTTCCGTATCGCCGAGGATTATCTGCCGTGTGAATTGCTCATGATCCAGGTCGAACACTTTTTCAAAAGAATGAGAGAAAGGACCATGACCCAAATCATGCAGAAGGGCTGCACACAAGGATAGTAACCGTTCCTCAGGTTTCCATTCCGGTCTGCCCTCGAAAACATCATCCACGATTCTCCGGACAATCTCATATACTCCAAGCGAATGGCTAAGCCGGCTATGTTCCGCACCATGAAAGGTTAAATAAGTCGTTCCCAGCTGTTTGATCCTTCGAAGACGCTGGAATTCCTTCGTCCCTATTAAATCCCATATAACCCGGTCACGAACATGTATATATCGGTGCACCGGGTCCTTGAATACTTTTTCTTCTTGTAATTTTTCGCCGGAATATTCCATGAACTACCCTCTTTTTCATAATCTCGATGCACTCATTATAGCGTGTTTTGACAAAAAACCCTAACATCCACCCCGCTAGTAAGAGAGGTCATTTTGTAAGAAAACGGAAGTTTCAATCAGGTTTCGTCTCGAAAATAAGGAAATAAAAAATCACCGCAGTGTGTCGAATCTGGGTGATGATTACTTGTTCCATTTATCAAAAGCAAACAATCCACTCTACCTATATATCATGGATCTTACTTTAGTTTTTTATTGATTTTATCTAGTAACTCGTCTTCTGTCGGTGCAGCAACTGGACGGTTATTGACAAAGGCAAAAGACTTCTTTCTGCCAGGACCGCAATAGGATTGACAGCCCACTTCAATTTTCGCGTCGGGATCAAGCTTTTCAAGACGCGGGATCAATGTTTTAATGTTTACCGCCAAGCAGTCATCGCACACTCTGAATTCATTGGACATCCTCCGGTCACCATCCTTTCCATGACAAACTATTTTTCATCCATTTATATGACTAAAGGGTATTTTACCGTTTCTAATTATGAATATCAAGAGGGCTGAATGCTGTGATAAGGAAAGGGCATCCGCTGGAAAGGGATATAATTAGCCAAAAAACTAGTATCCTTTTAACCTTTTTGTATAAAAAATCCAGATTTTGTCCAAAATGCTAGTAGAACACTCCATAAATCACTGCCACACGATATTTTATATAGTTATTTATTTTAAAAGTTACCAGAAAGGGAGTATGTAGAAATGAAGGTTCGTCAAGACGCCTGGACAGAAGAAGATGATTTGCTTTTGGCAGAAACGGTATTGCGCCATGTGAGGGAAGGCAGCACTCAGCTTAATGCTTTTGAAGAAGTAGGAGATAAGTTGAATCGCACCTCTGCGGCATGCGGATTCCGCTGGAATGCGGTTGTCCGCCATAATTATGACAAAGCGCTTTCCCTTGCCAAGAAACAGCGTAAGCAGCGGCAAAGGATCCTTGGAAAAGATCAAGGAGGGAAAAAACGGCTTCTTTATACACCGCCGTCCCCAACGATTTCCGACATAATAGTTCCCCATGTCCAAGAAGAGGAACTAGAGTTGAAATCCGAAGTCGATACTATCAATTATGAAGCAGCAGAGGAATTCGTTGTGGCTGAAGCCCTCGCTCCTAAGACACAGCACACACCAGTAACTTTGGAAACGGCCATAAGCCTTGATACCGTAATCGCCTATTTGGAATCTATGAATGGCCGCATGCTTCAAGCCGAAGTATTAAAAACCGAAAATGAAAGATTGAAGCTTGAAATTAAAGGGCTGAAAAAGCGAAACGAAGAATTGGAGAATAAAATCAGCCATCTAGAACAAAACAGCGGCTTAATGCAGGAAGATTATGAAACTTTGATGAATATCATGAATCGAGCAAGAAAGCTGGTCTTGTTAGAAGAAGAAGAACGTCCGGCAACTAAGTTCAAGATGGACCGGAATGGCAATTTGGAAAAAATGGCCGAGTAATGAGATAATGTGGGGTTCTGTTATATAGATCAACCACATGCCAAAGGCCGTTTCGCCCAGGTTTATCCGAAAAAAGGAGCCAGCAAGGCTCTTTTTTTCATTGTTTTAAGAAAGAAGGAATAATATATCCCATGACGCCGCTGTCTATCATACAATCCTTTTACAGTTTCAGTGAATGCTAAAGTCGTATTAAATGAAAGAAGCCATTCCTGAATTACTGGAACGGCTTCTTCTTTCATATCAATCCTTTAATGCATCGAAAACTTTATCATTGCGTTCCACCACTCTTGTCAAGTATGCCTCATACATCGGCCATTCCTGAACGGAAAGAGTGTCAGAGAATATCCTTTCGCTATGTTCCTTCAATACATGCAGGAATCTGAGCATAACGTCCTGAACACTTAATTGCACGCCCAACAATTCCGTTAGGGACGCCATTACCGAAGGGACGATATCAGGATAAGCGAATTTGGTTTCTGCATTTCCTTTAGCTGCATCATAAAAACCCTTCACGAGACTGGCACGTTCAGCCCCGCTTCCATTGACACACAAATAGATTTGCACCGCTACGCCATTGCGGATCCTGCGTTGGGATATACCGGCGAACTTTTGCCCATTTATACTTAAATCATAACTACCAGGACAATAGGAACCGACGATTTCCCTTGCCTCCATCGTGACTGGGAAATCGGAAAACATCAATTGGACAAGCTCCCACATCGCATCATATCCACGATTGATTTCAATTTTCTGCTCGTTTTCAGGAAAAATGAGCGAAAAATTAAGGACCCCCTCATCCAGCACGACCGCCAGCCCTCCGGAATTCCTCACGATGGCCTGAAAATCATGTTCTTCTAAATGTTCCAAACCCTTTTTAAGAAAAGGCAACTTCGTATCCTGTATACCCATGACGATGGTTCGATGGTGTACCCATGCCCTGGCTACTGCCGCTGATTTACCTGACCCAACGGAAGCGCAAAATGTATCATCCATCGCAAAGGACTCCAGAGCAGGAAACTGAGGTCCAACGGAAGATTGATCAATAATCCTCCACTCTTGCTGCATTAATAATGAATCTGTCTCACCCATACGAATCTCCCTCTACATTTAATCCTCAAGCTGCCTATTGATACTGCGCCACAAACCCCTGTGCCGCTGTAATGACAGCCAGTTTATATACATCCTCTTCACTGCATCCCCTCGAAAGGTCATTCACCGGACGATTCAGCCCCTGAAGGATCGGACCCACCGCTTCGAAGCCACCCAAGCGCTGTACCATCTTATAGCTAATATTCCCTGCTTCGAGACTTGGGAAAATAAAAACATTCGCATCCCCCTGAATAAGGGAATCCGGTGCTTTTTTTCTTGCTACCGAAGGAACGAAAGCCGCGTCAAACTGAAATTCCCCATCAAGAATGACTTCAGGGTCCATTTCTTTTGCCAAATCCACAGCATCAACCACTTTTAAGGTCTCGGGAGATGTTGCCGATCCCTTCGTCGAAAAGCTCAGCATCGCCACACGCGGTTCGATATCGAACATTCGTGCAGTCTTCGCACTTTCTATAGCAATTTCAGCCAGGTCCTGGGAATTGGGGTTTATATTGATAGCACAATCCGCGAACACATATTTTTCTTCATCCCGGACCATGATGAATACTCCCGATGTTTTTTGGACGCCTGGCTTTGTTTTGATGATCCTTAAGGCGGGACGAACCGTATCTGCAGTCGAATGCGTTGCCCCACTCACCATTCCATGTGCCAGTTTCATATGGACAAGCATGGTTCCAAAATAGTTCTCATCCAATAATATTTCACGAGCTTGTACATCTGTCGCTTTACCATCACGGACCTTCACGAACGCTTCAACCATTTCATCCATCATAATATAATTCTTCGGATCATATATTTCGATTGCCTCAAGGGAGATTTTCAAATCTTTTGCCTTCTCTTGAATCAACCCGATGTCCCCGATCAATACCGGTGTCACCAGTTTAGCCTTGGCAAGCCTTCCTGCCGCTCCCAAAATCCGTTCATCCAACCCTTCTGGAAAAACAATCTTCAAATTATGCCCCATAACTTTTGATTCCAATATTTCGAATAAATCACTCACTGGCTCATCCTCCTTTTTAGATACGTTTCCCCCGTTTTCTCTATGTTTAACCATCCGGTGCTAATCCATTGTCGTCTTCTTTTAAGAATACTCTAGCAGCCAGGTAATTTCCAGCCACTTTGGTACCCTGCCAATCTGCAAATTTGAAAATTGTTTGAACACCGAAAAACAGTGATGGTGTTTGCGGGTTGATATAAATTTCCTTATACTGAAACTATGTTATATTAAAGTTATAATAAGACTTAGGAGTGATCGTAATGAGTGAAGCAGCACAAACACTGGACGGCTGGTATTGTTTACATGATTTCCGTCTGATTGACTGGGCTTCTTGGAAAACGTTATCAAGTGACGAACGCCAATTGGCCATCTCAGAATTCCAAGGTTTACTGGATAAATGGAATATGACACAAAGCGACAATGAAGGCAGCCATGCCCTATATTCCATCGTAGGTCAGAAAGCGGACTTCATGCTTATGTTTGCCCGCCCAACCATGGAAGAATTGAATGCAATTGAAAACGAATTCAACAAGACGAAGCTTGCCGAATATACAGTTCCCGCTTATTCATACGTTTCCGTCGTGGAATTAAGCAATTACTTAGCTGGAGGAGATGGTGAGGACCCTTACCAGAACCCTCATGTCCGTTCCAGACTTTATCCGATACTTCCAAAAGCGAAACATGTATGCTTCTATCCAATGGACAAGCGTCGTGATGGCGATGATAACTGGTATATGCTTTCCATGGAAGAGCGCAAAGGCTTAATGCGTTCCCACGGCTTGATTGGCCGCAGTTATGCCGGTAAAGTAAAACAAATCATTTCGGGTTCTGTCGGTTTTGACGATTATGAATGGGGTGTTACACTATTCGCAGATGATGTCCTTCAATTTAAAAAATTAATCTATGAAATGCGTTTTGATGAAGTGAGTGCACGTTACGCTGCATTTGGTTCTTTCTTTGTAGGCAATATCCTGCCGGAAGAAAACGTACCTTCATTCCTATACGTATAAGACGATGGGCTTCCGGTTTCCGGAAGCTTTTTTTACGTCCCCTCCTTTTTATTTTTCCCCGGCTGTGGAATAAATCCAATCCACATCCCATACATTTTCAATAGTGATGAATTTATTTTTTCACAGTCCCATTCAGCTTCAGGAAAATTGATCAAGGCAATTCCTGACTCCAGCGAGGTGAAGGAACGTTACTTCTATTCATTAGCCGGCAAGAGGATATGGTTTATATCATGAACGGCAGCCGTTATGTATCGCTTAACTTTCATTGTGGTTTTTTAAGCCACCCGGGGATTGTCCAGAAAACATATACAATACTACCGGTCGCTATAAATCGCACAGTTTCTCCCAGTCCACACTCTCGGATTGTCCAAATTCCACAGCATCAACTAAACCTTGAATTTAGGAGGGAATGCAATGTCACAAAATAATCCTTATGGTAACTACCCGTACGGGGGAAGCCCCTATTACCCCTATGAGAATAATGAGCATGAACTAAGGCAGCAGAATCCTAACCAGCAACAAGGTTACCCACAGCAAGGATACCAACAACCATCATACCAGCCACAACAGCCCACTATGGCAGGCACGCCACAACCAGTGCCGATGCAGGTGAGTCCAGCCACTTCCGGACCACAGATACCCGGCATGCTTCCGGTCGAACAGTCGTACATCGAGAACATCTTGCGTTTGAATAAAGGGAAATTGGCCACTGTTTATACAACGTTTGAAAACAACAAGGAATGGAATGCCAAGATCTTCAAAGGAATCATCGAGGCTGCAGGACGCGATCACTTAATCATAAGCGATCCTCAAACGGGAAAACGATACTTAATCCCGATGGTATACTTAGATTATATAACGTTTGATGAAGAAATCGAATATGAATATCCATTTGGAGGCACTGGGCTTACCACCTATTCGCCAAGGTGATTAAAATCCAATAAAGAAGAGCCTCAGAATCTATTTGATTTTGAGGCTCTTCTTATATTGGAATGACTTTTTCTTTACAAGTATTTATATGCAGCAATGATCATCAAGACCCAAGCAACCAAGAATGAAACCCCGCCAAGCGGTGTGATGGCACCAAGGACTTTGATTTGCGTAACGCTTAGAACGAATAGGCTTCCGGAAAACAGGATAATTCCTATTAGCATAAGCCAGCCGGACCAGTTGATCAGCGGACTTGAAATCTTCCCAGCCAATATTCCGATTACCAATAAACCAACCGCATGGAACATTTGATATTGAACAGCGGTTTGCCAGGTTTCTAAATATTTATCAGGAATTTTCCCTTCCAGCCCGTGTGCACCGAATGCACCTAGTGCCACAGCAATAAACCCATTCAATGCACCTAAAATGATGAACAGTTTCAATTATTTCGCTCCCCTTCCCTAATTTAAAAATCGAACAAGGACTCCCCATTGGCCTCATCCATTTTAACCGGTTCTACATTCGGTGTAGCCGACATAACGGGCTGGGTCAATGTGATTGGCTTCGGCATGCTGATGTTCGCTGCTTTTTCATCCACCATCACTTCACAAAGGGACTTAATGGCGATTACATACCCCTGCACCTTATCCTCTGAATTTGCCTGTTTCGCTTTCAAAACAAGCTCTTCGATTTTATCTAACATTTGTCTTGATGAAATATCCAACTTTACCACCTCGTCTATATACAGGTCAAAACTATCATAACTAGCATAGCAAAAATCAGAGAAGAAAACACCTTGCATATTTCCTACCTCTTAATTGCCTTGGCTTGAAATTTCCAAGCATGGCTGTCCTGAAGAATGAAAGACATCAAGAGAAGGCTAGTTTGATGTTTTAAATTGAAAAGCACGGCAGTCCTTTGGAAAACTGGGATCCCAAGTTATTTAGAAATGACGGCATGCCATACAATTCACCCGTTTCGTTTTCTTGCCCATATCATCGGTTCGAGATTTTCCAATCAATTGGGGATTCCCCCATTTCCATCAGCAATTGATTTGTTTTGGAAAAAGGTTTGGTGCCAAAGA
This sequence comes from Peribacillus sp. FSL E2-0159, assembly GCF_038643155.1. Taxonomy (NCBI): domain Bacteria; kingdom Bacillati; phylum Bacillota; class Bacilli; order Caryophanales; family Bacillaceae; genus Peribacillus; species Peribacillus sp. FSL E2-0159. Next base: position 5,678,596 of record NZ_CP152053.1, read on the forward strand.
AACCACGGGAAGCCGACAGCGGACTCGGATGTACGGACTTAATGACTTTATGGCGGGTTTCATCAATCAAAGGGATTTTGGTTTGAGCAGGTTTCCCCCACAGGATGAATACAACCGGTTTCGGACGGTCATTCAATAGGCGAATAACTTGATTCGTAAAGATTTCCCATCCTTTTCCTCGGTGTGAGTGGGCTTCTCCCTCACGTACAGTCAAGACGGTATTCAATAGGAGCACTCCCTGTTTTGCCCATTCGGCTAGGTAACCGTTATCAGGAACCTCATAGCCTAAATCGGTGTGTAACTCTTTAAAGATATTTCTTAAAGAAGGTGGGATTCGAACCTCCGGCTTAACTGAAAAACTAAGGCCATGCGCTTGACCCTGGCCATGGTAAGGGTCCTGTCCAAGGATGACAACTTTTACGTCTTCATAAGGAGTATAGTGAAGCGCATTGAAAATATCGTCCTGATCCGGATGAATGACTTGCTGACTGTACTCTTGCTTTATGAATTCCCTTAGCTCCTGGTAATATTCTTTTTTGAACTCCTCTTTCAATAGAGGCCACCAATCATTTGTTAATAACTGCTTTGCCATCTGCCACAGCCCCTCTCCACTTTTTGAAACTATATTATATCAAACTACATCCTAGCCTTTTTCCATAGATTACGATTTATGTTTCTATATACCCCAAAAGTGGGAAAGTAGAAAGTTAGCAAGCAATTTAACTATGTTGGAGGATTCCCTATGAAAAAATGGTACAAAAGAAAACGATTTTATCTGCTTGTCAGCATTTTGATCGTCATTGCACTCGTAATCTTCTATAACAGCTACAAGCCTCTCCCCGATGGTGTTTCCTATGAAGGAAAGGTTCACCATGTCGAGGATATCGATTTCATCTATGACCTTTCCTATCACGATGAACAAGGGGATCTGCAACATGAGCAGCGAATTTTCCAAACCATAAATCAAGCCATAGAAGAGGCTGATTCTTATATCGTAATCGATATGTTTTTGTTTAATGCTTTTTATGATGAAAAGATAAACTTCCCGAAGCTAACCGAAACTCTGAAGGATAATCTGGTTGAACAGAAGAAAAAGAAACCTGACCTCCAGGTTATATTCATTACTGATGAAGTGAATACTTCCTATAATGCCTACCAGTTAGAGGCATTGGAAACGATGAAGAAAAATGGAATTGATGTCATTGTTACCAACTTAGACCGCCTCCGTGATCCGAATCCTCTCTATTCAGGTGTGTATCGGACCTTTTTCCAATGGTTCGGTGAAAGCGGGAAAGGCTGGATTGTGAATCCAATGGCTAAAAGCGCACCAAAGGTCACCTTGCGTTCTTATCTTAGACTGATGAATATCAAAGCCAATCACAGAAAAGTGGTCGCTACTGAAAAAACGGCCATCATCTCATCTGCCAATCCTCATGACGCAAGTGGATTCCATTCCAATATTGCGTTCCAGATGGATGGGAATATCATCGGCGATTTTGTTAAAGCCGAAGAAGCCGCTTCGAAATTCTCGGGAGGACCAAAGTCATTTCCTGAGTTCAAAGGGACATCAGCAGATAAAGGACCGATATCGGTACAACTGCTAACGGAAGGTAAAATCAATAAACACGTCCTTAAAGCAATTAAGGATGCAAAAAAGGGTGACAAGATCCATCTTGCCATGTTCTACATTGCCGATCGTGAGGTTGTCGAGGCATTTACGGATGCAGCTAAACGGGGTGTGAAAATTGAAATGATATTGGATCCGAATCAAAACGCTTTCGGAAGTGAGAAAATCGGACTTCCCAATCTTCCGGTTGCCGCCGAATTCGAAAAATTGGGGGATAAAAACATCTCGATCCGCTGGTACAAAACAGATAAAGAACAGTTCCATACAAAGTTGATGATGATCCAAAAGGCTAATGAGACGGTTATCCTTGGAGGATCGGCTAATTATACCTCACGCAATCTGGATGATTATAATCTTGAAGCGAATGTTGAAATCCATGCTCCAAATGATGCGGACATTTCCATGGATGTCGATAGCTATTTTCAAAGACTTTGGACAAATCAAAATGGAACATACACGGTGGATTACAGTGAATATCAGAAGAAACTGCCTGTCTTTAAATACTTGACCTACCGCATTCAGAAGGTGTTCCGCTTCACCACTTACTAAAATTTCCTTCGATATAAATGTTTATCAGTGCCCAAATAAGGTTATATACTACTATAGCCAACAAGCAACTGTAATAAGCAAGATTCCATTTACCTATATCCAAGAGAATCTTACTAAAATTCAAGGAGGAGTTTATATGTATCAAGTACATGTAGTAGAAAACGGTTTACAAGCAAAGGAAAAAATCGATGAATTAGTTACATCAGGTTATACGAAAGACGATGTATATTTGTTTGCCCATGATAAAACCCGTTCAAAGCACCTTACCGAGAATACAAATACAGAAGGTGTAGGCATGAAGGAACAAGGTTTCCTTGATAGCGTCGGAAATCTCTTTAAATCACGAGGAGATGAACTTCGTAACCGAATGAGCAACCTTGGCCTTAGTGATATGGAGGCAGAACGTTACGAGGAAGTGCTTGACGAAGGAAAAGTAGTCATCGTTGCTTCCAAACAAGATAATAAAGACGGGGTTACACACTAATACCCGATAACCATTTCCCTATATGAATATAAAAAACGAGGCACCTTAACCGGCAGCCTCGTTTTTTTATATTCATTATCCAAGGATTCTTTGGTATATGGCCTTTGCATGGATCATGTCCTTCGTACCGTGAATCAACGCCCTGCCATCCTTGAAAATGACTATACGCTCCCCATTTTTTTCACAAGAGAGAAGAAATGGATTGAATTTCACCAAATAGCCGCTGCCGTTCAGATCTTTGGCTAATTTATCGAGTTGCAGTTCCAAAGGTTTTGGCGGTCTTACCTGTACAGTATCCCTCCCGCAAAGAACAGCCGTTTTCGTTGCATTTTCCATTGTTAAAAAGGGATATGTCCTCTGCTCTCCGCATGAGAGACAATCTTTCTTTTTCGCTTTTGTTAATTTAACGGTTTGGTATTGATTTCTCCACAGATCAAAAGTAACAAGTGCAGGCCGTACCGATTCCCAATCTTCAACAAGTATTTTCAAAGCTTCGGCAGTTTGGTGTGCCACTACCATCGTTACAGCTGGTGATATGATTCCTCCTGTGTCACAGGTCATTCCTTGAATGGGGATTGCTTTAAGCAAACAGTGCAAACATGGAGTCTGTCCGGGAAGGATCGTCAAAGTCATGCCGACACTCCCCACACATGCCCCATAAATCCACGGTATATGAAGCTTTTGTGATAAATCATTAATAATCATCCGTGTCTCAAAATTATCGGTTGCATCCAATATCAAATCCACATCACCAAGCAGCTGTTCGAGGTTCTGGGCAGTTGCGTCCATGATGATTGCATTCACTTCAACTTCATGATTGATATCAAATAAATGACGCTTTGCCGCTTCTGCTTTTGGCAGTTTCTCATCGACATCCCGTTCCGTATACATTTGTTGGCGCTGTAAATTACTGGTCTCGACATAATCCCTGTCGACAATGGTAAGCTTCCCTACTCCTGCACGAGTAAGGGCCTCGGCATTAGCAGATCCCAAAGCCCCTGCCCCAAGAAGCAAGACATGCTTCTTCATAATTTTCAATTGGCCCCCTTCACCAATGGGGGCGAATAAAGTCTGCCTTGAAAATCGCTCTTTCACCGTGAACCCTCCCTTCCGAACGCTTTAGCCTCCACTGACTGGTGGAATGAAAGCAACTGTATCTCCATCAGATAGAATCGTGTCATCATCGGCAAATTCTTCATTGACCGCTGTCATCACGGTTTCAAGACCTTCTAAATGAAAATCTACCTTCATTTTTCCTTTTAGCTGGGCTACACTCATTCCATTTCCTTCTATAGAAAGAGTCTCTTTGCCTAGCTCATCTTTCAATTGGGCAAATAAAAGTACATTAATCATCAATATCCCCCTCTTCCGGTTTCCCCGTTGGATATGGAACAGTTTCCAGCTGGTTTCCGACCCATGTCTCCCCATCTTCCCAGTGTTCTTTTTTCCAGATCGGGACGATTTCTTTAATTCTTTCAATCGCATACCTGTTTGCCTCATATGCATCATTTCGATGTGGCGTACTAACGGCAATAACCACTGCGATATCCGTGATTTCAAGTTTACCTACACGATGGGTGATCGCCGTTTCTGCATCAGGCCATCGCTCCTTGATCTCAGATCCAATTTGCTCCAATTTCTTGATAGCCATCGGTTCATACGCTTCGTAAATTAGGAAGAGAGTCTTTTTCCCTTTCGTCATTTCCCTCACTGTACCAATGAAGGTCGTGACGGCACCTGCATTTCGCTTGACTACTTTATCTATCACTTCCTGGATGACAATGGGCTCTTTTGAAATATTATAATTCATGTCTACCATCCTTTATATATAATTCAGTTTGATCAATATAACCTGCCTCTTGATAATCTTCCCTCGTATTCATATTGAAAAAAAGGTATTGAAAATGTTCAGGATTCTCGCGATATAACTTAAAGTCAGTTTCTTTCATGATTTTCACCGAAATCTTTTCCAAAAATAGACTCATTTTTAATTCTTGTTTTAATAAACACTCCGTCAGTACAGGAAGACACCTTTTATGGTAAACAGCAAAAAGCGGCTGGAGCCTGCCATTTATTTCTGGAATGACGGCATCGAATTCAGGTTCATAATGGGAAATGATATCCTTTATGGCATCTGCACTCACAAATGGCATATCGCAGGCTACAAGGAACTGAAGCTCCGTTTTCGATGAGGTCAACCCTGCATGCAATCCGCCAAGAGGGCCTTGATCCTTATGTAAATCCGGGATTAGCGGAAGTTGCAGAAAATGATATTCTTCAAATGTATTCGTAATGACCATAATGTTTTCTGACACCTTTTTCAATTCGGATGCCACTCTTGAAATGTTCACAACGCCACCTATGGTCAAGAGGGCCTTATTGACTCCCATCCGGCTTGATTTCCCACCAGCTAAAAGCAACATTGTCCATTCCATAAGAATCACCCTCCCTTTTTTGGGTTTAATCCAGCATTTAACGGTAAAGCTAAACTAAATGAGTCCACTATATTTAAATATTTTAAATCAACTTTGAAAATAATGACACTTACACAAACTTTGCTTTGTATATTAAAAGATGGAAAATAGGATACAAAGCTAAAAAACAGGCCACCCCTCCACCCTATTTCCTGAATCCCAGGTCCGAAAAATGACTTATGCGAGGCCAATCCATTACCTTCTCTAAGGTACTCATATTAGGGTGAAAACTAAGTTTTACATAAAAGAAATTTTGGTATATTCTAAAAATAGCATATTATCTGGTATGCTGATAATATCGATATCTAATTCTCCTGAGGAGGTCACATAATGACTATGAAAAGAGCTATGACAGTTGCCGGATCGGATTCGAGCGGCGGCGCGGGTCTACAAGCAGATTTAAAGACATTCCAAGAATTCGGCGTATACGGCATGTCCGCTTTAACGACAATCGTGACGATGGATCCGAAGAATGGCTGGTCCCATAATGTATTCCCTACACCGGTCGAAGTTTTGGAAGCCCAAATCGAAACGATCCTGTCAATCGGCATTGATGCCATGAAAACGGGAATGCTTGGATCAGTGGAAATCATTGAACTTGTTGCCCGTAAAATAGACGAGCTGAAACTGGACAAAGTCGTTATCGATCCAGTTATGGTATGTAAAGGTGAAGATGAAGTATTGCACCCTGAAACGGCTGTAGCTCTGCGCGAACTGCTTGTTCCACGTGCAACTGTAGTCACTCCAAACCTGTTCGAGGCCGCTCAGTTAGCGGGAACTGCGCCTATCAAGACGATTGACGACATGAGAGCTGCAGCTGAAAAGATTCATGCACTTGGCGCAAAGTATGTCTTGATCAAAGGCGGTAATAAGCTGGATCATGATAAAGCCATCGACCTTTTATATGATGGAAAAGAATTTGAAATCCTTGAATCCGAGAAAATCGAAACGACCAATACACATGGTGCCGGCTGTTCATCTTCTGCAGCTATTGCAGCTCAATTGGCTGAAGGGAAAAGCCCTCGTGAGGCTATCCTCGTTGCTAAAGACTTCATTACCGAGGCGGTTCGCCACTCTTGGAAGATGAATGACTATGTTGGACCTGTCAATCATGGTGCATACCATAAATATGGAATTGCTGAAAAAACACAAAAATAAAACATCAAGTATAATGGCCGCTCAAATTCGTCGAGCGGCCTTTTTCGCTTTTTTTGTTTTTATTTAGTAAAATAGAAAGAAGGAAAAGCTTATCTAGCCGCCCAGTTAAGGAGGAAATTATAGAATGAAACCTATAGACCGTACAGAGGTGCAAAATGCCATTGATTCTTTCGCCGGACAAGATGTATATCTTCACCTTGAAACGACAAATGGTGCCTATGCCACTCATGTAGATGAAGCTTTCTTTTCGGCAGGTGCTTATATTCGTAATGCTTTTATAAAGTATGAACACGGGAAGATAGTTGGCGATGGACCCTACCGCATCGGCTTGAAGCTCAATATTGGCTGGGTATATGCAGAAGGCGTTAACCACTTCGAAATGGATGAACAAGGGAGATTGCTATTGGCAGGCCTTGATTTTTCCGGAAAGCTTGCCGTCTCCATGCAGCTCAGTCCTACTCCCTTTGAATGATGACAACTTGCTTGATATACTTCCGATGAAAACTCCCATTCACCGATAACCATACTCACTGTAAGTAGAACGGAAGGAGAAATATACCTTGGAAAAAGAACGCCATGTATTAGTCATATTCCCACATCCCGATGATGAAGCCTTCTCGGTCTCCGGAACGCTTGCCCTTCATAGAGAAGCGGGCACTCCTGTCACCTATTTGTGCTTAACTTTAGGAGAAATGGGACGTAATTTAGGAAACCCTCCATTTGCAACAAGGGAATCGCTCCCCAAAATTCGTAAAAAGGAATTAATCGATGCAGCAAATGCGATTGGCATCCAAGATTTACGCATGCTTGGATTGCGTGATAAGACAATTGAATTCGAAGATGATGAAAAGCTGACTTCATTATTTACCGATGCCATCAATGAATTGAATCCTTCATTGATCATTACATTTTACCCAGGATACAGTGTCCATCCAGACCATGAAGCGACAGCACGGGCTGTGGTTCGGGCCGTGGAAAGAATGGAAGAGAAAGAGAGACCTAAACTGCATTGTGTCGCCTTCTCGAATAACTGCATTGACGAATTGGGACAACCTGACATCATCCATGATATTTCTGCCGTCGAAGAAAAAAAGGTAGCAACATTCACTGCCCACCGTTCGCAAACGCAGGCAATGGTGATCGATTGGAAAGAGAAGTTCGAAAATCAGGATGCAGATTTTCTGGACTGGATCCGTAAAGAACGATTATGGACCTATAAATTTTAAAGAAACCGCCAATTAGGCGGTTTTCTGTGTTTATGACATAAAAAAACGCCTGTCGATTACAGGCGGAGAAAAGGGGGATACTTTGGAAAATCAATCATAATATAAGCATCCCCAAAATTCTTCATTTTATACAATCATGTTCAAAAAATTAGGCAGACAAGCGCTTCTCATGCTGCATTTTCGTTCTTGCCGAGGCTTTTTTTCCATGTGCCAAGTAATAAATGCCAATAAGTACGAATGCAAAGATTGACATCCCTATGAATAACCCTTTGAACCCTGTAAATGGAATAAGGAATCCCAATAGGAATGGGCCAACACCAATACCGAAGTCATACATTGTAAAAAACGTGGAAGTGGCTAATCCCATTCGATTTGATGGGGCTTCCTTAATGGAAATCGCTTGACAACTTGATTGGAACGTACCATACCCCACTCCGATAAAGGCACCGGCAATCAGAAGCGTGATACCATGATGAGATTGGCTGAGGATGACCATACCGACGGCAAATAGTAAGAGCGATGGGTAAATAACTGCATTTTCCCCCTTCACATCAAACATCCGTCCTGTAAACGGACGGGACGCCAAAAGGAATACAGCAAATACGACAAAGAAAAAGCTCGCCGCATCCATTAAATCCATTTCCTTTGCAAAAGACGTTAAATAAGACAAGATGCTCGAATAGGTAAATCCGGCAAATCCGATAAAAATGGAAATGGGCAGTGCCCTTTTTTCAAAGTAATCACTGATCTTAAATCCTTTTTGTGGTGAAGCTCCGCCCTTTTCCCCTTCAGGCACTTTCATGAATAATGATGCAACTAAAGAAAATCCGGCAAATAAGGAGGCTGCATAGAAAATGATGGAATAACTGAAATGCTGTGTTATCAGCAATCCAATAAACGGACCGAATGCCATTGCCAAGTTTGTACTCATAGCAAAGTAACCTGTACCTTCACCGCGTCTTTCATTCGGAATGATATCTGCAGCAATGGTTCCAGTTGCCGTAGTGGCAAGGCCAAAAGCAAATCCGTGAATAAGCCGATCGATCAATAAGAGGGATAAACCATTCACCAGGAAATAGCCAATGGATGCAATCAGGAATAGAACCAACGAGCCAAGCAACATCTTTCTGCGGCCGATCTTGTCGATTTTTTCCCCTGCAATCGGTCTGACAAGCACAGCCCCGAGAACAAAGATACTTGAAGCAAGTCCTGCTTGTGCTTGCGACGCATGAAAGTTATCCATCGTATAAATGGTCAATGTCACCATCAAGACATAAAAAGTTAAAAATAAAAAAAAGTTCGCAGACGAGACAATCAAAAAGTCTTTCGTCCACAATTTCGGTTTGTGATTCATTTCAATCCTTCTTCCTTACTATTGTTTTAATTTTTCCTTCAGGAAAATCAACGTTCGCAACGTTGCCTCTCGATCCTCTTCAGCCAAACCGCTCATTAATTGAAGTTCAAATTCTTCAACTACCTTTTTGGCCTCCTGATAAGTCCTTAAACCTGATTCCGTTAACTGGATTCTCCGCTCCCGCTTATCTTTTCCTGGGATTTGTTCAATCAAATCAAGTTCTTCCAACCGGTTTACCGTCCTCGTTACCGTCGGTTTCTCCACATCCAGATAAGTGCTTATTTCAACAAGCGTAGAACAGCCAAACTGCTTCAGATAATATACAATCGACCATTGGGAATGAAAAAGATCAACCTTGGCTAATTGTTCATTTAACTTTTTGGTAAATGACCTTGAAAATTGTAAGTTATGATGAAAAAAACCATTATTAAAGGACAAAGGTATTCCTCCTGTAAATTAGTTACCTAGGTAACTATACACCTATTCATTAGAAATGTCTAGCGATCGGATGAACGAAAATAATCGTATGGACACTTTTTCCTCAGCTTCTCCATTGCTTCCGAGACAAAAAAATACCCTTTTCAGGAGATTCGGGATTTTACTTGAGAGTGGGGAGGAACTACTGTGCATTTAGAGCAAATACTCGTGAGTTTGGGCGAAATGGTAGGGGCAAATCGGGCCCATGCCATGCTCTTTGGGGCCGCTACTTCGAGGCCATATACAAAAAGGAAACCCCGCTATTAAAAGCGAGGCTTCCGATATTTAATCTTTGCGTTGTGGTATGATTTCATCCGAAAACTATTTTGAACCACACAAATACCACATCTCCGAACTTCTCATTAATAACTTCAGGGCATATTTCCCTTTAACCAAGAAAGTGGCAAACGATAAAGTTTATCATCTTTTTCATCAGGATTTCCTCGGCCGTCCGTATTATTGCTTATGAAATAAAGGAATTCTTCATCAACGAATACATCACGTACCCTTCCTGAGCCCGAAATGATATTAGTCAGTTTTCCGCTCTTTACATCATAACTCTCAAGCGCTTCACCCCTTAAGGCTGCAAAATAGAGCTTTCCGTCAAAATAGGCCATGCCAGAAGGAGCCCATGTATTTTCACCGGAATGAATCAATGGCTTTACCATATCAGGTTTTTGCTCATCGCCCTTTATCTCTGGCCAGCCATAGTTCTTACCTGGATTAATTTTATTTAATTCATCGTGTGCCGAATCTCCGTGCTCACTTTCATACAACTGTCCTGCCTCATCCCAGGCCAGACCTTGTGGATTGCGGTGACCGTATGAATAGACGTAAGAATTCCCGAAAGGATTATCTTTCGGAATGGTGCCATCCAGGTTCATGCGCAGAATATTCCCGCCTAAAGAATCTATGTCCTGTGCGATCTCAGGCTTTCTTGCATCACCTGTTGTTGCGTATAGCTTATCATCCGGTCCAATCTTGATCCTGCCGCCATGGTGGTAGTCCCCGCTTGGTATTCCGTCGATTAAGGTCTCCATCTCCTGCCATTTATCATCATTTTTTTCTAAAACGACGATTCGATTGATGGAATTGCCGCCTTCTTCATAAGTATAATAGGCGAAAGCTTGCCCGCTCTTAGAGAAATCGGGAGCTAGCAAAAATCCAAGCAACCCAGCTTCCGCTTTAGTTGACAATGTCTTTTTAAGGTTGACCTTTTGCCGTGTCATCTTATCCTTGTCCCATTCAACGATGGTTCCTGTCCGCTCTGACACATACATTGTGTCCCCATTCTTCTGAATCGACCATGGTGCATGCAGGTTCGTTACCAGCACATCCGGATCTTCCCCTAAAGTGCCCGTCACTTCTTTGTCAGGATTCGGCTGGGTTTTGCTGTCGTCATCATTCATGTTACAACCAGTTAAAATCAATGGAACCATAAGGAAAAATAAGAGCGATCTTTTCAAAAGTCTTTCCTCCTTCGATTCATGAGTTTAATAGGCTGACTGTTTAAGTACCTTTAAAATGGCCTCCGCTACACCGGATTCATCATTCTTGCCTGTTACTTCATCACACAGTTTTTTTATTTCGAGCGGAGCATTTCCCATTGCGACTGACAAACCTACCCGTTCAAACATGGATACATCATTATAATTATCCCCAATAGCCATCGTTTCCTGCATCGAGCCGGATTTTCCATTCACATATGTTTCAAGTGCCGTTCCTTTTTGAGCTGTTTCACTCATGATTTCCACATTTTCACGCCCCGATGAAGTGACTGTAACTCCCTGTCCTTGCAATTTCGAAGCAATTTGATTTAATAAAGTTAAATCCTTTGAGAAGCTGAGAATTTTATAGTATTCCTCATTCGAACGGCCGAATAACTCGGAATAGTCGGAAATGGAAGTTACCTGTCCAAGCTGTAAACGCTCCTCCGCATATTTCCGCATGCCCTCAGGGTCAATGTCCGGATTGGCTGTAACGAATACATCCACCAAAACAGATATTGCGTTCTCATAGTCTTTAGAATAAATTCCCTGACTCGTATATATTTCGAAATAAATCCCTTGTTCTTCGAGGAATCCAGCTACCATTTTAGCAGTGGCAGCTGACATTGGATTGGAAGCGGCAATCTTTCCTTCCTCTGTGAAGAGGGCAGCACCATTTACACAGATGACAGGGCAAACGATGCCTGCTTCATCTAAAGCGAACCTTGCTTCCACATAAGATCTTCCAGTAGCAATGATCACTTCCACTCCCTCACTTTGCGCCCTCTGGATAGCGTGTTTATTTTCCTCACTGACCTTTTGCATTTTGTTTAGCAATGTTCCGTCCATATCAATCGCAATCGTCTTTATCAATTCAACCGGCTCCTTTTTTCAATATAATCCCTATTTTAACCGAAAGGACGTGGATAAACACGTTTAACAAACCCGTATATATTCTTAGAGTGACTTCAGTCATTAAAAAATCCTATTATGTATATAAATAAACTGCACCTAATGAAGATAGGTGCAGTTTTCTTTTTTAATGTAGAATCGTTTTACTATTGACATCTTGTGCCCGTTCAATAATTTGTTCGTGGATGTCTCTTTGAATATCATCGATGGCTGTAAAGTCCATTGCTTTTACATAAATCTTTTCGAGTTCGTCATGCAGCTCTTTTGCCTTAGCCAGATTTGCTGTCGCTTCATTCATTTTCGTCCGGTACCTGGTGGAAACATCCTTTAACTGATCGGCATATATTTCATCTGTTCCTGGCAGGATGGCCGTTTTATATATATCAATGATTTCATCCCCTCCACAACTCGGGAAATATTCATGCGGGGAGGTGCTGTCAAAAATGGCGATCCCTGCCTCCCGGACGATTACCATGTCCAAGCTATGCGGATCGAAACCACAATGATATACTTCCACATCAAAGCCTCTTTGCTCCGCAGCCTTTGCAATCTTCTTCAGCATCGTTGATTTCCCTGAACCTGGACGTCCCTTTAAAAAGTACCGTTTTTGTATTCCCTCAGTAATATTGGGGATGAAATCAACTGCACCCTTTGGTGTAGCTGCACCTAAGAATCGGTGACGAACATCCGACTTCTTATTAAGGACGATATCTCTATAAAAGCCTTCTATCAATTTATTGGTCAACTCATTCAATTTAGCGAAATCAATATTTGCCTTATAAATGTCTTCCCATTCATCATGTATCCTCAACGCTTCAGCGAATAGGGCATATGCCTTCTCGAAACTCTTGCTTCTCGCATTCGTCAATCTTATGATGGCCGCTCTCTCAGAAGCCAGCTGCTGGGAATTCCAGGCAGACCCTAGATTGACATATTCCTCAATGGCCCCTGGTGCCTTCGGCTCAATCACATGCGGCGCGGTCCCATCCACGATTCCGATTTTCAAAGCCGGTATGATTACTCCATCAATGGAATCATTATCGGATGAACAATGTAAATACTCGATGTCATAGCCTTTATCCAGCCATTCTTGGCCGATTTTTTTCATAATGGTCGATTTACCGGAACCAGGTCCGCCCTTTAATATGAATAATCTTTCCAGACCTGTTAAATTGGAATCATATAAACTATAAAAACCTTTAGCCGTATTGCCTCCAGCAAAATAATTCATCACTTTTCCTGTCACTTTCACACTCTCCCCCACAATAAAGATGTGATCTTCAAGACAGCGTATGATGAAAAGACCCCATAGGTGAATACCTAAAGGTAAACAGTTTATTTTATTAGGGCCACAGATTCCGCTTGTGTGACTTCCAGGAATTCTGACGGTTTTAAAACGATCTGTGTACCGATCTTCCCTCCACTTACGATGATTTCAGGAAGGTTTGTTGCACTTTCATCGATAAAAGTCGGGTATTGCTTTTTCATTCCGATCGGGGAACAGCCTCCCCGAATGTACCCAGTGTATTTTTGCAGATCTTTAACCGCAAGCATTTCAATTTTTTTTGCACCTGCGGCCTTCGCTGCTTTTTTCAAGTCCAGTTCGGTTGCTACAGGAATGACAAATACGTAAAGCTGCTGCGGTCCGTTATGGGTAACAAGCGTTTTAAAAACGGTTTCTGGCGCTTTTCCAATCTTGTCCGCAACAGTGATCCCGTCGATTTTTCCATCGCGTGCATCATAACTCATCATGCCATACTCTATACGTTTGTTATCAAGAATTCGCATTGCATTCGTTTTACTGGCTCCCATAAGAAAATTCCCCTTATCGTTTTCTACCATTTTACCATTTTAAATACCCTGCAAAAAAAAAAGCACAGTGCTTATGCATCTGTGCTCTCCCTAAAAATTATTCTAAATGACGTCTTTGGAAATCAGCGATCCTCTTGTAGTCGCCGTCCAATTGCCTGCTCACGGATAAATAAATCGACATTAATTCTTCATACACTTTAACGTTCTCTTCGATCGGGACAAGTTCATTCGTTTCACCAACCATACCCTCAACCTCATCAAGGCTTTCGATTTCGCCTAAAGCGTACAATCCAAGAACGGCTGCACCTAAGCTCGAACTCTCAAAGCTTTCAGGAATTGTCACGTTTTGATTGAATATATCAGCCATGATTTGGCGCCAGAGCTTTGAGCGGACAAATCCTCCGCTTGCATGAATCTTCTCGGGAGCACCCGTCAACTCCTTTACAGCAAGAAGGACACTGTACAAGTTATACATCACACCCTCCAGCACTGCCCGGACCATATGGTCACGAGTGTGATGAAGCGCCAGTCCAAAGAAGGAGCCCCTTGCATCGGCACTCCATAATGGTGCCCGCTCCCCAGCCATATACGGGTGGAATATCAACCCATCAGAACCAGGTGCAATATTAGAAGCCATATCCGTCAGAATCTCATAGGAGTCCTGTCCCGAAGCCTTCGCTTTTTCGATTTCTACACGGCCCAATTGATCGCGTGCCCATCGGAAGGTGATTCCCCCATTGTTGACCGGTCCGCCGATTACCCAATGATCCTCAGTAAGGGCATAGCAGAATGTCCTGCCTTTAGGATCGGTAAGCGGCCGGTCACTGACGGTTCTTACCGCACCGCTCGTTCCGATTGTCACTGCCAGAACGCCTGGCTTGATTGCGTTTTGCCCTAAGTTGGCAAGCACACCATCACTCGCTCCAATCACAAACGGGGTACCAGCATGAATGTTCATTTTTGCAGCTAACTCCTCACTTAAGCCTGAGAGGATATGTGTTGTAGGGACAAGCGTCGGCAGCTTGTCAGTCCCAATTCCAGCAATGGTGAGTGCCTCTTCATCCCACTTCAGGTCATTCAAGTTGAACATGCCCGTTGCAGAAGCTAGCGAATAATCCATCACATACTCATTGAAAAACTTATAGATGATATATTCTTTAATTCCTATAAATTTTTCCGTTTCGTTAAAAATCCCGGGATGCTCATTTCTTAACCACATTACTTTTGTGATTGGGGACATTGGGTGAATGGGTGTTCCCGTCCTGTGATACAATTGCCTCCCCTGTTCCGAAGTCTTCAATTTCTCCGCATAGGCAACACTTCGATTATCCGCCCATGTAATGCTATTCGTCAGCGGGTTGCCGTCTATACCAATGGCGATCAAGCTATGCATCGCCGAACTGAACGATATGAAGCCCAGTTCTTGCTTTTCTATTCCGCTTGCAATCATAACCTCGCCTATTGCAATGATGACCGCTTTATAAATTTCCTCGGGATCTTGTTCCGCAACGGAAGGAGTTGGACTGTGAAGAGGATATCCCTTTGAACAAGATTGGACAACTTCCCCCCCTTTTGAAAAAAGAACAACCTTCGTACTCGTCGTACCAATATCGATCCCCATCATATAACCAGAATGTCCCATATTTACATCAATCTCCTTTCTCTTAAACAATTGAATTCAATAGTAAGATTAGGATAAGTGAAACGACTGATATAATCGTTTCCATGACCGTCCAAGACTTTAACGTTTGTGCGACTGTTAAATTAAAGAACTCTTTGATCATCCAAAATCCTGTATCATTCACGTATGATAGAATTAATGAACCTGAACCGATTGCAAGGACCAGCAATTCAATATTAACATCTGGTACAGATGTTATGATCGGCAGCACAATAACTACCGCAGTTGTCATAGCGACATTTACAACGAATTCCTAACACAAGCATCGCTGATGGACGTGGAGGCATTAAACCATGTACAATCGATAATCAGCTAACATGGGAGTCCCGATTTCCAAAACAATAAACCCATTCTTTTACAATCGTATAAACGATTGTAATCAGTAAAACGTGCCCAACTTCGAAGAATACGGGCATCCCTACCATGAAGGCAACGATCAACATCATCGCCCAATGGACTTTCTTTTCACCAAACTTATCCAAAAGGGTATTCGCAATCCTGTCTGCACCGCCCGACTCGGCCATCGTCTTTCCAATCAAGATGCCTAAACCGAAAAGGAGTGCTATCTAATCAAGAGTATTACCTACCCCTGTCTGAACAGCATCTGCAACATCCGGAATATCCATACCTGCGAGAATCCCTAAAATGACGGAAGCGAGAAGTAACGCAATAAATGGGTGCCATTTTACTTTGGCTTTGATAACGATCAAGAAAATGATGTAAACAAGCGCATAAACCAACAAACTATCGGTATGGCTCAATCCAAATAAACTAGACTTCTGCTGCAACTCCTTGGGATGTTGATTAAAAAGATTCATGGACCGTTATCCGTTATGATTGTTTGTCTCTATATCATCGCAACCTTTGGAATCTCTTTAATCTCTCTATCTGTATAAACTAACTTTGAATAATATTTTACAGTAATAACTTAACAATACATAGAAAGAGTTATTCAATAATTGCATCCATAAAGGTAAGATCTCAATAAAGGTAAGATCTCAATAAAGGTAAGATCTCAATGAAAAAAGCATCGAACCAGTTCATTGTGAACTAAACTCGATACCTGATTCAATCATGAAATGATCATTCACCAATAAAAAGAGGACCGGATCGGTGCTTGATTTCTTCCTCCAGTTGTTCAGGATAAGCAATGAGGAAGCAAGTGGATGGTCCTGATGATTTTTCAATATCGACTTTATTACTTATATGCACAGAAACACCTTCACCACTTTGATCCAGCTGCTCCCATTCATATGCTATCCCTTTTGAGCCGACTGGAAGTACCTGAACGTCTTCCATTTCACATAGGCTTTTATATAAAGATAATGGCGCGACCCAATCTTGCTGTTCCATTACTTCTTCTCCAACGAGCGGCCTGCCGATTAGAGCGATTTTCCGTAAAGCATGCTGCTTTTTAACGGATTCATTCGCTCGTTTACCAATCACCATAAGTCCAAGTGCTGATTGAAGAAGCGGCATGTTACTTTCAGTGCTGCCTGTAATGGGGAGATCCTCCATTCCCAGTTCATTCAGCCCTTTCCTGACACCCCTGGTCAAGTCCTCCCAGGCTTGATCACCGCAGAAATTATTTAGAACGACGGATACTGGACTCCCGCCAACGCCCAAACATTCCATGACGGCAACCCGAAAAGAATAATATCCAACGACCTCATAAGGGACGTGGACAAGATCTTTTTCCTTCAGGCCGATTCCGCCGCTATTATCACTTGAAACAATCAATGATTCTGATTCGGAAAATGGTAAAATCAATGAATCACTCATTCTGCGAATCCATCTTTAAAAATCATTTTTTTCAAGACAGGCTCCAAGCGTGGCAGTATAAGGGCAGCCAATCCTACATTTACCGCCGTCGCTGCCGTCAATCCCGGAACCAATAACGTGTAAAAACCAGGGCTGATCAGAAATGCGAAAGGCAGGGCTAAAACGAAGGCATTACCGATAAAGAAGAGGAAAAATGCGCCTATTTTTTTTCCGTTTGTATATAAAATGCTAAACATCCATGTCAGGACTGCCATCTCGACCATGATCAAAAAGTGGAACGGCCCAAGTGGCATGCCGCCGAATAACGCTGAAATGATATGACCAAGCCCAGCTACAATAGCCCCCGATACCGGGCCAAGTATGACAGCCGCCAAAAGGGCGGGAAAACTATCCAAAGCGATACTCCCGATCGGGGAAGGGATTTTAATCATTGCCCCTACAGCCGATAAGGCAATGAATATAGCAATTGCACTAATTTTTCTTACATCCATGTTTACTCTTTTTCCTTTCTTTTCCCTCCACGGAATACATTTGCGCTGCGGATATATTCCACATCTTTCACACCAAGACGGAAGTTGATCACACGTGCAACAGCAAAGAAGTAATCCGACAAACGATTTAAATATTGAAGTGATAATGGTGAAACGGCCGCACCAGACTTGATCAATGAAACGACCAATCGTTCCGCCCTTCTTGTAACGGTACGGGCGATGTGAATGGTTGCAGCCGCTTTTGAGCCGCCAGGCAGGATAAACTTTTCCAATTCCGGCGCTTCAAGTATGAAGGCATCTATTCGTTCTTCCAAATAGGTAACGGCCTCCTCCGTCAGCTTTTGCGGGGCCTTCTCGGAAACGGTTGCCAAATCACCGCCACAGTCAAACAACTCATGCTGGATTTTCTCTAGATCGGCCAGTACATCCGTAAATGTCGCTGAATCCAATTCTGTCACCGCAAGACCGATATAGCTATTCACTTCATCCACCGTTCCATAAGATTCAACACGGATGTCATCCTTATCAAGCCGACCTCCGATTACGCTTGTTTGTCCTTTATCCCCTGTACGTGTATAAATTTTCATCCCAATTGCCTCCTCTACTTTATTCGCTGGTTAATTCCATACCAGATGATATCAACGCGACTGGATATGGATGCTACATCTTGAAAGACCCATCCGCAGGCATCGCGCCATCTGCGATCTTTTGCTTCGATCGGGACAATGCCTTTGGAAATATCAGAACCGATCACAATGCATTTGTGTTCATCCTTTTCTTTCTCCCATATTCGCCAATCAGCCATGATTTCCTTCCATCTTTTTCGGATCGAATCTGAATCCATCTTTTCTGCATCTTGTTGAATCCATGCATCCAATCCTTGCAATACAACAGTCTTGCCTTGAAAATCAATCAATTCCGGCTGTTCTTTTCGATAACCTGATAGCCAAAGGACATCATTTTCCAAACCATACAATTGCTTTACCCATTTAGTTTTCCCATTATAGGCGCCTCCTGTAACAAAGTGCAGCGTTCTCCCCTCCTTAAGCTTTCCCGGTCTTCCCATATCAGATCATATCCCCTGCCATGGGAAATTCCCCAATCAAAAAAGGACTTTTCCTTCGGGGCATAGCGGACCAATAAATCACGAATTACCCCTCCATGTGTCATTAGGGCTAATCGGTTCTCCTTACAGGCAATCAATTGGTTCCAGCCATTATTAACACGCTCGGAAAATGCCGGATAGCTTTCACCCCCAGGCACCAGCGCCTCCATGGGACGTTCCAGCCAATTAAGATAATCTCCATCTGTTTTCAACTCATGATACGTCCGCCCTTCCCAACTGCCGAAGTTCATCTCACGGAACAAAGGGTTTTTGACCGGAACTGCATTTGGAAACAGCAGTCGTGCGGTTTCCACACAGCGAAGCAAATCACTGCTGTGAATTTTTTCATACTGTGGGTAAGAGCCTCTTAAGTCCAGTATTTCCTTTTCTCCTTCGATACTTAATGGAGAATCCGTCCAGCCTAAATAAGCCTTTCGCTCATTTGCTACTGTCAGCCCATGGCGAAGTAGTGTAATAACCACAATATCAGCCATAACCAAAGCTCAACCCCTTCCACGGATGCCCCCAGTACATCCCCCGTTATCCCACCGAACCAACTGACGATTTTGCGTTTTATATAAACCAGGAAAAACATCGCAGCCAGACACATGATGAAAAATAAGGTGACAAGCTTAAAATCGATGATCCAGGTAAACGCCAGACTTACAAGGAGGTACAGCCAATAAATGGGCAAACTGCTTTTCATTACTGCACTTTGAAAAAAAGCACCGAGCCCCTCTTTTTTAGCCAGTGGCATCCGGATGAGTAAATAACCCATCACACATTTGCTTAAGAGTGGAAGGGCAATGATCAAGAAGTATGTCCATTCATTTACCCTTTCAACAATTTCATAGATAAATATGAACCGTGCGGCCAAAAGAACTATGACGGAGATGACACCGAATGCACCTGTCCTGGAATCCTTCATGATTTCCAATCGCCGCTCTTTATCCTGATAGGAAAAAAAGGCATCACTTGCATCAATCCAGCCATCAAGATGCAAACCTCCCGTTAATGCCATCGTCAAAAACCAAAGGAAAAAGGCAATCGCAAGCGATGACAATGGGGTCCATTCCACTAGTGCATACAAAACACCGCCCAATATCAAGCCTAGCAAAAGACCTACTAATGGAAAGGTTTGAATGGCACGGTGAATATATTTCTTCTCCATAGGAAGCTGCTTCTTTATTGGAAATACCGTAAAGAATTGCAGGTTAATTAAAAATCCGATCACTCCGCTCATTCCTGCATGCACCCTTTCTTCCGCAATGGAATTCCCGCTTCTACAAGATAGGCTTCATCCGCCTGTCCAACGATCGTTTGATGAAGCTGGCCCAATATTTTTCCGTATATATGGAGGAAATCATCCTGGAAAATCGGTTCCTGCACCAATTCATTGCTCACGACTATTAAGCAGCTGGATTGTTTTCTTATCTCATTGATCCCGGTTATTATTTTTGAAAAAACGCTATCTAAAAATTCTTCTTCAAGCGGAATACCGGGGCCAAATAGTTCGTTATCAAGCAGGGTTGTCAGACAATCGAGCAGAATTATAGAATCCTGATCAATGTCCGCTCCTATTCTTGTAATATCCGTTGCGTATTCGGAAGTTTTCCAAGCAATCGGGCTGCTTTCTCTATCTTTCCGGTGCCTAAGGATGCGTTCATCCATTTCAACATCACTGGCACGGCCACAAGCGAGGTAATGCAAGTTCCCATCCATTTGGAGTGCATACTCCAGGGCTTTTCTTTCTGCGAAGCTGCTTTTTCCGGAACGGACACCCCCGGTTATAAAACAGAGCCTTGCTTTCTCCACTGTCTTACCCCCTCCATCAGTGCTTCGTTATCATGTTCACTCTTCACTGCAAACCGAAGCCACCTTCCATCCAAACCCGGGAAATTATAGGTATGGCGCGGTACAACTCCTTTTTTCAGCAAAAAGGGGAAAAGGGATAAGGATTCATCTTTAACCAAATAAAAATTAACTGTGCTATCGGAAAAATTCAACCCTTGCTCCTCATAAAACCGGAATAGTTTTTGCTTTTGCAATGCAATGTAGTCTCTTGTTTTTTTCATATAGGCTTCTTCTGCGAGACAGATTTTCCCCACTTCAAGTGCCACATGGTTGACGCTCCAATGCGGTTTATAATTTCTTACCCTTTTTATGATGTCAGGTGCCGCAAGCAAATAGCCTAGTCTCAAACCCGGAATTGCAAAGATTTTAGTCATTGATCTTAGAATGAGTAAATGTGGAAATACATTGATTAAAGAAGCATAACTAAAGGCATCTTCCGTAAAATCATAAAAAGCCTCATCCAGGACAACCAGGCAATCCGCTTTTTGGCATTCCATGATCAATTCCTTAACTGCATCCCGCTTAAATGAAACTCCTGTCGGATTATTAGGCGTACATAAGAAAATTGCATCATATTCAGGTAATCGGGGAATCAAACGATCCAAGTCCAATTGCCACTCAGGAGCATCAAGCTGGTGAAAATCGACCTTACATTCTGCTGCCAAACAAGCTTCTGCATATTCCGCAAATGCCGGCTGAATGATTAGCACCCTTCGATTGGCTAATCCGTTCGCTACCAACATGATTATTTCAGCACCACCGTTCCCCATCAAAACGGATTGCTCAGGAAGAGCTTCTTTTTTTGCAATTGATTTTGTCAGTTCAATGGCATGCGGATCTGGGTATTGAAGGATTCCTTCAAAAAACCCAGACCACTGTTCCTTTATGCGTAAAGGCGGACCCAATGGGTTGATGTTAGCACTGAAGTCGAGAACCGATTCAGGCATTTCGATTTCCAGTGCTTCGTAAAGATAATGAGGATTAGAGCCATGAGAAGGTAATGTCAAGAATAAGTCCCCCTAGCCATAGCATCAGTAGAAATAGAAAAGATGACCGATGCATAATGGTAATCGTTTGTGGTATATGTTTTGCTTCCAATCGAACAAGCGGAACTCCCATCCTCGCACGCTCGGAAACAATTCCTTTGTACATATTCCGGCCTCCAAGCTGGATTCCCAAAATGGCAGCAACGCCTGCTTCACACCACCCGCTATTCGGGCTTGGATGTTTTTTTGCGTCATTGAATAATATCTTCCATCTGGCACCAAATCCATGATAGCCGGATTTTGAGCTCAGCAACATCAGGAACCCGGTGAGGCGGCTTGGAATCCAGTTGACGATATCATCGAGCTTGGCAGAAGCCCAGCCGAATTGCCCATATTTATCATTTTTGTACCCTACCATGGAATCGCAGGTATTAATCGCCCTGTACACCATCGCGAGTGGCGCACCGCCAATAGCTGCCCAAAACATTGGGGCTGTAATCCCATCACTGGTATTTTCCGCTACGGTTTCCACGGTGCCCCTGACTATTTCGGATTCATCAAGATCAGCAGTATCGCGGCCCACGATATAGGAAAGCTTTAGCCTTGCTTTAGGATAATCCCTTTCATTCAGCGGTAGGCAAACGTCCATCCCAGCTTGCTTCAAGCCCTTCTGAGCTATCGTAGTAGAAATGACAACAGCCTCCCAAAGGATACCTGCAAGCGGATGGATTCGATAAGCCAAATAGACAGTTAGACCTGTAATCAATACCACCACTGATAAGACGATGATCAACATGAATAGTCCATTCCGTTTCTTATATGTTCCTCTATTGAATGCCAGATCCAACTTGCTTATCATCGTTCCTATCCATTTGACTGGATGGGGCCAATTTGGCGGGTCACCAATTAATAGATCAAGGAAAAACGCAAGCGTAACTGCCAAAAGATGATGGTAAATCATAAATCCTCAATCCGTTTCCGATTATTCTTTAATGCTTCCACTGTACAATCATATACACCTCGGCTGATCAGCTTCCCTAATGGAGTGATGGTGCCTGCATATTGAAGCTTTGCCCCTCTTTGAGTTGCAGCAATCAAAATGCTGTCTGTCGATGTTCCTGTTGCACATGTATTTGTCACCTTATCCAATACATGCAAATCATGAAGCGCTTTTACTTTTGCCTCTGTCGCAGTAACTATGCTGTGGATGAAAGCCTCTTCTGCCAAATGACCATTTACGAATATCCATGTATTTATTGTTCCTGGAGCGGAACTCCAAGAATGCCGGTCAGCTAAAGAAGCATCGATGGCATTCCCTACACCAGCCGTTACGATAATAAAAACCGAGAAATCTTCAGCTCTTAATAGCTTGAAAGCTACCGTATCGAGAAAGACAGCTGTCATCATCCCTACCGTTTCCTGAGGTTCAAAACCATGAGCTTTTAAATAGTCGGCCATTTCAACATGATGATCCTCGCAATCATAGCCATGATGGACGTGCCTATTCACAAAATATTTATGCCAGCCCGTCCCCGAACCAGTCACTCCAGAAGACATCGTTCTAAGCATGATCGGAGAATCCAATTGAATCATCTCAGGTCCGACTGTCAAATAAGAATCATCAATTTCCAATGGGATAGTATCCTGGCCATGCTTTTCCGGTACGATGAACATCTGCGGTTTCGGAAGGGCGGGATGTGGATGTTTTTCGATCGTAGTATGATATACACCCTGAATCCGTTCCTGTTGGAGCACTTCGTTCGGCACATCAACAACCTGAATTTGCCCTTTCTCAAGCAACATAAGCCGATCACAATATAATCCAGCCAAATTCAAATCATGAAAAATTGAAATAACGGTCAACTTCTGCTCTTTTGCCATTTTCCTCATTAGATCAAGAAGATCTTTTTGATAGGAAAGATCCAAGTGGTTCGTAGGTTCATCCAAAAAAAGGATTTCCGGCTCTTGAGCAAGTGCCTGTGCCAGCAGGACCCGTTGTCTCTCCCCTCCTGATAATCGTTCAAAATGAAGATCCTGAAAATCAGCTACTCCCGTTTGTTCCATAACCCGTTGGACAATCGTTTCATCTTCTTCGGACCAACTATGGAACCAACCTGATTGATGGGCATATCGCCCAAGTGAGACCGTCTCTTTTACTGTATAGGAGAAGGCTAATGAGGAATGTTGAGGGAGCACAGCAATGACCTGTGCAAGTTTTTTAGACGAATAATCCTTCAAATCCCTCCCTCTTATCCGTATGCTTCCGCCCTTATAATCGAGCACCCCGCTAAGCATACTTAAAAGCGTCGTTTTTCCGCTGCCATTAGGACCAAGAATCCCGAATAATTCCCCTTTATGTACATCAAAAGAGACAGAGTCCAAAACAGCTTTGTTGTCATACCCACCTGTTAATCCTTTAACTTCAAGCATCCGTTTTTACCCTTCTCTCCGTCTCTTTAATAAAATCAGAGCAAATGCAGGCGCCCCGATAAGTGAGGTGATCACCCCGATCGGCAGTTCCGATGGGGCAATGATCGACCGTGCTGCAAAATCCGCCAATATTAAGAATCCGCTTCCTACCAGCAATGACAACGGAAGCAAATGTTTATGGTCAGGTCCCCAAATCTTTCGGACAAAATGAGGAATGACCAAGCCAACAAAGCCAATCGTCCCGGAAACGGCAACGGATGCTCCTGTCAAAATCGAACCGGCTATCAAGATCCACATTTTCCGCCGCTTAACATTCACACCTAAGTGTTTTGCCCGGTCTTCCCCGAAAGTCATCGCATTCAATTCGCTTGTATTCACCATCAAGGTCAACGAACCAATAATAAAAAATGGCAAAATGATTGCAATATAATTCCATCCGCGCATTGAAACGCTTCCCATCAGCCAGCCGATGATTTGTCTTAATTCATCACCCGTCAGCGCAATCATCAATGAAATGAAGGCACTTAAAAACGAGCTGAAAATGATTCCTGTTAAAATGATCGTTTCCACTTTCATCGATCGATCCATTTTTTTTGCAAAAGTCAGTACGCAGAGCATCGTGAGCACTGAGCATAAGATGCTCAATGCCGGAAGAGTATATAAACCGATGAATGGCAGTGATATATTCAAGAATATTGTCATTACGGCGCCGACTGATGCTCCTGATGAAATACCTAATGTGTAAGGATCAGCGAGCGGGTTCCGGAGCAGTCCTTGAAATGCTGCACCCGCAATCGCAAGTGATGCCCCAACCAAACCAGCAAGCAACACACGCGGCAAGCGGATGTTCATCACGATATTCGTAAGCATTTCATCCGGATCAGCAGCTATCGGTAAATGGAAAATCTCCTTGCCGATTATTTGTATAAGTACGGGAATCGGTACTGGCACCGAACCAAAGGAAATGCCTATCGTCATTGCGAATAACAAAAATAACAACGCAATCAAATAAGCAAACGTCCATTTAGTTGTCAAATAGGTTCGGATAGACTGATTTGGCAAGTTCCTCTACTCCCTCTATTAAGCGTGGACCGGAACGGGTCACCAAGTCAGAATGGACATCAAAGACTTGGTCATTCTTAACAGCATTTACGTCTTGCCATCCTTTTCGGGCCGTCACTTCACTTTCTGAATCTTTCGTATAATAACCATACGTTGTAATGATGACATCCGGATTTGCAGCAATCATCGACTCTTCATCAATTTTTGCCCAACCGTCCAATTCAGCAGCAGCATTATCCGCTGAAAT
Source organism: Peribacillus sp. FSL E2-0159 (assembly GCF_038643155.1). Classification (NCBI taxonomy): domain Bacteria; kingdom Bacillati; phylum Bacillota; class Bacilli; order Caryophanales; family Bacillaceae; genus Peribacillus; species Peribacillus sp. FSL E2-0159. Next base: position 5,703,794 of record NZ_CP152053.1, read on the forward strand.
AATATTAAGCATTTCATTCATGAAAGTATTTTTTCCAGGTGTGTATATTTCTGGTGAAGGCGAAACTTCCACTAAAACGGTCTTCCTATCCTCTTCCTTTACGGATTTGGTCTTTTCCTGGATATCCTTGAGCTTCGTTTTCATATCCGCAACGATTTCTTTTGCCTTATCATGTTCTCCCGTTGCCTGTCCAATCATTTCAATAGACTCATAGACTTGGTCAAAGCTTTGTGCATCATTGACTACGAGGACATCTATTCCAGCATCCTTAAGCTGCTGTAAACCCTCATTTGAATTATGGGCACTTGATGCATGCGCAAGAACAAGGTCAGGTTTCATGGAGACAATCAGCTCCGTGTTCATTTCCATTCCGCCAACTTTTTCAATTTCTTTCGTTTCTTCCGGGTAATTATCATTGTCGGACACACCAACGACCTTTTTGCCCAAACCAAGTGCAAAGACCACTTCCGTATTACTTGGTATCAACGAAACGATTTTCTTCGGTTTTTGTTCTATCGTTACTTTTTCCCCTGTCGCATCTTTAATCGTAATCGGGAAAGCTTCGTGTTGAGCATGATTCGTTTGCTGTTTTTCTTTTCCTTCATCAGTAGCGTCACTGCAGCCGACCATCATGCCTGCAGTAATCAACATCAACAGTATCAGACCAAAAATTTTCTTCATTTTCATTCCCCACAATCTTTTCATTTAATTTCTTCCCACCTAATAAAGAAAACGCAATCCTGGAAGATGCCTCCAAAACAAAAAGCACCTCCCGTTAAACGGAAGATGCTTGCATGGCAACAATATCATTACGGACTCTTGGGTCTGCCACACACCTTCCCATCCGCGTAGGTTACAGGTGTACGAATTCTGGCAGGTCTCCTGGCTCATGGTCATCGTCAACGGCACCTTCCCATATCTCATACAGTGGTACACAGCCGTCAGCTCCCATATACAGTGGCGGGACCGCGCTGGCATTTCACCAACTTCCCTTTTAAGTCATTAAGACACCAAATCGTTCATATGTATATAATTTTCACTGCCCTCATTATACACCATGTAAGAATCGATTATTATATGATTTTTCTGAACAAGTACGAAATGAGCCGTCCACCTTCAATGATTTGAAGCATTTTCAATCAGTGCAGCAAACCCCTCGACTGATAACCCAGGTGAGATCCGAACTCGATGCAGGGCATGCACCCCTTGGTCCCTTAAAGCCCCCCCAGGTTCGGTAGTGACTGCCATCTTGTATCCAGCTTCTTCTGACAGCCAGAGACTCTCTTCGTTATAACGGCCAACCGGATAAGAAAGCACTGTCGTGTCCTGATCGAGGATACGGTCGAATAGCTCCTTCGATTGAACCATTTCCGCTTCTTGCTGATTTGCCGTCATGCGGTTCAGCTCCAAATGGTTGAAAGTATGACTTTCGATTGAAATCCCATTCCTGCTCATCTCCACCATTTGATTTTCAGTCAGGTGATGACCTTTATCAATGGACTTCCCGATCATGAAGACAGTTGCTTTCATATCATTTTCTTTTAATATCGGGAAAGCCTCCGTGTAGTTATCTGTATAACCATCATCAAAAGTAAGCCAGACGCACTTCTCACTTGGCATCCGATTCTCGGTTAAAACGAGGAATGCTTCTTCAGGGGATAATGTATAGTAACCATTCTCCCGAAGCCAAACCATCTGTGATCGGAATTCCTCCCTTGGAACCCGGAGGCCATTACCTTGAGAAATGCTGCGGGAGCTGGACCGGGGACTCGGCCGTTATCCAGTCTCCCGTATCGATTTGGCCCCCCGAATCCTGCCCGGTCCCATTCTCAGCCGCTTCGGCCACTTCAATGTCATCTTCCGCAATCGGTGCAGCCGTCTTTGTGCCTATCCCCTCTAAAATCCCTTGTGAGCATCCAGTTAAAATCAAAATCCCCAGCAATGCCGCCATCCTTAAAACTCTATATTTTTTCACTATCATTCTCCTGATTTTTTTATAGTATAATAGTACCAGGAAATCAGTAAACAATAAAGTATTCCATTTAATGAAAAAAGAGGAAACAATAGAGCTTAGCGACACGCTAAACATTCATGAGGATTTTTTTTCATAAGTATGTGCTATTAGCTTGAAAAGTTTGCCTATAAGAAATATAATAAATAAGTCGTCGACTTTAATATATGTCCCAGTAGCTCAGCAGGATAGAGCGACAGCCTCCTAAGCTGTAGGTCGTAGGTTCGATTCCTATCTGGGACGCTAATTATAACCCCCTGTTACAAGCGGTTCTTCCGCGGAGTAACAGGGGGTTTTTTTTGTTAGTTAAGAACAATTGATTTTTTGATGGAGAAAACGCAGGTCTCAAAGCTAAATTATTTCATCAAGCCATATAGATATCAAAAAATCCGATTGCAGAAAATCCTCGCAAAAAACTATGCATAAAGGTTGGGAAAATTCGCAAACAACAATACAAACTGTTTGAAAGTAAAAAAATTAATCATGTCTTTTTTTGAAATATATGTTTTAACCTGTCTAATCCGGGTATACAAATACTGTAAGACATTCTCACCAAAGGAGATGATAGTGCATAATGAGTACAATCAGAAGCCAATGGAACAAAGAGAATGACGCAGCGGTGTTTAGTCCCGGTGATCAGCGTTAGAGTCAATTGAAGAGTTGGATGATAATCAAACATGGGAATTACTAGTCTTCTCATCCAAAGGAGGGAGATACGATCATGAGTATTTACAGCCTATGGAATCCAGAGAATGATGAAGCAATTTTCAGTCCGGGTGATCAAAAGCCATTCAGTACGCTCATACGAGTAGATTCGGATAAACACACACACACTGACAAAACACTTGAATATGAATTACATGGCACCGTACTGAATGAAATTTAGTCGAAGCAGTAATATACCGAAAAAGGATGGAGCGATTGCTCCATCCTTTTACTTTTATTTATCGAATTTCAGTTTCGCCAATGCAGTATTGATCGGCTCTTCTTTATTTTGCTTTTTCATATAATTGGATACTTCATTTTTGGATACTTTTTGATTTTTATTTTGCCCTCTTCGTTTATTGTAAGAAGATAGTTTTTCGTGAAAACCGCATTTACAGGTGAATGTCTGTGCTTCTCCTTGACCGCGCATTTCCATCTTTTATGACATTGCGGGCATCTGGAATTTGTTACACGTGAAACACTTTTTTTGTGGCCGCAATCAGGACATTTCGTTCCTGACGGGGACGAATATGGAATATCTCCTACTTTAAGATTTATTCAAATATAGAAACTACAATTTCTCCTAAAAAAGTTAATGAAATTTCCAGAGAAAATACACGCTAAAAAAAAGAAGTTGAAATTCTCAAACAAGCAATGTCTATTATGTCCTCTAAATAGGAGTGTATGGGGCAATTTCCTCCTTGAAATTATGTTATATTAGACGGTAAATAGTTAGTAAGGGAGTTTGAACAAATGTCAAAAAGTGTGGTAATTGCTGAGAAGCCTTCAGTTGCACGTGATATCGCAAATGTATTGAAGTGTAATAAAAAAGGCAATGGGTTTTTAGAAGGCGATAAATACATCGTTACGTGGGCATTAGGACATTTAGTTACACTAGCAGATCCAGAGGCATACGATATTAAATATAAAACATGGAAACTGGAAGACCTTCCTATGCTTCCTGAACACATGAAGTTAGTTGTCATGAAACAAACAGGAAAGCAATTTAATACTGTTAAAACACAATTAAATCGCAGTGATGTAAATGAAGTAATTGTGGCTACTGATGCAGGGAGAGAAGGAGAATTAGTTGCACGTTGGATTATTGATAAAGCAAAAGTTCATAAGCCTATCAAACGACTCTGGATTTCTTCTGTAACAGATAAAGCTATTAAAGATGGATTCAATAACTTAAAGCCTGGTAAAGCTTATGAAGACTTGTATATTTCTGCAGTAGCACGTTCGGAAGCAGACTGGTATATCGGTTTAAATGCAACTCGTGCTTTAACAACAAAATTTAATGCACAATTAAACTGTGGACGTGTTCAAACACCAACAGTTGCAATGGTTGCAGCACGTGAAGAGGAAATTGCGAATTTCAAACCTCAAACCTATTATGGAATCGAAGCCCAAACAGATGGACTTAATTTAACGTGGCAAGATGCAAACGGGAATAGTCGCAGCTTTAATAAAGAAAAGACCGACGCAATCGTGAAATCACTGGGAAGTAAAGATGCGACTGTTGTCTCCATTGACCGTAAAGCAAAGAAAACATTCGCACCTGGTCTATATGATTTAACAGAGTTACAACGTGATGGGAATAAACTCTTTGGCTATTCTGCCAAAGAAACATTGAACATTATGCAAAAATTGTACGAGCAACACAAAGCCTTAACTTATCCCCGTACAGATTCACGATATTTATCATCTGATATCGTTAGTACGCTTCCAGAGCGTTTAAAAGCGTGTGCTGTAGGTGAATATCGTTCTCTTGCAAATAAAGTGTTAAGTAAACCTATTAAAGTGTCAAAAGGGTTTGTGGATGATAGTAAAGTGAGTGATCACCATGCCATTATTCCAACTGAAGGTTATGTAAATATTTCATCCTTCACTGACAAAGAACGCAAAATCTACGACCTTGTCGTGAAACGTTTCTTAGCTGTTTTATTCCCTGCATTTGAATATGAGCAATTAACAGTGCAAACGAAAATCGGGGATCAAAAGTTTATCGCTAAAGGAAAAACAGTGATTCATTCTGGCTGGAAAGAAGTTTATGCAAACCATTTTGATGATGAAGAATCAACAGATGATGTAAAAGAGCAGTTATTACCTCGTATTGAAAAAGACGATGTATTAAAGACAAAAATAATCACTCAAACGTCAGGCCAAACAAAGCCCCCAGCACGCTTTACTGAGGCGACTTTACTATCAGCAATGGAAAATCCCACGAAATACATGAAAACAAATGATAAAAAGCTTGTGGACACGTTAAAATCGACTGGAGGACTTGGTACAGTAGCCACTCGTGCTGATATCATCGATAAATTATTTAATTCGTTCTTATTCGAAAAACGTGGCGGTAAGGAAATCTATATCACATCTAAGGGTCGTCAGCTTTTAGATTTAGTGCCAGAAAAACTAAAATCTCCTGCAACAACAGCTGAGTGGGAACAAAAGCTCGAGCTAATCGCAAAAGGGAAACTGAAAAAAGACGTGTTCATCAATGAAATGAAAGATTACACAAAAGAGATTGTCAGTGCAATTAAAACGAGTGACAAAAAATATAAACATGACAATATCTCTACGAAATCTTGTCCAGACTGTGGTAAGCCAATGCTTGAAGTGAATAGTAAAAAAGGCAAAATGCTCGTCTGCCAAGATCGTGAATGCGGCCATAAAAAGAATGTCGCCCGTGTAACGAATGCACGCTGTCCACAATGTAAAAAGAAAATGGAACTACGTGGTGAAGGCGATGGTCAAATCTTCACATGTAAATGCGGATACCGCGAGAAACTATCTGCTTTTGAAGCAAGACGTAAAAAAGAGTCTGGTGGAAAAGTGGATAAACGTTCCGTTCAGAAGTATTTAAAAGAGCAGGAAAAAGAAGCCGAACCGATTAATAATCCATTTGCGGACTTATTAAAAGGGTTTAATTTAGATAAATAATAATTTATAAAAGGACACTTCTATCCTTTATAAAATGCACACATGTTGATTTGAAAAGTTTACTGTCGTTGCTTAAGATAAACGCTTGATTTTTAAACTAAAAAAAGGAAGAGCGTGTCCTGAAAGATCGAAACACACTCTTAATATATCCCGGTAAATCACTTTTTATATAAAAGATTCTATCTGGGTGTTTTTGCCCTCATCTCCCGAAAATGTGGATTTAGGGATAGGAGGGCAAAACATCCAAATTAATTCCCGCTACCCAAAACGAGACGATAACCAATCTTTAAAATGCTCTGTCTCAGTTCATTTGAGATAGAGAAAGTAAATAAAATTCGTAAAATGAGTAATTTGGAACACCATATGAGGTGAAAGCTGGACGTACGGTGTGGAGCAGAGGAAAAGATGAAGATTATATCAAAGTCTTGCCTATTTTATTTAGGCCATGTATGGCTACCTTTGTTCAGAGCTTAGTACCCAGTGTTGTATTTAATTTACCAATTTACGCCTATTTTACAGGTGTAAGGTAGAAAGAAACATTTTTATTAGTCGAAAATCCACTTTGGTTAAGTTCCAACCATGTATTCTCCTTCAGGTCAATTTCAAACTGATTGGCATCTCCAAAGGAATCTCCTCCTATTATTTTTTGCAAATCAGCAGATATAATTTGGAACCATGGATCTTCCTTTAATAATTCATTATTCCTAGTTTCATAAGTAATGATATACTTTCCAGATTTTATTTGTTTACCAATTGTATAGAAACCAGAATGATGTATTTTATAGACATCACCATCTTTACTAACTGGTGAAAAAGCTGATTTTTCAAGCTTAATTGTTCCTTTTCCACTAACTTGGGCTATATTTTCATCATAAAGTTTCAAACCTAAAAAATGATCACCATCTGAAAGTTGAGTACCATTAAAATAATTATCACCAACGCTTGTAACGTCATAATACCCCTCTGGAATATCCGTTCCTACATGGAAGTTGCCTTGTGTGAGTCTGTATTCGATACCTCCGCCCTTGATTTTTTTTGTTTCAAGATGTTCATTTGGAGTAAGAGATTTTATGAATTCAGGTATGGATATGATTGTGAGTAAACATACAAATGTGATAACCAAAAAAATCATTTGAGATTTTCTCATCATTTTAACCGTCCATTACTAATTTCTATAACTTCATCAAAAATCGGGAAAACATCATCTTTATTATGAGTGGCAATAATGATGGTTGCTCCTCTCTCCCGTTCTTTTTGCAATATATCAAGTACTCGTTCCACACCTTTTTCATCAATTGCATTAGTTGGTTCATCCAATAAAATAATTTCAGGTTTCTCAAAGATGGCTTGTGCTATATTCAGTCGCTGCTTCATACCTAGAGAATATTTTCTTACTTTTAATGTACCGAACCGATCCAGCGCAAGTCTCTTTATGGCGTGTTGTATATCTTCGAGCGACGCTGTTTTCTTAATCGCAGCAAGAATTTTCAAATTAGTCTCAGCATCGAATTGGGGAAGCAATTCGAGATTTTCAATAATAATGCCGATACTTGGCGGAAATGAAATATCCTTATGCAATACTTTACCATCAATGGTTACACTGCCTTCAGTTGGAATAATAAGTCCAGCTATCGCCCGAAGCAACATGGTCTTACCAGATCCATTTTTTCCAACCAAACCATAAATTCTCCCTTTTTCGAAGGTGTAAGTGATGCTTTGTAAAACATCATTTTTTTTTAGCTTCTTTGATAAGTCATGGACTTCAATCATTATAATTCCTCACATTAATTCTATTTTTTTTATTCTTATTACGGAAAGACAAAACAGAAACAAAATAATAACAATTAAAAAAAGCCCGGGCTCATTTAATTGGCCTACCGTTTGCTGCAAGTTAGGATTAGCAATAATGCCATTGCGAAAACTCATTGAAAGGTTCGGGAAAAACACATGAAACAGCACTTTTTTTTGAGTGAAACCTTCAACAATCGTTATTGATAGAAGCACATAACAATTGGTTAATATAAATGCCAATTGAGATTTCATATACAGTTCCAATATCATTTGCATCGATAAAACGGCCAAGATTGTTAACACATAAAACAATATACCTTCAAACAGGTGTGTCAATTCCAGTACAGGATTAAAATCCAAGATTGTTTGAAAAAAAGTTGTAGCGATTAATTGAGAAAAAACTAAAACCAGTACAACCCTCCACATATGGATTACTTTAGACATTAGCCATGAAATCCTACTTTTTCCCCTTAAAATGATATATTTACCGTAATCAAATAGTGAATCCGAGATGTGCCCTAATAAAATGAAGCTACTTGCAGCTATCGATATATACCAGCCCATTAAATAGGAAACTGAGTGAGGATAACTAACTGGTGTCGGTACACCATCCAAAAACGGAAAGGAAGAATGTGCTAAACTATCATTCATGAAATATACATATTGGATGAGTGCAACAATAAACAAGATGAACGCTTCATTTCTAAATTGAGTCATTTTTCAGGTAATCCTTCCTTTGAAACATGTTCCACCCAAAAACAAGCAGGACTACGACAATCGTTATTTGGCGCAAATAAATCGTTACTATACTGTACATATCACCAGAAGCTACTAATAATAAAACGATATTTGCTAGATCTCGAATCGGTGTATACAACTCTTGCATGACTAACTTATTGAAAAAGAAAGTCAATGTCACAGTAAAAAACACAAAAGAGTAAGATAATATATCTGAATTTAGGATCGTTTTAATCGCTATATAAAGAAGAGCTAGCGAGAAATAATAAAAAACAAGACCAAGAAACTCACATAATAGGATCTGAACAAAACTTACACCCTTTAAAAAAACACTTCCCAAATAGAAAAAGTTATAGCAACTTAAAATGAAAAGATGGATTGTAACGAAAATAAGAACTGCATAGAAAGCATTTAGAACATCCTTCCGATATTTTGCACCACGCATTAAATATCTAACTGTTGCTGCTGCATGACTTGGAGTTGCAGTGCTTTTTACGCACATCAAAAAAGGATAAGTGAAAAATAGTACATGTGCTTCGATTGAGTTCGGCGAATACATATTAGAGTTTATTGAGAGAAACCTGTTATAAAGTGGTTGAAGATGAACAAAGTCACTTGTTTGTTTATACCAAAGCACCACCATAAACAGGAATAAACAGAGAGTTGAAAGCAACCGTTTAGATTTCATTTATTTTCACCTCATGGAGGTACGTCAAAATATACAGAACAAGAAAAGCAAGTGTTGACGTAATAAAAATGGGTACTAAAGTCTCTAACCCATACTCGGCAAACGGTTGAAATAGATACATCACCGTTCCCTCATTTGAAATAAGGATATACCAAAATGCAAACGTTACTGGATACGCTATTTTTTTATCGTAAGTCAGCATACTAAAGCATGTACCAGCAGCCCCTATCAAACCCGCAAAAAAAGAGGTTGTTAAGGAAAATAAAAAGATACTAAGATAAGGACTTTCCACTTGCTTCTTTATAAATGTTTCCCCTGACACTCCATCATAATTGTTTGCTGAACTAAATCCGGCCATATCAAAAAAAAGAGAATTGATTAGAAAATTTATTGTTAAGGCTAAAAAAATCACAGTAAAAGACACAATAAAAGAAGCTTTAAGCTTAACAAAGAAGTATTTCTTTTTTCCTAATTTAGAAATCCAAATGTCTCTAACGCCTGTCTTCTTATCTTGTATAGGATCATCTGAGCAAATCACCAGTAAGTAGAGTGGGAGAAACCACAGTAAAATAATTTGTGTTACATGTCCAATCGTCGACCCTGAAAGAAAAAAGGCCTCCGCCAGATAGGAATCTTCATAAATATCAGCCGATAATAACTGAATAATCTCCATACAAGGAATCAGGATGATAGCTAAAATTCCAAAACGACTTAATTTATTTCTAAACACTCTACTAATTTGACTTTTCATTTTTTCTCCTTGTTATGCATTTTAAGGCTCTTAAAGGCCCCTCTTACGAATCTTTCATGATGGTAAATAGGGGCGGCTTCTAACATACATGAATATGAATATGGATATGCTATCTTCCTGTTAACGCACTGCTGGATCCCAATATCCTTCTACTTTATGTGATTTTGTAGAAAGATTATTATTTTCAGCGCCAATACGTACTGAACCACTGGCAGCTTTTTTAACTTTACTGGTATATTTTTTTCCTTGATAATATTTGCTTGGATCTGAGTAGGAAGTACCGCTCTTATCAAGCCACATTATTGTAATTGTCCCTGCACCTTCTGAAGAATAGGCCAAATTCAAATACCATGGGGCATTCTTTTCTGCGGTCGACCTTGATTGCGTCTTGGAGTATCCATTCTCGTAAGTAGTGCCCTTATCCGGATTGCTAGATGCAGGAACAGTAAAACGAAAACTTTCATCATCACTCGTATTGTTAACAGCAAAGACACTTGTACCAATACTAAAAATTGAGGCGATAATCAATACAAACATTAAAAAATTTGATTTTCTTGAAATAGTCATATTTTTCTCCTTAAATTATTATTAAATTGAAATAATCTATATTCACCTAAATAATAGTTCTCTAACGGTGCCAATTTAGAGACTCCACTCTTTAGGAAAATACCACCAAGACCAAAAAAAAAGGCCTTTATAATGGATACATCAGAATCTGTTCTCAAAATAGTAATTTCGAATGAGCTTTTTTCTAATGCGATTTCCCGAATAAAGCTTCATAATTTAAGCATCCTCAACACTTAATTCTTTGCCAATATCATAGTAATCAAATATTTCTGATACTAATTTGTGTTCTATCTTTTTTAAAGACTTTCAGCTGCAGAATATCTCATAGAATACGTAGTAATACGGCGAATATGGAAGTGATTGTAAATTATTATTTGGTTCCCTCCGCCCCCGCTAACAGTATTCTATCAACAATTAATGGCACAAGGAGTTTCGAATTTAAAACTCCCTGTGCCATTTTTGAACTTTAATTGAGTCCTTTTTATGATTCGTAGTAGAGAATATCGACCATTGCGGAGAAGGCAGGGAGTTCCATAACACAGTAATCGATGGCCGCTTTTCAAAACACCACTCCTTGTTCGTAAAGGTGATAAAATGAAGGACGGTGAATGTGCCTTTTTACCTTTGGAGTTAGATCAGGCGGCGGAAAGGGAGAGTTTATGAGCTTTTTAAATGTACAGAACCCCGAATAACCGATGCTTTTTTTAAATAATGAACACATTCGGGGTTCGGTTCATCTTATTCAATTTAAAAAATGGATCACATTCTTTTTCGTGTTTCATAATACATGTCCATTTTTGCTTCCAATCCATAACATAGATATCGACATAATACATATCTAAACGATCATCAGGTAAATCTCCAATTCCCTCCCATCTTTTTCAACAACTTATAATTAGAAACATACCAACAACTGGTCTAAAGTATTAAAGATCCCCCACCAAGAGGCACCCCGTACCCACATATATGTAAATTAATAGATTAGATAGCATTCCCGTGCAGATTTTAGTATGATGAAACGTAGGGATTTTTTCAAATTAATTGGGAGGTTCAATATAAAATGAGCTTACTTTCTATAGATAAATTAGCACACAGCTTTGGAGACCGTACCTTATTCAAGGATGTATCATTCCGCCTGATGGCCGGTGAACATGTAGGCCTGGTCGGGGCAAATGGTGTCGGGAAGTCAACGATGATGAATATCATTACAGGACAACTCATCCATGATGAAGGCCGGGTCGAATGGACACCTGGTGTCGAATATGGCTATCTTGATCAACATACGATACTTTCTAAAGGTAAATCGATTCGCGACGTATTAAGGGATGCATACTTACCTTTATTCGAGCAAGAAAAAGCATTGAATGAAGTTACAGAAAAAATGGGTACGGCCACTCCGGAAGAACTTGAAGAACTCTTGGAACAAATGGGTGAAATCCAGGACAAGCTGGAAGCCGGCGGTTTTTACAATCTGGATATTAAAATTGAAGAAGCGGCACGCGGTTTAGGGTTGGATGCAATCGGATTGGACCGTGATGTCTCTGCCCTAAGCGGTGGACAACGGACAAAGGTTTTACTAGCCAAGTTACTTTTGGAACAGCCTGAGGTACTGCTTCTTGATGAACCGACGAACTATTTGGATGTAGAGCATATCCGCTGGCTGAGCAGCTACTTAAAGGAATATCCTAATGCATTCTTATTAATTTCGCATGACACTGAGTTCATGAACGGCGTCGTCGACGTCATTTTCCATCTTGAATTTTCAAAACTGACCCGTTATACGGCAACTTATGAAAAATTCCTTGAGCTGGCTGAATTGAATAAAAACCAACATATTAACGCATATGAAAAACAGCGCGAATTCATTAAAAAGCAGGAAGATTTCATTGCAAAAAATAAAGCCCGCTATTCAACGACCGGCCGTGCAAAGAGCCGTCAAAAGCAATTGAATCGCATGGAACGTATAGATCGTCCGGAAACTGCAATGAAACCTACATTCGACTTTAAAGAATCACGTGCGAGCAGCCGTTATGTCTTTGAAGGTGAAGATTTGGAAATCGGATATGACCGCCCATTGCTTCCGAAGTTATCCATGACCATCGAACGAGGAGAAAAAATTGCCGTGGTCGGCTGTAATGGAGTTGGTAAATCCACTCTATTAAAAACGATTTTGGGTAAAATCGATCCTCTAGGCGGTAAAAGATCACTTGGGGACTTCCTTTTTTCTTCTTATTTTGAACAAGAAGTGAAAGCAGGCAATACGACGCCGATCGATGAAGTATGGAATGCATTTCCGCATCTGGACCAACCGCAGGTACGTGCCATTCTTGCCCGTGTCGGTTTGAAAAACGAGCACATTACACGTCCGATGAGCCATTTAAGCGGTGGAGAACAAGCAAAAGTGCGCCTGTGCAAACTCATGCTTACCGAAAGCAATTGGCTGTTATTCGATGAGCCGACAAACCATTTGGATGTCGTTGCAAAAGAAGAACTGAAACGTGCATTGAAAGAGTATAAAGGAACAATTGTCCTCGTATGCCATGAACCTGATTTCTATGAAGATTGGGTTACCAAAGTATGGGATGTAGAAGAATGGTCTGCCCAAAATTAATTTTTTTAGGGATGTCGCAGAACGCGGCATCCCTTTTATTTTGAAATACATAAAAAGCTGACTGAAAATTCTCCTTCAGTCAGCTTTCATCTCAACAGGCAGCTTAAACTCTTTCCGCCACCAAGGTATATGTTTTCGGAAGTCCAATATCGTGGATTTTATGATTCGGTTCTTCCTCGAGTACTTTAATAACAAGCCCTGATTGACCTATTGACGTTATAAGTTCCCCGATTGTCCATTTACGCTGTACAACTCTTGAAAGGCTCCCTTTTTCCTCATCCGGCAAATGCTTTGAAAAAGCGACCTCATTGTTTTCGATTGCCGGAGCGAAATAGTTACCTGTGATTTTATGTTTTTTACCACTTGAAGTAATGAGCTTTGTTGAAATCGGGTGAAATTCATGCAGTATGAATCGGCCTCCAGGTTTCAGCAACTTTTTGATTTTTTCAAATAACGGCTGTAGATCTATTAAGTAGTGAAGCACACCGAGCTCCATTAATACCAAATCCTGATTCCCTGATTCATGCTCGGATGATAGTGAAAGGACATCCGAAACGATATACTCGATTGAGACATTGGCGCTACTTGCCAGCTCATTTGCAAACATTGCGTTTTCCTGGGAAAAATCAACAACTTTCACTTCAGCTCCCAATATGGCGAGGGCAACTGCTTTAACACCGTTCGATCCCATCAAATGAGTAATTTTTTTACCGGATATATCTCCCATATATTTATAAAAAGGGTGCAGTCTCCATTTTGGATTTTGCTTGACTTTTGATGCCAATTCCACGGGATTTCCATAACGGTTGACAAGCGCTAAATAATTATTCTGGTTCCACGCCTGTTCATTTTCCGCTGTGAACCCCTGTTGCTCGGCAGATAAGTAAGCATGGATCTCCGCACTGTACTTTCTCATTTCTTCGTCATATAAATAACTGTATAACGACCTGCACCAAACCTCCATATCCCCCATCTTTAATGACAAACGATAAGGGTCGGTTTTAATGGTCGTGTTAAACCAGCAGTGAACAGTGGCAGAAACCCCCTCGACATCCATTAGAAAGAAGGCAGTCTCAGGACTTCTTTCAGGCTTTGTTGGGGAGTATTCAGAAAAAAGATTTAAAGCCTCGTTAAAGACATCCCATTGTACATCAATATCGATGTTCTTAAACTGATCAATATCCACTCCTTGCACGAACAGAGCAGATCGACCTGTATATTGGTATGGAATATTAGCTTGATCCAACATGTTCGCCATTAATGTGATTGAATGATAATAACTTGCCTTCATATGAACCTCCTAAACATTAAAAGAACATGACAATTATTCTTCTATAGCAAATTTCAAACCGGTACTCGTAATGGCAATCAGCTCTTCATCTTGGCGGTCTATGCCATAAACGAGTAATGTAACAAGCATATATATGGCTCTGAACCGGGCTAAGCTCTCTGTTTCCTTTTCGATTTGACCATAGATTTCATAAAAGCCTCGGCGCGCCTCTTTTGGAAAATAACTGTATAAAAAGGAGAAATCAATGGCTGGATTCCCGACATGAACATCTCCCCAATCAATGATACCTGCAAGGACGCCTTCGTCATCAAGTAAAACATTCCGGATATGAATGTCTCCGTGAACGAGTGAAATCGGATGCTGAACATCCAATTCTCCTAGCTCTTCAACAAAATCCTTAACAGCATACGCCTGTTCAAAGTATCCTAGTTTTAATAGATTTGAGACATTTTCCATTAGTGATTTCTTTCGATAGGATACATCAAGCCTCATCATCCCATCAGGCTGCACACCTAAACGCATAGCCCTTTCCACAGGGAAACTGTGAAGGACTTTCAAAAAATGGGCAAACCTTTTTGCCGATTCGACCTTATTTGCCAAAGATCCTTCTACAGGCAAGTGTCCCTTTACCATTTTATAACCGGTAAAAGGATATGGATATATGGTACTTGGTTTCCCAAAAAAGATCGGCTCAGGGATATCAAGTGGCAAAGTGCCTGCAATGGAAGGCAAAAGTTGATTCTCCACCTGAATCAGCGTAACTGCTATAGGGCGTCGGGGGAAACGGAATACAAATTCCCCATTGATTTGTATGACCGTGTTATCGAAACCCTCCCCAAGTTGCTTGATCTCTTTCAACTCAATTTCCGGAAACTGCAGCATGATTAATTTCCCTGCTAGCTCCAGCGAAACTGGAAATTCTGCCAACCAAGGCTTTTCCACTCCCGTCTCCCCCTTTTACCGGTTTCTCCCTCTATTGGGGCTGCTGCCAGATCCACCTCTAAGATTACTTGGCCCTTGTGTACTAGTAGATCTACGGGTGTCTCTTTGATTTCCTCGTAGATTGTCATGCTTTGGTCCACGGCTGTCTTCCGAGCGGCCACCCCGCGGATTCTCTCGCCTTGGTTCGCGTCCGTTTTCCGAACGGCCTCCCCGTGAATCCTCACGTATAGGTCCACGGCCATTTTCCGAACGGCTTCCCCGTGAATCCTCACGTTTGGGTCCGCGGCTGTTTTCCGAACGGCTTCCCCGTGAATCCTCACGTTTGGGTCCGCGGCTGTTTTCCGAACGGCTTCCCCGTGAATCCTCACGTTTGGGTCCGCGGCTGTTTTCCGAACGGCTTCCCCGTGAATCCTCACGTTTGGGTCCGCGGCTGTTTTCCATCCGGCCTCCCCGTGGTTTCTCTCTCTCGACTTCACGATTGTCAGCTTGATTTACAGAACGGTGACTGCCTCGATTCGGTCCTCTCGTATCTATCCGTTCCCGATGCTTCCTTCCCCCTCCCGAACGCGGGCGGCGGGTATCCTCATCAGAAGAGTCTTCATAACGCTTCCTTTTTTGCCTCACCTCATCAGGTTGGAACATTTTCACTCCTTCAATCGTCCTTCTTTCGATTTTCATGGAGATCCCTTTTTCAATATCGCTTAAAAGCTGAAGATCCTTCGTTGCTATGAAGGTTACAGCCAAGCCATTCTCACCCGCTCGGCCCGTCCGGCCAATTCGATGGATGTAACTTTCTGCATCCTCGGGAACATCATAATTAAACACATGGGTCACGCCTTCTACATCGAGCCCTCGTGCAGCAACGTCCGTTGCCACTAAATATTGAAGCTTTGCGTCTCTGAAGTTTTTCATGACACGCTCCCGCTTTGCCTGTGAAAGGTCACCGTGCAGCTCTTCAGAATTGAATCCAGCTGCCTTCAGGGCATCATTCAAAACCGAAACGCGACGTTTTGTACGGCAAAATATAATCGCAAGGTATGGCTGTTCTTCTTTGATCATGTTGATTAGTGAAGACTGTTTGGCACGATCGGTGGTCTCGATGACAAGCTGCCTGATTTTCTCGACCGTTACTTGTTCAGCCTTCACAGCGGCAGTTAATGGTTTAGTCATGTAACGTTTAGCCAATTGATGCACCTGTTCAGGCATCGTCGCTGAAAAGAGCAACGTTTGGCGCTCCTCTGGAAGCTGTCCCATGATCTCTTCCACTTCTGGTAAAAATCCAATATGAAGCATTTGATCAGCTTCATCAAGCACGAGTGTTTGAGTTTGTGATAGATCGATGGTGCCTCTCCTTAAATGATCTAATAACCTGCCTGGCGTGGCGACCACCACGGAGATGTTTCTTGTCAGCTTTTTCATTTGCTGCTCGACATCCTGTCCGCCATAAACTGCAAGCACTTGAAGTCCTTCGATTTCATTAGCGAATTTTTTCAATTCAGCAGTGATTTGCAAAGCCAATTCTCTAGTTGGCGTGACGATCAGTGATTGTATGTGGGATGCGGCGGGATCGACTTTTTCCAGGATTGGCAGCAAAAATGCCAAAGTCTTCCCCGTCCCCGTCTGCGCCTTCGCGATGACATCCCTTCCAGCAAGAATATCTGGTATCGATTTCTCCTGAATTGGGGTAGGTGAGGATATTCCTATTTGCTTTAATATCATGTTAATCGCCGGGCTGACGCCAAGGTCGATGAATTCTGTCATGTATGGGCCTACTTTCTGAATTTCTTCATTTAATTGACTGGTAAATCCACTTTAATGGTAACAGCTTCCTTCACTCTTATGTCATTTTCCTTAGTCTAAGCTATTTGTTAGTATATCATTATCTATTTTCGAGAAAACCTGTACCTTAAAATTTTTCATCCTATTGTACTTTAGTTATTTTTCTAATATAATTTATAAGATTTATTATCCATATATCGAGCTACTTACTTGAAAAAGGGTAAGCATCTCCTCCTTGTAGATTTTTACAAGGATTTTTTGTATATAAAAAAGGAGTGACCGCATGTTTAAATTAAAAGAACGGAATTCAAATATTAAGACGGAAGTACTTGCGGGACTTACAACCTTTTTAACTCTGGCTTATATTATCGTTGTAAACCCCATGATCCTTTCTGATGCCGGTGTTCCATTCGACCAGGCATTCACAGCAACCATAATCGCAATAATAATCGGTACCCTATGCATGGCCTTTTTAGCCAATTACCCAATTGTCATAGCACCGGCAATGGGATTGAATGCTTATTTTGCATACTCGGTATTGGGAACCCATGATATTTCATACACAGTTGCCTTCTCTGCAGTCTTTGTTACCGGTATCATCTTTATCCTTTTATCCCTTACCTCTTTCCGCTCAAAATTGATCGAGGCCATCCCAAATAACTTGAAGCATGCAATCAGTGCCGGAATCGGACTTTTCATCACCTTCATCGGACTTCGTTTGTCAGGTGTCGTAACACAGCATGAATCCAACCTGGTTACCCTTGGAAGCTTCAGGGATTCCAGTGTGGCGCTTACATTGGTAGGTTTGGTCATAACGATCGTGCTGATCGTTCGCAATGTGCAAGGAGCGATATTCATCGGAATGATCATGACTGCCATAATCGCTTTCTTTACAGGACAATTGGAAATTAACGGTCTAGTTTCCACTCCTTCCTTACCTGAAGGGATAATAGTTGCCAATCCCATCACATCTATCGCCGATGTGATTAACTACGGGCTTTATGGCGTCGTCTTCTCCATTTTGCTTGTGATGCTTTTCGATACGACCGGTGCCTTATTAGGCATTGTCCGTCAAGCTGGATTGCTGAAGGAAAATAAGCTTGAAAAATCCGGAAGTGCCTTCTTTGCGGATTCCATCGGCACTACTGTTGGCGCCATGTTCGGTACAAGCCCGACCGCTGCCTCAGTTGAATCATCAGCTGGTGTAGGAGCGGGCGGCAAGACAGGTTTAACCGCGTTGGTAGTGGCCATCCTTTTCTTAATAACCGCCTTCTTCAGCCCGCTGATAGGAGCTGTCTCAAATGTAGCGGCAATCACGGCACCAAGCTTGATCATCGTCGGAAGCATGATGATTAAAAGCATTAATGAAATTGACTGGACACACTTTGATGAATCATTCCCAGCCTTTTTGGTCATTGTCGCCATGCCTTTAACATCAAGTATCGCCAACGGGATCGCACTCGGATTCATCGCCTATCCCATATTAAAAATGGCGAGAGGCAAATTCCGGGAAGTGCATCCGTTCGTCTACATGTTTGCCGTTCTATTCCTTTACCAACTGATTTTCCTGGCTTGATCATTTCGTGAATGACATCATGGGAGAATAAAAAGGAGTGTTCAATTCAGGTTAATTGAACACTCCTTTATTTGTTTACGTGCCATTATTTTATAACGTTTTCTTTCTGCTTACCTTTAATCACACTTGGTACTCCAACTGCCGTGCAATTATCGGGAACGGATGTCAAAACAACTGCATTTGCTCCCACTTTCGAATTCGTGCCAATTCGGATGCCGCCCAATATTTTAGCGCCTACTCCAATATATGCATAATCACAAACCTCAGGAGCTTTTCTGCTTTCTTTACTTTGCCCGAACGTTACTTGATGCAATATAGTAACATGATCACCTATTTTAGTAAACGGATTGATTATAATGCCTTTAGCTCCATGTGGCAGACGTAAATCCTTTCCAATTTGACATTGCCCAGGAAATTCGCAATTCAGGAAAAGTCTTATGATTAACAAATCTACCATGCGGTACAAAATCCATAATACTTGTTTAAAGATTGGAACGTTCACTTTATAGTAAATTATATTGCCTATCCGGTAAACAAACATGACGATTATTCCGTGGATTCCGCCCAGCCTCCCCCAGTTACTAATAAATTCCAATTTATTTATCCATTTAAATAATCCCATAGCAAACCTCCTAGGAGCATGAATCTAATTCATCAAACAGGGATAGTAGTTTTTCCTCTTCATTCTCCCAATTATATTCTTGTCTATATGCAGCTTTTCCTCGTTCCCCCATGTTCGCGGCCATGGCTGGGGATTCCAGTAAATAAACCGCTTTTTGAACCATATCATCCATGTTTGCTACATCGGCCGACACTCCACAGCGCCATTTATCCAGTACATCTTGAATAAGAAAATCAGAAACCATAAATGGAATGCCAGCGGCCATATATTCAAAACACTTTGTTGTTTTACCACCCATGAAATTAGGATCAGGAACTAAAAATGCCATGCCTGCATGTGCTTTCTGGATGGACTCGAATGCTTTATCAAAGGCCATTACACCCTCTAGACTGATATAATCTTCCAAGCCGTTGTCAAGGATGAATGTTTTCAATTTTTCGATGTATACTTCACTGCCCGTTCCAATAATCTTCATTTGAAACACTTTCTTTAATTCTACTAATCTTTTTGCAAGAAGCAGCATGGTTTCCCCGCCACGTATATCAGAGATGCTTCCTAGGTAGATAAAGGTGAAAACATCTTCTTTTCCTTTGATTTCTTTCATTTCAGGAATTTTCGGGTAATTGTAAACATCTGTTGTTGGACAAGTTAAGAACTGATAATCCTCTTTATACGTCATTTCTGCAAACACGACCCCGCTGCATGCCCTTAGCAATCGTTTCTCCAAATGACGATACATACTCAATGCAATTTCCGGGATTTTTTTTCTCATAAGGACCTTTGGTACATTTTCATGCATGTCATAAACAATGACTGGATGATAACGGGGAATCCTCCTAATGATGCTCATTAAAATCAGCAGCTCCGGATCATGAAACTGAATCACATCAGGTTTATCTTTCTTAATCTTCCGGTAGAGAGCAGTCCAATTTAACATACGCCCTTTCCTGGATTTCTTAGGCAACAGTTCAACTTCTATATTGGCAGGTATATGATCAGGGATTAGGTTACTTTCAATCGCTATATGCTTCACTTTGTACATTCCTGTTTCTCCAAAAGAAAAAGCTTGCCGAAAATAAATCCTCGTATCATTCCATGGGTGCACCGAACTAATATTATAAAATAACTTCATCTGTTATCTCCCTTTTGTAAATCTGACCCTAACAATAAATACATGATAACGAAAGTAAAAAACATCCCGCCTGTCACAAACGTTGTTGTAAGCGCAGTATCCGCTAAACACCATGCAGGTACAACAAACAGGATTATGCCGACACCTTGCCACTTTTCATTTTGCGTCAAGCTATCATAAAACCATAATATCGCTGCTAAGATCACTGTATAAACCAAGAATCCAATATAACCGAAATTAGCAAAAGCATCGGCGAACATATTGGCATTGGCTGCCATTTGAGGTCGGCCAAAGTACTCTGTACCGATAATGTATGGCGGACTCTTGTCATAAACAGGATCTATGAATTCTTCTAAAATGCTATACGACAGCAAGGCTTTTGGATGAGTTGAAAAGAAGTCTACATAATAGGTTGTCAGCAAACCCGGTGTGATAATCATTCTTCTGGCAAACAAATTAGATAAATATGTCTGATCAAGAATACAATCCAGAAAAATGCTGATGCCTAACAGCGAGCAAAGACTTACACAAAAAAGTATGGAGAAATCCCTTCCCTTCTTCCGAAAAGCAATGAATACAATGATTAATAATCCAGTCGATAAAAGAGTGGATTTCAATCCATTGACGGTGTACAAAAGGTATTGCAGCCCTAGTCCGATAACCACATATGTATATTTTTTTTTGCATAAGCCAATGGTCACGATTAATGGATTACATACTTTTGCAAGCCACTGTATAATATAGCCTGCAAGAGGGGTTAGTTTTGTTCGAAAGGTCATTCGCTTATCATAGATATCCTCAGAATTTATAGGAGGCTTTAGACTAGTTCCGCCCGAAACTTTGAAGATGTAAAGAAAAAAAATCAATAATGTTATAACAAAAATGATTTTTAATAGACCGAGATTAACATTAGGAGGTGTAAACTTCATGGCTGGCAATCTATTTACATTTCCAATGATAAGTAAACAAAAAAACAAAAGAACATTCGTATATATAAAATCAGGCTGCAGCGTAAATAAATAGTTCGGAACCCATACTACCGGTATATAGACAATAAAATACAAAATCCAGAAAACGAGTTCCGATGGCTTATCCAGTTCCTTTTTTATGAATATGGCTGGCAATATAATAAAAAACATGGAAATTACTATCATGACTGCACTTGAATGTTGCCGATATATATACCCCATATAAGCATATTCAGGGGAAATAAAGTAAACGTAGGATATATCCAGTAACCAGACGTATATTCCTACCAGACCCAGTAGAATCAGCTTCATTTTTTTAGGTTATCCTCTCGATCTATGGAATGTATCGCCCTATAGCCAAGGAGAGCAAAAAAGTAGTAACTGGCCCCCATACAAATGCTAAAGTATAAAATGGCTGCTTCAGCCGAAGCCCCTGAAAAGAAAATGACCAGTACTCCAGAAGATGACAGTAACATCCTTGAAACATCCCATAAAAGCTGAGTCCGTTGTTTTTTGATTAAAAACAATATTTGGGAAACTGGCATGACAATCACTTGACTAATAAACATAAATGACATCAATGTCACATATTCACCGGAAACACGCCACTCTTCTCCAAAAACAAAGCTGAAGAGACCGGGTGCTATCCATGCCAAAATTGCCATTAACGGCACACCTAACATGGCCGTTTTAGTAATAATGCTCTTATACAAATGTAAAACTCTTCCTGGTTCATTTGAAATGCTTTTTGCCACTTCGGCATAGAATACTGTCGAAATACTCGCTCCCAACAAACTAATGGGTAAACCGATCGTTTTTGTAGCCATGGAAAAATGCCCTGTCACGTCAGGTCCGTATAGACGCATCAATAACAAAAAAATGATTTGCAGAGATAAGGAACTTAAGAGGGTTGACCATGTGGAGTATTTGGCGAATTTCTCATATTTTTTAAGCAAATAACCGATTCTCCTATAGTTCACTTTTGGCCAATGCATTTGCTTTAAGAAATATCGCCAAATGTACACAAGGGTAATTGCCCGTCCAATCATATCTCCCGCTATTAAACCTATTCCTGGAGTCACATGATTAATGGAAATAAGTGAGAACTGACTTATTACATTGCTAATCGATTGAAGCAGTTTAGAATGAGTTATCCCCTTAAACTTATCTTCTTTTAACATCCAGTAACTCATCACTTGATATATTCCAGCAAAAAACAGGCCAATTGAAAGCAAAAGGTCATTCATAATCGAAGCTTCTATACCGTATAATCGAAATAATGATAGATTAAGGAATCCTAAACCTATATTCAGGATACAAACGACGGCAATCGTAAATATACTAATGTACATCAAGTGAACCGTATTACTATGTTTTTTTTCTAAAGGAATCGCCTTTTCTAAACAAAGAGATGCAAATGACATGAGAATCGCCAAAAGTGACGTATAGGTTGAAAACACACCAAAATCTTCTGGTGTATATATTCTTGTCAGTATGGGAGAACTTGCGAATAGAATAAGCTGTGCAAGTGAATTCCCTGTTAATAATAAAAGGATTTTATTTATAAATTCATTTTTTATTTTCATATTTTCAACCACGCCACATCTCTATTTTATATACTCATTTATGTTTTCGGATTAGCCTAATTTATCGTTCGTTAACGTTTCTTTAATAAGATCCGCTGGATAGTGCATGATCCAGTCAAGAATCGATAAATTTTTTACACATTCCTTCTCATTTTTCACATAATAGACAGGATGAATGAAATTTTGATAGACAAGATCAATTCCTTCTTTACGAAACAATTCTTCTTCCAAATAATCCTTTCCGCTTTTCCCGCTCATATAGCATGTACCACCGGTCTGCTTTAGTAAGCTGACTAATCTCTCTGTTTTTCCAAAGGATGTGTTAAAATCTGTGGAAAGGTGTGTTTCTCCTTCATAGTTTAAGTAATTTAAGATCAATTCAATTAAATGAATATTTAAATCGACTAATAAAGCGTGTTCTTTTTGATATGCTTCTTCTAACAGCGGGAAAAAATCTTGAAAGTGCCGAGTTTTTTTATAAACTTCTGAGATTTGCTTCAAGTGATTCCTTTTCCATTTTTGATTTGGGGAATGGTAACTGATTAATTTTTCATGTAACATTTCAGGTTTTTTTTGAATTGGTACAGTTAGCCTTGACTCTTTTCCATCAGCACCTAGGATATATGTTTTATTTTGAAAATTACTTGAAGAATATTTCACATCCGACAAATATATAAATGAATCCGATTGGAAAACCTTATGAATCAAACCAATCCAGGGCAGGAAATTAGGCTGGTGAATTGCGACTATCTTCTTTTTTCCCACCTACAATACCTCTTTTGAAAAAATTAATAGGAACGTCTCTGCGTATTTACAATTCACTTGGGAACCCCTCCAACTCCCGATATGCTCCGCATTCACTAAATAATGCCCCATATAACCTGTTAGCTGAGATTGGAACAAGGTTATCATTTGTTTTTTATCTTCCATGAACTCTGTAATATCACTATAAATATTCGGGTGAAATTGATTGGCAGCGATGTTATTATTTTGGTTAATTTGTTCGAATTCATATAGGCTAAATTGTTTTTTCCTAAAACAGCTTCTTACGACCTTTGATAATTTTTGATGATCTTGATGACTGTCATTCATCCAATGTGTGTAGACTTCGTCTGGATTCATCTTTTCAATGATATTGTCGAGCTCTTTTATTAATTTATGAAGAGGAATATCCTCAACGTTATTACCCTCACAGTACTTAGAAAACCGTACCTCATATCCGAAATTCTTTGATGACTCCATTGCCTCTTGTTTCCTGACCTCGATATTCGAAGGTATGGAAAATATGATGTTGATAATGTGATGTCCTTGATTCAATAGCTTACGAATGGTACCGCCCATACTAATTTCCGCATCATCCGGATGTGCTGTTACTAGCAATATTTTTTTCATCATGTTCCTCCATTTAAAGCTTGTTCAATGATAGATATCGCTTTAAGTGTAATGTTCTTTTGTTCCCTGTACGCTGTTCGATTTTTCCTTAAAATATATTCCGAAAATTCAGTGATTTCGTACAGCAAACTATTATCAATAATAGGTTCACTTATCGTTTCTTCAATGTCATTAATGATACTGCGGTAACTAATCGTTCGAATATCGTATAACGAGTGAAAACGCAAGGTTCCGTTCTCTCCGTAAATTTCCGATATTGAATCATTCGTTAAGTTAATTTTTGAAATCAACATGGTTATTTTATAATCTTTATATTCAAAAATGCACGTGCCGCCTAAATCAATGTTTTTTTCAATCAGTTGTTTAAAATAAAAACTTTTAACGGGAACACCAAATAATTGAATGGCCACATAAATAGGATAAATACCAATTGTCCTTAACGTACCGCCACCATGATTTTCATCGAAAAGTGGAGCTTTTCCCCCTTTTAATAAGGCCGAATACTGCTTGGAATAGTTTTGATACTTTATGGTTGCCCCATGAATTTCCCCTAACTTTTTAATAGCATTCTTTAAAATTTGAAAGTTAGGTTCATAAATGGACCTTATTGCCTCAAACACAAAAACATTTTGTTTTTCTGCAGCATGGAAAACTCGATTGGCTTGATCGACTGTCATAAATGCCGTTTTCTCCACAATAACGTTCTTTCCATGCTCAATGGCTGCCATCGCTGGTTCATAATGGGAGGCATTGGGAGTGGCTATATAAACAGTATCTAGCTCATCATCTTCAAAAACTTCATTCAGGGATCCATAAACTTTAGAAACTCCTTTTTCTTTAGCAAGTTCCTTGGCAAAATGGAATCTTCTTCCCCAAATTCCTATCACCTCTCCATTTGAACTTTCATTAATGGCATCAATCATTGCACGACTTATCGGACCTGACCCCACCACTCCAATCCTATTTTTAATCGCCATGTTCCACTACCTGTTTACACTTCGCTACAATGTATTTCAAATCCTCATCGGACAGATCCAAGTGACAAGGTAACGTGAAGTGAGATTCACGAAATCTATCGGCATTCGGGAGTGATGCAAGGCGATATTCCTCTAGCAATGTGGGCTGTAAATGTAATGGGACCCCATAACAATGCCCCGTGCTTATTTGACACTCTTTTAAATGCTTTTTAAATGTTTCGCATTGCTCTTTGCTTTTAGACATGACGATAATTTTATAAAATGAAGATTCATTGTGGTCGGATGAAGCTTGGAAGTAAAGACCGTGTTCTTGAAAGATATCTTTTAAATTCTCTTTATAAAAATGGAAGATTTCCTGCCTGACCTGGATCATCCCATAAGCTTCCTGAACTTGCAGATAGCCAAGCAATGCATTAAATTCACTAAGAAGCATGTCACCGGATAATACTTGATTGACTGCACCATTTTCATTCCCATGGTGCCTTAACAACTCACAGTATTTGATTAAATCTATATCATCCGATGTAATGACACCGCCTGTGGCACTTGTAACAATTTTAGTGGGGTACATCGAAAAAACCCCAGCAAATCCAATTGTACCGGCTTTATATCCATTTATAGTGGCACCAAATGCATGTGAAGCATCTTCGATTAGATAAAGATCATTCTCATCACAAAACTCTTTAATTTCAAAGATGTTGTCAGGGATCTTTCCAGCAATATACGTAATTAAGACAACTTTCGTTTTAGGAGTCACGGCGTTCTTCAGACTATTTAAATCCAAATTGAAATCCTCTAAATTAATGTCACAAAGAACGACTCTTCCTTTCGCATTTTTCACCGCATATACTGGAGAAATAAACGTATTGCTTGGCATGATCACTTCTTTGTCTTCAACATCCAGGTACTTTAAGATAATTTCAATGGCTGCCGTGGCACTAGAAAGTGCGACAGCATACTTAGAATCACTGTATTGTCTGATGCTTTCTTCAAATTTCCGAGTATACTCACCTAAAATTAACCTGCCAGAATCCAAAATGTGCTCAATGTTCTTAAGGTATTCGCGTTTTACCCAACCTGTTATCACTGGCTTTGTATTTACGATATTCTCCATGGAACTCCATCCTTTTTTCCAAAATTAGATCTTTATTACAAGTAATGCGAGAAGCAGACAAATATATAAAATTCTGAATGACCGACCCCATAATTCAAGAGAAACACTTGAATGTTCAATGATTATTAACAACCAATTCCGACAGTGTTCTCTCTAGTTTTGAAATCAATTTTGTTTTCTCATAATTTAAGGTTAACTTCTTTATATTTTCTTGTATTTTCAGATACATTTGTTTGTCACTTTTCATTGATTTTACATACTTCATCATCTTTGATAGTTCACTATATTCAAAACCGTGACCTGCATCATACTTTGTCATTACCCCATGTTGCCAGCCTTTATAGTTTATTAATGTTGGTTTTCCGGCTGCCCAAAAATCAAAAAGTTTATTTTGACTATTCCTATCCAATATTTCATGATTTCGTACAAAACACAGACCTATATGAGATACAGCCATTAATAAATACGCTTCTTTTTTAGATACCTGATCTAAGAAAATAACGTTGTTTAATTTTTTGCTCTCTTTCACTTGAATTAAGCGCTCTTTTTCCTTTCCGTCCCCTACAATTAGATAGACAATATCAGGGTCATCCGTCTTTTCAGCAAGCTGTAAAATATAATCGATATTATTGATAAATCCCAATGTGCCCGCATATAAACAGATAAACTTCGCTTTTAAACCTAATTTATCCAATGCTTCTTCTTTATCTTCGGAACAAATTCGAGAAAAATAGTCTATATCCGCAAAGTTGGTAACCGTCGAAATTTTTTCCCGTTTAACTCCTTTTTTCAATAAATCTTCTTTCATTCCTGGCGAAAGCACGATGATTTTATCAGCTGCAGAATAAATCATGCTTTCTAGCTTCAATAAAATTGTCTTTAACCATTCATGTCTTATGATTCCCAGTTCAATAGGTATATCTGGCCATAAATCCCTTACTTCAAACACAAATTCGCAGCGCTTTACCTTAGCAAGAAGCATACCTATCAATCCAATTGTCAAAGGAGTAGAGGAAGC
This sequence comes from Peribacillus sp. FSL E2-0159, assembly GCF_038643155.1. Taxonomy (NCBI): domain Bacteria; kingdom Bacillati; phylum Bacillota; class Bacilli; order Caryophanales; family Bacillaceae; genus Peribacillus; species Peribacillus sp. FSL E2-0159. Next base: position 5,730,999 of record NZ_CP152053.1, read on the forward strand.
ATAAACAACGTCTACCCCTTTCTCCTTCACCCCAATAAAAAAACTCTTATACATATAATGAATAAACGATAATAATCTTTTCAGGTAACTATATTCTTGTTTATATTTAGTTTTGGTCGATATGATCTTTATTCCCTCACGCGAATCTATGGAATTTCCGGTGATGATGGTGACTTTATTATTTTTGGAGACTAAAAATTTGGCTATTTCATAAGATCGGGTACTGCCTTTATTGGTATTGAAATATTGATGCAAATAAAGAATCTTCACTTTTTCACTTCCTCTTTTATCCCATGTGATGTGATTTAATTTGACTTACAGCTGAATGATTTGCCTATTGCATTCACCTCAGAAAACAAATGTACCATTTAATATAGGCGAGACCTGTCCCTTTTTTAGAATGGAACGTTTTAACTTTGAAACCCACAAGAATTTTGTACAGCCATTCCTTACCCTTGCTTTTTAGTACATCAGATGGGTTTCACCATCTTGAATGATTTTTTTCTTCACATTAGGCTTGTTCCAGTCAAGGAAGGCTGAGATGGCAATCAAGTCATCCAGGCGGTTGTAAACTGTTTTGTCTTGAACATGGATTTCATGCCCAACTTCAGTAAATTTGTTATCCCTTTCAATGACGTTATTTTTCATGTTCAAAGAGGTAATGTCATAGTCATTTGTAGGGCTGCCATTATTATGAGACCCTCTGATACCAATGCCCGCTGATATAAACTTTTCGTAGGATTTATGAATTTGGTTTATGATGTTTCCTTGGATCTTGGTGAACTTGTTGGAACTAAGAATCGCGATTCCATTGTTGAAGCTATTTTCAATGGTATTGCTTTCAATAAGGGCATTTTTGGTCACATGAATACTGATGCCTCCCCATTCCTCGACATTTGCCTGGACATCATTCACATAATTGCCTTTAATCACGACCGTTTGCAGGAATCCCATCTCTGTTTCAGTAAGATCATGGAATTGCGTTCCGTTGATTGTAATGCCTCGTTCGCTGACTGTTGCATTTTTATCTATATCGTAATACGCATAATCATTAAAAGATTCGCCATTGATTCTATTCCCCACGATCGTAATATTGCCGGGTGGGTAAGCTGAGATATCTCCCCCCTTGTAGTCCATTCCGCCGACAATGATTGGAAAACGCGTGTTTAAGATGACATTATTCGTGAAGGAAACATTATGGCCTGAATGGGTGTCGATGCCTTCCCATCCAGGGTTATTCGCCACCACATTCCCATCCACTGCGATTGTGTCACTTCGCGGGAACTTTGATTGAGCCATTGCATCCCCCGTATTGACTTTCCGGTGGCTAAAGGCGATACCATAGCTTTGTTTGGTATTGCCCACCGTCTCCCCAGGCCCAAGATCTCTCACCGTCGCATGCCTTACAGTCACGTTTCTCGCGGAATACCCGCCGATGCCTGCATATCCAATATCTTTTATGATCATTTTGTTTCTTTTTCTTGAGTCAGACCCTTTAATCGTGACTCCATTCACATGTTCTAAGTAAATGCCAAATCCCTCATACCCGGTGATTTGAACATCCTCGATCAGGATATTTTGAAGCCTCTGCAAATCATTCACAGTCGAATAGACAGACACCAAATCCGCCGTGGATTTTGATTGATCGATTGCAGTAACCTCAATGCCCCTGTTCCGTGCCGCATAATAGTTCCTCAGTTCCCCAGTTTGGGGGTCTTCCGTCCGTCGTTTTCCATCGAGTATCAGGTTTTTGACACCAGTATGGCCCACCTTGATTTTAATGGTGACAGAATCGCTTGAGGGCTGGGTACACATTGTCGTGACTGGTCTTTCGTTCTCCACCGTCCCTTCTAAAGTAACCCCTTCTTTCATCGCAATAAAGGCACTCGCCGTGAACTGGCCTTTTGACAGACGGACCGTTCCCCTTTTCCCATTTGATTGATCTTGCGGAAAGGCTGAAACCCTCGTAATGGCATCATTTAGGATCGTCCGGATCGTTGTAGCGGAATAGTTCGCGTCTAGTGACAGCGTTTGTTTTAACTTCCCTTTATTGTCCAATAACTGAATCAAAGTTCCCGTTGTGGGACCGCAGACCTCGTTTGCCCCGACGGCAGTTGACTGGAAGGAGAAGTACGCCATGATAAGCACGGTAAATATTCCTGTTATTTCATATAATTGTTTCATCTGAAAACTCCCATGTCTTTTATTCATTTTTCGACAGTTGTTTTACACATTCCATGAGCCGATATCAAGGAAACCATAGTCGGCCTAGAAAAAAGGGGGGGCATATCTAATGTTACATGGGATGTGAGATGTGCATTTCTCAAAATCAACATAACATGTGTTAATCTTGAAACAGTTGCTTAAACGTACGGCTAATTCGACAATTTCCCCATACAAAAAAGCCTTCAATCGAATATGGAATAAAGGGTTAAACCGGATTGTGATTGGGGAAAACAAACCTTCTTGCGTGGCTATTGAAAAGTGAATGGCCGGTTAATGCGTGCTTTATAAGGAATGTTCGGCGATTACGAGGGGGGACATCTGTCATTCAAAAGAAAAAGCCTTTCCCCGTTTGTTTACCGGGAAAAGGCTGCAGCTTAATATACTCTTTTTTATGTCGGTATGTATCATTCTTATAGCCCCCGTAAAAGAAAAAGGAGGATATCCAACTTATCGTCAAATATCCTCCTATAGTTCACTGGTTCATTTGATCAAGAAAATCACCCAGGAGATCGTCGAGATTTTCCTCTTCCTCTTCTGGTTCGGGTTCTTTCACTTGTTGTTCAGTTTCATCCAAACTATTCCAATCAAAGTCATCCAGGTCTTTCTTAGGCAGATCCTCCCGGACCTCCTCGGGTTCCTTTTCTTCAGACTCGGCCTGCACATACAATTCCTCATTATTGTTCAAAGAGGCAAGCAAGGCCGTAGCGCGTAAAGGATCGGATAAAAGGTGGTACATAATCGTTCCGAGCATAGCTTCTGAGTGGGAATGCTTGAGCCAATCACGCTGAGATTTACTTAGCTTGTTCGGCATGGGCAGGGCAATCATTTCCCGATCCTGATGGGTGGATTGCCCGACTCCATCGAGAACATACTCAGCAATTTTACTGGAAAAATTCCTTCTTTCCGTTTCCTTCAATTTCTGCAGCTGTCTTAACGTATAGTCTGATACATCCGAAGGGATACGAAAAGTGATGGCTTGCCCTCTTTTAATTTCAGAAGAAGCTGTTTTTTTCATTCTCTCACCTATTTAATGGAGCCCGATCTTTGTTCTTTCTTCTTTTGCTGGGACTGATTCTGTTCCTTTGCATTCCGGCGGTTAAAATCCGAAATCAATTTATAATAGGCGTTTGCCATCATCCAAACGCTTTCCCGCTCATCTTCGAAAAAGTCTATGTTATAGCCATCGAAATTTTGATTCAATGTTTTCAAGTAATCTTTCAGGACAATCGATCCCCCGCCTACAAAATAGCAGATTTCCGTTTGTGAATTTTTTTGCCATACGTTGCGTAGGTGGCGATATTGCTTTTTGGCCAGTTCTCCCAAAATACGGTCAACGATATCATGGACGCTTGTCCGGCTTCCGCGAACCATAATATGATTGCGATCATTTTTCTTAGTGATGATTTCTACGACATCGCGCCTGCTATCCAACTCGACACCATGTTTCTTCCTGATTTCCTCACGAATTGATTCAAGAGCTTCAGCTACTCCCAAATTGAATCCTTGTGCCTTGTCATCGTCAACTTTACGATTTTTAATGACCGCGATATCTGTCGATAGTCCACCGATATCCTGAATGAGGATTCTTCTATCTATCAATTCACGGTTAATGATATTCAAATCTTTATCCATGACCAAATTTATGTATGCTGCAAAGCCCTCTGGATAGACCTTCACTTCATCGAATTTGATATTAACTTTCAACCCTTGGTATTTAGGGGTAATTAAAAATTCCACCTGATGGACAGATCCGAGTAATTTCGACCGATACCCAACGTCTTTTCCTTCTTTAACCTCACGAAGAGGCAAGCCTGTTCCAAGTGTATAATTGGCTTCCACAACATTATTAACTTTTTTGAATGTATCATTGTTCCCCTGTTTGGCAGCGTCTAATGCCAGAGCCGCAAAAAGCATGACCAATGTTTGATCTTCTTCTGATTTACTGCTTCCCAAATCCAATTCGGTAGGATTATCGCTTTTTGTCGCTAAGTTCCCAACGCGATAAATAGCATTATTATCTTGAAGGGCTGGTGAATGAACTCTGATATGAATCCCTTCCAATGGATTTTTTTCATCAAGTTCCTCAATCCCGATGACTGGACGATCCTCTATGTCTTTTGCAATGACGTTCGGTATATAAAGTTCAGACTCTAGCTTTCCAAAAATAGCCTTGATAGCATCATTTCCTACGTCTACTGCTGCGATTCTAGAACTCATCTAAAACATCCCCTTTTTTATTGAAAAAAATTAAGTGAAGCATTCCCTTTAAGAATAGGAAAAGTTTCCACGATAGTCAATCCTTCATAAGTTGTAGCTATATTTGTCGAATTGTTTTCAAATTGTTTACAATAGGAACAAATATGTATACACCTTATATATAGCCGCGTGTACGTAATTGTAAACATGTATACTCATTTGTGTACAATGTGTCTATTTTTGTTTACATGCATACGTATTTGTAAACAAACCAAATAATGTATTTTTTTCAATCTTTCTTCTTACAGAAATAAGCGTATAAATAGCGCTTTGGACATGGTAATAAATGGGCGCTTTGCTAACTGAACTGTAGGGAGGTATTCAAATGAATGAAAAAAACACAGACCTTCCCCGATTTCCGGAACCCTATTGGCGCAGTGCGTTAACTTTCCCTTCTTTTTCTAAACTAGATACAGATATAACCACTGATGTCTTAATAGTAGGCGGAGGAATTACTGGAATCACATCTGCTTATCTACTAGCTAAACAAGGTGTTAAAGTCACACTGATTGAATCAGGCGAAATCCTTACTGGAACGACAGGACACACTACAGCAAAAATTACGGGCGAGCATGGCTTGATTTATGACCGGTTGATCACTGACCATGGTAAAGAGAAGGCCAAACTTTATTATGAAGCCAATGCAGATGGAATGAAACTAATTAAAGACTTGGTAGAAGAACATTCCATTGAATTCAATTTGACTGCAAAAGATGCTTATGATCCCTTTCTCCATTCCTTGTAAATCTTCTATGATCCAAGCACAGTTTCACCCCTTTAAAATATTTAACGGCCCTCCTCTTCACGATTCTGGAAGCTGAAAAAGTTTCCACGATAGTCAATCCTTCATTAGTTGTAGCTATATTTGTCGAATTGTTTTCAATTTGTTTACAATAGGAACAAATATGTATACACCTTATATATAGCTATGTGTACGTGATTGTAAACATGTATACTTATTTGTGTACAATGTATCTATTTTTGTTTACATGTATACGAATTTGTAAACAAACCAAATAATGTATTTTTTTAATATTTCTTCTTACAAAAATTAGCGTATAAATAGCGGATTTGGGTATGGTAATAAATGGACGATTCACTATCTGAACTGTATGGAGGTATTCAAATGAATGAAAAAAATACAGACCTTCCCCGATTTCCGGAACCCTATTGGCGCAGTGCGTTAACTTTCCCTTCTTTTTCTAAACTAGATACAGATATAACCACTGATGTCTTAATAGTAGGCGGAGGAATTACTGGAATCACATCTGCTTATCTACTAGCTAAACAAGGTGTTAAAGTCACACTGATTGAAGCAGGCGAAATCCTTACTGGGACGACAGGACACACTACAGCAAAAATCACGGCCCAGCATGGCTTGATTTATGACCAGTTGATCACTGACCATGGTAAAGAGAAGGCCAAACTTTACTATGAAGCCAATGCAGAGGGAATGAAGCTAATAAAAGACTTGGTAGAGGAACATTCCATTGAATGTAATTTGACTGTACAGGATGCCTATGTCTACGCAAATACGGATGAATATAAAAGCAAAATTCAAAATGAACTGAAAGCCTATCAAAAACTCGGCATTCGGGGGGATTATGCAGAGAATATCCCTTTCTCCATTCCTTGTAAAGCTGCTGTGATAATGAAAGATCAAGCACAGTTTCACCCGTTAAAATACTTAACTGCCCTCATTTCGACAATTCTCGAAAGTGGAGGCACAATTTATGAACGGACAACGGCAATGAAGATTGAAGACGGCGATCCGCCAACCGTTCTGACGGATACTGGACATTCAATCAAAAGCAATCAGGTAATCGTTGCCTCCCACTTCCCCTTTAACGATGAAACGGGCTTATACTTTGCCCGTGTTCATGTAAATAGGTCCTATGTGCTTGGTATCAAGACTGAGCAGGAATATCCTGGCGGGATGTATTACAGTGCAGACAGCCCTACCCGCTCCCTTCGCTATACGGAATTGAACAATGGGGAAAAACTTATACTTGTTGGCGGAGATGGCCATAAAACAGGCCAGGGAATCTCGATGATCGAGCATTATGAAGCACTGAAGGACTTCAGTTCCCAGTATTTCGATGTGAAGGACATTCCCTATCGCTGGTCGGCACAGGATATCGTGACACCGGATAATATCCCCTTCGTCGGTCCAGTGACAGCCAACCATCAAAACGTCCAGATAGCTACCGGCTATGCGAAATGGGGAATGACGAATGGATCGATTGCCGCAAAGATCTTAACTGACCGGATTTTACAAAGAGATAACCGGTATGCGGAATTATATGACCCTGCCCGTCTAAAAGGCGTGAAAAATATGGTCCAAGATAATGCTGATGTGGCGAAGCATCTGATCAAAGGTAAATTGGCCGTCATTCATAAAACGCCAGAAGAACTAGGTAATGATGAAGGAGCAATCGTGAAGGTGAATGGAGACAAAGCTGGGTGTTACCGTGATCATGATGGCCAGCTTCATATAGTCGACTCCACATGTACTCACATGGGATGCGAAGTTGCCTGGAATAGCGGCGACCGTACCTGGGACTGTCCATGCCATGGCTCCCGCTACTCTATCGCTGGTGAAGTTTTAAATGGCCCTGCTGTCGAACCATTGAAAAAAATACGCTAATGGTCAATTTGTGATTTTATCTAATAGTCGACTGAGACCGCCGTTTTCCTTATACTGAAGTTACTGCATGATTGAATGGTTGCAAATAACTCTAAAAGGATTGAATTGAATATGAACGGTAAAAATCGGAAAGATATTACCCCAGGTACCTCTGTGGACATTGTACTGAAAGCAGATCAACGCAGCGGAAAACTGACAAGTGGCACTGTAAAGGATATTTTAACCAACTCCAGCACTCACCCACATGGAATTAAAGTAAGATTGACTGATGGCCAGGTTGGCAGGGTTCAAGTCATTCATAAGTAATGTGCACTCGGTCCAGGCCGAGTGTTTTTTTGTGATTATTCGACCGAATTAATGACAATGGGGATATTTCAATCATGTTTCCCGTTCATAATTCGTACAATAGGGGTAAGATTATCTCTTTTAAAAAAGGCTGGTGTCAAAATGAAAGAATACAATGCCCCTGATAGGGTTCATTACCGCAACGATGAACATACATTGAAAGTTTCCGGCTCAGAGACGCTATCTGCCGCTCCGGATCAAGCCACAATCACCCTAGGAGTCATAACAGAGGATAAAGACCCGCAAAAGGCCCAGCAAGCCAATTCCCAAGCAATCGCAAATGTGATCGCATCGCTTAAATCCGCAGGCATTCCTGAAGAGCAATTGAAAACGAGTGATTACAGAATCGATCCACAATATGATTATATTGACGGAAAGGAATTGTTCAAGAACTACAAAGTCCAACACATCATCCAAGCCCAAACGACCGACATCGAGAAAATAGGCAGCATAATCGACACTGCCGTCAGAAGCGGTGCCAATTCAATCACCAGCATCCGCTTCTCTTTATCCAATCCAGATGCATACTATAACCAGGCACTTTCTCTCGCTTTAAAAAATGCATACGAAAAAGCACTCTCCATGGCTCGAACGCTAGGAATCTCATTGAACCCAGTCCCTAATAAGGTTGAAGAGCTATCTGAAACGGCAACCCCAATGCTTTACCAAACAAGTACCTTTTCGAAAATGGCTTCTACCCCGATTCAGCCTGGCGAATTGAACATCACTGCCTCAGTAAGGGTAGAGTACACGTACTAGCACTCACTAAATTCCATCCTAAAAACCCCCCTTGATGAACAATGGGGGGTTTCACTTTAAAAGACTACCGTCTTATTTTCATGAACAAGGACGCGGTCCTCCAAATGCCATTTAACGGCACGTGCCAGCACCCTGCGTTCAGCTGAACGACCGATTTTCTTCATATCCCCAGCAGAATCACGATGGTCCACACGTTCAATATCCTGCTCGATGATTGGACCTTCATCCAAATCATTCGTCACATAATGAGAAGTCGCACCAATCAGCTTAACACCTCTGTCATAAGCTCTTTCATAAGGCCGTGCTCCAATAAATGCAGGTAAAAATGAATGATGTATATTGATGATTTTGTTTGGATGGGCCGCTACGAAGTCCGGCGTCAATATCTGCATATACCTGGCTAAGATAATAAGGTCCACTTTGAATTCTTCCAGAAGTCCAAGCTGTTTTGTCTCCACTTCCCTACGTATATCCTTATTTGCAGGAATGTAATAAAATGGGATGCCCATCGATTCGACAATTTGCCTGGTATCTTCATGATTACTGATGACCAGCGCAATATCAGCTAATAAATCCCCGCTTTGCCACTCCCATAACAATTCCAGAAGGCAATGCGGTTCCTTGGAAACGAAGATTGCCGTCCTCTTCAAATCACTCACATGGTTAAATGTCCATTGCATCGAGAATGCTGTCGAAACTTCCTGGAATGCCAGTTGCATATCCGCTGCCCTATCCTTCAATCCCGGACAATCGAATTCGATCCTGGTGAAAAAGGTACCGCCCTCAGGATTCATCGAATACTGACTCAATTCAACAATATTTGCATCATATTCATTAAGAAAGGCAGTAACTGTCGAAACAATTCCTGGCCGATCCGGACACTTTATAATCAAACGGCCTCTATCTTGATTTCTTTCGCGAAATTCCTGTAACTGCTCTTGCACAAAGTTGCTCACCATTTTCCCAACTGCCCTTCTTCTATTTTGCTATATTATACTTCAATTCATAGGCAAAATTAAAGTCAGTCAATCAATACGAGATTTTGTTGGCGGCCACCATGGTCCTTGTCTGAAATCCTTCACTACTTTCAACGATGCACAATTACATATAGTTGAATTTAAGAAACAAAATGAATTAATAAAGAAAATAGTATTACGATAGAACAAATTCTTACCATAATAAATGAGAATCGGGATTTATTTTTAATTGCGATATATGTAAATGTTGGGGTCGAAAATAAAAACAAAAATTGCATCCAAATAGGCTCATCAAAAGGACCCGTACACAATAAAATCGTTATCGCCAATGCATAAACGATTAGTATGATAGAAAGCGGAATCATTCTTCCTTTCAGCTTCTTCCCCTCCTATAAATTCTATAGCGACGGAGCGCAGAAGTGTAGACATATCTTGGGAACATTGGTAAATCAAGTGAATGCAGGTCTAAAAGCCCCCCCTTTTCTTACAGGGGGGTAGTAATTTCATAAATGACTAATATGATTTTGAAACGAGGTATATCTGTGCTTTTTTATTTATTATTTATTTTTTTTCACCTAAACTTGCTGCTAAAGATAAAAATATATATGGGAAAGCTAATAAAATTAAATCCGGAAATCCGTATTTCTCAAATACTAGGTTGTTCGGGGTTTCCTCATCAATATAAAAGCCAGAGCCTGCCATATAAAATCCAACAAGTAAATAAGTTAGAAGGGAAATAGCAAGGGTACTAATAGTTAGTGTATTTAATTTGATTTTAACGATAGTTAATCCGAAATAGATCAAATAAACAATTCCTAAAAGTAGTAACAGTAGAGAAATATAATCTGGCTCATATATTGCTTGATTGGAACTATTAAACATGTGAAATCATCCTCTTACTTAAATTTATACTTGATGTAAACACCTTACGTTGGATTGCATTTATTGTAATAAGTTGATGAAAGCGATAAATCAGGACGCCAAGGTTCTAAGTTCCAAGGTGATTTGTAAATTGTTAATTGATTTACAGCATGACAAATGAATTGATCTTTAATTCTTCCTTCTCTTGAGTTTGATATATGGGCTTTAAATGAAGGATCAGCTTTTTAATTCAGCCCATATACCTTTTATTAATGAAGGTTGAATTGTAATAATTTAATCGTATATAAAAGTAAATTATTTAACGTTCCTACTTTGGAACAATGGGTTTCATTTTTGAGTAAATAAAGAGAAAGTGATGATATGAAATGAGGGTCTTTTATTCCAAGAGTCACTAATTCTACTCTAGTAACACTTGCAAAATCAAATGGAGTTTCCTTTTTATAAAGCTATCCTCTATTCATATTTCATAGGTTTTAATCGCGGAAAAGTCGGCCTGATCACGGTCGACTTTTTTTATTGAAATAGAAATGACCTAGATATGAGAATGAAAAGATACCATTAATTCTCATCCTCTATTAATAGGCACTATCATTCTTCCAATAAATAACTGGTGAATTTAAAGGAAATCAAGGCAAAGGTCGAGAACCTTTATGAAATGCATAGTGAAGGGGATTCTTGAATGAAATGTCGGCATGTTCTGGACACCCTTTTTTATTTCAGTTTTAATTTCCCTAGTTAATGAGGTTATTTCACTGCCTCATAAGGGTATAGACCATTCTATTAGTTTTTTTCAAAGGGGGAAATGAAATTATCATGAAAACATCAGTTACATTCATTGTATCCATTCTGGCTGTTCTCGGTCTTCTGTCCGGCTGTGCTGAAAAGGACCAGCTGGAGGATGGAAGCAAGCTGATCAATAAGGACCAGTTTGTTTTCGCCGCCTCAGGCGAATTCAAGCCATTCAGTTATGTCAATGATGACATGACCGTAACCGGATTCGATATTGAGGTCGGCGATGCAATAGCAAAGGAACTGGACTTGGAGCCAGTACCTAAACGGATAAAATTCAAAGGTATTGTGGAAGGTGTCAAAACCGGTCGGGCAGATGCCGCGGTTGCCAGTCATACAATCAATGAACAACGAAGTAAACATGTTGCCTTCTCTACCCCTTATTACTACTCAGGTCCTCAAATTTTCGTCCGCTCAGATAGTGATATTAAAACGGTCGAAGATTTAAAGGGAAAGGAAGTTGCGGCTTCTAAAGGCTCCACGTACGCAACCACAGCAGAAAAGTATACAACCAATGTAAAAACCTATGACAGTGATATCACAGCCCTGAAGGCATTGAGCGGAGGACGTCATGATGCCGTCATCACCGACTTCGTAACCGGCAAGGAAGCGGCCAAGGAAGGTTTCGACATCGAAGGAAGACAATTGATCGAACGAAGCGAGCAGGCCATCGTACTGCCCAACGACAACCCTCAGCTGCTTGCACGCATTAACGAAGCACTTGAAAACCTCCGGGAAGATGGAACGCTTGCGGAAATCAGCAAAAAATACTTTGGTGAGGACATCACAACCAAGCCTGAATAAAGATTGATAGAAAGGGAGTCATTACATTGCCAAGTTTTTCACATTTTTTTGATACATTATTTAACTCCTCGGACGTATTCATCCGAGCCATGCTCCTCACATTGGAACTGACGGTAGTTTCCATATTGGTAGGAATCGTCATCGGATTGCTATTTGCACTTTTAAAAATTTCCAATATAAAAATACTTACATGGATTTCAGATACATATGTATTCCTGGTACGGGGAACACCGCTAATCGTACAGATATTCATACTATATTTCGGTATCAGCAATCTCTTCTTACTGCCGGACTTCTGGGCGGCGTCACTTGCCTTGGCCTTCCATAATGGAGCTTATATCTCTGAAATTTTACGTGGTACGATCCAATCCATCGATAAAGGCCAAATGGAAGCAGGACGCTCCCTTGGCATGAGCAAATCACTCACATTAAGAAGGATCATCTTACCTCAAGCCTTCCGTCGCGCATTGCCGCCGCTAGGCAACCAATTCATCATCGGATTGAAGGATTCATCACTGGCAGCCTTCATCTCCATGAATGAGCTGTTTAACGTGGCGACTACGTTGGGTTCGAATAATTTCGATGAAATGACTTATTTACTGATTGTAGCGGTCTACTACTTGATTCTAGTGGCATTCCTGACCATTATCGTCAATTTATTCGAAAAGAAACTTTCCATTAGTGATCGATAGGGGGAATTGAAATGGAACAAAAAGAAATGATTCGCATTAGGAATTTAAATAAATCGTATGGAGACCTGCATGTACTCAAAGATATTGATATGAAGGTACTAGATAGCGATGTTGTCTGTCTGATCGGGCCAAGCGGTTCCGGAAAAAGCACCCTGCTTCGCTGTTTGAATTATTTAGAGAAAAAAGACAGCGGGCAAATCCTCATTGAAGGAACGGAAATCCAACCGGGTACCCATGATATTAATAAAATCCGCGAGAAAGTCGGAATGGTTTTTCAGCATTTCTACCTCTTCCCGCATATGACTGTATTGGAAAATGTCATCGAAGCACCGACTCACGTCAAAAAGGTCCCTAAGGCCCAGGCGATCGAAGAAGCAAAAGCATTGCTTGCCAAAGTTGGCTTATCAGATAAAGCGGATGTCTATCCAAGCAAGCTCTCAGGTGGGCAGAAACAGCGTGTCGCCATAGCCCGTGCCCTTGCCATGAAGCCTGATATCCTACTCTTTGATGAGCCTACCTCGGCTCTGGATCCCGAACTTGTCGGGGAAGTTCTTGCAACGATGAAGGAACTTGCCTTGGAAGGGATGACAATGGTAGTCGTTACACATGAAATGAGCTTTGCACGTGAAGTTGGAGATTGGATTGTCTTCATGCATAATGGGAGGGTTGTCGAAAGCGGCCCGCCAAAAGAATTCTTCACCAATCCAAAAGAAGAGCGGACAAAAGAATTTTTGCAAACGACAGTCTTTTGATTTCCATCCTAAAATCTGTCTATTAGCGAGAATAATTCGTCCTAGAGCCTAAATCACCATTATAAGCAATGCAGGCGTGACTTCCTGTATTGCTTATTTTGTTTTCTATATTCGTGAGATGGATAGTTCCCTTAATTACATGAACAAAGTTTCAGGGATATTTTCGCTCTGATTGTACAAACTAAATACTTGATGAATTGTTTCAGATAAACCCTGATTCCGGCTCGAACATGGAAAAATATCTGTATTTATGGTATATATACAGGTAAAATTAAAAGAAGTATATAAATGAAAGAGGTCGAATTCAGTTGGAAAATAACTCTTCGAATTTTATTAAAAATATTATAAAAGATGATCTAGAGTCCGGAAAACATGATCATGTCATCACTCGCTTCCCTCCTGAGCCGAACGGATATTTACATATCGGGCATGCCAAATCAATCATTTTGAATTTTGGGGTGGCTGATGATTTCAATGGGAAAACTAACCTTCGTTTCGATGATACGAATCCATTGAAAGAGGATATTGAGTATGTCAACTCCATTAAGGAAGATGTAAAATGGCTCGGTTACGACTGGGATAATCTTTTCTTCGCTTCCGACTATTTTGATGAAATGTATAAAAGAGCTGTGCTGCTTATCAATAAAGGACTGGCATATGTGGACGACCTTAATGCCGACCAAATCCGTGAATATCGCGGAACGCTGACTGAGCCGGGGAAAGATAGCCCCTACCGCAATAGGAGCGTCGAGGAAAATCTTGAACTATTTGAAAAGATGCGCAGCGGCGAATTCGGGAACGGCGCAAAAGTATTGCGTGCAAAAATCGATATGAGCTCACCTAATATTAATTTGCGTGATCCCGTCATATACCGTATCTCCCATACTGAACACCATAATACCGGAAACAAATGGTGCATCTACCCAATGTATGCCTTTGCCCACCCAATTGAAGATGCCATCGAGGGAGTCACACACTCCATCTGTACGCTTGAGTTCGAAGATCAACGCCCTCTTTATGACTGGATCGTTGAAAATTGTGAAATGGAAAGCAAGCCAAAACAATATGAATTTGGCCGTCTTAACCTGACCAATACAGTAATGAGCAAGCGAAAATTGAAGCAGCTTGTCGATGAGGGCCTCGTGGACGGCTGGGACGACCCACGGATGCCTACTGTTTCAGGTTTGCGGAGGCGCGGGTATACACCCGAAGCGATCCGTGCATTCTGCCAAGAGATAGGTGTCGCAAAAACAAGCGGTGTCGTAGACTCTCAAATGCTTGATCATTTCGTGCGGGAAGACTTAAAGCTGAAGGCTCCACGGACTATGGCTATCCTAAACCCACTTAAAGTGGTCATCACCAACTATCCGGAAGGCGAGATAGAATGGCTGGATGCTGAGGTCAATCCGGAAGTTCCGGAAATGGGCACACGCCAAATCCCGTTTTCACGTGAAATATATATCGAACAGGACGATTTTATGGAAGATCCGCCGAAAAAGTATTTCCGACTTTTCCCGGGCAATGAAGTCCGTTTGAAACATGCTTATTTCATTAAATGTGAAGAAGTGATAAAAGACGAAGCCGGTAACGTCATTGAACTTCGCTGCACATACGACATTGAAACGAAAAGCGGATCGGGCTTCACTGGCCGTAAAGTAAAAGGTACATTGCACTGGGTCGAAGCTTCACAAGCCGTTTCAGCAGAATTCCGCAACTACCAGCCTTTAATCTTGGATAAGGAAAATGATGAAGAGGAAGAAAAATCATTCTTGGACCTGGTAAACCCTGATTCTGTAGAAATTTTACAAGGATTTGTCGAGCCTAACATGAAAGATGTTAAGCCTCAGGATAAATTCCAATTCTTCAGGCATGGCTATTATAATGTTGATTCAAAACTCACTGCGGCCGATCACTTGGTCTTCAACCAAATCGTTGGGTTGAAAAGTTCATTCAAGTTATAGAATCACGGAAAAAGAACCAGATTCCTAGCGAATCTGGTTCTTTTTCATTCTCTGCACCTTATGTCATTTTTTCTCGTAAAGTTTAATCCCTTGCTTGGAAAGGGCCTGTTTAAGAGTACTATGTGTCGAAACCTGACTAAAATCAAGACCTAACTGAATCGATGTCTGGGCCACTTCAGGACGAATCCCGGAAATGGTCGATTGAATGCCTAACAGGTTCAGGGTACTTATCAATTGATAGATCTGTTGGGCAACCATCGTATCTAAAAGGGAGACTCCCGATAAATCGATGAATAAGTGAGTGACATTTTTGCTAATGCATTTGCTTGGAGTCGCATTCAAAATTTCCTTTGCCCGATAGGTATCGATTTCACCGATTAACGGCAATACCGCAATGGCATCAACAATGGGAATGACGGGTGCGCCCAGTTCATTAATCAGCTCCTGTTGAGCTAGTAAACGTTCTTTTGTCAAAAGGTAATACTGCTCAGTGAACTCACGGTTCAATTGATCGAAGGCACCATTAATAAGCCGGCTCCACCGGATGATTGTATCTTTCGTTATCCCCTTATCCTGTAGCATATAATCAGTGATGAAGGCCCAATATGTTTCACGAACCTTATTTAGCGCTTCCAACACTTCGTAAATGGGGGTGTCCGATTCAACCCTGCTCTTCGCGACAAGTGTGGCCCACTGCTCCATCGTATCAATAAAAGCAGTTTTATCTTCAAGTAAAGCACTTGTCACTGTCTTGATGGTCAATGTATTCTGTTCTCTAAGAAGCTTTTCGATTTCCACATTGGAATCCATTGAATAGATGGATCCAGACTGCTTTTCCCTTAAAGCCAGCCAGTTTTCCGTAATCTTGGATGAGTTATCAAGGATATATCGGTATAAATTTTCATCTATTTTATCCATTTGAGTTCCCCTATCTCACTAGTTATTTCATTTTAAAAAGTATTAATAAATCTCCATATCCCTCTCTCTCCATTTCATTTCTAGGAATGAATCGAAGGGCCGCAGAGTTTATGCAATATCTCGTGCCTTTAGGGCTTGGGCCATCAGGAAAAACATGTCCAAGGTGTGAATCGGCGTCCCTGCTGCGCACCTCTGTCCGGGTCATTCGGTGGCTGAGATCCATTTTCTCATTGACACTTGCCGACATGATGGGCTTCGTGAAGCTTGGCCACCCACAACCACTATCATACTTATCCCGCGAACAGAATAGAGGCTCCCCAGAAACGACATCCACATAGATGCCTTCTTCAAAGTGATCCCAATAAACATTATCGAAAGGCGGCTCCGTGCCATTTTCCTGGGTGACATGAAACTGACTCTCCGTTAAGGTTTTTCTCAGGTGTGCATTATCCTTAGGCCAATTTTCTTTAATGAATGTATCCCGTCCCGAGCCTTTACGATACAATGCATAGCGAAATTGATTTTTCCGATAGAATTCTTGATGATACTCCTCTGCCTCGTAAAATTTCCCCGAGGGTAGAATATTCGTAACAATAGGTTTCTTAAACCGCCCGCTCATCATTAATTCTTCCTTCGATTGTTCTGCCTCCTGTTTCTGACGTTCATTAAGATAGAAAATGGCTGCCTTGTATTGCTTTCCCCTATCCGAGAACTGTCCATCGTCATCCGTAGGATCGATTTGGCGCCAGAATATCTCTAATAACGTTTTATAGGAAATGATTGATGGATCGAATACCACTTGAACCCCTTCAACATGATCGGTCGACCCGGTAATCACTTGTTTATAACTAGGTGCGGCAAAATTTCCGCCTGTATAACCTGATGTCACTGAAATAATACCATCCATTTCATCAAAGGGAGCAACCATGCACCAAAAACAGCCTCCTGCAAAGATAGCCGTTTCTTTTCCAGCCATCGTCATCCTAAAACTCCCCTTTCGCGCCTGCCATTTTATGTATTATATACCAGCAAGCCAAACGCCTTCAAATTCAAAAATCGTTTTCTATCTTTGCTGTACAAATATTAAAAGGGGCACTTAGGAGTATACCCAAGTGCCCTTTTGTGTTAGATTCGTTAATTATAGTATCACGCTTACAATGATCGCTGATAGGATGCTGACAAGAGTCGCACCGTATAACAGCTTCAAGCCGAAACGGGCCACAACATTTCCCTGTTTTTCATGAAGTCCTTTGACTGCACCGGCAATGATTCCAATAGATGAGAAATTAGCGAATGAAACCAAGAAAACCGAAACGATCCCTATCGTCCTATCGCTCAAGGCTGCAGATGCGTCCCCTAAGCTCAGCATGGCAACGAATTCATTGGTTACTAGCTTAGTCGCCATGATTCCGCCTGCAGTAACGGTTTCTGAAATCGGTATCCCCATGATAAAGGCAAACGGGGCAAAAATATACCCCAAGATGTCTTGGAAACTTATGCCGATGATCATATCGAATAAGCTGTTGATTCCTGCAATTAGTGCAACGAAACCAATTAACATCGCGGCTACAGTGATAGCAACCTTAAATCCATCCATGATATATTCCCCAAGCATTTCGAAAAACGACTGCTTCTCTGCTCCTTCTTCAACAGGGAGAATATCATCTTCATCCGTTACCGTATAAGGATTGATAATGGATGCAATGATAAATCCACCAAACATGTTAATAACAATAGCCGTCACAACATACTTTGGTTCAATCATGGTCATATAAGCACCGACGATCGACATCGATACGGTTGACATGGCTGACGCACAAAGCGTATACATGCGAGATGGCGGAATGGCACCGAGTTGTTTTTTCAAGGTTATGAAAACCTCGGATTGACCCACTATTGCTGACGCTACCGCATTGTAAGATTCCAATTTTCCCATCCCATTCACTTTACTTAGCAGGAATCCAATCCACTTCATGATGAACGGAAGGATCTTAAAGTGCTGTAAAATTCCAATTAATGCCGAGATGAATACGATAGGAAGAAGGACATTTAAAAAGAAGGGCGATGCTCCTTCGTTTACAATCCCGCCAAATACAAATGTGATCCCTTCATTTGCCCATTCTAAAAGTTTTCCGAAACCATCGGCAATCGAATTGATGATCACTAAACCGAACTTCGTATTTAATAATAGATAAGTTAAAATAAGCTGCATGATCACCATGAGGATGATCGGTTTAATTTTAACTTTCTTCCGGTCACTGCTGACTAATAAAGCTAGTCCAAAAACAATGAGCAGTCCTAAAATTGCAATCAGAAATTTCATATATTCTGCCTCCACTAAGGGTGAATTAAATGATCGTGCATTAATAGTAGGTTACCCTCAAAAAATTTATGCAAACGTTTTCTCTTTCATCCAAAATACATGTACGTACCTCTCCAGAAGTCTATATTAAACTAATATTTTTTTAAGTGCAATTATTATTTCCCTTTTTAGAATAACAATTAGTGACAATAATGGGTTTCGTGAATTAAAAAAGAAGGCTCCATTTCGAAAGGAACCTTCTCTTTCCTAAAAAAATATCGATTTTTTAGGCTGCTGTTTTTCTGGATATCACAGATGTCATTAATCCTGCGCCTCCAATTACAAAGATGATGATGGATACAGCCAAGCCACCTGCTCCTTGATAAAAGTCGATAAATTGGCCTGCAAAAGAATCTCTGCCTTGGAAACCGCCACCGCTTGGCATCTCTCCTGGAGTTCCAGAACCATTAGGCCCGCCTTGGGGAGTTGTCCCCATATTGCCCTGCGTATCATCAGATGCCGTTTCCGTAGTTGAATCATCGGTCGCCGTACTGCTATTGGCCGATTCTTCCGTATCATCCGATTCTGTTGTGTTGCGGTCGGCAGGCTGCCCCATCATCGCCTGTCCATTCATGGGTTCATTGCCGCTGCCATCCACATACATCATGATCCCGATTACTGCTTGTGCCATTAAAAGGACCGAAACCAATATTCCAACTAAAAAGTGTAACTTACCAAGTCTTTTCATCATCGATTCTCCTCCGAAATTAAATGTATTTATAAGATGATTATCTAAAAAGACCCTTAATTTTTCCTTAAGCAACAAGGAAAAATTAAGGGTCTTTTTGGGTCTTTTTGATATTGGGTGGCATCTAAAGGTGGATTAAGTTTTCCTTTGATTTCTAGGAAAAGTGATCTCAAAACGGGTGCGTTCATTCTGTTCACTAGTAACCTTGATGTTCCCTTGATGTGTGTTCACAATCCATTTGGCAATGGATAGACCTAAGCCGGAGCCTTCATTTGCTGAACGGGATTGCTCCACTTGATAAAAACGGTTAAAAATCAAGGGGAGATCTTCCTGCGGAATGCCTTTTCCATTATCTTCTACAGTAAGAATGATTGATGAAGCATTTTTGATGCAGGATAGGGAAATTTCCCCGCCTTCCTCGGTAAATTTCATGGCATTATCCACCAAGATCACCAATAGCTGATGAATTCTCTCTTTATCCCCATGAAACACCACCTGCTCGGGAGCATGGCTAATGATTGATTTCTCTTGAAAAGAAGCTATATCCGTATACTGTTCCACGATATCCATAAGTAAGTCATCAAGGAAAAAGTTCGATTTCTTAACCTCCATTTGATTCGAATCCGTTCTGGTCAAGGTCAAAAGTCCGTTAACAAGCTTATTCAATCGCCGGACTTCTTTCGAAATGATGGATATATCAACGGCTTTTTCCTCGATTGTCGCTGAAGGTGATTGAAATAACAAATCAGCCCGCGATTGAATGACAGCAAGCGGCGTTCGAATTTCATGCGAAGCATCCGAGACAAACTGCTGCTGCTGATCCCAGGATTTCTTGACTGGGATCAGGGCCCGTCCTGCCAGAAGATAGCCTGCGCCTACCGCCACTAGACTTCCAATTCCCCCGCCAACAAACAATATGAGCAGCAATCGATCGAGCATTTCTTTTTCTGTATCCACATTCCTGATGAATTGTACCGTCATCTCTCCATACTCTGTATCGACCTTGGTGGAAAGTGCACGATACGTCGCCCCATTCACCGATATTTCTTCGATCTCATCAAATCTTTTAGGGTAAAATTCCGATTCATTAACCTTAATAAAATTGTCTACACTCAGTCTTGGCTCAATGATCGTCTCATCCGGTCCCCAAACGATGACGCTTGGCCCCGGTCCTAAAAGAAACTCACCTTGCGGACGTCCGCCTGGCATGCCTCCATTATTGAAATCCCTGTAATCCTTGTTAAGTGAATCATTGACATCCATATAGATTTGATTTTCCGTATAGAAATAAATCGTTCTGCTTAATATGGCTATTAAGACAATAAAGACGATAGAATTCAATAATGTTAGTTGAAGCCGTGTTTTTTGGAACATAATGATCCCCTTATGGTTGTTTTAGCATATAACCAATACCCCGAACGGTTTGAATATCTTTATGATAATTGAAAGGTTCCAATTTTTTCCTAAGGTGATGGATGAACACTTCCACAATGGCAATCGTCGTATCTGAATCAAACCCCCAAATGCGGTCGAAAATCTGCTCACGGGTCAATATCTTTCCATTATTTTGAATTAAATACTCCAGTAATTCAAACTGTTTCAAGGTCATTTTAATGACTTTTCCATCAACCAAAATATCCTTCTCTTTTTCCAACAATTCAATTCCACGGTATTTCACATGCTGCTCAAGCGATATAATACCACTCCTTCGAAGCAAGGCACGAATCCTGGCCTTAAGTTCCGGTGCTTGAAACGGCTTGACTAAATAATCATCGCCACCCATTTCCAATCCTCTGACACGATCCTCAAGCGCATCTTTTGCCGTCAAAAACAAGACACTTGTATCGATTTTTGCTTCCCTGATTTTCCGTACGATTTCAAATCCATCGATTCCCGGAAGCATTACATCCAAAATGATGATATCGTATATACTTTGCTGAGCCATGAATAGCCCATCTTCCCCATTATCTGCTGTATCGACTTCATATTCATCCGTCAGAATTTGTCGGATCGATTCCAATAATGAAACATTATCTTCTACCACCAAAACCTTCATGAATGGTACCTCCCAACCGCCTCAATTGTGATATGTTGATTTTATCCTTTTTCATATGCAAAAGAAAGCGGGCTTTTAATCGCCTGCTTTCTTTCAAATTGAATGTTCATTCGTGACGCAGTGCTTGGATTGGATTTAACCTGGATGCCTTATTGGCAGGAAATACGCCAAACATTATCCCGATTAAAATGGAGAATAAGAAGGCAAACAATGTCACCGACCATGAATAACTAATCGTTAAACTTGAAAAAACTGAAATCAATTTTGCGATTCCCAATCCAATTCCAACTCCCAACAATCCCCCCAAGCAGCTCAAGACCATTGCTTCAATTAAAAACTGGAGAAGAATCGATTTCCGATTTGCCCCAATTGCCTTTCTAATCCCGATTTCCTTCGTCCTCTCTGATACGGAAACCAACATGATATTCATGATTCCAATTCCGCCTACTAGTAATGAAATACTGGCAATACCGCCAAGCATGAGTGTGAACGTATCCGACACAGAACTCATTGTATCCATCAGATCTTCTTGATTGGACACCGAATAGTTATCACTCTGTTCTGGGAATGATGTGGTCATCGTACCTTGTACCTGGTACATTGCCCTATCTATGATATTCTCGTTCTCCGCTTTTAAATATACGGTTCCGATAGTCGTGCTGCCTGTAGCACGTTCGGCAGTGGTGATCGGTGCAATGATTACATCATCCCCGCTCGATCCCATTGAAGTGCCTACTGATTTCAGGACACCGATCACTCGATAGGAAACGCCGCCGATCAGCACGTTCTGGTCCACCGCTTTTTGATTTTCAAAAAGCGTGTTGGCCGTATCTGACCCCAGGACAACGACCTTGGAGCGTAATTCCGTTTCAATATCCGTCAAAAACCGGCCCTGACTGAGCTCTAGATCCCTAACCGATAAGTAGGAGGAAGTTGCACCGGTCATTGAAACCTGTGCTGTAGCTTCCCCGTTTTTTGCATAAACGCGTCCAGTGACTACAGGCGCCACTTCAGATATCCCGTTCAGATCTTTAAACTGTTCAATCGTATCATCCGTCAGCTCTACGGAGTCGGTATCCGTGACACTTACCGTTATCAGGTTCGTTCCCAGGCTATTGATCTCATCCTGAACGGACTGTGAGGAACCCTGCCCAATCGAAACCAGAACGATTACGGAAGCAACTCCAATAATGATCCCAAGCATGGTTAAAAATGCTCTGACTTTATTGGTTTTGATACTGCGTATAGCCATCTTCATTGATTCGCTCAAGTTCAATCCAATCACCTCCGTTTTCAAATAGCTGACCATCCTGTATCCGAACGACACGAGTTGCTTCTTTTGCCACTTCCAAGTCATGGGTTATAAGAATGATTGTTTGTCCCTTTTCGTTCAATTCTTTCAGCATCTGCAGCACTTCTTTACTCGTTTTACTATCCAGAGCCCCCGTCGGCTCATCCGCCAATAAAACGGGAGGGTTACCGGCAAGTGCTCTTGCAATCGCAACCCTTTGCTGCTGTCCACCCGACAGTTGGGTCGGCAGATGATTCTTCCGGTCACTCAGGCCAACCATATCAAGACACGCATTGGCCACTTCTCTTCTTTCCTTCATGCTTGCCCCTCTATAAACCAGGGGAAGTTCGACATTCTCCAACGCTGTCAGTTTTGCCAACAGGTTGAAATTTTGAAAGATAAATCCTATTTTAATATTACGAATGGCGGCTAACTCATTATCCTTCATCTTTTCCACTTCTTTTCCATCAAGAAGATATTCACCCATGTCAGGCTTGTCAAGGCAGCCAATCATATTCATGAACGTCGATTTCCCTGATCCAGATGGGCCGATGATGGAAATGAAATCGCCTTTATCGATTGTAAGACAGACATCTTGAAGTGCCTTAACCGTTTCACCGCCTAATTCATATGATTTAGACATGTTCTTAATTTTTATGATGGGTTTCGCCATTTTACTGACCTCCCTTGCCGCTTGGCATTCCGCCACTGCTTGGCATCCCGCCACTCGGCATACCGCTGCCGCTCTGCATTCTTATTTCGCCTCCTTGGCCTCCCCTCATTCCCTCACCGCCACTGCCAGTGGAGCTTTCATTGATGGTAATAGGCAAGGAAACAAACTGGCCCTCTTCAAGACCCGAAGTTATTTCAATATACCTATTGTTGCTAATCCCAGTCTCAACCACTGTCTTTGTACTAGCAGCTCCTTCAGTTGTACCGGATTGTTGTATATTCACATATTTCTCTTCACCGTCCATTTGGACTGCTTCAATCGGAACATATAAAGCATCTTTTACACTATTCGTCAAAATGCTCACTTCAGTCGACATCCCAATTTTTATATCGCCAGGTTTGTCAATCTTGATTGTGACATCGAACGAAGAAACTCCATTCTCATATGTACCTTCCTTTGCTACACTGGTCACTTTCCCCGAAAACGTTTCATCTTCAAAAGCACTGGCTTTAATTTCAACTGTTTGTCCTTTTTTAACACTTGGAACACCCAATTCATCAACACTGATCGTGGTTTTCAATTTTTTATAATCCGTAACATGTGCCACCACTTCACTGCTTGATACACGATCCCCTTCTTCTACATCCAATGTTGTCACGGTACCATCGAATGGGGCCGTAATCGGGTCACTTCCATCCGTGAAGGTAATGAGTTCATCACCTTTCTCAACCAATTCATTCTTCGCTACAAGGACTTCATCCACTTCATCCGTTACAGAGGAAGTGATGTCCTCACTATTGATTGCGGCGACCGATCCGGAACCGCTTATTTGAACTTCAAGATCTCCCTTTTCAACTGTAGCCGTCACCGACTTTGCAATTACAGGCTCAGCATTGTCCTTCATGAAAAACCAAACGCATCCCCCAATCGCCAGCACTAAAACCGTACCTATCATTATCAACTTTTTCATCATTTTTCTCCTTTCAGATTTCCTTCGTTGAAACCAGTATCGTGAAAGAAGCTTAACTTTTCCTTAATGGCCATGTGTTTGATTTCCATGATCTTTCGTTTATACAGCACACTCCTTTTGCTTGTGCGTAAAAATTAAAACTATGTCGAACGAAAAAAGATTTAAATTTAGCATTTAAATTTACAATATATTCTGAAAAATATATACTGATACTGTTATCGAAAATTGGTAATGAAATCCAAATCAATAATGATGAAGGGGGAACCAACTTGGCATCAAACGATTCAATTGCTAAGGAAACCGAGGTAAGCGCTTCCACGGACTACACCAAGATCGTCCAATCACAATCTTTTCAAGAACTCTTAAGGAAAAAACGCAATTTCATCGTCCCGCTATCCATCTTTTTCATGGTCTTTTATTTCACCTTACCCATACTAACTTCCTATTCTAAAGTTCTAAACTCCTATGCTTTCGGGACAATCAGCTGGGCCTGGATTTTTGCCTTCGCTCAATTTATCATGACCTGGACATTATGCATCCTCTATTCCAAAAAAGCTGCGACATTTGACCGATTAGTAGAAAAAATCGTTAAAGAAGCGAAAGGATAAAAGGTGAATTCATAATGAATATACTTGCTTTTATATTATTCCTAATCATTGTCGGGCTAACATTGGTCATTACCTATTTTGCTTCACGGCGCACCAAAACGACCGCGGACTTTTATACGGCGGACAGCAGCCTTACTGGCTGGCAGAATGGCTGGGCCATTGCGGGAGATTATATGTCCGCCGCCTCATTTTTGGGGATAGCCGGCATGGTCGCACTCTCTGGTTTTGATGGTTTTTTCTATAGCATAGGTTTTCTGGTTGCGTATCTGGTCGTTCTTTATATCGTGGCCGAACCGCTCCGTAACCTTGGTAAGTATACATTGGCAGACATGATCGCTGCCCGTTTCAATGAAAAGAAAGTACGCGGGGTTGCTGCCCTTAACACCATTTCCATATCAACCTTTTATATGATCGCCCAATTAGTCGGTGCAGGTGCCCTTATAAAACTCTTACTTGGTATTGATTATCTTTACTCCGTCATCATTGTAGGTATTTTAATGACCGTCTACGTCGTATTTGGCGGTATGACGGCCACCAGTTGGGTCCAAATCGTTAAAGCCGTTTTATTGATGGCAGGTACATTCATCATCTCCATCATCGTGTTGGCGAAATTCGACTTTAGCGTGATCGAGATGTTCAAGCAGATGAAAACAGCCACTCCTTTGGGCGGGGATTTCCTCAACCCAGGTAATAAATTCAAGGATCCTTTGGATACTTTATCCCTTAATTTAGCGCTTGTACTCGGTACAGCGGGACTTCCTCACATTCTCATCCGTTTCTTTACGGTGAAAGACGCCATCACAGCCCGAAAGTCCGTAGTATATGCCACTTGGATCATTGGCATCTTCTATATAATGACCATATTCCTCGGCTTTGGCGCGGCAGCCTTTGTTGGATACGACAAAATCATAGCCGCGAATGCGGCCGGCAATATGGCTGCTCCGCTGCTTGCCGAAGCCATTGGGGGTGACTTCCTGTTCGCCTTTGTCTCTGCAGTTGCCTTTGCTACCATTTTAGCGGTTGTAGCAGGTCTCGTTCTATCGGCAGCATCTGCCTTTGCCCATGACTTCTATGGCCACATCATCCGGAAAGGTCAAGCCACTGACAAGGAACAAGTCGTTGCTGCTCGTTGGGCATCCATCGGAGTATCCGTCCTCTCCATCATCCTTGCCTTATTTGCCCAAAACATGAATGTCGCCTTCCTTGTTTCACTTGCCTTTGCCGTCGCTGCCAGTGCCAATCTGCCCATCATTGTCTTCACGGTATTCTGGAAACGTTTTAACACAGCTGGGGCTGTCACGGGCATGATAGTTGGACTGGTCAGTTCTTTATTGCTTGTGTTCCTAAGTCCCAATGTCTGGTCACCGGTAGAAGGAGCGGCAATATTCGTTGGGGAGCCATTATTCCCGCTTGCCAATCCAGGCATCATCTCCATCCCGATTGGTTTTATCGCAGCCATCGTCGGAACACTTCTGTCAAGCAAGAAAGCTGATGCCAAAAAATTCGACGAAATTTTGGTTACTGCTAATACTGGGATGAAAGATCCTATATAAGCTAAATTTATTATTATTTTAAAATATTAAAAAAAGAAAGGAGATCAGGGTGTTCGACCTGCTCTCCTTTCTCTTTATTTAGAAACATATTATCAGGAAGGTTTTAAAATAATCACTCTAACTTCTCAATCTTAACTTCCTTTTATTGTACTTAGTTACTAACTGATTCATGACTTCTGCAAAGATCAGTCCCATCGCAATGGCACCAGCCAGCATAAAGACCTTGGCGGCCAACTGAACGGCGACATAAAAATCATTTCCGACAAAGTGCTTCATCGCATCATACGACAAACCTCCAGGCACGAGGGGGATGATTCCCGATACATTGAAAATAGTGATCGGCGTTTTATACCTTTTAGCAAAATACTGGCTGATAACAGCAACGATAAATGCAGCAGATAATGTTGCAATGATGCTGTTTATCTCATTTTCAACCAGGACAAAGTATAATATCCATCCTAACATCCCTACGAAACCACATTGAAACAATGAATTCTTCGGTACATTGAAGATGACTCCAAAGGCGGCTGAGGCAATGAAACTTGTAATAAGCTGTGCAATCATCATTCTTCCTCCCCTAAAATCATAAGAAAACAAACGCAGCCGATATTCCTGCCCCAATGGCTAAAGCAGTCAAACCTGCATCCGCACCCTTGGATAGACCTGAAACCAAATGTCCTGCAATTAAATCCCTGGCAGCATTCGTAATTAACAGCCCTGGCACAAGCGGCATCACCGCTCCAATGATTATCGTGTCCAAATGACTTCCAACTCCAATCTGGACGAAGAACATAGCTACTAAACCTACGACTAAAGAGGCGATGAATTCAGCAAAAAAGCGAACTTCCAGTAACCAGTGCAAATAAAGCAGGCAAGTGAATCCCATTCCTCCAGCTATACAGGACCAGATGAAATCATTCCACTGTCCTTGGAACATGATTAAAAAGCAGCCGCTTGCTATAAACGCAGCAAAGACCTGTACCCACATGGGATACCCCATCCCGGCCTTTTCGATTTGTTTTAACCTTAGATAAGCTTCCTCCGGTGTCATTTCCTTGCTGGAAATGCTTCGGGATATACTGTTAACCAGCGTCACCTTATGTAAATCTGTAGATCGTTGGGAAACTCGAATTAATTTTGAAGCTGGGTGCATACCATCCAGCGAAAAAATAATTCCTGTAGGGGTCGAAAAACTATGTGACTCACCGCATCCAAACGCTGCAGCGATTCTTACCATCGTATCTTCCACCCGCGAAGTTTCCGCTCCATTCTGAAGCATGATTTTTCCCGCAAGTAAACATACATCTATAATTTCATTGTATGGTAAACGATCATCCATTTTATCCTCACCATCACTTCCTGCATGAGTTTCTCTCAATAACAGATAACGATCATACCAATTTAAATCCACCTCATAATAGCCCAATTCCTGTGAAAAGGATATAAAAATATTACCTATTTAATTTATCAATTCCATTAACCTGCACTACTGACTCCCTTAGTACCAGTATTCCCTTTATTTCTTGCCGAAACCGGTTAGTTAGTAGAAAAATTCATTTATAACCATAAAGAAAAGGAATGCGGGCACGAACCCTGCATCCCCTTTTTCATATCCTGTACGACTATACTCCCTTTTGAATAAAGCAATCCACTGTTTCATTAAACAAATCGCTTTCTTCCATAAATGGACAATGGCAACTATCTTCAAAGACTACTAGTTTGGAATTCGGAATGTTTTTATGCAAATGTTCCCCTGCAGCTACTGGAATGACTTTTTCATGCCTTCCAAAACAGAGAAGTGTCGGAATATTGATTTCTGGCAAGAATTCACGATAGTCCACAATTGATTGGTCAAATAGAATGCTACTAGCAATGGATTCCGGCATTTTGGTCACTTCCCCAAGCATCCAGCTTGCATCCTCTGCAGATAATTCATTGTTGAACATGGAAGCAAGGAAGCTTTTTAAAAATGGGGCACGATTCGTTTGAATTTCAGTCATGAAGGCAATCAATGTTTCCATATCAAATGCACCAATATTAAAATCGGGCCACTTAAAATCAGAGGCCAATTCATCCACAATCACAGTTGAATGAATATTTCCCTCACCGAATTGCTTAAGATAATCCCAAACGACAAATGCCCCCATGGACCAGCCTACAAGTATGACATCCCTTAATCCTAGCTTACCTATGAATGCATGAAGATCTTTTGCATAAACGGAGACCGTGTTTCCGTAATGCACATGATTTGACTGGCCATGGCTTCTTAAATCAAGTAAGATCGTTCTATATTTTTCTGAAAAGTACGGAAGCTGCCCTCTAAAGAACCGGCTGCTCATCCACACACCATGGATAAAAATAATCGGTCTCCCCTGGCCCTTTTCTTCATAAAACAACCGAACGCCTTCGTCCACCTCAACAAATGCCATTCTACCCCTCCTTCACGGTATTTTTCACAACCCATCCCCTATTATTATTTATTGCATTTCTTCTTTTAACATTCCTTCCTATAAAAAAATATTGTCAAACCTCATTTTAGAGTTGATAATGAAGTATATTTTTATTGATATCTTCATCCTGAAAGGACGGAATTTTAATGAAGAGCTTTATCAAAAACTATCGATCCTCTTTAATACTGCTCACTGCCATTATTATCGGTGGGATAGCGGGCGTCGTTTTCGGGGAGAAAACCTCGGTCATACAGCCGCTAGGGGACTTATTCTTAAATCTGATGTTCACGATCATCGTGCCATTGGTATTTTTCAGCATTGCTTCAGCGATTGCCAATATGAGCGGAATGAAGCGTCTCGGAAAAATCATGGGCAGTATCGTTCTCGTTTTCCTGACAACGGCCGCATTAGCTGCCGTCATTGGATTTATTGGGACAACCATCGTCAATCCCTTGGAAGGCACAGATACTACAGCCATTAAAGAACTGATGGAAAACAGTTCCTCTGAAGAGGCCATCGAAAAAGTCTCTTTCTTCAGTCAACTGGTCAACACAGTAACCGTGTCCGACTTTCCAGAACTTTTCTCCAGAAGCAATATGCTTCAGCTTATCGTTTTCTCAGTATTAATCGGACTTTCCACTGCACTGGTCGGTGAGAAAGCAAGACCAATCACTGAGTTTTTGACAGCAGGTACAGCTGTCATGATGAAGGTCGTCAAAATCGTCATGTACTATGCCCCAATTGGACTTGGTGCTTATTTCGCGGCGATTATCGGGCAGCTTGGGCCGCAGATTTTAGAAGGCTATGCTCGCACTTTCATTCTTTATATAGTCTTGGCCTTGATTTATTATTTCGGCTTCTTCACTTTATATGCCTTTATCGCAGGCGGGAAAGATGGAGTAAAACTATTTTGGAAAAATGCCCTGACACCATCCATTACAGCCATCGCAACTTGTTCTAGTGCCGCATCCATTCCAGTCAATCTGGAATCAGTCAAGAAAATGGGCGTGCCAAAGGATATAGCGGAGACTGTCATCCCACTCGGAGCCAACACTCATAAAGATGGTTCGGTATTCGGTGGGGTATTGAAAATCGTTTTCCTATTCAGTTTATTTGGAAAGGATATGACAAGCATTTCAAGCATTTTAAGTATACTTGCTGTTGCCTTTTTGGTTGGAGCTGTTATGGGTGCCATTCCTGGGGGCGGCATGATTGGGGAAATGTTGATTCTTAGTGTATTCGGCTTCCCTGTTGAAGTCCTGCCTATCATTGCCGTTATATCCACGATTATCGATGCTCCCGCTACACTGCTTAACTCAACAGGAAACACGGTTTGTGCCATGCTTGTCACAAGGTTTGTTGAGGGAAAAAACTGGTTAAAACAAGCATTCGTTAAAGAAGATTCGGCCGTATGACTCTATAACATGAACTGGCTCCTGGTTAAAACAGGAGCCAGTTTTTTCATTTTCGCGACTTTCTTTCAAACAGTTCTTTAATTGACAAGGGTTTCCTTTCCCTAACATAGAATTAAAGATTGAAGGAGGGAATTGAATGTTAATGAAATGCTTGCCTGCCGCAATCCTTATCACGGGACTATTATATATATTTTTTATACCGGAAGAGCCTTTAATCATTAAAATCATGTTCAAGGTCATCCCCATGTTATTGATTTTGCTCTACGCCTGCACAAATGCGGGAGGACGGGACCGTTACCAATCCTTAATACTGCTTGGTTTATTCTTTTGCATGCTTGGAGATGGTTTGTTGATCTGGTTCGTCATCGGGCTTTCCGCCTTCTTGATCGGCCACCTATTCTATATTTCGGCATTCTTTAGACTGTGGACCTTTTCATGGCTTCGATTTGCGACGATTCTTCCGATTAGCATTTACTCCACTTGGATTGGCCGTGAAATTGTACGTTCTTTAATTGAAAAAGGTGAACATAACCTCATCATCCCTGTAATCTGTTATGTAACGGTCATCTCCCTCATGGGCTGGACGGCATTTATGACCGGAAATGCGACCACAATCACCGGCGGGGTCCTGTTCGTGATTTCCGACTCCATTTTATCTTGGAACAAATTTATCGATGATGTTGCCTTTTCTGGTCCACTTATCATGCTTACCTACTATGCAGCCCAGTTTTGCATCGCTAACAGCATTCGCATGAAACCTGCTTTTCATTTATCAAAAGGTTTGAAAAGTGAACGGCCTATCCAGTGAATCTGAATGTCCAATCGTTCCACATGAAACATTTTCATTAAAAAAAAGGCATTCACAGCTCTGCTTGAACTGTGGACGCCTTTTTTTATCCTTTAATTTTCTTTATGAAGACTACTTTTAAATAGTCCCCTTCCTTATATTCCGGAATTGTTTTAAAATCAGCCGGCAATGAGAATTGTTCCATGATTTCATATTTCCCATTCATTTCCTTGAAGGCAACATCAATGAAGTTCTTGAATTTTTTCATGTCGAACGTACTGCAATTAGTTGAGGCGATAATGACCCCATTGTCCTCCGTAATGGAAATGGTATCCTTCAATAGATTCGTGTAGTCTTTCCCGGCACTGAAAGTAAACTTCTTCGATTTGGCAAAGCTGGGCGGATCAAGGATGACCATTTCAAATTTCAAAGCCTTCTTCACTGCATATTTAAAATACTTAAAAACATCCATCACCACGATATTGTGGGCTTCAGGATCTATTCCATTCACACTGAACTGCTCGATCGTCTTTGGTAAACTGCGATTAGCCAGGTCGACACTCGTTGTTTTAACAGCACCGCCTAAAGCGGCAAACACGGAGAATGCCCCAGTATAGGAGAACATATTCAACACCGTTTTCCCTTTTGCGTATTCATCCCGAATTTTCCTTCTAACATCGCGTTGATCAAGGAAGACACCGACCATTGCCCCTTCATTCAGATAAACAGCGAAATGGACTCCATTCTCCTTTACAAGAAGCGGAAATGCAGGCTGTTCACCCATGACAAAATCGTCTTCATCCACGTACTGCCCCTTTGTATCAAAGCGTTTCTTCTGATAAATCGATTTGACCTCAACCGTTTCCTGCAACGCCTTAATGATGTAGTCTTTAAAGGAATATATCCCTTTGCTATACCAGCTAATGACATAGTGACCATCATAATGATCAATGATTAAACCGCCTATTCCATCACCTTCCCCATTAAACAAGCGGAAAGCTGTAGTCTCCCCATCTTCAAAAAAAGACTTTCGAAATTCATATGCTGCCTGGATTTTGCCATTAAAGAAGGTTTGATCGATCTTTTCATTTTCTCTTCTGGTCAATACCCAGCCGTAGCCCTTATTCTGTTTACCATAATATCCTTTTGCTAGAAAACGGTTGTTTTCATCTACCAAACGCACTAAGGACCCCTCTTCATGAAGGTCATTAAGGTTGGCTATCGACTCTTTAACAATCAAGGGAAAGCCCTTGCCGATTTTACTCACGAACTTAGCTTTCACTTTTATATCTATTTCTTTTCCCATATATATCATCCTATCTATGCAAATGCTATCCCCCCCATTTTACCCTATTCCCTTTATAAATAAAAACCAGCCTGGTTCCTTAACCAGGCTGGTTTCTAAGAAAACTTTGATTATGATACTTCTAAATGTAGATCGCCTGGTTTAACTTTACCCATCATCTTCAGTACCCGATGTAAGGCAAGTGTGATCACAGCTGGCAATACCATACCCACTGCCACATAAACCAAGAACGTGTACAGCCCCTGACCAGTTATGATGGCAATCGGGGCAATCATTGAACTTAACCCCATACCTCCAAGCTCATACGGCACTTGAAAATCGAATGCCAAGGTAGCGATAGGGGCACAGATGATTGCCGCCACAAAAGGCGGAACTACATATAATGGTTTTTTGATTAAGTTAGGAAATTGAACTTTTGGCGTAACGACCATCTGTGCCAGGAACCCGCCCATATCATTATCTTTATATGACATGACAGTGAACCCGACAAACTGAACGGTACATCCGATTAGAGCTGCAGCACTGGAAACGGGATCTAATTGCAGGGCGATCGCCAGTGCAGCGGAAGACGCCGGTGTCATCAATAAAATGCTCCATACCAAGGCTATGACCATGGAACCGATTAAGGGAGAACCCTCGACCGCGGCGGTGGTTTGACTGCTTATCCATGTTAGGAGCGGAGTGGTGACAAGAGCCAGGCCATATCCCGAAACTCCGCCGACAAGAACTGCTCCCATTGGGATGGCCATGATGTCCAACTTCGTTTTGCCGATTAGGCGCTTACCTATATATGTTGCAATTACTGCTGCCAGGACAGCACTTAGTGGCTGACCCGTAACAATCGTGAAGGCACCCTCAGCAGTTCTGTGAATGGCAGCACCTCCAACAGCACTTGAAGCCATGGCGCTAAAGATAATTAATGAATTTCCTCCTAGCTGGTATGCAATACCTGCTCCTAAAGCTGGTGCTAGCAAGACCTTTGCGGCCCCGCCTATTGCCAGGAAGACCTCCCAACCTAAATATCCCCCTATGGATTCAAACAATAACCCGATCCCTAATGTAACCAAGACAGCGTTGGCTATCCCTGTTGATGCCCTGTACATTCGATCGCTGATGTATTCTTTTCTGCTCACTTTATCTCCACTCCTTAATTAATTATCAGAATATTCAATTTCAAAAAATCGAAAAAAAAATAAATGTCTTCATTTTAAAAGCCCATTAAGTATATCGCACCGCTACCTATAATGTCTGCCCGTATAATAACATGAATTTTCTGATAATGTAAGTGGTATTTTTATTCTAATAAAATAAAAGCGTTTTCAAAAAATAAGGTTTGAATACACTCTTATACAAGAAAAACAAATATAGTATTATTTCAAAATAAATTATCCTTTTTAAGGATGTGCTGTATGGAGATATTTCGATATATTTGCAGCAAAAAAAAAGAACCCGATTCAAGGATTCTCTCACTAGCTGGATTTATGACTTTTCTAATAGATACCCATCTCATTTCTATTGAAAACCTTCCAATTTTGCAAAAGTGTTCCTCAAAAATTGGTAAAACAATTTCTCCGTTGGCATCAGTTCCCTATCAGTCGGAACGATGACCCCTACAGCCCTGGTTACGGATGGATCCTCTAGCGGCAATTTAACCGTAAAACGAGGCAAGCTATCAATCAAGGAAATCTCAGGAATCAAGGTTATACCCAGACCTGCTGCCACAAGGCCTTTTATAGCATCTGTATCCTTTCCTTCGAATGCCACTTCCGGTTCAAAGCCATGCAGTTTACAAGCATTCATAACGAGATCCCTTAAAACATATCCCTTTGGATATACGATGAACGGGTTTCCTTGAAGCTCATTTAAGGATAATGATTTCTTCAATGACAAAGGATGGCTTTCTGGTAAAAGGGCAACTAAGTTTTCAATAAATAGCGTTTCACCTTTGATTTTCTTTTCATTCATCGGCAGTGGGCCAATCAAGGCCATGTTTATGTTACCTTTTATCACAGAATCTATCAGGTAGCGATATGAACCTTGTTTCAATGTGAATTTTGCCTGCGGATAACTTTCCCTGAAGTCGGAAATGACCCTTGGCAATATATAAGAAGCTAAACTGCTGGGAAATCCAATGCGGATTGTCCCTTTTTCTGGATCCAGGCTTTCAGCCATCTCACGCTTGGCACGATCGATTATATTCATAGCCTGTTCCATATGAGATAAAAATGTATGTCCTATAGGTGTCAATCTAATCTTTCGGCCTTCCCTGATAAATAAGGGCACGCCCAGCTCTTCTTCTAAATTGTAAATTTGGCGACTGACAGCAGACTGGGCAACATGCAAGTCCACTGCTGCTTCCGTCATATGTTCACGCTTTGCCACTTCAATGAAATATTCGATTTGCCTTAATTCCAATCTAAGCTCCCTCTTTCATATCAAAACAGCATGTTATTTATCTAATATTCAGATTGTTCGTTTCACTTTTAAATTATATCATGAAAGTATCATATAAAAACCGATAGACTTACCCTATTTAATATTTTATGACTATATTTAAAGGAGAGAGAACAATGACAACTTCACAGGAAGTCGAGCATGAGGAATTACAAGATGCCAGAGAGTTCGTAAGTCAAGTATACGCACAGGTAAAGGAGCGTAATCCCCACGAAAGTGAATTCCACCAAGCCGTAAAGGAGATATTCCTTTCATTGGTCCCCGTTTTTGCGAAACATCCTGAATATATGAAAAGCGGGATATTGGAAAGGCTGGTTGAACCCGAAAGAATGATCACCTTCCGTGTCTCTTGGGTTGATGACCTGGGAAATGTTCAAGTCAACCGTGGTTTCCGTGTACAATTCAACAGTGCAATCGGGCCATTCAAAGGCGGTCTTCGATTCCATCCCACTGTAAATTCCAGCATCATAAAGTTTCTTGGTTTCGAGCAAATCTTTAAAAACTCTCTTACAGGCCAGCCGATTGGTGGGGGAAAAGGCGGATCGGACTTCGATCCAAAAGGAAAATCGAACGCGGAAATCATGCGTTTTTGCCAAAGTTTCATGGCAGAACTAGCTCGCTATATCGGACCTGATACAGATGTACCGGCTGGTGATATCGGAGTCGGTGCAAGGGAGATCGGTTACCTGTTCGGTCAATATAAAAAGATGCAGGGCAGCTACCAAGCTGGTGTTCTAACTGGTAAAGGCATAAGTTATGGCGGAAGCTTGGCCCGTACAGAAGCGACTGGATATGGAACGGTTTATTTTGTCGAAGAAATGCTAAAAGACAAAGGGTTACAATTCCATGGCAGCACTGTCGTTATCTCCGGATCTGGCAATGTATCCATTTATGCCATTGAAAAAGCTACACAGCTAGGCGCAAAAGTTGTTGCGTGCAGCGACTCCAATGGCTACATATACGATGAAAATGGTCTGAACCTCGATACAATTCGACGTCTAAAAGAAGTGGAACGAAAACGATTGAGCGAGTATATCGATGCGCACCCGGAAGCTGTATACCATGAAGGAAGCTACGGCATTTGGTCTGTACCATGTGACATCGCACTTCCTTGTGCCACACAAAATGAAATCGATGAAGAAGCAGCAAAATTACTGGTCAAAAATAATGTGAAGGCGGTCGGTGAGGGTGCTAATATGCCTTCAACCCTTGAGGCCATTGATGTATTCCTTAATAACGGCATCCTTTTTGGACCAGCAAAAGCGGCCAATGCAGGCGGCGTAGCCGTTTCTGCACTCGAAATGGCCCAAAACAGTGCCAGAATGCCTTGGACTTTTGAAGATGTCGATTCCAAACTGCATGAGATCATGAAAAACATCTATAAAAACAGTGTAGAGGCTGCAGAAGCATATGGTTCGCCTGGCAACTTAGTTGTTGGGGCCAATATTGCCGGATTCCTTAAAGTGGCGGACGCTATGCTGACTCAAGGTATACTCTAGCAATCAGTTGATTTAAGAGGCGGTTCCGATGGGCCGCCTTAAAAGAGTGAACTCACTTTCTTTTACTCTCTTATTCATATCAATTCAAGCTGAATATCCACACTCAGATAACATCAATGAGATTAAAACAATTTTTAATACTACAAAAAGAGTGCCGGAAAAGTTCCGGCACTCTTTTTGTTTGGAAGACAATCATTCTTTAGTGACCAATTTCAATGGAACGGATATTGTGTCGTCCACTTTGTCGCCTTTTAAGATTTTTTCAGCCGCATTAACCGCTTCTACACCGATAAGTGCCGGTTGTTGGGCGATTGTAGCCTTTAGTTCACCATTTTCAACTGCTTTCAATGCATCATCATTTCCGTCAAAACCAACTACGATGATGTCTTTTCCTGCTGCCTTGATTGCTTCAATGGCACCAAGTGCCATTTCATCATTATGGGCGAATACCGCTTGGACGTCATTATTGCCTTGCAGGATATTCTCCATGACGTTAAGCCCTTTTGTCCGGTCGAATTCCGCCGTTTGGCTTGTCAGGACATCTAACTGCTTGTCCGCAATATTGTGGAAACCTTTCCCTCGTTCACGAGTTGCAGATGCTCCGGATACCCCTTCAAGTTCTACCACTTTCGCTTTTTCGCCAAGCTCTTTAACTAGATATTCTGCAGCCATTTCCCCGCCAGCCACATTGTCGGAAGCGATGAACGTTTCAATGTCGCCTTCGTCTGAAGAGCGGTCAATCGTGATAACGGGAATGCCCGCTTCATTTGCTGATTGAACGGCTGAAGATATTGCCGCAGAATCAGTAGGATTCACAAGAAGGACATCAACCTTTTGAAGAATTAAATCTTCAATTCCGCTAATTTGTTTTGCCGTATCATCCTGGGCGTCAACAACTGTGACTTTCATGCCTTTTTCTTTTGCTTCTTTTTCAATACCATCTTTTAAGGAAACGAAGAATGGATTGTTTAAAGTAGAGATGCTGACTCCGACTTTCACGTCTTTCATGGAGTCTTTCTTTTCTTTTTTATCATCTTTTAGACCAGAATCCATTGAACATGCAGCTAAGACCATTAAAGAAAGAACCATGATGATCGATACTATTTTTTTCATTGATTACACCTCTTCTTATGATTTTTTACGGTCGAGTAAGACCGCGATTAATATAACTGCACCTTTTACCACTTGCTGGTAGAAAGAGGATACACCAAGTAAATTCATGCCGTTATTCAAGGTACCGATGATCAAGACACCCACCAGCGTACCGAACAATCGCCCTTTACCGCCTGAAAGGCTCGTTCCACCTAGCACCACGGCTGCGATGGCATCCATTTCATAGGATTGGCCTGCCGTCGGCTGTGCTGAATTCAGACGGGATGTTAAAATGGCACCAGCGATTGCTGCCATCGTACCGGCCAGACCATATATGGCCACCTTGACTCGGTCAACTTTAATCCCAGAAATACGGGAAGCCCTTTCATTCCCGCCAATGGCATATGTTTTACGGCCAAAGGATGTTTTATGAAGCAGGAACCATAGGATTAAGAAAGCGATGACCATCACAACCGCTGGTACTGGCACTCCCAGGAAGTAACCTCTCCCCAGCATCTGGAACATTACAGAATCGCCAATTCCAGTAATCGGCTTTCCATCTGTATACACAAGCGTTAATCCCCGGAAAATCGTCATGGTGGCCAGTGTCACGATGAAAGGCGCCATTTTTCCTTTTGAAACGAGAATCCCATTGATTACACCCATTATTGCACCTAGCAGAATCCCTACTAATATTGCTAAAATCGGATCTAATCCCGAGACCATCATACCAGCCATAAGTGCGCTGGATAGAGCTAAAATGGAACCGACGGACAAGTCGATGCCACCTGTCAAGATGATAAAGGTCATTCCAAATGCAATAAGTGCATTGATGGAGGTTTGACGCAATAAATTCAATATATTATTCGGTTCCATGAATGATGGATTTAAAACGGTTATTACGATAAATAAAAGTACTAGGGCGAGTAACGGACCAAATTTCTGCCAAATCCCGCTTTTCCCTGTAGCCTCAAGTTTCATCCTAGTTCCCTCCTGTCGCCAATGCCATAATTTTTTCTTGCGTCGCTTCCTGCTTTAACAATTCCCCAGCAATCTCACCTTCGTGAACCACAAGGATTCTATCACTCATTCCAATGATTTCCGGAAGTTCTGACGAAACCATGATGATGGCGATGCCTCGCTCCGTCAATTCATTCATTAACTCGTAAATTTCACGTTTTGCACCAACATCTATGCCTCGGGTCGGTTCATCCATAATTAAAACTTTAGGGGAAGTGCCGATCCATTTGGCTATTACCACCTTTTGTTGATTTCCTCCGGATAGATTGCCGATGACCGTTTCAGCAGAAGAAGTCTTTACATGAAGTCGCTTAATCATCATTTCGGCAAAGTTCATCTCATCTTCCGTTTTTACGATTCCGTTAGGAGCAAAACTCTTGAGATTCGGCAAGCCGATATTTTCCCTTACAGAAAAGTCCAGGATCAACCCCTCTTCTTTACGATTCTCCGTAATGAAAGCAAGGCCGTGTCGAACTGCATCCGTTGGTTTTCGTATGGAAACTTTCTTGCCTTCAATGTTAATTTCACCGCTGTCTATTTGGTCGACACCAAAAAGGGCGCGCATTATTTCTGTTCTGCCTGCTCCCATCAATCCGGCTACACCGACAATCTCACCTTGCCGGACCGCGAAATGGATATCTTCAAAAAGCCCCTTTTTAGTTAAACCTTTTACATCAAGGACTATGTCGCCAGGATTCGCTTCACGATGAGGAAAACGATCCTCCAGCTCCCGCCCGACCATTTTTTGAACGACTTCATCGAAATTTGTATCTGCAATTCTTTTTGTATCGACTGTTTTCCCGTCACGCATTACGGTGATCCTGTCACAAATGGCGAATATTTCTTCCATTCGGTGAGAAATATAAACAAGCGATACACCCTTTTTGGTAAGTCCCTTCATCACTTCAAAGAGCTTCTCTATTTCCCTATCAGTTAAAGCGGCCGTGGGCTCGTCCATGATGATGACTTCGGCATCCGTCATGAGCGCCTTGGCAATTTCAATCATTTGCTGTTCCCCGACAGAACAAAATCCGGCTTCCTTATCAAAAGGAAGGGAAATATTAAGTGTTTTAAAAATCTCGTTTGCACGCGCTTTCATTTGTTTCGTCTTCAGAACACCGAAAGTATTCACCATTTCCCTGCCGATAAATAGATTCTCCAGCACGGTCATTTCTGGCCAAATATTCAATTCCTGACGGATAAAGGCCATTCCCGCCTCTTCCGCTTCCTTTGAATCCTTGAATGAGGTTTCCTTACCGTTAATCTCAATCGTTCCTTGATCTTGTTTATGCAGCCCGGTCAAAATGTTCATCAAGGTTGATTTCCCCGCACCATTTTCTCCCATTAGTGCATGTACTTCCCCGGCCTCTAAAGAAAAATGAACACCTTCCAATACCTTGTTTTGACCAAATGCTTTATAAATATTGTGCATTTCGATTTGCATGCTCATCATCTCATTTCTTTAAAAGAATACTCCAGACTGCAATATGCAATTTGAATATGGCGTCGTCTCCCCGGTCCGGATTATTGCTTTCGCGTTACTTGTCAGCCTTTTAAAATCCTCATGGGAAACATATTCAATCACTGCTCCGAATTGCTGCTCCATATATTGATGCTGTTCCGGGTTTTTAACCTTCACTTCTGTGGCAGCGATTACTTTTTCAACAACCATATCTTCGTGAATCGCCCGGACGACATCTTGAAATGATGGTGTTCCAGGCGTCAATGCTAAATCTATCTTGCAAACTCCAGGTGGCACCGGCAGCCCGGCATCACCTACGACAATATAATCGGTATGACCAAGGTCAACCAGGACCTTGGCTATTGAACTATTGATGATTCCTTGACGTTTCATGCTTCAAAGCCCCTCTCGACCTCTATCCTTTGCGGCATGCCACCTTGTGCGCCTAACTTCGTCACGGAAATGGAGGCTGCCCGGTTCGCGAATAACAAACATTCGTCAAAACTTTTTCCTTCTGCAACAGCCACGGCAAAGGCAGCATTGAATGTATCCCCTGCCCCTGTTGTATCCACCGCTTCCACTTCAAAGCTTGGAACAACCTTTTCTTCATGTCCGTCAAAATAACGGACGCCATTTTTTCCTTCGGTAATGAATAATTTATTGGGATGCTCAGTCAAGACTTTCGTTCTATCTCTCCCATTGAATAGTATCTCGAATTCATGTTCATTCGGAGTAAGGAATGATGCCTGTTGAATGACAGCC
Organism: Peribacillus sp. FSL E2-0159; assembly: GCF_038643155.1. Classification (NCBI taxonomy): domain Bacteria; kingdom Bacillati; phylum Bacillota; class Bacilli; order Caryophanales; family Bacillaceae; genus Peribacillus; species Peribacillus sp. FSL E2-0159. The sequence goes on from NZ_CP152053.1 coordinate 5,771,455, forward strand.
TCGCTTAGCTTGCGGGCGGGAGCTGGGTTCAATAGTAATCTCTTTTGAAGCGTTTTGCATAATTCAGCCAGATATTCCACCGTTTCCTCAGGTATTTCCTGCTGAACCATCACGATATCCGATTCCTCTATCACCTTTTTCGCCTTTTGTACATATTCAGGAGTAATGAAATCATTCGCACCTTTTACGACAATAATGCTGTTATCACCTTCCGAAAGGGTAATGTGTGCTGTCCCGGAAGCAGAACCTGTAACCGGTTCCACATACTCCGTGTTTACATGATTTTTCTTCAGGTTTTCTAAGATGATCTCTCCATAGACATCATCTCCTACACATCCAACCATCGACACTTCTGCACCAAGACGTGCAGCTGCAACAGCCTGATTCGCTCCCTTTCCTCCAGGAACCGTGATAAAGGACTCTCCTAAAACCGTTTCCCCAGCCATTGGCCGCTTGGCTGATGTCACCACTAAGTCCATTGAAGAACTTCCCACTACTGCAATTCTAATCATGTCTTCTCCGCCTTCCTTCTCGTTGTTTGTCTCTCCACAAAAGAAACAGGGAGCTTTTTATGTGTTACTTCCATTTTTTCTTGATTGATCCTTTTAATTAGCATTTCCGCCGCTTGTGCCCCCATCTCATAGGCTGGCTGCCGAATTGTCGATAACGGCGGGTGCAATAACGCTGTGAAGGCGATATCATCATAGCCGATCAATTGTATGTCTTCCGGTATCCGTATTCCCCGTTTTAAGATTTCTTGAAGTGCGGCGGCTGCAACAATATCATTACAAGCGATGATTCCATCCGTTTCCGGATATTGCTCGAACAGCTGCTTCACGCAAGTTTGGCCGCCCTGAAGAGTTAGGGATGAATCCATGACTTGCACATTCACTTTTGCTTGTTTCAATTCTTCCAATGCTGCCATGTACCGTTCATATACAGGTTTTATTTCAACTGGCCCCCTAATGAGGACTATATTTGTACTGCCTCTATCCAGCAATACGCGTGCTGCCAGCTTACCGCCTGTCTTTTGATCGGAATAAACAGCTGGTAATTTCTCTGCTGTACGGTCTAGAAGGACAACTGGAATATCCAGATTATCGAAATTTTCATTGGCTTCTTCACTAGTTGAAGCAATCATGCCCACTACATTATTTTGCAAAAAAGTGTCAATATATTCTATTTCTTTATCTCTCTTTTCATCACTATTTCCAAAAATTAACCGATACCCAAATTGCTGCAGATAATCCTCGACACCTCTTGCCATTTCTGGGAAGAAGGGATTCGTAATGTCCGGCAAAATCAAACCAACCAATTTGGATTTACGTTTGTAGAGGGATCTTGCCACTTCATTCGGTTTATAATTTAATTTTTCAACAGCTGTCATGACCACCTTTTTTGTGTCCTCATGTGCATAGCCACTGCCATTCATAACTCTGGAAACCGTTGCCACAGAAACCCCAGCTTCCTTTGCAACATCCCGAATAGTTGCCAATATATCACCCTCAATAATTTTGTGTAACCGTTTACACAATAGCTTATCACCAATTTATATGAACGGCAAGCCCTATTCCAAAGATAATTTTTGAGAAATTTGGACCAAAAAGGATAAAATAATCCTTTTGTTAACTATTATCGCTCTATAAATTTTTTAACAAAGTTGATTGGAACAGGTGTACGAGACTCCTGCGGGAAAGAGCGTCTAGGGGAGACCCCGCAGGCGCAAGCCGAGGAGACTCCCTGACCGCCCGCGGAAAGCGAGTGCCTGGAGCGGAAATCAACGGTCTAATTGTAAAAGCCAAAAGAAAACTGGCCCAAAAGTCTGAGCCAGTTTAACTTTATAGCGTTTTTGCAGGTAACTTTTCATAAAGGGCATTATTCACATGCCCAAACTCAGATGCATGCGGGCGATCTTCACCATCGCTATAACCATATTGAAGCATCCGATTTCTATTCAGGCAGAGTTTCGTTAATTTTGGCGCAAAGAAATTGAATGTATCGAAACGATCCTGTAACATCGGGAATTTTTTCTGATGTGAAAGGATTGTTTGAGCGACACCTTCCCAAAAAACATTCTCATCCAAAAGGGACCTCTTCATCAGAAGTGTGGACAAATATCGGAAATGACAGATGAATAGTCCCGTGAAAATGAATTGAACCAGCCCCTCGGGAGTCTCACTTCTTAGTACTTTCCTTAAATCATCAGGAAGGCTGCTTAATTCAGGAAGCGGCTGATCACTGACGTTCACATCATCTACAAAATCCTTGATGGCCAAACGGTGAGGCTTGTAATCCTTCAAAACTAAAATGGTATTTTGACCATGCGGCGAGAAGACCAATCCATATTGATAGATAAAATGTAGTAATGGTGATAGAATGACGTCGAATAATTGAGCTGTCCAGGCTTCTGCAGTCAATCCCGATTTTTCAATAAGACTTTCCACATATGGTTTTCCATTGCTGTCCACATGTAAAAGGGACGCAAGCGTAATGGGTTTTTCGCCTTCTTCCATATAACTGTATATGCTTTCTCTCCAAATGCCACCCAGCATCTCTAAATATTGATAGGGTACATTCTCTAACTTGGAGTAAAACGGATGATCAACATTTAAACTGGCCACTTCACCAGGAAGCACTACTTTGCATTGTTCTTTCAAGAATGAATCATTTTCATAAATGTTCTTTATATACGTTGTGATTTTTGGGGCAATTACTGTGCGCTCCGCTGGTAATCCACGGTAGACTAGCGTATTTAAAATGCTCATCGGCAGCTTTACATGATGTTTATCCTTATTCGATACATTAACAAATGTCCGAATGGATTGTTGCGGCAGATACTCATCAGGACCATTTCCCAAAGCTACGATCAGCCCTTTAGCCAAGTCATCGGTAAAGTTCTGGATGATTACATTCTTCCACTGCCATTCATGGACTGGGAGGTAGTAATAGTTTTCTGCGTTCAGCCCTTTTTCCGTCAATCTTTTTGCAAATGATTTTTGGGTTTCCCCATCCAGTTCATTCTCCATCAATTGCTTATAGGATAACGTTTCGATTGAATTGAACTCACCCCTCGTTTTATGGACGGCAATCCAAGATAACTGAACTTCCTTCTGGTTTTCTGGAGCGAACTTCAAATAATCATCATAACCGAATCCGATTCTTCCCTTGTTATAAGCAATCCAAGGGTGACCGCTCATTTCTCCTTCAAGTAATGCATAATCCAGTTCGACTAAATCATCCGCATCTTGTTCAGGTTTGGATAGCAATTGGAGATCCGCAAGCAGCGTATGATGGAATTCTTTGATTAAATGTCCTGTTGTTTCTGCAGTCATCCCAATTAACGGCTGGATGTCTAGAATGAATTGAATGGCATCATTGGCTTGTGTAAAACCTTCCGTTTCACATACCCGGATCGACTCGGCTTGTACTTCATAGCTGTCAAAAAGGCGGGGAGACGCCAAAAATTGATAAGATTTCCCCTCATTTATCTTTAACTCATATAGGTTTCCTGTTGCATTTTCGTTCAGAACAGCTGGATGGATCATATCTTCATACATGTACTCAGAAATCATCTTGGCCAGCAGGTTTTGGTTTACTATGTACCAATTTTTTTCTGAAACCGCCTGTTCCACTTCATTTATGAACTGCATATAATTCTCCCTTCCCTTCTCTTAGTAAGCCATGATGGGTGATTTTACACGGAATGACTGAAATGCACCCTTTGGCTCGGATGGATAAACTTCTTTACCTGCCAATTGATTGATGATAATCGAATTTCGGAATGCCCCTAAGCCTAGATCCGGAGCACCCACACCATGTGTATGCATCTCGCCATTTTGAATAAAAAGGTGATTCGGTGTAGAGATGGCCGTTCCTACCCGATAATCTTTCGTTATTGCAAGACGCCCCAAGTCATCACGGACTAAATGGTCTTCCATGGTTTCAAGGAATGCCGGAAGGGTTGATTTATAACCCGTTCCAAAAACAATCGCCTCTGTGTCCACATCAAAATCGCTATCTTCCACCCACTGTCGGCATTTCAATCTCCAGCCATTTTCGGCGGGGGTAACTGCCGCAACTTCCGTCATGGCCCGAAGTTCAATGGAAAGTTCGGCATTTCCAATTGATTTTTCATACATCTTGTCAAAAATTGCTGCAATTGTCGTAGCACTGATCCCTTTATACAATAAATCCTGTTTCGGCAAAATTTCATCCTTCTTTTCCTGTGGCAGCCGATAGAAGAAATCAAGGTAATCTGGAGTGAAGTATTCTAACCCGAGTTTTGAGTATTCCATAGGGAAAAATCCCTTGGATCTTGTATACCAGTTTAGCTGGTAACCATACTCCTCCTGCTCATTAAGCAAATCCAGAAAGACTTCGGCTGCACTCTGTCCAGATCCGACAACCGTTACGGACTTTTTCTTTAAGACATTTTCTTTATTCCGTAAATAATCGGCCGAATGCAGGATGCTCTCTCCCATATATGGATGAAAGGCCGATGGAACAATCGGGGCGCTGCCAATTCCCATGACTACATGACGGCTATAATAGACATCGATCTTTTGTGTTTGTGCATCCCTTACACTGATTTGATAGCAGGGTTCACCTTGATCCCCTATATATTCAACCGCCTCCACCGCTTTTCCAAAACGGCAGCTATCAAGTTGACGGGCAGCCCAGCGGCAATAGTCGTTATATTCTTTTCGTGGAATCAAGAATTTTTCAAGGAAGTAGAAATGATAAAGCCGATCATGCTGCTGTAAATAATTCAGGTAACTATATGGGCTTGTCACATCTGCCATGCTAACCAGATCGGCAAAGAACGGTACCTGCAGAGTTGTCCCTTCCAACAGCATCCCTTCATGCCAATTAAATTCCTGCTTTTTCTCAAAAAAGACGGCATTCAACTCCGGAGTTTTCTCCAAAAGTGCCGCAAGTCCAAGATTGAAGGGACCTATCCCTATCCCTACCAGGTCATAGATAGATTGTTGCTTCTCCATACTTCCACTTCCTCTCGAAATTCTCCCGTGTACATGACATTAGCAATGCTGTTTTATCAGGGAGCTCAATTTCTTTAATTGGGGTAAACCCGCACTTTTCAAATAGGTAAATCATCTTTGCATTTCGAATATCCGGTTCAGCCATCACTTTCTTTGTTTTTGCAGAAAGTAGTTGGTATTTCACCATTGCACGTAAAAACGGCAAAGCCAGTCCTCTTCCTAGATAATCCGGATCACCAATGAGTAAATGAATTCCTTGGTCTCCCTCTTCAGATTCATAATAATCTTCGATGATATCGCCTTTTACCCAATACGATTCCCAATAGCTCATGGGAATTGAGTCCAGGCAGCCTAAAAAGAGTGTTTGGTGTGTATCTGCCAATGCCTTTTTTAAATGAACAGCGAATTTTTCTTTTGTGAAATTCAAGTTCCAGTAGGGTATCACATGATCTTCATGCATCCATTTATGCAGTGTATCTACATCCCTCTCAAATTCAACTTTGACAAATGAAAGCTGTTGATTACAGTCCTTCAGCATTTCTTCATAACTATTTTTCATGGACGGCCATAACCCCCTGCGCGAACGGATTATCAATCGTTGTATAAACGGACTGTGTCTCAAGTGAACCAACAAGCTCATCCATATCGTGAAATCTCGTCAGTAAATTAGCCTTACAAGATAATTCCCGGGCATGAAGCAACCTTGAAACAACTCGATTCAACCCTTCATCTTCGCTTTCCATGCTGCTTGTTTCAAGTTGTTCCTGAACGAGCTGCAACAGTGTTTTTTCAGATACTAATCCTTCCGTACCAAAATTATTGATTAAGCCTAATAAGTGATTAAAAAAGAAATAGTATTGCAATCTTTCTTCAGCGACTTCATCAGAACAAATCGTGAAGCTTTTTTCACTTAGTTCAGGCAAGATCTTCAGCAGCCTGTCCACTTTGGACTCACAATAGTAATACCCTTGATTATCACGATAATAAAAAGTGGCTGGATACCCATCTTGAAGTTGAATGATGGAATTTTGTTGATGGGCTTCTAAAACAATTCCATACTCTTCAAATAGCCAAAGCATCGGTTTCAATGTCATTGACAGATAAGTTTTGAACCAATCCTTACTTACTTCTTCGGTACTGCGGTTTTCATCAGCTGATAATTTGCGGATGATCGCCCCAAGTCTTGATGGTGCACCATAGGCATTATCCTGACATAAGCCGGCAATCAGGCTTGCTTGTTTATCGTTTTCATAAAAAGGATTTTCCCGAATATCAACATCGAATCCTGATTCTTGCTCGGTTGTTTTGATCGTTAGGTAAGCAGGGTCCTTGATAATACGGAAGGATGGGTGCCGTTCTTTTAGGTCGTCACCCACTTTAGAATCTATTAATTTTGCAATTTCCACTCCACGATCTAGTTCTTTTTGCAGATTTGCACGTAAAGAATTCGTGATTTTAACCGGAACGGAAAATTTGTACATATATCTCGATGTGGCACTATATACCGTTCTAAATGAAGAGGTAGCCGTGAATTTTTTCCCAAGCGGTCCTGCATAAACTAGTGTCCCTTGCTCGATTAGCCTCTTGACCTCTTCTTTTTCGATAAGTACTTTTGCCTGGAGCGGATGTGCCGGGATGATGATATACCGGCTTTCCTTTTGGCAATACGTTTCTCTGAATTCACTGGAAATCTCCAAGTCGCCGGCTAATTCCTGTTTAATGATCTCACTTGCCGATCGGACTTCACTAGAATCCTGGATGACAATCGAAGGTTCTGCCAGGAAGTAGTGCAGCTGAAACTCCCCTTTTAATTCGGGTGAATAGATCCATTCATCTTTTTCTGAAATGCCCTGCTTGCTTTTCGGCGTCGGGTGGAACAGGTGCCCGAATAAAAGCGACTGCTCTGCTTCGATGTAGGTGAAATCTGGACTTTGAAGTGCATCAATGTCTTCCGTCCTGCCTTCAACATACCGTTGAATATTTTGGCTGCTAAGGATGACACGCAGCATCAATTCATCTTCACTATCCGTCCGCCCCTGCTCATTCAATAATTCTTTAGAAACAATCGAGACCATTGTCACGTAATCTAATTCATGTACTTGTTTGGATGCCGTTTGATAGTAAATCGGGAAGTTGAAAATATGACGCCCCGTTTCCGACCAATATTTAAGCGGAACAAGCAATACAATATCTTGGGATATGAGCTTACTGACTAATAATGGACCCGGAACGGCCCCCTCCAAATTCGGCCAGTTTTTCGTTTCTTCTAAACTGTAATTTCCGGTTTCCCGGAAATAACAATTCAGAAAGCTTTGCATCGTCGCCCTTTCAGCTATTTGCTTACCATTCATCTTCATTCCTCCATCATCTTGAACATTTCACCTAATACTCGAATTTCGTCTAAAATTTCCTCTATGTGTTCAAGCCTTGTCATTGGATTCAATAGTGTCATTTTTAAATATACCTGTCCTTCAAAACGCGTTTTTGCTAAAAATGCCCGTCCGCTTTTCAGTAATTCTTGCTGAATCTGTTTATTTAATAGATTTACTAACTGATCACTTTCTCCCTCGGGATTATAACGGAATACAACCGCATTCAATTCAGGATCTTTATTCAATACTGTGAATCCTTCTTCTTTATCGATCTTCACAGCCACTTCACGTGCAAGGTGACAAGTATAGTCGATCATTTCGGCAAAGGAATCCAGTCCAACGACCTTCAATGACATCCAGAGTTTCAGTGCGTCGAACCTTCTCGTCGTTTGAACCGATTTATTGACTAAATGAACCATGCCCTCCGCTTCATCTTCCTGTGGATTCAAGTAATCGGCGTGATGCTGGATATATTGAAATGAGCTGCTGTCAGAGACAAGAAAAGCACCACAACTGATTGGTTGATAGAACAATTTGTGAAAATCAACCGTAATCGAGTCGGCCCGTTCAATTCCGCTGATTAACTCTTTGTAATCCTTACTTAAAATCATTGCGCCTCCATATGCTGCGTCCACATGCAGCCATATCCCATTCTTCCTTGCAGCTTCGGACAGTTCGTGTAATGGATCTATTGAACCAAAATCCGTTGTTCCACAAGTTGCAACGATGGCAAATGGAAGTAAATCCTGTTCCTCTAAAAGCAGTAATTGTTGATTTAATTCAGCTATGGACAGACGGTGATTTGAATCCGTTTTAATGGTGATTACAGCCTGTTCACCAAGCCCCAGCTGTGCTGCTGATTTACGAACCGTAAAATGGGCAGCCTCGGAGCATAGGATCCGCAATTTTTTCGCCTCGGCCGGTAAGCCATGCTGTTGAACGTCAACACCCCAGAAACGCTTACAATAAGCGTCCCTCGCCAATAACAGGCCCATATAATTAGATTGGGTTCCACCGCTTGTGAAAATACCATCCGCTTGTTCCGGTAACCCTACCTGGCTGCACAGCCAATCTATTAAACGCTCTTCAACGAAGGTTGCCGCCGAGCTTTGGTCCCATGAATCCATGGATTGATTCAACGTACCGATAATCATTTCCGCAGCCACGGCAGGTATTAATGTCGGACAATGCAAATGTCCGATACAAGCAGGGCTGTGCACATTGATGCTGTCATTAATAACAAACTCCGCCAGCTCATCCGCTACTGCTTCCATTGTCTTCCCTGTTGGAGAAGCGAGGGTCAGCTCGCTTAATCTTGCTTCTATTTCATAAGGTTTTTTCCCTGAGTATGGTGATTTGTTCCCATTTAAAAAGTTCGTCAGCTTTTTTTCAATGATTTTTAATGACTGGCTGTAGTTATTGAAACCTTCTTCGTTATTCAAAAACAATCGAGAATAAGCAAAATCAGTTTTATTTATCATTTCAATCATTGATCATTCACCCTCTTGCAACAGCTGCACGAACAGCTTGTTCAAAAATTGCAGTGGCTTCGCGAAGCTGGGATTCCGTTACGATCAATGGAGGCAAGAACCTCACTACACTACCATGTCTGCCGCCAACTTCCAGAATCAGCCCTCTTTGAAAACACTCCTGTTGAATGGCACTGGCAAGTTGCGAATCAGCAGGATGGCTTCCATTCGCATTTTGCGGTTCTTCATGATTGATCATTTCTACACCGACCATTAATCCCCGGCCTCTGACATCACCGATCTGCTTAATATCTTTTTGCAAATCTTTAAGAATATCCTTTAAGATTTCTCCCATTTTAGCGGCATGCTCCACAAGATTCGTCTCTTTCATGTATTTTAAAGTTGCTGTTCCTGCTGCCATTGCCATTTGATTTCCGCGGAACGTACCGATATGTGCACCTGGTGACCATAGGTCCAGCTCTTTGTTATAAATCACCACCGATAATGGAAGACTTCCGCCTATTGCTTTGGATAGTACAAGAACATCCGGAACGATTCCTGCATGTTCAAAGGCAAACATTTTCCCTGTACGGCCGATACCTGATTGAACTTCGTCGATAATTAGCGGAATGCCCTTCTCTTTTGTTATTCTTCTGATTTCCTTAAGCCATGGAATTGGAGCTGGAATGGAACCTCCCTCGCCTTGTACTGCCTCCAAAATCATTCCTGCAGGTGCCAATAATCCAGATTCGGGATCATTCAATAGATTTTCGATATACTGGCTACTGATTTTATGGCTTTCTTCTCCGCCTATTCCAAAAGGACAGCGATATTGATAGGGATACGGCAGGAATTGTACATCTGGCATTAATCCTTGTATTTTTTCCTTTGGTTTTGTATTGCCGCTGATTGACATGGTTGCATGTGTTGCCCCGTGGTAAGCTCCTTGGAAGGATAAAATGCTTCTATTGCCTGTTGCTGTTTTAACCAGTTTAAGTGCTGCCTCAATGGCATCTCCGCCAGTAGGACCGCAGAATTGAATTTTTGCGTTTTTCCTGAATTCCTCAGGCAGGCATTCAAAAATTTCATCGACGAACTGCTCTTTGATCGGCGTCGTAAAGTCCAATGTATGTAAAGGACGTTTATCCTTAAGAATTTTTTCCATCGCTTCAAGCACTGCCGGATGATTGTGTCCAAGCGCTAATGTTCCAGCCCCGGCAAGAAAATCAATATATCGTTTTCCATCCATGTCTGTTAGGTAAATTCCCTCCGCTTGATCGATAGCCATGGGTAATCTTCTAGGATAAGATCGGGCATTTGATTCCCTTGTATTTTGTTGTTCCAGTAGTTGATCATTTTTAGTAAGCGTGTTCGTTACCATATTAAACCTCCATGTATTGAATTAATTGAGAATAATTATCATTATCATGAACTTCATTCTACTGATAATGATAATTATTCTCAATGAGTAAATTCACTCATTTTTCTTCTAGTAAATTCCAATAAAATTAAGAAAAGGTTAAAACTGGGGCGTATTCTCTATTTATCTATTGAATATAAAAATGTTCTTAAGGTTTTATTAAGATTCTGTTTATAAGCTGAACGCAGTCAAAAAATCAAAGTAAAGGAGGAACAACAATGAATGGTTTAAAGGGAAGGCGGGAACTCAAACATGCAATCACCAAAGCGGATTGTCACCTATTAAGAAATAATCTGCAAAACTTCATGAGGCTTGATCCCCATGGGCTGGATGGGAAATATTTAATTCGAAGTGTGTATTTCGATAACTTTGACAATAAAATCCTCCGGCAAAAAACAGAAGGGTTCTATCACAGGGATAAGTTCAGGGCTAGACTTTATGATCATAATACCGATTTCATCAATCTAGAAAAAAAGAGTAAGCGGAATAATCTTACCTATAAACAGAAGTGCAGGCTTTCCGCCGAAGAATACGAACGGATTCGTTCAGGGGATATAGCTTGGATGTCCGAAGATTCAAGGGATATCCTCAGGGACTTATACGTTCAGATGACCCTTTTCCAAATCAAGCCGACAACCGTCGTTGACTATGAAAGGGAGGTATTCATCTACGAGTATGGAAATGTGCGGGTCACCTTTGACAGTAATGTGAAAACGAGCTATCGGGATACGGACTTCCTGAATCCCGAATTAATCGTTGTCGATGCTTTAGACCCAGATTGTGTCATCCTGGAAATAAAGTTTGACGAATTTCTTCCGGATATCATCAAACAATTATTGTCCATCATCGATACTAGAAAAACAGCTTTTTCAAAATATCAACTAAGCAGAAGATACGGCTGATTGCAGCAACACATAATATTTGGAGGAATAGAAAATGGATACGACGACAACAACTAGCACCACTTTTAATGATATTTTCAAATCAAGCTTTTTGGACAAGACCGAGAGCTTTTCAATCATTGACTCCCTAATTGGATTACTGTTGGCATTTGCCATCGGATTGTTCATTTACGTCATTTATAAGAAGACCTTTTCCGGTGTGATGTACTCACACAATTTCAATATTTCCCTCATCATCATGACAATGGCCACGGCTTTGATCATCATGGGCATATCAACTAATATCGTTATCTCCCTGGGTATGGTCGGTGCACTCTCCATCGTACGATTCAGAACGCCCATCAAAGATCCCATGGACTTGGTCTTCCTGTTCTGGGCAGCGGCATCCGGGATTTTATGCGGGGCAGGACTAATTCCGCTGGTTATCATCGGTGCCATTTTAATAGGTATTGTGATGCTCATATTTGCCAATCGGATCACTGTTGAAAATCCATTTTTATTAATCGTTAAATATTCAGATGCATCAATTGAAAAAGCGTTAGAAGAAATGATATCCAACAAGGTGAAAAAGCATTCCGTCAAATCAAAATCTGTCATGGCGGATAATAACCTCGAAGTGACATATGAAATTCGATTAAGAGATAATAATGCGGAATTCATTAATCAAGTCAAGGACATGAACAGCGTTCACTCTGCCATCATGTTAAGTTATGATGGCAACTTCACAGCTTAAGATAGATGGCGGACATAAAAATCCATGCCCACCCCTCTATATAAGACTACAGGAGGAAGGAGCCTTGGCATGTTAAAAACAAGATATGTTGTAGCGACCATTGGATTATTGATAATAATTTTTATAGCGGTGATGTTCTTCCTTCCCAATCTTCAAGTTGAAAAAGCCACTAAAGGGAATACTTATACAGAATCTGTATTTGACCAAAGTAAGGTGACAACCGTTGATATAACATTGGCTGATGAGGATTTAGATTCCATGCTGGATAACCCCTCTGAAAAGGAAATCGTTAATGCCGATGTAACGATAGATGGGGAGACAGTCAAAAATGTGGGGTTTCGCACCAAGGGAAACCTTTCCTTGAATTCCGTTGTTCAAATGGGAGATTCCGATCGTTACAGCTGGAAGATAGACTTTGATTATTATCAGGAAGATCAAGATTTACACGGCCTGAAAAAGTTGGCCCTAAACAATAATTACAGTGATCCCACTTATATGAGAGAATACCTTTCCTATGAATTAATGGACAAGATGGGCATTGCGACACCAGGACATTCCTATATGTACGTGACCATCAATGGAAAGGAATGGGGCCTTTATCTAGGTGTGGAAGCTATAGAGGAAACCTTCCTAAGTAACAACTTCACTGATGGCATAGGCGACCTCTATTATCCGGATGGTACGGGAAGCGATTTAAAGTGGATCAGTGATGACATTGATGACTATACAGGAATAAACTTGAAAACAAACGATCATTCGGGCCAATCCGCCATGATCAAAATGCTTGATGCCATCAATAATGGTGGGAATGTGGAGGAAGTCCTTGATGTCGATGAAATGTTGCGCTATTTCGCAGCCAATACTGCCCTTGTCAACCTCGATCACTATCAAGGAGATAAAAAGCACAATTACTACCTATATGAAGAGAACGGGGTCTTTTCGATATTGCCTTGGGACTATAATATGTCATTTGGCGGTTATTCCGGAGGCGGCGGGCGACAGGCAGGCGAAACCGATCAAGAAAATAAAAATGAAGGCAATGAAGAGGCAGCTGACCAAAAAGATGGGGCTACGGCTGAAAGTAACGACGATGCTGCTAAGCAAGATGACACGGAACAAGTTGGAGAAGTACCGAATAAGAACAGTGGCGGAATGATGGATATGAGTTCAAATTTCATGAATGAAAGTAATATCAACTTCAGCATTACCGAACCTGTTTCAGGTACGACCCTTGAAGATCGTCCTTTATTGAATGCCCTGCTTTCCAACGACGGGTACCGTGAAAAATATTATGATTATCTAGACGACATTGCCACAGATTTTTTCTCTGAAGAAAATATGACAGCAATGACCACTGAAATTTCTACATTAATCACACCATATGTGAAAAAGGATCCGACCAAGTTTTATACTATGGACGAGTATACAGAAGCAACATCAGGCGAGGAAACCCTGGTTGACTTCGCTATCCAACGTGCTGAATCCATCTTGGCACAGCTTTCTGGAGACCTGGTTGTGGAAGCTGAGACAGAAAGCAGTATGGGCGGCGGAGCACCGAATATGGGCGATGACGCAAATGCAGGCCAGCAACCACCAAACATGGGCGGCGGCGAGAATGGGGCTGCCATGCAGCCCCCTGACATGGACCGCGGCGGGAATGGTGCACCTCCTGGTATAAATGGGAACATGGGCCAAAATGGGGCAGGTAACAGTAGCTCCTCCAAAAATACGATCATTCTATCTTCCGTGCTCCTAATCTTATTATTAGGTGCAATGGCTTTCGCCCACTTCTTTAAACGAAGAGGTAAAAAAGGATAATAGACTCCTCCCCCTCCAATATGAAAAAGGTGCAAAAGGGAGTTAGGAATGGTTCCATCCCGAAACATGATTAAGACTAGGGTATACTAATGGTTTTTTACTGTTTTTTGAAACCCTCACTGGATTGAAGGAATTTACGACACACCTGCCGAATAACTGGCTAGCCAAGACACCAAAGGCACTTGCTTTGATGAGGCTTGGCAGACAGTCGGCGGAAAGGGAGCGAATTTCTGAAAACACCTGGAACCTTTTTTAAAGAAAACTGAAGGCAAACTGTTTTTTCGAATTATCTATAGTCTGAGGTATCCCAAAATATTCGGGATACCTTTTTATTTAATAGGGCGTAGTGCCTTTTCCGGGTTATTCCTCCACATTTGAATAATTTTTAGCTGCTAATCTATATAAAATACCCTTATTTGGTATAAAATAGTAAAATAGAGAGGTAAATGAACCTCAATCAAGAGGGTTTGTTCACTTGTTTATCATTTGAATTTAAGGGGTAAAGATTTCCATTATTACTTTATCCGATCGTACAGTTTCACTTTTGTTAAAATCGAGTCGGTGTCAGGGGGGGAACGGATGAAAAGAAATCATACGATGATGCAATTTTTTGAGTGGCATCTAGAGGCAGATGGTTCTCATTGGGACAGATTGAAATATGCAGCCTCCAAGTTGAAGGATATAGGAATCGACTGCGTTTGGCTTCCGCCAGTTACCAAAGGGCAATCCGTTGGGGATAATGGATATGGAATATATGACGGTTACGATTTAGGGGAATTTGACCAAAAAGGAACAGTTCGTACCAAATACGGGACCAAAGATGAATTGCTGCAAGCAATAGAAACCTGTCATAACTACGGACTTTGTGTTTATATCGATTTAGTCATGAACCATAAAGCAGGAGCTGACGGAACCGAAAAATTTGAAGTCATTGAAGTCAATCCAGACAACCGTATGGAAGATATCTCAGAACCATTTGAAATGGAAGGCTGGACAAAATTCGATTTTCCAGGCCGTAAAAATAAATACTCTGATTTTAAGTGGAACCATAATCATTTTAATGGTACAGACTATGATGCCGAAAACGACAAAATGGGCGTATATCGAATCACAGGCGAAAATAAGCACTGGAATCAGCATGTCATCGATGAATTCGGAAACTATGATTATTTAATGTTTGCTAACATCGATTACAGCCTGCCAGAAGTTCGTCAGGAAATGATTAGTTGGGGAAAATGGATGGTTGATACGTTAAAGTGTGATGGTTTTCGTTTGGACGCCGTTAAACATATCGATTATGAATTCATCAATGATTTTCTCCAAGAACTCATTCCTTATACAAAGGAACATTTCTTCATGGTCGGCGAATTTTGGAAGGCAGATGTTAAAGCTTGTCAAACTTACTTAGAGCAAACCAATCATGACCTCAACTTGTTCGATGTTTCCCTGCATTATAAATTTCATGAGGCCTCAAAAGCAGGGACAGACTTCGACCTCTCAACCATCTTTGATGATACCCTCGTCCAAACCAATCCGGCACAGGCCGTCACTTTTGTCGACAACCATGACTCCCAGCCTCATGAATCACTGGAATCTTGGGTAAAGGACTGGTTTAAACCATCGGCATATGCACTTACCTTGCTGAGACTTTGCGGTTATCCTTGTGTCTTTTACGGGGACTATTATGGAATCGGCGGACCTTCTCCGGTGCCTGGGAAAAAGGATATTCTAGATCGCCTATTATTTGCTAGGTATGAAAAAGCTTACGGAGAACAAACGGACTACTTTGATGATCCAAATACGATAGGCTGGGTCCGGCACGGAGTTGAAGAGCTGGAAGGCTCAGGATGTGCCGTCATTATCTCGAATGGAGATCACAACAGTGAAAAAAGGATGTTCGTCGGTGAGCATCGGGCGGGTGAAATCTGGAGTGATTTAACTTGTCATAGAGATGACCACATTACCATTGAAGAAGATGGCTTCGCGACGTTCCCCGTCCATGGGAAAAGCGTATCCGTATGGGCCTTGAATAATCCACTCTAATAAGAGAAAGCAAAGAACGGCATGTCTTTTTGCAGATATGCTGTTCTTTGCTGATGACACCTCCCTTGAAGGTTTTGAGATATATCTGTATTTCATCTAGAGAAAGATAATTTTCCATTTCAATCAATCATGGTAAGATAAGGGAAAAAGGAGTTGAAGGAAAAGTGAAAAATGAAATCATTGAAAGATTCACCTCTTATGTGAAAGTGGATACCCAATCGAACGAGGAAAATCCCTCATGCCCCTCTACACCTGGACAGTTGACCTTGGCAAATGCATTGGTCAAGGAACTTCAGTCCATTGGGATGAAGGATGTGACAATTGATCAGAACGGATATGTCATGGCAACCTTGCCAGCCAATTCAAATAAGGATGTCCCGACAATCGGTTTCTTGGCTCATGTCGATACAGCAACGGATTTCACTGGAAAAGATGTAAAACCGCAAATCGTTGATAACTATGATGGCAACGATCTTACTTTACACGAAAAATTGGAGGTCATTCTTTCACCTGATGATTTTCCTTCGCTTAAGAACTATAAAGGGCATACCTTGATTACAACGGATGGGACAACCCTGTTGGGAGCAGATAATAAGGCTGGAGTTGCCGAAATCATGACTGCCATGGATTATTTGATCCAGCACCCGGAAATCAAGCATGGAAAAATCCGTGTTGCTTTTACTCCCGATGAAGAAATCGGCAGGGGACCCCATAAGTTTGATGTAGATGCTTTTGATGCCCAATTTGCCTACACCGTGGACGGTGGCCCACTTGGAGAACTTGAATATGAGAGCTTCAATGCAGCATCGGCCAAAATCCTGATCAAAGGGACGAATATTCACCCTGGTACGGCTAAAGGAAAAATGGTGAACTCGGCGAAAATCGCCATGGAATTCCATGATAAGCTCCCAGTGGCAGAAGCACCGGAATATACGGAGGGTTACGAAGGCTTTTATCATCTGCTTTCATTTAACGGTGATGTGGAAGAGACCAAGCTTTCATACATCATCAGGGATTTCGACCGCCAGAAATTTAATGAGCGCAAGGAATATATAACAAAAGTGATTGAAGATTTAAAAGAAAAATATGGGCAAAATCGTATCCAGCTTGTATTAAAGGATCAATACTTCAACATGAAGGAAAAAATTGAGCCCGTGAAGGAAATCGTGGATATTGCCCATGAAGCAATGGAGAAACTCGATATACAACCGAAAATCTCACCAATACGCGGTGGTACGGATGGATCTCAATTATCGTTTATGGGCCTGCCAACGCCCAACATCTTTACGGGCGGGGAGAACTTTCATGGCAAATATGAATTTATTTCCGTCGATAATATGATCCTGGCCACTAAGGTGATTGTTGGCATTGCCTCACTTTTTGAAGAAAAAGCAAAGTAAGCTACTATACGTGTCTATTGAAAAACCCCCAGACTCCAAGTCTGGGGTTTTTCATCCAATATTAAGCTCGTGTCCAGTGACGGTGCTTGGCAATTGCCTCGATAAAGGCAGAACCACTATTTTTATCCGTAACAGCTACAATGCCTGCTGCTGGATCATTGGAAACGATGCCTGCCTTCGATAAGATCTCGGCTCCCTCAATTCCCGCACCAATCGCTTTGAAATGATTGTAGGCTTCAGCAACAAAGTAAATTAGTTCCTTGGATGCCTTGAGGGCACCGGCACTCTCCTGGCCTCCTGCCACATATACAGCATCGAAAAGTACCGAATCGGCTGTCAGGAATGTCTGATTCACCTCAATCTGCTGTCCTTCAGAACTTGTAATCACTCCACGATTATTACTGATGATTTCAGCCGTTATACCTGCCGATTTAAATGATTCCAAAACTTGATTAACCTCAGAGCCGTTAAAACCATCTGCAGCCAAGATTGCCACTTTTCTTGTTGCCGCCGTGTTCACCTTCATTTGTTCCTGGCTTAAAGCCGGAGAAGCCAAATCCATTTTGACCTCACTCTTGTTGGCTGGAGGATTCACGCCCACTCCAATAGCGATTGTTTTAGCCAGTTCGACATCTACATTGCTGAACATCTCGACAATTTGCTGCTGAACGTCCTTACTTTTCACTTTTCCCACTTCAAAGTGGAAAGCCTGAATAATATGCTCCTTCTCCACTTCCGTCATGCTATTCCAAAATAGTTTAGCTTGGCTGTAATGATCCTTGAAGCTTTCACTCCTCTGACGGACTTTCCTGCCATCGACTTTTTCCTGGTAATGTGCATAGCCGCCTTCCTCTTCCGAAGCAGGTTCTGGAGAGTTACCTGCAAGGGAATTTTTGTGGTAGCTGACCGGCCCTGGATTTATTGACATTCGGTGCATGCCATCGCGTTGATTATTATGAACGGTGGCAACCGTCCTATTAATCGGTAGCTCATGGAAGTTCGGTCCTCCTAATCGGGATAGCTGGGTATCGGTGTATGAGAATAAACGTCCCTGAAGCAGCGGATCATTTGAAAAATCAATACCCGGTACAACATGCCCCGGATGGAAAGCTATCTGTTCCGTCTCTGCAAAAAAGTTATCCGTATTTTGGTTCAAAACCATTTTTCCGATTATTTTCACCGGAATTTGTTCTTCCGGCCATAGTTTAGTAGGATCGAGGATATCAAAGTCGAATTTGAATTCATCTTCTTCCTTAATCATTTGCACGCCAAATTCAAATTCAGGATAATTTCCGGTATCTATCGCTTCCCACAGATCTTGGCGGTGAAAATCAGGATTCTTCCCTGCAATTTTCTGTGCTTCATCCCAAACAAGGGATTTAACTCCCAGTACAGGCTTCCAATGGAATTTAACGAAATGGGACACGCCTTGTTCATTTACAAAACGGAATGTGTGGACACCAAACCCTTCCATCATCCGGAAGCTTCTCGGTATGGCCCTATCAGAAAGATGCCACATGATCATATGAGCCGTTTCTTCATTGTTGGCGACGAAATCCCAAAAAGTATCATGGGCAGACGCGGCCTGAGGTATTTCATTATGAGGCTCCGGTTTAACCGCATGGATTAAATCCGGGAACTTAATGGCATCCTGAATAAAAAATACCGGAATATTATTTCCGACCAAATCATAGTTTCCTTCCTCAGTATAAAACTTTGTAGAAAACCCTCTTACATCACGGACCGAGTCTGCCGATCCGCGGGAACCTGCTACCGTGGAATAACGAACGAATACTGGTGTCTTGACTGAAGGGTCTTGAAGAAACTTGGCTTTTGTATATTCGGCCATCGGCTCATATACCTGAAAATATCCATGTGCTCCAGATCCACGGGCATGGACAATCCGCTCAGGAATACGCTCATGGTCAAAATGAGTCATTTTTTCACGGAAATGAAAATCCTCCATCAAAGTTGGACCACGGGTTCCCGCTTTTAAAGAATGCTCATCCTCAGAAATACGCAAACCTTGGTTAGTCGTCATCTTTTTACCATTATCGTCCACTCGATATTGATCCAACTGTCGCTGCTTACTTTGCTCATCGATTCTTCCGCTTTCATTTTCTTTCGTCATCCCACTCATTCCCCTCCATGTCTAAGAATTCAGATTAAATCATGTTGTATGTATCTACTTCATTCGAAATAATTGCGTTATCCTTCCTCATATACCACTCTATTTTGACGGATAAACAGAATTCAGAGAAAGAATCCCACATCCTCATAAAACAAAAAAATGATTCCAGTGCGGACGGATTATTTCGGGGGGAGGTCGAATTATTTCCGGGTGGGTTATCAAAACATATAAAAAACTAAGCCTATCTAATGTTTTCCAATTAAATTATCACTAGAAAAGAGCAACATTATATGGACTAAATACTTAATATTAATAATTTTTCTTCATATTTTAGTTGTAAATATAAGTTTAGGTCCATTTTTTTGTTCAAATGGATTAACATGGTTATAATTCATCAGAATATCATTTAAAGGATAAGGCTTTTTTAGTAGATTTAACTTTTGGATTGGTATAAAAATAATGGATGGATTGATATAACAAAATGAAGTATTTTAGATATTTATTATATTTAATTATTACAAGTGTAGCGTTCTATTATGTGTCCATGTCCATAACTAACGATAAAAGTTTGGTTGGAATAATAATAGGTTTTATAATAATGTTTGTAATTGTTTTCCCAATGATGTATATAGAATTTATGAAGTTTCAAAAAAAATAAAAAAAGTGGTGAAAGTTACTCTCAAAACTTCCACCACTTTTTTGTTCTAGGTATAGAAGTTAACCAATTTTAATTGGTTAACCTTGGTTAGATAACCCTCCCGCTTCTTTCATTCAACACCTTTAGTTCTTAAAGGCCTCTGAAACCTTCAAAAGTTTTCCTTTTACTTTCGTATTTTTCATCACTTTCAAGACAAGCGGTCCTTTTTCATTCAATATTTCCACATAAGAAACATTATCCTGGATCGTAATGATCCCGATGTCCCCTGCATTCACTCCATCAATCTTTGCGATGGTTCCGACAAAATCCACAGCCCTGATTTTCTTTTTCTTGCCGCCATTAAAATACAGCTTCATGATTTGTTTATTCAATTGTTCACTTTTATCTTTTTTGATCTTTGGACGAGCTTCCAGTTTCGCTTCGAATTCCATTTTTTTATTGGAGACTTCCTCTTTTGAAGGAACAGTCATCTTAGGGATTTCAAAACCAATATAGCCTTGAATCTCAGTAAGGAATTTGTCTTCGTACGGCGTCACAAAAGTAATGGCTTTTCCTTTTTTGCCGGCACGGCCCGTTCTTCCTGTCCGATGTACGTAGCTTTCCTTTTCCAATGGCAGGTCATAGTTAATCACATGGGTTATATTGTCGATGTCAATTCCACGCGCAGCAACATCTGTCGCAACCAAATAGCGGAATTCACCTCTTCTGAATTCATTCATCACTGCAAGGCGATCTTCCTGAAGCATGCCGCCGTGAATCATATCACACGGATATTCCAGTTCCAGCAGCTGTTCGCATACTTGGTCTACCCTATCTTTCGTCCGACAGAAAATGATGCAGCTATCGGGGTTTTCCGTAATGGTGACGTCTCTAAGCAGGGAAAACTTATCATCTTCTTTCACTTCGATAAGAGCATGTTCAATTTTCTCCGTCGTTAAACCCTTTGCTTTGATTTCAATATCCAAAGGATCTTTCATATATTGCTTGCATAGCTTTTTTATACTTTCAGGTAATGTAGCAGAGAACAGCATGGTTACTCTATCTTTCGGAAGCTCTTTAATAATGGCTTCCACTTGTTCAATGAAGCCCATATTCAGCATTTCATCCGCTTCATCAATAACCAAATGAGTTAAGCGTTCCAAGGCGAATGTCCCTTTCTCGATATGATCCAGAACACGCCCCGGGGTTCCAACGACTACATGGCTTTTTTGTTTCAATTCCGCTTTTTGCAGTGCGAAAGGATGTTTTCCATATACCGCAGTAGCCTTTATCCTTTTAAACCTGCCTATATTCGTAATATCTTCTTTTACCTGTACAGCAAGCTCACGTGTCGGTGTTAAAATAAGGGCCTGTGGCTTATTCTCCTCCCAATCGACCATTTCGCAGATCGGTATGCCGAATGAAGCGGTTTTCCCACTTCCTGTTTGGGATTTAACGACAAGATCCCGCTTTTTCAGCGCCACTGGAATCACTTCACGCTGTACTTCGGTTGGACGTTGATATCCCAAGCTTTCTAATGCCCTTACAATTTCATCGCTTAATGTATAATCAGTAAAACCTAATTCATTCATATAACAGCCTCTTTTGTTGTTTAGTATGTTGCTTTATTGTTTCCATAATCGTAATTTCCTTATACAAGGTTCTATTATACGCGATATGCATCGATAAACCTTGTAATAACCAAATTCAATTGTCTTATTTCAATATAATGAAACGTGTGCCTTCATTAAAACTATGGTCATCAGGCTAACATGATCTGAGTTAATCAAAATGGACCCTGCTTCTTTCAATATGCTAAAATATGTATGATATAAAAGCCGAAATAGGGTGTAGCTTCTAAACCGATGTCCAAAAGGAGTGCTGATTTATGATAATCGTAACGAATAGAATCAGAGTCAAAAAAGGGATGGGTGCAGTCATGGCCCCAGGATTTACTGCACCAGGTCCACTTGATACTACGGAAGGCTTCGTAAAAGTTGAAGTATTATTAACGCAGAATTTGTCGGACCACGATGAACTGAGCGTTAATATGTACTGGGAAAACCTTGATAACTTTACTGCTTGGAGAAATAGCGATGCATTCAAAGCTGCACATAAACGGCCTGAACCAGGTTCCGGTGAAGCAAAAAAAGAATCTCCAATTCTAGGCAGCGAGCTTACAACGTATGAAGTCGCCTCGGTAAAGGAAATAGCTAAATAATAAAATCACGCCAAAAGAGGCCGCGAAATATGCGACCTCTTTTTGTTGTTTTCTTTTTTGTGAATTACTGGGCTTCAGCTTTCTTGATTTGTTTGCTTCTAAGCTGGCCGCAAGCCGCATCAATATCCGTTCCATGTTCTTGGCGGATTTTACAATTTACGCCTCTCTTTTTCAGAGTATCATAAAACGAGAGAACGGACTCTTTTTCACTTCTTTGGTATTGACTATGCTCATCTACAGGATTATATGGAATCAGGTTGACATAGAGCCGATGTTTTTTGTCATCAAGAAGGTTGGCAAGTTGCTCGGCTTCTTCTTGATGGTCATTGACATCCTTCAATAGGATATATTCAATCGTAATTCTCCTATTCGTTTTCTCTAAATAATAATCAAGAGATTTCATTAATTTTTCTATCGGAATGCCTCGATTTATTTTCATGATTCGCGTCCTGAGTTCATTATTCGGCGCATGTAATGAGATAGCCAGATTCACCTGTAATTGGGTATCGGTGAATTCATAAATCTTATTGGCAAGACCGCTAGTCGAAACAGTAATCCGCCTAGCAGCGATAGCAAGACCCTTATGGTCCATGAGCACCTTCAAAAAGTCTATCATATTTTCAAAGTTATCGAACGGCTCACCAATACCCATTACAACAACATGGCTTACAACATCCTCTTGTTCCAATTTATCCAGATGCAGTTGAACGTTCATGATTTGTTCCACTATTTCCCCGCTGGATAAATCACGGCTTTTGGCTAATAATCCACTGGCACAGAAACTGCAGCCAATATTGCAGCCCACTTGGGTGGTGACACAAACCGAAATTCCATATTTATGTCTCATCATAACTGTTTCGATAAGGTTTCCATCCTGTAATTTAAACAAGAACTTAATCGTACCATCTGCTGATTCTTGCTTAACGTGCTCAGTCAAAGTCTGGATGACAAAGTGCTCTTCAAGTAATTTTATGCACTCTTTATTAACATCTGTCATTTCAGAGAAATTCGTCACACGTGTTCTATAAAGCCACTCCCAGACTTGGGAAGCTCTGAATTTTTTATGGCCATGGTCCAAAAGCCATGCTGTCAATTGTTCGAATGTTAAACCATAAATGGACTCTTTATTCATTCGTTACCCTCTTTTCATTACATTAAGATTTAATATTTTAACCCATTAACCTTACGGGGAATTCCCCCGGAATTAGTTCATTCATTTATGATATGGTTCATTTCTATTTATCCGAAAAGCCCGATATATTTGCTCCACTAGAACCAGTTTCATTAATTGATGCGGAAAGGTCATTTTCGAGAAGGAAAGGGCATAATCACTTCTTGATAACACCTCAGTGCCAAGCCCAAGCGATCCGCCAATAATAAAGGCAATTTTGCTCTTTCCATAAGTGGCGAGCTGATCCATATGAGTGGCCAGCTGCTCTGAAGTAAGCTGTTTTCCATTGATCTCAAGCGTTATTACGTAGGTGTCCGGGCTGACTTTCGCCAGGATTCGTTCACCCTCCTTTTGCTTTACAATGTCCATGTCCGCTGCACTCAGGTTCTCAGGAGCTTTTTCATCCGGTACTTCGACAAGTTCTATATTAGCATAGGCGCTTAACCTTTTTGTATATTCAGCAATTCCTTGCTTTAAGTATTTTTCCTTTAGCTTGCCAACAGTAATAATCGTTATTTTCATATAAGTCCTCTAGCTTTCTTTATGTTTTTACTATCAATTGTTGGATTTGCCTACCTATTATCATACCTTACAGTGACCTATAAGCAAAACAAGCATATCCTTTCCAATTTTTAATGCTTTTAAAATAAAAACCGCTGCCCCTGAAAGCGGCAACGGTAACTTTCATTATTTTTTAATGTTTATTGAAGAAATTGCGCTGGACATAGTTCAGATCCGATAAATAATTATGATTGATTATTCGTACAGCCAAAGGCTTGAATCTAAACCATTCCACCCTCCACTTTATTCTTCGGAAAATGTTAAGAACAGGTTAAGAACAGGTTACAAACATGTTATCCACAAAAGTTATCCACATATCCACAAAAACTATCCACATCTAGTATGGGAATATTAGTTCCCTACTAGATATATTGCCACGTTTCGACAATATTCACAGGTTGTTGATAACTGATTTTCTTCGGGAACCAGCGTTAAAACAGGATAGGTTTCACATTCGTATACCACTTCATCCAGCGCCATGTCCACGTGTTCCTGACAGCAATATAATTTCATCTTTCATATCTCCTTTCCCACTCATTATTCCCAGTACTTCTGTTCCCAATTATCCACAAGTTACTTGAAATCTTTAATTTCAGTATATATCCACAGGTAATCGTAACAAAAAATAAGAAAATCGCAAGGAAATAGAAAGGACAGGAAGCATTTTCTGCCCCCTGTCCTTTTGTGCTTTAAATTTCGCTGCTTGAAAGAGTGACTTCCGTAGTTTCCTTCTTACCGTCCCGGTAATAAATGATTTTAACTTTATCACCGATTTTCTTTTCATTGTAAAGGTATTTTCGTAATTCCACGACGTCATGGATTTTTTCATTATCCATTCCAACAACGACGTCAAATTCCTTCAATCCTGCTTTAGATGCTGGAGAGTTGCTTTGAACACCTGTTATTGCAACGCCAGAAGTAACTTTCCGTGGCAACTTTAATGTATTTTGTTGATGATATTGGGAAATTTCTTCTACAGATGCCAAGTTCACACCCAAGAAAGCACGTTTCACTTCACCAAATTCCTCTATATCATTAATAATCGGTATAACTGAATCGATTGGGATGGAAAGACCGATTCCTTCCACTGCATTTTCTGCAATCTTCATCGAATTTATTCCGATGACCTGCCCTGACATATTAACGAGTGCCCCACCGCTGTTACCTGGGTTAATCGCCGCATCGGTCTGGATGACCTCCGCATTCCAATCCACTTGTCCGTCCTCATTGATATCCACCTCTATCGTACGCTCCAAACCAGAGATGATCCCTTGTGTAATCGATCCAGAGAATTGAAGCCCTAATGGATTACCAATGGCAATTACGGGCTCCCCAGGTTTCAATTTGCCGGATTTTCCGAATTCAGCAATGGTTTTGATTTTATCACCGTTAACGACAATGACGGCTAAATCTGTCCATGGGTCACTACCTTGTAGTTCAGCTGGCAATTTAGTGCCATCACTTAATGTCACTTCCAGTTCATTAGCGCCTTCAATAACGTGATTATTCGTGACGATATAGGCCTTGCCGCCATCTTTTTTGTAGACGACTCCAGAACCAGTGCCGGCTTCTGCCGAACTGTCCTCTGCGTTGCTCCCTTGATCCCAGAAGTTCGTTTCCTGAATGTTAGTGATGCCGACCACTGCGTCGCTGGCTTTATCAACGGCATTGGTGACGGCACTTGTTACATCAACTGTAAGGTTTTGCTGGGCCTGTTCCGTGGACTCACTCCCCGTTGATTTTTCCGTTGTAATTTCGTTATCATCGTTATTTAACAGCCCGCTTCCCGGCAACATAAGTAAGGCCCCGATAATGACGCCCCCCAAGCCTGCTAGAAAATAACTCGTATGGCTTTTTTTCCGTTTATTTTGGTTCTCATCATTCTGATCATAATAACCCAAGACCGCCCCATCCTCTCATTTTAGGAATGAATTATAGCAATTCTATTGTTTGGTATCCTCCCTCAATTATACTCAATTACCGGATTTTTTCTAAAAAAATGCATGCTTTTATTTAAGGGAAAACGTAAAATTGACTAGTATACAGCCATTTTCCGTTTACCTATACAGTTCTAACCAAACGATACCCTCTTTAATCAGGTTCGTAACTTACGGATCGCAATTTTAAAAAATAAAAAGGAATGAACAAGGTATCCCTCATCCATTCCTTTTATTTATAACGTAACAAGTTCCGTTGGTCTTTTCGGGTCAGTATCATATAAGGAAAATTGTTCACCAACGATGATCCCCTTTGTCTTTAACGTCTGTTCCACCGACATTCTTGCTAGATCCTTCATATTGTTATCAAGGCTTAAGTGGGCCAAGTAAATCCGCTTGGTCTTATTACCGGCCACTTCACTCATTGCAAGGGCAGCGTCTTCATTACAAACATGTCCGACATCACTTAAAATCCGGCGCTTGATGCTCCATGGATATTTTCCCATCCTCAGCATGGACACATCATGGTTACTTTCAAATACATAAGCATCGGCATTCGAGATGATTCCTTTCATCCGATCACTTACGTACCCTGTATCAGTAATGACCACGAGTTTCTTATCTTCATGATGAAAAACGTAAAACATCGGCTCTGCCGCATCATGTGAAACGCCAAAAGATTCTATATCAAGACTGCCGAACGTTTTGACCTGTTCCATTTCAAATGTGAATTTTTGTTCGGTTGCAATTTCACCGATTGATCGATCCATGGCATTCCATGTTTTTGCATTCGCATATATCGGGAGTTTATGTTTTCTGGCAACCACGCCAAGACCTTTAATATGGTCGCTGTGTTCATGGGTAACAAGGATACCGGATAGCTTTGACATATCTCGGCCTATATCCTGAAACAATGCTTCCAGGGCTTTACCGCTTAAGCCGGCATCGACAAGGAATGATTGATCCTCCGTTTCCACGAAAAAGGCATTTCCTGTACTCCCGCTTGCGAGAACACTAAAATGCATTGTCATCTATACTCACTCCAGTATTTTTTCTTCTGTATTCAATTCAATGACCTCTCCATCAAAAGCGTTCACGAAGAGATCCGTTTTGTCATCAATGACCACCCACCATGTTGGCACAAGTAAATGTGACACAGATGTCGTCTGCAGCGAATTGTAAAAACCCAATTTTACATTCGTGACCTTGCTTTTGGGATCAATATCACCATTATCATACAATTCTCCAATAGCAGTTAAAGCAGATACCAATTCTTTAGGTTTATTGAATTTTTCGATGCCCTCTAAATACATCTGTTCGTAGGAAACAATTTCACCCTTCTTGTTCAGATATAAGGTGACCTTCCCCTTACTATTATTATAAAACATCTTTTTATCTGCCACTTGATAGCAGATGATGGTCTGGCTGATTTCATCATAGCTCCAAAAATGATACTCATTTCCATTCAAAATATACTCCTTCAGGAATATATCAAGGTCTGCAGCATTAATTTCCGCTTTCATGCCAACCGGTGTTTTAAATGTACCCACAAGCTTCTCATCATCGATGATTTTTGCTTTTTGATTTTTCAGGTGCTGTATATCTTTCTTCTCGAAAGTCTTGCTTTGGGCAATCAGGAATTGATCTTTCAACTTTTGTTTCGGGAGTGGGGTTTCTATTGAAATCTCATCTTCTTTCAAAAGTTCATCCGTAAGGGGCTCCGTAAAGCTTTCTAATTGGGAGTCATTAATCTTTTCCAGGAATTGATAAAGAAGAAAAATATTCAAAATGAAGAAAACCATGATGAATATCGATTTTGTATTATTCCAATCCACTTTGATCGCCTCCTTCTTCAAAAGGCACAATAAACCATTTATCGCCTACACGATAATACCAAGTGGGATCAAGTGTAACTAGAGTTACAAGTTTGGAATCTAGAGATTTATTCAGTTTATAGCCAATCGAGATGTCCTCCACGCTTTTGAAATCGATATTATCTTTCGATTTCAGCTGTTTCAATACTTCTCTACCACTTGGTAAAGTCTTTACCGATTCTTCTGATGGGAGGACTGAGTCAAGTGAAAAGTACGGGCGGTCATAGCTATAAATTTCTTCTTTCCCCCAAATTTGCTCGATTTCAGTCATTCCGTAATCATTGAAGGCCGGGTAACCATTCACGAATAAGCGGAATACCACTCGCTGTTCATTCTCCGACATATAGGCAAAGCGATAATTGTTATCTTCCCAACCAGCATGATCATTGATGAAATCGATGCTTTTTTGCAAAAGGTCACTGGAACTGTCCAAAAACTTGCTCTTTTGTGCCGGATTGATATAAGAAATTAAGTAATTCTCTTTATTGACCGTCATAAGTCTTGTTCCATCCGTGTATTCCTCACCGACCGAAACGGATTCCTGACGTACGAACTTCGGATAACTAAATAACGCATTTTTCAAGTTTCCAATATCCAAATAGTCAATATAATATTCAAGTCTGTTGATCTCCACTGGGTTTTCCGGGACGAACAGCGTCCTTTTACTGTTTATGGTTTCGGCCGTGTATTCAGGGTGCTTATCGTAAGAACCCCTATAAAATGAATTCATGAAATTCCTTAGTTTTTTAGAGTCAACCATACCTTGATAAATCTTCTCTTGATCGTAGGAAACAAAATAAACGGCAGATTCGTTACCACTGATATCCTTTTGTTTAATGATGATTCGATCAAACGCAAATTCAGGCACTTCCTTATCCCTTATA
Source organism: Peribacillus sp. FSL E2-0159 (assembly GCF_038643155.1). NCBI lineage: Bacteria > Bacillati > Bacillota > Bacilli > Caryophanales > Bacillaceae > Peribacillus > Peribacillus sp. FSL E2-0159. Next base: position 5,800,028 of record NZ_CP152053.1, read on the forward strand.
TTCAATACCGTTTTATAAAGGGCAATGGGAATATCATCGGAAAATTCGATTTCAATCGATCCATCTTCATGGACAAAATCGTCAAATTTCCTTTGCAGCCTTTTTACGGATACCTCTTTTATGCCGCTGAAACGCCATTGCGAAAATTGTTTTTCCATTTCATTTATTTCTACCGGATTGGAAGTCTGGAAATGCTGCCCATTGCCATGGTAAAGGATACTGACTGGTTTAATGACATCACTGACAATCTGGACATCGCTTTTAATCTTTATAAATTCAGATGATTGTTCGAATGGATCATATTCAGGCTCGTACGTCCAAATGCTCCATGTCAAAAAAATGCTTGTCCCAACCAAAATAATCAGTATGATACTTTTTGCACGTTCAAAATTCATGACCAATCATCCTCTTCTTCCTGTTCGTAAGGAAGTGTAAAGAACACGGTAGTTCCTTTTCCATCCACACTTTCCGCCCATATTTTCCCGCCATGCGCCACGACCATCTCTTTTGCAATCGCTAAACCAAGCCCTGTCCCGCCTAAGTTCCGGGCCCTAGCTTTATCCACACGGTAGAAGCGGTCGAATATTTTATCAATGACGTTTTTCGGGATACCCACTCCTTGATCTGTAATGCTCACAATGATAAAGCCATCAGATGCCCTGACGCGGAAAGTCACTTGACCCCCTTCAGGTGAGTACTTTAATGAGTTGGAGATTACATTATAGAGAACCTGGGTAATTTTATCTTCATCAATATCCACAAAATAAGCTTCCTTCGGCAAATCACGCTTAAACGTGATGTCATCATTTTTCGTCATTTCAAAACGATCGATGATATGGTCATAGAATTTATTGAAATTCACCCAGCCTGTTTTAAGCCTGTAATCTTTACTGTCCATTTTCGAAAGCTGTAACAGATCATTAACAAGCCTGATCATTCGCTCCGTTTCATTTTGGGTCACACTTAAAAAGGATGGAGCGATTTCCTCGTCCTTCCATGCACCTTCAGCCAATGCCTCCAGGTAACTTCTCATCGTCGTAAGCGGCGTTCGCAGTTCATGTGATACATTGGCAACAAATTCCCTGCGTTCACTCTCGATTTTTTCCTGCTCTGTTATATCATGCAAAACAGTAATCAAACCATTAACGAATCCCGTTTCCTTTTGAATGACCGAAAAGTTCCCCCTCAAAATGAAAGGCCGATTTTTTTTGCTGTAATCCAGGATTACGGACTCTCTCTCTTCCAGTAAATCCTCAAATTTATATTCCTCTTCAAGACCCAAAACCTCAATGATCGGTTGGTTCATGACGGTTTCACGCGAGACATTCAATAATTGTGCCGCCGGTTCATTAATCAAGTTCACCCGACCGCGCCTGTCCGTTGAAATTACGCCATCCGTCATATTGGCAAGGACAGATGACAGCTTACGCCGCTCTCCTTCTGTGCTTGATTGCGACTCTTGAAGCTTTTTGGTCAAATTATTGAAAGTGACGGCAAGCTGGCCAATTTCATCATCGCCATATACCCTAACTTTTCTCGAGAAATTCCCTTTTGCCATCACCAGTGCCTGCTTTCTCATATCAGACATTGGTCTAGTGATCGTTCGTGCGAGCAGGATCCCCAAGATGGCCGTAATGACTAAGGCGATGGCCGTACCCGTCATGAAAATGCTATTGATTTCATCCATCTGTTCAAAGACATTTTCCATCTCAGCTATTACATAGACGGCGCCAATGACCTCCCCATTTGCTTCAATGGGTGTCGAAAGGACCCAGAGCCGCCTGCCTGTTTTCTGATCCCGAAATATATCATTATCTTCTTTTCCATAAATGAGAGTATTTTTAATAAGGACCTCTGTTGTCTTCTTCCCTACAATATCCTGGTTACCTGGGGCTGAAGTTCCGATCACACGTCTGCTGCGGGTGTCGATGACACGTACTTCCGAAATATCATTCGATGAATTATCCCGGTCTTTCAATATCGTATCAATCGCTTCTTCGAGAGTAGGATCTTCCTCTCCCCTCTCTTTTTCCATTTCTTCACCAATACTGTAGGTAAGCAGGTTAACGTGTCCTTTTATTGATTTCGTAAAGTTCCCGACAAGATTTTCTTCCAATTCCCCAACAAAATATACCCCGATTATTTGCATCGCTACGAAAATGAGCAATACATAAATCAGAACAAATTTAAAATGAATTGAGCGAAAAAAACCAACCTTTTTCATAGAAACTACTCCTGTTCAGGGTTACGCAGGTAATAACCGACCCCTCTTCTAGTTACAATCCAGCCAGGATGGCTTGGATTGTCTTCAATCTTCTCACGAAGACGTCTGACCGTTACATCGACCGTCCGTACATCACCAAAATAATCATAGCCCCACACGGTTTGTAATAAGTGCTCCCTTGTCATGACCTGACCGATGTGCTTCGCTAAGTAATGAAGCAACTCAAATTCGCGATGCGTCAATTCAATTGTCTCGCCCCGCTTGGAGACCACATAGGCATCCGGATGGATAGTAAGCGTTCCTATCGTAATTTCCTTCGGTTCATTTTCTTGATCAGGAACCGGAACAGCTTGCTGACGTCTTAAGTTTGCCTTAACGCGGGCAATTATTTCCCGGGTACTAAATGGCTTTGTCACATAGTCGTCTGCACCAAGCTCCAACCCTAAGACCTTATCTATCTCCGAATCTTTTGCCGTTAACATGATGATCGGCGTTTCATACTTCTTCCTTACTTCCCTGCAAACTTCCATCCCATCGCGCTGCGGTAGCATGATATCAAGTAAAATCAAATCGGGTTGCCGTTCTTCTACCATTTTGAGGGCTTCATTGCCATCATAAGCACAAAAAACTTCATAGCCCTCTTTTTTTAGATTGAATTGTAATATATCAGCAATTGGCTTTTCGTCATCCACTACCAGAATCTTTTTATCCATGTACTTATCTCCTTTTTAATAACTGAACTGAATCTATTAAAAACCGTGTCCTTATCCGGGACCTTATTCACTTTTCCTTCTGCTTGCACCAAGCTGGCAACCTAATTCAGCAAAGGTATATATATATACCCAATAAAAGGGGCTGAACACCGGGATGAAAGCAAATTGTCTCTATTCTACTTTATCATTTTATAGGCATTAAATCACCTTTTTCCTATTATTCTCATCTATGTATGAAGCAGAAGAAGTCTTCGAATATTTTTCGAAGACTTCCAGCGATTACTGACTTATATAGTTTAGCGGATTAACGAGAGACCCGTTTTTATATATCTCAAAATGGAGGTGGACACCAGTCGAGTGCCCTGTTGAACCCATCATGCCAATTTTCATGCCTTTTTCAACCTTTTGTCCTGCTGTTACATCTATTGAATCCAAATGGGCATACACTGTCTTATACCCATTATTATGATTGATCGTTATCTTATTTCCATATCCTCCGGAGTTTCCGGCAGTTTCGATTATCCCATGATCTGCTGCCGTTATGGTCCTGGTGGTTGGCCGGGCAATATCAATACCTTTATGAAGTTTCCCCCAGCGCTGTCCCTGCTTACTGGAAATATAGCCCCCATCTGCAGGCCATGAATATGTACCGCTGCCCTGTGAAGGAATGACCTTCGTGCCTTTTCTAGTGATTTCTGTTTTGGCTTTTTCCGTGACTTCTTTGTTTACGATCGTTTCACTGATTTTCTTTCCGTTTGTCTCAGATACATTATAGGTGTACGCAAGAATCCCCTCATTCCCTATTTGTTCAGTAATGAGTTCGCCCTTAGGAAGTTCGTCATCCTCCTTAACTTTCTTTTCAAAAGGAATCCTCTCTTCCTTAAATACTTCTCTTTCTACCATTACGTTCACATAGGGGTTACGCTGGGTCACATAGAGACGCTCGCCCTCTTTAACCCCTTTGTTCTTATCTTTTCCCGGATTTAGCTCCAGCAGTTGATCCAGGTCCATATCATGCCTAGTGGCAATGGCTTCAAGGTCCTCATCTTCCTTAGCCTCATAGAGCGTCGTTTCTTCCTTTCCTTCTTCTATCATGGAAAGGGTCTTATCGACGCTCTTGATTTCGTCTGGATTTACCATTGTCTCTTTAAACGTAACGGGAAGTGAAAATTGGATGTCCAGAATTCTACTTCCTGGCTCTTTTAACGAATCCGCATCTTTTTCACTTTCTTTTTTACCTGACTCGTATTCAGCGTATTCCTCTTCATTTACATATAATAAAGTGAGTTTCTCCAGAACGTCCTCGGCATCATCCTTTGACGCAACATAAGCGACCGCCTGATTATCTATGTCGATTTCATACGCCTCTGCCTTCACATTCAACTGATCTTGAATTCCCTTAACAGCCTCATCCTCGTTTACCTTTTCATCGAATACCTCTTCAGGTACAAACATCAGCTGTGAATCCCTATCGAATGTAAAGTCAGGATAATCTTCCTGTGCTTCTTCTACCTTACCGGCTACGATCTTTTCGATTTCCTTTTCATCCGTCACACTTCCGACGAACTCATCGTTAAGATAAACATGCTGTATGGTTGTAGTTTCCGATAGCCCAGCAGCAGTTGCCCGATTTCCTGCAAGCACTAAAATGACGGAAACCATCAACAGGATGATCCCCTTACCTTTCGAGCTAAACATATATTGTCCTCCTTAACGGCTCAGTCACCAATTAAGAAACTAATCAAATTTATTTTGAGTTTTATTAGTCCAATTTAAATATCCACATGCTTATGACTGATTTCTATAATGATTTTTATCACTCATAACTCTACCATATTAAGAAAAAAAACAAGAAACAGACTTCATAATGTAATAGAACTGTATAAATGGTGACAACATGTACCAATAAATATGGTATTGAGTAAGGTTCAAAAAACTGCGGAAAAAGGAGTGGAACTAAGCCCAGTAAGGTTAAAAGCGAGTAATATGCCGAATTGGTCGAAATTGGTATGTTACAAATCGTTAACAATCTATTAACAAGATTTCATTCAAAATACGTTGGACGCAAAACAAAAAAACGCCCTAAAGGAAAGGCGTTATTAAAAGGATGGCTCAGGACGGAATCGAACCGCCGACACAAGGATTTTCAGTCCTTTGCTCTACCGACTGAGCTACTGAGCCAAATATTCTATTTTAAAAAAATAAAATGGCGGTCCCGACGGGAATCGAACCCGCGATCTCCTGCGTGACAGGCAGGCATGTTAACCGCTACACCACGGGACCAGTAAAGCATTTATATAAAGAAGTGACCCATACGGGATTCGAACCCGTGTTACCGCCGTGAAAGGGCGGTGTCTTAACCGCTTGACCAATGGGCCGGAAAAAATGGTGAGCCATGAAGGATTCGAACCTTCGACCCTCTGATTAAAAGTCAGATGCTCTACCAACTGAGCTAATGGCTCGTTCTAATGAAATGTTTCTTTGCAGGATCTGAACTTCACATCTCCATGCAGCTTGTTAATGGCTTGTTCTATTGTGACGACGCTTTTGATAATATCATGGTTAATATAGTTTAGGCAATAGTTTTTTGAAATTAAATTATTTTTTTTTTATCTTTTTCATTTTCCCTACTGTTTCAATCCATTCATTCGGTATCCAGGACCTCCCGAATAATGCATGGATCTTAATAATGAAAGAAGAGCCGGCAAAAAAAGCCAGCTCCTTTTTGATGAATTACGCTAGACGCCAAGGGCTTCTCACGACATTAGTTTGGTTACGGTCAGGACCGACAGAGAAAGTGGTCAAAGGAATGCCTACCAATTGAGATACGCGCTCTACATAGTGGCGAGCGTTCTCTGGAAGCTCATCCAATGATTTGCAACCTGTGATGTCTTCTGACCAGCCTGGAAGCTCTTCATAGACTGGTTTACATTCGCCAATCGCTTTCAAAGTCGCTGGAACCTCATGAATGATCTCGCCTTTGTAATCATAAGCCACACAAATTTTGACCGTATCCAGACCTGATAATACGTCAATTGAGTTCAATGATAAATCGGTAATCCCGCTGACACGGCGAGCATGGCGAACGACAACAGCGTCAAACCAGCCTACACGGCGCGGTCTGCCTGTAGTTGTACCATATTCACGGCCAATTTCCCGGATTTGGTTGCCGACTTCATCATGTAATTCTGTTGGGAAAGGACCATCGCCCACACGGCTTGTATATGCTTTACATACTCCAACCACATGGTTGATTTTCGTAGGACCTACACCAGAACCGATCGTAACTCCACCTGCAACTGGGTTAGATGAAGTGACGAATGGGTATGTTCCTTGATCGATATCAAGCATGACACCTTGTGCCCCTTCGAATAATACCCGTTTTCCTTCATCAAGTGCGTCATTCAATACAACAGATGTATCACAAACATATTTCTGCACTTGTTGTCCGTACTCATAGTATTCTTCCAGGATATCCTCGATTTTGAAACCTTCCGTTTCATAGAAACGTTCAAACATACGGTTTTTTTCGACAAGATTTTGAGACAATTTTTCCTCGAAAATTTCACGGTCCAAAAGGTCTGCCATACGGATTCCGTTACGAGCAGCTTTGTCCATATATGCAGGACCGATTCCTTTTTTAGTCGTTCCAATTTTGTTGGCGCCTTTACGGTCTTCTTCGACTTCATCCAATTTGATATGGTAAGGAAGAATGACATGTGCACGGTTCGAGATACGAAGATTATCCGTACTCACTCCGTGGCTATGTAAATAAGCAAGCTCCTCTACAAGAGCTTTTGGATCAACCACCATACCATTTCCAATGACACAAATCTTATCACTATAAAAAATCCCTGACGGAATTAAATGCAGTTTATAGGTAACGCCGTTAAATTTTATTGTATGCCCTGCATTATTCCCACCTTGATAACGAGCGATGGCTTCCGCATTCTGGGATAGAAAATCTGTTATTTTACCTTTACCTTCGTCTCCCCATTGTGTACCGACTACTACAACTGATGACATCTGAATAAAGCACCTCCAAAGGTTCACGTAATACCGATTATTAACCGGTTCTTATCAAACAAACCTATTTTATCAATAATCCAAACTGGAAGTCAATACAAAATCCGAACAATACACTTTTTAAAAAATTCTTTGTTCGTAAATATGAGAAATTTCTTTCCGGTTTTTTTGGATTGTCAAACATTATTGTACCCTCTGATTTCTTTTCTATTATCATAACGGCCTTTCTTTTTCCCGAAACAGAGAAAGCCCGCCATTGTATGAATGGCAGGCAGTTTTCTATGCGCCTGGAGACATCGAATCATCATCGAAGCGACGTTCGAGGTTAACGAATTTATTATATTCTTTCACGAATGCAAGCGAAACCGTGCCTACTGGACCATTACGCTGTTTCGCTATAATGATTTCAATGATATTTTTGTTCTCGGATTCTTTATCATAATAATCATCACGGTATAAGAATGCGACGATATCCGCATCTTGCTCGATACTCCCGGATTCCCGGATATCAGACATCATCGGACGCTTATCCTGACGCTGCTCCACTCCCCGCGATAGCTGGGAAAGGGCGATGACGGGCACTTTAAGTTCACGGGCGAGCGCTTTAAGTGAACGTGAAATCTCGGATACCTCTTGCTGACGGTTGTCGCCTGAACGACCATCGCCTTGAATTAACTGCAGGTAATCGATCAATATCATGCCAAGGCCATGTTCCTGCTTCAAACGACGGCATTTTGAACGGATTTCACCAATCCTCACACCTGGCGTATCATCGATATAAATGCCGGCATTCGACAAGCTTCCCATCGCCATCGTCAGTTTACGCCAATCCTCATCAGTTAAGGAACCTGTCCGTAAATTCTGAGCGTTGATATTCCCTTCAGCACAGAGCATACGCATAACGAGCTGCTCTGCACCCATTTCAAGACTGAAAATCGCTACATTCTCCTCCGTTTTGGTCGCAACATTTTGAGCGATATTCAATGCAAAAGCGGTTTTACCAACCGAAGGACGGGCACCCACTATGATGAGGTCATTACGTTGGAACCCTGCTGTCATTCGATCCAGTTCAGCAAACCCTGTCGGTATTCCCGTGACATCCCCTTTACGGGTAGTCAAAACTTCTATGTTATCGTACGTCGCAACCAATACATCTTTAATATTTTGAAAAGACCCGGAATTTTTACGCTGGGCCACTTCCATGATCGTTTTTTCTGCTTCCCCGAGCAGCTCCTCGACCTCGTCCTCGCGACTGTAGCCTTCCTGAGCGATGTTGGTCGCTGTCCTGATCAAACGACGCAGCAATGACTTCTCTTCGACAATGCGGGCATAATATTCAATATTGGCCGCGGTTGGCACCGATCCGGCCAATTCACTTAAATAAGAAACGCCGCCAACCTCTTCAAGGTTTTTTGTCGCAGCCAGTTCCTCTGTCACCGTGATCAAGTCGACAGCTTTTCCTTCGTCATTCAACTTAAGCATCACATTAAAGATTTTTTGATGAGAGCTTCTGTAAAAATCCTCTGGAATCAAAACTTCCGATGTAACGGTCAATGAAGAGGGCTCAAGAAAAATGGCTCCTAGTACAGCTTGTTCTGCTTCTATATTTTGAGGGGGAATCCTATCCTGAAATTGTTCTATCATATCTTAAAACCTCCCATTCTAAGAGGATACCTTTTATATGTTTCTAGTAAAAAAGAAAAAAGTGAAAGGACAACATGCCCAATCACATTTTTCGTCTATCTCTATTTTATCAATTTTTCGCAGATATGAAACAACTAAAATTAGTTAATTTCTTTCACATGCACAGTCAGTGTCGCAGTAACTTCAGGATGAAGCTTGACTGGAAGCTTAGTATGCCCTAAAGAACGGATGCCGTCAGCAAGCTCCATTTTACGTTTATCAACCTTGATACCGTGTTTTTTCTGAAGCTCTGATGCAATTTGTTTAGTCGTGATTGAACCGAATAAACGCCCGCCCTCACCGGCTTTGGCAGATAGCTCAACCGTTAATTTCTCAAGCTGCACTTTCAATTCTTCAGCTTGCTGCAGCTCTTCTGCTGCAAGTGATTCTTCTTTATTTTTCTGAGCTTCCAATGTTTTTACATTTGTATTATTTGCTTCAACGGCCAATCCTTGTTTAAGCAGGAAATTATGTGCATAACCATCTGCAACATTTTTAACTTCCCCTTTTTTCCCTTTACCTTTAACGTCTTTAAGAAATATTACTTTCATTCTTTTTGTCCCCCTTCTAAATATTCATCAATAGCTGCTTTTAATCGACTTTCAGCTTCATTAATGGAGCATACCTGTTGAGTGGCTGCATTTGTTAGATGTCCGCCTCCATTCAACATTTCCATGATCACCTGTACATTGATATCACCAAGAGAACGCGCACTAATGCCAACTGTATCATCAGATCGCTTAGCCATTACAAAGGAAGCTACAACGCCATCCATCGTCAATAGGGTGTCCGCAGCCTGAGCAATGAGCACCTGATTATGAACCTGATCGGTTTTTGCCGCGGCAATGGCAATTCCCTTTTTATAAAAGATGACTTCTTCAATGAGCTTCGAACGTTTGATATAGGTGTCCACGTCTTCTTTTAAGAATTTCTGGACAAGTACCGTATCAGCTCCATGCGCCCTTAGATAAGAGGCTGCATCGAAAGTACGTGAACCTGTTCTTAAGGTGAAGCTTTTCGTATCGACGATGATACCTGCAAGAAGCGCCGTCGACTCCAGCATATCAATCTTTGAGCGTTTCGGCTGGTATTCAAGCAGTTCGGTTACAAGTTCTGCTGTTGAAGATGCATAAGGCTCCATATAGACGAGCAATGAGTTCTTGATGAACTCCTCACCCCGGCGATGATGGTCGATGACTACAACCTTATCGATCCTATTCAATAACCGTTCTTCAATTACCATGGAAGGTTTATGTGTATCGACCACAACCAGCAAGGTCTCATCCGTAATCATTTCAAATGCATCATCAGGTGTTATGAACCGGGCATACAGCTCTTCTTTATTTTTGATCTCTTCCATTAAACGAAGGACACTGCTATCGAGCTGCTGGGTGTTAATGACAATATAGCCTTCACGTTCATTCATTTGGGCAACTTTCAAGATGCCGATCGCTGAACCGATTGCGTCCATATCCGGGTTTTTATGGCCCATGACAATGACTTTATCGCTATCAAGGACTATATCCTTCAATGCATGGGAAATCACACGGGCACGGACCCTCGTGCGTTTTTCCATCGGATTCGTTTTGCCACCATAGAATTTCACTTTTCCATTCGCTTGCTTAATGGCTACCTGGTCACCGCCACGTCCTAAAGCGAGATCCAAGCTTGACTGTGCAAGCGTACCTAGTTCCGGTAAGGATGACACGGCCGAGCCGACACCGATGCTCAGGGTCAATGGTACATTTTGCTTGGCCGTCGTTTCCCTGATTTCATCCAAAATCGAGAATTTCCCCTTTTCAAGCTGCTGAAGGATATGCTCATTAAAAACAGCGATGAATCGTTCCGAGGAAACCCGTTTAAAGAAAACGCCATTATCCCTTGCCCATTTATCAAGAAGTGAGGTAACCAAGCTGTTAATGCTGCTTTTACGCTGATCATCCATTCCCTGTGTCAAATCATCATAGTTATCAAGAAGAATGATCGCAATTGCCGTTCGCTCATCTTCATATAATTTCTCAATTTCCACTTGCTCCGTAACATCAAAAAAGTAAAGAAGCCTTTCCTCACGCTTATGGACCACCTTGAATTTCCGATCATGGAGCGTAAGCGTCTCTGTCTCGATCTCTTGCTTGATTAACGGTACTATCGAGTCCGCAACATCGTATAGCGATCTTCCTGCCAAGGAGTCTTCACTAAAACAAGATGCCAGGAATGGATTGGTCCATTCAATGTAATAATCCTCATTAAAGAGCATGATCCCAATCGGCATTTCCAATAACGCTTCCTCACCTACCTTCTTTAAACGGTAGGATAAAGTCGTTATATACTCTTCTGTCTTTCGTTGCTTTTTTTCTACCATTCTTAATGTTAAATAAAATAAACCAGCAAGAATCAATAGTCCAACAAGTGCAATAACCCAATTATAATAAGCCAGTACGCCCAAAAGCAAAACGACCGCGGCCAGCACCCCATACAAGGGGGACTTAATCGAGTATTCTTTCAAATAAGATGGCATAGTTTCAGCTCCTAAAAGCATCTGTTTTACAAAAAAAGTCTTCTATTCCTTTTTCTTGATTGTCTCCCTAAAAGGAAAGCCTAAATCTATTATACCTAAAAATCGGACGGCCGTCGTAATAATCGGAATCGGCAGAAGCAAAGAAAAAATCACGATTAAAACAGGTATAGCCTTAGCCCATGACTTAACATGAGCGATATAGAATATCAGCGAATATCCTTGTAATAAAATGAAAAACTGCAGTATGAAAAATAGGTTCGTTATGGCCATATATACAAAACTGTTCTTGTCCGTATTCACAAAAAGAGCAAGAAGCATCGTAATTAAATAATACCATAAAAGGCTTTTCGGGAGTCGCAGATCTCGAAAATGGGGCCATTTTAACGCCTTATCACTGAATCTCTTCACAATGGGGTGCGCAGCAAAGAAAATCAATAAAACCATGATGACTGACATCAAGACGAACAAACTTGGCATCAGCGTGTTCATCATATCGATTGATTCATACATCCGCTTTTTGACTTGTTCCGTCGGTGCCTGTCCAAAAGAATCCATGATGCCGATTGTATTTTCAATGGACCCCTCAAGAATGTTCATCGATTCTTCTATGTAATTAACATCCGTTATCAAAACTGAAGCTGCATACATTAATAAAATGCCCCCCAGAAAGACAAGGACTGCGCTTATGAACATAGGTGCCATCGGTTTGTCCTTTTTCAAAAAATAGCCGATCGCAATTCCCGTTGCCCCCATGAGCAAGGTCAGCGGAACAGACAATATCGTCCCGATGAGGATCGACAATAGCGAGGCTACAAATAAGTAACCAAGGCTCCACGATAACTTTTGTTTGATTGTGACCAATATGAATGGAATGGGTAAAAAGAAAGTAGTGAAAATACCCAATAGTGGGATTTGAATGGTGATGAACAATAAAATGCAATATAGTGCCAGAAGTGTTCCGCCCTCGGCAATTCGTCTCCCGCTATTCATCTTTATTTCACCCCCTGTTATTATTGAAGTCTTTATCTCCATCTTTATATTGTATCCGTTACGGCCAGGATATTTCAAACATCACATTCTTTTTTAGGATATGATTATTTTTTCTGAGGAAAACGCCCGGATAACTTCCTTCTGAAATAAAAAAAACCGCAATTCAGCGGTTTTCAGGCATAAGTGACAACTTATAAAAAGGCACATTAAGGATAACTCCTCAATGTGCCTTTTTATTATTCACCAGATACGTATGGTAGTAATGCCATAGTACGTGAGCGTTTAATAGCAATCGTTAATTTACGTTGATATTTAGCGCTTGTGCCAGTTACACGACGTGGTAAAATTTTACCGCGTTCTGAGACGAATTTTTTAAGAAGATCTGTATCTTTGTAATCAATCTTAGTGATTCCGTTAGATGTGAAATAACAAACCTTTTTACGCTTACCGCGTCCTTTACGTCCACCCATTGCCATAATAAATTTCCCTCCCTGCATTTTAAATTTTCATTTTAAACGGCTGTTTAAAATGGAAGATCGTCATCTGAAATGTCGATTGTTTTACCGTCATTTGCAAATGGATCATCATCTACACGAGTGTAGTTGTTATTGCTCCGTTGATTCTGATTAGGATTTTGTCCATACGAATTGTTGTCATTTCCATTATTATTGCCATAACTTCTTTGACCCCCACCGTAAGAACCGCCTTCATTTCTTTCACCCGCTGAACTGCTTCGTGGTTCAAGGAATTGAACGCTCTCAGCCAGAATCTCCGTCACATATACGCGTTTGCCGTCTTGTCCTTCATAATTACGTGTTTGGACACGTCCATCCACGCCAGCTAAACTGCCCTTTTTCAAGAAGTTAGCTACATTTTCTGCCGGTTTACGCCAAACTACACAGTTAATGAAGTCCGCTTCACGTTCACCCTGCTGATTCGTAAAACCACGGTTAACAGCTAAAGTAAAGGTAGCTACGGGAACTCCATTAGGTGTATATCGTAATTCAGGATCTTTAGTTAAGCGTCCTACCAAAACTACGCGATTCATCATCAGAATCAACCCCTAGGTTTCAAGCTTGTTTCATATGAAACAAGATTAGAATTTATATTAAATATCGAATTATACTTCTTCTCTAGTAGCCATGTGGCGAATAATGTCTTCACTGATTTTAGCAAGACGATCGAATTCTTGAATCGCAGCACTTTCAGCGTTAACTTTAAGAAGCATGTAGTAACCATCACGGAAATCATTGATTTCGTATGCAAGACGGCGTTTACCCCATTCTTTTGCTTCTACTTCCGCACCATTATCAGAAAGGATTGTGTTGAAACGTTCAACTAAAGCTTTTTTAGCTTCTTCCTCAATGTTTGGACGGATGATATACATAATTTCGTATTTTCTCATCACTGTCACCTCCTTTTGGTCTAAGCGGCCCAATTGGGCAAGGAGCAATTATTTATAATTACTCACAAGATAAAATTATAGCATAGTTAAAGAGGCTTTGCAACGAACTGATCGACTTATTACAATTAATTGTAATCTAATGATTTAAGTCTCAAAAAAAGACCCTACATGGAATCGTAGGGTCTTTGAATTTTAAACGTTAAAACGGAAATGGATAACATCGCCATCGTTAACGATGTATTCTTTACCTTCCAAACGGACTTTACCCGCTTCTTTTGCAGCACCATGGCTGCCCGCTTCAAGTAAATCCGTATAAGAAACTGTTTCGGCACGGATGAAACCACGTTCGAAGTCCGTATGAATGACGCCGGCACATTGAGGGGCCTTCATTCCTTTGCGGAATGTCCAAGCACGCACTTCCTGTACACCAGCTGTAAAGTATGTTGCCAAACCAAGCAGATTATAAGAAGCACGGATCAACTGATCAAGACCTGACTCCTCGATGCCAAGTTCGGATAGGAACATTTCCTTTTCTTCACCTTCAAGCTCTGCAATTTCTTCTTCGATTTTGGCACAAATCACGATTACTTGTGCATTTTCCTTAGCAGCATATTCACGGACTTGCTGTACATATTCATTATCATCAGCATTCGCCACTTCATCTTCGCTCACGTTAGCTACGTAAAGCGTTGGCTTCGCTGTAAGTAAATGCATGCCCTTCACGATTTTTTGCTGCTCTTCAGTAAACTCGACGGAACGTGCAGGCTTTTCATCTTCCAATGCTTCTTTTAAAGCCACAAGGATTTCATGTTCTGCCACAGCTGCTTTATCTTTTTGCTTGGCCATTTTTCCGACACGGTCGATGCGTTTGACAACAGATTCCAAATCGGCAAGGATCAATTCAAGGTTGATGACTTCGATATCATCGATTGGATTCACTTTTCCGGAAACATGGGTGATGTTATCGTCTGCAAAACAACGGACGACTTGACATATTGCATCCACTTGACGGATATGGGAAAGGAATTTATTACCCAACCCTTCTCCTTTACTTGCTCCTTTTACAATCCCGGCGATATCCGTGAACTCGAATGCTGTCGGAACCGTCTTTTTCGGTTTTACCAATTCAGTCAATTTTTGCAGACGGTGATCTGGCACTTCCACAATCCCGACATTTGGGTCGATCGTACAGAAAGGATAGTTGGCAGATTCCGCACCTGCCTGAGTAATTGCATTAAATAAAGTGGATTTACCTACGTTAGGCAAACCGACTATACCAGCTGTTAAAGCCATTTATATTTCACTCCTTCAAGATAATTCGTACATATGGAAAAGAACTGATCTTCTATTAAGACCATCCAATTACCTAAACCTTTCCCAATTATAGATTTCGCTTCCTAAAAAGACAAGTAAATCATTGAGATGACAGAACTACTTTCACTCCAAAAAAAAAGCATGATCATTCCTCATGCTTTTGCAGAACTTTTTTCATTTTCTTCGCGAATTCACGTCGGGGCAGCATCACGCTATGACCGCACCCTTCACATTTTATCCGGATATCCATACCGAGCCGTATAATTCTCCACTTATTCACTCCACAGGGATGTGGTTTCTTCATTTCCACAATATCCTTAAGTGCAAATTCCTTTTCTTCCATAACCATGAGCCCCCTAATTTCTATGACTCGCTGCCATTGTACGTAGATTTAATCCCACTTGAATCAAGCGCAGCACTTATTTCCTTTTTTAATATCCTGCTGATTTCAATGTGTTGCATCGGCTTTGTTTCAGCTTTAATCCGAAAGACGATTTCTTCAGGACTGATTTTTTCAATTCCCAAAAATTCAGGTGCTTTGATCAAGGCTTCGTATTTGCCTTCCATACTGTTTAATAGATCAATCAGCACCTTCTCAGCAAGCTCGACCGATCCATCATTAGGTATGGTCACATCAACCACAGCCATACTGTTTAAAATGGAGTAATTCGTAACCTGGATTATGCTGCCGTTGGGTATGAAGTGCAATTCCCCTGCACCACTTTTAATTTTTGTAGTACGAAGCCCGATTTCAATGACTTCCCCTTCAAAATTATTAATTTTAATATAATCCCCAACCGAAAAATGATCTTCAAAAATAACGAAAAATCCTGTAATTATATCCTTGACCAAACTTTGAGCACCAAACCCAATGGCCAAACCGATAACACCAGCACCGGCGAGTAATGGCATTACATGAAGTCCAAAAATCTCCAGAATCATCAACAAGGCAATGAAATTGATGACATAGGTAATGATATTTTCCAGCAATTTAATGAGTGTCGCTTCCCTGCGCTCCGATACCCGAATGGGACTTCTTAAACGTGCTTTGAAAAATTTATTCAGAATAGTCTTTCCTATTGTAATAATAATACGCGATAACAACAGAACAAGGAAGATTTTAATAATGCCCTCGCCCATCAGCAACCATATCTTTTCGTCCAATATCTCTTTTATAACGTTATCATAAATGCGATCCATATTTTCCTCCTGCCTAATGCAAATAACTGCAAAACTTTTATATCTTCCATATGATTTTTTCCCATATAGACGTATTCCTCTACCCTTCATGCATTGAGATAACCATGAATTAGAGAGATTTTCTCTATTTTATCAATAAATAATGGTTTCTGTACAAAAAAAATATGGGTATATAGGTAAAAGAATTAGAAGTTTTTTCCCAAATATTCAAGTAATTATTTACTAGAAAGTATAAATGAAAGCAATTGGTAGAGGAAGAACGTCGATTCATATCCCCTTCACCTCTTTGCATGTTCTACAAAAAATTCCCTCATCCAAAATGTTAAATACCGTATATTTTCCCCTTTTTATCCGTATACTGTAATACCAAATAAAGTAAAGGAGTTGAGCCGATGAATCTGAATTCTAGTCTATTTAATAATAATAAAAATAGATTGAGTCGCATCCTGCATGAAGATACGGATGCATCCAAACAAATTTCCCAGGAATTAATCAACCTCCTACCAACCGGAAAGCTTCAACCAATCGTCATCGTCTGTATAGGCACAGACCGTTCCACAGGCGATTCACTCGGACCACTTGTCGGCACTCTGCTTAGTGAGAAAACTGAAAACGGTTCTTCTTCATTCCATGTTTATGGTACTCTGGATGATCCTATACATGCGATGAATTTACAGGAAAAATTAAATGAAATTAAAAAGATTCATGCCAATCCCTTTATAATCGGAATCGATGCTTGCTTAGGGAAAATGAAAAGCGTCGGCATAGTTCAAATCGGCCAGGGACCAGTGAAGCCAGGTGCTGGGGTCAATAAGGATCTTCCTTCCGTTGGAAATGCCCATATTACAGGAATCGTGAATGTAAGTGGATTCATGGAGTTCATGGTCTTACAGAACACACGTCTTAATCTTGTGCTAAAAATGGCCAAAACCATTGCCGAGGGGATTTATGAAGCACAAAATCATTATCCAATAAAACCTTCCATCAGCCCTTTCACATGGTCATTCAAGCAAGAAAAAACCCTTTGATCGTTTTTTGTTTATCATAAAAAAGAAGGAAGGGGTCATCCCCTTCCTTTTTTTTATACATAATACATAAAAGTAACCAGAATGGCAGTGATCATTATGCCTGGAAGCAGATTCGCCACCCTTATTTTGGTGACACCGATGATATTCAAACCAATTGCCAAAATCATGACTCCCCCAGTTGCCGTCATTTCCAATATGAAGGAATCCATTAAAGCAGTTGGGATCATCGTGTTGATCTGCCTTGAAAAAATCGCTATGAATCCCTCATAAAGAATGACCGGAAATGCTGAAAAAAGTACACCTATGCCAAGTGTGCTGGCGAGGACCAGTGCTGTAAATCCATCGATGATCGCTTTTGTTATCAAAACGTCATGATCATTCCGGATACCGCTATCCAGAGCACCGATAATGGCCATCGCCCCAATCCCAAATATGAGCGTAGCCGTTACAAATCCCTGAGATATCGAAGTTCCTTCCTTCGCTTTCATCCTGCCTTCAATCCAATTGCCTAAAGAATTAAGCCTGCCCTCTAGATTCATCCATTCACCTAGGACAGCCCCTCCGACAATACTTAAAATGACAACAAGGAAATTATCGCTTTTAAACCCCATCTGTAAACCTAAGACCATGACGGCCAAACCGATACCGCTCATGACCGTTTCTTTTATCTTTTCAGGTATACGTTGTAAAAACCTTCCTAAAATCGAACCGATTAAAATGCAGGCACCATTCACCAAAGCCCCTAATAACACCATCTCATCCACCTAATTTTCTGCATATGTCGTCACGGTCTTTTCATAAAGGGGATCTAAGAGGAAAGGTTCTCTTGGTCTATCAAGTTCAAAATTCTCTCTAAATCTTCTTTTGAAAAGAATTCTATTTCTATTTTTCCTTTTTTCTTGCTTTGTTTTATCGTTACGCTCGTTCCTAGTCTTTCACGCAGACTTGTCTCCCGTTGCTTTATGAATATATCTTTTTTCTCTTGTTTCTTGGATTTGGTTTCACGTGAAACGGTATCATTCAATTGATGTATATATTGCTCTAGCTGTCTGACATTCATACCTTCCTTGAGGATTTTATCCACTACCGGCTTAAGCATCTCTTTTTTCTTTAAGCCCAGTAATGCCCGGCCATGCCCCATGGAAATTTCCCCGTCAGAGATATATCTCCTAATCCCTTCAGGCAAAGATAGTAATCTAACATGGTTTGCTATATGGGGTCGGCTTTTACCCAGCCGATTGGCCAACTGCTCCTGGGTAAATTCCAATTTTTCAAGAAGCGTTTGATAAGCGGCAGCCTCCTCGATCGGATTCAAATCTTCCCGCTGCAGGTTTTCCAAAATCGCCAGTTCCATCATCTGCTGTTCACTCAATTCCCTAACAACGACAGGAACTGTCTTCAAGCCAGCTTCCTTTGCAGCACGATAACGCCTTTCCCCAGCCACGATTTCAAATCCCTTAATACTTTTCCGGGCAATAATCGGCTGTAATATCCCGTGTTCCATGATAGATTGCTTTAATTCCTCTATAGCTTCAAGCCTAAAGCTCTTTCGGGGCTGATAAGGATTTGGCCTTAATTCCCTTAATTTGATTTCGCGCACGATTTCATCTTTACTGATCTCCCCACTGTTGAAAAGTGCGTTAAGTCCTTTGCCAAGCCCTTTAGCCATTTGATACCACTTCCTTTGCCAGTTCTAAATAGACCTCCGCTCCTCGCGACTTTGGATCATATATAATTATCGGTTCTCCATGGCTCGGTGCTTCACTCAAACGGACATTGCGGGGAATGATGGTTTGATAGACTTTATCCTGAAAGTATTTTTTGACTTCTTCTATGACCTGGAGACCTAAATTTGTTCTTGCATCCAACATCGTCAATAACACACCTTCGATTTTCAAATCATGGTTCAAATGCTTTTGGACGAGGCGGACCGTATTCAATAGTTGACTCAAACCCTCCAATGCATAATATTCACATTGTACCGGAATCAAAACAGCATCAGCAGCCGTTAAGGCATTAAGCGTAAGCAAACTCAACGATGGAGGACAGTCAATCACAATGTAATCATATTGGCTTTGCACCTCTTCTAACGCCCTTTTTAATCGGACTTCCCTTGAGATGGTTGGAACAAGTTCAATTTCTGCACCTGCAAGTTGAATAGTCGCAGGTATAGCGTATAGGTTTTCTACCTTTGTTTCCATGATAACGGTACTGGCCTCAACGTCATCGACCAATACATCATAAATACATTGTTCCACATCTGCTTTGTCGATACCTGCACCGCTTGTCGCATTTCCCTGCGGGTCAATATCGACCATTAAGACTTTCTGTCCTATGTATGCAAGACAGGCACTTAGACTGACAGAAGTTGTCGTTTTTCCAACACCGCCCTTTTGATTGGCAATGGCGAGTATCTTACCCACGAATTCACCTGCTTTCAACTATCTTCATCACGCTATATCTATTAATTTTTACCGTAAATCCATTTATTTCTTTCTATTTTATCATGAATGTTACTGGAAGAAATCGTTTTCTTAAATTCCTCTTAAAATTTGAAATATATCTAAAAGCATTAAAAATTAGGGGAAAGTTGAATGTTTTTAAGGTGGAAATACCAGTTTTGGAGAGAAAATAAAAAAAGCTTGGTAATCGGAGACTACCAAGCGGGCTAAGGATAGGGAATCAAGATTTTTTCTTGGGTATTTTAATCGTGAACTGATAATACTCCTCGAATTCTTCTTCCTCTGCATCCAAATTTATTCCATTGTCTGTAACCATACTGAGTGATTGGCGTATCGTATTCACGGCAATCCTCATGTCTTTACTAAACGCTTTTCGCTTAGGCTTCGGCTTCTGCACAGTACCCGTTAAGAGCTTGACGACCTGCTCTTCGGTCTGCTTGACGTTTAACCCTTTTTCGATGATTTCCAAAAGCAGTTTAAGCTGCTTTTCAGGACTCTTTAACGGTATCAACGAGCGGGCATGGCGTTCCGTAATTTGCTTTTGAAGAAGTGCATCCTGAACCTCTTGCGGCAGCTTAAGCAGCCGAAGCTTATTCGCCACGGTAGATTGGCCTATTCCCAGTCTTTGTGCCAGAGCTTCTTGGGTTAAACTATGCAGCTCCAATAGTTTTCCGTAAGCCAAAGCTTCTTCAATCGGTGTCAGTTCTTCACGCTGAAGGTTTTCTATCAGCGCAACGGAAGCCGTTTCTGTATCGGTGAAATCTTTGATTATAGCAGGTGCCAATTCCCAGCCAAGCTTTTGCATGGCCCGGAAACGGCGCTCACCTGCAATGATTTCATATTTTCCCTGACCATAAGCCCTTACTACAATCGGTTGAATGATCCCATGTGTATGAATCGTTTGAGCCAATTCAGCAATTTTATCGTCATTAAAAACGGTCCTTGGTTGAAATCGATTAGGCACAATATCAGAAATGGAAATTTTTCTTATCTCTTCATTATTATTGCTAGGTGTCTCCATCTCTAGTTGCTCTTCTTCCTTTTCGCCAAACCCAAAGAACCGCGAAAAAGGATGCTTCATCTTCCTACACCACCTTTTAAAACTCCCAAATAACATATTCTCTATTTAAAGGACAAGTCCTGCATACATTTCCCGACATGGTTATACATATGGCCCTTCACTGTAAAAAACATGTCGACTGGCGCCATCAAGGCAATAATGAGGAATGGACGGCCAGTTATTATAAATATCGGCCGGCTTGCCATAGATTATTTCCCTGAATCAGCCAGCACAGGGCTCACGTTTTAACATGTACCGAAAATGCCTTCTTGTTGGCAAATGCCGTATTAAGTGAAAATAATAAGGTCATACATTTATAGTAAAAGAAAATAAGGGCAAGTACCAGCCATATATCTGAATCATCTACCCTTACTATGAAAACATACTCATCGTGCAGAGGTCATTCTATAGGCTGCTTATTCGGTGTGCCTGGTTTTCTCGGGTATTTTTTAGGAGTCTTCTTCACTTTTTTTACAGTAATGATGTTTCTTTCACTATTTTCCTCTGGCAATGTGAAAGGATGAATTTCTTCGATTTCTCCGCCTAACGTAAAAATCGCCTTCTTCCCTGTGTCCATTTCATCTTGTGCACTAGCCGCTTTCATGGCAATAAACGTCCCATCCAGTTTAACGAGCGGCAAACATAGTTCACTTAATACAGACATCCTGGCTACGGCCCTTGCCATGACAATATCATAGGATTCGCGATGCTCCTGTTTTTGGGCGAAGGTTTCCGCCCGGTCATGATAGAAGGAAACTCCTTTTAATTGCAAGGAATCCGCAAGGTGATTCAAAAAAGAAATTCGCTTATTCAAGGAATCCACAATCGAGACGTGGATATCAGGGAAACAAATCTTCAATGGAATACTCGGAAATCCAGCTCCAGCCCCAACATCGCAAATTCGATACGATTTGTTAAAGTCAAAATAAAAGGCTGCACTGATAGAATCATAAAAATGCTTAAGATAAACTTCTTCTTTATCAGTGATGGCTGTTAAGTTCATCTTTTCGTTCCATTCCACCAATAATCGATAATAAGTGTCAAACTGATCAAGCTGTTGAGGAGAAAGCTTGATCCCTTTCTCCAGCAGTGCTTGTTGGAACTGTTCAATATTCATGTTTTCTTCAATCCTTTTCGGGTATTTCCATTACTGAGATACTCTGGCAATCTTACCTTGTTCCAAATAAACAAGCAAAATGGAAACATCAGCGGGATTCACACCGGAAATTCTTGAAGCCTGAGCTACTGATAGCGGGTGGACCTGCTTTAATTTTTGACGTGCTTCCGTTGCAAGACCAGAAATAGCATCATAATCGATATTCTCTGGAATCTTTTTATTCTCCATTTTTTTCAGGCGATCGACTTGCTGCAAGGATTTTTCGATATATCCTTCATACTTGATCTGGATTTCGACCTGTTCCGTCACTTCATCGCTCAGTTCGACATCACTTGGCGCCAACTTCTGAATATGGGAATAATCCATTTCAGGCCGTTTCAATAAATCGGAGGCACGGATTCCATCCTTTAACTCACTGCCGCCACTTGCAGTAATGACCTCTTGTACCTCTTTGGTCGGTTTGATGAAGTTTGATTTTAGTCGTTCTTTTTCCATTTCAACCGCTTCTTTTTTCATAAGGAAGCGATTGTAGCGTTCTTCTTTGATCATCCCGATATTGAATCCAATTTCCGTTAAGCGTAAATCGGCATTATCATGACGCAATAATAAACGGTATTCTGCACGTGAAGTCAGCAAACGGTATGGTTCATTCGTGCCTTTCGTTACAAGGTCATCAATGAGAACACCAATATAGGCATCCGAACGGCTTAAAATCAGTTCTTCTTTCCCCATTGCATTCAATCCTGCATTAATACCGGCCATCAATCCTTGTCCTGCTGCTTCCTCGTAGCCGGATGTCCCGTTAATTTGACCAGCAGTATAAAGATTTTTGATTTTCTTCGTTTCAAGTGTAGGCCATAGCTGTGTAGGAACGATAGCATCATATTCAATTGCATATCCAGCACGCATCATTTCCGCCTTTTCAAGGCCTGGAATTGTTTGCAGGATTTTCACTTGTACATC
Organism: Peribacillus sp. FSL E2-0159; assembly: GCF_038643155.1. Taxonomy (NCBI): domain Bacteria; kingdom Bacillati; phylum Bacillota; class Bacilli; order Caryophanales; family Bacillaceae; genus Peribacillus; species Peribacillus sp. FSL E2-0159. The sequence goes on from NZ_CP152053.1 coordinate 5,822,731, forward strand.
TTCAGGCAGACTGGTGGATAAACCTTGCACATAAACTTCCTTTGTATTGCGGCCTTCAGGTTCCAGGAAGATTTGATGCCTTGGTTTATCATTAAAACGGACGACTTTATCTTCTATCGAAGGACAATAACGCGGACCAGTTCCTTTTATCATTCCGGAATACATTGGTGAACGGTGTAGATTCTCGTCAATGAGCTGATGTGTCCCCTCATTCGTGTACGTTAACCAGCATGGCAATTGATCCGTTATGAACTTTGTTGTTTCATAAGAAAATGCACGTGGCACTTCATCGCCAGGCTGAATTTCCGTTTTGCTGTAATCTATTGAAGAACTGTTCACACGTGGTGGAGTTCCTGTTTTAAAACGGACCAAATCAAATCCTAACTGCTCTAAATGTTCAGAAAGCCTGATGGAAGGCTGCTGATTATTAGGGCCGCTTGAATATTTCAGTTCCCCTAAAATGATTTCACCGCGTAAATATGTTCCCGTCGTGATTACGACAGTTTTCGCACGGTACACCGCGCCTGTTTTAGTGATGACACCCGTACATACGTCGTTTTCAACAATTAATTCCTCTACCATTCCTTGAATCAATGTCAAATTTTCTTGGTCTTCTATCGTCTTTTTCATTTCTTGTTGATAGAGAAATTTATCTGCCTGCGCACGCAACGCACGAACAGCCGGACCTTTAGCCGTATTGAGCATCCTCATTTGAATATGGGTCTTGTCGATATTTTTTCCCATTTCACCGCCTAAAGCGTCAATTTCCCTAACGACTATCCCTTTTGCCGGCCCGCCAACGGACGGATTGCATGGCATAAAGGCGACCATATCCAAGTTAATGGTGATCATCAATGTTTTAGCTCCGACTCTTGCAGCTGCAAGGCCTGCCTCACTGCCAGCATGACCGGCACCAATAACAATGACATCATAGCTACCTGCTTCGTATTGCATATCCTTTTCCTCCTTTTACGCTTATTTTCCTAAACAAAATTGAGAGAACAATTGGTTGATTAAATTATCCTGAACGCTTTCGCCAATGATTTCTCCAAGGAGCTCCCATGCTTTCGTGAAATCGATTTGAACCAAATCAACCGGCGTACCCATTTCAATAGCTTCTATTGCGTCTTCGATAGACTGTAATGCCTGTCCCAGCAAAGCTATATGCCTGGCATTGGAAACATAGGTCAGGTCTCCCGTTTCTAAAGAACCCTCGAAAAATAAAGAAGAGATGGCTTCTTCCAATTCATCGACCCCTCGATCCTCCAATAATGAAGTGGAAACAATCTTATGGGATGCCGCCTTTTCCTTAACCCTTACCATATCGATTTTTTGTGGAAGGTCGGTTTTATTGATGATAACGATAACATCCATTCCCTCAACGGCTTGAAATAGTTTCTCATCTTCAGTAGTGAAATCATCGGAATAGTTCAATACAAGCAATATTAAATCAGCCTCTTTTAATACTGCACGAGACCGTTCAACTCCAATTCGTTCAACGATATCTTCCGTTTCGCGAATTCCTGCTGTATCGACAAGTTTAAGCGGTACACCGCGAACATTGACATACTCTTCAATTACGTCACGTGTTGTACCTGGAATATCAGTGACGATCGCTTTATTTTCATGAACTAAGCTGTTAAGCAAAGAAGATTTTCCGACATTAGGGCGCCCTATGATAACGGTCGCAAGCCCATCCCGAAGTATCTTCCCCTGTTGGGCCGTGTGAAGCAGTTTCTCTATTTCATTCTTCACATAACTGCCCTTTTCCAAAAATAAACGATGCGTCATTTCTTCGACATCATCATATTCCGGATAATCTATATTTACCTCGACTTGAGCGAGGGTCTGTAAAATTTCCTGACGCAGATTTTGGATTAATTTCGAAAGCCGACCTTCCATTTGACCTAATGCAACATTCATGGCTTTATCCGTTTTAGCACGGATTAAATCCATAACGGCCTCAGCTTGAGAAAGATCGATCCTGCCGTTCAAAAAAGCCCGCTTTGTAAATTCGCCAGGTTCCGCTAAACGAGCACCTTGTGAGAGAATAAGCTGCAATACCCGATTGACCGAAACGATACCACCGTGACAATTTATTTCAACTACATCTTCTCTTGTAAATGTCTTTGGACCCATCATGACCGAAACCATGACTTCCTCTATGATTTCACCTGTTTTAGGCTGAATAAGGTGGCCATAATGAATCGTATGTGATTTCACTTCCAGCAACCCTTTTCCACCTGGCCCTTTAAAGATCCTATCGGCTATTTCTATGGCCTCATCACCGCTGATTCTAACGATGGCGATTGCCCCTTCCCCTAAGGGAGTAGAGATAGCGGTGATTGTATCGAATTCCATGCTTTCACCTCTTATATATTGATGGTTCTATTTTTTTCTGATAATAAAATCGTCGAATCCCTAAATTACTACAATACCACAGTATATTCATGAAAAAAAGTAGATACTCCTTCCTTCCAAGGGTTATCCACATGCGTTTAATCCATATTCTGTAACATTCATTTTAACTTATCCACATGTGAATAACAAATATCGCCCGCTTCCCTTTCTTCCATTCCCTTTACGAATCAAGAGAATATAAAAAGAAATATGTCACTTATTGTTGAATCGATGCTTTGTAAAAAGATATTCGACACACAACGATATCATGACCTAAAAAAAAGAACCCCTGCTTAAAAGCAGAAGGTTCATTTAAGTGGAGTAATGACCAAGTGGCGATATGGCTCCGTCCCACTTGAAGTTGTTTTTATTTTCGGATAATCCAAGAGAGCATTATGGATGACCTTACGTTCATAGGATGGCATCGGCTCCAGTGAAACAGTTTTACCTGTTTTCATGGCTTTATTCGCCATTCTTTCAGCCAATTGGATTAAAGTGTCATTGCGGCGATTTCGATAATCTTCTGCATCTACAGTAATATTCAAAAACTGCTTCGAATATCGATTTGCTACCAGCTGTGCTAAATACTGAAGTGAATTTAGTGTTTGACCCCTTTTTCCAATCATTAATGCAATTTTATCACCTGATAAATGGAATGTTACGTTCTTACCTTTACGAGTGACATCAATTTGTGCATTGACTCCCATTTCCACGCTAACATTCTTCAAAAACCCAAGTGTCTCTTCAATGGGATCTGCAGGCAATGTCACATGGACAATGGCCTTCCTTGCACCAAATAAACCAAAAAATCCTTTTTTGCCCTCATCTTCTATTTCAATTTCCACGCGATCTTTAGTGCTGTTCAGTTGAGCTAAAGCTAAATTTACTGCTTCTTCGACAGATTGTCCTGTAGCAGTTACCTTTTTCACTTTTTCTTTGCCCCTCCCGCGTTTTCCGCAGCTGCTTTTCTAAGATCCGGACCTTTGATGAAATATGTTTGAACGATACCAAAAAGGTTACCAACTACCCAGTAAAGAGAAAGAGCAGCGGGGAAATTAATAGCAAAAACAACAATCATGATTGGCATGATGTAAAGCATCATCGTCATTTGTGCCGCCATTTGTGGATTGGAGTTCATTCCAGCCATGGACATCTTTTGCTGAATAAAAGTCGTGATACCTGCAACGACCGGTAAAACATAAACAGGATCCGGGGAACCTAAATCAAACCAAAGAAAACTATGTAAAGCAATTTCTTCCGTACGGCTGATTGCATGGTAAAATCCGATCAAAATCGGCATTTGCACCAATATCGGCAAACATCCCGCCAATGGATTCACATTATATTTTGAAAATAGAGCCATTGTTTCTTGCTGTAGTTTTTGTTGTGTGGCAGCATCTTTTGAGCTGTATTTTGCTTGAAGTTCTTTCATTTCAGGCTGAATGGCCTGCATTGCTTTCGAGCTTTTCACCTGTTTGATCATTAATGGAAGTAATGCTAAGCGAATGATTAGTGTAACACCGATGATTCCCAAACCATAGTTCTCGCCAAATGCTTCAGAAAGCCAAATGATCAGGGCTGATAATGGATAGACAATGTATGAATTCCAAAAACCTTCACTTTCCGCAGTAATAGGTTCTTTAATTTCCGTACACCCTGCTAACAACATCATTATCGAGGCTAGTCCAATAATGAGTAATATTCGTTTTTTCAACCGTAATTTCCTCCTAACTGCAATCAATCTTTTTTGAAACAATTGTGAACTGTTTATTAGAAGATTTCAAGGAAAAGTAATCCAATTTTTCCACAGTTACAATCGGAATTTTCTATGTCACCTTTCTCCAGTAACCACATGATCCGAGGAGTGCTTAATCGATATATTAAGGGGACTTTATTGTTTTTTCATTTTAAAGTTTAGTGATTTAGAACGTTTCAGGACATGGATCAAGCTGCTTTTCACCTGGAAAAAGTCCATTTCCGCCGCTGGTTTTCGAGCAATCACAATATAATCCTTACCCTCTTCTATATCTTCTTTCAATTCCAAAAACGCTTGCCGTATGTATCTTTTAATTTGGTTCCTTACAACGGCGTTCCCGATTTTTTTACTGACTGAAAGGCCGATCCGAAAATAATCCTGACCCGGCTTTTCAAGGACATAGACAACGAATTGCCGATTAGCAGAAGACTCACCTTTTTTAAACACAAGCTGAAATTCGTCCTCTTTCTTAATCCTTAACTTTTTTTTCATTTTTACACCTTCATTACATGAATTGAGTCTCAGTAAATCCCTTATTTTGCGAAAAAAGACCACTGAGACTTTTCAGTGGTCTATGCAGATAATACTTTTCTGCCCTTGCGGCGACGTGCAGCGATTACTCTACGTCCGTTTTTCGTGCTCATACGTGCACGGAAACCGTGAACTTTACTATGTTTGCGGTTATTCGGTTGATAAGTTCTTTTCATTATATGACACCTCCCTGAGGAATAACAGTTAAAGACAGTCTTTACAATTATATAGATGGAGGTTTCTACTTGTCAACCTCATCCATAAAAATATTTCTTTTTTAATGCTCAATGTCCAGTAGGCCTTTTTTTACTACCTAGCCTATTGTAAATGATTTTGCCCCGAACTGATATAGAAATTTTTGGGGAAAGGGAAATTTCCATCATTTTATCCATGGGTACTATGAGATTCGCAATGAATTCTCCCTTGATCGCCACAACATTCGACAAATAATAAGAATGAACCTGAATCATCTTTCGATCTGTATCATGAAGGTCTTACAGCTTGAACAACTTGGTTCAAATTAAATTAATTCGAGCCTATAATCATGATCTGTGGATAAAATTCGACATGTTTTTTTCTATCCACAACCCATTTTATAGACTTTTGCACATAACAATAGCCTGTGGAAAAGTTTTTCCCACAAGCTCGGTAAGTTGTGGATAAAGTTTTCTAACCCATTGCAAGACGCCTGATTTTCTGATATTATATTTGTGTTTTCACTCTGAATAACTTTATCAACAGGGAATGGTTATCCACAGACTGTGCATAACTTGTGGATAGTTTATTCGACCTGTGTATATTAATCTGTCCACAGATGGTGGATATTGTCGAAAACCCTTTTTTCTTCTTTATTATATATTTCTTAAAATACCTGTTGATGAATAAACATTCAAATCTGCACTGGCTCACCAGATGTAGTCTGTACAAAGGTTGTACAGCGCAAGATATAGTTTTTAGGCACTTCACATTACACAACACAAAAATCTCTTATACAGCTCACCGAACCTTTGCTGTCAAAATTAATATAAAGACGGCAATCGATGAGTTTATTTGTGCCTATACATTTAGATACAATTATTAAAAATATTTTGCAAAGGAGGGATAAGT